>NZ_JBWBBW010000001.1:0-489843 GCF_056106265.1 Nonomuraea sp. IBHARD001
GTGACCTCCACCCTGCCCGCCCCTCGCCGACCTCGTTACGCCCCCCATCTGCCGCCTGTCCTGGCCGGCCTGAACCGGGCGGGTTCGGTCGGTAAGACAACGTTCGGCCACACGTTGTGCACCAACCTCGCTCTTCGCGGCTACAAGGTGCTGGCTGTCGACGGCGACCTGCAGTCGGACATGTCGTACTGGTACGGCTACGACGGCGACCTGGTTCCTGCGGGGGTGGCCACGATCCACGATGTCATGCTCGGGCAGGCCAAGCTCGCCGAGGCTGTCGTGCCTGGCCGCACCCGCATTGGCCCTGGCGACGACGATGACGCCTTCCGTGTCATCGACGGGCTGAGCCTGGTGCGTGGAAGCAACAAGATGAGCCAGGCCGACAGCGAGCTCACCATGGATGCCCGCGGCGTGTTCTGGCTTCAGCTTGCTCTGAAGAATCAGGTTCAGGAGGGGGAGTACGACCTCGTCTACATCGACTGCCCGGCCTCGTTGGGGCGGCTGTCGGTCTCGCTTCTGCTGGCTGCGACGGACGTGGTGGTCTGTCTCAAGCCCACACGTAAGGAGTTGCGTGGCGCTGCCGCGCTGGCGGTGAACATTGACGAGATCCGGACGGAGTACGACGACTTCGGTGCCTCGGCGCAGCCGTCGTACTACCTGATGAATGAGGCCAAGTCGCACGCCGGTCAGGGGGCTGTCTATCTGGAGTACCAGGAAGAGGCCACGCAGATGTTCCAGGAGAAGCTGTTGCCGTTCGTGGGCTCGAGCGTCCGGATTCCGGAGGCGTACGGAGCGCAGGAGCCGCTGGCGATCTGGGACCCGAAGGCCCCGCTGGTCGGCATCATCGACGGGGTGCTGGACAGCCTTGGTTATCCCGACAAGGGTGCCGTCTAAGGGCTGCAGCACGTTCAGGCTCAGCGCAGGCGCGGGGGAGCGGTGCCGACGGGGCCGCAACACGACCTGCATGCGAAGGGGTGCCGTTTCTGTCAGAAACGGCGCCCCTTCGCATGTCTCTGGAGGGTTCTCCGCTGGGGTCGCACACCTCACCGAAACCTGCCGCCGACTGGCCTTGAGGTGGCCCCCTCCGGCCGCACGCCACCGTGTCTCGTCGCCTGACTTCCTCGAAGAGGCACGGTGGCGATGTCCGCGGGCGAGGGTCAGCAGGAAGGGCGAGGCGCGCCTGCGGAGCCGTCACACGCTCCCGCCCTCACGTCAGCACACGTGTGGGTGGATCTCTGGCGCTGCTCAGGCTTCTGTCCGGTGCCGCTGTCGGCGACCCTAGCGGCCGGGATCTCTCTGGCCTGATCTCAGGCTGAGGCTCACACCTGATCATGCAGCCACGATGGTCTCCCTGCGACGTCGCAGGGGTTGCCCATCTGGCCCCGACCGCAGCCGGCACGGCGAGTACCGAGGGGTCGCCGGGCTGTTCTCCTCTGAGGCGATGTCTGCGACAGCGGCTGAGGAGAACGCTGGTCACCGCGCCTGGCTGGGCGCCGCTGTGGGGGAGGGGGCGCTGGAGGTGCGCGGAAGGAAGAGGTGCACCGTGGAGGCGATCTCAGCGATCATGCTGATGTCGTCGGCGACACTGCGCTCTGTTTGCCCCGGGTTGTAGGTGACCGACAGCGCCTCACGTTCGCCGCGGCTGCGCAGGGCGGACCAGATGGTGTTGCTGCGGGCGCCCACATCAGCCAGCCGCCAGGTGCGACCGCCGAACGTCTGTTTCCACGTCCACATGACGACATGATCTGCACCCGACTGCAGCGGAGCGTTGATGCGTTCGCGGACGAACCGTGTGGCGTCGGTGGGGGAGACCTGCTGAGAGGTTGCGGAGTGGGCCAGGTTGATCTCCCGGCTTCCCACCGACAGGTTCGGCTGCCGCCTCTTCCATTCCCGTGACCGAAGGCGTTGCCAATGATGGGCGATGGCCTCGGCCGGTTTGATCTTGTGCGTGGCGTATTGGCGCGTGAACAAGCCGGTGGTGATGTTGACGGCGTCGACAGCACCTGTCAGCACGTAGCGTTCGACGTTGGCGAGGCTGAGCAGGGGGTAGGCCTGTCGCATACTGCGGGTGCACGCTGTGCTGGTCCCGCAGCCAAGCTCGGGGATGATGACGTCGACGGCGAGCTTGCGGCTGGCGGGGAGAGCGGCTCGCAGCGCGTGCGACGTTTCGGTGACGAACCGGCGCACCTGGGCGCTGCTGCTGAATCCAGTGAGTGCCAGGTCGTAGGCGAACTTCACTCCGACGACGCCAGGACGTCCTGCTGGCTTCGCGAGTTCCGCTACCGCGTCACGCAGGTGTGCCGGGCCGCCCTTCCAGGCGGCGACCAGGTCGGTCTCCAGCCAGATGTCGAGGCCCAGGGCGTTGGCCTGCTTCAGCGCTTGTTCCGCAGCGCTCAGGGCGGGAGCGGAAGGAGTGAGGGGCAGGGTCGGCGACGGAGTGGCCGGGGGCGGAGCCGAAGGTGTGCTGGAGGGCGGCGTCAGCTTGGGCGCTTCAGGAGGGAGTTGCATCGTGAGCTCTGCTGGGGTTGCAAGCGTCGGCGACGTCGGCTGTGAGGTGTCCGCTGATGGCGGGAGGTCGTGCTGCCCGAGAGGGGCGGCAGTCGGCGAGGGGGGTGTGTCGGCGCAGGCGTGGCCTGCGGTGGGGGTCGGCTGGCAGATGCCGAGGGGAGAATCCACCGATCGACCGGTGGGCTCAACGCAGTGATACCGGCGATCGGTGAGCGTCCACACGCACACGAGCTGCTGGCCGCACCCGTGGACGGGCGTGGCGCTGACGGTGGGGGTAACGCTCGTGAGGAGGCCGACTGCCGCGTCCAGGCAGACGTACTGCGGTGGGTGGAGCACGTCCTGCCATGAGGGGGCGGTCATGGTTGCGGGCTGACGCTGAACCGGGGCTGGGGTGCCCGTGGGTGAAGGTGGCGCGGGGCCGGTGTTCAGCGTGTTGAGGCATTGTTCGTACGGCAGGGTGTTCGGGGTATCCCAGAGTGCGCACACCTCTTCGTTGCCGAGTGTGTGATGGGGATCGGCTGCGGCCAGTTCGGCCACGCTGATGGCTGCCAGTCCGGTGCAGACGGCAACGACAAGTGCTCGAGCCGTACGTCGCAGGTGCATGCGTGCTCCTGGTGAAACGGGGCCGGGGGGCCTGACCTGGGGGCGCCAGCTCGGCTGCTACAGGCTGATGTGTCTGCAGGCCGGGCTGCTTCTACGTCAGTGCCATGACAGGGCGAGGGGCAGCTCTGCGCTGCCGACTGCAGCGGGCGAGACCGGCAGGGGCTGCAGCCGCAGGCACTGTTCAGGCAATGGCAGGTGTGTGCGCAGCCGGTGGGGCGTGAAGAACCGGGCAAGCGCGCCTGGAAGGTGGGGGAGAGGTGGGGGTGAGCGGGCCCAGTGCGAGGAGTGGGGGAGTGGGCCATGTCCTGGGTGCTAGAGCCGCCCGCGCAGCAGGGGTGGCCGTAGAGGAGCGCCTGTGCTGGATGGCGGAAGGGCGTTGGTGGGGGAGGTCGGGGTGGGGGAGGAAGCACGGTGGTTCGGGACAGAGCGCAGGAAGGAGGGCTCACCGTGGAGAGGTGGCGATACGCGGCAGGTGACTGCTGCCAGGCGGAGGCTGGGTCTGGGGTGGCTGAGACCAGAGCCGTCGCCCCGGGGGGTCTGCTCGCACCGTGGGGAGCACCGAGGGGTTGAGGGCCGCGCTCGAACTGGCGACCAGCCAGCCGCGACAGGAGAAGCTGGCGTGGGGGGGGGAGGGCTTACGAGCACGCTTGTCCTGTCACTGACAGGACGGCTCCGAGCTGGGAGCGGGGAAGGGGAGAATTCGCCAAAGGCACCTCTCACTCTGCTTGTTGATAATGGTTGACCTTCTAGTCAATATTCTCCAAATCTAGCGAGCGGGTTGCGCACGCAGCCATCCGTAGCCTCATCCTGCCGAGCACTGTGTCTGATTTGTGACCGGAATCGGACAGCGGGGGAGAGGGAGGCCTCCACAGCCTGTCAAGGGCGCTTCAGGGCCCACATGGGCCGTGGAGGCTGCGGCGACAGCGGCCGACGTGCAGGCTACGGCGAGCTGTCCACGATGAGGTGGCCCGGTGCGCGTCTCGGGATTATCGGGCCAGGAAGCCTGTAAGGCGGCCGGGATGAGAGGAGAACCCAGGCCCGCAGCATTCACGCCTCCTGGCGGCCTCTGCCACGCCTTTCGCAGCTGCTGAGCACCCCTGCTTCTCCGTCCGGGCCCTCGAAGCAGGAGAGGCCACCGAAAGGTGAAGCCTCTCCTGCGGCAGGGGCACGGCGAGTGAGCCGTCACCTCATCCCGCCTCGCACCTGTCCTTGGGCTCAGCCCTTGGGCAGGGTGATCCCAAGCTCGATCATGGCCTTCGACGCCGGGCCGCCCTCGGACCGCTCGGTCTTGTAGCCTGCGGCCCGGGCAGCGAGCGTGCGCGGATCCACTGCCTCCAACGGCGCACCCGAGGCGTAGGTGCCATGCGGGGCCTCGTCCCGGTCGTTGGGCGCAAGCCAGAAAACCCTGCGAAGGAAGGTGCCGGAAACGGGGGAGTGGGACTTGGCCTGAGGGTCCAGGCGGGCATAGCCGACCATCCGGCCGGGGCGGTGGAAGGCAGGCCTTCCCCTGCGGGTGGGGAGCCGGTCCATGTTCTGGCGCACGTAGTCCAGTGGGGTGATGTCTTCGAGCCAGACGATGTCGCTTTCGTGCGCAAGGTCGGCTGGGTCGATCAGCGCGCTCACTGGGGACGCTCCTCGGCGTTGGGATCGTTGACCAGGCCGATTCCGGGATAGTACTTGCGACTGTTGGAGGTGGCCATCTGTTTGGGGGAGGTCAGGCCTAGAGTGTCACGGATTCGGGCGGCGAAAGCACGCGCCGATACCAGTGAGCTGCCCTCGGCGCTGCACCACTTGGAGTAGGTGGCATACAGCAGTCCCTGCTCGACTCTGCTACCGGAGTGAATCGTGCAGCATTCGTCGATGAAACGGCCGATACCGTCCTCGGTTTCGGCGTAGGCGTCGGTGGCCACGCGGACGCGCTGGGGGCCGTCCAGGTTCTTGTCGCCGGCCAGGTAACGCTGGGCGCCCTCGATCAGCCAGGCGAGAATGCCCTGCCCCTCTTCTTGCACGAGCACGCGGGCCAGGTTGTCGATCGTCCGCTCGGGGGGCACGACACGGGTGAAGGGGATCAGGCGGATTCTCCTCCAGAACGCGAAACCCCCGGTGCTCACCTCGGGGCGGTGGTTGCCCAGCAGGAACAGGTGGTGGGTGGCGTCGAAGCTGAAGAAGTCCTGCCGCATCCGCCTGGCTTTGATCTTGTCGCCGCCGGTGAGTAGCTTGACTCGGGCCTCGTCGAACTTGTCTCCGGGTTTGAGCTCGGAACACACCAGGATGCGTCGGCCGTGCAGCTCGGCCAGGTCGGTGGGGTGGCCTTCGAATGTTCTGGCCATCAGAAATCCTGGCGGGGCGGCGTCAGCGTAGTCTCCCAAGAGTTGCAGCATGACTTCCAGCAGCACTGACTTGCCGTTTTTTCCCTGGCCGTAAAGAAACGGCAGTACCTGTCCGCCGACGTCGCCGGTGATGCTGTAGCCGAGCAGCAGATGCACAAAACGGATCATCTCCTGGCCTTCGGCGTCGGCGCCGAACAGGTCCTCCAGGAACCGTCCCCAGCGGGGCAACGGCATAACCCTCGGCGACAACGTCGTGGAGCGCGAGTGCAGGTGCTTACTGGGGTCGGGAGCGGTGATCAGCCCGGTACGGAGATTGACCACCCCGGCGGGGGTGCACAGGGCATACGGGTCGCCATCCAGGTCTGCGGCGTCCAGCACCATGCCGGGGGCCGTCTTGGCCTGCAGCAGCAAGGCGTGCATACCGGAGGTGGACAGCGCCCGGCGCCGGTGGTGGCGCAGGTCTGCTGAGGTGTAGGTGCCGCTGGGGTCGGACTGGGCCAGTTGTTCGGCCATTTCCCCAGCCGCCCACATGTGGGTGTCGGCGTGGTCGTAGGCCCAGCGGTGATCCGCCCACCGGTACCAGCCCAGCCCTGGCACGTACTTGAAGTCGCCGCCGTACATCTGCACGAACAGTTTGGCGTTGCCGCGATCTGAGAGTGAGTCGGGCAGCAGGCCGAAGCGGGTGACGCTCTCCTTCGACGCCCGCGGGGCGGGGGTCATGATGTCATCGGGGACGTTGGTCAGCTGAAGCATCTGCTGGGCGACTGCGACCGGGTCGAATCTGCCTTCGGCGTGATTCATCGCCGCCGCCTCTCGGGGTGAAGCGGGCTGCGCGCGCCTGCGCCCAGGCCGCTCGCGATGATCTGTGTGCAGCGGCGTTCCTGTCCGGGGCGGGCAGCCAGGGCTGCTTCGGTGAGCAGGGCCTCGGCTCGGGCTTGGCTCAGGTAGCCTGCGGCGACCAGTCCTCCGGCGGTGTAGGCGGCCCGGTTGAGTTTGGCACTGAAACCGGCTCCTTCGGAGACGCTCCCGCAGGCGATGACCTCGCTCAGCACGGTGTCCAGGACGCGGGTGGCCGTATCCCGCCCGCCACCGGCGGCGATGACGGCCTGACGGGCTCGGGCCGGTGGGCCCGGCCGTGATGCCTGGGGCGGGGAAGGGTCTGGCAGGTGGCCGGTGCGGGCCAGTTCGACCGCCAGCCACACCGGCAGTCGCGCCACCTTGCGGCACGTTCCCACCGGGGTGTAGGTGCCGTCGCTGGTGGTGGTCCCCGGGGCGATGATGTAGCCGCCGTGCGCGCGGACGTCGACTTGCCAGGCGAGTGCGCGGCGGACGCCCGAGCCGGTCGAGCAGGAGAAGTGGTGGGCCGGATCAGCCTGGTACCAGATGTGCAGGCCACCCGAAGGGGTTTGCACACGCAATGTGGTGGCGTCGTGTGCGGGGTCAGGGGCTGATCGCAGTGCCGCCAGCAGGGCGAGGGTGTGGTAGCCGTTGGTCAGGCCGGTGAGGTTGACGTCGGGGTGGATGGTGATCCCGGGCAGGATCTGCTCGCGTGGGGGGACCTGCTTGCTGTGGGCGTCGATGTCGATGACGACCAGGCCTGCCGGGCCGCATGCCACACCGACGCCCATGGCGGGGGCACCTGCCCACCAGGCATCGATCCGGGCCGGATCGGTGGTGGCAGCGTAGAAGCCATGGCACCAGCGCCCCTGCGGCAGGCAGGGGCATTGCTGCGGGCGGTGGTCGTCGTCCTGGCAGGCTGAGCAGTTGCGTGCGGGATTTTTGCGTCTTGGGGCCAGGGGGTGGACCGGCCATCCTTGCGCTGCGCACCAGTGCGCGCGTTCAAGCGGTGTGATGGCGCTCGGGTCCGCCGAGGGTGGGGCAGGGGCCACGGCATTCCTCCCGCGTGCGGCTCGACAAGCCGCCAGGCGTCGCCGTTCTGAGGCTCGTTTCTTCAGTCGCTGCGCGAAAGCCCTGCTCAGGCCGCGTGTTGGCGGTGGCGGAGCGACTGAAGCGACTGAACTTTGGAACATAGTCAACATAGGCTAGCGGACGTGTGACGCAAGTGGCGGGATTGCGACAGCATGGCGAGTGACTCGCTGTCAGGGGAAGAGCGATACGTCGGCAAAAGCCATGCTGCGCGCCGGGTTCCCTGTCCGGCAGGTGCGCCAAAGCGTGAGCGGGGCGGGGATCTCCGCGTGAGAAGAAAAGCTGGCGAACCCAGGGGTGTTGTGCGCGGCTGAGCTCGCCTGGTCGGCGCGCTGATCACCCCGAAGGGGCGTCAGCAGCGCTGCTCATTGGCCAGGCTGCGGCTGCGAGTGCCTGGGGGAGCGACTGTAGCCGCGTTTGGCGATGGGGCCAGGAGCGGGCGAAGGCGGCGTTCGTCAGCCCCAGCGACCGAACAGGGGAGGAGGCACGCGGGCGATCGTTTCAGTCGCTGGTTTCAGTCGCTGGCAAAAGCCCAGCTCAGCGTCATGTTCCTCACCGTCTAGCGACTGAAGCGACTCAAGATTCCTCTTATGACGCGCACGCACGCACGCGGGAATGTCGTCATGACTTCGAACGTGAGTCGCTTCAGTCGCTGACTGGACGGCATCATGCCGCTGACCTGCAGTTTCTCTCCTCAGGGGAGGGAGCGACTGAGAGGGAGATCGGTCGCTGCCGAGCCAGGGGCCAGTCTCTGCGCAGCCTGCGCTTATCGCCACCTTCAGTCGCTGGTGCCGGTGGTGGCCCTGTCGCCTGTTGCCGATCCCTCGTTGCCTTGATCACTGCCCGCACGGTGAGGTCGCGGGAGTATGACTGGTGGCCCGGTATGAGGGATCGTAGGGCCGCTGTTCTCCCGGGGCTGTCGACAGGTGAGCGAGCAGGGCGACCAGTTCTCCGGTAGTGGCCTCACAAGCGCCCCTGGGTACGGCTTTGGTACTCGATGCGTCAGCGGACAGATCCCCGAAGGCAGGACGGAGCCGCCTGCTACGTCCCCTCGGCCTCACGAGATGCTGTCGGCAGGGAAGCGAGAACGTCGACAGCATCGCAGTGGTGGCGATGCCGCCCGTCGCTGGCTAGGGGTAGGAAGGTGCGGTGTTGTTCGGCAGATAGTTCCGGGCGCTCCGATGCCAGGCGGCACCATGAGGGGTCCTTGGTGGGCGCACCGGCCGCGTAGCCGCCGGCCACGGGTGGCCGAGACGCAGGCGGACGGGAGGTAGCAACGGGGAGGACCAGCGCTCAGGCCGGTGGTTGCTTCCGCAACCTGATCAGCTGTTTCCTGCCGGGCGTGCGTTCGGTCTCGACCGTACTGCGGAGTCGGAAATCGCTCAGGGGCGTTTCCCGCGTGTTGGTGCATAAGGAGGCCGATCCGGTTTCTTACCGTCGGCGAGGCGGCACAGCTGGGAGATGAGCCATCTCCGCTCGTCGAGACTGATGCCTTTGCCGTGGGCCCATGTCTGCCACAGGCCGCCCGGCTCGAGAAACCGCTGAGCTTTGCCGCTGCCCAGTTGGGCGTCCAGGTGCACGAGCGTGGCTAGCGCAGTGCCTTGTTCGTAGGTGCTTTCGAGGCGAGGCAGCCACCTGTCGAGATAGGCGACCAGCCAGTCAGCGTCGGAGGCCGCCCCGAAGCGGGCCAGAGCAAGGCAGTAGCCAGTCTCGGCGTCAGAGCCCTCACTGTCGAGGAGCAGGTGGCCGATCCGATCGCGCAGTTCGCTTCGGTGCCCGACTCCCGCCAGCCATGCTGCGGTGAGCTGCTCTCGCCAGCCGCTGGCCAACAGTGTCTCCAGCTCCTGAAGCGTGATGCGGGCGGCGGCGCGGCGCAGCCTCCACTGAAACCAGCGTTGCCGCCATCTGGGCACAGTCAGCGACTCTCCCATGAGCAGGAGATACAGCGGGCGCACATACTTCCTGGTGAGAGGGTACTTGTACGGCTCGTCGGTCATGGTGACCCTGTGTTCCCTGCGGGCCAATGTAGCGAGACTTTCGGCACTCTACCCAGCATGCGGGTTGGCCGCCGAAGAATGCAGTCCGGCAAGGCCTGGCGTGCACCCTGTTTGCGATCGAGTGCGGTTTGTCCGCCTGGGCGCCGGAGCACGGTAGACACGGCTGCATACCACACTCGGTGCGTGCGCCGCGACCTTCGGGCGCCTACCGCGTCACGTGGCTGCCGCGTACGAGAACGCACGGACAGCATCACCTGGCCCTGTCTTGCTCGTGCGGGCTTTCGGCTGATCGGCACGGCCTGCGCCTCGCTGCCCGTAACAGCATGTGAGGCGGCATGGGGCCGGGGGCTCAGGTGAGCGGCGCTGGTGGCGGTTCCTGCGGGCCGGGGGGCAGCGGCTCGTCGTGTTCGGTGTGCGGCGGTGGGGGAGCGGTGCTCGGCCCTGGTGGCTCGGCAGAGTGCTCGCGTGGACTGCTGCGGGGGGTGCGGGTGGCCGGTGCCGAGGTGGTGTCGGGACGGGCGGTGATGCGCGGTGTTCTGCCTGGCTTGGGCTGGGGTGTCTTCGCCGTTTCGGAGGCGACGGTGGTGGGCGTGAAGAGGGAGGCGGGGGTGCTCACCGGCTGCGATGGTGGGGCGGGCAGGGGTGGGGCGGGCTGTGGTGTCGCTGGTGCAGCGGGGTGTCGGGCGGGGGCAGCGCTGGGGCGGAGGTCATCACCGTGATCGCTGGTCATCGACCACACTCCCGCCAGCAGGACGGCGGCTGCCGCCGCAATGCCCGCCATGACGGCGAGTGGAGCCCTGCCGCGTCGGCGGCCGAGGTCGAAGTCGTCCCAGGGATCTTCGTCGTCGTCGGTCCAGAACTGCTGGGGTCGTATGGGTGTGTCGAAGTAGCCGGGGTCGCTGGCGTCCTCGTCCCCGATGCCGTGGTGTCCGGTGCTCTTGCTGGCGGCAGGGGGTGGCGCGTCGGATGCCGGGCTGGGCGCGCTCGCCTGCCCGGAGGGGGAGGGGGTGTGCTGTCGTGACAGGCGGTCGAGCGCGGCAGGTCCTGTCAGAGGTGGTCCGTCGGTGCGTTCCTGATCGTCGCGCATGCCGGGTGAGCATAGGAACGTACCGACATCGACGCAACACAAACTTCCCGCATCCGTTGTCAATGAGCGAGTCAGGATGACGGGGTGCTGTGGAAGGGCTGACCGCAGCCGCGTCCTTTTCACTGCATCGAGATGTGCACGTGGTTCCAGTGGTTGTCGTTGAGCGATCCGCGGTCGGGCATCGGCCGCCACCCCTCAGCGGCCCTGCCGGAATTCCAGATGCGCTGCCGCCAGATGATGTACAGCACGCCCAGCTGCTCGGCGTGGCCCTGAGCCCAGGCGGCGATCGCATCCCCGCGCGCCAGTTCTCCCGGCGAGGGCATGCGCCCGTGCGCCGACAGCATGAAGTCACAGGCACGCCCCTGGGGGTGCTGGCCGCCGTCGTTGGTGGCGCGGTAGCAGCCGATGCCGTGGGGCACGTCGAACTGTTGCCTGATCAGGTCCCGGATGCGGCGGGTGCGGGGGGTGAGCCGGTCGCGGCCTTCCTGCCGTTGCGGGCTCAGGTGCTGAGGCTGCGCGCTGGCCGGTGCGGCGGCTTGCCGATAGCTTTCGGCGATGCTCAGTACGTTCTCGACGTAGCGCCGGGAGGGGTTGTAGGCGTGCAGGGCTGCGCGCGGGGCGGTGACCGCGCCGGATGCGCACAGGTAGGCGACCGCGCCGTGGATGGCGTCGGCGGGGTTGTGGACGTCGGCCCAGCCGTCGTGGTCGCCGTCGGCGCCGTAGCCGTTGAACGCTGGTGTCGTCTTGAGCCGGGCGGCGCCACCCCAGGTAGAGATCAGAAACTGCATCGGGCCTGCGGCTCCGGCCGCATTGGTGCCGCTGGAGACCCCGGGCAGGGGGGACCTGCCGTGATCGGATTCGATCTTGCCGACGGCTGCCGGTAGTGACCAGTGCAGACCGGGGCAGGTACGGCTGGCGCTGAGGTAGAGGCGCAACATAGGGGGCGGGATGTCGCCGACCTCGGCGGGGATCTGCTCGACCGAGTGGGCGTCGCTTTCGGCGGCGACGCCGTCGAAGGCGAACAGCACGGCTAAGGGGAGCAGGGGCGCGCTGGCTGTCAGCGCCAGGCCCAGCAGCACCGCATTTCGCATCTGACGCTTTCCTCGCCGACATGCCATCAAAGTTTGTCAAGTTCTGGTAAACATGAGAGTCAAGTTCCTAATGTGACGGATGCGTGCAATCGAAGGCAAGGTGTCGAAAGGTGCGGCGGGGAGAGAACGCAGCGGCGTGGACGCTGATCGGCGCCCACGGCGGCGCGGGCACCAGCACGGTCGTCGACCTGCTCAACCATCAGCTCCCCAGCCCGGCCGCCTTCGAGTTCGACGGCAGCGCCCCTGCCGAAGCCGAGGCGGCGGTGGTGAGCCGAGCGACCGCCGAGGGCGCCGCACACGCCGCCCGGATGATCACGGACTGGCCGCAGGCACACTCCCGGCCCGCGCTGATCATCGTGGCCGACGCCCCGTTTCCTGCGCCCCGCCTGGCCCGCTACCGGCTGCGCGCGGTCAGCGGCCAGGCCCGCCTGGTCGTGCATGTGCCCTACCTGTTCGCTTTCCGCCAGCTCGACCGGTGCAGCGCCCTGGAGTGCGGGGGCCGCGTCGTCCGCATCGCCCGCCTCTTGCAGCGAACCCTTCTGGCGAAGGAAGGAGAGCCATGAGCGTCGTCGTGTCGCATCTGCTCAGCGCAGGTGCCGAGCAACTCCTCATCGCGACTCCGGCCCCGGCCCCCAGCGGAGGCTTCCAGCTTCCCGACACCGCGCCTGCCGCCCCGCCGGCCTTGGTGGGCTACTTCACCACTTTCCTTGGTGCGATCAAGTGGCTCGCCGGTGCGGTGGCGGTGCTGTCCTTGGGCGTGATCGCCATCAAGATGACCCTCGGCAAGTCCAATCGCCATCACCTGGCCGCCGACGGTGCCGCTTCGGTGCCGTGGGTGTTCGTGGGTCTGGTGTTGGCCATGTCGGCGGTGTCGGTGGTGGGTTTCGTCATCCCGGGCGGGGGTTGAGCGATGGCCTCTGCGCAGGAGTTGGACGCGCTGGCGCGCCGTCGCAGGCGCGGCGCCCTGCTCGGCGCGCTGACGGTGGCGTTGATCGTGACGGCCGCTGCCGTCGGGTGGGGCGCGCGCGAGCGTGCGCCGCGGCCGCCTGCCGCTTCGGTGCTCAGTAGCCCCGCCACCGCTGCGCCCACCACCGCTACCACCGCTGCGGCCATCCCCTCGGCTGCCGACGCCGGACCATCGCCGTATGTGGCTCCTGCCCGGTGGGCGCAGTTGCCCGAGGCGGCCGCGACGCTGAGGGGGCGCTACCCGGTGCGTTTCCCGCACACCGCAGCCGGTGCCGCGGCAGCCGCCGCGGCCTTGTATCAGTCGGCGTGGACGATGCGCGAGAGGGTGGCGAGCACCGCGGTGCAGGTCTACATCAGCCCGGCCGACCGCAAGGCCACCCGCGCCGAAGCGCTGCAGGCGCTGGCCTGGTTTCGCGCCCGCATCGAAGGCCCGGGCGCTGCGGCCCCGGCGCCGGAGGCGAGCATTGTGCTCCAGCCCACGGGGGTGCGCTGGAGTGTCGTCGACGCCGACAACGTGCTGGTGAACCTCAACATGCGGGTCGACCTGCTGGCGGGCCGGCAGCAGCCGGTGATCAACTCCTCGGCGGCGGTGGTGGTGCACATGCGCTGGCATCGTGACGTGCGTGCCGGGGACTGGCTGGCGGTGCGCACCCCCGCCCGGCAGATGCCCGCGCTGCGCTACGCCGAACTCGGCACTGTCGCCTTCAACGCGCTGGGCTGGTCGGCCATCGGCCCGGCGCGTGCCCCGTGAGGGGGCGCGCGCCGGGCGGCGCGGGCTGGGCCTGCCGCGTCCGGTGGACGATCGCCGTGGTGGTGCTGGCCGGGCTCGTCGGGCAGCCGTCCGCCTTCGCGGTCGCGGCCACCCCCTCGCCGCTGCCTTCTGGCGTGGTGAGCGCCGCGCCGTCGCCCGCGCCGCCTCGCCCCTCGGATGACGGGCGCGGGGCGGGCGCGGAGTGTGAGCCCGACAGCGCCCAGATTCTGCTGCCTCAGTGCGTGCTGCAGTACGCCGGCAGGCGGGCGGCCGAGGTGGGCGGCGCAGCGTTGGACAAGGCGCTGCTCACCCCGCTGACGGCCATGGTGATCGCGGCGGTGGAGTCGCTGCTGGGGGTGTTCTTGCGCATGTGGCTGAGCGCGGGCAGCTTCGACCTGGAGCAGCAGGGCGCCATCGGCCTGTATGGGATGACGCTGTCGATCGGGTTGATGATCGCGGTGGTGCTGCTGGTCTGGCAGGCGATCCGCGCCATGGTCCAGGGCAAAGGCCTGCCGATCATGGAGGCCATGCGGGGGATGATCATCACCGGGCTGGTCTCCTTGTGCGGCATCGCGGTGACCGGTGGGGTGATGCGGGCCTCCGACGCGGTGTCGGAGTGGATTTTGGGTGACCTGGCCCGCAACGGGCTGATCAATGAGGAGATCACCGCGATGCTCGCCTCCAGCGGACTTCCGGCCTGGCTCACCTTGCAGATCGCGGTGCTGCTGGTCCTGGTGCTGATCATCCAGGTCCTCGTGTTGTGGCTGCGCGATGCCACGGTGCCGATTCTGGCGCTGCTGCTGCCGATCGCCGCCGCGGGCAGCATCGGCACCAACGCCACCCGCGCCTGGTTGCCCAACCTCATCACCGCCATCTTGACGGTCGGCGCCTACCAACCGGCGGTGTCGTTGATCATGGTGGCGGCGCTGGCGCAGTATCGCGACTCCAGCGAGGTCTCCGGCTTGCTGTATGCACTGATCATGTTTGTGCTGGCGGTCATCGCGATGCCCGCCCTGATGAAGATCTTCGCTCCGCTCGGGGTGGCGGCTGCGGGCGCGGGCGCAGGCTCGCTGCTCAGCCAGGCCGCCTGGATGGCCGCCTCACGCTGGGGCTCAGGCGGTGGCGGGCAGGGGCCGCAAGCAGACGACGACGGCGGCGCGGGCGCACAGCCCACCTCGGCGCTGCAGCAGGAGCAGCGGATGGAATCCGGCGCGCCATCGGAACAGGGCGGCGGCGCGGCCGCGGGCACCTCACCTGCCGCTGTTGTCGACGCGTCCGCTCCTGCGGGCGCTGTCGAGGGGGCCGGGGCCGCGCCGACCAGCGGCGGCGCCCCGCAGGCGATGTCGGCGGGGCCCGCTGGCGGCGCCGCAGCGCCCGCAAGCGCCAGCGGGGCCGGCGCCGGCGCCGCAGGAGGCGCGGCTGCGGCCGCCGGGCCCGTCGGCGCCGCAGCAGGCGCCGCCCTGCAAGGCGTTGAGCATCTGGGTCAGGCCGCTGCCGGGCAGGTCGCCGCCGCGCCTCAGGCCGGTGAGTCCCTCACGCAGCCACCGGCGGGCCGCACGGACGGCGACGGCGACGGCGGCGAGGCAGGCGAGGGCTCCATCGTTGACAGGAACTACGGGTGAGGACGGGCGATGACTGAGGCGAAGGCGGATCTGCGCACCTACGGCGGGTGGCGGCGTTCGCGCAGCCTGGGCTTGGCCTCGATGGACACCCGGCAGACGATCATGTTGCTGTCGGGGGTGCTGGTCCCGCTGGCGGCCGGGCTCGTGTTCGGCGTTCGCCTGGCGCTGCTGACGGCCCCTGCCGGGTTGGTGGCGGTGCTGGCGGCGCTGACCCGCCGCGAGGGCGTCCTGGTGGTGGACAGTGTGCTGGCGTGGGCGCGCTGGCGCTGGGCCGAGTGGTGCACCCACACCGTCGTCGTCAACCAGATGATCACCCCCATGCCGCAGCGCTGGGATCTGCCCGGCGTGCTGGCCGCCACCCGGCTGCTGGAGGTCGAAGATCCGGGCCGACAGGGGCGGGTCGGCGTGATCTGGAATCAGCGCAGCGGGCACATGACGGCCACCGTGCTGCTGTCACCGGCCGGTGCGCTGCTGGCCGATCCCGCCACCGTCGACCGGCAGGTCGCCGCGTGGGGGCAGTTGCTGGCCACGCTGGCCGACGACGTCATCATCCGGCACGCGGCCGTCACCATCGAGCTGGTGCCAGAGCCCGGCAACCGGCTCGCCGATCACGTCCAGGGGCGGCTGTCGGCGCAGGCGCCGGAGCTGGCCCGCACGGTGATGGGCGAGCTGGTGGCGATGGCTCCGCGGGTGTCGGCGCAGGTGCGCGCCCGCCTGTCGCTGACGTGCGATGCGTCGCTGGGCGCACGCTCGGCCCGTGCGCTGCCTGCTGCGGTTGCCGAGGTGCTGCGCAGCCTGGGCGGGTTGTCGGTGGCGGCCGCCGGAGCGGAGGTGGTGCACCGCGCCAGCGCCACCGATCTGATCCGCATCGTGCGCAGCGCCTACGACCCGGACTCCGACCGTGTCTCCGACGGCTGGCAGGCGCTGCGGTGGGCTGATGCCCGCCCCGAGCACGCCCGCGAGCGCTACGACCATTACCTGCACGAGGGTTTTTGCTCACAATCGTGGGTGCTGCTGGAGGCGCCTCGCCAGCGGGTCGCCCACGACGTGCTGCTCAGCCTGCTCAGCCCGGGCTCCTACCGGCGCCGGGTCACGCTCACCTACCGGACGTTGCCCCGCGATGTGGCCGGGGCTCTGCTCGAGCAGGAGGTCAACGCCGCGGCTGTCCGGCAGGAGTACACCAGGCGCACCCGCCGCGATCCCAGCGCCCGGGATCGGGCCGATGCCAGCCGTGCCGCCCGGGCTGCGATCGAAGAGGCGCATGGCGCGGGGCTGGTGCAGTGGAGCGTGTATGTGAGCGTGACCGCCAGCCGGGCCGAACTCGCGCGAGCACGACGCGAGGTCGAGCAGGCCGCCGGGCACGCTCGCCTGAAGTTGCGGCTGGCCTACGGCGGTCAGGCGGCGGCTTTCGCCGCGGGCCTGCCGTGCGGCCTCTACCCCGGCGACGCGTGAACGACCCCACTTCCTTCTCAATCACAGCGCATGGAGGTATGAGGTGACGGCAACACCGCAGGAGGCAGGCGGGACTCGGCATCGGCTGGGGCGTGCCCGGGGCGCAGAGCCGGTCCGGCGTGCCGGGCCGGCGCGCCGGGCGATCGGCCGGCGCGCTGCGGGCGGCGCCGGGCGCAGCCTGTCGTCCGATCTGCTGCTGATGGTCTCGGGCCGCCCGCCTGCTGCTGCGGCCGACGCGGGCGGGGCGCGCCGACAGTCGCTGTGGCCGTCACGTGATCAGCGGCTCAGGCAGGTGGCCGCAGGCGCCAGCCTCGTGCCCGCACCGGCGAAGGGTCGCCCCGGCTTCGCCCGCCACCTGCTCTGCGGCCGCGCCGCGCCCGTGGAGGGCGCATCGCCGCGATGGGCGGCCGCGCCGGGGTACGCATCGCATCCTGGGCGCGGGCGGCGGCTGTCAAGGGCACCGGCCGGGGCCTCCCGGCGAAGGCACCTCATGCTTGCGGGCGCCCGGCTCCTGCGCACGCCGACGGGAGCGTGCGGTGCCCACCGCCAACCGCCGTATCTCCGGCCTCCTGCCGGGCCCCACCCCTCATGCCGCTGCGATGCGGAGTGCACATGAGGGCTGAGCAGCGAGAGGTGCACCGCCCCCGCACGGCCGACGACCCCGTCCTCGACCCGCGCCGGGTGGCCCCTCGCCGCGGCTGGCCGCGCGGCCGCGCCGCCCACGTCGAAGCCGGCTCCCTCTACCTCGGCACCACCGTCCAGGTCGGCGGGCTGTTCCCCTTCGTGCAAGCCGGATCCCTCCCGGCCGAAGGGGTGCCGATCGGGCCCGACCTGCTGGCCCACGAACTTGTCTGCCTCGACCCGCCCGGATGGGTGGGCCGCCTGAGCACCAACCCGTCGGTGTGGGTGCAGGGCCAGCCCGGCGCCGGTAAGAGCGCGATCGCCAAACGCCTGTGCCTCGGCTTGGTCGCCTACGGCTACACCCTGCTGGTGCCCGGCGACGTCAAAGGGGAGTACGCCGCCCTGGTGCGCGCGCTCGGCGGCCAGGTGGTGCGCATCGGGCGGGGCTTGGACACCATCAACCCGCTGGATGCGGGGCCGCTCGGCCGCCACCTGCCCGCTCTGGCACCAGATGAGCGGGAGCGGGTGCTCGCCGAGATCAACGGCCGCCGGGCGGAGCTGCTGTATGCGCTGCTGGCCACCCCGCACGCGCTGACGCGCCGCCCCGACGCGCAGGAGGCCACCGCGATCAACACCGCCGTGCGGATCGCCGCCGCCGCCCAGCGCGCCGGGCAGGACCCCGTCATCGCCGATGTGATCGCCGTGTTGCGCGCCGGTCCGCAGCCGTTGCGCGAGCGGTTGATCGCCGACGACGAGCGCACCTACCTGTCGGCGGTGCGGCCCGTGATCGCCGCCTTGGAGAACCTGTGCGACGGCCCTTTGTCCGGGCTGTTCGACCGGGCGACGAGCTCGCCGCTGGATGTGTCGCAGCCAGCGCTGGCCGTCGACCTGTCCCCGATCCTTTCGGCCGGTGACCAGGTGGTGGCCGCAGGGCTGCTGGCCACCTGGGCCTACTCCTACACCTCCATAGACACCGCGCGCGCGTTCGGGTTGTGTGATCGGCAGGTGGTGCTGCCGTTGGATGAGCTGTGGCGGGTGCTGCGCGCCGGGCCGGGCATGGTCGCCGCGATGGACGCCATCACCCGGCTGAACCGCTCCAAGGGCGAGATCAGCATGATGATCACTCATTCGCTGCAGGACCTGGAAGCGCTGCCCACCGAGGAGGACCGGGCCAAGGCCCGCGGGCTGATGGAGCGCTGCGACACCCTGATCCTGGCGGCGATGCCGGCCGGTGAACTGGCCCGGATCTCGGCGCGCAAACCGCTGACCGGTCCGGAGATGGCACTGGTGGCTTCCTGGGCCTCACCCCGCGCCGGCGGCCTGGACAGCGCCGCAGCCTCACATCCGGGCCGCGGCAAGTACCTCATCAAGATCGGGCAGCGCCTGGGCATCCCGGTCCGGATGCACCTGACCGCAGCCGAACGGCAGCTGTATGACACCGACGCGGCCATGCGGGGGCGGCGCCCGTGAGCGCGGCAGCGGCCCCGCCCCGCGCAGGCGCGCCCCGGCGGCGACGGCAGGCGGCGCGGGCCTGGCGGCGGCGATGAACGACGACCGGCACGGCAGTGACCCGGCCGAGGCCGTGCCGTGGCTGATCCTCGCCTGCATCGCCGCAGCCCTGGTGCTGGTCGCGCTGATCTGGCTGGGCGGCAGCCTGGGAGCGCTGGTCTCCGGCGCGACCTGGCAGCCGCCGCCGTTCGACCTGACGCTGCCGGTCCGACTGGCCGGCGGCGCCGAACGCCTCTGGCCGGGTGCCTCACCTGCGGCCGTGTGGGCGGGTATCGCCGTCACCGTCGGCGCCGCGGCCGCGCTGGCGCTGCCCGCCTTCACCCTCGCCTCCCGGTGGTTGTCGCCCACCCCGGGCATGGCCGGGCTGCGTGACCTGCGCGCTTTCACACCTGCTGGCGTGGGCAAGGCCGCACGCCGGTTGCGCCCCTCGCTCGGTGACGCCAAGAAGATCCATCCCGATCAGGCTGGCATGCTGCTCGGCGAGCATGACGGGGTGGAGTTGCGCGGCTCCTGGGAGGATGTCTACCTGGCGCTGATGGCCCCCCGTTCGGGCAAGACCAGCGCGCTGGTGGCCCCCATGGCCATCCGCGCCCCGGGGGCGGTTTTGATCACCAGCCGGAAGGTCGACGCCTACACCACCACGTTCGCGCCGCGCCGCTGCCGCGGCCGGCTGTGGGTGTTCGACCCCCAGCAGATCGGCCACTTTGCGCAGGACTGGTGGTGGGACCTGCTGGCCGAGGCCGCCACCGTCGAGGGCGCGCGGCGCCTGGCCGGTCACTTCATCTCCTGTGGTTTCTCAGCCAGCGACCGCGGCAACTACTGGTCGCTGGCGGCGGCGAACCTGCTGTGCTCGCTGTTTCACGCCGCCGCCGCCAGCGGCGCCACCATCCACGACGTGCTGGAGTGGCTGGCCAACGCCGCCGACCCCGCCCCGATCGAAGCGCTGCGCAAGGTCGGCGCCGTCGGCCTGGCCAGCCAGTTGCAGTCCACCAGCAGGCTGCCGGCCGAAACCCGCGGCGGCGTCTACGACACCGCCGCCCAGACGGTGGCCTGCCTGCTGGACCCGGTCATCAACACCTGGATCACCCCCGCCCGCGACAAACCCCAGTTCCACCTCGAGGCGTTCATCGCCAGCAGCGACACCTTGTATCTGTTCAGCAAGAAGGGCCGCGGCGGTGCGGCGCCGTTGGTGGCCGCCTTCGCCGACGCCGCCATGCAGGCGGGCGTCGCGGTGGCTGAGCAGTCCGGCGGCCGTAACGACCCACCCCTGGTGACGATCTTGGACGAGGCCGCCAACATCGCCCCCATCGAAGATCTCCCCGACCTGTATTCCTTCCTGGGCTCGCTCGGCATCCCCGTGGTGACCATCTTGCAGAGCTACCAGCAGGGGGCACGGGTGTGGGGGCAGGCCGGCATGGACGCGCTCTGGAGCGCCGCCACCGTCAAAATCCTCGGCGCCGGGCTGGACGACGCCGACTTCGCCGACAAGGTGTCCCGTCTCATCGGCGAGCATCACGTCAGGCAAACCAGCGTCTCGCACAGCCGCCAGGGCCGCAGCGTCAGCCATGCGCGCCGCAAAGAACGCATCTACAGCGCCGCCGACGTGCGCGCGCTGCCCAAGGGCAGCGCGCTGTTGCTGCTGACCGGCCTTCGCGCGACCGTGCTGCGGCTGCGGCCGTGGATGAGCGAGCCGTATGCTGAGCGGCTGCGCCAGGCCGCCCAGCGCGCCGAACACGGCGTCACCGATCGTGCCCGGCGCAAACACGCCGGGCACGGCTCCTCTTCGCCCCCGCCCACCCCGTGAGGTAGCCTCATGCCCCCTGCAGAGGGTGGCTCGCCGCCACCTGACAGCTCTGTCGCCGCTGCGCCTGCCCCGCCTCCTGCCGGGCAGAACCCGTCGGCGGGCCAGGACGACGGCGCCGCCCCGAGTTTCATCCTGCGCCTGGCCGACTACGAGTTCGAGCAGGAGCTCGGCCTGCTGCGCCAGTGGGTGCACGACCTGCTTGTGCCCACCTACATTCGCGAACCCAGCCCCACCGCCCCCTGGTGCCTGCACTGGTGGGAGCACGAGGAGGCGCTGGCGCGCCTGCACGCCCTGTGGCTGGCCTGGCAGGAGCTGACCGACCCCCGCGCGGGCGGCTGGAGCGGGCCCAGCACCTGGCATCGCGACCACCTGGATCCGGCGCTGCGCGAGCTGCGCTCCCACGACGGCCCGCTGTGGCGGTGCATGAGCAGGGCCGACAAGGACAACCACCGCCCTGACCCGCTGCTGGACGCGGCCGGCTCCGCCCTCGCCCCGTCTTCGCAGCTTGCCGCCACCTGACCGGTCCGAAGGAGGACCGCACATGCACGTGCTCACCTCACCCGATGAGGCGCTGGCCGGCGCCCAAAGCGACCTTCACGCCACCTTCGCGGATCTGCTTGCCGAGGATGCGCAGGTCGACTTCACCGAGATCGGCCTCGGTTTCGCCCTGCTGAAGCAGGACATCGGCATGGAGCTGACGTTCGACAACAAGATCGACCTCATGCTGGGCGAGTTTCGATACGGCCTGCCCAGCACCGAACTCGGCGCCGTGTGGACGCTGGTGCCCGACGTCGCCGTGGCGGTGGCCGAACTCGGCGAGCACGCCGAGATCCTCCGCGAGCAGCCGCAGTGGAAGATCATCGAAAACACTTTTCAGGCCGCACGCTCACTCGGCGTCGCCATCGAGCAGGCACTCGGCCCGCACCGGGAGCAGGTGCTGGCGCACCCCCGCACCCAAGGGGCGCTCGCGACCGTCGCCGCAGTGGCCGCCCACCGGATCGCCGCAGCGGCCACCGCGCTGGGCAAGGTGCTCAGAGGCTCTGCCGCCACCATGCCAGCCAGAGCGCGTCAGGCGGCGAACTGGCTGGAGCGTGTGGCGGCCACATCAGCCTCCCGGTTGAGCGGCGTTGCTCAGCCGTCGTCGCGGCGCCGCGCTGCGGCAGCCACGCTCACCTCCAGCACCGGCAGCAGACTTCGCAAAGCCGCGCCTCGAAAGCCTGCTGCTGAGCGGCGCCCGCCGGTGCAACGGGCCCGCAAGCCGATGCCGGATGAGCGGCCGTGGCTGTAGCCCCGATCGGCTGGCCGTCGCACGCGCCCTGCACCCGGCGACGCGGGAGGTGAGGCGGGCGTATGTCCTATGTCGAAAGCGTGGGCGAGCGTGTCAAGAGGCTGCGCCGACGGTGCGCGCTGTCGCAGGCGCGGCTGGCGGCCGCAGTGGGCCTGTCCGGCTCCTACATCAGCTTCATCGAGGCCGGCGCCCGCACTCCTTCCCCGGCGGTGCTGCACCGCATGGCCGCCTTCTTCGACGTCGATCCGGTGTTTCTGCGCTACGGCGATCAGGTGCAGCAGGCGTTGCACGCCGTGCTGGAGCGCCGGGGCGAGCAGCACCGTTACGCCGCCCAGGTGGTTGATCTGGTCTTCGCCCAATGCGAGCCCGGGGACGTGGTGGCGTGTGAGGCGCATCGGTTGCTGGTTCAGGGCAAGGAGATCACCACGCTGACGATCATCAAGCAGGCGGGTGCGGAGCT
Organism: Nonomuraea sp. IBHARD001; assembly: GCF_056106265.1. Lineage (NCBI taxonomy): Bacteria > Bacillati > Actinomycetota > Actinomycetes > Streptosporangiales > Streptosporangiaceae > Nonomuraea > Nonomuraea sp. IBHARD001. The sequence continues at coordinate 22,016 of NZ_JBWBBW010000001.1, forward strand.
GGGCGCGTCGGCGCGAGCACAGGCGGCTGCGCGCTCACCCGCGTGAGGGGAAGGCCAGGCGCATGGGCTCACGCTGAAGGGGGCTGTGCCCGGGGCGTGCGCGACAACTACCGATGGGAGGGCAGTCAGGCAGCAGGCAGGCACAGCTCGTTCTGTGGCGCGGCGGCTGGGCGCTGTCGATGTACTGCTGCGAGTGCTCCACCGAGTACGGAACTACGTGCACCAGTTGGTTGGTGAGGGCGCGGCGGTTATGGGCGTTGTCTTTTCAGTTGTATGAGGTCGCTCAGGTCGATGCCGGTGACCCGGGCAAAGCCCTTCGCCCAGTTCGCGACGTGTTGGCGCACGAGTGCGTAGCCGTCTGGTTCTTCGCTGATTTCGCGGAGTTTGGTCCAGGCGGCTTGTTCGAGTTTGGAGTCGTTGGTGTGCCGGGCCAGGAGGAAGGTCTGCGCCAGGCGGCCGTTGCGGGAGTTGGCTGGGGTGAACGACCATGTGCCGTGCCGTTCGATGAAGTCGTCGGCGAGCAGGGTCATGCCGAGGTCGTGCTGGTCCTTCACGTAGGTGAGGCAGGCTGTGCCGTAGTCGGTGAAGGAGGTTGTGGTCTCCGGTGAGGGTGGGTTGTTGCCGGCGGGCCAGGGGTAGCAGGCTCCGGGAGGGATGGGGCTGGGACGTTCATGGCCGGGCTGCGGGTGAACAATACGGATGCCGAGGCCGCCGAACGGCTTCATCTGGTCACAAAGGGCTGCGTCGTAGGTGTGAAAGCCCCACCCGAAGCGGCTGCGGTCACGGGGGTCTTTCCAGATCCAGAGGACGGATCGGAGCTCTCCCCGGTTGAAGATCAGCCCTGATCGGGTGATGTCGTCGGGTTGGGATCCGAGCAGGTCGGCGACGTGGTTGAGGAGTCTGCTCATGGTCTGGGGGCGGGGCACGCAGCGATGTTAGCCGCGGTTGTCTCCTGGTCAGGCGCAAGCGCCATGCGGCAAGCCGCGATGCGGGTCCAAGACCACCGTCAGCCGCCCTCCCGCAACAGGAACGACGGCATCAGTACTCTCGGTAACCATTCGATCACGAATCAAGAATGGTGCATTCTCATCCGTACCCGATGGCGCACGTTCCCTGTACGCAGACAGGCGTCGGCGGGTGGCGTTGACCTGAGGTGTTCAGGCTGACCGAAACGGCGATGAGTGTCCGGCCCCTTCCGGCTCACGCGCGGCTGCTGTCCGCACGCGCGCAGGGTCGGGCAACGCCCGCAGCCGCACGGCCGAAGTCCGCATCCGGGCCAGATGCTCTCCTGCTCACCGCGCCGTCTCCGGTTTTCCAGAGGGCTGTCTCAGGTGACCTGCGTGCCCCGCCGTCGAACATCGTGAGGGCGCGCCTACGGATCGGCGGCGGCCACGCGTTGTGTTCGCACTCCTGCGAGGTGTGCGCTGGGGGCGCGAGAGCGCCGGGGAATGCTGTCGGGCCACGCGCGGCGGCGTCGTGGCAGGCTCCGGTGCTCGCGTGCGGGATCGTCGCTGGGAGCCGTCGGCCACGGCGCCCGTGTCTGCCCCGGATCAGCTGGTGGGGTGGGGGAGGGGAGGTCGAAGGCATCATGCGTGCTTTCGGGCGATGGCGCGGGCGGCCACGGCGTCGTCGGGTAGAAGTCGGTGTGGTCACGTTCGGCTGGCGAGCGTTCCCAGCTGCCGATGAGGGCGTGCCAGATCGTGCGCTGGCGCCGGTAGAGGGCGCGGCGTTCAGCTTGGGCGACATCACCGCCAAGTTCTGCCGCTGCCGCATCCAGCGTTCGGGAGCCGCGCGCCCACCCGGTGGGGGTGCGGGTGGCCAGGCGGTAGGCGGCCAGGACACGCAGTCCTTCGCATGCGGCTGAGCGGGAGATCAGTGCGTTCGCGGCGACCTCAGTGGAGCCGATCGCGTCGGCTGCCGCCCCGGGCAGGGCTTCGTAGATCAGGGCGATGGTCGGCCCCAGGGTGTGGAGCGCGGGGTGCAGGCAGTCGATGGGGCCAGCGGCCCAGCGCCGCCAGCGGGAGCGGGCGCGGTAGGCCTCAGGGATGCGCAGCCGGTAGCGGTCGGCTCGTTTGCCTCTGCCGATCTCCTCTCGTTCGATCAACGCATCTGGCTCTTCACGCAGTCGTCGCAGGTGACGGGCGACAACGGTGTAGTCCAGCCCGCACATTTCGCTCAGGGATCGCACGCCGAAGGCGGGGCGGGTGGAGCCGTCCATGCGGGCGGCAACGGCGATGGCGCGCAGGATCAACCGGATGGCCGCTTGGGCGCGGCCCCAGGCTGCTGTGCGCTGGGGGTCTCGCTCGGCCAGCCACAGGCAGGTGCGCCACTGCAGGATCTGCTGCCAGCACGTCGCCACGCGGGCGTCGGCGATCTCAGGAGCACGGGTGGAGATCTTCCACAGGTTCGCGGTATGTGTGCCCGGGTGGGGTAGGACCGAGGTCGGCGCGCGTGAGGTGCCCAGCTCTGCCTGGGGGTTGCAGGGGGCTGTGGATGGGTGGTTCAGGCTTGTGTTGCAGATGCGGACATGGCGATAACCGGCGACATCGGTGACGGCTTTTCGCCAGTCGCCTGCCAGCCGGTAGGCGCGCTCGGCAGACAGGCGACGGCGTCCCGCACGGGAGGTGAGCAGGGTGAGCAGCCCAGCCCACCTTCCTGAGTGCATGTGGGTGACGACGTCGCGGTAGCGCAGTCCGCAGGCGGCGATGGAGTTGAGCACGGCCAGGCGCGCCTCGGAAGGGGAGGGGTAGCCGAGGCCGCCCCAGTCGCCGAGACGGGCGAGGCAATCCATGCGCTCAGGCAGCGGGCGGACAGCGCCCTGGCGGGGCAGCCAGGGTCGGCCGTCGTCGTCGAGGGGGATGTCGGTGATGCGGCCACAGGTGGGGCAGGTGCGACCGGCGCTGCCGGATCCGGCGCCGAGGTGGCCGCCGCCGGCATCGGCGGCGTGGAGTTCGGCGGCGAGGTCGTGGTGCAGCGAGGTCCACACAGCCGAGCCGCAGGGGCGAAGCAGGAGGCGTTCGCCTTCCTCGGGCGAGAGGCTCAGCTGGGTGTGCCCGGTGGGCCGCCCGTCGACCACCTTGTGCAGCGCGCCGGGGGGACGGATCTGACCGTGCGGGCCGTTCATGGGGTTGACGTCGATGCTCGGCCACCGGGCGGCCATAGCCCGGGCGAGGCGACGCAGCTGCTGCCACGGCTGCGGGCTGGCCCAGCGAATGTAGACGTGGCGGCCACCGGAGGGGGACATGTCGAGCAGAGCGCGGCCGCCGCAGCGCTCCACCAGCGCCACCACGGCGCACGCTTCGGCGGCCACCAGAGCGGTTGCCTGCCGGCGGGTCAAGCCGGCGCGCATCGCCTTGGTGACGTCGTGGTCGGTGACCAGCAGCTGTCCCCGGCCGCCTTCGTGGTAGACGCTCACGGTGGCGGGCATCTTGGGCAAAACGGGGCGCACGGCGCCGAGCGGGCGCGCGTGGACGCCGCCGGGGAAGGTGAGACCGCCGTCGGGTGACAGGCGCACCCGCAGCTGCCCGGCGAGCAGCGGGGTGATACGCGCCCATGTCTCGGCCGCCGCCTCGCGTGCGGTGTCGGCGTCCCATGTTTGATTGTGCGGGCTGGCTATACCGGTTTCACCCGTTTCCGACACGCCGGATTCGGGCACGACTGGCAGAGCCAGGGGGCCATCAGTTATCGTGGCTCCTAGCTTCTGGAACCGGCTCCAGGCAACGCGAAAGCCCGCCGGGAACCGGTTGCTTCTCAGAAGGTCCTTGCGCAGCTGCTTGGCCGTAGACAGCGCAAGGGCCTTCGTCGTTTTCAGGTGTCGTCGCCGGTCGATCGCGGCGGGCTACGTCTTCCTTTCGGCGCGGTGGCGCTCGGACGTGCGGCTAGGCCGCGACAGTGTCCTTACTGCGGGGCGCAACATCGGCGGGCAACGTCAGTTCCTGCTGGGCCGGATGCTCAGAGGGAAGCAAAGACCCGAGCAGGCGGCGCAGTTCTTGAAGTTCGCGCTGTTGATCTTCGGTGCGTCCGTCGTCCTGCTCAGGGTCAGGGTGCAGGAGGTCAAGCACTTCAACGAGGTAGTCGTTGAGGTGCCGGCGGCCTGATCTCTTGGCGGCCTGCTCCAGTCGCAACCGGAGAGTCTTCTGGGGACGGATGAGCGTCGGCACCCGCTCTCCCTTGTGCGGCTGGGCCATGTGAGTCTCCTCCTCTGTCACCGTGATCGCCAGTTCTACCGGAATCAGATACAGATAGCGAGTACATGGCGAGAGTTTTGGGCGTGTCGTCATACCCATTTCCACGGCGACGTCCGCTTGGTGCACGAAGCAGGCCAAACGCGGAAGTGGTGTCGGTGAACGACGACTGACCCCCAGTCCCGGTAAGGGGAGTTGGCGCGGCGGTTTCGGGGTGCACCTTCTGCTGCCGCGGCCCGAGCGCGGCCGTCCCCGGCGTGTCCACGGCGGGAGCGGGGCTTGGTGTTCCAGTGCTGCCATACGCTCTGACTGATGTCGGCCCCCCGGGGGGCCGACGCTGGACTGGCCGGATGCCGAACGGTGCAGGGGCCCGGTGGCGGGCGGTGCTCTCGCAGCGCTGCTGCGTGCCCGCTGGCTCGGCAGGACGGCAGGTGTGCTGGTGTCCTTCGGAGGGCGGAGCCCCCGGTGGTGATGATGGGTTCCCCGCGGTGGTGTTGGGGCCAAGCATGTGAACGAGCGGGTGCGGGGCGTCGACAGGGGGAGGTGGGTGTCGACCGGCGCCTGAGGTGAGGGGCCGGCCTGCGGCGGGCGGGTTGTCGTTGGCGGCGTGAGGGGGAGTAAGGGGTGTGCGCCGTGGGGGCTGGGTGGCGTGTCCGTGTCCTTGCTGACGCGAGCGACATCGGCTGTGGTGGTCAGCATGGACGAAGGCGGGCTCTGTGGTGGGTGAGGGGCTGGGGCGAGAGGCTGACCGGGCTGCGGTTGTTCAGCAGCCAAACGAGCCGCTAGCAAATCTACTTTGTAAAGGCGCTGCCTAGGATAAACGCAACAACGCCCTTGGTCGCGCTGACAAAAGACGCAGTCGTCGCGACGTATGGTTCTCACCGAAACCACGAGGTGCCTCACTGTCTGTGTCAAAGCTGGCATGTGGTCGTCGGCCCGGGAAGCTGGTGGATCGGGGCGACGGCGCCAAGGGGTTATAGGGGCGCGGAGGTGCGCACAGACGTTTCGCGTTACAGATGCGTCACGAACGCGACTTGACAAGCTTCTTTACAAGTTGCCGGACAGCCTATGTCTACACTCTTCGGCATGACATTGACAATGCAGTCAACAAAGAGTCAGAAGATGGAATCTGAATACGCCATTGCTGCCTCGGTGTCCGCTTCTACGTCGGTGAGGCAGCCGTGAGCTCCGTGAGTCTGCGGTGAATCCGCTCAACCACCTCACCTCGCCCGACCGCATTGCTTGGCGTCGGCCCAGGCGACGGCAGGCGGAGAGGAGCGCGGCGTGAGCGCATACGACGCCTTGCTGGTCCTCGGCTTCGGAGGGCCTGAGAGCCCTGCGGAGGTGATGCTTTTCCTCGAAAGGGTTGTGCGCGGTCGCAGCGTCCCGCGTCAGCGGTTGTTACAGGTGAAAGAGCACTACATGCGTTTCGGTGGTGTCAGCCCGATCAACCAGCAGTGCCGTGACCTGGTTTCCGCATTGCGCAGGCGGCTGCCGATGCCGGTCTACTGGGGCAACCGCAACTCGCCCCCCTTCCTCGCCGACACTGTGCGGCAGATGCGCGATGACGGCATCCGATCCGCCGCAGTGCTGGCCACCTCCGCCTTCGCTGGCTACGCCGGATGCCGGCAGTACTACCAGGACCTGCAGGGGGCAGCGCTGCCGGGTGTCGAACTCGTCAAACTTCCGGCCTTCGGCGATCAGAGTGGCTTCATCGCTGCGATGACAGCTCGCGTGCTCGAGGCGTTGGGGAGGCTTCCTGCCGCTGTTGGGGGCAGCGCTCATCTGCTGTTCACCGCGCACAGCATTCCCATGGCGATGGCGCAGGCGGCAGGCCCCGGCGGCTGGCTGTATCCGCAGCAGGTGCGAGCGTCGGCCGCGCAGGTGGTTCAGCGCTTCGGCCCTGGGCGCTCGTGGGAGGTGGTGTGGCAAAGCCGCAGTGGCGGCCCGGAGGAGGAGTGGCTGGAGCCGGATGTGTGCGACCGCCTGGCCGTCCTGACGGCGCCGGCGGTGGTGCTGGTCCCGATCGGATTTGTCTCCGACCACATGGAAGTCCTGTACGACCTTGATGTGGAGGCCGCCCAGGTGGCCGCAGCACGTGCTCTGCCGCTGGTGCGCGCTCACACGGTGGGGACGCATCCGCAGTTCATCGAGATGATCGCTGCCATGGTTGCCGCCGCTCGTCCGCAGGCTTGTCGGGCGACGTGCTGTCTGTCGACGACAAGTGCCTCTCGTGCGCGGCGAGGGGCGACTTCAGTATGAGGATCCGGGTGCTTGGGTTTCCCCTACGCAATGGCTGCACCCGGGGATCTCTGACGGGCGGAGCATCATCTGCGTCGTTGGCATGACATGGCTTAGTGGTATCACCTTGTGCGTCGGCGGACTCACAGGCTGGTTGCTCACGGCGGTCGCGTGCGTTGGCCTGGCGCTCGGCTGCAAGCATCGCCTGGGGCGGCCGACCCGTTCGGGTGTCACCGTCATGCGGCAGGGCTCGTTGCGTTTCCGCTGACCTCGCGGATACGAGCTTGCCCTTTCTGCCTTCGGGAGCCAACCTCGGCGAGCTAGTGTGATGCGCCTGAAATTCCGAGGGTAGGAAAGTATCCTGTTGGCATGTCGCATCCGGGGACCTTCCGCTGTGGAGGTCACACTGTCCGAGGACGAGCGTGCGGAGCTTTCGAGCTGGGCGGCGTCATCTGATCGGCGTCGTGCCGAGCGGGCCCGGATCATCTTGGCGTGTGCTGAGGGAATGTCCAATGCCGGTGCCGCGCGGAGCGTTGGGGTGACGGCCAAGACGGTGAGAAAGTGGCGCGGAGCTTTCGCTGAGGAGCGGATGGCCGGACTTGAGGATCTCGGCCCGATCGGCCGGCCGAAAGCCGATCTGGTCTTGACCGGTGCTGAACGAGATCAGCTGACACGGTGGGCGAGGCGGGCGAGGACATCACAGATCTTGGCGCTTCGAGCGAGGATCGTGCTGCGGTGCGCGGATGGCGGGACGAACAAGCAGGCCGCGATGGATCTCGCAGTCGATGAGTCAACGGTGGAGCGCTGGCGGGCACGGTTCATCGCCAAGCGTCTGGACGGCCTGCAGGACGAGCCGCGCCCCGGTCGGCCACCATCGATCCTCCTCGATCAGGTCGAGGAGGTGATCGTGGCGACCTTGGAGTCCACGCCGGGTGCGGATACGCACTGGTCGCGGACCTCGATGGCGGCCCGCACGGGATTGTCGAAGTCGACCATCGGGCGGATCTGGAAGCGGTTCGGCCTCAAACCGCATCTGAGCGACTCCTTCAAGCTCTCCACCGACCCGCAGTTCGTGGAGAAGGTCGTCGACGTGGTCGGGCTGTATCACAACCCGCCGGAGAAGGCGGTGGTGTTATGCGTGGACGAGAAATCCCAGATCCAGGCGCTGGATCGGTCTCAGCCGGTGCTGCCGATGATGGCGGGCATGCCCGAGCGGCGCACTCACGATTACCTGCGGCACGGTATCACCAGCCTGTTCGCCGCCTTCAACATCGCCGACGGCACCGTCATCGGCCAGTTGCACCGCCGTCACCGGGCGGTTGAGTTCAAGAAGTTTCTCATCACCATCGACAAGGCCGTGCCCGCGGGACTCGACGTCCACCTGGTGTGCGACAACTACGCCACCTGCAACACCGCCGAGATCAGGAACTGGCTGGGCAAACACCCCCGCTTCCATGTGCACTTCACCCCCACCGGATCCTCGTGGATCAACCAGGTCGAGCGGTGGTTCGGCCTCCTGACCGACAAACTCATCCGCCGCGGCGTCCACCGCTCGGTTAAGGCACTGGAAGACGACATCCGGGCATGGATCGATACCTGGAACCACAATCCCAGGCCGTTTGCCTGGACCAAGACTGCTGACGAGATCCTCAGCTCCCTTGCCGACTACCTCGCCAAGGTCCGCCCGGACCACAGAGAACAGGGAGAAATAACCCTTAGAATCTCTGGCGCATCACACTAGTGCTGTGACCGGAAATGATTGCCGGGTTGGCACGTCGGTGAGTCCCGCCGGTTGGATGGGCTGATCACATCCGATCAGTCGGGAGGCCCGGTGACGTAACCGGTCAAGGTCCGCAGGCTCACGGACCAAGAAGGACAGAAGCTGCAGCGGATCGTGCGGCGCGGCACGATGAGCACGGTTCGCTATCGGCGGGCGATGATCCTGCTGGCATCGGCCGGAGGCAACACCGTGCCGGTCATCGCCCGTCTGGTGCAGGCCGACGAAGACACCGTGCGCGATGTGATCCACCGGTTCAACGAGATCGGGCTGGCCTGCCTGGACCCTCAGTGGGCGGGAGGCCGTCCCCGCCTGCTGAGTCCTGACGACGAAGACTTCGTCGCGCAGACGGCCACCACCCGCCCCGCCAAACTGGGCCAGCCCTTCACCCGCTGGTCCATCCCGCAAACTGCTCGACTACCTGCACCGCCTACCCGACCGGACGATCAGCATCGGCCGGGAGACCTTACGCACCCTGCTGCACCGACGCGGCATCACCTTCCAGCGAACCAAGACCTGGAAGGACTCACCGGACCCGGACTTCGAGACGAAACTCGACCAGATCGAGTACGCCCTGACCCACCGGCCGATGCGGACCTTCGCCTTCGACGAGTTCGGGCCGCTCGGCATCCGGCCCACCACAGGGTCAGGCTGGGCACCGGCGGGTGAGCCGGACCGGCTGCCGGCCACCTACCACCGCACCCACGGCGTCACCTACTTCCACGGCTGCTACTCCGTCGGCGACGATCTGCTGTGGGGCGTCAACCACCGGCACAAGGGCATCGACCACACCTGGGCGGCGCTGAAGTCGATCCGTTCCGCCCGACCGGACGGCGCCCCGATCCACGTGATCCTGGACAACCTTTCAGCCCACAAGAACTGGCGCATCCGCACCTGGGCCAAGAAACACAAGGTCAGGCTGCTGTTCACGCCGACCTATGCGTCCTGGGCGAATCCGATCGAGGCCCACTTCGGACCGCTACGCCAGTTCACCCTGGCCAACTCCAGCCATCGCAATCACACCGTCCAGACCCGGGCTCTGCACGCCTACCTGCGCTGGCGCAACGCCCACGCCCGCCATCCCGACGTGCTGGCCGCCCAACGCCGCGAACGCGCCCGCATCCGAAGCGAGAAGGGCATCCGCTGGGGTGGCCGACCACCGGCCTACGCAGCCTGAGGCCGCCGCTCAGCCCTGTGATCGTTTCCGGTCACAGCACTAGGGCTGTCTGCAGTTGGCCTGCTCCTTCGCCTCGGCGGCTGAGATGTGACTTTATGTGCGCTTTATAACTCTCTGCAATCAGAAGATAGCAAAAGTAGATCTTGTGATGGTTGATGCACAGGATCTAGGTTTTGGGTGTTTTGGAGCGTTCTATCGCGAGTGTGACTCTGGTTACGGCTGGTGAGAGCGGCTGCCAACTCTCTGGACGTGTCGCTTCTTGTGTGCGGAGTGTGAAGTTGTATGCGCTGGCCCCTGCTGGATCGATGGAGTCGTTCGACACTGGCGATGGGGTTCGCCATCACTACCGTTCTGGCACCGAGCATGGTGGTGATCCCGGCTGGGACCGTTGTGGCGTGGGCATCTCCTCCCGAGTCGCCTGCCCCGGTTGAAGAGGGCGGCGAGGAGGTTCCGCAGCAGCAGTTGGGTTCGGCTGAGGGCGTGCCGACGCTGGTGGACAGTGTTGCTACTTCGGTGGTGGGTGAGGTTTCCGAGGAGGGGGTGGCGCGCCCGGCTGGGGTGAATCGCACCGATGACCGCTCGGTTGTCGCCGCTCCTGCGCCTGCTGCATCTGCTCCGGCGTCCGGTGTTGAGCGGGCCGAGGCCTTCGACGCGGCGATGGCCTCGAATCCGCCGACGGTGGCTGATAGGTGGCCGTTGCCTGGTGCGCAGGTGGGGTCGGTGACGCCGACTCTGGCCATGGTGGTGGTGGACAGCGGCAGCGGGCCGTACAGCCTGCGCTTTCACGTGTGTGAGGTGCCGGAGGACGAGTATCCGGATGGTATGCAGCCTCCGATCGAGTGTGATGAGTCGGAGATCGTGGGGATGCCGTGGGTGCATTCGCCGGTGCTGGCCGCGGGGGTGAACACGTGGAAGGTGCCGGCGAACAAGCTGGCGTGGGGCAAGACCTACGACTGGGCGGTGACCATCTCCACTCAGGGCGGTGGGAGCTGGACGACGGAGGAGTGGCGGTTCGTGACCGGCTCGCGGCAGCCGACGGTCGGGTCGCAGCTGGCGGCGCGGGGTGAGCTGGGCCAGGAGGTGCATCAGCTGTCGGGTAACTACACGACCTCGGTGCAGGACGCCTCGGTGGCGACGGTGGGCCCGGCGTTGTCGGTGGTGCGTTCCTACAACAGCCTGGACGCGCGCCGTGACGGGCTGTTCGGGGCGGGGTGGTCGACCAGGTTCGACATGAAGGTCGAGGCCGAGCCCAGCAGTGCACTGCTGGTGACCTACCCGGACGGGCGCAGGCTGCGGTTCGCGCCCAAGGGGGGCGGCCTGTTCGAGCCTCCGCCCGGCATGTACGCCACGCTGGCCGAGGTGGCGGGCGGTGGGTGGAAGCTGATGGACAAGGCGTCGACCACCTACCATTTCAACGCCGCCGGGCGGTTGACGAAGGTGGCCGACCAGCGCGGGCGTGAGCAGACGCTCACCTACGACGGCGCCGGCAAACTGGCGACGGTGACCGGGGTGGGCGGCAGGTCGCTGACGTTCACCTGGACGGGCGCGCACGTGGCATCGGTGTCCACCGATCCGGTCAACGGTGCCCCGCTGACCTGGACGTACGCCTACACCGGCGACAACCTCACCCAGGTGTGCGCCCCCGGCGCGGGCACCGCGTGCACCACCTACACCTACACCAACGGCTCCCTCTACCGCGGCCTGGTCGAGGACGACGAGCCGGTCGGGTACTGGCGGCTCGGCGAACCGGCGACCCCCGCCACCACCGTGGCAGCCAATCTCGGCTGGGGTTCCGGCGAGGGCGGCCTGGACGGCGTGACCGTTCAGCAGTCTGGCGCGCTGGGCGGCTCCACCGACACCTCCGTGAGCTTCAACGGCGACGCCCAGGTGATCCTGCCCGACCACCTGTTCCCCAGGACGGCCGGGTCGCTGTCGGCGGAGCTGTGGTTCAAGACCGCCACCTCCGGCATCCTCGCCTACGTCGGCCCCACCTTCCTGGAGCGCCGCTCGAACGGTTTCGGCGACCGGGCGGGCACGCCGATGCTCTACGTCGGGCTTGATGGCAAGCTGCGCGGCCAGTTCCGCACCCTGCAGGCGAACGGCACCCCGCTGATCTCGCCCATCACCACGGCCGCAGCCGTCAACGACGACCAGTGGCACCACGCGGTCCTGACCGGCTCCGGCAGCACCCAGACCCTCTACCTGGACGGGGCCGCGGTCGGGACGCTGGCCGGGACGATCGACCACAACTGGCTGCGCTACGCCTCCATCGGGTACGGCATCAGCACCGCCGCCTGGCCCTCGGCCAAACTCCCGGCCGCCGGGAAGACGACCACCCGGTGGGGGCTGACCGGCCGCATCGACGAGGTCGCCGTCTACGATCGGCCGCTCGGCGCGTCCGAGGTGGCCGGGCACTACGACGCCCGCTTGGCGGCGCCGCACCTGCTGGCCAAGGTTGAGCTGCCCTCCGGGCGGGTGTGGGCCGACAACGTCTACGACACGGCCAAGGACAAGATCAAAACCCACACCGACAACAACGGCGGCCTGTGGAAGATCGGCACACCGACCCCGGTCGACCAGGAAACCGGCCTGACCACGGTCACCATGACCGACCCGAACAACAACACGCTCACCTACCAGCACGACGCCTGGCGAGGCAACCGCCTGATCTCGCAAACCGACCAGCTCGGCAAGAAGAGCGAGATCAAGTACGACACCAAGGGATTCGGCGCCAGCAGCATCGACCCCAACGGCATCGTCAACCGCAAACTGAACGACACACGCGGCAATGTCGTCGTGCAGTACGTCTGCAAGCCGCTGCCGGTCGGTGGAGGGGGCGGAGGCCCTGACGACTGCTACTACGGACCTTCGTCGGGTGCGACCATCACCGGCACACAGTGGTACTCGTACTACTTGAACGTCACCAACGAGTTCGACCCGCGAAACGACCGAGTAGTGTCGGTTCGCGACGGGCGCTCCAGTTCGGAGACGGACAACACCTACCGGACCACGCTGGAGTACAACTCCTACGGCGAGCAGACCAAGCAGATAGCCCCCGCCACACCAGACTTTCCCGCCGGGCTTTCGTCACAAGTCACCTTCACCGACGGCACCGAATCCGCTATCGGCGGCGGCATCACTCCCGCTGGGCTCCCCAAGTCCGGCGCCAACGCGGCTGGACATGTTTGGACGCTTCGTTACACCGCCGTCGGAGACCTGGCCGAACAGGTCGAGCCTGAAAACCGCATAACCCGTTTCGAGTACGACGAGCTGGGGCGTGTGCGTGCTGCGGTTGCCGTCTCGGCTGCCTACCCTACGCAGGCTCGAACCACATTTACTTACAACGATCTGGGCCAGATACTGACCACGACCGGGCCTGGTGTGCGCAACGAGATCTCCGATGTCACCCACACCACCAAGGCCACCAACACATATGACACGGACGGCAATGTACTGACATCGACGGTCGAGGACTTGACCGGCGGCGATGCCACACGCACCACCACCTTCACCTATGACACCTTCGGCCGCCTCGCCACGGCAACCGACCCCGAAGGCGGTGTGAGCTCTCAGAGCTGGAACACACGTGGAGCTCGAGTCAACACCACCGACGCACGCGGCCAACTGCTCACCTTTGGCTACAGCACACGCGGTGAGCCGACCACCACGACGCTGAAGGCCTGGACCGGCAGTCCTGTGGCCCCGCAGGCGGCCCAGGACATCATCGTGCAGGCGCTCACCTACGACCCGGCCGGACGTCTGGCCTCCAGCGTGGACGCCATGGGCCGCAAGAAAGCGTTCACGTACTTCGATGACGGCCTGCTCGCCAAGACGATCGGAGACGACGTCAAGCTCAACGGCCTGACCACGACCAGAGACGTGGTGTTGGAGGACAACAGCTACGACCAGGCCCGTCAGCGTACCCGCCAGGTCGCTGGCGGCGGCACTGCCAGAACCGACTACGTCTACGACGCCGCCGGACGCCTCACCTCCCAGACATTCGACCCCACAGGGCTTGCCCGTAAGAGCGCCTACGTCTACGACGCGGCGGGCAACGTCACCAAGATCACCCGAACTGGCGCTGGCACCAGCCGTGCAGAGATCATCGAAACGCAGTACAACCAATCGGGTAGGCCCACACGCGAGACGATCGAAAACGGCGTCGACGACATCGTCTCCACCATCACCTACGATGACCGCGGCCTGGCCATCGCTATCACCGATCCGCGTGGGAACGCCGCTGACGCAACAGCTGCTGACTTCACCACGAGCCTGCGCTACGACCTACTCGGTCGGCTGGTCGAAACAAAAGCGCCACAGGTCCAAGTGGACAAAGACGGCACTTCCGCCGCCACACAACCCACTGCGATGATCGGATACAACAACTTCGGCGAGCAAACACATGCGACCGACGCCGAGGCTCGCACGGTTGTGACTGCCTTCGACAAGGCTGGTCGTCCGACAGTCACCACCGCCCCCACGTACACTCCACCGGGAGGCAGCACACCGCTCACCCCGACTACCACTCGTGCCTACGATTCTGCAGGTCAACTCATAAGCTTCACCGATCCGCTTGGGCGCGTACAGAGCTACGAATACGACAAACTCGGTCGCCAGGTTCGCATTACCAATCCTGCCCCCACTGGCCAAACGCCTGGCCGCATGGTGAATGTTTTCAACCTCCTGGGTGAGCAGTTGGCGGCAGTTTCTCCGATGGGTGTGCGTACTGAGGCCACCTACGACGACCTTGGCCGTCAGATCACCGCCACCCAGTTCGAACGGGTGCCCACGTCCATCTCGTTCGTCACCAAGCTGGAGTACAACGATGCGGGAGTGCTGACCAAGGAGACTGCCCCCGGACCAGGTAGCAAGATCACAACGTTCGTGGTGAACGCGGCCGGTGAGACCACTTCTCAGACCGCCCCACTCAGCCGTACCACCACCATGGCCTACGACATTCTCGGGCGTCTGACCAAGACCACTGACGCCAACGGAAATGCCACCACCGCTGAGTACGACCTGGCCGGACGCCAGATCACGGCCAAGGATCTCAACGCCTCCGGCATCGTCGTCCGCACCTACGGGTTCGGCTATGACCTGGTCGGCAACAAGATCAGCACGACCTCGCCCGAGGGCCCTGTCACCCAGCAGACATTCGACGCCCTCAATCGGCAGACCTCGCTGATCGAACCGGTAACCGCATCATCATCGATCACCACCAGTTTCGGCTATGAAGCCGCTGGCGCTCGTACTCGCTTGACCGATGGGCGTGGCAACGTCACCTGGACTACCTACAACAGTCTGGGGCTGATCGAGACCCTGAGCGAACCGTCCACCCTCGCTCACCCGAGTCAGGCCGACCGCACCTGGACCAGCGTTTACGACGCCGCAGGACAGGAAGTGGCCACCTTGCAGCCGGGTGGGGTGCGCATCGACCGCACCTTCGATGTGCTGGGCAACCTCGTCGGCGAGACCGGTAGCGGCACCGCGGCGGCCACTACCGCACGCACTTTCGGCTTCGACCTAGCCGGGAATCCGACCACCATCGGCGACAAGAGCATCGATTACAACGACCGCGGCCTCATCACCAAGATCTCTACCGGGGCCGTCCAGGAGAGCGCCTACACCTACGATGCGCTCGGCAACCCCACCCAGCGCATCGACGCCGCCGGGACGTTCAACTTCACCTACGACAACGCCTCCCGCCTCGCGACGGCCACCGACCCGCTCACCAGTCGCACGCTCACTTACGGCTATGACAACGGTGATCGGCTCACCACCGCCACCGCCACCGGGGCCATGCCTGGCTCACAGGCCTACACCTACGATGCCCTCGACCGGCTGGTCTCCCATACGCTCAAGAATGGCCCAGGCGCCCAGCTGGCAAAGATCACCTACGGGTGGGACGGCAACGACAATCTCATCAGCAAGCTCACCGCTGGAACCGCGGGAGCGGGCAGCAACACCTACACCTACGACCACTCCGGTCGCATCACCTCCTGGACTGCCCCCGGTGGTGCCGTCACCGGCTACGAATGGGATGCCTCCGGCAACCGCACCAAAGCCGGCACAACAACCTTCACCTACGACGAACGCAACCGCCTGCTGAGCGGGGATGGAAGTGACTACACCTATACACCCCGCGGCACTACAGCAACTGAAACCAAGGCCGGCACCACCCGCACTCTCACCTTCGACGCCTTCGACCAGCTCCTCGACGACGGTGGCACCACCTACACCTACGACACCCTCGGCCGCATGAAAACCCGCACCGGAGGCGGCGTCGAACAACGCTTCCGCTACGCGGGCCTCGCCAACGACATCGCCGCCATCACCAACGCCGCCGGCGTCGTCCAGTCCACCTACGGGCGCGACCTGGCTGGCGGCCTGCTCAGCCTCAAGGAAGGTGTGAGTGCTGCCCAAGGCGCCATGACTGACCTGCACGACGACCTCGTCGCTACCCACTCCACCACCGCTGTGGCCGCCTCGGTGGCCTATGACCCCTTCGGTGCTGCGCTCGCCATCACCGGCACTCGCCCCACGCTGGGGTACCAAGGCGAATACACCGACCCCGATACCGGAAAAACCAATATGCATGCTCGTTGGTATCAGCCCGGTACAGCGAGCTTCGTCTCGCGCGACACGTGGACTCTGAACCCCAACCCATCTATCCAGGGCAATCGTTACACCTACGTCAATGGTGCTCCCCTATCAGGTGTGGATCCCACTGGACACTTTCTGCAGGACGTGGACGGTGGGTGGGGGGCTCATGCCGAGGCATGCCAGACCTGGGCTCAAGGATGTGGCGTGGGAGAAGTGGGGACAGGGCGCTGGCTCGGGAGCCAAACAGCACTTCTCGCAATGCTATATCCGCTCAACTCACCGCATGGTGCACTCCTGGCAGACGTTGATGGCGGTATGGGCGGTCGCGCTGGGAGCAACTACTGCTACATGCTGAGTAGCGGCCATTGCGACTTGGAAAACGCATGGTCTTATACCGGGCCTACAATTGAACTAAACGATGAAGAAGCTCAGCGTCTAGGTGTACTACCCAATGGAACCAAACCTCCGAAGGGTGTGAACTTCTGGGGAGGAACGCCCGCGCAGCGGGCGGCTTTCATGGAGGACTACTATGACGGCGCGAGCGACGAGTATCTGCGGAGCCTATGGCGAACTCTGACCAGGGGAAGCAAATCTCCTGGCTCGGTTGGCGGCTCGGTGCGCATATCTCCCGACGACGAGGCGGGCCTAGAAGGAGATTGCGCGGTCGCGAGCAGTCAGAAGTGTAAGGAGCGTCGTTGGGCGTTGATGTATGAAGCCTACCTGAAGGAGGTGATGAAAGAGCGCAAGGTGTCGCTCAAGCTGCTTGACTCTCCGTCCTTCTACGAAGGCGTTGTGTGGCCCTGGCTTGAGGATGAGGTGTTCAATCGCCTCTGTCTCAAGATTGGCAATGAATGTGCAGATGCAGTTGCATACGTCTTTTTTGCTGGGGCGGTAGTTACTACCAAGCTTAACTTCTCCAAGAAAGATCCAGACTATAAGAACGTTAACAAGTCGACGCAAACAGTTAGAGCTGTCACGGTTAAGGAAATCGAGAAAGGGTGGAAATCGGTTGCCGAAAATGGTCTGGATGCACAGGCGCTGCGACGATACCTCGATGCCATTAAGAACAAGCAGTGGAACCTGGGGCGTGCGATCCTTGGACAGGCTCTCCATGTGGTGGTAGCTGCGAGGCTTCGAACCATTAAAATGGCAGACGGGACTCCCCGCTTTACTTACAAGGCAAGCAATTCACCCGACTACTATGATAGGCTTACGGGAAGGTATGTGGAGCTGACCACGGTCAAGCAGCTGCCCAGCCATCTCAATCGAGGTGGGACTTATCAGTCGCAAACAAGCTATGTCACCTATAAATCAATCGGTAAGCTGCCAAAGGTGAAGTAAATGGATGGTGCCTTTGCTGTCATTCGAGAAGAAGTTGTCGGCGCAGACTTTTCGCGCAAACCCCGCAGTCCAAACAGGAATGTAGAGGTCTCCGAGAGTCGTCTGACCGACTGCAAATTCGATGGCCTGAGTCTGGATAGATCATCCATTCTGGGTGCCGGGAAAATTACATCAGTGTACACTGACTGCTCGTTTGATCGCACTAAATGGCGTCATGTCGTCCCTGGGGCGGTCTCGTTCGTGTCGTGCAGCTTTCGCGATGTTGACATGCGCAAAGTGCTCTTCAGGACCGCCGAGTTTATCGATTGCTTTTTTAGTGGCTCGCTTAGTGGCGTAGTGTTTTGGGGGCGAATCATAGATTTCGATCACATCGACAGGGATGTCAATATCATCCAAGGGAACGACTTCCGGAGTGCGAAGCTGGAAAACGTGTCGTTTCGCGCAGGTGTCGATCTTGATTGTCAGCAACTGCCAGACTCTGACGATCACGTCATTATTAGAAACGCCTCTAGATCGATTGATCGAAGCGAGCTGATTGTCAATTCCTGGCAGGATGATGAGCATCGCCAGTCGGCCCTGGTCACCCTCGCCGTTCTCCGTGCTGAAGCTGCTCATGGACAAAGGGATGTCTTCGCCAATAGAGAACTGATCACTCACGGCCTGCCGGACAACCTTGCCTCGGCTTTCACTACCTCCCTGACTGTGAGCTGATAGAGGAACGAGTGATAGGGCGACGCCCTCATCGAGCGACTAACCTTTGCGAGAGCAGTCAGCGATGCGAATGAGTGGATTCGGTGACATCCCAGTGAGTACGTGGAGAATGGTGCGGATCTGTGCTCCGCGTTGAGGAGTCACGCTGGCCTGGGTCGCGCATTAGACGGGTGAGCGTGTAGCGGGACTGTACTGCTTCACATCCGTCATGTGCGTCCTGATTCGGTCGTTCAGCGGGTCGCTGCACTAAGGCGATGAGGTTGGGCTGAACGTTTCGCCTGTACCGCTTCAGACTCGTGTACGCGGTCTGAGCCGGAGTTTCTCAGGTTGGTTAGGCGGTGCGGTGGTACTCGTTGATCACCCCACCGGGCGCTTTCGGCGCTGAACTCGGACCTTTCAGCGGTACCACGACGTGCTCGTTCAGAACCGATCGCAGATGAAGTTCGTCGCAGATCAGCATCCGGTCGGCGCAGTCGGCTCGAACGGCTCGGATCCAGCGCACGGCATAGCAGGTGGCTCGGGCGTCCGTGACGGAGTCGTGATCACTATGATGCCTAGGCTAGTGAAGATCGCGTCGAAGACGGCAGCGAACTTGGCGTTCCGGTCACGGATGAGGGACCGGGATGACCTCGCCCAGTGGGCAAGTTCCATGAATAGACTTCTCGCCTGCTGAGCCGTCCGGGCGCCTGTTGGGTGAGCGGAAATGCCCAGAATGTGCAGGCGTCGCGTTCCCACCTCCATCAGAGCATCTTGTGCTTGGTGTGGCGCAGGTAGGGCGCGCCTTGCCCGTCACCGACGATGCAGCAGCCAGCCGTGAGGGGCGGTAGAGCGGGCCTAGGTTGTCGAGGCGCTCCAGCTGGGCCATCTCTGCTTCGGACGAGGCGCGCGGCGGACCGCCGACCAGGCGCGGATAGTCCTCGGGAAACAGGTCGACCTGCTGTAGGGGTGGGAGAGTATGGATGATCTGGAGTCCAGTCACTTCGAGTTCTTGAAGCGATCACGAAAGCCTTTGAGGAAGGGGGATGTTTTTGCGTTCTTTGTCAAGGAGCAGGGCTACTGCTTTGGGAGGGTGGTGGACCCTGCCATACCCAAAGATCATCCGCTATCCGATACCGCATGTCTGATCTACATTTATGCTTCTGTGCGGCAGGAGCCTGTCCTTGATGCTTCCGTTCTTGATCGAGATTCCCTGTTGCTCCCCCCTCTGTACTCGAATAGGCGCCCATGGACCATGGGCTATTTCCTCACGCTGGAAAACGTGGATCTGGGTGCTGTAGACGTCTTTCCCAAGCACTATTTTTGGAGCACCGTGTTCAGGGAATATAGGGGCGAGGATGGGTGTCGGGTAGCTGATGTGAACCCGGAAGAAGCAATTGGCCACCCATGGGGCATATGGGGAATTGTGGGACTGCTGGGGATCAGCGACATGGTGGGCAAGGCGCTTGGGCTGCCAAATCCGCAGTAGAGCGCTTGCCGCCAGCCGCCGATCATCGTGCCTGCAACCTTGGCGGTGTCATCTGCGGAGCGGATAGTGCAGGGCGTGACCTTGTCTTGTCGAGGCCTCTAGCGAATCGGATCGCTTCGACGAGGGGCTGCTCGCAACCGTCCACGATGATCGACCGCAATGTGGGAGGGGCGCAGTCCATGCGCAGGCCGCCTTGTCAGTTGGTGGAGCAGGTGGCTTGGCGGCTGCGTCAGCAGGCAGCAGCGCACTGCCTCTCTCGGCCGAACTCGAGGCTTTCATCTCATGCCTGACATTGCCCCGTCGGACATGACGAGGTGCAGCCGGGAAGCGGGCGACCTGAGGCAGGTTCTCAGCCTTCCGGACGGCGATCTGCCTCAGGTGGCACATGGTCGTCGTGGGTACACTCCGGCCGATGGTTGGGCTGGCCCCGCCAAACTCGGCTGATGTGGACGTGGTAGCGGACATGGCCCGCCAGCGGGCCGTGACACGTGGTCCGAGGTGCCGCCGACATGCCTGACTCGCTCGCAAGCTCGTGGCCGCCTGATCGGCCGGTCTCACCAGATGGTGTGCTCCCTTGCGGACTGCGAGCGTGCGTGATGGTGATGTAGGAGTCGTGGTCAGGAGCCGGTGACGCTGAGCCAGGCGAACCAGTCGCCGATGACGCGAGCCTGCTTCTTACCTGACGCCTGGCCGGGGACGGTCGCGACCAGCCAGGAGGCGTAGGTGCGCACTGCCTGGGTGCGGAACTGCTTGCCGCGCGACAGGGCTGCGGGGCCGGTGTGGGTGAAGGTGAGTGGAGGCGACTGAGCGCTGGTGGCGGTGGTGGTGCGCCTTTCCTGCAGGGCGTACCAGACCAGGGCGCCGCCGTCGACGGTGCGCAGGGCGAAGATGTCGGGGAAGGTGGTGACGTGCAGGCGCTGCGTCCAGGTGGTGCCGAGCCTTGCTTGTTCGGCGCGGGCGCCTTCGGCTGACCCACTGGTGTAGATGCCGGGGGCAAGGAGGTAGCGGGCGCGCCGGTCGGCGCCCATGCTGGCCAGGTATCGGCTGTGGGTGTGGGCCAGTTGCGCGGGTGTGAGCGTGAGCCCGCGGGTGTGCGGGCCCAGGGCGGTGGCCAGGCCGCGGGTGTCGCGGGCGACGGCGGGTGTTGGCGAGGTGCGTTTGACGCTTGTCCCGGCGACCAGTCGCCAACCGGCGGGTGTGCTGGCGAAGATCAGCTGGGTGCGCAGGCGTTGGCCGCGGCGGGTCACTTCGACGAGAAACCACGGTCGGCCGACCTGGGAAGTGCGGGCGGGGATGACGAAGCGGGTGGAGGTGATGGGCGCGGGCGGTTGGGGTCGGCGGCCAAGGAGTGCATCCAGGTGCTGGTTGGCTCGGCTGAGGGTGAGGGCCAGGCCTGCGTTGATGTCGGCGAAGTCGGCGCCGCTGCCGCTGGTGGCGGCGTTCAGGAGCCGTTGGTAGCGGGTGTGGATGTCGCGGGCTTGAGCTGGGGTGAGGACGCCTTGGGGCGCGGGCGCGGGGCGCGGCGCGGCTGGGGTGGTGGGGGCTGCGTGCGCGGCGGCCGGGGTTTGGCCGGTTGGGGGGTCGCAGGCTGCTGCGGTGGCGGCTGCGGCGAGGAGGCAGAAGGCGTGCAGCAGGTGGTGGTTGTTCATGGGGGTTGCCCTTTCGAAGGTCCCGGCCGCTCGTGGATGGACGGTGGGGGAGGAGCCGGGCGGCGGGGTGGGGTGGTGTCACGATCGTGATTGCGTTGCCAGAACCGTGGCCGGGGAAGAAGCCGGGGCAGCCGGATATCTGGGGTGCACGGCTGGGCACGTCCGCCCGGCAGGCTGAGGGTGGGGGCGCGCCGGTCCGCATCGTCCGCGCGCGGGCGGCGGGTGGCGCGCATGCGCGGGCGGCGGGGTGAATGTTCGGCGTGTCAGGTCTGCTGGTGCGGGCCGGTTGAGCGCAAGACGTCGCGGACGGCGCGGGCGTCCCTGCCCACGCAGGCCGCCAGCGCGGCGATACTCACCCCCTCGCGTCGGCACAGCGCGAGGTGGTGATCGCGTTGCTGGCGTGCGTGTTGCACCTGCGCGGCCTGCGCGCGCAGGGCCGTGGTGCTCTCATCGCGTCGTGTGCGCCGCCGCTGTAGCTCTGCTGCGGCGCGCCGCCAGTGGCCTGCCGCCGACTGCAGGGCGTTCAGCAGTCGCCTCTGCTCCGGCGCTTGGGGCGGCGGTTGCGTTGCGCCGGACAACTGGCCTCGGATGGTGCGCGGGGACAGGCCTGTCGCCGCGGCGATCTGTGCTGCGCTCACCCCGGCGCTGTAGCAGGCTGCGATGGCCTCATCTCGTCGGCGCCGCCCGGCGCGTTCGTTGCGCTGGGCGGCGGCGTAGGCGTGGCGGCACGCGTCGTGCGTGCGGCGGGCGGCTGCGGTGGCGGCGATCGCCTCGGCGAGGCGGGTGGCAAGCGCGCCCAGGCGGGCGAGGCCGGCCGAGGCGGGCACCGTCGAGCCGTTGCGCAGGCTGGTGGGGCGGTGCTGGGAGAGCACGAGGTAAATGGCGCTGTCGCCCAGAGCGCAGGCTGCGGCGATCTGTGTCACCGCCGCCCCACCGAGGTGGGCGTCGGCGATGGCCGCATCGCGCCGCTGGCGCGCGTGCAGGGTGAGCAGGCGTGCTGCCTTCCACTGCTCGTCTGCTTCGGCGCGTTTCTGGTCGGCGGTGTGTGTCTGGCTGGTGGCCTGCCTCCAGGCGGCTGAGGTCTGCGTCAGCTGCTCCAGCAGGGCGACGGCAGGCGTGTGGACGGTTGGCGCGGCCGGTGGCGGGCTGTGGGCCGCCTTCGATCGTTTGCGCAGCATGTAGATCACGTTGCGGGTCAGTCCGCTGGCCTGGGTGAGGTCGTTGATGCCGGCCCCGGACAGGTGCGCGGCGTGCAGCAGGTGCAGTAGGCGGGCGCGCAGGCTCTCCGCTGCTGCGAGCTTTTCGCGGTGGTGGTGAACGGCGCGGGTCCGGGTGTCGCGCGCGTGTCGTTGCTTGTGCTCGGCCGCGTGCAGCGCACGGACGGCGGCGGCCAGGTCGGCAGCCGCCGTCGTCGCCGTCGGGGTCATACGCTCGTGGTCGACCGGCATGTCCGTGATTATTCGGGAAATGAGAATTTCCTTACAACCGGTGTCAAGTCAGTGGGCGAGGGGCGGCCCGCGTGCGGGCAGCTCGGGGCGAGGCGCGGAATGCGGCGTTCAGGAGGCCGGGCGTAGCCGGCCCGGCGTGGCCAGGGCCACCCCGGCCAGGCGCAGGATCTCCATGGCGGTATGGCCGGGGGTGTCACCCAGCAGCAGCGACATCACCGACCACTCCAGGCCGGGCAGGTCTTCGGGAAAGTCGACGAAGTGGCTGACGGGCAGGTCCTCACTTTCTCGCAAGGCCGCGCACTCGGGTTCGGCCAGGTGTGCGGGCAGCACCCTACGGTAGGCGTCCATGATCGCATCAAGGTCCCACAGCTGTCCGAACGTCTGGGTGGCCGAAACGCGCACCAGGACGCGCTCGCCCGGCCCGGCGGCGGTCCGGCACGCCGGCACGATCGGGCTGGTTCCGATCTCGGTGCACAGCGGCACAAGTCGCACGGCGTCGACCTCGGCCTCGGCGTAGGCGAGCTTGCCATCCAGCACCAGGCGCACCGGCCACGTCCGCCAGCCTGAGTGATCATCCCCGGAGGAGGCCCACACCCGTTGCAGGGCCAGCCCGACATCGGAATCGCGGCCCTCGCTCAGCAGCCGGTTCCACGCCGAGCAGTAGGCGAGCTCTCCCAGTGCCAGCGCCACCTCCTGCCAGCTCGCCAGCAGGTGTCCCTGGTAGGCGGCGACGAAGTCGACGAAGCCGCCCACCGCGGGACGGTGATACAGCCCGTGCATGACGTCACCCGCCGCCCGCAGCGGGCCGGGTGACACGCCGTGCGGCCTGCTGGGGGTCCGGGAGTCCGGCACCGCTACCCAATCGCTCATTCGGCACTTCCGTAGGGGGAGGGGGTTTCGGTCGGGTGTTCAGACAGCGTTGCCGAGCCGCCAACCTACTGTCAAGCGTTTGACAGTAGGTTGTGGAAGCGATTTGAATTGAGCCGAGAACAGCTACACGCCGCCCCGATGTGTATGTAGGAATAATGTAGACACGTTTTGTATGGAAGAAAAATACACCCGCGGAGGAAGAGTTCATGAGCGGTCGCAGCGAGCCTTCGGCCTACGTCCTTCCCCAGCTCACCAGCCCCTTTCCGGTGCAGACCAGCGCCTACATGGACGAGGTCGACCACCGCACGTTCGCCTGGATCAACGGCTTTGACGTGCTGAGCCCGCAGCAGCAGGAAGAATTCGCGCGGGCCTCCTACGGGCGTCTGGCGGCCAAGGTTTACCCCTATGCCGAAAGACATCTGCTGCAACTGGCGTGCGACTGGTGCGCATGGTTGTTCGCGATCGACGACGCCGTCTACGAACCCGCCGCCGACGCCGCGCAGATCATCCACGCCGTGCCCGAACTCCTGGCCGTCCTGAGCTCGCAAGCCAGCGGCGTCACCGGATTCGCCCGGGCGCTCGCCGACATCCGGGACCGCATCGGCGCCCACGCCACTGACGAGCAGCTGCGGCGCTGGTGCGAGGCCACCAGCGACTACCTGTGGGCGCAGGCGTGGGAGGCGGCCAACCGGCAGGAGGGGCTGGTGCCGGCGGCTGACGACTACCTCCTCATGCGCCGCCTCACCGGCGCGATGCACACCGTCTACGCCCTCATCGACATCGCCACAGGCCGGCCCCTGACTGCGGCGCAATGGGCCGATCCTGTGGTGCGCCGCATCACCGAGGCTGCGGTCGACGTCGTGGTGTGGGACAACGACCTCATCTCCTGGCCGAAGGAGCGTCTGTGCGCCAACGGCGTCAACAACCTGGTCACTGTGATGCTCACGCACGGCAGGGGCGATGTGGGGGACGCCGTGGCCCAGATCGTCGGCATGCGCAATCGCGCCGTCGACGAGGTTCGGGTACTCGGCGAGGAGCTCACCGCCCGCGGCTGCGCCGCCCTGGACGCCTATGTGCACGGGCTGCAGACCTGGATCAGCGGCTCGATCGCCTACTCGATGGGCAGCTCACGCTATGGCCTGGCCCCCGCAGACGCTTGATCCGCCCGCCCGCCGCCCGCCTTCTCGCCTGAGGCTCGAACTCCGGTGATCCGTCGGTGGGCGGGGCTGGCTCCGACAGACTCGCGTGCCGTCCGCGATGACGTGTCGGCGAAGCCTGGCGCAGAGGTGCGAGGTCGACGCCAGGTCCCGTATCAAGGCCGCACACGCCCTGCCGTGCGCACTTGACGAGCAGGCGTGAGCCTGCCGGAGCCGGTGCTGCAGGAGGAGCACGCCCACGCCTGGCCCGGAAGGCCGTACGGGTCAGCCCACAAGGAGCGTGACGTTCGCGGGGCTGCGCAGCCTGCAAGGCCGGCGCCTGCTCACCGTCAAGGCGCCGGCGGTCAACAAGGTGGTCTGCCTGGGGCACGAGTGCGAGGTGAAAGAGGGTAAGCAGACGCACCGGGCGACCATGTGGATGGGCTACCCCTTTGCCGTGCGGATCGTGAGGATCAGATGCGGCGAGTGCCTGGCTCACATGTCGCTGTGCGGGATCAGAGTGAGCGTGCCGACCTGTTCTCTAAGGACGACAGGGTGCCTCAAGGACAAGTGGAACCGCCGCCGCGTCCGCTCCGGCCAGCTCCGCGAAGCCGAGCAGGAGGATCTGGCCCAGCGGATGGCGGCCGAGCTGGCCGCGATGGCCTGAGCCTTGCCCCGGCCGCCGGGAAGGGGTGTCAGTTGGGCCACGCCGCCGGGTCGTCCGGCGGGGGTCGGGGCGTCAGCGGATAGGTCCCAGGCGTGATGCCGTTCCAGTAGCCCGGCTTGTACTCGACCCTGACGGGCGTGGGTTCCGCCCGCTGGATGGCGGGCTCGGCGGGCGCGAGCTTCTTCGGCTCGCTCACCACCGGCCCCACGACGCCGTCCCTGCCGACGTCGGCATCGGCGTCGGCGTCGGTGTTGGTACCGGCCGGGGCGCCCAGCGGCATCGCCCGGCGTGGCGGGCGTCCTGCGGTGTCGTCGAGTTTGGCCTTGGCCTGCGGGTGCCCGGTCTCGGCGGCCAGCCGGAAGTAGAAACGGGCGATGCAGGTCCTGGAGGGATCCCAGGCCAGCAGACGGCAGGCATGGCCGTAGGCCAGGGCGGCGGCCTCGGTCCGGATGTCCGGGCTGTCATGCAGATCCCCGGCCGTGGAATGACCCCGCTCGATCGCCCGGCGCAGCCAGGTCCTGCCGTCGCGCACCCGCCCCTGCACCAAGATGATCAAAGCCAGGTGGAAGGCCGCGTTGGGGTCGCCGTGTACGGCCAGGCGGCCGGCGGTGCGGCCGTGCCGGTCGCGGTAGTGGTCCAGCGTCGCCAGGAAGGCCTCCTCATCGGCGGGGTTCACCTCGACCACCGGCACCAACTCCGGCACCGGCGTCGGCACCTGCTCAGGTTCCGGCTCCGGTTCTGGTTCTGCCGTCGCGGCAGGGGCAGGCTCAGGTTCTGGCTTGGCGGCCGCGGGGGGCGGGGGCGCAGCCCGCCCGTCCACGGCCGGGGCGTCCTGGCAGGTGCGCTGCCAGCGCTCGTGCCAGCCGCGCACGTCCACCGGGCCCAGATCCAGGCACACCTCACCGGCGGCGTGATGACAGGCCGACACGAAGGCGATCACCCAGGACCAGTCGGGAGGACGCACCCGCCTGCCCCGCAGCATCTCCTGGGTGGTGCTCGGCGGCAGCAGGCGCCCCTGCGAGCCGTCCGGCAGCGGGCGCCGCGACATCCTCTTCAGCGTCGACAACGAGGGATTACCGGCCTGCCTCCTGAGCGCGTTGAGCTGATCGATGAAAGCACTGTGCTCTGTGGTCATCGTTGATGCCGGATCCGTGATCTTCGAGAAGGGGTTCGTCACAGCCGCGATGACTGATGCTGACGGGCTGTGACAACGGTCATGCTGCCACCCGGACCACCCCTCCCGCCCGCCGATCAAACATTCGAGATCTTCCGGGCCATCCCGGCCGGACCAGCGCAAACACCCACCGGACGATCTCAGCCGATTCCGGGGAAGACCGGATGACCCCGAACGGCGCCGGACGATGCCGAACGATTCCGGACGGCGCCGAAGCACCCCGGGAAACCGGCGGGCCGGGGCGTGCCGCCGCCCTGGACTGTCCTGGACCGTCCGGCATCGTCCGAGGGCGTTTGACCCGCTGGCGGCCCGGCACGCCAGGACGGCATCGTGATCGTCCTGCCCCCGATCCCCCTCCCGCCGTTCCCTCGTTCGAAGGGCTCCTCGATGCTGTGGCACGCCACCCCCGCCGCCCCGCCAGGCCCGGCCGCTCCCTTACCCGAACAAGACGCACCCGCCGGGGCGGCCACACCGTCCGGCCTGTGCGCCCGCCCCGGCGGGTGCTGGCAGCCCGGCTGCCCCTGCGACGCCGAGGAGATGGCCGGCTACCTCGTCACCATCTGGGCCCTGCGCAGCGGCCGCGTCCCGCTCGCGCCCCCCTTCGAGGAGTTCACCGAAGACGAGCTCATCACCTTCTGGGCCGACAACCTCACCGTCGGCCCCCCACCCGGCCACCACCACAACCACACGAAAGATGAGGAACTCCCCCGGTGTTCTCCCTCCCCGCGCTGCTCACCCTGCTGGCCACCCTCGTGACCGCCTCCATCGCCTGCGCCCTCACCCTGGCCGCCACCACCGCCTGGCCCGCCGCCCTCCTCAGCGCCGGAGCCGCAGGCGCCGCCACCCTCACCGCGCTTCCCAAACTCATGAACAACGACAACGACAACGACCGCGACTGAGAACGGGAGCAGGAGCACACCGCCGATCCGTCGGCGGAGATCGCGCGCACGCGCGTAGGGCCGCCGAAAACTCCAAAACCCCAGGGTGGTTCTGTTCGTGAGATCTGACCGCACCTGTTCGTGACTCCCGACCACGGTCGGGTTTCGGTGAAGTCGTTGTTCGTGAGCTTTGACCGCAGGATGTGGCTATGGGTGAGACGCTGGATGCGCTTCGTGATGAAGGGGCGCCGCCAGCATGCCCTCTTCGAAGGTCGAGCTGTACGCCGCGATGCCCACGCGGGGATGTCAGGTCGTGCGATCGAGAAGAAATATCAGGTCGGTCGGCGGACGATCGTCAGGGCGTTAGCTTCGGCGTGGCCTGAGCCGCGTAAGCAGATTCCGCAATTTCAGAGACTGCCAGGCTATGGACTAGAAGTGCTCAGCGCCTCCCTTAAGAGATGGCGAAGTGGGGGTCGCGTGATGTGCGAGCTTGCCGGTTAGGCGAACCCACTCCTGGAGATCGTCCAGGAGATCCGCAGTTATCTGCACCCCCACAGGAAAGAGGCGCCCAAACAGCTCGTCCGCCGGATTGATCAACTCAACAGACGCCGGGGCGAGCTTCTGGGCGCCCTCCTCTGCGGTGCGCCCAGACGGCATCGGCGCGATCGGCCGCGGGGCGGCGCGCCGAACAGAAGGTTCTACGACGGTCGCTGCGACACCGGGGCCGGCCCAGAACTGTTCAGCTGTCACACCGATGAGCCGAGCAGCTTTCATGGCCTGCGCTGGGTCGATGCGCCCCATCTGCGAGCGCAGGACGCGCAATGTCCCACCGTGGGGACCTCTGTACAGGGCATGTACGCCCTCTTCCTTCCGCTTGGCGAATCCCCAAGCATGGAGGCGGTCGACGAAGTCTCGGCAGGTTGGGTGCGGTCCTTCGAGGGGGTGGACATCGATCGATTGCGGCATGACCCACTCCTATCTGGTGTCGGGTTCAACTCCCGACTAGAGTAGACTTCGAAGCGACTTTGTATCCAACTACATTTTGGAGTTGACTAGTGGAGGGATCAGCGCCCGGCTACCGCCAGGTCGACCATAACCTCGCAGAGAATCTGGTCACTTTCCGTGAAGCTGCAGAGATGAGCCAGGAGGAATTAGCACAGCGGATGAGCGAACGCGGGTTCGGGTTCAGTCAAGCAACGATCTGGAAGATCGAACGCAGCAAGCGACCTGTTCGCGTTGGCGAACTCCTTGCACTCGCCGAGATACTGAAGCAAAACCCGCTAAACTTCACCAAGCTCCCCGAGGTGACGCGACTCCAAGTTCGCTTGGAGCAAGCCAACAGGAACGCCTATGACGCCCATAACCGGCTGAAGGAGGCCACGACCGCATACCTGCATGCGCAGGAGGACGTCCTTCTTGCAGCCCACGAGGCGCACAATGCAGGGCTTGCGGTATCGACGCTGCACACCTCGTCCTTGGCCCGTCCCCCGGAGCGGCTTGTCATCGAGGCCCGGGTGGATTTCCAGATGGCCGACATCCAACACGAGCAGCTCATGGATGAGGTAGACAAAGTCATCGGTGCCATTCACGATGCGGGCTACAAGCCGATCCTGACTCTGGAAGACGTCGAACTCGAACCAGGGGGGACGCCGCCCGCTTGGAGCCCAGACACTCACACCTGAAGCCAGCCACCGATAGGGCAAGTGGAGCCGCCGCCGCCACGTCCGCTCCAGCCAGCTCCGCGAAGCCGAGCAGGAATCTGGCCCAGCGGATGGCGGCCGGACTCGCCGCGATGGCCTGAGCCTTGACCAGGCCGCCGCCCTGGGGCGCTGAAGAGATGGACGATCCCGATTTGCTGCCCAGCGGCTAAACCGTGTGGCCAACCCCAGGGGCAGCCCCTGCTGAGGGAAGTGGCGATCGACCGTGCAGCCGCTCCCCCGTCTTCCTTGCGGATCTTCTCAACGGCCGCTCGGGCTGAGCGCGATCGACGCCGAAGGCGACGCCTGCTGTTCTGTCGCTGGCGATGAGTACCGTTGTGACCGGCAAACGACAAAGCCCAGTCCTCATGCCGGAGGACTGGGCTGCCGCGGCTGCCCAGGACTCGCGCCCTGCACCCTTGTTGACACCTTCAACGTATCGAGGACCACTCTCATTTTTGCAAGCAGACGCGAGCCCAGCGCAGCCACCTCCAATCCGATTTCCCTTATGGAAGGCATGCGCATGTCCAACTTCACTCTCTCGGTGAGCGTCCCGGGCCCTTGGGGGCGCCACCTCGTCACAGTCGTTGTCGTGATCGTGGTGGTCGTGGCCGCCAAGCTGGGCATCGAGCCTCAGCTCCCGTTGCGAGCCGCTCTCTGATGCCCGGAAGCTGACGACGTGATGTGATGGCCCTCGGCGCTCCGAGAAGCACTGCATCACGTCGTCAGCGCCCCACCCGGACTAAACATGATCCTCAGTCGTGGCAGGTATCGCACTTGTCGATCGCAGAGGAAACCAGTGCGAGCTGCCCTGGTCGCACATGGAGCGTTTTTGTCTTACAAAGCGTGAGAGACAGCGCCGTCATTGTGCGCTCACACGGCCCCCTCGTCACTTCTCCTACGGGCCTGAGACTGCCGGTCCGGCCGGTGCCGACGGATTCCGCTGAACCGAACGGTGTACTCATTCGCGGGCGGATCTGTGGCACCTTGATCCGCCCGCGCATCTCACCCACCCCCGATGCGTTGGGAATCGATCATCACCAGGGGTGTGCGGTCGCAGGACCGGGAGGCGTAACGGATCGGCGACGCCCCGGGACGGTCGGGCGCTTTGACCGCACAGTGGAGGCATGACGCTTCCCGGCAAGCACCCCCCCGCCCCGCCCGCCCTCAAACAGGGGGTGAACGCCTCCAGGGGACAGGGCGGTGAGCATGGGCGGCGGCAACTCCATGACGGCCATCGTCGGTGGTGTCACCCTGATCAGTTCCTGGACGCCCCGCACAACCCGGCCAGTGGTCCGGGTTTGGGTGCGGGAGTGGTCACGCAGCCGATCTCAGGGCTAGGCAGGGTCGACAAGAGCGAGCTCGCGGTCCAACACGCGCACATACCGGCGTGAGTACGAAGTGGTGTGGTGGCTCGACGTCGACGGCCCCAACTGGCTGCGGGCATGTCTCACAGCCCCGGCGGGACCTGGTGGTCGCAGCTGATCGACGAGCCAGCCGCCTCCTACGCGCTTGCGTGCCTGGCCGGGGTATCGGGTGACTGCTTGTGTTCAACGAACTTGACGCATGCTCGGCGGCGCGACAGGGGACTCGTCGGCGACCAACCGATTTACGAGGGGGGCAGCGATGACTGATCGCGACCAGCTTCTGCGGGACGTCCTCGACGAGGCGCTGGATTCGCCGGAACTGGGAAACGTAAATGACAAAGACGACTTGCGGACTTGGTTCCTGAAGAACAAGCACAAGGTGGTGCTCAGTGCGGGCGAATCGGCCCAGGCTCACTACCGCAGAGCGATCAAGTCGGAGAAGCGCCACAACCGCGTCTTCTTTCCACTCGCCGTGCTTGTCATACTGACTTTCAGCATAGCGACATTGGGCATCTGGGGATGGGCGGAGGAGTTAGAGGCCTCCTTACGCGAAGCCCGAGAGTTAGAGATCGTAAACGCCCTGAGTCATTCGTTCGTGATCCTGGCCATAGGCGTCTTTCTGGCTATCGTGGCGGGAACGTTGTGGGAGGAGGGTTCGATTTTTGGTGCTCTCGCGGGCCTTTGTTTGGCAGTGGGAGTCCTCGGAGGACTTGGTTACAACGTGCAGAAAGTGTGGTGGATGTATGACCACCGACTGCCGACCAACATGGAGGGCAGCGGCTACATGTGGGGCTGGTGGGTCGGTATCGGAGCCTGCCTAGCCCTTGCCGCAGCAGTAGTTTTGCTCAACAGCTCACCCGGGCCCGGCCAGGCCGTCACCCTACTGGAGGCCTGGAAGGAAGTCCTGGCCCAGCACACTTTGGCCGTTCTCCGCGAGGAAATCGGCGACCGGACGGACCGCCGGTACGGAACCATGCTGACTATCAGCATCGACGTGGCCCCTGGCCTGAAAACGACCCGCGGTGACAACCACCACGTCCAGACGCAGGCCGACCGGGATCTGATCGCGGTCAGCCGAGCTATGGACGGCGGCAGCATCGCCCTTGCCGGGCCACGTGGCACCGGGAAATCACAGCTCCTACGGGTTTTCGCGCAAACCCCCGACCTAGCGATCGCCAGCATCCAGGTAGACGCGCCGGTCCTTCACGACCGGCGCGAGTTCATGCTGCATCTGTTCGCACAGGCTTGCCATTCGATCACTGACAACGACCCCAAGGGACTGCAGGCCGCCGCCAAGGGACGCCTGCGCCAGATCCACTACCTGACGACCCACGCGACCGAAACCGGATGGAGTGCCAGCTGGATGAACCTCGGCCTAGCGGGCAAACGCGGGACCGGTCGGTCCCGCCAGGCGCTGACCTACCCCGAGATCGTCCACAACCTCAAAATGTTCCTGCGCGACCTGGCCCACGAACGACGACGGCAAGGCAGGCGCCTCGTCATCGGTATTGACGAACTGGACCGCATTCAGCCACCGGCCAAGGCTCGCGAGTTCCTCAACGAGGTGAAAGCTGTATTCGAGGTTGCCCACTGCCTGTTCCTCATCACCGTCTCCGACGAGGCCCTCCGCGACGCCGGCCTGGCCCCGGCCAGCGGACGCGACGCCTTCGACAGCGCCCTGGACGAAGTCATCCGCGTCGAACCACTCGACTTCGAACATGCCGTCAAGGTACTCAATTCCCGGGTACTGCACCTTCCTGTGCCGTTCATCGCCCTGTTCTCCTGCCTCACCGGCGGCATCTCCCGTGATCTGGTCCGCACCGCACGCGCTGCCATCAGCACCGTCACGCCCGGCACTCCCCGCACCCTGGCCGATGTCACCCAGCGACTCATCAGCAGGGAACTCACCAGGCTCGGGACCGGATCCGCCTCTGCCAGCGACGGCGGCTCCCCGGACCTGGTCGAACTCTTCCACAGCCCCTTGTCCTTCACCGATGGAGAACTCTGCCAGCGAGGCCAGCAGCTCCTGGACCTGTCGGCGACCCTTCCCGAAACCGGGCCACTGGCCACGACCCTTGCCAACCACGTCTTTCACCTCGACACCATTCACGGCATCTTCGTCGGTGGCTCTGCGGCCTCCGCAATGCAGGTGACCCTTGCCCCCGCCCATCCTGGCGCGCTCGACCACCTCATCCGAGCACGCCGATTGATCGGGCAGGCAGACATTCAGGCGTACCGTCTCCTCCAGCAGGTTCGTACCGCTTGGAATCTGACTTCCTTGCCCCCTCTGCTGCCGAACTCACCCACTGAATGAAGGTTGAGCAAGCGCCTCCGTCGATGGTCGGGCCGCGCCCTCCTGAGAGACACGAACGCGGCGGTGTTCGACATTCGATCCCTTGTTGAGCAAGATCCGCAGGGCGCTGAAACGAGGTGACGGCGCCCGGATCGTGTCCGGGAAACGTGTCGGGAAGTGCCGGTGTCCGGGAAGGCGGGGCCGACCGTTTGCCGTACAGGCGCCGGGTGGTAGGGGATCGGCGGACATCATGGGCTGGTGGCGGGTGCTGCTGGAGCATGAGCACATGGCCTCCTCCCCTCACGGGCAGCCCGCACAGCCCGGACCCGGTGTGCACTCCGCAGGTGAGCGGTCGGCGGCCGTCGGCGGCGACCACCAGGGGCCGATCATCACCGGCGACGTGCACGGCGGCCTTCACCTGCACCCCCCGACCCCGGCCGCCCAGACCTCGCGCGGTGCCCGCCCCGTGTTCCTGCCACGCCAAGCCGGCCGCATGTTCGTCGGCCGACACGACGAACTGGCCGTACTGGACGAGGCGCTGACCACCCACGGGCAGGGTGCGGTGGTGGTGCGGCAGCGGGTGGACATGGTGCACGGGCTGGGCGGGATCGGTAAGTCCACTCTGGCTGCCCACTGGGCTGCCAGCCATCTGGACGAGCACACCGCCACCTGGTGGATCACCGCCGACAGCGGCGAGGCCGTCACCGAGGGCCTGGCCGCCCTGGCCTCCGCCCTCAACCCCACGCTGGGCGGGCAGCCGCTGGAGGAGCTGGCCGAGCACGCCATCACCTGGCTGACCGGCAACGACGGCTGGCTGCTCATCCTCGACAACGTCATCACCCCCGCCGACGTGGAAGACCTGGCCGGCCGGTTGCGCAACGGCAGGGTTCTGATCACCACCCGCACCGCGACCGGCTGGCACCACCTCACCGACCAGGTGCTGCACCTCGGTGTCCTGTCGCACGAGGAAGCGGTCGAACTGCTGACCAAGGTTGTCACCGCCGCCCGGCCCGGCCACGACCTGACGGGCGCCGACCGGCTGGTGACCGAGCTGGGATGGCTGCCGCTGGCGGTCGAACAGGCGGCCGGATACATCGCCGAGACCGGCCTCACACCGCAGGAGTACCTGGAGCTGCTGGCGGGCTATCCCGCCTCCATGTACGCCCACAACCCGGCCGGGACTCCGATCGACCGCACCGCGGCCCGGGTGTGGCACACCACCCTCGACCACCTCCGCGACACCGTCCCGCTGGCCTGGGCCTTGCTGCTCATCCTGGCCTGGTACGCAGCCGACGCCGTCCCCCGCACCCTGCTCACACCTATCGGCGAAACCGCAGCAGAGGGGCCACCCGGACTGCAGACCGCGCTGGCCCGGCTGGCCGCCCACAACATGATCACCCTCACCACCGGCGCGATCACCGTCCACCGCCTCGTCCAGGCCGTGGCCCGCACCCCTGACCGCACCGACCCTCACCGACAGCCAGACGACATCGCCGCCGCCCTGCACACCGCCACCCGCCTCCTCGACCACGCCCGCCCCGCCGACACGAACCTGCCCGCAGACTGGCCCGCCTGGCGTGCCCTGCTGCCGCACATCACCGCCCTGGCCAGCCACACAGACCCCGGCACCGACACCACCGACACCAGCCTCCTCCTCGACCGCACCGCCACCTTTCTCCAAGGCCAGGGCACCGCCGGGCAGGTGATCGACTACTGCGAACGCGCCCTGACCGCCGCCGAACGCCTCCATGGAAGCGACCACCCCGACACCCTGACCTCCCGCAACAACCTCGCCACCGCCTACCAGAATGCGGGCGACCTGACCCGCGCCATCCCCCTGTACGAGACCACCCTCACCGACCGTGAGCGGATACTCGGCCCCGAACACCCCCACACCCTGTCCTCCCGCAACAACCTCGCCCTCGCCTATTGGGAGGCAGGCGATCCGGCCCGCGCCATCCCCTTGTTCGAGACCGTCCTCACCGACTTCGGGTGGGTGCTGGGCCCAGACCACCCCGACACCCTCACCTCCCGCAACAACCTCGCCCTCGCCTACCGGGATGCGGGCGACCTGGGCCGCGCTATCCCCCTGTTCGAGACCGCCCTCACCGACTTCGGGCGGGTGCTGGGCCCCGCGCATCCCCACACCCTGACCTCCCGCAACAACCTCGCCCTCGCCTACCAGGACGCGGACGACCTGGGACGCGTCATCCACGTGTACGAGGCCACCCTCGGTGACCAGGAACGGGTACTCGGCATAGACCACCCCCACACCCTCACCTCCCGCAACAACCTCGCCACCGCCTACCAGAAGGCGGACGACCTGGGACGCGCCATCCCCCTGTTCGAGACCGCCCTCACCGACCGCGAACGGGTACTAGGTCCCGAGCATCCCCACACCCTGACCTCCCGCAACAACCTCGCCCGCGCCTACCAGGACGCGGACGACCTGGGACGCGCCATCCCCCTGTTCGAGACCACCCTCACCGACTGCGAGCGGATACTCGGCCCCGAACACCCGACAACAAGAGTGGTCCGCGACAACCTGGAACAGGCCAGGCGAGACGGTGACATCGAGGCCGGTGAGCAGTGACCGTTCCTATGCTGCGTGTTTCGTAGGTGACCGCTCATGTCACACGCCGACGCTGTGCGCCTGACCTGGGCGGCGGGTGTTTCACGGGTTGGTGCAGACAGAGGCCCGATAAGACGCGCTCATAAGGCGGCTGGCATGGGAAGGGCCCGGCTCCCCACAGGTGTGTGGGTGCCGGGCCTGGTGGTGGGTGGTTAGCGGTGGGTGATCCACCAGATGGCCAGGGCCGCACAGGCCAGGTGGCGTGGGCGGGTGCGGTCGATCACGGTGCTTCCTCTTTCAGAGGATCCCGGGGTTCCTCGACTCCGGGTGGTGTCCGTGATTGATCCGGTACAAACGGTTTTCCCGTTCGTCCTGCGGTGGTGTGGTGGAACGGGCAAGGTGGGTGACCCCGCCGGATGCGGGGACGGCGTGTGGTCCGGGAGGTTTCCGATCCGGATGCGGCGACGGGCGGACCTGAGCGTGTGGGAGGGGCTGGGGTGGGTGAGCCGTTGAGCTGGAAGGACGCCTACGCCGAACAGCTACGCGCACTGCACGAGGCTGCCGGTAGTCCCCCAGGGGCGGCGTTGAAGGCCCGGGCTGACCGGCGCGGGCCTACGGTGAGCTTTTCGGTGCAGTCGTGGAGTGAGTGGTGGCGCGGCAAACGGGTTCCCGCCGACGAGGCGAGTGCGCGCTGGCTGGTGGAGGAATGCCTTCGCCCCCTCGCCCGGACGACCACCCCGAACTTTGTGGCGCCGCCGCCGGAGTGGTGGGAGAAGACGTGGCGGATGGCGCGGGCCGAGCGCGACGGCGGCGGCCGCCCCCCGACCGCCCACCCGGCCGCAGGACCGCTGGAGACGCCTGAACCACCCGAGCCGCCCACGCCGCCGACACGCGCCGGCGGGGAACGCTCAGTGATCGTCGACGGCGACCAGCACGGCATCATCATGACCGGCAACATCAGCTTCTCCTTCATGCCGCCTGCGATGCAGGAGGAAAGATCGCAGCCGGGCCGGTCGCTGGCCGAGATCACCGACCCGTTCGCCCTGGAGGTGCACCGCTCCATCGACACGGCGCAGAGCGGGTTGCCGATGCTGCCCGCCTACGTCCCGCGCGCCCATGACCGGCACCTTGCCCAGGTGGTGGAGCGGGCTGCGGCGGGTGAGAGCGGGATCGCGGTTTTGGTGGGCGGGTCGTCGACGGGCAAGACAAGGGCGTGCTGGGAGGCCCTGCACCCCCTGCGGGATCGGGGGTGGCGGTTGTGGCACCCGATCGACCCCACCAGAGCCGACGCCGCCCTTGACGCGCTCGCCCGGGTCGGCCCGTACACGGTGGTGTGGCTGAACGAGGCCCAGTTCTACCTCGACACCACCGGCGGGCTCGGTGAGCGTGTCGCGGCCGGGGTGCGTGAGCTGCTGCGTGATCGGGGGCGGGGGCCGGTGCTGGTTTTGGCGACGTTGTGGCCGCAGCACTGGGACACCCTCACCACCCGCCCCACCGCCGACACCGACGCCGCCGACGCGCACGCCCAGGCGCGGGAGTTGCTGGGCGGGCACGACATCAAGATCGCCGACTCCTTCACCCGGGCCGATCTGAGCGCGCTTGGCGCCGTCGCGGGCGCCGATCCCCGGCTGGCCGAGGCGGCCGAGCGGGCCGGGGACGGGCAGGTCACCCAGTACCTGGCCGGGGTGCCGGTCTTGATGGGCCGCTATGAGCAGGCGCCGCCCGCCACGCGGGCGCTGATCGACGCCGCGATGGACGCCCGCCGCCTCGGCGCAGGACCGCACCTGCCCCTGGCCTGGCTTGCCGCTGCGGCACCCGGCTACCTCACCGACACCCAATGGGCCCAAACCGACCACAGCACCTGGCTGCAACAAGCCCTCGACTACGTCACCACCCCCTGCCAGGGCATCCCCGGCATCCTCACCCCCGTCCACACCGGCACCCCACGCAACCGCCGCCCCCCTGCAACGGCGCAAGCAGGCTCCGAGCCCGCCTACCGGCTGGCCGACTACCTGGACCAGCACGGCCGCGACCACCGCACCGCCATCATCCCGCCCGTCGACTTCTGGACCACAGCCGCCACCTCAGCAGACCGCAGCGACCAAGCCGTGCTCGGGGAGGCCGCCGAGCGGCGGGGCCTGTATCGCGATGCGGCCCGGCTGTTCAAGAACGCCACTACCCACGGCGCCTCCTACACCGCCCGCGCTCTCGTGCTACGCCTGCATACCCTGCATCCTGCGGACCGGCGCCCGGCCGACTGGGCTGTCGCCCACCCCCCCTCGACGACCCAGGCGCCGTCGCCCACCTGATGGTCAGCCTGCGCAAGGCCGGAGCACGCGAGCAGGTCGCCGTGCTCGCCACCCGGGCTGTCGCCCACACCACCCTCAACAACCCGTCCGACGTCGCCGACCTGATGGTCAGCCTGCACGAGGCCGGGGCGGAGGAGCAGGTTGCCGTGCTGCTGGCCCGCGACCCCGCCACCCACACCACCCTCAACAACTTGTCCGACGTCGTCCACCTGCTGAACAGGCTGCGCAAGGCCGGAGCACGCGAGCAGGTCGCCGTGCTCGCCACCCGGGCTGTCGCCCACACCACTCTCAACAACTTGTCCGACGTCGCCGACCTGATGGTCAGCCTGCACGAGGCCGGAGCACGCGAGCAGGTTGCCATGCTCGCCACCCGGGCTGTCACCCACATCCCCCTGGACGACCCGTCCGCCGTCGCTCGCCTCCTGGGCATTCTGCGCTGGGCTGGGGCGGAGGAGCAGGTTGCCGTGCTGCTGGCCCGCGACCCCGCCACCCACACCTCCCTCGACAACCCGTCCGACGTCGCCCGCCTGCTGAACAGACTGCACGAGGCCGGAGCACACGAGCAGGTCATCGCGCTCGCCACCCGGGCCGCCGCCCGCACCCCCCTCGACAACCCAGGCGCCGTCGCCCACCTGCTAGTC
The DNA here is from genome assembly GCF_056106265.1 of Nonomuraea sp. IBHARD001. Lineage (NCBI taxonomy): Bacteria > Bacillati > Actinomycetota > Actinomycetes > Streptosporangiales > Streptosporangiaceae > Nonomuraea > Nonomuraea sp. IBHARD001. The sequence continues at coordinate 60,216 of NZ_JBWBBW010000001.1, forward strand.
AGCCTGCGCCAGGCCGGGGCACACGAGCAGGTTGCCGTGCTGCTGGAGCGCGACCCCGCCGCCCACACCTCCCTCGACGACCCGTCCGCCGTCGCCTACCTGCTGGACAGACTGCGCGCGGCTGGATCACACGAGCAGGTTGCCGTGCTGCTGGCCCGCGACCCCGCCGCCCACACCACTCTCGACAACCCGTCCGACGTCGCCCATCTACGGGACAGACTGCGCGCGGCCGGAGCATACGAGCAGGCCGCCACGCTCGCCACCCGGGCCGCCACCCACACCACTCTCGACAACCCGTCCGCCGTCGCCTACCTGCTGGACAAACTGCGCAAGGCTGGATCACACGAGCAGGTCGCCACGCTGCTAGCCCGCGACCCCGCCACCCACACCAACCTCAACAACCCGTACCACGTCGCCGACCTGCTGGTCAGCCTGCGCGCGGCCGAAGCACACGAGCAGGTCGCTGTGTTGGTGGGAAGGTTTCCCGCCGCCGGGCTGTTCGACCAGTTCGTCGACATCGGTGATCACAAGGACCGGTTCGCGTTCGGGCGAGAACCTGAGGGCGAACCCGCCGCCCCCTGGGGATGGGAGGACCTGCAGTAATCGCTCGCGTGTGCTGCTGCCGGACATCGGCTCCCGGAACCCGGTCTCCAGCCTTCTCTGACCGGGAAGATCGGCCCCGCACAGCAGACGCCTCTCACGCTCTCCTGGTGCCCGGCTCTCGGATCCGGCCGGAGGCGGTCTGGTGTTGAGTGCGGTGAATTCGGCGAGGGCTTGTGCCACAGTTTCGGTCGGCTTCGTCTTGACGTGTCCGGCCAGGGGTTTCGTCCCAAGTACGCGCAAGACGTCGTCGATACCGTTGCTGTCCTTCTGTCCTCGGCTTTCGTCGGCGACAGCGACGGGGTGGGTGACATGTTCCGCGAGGCCACCAGCCAGGCCGTCCCCGAGTGGATGAGGCGACCACCCGCAGGGGGCTGAGGGGAAACCCTTCGCAGAACCGTGCCTCGGTCTGTCCGTTGGTATGCGGCCGGGTGTTCCGCTTCTAAGAAAGTGGAACGACCCGCACCACCACCGAACACGATCTTGGAAATCGGACGACAGCAGACACCCCGCGTTCCGGAAATCGTTCCACTAGAGATGTTCCGTAACTAGGGTACGGAGACGAGTTTCGGTACGATCGTGGGATGACGAACAACGGCGGGCACCCTCAGGCCGGGCTGGAACTCGGCTACGCGCGCGTTTCCACCACAAAACAATCACTGGAGCGGCAACTGGACGCCCTGGCCGCCGCTGGCATCCCAGGCACCCAGATCTATCTCGACAAGAAGACCGGCACCACCGTCGACCGCGACGGCCTCAACCGGCTCCTGGCCTACGCCCGCCCCGGCGACACCATCGTCGTCCACACCCTCGACCGCATCGGCCGCAACCTGCGCGAGGTCCTCAACCTCGTCCACGAACTGTCCGGACGCGGCGTAGGCGTGCGCTCCCTGGCCGACCCGCTGCCCATCAACACCGCCGACGAGGGCATGGCACGCATCGCCTTCCTGCTCCTGGCGTTGTTCGCCGAGATGGAACGCACCTTCACCGCCGAGCGCGCCGCCCACGCCCGCGCCGTCGCCGAAGCAAACAACCGGCACATCGGCCGACCCGTCGCCCACCCCGAGGGCAAAATCGAGTACGCGCGGCTCCTCAAGGGCCAGGGCGACTCCCTCGGCGTCATCGCCGCCAAGACCGGCATCCCCAAGACCTCCCTGCACCGCTATCTGAGCACCGGCTCCACCACGGATCGCGGGTGAACGACCCCCGGCCCCTACCGGCGACGGCTTCATCACCTTCAAGAACGGCACCCTGAAGCCGCTCGCGCGCGCCCGCGCGAGCGGCTCGCAAAAGTTCCCGCCCCGGAAAGGGCTGAAGACCTGGCACCGCCGCACGCCATGGCGAACACCTGCCAGCAGCCCCAGAGCCTCAGCGCTGTCACTCCGCAGCATCTTCTCGGCGCGCTGCCTCCAGGTTCCCGCGCACCACCTCCGTCGCCGGGTGCTGCGGCCCCAGCACCCGCTCACACCCGGCCAGCGCCGCCTCGAACAGGGCTACGGCGCGCCTCAGATCCCCGGCCGCCTGGTAGGCGTAGGCGAGGTTGTTGCGGGAGGTGAGGGTGTCGGGGTGCTCCCCTCCCAGGACACGCTCGCGATCGGCTAGGACGGCCTCGTACAGGGCGACGGCGCGCCCCAGGTCCCCGGCCGCCTGGTAGCCGCTGGCGAGGTTATTGCGGGAGGTGAGGGTGTCGGGGTGCTCCCCTCCCAGAACACGCTCGCGATCGGCTAGGACGGCCTCGTACAGGGCGACGGCGCGCCCCAGGTCCCCGGCCGCCCGGTAGGCGCTGGCGAGGTTATTGCGGGAGGTGAGGGTGTCGGGGTGCTCCCCTCCCAGAACACGCTCAAAGTCGGCCAGCGCCGCCTCGAACAGAGGAATGGCACGTCCCAGATCTCCGGCCGCCTGGTAGCCGCTGGCGAGGTTGTTGCGGGAGGTGAGGGTGTCGGGGTGCTCGCCGCCCAGAACACGCTCAAAGTCGGCCAGCGCCTCCTCGTACAGGGGGATGGCACGTCCCAGATCTCCGGCCGCCTGGTAGCCGCTGGCGAGGTTGTTGCGGGAGGTGAGGGTGTCGGGGTGCTCGCCGCCCAGGACGCGCTCGCGGCTGGCCAGCGCCTCCTCGTACAGGGGGATGGCACGTCCCAGATCCCCGGCCGACTCGTAGGCGTAGGCGAGGTTGTTGCGGGAGGTGAGGGTGTCGGGGTGCTCGCCGCCCAGGACGCGCTCGCGGCTGGCCAGCGCCTCCTCGTACAGGGGGATGGCACGTCCCAGATCCCCGGCCGACTCGTAGGCGTAGGCGAGGTTGTTGCGGGAGTTGAGGGTGTTGGGGTGGTGCGGGCCGTGGAGGCGTTCGCCGGCGGTCAGGGCGCGTTCGTAGTAGCCGATCGCCTGCCCGACGGCGCCTTGGCCTTGGAGGAAGGTGGCGGTGCGATCGAGGAGGAGGCTGGTGTCGGGGGTGTCGGTGCCGGGGTCGGCGTGCTCTGCCAGGGCGGCGATGTGGGGGAGCAGGGTGCGCCAGGCGGGCCAGTCGGCGGGCAGGTTCGTGCCGGCGGGGCGGGCGTGGCCGAGGAGCGTAGTGGCGGTGTACAGGGCGGTGACGATGTCGCCGCCTTGGCGGTGGGGGTCGGCGGGGTCGGGGGTGCGGGCCACCGCCTGCACGAGGCGGTGCACGCTGATCGCGTCCGCGCTCAGTGTGATCATGTTGTGGGCGGCCAGCCGGGCCAGCGCCGCCTGCAACCCGGGCGGCCCCTCTTCCACTTCTTCGCCGAGGGGGGTGAGCAGAGTGCGAGGGATGGCGTCGGCGGCGTACCAGGCCAGGACGCGTAACAGGCTCCCGGCCAGCGGGGCGGTGTCCCCGAGATGGTCGAGGGTGGAGTGCCAGACCCGGGCCACGGTCCGGTCGATCGCCGTCCCGGCCGGGGTGTGGGCGTACATGGAGGCCGGATAGCCCGCCAGCAGGTCCAGGTACTCCCCGGGTGCGAGGCCGGTCTCGGCCAGGTACCCGGCCGCCTGCTGCACCGCCAGCGGCAACCACCCCAGCTCGGCCACCAGCCGGTCGGCGCCCCCCAGATCGTGCCCAGGGCGGGCGGCTGTGACGATCCTGGTGAGAAGTTCGACCGCTTCCTCATGCGACAGGACACCAAGATTCAGCACCCGGTCGGCGAGGTGATGCCAGCCGATCGCGGCGCGGGTGGTGATCAGCACCCGCCCGTTACGCACCCGCCCCGCCAGCTCCTCCACATCGGCGGGGACGACGACGTTGTCCAGGACGAGCAGCCACCCGTCGTTGCCGGTCAGCCAGGCGAGGGCATGTTCGGCCAGCTCCTCCAGCGGCTGCCCGGCCAAGCCGGAGTTGAGGGCGACGGCCAGAGCGGCCAGACCTTCGGTGACGGCCTCGCCGCTATCGGCGGTGATCCACCACGTGGCCGTGTGCTCGCCCAAGTGTTGTTCGGCCCAATGGGCGGCCAGAGTGGACTTGCCGATCCCGCCCAGCCCGTGCACCATCCCAACCCGCTGGCGAACCACCACTGTCGGCCCGCTCCCGGCCTCCCCCTCACCCGCCGCCATCGCCGCATCCAGAGCTGCCAGCTCCTGCCCGCGGCCGACGAACATCCGCCCGGCCAGACGCGGCAGAAACACCGGACAGGCACCACGCCCGGCCGGGGACGCCGGAGCGTGCACGTGCACGTCACCGGTGAAGATCGGCCCATGGTGGTCACCGCCCACAGCCGCCGAGCGCCCGCCCGCAGCGTGCACACCGGGCTCGGGGCGCGAAGGCTGCTGCGGCTGCCCAGGCGGGGAAGAGACCATGCGCCCATGCTCCAGCAGCACTCGACGCCCGCCCACCATGTCGCCCGATCCGTTACCACACCGGGCCGCCCCCACTCTCTTCTCTCGCACCCCGGCCAGCCCCGCCCGCCAACAGCCCGAAGACGAACAACCCGCCGCCCTGCGAGGCAAGACCACCTGGATGCGGCTCTCGCACGCCACGAGACTCGTCTTCGTACCGCAGTCACGGAACAGCGGTAGCAGGACGACTTCCGGAATGGCGAGTGTCCGGTTCCACCCGGTTTCCGGGATCACCAGCTGAGGCTGTGCGAGGTCTTCCGGTTTCTTAGAAGCGGAACACCCCGGCAGCACACCAGCGGACAGGCTGGGGCGCGGGCGGTACGACGCCCCTGTCTGTCATTGGGTGGGGCGTGAGGCGAGGTAGGCGGGCAGGTGTTGCTCGCAGCAGGCCCACAGTGTTCCGGATTTGTCGGCGACGGTGTATTTCACGTCGTGGGTGCACAGGGGTTGGCGCGACTGCCGCCCCAGGTGCAGCGGGTGCGGCTGGCGGCGCCCGGTCTGGCTTACGTCGCGGTTGGGCTTGCAGGGGCCCGGCGGCTTCTGGGCGGACCTGCGCTTTCCCGATGTCCTTCTTGTCGACCTGGGCGGGGGCACGGTGGAGCGGGCGTTTACCGTCTGATCTCTACCTGGTCCGTCACCACCGAGGTGTTCATGAACTGAAACACCAGGTCATCCGTGCAGGGGACTACGGGAATCGACAGACGCCCGCAAGGGAACGATCACTCCTCACCGGCTGCGATGTCACCGTCTCGCCTGACCAGCTCCAGGTTTCCGCGAACTGCTCTTGTTGTGGGGTGGTCTGGGCCGAGGATCCGCTCACAGTCGGCGAGGGTGGCCTCGTACAGGGGGGTGGCGCGGGTGAGGTCGCCCGCCGCCCGGTAGGCGCCGGCGAGGTTGCTGCGGGAGGTCAGGGTGTCGGGGTGGTCGGGGCCCAGCACCCGCTCGCGGTCGGCGAGGGTCGCCTCGAACAAGGGGGCGGCGCGTGCCAGGTCGCCCGCCTCCTGGTAGGCGTAGGCGAGGTTGTTGCGGGAGAGCAGGGTGTGCGGGTGGTCTGCGCCCAGCCCTCGCTCATGATCCGCCAGGATGGCCTCGAACAGAGAGAGGGCGCCTCTCAGATCGCCCGCCTCCCGGTAGACGCTGGCGAGATTGTTGCGGGAAGACAGGGTGTGGGGGTGGTCCGCGCCCAGCACCCGCTCACAGGCAGCGAGGTTGGCCTCAAGCAGAGGGATGGCGCGTCTCAGATCGCCCGCATCCCGGCAGGCACCGGCGAAGTTGTTGCGGCAGGTCAAGGTGTGGGGGTGGTCTGCGCCCAGCACCCGCTCGTGATCGGTAAGAGTGGTCTCGAACAGAGGGACGGCACGCCTGAGGTCGCCCGCCGCCTGGTGGGCGCTGGCGAGGTTGTTGCGGGAAGACAGGGTGTGGGGGTGGTCCGCGCCCAGCACCCGCTCACAGGCAGCGAGGTTGGCCTCAAGCAGAGGGATGGCGCGTCTCAGATCGCCCGTATCCCGGTAGGCGTAGGCGAGGTTGTTACGGGAGGTCAGGGTGTCGGGATGGTCTGTACCATCCCTCTGCTCGCGGTCGGCGAGGTTGGTCTCGAACAGGGGTAGAGCGCGTCCCAGATCGCCCGCATCCTGGTAAGCGCCGGCAAGGTTGTTGCGGAAGGTCAAGGTGTCGGTGTGGTCGTTTCCGTGGAGGCGTTCGGCGGTGGTCAGGGTGCGTTCGAGGTAGGCGATCGCCTGGCCGAGTGTGCCCTGCCCGCGTAGAAAGGCGGCGGCCTGGTCCAGGAGGAGGCTGGTGGCGGGGGTGTCGGTGCCGGGGTCGGAATGGTCGGCCAGGGCGTTGATGTGGGGGAGCAGGGTGCGCCAGGCGGGCCAGTCGGAGGGTAGATCCGCATCGGCGGGGAGGACGTGGTCAAGGAGACGGGTGGCGGTGTGCAGGGCGGTGGTGATGTCGCCGGTTTGGCGGTGGGGGTCGGCGGGGTCGGGGGTGCGGGCGACCGCCTGCACGAGGCGGTGCACGCTGATCGCGTCCGTGGTGAGGGTGATCATGTTGTGGGCGGCCAGCCTGGCCAGCGCGATGTGCAGCCCGGGCGGCCCCTCTTCCACGGCTTGGCCGATGGGGGTGAGGAGGGTGCGGGGGATGGCGTCGGCGGCGTACCAGGCCAGGACCCGCAGCAGGTCCCCGGCCAGGGGTGTGGTGGTGTGGAGGTGGTCGAGGGTGGTGTGCCAGACCCGGGCCACGGTCCGGTCGATCGCCGTCCCCGCGGGGCCGGAGGAGTACAGGGAGGAGGGGTAGTCGGCCAGCAGGTTCAGGTACGCCTGCGGGGTGAGGCCGGTCTCGGCCAGGTAGCCGGCCGCCTGCTGCACCGCCAGCGGCAACCACCCCAGTTCGGTCACCAGCCGGTCGGCGCCGGTCAGGTCGTGGCCGGGGCGGGCTGCTGCGACGATCTTGGTGAGGAGTTCGACCGCTTCCTCGTGCGGCAGTACGCCGAGGTGCAGCACCTGGTCGGTGAGGTGGTGCCACCCAGTGGCGGTGCGGGTGGTGATCAAGACCCGGCCGTTGCGCAACCGGGCAGCCAAATCCTGCACGTCGGCGGGGCTGATGACGTTGTCGAGGATGAGTAGCCAGCCGTCGTTGCCGGTCAGCCAGGTGATGGCGTGCTCGGCCAGTTGCTCCAGAGGTTGCCCGCCCATGGACGGGTTGAGAGCGACGGCCAGGGCGGCGAGGCCTTCGGTGACGGCCTCGGGGCTGTCGGCGGTGATCCACCAGGTGGCGGTGTGCTCGCCGAGGTGTTGTTCGGCCCAGTGGGCGGCCAGGGTGGACTTGCCGATCCCGCCCAGCCCGTGCACCGTCCCGACCCGCTGCCGCACCACCACCGCCCCCCACCCGCGCGCGTGGGTGGTCAGCGCCTCGTCCAGGGCCGCCAGTTCGTCGTGTCGGCCGACGAACATGCGACCGGCCTGGCGCGGCAGGAACACCGGGCGGGCGCTGCGAGTAGCCGGGGCCGGGGGGTGCAGGTGAAGGCCGCCGTGCACGTCGCCGGTGATGATCGGCCCCTGGTGGTCGCCGCCGACGGCCGCCGACCGCTCACCTGCGGAGTGCACGCCGGGTTCGGGTTGTGAGGGCTGCTCGGGAGGGGAGGAGGCCATGTGCTCATGCTCCAGCAGCGGCCGCCGCCCGCCCATGATGTCGCCCGATCCGTTACCACCCGGCGCGTGTACGGCAAACGACCGTCCCCACGTTCCCGGACAGTGGCACTTCCCGACACGTTTCCCGGACACGATCCGGGCGCCGTCACCGCCGTTTCAGAGACCTGTGGATCTTGTCCAGGAGTCGATCGATTCCCAACACCCCGCCGATCAAGACCCTGGCTCTTCCCGCAGAGCGCGGACTTCGGCGAGGTTGTCCCGGACGATGCCCAGGGCGTGGTCGTCGTCGAAGGAGACGAAAATGACCTCCGCCTGCCGGTAGGCGGTGACGGCTTCGTCGAAGCGCCGCACTTCCTGCAGGGCGGTGCCGAGGTTGTTGAGCGCCTGCCCTTCGCTGCGGTGGTCGCCGACCTCGTGGTAGATGTCGGTCGCCTGCTGGTGTGCGGTGATGGCGTCATTGAAGCGCTGCATCTCGTGCAGGGCGGTGCCGAGGTTGTTGAGCGCGATGCCTTCGCCGTGGCGGTCACCGACCTCGCGGCAGATGTCGGCCGCCTGCCGGTGCGTGCTGATGGCCTCATCGAAGCGCTGCATCTCGTGCAGGGCGGTGCCGAGGTTGTTGAGCGCGATGCCTTCGCCGTGGCGGTCACCGACCTCGTGGTAGATGCCGATCGCCTGCTGGTGTGCGGTGATGGCCTCATCGAAGCGCCGCACCTGCCGCAGGGCGGTGCCGAGGTTGTTGAGCGCGATGCCTTCGCCGTGGCGGTCACCGACCTCGTGGTAGATGCCGATCGCCTGCTGGTGTGCGGTGATGGCCTCATCGAAGCGCCGCACCTGCCGCAAGGCGGTGCCGAGGTTGTTGAGCGCGATGCCTTCGCCGTGGCGGTCACCGACCTCGTGGTAGATGTCGGCCGCCTGCTGGTGTGCGGTGATGGCCTCATCGAAGCGCCGCACCTGCCGCAAGGCGAGACCGAGGTTGCCGAGCGCCATGCCTTCGCCGTGGCGGTCACCGACCTCGCGGCAGATGCCGATCGCCTGCTGGTGTGCGGTGATGGCCTCATCGAAGCGCCGCACCTCCTGCAGGGCGAGGCCCAGGTTGTTCAACGTCTGGCCTTCGCTGTGGCGGTCGCCGGCCCCGCTGAAGATGCCGGCCGCCTGCTGGTGTGCGGTGACGGCTTCGTCGAAGCGCCGCACCTCCTGCAGGGCGAGGCCCAGGTTGTTGAGCGTCGCGCCTTCGACTCGGCGGTCGCCGAGCTCGCGGGCGGCGTCGACGGCGGCGGTGCCGACGGTCAGCAGATCGTTCAGATGCCGCCGCCAGTCCAGGTAGATGACGAGGCTGGCGGGCAGGAGCGCGGCCACCCGGTGGCGGCCGGTGCCGGAGGCCCCGGCGACGGCAGCGATGAGATTGGCGCGCTCGGCGTCGAACCACGCCAGCGCCTGCTGCCGCCCTTCGAACAGGACGGGGACGGGTTGGCCGGGCAGGGCGCGCAGGTGGGCGTCGGCGGCTTCGGCGGTGTGCAGGTAGTGCTCCAGCAGCCGGTCCACAGCCTGGGACTGCTCGTCGTCTCCGGCATGCGCGCGGGCGTGCTCGGCGGTGTGCTCGCGGATGAGGTCGTGCATGCCCCACCGGCCCGGCGCCGGGACGGTGATCAGATGGGCCACCGCCAGCTCACGCAGTTCCCGCCGTGTCCGCCCCTTCTGCTGCCCGGCCAGGGCGGCCGCCGCGGGCAGGGCGATGTCCGGGCCGGGGGCCGCGGCCAGCAGCCGCAGCAGTCGGCCCAGGTGCGGCCGGGTGGTGAGCAGGTGGCGGTAGGACAGCTCCAGCACCGCCCGCACCGGCAACGGCCCCCCTCCCCCCGCCCCGCCGTCACCGGCGGCGCCGTCGGGCGGGGACAGCACGTCCAGCCGCTCCCCGGCCGCAGCCAGCTCACCGGCCAGCTCCGCCAGCGGCCTGCCGGGCTCGGCGCCGAGGAGGGCGGCGGCGATCTGCAACGCCAGCGGCAGATCCCCGCACAAGGCGGCCACCCGATCGGCGCCTGACTTCTGCTCGACCGCCCGAAGGTCGGCGGGGTCGCGCAGGGTCAGCGCGGTGTGCAGCAACTCCACCGACTCCGCCCGCTGCAGGACGGCCAGGTCGAGGTGGCGGGCGGGCAGCGAGGCCAGCGTGTGCCGGGATGTCACCAGCAACCGATGACACGCTTGCGGGGGCAACAGCGGATGCACCTGGCCGATGGCGGCGGCGTTGTCGGCCACCACCAGCACCCCCCTACCCTCGCCCGCCAGGCCGGCCAGCGTCGACCGGTACAACCCCAGCACCTGTTCCGGATCCGCAGGCAGGTCTTCGCCGTGCACGCCCATCGCCCGCAGCAACTGCCCGGCCGCGGCTCCCGCGCTCACCTGCCCGCCCGCGTCGGTGCTGTAGCCGCGCAGGTCGACGAAGAACACCCCGCCCGCAAACCACGCCTTCGCCATGGCGTGGTGGGCGGCGACCAGGGCCAGGGCGGTCTTGCCGATCCCGCCCATCCCCGCCACCGCCGACACCACCACCCCCGAACCCACCCCGGCACCACCCAGGTCGCGGGCCGGGTCGAGGAAGGCCACCAGCGTGCCCGCCGCGCCCGCACGGCCGGTGAACCCTGCGGGAGGGGCGGGCAGCCCGGCCAGAGCCCGCGGCGCTGCGGCCCGCATTTGAACGGTCGCGCTGATCACGGTCGCGCCATCACCGATGACGACCGTGCCGCCGACATCCCCTCCCACCGCCACCGACCCCTCACCGGAGGCGTTCACACCCTGCGCGGGCGTGGCGGGGGTGTGCTCGCCGGGAAGCGTCATGCCCCCACTGTGCAACCAGCCCGCCCGCCCATCCCGAGCCGTCGCCGATCTGTTACAGCCTCCGCGAGATCCCGGTGACGGCAGACTCCCGGCGGCGCGGGGGGCGTGCGCCCGCCCGGGCCGGGTTGTCGCGGCCAGCCCGGCGCTCATCCGCTGAGCCAGATGCTCCGGCCCGGCTTCGGCGAGCTCGCCGACCCGGACCCGGCGGCGGCTCCACTTACCCCACCGGTGGCGGACCTCGGCCGGTGGCATGCCGGCCGCCTCTGCCCTTCGTCTCAAGCGCGCGCTCGCCCCTGTGGCGGGCTGCTTGCCTGGTGGCGGCTTGTGGCTTGTGTCCCTGTTTCCAGGACGAGGCGGCCGGCGTTACGGTGCTCATCCGCCAAAACGGGGTGACACACCTTGTCTGATATCACCGTGTGTAATCACATGGTTGCTCTGGGATGGTGGTGTGGTCCCCGGCGACTCGCCCCTGATCAGGAGCCCCCCTTCTCCTGCCCGAGGTCCACGCCCGGGGGCCGGGAGGCCCGCTGTGCGCCGAGCCCCGGCCGCCGCGCTCTGCGCGGCCGCCACCCTGCTGTCGGCCGTCGTGCTCAACATCCCCGCCGCACCGGCCGCGGGCGAGCCGCCCGGCCTGCCCGGCCCGCAGCAGGCCACAGCCCAGCTCGCGGAGCTGAAGGTGGCCGGCGAGACACACGGCGCCACCTACGACCGGGCGTTGTTCGCGCACTGGTCACCGGTACAGGGGGAGTGCAGCTCCCGCGAGCATGTCCTGATCCGCGACGGCGTCGACGTGGTCGCAGGCGCCTCCTGCGCTCCGACCTCCGGGATCTGGCGCAGCCCCTACGACGGCGCGGTGTGGACATCACCGGACCACCTCGACGTCGACCATCTGGTGGCCTTGGCCGAGGCTTGGCGCAGCGGCGCCTGGGCCTGGAGCGCCCAGCGGCGCGAGGCCTTCGCCAACAGCCTCACCGACGGCGAACTGTGGGCGGTGACCGATGAGGTCAACCTGGCCAAAGCCGCCAAGGACCCCTCCGCCTGGCGGCCACCACTGGCCTCATTCACCTGCACCTACGCGCGCGCGTGGGTGGGCGTCAAGCACCGCTGGGAACTGAGCGCCCAACGATCGGAGGTCGATGCCCTGCACACGATGCTGGCCACCTGCTAACCCCCCATCTCCATCCCTGTGTGTGAGGACCCCCTTTCTGTGATCACGAAGCTGCTCCTGCCCGCCGCCCTGACCGGGGCGCTCCTGCTCACCCCCGCCGCCACCCCCTCCGCCTTCGCCGCCACCAACCCTCCCCATCTCCCCGCCACCGCCGTCGCCGTCGACGGCGCGGTCCAGGGCGGCGCCCCGGTCGCCGAGGCGCAGGCGGCCTGCCGCTACCGGCGGGTGGGCAACATCTGGAAATGCGTCACCCCCGGCGCCTACTGCCCGCAGGCGGCGCACCGTAAGTACGGCTACGCCAAGAGCACCGGCAACAGATACCGGTGCACCAAGTACGCAAACGGCCGCTGGAGATGGAAGCGCGCCTGACCACACCGGCGCCAAGCACCCCCTGTGACGTGCGCCGCCCGCCGCCGACCGGGCTGCGAGCCGGGTAGCGCCCCTGGCTGTCCGCGGTGGCCTGCGGCGCGTCACGGCACGCCGGTCAGGCGCGAAGGCGACGAACCCGCCCCCACTACGGCGCCCGCGGGGAGCGGGGGCGTGGTGTGCGGTGCTCGGTGGATACCCAGCGCCTGGTCTGGCCGTGCTGTGGGCGTGGCGGTCACGGGTTTGCCACAAAGGCGCCCGGTGCCGCGCGGGGGTGGGCGGTCGGTCGAAGGTAGCGAGCATCCGGCGATGCTGCTGGGCAGGTGTTCGTACCGCAGCTGGTGCGCGACAACCCGCCGCCTGCAGCCGGGGCATCCTGCGAGCCCTGGACAGAGCCGGGTTGCTCAGCTTGGCGGCAAAGCGCACCAGGGCACCAGGGCACCGAAAGTAACATCGCGACCCCGTACCAGGGCAACAAGTCGCCCTTCCAGAAGCAGCCCAACCGCTCCAACGCCCGCCTATGCGAAACCCGGCGAACGAGCCAATGCCCAGCTCACGACCTGGCGCATCCTCGCAAACCGCGCTGCTGCCCATTAAGCCGAACACCTCCGCAAGGCCACCGCCGTCCTGCGAAATACGAGACCACCTGAGGATGAAAGAGGTTACTGAAGACCGAGGCCACCGCATGATCTTCGACTGTTTTCACAGACTCCGAATGATCACGCGGTGGCCGTTAATGCTCTATCTTGGCAACGAAGATGGCGGCGTATCCCTGGAATACTACGCTCTGATCGTGAGCGAGCGGATGCGGTCATTCATGTAGTCGCCGACATATGCCTTGTCTCCGGTAAACGGCCTCCCGTATTCGCCGAGATTGGTTGACCGGTACAGGTCACCTCGCAGACAGTTGCTCCACACTTTGAAAGAAGAGATGACGTGCCGCCACCAGTACGCAACCGGGAAGTCGGTGATGGATCCGGTGTCGGTGATGGCGTAGCCCTCGCTGTCGCACGGGCCGAACGCGCCTTCCACATAGGTGGAGCGCCCCTGATAGTGGGCGTCTTCGTACCAGGTCATCAACAGGGTGCCGGAGTTGATTCGCAGGCTCTCCTTCTCGCTGGAGCAGGTGTGGGACAGGACGCGGGAGGCCTTCTCTCCCGGCTTTAGCTTGTCGAGGACGATCCGGCAGTACTGTTGCGGGTCCGAGAAGCTTCCCGTCGAGGCCTGCGCGCCAGAAAGACCCTGTGCCGCCATGAGAAAAGCGGTGAATACGATGGCGGTGATAATCTTGCGCACTATTCCTCCTTGGCGATTCGAAATCGCGATATGGCTGGCAATCTTCACGTGCCCGTCTCCTTTCGTCGTCCACTCTCCCATTCAGTCTATGAATCAATCCGAGAGAACCCTAGCTGCTTTCCTGCCGTTATTAATCGATTTCTTGCCGGGCGCTGCTTCCCTTTGGCTGAATCGTGTTCGGTGGCAGGCGCATGGTGCCGACGCCGGATGCGGCACTTCTGCCACGCGTCCGCTCAGGAGCTGCCCCTGTGGTCGACAGGAGGCCCGTGCGGTCGTGAACAGGGGATCGAACAGCTCTCCGGCTGCCAGCTTCTCGGCCAGCTCCGCCAAAGGCCGCCCCGGTCCGGCGGCGCGCAGAGCCGCAGCGATCTGCAATGCCGGGGGCAGATCCCCGCACACGGCGGCCACCCGATCCGCGTCCTGCGGTTGTTCGGCCGCCCGCAGGTTGGCGGGGGCGCGCAGGGGCAGCGCGGTGTGCAACGGATCGATCGACTCCGCGCGTGGCAGGACGGTCAGGTCGAGGTGGCGGGCGGGTAGCGAGGCCAGCGTGTGCCGGGAGGTCGCCGGCAACCGGTGACAGGGGTGCGCGGGCAGCAGGTCCTGCACCTGGGGTGACGGCGGCGGCGTTGTCGGCCACCGCCAAAACCCCTTGCCCTCCTTCGCCGGGTCGGCCAGGACCGACCGGTACAACCCGGGCACCTCCTCCGCCTCCACGGGCAGGTCCTCGCCGTGCACGCCCATCGCCCGCAGCAGCTGCCCGGCCGCCGTCTCCGCGCTCACCTGCCCGTCGGCGTCGGGCGTGTAGTCGCGCAGGTCGACGAAGAACACTCCGCCCCTGAGGCGGTCCTCGCCCATGGCATGGTGGGTGGCGACTAGGCCAGGGCGGCCTGGCCGATCTCGCCCATCCCCGCCACCGCGGACACCACCGCCCCCGCTTGCCCAGCACCGTCCGGGCGGCCGCCGGTCTGGTTAGCCGGATCGAGGAAGACCTCCAGTTCGCGCACCGCCTTCTCCCGGCCGGTTGATCCCGCCGGAGCAGCGGGCAGCCCGGCCAGAGCCTGCGGAGCCGCAGGGCGCACCCGGACGTTCACACTGATCAGAGCCGAGCCGTCGCCGGTGACGACGGGGCGGTGACGTTCCCGTCGATCGCCGTCGACCGCTCACCGCCCGCACCGGGCTCAAGGGGGAACAGGGCCATGCTCGCCGGGACGCCTCATGCCCCCGCTGTGCAACCGGCCTGCCCGCTCGTCATGGGCTGTCGTTGATCGCTACACCCTCGGCTTCAGCCCCCCCGTGAAAGCCGATGACGGTCAGCCCGGGCGAACACGTGCGTGCACCCCGCTGCATCGAGTCCTGCCGACATCTCGCCTGCCAAGGACGGTGTCATGCCCGCACCAGGCATCTACGCTATTCCGTAGCTACGGACTAGCATAGGAGAATGCGATGAGCGAGGACAAACTCGCCGAGTTCGAGCGCCGGATCGCCCACCTGGAAAGTCGAATTGACACCGTAGCCCCACCACACCCGCCGAAGGCGCCGCCCCTCACCACGGCAGCCACCGGCATGCTCCGCCAGGCGAAGCAGGACAACAGTCTCGGCACCGTGAGCTACGCCGGAGCAGCCCGACTGGCCGGCGGCGAGAGCCTCTGAGGCAGGCAGCATGCCCTCGCCGAATTGCTGTCGGCCGATTGGACACCGGTGGCCACCATCCTGGAGACCCTGGGCAGCCGGCCACGCCTGGCGCTGCTCGCAGCACTCGTACAACAAGGCCGACGTACCAGCACCGACCTCCAGGACTCCCTTGCCGGAGACGGCGAGCAGAGCACGAGCGGCCAGCTCTACCACCACCTGCGCGCACTCCAGAGCGCCAGGCTGATCACACAACGCAAGCGCGGCGAGTACGAACTCGCACCTCAGGCCACGCCCCAGGTCCTCACCATCCTCGCCGCCGCGTTCGACCTGGCCAACGACCCCCCACTCGGCCCACCAGCCGACCTCCCCACCCCACAACAACCAAGCGGGCACCACGTTGCACGCGATGTGCGAAGGCCGTCCAGCAGCAGGCCACGCAGGTAAAGCAGGCCCCTGGACCGCTGATCGGAGCGGTAGCAGATACCGGTGCACCAAGGACGCAAGCGGCCGCTGGAGATGGACGCACAGCCACCACCACTCATCGGGCGGGCGTGCTGTACGTCGACCGCGGCGATACGAAAACGAACGTTTTTGCTCAGATGTAGTCGTCCTAGGCCTTCGTCGTTTGATTCACGCGAGGCGGGACTCCCAACAGCGGGAACGAAGGCCGCGGTGATCTGGCTGGTGGCTTGCTTCGGTGCTGATGACCGAGATGCGGATGGCGCAGGAGTTGCCGACGATCACGGGCAACGCCTGCACGCTCACCCCTTCATGAGGGTGAACTCTGCACGGGGTGTGGCGGGCTGGCCGCTGATTTCAGGCCGGGGTGCATGTTGCTTTCAGGTTGACCTTGGCCGGGCAGTGGTGACGACTCAGCCCGGATGATCGCCGGTTGTCGTGGCGAGCTTGGCCTGGATCAGGCTGAGGTGCCCTGGGATGCGGGTGGCATCGGTGAGGTGAAGGCCCGCCTGCGCCAGCAGGTGCTCCCAGTCTGGTCGGGTGCGGGCTGGGCTGCCATGCACGAGGGTGCGCAGGCGGGCGTCGGCGATGAGGGCGAGGTCGGCGTCGCTGTGCGGGGCGCTGGGCAGGAGGGTGTCCACGATCCACAGCCGGGCGTGCTTGTTCATCGCCGCGACCAGGGCCGGTAGCACAAGGGCGGCGTCGATGCCGGTGTGCGAGGCGGGGGTGAGCAGGAACAGGTCGGCGTCGGCCGGGATCTGGTGTGTTGCCGCCACGGCGCTCGCGCGCTCTGCCAGACCGCTGGCGTGCAGATAGCTGTGTGCGGCAGCGGCAAGATGAGGTTCCTCCACCAGCACCCCGCGCAGGTGCGCGTGGCGCCTCAGGATCGCGGCGAGGGTGTGGGCGGTGGTGCCCCCGATGTCGGCCACGGTGGTGACGCCGGTGTAGTCGCCTTCGGCCAGAGCGGCGTCGATCAGGCGTCGCCGCGCGGGGTCCGGTGCCGGTAGGTGGTGGCGCGGCAGAGCCGAGCGCCCGGTGAGGGAGGGAGCGGCGACCTGGGCGTGGAGGGCGGCAGCGCCGGGGTAGCCTGCGGCGATGCTGGGGCCGTGCCGGTGGGAGCGGCAAAACCCGAGCGGGCTGCCTTTCAGATGGAAGGCGATCCAGAATGAGGCGGCCAAGGATGTGACTGGATCCTCGTGGCGGGGCAGGTGGTAGCGGCCCCGGCTGCGGCCGATAATGCCGAAGGCTGCGGCCAGGTGCAGGACCTGCTCGAGCAGTCGGGCGTCCAGGGCGGCTCCGCTCGGGGCGGGCTTGGCGCGTTCGGCCAGTTCGGTGAGGGTGAGCGGGCCCGAGGCCAGGTGCTGCAGCAGTCGCAACTCGATCACGGCCATGCAGGCCCCGAGCAGGGCCGGGATGTCGATGAGCAACTGCACGTGGGCGGCGGCTGACCTCTCCTCAGGCGCGCCAGCGGGGGTGAGTTTGAGCTCCGGCCAGGTGTGCCAGGGGGTTTCGCTCACGCTGGAGGGAACGCTGGCTGGGCGACGGCGTCCGGGGGGTGTTGCGGAGGGGATCATCGCGGCACCGCCTTGCGCTGTCATCAGGGTGAGGCCATGCGGCAGGCGGCCGTGCTGGCCGCTCTGCAGCCCGGCGCTGGGGAGGGTAGGCATCTCAGGGCGTGCTCCAGGAAGGGATGAAGGCAGGAATGAAGAAGAGGGGCGCGCCCCAGCCCTTGCCACCGACAGCCAGGGGCGCGCGAGGCTGGTGGGCGGCCGGCGACCCCTCGCGGCCGCCTCCCAGCGATTCAGCCCGCCGCCGCGCCCCCGAATCGCAGCTGCGTGCTGTGCCGTACGCGAGGCCCGGCTGCCGGTTGAGCCCGCGCCTTCGGCTCCAGCTGTTGCAGCCGGGGGTTCGCCCGCTTCAGTGCTGCTGCTGGGCCGCACCAGGCGGGCGAGGCCGGAGCTGGGGCCTACCTGAGCCGGTAGCCCAGCCAGGCGTGCCCGGCGGCGGCCGCGCGGGTGCGGGCGGCGCGTCCGGCTTCGGGGCCGTGCACGGCCTTGTAGCGGCGGAACATGGTCCACGCCGCGATCAGGGCGTTCACCTGCTCGTGCGGCGCAGACGACCAGGCCGGCAGCGCCAGCAGCAGCTTTTCCACCTGCTCCGGTGTGTGGCCTGCCTCGATCAGTCGGGGGCCGAGCACGGCCGCGTCGACCCACGCGGGACCCACTGAGGCGAACCCCCAATCCAGGACGCGAGCCAGGCCGCCGGACAGCAGAATGTTGCCGGGGTGCAGGTCGTAGTGGAGCAGCGTGCTGCCCGCGATGGACGCAGCGGCGAACCCGTCGATCGCCTCGGCATACAGTGCGCGCTGAGGCAGCACAGCTGTGCTGCTGTCGAGCAGATGCCTGCCTTTGAGGAGAAGGCGCTCGATCTGGTCGGCGACCGGCGGCCCCTCCTCGGCCGGGCAGGGGGTGAGCCTTTCGCCGAGATCGGCGACCAGGTCGAGGACGGCGACCAGGTCCGCGGAGGCCGGGGTGAGGTCGGCCGGGCGCCCATCCATGTGGGTGAACAGCATGAGCAGCCATCCGTCGACCTCGGCGCTCCAGTGCATGACCGGGGTGGGCACCGCCTCGGGCATGATCGTGCCCGCCCAGCGCTCGCGCACATACAGCGGCGCGGCCGGGCTGCTGAGCTCGACGGCCTTGAGGAAGGCCTTGCCGCCGTAGGGCAGGCTGAGATGGAGGGCGGCGCCTGGAATGAGGCCGTCTGCGGCGCTGGCGGCTGACATCACGACGCCGGTGTGCTCCTGCAGGGCGTCGCGGACAGCGGTCGGGAGGTCGTCCCAGTGGAGACGGGTCATGATCAGGCCTCTGTCTGCGGGTCGTCGGCGCATCCTGCATAGCACTGCGAGCACTGGGCCGGTGCCGTCCACACCCGGGGGTCGACGACGATACCGGCCTGGCGCATGGCCTGCACGGTGGCGCCGATCCGCTCGGCCATCGTCGCAGCCTGCTCAGCGTCCTCCTCACCCTCGCCCGGGGGTGCGAGCGGGTCCGGCAGGTGGTGGATGAAGTGTCCGGCGAGCCGCTCGCAGAACACGGCGTAGTCGTGGGTGTGCAGGATGAAGGCATGCCACCCCCAGTCCACCTGCTCCGACGGGGTGTGGCGTCGGCCGGGGTCGCGAGCCGACAGGTCCAGGAATCCCAGCATCTGCTCGATGATGAGTGTCGCTATGTCGGCGCTGACCTCGTGGCCGGATGCGACCTCATAGATGAGCTGGTCGTAGAGCTCGGATGAGATCAGCGATCGTGGGTGTGCGTGGGGTGGTGCCATCAGGCTGTGCTCGACGCTCATGAGTCACCTTTCCTGCGTGCTGGGCGTGATGCTGGTCGTGGTGCGTGCCGCGGCCTGGAGGGGAGTGGCGTCCGGCGTGCTCACCTCTTGCCTGTGCGAGAGATGCTGACGCCCTCCGCCTCCAGGCCGCGGGGTTTTGTGCTGCGGGCGAGACCGGCTGCGGGTGTGGGGGCCGCTCTCGCCCGCAGGCGTGCTCGGCCGTTCCCGACCGGCCGAGCAGCAGGCGCGGGTGCGCGGGCGGCACACGGTGCGTAAGGCGGGGTGTGCCACAGCGCTCACCACACGCGGGGGTGGCGTGGCCTGGAGGCGGGGGCGTCGACCTTCTTGACCACGGGGTTTCGCCATCCGGCGGCCAGGAGCTGTTGGTGCTTGGCGCTCAGCCATGCCTCCAGCGCGCCGGGTGGGTGAGTGTCGAAGGTTGCGGCCAACAGGTTGCGCCCGTCGCGGTGATGGATGGTGACGATGGTCTGGTTCGGCCACCTTCCGAGCTCACAGCTCGACCCGTCCGGATGCCCGTATGTGATGGTGAGCTGCTCTCCGGCGATCAGGGGCTGCAAGGCGTTCCTGGGCAGGGCAAGAGGTGGTGTGCGCGTCCGCTCGGGCGGTGACGGCGGAGGGGCTGCGGCGGGGTCGACTGCTGCGGGGAGCCGCAGCCGGGCGGTCAGCGCCGCCTCCGACAACGGGTTCACGCGGATGTCTCCTGCGGCAGCAGAGTGAGCACGCCGCCCACGAAGTAGGCCGTGGTCTCAAAGAGGGCGATGTCGTCCGGCTCCTTGGGGCGCCAGGCGTGAACCGGGACCAGGCCGGGGCTGTCGCAGGACCAGCGCGGGCCAAACAGCGCACGCACCTGGTCGGGGGTGCGCAGGTGTAGCTGCTCGTTGGCACTGCTGTATTCATGCGCTGCAGCTGTCAGTCGCCGCTTTTGTTTGTGCTCGCCGGTGAGCGCGGCATGACTGATGACGATCTTGCTGCCCGGAGAGAGGACCTCGGTCAAGGTGTTCACGATCGCGGCCGGGCTGCGCTCGGCGGGGCTGTCGGCCACGAAGTGCAGCAACGCCACGACCAGCACCACGACCGGCCGGCCGAAGTCGATCAGCCTTCCGACGTCGCGAGAGTTCAGCAGGCTGGCGATGTCGCGGATGTCGGCGTCCACCATGGTGGTGTTCCGGTCGGCCAGCAGGGCACGCCCGTGTACGCACACGATGGGGTCGTGGTCGACGTAGACCACCCTGGCGTCAGGGGTGATCGCCTGGGCCACCTGGTGCACGTTGTTCATCGTCGGGAGCCCGGATCCGAGGTCGAGGTACTGGTCGAAGCCGTCCTCGGCAAGCGCTGTCACCGCCCGGCCGAGAAACTCGCGGTTGTTTCTCACTGCCCTCGCGATCGACACCTTTCCGGCTGCTGCCTGGATCCGCTCGGCCGCCTTGCGGTCAGATGCGAGGTTGTCCTTGCCGCCGAGAAAGTAGTCGTAGATACGGGCGACGTTCGGGGCGCTGGTGTCCACGGAAGGTGGCAGGTCGCCGGGGGCGGGAGGCGCCGCGGGACTTCCGAAGCCGGAAGAGCTGATGTTCATGGCGGGATGTCCTCCGGAAACGGGCGGCTTGCACGCTGTCGGCGCTGCTGATCTGAGCTTTCCGCCGCAGGCGCTGACGTCTCCATGCCGTGCGTGGGCCGTCTCGGTCGTTTCGGCGCCGTTTCGCGGACATCTGCAGGACATACAGCGCGAATGCCGCACGGGCAGCCCAAAGTGAGGCGTGCCGTCCTACTCTGCTGGAGACGAGTCCGACCGGGAGGGCTGACGATGGCGGAGACGGTCTTACGTCGGGAGGCACGTGCGCGTGAACTGCTCCCGCACTACCGGTTCGTATCAGTGTTCCGTGTGGCTGCCAGGGAAGCGGGCCACCACACGCTGGAGGTCAGCGTCCGCCAATGGTCGCGGTGGTTGTCAGGTGAGCTGAAGGGCTTGCCGCATCCGAAGGCGTGCGAGGTTTTGGCCCGCATCTTCGGCCGACCCGCAGTTGAGCTCTTTCAGCCCGCTCCTGAGGCTGGGACGGATGACGGCGGCGAGGCAATCGACGTTGGTCGTTTCCTGCATGAGGCTTCCGAATCCTCGTCTTCACCGCCGGGCGAGATGACCTTGATCGAGATGATGGTGGCTGCTGCGGACGAGTCCAGGACGACCTCGTCCGACGCCGAGCACCTGGTGGGCCCGGTCACGATGGAACGTCTTGAGGAGGAGGTTGTACGGCTGGCTCGGACCTATCTCGCTTCCCCGCCCATGATCATGTTTCCGCAGATCATGGCGGTGCGAAGCGAGGTCAACGAGTTGCTCGGCCAGACACGCCAGCCTGCCCAGCTCACCACCTTGCGATTCCTGGCCGGGGTTACCTCCATCCTGCTTGCTGAGGCCGCCAACGACCTGGGCCAGGGCAGGCACGCCGTCGAGCACGCGCGGGCCGCGTGGGCCCACGCCGATACCATCGGTCACGTCCCGCTGCAGGTGTGGGCGCGCGGCATGATGGCCATCAGCGCCTATTGGGCCGGTCAGCCGATCGATGCCGTCAACGCCATCCACAAGGCCGAACGGCACAAGGCCCAAGGCATAGCCGCGGCGCGCTTGCACAGCATCGGTGCCCGAGCCAGCTCCTACCTCGGTGACATCCCGCAGACCCTCACCCGGATCAGACTGGCTAAGGAAGCACGCGCCACTCACGTCCACGACGACGACCTGGCCCAGATCGGCGGGGCGTTCGACTGGGACTTGGTGCGCGAAGAGCGTTGTGCGTCATCGGCCTTGGTCCACGTCCTGCACCTGCGCGACCCTGATCTCGATCAGGACACCAAGCGCCGACTGACCGGGCAGGTACTCACTCACACTGAGCAGGCTCTGCGCCTCATGCGGTGCGTCCCCGCACAGGCGCAGTCGCCGATTACCGCCGCCACGATCCACATCGACCGGACCAGCGCACTCATCCTGCTGGGCGACATGGCCGGAGCGCTCACCGCGCTCGAGCCAGCTCTTCTACTGCCGCCAGACATGCGCACCCACCCGGTGCTCTACCGGCTGCACGCGATACATGCTCTGCTCACCCGCACCAGCCAGGTCGGCAGAACCAGTAGGCAGATCACCGAGACGCTGTTGTCTTTCGCGGGATCGTCAACGGTGCGGGCACTGCCGTCTGGTGCCTAGTGCGGGCGCCGGTTCCAGGCGTCCAGCACCGCAGCCTCACGCTCGAGGGAGATACCGAGCTCGGCGGCGCGGTCACTGGCCACCGGAGTGCCGCCCTCCGACAGCCACGCCCACGTGTCCGCCACTGTCTCGCTGAGCGGCCTGCACACCAGCCCTGCGGAACGGGCACGCTCGGACTCGATGTGCCAGGTGCCGCGGTAGGCCCGCCATAGCGGTAGCTCGGTCCACATCGTCACCCCCTGCTGCAGGAGAAAGTCGTCATCCACCCACTCCAAGGTGGCGTCGCTTCCCGTTACACGGACGCATTCGGCCAGGAGGTCGCCGAAGGTGCTATGCCCGATCGGCGCGGTGATGTTGTAGGAGCCGCTCAGCGGTTGCTCGGCTGCCGAGATAGCAAATGAGGCCAGGTCGCGCACGTCCACCGGTTGGATGGGCCAGCTCGGCGAGCCCGGAGCCAGAATGCGCCCTCCGGCGGCGGCACGGCGCAGCCACCAGGGCAGACGGCCGACGTACTCATGTGGGCCAACGATCACGCCGGGGCGCAGCAGTACTCCTCGCTGAGAGAATGCTTTGGTGACGGCCAGCTCGCACCCCACCTTTTCCCTGCCGTAGGCGTCGCTCGGCGTCTCGCCCTTGGGAGCTTGCTCGGTGTAGGAGCGCAGTGGCGATTCGTCGGCCAGTGGGGAGATTGGCCACCCCCGGTAGACGTTGACTGTGCTGACGTACACGTACTGGCCTACGGCGTCGGCGAGTGCCTGCGTGGCCGCCTGGACATGCGCCGATGTCATGCCACTGGTGTCGATCACGGCATCCCACGGGCCTCGTGCAGCAAGAGCCGCCAGGTCGCCAAGGCTGGAGCGGTCGCCCCGCAGCGCCTCGACGCCGGGCACGTCACTGCCGGACAGCCCCCGAGTGAATGTGGAGACATCGAAACCTCGGGCCAAGGCCTGCACGGCAATCTCGCGGCCGAGGAACCAGCCGCCTCCCATGATGAGCAGTCGCATGCTGCTGATCATCGCCCAGGGCACCACGCCGTGCGAGCTTTGACCATCGATTGCCAACTGCGGGCCCTCACCGCTGTGTACTGCCCGGAGCTCACTACGAGCGCAGGTAGAGGACCAGGCCGCAGATCGGCGCGCTTGGAGGTGCGGGACCATGGCGAACGCGGTGTCGCCTAGGTCTCGAAGGTGTGGCGAGTACTGCCCGCACGGGGTCGCTCTTGGCGTGGCTGTTGACAGTCCTTTGTTGGAGGGTGTCTTAAGCCTGAACAGGGTGCCCCTAGTTAGCCCCTCTTGTCGGCATTCGAGTCAACGCGTTCAACCAGGTACAGCCGAACGCGTTCGGGTCCGAAACGACGCTCACTAGTCGACCTCATGCTGGGTTCCCGCGCGCATCGCGGATGCGAGAGCGCCTCCCGGTACTCGGAAGCTTCAGGGCGACCGACCGCGTGTTCTCGAGTCGAATTCATCCTGGGGTATGGCTCCGGCACTCATTCCCAACGTTTGCCTTCACAGGGACCCGTGTTGCCTGGACCTTCCTCGACCAGCCGCCATCCGCCTTATCGGTACTGACTTTTGCAATATGCGGACGAAGAGTCCGGATCTCGCTGCTACGTGGGGTCGGAAAGCCACATCGCACCGACCTGCATCGCATTGATGAGGACTCGCCGAACCAGGGCTAGCTGCCGGCGGAACTGACCACGGTGTTTGACAACTCGAGGTGTCACGCCCCGCAAGGTGGCCTTTCGCATGAGCTTGGTCGAGCTAGCCAGCATCCCTTCACGGCCATGGAGACACGCCCACCTGTCTGGGCTCACTCAATCAGCCGATCCACCAGAGCCCCCTGATGCTCCGGCACCTATATCCCATCCTGCCGCGAATCGAACACTCGGACTCCACCCCGCAGAGAACCCTTGCTCCTGACTTCTCATCAGATTCTCTGAGTCGAACGTTTCGTTGAACTATCCCGCCAGGCTAGCGGGCCATTGTGCCTTGCTACGGAGGCAGCTGGGGAGGGGGCAGGGGAGTGCAGGCCACCCCCGAACCATGAGGGGCAATCCTCGGGTACGTTCGCCGCTGGCGGTTGGCCTTGGAACATGTGTCGCGTACCGTGACGCTTGTCAATCTGCCATTCAGGACGATGCCATGACGCAGCGGAATGCTGAGCTGGATGCCCTGCTTGCCGAGGCTGGTTACTCGCATGCCGCACTCGCCCGCCAAGTCAGGCTGCTTGGCCAACAAGAGCATGGGCTAGATCTGCGCTACGACTACCGCGCGGTTCGCCGTTGGTTGGGTGGGGCCGTTCCTGAAGCTCCTACGCCAGCCCTGATCGCCATCATCCTTGCTCGCGCGCTCGGCCGGTCAATCGGATGCGAGCAGTTGGGGTTCAACTCCGCAGACTCGGTCAGGCGGTCGCTTCTACTGGCAACAACACCGGCCGCTAGCGTTGAGACGGTCGTAAAACTGTGGAGGACTGCCGTCGTGGACCGCCGAAAATTCCTCACCCACGCCGCATTCACAGGTGTGGCTGCTCTAGAAGCTGTGGTCGACTGGCGCTTTTCTCCCTCCGTGCAGGCTGCCGTTCATTCCTCGGGTGCCGTAGCCGTTCATGAGGGCGACGTCGCACGGCTTAGGCAATCGCGTATTGAGTTTTCGCAGCTTGATCACCTTCGCGGTGGTGGCCATGCTCTGGGTTGGCTGCAGCAGTACATGCACCAAGAAGTAGCGCCGCTCTTGCAGGGACGTTACAGCGACAAGCTTGGCCGGGATCTGTTTCTGGAGGCAGCAGCACTGTCCAATGTTGCGGGGTGGATGGCTATGGACGCTGGCCAGCATGGACTCGGTCAGCGTCATTACACCCAGGCCATCGCGCTGGCCAAGCATGTGGGCGCCGACACGTTCGCCGCTTATGCATCAGGCAACTTGGCAACGCAGGCACTCTTCTTGGGGCAAACGCAGACCACCATACGGTTGGCGCGTGCCGCTCTCGACTGCAGACCTCCTCTGCCTGCATCGCTTTTCGCTCAGATCGCTACGACCGAGGCCCGCGCGCATGCCCTGGCTGGTGACGGGCACGAAACGATGCGCTGCCTGCGTGATGCAGATCAGGCGATGGAGCGCGTGAACCCAGATGGTGATTCAGGATGGCTATCCCCCTGGACGTATGCTCACCACGCAGGGGGAGCCATGCATGCCCTGCGCGATCTCGGCCGATTCGCTGAGGCCCGGCAGAGAGCTTCCGACGCATTGGCTGCGCCGACTGTGAACGCGCGCACCCGCGCGTTGCATCAGGTTCTTGTGGCCAGTGTCTTGGCCCACGCACGTGAATTCGATGGTGCATGCGAGGTTGCGACCGAGGTGCGCAAGTCCGCCGCAGGCCTGCGATCCAAACGGCTTAATCTGCGACTGGAGGAGCTAACGGACTTCTTGAAGAATCATCGAAATGTCCGTCCTGTTCAGGACTTTCTGGATGCTGGGCGATAGCAGTAGCAGGCAGCGAAGAGATTGACGTGGTGGATCTGACCATCGGTGGGTGAAGGAGGCGCAAGGCTTGCTGCTTCATGGGCAACGATCGAGCCCGGCACGAGAGCAGACGCTGACGCGTGACGGGAGGGCCCCAAGTCCTGGTCGGCGACCAGGACGTTCTGGCCGTACGTTCCTGGTGCTCTTCAGCTGATCATGGGATCCGCCTCTTAGGCGTGTCCGCATCGCACGCACGGTGTGGTGCGGCACCTCCTGCCTTCAAAGCCGGGCAGGCCGCCTGCCAAGAATTCGACGCGCTGGTGAGGCAGCGGCGATCTCGAGACAGAATGGCTGACCTAGGTTGTGGATTGGCTTTCGCATGCCTCGTTCACTGCGTAGGCCACTGCTTGTTCCAGGCTCATGCTCTGTCCGATGGCGAAGGCGCGGTTGTATCCGTCTTGCCCGATGAGGGCGACAACGGCCACGGCGCAGGCTGCGTGTTCGTCGGCGTAGAAGGGGGATCCCATCATCGGCAGCCCGTACTCCTGCCAGTTGACCTCGGCCGCCCCTTGCAGTTCGGCCGCTTTGGTTGCTGGCCATCCCGCCTCGACGGCGATCTGCGCCAGTTCCTCCAGGCACAGCACGATGCCGAGGACGTCGGAGAACAGGCGTTTGATGCGCAAAGCCGAGCGGATCGCCTCGACGGCCTCCTTGGTTCGGCCGAGGCGGCGAAGGGCCAGCGCCTGCACGTATAGCGCGTAGGAGCGCAACCATTTCTCGCCGCGCAGGCTGCAGATGTCGACGCATTCGGCCAGCAGCGGCAGCGCCCGGTGCGGGTCGCCGCGCATGGCGAACACCAGCGCCAGTTCCACCACGGCGGGCATCAGGCCGGGGACGAGCTGGTCGGGCCTGCCGCTGAGGTATTCGATGGCCTTGCTGAGGTTGAGCTCGGCCAAGGCCATGTCACCGCTGAGGAAGGCGGCGGTGCCGAGCATCTTCGTGGCGATCACCATGGATTCGACGTCGCCGAGGATGGTGGCTTCCTCCAGGCACAGGTTGGCTGCCATTTTCGCGCCTTCCACATCCCCCTGAGCGTTGGCCAGGTAGGCCTCAACCCACCAGCCCTTGCAGCGCGTGGAGGACGGGGCGGGGTTGGCGTGCAGCGCCCGCGCGAGATAGTGGCGGCCTTCGCTGCTGAAGCCGCAGCCCACCCACAAGAACCACAAGGAGGTCACCAGGTCCAGGCCTTGGGCGGCTTCGGCCGGGTCGCTGAGGCTGTAGTCGATGGCGGCGCGGATATGGGATCGCTCCATGCGCATCTTGGTGTACCAGCGCGCTTGACCGTGGCCCGACCAAGCCTGTTCGCCGCGCCGGGCCAGGCGCAGGAAGTGGTCGCGGTGGCGGCGGCGCAGTCGGGCGCTTTGCCCGAGCTGGGCCAGCCACCCGGCCCCGTACTCGCGCAAGGCGTCCAGCAGCCGGTAGCGGGCGATGCCGTCGGCGTGGGTGCAGCTGAGGATCGACTTGCGGACCAGGCCGGCGATGAGGTCGGAGATGTCTTCGGCGGGCAGGTCGTCGCTGGAGCACACCTCGCGGGCGGCGTCGGCGTCGAAGCTGCCGGCGAAGACGGACATGCGCGCCCACAGCAGCCGCTCGGCCGGTTCGCACAGCTCGTGGCTCCAGCCGATCGCCGCGCGCAGGGTGCGATGGCGGGCGGCCGCTGTGGGGTCGCGCCCGCGCAGGACGGTGGTGGTCGCTGATTTGCTCACCAGGTCGAGGATCTGCTCCACCGACAGTCCGCGCAGCCGCACCGCGGCCAGCTCCAGCGCCAGGGGGATGCCGTCCAGGCTGCGGCACAGCGCCTGCACGGCTGAGCGGTTGTGCTCGCCGACGGAGAAGTGCGGGAGCGCGTCGCGGGCGCGGGCGGTGAACAGCTGCATCGACTCGCTCATCTGCCCTTCGGCGCCGCTTTCCAGGCGCATCGGTTCGATGATGCGCACCTGCTCGCCGGGCAGGGACAGTGGGGCGCGGCTGACGGCCAGGACCCGTACCTGCGGGGCCTGCTTCAAGATGGTGGCCACCAGCCATCCGATCTTGTCGATCATGTGTTCGCAGGTGTCCAGAATGAGCAGCAAATGCTTGTCGCGCAGGAACTCGCAGATGATGTCGATGTCGCTGCGTGCCGAAACGTCGGCCAGGTCGAAGCCCGCGCGTACTGCGTGTGCGAGAACTTCAGGGTCTTCCAATGCCGAGAGGTCCATCAGCCAGCTGCCGTCGGCGTAGGCGCTTTCGACCTGGCGCGCCACTTTCAATGCGATGCGGGTTTTCCCGACGCCGCCGCTGCCGGTGAGGGTGAGCAGCCGGGTGTGCGCCAGCTGGGCTTCGACGTCGGCGAGGATGGCGCGGCGGCCGACGAAACTGGTGCTTTCTGCGGGCAGGGCGCTTCCGCGCCGCCAGCGCAGTGAACCCATACCGCCCCCTCCAGGGCAAATAGAGAAAATAAGATCATATACGCGCGAAATGGGCCGGACCAGTTCTTATTGCGCGCCTTGCGTGGGGAGGTGGAAACGGCCGGCGGGGGGCGGTGGGCGTCGCGATGGTTCGACTGGCTGAGGCCGGGCGGGCGAGGTATGTTGCGATGCACTGCAATTCCTGGCAGCCAGCGAAGGACCGCCCGTGGGAGACGAACCTGTCATCGACAAGGAGCCGAACGCCGTCGTGGCGTATAAGCTTCGCGAGCTCATGCGGCAAACGATCGCACCCAACGGCAGGCCGTGGAGTGACCCGCGCAACGGTGTGCGACTGCTGGAAGCAGCGATCAAGGAACACAACAACGGGGCCGGCCCCAGCCGTCAGACGCTGCTGACGCTGCTGAATCCCGCCTGGCTTGGACGCCCGCAGCCGATGACGATGCTTCCCATCGCTCACTTTTTCGGGGTCACGTTGCAGGACTTCGGCATTGAGGCCGACCCGGCCACCGAGTTGCTCAGTTTGGCAGCCCTGGTTGAAGGGCTCAGGGAGACCGCGTTGAATCTGGCCAACCTGCCCGAGAGCGAGCGCCGGATCTGGCAGCAGCGCATTGCCGAGGCGGCTCAGGGCAGGCGGGCCACTGCGCTCGACGAGAGCGCCGACGATCTGACCTAAGGCGCGGTCCGGGCCCGGGCGGATGGCGTCGGGCGCTTCGCCTCACCGTGTCATGGCAGAAGCGACCGCGGAGGCACCACTGGTGGCGGCTTCCAGGCTGAGTTGTGGGGGAGTCGTCTCCGGGACGCCACGACCAAGATCGCCTTCTTGCAGGTCGTTGCCGAGCCGGATACCCGGGAAGCGGCTCTCGTCGCCGCAGCAGCCTTGTCCGGCCTTGCCGCCCCAGCGATCACTGTCCGGCGAAGACGCAAACGGCAGCGGGAGGCGACGCCCTTCGAGGTCAGGCTCGTTGCCCTGGGTCTTGGCGTTGCCGACCGGGGACTGCAGGAGTAGCCCAGGTCGTGCACTCCCTGAAGCTGACGGCGGCTGCACTGTCGGCATACCCAGGCGCCAGCGCCGGTCGGGAGGTGGTGCCGGTGTTGGCCAGACGGGGCGTTCGCATCGCCCAACCGAGGGGCAGGATGCTGCGCGGCAGGCCCGCCAACGCGATCATCGCGCTGACGGGGCCAGACACCCACCCGAGGTTCAGGCCACACCTGCCAGGCACGGCGCTGCCGCAGCCTCGGACAACACCAGGGCGGCGATGCGCTACCACGCCCGGCCCTCCGGCCGCGGCCAGGAGAAGTTCCGCCTCGATGCCCAGTTTGAGCGGACAGGTTGCCGAGCTTGCGCAATCTGGCGGCCATTGTGCTGGTGCAGCCCCGCTCGCCCGCTGTCCTGCGTCAGTGCCTGCTTGACCTCAAGGGTGGGCCCTGAGAAGAGAGGCCGACGCGCCTGCGCGTCTCAGCCACGCCGCTAGCAGCAGGGGTTTCCGCCGGTGGCCTGGACGGCGCCGTTGCCTGCCGCCCACGCGGCAGGACCTGCTGCCGAGGCCAGGGGAAGAGCAACGGCAACCGTCACGACAGCTACCACGAGCTTGCGACGCAGGCTCTCAGGCACAGCAACCTCCAGCGATCTCCGGCTATCGCCTCGCCTCGGCGGCGGGGCTCGCCTGCAGTGTGGCCACCTCTGCCCCCTCTGGCAACCACCTCAGCCCTTCCAGCCGCCCCACAGGCGCCAACATGCGCAAAAGCGAACAAACCATAGGCATCTGACAAGAGCTTGTCTAGGATCATGACGTCATTGTTGATAGGCGTTGTGAACCACACTGGACCCGGCGGGAGCACCCTCATCGTGTCGGATGACACCTTCACAGGTCACATCATCAAAGGACTGAGGCAGCAACGCCGCATCCAGCTCGGAGACCTCGTCAGCCCCCACACCAGCCGACGACACCTCGACCTCCTCGAAGCGGGCGCGCACCTGCCCAGCCCACGCACCCTGCGCGAGCTCGCGCTACGCTTCGGCTGCTCTCCCTTGCTGCTGATGCGAGGGCTGCCCGCCGAAACAAGCCAAGCGATCGTGGCGCAACTCGACACCGCCGCCACCCTGCTCGGCACCGGCCACCTCACCCTCGCCGCCCAGGCCTACACCACTCTTCTCGCCAACCCCGCCCTGGGGGCGCAAGCCCGGTTGTGGCGCCAGGCCGAGCTCGGGCTTGCCCTCAGCCACGAAGCCCTCGGCCGCTACCAGATCGCCATCTTCCGGCTGCAGCACCTGCTGCACTGCCTCAACCCCGCCGACCTGCCACCGAGCACAGACCCCGAAGAGCACGCCAAGATCGTGGATGAACGCACCCACCTCAGCCTCATCCTGTGCCGATGCCACCGCGAGGCAGGCAACCTCGACCAAGCCATCCACGCCGGAGAAGTAGGCCTCATCCGCGAACTGCCCAACGGCTGGAACGACCGCCTGGTCGAGCTCGGCGCCACGTTGCTGGCCGCCTACCTGGAGCGCGGTGAGCAAACCCGATGCCGTCAGCTCGCCGAAGAACTCCTCACCGTCGCCCAGCAACTGGGCACCCCGCGGGCGCTGATCGCAGCCTCCTGGAACGGGGCCATGGTCGCCGCAGCCGACGGCCGCTACAGCCACGCCCGCGCCCTGGGCCTGCGCGCCCTGCTGGCGCAAAGCGGCACCGGCGACGCACGCAACAGCGCCCGCCTTCGCGCCTGCCTTGGCTCCCAGTGGCTCGACTTTCCCGCCCGGCACCACCGCGCGGCCCGCGACCTGCTCACCGCCGCGCGCATCGAGCTGGCCTCCACCTCCGCCAGCGCCGCCGACCGCGCCTTTTGCGACCTGGCTCTGGCGCGGGCCGACCTGCTCGAGGGCCACCCCGCCGAAGCCGTCCACCGAGCGCACAAAGTCATCTGCGAGCTTCCCGAAGCCCGCTCTGCGGCGGCGGAAGCCTTCGCGCTGCTCGCGGGCGCCCACCGGGCCATGGGAGATCTGCACGGCGCCGCACAAGCCCAGGTCCAGGCAGGGACCTGTCTGGAAACCATGCGCGCCCCGGCCCGGGCGGCGGCGGCCTGGGCAACTGGGGCGGGAGATTTTCACGCGGGCGGCGATCCAGCCGCTGGCACCGATGCCTATCAGCGAGCGCTCGCCTGCGAGGGCTTGTAGCTACCTGGGCGGGCATCATGTGCCGCAGCGCCTGCAGCAGGCTTGAGCGCAGGCACTCAACCGCCAGTGTCCGCATACACGGGGCCGACGTGTTCGGGCCCGACCACTCGCGCGACAGGGTGGGAACGTCCCCCGCGTGCGCGGGGTCGACATAGACCTGCACACCATGACCGCCGCCATGGTCGGAACATCCCCGCGTGCGCGGGGCCGACAGCAAGGATGCCACGGGCGGCACCTACAACCGCGGAATATCCCCGCGTGCGCGGGGCCGACGTCCTGGGGCCAGCCCGGTCATCAAGGCCAGGGGAACATCCCCGCGCACGCGGGGCCGCCATCGCGCCGTCCCTGGGCGTGATCGGCCCGGGGGGAACATCCCCGCGTGCGCGGGGCCGACGGCGGATCTTGGCCCGCCACCCCGAACCGGTGCGGAACATCCCCGCGTGCGCGGGGCCGACCTCAACCCCGTTGGTCCGAGGCCGTGGCCGGGGGAAGCATCCCCGCGTGCGCGGGGCCGACGCGGCGAAGAGTTCGCCGACGAAGTTCGGCAGGGGAACATCCCCGCGTGCGCGGGGCCGACCGCAACGGTGCGCCGAGCAGGCCCAGCCACACGGGAACATCCCCGCGTGCGCGGGGCCGACGAGTACGCCCGAGGGGTTCATGCAGCTAACCGAGGAGCATCCCCGCGTGCGCGGGGCCGACGCGTGGACGTGCATGCGCAGGGTGCCGTCCGTTGGAACATCCCCGCGTGCGCGGGGCCGACCCGGTGCTCGCGTACTGGCCGATGGCCCCCAGCGGAACATCCCCGCGTGCGCGGGGCCGACATGGCATGCGCGCGCGCCTGGACGGTGGCGGTCGGAACATCCCCGCGTGCGCGGGGCCGACAGGCCCACGGCGGGGCGTCCCCGTGTCCCAGGGGGAACATCCCCGCGTGCGCGGGGCCGACGACGACGACGCCGTCAGGCCGCACGTAGTGGGAGGAACATCCCCGCGTGCGCGGGGCCGACTCGATGTCAGCCCGAACCCGTACTGGGACGTGGGGAACATCCCCGCGTGCGCGGGGCCGACCAAGAACACGCGGGCCGGGGCTCCCAAAGGAGAGGAACATCCCCGCGTGCGCGGGGCCGACGCCACCAGCGGGAGCGGCGTCCCGGCGCCACGCGGAACATCCCCGCGTGCGCGGGGCCGACCCAGTCGTGTTACCAGTCGTGTTACCACTCCTGGGAACATCCCCGCGTGCGCGGGGCCGACACTTGCTGACCTGGTCCTTCTTCGCAGGGAAAGCGACTTCCCATTCGGTTGGATTTGGGGTGGGCAGAGTCTCGCCTGAGGCTTGTGGGGTGGGTTCCGGTCGCGATGTGTCAATGGTGATTCTAGTGTTGCTTGGCACGAGCGAGGGAGAGCCTGGTGAACGAGCGTGATCTTGGGGCTTCTCGGAGATGAAACCGGTTGGCCACCGGAGCAGATTGCGTGGGTGTGGCCGTTGGTCTCCGGGCATCACGGAGGTTCCCGCCGGTGCGGATGCCGATGAAGCCAGTTTCCGCGCCGGTACACCTGCACGATAGGGAGGCGGCCTGGCGCAGGGCGTAGTCGGCGCCCAACCGAACGTAATCCGCTCCACTATCTGGTAACACTACAGGTCAATAAGAGTCGACCCGCGCGGGGATGCTCCGGACGCCGACGTGCCCTTCCCGGCCTCGCCTCTGGCCGTCGACCCCGCGCGGGGATGCTGCGGACGGCATGAACTCCATGGAGTGGATGGAGTGGTCGACCCCGTGCACACGGGGTGTTTCGAGATGCAGGTTTGCCGGGGCAGGGAGCGTAGGTCGACCCCGGGCCGGTCGGTGTCGCCTGGCAGCAGTCCCGGTGACACTCGTCTGATGCCGAATCACCAGCCAGGCGCACGACTCAGCCGGGTGACCTCCCAACCACGACCACGTTGGCAGTTCGGCGCTGACGGCAGCCAGCCAGTGGCTTCTAACAGTCGCGATAGCTGTGGTTCGGCACAGCGATCAACAAGCTCCGGGACTCCGAATCCGGTGTCGGCTCCGGGGCGAATTAGTTGTGCTCCAGACGTGTCTGTTGGATGGGCTGCCGCCCCGAATGAACCATGCAGGTAGCGCAGGCTGTGGCCCCTCATCCGACAGTCTGCGCCGCCCCAATCCTCAAGAGCGGAGCGCGCTCGGCTGCGGGCATCACGGACCGTCAGGCTCGGGGGGAGAACTTCTTCATCTCGATCAGCAGCGGCCCGGCGACGTGATCACTGCGCGCGGGGCACCCGGCGGCGTCCCGGGGCTTGTGCGGCGGGTTGGGGACGAGTTTGGCGAGGATCCGAGAGTCCCGTGCCTGGCCGTGAGCTGGAAAATAGAAGCGGGCGAGGCTGGTCCTGCCAGGTTCCGTACAGCACACGCCAGCTGTGGTTGTAGGCCTTGGCGTGGCTGTCGGAGCTGTCGAGCAAGGTCTTGCCCCAGGGATGTCCGAGCGCGGCAACAGGCTGTAGCTAGGTCTTGCCGTCGAGATCCCAGCCTTATAGCAGGGCGAGATTGAACGCTGCCTCGGCGTCGTCGTGGACGGCCAGGCGTGCCGGGTGCCCTGCACTGCGGTCGTGATTGTCACGGTACCGATGAAGCGTCTCGGTGAGGCATCGTCGTCGGCCGGGGTCCTCCTCGACTGCCACCGCCATCGGTTCGGGCTCCTCCTTGTAGGAAGGCTCTGGCTCCGCCAAAGGGTTAGGGCTTGCGACTGCGGGGCGGGGCGTAGCCCGCCTGATGCCGGGCGCTGTCGTCGGTGTGCTGTCAGCGTTCGCGCCAGTCGTGCACGTTCACTGAGCACAGATCCAGACAGCGTTGGCGGGCAGCGTGGTGGCAGGCGGAGACATAGGAGATCACTCAGGGCCAGTCGAGAGGGCGCACCCGCCTGCCCCGCAGCATCTCGCGCGTGGTGCTAGGCGCCAGGGGCGCCATTGGGCGCCGTCGGCAGCGGGTCCGACGTCGTGGTTGGAGGCGATGGCTGCCTGGTCATCCCAGCAGACGCGGACTGATCATTGCGCAGGAGAGCTCGGCGTGCGCATCCTGCAGAGACCTAAGGGGGCCGAGGCGGGGTGCCATCCCAAGCAGGCCTCCCACAATGTGGCCGGGTTCAGAAGCATCGAACATCGCGATGGCCGAGTGTGGTTCGGCGTCTCGCGTATCGGCCTGTCAGCGGACGACGGTCTTCCAGTCGCCTCGACCGAGCAGGATGAGTCCATCTGGGCGCACGACGGCCTTGGCCCCGCGCACGGGTAGCTCGCCGTGTTCCAGCCAGTAGCGGCGGATTTCCTCCAGGTGGTCCCACAGTCGTTGCGGGCCGCCCTGGTGGATGGTCGCTCCTCCTGCGGGTGTGGATGTGGCTCGTGTCCAGGAGCCGTCCGGGTGCCACAGGTAGGCCCTGGTGGTGCCGTCGTCGTCCCGGCGGTAGTGGTGGCGGATACCGGGGACGGCCAGGTCCAGCATCGACTGGACATCCCACGCCTCGCTCACCTGGATGATGGGGTACGGGCTGGTGGTGACATCGTCGCCCTCCGCGTCTAGGTCGACGTGCAGCTCTGGTGAGGGCGGGTAGTTCTCGCCGTGGCGGGTGGCCATGAAGCTCGCACGATCCCACTCCACGCGGCCGACCGCACCACCGTGCTCGTCCTTGTCGGCTGTCAAGATGAGAGGTTCCCGCGATGACTGCGACCAGTCGCCCGCCCGGTCGCAGCGCGCGGAGCCAGCTGTCAGGGATGGGGCGTACGGAGACGGTGGCGATGATGCGGTCGTAGGTGCCGGGCAGTTCCCCGGTGGCGTCGGCGGTGGCGACTTGGGGGTGCAACCCGATCCCGGCCAGGCGTTCGGCCGCGGCCTTGGTCAGGTAGGGGTCCACGTCCACCGAGGTGACGTGGGTGTCGCTGAGGCGCCGGGCCAGTAGGGCCAGGCCGTACCCGGCCCCGGTTCCGACGTCCAGGACGTCGTCCGCGTCCTGCAGGTCGGCCAAGCCGTACATCTTCAGCAGCAGGCCGGGCAAGGTGGAGGAAGAAGTGGGCCAGTCGTCGCCCGGTCTTTCGCCTTCGACAGCCAGGTCGGCATGGAGGGGGCCGACCTGGGTGACGAGTGTCTGGTCGCTGTTGGCGGCTTCCAACCAGGCGCGGGGGCGGCCGGCCTGTCATGGCGCTCCCAGTGCCCGTATCGGGCATCGGCCGGGGTGTCCCACCAATGGGGGATCAGCAGGTGCCGGGGCGTGGTGGCCAGCGCCTCGTGCCATGGTGATCGAGGACGCCGTACCAGCTTGTCGGCCAGGGCTGCGGCAGAGGCTTCCCAGGACATTGGCAAGGCCTTTCGGATGGAGGTGGCGGCTACTTCTTGGGAGGCTTGGCAGGGTTGTAGTCCGGCTCACAGTAGGCGGGGTTGCAAACCTCACGTTCGGCGGGCGCGCAGTTGTTGCCGTCTCCTCGGGTGGGGTTGCACGCGTCGTCGTCAGGTTTGCAGGCGAGAACAGGGCGCGGGCGCGGGATGGTGGCCACCAGGTCGCGCCGCGGAGCACGGCCTCGTGGGGAACATCCCCGCGTGCGCGGGGCCGACCACAGCTCGGCCGTCTGCGCCAGCTGCCCAATAGGAACATCCCCGCGTGCGCGGGGCCGACATCGTGCAGGCTCTGACCGGCGTGCTGGCCGAAGGAACATCCCCGCGTGGGCGGGGCCGACACTTTCAACGGCGTCGCTGTGCTGCGCGGCCAGGGAACATCCCCGCGTGCGCCCGGCCGACGGCGTGGGCTTGTCCAGCAGGGCGGAGCCGATCGGAACATCCCCGCGTGCGCGGGGCCGACCTCCCCCACCACCTCCCCCTCCGCCGCCGGGGTGGAACATCCCCTCGTGCGCGGGGCCGACTGCCTGGAGGCCCTCTACGCCAAGGTCGTGGAGGGAACATCCCCGCGTGCGCGGGGCCGACCACGCCATGCCCGTCCCCATGGCCGACGCGAGCGGAACATCCCCGCGTGCGCGGGGCCGACCCGCAGCCAAGGGCTTGTTATATGCGCCATAACGGAACATCCCCGCGTGCGCGGGGCCGACCGCCGTCTGAAGATGCTCGGCCACGGTGATCGGGGAACATCCCCGCGTGCGCGGGGCCGACCTGCTCGTCACCGGGCGTGAGATGTGCGTGAGCGGAACATCCCCGCGTGCGCGGGGCCGACACATCTCAAAGGCGCAACAATCCCGTAGTCGGCGGAACATCCCCGCGTGCGCGGGGCCGACCAGGTCAGGTGTGCCGCGACGGCGCTGGTCAGGGGAACATCCCCGCGTGCGCGGGGCCGACTCCATCTCCGTGCGCGGGGACAGGCAGCAGGAGGGAACATCCCCGCGTGCGCGGGGCCGACTCCCCCACAACGAAACAGGGCAACTCGCATGAAGGAACATCCCCGTGTGCGCGGGGCCGACTTGAGGCCGAACGAGTCGCCCACGGAGGCGAGCGGAACATCCCCGCGTGCGCGGGGCCGACTAGAGGGCGATGGATCGGCCGCGCTCGATGAGGGGAACATCCCCGCGTGCGCGGGGCCGACGCCTTGACGATCTTCTCCATCTCCTTGTCCAGCGGAACATCCCCGCGTGCGCGGGGCCGACTCGAGGTGCAACCAGCAGGTGGTGTCGTCGGCCGGAACATCCCCGCGTGCGCGGGGCCGACAGACCGTGCGAACGTGTCGGGGGCACAGCGGTAGGAACATCCCCGCGTGCGCGGGGCCGACCCTGATCTTGGGCATCAGGCACCCCGCTTACGGGGAACATCCCCGCGTGCGCGGGGCCGACTTAAGAGCGGCGTTCTTCGTCATCGTCGGTCCCGGAACATCCCCGCGTGCGCGGGGCCGACACTTGCTGACCTGGCGCTTCTCTGGCAGGAAAGCGATTTCCCATTCGATTGATATCGGCAGTGTGCTGGCTTGAGATTCGATGGCGGCACAGGTCGTGTCTCGCCAGGAGCGATTCTAGTGTTGCCCGAGAATGCGTCTCTCCCTCTGGCATGGACGTTCAGCACAGAGCGCACATCCGTCGTTCCCTCGCGGATTGCTTCTCGGATATCGGCTCGTGATGGTCCCTGTGATCACCACATGGACAGCCGCATGTACCACTGCGCAGCCCGGAGCGGGATCGTTCAAGTCGCGCCTGCGCTACAGGTGAGAGTCGCCTGCGCAGGGCCTGGGCATGCGTTCAAGCGCTGGGGCCTGCTTCTGCTCAGCCTGCTGCAGCGGTCGTTGCGCACCTTCCTACCGGTTGTGATGGGCGCAGGGAGGAGCGGCTCATGGTGAGCAGGGCGCCTGCTGCTGCGGTGGTGGCGAGCAGGATGCAGGCGGCCAGGACAGTGGCGTAGCCAGCGTGGGGGCCGGGGATGACGGGGCTGGCCATCATGGCTGAGGCGGCGGCGATGCCCAGGGCGCCGCCGCTCATGCGGGCGCTCAAGCAGGAGCCAACCGCTGAGGCGTATTGGTGGGGGCCGACGGTGAGGGTGCCGGTGATGGAGGCGGTGGTGGCCAGAGCACCGAGCCCGGCGCCGAGTTCGATCAGCGCGGCCATGCTCAGGGCCGAAGGGGTGATGTCCCATAGGAGCAGCAGGCACGCCCCGATGATGAGGACGCATCCGGTGTAGGTCAGGGGGGCCGGGCCGTGTCGGCGGGCGAGCCTCCCGGCCAGCGGTGCGCTGATCATGGTCGCTGCCGACAGCGGGAGCAGGAGCAGGCCGGTCTGGACGGCTGAGGTGGTGATGGCCTGGAGGAACACAGGAGCCAGGAACAGCAGGGGAAAGGCGATGAGGCCGTAGATGCCGTTCAGGGCCCACGCCCAGGTGAATCCGGGTCTGCGCCACAGACTGAGGTCGATGGCCGGGGTGGGGTGGCGGCGCGAGCGCAGCCATGCCAGGGTCACGCAGGTGGCAGCGCAGGTGAGGGAGGCGAGCGCCCAGGGTGAGCGCCAGCCCCAGGCGGGGCTGTGGCAGATGGCCGCGATGAGCAGGGTGAGCCCTCCGGTGAGGAGAAACGCTCCGATGATGTCGGGGGTGGGGGCGCGCCGACGGCGTGGCGCGGGCAGCGCGAGGGCGGCGATGGTGAGGATCAGTGCGACGGCGGCGCCGGGCAGGAACAGTGCGCGCCAGCTGTGCAGGTCGATGAGCAGGCCGCCGAAGGCGTGACCGAATAGGCCGCCCAGGCCGGAGGCGCCACTCCACAGGGCGATGGCGCGGCTGCGCCGGGCGGGCGGGACCTCGTGCAGGAGCATGGCCAGGGAGGCGGGGATGAGGGCGGCCACGCCGAGGCCTTGCCCGGCGCGGAAGGCGAGCAGGGCGGGCCAGGATGGCGCCAGGGCTGCGGCCAGGGAGCCGGTGCCGAAGAGGGTGAGGCCGATGATGAGGAGGCGGCGGCGGCCGAAGGTGTCGGCGGCGCGGCCGGTGGTGGCCAGCAGGCCGGCCACGGGGGCGGCGTAGACGGTGCTGAGCCAGGAGGAGTGGGTGAGGCCGATGTCGTGGCCGGCCAGCCGGTCGGTGGTGAGGGCGGGCAGGGCGAGGGTGGCGGCGACGGTGTCGGTCATGATCATCGCCATGGCGCTGACGCACACGATCATGGCGACGGGGTCGCCGGCGCGGCTGCCGTGGCGGCGGTAGGGGCGCAGCACCTGCATCGCTGCGGGGGTGTGCGGCGCAGCGGGTGTGAAGGTGGGGGCGCTCACCATCGGTGGGCGCGCTGGGGTGCGCCTGCGGCCAGGCGCACCTGGTTGAGGCGGGCTGCGCAACTGGCGGCGTCGGCGCCGGTGACCAGTGCATACCCGCATTCTTGTGCTGCCAGGCCGAGGGCGGGGGAAGGGGGTGTGGCGGGGTCGGTGTGCCAGATGAGACGCTGCAGCCACGGCATGACCGTCAGCGAGCGCCGCAGGTGCTGGCGCAGGTCGCCGGTGCCGGGGGCGGCGGGCAGGTCCCCGGGGTGAAACAGGGCGGCTGCGGCGGCTGCGGGCAGGTGTTCGGCCATGTGCGGGGGTCGGCCGGTGGCTGCGCCGACGGCGAGGGCGCCCAGGTCGATGCCGAGGGCCAGGCGGGTCAGCTGGGCCAGCATGTCGTGGCCGCCGGCCGGGGTGATGGACAGGATCTGGGGGCCGGATGGGGGGCGGCGCATGGTGAGGTGGGTCAGGCCGTTGCCGACGCCGAGCGCGCCCAGGGCGAGGCTTGCGGCTTGGGTCAGGGCGCTGTCGCGGCGCAGGGGTTCGCCTGCGTCGATGAGGTAGCTGACGGTGCGGCCTTGGTGTCGGCCGTGGCGGGCCACGGCGAGGGGAAAGCTCACGCCTTGGTCGCTGAGCACGATCAGGGTGAGCAGGGGGCCTGGGGTGTCGGCCTCGATGAACAGGTGCGCCGGTGAGGGCGCCGCCGGTGTGGCTTCGAACAGCTGGCGCAGTTGGCCGGCTGAGCGGATGGGGGTCGGGGGGCGGGGCAGGCCGTGGCGGGGGCGTGCGAGGAGCGGGTAGCCCCAGGCGTCGGCGACGGTGAGGGCTTCGTCGAGGGTGTCGACGTGTTCGGCTTCGGGGGTGTCGAGGCCGACGGCGTGCAGGTAGCGGCGCAGTTGCCGGTGGTCGGACATGACGTGCGCGGCGTGGGCGCCGTAGCTGGGCAAGTGCAGCCGCTCGGCGACCTCGGCCGCGATGGGCGCCAGGTGCGGCTGGTGGGTCAGCACGGCGGCGGGGCGGGGGCCGGGGTGCTGCTGGAGGGCGTTGAGGATGGGGCGCGCGCCCAGGTGGGGGATGACGATCGGGTCGCAGGGCGCGGCGGCGGGCTGCAGTGGGCCGTCATCGGTGTCGACGGTCAGGATGGGGTGGCCTGCGGCCAGCAGGTCCGGGGCGCCGTAGGTGAGGTGGCCGCTGCTGTGGG
This sequence comes from Nonomuraea sp. IBHARD001, assembly GCF_056106265.1. Classification (NCBI taxonomy): domain Bacteria; kingdom Bacillati; phylum Actinomycetota; class Actinomycetes; order Streptosporangiales; family Streptosporangiaceae; genus Nonomuraea; species Nonomuraea sp. IBHARD001. The sequence continues at coordinate 100,103 of NZ_JBWBBW010000001.1, forward strand.
GGTGCAGCGTCCACCAGGGCGGGGGAGTGGAGCGGCTGCCGAGGATCACGACCGGTCCGGTGTCGTCTTCTGCTCGGGTGCGGCGCGGTGCGCTCGCTGGCTTCTTGCGCTGGGGGACGGAGCGGGCAGGCGAGAGCGGCTGGGCGTGTGACGCCCCTGCGCCCGTTGACGGCTCGGGGGGCGACGCCGGGGCGGCAGGGGACGGCGCGGCGGGAAAGATGGCGGTGAGGTCGGTCACAACGGTCCTTCGCATCAAGCGCGCGCTGGAGGCATGCGGCGCAGACGGGGGTCGGGGGCAGTGCGGAAGGTCAGGGCAGGGCGGCGATGAGTTCGCTCACCGGTTTGCGTACGCCGGTGAAGAACGGGATCTCCTCGCGGGTGTGCCTGCGGGCCTTCGCCGCGCGCAGGGTGCGCATCAGGTCGACGATGCGGTGCAGTTCGTCGGCCTCGAAGGCCAGCATCCACTCGTAGTCGTTGAGGGAGAAGCACGCCACCGTGTTGGCCCGCACGTCCGGGTAGTCGCGTGCCATCTTGCCGTGCTCGGCCAGCATGCGGCGGCGGTCGGCGTCGTCGAGCAGATACCACTCCAGCGACCGCACGAACGGATACACCGACACGTAACCGCGCGGCTCCTCCTCGGCCAGGAACGCCGGGATGTGCGAGGTGTTGAACTCGGCGGGCCGGTGCAGCGCCATCGCCGACCACACCGGCTCGCTGAGGCGGCCGAGCCCGGTGCGCCGGAAACGGGAGTAAACCTCCTGCAGGTCCTCGGCCGTGGGCGCGTGCCACCAGAACATGTAGTCGGCATCAGCCCTGAAGGCGGCCACGTCGTAGAGCCCTCGGGTCACGATGTCCTTGCTCGCCGCCTGCTCCAGCAGCTCGCCGACCTCGTCGGCCATGCCCTCCCTGTTGCCGGGGCACCCTTCGGTGGTCTTGAACACCGACCACATGGTGTAGCGGATCACCTGGTTCAGGTCGCGCGCTGTGAGCCGGGCGCGAACCTCACTGCCGGTCACGGGGCCTCCTTTCTGGCGGCGAGAGTGTCAGGGGTGCAGAAACAGCGGCTGGAGCACGCCGGTGCTGGGCCGGGGTGGGACACCCACCTCGTGCACCAGGTCGACCAGGCGCTTGAGCTGGTCGGGGTCGGTGTTGGGCAGCACGCCGTGGCCGAGGTTGAACACGTGGCCCTCGGCCGCCTCCGCCCTGCGCACGATGTCGCGGGCGCGGCTCTCGACGGCCTCCCACGGGGTCAGCAGGATGGCCGGGTCCAGGTTGCCCTGCAGCGCCTTGCCCGGTCCGACCCTGCGCGCGGCCTCGTCCAGCGGGACGCGCCAGTCGACGCCCACCACGTCGGCGCCGGCCTCGCCCAGCACGCCGAGCAGCTCGCCGGTGCCGACACCGAAGTGGATGCGCGGGGCGCCGAGCCCTTCGAGCCCGGCGAAGATCCGGCTGGTGTAGGGCAGCACGAACTCGCGGTAGTCGTCGGGCGAGATCGCGCCGACCCAGGAGTCGAACAGCTGCACGGCCGAGGCGCCCGCGGCGATCTGCAGGCGCAGGTGCTCAAGGACGATGACCGTGAGCCGCTCCATGAGCGCGTGCCACAGGCGCGGCTCGCCGTACATCATGGCCTTGGTGTGGTCGTGGTTCTTGGAGGGGCCGCCCTCGACGAGGTAGGAGGCGAGGGTGAAGGGTGCTCCGGCGAAGCCGATGAGCGGTGTCGCGCCGAGCTCGGCGACCAGGGCGCCGATGGCCTCGGTGACGTAGGGCACGTCGCCCGGCTCCAGGGGGCGCAGCACGCCGAGCCCGGCCTCGTCGCGGATCGGGTCGGCGATGACGGGGCCGACGCCGGGCTTGATGTCGAGGTCGACGCCGATCGCCCTGAGCGGCACGACGATGTCGCTGAAGAAGATGGCCGCGTCGACGCCGTAGCGGCGGACCGGCTGCAGGGTGATCTCGACGATGAGGTCGGGCCGCTCGCACGCCTGGAGCATGGGCACGCCTTCGCGGATCCTGAGGTATTCGGGCAGCGAACGCCCTGCTTGACGCATGAACCACACGGGGGTGTGGCTCACGCCCTGGCGGCGGCAGGCGCGAAGGAACGCCGAGTGCTGCAGGCGCTCGTCGTTGACCGGTGGCTGCCGGGGTGGTGTGGCGGCCGCGGGCGGGGTGAAGGGGGAGATGAGATAGGCGGGCTTGCTCATCACAGCATGGCTTTCCATTTTCGTGGGGCAAATGGTGTGGGGTGATATCGGTGGGGCCGCCCCTTGGCTGGGGCGGGTGTTGTAAGCGGATGGCTGGCCCGGCTACTGGTCCGGCGACGGCGGCTCATGCGCCGGTGTTGGGGCCCCGGCGCAGGGTTTGCCGCTGCCGGGCGGTGACCTTCGAGCAGTTCACACGCCGTCGACCACCGTCTTCGGTTGCGGGAAGCGTGCGGTGCGAGCAGGGGCGGACCGGTTGTCCGGTGGGCGCCACCGGGGGCGAGGACGCCTGGGCGTCGCGGGTTGAGAACACCGACAAGGCATGACATTCCATCTGACTGGCCTTTCTCAATGAGGTAAGGCTCGCCACAGTATCTGCCCTGACAAGCGTTTGACAGCATCCTTGATAATTTCCTGACAAGGGCCATCTTTGTCCGTAAGGTCGTGCTCGTCGCCCTGACGCGGACGCCGCATTCCCCTCCTTCCGTCCGAAGGCACCCATCCGAGAGAGTGAGGCGCCAGTGAACCTGCTGGCCATCGGCATCAGCCACCACAGCGCCCCCATCAGCCTGCTCGAGCGCGCCCACGCCACCGGGGCGGCCCTGCTCGGCCTGCAAGAACGCATCCGGCGCCACCCCGAGGTGAGCCAAGCGCTCGTGCTGTCCACCTGCAACCGCCTCGAGGTCTACGCCGCCGCCCGCCACCTGCACACCGCCGGCGCCGCCATCACCGGCATGCTCGCCCAGCACGCCGGCCTGCCCCCCGGCCACCTCGCCCCGCACCTGCGCATCCGATGCAACGACGAGGCGGTGCGGCACGTGTTCACCCTCGCCTGCGGCCTGGACTCCATCGTCGTCGGCGAAAGCCAGATCCTCGGCCAGCTGCGCGATGCGCTCACCCGCGCCCAAATCCACGCCAGCATCGGCGCCGAACTCAACCAGCTGATGCAGCAGGCGCTACGCGTCGGCAAACGAGCGCGCACCGAAACCGCCATCGACGCCGAAGGCGCCTCCCTGCTCAGCGCCGGGCTCGCCCTGGCCGGCCCCCTGCACGGCCGGCGCGTGCTGCTGATAGGCGCCGGCGCCCTCAGCGCCCTGGCCGCCGCCACCGTCACCCGGGCCGGAGCCGCCAGCCTCACCATCGCCAACCGCACCCTGGCCCGCGCCCACAAGCTCGCCGCCACCGTCGGCGCACACGCCCTGCCCCTGCACCAGGCAGGCCACCACCTGGCCAAGGCCGACCTGGTCATCACCTGCGTCGGCTCCGGCACACCGCTCATCACCCCGGCCATGATCGGCCCCAGCCCGATCAGCACCCCTATCACCCTGCTCGACCTGGCCATGCCGCACGACATCAGCCCCGCCGTCGGCCGCCGCAGCGGAGTACGCCTGATCAACCTGGCCCAGATCAAAGCCGCCCGCGCCGCCGCAGGAACTCCCAGCAGCGTGGGCGCCGTCCGCGCGATCATCGACGGCGAATGCGCCGCCTACCGCGACTGCGAACGCGCCGCCCGCCTCACCCCAGCCGTCGCCGCACTCCAGCAAGCTGCCGCCGACGTCGTCAACGCCGAACTCGCCCGGCTGCTGGCCCGCCTGCCCGACCTCGATCAGGGCGTGCGCCGCGCCCTGCATCTCAGCCTGCACCGGGTGGCCGCCAAACTCGTGCACACCCCCACCGTCCGCCTCAAACAACTGGCCGAAGCACCTCCCAGCAGCTACCACCAAGCCGTCGTCGACCTGTTCGACCTCCGCACCGCCACCGGCACGCCGAAGCTGCCCGCATGAGCCGCCCCCCGCTGCGCCTGGGCACCCGCCGCAGCCCCCTGGCCATGGCCCAAGCCCGCCTCGTCGCCGACGCCTACACCGCCCTCACCCGCCACCCGGTCGACCTCGTCGGCATCACCACCTGGGGCGACGTCACCACCAGCGCCCTGGCCCGCATCGGCGGCGACGGGTTGTTCGTCGCCGACCTGCGCGAGCAACTCGCCCGCGGCGCCGTCGACGCCGTCGTGCACTCCCTCAAGGACCTGCCCACCCAGCCCGACACCCGCTTCACCCTGGCCGCCGTGCCCGCCCGCGCCGACCCCCGCGACGCCCTCGTCGGCCCGACACCGTTCACCGACCTTGCTCCCGGGGCGAAGGTCGGCACCGGCTCGCCCCGCCGCATCGCCATGCTGCGTGCCCTGCGCCCCGACCTGGACTACGTTGCGGTCCGCGGCAACGCCGGCACCCGCATCGGCAAAGTCACCGCCGGTGAACTGCACGCCGTCGTCCTGGCCGCCGCAGCCTTGGCCCGCCTGCAGCGCACCCCCGAGATCGCCACCTTCTTCGACCTCGACCAGATGCTGCCCGCCCCCGGCCAAGGCGCCCTCGCCGTCGAGTGTCTCAGCACCCGCACCGCCCTCATCGGCGCCCTGTCAGGCCTCGATGACGCCCGCACCCGCGCCGCCGTCGAAGCCGAACGCAAGGTGCTTCGGGTGCTGGAGGCGGGCTGCTCGGCACCCGTCGGCGCCCACGCCGGCGTCGAAGGACTCACCCTGCACCTGAGCGCCATCGCGATCAGCGCCGACGGCGGCGCCTGCATCCGGCGCGCCAACGTCGGCGCCGCCCAGTTCCCCGCCGAACTCGGTTTCGCCGTCGGCCTGCAGATGCTCGCCGAAGGCGCCCGCGACCTCATGACAGCCGGCCCTGCAGCGCTTGCCTCCTCACGCCACCTGCAGCCGCCGGGGGACAGCGGCGGCGGAGAACACCGATGAGCGCCCCTTCCTACCCTGCGGCCAGGCCAAGGCGGCTGCGTCGCGACGGGGCGATGCGGCGCATGGTGGCGGGCACGCGGCTGCATGCCGCCGATCTGATCCTGCCGCTGTTCGTCAAGGAGGGCATCGAGGCGCCGCACCCGATCGGCTCGATGCCGGGCGTGGTGCAGCACACCCGCGACTCGCTGCGCAAGGCCGCGCACGAGGCGGCGCAGGCGGGGGTGGGCGGGCTCATCCTGTTCGGCATCCCGGCGGTGAAGGACGCGCGCGGCTCGGCGGCCGACGACCCCGACGGCATCGTGCAGGTGGCGGTGGCGGACGTGCGGGCCGAGGTCGGCGACGAGCTGGTGGTGATCACCGACACCTGTCTCGACGAGTTCACCGACCACGGCCACTGCGGCCTGCTGACCGCCGACGGCGAGGTGGACAACGACGCCACGTTGGAGCGTTACGCCGCCGCCGCCGTGGCGCAGGCACGGGCGGGCTCGCAGGTCATCGCGCCGAGCGGCATGATGGACGGCCAGGTGGGCGCGATCAGGACGGCGCTCGACGGCGCCGGGTTCGAGCAGCTGCCCATCATGGCGTACTCCGTGAAGTTCGCCTCCGCCTTCTTCGGCCCCTTCCGGGAGGCGGCCGAGTGCGCGCCGCAGTTCGGCGACCGCAGCGCCTACCAGCAGGACCCGGCGGGGCCGATCGGGGAGCCGCTGCGCGAGGTGCGCCTGGACCTGGCCGAGGGCGCCGACATGGTGATGGTCAAGCCGGCCCTGGCCTACCTGGACGTGTTGCGCCAGGTCCGAGACGTGGTCGACGTGCCGGTCGCGGCGTACCAGGTGAGCGGCGAGTACGCGATGGTCGAGGCGGCGGCGGCAGGCGGCTGGATCGACAGGGAGCGAGTGATCATGGAATCGCTCGTCGCGATCCGCCGGGCCGGAGCCGACATGATCCTCACCTATTGGGCCACTGAGACAGCTCGGAGCCTCACCCGTGACAGGTGCCGTGCCAGGCCCGCTCCGTGAAAAGCTCTTTGTCCAGCCGAGCCCCGCGCCACCGTCTCTTGGGCTGGATGCCGTCGCGCTCGGAGCAGGTGAGGTCAGGCTGCTGAAGGAGGCTCTGGCCAGAATGCGGGAGCGGCATCCTGGTGCGCGGGGGGTCGAGGAGGTCGTCGAGGAGACTCGGCTCAGGCGCTGCGGCAGGTGGCGGGGGCGGCAGGCCTGCTCGTGGTCGGCTCGCGCGGGCACGGCGAGGTCGCCGGGATGCTCCTCGGCTCGCTCAGCCAGGCATGCTGCACCATGCCGTGCCCGCCAGCGATGGTGCGCTCACACGACGCGCTTCGATCGCAGTAGTGGCAGATGCGATCGAGGGTCTGGCCGGCGGTCTTGGTCTAGCTGAACGGCTTGGTGTTCTCGTTCCAGATCTTGATCCACTCCTCCAGCGCGCTCTTGAGCGTCCGGGGAGCAGGAGGTGCTGCGCTCCAGGCAGCGGCGCTCCAGCTCGGCGAACCAGCGCTCGATCTGGTTGATCGAGGATGAGGTCGGGGTGACGTTCACGCGAAGCGCGGGTGGGCCAGCAGCCGGGCGTGCACCACCGGCGCCTTGTGGGTGGACAGGTTGTCGCAGATGAGACGAACCGCCAAGCCCGGTTCGACCTGGCGGTCGATCTCCTGCACGAAGTCGCGGAAGCCGACGGCGCGATGCCGCGCCGACAGCTTGCGCCGGTGGCCGTGTTCAAGGCGGCGAGCAGATCGACGGTGCCGTGCCGGACATGGTCGAAGCTGCGCCGCTCAGGCACACCGGGCAGCATCGGCAGGACCGGAGCGCTCCGCTGCAACGCCCGAATCTGAGGTTTCTCATCGACGGCGAACACCGCGGCATGCGCGGACAGGGCCGGACACAGTCCAGCCATCTCCCGGATCTTGTCGATCAGCAACCGATCGGCCGAGATCTTGAAGCCCTCGGTGCGCCAAGGCTGCAGCCCGAACGCCTGCCAGGTGTGCAGCACACTGCTCGCCGCGATGCCCACCCGGCGGGCCGTTTCCCGCTTGGACCAGTGCGCGGACCCGGACGGCACCCCCTCCAACGTGCGCATCACCACCTCCTCCACCTGGGTGTCGGTCATGGTGCGCGGCCCGCCAGGCACGGGCTCATCGCACAGCCCGTCTAGTCGGCGAGCCAGGAACCGGCTGCGCCAGCGGGCCGCCGTCTCGCGATTCAGCCGCAACCGGGCCACCACCGCCACGTTGCGGGGCTTGAGCTGCAACCGCCCGAGAAGTGGCGTTAGTGAGCCGCCGGGGCGCGGCTTAGCGCCACTGGCCGGGGCAATGCAGGTGGACGAGCCACGGGCTACTGCTGGGCGGTGTGGATGCGGGTGGTGTAGACGCGGTGGGCCTTGCGGGCGGCGGTCGTGGCGTCGGTGGCGGCCAGGGCCGTGCTCTGCTGCAGGGCGTTGTGGTGGACGGCGAGCGGCGCGGTGAGGCGGATGCAGTAGCCCTGGCCGCGGCGGATGATCCGCCCCCAGATGAGCGCCTGGCGGATGGTGTCGTCGCCGTCGGCCCGCAGGTGGTCGGCGAGCAGGCCGGGCAGGTCGAGCGTCACCGGCGTGTCGGTGTCCGGAGCGGGCGGGTCGGTGAGGGCGGCGGGTGTGTCGAGGTCGTCGGGGAGCCGGCGGGCTCCTGCGGTGTCCAGACGCGGCGGATGGTCTTGGGGGCGACGTGGTGCTGTCGGGCGAGGGCTTTGACGGCGGCGCCCTGCTGGTAGGCGGTGACGACGTCGGCGGCCGCGCTGTCGTCGAGGCGGGCGGGTCGTCCGAAGGTCTTGCCGGAGGCCCCGGCGGCGGCGACGCCTTGCCGGATGTTCTCGCTGATCATGTCGCGTTGGAATTCCAGGACCGAGGCGAGCATGTTGACCATCATCTTGGTGCCGGGGTCGTCGGCGGCCAGGTCGATCCCGGACAGCAGTCCGGATTCGACGCGCAGGTGCAGGCCGCGGATGAGGACGGGGCGCAGGGCGAGGATGTCGGCGACGGAGCGCAACAGGCGGGCGGCGTCGGCGATGCGGATCGTGCCGCCGACGGCGGCCTCGTGCAGGAGAGCGGTGAACCCGGCGCGGTCGAGGGACAGCTGCCGGGTGGAGGTGGCGGGGTCGTCGTAGACGGGGGCGCCGGAGGCGATCAGCGCGGCCAGGGCGGGCCGCTGGCGGGCGTCGGTCTGCTTGTCGGTGGAGTGCCGCAGGGAGATCCGGTCCATCGTCGGTCCTCCGTCCCGGGCCGCCGAGCGGGTTCGGCGGGTTCGCCGACCCATCTTTGGGGGCGGAATCGGGGGGGGCGTAAGTAGGGATCGGATCTGATTGGATCGGCGCCACCTTCCGGCAGGTCGAGTGCGCGTTCGCGATGGGATCGGCGGCGGGGGCGCAAACGAACGATTCCGCACCCGTGACGGGAACGGTTCTGGGCAATTCATGGGCTCAGGATTGGGTATTTTCTGGGCATCGTGTGGGATGCTGGGGCGTGACCCTTTCCAAGATCTCCGTGCCTCCCGATCGGGAGGAGAGTCCGCTGCTGGAGCTCTACGAGGAAATGCGGGCGGTCGTGCGGTACGGGCTGCCGATCCACCCCGACCGGGCGGGCCCGCATCTGCTGGCACTGCCCGCCGTCCGTGCCCGGGCGCTGGACCCCGGGGACCGCGCCAGCCTGGCCCGCGCGCTGGAGGCGGCTCTGCGCGAGGAAGTCCAGCGGCTGAACCACGAGCTCGCCCCTGCGGCTGCACTGCTGCTGGGCACCGACTCCTCGATGGCGGGCGCGCGGCTGACGGTGCGGCGTGAGGGCGCTGCGAAGGCCAGCGGGTACGAACTGCACCACTTCCGCAAGCGGATCGAGCCGAAGATCTGGAGCCTGTTGGTCGGTCTGCTCGGGCGCGCCGGCGATGCCTCCGCTGTGGTCGCGCCGGTCCTGTATCCCGCTCACCGGCCCCTGGTGCTCCCGGCCGACGTGTTCGCTTGGGAGGCCGTCGAGCACCAGCAGGCCGTGGCCGCCTTGTGGGGCGCGGTGTACCTGCTGCGCGCCGAGCTCCTGCGGACCGCGGCGTTGGTCAGCATGGGTTCGGGAGACGAGCTGGTCGCGGCCGCGGCGTCCGCGTTGTGGCGGCACGCGGCGGTCCTGCACTACTCGGCCCGCTACCGGGCCGCCTACGGGCAGGTCCTCCTGCACAGCAAGGTCGGCGGCGACCTGCGCCCGGAGCAGATCGCCGCGTCGGCCGGCTGGACCCCCGAGCTGACGCCCGCCCAGGAACTCCTGCTGGTCCAGGTCGCCACTCCCGAAACCGGCGCGCTCGACTTCCTGACCGCGCTGGCCTGCGCCACGGGCGGCCCGCTGCTCATCTCGACCTGGCAGCAGGCGCTGACCGGCCGCGCCCCGAGGACCGGCCCCGATCGCGAACGAGAAGAAGGACCGCACGCATGAGCCTCGACCAGCTCCTCAACCCCAACACGCCGCCGCGCCGGTACGTCATCACCGGCGGCCCGTCCTCGGGCAAGGAGGCCGTGTTCGGCCTGCTCCACGAGATGGAGATCCCGTCGACCGAGGGCGAGCCCGCCCGGGAGATCTACCGTAAGCACCGTGACCGGCTCGGCCGACATCTCCAGGTCGGTGATCGGCAGGAGTACTCCCGCGACGTCCTGGCCTCGTTCGTCGCGGAGTTCTGCGACCACAAGGCGGACCTGCGGTTCTACAACCGCGGCATCCCCGATGGGTACGGGTGGGACGCCTTCTTCGGGCTGCGCCCCTACCCCGAGCTGGAGGAGGCGACCCGGATATACCGCTACGACGCGGTGTTCGTGCTGGACGGCCTGGACGACTTCGACTCCGAGGACGACCTGGTGTGGGCCACGGAACGGGAGATCCGCCGCGTCCACGAGCTGATCGTCCAGGGCTACTACGACGCCGGCTACAAGCCGATCTTCGTCCCGGCCGACGAGCCGCGCCGCCGGATCGACTTCATCTGCGCCCAGCTCCCCGTCCCCGCCATCTGAGCAGAAGGGCACGATCCTCGATGAACGGCACCAACGGCTTGGAGATCGTCAGCCCGAACAACGTCCTGGCCAACGCGATCCGCCGCAGCGTCGACATGGTGCGACGCCGCCTGCAGGCCACCAACCCTGACCGGGTCGCGTTCTGCGTCGGCACCCAGATCAACGGCGCTCCCCACCGCGGCACGTCCCTGGTGCAGACGGCGGCGTTCCTGCTGGCCAAGCAGAGCAAGCGGGCCTTCGGCGTCGACACGATCGTCCGGTTCGGCGCGCTCGACAACGCCCCCTACGACGTCCGTCTCGACCCGGAGACACACCACGCCTATCAGACCACCTACTTCCACGGGCTCGGCGCGGACGGGGTGGAGGACCTGCTCGGGAAGTACTACCGGGCGATGTTCGACTCCCTGGCGGATGCGACCGGTGTCGACTACGAGATCGAGACCTACACCAGCCAGCAGGCCGACCCCGCCTTCCGACACGAGTTCCTCGCCACCCTCAGCTGCCTCGACCAGATCCGGTGGCCACTGGAGCCCTCGCACGGCCAGGTCCACATCCGGCTGCCCTGCCCGAGTTGCGGGTGGGCAGAAAGCGGGCCGAGCGCACGCGGCTGTTGCGCACCGGGTCGGGTGGCGCGGACTTCGCCGCGGTCTGCACCGACCACGGCGACTACGAGATCGCGGTCACCGCCGACACCAGCGCCTACCTGGACCTGGCCACCCTGTACCGGAACCTGGTGAAGGAGCGCCTGGCCGTCCGCGACCACGTGACCCTGTCGGTCATGGTGAAGGGCGGCGACTGGGCGTACGGCTGCCAGCTCGTCGACGAGGCGTTCGCGCAGCTGCTCGGGTTGGCCCCGCCCCCGAGGGTGTTCACGCCGATGGTGCTCACCGACACCGGCGCCAAGCTGTCGAAGTCCCTGATCCGGGACGGCAGGGCCACGATCCCGCCCGGCGCCCGGCCCTGGATGCTCGACGTCACCGACTGGGACGGCGACACCGACTCCCTCGTCGACGCCATGGTCTGGCTGGTCGGCAAGATGATCGCCGACCCCAAGCACTTCTACCGCTCCTACACCACCGCCGAACTGGACAGGATCATGACCGCACGCCCCGCCACCACCACGGGCGTACGCGCCCGCGAGATGAACCTCTATCGCCGCTACTTCGACCTCGTCGCGAACGGCACCAAGACGATCGAGGTCCGCGTCCAGTACCCCAACCTGCGCAACCTGTCCGCCAGCGACCACATCCGCTTCGTGTGCGGCCGCGATGAGGCCCTCACCAGGGTCAAGCGCGTCGCCCGGTACGGCTCGTTCGAGGAGATGCTCGACGCCGAAGGTCCCACGCGGGTGAACCCGACCAGCCCCCGCGACCAGCAACTCGCTAACATCCGCCGCATCTACGGCCCGGAGAAGGAGGCCCTGGGCGTGCTGGCCATCGAGATCGAGCTGATCGAGGAGCCGGTGTGACCGCGCGGGAGAAGGACCCGACAACGGTCGATTTGATGATCGACCTGCTGACCGAGCTGGCCGCGTCCCTACCGGACGGACTGGACACGTCGTTCCGGGTCGCGGTCTGCGCCGGAGACTCCGACTCCGAGCCGAGCCTGCTCTTCGTCAGCCGCGCCGAGGTCGAGGAGGCCACCGAGTACGCCGCCGACGGGACCGCCGGCACGCTCGCGCTGCTGCGCGCCCACATCCATCCCGGCGACGACGCGGGCGAGCGGCTGACCGGCCCCGGCACCCTGGTCGACGAGGCGATCGCCGCGATCCTGGACCAGGCGCCCCCTCCGATGCCACCGGCCGGTAGAACGCCTCATTCGATCTTCAGTTTCTAAAACCACACTGAGAACAACGCCACGGCCCCAGGTCAGACAGGGGGTCGTGGCGCTCGTGTCAGATCTCGTCGTCGTCGGAGTCGGCGTCGGGATCGCGCAGGTCGCGGATCGCGCCGGGCGCGAGGTCGGGGAGGGCGAAGGTGCCGTGGACGCCGACGTGGGAGTGCACGAAGGGCGACAGCCGGGCCATTGATGTCGCGCCGGTAGGTCTCGTCGACGTCGATGAACTGCAGGATGTGCAGGGACTTGAAGATCCGGCCGTAGGCGGCGATCGCCTCGCCGAGCGCGGTCGGGTGGCCGTCGCGCTGCAGCATGGTGACGACGTCGTAGGCCCGCACGGTCCCGGTGTACCCTTCGGGGACAAGATCAGCCCTCTGCGGGTGGTGGTCCGCCCACTGCAGGTCGGTGACTTTCACCCCACGCTTGGCAGACCTGCGAGGCCCTGTTCGTGACAACTCACAAGCAACGGCGGCGCGGTTGTTGCACCTGGCGCGCTAGCGACCTTGCCTCGCGCTGTCGCCTCCGAGATGGGCGGCCTTTCATCCCACGGCCGCACTCTTCCCCGCTCCGATAGCTGCCCGGCTGTGTGGCCTGAGGGAGGTGTTTACCTCGTCTCCGCAACGCCTGCCCACGGTGTTCCACGCGGCCTACACCCATGCCGCAGGGACGGAGTTGTCGTTGCGCGAGAGACGTAACAATGCGGCGTCGGGGGAGGAGTGCAAACATCAACCCGTTCGTTGCACGCTCATGCACCCAGATACTTACGACCGGCGCTTAGGTCTCCCCCAGGTATCGGGGTCAGCGTAAGAACCGACGCGGCCTATGTCTTCAGCTAGCTGAGTGCTGGTATCTGGCCAGTTCCACGGCAATCCCTCGCCCTGAATAGCACTCCATTGCTTGTTGAGGTAATTTCGGAAGTATTCCGCACGCGCAACGCGGTCAGTTAGCGCGTGGGCATCCTCCATGAGTCGACGGTAAGCCCCGTCCACAATCGGAGTATCTACAAGGACAGCGTCGACGTAGGCAAAATAGGCCATCAGAATCTTGGTGGTGTAAGCGCCAACCGTGGTGATCCTGAAGTGAAGGTGCCGTCTTTCCGCTGAGTACCTGGGAGCGCCATCCATCAGTCGCTTGGTCTCGGCATACTCGAGCGCCGCGGTGAGCTGGTCAGCGCTGAACCCTAGCCTTTGACCGAACCCGTACACGTCGTCTGCGGACACGTACCCTTCATCGCCCGACTGATCTCCGGCAGCTTGAACGAAGCTTAGGACGAGGGGTAGCAGGAAGTGCTCCCGCCCATCCGGCTGGCTAACACGAAAGAGGTTCGCGATTGGGGAGGATTCCGGATCATAGTACTTATAGTCGCCAAATAGAAGCGCGCGCAGAAACTCGTGGACGGCGATAGAATAGCGGCCGGTCTCGCGATAGCGCTCAAGTATCTTCGCCGTGTCTACATGACCGCTACCGAGAAAGTCTGTGACAAACTTCAGTGCTAGGCGCATATTTCCGCCTGCAATATTGTCGATCAGTGCAAGAAGCTTGTCATTGCTCCGGAAATTCTCGGCAAGCACCTCTAGGAAGTCGATAAGGCTTTCGCTGTCAACCGTTACGCCAACTGGATAAGACCCCAGCCGACCTGCGTCCTGCAAATTCTTCAGCGCAAAGTCAACGCGCCGCTGAAGCATTATGTCCGCACGAGGGGGCGAGATTGTAAAGACGCGTGCATGATAGCCGGACAGCGTACCTGTCCGACTTGAGCGGTAGAAAGTCTCTGGCCGCAAGGTCACGAACACCGTTGCAGGCCAGTTGTGTGCCAGCTCATTGGCAATCAGAAATACTTGCTCTTGGTCTTCGCTGCTGCGCTGATCGATGTTGTCGAGGAATACCACGATCTGCTGGCGTCGACTACTGCGCAGCCTTTTGAGACTTTCCCGAAGGTGATCAGCGCGATCCTCCAGCAAGCGCTGCAGATACGCGATGCGTTCACGCTCGTAGGCGACTGGATCAATCCCGCGCAAGCGACCGATGGGTCGCTTCTCAAATCGCTCCAGGTCCTGACGATAGACGTCCTCGACGAAATCGGATTCTTCGATATCGATGCTATAGCGGACGAGTAGCTGGCGGACTGCCTCTTCCACGACAAACTTGCTCAGCGAGCCCAATGTGGTCGAAGCGCCAAAATCTATGTAGATGCTCAATGCGTCATCAAAGATCTCTTTGGCGTCTATGTTTACTAGCCGCTGAATAAAGGTGGTCTTCCCTGCGCCTACATCACCGAGCAGAACTATCGGCCGCCTGGATGCCGCAGCGGCGAGCATATCTTGCGTAAGGTGAGGGGTCAGGCCTTTCTTTCCTTCTACGGGGGCCGATTCTGGACCTTCTTCTTCTCGCAGAAGGGCGTATCGGGTTTTTAGAATCTTCCTGCTGATCTCAGCATACTGCGAAAGTGCGCCACTGCTTGCATAACAATCCCGAAGGAAATCGACGCGCAGGTCCTCAAGCCGAGTGACGTCTTCGAGAAACAGCTCGCCAAGGATGTCCAGACCTGCCTGCAGATCGTTGCGCCTCTTAAGTCCGGGGTAGTCGACAAGACTTACCGAGAGCGGCTCTGGTGGCGGCGTGAAAGTACCTTTAAGGCTGCGGTAGAGGCTGCGAGCGTCTACGGCTGCGGGAGACGCATTGTCCCATAGCAGCCTGAATGAATCTCGCATGTCAACAAGTGAGGGGAATACCAAGGCGCGCCCTTGCATGGGCGCTACACCATCCGTACGCACGGCGATAAAGAAGACAAGCTGGTGGCCGTTCGAGGCTGCCGCCAAGCCGACGCCATTTGATGCACAATACTGGATGACCTGATTGACGGCATCGCGCAATTCTGCTCCGGCGCTTCCTGCTATCAGACTGCTCAGTGAGTGCGTGCCTGTCGTGGTTCCGGCAGGAAGATGAAAATGAATTCCCTCACGTTTCGCCTCAATGAGCATGCGGGGCGCCGGCTCACCTAGGGCGTAATCAATACGGCCTGTTCCTGCCGGTTCTTCTACGCGTACAGCAGAGCGAGGCCACTGAAGCACATCAAAGACGAGACGGTCGATAAGGTGAAGTCGCGTCGAAGCTTCGTTTCGCGACTTTTCAGGCACGTTATCCTCGCTCCACTGGATTAGTGCGTCCAGTGCAGCTTTGCCCGTGTCGTACTCATTAGGCAAGATGTCACGCCTTGTGTCCGGAGGGGAAGTCCCCTCATAGCATAGTGGCTGTACCAATTGGTGGTGGCGCAGGGCCAGCGTGATGCTCCATCGATAGAGAATCAAGATCCAAGTGGACACAGCCACCCGCACCGGTGGCGCTGGGCTCGACAGGCCCCCGCGACCGCACACCGCGCAGCCGGTCGCACGCGGCTGACTTGACCCGTAGAGAGAAGTTCTCACCAGCCATGATCCGTTGCCGTAGTCAGCCAAGAGGCAGAGACAGATCAGAACAACCCGTGCGGTGGCTGGAGACGATCACCGGGTTGGCGAGCAGGACGGCGTTGCCAGGTGGATGGGCTGATCACCTTCGATTACCCGTCTGGAGGCCCAGTGGCGCAGCCGGTCACGGTCTGCAGGGTCACGGACCAGGAGGGCAAAGCTGCAGCTCATCGTGCACTGCGGCGCGATGAGCTATCAGCGGGATGAGCCTGCCGACTTCAGTCGGCGACAACACTGTCACGGTGACCGCGCGACTGGTGCAGGCGGATGAGGGCACCGTGCACGATGCGATCCATCGCTTCAACACGATCAGGTTGGTCTGCCTGGACCCTCAGCGAGCGGGAAGCCGCCCCTGCCTGCTCACTCTCGGGAAACGAAGGCTTCGTCGTCGGGCAGACGACCGCCCCTCACCCGGCCGTGCTCTCCCCCTTCACCTGCTGGTCCATCCGCAAACTCGTGGACTCCTTGCGGGGAGCTGCCTGGTGGGAGTTTCGTCTTCGGACGGGCGGCGCTACCCCCCTGCCAGTTCGGCGCGCTATCGCCTCCCCATGTGTCAAACCTGGAAGGAGTCCCAGGATGCGGGCCTCGGCGACGAACGAGAGGAGATCGACTATGCCTGGACGCAGCGCTCCAGGCGCCCCCTCGCCTTCGACGGGATCGGCCCCCTCGGCGTCCGGCCCCCCGCAGCGGCACGCTGGGCGCACTGGCCGTCGGCCACCTATCACCGCAGCCACGGCGTGCGCTACTTCCACGGCTGCGACTGCGTCGGCGATGACCTGCTGTGGGGCGTCAATCAGGCCCGCAAGGGCATCGATCACGCCTGGGCCGCACCGCGCTCCCTGCGGGCCGCCCGCCCGGACGGCGCACCGGCAGACGCGCTGGTGGACAATCCGTCGGCGCACAAGAACGGGCGCATCCGCACCTAGGCCAAGAATCGCAACGCCAAACTGCTGTTCACGCCTCCTACGTCTTCTGGACCAACCCGATTGAGGCGTACTTCGGACCGCAAAGCCCGTTCACCCTGACCAGCGTCAATCATCCCGACCGCACCGCCCAGATCCGTTCCCTGCACGCCTGTCAACGCTGGCGCACACCCACGCTCGCCGCTCCGACGTGCTGGCCCGTCGAACGCCATGAAACGCTCCGCATCCGCAGCGAGAAGGCATCCGCTGAGGGGGTGTGCTCCCGTACCTGCAGCGTGAACGCTCATCCACCTCGTGATCGTTTCCCGTCGCAGCACGAGCTGTTAGCGTCGTGCGCAGGGCGGTACGAAGCCCTCAGGGGCGCCTCTTCAAGGGCGAC
Organism: Nonomuraea sp. IBHARD001; assembly: GCF_056106265.1. Lineage (NCBI taxonomy): Bacteria > Bacillati > Actinomycetota > Actinomycetes > Streptosporangiales > Streptosporangiaceae > Nonomuraea > Nonomuraea sp. IBHARD001. Next base: position 116,679 of record NZ_JBWBBW010000001.1, read on the forward strand.
TTCAGCAGGTAAGCGGGGGAGATTCGAACTCCACCCACTCCGGTGCAGACGAGAGCTGGGCCGACGTTGCTGCGGGTGTCTCGACTGCGCTCACCAGCGCCCAGGTGCTAGCGCGTCGGGATGAGGGCGGCATGATGGAGCCGCTCAGAGGCCACGCCGACGTCGGCTCGCCGAAACAGGTGAGCATTGCGCTCGTTCCAGTTGGCGATGCGGTGGGTCACAGTGTCGAGGTCGGTGGTGCCGTCGACGGTTGTGGCCAGATAGTGGACAGTCGCCAAGAGCTCCATCCCTTCGGGATACTCGAACCCGACGATGGCGCGTTCGACGGTGCTCCATGCCTCGTTGAAGGCTGCGTCGTTGGAGGTGTCCCGGCACAGGTGGTGCATGGTGTGAGGGGATATCTCAAGATCAGCGCGAGCTCCACCTGTACCGTCGCCGTACCCCATCAGGTAGCGGCCTTGCAGGCCGGACAGGACGCGATTCAGGTCGGCTGAGAACAGTCCATACCGGTGAGGGACGAAGTGAAGGCTCAAGTTGATCCCACAACATTGGAGCAGGTAGCTCACCGTGTGTGCTTCCACTAGGGACAGCCGTGGTACGTGGGTGACGCCGGCGTCGAGCGCCGCGTTCACATAACGAGCAAGCCCCGCAAGAAGATGACGCAATTGCATCGTCCAGTTGGGTGACAGAGCCTGGGGGATCATGCCCCGTGCGTCCGGGGAACCCGGGCGATACAACCGAATGTCGATGTCTAGTTCCCCGAGCTTCTCTCAGATGAGCGGCCAGACAACCGACTATGGAAGCACACCGCCGCCGCATCCCAGCCAACGCACGGCGAGGCTGGTGATGCATCATCTGACCGGCACATCAGCTAGATGATCGAGGCCGTCCTCAATGTCGTCAAGATGTGAGGGCTGTTGCCAGTGCCGTGGGGTGGGAAAGTTCAGCATCCACCGGCTCTCGTCAGTGAGTTGTCCTGGGAAGATCCCACCAGGCTGAGCCCTCCCCTCGGCGCAGGCTTGCGCATAGACGGCGAGCACGGGCGTTCCACCCGAGGACTGGACACCTGAGACCCTGAACCCTGCTGGTTCGGAGAGACCGGGAGAGTGTCCCGTTGGGGATGAAGAACTATCCGCCGCAGTTCAAGAAGGACGCGGTGGCGCTGTATGAGTCCAGGCCGGGAGCGATGATCGCCGGGATCGCTACCGACTTGGGGATCAGCCCGGAGACGTTGCGGAACTGGATCCGATCCGCGCGTACCGAGCGGGGTGAACCGGGCGGCGGGCCGGGACGCAGGCCGAAGAGCGCCGGCACCGGCGGCGAGGCCTCGCTGGAGACGGTGGAGGCCGAGAACGCCGCGCTGCGCCGACGGGTGCGTGAACTGGAGGAGGAGCGGGACATCCTGCGCAAGGCGGCTCGGTATTTCGCCGGGGAGACGCGCTGGTGAACCGCTTCCAGTTCGTCGCCGACCACGCGAACGCCTTCGGGGTGAAGCGGTTGTGCCGAATCGTCGGGGTGGCCCGCTCGAGCTTCTACCACTGGCTGTCGGCGGCACCGGCACGAGCCGAGCAGCGGCGCAAGGACGAGGATCTCGCCGAGGAGATTCGCGTCATCCATGCCGAGCACGAGGGAACCTACGGATCTCCGCGCATCACCGCCGAGCTGCGTGAGCGTGGCCAGATCGTCAACCGCAAGCGCGTCGAGCGCATCATGCGCACATTCCGGATCGTCGGCTTCCACCTGCGCAGGAAGGTCCGCACCACGGTGCCCGAGGCGTCCGTGGTCAAGGTGCCGGATCTGATCAAGCGTGACTTCACCGCAGCGGCGCCGAATCAGCGCTACGTGGGCGACATCACCTACCTGCCCGTCGCCGACGGCACGCATCTGTATCTGGCGACGGTGATCGATCTGTGCTCGCGCAAACTGGCGGGCTGGTCGATCGCCGACCACATGCGCACGGAGTTGGTGGCTGACGCCCTGCGCGCCGCCGCCCGCGACCGCGGCGGGCTGATCGGAGCGATCTTTCACTCCGATCACGGAGCGCAATACAGCGGCGGACAGTTCGCGGCCCTCTGCATCGAGCTGGGCGTCGTCCAGTCCATGGGCGCGGTCGGCTCCAGCGCCGACAACGCGGCGGCCGAGTCTCTCAATGCCACGTTGAAGCGCGAGACACTCCAAGGCCGAGCGAGCTGGCCGACCGCCCGCCACGCCCGCTTGGAGGTGTTCCGCTGGGTCAGCCGCTACACCCCCCGACGCCGCCACTCCGCGCTCGGGCACCGCACGCCACAGGCCTACGAAGCGGCCCTCCAACCAACATCAACTACGCTGGCGCCAGCCGCATGAGCCGTGTCCAATCCTCAGGTGGAAGCCCCCACCTCGGGAAAGCACGCTTGAACTACAGGGCACCCCCTTCCGTGACGCCCACGGTGTTCACGGTGTTGATAAGAGCCTGAGCCGGATCGCGCAGCAAGTTCCCGCTGCAATCAGTGATCACGTGGCCCCTCTCGTGCTCGGCCTTGTGCGGCTGCAGCACGCATTTCTATAGCCATGCCTGGCAGTACTAATGGTTAAGGGCGGCCACCATCAGTGATGGGCGCGGTCGGGGACAGCCTGTTGATGGTTGGACGGAGTGGGACTTGTGCCGGACCAGCGGGCGTGTGCGACGCTGGCGGCGGTGCGAAGGGTTTCCCTGAGTTGTTCCCGGGTGGTTCCGTGGGTCTTGACGCGGTGGCAGTTGGGGCAGAGTGCGATCATGGAGGAAGGATGGTCGGCACCGCCCGTCGCCAGATCCTCGATGTGATCCACATCGAGAAGTGGTTCACCGCCGTCGGTGAGATCGTCGGTGTAATGGGGGCTCGGACAGGTGGGATTCTCGCAGGCACCCTGACTCCGGTGCAGGACGGCTTGGCGGACGGTAGAGCTTCGGGCTGACCGCTGAACATGCGTGGAGCGTTTCTCGCCGGAATTGTCCGGGGCGAGCCGTGAGGCGATGCGGCGGTAGGCCGTCACGGGCTCGGCCATCTCACGCAACAGATCGAGTGTGCGGCGAGCTTTGGCTGCGGCGGGTGCTGGCGGTTCGGGCAGCAGGAGGCGGCGCCTTGCGCCCTCGTCCCAGGCGCCGGCGTAGGAGCTGTGCCACAACTGGGCGCATGCCCAGCGTGATCGTCCCAGCCATGCGAGCTGCGTGTCATGATCCATCAGCCAGGCACCGGATGGGACGCAGTCGCCTAGCGACGCGTATTCCAAGGCCCCGTACAGGAGGCCATAAGTGCGGGCGCGATCGTAGGCGATGACGCGGCGGCCATCAAGGAGCGCGCCGAGATGATCGCGGATTGCGGCGAATACCGGGGCGGCTGCCAGGTCGGCGCGGGCGAGGCGCGCGGATCGAAGCTGGCCAGGCGAGATCGACGAGGAGTGCCACTCCGGGTCGAGCGCGGTGTTCAGCAAGGTGCTGCCGTCTGAAGCCAGGAGGGCGATTTCGTACGGGGTGGCGCGCAACCGTGGATCATCGCGGTCGTTTGAGGATCCGATGGCGTTGAACGCCAGGATGACGACGTCGTCATCCAACGCCTGGCACGCCCAGTGGGCTGCGGCCTCGCGGTCGATGCGGTGCTCTTCGCGCGTGGGTGGCGCATGCCGTCCTGGCGCGGCGCTTCGGCTGTAGAGCGGCCGGCAAGGGTAGATCACCCAGCCGCCCTGAAGCGTGTTGCGGGAGAAGGTGTCCCACCAAGGCTGGGCGGCGCGGCCGATGCTCGCCCAGTCCACACTGACCACCTTGTCATTCCACTCTGCCGGGCCCACCGGGTTTCCGTGGCGGTCGTGGTCATGCCGCCAAAGGGCGGGGCCGACCTGGTAGGCATCAGGTCGCAGGTCGTTGCGCGGGCGGCAGCCGAGGGTGGCAAGCTCCTCGCGGGTCAGCAGGTCTTCGGGGCGAGGTGGCCATCGCTCGGGGTTGATCCACGGGCGGTGAGGCCAGTGGTCGCTGTGGTGGCTGTAGATGGGGGCGTCCAGACCGGCTGGCAGTCCTAGATCCAGTGGGCGCACCGCCATCGGCTCTGCGGGCCGGTAGCCGACAGGGGCCGGGCCGCCGCCGATGGGGGGTGCCGGGAGGTCGGAGCCAGCACCCGCCGCGGTCATCGTCGTGCCCTCTCTTCCGTGGTCGCGACCGGGAGGGGAGCGATGCAGGGGGAGCTTAGCGGGCGCGATGGTGAGGGGGCGGTCCAGGTCGGGCTACCTCTGCGTGCGCCGAGGGGTGCTGGCGTGAGGTTGTCGCCCACGCGAAGCCGATCTTCGGCTCCAGCGCGTCAGGAGAGGAGGCGCCGCCGGGCGGCCCGAGCGAGGAGGGGGAGGGGCTTTGGGGATGTGCTCGTCGAGCGCCGGGGCACGTGATGGTCGCGGCTCGGACCGACCGCAGGTCGCTGTAGATCGGCTGCGTTGGGTTGCGCCGGGGTGGGGGAGGGGGAACACTCGTTTCGCACGGTTGTGAGGATCGGACTCCTGGGTGGGAGCGAGCGCGATGACCGAGCCCGAGGTGCGCAATGAGATTTCTGGTCAGATTTCCGGGTCGGTGGTTCAGGCGGGCTCGATCGGGACGGTGATCCTTCAAGCGCCGGCGTTTCCGTCCTTGACGGCTGCGCCGCGCCAGTTACCGCCGCTGCCGGTCGGGTTTGTGAATCGGCGTGTGGAACTCTCGCTGCTGAGCGAGTACCTGAGCGAGGCCGAGGCTGCGGATGAGCCGATGACGGTCGTCGTGAGCGGATTGGGCGGGGTGGGCAAGAGCGCGATATGCCATCGCTGGGCTCATGGGGTGGGTGAGCGTTTCGAGGACGGGCATCTCTATGTCGACTTGCGGGCCTTTCGCCATGGCGGCGGGGTCGAGGTCAGTGATGTGCTGGGAGGTTTCCTGCGCTCGCTGGGCATCGCCGAAGAGCTGATTCCGGCGAGCCTCGCCGACAGGATGGCGCTGTATCGCTCGACCACCTTCCGGCGCAAGCTGCTGGTCCTGGTCGACAATGTCCAGCAGACGGCGGAGGTGGCGCCGTTGCGGCCGTCGTCGGGTTTCAGCGCCGTGGTGGTCACCAGCCAGCGCCGGCTCGGCGGGCTGATGGTCGAAGGCGCACGATCGGTTCAGGTCAGGCCACTGACCCCGCAGCAGAGTGTTCACCTGATGGCGCAGGTGGCCGGTGCTGAGAGGACATCGGGCGATCAGGAGTGCGCCGAGACTCTCGCCCGGTTGTGCGGCGGGTTGCCGATCGCGTTGCGTGTGCTGTCGGCCCGGCTGGTGCAGCGGCCGAACCTGACGCTGAGCAGGCTCGTTGACGAGCTCGGGGACGCACGTCGGCGGCTTGACCGCTTTGCGATGGAGGGGGGCAACGCGGTGTTTGAGGTGTTCGAGTCCGCCTATCGGGAGCTGGCACCGCAGGTGGCCCGCCTGTATCAGTTGTTCGGGGTGTTGCCGCTGTCGTCGCTTTCGGCGCAAGCCGTCACCGTCGTTGTCGAAGGTGACGGCGAGCGACTGGTAGAGGCTCTGCTGGAGGCGCACCTTGTCGAAGAGCTTGGCTGCGGTAGCTATGCGATGCATGACCTGGTCCGGGTGCACGCGGCGCATTGCGCCGAGCGGGAACTCGCCCCCGGCGATCACCAGGCCGCCCTGCACGCGGTGAGCACGTGGTATCGCGACGTGGTCTCGGTGGCTGATCGGATCATCATGGGTGATCGGATCCGCTTGGCGCCGCAGTCAGCGGCTGGTGTGCTTACCCCTTTCACTACCGCCGGGCAGGCACTGGACTGGCTGGAGGCTGAGCGCGCGAATGTGCTGGCGCTGCTACGCCAGGCCTCAGACGCGGGGTGGCATGACCTGGTGTGGCAGATGGCGGAGGCTCTGTGGGCTTTGTATGACCAGCGCCGCCACTACGCCGACTGGCTGGAGGTCAGCAGGCTGGGGGCGAAGGCCGCGCGTGCGCTCGGCGATGCCGCCGCCGAGGCGAGGATGCGTAACCAGGTGGCCAGGGCACTGATCGAGCTCGGCGATTTCGGCGCTGCGGCAGGCGAACTGGAGCGGGCCGCTGAGGCGGCCGAGCGGGCTGAGGATCTGCGGCTGGTGGCGATTGTCTTGGAGTCGTTCGGGCAGGCCGAGCTGGCGCAGCAGCGGGGGGAGAGGGCCGCCGAGTGGTTCGGCCGCGCTCTGGCCATTCACCAGGACCTCGGTCGGCCGCGTGGCGTGGGCTTGCAGACCTACCACCTGGGATTGGCGCTGGCGTGCACGGGACGCTTCGGTGAGGCGGTCGACGCTTTCGAGCACGCCTTGTCGATCATGGTGGATCTGGGTGAGGAACTGACCCAAGGGAAGATCGCGGTTGAACTGGGCCAGGCCTACCACAAAGTGGGGCGTCTGGCCGATGCCGCCGACAGCTTGCGTCGGGGCCTGGTGATCGTGCAAGAACATCGAAACGTCGTCAAGCAGGTGCGGGCATTGCGTTTCATGGCGGATCTGGCCGCGCAGGCGGGCGATGTGCGGCAGGAGCGCCGGCTGCTGGAACACGCGCTGCGGCTGTGTGAGGCATCCGGTAACCAGGTGATGGCACGCGAGCTCGGCGAGCGGCTGAGCCAATAGGGCCGCCCGCTTTCGCGCCGGCACTCCCGGCGGAGGGCGGTCCTAAACAAGCGGGGGGGGGGTCACCTTGATGCGAGCCTCCTGTGCGCCCACGACGGCGGTGAACTCGCCAGCCACCACGCAGGCCAGCGGCCGCCCGGCCAGGATCCAGCTGTAGAGGATCGACGGCAGGCATGCCGGATCGATGTGGCCGGTGGCCTCGACCGCGCTGATGAGAAGGTCGTCGTGGTGGCGGCGGAGCCGTACCCACACCTGGGTGGGGGAGGTGATCGACGCCGAGAGTGCGGCTCCGGGAAACTGATCCAGCGCAGTGACCAGCCAGGGCCTCGGGCGGTTGTGCCCGATGATGATGGCCGCGCTTTCCTTGAGGCGCCGATCGAGTTCCTCCTCACTCACCACCAAATGAAGTTCTTCGCTTTCACCGCGGACGTCTGCTCGAGTGACCGGGTACCGGTGCAGCGTGGAGCGTGCGCTGTCATCCGGGTCGGCGCGCGCGAGGAAGGCACAGGGTTCCTCACGCTCCATCAACGGCTCCGGCAGCGGGGGCATGGGGGCGCGGGCAGGCCCGTGGGGGAGATTCATCAGCCGGTAGATGAGCGCGCGCAGGTTGTCTTGGGCCGAGCCGACATGGCGCAGGGTGCGGCTGGTCACCGCCTGGTAGGAGCCGGGCACATGCCCGGCGATGGCGGCGCTGACCTGCTGGTGCAAGCGACGGTGAACGTCGAGTCGCGGTGCGGTCCGGCTCAGCTCCGCCGTGGGTGAGGCCGTATCCAGCTCCTCGCCTTCTGCGCCTGATGAGGCCAGCAGGACAGGGCGATCCAGCGCCGCGCCGTAGAAGGTGACCGAACCATGATCCCCCACGATCGCGTCGGCGGCGATGAGCGCCGCCTGCCATCCCTGTTCCGGAGGGATGATCATGACGCCCGCCGCTCGGGCGTCGGCCAGCCACAGCCGCAACTGCAAACCGCCGTAGCGCTTCCACACATTCGGATGTGCGACCAAGGCGACCCGGAACTCGTCGAGGGGAAGCTCATGCCGAAGCCGCGACGGCAGGGAGATGCTGGTGCCCAGCAGCGAATGTTCCCCCCACGTCGAGCTGATCAGCACCAGCCTCTCACCGGGTGCCACCCCCAGATGTGAGCGGTAACGGTCACGGCGGGGCAGATGCTCGACGATACGGTCGAACACCGGATCGCCGGTCACCACGGCGATGGGCACCGCTTCCGGACAGCAACGGGCCAGACGCTCCAATTGGTCTTCGTGGGACAAGGCGATCGCGGACGGGACGAGCGCCCCGGCACGGACGAGCTGGCTGCGGGCCAGCCCCGACACCTCGCTGCTGTAGCCCGAGGCCGTTCGTAGCAGGCGATTGTGGCCGGCTCCGTGCGGTATGAGCAGGACCGGCGCTTTCAGTTGATCGAGATCACCGTTGGCCGAGGCCGACAACGCAAGATCGAAGTCGGTTCTGATCGCTTCATGCCAAGGAAGGACGTGAGCTTGCGCCTGGGACAGGAACCCGTCGAGTCCGTCATCGAACGCGGATCCGCGGGCGGTGGTGAACACCGTCTGCACGCGTGCGTCGGTGCCGAACAGGGGCACGACATCCAGCAATCGCCCTGCCGACGTCAGGTTGCGGGCCACGGCCAGCACGCGCTTGTGTCCACGGATGGTCGCCCATCGACCGCCCTCGTCCCACCTGCGCAATCCCCGCCGCCCCTCGTGGCTTCCCAAAATCCGGTCGGCATATTCGCAGGCGGAGCCTATCGTCAACGAATGCCGGCCGTACACTTGATCGACTGGCAGGACCCACTCCAAGATCGACTGGTGGGCAATGCTCCGATCGCTGTGAACCGCGAGTGATCATGTGTTCGTGTTGTGTGACGCTATGGCAATGGCGGAAAAGTTCGGGCCGGGCTCGCACTAAGAAAGGGAGAGAGTGGTTTGTTCTAAACTCCTTCGTGTGGGCCATTCTGTGAATGAGTATTCGATTTACTTTTGTTGTTCGGGATGAGATAATCAAATTGCCACGCGACCACGCGACCACGCGACCACGCGACCACGCGACCACGCGACCACGCGACCACGCGACCACGCGACCACGCGACCACGCGACCACGCGACCACGCGACCACGCGACCACGCGACCACGCGACCACGCGACCACGCGACCACGCGATAGGGGTGCCCCTTCGTGGCGAATGAAGCTCTCCCGTCACGAAGGTCTGATCCTGCGTCCGGACGCTGGCAAACCCTGACCTCCACGCGGGTCGTCCTGGCGGTGGCCCGCACCTACACCTCGGCCATCAGGCTGATCGATGCCCTTTCGATCTTTCGGGGTGATGACCGCGTGCAGGTCGTGTTCGCCCTCGACGACTCATCGGCTTTCAGTGACGGCACGCATGAGTTTCTGACGAGGGCGGGCGCCCGCCTGCTGTCGTGGGACACCGCGCAGAACCTCGAATGCGACACGGTCATCACTGCAAGCGAAAATGTCGACGTGAGCCGGATCCAGGCCCCCGTCCTGGTCCTGCCGCACGGCATCGGTTTTCACAAAATGGTCCCCGATTCACACTCGGCCGGTGAACGGGTGTCGGGGGTGGTGCCGGGGCCCTTTCGCGAGGATCGGCGCGTCTGGATGGCGATCTCCCATCCCGAGCAGCAAGCCGCCCTGCGTGAGCTGACCCCTGAAGCAGCTGATCACTGCGTGCTGCTGGGAGACCCCACCTACGATCGGCTGACGGCGAGTGAGGCTCTGCGCGAGCACTACCGTCACCTACTCGGGGTCGAAGGCCGCCAGCAGGTTGTGCTGCTGTCTTCGACCTGGCGGGCCGACTCGCTGATGGGGCGCCGCCCCGACCTGCCGGCGCGCGTGCTGCGGGAGCTGCCGTGGGACGAATGCCGGGTCGTCTTGGTGGCCCATCCCAACATCGTGTCCTGGCACGGGGCCTATCACCTGCAGCAGGTGCTGGCCGACGCCCATGAGATGGGGCTGGTGCGGATTCACCCCGCCCACGGCTGGCAGGCGGCACTGATCGCCGCCGACTACGTCATCGGCGATCATGGATCGGTCACCCTGTACGGCGCAGCCCTCGGCAGGCCCACCCTGCTGTCGGAGCCCAGCGACGAAGTGATCAAGGGCACGCCTCCGGATCGGCTGCGGGCGCTGGCGCCGACCCTCAGAGACGATCGACCGATCCAGCAGCAACTCCGCGACGCGATCGACGCCCACCAGCCGATGCGGTCACGCCAGCTCGCCCACCAGATGTTCGCGCTGCGTGGCAGGGCCGGAAATGAGCTACGCCGCTTCGTCTACGAACTGCTACACCTGCCTGAACCCGGTTTCCCGGCCTCGGCCCGTGCGGTGGAGGAACCCGCAGCCGACAGCGCTCATCCCCGCTCGTTCACCGTCCACTCGACAGGTGGCGCGCAATCGCACGTTCGAGTGTGGCGTTACCCCACCCGAGGCCGCCACGACAACCCGGGCGAAGCAGGGGTGTATCGGCATCTGGCGTGCTACGAGGACGAACCCGACCGCCTCCTGGTGGGCAACGCCTCCGTGATCGTGCGGCACCGTACCACCTCCGCAACCGACGCCCTGGCGTGGACCCGTCAGAGCCTGGAGCACTATCCAGGAGCGTTGATGGCAACAGCCCCGGCTGCTGAAGGAGATGTGGCCAGGCTGCGAGACGGCCGGATCTTTCGCATGTTGCAGACAGACGGACCGGCAGCTGACCCGGTGCTGACGACCTCGGCTCTCTACAGCTGCTGGCGCTCAGGGCTCATCCCCGACGGGGTGGTGAGGCTGCGCACAGGCACCTGCGAACGACTGCTGATCCTGGCTGACATCACGCGTCAGGCGCGCTGAGCCGGGCGGCGACAGCGTCGGCTTGGGGGTGGCCTGCCTGCTGGAAGATGCGCAAAGCGGCACGCAGATGCTCCTGAGCCTTCTCCCGCTCACCCCGCCGCTCAGCGAGGTCGGCCAGGGCGAGGTGGACGTCGGCCTCGTAGTGCAGTCCCTGCAGCTCGTGCGCCGCCTGGTGCAGGATGGCCTCGGCGCCGTTGTCATCGCCCGCTTCGGCGAGGGCGGCACCGAGATCGATGTCCACGCGCGCTTTCATTCGCGTGTCACCCAGCCAGAACAGCAGATCGCGCGCCTGAAGCAGGAGCTGGGCCGCACGCTGCTGCTCACCCAGCCTGCGCGTGGTGCGGCCCATGAAGTAGAGAACCAGGGCGACACCGCGCCACTCGCTGGCCTCGACGTTGAGGTCATGGGCGCGCCGGTAGGCGTCGATCGCCGCCGATGGTTGCTGCCGATCGAGGTAGCGGCCACGAAACTCCCAGGCCGACGCCTGGACAACCGCGTCATCCCCTTGCTGGGTGAGCTCGACCGCTCGCAGCGATTCGGCGTCGGCCTGCTCCCATTCGCCCTGGTCGGCGTAGGCGCGGGAGACCAGCATGCGCAAGCGGGCCTCCGCGCGTTCGTCTCCCGTGCGCTGGGCGGCTTGGATGCCGGTGGTGCTGGTGGCGATCCAGTCGCCCAGGTGGCGGTGGTTGAGGTAGTAGCCGCTGAGCACCTCGGCGAGTTGCCAGGCGATCGTGTCCGCGCCACAGCGCGCGGCCAGCCGTACCACCTCGACCAGATTGGGGCGCTCGGCATCCAGCCAGTTCAGGGCATCCTGCCGTCCGGCGAAGGCTTCTGCGTGCTGAAGAATCGGTGCCATGTCGGTGATCCTGGTCCGCTCACCCATCACCGCAAGATCGGCTTGCGCGGCCCGCCCGAGATAGTGGCTCACGATCTGCTGCACGATCGCCTCGCGCCGCTCGTGCGGGATCTGCAGAGCCTGCTCGGCGGCGTGCAGCCGGATCAGCTCGTGAAACTGGTAGCGGTCGGGGGCGTGCGCGACGATCAAACGGCTGCGAACCAGAACGCCGAGATCCTCACGCGCCTGTGCGCGGGAGATCGACGCCGCCGTCGCGGCCGACTCCGCGCAGATCACCACACCCGGAAACAGGCCCAGCGCACGGTACAGGTGCTGAACGGGCTCGGGCAGGCGGGCGTAGGCCGTGCTGAACGTGGAGGACACGATCGGCTTGCCTCCCAGGGTCAAGGCTGACAGCCGCTGACGTTCATCAGCGAGTTCCGCTTCGAGATCGGTCAGGTTCATACCCGGGTTGCTCGCCACCCGACCGGCCGCCACGCAGATGGCAAGCGGAAGCCCGGCGCACAGCCGCACCAGCGCGTCAGCTGAGGGCGCCAGCACCACGTCCTCGGCGAGTCCGGCGACGGCGGCGAACAGGGCCAGGCTGTTGCTGTCATCCAGCTGGGCCACGTCGAGGAACAGGGCGCCCTCACCCCGCAGTTCCGACAGGTCGTCATGGGTGGTTGCGAGGAGAAGGCTTCCATCGGCGTTCGGCATCAGCGTCCTGATCTGGGCCGCTTCCCTGGCGTTCTCCATCACGATCATGACGGGCTGGCTGGCCGTGCGCGAGCGCAGGCAGTTGGCTCGCGCGGCCAGACCGGCAGGCATGAAGGCCTCGGCGACGCCCAGCGCGCTGAGGCATGCGGCAAGCATGCCTGCGATGTCCACCGGTCCGGAACCGGCGCCGAAGTGCTCACAGTCGACATACAGGTCCCCGCCGGGGAAGCGCTCACGCGCGTGCCGTGCGTAGCGGCGGGCTGCCGCACGCTTACCCACACCGGGCGGACCGGTGAGGACGACCACCCGAGGGGGCAGGGCCGCATCAGCGACCGCAGCCGCCAGCGAGGCGAGAATGTCGTGCCGGTCGACGAAGCCGGGCGTCGGTGGCGGAGTGGTTCGCGGCACTGCAGGATCGCCGCTGTTGGTGAAACGGATATCTCCGAACACATGTCCGGCAACCTGGACGACGTTTCCGGCGTGCGCGTTCCCACCGAGCGTGTTGCCGGGGCGTGCGACCTCTGCGTCGGAGTGTTCCATTGTCCGCACCCCACTCCAGATCATGATCACTCACAGCAAAGGTAGCGCTTTCCGCGTCTCCACGGGGCTGAGGCGGCAGAAATCGGGGCGTGCGGAAAATATCTGATTGCTGCGGTGGGATTTCTTGGCCGCTGCCTCACGGCCTCGAGGTGGGCGAGATTCAGAACTCCTGCATTCGGGAGATGCCATAACACAGGTTTCGGGCTACCTGTGGTGGCCGCGCAGTGACCGGTCTGCGAGAAGGCCTCCTCCATTGCCCCGATGCCGGTAGGCCGGTAGGTGATGAGTGCAGATGTGATGGTGTGCTCAAGGGGCGCAGCATCGGCAGCCATGGTGTCACCCCCTTGCAGGCGTGCTCTCCGGTTGATAAAGCTGGGCTGCGCATCACGTGCGCCCGTGTCACACACTGCAGACCAACGACGGCGGGAGAAGAAGTGGATGCCACCCTGGTCACCGAAGTCCTTGCGGCGCTCTTAGGCGGCGCTGCGGGTGAGGTCGGAAAAAGTGCTTGGGCCTCCCTGGTGGAGAGCGCAAAACGACGTTTTGGCAGCGATGCTTCCGAGATCGCCGTTCTTGAGGCCGCCGATACTGCCACCCTGGAACGCGTGGTCACGGTTTTGCGCGAGCGAGCTGAAGCCGATGCCGAGTTCGAGCAGGAATTGACGTCCTGGGCTCAGCAGACGCAGCAGACATTGCAGCTTGCCAGCACGACCAACACCATCACCGGCTCGGCAACCGTCCACGGCAACGTGGTGCAGGCAGGTCATATCGGGTCTGTCAGCTTCGGCACACGCCCATGACGGCAACGATGGGCGTGTGCCAGCGGCCACTGCGCGATGCTCGATCTGCGTTTGCGCCGCCCAGGCAGCGCTTCTCACCATGGCGGCGCTCATGCGCTGACCCTGCTCCGTCGACCGGAGGGCTCCAGTGAGCCCGACACATGTCTAGGGCCAAGTCACCACTACGATTCCGTGGTGTTTGGCGATGACCCCGCTGGACGGGGCCGGTACGGCAGCCGAGTCGTGGCCGGGCACGGTCGGGGGTGCCGACAGGTAGCGGATGGACGCGGCGCCGCGCCGGTGGTACCTGTCGGCCCACTGGCGCAGCAGCTCCATGAACCGGTCGGCGACCTTCTCGGCCGAGGGGCCGTGTGCGTGCACGCCGCTCTCGTATCCGCTGCTCATCGCCTCGTTCGGGCGGGCGGCGCGGTAGGCGAAGCTGTCGCCGTCGATCAGGACGGGCACGCCCAGGAGCGCCGGGCGGGCCAACAGGCCCGTGTTGACGGCCGCCTGGTCGGCGTACAGCAGCGCCATGCCGGGGTCGTTGGTGAGCAGGTACAGCATCTGCTCGTCGGGCAAATCGAAGAGCGCGCCGGACCAGTACTCGAGGCGCGGCTGGTGCAGCGCGTCGCGTAGCGCTCCGGCATCAAGGTGCGCGGTGTCACCGTCGACGCGCACCACCACGCCGTCCTCGACGGTGAGGGTCGGTTCGGTGTGCGAGCCGGTTCCCTGAAACGGGACGAAGACACACAGCCCGTAGTCGCGGCTCACCAGGGTTCCGGACTCGTCGCGGTCGAACGCGATCCAGCGGGTGGTGCCCTTGAGGCGCAGCGGAACGACGATCCGGCCGTGCGGGGCGAGCTGCTCCAGCCACGGGGGCGGGATGTCCCAGCTTCCGGCGGTGACGATAATCCGGTCGATCCGTTCCTTCTCGGGCGCGCCTCGTTCGGCATCCGCCAGGACCACCTCGACCTGGTGGTATCCGGCCTGGTCGAGAAAGGCGCGGGCGCGCCGGGTGATGTCGGGGTCAATGTCGATGGTGACGACCCGGCCCTCATCACCGACGAGTTCGGCGATGAGGGCCGCGTTGTAACCGCCCGAGCCGACCTCACACACGCTCATCCCGGGCCGGATGTCTGCTGCCTCCAGCATGGTGGCCTGCAGGTGCACGGCAGACACCGAGCTGAGTGTCAGCCCGTCGCTGTCCTTCTTGATGACCGGGGCGTTGTCGGCGGTGTAGGCGGCGGCCAGCGTCAGCCCGGGCAGGAACACGTGCCGCGGAACGGCGGCGACCGCGGCGGCCACCGCCTGCGACTGGATCGCTCCCCGCTCACGAAGCTCGCTCACCAGAGCCTCACGCAGCGTCGCAGCCTCAACGTGCATCTGAGTGGTGGTGCCGGTGCTGGTCACGTTCGTCACGGTGTTCCTTCCTTGCCGAGCGGGTCCTCGTTCACGGTCGTGTCGATCAGCCGCCGGGTGACGGCAGGCTGACGGTCACCGGGCGGAGCTTAGTCATGCGTGCACGCCGCGCCCGGCACATCGCGCAGGGCGGTCGGCACCGACACCGGATTTCCCCACATGAACGCTCTCCCCGAACAGCTGAACCCCTCCATGGCGGCGAAGCGGGCACGTCCGGGCCTGTGAACGGTGACGCTCTCGTGTCGCTGCCGCCCGAGACCTGCGAGGGCTGGGCATCGAGAAGGCTCCTCTCCAGCGCGGGCAGGGGACCTACCGGTGACTGCAGCATGCTCAGAAGACCTCACATGTGTGCGTGAGGCAAGCGTGACAACCCCTCACTCACGCCACCTCGTGCGCTAGTCCTATCGACGCGCGAAGATGAGGGCATGGGTCGCATCCGTGAAGGACAGCCACCGGAGTTCGGGGCCGCGCTCGCCGCCTGACGCGAGCGGCGCAACATGACCAAGAAGGCCCTGGCCGCGGCTATAGGCGTTGACCCGTCCTCCGTCAGCCACGTCGAGGCGGGTCGTCACCAGGCGGGGATCGACTTCGCCCGCCGCGCCGATGCGACGCTTTCGGCCGGTGGCGAGTTGTGGCGAGCCTGGCAGCAGGCGGCCCTGGACCGCAAGACGTCTGCCGCCGACGGGCACGCCGGCGCGGATGGCCTGGTGGTCGAGGACGACCACGCGCTGCTGTCCTACCGTGCGGGCGTCTACACCGCCACGATGCGGCGGTGCCTGTTCAACGCCGGGACCGAGCCGGTTACCCGCTACCTGGTGCGCATCAGTGTGGATCGGTACCCGGGCGAACCCGAGAGGTCCAACGAGCACTACCGGCGCAGCCCGCTCACCTGGCAGGAGCTGGCCCTGACGGCATCCTGCGACGGTGAGCCGATGGGCTGGCAGCCCAAGCACGACCGCGACTCTTTCAAGGAGGCGTGGCTGCGCTTCGACAACGATCGCGGCATGTTCCCGCTCTACCCTGGCCAGCGCGCGACCATCACCTACTCCTACACCGTCGGCGACACCAAATGGGGAAACTGGTTCCAGCGGGCAGTCCGGTTGCCGACTGAGCACCTCAGTGTGACTCTGGAGTTCCCGGCCGGTCTCGAGCCGGTGGTGTGGGGGACCGAGACGTCCACCACCGCCGAGGCCGTTGCCCTCCGGACGCCGATCACCCGCACGCAGGTCGAGCAAACGACGGTCTTCACCTGGGCTACGGCGGAGACGCCACTCGGCGCTCGCTACCGGCTGGAGTGGCGCCTGGCCGACCACGACGACACCGCGAACACTCCGCCGCTCCTGCGCACCAGCAGCGATCGCATGAAAGCCGCAGGTATCGTGCAGTCCGGCGCCCCGATCCTGGCCGCCGTGGCCGCGCCGTTCGACCTACCTGCCGAAGCAGCGGCAGCGGAAATAGTCGTCGACCAGCTTTTCGCCGCGCTCCAGCGGGTTCGCGAACATCACGTGTTCGGCAAGGGGCTGGGCTTGGCGGCACCGCAGATCGGTGTCGGCCGCGCGGCGGCGATCGTCATCCCGCCCGATCCCGACGCTGAACCGATCATCCTGCTCAACCCGAGCGTCATCGCCGAAGCCCCGGAAAGCGACGAGCAATACGAGGGCTGTCTGAGCTTCTTCGACGTGCGGGGCATGGTCGTTCGCACGCTCGGGCTGGAAGTGGAGCACACCAGCTTGGCCGGACAGCGCATGATCACGGCCGTCTCTGACGGCCTGGCCCGGCTTGTCGCTCATGAGGTCGACCACCTGCACGGCCGCCTGTACACCGACCGGATGCGGCCGGATGTTCAGCCGATCCCGGTCGCGGAGTACCGGGGAAGCGGGCACCCGTGGCCGACCGGTGGAGGGCGCAGCCCAGCCTGAGAGCATCGCCCAGCCCCCTTCTCTCCCGCCCGAGCCATGGGGCTGGCCTGAACCGAGGCAGGCACCCCCTCAGGGGTAGAACCTCGTCGCTGGGTTGGTCAGCGCGCGAGCAGAGCGTTCAGAGCAACCTGGTAGGCCGCATGGACAGGCGTGACGGTATCCACGCGTATCCGCTCGTCAGTGGCGTGCAGGCTTGCCCCGTCGACGCCGAAACCGGCTGTCGCGGTGATGCCGAGGCTCGCCAGGTATTTCCCGATGTTCGACGGCTTGGCGTCCTTCGCGGTAGGGGCAAGGCCGACGGCGTGGGCGCCGTCCACGAGGGCGGCCCGCAGAGCGGAGCCGGTAGGGAGGGAGGTCGGCCAGCGGGTTGTGAAAGTGATGCTTGTGGCCGCTGTCGTCGGCCATGCTGCGTCCACCGCGGCTGCTCGGGCACGAAGGACAGCCCGGCATCCTCGGCGGTGAACGACGGGGTGAGCCGGATGCCGACGTTCAGCACGCAGAGATCGGGGATGGTGGAGTACCCCTGACCGCCAGCGATTGCGGTGACGGTGAATTTCCCGCACAGTGGGAAAACGCCTCACTGGCCGTGGCTGAAAGGTCGACGGCCTGCAGCGCCGACACCAGTTGGGGCTTTCGTGATCGCGCTCGGGGAGAGCGAACGGGCACCGGAGTGCGCTGCGACCCCGTGCACGCCGATCCGTGCGCGCAGGACGCCATGCCCACCGGTGACGACATGGTCGATCCCGGGAGATCCGATTATCACGCCGCCGTCACGGGCTAGGGCGTCCGGACCCTCGAGGGTAGGCCTTTGCGCACCGAACCCGCCCGTGTGCTCGTCCACGTCGAACGGCAGCACCGGGCTCCCGCCCCCCGCCCGGCATCGCGTTCGACCAGGTGGCTAAGCGGGCGAAGATCGCCGCGCCGACTTTGGAATCGCTCGTGCCCCGCCCGTGCAGCCACCCGTCCGCCAGGGCGCCGGACATCAGCGGCCGGGACCAGGCGCTCTCGCCGCCGAAGCACGCGGTGTCCGGGCAGGCGTCGAGGACGTAGCGGGGCCCGCCCGGGTCATCCAAGATCTCACTGGTCAGAGCCACATTCGCCCCCGTCGGCGCCGGTCAGCCGCCGAGCGGGTAACCCGAGGTCTCGCAGGTTAGTGGCGGATGCATCACCACCCCCTGCCTGCACTGGCCGATGGGGTCAGATGCCGGGCGCAACGTCGTTCTCGCCTACCTTCACCCAAATAGATGAGCAGGGCTCGCAATTTGTGGTTTCTTGGCCGGAGGAATAGCCGAATGTTCCCAGACAGAAAATATTCTTAACGGATTCGGCTGGGTGATCCGGGAGGGCGCAGTCCCCGACTCCGGGCCCAGATCTCAGGTCGTGCCGGTGACCGCCCGGAAGGAGCGTGACATGAGCGCAGACATGATATTGATCTTCATCATCCAGGCTGCCCTTGCACTCACCGGGCTGCTGGTGATGTGCATGCTGACCCGCAGCCGCACCCCTGCTGCGCTCACCGACGGCGCCAGGCCGCAGGGGCGTGCCGGGAAGGAGCACACTGGGCGCGGGGGTGAAGGTGAGCGCGAGGCCCTGCCTCTGCCCTTCCATGCGAGAGCGGCCTGCGAGCCCCGACCGCTGGCGCCGGAGTGTGGTCCGGCTCGCGCATCCGTTGTGCTCAACGCTCAGGCCCGGTCCGTGAGGTAGCCAGGTGGTTGCTGCCGTCACCGGCCGAGGGCGGTTGCTGAAGCGGCGAGGCTGATGCCCGGGCTTGGCCGGTTTTTAGGGGAATCCCCGCGTGCGCGGGGCCGACACAGCAGCAGCTTCCCGGGCCGACGGCTGAGGAGGAACATCCCCCTGTGACGCGTGCGGGCGGAGTAGCTGACCACCGGATAGGCGGTGCTGTTCTGCGGATGCGCGGGCGCGTGATGGCTGCCTCCGGTTGAAGGGCAGGGCCCCTGCGGTTCGGGTCTCCAGCGGGTCATTGGTCGCCCAGGTCGGGAAAGCGGTGGCTGGGAGTGTTCATGGATGCGTTCACGAGGCGGTGTGTCGCTCGTCTAGCAGGGGCGAGGGAAGGTCTACTGGAGGTGATAGGGCAACGGGGGTACGGCATGGAAGCTGGGGCAGGGGCAGTGTGATCGGGGAGGCTCCGGCGCGCGTGCGCGGCCGCCACCGCCGTGGTCGTGGCGGCGAGTGCACCCGCGCCGACGATCACCGTCACCACGACCGAGACCGAGACCGAGGCGGCGCCGCCCGCGGCGGATACACCACCCCCGCCCCCGCCTGCGCCCGCCGGGAGCGGGCAGGGCGTGCCCGCCACCTTCAGCGGCGGCGTGGACCAGGTCGGGACCGACATTCCAGCTGGCCGCTACAAGACCAGGGGCAACGACGCCGCCAGCGTGAGGAGCTGCTACTGGGCGCGGACCAAGGACGACTCCGGAGACTTCGGCGCTATCATCGCCAACCACCTCGGTGACGGCCCGCAGTCGGTCACCATCAAGGCGGGTGAGTTCGTCACGTTCAACGGCGGATGCGTCTGGGCCAAGGCCGCCTGACCTGCGGCGCACCAGGCCGGTCGCGCGGCGTGGCGTGCCGCACCCCGGCCGCGGCCGCATGGCATCGTCGGGGGATGAGCACGGCGTGGCGTCTGTGGGAGTGCACCCCCGGCGGGCTGACGGCCTTGGACGCCGGGCAGGCGCGGCACCTGCCCGCCGTGATGGAAGGCCTGCCCGAGCACGGTTACCTGTGGGCCGAAGCCGCCGATCCGCACGATGGCGACCTCGACGACCTGGCGGCGGAGCTGGGCCTGGACCGGTCCGCCGTCGAAAGCGCGATGTTCGGGCCGCAGCACGCCCGCGGTGACCGGTTCGGCACCCTGCACCTGCTGGCGATCAAACCGGTGTGGTACGTGGAGGACACCTCCGCCGTCGAGACCGGCGAGCTGCCGATCCTGATTGACACGAAGCTGCTGGTCACCGTCCGCCGGGGGCCGCGCGACCCGGTGGCCGCCCTGCGCACCCGCCTGGGCTCCGACGCCGGCCTGCGCGCCCAGGGCCCGTGGGGAGCGGTCGGCGCGCTGATGGACGAGACGGTCGACGGTTATCTGGGGGCCGCCGCCGAGGTCGCCAAGGATGTCACCGCCCTGGAGCGGCGCCTGTTCAACGGCGGGCGGGTGGACGCGGTGGGCGACATCTACTTCCTGCTGCGCGAGGTGATTGAGTTCCGCGACGCCGTCGGCCCGCTGGAGCCGGTCGCCGACGACCTGCTGTCGGGCCGTTTCCCGCTGCCGCAACTGCAGCATCCGCCCTTTCGCGAGGTCGCCCACCATGTGCGCGCCGCCGCCCGGTCGGTGCGCTCCAGCGAGGAGTTGCTCACTTCCATCCTGGATGCGCATCTGGGGCAGATCAGCATGTGGCAGAACGAGGACATGCGCAAGATCTCCGCCTGGGCGGCGATCATCGCTGCTCCCACCCTGGTCGCCGGGGTGTACGGGATGAACTTCACCCACATGCCGGAGCTGAACTGGTCGTTCGGCTACCCGGCCGCGATGGTGGTGATGGGCGGCGCCTGCTGGTGGCTGCATCATGCCTTCCGCCGCAACGGCTGGCTGTGACCCCAGGCCAGCGCAGGCCGCCGGGCCGCGCTCTGCTGCGCTGCCCGGCCTGGATGTGGCCGCTGGCTACGATGCCGTGCCCGCCGTTCGTCGCGGACGGGCGGCCCCCGGCGGCCCCCGGCGGCCCCCGGCGGCCCCGGCCGGCTGCCTCCGGCCCGAGGGCCTAGGCGGCGCGCCCGCTGCCTAGGCCCAGTCCGCGAGCGAGGGCGGGCCGAGGCCGGGGCGGCTTGGGCCACCTCATGATCGCGGCGCAGCGGCGTATCTGTGGTGACACCGTCAGCAGCCGGACTGAGACAACCTTGCCCACGAGCTGCGCCCGCGATCGCGCCTGCGTGCCGGGAGCAGGAGTTGCCGCCTGCCGGGGTGAGCCGGGAGCGCCGGGCGGCGGTGGCCAGGGCTGGGGAGGCGGACGGGTCCGGGAAGGCGCCCTCGGGCGGGGTTGACGGCCCCGCATCCGGCGGCCGTCTCGGCGCGGCTGCCTGCAGCGGGCGGGGGCCGGTTACCACTCCGGCCGCCCGCCCGGTCGCTGACCCCGTCGTGCTCCGGCGAAGAGGCGCAAAGGGAAACCAGCAAAACCACGCTATCGCATGGCGGGGGAAAGAACAGACACCGTTTGGCAAGAAACGCGCCCCCCGGCGGATCTTCACCCCTGGAAAAGAAGACCACATGACCAGGTTTTCGCGGGGGAGTGCAGGCCGGGGCCCTGTTCCGTGTTGATCATGTCGCGTTTTCGTTTCCTTTGTCAGATGCGGATGAAAACGTCTATGGTCATCCCCGCAGCCCCTTACCACGGCTGCGCACCGCGTGAATTTCTGTGCATCGTCCGGCGAAGAGGCGCATTCCCGCAAGGGGAATCGGAAGAGAAAGGGCTTTGTCATGCCCGGAGCTTTTGTCATCGGCCCACCGGCCGAGCAGGCGGCAGCGATCCCGCAGCAGGCCCAAGGGGCGCTGCCGCCTCCCGGCGGGGGCGGCCCAGCCACCCGGCTCGCCTTCCACCGGCTGTGCGGGCTGTAGAGAGGGCCGGGCCGGTCATGGCGACGACACCCCCCGCACGGCGCCACCTGCGCGCCACCCACCCCACCTTCTGGCAGCTGCTCACCGCCCACGAGCAAGAGCTGCTCCTGCGCCTGGGCACCCAGCGCAACATCTGGAAAGGAGACCTGCTGCTGGCCGGTGACGACCCGGCGCTCACCGTCATCACCTCCGCCTGCTGGGTACGGACGGAAACCCGCCCGGGGCAGGCCGAGCGCACAGTGCTCGACATGGCCGGGTGCGGCGACCTGCTCAGCGCCATGCACGCCATGCGCTCGCACCACCCGCTGTGGCTGAGCGACCCCGGCCCCCTGCAGGCCGTCGCCCTGTCACGCGGCACGGTGCTGGAGGTGCGCGACTACCACGTCGATGAGGTGCTCGGCCTGCTGCACAACCTGCGCCTGCGCGTCATGCAGGCGATGGCGGCGCAGACGCGCATGCTGGCCCACCTGTACACCAGCCGGCGGCTGCCCGCCGAGGTGCGCCTGGCTCAGCTGCTGCTGGCCCTGCGTCACCGCTTCGGCGAGCACCCCAGCTCGCGCACCGGCCGGCTCGACCTGGCGGTGCCGCTCACCCAGCAGGATCTGGCCGCGTGGATCGGCGCCAGCCCCTCCTGCCTGACGCGGCTGCTGACCCGGTGGCGCGCCGAGGGGTGGGTGAGCACCAGCCACTCCCGCCTCAGTGTCACCGACGTGACGGCCCTGCGCCGCTGCTCGGCCTCCTTCACCTGAGAACAGAGCGCGTCCTTCCCCACCCGGAAGGTGGGGGCCGCGAGCAGGCGCGGGGGTCTCGCGATCGCGCGCTGAGGCGGCGAGGCGGGGCCCATGTGATCGCCGGTACCGGCGCGCTGCCGGGAGGGTGTGTCTTGGGCCGGTTTGTCGGCCCAAGGCAACCATCGGGCGCAGAAGTGGGAACCCCAACCCCCTCCCTGACATTCAGTGAATGTTTGATAACTCTACGATGTCGGACGTCCCATGGTGGTGCGGGGCCGTCGCAGGAGGGGTCGCCGGCCCCGCACCACCCCCTGGGGCACGACGACGCCACCTCACCGGCAGGCCCGGCGGCTCCCGGGTGAGGCCCCGCATCACACGACCGGCACCGACGCAGGAGTCGAAGGCTTCGGCAGCGGTGTTGCTCCCGCGCCGAGAGCGTGCACCCCGGGGGCGTGCACGACCTCGGCCGGGGTCGTGATCATTGCAGGTCGGTCCAGCTCCACGGGGCCGCTGGGCGCCCGTCGGGTTCGCGCCCGAACCGGAACCGCTCCCGATGATCACCGATCGTCAGGAACTGCTGGAACTGCCCGCCTGCGGGGAGCTTGCCGGCCAGGGCGCGGATCTGGTCGTCTGCTCCCACTCCTCCCAGCCCGTCCAGGAGCCTCATCACGGCGTAGGGGTTGGTGGGATCGGTGTGGGCGACGGCTCGTTCGGTCAGGTGGAGGACCTGCTTCCGCGTTCCTGTCGTGTGCAGGCTCTCCAGCAGGCTGACGATGTCGTCCGGGTCGCCATGGACGAGGCCGGCGCCGGTGGCGGCTCGCGCGGCCAGCACCCGCAGCTGGTCCTCGGCTCCCACCGTGTGCAGGCTGTCCAGCAGTCTGGACAGGACACGCGGGTGGATGTAGTCGGCGTAGGTGACGACTCGCGTGGCGAGCACGTCGACCTGCTCCTCGGCGCCGACCGCGTGCAGGCTCTCCAGGAGGTCGCCCAGGACGTAGGGGTGGGACAGGTCGGCGTGGGTGGCGGGGTCGCGCTCCAGCAGCACCCGCACCTGATCTTCGGCGCCTGCCGCGCGCAGGCTGTCCAGCAGCCGGGCCACTCCATGCGGGTGGGTAATGCTGATGCGGGCGGCGGCTCGCCCGGCCAGTTCGCGCGCCTGGTCCTCGGCTCCCACCGCGTGCAGGCTGTCCAGCAGCCTGGCCACGGTGAGGGGATGAAGGTCGGGGTCGGCGCAGGCGGCCAGGTCTCGCTCCAGCAGCACTCGCACCTGATCTTCGGCGCCCGCTGCGTGCAGCCCCTCCAGCAGCCGGGCCACGGCGCCCGGATGGGTGAGATCGGTGTGCGCGATGACCCGCCCGGCCAGCACCCGCACCTCCTCCTCGGCGCCCGCCGCACGCAGGCTGCTCAGCAGCCTGTGCACCCCGTCCAGGTTGGTGAACCCGGTGTGGGCGGCGGCGCGCCCCGCCAAGACCCGCACCTGCTCCTCGGCTCCGGCCGCGCGCAAGCTGTCCAGCAACCAGGACACGGCGTAGGGGTGGTCGATGGGGTCGGTGTGGGTGGCGGGGTCGCGGGCCAGCAGCACTCGCAGCTGCTTCTCGGCGCCCGCCGCGCGCAGGCTGTCGAGCAACCTGTACACCACATTCGGGTTAGTCAGGCCGACGTGGGCGGCGGCTCGCCCGGCCAGCACCCGCACCTGCTCCTCGGCTCCCACCTCGCGCAAGCTGTCCAGCAGCCCGATCACGGCGTAGGGGTGGGCGGCGGGGTCGGCGTGGGCGGCGGGGTCGCGCTCCAGCAGCACCTGCACCTGATCTTCGGCGCCCGCCGCGCGCAGGCTGTCCAGCAGCTTTGCGACCGCTGCGGGGTCGGTGAGATCGGCGTGCGTGACGGCCCAATCGCCGGGGCGCTCATCGCCGGGAGCGAAGGGGCGCAGCGGCCCGGCGAGGGCGGCCGCGGCGCGGGCGTCCCCGTGACCGGCGGCGATCTTGTACAGCTGGGCGGCATCGCGCAGCAGGCCCCGCTGATGGGCGGAGTCGGCGAGGGCGGCCAGATCGGCCGGATGAGCGTGGGCGGCGGCGACCCAGAAGTCGATCGGCGGGATCTGGTCGGCGCGGTGGCGGTAGCCGTACTGCTCCAGCACATCGGCCAGCCGATATACCGGCCCCGCCACGGGGCGTGGACGGCGATCGGCAGCAGGGGTGGCGCGCGGGGGGCGGCGGTTGCGCGGCGCCTTGACCTGGACGGCGCTGAGCAGGCCGGGCAGGCCGCCCGCGCCGGTACCCGCATACGCCAGCGCCTGCTGCAGCCAGTCCCCGCCGGCCTGCTCCCACTGCGACGCGCTCAGATACCCGGGGGCGGCACCGGCCAGCAACGCCAGCGGCAGATGCGGGCCGCACCCCAGCCGACGCGCGTCCATCGCCGCGTGGATCAACGCCCTCACCAGGGGCGGGGCCTGGTCGTAGCGCTCCAGCAGCATCGGCGCCCCGGCCAGGTACTGAGTCACCTGGCCGTCGGCGGCGTACCTGGCCGCCTGGGCCAGCCGGGGGTCGAGACCACTGCGAGCGGCCAGCGCCTGCAGATCGGGGCCGGCGAAGGTGTCCGGCACGGCGATGGCGTGCCCGCTCAGCAACTCGCGGGCGTGGGAGTGCGCGTCGTGGCGCTCGCGGTCAGGGCGGGCGGTCAGGGCCTGCCAGTGCAGGGGCCACAAGGTGGCCAGCACCAGGACCGGGCCGCGCCCCGGGTCGCGAAGCAGCTCGCGCAGCCCGGCGGCCACCTGCTCACCCAGCCCCGGGTCGGCCAGGTAGAACTGGGCCTCGTTCAGCCACACCACCGTGCGCGGCCCCACCTGGGGCAGCGAGGCAAGGGCGGCTTCCGGGCGGCCGGGGTCGATGGGGTGCCACAGCCGCCATGGCCTCTCCAGGCCGCGCAGCAGGTGCAAGACCTCCCAGCAGGCGCGGGTCTTGCCGGTGGAGGAGCCTCCCACCACGACCGCGATCGAGCTGCGCCCGCCGGCCGCGCGGGCGGCCACCTCGGCCAGGCGGTGGTCGTGAGCACGGCGGACGTAGACGGGCAGAACCGGCAGCCCGCCCTCGCCCTCGCCCTCGCCGCCGACGATGCCGGCCTGGATCGGGTGGTGCACCTCCAGCGCGAACGGGTCGGTGATCTGATCCAGCGCCCACCCCGCCGATGCCGGCGGCCGGTCTGCGCCGGCCCCCGCCTCGTGCAGGTGGGTGCTGATCTGGGCGACCTGTTCCAGCAGGATCTGGGTGTCATCACCCTGGCGGCGCTGGCGCTCCAGCATCACCTGCATCTGATCGCTCAGCCCCGCCAGCAGGAAGGTGAACTCGCCAAACTGCTGCCCCAGGGCCAGCAGTCCGGCGGCCAGCCGGTCGCCCAGCTCCCGGCTGCCCTCCTGCGCGGCCGCCCGCACCACCGTCTCGCTCACTTCCACCCGGCGCAACAAGTGCGCCAGATCGGCCCGCAGGACATCAGCCCGCTGCCCGTCCTGGCGCAAGACCTGCCCGATCGAATGCTCCAGCTCGCGCTCCAGCCGGTCTTGGACCTGTTCCAAAGACAAGGGCGCGGTGGGGCCCAGCTTGGTCACCGCCGCTTTGACCAGGTCGGTGAGCACATTCCCGCCGACCGCGGTCAGCGCCCCCACCCCGGCGGCGCCCACCGCGACCACACCGCCCTCGGAGATCAGCAACGGCGCGAACGCCCCGGCCGAGACCATGGCCAGCACCGCCGCCGGAGTCCACCGATGAGCCGCCGACGCGCCGGTGCGCAGCCACCGCGCCACCCGGGTGCGCACTCCGGCCCGCATCACCTGCACGCGCTCGCCGTCCGGCTCCGGGCCGGAGGGTGAAGAGGGCAGGTGGGTCACACAGGGAAGATATCGCTCGAAGCGCCCGCATCGAGGGCAGGCCGACAACGCCGCTGTCACGACCACCATCTGGGTGTGTCCTTGCGCCAGACCCGCCAGGGCCGCCTGAACAGCGCCTGGGCAGGCACGTGTGCTCCTGCCACCTGGCGGCAGACCAAGCCCCGGCGGCACGCACCCGCCGGGCCATGGCGCACGGGCTGCACGTGATGCGATCAGGCTCCGATCGGCCCAGATGTGACGCGGCGCCGACGCCTGCCGCAGGTCGCGCGCCGACGCAGAAACGGTCGGCAACCTTTGCGGAAAACCCCCCTGGGGCTACAGGCGTATCCATGGCGAACTGGCCGCACCCGGTATCAGGATCGCCGCCTCCACCGTGTGGGAGATCTTGCAAGAGCACGGTATCGCTCCGTCCCTGCAACGCTCCCACACCGGTTGGGCCGACTTCCTGCGCGACCAAGCCGACGCACTCCTGGCATGTAACTTCGTCGAAGTCCGCACCCTGACCGGGGCGCGACTCTACGTCTTCGCCGTCATCGAGCATGCCACCCGCCGCGTCCGCATCCTTGGCGCCAGCGCCCACCCCACCGGTCAGTGGGTCACGCAACTCGGCCGTAACCTCCTCATGGACCTGAAAGAGGTGGGGCACCTGCGCTAGGTTCCTCATCCGCGACCGCGACGCCAAGTTCACCGCGGCCCTCGATGCCGTGCTGACCGACGCCGCGATACGGGTCGTCACCACAGGCATCCGCATCCCACGCATGAACTCCGTCATGAAGCGCTGGATCCAGACCTGCCGCCGCGAACTGCTGGACCGGACCCTGATTTGGAACCAACCTCATCTACTCCACGCACTGCGAGAGTTCGAAACCTTCTACAACAAACATCGACCACACCGGACCCTCAGACAGGCAGCGCCACTCCGACCCCTGCCCGAGCCGAGCACCATCCCGGTCGAAATCACGAGAGCCTCGATATCCGCCGACATGATCGACTCGGCGGCCTCCTCAAGGAATACGTACACGCAGCTTGACCTGTGCAGATGAATAAGCGGCACCCGCAGGGGCGGCCGCCGCGCCTCGACCCGGCCCACTACCGGTTACGCCACGCTGTGGAATGCGGCATCAACCAGCTCAAGCACAACCGTGGCATGGTCGTCCGCTACGACAGACTCGCCTTCCACTTCGAGGCCACCGTGACGATCGCTTTGATCAACCAATGGCTCCGCGACTTATGAAACGCGGCCAAGACCCCCGCAACATCCGACCGACGATGGCGACCGGGCCCCTGTCGCCATCGTGGTTTGTTGACGGAGGCATGACCAGCGTTCCAACTCGCAAGCGTGAGTATCACCGGATTACAGAGGGTTGTGTGGTTGTCACTCATATCGCTACGCTTGGCCCCGCATGCAGGGGTCACAGGCATGCTTTCCCTGGTAGGGCCAGGGTTGGACCTTCGCAGGCGCGCCCGCTCACCCCGCACGACTCCCCGCCTCAGCGGGGATGCAGGACTTGCTCGCGCTTTGAGCTGCGCACAACTCGCATTAGATGGGTGACCCCCGCGGCAATCGGGGGCCACCCGATGCTCCCTGGCCTTTGATACTGGAGGAAGCAATGCCCAGTCTAAGTAGTGCCCTGAGCTCGGACGACCAGCTGCACACGCGCACGGCCCTCATCCTGGCCTGCGCAGCCGCCATCGCCGTCTCCGCCGCCGTACCCACGTGGTTCGTGCTCGACCACATTCTCGAAGGCGCAGGCGGCCCGCTGGTTCCCCTCTTGGCGGCCGTCGCGACCGGCGGGACCCAGTTCGTGAAGATCGTCAAGCTGCTCCGCCGTACCGACCGGTGACCACGACCGCCGCGACCCTGGCCGCCTGGGCGAAGGCGGCCAGGGGGGGGCACCATCCTTTGATCTGCCACCTGCTCGACACCGCTGCGGTGGCCGAGCGTCTGGTGGAAACCATCGTCGGACCGCACTGCCGTAACGAGTTGAGGGCGGCTTTCGAGCCGCTCGGAGACCCCGACTCCTGGATCGCCGTCCTGTGTGGAATTCATGATCTTGGAAAACACTCTCCCGCCTTCCAGGCGCTCAAGGTCGACCTTGCCTTGGCGCGCTTCGACGAGTCCGTGGCGGCAGACCTGAAAAGGGTCCGGAAGCGGGCCGGGCTGGGTCCGCGCGTCGACACGCCGCACGGTCTCGTGACAGCCATGCACCTGAAGGACCTCCTCGCCCGCTGGGGGACTCCTGCCGACACGGCCGAAACGATCGCGGTCGCCCTCGGAGGGCACCACGGCCTCTTTCCCGATGGTGCCGCCCTGCGACAGGCCCGCCGGGAGATCAACAACCACGGCGGGCAGACCTGGGAGGGATGGCGCGACGCCTTCGTCCGTGAAGTCATCGCGTTGCGTGGCCTGACTGATCCCGAAGAGCTGCCGTGGGAGGACGTCCATCTGAGCATCGCGGCGGCAGCCGGACTTGCCGCGCTGACCGCGGTCAGCGACTGGATCGCCTCCGACGTCCGCGCCTTCCCTTATGCCGACAGCGCCGACCCCGAGGCATACGCCAAGGAAGCGAACCGGCGTGCAACCCTCGCCGTGGACGCCCTCGGCCTGCACCGATGGTCTCCGCCGACGGCGTTCGCGGCACTTTTCCCGCAGGTTGCGCCACGGCCGGTGCAGGCCGTTGTCGAGAGGCTCACCGCCGACCGTCACGAACCCACGCTGGTCCTCGTGGAGGCGCCCACGGGTGAAGGGAAGTCGAAGGCCGCGTTGCAGGCCGCAGCGGCTCTCGTTCGCGGTCAGGATCTGATGGGCGCCTACATCGCGATGCCGACTCGGGCCACGAGCAACCAGATGCTGGAGGAACTGGAAAAGCTACTGGAATCGCTCGGCGACGACCGGACCAACGCCCATCTGATCTACGCCGGGGCGGCTGAACACCAACAAGTGGCCCCGATCGACGTGGGCCGCGACCATCTCGACGACTCCGATGTCCAGGCCCAGGAATGGTTCACCCGCAAGAAGAGCTTGCTGGCCCCGCTGGGTGTCGGCACGCTCGATCAGGCCCTGAAGGCGGCCATACGGTCGGGCCACTTCTTCGTACGGCTGACCGCACTGGCGGGGAAGGTCGTCGTGATTGACGAAGTGCACGCCTATGACACGTACATGTCGACGCTGCTGGATCGGCTGCTCGCTTGGCTCGGCCGGTTAGGAGCATCGGTCGTGATGCTCTCGGCGACCTTGCCCGCGGGCCGGAAGGCGGAGCTAGTGTCGGCCTGGCAGTCCGGCCTGCTGCGCTGCCTGCCCCGGGAGACGCCGCGGATGGAACCATTCTCCGGCTACCCCCGGGTGACGCTGGCGGGGATGGGCAAGCCCGTGGCCGAACCGGTGGGGCTGTCCGACCTGAACGCCGACCGCCACATCGGACTGGCCCGTGTTCGCGACGAGGACGCCGTCGACTGGGCCCTCTCCCAGGTGACTGACGGTGGCTGCGTCGTCGTCATGCACAACCTGGTGGGCAGGGCCGTCGCCACCTACGAGGCGCTCGAAACGCGGATCGCCGCTCTGCCCGCGAAACAGCGGCCGCGCCTGATCGCGATCAACGGCCGGTTGCCCGCCGAGGCACGGCGCTCGGTCGAAGCCGAGCTCAAGGCCGCTTTCGGAAAGGACGGCGCACGGCCGCGAAGAGCGATCGTGGTCAGCACCCAGGTCCTCGAACAGGGGCTTGACCTGGACTTCGATGCCATGTTGACCGACATGGCCCCGGTGGACAGCCTCATCCAGCGGGCAGGGCGGATCCACCGCCACACCAGGACGCTCTCGCGTGGCGAGGCCGTCCTGGCCATCACTGGTGTGGAGGACACCGAGGCGGGTCCACGGTTCCCGCGTCACCTCGACACGGTCTATGCGCCGATCACGCTGCTGCGCACCTGGGCGCTGCTGCGGGAGCGAACCAGCGTGAACATCTCGACCGAGGTCGCTGATCTGGTCGATTCGGTTTACGGGCCCGAGGAGGCCGTCGCCTGCCCTGCCGGATGGCAGGAGGTGTGGAGGGTCGCGGCCGAGAAGTTCGTCGACTATCGGAAGAGGTCCGAGCGCAACGCCCGGCTGATGTACCTGCCGCACCCCACCACAGTCATGAAGCTCGGTGAGCTGACCAGGCACAGCAAGCCGACCAGCCGGACACGGGAGGGGTGACCTAGAGATGGATCTCTCCGTCGATGAGCTCGCCTCCGTTGAGGTCGTTCTCCTGAAGACGGCTGGAGACGGCCGGGTCAGCCCGATCCATGCCGACATCCCGATCGACCTGAGCGACCCCGGCCCACCGGACGGTGAGCGTCTGCGCGCTCTGGACGGGGCCTCCCTTTCCCTGGCCGTCTCGGGGGACATGCCCGCCGAGGTCGTGCGGGCGGTGGTGGCAACGTCCGTGCCCAGGCTCTTCCAGGGCTCACCTTGGCTGCGCGAGCACCGCTCCCTGGTGTTCACCGAAGGCCGGTGCCGGGTCGGCGGGCACGTCCTGCGCTATCGCGAGGGGATCGGGCTGTACGTAGAAGAAGCCATGCCGGAGCCCACGACCGTCGGTCCGGTCTCCTTCGACCTGCTCACCCGGCCTTGGATCCCGGCCATCGGGCTCGACGGCAGTGGGAGCCTCTTCGCGCTCAAAGACGTCTTCGTCAACGCGCACCTGCTCCGGCGGATCGCCGCCGAGGCGCCGACGATGACCGCCGCGCTTCACCGGCTCCTCCTCGCCCTGTTCCACCGCGCGTACGGCCCGCCGAGCGAGGCGGTATGGGCAGATCTGTGGACGCAGGAGGGGCTTCCCGTCGATGTCCTTGAGGCGTACCTGAAGCGGCACCAACACCGCTTCGACCTATTCCACCCGGAACTGCCGTTCATGCAGTGCGCGGAGCTGGCGTCCCTGACTCCGGCCACCGTGGCCAAGCTCGTGCCCTACCGGTCGGTCGGCAACAACGTGACGCTGTTCGACCACACCACGTCCGGCGATCGCATGGTGCTCTCCCCGCAAGAAGCGGCCCGCTGGTTGGTCACCCTGCACGCCTTCGATCCCGGGGGCATGAAGACCCCGTACGAGAAGGACAAGACGTCGGAGCGGGCGCCCTGCAACCATTTCGGGGTCGTGCTCGTGGAGGGCCGTAGCCTTAAGGAAACGCTGCTGCTCAACGCCCTCATTTACCGGCCAGACCACGAGAGACCGCCCATGACCGGGCCCGATGACCGGCCGGTCTGGGAGCACGCGACGGGTCCGTCGCCGAGACCGGGCAAGCGTACGGCACGCGGGTGGACCGACCTGCTGACCTGGCCGTCGAGACGGGTGCTGTTGTCCACCACTGGCCTGGGCGAGGACACCCTCGTGGACGGCGTGGTGATCACCCCCGGGACGCGGCTGGACGCGCATCTTCCCGACGAGGAGATGATGGCGGCCTTCCGGCGTCCCCGAGACGCCAAGGGCCGGTTCAAACGGAAGGAACCCCTGCTCCCGGTCAAGCTTCATCACCTGCGCGGCATCTGGCGGCACAGCGCGGAACTCCTGCTGATCGACCCTTGGGAGGAGGGCAAGAACCGGCAGCGCCCGGCTGCCCTCGACCAGATCGCGGAGCTGGCCGAACGACGACGCATTGCCCTGGACACCGTTTATACGTTGCGCGTCTTCGGGCAACGTCTCGACTCCAAGGCGTCGGTGCTGGAGGCGTGGATGGAAGAGGAGGTCCCGGCACCCGTCCCCCTGCTGCGAGCGCGGGACGAGAGTCTCGGCGCGCTCATCGGCTGCGCGATCACCCTGGCTGACGACGTCGGATCCGCTCTGCGCGCGATGCAGGCCCAGTACCGGTGGGAGTTCCGGGACAACGCGGCGCCCGACCTCGACCACCACTACTGGCCGCAGCTTTCCCGCCCCTTCGGCGCCTTCCTGATCGATCTCGGTACGGCACGCAACGCCGGCAGAACCGAGATGCCGGCCTCGCGAGCATGGGGCAGGCAGGTGACTCGCCTCGCCGGCTCGGCCGCGGACCGCTGGGTCGCCGGATCGCCGGCGGAGGGACGCGCGATGGCCGTGCTAGGGAAGCACTACGGCGCATTCCGCTCCCGAATCGCCGTTTCGGAACGCACGTTCATCGACAAGATCGCCGTCTATGTCACCGGAACGGAGGAAACGGATGACTGATGCACTCCGCGAGCGGCGTCACGCCTACGTGGCCTACCTCTGCGGCCTGGAACGCAGGTTGCGCTCGGAGGAGCGGCGCCAGTCCGCCGACGCGCGCCGGACGCTCGCCTGTCTGCGGCACAGCCTCGTTGAGGGCAAGCAGCACCAGGCGTACGCGGTCGTGTTCCGGCACGACATGCCTCAGGACATCGAGGAAGCGGAGGTCTGGCTGCTGTTGGGCGGTCTGTTCGCCCTGCACCCGCGGAACTGGACGGGCAGCGGCTCTCGCTCATTGGGAGCTTCACTCGGTCGGCTGAGCGCGATGCGGGGCAGCTCAACGGTCGACCGGCGACTGTCCTCTCTCCTCGCCAAGGACAGACATACCCTCCCTCACCACCTGCGCCAAGCGATCACGCTGCTGTCCGCCCATGACGTCCCCGTGCACTACGGCCGGCTCCTCGACGATCTCGTCGTCCTGCTCGGCCAGCATCATCGCGGGGACAGGGCGAGCAGGGTGCGCCTCCGCTGGGCCCAGGAGTACCACATGCCGGTCTCGGCGGTGACGGCCGAAGACCCCGAGGCCCCCGATCTCCCGGAGACAACCGAATGATCATCGAACTGCACCTACTCCAGTCCTTCCCGGTCAGCAATCTCAACCGGGACGATACCGGCCAGCCCAAAACCGCCACTTTCGGTGGACATATACGGGCCCGCATCTCCAGCCAGAGCCTCAAGCGCGCGGCTCGACTGCTGTTCGAGGAGTATGGCCTGAACCGCTCGGAGGTCGGTGTTCGCACCAAACGACTGCTCGACAACGTGGTGGAAGGTCTGGTCGCGGAGCAGGTCGACCCGGACCAGGCGCGCCGGATCGCGATGGCCGCGCTGCAGCAGCTGGGTTTCGGTCTGGACGCGAGAGGGCTCACCCAGTACCTGTTGTTCGTTGGCCGCGAGTCGATCGATCACCTGACGAGGTACTGCCTCAAGGAGCGGGACGCTCTGGAGGAGTTCGCCTCGGCCGGGACGGTCGCGCAGCAGGCGAAGATCAAGCCGAACAAGGCGGCCCTGGCCGAGGTTCGCCGGATTCTCGACGCGGGCAGAGCCGCGGACATCGCCCTGTTCGGACGGATGATCGCCGACAATAAAGATCTCAACGTCAACGCGGCATCCCAGGTCGCCCACGCGATCTCCACGCACGTCGTCGTCACCGAGTTCGACTTCTTCACTGCGGTCGACGATCTGAAGCCCGATGCCGAATCCGGCGCCGACATGCTCGGTACCGTCGACTTCAACACCGCCTGTTACTACCGCTACGCCAACGTCGACCTGGCCCAGCTGACGGAGAACCTGCAGGGCGATGTCGATCTGGCCGAACGCACCACGCGGGCCTGGCTGCTGGCCTTCGTCAATGCCGTACCCGGCGGCAAGCAGAACTCGATGGCGGCACGGACGATGCCCGATACCCTGCTGGCCGTAGTGCGCGACCGGGGAGCATGGAACCTCGCCAACGCCTTTCTCAAACCGGTCACCGACGACGACATCATGGAAGCCTCCACCAGGCGGCTCATCGAGCATTTCGGCAAGTTCTACGGTTTCTACGGCGCAGATCAGATCCGCGCCGTGGTCGCGGCGTCCGTGTCCGGTGCGATTCCCCCTGTCGGGGGCATGCAGACGGTGGCCAGCCTCGACGCTTTCGCCGCCGCCGTCCTCGGCGCTGGGGGGTACGGCTGGTGACGCACGACGGCGTGCTGTCCCTCGCCTTGTGTTTCGACGCGCCGATGCAGTCCTGGGGGATCAGGTCGCGCGGGATCATTCGGGACACGATGGCCGAGCCGACGAAATCGGGAGTCGTGGGTCTGCTGGCCGCCGCGCTGGGCATCAACCGAGACGACGATGCGAGCCTTGCCGACGTCGCTCGGCTCCGCCTTGCCGTACGAGTGGATCGCGAGGGCGTCATGGAGCGGGACTTCCACACCACCCAGAACGTGCCGACCACGCACGGCCGCGGGCACCGCACCGTGGTGAGCGAACGCTACTACCTGGCCGATGCTCTCTTCCTGGTGGTGCTGGAGGGCGACGGTCGGATGCTGGCCAGAGTCGCCGAGGCGGTGGAACGACCACACTGGCGACTTTCCTTCGGCCGCAAGGCCTACGTCCCTGCTCGTCCGTTGCTTCCGCTCGGCGGAGCTCTTGTCGCCAGGCCCGCAGAAGAGGTTCTCGCCGAGCATGGCTGGCTGGAAGCGTCCCGTCAGCAGCGCGCCGAGATGAGGGCCCGCGCGGAGCGCCCGATGCTGCGCACAGTCGTGGAGTGCCCTGCGGGTCTGGCCGGGGCAGAGGTCCGTCACGATCAGCCGCTCAGTTTCGCCGCCGCCAGCAGGCGCTTCGCGCCCCGCACCGTTCGAACGGGTGGCGTCCCGCTGACCGACGACATGATTCTTGTGGGAGAGAAGCTGTGTTTCTGACCAAACTCACCATCAATCCGCATTCTCCGGTGTTTCGGCGCGACGCCGCAGATGTGCACGACATGCATAGAACGGTGATGTCGGCCTACCCCGAGCTGCCGCCCACCGCTACCTTTCGCAGCATCCACGGCGTCCTCTGGCGCATCGACCCACTTCCCGGGGGACAGATCGTTCAGTACGTTCAGAGCCATACCACTCCCGACTGGAACCAGCTTCCGGAAAGGCTGCTGATGAAGCCAGCGGAGGTCCGTTCCCTCCAGCCGGTGCTGGATTCGATCCAGCCGGGCAGGAGATTCGCGTTTCGGCTGATGGCCAATCCGACACGTTGCGTTCGTGCCGACGATGACACGGACCGGCGCAGACGTGTCCCCTTACGTCAGCCCGTCCAGCAACTCGAGTGGCTCATTGGCAAGGGTGAGCAGCACGGATTCGTCATTCCGGCCAGTCGGCAAGGCGCACCCGATGCGGTCTCCACTCCGGGGAGCAGACTGGTGGGCAAGAGACGAGAGGCGCGGCGTATCGCCATCGCGCCTGTTCGCTACGACGGTCACCTCGTGGTGACCGATCCCGTGGCTTTCACCGCTGCGCTGCTCAGCGGGATCGGACGCGCCAAGTCCTACGGCTGCGGTCTGCTCAGCCTGGCTCCCGCACGAACGATCCCTGCCTGTACCGCTTCGTAACTCGTTGCGTGGCGCCTCGATCGGCGGCTTTGACTTCAGAGACTCTACGGGCAAGATCGCGGCCTGTGTTGGTTCGTCTTCTGTATCTGACCTTGATTCGTGTTCGGTTGGCTGGTGTTGCTGGGCCATGGTCAGCGTCCAAAGACGTCGAGATCATGGTGCTCCGCCATGAGGTGGCGGTGTGAAGCGACAGGTCGGCCGACCGAAGCCAGATTGGGCACCGTCCGATCCATCCGCGCTCTGGTGTTGCGGCTTGCACGGGAGAACTCCTCCTGGGGCTACCGGCGTATCCACGGCGAGCTAGCCGCGCTCGGTATCAAGGTCGCCGCCTCCAGCACCATGCGGATCCCTTCGTCCTCGAGCTCCGGTGAGAACTGCCTGCGACGCCTCGTCACGCACTTACCTTCCTTCAGACTTCCGTCAGCTTATGTAGCCGACTGTCGCAATCTGCTGGGCACGTCAGGCCAACCACTTCAGCTGAACGGCGGTCCCGGAAGCCTGCAATGGAGCTCAGCCGTGAGGCTGAGTGCAACGTGCACACGTCGACCTGGTCGTCGTGGGTGCCGTTCGTACCGTCCACCAGTTTCCCTAGCAGAACTAGTCTGACCTGGTCAAACAGGAGACTGATTTCACGCGTGAAAGATGGACCCACTTTCCGAACTGTCCAGGCCCCACTTCGCGATCTTCGAGGATGCCAGTTCGCGCGAGAAGTGGCCCCACTTAGCGATCATGGGTGTCTTGATCACGCGTGAGTTTTGGCCCCATCTGCGGCTGATCACAGCCTGGGAACTGCACCCTCTGTGGGTTCGGGGACTGCGTCCCCGAACCCCTGCATGGCGTGAACACCACCTGCCCAGCGGGCGCGCGGGCTTCGGGCCGAACGAGGCAGGTGATGCTCACGCATCGGGCGACGGTTGATCTCGATCAGCCGTGGGTGGGCTGCTGTGCTGTGGTCTGAGCGAGCCGGTAGGAGCGAGTGCCGGTGTCGATGATGGCGGCGTTGAACGTGAGGCGGTCGACGATCGCGGCGCAGAGGCGTGGTTCGGTGAAGGTCTTGGTCCAGCCGGCGAAGGACTCGTTGGAGGCGATGGCGACGCTGGCGCGTTCTTCTCGTTCGGTGAGGACTTGGAACAGGAGGTTGGCGCCGCGCTCGTCGAGCTTCATGTAGCCGAGTTCGTCCAGGCAGAGCAGGTCGTAGCGGCCGTATCGGGCGATGGTTTTGCCCAGTACGAGATCGTCAGCGGCTTCGACGAGTTCGTTGACCAGGGACGCGGCCAGGACGTATTTGACCCGATAGCCGACCATGGCGGCTTCAGCGCCCAGGGCGATGAGCAGATGGGACTTGCCGGTCCCGGAGTCGCCGATCAGGCAGAGCGGGTTGCCGTCGCGGATCCACTCGCATTTGGCCAGGGTGTGGATCACCGCGGGCTCGACGTTGGAGTTGGCCTCGAAGTTGAAGTCGGTCAGCCACTTCTCGCGGGGGAAACCGGCAGCCTTGATGCGCCGTTCGGCGCGTCGGCGCTGGCGGTCTTCGCATTCGGCCATGAGCAGTTCGGCGAGAAAGCCGCGGTAGGTGAGCTGTTCGTGTTCCGCGGCGTTGGCGATCCCGATGAACTGCTGGCGCAAGGTGGGCAGGCGCAGCATCCGGCAAGCCTGGTCGATGGCGGCCTCCGCGGCAGGCTCGGTCAGTCCGCGCTGGCGGGTGATGCGCGGTTGCTGAGCGCTGGAACTGCTCATGAGGACTCTCCTGTCTGTGATGGGCGAGAGCGGCGTAGCAGCTGGTCGTAGGCGGCAACCGAAGGCAGAGGGCGCGTGTCGGGCGGCAGGCTGGTCAGCTTCTTGTGGGTGAGGGAGACAATGTTGTCGGGCAGTTCGACGGTGCGGCCGGCGGCCTTGCCGGGGGCGTGTTCGGAGGATGGCTGCGGGTCGGTCTCGGCAGCGTTGCGGGCTTCGATCGCGACCACGTCTGCGGACAGGGCGCCGACCTTCAAGGCGGCGGCGATGCCCGCGACGACATGTTCGTGGGCCATGGTCCGGTGCAGGAGCAGGACCTGGATGAGTTCGCGGGTTCCGTCGGCGTCTCCGTGGACTTCGCGTACTCGCGACCACCAGGCGTCGTGGACCGGGGTGAACTTCCCGGCTTGCCGGGCCTGCTCCAGTGCGGTGGAGCCGGGCAGCGCGCCGGGCTTGCGAACCAGCACCTCAAGGTAGTGGTCCAGGTTCAGGCGGCAGGAGTTCTTGGCGATCAGCCGTTCATGCCGGGCGATGAGGTTGCGGTCAGCGAACACCAGCAGTTCGCTCGAGCGCAGGAGCACTTTGACCTGCTGGCCGATAAATGCCACCGGCACGGAGTAGCGATTGGTGCGGACGTTGATCTGCGATCGGCGGTCGACCAGCGGGTAGAACGTCCGGCCGGACTCGAAGTGCTCGGCGGGCAACGGCGCCAGCAGCGGTCGTTCCAGGGCGAAGTACTCGGCAACTGACCGTGCTCTGGCTCCGATCCGGCGGAGATCGTCTTCGGCATCCCAGCGTTCGATGAGCTCGTTGAGTTCGGCGATCGAGTCGACCTGCGGGACGGGGACCAATCGGTTGCGGCGGAACCGGCCGACCTCGCCCTCCACTCCGCCTTTCTCGTGCGCCCCCTCCTTGCCTGGCCGGCAGTAGAACGCCTCCAAGCCGTAGTGCGAGCGAAAGACCGTCCAGCGCTCGTTTTCCACCCGGGCCCGGGAGAATCCCAGGACCTGGGCGACCGCAGCCTTCAAGTTGTCATAGCGGACCTTGCCGGTTGGCACGCCACCGAGCACGCTGAAGGCGTGCACGTGTCCTTCCAGGAAGGCTTCCTGCCCGCACGACAGCGAGACGCGGTGCACCGCCTTGCCCGAATACGACAGGCGGAAGACGAACAGATAGCAGATCGTCGGCTTGCCGGCGAGGTTGACGACGACGTCGCCGAAGTCGACCTCGGCGTCGACGCCGGGCCGGTGTTCCTGGTCGATGGGGACTTCTGGGGGCGATCGGCCCGCCTGGACACGGATCTCAGGGCGTCGCCAGGCCACGTAACCGCAGACGGTGGAGTAGGAGATGCCCTCCATGTCGTGCTCGGTGACCAGCCGGGTGTAGATGCGTCTGCTGGTGTGCTGCTGCTTGCGCGGAGCGTTCAGATCTTCACGCAGCATCTGGTCGATGATCCGTTTGAAGGCATCCAGCCTGGACCGGCGAGGTGGCGGCCTCTTACGAGGCTGCGGCCAGGGGGAGGTCAGCGCCTCGCGAACCGTCCGGCGATGTACTCCGTACTTGCGCGCCAGGGCCCGGACTCCCAGACCTGCCCGAGAGTCTCTGCGGATCGCTGCGTAGATCTCCACTTTGGTCATTCGCGGCATTCGCGCCCCTCCCAGACCTGGAGCGCAAGCAGCGTCTCATCGCAACGCCTGTGGTGGGGCCA
The DNA here is from genome assembly GCF_056106265.1 of Nonomuraea sp. IBHARD001. Classification (NCBI taxonomy): domain Bacteria; kingdom Bacillati; phylum Actinomycetota; class Actinomycetes; order Streptosporangiales; family Streptosporangiaceae; genus Nonomuraea; species Nonomuraea sp. IBHARD001. The sequence continues at coordinate 155,337 of NZ_JBWBBW010000001.1, forward strand.
AAAGACATCGGAACGTCACCGAGTGGCTACGCCATGCGGCAGAGGTGGGGCCGGGCGCGACGCGTAGGTGGGGCCAACTCACGCTCGCAAAACCAAGGAGACAAAGCCCCAGCTCATGGCCTATGCCGGGAGTCTGGGGCTTTCTGTTGTTCGTCGTTGTTCACGGTCATTCGTCGGTAGTGTGCTGACGTTGTGCTGACTCCCCGATGAGACGTGTCGCACCGGGACCCTTGACGGTCCCGCTACTGGCGTTCAAGCTCCACCTGTGCAAGGTCACACACATTCTCGGAGCAGTGGAGGCCACCATGGCGCTACGGTTCATCGGTGTCGACACCACCAGCGAACACGGCGGTTGCCCCTCAGTCTGGGTCGATGACCGCGACGGCAGCATCGTACTCCAAGCGGTCATAGCCACAGATCCCTCCGAAATCGAGCAGATCACAACCCGAAGCCCACTCGCACCAGGTGAGATGATCGTTAGGTTCCCAGGGCATATGCGAGGCTACCTCTTGGAGGCGTGCAGTGAACCCAACCCCGACCTTGACTGATCTGCTTGGGCGGTGCACAAGCTCAGCGCTACACCTCGAAATGCGCGATGGGTACGGAAATTCAAGCCCTGGATATATCGCCTGGCAGGAGGGAGTCCCCTTTGACCGCACAGAATTCGACGCGCCGTGGGTCAACCTAATCAAGGCGACCATCAAGGGGGGCGTCGTAGTGCGCCGGGCGCGCATCGTTTCAGAGCCAGCGAGTGCATACATCCGCTACGAACACTCCGCAACACCACATGCCAATCTCGCGGGTGGTGAACTGGTTCGATGGCTTCCCCGTCAGAAGGCGTCGGATCTGGCACTGCCCGGCAATGACTTCTGGCTTTTCGATGACCGGTTGGTACGCTTCGGCTTCCACTCGGGTGATGGGGAAGCATCCGGCTATGAAGACTCCCACGAACCAGCCGTGGTGAAGCTGTGCCGTACAGCTTTTGAGGCTGTATGGGAACGTGGCGTCGACCACCAGGAGTACCGGCTCGTCTGATCACTACACGTGCCTACACCACCGTCATCCAGCGCCAACGAAGCCCGCGTTGCACTTGGCAAGCGTCTTCGCGAGATCCTGCGCGACTCCGGCATCAAGGCCAGGGCGCTTGCCAAGGAGGCCGGTTGGGACGAGTCGAAATGCTCTCGGCTCATCAACGGCCGTACCTTGCCATCAGACAACGACATACGTACATGGTGCCGAATCTGCGGGGCTGAGGATGAGATCCCCGATTTGATCGCGGCTAGTCGCGATGCTGACGGCATGTACATGGAGTGGCGGCGTCTACAGCGCAGCGGCATGAAGCGTCTGCAAGAGACGCGCGTATCGCTCTACGAACAAACCAGACTCTTTCGCTTCTACTGCTCACACTTCATGCCATGGCCGCTCCAGACGCCGGGCTACATGCGGGCCGTGCTGTCAGCCTTTGCCGACTTCCACGAAACTCCGCGAGACATCGACGAGGCGATAGCGGTCCGCGCGGCCCGAAGTCGACTCCTCTATGAAGGGGACCATCGCTTCGCGATCGTTCTCGAAGAGTCTGTACTTCATGACCGGATAGCCGATGACGATGTTATGGCCGGGCAACTCGGCCAACTCCTGGAAGGTTTGTCGCTTCCCTCTGTCTCACTCGGGGTCATTCCATCCAATGCACGCCGCAGGCTGTGGACGATGGAGACCTTTTCGATCTACGACGACAAACGGGTGTTCGTGGAACTCCTCTCAGCAGGGGTGACGGTTACCCAGCCTCGGGAGATCGCTCTGTACGTCAAGGGCTTCACTGAATTGGCCGCCCACGCGGTGTACGGCAACAAAGCAAGAGCGCTGATCACGTCGGCGCTGCAAACTCTCGGTTGATGCGCAAGTTCGTACAAGTTCATTGAGCCTTGCTCACAGCCACTCCTACCGTCGAGGCATGCCCCCACGTAAGGCGGCCCCACGCCACCCAAGACGTCGTGCCAAGCCTGAGAAGGCGGTCCTTGTTGGACCGCTTACCGATGCTGAGCTGGATGAGATTGGCTGCGAGTCGAACCCTGTGCCTCCTCCGTCGTGGAGGCGCGAGGAGTACAGGGCGCAGATGTTTCGGCGGGGTGTGAGGGAGAGCGGCGATCCGGGCACGCTGGGGATCGACGGCTATCTGGCCCTCGCCGATCTGAACACGGTGCTGGAGAAGCGGCCGAACACGTTGTGGATCATCGGCGGGGCCGTGCTGCCGTGCCCTGATGGTCCGGTAGCGTCCGGGGCGGTTTTGCGGGCTCGGGAGAGCGTGGCATGAGCGCCTCAGCGGGGCGGCCTGAGCCCACCGCCGACGAGACTCCGACACAACGGCCGGCCGATCATGAGGGGTTGGAGATCGGGGCGTTCGGGGCGATGCTGACGGCTTGGGTGGACCCGGAGTATCGGCGTCGGGGACCGGCGTGAGCACCGTGACCGGCTTCGAGGTCCCCTATGTCATCGGACACCTGGGTGAAGTGGTGTCCCAGCGGCTGCGGATGGCCCGCCACCCTGAGGGCGGCGTCCGGCTCTCGCACCGCGATCCCATCGTCGGAGACTGGCGGCACGGGGTGTTGCGGGCCCGGATGCTCGACAATCGGCAGGGCCGCCCGGATCTGAAGACCGTGAACGTGGTCCGTCAGTGGCGGTGCATGGACGAAACCCTGTGCCAGGCGTGCGCGGGTTCGGCGCGTGATCCGGACAGTGGCCGGGTGTGGTGGTTGCTGTCGCGCGAGGAGACGTGGGAAGACGGCGAGGCCATCACCGGATTCACCAACGCCCCTCCCACCTGCCTGTCATGCATCCCCAGGGCCATCGCCCAGTGCCCGCACCTGCGCCGCTCGGCTGCGGTCTACAGCGTGGGGGGCTACTCCCGGTACGCGGTGATCGCGGATCTGTTCGAGCCGCGCGGGGGGAAGGCGCGCCTGGTGGAGCGCGGTGCCCAGCTGCGGCTGGACTCCTTCCACCTGCGCTACGCGCTGGCCAGTCAACTCCTGGTGCGCCTGGATGATGTCGTCGCGGTGCCGTGGGAGCCGCTGATCCGGCCCCTCCCCGCAGCAGCAGCATCGGCCGCGCGCTGAGGGACTTCAAGAGCCCGTGATCGGCAGGACCATGCCGGGATCCTCCGGCCGGTCGCGCCCGGTTCGGCAACAGCCTGCATGGGGGCTGGGATGCGAGGCCGAGCCGGGACGAGCCCCGGCCGTCGGGGTTGCGGGCTGGGGCTCACAGTCTCTTTCCGCCACCACAGAAGAGGACACATGGGGTACGTGGGGGACGACAGCGTGTATCACTGGCACGCCTACCAGTGGATCGGACAGGGCCGCGAGCGCGAGCAGGAGTCGCTGCGCCGCCCGTCCCGGGACGCGGTTGCCAACGCCGCGTTCCTGGCCTCACTCCTGCCGCCGAAGCGGACCTGCGACTGGCTGCTCAAGAGCCCATCGCAGATCAAGGAGACCTTCGGTGAGCCCGACAAGGCTGTTGCGTGGCTGAGCGATCAATGGGACGCCCATGTTGAACTCATGCCGGTCTACAGCGGGAAACCGGTGGAGGCCGGGTGGCACAAAAAGTTCCGCCTGAAGAACGCCCGGACGGCTCTGCCCGCCATCGTTGACGTCACCTGGGGTGACCGCCTTATCGGCGGCCGGTTCGTCAGCACCGCTGTGATCTGCTGCCCCAACCTCCACGCCGCCTACCCGTGCCCGCTCGGGGCCAGATGAGGCGGCACCATCTCTACTCCGCCGAGCGTAGCGCCCCGCTGATACTGCCGCTTGAGTACTCTCCTGCCCAGCCGCTGGCCTGGATCAGATCGAACACAGCCTGCCAGTCGCCTGAGGCGGCACAGACACGCACATCCGGCAGCAGGGGTGAAGAAGCCTTTGACGTCTTCCCACAGCAGATCTGGCATCCCGCCATGCTGTCATCAGCGCAGGCCCTTGAACTATGGACTGGTACCAGAACGCGGTCATCGACAGGAGCCGGAAGATCCGTCAAATGGCGCCGACACTCGTGCGAACTTGGCGCCTGAAGTCACTCGTCAACCACCGGCATCTCACGTGGCTCGGCGTTCTGCCGCTCCAACTCCCGGAGCCGGGACCGGTTGAGGCATCCTGCTGGCGGCCCTCAACCGAGGCCTGCGAGGACGTGGGAGATGCCCGGTTCCTGGCCGCCGTCGCCGGTTTCGGCCCGTACATCGAGATTCCCGAGTAGGCCCAATGACCAAGACCATCTGCGCCGGACGCAACTGCCCGCCGCCCGGCGACCTCTCATCCGGCTGCGAGTCGGCGGAGTGGGCGCCCGCGACCAGCCGAGACCGGTTCGCCCGAACTCCGCACGTGCTCGACTGGAGTTGCGACTGCCGACCCATCACCTACGAGAAGGTCACGGCCGGGGGCGTCTTCTGGGTGCGCCGGACCATCCGGCCCAACCCGGCAGACCTCTCGGTTTGCGAGATCTCCGAGAGCTCTTCCAGCGGCCTTGAGGAGGTCGACACGCTGTGGGAGCGCCTCATGGCAGGAGCCGCCAGGTGATCGCCGACGCCTTCTACACCTCGCTGCTCGTGGACCTGGCCCCGCGGACGGCGGCGGCGGAGCGGCTCCGCATCGAGCTCGAATCCGAGCACGAACTCATTGCTGAAGTGCACGCCATGAACGACGTCACTATCGTCATGGTCGAGGGAAGATTCCCCGTCTGGGGGTATCGCGCCCAATGGCGATGGTGGACCGGCCAGACCAACGCTCACGGCAAGCTGCTCTACGCCCACGCCTTCACCACCGACGTGCGCGGCGCGGCCGTCTTGATCGCCGCCCGTCACAGCGATGAAGGAGCGCGGCTGCCCGGTTCTGCGCTTCCACCCACCGGTCCGAGTCGTGCCCTCGTCCGGGCGTGCCTCCGGGCAGCCGTCGCTCAGCCCTCGCTCAACTCCCGCAGAAGAGAAGGAGTACGAGATGACCATTTGGCGCACTGACGGGGGCGTCGAGGTCGAGGCGGGCTTTGACCCGTTCGACCTCGACATCAACCTCGTCGAGAACACCCCTGCGGCCAACATGGTGCTGCTGTGCGGCACGGGCGACAACTGCGGTAGCTCCTGCCCAAGCGCCTGCACCACCTCCTAGCCCCAGCTCCCAGCTCAGGCCTCGGCCAGTACGGACGGCTTTCCAGATGAGGAGACGATGATGACGCGGGCGCGGATATCCCGCTACCGGCGCACCGGCACCGGGATGCTGCGCGCTGCGGTGAGCCTGACCGCTCCCGCTCTTCCGGACTGGCCGGGGCCCGACCCGACGATCGACGCGTGGAGGTCGTGGATCGGTTGGGTACGGGCTGATGAGCCCTTCCGGTACGCGGTCTCCAGCGCGAGCCCCGATCTCGCCGACCAGGTGTCGGCTCTCCTGGATGGGCGGGTGGTGAACCCGCGCAAGGCACGGCGTGCCGCCCTCGCGCTGGCCCGCTACGCGCTGCGCGCCGGGCACCGCTCGACCCCTTTCGGCTTGTTTGCCGGCGTCAGCCTGGTCGGCTTCGACAGCGTCACCCTGGTGCGTGTCGGGGATATGCGCGAGGTCGTCGCGGGCCCGGACCCGGCCGCGTTGGACGCGGCGATCAGCGACTATGAGACGGACGCCGCCCGGATGGCGGGCGTCGAGGTGTCCGTCAACAACCTGGCCCGAGTCGTCGATGGCCGTGTCTTCATCCCCGCCGAAGGCGCGGATGAGTCCTCTTTGGCCCTGACCTCCGTCGTGGCACTGGTCCTGGAGGCCGCCAAGACGCCGATCCCGCACGCGGCCCTGCTGTGCAAGCTCGCCGCCGAGTACCCGCAGACGCCCTCATACAGGCGGGAAAGGCTGGTCGCCGAGCTGCTGAAGGTCCGGCTGCTGCGCCCTGCGCTCCGAGCGGCGGCCACTGTCGCCGACCCCGCACAAGCTCTACCAGCTCCCGTCGTCACTTCGGGTGTGCGGGCGGCCGTGACGGTGCGGCTCGACGCCGACGTGCGCCTGCCCAAGACGGTGGCCGTTGAGCTGGAGACCGCCGCGACCGCGCTCGCCCGGCTCGTCCCTCACCCCGCCGGTACCTTGCCGTGGCAGCGGTACATCGAGCAGTTCGCCGACCGGTACGGCAGCGGCGCCCTGTTCCTCGCCTGCGTGACCCACCCGGGCTTCGACGTCGGCCAGGGTGGTTTCGCGAGTGTGAGTTGGCTCTGACCCGAACTATTCAGAGCGGTGACGGAGGGGCATCGTCTCGGCAGTCGGAAACGATCCCGATCCCGCAACGTCGTGCGCATGAGAACGGCTGCCGCGGTCGACGGGATCGGGGCCAGTCAGCTCCCCCCTTTTGACCGCTCGCGGGCCGACCGGTCCGGTTCCCCGCGCGAGCCGAGCTCGTCCAGCATGATCCGCTATAGCTTGGCCCACACGCGGGCGGCGCTCCATCCGGCGAATCGGCAGAGCACCATCTGCCAGGATGCCCTGGACACCGGCGGCAGCCGCCGCCATGTGCAGCCACTGGTCGCCACGAACACGATCGCTGCCAGGACCAGACGGTCATCGACCCGCCGTCGCCCGCCCCCCTGCGGCCGTGACAGCGCGGGCGGCCCCCACCCGCTGGAACAACTCCCACAGTGCATCGGGTACCAGCCGGTCAATGAACGCATCCACGAACAACTCAACGATCGATCACCAAGCAAGACACGGTCTAACTGACCGTTTCAGAATGAGTTCGGCGTTGAGGCTTGGCAGTTGAGGAGTCCGGACGGCAGAGTGCTGGCCGTGTCGGATGACCTTGTACCTGATGACTTGTGGGAGCGTGTGGCGCCGTTGCTGCCGCCTCGTCCACCGCGACGTCACCGCTGTCCCGGTCGGTTGCCGGCCGACGACCGTGCCGCGCTTCGCGGCATCATGTACGTGCTGTGCAAGAGCGTGAGCTGGCGCGATGTGCCCGCGGAACGGACCGGCCGCAGCGGAGTGACGGCCTGGCGGCGGTTGCGGACTGGACCGAGGCTGGTGTGTGGCCTCGTCTGCACGAAGTCCTTCTCGCCGAACTGCGGCGAGCGGGCCTGCTGGAGATGGACGATGCCGCAATCGACGGCTCACACGTCAGGGCCTTGAAAGGGGGGATCACACCGGACCTTCGCCGGTGGACCGGGGCCGGCCGGGTAGCAAGCACCACCTGATCGTCGACCGGCATGGCACCCCGCTCGCCATCACGCTGACCGGCGGCAACCGTCATGACGTCACACAGCTTCTGCCACTTCTGGACGCGATCCCGCCCGTCCGCGGCCTGCGTGGACGGCCCCGCCGACGGCCCCGCAGGCTCTTCGCCGACCGCGGCTACGACTACGACATGTACCGCCGCATCCTCCGCCGCCGCGATATCACCCCGAAGATCGCCCGCCGCGGCATCGCCCACGGATCCGGCCTCGGCAAGACCCGCTGGGTGGTTGAGCGGGCCTTCGCCTGGCTGCATCAGTTCAAGCGCCTTCGCATCCGCTACGAGATACGCGCCGACCTCCATCAAGGCCTGCTCCAACTCGCCTGCAGCATCATTTGCATGCGACGACTCAGAACCTCATTCTGAAACGATCAGTAAGGAGACTGTGCACAAGTTCTACCGGGCCGAACGGGTCGAGGACCTGCTGGCCACCTCACTGGCCGGGCGGCCCAGCAAACTGGATGACTCCAAGCCCCATCTGCATGAGCCCTGGAATGCCGGGTGCACCAACGTGCAGCTGCATCGGGAGATCAGCGCACGGGATACCGCAGTAGCTGCGGCACCATCTGCGTCACCTACTGCCCTTCCGCCAGCTTAAGGCCGCGCCACCAGCCGCCCCCACAACGACCAACGTCCGCCACATCACCCGCTGGATCCGCCGCCGCCCCCACAAGTTCGCCCCCGACGAACAGCAGAAACTCAAGAACGTCCGGGCCACTTGCCGAAGTTAGACACCCTCGCCACCCACGTCGAGGCCTTCGCCGAGATGATGACCGCCGACACGGCGAACGCCTCGATACCTGTATCGCCGCTACCCGCGCCGACGACCTCCCCCATCTGCACACCCTCGCCAACGGTCTCGAACGCGACCACAAGGCCGTCCTAGCCGAGCCGGGCCCAGTCGAAGCGACGTCACACGAATCAAGGCGCTGAAGCGGCAGATGTATGGCCGGGCCAACTGCGACCTTCCCTGAATCCGGATTCTCAACCCGGTCGAATCACCTTCCGTCACCGCTCTACACAGTTCGGGTCAGAGCCATACTTACGTGCGAAATCATTCCAGACAAGATCAGATCAGAGACCGAACGGGCAGAGTTCAACTGTCCACCGTCTGGGACTCAGTGATGGAGCCGATGTGAGTTTCGAGCTGCGGGTCCGCAGAAGGGATCGACTTGGCGGAGTTCTCTGTCGCGCGAACTGTATGGATTTAGTTTCGGCAGGCGTAGATTCAGCAAGGCTTTGATCTGCTAGGTCCGTTCACGCTATGGCTGGTAGTTGGAGCTGTTACGGCAAGACGCAGGATCGCCTCGTCTCTGGTCACGTCTCATGGAACCAAGAGATTGATCGCGGCGCCGATAGGGATAGAGACGATGACTCCAAGGGCGAAGAACAGCCACTGCCGCCGCCGCTCGACTCGAACGGAGGCTTTGGTCTCGCCGACCAAGATGGCGCGGATGCCTTCGGCCTGCTCTTGGTTCACGCTCAGGAGCGTTTTCTGCTGGTCGGCCTGTGTCGCGAGCGCTTCACGGGCGGCCTGTTGCAAGGCGAGGTCGCGCTGAAGCTCGCTCATGAGGGAGGCCGCCTCGGTGAAGGCGGCGTTCACGGCGTCGATGCGGCGACTGATCAGCGTGGCTGGATCTTCTGCGCCCTGCAGGAGCCGAACGCGGAGCCTGCGTGCCTCATGCGCGACAAAGAGACCACCGCCACTCGCAGCGCTCAAAGCGACCAGGAAGAGTCTTTCAGACACGGACCAAGTCACTGGTAGCAGCAGCGTGCAGGCCCCGAAGACAGCAACCCCTGTGACTAGAAGTGAAATAGCTGCCCGTCCGAGGTAGATCGGATCTGCTGTCGGCTTAGGTAAGGTCACGTATCCATTGGACCGTAGCTGGGGTGACGGAAGCAGGACTTGTCCGAACCTGATGGGGATAGAGGTTCGATCCAGCGGTCGTCGCCGACAGCGTCTGGGCAGCGGCAACGCCTGCGTCAGCAACAAGCAGCTGATCCATCTTTCGAAGGGCTACGCGCACACGCGGGGATGTTCCGACCGTGGCGGCGGTCATGGTGTGCAGGTCTATGTCAGCCCCGCGCACGCGGGGGACGTTCCCATCGTGGCGCGCGAGTGTTCGGGCCCGAACACGTCGGCCATGGGACGGGACGACGGTGCCCGCTCAGGCCACCGGTCGTGACGCCATCCACATGAGGATTCGCGGCGGCGGTCAAGCCGTGTACGAGCCCGAGCCGGACGGGCAAGTCAACCAGTGGCGTTTCCAAGGTGTCATCCCCAACTCGGCCCCCTCCGATGAAGAACTGGACGAGCTGGCCGAACTGATCGCGCTGTTGGCGCTCATGGAGTCGCCGGGGGCTCGCCGCGGTACCGCGCGGCTCCATGCCCCCGATCAGATCTCCGACGATGCCGCACGGGAGTAGCGCTGCGGCCGCTGATCGGCCGCGCGGTTCGCGAAGCCCCGGCCAGCTCACAGCGCCGGAGCCTCGCTGCTACCACAAGAAGAAGCGAGGCCCGTCATCAACGTGCAGGATCAGGCGTCCCCGGGGGCGGGGTGTGCACGTGGTGCGGGGACGCCCGGGAGCACCTGTTGTCAGGTGAGTTCGTATTGGTCGGCGACCCATTCGCCGAACTTCATCCCGCCTCCCACTCCGGCCATGAAGCCGTGCCACTGGAGAATGAACGGCCCTGTCCCACCGGTCTCCGGAATGGTGAGCACACCGACGGCCGATCCGCCGACCCAGCCGAAGACGCCGCCCACGACGCCCCAGTTCCTGATGCACTTCTCCCTGGGGGTGAGTTCACGCCAGGTGTCGGTCGCACGGTCGTAGGCGTGGTCGGCGGCGTAGGAGAAGTACTCCATGAGCTCCCATCTGCTCATGGTGACCTGGCCGGTGAGGGAATCGCGATGGGTGAACCTGGTCGGGACCGGCACGCCGCCCTCGGGCGCCTTGGCGACGGCGTCGGCGGCGAGCGGGACCTTGCCGAGGCGTCGCGCGCCGGAGTTCGCGATGCCCTGGGACACGCCTAGGCAGAACGCGAGATGGTGCAGGTGGATCGCCGCGACGAGCGAGGCGGGGTCGGCCTGGGCGGGCACCGACTTGGTGGGCACGGACTGGGTGGTCGCGGCGGGGGCCAGGGCTTCGAGCGCCTGGCGTAGCATCTCGTCCTGCCAGACCAGGCGGCGTACCAGCATGGCGGCGGCCTGCTGCGCCCCGCTGTCGCGCGAGGACAGCCGGACGATCGCGGCGACCTCCTCCACCCTGCGGACCAGGGGCGCGGTGTCGGCCGAGCGCGGCGGCACCGGCACGGCAGGGGAAGCGGTCCGCAGCGTGTGCAGGAGCTGCTGGTGGACGACCTGGGGCGGGACCACGGTGGCGCTGCGGCCGAGCGACTCCTGGACCTGGGCGATGTGCTCGTTGATCGCGTCGATGACGACCTCGACGTCGCCGTCCTCCGGCAGGGGCAGGGTGTGCGCCTCGACGTCGAACTCCTCCGCCGCGCGCGCGGAGGCCCGCAGGTGGACGACGAGCCGGGCGTCGCCGATCGGCTCGGCCTCGGCCAGCAGGTCGGCGCGCAGGGCGGCGATGCCCGTACGCAGGAACTCGGCATGGTCCGGGTCGTCCTCGGCGACCCTGGCCACGATCGCCAGGTCCGGGTCCGACAGCAGCGGGAGGACCGGCGTCGAGGACAGGACGACCGCCACGGCCTCCTCGATGGTGATGCCGTCATCGGATCCGAATGCGGTCGTGAGAGGCGAGACCGCGAGGCGCGCACGGGCGGCCACCTCGAACAGAAGCTCGGCCGGGGGAGGGGGAGCGCCTTTTCCGATGAAACCTTTCGATCCCGCCACAACACCACCGGACTTGGATGTCACTATTGATTCCTCTCGCAGAAAGGGAGACGTCCGACTTTAACCGGACTGCCCTCATCGTTAAAGGGGGCGATAACCGCAACATTCGGCATCTCATCACCGCAGCCCCGCGCCCCCATTTACGGCCGATCAATACCGGCCCACACAAGGACCGATATTGCGGTCACGTGGAATACTGTCGCCCAAGGCGCGGAAACAATGGCCTCGCGGTTGAGTCTTTCGCCAACGGGGAAAGCTCTCCAGCATCTGCGGCGGCGCCGAATACCTCGCGCTCGCCCGTGTGGGATCCCGCGACTCGTGCAGATAGTCCGCCGGGCGTCAGCGTCATGGCGGCCGTGGTGAGCGTCCGTGTGATGTCGCGGCGCTGCAGTTTTGCCGTGCTCGGCGTCAAGCGGCTCGTGGAAGGCGGGCAGCGCTCGCCATCCACGCCGGTAGACGTTCAGCACAGGCTCGCACTCGCTGACATTCGGTCGGGGGAACGGATGAGTGCTATCGCGGCTGGGCGTGCGTCCTGCCGCGAGGGCGGCATCAACGACGAGTTCCCCTTCCTGCTCAGGCACGAGGCCGCGGGTGTGGTCGAGGCCGTCGCAGACGGCGTCACCGAGGTGGCGCCGGGCGACTGCGTCATCCTCAAGTGGCGTGCGGTGTGCGGCGGGTGCCGTTCCTGCCGCCGCGGCCGTCCCCAGTACTGTTTCGAGACCCGCAACGCCGCTCGGAAGATGACGCTCGCTGACGGCACCGTGCTGAGCCCGGCCCTGGGCATCGGCGCGTTCGCCGAGAAGACGCTGGTCGCCGCAGGGCAGTGCACCAAGGTGGGCCAGGCCGCGGCTCCCGCCGTCGCCGGGCTGCTCGGCTGCGGCGTGATGGCCGGCCTGGGCGCCGCGCTCAACACCGGCAACGTCTCGCGCGGCGACACGGTCGCGGTCATCGGCTGCGGCGGCGTCGGCGACGCGGCCATCCTCGGCGCCTCGCTCGCGGGCGCCTCGCGGATCATCGCGGTCGACGTCGACGACCGCAAGCTGCAGTGGGCCCGCGACTTCGGCGCCACGCACACGGTGAACTCCAAGGTCAGCGACGCGGTCGAGTCGATCCGCGAGCTGACGGGCGGCTTCGGCGCCGACGTGGTGATCGAGGCGGTCGGCCGTCCCGAGACCTACAAGCAGGCCTTCTACGCCCGCGACCTGGCCGGGACCGTCGTCCTGGTCGGCGTCCCCACGCCCGACATGACGCTGGAGCTCCCCCTGCTCGACGTCTTCGGCCGAGGCGACTCGCTGAAGTCCTCCTGGTACGGCGACTGCCTGCCCTCGCGCGACTTCCCGATGCTGATCGACCTCTACCTGCAGGGGCGGCAGCCGCTGGACAGGTTCGTCTCCGAGAGCATCGCACTGGAGCAGGTCGAGGAGGCGTTCGCCAAGATGCACCGCGGCGAGGTGCTGCGCTCGGTGGTGCTCCTGTGATCGACAAGGTCGTGACCTCGGGCACGTTCTCCCTCGACGGCGGAACGTGGGAGGCCGACAACAACGTGTGGATCGTCGGCGACGACAGCGAGGTGATCGTCATCGAGCCGGCGCACGAGGCCGCCGCCGTCTCGGCCGCCGTGGCCGGCCGCCGGATCAGCGCAATCGTCTGCACCCACGCCCACAACGACCACATCAACGCCGCCGCCGCGCTCGCCGCCTCCAGCGGTGCCCCGATCTGGCTGCACCCCGGCGACGACGTGCTGTGGAGACAGCACTACGGTGACGCCGTGCCCTACCTGCCGTTGCGCGACGGGCAGACGATCACAGCTGGCGGGACCGAACTGCGGGTGCTGCACACACCCGGGCACTCGCCGGGCTCGGTGTGCCTGTTCTCGGCCGCTGAGGCGACGCTCTTCACCGGCGACACCCTGTTCCACGGCGGGCCGGGAGCCACGGGGCGCTCGTTCTCCTGCCAGGAGACGATCCTCGCCTCGATCACGAACCGGCTGCTGACCTTGGCGCCGCAGACGGTGGTACGCACCGGCCACGGGGAGACGACCACCATCGGAGCCGAGGCCTCGAACCTGGCCGGCCAGCCGGAACGCCCCCACTGACCAGATGCCGGGCCCGGCCGGCTCCAGCCACACCATGATCACCTGGGAGGCAGCGGGTGTCGCCGAAGCCGCTCACGCACTCCAGCGACGCCAGGACGCCGGCCCGGGGGCGGCTGCGGCCGGGCCCACTGCGCTGCTCTGCCGGTCCGGGGGCGGCGATCGGGCCTTGGCGGATGTCGGCGCGCAACCGGCGGAGATCGCATGGAGCCTTCAGGTCGCAGGGGGCACGAGCGCGAGGTGACGGCCGCACGCGACGCGTTCGCAGCGGATCGGCACCGGATGGCTCAGGAGGGTGGCCGGGGATGAACTATTTCCGCTCCGGGTGACTCCAAGGGCATGATGAAGATCTTGACGTCCGCGAGGCTCGCGCTCACCCTGGCTCTCGGCGCCGCCCCCGCAGTCCAGGCGTCCGCGCCCAAAGCGCACAATCTCAAGGGTGACTCCCGCAGTGCGCAAGGCGCTCGGCGATGCCTACGGGAAGCACCACACGCAGTACAGGCGCAACCGCGCCGACGGGCCCACGCAGGTCTACTACGGCGAACTGAACCAGACGTACTGGGCCCCTCGCCGACCCGGTGGCGGGCAGGTGCCGCCGCACTGCGTGTCAAGCACCCCGCTGCCGCAGACCGCCTCGATCAGGCGTGGACCAGCGCTTGGCGCTGCCCGGTTTCCTCCGCAAGACGTGCGAGAAGATCTGGTCCAGCACGCCACGGGAACAGCCGGACAGGAAGATCGGCCGCCGCGCCGGTGCGGTGGTCCTCTTCTCGGCCCGCCCCGCCGCCCATCGGAGCGTTCAGGGTCGGCAAGACAGGCCGGCCAGGGGCCGGGTCCCGCCGATGCGCATGCCGGTGCCGCGAAAGTACGCCCAGTCCGATCAGCAGTGACCGCTCACCCGCCGCCGCGGCCCGACATCGCGGCCGCCTGATCCGCAGAAACGGGGACGCGAAGGGTTGAGTTCAACACCCATCCGTCGACATGGCCGTGCAGCATGCTCGCACTGGCGCGATCACCCGCTCTCGGTGCGTCGAGTTGCGGTATCACTCTTTCGGCAATTTCGACTGCCCCAAAAGGACAGCACATCTCGCCCATCACTCTCTGTTATTTCTCGACTACAAAATGGATGGTGGGGGAGAGCCTCTGAGGCTCCGGACAGTGCGCAGCCGAGAGCGCGCCTATCTGTCCATCGACCCCCTGGAGTGATGCCGATGATGCCGGTGATCAAGCACATCAACGCCCGCAAACGCGAACTGGCCAAGCACCCCTTCCTGCAGGCGCTGACCGACGAGAGCCGCGATCCGGTGGCCCGCATGGCGTTCGCACCCCACCTGGCGCCGTTCGTCATGGGATTCGCCGACGTCAACGCCCTCGGGCTGCGCGACGAGTCAGATCCCGACCCGCTGCAGCGGCTGGTCGACGAGCACTCCCGCGAGGACGACCACCACTGGCGGATGTACCTCGACGACCTGCGCACCCTCGGCCACGACGAGCCCACCGACCTGCCCGGCACGCTCGGCACGCTGTGGGGACCCGAGCACGACCACACCCGGCTGCTCACCTACGGGCTCATGACCATGGCGGCGCAGGCGGCCCCCGTCATCCGGATCGCGCTCATCGAGGCCATCGAGGCGACCGGCTTCGTCGCCTGGCGGGCGTTCCTGCCCGCAGCCACCGCCTACACCGAGGCCACCGGCCGCACCCTGCGCTACTTCGGCGCCGAACACGCCGCCCTGGAGACCGGCCACGCCATGGGCGCGGACGACATCGACCGGCAGCTGCGCGCCATCACCCTCACCCCGGATCAGCGCGGCACTGCCATCGCGCTGGTCGACCAGATATTCGCACTGTTCGGCCGCATGTTCGACGAACAGCACGCCCATCTGCTGGCGGCCTGCTCCATGGTCAGAAGCCAGCGCCCTTCAACCTGGATCGCCTAGGTGTTCTGACCACAGAGGTTGAGTACAGGGGCTGATCGTTTTGGCATGAGGAAGGGCTTCCGGGTTCGGTGTGGATTGCGACATCTACACCCGTGAACCAGAAAGCCCTTCATGCCCCACCGTAACGCCCCGCTGACCGAGACCGGACGCCTGCGCCTGGCCCGCTGCATCGTCGAGGACGGCCGGCCCCTTCGCCGCGCCGCCGAACGATTCCAGGTCGCCGTCACCACCGCTCGACGCTGGGCCAGCCGCTACCGAGCCCACGGAGCACACGGCATGGCCGACCGCTCCAGCCGACCACACCACAACCCCCGCCGCACCCCCACCCGCACCGAACGACGCATCATCAAAATCCGGATCACGCGCCGATGGGGACCGGCCCGCATCGGCTACCTGCTCGGCCTGCACCCCTCCACCGTGCACCGCGTCCTGTCCCGCTATCGCCTGGCCCGCCTGCGCCACCTAGACCGCGCCACCGCCCAGCCAATCCGCCGCTACGAACACAACCAACCAGGCGATCTGATCCACGTCGACATCAAGAAGCTCGGCAACATCCCCGACGGCGGCGGCCACAAGGCCCACGGCCGAGCCGCGGGCGGCCGCAACAGCTCCGCCCACCGCGACCCCGGCCGCCCCCGCACCCGCCACGGCCGGCCCAACCTCGGCTACGGCTACCTGCACAACGCCGCCGGCGACCACTCCCGCCTGGCCTGCACCGAAATCCTGCCCGGCGAAACCCGCGAAAGCGCCGCCGCCTTCTGGCAGCGCGCCCACGCCTACTTCGCCGCCGCCGGGATCACCGTGCGCCGGGTCCTGACCGACAACGGCTCCTGCTACCGCTCCCACCTATGGCGCGACACGCTGCACACCGCCGGCATCACCCACAAACGCACCCGCCCCTACCGGCCCCAGACCAACGGCAAAGTCGAACGCTACAACCGCACCCTGCTGGAAGAATGGGCCTACGCCCGCCCATACCGGACAGAGACCGAACGCCGTCAGGCACTCGGCCCCTGGCTCCACACCTACAGTCACCACCGCGGACACACCGCACTCGGTGGCCACCCACCAGCCAACCGCGTGCCTAACCTCTCAGGTCAGAACACCTCGGGGAGGCCCAGCCGAGTGTGGTGCCTGTGCGGCGGGGGCAACCCCTCTGGTCGCCCGGACCGGTCCGCCCCGAGAGCCTGTCTTCGATCCCTTGAGGTCCGTGGATGGCCAGGGCCGTGCTCAGGTGCGCCATCGTCGGCTCACGAGGAGGGAGCGGGTTGTGAGAGGAGGGTCGCCAGGGCGCGGGCGGTGTCGGCGAAGTAGTCCTCGTCGGTGTCGTGGGTGAGGCCGAGAACGACGCCCTGACTGAGGCCGACGAACAGGGCTCTGAGGGCGAGGGCCAGGCGTTGTGCCTGGTGCGGTGTTACGACGCCGCCAGGGTGTGAGCGTCCGGTGAACAGCGCGGTCAGGTGGCTTTCCTGCGTTCGGACGGATGCGCCGAGTTGGGCCGCCAGCTCGGCGTCGTGTAGGGCCATGTCCAGCAGAGTGATCTGCAGGGACAGGCCAGAGCGCGCGTCGGGGGCCGTGCTGGTGTGCCAGTAGTGCCGGGCGAAGGCTTCGGCGGCTTCGAGCAGGTTCAGCTCGGGGGCAATCGCCTTCTCGATCTCTTCGTAGTGGTCGCGCTGGTAGTCGGCTACCAGCGCGACCACCAGGCCGTTCTTGCTGCCGAACAACGAGTAGATGGCGCCGGTGGTCAGCTCGGCCCGCTCGGCGATCTCCTCGAGCTTCGCGCGGTACCCGTCTTTGGATACGACCTGGAACGCGGCGTCCAGCAGGGCGCGGCGGTTACGTTCCTTGGTCTCGGCTCTCGTCATTCTCATAATCATATTATGGTAGTAATGAAATTATGAAACAAGGATCTCGGGCAGGTCAGGGGATGGTGGCGGGGATCATCGCCGACGGCATCTTCAAGATGCTGCTCGGTGCTGCCTTCTTCGGCGGCACTGCCCTGCTGGGTCAGATGCTCGGCGTGCCCTCATGGCTGATGATGGCCTCTGGCGTGGCCCTGCTGATCGGTGGTGGGATCGAGGTGAGGTACGTGCGCCGTCGTACGATGCGGGCCTATATGTGGCTCATGGTCACCTATGACGCCGGTTGGGGGCTGGCCGGGCTGGCCGGGCTGCTGGTGGCGTGGATGGGCGGCAGCGGCGGGGGCGAGGTGTGGGTGGCATACCAGACGCTCGCGCCCATCGCGTTCGCCGCATGGCTGGTCGCCGCCGCGCCGCGCCAGGCTTCAGAGCCCGTTTCCTGATCTCCAAGATCAGGTAGGGGTGTCTGGCCAGGATGCTTCTTGTGCAGGCTGTCGGGGTGGGTGACGGTGACAGGGTGGTCTCGAAGCTCCGTCGTTGCCGGTGTTGCGATCGCGTCTCGGGTGGCGAAGCTCCGTCGTCATGCGGGGGTGTGCGGGGATGCGTGCAGGGCGCGGCATCGGCGATGGGGTGCTGGGGGCGCGGTCCGGGTGAGCGCGATGCGTGCCGGGTCGGCGCGAGAAGCCGAAGGCGGCGCCGACGTCGCCCAGGTCCAAGCCCGCCTCGGGCACGCCTCCCTCGGCACCTCGGTCCGGTACTTCCGAGCGGGGTACCGCCAAGCAAGCCGTCGTCGTCGTCGACCGCATCTTCGGCTAGCCCAGCCACCCGCATCGGGCCACTGGATGGCGGCAGGTCCGCCGACATCAGCTCGCTACGCCACTGACCGATTGGTTGCTGCTCAGGGGCCGGCTCGCGGACTCAGCGAAGAGAGCCCCGTGAACCGGGTTGGTGGCTGCGTGACATCCAACCTCCCCTGCCGCACCTTTCAGCCAAGGATCATCAGGAGAACCCGCCCGGGGCACAGAAGACATCTCGCACCCGCGTCCGGGCCGGGTGAATGATCCCCGCCAGACAGTGGGGCGGCGGCCAGCTTGGTGGGTATGATCCCGGGTATGAGCGGAGATCGTAAGGCCAGAATCACCATCACGGTTGACCCTGACGTCGTCGAGTACGCCGAGCACCTGGTCGAAACGGGCAAGGCGTCGAGCGTCGCCGCGGTCTTCAACGACGCCATCGCGGCCAAGCGCATCGCCGACCAGCGAGCTTTGGCCCTGCTGCGTGCGCGGGCCGCCGAGGCCAACCCCAGCCGGGTCGCCCGCATGATGGCGCACGTCCAGCAGCAGCTCACCGACAAGGGCTTTCCGGCAGCCTCCGGTGAGTGATTTCTCCCCCACCCCCCACATCCTCGACGCCACGATCCTGGCCGACGTCGCCCGAGGAGACGCCGACCTGATCGGCTTCCTGCAGGATTTCGACCGGGCGGGACAAGCACTCGTCATTCCCTGCCTGGCCGCAGCCGGAGCACTCCTGGACAGCCGCGGCCTCCCCGACGCTCAGGCACTCCTGACCGGCCTGGCGGCGTTCGAGCGAACCACGGTCGCCCCCCTGGACGGCGTCCACCAGGCAGCCAGACTCGCAGACATGATCGCCATCGGGCTCAGCCCGTACGACGCTCACGTCGCGGCCATCGCCGACGTGGCGATCTGCCCGATCCTCACCCTGAACGCGGCTGTGTGGGAGGTGCCCTCTCGGGCGCTTGCCCAGCCTCTCACTATCATCGAGATCGCCGAACCACCCCGCTAGAGTGCCTCCGGCCCCCGTAGCAACCGAGCCGTGGGGACCTGCCCTGCAGGTGCCACGGCTGTCGGCCGCACCGATCCAGGCGTAACCGCCGAGAACGTGGTCATGGCGGCATTGTCGTCCTGCCTCCCGGCGCAGCGTAGGCCACCGGCGCGGGCCAACAGCGCCTGCGGCCCTTGAGCAGTCGACGGCACCCGGGCGGCCATGTGGCCGCGAACCTCCGCGTCGGCCAGGCAACCAGGCAACAGCGTCGTCGTGTGCCGTGGCTGCGGCGCGAGCATCCTTGGCTGCGGCCGCCTGCCAGCGCGCGTGGCGTTCTCGGCGGCCAGGGCGATGATGACTTCTCCGGCGAGGTCATCGGCATGTTGCTCGATGGCCTGAGCACTACGGCGTCCGAGGGGCACACCTGTCAACGCCGGTGACGTCAGGAAGAGGTCAGGCAGAAGGGGTGGCCGGCCGGATCCAGGAGTACCCGCCAGCGTCCGTCGCCGGGCTGGTGATCCGGTTTGGCCGCGCCGAGTTTCAGGGCCAGCTCTTCCATCGCATCGAGGTCGTCAGCGCGGAAATCCAGGTGGAACTGTTGTGGCATGTCCTGGCCCGGCCATTGCGGAGCCCGGTATCCCTCAACCCTCTGAAATCCCAGGTCACAGCCGGAGCCGTCCGTCAGAGAGACGAACTCATCCGTACTGAAGAGTTCGCGCATCCCGGTCAGCGCACCGTAGAAGCCCGCCAGCGTCTGCGGGTCGGCACAGTCCAGAGTCACCCCTCGCAGTACAGCGCCTGGCATCATCCGCTCCTTCGCGTCCGCGCGTCTGTCTCCGTGAGCCGCCGCTGCACGCGATCGCCGACCACAGCCACACCATACGTGCCACATCCACCGCTGAAGTAGCCGTTTACCCCTGCCTCAGAGCAACGGGTGGCTGTGACCGGCGCTTTCGCCCCATCCCGCCCCCGGCTGTCTGCGGGCCAGCATGATCCGCCTGTTCAGCGTTCCAAGGCGGCGGCCCGGTTGAGGCTCAGGCCATCGCGGCGAGCTCGGCCGCCATCCGCTGGGCCAGCCGCTCCTGTTCCGCTTCAGCGAGTTCGCCGCCCCGGACGCGGCGGCGGCTCTACTGGCCCCACCGGTGGCGCACCTTAGCCGGGGGCATGTCGGCCGCCTCGGCGAATTCGGCCAGAGTGCTGCAGGTGAGGGCGGCGGCGTGCAGGCGGGCGCCGAGCTCACGCCCACCGGTACGGATCAGCGCCGCCAGCAGCACCACGTCCGCGAGCGGGTCCTCGCCCATGCGGGCGACGGCCAAGCGGATGAGGTCGGCGGCGCTCAGGTGCTCGACCTGGTCGGCGGAGGTCAGCTCCGCCTCATCGGCGTCGGCGACAGCACCGATGCCGGCGGGTGTGGCAGGGGTGAGGGTGGGTGTCACGTTCGTGCACGCCACGCCGCGCGGCGGGCAGAGGGCACGCGCCCGCGCCGAACGGCGTGCCGCCGACGCGGTGAGGTGCTGCCGGTTTCGGCCGTAGTCGTCGTTGTCGACCATGGGTTCGGGCGGCGCGCATTCCACGCCGGCACATCCACCAGGTGGCGCAACCTGAAGACCGGACTCCCGCCAGGCGTGGCAGGCGCTACGGCCGGACGTGCTCACCGCGCCGGGCCCGCTGGAGAACCCAGCTCTCCCTCCTGCCCGCACTCGGCGGAAGGGGAGAATCATGCCCTGAGAATGGCTAGGGTCTCAGCGGGTGACGGCGCCGCCGCAGGAGCAGACGCCGGGGCGCAACCCAGCCGACGGCAAGGACGGTGACGAGCGTGGAAATCCCGCAGGGCCGGACCGGGCGAGCGGAGATCGATCAGTGGCTTGAGCGAGCCGACACCGAGCATCGCGTGGTGGCCGAACTCGTGACGATCAACCGCGCCGAGGGGCTCCTGGGCCGCGCCCGGCAAGCCCACCTCGCCGCCGAGCACCAGGCGCTGTACGTGCACTGCGAGCAGGCCGAGACCGAACTGGCCGCCGCGACGGCCGGCGGCGATCCGGCCCGGATCGCCGAAGCGCGCCGCGCCCGCGACGAGGCGGGCGCCGCCTGCAACCGTGTCGGCCGCATGCTGCGCGAGGAGCTGGCGGGGCTGGCGGAGGCGGGCTTGGCGCGCACCGGCGAGCTGCTGGCGCGGATACGCACCGCCTGGCAGGCCGAGGACACCGCACGCGAGGCGCTGCGGCGCAGCACCCGCGAAACCGGCCCGCTCGGCGGCGGCGCCCGGGGGTGAGGGTGACCTCGTCCTGCCCGGGAAGGAGCCGGGGTCACGCGAGACGAGATAGGCCTATGGGAGCCCCGGGAGCGGTCGCCCTGCAGGCCCGCGATCGGAAGGCGAGTTTCCTCGTGTTTCTCGTGCCGGGTTCGCGGTGGGCTCCGGCGTCAGCGTTTCCTGGGGGCGGGCTGGGTCTTGATCGGCTGCTGGGCGGCGACGGTGCACAGCGCCAGGTAGTCGGTGTCGTCGTCGTACCCGGACGGCTCCTCGCGCTTGAGCAGCACCGTGTACACGCGCGCGCACGGCGCGCAGACGACCAGCTGGTCCTCCTGCACCGGGTCGTCGTGGTCGTCGAGGTGGAGAGTGAGGCGGGCTCTGCGCTCGCAGCACGGCATCTCGGCCCACAGCCCGCCGCCGCGGGCCGCGGCGGTGAAGCGTTCGACGATCACGCCCGGTTGCAGCCGCTGCCCGAGGTAGTACTCCATCGCGCTGATCACGACCGGTCGCGGCTCGGGCGCCCGCAGGGGGCGGATCGGCTTGGGGGTGATGGTGTAGCCCGCGCCGTCGACGACGTCCTCGATCTGGCCGAGCAACTGCTCGGCGTGTGTCACGCCGAGGCCGGGCAGCCCGCTCCCGGTCAGCAGGTCGACGACCGCGGGCCGGTAGCCGGTCACCGCTGCCGCCGCGCGTCGGGCAGCGGGCGCCGGGAAAGGCGCCGCCGGGTGGGAGGGGTGGCCGGGCGGGGGCGGGTGTGGTGGAGGCAAGTCATGGCGTCCCCTTTTTTCCTGGCGGGCGGGCGGCCGCACGGTGGGTGCGGCCGCCCGGGGTGAGTGGGGGTTAGTGGTGGGTGGCGTCGCGATCGTCGTCGCTGAAGACGGCGCCGGTGGAGGTGGCCCGCCCGGCGCGGGTGAGGGTCTCCTGGGTGCGGGCGGCGCCGTAGTGCAGGGTGCTGCCACGGTCGAAGCCGAGCCGGTTCGCGGTGGTGAAGGTGTCCAGATCGGCGCCGAGGAAGACGAAGCGCCAGCCGAGCAGGCTCCGCTGCTCGACAAGCGCGCGAACGGCGTCGACGGCGGGCAGTTCGCGGGAGCGGTTTTCCCGCCCGTCGGTGAGGACGACGATCACCACCTCGCCGGGCTGCTCGTCGCCGGGCAGGCTCTCGATGTGCTCGGCGGTGCGGCCGATACCGAACCCGATCGCGTCGTGCAGCGCCGTCATGCCGTGCGGCCGCAGCGTGTAGGCGGGGACGTCGGCGAGCGGCAGGGCCTCGTACACCGTTTCCGGGGTGTCGCTGAAGTGGTAGAGCGACACCAGCGTCTGGGCGGGGCTGGTGTGCTGTTCGGCGAGGAAGGCGGCCAGCCCGCCCTCGGTGTCGTCCTTGACGGCCAGCATGCTGCCGGAGCGGTCGAGGATGATCGCGATCAGGCGGAGGTTGGTGTCAGGCATGCTCTGCTCCTGGTGGGTGTGTGCGGGGATGACGGGCGGGTTGGCAAGACGCCCGGGGCCGGGCGGCTGGGCAGCCTGGCGCCGGCCGGCTGGCGGGGGAAGGGTGCCTGCCGGGTGGCGGCTGCTGCCCGCGATGGGTCAGGGGAGCGCAGGAGCGGGCAAGGCTCGCCCCGCAGGGGCGACCGCGCGCCAGCGCGGCATGGCCTTGCCCGCGAGCGCGACCATGACATGCTCATCGGGCAGCCGCCGCCCGGCAGGAAGACGAAGAAGGCCGGCAGGCGCGGAGCAGGGGAGAACGGTCCTCGCCGGAGAGCGCCTGCTGTTGCCTTGCCCGGAGGCGCAGGTGGTTCACACCACAGCCGCTGCTCCCTGGCCGGACACCGGCCGCTTCATCCAGGACGTTTCCCTCACGCCCCGGCGCACCGAGCACAAGCCCCCGGACCGGGGCCACCTCCGACGGCCGGGCCTCAACGGTGCCCGGGGCAGGCCCGGCCTCGCCGGGCGAGCCCCCCGCCCAAGGTTGTCAGATGGCGAAGTGGTGATCCTCGGCCAGCATGGCGGCCATCTCAGGACGGGGCGAGACAGCCAGCACGCACAGGCCCTGCGCACCGGACACAGCAGCCATCGCGTTGCGGGCCCGTACGAGCGCGCGGTCGGTGGTCAGCGCCGCAGGGCGTCCGGCTCGCATCAGCAGCCCCATGTAGAAGGCCAGCAGGCGAGGCGGCAGCTCCTGGCCCATGCGCGCGCTCCGCACGACGACCTCGGCCTCGATGCCGGGCTGCATCGGCTGACGCAGCAGCGCCGCGCGCATGGGCCACGGCGGGCAAGGGCCGTCTTTGGTCAGCAGGCCATCGTCAGGGGCGACGGAGGCGATGTCGCGGACGGCGGCCGAAAGCGCTTCGCCGAGCTGGACCACGTCCTGACCGGCCGCGGTGCCCAAAGACACCATCGCGTCGACGCGTTCCCACTCGGCCGGGATGAACTCCATGACAGCAAAGACTAGAGCCGCGCCCGGCTGGCGGGCGCGGAAACCTCGCCGCAGCCTGCCTCACCTGCATCGTAGATGCGTGGCCCGGACCGGGGGCGGGCTACGCCCTGCAGGGCAGCCAGAACGAAAGAGGGAACCTCATACTTCGTGCACGGCTCTGTGGCCTGTCGTGTCCCGGTAACCTGGGCATTCTGTGTGGAGATCGTGCCAGCCCCGTGGCTGAGAAGACTTCGGGATTGGCGGAGCCCTCTTCGTTTGCCGAGGGTGCGCAGCAACCCGGAAGCCGCAGAGACGCGCGGCCGTGGTTGAGGCAGCTCGCTCCGGCGTCGGTACACCTTGAAGGAAACGCCTATTCGCACGGAATCGGCCCCTGCGTCCGGCTCATGCACCCCATTGCTCACCGGGCCCGCGCTCATCTGCCGCCATGGAGAGAAAACCGCGCACGGCCCTCACGGAAAGACGTGTCGTCACAGTCCTGCATGGTGATCGTTTCATGGTGCATGTCGTTGCCGCAGCTGGCCGACGTGTTCGCCTGGGCTAGAGCTGAAGGCCGTACTTGAGCCAGTCATACAGGCATACCATCTTGATCCATTGCGACGGATTCGGGGTGCCCTCATACTGGACAAGGAAATCCTTGAGCTCTTGCGGGTCAATTTCCGCCTCGACCAGCGCCGGGATGTACTCGATTACCCTTTCGGCCTTTTGGTTGGCGATCAATTCCGCGAGTGTAGGCGCCTGCCTCACTGCAGTCTTGGCGCTATCCTCCTGGCTCGGGATCGGACCAAGGCGCTTTGCGCGAGAGTTAACATGGGCAGCTATCTTAGCGTGTACAGATCCAGGATCGATGAGCTCGCCTTCGTCACTGAGAAACCTGGCCTTGCGCAAATATTTGTAGATCGGCACGTTGGCCCGCCCGGATATTATCGAGGGCAATACTTTTTCGACCACGCTATCGGCATCGTAATCTGCGTCAATCTTGATGACATCTTGGACAAGATGGTTGCGGTTCAGTCCAGTGTAGCTATGAGGCTGCACAAATCCTCCCACCCCGAGGACGGCGTCGATCGTGGATGAATCGGCGCTCTCAACCATCGACAGGACCTGCATCCGCTCCTTCGAACTATCGGCGAGAATCAGCTCATAGACACACTCCTTGAGCTGACGGAGCTTTTTCGCCGAAAAAGTGCGCTTCCTGCTCCCCAGAACCTCGAAAACGACCAAGAAGTCGGGGACCGTAACCATCAGCACGGGAATCGGCCTGGCGCCGACGGAGATGACCTGCTTCGTCATTACGGCCTCGCCGGCGTCCTTGTCCCAGTGAATGAAGACGAGCCGGTCGGCAAGCATGCCGATATGCTTACGGGAGTCCAGGCAGTCAAAAATCGAGTGCAGGATATCCGCGACATTTGGGTCCGAAATTGAGTATCCGATGAATATGATGGGATGCTCGACGAAGATCGTCATGAGTTTTGCGGCCAAGTAGGCCTTGTGTTCGCGGAATCGCTTGTAGTCATCCGTTGTCAGTACGAGCGAGTCCGGCTCTTCGCAGCTTCCGTGGATCTTGTAGATCTCGGCGACGCCGAAGAAGTTGCCGTGCAGTAGCTGGTCCTGGCCGACGAAGACGTGGTAGTCGGGGAACAGGTGCTCGAGCAGGGTGTCGAAGTTCGTGGTGATGATGCCGTCGACGACGACGTCCTTCATCGCTGCGACCTCTTCGGCGAGTGCCCCCGTGGTGGGAAGCGCCTGCCCTGAGTCGGCGAAGTAGCAGCTCGTTTCCGCCTTCAACGCCGAGTCGCGGTGCATCAACTTGTCTACGAAGCGCTGGCGATTGACGGCAAACCGGGACTCCATCCACCACGGTTCGTGGAGTTTCTCCCCGATCAGGCTGGCCACGGTGGGGAGGTCGCCGTTGGCGGATGCGCGGAAATACTCGTAAGGATAGCCGGTCAGCCCGGCCATACGGCGAAGCAGTCCTTCCCAGCCGTCGAGTTGGAGATAGCGTCGCGAGAGCCCCGCGCCGACGAATAGAAAAGGGGCAGCTTGAATGGCACTTAGGTGTTGTTGCAGTCGTTCGCGGAAGTCGGCCACCGCCGGATCGTATGACGATTCCACCCCAGGTCCGCGGTAGGCATGCCGAGCCGCGTGCCCCTCTTTTCGAGCCTGCGCGGCCCATCACAGCTGAAAGGACGTTGCGCCAGCGAGGCGAGCGCCGACCATATGCGCCTGGGCGAGGCGGGCACAAGGCCTGGGCGCGTGCTGCTGGTGTTCTCCTGCCGGCGGCGATCGCTCTCGGATATCCGGCGAGCTGGGCTGACCACAGAGGTTAGGTACGCGGGTGCTTGCAAAGGACACCGCGAGGCGGCCGGCACCGTCTCAGCGCAGAGTGAAACGGGTCTTGGCGAACATCTCCCAGTCGACGCGAAGCTGAAACACCTTGTAGGGGCCGATGTGCGACAGGTCGGCACCGGTTGCTGAACTCGCCCTGGGCGATGAGCCACAACACCGCCTGACGCACCGTCTCAGGATCCAGGCCGGTCTTCTTGGACAGCTTCTCCAGGCTGCTCGTCAGCACCTCGTGCTGGGCGCCCTGCGGGTCGAACAGGGCGATGATCTTGTAGGACGGCTGCTCGTAGAGAGCGGCCCAGCGGATCTCGTCCTCCTTGGCCTTCTCCTCGGCCGTGAGCTCGAGCACCTCCTCAGGCAGGGGCGGGGCGGGGTTGAGGCTGTAGCGGATCTGCGGGGGATCGTCGTGGCACACGATCACCTGGCACCCGACGAGGTAGTCGAAGACGTCCTCGACCGTGGACAGGGCGCTGAGACCCAGGCGTGCGGCGAGCTCGTCGAGACGAGCCCGGAAGCGTTCCTGGTGCGCGGCCTCCTCGGCGTTGACCGTGGCGGCGTCCTTGCCCTCGTCCTCGAACAGGTAGTACTCCTGCCCCAGCTCGGCGAGGCTTTCGTCGGTGTAGCGCAGCGGAGGATCCCACGCGAGGGTATCCCAGCCGAGATCTTCGACATCCGCGTCGCCGAAGACCAGATGCTCGCTCAGCTCGTCGAAGGTGAAACCGGAACCGATGCCGGCGATGTCGATCTGCTCGAGCAGCACGATCCCGCTCGGGGGCATCCACCGGATCCATCCCTGCCCGAGCAGGGAACTATCAAGATCGAAAGGGGCTCGCACAGGCCGTTGCTCGCTTCCTGAAGGCGTAGGCGACCGGTTGACGTCGCCCAAGACCCAGTGTTCTCCCTTTCCGCCCCGCCACGCACCGCAAACAAGACAGGAAGGGGTCCTGCACCGCATTCTGGTCGTGCTCACCTGCGGGACTGCCAGCGGGCGGCAGGCCGGTGGTCGTGACGGGTGCATCAGCGGACGCTCCAGAAGGCAGCACACCGCCCGCGGGCGGCGGTGATGGGCTGGGCGGCGGTGACGAAGAGGTGCCCGGCCGCGTCAGGCGGGCCGGACGAGGTATCGGCTGCGTTCGACGCAAAAGCGGGGGAGCCGTCTGCGCCAGAGGGGGCGGGGGCTGCTGGTGGTCACCCCGAGGTGCCGTCAGCGGCACACTGTCTGAAACTTCAACTGTGGTACGTGCTGTGCCCACTCGGCCGGGGTGAGCGACCGGCCTGCGATCGCGCAAACGGCTTGGAAGAGGTCATCAGGTACGCTAACGTCCCACAATCGCGCCGTCCTGTCCTCACTGCCGGTAGCCAGAACACGACCATCTGGGCTGAACGCCACCGTAACCACTCGGCCTTGGTGTCCGGTGAGGGGTGCGCCGATGGGGCGGCGGGTAGCCACATCCCACAACCGCACTGCCATGTCGCTGCTAGTAGCCAGGGTGCGACCGTCCGGGCTGAACACTACTGATGTCACGGGGCCCTGGTGTCCGGTGAGGGGTGTTCCGATGGGGCGGCGGGTAGCCACGTCCCACAACCGCACCGTCGTGTCGCTGCTGCTGGTGGCCAGAATACGACCATCCGGGCTGAACACCACCGAGAGCCCAAAGGGATCATGTCCAGTGAGGGGTGTCCCGACGAGGCGGCGGGTAGCCACGTCCCACAACCGCACCGACTCGTCCTCGTCATCAGCAGTGGCCAGAGTGCGACCATCCGGACTGAACACCACCAAATCTACAGAGGACTGGTGTCCGGTGAGGGGTGTTCCGATGGGACGGCGGGTAGCCACGTCCCACAACCGCACCGTCGTGTCGCTGCTGCCGGTGGCCAGGGTGCGACCGTCCGGGCTGAACACCACCGAAGACACTCGGCCTTGGTGTCCGGTGAGGGGTGTTCCGATGGGGCGGCGGGTAGCCACGTCCCACAACCGCACCGTCAGATCGAAGCTGCTGGTGGCCAGGGTGCGACCGTCCGGGCTGAACACCACCGAAGACACCAGGTCCTGGTGTCCGGTGAGGGCTGTGCCGATGGGACGGCGGGTAGCCACGTCCCACAACCGCACCGTCGTGTCGCTGCTGCCGGTGGCCAGAATACGACCATCCGGACTGAACACCACCGAAAACACTCCGCCCTGGTGTCCGGTGAGGGCTGTGCCGATGGGACGGCGGGTAGCCACATCCCACAACCGCACCGACTCGCCTTCGTCATACGCAGTAGTGGTGGCCAGAGTGCGACTGTCCGGGCTGAACACCACCGAATACACTCCGTCCTGGTGTCCGGTGAGGGGTGTTCCGATGGGACGGCGGGTAGCCACGTCCCACAACCGCACCGTCAGATCGAAGCTGCCGCTGGCCAAGGTGCGGCCGTCTGGGCTGAACACCACAGAAGACACCAAGCCCTGATGCCCGGCCAGAGGAGTTCCGATGAGGCGGCGGGTAGCCACGTCCCACAACCGCACCGTCATGTCGTCGCTGCCGCTGGCCAGAGTGCGGCCGTCTGGGCTGAACACCACAGAAGACACGGGGCCCTGGTGTCCGGCCAGAGGAGTTCCGATGAGGCGGCGGGTAGCCACGTCCCACAACCGCACCGTCATGTCGTCGCTGCCGCTGGCCAGAGTGCGGCCGTCTGGGCTGAACACCACAGAAGACACGCGGGCCTGGTGTCCCGTGAGGGGTGTTCCGATGGGACGGCGGGTAGCCACATCCCACAACCGCACCGTCATGTCCTCACTGCCACTCGTGGCCAGGATACGGCCGTCCGGACTGAACACCACAGAAGACACCAAGCCCTGATGCCCGGCCAGAGGAGTTCCGATGAGGCGGCGGGTAGCCACGTCCCACAACCGCACCGGCTCGTCCTCATTGTGAGTGTTGGCAGCCACGATGCGACCGTCTGGGCTGAACACCACTGATGTCACGGGGCCCTGGTGTCCGGTGAGGGGTGTTCCGATGGGACGGCGGGTAGCCACGTCCCACAACCGCACTGTTTTGTCGTGGCTGCCGCTGGCCAAGGTGCGGCCGTCTGGGCTGAACACCACTGAAGACACCAGGTCCTGGTGTCCGGTGAGGGGTGTTCCGATGGGACGGCGGGTAGCCACATCCCACAACCGCACCGTCATGTCCTCACTGCCACTCGTGGCCAGGATACGGCCGTCTGGGCTGAACACCACTGAAGACACGCGGGCCTGGTGTCCGGTGAGGGGCGTGCCGATGGGACGGCGGGTAGCCACATCCCACAACCGCACCGTCCTGTCGTCGCTACCGCTGGCCAGAGTGCGGCCGTCCGGACTAAACACCACCGAAAACACGAAACTCTGGTGCCCGGTGAGAAGCCCGCGGCTGGGGGTGCTAAGGAGGGTCAGCATTCGAGCTCGGGCTTCGGCGGTAGGGCTGATCTGCCAGGCCACTGCGGCCAGAAGCGCAGACAGGGCGGGATCGTTTTGGGAGAGTTCGCTCTGAGTTGCCAGGGAACGGGACGTGGCTGCGGTGTGTTGGTTGATGGATTCCTGCTGGGCTTGGAGGGTATCTTGCTGGGCGCGGATGGTGGTGGAAGCTAGTATCGCGGCCGTGATTAGCAGCATAGTTAGCACTATGCCTACCCCACGGCGCAGGCGGCTGGTTCGGGTTTCTGCTCTGGCGGAGGTATGCAGGAAGGCTTGCGCAAGGTGGGGCAGAGCTGAATAGCGATCTGGGTCGCTATTCCAGCGGGGTAGCGCTTCGTGCAGGATGGCCAGTCTGTCTCCGCGGTAGAGATCGGATGGTTTGCGGCCGTTGTGTGCCCAGGCGGCGGCATCGTCGATGAGGCGGGAGCGGCGGGCGTGTTCGGTCAGGTCGGTCTCCAACCAGCTGTGTAGCCGGGGCCAGGCTCTCAGCAGTACCTCGTGGGCGATCTGTACCCGGTGTTCGTCGACCACGATCAGCCGACGGCTCGCGAACGCCTCCAGTACCCGCCTGACCGCTGGTTCCCGCTGGGACGGCGGGAGGTGTGCGCCGGTGGTGGCGGTCAGGGTGGTGCGGTCGGCCGGACGGCGGGCGGACTGTCCTTCGGAGGTGACGGTGGTCAGCTGGTGCATGAGGTGGCGGGCGATGCGCCGGCCGGTCTCGTCCAGGCTGGTGTAGGCGTCCTCGGCGGTGGTGGCGACGGCGTGGGTGACGCCGCCGGTGTGGTCGTAGCCGCGGAAGGTGAGCAGGTCGTTCTCGCGGTGTTGCCAGATGGTGAGCATGGCCTGTGACAGCAGGGGCAGTGCTCCGGCTTCGTAGCCGCCGCCGGTGGTGCGCAGCTGGGCGAGGATGGTGTCGGCCAGGCCTTCCTGCAGGCGCAGTCCGGCGGCGGCGGCAGGGCCGGTGATCGCCAGTCGCAGTTCCTGCTCGTGCATGGGGCCGACGATGAACAGGCGTTCCTCCAGTTCGTGGCCGAGCTGGGGGAGTGCGGCGCATTGGTCGATGTGGTCGCCGCGCACGGCGGCGATCACGAGGGCTGCCGGTGTCTGCTGGGGGCCGCATCCGGCGGTGGCGGCCACGTGCAGCACGGTGAGGAACGCGTCGCGCTCCCGCTGTTCCCGTTCGTGCTCGTCTGCCTGTCCGGCGTCAAGGGGGGTGAGGGGCGCCGCGGTGGGCCCGCCGGGCAGGGTGAAGATCTCTTCCAGCTGGTCGACCACCAGCACCAGGCGGCAGCGTGCGGCTTGCTCGGCGTCGACGCCGCGGCGGAGCGCGTCGGCGCGTGCGGCCTGACGCATCAGCAGGTGCGCCTGGTGCGGGGCGCGGGTCAGGCTGTCCAGGACGGAGACGGCTTCCAGACCGGCGAGGGTGGCCAGCAGGTGCGCCAGCTCGGCCAGCGGGGAGCGCGTCGGCCGCTCCAGTACCGCGCACGCCCATTGTCGGGCCTCCTGCCCGAGGCCGCCGTCGGCGATCGCCGGGACCAGCCCGGCCCGCAGCAGCGAGGACTTGCCCGCGCCGGAGGCGCCGCTCACCACCAGCACACCGGGGTGGTCCAGGCGGGCGGTCAGGGCGTGCATGAGGCGGGTGGTGAGGGTGGTGCGGCCGTAGAAGACCTGGCTGTCACCGACGCCGAACGCCATCAACCCCCGGTATGGGCTGTCGTCTCGCGCCCACGCGGCAACGGTCGTGCCCGCCGCTGCGCCGGGAGCGGTGGCGTGGGTGATGTACAGGTCGCGGCCTGCGGCGTAGACGCGGGCGTGGTCGCTGAGGTTGTACTGGGTGTCCACTTGTAAGGGGGCGGAAACGGCTGCCTGCGCGACAGGGGCCTCGGGTAGGTCGGGCGAGGTAGGTGTGCGGGGAGGGACGGGGGCAGCGGACGAGGAGGTGCCTGCGGGCGTCGGCAGCGCCGGTGGACGGTGCGGTTCGGCCATCACACCCTCACTTTCCGGGAATGGATCCAATCACTGCGTCGAGACAGACAACGGGTCCAGCTGAACCGTGCCAGCGAACGGCTTGCCGACCGGCGGGGGTGAGAGTGCATGCCGGACCAGACAGCAATAACGCACGGCTGGTTCATGGTCACGGTAGGGCGCGATATCAGGCGTGTCAGCCTCGAATCCGCGCGTCGGAAGATGTGAGCGGCGTGGTGGTGCCGGGTTCGGCCCTGGAGGGCGGACTGGGGCACGATCTCACCTTCCTGGCGGTGTGTGGCGGCGGAGAGCTCCTTCGACTCGCTGAACATCAGCCGAGCCCAGACTCCTGTACAGGGCCAGCGCCTGTCGTAGAGCGGTCAGAGCATCGCCGGAAGGTTGCTCGCGCAGGTGGCAGTGGGCGATGCCTTCCAGCGCCCGCGCCTGCTCCAGCGGAGCGTCGGCGTCACGGGCGGCGGTCAAAGCCTGCTGGAAACCGGTGTGCGCCTGGTCGCCGGTCGAGGAAACAACCAGCAACTCGGCGAGCTCAAGGAGCGCCTCAGCCTGACCATGCCGGTCACCTATCAGAGTGAACAGGTCCAGGGCCTGGGTGAGGTGTTCGACCGCCCGCTCGTACTCACCCCGGAGGCGGTGCACGAGGCCGAGGTTGTTGAGGGCGTTGGCCTGGCCGAGCCGGTTGCCGAGGTCGGTGTACAGGTCCAGGGCCTGGGTGAGGTGTTCGACCGCCCGCTCGTACTCACCCCGGAGGCGGTGCACGAGGCCGAGGTTGTTGAGGGCGTTGGCCCGGCCATGCCGGTTGCCGAGGTCGGTGTACAGGTCCAGGGCCTGGGTGAGGTGTTCGGTCGCCCGCTCGTACTCACCCCGGAGGCGGTGCACGAGGCCGAGGTTGTTGAGGGCGTTGGCCCGGCCATGCCGGTTGCCGAGGTCGGTGTACAGGTCCAGGGCCTGGGTGAGGTGTTCGACCGCCCGCTCGTACTCACCCCGGAGGTAGTGCACACGGCCGAGGCCGTAGAGGGCGCTCGCCTGGCCAGGCTGGTCACCCAGACCGGTGAACAGGTCCACGGCGTGGGTGAGGTGTTCGGCCGCCCGCTCATACTCGCCTAGATACCGATGCGCACGGCCAAGGTTGTGGACACTCCGGGTCAGAGCCAGTTGGTCGCGAGTACTTTGCGCGGCGGTCATGGCGAGTTGGTTCAAGGTGAGGCACTGTTGCCAGTGGCCGGCGGTTTCGAGGTAGTCAGTGATGGCGGCGGTCAGCACGACGGCTTGGGCAGGGTAGGTGGAAGCTGTGTCCTGTATGAAGGCTTGCAGGTTGTCGCGTTCAGCCTCCAGCCACCCAGTGGCCTGTTCGCGGGTGTCGACCTGCGGTATTTGCGGAGGCGGGGAAACGGGTGAAGGCAGCATGCCGTGGCGGAAGTGGCGGCCTGCGGTGTGTGCGGTGTGCAGGTAGTGATTCAGCAGGCGTTCGACTGCCGCTTGAGCGGCCGGGCCGCTGCTGTCAGCGGCGTTTCGGGCGACAGTTCGCGTGTAGTGGGCGAGGAGATCGTGCAGGCGGTAGCGGCCCCGGCTGGTCTCCTGAAGGAGTGATGCCGTATACAGGGCGTCCAGGTGCCGTCGCGCGCGCCCAAGCGGGATGCCGGCGAGGGCGGCGGCGGTGTAGGCATCCAGGTCTGTGCCCGGATACAAGCCGAGCAGGCGCATGAGGTGTTGTTGTTCGGGAGGCAGGTCGCGGTAGGACAGGTCGAAGGCGACGGCGACGCTGTGGTCGCCTTCGGCCAGCTCATCCAGCAGGTCGTGTCCGCGCATCTGCTGGACGAGGTCGGTGACGGTCCAGGCGGGGCGATTGGCATGCCGAGCGGCCATGATCGTGATCGCCAAGGGTAATCCCCCGCACAGGTGGACAAGTTCGTCCACCGCCGCCATGTCGTCGCCGGTGAGGGGGCGGTGGGTCCGGCGCTCGAACAGATTGGTGCCTTCGTCGGGGGGCATGCTGTCCAGGGTGAGCGGTATACCCCCGGTGATCGCGAGCCGGACCCGGCTGGTGATGAGCACCAGACACCCGGGGGTGCCCGGCAGCAGCGGCTCTACCTGCTGCTCACCGGTGGCGTTGTCGAGGACGAGGAGCACTTTCTTTCCGGCCAGCCGGTCACGCCATAGTGCCGCCCGCTGCGTCGCCTCCTGGGGTATGGCGGACGGGTCGACGCCGTCGGCGCGTAGCAGCGCCTCCAAGGTGTCGGCGGCGGTGGCAGGTGTGCCGTCGAAGCTGTGGGCGTGCAGGTCGACGAACAACTGCCCGTCGGGGAAGCGTTCGGCCAGCAGATGCGCAGCATGCACAGCCAGGGTGCTCTTGCCGACCCCGGGCAGCCCGTTGATGGTGTGGATCACCACCACCCGCCCAGCAGGGTGCTGGCCATCGTGGCATGCCAGCGACTGGGTCAAGAGCAGGAGTTCGGGGCGGCGTCCGGTGAAGGCGGGCATATCACGAGGCAGGGTGCGGGTGGCTCGCCCTACCACCGCAGCGACAGCTTGAGTCACATGCACGTCACGGCCGGCGACATACGCCTCACCGTGGTCGTTGACCTTGTACCGGGCGCTCACGTACGCCAGGTCGGTCAGGGCCGGAGCGCCCTGCGGGGAGGGAGCGGGGGTTGTCGGTAGAGCTGGTCGGGGGTGTGGTTCGGCCATCACGCCCTCACCTCTCCGGGAAGGGATCCCAGCATGACATCGAGACGAACGGCCAGGTCCGGCTGCGCCCCGGCCCCGGGGTGGCGTGCGGCCGGTGGGGGTGAGGGTATGTGCCGGGTCCGGTGGTGGCGACGCGCTGTTGGTTCATGGTCACCATAGGGCGCGGCATCGGGGTTGTCAGCCCCGTATCGGCGTCTGCGGGCGGAGGTCTGAGTTCCGGCACAGCGGTGAGGGGTTGGCGCCGGGGCTGCGGGCGGGGGCACGCTCTCACCCTCCCGGCGGTGGTTCGTGGTGGCGGAGGGCGTCTTCGACCCGATGGGCGTCGGCTGAGCCGAGGCGCCGGTAGATGGTCAGCGCTTGCTGTAGTGCGGTGATGGCGTCGCCGGGGGGTTGGTGGCGCAGGTGGCAGTGGGCGATGCCTTCCAGTGCCCGCGCCTGTTCCAGGGGGGTGCGGATGTCGCGGGCGAGGAGCAAGGCCCGCCGGAAGCAACCGCAGGCCTGTTCCCTGTTCGCAGATGAGGAACGGGCCAGTAGTTCGCCGAGGTCGTTGAGCACCTCGGCCTGGCCGTAGCGGTCGCCGATCTCGGTGAACAGGCCCAGCGCCTGGGTGTGCCGGTCGATCGCCTGTTTGGGCTCTTGGCGCAGGTTGTGCACGCGGCCGAGGCCGTGCAGGGCGTGTGCCATGCCGTGTCGGCTGCCCAGGCCGGTGAACAGCTCCAGTGCCTGGGCGTGCTGGCCGGCCGCCTGCTCGTACTCGTTCAGGACCTGATACAGCAGGCCGAGGCCGTGGAAGGCGGCCGCCTGGCCGTGGCGATTGCCGACCTCGGTGAACAGGCTCAGGGCTTGGACGTGCTGGATGACGGCCCGCTCGTACGCGCCCAGGACGTGGCGCACCAGGCCGAGGCCGTAAAGGGTGCCTGCGTGGTTGTGCCGGTTGCCCTGGTCGGTGAGCAGGGCCGGGCTCTGCTGCTGGGGCGTTCTGTGCCCGGCTTGTTCTTGGAGCCGGTATTCCAGGCCGAGGCCGTAGAGGGCGCCTGCCTGGCGGTGGCGGCTGCCCAGGCCGGTGAACAGCTCCAGTGCCTGGGTGTGCCGCTCGCTCGCCTGCTCGTATTGTCCGCGGAAGCGGTGCACGAGGCCGAGCCCGTAGAGGGCGTAGGCCTGGCCGAGCCGGTCGCCGAGGCCGGTGAACAGGCTCAATGCCTGGGTGAGCTGGCCGGTTGCCTGCTCGTACTCGCCCAGTACCCGATTGACGCGGCCGAGGCCGTAGAGGGCGGCGGCCTGGCCGTGCCGGTCGCCCAGGTCGGTGAACAGGCTCAGCGCGTGAACGTGGCAATCTGCCGCCTGCTCGTACTCGTCGCGGACCCGATGCACCCGCCCGAGGTCGTTGAGGGCGTAGGCCTGGCCGAGCCGGTTGCCCAGGTCGGTGAACAGGCTCAATGCCTGGCCGTGTCGTTGGAGTGCCTGCTCGTACTCGTCGCGGACATAGTGCACCCGCCCGAGGTCGTTGAGGGCGTAGGCCTGGCCGAGCCGGTCGCGGGTGTGGCAGGCGGTGGCCAGGGCGGTGTGGTGCAGGGTGATGCTTTGCTGCCAGTGGCCGTCGGTGTAGAGGTAGTCGGCGATGGTGGCGGTCAGGGCGATGGCCTGGGCGGGATGGGCGGTGGCTGCGGCTTGGATGGTGGCGTGCAGGTTGCCGCGTTCGGCCTCCAGCCATGCGGTGGCCTGCTCGCGGGTGGCGACCTGCGGAAGCTGCGCCGGTGGGGCGGTGACGGGCGGCGGCAGGGCGGGGGTGTGGTGGTGGATGTGGCTGCTCGCGGCGTGTGCGGTGTGCAGGTAGTGGTTGAGCAGGCGTTCGAGTGCGGTGTGGGCGGCCGGGCCGCTGGTGTCGGCCGCGTTGCGGGCGAGGGCGCGGGTGTAGCGGGCGAGCAGGTCGTGCAGCCGGTAGCGGCCCCGGCTGATCTCCTGGACGAGGGAGGCGTTGTAGAGGCCGTCCAGATGCTGTCGCGCCCGGCCCAGCGGCAGACCGGCCAGGGCTGCGGCGGTGTAGGCGTCGAAGTCGGCGCCGGGGTAGAGGCCCAGCAGGCGCATGAGGTGCTGGCGTTGCGGGGGCAGGTCGCGGTAGGACAGGTCGAAGGCGACGGCGACGCTGTGGTCGCCTTCGGCGAGCTCGCCGAGCAGGTCGTGCCCGCTCATCTGCTGGACGAGGTCGGTGACGGTCCAGGCGGGGCGGTTGGCGTGCCGGGCGGCCATGATCGTGATCGCCAGCGGCAGGCCCCCGCACAATCCCACGAGCTCGGCCACCGCGGCCTCCTCGTCGGCGGTGAGCGGGCGGTGGGTCCGGCGGGCGAAGAGTTCGGCGCCCTCCTGCGAGGTCATGCTGTCCAGGGTGAGCGGTACGCCTCCGGTGACGGCCAGCCGGGCCCTGCTGGTGATGAGCACCAGGCAGCCGGGGGCAGCGGGCAGCAGCGGTTCCACCTGGTGTTCACCTGCGGCGTTGTCCAGGACGAGCAGCACCTTCTTTCCTGCCAGCCGGTCACGCCACAGCGCCGCCCGCTGCGCCAGGCCGGATGGGATAGCTCCGATGTCGACGCCGTCGGCGCGCAGCAGCGCGTCCAGGGTGTCTGCGGCGGTCACGGGTGCGGCATCAAGGCTGTGGGCGTGCAGGTCCACGAACAACTGCCCGTCGGGGAAGCGTTCGGCCAGCAGGTGGGCGGCGTGCACGGCCAGGGCGCTTTTCCCGACCCCGGGCAGCCCGTTGATCGTGTGGATCACCACCACCCGCCCCGTCGGCTTTTGACTGTCGAGGACGGCCAGGGCGCGCGTGAGCAGGTGAAGCTCCGGCCCGCGGCCGGTGAAGGCGGGCACATCGCGCGGCAGGGTGCAGGTGGCCCGTGCCACCACCGCAGCGTGCGTGATGTGCATGTCCCGATCGGCGGTATAGACGTGGGCGTGATCGCTGACGTGGTACCGGGTATCTGCCTGCGCGCCACCGGTCACCGCAGTCGTAGCGGGAACGGCGCAGGCGCCCGGCGAGGTGGGAGCGGGGGGCGTCGGGGGGGTTGGAGGGGGGTGCGGATCGGCCATCATGCTCTCGCCTTTCCGGGGAAGGTGGCGAACACGGCAGTGCCGGAAAGCAGGCCGGTGAGTCCGCTACGTCCTCATGCTCACCGGTTGTGCGGCGGGCTGAACGGCTAAGGTGCCCGCCAACCCCGTTCATGCTGACGCATTGTCATTCTATAGTCACGCAATGTAGGAGAGTTGTTACGTCAGCCGGAGTCCACGCCTTCGGGAAGGAACTCCGCCCGGCCGGGCGGGCACGAAAGGGAGCCCGAAGCGGCCACCTCAGGCCGACCAGGGCAACACGCGGATGCGGGCGGCGGTTACCGGTCACGGTTGTCCCTGGTGCCGCTCGCCTGCGGTGGGCGCCGGGGTGGCCTTGGAGGGGGTGGGCTCCTCGGCGAGTGAGGCCGGGCGGCGGGGCTCGGGCGGTGCGGCGGTGCGGCGGGCGGCGGAGGGGCCGCTGCGCAGCGCGATGAGCAGCGAGCTCAGCACCGACAGCACCAGCAGGATCAGGCCGCAGGTGACCGGGTGGATCTGGGCCAGGGTCGACAGTGTCAGCGCCCATAACGTCACCGCGGGCCCGGCGGCGGGCCTGCGCCGGGGGCAGCGGCACTCACCCGCACCCCCCGTGTAGGAGGCCGGGCCGGCCAGGGCTGCGGCCAGCTCGGTGTAGACGGCTGCCGCCCACCGCGCACCCGCTCGCCACGCGGGCCCCGGGTCGGTGGTGGCGGTTCTGGTCTGGCGGTGGCGGGCGGGGGGCAGAGCCCCAGGTGGCCGGGTCGGCGGGGCCGGTGTCGATCCGGCGGCGCCGGTGGCCGGCTCGCTCGAGGAGGCCGCCTCTTCAGAATGAAATTGAATCATAATGTCTGATCCTGAATGGAGGATCAGGGCCCGTCAAGGGCGAAGCCTTCCGAAGCCTCCTATCTGTCAGGGAACATGCATGTCACGGGGGCCGTTGACGGCCTTCACTGCTCGTGGCAGCATTCTGAACGTAACTGAATAGTCTTGGATGATTGAAGGGTGAATGCTATGCAAGCGTGTCCTCCTTCGGAGAGGCAAGGCAGACATGATCGACGCATCCCGGCAGGAGCCGCACAGCGGGCGACAGCGCCTGGCATCGGAGTTGCGCCGTTTGCGCAAGCTGGCTGGTTTGTCCGGCGACGTGCTGGCTCGGCAGCTGGGTATCTCCCAGTCGAAGGTGTCGCGGATCGAGTCCGGGGCGTTGCTGCCGCCGTTGCCGGATGTGGAGGCGTGGGCGAGAGCGGTCTCGGCGCCCGATGAGGTTGTGCAGGCGTTGCGGGAGATGACCCAGGTGGCTTTCACCGAGATCCACACCTGGTATGAGCAGCGACAAGACATGTCCATCGGGCGGGAAGAACTTCGTGATCGCGATGTCCGCGCCCGCACGATGCTCAATCTGGAGATCACGATCCTTCCCGGCCTGCTGCAAACGGCCGAGTACGCCCGCCAGATCTTCTCCACCTTTCATATCCCCCACTCACCGGAGGAGGTGGCAGCGTGGCTCGCCAGTCGGCTCGAGCGTCAGCTCATCCTCT
Organism: Nonomuraea sp. IBHARD001; assembly: GCF_056106265.1. Classification (NCBI taxonomy): domain Bacteria; kingdom Bacillati; phylum Actinomycetota; class Actinomycetes; order Streptosporangiales; family Streptosporangiaceae; genus Nonomuraea; species Nonomuraea sp. IBHARD001. The sequence goes on from NZ_JBWBBW010000001.1 coordinate 193,836, forward strand.
ACGGAGACAAGCGTTTCGAGTTCCTGATCAGCGAGACGGCCTTGCGGATGTCCTACGGCTCGCCGCAGATGATGGCTCCTCAGCTGGACCGGATCGCCTCCCTCAGCACGCTGAGCAACGTCTCCATCGGCCTCATCCCGCATAGCCGTCACATCACAGCCCCCTCGTTGCACGGGTTCGTCATCTATGAAGGCCACCGCGATGAGGACACATTCGTGAGTGTCGAGACGTTCCACGGTCAGCTGGACGTTATCGACACCCGCAACGTCAAGCTGTATCGCGATCACTGGGACCGGCTGCGCGAGGCAGCGCTGTTCGACGAGCGGGCTCGTGAGTTTCTCACCGAGATCAACGCCACCTACCACGCGCAGCAAACATGACCGCCGCCCGCCTGGCGATATCCGCCCCCGTTCCTGCCCGCGCAGGAGACGGGGGCGACGCAGCCTGCTCTTTGCGTCACCCCCGCCGCGTGTTTCTAGGCGCCGCAGCCGAAGTGGTCGAACTGGCCGTCCTTGACTCCGGCCAGGAACGCCTCCCATTCGGCGCCGGTGAACCACAGCAGCGGCCCGTCGGGCACCTTGGAGTCGCGGACCGCGACCCCGCCGCCGGCCTCGATCACCTCCACACAGTTGCCTTGGCCGTTGCTGAAGGCGCTCTTGAACCACGCCACCGGCCCGCGTGCCCCGCTCCTGCCGCTCGTCCGCATCGTCATCTCATCCGTCCTTTCCGCCGGCTGCAGGTAGTTCCTGCCGCACACCTTGAGCATGCGAGACCCTCCTGGGCCGCCTCCTGTGCCCGCACCTGGGCCACAACCTCGGCCACCTGGGCCACATCCTGGGACGATTCCTGCCGCCCCCGCCCTCCCCCCCGGGGGGTGCGGGCTTTCGGGGTGAACGCCCCGCCGCAGCGGCCCGCCGTCGTCTGTCACGCGTAGGCACACCAAGCACGCCGTGCCACGCCCGCGCATCCTCCTGCCCCCCAGCAGGCCCCGGCAGCACCCGGGGCCGCCCCCAAGGAGCCGCGATGGACTTTCACCTGCTCGGCCCGGTCACCGTCCACGCCGGCAGCCGGCCCGTCGACCTCAGGCGGCCGCGCCACCGGCTGCTGCTGGCCGTCCTGCTGGCCGCCGAAGGCCGCCCCCTGACCACCACCACCCTCATCGACCGCATCTGGGACGGTTCTCCTCCGGATACCGCCCGCGACCTGGTGCACAGCTGCGCCAGCAAACTCCGCGCCACCCTCACCACCGCCACCGCCGCTCTCAGCGCCTCCGACGGCAGCGCCCAAGGCGGGGGAGAGGTCATGCCCAGGCACCACGGCGGCTACCTGATCCGCACCCCCCGCTCCAGCGTGGACGTCTACCGCTTCCACGACGACCTGGCCTCAGCCCGCACCATCCTCACCCCCCTCACCCCCGCACCCGGCCCCCTGACGGCGGCCGAGACGACACCCGCCACCGAGGCCGCCCGGCTGCTGCGCCGGGCACTGCAACACTGGACACCCGGCGGCGGGCACGGGGCGGCCGTGCAGCCGCTGGCCGACCTGAGCGGGCTGTGGGCCGACGGCTACCGCCGCCACCTGCGCAGCGTGCACCGCGCCGCGCTGATCGCCTGCCTGCAGACCGAGGTGCGGCTGGGCCGCCACGCCGCCGTCCTGCCCGAACTCGAAGACCTCCACATCGCCGCCCCCGGCGACGAAACCGTCGCGGGCCTGCTCATGACCGCCTACTACCTGTCCGGCCGCCAGCAGGAAGCAGGCGACGTCTTCCTCCGCGTCAAAGCCCTCCTCGACCACACCCGAGCCGCCACCCCGCTGCACCCGCTCGACCGGCTGTATCAGCGCATGCTGCGCCAAGACCCCGACCTGACCGCGCCCCACCCGCCCCGCACCGGAGCCGTCATGACCACAGCCCACCCGCACCCCGACCGCGCACAGCCCCCCGCCGGCGACACCCCCGACCAGGACGCAAAAGTGCTGCCGCTGCGCCCCGCCCAACCGCACACCACCCCCCACCCCGAAACCACCACCACCGCCACCGGCGGCCTCGACGACGAGCAGGGGGAGGGCGACCCCGAAACCGGCGACCAAGCGGTGAGCCCACCCGGGACGGGCGCCGCGCCTACGGCCACGGTCCAGCACATCGGCCACCAAGTGATCGTCAGCGGTCATGCCCGCCAGTACAACGCCGGCCGGGACATGCACGTCCACGGCCCCGACAGCTGACCCGCGCCCCGCTTCCCCTCCAGAGCCCGCTCCGGGCGGGTGGCACCGCTCACATTCCCGTCGGCGGGGCTGACGCGCCCGGCAAGGCGTCCTATCGTGACCGCAGGCCTACAACGCGTCAGCACACGCACCACCGCAGGGCACCGCTTTCACCCCGGCACCACCAGCGCACCCTGCGCCCGGGCTCCCTGCAAGGCGTCCGGGCGCAGGGCCAGACACCCGGCCGTCGGCGACACGGCGCACCCCATCACGCCCCCGGCCGGGCCCGTTCGACGCCGTGCTCGGACCTTCCCCGGAAAGGTAGAAGCGAGATGACCGACCCCCACCCACAGCCCCGCCCAACCGTGCACGCCACGGGGCTGGCACAGATCTTCTGGGCCTCTCGAGACATGGTTGTCTACCACGGCGCAGAGCCGTACCGGCTTGCGCCGTGGCCACCATCCACTGCACAGGTAGCAGAAGTGACCTGGGCACAGCCGAGCGAGCTGCTGCGGGCGGCCAACACGGTGGTCGCTTTCACCGGTCGCGACACCCTGCTGCAGGAGCTGAGTGCCTGGCGGGACGTGAGCGTGCCAGGGACGACTGCGAGCGATGGGGTCGCGGTAAGGCTGGTTCACGGGCCGGGCGGGCAGGGCAAGACCCGGCTGGCCGGCCAGCTGGCCGGGCTGTGGCAGGAGGAGGGGTGGGTGGTGCTGTCGGCCCATCACCGGCGTGATCGCTCGGTGCCCAAGATGTTCGCGGTCCCGGACCTGGAGCGGGCGGCCGGGGTGCTGGTCGTGGTGGATTATGCCGAGCGGTGGGACACCGCCGATCTGCTGACGTTGCTGGGTGACACCCTGATCCGGGGGCGGTTGCCGGTGCGGGTGCTGCTTTTGGCCCGCCCTGCGGGTACGTGGTGGCAGAGCCTGCACGGCCGTATCCAGCGGGACCTGCGTGTGGAGGCGACCTCGTGCGAGCTGGAGCCGCTGGAGAGCGAGGCGGGCATCACCCGCCAAGGCCTGTTCGCCGCAGCCCGCGACCGATTCGCCGTCCTGCTGAACCAGCCCGCCGCCCGCCAGGTCGGCCCGCCGGCCGCGCTGGAGCGGCATGAGGCCTACCGGCTGGTGCTGACCGTGCAGATGGCCGCTTTGGCCGCGGTCCTGACCGCCGACAGCGGCCAGGAGGCGCCCGCCGACCCCGTGGTGGTCTCGCAGGTGCTTTTGGCTCGCGAGCGCGATCACTGGGAGGCGCTGCACGATCGGCGGGAGAAGCCGCTGGCGGCCTCGCCGGAGGCGATGGGCCAGCTCGTCTACACCGCCACGCTGACCGGCCGTCTCAGGTACGCCGACGGCCGGGCGGCCCTCGACAACGCTGGGATCGAGTCGCGTGAGCATCCCGGGCAGCTGTTGAAGGATCACGCGGTGTGCTACCCGCCCTCCGTCGTACAAGGCACCTCTGCCCTCGTGCTGGATGCGATGGGTGGCGGGGAGGTCACAGTGCTGGAGCCGCTGTTTCCCGACCGGCTGGGGGAAGACTTCCTCGCCCTGTCCACTCCCGGTCACTCCCACGGTTTCCCGGCCGACCCCTGGGCCGCCAGCGCCCCCGCCCGGCTCCTGACCGCACCCGGCGACACGAGCGAACCGGACACCGCCGGTGGTCGGGGGGTTCCGGTGTGGATCCGGCACGGCCTGAGCGCGTTGATCGAAGCCTGCCAGCGCTGGCCCCATCTAGCCCAGCGCCAGCTGTATCCGCTGCTGGCCGCCCGCCCCGATCTGGCGCTGCATGCCGGAAGCGCCGCACTCGCCGCAATGGCAGCCCTGCCCGGGATCGACCCGGGGCTGCTGGAGAGAATCGAATCGGTCCTGCCTGATCACCGGCATATCGATCTGGACGTCGGGATCGCGGCGGTGGCCGTCCGGCTGGCCGAGCACCGGCTACCCGGCGCCGACCCCACCGGCCGCGCCCGCATCCACGACACCCTCGCGATCCGCCTGTCCGATGCGGGGCTGCACGCGCGCGCCCTGACCGAAAGCTGGCAGGCCACCCAGATATGGCGCCAACTGGCCGAACTCAACCCCGACGCCTACCTCCCCAACCTGGCCAACTCGTTGAACAACCACGCGATCTGGTTGGCTGAGGTCGGGCAGCGTCAGGCGGCGGTACCGATCAGCGAAGAAGCCGTCCGCTTGTACGGCGAGCTGGCCGAACTCAACCCCGACGCCTACCTCCCCAACCTGGCCGACTCGTTGAACAACCACGCCGCCCTGCTGGCTGAGGTCGGGCAGCGTCAGGCGGCGGTACCGATCAGCGAGGAAGCCGTCCGCCTGCGCCGGGAGCTGGCCGAACTCAACCCCGACGCCTACCTCCCCAACCTGGCCGACTCGTTGAACAACCACGCGATCTGGTTGGCTGAGGTCGGGCAGCGTCAGGCGGCGGTACCGATCAGCGAGGAAGCCGTCCGCCTGCGCCGGGAGCTGGCCGAACTCAACCCCGACGCCTACCTCCCCGACCTGGCCGACTCGTTGAACAACCACGCCGCCCTGCTGGCTGAGGTCGGGCAGCGTCAGGCGGCGGTACCGATCAGCGAGGAAGCCGTCCGCCTGCGCCGGGAGCTGGCCGAACTCAACCCCGACGCCTACCTCCCCAACCTGGCCATGTCGTTGAACAACCACGCGATCTGGTTGGCTGAGGTCGGGCAGCGTCAGGCGGCGGTACCGATCAGCGAGGAAGCCGTCCGCCTGCGCCGGGAGCTGGCCGAACTCAACCCCGACGCCTACCTCCCCAACCTGGCCAACTCGTTGAACAACCACGCCGCCCTGCTGGCTGAGGTCGGGCAGCGTCAGGCGGCGGTACCGATCAGCGAGGAAGCCGTCCGCCTGCGCCGGGAGCTGGCCGAACTCAACCCCGACGCCTACCTCCCCAACCTGGCCAACTCGTTGAACAACCACGCGATCTGGTTGGCTGAGATCGAGCAGCGTCAGGCGGCGGTACCGATCAGCGAAGAAGCCGTCCGCCTGCGCCGGGAGCTGGCCGAACTCAACCCCGACGCCTACCTCCCCAACCTGGCCGACTCGTTGAACAACCACGCCGCCCTGCTGGCTGAGGTCGGGCAGCGTCAGGCGGCGGTACCGATCAGCGAGGAAGCCGTCCGCTTGTACGGCGAGCTGGCCGAACTCAACCCCGACGCCTACCTCCCCAACCTGGCCGACTCGTTGAACAACCACGCCGCCCTGCTGGCTGAGGTCGGGCAGCGTCAGGCGGCGGTACCGATCAGCGAAGAAGCCGTGGGTCATACGGTCGAGTCGTCCACCAGCACCACTCACCGGAGGATCGGATGAACTCGATCATGGAACAGGCGTGGGGCAGCTATCCGTGGAGCCTGCCCTCGGCGGCGGCTAAGTAGGGTACGTCCTGATCCAACCCAACCTCCGGCCTTGGCTTCGGTTGGCTGCTGCTCGACCCCCGACCGCCAACTCGTCGTGGCGGCCGACGAACATGCGGCCGGCCTGGGAGACCGGGAGAAACCATGGGAACAGGTCAGGCCGGGGTGCCTGGTGTTCGGTTGAGTAGTTCGTCGTAGGCGGCGGTTGAGGGCGTTGGGCGGCTGTCTGGGGGCAGTGCCGCCAGGACGGCTTCCAGCTTGGCCCGTGCGGCTTGCTCGTCTTCCTGCATGCCGGCCAGTGCCTCGTAGGCGGTGGAACGGCCGATTTTGAGGGTGCGGGCGGCTTCGGTGACCGAGGTGCCGTCGTCGACCAGACGGCGGAGGGTGGCGAGTTCGGCGGGGCCGATGACGCGGGGCCGGCCGGTCTTCTTCTTGCCGGGGAGTCGGCGGCCTGCGGCTTCGCGGCGGGCGGCCGCGGCGATCCCGTCGGCCTGGCGTTCGGCCCGTAGTTCGAGTTCGTACTCGGCGGCGGCGGCCAGGACCGCGAACATGAACCGGCCCTCTTTGGTCTTCAGGTCGAAGTTCTCGGTCAGGGACACGATCTTCACGCCCCGGGCCCGCAGCGCGTTGACGATGGTCAGGACGTGGGCTGCGGAGCGGCCCCACCGGTCGGACTTCCAGAACTTCAGGGTGTCGCCGGCCTGTGGGCGCGTCAGCAGGACTTCCCATTCCGGGCGGGCGACTCCGGCCTTGCCCGATTCCTTCTCGATGACGAGTTCGTCGTAGCCGCTGGCGGTCAGAGCGTCGAGCTGGAGCTGCGGGTTCTGATCGCGGGTGGAGACTCGCGCGTAGGCGTAGATCCGGCCCGTCACAGTCGTCCCAGGTCGTCGCGGCCGGTGACGGCGCGCAGGATGTCGTCGTCTCCGGAACTCATCGCGGCGCGGACCGGCATGCCGCGCAGCGAGTTGGCGACGCGGGCCAGGTCCTGGCGGTCGTACGCGTCGGTCCGGAAGCCGAGGATCTTCATGTGCTCGATGGGCAGGTGGAGGCTCCCGGCGGTCTTGAAGGCGTGCAGCGCCAGTTCCCCGGTCTTCCGCTCGCGCTCGCGGTCGTCCGCCACGGCCTCTCCCATCGTCCAGAAACGTCTACCCCAACCGGGCAGTCCGGCCAGATAGCTCTGGAGATTCCGGCCATCAAACCGCAGAGCTGACACTCCGGGACCGGGAAGAGCCACTTCAGCGAAGCCCTCGGCCAGAACGCGGTCGAGGCCGGGCTGACGGTCTCCTGGTTCACCATCGAAGACCTCGGCGCGCTGGTCCGCCGTCACCGCGCCGACGACTCCATCGCCCGAGCCCTGGCCCGCATCATCCGCTGCGACCTGATCATCGTCGACGACATCGGCCTGCTCCCGGTTTCGCCTGACGCGGCCGAAGGGTTCTACCGCCTGGTCGATGCCGCCTACGAACGACGGGCGCTGGCGGTCAGCTCCAACCTTCACCCTTCCGGATTCGACGAGATCATGCCCAAGACGCTGGCCACCGCCACCGTCGACCGGCTCATGCATCACGCCCACATCGTCGTCACGCAGGGTGACAGCTTCCGCCTCACCCAGGCCACCTCAGGTCAGGGAGTGAAGCCCTTCAGCTAACTGACCAGCACCAACGGCGGGGAGACTATCTGGCCGCCGTTGGGGACTCCCGGATGGCCAGGAGCGTGTTCACTATCTGGCCGCCAACGGGGCGAACTAAATGGCCATTGACACGGCGCCATGCCGACCACCAGCGGGTCGAGGTAGGCGTGCAGAGCAGCTTTCCCCGCAGGGGTGGCGGGGTTGGCGCGGGCTGCCGCCTTCAGTCGCTGCCACTCCTTCCAGGCGGTGAGGATGTCGTCGGCGAAGTCGTCGACCATCCGCATAGCCCAGACCAGCAGCGGGCCCATGGTCTGGGCCGCCACTGGCTCGGTCGAGTTCTCCCCGCCGGTGGACGAGGTCGCCGAGGGCAGATAGTCATCGATCCCGAGCTCATCCCAGGGCGGTCGGACCATTCCAGTCGGGCGGGCGCTGAGTCCATCGAAAGCCCACAAACGTGTCAGACCTGCCAGGATGCGGCCAGCGTTGCCCCGGCTGCGACCCCTTCCTCTCAGCTGGAGGCCGTAGTCGTGCAGGTCGCTCGCGCTGCAGAAGGCGAGGCTGTCGATGCCTCTGGAGACCAGCCAGGTGGCCAGGCGAAACCAGTGTCGGATCGTCTCTGCGACTTCGCCTAGGCTCAGACGGCTTCGCATGCGGACGCCGCGTTCGGCAAGAAAGCTGGGCCGCAGCTCACCATTGATCATGGTCCAGGCGATCAGCCGCAGCTCAGCGCGGAACACATCGGGGCAAGCCTTCCAGCGCAGGCAGACCTTGGTCGCGCTCGGGTTCTCCGTCAGCGCGCCCAACGGCCAGACCTCATCGCCATAGCGGCCGTCGAGGTGAGCGTGCCCGGCGCTCACTCGATGCGGCAAGACCACCGGGGTGTCAGGGGTGGGCAAGGGCAGCCGATAGGGGTCATCGAGGTCGAGGTGGTGGGCGAGGGTCATGGGTTGAGCTCTCCGCTCAGCAGGTCGGCGATGAGCGCGCGGTCAGTGTCGCTGACGGTGGCCAGCGACCGACGCCAGATGCCTTCACCGAGTTTGGATCGGAGATCTTCCAGGCGGGCGTGGGGGTCATGCCAAATCTCGCGACCAGGCGGTGGGCGGCAAGGTTGAGCGCAGATTGGACAGCGCCTGGTGCAGGTGGACGAGCTGGCCGTGGTGTCCAGGATGAACGCGGGCGTTCTCGCAAGCCAGACACATCAGGAACGAAGCGCCGCAGCCACCGCCGGGCGCCGGGTAAGGACTGTTGTCGTAGTCATGGCAGTCGGCGGTCGCCGTCTCGAGGTCCCCGTCCTGCGGCTGGTCGCGGAGTTCGGCGACCAAGACGATCGCGCGTGCCCGGTCGGCGGCGTCCTCGGCGCCGGCGGCGATCACCCCGACCATCTCGGCTTGGACTCGCTTGTCGACCAGAACGTAATGCCGGTCGTGGACGTCTTGGCTGTTCTGTCCTGGCTGTCGGCGGTCGAGCGCGTTGACGGTCCGGCGTCCCCGGCGAAACGGCGAACCTGCGAAACCTTGCGATCGCGCCCACTTCTGCGCGTTCATGGAAGTGACGCCGAAATGGAACTGGCCGACCGCCGGCAGCCGATCCAGATTCCGCAGCGGGCGGCCGCCGCTCGCATGCCAGATGATCAGCCGATCAGTCCCCGGAGCGAGCTTGTCCACGAGGGCGCGGGCGAACCGGGTGGCCGCCAGAGCTTCGGTGATCAAGCGGCCGGCCGAGGCGGCGCCGTCATCGGTGACGTTGCGGGTCTCGAAGTAGCGGCCGCCGCCTCGGCGATACTTCTCCAGCGGGATCCGGTAGGTGGGGTGACCGTCCTCTCCAGGGTCCGGTGTCGCTCGCGGCACTGCAGCCCGGTCCAGGACCGACAGATTCCAGCCGTATTCGGCCATGAGCAGCACCCCCAACGCCGCCGCCTCATGACAGGTCAGGAACAGGCGCTGCCAGTATTGAGCGATCGAAGGGCCCAGCGCCTTGCGATGTTTGCTCGTCATGGTGGGCTGCCCGCTCGGGCCGATCGTGTGCGGGAAGCGGCCAGTGCGAGCCAGAGCGTCCAGGCCTTGTCCGAGCACCCAATCCCGGCTGTCTTCGACGCATTCGCCGTCCCGCCAGCGGTCCAGATGCCGGGCGTTGTCCTCGATGCGCAGCAAGGCCGCTCGGAACGTCCGGCGAGCTGCAACCCTGATCATGTCGAATTCGGCCGTGCTATAGGACTGAGTGGTGCTCTTTACCCGCCGCGCCCGCCTGGCCAGCTCGTCAGCGACCGGCCCGGCCGCCAGCCGCGGATCACCCTGCAGCAGGCTGGCAATCCTGGAGATCCGGTTGCAACCGGTGGTGTCTGCGTACTCTCTTGGGTGCTCCACCAAGTACGGGGATACGTGCACCAGTTCAGGCGACGTTGGTGTCTCGTTCGATGTTCTTGAGGCGGTTCTTGAGCCGGTAGCTGGGACCATTGATGGAGATCACGTCGCAGTGGTGCAGGAGCCGATCGAGGATGGCCGTGGCGAGCACCTCGTCGGAGAAGACCTGGCCCCATTCGCTGAAGCTCTTGTTCGAGGTCAGAATGATGGAGCCCTTCTCGTAGCGCCTGGAGATGACCTGGAAGACCAGGTTCGCCTCGCCGCGTTCCAAGACCTCGTGTTGGGTCGGGGACGCGACGCCGTGCAGCCTTTCGGCTGTCGGTTTCCGCGTCCCCGCCCGCCGAACCGGACGTGCCCGTTGGCCGGGCATCCGGCTCTCCACGTGATCCGTTGGGTCAGGCCATGAGTTCGCTGACCTGGCCGACGAAGCCCTGGTCGTCGTGGCTGGTCCGGCGGAAGCGTGCTCCGTCGGGATCAACCTCGTCGTGATTCCAGGGGGTGCTGATCTGTGCTCCGCGGAAGCGGTAGCGTTCAACCTTCATCTTCGCCGGGTTGTAGAGGACGATGCCCTCGGCAACGATGCGGTCGGCCCCGTAGTAGCGCCGCCGTATCTGTTTCCAGGTCAGGTGGGGGTGCTTACGTCGAATCCAGAGGATCATCCGCCACCAGACATACCAACCCAGATAGGCGAACGTCTTCTTGGACGCGCCGTAGCGGAAGTAGGCCGCCCAGCCCCGTAGGACCGGGTTGACCATCCGCAGCACTTCCTGTCAATGGCCATTTAGTTCGCCCCGCTGTGTGGTCCGGGGAGATGCTTGACACGGTGATCCTGGGACTTGCTTGACGGTGTCTCAGGTGATGCTTGTCGGTCCCAGGTGTCGGTTGACGGTTAGCGGGAGTCGGCGACGTATCGGCTGACGTGGCCGCCTTTGCGGGGGTGGGTGGAGATCTCGACGTCTCCGTCGAGGACCCGGAAGCAGGTCTCCTCGATGACCACGGTGACGGTCTTGCCGGCGTGGGCCAGACCGGGCCGGAGCTTCTGTCGCGCGATCTGGAAGGTGCCGTCCGCGCCGATCCGGCGGATGGCCTGCCGCGGCTGCGAAGGCGGCGGGGGCAGCGGTGTGGCGGAGGCACGGGCCCCGGGGAGCTTGGCGCGTCGTTCGTGCGGGATCGGGGCGGGCAGGGTCTTGACCAGGATTCCGGCGTGGATGACGTACATGATGCTGCCGTCCATGCGCAGGGTGACGTGCTTGCCGATCAGGTCGCTGCCAAGCGCGACCGGGGTGCGTCCGAGCGAGACGACGCCGTCCTTGGAGGCCTTGCGGTCGATCTCCACGATCGTCGCGGGCGGCAGGGGCTTGTCGGGGCTGATGCCGCCTCGGGGTTCGGCGGCGCCGGGGCGTCCGCCGCGCATGATCAGAGCGTGCTGGTCGGCGTCGGTGAAGGACATCGTCCGGGTGCGGATCAGCTGTCCGTCGAGCAGGACGTGGACGGTGCGGTGGCTCCCCCAGAGCGTGACGGTGCGTCCTACCAGGGACGGGCTAAACTTCAGGCTCTGGTTCCGCGGGAGCATCACATGCCGGCCGGGGCTGATCACGGCCTCGAACTCGACCGCGTGAAGCGGAAGGTTCTCCTCGGTGGAACTCGGCGGAGGCAGGACGGGCAACCGCATCGGCTCGGCTGGCGCCGTCATCGGGACGGCCGGAGCCGGCAGCGCTGGAGCAGCCGACAGGGCCTGGTCGCCGGTCATCGCGTGCGGGCGGAAGACCTGGGCCGGAGTGGCCATCTCCAGTGACTGATGCGGCCGGGTGTGGTTGTAAGCATAGATCCAGCCGTCGATCGCGGCCTGCGCGGCCTTGGGGTCGGCGAACGGGCCGGAATGGTCGAGCATCTCCCGTCGGAACGTCTTGGTAGGGTCGGCCGAACAGCGAGGTGCCAGCCCCGTTTGGACTGGTCCTTTTCCGTTCGGCCTCCCTCCGAACCGGGCGGACCCGTTTCCGAGTACCCGGCTCTCCAGCGATCTACTGCGTGAATGGTGATGCGGGCTGTCCGTGGATCTGGCCATGGCAGCCGCCGCAGACGATGAGCGCTTTGCGACGGATCTTCGCCATGACCGTGGCCCAGGCGGGCTGCGGCCCGCCGGGTTCGCCAAGGTCTGCGAGTCGGCGGATGTGGTGGACTTGGATGTCGTCCGTTTGTCCGCAGAGCTCGCACTTCCCGTGCAACAGCCGGGTGACCAACTGCCGGTTGGGGTAGGCGGGCCCGGTGTGCTGGCGGTCGGTGAGGACCGCGTTCTTCTGCCGTTTCAGCGGAATCCCGCCGAACCAGGCGACCAGCGCCTTCTTGCCGTCGCGCTCTATGCTCGCCTCGAACCGCGTGCGCAGCCCGTGCGGTGTCAAGGTCTTGGCCTTGTGATGGGCCGCCATCTTGGTCACCGACGACCGGTGCTTGCTGGCCAGAGTCTTGAGCATCGAGGTCTCCATGACCCACCGCAATCGGTGGAGCCGGAAGACGTCGCTGGCGAGAAGGTAGTACTGGACGATGCCCCGGTACTCGGCTCCATATCTGGCGACGATGTTGTAGTCGCTCTCGTTAACCATGGAGTTCCGGCACGCGGGTTTGCCGCGTGACGAATACGGGGCGGACTTGGCCTTGACCACGGAGGCAGGGACCCGCAGCACGATCATCCCGTTGAGGGACCGACGGTTGCGCTTGTCGGTTCCTCCCGGTCGTCTCGTCCTGCGGTCGGTTCCCGCAACCTCGATCTCATAGCCGAGGAACCTCGCCCGCTGGGTGCGGGCGTGGGTGATCAGCGTCTTGTCCGGCGAGAGCTCCAGTTTGAGTTCGTCACGCAGGAACTCGGCCAGACGTCGTTTGATCTCCTCTGCTTCAGCCTTGGGTCCGGCGAACCCGAGCAGGGTGTCGTCGGCGTAGCGGCAGTAGCGCAGCCTCCGGTAGTCCGGGTCCCGGGGGTCCTGGCTGGGAAGGCTGTGCAGCCGGCGGTAGTGAGACCGTACCTCGGCGCGGTCGCCCTTGCGGCGGCCTCTGACGATCGCTTGTTCCACCTGACGGTAGCCCGGGTTGCGTGCCCGGCGTCCGCCTCGGGTGTATTCCGGGATGAGGATGTTCTCCACGAACTCATCCAGCTTGCTCAGGTAGATGTTCGAGAGGACGGGCGATGCGATCCCGCCCTGGGGAACCCCGCTCAGCGTGGCTCCCCACCTCCAGTCCTCCAGATATCCGGCTGTCAGCATGTTGCGCAGCAGCCGCAGGAACCGGTTGTCGTGGATCTTCTCCGACAAAATCCCGATCATCACATCGTGATCAAAAGATCCGAAGCAGTCGGCGATGTCTCCCTCGACGAACCAGGCTGTCCCCACCCAGGTGTGGGCCACCTCCCGCAACGCGGTGTGGCAGCCCTTACCGGGCCGGAACCCGTGGGACCGGTCGGAGAACGTCGGCTCGTAGTAAGCCTCCAGCAGGAGGCGGACCACTTCGCCGACGAGTTTGTCCGACCAGGTCGGCATGCCCAAAGGGCGCGTCTTCCCGTTCTTCTTCGGAATGTGCACCCTTCGGACCGGGCGGAACCGATAGCGCTCGTGACGCATCTCGGTGACGATCCGCTCGATCTTCTTCAACGACATGCCGTCCGCGGTCTCCCGCGTGGCCCCCGGCGTCATCGACCCCTTGTTAGGGTAGATGCGGCCGTAGGCCAGCAGATAGAACTGCGGGTTGAACATCTGCCGATACAACTCTTCCAACGGCAGGCCGCGCCTGCCGCGCTCACGCAGGACACCCAGCACCGTTGCGGCGCTCTGCATTACGCATACCTCGCGATCTCTCGGTGTCCGATCACCTGGCCCCCTTCGCCCTGCGGACGGCTTTCCCGCCCTCCTTGGCCGGTCGTGACTCCGGCGACTAATACGAGGCCTCCGTCGCCTTAGGACTCGCGTCCCGTAGGCGATCCCACGTTCGTCACGGTCGTACGTGTCAACGTGATTTAGGCGTCCCGTTCATCTCCTTGAATGCCCTCGCTGGGCATCGCTCCATGGCCCCGAAGGTTGCCCGACTGTTTCAACCCCGTCGGGCAGGGCTGGCACCGGTTTCAGACGTCGTTCCGGTGGATGCGAACTTCCATCTTCTGGAGACTGGGATTCAGGCAATCAAGCTTTCGCCATGTCACGCGGGTCCCCCAGAGCACCGCCCCTGACGCTGGGCCCGGCCTCTGGTTTCCTGGCATGCTCTTGTCCCATAAGCCTTTCGGCATCCGGTAAGCCATCAGACCCAGGAACCTCCCTTCGAGTTCCTCCCGGATGATCCGGGGATACGACCGTGCGCCTCGTGGCGCACTTGTAGCGTTCGACTTTGCCGTTGGTCTGGGGCCGGTAGGGGCGGGTGCGTTTGTGGGTGATGCCGACTGTGCGCAGGGTGTCGCGCCACAGGTGGGAGCGGTAGCAGGAGCCGTTGTCTGTCAGTACGCGGCGTACGGTGATGCCGGCGGTGGTGAAGTAGGCGTGGGCGCGCTGCCAGAAGGCCACGGCGCTTTCGCGGGTCTCGGCGGGCAGGATTTCGGTGTAGGCCAGCCGGGAGTGGTCGTCGACGGCGTTGTGCATGTAGCCGTAGCCCAGGTTGGGTCGGCCGTGGCGGGTGCGGGGCCGGGCGGTGTCGCGGTGGGCGGAGCTGTTGCGGCTGCCGGTGGCCCGGCCGTGTGCTTTGTGGCCGCCGCCGTCGGGGATGTTGCCGAGTTTCTTGATGTCGATGTGGATCAGATCGCCCGGTGTGGGGTGTTCGTAGCGGCGGATCGGCTGGCCGGTGGCGCGGTCGAGATGGCGTAGGCGGGCCAGCCGGTAGCGGGATAGGACGCGGTGCACAGTGGAGGGGTGCAGGCCAAGCAGGTAGCCGATGCGGGCCGGCCCCCACCGGCGTAGCACCCGGATCTTGATGATGCGTCGTTCGGTGCGGGTGGGGGTTCGGCGGGGGCTGTGGTGCGGACGGCTGGAGCGGTCGCGCATGCCGTCCGATCCATGCGTGCGATAGCGGTCGGCCCAGCGTTTGGCGGTGGTGGGTGAGACCTGGAAGCGTTCAGCGGCACGGCGCAAGGGCCAGCCGTCTTCCACGATGCAGCGGGCCAGGCGCAGGCGTCCGGTCTCGGTCAGTGGGGCGTTACGGTGGAGCATGAAGGGCTTTCTGGTTCACGGGTGTAGATGTCGCAATCCACACCGAACCCGGAAGCCCTTCCTCATGCCAAAACGATCAGTCTCTGTTCTCAACCTCTGTGGTCAGTACAACCAGGTGAGCCCCGACGTGCTGGAGGCACTGGTGCGCCAGCACGCCGACACCCCGCAGGTTCTCGCCGAAGCTCTGGTCACCGCCGCCCGCACTTTCGACGGCGATCGGGACGACGCCACCGCTGTGGTGCTCCTCCGCCGGCCAACCTCCACAGGCTGATACGGCGGGTTGCCTGCATACTGCCTTGAGTGCTCCACCAAGTACGGGGCTATCTGCACCAGGTCAGGCGCCGCCGTGTCCGGGCACCTCGTCGGTGCTGATCCGGTACGAGGCCGCACCTCTTGGCGCGTCCCATGACTGTGTGGTCCGGGGAGATGCTTGACGCTGTGTTCCCGAGACATGCTTCGTGCCAGGTGGGGAGAAGCTGCGCTCGATCGCGCCGCCGGCACCAATGGCGAGCAGGATGAGCTCGGGGCAGGCAGGTGGCCACCGTTGCTCGACTTCGGGCTGGGTTGTTGCTACGTGTGCCCGGATGGCCGAAGAGGATTTCGGGCGCGATCCCCCCGCCCTACATCCCCGGCCAGCACAGGGCCCAGGTTCACCTCACGCAGGAGGAGGTCGCGAAGCTGCGCAGGACCGAGGATCTGGATCAGCTTTGCGGAACGCAGTGAAAGCCGCACTGAGTGCCGAAACTCTGGCGAAAGCCCTGCACGTGATCAAGAACTACCTGGCGTGTGGCGGCGGCTTGCGGTGGGTGGCGGGCCGAGAGCATCACTTCATCACCAGGCTCCAGGCCCAGACCGACGCTGCCGGCCGGATCATCTGGGAGATCGGCGTGGACTCCACCATGGTGCTGGCTCACCAGCACGCAGCCGGGCATGTCCCTCGCTGTAGAAAGAGCCGGGGAGATTGCGCCAGCACAGGAACCCAGATACCTCATTCCTCTTGTTGGGAGGTCGCCAGCTTGCGATATTGGCAGATGGTCGCCCAACGCGACAAGACGATGATGAGCACTCGAGCCATATGGAGAGACGCTGTGACATCGGCTGAGGTCCTGGTAGGACTGGTGCTCAGCATCAGGGACGAAGATCCTGAATATGTCGAGGAACAACTCCAGTATCTGATCGAGAACTTGCGTGAACTGGATCTGTCGAGTATCGAACGAAGATCCGGGGGAGCCCCTCCCGCGGGTACCCGAGGCTCGGAGGTGCTGGAGACGGGTGCTCTGCTGGTTGGACTCGGGGGAAGCGGAGCTCTGCTTCCGGTGCTCGTCGGTCTCATCCAGAACTGGCTCGGCCGCCGTCGCTCGGGCACCATACGCATGAAGATCGGCGATGACGAGATCGAGCTCACAGCTGTGTCGAGCGACGTCCA
Source organism: Nonomuraea sp. IBHARD001 (assembly GCF_056106265.1). Lineage (NCBI taxonomy): Bacteria > Bacillati > Actinomycetota > Actinomycetes > Streptosporangiales > Streptosporangiaceae > Nonomuraea > Nonomuraea sp. IBHARD001. Next base: position 210,013 of record NZ_JBWBBW010000001.1, read on the forward strand.
GCAGCGCTTCCTCGAGGAGTTCCTCCGCCGTCATGGGCAGTGATGGCCATGACGAAGCGCGCTCTGATCATCGCCAACAGCACTTACGACGACGACAGCCACTTCGCCCCTCTTCCGGCCGCTGCCGCCGATGCCGAGCATCTGAAAGACGTGCTGGGCAACCCCGATATCGGGGGCTTCGAGGTGGAGACTCTCATCGACGTCGGCCAGCGTGCGGTCATGCGCGCGATGGAGTCGTTCTTCGCCGGGGCCGCGCACGGCGATCTCCTTCTCTTGCATCTGTCCCTGCACGGGTGCCTGGACGCTGGCAATCGTCTGCACTTCATCATGCGCGACACCGAGCACGACTTCCTGGGCTCCACCGCGATCTCGGCGGACGCCGTGAGCGGATTCATGCGAGGCAGCAGATCGCGGCGCATCGTCGCCATGCTCGACTGCTGCTACAGCGGCGCGTTCACAATGGGCGCGTTCCGGCGTGACGCCGGAACCCCGAAGGTCGACATCACCGAACCCTTCGCGGGGAACGGGCGGATCGTCATGACCGCTTCCACTTCCTTGCAGTACGCGTACGAGAGAGAGCGACACCTACGCTTCAGCCGGGCGCCCGCGCAGCCGTCCATTTTCACCTCAGCCGTGGTCAGCGGACTGCGGGACGGTTCAGCCGACCTCGATGGTGACGGGCTCATCTCCGTCGACGAGCTCTACGATTACGTCCATGAACAGGTACGCCAGAAGATCGCGGGCCAAACGCCGACGCTGAGCGTGGACAGTGCCCAGGGCGCGATCTATCTGGCGCGCAGCCCCAGGCACGACGACGTCGATCGGCTCGCCGAGATGCGGGCCGCCGTACTGGACGCTCAGCCGTGGAAACGCATCGGCTCACTGCATCTCGTGGAGCAACTCCTCGGAAGCGTTCGTGAACCGAGCCGGGATGCAGCCAGGGCCGCCCTACTGGGACTGATCGCCGACGCCGATCGTGAAGTTGCCCGCCGCGCGCGGCAGCTCTGGCATGAGCGCGGTCTCGGCGAGATCCCGACGGCACGTGCGGCTCGGCCCGCCGATTTCTCGCCGTATCACCCGAAGCTCAGAACCTCGCGCCCAGTGGTGGGTATCGACTTCGGGACGACGAACTCGTCGATCGCCCTGTACGCCGGCGAAGAGGTCCACATGATCCCCAACGTCGAAGGCTCGTTGACGACGCCGAGCTTGGTGGCCATCACCGCGGAGGGTGACATCCTCGTGGGCGCGGCTGCCAAGCGGCAGGCGATCATGAATCCGCATTTCACCGTCCGGTCGGCCAAGCTGAAACTGGGAAGTGACTGGAGCATCACCCGAGGATCCGTCCGGCTGACGGCGGAGAATGTCGTGGAACTCATCCTCCGTCGGCTGCGAGATGACGCTGAAGCGTTCATCGGCACATTGCCGGAAATCGCGATCATGACTGTTCCTGCCAACTTCTCCCTGACCCAGCGCGTGGAGTTGATCCAAGCCGCCAGGCGGTCCGGATTCAACGTGCCACGCGTGGTGAACGAACCCACGGCTGCCGCGTTCTCCTACGGCTTCAAGCAAGAGGAGGAGCTTACGGTCCTGGTCTTCGACCTCGGCGGTGGAACACTGGACGTCAGCCTGCTCGACATCGGTGACGGCTTTGTCGAGACCAGAGCCACCTGTGGCGACAACCACCTCGGCGGGGAGAACTGGGACGAAAGAATCGTCCAGCACCTGCTTCGGAGAATCAGCGACGATTACGGGCTTGACCTCTCCCAGGATGCAACCGCATGTCAGCGACTGCTGGAAGCGGCGGAATCGGCGAAGATCGAACTGTCGGCCGTGAGCACGGCGGCGATCCGGCTGCCCTACCTGGCTGGCGCTGCCGCAGCTCCTGTTCATCTCGACGAGGTTCTTACCCGCGGCCAATTCGAGAGCATGACACGGGATCTGCTGGAGCGCTGCCGTCGGCCGGTCGAGCAAGCTATCCGAGACGCGGGCGTGAGAGCTTCCGAACTGGACAGGGTGATTCTCACCGGCGGAGCGACACGCATGCCCGCCATCGGAGACATGCTGCGCGACGTCATCGGAGGTGGGCAGCCCTATCGCGGGCTCATCCCTGAGGGCATCGTCATGGGGGCGGCTCTGCAGGCGGGGGTTCTCGCAGGCTCTGCAAAGGACAGCTTGCTTTTGGACGTCATCTCCGCTTCTCTCGGATTCGAGGTTTCTGATGGATCGAACGTCAAGATCATTGAATGGAATCTGACCTTTCCCGCGGAGCGGGCAATCTTCCTTGCTCCGAGCTTCGATGGCCAGCAGCGGATGATCGTTGCAATCCTTGAAGGTGAGAGTGCCGTTGCCGGTGACTGCACCATGGTCGGTGTTCTCGACATCGGGAATCTCCCGAGGCGTGCACGAAACACGCCTCTCCTAGAATTGATCTTCAGTATCGACGCCAACAGCATCTTGCATGTCACTGCCAGGGAACTCCGAGGTTCAAGTCGCGAGCTTGTCGCTCGCGCAAAGGAGCTGACGGAGGCGCGCCGTGCTTCCGGGCTCCAGTACACAGTAGATCGATACAGCCCAGAGGCGGAAAGGCTGCAGGCCCGAGTCCGTGCTCTGGAAGGGGCGTACTTCAGCGATAGGACGTGGAGCACGGCCGTTGACCATACTTCCCTCGCGCAAGCCGAAGCCGCCGGTTGGACCACGCATCGTCGGCACGCGCTCCGCGATCAGGCGCCAATGGTCTGGGAGGCGGGAGCGCCTTGAAACGCAGCCAGGCCGAGGTCGGCCATCACGTGTTCAAGGTGTCTTCGTTGATGAGTGAGTCGCCTACTCGGAAGAGCGCGTGGGACTCATCGAAGAAGACGACGGGCTTCTCCGTACAGCTTCTGTATGGAGAAGCCTCCGGAGTCGGCCAACGTTGACATCGGCATGGACCTGAACGCTCAGCCCCACCTTCTGCCTATCCACTTCCCGCTGCCTGTCGTGATCGCCGTCCTTAGCGCAATTCTCCCGCGCGAGGACGCTGTTCACCGCGACACGACTACCCGCAGGATGCCGCTGAGCGCAGCGCCGGGACGGCAGCACGTCCGCTCCTTATCGCACTTGCTGACCTGCGGTTTCTCCTCTCGACGTGCATGAGTGGGCGTCGGCCGCCGGGGAGGCCGACTGTGACTGCGCATACTTCTGTCAGCTCAAATTCGTCGCCTGGTGTCAGTACGAGTTCGTCAGTCCTGTCAGTAGCCTGCCCCGTCGGGTGATGCACCGCAGTGGATTGAACGCAACTCGGCTGACGTCGTCGCAAGGTAGACCGCCTGGCCTGGGTGTAGCCGGTCGAGCAGGGCACTACACCGACGCACGTGTGGCGTGTTGGTGAGAGTGCCTTGGTCGATTGACGTGATGGAGTCGGATGACTTCAAGAGTTATGTTCCCTGTGTGGGCGGATGTGTAGAGCGTCACTTCTGAGATGAACGCAGACTGCCGAACGGCTTGAGAGGTTGGGGCGGGCTGCAATGGCTGGGCCTACGCCCGGCTTTGGGGACGAGTCACTGCGTGAGTTGCCCGGACCGGTTGTACGACGCTCCCGCCCAGTTGTTCCTTCGCCTTGGTTCGCTTGGTGGAGTCGGAGCGCGCATAGTGCTACAAGCTGACGCCGCGTAGGGGATTGTCGTTCCATTTGTCGGGCTTGGCGGATGTAGTCGGCGACGACGGGGGAGCCGTCGGCCCAGCGGCCGTGGGCGGTGTAGGCGTCGGGATGATCGAGTCCGGCCAGGGTGGCGGCGTTCTTGACGATGAGGTTGATCGTTTGGGCGCTGAGGCGTTGGCCGGTGCCTCGTCCGGCGCTGGGGCCGGTGCCGCCGATGCCGCCGTGGCGGTCGATCGGGCACAGGAGCGCGCCGGTGGTGACCCCCGCGTTCGGCCAGGACTGTGAGCCAGGCGCGCAGTACGCGTACCGGGCAGGTCTCGGGGTGGGCTCCGTGCGGGATGGGCACGGTTTCGCCGTGGGCGTCCTGGTCGGTCTTGCTGAGAGGGATGTAGACCTCGAGGCCGTCCGGGGTGAAGGTCAGGTCGGTGACGTCGCAGGCGGTCAGCTCCGAGCGGCGGCCCATCAGGGCGAAGCCGAGGACGAGGACGGCGCGGTCGCGCAGGCCGGTCGAGGTGTCGCGGGGCAGGGCGGAGAGCATCGGGCCCAGCCGGTCGACGGTGATCGGCGTCATCTTCTGGCAAGATCGCCGAAGGGCGTGAGCATAACCCCGGCCGGGCCCTACACCCCCTGCCGGGGACCATGGCCGTGCGACACCCCCTACGACTTGCGGTGATCCCCGCGCGGCGCCCATGCCGGGCGCACTGACCGCCGACGTCACCCTGCCCGAGGAACTGACATGTCCCGGCGACGGGCTGATCATCGGCGCCGACAACGTGAGCATCGACCTCGCTGGACACACGATGCGTGGGCCCGGCAGCGGATACGGCGTCCGGATCCTCCACCGAGGCTCCGCCGACGGGGGCAGCGGTACGCGACGGCTGGATCGGGGGTTCACCACCGGAATCGGACTCGACGCCACCTCCCATCAGCAGATCACCGTCCAGATCAGGGACATGGCGGTTATCGGGCAGGTCGACCTGCGGATCGTGGGAGCCATGGCCCTGATCACCATCAATGGCTCGCGCGACAGGCGCCGCATCGACGGCCTGTACTTCCTGCGTATGCAGGTGACCATCGATCACTGAGTATCTCGACATGTCGCAGAAAGCGTGAGCGCCCGTACACACAGGCGTTCTACGATGGTACGCCTGGGGTTTGAGCGGCTGTCTGGGCGTCGACGACGATCGCGAAACCCGCTATGCGAGGCAGGCTCGCCCTCCCAGCGATCGGAGTCCACAGCGACGTGTTTCTCTGCGAGTTCTCGGTGAAGGGTTTCCGGTCACTGCTGTTGCTAGAGGGGATTCCCGTCAGCAAGCCGACCATTTTGGCGGGTCCCAACGACGGTGGGAAGAGCGCGATCCTCGCCGCCTTGAGCTACCTGGTGGGCCGACAGACCTTGGAGGACGACGACCGTACGTACCTGCCGGCCTCCAATCCGCCGTCACGCTGCGACCTCACCGAGGTCGTGGGCGTGTTCATCCTCGACGAATGGGAACAGCAGGCGTTCAGCCTTCCGCCCACGGTACGCATACGCCGTTCGGCGGACGAGGAACTCGTCTCACGCTTGGAATGCTGGCTGCCCGTTCCGCAGGACGAACGCCTACGTGACCTGCCCTCGAAGAAAGCGCCGGAACTCAAGGCGCTGGCCAAGGAGATAGGGCTGCCCTATACCGGCATGCTGAAGGCAGATCTTGAGCAGGCTCTGCGTGAGTACGCCATGCTCAACTCCGGCCCCGAAGAGTGGGTGAAAGCCCCTTCAGGCTTGCAAAGTCGGATGCCAGCCGTGCTGTCCTTCGGTGGACGATCCTCCGAACCAAATGAAGCTGTGCGATCAGTACTCCAGGGCTGCCTGCATTCACACCTATCCAACGAAGACCTTCAGGGACAGCTGTGTGACATAGAAGCCCAGGTCAGAGAAAGCCTGCAGGCTGACACCAAGTCCTTGTGCGATCACATCCTCACCCGATGCCCCGATATCAAAGAAGTCTTCGTCGAGCCAGATGTCTCCTTTACACAAGGGTTGCGGGCGGCTCCACTACGCATAGCCCGGCATTCCGGCGAGCACGTCGGTCTGGAACGCTCCGGGCAGGGCAGCACTCGGAGGATCTCGCTGGCGATCTGGGAGTGGACGAGCGAATTTCTACATGCCGACCAGGAAGTTGCGGCCGAAGTCTCAGACGAAGACGAGGGGCCGGCGCCCACCCGGCTTCAGACGATCATCGTCTACGACGAGCCCGACACACATCTCGACTATGGACATCAGCGTAAGATCATGCAGCTGATCAGAGAGCAGAGTGCGCTTGCCCACGTGAACGTCATGGTGGCCACGCATTCGATGAACCTGATCGACGGTGTCGACATCGCCGACGTGGTCAATCTCAGGTTGGACGACGGGGGTCGTACCACCATGGAACGGCTCGGCACTGAAGAGCACGGTTCCATCGATCGGCATCTGCAACACCTCGCGGCTTCGCTGGGATTGCGCAACTCGGTTCTGCTGCACGAGCGCTGCTTCCTAGCCGTCGAAGGGCCCTCCGAGCAGCAGGCCGTCCCCATCTTATTCCGCCTGTCCGAAGGAATCCCTCTCCAGTCGGCCGGCATCGCCCTGTGGGCGTGCAACAACAACGAAGGCGCCTTGCACCTGGCCGGGTACTTGGTCGAGCACCAGCGCTCCGTCATGCTCATGATCGATGCCGACAGCAGGAACCTGTCCATCTTCAAACCAGAACGCCTACGTCAGCGTTTTGGACAGAAGTACAACGACATCGTCAGGTTCCTCGGCGAACCGCAGCAGTTCAATGAATTCGAAGAGCTCTTCGCCGATGAGTTGTGGGCAAAGGTCGCCAACGCCATCTGGCCCAGAACCTCGGGACTATGGCAGCCGGAAGACTTCACCGTGCTGCGCGGCCAAGGCAAGTACAGCACCCAGGTGCTTGGGTTGCTTCAACGGGAAAGTGAGAGCGCTCCGGGAGGTAAGCCGGAGATGATGTATCTGCTGGCATCGACGTTGACCCGCCCCGACCAGGTACCCACCCAGCTCAGAGAGATATTCATCGAGCTCAAGCAACGAGCGGGGTAGCGCGGGCACCAGGTGGTTGTGGTCGGGAGATCCGGCGCCTGCGGGCTCTCATGCGCTCCTTGCGCTGATCGGACGTGGGCTCCACCCAGCTATGCCACCCCACGGGAGGCTTCCACCGCTGCGCATGGTCGCGTTCTTCCACGCCACACCAACGGCAACCATTAGGTGGAGGAATGAATTGATCATCAGAGTCTTGAAGGTCGCGGGACATTACACCTCCCCTTCTCAACCAGATTATTTCCCACCCCACCGACATTTCTGGGGGCCAAGCCTCAAGCGTACGAAGGCTGAAAGCGAGGTCATAGCCCGACGCCGCGCAGGGGATTGTCCGCCCACTTGTCGGCCTGGCGGATGTAACCGGCCACGACGGGGGAGCCGTCTGCCCAGCGGCCATGCCGGGTGATCGCCGACATGGGCGCACCCGCTTTGGCCGCGGAGGTGGCCCCACCTGCACGAAGTCCATGGGCGGTGTAGGAAGCCGCGTGTTCGAGGTTGGCTTCGGCGGCGGCTCGTTTGACGATGAGGTTGATCGCCTGCGGGCTGAGACCGCCGGTACGGCCGCGCCCCGCGCAGGCGCGAGAGCGATCGGCAATTCCACCATGACGGTCGATGGAGCGCAGCAGCGGACCGCTGGTGATGCCATGCTCGGCCAAGACCGCCAGCCAGGCGCGCACCACCCGCACGGGGCAGGTCTCGGGATGGGAGCCGTAGGGGACGGCGACCGTTTCGCCGTGCGCGTCCTGATCGGTCTTGCTGAGAGGGATGTACACCTCGAGGCCTTCGTCGGTGAAAGTGAGGTCGCTGATGCCGACCTCGACGATCTCCGATCTGCGGCCCATCAGGGCGAAGCCTAGGACGAGCACCGCTCGGTCGCGTAGGCCTGTTGCCGTGTTGTGGGGGAGGGCGGTCACCATGGCACGCAGCTGGTCGACGGTGATCGGGGGTGATTTGCGCGGGCGGTGGCCTTGCTGGGCGCGATCGCGGCGGTAGGCGCGCAGCGCCAGCCGGGCCGGTGTCGTGGAGGGTTTGCCCAGCTGGGCGTGGTCGTGGGCGGCCAGGACACAGGCCAGGGCTCGATCGATGGTGGCCGGTGCGTATCGCTGCATGGCCAGGTGTGTCACGTAGTTGGCCAGGGTGGCTGCGGTGGCCGACAGGGGTGTACGGCCGGTGTCCTCACACCAGGCGGAGTAGAGGGCGAAGTCGCGCGCGTAGGCGATGCGGGTGTTGGCGGCCAGCCCGGACTCGACCAGGCGTGCGGCGTCCTGGTCGAGCACATGCTCATCCCGCACCGGGCGGGCGGCGGCGGCAGGGATGGCGGCTAGCTCGCCTCGCGGAAGCCCACTCATATGGTTCTCCAAGATCAACATTCTGGCTGTCGATAAGTCAGCTTATCGCTACTCAGCTTTTGGGTGAGGTCGACGTGCGCGGCCGCTCAGCAGTGTTGGGAGCTAGGGGAGGATCTTGGTCGCTGACATCGGGTGACCAGCCGACTGACACCAGTGACGAAGCCCCAGGTCAACGAAATGACCAGTCACAGGTCCGATGCAGGTCGGTCGCCGATATCTCACACAAGCTGAATTGTGTGAGATTCCCGAAGATCAAAACTAAACAGATCCGAATCGTATCCGTATCCGTTCCAACATATCGAGTACGCCTGCGGTATGGTTGTGTGGTGATCGATTCGGACAGCCCCACCGGCGGCCTCGGCGAACAGGCGCACGACGACAGCGGACAGACTCCCGGCGATGTGGAGGCAGGGACGGCTCCGGTGGCCGGGCACGTCGACGAGCGCGACGCCGCCGAGCGCGCGCGGCGCACCCGCGCGGCCGGTGGCCGCCCCTGCCGCTACTGCGGCGGCGCCCTGCCCGCCGGTAAGCGCGCCGACGCCCAGGACTGCACCGATGATCACCGGCGCCGCTACAACAAGGAACGGGTCCCGGCCGCGACCGCCGCCGCCCGCGAGTCCGGGCAAGCCCGCCTGGAACAGGCCGAGACGGTGCTGGCCCCGCAGATCGACCGGCTGGAGGCCATCGCCGCCGCACTACGCGCCGACCTCTGCGACAGCGCCGCCGCCGCGCTGAGCGAAGCCCGCACCGCCCGGGCCGAAGCCGCCCAGGCCCGCCGCGACAGGGGAGAGGCCGAGTCACGCGCCGAGCTCGCCGAGCGCCGCGCCGCAGCCGCGCACGAGGAGAAGGCCACCGCCGTCGCGGCCGCGAAGCAGGCGCAGCGCCACGCCGAGGACAAAGCCGCAGCCCAGGTCACCACCGCCCAGCACAGCGCCCGGGACGCCTGGGAACAACTCGCCGAACACGAACGCGCCCGCGGGGCCGCCGAAGCCGACCGCGACACCGCCATCGCCGCCCGGGCCGAAGCCGTCGAAGCCCGGAGCGCGATGGAGACGGACTACCGGGCCATCAGCGCGCACCTCCAGCAGATGCAGCAGGAGGCCGCCGCGCTGCGCGCCGAGCTGACCGAACACCAAACCCTGCTGACCAGCGTGCACGCCACGCTGGAGACCGAACGCCGCGACGCCGCCCTGGCCGCCGCGCACGCCGACCGGCAGCTGTCCGCTCTACGCGCCGAAACCGAACAAGCCCACCACCAGCGCGACCAGGCCGCCGCCCGCGCCGACGCCACCGCGACCCGCGCCGAGCAAGCCCACCAGCGCGCCACCCAGGCACAACTGGAACTGGTGGCCGCCCACGGTGATGCCAAGGCCAGCGCGCACCTGCTCGCCCGCACCGAAACCGAACTCATCGCAGCCCGCGCCCAGGCCGAAGCGCAACGCGAACGGGCGGCGGTGGCCGAACAACGCGCCCTGGCGGCCGAAGCAGCACTCGCCGCCCGGACCCGCCCTCGCCACGACGGCGATGAGTAGGCGGCGCCGGCCGGCACGGTCTCCGTGTGCTCGGCGAAGCCGTCACTGCGTGCGGGGGCCTGGCCGGTCGCGCCTCAAGGCGTTCGGCTGGGACCCGGCCACCACCCGGGCCGACACCGACGGCAAGGCGAGGCGGGAGCACATGCGCCGGGGCATGACCGCTCCCGACCACCTCAACACTCTCTGTCACGAATAGCCTGGGAGCGTTTTCGATCATGAACAACAGGGGAGAGGAGCGCTGGATGAGCGACTCGTCGGGGCCGTCAGGCGAGGATGAGCGGTTGCCGGACGCGCTGATCGCGCGTGGCTACCGGCACCAGCGCACCCTCGCACGCAACGAGCTCAACCGCGCCACAGCACTGGCCGCCGCCGCACTCGCCCGCCTCCAGCAGACACTGGCCCACGACGACGTTTCGGTCGGCGCGCTCGGCGATGCCCAGCTGCTGCACCGGCACGCCGCCGAAGCGCTGGCCCAGGCCACCACCCTGGCCGCACTCGGCCAGCTCTCCTTCCTCGACTACCTCGCCACCCCCCACGACACCAAAGACGACAGCGCGTGAGCGCCGTCCAGTCGACACCAGGATTGCGGGCGGCAGCTTCTCGCAGCCCTGCACCACTCGCGTCAGCAGATCAGGACCGCTGCGTCTCTGGTAATCGCTGCCTGAACCAGTGTCCTGATCGTGCAGCAGCTGTGACTATCAGAGCTAGTTGGCCAAGGTCACACACAGTGCCGCCAGCGGCAGACGGGGCTGCCAGATCCGCGTGAGCCGAAGCGCGGTAGTTGTCACATAGACAGGCTTTCTGTCACCCATAGGGGCCTGGGCTTGGATCCGTCCGGCCAGGCGTCGATCAAGGCGTTGAAGAGTCCGTGTCTGTCGCCTGCTGAGTTCGGAACGCTGTGGCCGCGGGCGTGGCCTGGTCCTCGATCCACGTGGTGAAGTCTTCTCGGCGGTAGTGCGGGGCGGCGGGCATCAGCCCGATCTGGGGGCGTTCGTCGATCCGCCAGATCACGAAGTCGATGACGGCCCCGAGAGCTGGCCAGCGGTCGGGGTTGTCGGGCAGGTGGAGCACGTCGACGAAGCCCCCAACGGGGAGACCGAGTTCGACGCCGATACCGCTGCAGCCGGGTCTGGGAACCCAGGCGATCGTGCCGGTGAGTGCCTGGCCAAGACGCAGTTGCGGTCGCAGGTACGGCCACGCGTGTTCGTCGGGTGTGTAGCGGCCGTGCTGCCAAGCTGGGAGTGGGGTGTGGTCAGCGATTGCGGGCTCCGGGGTTCAGGCGACGGCTCGCCGGACTCGGTAGTCCCAGCGGGTGAGGGCGCGGACGACGGTCTCCGCTCCGATCGGGTTGGCACTGTGAACGAAGATCATCCCTATCTGGAATGGGCGACACTTGAAGGCGGCCTCCTCCAGAAGTGTGACAACGGGCAAGACGCTGTCGTCCCCGCCCAGATCATGATCGAGCCAGAGCTCAGCGATGAAGCGATCTCGGTGTTCCTCGAGGAGCTGGATGCCTTCCGCGCTGGTGCGAGCGATCCTCGTGGTCCTGGGGAGGGGGCGCAGGTCGTCGATGCCGAGAATGATCGGCGATGACGCGACTGGCGACTGTTCCTCCACCGGGACATCATCGCAGAACGGCAACGGGCCTTCTGGCCGTCCTGTTGGCGCGGCAATCCTTCGCTCCGCGTCCCAAGCACAGGCCCCAGATGGTCGCGATCCATCATCGGCGATCACAGAGATCGATCTTGGCTTTCAGGAGGTCGGCGTGGTGGGTGAGGAGGTTCTTGAGGGCGAGGTAGTGGGCGAGGGGCGTTTCGCGGTTGAGGTGGCGCCAGGTGGTCCCGCGGCGTAGGAGCCATTCGCGTTGGGTGTCTTGTGGCTGCTGGGCCGCTTACCTGCGGTGGGTGGAGTGGAGCCGCCCGGAACGTGAACGGTTCGGGCTCACCGTCACCACCGGCCGCGAGCAGAGCCAGAGAGTATGGCTGGACTCGCCTGGCAATCCGATCGGCCCGGCCCAAGCTCTTTCCATCTGAGCCCATCTCAAGATGGTTCCGGTCACCTCTGTCCCGCCTGTGCTTGATCGTCTCCCGCGCGGGAGACCGTCTCAAGAGCGGCGTTCACCTGCTGTCGACGGCAGGACGGTGGTCAGCGAACTCCGGCGAGCCGGAAATGGCGTCCAAGCCCCTTGCTGATGTCATCGATGGCCCTGTCAGCGTCGGGCTGGGCCGTGCTTCCGGCAGAGGAGTCGGCGGTGACGTACAACAGCAGCGAATCGGTGTAGGAGAACGCCCGGGGAACGCCGAGGACTTCGGGTTCCTCGAACTTCCCGTCCTCGGAAAGAGTCTTGACAAAGCTGCCGGAATCGCCGAGCAGGCGGCCGACCCTGTCCAGTCGGCCGCCGCTCGCTGCCCGGATCACGACGACCGCGATCTCACGGTCTCCAGGCGAGGATCTGTATCTGGCGTGCTCGACGGACTCGCACGGGAGGGCGTCCAGGACGGGCTTCACGCTTCCGCCCCCCAGGTTGGCGTCCCAGTACTAGTGGAACGACGAACCGGGGTTACCGTCACATGATTTGACACTCTGCGGGATGATGGCTGTTGACCTGCGTCGGGGTGTGCGATGCAGGAGTTCGAGCAGCCGATCTACAGAGTGGGAGGGCAGATCTTTATGGCAGTGCCGACGATGACGCCGCAGCAGCGGGCGAAGGCCTTGGAGAAGGCGGCCGAGGCGCGCACGGCGCGTAGTGCGCTGTTGGCGGGGGTGAAGTCCGGGACGACCAGTGTGGCGGAGGTGTTCGGCCGTGGCGATGAGGAGCTGGTGAAGAAGACCCGGGTGGCGCAGGTCCTTCGCGCGGTTCCCGGTTACGGGCCGGCGCGGGTCGCGGCGCTGATGGCGGTGTCGGGGGTGGCTGAGAGGCGCCGGGTCGGCGGGCTGACCAAGCAGCAGCGGGAGCGTCTGCTGCAGGCGCTGGCCAGCTGATCGCCGAAGATCGTGGCCGAGCGCGGTTTCGTCCGTACGGGTGGGGCCGCGTTCGGGCGCTGGTGGCATTCCATGTCACATTCCACAGCTGTGCTGTGGGGGTCGGTCAGTCGAAGGCGAGTGCGCGGAAGGCGTTGCGTACGGCCATGAGCGGGTCGCGGTCGCGGCTGTAGTAGAGCTTGTTGGTGAGCAGGACGGCCCAGCGTCCTTGTTTGGGGGAGGTCCACATGCCGGTGCCGGTGAAGCCGTAGTGCACGTAGATGCCCTCTTCGGGGCTGGTGCCGGGGGCGGGATACCAGAACAGGCCGCGGGCGGGGGTCAGGTCGCCGGTGTGGACCTGCAGGGATTCGGCCACCCACGCGGGCCCGAATCCGACGTGGTCGCAGCTGGGGCCTGGGGCTAGCAGGTGGCGCTGGAACAGGGCCAGGTCGGCCAGGGTGGAGAAGACGCCGGCGATGCCGCAGACGCCGCCGAGCAGGCGGGCGGAGAAGTCGTGGGCCACGCCCTTGAGGTGCGCGCCGGTGTCGGCGTCGAGTTCGGTGGGCGCGCACCGGGCCGTGAGCTCGTCGGGCAGGGGCCCGAACCGGGTGCCCGTCATGCCGAGGGGCTGCCAGATGCGCTGCTCGGCGAGCTGATCGAGCGGGGTTTCGGTGAGGTGTTCGGCGAGGAAGCCGAGGATGAGGGCGGCGCGGTCGGTGTATTCGACGGCCTGGCCCGGCGGGCGGTGCAGGGGCTCGGCCAGGACGCCGTCGCGGATGGCGCGCGGGTCGCTGCCGTAGAGGTTCTTGAGGTTGGCCCGCAGCGGCACGCCGGCGGTGTGGGTGAGCAGGTGGCGGGCGGTGACCTGGCCGAGCTGGTGGCCGGCGACCTCGGGCCAGAAGGCGGCCAGCGGCTCATCGAGGGGCAGGGCCTGGTTCTGCCACAGGGTGCCGATGCTCGCCCACACGGCGAGGATCTTGGTGAGGCTGGCCACGTCGAACACGGTGTCCAGGCGCATCCCGGCCTCCGGCTGGGCCGGGTCGAGCAGACCGCTACGGTCGGAGACCAGGATGGTGTCGGCGTCGCCGATGGCCCACACCGCGCCGGGGAAGACCCGCTCGCGCACTCCGTCGGACAACAGCTGAGTGATCGCCTCGCCGAGATCGGCCATGAGCTTTCGGGTTCCTTCGTGGTGAGTGGCGTGCCGGGTCCCAGCGTAGTGATGCGGGCCGGTGGCCGGCTGGTGCGCGCGATGCGCGGCGGGGCGAACGTGTCAGGTGATCTGCCGGCTGAGGGCGTTCAGTGCGGCGGCGGTGGCGCTGAGCGGGAAGCGGGCGGCGTTGGCCAGCCCTGCGGCGCGCAGGTCGGCCAGAAAAGCCCGATCGCTCTTGAGGCGGATGAGGGTCTGCAGGAGGGCGGCGGGGTTGGCCAGGTCGGCGGCCAGTGCGGAGTCGCCGAGGACTTCGGTCAAGCCGGGCACCGGCCGGTACAGGACGGGCAAGCCGCGGGCTTGGGCTTCGAGGGCGACCAGGCCGAAGGCTTCCAGGGTGGTGGAGGGCACGATGAGCGCGTCGTGGTCGGCGAAGGCCTGCCACAACCGGCGCCGGGGTAGCCAGCCGAGGTAGGTGATGGGGCAGCGCTCGCGGGCGCTGTCGGCGGCGTAGGTGGCGTATTGGGCGGGTGGGGCGGCGATGCTCAGGTGCAGGCCGGGCATGGCGGCCAGGGCTGCGGTGATGGTGTCGAGCCCCTTTTCGGGGGTGAGTCGTCCGGCGTACAGCAGCCGCAGCGGCCCCTGCCCGCGTTGGCGCGCGGGTGGCGGGGTGTGCAGGAGTTCGTCGGGGATGCCCCAGGGGATGTGCACGAGGCGGGCCTGGCGGGTGTGCGGGGCGAGGCGGCTGAGGTGGTCGGCCATGGCGGTGGTGGGCACGACGATGGCGCGGCAGGCGGCGGCGCTCTCGTGCAGGACGCGGCGCTGGGTGGGGTGGGCGGCGGCGAAGATCAGGTCGGTGCCGTGGACCAGGGCCAGGCGCGGGTGGCGGGGCAGGAGGGCGATCAGGGCGGGGCTGGCGCCGAAGGCCAGGTGCTGCAGGTGGACCACCGCGACCTGGCGCGGGTCGACGGCTGCGGCCAGGCGTTCGCGCAGGTGGGTGACGTAGGTTGCGAATGCGGGCCCGTCCAGGCATTTGCCGGTGGCGGGCAGCACCTGGATCGGGGTGGGGTAGCGGGTGTCTGGGTTGTCGGGGGCCAGCATGAACACCTGGGCGTCGATCAGCGGCGCGGGCCCGGTGTAGAGGTCGTGCAGCAGTTCGACGCTGCCGCCGGGGCTGGCGGCGGGCAGGTCCAGCGCAGTCAGGATCGGCCCGGGCTGGGTGGCGGCTTTCATGGCTGCCCGCCGATCTCCTCGTGCAGGCGGGAGGTCTCGATGCCGGCCGATTGGGTGTATTTGCGGCCGAGGTGTTGGTAGCTGCAGGGGGCGCCGAAGGTCTGCAGGAAGGCGAGCTTGCCGAAGGTCATGCGCGGGTAGACGCGCACCGCTTTGGCGGCGCGGATTTCCAGGGTCCAGCAGATGGCGTGCCCGGCGTGGCCCAGCGGCGCCGAGACGTGTACCCACAAGCCGAGGCAGCCTGAGGCGTGGTCGCCGTTGAGGAGCTGGGCGTAGCGCTCGGAGCCGGTCCGCTCGTGGGTCAGGCCCAGATACAGCACGCCCGGACGCAGGATCGTCCCGTTCTCGCCGATGGCTATCTCGGTGAAGGAGCTGGGTTCGGCGGCGTCCAGGTCGCCTTCGCAGATCCGCAGGCGTTCTCCCAGCCGCCAGTCGTAGGCGTTGGGTGACAGGCGGGCCGGGTCGTAGGGGTCGATGGTGATCTCTCCTGCGGTGATCGCGGCGGCGATGGCGGGGCCGGTGAGGATCATGAGGCGGCCGCCCCGAGCGGGCGGGCGCCGTCGTGCCATAGGCGTGAGGATTGCGGTCCGGCCGAGGCCTGGTACTTGCCGCGGTAGAGGTCGATGGGGCCGACGCAGACGAAGAACATGATCTGGCCGATCTTCATGCCCGCGTACACGCGTAGCGGCCGGATGGCCGAGAGCATCAGCGTCCACTGGCCATGGAAGCCCAGGTCGCCGATCGGGGCGGTGATCTCGACGAACAGGCCGAGGCGGCCGACGGAGGAGCGGCCGAACAGCAGCGGGACGAAAGTGTCGGAGCCGACGCGTTCTTGGGTGTGGCCCAGATACAGCTCGCCGGGCTGCAGGACGTAGCCGCCGGCGGGGATGTGCTGGGCGCGGGTGGGGTTGGGGCGGCGGGCGTCGATGACGGGGTCGGTGTAGGTGAGCAGGGTTTCGCCCAGGGACACGTTGTAGCTGTTGGGGTTGACCTGGTCGGCCTCGAAGGGGTCGATGCGCAGCCTGCCGTCGCCCGCCGCGGTGGTGATCTCTGGTCCGGTGAGGATCATCACCGGCCTCCTTGTCGGTTGGGGTCGCTTGTGGTCATCAGGCGTTGGAGAGCCTGGGCGAGCGGTTCGTGGGTGGGGGGTTGGTCACTGCTCAGGAAGGTGGCGGCCAGGTAGTCGGTGGTGAGCACGCGGTGCAGCGGTAGGGGTAGCGGGTCGGGGTCGGTGATGATCGGCCCCATCGCCTCGCGCAGCAGGGACAGCAGAGCATCCGGGGCGGCGGCGAAGGGCTGCGGCACGTCGGCGACGGTGAGCCGGTTGCCGAACGGCTCGATGCGGAGAAGATCGCCGACGTTCAGGTGGGTCCGCAGGTCGGCGGCCCGCAGGCAGGTCTGGTTCAGGACGACGGCCGGGGCGCCGGTGCGGGCGCGGAGATCGGCGGCGGTGGCGGCCAGCAGGTCGGGCAGGTTCAGCGGCCGGTCGCGGAAGTCCTCGCGCAACTGGCCGAGCGGGACGGCGAGCCGGCGGCGAAGGTGGGCGATGCGGGTCAGCAGCGGCCACCAGCAGGCGGGGATGGCGGGCGCTTCGGCGGCGGGTGCGAAGTGGTGCACACTGGCCCGCCAGCCGCCGGGCCCGGGTACGGCGCGGGCGTAGCCGGCGGCCAGCTCGTAGCCTTTGACCACCGTGGTGGTGCCGACGATGGTGGGCTGATGGCGTTCGCTGTGGCAGTGCCCGGAAAAGATCACGTCCAGGTGCGGGCAGGCCCTGGCCAGGGCAAGGTCGTGTTCGTAACCGGCATGGCTCAGCACGATCCAGTCCTGCGCCTGGTGGGCGCGCCGCAGCGCGTGCAGGGCGGCCTCCGGTGGGATGAAACGGGCCCCGGCCCGGTCGGCGGCGGGTACGCAGGCGAAGGCCTGCTCACCGATGACCGCGGTGATGGCGACGCGCCGTCCGGCGATGGTGGCCCAGCGCAGGGGTCGAAACAGGTCGGTGCCGCGCTGATCGCTGACGTTGGCGCACACCGTCAGCGGGCGCAGGCCGGGTTGCAGGTGGTGGTGCCAGCCGTGGTTGCCGGGGGCCAGCACGTCATACAGGCCCGTCAGCAGCTGCTGCTCCAGGGCGCCGCGATCCAGAGTGTAGTAGCCGCTGCCCTCGAAGAAGTCGCCGCAGTCGACCACGAGCGCGTCGCGTCGGGCATGGTGCAGGTGGGCGAGCAGGCGGGACGCGTCTTCCAGGGTGGAATGGACGTCGGTGGTGGCCACGATCGCCTGGAGGTCGCGGGCCTCCTCCGCCTGCGCTCCTGTCGCCGTCACGGTTGCGGCCAGTTTCCGGTCAGGGTGGTGATGTCGGCGCCCAGGGCGCACAGTTTGCCGGGCAGGTCGGCGTGGCCGCGCTGCAGCTGGCCCAGGCCGCTGATCATGCTGGTGCCGTGGGCAGTCAGCGCGGCCAGCAGCAGCGCCGAGCCGGTGCGGATGTCGGTGGCCTCCACCTGCGCTCCGGCCAGGTGCTGGGGGCCGTCCAGGCGGCAGGCGGTGGGCGAGGTTTCGGTGATGACGGCGCCCAGACGGCGCAGCTGGGGCAGCAGGTTGGCGTGCCGGCCGGGGTTGATCTCATCGGCGAAGGCATGCCGGCCGGGCAGGGTGAGGGCCAGGGCCATCAGCGGCGGCTCGAAGTCGGCATCCAGGCAGTCGCGGGCGGCCAGCGAGGCCAGGGAGGCGATGGCCCGCACCGGCATGCCCGTCACCACGGCGGGCGTCGACAACTCCACCCCGCTCTCGGTGAGGGCGATGGCGAACCCCAGCCCGGCCAGCAGGTCCAGCAGCGGCTTCAGGTGGGCGGGGTCGGCGCCGGTGATGTGGCCGGCTCCGCCAGTGGCCGCCAGCGCGCACAACAGCGTCCCGGCTTCGATCTTGTCTCCCGGCACCCGCCAGTAGGCCACCTCGCCGCTCTCGGCAACAGGGCGGAAGGACAGCGACCCATCGCCCCGGTAGGCGATCTCGTGCCCGGCCTGGCCGAGTGCCGTCACCAGGCCGGTCACCTCCGGGGAGGTGTTGGGCGAGTGCAGCAGCAGCGGGCGGCGGGCCACCAGGGCGCGCAGCAGCGCCACCACGGTGGTGCCGCGGCTGGGAAAGGGCAGGGTGATCTCCACCGGGGCCTGTGAAGGCGAAACGGCGGCGGTGATCCGGTAGCCCTCCGCGTTGGTGTACACGCTGTCGCCGAAGGCCTCATAGGCGGCCAAGTGCAGTTCCATGCCGCGATCACCGACGCTGCACCCGCCGGGCCAGGGCAGCTCGGCCCGGCCGCAGGCCAGCAGGGCGGGCGCCAGATAGTAAGAGGCGCGGATGGCCGCCGCTAGCTCATGCTCCGCCCCTGCTGCCTGGTCGGGGGCGGGGGTGACGCGCAGCGCGCCGCTTCGACCGGGCACAGGTTCGGTAAGGACTCCGGCGGCGCGGATCAGCGCGGTCATGGCGGCCACGTCGGAACTGGCGGGCAGGTTGGTCACGGTGACCACCTGGCCCAGGGCGGCGGCCGCGGCCAGCAGAGGCAGCGCGGCGTTCTTCGAGCCGTCCACCCCCGTTGTGCCCGACAACGCCCGCCCGCCACCGACGGCCAGGCCGCGCCGCGGATCAGGGACGGAGACGGCAGCGGGGGCGGGTGCGGGGTGAGCCTGGGTCATGTGCGGATCCCTTTCCTCGGGCGGTGGAACCGGACGAAGATGCTCTGAGGTTTGTGCCGCCTGCGACCTGAGAACCTCACCAGGGCGGGCGCCGGTGGCCGGCGAGCCGCTCGGCCAGCGCTTCGGCCGACGGCGCGCTCATCAGGGAGCCGCCCGCCCCGTCGGCCAGCGCCCACCATTGCAGCGTCGCGCGGCCGAACCAGGTACAGCTGCCGGGGAAGCGGCGCAGCAGATCCTGCTCATCGGCGGCGATCGCGCTCTCCCAGGGTCCGCGCCAGGCCGGGAAGGCCTGCCCGCTGGGCGGCGACCAGTCCACCTCTGCCCACAGCGCGCGCCCGCGCGCGTCACCGGCCACGCCCATCCGCTGCGACAGTTCCCGCACCAGGTGCAGGCCGCGGCCGTGTTCGGCCAGGGGATCGTCGACCAGGTGTGGCTCAGCCTGCGACCCGCCGTCGGCGACGGTGACCCGGATGGCGCTGCCGTGCCAGGTGATCTCGGTGACGAACCAGCCGCCGTTGCCGCTGGCTGTGTGGGCGATGGCGTTGGCGGCGTACTCCACCGTGATCAGCGCCAGGTCGTCGCGGGCCGGGCAGCCGGGCAGCAGCGACTCCAGCCAGCGGCGTAGCGGCCCCAACTGCTGTTCGTGTCCGGCGAACACCTGCCGCCAGCGGGCGGCAGGCAGCGGGCCGGTCGCGCTGCACAGCATGGCCGCCGAAGTCGGCGTGCCTGGTGCGGTCGGCATATCGCGTCACCTCTGCAGTGCTCAGCACAGAGCAAAGTTGCGAACTGCTCAAGACTCTGTACGGTACAGAAACTCAAAACTTCCTCAGTATGGTTCTGCACCGACCGGCTGACAACCCGTTCCCGGCTTTCTGTCACCTGCCAGTCACCCCGACCATGCGAGCGGGGCCGGAGCCCGCCCGAAGGCTGGACTCCGGCCCCGCCGGAGTTGAGCGCGCCCGACCCGGCGCCCTACATCTGGTCGAACTGGCCGGCCTTGGCCCGGCCGAGGAAGTCGCGCCACTGCTCGGAGGTGAACTCCAGGTGCGGTCCGCCCCGGCCCTTGGAGTCGCGGACCCCGATCGTGCCGTCGGCGGCGGCGGCGACCTCGACACAGTTGCCGTCGCCGCCGCTGCGACGCGACTTGCGCCAGGTGGTGAACTTGTCGGCGTTGTCGTGGGAGTTGCTCATGATGGGTCCTATTTATCTGTCGGCCAGCCGCTCGGCGGCCTGGCTCAGCCAATGGAGACTGTCAGAGGCCGGCAGCGCGGCGGCGCGCAGCCGGTCATACATCTGCAGGTAGGGCGTGACGTGGCCGTCCTCGGTCAAGACCACATCGGAGGTGACCGCCTCCACGCCGACGACGATCGGGTCGCCGGGATCGGCGTAGCGGTAGATGGAGAAGGTGGAGGGTACAAAGGCGTAGCCGTCGATGTCGGCCTCCACTGGCAGCACCCGGACGGTGATCTTTTCCTGGGCCGCCTTGGCGATCACGTGCAGCAATTGCTCACGCAGCACCGCGGGCGGGGCCAGGCGCCGCCGGATGACGACCTCGTCCACGATGACCTCATACGTCGGCCCGTCGGGGCGCGCCAGCATCCGCTGGCGTCCCGCCCGCCCCTTAACGACGCCCTCGGCCTGCGGCGCCGCGCCCGCGGAATCGGCGAACCAGTCGGCGGCCACCCGCACCCGGGTGAACTCCGGGGTCTGCAGCAGGCCGGGGTAGAAGGTCTGCTGGTACTCGCAGATCTCCACCGCGCCGGCCTCCAGGTTGGCGAACAGCGGCTGCCGGGTGCCCATCGCCTTGTTGGACTCCCACCAGCCCCGCTCGGCGGCCTCGCGGGCGATGGTCAGCAGATGCGTCCACTGCTCGCCCTCGACGCCCAGCGCGTCCAGAAGCGTGATGATGTCGTCCTGGTCGGGCGGGACGTGGCTGTTTTCCAGCCGGGAGATCTGCGCGCGGGAGGTGCCGATCTTCTTGGCCAGCTGCTCGTGGGTCAGCCCGGCCCGGGTGCGCAGAGCACGCAACTCCGTGGCCAGCCGCAGCCGACGTACGTAAGGGCTAATCATCCGTGATCTCCAACAGCCAGCCATGCCGGGCAGTTCAGAAATTCGTACCGTCAGCGGAAGCCTAGCGGCGCGAGCTCGGAAGCATAAGCCGTACGCGGTCCCGCCGATTCTCTTCAGGAAATGGCTCTTCCGTGAAGTAAACTGGCGGCATGCCCCACCAGACGCCCAGCTCGGCCGAAAGGGCCGAGGGGCAGGATCGCCGCAAAATCACTTCACGAAAGGTCGTTGGCCTCTCCGGGAGCCTCGACCCGGCCGATGACGATCTTGGAGTGTGGATCGAGCGCTACCTCGACCTCGCGGTCCGCGGGGTGCGTTCGGCCGAGGTGAGCGCGAAGATCAGCCGTCATCTGCAGCGGCTGCGCGCTTGGATCACCGCCGGGCTCGGACACGAGCGCGTCTCGGCGATCACCGCCCGCGAACTCGCCGCCTGGCGCGATCACCTGGCCGCCGCCGGGTGGCGGCGAAAGGACGGCAGCGCGGCCGCCATGGCGCCGGCGACGGTCAACAACCACCTCGCCCACGCCTCGGCCCTGTTCTCCTGGATCAGTGCGCACGCCCCGGCCGCGCTGCTGCCGGGCGGCGACCCGACCAAGCGGGTCGACCCGCTACGGCTGCCCGCCCCCGAGGTGCGCGCGCTGGGCGCCGCCCAGGTGCGCACCGTCAAGAACGTGCTGGACCGGCTGGAGTCCTTCCACCAGCTGACCGGCCGCCGCCACCGCGGCGGCGGCCAGGTGGCCACGCACCGTCACGCCCGGCCGCTGCGCGATCGCGCCATCGTGCACACCATGCTCGGCACCGGGCTGCGCCGCGCCGAGATCGCCGGCCTGGACCTGGACCAGCTGGAGCCTCGCGAGCCCGAGCAGCTGCGCCGGGTCAAGAAGGCCAAGCTTTCCGGGGTGCGCGGCAAGGGCCGCACCAGTCGTAGCGTCTTCCTCGGCCTGGACGCCCGCGCCGCGCTGGCCGACTACCTCGCCTGCGAACGCGACCGCGACGTCGCCCCCGACTCCACCGCGCTGTTCCTGGCGGCCCCCTCCATCGCCGCCCGCCAGCCCGACGGGCGGCTGTCACCGCGCTCGATCAACACGATCGTCGGCGAGATCGGCGCCATCCACGACCTGCAAGTCCAAGGCGCCGACCGGCAGCTCGGCACGCTGCGCCCGCATGATCTGCGCCACACCTTCGCCTACCTGCTCTCCCAAGCCTCCGGCCACAACCGGGCCGAGCTGGAACGACGCCTGGGCCACGCCAACGAGCGCTACCTGAAGCTGTACACCAACCCGCCCGAGGAGATCGCCGCCGACTACGTCGAAGACCTGTGACAACATCCGGGCAGTACGGGCGGTGCGGCGGGTGGGGGTCAACGGATGTCGGCCAGGCGAACATCGGCGGCCGCGCCCGCCGGGCGGAAGCGGTAACCGTTGCTGTCGGCGATCGACTTGGCCTCGCCCAGCACCTCGATCAGGCGGTGCAGGCGCGGGTAGGGCGAGGCGAGGCTCGCCTCGCGGAAGAACTCGCTGCGCAGCATGTCGAAGACGTTGGCGGCCAGGTTCGCGCCGGCCCGCCGGAAGGCGTCATCACCGACGTGCTGGGCCGGGTTGCGCCACGCCTCGCGCTGGTGCTCGGGCACCGGCCGGTAGACCACGCGGTGGTCGCCCCGGTCGATCGCGAGCCAGGCGCTGCCCAGCCCGGTGCCGTCCGGTAACGGGGCGAGCAGCGGCGCGGTGGCCTTTTCGGTGTCGGGCACCTCGGCGTACTGCTGCAGTGTCGCGTCCATGAACCTGCGGGCCGGGGGCACCACCAGCACCGCATGCCCGTTGAAGCTGCCGTCGGGGTTGTAGTGCGGGCCGTTGCCGCCGTACAGGGTGTGCGAGCCGTTGCCCTCCACCTCCAGCACCACCGCCTCCACCCGGGAGGCGATGCCGTACTCGGCCAGCGCGTGGTGCATGGTCCGGCAGCCGTCCACGCAGTAGGCGGCGCTGTGGCCGTCTTCGGCCATGTTCCACAGCCAAAAACCGGCCACCCCGACCAGCGGCAGCACCTCCGCAGGCGCGTTGAGCATCATGGTGGTGACCGTCTCGATGCTCATCCGCACCCGCCGATGGCCGTCCGCGGGCCGGCGGTCGGGTCGGCGGCGCCGGGCGGCCTTGTCCTTCTTCGGATTGCGGCGGGCTGCCATGATCTCGACGATAAAGGCCGCCCCCGCAAAAGCAACCGCCAGATCCGGGCGTCGCGTGGCGGGACGCCCGCGCGGCCCTCCGCCACGGCCCGGCGCCCTGACAGCGGTGATCATGTAGCCGTGAAACTGGCACAATTCAGCACGTAATCGGCCAAGTCGAGTCCCTCAACTTGGCCGCCGGTGATATCCGGGGCGCCCTCACCACGCCGGGCGAGGCGGGGGGCGCTTCGGCGTGTCGAGGGAGATCTCATGCCGGTCAACTTCCTGTCCGAGGAACAACGCAGCCGATGGGGAGTCTTCAACGGCGTCCCCGACCCCGCCCAGCTGGGCGCCTTCTTCCACCTGGACGCCGTCGACCGGCGCGAGGCGATGGCCGCCAACGGCGCTCGCAACCAAATCGGCTACGCCCTCCAACTGGGAACCGTACGTTTTCTCGGCACCTTCCTCCTCGACCCGAGCGACGCGCCGGCCGTGGTCGTCGACTACGTCGCCGAGCAGCTTGGCCTGGATCCCGCCGACCTGAAGGGGTATGGGGAGAAGGAGGCGCGCTGGGATCACCAGAAGCTGATCCGCGAAGCGCACGGCTACACCCCGTTTGAGTTCGAGCAGTGGTTCGCCCTGGCCCGCTGGGTGTATCGGCGGACCTGGAACGGCGGCGAACGCCCGATCGTGCTGTTCGACCTGGCCACCCACCGCCTGGTGGAGGCCAAGATCCTGCTGCCCGGGGTCACCACCTTGGAGCGGATGATCGCCGGGCTGCGCGAACGCGCGGCGTTGCGCCAGTACCGGCTGCTGGCCGCCGCCCCCAGCCCCGGCCAGCGGCGCGCCCTGGAAGAGCTGGTCGTGGTGGAGGAGGGCCGGCGGGTCTCTAAACTGGACCGGCTGCGGCGCAGCCCCACCGACGTCAGCGGCGGCGGCGTGGCCAAGGCCGTCGACCGGCATCTGGACTTGCGCGCCCTGGGCGCCGCCACCTGGGATCTGTCGGCGATCCCGCCGGGCAAGATCGCCGCGCTGGCCCGCTTCGCGAACGCTGCCCGCGCCCAGGCCGTCGACGCCCTGGGCGGGGACCGCAAGCTGGCCACCCTGGTGGCCTTCGCCCAGGTGATGGACCCGGCCTCGGCCGATGAGGCGATCGAGGTGTTCGACCTGGTCGTCGGCGACCTGCTGCGCACCGCGGGGTTCAAGGCCAACAAGGAACGCATCCGCACGATCAAAGACCTCGACGGCGCCGCGATCATGCTGCGCGAGGTGTGGCTCAAGGTGTGTTCCGTCGCCCAGCATCCCGACGGCGACATCCGCGCCGCCCTGGAGGAGATGGACCTGGCCGCCGTCCACGCCGCCGC
Organism: Nonomuraea sp. IBHARD001; assembly: GCF_056106265.1. NCBI lineage: Bacteria > Bacillati > Actinomycetota > Actinomycetes > Streptosporangiales > Streptosporangiaceae > Nonomuraea > Nonomuraea sp. IBHARD001. The sequence goes on from NZ_JBWBBW010000001.1 coordinate 234,223, forward strand.
CGACGTCGTCGCCGAACTCGCCCGCGAACCGGACGAGCACCTGCACGAGGAGCTGACCGAGCGCTACGCCACCGTACGGCGCTTCCTGCCCAAACTGCTCAAGCACCTCGACTTCGACGCCGGCGCCGCCGCCGAGGCGCCCGGCCAAGGCGTACGGGCCGGTCACGAGGTGCTGGAGGCGATCGACTTCCTGCGCGCGATCGAACGCCGCCGCACCGACATCTCCCCCGAAGAAGTCCCGGCCGCCTTCCTCACCTCCGCCTGGCACCGGCGGGTCTTCCCCAAACGCGGTGAACTGGCCGGCACCTTCGACAAGCAGGCCTACACCCTGGCCACGGTGGAACGCCTGCGCGAATCACTGCGCCGCCACGAGGTGTTCGTGCCGGGCCTGCGCAAGTGGGGCGACCCCACCGCCGGGCTGCTGAGGGGCGACGCCTGGGATAAGGCCCGGCCGATCATCTGTGAGGAGCTGGGCCTGTCACCCGACCCCGAGCACGACGTGCAGCGCTGGGCCACCACCCTGGATCACGCCTACAAGCAGCTCGCCGCGGGCCTGTCGGGTGATGAGGACGGCCAAAACGACTGGGTGCGCCTGGAGAAGGACGAGGGCGGCAAGGACCGCCTGGTCCTGACCGGCCTGGAACGCCTGGACGAGCCCGCCACGCTGACCGCGCTGCGCGCCGACGTCGACGCCCGCATCCCCATCGTCGACCTGCCCGAGGCGCTGCTGGAAGTGCACGCCTGGACCGGCTGCCTGGACCACTTCACCCACGTCTCCGGCGACTCGCCGTCGCGCAAACAGGACATGATCACCTCGATCGCCGCCGTCCTGGTCGCGCAAAGCATGAACGTCGGGATGCGACCCATGGTCTCCGACGGTGATCCGGCGCTCGCCCTGGACCGGCTGTTCTGGGTGGAGCAGAACTATCTGAGGGCGGCCACCATCACCGCCGCCAACGCCGCCCTCGTCGACCACCACACCAAGCTGGAGCTGGTGCAAGCCTGGGGCGGCGGAGAATTGGCATCCGCCGACGGGCTGCGTTTCGTCGTCCCGGTGAAAACCATCAACGCCGGACCCAACACCAAATACTGGGGGAAGGGGAAGGGCGCCAAGGGCGTCACCTATTATAATTTCACCTCCGATCAATTCACCGGCTTCCACGGCATCGTCATTCCGGGTACGCCGAAGGACTGGTATTACATCCTGGAAGGATTGCTGGAGCAGGAGACGTCACTGAAGCCGACCGAAATCGCCTCCGACACCTCGGGCGCCTCCGAAATCGCTTTTGGTATCTTCCGACTGCTGGGCTGGCAGTTCTCCCCGCGCCTGGCCGACGTCGGCAGCGCCACCCTGTACCGCGCCGACCCAGCCGCCCACTACGGGCGCCTGGAGGGCCTGATCCGCAGCCGCGTCAACCTCGGCCTCATCCGCGACAACTGGGATGACCTGCTGCGCGTCGCCGCGTCCCTGTCCACTGGCGCGGTCAAGGCCAGTGAGCTGTTTCGCTACTTCGCCGGCGGCGGCACGCCCACCCCGATCGGCCGGGGCGCTGATGGAGCTGGGCAAGCTGGATCGCTCGACCTATCTGGCCTGCTATTTCGACGACGAACTCCTGCGCCGCCGCGTCAACACCCAGCTCAACCGCCAGGAATCGCGCCACACCCTGGCCCGCAAAATCTTCCACGGCCAAAAGGGTGAACTCCGGCAGAAATACAAAGAAGGCCAGGAAGATCAACTAGGCGCGTTGGGTTTCATGACCAATGTTTGCATTCTATGGAACACGGTCTATACGGCTCGCGCGCTGGATCAAATCCGTGCCGAGGGAAAGAAGATAGCAGCCGCCGACATCGCCCGGCTCTCCCCGCTGGGTTTTGAGCATTTCAATTTCCTAGGGCGCTATAACTTCGCCCTGCCGGAGATCATCAGGGGCGGCGCCCTGCGCCCGCTGCGCACGCCCCCGCCCGGCCAATAACCCCAGCTGAGCCCCGCCACCACTTCACTGCGGCGTGGAGGGCTGCGCCTCAGGCGGCACGAGCATCCGGCGGACCTGTTCATGGGAGACCCCGGCGTGCTTGCCGATCCGGCGCAGCCCCCACCCCTCGCTCTGTGCGTCCGCCATCGCAGCCGACATCGCCTGCGAGGTGACCTCATCCAGCATCGCCCGCAGCTCCGCCAGCCGCGCCAGCCGTACCGCGGGCGCCAGATCGACGATCTCCCCGCAGAACCGGGCAACATCCGACCGCAGGAACGCCACACCCTCAGAATCCGCCACGACGCAAGAGTGGCCTGGTCAGAGACCTAGTGTCAAATCATGTGACAGTAACCCCGGTTCGTCGTTCCACTAGTACTGGGACGCCCTCCTCCGACAGCCCGCGCCACCCCAGCCCGCTACAGCGTAGAGCGCTCACCCGTTCACCGGGCGTAAACCGGCCGAATGCGGTTCACACCCTCTGCGCACCCCCCTCAACGGACCACGGTAGCGCCGCCGGTCAGCCGGGCTCGGCGAAGGGCTGCTCGCAGGCTCCGCAGATGATCGGGCCCCGATCCCAGGCGGCAGGGGGTGACCTGCAGACACCGCGCGGGCGTGCACTCGCAGTCGACGGGGAAGCGGGTGCCGTTGCGTCCGCGCCCGGCGGGAGGCACGGCCGCCTCCCCTTCCTGCTCCCCCTCGCGGTCATCGTGGGTGCCGCCGAGCAGACCGGCATCGTCGCCGTCCCGGTCGTCCTGGCCCTCGGCTCCGGGGATGAGGGTGGCGGCACCGGTTCGGGGGGTGTCGGCGGTGGCGGGGGATGGGCGGGATCGGCAAGACCGCCCTAGCCCTGGTCGCCGCCCACCACGCCATGGGCGCGGGCTGGTTTGCGGGCGGGGTGTTCTTCGTCGACCTGCGCGGCTACACCCCCGACACGGGCGGGCGGGTGAGCTCGGCCGCTGCGGCGGGGCAGCTGTTGTCCTGCATGGGCAGGGCGCGCTCGGCCAGGCGATCGCCTAACTCGAACGCGCCCTGACCACCGAAGAACGCCTCCACGGAAACGACCACCCCAACACCCCGACCTCCCGCAACAACCTCGCCACCGCCTACCAAGAGGCGGTGTCGATTCCCGTAGTCGTCTGCGCTGATTCCCGAAGTCCTCTTCATTGATCTGACGCGCCTTGTTCTCCGTGCTTCGCGGTGAAGGGGCGCTTTTGGTTTCGGGGCGGCCGGGCCTCAGTGGGTACGACCCGGAGGGCCGAGGATGGCGGTGATCTCGGCGACGGCTTCGCCGCCGGGCCGGGTGTAGCGCATCGCGGTGCGTGGGTTCTTGTGCCGGGTCTTGGCCATGATGAGCTGAAGCGGCACCTTCTGTTCGCCGAGGTGGGTGGCGGCCGAGTGGCGGAGCTGGTGCGGGTCCAGGCCGAGGTGCTTGTCCATGAGCACGCGGACGCGGTCATAGCCCAGACGGGGCCTGCCTGTGTGCGGGCAGATGTGCCCGGACCTGGGACGGCGGGCCGGGACGGGCTTGCGGTCGGCGAGGAAGAGCGGTCCTCGCGTGCGGACGGCCCCATCGGGGTGGCCGTCGGGCAGGCGCAGGAGGCGGGGCAGCAGCCGGGCGGTGCCGGTGTCCCAGTACACCCATTCGACGTCGCCGCCCTTGGAGGTGAGCGGGGCGCGCCGGTTGTCGAGGTCGAGGTCTTCGACGTTGAGGGAGAGGATCTCGGCGGCGCGGGCGGCGGTCTCGTACAGCATCCGGTAGAGCGTCTTGTCGCGCAGCGGTATGTCGCGGCGTGACAGCAGTCGTTCCAGCTTGGTCCTGGCGACGGCCTTGGTGTGGTCGACGTTCTCTCGCCGCCTTTCGGCTTCGCCGGGGATGGACGGCGCGACCAGCTGTTTCTTCGTGGTGCACCAGGACAGCCAGGAGGAGACGGCGGCCCGGTTGCGGTTCCATGTCGCCGGCGCGCACTCGCCCCACAGTGTGGTGAGAGCGTGGCCGATCTCGTGGTCGGCGACGTCGGCCAAGGCGCGGTCGCGGACGCCGAGGGCGGCGATGGTCCGGTCGATGGCGGAGGCGTAGGCGCGGTGGGTGTTGGGGTTGGCGAGGCGGTGCGTGCCGAGGAATGCGTCGGCCGCCTCGGCGAGCGTGATCGCGGCTCCGCGGATCGCGGTGACCTTCGCGCCCGCCGCACTCATCGGCCACCGCCCGGCACGATGTACCGGATAACGTGCCGGAGTCGCGCATCGTCCGCTGGGACGTATCCCCAGCTCGGCCGTGATCGTTGGACGCTCATGTACGTGATAATAGTCCCTTATCACGTACATGAGCGAACACATGTGCTCCATAGATCAGGTGGTGACGGCGGGACCAGGCGGGAGTTGAACCGTCATGATCAGATTGCAGGTCTCGGTGCCCGCGCCGCTGTAGGTGTGCGGGGCGTCGCCGTTGAAGGTGGCGGTCTGTCCGGCTTCGATGACGTGTTCGCTGTCGCCGAGGGTCAGGGTCATCCGGCCGGAGGTGACACTGATGGTTTCCACGACTCCGGCCTGGTGGGCCTGGCTGGAGTATTCCTCGTCTGGTTCTAGTTGCCAGCGCCAGACCTCGACGGGGTTCGGGCCCGAGGTTGTCAGCATGAGCCGGGCCTGGCCGCCACGCTCTCCGGTCCACAGGGGTGCGACGGCATCGGCGGCGACGATGCGGACCTGGCCCTCGGATGCGCCCTGCATCAGTGCGGACACCGAGATGCCGAGGGTGTCGGCCAGCCGTACCAGGGTGGCCAGGTTGGGGTTGCCCTGGGCCTTTTCCAGGGCCACGAGCGCGCCCTTGCTGACCTGGGCGCGCCGGCCGAGCTCTTCCAGGGACAGGCCCGCACGGGTTCGGGCGGCCCTGACGTTCTGCGCGACCGTTCGCAGGGCCCCGGCCGTCTCGGCCATGAGATCACCGTCCTCACAATGTAGACATTTCAATGTACCGCGCGGTCGTTCGATTGGCATCATCCGGTCGTTCTGTTGTACTATTAGGTCATTGTAATGAATCGTCGAGGGGGTACCGTGATCGCACTGCTGCTGGCTCTGGGCAGCTCGCTCGCCTACGGGTGCGCCGACTTCCTTGGCGGACTGGGCGCCAGAAAGGCGCACGTACTGCGGACAGTGATGATCGCCGCGCCGGCCAGCCTCGCGGTCGAACTCCTGCTCTGGCCGGTGCTCGGCGCCTCTTTCAGCCCCGCCGTCCTGAGCTGGGGCGCCGCCTCGGGCGTCGCCTCCGCGCTTGCGTTCACGCTGCTCTACCGCACGCTGGCGATCGGTCCGATGAACGTCCTGTCGCCCATGACCGCGCTGGTGTCGGCCGTGCTGCCGGTCGGTGTGGGTTTGGCGCAGGGCGAGCACCTGTCCGCCGCAGGGCTGGTGGGCCTGCCGCTCGCCCTGGTGGCGGTGGTTCTGGTCAGTGCCGGACATGGCGCGGGCTCGGCCCGCCCGTCGCGCGGGGCGCTGCTCCTGGCCGTCGGGGCGGGCGCGGCCATCGCCCTGCAGCTGATCTTCCTGCACCAGGCGCCGTCCGACAGCGGGGTGGGGCCACTGATCATCGGCCGGGTGGTCTCCTCGGCCATCACTTTGGCCGCGGCGGGACTGATGCACCGCAAGCTTGGCCCCGAGCGGCCCGCCTACGCGCTGTCGGCCGCGGCGGGCGTGCTGGACTCGGTGGCGAACCTGCTGTTCCTGCTGGCCGCACGCGGCGGAGACCTCGCCGTCGTCGCCGTGATCACCGCCCTGTACCCGGCGGGCACGGTCCTGCTCGCCCGCGGAGTCCTCGCCGAACGCATCCACCGAGGCCAGCTCATCGGCCTGGGCACCGCCGCCGTGGCCGTCAGCTTGCTCGCCCTGACCTGATTGAACAGACCCGCCGCCGAGAACACCGCCGAGTACATCGAGCACAAGGAGAACCCGCATGTTCATCCAGCCCTGGGACGCCGGCCTGGACGAAGCCGAATGGCAGGACTGGCTCGCCGAAGGCCACGACTTCGGGCAGCTCAGCGTCAACGGCCTGCCCGGTCACCCGCCGGTCGTGGTGCCCACGCACTTCGTCAGCCACGCAGGCGACCTGCTGATCCACCTGGCCCGGCCCAACCCGGTCTGGGCGGCGATCGAGCACGACCCCGACGTCACCTTCACCGTGATCGGCGACTACGCCTTCGTCCCCGGCCCCTGGCGGGCCGCGCCCGACATCCCTGCCCGCGACGGGGTGCCCACCAGCTACTACACGGCCGTCCAATTCACCTGCCGCGCCCGCATCGTCGACGACCCCGAGGCCAAGGCCGAACTGCTGCGCCGCCAACTGGCCTACTTCCAGCCCGACGGTGACCACGCTGCCGTCGCCGTCGGCCAGCCGCCGTACGGCCGGATGCTGTCCGGGATCCGCGCTCTGCGCCTGGAGGTCGCCGGCGTGGTGGCCAAGTTCAAATACGACGATCACAAATCCGTCGAGCACCGCACCGCCGTCGCTGACCGGCTCACCGAGCGCGGCCACGGCCTGGATGCACCCGCCGCGCGGCAGCAGCGCCGCCGACTGGACCGCATCGGACCCTGGACGCGCTGACGCCCGACGCAGGCACGCCCACCCGCTGACACGAAAGGGACCTTGAGCCCATGACTGCCTTCCACCTCAGCCCCGCTGTCGCCGACGCCTTCCCCGACACCCTCATAGCCCTGGTCACCGCCACCGGCGTGCGCGGCCACCACCCCTGGCCCCAGACCGACGCCGCGCTGGAAGACCTGGAGAAGCGGCTGGCAGCCGGCACCTGGCAGCCCGCCGACGAGAGCGACCCCCGCATCCAGGCCTGGCACGCCGCCTACCGCTCCTTCGGCACCAACCCGCGCCGGATCCGCCCCAGCGTCGACGCGCTCGGCCGCCGCCTGGCCAAGAAGGGGGCGCTGCCCCGCATCAATGCGGCCGTCGACTCCTACAACCTCATCTCCGTACGGCACGGCCTGCCCGCCGGCGCCTTCGACCTGGACCATGTCACCGGCGACGTCGTCATCCGGCACGCGGACGGCACCGAATCCTTCAGCCCACTCGGCGAACCCGACACTGTAGAGCAACCCAAACCAGGCGAGATCATCTACGCCGACACCAGCGGTGTCCTGACCCGCCACTGGAACCACCGCGACGCCCACCGCACGCGCGTCACCGAGGACTCCACCCACGTCGCCTTCGTCCTGGAAACCCTCCGCGCCACCCACGACGGCCACCTGCTCAAGAGCGCGGCCGAGGAGCTGCAGGACCTGCTCGCCCCGCACACCGAACAGATCATCGTGCGCTATCTCAGCCCGGCCCAGCCCCAGGCCATCGCCATCGCCTGAGAGCGCCAGCGCCCGGCCATCGAAGGCGCCCTTCCCGAAGGAGCGACATGTCACACCCGAGCCCCCCACGCCCCCGGCCGGACAAGCACGATCCGTCGACACTCGCCTTCTCCAGCCAGGCCGTGCACAGCGGCAACCAGATGGACCTCGGCGCGGGAGCCATCCGGATGCCGATCGTCGCGGCCAACTCCTACGCCCTTCCCGAGGACCCCTACACCCTCGACCCCGACAACCCTGACCTGCTGGTGTACACCCGCGAGTCGGGGGCCAATCAGCTCGCGCTGCAGACCAAACTGGCCAGCCTCGAAGGCGGCCAGGACGCGGCCGTCTTAGCGTCCGGCATGGCCGCCGCCCATGCGGCCTTCTTCACCCACCTGCGCCCCGGCGACCACGTGATCGTCTCCGACGTCACCTACAGCGCCGTCTGGCGGCTGTGGGCCGAACTGCTCCCCGCGAAAATGGGGATCGAAGCGACATTCGTCGACATCGCAGATCTCAGCGCCGTCCAGGCCGCCTTCCGCCCCGCCACCCGGATGCTGCACACCGAGGTCATCGCCAACCCCACCGGCAAGGTCGCCGACATCGAGGCACTCGCCGACCTCGCCCACGCGGCCGGCGCCCTGCTCAGCGTGGACTCCACCTGCACCCCACCGCCCCTGTTCCACCCGCTCAGACACGGAGCCGACCTCGTGCTGCACTCGCTGAGCAAATACATCAACGGCCACGGCGACGCCATGGGCGGCGCGGTGATCGGATCCCGGGAACTCATCCGCCCGATCAAAACCGAGGCGATGATCAACGCGGGAGGCGTCATTGGGCCGTTCAACGCCTGGCTGATCTCCCGCGGGTCGGCCCAGCGCAGCGACGGCGTGGCGAACACATCCCGCACCTGCAGCGCCCGAAACAGCCCTTCCAGGACGCACACCACATACGCGTCACGATCGACCATCCCCACCGGCAGGTCGGGGTTGGCGAAGACCGGCCGTTTCCACGCCACGCTCACCAGCGAGGCGTCGATCTCCTTCGGCAGCAGGGGCTTGCGAGACACATGCCGGCGCGCCAGCTCCGGCAGCTTGCGCACCGCGGCCAGCACCTGGCGGCCACCCGCCGCGGCCCCCAGCGCCTTCGACTCGCCCAGCAACTTCAAGAACGGGCGGACGGTGTTGTACTTGTCCACCAGCGCGGCGCGCAGCGCCGCCTCCGCGGCCCCGTCGTCTTCCGGAACGAGCTCTTCGACCTGCTCCAGCGCTGCCAGCACCTGCTCCTTGCTCGCGCCCGCTTCCGCGGCGACCGCCGTCCACAACGCCGCCACATCCAGATCGGCGTCCACCTCGGCGACCAGATCCAGCTGCTCCACCAGCACCCGGCCCGCCCGAGACAACAGCTTGGAGGCCTTCTCCAGCTTCGGCAACATCGCCAGCCGCTCGCCCGTCGATTTGCGCCGCGCCGGCGAGATCAGCCTGGTGGCCATCAGCAGCGCGAACAAATCCAGGGCGTCGTCGATCGCCTCGGCCTCCAATGACCGGGCCACCGCGACCATGGTGGCCGTCTTACGCGGCTCGTGGAGTCTGGCCAGCAGCGGCGCCTTGGTGCCCGCCCCGTACTTGGCCAGCGTCTTCATCCGACGCACCGGCACCTCGTCCACCCGCACCCGCCCCAACCGGAACGCCGCGATGTCGTCCACCCGCTTGAGCGCCTTGGCCATCTCCGTGCCCGACTGCCGCTTGGGGGCCTGCCGCAGCCGCTCCAGCTCCGAGATCCGCGCCCCCTCGGGAACTACCAGCAGGCCCGACAATGCCTGCGGCAACCCCACATCGGCGCGCTCCGCCTGACGAGCCACCGTCGCATACAGGCGCTCATCCGCCCGCTCGCGCACCGTGCCGACCAGCCGCTCCAGCACCGTCACCCCCGGCAGCAGCACCCGATGCCGGCGCAGCCACGCCACCGACTGATCGAACAACGCCGACGGCCCTTCCGCATGCGTCCACGCCCGGCCGTGCAGAAACGTCCGGAACCGCTTCGCCAGCACCCGCGCCTGCCACGACTCCCGATCGTCGAAGTCGTGGTAGCCGTAGGTATCCCGGATCATCCACGCGTGCTCATAGGCCGTCTTGGGCCGCTCGCCGTACCGTTTCACCTGCGACGGGTCCCCGATGCCCAACTGTGCGGCCAGGTAGTCCACCACCGGCCATGGCACCTCAAGGGGATCGGCCAGGAACAGGCCCTTGTGCCGGACCGTCCCGATCTGGACGGCTACGCCGAGGCGATGCGAATCCTGGCGCGACCGGGCGATCACTTCCCGGTCGAAGGCGTCCAGGAAGAAGAACTTCTCCAGGTCCGGCAGCGACGGCATCTCACCGAAAGTCGCATACGCCGACCGCTGCTCATCAGACAGAAATTCCGCAGGCATGACCGACGACCGTAGACCTAGCGCCCAGTAACAACCGGAAACACCCCACAAGTCCAGAGCTTGAACGGAAATGATCAACCGCAGGACGACCTGCCGAAGCGTCCAGCTAAGTTACTCGCGGGTACCGCCAACGGCTGTCCGCAGGTTCCTCAACCCCGACCCTGCCCCCGTATCGGGCACGTCCGCGGTCCCCGCGGGGCGCCGCTGGCATCGGCTGACCGTGCAGAGATGGTTCGTGCTGGTGCTGGGGGTGCTGGCGGTGGTGGTGCTCGGGTGCGCCGGGCTCGGTGCCTCCCAGTTGTCGCGTACCGCGCGGGTGTCGGATCACCTGATGGATCGCATGTCGCCGACGCGGATCGAGCTCGCCCAGTTGCAGGTGTCGTTGATCGATCAGGAGACCGGGGTACGTGGCTATCTGCTGAGCGGAGAGCGGCGCTTCCTCGACCCATATGCCTCCGGTCAAGCCGCCGAGAAATCCTCGGCTGAGCGCCTTGTCGCCCTGGTCGGCGACCAGCGGCAGCAGATGGCCGGCCTGAAGGCGATACGCGAGGCCGCCGCCGCCTGGCGGCTCTCCTATGCCGAGCCGCTGATCGCCGCCCAACAGAGCGGCCGTGCCGTGCCGGAGGCGCAACTGGCGGCCAGCAAACAGTCCTTCGACCGCATCCGGGCGCTGTTCGTCGTGGAGAGCGACTACTTCGCCCAGGCCCGTAAGCAGGCCCGTGACCAACTGGGCGCCGCCCAGGCGCTGACCAACCGGGTGTTCGCCGCGATGCTGGCGGTATTCCTGCTGGCCGGGGCAAGCTTGGCTATTCTGCTGCACCGCACCGTCGGCCGCCCGCTGGCCGCGCTGCGCCAGGCCTCGCGCCAGGTCGCCGACGGCCACTACACGCACCGCATCAACGCCCGCGGCCCGGCTGATGTGCAGGAGGTCGTGCGCCATGTGGAGGTCATGCGCGAGCGTATCGTCACCGAGCTGGAGACGGCCCGGGACCAGCAGGAGGAGCTGCGCCGCTCCAACGCCGAGCTGGAGCAGTTCGCCTATGTCGTCTCCCACGACCTGCAAGAGCCGTTGCGCAAGGTCGCCACCTTCTGCCAGCTCATCGACAAACGCTACGGCGACCAGCTGGACGAGCGCGGTGGGCAGTACATCGCCTTCGCCGTCGACGGCGCCACACGCATGCAGGTTCTCATCAACGACCTGCTTACTTTCTCCCGCGTCGGTCGCCTGCACGATAAGCGCGAGCGGGTGTCCCTGCCCGTGGTGGTCGGTAAGGCGAGCACCAACCTGGCCGCCTCCATCGAAGACAACGGTGCCCGCATCGAATGTCCCCAGGACCTGCCCGAGGTGCAGGGCGACGCCACGCTCCTGGTCACGTTGTGGCAAAATCTGATCGGCAACGCCGTCAAGTTCCACCAGCCTGGGCGCAACCCGCTGATCCGCATCAGCTGCAAACCGGGGAACGAGGCCGGTTTTTGGCGGTTGTGCGTCACCGACAACGGCATCGGCATCCCCGCGGAGTTCGCCGACAAGGTTTTCGTCATCTTCCAGCGCCTGCACACCCGCGACGCTTGCACCGGCACCGGCATCGGCCTGGCCCTGTGCAAGAAGATCGTGGAATACCATGGCGGCCGCATCTGGCTGGACAGCGCCTATACCGACGGTGCCCGCGTCTGCTTCACCCTGCCCGCCCCCGCTGCCGACGGCACCCCGGCCAAGCCCGACTCCCGCAGAGACGATCGCGTCCCCCACACGGAAGGAACCCCCGCATGAGCGCACCCGTCCAGCCCGCCGAAGTACTTCTCGTCGAAGACGACCCGGGTGACGAACTCATCACCCGGGAGGCGTTCACTGAAAACAAGATCGGAAACACCCTGCACGTCGTGCGTGATGGGCTGGAAGCCCTGGACTTTCTCCTACGACGCGGCGCGCACATTCAGGCGCCGCGCCCGGATCTGATTCTGCTGGATTTGAACCTGCCCAAGTACGACGGCCGCCAAGTCCTGGAACACATTAAGTCCGATCCCGGCCTGGCCACCATCCCCGTCGTGGTTCTAACCACCTCCTCGGCCGAGGAAGACATTCTGCGCAGCTACAAGCTGCACGCCAACGCCTATGTCACCAAACCCGTCGACCTGGGCCAGTTCATGGCCGCCATCCGCCAGATCGACGACTTCTTCATTACGTTCGTCAAACGCCCCACCTGCCGGTGACAGGTCCCCACCTCATCCAGCGGCGTCAACGCGCGGGCAGTCGGCGGGCCACTCGGCACGGGGCGGGTGTAGAGCTCGCGTGCACAACCAGGGGCAGCTAGGGGACGACGCTGGATCGCGATGTCCAGCGCCGGTGGCCGGTTCGGCGTTGCGGACCAGGACGTCCTGCGGATGGCCGACCGGGTGCGAGGCGCCCCCGGACATCGCCGGCGCCTTGGCCGTCGCGGCCTGCCGAGCTGGTTACGCCGCCCAATTCACCACCCTCGCTGGCATGGTCACCAACCGCCGCCGACACCGCAGGAAATCTGAACCGCCCCCGGCGCCTACCTATGGCCAGGCGTCTTGGTGATCGACGAAGGGCTACTACATCCTGCAACGCGGCGGCACCGCAGGCCACCCACGCCCGTCCGCATCAGAGCGGCCAGGGACGCCGAGCCGGGCCCGCCGGGTTCCTGGCCGTACGTGTTGCCGCTCAGGCCCCGCTGCGGGTGGGGCGGGCTTCAGGGGCCAGACATCGGGCTGTTCTTCAACGGTCCTGTGGTTGGCGAGCTAATCGCGGGATCCTTCCAGCAAACGTGTTGCCTGTGCGGTCCGCTGGTACAACACGCAGCGCCCGTCTCTGACCTTGGTGACAAGGTGTGCGCGGTGCAGTGCGCTGAGGTGGTAAGAGACGGTGCCCGGGGTGTATCCGATCCGGGTGGCGAGTTCTGCGGTTGACCGGGCGGTTTCGAGGTCGGCCAGCAGGGCCGCTCGGGCGTTGCCGATCACGTGCGCGATCCCCCCGGACTTACGGTCCAGGCCAGCTCCGACACGCTGGGCGGGGTAGTAGAGGACGAACTGATCGGGGGTATCGACCTGGATGATGACGTCTGGCCAGTTGAGCACACCGGGGGCGAGAACCAGGTCCCGGCCGGTGACATCGATTTCGCCATCCCATGACGTGGCGAGGGTAACCGCGTCGCCACCCCAATCGATGTCAGGGTGGAGTGCTCCGAGCGCTTGGCCGACGCCATGGGCGGCGATGGTCGTCGCGCGATGGGCGATGTCCTGATCCATGATCGAGCACAGTTCGGGCCAGCCGTCCGAGAGAGTATCCCGCCAGAATCGGGCGAAACCGTTGGCGAGACGTCGCTGCATCCGCCCCGACTCTGCTATCCGACGGGTCGTGGCCCGCAGTGGTCTGCTCCAGTGGGTCCGAGTGTAGGTGAAGAGCTGGGTTTCGAGGTCGTCCTGCGCTGTGGCCTCGATCTGCGCGATCTGCTCGTCGAGCAGGCCACGACGCTGCGCGTCCGCTCCTGGCTGCGGGGTGAGCAGGTCGGGCGTGTAGGTGTCGCCGTTCTGCGGCAACAGGTCCGCGAGCAGTGCGACATCCGGATGGGTAAGAGACGCGCGGGCGAGTGGTCCGGGATCTCCGAACACCGGGTGCCGTCTCGACGCGGCGGTGAGTTTCAGCCACGCCATGGACTCCGACGCCGGGGAGGGCGACAACCGTGTCCTGGACACCGTGTCGGCGTCTACACGTAGCGTGAGCACACCCGACGGTAACAGTTGTCGCGGTGGATTTGAACTGGCTCGAATGCTTTGCGGCGCAGGGTCCGCGCGGGGTTGAGTGGTGTAGCCGAACAACGGCGGCAACGTTCACTGCTGATCTGAGGGGGGCCTCTCCGCACGACGGTGATACGCGGCCTGTGCACCCGTTACTCAAAGAACCAGGGAGTGATTGTCATGGTGAGGCTGAAGGGCACAACGAAGACGAAGGGCTGCGCGAGGAAGGTCGGCGCGGTTGTGGCCGCGGTGGCGTCGGTTGCCGGGATGGTCTTCGCGGCGGCGCCCGCCACCGCCGCCGCCTACCCCACCAGCACCTTCTCGATCGAGGTTGGGGCGAGCTACTACACAGGCACCGTCACCTGGTTCAACCGATCGGTCGGCGTCACCGGAACGTTCAAGGCAGTCGGCTGCCGGCGGGTGTACGCAGATGCCCGGATAGCCAGCAACGGGCGGCGGCTGGACTGGCAGAGTTCCAGTACCTGGTGCAACAAATCTGGGACCGCAGCCCTTTCCCTCACGACGGACGTCGCCGGCGGGGCCACCAAGGTCAATGTCTGGATGACCACCGGAGACCCCGCCGTCGGCCTCGAGCACGTCGTCTGCTATCGCGACTTCAGCACCTGCTTCGGTCCCTATGTGGGACTGCCGGAGGAATACCGCGCCGGTTAGGCGGATACAGCTGACCTGGGGTGATGGACGGTCGCGACACCGTTCGACCTGAGCCCGTGACCGCGTAGTGGCACCGAATCCGCCGCGTAGGTCCGGACAAACTCGGCGACCGGCCACCCGAGATTAGTTGGCGGCCCCAGGTCAGCAGCACGGCCCGCCGTGACTTCCATAACTGACGGTGGTCGTTGGGTCTGGCGCACTTTCCGGGGAGTGATCACCGAGTGCGACCCTTTCCGCATGAGCACGGAGTCGGTCGCGATCTCATAACCCGGCGCGGATGAGCACGCCGCCCTGTCACGATCTGGATCGCCAAGATCTGGATCATGAAGAGTGGCTGTGGGAGTCGATTGTGCTGCATGAGCGCACCGGCGGGGAAGTACGTCTGTTGTGCCTGCTGTTTCCGCATCTTTCGGGGCTGGATCTCGCCCGGGTGCATGAGCGCTACCGGCGTCATCTGCGGGACCTGGCGTGCGGAGGGCGGCCGGTCCAGGTCGAGCTGGAGGTTCGCCGTCTCCTCTGTGACAACCCAGCTTGTCAGGTCCGGACGTTCGCGGAGCAGGTGGACGGGCTGACCGCCAGGCACCAGCGGCGCACGGCAGGGCTTCGAGGTGTGCTGGAGCGGATGGCGCTCGCGCTGGCCGGGCGGGCGGGTGCGCCTCTGGCGAGCGTGCTCGGGCTCTCAGCACCGCGGCGTCGGCAGCCAGCCTCCCGCCATCCTCTCAGCGGCTCTCGCCTGAGTGCGGCACGCAAGGGGTCATGGCCGCTTCCCGGCCTGGTCCACGACGCCGATCGCGACGCGGGTGAAGATCGACCAGGTTGTTCCCTTCTTGATGCTCCATTCCAGATGAGAGGGAACGGGAACCTGCTTGCCGTCCTTCATGGTGAACATCTGGCTGCCGTTCGGCTTGGGGTAGCGCTCCTCGTGGTCGGTGATCGCCGTCTCCCGGCGCGCCCGGTAGGCATAGGTCACGGGGTCCAGGAGAATTTCGACGTTGCGCCAGCCTTCGGCGACTTGGGAGACCGACAGCGCCGGACGTCCCTCAGTGTCGGTCGCCGCCTCGTCCACCGTCACCCCTGGCAGCTTGGCCATCGCCCGGAAGATCGAGGCCTCATGCTCCGGAGGGACGAGGTTCTGGCTCAGGGTCACGGCGAAGCGCGGGAAGATCCACTCGTCGTCGGCAGGGGCCCCATTCTGGAAGAGCTCGCGGTATTTGGCCAGGAGTGCGTCGGGGTCGGTCGGCAGTGAGGCCAGCAACGCGTAGGTGTTCTCCGGCGTTCTCTCGCCGGGGTTGGAGGTCTGCAGCTCACCGTCCACCAGATACCCGACCCGCTTGCCGTCGGCCCGGGTCCAGAACGGTTCGGCCGTCTGCGGCAGCGGCGTCTGCGGGGTGATCCGTTCGCCCTGGCCGATACCCTTGCCCCGGGCCGCGCCACGGCTCTCGGTGTAGATCCATTGGTCGTCGCGGGGGGGCGTGAACTCTTTCTTCTGTGCGGCTGCCGCGATCCTGGCCAGCACTACCTGGGCGTTGGCGGCGGGCAGCGTGCGCTCTCCCTGAAACACGCTTACCCCCGTGGTGATGATCACGGCTGTGGCGGCCACTGCCAGCGCCCGGGTCGCCCATCCGCGTCTGGGGCGTGGACGGCCGGCGAGGGCCAGGACAGCCGCCCGGGCTGCGGCTTGGGTGTTGGGGGTCGGCGGCGCAGGGCGCGCCCAGTCCTCGCGCAGCCTCTCGAGGTCGTTCATGATCCGTCCCTTTCCAATGCGGCTTGGATTTGTCTGCGGGCCCGGTGCAGCCGTGAGCGGGCCGTTCCGGCTGGGATGCCGAGTGCGGTGCCCGTTTCCTCGGAGGTCAGCTCCGCCCAGGCGACTAGGAGCAGCACGTCCCGATCGCGGTCGGCGATCTCGGCGAGTGCCTCGGCGAGCCGGGGCGTGCGGGCTCCCGCGTCGACGGCCCGGGCGACCTGGTCGGCGTGGTCCTCCACGGGGTTGTCCGCGCCTGCCTTGGCCAGGGCCCGGTACTGGCGCACTTCGGCGCGATGATGGCGGGCGATGAGGTTGGAGGCGATGCCGTACAGCCAGGGCCGCGCGTCAGCGCGGGAGACGTCATAGCCTGCCCGTTTGTCGAAGGCGATGAGGAACGTCTCCGCGGCGACGTCGTCGGCCAGACCCGGGCCTAACCTTCGCGCGGCATAGCCGTGGATCTCGGGGTAGTAGCGGTCAAACACGGCGGCGAAGCGCTCGGGCTCCCGCCGGGACTGTTCGATGATCACGGCGTCCGCTGCTTGGGCCGGCAGCGCGCGTGACATCGAGGTCACCTCTTGATCCCTGGGTTCACACCGGTTCTTCGCCGATCAGGAGACAAGTGTTCACGACGTCCACCCACCGCACCCTGGCGGAGCCGGAAACTCATCGGTCGGGGCCGAGCCACCCTGTGGGACGGCGTCCGCATCTCGGTCTGGGGCCACGCCCGTGGGGCGCGGCCCCAGACCGAGATCGGCCGGATGCCAGTCGGCGCAGATGGCGAAGACGCTACCCAGCAGGCGGCGAGAGGCGGAGATGAAGACATCCGGGGCAACCTCGGTCTGGCGTCAGAAGGTCTGCCGCACGGCCCGGAAGATGGGGCCCACGGCCAACCCCTGACGTGTGCAGTCCCAAGTGATGCTTGACATAGGAGTAGCGAGACAGCGCGATCTGCTCGGCCGACAGTTTGGCGGGCCTGCCGCCGAGACGGCCTCGGGTACGCGCGGCCGCCCGGCCCGCCGCCGCCCGTCCGGCGATCAGCTCCGCTCGAACTCCGCGAGCGCCGCGAAGTGTCGGCGGCCACCAGAGCGGTCTGCTCGAAGGCGGCCAGCGCGCGGTCCGGCAGTCCCGCACCGCAGTCCGTCCCGCCTCTCCGTCAGCGGCCTGCAAGTAGTCGGATCTCATCTTGTCCGTGGGGCGCCGGGAGTCATCCGTGCACCACGATACGGCCACAGCCTAATGGTGGCGCCCGCGGACGGCGGAACCGGAAGATCCAGATGTCGGGGATCGGGAATCTCCGGCGTGCAACAGCTGCCGCTGGCAGCTGTCATCGACAACGAGGGGATATTCCATGCTCGTGAGGAAAACACTGGCAGCCGGGGCGGCCACCGCTTTGACGGGGCTCGCGCTCTTCATGTCGCCTGCGCCTGCGGGCGCCGCGGCCACGTCGGCGGCGGCCGCTTCAGCCACCGCGAGCAACTGCTGGTCGGTCCGGATCGTCGACCCCCCGCTTTCACGTGAGCAGGCGCATGTCACGAACCTGTGCTCCTACGCCATCAATGTCAAGGTCATCTGGCATCTGGGCAAGGACAGCCCGTGCAAGTGGATCTACGGAGGCGGTGACACGAAGACCTTCGAGTCCAACCAGAACATCGCGTGGTTCGACCGGGTCGCGTACTGCTGAGCTGCCTTGGTGACACCCTGGGCGTGGTCGCGTACCGCGGCCGCGCCCAGGGGCGTTCCAGCCTCACCCTGTCGCCCACGTTCTGATCCTCGCCTACGCCGTGCCGGGTCCAATGGGAGGATGTCCCGGGCCTGCGGCCTCGGCTCAGGCCAGGGCGGCGGCGTGCAGGCGGGCACCCAGCTCACGCCCTCCGGTGCGGATCAGCGCCGCCGGCAGGCACCACATCCGCCAGAGGGTCCTCGTCCACGCGGCGGCCGCGTGCTCGACCTGGTCGGCGAACGCCGGCTCCGCCTCATCGACGTCGACGCCAGGGCTGGTTGGGGTGGCGGGGGTGGGTGTCACGTTCGTGCACGCTACGCCGATACCTGTCAACGCCGGTGACGTCAGGAAGAGGTCAGGCAGAAGGGGTGGCCGGCCGGATCCAGGAGTACCCGCCAGCGTCCGTCGCCGGGCTGATGGTCCGGTTTGGTCGCGCCGAGGTCGAGCGCCAGCTCTTCCATCGCATCGAGGTCGTCAGCGCGGAAATCCAGGTGGAACTGTTGTGGCACGTCCTGGCCAGGCCACTGCGGGGCCCGGTATCCGTCAACCCTCTGAAATCCCAGATCACAGCCGGAATCGTCCGTCAGGGCGACGAACTCGGCCGTGTTGAAGAGTTCGCGCATCCCGGTCAGCGCAGCGTAGAAGCCCGCCAGCGTCTGCGGGTGGGCACAGTCCAGAGTCACCCCTCGCAGTACAGCGCCTGGCACCATTCGCTCCTTCGCGTCCGCGCGGCTGTCTCCGTGAGCCGCCGCTGCACGCGATCACCCGCCACAGCCACACCGTACTCGCCACATCCACCGCTGACGCACTGGTTTTCTCCTGCCGCAGAGCAACGGGTGGCCGCAAGAGATGGGCCGTATCGGCGTCACCAGCCGCAAAGCAGGTCTGCGTGATGGCCGTTGAACCATCGTCGCCCTGCACACCATCTTGTTCGAGGCCGGTGTTGGCCGAACGCCGCAGGCCGTTGCCGCTGTAACCGTAGGCTGTGATGCATGACATCGGCGCAGGGGTTGGGCGTCACGATCGGCCTGGCGAGCAGGACAGGGACAGCGGGCCTCAGCGCAGACGCCGCCCGGGCGGCGTATCTGGCTGACGGCACGATGGCGGCTGCGGTGGTCGACGGGATCGGGCACGGCCGCCGGGTGGCGCACACGGCCGCTCTGCTGGCCGAGGTGATCGCCCGTATCGCCGCCCGGCGCGGCCCGCTGGCCGCCTTGCTGACCGGCGCCGAGCTGATCGCCGACCCCGGTGCCGGGGAGGATCCGGAGCTGGACGCGGCTGCGGTGTGCGCGGTGCTGGAGGCGGGCGATGACCGGGTCCGGATCGGGTGGGTCGGAGACTGCCGCGCCTACACCCTGCCCGAAGGCGGGGAGCTGACGCAGATCACAGCCGATCACAATCTCGCCGAGCAGCTGCAGCTGTGCGGGTATGAGGGCGAGGTGGTGAGCCGGGCGGCCCAGTGGGTGCGCGCCACGGTGGCCACCGCGGCCGTGGCCACGGTGGGCGAGGCATGGGCCCAGGGGCCGGGCCTGGTGATTCTCACCTCCGACGGTGTGCACGACCAGGTCCGGCCCGAGGTCATGACCGCGCTGGCGGTGCGGCACCGGGGCGATCCGCATGCGCTGGCCCAGGCACTGGCCGATGCCGCAGGGCCCGGCGCAGGCGGTGAGCGCGACGACGCGACGGCCGTCGTGATCCGCTGCCACCGTTGAAACGACGCGGAGAACACGCTCACCCCTTCCGCTGCGGTGTCCGGTCCTTCGTCATCGCAAACGGAGACGAGGGGCGGGCGCGCACCCGCGGCCGGCGGGGAAGCGGGTGCCGTTGCGGCCGCGCCCGGCGGACCGCGCCGTCGCCCCTCCTGCTTCCCCTCGTGGCCGTCGCCGGCGCCCTCGGGCAGCTCTGGGGCCTCGCCGCGTCGAGCCCGTCCTCGCCGCCGGGCATTTCGGTGGCATCCCGGCGCGGGCGCGTGCCCTCTGCCCGCCGAGCGGCGTAGCGTGCACGAACGTGACACCCGGCCCCGCCACCCCAGCCGAAACCGCCGTCGACGCCGAGGAGGCGGAGCCGACCTCAGCCGGCGACGTCGAGCACCTGGCCGAAGGGGGGTCTGCTGCGCGGGCGGCGCCCGCCCGCGCCACCAGCCTCACGGGCGCCGCAACGGAGGGTGAGATGCCGATGCGCGGTGATCGGTCACTGGCAGACAAGATCGGCCGCCGGTTGACGCCCCGCGGCGAGCACGTGATCTGGGACGGCGGCCGCGACGGGTGGGGCCGGGCCCATCTGCACTGGCAGGGCCGCTCGCTCGGAGTGCAGCGCGCCTTGTTCGAACTGCAAGGTCATCTCATCCCCGCCGGCTGGATCGTGCGCAGGACCTGCGAGGAGGCCGGATGTGTCAGCCCTGAGCACGCCGAGGCCTCACCCAGCGCTCACGGCGGCCGTTTCCAGGATCCGGACGCGCGGATCCTGGCCCGCTCGATCGTGGTCGGCCAGTGCCTGATCTGGCAAGGCGCAGCCACCCAGAACAGCTGCCCGCAGATGTACGTCCACGGCCGCCAGGTCAGCCTGCCCCGCTACCGCTGGGAACAGGCCCACGGGCCCGTGCCGCCGGGCAAGGTCGTCGGTCACGCCTGCGGCATCCCCTTGTGCGTGCGCGTGGAGCACCTGCAGCTGATGACGGCGAGAGAGTGCGTGGCACTCACCGCTGAGCGCAACCGCTTCCCCTTCGGGGAGGAGCACTCACACGCCAAACTCACCTGGGCGCAGGTCGCCGCCATCCGGGCGAGCACCGCCGGCCGCCGCGCCCTGGCCGAACAGTACGGTGTCGACGAATCGACGATCTTCCAGGTCCGCGCGCACCGCACCTGGACGAAAGCCGAGCCGACGCCCTAGCCGGCTAACTGTGCCACGCCGAGAGCAGCAAGCACACCGGCAAGGCTGCCGCCCTGGCCGCCACCCCAGCCCGCAACAGCGTCAACGCTCACCCGTTCACCGGGCGTCAACCGGCCGAGGCCGGTTCACGCCCCCTGCCTCTCCTCTGGCCCCGCGCTGCTTTCGCCCGGGGCGGTGAGCACCCTCATCCCGGCCAGGGCCTGGCCGAGATCGTCGTAGTGCGGGAAGAGGGACAACAGGCCGGTCATGCGAAGAAGCCGCCACGGGCGGCCGGTGGGCGACACGACCAGGGCCAGCACACCCGAGCGCGCCTCAAGCAGCCGGTGCAGCGCCACCAGCTGGGCCACCCCGCTGGAGTCGAGAAAGTTCAGAGCGCTCAGGTCGGCCACCACACGCCACGGCCCCTCCCGGGCGAACACCTCTTCCAGGCTCTCGCTCAGCCTGCCGCTGTTGGTGGCGTCCATCTCCCCGGCCAGGCTCACCACCCACACCGCCCCCTGCAGGCGGTTGTGGATCTGCAACGGCGTGCCCGCCCTGCTGTCGTCGCCCATGCTGTCCTTCCTTCCCTCCCGCAAGAGGCGCACCCTCCTCGACGGGCCCCGGTAGCGGCCGCCGGTCGGGCAGGCTCTCGGCGTCCAGGGCCGCGGGCCCCCCTTCTTCTGCAAACGGTACGTACCGTTTCGCTCACGCCCGCGATCACGGCCCACGACAGAAGCCCTGCCAGGCCACATACCGGCACATCAGCGCACACTAGTTGCCAGCCTGGTGTGATCGATCGCGCACACCGCCGATCCATCGCCGGGGTGATCGCGCGCACGCGCGTAGGGCCGCCGAAAACGCGAAAACTCCAAAATCCCAGGGCCCGCGCACCCGTGTTGCCCGTAGCGGGTGCAGTGGCCCTGCGCGTTGGCGCTGGGGGCGGCGGCCAGCAGGGCGGCCGTAGTGGCCACGACGGCCGGCGCGATGGTGATGCTCCCGCGAAGGGGACGGGAAGCGGTGGGGGTCTTGGCGGACGTCTCTGCTCCATGTGTGGTCCTGGGCTCACGGTCCAGGCGCCTGGGCGGTGATGTCTTCACGATCGCGCACGGCCGCCGGCAGGGCGAGCCCTGCGGGGAGGGGGAAACGTCCAGTATGTGATGTTGGTCCGCCACATAGCCTGACATTCCATTTGGGGGCGCTGATACTGATGGGGTGATTGTCAAGCGACTGCTGATCATGCTGATGCTCGCGCTCGCCGCTTGTTCCTGGTCTCCAGGCTCCCCGTCGGCGCGGGAGGCCGCATCGGCTTCCGAGGAGCCTTCCGTCTCAGCGGCGCCCTCTCCCCCTGTCTCCGCTTCCGCCCCCGCACCGGTGCCGGCCTGGGAGGAGCACTCGTGCTTGAACCGCACCCTGCCCATCCTCGATGACGCCTACGAGCCGACGCTGGTGGCCTGCACCGAACTCATGGCGGGCTCGTTCATCCTCAAGCTCGTCGAGCCTGGGCAGGGCCTGCGCCGGTGCCCCGCCACCACCGACGGCATCCTCGACACGCCTTCCGGTGTCGACCCGCCGCGCACCCTGTGTCTGCGCAACCGCGAGGCACCGCATCCGGCCACACAGGGCAAGGGTGGCGGGATCCTGCTGGCCGGTGACTGCACGCTGGTCCAGGACGACGTCGTCGAGGAACGCCCCTGCTACGACGCCAAGGGCCCCGGCAAGGTCCTCGGCTTCTACGACAAGAAGAAGCAGTGCGAAGGCGATGACCCCTGGCGCACCGCGGTCAAGGCGGCGACGCCGTCCGGCCGGCAGTACGTGTGCGCGGGCGTCGGCCACGACACCGACGACATCGGGCCGGGCCACGCCAAGGGCAGCTGCCTGACCAAGCCGAAGACCCGCAAGAAGACCACCCTGCTGGGCTCCACCGAGACCGTCATCACCGGCGGCCTGTCCAAGGTGGCGTGCACCTCCAAACGCGCGTGGGGCAAGGTCGTCTTCCACGTCAACGAGAACGAAACCTGCCGTCGGCCGGCGACCTACTCCGTCGACAGCTACACCGTCTCCCTCTACGGGCTGGGCCCCAAGAACTACCGCTACCCGGCCACCTCCTGCATCAGGAGACTCCGCTAGTACTCCAGCGACACTTCGCGATCATGTTTCGGATTCGCGCTGGTAGTGGTGGTGCCGGGCTGTTGCTTGGCGGCGGCGCCAGTCTGACCAGCGCAGGACATTCGTGGTGGAGGGGGCCGGGTCAAGACGAATGCGGCCAGGAGTCGGCGGATCTCGGGCAGGGGCAGCGGGACGCGCTCGTCGGTGATGCTGGGCGGCTGGGCTGCGATGGTGGCCGGCAGGGCCAAGGCGAGCACGGCGAGAGTGACGTGTCGGCGCCACGGGTTCGTAGCCATATCCGTTTTCCCAGGGGTTCGCGGGCCCGAGTTTCGGGGGTGTCGACCAACCTTCTAATCCCGACACCCCCGGCGTTCGTCACGTCAGCGGAGCTCGGGGTAGTACGTATCAGCGACCCATTCGCCGAACTCCATCCCGCCCTTGGCTCCGGCGGCGAGGCCGGCGAACTGGCCGATGAACGGCCCGGTTCCTCCGGTGACGGGGATGGTGAGCACACCGACGGCGGACCCGCCGACCCATCCGGTCAGGCCACCCACGACGCCCCAGTTCCTGATGATCTTCTCCCTGGGAGTGAGCTCACGCCACGTTTTCGTCGCGGGGTCGTAGCTGTGGTTGGCGCGGAAGAAGGCATCCTCCATGAGGTCGTACGTGTTCACGGGGCGACCGAAGTCGCCACCGAAGGGCTCCCTGCGGCGCTCCCACGGAGGGATCGCCGTGCCTTGCTGAGGGGCCTGGGAAACCGGATCGGCGACGGGCGGGGGCTTGGCGACGCGTTGCGCGCAGGTGTTGCCGATTCCTCGGGAGACGCCGAGGGAGAAGGCGAGGTAGTCCAGGTGGATGGCGGCGACGAGGGCTGCGACGTTCGTCGTGGCCGGGTTCGGGCCCGACGTGACGAGCATGGACTTGGTGGGGGCGGTGTCGGCCGGGGCAGGGTGAGGGCGTCGAGTGCGGAGCGGGAAGACACAGGCGCATCCACCCGCCCTCCGGCGGCCCGAACCGGTGGGCGCGCTCCACGAAAACACGGCCGACGACGGCGGCTTCCTCGGAGAATCCGGGCCGAGGTGCCGGGGGAGGCGTGGCCCGGGGAGGAATCGAACCTGGGCGCGGGCCGCTTCGGTGCCGACGGCGTGGATGTGCAAGCCGCCGGTGCCCAGGACGCGCGGTGCGGCCGGGTGGTCGTCATGCTGGCCCGCCCGGTCAGGCCATCGCGGCTTCCTCGCGAACTGTCGCCGCTTCACCGACTGTGCGCCAGATCCCGCCCGTCGTTCACGACCGGCTCCGGCGCCGCAGGTGGGCAGACCCAGCCTGAGCGGCCCGACTTAACCGGCCGGATTAAGTCGATCGACTGAAGCCTTACCCGTACTCCCGCTCCTACCGTGGTGTATCGGCAACAGGCAAGGCTCACCGATTCATCGACCTGAAGTGTGGCGAAAACGAGGCAGCACAGAATCCGCAGGCTCCGCGCCGTTGCGTGCGGCGAGGGCACGCCGGGCGGCCGAGATCCCGATCATTGCCGGCGCAGGCGAGGTCACCAAAGCAGTCCCCTCCTGAGCAGCGGCCCATCGGTCAGCGGCGGCAGCGGGCTGAGGCGAGCGGGCCTTCCGCCGTCCAACGTCCGGCACGAGGCAGCCGCGCGGATATCCAATCTGCCCGCCGTGTGCGTGCTCACTCATCGGGTGACCGGCAACGCCCGGCCCGGTTGTCCTGCCCGGACGCGGACCCGGCGGGCCGGCGCAAGCACCCGCTGATGCGGCCGGCGTGCCGCCGCATCACCTTTCGCCACATCGCCGCCGATCAAGACCACCGAGCGCTCTGCCGACCGCGTTCCATCACGCAGTGCACGACTTCACGAACGGACAGATCACGATGAGACGATTAGGGCGCAGGGGCCCGTGGCCGCTGCTGGCCGTGCTCCTTACCGCTGTCATGGCCTTTGGCGGCCTGCAGGTGGCCTCCCCGCATCCGGCTGGCGCCATCGAAAGCGGCAGGCATGTCACCGAACCGGTGGCGGCGGGCGTGGTGGCACAGCTGTGGACTCGCGGCGCGGACTCGGGATCGGACCGATATCTCTGCTCGTCGACCATCGTCGCCGAGCAGCGGATCCTGACAGCCAAGCACTGTTTCAACTTCGACCCCTTCTACGCGACCTACGTGCTGGTGAACTCCAACACTCGCGGAGAAGGCAAGAGGCACCGGGTCATCGCCGCGGAGTTCAGGCATGATCTGGCGGTCCTCACCACGCATCCGGATGACGGGAAGCTGGAGACCGGGGGGATGCCGTACCCGAAGCTGACACCGAACAACCCGGTGCCGATGCGGGCGGCCCTCACCGTTCACGGCTGGGGAAGGACCTGCCAGACCTGCCCCCCCTCCGACACGCTCAAGTTAACCGAGGTCAAGGTGAACGACAACGAACCGGGGCTGAGGGACTCCGCGGGCGGCCCTGCCTTCAGGGCTCGGGCGGTCTATTCATCCCGGATGCATCAAGGAGACTCCGGCGCGGCGGGCATGTTCCTGGCCCCACGCGAACGTGCACGGGTCATCGCCGGTGTGACCTCCCTGAGCGTCACCGACCCGAGCAAAAAGGCAGACGCGTACCTGTCCGCGGCCTACGACCAGGCGGGGTGCAACCGGGACACCTGTGTACACCAGTGGCTGCGGGACACGGCGCAGATGCAGGTGTACCAGCCCCACCAGGACCTGCGACGTTCCTTCCGCGCCATGCCGCTGGGGTCCTCGACCACGTGGGGAGAGGGCAGCTCGGATGGCAACGGCTACCGCGACGTCCTGGACCAGGGACTGCAGCGGATCGCCGAGCGCAACGGCCCGGCCACTGGGGTGGCGCTCATGGGCGGCGACGACGACACACCCCAGGTGGACCTGGTGGGCTCGGCCCGGGTGGGCAGGATGAGCGACCGGGACCACGAGGGCTGGCGGGGATACAAGATTCACGAGATCGCCGGGGAGGCCGCCTGTTCGGTCAAGCTCTACCAGCCCAACATCGTCACGCTCATCGCCGGCGGGAACGACGTCAACCAAAACTACGAGATGGGCGGGGCGATCGGACGGCTGGAGTCGCTGATCGAGCAAATCGACAAGAACGCCGAGGACGTGATCGTGCTCGTGGCCGGGGTGCAGCCCTTCCACGATCCGGCCAAGAACACCCGTGGTGAGGCGTTCTCCGCCCAGATCCCCGGCCTGGTGGAGCGGCTGGTGGATCGCGGCGTGAACGCGGTGTACGCCGACATCACCGGCCTGGAGGCCTCCGACATCACCACCGCCGACGGCATCCACCCCACCGACCAGGGCTACGACAAGATCGGCGCGGCGTTCGTCAAGGCGGCCGAACACGCCAGCGGGCAGGGCTGGATTCCGGCACCGTCCGAGCAGAGTCCCGGTGAGGTGTCCGACGCGTGCGGTATGAGGGACGACGGAGAGGGCCTGCCCCCGAAGGGCGTCAACAAGCTGGGCAAACACTGGGAGGACCACGGCGTCGTCCAGACCCAGCAGTTCCCCTCCTCTAGCCGCTTCTGGCTGACCGACGTCAACAAGGACCGCAAGGCCGAGTTCGTCGTGGTCGACAAGGACCAGAACTTCCGCTTCTGGTGGAACGGCGGCCCCTCAGGCGCCGCGGGCTGGGGCCCCTTCGTCGAGGGGCAGAACTCCTACAAGCCCAAGGCGGGAGCGGTCGGCAACCAGCTGCGCTTCGGCGACCTAGACGGCGACGACTTCCCCGACTGCATGGTCGTCGACTCCCGCGGCGGCGTGAGCGTCTCCACCTGGAAGGGCGACAACCCCGCCGGTGCGCGGATGTGCATGGACAAGGAGAAATTCGCCGACGGCGCCGACGTCTACTCCAACGGATCCGAAGGCGCCAGGCCGCTGATCGATCCGAGCCACCAGATCCGCTTCGCCGACGTCACCGGCGGCGGCCGAGACGACTACCTGAT
This sequence comes from Nonomuraea sp. IBHARD001, assembly GCF_056106265.1. Classification (NCBI taxonomy): domain Bacteria; kingdom Bacillati; phylum Actinomycetota; class Actinomycetes; order Streptosporangiales; family Streptosporangiaceae; genus Nonomuraea; species Nonomuraea sp. IBHARD001. The sequence continues at coordinate 260,795 of NZ_JBWBBW010000001.1, forward strand.
CATCGAACCGGACGGCGCGACCACCGCCTGGTTCAACCAGGGCCTCATGGTCAAGGACGGCCGCCGCTTCCTGAAATGGGACAGGCCCGACAAGCTCGCCGAGCCTCTGCTCGGCACCCCGCAGATCCGCTACGCCGACCTCAACGGCGACAAACGCGCCGACCGCATCGTGATCAGCGACAACCTGGGCGTGTACGCCTGGATCAACAAGGGCCCCCAGGGCCTGTTCGACGGGTTCGCCGAGCTCGGCTACATCGCCAATGACCCGGAGGTGCCGGCGAAGGACGTGCATTTCGCCGACATGGACGGCGACGGCAAGGACGACTTCGTACGCATCGGCTGGACCGGCGTCGCGCACGTCTGGCTGAACAGGCTGCCGAAGGAGTACTTCGACACCTACCACAACCAGCCCCCGGGCCGGTAAGACTTCCGGTCGCCCCGGGAGCCCGGCCACCAAACGTTGTGCGCCGCTCCGGCATCCCGCCGGAGCGGCGCACAACGATCTTCCCGTTACGGCTGCTGATCGAGGGCCTGGCCCTGCAGCCGCAACAGAAGGAAGAACGGACACGGCGGGAACTACAGGAGCTGGCGGTCGCCCACCTGATCACCACCCTGGCTGACGACTTCCAGGAGCCGGCGCCATTCGGGCCGGTCGACGCCGTGCTTGCCCGACCGCTTCTCGGCGAACATCTGGTCGTAGCCGGAGGCCTCGATCGCGTCGATCTGGAGCTGGGGGTTCTGGTCTCGGGAAGACACCCGGACGTAGGCGAGGATACGGCCAGTCACGGGTCGGCGACACCGTCCCGTCCTGCCTGACCGGCATGGTGAGCGACAAGCCGATCAACTGGGAGATCATCGCCCAGCAGTACGACCAGATCGTCAAGTACGCCACCGCCCTCAAGCTGGGCACGGCCGAAGCTGAGCAGGTGCTGCGGCACTTCACCCGCAGCGGACCCAAGGACCCCACCTACAGGGCCATCGAGGAACTCGGCCGCGCGGTCAAGAGCATCTTCGTCGCCGAGTACATCGCCTCCGAAGGGCTGCGCCGCGAGATCCACGAGGGTCTGCAGGTCGTGGAGAACTGGAACTCGGCCAACACCGACCTGTTCTACGGCAGCGCCGGCACCATCCCCGGCAGTGACAAGGAGCACCAGGAGGTGTCCATGCTCAGCCTGCACCTGCTGCAGTCCGCGCTGGTGTTCATCAACACCCTGCTCGTCCAGTCCGTCCTGAAGGACCCCGGCTGGCAGGCGAAGCTGACCGACGCCGACAAGCGCGGGCTCTCGCCGCTGTTCTGGTCGAACGCGAACCTCTACGGGACGATCGACATCGACATGGGGCGCCGCCTCGATCTCGGTCTGGCCGCCTGACCGCCGCGCCGCGAAGTGTCGGCAAACGACCGTCTGTCGACACTTCGCGAGCCGATCACGGAGCCCCAGGTCGGATGTGTCGGCTACCCGTGCCGGTTTTCAATGTCGGTGAACGGTCGCCAGAGTAGATTCCGACACATGCTCTTCGGCTACGCGCGGATCTCGACCACCGATCAGAATCCCGATCATCAGATCGACGCGCTGCTGCGCGCCGGGGTGGCCCGGGACAACATCCATCTGGACAAGGCGTCCGGGGCGAAGGCGTCGCGCCCGAAGTTCGATCTGGTGCTGCAGTTGCTGCGCGAGGGCGACACGTTGAAGGTCACCCGGCTGGACCGGCTGTCGCGCTCGGTGCTGCACCTGGTGACGCTCGGGGCGGAGCTGCGGGAGCTGAAGGTCGGCCTGCACGTGATCGAGCAGGGCATCGACACCGCGACCTCCGAGGGCCGCGCCATGTTCGGGATGCTCAGCGTCCTGGCCGAGCTGCAACGCGACCTCATCGTCGCCAACACCCACGACGGCCTCGCTTCGGCGCGGGCCCGCGGCCGGACCGGCGGACGGCGGCCGCGACTGACTCCCGATCAGGCCGCCTTGGCCCAAGAGCTGTACGACGCGCGAGTCAAGACCGTCCAGCAGATCGCCGACCTGTTCGGCGTCCCGCGCTCGACGGTGTACGGGCACCTGGACAAGGACACCACCGTGCCCCGCCAGCCCAAGGCCGCCAAGACCAGCGGCGGCCGGACGGCGGGCGGCCGGGCCGCGGCGGGCGTGCCGGAGCGGGCGCGGTCCTGACGACGTCCGGCTCGGCGCGTTCATCCGGTCCTGCTTCGACGATGAACGCCTCGGCGTGGAGTTCTCGCCCGCCCTCCTGCTCTGGCTGTTCCACTCGCCGGTGAGCTGCCAGGCAGCGCGATCACACCGCGCTGCCTGGCGGCTGTCTGGGGACGCGTTCGGCGGGCGGAGGGGTCGTTACGAGGTGAGGGCGGCGGCGAGGGTGTCGCGCAGCGGGGTGGTGGGGCGGCCGATCAGGTCGGGCAGGACGCCGGTGGGCTGGCCTTGCGCGCCGGAGGCGATGTCGGTGTCGATGCCGACGAGGACGGGGATGCCCCATTCGGGCAGTCCGGCGGCGGCCAGCGCCTGGCCGTAGGCGTCGGCGGGCAGGTCCTGGTAGGTGACGGGGGTTCCGGTGATGTCGGTGATGAGGGCGGCCAGGTCGGTCTTGGTCCAGGCGACCTCGCCGTTGAGGTCGTAGGTGCGGCCCTCGTGGCCGTCGCCGGTCAGGACGGCGGCCGCGGCCGCGGCGTAGTCGGCACGGGCTGCGGAGGCGTTGCCTGCCTGGCCGGAGGCGCCGACGATGACCCCGTGGGCCAGGGCTTGCTGGGCGACCATCACATAGTTCTCGTGGTAGGCGGCGTTGCGCAGGATCGTGAACGGCACGCCGGAAGCGGTCAGGTAGTCCTCGGTGGCGGTATGCGCCTGCGACCCCGCCGGCGCGGTCGCCGACCGGACGCCGAACGCGCTGGTGTAGGCGAGCAGCTCGACGCCCGCGGCCACCGTGGCGGCGATCGGCGACATCACCCTGGCCTGATGCGGAGTGGCCTGGCAGCGCCAGCACCTGGCAGAACGCGGGTCGCGCCGTGAAGGGCCGGTCATTGCGTGCGTTCAGTGCTTTGCAAGGGCGCGGCGTTAGCGTGTGATCATGGACGATCCTGGACGTCCCTACCAGATCGGCGGCTACTGGCTCGGGGCCAGGCTGGGCGCCGGCGGGCAGGCCGTGGTCTACGAGGGCTATGACGAGGACGGCAACAGGGTCGCGGTCAAGGTGCTGCGGCCCGACAGCGGGTTCGGCCCGGAGCGGGAGGTCGCGGCGCTGGGCCGGGTGGCTTCGTTCTGCACCGCTCGCGTGCTGGCTCACGATCTCGACGCGGCCACGCCGTACCTGATCAGCGAGTTCGTGGACGGGCCGAGCCTGCGTCAGGCCGTGGGCGAGGGTGGGCCGTACGGCGGGGACGACCTGCACCGGCTGGCGGCCGGGATCGCGACGGCGATGGCGGCCATCCACGCGGCGGGGGTGGTGCACCGCGATCTCAAGCCGGACAACGTGTTGCTGGGGCCGGACGGGCCGCGGGTGATCGACTTCGGGATCGCGCGGGTGCTGGACAAGTCGGCGACCAGCACGATGGGGGTGGCCGGGACGCCGCCGTACATGGCGCCGGAGGTGTTTCGGGGCGATAAGGCCGGGCCGCAGGTGGACGTGTACGCCTGGGGTGCGGTGATGGTGTTCGCCGCGACAGGCAGGCCGCCGTTCGAGGGACCGACCGAGGCGGTCATCTACGCGCACCTGCGTACCGAGCCCGACCTGTCAGGCCTGCCAGAGTCGCTGCGGGGCCTGGTGGCGCGGGCGTTGGACAAGGATCCGGGGCGCCGGCCCAGCGCGGCTGGGCTGCTGCTGGAGCTGATCGGCGACGGCGGGCTGGAGCAGGGCGGCCGGGTGGCGGCGCGGGTCAGGCCACCTGACAGGCTGGCGGGTGGCCGGCCGCCGCTCGGGGAGTTGGCCGAGCGGGTGTATGCCGGGCTCGACGTGGAACGGCAGGCGCTGCTGGCGCAGGTCCTGTTGCGGGCGCTGCGGCCGGGAGACGCGGTGCGGGAGGTGGAGGCGGCCGAGCTGCAGGCTCTCGGGGAGCGGGCGCGGGGGGTGGTGGCGCTGCTCGGCGAGGCCGGGATCGTGACGCTGGATGATGGCCGGCTGGCGATGAGCCCGGCGTTGTTGCGGGTCTGGCCGCGGCTGCGTTCCTGGGCGGCTGCGGAGGATCTTCCGGGCTATCGGGTGGTCGGTGATGGTGCTGGACGGTGGCAGGCGGACGGCAGGCGGCCCGGCGACCTGCTCCACGGAAGCGACCTGGACCGGGCGTTACGCTGGGCCGCCACCCGCACCGGCAGGTTGGCTCCCACCGCCGTCGAGCGGGAGTTCCTGGCGGCCGCGCAGGGGGCCGAAGTCAGGCGCCGACGCCTGCGGCGTGCGCTCACCGCCGCGCTGGCCGTCCTGCTCGTCGTGGCGGTGTCGGCCATCGGCGTGGCTGACTACCAGCGGCGGGAGGCCGACACCCAGCGGGCGACGGCCGCTCGCCAGCTCACCGAGGTGACCGCCCGGCACCTGGTCGCCGAGGCAGCCGAGCTGCGGACGGTGGATCCGGCGCTCGGGATGGCGCTGTCGGCTGCGGCCTGGCAGCTGGCTCCGCTGCCAGAAACCCGGGCAGGACTCTACTCGGCGCATGCCCAGCTCGAACTCGCCCGGTTCGTGCCGCCGCCGGGTCAGACCGCCATCAGCCCCGACGGCGGCACGCTCGCCGTGCTCAACGGCCTGCGCGCCGAGTTGTGGGATCTGGCCTCCGGCAAGCAGAGGGCTGACATCGGCGGCATGCCCGTCTCGGTCACCGCTATCGCGGTCGCCTCCGGAGGCCGGCTGCTGGCCGTGGCCGGCCCCGACGGCATCCGGTTGTGGCGCGACGGCCGGCCTCACGGCGGTGTGTTCGGCCCGCTCGGGATCTCCGACTTCCTCGGGCGGATGAAGTCGTGGCCGGGGATGATCGCTCCGCTGGAGTTCAGCCCGTCGGGCGGGGTGCTGATGGCCAAGGGTCTGGACTGGCTGCAGCTGTGGTCGGTGTCCTCGCGCACGCGGATCGTCGTGCCCGGCGTCGCATCGAACGCGGCCGTCGCACCGGGAGACCGCTACGCGGCACTGGCCGACGTCGGAATCTTCGACCTCAAGAACGGCGCGAAGCTAGCGGACCTGCCCCGCACCGGGTTCGACGGGCTGGCCTTCAGCCCCGACGGCGCCACCCTGGCGATCTCGGGCGGCCACGGCGTACACCTGCTGAACCGGACGACGGGCCGGATAGAGCGGGAGGAGTACCAAGCCGCCACGATCCCGGGCAGCGCCACCCGAGCGGCCTTCAGGCCGGATGGGCGCTATTTCGCCGTGGCCCACACCGGCGGCCGGATCGCCTTGTGGAAACGGGGCCAGGTGACGCCGGTGATGACCTACGACTCCGCCGACCCGGTGGAAGATCTCTGGTTCACCCGGGAGGCGGTGCTACGCGTGGCCGGAGCTAGCGGCGCCGTGACCGACCTCGACCTGTCCCGCCACCTGCCGCAGCAGCGCAGCGAGGCGACGCCGAGCCCGGACGGTGCCCTTATGGCCGTGCGCCGGGCTGGCTCCGTCGAACTGCTCAGCACCGCCTCCGACCCGCCCGTCTCCGTGGGGCACCTGCCGGTACGGCTCGGGGCCCAGGACGGGTTCGCGTTCGGGGCGAGCGCCGACCGGCTGCTCACCGTCACCCGCACGGGCCAGATCACGGTGTGGGACGTGCCCGGCCGCCGCGAGCTCACCTCGTTCACCGCGGCCGAAAGGTTCGACATCGTCGTCGTCCAGGTCGCGCTCAGCCGCGACGGACAGCGCATCGCCGTAACCGTCCAGTCCGGCGGCTCCGCGGGGCTGAGTTCCACGATGGTCTACGACCTGACCGGCGAACTCCTCATGCCCATTCCCACACAGCATGGTCTCGGAGCCCTGTTCAGCCCCGACGGCGACACCGTGATCACCCTCGGTGCCCAGCCCAAACGCGTCACCCTGGCAACCTCCCAGTCCGCACCGCTGGGCGGGCAGAGGCTCGCCGCGGCCGCTTTCAGCCCCGACGGCCGCACCTTGGTCGCGGCCACCGAGTCGGGGCAGCTCGTGCACTTCAGCACCCGCACCTGGCAACCTGTCGGCCTGCCCTACCCGTCCGGCGACCGGGTCAGCAGCCTCGTCTTCAGCGGCGACGGGCGCACGCTGGCCGTCGCCGGGCAGCGGGTGACCTTGTGGGAGGTCGGCACCCGCACCCGCTTGGGCACCGGCCTGGCCGGGCGGGAGAGCTCGCAGATGGCCTTCGGCGCCGGCGAGTTAGTCACCGGTTGGGGGTTGCGGGTGCCGGTGCGGCCAGATGAGCTGCTGCGGCAGGTGTGCCGCAGAGCCGGCAGGGTGATCACCACGGACGAGTGGCACCGATACGCACCCGGGATGCCGCTGCGGCCGTGCAGCACAGGGCGCTGAGCACGACCGGGCCGGCGTGGACGCTCGTGACGACATGGATGCTTCACGAGCACAGGAAGGACGGCGGAGCGCTCACAGCAGCCCGGTGAGCTGCTGCCGGGTTTCAGCGAGAAGTTCCGGAGCCGTGCGGCGGGCGGCCGACAACGCTAGGCGGGCGGTTCGGCGGCCCTGGCGCCTCTGTCCTGCCGCGCCCAGCACCAGTGCGCGCGCGGTGAGCGCGACGACCCTTGCCGGGGCATACGCCAGCGCGTCCTGGCGTGCCGCTGATCGAGTCAGCTCAACCATAGCCGCACTGGCCGACAACGCCTCAGCCGGGTCCGTCGAGGCCAGGATTCTCGCCCGGGCGCCGGTGACCCGCGCATACAGGCTCAGGTACGCGCCCCCGTACACCCTGAACAGCGTCTCGCAGCACTCGATCGCCTCCTGTACCGCGGCGAGCGCCTCCTCCTGCCGACCGGCCGCCCACTCACAGGCAGCGATCGTGTCCAGGACCTCGGCGAGAAAAGGCAGGTAACTGTAGTCGTCGCGCGCGCCGATCCCCTCCAACACCGCCATTGCCTCCTGACCGATCTGTGCGGCCTCCTCGTGCTGGCCGGCGGCACTGAGCAGCCTCACCTGGGCCGCCAGAGCAACGGCCACGTCCCGATGGAAGTCGGGACCGCCCCGCCACTCGCCGAGGCCTTCCTGGCGGATCCGCACCGCCTCGGCCGCCAGATCGAGCGCCTCCAGCGGCCGCCCCACCAGGGCAAGCAGACGGCAGTGCTCGTCGAGGGCCCGGCCGTACCCCTTGAGGTGGGTGCGCCTGTCGGTGTCCAGCAAGGCGCGGTGCTGCTCGACGCGCTCCCGGCTCACCGCCGCGGCCTGCTCCAGCCGGCCTGTCAGAAACAGCGCCGTCGCGTACCGGGCCAGCGCGAGGACGAACTGCTCCCGGCCGGCCGGGAGCCGGGTGCGCAGGAGGTTGACCGTGGCAGCGAGTTGCCTCACACGCCTGCGCTGCACGACCGCCGGTAGCAACCAGCCCGCCAAGACGACCGAGGCGAGCAGGAGCGCGGTCGGCCAGCCCGGCCACAGCAGAAAGGAGACCAGCGCGGCCAAGGCCGCCAGGCCCTGCACGGCCAGGACCGCGCAAGATCGCATCATGGGCTTCAGTGTGGCGGCCTACGGAGCGAGCGCAACCCCGACGGCTGAGTCGCCTTCCGGCTGATGCAGGTCGGCCCGCGAGGCTGGTAAGAGCCTCTTGTGAACGAACACCAAAAACATCATCATTCTGAGCGGCGCTGAACACGGCTGAGCGTCAGCCGGTGACGGAGACCGAGAGAAACCGTGGGAACGGGTCAGGTCGGGGTGCCTGGTGTCCGGTTGAGCAGTTCGTCGTAGGCGGTGGTTGAGGGTGTTGGGCGGTTGTCTGCGGGCAGGCCCGTCAGGACGATTCCCAGTTTGGCCTGTGCGTCCTGGTCGTCTCTCTGGGCAGCGGCCAGCGCCTCGTAGGCGGTGGATCGGCCGATCTTGAGGGTGCGGGCGGCTTCGGTGACCGTCGTGCCGTCGTTGACGAGGCGGCGAAGGGTGGCGAGTTCGGCGGGGCCGATGGCGCGGGGCCGGCCGGTCTTCTTCTTGCCGGGTAGCCTGCGGCCTTCGGCTTCACGGCGGGCGGTCGCGGCGATCCCGTCGGCCTGACGTTCAGCGCGCAGTTCCAGCTCGTACTCGGCGGCTGCGGCCAGGACGGCGAACATGAACCGGCCCTCTTTGGTGTCGAGGTCGAAGTTCTCGGTGAGGGAGACGACCTTCACACCCCGGTGGCGCAGGTCGTTGACGGTGGTCAGGACGTGGGCGGCGGAGCGGCCCCACCGGTCGGACTTCCAGAATTTCACGGTGTCGCCCGCGTCGGCGACGGCCAGGAGTTCGCGCCACTGTGGCCGATCGACGCCGTGCTTGCCCGACAGCTTCTCGGCGAAGATGCGGTCGTAGCCGGAGGCCTCGATCGCGTCGATCTGGAGCTGGGGGTTCTGATCGCGGGAGGAGACCCGCACGTAGGCGAAGACCCGCCCGGCCATGCCCTCGGCGGGGCGCCCGGGCAGGGGCACATTGGGGTAGAGCTCGGCGTAGCGAGCGGCGTTGGTTTCGACGTGCGCACGGCCGGCGTCGTTGATGAAGGCGTAGGAGCCGCGCAGTTCCCTGTCGTCGGGGACGCGCTGGTCGACCAGCGGCCCTTCAGCGGTCGTGCGCCGGTTGATGTTGAGGCGGGTGAAGTCGCGGGCCGCGTCGCTGCGGACGGCGAAGCATCCCTCCTGGCCGGCGAGGTAGGCCTCGACGAGCCGCCGCCACAGGTCCTCGGTCAGCAGCCCTTTCGGCGGCCTCTTCGCCATTCCCGTACCTCCATGCCGTCCGGAAAGGTCTACTCGCCACTACGCCTCAGCGACCGTACTCGAGCACCGGGCAATGTCGGAGCCGGTCGCTACCGTAACTTCGGTAGCCCTCCGAGTTCGGGCGGAACGGAGACGTCATGACCGGGCGTACGATCGCATACTGTCGAGTCTCAGCACGAGATCAGAATCCCGAACTCCAACTCCTGGCTCTTGAGCGTCACGGGTACGACCGGTTGTTCTCTGAGGTCGCCTCGGGCGCGAGGAATGATCGCCCCGAGTGGCAGGCGTGCATGGACGAACTCCAGGGCGGTGACACGCTGGTGTTCTGGAAGTCCGATCGGTTCGGGCGATCCGCCGTCCATGTCCTGGGCGTCGTCGACGAACTCCGGCAGCGTGGAGTCAAGGTGATCTCGCTGACAGAGTCCTTCGACCTGGACACGCCGCAGGGACGGTTTATGTTCACTGTGCTGGCCGCGGCCGCGGAGTACGAGCTCGCACTCCGCGCGGAACGACAGGCGGCAGGAATCGCAGCCGCCAGGCAGCGTGAGGCCGAAGGCCGCATGCTGCCTGGCAAACAGAAGACCGGACGTCCCCGCGCCATCGGCCTCGCCGAACTCGACACCCTGCGCGGCCTGGTCGCCGACGGCAAAACCGTGACCGAAGCCGCACGCACCCTCAAGATCGGTCGTTCCAGCGCATATCAAGCGCTTAAGGAACATCGGTCTGCGGGCCCCGACTGATCACAAGACGTCTACCTTTCTGGACACCGTAGCGACCAGGCACGATGCCGTCCATAAACCTCCGTCCGGAAAGTCGGTGCGGAACGGCCCGAAGCGTTACCGGAATTCAGGGCGTACATCGTCAGGGATCGGAAGAATCGGCGTGTGGATCACTCGGGCGGGCTGGAGACCGACGTCGTGTTCCAGCTCCGGGTGGTCCTCGCCGGGGTCAGCCCGATGATCTGGCGTCGCCTGCTCGTGACCGCGACCACCTCGATCGCCGACCTGCATGAAATAGTTCAGCGCTCGTTCGGGTGGAGCGACGAGGGCCTGCACCGCTTCACCGTCCACGGCGTGGAGTACGGGTGCTGGCGTCCGGGGGCGGCTGGGTTCTCCACCGATGGCCACCAGGTGCGCCTATCGCGGTTCGACCTCCGGAACGGTGAGCGGTTCACCTACGACTACGACTTCTTCGCCGGCTGGCGGCTGGAGATCCGGGTGGAGAAGACCCTCACCCGCGTGCCAGGCCGCCGCTATCCCGCCTGCACCGGCGGTGCCCGCCAGGCCCCGCCGGAGTCCTGCCGCGGCGTGCGGGAATTCCTTGAGCTACGGCAGCGCTGGCCCCTGGTCATCATGGCGGGCCGCCTCGCCGAGCTCATGACCGACTTCCTCGACCGCGTCGAAGACCGAGCGCGAGCGGCGGAGTTCCTCGCCGAACACCGCGATGAGCTCACCTTCCTCACGGGGATCGCCCGCCTGGACGACTTCGACAAGACCGAGCTCAACACCGCCCTGCACGCCCTCGACCCGCCCCGCGTCCTGGAGGACGAACCCGCGTGAAGATCACCGTTCAGCTCGTCATCGACGCCCAGGACGGCACCCCGCCCATCGTGGAGCACGTCACCGCGCTCGCCCGCGACGACCTCAGCCTCGCGACCGCCGGGCTGGCACTCACCGAAGCGCATGAGGTGCTGTCCGGCGTCCAGCGCCACCTCCTCACCGCCCAGGTCCAGGCCGCCGTCGACGCCGAACAGCGCTGCGCTCACTGCGGCCAGGCCCGCGCCCGCAAGGACACCCGGCAGATCGTGCTGCGCACCCTGTTCGGCACCCTCCGCCTGGACAGCCCGCGCCTGAAGACATGCCCGTGCGCGCCATCGGAGGCCGCGACGTTCAGCCCGATCGCTGCGGCGCTGCCCGAGCGCACCGTTCCGGAGCTGCTGTTGTGGGAGGCCAAGTACGCCGCGCTCACCTCCTACGGCACCGCCGCCACCCTGCTCGCCGAGACCTTCCCACTCGGCCGACCCCTGCACGCCACCACCATCCGCCAGCAAGTCGAGCGCACCGCGACCCGCCTGGAGAACGAACTCGGCGAGGAACGCTTCAGCTTCATCGACACCTGCCCCCGCGACCTGGAGACCATGCCCCGCCCGGACCTACCGCTGGTCGTCGCCCTGGACGGCGGCTACATCCACTCCAGCAACCAGACCTCCCGCCGCGACGGCTGGTTCGAAGCCGTCACCGGCCGCTCCACCCCCACCGGCGGCGGCCCCGCCAAGACCTTCGCGTTCGTCCAGACCTACGACCACAAACCCAAACGCCGCCTGTACGAACTTCTGCGCTCCCAGGGCATGACCGACAACCAGCAGATCGTGTTCCTCACCGACGGCGGCGAGGACATCCGCGACCTGCCCCGCTACCTCAACCCCCAAACCGAGCACTACCTCGACTGGTTCCACATCACCATGCGCCTCACCGTCCTGCGCCAAAGCACCCGATCTCTTCGGCCACCGGCCGCAGACGTCGAGGACTTCACCGTCGACCCCACCGAGACCGACCGGACCCTGGAACGGATCAAGCACTACCTGTGGCACGGCAACACCTTCCGCGCCCTCGACCTACTCACCGACCTCGCCGAGGACTACGAACTGCTGTGCGCGAACCAGCCCGACGACAAGCAGCGCACCTTCCACACCCGGCTGTCCGAGTTCCGCACCTACATCAACCGCAACCAGCACGAGATCCCCAACTACGGCGAACGCCACCGCAACGGCGAGGCCATCTCCAGCGCCACCGCCGAAGCCACCGTCAACCACGTCATCAGCCGCCGCATGGTCAAGAAACAGCAGATGAGATGGACACCCCGCGGCGCCCACCTCCTCCTGCAGATCCGCACCCGCGTCCTCAACCACGACCTCGAAGCCGACTTCACCCGCTGGTACCCCGGCTCAGATCAAGCACTCAGCCTCGCGGCCTGACCCGTCCCACAGTTTCTCCCGGTCTCTGTACGCCGAACAGCGGAAGCCGCGCGTGTGTGCACCGTCGCGCACACAAGTACAGGCAGAACCGACATCTGATGCATAGGAGTGGCGGGCATCGAGAATGCCCCGGACTCCTCTGCAACCGACTTCTCAGCCACGTGTCCACAGTCGAGGGTTCGAGGTCAAGCGAGTGACCGCAACATCAGTGACGATCACTCGCTTGACCTCGCCAGTGTATGAAACCTAGATCTAGGAGTTGCGTATTGACTGGATGAGGTCCGCGAGAAGTGGCCCTATGTACGGAAGGGCATCGCGATGATCCATGAGCAAGTGCTTCGCGATGACCATGTATACGACATCATCAAGATAGTCGTCATGGAGCATGATGACGTCTTCATATGCATGTAGTACTCGGGTCAGATTAGCTGTGTCCATCGACTCTAGAGCCGGATGCAGTGCCGCGACCGAACTGGAGAGAATGTACTCGTGTGCTCCGACGTCGACTCCAGCGTCTTCCGCTACCTGCTCGGCGTTCAGTATCTCCGCGCGTGCTTCAGGTAGGTTGCGCCACAGTATCTCGCGCAGGTGTGGCCAATTGCTATCGATCATCAACCCTCACAGACGCAATCGAATCCGACTTGAATCTGAATCGTACCGCACCAAGTCTAGATGGTGAGATTGTGCACTTCTTCGGGAGTGAGTTGCCCCTGCCCGCAGTGGTTCTTGACGAGGCAGATGTAGAGCTCAACGAAGTAGCCTCCTACGTCAAGGGCTGCGAGGGCGCCGCCCATCGCCTTGGCGAATCCACTCGCCTTCAGTCCCGGCCCGCCTGAGGGTATGTGCTTTGGCCTAGTGTATGGCCTTACTTCAAACTTCTCTTTCGTTATATCTCGAATGCTATAGTTTGTTACTAGGGTTTTATATGAGTTGATGTAGGTTCTGAGTCTGACGGGGTCTCCCTTCACGTATGCAGTTACCGCTCCGGCCTTATCTCTAACATTGATGGCCGCCCACAGTTCTGCAAGCTCTTTGCGGGCGATGAATTCATCAGACTTGGAGAGTCCTCCGCTAGCAATCAGTTTAGATAGGCCGGTAGCCGAGTCCATCAACTTCTGAAGATGGTAGCCAGGCCTCGTTTCTGAGAGCATGATGCCGAACTGAAACTCAAACCTCAGGGCTGCTGAAACCTTGCCGTCTCCGACGACACCGTTGGAGACTGGGTCCGTTTCGTAGATGCCGTTCAGAAGGTTACGCAGCTTGGCATTTTCTACTGTCGGCGGCGGAACGGGCCTGTTGGGAACCCATTTTGTGCCGTCATAATGGTTCTTAGCGAGAAACTTCTTGCATGCATCTGATGATGGTTCTTCGCATATTGTTGGCGCAGCCGCAGAGAGAGAGCCGCTGTGACGTCCGCTTCTGAGGTCCGCGAGCGACACTTGTGCCGAGTTGAGGGCAGAGCTGCCACCTACGGTCAGCCAGAGGTCAAGCTCGCCTTGATCGTCAAGATCTGGCTGCCATTCTGACATGTACAGATCTTGAACTACCTTGGCGGCTCCCCAGAAGTTGGCTTTCTTGGGAATTTGGCGCCCGTTGGACATGTAGCCGTAGCCGATTCGGGCAATCTCTTCGTCTGACAGGCCGGGGCCATAAAAGTAGTCATATCCAGGAGCGGTAATGAAGTTATTCCACCACAACTGCTGCACGTAGGACTCGTGGCAAATGCTTCCGTACCCCTCGCACCCGGCACTAGCCCAGCCAGCTTCTCGGAGTGCGCCCCCTGGCACTGCGGCTGTGGAGTGACCACTAGGGTCAGTGCCGGTCAGTGGTGACCCGTTGGCGTAGGTGTAGCGGTTGCCCTGCACCGAAGGATTCGGGCTGAGTGTCATGCTGTCGCGTGAGGCAAACCCTCCCGTGGCCGGCTGGTACCAGCGGGCGTGCATGTTGACTTTTCCGGTATCAGGGTCGGTGTACTCGCCCTGGTAGCCCATAGCTTGACGAGCGCCTGATTGAGCGGTGATGGCGCCAAAGGGGTCGTAGGCGATAGAGGTGGCAAGTGCAGTGCTGGTAAAGGTGGCAATCACGTCACCGTGCAGGTCGCTCATTGCCCCGACGGCCGCGCCGGCTCCTTCTTTCAGACTGATCAAATCACCAGAGATACCACGCGAATAGGTGGACTGGATAACACCGGCGGTGTTCGCAGCAGCGACGATGTCATTGCTGAGGCCGCGATAGCGGAAGCGCTGCTCGGTTCCTCCGCCGGTCCGCGCCTTCATCCGGCCAAGGGCGTCGTAGGCGTAGGCGGTTCCGCTGTCGTCCATGAGTTGGTCGAAGGCGTTGAAGGCCATGGTGCGGGTGACACCGGATTTGGTTTCGGTGGCGGTGGTGCCGCGGGGGGTATAGGTGTAGTCGGTGCCGTCGCCGCTGGTGAGGCGATTACGGGCGTCGTAGGTGAAGGTTTTGGCGCCGGCTTTGGTGCGATTGCCGGAGGCGTCCCATTCGTAGGTGGTTGCGGTTTCGCCGGGGGCGGTCCAGGAGGTGAGGCGGCCTGCGTGGTCGTAGGCGTAGGTGTTGTTGCCTGCTCCTGATGTGCCGGCGGTGAGTTTGCTGGTGAGGTTGTCGTTGTTGTCCCAACCGTAGGTGATCTTGGCAAGTTGGGTGCCGGAGCTGTTCTTCAGGGTGTGGGTGGTCAGCCGGTCGACTGCATCGTGGGTGTAGATCTGCGATCCGGGCTGGGATCCGGTGGCGGTCGTAGAAGTGAGCCGGTCGGCGTTGTCATAGGCGTAGGTGAGGGTGCGGCTGGTGAGGGGGTCGGTGGTGGTGGCCAGGCGGGAGGCGTTGTCCCAGGTGAAGTTGAACGTGCCTGCGGCGTCCACCCGCTGGGTGGGGTTGCCGAGGGCGTCGTAGGTGTAGGCGGTTTCCTGGATGGCGCCGGTGCTAATTTTGGTGATCAGGCTGCGGTCGTTGTACTCGACTGACTTGTCGCCGATCGCGGTGGGTCGTCCGCTCAGGTCGAAGCTAAAGGCACGAGCGGTCGTGGTGGCCTCTGCGCCGGTGCCGGTTTCGGCGGTGAGGTTGCCGAGTGCGTCGAAGGTGCGGTCGATGCGTACGCCGCCGGGCTGGAGGGTGGCGGTCTGGTTGCCGACTGCGTCGTAGATGTTGGTCCAGGTGCGGTCGGCTAGGTTCGGGTGCGTGCTTGTTGGTGGCTCGATGAGCGATTCGACCAGGCCGAGGGTGTTGTGGGTAGTCCAGGTGGCGTTGCCGCGACCGTCGGTCAGGCGGGTCCGGGCGCCGGCGGCGTCGTATCCGAACATGGTGGTGATGGAGGAGGTCGCGGTGACGGGCTCGATCAACGATGTCTGCCTGTTGAGCCCATCGAATGTCTGTTGGGTGACCTGACCTTCAGGAGAGGTGGTGCTGGTCTTGTTTCCGGCGGCGTCGTGTCCGAAGCCGTAGGTGCGTACCAGGGTGCCGAGGGAATCCAGGTTTTTGGCGGCCGTCTGGCGTCCGGCCAGGTCGTACTCGGCCGCAGTTGTGTTGCCCAGCGCGTCGGTGGTCTTAGTCAGGCGGCCCAGGAGGTCGTAGGCCATGGTGGTGGTGTGGTTCAGGGGGTCTGTTTGCGCAGTCGTCTCTCCGGCGGCATTCACAACAAGAGTCGTGGTCTTGTTTCCGGGAGCGATCTTCTTGGTTGGTACGCTCGCGTCGTTGTACTCGAGCTTGGTGGTGAACGATGTGGTGGTTGGATGGCGTTCGACGTGGGTGGCGGTGATCTGGCGGCCGAGGTCGTCGTAGGTGGTCTCGGTGCGGACACCGACTTGGTCGATGGTGGCGAGGGTCTCGCCTAGCAGGTCGTACTCGATGCTGGCGCGTCCTCCAGGTGGCGTAGCTGGCGGAGTTCCGGGAGCGGTTACCGGGGTGGTCATGTCGCTCTGGATCTGCGCCGGAGTGAGGGCTTGGTCGTAGACGCGGACTTCGTCGATGAGGCCGGAGAACCACTCATTCCAGTTGCGGTTGCCGCCGATGCGCAGGGCGCCGGGGGTGGCGTTGTTGATGTCGCCGGTTTCGGCCTGGGTGGCGGCTTCGGTGCCGTTGACGTACAGGCGCATGGTGGTGCCGTCGTAGGTCAGGGCGAGGTGGGACCAGGTGGTGGTGGACAGGGGGGTGTTGGTGCGGACGGGTTTGTCCAGGGTGCCGAGGTTGATGTTGCCTTCGGGGCCCGGGTAGGTGTTGCTGCTGTGCAAGGAGTAGGACAGGCCTGCGGTGCGTTCCTTCATCAGCACGGTGCGCCAGCCGGTGGTGGTGGTCGGCTTGACCCAGGCTTCCAGGGTCATCCCGCCGGTCAGGCGCAGGGAGGGGTCGTCGGCGATGGTGAGCAGGCTGGAGGTGCCGTTGAAGGTGACGGCCTGGCCGTACTTTCCGGTGCTCCAGGTGATGTTCTCGCCGGTGGCGTGGTTGCCTTCGCCGGAGGAGTCGGCGACGGCGGTGCCGGTGCCTTCGTTCATGCCGTAGGCGGCTACCGGGGTCGGGCCGGTGGGGGCGGTGCCCGTACTGGGGTCGGTGAGGCGGACCGGGCGGCCGAGTTTGTCGTATTCGATGGTGCTCTGGCCGCCGCGCGGGTCGGTGGTGGAGGTGAGCTGGCCTGCAGCGTCGTAGGTGTGGGTGGTGGTGGGGGTGACGGCGCTGCTGGCGCCGGGCGGGGTGTAGGCGGGCAGGGCGGTGCTGGTCAGGCGGCCCGCTTTGTCGTAGGTGGAGATCGTGGTGCGGTTCTCGGCGTCGGTGACGTGGGTCTTGGCGCCGAAGGTGTCGTAGCCGATCGTGCTGGTGGGGCGGCCGGTGGTGGAAGATCCGTTCTTGTCGATGGCAACCGGGGGCGCCTTGGTCTCGATGAGGCGGCCGAGTAGGTCGTAGCGCAGGTTGGTGCTGTAGTCGGCGGGAGTGGCCCCGGGGGCGTTGCCGCGCGGGTCGGTGATCTTGGTGGGCAGGCCGCGGTCGTCGTAGGTGATGGTGGAGACCAGGTCGTCGGCGCCGTTCTCAATCTTCTCGCTGGTCGGCTGGCCGTTCGAGCTGTAGGTCATCTCTTTGACCTCGGTACGAGCGGTGCCCGCACCGGTCTTGGTAATGCGGGTGACGTAGCCGGCGGCGTCGTAGACGTAGGCGCTCTTGCGAGCCACTCCAGCTGGGTCGAATGTTCGGGAGGTCAGACGACCGGCAGCGTCGTAGACGTAGTCGGTGGTGGCGATGCCGCCGCCGGTGACCTTCTTGGTGAGGTTGCCCGCCTTGTCGTAGGTGTTGGCCTCCAGCACCACGTCGCGTACGGTGATCGAGCCGTTCAGCTTGGCGTCGTCGGCGACAGCCTGCGACAGGCGGTTGTCGTTGAAGTAGGTGAACGCCTTCTTACGGCCCATCGCGTCCACCGTGCTAGCCAAGCGACCTGCCGGATCGTAGGTACGCGACTCCAGCACCACATCGGAAGGGGGTTGCGGGTTCAGCGGGCTGCTGGTCCAGTTCTTGAGCGTGGTCGAGGTCAGCTCGCCACGCTTGCTGTATCCAAGCGCCAGGACGGTACCTCGAGCATCAGTCGTGGTGACTGTGCGACCCATGGCGTCCCAGGTCTGGCCAACCACACCCCCTTCGGGGTTGGTGACCGTGGCGGGGCGGCCGAGGGTGTCGTAGGTGTAGGAGGTAGTGCGGGCAGGGTCGCCACCAGTCAGGTCCATGACCGTCTCGCTCAGTCGTGCACCGTCCGCGGTGTAGGTGTAGCTGGTCTTGGCGGTGTGCACCACATTGGTCGTCTCATTGCGCACACCCGGCGCTGTCACCGTCACCGTCTGGTTCAAGCCATTGAAGGTGAACTCGGTGGTGACTCCGGCCGGCTGTGCGGTCGAGACCACCGTCTGTGAGATGGGCCGACCGAGCACGTCGTAGCCAGTCTTGGTCACCAGCCCCTTTGCGTCGGTCTGCTCGGCGAGGTCACCAGCCGCCGTGTAGCGCAGGCTTCGAGTGTTGCCACCCAGATCAATCGCTACCTTGGGCAAGCCTGCGAGGACGGTGCCCGGGCCAACGGCGGCTTCGGTGCCGTCTGTGTAGGTCACTGTGGTCGAACGACCGTTGGGGAAGTCCGGTGTGGCTGGCGTGGTCAGTTTCGTCTGCTGGCCGTAGGTGTTGTATTCCAGTGTGGTGGCGTAGGTGTTGTCGGTGGTGCCTGCCGAGCGGGCGTCGCGGAAGACCGTGGGGCGGTCGTTGCGCGCGTCGAAGGGGTCGGCGGCATTGACGTAGTACCCGATATAAGAGGTTTGGCAGTTGCCGGCCGCCCGGCACGTCGTTCTGGACAGGACGTTGCCGCGGGCGTCGTTGGTGTACTGGACGGTGTTGTTGTTGGGGTCGGTGACCTTGGAGACGAAGCCGCCGGTGTCGTACTCGGTGGTGGTCTTCTTGCCGAGCTGGTCGGTCTGTGACAGCGGGCGGTAGCCGCGCCAGGCGTCGTAGGTGTGGGTGACCTGGTTGTTGTTCGGGTCGGTGATCTTGACGGTGGACACGCCGGTGGAGGCGCTGTAGTCCAGGGCGCCGATCTGCCACAGGCCGCCGTGCGGGCTGGTGTGCGTCTTGAGCCGGTCGGTGGCCGCATCGTAGGTGTTGACGGCCCACACCCGCCCGGACGGCAGGGTGATCTTCGACAGCTTGTACGGCACCGCGGCCTGCAACCCGTGGTGCAGCGCGACGGCGGCGGCGGTCAGCGGCTTGGCGTAGATCGCCACCTCGTCCAGGGCGCCGTCGAAGGGGAAGGCCGTGCTCACGTTCACCGCGCCGGGTGTGGCCGGCCACTGGCCGCCCTTGACCTGGCCGCGCCCGGCGGTGGCGTTGGACGGCCACGCGGCCACCGTCGCACCGTCCAGCACGCCGACCTCGGCGCCGTCCAGGTACATGCGCTGCCTGTCACCCGACAGGGTGATCGCCACATGGTGCCACTGGCCGTCGTTGACCGTGCCCGTCGTGGTGATCGGCGCGATCCCGGCCGTGCCCCCACCGGCCAGCAGGCGCAGCTGACCGCGCAGCTTGCCGTCGGTGCCGACGTAGACGAGGGCTGCGTTGTTGTCCTGGGTGGATCCGGCCGCCAGCAGCGCGCCGGAGGTGGTGGTCTTGAACCACGTCTCGAACGAGGCCGCGCTCTCCAGCCTGGCCAGCACATGCGCCGGCAGGGTCAGCTTCTTGGTCCCGCCGAAGACGGCAGCGGTGTCGGCGGTGCCCCCGAGGGCGCCCGGCTGCGCCAGCGTCACACCCGAGTAGGTCGCAGGACCCGCCGCCCAGCCAAGATCGGCCGCCGAGGTGCCGGTGGCTTCACCGAGGCGCCAGTAGCCCAGCGGGTCCGAATCCAGAACAGCGCTGCGATACAGGGAGCCGTTGGTGTACTCCAGCGCCGTGCAGTTCGGGGCGGCGTTGGGCACGCACACCTGGGTGAGCTGATCCCCGGTGTAGGTGTAGGTCCACGTCAGCGCACTCCCACCCACCGGCGCGGTGGACACGGTGGCCACATGAGCGCCCGACCAGGTGAAGTTCAGCACCCGCCCGCCCTCACCGGTGATGGTGGCGAGCTTGCCGCCCTCGTCGTAGGCGAAGTCCTGATCACGCCCCAGCTGGTCGGTGACCTTCGTCAGCCGCCCTGCCGCGTTGAACAGGTACACGGTGGAAGCGGTGTCCATCAACCGCCACCCGCCACCGGAGACCTCCGCCAGCGTGGCGTGCATACCGGGCGGCGGCTGGAACGTCCCGTCTCCCTTGGCGGAGAAGCGCACCTGACGCCCGTCCGGGTACGTCACCAGCAAAGTCGGGACAGCTGCCACCGACTCCGGCACGATCTTCATGTCATACCGCGTCGACCACCCGGCGCCGAACATGCCATCGCGGCGCGGGTCCATGCTGTTGTAGGAGCGCACGATCGCCAGCGGCGGCCCCGCCGTCGCCACGCTCGCGTCGGTGAACGTGGTGGTGTAGTTGCCCGCCAGCTGGTGGAACTCCTGCCCGGCCACGCCTGCGGTGGCCAGTTGCGAGGTGATCGGCGGCTGCCGCACCCCGGTGGTGAACGACAACACCGGTGTCGTGGTCACCTTGTTGCTGGAGACGTCGGTCGCGGTCACCTGCCACCAGTACTGCTTGCCCCACACCAGCTTGGCCGCGGGCACCCGCCAGGTGTTGACGTCGTTGGCCAGCACCCCGGAGGCCGTACAGCCGGTGCCGGTCATCGCGGCCACGTCACACACCTTGAACGTGTACTTGATCGCGTAGGTGCCCGCGTTGCTGTAGGCGTGCGAGACAAGCAGCGGCGTCAGCGAGTCGACCAGCATCTCATCGGAGGGGAACATGTCGTCGACCGTAGGAGCGGGCGGCTCCGGCTGCGGCGGCGGACCACTGTCACAGGCCCCCTGGTTCGACCAGTAGGAGTGCCACGTCACATCACCGCTGGAGTCGGTCTTGGTGTACTGGCTGCCCGGCTCCGCGTACTGCGGCACGCTGACATTCGCCTGATAGACCGTGCTCCCGCCATATAAAACCGTCGACCCGGCCGAATACGTGCTGGAAGAGCTGTACGTCGAATAGCTCGAACAGTAACCGGCCGCCATCGCCGCCATCATCGAGGAGGCAGCCTGCGGCTGCACCAGCAGGCGCGCTTCCGAGGGCAGTGCCCCCTCGGGCACCTGCGCCGCCTGGGGCGCTTCTTCCACCGCCACCACAGTGGCCGTGGCGCTGGTCTCCACCAGCGGAGCAACCCCGCCGGCCGTACCGGCCGCCTGACGCGGCGAGGCGGCATCACCCACAACGGCAACGGTGTTGATCGAGGCGAAGGCCGTGCTCTCGGCCGCCTGCACCGGTAAGGCGCTCAACTGCAGCAGGGTCGGCAAGGTGGCAGTCGTCACCCCCAGCACCAGCAACGATCTGCGGTGAGTAGAACCCAGCCGTGACACAAAGCGGCGCATACGCCGTCACACTCCGAACCGACCAGCGGCATCCGGGGACGCCGAAACACGCTCTCCCCGTCAGCGCCGCCAGGGGTGCCAACGGAAGAACGTTCCAAAGAACCAGGCGAAACGTAGCGATCAAGGGCATACAACATCAAGAGCAACTTCAGTCACAAAGAGAACACTCTCTGTATAAGTTCCACATAAGTTTGATCAGGCGCACATAGCCCACAGAAGATGGAAAACCAGCAAACAGAACATCCGGGTGCGACTGGTACGAGCCCGGCAGAGGCTTGCAGCAGGTATGGCGTCTTGGGCTGCCTATCAGGGACATAGGCGGAGAGCAGGCGCAGCGCGGTGTAGATCGCCGGGTCGCACTCGTAACCGCCGAAGCATCACGACTGCAGCACCCGGAAGAAGCCGCTCTCGCTCAGCACCTGGGTGGAAGCGCGGGAACCCTCTACCCCCTCACCCTCCTGCGCCCGCTCCCGCAGGATCGACGGAAGGTCTTCGACAGCGGCAAGAACCTGCTCCGGCCCAACATCGAATCAACAGGGTGGGCCTACATCATCAGGCGAGCTCACGCGCTGTGGCCAATACCGATTCACGCCTCGGCTATAGCAGTCCGTCACTGTCAGGCAAGGAAGTGTGTCCCCGGCTCCACCACGGCCCCTGCCCCCTTCACGCCGGCGATGGCTGGTCAACCGCGCCGTGAGTTGTCAGCCACCCCGCAGCACAGAGGCTGTAGAGTCCGCATCGTCGCTGGAGCGATGCACCTCCCATGCGAACGGGTCGCTCACCTCTGCCAGCGGTCGGCCGGACTGCTACCGCTCCTCCTGCCTCTGGTGGTCGCCACCGGCGGCCGCCGAACGCTTGCTTCGGAGTGCACTCCGGGTTCGCTCTGTGAAGGCTGCCGGGGGAGGGGGCCGTGTGCTCATGCTCGCGTAGCATCCGCCATCTACCCACGATGTCCCCGATCGGTTACCAAAGATCACGCCCGGCCCCTCGCAGCAGCCGGGCCCTGCCGTCGCCACCCGCTGGGCCGCCCGACCCGGCGCGTCGGCACGTGAACGACAGTCGGCCGGTCACGTCTTCCCGCACCCCTGCACGTCCCATCACGTTTCCCGGACACGCCCCGAGCGCCGTCGCTGCTTCTTCCACGAGTCGACGATCCCTTGAGACCGCCATCGATTTCCGACACCCTTGGCGATCAAGGTTCCGGCTCTTCCCGCAGAGCGTGAATTCCGGCGAAGTTGCCTCGGACGAGGCTCAGGCTGTGTCGTCGAAGGACTCGAATTGACTTCCGCGTGCCAGCGGGTGGTGATGGCGTCGTCGAAGCGGCGAGCTTCCTGCAGGTGCCGGTCGTTGTCCAGGCTTTGCTGCGGTCGATGCTCTCGCAATCCTGCTACCGCCGGGCGCGACACAACGGGAGACAAGCCGAAGGCGGCCCACTTTCGGCTGCGACTGCGCGCGGACGACTAAGACCAGCCCCGATCTGCCGGGGATCAAGGCCCTCAGTATGCTTCTTCAACACGACCCGGGGCTTTCAGCACCGTGCGATCTTGC
The DNA here is from genome assembly GCF_056106265.1 of Nonomuraea sp. IBHARD001. Lineage (NCBI taxonomy): Bacteria > Bacillati > Actinomycetota > Actinomycetes > Streptosporangiales > Streptosporangiaceae > Nonomuraea > Nonomuraea sp. IBHARD001. The sequence continues at coordinate 283,111 of NZ_JBWBBW010000001.1, forward strand.
GCGTTTCGCCCAGCGGCATTCGCGTACCTCATCGAGGGGTTGCGCGCCAAGTGTGGGCCGGAGAGGGGCCGCATCGGATGGACCCGGTGGTATGGCGGGAGTAGCCTTTCAGTATGGCTGACACGGAGAAGGTGACGGTGACGCTCCCCGCGACCATCGTCGACGCGCTACGGACCCGCCGCGAGAGCGGCGAGATCGAATCGGTGTCCGGGTATGTCACCGCGGTGGTCGCGGCGCAGCTCGGCCGCGACCAATGGCTCGCCGAGCGCCAGGCCCTTCTCGGGAGGCCGCCGGCCGAGGCCGAGTTGTGGGCCGATCAGCTCATCGACTCCTTCTACGACGGCGCCGAGGAGCGCAAGGCCTCGTGACCGTCTTTCCCCCCGACACCATGGGCGGTTTCGTCCTTGACGCCAGCGCCCTCACCGAGCTCGGCGCGGGCCTGAACGTGTATGCGGAGGCGGTCGTGCAGCGCGCCGCCGCACGCGGTCTCACGCTGGCGGTGCCCGCTGCGGCGCTGTCGGAGGCGTGGCAGGACATCCGCCGCGGCGGGCCTGCACGCGTCGACCGGATGCGCCATTTCGTGGGCGGCGTTCTTGTCGTCGTCGAACCGCTGAACACCGCGGGCGCCTACGCCGCCGGGGAGATCGCCGAGGGCCGCGACGTCGCGGCCGACGTCAGCGCGGCGCACGTGGTGACCGTCGGCCGGGAGCGCGGCTGGCCCGTCTTGTCGGCCGATCCCGCCCGGGTGCTCGCCCTGGACCCCGGCACGGTCATCGCCAAACTGCCGGGCACCTGACCATGTCAGTAGCTGGCTTGGCGGAGTGGAGCCAGCGATATCCACGAGGTGGTCCCGCTCGACTTTGATACGGATCGAGTATGCGCCGTCATTGCTGAAGGAGGGCCCCGTACAGCGGCATGCGGGCGCTCGTGGACGACCAGCCGATCACTGACCGTGATCGGGCTGGCCTGCTGCGGTGGCGGCCTCAAGGCGCCTGGCTACAGTCAGCAGGCCGCCACCACGGTAGTTCCCGGTCTCCGTCTCAGACATCTATGCCCAGTGTTCGGGCTCACCCCGCTGTGTCCGCGCGCGCCGGGCATACACAGCTGCGTGCAGAACTCTGCGGGCTGGATGTGAATCGCGCGCAGGAAGGCCTGCCCATAACCCCCGGCCGCGACTTCAGGGATTTCCTCCTGTCGGCCGGGTCGTGCATGGCGAGGTCTTCCACAAGCGTGAGCATCAGGAAGGCGGCTCAGGTGTGGTCGCCCCAGAAGGGGTCTTCCCGGCGAGCCCGCCCGGTGAAGCCGAGCAGGCGTACCCGATGCAGGAGATGCTCGGATGCGCCGTGGGCGCGCAGGCGCTCGGGGGCGTGCTCGACCAGCCAGGCGGTCAGCGTGCCATGCCCTCGTCGGCGGTGTTGATGGGGAGCGGGTCGGCCAGGGAGCGCACGCCTACGCCGCGTCCGGACAACTCGTGGACGAGTTGAGGACCTCGCGCAGGTTGCGGCCGATGCGGTCGAGGGTGTGAACGACGATGGTGTCGCCGGGGCGGCGTAGGCGAGGAGCCGGTTGAGGCCGTCGAGGTCAGCGGTGGCGCCGGTCTTCTTGTCGAGGTAGATCTGCGCCGCGGGGATGCCTGCGGCGGCGAGTGCGTCCAATTGCCGCTCCAGCGACTGTTTCGTGGTGGGCCGGGTCCGCCAGGTGGCCAGTTCCGCGGTCACGATGGCCCGGCCGTGGAACGGGACGGCCGTGACCTCGACCCGCAGCAGGTCGCCCAGCGTGCGGGTCGCCGGTTGCTCGGCAGGGTCCCGGAACAACTCGTGAAACTCCATCCCCTCCAGCACCGGCCCAATCCCGGTATCTGCGGCGACCAGGGCAGCGAACTCTGCACAGGCCAGCAGATGCTCAGCCGGGATCGCCCGCAACCGGCCGCCGCGAAACAGGGCGTCGTCGAAGGCGATCACCCCGGTCACCAGCCCGGCGCACAACAGCGCACCACCCGACATGCCCGACCACCAGCGCACCCCATCACCCGCCTGGTCAGGGGCGGCGTGCGCACCGAGCCGCACCACGTACCGGCCGTCGGCCGCGCAGATCTCCCGGATGCAGTTCACCGCGCAACTGATCCGTGCGCCGGGTCCCGCGCTCGCCGGGACCCGCGGCAAAGCGTGGGAACCCGATCGCGGTACAGGCGATCCCGGGTGCAGACCCGGAAATCACCCCCAGCGCGTCGGCGCCACTTCCCTACGCCCGCCAAGGCGCAGCAGCGCCGCGTCAACCCGGGGATCAGCGGAGATCCACGCGCACGACACCCGCTCAGCCGCGCGCCCCCTGCCCCGGCAGTTGCGCCGGGTCCCCGACCCGGACCCTGATCTTCAGCCACTCCCGCCCGGTGGCGGGTCGACGATCACATGGCGTGCGGTCAGGACCAGCGTCGGGCCGATCAGATACCCGCTGCCCTTGCTCGCGATCTTCTCACCGCCCGCGCGCACGTCGGCCAGCCTGCCGAACTCCACCGCGGGCAATGACGCCATGACGGGCTAGTCCTCCGGCTCCCACTCGTCGCTGTCGGCGTCAGTGATGACCGCCTCGCCGCCAGGCGCCGCAGTGTCCACGATGGCCAGCCTCAGCGTGATGCGGTGCGTGTTCTCCCTGGCCAGCTTCGCCTCACCGCCGAGTTCGGCGCCGCCGATACCGACCACCTCGATCTTCACCTTCGCTCCCGGGGCCGCCTTCCTGGCGATCACCGCCGCGAGTTCCAGTTCGGCCCCGGTGATGGTGAACCGCAGCCGCTGCCCGTCACCCTCCCGCTGCGCCCGGGTGAGGTCGTAGCGCACCTGACGCAACGTCTCCGCCAGCCCGATCTCGCCACTCCCGGCCACTCCTCCTGCCACACCCCGGACCGAAACAGCCACCGCGCACCCCTGGGCCCCTGGGCGAACGTAGCGGTCAGAAGGGCAAGCAACCAGCGCAAGGTCCTCGACATCAGTGGGGTGTCGCAGGCCGACGGCGCGACCGCCCAGCTGTGGCAGCACCACGGCGGAGACAATCAGATGTTCGAGCTTCTCCCCGTAAACCCCGCACCCGGCAACCCGGGATCGATGTGGAAGCTCCGCGCGGTGCACAGTGGGAGATGCCTGGACATCGTCGGCCCGAACACGGGCAACGGTACGCAGGTGCATCAGTGGGCCTGCTATTCGGCCAGCAACCAGGAGTGGAAGCAGGAGCGGAGACTCGTCCGCATCGGCACCACGCAGTTCACGGCCTACCGCTTCAGGAACGTCAAAGCCAACAAGTGCCTGGACAACGCGGGCGGCAGAGGCGTCAACGGCAACGAGATCCAGATCTGGGACTGCAGCAACTCCGAGAACCAGCTCTGGTACTGATCCCTGACGCTTCAGCCTGACATGTATCGCCGCGAGCCGGCCTGGCCGGTGTTCCCGGATCCTGCCGGGCACCGTCCAGGCCGGCTTGAGCACCACAGCATGGCCCCGGTGTTCGAACGGCGTGTTGCGCCGTTCGGTGTATTGCCTGATCTGTGAGGCATCCTCGATCTTGAACTGCCGGCCGAGATACGCCGGCACCTCATCGGGCACATCCAGCGGATCGGTCAGGAAGCGCCGGGCGAGCCGGGCCGTCATCACTGCAGGGCGAAGCCGGGGATGGTTCCTGAGTTCGGCGCCGCTCGGCGATCAACATCCGGTCTGCGTCATCCAGGAAGAAGAACCGCTCCGGCTCCGCCTGCGACGGAGCACCGGGAACAGCCGTACGCGGCCGCCTCCCCTGTCACTCAAGAACTCAACCGGCATAGACGCCGAAAGCAAGGCAGGCCCGGCGACCTAACGCCGACAGGTCACCCGAAGCACGTGATGGACGTGACGTTGACACGATCTCCATTGGAGATCTTGATCCACACGCTGCTCCGGCCGCGGCGGTCGTAGCGGACAGCGGTGGCGCCATACGTAAAGCTTGTTACGCAATTTCGGTAGGCGCGGACCGCGTCGACGTCGTAGTAGCTGGAGTAGTCGACGGAGCGGTGGCGCGGCGGGAGCTCGAAATCTGCCCGGTATTGATAGGGGCGTCCGTGAGTGGTGCACGGCAGCTCGTCTTCGTAGAACCTGATCTCGTTCGCCCAGCACCATTGGTTGGCGATGCGGACGGCGAGGTTGTTCGTCCCGTTGGTGACCACGCCGCCGCAGTAGGGGGTGGTGCACACGTCCAGAGATCGGGTCCGGGGCGAAGCCTCTACGGGGAGCGCGGTGAAGGTCGCGAGCATCAGCGCGGCGAGACAGAGCTGAAATGTTTTCATCAGTGCCACCCTTTCGATATCGAATAATAGGACGAAATCACGAGATCGGGATCTGGCATCGGACTGATTCGGTAGCTGCCAGCCATCTGCTCGGCAGCATCGGGTCAGGAGCCTTCTTTCTGCGGTTGAGATAAGCTCCGGCTACCGATCTGGTCGGGAGCCGGAGCTTATCCACTCGATCACCCATATTTGACGTAGCAGTTCACGCCGTCTGATTCGCGGTAGCAGTGGGCGTTCTCATTGTCGCGAATCTTCGTGTAGACGTTTGCACCAATTCGGTGCCACTTGCCGTGCATGTTCAGCCAGTAGTCCTCGTACTGCATGGTGAAGGCATCGGTGTCGTTCCAGACGGTCCAGCTGTAGGTCCTGCCGTTCATGCTGGCCGTCCAGCAGTTGCGATCGACGGTTACCCAGCTGGTCGAGCTTCCGCCGTTCCAGTTCCAGATGTCGCAGTTCCCGCCGTATCCGGCGTCGTGACTGCGAATGTCTCTGGCGATGACGAGGTTCTGGATGCCGTCGTGCCGAATGACATCGCCACCGATCACGAGCGCGATACCCTGCCCAGGATCGGACTGGGGACTGGGGCTGCCTGCTGGGGCGGCGGCCGGAGTCGCGTAGCTTATTCCAGTGCTCGTGACAAGAAGCCCTAGCGTCAATATGACGCCGGCACCCCATCTCCATATCTTTGCGGTCAAGACATAGCTCCTCTCATGTATTCTCGGGAAATTCCAACCAGCAGAGTCGCTGGCGCGCGGCCAGGCTTGGCGAAGATGGAATACGGCCGGTGCAGGATGCCCCCTTTTTCAAGAGCCTGCGATTTCCTCCACAACGTCGATCTCAACGAGAACGGCGGGATTCACCTGACCTCCTTTCGTCGCGATGCGCTTGGACAGCACCTGTTTAGCGCCAGGGAAAGTTGTCCGGTAGCGGCTGGAGGCCCGGACAAACAACGTCGAGCGCCAAAGGTGAGACGCTGTCATTTTTGTTTGGGCGATCACGGACTTGCAGGGTGTGTTGTTCGGCGGCTCCGCGACTTTCGCGCCCCTCGCCATGTCCCGCCCTTGCGCAGTGCCGGCCCCGGGCTGGCGGACCCGGCTCGGCCGGTCGGCGCATGAGCCGTGCGCGCGGTTGCCGGGGTTCGATAGGGGTGACACGGGGGCGGTCACAAGCGAATAATCGGCCACTGGCACGAGCACTGGCACGGGTACGGGCATTGAGACTGGAACTGGCCTGGAGGTCGGGCATGCCGCGTCCGGAGCGTCCGATCGATCCTGCGGGCGGGATCGTGGAGCAGTTCGCCGTTGAGCTGAGGGAACTACGTCGCAGCGCGGGTGATCCCGGCTACCGGGAGCTGGAGAGGCGCTCGCATTTCTCGTTCACCACGTTGTCGGACGCGGCCAGCGGGAAGCGGCTGCCGACGTTGCAGGTGACGTTGGCGTATGTGCGGGCGTGCGGCGGAGAGGCCTCTGTGTGGGAGGCGAAGTGGCACGCGGCGATGGAAGGCCTGCGGGCCAAGGCTGAGGCGGCCGGGAGCCCGCGGGCAGGGGCGCGGGTGCGGGGGCCCTACCTCGGGCTCGCCGTGTACGGGCCGCAGGACGCCGATGTGTTCTTCGGGCGTGAGCGGCTGCTGGCCACGCTGACAGCCCGGATGGCAGGGCAGCGGTTCGTGGCGGTCGTCGGAGCCTCCGGGTCGGGCAAGTCGTCGCTGCTGCGGGCGGGGCTGCTGCCCGCGACCGCGCCGGTGGGCGATCAAGGCCGGTCGTCGCTGCTGATGACGCCGGGGGCGCACCCGCTACGGGAGTGCGCCACCCGAATCGGCCAGGAGTTGGGCCAGTCTGCGGACGTGATGGCGGCCGAGTTCGCCGCACAGCCGCGCAACCTCGGGATCGCGCTCGGCCGACTCGTGGTGAGCCGGCCTGGGTGCCAGGAGGTGCTTGTCGTCGTCGACCAGTTCGAGGAGGTGTTCACGCTCTGCGACGACGCCCGTGAGCGGGACTTTTTCATCACGGCGTTGCTGCAGGCGGCACACGCCCCCGAAAGCCGCAGCCGAATCGTGGTGGGGGTGCGGGCCGACTTCTACGCCCAGTGCGCCCGCCATGCGCAGCTGGCACAGGCGTTGCAGGACGCGCAGGTGCTGGTCGGGCCGATGAGCGAGGAGGAGTTACGCGACGCCGTCACCAAACCGGCCCTGCAAGCCGGGCTGAGTGTGGAGCGGGCGCTGGTCACGGCGGTGGTGGGCCAGGCGCGAGACCGTCCCGGCGCGCTGCCGTTTGTCTCGCACGCGCTGTGGGAGACCTGGCGGCGGCGGCGCGGCACGAGCCTGGCGCTGGCCGACTATCAGGCCGCCGGCGGCCTCGACGGCGCGCTGGCCCAGTCCGCCGATCAGATCTACGACGACCTTGACGAGGACCGGCGGCGGGTGGCCAAGGACGTGCTGCTGCGGCTGATCACTCTGGGCGAGGGCACCGAGGACACCCGGCGCCGGATCCCCCGATCCGAGCTGGGCGACGACGACCGGATCGAGAAGGTGGTCGCCAGGCTGGCCGAGGCCCGGCTGCTGACACTCGGCCATGACACGGTCGAGATCGCGCACGAGGCGCTCATCGGCGGCTGGCCCCGGCTGCGCTCCTGGCTCAGCGACGACAGGGACGGGCTCGTGCTGCACCGCCGGCTCACCGACGCGACGCAGATCTGGCTGTCGGCAGAGCGCGACCCCGACCTGCTGTATCGCGCCGCCCAGCTCGATCAGGCGATGGCGTGGGCCGAACTGCCCGACCACGCCGGGGCGCTCAACGCCGACGAACGCGCGTTTCTCGACCAGGCGACCCGGTCGCGGGACAAGCGGATCCGGGCGCGCAGGCGAAGAGCCCTGCGTATCCGGGCCGTCACGACGCTCGTGGTGGCGCTGCTGGCCGCCGCGACGGTGATCACCGTGATGCAGCGCAACGACGCCCGCCAGGCGCACCGCGAGGCGGTCGCACGCCAGCTCGTCGCCGAGGCGACGGCGCTGCGCGAGGTCGACCCGCTGCGCGCGGCCCAGCTCAGCCTGGCCTCCTGGCGGATAGCACCACAGCTCCCGGCCACCCGCAACAGCCTGATCAGCGCCCAGGCGGTGGCGCTGCCCATCAGGATCGCCGGCCGCAGCGGCCAGGTCCGCGATGTGGCGTTCAGCCCGGACGGCCGGGTCATGGTGACCACAGCCGACAAGGGCGCCGTCCGCATGTGGGACAGTGCGACCCACAGGCCGCTGGGCCCACCGCTCACCGGCCACACCGGCACCGTGAACGGCGCCGCGTTCAGCCCGGACGGCTCCACGCTCGTGACCGCCTCCACCGACCAGAGGCTGTGGTTGTGGGACATTGCCGGACACCGAGGGGCCGGTCGGCCTCTCACCGGCCACACCGCAGGCGTCACCGGTGTCGCCTTCAGCCCGGACGGGCGCCAGGTCGTGAGCGGCAGCGCCGACGGCACCCTGCGGGTCTGGAACACCGCGACATGGCTAACCGTGGGAACACCGCTGACCGGGCACGACGGCCCGATCACAGCGGTCGCGATCAGCCCCGACGGCTCCACCGCCGCCAGCTCCGGCAACGACAAGACGGTCCGGCTGTGGGACCTGGCCACCCGCAAACCGATCGGCCGCCTGACCGGCCACACTAGCGTCACCAACGGTGTGGCCTTCAGCCCGGACGGACGGCTCCTGGCCTCGACCAGCGGTGACAAGACGGTCCGGCTGTGGGACGTCGCCACCCGGGCGCCGGTGGGCGACCCGCTGAGCGGGCACACCAACGTCACCTACGGCGTGACCTTCAGCCCGGACGGACGAACCCTCGCCAGCAGTGGCTGGGACAAAACGGTCCGGCTGTGGGACGTCGCCACCCGAAAGCCGCTCGGCACCCCCCTCACCGGCTCCACGAGCAGCGTGCTCAACATCTCCTTCACCCCCGACGGATCCGCGCTCGCCGGTGGCGACTCCGACGGCTCCCTGCTGATCTGGCAACTGCGGACAACCTTCCTGCCCGGGCACACCGACGCGGTGTACGCCATCGCGCCCGGCCCCGACGGCGTCATCGGCACCGCCTCCGACGACCGGACCGCACGCCTGTGGAAGATCACAGGCAACCAGCCATTCGGCGCCCCCCTCACCGGCCACACCGCCGAGGTCCGCGCCATGGCCTTCGACCCGCGAGGCACACTCCTGGTCACCGGCAGCTGGGACGGAACACTTCGCCTGTGGGACACCAAGAACCACAAACAACTCGGCGCCCCCCTCACCGGACACACCGGCTGGATCCGCGGAATCGCGATCAGCCCCGACGGAGCCCTCATCGCCACCGCCGGCATGGACACCACAGTGCGGCTGTGGGACACCGCGACACGCCAACAGGTCGGCGCCCCACTGTCGGCCCACACCAACTCGGTCACCGGTATCGCCTTCAGCCCCGACGGGCGCACCCTCGCCACCGCCGCCAACGACACAACCGTACGACTGTGGGACGTGGCGACCCGAAACCCGCTCGGCCCGCCGCTCACCGGCCACACCAGCGTGGTACGCGACGTCGCGTTCAGCCCGGACGGCACCACCCTCGCAAGCGTCGGCGACGACAAAACCGTCCGCCTCTGGGACGTCAAAAGCCGCACACCCACAGCCGTCCTGACCGGCCACACTGCCGAAGTCCTCAAAGTGGCCTTCAGCCCCGACGGACACGAACTGGCCACCACCGGCCTGGACAAGACAGTCCACCTGTGGGACACCCGAAGCCGCTCAGCCACGATCACCTTCACCGCCAGCACCGGGCTGGCCGGCGTGGCCTACGTCCCCGGCGGACTGCTCACCGGCGGCGTCACCGGCAACGTCCTGCGCTGGAGCACCAAGGTCGAGCACGCCGTCGCCTACGTCTGCGCCGCAACCGCAACCGACCTCACCGACGAGGAATGGCACAGATACGTCCCCACCTGGCCGAACCAGACCCTGTGCCACTGAACACGATCAGGCCCGCGCACCCCACCATCCCGGCCACCTCATAGGCGTGCCTCCACCCGGCCCCCTGCCCGCACCAACCCACGAAACACCCGCCGCCCAGGTCAGGCGTACAGCGTCGTCGTGTGACACGAGCGGTCACCTACGAAACACCACAACGGACAGGGGTCACTTCTCCTGGCCCCCTGCGGTGGTGTCGTCTCTCCTCGCCCGCTCCAGGTTTCTGCGCACCACTCTTGTCGTCGGGTGTTCGGGTCCGAGTATCCGCTCGCTGTCAGCGAGGGTGGCCTCGTACAGTGGGCTGGCGCGCCCCAGGCTGCCCGCCGTCTCATAAGCGTAAGCGAGGTTGTTGCGGGAGATCAGACTGTGAGGGTGGTCTGCGCCCAGTACACGCTGGCAGTCGATGAGGGCGGCTTTGAACATGGGAATGGCCTGCACGAGGTCGCCCGCTACCTGGTAGGCGTGGTCGAGGTTGTTGCGGGAGGTCAGGGTGTCGGGGTGGTCTTGGCCGAGCACTCGCTTCCGGTCAGCGAGGGTGGCCTCGTGCAGGGGATGGCCCGCCCCAGATCACCTCCTGACCCGTAGGCGCTGGCAAGGTTGTGCCGGGAGGCCAGAGTGTCAGGGTGGCCGGGGCCGTGAAAGCGTTCGGCAACGGCCAGAGCGCGTTCGAGGTAGGTGATCGCCTGTCTGTGGGTGCCTTGACCTTGCAGAAAGGCGGCGGTCCGGTCCAGGAGCCGTCTGGTGGTGGGGGTGTCGGTTTCAGGGGTGGTGTGTTCAGCCAGGGCGCTGATGTGGGGAGCAGAATGCGCCAGTGAGCGGGCAGGTTCGTGCTGGCAGGGCAGGCGTGTTCAAGGAGCCGGGGCGCTGTGTTGCGGGCGGTGGTGATGTGGTCGGGCTGGCGGTGGGGGTCAGCGGGGTCGGGGGTGCGGGCGACGGCCTGCACGAGCCGGTGCACGCTGATCGTGTCCAGGCCGAGGGCGATCATGTTGTGGGCAGCCAACCGGGCCAGTGCCGCCTGCAGCCCTGGCGCTCCCTCTGAGACCTCCTCACCGAGAGGGCGAGCAGAGTGCGGGGGATGGTGTTGGCGGCGTACCAGGCCAGGATGCGCAACAGGTTTCCTGGCCAGCGGGGCGGTGTCGCGGAGGTGGTCGAGGGGGGGTGTGCCAGACCCGGGCCATCGAACACGAACACCCCCCAACCACCGTGAGGTGCACCGGCAGCGGGCACCCGGCCCGGCCGCGAAGGGAGACACCCATGACCACCACAACCCCCCGCACCGGCATTGGTCGCATCTCGCGTGCGGGCCGGCGCCACATGATCCGCAGGCTCGCCCGCACCGCCCTGTTCGCAGCCGTCCGCGGCCTGGCCTACACCACCGGCACCACCCTGGTCAGCCTCACGATCTGGTGGATCACCCACCACTGACCCCCGCTCCCACACGACAGCCCCGGGCAGACCGGTCTGCCCGGGGCTGGGCGATCCCGAGAAGTGGATCAGAGCCGAACTAGAATGGCCATTGACAGCCGAAGAGGCGGAAACGACTCAAGGGGTGCTTCTTAGTTCTGGCACAAATCTGGCACGCGGTCGGTCGCCTGTGCTTACGTGTTCGGCGTGACCTTTGATTCGGATACAGGCAGGCCTCTCAGACCTGTTGCGGCGAATACGGAGTCGGAATTCGGTGTACATCACGCCTGTCCTTGCCTTGAGCGCGGTACTCCTTCTGATCCTCAACTGGTTCGTCGCCGGCGCATCCCTGGGACGCGACTGCGTCGTGTACGAGAGCGGCAACATAACAGAATGCGCTTGGGGGCTTTCCGAGGAGCAGGTATCTGCTGCTTCAGGACTGATCGCGCTGGTCATGCTCGCCATTCAGATAGGGCTGATCGTCGTGGTGAGACGGCGCATCCGTTTCCGGCATGCGATGAGGTTGCGTGGCGAGTGACGGGCCGGCCTCCGTCGGTGCCTCGATCAACTGATCTGGGACGTGAAGTGGGTACAGGATCAGAAAGGACCGGGCTCAGGCTGGGACTCACGCCTGGGGTACAGCCGGAGGCGTACTTCAGCAGCTGTTCAAGGTGCCGGAGAAACAGTGCCCCGATGCCGTCGCGGGCCGGCTTCGAGGTCGAGGCGGTGCTCGTTTAGGTCGTCGTGGGGTGTAATGATCCGCAGGCCGGTGGCGGCGTCGTCCACCTCGTAGCGCGCCATAATTGCTCCCAGGTTCAGTCCAGGTCATCGCCGTGGTGGGTATGGCAGTAGCAGGTGAACGATCAGCGGCCGTGGCCGCTGATCGTGCGTGAGGCCAGATGGTCGAAACGGTGCGGCACCAAAGGGCCGGCCCGCGGTGGCGGCGGCGAGCAGCTCTGCGACGCTGGGCTGCGCCGTCTTCCGCACCCGGATCCGGTGCGGGCTCCTTGATCGTCCGAGGTGAGTGCTGCTGGGTTCGGCGGCGAGCGCCTTCTCGACTTCGCCACCCGCGCCGCCGACCTGGCCAACGACCACTGCCAGCGGGGGAGTGGCGACCGGGCGTCAAGGCGTGCTTCCCTTGGCCGTGCGATGGGGCATGAATAGGGGCAGGGGCTCGAACGGGCGAGCCCGGCGGGTCAAGCACGATCCGCGCCCTTGCTGCGGCGAGGCAGGCGGGCGCAGCAAGGGCGGTGCGAGATCCGTGCGTCAGGCGGGCCCAGGCCGGGGCTGGATGGGCTGGGCAGAACCCCGCCAATCGTCCTGGGAAGATTCGGGAGCGGCCTCACGGGCGAACCCGAATGTCACCGAAGCGATCACGCGTCCGGCCGCCGACTCAACAGCGGCCGCGACCTACTCTTGCCTCGGAGCACGTCGACCTCGAGCTGCCATTCGCCGAAGGTCCGGTTTCCCTGGCGCAGCTGGAAGTGGCGGATCCGGTTGCTGGCCATGCCGACCGGTGCCGGCCCAAAAGCAGCGAGCAGGTCCGATTCCCGCTGGGAGTGGAAGCCTGCCCGCTCGATGTCCTGCTCGGTCGCGAAAACGTCCGCGATGCGGTGGCGGCCGACATCGAGCCGTTCGTCCTGCGTGCCGCCCATGGAGCAGATCCACCGCGTGTTCGGGGGCGGGTCCGGCTCGATGAGCCGCTCGTAGCGGGCCACCTCCTTGGTGTAGCTGATGGTAGAGACGGATGTTGAAGCGCCTGGAATGACCCAGCAGTGCGGGGCGTGGGCCTTGATCTGGCGAGCCAGGGCGAGCGCGGCCTCGAACTGGGCCCCGAACTTCTACGGCTCCGACGACCGCGAAGTACCTGCGCCGCTGGAGGCGGCGTTGCCGAAAGGGGTTCAGTTGCTGATGGCGGGCATGGCGCGCCGGTAGCGGGTGTCGGTGAGCTGGGCCTTGAGGAAGGCGGCGATGTCGGCGCGGCTCATCGCCGAGCCGATCCGGTCGTGGCCGAGGAAGCCGGAGCGGATGCGGCCGGTGGCGGGCTTGTCGGTCGGGTTGGTGATGCGGGCGATGGTGTAGTCGATGTCGGAGGAGGTGACGGCCTCGGTCATGCCCGTGAGTTCGGTCAGCGCGTGGGGAAAGGCGATGCGGGCCATGACCGGCAGGAGGGTGTGTTTCCAGTGTGGCTTGTCGCGCGGGTCGGCCAGGGATGGCGTGGCCAGGCCGATGAAGCGGGTCACCTGCTGTGCCTGCATGACCCGCACGATGATGCGGGTCCCCTCGCTCAGCGGGGTGCCTGTGGCTGAGCGCTTCAGCGAGGGGCCGAGCGCGCTGATGACGGCGTCCGCGCCTGCGATCGCCTGCTGGACGGCGGCCTGGTCGGACAGTTGCCCCGTGATCACGGTGAGGCCCGGGTGGGTGAGGGTGAGTTTGGCCGGGGTGCGGACCAGGGTGGTGACCTGGTGGCCTGCGTCCAGGAGTTGCTGGATGAGCAGCCGGCCGATGCCGCCGGTGGCGCCGAAGACGGTGACGCGCATCAGAGAGGTTCCTTGCTGTGGAGACGGTTCCGGGTCCGGCTGCGAGGGCTTCGGACCTGGCAAGCGGGGCAGTGTCGCGGCGGTGTCGCGGCGGGGTCGGGGTCAGAGGCTGTAGGGGCCGAAGCGGCCCCAGGCCACGAAAGCGGCCAGGGCCAGCAGCACCAGGTTGAAGACGATCGCGGAGGGTTCCCTGCGGCGGGCGTGGGTGAGCGCGGCCAGGATCATCACCACGACCAGGCCGGTGGCGGCCAGCGGGGTCAGGATCGGGGCGATGCCGGTGAGGGCGGGCAGGATCAGCCCGAGCGCGGCGGCGAGTTCGGCGAGGCCGATGAGGCGGATCGTGGCCGGGGAGAAGTCTTCCACCCAGGGCAGCTTGGGCTGCAGCTTGTCCTTGGGCTGGGTGGACTTCATCACGCCGGCCATGCCGAACATGAGCGCGAGGACGGCCTGCACGATCCACAGGGCGATGTTCATCGAAGGGTTTCCTTGATCTTTCTGGCGAGGATGGGGGGTGGGCGGGGCTGGTTCAGCCGTTGGGGTCGGGGCTCAGGAGCAGGTGACGGCGAGTTTGCCGAGGGCTCCCGTGCCGAAGGCCGCGAACGCCTCCGGAGCCTGCTCCAGCGAGAAGGTGGTGGTGACCGGCACACGAAGGGCCCCGGTGGCGGCCTGTTCGGCCAGGACGGTCAGGGTCTGCGCGGTGGGGTCGGCCATGATCGGGTGCACGGTGACGTCCGCGTCCTGGACGGCGTCGGGGGTCAACCCGATGGTGGAGGCGATCTGACCGCCCGGCCGCAGCAGAGCGGCCAGGGCGAGGCCGTCACCGGCCAGGTGCAGCACGGCGTCCACACCTTCCGGGGCCAGGGCGCGGACCTGTGCCTCGACATCGGCGCTGTAGTCGATCAGGTGCACCGGGGTGTCGGTCAGGGCGGTGACGAAGTCGGCTTCGGCGCCGGGGCGTGCGGTGGCGAGCACGCGGGCGCCGCGGGCGGCGGCGAGCTGGACGGCCAGCGCGCCGACTCCGCCGGTGGCGCCGGAGATGAGCACGGTGTGGCCCGTGGCCGGGGCGATCGCGTCCAGGCTGGTCAGCGCCGCTGTTCCGGCCAGGCCCAGGGCGCCGGCCTGCTGGAGGGTCAAGCCGTCGGGGATCGGGGCGATGCCGTAGCCGGCGGCCACGGTGACGTACTGGGCCAGCGACCCGGTGCCGAGGAAGGGCTTCATCACCACGCCGAAGACCGGCTGGCCGACCTCGAAGCCGTCGACGCCTTCGCCGAGTGCTTCGACAATGCCGGCGAAGTCCTTGCCGACGATCAGGGGGAAGCGGTGTTCCATCATCTGCTGCAGGTAGCCCGCCGCGGTGGCGGTGTCGAACCCGTTGATCGAGGAGGCGCTCACCTTCACCAGCACCTGGCCGGCTTCGGGGCGGGGGGTGTCGACGTCGGCGACGGAGGGGGTGGCGGGGACGGAGTCCAGGGTCACTGCGCGCATAGGAGCTGCCTTCCGAAGAAAGTGGAACGGTCTCCCCGTTTTGTTGTCCGTCAGCGTAACAAGAGAAGTGGGTAGGTTGTTCCACTTAGGTAGAGTGGAGGGCATGAGATCCTCCGCCGACCCCGACACAACCCCGCCAGAGCAGGCCGGACAGCAGGCCCAACAGGGGGCTGAGCAGCAGGTTGAGCAGGGGCTGCGCGCCGATGCCGAACGCAACCGCGAACGCATCCTGGCCGCCGCCCGCCACCTGTACGCCAGCCACGGGCTCGACGTCTCCATGGCCACCGTCGCCCGCGAGGCCGGTGTCGGCAAGGCGACGCTGTCGCGCCGCTTTCCCACCCGTGAAGACCTCATCGCCGCGGTGTTCGCCGACCGTATGGACGCCTACGCCGAGGCCGTCGCCGAAGCGCTGGGCGACCCCGACCCCTGGCACGGCTTCACCGGCTACATCCAGGCCGTGTGCGCCATGCAGGCCGCCGATCGCGGCTTCGCCGCCGTGCTGACCATGTCCTTCCCCACCGCCAAGGCGCTGGAGGCCCGCCGCGCCGAGGCCTACCAAGGCTTGCTCGACCTCATCGCCCGCGCCAAAGCCACCGGCCATCTGCGCGAGGACTTCACCGATCAGGACCTGGTCATCCTGCTGATGGCCAACGCCGGTGTCGTGGCCGCCACCGCCGACGCCGCCCCGAAGGCCTGGCATCGCCTGGTCGGCCAGATGCTGCGCGCCTACGCCGCACCCGGCGCCGACCTCCCGGCGTTGGAGCCCGCCCCCACGCCCACCGCGCTGTACCGAGCCATGATCCGGCTCACCCGCCCCGAGGCAGGCAAAGACGCTGAGCGAGGCGAAGGCCGACCCCACGACCGGTGATCCTTACGAGCATCAGGACATGACCTGCTGTTCCGTATGGGGATCCCTCAACGGAACACTCCAGAGTCGCTGTCGACTGGCCCCGCGTGTCCGCGGGGCGATCAGGGTTGCAGCAGGAGCTTCAGGGTCGGCAGCGGACCTCCGGGGAATTGTTGCAGCCGGCCGCCGGCGGCCAGCGGGCCGAGATCGACGGCGGCCCAGCCGGCGCTCTCGATGAGGAGGGTGATGCGGTCGTTGGCGCTGGCGTCGTCGCCTGACAGGAAGATGACGCGGCGCCCGGTGGGTGTGCGGGGGGCGGCGCCCAGGACGGCTGGTGTGAGGGTGTTGAAGGCCTTGACCAGGCGGGCGCCGGGGACGAGGTCGGCGACGACCTCGCTGGAGGTGCGCCCGCCGAGGTCGGCGACCTTGAAGTCGGGCGGTCCCAGCGGGTTGGTGGTGTCGATGACGATGCGGCCGCCCCAGTTGGCCACGTCCGCCGATGCGACGGCGGCGCCCAGGTTGCGCCATGGCACGGCCAGGATGACGATGTCCTGGGCGGCGCTCTCGCGCACCGTGGCGGGTTTCAGGTAGGGGCCGAGCTTGCGGGCCAGGCCCTGCAGCGAGTCGGGGCCGCGGCTGTTGCTGATGAGGACGTGCTGGCCGGCCGCGACGAGGCGGGCGGCCAGGGCCTGGCCGATTCCTCCGGCGCCGATGATTGCGACGGGCATGACGGGCTCTCCTTGTGGTTGGTTGACGAGCGGCTGGATCAGGGGTGGTGGCCGCCGGGGGTCAGACGGCGAAGCCGCCGTCGACGTCCCAGCTGGCGCCGGTGACGAAGCGGGCTTCGGGACTGGCCAGGTACGCGACGGCGCTGGCGATGTCGGCGGGCTGGGCGTAGTGGCCGACGGGCAGCATCGCCTTCATCGATTCGGCGAACGGGCCGGCGTCGGGGTTCATGTCAGTGGCAGTGGGGCCGGGCTGGAGGGTGTTGACGGTGATGCCGCGCGGCCCGAGCTCGCGGGCCAGGCCCCGGCTCAGCCCGGCGACCGCCGCTTTGGTCAGCGAGTACACCCCGGTGCCCGGCACGGGCACCCGGTCGGCGTTGATGCTGCCGATGGTGATGATCCGCCCGCCTGGCCCGAGATGCGGGGCGGCGGCCTGGATGGCGGTGAACACACCGCGCACGTTGACCGCGATCATCCGGTCGAACTCCTCCAGCGGGAAGTCCTCCAGCGGTGCGACGTGCGCCACGCCCGCGTTGTTGACCAGGATGTCCAGGCCGCCGAACGTGGCGATCGTCTGCCGTACCGCGGCATGCACGGCGTGCGGATCGGCGCTGTCGGCCTGGATCGCCAGGGCCCGGCCGCCGGCGGCGGCGATGGTCGCGGCGAGCGCGTCGGCCTGCTCCTTGGCGCTGGTGTAGGTGAAGGCGACACGGGCTCCCTCGCGGGCCAGGCGCTCCACGATGGCCGCGCCGATGCCGCGCGACCCCCCGGTCACCAAGGCCGACTTACCGGTGAGCTGCTGTGCCATGGCTGCTTGTCCCCTCTCCGGAACGGAATATCGAACCGATCGGTTACTATTTTGTGGTGGCGGCAACACGTCGCCGCCTAGTGGTATTCCGTCCACCGGTGCCGGTGGGGAGGGAGGACGGCCGTGACGCGGGGGCGGCCCCGTTCCTTCGACCCCGGCCAGGCGCTGGAGACGGCCATGCGGCTGTTTTGGCAGGGCGGGTATGAAGGAACCTCGCTCAGCGACCTCACCGAGGCCATGGGCATCAACCGGCGCAGCCTGTACGCGGCGTTCGGCAACAAGGAGAACCTGTTCCGGCAGGCCGTCGACCGCTACCTTCGGGGGCCCGGCGCGTTCGCCGCCCAGGCGCTGGCCGAGCCGACCGCGCGCGGCGTCGCCGAGCGCCTGCTGCACGGGGCCGCCGACGCCTACACCATGCCGGACGCCCCTCGGGGCTGCCTGCTCGTTCAAGGCGCTCTGGCCTGCGGCGGCGACGCCGGCCCGGTATGCCGTGAGCTCGCCGCACGCCGGGAGAGCGGGGTGGCGGCGTTGTGCGAACGTCTTGAGCGCGCCCACGCGGAAGGCGACCTGCCCGAACAGGCCGATCCGCGGGCGCTGGCACGTTTGCTCACCGCGGTCGGTCAGGGCGTCTCGGTGCAGGCCGCCGGTGGCGCTTCT
Organism: Nonomuraea sp. IBHARD001; assembly: GCF_056106265.1. Taxonomy (NCBI): domain Bacteria; kingdom Bacillati; phylum Actinomycetota; class Actinomycetes; order Streptosporangiales; family Streptosporangiaceae; genus Nonomuraea; species Nonomuraea sp. IBHARD001. The sequence goes on from NZ_JBWBBW010000001.1 coordinate 300,864, forward strand.
CGCGCCGACCTGCACCGCCTGGCCGATCAGGCGCTGGCCTTGTGGCCGGCTAGCCGAAGCGAGCGGCGCTGAGCGGGCCGCTCAACCGGTGCGGGGATGGGCCAGAGCCCATGACAGCGCCCGGTCGGCGACGTCCTGCCAGCCGTCCTGGCCGAGAGTGTAGTGGGAGCGGTCAGGGTAGATGTCGTGCTCGGTGATCGCGCCGGACTTGCTGTAGCGGCGGACGTTCTCGGTGTTGATGGAAGCGGGGATGACGTGGTCCTGGCCGCCGGAGATGAACAGCAGCGGCGCCCGGTCGCTGTTGTCGAAGTGCACTTTGGTGGCGGCGTGCGGGGTGAAGTTGGCCAGTGCGCCCTCGAACAGGATGTGCCCGGCGGCGGGGACGTGGTAGCGGCGATAGACCTGCAGCGACTCCTCCTCCGACAGCGTGTTGGTGAAGGCGTAGTGGAACTGGTCGGGGGTCAGCGGCACGGCGCGGTTGCGGTTGGCCGGGTTGCCGAGCACCGGGAAGGTCGAGCGCAGGGTGGCCAGCGGCAGTTTCATGACGCCCTTGACCTGGGCGGAGTCGATGGCCACGCCGGCTGAGCCGTAGCCGCGGTCCAGCAGGACCTGGGTGAAGGTGCCGCCGAAGGAGTGGCCCATGATGATCGGCGGCTCGGGCAAGTCCTTGATGATCTGCTCGTAGTGGTCCAAGACCCTGGTGATGGTGAGCGCGGCGATGGGCGAGGGGTCGGCGTTCAGCTGTTCGACCTCGCCTTCCATGCCCGGCCAGGAGGGAGCCAGGACGTGGTGACCGGCCGCGCCGTAGCGGTCGATCCAGTGCTCCCAGCTGCGCGGAGTCATCCAGAGACCGTGGATCAAGACGATGGTGGCCATGATGCTTCTCCCTGTCAGTGGAGGGGTGGGTGGTGGCGGGTCAGCGGGCGGCGCGGCGGATGAGGTCGGCGACGGCGCCGGGGCGGGAGAGCGGGGCCGCGTGGGAGGCTCCGGCGAGCTGGACGGTGTGGGCGCCGGCGCGGGCGGCCATGAAGCGCTGGGCGGCCGGCGGGATGGCGTGGTCGGCTCCGGCGACCGCATACCAGGAAGGGACGCTCTTCCAGGCGGGCGGGCCGGACGGCTCGTTCAGCGCGGAGAAGGTGATGGGCCGCTGGGCGGCGGCCAGGACGGTGGCGCTGCCGCGGGGCTGGTCGGCGGCGAAGATGTCGCGGAAGTTCGCCGCCTTGATGTAGACGTCGACGTCGCCGGAGGGCGCGCCGGGGTAGGGGCGGGTGAGCAGCGCCTCGGGGGCGATGTGGCTGCCCTTGTGGCCGGTGGTGAGCGCGAAGGCGCTCTCACCCTCCTCGGGGGCGAACGCGGCGACGTACACCAGGGCCTTGACGTCGGGGTCGGCGGCGGCGTTGGTGATGACCGCGCCGCCGTAGGAATGGCCGACCAAAACGATCGGGCCGGGCACGGTGGCGATCACGCTGGACAGGTAGGCGGCGTCGGCGGCCAGGCCGCGCAGCGGGTTGGCCGGGGCGATCACCGGGTAGCCGGAGTCCTGCAGGCGGCTGATCACGCCGCTCCAACTCGAACTGTCGGCCCACGCGCCGTGCACCAGCACGACGGTGGGCTTGGTCCGGCCGGCAGCGGCGGGTGCGGCGGCGAAGGTGGTCGAGGCGGCGATGATGACGGCCGTGGCGAGCAGGCCGGCCAGCCTCTTCAGCGAGTGGTGGTGCGTCATGGCGTTCATGCTGCGGCCGCCGCACCCCGGGGTGCATCAGTCACATGACCCAATCGGCGCACGCCCAACCGGGCCCGCCGGTTTGGGTCAGGTGACTGATGATCCGGCATGGTCCCGGTCGATACGGTTCGGGCTCCAAGCCCCCAACTCCGAGGAGTTCACCATGTCGCAGGTCACCGTCGTGCTGGTGCACGGCGCGTTCGCCGACTCCGCTAGCTGGAGCGGCGTGATCAGCCGCCTGCAGGCGGCCGGGAACACCGTCGTCGCGGCCGCCAACCCGCTGCGCGGCCTGCCGGGTGACGCCGCCTACCTGTCCAGCGTGATCGCCTCGATCCCCGGCCCGATCGTTTTGGTCGGCCATTCCTATGGCGGTGCGGTCATCACCAACGCCGCAGCCGGCCACGACCACGTGCGCGGGCTGGTTTTCGTGGCCGCCTTCGCGCCGCGGGAAGGGGAGAGCATCTTCGAGCTGACCGGCCGCTTTGATGGCAGCACGCTCGCCGGCGCGCTCGCGCCGGTACCGCTCGGCGACGGGACGCTCGACCTCTACATCCGGCAAGAGCGCTTCCACGAGCAGTTCGCCGCCGACGTGCCCGCGGCCGAGGCGGCGGTGCTGGCCGCGACCCAGCGGCCGCTGCGCGACGTGGCGCTGCACGACGTCTGCGGAGCGCCGGCATGGCAGGAGCTGCCGTCGTGGTTCGCGTTCTCCGACGCCGATCGCAACATCCCGATCGCGATGCACCGGGTGATGGCCGAGCGTGCCGGAGCCAAGGCAACCGTGGAGCTGACCGGCGCCTCGCACGCGCTGACCGTGTCCCGGCCCGGGGAGGTCGCCGACGTGATCGCTACCGCGATCGCCGCGGCCGGGTGAGCCGTGCGCCCGGCACGCCGCTGGAGCGAGCGTCTGCTCACGCTCGGCCTGGACCTGCCGCCCGCCCCGGCCCCTTCGGCCCGGTATCTGCCCGCGGCCGAAACCGGCGGGCTGGTCTTCACCGCCGGGCAGCTGCCGGTCGTGGCCGGCATCCCCACCGTCACCGGCCTGGTCGGCGCGCGGGTCAGCACCGCTCAGGCGGCCGCGGCGGCCCGTTTGTGCGTGCTGAACGCGCTGGCCGCCGTGACGACCGTGGCACCGCTGGATCGCATCAACCGGATCGTGAAAGTCACCGGCTTCGTGGCCTCCGCGCCCGCCTTCCACGAGCAGGACACCGTCCTGGACGCCGCCTCAGAGTTGCTGCACGACATCTTCGGAGACGCCGGCCGGCACGCCAGGTCCGCGATCGCGACGACGCGGCTACCGCTCGACGCCCCGGTCGAGATCGAGCTCGTCGTAGCGCTCGGCCCCGCATAACCACCGCCAGGCGGCCATGCCTTGGCCGCACCAGCCCATCCGGCATACAGTGCCCGACATGATCGGTCGCGAACGTGAGCGGATCCGCGTTCACGAACTGCTGGACGCGGCGCAGCATGAGCAGGGCGCCGCCCTCGTGATCCGAGGCGCGGCCGGGGTCGGCAAGACCACCCTCGCCGAGCACGCGCACGCCACGGCGACCGGCCGCGGGTTTCGGGTACTGACCTGCGCCGGGGTGCAGAGCGAAACGGTACTCGGCCTGGCCGGGCTGCATCAGCTGATGCACGCCGTGATCGAGCGGGCCGAGGTGCTGCCGCACCGCCAGCGCGACGCACTCCGCAGCGTGTTCGGCGTCGGCGCCGACAACGCGCCCGACCGGCTCCTGGTCTGCCTGGCGGTCCTCGGCGTGCTCGACGACCTCGCACGCGAGCACCCGCTGCTGGTCCTCATCGAGGACGTGCAGTGGATGGACGAGCCCACGATCAGCCTGATCAGCTTCGTCGCCCGGCGGGTGACAGGCAACCGGATCGCGATCCTTGTCACCCTGCGTGACGACGGCGCCGACCCGGTCGCCCTGGGCGGCCTGCCCGAACTGCCGCTGACCGAGCTGAGCGACAGCGAAGCGGCCGCCCTGCTCAGCCGACAGCACCCCGGCCTGGAGCCGCAGCTGCGCAACCGGGTCCTGGCCGAAGCAGAAGGCAACCCGCTCGCGCTCGTCGAACTGTCGCGAGGCGCACAGGAGCGCGGCCTGCTGGAGGCGCCACCCCCGCCCCACCGGCTACCCCTGACCGCCCGGATGGAACGGCTGTTCGCCGCGCAGGTCGCCCGGCTGCCGGCACAAACCCGCGACCTGCTGCTGATCGCGGCGGCCAACACCGAACCGTCCCTGACCGAACTCCAGCAGGCCGGGGACCGGCTCGGCATCGACCCAGCCGCCCTCGCGCACGCCCAAGAAGCAGGGCTCATCCAGGTGTCCGGCCCCGAACTGGTCTTCCGCCACCCGCTCGTGCGCTCAGCCATCTACGGCACAGCGACGCCGGCACGCCGCATCACGGCGCACCGGGCACTGGCCGACGTGCTCGACGGCGAACGCCGCGCATGGCACCGGGCTGCGGCCACCCCAGGCCGCGACGAGACCGTGGCCGCCGCCCTGGACGCCGCCGCCGAGCACGCCATCGCCCGCGGCAACATGGGCGCCGCCGCCCGATCCCTGGAGCGTGCCGCCGAACTATCACCCGACCCGGCCCAGGAGGCACATCGGCTCGGCCGAGCCTGCCTCGCCGCGCAACTGGCCGGCCTCACCGACGCAGCGCAGCGCCTGATCACCACCACGGCCAGGCGCACCGACGACCCGCTCGTCCTGGCCGGCTTGGCCGTCACCCGCAGCGCCCTGGCGCTCACCGCCGTCGCGGCCTACCCCGATCCGCTGGAGTTCAGCGCGATCGCCCGGCGGGCCGCCCCCCTTGACCTGCAGCGCGCCGGCGATGTCATCTATCTGGCCTCCAGCTGGTTCAGCGCCGACGGCGCGCGCGACACCCGCGTGGCGGCGCAGATCGAAGACGCGCTGCGAGACATCGCGCTCCCGCCGGAATCGCTGCATCTGGCCGCGACCCGCTCGCTGCTGGACCCGGCCCGCTACGCCCCGCTCTGCCAGCCCGTGCTCCGGGCCGCCCTGACGCACCTGGCCGACCTGCCCGCCAACGTCGACGTCGGCCTCGCCGTGGTTTCCGAACCGCTGCAGGACTGGGCCATGTCCGGCACCTACTGGAGCGCCGCCGCGGAAGGACACCGCCGAGCCGGAGCCGTCGCCGACCTCAGCTCGTGCCTGACCTGCCTGGGCCGATCCCTGATCGTCAGAGGACGCCTGGCCGACGGGCTCGCCGAAGCCGAGCGCGGCCACCGCCTGGCCGACGACCTGGACCTGCCCATCATGCTCGCCCAATCCGCCGCAGTGATCGCGCACGCCCACGCCTGGTACGGCGACACCCAAGCCGCCACCAACGCACTCGACCTCGCCCAGCGCCTCGGCCCCCCGCAACGCCAGGACATGCAGGCGTGGCAGAGCTGGACGGCGGGCCTGCTCGCCCTGGGCCAGGGCCGGCACTGGGACGCCTACGTCGAGCTCGGCAAGGCCGTGGCCGCCCACCGCGACTTCGGGCTACCGGCCATCGCCGACCTGGTGGAAGCGGCCTGCCGGGCCGGCTGCGCCGACCTGGTCACCGCCCGGCTGCAGGCAGCCGAAGAACACGCGCGACTGATCGACGCACCCCTGCTGCGCCAGCTGCTGCACCGCAGCCGAGCCCTGCTCGGCGACCAGCCCGAACAGCGCTTCCAGCTCGCCCTCGCCGAAGAGGGCTACCCGCTGCAGACGGCCCGCACCCGGCTGCTGTACGGCGAGTGGCTACGCCGCCAGCGCCGCATCCCACAGGCCCGCGACGAGCTCGCCGCAGCCGCAGCCGCCTTCGACCACGCCGGCGCCCGCCCATGGGCCGCCCGCGCCCGCGCCGAGCTACGCGCCGCCGGCGTATCGATCCCCGCCGTCGCCACGACCACGCGCCCCGCGGTGTCCCAGCTGACCGCACAGGAACTGCAGATCGCCCAACTGGCGGCGAAAGGGCTGTCGAACAAGGAGATCGCCGACCAGTTGTTCCTGTCGCACCGCACCGTCGGCAGCCACCTGTACCGGATCTATCCCAAACTCGGGATCACCGGCCGCGCAGCCCTGCGCGACGCTCTCGCTGACCTGGCCTGACCCAACCCGGCAACCGAGTAGCCCAGGCTGCTCCTTGGCGTCCGAGCCGTCGAGAGCGAATGCGCACCCCCTCCGGTCCCATCGAGACAGCCCGCCGTACCAGCCTGCCCGCGGAAGTCTTCCAGACGTTTCTTCGGTTACTCACGCTTTCATGACGCTCTTCAGCTGCCTGCGCGAGGTGATGTCGAGCTTTCTGAACACCTTGCGCAGATGGTATTCCACGGTGCTGGCGCTGATGAACAGCTCGGCGGCGACGAACTGGGCGGGGTCGTAGACGGCGCGCAGCCGGGAGCCGGCCGGGGAGGAGGCGAGGTAGGCCTGGAAGTCCGGCGCAGGCAGGATGCGGCCCAGCACGGCGAGCATGTGGAGCCATTCATAGCCCAGGACGCCTTAGGTGCGGTCGACGAAACGGCCGCCCTGCGATGTCGGCGAGGCGGTTCTTGGTGAAGCCCACCGCGATGCGGCTGATCGGGGTGGCGGGCGCGAAACGGTCGAGCAGGCCGGGGATCGCCGCCAGCGCCTGGGCGTGCTCGTACTGGCCGGTGACGATGACCCGTGCGCTGCGGTGCTCGGCGAGCAGGTCGGCGAGTTCCTGGCGTTCGCACCCCTGGCAGGCGGGCTATTCCAGGAGCACCCGCGCGGCCGGGGTAGCCGCCAGGATCGCCCGCAGCACCGGCAGGTGGTCGACGGTGGGGGCGCAGATCGACCAGAAGCCGATCGCGGGCGCCCCCTGCGGGCAGGGCCTGCACCTGGCTTTGGAAGCTTCTGTAGGCGGCGGGCAGGTCCTGATACTTGGGGTCGACGATGGACAGCTCCCCGCCCATGCCGGCGAGGATGCGGGTGTGCATGCGCCGGCGGTGCCGTAGCCGACGACGCAGGCCGACACCCCGGTCGGCGACCCCAGCGGCCCCAGCGGCTCCGGCAGGGGCGGCGGTGCGGCCGCGCCGGTCGCGGGAGGGGTGGCGGCGGGCAAGCTCTGCAGGGGGGAGAGGTAGGTGTCGTAGTAGAGCTCGTACAGGCCGGATTCGGCGATGATGTCGTCGACCAGGTCGGTGTGCACGATGACAGCAAGCAAAAACGCTCGTTTTGCCACCCGTTCCCCAGGCGAGCACCCCTGGGACGAACACCAAGGGCACCTGCTGGTCGGCGCCCGTCTGCCACCCGGTCAGGTGCAGGCTGGCGCATCGCCGACCTCAAGCCCGCCGGGCCAAGGCATGGGCCCGGCACTCGGGTTGGGGCGGTGACAGCGACGCATCGCGCCCGCTGCGGGCGCACCTCGATCAGGTCCTCGCCACGACGGCGCCGTGCGAACCCCCACCCGGCCAAGACCCCGCGCACGACGGGCACGCTATCTTGCCTGCTCCTGATCGCCGCTCGACCTCCACGGCGTCGACCTGGTGGTCTTCCACCGGTCGCACCCGGGCGCGCAGGCCTTCAGCCACGCCAGCCACCCCGGGGGCATCGGTGTCCAACACCGATGTGCGTCTACATCCAGCGCACCTGGTCGCACCTGTTCTTGGCAGGACACCACAAGCTGGGTGAGCTGACGGACGACCGGTGTGTCGTTCCCGCGTACGAGCTCGTGGCTCGGGATGGGTCCTAGACATGATCCCGGTCACCCGTCAGCTCACCCAGCCTCAGTGGGCGGGAAAGCTGTCTCCTCGTCATAGAGGAGGCCGTGGGTCAGACAGTGGTGCAGGCAACCGAGGAGTCGCCCAGCCAGGTTCCGTAGCGCGGCGGCGTAGCGGTCGCCGTGCTCGCGTCGCCGGTCGTAGTGCCGACGGCACCCTTCAGATCGGGTGAGGCTGGCGAACGCCCACTGGTGACCTGCGGCTTTGAGTCGCTTGTTGGCGACGCGGCGGTGGCTGACGGCTCGGCTGCCGCCGCTGGACCAGGTGAGGGGTGCGGTGCCCGCATACGCGCGCAGAGCTCGCTTGGAGGCGAACCGGTTCAGATCGTCGCCCAGCTCGGCCAGCAGACGGATTCCCAGAACAGGGCCGACGCCGGGAAAGGACCGGTAGATGCGGGCGTGGGGATGCTCGGCGAAGGCTTCACCGGCCTGAGTCTCGAGAGTGGTGGCCAGGTGGTGGGCGCGATCGAGAAGATCGAGGGTGGCGAGCATCGCCTGCCCCATCGCCTCTTCGACGGCCGGAGGCTGGCGCAACTGCTTGAGGCGGAACAGGTCATGCAGACGCTGTGTGTGGTCATCCAGCAGGCGGAACCGGCCTGCGCCGGACAGCGCATCGGCGATCTGACGGCGGGTCAGTCGCGCGGCCGCGGTGGGGGTAGGTGCCAGATGGAGCATCGCGCGCGCCTCGGCGCGCAGCAGCTTGTTCGGTAGGTCCTGCCAGGCCTGCAGTGCGGCGGGATAGTAGATGCGCAGCTGGCTGCGGAGCCGGCGCACGAAGTACTGCTGCTGACGCACGGCATGGCTCTGTGCTCGCGCCAGTTCGGTGAGGGCGAGCGCGTGGTCGGAGGTGGCGGGCAGCGCCCGGTGCAGATGCGGGTCGGTGCGGATGATGTTGGCCAGTAGTTCTGCGTCCCCACGATCGGATTTGCGTCGCTTGGCGGGGGAGACGCGGCCACGGTAGCGAGCCACGACGGTCGGATTGATGGCGATCACCCGCTGCCCGGCCTGGCGCAGAGCGGTCACGAGCAGAGAGCGGCTGGTCTCGATCGCGATGGGCACGTGCTTGCGGGAGTGGCGGCGCGAGGAGCTCAAGCCCGACAGCGTCTGGAGGCATGTACGCAGACCTTCGGGGGTTTCCAGGAACCGCGTCTGTGCCACGACGGTGCCATCGGCGTCGAGCACGGCCAGGTCATGGAAGGTCTCCGACCAGTCGATGCCGCACCAGAACTGTGGCATGCCCTCTCCGTTTCCCTCTGGCTAATGGGCTGGGCCCGGGTTGCTCGTTCTCGGTCTGAGGACTCACCGACGGCGCCGCGGGAAGCGGGCACCGTCATACCGGTCCGGGGTCGCAACAGGCGTTCTCCCGGGCCCAGGCAGCACCCTACACTGATCAGCCATATATGGCTGAAAGGAAGGTGGGACGATGACTCGACACGACACACGACCCAGGACGTCACAGGTGCGGGGAGGGCCCGGCGGGTGCGCAACGACCAACCCCCCAACACCTACCTCGCCGTTGGAGAATGGCCCGTGGCTGAGCTGACCTCCGACGCCCCGCCGGGAGCCCACTACGCCCAGGAGATCGCTCGCCGCCTCCAGGCAGAGATGAACGAGCGCGGGCTGTCACAGCAGGCGCTCGCCGACCGGGCAGGCCTCGGGCAGCGCACGATCAGCCGGGTACTGCTCGGCGACGTCTACTGTGATGTCGCGACGCTGGCCCGCCTGGAGCAGGCCCTGGAGGTACAGCTGTATCCTTCCGATAGATTCGCCCGGGATCTTGAGGGGCCGAATTGAGCATCTCGCCCGCCCCTCGCTGTCAGGGATGGTTGGTGGACAACGGCACCCGCCCCAGCCGATCCGCGACCTCGCCAGCCAGATATCCGGCCACGACCTGCGCCAGCAGCGCAGAGAACTCCTCACGCACCCCGCCCCCACCAGCAGCACCGCTGCGGCGGCCGCCGCGAGCTTGGCATCGCCGTCCTCGCCGACGGCGATCACGGTGCGGCCGAGTGCTCGGGCTCGCCGTGCCACGGCCAGCGCCCGCTCCCTTGGACGGCCCGGCGGCGCGAACACCAAGGTCGGCATGTTCCGCGGGCGGGCCAGGATCTCCACGTGCTCCCACTCCTCCTGGTCTTGGGCGGTGGCGAACACCCCAGCCGTCTCGACGAGCTTGGCGGCGGTGAACTGGGCGCTGCCATAGCCGGGGCCGCTGCCCAGCGCCAACATCACCGGCGCGCCGGCCACCTGCTCGGCAACCTGGGCGCAGCCATGCCGTACCAGGTCGGCGGCCGCCGCAGCGAGCTCAGCGGCGATGTCATCGGCTTCGCCGTCGCCGAGGTGGCCGCAGGCCCTGCCGGTCTCGATCGCAACGAGGTACAGGGCCAGGAGGCTGGCCTGGAAGGTGCGGGCCCCCGGGCACGGCGGCAACCCGTGCAAAGGCAGCACCAGTGCGTGCTCGGCGGCCGCACCACCGGGCTGTCTGCGGTCGAGGTGACGGCCAGCGTCCAGTCCTGCTTGGCAGCGCGCGAGCGCGTCGACGACCCGGGACCCGGGCGTTGCCGCCCGAGGCGGACACGCCCACCACCAGCGTGTGCTGGCTGCGGTCAAGGGCCTGCGACGGCCAGGGGTGGCGGTGCAGGCCCTGTCCGTGGACCGCGGGCTGATCAGGTCTCGTTGCGGGGGTGCAGCCGAACGGTGGTGTCGCAGTTGGTGCATCGGAGGCGATCGCGTTCGAAGCGGCTGTCGCCCAGGTCCGTGAGGATCGTCGTGTCGTCCTCGTCGACGGTCAGCATGTTGGTGCGGGTGGCGAGCTCGTCCTCCCCGATGGTGTCGGCCGCCTCGCAGGCCGGGCAGATCAGCTGTCCGGCTCGGATGGTGACCAGCGGGTCCAGATTCTCGGCGAACTCCCGCATCCGGGCCAGGGCGCCAGCAGCACCGTGCCGCTTGACCAGGTCGTCGACGGCTGTAGCTGGGTCGGCTCGGTAGTCGGGGTTTAGCCGGGCAAGGTGTTCGACGTCCAGGCCTGTGTGCTCGGCGTAGGCGTGCACGCCGGACGGCTGTAGTTCGGCGTAGTCGATGGCGGCCTGGACCAGGAGGTGGTTGCGCAAGGAGATCAGCTCGCTGAGCACCGACCGGATGAACGCTCGGCCCGGCTTGCGCCTGGCCTGGATTGGGTTGCCGTCGGAGCTGATGAAGGTGCGCATCTCCAGGTGGGCGGCGGTGGTCAGGCACAGGTTTCCGGTGGCCACGGTGAGGAGGAAGGTCTCGTCGTCGTGCCCGCCTGTGGCCCACGCCCCCAGCCCCTGGAGCGGCTGGCAGGCGTGGTCTTCGGTGAGGCCTGGGTGCAGGGCACGCTGAGCCTCGGCCAGTAGATTGGCCAGGTCGGCGAAGTTGAGGAGGGCGAAGTCCGGATCCACGCGGTCGAGAACGGTTTGCCATTGAGCGTTGGTCAGCGTCAGGGGACTGATGTCGGGCATGGCGAGATCTCCTGGCGGGAGTGAAAGGAGTGAGAGGGAGCGCGGTGTGCGTGGCCGAGGGGAGGCCGCGGCTGCGGTAGTTGGGGAGCCGGGCGGTAGTCGGCGCCGCACTGGGCTGGTGACGGACTCATCGGCCCCGGGCGAGGGTGGCCGGACGCCGGAGTGGGAGGAGCGCGACTGCTTCTCGCGCTGCGTCGTGCGGATGGCTGTCGGCTTGCGGTCAGGCGTGCTCACCCGTGGGGTGGTCAGCATCTGGCAGGAGCGTGAGCAGGGTGAGTTCTGCGGGGTTGAGGTGCACGTCGTGGATCACCTGGTTGCTGGCTGATCTCCAGTACGCGATGCCCTCCTGGCTGACACGGATCAGTGTCCGGCCGTCGTGGGTGCTCACCGCGCACCCGGTGGGGAAGCGGCTGAAGGCTTGCCGCAGCGCGGTGCGACGCGCGTGCGCTTCGGTCATCGCCGCCTCGAAAGCTGCGTCAGCGGCGTCGCGGTCCCAGCTGGCAACGTTCACGTCCCAGCCGTAGGGGATACGCTCGGTCACGCTGCTGGTGGTCTGGTCGAGCGAGACGATGGTGCCGTTGCCCAACCCAGGAAACTCCAGATCCTCCTCCCGTTGTCGGGCGGGCTCCTGGCCTGTCGCGTACGGCAGGCGGCCGCGCAGGAGGTGGAGGGACCGCCGTTCGGGCAGGGCGCGAAGTTCCTGGATCGTCTGGATCGAATAGCCTTCATCCGACCACTGGCCGGCGATGTACTGCTCAGCCAGTTCCCGGGTGGCGGCCACCATGACGGGCTGGGCGTACTTGTCCCACGTGCAGACCAGGTACTTCTCGACCGTCTGGGCGTAGCGTGAGTCGGGGGCGGGTTCAGTCATGATCAGTCTGACTCCAAGGACGATGGTTGATCGTGGTCACGGGGAGGCCGCGTGGAGGGGTGCGCTCGCAGCCGGCCGGGGCCGCGGCAGGTGAGCGGCCTGTTGCGCTCAACGCGCTGCGGTCGTCCTAGCCGCGATCGCGGCGGGCTTGCTCGGCCGTCAGCGCCTGAACGGCGGGATTCCAGCGGCCGGCCCGCTCGTCTCGGTCGGGCAGGCTGCTGAGCAGGTAGTCGGCCCAGCACCGGCGGGTGCTGGCGGCGTAGTCGGCGGCGCCTCGCAGCTGTTCGCTGTCCAGCGTGGTCAGGTCGACCCGCTCGCCGTCGCGCAGGCGTCGGGCGACGTCGGCTCCTGCGAGGTAGCGCTGCTTTGGCGGGAGCAGGCCGCGGCGTGTCCGCTCGGCGGCGATCGCGGTGAGGTCGGCGGCGAAGACGCCGTCCATCAGGGAGTCGTTGCCCGCCGGGTTGCCGATCCTCCAGCTGTTGATCACTTCAACGGCCTGGGGGCGCACGTCCAGATAGGTGCGGATGCCGGTGATCAGCTGGTCGAGCTCGGCGTCGGGCACGGCGCGCAGCCGCCGAAACCGTCGGCGGGCGTCGACCGGCAACCGGTCGGCGAACGCGCCGCTCAGCGCCTGCACCATGCGCTGGACCGACGCGGCGGGCAGACCGTAGACCGCTCCGATACGGGTGAGACCTTCGGCGGTGGGAAGGACGCGATCGGTTTCGTCGTCGCGGCGCAGCAGCACCCGCCGTTGGTGCTCGGCCGTGCGGAAGGTTCCCTGCCGCAGCGGGCCGCTGCGGCCGTCTTCGGTGTGCCAGGTGGCGTGCGGCTCGAAGCTCCAGATGACGCCCCGCTCGGCGGCGTGCCGCAGCTCCGGTTCACACCGCAGGCGGCCCCGGATGGTGAGCGCGGTATACGGCTCGGCTGGCGGGTCGTCCCCGTCGAGCAGATTCTGGTTGGTCCAGCCGCCCAGGGTTCCGGGCCTGCGCGTATCGGTGACGGTGGCCTCCAGCTCGATCTCGTCACCGGCCACCAGGTCCCCGACGTCACCAATGCGGTAGCCGCCCGCCGTGGCCCGCTCCTGCAGCGCCCGGGTGCGCCGCCTGCTCTCCTCAGCCGACCGGAACCCTCGCGCGGCGGCGCTGTCGGGTCGGCCACCGTCGATGTCGTGCTGGCCCAGGGCGGCCAGGGTGGCCTGGCGCAGGGTGCGGCCGTCCGCGTCACGCCAGTCCTTCATGTCGGCGAGCAGGGTGGGTGACGCCCAGGGGACCGGGATGCCTTCGGCGTCGGTGATCGCCTCCAGCACGGTGGCCACCGTGCGCGCCTGCGCCTTCGACGTCAGCGTGGTGCCCAGGGTGACCAGGCGGACCTGCCACGGGGCATACACCTGCCAGCCGCTGCCGCGCTCCGTGCCCTTGACGATCGCCAACCGGCCCGTCGAGGAAAGCTCCAGCGTCGGGTCGTCGGCGAGTCCGGCCAGGAACGCGCGCCGTGCCGCGTCGTGTTCTGCGAGCGTCTGGCGAAGGTGAGCGCGCAGGGCTTGCACGGTGGGAAAACCGCCGTCAGGAGGCTGCGCCTCGGGCGGACAGGCGGAGGCGGGCTCGGGGCCGCCCGTGATGATGCGTGCCACCGCTTCAGCTGCGCTCTCGCCGCCGCGCGTGCGGAAGGTCTTGACCCGGGTGAGAAAGTCCGGGGCGTTGAAGTCCAGCCGGTTCCCTGCGACGTCGACCAGCTCACGTTCGATCCGGTCGGCGAACTCCCGTGCCTGCTTCTCGCTGGGCAAGCCCTCGCGCACGCAGGTGCCATCGATCGTGGTGACGCCCCAGAGGAGGCCTTTGCGGACACGGACCAGCATGAGCTGGCCACCGGGTGACACCTTCAGATCCTGGGCGTTGTCGGCCATCCATCGCATGTGGCCACGGTTTTGCTCCCATCGGGCGGGGGAGACGTCCCCGGGGTCGTCGCGGCCGCCGCGTGCCCAGTAGGCGCGGACCGCCGCCGCGTCACCGACCTTTGTGCGGCCCTGGCAGCCGCGTGTGCTCGCCGCGGTGTCGCAGGCGGCGCGGTGCTCGCGCGTGATGCGCTCGGCGGCGGCCTCGAACCCTTCGCCGCGCGCCGATCGCCAGCCGTAGCGCTGATCCTCATTCGGGTTGTTCCAGTCCAGCGCGAGCCCGTCGGCGTCGACGAGGTCGCGTTCCATCCTCTGGGCGAGGTCACGCACCCGGGTCAGCGTCGCCACCTCGCCGCCGAAGGTGGGCCGCGCCCTCAGATCCAGGACTCGCCAGGGTCCACTGCGCAACTGGCGGGCAAGGACGAGGCCGCCGTCGTCGGACAGGCGCACCTCAACGTACTTGTCGGCGGCGTGCTGCAGCCGCCGCCGGTCCGTGCTGGGGCCGGGCTCCGCTTCGCCACCGGATTCCCAGAAGGCGCGCACCGCCTCGGGGGAGTTCAGGAGTATCCGCAGCGGGTCGGCGGTGTCCGCCTCCGGCCACGCGGTGTCGGCGGCCACTGCGTCGTGGGGCGCCAGGTCGGAAGCGGGCTGGTCACCGATGCCGGGGCCAAGGTCGGCGACGGCCTGGTAGTCGGGTTTCTGGCTCACCGAGCCACCCGGGGCGGCGGGCCTGGCACTTTGATGGGCTGCGGCTCGGGAAACCAGCGGCGAATCTGGTAGTCGCGCAGGCCGCTGGTCTGCCCGAGCTGGGCGACATGCGCGGTGATGTCGTCACTGAGCCGGATCGTTTCCCCGCCCCAGCGCCGCGTGGGGCCATCCAGGTGCTCACGGCAGACACGCCGGATCCGGGGGGCGGCGCTGACGGCTTCTTCCCTGCACCTCTTGTAGCCGCACAGCCGGTCATCGCCGTACAGGCCGTAGGAGACGCCCCGCAGATACCCGCTCAGGCAGATGCCGCACCGATCGCCCGTCAGGCACTGCGGCATGCCGCACGCCCGGCACAGGGTGCGTGCGTGGTCGCGGTCGGCGTGGCCGCAGAAGCGGCAGGGTTTCCAGGAGTAGCCGGGGCGGACACCGGTTCCCCACCTGCCCTGTTCCAGCTCGCCACTGGAACTGCGGCCGTCCAGGACGGCGTCGACCGCCGCTGCCAGATCGGGAAAGTCGGTGATGTTCCGCTCGTCGATCGGGTCGCCGGTCAAGGTGAGCAGCTGGATCGTTTTGCGATCTCTGCCAGGCAGGTGGACGCGATAGCCGAGCCGGATCGCCGCGGCCACACGAAGCTGGAGGTTCCGGCAGGTCAGAGGGTTGATCATGAGGTTCCCAGTTGAGAGGTTGTGGTGGACATGCGCGAGGCCTTTCGTGATCGCAGCGGTTGAGCTGGCAGGTCGCCGTGGTGAAGCTCGGCGCCACGATGAGGGGGATGCAGGGGAGGTTGCCCGGCGCAGCCGTGTCGGGCGGCACGTCCGCGTCGGCGGCAGAGTCAGGTGTCCAGGCGGTGGCCGAGAGCGGTGAATTCCTCCACCTCGCCAAGGAGGAACGGGCACCTGGTGCCGAGCTGCAGCAGGCGCCGGGCACGGTATGCCGCCTCAATCACCAGTCGGCCGTCGTCGGAAACAGACGAGCGGGCAAGAGTCTCGCCCGGCTCTATGACCGCAGCGGTTCCGGGTAGCGGTACACCCAGAGCCCTCGCGCGCCGTCAGCGATGGCGTTGGCGGCGCTCGGCTGCTGATGGCCGCCGCCTTTGGCCCCTTTGCTGGTGCGGATGCGCTCGAAGCCGTCAAAGCGGTACATGCTGCCGGGCGTGCCGGGCAGACTTGTGCTGGACAGCGCCGCGATCGTGGGCTTGCCGCAGAGTTCGGCGCTGCGCGCGTCCCACCGGGGGTAGGTGCCCAGCCACAGCGGGGCCAGGTAGTCGCGCGTCAGCCGCAACACGGCTCGCAGACAGGTTCGGTCCCGGCGGTCGGGGCTGCGCGCGATTCTGGCGAGGTCGAGGGTGTTGTACCTGTGCCAGCCTCTGGCCTGGGAGACACTGGAATTTACCGTGCTGGCCAGGACGACAGCGGCGGCCCGCCGGCCGTGCTCTTCCATCACGAACGCCAGACGTCCGTACGGCCGGGTGTACGGCCTTCCGGCCGGGTAGTCGGCGTCGGGCAGATGGAGGGGGTGGCGCCACTGAATCAGCAGTTCCTGAGCTTCTGCCATCTCCACCTCGTAGAAGGCGATCACCGGCGACACCCGCAGCGTCAACTGGCGGCTCATCAAGCTGCCGACGTTCGGCGGCGCGGGTCACGGGATTCAGGCTCGCCAGGATGATCGTGCTTTCGGCCGGCACTGCCCGGATCGAGGTGCAGGACGACGAACCGGCAGGGCTCATCCGGCGCGAGGTCGGGGTCGCACCCGGCCACGGGCTCGGCAAGCAGCGGCTGGTAGCCGTCCGCCAACGGTGGCCCGGAGACCCACACTTCATCATCCGGCGGGAACTGGCGGAGGCTGTCGATGAGGCGTGCGGCGGTGAGCCGACCGGGGACGGTGACGCTGTTCGTCCGGCGCGCTGCGGCGGCGCAGGGTGCGGCCTCGTGCGGCAGGACCTGCTGACAGGGGGCGGATTCCCGCAGCGCGAAGGTGTCCGGATCCTTCGGCGACCCCTCGACCGCGTCGCCAGGCAGGCAGGTAGCCCTTGCGGCACCGTTCACGCGACGCGATCGATGTGTGCCCAGACCACGCTGTCGGCCGCGTCGGGATCGAAGCCGCGCTCGCCTCCGTGGTAGATGAATCGGTACCCGGCCAGGCGTCACCTCCACGACGGTGTCGCTCCAGCCGAGGGTAGCGGGGTCACCGCCTCGCGCTTGCCACGCCAGCAGGTCGGCGATGGAGTAGGCCCACAGATCCGTGCAGATGCTGGCCAGACGGTCGCTTTCAGGAAGCGAGGGGTTGTCGTCATCGTCATAACCCGGGGTGGCGATGACGTAGCTGGACGGGCCGGTCCGGTAGAGACCCAGCTCGCAGTTGCTCGCCGCGCCGAACGCGCAGCCGATCGCGGCCATGTCCTTGATCGCTTGTGCTTGGCCGACGGCCGTGCTGTAGCTGCCGGGTGAGGCGTTCTGCCAGTCATAGATGGGATGCAGGCTGTCGCTGACCAGCAGCTTCCCGGACGGCACGTCGATGGCGATCTCGGTGGTGAGGCCGTCGGGGAGAGGGCACGGGTCGCGGACGACGGCAGCGCCTTCAGCCGCGACCAATGTCGGCAGCAGGCCACACACGGCGCAACGATGCGTGCCGCTCAGCACCAGGAGACGTTCGCCGTCGACCGGTCGCAGCACCCTTAGATGGGTCGCCCGTGAGATCAGATGGCCGTTGCTGCGGAGCGGCATGGTCTCGATGCCGACCCTGAACGGCAGGTCATGCTCATTCATCGATCTTTCGCCTCCTCCTCGTGGTTACCGCCGGAGGGGCCGGGTTGGCCGTCGAGGCCGTGGTCGGTGAGGAGGTGGTAGGCACGCTCAGCGAGTTCTCGCTGGCGCGTGGACAGGTCGGCGTCGGGGTCGTGCCCCATGATGAGCTCGCCTGCGGTCTTGGCGAGGCATTCGAGGTCGCGGTCGGTGAAGCTGTCACCCATGTTCGTGTGAGCGGGTTCAAGGGGGTGGGTTTGCCCGTCTTGCGGGGAGGTCGAGGCGGGCACGCCCGGTCGGGGCGCCGCCCCCATCTGGTCGATCCTGACGAGGTCGGGGACGGCGTCATCGATCTCGCCGCACGACAGCGCCACGTGCTCGCTCGTAGCGCCAAGCTCGACGTCGGCCATGTCGTGCAGGCGTTCGCGTGCTTGCCTCTCGCTGGTGGCCTTCACCATCGCGGTGAAGATCATAGGGAGGTCGAAGACGTACTCGCGGATGACATGACCACCGCGCAGGGTGTCGGCGACCTGCTCGCGGGCGGCCATGAGGTGGTCTTCTTGGTCGAAGTCGATGAGCTCGGCGGCGGCAACATCGGTGCCGCGGTCGCGGTTGTCGAGGACAATCGTCGGCCCGGACGCCGGGCAGCGGGACGCGCCCTGGATGCCTCGTGCGCCGGGCCTGGGCGGCGGGGCGGTCGGGAGCCGCTGCTGGAGCAGGTCGGTCACCCGCTGCCCGAATTCGTGCAGGTCCGTGGGCGATCCTTCGATCGCGAAAGCCGAGGACCAAGGGTTGCCGATGACCAGGGCGTAGTTGCCGGCGTCGAGGTCGAGATGGTGCTCCTCCGGGTCGTCATCGGGGGTGAGGATCTGCAGGTCGGTGGCGGCGTCGTCCACCTCGTAGCGCTTGGACACGATCGCTCCCAGGTTCAATTCAGGTCGTAGCTGTCGTGGGCGTGGCAGTGGCGGTTGAAGCAGCGGTGGCCATGGCCGCAGGTGGGGCGCGAGGCCAGATGCTCGAGAACCGCGCGGTACCAGACGGCCGGGTCGGGCTGCGGCGGCGAGCGGCTCTGCCACATCGGGCTGCGGTGGCGGCCGGGGCTGTGTCGTCTTCCCGCGCCCGGATCCGGTGCGGGCTGCTTGGTCGCCGGAGGCGGGCGCTGATGGGTTCGGCGATGGGCGCCCTTCTCAGCGTCGCCGCCCACACGGGCGACCTGGCCCACGGCCGCTGCTGGTGGGTGATGTGGCGACGGGGCGGCGAGGTGCTCGTCGTGGTCGTGCGATGGGTCATGGAATGGGCCGCGCCTTTCGCGGATGCGTGGGAGCGCCCCGCGGAAGGTGAGGGTGGCAGGATGGGCAAGCCGGTCTGGTCAAGGCACGGTTGGCGAGCCTCCTTCAGTGGGTGCGTAGGCACGGCAGAGGGCGGTGCGGGATCTGGGGCGGCGGGCGCAGGCCGGGGCTGGATGGGGCTGGATGGGGCTGGGCAGAGCCCAGCTACTGGTCTTGAGGAGATTCGGGGGCGCACCTGGAGCGGCTCCGGATGTCGCCGGAATCGGTCAACGCGTCTGACCGGTGGATCAGCAGCGGTCGTGACCTGCTCTTGCCCCGGTGCACGTCGACCTCGAGTTGCCATTCGCCGAAGGTCCGGTTTCCCTGGCGCTGCTGGTAGTGGCGGATCGGGTTGCTGGCCATGCCGACCGGTGCCGGCCCGAACGCGGCGAGCAGGTCGGATTCCCGCTGGGAGTGGAAGCCTGCCCGATCGATGTCCTCCTCGGTCGGGAAAACGTCCGCGATGCGGTGGCGGTCGACATGGAGACGTTCGTCCTGCGTCCCGCCCAGGGAGCAGATCCACCGCGTGTTTGGGGGCGGGTCCGGCTCGATGAGCCGCTCGTAGCGGGCCACTTCCTTGGTGTAGCTGTAGAAGAAGGTCTGCGGGTTGGCGCGCATGACGCGTAGCCAAGCGAGCGTGTATCGGTCGGAGAAGTAGTCGCCTGCGTCATGCACTCGGACGTAGCTGCCGACGAATCGTGGCGCGGCCAGTTCGGCCATCATCGCCGCCTCCCACCCCGCAAGGTCCTCAAGAACGAACAAGAGGTTCCGCAGATGCGCGGCGCGCACGTTGGGGTAGTTGTAGCTGCCGTTGCGCGCGTAACATACCTCGGCGCACACACCAGCCGACGGGCACGTTCGCACGGTCCGGCCATCGGGCAACGTCGCTTCATAGGCTGGGATGGCCCAGCTCCAGATCTTGTCGCGGGCGAGATTGCGGTTGCTGTTGGACAGCAGTCGTCGGGGCCGCGACGACTGCTTGACGGCTGCGTGCATGAATACTCCGTCAAGGATTGGTGCCTCACGGTGGCTCGTCTCGACCCGGTTCTCCGGGCCCGCCGATCGGGCGACGCCGAATCTGGGCGGCCGGACCGCAGCGGGCTCGGTCACCCGCTGGCTGCTCGCCGATCTCCTCATGCATGCGCGGAGTGAAGGAAGGCTCGCCCGCAGGGCGACCGCGCGCAGCGCGGCATCGGCCTTCCTGCACGCAGCGCATGCATGACATGCTCCTCGGCGGACAGCGGGGTCCGGTGCGTAAACCAACCACCATCACTCACGGGCCGTTGCTGAGACGGCTGGACAGAGGTCGCAAAATCCCGTTTGGTCATCACGATCAGGCGGGATCTTGTCGCTTCCGAAATTTCCGAATCGGGTTCGTCCGGGTTCGGGCCTGTGGATCGACGAGATGAGATGCTCTGGTGCTGCCCTGCGGTCGGGGCATGGCGAGGCCTGTGGCTGGCTGGGTGCTGGGTCGTGCGGCGGCGGGGTGCAGGTTGGGCCTGCGCTGGGGACGTTCCGTTCGGCGTGAGTGGCTCGCCTGGCTGCTGGTCAGTGAGTGTCTCGATGGTGCGTGTTGCCGTGACGTCTGGCTGGTGAAGGTGGCACCACTGGTCGAGAAAGTCATCTGTTTCCGGTGGTGAGCTGCAAAGGCTCTCACCAATCGCGCACGTGCCATGATCCGCGCCGCCGCCGCCGACGCCTGCCTGCCGCTCATGGTGGCCGCTTCTGTCAGCGATCTGGGCACCGAGGTTCGGTTCACCGCTGATGCGATGGAGCAGCATGCCCCGGCCTGTCCGGACGAATGAGAGTCGAACCTGGAGAACTGCGTTCCTCGCCCATGCAGGTCCGCGATGATGGCCGCTGTGTCCTTGATCCAGGCTCTGCTTCATGGCGCCCCTTCGCAGGTGACGATGGAACGGATCCGTCGGCTGGTGCAACTGGTGGGCCCGGAGATGCCCACCGTCGAGTACAAAGCCGACATGACCCAGAGCATCGCCAAAGCGGTGGCCGCCTTGGCCAACGCCTACGGCGGGCTGGTTCTGGTCGGTGTCAGCGACAAGCGGGTGATCACCGGAGTCAAGGAGTCAACGATCGAGGCCGTCGCTCAGCACTGCCACAGCAACCTCGAGCCGCCGTGGGCTCCGGAGATCATCCCGGTCCCGATGGACGACGACTCCGGCCGCTATGTGGTGATGCTGCGGGTGGTTCTCGGTTCGGCGCCCCGCCCCTTGCTCGTCGAGGGGGCCGCACCGATCCGCAATCACAACACCACCCACCCGGCCAGCTGGCAGGAGCTGGCCGCATTGTTCGTCGAAGGCGACAGGCGCACCCAGGCCGATCCGTGGACCATCCAGCGGCCCGACATCCCTCGCGATGTCACTGGAACAGATGAGCAGGCCGATCTCGTCATCCGTTCCGGCCTCAGCATCGACGTTGACCGGCGGGCAGTCTGGCGTCCACTGGGCGAGCAGCACGCCGACCAACTGGCACAGGCGCTGAGCCACTCGCAGCTGCCCGCCGTCCTGTCCGGGTTGGTTGCTCGAGGTGGCGATAACAGGCCCTTCGAACGGCGGGGGCACAACCGCTCACGCGTAATCCGTCTCCATTGGCAGGCGTTCCCGGCCGATCGCAGGCGAAACCCGCTGATGCCCGTCGAGGCGTCACTGACGGCCGAGATGCCTGGCGGATACGGCCACTATGGCACTCATCTGCGTGTTCATCTGGACGTCACCACGCGCCTGGCGGGCTGGGCTGCGCTCCAGGAGGAGGGCTGGCGGCCGGTGAGCGGGCGGCAGCCGCCGCCGGGGGAGCCGTGGCTGATGAGCGTCGAAGCGCTCGGCTTGGTCGTGGAAGCGATGATCTCGTCCCTGGTGGAGAAGCAGGTCGTCGGGGCTCTGGCCGGGCTGGCCTTCGTTGACGCGCTGACACTCGCGCAGCCCCGCGTCCTGCACATCGTCGCCGCGCGTCCGATCCCGCACGTTCTTGACACGGGCGACCTTGCTCCGATCCCTGAGGCTGGCACCTCTAGCGGCGCGCACCTGCTGGCCGACCCCGGCCTTGACCTGGCCGATCCCCTGCAGCGCCGCGAGCAGGTGGAGGCATGGCTGATCCAGACCGCTCTGGACGCCGGGCTTTTGGGCATGGAGCGCCATCTGCGTGCTCACCCGCTCCCGCCCATCTGAGGATCTTCAGTACCGTATGGGCCAGAGACTTGTCCGAGCACAGTGAGGATCCCGGTCACGCACCTGACGCGCTCCTGCACCAGGTCGAGCGAACTGGCGTGCCCCCTTCCCTTGTTTCGTCCTCGCTGGACATCCGCGACTGGCACGCGGTGGCCTGTTCCTCGAACGCCGCAGGTTCAGAATCCATCGAAAGCAAAGGAGTCGGGGCGTGCAGGTTGTCGAATGAACCAGCTGATTCACCATCTCCTGGGCTCAAGAGCCACCGAGGCCGAGATGAACGACCCGTTCACCTCGGAGGTGTGCTGCGGCTCTGCCCGCCTGCGTCCTGCGCGACCACGATCTGCGGCTGCCCGAGGTCGCAGCGGAGCGGCGGTTTGAGAGCGGGATCGTGGTGCTGGTCGGTATGTCGTCGAGCCGGGTGGGCGTATCTCGGCCGTCCCATGACGAGTTGAGTTCGCCGTCGCGGTGGCCGTATCGCGGTTCCACCGCAGCGGTAATCATGTTGCGGATGCGGCGTCAAAGCGTCACTGACGGGTGCGTGGTGTCGCCGCACTCTCGCCCCGACTCGTCGTATCGCCGCATGGAGACCTGACCGAGTTCGCTCGGCCGATCATCATCGCTGAGACCAGTTCGAACTTCCCCGGTTCACCTGCAGGTACAGCTCACTACTCACCCAACCACCCTAGTAAATGATCTTCACCAGTGTGGGATCCGATGTTCTCTGCGGCCAGAGAATCCCAGATCGGAGGGGTTTCGTCGGTAGGCCCAAGAAGGTGAGGTTGGGGAGCGTCCATCCTCGGCGGACTCGGGCGAGGTGGGAGGGCGCGGGCCATCGGGAGCAATGACCTGCGCGAGAGGTGGGGGCTGGCACCACCAACGCCGATCACAGGTGAGCGGGTACCCGCGCCTGGAGAGTCAGCCTGCCCACAGGATCGAGTAGACGTGCACCATCGCGGCACCGTCGTCGATCACGTATCCAACCAGGCCTGCGCTGCCGAAGAGCTGCTCGCGAAAGCGCGGATCCTCCGGATCAGGCAGGCCTCGATGGTGTGGGTCCGAGCCGATGATCAAAAGTTCCTCGACCAGAGCCTGCCAGGCGTCGGCGGGCAGGCCGGGAATCTCGGTGGCGGCGGATGCGTGGAAGTTGATGCGGTACTTCACGCCGGGCGGCTTGTGCGGCGGGCGGCCAGGTCGGCCCAGCCGGGAACGACGTCCTCGGCCGGGACAGTACCGACGCCGGCGGCTGCCTCGGTGCGGGCGAGTTCGTAGCCGGGCTTGCTGTAGGCCAGCGAGCGTAGGTGCCAGAGCCTGAGCGTCTGTGCGAGATGCTCCCACCGCCAGGTCTCGTGCGCGGCGGCGATCATCGCCGCCCGGTAGTCGGCCAGGAAACGGGCGCGGTACAGCTCGGGCAGACGGGTGAGGATCTCGTCCGGGTCGTGCTCGATCGGGTGCGGTTCCACCGGCTGCGCGCTCACGCTGTAGCCCTTCCTGCACGGGTCTGTACACCTTCAGCGTAGCCGCAGCACACCGAGGGCGGCGAGATCATGGCCCCCTTCCGCGCTGCAACGGCCCTGTTTCGAGCTTCTCATCGCCCTACCCGACTGTCCGTCCCCTGTCTGGCAGGTGGTTCACACCGCCGCTCTCGCTCCTTTGAAACACGTCGGGGCGTTGGTCTTCGGGATGGAGCGCGTGCAGGCGGTCGTCGCACGGACGGTTCCACAGTGTGTGCGCGAACCTGCCTCATCTCGGCCGGGTCCATGCTGAGCACCATCAACCAGCTTTGCGGGCGTGGTCTCACCAGAGCCGGGCACCTCTGCGGCTCACACGGGCCGGGCCTGGTGCCCGGCGGCTATGGCGTCGATGTGGGTGGCCAGCTCGAAGTCTTTGGCGGTCAGCCGATGCCCGGCGTCATGGGTGGTGATGCGGAAAGTGATGCGCTGCCAGCGGATGTCGATGTCGGGATGGTGGCCGACCTCGCGGGCCTTGGCCGCGACGTACATGGCCAGGTGCACGCACTCGTGCCAGGTGTGGGTGAAGCTGCGTTCGATCGCGTCGCCGACCCGCCGCCACCCGGGCAGGCCCGCCAGCCGGTCGCCGATTTCCTGATCGGTCAGAGGATGAGGCAGAGCCATCGTGGATGGATCCTGTTCCGGGCCGGAGCCTGTCAAAGGGAGATCGAGGTCAGCAGGTCATCCAGTGTGCGGCCGTGACGGGTGCGGGCCCACGGGTGCATGGCGCCGCGCAGGGTGGACAACGCGGTGCGCATGCGAGCCGAGCCGGTCTCACCGGCCAGTTTGATCGCCGGAGCGGCCAGGGCGAGGGCGTGCTCGGCCTCTCCTTCGACGGCAAGCGATGCGGCGTAGCGCGCCCGGAAGACACCGACGTCCCGCTGGGAGGTGGCAGGCTGGGCTGCGAGCGCCTCGGCCCACAGGGCGGTGGCTTGACGGTGAAGCCCCATTCGCCCGTAGCAGGTGGCACGCTGCACCCCCAGATGGTGCGGCGTCCGCCGGGCGGCGTTACCCCACTGGAAGGAGTCGTCGATCGAGCTGGACAAGGCGGCGGCCTTCTCCAGCGCCCGATCGCAGGCAGCGCGCTCACCTGTCAGGGACCGGCCGTGAGCACCCTGCACGAGCGCCAGGACGCGTACTTTAGGACACAGGCGTGACGCGTCCGCGAGCGCAGCCCCGGCGAGGTCGACCACGCCGGGGCCGTCGCCGGTGTCGGTACGCAGCATCGCCTTGTTGATCAGCGCGTAGGCGATCAGCTGATGGTCGTGGGCGCGGTGAGCCAGATCCAGTGTGTGGGCACGCCATCCAGCCGAACGGCGCAGGTCTCCGGCGTCTTGGTAGAGCCAGCCGATGAACGCGGCGTAAGCGGTCTGGACCTGCAAGAACCGGCGCCGGAGCTCGTCGGGCGCCTGGGCGGCCACGCCGGTGATCGTCTGATGTGAAACGATCACGCTGGGAAGCAGCTGGTGGGGGCCATGGAGCATGTCGGCCCGGTAGTGGCCGCTCAGCTGGGAGCTGAAGTAGTCGACGAGCTCCGGTGCCACGTGGGGCACCGCCATCGTGGGATGAGGGGCGATCTCCCAGGGCACCGGAAGATCGGCGCTGTCGTGGCCGGTGAGGGGAGCGAGGGCCTCGTGCCCGACCGCCGGGGGTAGCCCCTTGGCGAACAACTCCTCGACGGGGACGCCGAGAACACGGCTGAGAAGGGTCTTGTACAGCGCGCGGGGCTGGTACTCGCCCGCCTCCCAGTCGCGCAGGGAACGCAGAAGGCTGGCCTGCTGGGGAAGGCGAACCTCAGGGCCAGCTGCCTGGCGAAGCTGCGCTGCAAGGTCTTTAGGGCTCAGCAGGAGAGCTTCCCGGATGGCACGCAGCCGTACCGCCCACGCGGGCCTGTGCTGGTCTCTCATCTGCGGAGAGCTCCATCCATTGTTCCGGGTTCCGGGCTGAATCAGCGTCTCGCTCCACCCTAGCCTTCGCCAGTGTGCGGTCTTCGACGCTAGACGGTCTTTGCAGACAGTGACGCACCAGTTCGTCCAGGAATGCTCGACAGACCCTGCCCGCTATGGCCTGTGTGGGACCCCCTAGATTGGCGGGTTCACTCTCTGACAACAAAAACACTCGTTTTAGCATGCAGGATCAATCTAGCAAATGAGATCGGCGGCTCTCATGTTCAGGCGCTCTCGTGTCATAACTTCGTCCTGGAGGCCGACAACGTCTCCAGAGCATCGGCTGCTGACGGCGGCTCACGCTGTCCTTTCCTCCAAACGGCTCCTTGTGATGTTTCCGCTGCGCGATCATGAGGGGCATGTCGGGACGCGTTGTGAAATGGGCGGGCCTTGTCCTGTTGGTCGTCACCCTTGGTGTGATGGGCCTGTACGTCATCCAGGTCGAATGGGACCAGGCCGACCAGACGGCCAGCGTGGCCGGAGCGTTCATCAGTGTGATCGGCCTTGCGCTGACCCTCTACGGCATGCGCGCCGACCACGCTGCACGGGCAGCGTCGGTGCCAGCCGAGGAGGTCCTCTCGGCGGCCAAGAAGCGACTGACCGTCCAGGTGTTGCAACAATGGCGCACCGAGGAGACCATCCGGTCCCTCGATAAGCCCCAGCCGATGCCGGTCTCGTGGCGCTTGACCGGCGACGCGGGTTTGATGGATCATCCGCGTTTGGTCGGCGAGCACCCTCTGACGTTCACCGGCTCCAGCGATCAGATCCCGGCTCTGGCTCGCACCTTTCGGAACCTTCGACGTCGGCGCCTGGTCATCACCGGCGGCGTGGGCACCGGCAAGACCACCTTGGCCATCCAATTGCTGCTGGAACTCGCTGCAGAGCAGGACGCCGCTGACCCGGTACCGGTGCTGCTCCCGGTCAACGAATGGAACACCACCACCTTCCCTCGCCTGCACGACTGGCTGGCCATCCGCCTGGCCGCCGACTACCCGGCATTACGCTCGCCCGAGTTCGGCACCAATGCCGCCAAGAAGCTGGTCGCACATGGTGATGTCCTGCCCATCCTCGATGGCCTCGACGAAATCCCTGCCCCAGCGCGTGCGGCGGCGATCTCGGCGCTGAACCAGACACTGAACAAAGGCGACCAGTTCATCCTCACCAGCCGTACCCCCGAGTACGCCACCGCGATCGAGCAGGCCGACAAGGTGCTGCCCGCCACTGCGGTCATCGCACCCGACGTCATCACCCTCGCCGACGCCGAGGGCTATCTGCGTACCAGCTTGCCCCCGCTTCCGCGTCATGACTGGGCCCCGGTCTGGGCGGCCCTGCGCAACGCCTCACACCCCGGTTTGAGTCGGCTGACTCAAACCGCGCTGGGACTGTGGTTGATCCGCACCGTCTATGTCGATCCCGCCGCAGACCCCGCACCGTTGACCAGCCCTCTGGCTCGACAGGAGACAGTGCTGCGGGCGCATCTGTTCGATCACCTCATCCCCGCAGTCATCGGCAGCCGGCCTCCCAGCAGCGATCCCGCCGAGCACTTCCGGCCGCGCACTGCTTGGAAACCCGACCACGCTCGCGATCACCTGGCCTACCTCGCCCGCGTGCTGCACCAGCACAACACCTACGACCTAGCCTGGTGGCAACTCGCCCAGCACACTCTCACACCCGCCGCGCAACGCCATGCTGTAGTACGCACCGGGCTCACGATCGGTCTCACAGTCGGGCTCGCGACCGGCCTCGTAGCCGGCCTCGCAGCCGGGCTCGAGCTTGGGATCGCTGCCTTCCTCTCGGTCGGACTCCCAGTCGGGTTGGCACTCTGGCTTACGGGTGGCAAATGGTTCACCGAGGTCCCCGGATATGCCGACCTGCGGCTAGCAGGAAGAATCGGCGACCTTGCTAGACACGTGAACAACATCCTCGCGGGCGGACTCGTGATAGGGCTCGTGTTCGGGATCTCGTTCGGGATGGGCAGCGGCATCACCAACGGGATCATGGGCGGACTCACGCTTGGGATTGCGGGCTCATTCGCAGTCGGGATGATCCTCTGGGCTGAACAACCCGCATCGATCACTGTCGCGGTCACCCCTCTGTCGAGCTGGAAGGCTGACAAGAGTCTTACGCTGCTGCGAGTCATGGCCTACGGACTTGTGTTCGGGATCGCGGCCATCCTCACGGTAGGGCTCGCGGCCGAGTTCACGCATGGACCCATCACTGGGCTCACTATCCTGCTCTTAGTTGGTTTCGTGACAGGAAAGCACCACGCTTGGCTGGCCTATACGTTTGGCGTCCGGCGATTGGCCAAGGATGAGAACTTACCCCATCATCTGATGGCCTTCCTCGATGATGCGCATCGCCTAGGTCTGCTCCGCACTGTCGGGCCCATCTACCAGTTCCGCCACGCCGAACTCCAAGACCACCTCGCCGCCCTGCCGCCAACCACTTAGGACGCAATAGAGCGAGTGAGGTCGACCAGCTGATGCTGGAGCGGATGTCAGCGCCTGCCTTCAGTCTTCGTCGTCGCTGCCGTCGGCTTGGGCGAGCAGGGACACGAGCTGTAGCTGGACCAGCCGCATGGCATCAGCGGTCTCGTCGAGGCTGGTGGACAGCAGTTCGGAGTGGGCTGCGGCTGAGGCTTTGAGTCCCTCGAAGCGCTTGAACAGGCTCTGAACGGCGGCCGCGGTGCTGCCCTGATGGGTGGTGGCGGCGATTTCGGCGGCGAGTTTGTCGAGGTCGTCCTTGGCGCGGGTGGTGAAGGCTTTGGCGATCATGTCGCGCATCTCTTCCTGGTCGGGGATGGGGATGCGGCTCAGTTCACTGGGCGCGCCCATGCGCGCCACCAGGTGGCGCAGGGCGCCCAGTGTCGCGGCGTGGGAGATGGCCACGAAGTAGACGCCGCCGGTGGGGCGGATACGGATGGCGTCCAGGCCTTCGATGTAGGCGCGGATCATGGAGCGCAGCCGGTCGCCGGTCAGGAAGTGGCATTGAGTGGTGTAGGTGTCGCCGATCTCGGTGAGGAGGTCGGCGACCGCCTTCTGCTCCGGTTCGGGCAGGGCGGCGATCGCGGCGCGGTCGGGGGTGATCTTCAGCGTGCCGGCACCGGTCAAGGCTGTGGGGGAGTTGTCGCGGACGAACACGACGTCGGCCAGGCGGGCGTCGTAGGTCAGGCGCGCTTTGCGCTCGTCGCGGACCTCGCGCACCACATGGCGGAGCAGCTGGTCGCCGTCGCGGCGGACGTGGCGGACCATGAGCAGCGCTTCGCGGGCGGTGCCGTCGGTGGGGCGGCGATCGCCGCGCCGACGGCCCTGGGGGGAGTCCAGCGGGTAGCTTCTGCGCACCCCGGCGGGGCCGGTTACCCGCTCGAACACGTCCATCGGCCGGATGGGGCCGGGCAGCAGGGCGGCGTCCAGGCCCAGCTCCCGAAACCAGAGCTCGAGCTGGCCGGGGGTGACCCGGCCGTCGAAGACGCTGTAGAGGACGACATGGCCCAGCAGCGGCATGCCGCTGGCCTCCAGCGCCGCGCTGTAGGCGTCACCGAATCCCAGACCCGTGCCGTCCTGGCCTGCCTGGTGTGCCTGGCCTGCCTCGGCCGACTGGCTGCTCATGACTTCAGTATCTCCCAAGGAAACGAAAACGAGCGTTTTAGTTCTGTCCGTGTGGGCCGGCCTCGGCCGCTGTTTCTAGATGACACGGAACATGTCGGCGGTGGCCTCGACATCGGTCAGGTCCTCGATGTGGCGGAGGTTGTCGGCCAGCGCCTCCAGCACCGGCCCGGGCCTCCGCCCCACGGCGACACCGAACAGGCGGAAGTCCAGGACGGCTTTGCGTTCCTGCCAGGAACGCATCCACGCCTCGCCGACCTGGCATTCGCCATCGGTGATCAGCACGATGTCGCCGCGCGCCCGCCCGTCGGCGTCGTACTGGGCCGCCAGCAGGTCGGCTGCCGCCTCCAGGGGGAGGGTGAAGTCGGTCCCGCCGCCGGGGAAGTGCTCGGCCATCCGCACCACCTCCTCGATGGGGGCGGGCGCCGCGGCGGGGGAGTGGAAGAGATGAAGGGGCTGGCCGGTGCCGGCGAACAGCAGCGCGGCGAAGTCGCGCCGGGATTGGCGGGCCTGATCCAGCAGCGCGAGGGTGAGCGCCTTGGCCCACGCCTCACGGCTGACCCCGGCCGTGCGCTCGGCCATGGAGCCGGAGCAGTCCACGGCGGCGATGATCGCGCCCTGACCGGAGGGGGCCTCCCCTCGCGTCTGGTAGATCATCAGGCGCCCTTCGGCGAGCCGGGCGGCGAACACCGCGCGCAGGGCCGGGACGCCCAGGGAGGCGATCTCGGAGGGAATCAGCCGCCCGAGGTCGTCGCCCAGGGTGATGCCGACGAGTTCGCCGGTGGCGTGTTCGGTGCGGCGTGCCCGCTGGCCCAGGGCCATCTGCCGGAAGCGGCCGATCAGTTGCGCGAAGGCGCCCAGCCGCCCGCCGGACAGGCGGCGGGCCAGGCGGCGGCGGGCGGCGTAGTCCATGCGCTGCAGTTGCCCGGGACCGACCCCCCACGCCGCCATGAGCTCGCTTTCCCGGCGCAGTGCCTCGGCGCCGGCCGCGGCGGCGGCGCGGGCCGCGCTACGGATCGCCGGGCCCGCGGCGGCCAAGGCCGTCTCGGCGGCGGCGTCGGCCTGCTCGGCGCGGGCGTCGGCAGCCTGGGCAGCCGCCAGCGCCCGCTCGACCTCCCGCACCGCCTCAGCCAGCGCACCACCCCCGTCACCCTCGGCTTCGTCATCATCAGCGTCGGCGTTGTGGGCGGCCTGCAGGGCGGCGGCCAGCTCACCAGCGGCCTGCAGGGCGCGGGATCGGGCTTCGGCGGCCGTGCTGGCGCCTTGCTGGGCCTGCTGGGACCTCTCCAGCAGGGTGCGCAGGTGCGAGGCCTGCGACAGCACGGCCATCGCCGCGGCGTAGGCGTCTCCGGCGCTCTCGCGCCGCAGGTCGGCGAACTCCGGGCTGGACATCAGCGCGTCCATGACGCGGTGGTTGACCACCCGGGAGGGGTCCATCCGCTCGCGCTCACGCAAGAGGGGAGCGGCTTTGTAGGCGGCGGTCCACACGTCTTTCAGCAGGTCGGTGCTGTGGTCGTAGCGCTCGGCCAGTTCCTCGGCCAGCTCGCGCAGTGCATCGGCCTGGTCGTAGATCTCGCGCCAGCTCATGTCGTCGAAGCGGTCGCCGACCACCGCAGCCACAGGCGGAGCCTCGGCGGCCAGGCCGAGCCAGCGACCGGCCGTGCTGGCTGCCCTGGCCGCCAGATCCTTCAGCTTCTCCCGCACCTTCATGAAGCCGTCCCTCTCGATCGTCCGGTGGGCGTCACAGTCCGGCGTTGATCATGGACGGGTCCATCCCCAGCGCCTCCACCATGACCCTCACGTAAACGGCCTTGTGCCGCACGGCGACCCGGTCCAGCACAGCGGTGGAACGACCGGCGGCCGCGCTGTCGGCTCGCAGCTTGCCCAGCCGCTTGCCCGCCTTGGCCAGCTTGCCGTTGGCCTCCTTGATCGCCCAGCTGTTCAGCGCCTCCTTCGACTGGCCCGCCATCGCGTTCAGCTGCGCCTCCAGTTCCTCGATCGCATCGGCCAGGTCCAGCGCTTCCTTGGCGTCGGGGTTGACCAGCTGCAGCACCTCCCGCTCCACCCGGGTGCGCTCGGCCGGTGAATCCCACAGCACCGCGGTCAAGATGTCGAGGTCGGCGGGCTCAACCTCCTCCCGCCCGGCCAGATAGGCGCTGGCCTGCAACAACCGCACCGCCGCCCGCCAGCGGCGATCGGAGGCGATCAGCTCCGCGCGCCGCAACGCGGCCCGCAGCGTGCAGATCGCCTCCACAATCGCGTCACCGACACCGACCGCGGGCACCTCCACCTCCACCGCCCGGCGCAGATCGGCCAGGTCCACGGTGGTCACCTGGGCTGGGACCTCCGGGGTGATGGCCGAGCGCACCAGCGCCGCGAAGTTGCCCGGGTCGGCCAGGTAACCGACCTCCAAGCGCACCAGCAGCCGGTCGTAGATGGCGCTGATCTCCTCCCCGCTGCCCAGCTCGTTCGAGGCGGTGATGGCGCTGATCAGCGGGCACACGATCGGTGCCCCGCCGTTCTCCGGGTGATACAGGCGCTCGTTGAGGAAGGCCAGCGTCTCGTTCAACGCCCCCGCCGAGCACTTGAAGATCTCATCGATGAACGCGATGTGCGCCTCGGTCGCTCGCCCCTCGAACACCTGCCGGTACTCACCCCGGGTGAGCGCGGCCACGTCGATTGGCCCGAACATCCGCTTCGGATCCGAAAACTTGCTCAGCAGGATCTCCCAGTACCGCGCCCCGGTGAACCGGCCCGTCAGTTCCCGCGCCAGCGCCGACTTCGCCGTACCCGGCGGCCCCAGCAACAAGCTGTGCTGACCGGCCAAGATCCCCGACAACAGCGCCCGCACCACGAAATCGCGCTCAAAGAACAGCAGCGACACCTCATCACCAACAGCCCGCAAACCAGCAGCCGTATCCACCATCACACCTCCACCACATCGCCCCACCCGACCCGGCCCAGCTCATACTGCCTGCCGACACCAGCCTGCCGGCTCGTTGTGCTAGGACTCGGACACCCCAGCGCAGTTGACGCTAGGCCGGTGGTAGAAGATCGTCAACTAAAACGACCGTTTTTGATTTGAGATCGACGACGATCCAGGTGGTGACGGCCCAGGCATGCTCGATGGCCACCGGATAGCGGTGCTCGGGTGATAAGTCCTACTCGAGGAGGAGCACAGCGCCCCCACGCCGACGGGTAGTTCACGCACCAGCCGATCATGGGGTTGGGCGTTGCCGGAAACACCCACTCATGGGCCCGCCGGTTTGATGTTGCGCGCCCTAACCTGGCCGGTAGGGCCACCAGCGATGCTCACCCATACCTCGTTTACCTCGTACGAGAATCCGTTCAGGTCCTCTGTCGCATGGGCACATGCCTGGGTCCGGCGATGCTGTGGTGCGCCCGGCCGGTGTTGCTCCGCCTGGTGACGATCGCAGCCCGCCGAGCACCCCGGCGGGCAACGACGGCGGCCTTGGGGCAGACACGGCCTGGGTGACAGCTTCCGGCTGCTCACGCAGCTCACCCAGGGCTGGCCCGGCTGGTAGCGCCGTGGCATTCCCGCAAATGACGACAGGGCGTTGATTCCACTTCGCAGCAAAAGGCGGCATGCATGTTTTCGCACAAACAATGCAATCTTCGGATAATATGCGAGTGTTGAAGTCTTCCGCTGGCTTGCGAACGAAGCCAAGCTGAATCTGTGCGGCGGATGGTTTGCGCTCACGTCGTTCGCCGGTTGCGGCTTTCGGGAATCGACACTTATCGGAGCATCATATGGCGAAGCAGATTCGAGAGTATCTCATCGACGATCTTGATGGGGGCCAGGCGCAGGAGACGGTGACCTTCGCGATCGACGGTGTCTCCTACGAGATTGACCTGAGCAGCGAGAACGCTTCTGAGCTGCGCAAGGTGGTATCGCCGTTCGCTTCTCGCGCGCGTAAGGCGACAACGGCCTCCGGATTGCGCAAGCAGCGCCGCGGGCCGACGCCGGCAATGACGCGGGAAAGGTCTGCGGCCATTCGTGACTGGGCTCGCAAGCAGAATCTTTCGGTGAGCGAGCGCGGGCGGATCGCCTCCGCCATTGTGGAGCAGTACGACGCCGCTCACTGATCGATCAGGCTGCTCGTCTTTCCTGGCCTGTCGCGCGACCGGCGCCTTCATAGGCCTGCGATCACGCGGCAGGTACATCAGGGTGGGGCGGAGCGGTTCTGCTCGTTTCGGTGAGGTTCGTATGGCTTGGGATGCGCCTTCTGCGATGTGGCGGGCGGGGCCGACCGGTGAGAGTGCGTGATTCTCAAGACGCGCGCACAGGTGATGCAGCCTGTAGTGCCTGTCAGGGCAGGTGAGGCGGGCGGCGAAAGAGCATCAGTGCGGGCGCAGGCCAATCATCGGTGATGCCATTGCGTTTGTCGTGCCTGGTCCTCACTTCAGGCCCCTGGCCCGCTACGGCTGGCGCGGCCAGTGGCACCACGATCGGTGAGGGCTGCGGCCTCCCTCACCCGTTCATGTCCCGGCGGGGTTGCGCGGGTGCGTCGCGATGGGCGCAGTGATCGGGCGTGCGCGGATGCCGGGGTGAGTGCTCGGCCCTTTCGCGTGCTGCCGCGTTCGGCGGATTCGGGTTGTGATCGGCACGGGGGATGCCCGCGTGCGTGGGGCTGTTGCCGATATCGGCGAGGTCGAGCGAGATGCGGAAGGCGGCCTCGGCCTCGTCGTGCTGGCCGCAGCTGTGCAGAGTGCGGGCGATCTGCGCCCACACAGCGGGGCGGCGCAGCGGGGGGTCGTGAGCGTCGGCCACCTCAGCTGCCGCCCGTGCGTGGGCGAGGGCCTGCTCCGGGTGCCCGGTCGCGGCTGCGGCCTGGGCGCAGATGAGCAGGGCGTGGCAGCGCAGGGCCGGGTTGAGATGGCTGCGCTGCAGTGCGCGGGTGGCGTGCTGGTGGGCTCGGTGGAGATGGCCTGCGCTGAGGGCTGCGTGCGCCAGGTGCACGTCGGCTGCGACCATGTCGCGGGCGGGGGCGTGGCAGGCGCGCAGGTCGGCGCAGGCATCTTTGACGCGTGCGTAGATGCTGTCGGCGCCTCCTTGGCCGGGCAGGAGCGCGTGCTCCAGGCGCAGGCGGGCGAGCTCGAGGTCGTTGCGGGCCTGCTGGGCGTGGCTGCAGGCGAACTTCATGGCCAGATCGGCCAGGTCGGTGCGGCCTTGTGCCGCCCATCTCATGGCGATGTTGCGGCGCAATGCGATCTTGGCTCGCGCATTGCCGAAGCGGCCGTTGAGCTCGTCGTGGAGCAGGCTGAGGTCCGGCAGCAGCGCCAGGCGCAGGGTGTAGCCCGCTTCGGTGTACAGGCGGCGTAGCACGAGCAGCAGTTCAAGGTGTTCCTCGCTCCACCTGCGGTCTGGCGGGCGGGACAGGTGAGCTGCGGTGGTGAGCTGGGCGGGGGTGAGCGAGATCAGCTCGCGCAGTTCGTCCTCGGCCAAGGCGATGGCTGCGCTGTCGTCGCCGCGTTCGTGGAGCGCTTTGCACAAGGCGTGGGTGACGGCGCAGCCCAGGCCGTCGCCGGGCACAGCCTGCGCCGGCCCGGTGCGGGTGCGCGCGGCGGTGAGCCGGTCGATGGCTTCGTGCAGGTCGCCGGCCTCGTGTGCGGTTTCGGTGAGCCACAGGGCGGCTTGCTGGATTGCGGCGGGCACAGCTGGTGTCGCAGGGTGCGCCAGGACCTCACGCAGCAGCAGGTCGGCGTCGCGGTGGCGGCCGGTGTTGAGCAGGCGGCGGGCTCGAAGGAGCTGGGTGCGCAGGTGGTCGAGGTCGGTGCTGCTGACTCCGGTGGCCAGCCATTGTCGGCAGACGTCCAGGCGTCGGCTCAGGTGAGGAAGATGAGGCAGAGGGTTGCGTCGGCCTGCCTCCAGCAGGCTGATGAGGGAGTTCGACAGGTGAGGGCGGGCCAGGTCGTTCTGTGAGCGCCGCTGGGAGATGCGGGTGGTGTGGATGCGCCGGCCTATCTCCTGGGGTGTGCCGGGCGTCGGCTCCAGGGGCCAGGGCAGAGGGTCGGGAGCCAGGAGGCGCAGATGACGGCGGGCGCGGCGGTTGCTCATGTCAGGGGTGTCCAGGGTGCGGTTGGGCCGGTGCGGGCGGCTGGAGGCGGGCGTGGCGATGAAGGATGGTCGCCGCGGCTTTGATCAGACAGTGTTCGGGCGCGATGGCCGGCTGGGAGCTGATGATGCGGGCCAGCACGTGGTAGGCGGTCGCCTCGTCGACCGCGTAGCGGGCGGCTAGGCGATCCAGGGCGCGAAGGTCGAGGGAGAAGAGGTCGGAGTCGCTGCTGTCGAGGTCGCGCTGGTGCCGGGGGGCGGCGGCGGACAGCTCGGTGCGCGCCTGCTGGAGCTCGCGGCGGGCCTGCATCAGCGGCAGCGGGGTGGCGCCTTGACCGGGCAGGCAGAGCTTCCATGCCTTCCATGCGGTGGGGTCGTCCCATCCAGGGACGTCGCCGATCCACGCGGCAGGTTGGGGGCAGGCGTGGGGGGTGTCCTTGTAGCGGGTGCGCCATGTGCTGACCAGGGCGGCGTTGGCGCCGAACAGGGCACCTATCTGTTTGAGGCCCATGAAGTGGCGGGGCGGCAGGGGTGACATGGCTCCTTCTGTTGGGTGCGGGCCGCTCACCGGGGGCGTGCCGGGCGGCGTGCGGGGTGCCCGGCGGCTGCGGCTTGCCGGGCACCCCGGCGGGCGGGGCTTGTCTGCTTGGCTGTCAGCGCGCAGGCCGGGCCAGGGTTTCGGCCTCCAGCAGGACCAGGTCGTGCGGCAGAGGATGCCTGCCGGTGATCTGCAGTCCGGCGCGCAGCATCAGGCCGTCGTATTCCAGCGCGGTGCGCTCGGCCGCCCCGGGCAACAACGCGCACATCTTGAGGTCGAGGTCGAGCACCGGGTGCGGTCCTCGCACCGAGGTCGGCATGAGCGCCTCGACGACCCACAGCCGGCTGCCGGGGGCGCGGCCCATCTGCTCGGCGACGTTGCGCAGGATGAGGTGCGCCTGCGTGTCCGGCCAGTTGTGCAGGACGCTGCTGAGTACATACAGCTGAGCGCCCTGGGGTGCGGCGGCGAACATGTCGCCGGCGACGACGTCGACGCGCTCAACCAGGCCTTGACCGGCCAGCGCGGCGCGGGCGCAGGGGGCGACATCGGGCCGCTCGAGCAGGATGGCACGCAGGTGAGGGTGCTGGTGCAGCAGGACGGCCAGCAGGTGCCCGTGGCCGCCGCCGATGTCGGCCACGGTGTGCACACCGCCCAGGTCGCGCTGGGCGAGCGCGGTGGCGATGGTGTGGGTGCGGGCGGCCATGAAGGCGTGAAAGCGTGTGGCCGCCCGCTCGTCGCCTGCCAGCCGCTCATACAGCCCGTCCTTTGCTGTCCCGGCAGGGTCGGCGGTGCGGGCGACGGTGTGGCTCAGTTGCCCGGCCGCCTGCCAGGCCACGGGGTCTGCGGCCCATTCGACCGCTGGGCGCATGCTGTCGGGGCGCTCGGCGAGCAGCGTCTGCCCGGCGGGGGTGAGGGTGTAGAAGGCGTGGCTGTCGTCGGCGCGCAGGACTCCGATCGCGACGCCTTGGCGCAGGATGCGGTTGAGCACGACGACGTCGAGGGGGTGCTCGCTGCCCTCGGGGCGGCAGCGTTCGGCCAGTTCGGTGGCGTTGGCCTGCACGCCGTCACGCAGGTGCTCGACCAGCCTCAGGCTCACCAGGGTGTGCAGGGCGGCGAAGCGGATCACCCCGTTGATGAGGTCCTGGATCAGGGTGTGCGGGTGCAGGGCCTCGGCCGGTTCCCGCTGGGTGTCGCAGGGCTCTTGCAGGCGCAGGCGCCGGGGGAGCGGTTGCGTCGGGCTGTCGGGGGCGGGCAGGTGCGGCGGGCGGGGGGAGGCGTTCATCGGGTGCTCCCCGGGGTTGGCGGTAGGGGCTGCGGGGCGTGCGGTGGCAGCGCGATCACCATGGTGGTGACATCAACGGGTTTGCCGAGGTAGCCGTAGGCGAGCATGGTGTCGGCGACGCGCTGCAGCCGCTTGGGCTCCAGCGTGAGTGGAAAGGAGCCCAGGGCGATGCTGGTGCTCAGGTCCTGGGGGATTTTCGTGTAGGTGGGCAGGATGTCGGTGACGGCGACCCGGTCACGGGCGGCCACCTGCTGGGCGCGGCTGATGGCCCGCTGAAAGGCTGAGACCAGTGCGGGCTGCTCCCGCGCGGTTTTCGCACTGGTGGCCCACCCTGCGATCGGGAAGCTTTCGGTCGGCCCTTGCATCAGGTCATACAGGCGCCGATGACCGCGGGCGTCGGCGGCGGAGATGAACGGCTCGGTCATCCAGGCGGCGATGCGCCGCGAGTCGCCGCGGTTGTCCAGGGCGGCGAGCATGTCCGGCAGCGCGATCGTGGTCTGCACGATGTCGTTCTTGCTGAGGCCGACGGTGTCGAGCGCGACCTCGGTGGTGAGTGTCCCGATGGAGTTCAAGGTGGCGGTCGCCACGATGCGTTTGTCACCGCCCGGTGCAGGCTTGAGGTCGGCCAGGTCCTTGATGTCGGAGTCTTTGGCCACCATGAGGACGAAGGCACCGGGTGCGGCGGCGTAGGCGTCGGCCACCAGCTTTATCGACCCGGGTGTGTTGCCTTCGGCCGCGAGTGCGGCCGGGTAGTTGAGCAGGGCGAAGTCCAGGCCGCCGCCCAGGAGCGGGGCCAGGGCGAAGGCTCCGCCCTGGATGGTCTCCACGCGCACGCTGAGGCCTTCCGCGCGGAAGAATCCGCGCTGTGCGGCGATGTACAGCGGGGCGCAGTCGGGGATCGTCATCGCCCCGACCTTGATCGCCCTCAGCTGATCGTCTGCGTCCGCCGAGGTGTCGCCTGTGCGGGCACACCCCACACCAACAGCCAGAAGTAATGACATCAGCACTATGAGTGTTCGTTTCATGGCGTGCTCCAGCACGAGAAGAGGTGAGGGGCCTCGTCCCGAGATAGGGCTCTCAGGAAGAGGAGGAGAGGAGGGCCTGCGGTCCGGCCAGGCGGCGCCTGTCTGCAGTCACCAGCTCATCCGCTGATGGGGCACCGCTCGCAAGGCCGGGCCGCAGGAGTCTGGGCGTGCGGCGCGCGGCTGGCGCCGGCACCACGTGCCTGCCACGCACCGCACGAATCAAGGCGTCGAAATCGGCGGCGCAGGCCGGGCCGGAACGTGACAGGCGAGCCCGCCCTGGCCTGCGCCGTCCCGGTACGAATCCGCCCCTGATTCCGTACCGGGGTGGCAGCACGCCTTCCGCCCAGTTGACGAGGAATGGCTGGGCGCACGGGCGTGCTGCGGGGGAAAGGGTCAGTGTCGAGAGCTCCGAACCTCAAGCATCGGCGTGCGCCGCGCACAGGCGGGTGGTCGCGATGGCTGCCGAGCGAACAACGACGATCTTCGGGGCGCCGACGAGGTCCGCGAGCGAGGCTGTGGGGCTGGTGAAGTCACCGTCGAGTGCGGCAGCAGCCTCACCCCATCCTCAGTCAAGGTTATCTGCGTGTGCACCGGCCACGCCTTTGCGGCTGCGAGGGGGTGTTCGCGTATCTCACGCTGCGGATCCGGCATCACCGCGATCGTGAAAGCGCCTTCTTCTCCCCGCCCCTGGCCTGCGCCCGGCGATGTCACTGTGATCACGCCGCCCCCTGTCCGGTGACGCCCTCGGCCTGGATGGCCACACCACCGACGAAGCGCG
This sequence comes from Nonomuraea sp. IBHARD001, assembly GCF_056106265.1. Classification (NCBI taxonomy): domain Bacteria; kingdom Bacillati; phylum Actinomycetota; class Actinomycetes; order Streptosporangiales; family Streptosporangiaceae; genus Nonomuraea; species Nonomuraea sp. IBHARD001. The sequence continues at coordinate 339,272 of NZ_JBWBBW010000001.1, forward strand.
CCTCAGGGTTGCCGATCAGTTCCTCAAGCAGCGTCGGCCGCCAGCGCTGAACGCTCACCAGTGGCTCCAGCAGCTGCCAGCCCGACAACAACCCCTCGATCTGCTCATGCCTGCGTGGCCACATCGAGGCCGATGCCTTGCTGTAGACGTTGCGGGCTTGCTCGAGCTTGCGCGCGTCTTCCTCGGTGAGCTCCTGGCCTCGTTGGAAGGGGCAGGCGTGCGTGATCACCAGCCGGCTGCCCTGCGGCAGGACCTGCGCCAGCTCAGCCACGATCTCCTCAGGCCGCTCATCGGGCGCGATGAAGTGGAGCAACGCCACCATCAGCACCACCACTGGCCTGCCCGGCTCCAGCAGTGCTCTGATCGCGGGATGCTGCAGCGGATCGGCGTCCGCATCACCTGGACGGGCGATGATGTCGCGCACATCGGCGCGTACCATCACCGCCCCGGGCGAGCCCGACAGCAGGGCACGGCCGTGCACGGCGACGACGTCGTCGTGGTCGACGTAGACGACGCGGACGTCGGGGTTGATCTCTTGCGCCACCTGGTGGACGTTCCGCCTCGTGGGCAGACCGGAGCCGAAGTCGATGAAGCGATCGAAGCCCTCTTTGGCGAGATGAGACACCACGCGTCCCAAGAACTCCCGGTTGTCCTGCACCGCGGCGCGGACGTCGGGGTAGAGCTTGTGCAATTGCTCGGCTGCTTCGCGATCGGCGGGCCAGTGGTCCTTTCCGCCGAGCAGGTAGTCGTAGATGCGGGCCGCGTTCGGGACCTTCGGGTCAAGGGCGAGCGGCACCGCATCCCCGTAGTCCTTCACAGTCGGCGGCGGTGACGCTCCGGCCTGTTCGGAGACGCTCTCCGCAGCGGATGACGACGGAGTGAGCGTGCTCATCACAGCCTTCCAGCGGGAATGACCCCGACGAAGCAGCAGGGGAGAGTGCGCGTTCCCTCGGGGTTCAACGAGCCCGTCTTTGGTACGGCTGTGCACTGACTCACGACGTGTACTCCTCTCACGCGACGCACCTCCACTCAAGGGAGAAGAGTCCGGCAGTTGGACGCTCATCGGCATGCGTTGCGACGCGAGCTCGACACCGGGTAGATCGGGCTCTTCCTGGCGAGGCAAGTCAGCAACGACTACGCTAAACATTAAACGTTTGACGTATGTACTGTGGCGCGAGAAGGGGAGCTCGTCAAGGTCAAACGTTTGACGTATTCGTTCCGTTACGAAGGGAAGCAGATGGGCACCTACTCCTTCCGCGAGATCGCCGATGTCGTCGAAGGTGAAATCCGCGACGGCACCCCGACCTTCGGCGACCGGTTATCAGCGGAATCGACTCTCGCTGCGCGTTTCGGTGTTTCCCGCGGTCTGGTCAACCGGGCTTTGCAGAGCCTGCACGCCCGCGGGCTTGTTCGTCCTCGTCAGGGGGATGGCACCCGTGTCACCTACTTGCGCCCCTTCACGCACTCTCCGGCCCGCTACCAGAGCGAGCACCGCGAGCGCGATGGAGCGAAAGGTGCGTTCGACGCCGAGGTCCGTGCCCGAGGCTTGACGCCCGTCCATGAGATCACCACCGAACGGGTTCAGGCCCCGGAACGCATCGCCGCTCTGATGGGCCTGCCCGCCGGGCAGGTCAACGCAATCCGGCGCCACCGGAGACTCCTAGCCTTTCGCGGCGGCCCAGAATCCAGCGTGGTCATCCGGATCAACACCTCCTGGCTGCCTCTCGACATCGCAGCGGGCACGGCACTCGAAGAGCCCGACCCCGCCATCATCGGCGGCATCAAAACAGCCCTGACCAACCTAGGACATAGCCAGCACATAGCCTGGGAGACCGTAGAAGCCCGCAGACCCACTTCTGCGGAGGTCCGTCAGCTCGAAGTCAGTTCTGAGAGCACCGTCTACGACATCGAGCACGTGGCCAGCACCAGCGACGGCCGCGTCGTCGAGGTCACATGCGCGACGGCACCCACCCACTATCTAACTCTGCACAGCTTGGTCATCCTGGATTGACGGAACGCGACAGATGAGGGGCGAGAAGGTCATGTGTGGCCCGGCATCAGCCGAGGTGTCGTGCGCTTCGGATGATCGCTCTGCACTGCACAGGTCCGGCAGGTTCTCCCGGCCCCAACACACCCGGGCGGCCGATGATGCGCATCCTGGTCTAGCTGTACTTGGCGACAGTCGGCTGATGGCTGGCCCCCAATTTTGTAAGGCTTCGATGTGGGCCAGGCTGGCGTGGTCGTTGATGGAGGTGTTCCGATAGTCGTAGCCATCCCCGCCCGTGAACCTGTTCGCTGCGACCGCATCCCCGTGGCCGTCGCCGCCGGAGTGCGGCCGAGTCTTTGACATTCAGGTGGATCAGGTCGCCGAGGCAGGATGGTCATAGCAGTTGGCGCTGCTGCGGTCGGCCGAATTCGGGTGTCGATCAGTGGGACGCAAGCCAGCAGGGTGTCGTGGCGGCGCGAGGGACGGTGATGGTGCAGGCCGACGCGCCGCACGCTGCGACCAGCCGGCCGAGTCCTGCCGCAACTCGGTACGCGAGCGGCCAGCACGTCTTTCAGTGTGCGGCGATGAACGGCAAGGGCAGGAGTGATCCACTGCGTCGTTCCTTGAGCCCGTCCCAGTCCTGTTCACACTAGCGACGTATTCAGCGATGCCCGCATTGACGCGATACGCCCATCGACCACGGGCAGCCTGCCTCCACGAGCGTGGCGGGCCAGCAGGCATCTGCCATAGAGGGCGAGGCGAGCGATGACGTGGCTCACCAAGACCTCCGGGTGCTGGTGAAGCGGCCAACTCCACCAAGCCCGGAGGTCTTCTACGTGATCAGTTGCCTACAGCCATGTGGCACCAAGATCGCGGCCAAGTTCATCTGCGATGGCGACAGGGCGCCTTAGCACTCCGATCGAGGCATGCGACGCCCCTCTTCGGCGACTCCACATTCGATCGCGAGGCCATACGTGGCCCGGCTCTTCCTCTGACCTCACAGCGCTCGGGCGTGCTCGAAGCGCAGAATGTACTCTCTCATTCGCCGACATAGGAGAACGTCGGATGCTTGTGCATCAGGAAGTCGTGGTGACTGATGTTCCAGGCATAGGCACCCGCCATGGCGAACTCAACCACATCTCCGCGCTGCAGTGTGATCGGCACCCGGGCGGCGAGCTGATCTTTTGGCGTGCACAGCTGCCCGACGATGGTGGTCGGCTCACCAGCAGGACCAGCAACGACAGGCTGATCATGACCCTTGGTTGCAGGGGTGCGGATGTGATGCGTACCACCAGCCACGACGGCGAACTTCTGACCGTGCACGCGCTTCACGTCGATTACCTGGGTGGCGTAACGGCCGCAGTAAACGGTCAGAGATCGGCCGGGCTCGATGCGGAAGGTCTCCTCCGGTCGACGTAGCGTGGCCAGACCGCGACCGTAGGCCTCCCAGTTGAAGCGCGCATCCGGGTCGGCATAGGAGACCGTCATGCCACCGCCAAGATTGATCTCCGTCAGTCCCAGGCTGCGCGCATACTCCACGATGGCGGCAGCGAGCTGCAACATCTGCTCAGCCTGCAAACCGCTAGCCAAGTGTGCGTGCAGTCCGCGCAGCCGGACCCGTGTTTGTCCCTCCAAAAGCTTCAGGCTCTCCGCGACACCTTCGGGATCCATACCGAACGGAGTGGCGCCCCCCATGGCCAACGACGCCCCGTCGATAGGAACTTGCAGATTGACGCGTAGCAGGATGTCGGCCTCGCTACCAGAGGCGAGCAGCCGGGCCAGCTCGTCTGGACTCTCGACGTGTAGGCGGAATACCTGGGGGGCCAACGCTAGCTCTTGGTCGGTCTTACCCGGGCCGCCGAAGGCGATTGGCAGCCTTGGCTGCAACTGGTGCACGTGCTCGTACTCGCCACCGGAGGCCACCTCCAAGCCGTGCACATGCCGCGCCACGACCGCGAGCAGGCGAGGGTCAGGATTGGCCTTGACCGCGTAGTACAACTCGACCTCGCCGAGCGCCTGACGAACGGAGGTCAGGTGGCGATCGAGTGCCTCAAGATCGTAGATGAACGCGGGCAACTGGCCGACCTCGGCCAACTCGTGTGCGCGCTGTGTGAGGGAGTCGAAGACTTGGCTCATGTGGGGCTCCAGATTCCTCGAACGAATGTTGCTCAGGCAGTGCGAACGGAGTCAGGCAAATGAGATGGCGAGTTCGATGATCAGATAGTTCGCCGGAGCGATGGTCTGGGTGACCTCGACCACGCGGCCGTCGCTGGTGCTGGCCACGTGCTCGATGTCGTAGACAGTGCGCTCCGGCCCGATCTCCAAATGCGCCTGTTCAAGGGCAGCAGGGAGCCGGTTGAAGATCTTCTCGCTCGCGTTCGTCTGCCGGTGTCCTAGGTTGGTCAGGGCTGTTTTGATGCCGCCGATGATGGCGGGGTCGGGCTCTTCGAGTGCCGTGCCCGCTGCGATGTCGAGAGGCAGCCAGGAGGTGTTGATCCGGATGACCACGCTGGATTCTGGGCCGCCGCGAAAGGCTAGGAGTCTCCGGTGGCGCCGGATTGCGTTGACCTGCCCGGCGGGCAGGCCCATCAGAGCGGCGATGCGTTCCGGGGCCTGAACCCGTTCGGTGGTGATCTCATGGACGGGCGTCAAGCCTCGGGCACGGACCTCGGCGTCGAACGCACCTTTCGCTCCATCGCGCTCGCGGTGCTCGCTCTGGTAGCGGGCCGGAGAGTGCGTGAAGGGGCGCAAGTAGGTGACACGGGTGCCATCCCCCTGACGAGGACGAACAAGCCCTTCGGCATACAGAACCCCCAGAGCGCGGTTAGCGAGGCCGCGGGAAACACCGAAACGCGCAGCGAGATCGGGTTCGGGGGGAAGCTTCTCACCGAAGCCAGGAGTGCCGTCGACGATCTCTCGCCGCAGGCTGGAGGCAATGTCGCGGAAGGAGTGAGTGCTCATTGAGTTCCTTTCATGCCTTCCAGGATACGCCAAACGTTTGAGGACCCTTGACGAGCCCCACGCCCAGGGCAAGGATAAACACTAAACGTTTGATCTTTATGCGTTCGGGTTGATGAGCCTACGAAGCGGGCGCAGGACCAGGGGTCTCTCATGCCGCGGCAGATGCACCCCATCGAGCCGCACTGAGCTGACAGCGGGCCCAACCGTCACGCCCGGCAAGGAGGGTGTGTGTCAGCAAGGAAGGCGATGGCAGGTCTTCCGCAGGAGACGGTTGCTGCAACCAACCCCAGCCCGAGAGGGGGAACTGCGCCGGCCAAGCCAGCCATGCGCCGATGTGTACTCGCATACACATGTCCGGCCAGGTGCAGCGTCTACTCCGACTCCCCGCGCCCTCGTAAGCAGCCTAGAGCATTGCCCCTGATTGGGTGGCCGAAAGTCATCGCGCCTACTGCCGCTGTCGACATCATTACCATCACACTGATCGAAAGCGAGTCGCTGTTCTTCCCTGGCGTCGGCGGCCTGATCACCTTCTTGCTTGAGCAAGCACGCCTGGTTGAGGTGTGCGCCCCCGTCTTCTGGGGTTCTGGAACGCTGTGCGGTGCGCCCGGAAGGCCAAGCGTCAGCCTCGGGACAAGCTTCTGTAGTGACGACCCAGGTAGCACTGGTAGACCCACCTGCCAGCGAATCCTGATCAACATCCGCTGTGCTCTGGAATACCCCTCTTCCTACGTGTGGGCATTTCGCGCGTGGGGAGAGGGTCGGACAAGTAACCACTACGCCCACTGCACTCGGAGTGATCGACGTTGGCGTCGACCGAGGCCGAGCATTGGACGCTCAGGCGAAGGCACACATCTCCAGCCCCAGCAGATCCAGCAGTTGTGCTCATGCGGCAGCGCAGTCGCTGCTGTGCTCGCTGACGCGAGGCCAGACCATGCCCGATGGATCGCATGCTGGTGGCGAGAAGCATCTGCGAACGCCCCTTGCCGGTTACTCAAGAAAGCTCGTATCAAGACACGCCGAATCCATGCGCGGGCATCCGTCCGAGTCGGTTGTGGGCGCGCCCACCAGCAGACAGGTGCGAAACCGATGGAGCACGACGGATGCGCGCCCGCACGCTGGCCCACCAGGTCCGCTCCACGAAAGGACAACGATGGCAGTTCTCCAGGACAACTCCACTGCCTGTGCAGATAGGCGCGGTCCACGGTTTGTGTGGCTCGAGGTCACCGGCAGGTGTGTCGCCTCATGTGTGCACTGCTATGCATCCAGTTCGCCTCAGGGCACTCACGGCACCATGACCGAGACCGATTGGCTTGCCGTCATCGATCAAGCCGCCGACATCGGTACCTCCACCATCAGCTTGATTGGCGGCGAACCACTGCTCTACCCAGCACTTCCTCAACTCATGGCACACGCTCTGAATGCAGGTCTGGGAGTCGAGGTCTACTCCTCGCTGGCCGTCCGAGTGCCTCATCTCGTATGGGAGCTCCTTCAACACAAACAGGCACGGCTGGCCTTTTCCTTCTACAGCGACGACCGTGACGAACACCGTCGGATCACCAAGCGCGACACCCTCTCCTTGGTCATGGCCCACATCAGCACCGCTATGGCGGAACTGCTGAGAGTACGAGCGGGAATCGTGCGTGTTCTTCCAGCACAACGGGTCTCCCACGCCAGAGCGTTACTCGCCGCACTAGGCGTGAGGGAGATCGGCCTCGATCATCTCCGTCGCCTCGGCCGCCCCGGCAGCCATCGGCCGGACATGACGCAGTTGTGCGGCAACTGCGGTCAGCGCGCAGCCGCTGTGTTGCCCGACGGAAGCCTCGCCCCCTGCGTCATGGCGCGCTGGATGGCGGCAGGCGATGTGCGTACCGGAGGCTTCGCTCAGGCTTACCGCAGCATGGTCCCGGCCGCCGCGCGTATCGCCGACGTCGTACGACCCGTCACGATGTGCGGACCTGACAACGACGGCCAGTGCCACCCTTGTGAGCCCAGTTGCACGCCTGGCTGCGACCCAGGAGTGGAAGATGACGAATGACCAGCCCTCACCCATTGAGGAGCCCTGCCTGTGACCTCCGACGCATGGGCGTCCGCGCGCTTTCGTGAACGCGCCGACACCCTGGCCGACTACCTCACTGCATGCGGCCACATCGGTGGCCTGTCTTGGGAACAGCCGTCCTGGCGGGTCGCACTGCATGAGGTGCCGCGCCACTTGTTCGTTCCTCAAGTCGGCTACGCCGCTGCCTCCAGCCCGCTGATCGCCTCCCGGGCGATCAATCGCAAAACTAACCCAGTCGACTGGTGGAATGCCGTCTACAGCGACTGCTCGATCATCACCCAACGCGACGACGGCACCGTCATGTCCGCCGACACCTCTGGCACCCCGACCTGTTCGCTTTCGGCCCCCTCAGTCGCCTTCACCTTCTTGAATCTGCTGGAGCTGGGAGATCATCACCGAGTGCTGGAAATTGGTACTGGTACCGGGTGGAGCGCCGCCGTTTTGGCCTGGCGTTTGGGAGGCGAGCAAGTCATCACCGTCGAGGTCGACGAAGACCTCGCCAAGGTAGCCGCTGAGAACCTGCGCCGCAGTGGCTTTACCTCTAGGTTGATCGTCGGCGACGGTTCCGAGGGGTACTCAGCTGGCGGGTTGTACGACCGGGTGCACGTCACTTGCGGGATCCGTGACATCCCTCATGCCTGGATCACGCAGACCCGGCCTGGCGGGCTGATCGCCCTTCCGTACATGCCCGCAGCCGCCTCGCATCACGGTGGCCAACAACTCTTGCTTGATGTCCTCGATGATGGCACCGCCATCGGCCGCTTCCACGGCCCCGCGACCTTCATGATGCTTCGTTCCCAGCGCCGCCCCGCACAGCCCCTCAGCGACCTGGCCGCCGAACAGTCACACACTCAATTCGATCCGCGCACCCTTGTGGATCTGACTGGCAGTCGAGGCGAGGCGATCACGTTGATGCTCGCCGCGCTCGCCCCCGACATCACCATCAGCACTGAGTGGCTGCGCAACGACGACGACACATGGGCCAAGGTGGTGCGGCTTCGCTCCTCGGACGGCTCCAGTTGGGCAACATGCCTCAGCACCTCTGAAGGCAAGGAGTGCACGATCACCCAAGCGGGGACCCGTCGCCTGTGGGAGGAGGCGCAGGCCGCCTACATGTTCTGGTTGCGAGCCGGTAAGCCCAGCCGGGATCGGTTCGGTATCACCGTCACCGCCCACGGCCAGTTCCTGTGGCTGGATCGCCCTGATCGGGTTCTCGCTCCCACCGCTGATCATGCACTCCCTGCGACCAAGAGCAATTTCGCGGATCTGTCCTGACAGAGCCGACTGATATTGTTCACCCGCGCCCGGCCCCGCCGGATACTTGGCCCGGGGGTAGGTTCCGCGGCGTTGACGGCGCCGGGCACCGTGGTTCGGCTACGGCGAAGCCTGACGAGGGCCCACTGCGGGTTCGCATGCGAACATCTAAGATGATCATGCTGATGGTGTCTGCTTACTGCGTCACGGATCAGCGCGTGTGTCCTGGAAGCCGAGGTAGGGTGCGGATTTCCGCCTTTCCCGCTGTGCTCGGGGCTGCCCTGCAAAGGCCCGCTGCGTTGTATCGGGCAATGGCCGCTTACCGTGCGTGTGGCGGGCGGCGCCGCCGACGTTGTGGTTCGGCCTGGACGAAGTCGGTATGGCAGGTGCCGCAGGTGATCGGGCCGCGCTCGAAGCTTGCGGGACTGGCCTGCATCTTGCGTGGCGGCACACAGGCACATGCGATCGTGATCCGGACACCGTCACGACTGATGGGGGCTTCCTGGGTTGGGGAGGGGACGTCGAGGGCATCGCCGTGGTCGAGGCCGTGGTCGTGGTCGACGAGGTCAACCGGCACCGGTGCCGCGGACGTGATCGCAGCCCCGTCGTCCTCGAGGCCAGACGCCGAGCGACTGTCCAGGTCATGATTAGGTATGGCCGGGACGTAGGGCACCCATCGACTGCGCCGATGGGGGAGGCGGGCGCCGTCAATATCGGCGATCTGGCTCTGGTAGCGGTGGGCGGTGGCATCGGTGATGGTGCACTCGCTCCAGCCGATGACCGCGTCCTTCTCCGCGGGCGGCTGCAGCCCCACCTCTGCGGCCAGGCGGGCGAACCTCTTGTTGTGGTAGCGGCTCTTGCTGCTGGTGTCCTCGATCTGGCGCACGTCCGCCAGTCCGTGTGCCGCCTCGTGCAGGAGGGTCTGCATCACCTGCCGTCCGCCGAGGCCGAGCAGTTCGCCGGAAACGAAAAGCTCTGACATTTTGCCTGCTCCGGCGTTCCAGGTGCCGGCAGCGAAGTGGCCCCAGGTAACCTCACCGTAGTCGCCTCGTCCGGTGACGGTGATGACCTGTGGTACCTGGGGGTGGTTGGCGCGGATGGCGGCCCAGGCGGTTTCGATGACCGCGATGACGCGACTGCCGCGTGCGAGCGTTTCCGTCACTCCTCATTCTTAGCATGATCATGCTAAGAATGAGGAGTGACGGAAACGGGTGGCCGTGATGTGGAGGTCGGGGCCACATCATGGTTGCCAGCTGAGTCGTCGTTCGTGCCCGTGCCGTGATCATCCAGGACGTCGTTGCGCCTGCAGCCGGTCCTGGGTGTGAAGGCAGGGGTGAGTGATCGTCCCCCTCGCTCGTCCGCCGCGCGTGCCGCCACTGGGCCTTCGGTCGCCGGCTGATGACGTCAGCGAGTGCGTCCCGCCTGCCCCCGCCATGACCTCCTTCCTGTATCTGGGCCACGAGGATGTCGTGCACCCGTGCCCCATCCGCTGGTGTCATCCGCTCAGGCTTGCTCGGTGGCAGCCTGTCCCGCTCAGGCGCAGGTGCCGGTAGTGCCCGCCGAGCGGGACAGGAGCATCGGCCAGCCTGCGGCAGTGTTCAGCATGATGGTGTGTGGTTGCGCGCGCGGGAGGTGACCCGGCCGTAAGCCACATGTAGCCCAGGCAAGCGCTGCAGGGTCGTCGAGGCGGAGTCTCGGCAGCGAGCCTCAGGTGAGCCAACAGGGTGCTTGGCTAATCAGCGTCCGGCGTTCCTGCAGCCGGACCCGTATCACGACGAACTGGCGTCTCGTCGAAGCCGGAGCTAAAACAGCTGCTCGGGCGAGGCTGCGCCGTTCCCTCTCCGGGGGGTTTCAGGAGCCTGGCGCGTGGACCCCGCAGGGTGGCCACGGCGGCTGCAAGGCTTGTGCTGGGTGAAGTCGGCGGTGACGATCTCGGTGCAGGGACTGACGTCGTGCCAATCGCCGTCGTAGAAGGCCGTGTCGACGCCGAGGTTGAAGTCGAGCGTGATCCCGGTCTGTTCAGCGAAGCGCCGGTAGGCGGGCGGGTAGTCCCACACGGACTGACGGGTGCCGCTGTAGCTGAAGGGCGCCGACGGTTGCGGGATGAGAAAGACACCGAAGCGAGCCAGCTGCGCGGCCACGTCGATGACGTGATACTCCATCGAGGACCCGCGGTAGCGAGGCGCGGCCCGGCTGGCGCGGCTGCTTCGGCCGAAGGGTGGATTGGCGATGGCGGTGTCACATGGGTTCAACCCCATCTCCAAGACCTCGCCGACGTCGGCGCAGATCCACGTCGCCTCGGGAAGCAGCCGACGCCCCACGGCGACGTAGGCAGGGTTCTTCTCCACGCACACCAGCTCCAAGGACGCGCTGTCGCTACCTCGGTTGTTGCCGTAGCACCATCGCACCGCCCACGACAGGTGTCCGATCCCGGCGCACAGGTCGATGACACGCGGCCCGCGAACGTGCAAGGCGAGATCCTTGGCCAGTTCCAGGGGCGTGAAGTAGGCGCCCTCCAGCGGATGGGTGACGACGGAGGACTCCTGCCAATGCGTGAGCACGAATTCCACCTCTTCGCTGGATAAGCAGCGTGCGGAGTCGATGAGGTCGACGGCTTGGTGGTGCCGAAGCGCCGCAGTCTTGGTGAGTTTGGGCATGCGATGTGTGCTCCGTTCGGAAGGTATGGCCGGACTGGGCGCGCCTTGCGGGGTAGCCGACCTGGTGCTGGGGCCATGTGCCGTAGCGGGTGCGAGGGCCGGTCAGGGGCGCGCTTGCATGCCTGGATGCGGTGCGGCGGGGTTCAGCGGCGCGGCATGGGCAGAGTCGGCCTCGCCGCGGACGGCATACCGGCACACTGCCGGTACGCCGTGGTGCTGGCCATCGCATTCGATGGTGGATTGCGTCCGATCGCAGACAGTGAGCTTGCTGCGCAGGTGGTCTTCGACTTCGTTGATGCGCTCGCCGTACAGGGCTTCGTGGTGTTCCTGCCGGTCGCTGGCCTCTGGGATGTCCAGATCGGTGATCAGGTCGGGAAAGGCTTGCACCATCACCCGCATGTAGGTGCCGAACCCCACGGAGTTCAACGGGACGGTGTGGGAGACGGTGCTGAGCACGCAGCACATCTCGGCAGCGGTGCCGGGCCGGGTGTCCAGGCTGGCAGCCACGCGGTCGAGGATCTCGCGACAGTGCGCGCGATAGAGCCGCTCGTAGCGCATGAGCGGGTGCGTGGCTTTCAGGAGCGAGAAGCTGTGCCAGAGGGTGTCGGCGTCCGAGGGGGCGCGTTGCATCGCCGCCTGGATCTCTTCCTCGGCCCAGGCTGTCCGTACGACAACGGAGTTGGCCTCGGCGATGGTCGCGTCGATGAGCGAGTCCAGCGTGGTGAAGCGGTCGCGTGTGGGCATGGCGTCTCCCAGGAGATAGGGGTGCATAGGGCGCCGAACACCGTTGGCCAGGAGTCGGCCAACGGGTGTTTGGCATGGATGCGGGCGGCTGCCGACTTCTCACCCGCACCTGACGGGAATGCAGTCGGCAGCAGATGCGGCCTATGTGGTGAAGCGGCGCAGCACCGGCTTGCCCGGCTCAAAGCCGCAGCGTGCTTGCCTTTGCGCTAGGCGCCCCCTGCGGGCTGCCAACGCGTGGCTCGCCCCCCTAGGTGTTGATGGGGGTGCGCTGGGTCTGGTCTGCGGCGCACACCACCAGCTCACGCGGACCCACAGGGGCGAGGGGGCTAGCGCCAGCTTGCGACGTGAGCGCGCAGGAGGGGGAGCTGTGAGGTGGAGCGTCCATCTTGCGCTTGATCGGTGACGAACCTCTTCCTCGGCGTCAGGGCGCAAAGGGCATCGTTGTTGATCGAGAGGGGAGGGAGTCAGTCGGTGGGCGGTCGGGGAAGGGTGAGCACGCGAAGCAGAGATCTTGACTTCGTCTGCCGATCACTTGCGTCGATGCCGCCTTCTGCGACAGAGACTCGGCAGTGATCTCACCGTCGGTGTTGTCCCCCTGGGCATGTGCCCGGCAGGCCTCACGCGGCTCACTTCCCTTCGGGCGCTGGACGCATCACAGACGGTCGCGGCTCCGGTCTTGAAAGCGCCCGGCACCGTCGGTGCTTCGCAGGCGAGCCGAATGATCAGTCGGGCACCTGTGTCAGAAGCCTGTGCCGCAGCGGGGCATGAGTCATCGTGTACAGCTCACCGAGCGTCAGCCCCATTCGAAGCACTCTGCCTATCCTGGCGAGAGGCAGTCGACCTCCGAGTGCAATGCGGCGCAGACTGACCGCAGAACAGAGCCCGCCAGCGCCTGGTTCTGTTGATCGGCCAGTGCCGCGAAAGGACCAAGGGTGCCCGGCGTGGTGACTCTTGATGTCAAAAGGCTTCGTTGTGACTCCACCAGGTTCGCGCTGGGCTCCCAGAGCAGGCCTGGCCCAAAAGGATCTCCCCATATGCTCGCTGCATCGGAGGCGAATCCGACACGACCAGAGGCACCAGACGGCCCCCACCCCTCGAAGGCGAACGCGCGGCGCTTGCCGTTCGTGAGGTCGCCATGCAGTTCTTCCCAGCGACACGGGCGATGAAGGGACTACGCCTGACACGACAACTGGACGTGGAGAATGAGCCATGGTGTGCCTCCGGCTCCGCAGTTCGCTTCTTGCCACACACCTGCGGTGCGCAGCGCTCGCATGTGGGCTGCGGGTATCGTGGCACTTCGACATCACGATCGAGATCCAGGGCGTCGCCGCGCGGCCGGAGCGGCATCGAGGCCCCTGCCGGTCCGGCGGGGAGCCGGAGTCGACGGGGAACGCGACACCGAGGACGTCGCCCGTGCTGCGCGCGCCGACCTTTCTCCTTGCATCCGGCGCAGCGCAGGCAGTTGGTCGGCGCCGATCGTCACACGATCGCCGCCCTCAGGGGCAGCTTCGATCACACCGCGCTCGCGCAACGTGCGCACCAGATCTGCGGCTACTTCCGGCCGCACCCACATGAGCTGTTGCAGCAAGTGTGGCGAGCAACGTTGCGCTTCCACCACCGTCAGGACGGCGCGCTGCCAGAGACGATCATCGCTGTCCTTCAGGACAGCACGCTCGATGGCAGGGACAGCATGGGCAGGGGCAGCGTTCTCTTTCTGAGCGGCGTCCGTGCGTGATCGTGAGCGGTGCACAGGAGGGCTCGGCCGCATGGGTGGGTCTTGCTGCTGTCGCCTCGTCATCGCCGCCCCATGCGGCGAGGGCGATTGCCGGACCCGTTGTCCTCGCGTTCCAGGGCGTGATCTCCTGCGTGTGCTGGCCGAGACAGCGTCGGCCCCCTGATCGGCCACCCAGCGCTGCAGGCGCCAGATCAGCACGTGAGTCTCGTTTCGTGCTGGACTGGCGAGGTCGTCACGTAGCGGCCGCTGCCCGACTGCCTCGGCCAGCGCGGTGGCGGGCTCATGGCCGAGTTGTTCGATGCGGCGCAGCATTCCGGCCAGTGTCGGCCAGGCAGGTCCGCCCACGATGGCTTCGGCATCGGCCCGCCCCTCCACCGCTGTGGCCAGCGCCTGCTTCAGGTCCGGGCGCTGAGCCGCAGCATGGTCGGCGCGCGCTCGCGGCCGCGCGCCCAGCGCCTCGGCGGCGTATTGCAGGTGCTCGCCTGCCAGACGGGCCACGCAGGCTTGGGCTTGCCTCCCGGCAGCGTGATGGTGCGCTCTCAGCGCCCGCACCGCGAGTACCGCCGCGACAACGAAGGCGAGAACAGCTGCCTGTTCCTCCCCGTGTCCGAGCGCGTGACCGGCCAGCAGGATCGCCTGCATCGCCGCCCGGGCGCGGTGCGCCGCCTGGTTGAGCTCGCGCCAAGGGGTGCGCCCCAGCCGTTGCATGTGCCGGGCGGCCAACTCCAATTCGGACCGCACCTGGGCGGGGGAGCGTTGAGCGGCGACGGTCACCAGATCCGACAGCGCCGCTGCCGTGGCCGCCACGTCCGGCGACGCACCGCGCTGGAGCACCAGGACGGCTTCGCGTACGGCGTCAGCGGCCTGCTGCCAGGCTTGGATGCGGATCTGCTGGTGAGCGTCGATCGCGTCTGCAGGCGAACGCCGCCCCATGATGGGGTGTTTGCGGGCGGCACCCGGCAGGGGCGGATACCGAGCGGCACGGGGACCAAAACGTTGCCGTATTCGAGGCAGCGACAGATCCGGGGCCAGGGTGGAGCCGGAGAACCAAACCGGGCTGCCGTCTGCAGTCACGTCGCCCGGCAGAGCCACCGCATACCCGGTGACGTCCCCGGAAGGAGTGCGGCGCATCTTGACCAGCAACCCGGCCTGCTTCAACCGCGCCACGTAGTCGTCGTCGCTGTGAGACTGGAGGGCTGCGGCTCGAACCAGCGCCTGCAGGTGCTCGCGAGAGGCGACCTTCTCTCCGCACACGCGGTGCGCTTTTCCACGTTCGCCCCGGGTGGGTGCCGACAGCGCGGTGTGATCGGGCTGGGCGGTGATGCGAATGCCGAGCTCGCGCTCCAGCTGTCCGCACTCGTGCCGCAGACGGTAGTAGTCGCCACGCAGGTGCGGCTGCTTGCCGTCTTGGCGGACCAATGTGGCCACAATGTGAATGTGATCGTCAGCATGTCGTATCGCCACCCACCGGCATCCTTCACCGGTGTCGGCGCCCAGACCTGCGGCGGCGACCAGGCGGCGGGCGATGTGAGCCCACTGGTCATCACTCAGCATCCGATCGCCGGGGGCCAGCCGCACCGAGGTGTGCCAGACGTGGCGCTCCACTGCTCCCGGGTACGCGGCCACCGGCCGATCCAGGCGCTGAGCCAGCCGCTGCAGTGCAGTGGGCAGAGGTGCTGATTCTTCGGCCGGATCTGGTTCATGCCCATCCCAACTGGCCACCATGTGCGGGGTGATGTGCTCCTCATGCCGGCCGGGGCCGTACAGGTAGCTGAGCAAGCCGTAGGTGTTGCTTCCACGGCCCACCTTGGAGATCATCGACGCCGGGCCAGCTCATGTACGGCATCGGCAGCGAGTTCCACCCGCTGCACCGCTCTAGCAACCCTGGACAATACGGCCTGAACCTGCGGCAGCTCCCGCCCAGGATCGGCCTCCCTCACCAAGTGACTCAGGCTGTTGCCGACTCGGTTCAGCGCCACCCGTGAAGCCACGAACTCCGCCAGCTGTTCACGCTCATCCAACGGCACCGGCACCAGTTCTTCCTTGGCGACCGCAACTGCGGCGGTCGCGACGAAAGCCCCCACACTCAGCCGTTGACGCTTGGCGGCGAACCTCAAAGTCGCAAGCTCTTCCTCGGAGAAGCGCAGCTTGCCCAC
Organism: Nonomuraea sp. IBHARD001; assembly: GCF_056106265.1. Taxonomy (NCBI): domain Bacteria; kingdom Bacillati; phylum Actinomycetota; class Actinomycetes; order Streptosporangiales; family Streptosporangiaceae; genus Nonomuraea; species Nonomuraea sp. IBHARD001. Next base: position 354,822 of record NZ_JBWBBW010000001.1, read on the forward strand.
GCTTCGAAGTCTTGGCCCACCGGTGCGACTGCGCCGTCCCGACATCGCTCTCCCTGTGACCGATGCTGTCAATGCCACGTTGCGCTAAGTCAGAGCGTGATCGTATCCGGCGATCACCTCACAAGACCGGTAAGCCTGACTTATCCACTAACTTGCTCCACGGTTCCCCGTGGGTTCACCGCGAATGAAGGTCTTCACGATGGATGTCGTTTCCGCATGAAGGCTTCGTGTTCCGGATGAAGATTGCGTGCGATGGTGATCTGTTCGGTTGAACCTTGCATGCGGTGGATCTTGGTGCGGCATGATGTCCCGTTGTGGCGGTGTTGAGGTCGGTTCAGGGTGGTGCCCCTCCTCGGGTTGAGGGGTTCGAGCTCGCGTACGTGACCAGCGCTGGCGGGCAGGCTCGGGTGAGTCTGGATGAGGCGTGGTCGCTGCGGTTGGAGCGGGCGGCGCCGGTGCGGCAGTTCGCGTCCTACCGCGGGCAGCGGCATCTGTCGGGTCGTTGGTGGTCGGCGACCGACCGGCGGCATGTGGGCTATGAGTCGTGGCTGGAGCGCGATCATCTGGCAGCGTTCGACTTCGACCCCGGGGTGGTCGCGATCGCCTCGCAACCGTTCTGGCTGTTTTGGGAAACGGTGGAGGGCAAGTCCCGTTCGCACGCCCCCGACTACTTCCTACGCCGCGATGATGGCTCGGCCGTGGTGGTCGACTGCCGTCCGGATGAGCGGCGCCCGCCACGGGACCTGGAGGCGTTCGAGGCCGCCCGCGTGGCGTGTGAGCTGGTGGGGTGGGACTACCGGCTGGTGGGTGCGCCGGACCCGGTGATGACGGCGAACATCCGCTGGCTGGCTGGTTACCGCCATCCGCGCCACCTGGTGGCCGAGACGGCGGAATGCCTCCTGCAGGTCTTTGGGGAGCCGGTGCCGCTGATGGAGGGCGCGGCGGAGGTCGGGCAGACGATTGCGGTGTTACCAGTGCTGTTTCATCTGCTGTGGTGCCACGAGCTGGAGGGTGACCTTTCGGCACCGCTGCACCAGGCCTCGCTGATCCGCACGGCCCTGGGATCAGGGGCCGCGGCGTGAACGGCAGCGGGGCCGGCGGCTGGCCGGTACTGCGGCCAGGGGATTGGGTCCACTATGACGGCAGCGAGCACCAGGTGGTCGCCCTGGCGGGGGCCTCGGTGCGGCTACGAGCCGCCGCCGGCGGGCAGAGCGTGGTGCTGGCTACCCACCTGATGAGCGCTCCGGGCTTCGGCGTGATCGATGGCGAACCGCTCCCGGAGATGACGCCGTTCGGGTTGCTGGAGGGCCTGCCCGCCGAGGTTCTGGGTGAGGCCAAGCAGTGGGAGCGACACATCATCGAGGTGATCACCGGTCTCCCGCCGGATGCCGAACCGGGCACAGCGGGACGGCCCGAATACGACCCGGTGCTGCGGACGGTGAGTCAACGGGACCGGGCCAAGGCCGACGAGCTCGGGGTGAGTGTCAGGACGGTCCAGGGCCGTCGGCTGCGGTTCGGTGAGCAGGGGTTGTGGGGGCTGGTCGATCAGCGGGCTCTGCGCGAGGTCGAGGTCACCGGCAGGGCGGACCCGCGGCTGATCGCCGCGATTCAGGAGGCGATCGCAGCCGAGACGGACTCCTCGACCGGGACCCGGTCGCGGCTGATCCGCCGGGTCACCAAGGCGCTGGAGGACGCGCACGGGCCGGGCGTGGTCTCGCTGCCGGGCAAGACGACGTTCTATCGGCTGATCGACACTCTGGCGACGGGACGCCACACGTTCGGGTCGGCGGTCACCCGGCGGCAGAGCGCCAACCGGCCGGACGGGCCGTTCACCCCGACCATCGCGACCCGGCCGGGTGAGCAGGTCCAGATCGACTCCACGCCGCTGGACGTGATGGTGCTCCTGGACGGCGGCGTCACCGCGCGGGCCGACCTGACAATCGCGGTTGACGTCGCGACGCGGACGATCTGCGCGGCGGTGTTGCGGCCAGTCGGCACGAAGGCGGTCGACGCGGCGCTGCTGCTGGCGCGGATGCTGGTGCCCGAACCGATGCGGCCGGGCTGGGACACCTCGCTGGCGATGGCCGCTTCCCGGCTCCCGCACGTCCACCTGGTCGACATCGACGCCCGGATGGAGCAGGCGGCGGCCAAGCCTGTGATCGTCCCGGACACCGTGGTGATCGACGGCGGCAGGGTGTTCATCTCCGAGGTGTTCCTGCGGGCCTGCGAACGGCTGGGCGTCTCGGTTCAGCGGGCACGGCCGCGGACCCCTACCGACAAGGCGATCGTCGAGGCGACCTTCTCGGCGATCAACACCCTGTGGTGCCAGCACCTGCCCGGTTACACCGGCCGTGACGTCACCCGCCGAGGTGCGGCGGCCGAGGCCGAGGCGGCCTGGACCGTCACGGAGCTGCAGGACCTGCTGGATGAATGGATCATCACCTGGCAGCACCGCCCGCACGACGGGCTGCGCGATCCCTACCTGCCCAGGCGGTCGATCTCGCCGAACGACGCCTACGCCGCTCAAGTCGCCGCCGCCGGCTACCTGCCGCTGCTGCTGACCGGGGAGGACTACCTGGAGCTGCTGCCAGTCGCCTGGCGCGCGATCAACGAGTACGGCATCCGCGTCGACTACCGCACCTATGACACCGACCACCGCGGCGGTCGGGACGAGTTGGGTCCCTACCGGCGCCAGCACTCGGGAGTCATGGCGAAGAAGGGCCTCTGGGAGGTCCATTACGACCCCTACGACCTCTCGCAGGTGTTCGTCCGCACCCGGGAGGGATGGGTCACCGTCCCCTGGACCCACCAGGCGATGGTCTCGGCGCCGTTCGCCGACTTCACCTGGCGGCACGCCCGCCGCCTGGCCGCCGAGCGCGGCCTGGACGACACCAACGAGACCGACGTCGCCCGCGTCCTGGACGAGCTCCTCACCCGCGCCGAGACCGGTCCCGGGCGGTGGGATAGGCGCAGCGCCAAGATCGCGGCGCGCACCAAGGCCGCCACGCGGGTCGGCGAACCCGCGCCACAGCAAGCACCTGATCACACCGAACCGGCCCCGGCCGGCCGCCAGGTGGTGGAGTTCGGGATCTTCGATGCCGCCGCCGAAGCTGAGAAGTGGATATGAGCCGCGCCCGCCGCACCCGGCCCACCGCCTTCGAGACCTGGCCTTCCGGAAGCTCACCGACGCCGCCCGTCGACAGCGATCAGCCGGTCCCGCCGGATGTCCCGCTGACCACCAAGGAGGGCTGGCGCAGGTTCGTCGACCACACGCCGCGCCCGCCGGAGCCGCTCACCAGCGAGCAACTGCTGGCGCTGCCCACAGCAGCCCGCGCCGCCCGGGAAGAGGCGCGCCGGGACTACCACTCCGACCTTCCGCTGGTGAACACGCCGACGATCCGGAAGGTCATCTCCACCGGGCGGCTGCTGGTCCAGCTGAACCGGCGGCAGATCTCGGCACGGCGCGGCGCGATCATCAGCGGCATGTCCGGGACCGGGAAGACAACGGCGCTCACCCAACTCGGCCGCGCCCACGAGATCGCCACCCGCAACCGGCACCCGCACGACAGAGACCGGCTGCCGGTCATCTACGTGACGGTTCCGATGGCAGCCACCCCGAAGATGCTGGCAGTGGAGTTCGCCCGCTTCCTCGGCCTGGAATTGCCCTCCCGCGCGAACATCACTGACGTCACCAACGCGGTCTGCTCGGTCGCCGCCCACACCCATGTCGACCTGGTACTGGTCGATGAGATCCACAACATCTCCCTGGCCACCCGCTCCGGCGCCGAGGTTTCCGACCAGCTGAAGTATTTCGCCGAACGGCTGCCGGCCACCTTCATCTACGCCGGAGTGGAAGTCGAAGCCCAGGGCCTGTTCGCCGGGGCCCGGGGACGGCAGATCGCCGGACGGTTCGCGGTCGTCCCGGCCGCGCCGTTCGCCTATGGCACCGCCGAGCAGCGCGACGCCTGGGACGCCTTGATCGCCACCTGGGAGAGCACCCTGCGGCTGCACGAGCACACCCCCGGGACTCTCCCAGGGATGGCCGAACAGCTCTATCGCCGCACCGGTGGGATGATCGGCAGCCTCTCCCAGCTCATCCGCGGCGCCGCGGTCCTGGCCATCGAGACCGGCATCGAGCAGATCACCGAAGACCTCCTCGACCTGGTCCCCATCGACTACGCCGCCGAACGCCACAGCGCCCCAACCAAGAAGGCCAAGCCCGCTCTGGGCGAGGCCACCGCTCTGTGATGTCCTCACCGCTGCCACGCCGCCTGCCCATCACTGCGCCCCCCGCCCAGCACGAGACGCTCGCCTCCTATCTCGCCCGGTTGGCCAGCCTCAACGCCCTGGACGGCGATGAACTTTGGAAGCAGGTCACCACCCCCTACCCGACGCCCAGCCGCCGCACCCCAGATCCTCATGCCTTAGCCGCGCTCACCGCACGACCAGCTGGGCATCTGGCCGGCGCCCTGCTGGAACTGCGTGACCCGCCCCCGACCTGGCCAGCCTTCCGCCACATCCCACAGATCGGCTGCCCGCGTTGCGACGCCCGCCACCCCGGCGGACCGGTGTTCCGCCTCTTTCCCCACCACCGCTATGTCTGCGCCAAGCACCAGCACTGGATCGGGCCGCCCGACCTCAACCTCCCCAGCCCGCCCCTGCACGACTTCCCCGAGATTCCCGCGGCCCAGCGGCGCCACAACCGCCTGCTGCGGCGCTTTGGATGGGCGGCGACCTACGACGCCGTCCTGACCGCGTTCATGATCTGCGGACACCTCTGGGACAGCAACAGCACCGAAGACGAGCCCGCCGGACTCGGGCTCAACAAGGCCATATGGGGTCTGCGGACCCTCGTTTTCATCCCGCCGGACACCGAACGACAGACCTTCAGCGCCTCCAAACTGTTCGCCGCGATCTACCCCGAAGCCATCCGCATAGCCGAGATCCTGGCCGACCCGATCTGGCGGAAGATGGCCGCCGCTGACGACGAGCTACTTGGTCATTTCTGCGTCATGATCGGACACCGCGTCGGAGACCCCTATTACCAGCCGCGGGACAGCAACGACCCGATCGCCCACTGGATCGAGCAAGACAGCTGGCGGCCGCCCAGCCCGCCGCCGACCACCTTCGCCGCGGCCCCCGGCCACCGCCGCCCCAGCCATCTGACAACAACGATCACCAAGGCCAACCTCGACCGCCACGCGAAAGCCGCGATGTGGTTCAGCAGAGCACGGCGATCGGGCAATGTCGTCCTCCACCACCGAACGGTTCACCCGGTCGTGATCCGCGAGTGGTCGATCCCCATGGAGAAGTACGCCGGAGCGATCTGGCAGAGCGGACGGACCCTGCACCGGTTCAAGCCCTCCACCGAAAACGCAAAGTAGTTCCGAACAACCACCGCGCCGCCGACCCAACCAACCCTGCACAACCGCAGATCGCCAAGCCGCTCACGAGCAACCTTCACCCGGAACGGACAATGGAACCCACGGGGTTTCGACAGCTCATGATCAAGATCAGGTTGAGTTCGGCTCAACACGCCTTCGATAGGTCGCTCCAGCAGACTTCGGGCGATGTGTTGAACGCCGAACTTGTGTAAGCGGAAACGCCAATCTCTTGACAGCGGCTGGCGCTGATCTGATGCCAGTAGGTAGCGAAGCGTGCGGCTTTCGCTGGACGGTGCTCACTCGGCGAGCATGCCTCGGCGGTCCAGCGCGATGGGTGATGTGGCGGCGCAGAAGCTCGGCGAGCGCATACGGCGCGTACCCAGTGTTACGGCCGGGCACCGCCCGTTCTGGTCGGTCCTCCCGGGCCACCACGCCTGGTCATCGCCATATGCGATCGTCCGGCAGGATAGCCAGATGCCTCAACCCGTCCCCGCCGACCTGCTGGAAATCGCTGAAGCACTTGTCCCCGACGCTCCTCCCGACGCTGCACGCCTTGCCGAGCACGGGAACATGCACCACGTCGTGCTGTTCCCCGGCGTCGCCGCGGTACGCATCAGCAAGCGCCCCAGTCACGCCACCGCGTTGCCGCGCCGGGTCGAGATTCTTCGGGCCGTCGCCGCGGCGGGCCTGCCTTTCGCCGTGCCGGAACCGCTGACCGCGGTGACCACGTTCGGGGAACGCGCGGCCGTCGCGCTTTCGTGGATCGACGGTAAGGGGATGCCGGAAGGCATCGGGGATCCGGCTGCGTTCGCACCGCTCTTGGAGGCACTGCGCGAGGTGGAGATCTCCCCGCAGCTGGAAGCCGTTCTCCACACGCCGCGCCGGTACGCCGATGGCCTGGGATGGGCCGACATCCTGAGCGAGGAGATCATTCCACGCCTGCCGACGAAGTGGCGTGACGGAGTCCGGGAGCGACTGGACACGATGCTGGCACTTGAGGAGGTCCCGGCCAGGCTCGTTCACGGCGACCTCGGCGGCAGCAACGTCCACTTCGGCGAGGACGGCAAGCTGACCGGCGTTCTGGACTGGGACATGGCGATCCTGTCCGACCCGGCGATTGACGCGGCACTCATCGCGACGTGGCACGGCTGGGACGTCCTCCGTGCCACCGATGAGGAAACCCACCGACGCGCCTGGGCCTGGAACGACGCGGTCGGGGTCGGGCACCTCCATGCGGTGTTCGCCGGCAAACCCTTGCCGCGCGTCGACGGTTTCGTCAGTTCGGTTCTCGCTTGGCTGGAGGAACGAGGTTAGCGCCCTCAACCACGAACGTCGGAACTTCTGACATTAGGTCCGCGCGAGGCACTGGCATTCTCACCGCACTCAACACAACACGCCTTCGATAGGACGCTCCAGCAGACTTCGGGCGATGTCCGCGTACTCGATGGCGGTCTGCGAACTGAGGTTGAAGACCAGCTCCAGGTGCAACGGATCCGCGTTGACCGCCAGTGCTTCCTGGAGGACACGGTCACCGCGGATCTGCTCAAGCTGGACGCCAAGAAGCAGTAGACGCCAGGTGAGGTAGTAGTCGCTGACGGGCTCGGTGCTGGCGGCTGACTTCCACGAGATCAGGACATGGCGATTGGGCGTCTGCGGCCACTTGCGATGGCGATCGTGCAACCAGTCGACGAGGGCGCGGTGCGTGAACTCGGACAGTTTCTGGTGATGGCCGCTGAACCGGATCTGCCGCCTGGCCAGGTCGATGTCGTCAAGAGTGAGGTGGCGAATGGCGCTCGCGCGCATGGCGTAGACGGCGGCCAGGGCGACGACCAGGCGCTGTTCTGGCGTCACCGCTGTCTTCTTCACTTCGGCGATCTCCGCGTCTGTCATGGGCTGCAACATGCGCGCTGGCGCCCGGCCGACGCTCAAGCGGCGGGTGGGATCGGCGAAGATCAGACGGTGGCGCTTGGCGAACTGAAACAGTGACCGCAATGCGGTGAAGGTGCCAGCGCGCTGGTGGCCGGTTAACGCGTCCAACACCTGGGTGACGTCGTTCTCCGTGATCTCCCGCAGCTGGTTTCGGGTTTCCGACCAAGCCAGGAGGTGTGGTCGGACTCGTCCGAAGTAGGCATAGAGCGTTGACTCCGATCGAGCCTTGGTGCGCGCACTGCCCTCCAGCAGGACGATCAGCCAGGTACGGACGTCGACGCGAAAGCCCTCGGGAAGCAGGCTGCTTTGGCGTTCGACCCACAGCCGCATCGTGGACACGGTGTCGTCGGAGAAGAGGCCGACCTCATCCAGGACTATGCGCACCAGCCGGGCCCCGCTCGAACCACCGAGTTCGGTGTTCAGCCGACTGCGATGGACCGGCTGTCCATCCGGGTGCCCATCGAAGATGCGAACCAGACCGGCCAGCGCCGGCCGGAGAGTCTGGGCGCTCCAGTTCGCTGCCTCGGCGGCCTCGGCCACCCGCTGCAGCACGGCGCGCTGGGTGGACGAAATGGTCAGGTCACCGATCACGTCGTCGAGGCGAACGGCTGATGCGGGCTGCCGGCTGCTTCTTGCTGGCCGGCACTTTTCGCAGTTCAGTCGGGGCCGCCCGCCGCGACGCTCGGAGGCATCGTGGTCCACGACGCCTCCGCATGTCCGGCATGGTTCGCTGGGCTGTTGGCCAGGGGGAGTTCGCCGCTTCTCTGTTCGCGATGGCCGACAGGAGCGGCAATACAGGCGCGGTCGTCCGCCGCGGCGGCTCGTGCTGGACTCGATCGAGCCTCCGCACCCCAGGCAGGGCTCGCCGACAGGCTGCCTATTCACCGCGGTGGAAGCGAACGGCCTGTCTGCGCCCTCGGCTTCACCATCCGGGTCGATTCCACGACGGCGCCGTCCTGGCCGACTGCGCTGCGTTCCTCCGTCCTCGATGGGGGCGCCGGAACAGCCTCGGGTTCAGCAGTGATCAGCTCGCTGATCTCGCAACCGAGTACCGCGCAGAACGCGTCCAGTTCTTCTGGACGCAGCACGTTGGGCCGACCCGACCACAGCCCGGACATTTTTCCGACGCTCATCTCCACGCCGCGCTCGGCGAGCATGCGTCGCAGCTCGCTGGCCTTCCAGATGCCTCGGTTGGCCGCCGCCAGGCGTAAGTTCCACTTCATCGAATCAGCCCTTCCCACCGCTGGGCGGCGCGTTGCTGGCCGCGCATGATCGCGTCCTCGATGCGGGTTCCGTGCACGTGGATGTAGCGCATCGTCGTGGAGATCCATGAATGTCCAAGGAGCTCCTGGAATGCGAGGATGTCCACGCCCGCCCGGTAGAGCTGGCTGGCGCAGTAGTGCCGCAGCACGTGCGGGGTCAGCTTGCCCGTCCAGCTCGGCAGGTGGCGGTCGACCGCGGCCGCCAACGCGCGCCGGACGACGTCAGTGCCTGCGCGCGCTCCCGGTCCGTCGATCTGTCGACGCTCCGAGGGGAACAACGGCGCGCCCGGCAGGGAGTGGTCGGCCTCGAATTGGCTCCAGACGTCCTGGACGAACCACGTCAGCACGCTGTCTGCGCCGTTGATCAGCGGGACCAGGCGCTGCTTCGGCCCTTTCCGGCGGGAGCCTTTGCCGTGCCGGACATTGAGCTTGCCGAACCGCCCGAGCTCCCAGCGCACGTCGTCCAGATCGAGCATGCAGGCTTCGTTGATCCGCAATCCCACGTCCGCCGACAGGCGAGACACCGCGTAGTTCCGGGCCGCTGGCGCGAACTTGCGGCAGGATGCCAGCTCTTCGCGCCAGCCGGCGAACAGCTGCTCGATCTCCGCCTCGGTCGGCGGGATGCGGATCTGCGCGTCGACCGACATCCGGGGGCGGTTCATCTCGTCGATCGGGCACTCGACCACGCGGCCCGTCAGCTCGTGTAACTCGACCTTGTGACGCACCTCCAGGAACTCGAAGTAGGTCACCAGCACCTGTGCCCGCGCCGCCCGGGTCGCCGCGGACGCGTTGCGCAGGACGGTGCCGAAGTACCGATCCGCGTCCTTGGGTTCCATCTCCCACAGGGGTCGGTCGAACCAGTCCCGGATCAGCTGGAGGTGGCTGACGTCGCCTCGGATCGTGCTGTCGGCCAGCCCTGCGGAGAGTCGTGCGAGGACGAACTTGGACAGCGCGTCCAGCTCGAAGTCGGCGAGTTCCTCCTCTGTCGCCGGCCCTCTCACGTCCCGCAGAGGTCGCACCACCGCCAGCGTCAACTCGCCCCCTCGATGTTCACTGTGGCTGAAACAGCTTCAACCGAGGCATGATCCTTTCACCCATGATCGTCTCTCTTCAAGTCGATCTAGAGACCATCTCGTACCGGTGCCCGTGGGGGCGCAGGTGCGGTGATGCCTCGTCCGGCTACACATCAGCCCAAGGGAACCGATCGTCTATTGCTTACTGGGTTTCGAGGAGTTCGATTTCAATGGCCAGCACGCCGAGGGCTTCCTTGTCTGGACCGTAAATGCGGCGGATGTCGACGAGCTGCTGTTCACGCGGACTGGTCGGGTTCACTCTCTCTGGTCCTTCGGCGTCCACCATGTCCTCAAAGCTGACGTAGCGGGCGACCCGCTTAACTTGGGTGAGCACCTCATCGCTTTCGCACACGAACCGGATGTGGTCGCCAGTGGCCAGGGTGCGCATGCGCGGATACTGCACGCGCACCTCGACCGTCTTGGAGCCATCAGCGACCAGGTCGAAGGAGCAGCGATAGAGGTCCATTTCCCGGGCGTGCACACCCGTCGGTGAGGCAGATTGTGTGGTCATGATCTTGTCCAGTTCGGCGGCGGTATGGGCGCGGTAGAAGAGCTTGAGGTCGGCGAACATCCGACTAACCATCCAGGCCATGACGTCGACGAAGGACGTCGCCGCCCCAGTCGGTGACGTTCAACATCCATCGTGCCCAGGAGGACACTCACCCGATCACACGTCCGCGATGGGGTGCTCAAACGCGTCCGTCCGGGTACGGTCCCCAGTGACCGTGGCCACCATGATGATGGCGGTGAAGCCGCGCCTGGGCAGCATCGAGGTTGGCAGGTTCTTGTCCACGGCCTTGCGCGTGGCGCTACGGGTCGACCGGTAGGCGACGGAGGCATCGGCGCGATGGTATCGCCAAGCAACCACGTGGCCTCAGCGGCGGCCATGCCATGAGCCTCGCAGGGGCGGGCTCTGAGCCCCCAAGCCCCTTCCTCCGGAGAGCGTTGGTGATGCTCAGGTCTGCAGCAGGTTGAGCAGATGCTGCGGGCGGTGCACGGGGTGGGCCCATCTGTCCGCCAGCAACTGGTTGCCCCCGTCTGTTCCCAGCCCGGGAACGGCGGCCAGAAGCCGGTGGAGCTGGTGAGCGCGGCGGGCGGTGTTCATTGTTCCGCTGCGCGCGGCGGCTTGCACCACGAGGGTGGCGATTGAGCTGGCCACCAGCCGGTTGCGGGCCAGAAAGCGTCTGCGGTCGGGCGGGGTGCCGATCGGGTACTCGCTGACCAGGAGCCCCTGCTGGCGAATGCGGGCCAGCAGGGGCTTGTTCGCCGCCGGGTAGGCGACATCGATACCGGATGCCAGCACGGCGATGGTGGGGCCGTCGGTGAGCAGGGCGGCGTGGTGGGCGGCCGCGTCCACGCCGAGAGCGCCGCCGGAGATGACGCTGCACCCGGCTTCGCCGAGGGCGGTGGCGAAGGATGTGGCCGCGTGGGTGCCGTGCTCGCTCACTGCCCGGGAGCCGATGACGGCGACCGACCGGCTGAAAGCGGTCGACAGCCGGGCGGCTCCGTGCACCCATACGGCGTACGGGGCGGCGCTGCCCAGGTCGTTCAGTTCGATGGGCCAGTCGGGGTCTCCGGGAATCACCGGGGTGGCGCCGAGCCGATGGCCGGCTGCGAGGTCGGCCATCGGGTTGGCTGTGGCCAGTCGGTGCCGCCATCGTGCGCAGGCGTGGTCCCACTGCTGGGCGGGCAGCGGTGCGGGCTTGTCGTGGTGAAGGGCGGCGGCGCTGGTGAGGGCTTCGATGGCGCCGGCCGGTGTGCGCTGGGTGACCAGGTGATCGAGCAGGTGGTCTTCGGGGTCTCTGATGCGCAGCAGGGTTAGGCGTGCGAGCAGGTCGTGCTCTGACATGAGGCCTCCTGGTGGTGGTGTTCTCGCCTTCGGGTGGGGGCGGCCGGGGGCGGCTCGGTGCCTGAAGGCAGGCGGGTGGCTGATGCCGCGCAGCAGGGCAAGGCATGCCGGGGTGTGGCAGGCCTTGCCCTGCGCAGGGGTCTCGGCTGGAGGGCAGGGCGGGCACCGGGGGCAGGCCCGGTTGGTGCGGGCGGGCCGACGAGGGAGAAACCTTGGTTGTCGGCGACAGCTCACCTGCTGTTGTTCAGGTGCTGTGTTGCGCTTCGCCCAGGTCATAGCTGAGCTGTTGCAGGGCGCGGCGTAGAGGGGTGTGCATCGTGTCCACACTGGCGCCGCTGCCCCAATCGACGCTCCCGTTGGGGAGGATCGGTGCGGCGAGCGCGACGGTGTCGTCGTATGTGGTGTGGTTCCACACCACATACCTGCGTTCGGTGTGGACGGCGAGAATGTCTCCTGGATCCAGCGTGCAGGGGAGGTCGAGCAGGTGCAGCTCGCTGGGGCGTTGCGTGATGTCACCGATGTAGGGCGGGAACATGACGCGCTGCACGGCCTGGGCGTCGGTCAGGATCGTGTAGGCGGCCGCCTGTGGCGTGCCTGGCTGCAGGTGGCCGCAGGCGTGCGTGGTGGCCGTCATGGGGTTGATGTGGCCGCAGGCGTTCGCGCGGGCGTGGAGCATGCGGGCGCTGTCACCGATCATGACGACGCGGGTGATGTTGCCGCTGGTGCGCAGTGCGGTGCGGCGGTCGGGCAGCCAGGAGATCCGGTCGCCTGCGGCTGAGACGACCAGCATGTGCCCGAAGCCGGGGTAGGAGTCGATGTCGCTCACGGGGTGCACGCTTCTTCCTCGGAAATGGGATGTGGTTGCCGCGTCGGCCGCTGGGTGTGGGCCTGGCGGGGTCGGCGACCCTGCTGGTGGCGGCTGACGTGCGGTGAAGGGCGCTGACCGGCTGCGGTTGTGCGCAGGTGACGCGGCTCAGGGGGGCAGCGCGTGGGCGCCGAGGAGGTGGCCGAGCACTTCCATGATCGCCTCGGGGTGCTGCTGGAGCAGATCCGCGAGGCGGTGTTTGATCTCGTCGGCCTGCCGGGTCAGCCGGGTGCGGTAGAACCCTCGCAGGTGGCTGATGCGGGGCCGGTTGACGTGGTAGTCGAGCAGGGCGTGAGCGAGCAGGTTCAGCGCCTGGGTGGTGCTGCCCGGCTCGTGGGGCAGGGTGTCGGCGTGTGACAGCAGTTCGCCGGCCAGCCATGCTCCTTCGTGCAGGAAGCCTGGGCCTTGGCTGCGGCTCCGGGTCGGGTCGATGCCGAGTTCGGCCGTGGCGGCGGTGACCTGGGCCAGCAGGTGGCCTGTTGTGGTCATGTTCCGCCACGGTCCGGCCAGCGAGTGAGCGTAGATCATCAGGTCGGTGATGAGTTCGGTGACGCGCTGGAGGTTGTCTGCGAGGTCGTGGTGTTCGCCGGGCGGGGTGTGGGCGAGTGCCCGGCGGGCCCGTTCGATGCGTGCGGCTCGTTCTGTTGTCCGGTCCACGTTCGGCTTGTTTTCCTTTCGTGGCGGGGCTCGGGCTGCTCCCGGCGCCTGGTCTGTGGGGCCGTGGCTGGAGCGGAGCAGGGCCAGGCTCGCCGCAGGCGACCGTGCGCAGCACGGCGTGGCCTGGTTGTGCGCAGAGGAGGCCACGTAGATCCAGGAAAGGGCGCCGGGAGTTGCCGGCAGTCGCACGGGGGTGCCGTTTCGTTCACGAAGGGTGTGGCCCACGCGTGCGGGTATCGCCTGCCAGTGGTGATGCATCGGCTTGGGCGTGTTCTGGGGGGAGTGTTTGCTGTGCTGCTGGGTGCTGGGCGGGCTAGGCTCTATCTCGACATAGGTCGAGAACGATAGGGGGGTGCTGTGGGCGTCAGACTCACCACTACCACCAAGCACGTGCTCCAAGCGCTTCAAGGTGCTGCCACCAGCGGTAACGCAACGTACGGGCTGGAGATCTGCCGTGCCACGGGTCTCGGCTCGGGCACGGTGTACCCGATCTTGAGGCGGCTTGAGCGGGCCGGGTGGGTGCGTGCCTACTGGGAGGAAGACGACGGTGACGCGACGGGGCCGCGGCGGCGCATGTACGAGCTGACCGGTGAGGGTGTAGTGGCAGCGCACGAGGCTGTTTCTCGCGCTCCGGTGTCGCGCCTTGGCTGGGTGTGAGATGCGGAGGAAGAGCGCGCTCTCGCGGAAGCTTCACTATTACTCTCTCCAGCTCCGCCGACAGAAGGAGCGTGAGTTCATTAGAAACCACAGCTTTCTATCGGGAGAGGGGGCGGTTTGTTCGTGCGCTACCTGCGAGCGCCTGAATCCTTCAATGATTCGGAAAATGATCGCGGGAGTGGCTCACGGCATCAAGCCCAATCGCCCAAGGTCGTCTTTGACCATCCATTTCACCACCCCTAGCGGCGTGATAATGGACTTCGACAGCGTTTCGCCGCTAGAGATGATTCATCTCGTTGAGCTCTTGCGGGCGAGTGACGAAGCCGCCGATATTCACGTCACGTATACCATTGAAGATATTGACGTGGTTCCCGCTCTTCCCGAAATGGCTCCGCAAGTCGCTCAGCGCTTCGTCTCGTGGGGCGCCTTGATTGCGGTGGAGGAGGAGAGCGGAGAGGAGTGGCGGCAGTCCCTTAGGGAGATCGCCGTCGAGGGTAGCGCTGCTGAGGTTGTTCGCTTCGCGGCGGGGATTCTCCTGGCCGGTTTGCGCTCTCGGGCAGCTTGGGTGGGTCGTTGTGCCGCCCGGCCGCTCCTGATCTCGCTGCGGTGGGTTTTGCGCTCTGATGTCCGGACCCGGGTTGTGCTGGCCGGCCTGTTGTTGTGGGCGGGTTTCGAGACGGCGGCCGACACGGGTGTGGGTGCTGCGATTGTTGTTGTTCTGTGTGCCTTTGGGGCCATGGCGTGGGTGGTCGACTGGTTGCGTGACAGGTATGAAGCCCATCCCCCGAAGGAAGAGAAGCCGCGGGCGTAGCGAGCACGGAGCAGAATCTCCCTCTGCAGGGTGGCTCGCGCGCATCGGTGGGACCGATTGCGCTAGTCGCTTTCGGGCAGCGCGCCCTCTGCCGCATTGAGGGCTCGATCCCCGAGTTCGGGTGCGATCGCGTCGAGGCATGCTGTGAGTGCAAAGGTCACCTGGAGCAGGGAAGCGGTGATTCTTCCCACCCGTTGCTCTGCGTGTGGGCCGTCTAGGAAGTCGCCTATGGCCTGGGCTGGGTCGTCGCCGTTTCGCTGCTTGCGGACCATGTCGATCGCGATCTGGAGTGCTTGCCCGGTTTCGACTGTGTCGCGGTCCTCTTGGGGTGGTGTGTCCAGGCGTTCTCTGAGGTGCTCGTCCATGAGGCCGGCGGCTGCTGCCGCACGGGTCCGGAGCTCGTCTGTGAGGGTGGCCGGGATGGGCGTCTCGGACGTGCCGTAGAAGGCTTCGGCTGCCTGTGCTGCTTCGATACAGGCGAGGATGACGGGCAGTATGTGCCCTGCCGCATATGAGGGTGTATGCACGCTTGGGCCGAGTTCTCCCAGCCCTAAGGTGAACTGCAGGATAGACCGTTCTTGTGCGTGGACCACCGATGAGAGGTCGCGCCACGTCGTCTCTCCGAGACCTTCCAGGAGGTTCTGGCGATGCTGCTCATACGCGTCGTGCGGGTGGAGGAACGGTTTGACGGTTCCGTTCTTGCCTTGTACCAGGGGGAAGCCATCGGCCTTTGCAGCAGCAAGGATCGCTGCCGATTCCCGTTGCCAGGCGGCGGCGGCCGTCGCGTCGCCGCCCTTGTTCGCGTCGTTCAGTTCCTGCTTGAGCATCTCCAGCTTCATGTTTGCCGCTCGAACCGTGCGCGACCTGTCATCAAGGGCCCGGTCCAAGAGAAAGGTCGCCTGAGCGCTGGCGTCGAAGACAATGCGCGCATGTGCCAGGAGTGGCCGTAGCGGTGCGCTGGAGATCGCGAAGTACGCCAGCCCCTTGAGGTGATCGCGGACGCCGGAGATCAGTCGGCCAACGATCTCGAGAACCAGGCTGTTATCGGGGTTCAGGTGTGGTGTGGCACCGCGCGTGGCCACGGAGCCCTGCCTGGGGAGTGGCAGCATGCCGGCTTCGGATGAGCTGTCTTCCCATATCGAGTTCGCGAATGCATCGTGGAAGGCGAGGAGTGCTTCACCGACCTCTGTGAGCGTTGGTCGGCTCGAGGCCAGCCTCCTGCCTCTTTCTGCGCCCTTATGCAGTGCCGCGACAAACGCTTCAGGGTCAGAGAGATCCGGGATCTCGGTCACCCCCTCAGGCTAGGGGGCGGGGTGCCCAGTTGCAGCGGGTTTTCGCGCAGCCAAGCGTGTGGAATGCGACCGCGCGCTGCGCCGCACTGTTCGAAGCTGAGCACGGGTCAGGCTACGTGTGCGCGGGAAGCGCCCTCGGGCACGCCGGTGCTAGCGACACCGGGCGGGCCCTAGGTCGCCGCCCTGTGACACCTGGACGGATCTGCGGGAACTTCCTCATGACTGCAGGGAAGGCGGCGGCCGGGTCGCACAGCCCTCTCGCCGGTTCTGGCCCACGCGTGCGGGGACGACCTGAGTGGTCGGCGAAAGAATCCGATTAGGGGCGTACGCGAGCGCTTTTGATGGTGCTTGTGCCAGGGTGGGCGCACCAGCGGTCAGGCCTGTGAAGACACCGAAGACGATCTGGTGCAGGGCGGGAACGTCAGCGAAGTTGGATGCGACACCGAGGAGCACGGTGGCGGTACTCAACCCGACGGCGAGGGCGCGGTGAGGCTGGGAGTCATTCCCTTGCCTGCTGCGTGCGCGTCCTCCCATGATCGGCACGATAGCGACATGCGGTGCGGCCATCAGGGGGTTCGGCCGACTCGCCCCTCAGCGTGCGGATCCAGCACCTGGCCCGCGAGTGCGGGGTGCCTCCGGTGATGCGTTCGGCAGGCTATCCCGCCCAGAACACGTAGGTGATCCGCACAACGAGAGCACTTTCAACGATGACGTACGTGACCAGGCCGCTTTCACCGAACGCGGCGACACGCCTATCCGGGTCCTCGGTGGGCGACGTCTCCAGCACGTCGAACGGGTCGTCGCACACCACAACCATCGTCTTGGCCAGTGCGCCGAGCGCCTCTTCGGGGATGCCATTCAGTTGCCGGAGTGCGCGCTCTGACAGGTCTGGCGGTAGGTCACTGACGGCGGGCCTGCTCAGCGGCGATGCCCTCATCCAACGGCGTGAACACCCCAGCACCGGTACGGGCCTCGTCGGCGACCTCACAATAGCCAGGCGCGTTCGACGCGGACACCATCAGCCGCCACCTGTGCAGCAGGCGCGGCAGTCGCTTGTACGCGGCGAGGTCATCGCGAGCTGCTTCCACAGCGTGATGGTAGTCGCGCAGGAAGGCAGCACGCTCTCGCTCTGGCAGATCCCGCAGGATGACCTGAGGGTCATGCGGGTCATCCTCGTGAACCGGCTGCGCGGACATGGTGCATCTCCCTCTCCTCAGGATTCGAGACTACGCGAGAGAGTACGAGAGACTGCGGTGTCACTAGGTCCTGGTGAAGGAAGTCCCCGCACTCGCAGGCCAGGCGCTGGATCCGCACGCTGAGGGGCGAATCGGCCGAACCCCCTGATAGCCGCACCGCAGGCCGCGCGAGCCGAGCTCATCCAGCATGACCCGGTACAGCTTGGCCCAGACGCGGGCGGCGCTCCATCCGGCGAAGCGGCGGTGCACCGTCTGTCAGGATGCCCCGGACAGCGGCGGCAGCTGCCGCCGTGTGCAGCCACTGGTCGCCACGAACACGATCGCCGCCAGGACCAGGCGGTCATCGGCCCGGCGACGCCCGCCACTCTGCGGCCGTGACGGCGCGGGCGGCACCACCCCCTGGAACAACTCCCACCATGCATCAGGTATCAGGCGGTCCATGAACGCATCCAGGATCAACTCAGCGATCGATCACCGAACAAGACACGGTCTAAGGAGAAGCCATGAATTTAGGCAAGATCGCCAAGACGGTCATAGCAGCGCTCTTCGCAGCTGTCGGCGTTCGATGTGTGTACTCCAGCACGGAGATCGTCAACACGGTGCTGACCGTGGTCGGCGTGCACGTGACCCCGAACGCGAAGCAGTCGGACCGGCCTCAGCCCTAGGATCCTTGCTTGTCCGGGCTGTCGTTGCCGACCAGCCGTGACAGCCCGGACTGAATGTCAGCTTCTGCTACTTGGGGGTCTGGCCAGTGCCGCCGCAGGGTCGGCAGTTGACCCACTTCTTGGTGACGACGGTGCTGCCGCTCTTGGACTTTGACTCCACCTTCTCCTCCCAGCCCCCAGCGCCTTTGCACCGGTCGCACATCTTCCTGTCCGGGCTGGTGGTGCGATGCCCGGGCAGTTCGGAGGGCAAGCCATAGTGCGCGGCTACCTCTTCGGCTTCGTCCTCGGTGAGGTTGGGGAGGGAGACGATGCTCCCGCGCGGGGTGGTCAAGCGCGCGAAGTGCTCGCGGTGGGTAGGCATACCTATGACGGTAGGCGGTCGTGTGGCGCTTTTCCCGGGGTTCACTGAGTGTGGTGGGGGAGTTCTCGCCTGGGGGTGTGGGTTTCTCCTCTACATGATCGTTTCTGGGGCTTTCGGGCGTGCGCAACCGCCGTCTATGTGCTGAGTGGGCCTCCTGCCTGCTCCGGCTCCACAACCTGGCCGGTAGGAGGCCGGATTGTGTGGTGTCGTCACCCACCTTGGCGACGGCCTCGATGGGCTTGTCGGTGCTGGAGAAAGGGGCGTACATTCCGCCCCTGGGGAAGTCTTCGCGGCGCAGATGGGTGTTCATCAGGAGGCGGCGGGTCGCTGGTACGGGGCATGTGTATTCGGCGCGCCTTGGCGGGTGGGTGCGCAGCGCGGGACCGAGGATACGCCTTGTGCAGGTGGCCCTTGACGGTTCGACTCGCCGGGTGAGCGTGCGCCGGTAGGAGTGCGGTCCGGGTGAGGGAGAACAGCGGGGGCAAGAGCAGGCGCCTTTCACGGGTGCAGGTCTTCACTGGGGTGGCGCCTTGAATGAGCGGGTGCGACACGATCCGGTCGGGGTGTGCCCAGGGGAGCGGCGGGGTGCTGACGGCTGGGCACCGGGCCTGGTGGCGAAGCAGCGAAGCCGCCAGGCCCCGGGCCCGGCGGTCCGGGCCAGATGAGTGCCGTCATGGGAGGCGCGACGGCCGCGACGCTGACGTCGGCAGCTGGCGACCGTTTCGCTGTCACGACGTGCTGGCTCTTGCGTGCGCGGCCTTTGATGATAGGGGTCCCGGCGGCGAGCTTCGGTGGGCGCGCTCTCCACGGCTACCGTCAGCCAGGGTATCGGCCTCCTCGCTCACCGGTTCATAGTCGGTGCGCCGTCGGGGACGCCGTCCAGGTAGGTTCCAGCGAGCGCCCATGTGGGCTGTAGCCATCCCTCCTCGGGCTCGCCCATGGTCTGCTTCAGTGTTTCGCGGGTCGGCATGGCATCCCACAGCTGCGACATCCTCTTCGGGTGCCGAAGGACCGCCAAGAGGAGCTGTGCCATCGAGTAGGTGTGTTCGAGGTGCAGGACGTGCTGCAGGGCTGCGGCAGCGGCGGCGCTTTCGCCTTCGAAAAGCGCCGCTACGGCCACGAGGCAGAGAGCTGCCGGGGCGAACGGGTCGTCGACGCGGGAGGCGACGGTGAGCCACAGCTTGTGGTGGGATCGGCGGTGGGGGCCGTGCACGAGGGCGGCCCAGGCGCAGTCGCGCAGGAAGGTGACCGGCAGGTCCCAGCCGAGCCGGATGATCTCGATCTCGTCGAGGGCGTCGTCTGCTGCTGCGGCTGCGGCTGCGTCGAGTCGGGCCAGCCCCCCAGTCATGACGGCGGCGACGCTATGGCGGTTGAGGTGCCTGCGAACGTGGCCGGCGAGGTGGCGAGTGAGGGGGGCTGCGATGTGGGCGCCGTCGGCGTCGCGCCTGAGGTGGCGGGTGGCGAGGCAGGCCTGGACGGCGGCCGATGTGCAGATGGGGTGGGTCGACATGGTTTCTCCTGGGATCGTGCGCATCGCGCGATGAGGTGCGGCGGCGCAGGACGCGGCCGATGCTGTGTCGGGAGGCCGCGGGCAGGGGCGGGCCCCTCAAGCGGGCGCACGCCTGGGGGAGTGGAGGCGGCCCCGTGTCGGCCGGGTGGGGCGCGTGCGGTGCCGCTCGGCCGATCACTGATGGGTGGGAGCGCCGGTGAGGCGGGGGCGGGAGGCCGCGGGAGAACGGTGGGCGTGCGGATCAGGTGCTGGCGCGCTCCAGTGCGGTGACGGCTGCCCGGCCCACCACGTGAGCGAAGGCGTCGGCGTCGTCAACGACAACGCCGACCGCGCCGGGAATCGTTTGCGATGAGCGCTGCAGGCACAGCTGCAGGGTGGGGCAGCCGCTTCGGCCGAGTCGCGCGATCAGGGCGACGGCGTCGGCCTGATCGTCGCTGTCGAGTGCGCCGTCGGAGGCGATGACCAGCAGGCGGGCGCCGCGAAAGCGAGACAGGCCCAGCGCGCCGTCCAGGGCGTAGATGGCTTCGGTCAGTACCTCGGTTCCTTGTGTGGTCTCCAGCTGGGCCACCTGGGCGGGCGCGACGCCCGGCCAGGTGACGGGGGTGAGGGTGGAGCCCCAGGCCAGCATTGCTGAGCGGCCGTGCACGCGGCCGATGGCGTGGCTGAGGATCCATGCCGCGCTGGCGCACGCCTCGGCGGTGGCCCGCATGGAGGCCGACACGTCGACGGCCAGCCCGACGTGCAGGGTCGGTTGCGGGGTGCGCAGGTGCTGCTGGCGTCGAAACGGCTGAGCGGTGAGGGGGGCGTTCAGGGCCTGCTGGGCGGCTCGTTGCAGGGCGGATCGGGGGTGAAGCTTGCCCGGCGGGAAGGCGGCCTCGGTGGTGGTGGCTTGGTGTGCGCGGTGCCGGGCGCGCCGCAGGTGGGCTGCCAAGGCGCCGGCGCGGGCGCGTTCGGCGGGCGTGGGCGGACGCTGCCCGGTGATCGGTCCGGTCGGCGCGTCGGCGGCCGGGCGGGTGGTGAACACCCGCCCGGCGTGCTGGGCTGTGGCCTGGTGGTCGTGCTCACGCTGGTGTGAGGCCAGCCGCTGCGGGTCCGGCGCGTCGTCGGCGTGCTGCTGGGCCAGTTCGGCTGCGGCTTCGTCGAGCGCGGCCCGGGCGACGTTGTCGGCCAGGCCGGTGATCGCCTGCGCCAGCTCGCCGCGCGTCGTCGAAGGAGCCGCCTTGGGGCGGCCGTTGCTGTGGCAGAGCAGGGCGGCGCCGAGGGCGTCGGGGGTGGTGGGGTCGAGTCCTGCGGCGGCCACGATGGCTGCGGCGGCGCTCAGCATGGCGCCGCTGTCTCCTTCGGCGAACGTCAGGGATTGGCGGGTGAGGTGCCGCACCTCGGCCAGGGTGTCGTCGCCCAGCTCGGCACGGACGATCGCGTGGACGTCGGTGATGTCGGCGTCGTGCAGGACGCCGACGTCGACGCGGCCCAGCACCAAAAGTGCGGCGCTGACTGCTTGCATCCTGTGCTGCTGCGGGCTGGGGTCGGTGAGGGCGGGCAGGGCCAGCAGGTGGCGGGCGCTGGCGCGCAGCCATTGCTGGTCGGCGGGCCTGTGTTTGAGCTGCAGGGCCTCCACCCACGCCTCCAGCAGCAGTTCGGCGGTGTGCGCGACCAGCGGTGACGGGGCGCGTCGGCGCAGCTGTGGCAGGTTCCAGCCGGTGCTGCGCGCGTGTCCTGCTTCGTGGCAGCACACGCCGATCAGGACCGGTTGCTGTAGTCGTCCTTTCCGGGTTGAGGGGTCGACGTGAAAGGGCAGCGTGCCGGGCGCCAGCACGGCACTGTTGACGGTGATCATGGCTTTGGCGGGGTCGAACCAGGCGGGGGGCGTGTGTTCGGGCTGCTCCCACACCATGGTGGCCAGCGCGTCGTCGCGTCCGGTGATGGTGGCGATGATGGCGTTGAGGCGCACGTTCAGTGCTTCGCGGCCGTGGTCGATCGGCTGCCGACGCGGGCGCTGGGGGGCGGGGCTGCGGCTGCTCACGCGCCGTACCGTCCCGCTACCTTGGCCGGGACCGCGCGCGGCCAGTAGGTGGAGTTGAACAGCTCCTGAATGATGTCAGCCTCGTCGGCGGGGGCTTTGGACAGCAGGTTGTCGATGGCGTACTGCTCGCCGTAGGCGGCTATCTGATCGCGGGCGGCCAGCAGGGTGCGCAGTTGCGGCGACCAAGACAGTTCGCCGGCCACCCGCCGCGTGTCGAGGTTCTTGGCGGTGGCGATCAGGTGGCCTGGCACGCCGAGCTCGCGCGCTAGTTGCCAGTCGGTGCCGACGCTGAGGTGGTGGTCGAAGCGGTCGCGCAGCGCCGGCGCCAGGTGGGCGCCGGGCGCGCCGGGGTTGTAGGTGGCGGCCAGCAGCCATCCGGGGGCGACCGGGACGGGCTCGTGGGAGGGGCGGCCGGGGATGTGCAGCACCCCGCGCCCGTCCATGACCCCGTACAGGCAGGTCAGCACGCCGGGGTCGATGACGGCGATTTCGTCGATGAGGAGCGGCAGTCCTTCGATGACGGAGGTGGTCAGCGGCCCGGGCTGCCAGGAGTAGCCGCTGGGGGTGGTGGGGTCGGGGTGGTAGCCGCCGAGGAGGTCTTCGGTGGTGGTGGCGGCGCTTCCCAGCACGACGTGCAGGCCGGGCCCGTCCGGCGATTGGAACGCCGCCTCGATGGCCGCGGTTTTGCCGCAGCCGGGCGGGCCGCCCATCAGGACGCTTTCGCCCCGTTCCCGGTAGTGGCGAAGCAGGGCGAGGTCTTCGTAGGGGCCGATGTGACGCGGCTGATACATCTGCCCGCCGGGGCGCTGACGCGCCCCGATGGGCTTGAGCCCAGCAGCCTTGGGGTCGGCTGCGGGGCGGGAGGCGGGGCCGGCGGGCAGGTGGCCGGTGTCGAAGCCGTCGTCCATCTGCTCGAGCAGGGCTTTGGCTTTGTCCTGGGTGGGGGTGCTCACGATGATCTCCGGCGGGGTGTGGCGTTTCAGGCACGGTCGCTGGTGTTGCGGGCGGCTGCGAGGAAGGCGTGGATGAGTCGGGCGCGCGCGAAGCGGGCTTGGTGGTGGTCACTGTGGGTGCACGCGTGCAGGTCGTCGAGGTCGATCTCGAACCTCAGCGGCGGGATCGACGCGACGTAGTGGCTGCGGATTTCTTTGCGGGCGGTGATGTCGAGCGCTTCGGCGCGGGCGCGGACGGTGCTGCGGCGGCGGATCATGAACCGGCCGGTGGTGCCCACTCGCCCCCAGTTCACGATGAGCGTCGAGGCAGACACGATGATGCGGTAGAACCTGTCCCTGTTGCGGGCGGGGTCGCGTGAGCGCAGTTCCCATCCTGCGGCTGCGGGCATCTGCTGATGCTCCTTTCGTGGCTCTGGCGGGCTCGTCGTGGCCGGTTCGTCCCGGGTTGCGGGCGCCTTGCGTGCTTGCTCTGGCTGGCGCTGACCGGCGGGATCGGCGGCAGCGCGCCAATCGCCGGGCGCTCATGCCGTCGAAAAGGCGCCACGGGTCGGCTGGGCTGGTGCCTGCGGCAGCTGTCGGGCTGTGCGCCCCTGCACGGCGCCGACGGCGAACGGGCGGAGCTGCGGCGGCGGGCGTGTTCGGCGCGTCGCCTGGGCGGGCGGCGCCGACTCCTGCGAGGGGTGGACGGAGGCCGCTCGGCGCTGCCGCAGAAGAAGCCGGTAAGGCCGGGCAGCGTCCGGTGCCACGCTCATGCGACCCGGAGCAGGAACGGCAGGTGCGAGCCGAGGCCCTGGTCCGGGCGTCTTTTCGTGCGCAGCCCGTTCGCCGTTTGCGCGCGTGAGGGGTGGGCTGTGGCGCGGCCGGCGATCGGTGTGGGGTGACCTGCGGCGCCGAGGGCGGCCCAGGTCCGCGACCACACGGCGGCGGGCGGCGCGGCCGGTGCGCGTCATGGGCTCGGTTTGCTCTTGGCTGCGGTGATAAGGACGACCTTGAAGGCCGGTTCGCTCGTCTTCTTGCTGTAGTGCTCGCGCTCAGGTGCCAGTTCGGGGTGGTCGTGAAAGAAGCGGTCGGTGTCGAAGCGACGGCCGGCGGGCTTTTCGACACCGCGCACGACCGGCTGTCCGTTGATCAGCCCCACCGGAGTGTGGGCGAGTTCGGCGTACATCATGGTCGAGGCCTGGGCTGTGATGGTGTCGAGTGCGTGGCGTCTGGCTTGCAGCGCCTGCTCTGCGGCCAGCAGGCCTGCCTGGGCCAGCAGGGTGTTCTTGCGTGCGTTGAGGTCGTCGGCTTCGGCGGCCAGTTGTTTGGCTTTGAGGTGGGCGCGGCGCAGCACCTCGACACAGGCGATGCCGTCGGCGCTCAGTTCGGTGGCGGCGGGGGCTGGTTTGCGGGCGGCGCTCATGTGCTGCCCGCCCTGGTGCGGGCCGCGCAGGCGGGTGTCGGCGCGGGCGTCGGGTGGGGTCGCCGTCTGTGCGCTGGCGGCGTGTACCGGTCGGTGTGGCGGCAGTGATGGTGGCCGGGGGCGCGCTGGGGGCGGGGGGCGGCGTCGGGGGTGCGGCGGAGGGCAGGTCGCGGCGTGGGGTCTGCGTGGAGTGTTACGGGGGAGGGGGAGGCGTTCGAGCGGGTGGTGTTCATGGGCGGGTGCTTTCCAAGGCCGAGCAGGACACAGGCATGCCCTGCTGTGGTGCGGGGGTGGGCGGGTCGTGCCCAGGACGCGACAGGGTGTCTGCCCCGGACGTGGCCTGCGGGGAGGTGCAAAGGATGAGGTGCGCTCAGGTGCGCACGTCACAGCGCCCGGGTGAAAGGGCTGGGTGGTGACGCGCAGGCACAGGCGAGGTCGTGGATGCGGCGCGGCTCAGCTGGCCTGCGCTGATGTGCCGTCGTCGAGCATGCTGTCGTCAAGGTCGTCGATCAAGTCACGCCTGCGGCCTGACACGGCGCGAGGGGCAAGGACGCTCGCCTGCCGCGTGCCGGGCGTTGCGCCGTCGGCAGACACCGGCGCGACCTGGCCGTCGCGCCGGTTCTCGAGGCTGTGAGCGGTGGTGCGGCTGACGGCGTCTGCGTCGCCGCCCGCCGCCGATGCCTGCTCCTCACCCAGTTGCCCGGCGCCTGCCTGTTCACCGGTGTAGGGCACGTCGTCGATGATCGAGCGCTCGATCGTGGAGGGGGTGTAGCCGAGCTCGACCAGCAGGCTCAGCCACACGGCCGCCTGCCGGCGGGTGACGGCTTCACTGCGGTCGACCCGCCAGATGTGATTCGGGTTCTTTTTGGTGGGGCTGATCGCCTCCTCGTAGGCGGCCGCCAACGGCGCCAGCAGCAGCCACGCCAGCCGGCCGGCCGGGGCTGCGGTGATGTGCTCGGCTGCGGGCGGCTTGCCGCACAGCTGCCGGTAGATCTCGCTGTGCACGGCGCGCACGTAGCGGGTGCGCACCTCGGCCGCCATGGCGCCGTTGCTTTGCTCGGTGACAAAGCGCATGATGCGCTGGCCGGGGTCGGTGCGCCGCTTCAGCGCCGCCGCCAGCCAGCTTTGGCGCACCTCGGCGCAGGCCAGCCAGGCGAGATTGCCTTCGCGTACCAGCCGCACGGCGATGGTGTTGTCGTCCTTCGTCCGCGCCTTCGGGGCGGGCGCCTGGTAGCCGTGCAGGTGCGGCTGGGTGCAGTAGTGCGTGGGCCGGGTCGGCCAGGGAAAGTAGGCCCCGCGGCCGGGGCAGGTGCTGTGGGAGGACTCCTGCACCGCGAGACCGTCCTCGCCTCGTGGCAGGTTGTACAGGGACACGGCGCCCTCGGGCAGTTCGTCGCTGACGTCGATGCCGTCGTGCTGCAGCGCGGCGCGCAGTTCGGCGTGCTCGGCTGCTTCCTTGCGGCGTTCGCGCAGGAAGGCGACGGCGTGCTGGATGCTGACCCCGTTGCCGACCTTGGCGCCGATGAAGGCCAGCGCCTGCTCGTCGCCGTCGTGTTCGGCCAGCAAAGCCAGCTCATCCAGCGTCCAGGTGGCGGCGGGTTTGATCGCCTCCACGGCCTGGCGGGTCAGCTTTCCGGCAGCCGCCCCGCTTTTGACGCGCTTTTGCGTCAGCCCGGTCTGCTGGGAGATCTCCTTGACGGTGCCTCCGGCTTGGACGGCCAGGAACAGCGCTTGGGCCTGCTGGACGTCGTTGAGCGGCTGGTGGTGGATGGCGGTGGTCAGCTGGTCGGTGTACTGCTGGGCCAGGTTGGTGGCCAGCGACGGGTCGATCATGCACGGGAAGGGGCGCTGCAGCCCGATCTGGCGTGAGCCGGCCAGGCGCCGGTTGCCGTCTTCGACGATGAAGGCGCCGCTGCCGTCGGGGTCGGGGAAGACCAGCAGCGCTTGTTTGAGGCCGGGCCGCAGCGACTCGCAAAAACCTCGGCTGAGGTCGAGGTCTTCTTCGCGGACGTTGCGGCTGTTGAGCTTCAGCCGGTGGTCGGGGATCCACGCGAAGTCGGGGTAGTCGGGGCCGCTCAGATGCTCGGGCCCGGACTCCTGCTGCTGATCGCGGGCTGCGGGCTGCTGGTGGTGGCCTTCCCGGTCCTCACCCGGCCGGGGCGCGGGATGCGGGGTGGGCGGCGGGGGGCCGGGCTCGGCGGCGGAGGGGGCGTGATCGGCGGTCGACGTGCTGGTGTTCACTGGCTGCTTCCTTCGAAAAAATGAGCGGCGAGGCACGCAAGGGGAGGCCCCATCTCCTCCTGGCCAGCCGGGCACGCGGGCACCCGGCTGCGCAGGGGGAGATGGGGCGAAGTCTTGCGATGCGCGAGGCCGCACGCACTGGACACGACAGGCGGGGGGCCGCACCGGTGCGGCTCCCGGGGCGGGCTTGGTCAGGTGAGCGGGACGGATCCGAGCACGCCGCAGCCGCTGATCGTCAGGCGGCCGGTCAGCAGGGCCCAATCCTGGCCCTGGCAACTCCAGGCGACCTCGCCGATGGCGACGACGTCACCCACCGACAGCGAGCGAAGCCGCCGCGCCCGGTAGCGGGCGGCCAGCGCGTCCTCGCCGATGTTGAACGTCTCCCACGCCTGCTCCAGGACGCGTAGCGGGGTGCGGGCATGCTCGGCGGGGATCTCGTAGGTGAACACGCGCACCATCGGGTCGGCGGCCTGCCAGCCGCCGCCGCGCCCCACAGCAGCGCTGTTGTGCCAGATCGTCACGGTCATGGTCGGCTCGTGCGGCGGGGTGAGGGAGTGAGGGCAGATGATGGCGAACCTCCGGCAGGTTTCGGGGCGGGAGCGGGGCGCTGCCGCCGTGTCGCTGAGGCGCCGCGGACGCCGGTAGCGCAGGAAGGCTCGCCCGCAGGGCGACCGCGCGCAGCGCGGCGCAGGCCTTCCGCAGCGAAGGCGATCCGTGGCAGGCTGCGGCGACGGCGGCGCCCTGCTCGCGCAGGCGCAACCCGCCCCGCCGCACAGGGGGTTGGTTCAGGCCAGGTCGGCCGGTCGTTGGGCGCCCATCGCGGCGCGCAGCGCCCTCAGGGCTTGCATCTCCAGGCGGCGGACGCTCAGGCGGGTGAGGCCGAACATCTGCCCGACCTGCTCCAGCGTTTTCGGCTCCTGCTCGCCGAGGCCGAAGCGCAGGGTCAGAATCTGGGCCTGCTGCCGGGGCAAGATCTTCAGCAGGGCGCGAACGGATACGGCGTGCTGGTCTTCGGCCACCGCGTGCGCGGGGTCGGGCACCTGCTCCTGCACGAGGTCGCCCAACGGGGGGCCGCCCTCGCGCAGCGGCGCGTCCAGGCTGAGCGGCGCCCGCCACAGCCGGTGCAACGCCTCGACGTCCTGGGTCGGGATCTGCGCGGCGTCGGCGAGTTCCTGCACGCTCGCCTCGCGTCCAAGCTCGGCGCGCAGGTCGGCTTGCAGGGCGGCCAGCCGGGCCAGTCGCTCGTGCACGTGCGAAGGCAGGCGGATCAGGCGGCCCGCCGCGTACTGACCGCGTTGCATGGCCTGGCGAATCCACCAGGCGGCGTAGGTGGAGAACTTGCAGCCGAGGGTGTGGTCGAACTTCTCCACCGCCCGCAACAACCCCACGTTGCCGTCGGCGACCAGGTCGGCGAACTCGACGCCGGCCTGGTGAAACGTGCGGGCCAGGGCGCGGACCAGCCGCAGGTTCGCGGTGATCATGCGCTGGCGGGCCTGTTGACCCGCAGCGCACACCTGCTGCAGCTCTGCTCGGCGCTGCGGGTCGCTGCAGCCGTCCAGCTGCTGGGCGGCCACGGCGGCGGCCGCGATGCGCCGGGCCAGCTCGACCTCTTCCTCGGCGCTCAACGGTGCGCCCGCCCCTTCCTGCTCCTGGTGACAGGAGCGGGATGGGGCGGGCCCGGGCCGGTCGGCGGCGCTCATCATGGTTGAAGCGGCGGCAGCGGGCGGGCGGCCTCAGGGCAGTCGCGCGCATGGGCGGACAACTGGTCGCGGCGCGCCTGACCGGCGAACACCGTGAAGCAGTGCTGGGCTGTCATCGCCTGCCGCACCGCCAGGCGCACACGCAGGCCGAACCCGCTCTCGTGCTCGCCTTCGGGGATGCGGCGCAGCGCCAGCTGCGCTCTGGCGCCGTCGTCGCAGCGCAGCGCGAACACGGCCGTCAGCAGCGCCGCCGCGCCCGCCTGTGCGGGGCTGACCCGCCTGAGCACCTCACCCCACACCTGCAGGTGGGTGTACTCGTGGCCGGGGTCGGCCAGGGCGGCCGCGGCCTCACACACCAGCGGGGCGCCGATGAGCAGGCCCAGCCAGGCGACGCTTTCGTCGCTGAGGGCCTGTCCGCGCGCGAGCGCCTGGGTTGCCTCACCGATGCGCTGATGCGCCTCGCCGTACCAGTCGTGGCGGGGAGAAGCTGCCATCCGCCGGCGCGCACGGGCGCGCACGTCGGCGCCGACCTGCCGCATCTGGTCGTGGCGCTGCCCGGTGATGGGGTCGAACTGGCGGGCGAAGTCGTCGCCGCTCATCGGGGCGAGCCCCATGAGGGTGGCCTGCGCGGCCAAGGGGGAGGCGGCCGCGTCGAAACGAATGCCTTCTGCGGGGCAGAGTCCGGCCCCGCCCGGGGGCAGCAGCGGCCAGTAGGTCTCGCCCTGGCAGCGCCAGGCCTCCACGACCTGAACTGCTCGGCCTTCCATCAGCTGGCGCACCGCGTCGATGGGCCGGGCGACCTGGCGGGCGCTGCCGTAGCCGATCAGCAGCGCCCAGGCGGCGCCGGGCGCGCCGGCCAGGGTGGCGGCGATTTCCGGGGCCGACTCGAACGCGAGCTCGCCGGGGGCGGGCAGGTCGTAGCGGGCCAGGCAGACCAGTCTGCCGTCGCCGGTCAGGGCGGCGGCCACCAGGCAGCTGTCGGGGTAGTGGCCCAGCAGGTAGGGCACCAGGGTGAGAAAGTCGGCCGGGTCGGCTGCGACAAAAGGCTGGTGCTGGGTGTCGTCGGGGAACATGACGCCTCCTGAGACTCGTGCGAAGAAAAAAGGGGGCTCCCGCTGTGGGGCCGGGCGCCCTCTGCCGGGCCCAGCCCCACAGCGGGAAAATGCGAGCATCCTGCGAGGCCGGCGCTGTCAGCGCGGCCGGATGCTGGTGTGCTCATTGCTTTGCTCTGCCTGCGCAGGCGGGCAGCGGCGCAAGCGCGCCACCGGGCCTGCCACGGACAGGTGCCGGGCTGGGGCCTGCCTGCGGCGCAGCCCCAGCCCGCAGCCCGTCCTTCAGAACGGGGCGCTGTCGCTCACACCTGCGGCCACCGGCTCCTGGCCCGCCCACTCCTGCTCGCCGTCCTGCTGCGCGACCGGCGCAGGCTCGCCCGCCGACGCCTCGGCGGGCGCCGGGCGCCGAGTGCTGGCCCCGGCCCACTCCTGCCCCGCCCCCTGATCGAAGGCACGGGCGTTGCGGGTGACGACCGCACTGGCGTGCCGAAGCGAGGGCCCCACCTCGTCGACCTCCAGCTCGTAACCGAAACGCCGGTCGCCCTGCTCATTCTCCCAGGAGCGCTGCTTGAGCCGGCCCTGCACGATGACCCGCATCCCCTTGCGCAGGCTCTCGGCGGTGTTCTCCCCGGCCTTGCGCCACACGGTGCACGTCATGAACAGGGTTTCCCCGTCCTTCCACTCGTTGCTCGCCCGCTCCAGCACGCGCGGCGTGCAGGCCAGCCGGAAACGGGCCAGCGCCTGCCCGGCCTGGGTGAAGCGCAGCTCCGGGTCGTCGACCAGATTTCCGACGAGGGTGACGATCGGGTCGCCGCTTGACATGGTGATCTCCTGACGTTGTGCCTCATCGAGCGAGCTGCTGCCGGGTGGCTGCGGGGTTCTCGTCCCGATACGGCTGCGTGACACCCGCGGCGAGCTGGAGGGGGGCAAGGGGTGCCCGGCCGCCGCCTCGTCAAGATTGTTTGCGCCCTTCGTCCCCACATGTTGGGAGCACAGACGAAGGGCGCAAACAATCTTGTAAGGGCGGCCGGGCACCCCTTGCCGCCCTGCTCGACGGGGGTGTCTGATGCCGGCCCCGGGACGAGAGCCACGCCGCCGTCAGGAGGGTTCGCCTGCCCCCGCCCCCGCGTTCGTTCGCACCCGCCGCGCCGCAGCGGCGCGCTGCCCGTGAGGCTCAGGGGCAGTTTCCGCGCTGCGGGTGGCGGGGCTGGGCCGCGCCCCGCCGCGGGCGCTTGCCCTCATCGCCGCCGCAGCCGCCCCGCTCGGGCGCGGCAGATGCTCCTGGCGGGCAGCCGGTGCCCGAGCGCAGCGCGGCCGCGCCCGGGCCGCGCCCGGCGCGCTGCGCCGCCTCCTCCGCAGAGGCGGCGACCTGTCGGCGGTCGCGCAGGTCGCCCAGGAACCGGGTGAGGGCGGCCCGGTTGAGGGCGTAGCCGCCTTTCCCCACCTGCACCAGGACGGAGCCCGGCAGGGGCGCGATGCTCCACCCGTCGCCGGCCACCCGCCGGTGCAGGCTTTCGGCCAGCTGGTCGGGCGACAGCCGCAGCGGCTGTTCCCACTGCGCGCACCGCATCTCGATCAGGTGCGGGGCGTGCGGCGACCACGACAGCGTCGCCTGATGCATCGCGGGCCGCCCGCGGGTTTCGCCCGCGCTCAGCATCACGGTGGCCGACACCTCATCGGGGGAGGGGTCGGGCTGCGGCCGTGGCGGCTGCCTGCGCGCTCGAGCCGCCTCGGCACGTCGTTGTGGCCTGTGCGCCGCCAGCCGGGTGGCGGCCTGCTCCTCGATGCGCTCGGCCTGCTGCTGAGCCCCCTCACCCACCTCCCCTCGCAGGTCGCCGAGGAAAGCGGCCACCGCGGGCCGCCGGATCGCAAAGCGGCTCACCGTACCTGGCCCCGAGCGCAGCGCGAACACCACCAGGCTGCGGTCGGCGCTGGGATACATCAGCAACCCTTCGGCCGCCACCTCGGTGCGGCGGTGCACCGCGGCCTCCAGCGCCTGGCCGGGCAGCCGCAGCGTCCGCCTGCCGCCTCGCACCTGCAGCCGCACCGGTGCAGGCTCGCCGCGCGGAGCCGACAACCACCCCTGGTGGGTGATCAGCCCGCCTGGCCCGCGGACGAGCACCTCCACCTCGGCGACCAGCGGGCGGGCCGGCGCAGGCCGCTGGGCGGGCAGCGCCGCGCTCAGGCCGCGGTTTCCGTCGGGGTGCTCGCGCACCGCGCGCGCCCGCCGGGGCAGCCGCCCGGCGATGATGTCCACCGTGTCCGGCTCGGGCCAGGGGCGGATGCCCGCCACCAAGATGAGCGGCCGATACAGCGGCTCCGGCCCGGCCAGGCCAGCGGAGGCGACGTTCTCGCGCCCGGGCGCGAACGCCTGCGGGGTGCTGAGGCCGGCAGAGCTCTGCCCCTCATACAGCGTGACGGGCTTTTCGCCGAACACCAGGGGGTGCACACGCCCGCGCGGGGCCTCCGGCGCCCGGACGACGGCGTAGATGATCTGGTGGGTGGGCGGCCTCCCGGCTGCGGGGCCGACGTAGCGCGGCCGCAGCCCCGTCAGGTCAAACAAGGCAGCGCCCGCACCACGGGGGGCGGCGAGGCCATCAGGCGGTGCGCGTCGCACATCGGCGTCGTCCGGGCCGCGCAGCGCCAAATCGATCAGCTGCCGGCGCACCGCGGCCTTCTCAGGCCCGGCGGGCAGGGCGATGAACTCCTGCATCGCGTGCGGGGTGAAACGCAACTCATATCCGCGCTCGGACGGCAAGCTCGCGGCCACCAACCTCTCGAACGCCTCCAGCCTCTCCCACCTCGCCGGCCTCTGCTGCCGGCGTCCGGCACCGGGCGCCGACGGCGGGGCGGCGGCGCGGCGACGCACGTCGATCACCACGGCGCCGGGCACCTCCTCAGGCCCGTCGCGCACCTCGACGGAGTAGCTCAGCATCCTGGCGGCGCGCGTGGCCCGCTGGTGGGCTTGCACGCGCATCCTCAGCGCGGCCACATGCCCGCTGATCGCCTCCTCACTCAGCCGCCCTGCCTCGACGGTGAGAATCTGCACCGCCTCCCGTCCGGTCGGCGACCGCCGCGGCGCCACGATCCGGTACAAGATCACCCCGTGCGGGTGAGGGGCGGCGCGCTGCGCGGCCAGGTGACGGGCCTGGGGTGCGGGCATGTCGGCGGGGATGAGCGCCAGCAGTTGCACACTCGCCCGCCCGGTGGGGCGCTCCAGCGGGGCACCGGGCGACCAGCGGGTGCGATCAGGGCGCTCGTTGCTGGAGCGGGCAGCAGGCCACGGCGTGGGCGCGTAGGCGTACAGCAGGTGAAAATCCTGCAGGATCCGCGCCCGAAACACGTACTGATGCAGGTGGGCGGGCCCCTGCTGGGGGGCGGTGAGCGCCTCGTGCCAGCCTTGGCGCCGCCACTGCTGCAGGTCTTTCATCCCCGCCCAGGTCAGGTCGTCAACTTCTTCGAGCACGTGCGTGTGCAGCTCGGCCGGCAACCGGCCGAGCTCGGCCTCCAGCTGCGGTGTGGCCGTGAGCAGGTTGACACCGCGATCGCCGACGGCGGCGCGCAACCATTTTTCGAACCCCTGGCGCCGCTGACCGTCGGCATCGAGGGTGACCAGCGCGAAATCGGCTTCGTTCCAGATGCCGCCGAGCTTGCTGGGGTCGCCGACGAGGCGGCCTTTGCCTTCCGGCACGGCGTAGACCAGGCTTTGGACCCGCAGCACCGCCTGGACGGCGTCGTCGGGGTGCAGCCGGGCCAGAGCGGGCTGGCTGCCGGGCTCCCAGATCACATCCCGGCGAGGTGTCCAGGTGATGCCACGGGCGGGCGGGGTGCGGCTGCGATCGCCTTCGATCAGCGGACCGCTGTCGAAGTGGCGGGCGTCGTCGTCGATGTCGCGCCTGGCCGGCCGGTTGAAGGCCTCCGGCTGCTGGTCGGCCCACCCGCGTTCGGCGTCGTGGCGCTCATCCCAGGGAGAAACCTGACGATCGTCACCCATCGAGCACCAGGCCGCTCCCGCCCGTGTCCGGCGCCGGGTCGTGGCCGCCTGCCGGCATGCCGGCCAGCGCCGACAGCTCTTCCAGGGACACCACGACTGCTTCGGCGGCCGCCGTCTGCAGCACCTGCTCGCGCAGGGCTTCGCGCAGGACCTGGGCGAGCTCACTGGAGATGACGAAGGCGTGTGCGCCTCCGGAGGTGGCGATCGGCATCGGCTCGGCCATGATCCCGGCGGCGTCGAGGTCGGTGACGTGCTCGGCCAGTTCTCCGGTCACGATCAGGGGCAGAAAACCATCCTGTGCGATCATGCATCCCGTTATAGTCGCCCTGACCATCTTTCCGACAGACTTGACAGCAATAGTCAACTCTTGCGGGCGCGCCGCGAACGGCCCGTCTGCGCTCGGGGCGTATGCGCGGAAAACTCCTCGCGCCAGCCACAGGGCCCCACCCGTGCGCTGGCAGACCAGGTGGACATCAAACGGCGAACGCTCGCCCTGCCGAGCCCACGCCCAGCTCAACACGGTGGATTCCAGCGACTCCCCACCTGCTTGGCCTCACGCGATGTGCGCACACTCCATTGCACCCGCTTACGCTCAGCCACGGCCCCAAGGGGCCCCCGAGTGTCCCGCTGGGCCGTCTGGAGCACGACGAGCCCTTCATCGCGGTTGATCATCATGAGGTCGGCCACAGCGCGGCGCTCGGCATCGGCTTGGTCGAAAAGCGCGTCGACCTCGAGCCGCCCGGTCCCGCGCGAGCTGGGTCCCTCATCGGCATTCGCTTCTTGATGTTCGCCGGCGTTCCTCCTGGCCTTAGATCGACCAAGGGTGCCAAGGGCGACGATATCGGCTGAGAACGTAGCGGCCCGCTCAGCATCGAGCCCGGATGGCCGCTGACTCATCGAGGCGGACGGCCTTGGAAGCGCGTTCTGGTGACCTCGGCCATCACTGGTGCTGACCCGCACGCGCGTGCGGTGCTCGTGACCAGCACGGCCACCTCAACCAGCGGAGCCCCCGGCTTGGAGATCCGAGGGCGACGCGCCTACCTGTGATTCCGCCGCGTCCTATGAATCTTGCTGCTGGAGCTTCGCGCCGACGTCGGCGAGGATCTCCGCGACGAGGTCAAGGTTGTCGGCGTAAGGAGCCAGCATCTGCTGGGCGCTCGGCTGAGCCATGTTGGCGATGTACGGTGCCGGCGCGTTGTCCTCGCGGGCCTTGGCGACGTACAACGACACCCGCCTGAAGCATTCGGCCAGGTCATGGGCCTCATCGTTCATCTTCACAGGATCGCCCCCCACGAGGCGCAGCGGGCCTGAAACAGCCCAAACGCGACTCGATCTTCCATTGCCCAGCACGACCTCTTGGAGATCACGTCATCATGTCGCATCCGTCTACTTCCGCCTCCGCCGTCGCCACTCACGAACACCGGCAGCACCAGTCGATCGGCCAGCGCGGCTTCGTCCAGAGCGCACCGGGCTGGCCGGCCAACTCCACTCTTCTACCGGCGAGCCTGCCGACGATGATGATGGTGCTGCTGGCACTGCCCGCTGGAAAGACCGTGTCTCAGCTGGAGATCTTTCTCAAGGCGGACAGCGCGATGACCGGCCTGCTCAGGGTCGCGCTCTACGACGCTTCCACCCGGCTGCCCCTCGGGGCGAGTCTGGGTGTGGGGTTGGGATCTTCGGTGGATACCTGGGTTCAGGTGCCTTTCACCGCACAGATCAATGCCGACCCCGAGGACCGCATGGTGTGGGCTGCGGTCGACTTCTCCGAGGTGTCAGGCGTCGCCCTGCCTACGGTGAAGCCCCAAGCGGGACCGTACATCCTGGCCGGGAACGTCTACAGCACGGCCACGCGCACCGTACTGCTGGCCATCCTGGCCTTCGAGGAGTGGGAGAGCGATGCTCACATCCCGATCGTCGCGCTCGGCTGACAGCACGTCTTCTGCCTGAGCTTCACCTCTAGCCCCAGCGGCTGCATGCCGCCGGGTCGTCCTCAGCGCCGGACCCGCACACTCTGGCGAGCAGTTGATGCGAGGCCGGGACGCGACACAGCGTAGTCGCGAGACTGTTGATCGAGGAGGTTATGGCGCTTCTGTAGGCTGATGTCGCATCTTGCGGACGGTGATGCCTTCCTGGCTCGTAACGCACTGTCACTCTTGCGTATTTTGTGACGCTTAAACTTAAGTGTGACAAAATAATCTGTCGATAGATCTTTCGTGCGCGACAATAAGCGTTCAGGACGAGAGTGATGCCGATATTATTAGATTCGCGATCCGCATAATTATTCCACCGGAATAATCGTGGCGTTGACGACGGCGTAGGAGAGTGTCTGGGAGTGTCGGAGAGTGTAGCGGGCGCAGCTCCATGCAGACTCTTACAGTCTCTTGCAGACTCTTGCGAAGGCTCAGCAATGTGCGTCAATGCTGAGTACTGTAGAACAACGAGAGTAGGGCCCTGGACGGCGCAAGCCGCCCAAGGCCCTACTTGAGGTGAGGTCAGCAGGCCATTGGGAGTGGCCTGCTACCTCACCGTATCGACGTACCAGGACAAGATGATGAGCAGCAGTTGCAACTGCAGCAGCATGCTTTCCCTGTCAGGTCCGCCTTGTCGGCCTCCGCCGTAGTGATCACGCAAGGTGACCTCTCCTCCTTCCTGGGCCAACTTGCCGTAGGCAGGCCGGGGCCCAGCCGGTCAGCCCCATGGTTGGTGACCGACTTGCCGGAGGACGGTGAAACGCCGAGCAAGAACACGGTAGCAACTTGGCGAGCACCTTTTCCGCGAAACCCACTTCCCTCTAGACGCTTGCGGCTGCATTTCCCGTCTGGTAATTGTCATGTTATCGTTTTGTGATCTTTCCGATTTACCTGAACTTGTTCGCGAGGCCGGGGGCATGTAGGCGAAATCCGACACTGGGGCCGAAAAATGCTAGCTAAATCGCTTCCCTGAGTGGCGCACTCGTAACGCTGAGTATCATCAACACCGTGTTGACGGAATGCTTGTGTGATACAGATCACAGCAGGGGGGTCGGATTGCTGAACCTCCGCCTGATCGTCTACTCCCCGAACGGGGGCAAGCTCGCCACACTGGCCCACCCGTTGACCGTCGAAGTCGGCTGGCCGCTCAACGACGTGCCCTCGCTCAAGCTGACCTACTCCTCCCACGCACCCGGTGCCGAGCTCATGGAGCAACCGGTCGAGGTCGCCGTCGAATGGTCGGCTGACGGGCACACCTGGACCGAAGCCCCGGACTCCCGCTTCCTGCGCATCCGCCGCCGCGGCGACGACACCGCGTTGGCCGGGGGCAGGGCGTATGAGCTGCCGGGGTATGGGTGGATGCTGCGCAAGCTGGTGCTGCAGCCGGGCACGGCCGAGCTGGTGGAGGGCAAGCGGGCGTTCCTGTCGGCGACGCCCGGCGCGATCTTGGCCACCTTCCTGTCCGAAGGGCAGGCGCGGGGCATCCTGCCCGGCCTGGCCTGGGACTTCACCCCCACGCACGACAGTCAGGGCCAGCCGTGGGCGAAGATCCTCACGATCTACTACCAGCCCGGCGTCGACGCGCTCACCGCGCTGATCAACCTGGCCGAGCAGGGCGTGTGCGACTTCCATACGGCCGGGCGCACGCTGCGCGTGTTCAACCCCGGCACCGTGCTGGAGCGTGACCTGGCCGCCGGTCCCGCCCCGGTGGATCTGCGCTACGGCCGTGACATCGTCGAGGCCCCCGACGACGGCACGCTGGAGGACGCGGCAGGGTCTGTCCTCGTCGTCGGCGACAACGGGCTGCGCCAGACGTTCACCAACCCCGGCGCGGTGCAGCCGTGGGGAGGGTGGGAGCTCTACATCGGCCAGGGCGGCGTGTCCGACCCCGGTACGGCGGCGCTCCTGGCCGAAGCCGCCCTCGAGCGCGCGGGCCGTGAACGGGTGCAGCGGCTGCGCGGTATCACCACGACCGGCGCCCGCTGGCTGCCGTGGGCGCACTACCGGCCCGGTGACCGCGTCCTTGCGCCCGGCACGGGCGGGACGCTGGAGAGCCTGCGGGTACGGCAGATCACCTTGTCGCGTAACCAGGGCGGGGTGCTCGGCGGGGTCTTGGTGCTCAACGACCGGTTCCTGGAGAGGGACCTGCGGCTGGCCCGCCGTACGGCAGGGATCGTCGGCGGGTCCACCGCAGACGGCGGCTCCGGCGCGAGGCCCGCACCCGAAGGACCAGCGCCGCGCACCCCGGCGGCTCCTGAAGGGCTCATCGCCGACCCGGTCGCCTACCTGGACGAGCACGGGTTCGCGCGTGGTCAGGTCACCGCCACCTGGGGGGCGGTCACCGCCGACACCGGCGGGGTGGCGCTGACGGTGGGCGGCTACGAGCTGTTCGGCCGCGTCAACGAGATCGGCGCACCGTGGTTCCTGGTGGCCACCACCCAGGCGGGCGACACCTCGGTCACCTACAGTCCGCTGCCGGTCGGCCGCGAGCACGAGTTCAAGGTGCGGGCGGTCAACCTCGGCGCGCGTGGCCCGTTCTCCGGTGCGGTCGCGGTGACCGTCCCGGACGACGCCGTCGCACCCCCCGTGCCGACCGTGCCGGTGCTGGCCACCCGGCTCGGCGTCGTGCACGTCACGTGGGACGGCCTCGGGGCCGGGGCGACGGCCATGCCTTCGGATCTTCCACCTTCTCACCCAGGTCAAAAGCGCACTGGAGACGCACCGTGGCCTGCCGGGCGTGGCCGAGTTCCGGACCGCCCTCGCCGACCTGGCGGCAGGCTGATGGCCAGCCCGCATGAGCGGTGGGCGATGCGCCGCGCAATCGCCCTGTCCGGGCAAGGACTGGGCGCCACCAGCCCGAACCCGCCTGTCGGGTGCGTCATCCTGGACGCCGACGGCCGGGTGGCGGGGGAGGGGTATCACTCCCGTAAGGGTCAGGCCCACGCTGAAGGCAACGCCCTGGCCGCCGCCGGAGCGGCCGCCCGAGGCGGCACCGCCGTGGTGACGCTGGAGCCGTGCAACCACGTTGGCCGCACCCCCGCCTGCCGCCAACTGCTCCTTCAGGCCGGGATCGCCCGCGTGGTCATCGCGGTGATCGACCCCACCTCCCGAGGTCTGGGAGGGGTGCATGAGCTGCGCGCCGCCGGCGTCAGCGTAGAGACGGGCGTCTTGGCCGAAGAGGCGCACCTGGTACTGGGGGCGTGGCAGACAGCGCTGCACACCACCCGCCCGGTACTCACCTGGGCCTGCGCACCAGAGCAGGACGGGACAAACAGAGCACTGATGCAGATCATCGCTGCCAGCGACCTTGCCTGGCAGGTCGACGCGATCCTCGACCGGCACGGTTCCGTGCGCGAGGCGATTCACGAACGACACGGAGCCGGCGAGATGGACCTGGCCACAGCGGGGGACACGCACAACCCCGAGGAACTGGTCAGCAGGCTGCACAACGGCGGCGTGCGGCATCTGCTCCTGGCCTGTGGCACTGACCTGGCCACACCGTTCCTGACGGCCGGACTCATCGACCACATCGAGACCTTTCTCCCCGTGCAGGAACCCGGCTCTGGTACCCACGCCGCCGGGCTGGACCTTCCTGAGGGATTCCACCTCACACGCGTGCGCCGCAGCGCCCGTCATGTGCAGGTCAGTGCGACCCGCCGAGCACCGGCATGACCACCATGGGACTCACCACCCA
The DNA here is from genome assembly GCF_056106265.1 of Nonomuraea sp. IBHARD001. Classification (NCBI taxonomy): domain Bacteria; kingdom Bacillati; phylum Actinomycetota; class Actinomycetes; order Streptosporangiales; family Streptosporangiaceae; genus Nonomuraea; species Nonomuraea sp. IBHARD001. The sequence continues at coordinate 393,362 of NZ_JBWBBW010000001.1, forward strand.
GGGCGTGCGCAGACGGCATGTTGCCCGGGTGTTCGTCGCCGAGGTCACTCGGCGGGCGGGGGGTGGGCCGGTTGCGGACGGGGGACCTGCGGGCTCTTCCGCTGGACAGCGTGATCGGGCCCGCGCAGGCGCAGCCGCTCCGGTCGGCGGCGTGGGCGGCCTGGCCTCCACCCCGGAGCGTGCCACCGCCTGGTGCCGCCCGGGATGGGCGTTGGCGTGCGCGCCCACGTCGCCCCGGTGTGGGCGGTGCCGCTGAGAGTGCTGGTCGGGGTAGTGGCTGGCTGCCCGAGTAGGGCCTGCACCCAGCACGGCCACCTGGCGGGCTGTGCTGACCTGGGCCTTCAAGCCATCGCCTAACAGCGCGTCTACGCCGCACTGACTCTGGTGACCGCTACGCCTGGCGCCTGGGACCTCTCTCCCCCTGGGCAGCGCTCCTTCGCTGCCCTCTGGCTGCGGCGATGCCGCCGTACGCGCACTAGGTCGGGCCAGAGCGCCGGGTCGATGTGGGTGAGCAGGTTGGGGGCGGGTCCGCCGAGGCGGAGCGTGGTGTGCTGACAGAGCTACTCACCCATGATCAGATTCCCTTTTCGGTTCAAGTGGCGGAGAGGGCTTTCAGGGCTAGGGCGCGTAGCGGCGCGAGGCGGGTGCGCGCGGCGGTGCCGTGGTAGACGGCGTTGGTGCAGATCACCAGGTAGCGGCCGGTGTGCGGGGCGAGGTAGAGGCTGGTGCCGGTCCAGCCGTGGTGGTAGGCGATGCGGCCGTCGTCGGCGAGGATCCAGGCCAGGCCGCGCTGCAGGCCCGGCTCGATGGTCGCCTGGCCGACCAGGCTGGCGTGCAGCCAATCGCTCAGTTCGCCCTGGTCGCTGGTGTGCGCGGTGACGAGGTGATCGGCGTAGCAGGCCAGATCAGCGGGAGTGGAGAAGACGCCAGCGTGGCCAGCGATGCCGCCGAGCAAGGCAGCGTTGTCGTCGTGGACGCTGCCCCAGATGCGGGGTGCACCGGGGATGCGCTGCTCGGTGGGGGCGACGTCGTCGCCGCGGGCGACGGGGCCGTAGAAGGTGGAGATCATGCCGAGGCGGTCCCACAGATCGCTGGCAAGCTCGTGGAGCGGCTGCCCACTCACGTACGCCAGGGCCAGGCCGAGCAGGATGTAGCCGCGGTTGATGTAGCGGTGGGTGCCGGGGGTATCCTCCAGCGCCTCGCGGCACAGCAGCTCGTGCAGGGGCGCCGCGGCGCCGCGGTAGTGGTCCAGCCGGGTGGCCGCGCGCAGGCCCGAGGTGTGGGTGAGAAGTTGGCGAATGGACGCCTGCCCGCTGGGCGCCTCGCCGACGAGGGAGGGCAGGAAGTCGCGGATGGGGGCGTCGAGTTCCAGCTTGCCGTCGTCGAGGAGCTGGCCGATCAACGGCCAGGTTGCCACCACTTTGGTCAGCGAGGCGATGTCGTACAGGGTGCGCTCGTGGGCGGGCGGCGCGCCGGGCTCCGTGCCGAGGCTGCCAGCGGCGATGGTGGTTCGTTCGCCGCCGCGAGTGCCGAAGACGATGACACCGCCGGGGGTGACGTGTTCGTCGATGGCGTGGCGGAGGGCTTCGGTCAGACGGGTGGTGTCGTCGAGCGTGAAGTTTTCGGGCATCAGGCTGTCTCCGCATCGTCGATGGTGATGTCGGCTCCCAGGGTGGCGAGTTTGGCCGGCAGATGACTGTAGCCGCGCCGCAGGTGGTACATCCCGGCGATGGTCGAGGTGCCGCGGGCGGCTAGGGCGGCGATCAGCAGCGCGGTGACCGCGCGGATATCGCCTGCCTGCGCCGTGGTAGCGCGTAGCGCGGCGGGTCCGCATACGTGCACGGTGGTGCCGGTGACGTGCATGTCGGCGCCGAAGCTGCAGAGTCCAGCTACGTGGGTGTCACGCCGGGGGTAGATGCGCTCGTCAACCGTAGAGGCGCCGCGGGCCTGGGTGAGTAGGGCGGCCAGTTGCGGAGCGGTGTCGGTGGGCAGACCCGGATACGGCCCGGTTGCCGCCCGCACTGCCCTCAGCTCGCCGCGCACGCCGGCCACCAGGCCGCCAGCCTCGTCGGCCAAGTGGATCCCTGCCGCGTCGAGGACCTGGCGTAGTCCCTCAGGCAGGGAACTGGTGCGGATGCCGTCCAGGCGAATCCGGCCGCCGGTCGCGGCGGCGGCCATGATGAGGGTGGCGGCCTCGATCCGGTCGGCGGCTACGGTGAACGTGCCGCCGCCGATCCGGTCGCTGCCGCTCACGTGCAGCCCCTGGTGGTCGAAGCCAACGGTGACACCGCGCTCGGACAGGAAGCAGGCAGTCTCGGTGACCTCCGGCTCAATCGACGGGCTGGTGATGAGCGAGGGGCCGTCGGCGCGGGCGGCCAGCAGCATCGCGCTCACGGTAGCCCCCAGGCTGGGCCCGTACGGAGTGGCCACGTCCACGGTGAACGAATGCACTCTGCCGCGGGCGCAGGCCGCGCGAATGAGACCCCCCTCATGGCTGATGTCAGCTCCGGCGGCGCCCATCGCGGCCAGGTGCCGGTCGATGCGGCGCCAGCAAAAGGCATCACCGCCCGGCGGGGGAAAGCTCACCTGTCCAGCGCGGGCCAGCACGGCGGCGGCCAACACCGTGGTGGTACGGACCCGGCTACCCAGGCGGGCGTCGATCACCGGGACCAAAGCGCCAGCGGGCGGATTGATCATCAGGTTGCCGCCCCGCCTGCGGGCTGGCGTGCCGGTCGCGGTGAGGATGCGTGCGCACACCCCGGTGTCCAGGATGTCCGGTGCGTTGGTCAGGACAAGCGGGTCGTCGGCCAGCAGCGCGGCTGCGTACAGGTGCAGCGCGATGTTCTTGCTGCCCTGTACCGGTACACGGCCGGCCAGTGGGACGCCTCCGGTGACCTTCAGCGTGGCGTCCGGGCTCACCATGAGGGGAGAGTTGGTGGGCGGGTTCCTGGTCATAGCGCTCACCGCACCCGTGAGCCGCTGGCCAGGAACCCGCCCACATGGTCACGGGGGTATATGACGGTGCCGGGGCCGATCAGCGTGCCCGGCGACAGCACGGTGCCAGCGGGCAGCGCGACGCCGTCGCCGATCACGGCGCCGAACTTGGTCTGCCTGGTGCCGATCCGCGTGCTGTCCAGGGTGACGGTGATCTCCTGCTCGGCAGGTTCGACCACGGGGCCGCGATCACAGCGCAATGCGGTGGTGGAACAGAACGCGCCGATGTTGACACGCCAGCCGATAACCGAGTCGCCGACGAAGCACGGGTGCTTGGCCAGCACGTCCGCGACCAGGAGGCTGCGGCAGACCTCGGCACCGAAGCCGACGTGACAGCCGGGACCGATCACGCTGTGATCACGCACCAGCGCGCCGGACGCCACCACGGCACCCGCACAGATCAGGACTGGGCCGACGAGGCGGGCGCCAGCCTCGATACGGGCCCCGGCCTGGACGATGACCAGCCCGTCCAGCAGCGCACCGTCAGCAACGGCACCGTCAGAGGGAACGCTGTCGCAGGTGAGCGCGGGGGCATCAGGCGCCTCCAGGTCGGCGCTCATGGCGGGCTTGATGTCGAACACGGTGGGGCAGCGAGCCAGCAGGCGCGCGACGTACGGGTTGGCCACAGAGGTGGCATCGACGTAGTAGGCGGGGGCGAGCCGAGGGTCGGCGATGGTGGTGCGGCCACCGGTCTGCAGGTGGCGGCGGGCGGTGATGGCGGTCACGGGGGCTCTCCTTTGATGCTATGTGGCGTCGGTGACCACGGGAAGCTGAAGCCTGTCTCCCTCCAGCAAGCCGCTTCCGCCCTGTCCCGGCGAGAGCCGTTTGCGCGGTATGCCAGCGGTTTGCGGGTCATGCAAAGCCGTCTGGCCGGAACGTGGTGTGACAGTTACGGTGAGGAGTGAGCCTCGTGTCTCCAGCCTTGGAGCAGCCAGCAGATGACTGCACCATCGACGTACCCGCCCACCAGCACCGCCGGTCGGGGTCATGGCGCGATCGTCCGCAAAGCCCGCCATGCCGCCGGGCTCACCCTGGCGCAGCTCGGATCGCGCACGGGCTACTCGGCCTCGCAGGTCTCCCGCTATGAGCGCGGCCTGGCCCCTCTCACCGACCTGCTGGTGCTGCGCCGCTTCGCCGGGGCCTTGAACATCGCCCCACAGACCTTCGGCCTCGCGCCTGAAGCCGCCGCCGACCACCACGCACGGATCCCATTGGCAACCGCCCTGCCCGCTGCCGCCACAGCCGATAACGTGGCCAGCAGGCAAGCAGGGAAGGATGATCCGGTGCGGCGACGGCAGCTTCTGACCAACCTGGCTCTCACCGCAGCAGCTGGTTCCCCGCTGCTGCGCTCGGACGATCCGGTCAGCGAGACCGACGCAGGCATCCTGCTGATCACGCGTGTGCGCGACGCCATGCTAGGGCTCGGACCGACCCCGGCCGACGTTCCCGCTGGGCAGCTCCGCGCGGCGCTGGCCGCGGCGCATGCCGACTTCCACAACTGCCATTATGTGCGCCTGGCCGAACGGCTGCCGCTGCTAGTGGCCACCGCGCACGCCGTCGGCGACGCGACGACCGATGGGGCCGCCCTCCTGGCGGAGATCTACATCTTGATCACGCGCTTGCTCGTCAAGATGGACGACCAGCAGCTCGGCTGGATGGCCGCCGACCGTGCCCGGCTCCTGGCTGCAGGTGCCGAAAGGCCGCTGCTGGCCGCCGAGGCCGCCCGTCAGCTCGCCGTCCTGGCCCGCAAAGCCCGCTGGTATGACCAGGCCATAACCATCGCACTGAGCGCCGCCCAACATCCCGCCCTCCTCGACGGGTCCGACGCCCGATGCACAGCCCAGCGCGGATTGCTGATCCAATCCGCCGCCTACACCGCCGCCCACCGCAGCGACCGGACCGGCATGCGCGAACTCACTGACGAGGCCGCAGCCATCGCGGCCCGTCTGAGCGCAGGTCCACTGCTGCTGCGAGACCATGGCGGCGGCCTCACCCCCGCCACCGTCCAACTGCACCGCATCTCCGCCGAGTACACCGCCGGGGACGTCGGCGCCGCCCTCATCGCCGCCCGGAAGCTGCGCCCGGCCAGTCTGCCCACCACCGAACGCCGGGCCCGCTACTTCACCGACCTGGCCCGCGCCCACGGACTGGGCGGCGGCCGCGACCAATGCCTGGCCGCGCTGCTGGCCGCCGAGCGCCAGGCACCACAGGAGACGCACACCCGCCCCGCCGTGCGTGACCTAGTCCAGTCACTGCTGATCTCCGGCCGGACCAGCCCCGAACTGCGTGGCCTGGCTCTACGCTGCGGCATCTCCTGACGTTCGCTGCCGAAGTCCTATCCGAGCGGGGCAGGGCCCACCACGGAAATACCGTGCTCATCCGCCCACGAACGCATCGCCTCACGGTAGGAGTCCCACTCCGCCAGAGACACTGCCCCGTCCGGCTGCACCTGCCGGATCTGCGCCATCCCGAAGGTCTGCATCAGCTTGTTGCCCAACTCCGCGAGCGCCGCGATGAGCGGCTGCCCCTCACTGTCGAGATCGTCAAGAAAGGCGACACTCTGCCCGACCGCCCCTCGGGCGGCCTGGCCCGCACGCCTCCCGCCACCGCTGGTCGGCCTGCCCGTGACACGGGCAGCGGCGCAGTGGAACGGCTCGGTATGAGCGGCCAGCGCCTCGGCCATCGCCGGATCGGTTGGATTGAAGGCTCGAACATCTGCCAGCAGGGAAGCTCTCAGCACCGCCGTCCCGGACGCGCCAGCCCGCTCCGTCGCGTGCCGTGCCAGGAAGTGCAATGCCCACTGCAGCACTGCATCATCCCGGAGTCTTTCACCGCGATCGTCCGTTCATCGCGGCCGATGCAGTCCAGCGGGAACACCATGCTCCCGCTCCGTCGGTGTGCAGCTCGGCCCAGACGTCGTTGTTGTTCACCCGGCCCCGCGCGTAGAAGCGGCCGCTGGCGACCCCCGGCCGGGCGAAGAACGGCCCACCCCAGCCGAGCAGGAGCGACTCCTGCTCCAACTCCTGGCGGAAGCGGGAGAACTCCGCCGTCGTGATGGCCAGGTCACCGGCTACCTCCGGCACCAGCGACACTGCCAGGACCGGGCCAGGCCGGGCGGAGGTTCGCAGTGCCTCGACCACGCGCTGCAGTATCTGCGACTCGACTTGGTCGACGCGGGCGCTGGTGCCCAGCGCCCTCAGGTAGCGGTCGCGGTAGGCGGTCGCTACCTTCGCCTCTTTCATCCACACCTTCCGTGACCCGTACCGCTGCGGAACCCACTGGACGCCGTCCTGAGCCGGGTCGTACACCAGGTGCGGCTTGTTCACGCTCTCGGCGACCGCCAGGAGGAAGATGCCTTTACGTGGGGTGTCCACGCTGACAGGGTCTTCGGGAAGCCAGCCGATGTCGTAGACCGGCAGCGGATCGAGACGGGCGGCGATGGCGGTGCGGACTTCCCGCTCGAACTGGTCGGTGAGGTCGACTCCTGGGATCGCCGACGGCAGCCCTTGGTGTCGGCGACGCCGACGACCAGCAAGCCTTCGCGGTGGTTGGCGAAGGTGGCGACGCCGATCGCAACGTCATGAGACTTGATCTTGCCGGCCCGGGGCAGCAGAGAGAAGGATCACGTCCACAGCGGTGGTGCATGAGCCGTTGTTCGCGTGATCCTGATCTTTCAGGTAGGCGGTGAGTCTCCGCAGGAGCGTTCTGGGAGAATGTTTCGCCTGGATCATTCGCATGCGGGCCTTGGCAGCCACGTCCAGGTCCAGGTAGCGATGGACCTTGGTTCTTTCGTCGGGCTGTTCGGCCACTGCTGCGCCGATGGACCTGACGATGGTGGCGCGGTCGGGGACGATGCCCGCCACGTCGGTGCAGTGGCGGATTTCTTTGCTTGGCCGCTCCCACGGGGTCGTTGGATCAGATCTGCATCGAGACCTCTATGTGGAGCGGCGAAGGCCAGGAGACTTTCACGGACGGATCGCCAGAGCATGGTGACGCTCGAACCGGTTGATGCCGCCTTCCACGGCTGAGCAGGCTCGGTAGTCGACGGCGTCGAACAGCGACGGCCTTCGACCCGGCTGCTGCGGCCCTGGTGGCTAGTGCTGTGACCACAAATGATCACCGGGTTGTCGAGAGTCAGGCTGCCACGCTGAGTGGGCGCCCGCCCCAGCGGATGCCCTTCTCACTGCGAATGCGGGCGCGTTCGCGGCGTTGGGCGGCGAGCACGTCGGGGTGGCGGGCGTGGGCATTGCGCCAGCGCAGGTAGGCATGCAGAGCCCGGGTCTGGACGGTGTGGTTGGGGTGGTCGGAGTTGGCCAGGGTGAACTGGCGCAGCGGGCCGAAGTGCGCCTCGATCGGGTTGGCCCAGGAGGCGTAGGTGGGGGTAAACAGCAGCCTGACCTTGTTCTTGGTGGCCCAGGTGCGGATGCGCCAGTTCTTGTGCGCTGAGAGGTTGTCCAGGATGACGTAGATCGGGGCGCCGTCCGGTCGGGCAGCTCGGATCGAGCGGAGTGCGGCCCAGGTGTGGTTGATGCCCTTGCGCCGGTGGTTGACGCCCCACAACAGGTCGTCGCCGACGGAGTAGCAGCCGTGGAAGTAGGTGACGCCGTGGGTGCGGTGGTAGGTGGCCGGCAGCCGGTCCGGCTGGCCCGCCGGTGCCCGGCTTGTGCCGGCGGTGGGCCGGGTGCCGAGCGGTCCGAACTCGTCGAAGGCGAAGGTGCGCTCGGGCCGGCGGGTCAGGGCGTAGTCGATCGCGTCGAGTTTGGTGTCGAAGTCGGGGTCGGGTGAGTCTTTCCCGGGTCTTGGTGCGCTGGAAGGTGATCCCCCGGCGGACCAGCAGCAGGCGTAACGCTTCGCGGCCGAGGGTGATCGCCCGGTCGGGAAGGCGGTGCAGGTAGTTCAGGAGTTTGCGGATGGACCAGCGGGTGAAGGGCCGGCCGAAGTTGGTCGGGCGGGTGGTGGCCGTCTTGGCGATGAAGTCTTCGTCGTCAGGACTGGTCAGGCGGGGACGGCCTCCCGCCCACTGAGGGTCCAGGCAGGCCAGCCCGATCTCGTTGAAGCGGTGGATGACGTCGCGGACGGTGTCCTCGTCGGCTTGGACCAGGCGGGCGATGACCGGCACGGTGTTGCCTCCGGCTGAGGCCGGCAGGATCATCGCTCGCCGGTAGCGGACCGTGCTGGTGGTTCCGCGTCGCACGATCCGCTGCAGTTTCTGTCCTTCTTGGTCCGTGAGCCTGCGGACCCTGACCGGTTGCGTCACCCTGCCTCCAAGACTGATCGGCCGTGGTCAGTCCATCCAATCGGCAGAAGTGTTGTGCACGCCAACCCGGTGATCATTTGTGGTCACAGCACTAGTGGCGCGGGTCGAACGGCACCCAGACGATCCACAGCATCAGCTTGGCTATGGCCGCTGACGTGCGGATCCGCCGGTGCCGTTTGTCCCGGCCGCGGTCGTCGTCCTCGTGGACCATGAGATCCTTCCTCGCCGGGCCATCCAGCGGGCCTCTGGATGGTTCGCGCGGTGGAGTTACGCCGCTCGCCCACGATGGTGCACACCGCATCGTCCTCGACCCGTTGGCGGAGATGTTTTCTTTCCACTCGGATATGCCCATCTCCGCGATCAGAGGGTCAGTCTTTTGCGCCTGGAAACGTGTCACCGACAAGGGGTGATGACCGGTTGCGGTCGCTTGTGACGAGAGCGCGCTTGTCTAGGGGAGAGGGCTGCCTCCGGGGGCGTCCACCGTTCGCGCAGGCAGGGATACAGTCCTACCTGCAGGGCGAGCTCCAGCCGCCTGAGGACGGCCACATCACGGTAGACGTCACCGAGAACGATTCTGCTGATCGTTTTCTGTGCCAGGCCAGCCAAGGCAGCAGCCTGACGCTGGCTCAGCTCTTGAGCGTTGAGTGTGACCTGAAGGCGGCGCGCGATTTCCTGTGCGACATACGCCCCAGCGGGAGCCTCCGGGACAAGGGTGGCCAAGGGCCACGGCCCGTCGCTGACGTAGGTGTTGGGGGCCGCGGTCGTTACGCATCGTCCCCGTTTCTGCCCCTCCGGCAGTGCACCCAGCGCTTGGGTCTGCGGCTTTTCATCCACGGACAACACTGCGGCTTTGGCCGGTGGCGCCAGGTAGAGCCCGACGATGTCACGGATCTTGTCGATCAGCAGCGGATCGCGGGAGATTTGAAGGTCTCCGCCTGGTGGGGTTGCAGCCCGAAGGCCACCAGATGCGGTGCACGCTGGTGGCCGAGATGCCCGCCGGCTTGGCCAGTTCGTGCTTGGAGCATGGGAGGCCCCCTCCGGCAGTTCCTCCAAGGTCCGTATCACCGCCACCTCCACCTGGGTGTCGGTGATGGTCCGAGGGGCGCCGGGGCGTGGGTCGTCGCTCAGCCCGTCCAGCTGGCGGGCCAGGAAACGGGCCGCCACTTGGTCGCCATGCTCCAGTTAACGCGCAGCCGGGCCGCCACAGCGGTGTTGCTCCGGCCATCGGCGCACTCCAGCACGCTTCCGGGCCCGCATGGCCAGACTTGGGCGGTCGAGCGGCGTGCTGCCAGCCGCGCAGGGTCTGGCGCTCCGGAGTGGTCAACTCCACCGGTTCCAGTCTGGTGTCGCCCATGAGGTCAGCACACTGCCTCCACCCCAATCGCGCAGCAGGTCTCCGAAGACGGGGCGTCAGACAACCCATGAGGCGATCACTCACCCTGGAGAAGCCTTTACAGAAGGTCATCTATATGTAATGATCGCCACGTTTTGGAACACTAGTTCGAAAGACGTGAATGAACCCATCACGACCATCGCCCAGCCTATCCCGCCGGATGCGCCGCCACACTGCGCTGATCGCCGCCCTGACCATGCCCCTCTCCGTCATGAGCGCACCCGCAATCGCGCAGGGACCTGTGCCTCCATCTCCCGCCGCTCCCATCTCCACTCCGCCGCCGAGCTCTCCTGCCACACCCATCGGCAAGGCGCTGGCGCAGGCCCAGAAAGACAGCCGGCGCATCGAGATCGAGTCGCTACGCTCGGAAAGCGCCACCTACTACGCCAACCCCGATGGCACGACGCTCCGCATGGAGCTGAATCTCGAGCCAATCCGGGTCAAGAACGCCAAAGGTGATGGCTTCATCCCCATCGACACCACTCTCGTCGAAGCCGGCGGCACCATCAGACCCAAGGCGATCAAGGGCGACCTGACCTTGTCGTTGGGTGGCGACACAACAGCGATCAAGGCCAAAGACGCCAAGACCCTCACCCGCGTTGACGCCCCAGGCAAGTTGCCCAAACCAACCCTCAAAGGGAACACCGCCACCTACGCATCGACGTACGGCAAGGGAATCGATCTCGTCGTCGCCGCAACCCCGACCGGGTTCCGCCAGCAAATCGTTCTGCGGCAACGCCCAGCGGGGCCGGTGACCTTCCGCATCCCCACAACGCCGCCCAAGGGCCTCTCCTTCGGCAAGGGCGACAAGGGGCAGCCGACGCTGAAGAGCGAGGACGGCAAGATCTTCCTCGTCATTCAGCCAGCGCCCCTGCTCGACGCCGACGCAGCCGATCCCAGCGGAGATTTGGAGGCCGCCAAGGTTGGCAGAGCGGCCGTCAGCCTGGAAAACTCCGATCTGGTCTACAGACCGGATCCTGTGTTCCTCGCTGACCCGGCAACGACTTACCCCGTGACCATGGCCGCAGTCGATGACGACTGGTACGAGTGCGAGATCGATACGCCCTCCAGCACGTACTGCCCCGACGGGGTGAGCACGCCATACGAAGGCGAGCCCATGGACACCTTCGTCAACAACGCGGACTATCCCGACAGCTGGTCAAACTTCAACCTCGACCGGATCCTGGTCGGCAAGTCCAACAGCGGCAACGTGCGCTGGCGCAGCTACATCCAGTTCCCGCTGCCCGCAACCAGTGACCCGTTCTGGGGCTCGACAATCGAGAACGCGGACCTGACGCTGTGGAACCACCTGTCCAACGACTGCGGCCTGTATGTCGGATCGGGCATCACAGCCCGGCGCGTCACCTCCGACTGGGACGAACTGGAATTGACGTGGTCCAACCAGCCGTCGGTCACAAACACAGGCGCGGACACAGAGTACGGCGCCTACAACAGCGCCGCCTGCACGGGGTCGTTCAACTACGAGTGGGACCTCATCCATTCGGTCAACGGGATCGTGCAGGCATGGGCTGCTGGCGAACCGAACTACGGCTTCCAGCTCACTGCAGGTAGTGAATCCGACATCACGAACTGGCGCCGCTACCGCACCCGTGAGTCCACCTATTCCTCCCCGGCGCACGCCCCCAGGCTCAGCGTCGACTTCAAACCAGCGGCGAAGCCTCAGCTCGGCGTCATGGTGCTGAAGGACAATGAAACCCCTCCCTCGACGCACGGGCAGTTCAACCAACTGGTGACGGAAGGACGCATTGGCAACACCTTGCGTGAGCCTGCGCCGGTCACCGACGAGCAGGCGCGAGCCTACCTCGACAACAGTGACCAGGACTATGTGGCTCCTTCCGAAGAAGTAGAGACACCGCTTCCTCCGCCGGAGGGAGACGTGGCAGCACACTGGTCGTTCGATGAGGGCACTGGGACAACCGCCGCCGACAGCTCAGGCAACAACCACCACGCAACCGTCAACGGCGGCATCACGTGGACTCCAGGTGTCAGCACATCCGCGCTGGCCAACATCGGTGTCAGCACCCCCGCGTCGGCAGGCCCAACAGATGAGAGCCTGCTACCGGCCCGTGTTGTCACAGCCCGTCAGGCAGCGGCCAAAGGCACGCGAGTCGAGGTCCCCGAAGAGACAACCGCCACCAGCATCACTTATGCCGAACCGGACGGAAAGACGTTCACAACCAAGATCAGCACGGGACCGGTGCGCACACGGCGCAACGGTACCTGGATCCCCATCGACACTACCTTGGCCGACCAGGGCGGCAAGCTTCGGCCCAAGACCCTCGCTGAGGGAGCCATCGTCGAACTCTCGGCCGGTGGCACGGATCCTTTCGTGAAGATGTCCGTTGACGGGAGGTCGTATGCGCTGCGCTGGCCGACGCCCCTGCCGAAGCCGAAGGTCAAGGGCAGCGTGGCCACTTATGCCGATGCGGCGGGTGCCGGCGCGGACCTGGTGGTGACGGCGTCGCCGACAGGGTTCCGCTACGAGGTGGTGCTGCGGCAGAGGCCCGCCAAGACGGTGGAGCTGCGCATCGGCATCGAAGACGAGAGCCTGACCCTGACGGAGGCCAAGGGCGACCGGTTGCTGGTGAAGGGCAAGGACAAAAGGCTGGTCGCCGTTGGGACCGAGCCGTTCCTGTCGGATAGCAGCGGCGGCAAAGCTCGCAGGGCGGCGGTCAAGCGTGGTGAGACCGATGCGCACCTGGTCACCGAGGGCGGTCGTACGGAGTTGGTGGTCAAGCCGGATTCGGCTTTCCTGTCGGATGCTGCCACGACCTACCCGGTGAGTGTGTCTGCGGCGGTCACGATGCCGCTCAGCACCGATGTTCAGGTCACCTCCGGCGACACGGCCAGCCTGCCCGCCTATCCAGGTGGCCAGGACCTCATGGCCGGCACCATGACCGGCGGGTTGAAGGCACGCACACAGCTGCAGTTCGACACCTTCGGTCTGCAGGGGCGGACGGTGACCGCTGCCACGCTGTCGATGAACACCATCGACAGCCAGGCCTGTGGCCCGGCACTGCCCAACGGCATTCAGGTCGCCCGGCTGACCAGTGCCTGGAACCCGAACAATCTGTACTGGGCCAATAAGCCGACTCTCACCACCGAGGATGCCTCCACCAACTTCAAGGGCGTCAACCAGGACTGTGCCGAATGGCCGGATGACCTGGAGTGGAACGTGACCGGCATCGCCCAGGACTGGGCTGCGGGGGCCGTCAACCACGGCCTGGTGCTCAAGTCGCCCAACGAGACGAACATCAACAACTACCGGGTGTTCACCGCTGTCGAGGCCACCGAGTTCATGAGTGCGCCCACGCTGACCATCACCAGCACCGCCCCTGCCTCCAACCCGGTCGTTTCTGCCCCGTCCATCACTCCGGCGCACACTGTCAGCGGCGTCACAGTGACGACCTCTCTCACCCCGCAACTCGCCGCCGCCGTCGCCGACACCTCCGCCGGAAACCTCACCGGCCAGTTCGAGGTCGAGCACGACCCGTCCGCCGCAGGGCAGGGCACCGGCCAGATCTGGGCCGGCACCTCCGCTGTGGTCTCCGGCGGTCAGGCCGCGGTCGCCATCCCCGCAGGGAAGCTGGCTGATGGCTGGAAGATCCGCTGGCGGGCCCGCGCGGTCAACGCAACCGCCTCCACCACCTCGGCGTGGTCGAGCTGGCAGAGCGCCACGGTGGACGTGCCCAACCCGACGGTCGGTGACTTCCAGGTCACTCCCTCGCAGGTGGTTGACGGCGTCACCGTGACCACAAGCCTGACGCCTGGTCTGCACATCACGGTCACCGACCCGGCGGCTCAGCCGCTGCGAGCTGAGTTCACGATCGAGCACGACCCGGCGGCACCCGCCGGGCAGGGCAACGGTCAGATCTGGACCGAAGCTGTCGACAATGTCGCCTCCGGCACACCAGCCTCGGTGACCGTCCCCGCAAACAAGCTGGCCGATGGGTGGAAGGTGCGCTGGCGCGCCCGCGCGATCAACACCGCCACCACCGTCGGCTCGCCCTGGTCGGACTGGCAGGTCCTGACCGTGGACCTACCAGACCCGGTCTCCGCCCCCATGGTGGGCGCGCTGCAGGTGAGCCCGTCAGCTCAGGTGGATGACAGGGTTGTCACAAACACGGCCACACCGGCGTTACTGGCTCAGTTGAACGACGCGGCCAGTGCTCCCCTGCGTGGCGAGTTCGAACTCGAGCACGATCCCGCCGCACCGGCCAGTCAGGGCAGCGGGCAGATCTGGGCTGGTGGCGTTGACAATATTGCAGTCGGCGCTCAGGCAAGCGTTGCCGTTCCCACTGGCAAGCTCACGCACGGCTGGCTGGTGCGCTGGCGTGCCCGCGCTGTGTCGGCCACCGCCACCTCCACGTGGTCAGACTGGCAGCAACTAGCCGTGGACATTCCAGGGCCCACGGTGCATAGTTTGTCATTCATGCCTTCGGTCGTGATCGATGACGAGGCGAGGACCACTCTCACCCCGACCTTGAAGGCCACGTTCGGCCATCCCAACGATGACCCGATACGTGGCGAGTTCGAGGTCGAACACGCCCCGAACGCACCGGCCAGTCAGGGCAGCGGGCAGATCTGGGCAGGTGTCGCAGACGATGTGGCCTCCGATACGGTCGGCCATGTCGCAGTCCCGACAGGTGAGCTGTCCGACGGGTGGCGAATCCGCTGGCGTGCCAGAGCCGTCGTACCCGGACGATCATCCGACTGGTCTGATTGGCAGCAGGTCACCGCCAGGACGACTTTGACCGACAGCGGCCCGTTCGCGCAGACGACAGAGCCCGTTCTGCCCAGCGGGGACTTCTCCGTGGCTGCTTGGTTGCGAGTCAGCGACAAAGATGGTTCCTCCACGCTGTTGGAGCAGCGGGGAGCCCACCAGTCGCCTTTCCTGCTCGGCAATGATCCCCACGACGGGCTTGTGTTCACCTTCACCAGCGCCGACGATCTGGCGGCAACACGTGAGGGTGTGAGGTCCGGGATTGAGCCGCCGGTCAACGAGTGGTTTCACCTCGCAGCCACATACACCGGTGGCTCACGTGCCGCCAACCTGTATCTGAACGGGACAAACATCGGCAGCGCGGCCCTCACCTTCACGCCGTGGCAGGCGGTTGGCCCGACGACGCTCGGTACCGCGCTCACCGGCACGCTCGACGAGATGTGGGTGTACGGAAGAGAGCTACTGCCTGATGAGCTCTTCGCCCTCATGGACGGCAGCTCCGCTGCCTCACCTGACGAAGGAGCATCCGCTAGAGCAGTGACATCGGCGCCCTGGACCTACGACAGGCTCAACGGAACAACCTGTAAGAACGAATATGGCATAGGCCGCCGCGAGTACGGGTTGCTGAAGAATCGATTCAGTGGCTGCTACAAAAGCACTGTCTTGGTCCACGAGCCCGACGAAGAAAGTCAGCCCGAGGATAGTCTCGACATGGACAACCTCTGGATGGGCGGCTTTCTCTTCGTAGCAAAAACGTTCTCCGGACGTCGCGGCCTCGATGGCGGGGCGACGACTCGTGACATCTGGTACGACGTCTACATGGACGGCGCCTATGACGCGTTCGACGTCCGTGGCGAAGTGAGCAAAGTCGAGCTCACCGTCGGCATGAGCGTGACACAGGGACAACAGTCCTGCAAACATGTGACCTCTTTTGATGGCGCCACCCAGCGAAATCACATCACGAAAACCATGAAACAATGGGCAGACTTCTACGACGCACCCCAGAGTGAACCACGGTACGTCACCACGTTCCGTTTCAGGGCGGCCGCAGGTGACGCCCCCGCGACGCGCAGGAACCGCAATGGCGCAACCGTTCAGAACGTGGAGAAGATCTCCAACTGCGTCTTCGACAACTATGGGAAGATCACTCACACCGATGACGCGGAGCGAATCAAGTGGATGCACGCTTCAGCAAAAAGAGATGGCATCGTCCGATGCGACTCCGCAGACAGCAAGCAGGTGTCGCGTAGCACGGGTGGCTGCATTCTCCCCGTCACTCCTTCTATCCAATGGGTCATGGGCGCAGGCTACGACAAGGCCACAATCCATTACTACAAGGCCTGCTACGAGAAGGCTGACACCTACCCAAAGAATCCGAACAAGAGCATTCCCGGGTGCGCACTCAAGCAGGGCCAGAAACGCCCTCCCGCCAATCAGCTGCTCTGGCGGGTAGGCGAGCCGACAAAGGGAAACAGCAACGCGCGTGCGCGAACCAGGTGCCATAGCCTCTGGCCCAAGTTCAGCGACAACGGCCAGGAGTGCGACGAGTACCCGTTCCAGTCGACGGGCAACAGAACAGCCGAAGGCGACGGAGACTACGGAAACCTGTCGATCTGCGCCATGCCATCAGCAGACAACGGCAAGGCGGGCACCGCTCTGGGACGCCTATACAATAATGACAGGATCATCTTCGAAGACGTATTCTTCAACCGATTCAGGGATGATCCGCCGACCACCCCGGTCCCGACAATGGCAAACCACTGCTGGCCTGGGCACATCAACACCGCCTCCAAGTACTACAGCGGCGTAAAGTAGAAACCTGATCAACCGCCACCGGGTCGATTAGCACCCGGTGGCGGTTGATCGTATCTATCACCACCCCAACCGAATGGCCTCACCCGTATGAAATTGAACGATGCCGTCAGGTACTACACGGACCTTCTCCAGTCCTCTGCTCCGTTCGGGGAGACCTTGGCATGGACTGTGGTTCGCCCTGTCGAGGGACTATTGCCCTCGGTAGAGGACATCGCCTCAAGGCTTACCGGCGGCGGCAGCCCCGTTCTCGTGGAATCTGACGAGGAGTTCACCGAGGAAGCGGTATTCATGGACGACTGGCCCGTCTACCTAGAAAAGGCGGACTCAGCGATCATGCTGGCTGAACCCAGCGGTTTCAGCTACGCCGCCCGACACCAGGTAATGAGATGGCTGAGCCAAGATGCGCAGGTCTGGCATCTGTCATGGAACGTCGCAGGCACGCGGGGCATCGAGTACGCCGCCCACGGGCAGTACCTGGCCCGGATCCCATCGCTCGAGCCGGAGTCGGTGCACGGAGCGGATCCCAGCGCCCTCGAGGAGGAAGCTGAGGCCTTGAAGGCCGTGTCGGGCGCACCCTGGCCAGCCCGGCAGGCGACTGCGATGGCCATCATCGAGGCGCGCACCGGTGCGCGGCTGCCTGCTGACTGGTATGAGCGCCCCCGTACGGTCGCGATCGTCGATCCATTGATCGACGAGGAATGTCCGCCGATCGGTTTTCGGCACCACGAGCCGGATCTGGCGGCGCGGCTCTGCCTGGCATCGCCGGAGACCCGCCGTCTGATCCTGCTTCACGTCATTGACCTCCTGATCGAACGGTTCGCTCTCGGATCCACCGCTGTGACTCAAGCCAAACAAGTGGTGCACGATCGCCTTCCGATCAGTACCGATCTGCTCCAGCGTGTTTCGAGTGATTGGGAAGCCCTCGGACAGCGATGGGCCGGGCAAGGCGCCGCAGTTCGGGAACAAGCTCACGATGAGTGGACGCGATGGGTGGCAGCCAACGGAGTGCGCCACGGTATGCGCTCATTCCAGGAAGAAGCGACTGTTCTCGACGGCCTCACCTATGCCAGATTCGCCTTCGGTGACGAGTGGCCCGGCATCCGGGCATGGATTCGCGCCGAACTGAGGTCCGGATTCTCTCGTTCGCGTTAGGTTGTCCACTCGTGTATGCACGGTGTTTCCATGGGCGGGAGGAAACCTCGCCCTTCTCAGTACGCCGTTCTGCTCGAGCGTGGAGTTCGACTCCAGCGCTTGGGCGATGCCTCGGTGGCGGACGCCAGTGCGGTACTGGGGTGTGGCGACCCTCTTGCTGGCCTGCATGCTGCACGCAGTGACCGCCGTCCGTGGCCGTGAGCGGGCAGGCCAACTGCTCGTGCGGGTTCTGGCGGTCGGTGTTCTGCTGATGCATGGCTCTGGAGCGCTGTCGCTTTGGTGTCGGCGACGCCGACGACCAGCAAGCCTTCGCGGTGGTTGGCGAAGGTGGCGACGCCGATCGCAACGTCATGAGACTTGATCTTGCCGGCCCGGGGCAGCAGAGAGAAGGATCACGTCCACAGCGGTGGTGCATGAGCCGTTGTTCGCGTGATCCTGATCTTTCAGGTAGGCGGTGAGTCTCCGCAGGAGCGTTCTGGGAGAATGTTTCGCCTGGATCATTCGCATGCGGGCCTTGGCAGCCACGTCCAGGTCCAGGTAGCGATGGACCTTGGTTCTTTCGTCGGGCTGTTCGGCCACTGCTGCGCCGATGGACCTGACGATGGTGGCGCGGTCGGGGACGATGCCCGCCACGTCGGTGCAGTGGCGGATTTCTTTGCTTGGCCGCTCCCACGGGGTCGTTGGATCAGATCTGCATCGAGACCTCTATGTGGAGCGGCGAAGGCCAGGAGACTTTCACGGACGGATCGCCAGAGCATGGTGACGCTCGAACCGGTTGATGCCGCCTTCCACGGCTGAGCAGGCTCGGTAGTCGACGGCGTCGAACAGCGACGGCCTTCGACCCGGCTGCTGCGGCCCTGGTGGCTAGCGATTCGGCCTGGCTCGGCGAGAGGGCTGACCTGGCACTGTAACCAGGAAAGGATGAGATCGTGGCCCCATACCCACGGCGCAAGACGAGGCCTGTGCGGTCGTGCACGTGCACGCCATCTTGCTCCTTCGGGCGTCCACGTCGACAAGCGGCCAACGTAGCGGTCTATTGGGGACTCTAGAATTTATACCGTACAGTAGCTTCGTACTGTCTGGTATAGATGCTAGAGTATGCAGTGTCCTCTCCTCTGGCCGGACGCAGGGCACGCGATCCCGTCCCCTCGATGAAGTTCGCCAACTCTTCAAGAAAGCAGCGCAGCCTCAGGTCGTTGCGCCTGCTCTGGGCCCGGCACCTCCAGGGCCACCCCTGCCCGATAGGCGGCCAGCCAGCGTGGCCAGGTGCGGGAAGTGACGCCCACCAGGCTGGCTGTGACGACCTCGAAGGCTGCCGGACGGGCCACTAGTGTCATCCGCCTGAAGTTCGGCGGGTAAATCCTTATCCTGGATGGATAGGCGATTCCGGCGCGTCAGCGGTGAAGATCGTGTTAGCGGACGCCGAGCGAGCTCGGCTCCACGTCCTGATGGTGGATATGCCGGGACTGGCTGATCGCGCGAGGATCGTGCTGGCCTGCGCTGAACCGCAGGCCAGCAACGCGCAGGTGGCACGGGACCTCGGGATGAATGTGGCAATGGTGCGGCGCTGGCGCGGAGCCTACGCACAAGGCGGGATCGACGCCCTGCTGGACAGGCCCCGAACCGGGCGGCCCAAGGCCGAGCTGACGATCACCGAACAAGAGCGGGTCACGCTGCAACGGTGGGCGCGAAGAGCGAAGTCGGCGCAGGTCCTGGCGATGCGCTCGAAGATCGTGCTGGCCTGCGCCGAGGGCAAGGCCAACCAGCAGATCGCCACCGAGTTGCGGGTGCATCCGGACACGGTCTCCAAGTGGCGCTCCCGCTTCCTGCGACTGCGGCTGGACGGGCTGATCGACGAGCCGAGACCTGGCCGGCCACCGTCGATCACCGTGGACCAGGTCGAGCAGGTGGTCGTGACTACCCTGGAGCAGACACCAACCGGCGCCACCCATTGGACGCGGGCCTCGATGGCCCAGCGCAGCGGGTTGTCGGAGTCGACGATCGGCCGGATCTGGCGCGCTTTTGAGCTCAAGCCGCACCGCAGTGACACCTTCAAGCTCTCCACCGACCCGTTGTTCGTGGAGAAGGTGGTCGATGTGGTCGGGCTCTATCATCACCCGCCCGAGCGGGCGGTGGTGCTGTGCGTGGATGAGAAGTCCCAGATCCAGGCCCTGGACCGGTCGCAGCCTGTGCTACCGATGATGCCGGGCATGCCCGAGCGGCGCACCCATGACTACGTGCGCAACGGCATCACCAGCCTGTTCGCCGCCTTCAACGTCGCCGACGGCACGGTGATCGGCCAGCTGTACCGTCAGCACCGCGCTGTGGAGTTCAAGAAGTTCCTGGTCACGATCGACAAGACGGTGCCCGTGGAGCTGGACATTCACCTGATCTGCGACAACTACGGCACCCACAAAACGCCCGCGATCAGGGCGTGGCTGGCCCGTCATCCCCGCTTCCACATGCACTTCACGCCCACTGGCTCCTCCTGGATCAACCAAGTCGAGCGCTGGTTCGGCTACCTGACCGACCAGCTGATCCGCCGTGGTGTCCACAAGAGCGTCCAGGCGCTGGAGAAGGACATCCGCACCTGGATGGCTCTGTGGAACACCGACCCCAAGCCGTTTGTGTGGACCAAGAGCGCCGAAGAGATCCTCGAATCCCTCGCACGATATTGCCGACGAATTTCAGGCGGATGACACTAGTGCTGTGACCACAAATGATCACCGGGTTGTCGAGAGTCAGGCTGCCACGCTGAGTGGGCGCCCGCCCCAGCGGATGCCCTTCTCACTGCGAATGCGGGCGCGTTCGCGGCGTTGGGCGGCGAGCACGTCGGGGTGGCGGGCGTGGGCATTGCGCCAGCGCAGGTAGGCATGCAGAGCCCGGGTCTGGACGGTGTGGTTGGGGTGGTCGGAGTTGGCCAGGGTGAACTGGCGCAGCGGGCCGAAGTGCGCCTCGATCGGGTTGGCCCAGGAGGCGTAGGTGGGGGTAAACAGCAGCCTGACCTTGTTCTTGGTGGCCCAGGTGCGGATGCGCCAGTTCTTGTGCGCTGAGAGGTTGTCCAGGATGACGTAGATCGGGGCGCCGTCCGGTCGGGCAGCTCGGATCGAGCGGAGTGCGGCCCAGGTGTGGTTGATGCCCTTGCGCCGGTGGTTGACGCCCCACAACAGGTCGTCGCCGACGGAGTAGCAGCCGTGGAAGTAGGTGACGCCGTGGGTGCGGTGGTAGGTGGCCGGCAGCCGGTCCGGCTGGCCCGCCGGTGCCCGGCTTGTGCCGGCGGTGGGCCGGATGCCGAGCGGTCCGAACTCGTCGAAGGCGAAGGTGCGCTCGGGCCGGCGGGTCAGGGCGTAGTCGATCGCGTCGAGTTTGGTGTCGAAGTCGGGGTCGGGTGAGTCTTTCCCGGGTCTTGGTGCGCTGGAAGGTGATCCCCCGGCGGACCAGCAGCAGGCGTAACGCTTCGCGGCCGAGGGTGATCGCCCGGTCGGGAAGGCGGTGCAGGTAGTTCAGGAGTTTGCGGATGGACCAGCGGGTGAAGGGCCGGCCGAAGTTGGTCGGGCGGGTGGTGGCCGTCTTGGCGATGAAGTCTTCGTCGTCAGGACTGGTCAGGCGGGGACGGCCTCCCGCCCACTGAGGGTCCAGGCAGGCCAGCCCGATCTCGTTGAAGCGGTGGATGACGTCGCGGACGGTGTCCTCGTCGGCTTGGACCAGGCGGGCGATGACCGGCACGGTGTTGCCTCCGGCTGAGGCCGGCAGGATCATCGCTCGCCGGTAGCGGACCGTGCTGGTGGTTCCGCGTCGCACGATCCGCTGCAGTTTCTGTCCTTCTTGGTCCGTGAGCCTGCGGACCCTGACCGGTTGCGTCACCCTGCCTCCAAGACTGATCGGCCGTGGTCAGTCCATCCAATCGGCAGAAGTGTTGTGCACGCCAACCCGGTGATCATTTGTGGTCACAGCACTAGGCGGTGGCAACATGCGCGCCACACTGGCCTGGCTGGAGCGCGGCGAGCAGGCTCCGCCGCCGATGAAAGCCCCGAAGAAGGTCAGTTCGCCGTATTCGCCGACTCAGCTCGGCCGCCTTCGCGGTTGGGCCGAACGTCTGCCCGGCCAGGCCAGAGGCGACGCGCTGGCGCTGATGGCCCTCGGGTTCGGTTGCGGACTGACCTCCGGGGAGGTGGCCGCCGTCCGCATCGAGCATCTGCGCTGTCTGGACTGCGGCGCGGTCGTGGTCGCTGTTCCTGACACGCAACGGTTGATCGTCTGCCGCGCCGCCTGGGAGAACGTCCTGGCCGACGCACAAGCAGCTGATCGCCTCAGCCTTCCCCGCGGAGCCGCAAGGAGTTTCCCGCCTGGCCAACCCTCGTCCAGTCCGGTGGCAGCAGGCTTGAGGGGCGAATCTCTGTCGCACCCCTCATAGCGACACACCTCGCCCGGCCCGCTCAAGGTCAGTGGATGAGCATCGATACCCACGCTTGTGCGGGCATGGCCTCATCACTTGTGGGTAACCACCTGATCGCTGTGGCCGGGAAACACCATGACCAGCAGATGCTGCGGCAGGCTCTCCGCCGGGACAGGCTCGCGATAGTGCACTCGTACGCGATAGCGTCCCCTGCCCGACGAGGCGAGGTTCAGCGGCACGATCGAGCCTGATGCGACAAGCTCGGAACGCCCTGTCGGGCTCTTGTGCCCAATCTCGATCACCTTGTCCCATCCGGCCACTTGGACAGGCGGCCGATGTCGGTACGTCTCTGCGGTCACACAGGTGTCTGCCTCGCTATCGGTGGCGATCAGGAGATTTCCTTGCGTGCTGCCCACCAGGTCACGGTGCAGGGCGGGGCGTTCGTCTGAGGTGAGCTCGTGATCCTCGAACGCTTGGAGCCCCGTATCCGACCGCATCCGGTCCCGGGCAACGCCCACGGGCTTCAGAAGCGGCCGATGCTGGAAACGGTCGCAAGCCGCTTGGCTAGCCGCTTCCTGAAGCTTGATCCTCGCTTGTTCGGCGGCGATCTCCCTGTCCGATTCCCGGGCCGCTGCGGGACAGATCGGCAGGAGAAGCGAGACGTGCATGCTATTGCCTGGATAGGCGGCACATTGCTTGCGCCCGTAGGCCAGCAGCAGATGGTCGGACATCGCCGGGAAGACAGGACGCGCGTTGCAGAGGAAGGCCTGCTCACCATCTCCCGCCTTCGGCCAACATGCGTCGCCGCCAGTGACCGGCCTGGTCGTGACCTCGGTGACGGGCAGGACGAACAACAGCAATCCCAGCCCCAGCCCTGAGATTGCACGCCTGACCTCCGTCCGCCGGATGAGCCCTCGCATCCGATACCGGTGCGCCCGCACCGACATCAGGGCGCACAATGAGGCCAGAACTAGAGCGAGATCTCCGAGCAGAAGGTCCCCAACCCCGCGCCAGAAGACGTCTAGGTTTCGACGACATGCCGCATCCACGCCCACGTCGATGCCGAGCGACAGCGCTCCAGAGCCATGCACCAGCAGAACACCGACCGCCAGAACCCGCACGAGCAGTTGGCCTGCCCGCTGCCGGCCACGGACGGCGGTCACTGCGTGCAGCATGCAGGCCAGCAAGAGGATGGCCACGCCCCCGTACCGCGCTGGCGTCCGCCACCGAGGCATCGCCCAAGCGCTGGAGTCGAACTCCACGCTCGAGCAGAACGGCGTACTGAGAAGGGCGAGGTTTCCTCCCGCCCATGGAAACACCGTGCATACACGAGTGGACAACCTAACGCGAACGAGAGAATCCGGACCTCAGTTCGGCGCGAATCCATGCCCGGATGCCGGGCCACTCGTCACCGAAGGCGAATCTGGCATAGGTGAGGCCGTCGAGAACAGTCGCTTCTTCCTGGAATGAGCGCATACCGTGGCGCACTCCGTTGGCTGCCACCCATCGCGTCCACTCATCGTGAGCTTGTTCCCGAACTGCGGCGCCTTGCCCGGCCCATCGCTGTCCGAGGGCTTCCCAATCACTCGAAACACGCTGGAGCAGATCGGTACTGATCGGAAGGCGATCGTGCACCACTTGTTTGGCTTGAGTCACAGCGGTGGATCCGAGAGCGAACCGTTCGATCAGGAGGTCAATGACGTGAAGCAGGATCAGACGGCGGGTCTCCGGCGATGCCAGGCAGAGCCGCGCCGCCAGATCCGGCTCGTGGTGCCGAAAACCGATCGGCGGACATTCCTCGTCGATCAATGGATCGACGATCGCGACCGTACGGGGGCGCTCATACCAGTCAGCAGGCAGCCGCGCACCGGTGCGCGCCTCGATGATGGCCATCGCAGTCGCCTGCCGGGCTGGCCAGGGTGCGCCCGACACGGCCTTCAAGGCCTCAGCTTCCTCCTCGAGGGCGCCGGGGTCCACTCCGTGCACGGACTCCGGTTCGGGTGCAGGCCGAGCCGGGCGCGATCAACTGTGGGATCACCCGACGTGATGCGATCGATCGCGAGCTCTTGTGTCAGTCCAAGTCTGCTCGTGGCCAAGATGGGCGGCCGGGTCATCGAGCCCGGTGGTCACGATCGAGTTCAGCCTGCCTCGCTGCTAGTCGGCCGAACTCAACAGCTTGCTAGGCTGGTAGGCAGCAACAGCGACTGCTCTTCGGCCCCCTGCGCCGGAGCTCGGGCTCAACCAGCGCGATCAGCATCACCCCGAATGATCCAATTCCCCACTCCTCAAGATCGCCAATCGCCCGAGTGGTGTCCTGCGCAGCAGCGGCGGGCTTGATTAGCCCGGCAGGAGTGGCTATGTTGCGCCCTCCCGAGCCTGCGGAACACCACCGGGGATTGCTGTTCTATCTGGTCGCGGCAGTGTGGCGCCGCCGATGATCCAGACGGTGTTGGGCCGCTTCTCCAGCACCGTGTTGATTTCGGCGAGGGCGAGGCAGCCGGCGATCCCCAGCGTGCCGGGATCGCCGCTCTCCCCCACGCCTCGCCGAAGCATCTGCGCCCTGTACTGCGCGCGTGTCCATGCCGGAGGGGGCTGCAGGCTCGGCACCCGGCCGATTTCGTCGAGCTCAACTGAGGTGAGCGGACCTGTGAGCAGTTGCTTCCTGGGCCGCCTTCTGCTGGGAGGCATGCCTAGAACGGTAGGAGCGCGCCCACGGACGGCTCAACGAACCTGTACGAACTTGTACGCCAGTTAGGCCAGCGCTTCGACGGCATCCGAGACAAGGGCGCGAGCAGCATTGCCGTAGACAGCCGCGGAAGCCAGCGCATTGAACGCCTTCACATACAGAGCGATCTCGCGTGGCTGCGTGACCGTGACGATGGCTGTGGTCAGCTCAATGGACACATTCACCTCCCCGTACATGTGAAAGGTCTCGCAGGCGTGCTGCGAGCGGGCGGCCATCCACGGAATGACGCCGACAGACAGGTTCGGCTGGCGCATCACGGTCAGGATGTAGCGGAGCTGCTCACGCATGATGTGATCAGGAAAGATGCGATTCCGCAGCACCGACTCCTCCATGATCATGACGCAGGTGCGCCGCCCGTCGGCGAGGAACCGGCGTCGAGCCACACGAAGCTGTACTCCCTCCTCGATGTCGGTGTTGCCCGCTTGGTGGAACTCGTTGAACCATGTCATGACAGCTCGCATGTAGTCCGGGTCTGCAGCGGCCACAACATGAAGTTCGAGCTGTAGAAGCGGTAGACGGTGGTGTTCTCATACAGCTCCAGGCCCAATTCCTGAAGGCGCCGCTGGCTACGCTGAACCCGTCGCCACTCCACGTAGGCATTCGCCGCATTACGGCTTGCGGCGATCAGATTGGGGATCTCCTCAGGGACACCGCAAATCGTGCACCAGATGCGGATGTCAGCGTCCGAGGGAGGCGTACGGCCACTGGTGAGGCGGGAGCACTTCGTCTCATCCCAGCCGGCCTGGCGGGCCAGCGCCCGAGCGGTCAGCCCGGAATCGCGCAAGATCTCGCGCAGCCGGTCGGCGATGGCCTGACGTGCCTGCTGGGCGCTGGAGGACGGTGACGTTGCCACGAACCGTTGAACTCTGACATGGCGGGTGTGTACTCCGAGTGCTCGATGCCGCGTTCCCACACAGCCTTGAACGCCGCCGCGCAAAGCGCCGCCTCGCCAGCGTCATCAGACAGCTCAAAGCCTGCGGGCTCTCCGTCGCCGGTCTGGAAGACCCAGCACACCTGCCCGTCGTCGACCTGCCAGAAATCGCAACCGGGAAGCGCGATGTCTCGCGCCCGCGGCCGAGCCAGCCAGCGAACCTGTTCACCGCCGGCAAGGTTGGAATAACCGGTTACGGCGTGCTCGAACGCGATGTAGTCACTGTGCGGCTCTGAGACCACACGGGCTCGCCGGAAGGTGACACCCCTGTCGGCGTGCTCCGCGATGAGGCGAACCCAGCCGTCCATGTTCCCGAGCCGCTCTAGCTCGGCGACGCTCGTACCGGCAAGCCACGCCTGGAAGTCAGGCTCGCTGCTGCCGTAGGTGTCGCGCATCTCCAGGTGCGTCACCGAGTACTGCGCCTTGCCGAACAGCTCAATCAAAGTCTGGATCATGACCGCCGCACGCCTCCCATAGGGCCTTCCTCAGTTCCTTCGGCACTCGAACGGCTCGTTCGTAGGTCTCGATATGGCTGACCTCACGAATCCTCGCAAGCACGTCCGCGTCGTCCTCCGCCCAGCCCACGATGACGAGACTTCCATCAGTGTCATCATCAGCCCAGCCGGAGGTGAGGGCAGAGGGTGGGGGCAGGGCCTGTCATCGCGACCTCCTGAAGCGCTGCCCGCTGGGGGACGAAGACCGTCCCGGTACTCACGTATGAGTCCTGACGGTCTGCCATGAGCATCGAGCCACTTGGGCACTCGCTCAGGCATCCACCACGCACTGCCCCTACCTTGATCGCCGCCAACGGCGAATCGACCACCTCGGCATCCGCCGATGGTTTGGTGCTGCTTGCTGGACAGCTACATCCATGCAGCTTGAATTGCACGGATGCAGCTGTCGCCTGGTGTGGGCTCTATCGCCGAATACACTGAGGTGTTCTCGGCCAGTCTGCTCTGTTCACCACGGCCAGGCGTCTTCCGGAATACGAAACAGCGCTCGATGGCCGGTAAACCAATCGTGATCGATAAATCTGCCGGTGACGCGACCGATTAGCAGCAAATAGTCGTTGATTTCGGCTTGAGCTTCCTCGCTGGGAGTGAGTGCGACAGCGTAGTCCGCGAACATGTCATCCAAGTCGCCCGTAAAGTTGGAGTCGCGCCCGTACTGCCCTCTACTCTCCCCGTCACGCCAATAGATGAGGCCCCGAGCCCCGTCTTGATCGTATTCCAGAAAAAAGAGCTGGGAGCCGTTTGCGCTGAGCGGTTCCGGCACCACGCCGGGGCCACGCAGACCGACATTGTGCAGCCATCCCGGAGCATGCGCGCCTACTACCCCAGCCGCACTTATCGATCTTTGAGGTGTTGTCGCTGGTAGTGGCTTCGTCGGGAGCGGGCTTGATGGCGTCGTCGCCAGCGTGACCAGTGCAGGATGTGAGACCGGCTGATGGGCGGCCGGGTCAGCAGGGCGAAGAGGCGGCGGATCTCGTTCGCGGACATCTCGATGAGCTGGCCGGTGCCGGCCGGTGGGACGGGTGCGGCGCTGAGGACTGCACGAGTCACGGCCAGGAAGGCCAGGGCGAGCATGGCCAGAGTGATGTAGCGATACCAGGCGGTATAGAGCCGCACCTGGTACTGGTCGAAGGCGGCTTCGTTCTTGCCGGTCTGGAAGCATTCCTCGATCGTCCAGCGAGCGCCGGCCACCTTGACCAGGCGCTGTAGTGGCACCGGTCGCGGAGTGTGACACAGGTAGAAGGCCAGGTCGCGGGGATTGCTGAGCGAGCGGCGGATGAGCAGGCGGCGCGCAGGGCTGTCAGTGGCGATCAGCGCCCAGTCGTAGCGCCGTTCGCCCTTGGCTCCAGGGCCGCAGGACAGGCGCTGCCATCCGCTCTTGGGCACCTTGACGGCCATGACGTCGGCGCGGACCTTGCCCACGCCGGTGGCGATCTGGTGGGCACGGGAGACCGCGAACACGTAGGAGATCTGCTGGTCTTCCAGGTAACGGCGCAGGGGTCCGTTGTCGCCGTATGCCTCATCGGCGGTCACCCAGCCGAACGGCACGCCGGCCGCGAGTGCCCGTCCGATCATGGCCTGCAGGAGTTGGGGTTTGGTGGCGAAGCCGACCTGCTCGGGGACATGAGCGCTCGCGCAGCGGTCCGGCCGGGCGATCCAGGAGTCTCTGGGCAAGTAGAGCTCACGATCCAGCACTGCCCGGCCACGGCTGGAGGCGTAGCCGAGGAACACGCCGATCTGGCAGTTGGTGACCTTGCCGAGGGTGCCGGTGTATTGCCGCTGCACCCCTGCCGAGCGGGTGCCTTGTTTGGCGAAGCCGGTGTCGTCGCCGACCAGCACCCCATCGGGCTCGCCCAGATACCGCATCAGGTAGGTGCGGATATCGTCGCGCACGCCATCGACGTCCCACTTGGCGGCGTTGAACAGCCGCTGCATGCCATCCGGGGTGGCCTCACCGGCGTACTCGGCCAGCGACCAGCCGTTCTTATGCTCCAGCCCGGACAGCAGCCCGCCGAGGCAAGCACGTGCACGCTGTCGAACTTCGGGACGTTTGAACCGGTCGGCTACCAGCGCGAAGGCGTCATCCAGACCCGCTTGCAGACCAGCGGCGCTGACATGTTCTACCCTGGCCAACGCGGCCACCGCATGATCTTCAGTTCCAACACACCTGAATGATCACAGCGGTGGTCGCTCGTCTTTCACCCGGCTACAAGCATGGACGAGCGTGCTCGAGCATGGACGAGCGCGCTACAGCACGACGCAGGCCGTTGCCGCCCAACTCTGAAGTGCGGCTGGAGTACTACCCAGATGACCTCGTCGGATGAGTCGGGGTCGTGTCGGCTCCTGGCGGTTTGAAGGTCGCAATCCAGTCTACTGGATGGGTCGGCGCGCAGGATATTCGCTACGAGATCTTCCACCTCACCGGCGGATTCGACTCCGGCACCGCCGCCGCCCGTGCGGCCACCCGCTGGCCCGGCCAGATCACCACTGCAGCACTTCAAGTCATCGGCGCGGGGCGCGCCCAGCAACACCGCCGCCGCACCCAGATGCGTGCAACTCTGCCGTTCAACGAACACGACCTTCTCGTTCAGATGCCAGCGCGTAGCAGTGGTGGCGCCGTGGTCTCCAGAGACAGCTGGTGACCGGACTCGGCGGAGATGAGATGGTCGCGCTGTCCCCGCAGGATGCGAGGGCAGTTCGGATGCAGTGGCGGAGCATCAGCGCAGTCAAGCGCGTGTGCGCCGTGCTCCGCGATCTGACCGGTGAGGCGGTAGAAGCTCCCCTGGCTTGGCCCTGACGCCCGCCCCGCACTGCGCAACGGCGGCGACGCCATCGCCCCGCCAGCTATTGTGAACGCGATCACCCTGCTTGTCAGTGATGTGGGAGTTGGCAGCAGCGACAACTTCGGATTCCTAGGGAAGGAACAGGGGTTCCTCGTACGGGCTGATCGCCTCGCCGCGGGGCCGATCCCCCCTTCACCTTCCCCGCGATGATCCTTCTCGGCGAACAGCTCCCTCTCCACTGGCGCGAGTTTGAGAACCTCCAACGCCGCCACATGCAAGCGCTCGGTCCCAGTGACGAGGTCTGCAATCCTGTCGAGCGCGAGTCGTTTGTCTGGCTCGTCGAACACGCGCTCAAGACCTACGGAATCTCGCTCCTGCAGCAGATCCTCACCGATGGATCACCGCTGATCGACGCTCACCTGGTCGACCCCGACGAGCTGAGAAGTACCCTGGCCGCCATGGAGCACGAGCCCTACGAGGAGGAGCTCCACGCCAAGCCGTTGCAAGTCGTCGACCTACACCTAGCCGCGACCGCCTACCTGTGAAAAAGTTCCGCGAGGTCTAGCCGCTCGGCTGGGCGCGCCATCATGAACAGCCGATGGCCTTTGAACTCGACCTCGCGGACCAGATCGTAGCCCTGAGTCAGGTAGTAGGTGGCGAGCTCGGGGAACAGACAGTCCCGCCGCACCCACCGCATCCCGAGCCGGGCAGCGCGGTCGACCGCCCACCATGCCATCAGCGTCCCTGGCTTCACATCGTGCAGGTCTGGCGACGTCACCGACGTTGTCATATAGAGGGAGGGCTCAGCCTTCTCCTGATCGGTCCACCCCCAAGGCGGCCCCTGCTCCTGCACTGTTGTCCGACCGGCAATCTGGGAACCGTCACGCTCCAGTACCCACACATCCCCGCACGGGTTGTCGCAATGGGAGACCAGGTCGTCCAGTTGCGGCCGCCATGACGGCATTCCCCGCTCCTCCATCCACGCACACCGAGCAGAGATCATCTCCCGCATCGCGGGCCGGTCATAAGCGGTTGCGGGGCGCATCACCAACATGAGCGCCATCCTGCCGCCCCGCAGGGCGACGTGCCTGGAGAAGCAGGTGTCCCGGGCACCCCAAGGCCTGGCAGGTGACGTCCGCAAGCGATCACGCAGGATTTCGGAAAGCACGTCCATCACCTCTGCGAGCCCTTTCTTCCTCGCAGGGGCAACGGTCTGTTGTCGTGCTCATCGCTGTCGTGCTCGTCGTCGGAGGGCGAAGGTAGCTCTCTTGCGGTGCTGCAGTTTCGCTGGCGGCCGGGTGGTGAGTCCCATGGTGGTCATGCCGGTGCTCGACAGGTTGCACTGACCTGCACATGACGGGCGCTGCGGCGCACCCGTGTGAGGTGGAATCCCTCAGGAAGGTCCAGCCCGGCGGCGTGGGTACCAGAGCCGGGTTCCAGGGGTGGTTCCTGCACGGGGAGAACGGTCTCGATGTGGTCGACGAGTCCAGCCGTCAGGAACGGTGTGGCCAGGTCAGTGCCACCGGCCAGGAGCAGATGCCGCACGCCGCCGTTGTGCAACCTGCTGACCAGCTCCTCGGGGTTGTGCGTGTCCCCCGCTGTGGGCAGGTCTATCTCGCCGGCTCCGTGTCGTTCGTGAATCGCCTCGCGCACGGAACCGTGCCGGTCGAGGATCGCGTCGACCTGCCAGGCAAGGTCGCTGGTAGCGATTCCAGGCGGAGGATTCGGTGAGGGCTCGTGGAGTGATGGTCGGGTCGGCGTTCTCGCAGACGCGCTCGCCTCTTGAAGAAGTTGGGCCCGGTGTCAGTGTCCATTGTCGGTTGCACTGGTGTCCGTAGTCGTCTGCACGATGACCGAGCGGCGCGGGTCCCCACAGGACTCGAAACGGGACTGTCGGTGGTCGCTCATAGACTCGAGCCATGCGATGCACAGCGCCCGTACGCGGCCACATCCGTGGCGGCGGCGCAGACTGCCCTGTTCATGGTGGCCGATACCGGTCCTCCTACTCCTCGTTCTCCTACTCCCCGTCCTCCGATACCTCGCCGATCTCTCGCGCTTCGAGCGGTAGAGGCGGATCCAGTGGTGGGGGTGGCGCTGGCCGATCGACTCGTCCGCGGTGGTCGCCGGCCAACTCTCCCGTCACCTACAGCTCGGACGAAGTCTCGGCGCTGGATCGCTACCGTCAGAAGGTTGAAGCGGTGGGACCGCGCGTCGAGTCCTATGACCTGTTCCTCTGCCATGCCTGGGACGACCGGCGAGAGACCGCGACTGAACTGCATGACCTCCTCGAAGCGCAGGAGGTGTCGGTCTGGTTCAGCGAGCGGGACATCATCCTCGGCCTGCCGTTCATGCGGGAGATCGACAAGGGCCTGGCCAAGACGCGCATCGGTCTCGTCCTGATCACGCCAGCGTTCCTCAAGCGCATCGAAAGCGGTGGTGTGTCCGAGAAGGAACTCTCTGAGCTGCTGGCTCGCGACCTGCTGATCCCCGTCGCGCACGGGGTGTCCTACGCCGAAATTCGGGCGATCAGCCCGCTCCTTGGCTCCCGCAACGGTCTCAGCACTGACGAGGACTCGCTCGAAGACATCGCGAAGAAGATCGCTGAACTCGTCGCCTTGTAGGGGTGGGAACCGAATATGTCAGGAAGGGCCCAGCGAGGCCGGGTAGTGGCTGATCAGCCCGCTTGCTCAGCCCGACATGATCAGCCGGAGGTGAGGGCAGAGGGGGGATGCAGGCCCTGCGAGGCCCCCTGAAGCACTGCACGCTGCAGGACGAAGACCGTCTCAGCACCTCCGCTACACACCACCCCTACCTTGATCTCCGCCTACGGCGAATCGACTACCTCAGCATCCGCTGGTGTTCGGTGTTTGGTGCTTGACAGCTACATCCATGCACGGATGCAGCTGTCGTCAGGCATGGGATCCATCTCCGATTATGCAAGAGTGTTCTCAGCCAGTCTTCTCTGTTCACCACAGCCAGGCGCCTTCCGGAATACGAAATAGCGCCCGACGGCCAGCAAACCAATCGTGATCGATGAATCTGTTGGTGACGCGACCAATTAGCAGCAAATAGTCGTTGATTTCGGCTTGAGCTTTCTCGCCGGGAGTGAGTGCGACAGCATGGTCGGCGAACATGTCATCCAAGTCGCCCGGCAAGTTAGAGTCGCGCCCGTACTGCCCTCTACTCTCCCCATCACGCCAATAGGTGAGGCCCCGAACCCCGTCTTGATCGTATTCCAGAAAAAAGAGCTGGGAGCCGTTTGCGCTGAGCGGTTCCGGCACCACGCCGGGGCCACGCAGACCGACAATGTGCAGCCATCCTGGAGCGTGCCCACCTACCCAGATGACCTCGTCGGACGAGTCGGGATCGTGTCGGCGCCTGGCGGTTTGAAGGTCGCAATCCAGTCTACTGGACGGGTCGGCGCGCAGGATATTCGCTACGAGATCGACATCATTTCCTTCTACCCAGGTGCCAGCAAACCCTGCCGAAAAGCCATGCGAGCTTAGGAGCCCAAATTGATCGTCGACCGGAAAAGAGAGGACTGTATCAGACATTCTTGCATCCCTTTCTGTGTAGCCCACCGCCGCCCTGCAGAGCGGCGGTAGGCAGAGCTGTTACCAGACGGCTTTTGCTGTTAAGCAATCAGAAGTCAGAACCGATCACCCAAGTCTGCTATCGATATTTTGTGTAAAACTTGTTCAAGGCGACACTTTCCGCGACGTGCTCGACGCCGTTGCTGGCCACGTGCTCGCTGCGGGCCCTTGTCAGGCTGCCTTTTGCCAGACCTCAGTGCGTGCTCATGGCCGTGGGCCGCTGCTGCCGCCGCAACGCCACACCGGCTCAAGCCGAAATCGCCGCCACAGCATCCCGCCAGGCGGGATGCTGGATGCCCAGCAGATCAGCCTGTCTGGAGAACACCGTGGCCGCCATGCTGACTGCGGCGCTTCGGGGGCGGCGTGTGGAGGTGTGCACTGGGGCGCGCATGCAGCCCTACACCGCTCACGCTTGGATCGAGACCGCCGCCGGGCCTGCGGGCGAGTCCTGCCACCCCGACCGGCGCTATCACCTGCTCCTGCGAATCTGACCGCCGCACCTGACCACCCATCAGAGGGGACCCCACGTGGCCGTCGCACCGATCGTCAGCCCACACCTACAGCGCACCCTCGCACACGTTACTGAAACCCACACACGATCGAAAACGACGGCTCCATGCTTCCGCCGACCTCGGCTCCCGCCATCATCGCCACCATGATCGACCTGCTTCAGGTCGAGTCCGGCGACCATGTTTTGGAGATCGGGACCGGGTCAGGCTACTCCACTGCCTTGTTGTCCCACCTGGTAGGCACCACAGGCCGCGTCCCCTCGGTCGACATTGACCCTGCCCTCATCAGCCGGGCCGAGCGGCGTCTTCACACCGACGGCCGTACCAAGGTGACTCTGCTCGCAGGCGGCGGCACCAGCATCGCTTTGGGGCGACGCTGATGCACATCCCGCGCATGTGGCTGAGCCGCGCGGTACCCGGCGCGATCGTGGTGGTCCCGGTCGAGGTGACCCGTCCTCGTCAAGACCTTCCTCGCAGTCAGGGCACGCCGAGTGGCCGCACCGAGAAACTGACTGCCGACCACCTTCTGGAGGCCGGGTTTGTAGAGGCGACCGCCCGGGTGCTCGACCAGTGGATCCTCCCGCCCTGAGGCGTGGACGTCCTCACCCACGATAGTGAGGGTCACCCAGGGAGGCTGTCATCCAGCTGGCTTCGCACTGACAGCACCAGTACCGGCCAGCACCTTCTCCACCAACTGCAGGCTGGCAGTCGGATAGTGAGTGGGCCACTTGATGCCCAGGAGAATGCGGCTGACTTCTACGCCTTGCTCCTAGCCGCCCGGCCCGATGCCCTGACCACGGCCGCGCTCGGCGAGCCTGTGTGGCTCATCGGTGCCACCACCCCGGCTGGCGCTGCCTTCATCACTTCCCGCCAAGCCGACCAGCACGTCGCGGTCGGTGACGGCAGCGCCCAGGAACTGCTGAACACCTGGGCGACCGACTGGCGCATACACGACAGGCCTGGCCTCGATCAGGTTGGCGCCGTACAGAAGCCTGGAAACGATGGTTGGCACCTCCGCCCCACTCTGACACACAACGCAGGCGGCTCGGGGTGAGCGCCTGCTGTCCAGCCGACTGCGCTCGCCCATCGCGAGGCAGCGAGGGCGAGGTCACCGACACTGATCCCCCCAGCAGGCTCCCCGCCCAGCCCACAGGGCGTGTTCGATGACATGCTGGTCGCCAAGCGCGCCGGGTTCATGCATCAGGACGACGGTTTGGGCGTGTCAGGTGCTTGTTGGCTGCTTCGACCAGCGGGGCCAGGGCCGGGAGTTCGGTGACGGTGACGCCTGCGGCTGCCAGGTCCTCGGCCCCGCGGCAGTCGGCCACGAGCAGCGCCGGTTCTCTCCAGGCGAAGACCACCCGGGCCAGGCCGGAGGCGATGATGAGCTGGGTACAGGTGAGCGGCCGGGAGGCGCGGACGGTGCAGGGTTCCAGCGAGGTGTAGATCGTGGCCGAGCGCAGGCGCGGGTCGTTGGTGTCGAGCTTGGCCAGAGCGGCTTCTTCGGCGTGGACGTGCTCGTCGCTCTCGCGTGAGTAGCCGGTGGCGAGTTGCCTCCCGTGGTCGTCGACGACGATGGCTCCCACGGAGAAGGCCGTGTGCGAAGGGGGGCACCGGTGCGACAGGGTGATGGCGGCTTCCAGCCAGGACCGCTCCTGCGTGCTCACGCCTGTGCGCGGGCGGTGTAGCGGATCAGGACGATGTCTCCGATCTGGCGGGTTTCGGCCACAACCATCCTCCTGCCAGGGCCTTGCGGGAAGACGCCCGCGTTCACGAAGCGGGGTGCACCGGGGTCGCCGACGAAGAAGGGGGCGATGGCGAGGTGGATCTCGTCGGCGAGGTCGTGGGTGAGGAATTGGGTGTGGACGGTGGTGCCGCCTTCGACCATGAGCTGGGTGACGCCGCGTTTTGCGAGGTCGTCCAGCAGGTGGGGCAAAGAGAGGGGCTGGCCTGCGTCGACGACGTCGGCCAGGCCGTCGAATGTGCTGCGGGTTGAGGCGTGGGCGGCGGTAGTGGTGTAGATGATCTTTTGTCCGCCGGTGTGGAAGAACTTCGCCGCGGGGTCGAGCGGGCCGCCGGAGGTGAGGGTCACCTTGATCGGGTAGGGGGGCAGGCCGTGGCTTTCGCGTTCGGCGCGCAGGTGCTCGGAGTTGACGAGCAGGCGGGGGTTGTCTCGCCGGATGGTGTTGGCGCCGATCAGGATGGCGTCGCTGTCGGCGCGGACTTCGTCGACGCGGGCGAAGTCGGTGGCGTTGGACAACAGCAGCCGGTCGGGGCTGGTGTCGTCGATGCATCCATCGATGGACATCGCGACGCTGAGCAGGACGTGGGGGCGGACGGTCATGCTGGTGGTGTTCCGTTCTGCCGGGGAGCGTCGGCGCTCACGTGGGTGAGTTCGGCGGTGAAGGCGCGCACCTGGGGGGTGCTCTGCCACGGGGCGAGCGTTTCCCGCAGCGGGGTCAGTTCGGCGAGGATGCGTGCTGATCGGGTGTCACGGGCGATGGTGAGCGCGGCGCTGGCGGTACGCGCGGCCTGCTCGGGGTCGCCGTTGAGTGCCTGTGATCTGGCCATGCGCCCCAGGTACAGGCCGCGGTCGCGAGCGAACTCCCCCGGCCATCCGTTCAGGGCGTGCTGGTAGGCCTCGACGGCCTTGCCGTGCTGGCCGAGGCAGGCCCATCCTCTGGCCTCATGGATGGCGATGTAGGCGGTGGTGCACCACGGCGCCCATTCCCCCGGCGCCGCAGGTGGTGCGTGGCCGGTGAGGTCACGGGCTTGTGCGATGGAGCGACTGAAGGCGCTCTCGTCGCCGTGCAGGGCGTGACCGCAGGCCTCGGCCTGCACGGCGGCGGCTCGTACTCGGGCAGTGAGACCGCTGCGCCGCTGGGCTGCCTGAGCGCGCGCGATGGCCGCAGGCGTGTCGCCCGTCTCGGCGGCCCGCTGGGACTGGCGCATGAGAATGTAGGCGATCAGCAGCTCGTTGTCGGCCTCGTGAGCCCACAGCAGCGCATGGTTGATCCACTGCTGGCCTGAGGCACGGTCGCCGAGGTCGTCGCTGAGCCAGCCGATGAACTCGGCGTAGGCGGCCTGCAGGTCCACCACAGCCGCTCGTGCGGCGCAGGCGGAGGTGCGGGCGAGTTCGCGAAGCAGGCCCACCTGGTGAGCAGCTGCGGGCAGGACGGCGCTGGCGCCCAGGATGTTGTCCTGATCGGCGAGGACGGCTCGCAGGCGGCGCATGTTGCCCAGCACGTCGGCGAGGTGACCATCTGCGGGAAAGGCCACGGCGGTGCCCGCCTGTGCCTGGTCGTGGCCTAACCACGCCGTCGTGGACAACAGGCCGGTGAGCGCGGCCAGAAGTGTTCTGCGGTCTATCGACATCGCCGCCATTTCCCACAGCCCGGCCGGAAACACAAGCCTATCGAAGGAGATCTGAGCGAAGGTCGCGCGGTCCGGCTCTCTGGTGAGGCCTGACGGCTGGCTGGCGATGATGGGCGCCCCGTCGACCCGGGTGGGGTGCGCGTTCGCCTGTGAGGTGTCGCGGAAGAGGGTCTCGGCTGGCACGTTCAGGGCGCGGGCCAGGAGGACTTTACTCATGCCCCGGGGCTCGTGGGTGCCCGCTTCCCACTGGCGGATGGAGCGCAGCAGGCTGGCTTGCTGTGGCAAACGCGTGTCGGGGCCGGCGACCTTGCGTATCCGGGCGGCCAGATCTTTCGGGGTCAGGGCAATGGCCTCCCGGGCGGCGCGAAGCCGCAGCGCCCACGATGGAAGGTGCTGCTCGTTCATGGGCACCCAGTTCCTGGAGGGGGAGAACAAGGAAGAAGGATTCTTCCCTGCTTTCTGTATCAGGGTCACGCGTTTGGCCTCGGCGGGCCAGATCGCTGGCGTCCCCATGGCGGCACGGCCTGGGTACGACGCGGGCAGTTTCGGCTGCGACCCTCTGCAGGTGAGCTTTCGTTCTGTTCGACGGCGCATGTTTGCTGAGAAGGACAGCTATGAGAGATGTGGTCCTTGGAGGTTGGATGCTGGTCAAGCCTGCGCAGGTGTTCGGTCGGGAGTTTGAGTGGCGCCATCTGGCGGCGTTCGCCGACCGGCAGGCACAGGGGCCGCAGCTGGGGGTGGTCAGCGGTCGGCTGCGGGTGGGGAAGACGTTCCTGCTCGAGGGCCTGGCGCATGAGGCCGGGGGCTTCTATTTCAGTGCAACGGAGGCGACGGAGACCGAATCTCTGCTGTTGTTCGCCGAGGCGCTGACGGCGTATGTGGACGCGCCGACTCCGTTGCGGTTCGCGAGCTGGGACGAGGCGATCGTGCACGTGTTCTCGGTGGCGGCTCAGCACTCTGGCCCGGTGGTCATTGATGAGTTCCCCTACTTGTGCACGGTGTCTCCTGCGCTGCCGTCGATCCTGCAGCGGGAGATAGACCGGGGAATCTGGCGGAAGGTTTCGGTGAAGCTGCTGCTGTGCGGGTCGGCCATGTCAGTCATGGGCGGGCTGCTCGCAGGCGCGGCTCCCCTGCGCGGACGGGCCAACCTCGAACTCGTCGTGCGGCCTTTCGACTACCGCATGGCGGCCGGGTTCTGGGGGGTCGGCGACCACGCCTTGGCCGCCCGCCTTCACGCGGTTGTCGGCGGACGCCCGCCTATCGCCGCTTTGTCAACGACGATGCTCCGCACAGCCTCGGCGACTTCGACGACTGGGTGCTGCGCACCGTGCTGGACCCTGGAACTCCGCTGTTTCGCGAAGCCCGTTACCTCCTGGATGAGGAGACCGAAGCCCGCGACCCCGGCCTGTTTCACTCTGTCCTGTCCGCCGTCGCACACGGGCGTTCCTCACGCGGTGGGATCGCCGATTACATCGGCAGGAAGAGCACCGACATCGGCCACCCACTCACGGTCCTGGAAGACTGCGGCCTGTTGCGTCGTGAGCCTGACCTCTTCCACGCCGGCCGATCCCACTACCGTATCGCCGAACCGCTGATCACCTTCTACCAGGTCGTCATGCGGCCTCAGTGGGGCCTGCTCGAAAGCGGCCGTGCGGGCCTCGTCTGGAACGCTGCCAAGTCTCGCTTCGCCTCACAAGTCCTCGGCCCCCACTTCGAGCAGCTTTGCCGCCAATTCGCCGAAACCGATCAGGCCACCACGCTGTGGGGTGATCTACCCGCTGAGATCGGCTCTGGGATTCTCATCGATCACCGCAACCGCACCAAGCTCGAGCTCGACATCGTCGTCCTTGCCCAGCCCGACAGCGGTGAACGCCGCCGTGTCCTTTCCATTGGCGAAGCCACGTGGGGCAAAACCATGGGACCTGCCGACGTGACCCGCCTCGCCAGAGCCCGTGACGTGCTCACCGAACGCGGCTACGACACCACCGACACCAAGCTCGCCTGCTACAGCGCCGCCGGCTTCACCTCCGACCTCGCCAAGGACTCTGATTCCGTCCTCGCCATCGACCTCACCACCCTCTATTCCTAGTGCTGCCACCCTCTCTTCGGGGATCAACAGCCGAGCAACCCGGCGAGCAGCCCTCACGCTCGACGCCCCGGACACTCCGCAAGGAGTGAGTCCGGTGGCAAGCAGGTTCCTGGAGCAGCATGGCGTGGCTCCCGCGCCCGGGTGCGCGCTCTGGTCGCAGTCGGTCCCGGTACGCAGCGGCGCTGCGGTACCTGGATGGGTGGCTGTGGTCAGAGGCCTGCCCCTCTTCTTGGTAAGGAGGCAGGTGAGCGGGGAGACGGCGAAGGCACGACCTCCTCCCCCAGGCGCGAGCGCGCATGCGGGTGACAGTGTGCGCGCAGGCTAGATGGGCAGCCGAAACACCTTCGCTCATCGGGCTGCATGCCCGGGCACATGCTGGCACTGACTGCCCCCCTTGTCCCGCATACCCGGCTTGTCAGGCCGCAGGCAGGTGCTCGCAGTGTCGCGCGAGCACCTGCCTCCCGCACGGGGGCGGTGAGACAGCATGTGCACATTCCATCATCACCAAACGATTAAACGTGCGCTTTGAACTGCACGAGCGAATATCGAACCCATAGCGGACAAAAACTACATACAAACCGCCGGGGCAGTTTCGACCACCCACCGGCCACTGTTGCCATCCATGCTTGTCCACCCGATTTCACAACAAAAGGCGAGAGCTCGCCCCAAGCCGCCGAAAGACTTTCACATCAGGAGTCGACCATTCGGCCAGCCCATTGAATTTCGTTCTGTTGGAGCCCCAACTAATGATCGCCGCAGGTGAAGCGGCCGAAGTACGACAAGAGAAAGAAAATCCTCACCCCACCTTCCCGATCATGACCCTTTTTGGCCACTTAAGGACAGAGCACCGCCTCTGGTGCCCACCTCGGCTGCCGAGACTCCGCGCCCACCTGAAAGGAACCGATGCATGGATGGGCCCACTCTCGCGGTACTGCTGACCGCAGCACTGAGTGCGCTTACCACCATTTGCGGCATGAGCCTGCGCGGGCGCACCACCCGCCAGCGCTCCCGCGAGCAAGCCCGGCGTGACCACCTGAGACGCCTGCCGCCTGGCAGCCGCCTCATCGACATGGGTGAGCGCGGCATGGTGGTGGAGGTCGGTCATACCGGCAGGTCGACAGAAACAGCCAGCGATGCCCGTTGATGACCAAGCGGCGCGGTCGCTGCACTCCAGCCCATCCTCCGACACGCACACTTTGGACGCGGTGAACGCCAACCAGGCGCGTCAAGCCTTCGTCGAGCTCTACGACAGCGAACTGCCGGCCCTTGTTCGCTTTCTGGTCCTCAGCTCGCCGGACGTCACTCAACAGCAAGCAGAGGACGCGGCCCAAGACGCCTTCTTGCAGCTGTGGAAACTGACCGCCGACCCTCTCCAGTGGGCCCAGGTCGGTCAGCCCTCCGGGTGGCTGCGCGCTGTTGCGCTCAAGAACCTGCGGCGGCCGCCGGGGCCGCGCCAGAGAGTGCGCGCAGTCTGCGTGGCCTACCCTCCCGAACTCTCGCCGGTTGACGACGCCTACGCCCACCGCGGCGACCACGACGATCACGCCGAACGCGTGGCCGAGGAGTTGGCCGTCAGAGCCTGCCTTTCCGCGCTGCCCGAACACGAGCGATTGGTTCTCCTCTGGCAACTGGAAGGCTTCAGCGCGGTGGAGACCGCAGCGCGCCTGGGAATGTCGGACCAGAAAGTGCGTGACCTGCTGAAGAAGGCCCGCAAGGCTCTCAAGCGTCGCCTTCACGATTCCCGCCAGCTACCGGGAGGGACCGGCCATGACCACTCCTGACGACAACCTTCCCGACGTTCCGCCACCTCCCGACGCCGCGCTGCTCTGCGGTCATCTGCGCCAGCAGGAGCTGCCCACATGGTCTGCCCTGCCGCAGCAGTGGCCGGACGAGCTCGGCGACGAGGAACTCGATGCGATGCTGACCAGGGTGAGCGACAGGCTCCTGCAGCGCATTCGCAACAGTCTCGACACCAGCGCCGGCCTGATGGGCATCATGGGTGGCTTCTGCGAGGAGCCGGACTCCCCCGGCGAGCTGCAGTCGTCGCACGATCCAGCACTGGCGCGGATGCTGGCCGTGGTTCGCGCCCGCCTGCGAGCCCGCGACCTGTATGTGTGCTTGGGGCTGCAGCCGATGACGTCACACGGCCACCATGAGGCTCTTCACCTCGTCGCGGCCCTGACCCGGGAGTTGGCCGTGGCCTACGACCTGGCCAACGAGCACGCGGTTGACTTCGCCCACACCGTGGCGGCGATCTTGGACGCCGGGGTCGGGTTCGCAAGCCTGGCGACCACAGGCGCCCTCGGCTCCACCCTGGCCAGAGACCACCACATGGCCCACACCCTCGTTCACGCCCGTGACATCTCCTACAAGGTCACGACCGCACTCCTGGAGGACCGCGATCGCCCCCGCGCCTACAGCATCACCCGCACATTACGCGGCGAACTCGACGACATCCAGATCGACCTGTCGGGCGCTGACCTGTCCGAACTGCCCATTGCCGGGCCTGATGATCTCGACGCCTTGGGCGGTGCCCTGTGGGATGAGGCGACGATCTGGCCCGTAGCCGTCGGCCAGCACATCCGTACCCGCTCCAGAGAGGTACGTGACGGCTTGTATGAGATCGGGCGCGGAACCGAACGCGACCCTGCTCTGGCGCACTGCTAGCCGCAGGGCGCATGGCACCCAAAGGCGAACACGTGGCTGCCACTCGCGTGGGAACCCTGTCTCGGCCGCCGCCCGGTCTTTCCTCCCAGGCTGCGCCGCCGGCTTCCTGCTCGGCGTGGGCAACGGGCGGGTCCGACAAGCGCGCTTACCGACCTCCTGCGGCCGGGGCGCGGCGGGCGCGCTCACCTATGCCAGGCCCAGCGGGTGCGTTGCTGAGCCTGGCGGCACATCGCAGATCCGGAGGGAGGACGGTCCGCCTGTCGGGCCCCTCCCCCGGCTTCACCAGCGATTCGGCCCAAGGAGCCTCTGATCACCTTGCTGCCCTCCACACCTTGCCGATAAAGCTCGCCGGGATCGCCCACGCCTCGACCGTCCGGTTCCGCGACCGCGACGCCGCCCGCGCCGTCCTCGACGCCGGGCACACCGGCACCGAGATCACCGCCCTGTACACCGCCCTCACCGCCCTCACCGGCCTCCTGGCCCGTGCACGTTCGCGACCTGGAGACCCGCCTCACCGCCGCCGGGGCGCCGGTCGCGGCGGCGCGCCTCGCCCTGAAGACCGCGTGGGAGAACAGCCTGGTCGCCTGTCGCAACACCTGCAGCGGCTGGAACCGCGAACATCGCGAGTTCGCCCTCGCCGCCCACGTCCCCGGCCTAACCATGGACCACAACCGCGACACCGCGATCGGCGCGCTCGTCACCGGCAACCTCGACCGGTACGGGCCCGCCATCCGCGACGCCGCCTGGTGGTCCGGCCTACCCGTCGGCGACATCGCCCGCGCCTTCATCTCCAGCGGCCAGCCCTCATCGCCGTCGCCACCCCCTGGGCAGCCGAGGCGGCCTCCATGTTCGCCGACCAGTGGGAGGCATGCCGCGCACCTGCGCCCGTCCCGGCCGGCGTCCAACTCCTCGCCCACGAGAACACCGCCCCCAAGACCTACTACCAGACCTGCGGCCGCTCCCTCACCGACCTCGCGCCCCGGGCGGTGTTCAACCAGATCGGCGAGGTCAACCCCACGATCATCGCCGACGGCACAGTCGTCGGCACCTGGAGCTGGGACTCCGGCCAGCGCGCCGCCGTCCCCGCCCAGCGCCGCGAGGCGAAAGCCGCCGCCGACCAGTTCACCGACGCCTTGCGCCTCACCTGGGCGCCGCAGCCCGGCCGAGGCGAGCGGGCAGCTGACCTTGACCGGCCTCCTGGAATAGCCGGTCTCGCTACCGACTGGCTGCTACCGTCGGCAATCTCTCCGGCCCCAGGAGCCCGACATGCAGCCCCTCGCCACGACCGCGTCCCTCGCCAACGTCCAGGACTACGTCGCCACGATGGAGGTCGAACGGGGACTGGACGGCCAGGACGCCCCGTCCCAGTGCCTCAAGCTCACCGAAGAGGTCAGCGAACTCAGCACCGCCGCCCTGCACGAGCCCAGCGAGATCCCCGGCGAGGTCACCGACGTCCTCATCCTCCTCACCTCCATCGCCAACCGGGCCGACATCGACCTCACCGCCGCCATCGCCCGCCGATCCGGACACCACGACGCCGTCACCCTGCCCACTCTTCCCGGCCATGCCGCCGCCACCGGCCGCTACACCGGACTCGGCGTCGCCGACCTTGCCCACCGCGCCCACATCCAGACCGGCGAGATCTGCCGCGCCGTCCGCAAACTCCAGGGCAACCCCGCCGACCCCGTCGGCCGCACCGTGAACCTAGCCGACGCGGCTGCCGACCTGTTCCTCACTGTCGGCGCCATCGCCGCCGCCGCCTCTTGCGACCTCGCCGACGCCTGGCGCGCCAAGGAACACATCAACAACACCCGCACCTGGCAGTAACCCTCTCTCGGCCGCCAGCCGTCGTTCCCCCTGAATCTCCTACGCCTCTTCTCCCCCGCCGATACAGCGCATCGCCCCACGCAGCCTCGGGCCGCACGAACACCGCACCGTCTTGGGAAGCGATGGACAGCGGCGCCGCTGGCAGCTGAAACGCCGAATACGCGCGCGGAACCCGCTACCACGGCGATCCGCCCGTGCCATTCGTCGACGACACCCTCGCCGCCGCCCGCACCGCCGAGATCGACCGCAGTCTGTACATCGGGTGCGGGAACGGCCGCAACTACATCCCGCTCCTGGACGGCGGACTCGACCTCGTCGGCCTCGACATCTCCGACGCCGCCATCAAGCAGCTCGCCGACCGGCACCCCGATCTCCCGACCGGCTCATCGTCGGCGACACCGCCCCCTCTCCCCACTGGCAGCACCTACCCGCTCGTGATCGGGCTCCAGGCCTTCCAGCACGGCGACCGGACCACCGCCCACGCCGCCATCCGCACCGCCCAAGACCTCCTCGCGCCCAGCGGACTCATCGCCATCCGCGGCAACTCCCCCTCACCGACCTGATCTGGCCCGACCAACCTCACCGAAGTCCCCGAACGTGCCCGCGGCCTCACCGTCCGCTACAACGCCGGACCGAAAGAGGGGGCCTTCGCGTCGACTTCTTCGGCAAGGCAGAGCTCACCGACCTGTTCCCAGGCTTCGAGACCGTCCTCCCGCTGCGGTAAGCCCGCATGGGCTGGCCCCATGCCCGGAGCGTGGGTCCAACTACGAAGCCTGCTGGTGGCGCTGCAAAACACGTCCCTGGGCCGCGCGAACAGAGCAGTATCCGTCGTCAGAGGATCCCGGTGGGATCCGGGGTCGTGGATCTCCAGGCAGGCCTGGCTTGCTCGCACTACGGTCGAGTGGGGCCCGACGAGGAATGCGAGGGCGGCAGCGTCGGCTGCTACCTGTTCGACGACCAGCGCCGTATGCTTCTCATCCAGCGCGCGAACGACCGTGACCGCGCACCGCACTCCGGGCACCCCGGCATCCACGGATCCCTGGAACAGGTGGTCATCACCGAATCGCGCGGAGAGGCTGGCGTCACCGCCCACCGGATGCGCTGGCTCCGCACCGGCTTGCGGACCCCGAACGCGTGCAGCCGTAGCGTCGGGACGGGCGGCCACACCTGGGCGCTACCCTCATCGGGCCCGGTGACGAAAGCAGCCCGGTCGTGATCGTCCCACTCCCCCAAAATGATCATCCACTCGTCGCCAGTCAGCCATGCGCGTGGATTGTTTTCCTGGGTACTGAACAGCTGACAGGGGCAACGCTCGACCGTATCCA
This sequence comes from Nonomuraea sp. IBHARD001, assembly GCF_056106265.1. Taxonomy (NCBI): domain Bacteria; kingdom Bacillati; phylum Actinomycetota; class Actinomycetes; order Streptosporangiales; family Streptosporangiaceae; genus Nonomuraea; species Nonomuraea sp. IBHARD001. The sequence continues at coordinate 437,467 of NZ_JBWBBW010000001.1, forward strand.
AGCCGTCCATGTTCGCCCAGGAATCCCCATGCTGAACACGGCCCACAGCTCCCTGCCGCCGTAGGCATCCCGAGTGCCTTCCCCAACCGAGCCGCCCATGCGTCGAGTCCGCAACGACACCCCACTAGCCAGCTCGGCCTCGAACTGCATGGCGCCCGGCCGCCGACCTACTCATCCGGCCCGTTGGGCAACTAGTCGATGTGGCGCGGGCACAATCCGACAATGGCTGCGCCAGCCATGAAGGCGCTGTCCTGCACTGCGATGGCCGGATCCCCCATGGTCACGCTGAACAGCCCCTCCCCAGCGTCGAAGCGTGAGCACATCCACTGTCCACGCCGTAGCAGCTCGGCGGTCTCCATTCCCTGGAAGGCTCTTCGGTGCTGCACTGCGGCGAGGAACAGCAGCGTCGCGTCCTGATACTGATCCTTCTTGATCTCCCCTTCCCCACCGTCGCCGGACCAAGAGGAGAGTGCCGCTGGCCCAGCAAACGGAGACAGTCGGCGCTCTGCCCTGGATGACGGCGAGCGCTGAGCAGAACCGCACCTCCAACGACCATGAGAGCGACGGCCCCTGCCTCCGCCTCGCCTGGGGAGAAGGCTGATGACGGAGCACGGATCGCACCATACGCTGCACATCACGACACCGCCCCGGCTTGCCTGCTCCTCGGGCCACCAAGGAGACAGTCTCTGCCTTGCTTGACCTTCTGGGTGGCCACGCGATGCAGACCGGGTTCCCGTATGCGGCTTCCTTGGCGGCCACATCCAGATATGACACGCCCCTTCAGCTCGGTCGCCCGACCTACACTCCGCAGGACGAGTCAGGAGCAGATGGTGCGACCGGTGAGCGGTAGGAACAACATCCACGCGCGAGGCCAACAAAGGAAGTAATGAACAACCCCACCCACATCAGGTAAGGGCGCAGTTCCCCCTCGCGCGGATGCGGGGTGGAGAGAGGGCAGGCAACCTGCATCTACTTCGGGCCCGGCGGCCAAGCTCCTGCAGCGCGACGCAGGGCTTCCTCGACGCCTTGGACTTTGGGGGAATGCAGCCGCATGTAGAGGGCCAATGCCCGCTGCAGCACGGCAAGAGCGTCGCCGGGTGGCTGCTGGCGCAGGTGGCAGTGTCCGATGCCCTCCAACGCCCGCGCCTGCTCCATCGGGCTGCCAATGTCATCGGCGAGACTCAACGCCCGCTGGAAGCAGTCGTGGGCCTTCTGCCCGTCAGGGGAAGCATAGGCCGCTAGATCACCGAGGTCGTTGAGGACCTCGGCCTGGCCGAGCCGGTTGCCGAGTTCGGTGTGCAAATCGAGCGCCTGAACATGGCACCGGACAGCTTGCCCATACTCACCCCGGACCCGATGCACGAGCCCGAGATTGGTCAGGGCCCGGGCCTGACCAAACCGGTTGGCGAGTTCAGCGAACAAAGCCAGTGCCTGAGTATGCCGATCAGCCGACTTCCTGTACTCCTCCAGGAGGTAGTGCACGAGGCCGAGATTGGTGAGGGCGTTGGCTTGCCCGAGCCGGTTGCCGAGTTCGGTGTGCAAATCGAGCGCCTGAACATGGCACCGGACAGCTTGCCCATACTCACCCCGGACCCGATGCACGAGCCCGAGATTGGTCAGGGCCCGGGCCTGACCGAGCCTGTTACCAAGGTCGGTGAACAAACCCAGCGCGTGGGCATGCAGCCGCGCCGCTTGCTCGTATTCGCCCCGGTTCCAATGCACGAGGCCGAGATTGGTGAGGGCGTTGGCTTGCCCGAGCCGGTTACCGACTTCAGTGTGCAAATCGAGCGCCTGAACATGGCACCGGACAGCTTGCCCATACTCACCCTGGTTCCAATGCACGAGCCCGAGATTGGTGAGGGCGTTGGCTTGCCCGAGCCTGCTACTGAGATCGGTGAACAAGCCCAGCGCGTGGGCATGCAGCCGCGCCGCTTGCTCGTATTCGCCCCGGTTCCAATGCACCCTGCCCAGATTGGTGAGGGCGTTGGCTTGGCCAAGCCGGTTACCTAGGCCAGTGAACAGGTCGAGGGCCTGAGCGTGCCGCTGAGCCGCTTGCCCGTACTCACCCCGGAGGTAGTGCAGAATGCCAAGATTGTTGAGGGCGTAGGCCTCGTCGAGCCGGCTGCAGGTCTTGCGGGATGCGCTCAAGGCGATGTGGTGCAGAGCGAGGCTTTGCTCCCAGTGGCCAGCGATGTCGAGGTAGTCGGCGATAGCCATGGTGAGCGCGACGGCTTGGCTGGGGTGAGTGAAGGCGGCGGTTTGGACGGTGGCATGCACGTTGCCGCGTTCGGTCTCCAGCCACACGGCGGCGTTTTCGGACGTGGTGACCTGTGGGATCTGCGCGAGCGTGGTGGCGCCAAGTGAAGCGGGAGCCGAGGGATAGAGGAGAAAGTGGCAGCCAGCGGTATGCATGGTGCGCAGGTAGTAGTTCAGTAGGCGCTCGAGTGCCCTGTGGGCGGATAGCTGACTGGTATCGGCCGAGTTGCGGGCGAGGGTACGGGTGTAGCAGGCGAGGAGATCATGCAGGCGGTAGCGGCCGCAGCTGATCTCCTGGATGAGGGAAGCCGCGTACAGGACGTCCAGGTGCCGTCGCACTCGGCTCAGCGGCAGACCGGCGAGGGCCGCGGCACTGTAGGCGTCGAAGTCGGCGCCTGGGTAGAGGCCCAGCAGGCGCATGAGGTGCTGTCGTTCCCGGGGCAGGTCCCGGTAGGACAGGTCGAACGCGACGGCGACACTGTGATCGCCTTCGGTCAGCTCATCCAGCACGTCGTGACCGCTCATCTGCTGGACCAGGTCGGCCACCGTCCAGGCGGGGCGGTTGGCGTGCCGGGCCGCCATGATCGTGATCGCCAACGGCAACCCCCCGCATAGGCGGACAAGTTCGCTCACCACCGCCGCGTCGTCGCCGGTGAGCGGACGGTTGGTCCTACGTCTGAAGAGTTCGGCCCCCTGACCGGGAGACATGCTGTCCAGAGTGAGTGGAATGCCTCCGGCGACGGCCAGCCGGGCCCGGCTCGTGATCAGCACCACGCACTCCGCAGTGCCGGGGAGTAGCGGCTCCACCTGGTGCTCGCCAGCAGCGTTGTCCAGAATCAGGAGCATCCTCTTGCCGGCCAGCCGGTCGCGCCACAACGCCGCCCGCTGCCCCAGGCCAGTTGGGATGGCTGCGGGGTCGACGCCGTCGGCGCGCAGCAGCGCGTCCAGGGTGTCGGCGGGGGTAGCGGGGGCGTTGTCGAGGCTGTGGGCGTGCAGGTCGACGAACAACTGCCCGTCAGGGAAGCTGTCGGTCAGCAGGTGGGCGGCGTGCACGGCCAGGGCGCTCTTCCCAACCCCCGGCAGGCCGTTGATCGTGTGGATCACCACCACTACCCGCCCCGCTGCGGCCTGACTATCTCGCGCGGCGACGGTCTGGATCAGTAGCTGAAGCTCCGAGTCGCGGCCGGTGAAGGCAGCAACATCACGCGGTAGTGTCCGGGGGGCGGCTCGCGCCACCACCGCAGCAACTGGTGCTACGTGTACGTCGCGACCGGCAACATACGCCTGACCGTAGCCACCGACGTTGTACTGGGTACCCACCGCCGGGGCGGCGACTGGGTCGGGCTGGTCTGCTGGTCCGGCTGGCCAGGACTGTAGGTGAGGGTCGGCCATCACACTTTCACCTTCCGGAAAGAATCAAGCACCGGCGTCGAACGGTCCTGCTAGGGCCTGAGCCATAGCTTGCGCCCCGAGACATCTTCGGCCTGTGGCCCAGGGCATCGAGCATTCTTCGCCCTTCGGCTGGCCGAAGCCGGGCAGGAGCGGAACGCAACCGCGGACGGCGGCTAGGGCGAGGACTTCGTGCTGTGGGCCAACCCCTGCGGCTCCATTGCCGCCGCATGGGTTGCTGCGCACCTGAGCTGACACCACCGTGTGGTGTTGCCACAGCCCGCTGTGCGAGCTATGGCGTAGGAGAACGTGCACGGCTGGGCACACCGCCTTCCCGCCCCCTCATCGCCAGCCACTCCCCCGCCGCAGCATCGCCGCCCCGTTCACCCTGACCGGACACGCTCGCAAACGCCCAGACAAGAAGGTTGTTCTTCGGCTGCGCCGCCGGTCCGCGCGTTGTCGCGACTGAGGTGGTCATGGCTACAGAGATCGCTTGTCCGCGGTGCCCGGCAGGCCCCAGCACTGAGGCTGGACTCATGCATGCTCGTCGTCGGCGCGGGCCTGCCCAATCCGGAGATGTGCTTTCGCGATCAGCTCTCCAACAACGCAGGCTTGGGCGGCTACCTGATCGACACGGCATCGCGCGTCCAGGTCTCACATCCCTGTTGGAAGGCGGCCTCTGAGGCCCATCAGGTGAGGTCGCGGCTGTCACGTCAGGCTGATTTGCTCCGCTTGTGATGGGAGCCGGACCGAGGTGGTGGCAGTCGACAGGCGCCTCTGAACGCTTGCTGGTGACCTCGATGACCACGCATCTCCCGTCGCTGCAGCAGCGGATTGCGAGCTTCGATGCCGGTGTGGTTTGTGATGATTGAAGAGAGGTAGAACCTGCTCGCCTCCTTTACATTGTAGATTTATAGCTGCGGAAGCCGGAGCTCAGGAGAGCAACCCTGCTGGCTTTGGCTGCCCGGCGTTGAGACTGACGACAGCGGCGACAGCTCACCACCTCTTGGAGTGGATAGCCGACTTCGTTTCCCTCGTCGAGGCCCCCCTCAGCGTTCACAGTCGCGCGACGCCGGGTCCCCTGCGGTGCAGATGCTTGCAGAATCTTGCATCTGCGTGAATGGCCGGGATCTGCAACCCGCTTCCTCTACGGTCGTCTCGTGAGCATCCTTGACCAGCTAGAAGACCTAGAAGCCTCCTACCAGCGATCCCTTGTCGCCATCCTGGACCAGGCTCAGACCGCGCAGGAGCTGAGCTGTGTGGCCAACCACCTGGCCAACATGGCCGGCGGGCCGCTGAGCATCATGCCACGCCGCATCACCGAGAACCTGGAGTCGATGATCGCCTTGCCGGGCCTCATCCAGGACCCACTCCGCCAAGCGGCCGAAGAGACCCTCCTTAACACCAGCCACGCCCTGAACCTGCTGCAAGCGACAGAAACACTGGCCGGGCAAAGCGTCTCGTTCCTGGCAGAACTGGACGAGCCCCACTGAGAAAACAAGAACGGCAAACGAGTGATGGTCATGCGCCCAAAGCCGCAGCGCCAGCACCACAGCGGCCACCACACTGCACATCCCGAAGGACGGTGTCAAAGTTTCGACACCGTGAGCCAAGAGAGCAGCGACGAGGGGTACAGGACAGCCTGAAGGTCGAACCCAGCCAGGGGAACGACACCTATTTCCCCTCGGCTCCTCGGGTTCCCTGGAAGTGGCCTTGATCTGCGCCACCCTTCGGCCGCACGGCCATGGGGTTGGCGCGGCGGCTGCACGGGCGTGAGAGGCACGGTAGGACAGCCGCATGTGCTGCGCTCCGACGGCGGCTTGCGAGAGCGACTGACCGTCATCACCAACGCACCGTGCTTGCACCCGCCCCTGACTACCAAGCCCCATTGTGGCCAGTGAGGCAGGCCGATCAGGCAGCGTTGTCGCCGCTGCGACGGGGTGCGTCAGGTAGGGCCGCTCGCCATCGAGCCTCCCCGAAGGTGAAACGTGGCCAGCACAACTCAGATCACGCAGAGATCGGCGTTTTCGGCGAATAGATGGATGGGACCCACTACGCTCGCCATTCCCGCGTGTCATGGCGATGGATGCCGCTCTGATTGTTGCTGCGGCACGCTGGTTTTCCGATGCTTATGCGTAGCTCTCCAGAGGTGTCTTTGTGAGCCCCTCCCAGCAGGTGCGAGAGTTCGATGCCTTCGTCGCGCGTGCGGCCGGGGAGAACCTCACCCCGTATCCGTACCAGGCGAGGCTGGCGGTCGAAGGGTTGCCGGATCTTCTTCGGGTGCCGACGGGCGCCGGGAAGACGATGGCGGCCGTGTTGCCGTGGTTGTGGCGTACGGCGGCGTTTGCGGATGTGACGCCTCGGCGGTTGGTGTATGTGCTGTCTTTGCGGGCGTTGGTTGAGCAGACGGCCGGGAAGGTTGCGCAGTGGTTGTTCAATCTCGGGCTGCGCGGCTCTGCCGATCCGAAGGTGGCCTCTCGGGAGGATGAGGTAGCGGTTCAGGTGCTGCTGGGGGGCTCTGAGCGGGAAGACGACCTGTGGCAGCTTGAGCCGGGCAAGCGGGCAGTGCTGATCGGTACGCAGGACATGGTCTTGAGTCGTGCGTTGATGCGTGGGTACGCGGAGGCGCGGGCGGTGTGGCCGATCTCCTATGCCTTGTTGCATTCCGACGCGCAATGGGTGTTCGACGAGACGCAGTTGCTGGGCCCCGCCCTGCCGACGAGTGCGCAGTTGCAGGGGTTGCGTGAGGTGCTGGGTACGGCGGCGCCGACTCGGACGATGTGGATGTCGGCGACGCTGGCCGAGGAGGGCTTGGCGACGGTCGATCACGACACCTCGGCCCTGCGGACGGTTGAACCGGCGGCGGAGGACCGTGACGGCGGGCTGGCCGTACGGCTCGACGCGACCAGGACCGTACAGCGGCTGGAGGTGTCTGCGGACGTCAAGGCCTACCCTGCGGCGGTTGCCCGGGAACTGCTCGCACGGCACGTACCGGGCACCCGGACGATCGCGGTGCTGAACACCGTGGGACGCGCCACCGCGGTCGCCGAGGCCGCGCGGAGGCTTGACCCGCAGGCGGATGTGGTCTTGATTCATTCGCGGTTTCGCCCCGCCGAGCGGGGGGCGCTCATGAACCTGCTCACAGATGATCCGCCTGCGGCCGGGCGGATCGTGGTCGCGACGCAGGTGCTGGAGGCGGGCGTCGACGTCTCGTCCAGGACGCTGCTGACCGAGGTCGCGCCGTGGAGTTCGATCGTGCAGCGGGCCGGGCGGTGCAATCGTGCGGGCGAGTACCCTGCCGCGTCCTTGTTGTGGTGCTCCCCACCGGCCAAGGCTTCGGCCGCGCCCTACGAGCAGCACGATGTGGATGCCGCCGCGGAGGTGCTGGGCCGGTTGGAGGGTGTGGCGGTCACCTCGACTCGGTTGCAGCGGCTTGAGGTGAAGCAGGTGCCGCAGGTGCATGCGGTTGTCAGGCACCGGGATCTGCTGCAGTTGTTCGACACGATGCCCGACCTGAGTGGGGCCGACGTCGATGTGAGCCCGTGGGTTCGGGATGGTGACGACGGCGGCGTCTTCGTGGCGTGGCGCGATTGGTCGGCCGGCGGCGGGCGGCCGACTGAGGACGAGCCGTGGCCTGCGCGCCGGGAGCTGTGTCCGGCGCCGATCGCCGATGTGCGCAAGCTGACTGGTGTTGATGCCGGTGTGCGTCGGGTGTGGGTGCGCGATCGGGTCGAGGGGGCGTGGCGGCGCGCGGGTCGCTCCGATGTGGTGGCGGGGGCGGTGTTGCTGGCGAATGCGGCCGGTGGGGGTTATGACCCGTTGCTGGGGTGGGCTCCGGGGAGTCGAACGCCGGTTGTGTCGCCGGCTGTGGGACAGCCCGGACTGTCGGAGTCGGCCGATGACTCGATCGGGGCCGATCCGCTGGCCTCGGGCGGGCAGCCGTGGGTGTCGCTGGCCCAGCATCTGCGTGACGTCGAGGAGGAGGTCGCCCGGCTGTGCGGGGAGATGCGCCTGCTGGGGCTGGGGGCTGCGCACCTGGAAGCCGCAACGCTGGCGGGGCGCTACCACGATCTCGGTAAGTGTCATCCGGTGTTTCAGGAGACGCTGCGGAAGGCGGGCGATCCGCCGTTCGAGGGTCTGCTGGCCAAGTCGCCGGGCGGCCGGACGCGGCATGGGCGGCCGTACTTCCGGCATGAGCTGGTGAGCGCGTTGATGCTGGACCATCCGTCCTGCCAGCTGCTGGACGGCCGGGACGAGCGTGACCTGATCGCCTATTTGGCCGCCGCCCATCACGGGAAGGTCCGGATGAGTGTGCGCTCGGTCCTGGAGGAAGGCTCCGGTGAGCGGCCGGCGATCCTGGGCGTGTGTGACGGTGATCGCACGCCGCCGGTACCCGGCGAGGGCGTGGGGGCGCTGACGTTGTCCACGGACTCGCTGCGGTTGGGAGCGGTCCAGGGGCGGACGTGGACGGCTCGGGCGGTGGGATTGCGTGATCGGCCGGATCTGGGACCGTTCCGGCTGGCGTTCCTGGAGGCGTTGGTGCGGATCGCCGACATGCGGGTGAGCCGCGCATATCGGGAGGGCTCGTGAGCCGAATCGTGCTGCGTGGGTGCCGGGCGGACGTGCTGGCCGGGTACTTGCAGGCGCTTGGGTTGTTGCGGGTGGTCGCCGCGCAGGTCGATCCGGGGGCTCGGCTGCATTGGCGTGGTGAGGTGGCGGTGCTGGAGACCACCTTGCGGCAGGAGGACATCGCGCTCTGGCTGGCGCGCTCGTACGTGCCGGCGTCGATCGTGTCGCCGTGGAACTCAGGGTCGGGGTTCGCCGGGAACGGCAAGAGTCCCACTGCGGAGCGCACGCTGCAGGCTCTGCAGGATCTGGGCGACGAGCGGTTCGGGCCGTTGCGTGTGGCCGTGGCCGTGGGGCGGCGGGTGGTGGCCGAGGGGCAGCGCAGGGGGTGGGGCGGGAAGAAGGGTGAGTTGTGGGACAAGGCCCACAAGATCGACGTGGTGCGGCTGTGCCGGAACATGCTGCCCGACGACGCGCTGGCCTGGCTGGACGTCGCGGTCACGCTCACCGCCGACGACCTGGCCTACAACGCGCTGGCCGGAACCGGCGGCAACTTCGGGCGCCAGGATCTGTCGGCCACCTTCTACGACCGGCTGCTGCGCCTGATGGGGCCCAAGGGTGATCCGGTCGAGAGCCGCAGGTGGGCGGAGGCGGCGTTGTTCGGGCGTGAGGACGTGGCCTACCTGCGTGACACGGTCGGTCAGTACGACCCGGGCCGGGCGGGCGGCATCCACTCGGCCGGTGACGAGAACGGGGACGGGTTCGCCAATCCGTGGTCGTTCGTCTTGGTGATGGAGGGCACGCTGCTGTTCGCCAGTGCCGCGGTCCGGCGTAACGGGGCCGAGGGCGCGAGTGGGGCCAAGCCGTTCTTCACCCGTTCGACTCCGCTCGGGCACGGAAGTGCGGCCGAGGCCGAGCCGGTCAAGGGTGAGCAGTGGGTCCCGTTGTGGGAGCGGCCCGCCGGTGCGGCGGAGGTGGCTCATCTGATGGGTGAGGGGCGGGTGCAGTGGCGTGGCCGGCAGGCGGTCAGCGGGCTGGAGTTCGCGATGGCGCTGGCTTCACTGGGAGTGGATCGGGGATTGACGGCGTTTCACCGGTTCGTGATCGCCGAGCGGCTGGGGCAGAGTCCGCTCGCGATCCACGCCGGGAAGGTCGCGGTGAGCGCCCGGCCGGAGGAGAGGCTGTTGCGCGAGCCGTACCGGTGGCTGAACCGGGTCCGCAGAGCCGGCCCGCCCGGCGGGGTCGCCACGGGGCTGCGCCGGGTCGAGCGGGAGCTGTTCGCGGTGGCGGCCGGTGAGGGGCGGGAGGCGCTGATGCGGTTCGTGGTCGAGTTCGGGCGCTTGCACGAGGCTGTCGGGCGTTCGGGTCAGATGCGCGGAGACGTCGGCCCATACGCGCCGGACGAGGCATCCAACTGGCTCTGTGCGCTGTCGCCCTCTCCTGAGGTGTGGCTGGCCGCCGGACTCGCTTCGTTGCGCGATGGCGCCGGGCGGCGTGACCGGCCACAGATGCGCGCCCTGCTCAGCCGGGCCGCACGCAAGAGCTGGCAGGATGCGCCCGGCGGCGGCGTCGAGGTGTACGGCCCGACCCTGGTACGGGCGCTCGTCGCGGCGCATCGGACCAGGACGATCGACGGCGCTGCGGGCGGGCAGAGCGGGTACGAGCACGGGCAGCGGCTCCCGCTCGGGCTGGTCGCCGCGTTCGCCTCGGGCGAGGTAGGCGACGATCTGGTCGCCGACTACCTGCGCGGCCTGCTGGCCCTCGGGGTGCCTCCTGCCGGGGCGGCGGTGTGGCCGCAGGTGGAGCGGCTGCTGCCCGACTGGACGCTGTCGCTTCTGCTGCCGTTCTTCGGCACCGGGGAGCTGACCGTCGCGGTGCTCGACGCCCGCACCGGGGAGCGCGCCTTGACGACGGTACGGCTCGCGCCGCAGCCCGGCTGGGTCACACGCCTGGCCGCCGGTGGTGTGGACGGTGTGATCCGGGAGGCGCTGCTACGGCTGCGCATGGCCGGGCTGCGCCCCCGCGTAGCCGATCCGCCCGCCTCGCGGGCGGACGGCGCCCGTCTGGCCGCCGCGCTGCTGCTACCCGTCACCCGGCGTGCCCGCGAACGTTGCCTGGCCCGGATCTGCGTCGCAGAGGTCGTCGACCATGCCGTTTCCGAACCTGAAGGAGTACCCGCGTGATCCCCCTGGACCAGCCGCGCCTGCGTTTCACGGCCCATCTGCAGCCAGTGCTGGGCTCGACCTTCCAGCCGACCAGCTTCCCCGACATCGGCGCTGCCAAGTTCAGCCGGGCGGGTGGCGGCGACAGCCTGCTGGTGGAGTCGGTGCAGTCCATGGCCAACCGGCTGGAGGCCACCGCGTGGGAGCGCGCCGCGAGCCGCCCGGCCGGCCTCGTTGCCGCCCTGCCCTACGTTCGGGTGCATCGGCGCGACGATCCCGACGCCTACCTCACCTCCTCACGGGAGGAGGCCCACCGGCTCGCCTCGGCGTTCGTACGCGACTCGACCCTGGACGGCGCCCCGATGCTGGAGGTCGTCCGCGATCGGCTCGGCCTGGTCAAGGACACCCCGCTCAGCTATCCGCGGATGGCACGGGCGGTGCTGGGGCTGGACGCGTTCTGCCTGCTGCACGGGGTGTTCTTCAGTCACAAGGCGTGGCTGGGCCAGCCCCGGTTCACCCGGGCGATCTCCGGTGTCGTCGAGGCGCACGACGTACGCGAGGTGCTCAGCGGCGGGCGCAAGTCCGATCACGTACGGCATCAGCTCGTCGAGGGCGAGGGCGGGACCAGCGAGGGCTACGGCTCGATCCCCTTCCATCGGGTGGAGTGGACAGCCGGGGAGATCAAGGCGATGTTCGTCGTGGACGTCGACCTGCTGCGCTCCTACGGCCTCGGGACGGGCGTGACCGAACTGCTGGCGGCGCTGGCACTCTGGGAGATTCGCACGCTGCTCGGGCGCGGGCTGCGACTGCGTACCGCGTGCGATCTGGAGGTCGTCGAACAGCCCAAGGACCTGCCTGAGCAGGCGGAGCTGGAATCGCGCATCGCCGAGCTCATCAGCGCGGAAGGCGTCGGCGCCGAGCCGATCACCGTACTGTGGAAGAACTGACATGACCGTCGTCCTGGCCATGCACTTCCCCTGGGGGCGCTACCACGCCACACCATGGGGGCGTTACCTCAACGAGGGGCTCGTCGAGGTGCCGCCCTCACCGTGGCGGCTGCTGCGGGCGTTGTACTCCGCCTGGCAGACCCGGGCGCCCGAACTGGACGCGCAGGTCGTGCACTCCCTGCTCGGCGTGCTCGCGGTGCCGCCTTCGTACCGGGTGCCCGGCTACCGGATCTCGCATTCACGCCACTACTACCCCGACAGCAAGCACCGCAGCGGCTCGACCAGCACCGACAAGGCCGTCGACGCCTTCGCGGTACTGGACGACGACCAGACCATCTACGCCGTATGGCCGATCGACCTGGAACCCGAGCAACGGGAAGCACTGGGCCGACTGGCCAAGTCCATCCCCTACATCGGGCGGGCCGACTCCACCTGCGAGGTGCAGGTGCTTGAGCAGGTGCCGCCGGAGGCCGCCGCTCACGCCCATGCCGAGCCGATCGGCTTCGACGACGACGCCTTGACCGGGCACCACCAGGCGATCGAGGTTCTCTGCCCGGAGCTGCCCCTGGACCTGGCCGCGTTGGTACAGCGCCCCGTGGACGTCCGAGCCGCGAAACTGCTCTATCCCCCAGGCTCACGGAAAATCGCCTACGCCGTGCCCACGACGTCAGACCCCTCCCCCACTCCATCAAGATCTCACGCCGCCGTCACCGTGGTACGGCTGGCCGTACGCGGAGTGCGCCGGCCCCGGATCCAGCATGCGGTGCCGTTGATGGACGCGTTGCGCGGCGCCTGCGTCAAGATGATCACACGGCGGGAGGAGGCACACGACAGCCTGCTGGCCGGCAAGTCCGCAGACGGGACACCGCTGGCCGACGCACACCGGCACGCCCACTTCCTGCCCTACGACTCCGACGGGGACGGGCTCATCGATGAGATCGTCATCTGGACCCCCGGCGGGTTGAGCTCGCGCGAGCTGGACGTGCTCGACGCCTTGGGGCGGCGTGGCGTCGGTGTGCCCGAAGGGGTGACCGGGCCACGCAATCTGCAGGTGCTGCTCACTGCCGCCGGGGACGGGGACCTGCTTCCCGAGGTGTGGACTCGGCCGTCTCGGGTGTGGCGGTCTGTGACACCGTTCGTGCCGTCGCGGCATCGGCGGCGTCATCAGGAGGTTAGGGGGTATTTGGCTGCCGAGGTGGGACGAGAGCTGGGGTATCGGGGGCTGGCCTCCGATGAGGTGGTCGTTCGGGAGGGGAGGGATTCGCGGTTCGCCGGGTTCGTTCGCCGGCGGTGGCGCGATCGTGGAGCTTCGGGGGTTCGGGATGGGCATGCACTAGAGGTGGAGTTCGGTGGCACCGTCGCCGGGCCTTTGACGCTTGGTCATTTGTCGCATTTTGGGCTGGGGTTGTTCGAAGGCAGGGGCTGAGCGCTCGGATGCTTGACAATTGAAGAGCGGTGATTGGGATCGGGCGTGCATGTGCGGTTCGGAACCCCTAGTGCACGCGGAATCCCTGGGGGGTTCCCAATCGCAAGCTGCCTGTTTCGGGCACGAACCACTCAGCATGTGCGGGGTCTAGAGATGCTGTGTGAACGTTTGCCGACGTCACAGACCGTTGCACTCAGCCTTACGGCTGAGCTCCATTGCAGGCGTACTTCGGCACGGGAGCGCCCTATCTCATCGCCTCGATGTTGCACTCAGCCTTACGGCTGAGCTCCATTGCAGGGACGACGTGCGGCAGCTGGTGCGCGCGGCGCTGGCCGTTGCACTCAGCCTTACGGCTGAGCTCCATTGCAGGCTGCGCGCCCCGACGTCGCGGATGTCGCTCACCCGCACGTTGCACTCAGCCTTACGGCTGAGCTCCATTGCAGGCACTCACCCAGCGGAGAAGCCGAGCTGCGAGGGTCTGGTTGCACTCAGCCTTACGGCTGAGCTCCATTGCAGGTCCGGTGTCGGCGACGCCGTCAAGGCGATGGGCAGGGGTTGCACTCAGCCTTACGGCTGAGCTCCATTGCAGGTCCTTGGGCGCACCGGCCTTGCTTGCGTAGTCGATGAAGGTTGCACTCAGCCTTACGGCTGAGCTCCATTGCAGGTGGGGGTCCCCTACTCCAGCCGGGCAGGCCCGCTCCACGTTGCACTCAGCCTTACGGCTGAGCTCCATTGCAGGGCACTCCGCCAACCGCTGTTGCTGCGCGGCGCCATGTTGCACTCAGCCTTACGGCTGAACTCCATTGCAGGTCGGGGTCCATGCGTTCACCACCGCCCAGGACCAAGTCCTGAACTCAGCTTCACAGCCGAGCTTCATTGCAGCGCCATTGACGGGGAGCGCCACACGATCTGAGATGCCAGCAGATACCGGACAGTCCTGACGGCCCGAATCCGGTCTGCACTCGGCGCGGACCGAGGTCGCCACCCAACAGTCCGACTGCTGATCCCAGCCCCCGGGGCCCTGTTCCAGGCTCCCGAGATTGCGACCTGCCCTCACGGACATGGCCCCCACTTCTGCAGGGCAGTAGGTGTATGTAACCTTCGAACCGCCCGGTACGTGAAACCGGAGACATACCGCGCTCCCGGTCCAGCCCGCTCGCTCACCACCGGGCCACAACCAACCACCACCCCAACGCCATCGCGGCGAGCAAGGCCGGGACCAGGATGTAGAGATGGTGCCGCCTCATCTGGCCCCGAGCGGGCACGGGTAGGCGGCGTGGAGGTTGGGGCAGCAGATCACAGCGGTGCTGACGAACCGGCCGCCGATAAGGCGGTCACCCCAGGTGACGTCAACGATGGCGGGCAGAGCCGTCCGGGCGTTCTTCAGGCGGAACTTTTTGTGCCACCCGGCCTCCACCGGTTTCCCGCTGTAGACCGGCATGAGTTCAACATGGGCGTCCCATTGATCGCTCAGCCACGCAACAGCCTTGTCGGGCTCACCGAAGGTCTCCTTGATCTGCGATGGGCTCTTGAGCAGCCAGTCGCAGGTCCGCTTCGGCGGCAGGAGTGAGGCCAGGAACGCGGCGTTGGCAACCGCGTCCCGGGACGGGCGGCGCAGCGACTCCTGCTCGCGCTCGCGGCCCTGTCCGATCCACTGGTAGGCGTGCCAGTGATACACGCTGTCGTCCCCCACGTACCCCATGTGTCCTCTTCTGTGGTGGCGGAAAGAGACTGTGAGCCCCCGCCCGCGACCCGACGGCCGGGGCTCGTCCCGGCTCGGCCTCGCATCCCAGCCCCCATGCAGGCTGTTGCCGAACCGGGCGCGACCGGCCGGAGGATCCGGCATGGTCCTGCCGATCACGGGCTCTTGAAGTCCCTCAGCGCGCGGCCGATGCTGCTGCTGCGTGAATGGTCTTGACCAAGGGCTCCCACGGCACCGCGACGACATCATCCAGGCGCACCAGGAGTTGACTGGCCAGCGCGTAGCGCAGGTGGAAGGAGTCCAGCCGCAGCTGGGCACCGCGCTCCACCAGGCGCGCCTTCCCCCCGTGCGGCTCGAACAGATCCGCGATCACCGCGTACCGGGAGTAGCCTCCCACGCTGTAGACCGCAGCCGAGAGGCGCAGGTGCGGGCACTGGGCGATGGCCCTGGGAATGCATGACAGGCAGGTGGGAGGGGCGTTGGTGAACCCCGAGACACCAACGCCGTCTTCCCACGTCTCCTCGCGCGACAGCAGCCACCACACCCGGCCACTGTCTGGGTCGCGGGCGGGTCGGGCGCATGCCTGGCACAGGGCGTGGTCCATGCACCGCCATTGGCGGACCACGTTCACGGTCTTCAGATCCGGGCGGCCCTGCCGGTTGTCGAGCATCCGGGCCCGCAACACCCCGTGCCGCCAGTCTCCGACGATGGGATCGCGGTGCGAGAGCCGGACGCCGCCCTCAGGGTGGCGGGCCATCCGCAGCCGCTGGGACACCACTTCACCCAGGTGTCCGATGACATAGGGGACCTCGAAGCCGGTCACGGTGCTCACGCCGGTCCCCGACGCCGGAACTCCGGGTCCACCCAGGCCGTCAGCATCGCCCCGAACGCCCCGATCTCCAACCCCTCATGATCGGCCGGCCGTTGTGTCGGAGTCTCGTCGGCGGTGGGCTCAGGCCGCCCCGCTGAGGCGCTCATGCCACGCTCTCCCGAGCCCGCAAAACCGCCCCGGACGCTACCGGACCATCAGGGCACGGCAGCACGGCCCCGCCGATGATCCACAACGTGTTCGGCCGCTTCTCCAGCACCGTGTTCAGATCGGCGAGGGCCAGATAGCCGTCGATCCCCAGCGTGCCCGGATCGCCGCTCTCCCTCACACCCCGCCGAAACATCTGCGCCCTGTACTCCTCGCGCCTCCACGACGGAGGAGGCACAGGGTTCGACTCGCAGCCAATCTCATCCAGCTCAGCATCGGTAAGCGGTCCAACAAGGACCGCCTTCTCAGGCTTGGCACGACGTCTTGGGTGGCGTGGGGCCGCCTTGCGTGGGGGCATGCCTCGACGGTAGGAGAATTCCCAATGAGGATGAAGGCTTTTCCTGTTGAGGAATAAATCTATACCTTGCTACGGAACTCGCAAGCTACCCCTTCCAGAAGATCACGTGCAGCATTACCTCTCAGCGCATGCTCGCGAAAGAAGTTGAAAAGTTCAAGATGGTAGTCAACATCTTTGGTGTCGCGCATTATTATCGCACCACTGAACACTTCTGCCGTGACCAGTCGATTGTCGTAAATGGTGAAGGTATTGAGGGGGCCGGCGTCCACATGGGTTCGCAGAGGGATTATTTCCACGTGAGCATTTGTCAGCCTTGAGACTGATATGATTCGGTCGATCTGAATTGCCATGGCCGGAGGCGAGACTAGCGCCCAACGCACCGCCGCCTCCGCGAATAGGAATATAAAGGTCTTGCCTGTGTCATAAAGAACTGCTTGTCGTTCCAGCTTCTTTGCCAGCATCCGAGAATGGTCACCGGGGACGCGACTCATGGTCGCCTTCGCGTACTCGGGGGTGTTGAGCAGACCAGTAACCATCACGGGAAGGAAGTACCGTAGCTCGGTCGCAGCTGCCTCCAGGGCCGCCAGCTCGCGTTGCTTCTTGTCCAAACCCTTGCGGAGTGCTGCACGAAGCGCCTGGTACTCGGTGTTGGCGATGCGCGCAAGGGCTATCACCTCGTCCGCGATATCGCGCGGTGTTCCGAGTGCGGTGAGTATCCGTTCCGCGTCTAGCGTAGATGGCTGGACGCGCCCTGTTTCGATCTTGGATAGCTTGGCTTGGCTCATGCCGCTACGCGCGGCTACGGTCTCACCGGTTAGCCCAGATGCATCCCGTAGCCGACGCAGCGTTTGAGCAAGGCTGGCGCGATCGCCGTCTTGCTTTTCAGGCTCTATCTGCAACGTACTCCGCAAACGGCACGGACAACTCGACAGCGATGTCGCGATACCGGATGTATTCCGTAGGGTCAGTGCCCTCCATTAGCTCTCGGCCTATTTGGGAGCCGTCCGGCCGGTAGAGCATCTGGACAACGTGTGTTTCATCAAACAGGTAGAAGTCGTGGCCTGGCAAATCTGGGGCGGGCATGGCGGTGGTGTCGAGGATTCGAACCTCCTCGCCCGCTTCTACATTGAATCTATACCACCACGTGAATTCGTATCGCAGGTAGTCCGACAGCGGTCGCCTAAGAACGTGAACGCGACCGATAGTGCGTTTCGTTGAGCAGTAGCGGCGAACCTTGTCAGTCCACTCCTTTGCGTGCTCACCCGTGGGCACTTCTCCGGCCAGAAATCTTAGAAATGTGTCGTCCTCGCCCGGCATGGCGTAAGTGGCATGCGTTTCAAGGCGGAACGCGGAGCGCTGGAACCCTTCAAAGAAGGCTTGCCATGCGTCATTCTCCAAGCGCACGCGCAGTCTCCCTGATAAGGGATTCTGGAATCTCAACCACAGACTCACCATCTGGGGTCGTAATCGTTCTGATGGTATATCCCTGCACGGCGACGAATCCGGGCTTCGTGGATCGGAATACCGTGGGGCAGTCGTTCGACCCACAGTTGTCAGTACCGCAGTCGCCGCCAGCGATGATGTCGTACTGCATGGTGCCTCCTGTGATCGGGAAGGGGCCTACAGGAAAGTTAGGCCGACGCCTCCATGAGGTCAACATCAGTTCCGTTATTCCAGAACGAGAATAACGGAAGTGCCTGCGCCATCAGTCGTGGGCGTCGGCAAGTCACCTGATGCGCGCGGGGCCCTGAGCTCTGAGTGAACGGAACGGGAAACCGTCAGCTCAGCCCAGGCCAGGGCCGGCCTCGGAGTCATCACAACGTCAGCACACGTCCCGGTATCAGCAGGGAACAATCACAACCAACAAGAAGCCCCAGACTCCCGACGAAGGCCGCGAACTGGGACTCTATCTCCTGTTTGACCAGGTCGGACTAGTTCTGCTAAGGAGACCCGATGGACGAAACCGGAGTAGTCCACTGTCGCCTGGACGAGCGCTGTCGAGGGTGTGATGCCGGCGTTGTGCATGCGCAGCGCCGGGCCTGCGCCGCCGAGCGCGTCGGCCTGGTGCTGCGCCATGCTCTCAAGCCGCACACGCACCGGTAGGGGCTCCTTGCTCGGCGGCGGGCCTGCTTCCCTGGGGTGCGGATTCAGCCGTCTCGGGTGTGGCGGTCTGTGACACCGTTCGTGCCGTCACGGCATCGGCGGCGTCATCAGGAGGTTGGGGGGTATTTGGCTGCCGAGGTGGGACGAGAGCTGGGGTATCGGGGGCTGGCCTCCGATGAGGTGATGGTTCGGGAAGGGAGGGATTCGCGGTTCGCCGGGTTCGTTCGCCGGCGGTGGCGCGATCGCGGAGCTTCGGGGGTTCGGGATGGGCATGCACTAGAGGTGGAGTTCGGTGGCACCGTCGCCGGGCCTTTGACGCTTGGTCATTTGTCGCATTTTGGGCTGGGGTTGTTCGAAGGCAGGGGCTGAGCGCTCGGATGCTTGACAATTGAAGAACGGTGATCGGAATCGGGGCTGTATGTGCGGTTCGGAACCCCTAGTGCACGCGGAATCCCTGGGGGGTTCCCAACCGCAAGCTGCCTGTTTCGGGCACGAACCACTCAGCATGTGCGGGGTCTAGTGCTGTGACCACAAATGATCACCGGGTTGTCGAGAGTCAGGCTGCCACGCTGAGTGGGCGCCCGCCCCAGCGGATGCCCTTCTCACTGCGAATGCGGGCGCGTTCGCGGCGTTGGGCGGCGAGCACGTCGGGGTGGCGGGCGTGGGCATTGCGCCAGCGCAGGTAGGCATGCAGAGCCCGGGTCTGGACGGTGTGGTTGGGGTGGTCGGAGTTGGCCAGGGTGAACTGGCGCAGCGGGCCGAAGTGCGCCTCGATCGGGTTGGCCCAGGAGGCGTAGGTGGGGGTAAACAGCAGCCTGACCTTGTTCTTGGTGGCCCAGGTGCGGATGCGCCAGTTCTTGTGCGCTGAGAGGTTGTCCAGGATGACGTAGATCGGGGCGCCGTCCGGTCGGGCAGCTCGGATCGAGCGGAGTGCGGCCCAGGTGTGGTTGATGCCCTTGCGCCGGTGGTTGACGCCCCACAACAGGTCGTCGCCGACGGAGTAGCAGCCGTGGAAGTAGGTGACGCCGTGGGTGCGGTGGTAGGTGGCCGGCAGCCGGTCCGGCTGGCCCGCCGGTGCCCGGCTTGTGCCGGCGGTGGGCCGGATGCCGAGCGGTCCGAACTCGTCGAAGGCGAAGGTGCGCTCGGGCCGGCGGGTCAGGGCGTAGTCGATCGCGTCGAGTTTGGTGTCGAAGTCGGGGTCGGGTGAGTCTTTCCCGGGTCTTGGTGCGCTGGAAGGTGATCCCCCGGCGGACCAGCAGCAGGCGTAACGCTTCGCGGCCGAGGGTGATCGCCCGGTCGGGAAGGCGGTGCAGGTAGTTCAGGAGTTTGCGGATGGACCAGCGGGTGAAGGGCCGGCCGAAGTTGGTCGGGCGGGTGGTGGCCGTCTTGGCGATGAAGTCTTCGTCGTCAGGACTGGTCAGGCGGGGACGGCCTCCCGCCCACTGAGGGTCCAGGCAGGCCAGCCCGATCTCGTTGAAGCGGTGGATGACGTCGCGGACGGTGTCCTCGTCGGCTTGGACCAGGCGGGCGATGACCGGCACGGTGTTGCCTCCGGCTGAGGCCGGCAGGATCATCGCTCGCCGGTAGCGGACCGTGCTGGTGGTTCCGCGTCGCACGATCCGCTGCAGTTTCTGTCCTTCTTGGTCCGTGAGCCTGCGGACCCTGACCGGTTGCGTCACCCTGCCTCCAAGACTGATCGGCCGTGGTCAGTCCATCCAATCGGCAGAAGTGTTGTGCACGCCAACCCGGTGATCATTTGTGGTCACAGCACTAGAGATACTGTGTGGACGTTTGCCGACGTCACAAACCGTTGCACTCAGCCTCACGGCTGAGCTCCATTGCAGGACCTCGGCCGCCACCCAGCGCCCCGGAAGCAAGGTCGTGTTGCACTCAGCCTTACGGCTGAGCTCCATTGCAGGTTGTAGTAGCCGAAGAACTGGGCGAGGTGATCGGTGTTGCACTCAGCCTTACGGCTGAGCTCCATTGCAGGAGCCACTGGCCGATGACGGCCTGGCCGCCGCGCTCGTTGCACTCAGCCTTACGGCTGGGCTCCATTGCAGGCCTCCGAGGCCCGCCGATCGACTGAAGTGGTTGGCCTGAGGCGCACAGCAGATTCCGGGCAGTCAGCTACATAAGCTGACAGAAGTCTGAAAGAAGTCAGGTGTGAGACGAGGCGTTGCCGGCGGTTCTCACCGGGTTCGAGGACAAGCAGTCCGCATGGTGCTGGAGGGCGAGCGGCACCCGAGGTATGGCGTACCCGGATGCCGAGCCCAGTGCTGGTTCGGGTACGGCGGCAACGACACCGTGAGCAGCCGCCACTGCTGCTCCTGCGGGAGATCCAGGCCATCTTGGACGGGTGCGCAGCCCGACCTCGATCACGGTGAGTGGGCCGGGAACCTGCGTGACCGGCTGCTGTTCCCGCTGCTGGCTGAGACGGGGATGCGGCTGGGTGAGGCGCTGGGCCTGCGGATCAGTGACTTCGTCATGGGTCGCGGCGCCACTCCGTATGTCGAGATCGTCCCGCACGAGGACAATCCCAGCGGGACGCGGGTGAAGATGATGCGCCCGCGCCGGATCTACGTCGGCGCGAACTTGGAGCGTTTGTTCGCCGACTACCTGACCTCCTGGCCTGCCACACCCTTGAGTTCGTCCTGCCAATCAGCATCGATTCCCCGCTGCTGGTGAGTCTGTCTCGGCCGCTGCTCGCCGCGCTGGGGGAAGGCACCGTGCGCGACAGACCACGCTGCTGCGCGGCAAGGACATCGGTCCGGCCGGATGGACACCGCACTGGTTCAAACACAGTCATGCCACCGCGTTACTCCTGGCCGGGACTTCTGCGCACGCAGGATTTCGCCGGTCCACCAGATGGGGTAGGCGCCGGTGCGGGTGAAGTCGTCCCGGCCCTCCGTGATCGCTTACCGCATGACAGCGACGACCCGCGTCATCGACCAACCCGAATCGCGGCTTCTTCCGGACGGGCCGTCGATCGGCAAGCTCCAGCAGCCCTCAGTCTGGTAGCGGCGCCGAAGACTCCCCCACCGTGCTCGTGCTCGCGCGGTTGCCTGCAGCGATCAGTTCATGCTCTGGCCCGCTCCCGAGCGGTCAGCGAGTGCCGGGTCGGGGCGTAGTCAAGCGCGGTCGTACACCTTCGCCCGCGTCTGGCCTCATGCCGTGCAAGACCTTCAGAATGTGGTCCTCCCAACCACAATGAACGCTTTTCATCCTCCTGGCGGGTCATGCGGGTCACAGCATGATCGCGAGTCGAGGATCCGCCTGATCAAGTAGAGAAGCTCCTGGTAGACGGGTTGATCACCACAACCAAGTCCGTCGTCACCAGGAGCTTCAGGTGTTGTTCTACCGTGCTGCGGTCGATTTGTCGCGTTCAACGCTGAACTACGTAGCCGGGATGATCCGCCGGCACCGTAAGGCGATCAAGTCTGTGTGGCGGCAGCTCAACCCCGGCCAGCAGGCCCTGCTGGTGCTGGTCTACCTGCGCAAGGGCGAGACGTTCACCGATCTCGGAGCCGGATTCGGGGTATCGACGACCACCGCGTGGCGGTATGTGGAGGAGACGGTGAAGCTACTGTCGGCCCGCTCCCCGAAGCTCGCACAGGCCTTACGGAAGGCAAAGTAGGACGGGCTGCACTACCTGGTGCTGGACGGGACACTCATCCACACCGACCGAGTCAAGGCCGACCGCCCCTTCTACTCCGGCAAGCACCGCGTCCACGGGATGAACATCCAGGTCATCGCCGGTCCAGACGGCGCGATCCTGTGGACCTCCGGGGCGCTGCCGGGCAAGAGTCACGATCTGACCGCCGCCCGGATCTGGGGCATTCTGCGAGCACTGGAGCGCGCCGGGATCGTCGCCCTCGCCGACAAGGGCTATCAAGGCGCAGAAGGGCCGATCGTCATGCCGTACAAGGGCACGAGCGAGCCGGAGTCGCAGAAACAGGCCAACCGCGCCCATGCCCGGCTTCGCGGTCCGGGTGAGCGCGCGAACGCCCAGCTCAAGACCTGGCGTCTTCTCCGCAAGCTCCGCTGCTGCCCGCACAAAGCCGGACACCTCTGCAAGGCCATCGCCGTTCGCAGAACTACGAGCTCGCCCGAGGATGAAAGGCATTCAATGCTCTGTCCACCGCATGCTGGGGAATAGCCTCAAGGAGGGAAACGGGCGGGATCCTCGGCCGCGACAGCTCGCTGCTCATCACGTCCTTTCCGTGATCTTCCGCCTTGGAGGGCGTGGCGGCGAGGATTCCTCGCGTCGACATACTCGGCTCCAGCGCAGCGACGTTGTCGGGCACCGCGTCCACCATGGCGGCGCTGTTATGCAGAAGGGTGTACGTACGTTCGGAGCGCCAGTCCACTGCAGGTGAAACTCGGTGCGCAGCACGGCCGGCACGTCACCGGCTTCCTCTGCCCTGGCCCGCAGCGGAGTCGGCTGACGAAAGATCCTTTTCCAGCTCCCCGACGACCTCATCACGGACACGGCGTGCGTGCCGATAGCGAGCCAGCCGCCGCACGTTGGCCATGAGCACCGGATCGGGGACGCCCAGATGCTCGAACTCCCAGCCGACCGCCGCAGGCCTCGGCCGTGCGGGCGAACGCCTCAGCGCTCCGATCGTTCATCTGATCCGCGGCGCGGACGTCGATCACCCTTGCACGGCCGTCGTCCAGCCGTACGACGGAGTCGGGCGCGTGACGACGAAATTCATCGTCACGCCAGTGCAGCCACAACGGCTGCGAAGCGTCCCCCACCACCTGCGGATCGACGTCCAGCAGGATCAGCCGGTTTCGCTCCAGCCACGACTCATAGCCGACATGACCGTCGGTGGTCGCTGACCAGCACCGACCGGGAAACGTCGCCCTCCCTTGGACCAACGAAATCTCCGCACGGGTGGTACCCGATCGAGGGGCGGACCAGGCTTCGCCCAAGCATGCCCGTAGCCAGTGCGTGCCAGAGAGGTCCCCAGATCGAAAGCTCTGAGCGTCGGATCACCGTAGGCGCGTTGTTGCTCCCGCACAGTATTGACTCCAGCACCAGGAGCCTCAGTAATCACTTGACCTTCGGTGACAATGC
Source organism: Nonomuraea sp. IBHARD001 (assembly GCF_056106265.1). NCBI lineage: Bacteria > Bacillati > Actinomycetota > Actinomycetes > Streptosporangiales > Streptosporangiaceae > Nonomuraea > Nonomuraea sp. IBHARD001. The sequence continues at coordinate 460,432 of NZ_JBWBBW010000001.1, forward strand.
TCAGGCTGCGTTGCGACAGGACAGTTCCCGCCGGTTTTTGGTAGCGGAAAATGCGAAATACGGGCCGGTAGTTACTGATGCGCCGGAAAATATTGGCGCTCCCCCCTACGCTCGCCTCTGTTCTTAGTCCCTGATCATTTCTTTCTCCGGCAGGCGGCCGTACATGGAGCAGTTCGACCTGGCGTGCGATGCGTGGCTGCCGCTGCGACGACGGGACAACGGCGGGCTGGAGGCACAGGGGATCGAAAAGGCCCTGATTGACGCCGACGCCTACACCGAGATCGTTGTCGAACTGGCGACGCAGGTACCCGCGCTGCTGCGGCAGGTGCTGCTGCCGGTCGTCGCCGACGCCCTGGGGTTGCCCGCTGACCGGCAGGCATGGCGAAAGCGCTTCGAGGCTGGAGCGTTCAGCGAGGACGAGCGTGATCGGATTCGGACCTACCTGGCCGCGTACCGCGGCCGGTTCCAGGCGTTCGGCGCGACGCCGTTCGCCCAGGCCGGGGCGCTGGAGGCGATGAGCGGCGATACCAAAGGGGCCGGGCTGCTGGTGGCGACGGAGTTCACCGGCAACAACGTGCCGCTGTTCGCGTCCAGGACCGAGGCCGAGCCGCCCGCGCTGACTCCGGCGCAGGCGATGCGGTGGGTGGTGCACGCCCACTGCTGGGACACCGCGGCGATCAAGACCGGCGCCAAGAACGACGACAAGGCGAAAGCAGGTAAGACGACCGGAAATCCGACCGGTCCGCTCGGGCAGTTGGGTGTCTTGATCCCGGTCGGGCGCACGTTGTATGAGACGCTGCTGCTGAATTTGCCGATCGGGAAAGAGTCGCTGCTGGGGACCCCGCACTGGGCGCGCGACCCGTCGGGCCCGGCCTGGGAGAGCGCAGGGGACCCGGACGGGCTGCTGGGATTGTGGACCTGGCAGTCGCGGCGCATCCGCCTGGTACCCGAGCAAACCCCGCACGGGGTTCGGGTGCGGCAGGTGATCGTGGCCGCAGGAGACCGGCTGCGGCATGTTCCGGAGTGGGAGCCGCACACCGCATGGAAGTACGACAAGCCGACCGGTAGGACCAAAGTGGCCGACCGTAAACCGCGCCGGCACGTGCAGGGCAAAGCGATCTGGCGCGGCCTGGAGGCGCTGCTGGCCGTCCACCACAGCGACCTGGACAGCGGATCGGTCGAGACCAGCGCCCTGCTGCGCCAAGCCGAAGACCTGCGTGCGGACGGCGCACTAATGGAGGACTACCCGTTGCGGGTGGAGGCGTTCGGTGTCGCCTACGGTACCCAATCGGCCGTCATCGACGATGTCTACCACGACGTCATCCCGTTGCCGGTGGCCGCGCTGCGCCAGGACGCAGACCTGTACGGGGTGCTGGTGGAGATGACCGGCCAGGCCGAGCGGCTCCACCGGATCATCAACGGCCTGTCGGCCGACCTGCGGCGCGCCGGCGGGCTGGACCCGATCCCGTGGGACAAGGGTCAGCGCCCCGGCGAGCAGGTGCTGCACCTGCTCGACCCCGTCGTACGCCGGATGCTCGGGCATGTGGCCGGCTTGGACGACGAACGCATCGAGCAGGCGCTGTCGGCCTGGGAACAGGTCGCCGGACGCACCGCGCGCCAGGTCGCCGACACCGTGTTCGCCGCAGTGCCCGAAACGGTGTTCGGGCCGCGCGGTGACGGCAGCGGCAAAGCGGAGGCGGAATTCGGGCTTGGCCGCGTCGAATGGCGGCTGCGGCGCGCCCTGGCCGCAACGTTGCCGCGCTATCGGCCCAGCACAACCACCCCGCACAGGAAGGACACGCAGGTGCCCCCGTACTGGACTCGCGTCAACCCCGACGGCACCTGGCTGCAGGAGCCCCGGTCAGGCCGTCCGCCTGGCCCGCCACCAGGCGAGCACCTGGCGGCCATGCGCGCCGGTCTGGGCCGCAGCTACGGCGAGGTGGCCCAGCTGTGGCGCCACTACACCAGCGAGGTCGACGACGATCTCGCCCGACGCGGACTGGTCTCCGGCGAGCAGCAGGCCGAGCATGCCGCGCTCGCCCTGTACGGGCTGCACCAGCAGTCCAAGAAGACTTCGATGCACCAGCCCGGAGTCCGGCTGGGCAAAGCGCTGTCGGTGCTGCGCACCCACGACAAGTACACCCATGAGGCGATCGACAGGCGGGTGGAGGCCGCGGCCACCAGCACCACCCAGGAGGCGTTGCTGATCAGGCTGCGCGCTCTGATCGACCTGCTGCGCACCATCGACCAGCCCCTCGACTACGACAACCTGATGCACCTCATCGGTCAATGGCGTTATGAGGACGGCCGCCGCGCCGCGCGCCGTCAATGGGCCGTGGACTACCAGGTGAGAAACCCGGCCAGCCCCGACGACGACCAGGCTTCGGCCCAGTCCTGACACCCGCGATCAACGGAGATAGTGATGTCCAAGCGGCAGTACGTCGATTTCCACATCATTCAGACCGTGCCCCCGGCCAACCTGAATCGCGACGATCAGGGCAATCCGAAAGAGGCCAGGTTCGGAGGCGTACGCCGCTCCCGGGTCTCCTCCCAGGCGTGGAAGCGAGCCACGCGCAAAGAATTCGACGACAAGCTGCCCCAGGCCGAGCAGAGCACGCGCACCAAGCGTATCGCCGGGCAATTGGCCGCACGCATCGACGATCGCACCGGCATCGGAGCCGAGGCGGCCGCGCGCCTGGCCGGGGCTTTGCTGGAGCCGCTGGGCATCTCGGCCGGTAAGAAGGCCGGTAACACCGCCTACCTGCTGTTCTTCGGCTACCAGCAGCTCGACGAGATCGTCGCCCTGATCGCCGACGACGCCACAACACTGGCCGGGCTCGACGACGAACAGCTCAAGGCCGCCACCAAAGACCTGGACGTCGCCGACAAGCTCAAGAGCGGCCACACCATCGGGGTTGCGCTGTTCGGGCGAATGGTCGCCGACATCCCTTCCCTGAATGTGGACGCGGCCACCCAGGTCGCGCACGCCATCTCCACCCACGCCTGCGAGATCGAATCCGACTACTACACCGCCGTCGACGACGCCAACGAAGCCGACGAAAGCGGCGCCGGCATGCTCGGCAACGTCGGCTTCAACTCCGCCACCCTCTACCGCTACGCCACCATCGGAGTGCACCAGCTGGTGGACAACCTCGGCGACGCCGAAGCCGCCATCGAGGCCGTCGAACGATTCGCCGAGGCGTTCGCCCTGTCGATGCCGACCGGGCACATCAACTCCTTCGCCCATCGCACCCGGCCCACCCTCCTGGCAGTCGTCGTGCGCGACGACCAGCCCGTCAACCTCGTCTCCGCGTTCGAGCGCCCCGTACGCGACAGCGACGGCATCGCCGCCGCCTCGGCCCAACGGCTGGCGCGGGAGTACCTGCGCTCCACCCTGCAATGGGGCGACAGCCCGGCCCATGTGGCGATCTGCCACGCCTTCGACGACGACGACACTCTGACCGGCGCGTTCGGGCCCAACCAGCCCTTCGCCACCATGCTGTCCGGCCTGAATGAAGCGCTCAGCGCCTCGTGGACGGCACGCTGATGCCGCCGTCCGCCGTCCTGCTGCTGCGGCTGGCCGGGCCGATGCAGTCCTGGGGCGACCAGAGCATGTTCAACCGGCGCGAGACCCGCCCGCACCCCACCAAATCCGGAGTGATCGGCCTGCTCGCCGCAGCCGAAGGCCGCGCCCGCCACGAACCCCTCGGCGACCTGCTCAGTTTGAGCATGGGCGTACGCGTGGACGAGGAAGGCAGCCTGCTGCGCGACTACCACACCGTCAGCGACTACCAAGGCCGTCCACTGCGCCAGGCGGGGGTATCGGCCAAGGGCGTCCAGAAGCCGACCTCACCCCCCAAGTACACCCACATCACCCAGCGCTTCTACCTCCAGGACGCCGTGTTCGTCGCCGCCGTCGAAGGCCCTGAGCCACTCATGCGATCGCTGGCCGCCGCCGTCCACCGCCCGGCCTTCCCTCTCGCCCTGGGGCGGCGTTCCTGCGTGCCGACCCAGCCGATCGTGCTCGGTCTCACCCCCCAGCCGATCCTTGCCGCGCTCACCAACCTGCCGTGGCAGGCAGGCGAACACAACAAGAGCGCTTTCGGCCGACACCACGGGTGGCGAGAGCGCATCGACCGGATGGTGACCATCGACACCCCCGACGGCGAACAGGTCCTGCACGACGAACCGCTCTCCTTCGACCCCCACGACCGCCGCCACACCACCCGCAAGGTCACCCACGTGTGGTGCTCCATCCCCACCGGCTTCCCCCACCCGGACCCATCGGATGAGCCCGCCACCCCGCACGACCCGTTCGCGCTGCTGGGCTGGTGAGCGACGATGACCTACCTGTCCCGCATCAGGATCAACCCGCTGCGCGCCCAAAGCCGCACCCTGCTCACCAACCCCCGCGTCATGCACGCCTTCGTCAGCGCCGCCGTCCCCACCACACCCGACGGCGAACGCCTGCTGTGGCGCCTGGACACCGACAACCCGCACCGCCCGCTGCTGTTCGCCCTCACCCGCACCACCCCCGACTGGAGCCACCTGGTCGAGGCCGCAGGCTGGCCGGCCGCAGACGGTGAACACACCGCCGTCGCCGACTACGCCCCCCTTCTGGCGCGACTGGCCGTCGGCCGCGAGTTCGCCTTCCGGCTGACCGCCAACCCCGTCCAGAACACCAACCGCCCCGACAAACCCACCCCACGCCAAGCCGAACGCCTCGCCGCCGGGTACACCCGTTCCTTCCGCCTCAACCACCGCACCGCAACCGCTCAGCTCGGCTGGCTTCTGGAGCGCGCCACCCGCAACGGATTCGAGATCCCCCCGGCCCGCACCGACCCCGGTATCGCCCTACCCGGCAGCGACCAGGACAGCCCCGCCTCCGACGTCCGGCTGACGGGCCGCGACCGGCACGCCTTCGCCAAAGGCGGCCAAGGCCACAAGGTCATCCTGCATACCGCGACGTTCGAAGGGCGCCTGCGCGTCACCGACCCCGCCCTGCTGGCCAACGCCCTGAACAACGGCATCGGCCCCGCCAAAGCGTACGGATGCGGCCTGCTCACCCTCGCCCCCCTGCCGGGCACGCGGTAAGGGCAGAAGTTGGACGACATCTGGTGGAAGGCCCACCCTCATGACCTGCACCGCGTCAGCGACCGCGTCTCCAGCCTCTACATCGAACGCAGCCACATCGATCGCGACGACAACGCCGTCGTCATCGTCAACAAGCGCGAAACCGTGCGCGTCCCCGCCGCGCTGGTCGCCGTCCTGCTGATGGGCCCAGGCACCCGCATCACCCACGGGGCCGTCCGCCTGCTCGCCGACTCCGGCACCACCGTCTGCTGGGTCGGCGAGCAGGGCGTGCGTATGTATGCCGCCGGGCTTGGCCCGGCCCGCGGGGCCGCCTTGCTGTATCGCCAGGCCTGGCTCGTCACCCGCCCCAAGGAACGCCTCAACGTCGCCCGGACCATGTACGGCATGCGATTTCCCGGCGAAGACGTCTCCACCGCCACCATGCAACAACTACGCGGACGCGAAGGCGCCCGCATCCGCAGGCTCTACCAAGCTCACTCCCAGCGCACCTCCGTCGCCTGGAGTCGCCGCGAGTACCGGGCCGGTGACGCCCACGCGGCAGGGGATGACCTCAACCGTCTGCTATCGGCCGCCAACGCCGCCTTGTACGGCATCTGCCACGCTGTGATCGTCGGTATCGGCGCCAGTCCCGGCCTGGGATTCGTTCACACAGGATCGGCCATCTCCTTCGTTCTGGACGTGGCCGACCTCTACAAAGCCGACTACACCATCCCGCTGGCCTTCGACCTGGCCGCCGAGGGCCTCACCGAAGAACGCGACGCCCGCACCGGCCTGCGTGACCGCATCGCCCAGACCAAACTGCTCGACCGCATCGTCGCCGACATCAAATCCCTTCTCACCCCGGAAGGAACCGACCTGCCCGAAGACGACCACAACCAGCTTTGGGATGAGCGCGTCGGAGCCGTGCCCGGCGGCACCAACTGGGCCGACGACTCCGAAATCGCCGTCAATCTCGGCCTGGACCTCATCCAGCCCACCATGGGGGAGAACCACATCGCCGTCATCGGCCCCGAATTCGACACCTCCGGCCCCGGCTCATGACCGTTATCGTCCTCATCGCCGCTCCCGAAGGCCTCCGCGGCCATCTGACTCGCTGGATGATCGAAGTTAATGCCGGTGTTTTCGTCGGCAATCCAAGCCGTCGCATCCGTGACCGCCTTTGGGACCTCCTCGCCACCCGCATCGGCGACGGCCAAGCCATCCTGGTTGAACCCGCCAGCAATGAGCAGGGCTGGGCCGTCCGCACCGCAGGCAAAGACCGCTGGCACCCCGTCGACTATGACGGCCTCATCCTCTCTGCTCGCCGCCGAATCCAACTGAATGAAAACCGTCCCGCAGGCTGACAACACCCCAGGTCAACAAGCGTCGCTCCCGCGCACGCGGGGATGTTCCCAACATCAGCAGCTTTCAGGCGGCGCTGCGCACGTCGCTCCCGCGCACGCGGGGATGTTCCCGAGGACGAGGTCTACGAGTTCTCCGCGCAGGAGTCGCTCCCGCGCACGCGGGGATGTTCCGCTGACCTGTGAACCTATCTCGCCCCACATGCAGTCGCTCCCGCGCACGCGGGGATGTTCCTACGACGGCGAGCGGCATGGTCAGCCGCCGCTGGTCGCTCCCGCGCACGCGGGGATGTTCCTACCTCTCTTATCATTTCCAATTGCGCCCATTCGTCGCTCCCGCGCACGCGGGGATGTTCCCTGGAGTTGGTGGTGCGGGAGAAGGAGGCGAACGTCGCTCCCGCGCACGCGGGGATGTTCCGCCCGTCGCCCTGCCCGCCGAGACACAGCAACTGTCGCTCCCGCGCACGCGGGGATGTTCCCTTCGCCCGCGACCACACGACGCGGGCGGCTCGGTCGCTCCCGCGCACGCGGGGATGTTCCTACGGCTGCTCCCTGCCGCCCGCCATGTGCATGGTCGCTCCCGCGCACGCGGGGATGTTCCGTCACCCACGCACGGTGCGCGCCCTCTGCCCACGTCGCTCCCGCGCACGCGGGGATGTTCCTGCCCTGGATTTCGAGCCGCGTTGACTGCACGGGTCGCTCCCGCGCACGCGGGGATGTTCCCGGCGGGGTCGCCCTCGTCGACCTCATGCTCGGGTCGCTCCCGCGCACGCGGGGATGTTCCGCACCCGGTGGGCCGGTCACCCCGCTGGAGCCCGTCGCTCCCGCGCACGCGGGGATGTTCCGCCGTGTAGGCCGAGGATCATTTTCATGGCCTGGTCGCTCCCGCGCACGCGGGGATGTTCCCTGCCTGGCGAGGTCACCTGCTGCCAGCTCACCGTCGCTCCCGCGCACGCGGGGATGTTCCCTCGTCCTCCCGCTCATCATGGCCAATGATCGCGTCGCTCCCGCGCACGCGGGGATGTTCCCCACTTACGGATCTCGCGCTCGTCTTCCGGGGTGTCGCTCCCGCGCACGCGGGGATGTTCCGCGGATGCGGCTGCCGGGCCCGGCGTACCCCCGGTCGCTCCCGCGCACGCGGGGATGTTCCCGGTGAGGTGATCAACGAGGCGGATGCTGTGGCGTCGCTCCCGCGCACGCGGGGATGTTCCCTCGTGGCCAGCCTTTCTGGTGCCCAACTCATGGTCGCTCCCGCGCACGCGGGGATGTTCCGGTGTGCTGGGGGAGCATCGTGTGGTCGATGCCGTCGCTCCCGCGCACGCGGGGATGTTCCTACTTCGCCGACCCGGTGTTTGACGAGGTTGCGGTCGCTCCCGCGCACGCGGGGATGTTCCGCCATACGCAGCGACATCGAACGGGCCGAGCTGGTCGCTCCCGCGCACGCGGGGATGTTCCCTGGGGGGCCTGGTTGGTGGTCGACTCGGCGACGTCGCTCCCGCGCACGCGGGGATGTTCCGTCTCGACGAACTCCATGTCCTTCTGGGTGAACGTCGCTCCCGCGCACGCGGGGATGTTCCGCTCTTGTGGACGCGGGCGATATTGAGGGGTTGGTCGCTCCCGCGCACGCGGGGATGTTCCTGCAGGCGCAGGGCCGCAGTCAGGCGTTCGCGAGTCGCTCCCGCGCACGCGGGGATGTTCCCCAGGCGACCACCGGCCAGCCGACCCACCGGCCGTCGCTCCCGCGCACGCGGGGATGTTCCCGACCACGCCGCAGCCAGGCACCCCAGCACCCCCGTCGCTCCCGCGCACTCGGGGATGTTCCCCTTTCCGCGGGTCAGCAGACGGTGCAGCTCAAGTCGCTCCCGCGCACGCGGGGATGTTCCGCCTTCCGGCAGGGCCTGCCCAAGCCACGGGCGGTCGCTCCCGCGCACGCGGGGATGTTCCGGCGTGGCGCATCCACCCGGTGGCCTGGTCCTGGTCGCTCCCGCGCACGCGGGGATGTTCCCCTACGACAGGCGGAGCCTCAGGCAGACGGGATGTCGCTCCCGCGCACGCGGGGATGTTCCCTGGGCGATGTTCGCGCGCAGCTCGGCCCGGCGGTCGCTCCCGCGCACGCGGGGATGTTCCGCGCAACCCGGGCCTGTCGATCGTCGTCAACCGGTCGCTCACGCGCACGCGGGGATGTTCCAGTGTCAGGTTTTTTCAGGCTTCTCTCCCGGACGTCGCTCCCGCGCACGCGGGGATGTTCCGGCGTCAGCCCTGCCGGGCTTGATCCTGCTCTGGTCGATCCCGCGCACGCGGGGATGTTCCTCGGACACCGACATCCGAGTAGAGCGAGACGTGGTCGCTCCCGCGCACGCGGGGATGTCCCAGGTCGTACCGGCGCAGCCCTGGGATGTCCTCGTCGCTCCCGCGCACGCGGGGATATTCCCTCCGGCCAGGGTGCCCAGGATGGCCACCACGGGTCGCTCCCGCGCACGCGGGGATGTTCCCCGCCGGTTCTGGTTCTCCCACCCGGCCCGCCCGTCGCTCCCGCGCACGCGGGGATGTTCCGGCGGTCTTTGACGTGCCAGCCCTCATCCTTGAGGTCGCTCCCGCGCACGCGGGGATGCTCCCCCGCCCGACGCCGCCCGCGACACCATGGACGAGTCGCTCCCGCGCACGCGGGGATGCTCCCGACATCGGCGCGTCGACACGCAGCCGCAAGGTGTCGCTCCCGAGCACGCGGGGATGTTCCGTGCGTCGGGTGCGGGGGCTTGCTCGCGTTGTCGTCGCCCCCGCGCACGCGGGGATGTTCCTCGCTGGACGACCTGCGCTGGCCTTAGAGGTCCTAACAGAATGATCTCTGTTGTGCTTTGATCTCTCGCTGTAGTGATGGCGAGAGGAGCGAGCATGGCGCGGCTGAAGCCGTGGGAGGTCAGTGACGAGCTGTGGGCGGTGATCGAGCCGTTGGTGCCCAAGCATGAGCGTCGGTTCCGGCATCCGGGGCGCAAACGACTTGATGATCGGCTGGCGTTGCAGGGCATCTTGTTCGTGCTGCACACGGGGATCGCCTGGGAGCACCTGCCGCAGGAGTTGGGCTATGGCTCGGGCATGACCTGCTGGCGGCGGCTGGCCGTGTGGAACAAGGCCGGCGTCTGGCAGCGTCTGCACGAGGTGCTGCTGGACCGCTTGCGCGCTGCCGGCGCTCTCGACCTCTCCCGCGCCGCGGTGGACTCCTCCCACATCAGAGCGCTAAAAGGGGGGCGCAGACCGGGCCGTCCCCGGTCGATCGAGGACGGGCCGGCAGCAAGCACCACTTGATTACCGACGCCACCGGCATTCCGCTCGCGGTGATCCTGACCGGCGGCAACCGCAACGATGTCACGCAGCTCCTGCCGCTGCTGCACGCCATTCCCAAGGTCCGCGGCAAGCGCGGACGCCCCCGCCAACGTCCCGATGCCGTCCTCGCCGATCGAGGCTACGACCATGACAGGTATCGTCGCCTCGTCCGTGAGCTGCAGATCCGTCCGCTGATCGCCCGCCGCGGCACCGAACACGGCTCGCTCATCGCACCGGGCTGATGGTCGTGGCGGCCTCGACATCCAGCACACGACCATCTGCGGCCATCGACTCGTGCCGCTGAACCGGCACGCGGTCAGCGCCCGCGCGGACTGATCGTCTCCGGCCCGGCGGGCACCGGCAAGACCACCGCCGTCACCCAGCTCGGGCTCGCCCCACGAAGTGCTGGACCCGACCCGCCACCCAGGCGTGAGCAATCGTATCCCAGTCGTCTACGTCAGCGTCCTACCCGCCGCCACAGCCCGCATGGCGGCAACGGAGTTCACACGCTTTTGGACTACCGAGCGGCTACCGGGCAACATCACCGGCGTTCTGGACTCGGTCTGCGGCGTCCTGGTCGGCGCCCGAGTAGGGCGGGTCCTGGTGGACGAACTCCACAACATCTCCCTGACCACCCGATCCGAGAGCCGAAGTCGCTGACACGCTCAATACTTCTCCGGACGGATTCCAGCTACCTTCATCTACGCGGGGATCAACCTCGAGCGCACCGGACTGTTCAGCGGCACGCGGGGACACCAGATGGCCGGACGCTTCACCCTCGTTCCCACCGCGTCCTTGCCTCTGAACAGCGAGTTGCGGGGCCTGATGGCCAGCTTGGAGGGCATCTTGCGTCTGCACGCCCACCGCCCGGCATCCTGACTTCCCTGGAGCGCTACCTGCACCAGCTCATCAAGGGCACGATCGGCTCACTCTCGCACCTCATCCGCAGAGCGGCCCTGGATGCGATCTTGACTGGTGGTGAGCGCATCATGAAGAAGACCCTGGACGCGATTCCACTCGATCGCAATTCACCCTTGCGCACATGACGGAACGACCGATCCACGACATCGCGGTCCGTACCTGCCCGGGCTGCGGTGAACTTTCTTCCCTCCTCAGGACCGCTCGCGCGCATTGTTGCGAGGTCGCATGCCGGATGCGCGCCTGCTGGCGCCGACTACGAGCTCGGCAAGCGCTCCTTGGCGGGTTGCTCGATCGCCGCGGCTTGGTTTGTCAGCGTCCAGTCGGTCCCGGACAGGCGCGGGAGCAGGGTCTACTGCTCTGACGATGGCCACACCCATGCTCACCGCGCCCGGATCTGGGGGCGTTCGGGTTGTCGGCGCAGATTCCGGAACGCCTGCCCTTTCGGCCACCACCCGCCGAGCGCGAAACAATCAGCTCTTCTCTGGGCTGGCTCGCGCTGGCCACCCACACTCTCGAGGCCGCGTTGCTCTTCCAGCTTCGCTATCGACTCGTCTCGGGCGCCTCCCTTGCTATCAGGCGCCTATTCGCCGTCGTTGACCTGCCTGAGCAGAGCCTCCGTTGTGCCCTTCCCGAGCTACGCAACAGTGAGGATTTGGCTCAACATCTCGTCCGTCCCGCCTGTCGGCTCTGCATGGGCGCACGGGGGGTGTTCCGTTCAGGTGTTGCGCTGGGAGCGGCCAGCGCACGGCACCTGCCCATGGTGTCCTCCCTCACAGCTCGGTGACCGCCGGCCGCCTACCTCTGATGCCGCGGGATCGCTCAGTCTTCGTCGAGACAGGACAGGAATGGACACGGCAATCATTGACGCACACGATTCACTATTCGTCAGAGCGCCACAACCTCGCCGTCGCTCAGATCATCGTCGGGCCGTACGCCTGGCTGCTATCGGATCCGATCGACGACCAGGCCCAGTTCGTTGTCGTAGCAGACCGAGAACGGGCCCACCTCGCTCCTCTCCCCTGTCTTGAGTTTCAACGCCCGGCTGTGGCGAAGCCATGCGTGGTCGCGCCAGCCAGCCAAGGGCCCCAGCTCGCTCTCAGCCGCTACGGAGAGTGCGGCCGGAAGGCGTACGGCGCCGCCTAAGACCTCGTCCACACGATCGGGCGACACCTCGCCGTTCGGTCCCAATCGCCTGCCTTTCCATGTGGTGTACCCCTGGTCGTCCTCGTAGACCACGATGGCTTCGACGCTGGGTTCGCCATCACGAACGATTGCGGAGACGACCTCGTCACCACCGCGGGTCTCCGCGTAGTGCAGGCCTTCCAGCGTCGTGTTCTCGTGTTCGGCGAACCGCGTCAGCAAGAACCTCTCGGCGCTCTTCGCCCGAATACGCTGCTGCGCCTCCCATGCCTGCCACGCCTGAGCCTCCGCCTGTACCCACGCCAGCGGCATCGCGATGTGCCCGCCATACCCACAGGCCACCAGCTGCGGCACCTGGCCGGGGATGCCCCAGGCCTTGCCGGCTGCCCCGGCGACGAGCGCGGCCGTGCGCAACAGCAGGTACCGCCCATAGATCGCCTCACTGGCCGGTAGTACCCAGGGGGCGGCTGACGTCGAAGGCCGGAAACCTGTGACGACGACGCACGGCTCCCGCAGCGGCTCGGGGCGAAAGACACCGCCATGTCGATGCAAGCGGCCGATGCGCTGCAAAAGCAGGTCGATCGGCGCCAGGTCGGTGACGAGGATGTCGGCGTCGACGTCGAACGACTGCTCGGCAAGCTGGGTGGCGACCAGGATCGTCCGGCGGCGCGCCTCGCTGGACGGTCCGAGCCGATCCAGCGCCCTATCGGTACGGTCTGCGCGGTGGGCGGCATGCAGTCGTCCGTGCAGGAGCATCACCTCTTCCGTCCCGAAGTGAGAGCAAAGCACCTTGTAGGTCTCCTGGGCTCGCTCGACAGTGTTACGGATCACCAGGCCACAGCCACCGTCACGCAGCCGATCGGCCAGCAACTCCACCACATCGGAGTGCGTGTTCGTATCGCTCCGGGCGGCAGAAGTCTCGGCAAACACCTCGATGCGCAGGCGAAGGTCTTCCTGACGCCAGGGCGGGCAGTCATCGACGAACACCTGCGCGCTGCCCTCCTGCAACCAGGCAGCCGTGACGTTCGGATATCCGGCAGGATCGGGCAGTTCGAACGCCGGCGCCGACTCGCGCCAGGCTGCGCCAGCCAAGTACGCCTCTGTCAGGGCGCGCCGCTGGTCGGGCGGCAACGTCGCCGACAGCAAGACGACGGGAACACGTGCCTGTCCCAGCCAGCGCAACCCCTCCTGCAGGAACTGAGACATGTAGACATCGGCGGCATGCACCTCGTCCAAGATCACAACCTTGCCCGCCAGGCCAGCCATCCGCAACATCACGTGCTTGGTCCGGGTCGCGGCGAACAGCAGCTGATCGATGGTCCCCACGACCAGCGGCGCCAGCAGACCGCGTTTACTACCGAGGAACCACTCTGCTGGCGCAAGCCGCTCCGACACCTCCTGAAGGGGGCTGTCGAGGCCATAAAGCGCATCCTCCTCGACACTTCCGTACATGTCGTCGGGGCGCTCGCCAGCTTCCGTCAGGAGGCGCTGCCATTCCTTGTTGAAGCGCCGCTTACCGTGCAGAAGTGCCACCTGCGATTCCAGCCCCGGGGCTACCTTTCCCGCCCACGCCCGCACCTGAGTGAAGATCGGATCGCTGGTGGCCTGAGTCGGCATTCCGACAAAGACGCCATCGGCGCCGAACCGCGCCGCCAGGATCTCCGCACTCATCAATGCGGCCTTCGTCTTGCCCTCCCCCATCGGCGCCTCGACGATCAGCAGGCCAGGGCCACTCATCTGCCGCGCCGCTTCCATCACCATCACCTGCGAGCGGCGCGCCACCTGGCCAAAGCGGTCCTGGAATGCCTCCGGCCCGGGAACTGCCAGGCTCCCCCACCCGCCCCGCAACCCCAGCTTCTTCCATGCCTTGGCCGCACGACCCCGGGAGACCTCCACGCCCACCTGCCCAAGATCGTCCAAGCCCTGGAAATGCTCCTCGTCGCTCGCGATCCAGTCGGCCATCACCACCAGGCCACTCAAATGCAGCTGATCGGCGCGACTGGGCACGTGCGCGGGCTGCACCTCCCCCAGGCTCTGATAACCCATCTGCCGGGTGAAAACCTCGACCACGGCTGACTGCGCCCTGCGCCAACCCGCCCCCTTGCCATGGAGGTGTCCGAGTGCGGAAACCGGCTCTGTCAGCCTCGAAACCGGCGGAAACCTTCCGTGATGGCCAGCGATCAGCGGCCACACCCACGCGATCTGCTCCGGCTGCCATCCAGCCTCACCGAGCACATGCCGCATCAACCTCCCGCCCGCCTGATCGTGGCGCCACCGCTGCTGCCGCTTGGGAACCCAGGTGAGACCCGCACCCTGTACCGCCCGCGCACCGGTCTCATCCATGCGCTGAAACGCCGGTGTCGCCTTCCCGCAATCGTGTACACCGCACACCCACGCGAACAACCGCCGCCCGCGCCCCGCCCCTCCAGCCGTCCTGTCCAGCAGGGCCTTTGTCGAAGGGGCGAGGTAGTCATCCCAGATCCGCTCGGCCACTGCAGCGGTATCGAGAAGATGACAGATCAGCAGGTTCGTCCGCCCACCCGCCCGCGCCGCCGACTTCCCCCACAACACACCCAGCTGGCGCACCAATGCATCATCGCCGAGAAACCCAAGATCACGCTCGTCCACGTCATCCTCCCCGCTCTTGCCTGGCGGCACTAGAATTGCCACCGGCAACCACGACTAGAGCCTCCATACAAGCCCAGGCCGAGACGCTACACGCTCCAACCCAACCGAACGAGAAACCGCTTTCCCCGTAGGGAAGCACCAGGTCAGCAAGTGTCGGCCCCGCGCACGCGGGGATGGTCCGATCGAATTCCCGATGAGGGTGTCGTAGAGCCAGTCGGCCCCGCGCACGCGGGGATGGTCCTGAGCTGGGCAGTAGCGGCCTAAGTGTGGAGCAGTCGGCCCCGCGCACGCGGGGATGGTCCCCGGGATGCGCTCATTGCGGCGTTGGGCGAGGTGTCGGCCCCGCGCACGCGGGGATGGTCCCTGCGTGGTGCTCGGCTGCCACATGCAGCTCGGGTCGGCCCCGCGCACGCGGGGATGGTCCCTGCGTGGTGCTCGGCTGCCACATGCAGCTCGGGTCGGCCCCGCGCACGCGGGGATGGTCCCTGCGTGGTGCTCGGCTGCCACATGCAGCTCGGGTCGGCCCCGCGCACGCGGGGATGGTCCCTGCGTGGTGCTCGGCTGCCACATGCAGCTCGGGTCGGCCCCGCGCACGCGGGGATGGTCCCTGCGTGGTGCTCGGCTGCCACATGCAGCTCGGGTCGGCCCCGCGCACGCGGGGATGGTCCCTGCGTGGTGCTCGGCTGCCACATGCAGCTCGGGTCGGCCCCGCGCACGCGGGGATGGTCCTGACCCAACGGCCCTGATGAGTGGGGCTCTCAGGTCGGCCCGCGCACGCGGGGATGGTCCCTGGGACGTCGCCGGGATGACGTTCGACAACATGTCGGCCCCGCGCACGCGGGGATGGTCCGCGGCCGTCCATAGCTGTGGTTGTGCTGGACTGGTCGGCCCCGCGCACGCGGGGATGGTCCCCAGGAGATGGATCAGTGCCACTGATACAGCAGGTCGGCCCCGCGCACGCGGGGATGGTCCGTGCCGACGGCGTCCCCCCACCCCTGCCCAGGTCGGCCCCGCGCACGCGGGGATGGTCCCATCGTCGTACCCGAGTCCAGTGCGCACAGGGCGTCGGCCCCGCACACGCGGAGATGGTCCTGCCGCGAGTGTGATCTGTTTGCGATCCGTCATGTCGGCCCCGCGTACGCGGGGATGGTCCGGCGTGGGACGCGCTGGGCAGCACGGTCGACATGTCGGCCCCGCGCACGCGGTGATGGTCCATGCAGCATGCGCTCTCTGGCCTTGGCCACCAAGTCGGCCCCGCGCACGCGGGGATGGTCCGGCCGTTGGTGGGGGCAGGGCCTTGTATCAGGCGTCGGCCCGCGTTGCCTTGCGGATGTCGGCCCCGCGCACGCGGGGATGGTCCCGTGGTCAACATGCGGGCATCACCTTGAGGTTTGACAGCACTGGGCGTCTGCAGTGTATGAGCGGGCAGTGCAGGGTGAACCGCTCCGGGATCGGTGGAGACTCTATTAGCTGACTCCAGCCGCCGGTTGGGGCTGGTGTTGAGCGTAGTAGACGGCTTCGTGTTCGGCTGGCGGGACGTCGCCGATGGCGGTGTGCAGGCGCTGACGGTTGAACCAGTCGACCCACTCGGCGGTGGCCAGTTCGACGTCGGCAAGGCCTTTCCATGGTGGTCGGGGTTTGATCAGTTCGGTCTTGAACAGGCCGATCTGCGATTCCATCAGGGCGTTGTCCAGCGCGTCGCCGACGCTGCCGATCGAGGCGTCGATCCCGGCCTGGAGCAGGTGGGCGGTGAAAGCGAAACCGGTGTATTGACTGCCCGCATCCGAGTGATGAACCAGACCCCACCCGGCTGGCATGCCGGTCCGCGCGCGTCGCCACAGCGCCATGTCCAGGGCATCCAAGACAAGCTTGGCTCGTTTGGTGGTGGCCGCCGACCAGCCCACGATCGCGCGGGAGTACACATCGACGACGAACGCGACGTAGACCACGCCGGCCCAGGTCATCACGTAGGTGAAGTCCGCCACCCACCGCTGGTGGGGGCGCGAGGCCGTGAAGTCGCGATTCAGCAGGCCGCCGGCACGCTCATGTCCGGCGTCGCGCACGGTGGTGCGCAGCTTCTTGCCCCGTCGGACGCCTTCCAGCCCCAATTCGCCCATCAGCCGGGCGATGGTGCAGCGCGCTACGACGATTCCTTCGCGGCCCAGCTGCCTCCAGACTTTGCGCACGCCGTAGACGCCGTAGTTGTCGGCGTGCACTCGGCTGATGTGCTGCTTGAGCTCGGCGTCACGTACAGCGCGGACGCTCGGCGTGCGATTCTTGGCGGCGTAGTAGGTGCTCGTTGCGATCTTCAACCCGTGCGCGGTCAGCACACGGCAGATCGGCTCGACCCCGAACACCTGGCGATGAGCGTCGATGAACGCTACGAGCGCTTGTGTGGCCGGTCGAGCTCGGCCGCGAAGAAAACCGACGCCGCTTTCAAGATCTCGTTGGCCCGCCGCAGTTCGGCGTTCTCCGCCTTCAGCCGTTTGATCTCCTCGGCCTCGGTCGACGTGGTCCCGGGCCGCCGTCCTGCATCGATCTGCGCCCGGCGCACCCAGCTGCGCACTGTCTCGGCCGTCCCGATGCCGAGCTTTGCTGCGACCGCTTTCATCGCGGCCCACTCGGTCGGATAGTTCGGCCGGATCTCCGCGACCATGCGCACCGCGCGCTCACGAAGTTCGGGAGGGTAGGGGGGACGGACGTGCCATGACTCGACCCTCTCAAGGAAACGAGTCTCCACCGAAGCCGGGGCGATTCAGGGCGCTGGGCGCAAGTACTCTTCCGCGTGTGAATCAGTCGGCCGTCGAACTGCACGTGAACGACGTGGCGGTTCCTGCAGGATACTGACACATCTGACGAGGATTACCCGGAACTTCAGGCCCTGTGCCGCGCGGGTATGACAAGCCAGCCGTGATAGATCAACACCTCGCACTTGACGCCTGAACGGCAGTGCTCATTCCATGCAGCAGGGCGACGGTGACATCAGCGTGTTGACCCTTGTCAGCTCGAGGTTGCTGCAGATGTGAGGGATGGCGCGCAGGGGGCGGTGGTGCCGTGGGAATGCAACCGCTTATCCGCGATCGGCCGGGCAAGATCATGGTCGGCGTTTCTGTCTCGCTCTGCTTCAGATTCCGCGTGATCGCTTGTTCGGTTTGGGCCGCGATGTTGGGGACTGTTGCTCGGCGCCGGATTGGGATCGTGGTGCTGTTGCGCCCGTGGTGGGTGAGGAGAGGTGTGCTGCTTGTGCTCGTTCGTGAGAGCGTAGGCCGACTTGTTCTGCGAGCTTTTCTCCCAACTCCATGGTGTAGCGCACAGTCGGTAGCATGCGGCTTTGCCATCCTTGTAGAGCAGTGGTGACGTCGGCGCCATATCGCGCGCATTGGGTGAGGGTGGCGACGAGGTCGTGAATTTGCTCGACGCCGTTGTTGGCTCCTCGCCCGGTCAGCGGGGAGACGGGGGCGAGTGCGTCTCCAACCAGCACAGCGTGACCTGCCCCTACGGGGAAGGCCATCTGGCGTGGGGTGGGGGTGGTGACGAGGCTGGCTGCGGACCAGGTGGTGGTGGTTTCGATCATGCGGATGGCGTCTGGGCTGAAGTGGGCGCGTGCTTGGTCGATGACCAGGGTTCGCGCTTGCTCGGTCATGTGGTGTGGAAGTACGAAGTTGCGCTGGGTGGGGGTGATGCCGAACATGTCGGTGAAGCGGGCTTCCGTCATCGGCGTGTACAGGGTCCAGTCGCTGCCGATGCGCCCGTCGGGGAGTTGAGTGGGGAAGACCGCCAGCCGGGTGTGGGGTGGTTCGTAGCGGGTGTAGTCCTGCAGGCCTGCCGGCATCCAGGTGCTTTGGCCGCGCCAGGCGACGATGCCGGAGTAGGTGAGTTCGCGTTGGGGGTCGAGAAGGGCGCGGCCGGTTGAGCGGCGTCCGTCTGCGAACACGATGAGGTCTGCTGAGATGCTCTGTCTGTTTCGAAAGTGCAGTTGTGGCCGGTTGTTGGTGGTGGTGTCGAGGCCGATGACGCGCATGCCGGTGTGCAGCGTGTGGAGGGGCAGGCGTGTGAGCAGGCTCCTGTTGATGAGGTGCCAGGCGGTGTGGCGGGCGGGGTAGAGGGTGCTGAATCGGTCGCCTTCCGTCCGGTCGGCGATCTTGATGGAGACGATGCGTTCGCTGGGGAAGGGGATGATCTCCGCCTGGGGTACGCCTATGGTGTCCAGGATGCCGAGCGCTGGGTGCTCGAGGGTGATCGCGCCGCCGCCTTGGGGTGGGTGGGGTGCGGCTTCGTACACGCTGAGACGGCTGAAGCCTTCCTGATGCAGGCGCAGGGCTGCTGCAGGCCCGGTGATGGAGCCTCCCACGATGGCGATGTGCGAGTCGTAGGTGAAGGCCGTCACGATGGGCGCGCCTGCCATTGTTCGGGGGTGAGGCTTCGCACCTGGCTGCTGACGGCCGCTGCGCCCAGGAGGGTGCCGTCTTCGGCGTGGAAGTAGACGTGCTGCTCGGTCGTGATCACCTGGTGGACCTTGTACCACGGGGATGCGGTGCTGTCGGGCACTGTCACGTGGATGTACCAGTGGGGGTCGATGTCGGTGGCGTTGTGGTATTGCGCCGATGTCATGGACATCTCCTTTGGTTGTGCAACATCATGCTGAAACCCCGACTTTCTGACAAGCGCTTCAGAATTTGTCATGGTGATAGTCAGGTCAAGGTCTCGCCGCCTGGCGGGATTTCTGACGCGCCATTGCGGCACAAGGTCAGGTGCGAGGGGCCGAGCTCGGCGGCGGTTCATCTCTGCGATGCCTGATGTCAAGGGCGCCAAGGTCAGGGGTGCAGGTGAAACGGGCGGCGACGGCCTGCGCTCATGCCGGAGTGGATGATGGCGGCGATGCGGCGGCCTTGATGGGGCCGGGCGAGGGTGGCGGCCTGGGTCAGCCGTTGTTCGGTTTCGTCGTGGCACAGGTATCCCGCTGCTACGAGGCCGCCCGCGGTGTAGGCCGCACGATTGAGCCTTTCGGCGAACGCGCTTCCGTGAGTCGTTGCCGCGCAGGCGAGAATGTCGTTCAGCAGTGAGGACAGAACCCGCTGGGCCGACGATCGTTGCGCGCTTCTCTGTAGCGCACACGCGGGCAGAGGTGATGCCACCGGCGCGGGGAGGTCGCTGAGTCGGTGGCCGGTGCGCACGAGTTCGCCGCGTAGCCAGTGCGGCAGGCGCGAGGGCAGCGCTGCGTCGGCGAGCGGTGTGTAGGGGCCTGCTCGTGTGATGATGCCGGGGGCGATGATGTAACCGCCTTCGGCTCGGACATCGACGTAGCGGGCGAGCGCTCGGGCTGGGCTGTTGCCGGTGGAACACAGGAACACCTCCCCGCTGTCGATGCTGTACCACACGTGCAGTCCGCCTGAGGGGGTGCGGACGCGCAGTGTTGAGGCGTCGTGGGCCGGGTTGATGGCATGGTGGTGCTCAGCCAGCAGGGTAAGTGCCTCGTAGCCGTCGGTTGCGTAGCGGGGGTCGATGGTGCGGGCTGGCTGCGGCCCTGGCGGGATGTGCGGCGGACCGGCAGACCATTCCGGGGGTGTGTCGATGTCGATGACGAGCAGGTTTGACGGAGATCCGCATGCGACGCCGACCCCGAAGCGGGGGTTGTGGTGCCACCACTGGTTGATGCGAGTGGGGTTGGTGGTGGCGGCGTAGAAGCTGTGGCACCAGCGGCCGAGCGGCAGGCAGGGGCATTGGCGGGGGTCGTGCTGGGCCTGCTGGCAGCGCTGGCAGTTGCGTGCGGGGATCTTGCTTCCTGGGGTGAGAGGGTGAACGGGCCAGTCGTTGGTGGCGCACCATCGCGCGATGGTGATGGGCTCGGCGTCGGTGCTGCTCAGAGCTGATGCTGCCTTCCTTGTGCTGGTGGCGGGGTGCGAGCCGATCGCGTGGGGGCGCCGCTGCAGGCGAGCGTGATCACGGTGTGGGGTGCTCGCCCGGTGCGGTGGCGGGCGGCCGCAGAGGCTGCGCCGCGTGCCCCCGGCTATCGGCGGGAGAAGGCGCGGCTGGGCGATGGGCGTGTCTGCTGGCCGAGCAGGTCCTGGTGGAGATGACCGTGGTGAGCGTTCTGGGCTGCTTGGCACAGCCGTGTTCTCGCCCCTTCAGCCGATCGGCGATCGCACGCGATCGACGTGACGGTGTGAGCCAGGCGGCGCCTTCGCCTGCTCTCGTTGGCCGCGGCGATGGGCAGCGGCCAGGCCGCGTTGACTACCTGTGCGGCAGGCTTGGGATCAGGTCGATGAGGTGTCGCGGCTCGGCGACAAGCCGTGCCTGTTGGCTGATGATCAAGTCGTGGCATCCCTCGGATTGGGCGGACGTGACGGGCCCGGGTATTGCTGCGACAGGCCGGGCGAGCTCTCTCGCATAGGAGGCAGTGCTGATCGCGTCGCTGTGTCGTGCCGCCTCCACCACGAGCGTGGCTTGGCTGCTGGCCACGATGCGGTTGCGGGCCAGGCTGCGCTCGCGTGTGGGGTGCTGGCCTATCGAGCACGCGCTGATGAGGGCACCGTGTCGCGCGATTGCCGCAAGCAGTTGCTGGTGGGCGCTGGGGTGGCCGACGTCGATGCCGCAGGCGAGGACGGCGATGGTGGGCGAGCCGGTGGCGAGGGCTCCTTGATGTGCTGCGACGTCGATGCCGTAGGCGCCGCCGCTGATGATCGACCAACCAGCCTGGCCTAATTCGATGGCGAACTCGGAGGCGACGTGCGTCCCGTAGGGGGAGGCCGTGCGTGAGCCGACGATGGCGATCGAGCGGTGAAAGGCCGCTGACAGGTTGACCTCGCCTCGTACCCAGAGGGCGAAGGGTGCGGCGGCGCCCCAGTCGCTCAGCGCGGCTGGCCAGTCCGCTGCTCCGGGCACCACCACGTGTGCTCCGCATTTGAGCCCTGCCTCCAGATCGGCCTCGGGGTTGGTCTGCGCCAGCGTGGCGGCCCAGCGCTGGCAGGTTTCGGTCCACACGGGTGCGGGGGTGTGGGCTGGTTGCAGGGCTGCGAGGTGGCGGGTGGAGCGCAGAGTGTCAACGGCTTGGACGGGAGTGAGCTGGGCGACGAGTTGGCCCAGTTCGACATCGTGTGGCCGGGCGATACGAAGCAGCGTGAGTCGGGCGAGAAGGTCTTGATGGGTCATGTGCTCTCCTGGCTGCGCAGGGTTGTGGCTGTGGAGACCGGGCGGGGCGGGCCAGGTTGCGGGTGGCTGGATCAGCGGGTGTGTTCGGCCATGGGGTGAAGGTCACAGTGGGGGTGCGGCCGACGCTGGGGTGGATGACGCAGCGTCTTGTGTTCCTTGTGGCAACGCTGGCCGCCGGGGGTGACGGCTGCGCCGCGCGGGTGATAGGCCTTCCGAAGCGGGTGATAGGCGGGTGCCTGGGCGCTGGTCGTGATCCGAGCCGTTGCTGCGGGCCCTCTGACGGATGTGACCGTCTCCGGCCTGCGGCGAGGGACGGCGCCGGCCCTGATGGTGGGTGCTCACAGGAGGCGCCGTGCCCTCTGCCCTGCCCTGAGCGAGCACGGCGGTGTGGCTCAGGGCAGGGCGATGGGGTCACCAGTCTGCGGGCAGCTGGGGCAGGGCCTGCGCGGGGTACTCGTCGACGGAGGCGGCGATCTTCTCGGTGATGCCTGCGAAGTTCATGCCTGCGATCTTCTCGGGAGGCAACCCGTGGGAGAGGGCAAGGTGCACCAGCTGGGCAAGACGGTTGCCGGGGTCGTGGCTCAGCGCCCGCTCGATCGCGATGCTGGCGAGCACGCCGTCTCCTGAGCGGTAGCTGAACAGTGCCAGGAGCGTTGCCGGTGCGATGCTGAAGGCTGGAGGGACTCGGCGGATCATGTCGCTCCAGAGGCTGACATGCACCTCGTGCTCGAAGTGATCAGCGAGAGCGATCGCCGTGTCCCGAATGGCCACGGCCGTCAGGAGGATTCCTAGCCACGCCACCTGGTCTGCGGAGTGTTCCTGCCCGTTGACGGTTCTGCGGAGCGCCTCGCTGATCTGTTCGCGTCCTTCCTCATACCATCCTCGAGGTGTTGTCGCCTGCCACGCGGTGCGGACGCGCTGGCATGCGGCGTGCATGGCATCACTGACCTGTTCCTGCTCGGGGCCGGTGATCGGGTCAAGCGTGCTCTCCAAAGCCGACCGGTCCGGCAGGGCTGCAAGCCCGGCCTTGATCGCAGCGTTCGCGACGCGATTGCCGGTGCCCTCGTAGGCGCGCCCTTCTGGCGGGCAGCATTCCGGGTCGGGGCAGGTGTAGGACCAGTACCGGTTGTCGTCGGCGCGTAGCGCGTCGAGGATGTCGATCCCTGCCCCCTCCAGTGCGCTCCGCGCGGCGTCGATCAGGGGCGTGAGGAGCGCGCCGGGCCCGTAACCGACCAGCAGTGCATGCCTCCAGTTGTTGCGGGTGGTGATCTCGACCAGTTGCTGCATGATCTGGGGAATGTCGGCGGAGTTGTTGGGCACGTCGAAGCGCGTCATGCCGCGAATGACCTTTGGCCCGTCGGAAAGCCCGACCGTGACGAGACTGAGCGTGGGATGAAATCCCATCATGTAGGGAATGATGGTGAGCATTTCGGACGGGTGGGTGATGTGAATATCGTCGGGAAACACAAGGGCTCCAGAATGAATGGGTGAGCGTGGAAAAGCGCCACACGAAAGGGGATTCGTGCGGCGCGTGGTTTGGGCTGACATCGTCGGCGCGGCGCGCCAGGTGTGCGGTTGGTCTCGGACGGTGTGCTGCCGTCGGAGCAGGCGGGAGGAGGGCGCGGCGGAGCAGGGCGGGTGCGCCCGAGATCAGGACTGGCCTGTGGCAGCTCTGCCGCTGGCTCGGGCAGGTACACCGCGTTGCCGGGGACGTGGCACCGATACCTCACTCACCCGCGAGGTGTTCGCCCAGTTGCGCGTTCTTCCAGGTGGTCCAGAAGCTTGGGCGCGACTTCTCGTTGACGAAGTACGGGGCGGCGACGAGGAAGGACTCGGTGGTGGGCAACGCCGGACGGCGTCGTTTGTCCCACACGCGGAGCACGCCGCCGTGCTCGTCGACATCCCGCTGAGGTGCCCGTGCGATCAGCAGGTGCTCCATCTCTGCGCGTGACCCCACCGCCTGGGCCGACACCCTGCGGGCTCCCCCGTGCTCCAGCACCGCTCGCTGGACTTCGTACACCGCCCATGTGACGCGATCCAGGCGGGCTTGTTGTTCGGCCAGCACGGGGGCGAGCTGGGGGCGGCTGGCCATCAGATCCAGGAGTCGCAGGCCGTGGTGGGTTGTTCTGTTCACTCCGGCCAGGCCTTGGGCGGGGTTGAGGCGGATGGCGATTTCTTCCATGGCCAAGGGAAGAAGCCCTTCGCGCGGGAATTGCTGGAATCGATCCAGTGTCCGTCGTTGGCCCGCCCGGCTCGACATCGCAAAGGGGCAGAAGGTGCACGCCGATTTCACCCAGGTGCGGCCGGTCTTTTCTTCGATGCCTGCCAAGCAGGCTGCACGATCTTTGCCTTGTTCTGCCAGGGGGTACCAGCCTCGGCGCGTCGTGGTATCGGCTTGCTGGTCCTTGATGATGCGTTGTGTCTCAGTGACCTCGTAGCCGATCAGGTGGAGGTAGCGCTGACCGCGCGTGACGTGCGTTTCCCGGATGAGGTCGAGTGGTGCTCCCTTGGATCGTTGTGAGCATCGTTTGGGGCCCACCAGTTGTGGAATCGTGCCAGCCAGGATCATCTCGTGGCCGAGGGTGAAGTAGGGGCGTTCCTGGGTGGGCCGGGTATGGCAGAGGGTGGGGCGATCGGTGTCCTCCAGGATGGTTATACCTGCTGCGGCGAGCAGACCTCCTCGCGCTACCTGAATGGTGCGCACGCGCGCCTGGGCCAGACGTGGAAAGAGAACCTCCTCCAGGAGTTGCTTGGTGTCAGGCCACTCGTGGCCTGTCTGCGCCATCATGACGGCGCCTGCGCGTAGTCTGCGCGCGTCGGCGGGGCTGTCTAGCAGGGTGAGGAGTGCCTCGACGGAGTCGACGCCTCCGCCGAGGCCCACGACGATGGGCTCGTTCACAGGACTCCTTCGGAGAGGGAGACAGGTGTGCCGTCCCGGCATCAGGCGGGACTTGATGGGGTGAGGGCGGCCCCCGCTGGTCGTGACTTGATGAGGCGCGTCGCAGGGGCGGCGGTCGCTGCCGGGTGTCGGTGGGCCCCTCAGCGCATGGGGGGCCGGCTGGGCGCAAGCGGGCTCTGTCCGCGCTGAGGTGCGGCCCTCGATGTTCCTGGACGTGATACGTCGTCAGGGAGCGCCGTGAGGCCGCTGGGATAGAGATGGTGTTCTCGCTGCCAGCCAGCGGACGAGGCGCGGCGTGCTGGCCGCGGATGGTGACGTAGCGGGAGTGGGCGAAGGCATCGGTCGAAGACCGTCAGCGTGTGCCGCTCTCAGGCCTCCGTTTCTGTCAGAAACGGTGGCCGCCGGAGTACAGGGGGCTGTGGTTCAGCTGAAGTCAGGCCGAGTAGCGCGATCGGATGTGCCCGCTCCGGCTTTCAGTGATCACGTCCTGCTCCTGGTCTGCGGTGAGGGTGTCTGCGGTTGCCGATGTGGGATTGTCCCGGCAAGGCATCCGGGACAGCTGCGGCGAGCTGAAGGGATGCAAGCAGGAGTGGGCCGCCGGTTGTTGCGCATTGTTTTGCGCGCTGCGGCCTAAGAGGTCGGCAGCGACGGCGCAGCGCGCAAAACAATGCGCAGGGCGGCCCTCTCCTGCTTGCGTCCCTGCTCGACGTAGCTGTGCAATGCCTGGAGTCGGGACAGGCACACACCGGCGACACCGGACGCTGCGACGCGCCCTGGGGCATCGACTGCGCCACCGCAGGGGTGGCCCGTTGAGTGTCGCGCGATTACCTTCCCGGCAGGCCGCGAGGTCTTGGCTTTGGCTGCATGGTCCGTGCTGCCGGTCAGCCTGCGGCACGCGAGGGCGAGCACGCTTCTCACCCCGGGGCCATGGGGCTTCGCCTCTCCCCCGCTGCCGCAGCTTCTCCGTACCGACTTGCTCAGTGACCTGGATGGCCGAGGCCCCCACCAGGCCGCGCATCGCCGAGTGTGCTTCCGTGATGTGGGGGCATCCTGATCAGCTCAGCCTGCGTGCTGAGTTCGCGATATCGGATCTGCTTCAGCGATGGCTACCTGATGCTCGCTCCAAGCGCTGCCCGATACCGGCATGCGGTGGCCACAGATAGACGACCCGTGGACGTCGATGGCATGCAGGGTGACGAGCACCTGGTGCTCGGCTGTCTCGATTCCCCATCGAGATCGCTTCTGCCGGACGGTGGGCATGCCATCACTCCCCCACGGCCTGGTCTCCGCCTCCAGCGTCCTGCCTAACTCTGTTCTCTTCTGCCACGCCTATGAGGTGGAAGTCGCGGATGAATGCCTCGCCTCCGCGCCTCCTGGCTTTCTAAGGGCAGCCCGTTTCTGTCAGAAACGCATTGCTCGCGACGCAGCCTGGAGTTGCTCGGTCGGCCCTTGCAGCACAGCTCCGTCCAGCTGCGTTGCCATCGGCCCACAGGTGCAGCCCCTGGGAGGGGGCGAGTGTGTGCTGTCCTCCGCGTGTTCGCGTCCAGCACCGCGCCTGCGCCCGCCTTGAGGTTCTCGTCGTGGCCGCTGCCCTCGTCAGTGGCGTTCGCTCGACAGCCTTGGCGGTCGGTCCGAACCCGCACGTGCCCAGCTTGCTTCCGGTTGTGGTGCCTCTTGCCCGCTGCTGCGGCCTCGTTGCATGCCTCTCCCCCGTGCTGCTGAGGTTTGCTGCTGTCGCACAATCTGGATTCAGCCGGTGTTGTGATGTGCCCTCCTGGCGTTGATTCCCGCCCGCCCTCATGGTTCGACGGAGCCGAGCGAGGGTCACTCCCGGATCTATAGGCGCCACTCCCCCGGTAGGCATGGTGTGCACGCCTTGCCCTGCGGCCCAATGATGTGATGATCGTCGGCGCTGGGTGCGACAAGGTGCTGAGGCAGACGGGGGCGCCCTGCGGATGCGTGAAGGGGCCGATGCGTGAAGGGGCCTGTTGTCAGCCTGGTAGACGCCGTGGTGCCGTTTCTGACAGAAACGGCACTGGGTGGCGGAGTGGCAGTCGCTCCGGTGGCCCGGATCCTCCTGGGCCTCTGTCCCCGCAATCGGCGCCTGCTGTGGGCGGCGTGGCAGCATGCATCCGCGGTGGGTGGCATCTAGGTCGCCGAGGAGGTCGAACGACTCCACAAGGCGATCGGCACGTCGTTGTGGCCCCTGGCCGATCTCATACGAGGGCAGGTTGACGGTTCGGTAGAGGGCTCCGGCCGAGTGGGGGGCGTAGGCAACGGTCCGGCCAGAGACAGCGCACCCAGGGCGATGGCCGAAGGAGGTCGTTGCCGCTGGCCCCGCCCGCTGGAGGTTGGGCACTGGAGACCGGGCGCCCGTGCGACGAGGGGACTCCCCCCACCGTGCTGGCCGCCACCGCACAAGGCGCGAGCCTGGTTTCCGGTGGTGAGATGCTTCGCCATCACTCCCCTGGGCTGTTCAGCCTCGAAAGTCGCGGTCCTGCGCGGCTGGCGTGCATCCTGCCAGCTGCGACACCTGGATCAGGGTCCATCGCGTTCGCTCAGGTCGAGGTCGGGCTTCGCCGTGTCGGAGCACACCCTTGAGCGCCGTAAAGATAGTCTTTACGGCATGCCTGCTCGCATCATCCCGCTCATCACGCGAGAACAGATGAAGGCCGCACGCGACGACATCCTCGACCGGGTCGCCAGCCCCTACTCCCAGCGTGAGCTGCGACGCGAAGCGGACGACGACTCCCCCATCGGGCTCGTGCACTACCTCGCGTCCTGGCATGACACGCACGCTCAGCCCCCGCTGGCTGAAGATCTCGTCGACGCTTTGAAGCTTCTCACCTACGCCCGCCGCAATGTGGCTCATCATCCTGCGGCCCTTGACGCACTGGAGCTCAAGGTCCTCCTGCTGGGCAAGCGAGCCAACGCCAGGTTGAGCGACCTCGGCCACCCACTGGGGCTGTCGACACGGCAGGCCACCAGGGCGCGCATCCTCGCGCTCCAGGCGGGCTCGGAACGCCGATCGGACCCAGCCGAGCCGTTCGTCGGCAAAGCGTCTTTCACACCTGACGCCGTCGACGAGCCGCGTGTCCTGATTCTTGCCCAGCGGCTGGCTGACACGTGGCCCAGAACGGAGGGCGACCTGGCTGACGAACTGGAGCAGCTGAACATCACCTTGGAAGGACTCCGTCTCGGCACATCGAAGATGTATGGCGGGCGCGGATTTCGGACGCTCTGCGCCCGGCTACGCACGATGGTTCTCCCGGAGTACGACCGCCTCGAGTATGCGAGCGAGCGGGCTTCGATGGCTGATGTGGTGGACGAACTCGCTCAGCTGATCACCTAGGGCGACGGTGTCGCCGTTTCTGACAGAAACGGCGACACGACCGGTCTTACGCCCCTTTCGTTTCTGCCATAAACGCTACTGTTGCTTCAGTTGCCGGTCCCGAGCCGAAGTTCTGGAGATCTTGATGCCCCGAGGTTCCAAAGCAGGAGGGTCAGCCAATGCCCCGACGACAGTGCAGACTGCTGTTGTCCTGCAGGAGCGATCACTCGTAGCCTCGCCTCGCGCGAAGGGCGCAGGACGCCCCGTCCCCGTCAGTGCCATCGCGCCGAACCCGCAAAACCTCCGTGACGACGCCACCAGCTCAGAGGCGCACCGCGCGGAGATGGCCAACTCGCTGAAAACCATCGGCCTGATTCAGGCTGTCGTGATTGCCGACCTGGCGGAGTATCTGAAGGTTCGGCCGCAGTTCGCAGGCACCTTCGGCAAGGAGATCGAATACGTCCTGCTCGCCGGTGAGCGCCGCTGGCTAGGGCACCTTGACCTCGGTCTGGAGAAGATCCGGGCCGAAGTGCAGAACGAAGCGCTCGAGTACATCGACGACATCTTCCTGCATGAGAACCTTGGCCGGGTCGCACTCAACCCGTTCCAGGAAGGCGAGGGCTATCGCCGGGCTGTCGAAGGCGGCATGGGCCTTGAGGAGATCGCCACCCGCCACCACCGGAGCAAGGCGCATGTGTCGAAGCGGCTGCGTCTGCTGCAGCTCCCGGGCGATGCCCGGCGTCTCGTTCTGAGCTCAGAGCTCAGCATTGACACCGCCTACAACCTGCTGACGGCTCTGGGAGCTGGACAGGAGGAGTTGGTGATGCGCGCCTGGGCCGCCATGCGCGAACAACGCTTGAACGCTAAAGAGGCCGCGCGGGCGGTGCTGATTGACTCCTCAGCTGCGGAAGAGGTCCCGCCTGCTTCGCGGGCCCACTCCCCTGCTGACGAGCCGGACGCGTCCAGCAGGCCGACGTCCAACGATGCGTTTCTGGCAGAAACGATCAGTGCCGCCACACAGTCGTTCACGACGGATGCGACCACATCCTCTGACGCGACAGCATCTGTCGCCGCCTCACCCGTGGTCCGTCCGTCCCAGGCTCCCACGTCTTCGCCCGACGCCCAGGAGAAGGAACGCGCTGTTGCCGCAGCGGCGCGTGAGGCCGCATGCCTGGAGCTGTTGAGCGTCTACGCAGCCTCCGAGATCAGCCGCGAAAGCGCGCAGGTCGCGCTGGCGGCCATCAGCAACGCCAGCAGCCAGACCCTGGCTCAAGCCCATCGCTGGCTGCGCGCCGTCCAGGACATGGAAGCCGAAGCGCTCGGCACCTCGAAGGCCTTCACCAAGGCGATGATCTCGTCCGCAGATCCTCGCCGTATCGCACGGCTGGCCTATGCTGTTGCCCTCGCCGACGCCGAGGCCCGGGCCAACGATCGACGGCGAGAGTGGGACGCCGCCACCATCGCGCATGTCCGGCACCTCATCGAGGTAGCCGCGTATGTGCCGTCGACCTCGTGGGAGCAGGCGCAGCTGCATTCCCCCGCCACCGGCCGCTCGTGATCATCACCAGCATCCTCCCGAAGGAGATCGC
>NZ_JBWBBW010000002.1:0-1980000 GCF_056106265.1 Nonomuraea sp. IBHARD001
ATGAACGCCGTCGACCTCGGCACGGTCTGGGCACGGGCGTTGGGCAACTTTCTCAACGAGAGCGTGCCCGTTCAGCAGCGAACCTGGCTCTCCATGGTCCGTCCGCTGGCGATGGCGGGCGACGACACCATCCTTCTGGGTGTCCCCAACGACTTCGTAAAAGACCTCATCGAGGGCAAACTACGCCCTTTGGTCGCACACGCGATCTCGCAGGAGCTCGGCCGGCCGATGCGGCTGGCGGTGATGATCGACACGACGGTCACCGAACGCCCTGTGGCCGAGCAACATCCACAGCCTGTGGGTAACGGCTATCCCCAATCCCCAGACGGCCAGCAAAGTTATGCACAGGCCGCTCCGCCCCAGCACTACGCCGCTTCCGAGCCAGTTCAGCGCTACTCTCCACAGGCCGCGCCGGGTCAGGTATCCACAGACTATCCACAGAGACCGTTCGGTTATGAACAGGCTCAGTCGTACCCACAGCCTGTGGACGGAGCCGGATCGGGCGAGCAGTATCCGGGTGCGCAGCCGCCCCAGCAGGCCCAGCAGCAGCTGTCCGCGACGCCCGCTCAGCAGCCGAACATCCAGCCCGCGCTGATGAACCAGCCGCTCCCGGCCAATAGGTGGGAGACCAAGGCCAGCAAGTCCAGCGAACCGGCCAGGCTCAACCAGAAGTACACCTTCGAGACGTTCGTCATCGGGTCCAGCAACAGGTTCGCGCACGCGGCGGCGGTCGCGGTGGCCGAGGCTCCGGCCAAGGCGTACAACCCCTTGTTCATTTACGGGGACTCGGGCCTTGGGAAAACTCACCTTTTGCATGCGATTGGGCACTATGCCCAGAGCCTGTACGACGGAGCCAGGGTGCGTTATGTGAGCTCTGAGGAGTTCACCAATGACTTCATCAACAGCATCCGCGACCACAAGGCCGACGGTTTCCGCAGCAGGTACCGCGCGATCGACATTCTGCTTGTGGACGACATCCAGTTCCTGGAGGGCAAGGAGCAGACGCAGGAGGAGTTCTTCCACACCTTCAACACGCTGCACAACGCCAACAAGCAGATCGTCATCTCCAGCGACCGGGCGCCCAAGCAGCTCATCACGCTGGAGGACCGCCTCCGCAACAGGTTCGAGTGGGGCCTGATCACCGACGTCCAGCCGCCCGAGCTGGAGACGCGCATCGCCATCCTCAGGAAGAAGGCCATCCAGGAGGGCCTGGCCGCGCCGCCCGAGGTGCTGGAGTACATCGCCAGCCGGATCTCCACCAACATCCGCGAGCTGGAGGGCGCGCTGATCCGCGTCACCGCGTTCGCCAGCCTGAACAGGCAGGGTGTGGACCTGCAGCTGGCCGAGGTGGTGCTCAAGGACCTCATCACCTCCGAGTCAGGCCCCGAGATCACCATCGCCACGATCATGGCCAAGACCGCCGAGTACTTCGGCATCACGATCGACGACCTGTGCGGCAGCTCCAGGAGCAGGGCGCTCGTCAACGCCAGGCAGATCGCGATGTACCTCGCCCGCGAGCTCACCGACCTGTCGCTACCCAAGATCGGCCAGCAGTTCGGCGGACGTGACCACACCACCGTCATGCACGCCGAGCGCAAGATCCGCTCTCTCATCGCCGAGCGCCGATCGATGTACAACCAGGTCAACGAGCTGACGATGCGCATCAAGCAGACGTCCAAGGCCCCTTAATACACAGCCTGTGGATAACTCTGTGGATCACCCGAAGAGCCCGGAACGCCGGGTTTACAAGATCGAAGCCGGATCGGGCCAAAAAAGTTATCCACAGAACCTGGGGATAAAGCTGTGGAAAGGTTGGGGAGAACCTGGGGACTACCGGTGGATGACTTGTGGACGGCCTGTGGGCAACGCTCCGACGGGTCCGCGACAGGGGTCTCTACCCTGTGGGTAACCGGTGGAAACCTCGTGGATAACCGGTGGACAAAGGCTCCATGATCTGGGGATGGCCTGTGTGTAAAGGTTCGTCGTCCACAGGGCGCGGAGTTGTCCCCAGGCGTTACCCACAGGGACGGTGGGTAACGCCACGCGGTGTGAGCTGGGAAAACTCAAGTCATCCACAGTATCCACAGCCCCTAAGAAGATGACTTCACAGATATCTAACCTAGAAACTCAAGACCCATAGAGGGGTTCCGCCCGAGCTTCGGTGCGGGACAGTGAACACTTGAGTCAGCGACGACAAGGACAAGCAGGAGGCTGATCGCCGTGATGTTCAGGATCGAGCGAGACGTGCTCGCCGAGGCGGTCGCGTGGACGGCACGCAGCCTTCCGGCTCGCCCGTCGGTGCCCGTCCTCGCGGGCATGCGCATGGAGGTGACCGAGGACAGGCGGCTGAAGCTGTCCGGCTTCGACTACGAGGTCTCGGCCGAGGTGACGCTGGAGCTGCAGACCGGCGAGCCCGGCGTGGTGCTCGTCTCGGGCAAGCTGCTCGCCGAGATCACCCGCGCGCTTCCCGCACAGCCTGTGGATTTCGTCGTCGAAGGCGCCAAGGCGGTGGTCACCTGTGGCAGTGCCAGGTTCACCCTGTTGACGATGCCTGTGGAGGACTACCCGTCCCTGCCGACGATGCCTCCGGCCGCCGGCCGCGTGAGCGCCGACGTGTTCGCCTCCGCCGTCGGCCAGGTCGCCGTCGCCGCGGGCAAGGACGACACGCTGCCCATGCTGACCGGCGTCCGGATGGAGATCGAGGGCGAGACCGTCACGCTGGCCGCGACCGACCGCTACCGCCTGGCCGTGCGCGAGCTGCGCTGGAGCCCCGGCCAGCCCGACTTCTCGGCGATCGCCATGATCCCCGGCCGCACGCTCGCCGACACCGCCAAGGCCCTCGGCACGACCGGCGCCGAGGTCGAGATCGCGCTCAGCTCCGCCGGAGGCACCGGCGAAGGCATGATCGGCTTCTCCAGCGCGGGCAGGCGCACCACCACACGCCTGCTCGACCCCGAGTTCCCCAAGTACCGCTCGCTGCTGCCGACGGAGTTCTCCTCGCACGCCGACCTGTCGGCGAGCTCGTTCGTCGAGGCCGTCAAGCGCGTGGCCCTGGTCGCCGAGCGCAACACCCCTGTGCGTCTGGCCTTCCGCGGCGGCGAGGTCGTGCTGGAGGCGGGTAGCGGCGACGAGGCGCAGGCCGTCGAGGTGCTGCCGGTCGAGTTCGAGGGCGACGACATCAACATCGCCTTCAACCACCAGTTCCTGCTGGAGGGCCTCGGCGCGATCGACTCCGACGTGGCCAGGCTGCAGTTCACCACCTCGACCAAGCCCGCCATCCTCACCGGCGGCAAGCCCACCGACGACGGCGCCACGCCCGACTACCGCTACCTGATCATGCCGATCCGCCTGTCCAGCTAGCCCAGGGCGCCCTCCTCGGCCTCGTTGTGGAAGGATCTCCCCCGCCTCGTCGTGCCTGCCGTACGGCGTGCGGGCTCTGTGGTTGCCGCTGAGGGGCGTGCGGGTGGTGTTCGCCCCCCTCGGGTGGGTGGCGGCGGTCCGGCGTGTCTGGGGGCCTCTCAGGCGGGTGCTGTGTGGAGATCGGTTGCGGGACCCGAGCCTGGGTAATGCGTGGGACGGGGCGTTGTGGAAGATGGAAACCCTGAGGGGGGTGCTCATATGCAGATCGGCATGATCGGGCTCGGCAAGATGGGCGGCAACATGGCCGAGCGGCTGCGCCGCGGCGGTCACGACGTGGTCGGGTACGACCGCGATCCGGCCGTGAGCGACGTCGGCAGCCTGAAGGAGCTCATCGAGCGCCTGGAGGCGCCGCGTGCCGTGTGGGTGATGGTCCCGGCCGGTGATCCGACGCAGCAGACCGTCAACGAGCTCGGCCGGCTGCTGAGCGAGGGCGACCTCGTCGTCGACGGCGGCAACTCCCACTATGTGGACGACCAGAAGCACGCCAAGGAGCTGTCCGCGCACGGCATCGGCTTCGTCGACTGCGGCGTCAGCGGCGGCGTGTGGGGCTTGCAGAACGGCTACGCGCTCATGTGCGGCGGCACCGACGCCGACGTGGCCAGGCTGATGCCGGTCTTCGAGACGCTCAAGCCCGAGGGCGAGGACGGCTTCGTGCACGCGGGCGCGGTCGGCGCCGGGCACTTCGCGAAGATGGTCCACAACGGCATCGAGTACGCCATGATGCAGGCGTTCGCCGAAGGCTGGGAGCTGCTGGAGGCCTCCGACGTCGTCGAGGACGTGCGCGGCTCGTTCAAGAGCTGGCGCACCGGCACCGTGATCCGGTCCTGGCTGCTCGACCTGCTGGTCAACTCGCTGGAGAGCGACGAGCACCTCGAGGAGCTGCGCGGGTACGCCCAGGACTCCGGCGAGGGCCGCTGGACCGTGCAGGCGGCCGTCGACCACTCGGTGCCGCTGCCCGCGATCACCGCCTCGCTCTACGCCAGGTTCGCCTCGCGTCAGGACGACTCCCCCGCGATGAAGGTCATCGCCGCGCTGCGCAACCAGTTCGGCGGGCACGCCGTGGAGAAGGGCGCCGACTCCCCCGGCGCCGATGTGGTTCCGCCGCGCGAAGCTCAGTGACGTCCTCTGCCGGGCCTTGTCCACAGGGCCCGGCGCCGTCATGCCGTTTTCCACAGGTGTGAGTCGCGTGTCCCCGGTGACGGGCGTGGCCCACTAACCTTCGTGGGATGCACGTTGCCCATCTGTCGCTGACCGACTTCCGGTCCTACCCGTCCGTCGAGCTGGGGCTCGAGCCGGGCGTGACGGCGTTCGTCGGGCCCAATGGGCAGGGCAAGACCAATCTCGTCGAGGCGCTCGGCTATGTGGCGACGCATGCGAGCCATCGGGTCGCCAACGACGCTCCCCTGGTCCGTCAGGGGGCCGCGCGGGCCATCGTGCGCTGCGCCGTCCACAGGGAGGACCGGCGGGCGCTGGTCGAGCTGGAGATCAATCCCGGCAAGGCCAACAGGGCCAGGCTCAACCGCTCGGCGCTGTCGCGGCCGCGTGACGCGATCGGCCTGCTGCGCACGGTGCTGTTCGCGCCCGAGGACCTCGCGCTGGTCAAGGGCGACCCTTCGGAGCGGCGGCGCTTCCTCGACGACCTGCTGGTGGCGAGGGCGCCGAGGTTCGCCGGGGTGCGCGCCGACTACGACAGGGTGCTCAAGCAGCGCAGTGCGTTGCTGCGCACGGCCGCTCAGGCCAGGCGCGGCCGTGGCGGCCCGCGCCGGGCCGAGAGCGAGTCGGCCTTCGCCGCGGCGGGCGCCGGAGACGTGCTCAGCACGCTGGAGGTGTGGGATCAGCACCTCGCCAGGCACGGCGCCGAGTTGCTGCGGGCCCGCCTCGATCTGATCGAGGAGTTGCGTCCTCTGGTCGCCGGAGCCTATGCCTCGCTGGCCCCCACATCGGCCGCCGCGACCCTCGCTTACCGGAGCACGTTGTCCACAGGGTCGGAAGATCATGAGGACGAAGTGGCCGATGAGAGCGGATCTTCTGCTATGCAGACGTTATCCACAGGCCTGGGGAAAACTCTTGAGGAGCAGCTGCGCGCCCGACTGCTGGAGATGCGTCAGAGCGAGATCGAGCGGGGCGTCACCCTCGTCGGACCGCACCGCGACGACCTGACGCTCGGGCTCGGCGAGCTGCCCGCGCGCGGCTACGCCAGCCACGGTGAGTCGTGGTCGTTCGCGCTGGCGCTCAGGCTGGCCGCCTACGACCTGCTGCGTGCCGACGGCGGCGACCCCGTGCTCATCCTCGACGACGTCTTCGCCGAGCTCGACAGCCAGCGCAGGAAGCGGCTGGCCGAGATCGTCGCGCCCGCCGAGCAGGTGCTCATCACCGCCGCCGTGGCCGACGACGTGCCCGGTGAGCTGATCGGCTCGCGGTTCGACGTGGCGGGCGGGAGCGTGACCCGTGTCAGGTGACGGCGGCCCGCCGTCCACACCTGTGGACAACTCCGAAGGCAATCCCGCCGCGCGCGGGGCGGCCATGGCCAGGGAGAAGCTGGCCCAGGCCAAGGCCGATGCCGCTAAGCGCGGTCAGCTCCCCCGCCGTGAGCCCCGGCGCAGGGCCGGAGGCGCCAGGCGTGACGCGAGCGACCCCCAGCTCTTCGGCCGCGCGATCACGGATCTGCTGTCCGACAGGGGCTGGGAGCGCTCGGCCGCGGTCGGTGGCGTGTTCGGCCGGTGGAAGGAGATCGTCGGCCCCGACCTCGCCGCCCACACCAAGCCGGAGACGTTCGAGGACGGCGAGGTGCTCATCGCCGCCGACTCCACGGCCTGGGCGACCCAGGTCAGGCTGCTGGCCCGCACGCTGGTGCGCAGGCTCAACGAGGAGCTCGGCGACGGCACGGTGCAGCGGGTCAAGGTCCGGGGGCCGCAGAATGCGCCGCGCCCGACCGGTGGATTGCGCGTGACCGGAAGCCGAGGTCCGGGCGACACCTACGGATGACCGCCTCTCCCAGGAGCGGCGCATCAGATCGCGTCTGACGCGATGACCCCCCTTCCTGTGGGGGGATGCTTGCCAAGGGGGAAAACGAGCGACAGGCCATCACAGGCGCGTTCAATGCCACTTTGGGGGCTGAGACCCGGTAGAATGAAAGCGGATTCCGGACACGTCCGCTTGCGCGTCACCCCCGGCCTGCTAGAGGCCGACTCCCCTGGGTGATCGCATCGGGGCACTCACGACGGTGACGGGCACGGCGGGGGCAGTTGGCGATGGTCGCTTCCCCGGCCGCGTGTCCGCGGCAGGAGGATTTCGCACTTGTCCTACGACGCTAGCTCAATCACCGTACTCGAGGGGCTCGAGGCAGTCCGCAAGCGCCCGGGTATGTACATCGGCTCGACCGGTGAGCGCGGACTGCACCACCTCGTCTACGAGATCGTGGACAACGCGGTCGACGAAGCCCTCGCCGGGCACGCCGACACGATCAACGTCACCCTGCTCGCCGACAACGGCGTGCGCGTGGTCGACAACGGTCGTGGCATCCCGACGGGCATCCACCCTGTCGAGAAGATCTCGGCCGTCGAGCTCGTTCTCACCACGCTGCACGCAGGCGGCAAGTTCGACGGCAAGTCCTACGCCGTCTCCGGCGGCCTGCACGGCGTCGGCTCCGCCGTCGTCAACGCGCTGTCCACCCGCATGGACGTCGTGGTCAAGCAGAACGGCAGCTACTGGCGCCAGACCTTCGACCACTCCAAGCCCGTCGCGCCGCTCGCCCAGGGCGAGGACACCGACGAGACCGGCACGACGATCACGTTCTGGGCCGACCCCGAGATCTTCGAGACCACCACGTGGAACTTCGAGACGCTCTCGCGGCGCTTCCAGGAGATGGCCTTCCTCAACAAGGGCCTGACGATCACGCTGGCCGACGAGCGGCCCGACCACGTCAACGGCGAGCCCGTCGAGGTGAAGTACCTCTACGAGGGCGGCCTGTCCGACTTCGTCAAGCACCTCAACTCCAAGAAGGAGCAGGCGCACGCGTCGATCATCGACTTCGAGGAGCACGGCGAGGGCATCTCCGTCGAGATCGCCATGCAGTGGAACAACTCCTACAGCGAGTCGGTCTACACCTTCGCCAACACCATCAACACGGCCGAAGGCGGCACCCACGAGGAGGGCTTCCGCGCGGCGCTGACGTCGATCGTCAACCGCTACGCGCGCGAGCAGAAGTTCCTCAAGGAGGGCAAGGACGACAACCTCTCCGGCGAGGACGTCCGCGAAGGCCTGACCGCGATCGTGTCGATCAAGCTGGCCGACCCGCAGTTCGAGGGCCAGACCAAGACGAAGCTGGGCAACACCGAGGCCAAGTCGTTCGTGCAGAAGGCCTGCAACGACCACCTGCGCGACTGGTTCGAGCGCAACCCCGGCGAGGCCAAGGACATCATCAACAAGTCCCTGCAGGCCTCGCGCGCCCGCCTCGCGGCACGCCAGGCCCGTGACCTGACCCGGCGCAAGTCGCTGCTGGAGTCGGGGTCCGGCCTGCCGGGCAAGCTGGCCGACTGTCAGTGGAACGAGCCTGAGAAGTGCGAGCTGTTCATCGTCGAAGGCAACTCGGCCGGCGGCTCGGCCAAGGGCGGCCGCGACTCGCGTTTCCAGGCGATCCTGCCCATCCGCGGCAAGATCCTCAACGTCGAGAAGGCCCGGATCGACAAGGTCCTGCAGAACACCGAGGTCCAGTCGCTGATCACCGCGATGGGCACCGGCGTGCACGACGAGTTCGACGTGTCCAAGCTGCGTTACCACAAGCTGATCCTGATGGCCGACGCCGACGTCGACGGCCAGCACATCACGACGCTGCTGCTGACGCTGCTGTTCAGGTTCATGCGCCCGCTGATCGAGGGCGGCCACGTCTACCTGTCGCAGCCGCCGCTGTACAAGATCAAGTGGGACCGCAAGGGCGAGGACGCCTCCTACGCCTACTCCGACCGTGAGCGTGACGCGGTCATCGAGGAGGGCATCGCCAGGGGCAAGCGCGACCCGCGCGCCCACGACGGCGTCCAGCGGTTCAAGGGTCTCGGCGAGATGAACGCCAACCAGCTGTGGGAAACCACGATGAACCCTGACACGCGCATCCTGCTGCAGGCCACGCTCGACGACGCGGCCCAGGCCGACGAGATGTTCAGCGTCCTCATGGGCGAGGACGTCGAGGCACGCCGCGCGTTCATCATCCGTAACGCGAGAGATGTCCGCTTCCTGGACGTGTAGCGCCGGCCGTACCGAGAAAAGGATCTTTTACACGTGACGGAAGTGAACACCCCGCCGGTGCCTCCGGAGCAGCGCATCGAGCCGGTCGACATTCAGACCGAGATGCAGCGCAGCTATATGGACTACGCGATGTCGGTCATCGTCTCGCGTGCGCTGCCCGATGTCCGTGACGGGCTCAAGCCCGTGCACAGGCGCGTGCTCTATGCGATGTACGACGGCGGCTACCGCCCCGACCGCGGCTACTTCAAGTGCTCGCGCGTCGTCGGTGACGTCATGGGTTCCTACCACCCCCATGGCGACACCTCCATCTACGACGCCCTGGTACGGCTGGCGCAGCACTGGTCGCTGCGGCACCCGCTGGTCGACGGGCAGGGCAACTTCGGCTCGCCCGGCAACGACCAACCGGCCGCCATGCGCTACACCGAGTGCAAGCTCGCGCCCATCGCCATGGAGATGCTGCGCGACATCGACAAGGAGACCGTCGACTTCCAGCCGAACTACGACGGCCGCTCCCAGGAGCCCGTCGTGCTTCCGGCCAGGTTCCCGAACCTGCTGGTCAACGGCTCGGGCGGCATCGCGGTCGGCATGGCGACCAACATCCCCTCGCACAACCTGCGCGAGGTCGCCGAGGCGGTCAGGTGGGCTCTGGAGAACCCTGACGCCTCCGAGGAGGAGCTGCTCGAAGCGGCCATCGCCAGGGTGAAGGGTCCCGACTTCCCCACGGCCGCGCTGATCGTCGGCCGCAGGGGCATCGAGGACGCCTACCGCACCGGCCGGGGCTCGATCACCATGCGCGCGGTGGTCGAGGTCGAGGAGGACAACAAGGGCAGGCACGCCCTCGTCGTTACCGAGCTCCCCTACCAGGTGAACCCGGACAACCTCGCACTCAAGATTGCCGACCTGGTCAAGCAGGGCAAGGTCACCGGCATCGCCGATGTACGCGACGAGAGCTCCTCGCGGGTCGGCCAGCGCCTGGTCATCGTGCTCAAGCGCGACGCCGTCGCCAAGGTCGTGCTGAACAACCTCTACAAGCACACCCAGCTGCAGGACACCTTCGGTGCCAACATGCTGGCGCTCGTCGACGGGGTGCCGCGCACGCTGCGTCTCGACCAGTTCATCACGTACTACGTGGCGCACCAGGTCGAGGTCATCGTCCGCCGCACGCGCTACATGCTGCGCAAGGCCGAGGAGCGGGCGCACATCCTGCGCGCGCTGCTCAAGGCGCTCGACCGCCTCGACGACGTGATCGCGCTGATCAGGGCCTCCGACTCGGCCTCGCACGCGCAGCAGGGCCTGATGAGCCTGCTCGACATCGACGAGGTCCAGGCGCAGGCCATTCTGGACATGCAGCTGCGCAAGCTGGCCGCCCTTGAGCGGCAGGCGATCCAGGACGAGTTCGACGTGCTGATGACGCAGATCGCCGACTACAACGACATCCTGGCCTCGGAGTCACGTCAGCGTCAGATCATCGGCGACGAGCTCGGCGAGGTGGTCGCCAAGTTCGGCGGCGACCGCAGGACCGAGATCATCGCCTACGACGGCGACATGTCGATCGAGGACCTCATCGCCGAGGAGGAGATGGTCGTCACCATCACCCGCGGCGGCTACGCCAAGCGCACCCGCACCGACCTCTACCGTGCGCAGAAGCGCGGCGGCAAGGGCGTACGCGGTGCGCAGCTGCGCCAGGACGACATCGTCGACCACTTCTTCGTCACCACGACACACCACTGGCTGCTGTTCTTCACGAACAAGGGCCGTGTGTACCGGGTCAAGGCCTACGAGCTGCCCGACGCCGGTCGCGACGCCCGCGGTCAGCATCTGGCGAACCTGCTGGCCATGCAGCCGGACGAGACGGTCATGGAGGTGCTGGACCTGCGCGACTACGACGCGGCGCCGTACCTCGTGCTCGCCACGCGCAGCGGGCTGGTGAAGAAGACCAGACTCTCGGAGTACGACTCCCCCAGGTCCGGCGGGCTCATCGCGATCAACCTGCGTGACGACGACGAGGTCATCGGCGCCAGGCTGGTGTCGGAGGAGGACGACCTGCTGCTCGTCTCGCGTGGCGCGCAGTCGATCCGCTTCACCGCGACAGACGAGGCCCTGCGTCCGATGGGCCGTGCGACCAGCGGTGTGATCGGTATGCGATTCCTCGACGGTGACGAACTTCTGGCCATGAATCGCCTGGCCGATGGCGAAGATGTGCTTATCGCCACCGAAGGCGGGTATGCGAAGCGAACCCCGATCGACCACTATCCGTTGCAAGGACGGGGTGGCAAGGGCGTGCTGACGGCGAAAATCGTCAGCGCCCGTGGCAAGCTGGTCGGAGCGGTCATGGTGAACCCCGAGGATGAGGTCTTCGCGATCACGTCCAACGGCGGTGTCATCAGGACCAGCGCCGGGGAGATCAAGCAGTCCGGCCGCCAGACCATGGGAGTGCGCTTGATGAATCTCGCTGAAGGCGACAGCGTGGTTGCCCTCGCGCGCAACGCCGAGTCGATGGAGACTCAGGTGGATGGCGAGGAAGACGGGGGAGGAGAGTAGGGCATGAGCGCCGCCAAGGGTGGACCCGCGAAAACGACGCCGACCGGCGAAACGCAGTCCTTCGACGCTGTGGACGAGGACAAGAGCGCCTCGGCCGCCGCAGGCACGAACGGCAAGGCTCCGGCCGCCAAGGGCCCTGGAGCCTCCGGCGGTCCGTCGTCGGACAACGGCTCCTCGTCCGGCAACGGCTCGGGCCCGAAGCCGCCGGTGGAGCGTGCGTCCACACCACTGAAGGAGTCGCCGGCATCGAGGGAGTCCGACGCCGGTGAGACGGTGCGCCTGCGCCCCTCGCTGACCTCGGAGGCTCCCCCGCCGCCCGTCGTCTCCTTCCCCGACAAGTCCAAGAAGTCGTCCTCAGGCGGCCCGCGACTCCCCCGCAAGGCCCACCTGGTCCTGCGGCGCATCGAGCCGTGGTCGGCCATGAAGTTCAGCTTCGTGGTCTCCCTGGTCTGCTTCGTCGTCCTGTTCGTCGCCGTGGCCGTGCTGTACGGCGTGCTGTCGGCGCTCGGTGTGTTCGACTCGGTCGTCCAGACGGTCAACCAGCTGACCAACGCCGACGGCCAGAACACCAGCACGATCGACATCGCCTCCTGGTTCGAGCCCG
Source organism: Nonomuraea sp. IBHARD001 (assembly GCF_056106265.1). Lineage (NCBI taxonomy): Bacteria > Bacillati > Actinomycetota > Actinomycetes > Streptosporangiales > Streptosporangiaceae > Nonomuraea > Nonomuraea sp. IBHARD001. Next base: position 11,807 of record NZ_JBWBBW010000002.1, read on the forward strand.
TCCGCATCCTGGGCTACACGGCCCTGATCGGCGCGGTCAACGTCGTCCTCATCACCGCGTTGTCCACACTCGGCGCGGTCATCTACAACATCGCCTCCGACCTGGTCGGCGGCGTCGAGGTCACCTTCAGCGAGGCCGAGTAGCCGTCCCGCTTGCGCCGTATCCTCCGGGGTACGGCGCAAGCTGGGTCCTGGAGGCGGTAAGCTTTTCCTCATCCGAACGAAACGGTTCGCGTTCCCCGCTGGGGATGCGGTAGCGTTTGGTGCGCGGGGCTATAGCTCAGACGGTTAGAGCGCTTCCCTGATAAGGAAGAGGTCCCAGGTTCAAGTCCTGGTAGCCCCACTCGTTTGACCAGCTTTGAGGCCAGATTCCGTGATCGCGGATCTGGCCTTTTGTCTTCTGGGTGGCTGTGCTGCCCACTCTGACGTGTGCAGGCGAATGTGCCGACCTTCCTGCGGCGAGATCCACCACGTTGCCCGAAGGGAAGCTACCTGGGGTGTGACGACCCCGAAGCGTCTGGGCATCGGACGCCGTGCGCACGCAGGTCTTCCGTACGTAGTTGGCGGGCTCTCGTATCGTCATGAGGAGTGATGGCGTTGTGAGTAGGGTGGTCGCGTTTCCATGTTCCGGTGGATCTCCCCGAAGTTTTTCAGCCTCGTCGACCCCGCCCGCTATGAGGAGGCGTTTTTCCGGGCATTGCTGAACAGAATGGCGAAGGCCGTGCCTGCGGCGCCGGAAGCGAGATCTGATCCATCGGCGCCGACGGCGCGTAGGTCCTTCAGTGGTCACTACGACATTCGGCGAGGAGCGGCAGCCTACTCCCCCATCGTCGGATCCTTGGCGGCATTCACAGTTCCGACAATCATTGTTCTTTTCACAATGGCACCGCACGACGATGTCAGAGTAGCTACCGCAGCCGCCTTGATTGTTGTCGCTATGCTGGCCGGCCTGGCGTCCGCCTTCGCCCTCGGGGCGGTTGGCGCGGAGACCGAAGAGACGCCGAACCTGATCCCGGCGACCATGCTGCTGGCTGTGGCCATCGTGATCGCACCGTGAATATCCTCGCCGCTTTCCAAATATTGGCCAGCATATACCTGCCGGTTACGGGCTTGCTGTTCTCCTTTGTCGCTGCCGGTGGCGGCTGGTTCGGCGTCTATTTTATTGCGCTAACAATCGCCGACGGCTGGAGAATCGAGCCAGGTGATCCGAACGTTCGTGCTTCCTTAGGTTGGTGGCATCGCCATCGGCGAATGCCCGGTACAGCATGCGGAGGGGCCGGGACGGCGAGGGCGTCCCGGCCCTTCTTGGCGATTTGCTAGTGGCAGTTCGTTCCTGGTGCGCAGGGTGTGCACTTGGTGAAGTCGGCCTCCCACAGGGGGCGGTCGATCTCGAAGCCGTTGTCGGCGATGACAAGGGCGGTCTTCTCCACCGACCCGTCGTACTTGAAGTCGATCTCCGGAACGTGGTGCAGGAAATGGCCGCCGAAGTGCTTTGAGCAGAAGTCGGCGTAGTTGCGGGTGTCGAGGATGAACTGGTGCACCCCTGTGTCCACCAGTGGGCCGCAGCCGATGCCGAGCCTCTGTCCCCACTTCTCCATCGCGGTGATGAGGTAGGCCACGGCCTGGCCGAAGACACGCTCGGCCATGACGCGGTCGAACGGGTGGTCGCGGGTCAGCAGCATGATCTGCCGTTCCCACACCTCGGGTGTGACGAATGCGCGCGGGTCGCGCCGGCCGTTCGTGGGCGGGGCGGTTGTCATGAGGACCTCCTTCGGCCGTGGGCCGCCTTGGCGTTCGCCGTTCGGCTGGTATGCCCTGGGCCTGCTTGTTCACCGTCCGTCGTGCCGACGGCGCGGATCAATGTCGTGCCCCGGTCAGATCATTGCCGTCGTCATTGCCCTGCCCGGCAATGTTCCGATCGCACACACCGGGTTACGCTCAAGGCCGGCCGCGCTGCTGGAAGGCGGTGCCCATGGCACGGACCAGGATCAGCCGCCCTCGGCGTGCCGAACTCGCCAGGGCGGCGCATCAGATCAGGGCGGCCGGGCAACGCTCCGGCTGGCCGGTGTCCCGCATCGCCGCGGCCATCCTGCACGAGCTCCCCCAGGTGCTGCCGTTGGAGGCGTGGCGGTGGGCCTATGGCTGGTCGCGTAGTCAGGTGGTCGAACAGGTCGATCGCTTCTACGTCACCCACCGGCTGGGCAAACCGGGCCTGAACGCCTCCATGCTGTGCCGCTACGAGCATGGCGAGATCACTCCGAGCCCGGTCTACGCTGCCGCGTTGTGCGACATCTACCAGGCCGCGCCCGCACAGCTGCAACTGCTGCCCTCGTGGCACCCATTAGCGATCATCCCGAGCGGGTACGGTGCCTGCACGGCAATGGCTCCGAATGGGAACGGGCGGTTCCGGATGACCGACAACAACGTCAGCCAGTTGGAAGCCTTGCGCGAGTCCGTCGCGCTCGCCCGCGAGACCGAGGGCCCGGCCGGTGGTCCACAGACGATTGCCACCTTGCAGGCCGCTATCGCCTACTACGACACCACCTACTCGCGCTGGCCCGTGGCCGTACTGGCCGATGAGGTGCACCGGACCCGTTCCATCGTCGGGCAGATGCTGCGGAGCAATCCGTCCGACAGCCTGCGCGCGGAACTGCTGGCGGGGGCGGGCTGGCTGAGTGCCCTGGTCGGGAACCTGGCTCTCCATCTGGCCGACCACGACGCCGCACAGATCCACCTGGCCACCGCTGCCCGGCTCGGCCATGCGGCCACCGATCGGCGCCTGAGCTGTTGGGCACTCGCGGCGCGAGCCTGCGTCTCGTACACCCAGCGGCGTTACCCGCAAGCGTTGGAGTTCGCCCACCAGGCGCAGAGTTATGCCGACACCCCGCTGCAGCGCGCGCAGGTCCTCGCGTGGGGTCGGCTGCGTGCGCTGGCGCACCTGCGTGACGGTCATGGCGCCGGCCGGGTCGCGCGTCAGGCTCAGGACGAGATGGCCGCGGCCGGAGAGGGTACTTCCGGCCGGTTCGGATTCGACGCGGCCGAACTGCTCCTCCATCTTGCCGAGGCGTCGCTGCTGCTCGGCGACTTCGCCGAGAGTCGTCGGCACGCCTCCGCCTCCCGGGCCGAGACCGCGATCGGTCGGCCGTCGTGGGCCGCGGCGACATTGGTGCTCGCCCGTGCCGAGGCCGGACGCGGTCGGCCCCATGACGCGGTCGGACTCGCCTATGAGGTACTCGACACCGTGCCACCGGCCGGGCTCAGAGATACCTCCCGCCGTCGGCTCGTCGCCCTCGATCATGAGTTGAACGCCATCGAAAGCTCGCCCGTACGTGAGCTTCACGATCGGCTTGTTGCCCTTCCGGCGCTGGGCCCGGCGGCGAGCACGAGCGACGAGCCGAATGGCGTGTAGCGAGGTCTGAGGTGGTTGAGCAGGAGGGAGCGTCTGTCTGTTCAGGTATGCGGGGCGGTGTGGATGCGCTGTACAAGGCCAGGGCCAGGGTTGTTGTGGTGAGGGCGGCGTTGAGGGGTGGCCAGAGGTGGGGGACTAGCCAGACCAGGAGGGCGGTGGTGGTGCTCAGGGTGAGGCAGGTGGCGAAGGGGCCGAGGGGGAGGCGGTGGGTGGGCATGGGGAGGGGTCCTTGGGGAGGGGGTTTGGGGGGTGTCTCTACGGTCTGGTGGGGAGGGGGGCGGGTTCAAGGTGGGTTGGTGAAGGCGGATGGAGGGGTGGGGGTGGCCAGGTGGCGGGGGGTGGTGTACAGGTGGGGTCCGGATGATTCCGAATGCCCGGGGTGGAGCCGATGGCCTCGATCGAACCGGAACGGATTCGCACCAGTCGGCAGTTGGCCGAGCAGTTGGCTGTGTTGTTCGACCGGGATCCTCGTGGGCTGCAGAGGCTGGCCGCCGATGCGGGGCTGGGAGCCTCGACGGTTCATGAGCTGATCACGGGGCGTACGGCGGTTCCCAGGGCGTCGACGCTGGAGATGTTCGTACGGGCATGTGGGCAGCGGGTGGAGCCGTGGTTGGAGGCCAGGGGGCGGGTGGCGGCCGCGGCTCGTACGGCTCAGGCCGAGCGGGCTCCGGCGGGGCCGCTCGGGCGGGTGATCAGAGGGCTGGACGAGCGGGACGCATTGGCACTTGAGGTGCATCAAGCCTTCGGAACCGATGGAACCGAAGGAACAGAAGGGGCGGTGTTGCCGGCGTACCTGTGGCGGGTGGGGTTTGATGACAGGTTGCGGGCGGCGGTGGCGGGGGCGGCTGTGCGGAGTCGGCTGGTGATGGTGGTGGGCGGCTCGTCGACGGGCAAGACGCGGGCCTGCTGGGAGGCGATCAGGGCGGTGCTGCCCGGCTGGCGGGTCTGGCATCCGTTGACGCCGGAGCGGCCGATGGCCGTGGTGGAGGCGTTGCGCGGCGGCGGGGTGACCGGGCGGGTGGTGATTTGGCTGAACGAGGCGCAGTTCTATCTGCAGGCGGCCTCTCCCGTGGGGGAGAGTGTGGCGACCGAGCTGCAGGCGCTGCTGGGTGATGCCTCGCGGGGGCCGGTTCTGGTCCTGGGTTCGATGTGGCCCGACTACTGGCGCCTGCTGACCGAGGCCCCGGCCGATGCCGTCGGGCATGATCCGCATCGGGCGGCCAGGGCGCTGCTCGGCGGCGCGGAGGAGATCACCTGTCCGCATCGCTTCACCGACGGGCAGCTGGCCGCCCTGGCCGGGACCGTCGAGGCCGACCCCCGGCTGCGGGCGGCCGTACGGCGGGCGGCCGGTGGGCAGATCACCCAGGAGCTGGTCGGCGGGCCGGAGTTGCTGCGCAGGTACCGGCATGCCGAGCCGGTCGAGCGGGCGGTGCTCCGGGCCGCGATGGACGCCCGCAGGCTGGGCGGCGGCCCGTACCTGACCGAGGCGTTCCTGCGGGACGCCGCGCCGGGGTACCTCGACGACGAGGACGCTTGGGACGAGGCAGGCGGGCAGGAGAGCTGGTTCGGGATCGCGCTGGATCGGCTGACCGCAAGGCACAGGCGGCTGCCGGGGCCGTTGACCGAGCACCGGCCTCGCCCTGGCCGGCAGCCTTTCCCGCAGCCGAGGTACCGGCTGGCCGACTACCTCGAACAGCACGGCCGGGAGGAACGCCGAGGCAAGCACCCGCCCACGACGTTCTGGGAGGCGGCGATTCGTCATGTCCATCCCTTGGCCGACCTGACGGCCCTGGCCGAGGCGGCGCAGCGGGGAGGCCATCACCGGCATGCCGATCGGCTCGCCGTACGGGCAGCCGAGACCGGCGATCCCGGCGTGCTGCGGAGGCTGTCGCAGCTGCGTGAGGAGGAGGGCGACCACGACGGCGCCGAGCGCCTCGCCCACCAGGCCGCGTGCGACGGCGACACCTACGCGCTGCGCATGCTGGTACGGATGCGCGAAGGGGCGGGCGAGCGGGAGGAGGCCGAGCGCCTGGCCCTGCAGTTCGCCCAGGCGGGGAACACCGACGCCTTGCGGATGCTGGTACGGCTGCGCAGGTGGGCGGGCGACGGGGAGAGCGCCGAGCGCCTCGCCCGGCAGGCTGTCGACGTCGGCGACACCGACGAGCTGGAGAGGTCGGTTCAGGCGCGGGAGCGTACGAGGGACCTGGCGAGTGCCGAACGGCTCGCCGGGCAGGCGGCCGATGCCGGAAATCCCGACGGGCTGCGGATGCGGGCCTGGCTGCGGGAGCTGGTGGGGGATCGGGAGGGCGCCGAAAGGCTGTATCGGCTGGCTGTCGACGCAGGCGACCCTGAGGCAATGTGGATGCTGGACCTGCTGCTGGGGCACAAGCCGGACACGGGTGAGGGTCCGACCGTCGCCGGGCGTCCTGTTCGGTTCGACCTGTCCGCCGAATGGAGGGCGGGCGTGCTGTGGGGCCGGTGAGACGGTTGCGCGGCGGCAGCGGGGGCCGCGGGGCAGGGCGTCGAGCCCGTGAGAGGGGTGTCCGGTGGCAGGGGCTGTGTGGCGTGGAGCCGGTGGAGGCACGGATGGCGGCAGTGGGAGTGAATGCACGCATGGCGGCAGTGGGACGGGGGTGTCGTCCCACTGCCGGTTAGCGAAGGGCTGCCTGGATGGCCAGGTCAGGTGACCAGGACTCGGTTGGCGACGCTGCCGACGCCCTCCACGGTGACCGTGACCACGTCTCCGTCCCGTACCAGGAGGGGAGGAGTGCGGACGAAGCCCACGCCGGGTGGGGTGCCGGTCAGGATGAGGTCGCCGGGCTCCAGGGTCAGGTAGCGGGACGCGTAGGAGATGATCTCGGCAACCGAGAAGATCATCTCTGCTGTGGAGCAGTCCTGGACGAGTTGGTCGTTGAGGTGGGTGGTGATGCGCAGGGACTGGGGGTCGGCGATGTCCTCGGCGAGTACCACGACGGGGCCGACGGGGCAGAAGCCGTCCGCCGACTTGCCGCGTAGCCATTGGCCGTCGGAGAACTGGGCGTCCCGTGCCGACAGGTCGTTGGCCACCACGTAGCCGAGCACGTGGTCGAGCGCCTCGTCGGGGGTGACGTGGCTGGCCCGGCGGCCGATCACGACGGCCAGTTCGCCCTCGTAGTCGAGTTCGCCCGACAGGTCGCCCGGTACTTCGACGACGGCGTCGTCGGCGAGCAGGGTGTTGGGGAACTTGGCGAACAGGAGGGGCCTCGCGGGAGGCTGTACCCCTGACTCGTCGGCGTGGTCGAGGTAGTTGAGGCCCACGCAGAGGATCTTCGACGGGTTCGCGACGGGCGCGAGCAGTTCGAGATCCTCGACCGCGACCGTGGCGCCGTCCGGCCCGGCACGCCAGGCCCCGGTGTGCAGCGCCTCCCGCAACACATCGGCCGCGGGATGGGCGGACTCGGTCGCGAGGACCGTCGCCCGGTCCTGCGCGATCCGGACGAGCACGACCTGCCCGTCGAGGCGGGCACGCGCCAAGCCTCGTACGCTCGTCGCCCGGTTCCGGCTGTGTGCCAGGTCCTGTACGGTCATCGGCTCACTCCGGCGATGCGCCTGGCCTCTTCGACGTTCGCGATCGGGCGGCCGATCTGCTTGGCCATGGTGACGGCGACCTCGACCAGTTCGGCGTTGCTGCGCGACAGCTCGCCGCCGGGCAGGTACGGGTTGTCCTCCCAGCCGACGCGGACGTGCCCGCCCATGGCGATGGCCAGCGGGAGGAGCTGCCACTGGGCGATCGGGTCCATGACGCTGATGTTCCAGTTCGTGTTGGGGGGCAGGTGCTTGACCATGTACATGAGGGCGTCGGGGGTGGGGGGCGTCCAGGCGCCGCCCTGCCAGCCGAAGAACAGGGTCGCCCAGGCCTTCTCCTTCAGCAGGCCCTGGCGTCGCACGTACTCCAGGTTCCAGAACGCCCCGGTGTAGAAGCACTCGATCTCCGGCTTCACGCCGTGCGCCTCGGCCGCTGTGACGAACTCGACGAGCTCGTCGCGCGGGTGCAGGGAGTACATCTCGTTGGCGGGCAGGGACGGGTCCGGCTGGAAGTACTCGTCGTGCACATTGAAGGCGTAGGACATCATGTCCGGCCGGAGCGACATGAGCTCCACCTTCTCCGGCAGCCGGGCGCTGGCGATGCCGAACTGCATGATCGGATCGGTGCCCACCGTCCTGATCTTCTCGGTGAGGCTCTTCCAGCCGTCAAAGTCGATCTTGGAGAGCTTCTTGCCGTCCGCCTGGATGGCGTCCTCCAGGTAGTGCACACCGTGGTGGTGGCACAGCGTCGCACCGGCGTTCACCGAGTCGATGTACTCCTGGCCGACCTTGTCGGTGTCCTCGATGGCCGGCATGCCCTTGTAGCCGGGGTAGGACATCGTGCTGTCGACGGTGACGGTGATGACAAGCGGATCCACGGGAAAATCTCCTTAAAAGATGAAACGAGGGGTCAGAAGGTGGCCGGGTCAGAAGGTGATGGGGGAGCCGGTGGACACCGACTCGTAGGCCTTCTCGATGACGTGCACCGCGTAGGCGCCGTCCTCGGGGGCGACGGCGGTCGGCTCGTCCTTGGCGATCGAGCGGGCGAAGCTCTCGATGCCGGCCGCGATCGAGTGGTACTTCCAGGTGCTCGGCTCGTAGGCCGTACCGGGCAGTGGTGTGCCCGCATGGTCGCGCTTGCCGCGAAACAGCATGGCCGGAGGGTTCTGGTGCTGGTCGACGACGATGAGGCCTTCGGTCCCGTGCACCTCGAGGCGTTCGTTCCACGGGCCGCCCGAGGTGAAGGTGGACTCCACCGAGAACAGCGCGCCCGAGCGCAGCCGGCCGCACACGACCGACCAGTCCTCGACCTGGCTGACGTCGACCAGCCGCTCGGCCATCGCACGCAGCGAGGCGATCTCGCCGAACATCCACTTCAGCAGGTAGAAGGAATGCGCTCCCGCGTCGATGATGGTGCCGCCGCCGGAGCCGTCCTGACGCCCCTTCCACAGGTGCGGGTTACCGAGCCGCCCGAACTCGTTGCCGCTGATCAGGGTACGGACGAGTGTCACGTCCCCGATCTCGCCGGAGGTCACGGCGTCGAGGGTGGCCTGGTACGCGGGGACGAACCGGGTGTTCTCGTTCACGGTGAAGGTGAGGCCGCGCTCGGCGGCGAGTGCGACGAGTTCGCGTGCGTGTGCCGGGTCGACGGTCATGGGCTTCTCGATCAGGACGTGCTTGCCCGCTTCGAGGAACTCGCGCGCGATCTTGTAGTGCGCGGTGTGGGGCAGGACGAGGTCGACGGCCTGGACGCGGTCGTCGTCGAGCAGGAGGCGGTAGTCGGTGCACGCCCGCGCGCCCAGCGCCTGTCCGGTGCTGGTGGCCACGTCCTGGTCGAGGTCGCAGACCACCACGGCCTCGAGGCCGTCCGCCCGCTGGAAGGCGAGGTGGTGGGCGAGTTGGTAGATCTCGCCGAGTCCGACGACGCCGAAGCGTACCGGTCCGGTCATGAGGCGGTGCCTCCTTCGAGGCGTTCGCGAAGGACACGCCGGTTGTGGGTGAGGGACTGCGACACGCGCGACTCGTGCCGGAACACGGCGACCGAGGCGATGCCGTCGAACCCGACCTCGTGCAGGGCGGCGAACACCTCGTCCCAGTCGATGTCGCCCTGGCCGATGTCGAGGTGCTGGTGGTTGCGCACACCGGGGCTCGAGGGGTTGAGGAAGGTACGTCCGGGCAGCAGGGTGTCGGCCAGATGGACGTGGTCCATGGTGTCGCCCGCGTAGGTGATGATGTCGCGGTTGACGTTCTGGAGGTGGCCGCGTTCGTCCTCCGTACCGGTCAGGTAGTAGGTGTGCGGCACGCAGTGCAGGTAGGTGACGTGGTCGCTCTGCAGGCCTCTGATGAAGTTCACGGCTTCGATGCCGGACTCCACCCAGTCGCCCGGATGCGGTTCGAGTGCGATCGTCAGGCCTTCTGCCTCCGCCAGCGGCAGCACCTCTTCGAGGGAGCGGCGCATCGCGGCCTCTCCGGCCTGGGGGGCGGTCGGGCGGCCGGTGAACTCGGAGTTGATCCGGTCGCAGCCCAGGTCGACGGCCAGTTGCACGGTCTGCTTCCAGTAGCCGACCGCCGCCTGCCGGATGTCCTCATCCGAGCTGCCCCACGCCTGCTCGATGAAGAGGGAGGCGATGCCCACGCCGTGGGTCTTCGACGCCTGCGCGATCTCGGTGATCTTGGCCTTGGACGCCCTTCTGCCGCCGTAGCTCGGCATCACGTCGGGGCGGGGGGAGAGCTCCAGGTGTTCGAAGCCCGCGGCCTTCACGGTCGAGAACACGGTGTCGATGGGCTGCGGGCGCAGCATCCAGGTATCGGTCGCGATCTTCATCTGTCTCCTTACCGGTCGTTGGGGATGGCTATGAGGACCCGGCCCCGCGCCTGTCCGCCGCGCAGGCGGTCGAGTGCCTCGTTGGCACGCTCCAGGGGGTAGGTCTCGTCGAGCGGTGGCGTGATCACGCCGTCGGCGAGCAGCCGGAGCGCGTCCTGCTGGTCGATGCGGTCGCCGTTGCGCGAGCCGATGATCTCCAGCTCGCGCTGGGCGATGACGGTCGTGCTGACGCCGGGGAAGTCGGGCTCCTCGCCGACGATCACGATGCGGCCTCGGCGGCGGACGTACCTTGAGGCATCGGCCGTCGAGTCCGCCGATCCGACCAGGTCGATCACCAGGTCGGCGCCGTCGGCCTGGCCGAGGTCGCCCGCGTGCGACTCGGCCCAGGCGTGCAGCTCCCGTACCCGGCCGGGTGCGGAGGCCAGGGCCGTGTGCCCGGCGCCGTTGCGGGCGGCGAGCGCGAGGTTGTCCGGCCTGACGTCGACGGCCGCTGTCGACACGCCGCCGTCGACCAGGAGCTGGACCAGCACCTGTCCGATGCCGCCCGCGCCGATCACGACCGCCGTGCGCACCGTTGTCACCGTGCCGCGGCGGTAGGCGTGCAGGGCCGTGACGATCGCACAGCTGGACAGCCCGGCGATACGCGGATCGAGCCCTTCGGGCACCTTCAGCAGGTTCGCGGCGGGCGCGGCGAAGTACTCGGCGAAGCCGCCGGGCAGGGTGACGCCCAGGATGCCGCGCAGGTGCAACGCCTGCGCGTCGGCCCCGGCCCGGGTGAAGCGGCACTCCGCGTCGGCGACGAACAGATGCGGCACGACCACATCGCCGATCTCGACCCCCGCCACCGCCCGGCCGCGTTCGACCACGACCCCGGCCGCCTCATGCCCCATGATGTGCGGAAATTTCGGGACGTAGGCCAAGCCGTCCTGGATGTGGAGATCGGTACGGCAGACGCCGCTGGACAACGTCCTCACCAGGACCTCGTCCGCCCCGATACGGGGGATGGGGACCTCGCGGATCTCCAACGGCCTGCCGATACCGGTCAGAACCGCGGCGCGCATGGTGCCGGACCCCGAAGCAGGCTCAGCAGCCCCAAGCCCAGGGGTGATCATCGCCACCGCTCCGCCCACCCGTCGAAGAAATGGGACGCGGCCACGGCGGTCGAGTCGTAGTACCCGTAGCACCCCTCGGTCGTCACCAGCGTCGGCAGTCGCAGATCGGCGATGCGCCCGCCCAGGAACCCGAAGTCCTCCGAATCGAGGCGAAGCAGCCCGAACCCCTGCTCACGCTGGGCGTCGTAGCCCAGGGCGAGGACGAGGTAGTCGGGTGCGAACCGCCCGATCGCCTCCAGCGCGCTCTCCAGGGCGGGGGCGTAGGCGTCGAAACCGGAGCCGGTGGGCAGCGGGAGGTTGAGATTGGTCCCGGGCGCGTTCGGACCGCCGGTCTCCTCGGCGAAACCGGCGACGTGCGGCCAGCCTTCGGCGTGGATCGAGACCGTCAGGACCGACGGGTCGTCGTACAGCACGGTCTGGGTGCCGTTGCCGTGGTCCTGGTCGATGTCGAGCACGGCGACCCGGCCGCCGCCGGACAGCTCGCGCGCCGCGATGGCCGCGTTGGCGAACACACACAGGCCGCCGCCCACGGTGGACAGCGCGTGGTGGCCGGGCGGACGGCTCGGCGCCAGCACCAGCGCGGGGCCGGAGCGCCCGGCGAGCAGGCGTGCGCCCTGCTGAGCCGCCGCCGCACTCTGCAGCGCGCCCGCACACACCGAGGGCGTGGCACGCGTGACCTCGTCGAAGAAGTACTGGATGTGCCTGCCTTCGAAGGTACGCGGCTCGGAGACCTTCAGTTCGGGAAGCGCGATGACGTTCAGCGGGAACCTCGTCGCGCCTTCGGGCCGCGCGCTTCCCTCCTTGACGAACTCGACATAGGCCGGGCTGTGCACACTCAGCGCCGCCGCACCTTCGTCAGGCTCGGGCGCGTGCCGTTCGGCGTCGGGGAAGGCCTGCCTGAAGGCCGCGAGCGTGGCCGTGACCGAGGTCGGATAGACGAGGTCAGGGAACTCCTGGTGCTCGACATAGGGCGAGGTCATCTCGGCGAGGAAGGGCGTGGTGCTCATGAGTTCCCCAATCGGCTCAGTGCCACCCGTACGGTGCGCACCAGCCAGGACGTGACGAACCTGAGGAGCACCGCGACCGCACCTGCTGCCAGCAGGACGACGGCCACCACGGCTGTCCTCGGGCTCACTTCGAGTTTGATGTCTTGGAACATCCGCAACGGCAGCGTCACCGCCGACGGCCCGGACATGAAGGTGGAGATGACGACGTCGTCGAACGCCGCCAGGAAGGAGAAGACGAAGGCGCTGGCCAGCGCCGGACGCAGTGCGGGCAGCAACACGTGCCTGAGCACCGACAGCGACCCCGCGCCCAGACTGCGCGCGGCGTTCTCCAGCCGAAGGTCGAGATTGCGCAGCGCCGCCGCCGTGATCGACACCGAGAACGGCAGCCCCAGCACCAGGTACGGCAGGACCAGCCCGGCCCGGGTGCCGACGAGGCCGTGCGGCGCGACGAGGACGAAGAAGCCGAGGCCGTAGATCATCGGAGGCACGATCAGCGGCATCGCGACCAGGATCGCGATCGGCAGCCGCCCGCGCCTCGGCCCCCGTACCAGACCGAAGGCCCCGAAGCTGCCGATGACGACACTGATCACGGCGGCGGTGCAGGCCAGGCCCAGGCTGAGGAAGGTGGAGCCGATCCACGCCTCGTCGGCGAAGTAGTCGGCGAACCACCGGGTGGAGTACGCGTCGGGCGGGAACGTCAGGTACGTCGCGTCGCTGAGCGACCAGACGGCCACCACGACCAGCGGTGTGACGAGCAGCGCCGCGCCCACGACCCAGCTGCCCACCAGGATCGGCAGCCGCAGCCTGCCGGCGGCGTCGAGAGCGGTGTCGAGCACACGCGCCCGCAGGTCGGCGCCGCGACGAGGGCGTCGCACCGTACGCGGGACGGCGCTCACCGGCTCGGCGCCCGCGACCGACAACGAGGGCGCGAGATACCGGAATAGCACGGCGAACAGGACGAGGACGACCAGCAGCAGCAGTACGGCCTGCGCCGCGGCCCCCGCCGGATCGACGAGGTTGGAGAACTGCACGAGGATGGACTGGGCGATGAGCGCGTCGCCCGGCCCGCCGAGCAGCGCGGGCGTCACGTAGAAGCCGAGCGTGCTGATGAAGACCAGCGCGGCGGCGGCCATGACGGCCGACGACGTGGCGGGCCGGTACACATGCCAGTGCGCGACGGCGGGCGAGGCGCCCAGGCTCTGCGCGGCGCGCACCGCGGCACGGTCGATGCCGCTCATCACGCTGTAGATCGGCAGCAGCGCCAGCGGCAGCAGGATCTGCACCGTTCCGATCAGCATGCCGGTCTGGTTGAACACCAGGTCGGGCGGCGTCCGCACCCCGATCGCCGCGAGCGCCCCCGCCACCAGCCCGTTCGGCGCGAGAATCGCGATCCAGGCGTAGGACCGGATCAGAATGCTGGTGAAGTACGGCACCAGCACCATGACCATCAGCACGCCCCGAAGCCGCCTGGGCACACGGGTGAGCGCATAGGCCATGCAGTACCCGAGCACGACGCAGATCGCGGTGGCGAGCGCGGCGATGACCAGGGTGCGGCGTATCGCCCGCCAGAAGACCGGCGAGGTCACCTGCTCGCGGTAGTTCTCCAGCGTGAAGCCCTGTTCCCCGCCGAAACTGTCGGCCAGCAGCGACAGCAGCGGCACGACGAACAGCAGGATCAGCACGGTGAGAAGTGGCAGGAGGGTGAGCCACCGGTGGTCCGGCCGGCGCCGTGGACGGGCAGCCGGACCACCGGTGAACTGCTTCGGAGGGCTGTCGACCGACATGGATCTCCTAGGTCGGGGTCGTCTCGGGAGCAGACGGGCCGAGGGCTACTGGGAGACCCACGCCTGCCAGCGCTCGATGGCGACTTCCTCGTTGGACTTGTCGCTGCCGGGCGCGGTGGCGGTCCACCAGGCGTAGTCCTGGGTCACGGCGGAGGCGACATTGTCGGGCGACGTCGGCAGCAGGGCCTTGCGGTCGGCGGAGAGCAGGTCGAAGGCGGCCGAGTTCGCGGGGGAGTAGGTGATCGCGTTGGCGAACTCCGCCTGGGGGCCGGGCTCCATCATGAAGGCCAGGAGCTTCTGCGCGTTCGCCGCGTTCTTGGCGCCCTTGAGCAGGGCCCAGTTGTCGTACTGGAGGATCGACTGCTTCCAGGTGCTGTTCACGGGGGTGCCCTTGTCGCGGGCGCCCGCGACGCGGCCGTTCCATGCGCTGGCGACGCTCACCTGGCCGCCGGTGAGCAGCTGGATGGGCTCGGCGCCCGTCTCCCAGAACTTCACCAGGTCCGGCTTGAGCCGGTCGAGGGCGGCGAACACGCGGTCGTAGTCGATCGGGTAGAGGTCCTTCGGCGCTACGCCGTCGGCCAGGGCCGCGATCTCGAACGTGGCGCCGCCCGCTCCCCAGGAGCCCGGTGCGAGGGAGCGCTTGCCGGGGTACTTGCCGACGTTCCAGAAGTCCGCCCACGAGGTCAGCGCCTGCTCGCCGAGCTTGCCGGAGCTCCAGGCGGGCACGACGGAGATGTAGTAGGCGGGCACCGCGTCGGCGGACGCCTGCACCGGGGCGATCGTGTCCTTGACCCCGGCCTTCCACACCGTGTAGTCGATGGGTTCGAGCGCCGAGCTGTCACGGAACCTCTTGAGCACCGCGCCGTTGGGGTTCACCAGGTCGAAGGCGGGAGCGCCTGCCTTGACGCCCGCGAGGACGACGGCGGCGTCGAACTCGCCCGAGCTGAGCACGACGTCCACGCCGGTCGCCTTCTCGAACGGGTCGAAGAACGCCTTCTTCATCGCCTTGCCCAGGTCGCCACCGGGATCGGGGACGACGACCTGACCGGCGGAGGGTGTCGCGCCCGTGTCGTCGCCACCGCCGCACGCGACGGTCGTGAACAGGGTGCCGATCGCCACCGCGGTTCCCAGCGCGCTCTTCCGAGAGAACTTCATCAGCCGAACCTTTCTGTCGTGCGGATCTATGACGCGCCGTGGTATCCCCGTGCCGCCCGGCTGTCCCAATGGACGGCGACCCGGTCGCCGACGGCCCATCGGGTCTCGCGCAGGTCGCCGAGCGACAGGCGTGCGTTCACCGTCCCGATCGCCGTCTCGACGACGTGCAGCGCGGTCGCGCCCTCGTAGAGCACCTCGCTGACCGTGCCGGGTACGGCCTGGCCTTCGTCCTGCGCCGGGGGGAGCAGGGCGATGTGCTCGGGGCGCACACCGACCTCGACGTCGTGGTCGGGCTTGAGCGTCTCGGCGTTGTCGACGTCGCGGTGCAGGCCGGGCCGGTCGCCGTCCAGGGCGACGCGGACCCGGCCGTCGGGTCCCGGCACGGTGCGGCCGGGGAAGAAGGTGGTCTCGCCGACGAAATCGGCGACGAAGGCGCTGGCCGGCCGTTCGTACAGGTCGGTGGGTGTGCCGAGCTGTTCGACGGCGCCGTCGCGCATCACCGCGACGCGGTCGGCCATGGTGAGCGCCTCGCCCTGGTCGTGTGTCACGTAGATGACGGTCGCGCCGAGGTTGCGCTGCAGCCGCTTGATCTCGACGCGCATGTGCTCGCGCAGTCGCTTGTCGAGCGCGCCGAGCGGCTCGTCCATGAGCAGGAGGGCCGGGCGGAACACGATGGCGCGGGCGAGTGCGACCCGTTGCTGCTGGCCGCCGGACAGCTGGTCGGGGAAGCGGGTCTCGTACCCGTCGAGCTGCACCAGTTCAAGGGCGTGCTGGATGTGGCCGCGCTGTTCGCGCGAGGACATCCGTCGCATGCGGAGCGGGAATCCGACGTTCTGCGCGACCGTCATGTGCTTGAACAGCGCGTAGTGCTGGAAGACCACGCCGATCCCGCGCTTGTGCGGCGCCAGGCGTGCGACGTCCCTGCCGTCGATGCGGATCGCGCCGCTCGTGGGCTGCTCGAACCCGGTGAGCATGTTGAGCAGCGTCGTCTTTCCCGCGCCGGAAGGGCCCAGGATCGCCAGGAACTCACCGCGACGGATGTTCAGCGAGATACCGCGCACCGCCTCGACGGCTCCGTACCTCTTCGACAGGCCGTCCAGCTCGACCTCTCCGCCCGTCGCGATCTGGTCGACGATCCGGACGCCCTCCGTTACCTCGGACATCCTCAACTCCTCGGTAAAGTTGCAATCAATGCAACGTGTATGGCTGAGAACCTAAGCAGCCTCGCGAGGTGTGTCAAGGGGGTCGTCCGCGTCTGGGCAGCACGTACGTGGTCGTTGGGGGTGGGTTGGGCGACGCTTCGAGCGCTTTCCCGTCTCAAACCAGGCGTGGTACGTTGCTCGCATCGCAACACATCTCAGTGCTCGGCATGCTCGCAGCACGGGGAGCAGATTCCGAGAAAACACTCAGTCCAGGATCTTGGTAAGGAGAGAATCATCTCTATGCCAGACAACCGATCACGGGACAACAGCGATCCAGGGGGCATGTCGCATATCCGGCGCGGCCTCATGGTTCTCGAGCAGCTGGCCACCAAGTCCGCGACAGCGGCCGAGGTGGGCCGGCTGGTCAACGTGAATCGCAGCAGTGCCCTGCGGATCCTCAGCGATCTCGTGGACGCCGGCTACGTCGCACGCGACGACGCCACCAAGGAGTTCGCCATCCGCCCCGAGCGGTTCTACGGGCTGATCGTCAACCACCCCGCACACGAGCAGCTGATGGAGCAGGTCGGACCGCTTCTCAAGCGGCTGACCGGCGAGACGGGCGAGGCCTCCCTCTTCGCCGCGCCCGCCAGCGGCAACATGGTCTACGTGCAGTACCAGCCTTCCTCCGAGGTGCTCACCCTGCGGGAACGACTCGGCACCGTGCGCCCCATCCACTGCTCCGCCGTCGGCCGCGCCTACCTGTCGACCCTCGACGCCCCCGCGCTGGACGAGGTCCTCGGCACGCTGAACTACTCCGGCGGCACCGACCACGCCCCCAAGGGCCCCCTGGAGCTGCGCCAGCGCGTGGACGAAGCCCGCGAAAGGGGCTTCGCCCTCGACATCGACGAGACCCTCGTCGGCGCCTCCTGCGTCGCCACCCCCCTGAACCACAGCGGCAAGTGCATCGGCTCGATCGCCCTGTCGGGCCCGACCGCCCGCATGCCCCACGACCGCCTGGTCGAACTCGGCGCTTTCCTCGTGCACGAACGCGCCCACACGTTCTGAACGCGTTCGCCGTCCAGGGGTCAGTCCCGGTCGAGCAGAGGGCGGTTGCGGTCCCATGGCGGCAGGTGGCCCGACTGTTCGGCGCGGCGGCGGGCCAGGGCGGACAGGGCCTCAAGGGCGATGCGGCTGCCGAGCATGGCGGTGATGTCGGCGTGGTCGTGGTCGGGGGAGACCTCCACCACCTCGACGCCGACGATCGGCAGTTCGTAGGCGAGGCGGCGCACGGCGTCGAGGAGTTCGCGTGAGGTCAGGCCGCCGGGTTCGGGGGTGCCGGTGCCGGGCGCCATGCCGGGGTCGACGACGTCGACGTCGATCGACAGGTACACGCCGTCGCAGTCGTCGAGTGCGATGCGCGAGGCCTCGTCCAGGCAGGTGTTCAGGCCGCGTTCGACGACCTCGGTCATCTCGTAGGAGCGCATGCGCCGCTCGGCCATCCAGTCGAGCGTCTCGGGACCCGGCCAGTAGCCGCGCAGGCCGATCTGCAGGAACCTGTCGCCCCTGGCCGCGCCCGACTCGATGAGGCGGCGCATCGGCTGGCCGTGGCCGACGAGCGAGCCGAACGAGCTGTCGCCGGTGTCGGCGTGCGCGTCGAAGTGCATGATCGAGACGCGTCCCCAGCCGACCGCGCGTGCCACGCCGGTGACGTTGGGCAGGGCGATCGAGTGGTCGCCGCCCAGCACCAGCGGGATCTTCCCGGCCGAGGCCACGGTGTGGACGGCCGACTCCAGCGCCGAGTGGGCGCGGTGGGCGTCCCCGCTGAACATCTCCACGTCTCCCGCGTCCTTCACACCCAGCTCGCGCAGGCCGTCCACGCCCAGGGCCAGGGAGGGGCGTATGCCGTCGTGCCCGAGGTAGCAGGCCTGGCGGATGGCGCGAGGGCCGAAACGCGTGCCCGAGCGGTAGGAGGTGCTGCCGTCGTACGGTGCGCCGAGTATGACGACCTGGGCGTCGTCCCAGGTCGCCGGCTCGTCGAGATCGCAGGCAGGCACACCGAGAAAGGTGAGGTCAGGGCCGTACATGGCGCCGTATCGAGTCATACAAGGCATCCTCACAGCGGGAGCCGCCGACCGGAACGGCGGGGTTGTGGACACCGGCTCCATAGCGGCCATGGATGGTGCGCCCCCGTCGCTACAGCAGCGAGTCGGCCCCGGCGCAGATGAACCCGGCCGTGCTCGACGGCTGCGTGGCGTACAGGCGGTGCTGGGCCACGGCCAGGGACTCGGCGGCCGAATGCCCGGCGACCAGCAGCCGGTGCATGTCGATCATCAGGGCGGCGGTCTCGGTGTCGGGCACGGACACGACGGAGGCGACGATCGTCCGGGTGCCGAGCGCGAGGAAGGTCGTACTGAGTCCCAGCAGTTCGTCGCCCGCCCGTACGACCGGTCTGCCGCTGTCGCAGGCGGCCAGGATCACCATGCTCGGCGCACGGCGCAGCCGTTCCAGGTCGTAGACGGTGAGCCGGCCGTCGGCCAGCCGCAACGAGGAGAACAGCGGATTGCCCCGGCGCAGCAGGCCGTGCGCGGCCAGATGGGCCAGGCGGGCGCCGTCCATCGCGGCGAGCACCTCCTCGACGCGTGCGGCGGCTCCGCTGATGGCGGCGGTGGCGTGGATCTCGGCCACGACGCGCGCCTCCTCGTCGGCATGCGCCAGGCCGGGCCCGGAGGCGACAGTGACCGGACCGCCGGTGCCCGGCGCCGAGCGGGCGCTGTGCCACAGGGTCGCCGACGGCGAGACGGTGACGGCCCTGCCCCGGCACGAGGGCAGCACCGACCAGGCGAGCGTCTGCAGCGCCCCGGTCGGCACCACGACCAGCGGACGGTCGCCCAGCTCCTTGGCCATGGGCAGCATGAGGATCTCGTCCAGCCGCGCGGCGGCATGCTCGAGCAGCGCGCGGGCGGCCTCCCTTCCCGGAGAGGACGGCGGGCCCGCCTGCCTGACGGTCATCCGCCGCAACGCGAAGGGGATGCGCTCGACGAGATCGCGCACGGGAGCCGCCGGGCCGAGCGCCCGCAGCGACAGCCGCCCGTCCACCAGCGTGATCGCATGCAGCATGCCGTCCTGCTCGACGTACTCGACCAGGGCGTGCCCGCCCAGCGCCTCGGCCAGGACGGCGGGCCTGACCGGAGTGTGCCCGGCCGTGCCGCCACCGGCGGGCAGCTTGCGGGAGTAGTCGCGGATGGTCCGCTCCAGCGCGATCTGCCGCCGATCGGCAGGCCCGGGAGCACGGCGCTGCTCGGCATCGCGTACGGCGGCGCGCAGCTCGGCCAGCCAGCGCAGCAGGAGCGGATCGTCAGGCGGACGGGCGCGCGGCAGCAGCAGATGGGAGGCCCTGCCCTGTTCGGCCCAGCTGAAGACCGTGCGCGCCGTGCCCTGCTCCATGGCCATGCGCAGCCCGAGCTCGGCCAGCTCCACCCGGAAGCGTGTGCTGTGCGCCCGTAGATCGGTCGCGCCCAGCGTCGCACGGTGATCGTCGAGTATGCGCAGGCCCGCGCGTGTCGCACTCAGCGCGCCCGGCCGATCGCCGTTGGCCAGGCGGAGCAAGGCCTCGGCGTACCATCCTCTGGCCCGGGGAAGCGCGGGTCCGCGCAGCCGGGTGCGTGCCGCTTCGGCCAGGTGACGCAGGCCGTCCTCGCGGTGTTCGCGTACGAGCAGCCTGGCCTCGACCGCCTCGGCGCTCCAGCCGCACGCGGCGAGCTCCTGCCCGGCCCTGGCGAGCGCTCCGGTCACGGCGGGGCTCACCGGTGTGCGGGCGGCACGCGAGCGCAGCACCACGAACCTGGCCAGCTCGGCCCAGCCCCGCCGCCGCTGCCTGGCGAACTGCGCCGCGGCGAGGCTGGCCTGCCGCACGGCACTGTCGTGGTCGCCCTGGAGCGAGGCCACGTGCGCCAGGCGCAGCCGTACCTCAGGCAGGCTGATCGCGCGTTTTCTGCGGGCCAGTTCGGCGACGGCCTCCTCGGCGGACTCGCGGGCCTCGGCGAGCAGGCCCACCGACAGCAGCAGCTCGCTGCGGTCGGTGAGCAGCGAGGCGAGCTGGTGGGTGCCGAGTGCGCGAAAGCGCCCTTCCGCCGCCTCGAAACGGGCCAGCGCCGTGGGCACGTCGCACCGGAGCGAGGCCAGCCAGCCCATGTTCAGCCACACGACCGCGAGCGAGAGGTCCAGGCGCAGCCCACGGCACAACTCCTCGGCCTTGAGCAGGTCGGACTCGGCCGCGGCGAACTCGCGCTGGTAGCCGCGTACGATCGCCCGGTTGGACAGCACCCGCTGCAGCCACAGGTGGTCACCGGCCCGCCGCAGCGCGGGTACGGCGACGCGGTAGCCGGCGAGCGCGTCGCCGTAGCGGCCGAGATGGTTGTACACGGCCGCGCGCTGGGCCTCGGCCCTGGCCCGGCCGGCGCCGTTCAGCTGGGACCTGGCCAGGTCGATCTCGTCGAGCGCCCGCAGGGACAGCCCGCGTGAGCTCAGGACGAACGCCAGTCTGAGCCGCGCCTCGGCGGCCAGCGCGGGCGAGCGCGCCCTGCGGGCCAGGCTCATGGCGGCACGCAGGTGCGCGGCGGCGGTGGACAGCTCGACGACGTGCACGGCGGCCACGCCGAGCGCCCTTTCGGCGACGGAGGCGAGGGCCGGTCTGCCATCGGCCCTGGCGAGCTCCGAGACCTGCGTCGCGACCGTCATCAGCCGTGCCGGGTCGTCCTCGGCGAGGCGGAGCAACTCGTCAGGGTCCACTCTCGAAGGGTCGCGGAATCGCAGCGAAATGCATGTATCAGCGAGGCGACAGTGCTCCTCCGTATGGGCAGAAACGTGAATCGGCCCGGAGGGACGACCTATGCCTGTCAACGAGCAGAACACCTTCATCAGCGATATCGAGACCTTCTACAACAACGAGCTCATCGTCGACACGGGCGACTGGGACAGCGTCCATGACGTGATCACACGCTGGGCGGGCGCGGCGCCCGGGCAGGCGTGCTCGGTGGACGGGCACAGCGACGTGCTCGGCCTGAAGCTGATCACGGTGACGGCGCTCCCGGCCGTCGCGGCCGAACTGCGCCGCGACCCCGAGCTGACGGACGCGGCCCAGCAGGCGAGCGAGCGGATCTACCCGGGCAGGCCGGTGTCGGACCTCGACCTGCTGCTGCACGCCCTGCGCGCCGGAAATCCCCGCGTCGTCGCCGGCAAGCACCGCCTGCTGCACAGCATCGAGGGCGAGCCGTACACGGGTGGGGCCAACAAGATCCCGATGCGCACGCGTGAGGGCGGGGCCAGGCCCGTGCTCCCGGCGCGTGACACGGCCGAGGGCAGGAGGATCCGCGTCGGCGTCCTCGACAGCCCGATGGCACACCATCCCAAGCTCGCCGGGCGCTACCTCGCCGACACCGCCGACCTGCTGGTCGAGCGGGCCAGGCAGTCGATGCTGGCGGGGCACGCCGTCGCGGTCGCCGGGATCATCGCCGAGAAGGCGCCGGGGGCCGAGCTGATCGTCAGGCAGGGCCTGGACGAGAGCGGTGTCAACGCCTCCTCCTGGGACGTCGCCACCAAGATGGCGCGTTTCCTGAAGGACGACGTGCAGGTGCTCAACCTGTCGTTCGCCGGGTTCACCGCCGACGACGACCCCCCGCTCGTGCTGCAGAGGGCGGTCGAGCGGCTGAAGGACCGGATCGTACTCGTCGCGGCCGTGGGCAACCACGGGGAGGTCAAGGTGTCCTCCACGACCCCGCTGCCCGCCGTCACCAAGCGGTCCAAGGCCTTTCCCGCCGCGTGCGCGGGTGTGGTCGGCGTGGGGGCGACCGGGGGCGGAGTGCGGTCGAGGTTCAGCCCTGACGTGCCGTGGGTCTCGCTCGTGGCCCCTGGCGAGGACGTCGACTGCCTCTATCTCACGGGCGACGTCGTGCTGCCCGAGCACGACGAGGCGGAGCCGTACCACGGTGGGGCCGCCTGGAGCGGCACCTCGTTCGCGGCGGCGGCCGTGAGCGGCGCCATCGCCGACCTGGCCCGCGCCGAGCACGCCTCCGCGAGCGAGGCGCGTGACCACCTCCTCCGCAGGACGGCCGTGCTGACGGCTGCCTCGGAACGCCATCAGGACATCAGACCACCCGAAACCGGGTGATCCGAAGCGCTAGGAGTCTGGATGCGGGATGACCCGGAAGTCATCGCGTTGGTCGTAAGGGCACGCAAGGGTGACCGCGCGGCCTGGGACGAGATCGTCGAACGCTATTCGCCATTGGTGTGGGCCATGTGCCTGCGCCACCGACTGACCAGGCCGGACTCCGACGACGTGGCGCAGGTGGTGTGGCTGCGCCTGGTGGAGAACCTCGACACGCTGCGCGAGCCCGCGGCGCTCTCCGGATGGCTGGCCACGACCGCGCAGCGCGAATGTCTGCGCGTGTCCAGGGCATTACGCAAGCTCCAGGGTGCGGAACAGGCCCTGGATTTCGATCCGGGAACGGAGTCCGCCGTGATCGATCAGGAACTCGAACGGGCCGAGCGCCATGCCGCGCTCCTGCGTGCCCTCGCCCAGTTGCCCGCCCGGTGCCGCTGCCTGCTGGAGCTCTGCCTGCGGGAGGAGGCTCTGCCGTACGCGGAGATCGGTGAGAGGCTCGGCGTTCCGGTCGGCGGGATCGGGCCCACACGCGCGCGTTGCTTGGCCAAGCTGCGCCGCATTTTGGAGGGAAACGGCGATGCCGGACAGATCTGAGCGCTGGAGCGACGAGCGGCTGCTGGCCGAACTGGCCGCGGCGCTCGGCGAACGGCGGCGGGTTCCGCCTGACGTGGTCGAGACGGGCAAGGCCGCCTTCGGCTGGCGGGCCTTCGACGCCGAGGTCGCAAGGCTCGTGGAGGAGTCGGAGAGCACGGCTGCCCCCGTGTTCAGGGCGGAGACGGCGACGCCTTCGGCGATGGCGTTGCGCTCGGCGCATCTGCTCATCGAGCTGGAGGCCGTCGACGACGCGCTGACCGGCCAGCTCGTACCCGCGCAGGCGGCCCGCATCGAGGTACGCACGCTCGCGGGCGTCGAGCGGGAGGTGACGGCCGACGAGGTGGGCGGATTCTGTGTCCGCCCGGCGCCACGCGGCGCCTTCCACCTGTACGTCCACGCCTCGGGCGGACTGCAGGTGTGCACGACCTGGGTGACCTTCCACGACAGCCACGCCTAGCGGCGTCAGGGGAACCGCTCTACTGCCAGCGCGGCGATCTCGGGACACCGGCGCAGCTTGGCCAGGCATCGGGCGCGGGTCGGCCCGATGGAGCCGATCGGCATGCCCAGCTCCGCCCCGACCTCGGCGTAACTCGCCGCCGGGAGCTCGATGAGCAGACACAGCAGCCGACGGCAGTGCGGATCGAGCCCGCCCAGCCCGGCGAGCAGCGCGGCGGCCGTTTCGAGCCGCTCCAGCGCCGCGTCGGGCGCCGGTTGCCCCCCGTCGCGGACGAATGCGAACGGCACGGCCCGCCCGACGCTCCTGCGGCACTCACGCCTGGTCACGGTGACCAGCCAGCCCGGAAGCGCCGCAGGATCGCGCAGCCGATGGACCTGCTCGACCAGCGCGAGCCACACCGTCTGCGCCACGTCCTGCGCCTCGGACCTCGACAGGCCGTGCCTGAGACAGATGGCCCACAGCAGGGGCGAGTAACGCTCGACCAGCGCGCCCCAGGACTCCTGATCACCGGCGCACACCCGGCCGACCAGCGCCGCGACCGAGAGATCCTCGCTCATCCCGCCATCTTCGTACGGGCACGCCCCGGGCGAAAGCCGCTCGGCCGCAGCCGGACAGATGTATCAGCGGGCCGATCGCCCGCCTCCTCCAAGGCAGCCAACAGCTCACAGGAGGAAGCACCATGACAGACAAGCCCACACCTCGCGCCAAGCCGGTGACCGAGCCGGAGAGCGATGTGGCACTGCCCGAACAGCAGGAGGCGGCGGCCGAGGTCGTCGCCACGATGGAGACCGCACGCGAGCTCGGCGTCGCCATGGCCGCCGCACAGCCGCTCACCGTCGGCGAGACGGCGGCCAGCTCGGAGGTGGCCGACGAGATGGAGGGGAACGGCGTCGCGTTCGGCGCGTTCGTCAAGAGCGTCGGCCTCGCCGTCGCCGCCGCCCAGTCGGAGCTCGACAAGAACCTCAGGGAGACGGCCAAGGCGCTGTCGGAGACGCAGATCGACGTCATCGCCGTCTTCGAGCAGCAGATCAACGACGACGACGGCACCATGGCCAAGGGCGAGGTCCACATGCAGAAGCTGCCCTTGATCAACTACCTGATGCCGACGGCCTACCAATGGTCACGCGTCTACCTCGAGGCCGACGCGAACGTGCACGAGTTCAACTCACGCAGCGGCATCAGCGTCCAGCAGAGCGCCTTTCGCGCGGGCGGCTCGATGCGCGGCAGCATCGGCCTGTTCGGCGGCGGGCTGAGCGCGTCGGCGAGTTCGTCCTTCAGCACCTCGCGGGCGGGCGTCGACTCCTCCTTCAGCCAGGACGCCGCCGCGGGCAAGCTGCACATGGAGGCCACGCTCGAACCGCGTGCCGACGTGGAGCTGCCCAGGCCGTTCGTGCTGCAGAAGGGCCCGAGGCTCGAACTCCAGGTCGGCGCCAGGACGGATGTGCACCAGGACGGCGACGCCACCAAGCCGGTCGTCGCGCGCAAGGCCGTGGTCACCGCACTGCTCAGGAAGACGAACGGCGACCCGCACGGCAACAAGAACCTGTCGGTCGGCATCAGCGAACCGACGCTCAACTACACCAGCACCGGCGAGACCGACGCCCGGGGCGAGATGGCGATCGAGATCACCAGGAAGATCGTCGCGCCGGACCAGGACCAGCCGGCGCAGGCCGTGGTCAGGGTCAGCTTCGGCCTGGTCAGCCAGTCGGCCGGGATCACACTCTAGGAGGGGTGGCATGAGCGCGCTCACCGAGTTCCACGGCGTCCAGGACAGCGTCACCTGGCGGCTGGCCGCCTCCGGCGTGGAGATCGGCGGCGCCGGTGTCGAACGCACGCAGGGCCGTCCCGTCACGGTGACCCGGGTCTGGGAGGCCTACTCCCGGCAGATCAACGCCTCGGCCAAGGCGTATGCGATCCCGGCCGAACTGATCGTGGCGTGCGTCTGCACCGAGTCGGGCGGCGATCCCGGCGCGGTCAGGCAGGAGCCCGGGTACACCTCGGACGAGGCGACGCCGCACCGGGTGAGCGCCGGACTCACCCAGACGCTGATCTCGACGGCCAGGCAGACGCTGCGGATCAGCCTGGACCGGGCCTGGCTGCTGGTGCCGGGCAACTCCATCACGGCGGGCACGGCGTTCATGGCCGCGCAGGCCAGGCTCACCTCGCTCGACCCGCCGCTGGTGGCCGCCGCCTACAACGCGGGGCGGCTGGCCTACCAGGGCGGCGCGGGCAACCGCTGGAAGCTGCGTCAGTACCCGATCGGCACGGGCGCGCACGTCGACCGCTTCGTCCGGTTCTTCAACGACGCGGTCGCCGTGCTCGCCGGACATGCCACCCGGCCCGCGGTCGGCATCGGCGTCCTGCTCGGCGGCGGCCCGACCCCGGTCAGGCGAGGCGGCGGCGCGGTCGCCGAGCCGGTCGTCCGCTGGGCCGAGCGGGCCGACCGTGCGGTGGTGCCCGGTTACGCGCTCACCGTGCTGACCGACGTGCTGCGCGCCGCCTCGCTGACGGACGTCCTGGTCACCAGTACCCAGCGCACGCCCGCCGACCAGGCCAGGGTCATGTACGACAACTGTGAGCGGCACGGCGTCGCGGCGCAGAAGGAGCTCTACGGCAGGTACGGCGACCAGGTCATCGACGTCTACACCGCCTCCAAGGCGGCAGGCCGTGCCCCTGACCGGATCAAGGCCGACATGACACACAAGATCCTCGATGTCGGGCCGAGGAACGTATCGCCGCACACCGCCGATCCCCGCACGCTGGCCGTGCTCGACATCGCACCGAGCTCCGTGCGCGACCGTGCCGCGTTCGAACGCGCGGTCAAGGCCGACCCGAGGGTGCGCCGGCTGCTGCAGCCGCCGCAGGACCCCGCCTACCACCTTGAGATACCGAAACCGGAGTGACGACATGAGCGTGGCACTGACCAAGCTGCTGGCCGCACTGGGCGGCGGGATCGTCGACGCGCAGATGGAGCTGGACGAGCGAGGGCTCGACAGCCTGGACGCCTTCGGCGAGACCGGCGTGCCGCCCACCGTGCTCACCTGGTCGTCGGTGCGCGTGCGGGTCCCGATGGCCGTCCGGCTGCTCCCGGGCTCCGTGCACCTGTCCGGCTCGCCCGGCGGCGACGCCCTGCTCACCGTGGGCCTGGCCTACCTGCCCGCCGAACAGGAGGAGTCGTGAGAGGCACCGTGCTGAACCGCGCCGACCGGTCGGGTGTGGCCGCCGCGGTGGTGAGCGCCTGGAGGGTCGGCGATCGTCCAGGCGAGGGGGAGCCGCTCGCCGTCGCCCGCACCGGGCCGGACGGCGGCTTCGGGCTGACCCTGCCGGGCGACGACCGCGACGTCGTGCTCAGGACGTACCTGGGCAAGGGCGCGGCCGATCTGGATCGGCGTGCGCTGGCCTCGGTGCTCCAGCTCCCCGCGCTGGACGACCCGATCCGCGGCCGGTCGCCGGTCGTCTGGCTCGAACCGGTGCGCGACGGCCTCCGATGGGTGTTCGGACGCGCGCTGGTCGACGGCGAGCCCGTGGCCGAGCGGCTCGCCCTCGTGGCGGCGGGCCCGGCGGGCGTCAGGCAGGAGACGACGACGGCACGCGGCGGCCGGTTCGCTGTGCGGATCGCCGCCGACGAGGACGCCGAGCTGCGCCTCTGGCTCGGCGGCAAGGGCGAGCGCGTGGGCGCCTGGCGGGTGGCGAGCGGCGAGACGGAGGCCGACGTGGTCTTCGCCGAGGCCGGGCGGTGCCAGGTGACCGGCCGCGTGTCGCGCGAGAGCGACGGATCGGGCGCGCCGGGACTGCGGGTGGAACTCCTCGACCGGGCCGGGCGCTGGCCCAACCCCGTCGGGACGACCACGACGGACGGCACCGGGGCCTTCGTCCTCACCTTCCCGCACCTGCTCGACCCGCTGCCCGAGCCCACGTTCGCCGTCTGGGCGCGCGACGAGCGGATCGCGGTGGCCGACCGGCAGGCCGCCTGGGAGGGCACGCTGCTGCGCGGCGTCGAACTGGCACTGGCGGGATCATCGGGCAGGCCGCTGGCCTACCGGCTCGACGCGCAGGCGCTCGACCGGGCCAGCCGCAGGCCGGTGGCCGGGCTGCGGGCCGAGGTGTGGGACGGCGACTTCACCACGATGCTGAAGCAGGCCGTCACCGACGGCGACGGGCGGCTGTCGATCGGCGTGCCGCCCGCCGGTTCGGGCGGGCCGCCCGAGCTCGGGCTGCGGATGTACCGCGACGCCGTACGCGTGGTGGAGCAGCGGGTCTCCGTCTCGGCCTGGCGTGGTGACCTGGCCTCGGTGTTCTGCGAGGTGGACCTGCCCGCCGCCGCGCCCGAGGCGTACCGGGTCGTGGGCAGGCTGGTCGACCAGGTCACCTGGACGGGGGTGGCGGGGCTGCGCGTCGAGGCGTGGGACCCGGCGCCCAGGCCGGGCGGCATGCTCGGCGCCGCCGCGCACACCGCACGCGACGGGACCTTCGAGCTGGCCCTGGCCTCCGGCGTGCGCCCCGATCCGTTCTTCCGCGTCTACGCGGCCGACGCGCTCGTCGCGACCGTCACCGCCGAGGTGTCCTGGGACGGCTCGGGCATCGGCTCGGTCCTGGTGCAGATCGCGGCCGTGCCCGGCCAGGACGGCGAGGTCGTGCTGCACGAGCTGGGCGAGACCATCGCCACGGCCGTCAACCGCATGCAGGGCGAGCTCGCCCGCTACCCGAGCACGATGGGCGCGTACGTGGTGGACGAGCTCGACCTCAGTGTGCCCGTGGCCGTGCAGCTCGACCGGCTCGGGCAGGTACGCGCCAAGGTGGTCGACCGGGCGCCCGCCGACGAGCAACTCGGCCGGATCAGGATGCGGGTGCGCCCGGTGCTCGGCGCCCAGCTGCCTGCGGCCGACCGGCTGGACCAGCCGCTGTCGGCGCTCGCCGAGCTGAGCACGGAGGCGATCGCCAGGCTGAACACGTTGCGCGTCTACTCCGTCGAGGACCTGGCCCGGCTGGCCACCACACCGGCGGGTTCGGCCTCGCTGGCCGCGCTCGGACTCGGCGTCGAGCTGAACGCCCTGCTCGACAAGGTGGCGCTGCTCGCCCTCGACGCCCTGCCCAGGCCCGTGCGTGAGGCCCTGGTCGCCCTGGGGGTCACCGGCGTTCGCGGCTTCGCCTTCCATCCCGATCCGGTCGCGCTCGCCGCCTCGCTCGGGGCGCGACTCGGCCAGGAGATCACCGCGGACGCCGTGCGCTCCTGGCAGCGCCTGGCCCGCGACCGGCTCACCATCGCGCTTCCGCGCACGGAAAGGACCGACGATGAACACCTGTGAGGGGCCGCTCGGCCGGGTGACGCCCCGGGACTGGCGCCACGTCGAGCGCTACCCGTACTCCGCCGTGGCGCCCGGCTCCGTGCCCGCCGTGGAACGCGCCCTGCCGCTGCCCGCCTTCCGACGGCACTACGACCAGCGCGAGGAGGGGGCCTGCGTCGGGTTCTCGGCCTCGTGGGCCATGTCCATCCTCAACCGGTCGCTCTACGACGCCCGCTGGCTCTGGGACCGGGCCAAGGAGGCCGACGAGTGGCCGCACACCAATCCGGGCGACGAAGGCGGCACGTCGGTGCGCGCCGCCATGGACGTCCTGCGCGAGCGGGGCCACTGCCGCCTGTTCAGGGGAAGGCGCGGGGAACCGGCCCTCACCGAAGGCATCGCGGCCAATCGCTGGGCCGCAACCGTCGACGAGGTCCGCACCTCCATCGCCTACGGCACACCTGTCGTCCTGGGCTGCACCTGGTACGCCGCCTTCGACACGCCGACCGCACGAGGCCACGACGGCCACTGGATCGGCGACGGCGACCTCGGCCGCGTCCGAGGCGGGCACGCCATCTGCGCCTACCGCGCCTCCGACCGCCGCCAGGCTGTACGCCTGGTCAACTCCTGGGGAAGCGACTACCCCCTGGTCTGGCTGCCGTACACGACCCTGCAACGCCTGATCGACGAGGAGGGCGAGGCGGCCCTGGTCACCGACCGGTAGACATCGCCCGCACATCGCCGATGTATCAACCGGGCCCGCGATGCTCATCCCTGTCACCACGACAGCGAAGGAGCACGGCGATGAAGGCCACGACCAGGACGTTCGAAGGGTTCTCCGACGAGGAGCGCGCGGCGATGAAGGCGCACGCGCAGGAGCTCAAGGCCACCGCGCGCCGGGGCGGCAAGGCGGACGAGGAGGCCGACGTGCTCGCGAAGATCGCCGAGATGGAGGACGCCGACCGCGTCATCGCCGAGCGCATCCACGCCATCGTCGCCTCCAGCGCCCCATCCCTCAGGCCGAAGCTCTGGTACGGCATGCCCGCCTACGCCCGGGACGGCAAGATCGTCTGCTTCTTCCAGCCCGCGCCCAAGTTCAAGGCACGCTACGCCACCCTCGGCTTCCAGGACGTCGCCGCCCTCGACGACGGCACCATGTGGCCCACCTCCTACGCCCTGACCACCCTCACACCCGCCGACGAGGCCCGCATCGCTTCCCTGATCGAGCGCGCGGCGAGCTGAGGCGAAGCGGGGCTCACCCCAGCGCCGCGAGCCCCGCCCGTACCGCCCCGGCGTGTTCGTCCAGCACGGGCCGCGCCTGAACGCGTTGGTCCGCCGACACGCGGAACCCGTCGCCGGGGAAGCGCGGGATCACGTGCAGGTGGAAGTGGAAGACCTCCTGGAAGGCGGCCTCGCCGTCGGCCAGGAAGAGGTTCACGCCCTCGCACCGCAGACCGGAGCGGCGCAGGGCACGGGCCATGCGGTGGCCGATGCGCCAGGCATGGGTGCTGGTGGCCTCGTCGAGGTCCTCCAGGCCCACGGCATGCACGCGGGGGATGACGAGCAGGTGGCCCGGCGTGACGGGCGCGATGTCCTGGACGCTCCCGTCCTGCTGCGCCGGATCACCCCGTCGAGAAGCAGGTCATGACCGCTCGCCGCTCACCGGCCTGCCGTGAGCATGGCGTCGGCGAACGCGTCGCCGCTCATCCGGGCGATCTCGTCGAGCGTCTGCGCCGGCCGTACGGTGGACAGGGTGAGCAGGCCGTCGGGGGTCGTGGTGAAGGCGTGGACGGCGGGGTAGGGCAGGCTGTTGTAGGACCACGGGGTGGAGAAGTAGTACGCGCCGGTGTCGTGCAGGACGACGATGTCGCCCTCCTCCAGCTCGGGCAGCTCACGCGCGTGTGCCACCACGTCGCCGGCGAAGCAGCAGGGGCCCGCGACGTCCTGGGCGAGGAGGGGGCCCTCCTTGGCCAGGCCCTTGGCGTCGTAGGCGCTGACGCGCAGGGGCCAGGCGCCGGGCATGAGCACGGTCCTGGTCGCGACGTGCGCGCCCGCATGGGTGATCGCGATGCGCCGTCCGCCCGCGTCCTTGGTGTACTCCACCAGTGCCCCGATGAAGCCGTTCTTGGCCAGCAGCGAACGCCCGAACTCGGTCACCAGGTCGTAGCCGAACAGACCGGGCACGGCCTCGCGCAGGGTGGCGACGTACTCGGCGTAGGTGGGGGTGGTCTCGTCGTCGGCGAAGTTGACCGGCAGGCCGCCGCCGATGTCGATGCTGGTGATCTGCCTGCGGCCGATCGTGGCGTTGATCTCCTCGGCGAGCTCGTACGTCGCGGCGATCCCGGCGGCGATGAGGTCGAGCGGGCAGCCCTGCGAACCGACGTGGGCGTGCAGCCTGGTCAGCCACGGCCTGGCGGCGAACGCGGCCACCACGGCCTGCCTCGCGCCCGGGTCGCACAGGGCGACGCCGAACTTGGAGGTGGCCGTCGCGGTGCTCATCGCGCCGATCGCGCCGCTGCCGACCTGCGGGTTGACCCGCAGCCCCACGACGGAGGCACTGGTGTCCTCGCGCAACGCGTCAATGCGGCGGAGTTCGTCGAGGTTGTCGGCATTGACGGCGACGCCGAGTTCGAGCGCCTGGGCGAGCTCGGCACGGGTCTTGGCCGGGGAGTCGAACACGATGACCGCCGGGTCGAACCCGGCGTCGAGCGCGATCCGCAGCTCGCCTGGACTGGCCACCTCGCACCCCATGCCCTCGGCGGCGAGCAGCCGCAGCACGGGCACGAGCGAGGCGGCCTTGGCCGCGAACGTGTGCAGCACCCCGGGCCCGAAGGCCTCACGCAGATCGGCGACGGAGGCGCGCACGCCGTCGGTGTCGAGGAAACCGGCGACGAGGTGCTCCTCGCCGAGTGCTCCGGTGTCGAGGGCGTGGCGGACGACGTCGGCGACCTTGCTGGCAATCACGTACGGACTCCTGGGTGGGGGAACTCCATCGAGGTTCGGGCATCGGCCCTTTCGGCGTCTTCAGGTGACGGGCCAAAGCCGACCATGCGATTTGTCCGCTTCGCTAAGCCTCGTCCACCAGTCGGACGGTCAGGGTGAGCAGCAGGCGCGTGTCCGGGTCCTCCAGGTCGACGCCGAATCGCTCCTTCGCCCTGCGCAGCCGGTAGCGCAGCGTGTTGGGATGCAGCACGAGCCGCCTGGCCGCCGCGCCCACGTCGCCCGCCGCGTCGAGGTAGGCCGCGATCGAGCGGATCAGCTCGCCGCCCGCCGCCCGATCGGTCCTGACCAGGTCGTGGATGGCGCCGCTGCCGTGTTCGAGCACCGGTCTGACGGCGTCGAGCACCCGCAGCACGTCCACCGCCGGTGCCACCTCGGTCGCCAGTGCGTGCCGCCGCCCCTCGAAGCCGCCGCGTTCGCGCAGCACCCGTACCACCAGCTCGGCCTCCTGCCTGGCCAGGTGCGCCAGCATGGGCGAGGCCACCGGCGAGCTCGCGCCCACCCACACGGTCCCCGCGCCCGGGATCGAGGCGGCCAGCGTGTCGAGCTCCCTGGCCAGCAGTCCCTGCGCGTCCGCGTCGGCCAGCGGCAGCAGGACCACCACGCCTGACTCGCGTCTCAGCACCCTGGCGGCGGCCCGGTGCGAGGCCGCCTGCA
This sequence comes from Nonomuraea sp. IBHARD001, assembly GCF_056106265.1. Lineage (NCBI taxonomy): Bacteria > Bacillati > Actinomycetota > Actinomycetes > Streptosporangiales > Streptosporangiaceae > Nonomuraea > Nonomuraea sp. IBHARD001. Next base: position 43,953 of record NZ_JBWBBW010000002.1, read on the forward strand.
GCCCCAGCACACCCAGCACCCGGTCGGCCGCCGCCCCTTGCGGCCCTTCGTGCTCGGCCACGACGACCGCGCACCGCATCCCCGGCGAGAGCCCCAGCGACCAGGCGTGCGTGCTCATGTCGCCCTCGCCCGTCACCAGAGCGCGCAGCGCGTGCTCCTCCCTGCGCCTGGCCCCGCTCTCCCGCAGCCGATGCTGCAGCAGGTACGGCACCGCCACCTCGGCCGCCCTGCGCAGCGCGCCCGCGGCTTCGGAGGTCAGGGTACGGCCGTCGGCGGCGGCCCAGATCGAACCGAGCATCTCCCTGCCGCTGCGGATGGCGACGATCAGCCGCTGCGGCGTGTCGCCGTCGGCCGGTCGGTCGATCACCTCGCTCGACGACCACAGCGTGCGCAGCAGCCCGCTGGCCCGCAGCTCCTCCACCCGCCAGTCGGGCACCTTGCCGCCCAGGATCGTGGACAGGCGCAACTCGTCGGCCTCGGGTCTGGTCGCCGAGTGGGCGAGCACCCGGAACCGGGTGTCCTCGATGGTGATCGACCCGCCGGTGAACTCGGCCAGCACCGAGGCCAGCGCGGCGAGCCCGCCTCCGGCCGTGGCATCGGCCATCCGGTCGCCGCGTCCGGCCTCGGCGTAGGACAGCGCGGAGCGCAGCAGGGCGGCGACGTCGTCCCAGTCGGCCCATTCCGCCCGTGCGAGCAGCGCTATGCCGTACTGCTCGGCCAAGGCGAAGGTCTCGTCGGACAGGTCGTACTCGGCGCGGACGACGACGGCGGCGGCGTCGCGCATCGCGGCCTCGCGGACGCCGATGCCGGTGGCCAGGACGACCCTGCCCGCGTGCGAACGGGCAGGGCCCTCGTCGCCGATGAGCATGCCCTCGATCCTGACGTCCTCGCCCGAGGGCGCCAGGAGCAGGCGAAGCACGCCCGCCTGGTCGAAGGCGAGCAGCTCACGCAGCGTGACCCACTTCATGGCTGGAGGATACGCACACCCCGAAAAGCACATTCGGGTGCGGTGCTATCCAGGCTCAGATCAGCTTGTACTCGCTGAGCAACTGGCCGATCTCGGTCTCGTCCAGCTTGCGCAGCAGGTGCCCGCGCAAGGCGTCCGGACCGGGCAGACGCAGCTCCTCGCCGTCGCGCAGCCGGCTGGACGCGGCCAGCAGCGCGCGCACGTCGTAGGTGGAGCCGAACACCTCCGGCACCCCGCGCTCGATCCCGAGCAGCTGGTAGACCGCCTCCATCGGGGTGCGCACCGAGTACTCGGTGGTGAAGATGCAGTCGCGGGTGCTCTCGGCGAACTGCCCGATGAAGGCGAAGTTCACCGCGCCCTCCGGCACCACGTCAGGCCGGTCGCCCGCCTTGCGCGGCATGAAGAACGACGTCACGTACGGCATCATCACCGGGACGCACTTGGCGCCGTTCGCGGCGAGGTCGGGAATCTGCTCGATCGGCACGCCGAGGTGGTAGAGCCATTCCTGGGTGATCTCCTCGCCCGTGCACTCGCTCATCGTCTTGTTCACGAAGTCGCCAGGCACGTCGACGAACAGGCTGTACAGCCAGACGACGATCTGGTCCTTCGGCTGCTGCTTGAAATGCGGCTGCCGATTGACCGTCCAGCTGAGCAGCCAGCTCGAATCACGCACGGTCACGATGCCGCCGGTGACGACCTTCCCGCTGAACGGGTCGCGCTTGCACACGCGCTGGATGTGACGCGGGATGCGCTCGTCGAGCGTGGTGACGGTGGCCGACTCCCATTTCGTCTGTGGGATGTGCGAGCCGAACACGTCCGGGCGGCCGAAGGACGGGTCCTTGGCCGCGATGGCACGCCACAGGTCCCAGGCCGGGGCCGGGCCCTCGTTCAGGCGCGCGGGCGTGTGCTGGTCGCCGTTGTCGGAGTTCTCGGTCAGTGAGCCGATCGTCATGAACAGCAGGTCGTCCGGGCCGAGGTCGACGCCTCCCGGTTCGCCGTCGCGCTTCCAGTGCAGGTGCGAGGCCTGCTTGCTGTTGCCGCGGAAGGTGAAGTCGACGTCGGTCACCTCGGTGCTGAAATGGAACACCACACCCTGGTCGAGCAGCCAGGTGTAGAGCGGCAGCACCAGCGACTCGTACTGGTTGTACTTGGTGAACTTCAGCGCCGAGAAGTCCGGCAGGCCGCCGATGTGATGGATGAAGCGATGCAGGTAGAGCTTCATCTCCAGCGCCGAATGCCATTGCTCGAAGGCGAACATCGTGCGCCAGTACAGCCAGAACGTACTGCTCAGGAAGTCCTCGCCGAACACCTCGTCGATGCGCTTGTCCTCCATTTCCTCGCGGGTGGCGAGGAATACCTTGACGAGGTTCTTCTGCGCTTTGTCGTTGAGGGCGAACAGGCCGTTGGTGTGGGCGTCCTGGCCCTGTTTCTCGGTGACGCGCTGGAGGGAGAAGTTCGGGTCGTCCTTGTTCAGCCAGTAGAACTCGTCGAGCACACTCGCGCCCTCGATCTCCAGCGAGGGAATCGACCTGAACAGGTCCCAGAGGCATTCGAAATGGTTCTCCATCTCGCGCCCGCCCCTGACCACGAACCCCTTCTCCGGCTCCTTGATCCCGTCCAGCGCTCCGCCCGGCAGCCGCAGCCGCTCCAGTACGGTGATCCGCTCCCCGGCCATCCCGCCGTCCCGGACGAGGAACGCCGCCCCCGCCAGCGACGCCAGCCCCGCCCCCACGAACCACGCCGTCTTCCCGTCCACACCTTCCGGTTTACGCGGCCGCGCAAAAGCCTCATAGTTCCCACTGCTGTAGTACATTCCGCCCCCGATCACCCACCGTGTACGTGATCTTCCTGCCCGTGGGCGTATGGACTCACACAGGGGCGGAGTGTCCTTTCGTCTGCTTCGTGGAGGAGTGTTTCGGATGACATATGAGCCGCTGGGGAGCATGGTGGCGCGCGTGGTCGGGCGGGACGAGGACGTGCTCGGGATCGCGGAGTTCGAGGACGGGGACGGCGTCGCATTGATCTTCATGCCATCGCCCGACGACCCGGACGAAGGGGACATGAACACCTACTGCATCGTCCGAGAGGACCAGCGCACGACGTACGGCGGGCTGACGGGTGTCGCGTTCGAGGACGGTGGGGTACGGCTGGGGTTCACGCCGGAGGCGGCGGAGGACCTGGGGGTGCGGGAGAGCGTCTGGGTGGAGCTGCGGGTCGACGGCGAGGCGGTGGAGGTGTTGCGCAGGAGCCTGCGCGAGATGGCTGGCGAGGCGGTCGCGTGAAGGCGAGATGGCTGGCGCTGCTGCCGATTCTCGGGCTGGGGCTGGCGGTGTTGGTGCCGGTCTGGCGGGACGACGGGCGGCTGGATGACTTCTACCAGCGTTTCCACGACCGTCCCCGGCCTCCGCAGACGCAGGACCACTTCTACCGGGAGGGCGACGCGGTCTTCGGCAAGAACCTGGTCGGCGGCAGCGGTAGCTCCTGCGACTACCGCGTGCGGATCACCATGCGGACCGGGCTGACCCCGCAGGAGATCCAACGCCACTACGAAGGAGTGACGGTCGCCGGAGTCGAGAGCAAGGCGACGATCTCCCTGTACTTCGAACCCCAGGACAAGGGCGGACGCGTCATCGTCGAGGCGTACGACTCGCACGACTGGGACGGCGATTGGCGCTGCTACTAGACGCGGAAGCGGGGGAGCATCGTGCGGAAGCTGGTCGTGGTGGGTGTGGTGCTGGCGGTGTTGGTGCAGGGGTGTGGGTGGTACTTCGGGCGGTTCGAGAGGTCGATGGGGGAGATGGAGAAGGCCGCGATGAGCCTGCGGAAGGAGGGGGCGGAGATCAAGGGGCCGGTGCGGATCGGGGAGATCATGTTCGACCACGTCTACAGAGAGGACGGGCAGGTGCTCTTCGTGGAGAGCCACGGCCACGCGTATGAGCCTTCGGGCTATCTGTGGCGGCCGGGCGGTGAGGAGCCGGTGAACAACGCGGATCCGGCGGCGGGGCTCATGATCGTGCATGAGCGGGGCGACTGGCACTGGTGGCGGGAGAGCTGGTGAAGGTGGGGCGCAGCAGGGGGTGGCGCATGGTTTTGCTGGGCTTTGTGCGAGCATGGGCGGCGTAGGCGACGGCGGAACGAGGAAACCGGTGTGAATCCGGTGCGGTCCCGCCACTGTGATCGGCGAGCGGATCCCGAACGAGCCACTGCCCATACGGGTGGGAAGGCCGGGACGAGCCCAGACCCGAGAGCCAGGAGACTCACGCGGTCGCCTCCTCACAGAAATTGGGGCGGATCTCCCCAAGAGAGGAACGGTGGTCGCCGTGCCGACTGGCATGAGGTCCTTCGGGCTGTCCGCGTCACGGGTCCCTTCTTCGATGATCCGGCTCATCGCCCCCGCTCTACGGGCTCGCCCGTGAGTGAAAGGACCCGTCATGACGACGAGCCGACGCTCGCTCCTTGCCATCCCCCTGATCGTCACAGCCATGCTGGCCTCCGCCTGCGGCGCCACCGGCCAGACCAGCGCCACGCCTCCCACGCCCCCCACGGCCGCCGCGCCCTCGGCGCTCGCCGGGTTCCCGCTGACGATCACCAACTGCGGCGTGAGCAGTACCTTCCAGCGTCCGCCGCAGCGCGCGGTGACGCTCAACCAGCACGCGACCGAGATCATGCTCGCCCTCGGCCTGGCCAAGTCGATGGTCGGTACGGCCTACCTCGACGACAAGGTCCTTCCTGAGTTCGCGAGCGCGTACCAGGGCATCAAGGTGCTGGCCAAGGAGTACCCCTCCTACGAGGTGCTGCTGTCGGCCGAGCCCGACTTCGTGTACGCGGGGTTCGCCAGCGGGTTCGACGAGAAGTCCGGCCGCAGCCGTGAGGCGCTGACCAAGGCCGGGATCCCCTCCTACGTCAACCTCGAGCAGTGCCCCGAAGGCCCGGTGAACGCGGCGCTGATCGAGGAGGAGATCCGCACGATCGGCAAGATCTTCGCCGTGCCCGAGCGCGCCGACGAGCAGGTCGTGCTGATGCGCACGGTGCTCGACGGGGTGAAGGCCAAGCTCGACGGCGTCGACCCGCTGAAGGTGTTCGTCTACGACAGCGGCGAGAAGACCGCCTTCACCGCGGGCGGCGCGGGAATCGGCAACGAGATGATCAAGCTGGCCGGGGCGGGCAACATCTTCGCCGACGTGAACAAGACCTGGGCCGACGTCTCCTTCGAGCAGGTCGCCGACCGCTCGCCCGACGTGATCGTCATCTACGACTACGGCGACCAGCCCGTGGCCAAGAAGAAGGAGTTCCTGCTGGCCAACCCGGCGCTCAAGGACGTGCCCGCGATCAAGAACAAGCGGTTCGCGGTCCTGCCGTTGTCGTCGGCGGTGCTCGGCGTGCGCGTGCCCGAGGCCGTGCGCTCGCTGGCCACGCAGATCCACCCGGATCGGTTCGCGTGACCAAGCTCGTCACGGCACGCGCCGCGCGCCTGCCGTACCCGGTCGTGCTGGTGGTGCTCGGTGGGGTGCTGGTGCTCGCGGGTACGGCGGGCGTCGCGGTCGGGTCGGTCGGCGTGCCGTTCGGCGAGGTGTGGGCGATCGTGCTGCACCGCGTGCATCCGGCGCTGGTCGAGCCGGTGTGGACGGCGGTCAGGGAGACGATCGTGATGGACGTGCGCGTGCCCAGGATCCTGCTGTGCGGGGTCGTGGGCGCGGGGCTGTCGGTGTGCGGGATGGCCCTGCAGGCGCTCGTCCGCAATCCGCTGGCCGATCCGATGCTGCTCGGCGTCTCCTCCGGGGCTTCGGTGGGGGCGGTCGTGGTCATGGTGTCGGGCGTCACCGTGCTGGGGGCGTTCTCGCTGCCGGTCGCGGCGTTCGCGGGGGCGCTGGGCGCACTGGTCGCGGTGTACTTCCTCGCGCGGGCCGGAGGGCGGATGACCACCGTGCGGCTGGTGCTGGCGGGAGTCGCCACCGCCGAGGTGCTTTCGGCCGTGGCCAGCTATCTGATCATCACATCCGGCGATCCACACAAGTCCGACTCGGCACTGCGCTGGATGCTGGGCGGGCTCGCGGGCACGACCTGGGAGCTGGTCTGGATCCCCATGGCGGCCGTACTGCTCGGCACCTGCGTGCTGCTGGGCGTCTCGCGTCCGCTCAACCTGCTGCTGGCCGGGGAGGAGGCGGCATCGGCGCTCGGGCTGAACGTGCACAGGTTCAGGGGCTGGCTGTTCGTCCTGGTCGCCCTGATGATCGGTGCGATCGTCGCGGTCAGTGGGGCGATCGGCTTCGTCGGCCTGATGATGCCGCACGTCGTACGCCTGCTCGTCGGGGCCGACCACCGCAGGGCGCTTCCCGCGGTGGCGGTGCTCGGCGCGGCGTTCCTGATCGCGGCCGACCTCGCGGCGCGGACGCTGATCGCACCCGAGGAGATCCCGATCGGCATCCTGACCGCACTGGCGGGCGGTCCCTTCTTCCTGTGGCTGATGCGGCGAAAGGCGGCACGATGACCGACACCCCGGCCGCCCTGCTGATCGACGGCGTCGGCGTCGTCGTCGACGGCAGGCCGCTCGTACAGGACGTCCGTGTCGAGGTGGCGCCCGGCGAGGTCGTCGCACTCGTCGGACCCAACGGCGCGGGCAAGTCCACCCTGCTCAGAACCCTGTACCGAGCCGTGCGCCCGACATCCGGCCGGGTGACGCTCGACGGCGACGACGTCTGGCGGATGAGCGGCAAACGCCTGGCCAGACGCCTGGCCGCGGTGCTGCAGGAGGCGCCCGGCGAGTTCGAGCTGACCGTGTACGACGTGGTGGCGATGGGCCGCAGCCCGTACAAACGCGCCTTCCAGGGCGACGACCAGCACGACCGGGAGATCGTACGGGAGGCGCTGGCGGGACTGGACGTCACGGAGCTGGCCGACGCGCCCTTCGACCGGCTGTCGGGAGGGGAGAAGCAGCGGGTGCTGATCGCCAGGGCGCTGGCCCAGCGGGCGGGCACGATGGTGCTGGACGAGCCGACCAACCACCTGGACCTGCGCCACCAGCTCGACGCCCTGCGCCTGGTACGCGGGCTCGGCGTCACCGCGGTGGTGGCGCTGCACGACCTCAATCTGGCAGCCGCCTTCTGCGACCGTATCTGCGTCATGGCCGGTGGACGGCTGGTCGCGGCCGGGCCGCCGGTCGAGGTGCTGACGGCCGAGCTGCTGGCCGAGGTCTACCGGGTCGAGGCCGAGGTACGCCCGCACCCGCTGACCGGCGTCCCGCAGGTCAGCGTGGTGCCGGGATGACGCGCGCGGCCCCGGCCGAGGTGGTCGCCTCGGCCCTCGCCGACGTCGCCGGGCTCGGCACCTTCTTCGCCCTGCCCGTCGGCGTACGCGGCGAGGGCTGGCGGCCGGTGCCGCCCGGCCTGCCGCACCTGGTCGCCGAACGCATCCGCAGGTACGGCTCGCCCGAGCACCGCATCGCCGCCTCCGTCGTCCAGCTCGGCCACGCGGCGAGGCTGTGGGCGCCTCTGCTCGGCTGCGCCGTCCTGCACGGCGTCGTGCCCGACCTGTCCGACCTGCACCAGGAGTGCGCGGGCCCGGCACTGGGCCTGCCGGAGGCGAAGGGCTGGTACGCGCCCGCCGAGCCCGAACTGGCCGCCCTGCTGTACCGCACGGTCATGACCGAACGCCTGGCCGCGACCGCCGAGGCCCTGACCGTGAAGGTCGCACCGAGACTGCTGCACGGCAACGCCGGATCGGCGCTCGCGGAGGCGGCACGCGACGTGCTCGCGGCCAGGCCAGACCGGCGTGCGGCGCTGACCGGGCTGGTCGACCGGCTGCTGGCCACCGGCGACCTCCGCGGCACCGGCGCGTTCACCGGACCGGCCCTGACCTTCCGAAGGCGCAGCTGCTGCCTGTACTACCGGGTGCCGGGCGGCAGCCGTTGCGGCGACTGCACCCTCGACCGGTAGACCCTGCGACTGCGAGGCCTGACGACCATACGCACTCGCAGATGCCAGGTGAGGCGGCGGTAAGGTGGACCCCGTGACGACGTTCCGGATCAGCGAGGCCGCCGACCTGCTCGGTGTCAGCCCCGACACCGTACGCCGATGGGTCGACGGCGGACGGCTGAGCGCCCACAGGGACGAGCACGGCCACCGCACGGTCGCCGGAGCCGATCTGGCGGCGTTCGCTCGCGGTCAGATCGAGGCGGAGAGCGGCACGGGGCAGTCGTCGGCGCGCAACAGGTTCCGCGGCATCGTCACCGAGGTGATCAGGGACGCGGTGATGGCCCAGGTGGAGATCGCCGCGGGGCCGTTCCGGGTGGTCTCGCTGATGAGCAGGCAGGCGGCCGACGAGTTGAAGCTCGAGGTGGGCGTGGTCGCCGTCGCGGTGATCAAGTCGACCAATGTCGTCGTGGAGGTCCCCGGCGGGTAGAGGAGCCGGACGTGCGCGAGGTGCCGACCGAGACGGCGAGGCCGACGTGATCAAGGGCAACACATGATCAAGGGCCAACGTGATCAGGGGCAGGGCGTGATCAAGGGCAGGCTGCCCTGGGTGCTGGTGGCGCCCGCCGTGCTCGGCATGGCCTTCCTGGTGCTGCCGCTGGCCGGACTGCTGATCAAGGCGCCCTGGTCGACGCTGCTGCCGCGCCTGGCCGAGCCGCAGGTGCTGGAGGCGTTGCGGCTCTCGCTCGTCACCGCCACCCTGGCCACGGCCATCTGCCTGGTGCTCGGCGTCCCGCTGGCGTGGCTGCTGGCCAGGGTCGCCTTCCCCGGGCGGCGGGTGGTGCGGGCGCTCATCACGGTGCCGCTGGTGCTGCCGCCCGTGGTCGGCGGTGTCGCCCTGCTGCTGGTGCTCGGGCGGCGCGGGCTGGTCGGGCAGTGGCTGTACGAGTGGTTCGGCCTGTCGCTGCCGTTCACCTCGGCCGGTGTGGTGGTCGCCGAGGCGTTCGTGGCCATGCCGTTCCTCGTGATCAGTGTGGAGGGCGCGTTGCGGGCCGCCGACCAGAGGTACGAAGAGGCCGCGGCCACGCTGGGCGCCTCCCGGCTGGTGACGTTCAGGCGGGTGACGCTGCCGCTGGTGGCGCCCGGCGTGGTGGCGGGTGCGGTGCTGTGCTGGGCCAGGGCGCTCGGCGAGTTCGGCGCGACGATCACCTTCGCGGGCAACTTCCCCGGCCGGACGCAGACGATGCCGCTCGCGGTCTATCTCGCGCTGGAGAGCGAGCCCGAGGCGGCCATCGTGCTGAGCCTCGTGCTGCTGGCCGTCTCCGTCGTCGTGCTGGCCAGCCTGCGCGACCGATGGGTGAGCACGCCATGACACTGGAGGCGAGGCTGCTGGTCAGCAGGCCGGGCTTCACCCTGGACCTGTCGTTGCGCGTGGCCGCCGGTGAGGTCGTCGCGCTGCTCGGGCCCAACGGGGCGGGCAAGAGCACCGCGCTGCGCCTGCTGGCCGGCCTCACCGCACCGGCGCGTGGCGGCCATGTGACGCTCGACGGCGAAAGGCTCGACGACGTCGCCGCCGAGGGGCGGCCGATCGGCATGGTGTTCCAGGACTACCTGCTGTTCCCGCATCTGTCGGCGCTCGACAACGTCGCCTTCGGCCCGCGCTGCAAGGGGGCCTCCAAGGCCGAGTCCAGACGGGTGGCGGCCGAGTGGCTCGACCGGGTGGGCCTGGCCGAGCACGCCTCGGCCAGGCCGGGCCGCCTGTCGGGTGGTCAGGCCCAGCGGGTGGCCCTGGCCAGGGCGCTTGCCGTACGTCCGAGGTTGTTGTTGCTGGACGAGCCGCTGGCGGCGTTGGACGCGCACACCCGGCTGGAGATCCGCTCGCGGTTGCGGGGGCACCTGGCCGACTTCGGCGGGGCCACCGTGCTGGTCACGCACGACCCGCTTGAGGCCATGGTGCTGGCCGATCGGCTGGTCGTCATCGAGGGGGGCGCCGTCGTCCAGGAGGGCAGGCCGGTGGAGGTGGCCCGGCGGCCGCGCACCGACTACGTGGCCAGGCTGGTCGGGCTGAACCTGTACCGGGGACAGGCCAGGGGGCAGCACGTCGAGGTGGGCGAGGTGGTGTTCAGCACGGCGGAACGGCTGGAGGGCCCCGCCTTCGTCGCGTTCTCACCGTCGGCCGTCGCCCTCTACCGTGTCCGGCCGGACGGCACGCCGCGCAACCTCTGGCAGGCCACCATCGACGGCGTCGAACGCCACGGCGACAACATGCGCGTCCATCTGGCCGGGCCGATCGCCGCCTCGGCCGATGTGACGCCCGCCGCGGTGGCCGAACTCGACCTTTCGCCGGGGCGACACGTATGGGCGTCCGTCAAAGCTACCGAGACTCATGCCTACCCGGCATGACACCATGGACAACACGAATCCCCCCTGATCAGGGGGGACCCATGACACAACCGACCTCTTCCGCCTCGGCCGGGTTCGGCGCCAGGATCCGGGCGGTGCCGCCTCGGTTCTGGCTCGTGCTCGTGCTGATCGTGCTGGCTGTGATCTTCATTTCGCAGAACAGGGCGACGGTGACCGTCGAGTGGCTGATGATCTCGGTCAGCTCGCCCCAGTGGATCGCCCTTCTCGTCGCCGTGCTGGTCGGCGTGCTGATCGGGCTGCTGCTCAGGCGGCCGGAGAAGGGGCGTCGAGCCTGACGAGCATCTTGCCGGTGTTGCCGCCGCGCAACACCGCGAGCAGGGCGGCGGGCGCCCGGTCCAGCCCGGTCACCACCGTTTCGCGCGTCCTCAGCGAGCCGTCGGCCAGCCAGGCCGAGGCCTGGGCGACGTACTCGGGGAACAGATCCAGGTGGGAGGTGACCAGCATGCCGCGCAGGGTGGCCTCCTTGGTCGCCGCCCGGAACAGATTGGCCGGGCCCGGCACGGGCGAGGTGGCGTTGTAGCCGCTGATCGCACCGACCATGGCGATCCTGCCGCCCTCGCGGATCGCGCCGATCGCCGCCTCCAGGTGGTCGCCGCCGACCGCGTCCAGGTAGACGTCGATGCCTTCGGGCGCCGCCTCGGCCAACTGGTCGGCGATCGGCCCGGCGCGGTGGTCGAGGCCGACGTCGTAGCCGAACGTCTCGACGACCTCCTTCACCTTCAGCGGGCCTCCGGCCGAGCCGATCACATTGGAGGCGCCGAGCCGTCCGGCCAGCTGGCCCGCGACGCTTCCCACGGCTCCGGCCGCCGCCGAGACGAACACGACGTCGCCCTGCCGTACGGGAGCGGTCCTGGTCAGCGCCGCGTACGCGGTCAGGCCGGGTGTGCCGAGCACGCCGAGGTAGGCCTGGGCGGGGGCCAGGGTCGTGTCGACGACGGTCGCGGCGGCGGCGTCGAGCACGGCGTGCTCACGCCAGCCCAGGAAGTGCGTCACGGTGGCCCCGACCGGCACGCCCGCGGCGCGGGAGGCGACGACCTCGCCGACCGCACCGCCGTCGAGCGCCTCCCCGAGCCGGAACGGCGGAATGTAGGACGGCACGTCGTCCATCCGGCCGCGCATGTAGGGATCGACGGACATCCAGGTGTTGCGGACGAGGATCTGGCCGTCGGCGAGCTCCGGGATCTCGGTGTCGGCCAGGACGAAGTCGCTCTGCGCAGGCTCGCCGACCGGACGGGCGGCCAGGCGGATCTCGTACGACATGGTGTGCTCCTCAGCAGGTGATCGCGTGCGGGGGACATTGCGTGTGGGGAACATCGCGTGTGGGGAACGATGCCGGGAAGCGGTTCCGGAACGATTCCGGTCCGTTGACGGCCGCCCGATACCGTGGCCCGTATGCGTTTCGGGGTGCTTGGTCCGGTCACCGTCTGGACGGACGCGGGAGAGCGGGTCAGGATTCCCGAGGCCAGGGTCAGGGCCCTGCTGGCCGACCTGCTCGCCCACGAGGGCCGGATGGCGGGCACCGACCGCCTGGTCGACGACCTGTGGGGCGACGACCCGCCCGGCAACCCGACCGCCACCCTGCGCAGCAAGATCTCCCAGCTCCGCAAGGCCCTGGGCGACGCCGAGCCCGGCGGCAGGGACCTGCTGGTCTACCAGGCGCCCGGCTACCGGCTCGACGCCCGGACCGACGCCGCGGCCTTCACCGCGCTCACCGCACGGGCCAGGGCGAGCGACGACCCCGCGGCCAGGGCCGGCCTGCTGACCGAGGCGCTGGCGCTGTGGCGCGGGCCCGCCTATGCCGACCACGCCGACGCCGAGTACGTCAGGGTGGCGGCGGCCGGGCTCGAAGAGGCCAGGCTGGTCGCCGTCGAGGACCGCGCCGAAGCCGTTCTCGCGCTCGGTGAGCACGACCGGCTGGCCGCCGAGCTGGCCCCGGTCGTCGCCGTGCACCCGCTGCGGGAACGGCTGCGCGCCGCCCATCTCACCGCGTTGTACCGTGCCGGTCGCCAGAGCGAGGCGCTCGCCGGTTTCGCCGACATCCGCGACCGGCTGGCGGGTGAACTCGGCCTCGACCCCGGCGCCGACCTGGCCGCACTGCACCGCGCGATCCTGCGTCACGACCCCGCGCTCGGCGGCTCGGGCCGCAGAAGGCCGGGCAATCTGCCTTCGGCGCTCACCGAGCTGATCGGCAGGAACGCCGAGCTCGGCCGGGTCGCCGCCGCGCTCGACGCCGCCCGCCTGGTGACGCTCACCGGGCCCGGCGGTGTGGGCAAGACCAGGCTCGCGATCGAGGCGGCGGCGGCCGGGCCCGGCGAAGGGGCCTGGCTGGTCGAGCTGGCCGCCGTCGAACGCGGAGCGCCGGTCGAGGTCGTCGCCGAGGTGGTGAACGTCGTGCTCGGCATCCGCGACGATCTCGGCGTCGCGGGTCAGGCCGCGCCGGTCCGGCTCGCCGACGCCCTGCGCGGGCGCTCGCCGCTGCTCGTGCTGGACAACTGCGAACATGTCGTCGAGCCGGTCGCCGAGCTGGTCGCGGTCCTGCTCGCCGCCTCGCCCGGGCTCCGGGTGCTGACCACGAGCCGGGAGCCGCTGGCTCTCACCGGTGAGGTCGTGCTCGCCGTACCTGCGCTCGAACTTCCGGATCCGGCCGCCGGGCCCGCCGAGGTGCTGCGGTCGGACGCCGTGCGGTTGTTCGCGGCCCGTACGGCCGCCGCCGCGCCCGGTTTCACGCTGGGGGAGCACGATGCCGAGGCGGTGGCCGCGATCTGCCTGCGGCTCGACGGGCTGCCGCTGGCGCTGGAGCTGGCCGCGGCCAGGGTACGCGTGATGGGCGTGCGGGAGCTGGCCGACCGGCTCGGCGGGGGCGACGACAGGTTCAGGCTGCTGGCCGCGGGACACAGGGGCGCGCCGCCCAGGCAGCGGACGCTCAGGGCGATGATCGACTGGAGCTGGAACCTGCTGGCCGACGACGAGCGCGTGCTCCTGCGCCGCCTGACCGTGCATGCCGACGGCTGCACGCTGGAGGCGGCCGGGTTCGGCGAGCTCGACGTCCTCGACCCGCTCGGCAGGCTGGTCGACAGGTCGCTGGTGAGCGTCGTGGCGGGCCCCCGCTACCGGCTGCTCGAATCGGTGTCCGCCTACGCGGCCGAACACCTGCGCTCATCGGGCGAGGACCACCGGGTACGGCAGGCACACGTGCGCTACTACCTGGCGCTCGCCGAACGGGCCGAGCCGTACCTCAGGGGCGAGGGCCAGGCCGCATGGCTGCGGAGGCTGGACCGCGAGAGCGCCAACCTGCGTGCGGCGCTCGCGGCGGCCGACGGCGACCAGGCGGAGCGGCTGACCCTCGCGCTGGCCTGGTACTGGGTCCTGCGCGGTCGTCTGGGCGAGGCGCACCGGGCGTTGGCCGAGGTACGCGGTCGCAGTGCCAAGGCCGGGGTGTGGCATGCCGCGATCGGCCTCATGCTCGGCGGCGAGCCCGTCGAAGGCGTCGAGGAGTGGCCCGCCGATCCCGCCGACGCCTGGCTGCTCGCCTATGCGTACAGGGGGTTCGACCTCGACCGCTCGGCGGCGCTCGCCGAACGGGCGCTGGCCGGGTTCGGCGAGAACGGCGATGTGTGGGGCACGGCCGCCGTGCTCGCCGTACGCGCGACCGTGGCGAGAGCGAGGGGCGACCTGGCCGATGCCGAGCGGGACGCGGCCAGGGCCGAAGGCCTGTTCGGGCAGGTGGGCGACGGGTGGGGTCGGCTGCGGGCCACCAATGCGCTGGCCGAGCTGGCCGAGATCGGCGGCGACTACGACCGGGCCGCCCGGCTGCACCGGGAGGGGCTGGCACTCGCCGAGGAGTTGGAGCTCTGGACCGAGGCGTCCTACCGGCTGTCCGGGCTGGGGCGTATCGCACTGCTGACCGGCGATCTCGACGCCGCCGCCGCATTGCACGAGCGGGCCCTGGAGCTGGCGCTCGCCCAGGCGGACAGGAGTGCGCAGACGTTCGCCGCGATCGGCCTGGCGCTGGGCGCGCGGAGGCAGGGCAGGCTGGAGGCGGCCGAGACCCACATGCGGGCCGGGCTGCAGTGGCTGCGCATGGCCGGAGGGGAGCCGGGCGCGGCTCTGGCGCTGGCCGAGCTGGGATTCGTCGCCGAGTTGAGGGGGGACACCGAGGCGGCCATCGCCCTGCACACCGAAGGCCACGCGGTGGCGACCGGCCTCGGCGACCCTCGTGCTGTGGCCCTGGCGTGCGAGGGGCTGGCCGGGGCGTGGGCGCTGGCGGGGGAGTACGACCGGGCGGCCGATCTGCTCGACGCCGCGACGGCGATGCGGGCGTCGGTCGGCGCTCCGCTGCCCGATGGCGAGCGCGGCGATGTGGAGCGGATCAGGCGTCGGCTCGACGAAGCCGGATATGTCAGGACCGGAGACCGGGCCCCGGCTGCTCGTGCTGTGGCCGACGACGAGCAGCGGGGCGCCGAGCGTGAGCGCTCCTAGGCGTCACGACGGCGAGAGGTAGACGACCTTCCAAGCGCGTGCGTAGAGGCAGTGGTCGGACGGCTTGCTGGTCCTCGCGCCCGCGCAGACCTTGACCTCGACCTGGTAGACGTTGTGGTCGGTGAAGGAGAAGCTCTTGGCCGAGTTGTAGCTGCAGTCGCGGTAGCTTCGATGCTTGAACGGCAGGTTGCCCTGCTTGAGGTAGGTCACGCGGAACACCACCCAGCCGCAGCTCGACGCCTTGCGTGCAAGGTCGGTGAGCTTGCCCGAGACCTTGAGGGAGTCGGCGGTGGGGATCGTCGCGTGGTCCTCGCCGGTCGCGGTGACCGTGCCCTTGGCCTTGGCGAGGTTCCCGGAGGCGTAGTAGGTGCCCCAGGACTTGGTGCCCTGGGCCTGGGCTTGGGCGTGGGCCGGGGTGACGGATAACAGGACGGCTGAGGCGACGGCTGCCGTCGTCAGCAGACGGAGAGCCTTCATTGGCACGTTCCTTTCGAGGAGCCGAGCGGGATGCATGGGCAAATATGTGCTTTTCATCACGCTTCGCCTAGAATCACGCTATTTCGGCATACCGACGTTATGATGAATATAACGATATTCTTCCCATTGTGGTCAAGAAGCGGAGCTATCAATCCCCGCTGCGTGAGGACAGCGCCCGCCGTACCCGGCAGACGATCGTCGCCGCAGCCGCCGAGCTGTTCGTCGCGCGAGGGTACGTGGCCACCTCCCTGGCCGAGGTCGCCGCGCATGCCGGTGTCGCCAGGCCCACCGTGACGGCCGCCTTCGGCTCCAAGCCCGCCCTGCTGCGCACGGTCCTGGACGAGGCCATGGCCGGGGACGACGAACCCGTGCCCGTCGCACAACGCCCCTGGTTCAAGCCCGTCTGGCAGGGCGCCACCCCCGCCGAGGTCCTCACCGCGTACGCCCACGTCTGCACCCTCGTCGCCGCCCGCGCCGCCGCGATCGTCGAAACGGTACGGCGAGCGGCCGACAGCGGGCCCGAGATGAGCGAACTCTGGGCGAGCGTCCAGGCCAACCGCAGGACCGGGGCGCGCATGGTCGTCGAACACGCTCGATCACTCGGCGCGCTCAGGCACGAGGGCGAACGCGCCGTCGACGTCATGTGGCTGCTGAACGACCCCGCCCACTACCGGTCGATGGTGGTGGAATGCGGCTGGCGCGAGGACGACTACCGCCACTGGCTGACCACCACGATGCGCACGTCACTGCTGTAGCGGTGCATGGTCATGGGCTCGGACGTACGACACGACTGGCCCGATGAGCCCAAATACGTGACGAGACACCGGTCGAACGTCCAAGATAGGACACGGGATGTCCAAGTTAGGACATCAGGAGGACAGCGATCACCTGTGCCTCACCTGGACCGATGCCGCGTCTCGGCCGAATTGGTCCAAGCGTGCAAGGGGGAGCACGCCCAACCCTTGCTAGGCTGCTTTGCAACCGTTGGAACCGGGCGTTGTCTCACCCCGGCAGGTGAGACCGTCGAAGAAGTGGGGTCACACCGTGAAGAAGCTGCTCATCCTGGCACTGATCGCTCTCGGGGGGCTGCTGGTTTGGCGCAAGGTCCAGGCTGACCGCGCCGAGCTCGACCTCTGGACCGAGGCGACCGGCAGCGAGAACTAAACCGGCGTGGCGTGAGCATCAAACTCGCCTGTCTTGATCTCGCCGGGACCACCATCGGCGACATCGCGATGGTGGAACGGGCGTTCGCCGAGGCCATCGCCACCCAGGGCATCGTCCCCGGCACCGGTGCGTACGCGCGGGCCATGGTCCACGTGCACCGGTCCCGGGGCTGTCCGAAGATCGAGGTCTTCCGCGGCCTGTTCCCCGACAACGAGCCACAGGCCCAGGCTGCCAATCTGACGTTCGAACGTTCCTACGAGGGCGCCATCGAACGCGCCGGACTCGTGCCGCAGCCCGGCATCCTCGACGTGCTCGACAAGCTACGCGGCTCCGGCGTGCGCGTCGCCCTGATCACCGGCTTCTCGCGCAACACACTGAGCCGCGTGCTCGGCGTGCTCGGCTGGGTGGACAAGGTCGACCTCGCCATCTGCCCCGAGGACGCCGGCCGCGGCCGCCCCTGGCCGGACATGATCCTGCACGCCGTCCTCCGCCTCGGCATCGAGGACGTACGCGACGTGGCCGTGCTCGGCGACTCCGAGAACGACATGCTCGCCGGCCGCCGCTCCGGCGCCTCGATCGTCGCCGGCCTGCTCAACGGCGTCCACTCCCGCGAACGCCTCGTCAAGGGCGGCGCCACCCACATCCTCAACTCCACAACCGACTTCCCCACCCTGATCCTCACCGACACCCCCGACACGCACCAGGTAGCCGCCACGGCCCGGTAAGCTATGTCATGGTGAAGGGGCCTTAGCTCAGCTGGCAGAGCGCCTGCTTTGCAAGCAGGATGTCAGCGGTTCGAATCCGCTAGGCTCCACCAGCCAAAACGCCCCGTTCCGGATCTTGGAACGGGGCGTTCGTGCCATTGACGTGCCATTAGCTGTCCGGCCCTGCCTCCTTGCGCCGCCGCTTCTTGGCCTTCTTCCTCGCCGCCTTCACCTGTGCGCTCAGCGCGTCGGCGATCCGCTGGTCGGCATCCTTCGTCGCGTGCTGGTAGATCAGGGCAGCCCGGTCGCTGTCGTGTCCCATGCGCGCCTTGAGGTCGGCCAGGCTCGCCCCTGACTGCGCGGCGAGCGTGTTGCCCGTGTGCCGCAGGTCGTGGAAGTGCAGACCGGTGAGGCCCATCTCCTTGAGAGCTTCGGCCCACTTGGCTTCCCGCCTGAAGTTCCCGCCACGCAGGAAGGCACCACGCTTGCCGAGAAACACGAATGCGTCATCGGCTGTATCGACGTAGATCTCGAGGTGCTAAGCGAGCACCGGAACGATCACCGAGAGGATTGCGACCGCCCGCTTGCCGGCCCGCGACTTGGGCGGTCCGATACGCATAACTCCGCCCTCAAGTTCGAGTAGCTGTTCCCGAACCCGAACCGTGCGTGCCGTCAGATCAAGGGCGGCGCTCCGCCACGCGGCCCGCGCACGCCCGCACGCTGTGCGTGCGGCCTGGGGGCGTTCTCTCGCGCGACGCGCCCGGGCCGCGAGATGTTCCACCAGAGGCATGGGCGTTCTACGACGGTTCCTGCTGATCGTTCTGGCTCATCGGACGCTCCTCCCACTCACGCTGCTGTGTCACGCGTTCCGCCGTCACGCGCTCGTGGCGAGCACGATTCTCCGATTCCCGCGAGCTCGGTTGCCGCCCATGATTTCTCTCATGCCTTATGGCCAGCCGTATCGCCCAGTAGACGAGGAAAAAGAACAGCGCTGCTATGAGCGCCCATGACACAAGCGCCATCAGAGCCGCGGAGACTTCGAATCGCAAGGTAGATCAGCCTTTCATGAGGGAGCTCCAGCCTGCCGGAACTGGCAACTCAGGTCTAGTTGCCTCCGGCGGGGGTACTCCGGCTCCGGGATGACCCGATCCGCTCCCCCTTCGGGCGGGACGACGGCAGACGGGAAGATCCGGCAGGGAGGGTGTGCGCGTTCGCGCAGGAAGGGCGAGTGATCGCCGTGCCACTAGCGTGCCATTGAGGGCGGTCAACAGCGGTCAATCACGGTACGTCGTGGAGGTCCCGCCGCCCAGGTCAGCCCCACCGACGTGCATGATCCGGTCGATTTGCAGGCAGGATGTCAGCGGTTCGAATCCGCTAGGCTCCACCAGCCAAAACGCCCCGCTCCAGATCTTGGGACGGAGCGTTCGTGTTGTGGATGGTGATCGCGCCGCTCCTGCCGCACCGACGCCGCAGATTCCGGTATCCAGGCCGCAGTGGACTTCTCGCAGATCCGGGCGCTACAAGGGGGCCGCAGACCGGCCTGTCCCCGGTCGACCGAGGACGGACCGGCGGCAAACACCACGTGATCACCGACGCTGGCAGACAACGTGGGTCGTCGAGCAGACCTGCGCCCTTCTGCGCGTTCTCCTGATCACTCAAGAACCGGTTCATCCTCAGCAAGCGCCTTTGTTACCGGCTCCATGCATTCGAGTTACGTAAAGTCATCGCCGTACTGCACATCTGTGAGTGCGTTCGAGAATGAAAAGAATCAGTAGACCTCTTGATATGACTGTATGCCGCTAGTAGGCTGAACAAACAAGATCATCCATACTGCACAGTCAACCAGCAAGACGATTCCTCAAGGAGAACGCATGCGATTCCACCTTGGATCGCTGGCACTGGTCATGGGTTTGACAATGGCGGTGACCGCCCCGTCGCAAGTGGCGAACGCGACTTCGGTCTCGACACTTGCCCACAACACGGTTGTTGCTTATGCGTATGACCAGATCGGCAAGAGCTACTGCTACGGCGGCACTGGTCCGACGTGCTTCGATGCTGCGGGACTGACCAAGAAGGCATGGGCTGCGGCGGGAGTGTCCCTTCCCCGGACGACCGCAGATCAATACAGTGCCACTCGCCGGGTGTCGCTCTCCGACCTGAGGCCTGGAGATCTCGTTTTTTTCGTCGACAATAGAAGTCATGTGGGAATATATGTGGGCTCGGGGTATTTTATTCATGCCCCTCATACTGGTAGCTTGGTCGAAAGATCCAGCATGACCAGTGGATACTATCGTGCGAATTACTATGGAGCGGGCCGCCCGTAGGGCCGCATCTTCGAGCGGGACGAGCACCCTCAGCCTCGATATCTGCCGCTCCTGTGAAGTGAATGCAGCTTTCCCGGCATGGCCTTACGTTCAGGAGTCGAGGACGGCGGCGACTGCTTCGATCTCGACGAGTTGGTCGGCATAGCCGAGTACGGTGACGCCCAGCAAGGTGCTTGGTGCGTCGTGGGTGCCGAACGAGTCCCGGACCACCTTCCAGGCGGTTACCAAGTCCTCGCGTCTGGTGGAGGCGACGAGAACTCTGGTGCTGATGACGTCCTGCAATGATGCGCCGGAGGCGGCGAGGGCTGTCTGCATGTTCTCGATGGTTTTGGCCGCCTGCCCGGCGAAGTCGCCGATTGCCGCCGTTGAGCCGTCCTCGTTCAGGGGGCAGGCGCCGGCGAGGAAGATGAGGCGTGACTCGGCGGGTGCCGTGGCTGCGTAGGCGTACTGGGCGACGTCGGACAGTGATGTGGCGCGGATCAACGTGATGGCGCTCGGCATGGTCGTTCAGTCCTTTCACGTCAGGTGCAGGGCGATCATCCTCACAGAGGCATCCTGATCGCCGCCTCCCATTTACGCAGGCCAAGACGCCCGACCACCAATGGCTGCTAGCGGCAGCCGCCTTCGGACTTTTCCGCGGCGACGATCTGTTCGATGGACTTCGTTCGGTAGGGGGCCAGGGTTTCCGGCTGGGGTGCGAAGCGCCATTTGCCGGACTGGTAGGCCAAGGTGTAGTTCTCGACCAGGATCAGGCGGGCGGCGCGGACTGTCGCGCGGGTACCGCGTACGGTCACGGCCTGGATGGTCCAGCGGATTCCCTGGGCGCTCTGAGGGCACAGTTTGAAGCGGCGTACATAGTCCTTGCGGGACACCACCTGCTGGGCCTGCCGGGTCCACGTGTCCCAGAATCGACCGTAATCGCCGACCGAGTAGGCGTCGAATGCCCTGGCCGCGGTCTTCTTCGCGGCTGCCCTCGTCCGGGGTTCGGTTGGTGGGCGAGGCTTGGGTGGAGGCGTCGACGCGCTCGCAGAGGGGGACGGGGTGACCGCTGTGGCTGTGGCCTGCTGAGGGACGGGCCTGGTCAGGAGGAGTACGGCGAGCACGACCGCGACCAGGGTGGCCACCACGGCGACCAGGGTGGCGACGATCGCGACCGTTCGGTCAGGGCCGCCGTGGTGGGGGCGCCGCTCGGGCATCACCTCGTAGGGCGGGTGGTTCACCAGTGCCTCCGGCGGTTCGAGGGACTCATGAGACAGCGGTCGTCACGCAGGAGGACGCCTATGTGCGCACGATGGACCAGGGGCCGTCGGCGCTGACCGTCAGGTACTTCGTGCCCGGGGGCAGGGCGACGCGGCCCTTGTAGGCGCCGACGTCGTTCACCAGCAGGGAGTCGGCTCGGCCCGACGCGCTGAGTGCCCAGATCGCGAAATGGCCCTCGCCCGAGTGCCGGATGGTGAGGGTTCGCAGGCCGCGGGTGGGAGTGGCCAGGCGGAGGACGTCGTCCCCTGCGCCCTTGGCGGTGATCGGCCAGGAGCGGGCCGAGCCGATCGGCAGGATCTGGAGTGTCCACGCCCCGTCCGCGTTGATGGTGAAGGCGGCTGTCGAGGTCGATGCGTAGAAGAGGGTGTTGAACGCCCTGGTGCCCTTGTACGCCCCGACCGTGTTGGCCAGGAGGTCGTGCTGCTTGCCCTTCGGGGTGAGGGCCCAGACGGCGAAGTGCTGCTCTCCGTTGTGGGAGATCTTGGCGATACTCGGCTTCGAGGTCGTCTTGATCGTGACCACGCTGTCGCCGACTCCGCGATAGATCCGGGGAGCCGTGGCGGTATGACCGGGAGCCGGGGCGGCGACCAAGGCGACGACGAGCGACAAACCGACGGCGACGATACTCCGCAACCCGCGCATGGTGACTCCTGGGAGAACTGTGACAGGACGTTCAGGAGACGCGCCGCCCCGCACCGAGGATGACCACATCACCCGGAACGTGATCGAACCGGATTGCCATCACGCGGCCGAAAAACCTGGACACTCACCCGTGCCTGAGTCGGCCCAGGTAAACGCGGAAAGCGTCGGCGAGCACGCGATCGCGGAGTTGCTCGGCGGTGAGACCGGCCCGGGCGGCGGCGGCCAGGGCGTGTGCGCTGAGGTCGAAGGCGACTCGACCGCCAGGCGGGCACGTCAGGAGGGCGTCGAGCGCCTTGAGCAGCATCTCGTCGTAGGCGTCGCCGGGTGCGGGAGTCCATAGCCTGTCGAGGGGGATCATGCGGCATCGTCCTGTCCCATGGCAGGGACGGTAGGCCGCAGCAGGAGCGAGCGGAAAGCACAGTGCGTCAAGATGCGCACAGCGTCGAGCACCAGGCTTCCCCGAGCACTGTGAAGCACCTCGACTACAGAGCAAGACCGGCAGCGGCGCGCTCGATGACCTCCCTGGCCTCGCGGCCGTAGACCGCGCAGTCGGCGAGCCGGGCGAACGCGGTCAGAAAGGTACCGACCTCCTGAGGCTGGTCGACGGTCACGGCGGCGGTGAGTGTTTCGACCGATACCTGGCGATCGTCGAAGATCCACCAGCCGTGTACGGGCGCGACGGGATAGACGACCTCGAACGGAATGACCCCCATGTGGATCGAGCGCAACGTCGAGGCCACCGAGAGCTTCTCCAACTGCCCGAGCAGGACGTCGGGCGGGCACAGCCGTAGACGCAGTACGGCCTCGGTCATGACGAAGTGGAAGCGGCGCCCGCTGTACAGGATCTGCTGGCGATGCATACGGGCGGCGACCGCCTCATCGAGGTCATCGTGGGCCCCGTCGTACGCCACGGCCTCGGCCAGGCGGTATCGGGCGTACTCCGGCGTCTGCAGCAGCCCGGGAACGAAGCAGGTCTCGAAGTTGCGGATGAACGCGGCTCCGGCCTCGGCCTCGGCGAAGGTGTGTTGCCGACCGGTCATACCGCCGCGAAAGAGACGCCGGAACTCCAGGTACTGGCCCTCCAGCGAGCGCAGAGCGGCAATGAGTTCGGGAGTACGCTCCGGAACGCCACACGCCGCCGCCCACGCTTCGAGATCGGCGTCCGACGGCGTCTGCTTGCCGGTCTCGATCTTGCTGATCTTCGTACGGTGCCAGCCGTGGGCCTCGGCGATGTCCTGGCCGTTCAGCCTGGCGTCTCGCCGAAGCTCACGGAGGCGGAGCCCGAGCGCCTCACGGGCCTTCTGGAACGTCGACACTCACATACTCCTGCCAGGGGACGGCGTAGTGCTGGGCCACGTCCCGGTAGTAGCAGTGCTTCACCACGATCGCCGGGTCGGTCACCAGATCGGCTCCGAGCAGGATGTCATCCTCCGCGAACCGCAGGATCAGCAGCAAGGACGAATCGACCAGCCAGAAGTCATGACCAGGCAGGTCGAGCCCGTGAGCCCGGTCGCGAGACAGGTAGCGAATGTCCTCTCCGGCCGCGATGTTGTGCACGGCCAGGCGCAGCCCGAAGCGCGTGTAGTCGGAGTGCGGCCGCGACACCACCCGCACACGCTCCATGCGCTCACCACCTGCGGTGCGCGGGGCGAACTCGGCGATCCAGTCGTCCATGTACGTGCCGTCGACCTCGCCCGTCGCCAGGAATCGGCCCAGGACAGGCCGCTCGCCGGGCTCGTCGTACCGATCCCGGACTTCGAGCCGGAACGCGGTGTGCCTGAAGGCGTGCAGTGCGGCGACGAACCCCGGGACGTCGACGAACGTCTTCACTTCGCCCCTCGCGGTACGAAGTTCAGGAGTTCGGCCGGGACCTCGACATAGAACTCGTCCTCCCGCAGGCCGGCGAGGCCGGCGAGTGCCTCCTCGTCGTGTACGTACTTTCCTTGGACGACGTAGGTGCCGCGATCGGTCGCGTAGAGGGCCGGACAGCCGTTCTTGCCGCTGGAGACGCCGAGCAGGGTGAGCTTCATGAGCGACCTTCCTGAGCGTGTGGATGTCATCGCCTTGATGCTCAGATGTGCATGTGAATGCGTCAAGGTGCTGTCCGAGTGACAGTGGAGTTCCGTGGGCAGGCAGCATTTACCATCACGATGAGGAACGAGGAGAGGGGGTGCCGATGGCCGAGGTGATGGTTATTGGGTTGGATCCGGCCAGGATCGATGGTTGGGATCCTGGGCCGGTGCAGAGGGCAATGGTGCGGGGGCAGGAGCGGTTCGACGAGCGGGGGATCGAGGTGGATTGGTGTTTGGTCACGGCCGATGCGGAGGGGGAGGCGGCTGTGGTCGAGGCGTTGCGGGGGAAGGCGTACAGGTGTGTGGTCGTCGGGGGTGGGATTCGTAAGCACGAGCCGTTGCTGGAGTTTTTCGAGACGGTCGTGAATTTGGTTCGCAGACATGCGCCCGAGGCGGCGATTGCGTTCAACAGGAGTCCTGTGGACTGTGTGGACGCGGCGTTGCGGTGGTTGCGCTAGACGCAGCCGGGAAAGCGGGTTGTCGGAGCCCGGAAGGCGAAGCCAAGAAAGCGGACTGTCGGAGCCCGGAAAGCGCGGCCCGCCCCGCCTTACCGATCGGTGTCCCTCACCCCAAGGCGTACCCGCCCTTCGGGTGCGAACGGCAGGCCGGTCATCAGGGCGCGCCAGCCGAGGGTGGCGGCTTCGCCGAGCAGGCTGACGCCGATCGACAGCGTGATCGGTCGTGCCTGCTCCGCGACTCCGGCCGATGAGGCGAGTGCGCCGATGCCCAGGTTCGTCGCCATCGACGCGGCCCAGACGAGCAGGGTCCAGATCGTGTAGCGCTGCCAGAGGTGGCCGTGCCTGGCGAACAGGCGTGGTGTGAGTCCGCGCACCGCGCCGAACGCCAGTCCGGCGACGGAGGCGCCCGCGACCCAGGCGATGTCGCGACCGCTCGGATGTACGGTCCTGACCAGGCCGAGCACGCCGATCCCGACCAGGACGACCGGCGGCAGGAACAGGTCGCGTGCGCTGAGCGCCGTCCCCATGAACCTCCTGACGACCACGCCGATCACCAGCGCGGCCACGACGACGACCAGCAACGGTCCTTCCATGAGGTCCTCCGGGGAAGTTTGGTAGCACGTACATGCTAAAAAAATGTAGCACGACCGTGCTATAAAAGAAGGGTGCCGAAGCTCGTGGATCCGAAGGAGCGGCGTCTCGCCGTGGTCGAGGCGGTGTTCCGCGTGGTGGAGCGCGACGGCCTGGAGCAGGCGTCGCTACGCCAGGTGGCGGCCGAGGCGGGGCTGGCGATCGGCTCGGTGCGGCATTACTTCACCTCGCACACCGAGCTGATGGTGTTCGCGATGCGGGCGATGAGCGAGCGCGTCTCCGAGCGTCTGACCGCCCATGCCGAACGCCTGCTGGACACCACCGAGCCCCTCCCGCCGGACGAACGCCGTGAAACGGTCGTGCGCATGCTGTCGGAGGTGCTGCCGCTCGACGACCGGCGGCGGCGCGAGAGCATCGTGTGGCTGGCCTTCATCACCGCCGCCCGTACCCAGCCCGACCTGCGCCCGCATACCGACGAGCTCTACGACGGGCTGCTCGCGCTGACCACCCGCGTGCTGGAGGGCGCGCACCGCACCGGCCGCCTGCGCCCGGGCACCGACATCCCCCTGGCCGCCCGCACGCTGTGCGCGCTGATCGACGGCATGTCCCTGCAGGCCGTACTTCATCCGGGCCGCCTCGACCCGGACACGATGACCGCCGCCCTGACCACCCACCTGGCCGGCCTGACCACCGGTGATCAGCAGAGCTTGTAGTCCGCTCGTGAGGAGTTGTACGCGCACGAGTCGACGACCCGGCCGGAGGCGTTGCGGAGGTAGCCGATGTCCTTGGTCTGGTTCCAGATGTAGGTGAAGGTGCCGCTGCCGCTGCGGCCCCAGTACTTGGTGGTCGTGGTGTCGCGGCCGACTCCGGTGCGCAGGGTGACGGTCTTCCCGGCGCGCAGGGTGTAGGCGCCGAAGACGTAGACGTGGTCGTCCCTGGTGGTGTCGTCGTGGACGCTCCAGCCCTTGAGGCTGACCGCCCGGCGGGTGGTGTTCTTGAGCTGGATGTACTCGCCGTTCACACTGCTGTTGGCGCCGTTGTCCGGCGAGCCGGGGGAGTCGTAGTAGATCTTGGTGATCTGTACGGCGGGGCCGGCGGCATGGGCGGGCTGGCCCGCAGCGCAGATCACACTGGTCACACTGGCGGCGAGGGCGGCGGAAATGGCCAGGGAACGGGTACGCATGGCATTTCTCCGAAGGCCGGGGACGGCATGAGCAAATCGCATGATATTCCCGGCGATTGCCGTACTTGGAACGTTCCCGTATCGGTTTGATATCTCCGGATATGCCGCCAAGCTGGGGTTCCTATTGGAGTTCGTCGAGTTGTTGCAGCGCGTACGAGCGGATCTCCTCGTCCTCGGCGGTCGCCGCGTGGGCCAGCAGGTTCGTGTCGCCCTCGTCGGACAGGCTGGAGGCGGCGGCCGCGGCGAACAGCCTGACCACGGCGTCGTCGCCCTCCAGCCCGGCGACGATCTCGCGCGGGTCGTAGTCCTCGCTCTCCAGGCGTACCAGCCAGTCGGTGAGCTCCTTGAGCTGCTCGTCAGCCACGGACGCGGCCCCGGCGGTCAGCTGTTCGGTCGAGGCGGTGGCGAGGAAGCCGAGCACCTTCCAGCGCACGGCGTCGTCGGGGTCGCGGCTCAGGGTCAGCACCTGGGCGATGACAGGCCCGTCGCCTGCGCCCGCGTTCGCCATGACGGCGTCGACGGCGAAGAAGCGTCCCTGGCGCAGCGGGCCGGCCAGCAGGACCGGAACCTCGCTCATCAGCGGCGCCGCCAGGTCGCCGAGCTCCGACAGCAGCCACGCGCCCGTGCGCACGACCTTGTCGTCGTCGCTGTGCAGCAGCCTGACGAGGTTCGCCACGTCGTAGCCGTCGAAGAACGCGCTCAGCAGGTCGTTGGACGCGGGACCGACGACGGCGTCGTCGGCGGAGTGCGTGAGGAGGAGCTCGATCAACTCGTCACCCGTGTGCGTCGGCATATCCGTTCCCAGTCGTGTCGGCCAAACTCTGGCGCAGTTGTTTCCCATGGTCGCCCGAACTCCGGCGTAGCTGTTTCCGAAGGTCCGTCAGCTCTCCCGGGAAGGTTCCGAAGGTCTATCAGCTTTCCCGGGAAGGTTCCGAAGGTCTATCAGCTCTCCCAGGAAGGTCCGGCGAGTCCTCTCCCGAAGAAGGTGCACCGAGTCCCGAAGAAGGTGCACCGAGCACCCGCCTAGCCTCTCCCGAAGAGCCTTCTCAAGGCCCCCTCTTCGCGTCTCACTCTCTCCGCATGGCCGGTCTCGACGCCCAGTCTCTCCTCCTCCTTCTTGCGTGTCCTGATGCTGGCCTCCAGGTCGCGCTTGAGTTTCTCCTTCTGGTCGGCCGTCATTCCCCTCGTGCTCTGCGGGATTTCGCCGTGGAACTTGCCGGTCTCGTCCATGCCGCCCGACTGGCGACCGCCGCCTCTGCCGCCTCTGGAGTTGCCGTCCGACCTGTTGTTGCGCCGGCCCATCTGGGCGATGCCGTCCCGGACCGAACGAGGGCCCTGGGGGTTGCGCAGTCCGGAAGGACGCAGCGGTACGCCTCCTCGCGGACCGGCGACGGCCAGGCGTGGGCCCATCGGGCCGCGGGGCAGCTTGAGGTTGTCCAGGATGTCGCGCATCCGCTGGGTCGACTTGGTGCGCAGCAGCGGCGCGATGACCTTGCCCGTGCCTTCGCCCGCCTCGCGCAGGGCCCTGCCGTACGCCTGGCGTCTCATGAGGATGCGGGCGGTGGCGGCGGTGGCGCCGGTCAGGCCGCCGAACATGAGCAGCCTGGTCACCTCGACCGTGGTGAACATGGCCTGGGTGCCCGCCACCACCTTCACCGCTGACACCACGCCCGCCGTGCCTTCGAGCGCGATGGGTGTGATCTTCAGCGCGGCGTTGGCCTGCGCCATGTGGCCGTTGCCCGCGCCGGTCGTGTCCCAGTACGAGGCCATCGCGGTGGCCGAGCGGCCTTGGTAGGCCTGCTGGGTGTTGCGTACCGTCGCGTCGGTCCCGGCCGAGGCCTGCGCGGTCGTGGCATGAGCCGTGCGTACGGCGTCGCGTTCCTTACGGATCTGGTCCTCGTCGATGGCGGGAAACGGGCCGAGCATCGACATCACCCCGGCGAGCGCCGGAGGCAGGGTCACCGCCATGACCGGCCGAGGTCGTCGACGGCGGCGGCGTTGAGCGCTTCGACGTCGCGGGTGCTCACGGCCGTCTGCCGCAGGCCGTCGCCCGTCGTGCCGATCACGGTGTGCAGGGCGTCGAGCGCCGCGACCGAGGTGTCACGGCATTCGGCGTAGACGTTGGTGAACATGGCGAAGAGGCCGCAGTCCCCCCACGAGGACACGCCGTCGCCGCCGGTCCGCAGGGTGCCGGGCGCGGCGCCGTAGTCCTCGCCATGGGTCCTGATCCGCGCGGCGTAGGACTCCACCTCGCCGGTCGCGATCTCAATTCCGGTCATGCCAAACGACCATATAGGACGGTATTGCGGTGTTTGCGGCACTTCCTGGACATGAGAGATAGATCGCTTAGACTCGTGCCCGCTCGTCTGTCGAAGGAGGTCGATATGCCGGTACCCAGGCCGGAGGACGACGTCGAATATCTCGCCGCGTACGTCGCCCAGGGGCAGGGCATCGTCCGCGACCTCAAGGCGGCGCAGGCTGCGATCATGCAGGTCGAGGGCAGGGCGCGCAGCGACGACGGATACGTGGAGGCCACGGCCGACGGCCAGGGCGGACTGACCTCGCTGTCCATCGACCCCAGGGCGCTGCGGCGCGGCGAGGCGGCACTCGGCCGCGAGGTCACCGCGGTGCTCCGCGCGGCCCAGGACGAGGCGGAGCGCATGGCCCGCAAGATCGCCGATGAGGCCGAGGCCGGCATCGGCGCCCTGCCGGAGCCGCTGGACGCCGCCTTCGTCCGCGAACGGGTCGAACAGGCAGCACGGGATCTACTCTGAGTTCGGAGGGCGAGTGTTCGAGCACGGGTACGACCCGGCCGACATCAGGCAGAGCGACATCGAGGAGGCCGCCCGCCAGGGTGAGCGGCTGCTCGCCTGGCTGGAGGACGCCCAGGACGAGCTCGACCAGATCGTCGGCACGGCCGGGGCCCCGTCCGGCCAGGTCACGGCCACGGTCGATGTGAACGGCCGTGTGCTCCGGATCGCCTACGGCCCGCGCGCCGTCCGCACGGCGAGCGCGGAGCTGGCCCGGGAGACGCTCATCGCGGTCCGTATGGCCTGCGACGACGCCCAGCGCCAGACCTACAACCTCATGCGCGAGACCATACCCGGCTACGACCCGGCCGAGGCGAACGACCACCTGGAGCAGCTGCTGTCCGAGTGGGAGTGAGAAGCCCGGAGGTGTGTGAGATCAATCCCGTGAGGGTCTTGCGCTCATCGCGGTGGCCGCAGTGCAATAGGGCGCCTCTTGATCTTTCGCTGGTCGTCGTGCCTCAGGGAGTCGTGCATGACACGGGATCACATCGAACACGCGTTGCGCCGGGCCGAGGCGTTGGCCGACGAGGCGGAGGGCGGGCTCGACCGCGTGGTGGCGCTCATGGCGCAGGACGTCTGGACCGGGCAGGCCGCCCAGCGTTTCGGCCAGGACCTGGCAGGCCAGCGGCAGGTGCTGCTGCGGGCGAGCCGCCAGGCGGTGCACGAACTGCGGGCGCTGCTGGCCCGTACTCCCGCCGACACGCACGGCTGAATCCGTGACCGGGCTCGAGGGCATGGTCCCCGATGGTGTCAGATCGCTGAAGGACGCGCTGAGCAGTGCCGAAGCCTCCCTGGCCGAGATCGGCGAGGAGTTGTGGGAGGTCATGCGCGAGGCCCTGCTCCCGCCGCTCGCGGCCGACGCCATCCGCCAGGTCGCCGCATGGGCGGGCGAGCAGGGGCCGCAGATCCACCGGCGGCTGCTCCTGCTGGAGCGGATGGACCTCGACGGCAAGGGCGCCGAGCAGGTCTATGTCGACTCCGCCCTGGTCGCGCCCGGGGCCGTGCTGCCCACGCACGGCAGCATCGCCGAGCAGGCGGGCCAGCGGCTGCGGGACCTGGCCGACCCGGACCTGAACTCGGGCAACCCCGTCGCCGAGCAGGCGAAGGGCCTCGCCGAAGGCGTGATCGACCTGACCAGGGCGGCCATCGAGCTGTCGCCCAACCGCCTGTTCGTCGACCGGCTCGGCTGGGAACGCACGGTCGACGACCTCGCCCAGGCCGTGCTCGCCGCCGTACGCGACCCGGCCTCGGCCGCCGGGGCCGCCATCGGCCTGGACACCTTCGCCACCAACCCCGACCGGGCCGTCGGCGGCCTGCTGCCCGGCCTGGCCGCGTCCCTCGCCACGGGCGCGCTGGGCAGGGCGGCGGCGGCCAAGGTGAAGAAACCGCGGGCACTTCCCTGAGACGTACAACCCTTTCGCCGGTCCCTGACGTTGGGACGGGCGAGGGGTGATGACATGCGAGATGAAGAGGGCTTCAGGGAGTTCGTGCTCTCGCGTCAGCAGGCGCTGATGCGGGCCGCCTACCTGCTCACGGGGGACGCCCACCTCGCCGAGGACCTGCTGCAGAGCGTGCTGGCCAGTGTGGCCGGGCATT
Source organism: Nonomuraea sp. IBHARD001 (assembly GCF_056106265.1). Taxonomy (NCBI): domain Bacteria; kingdom Bacillati; phylum Actinomycetota; class Actinomycetes; order Streptosporangiales; family Streptosporangiaceae; genus Nonomuraea; species Nonomuraea sp. IBHARD001. Next base: position 74,012 of record NZ_JBWBBW010000002.1, read on the forward strand.
GGCACAAGCTGTCCAGGAACGGCAATCCCGAGGCGTACACCCGTAAGGCGCTGGTCAACCAGTACATCTCCTGGTGGCGGCGGGCCAGACCCGAGGTGTCGAGCGCCGCGCCGCCCGAGCGGGGCGTCTCCTACGACGAGGCCGTGCTCGACCGGATCGTCCTGCGGCAGGCGCTGGCCAAGCTCACGCGCAAGCAGCGTGCCGTACTCGTCCTGCGCTTCTGGGAGGACCTCACCGAGGTGCAGGCCGCCGAGACGCTCGGTTGTTCGGTCGGGACGGTCAAGAGCCAGGCGCATCACGCGCTGACCAGATTACGTACGGTCGCGCCGGAGCTGGCGCATCTGCTGATCGATCACCAGGTCAAGGAGGTGGCCCGATGAACAGGCTGCACGAAACGCTGGACGCCATCGCCGACGAGGCGCCTTCGGTGAATCTGGTCGAGGGGGCCATCACCGTCCATCGGCGCAGACGGCGAGGCGCCGTGCTGCTGAGCGCGGTGGCGGCGGTCGCGGTGCTGGGGGCGGCGGCGGCCACACTGACCCTGCCGCGTACGCAGGCCGCCGAGGTGGCGACGACCAGCGGGATGAACACCAGCGGGATGGACACGGTGCCCGTCCTGCCCGACGGGAAGGTCGGGGCGATCAACCTGGCCTACATGCCGACGTGCACGGAAGGGGAGAAGGCGAAGAAGGGGCCTCCCGACTGCACAGGCGTCGACTGGCGGGTCGTCACGCGTGCGGCCGGGACCTACAGGGTTCCGGACGCGCTGGTCAGGCCGTACGGCAAGGGCATGCCGGTCGCGATCAGCAGGGACGGGCGATGGTTCGCCTACTACAGTGTCAAGGCCGGTGCGCACGTCGTCCACGACCTGGTGGAGGGGCGCAGGACGATCTCTCCCGTCAAGATCGAGGAGAAGCGCCTGGGGCCGGGCACCGAGCTCGCGCTCTCCGACGACGGACGCTACCTGGCCTTCGACCCGCGCGTCGGCAGCAAGGAGCCGGGTCAGCTGATCGACATGTCGACCGGCAGGACGACACCGATCGACTACCGGTACCGGCTGCTCGGCGTCAAGGACGGCGTCGTCGCGCTGATGAGGTACTCCAAGCAGGATCTGTGGCTGATGCCCATGGGAGGCGGAGGCAGGAAGGTCAGGCTGGACAGGCTGTACCTGCCCTCCAGCGAGCTCGCCCCCGACGGCAGGACGATCGCCGCATTCGACTACCACACGAAGGACTGGTCGAAGGGAGTGATCAGCCTGGTCGACGTCAGGTCGGGCCGCCTGGTCAGGAAGGTCGTCGTCCAAGGGCTGCCCAAGCCGACGAGCGGCGGCATCGAGAACCTGTCGTTGTGGCGGAGCGCCTCGGAGCTGCAGCTGCTCTGGACGGGCAGGTCGGGCGCCTTCGGCTACCTGGTCGACCTCACCACGGGCAAGGCCCGCGTGGTGACCAGCTACCTCCTCAACACGGCCCAGCTCGTCCTGCCGGGCACGGTGAACAACTAGGGCCGGTCACGCCCCTGACGGGGATAGGTCGTCGTGGGGACGTAGTGCTCGGTGGGTACCTGTTCGGCCGAGCGCATGCGCAGCAGCGTGTCGACGGCGACCTCGGCTATCCGCTTGGGATCCTGGGCGATCGTCGCCCGGAAGGGCGAGGTGTCGGCGTTGATGGTGGCGAGGGCCTCGGCGATTCCGTCGACCCCGATGATGACCAGGTCGTTGGGCACTATTCCGGTCGCCGCATTTTCCTGTACGGCGTCGAGAGCGCCCAGTGCCATTTCGTCGTTCGTGCAGAAGATGGCGTTCACGGTCTCGCCCGGCTGGCGGTGGCGTAGATGGTGGCCGACTATTCTGCGCGCCTGTTCGCGGGCGAACTGGCCCAGCAGGTTCGTCTCCAGTTTCACCGAGGGGACCATTTCCTTAATACGTTCGGCGAATCTGGTGCTACGGCCTGCCTGGGCGTCGCCGCCGACGATCAGGACGGAGGGGTTCTCGATGGGCCGGTCGGTCAGTTCGTTGGCCACCCATTGGGCGGCCTTCTCCCCGATTTCGTAGGCGTCGCAGCCGACGAACGCGGCGTTGTCGGGGTAGGCGTCCTCGCTGGAGAAGGGCCGCACATCGATGAAGACGACCGGGCGGTTGATCGCCTCGCAGAACGCGGTCAGCTCGCGTGCGATCCGGACGGGCTGCTCGGGCAGGATGAATCCACCGATGTAGGCCGGTCTGCGCCTGCGGATCGTGTCCAGGTGCATGACCTGGCTCCTGCCGCTGTGGTCGTGCGCGGGCAGCTTCACCACCAGGTCGACGCCGTGCTGGTCGAGCGAGCGTGACAACGAGTCGAGCACGTCGCCCTGCCACCGCGTCTGGCTGAACGCCGACATCACGACGAAGGCCTGGTCGGCGTTTCCGTACAGCAGGTGGCGGGTCAGGAAGAACGTCAGCAGGGCCGTCGTGGGAATGGCCGCGATCAGCAGCCACAGCGGGAGCGAGCCGGTCGGGACGGGCATGACGGTCATGGTGAGGCCGTTGGCGCCCACTGCCAGGATGAGGCCGCTGGTCAGTGATATCAGCAGCTCAGTGAGCAGGTCTTTTCGCCGGCTGGTCTCCGATTTCAACCGCCCGCCGACCCCGGATTTCCTTCTCGCTGATTTCAACCTGGCTCCTGGGCGGCCGGGTGACTTTGTGGTACCCGTCACTCTCGCGTACGCCTTGGAGACTGTAAAGGCTCTGCGACCGCATCGGCATTTCGATCCGATTTCACGGCCATCAGGGCGACGACAGGAGAATGTCGGTGCGAAGGGAGCTTTGTGGGCGTCTATTACGCCTACTATCGGGCAACCGCCGGGCTACGGCACGCCGGGAGGAATTCCGGGAAATATGCCGGTCGGGGGCGCCTGTCGTGATCGAGGCGCCCCCGCAGGGCGAACGGCTACCAGGACCCGATCAGGCGGGCGATCCGGCCCTGCTCGCCGGAGGCCCAGCAGCCCGCGTACGCGGTGCAGGTGATGGTGTCGTACGAGCCGGTGTCGAAGGTTTGCCAGGTCTTGCCGCCGTTGTGGGTGATGTCGCTGCCCGAGGGGCCGACGGCGATGGCGGTGGCGGGGAGTTTGGCCAGCCAGCTCACGCCCGAGCGGTAGGCGGGAGGCGGCGTGCTGGCGGGTGTCCAGGTGCGACCGCCGTCGCGTGTGGTGGCCCCGGCTGAGGGGGACTGCTGGTCGGGCCGGTAGTCGCCGCCCACGGCCACACCGTGGCGCGGGTCGCGGAAGGCCAGGGCGAAGACGCCCTTGGCGGGGTCGGCCGCGGGAAGCGGGGTGTCGGCGACCGTCCAGTTCAGGCCGCGGTCGCGGGAGTGGAACACCCGTGAGCGCTCGGCGCCGCCCGTGGCCAGCCAGACGTCACGCTCGCCCGAGGTGACCAGGCACTGCCCGCTCGCGGCGAACCCGGCCTCGCCCGGCAGTGCGGCGGGCATGCCCGCCGAGGGGAGCACCTGCCACGAGCGCCCGCCGTCGCGCGTCGACAGGATGCGGAACTTCCCGTCCACAGGATCGCTCATCGCCAGCCCGTGCTCGTCGTCGAAGAAGGCCAGACAGTCGTAGAACGCCTGAGGCTCGCCGTTCCTGAAGGTTTCGGTCCACGTACGGCCGGCATCGGCCGTCCGATAGACACGCGAGTCCGTGCCTTCGCCGATCGACAGGACGACCGCACGCCTGGCGTCGAACGCCTCGATGTCGCGGAACTGCAGCGCGGCCGTGTCCGGCGGTCCGACGCGTTGCCAGGCCTTGCCGCCGTCGGTCGTGCGGAGCACGGTGCCCTCGCTGCCCGATGCCCAGACGACGCGCTGGTCGACGGGCGAAAGGCCGCGCAACCTGGCCGTCACCCCGGTGGGCTGGAGCTGCCAGGCCAGGGGTTGGGCCCGTTCGCCGATGCTCGTCGCAGGGGCGGCCGAGGTGGCCGCGGCGGGGGTGGTGAGGGGGACGCCTGCCAGGAGGGTGGTGGCGGCGAGTGTCGTCAGGAGGGGTCTGAGCCTCATGCGGGGCAACGTAACCCAGACGATCAAGGCCGTCCAGACCTACCCTAGAGCGGGTTATGGACATTCCGAAAATGCCGTTTGCCGAATATACCTCTGTAGTGGGGGTCAGATGATACCTCTTTGTCATCTGACTTTTCCGTGACATGTAAGGGCCAGGTCATTAGTATCGGCATTTGTGTCTCATGATCCTATTGTCAAGATCTTAGACGATTGTCGTGCCAGCCTCTTTGACTACTGCCTTTCCATTGCCGGGGCCTATGACGTGGCCCTCGACGGCTGGGAGGCCCTGGAGGCAGCCGCGCGACGGCAGGCGGAGCAGGCATCGGCCGACACGGTCACCCGGGCCTGGCTGTTCCGGTTGGCCCGTGAGATATGCCATGAGAAGTCCCGAGTCGAGGCCGCCGCCGTGCCGATCTCCGACGAGGAGGTCTCCGAGGCGCTGGAGAAGCGCAGGGACCTGATCATCGGCGGTCTGCTCTCGATGGACCCCGCGCTGCGGGAGATCCTCGACCTCGCCATCAGGCACGAGCTGACCGAAGCGGAGATCGCGCACGTGCTCGGCCTGGAGCCGGGCGCCGTCGAGGCGTCGGTGGCCGAGGCGAAGACGCAGCTCATGTCCTGGGTCGCCGCCATCCTCGCCGCCAAGGCCGCGCCGGGCGCCGACGGGTGCGGCGAGGTACGCGGGCTGGTCGCCGCCTGGGAGGCCGATCCCGACCAGAGCCTGGCCCTGGCCGACCACGTGCGCGCGTGCACCGCCTGCGAGGCGCACCGCACGCGGCTGCGCGTCGACGTCGTCACCATGCTCTCGGTGCTGCCGCTGGTCGAGCCGCTGGAGGAGGACCTGGCCCGCATCGCCGAGGCCGGAGCCGCCACGCCCGAGCCCGCCCCCGAGCCGGCGCCGGTCGCCAAGCCCGGCCAGGCCGCACTCGCCCAGGCCCTGCTGCCCAGGTCGCCGCTCCCGAAGCCGGCGACGCCGGAGGCCAAGCCCCTCGCCGCGTCCGCGCGCCAGGAACCGGGCGCCGACAAGTCCGACACGGCCGACCAGCAGGTGGCCTCCTCCGGCAAGCGCGAGGAGCCGGAGACCCCGCCGCTCCTGGCCCCGCTCGCCCCCCTCGGCCCGCTGGCCCCCTTCGGCCGCCCGAAGAGCGAGACACCGAGCGACACCCCGGCCGCGACCTCGGTCCCGAACTATCTGCTGGCCGTCCCCGCCACCACTCCGGAGCCGGACCCGGGCGACGTCGAGCCCCTCCTGCCCCGCCCCCGCCGCGACTCGCCGTACGCGAGCATGCGTGACGACGCCCCCGCGGCCCGCGGCCTGGTGCTGGCCGCGCCCGTGCCGGGCGCCGAGCCGGACGAGCCCGAGGAGCTGAAGGCGTGGGACACGCGGAGCAACCGGTGGGAGGAGTTCTGGCGTGACCGGCCGGACGAGGCCGACCCCGAGGCGAAGATGTCGTTGCGCCCGATCCTCCGGGTGGGCGCGCTGACCGCGGTCGGCATGGTGCTCGCCGGTCTGGTCTGGATGGGCATCCACGCGAGCGGCGCCCAACCCAAGATCATGGAAGCCTCTCCCCGGGACGTGCCCGTGCTGGGCGACCCGGGCAACTCCGACGAGTCGCTGCAGTTGCCGCCGGAGATCACGCCGGGCCCCGGCCTGCCGACCGGTCAGGTGCCGGTGGGCTCGCCCACGCCAGGTCCGGTGAGCACCCGCGTCGGCGCCACGCCGACCGGCCGCCCGACCACGAAGCCGACGACCAAGCCGGCCACGGTCACCTCGTCGCCGAAGGCGAAGAAGACCAAGAAGGCGGACGACGGCGGTCCCAACGACCCGCCGGGCCAGCCCCAGTCGCAGCCGCAGGCCCAGCCGCAGTCCTCGCCCACCACGGCGACCGCGCAGAACCAGCCGCAGCAGCAGGTCAAGGCGGCGCCTCCGCCCCCGCCTCCGCCGCTGCCCAAGCCTCCCGCGCCCAGAGGACAGGTGTCGCCGACGTCGATCAACCTGGGCTCGGGCCGTTCGGGGTCGTTCTCGGTGAGCATCTCGCCCGGTACGGGCACCTCGTCCGCGTCGGGGTCGGGTGCGATCTCGGTGTCGGGCGGCTCGTTCACGGTCGACGCGCCTCGCTCGCGCCCCGGCTGCGGCACCACGCCGATCACCGAGTCCGGCTCGTTCAACGTCTCCTGGTCGGGGTCGAACACCGGCAACGGCACCACCACCGAGGGCACGACGACAGCGAGTGGTTCGGCCAGCGTCCGGGTGACCTGGACCGTCGCCATCGACCAGGGCTACAAGGTCGGTGACGGAAATGGCGGAGAAAAGTGGTCGAACTGTCCATAAATCATGAAATGTCCATTACTGCGGGTCTGACTCCCCAGGCTGGATAGTCGCCGGATGAACCGACGCGAAGGAATTCACGCGATGAGACAATTCTTCGACGGAATCACGCGAAGGGAAAAGCTGTTCGCGCTGGCCGGGATCGTGGTCATGCTGCTGATCCTCCCCGTGTTCAATGCCTTCGCCGATCCGGACATGGAAGTGCCGCTGGACGTCCAGCAGGGCCAGTCGTGCAACGACCTGCTGCCCGCGGGCACGCCCAGCTTCGTCACCTGCCGCTGGCTCACCCCGCCGCAGGACGCCCTTGAGGTCGCCACCTTCTGGGGCGAGAACGACGGCGCCCGCATGGAGCAGGCCACGCCGTACGGCGAGGTCATCCGGTGCAACAAGCCGACCGACCTGGCCAAGACGCAGGGCGTGTGCAACGGCGGCGAGACGATCTGCAAGATGCAGGCCGACTGGAGCTGGATCTGCACCGACCAGGTGACGGGCAAGGTCACGGTCAAGAGCAAGTACGAGGTCGCCAAGCCGTGCCCGGAGAACCCGACCGGCGAGTGCGGCCCCGTGACCGACGAGAACACCGGCCAGGCCCCCGCCGAGGACCCGGGCACCGGCGACGACCCGGCGACGGGAGCCAAGGCCAAGGCCGCCAAGACCCCGGCCGCCGTACCCACCGATCCCACGCTCGTCGAGCCCATGGATCCCTCGCAGCCGGTCGCCAAGCGCCCGACCGCCGCGGCCAAGCAGCCCACGACCCCCGACGCGAGCGCCGCTCCCTCCGCGAGCCCCAGCGCGACGGCCTCGTCGAGCCCGAGCCCGACCGCGTCGGCCAGCCCAAGCCCCAGTGCCAGCCCGAGTGCGAGCCCGTCCGCCAGCCCCACCGCGAGCGAGCCCGCCCCCGAGCCCGGCTCGGTCACCGACGCCATCGCCGCGGCCAGGCAGGCCAAGCTGCGCACGTGGCTGGAGGCCGACCTGGTCGGCGCCTGGAGCGCGGGCACGGCCCAGTTCAAGCAGGCCGTCGACAACCTGGCCAGGTACGGCAAGCAGCGCGGCGTGAGCGGGGTGAAGTTCGCCGACTCGCTCGGCTTCAGGGGCTTCAAGTCCGCGGCCGACGTGCAGCGCTTCATCGCCGACTCCACCTCGGCCCTGCGCACCGCGCTTCCCGGCAGGAAGCTGGCGATCGGTGTGGTCGTCCCCGAGCTGGGCTGCGGTTCGTCCGCCGCCTGTGTGAAGGACATGCGCACGCGCTACCCGCTGGTGACCAAGGCGCATGTCAACAGCTACCTGCTGGCCAACACGGTGGACAGTGTGTACGTGGCCTCCGGCCTGTTCGGCAAGGACTACGCGCGACACAAGATCACGGTGAACGGCAAGTCGCAGCAGATCTCGCCCGCCATCGCGGCCAAGGCGCAGTGGCTGAGCATCAAGTCGCTCGGCTGGGACACCTTCGTCCACGTCGGCTCGCGGGAGTTCGGCCTCGCGCACCAGGGTGACAAGTCCGCCTGGAACGCCACCAGGGCCAAGTCCGAGGTCCGCTCCAGGGTCGGGGCCGCGCTCGGTCTCGGCGCCCAGACGGTGACGCTGTGGCCGCACAGGCAGAGTGACGCCTCCGGCACCTGGCGGCTGCTCGACGCCGGGCTGAACACCAACGCCACCTGGCAGGAGCTGTCCACCCAGGGGCTGAAGAACCGCCTGGCGATCGTGTTCAACCCGCACACGCCCGAGCAGAGCGTCACGCAGGACATCGCGGAACTGGCCACGGTCGTGGGCGAGATCTTCATCTCGACCAGCTGACCGTCGCACGGCCTGAACGCGAGAGGGAGGGGAGCGCGGCTCTCCTCCCTCTCGCGTTCCCCGCGTTCAGCGCCTGCGTAGCCCGGTCACGGTGATGAACGCGCCGAGCAGGGCGGCGACCAGCGGCACCACGAGCGCCGCCCGGAATCCGCCGAGCCCGCCGCCCGCCGTCGCGTAGACCGCCGTCACCACCGAGAGCCCGAGCGCCGAGCCGAACTGGAACGCCGTGTAGAGCAGCCCGCCCGCGAGCCCCTGCTCCTCCTCGGCGACCCCCTCGGTCGAGGCGATCGTCAGCGGCCCGTACGCCAGGGCGAACGCCAGGCCGAGCAGGATCATCGTCGGGAACATCGCCGCATAGCTCCAGTCCATGCCCACCGGCAGGAACAAGGCGTACGACAGCGCCGCCAGCAGCATGCCGCCGAGCACGACCTTGGCGGTGCCGTACCTGGCGACCAGGCGGGGGGTCAGGGTGGGGGCCAGGATGGCGTCGATGCCGACCGCGAGGAGGGCCAGGCTGGTCTGCATGGGGCTCCAGCCGCGCAACTCCTGGAGGTAGAGCGTCACCACGAACTGGAAGCCGAAGAACGAGCCGCCGAACATCATCGCGCCGAGATTGGCCCGGACCAGGCCGCTCGCACGCAGGATGCCGAGCCGTACCAGGGGGACGGCCGAGCGGCGTTCGACGGTGACGAAGACGGCGAGCAGCGCCAGACCGGCCACGGCGGCGGCGAGCGTCAGGCCCCAGCCCCGCGCCGGGTGTTCGAGGCGTACGACGGCATAGATGAGCAGCAGCATCGCACCGGTCACACTGGCCGCGCCGAACAGGTCGAAGCTCTGGCCGCCGCGTTCGGGCCTGCCGTCCCTCGGGATGAGGGCGAAGGCCGCCAGCAGCAGGGCGGTGGCCAGCAGGACGGGGGCGAAGAACACCCAGCGCCAGCCGATCGCGGTCAGCAGGCCGCCGAGTACCAGGCCGAGCGAGAATCCGGCGGCGCCGGTCCCGGCATAGACGAGCAGTGCCTTCTCCCTGAGACGGCCTTCGGGGATGCCGGTCGTGATGATCGACAGTCCGGCCGGTGTCATGAAGGCCGCCGCCGTACCGGTGACAAACCTGGCGACGATCAGCATCCAGCCCTCGGTGGCCAGTCCGCCGAGTCCGGAGAACACCACGAACACCGCCAGCCAGAACAGGAACATCCTGCGCCGTCCCAGCAGGTCGGCCACCCTGCCGCCGAGCAGGGTGAACCCGGCGTATGCCAGCACGTAGGCGCTCATCACCCAGCTGAGCTCGCCGGTGGACATACCGAGTTCGGCCCTGATGGAGGGAAGCGCGACGTTCAGCATCGCGACGTCGATGCCTTCGAGGAAGATGGTGCCGCACAACACGAGCAGGACGCCCCACGAGCGGGCGTCCATCCGGTCGGTTCCCAGGCCGGTGGGAGGCGAGGCGGTCGTTGTCATGGTTCTCCCCGTGTAGGTCGGTTCCCTCTTGTAACAAGAGGCATCCTTAGGCACCATGAGGAGCTATGGAAGAAGGCACTTTGAAGTCACCGACTAACTGCGAAGGCACCGAGGGCGACGCGTTCCAGTGGGACACGCGCGAGGACTGCGAAGTACGCCAGATTCTCGACCGGGTGGCCGACAAGTGGTCGCTGCTCGTCATCGCGCTGCTCGACCGGCGTACGCTGCGCTTCACCGAGTTGCGTCGCAAGATCGACGGGATCAGCCAGCGCATGCTGACCGTGACGCTGCGCCAGCTCGAACGCGACGGCCTGGTCAGCCGCACCGTGCATCCCGTGGTGCCGCCCCGCGTCGACTACGCGCTCACGCCGCTGGGCGCGACGCTGCACGAGACCATCCAGGCGCTGGTCAGCTGGACCGAGCAGCACCAGAACGAGATCGCCGCCGCCCGTGCCGACTACGACCAGCGTGCCGACGTCGAGCAGTCGCTTCAGCGGGCCTGACGCGGCTGCCTGGACATACCGACCGAGGCCGGGGCGGTCTCGGTGAAGCCGAACTTCTCGTAGAGGAACTTCGCGTCGCCGTCGGCGATGAGCGAGACGTAGGCCGTGTCGGGCATGTGGGACTCGATCCTGGCCACCAGCGCGCTCATGATCAACCTGCCGAGGCCGCGTCCTTGGTGCTCGGGCAGCACGCAGATGTCGACGACCTGGAAGTGGCAGCCGCCGTCGCCGATGATCCGGCCCATGCCGACGGGCTCGTCGCCCAGGTAGGCGAGCACGCTGTGCCAGCCGCCCGCCAGGCCGAGCGCGGCGGCCTCGGCGGACTTGTCGCTCAGCCCCGACGCCGTGCGCAGCCCGCGATAGACCTCGACCGACGGCGTCCCGGCTCTCACCTCGTATGACACGCGGTCGAGGATACCGATTCGGATAGCGTGCGCTTCCATGAGCGAGCAGTGGAGCGAGATCGGCGATCGGGTCTATGTACGCAGGCACGAGTCGTTCGACCTCAATGTCGGTCTTGTCGTCGGGGATGGCGGCTGCCTGGTGCTGGACACGCGTATGTCGCACCGTGAGGGCGCCGATCTGGCCGACGCCGTGCGCCGGGTGACCGCGCAGCCGTGGACGGTGGTCAACAGCCATCACCACTTCGACCACGTCTTCGGCAACGCCGTGTTCAGGCCGGCGCCGATCTGGGGTCACGTGCGCTGCGCCGAACGCGTGGCCGGGCAGGGCGAGGAGATGAAGGCCGAGGTCGCGGCGGCGATGCCGGAACGGCGCGGCGAGGTGGAGGAGGTGGAGATCGTGCCGCCCGACCACACCTTCGCCGACTCGGCCACGATCGAGATCGGCGGCAGGCCGGTCCACCTGCGTTTCTTCGGACGCGGTCACACCGACAACGACATCGCCGTGCACGTGCCCGACGCCGGTGTGCTGTTCGCCGGAGACCTGGTGGAGGAGGGGGCGCCGCCCTCGTTCGGCGACGCCTTCCCGCTGGACTGGCCGCTGACGGTGGCCGCCATGCTGGCCGCCGTGCCCGACGAGGTGATCGTGCCCGGCCATGGCGCCGTGGTGGACCGGGCGTTCGTACGGGAGCAGCTGGCCGGGTTGACGGCGACGGCCGAGGCGGCACGCCGTGCGTACGCGGAGGGGCCTGGGGGGCGTGATGGGCGTGATGGGCGTGGGGGGCTGGTTCGGGGGGTTCCGTTCCCGGACGACGTCGTCAGGGTGGCGGTGGAACGGGCGTTTCTTCAGCTCGACGGGGGTGCCTGATGTCGGGTCGTCGGGTTGTCGGGTTGTCGGGTCGTTCTGATGGACGGCTCGGCGGGTCTGGTTGATGCGTGATGCCATAGTGCACAATGCACTATGGCCCGAGAACCCGACCTGACCGCACTCACCGTGCTGGCCCTGCTGTCCCTGCGGCCGAGCCACCCCTACGAGCTGCACCGTTTCATCGTCGACACGCACAAGACCTATGTGAAAGGCCTGCCGCGCAGCCTGTACCACGCCGTCGACAGGCTGCTCGGGGACGAGCTGATCGAGGCGCTGGAGACGGAGCGGGAGGGGCGCAGGCCGGAACGCACCGTCTACCGGCTCACCGGCGAGGGCCGGGCCGAGCTGACCAGCAGACTCGCCGCGCTGCTGGCCGACCCCCGATCCGGCTCCCGCGCCCTGCTCGCCTCGCTCTCGCTGGTCGGCTGCCTGCCCATGACCGAGGCCCTGCGTGCCCTGCGCGGCCGGGCGGCCTCGCTCGAAGGCATCGTCACCGCGCTCGAAGGCCACATCCGCGCCGTGCTCGACGGCGGCCTGCCCGCCCTGCTCGTCCTGGAGGTCGACTGCGAGCGCACACTCCGCTCGGCCGAACTGACCTGGGTACGCGACCTGCTGGCCAAACTGGAGGCCGGAGAGCTCGACTGGCCGGACGCCGACCGGCTCCGCCTTCTCGGCGAGGTGCTCGACCGATGACCCGCCCCGCGAACGCCACCCTCCTGGCCGAGGCGAAAGGCATCCTGACCACGACGCCCACCCGTGTCGCGGCAGCCCTCTTCGCCCCCGCCGCTTCCCCCTTGCTGAGTCCACACACTCCCACGGTCGAACACACGCCCACCTCGCTCGCCGTACAGGGCGGCTGGTGGTATCGCGGCGAGTGGAGCGTCGAGCCGCATCCCGAGGGGGCCCTGCTGGTCCACCGGGTGTACAACGTCGCGCAGTGGATGCGCTGGGGGGTGGGCCCGGCCAACCGATTCTTCATCGGCTTCGACACCACGACTCGCTCCGGCTTCGCCGCCACCCTGGAACACCTGGGGGAGGAACTGGGGTGCGGGACCCGGCTGCTTTAGAGCTGTCGTCGCGAGCAGGCGCGGTCAGTTCCGAAGGGCTGCGGCCGACTCCACCAGGCCGGCACGTTCTAGGGCGTCGAGGATGGCCGCGTAGGTCTTGGGGGGTCGGGTCCGGCTGTTGGCGATCTGGTGCACACCGTCTCTCAGGTTGGAGGTGACGATGACTTCCGCGCCGGCTTTGATCGCGGCGGCGAGGACGTGTCGATCGTCTTCGTCGGGGCGTTTGAGGCCCCCGATCAGCTCCTCGTGGCCATCTACCAGGACGCCGGGGATCGCGGCGTTCATGCGTTCGCGGAGGACCGGCAGTTTGTCCTCGGGGATGTCCGGTCGGTTCGCGGTGAGGTTCCGCAGTACTTCATCGAGGATGTCGTTCGTCCAGTGTGCCCGGACCGCGCCGGACTGGGCGATGCGGATGAGCAGGTCGCGAACCTCGTTGCCGTAGAGGACGTTCGCGTCGTAGACCACGACGAAGGCCATCAGTACAGGCCCAGTTCCTCGCTGAGGGCGACGAGATCGTCGGCGGCCTTGCGGCTGTCGGCATCGGTTCGCTGTTTGTAGGCCATGAGGTCCTCGAACAGGATGCGGCGGTGCCGTCCGACGAGCCGGTGCGGAATCTCGCCCGCGTCGACCAGTCCGATGAGGTAGGGCCGTGACACGTTGAGGATGTCCGCCGCCTGCCGGGTGGTGAGCTCGGCGTGGTTCGGCATCGCCGTGACACCGCGTCCTTCGGCGAGCTGCGTGAGCAGGTAGGCGAGCATCGTGACGACATCCCGAGGCAGGACGAGAACCTCGTCCCCCGCCAGCTCCCCGGTGACGCTGATGTCCTCGATGCCGGGGTGGGTCGCCAGATAGTCCTTGATCCGCCGCATCGCACGAGCCGCGTCCTGCGCGTCCACACGGCCGGCATCCAGGGACTTGGGGGTTCGCACGGTCATCGCCACACACTCCTCTCACATGAAGTATGTGCAACAAAAGCAATAAACGCAATCTCGTCGATCTTGCTGGGCTCCGCTGGGGTGCCGGACGCGGCTGCTTTAGACCGGGATCCCGCTGCGGGGAAAGGTCGCCTGGAGGCCGTTGTCGTGGATGGTGATGGTGCCGTTGTGCAGGGTGACGATGTCGCGGGCTATGGCGAGGCCCAGGCCTGAGCCGCCGTGGTCTCGGGCTCTTGCCTCGTCCAGGCGGGTGAATCGGTCGAAGACGGCGTCCCTGTGTTCGGCGGGGATGCCGGGGCCGTCGTCGAGCACCTCCAGGATCGCGTGGTCGCCCTCGGCGCGCACGCGTACGTCGACGGCGGAGCGGGCGTGCCGCACGGCATTGTCGACCAGGTTGGTGACCAGGCGGTCCAGATGCCCGCGCGACCCCTGGACGACCACGTCGGGCGAGACGTCGAGGCGCACGCGTACGCCGGGGCGTGGCTGGGCGCGCAGGGCCTCCTCGACGGCGGCCTGGCCGAGGTCGAGGTCGGTGGCCTGCAGCGGCTCGCCCGCGTCGAGCCTGGCCAGCAGCAACAGGTCGCCGGCCAGCGCCTGCAGTCTGGCGACGTCGGCCAGCGCCTCCCGGGTCAGGTCGCTCGGCCGGGCCAGTTCGAGGCGGGCGCGCAGGGTGGCGATCGGGCTGCGCAACTCGTGCGCGGCGTCGGCGACGAACCTCTTGTGCGTGCCGACGGCCGTCTCCAGGCGGTCGAGTGTGCCGTTGACCGTGGTGGCGAGTGCGGCGATCTCGTCGCCGGACTCGGGCACGGGCACCCGCTGGTGCAGGTCGCGTGCGGTGATGTCGGCCACCTTCGCCCTGATCGCGGCGACCGGAGCGAGCGCACGGCCGACGGAGAACCACGTCATCGCCGCCACCACCAGCAAAAGGGCCGGAACGCCGGGCAGCAGCACGCTGTTGAGCGTGCGCAGCGCCTCCTCGGCCGGAAGGAAGGAGGCCCTGGCCCACACGGTCACCTCCCCTTGCACCGTGTCCACGGTACGGCTGGCCAGGGCGTAGGGCTCGGCGCTCGACCACTCGGCGGGCGGCGCCACGCCGACCACCTCGGCGTGCAGGAAGGCGCCTTCGGGAGCGGGCGTCGCGGTGGTGAGCGTGACGTCCGGGTCGGCCAGGAGGAGCGAGCCCCCGGCGACGGCCGTGCCCTTGCCGAGGGTGAGTGTGGTGCTGGGGGCGATGGCGGAGTACGTCATCGCGAGGGGGAGCGCGGCTTCGGCCTTGCGCGCGGCCTCGGTCGAGGTGCTCGACTCCAGGCTGCCGCGCAGCGCGGCGACCAGCACGAGCGCGCTCACCCCGAGGGCCAGGGCGACGACCAGGGTGGCCGCGATCGTGGCCCGCAACCGTACCGAACCGGCAGAGGCCGTCCCGCTCCGGCGCATCCGTGCTCTCATGAGGTGCATCCCTGGCTCTCCAGGCGGTATCCGGCGCCCCTGACCGTGACCAGCGAGGCGCGCCCGAACGGCAGGTCGATCTTCCGGCGCAGTGCGCTGATGTACACCTCGACGATGTTGGGATCGCCGTCGAAGGAGAAGTCCCAGGCCTGGGCCAGCAGGTCGGCCTTGGAGACGACCTCGCCCTGCCTGCGTGCCAGGCCGTGCAGCACCGCGAACTCCTTCGGCGTGAGTGCGATCTCCACCTCGCCCCTGCGGCACCGCAGTCCGGCCGGGTCGATCGTCAGGTCGCCCACCGTGATCGAGACCGGCCGCTCCCTGCCGCCCCGCCTGACCAGCGCCCTGAGCCTGGCCAGCAGCACCACGTACGAGAACGGCTTGGACAGGTAGTCGTCGGCGCCGGTGTCGAGCGCCTCGGCCTCGTCGTACACGCCGTCCTTGGCGGTCAGCATCATGATCGGCGTCCAGTTGCCCGCTTCGCGGAGTCTGGCGCAGATCGTGTAGCCGCTCATCCGGGGCAGCATGACGTCGAGCACGATGACGTCGTAGGCGTTCTCCGTGGCCATCCACAGCCCGTCGCGCCCGTCGTAGGCGACGTCGACGGCGAAGCCCTCGCCGGTCAGGCCGCCTTTGACCAGGTCGGCCAGGCGGCGTTCGTCCTCAACCAGTAGCACGCGCACGTGCTCAAGGGTGCCTCAGCGCACCTAAAGGGAACCTGAAGATCATTTCGGGTGCGTTCAGCATGGCTTCAGGTGGCGGGGTGCAGGCTTCGAGGCGTTCGATGACCGCAATCTACGGAGGTTTCATGAGCAAGCGCCGCATCCTGGCCCTGAGCGCGGCCTCGGCCCTGCTGCTGATGGGCGTACTGGCCGGGTCGGCCAGCGCCGCCGACGAGCCCAAGGGCACGTCCGACCTGGTCTGCACCACCAGCGACGGCAAGACGCTGACATTCGCCGAGGCCATCCCCGCGCTCCCGCTGGAGGGCGAGGGCTCCCTGCACAAGGTCGGCGCCGACGACAAGAGCGTCGCCGAGCTGTCGATCACCAAGGTGGCGCCGGGCGAGGCGGGGCTCACGTTCGAGTCCGGCGGCGAGAACTCCTTCGCCGAGGCCGTGCCCGCCCTGCCCACCGACGCGCCGGAGCCGGCCGAGCCCGGCCTGGTGACCTCCGCGGTCGAGGTCGCCCCCGCGGGCGCCGTTGCCGTGGCGAAGATCGTCAAGCTGGAGGACGGCAAGACCGAGGCCGTCACCATCACCTGCAAGTGAGCCCCACCGCCTGCCGCACCGGCCACGGGGGTCGGTACGGCAGGCGGCCCGGAGCCGCCGAGGCCAGGCCATGCTCACCCGAGCGCCTCGGCGTCCCGACACGGGTACGGCGTGCGCCCCGCGCAATGCGGAGCGCACGTCGTCTCGACGTCCTGAACACGGATGCGGAGCGCAGGCCGCATTCGCCTCCTGACACGGGTACGGCGTGCGCCCCGCATTACGCGGGGCGCACGCCGTACCTGTGACCGCCTGAGGATCAGGACAGCTTGCGTGATGCCTCGTCGGCCTTGTCGGAGAGCTTGTCCCCGGCCTTGTCGATCGAGTCGGCCACCTTGTCGCGGGCCTTGCTCGCCGACGCGCCGACCTTGTCGGCCGTGTCGGAGATCGCGCCTCCGGCCTGGTCGGCCTTGTCGCTGACCCACCTCGACGCATCGGCCGCTGAGTCCTTCATGTGGTCGGTCCACTGCTGGGCGTTCCGCCGGTAGAAGGCGAATCCGACGGCTCCGACCGCCAGGCCCGTCAGCAGCACGATGACCGGCCAGCGCCTCGACTTGGCGGGCGTGGGGTCGATCTTGCCTGCGGCCTGGACGAGCAAGGCGCTCACCTTCGGCGCCAGTTGGTCCTCCACGGCGTGGGCGGCTCCTTCGAGCCGCGGCGCAGCCCAGTATCGGGCATCCTCAATGCGGTGCGCGGCTACATCCTTGGCGTTGTTCGCCATTGGCGCGAGCCGATCTGCGGCTCGCATGAACTGGGCCTTCATCTGGCCCATCCGCGTGTCGGGAACTTCTATGACCACGCGGCGTTTCCTGAGTGACAGGGACACGACGACCTCCCCTGGTGTTGGGGCCCCGCAGGCACCCCTTCCCGCCCGAACGCGGCTCAATCATGACCAGTCGTGGGAGGATGCTCGTTGGGCCTACCGCCCGTAGTCAGGAAAACACCACAAATCAACCCTGTGCATAGAGGGGGCAGCGCTCTCGTGGCTGAGAAGCTGATCGCAAATCTGACGACAAACCGGGGCACGATCAAGGTCGAGCTCTTCCCGAACCAGGCGCCGAAGACCGTGCGCAACTTCGTCGAGCTGGCGGAGGGCACGCGCGAGTGGACCCACCCGGGCACCGGCGTCAAGTCCAACGACAAGCTTTACGACGGCACGGTCTTCCACCGCGTCATCAGCGGCTTCATGATCCAGGGCGGCGACCCGCTCGGCGAAGGCATCGGTGGCCCCGGCTACGCCTTCGACGACGAGATCCACCCCGAGCTGTACTTCAACCGCCCCTACCTGCTGGCCATGGCCAACGCCGGTATCCAGATGGGCAAGGGCACCAACGGCTCGCAGTTCTTCATCACCGTCGTGCCGACGCCGCACCTCAACGGCAAGCACAGCATCTTCGGTGAGGTCGTCGAGGGCCAGGACATCGTCGACGCCATCGCCAAGACCGAGACCGACCGCCGCGACCGCCCGACGGAGCCCGTCGTGATCGAGTCGGTCACGATCGAGCGCGTCCAGGCCTGACGGGGACCCGCAGCTGAAGTGTCGCGCCGCGCCCCATCCGTCGCGATGGGGCGCGCGCACATCCCCGTGTACGGCCTAGGCTGGCAGTCAGTGGACAGCGCAGTCGAAGGGGCCAGATGACCAGCCAGCCTCCCACCCCGCCCGGCCAGCCAGGCGCTGAGGCGGTGCCGACCTGCTACCGCCATCCAGGCCGTGAGACCTGGGTGCGCTGCCAGCGGTGCGACCGGCCGATCTGCCCCGACTGCATGCGTGACGCGGCCGTGGGCCACCAGTGCCCCGAATGCGTCGCCGAGGGCAACAAGGGCGTGCGCCAGGCGCAGTCCGTCTTCGGTGGCTCGGTCGTGACCAAGCCCTATGTGACCTACACCGTCCTCGGCCTCGTCGCCGCGGTGTTCGCCCTGCAGTTGCTGTTCGGCGGCGGGGTCACCAGGGCGTTGTCGCTCATCACGTTCTTCGTGGCCGACGGCGACTACTACCGGCTGCTCACCAGTGCGTTCGTGCACGACACGGGCCTGTATCTGCACGTGCTGTTCAACGCCTGGGCGATCTGGGCGATCGGCCCCTATCTGGAGCGGGCTTTCGGGCACGCCAAATTCGCGGCCCTGTACGTGCTGAGCGCGCTCGGCGGCTCGGTCCTGACGTACTGGCTCGGGCCGCTCAACGCCGAGACCGTCGGCGCGTCGGGCGCGGTGTTCGGCCTGTTCGCGGCGATCTTCGTCGTCGGCCGCAAGATGAAGATCGACGTGCGGGGCATCGTCGTCATCATCGTGCTGAACCTGGCGCTGACCTTCGTGATCCCCGCCATCTCCGGCATCGGGATCAGCTGGACGGGCCACGTCGGTGGTCTGGTCACCGGCGGGCTGGTGTCCTTCGGCCTGGCCTACGCCCCCAAGAGCAACCGGACCGCCGTGCAGGCGGTGGTGCTCGTGGGAGCCTTGGCCTTGCTCGTGGTCCTCACGTTGATCAGGACCGCGGCTCTCGTCGGCTAGCCCGTGACCGGGCTGTGGAAAGAGCTAGCGCCAGCGGGTGGAAAGCACCACGCCGAAGATGATGAAGGCGAACCCGATCCCCAGGTTCCAGTTCCCGAGTGTGCCGATGAACGGCGTGCTCGGCGCCACGTAGTAGACGGCGATCCACAGGATGCCGATGATCCACGCGACGACCATGGTCGGGGCCAGCCACCGCGGGCTGATCTTGACCTGCTGCGTCTTCTGCGGCGGAGTGTAGACCGCCTTCTTGCGAGCCTTGGGCTTGGGCACTGAGATAACTCCCGCTGGGGGCCTGGGCCATCCGGATCGTCCACAGGCTGTTGACGCTGGTAAGGATAGTCGCCACGCGCGGGACATGGCGATCCCTGACGGCACACGCTCTCGCGCTTACCCTGGCCGGGTGAGGGCATTGTTGCGAGGGTTCGGTGAGTTGAGCGTCACGGCGGGGGTCGTGCTCCTGCTCTTCTGCGCCTACCTGCTGTGGGGCACCAGCGCCTACACCGAGAGCCAGCAGGTCCTGCTCCAGCGCGAACTCGCCGCCGAGCCACCTGCGAAGACCGGCCTGGACCGGATCGAACTGGGCAAGGCCGTGGCCCTGATCCGCATCCCCAAGCTGGGCAAGGACTACCAGTACGCCGTCGTCGAAGGCGTCGACCAGGAGCATCTGAAGAAGGGACCGGGCCACTACCCGGGTACCGCGATGCCCGGCAAACTGGGCAACTTCGTCCTGTCCGGACATCGGACGACCTATGCCGCGCCCTTCAACCGGATCGACGAGCTCGCCAGGGGCGACGAGATTGTCGTGGAGGCCCGCGAGGCGCGATACATCTACCGCGTCACCTCGCAGGACGTCGTCGAGCCGGACGAGATCGAGATCATCGCCCCGGTGCCCGGCAAGCCCGACATCTCGCCGATCCGATCGATGATCACCCTGTCGACCTGCCACCCCGAGTACTCCGCCGCCCAGCGGCTCATCGTCTACGGCGTGCTGAAGTCGTCGCAACCCAGGAAGGTGTGAGGCGTTGTACGGCTGGATCTGGCGGACGCTGCCCGGAGGCACGGGCGTACGGCTGGCCGCCTGCCTGGTGCTGCTGGCCGCCGCGGGAGCCGTACTCTGGTATGTCGTGTTCCCCCTGATGGAGCCGGCGGTGACGCTGGACGAGGTGACCGTGAGGCGATGAGCCGCATTCTCGTCGTGGACAACCACGACAGCTTCGTGCACACGATCGTGCAGTATCTCCGTGTGCTCGGCGCCGACTGCGACGTGCGGGCGCGTGACGCGGTGACGCTCGCCGACGCCGACGCCTTCGACGGCGTGCTCGTCAGCCCGGGCCCCGGCACCCCGCAGGCCGCGGGCGTCAGCCTGCCGCTCGTACGGCACGCCCAGGAGCGCGGTCTGCCGCTGTTCGGCGTCTGCCTGGGGCATCAGGCCATCGCGGTCGCCTACGGCGGTGTGGTGAGCCGGGCGCCGGAGCTCATGCACGGCCGTACCAGTGCGATCCATCACGAAGGCGCGGGCGTCTTCGCCGGTCTGCCCTCGCCGGTCACCATGACCCGCTACCACTCCCTGGCCGTCGAGCCGGACAGTGTGCCGGCCGAGCTGGAGGTGACGGCGCGCACCGCCGACGGCGTCATCATGGGCCTGCGCCACCGCACGGCGGCCGTCGAGGGCGTGCAGTTCCACCCCGAGTCGATCCTGTCCGAGCACGGCCACCGGCTGCTCGCCAACTGGCTGACCCGGACCGTGTAACGCCGGGGGCGACACCGCCGACTACCAAGTGAGCGTTCCCGCTGTCGCCCCCGAGCAGCGGGAACGCTTCTTTCATGCCCGGGTGCCCCGAACATGACGAAGGCCCCCTTCTCGCTGGTGCGGGAGAAAGGGGCCTTGGCCGGGACGTGCTACTCGCCCAGGTCGCCGGGCTCGCCCTCGCCGAGTTCGCCGCCGCCACCGTCGTCGGTGGGCGGGGGCTCCTCGGTGCCGGGGTCGGTCGGCGGCTCGGTGGTCGGCTCGATCGTGGGAGTGGTGTCGGGGCCGGTGGAGACGACGATGGTGATGGTCGTCTTCTGGTTCTGCTTGCTCCCGGCCTCGGGGCTCTGCGCCACGA
Organism: Nonomuraea sp. IBHARD001; assembly: GCF_056106265.1. NCBI lineage: Bacteria > Bacillati > Actinomycetota > Actinomycetes > Streptosporangiales > Streptosporangiaceae > Nonomuraea > Nonomuraea sp. IBHARD001. The sequence goes on from NZ_JBWBBW010000002.1 coordinate 94,712, forward strand.
CCGTGCCGACGGGCTGGTCGCTCGCCGTCTCCTGGACCTTGGCGTTGAAGCCCTCCTGCTTGAGCAGCTTGACGGCCTCCTCCTGGGTGAGGCCCACCACATTGGGCACCTCGACCTGAGCCTTGGGCACCAGGATCTTGATCGTCGCGCCCTTGTCCGCCTTGGCGCCGGCCTTGGGCTTGGTCTCCAGGACCTTGCCCTGCTCACGGCTGGAGACGATGGGACTGATGCTGGACTCGAAGCCCTTGTCCTTGAGCACCGCCTGCGCCTCTTCGACCGACATGCCCGCGACGTCCGGCACGGTGATCTTCTCGACGCCCTTGGAGACGACCAGCTTGACCGTGCTGTCCTTGGCCACGTCGAGCCCGGCCACGGGGTCGGTGCTGACGATCGCACCCTTCTCGATCTCGTCGTTGTAGGCCTCTTCGACCGTCCACTTCAGCCCGGCCTTGGTCAGGCTGGCCTCGGCGGCCTTCTGCGTCTGCGACACCACGTCGGGCACCTTGACCAGCGCCGCGGCCTTCGTGCCCGGCGAGCTGAAGAAGTAGTAGCCGACGGCGATGAAGGCGCCGATGATCAGCAGCGGGATCAGGATCCACGCGGCCGTCTTCAGCGCCTTGTTGCCGCCGCCCTGCTCGGCCCGGCGCCGCGCGGCCCTGCCGCCTCCGCCGTCGTCGGGGCCGTACTCGTAGGGCGGGATCGCATTGGTGCGCTGCGTCGCGGGCCCGGCGGCCGCGGCCTGCATCGTGCGGGTCGCCGAGCCGTAGTTGTTGCTCAGCGCCATCGTCTGCGCGTCGACCGGCATGCCGGACATCGCACGCTGGATGTCGGCGCGCATCTCGCCCGCGCTCTGGTAGCGGTGCGCCGGGTCCTTGGCCATGGCCTTGAGCACGATGGCGTCGGCCCAGTGCGGGATCTCCGGGTCGATCTGCGAGGGCGGGATCGGCTCCTCGCGCACGTGCTGGTAGGCGATGGCGACGGGGGAGTCGCCGGTGAACGGCGGCTGGCCGGTCAGGAGTTCGTAGAAGACGCAGCCGGTGGAGTAGATGTCGCTGCGCGCGTCGACCCGCTCGCCTCGCGCCTGCTCGGGCGAGAGGTACTGGGCGGTCCCTATCACCTGCGCGGTCTGCGTCATGGTGGCGGCCGAGTCGGCCATGGCCCTGGCGATGCCGAAGTCCATCACCTTGACGTCGCCCGCGCGGGTGATCATCACATTGGCGGGCTTGATGTCGCGGTGCACGATGCCGCCGCGGTGGCTGTAGTCCAGGGCGCGCAGGATGCCGTCGACCAGCTCGGCCGCCCGCTCGGGCAGCAGCCTGCGATCGGCCCTGAGCAGGTCGCGCAGCGTGCGGCCGTCGACGTACTCCATCACGATGTAGGGCACGGTCGTGCCGTCGGTGACGTCTTCGCCGGTGTCGTAGACCGCCACGACGGCGGGATGGTTCAGCGAGGCGGCCGACTGGGCCTCACGCCTGAACCTCGCCTGGAACGTGTGGTCCCTGGCCAGATCCTGGCGCAGCGTCTTGATCGCGACGATGCGGTCCAGCCGGATGTCTCTTGCGCGATACACCTCGGCCATGCCGCCGCGCCCGACGACACCGTCGAGCTCGTAACGACCGCCGAGAAGTCGGGGCTGAGTCATTTCCTGCACTGTCCCTTATCGTTGCTCATCGCCGCTTACCGTTCGTCATCGCTGTGCGGTGCCGTGTCCGCCGCTGTCCATCATCGACCCCCTGACGCATCACGTCTCCTCGTTCGGTGGGTTCGTGTCCCCCGGGTCCGGAGTGGCACTTGTCGTCGGAGTCGGGGTCGGGCTGGGACTTGGTGTCGGGGTGGGCGTGCTCGTCGGGGTCGGGGTCGCTGTCGGCGTCGGGCTCACCGTGGGAGTGGCCGTGCTGCTTACGGTAGCCGACGTCGAGGGTAGCGGCCGAGCCGACTTCACCGGAACCATCGGCAGTCTGCTGGCGGGCGGCCTGGTTCTCGGCGCCTTGGTGGTCGTGGTGGTGGCCGGGGCGGTGCTGGGCTCGGCCGGGCTGGCGGCCGGATTCTGGCTCGCCTGCCAGAGCACGACGCCCCCGAGCCCCACGGCCGCCACGCAGCCTGCCGTGGCCATCAGCACCGTGGCCCTCCTGCCCGCGCGGCGCCTGCGCGGCGGCGTGTGGCCGAACTGCGGCTCCCCGACCGTCGTCGCCGCGCCCGGCGCCGCCTCGGTCGTGCTCGGCGTCGTGGCGGCCCGCTGGGGCTCGCGTACACGGAAGCCTGACGGATCGGTGAGCATGCCGAGGTCGGCGGGCACGCCGCGGGTGATCGACTCGCGCAGCGCGTAGGCCCGCTCGGCGATCTCAAGCGCGCTGCCCGGACGGCTGCCCGGGTCCTTGGCCAGCATGCGCATCACCAGGTCGGCCACGGCGGGCGGCACGTCGCCGAGCAGCGGAGGCGGCGGGTCGTTGAGGTGACGCAGCGCGATGGCGACCTGGCTGTCGGCCTGGAAGGGCGCCTGGCCGCGCAGGCATTCGTAGATCACCACGCCGAGCGAGTAGAGATCGGTCGCGGGGGTCAGGGTGAGGCCCTGTGCCTGCTCGGGGCTGACGTACATCGCAGTGCCGAACACCGTGCCCGTCTGGGTGACGGAGGCCGCCTCCATGACCCTGGCGATGCCGAAGTCGGTGACCTTGATCGTGCCCGTGGGGGTGACCAGCAGGTTGCCCGGCTTGACGTCGCGGTGGATGATCCCCGAGCTGTGCGCCGCGTGCAGGGCCTTGGCGCTCTGGTAGAGCACGTCGAGCGCCACCTCGGCCCCGAGTGCGCCGTTGCGCACCAGGATGGCCGACAGCGGCTCGCCCGCGACCAGCTCCATCACCAGGTAGGCCAGCTCCTCCTGCTCACCGTAGTCGAAGACCTGGGCGATGCCGGGATCGGCGAGCCCGGCCGTGATCCGGGCCTCGGTACGGAAGCGGGCGCGGAAGGCGGGGTCGGCGGCGACGTGCTGGCGCAGCAGCTTGACCGCGACCTCGCGGCCGAGCAGCTCGTCCTTGGCACGCCAGACCTCGCCCATGCCGCCCGCGGCGATCCTGGAGACCAGGAGGTACCTGTTGCCGAGCAGGGTGGAGGGGGAGGTCATACCGTCCCCCAACGGTTGAAAGCGGTCATCGGTTCAGCACCGCGCGTGTGACGGTGCTCACCGCTTGAGCACCGCCTCCATGACCGACTTGGCGATGGGGGCGGCCGTGTGACCGCCGGTGGCGTCGTTGCCCGCCGCGCCGGACTCCACGATGACGGCGATGGCGACCTCGGGGTCGCGCGCGGGCGCGAACGCCATGAACCAGGCGTGCGGCGCCTGTCCGCGCACGGTCTCGGCGGTGCCGGTCTTGCCCGCGACCTCGACGTTGTCGATCTTCGCGGCGCCCGCGGTGCCGTTGTTGACGACGCTGAGCATCATGTCGCGCAGCTTGGACGCGGTGTCCTCGCTGACCGCCTCCGACAGCTCGCTGGGGTCGGCCTCCTCGACCGGGTCGCCCTTGGAGTCGGTGATGTTCTGCACCAGGTACGGACGCATGACCGTGCCGTTGTTGCCGATGCCGGCCGCGATCATCGCCATCTGCAGCGGCGTCATCTGGTTGCTGCGCTGGCCGATCGACATCATCGCGAGCGCGGCGGCGTCCTCTTCCTTGCCGATGTCGCTCGCCGCCACGCCCATGGGGATGGAGAGCGGCTCGCCGATGCCGAAGCGGTCGGCCTGCTCCTTCATCTTGTCGTAGCCGAGGTCCATGGCGATCTTGCCGAACGGCGTGTTGCACGAGCGCTCAAGGGCGAACACCAGCGGCACCTGGCCCGCGCCGCACGCCGATCCACCGTAGTTGGGCAGTCCGGCCGAGGTGTTGGGCAGGTCGAGCACCTGAGGGGCGGGCACGACGGTCTGGGCGTCGCGGCTGGAGTCGTCCTCCAGGAAGGCCGCGGTCGTCAGCACCTTGAACGTCGAGCCGGGCGCGTACGTCCGGTCGATGTTGCGGTTGAGCAGCGGCTGGTTCTTGTCCTTGGCCAGCTTGTCGTAGGCCGCGAACACGGAGCCCTTGTCGGTGCCGGACAACGTCTGCGGGTTGTACGTGGGCAGCGAGACCATGGCCAGGATCGCACCGGTCTTCGGGTTGAGCGCGACGACGGCGCCCTTCTTGCCCACGCCCTTGAGCGCGTCGTACGCGGCCTTCTGCGCCCTGGGGATGATCGTCAGGGCGACGTTGGCGCCTCTGGTCGGCTCGCCGGTGAACAGGTCGATGCTCCGGCGCAGCAGCAGGTCGGCGCTGGAGCCGTCGAGCAGCCTGTTGTGCGCGCGCTCGATGCCGGACTCGCTCTCGGGGGAGAAGAAGCCGGTGATGTGCGCGTAGAGCTCGGGATCGGTGTACTCGCGCAGGAAGCGGAAGTCGCCCTTGGTCTCGACCGACTTGGCCAGCACCTGGTCGCCCGCCGTGATCCGGCCGCGTTCGACCTCGTAGCGCTCGAAGAAGTTGCGCTTGTTGCGCGCGTCGTCGCGCAGGCTCTCGGCGCGTACCCCTTGCAGCCAGTTCACATTCACCATGAGCAGGCCGAACATGAGCAGACAGGCGAGTGCCGCGCGCTTCAGGGGGCTGTTCATCGTTGGAACACCTGTGTCAGTCCCTCGTCCTGGATGGCCTGGGGCGCGGGACGGCGCGCCACGTCCGACATCCGGATGAGTAGGGCGATCAGAATCCAGTTGGCCAGCAGGGCGGAGCCGCCCTGCGACATGAAGGGGGTGACCAGGCCGGTCAGCGGGATCAGGTTGGTGACCCCGCCGACGATGATGAAGACCTGCCAGGCGAGGATGAACGACAGGCCGCCGGCCAGCAGCTTGGAGAACGGGTCGCGGGCCGCGATCGAGGTACGCAGGCCACGCTCGACGAGCAGCGCGTAGAGCATGAGCAGGGCCATCAGACCGGTCAGCCCGAGCTCCTCGCCGGTCGCGGCGAAGATGAAGTCGGAGAAGGCCAGCGGGATCAGGTCCGGGTGGCCCTGGCCGAGCCCGGTGCCGAGGATGCCGCCCGCGCCCAGGCCGTACAGGCCCTGCATGGTCTGGTAGCTGCCGCCGTAGGCGCGCTCGTAGAACTCGTTGTTGCCGGGGTCGAGCCAGACCTCGAACCTGTCGCCGACGTGGTCGAAGGCCAGGCCCGCGATGTAGGCGCCGCCGACGAACAGCAGGATGCCGATCAGCACCCACGACGTGCGCTGGGTGGCGATGTACAGCATGATGATGAAGGTGCCGAACAGCAGCAGCGAGGACCCCAGGTCCTTCTGCAGGATCAGCACGCCGAGGCTGACGCCCCAGGTGATGAGCACCGGCCCGAGGTCGCGGGCGCGCGGCAGGTCGATGAACAGCAGTCTGCGCCCGGCCAGCGCCAGCACGTCGCGTTTGGCGACCAGGTAACCGGCGAAGAAGACGACCAGGGCCAGCTTGGCGAACTCGGCGGGCTGGATGCTGAAGCCGCCGACACCGATCCAGATGCGGGCGCCGTTGATCGTGCGGCCGAGGCCGGGCACGAGCGGCGAGACCAGGAGGAACAGCCCGGCGAATCCGGCGGTGTACGTCATCCGCTGCAGCGCGCGATGGTCGCGCAGCACGATCAGCGTGACGGTGAACAGCACCACTCCGGCCGCGGTCATGATGAGCTGGTTGGTCGCGGAGGCGCCCTTCTGGCCCCCGAGTTCGAGCCGGTAGATCATCACCAGCCCGAGGCCGTTGATGATCGTGACCAGCGGCAGGATCAGCGGGTCCGCCCAGGGGGCGAACCTGGCGAGCACCAGATAGGCGGCGAGCATCAGGCCGCCGAGGCTCAAGCCGTAGGTCAGCATCCCCGAGGGGATCTTGTTGTCGATCGCGAGACCGACGTTCGCGTAGGCGCCCATCACGATCAGGACGGCGGCCGCGAGCATGAGGAGCTGCGCCACTCGCCTCTTGGCGGGCAAGGGGACGGGGGAAGCGCTGACCACTTCGTTCATCTAGCGCGACTTGGAAGGGCTCGGGGAAGGGGTGGCCTCGGGTGTCTTGGGCGGCGCCACGACGGGCCTCAGCTGGTTGATGCGCTCGATTCCTTTCTCGGGGGTCTCGACGATGATCCCGCTGCGAACCATCTCCTTGTCGGCGTCGGACAGGGCGTCTATCGACCGGCCCGTGTTCTCCGCCACCTTGAACAGTTGGATCGGTCCCACTGCGCTGTCTATGCCCTGGTAGACGACGATCTCCTCGCCGCTGACCCCGACGAAGTACTGCTCGTCGACCCACTGCAGGCCGAAGTACACGCCGCCGCCGACCAGCACCGCGCCCACGCCGAGCACGGTGACGAGGACCGGCCAGACCCTCCGGCGACGACCCCGCCGCCCGGCCGCCTGGGCGACCGGGGGATCGAAGTCGTCGTCGGAGATCGCCGGTTGCGGCGCGGTGACCGCGCTGGCCCGGCCTGCCGGGGTGTCGGGCGGGCTGTGCCTGACCCTGGTCATACCGGCGGCGCCCACGACGGCGGCGTCGACGGTGGGCTGTGCGCCCTCTCCGACCTCGATGACGTCGGCCACCACACACGTGATGTTGTCGGGGCCGCCGCCTCGGTTGGCCAGGTCGATGAGCTGCCTGACCACGTCGTCGGGATCGTCGAGATTGGACAGCGTGGCGTGCAGCGTCTCCGCGCTCACCACGCCGGAGAGGCCGTCCGAGCACAGCAGGTAGCGGTCGCCGACCTGGGCCTCGCGCAGGGTGAGGTCGGGATCGACCTCTCCGCTGCCGTCGAGCGCGCGCAGCAGGATCGACCGCTGCGGATGCGTGGCGGCCTCCTCCTGCGTGATGCGCCCGTCGTCCACGAGCTGCTGGACGAGGGTGTGGTCGTGGGTGATCTGGTAGAGCTCCCCGCGTCTGAGCAGGTAGGCGCGCGAGTCGCCCACGTGCACGAGTGCGACCTGGGTGCCGTTCCAGAACATGGCGGTGAGAGTGGTGCCCATGCCCTTGAGGCTCGGGTCCCGCCCGACCATCTCGTGCAGCTTGCGATTGGCGTCTCGCACGGCTGCTTCGATGGAGTTGAGCAGGTCACCACCCTGGGGGACCTCTTCGAGAGAGGCCATGGCGGCGATGGCGACGGAGCTCGCCACCTCGCCGTGTGCGTGTCCGCCCATGCCGTCGGCGACGGCCAGTAGGCGGCCGCTAGCGTACGCCGAGTCCTCGTTTCCTTCGCGGAGGAGGCCGACGTCCGAGCGGGCGGCGTAGCGGAGTGCGATGGTCATTTGCGCAATTCAATGACGGTCTTGCCGATGCGGATCGGAACTCCGAGCGGCACCGGGGTCGGACGGGTGACTTTTGAGCGGTCGAGGTACGTGCCGTTGGTCGAGCCGAGATCTTCCACGATCCACTGACCGTCCTGGGGGAAGAGGCGGGCGTGCCGGCTGGAAGCGTAGTCATCGCTGACTACCAGCGTGGCGTCGGTCGCCCTGCCGATGGTGATGGGCGTCTCCGTGAGGTTAATGGTGGTGCCCTGTAAGGGGCCACCGGTCACGATCAACTGGCGTGGCTCCCCCTTCTTCGGCTTTGCCTTTGCTGCCGGTTTGGCGGCTTTGGCGGTTGTGCGAATCGCCGCGGGAGCCGTACGGGATCCGAAGAGGTCCGTGCGGATCACCCCGACTGCGGCAATGACAAAGAACCACAGCACCGCCAGGAAGGCGAGCTTGATCAGCAGCAGCGTGAGCTCGGACATGGACCGTTTGTCTACCTCTAATCGCGCCGGAAAACCAGGGTCGTGCGGCCCAGGGTGACACGAGTGCCATTCTGGAGCTCGATCCTGCGAACCGGCTGGCCGTTGACGAAGGTGCCGTTCGTGGAGCCCAGGTCGACGAGCACGACCTGCTGGCCTTCCACGCGAAGCTCCGCGTGGTGCCGTGAGACCCCGGGATCCACCAGACGAAGATCGCAGTCGGTGCCCCTGCCGAGCAAGGTCACCGGAGTGGTGAGCTCGTAGGAGCGTTCGCCCTGCGGGTCGTCCTGCGTGGACACCAGCAGCCTGGGCCTGCCGCCGAAGGCGTGTGGCCTGGCCGGAGGCAGGTCGCTGACCGGCTGCCTGATCTCGTCCTGTTCGACCGTGGCGCCTCTGATGACGCCGGACCTGATGCGGAACAGGCCGACCGCGAGGTCGCCCGCCGTCTCGAAGCGCACCCGGACCGGTCCGACGAACGAGTAGCCCTGTTCCTTGGCGTACTCCCTGGCGAGGTTGGCCAGCTCGTGACTGATGCTGTCCGCATAGACCTCCAGCCGTTCGCTGTCGGTCGTGGAGAGCTCAACCACGAAGTCGTTGGGCACGAGCGTGCGCCCTTGAGCCACGATCGCCGCGCGCTCGTCCATCTCTCGTTGGACGGCGCTCGCGACCTCGACCGGCTGAAGGTCGGACTTGAACGCCCGCGCAAAGGCCCCCTCAACCAAGCCTTCGAGCCGTCGCTCGAAGCGCTGAAGGACTCCCACCCGGTGCCTCCCTTCATCCCTGCGTTTCCAAGGGGTCAGCTACAGCTTGTCCCCTGCGTGCCTGATGCGATCGTATCCGGGTTCGGTACCACCAGCTCATCCGTGCTACTGTTTCTCCGCACCCAAAAAGGGCGGGTGGCGGAACGGCAGACGCGCACGGTTCAGGTCCGTGTGTCCGAAAGGACGTGAGGGTTCAAATCCCTCCTCGCCCACAACGAAGCCCCGGCTATACGCCGGGGCTTTCTGCGTCCCACAGGACCTGTCGCGTCTCGTGGGACCCATCAGTGCACGTGGTGCGCCCCGGACCGACTGCGTCACATGGGTCAACGTAGTCAGCCGCCTCTCAAGTTAGAAGCCCGTACGGGGCCCAATTTCGCGCCGCAGGGACGCCGTACGGTTTTACCGGGGTCGGCTTGATAGTGACTTTCGTCTCGCTTGCACCTCTGGACCCCCGCGCGTGTCGGGGGCCCAGGGATGTCGTCATCGTCCTGCGATGGCCCGCATGTCGAGAAGTTCGCCCAGCAGGTCGGTCAGGCTCACCATGCCGATCACCGGGCCGCCGGGCCCGGCCGTGACCAGCCCGAGGTGCGCACGCGCCTCCTGAAGGGCCGTGACGGCCTCCTGGACGGCCGTGGTGCACTCCAGACGCGGGAACGGCCTGGCGAGCTCACCGGCCGTCCTGTCGGGCTGTACGACCGCGTCACGGGCGTGCAGGACGCCCTCGACGGACTGCGGGGTGCCGACCAGCAGGCGCAGATGGCCGCTGCGCGCGGCGACGGCCTTGATCCGGCCGGAGTCGGCGTCGGCGGGCACGCTCACGACCTGGTCGATCGGGATCATCAGCGGCTCGATGCCTTCGGCGTCCAGCCGCAGCGCCCGGGTGAGCAGGTCGTGCTCGGTGCGGTCGAGCAGGCCCATCCGCGCCGACTCGCCGACCAGCATGGCCAGCTGGTGCGGCGTGCGCGTGGTGGCGAGCTCGTCCTTCGGGTGCACGCCGAACACGCGCAGTATCACGTTGGTCAGCCCGTTGAGCGAGGCCAGCAGCGGGCGCATCAGCCAGGTGAAGCCGCGGAAGGGCAGCGTCAGCGCCATCGCCGCGGTCTCGGGGTGGGTCAGCGCCCACGACTTGGGCATCATCTCGCCCAGCACCATGTGCAGGAAGGTGACCAGCGTCAGCGCGATGGCCAGCGAGATCGGCACCTGCAGCGACTCGGGCACGCCGACGGCCGCGAACACCGGCTCCAGGTAGTGCTCGATCGCGGGCTCGGTCACCATGCCGAGCCCCAGCGTGCACAGCGTGATGCCGAGCTGCGCGCCCGCCAGCATCAGCGACAGCTGCCTGCCGCCGCCCACCGCCGACTTGGCGGTGATCCTGGTCAGCCTGCTGCCGCCCGACGCCATCTCCTCGAGGCGATGGCGCTTGGCCGAGACGAAGGCGAACTCGGCCGCCACGAACAGCGCGTTGCCCGCGAGCAGGCCCAGGCTGATGAGGATCATCGTCAGCGGGTTCATCGGCTCGCTCCAACGGTCTGGGCCGCCGGGCACAGGCGCACCCACTCGGGCACGCGGCGGTGCAGCGACAGGACGGTCAGGACCGCCTGGTGCTCCTCCTCGGCCTCGGAGAAGGGATCGGTCTCGGGGGTGAAGACGACCGAGACCGTGTCACCGGCCTCCGGCATCCGGCCGAGCCTGGCCAGGACGAGCCCGGCGATCGTGTCGTAGTCGTCGCTCTCGGGCAGTGCGATGCCGGTGGCGCGCTCGATCTCGTCGAGCCTGAGCGTGCCGGGCACGTCCCAGGTGCCGTCCGGCCTGGCGACGACGCCGACGGGCTCGGGGTCGTTCTCGTCGACCAGCTCGCCGACGAGCTCCTCGGCCATGTCCTCGACGGTGATGACGCCCGCCAGGCCGCCGTACTCGTCGATGACCACGGCCATGTCGTCGCCCGCCGTGCGCATGCGCTCCAGGATGAGCGGCAGCGGCAGCGAGTCGGGCACGAGCAGGGCGGGCTTGGTCACGTCGGACACGAGCCTGGCCTCGGGGCCCGCCGTCAGCATCTCGCGCACGCCGGTCACGCCGACGACGTCGCCGTCGGCCCCGACCACGGGGTAGCGGGAGTGGCCGCACTCGCCCATGGCCTCGACCAGCTCGGTGATCGGGTGGTCGGCGCGCAGCAGCACCACGCGGGGGCGCGGGACCATGATCTCCTCGGCGTCGCGGTCGCCGAACTCCAGGGCGCGCTCCAGCAGCTCCGACAGCCTGGGCGGCAGCTCGCCCGCCTGGCTGGACTCGGCGATGATGCGCGAGAGCTCCTCGGGCGTGGCGCCGTGCTCGACCTCTTCGACGGGCTCGACGCCCAGCTTGCGCAGCAGGCCGGTCGCGGCCGTGTCGAACAGCCTGATGACCGGTCCCGCGATCTTGAGGTAGACCAGCGTCGAGCGGGCGAGGAACTTGGCCACGGGCTCGGGCCTGGCGATGCCCAGGTTCTTGGGTGCGAGCTCGCCCAGCACCATCTGGATGACGGTCGCGACGATGACGCCGGTGGCGAGCGAGAGCCCGGTGACCATGGCGGGCGCCAGGCCCGCGTCCCTGAGCCAGGGACCCACGATGGTGGCGATGGCGGGCTCGGCGATGAAGCCGACGAGCAGCGCCGTGACCGTGATGCCGAGCTGCGCGCCCGACAGCATGAACGACAGGCGGGAGGTCACCTGCAACGCCCGCTCGGCGGCGGCGTCACCGGCGGCGGCCTGCTCCCGCAGCAGCGTGCGGTCGGCCGCGACGAACGCGAACTCCTGTGCGACGAAGTACCCCGTCGCCGCGGTGAGGAGGAAAAGGGCCAGAAGGCCGAGATAGGCACTCACCGCAGGAAACTCCCGCGGTTTTCACCAGGACCCGTGCGTTGGCACGGGTAGGTACTCCATGAGTCCGGAGCGGACACGATCTTCCTTTCGACGCAGGTGGTCTTCAACGGTAACGACCGAGGTGGGGTCACTTGTTTCCGGAGTCGGTTTCCGATGATCCGTGTACTTTTCCCTGGTGATTCTTTGGTGAGGGTCATGCACTGGTACCACTTCGACGTAGCGTTGAGGTGATCGAAGGGGAACACGTGGCTGAGGACGACCGCACGCGCGCAATGCGAGCGCCCGGAGAGGGCCGCCCGCTACCCATGACGCCCAAGGACGAACGGCTCCGCGCCGCAGGTCAGCCTGCGCATCCGGCGCCCGGCACGGCGAAGTACCCCTCGCCCGTGCCCGCCCCCGAAGCGCCGAAGGCCACCTCCAAGGTCTACGGCAAGGCCCGCTCGGGCAAGAGCCCGGTCCGGCCGCTCGGCAGGCCCAAGGACTCGCGCTCGCCCTCGCCGGAAGGCGGCGGAGGGGGCGGCTTCGGGTTCGGCGGCAGGGGAGGCGGAGGCGGCAGGCCCGACCGCGGCCCGCGCAGGCGCCCGTCGGGCCGGACGATTCTCAAGATCGTCGCCGGGCTGGTGGTCGTGCTGCTGGTGGCGGGCATCGGGATGATCTTCTGGATCAACTCGCGGCTGGCCGGCATCGAAGGCGTGCTCGACGACTACGAGGGCCGCCCGGAAGACACGCCTGGCACCAACTGGCTGCTCGTCGGCTCCGACAGCCGCAAGGGCCTGTCGGCGGCCCAGCGCAAGAAGCTGGCCACCGGCAGGGCGGCGGGCCAGCGCACCGACTCGATGATGCTGCTGCACGTGCCGGAGGGCAGTGACAAGGCCACGCTGGTCTCGCTGCCGCGCGACTCGGCCGTCACCATCCCCGGCAAGGGCCGCAACAAGCTCAACGCCGCCTACGCCTTCGGCGGGCCCAAGCTGCTGGTCCGCACGATCGAGTCGGCGACCGGCATCAGGATCGACAACTACATGGAGATCGGCTTCGCCGGTTTCGTCGGCATCGTCGACGCGGTCGGCGGTGTGGAGATCAACGTCAGGGCCGACATCGACGACCCGAAGGCCGGACTCAAGCTCAAGAAGGGCCCGCAGGAGCTGACGGGCGGCCAGGCGCTCGGTTACGTCCGCACGCGCAAGGGCGGCGCGCTGCCCGACTTCGAGCGCACCCAGCGCCAGCGGCAGTTCCTCGCGGCCGTGGTGAAGAAGGCGGCCAGCCCGGGTGTGCTGATCAACCCGTTCACCTCGATCCCGCTGGCGATGAGCGCCACCGAGGCGGTCACGGTCGACTCCAGCACCGGGGCCTTCGACCTGCTGTCGCTCGGCCTGGCGATGGGCGAGAGCCCGGTCACCACCGTCGTGCCCTTCGGCGGCAACGAGATCGCGGGCGGCGGCTCGGCGGTCAAGTGGGACAGGGAGAAGGCGCTGCGCCTGTTCAACGCACTCAAGGAGGACAAGCCGGTCCCGAAGGACGCCCTGTCCAAGTAGGAGGCGGCGGGTTCAGCCCGAGCTGCGTCCAAGTAGGAGGCGGCGGGGTCAGCCCGAGCTGCCCGCCACCGCTCCGCTCACCACGGCGGCCGTGATGCCCGCCGTGATGGCGGCGTTGATCGAGGCGATGGCCTTGGCGACGGCCTCACCCGCCCACTCGCCCTCGGCCACCGCCTTGATCCGGTCCCGGTCGGCGCCGGGGAAGGCCTTGCGGTCGAGCTTGGAGGCGTGCAGCACGGCGATGAGCACCGCGGTGCGCTCGTCGGGTTCGGCGCCGCCGAGCACGTCGGCCACGCGGTGCCTGATCTCGGCCTCGACGCTGGGGTCGGCCTCGGGCCAGCGGGTGGTCGGGAAGACGCCGAGCACCTTGCCCTTGGTCTCCGACAGGATCCCGGCGTCGGCGAGCCCGGTCAGCAGGCGCTTGCGCAGCTTGCTGGAGTGCAGCTTGTACACCCACCACTGGGGCTTGCGCTCCTTGCGCTCGTCGGTGACGCGCCGCAGCGCCTCGTCGAGCTCGGCCTCGCCCAGCGGCGTGGGGTCGGTGGTGACGACCCGCTTCTCGGTCAGCTCGATCCGGCCCGCCAGCGCCAGCTCGGCCAGCACCGCTCCGCCGAGCGCCGCGTCGAGTTCGGTCGAGCCGATCAGCTGTTTGCCCTCGTCCTCGCTGTGCGCCAGAAGCAGGACTTCCTCGGCGATGGTCACACTCATGCCCAGACCCTACGCCGTAAGCGGTCGGTAAGGATCGGGGCGGGAAAGGCGTGCTCTGCTGGGATGTATGAGAATCACCGGACGAGCTGTCGCAGGCGTGGTCTCGGTCGTGGTGGCCGCGGGACTGGTGGTGGGGCTGGCGCTGTTCCAGCCGTGGCGGCTGTTCACGACCGTCGTGGTGAACGAGGCCGCGCCGACCGTGCCCGCCGTGGAGCGGGAGCCGGGCCGGGCGCGTGCCGCCACGACGCTGGCCGCCGGTGTGTTCGTCACGCACGAGCACGCCACGAAGGGCCGGGCGAGGGTGCTGGAGCTGCCCGGCGGCGGCAGGGTGCTGAGGATCGAGAACCTCGACACCTCCGACGGTCCCGACCTGCGGGTATGGCTGAGCGACCAGCCGGTCACCGACGACTGGCACGCCTTCGACGACGGCGAGCACGTGGAGCTCGGCGCGCTGAAGGGCAACAGGGGCGACGCCAACTACGCGATCCCGGCCTCGGCCGATCTCGACGCGCTGAGCAGTGTGACGATCTGGTGCCGGAGGTTCGCCGTGTCGTTCGGGGCTGCGACGCTGAAGCCGGCCTGAGCCAGGTTGTCCACAGGCTGTGGACAACCTGGGGCGACGTAGTGTGGAGGCATGCCCGAACTACCGGAAGTGGAGTCGCTCGCCGAGTTCCTGCGTGAGCGGGCGGTGGGCCACACGGTCCTGGGGGTCGATGTCGTGGCCTTCCAGGCGTTGAAGACGTTCGACCCTCCGGTGTCCGCGCTCGGGGGCCTGACCGTGACGTCGGTGACGCGGCACGGCAAGTTCCTCGACCTCGACTGCGACGGCCTGCACTTCGTCACGCACCTGGCCCGCGCGGGCTGGCTGCGCTGGCGCGAGGACCTGTCAGGCGCCAAGCCGGTGCGTCCGGGCAAGGGGCCGCTCGCGGTGCGCGTCAGGCTGTCGGGCGACGACGGGCGCGAGCCGGGGTTCGAGCTGACCGAGGCGGGCACGCAGAAGCGCCTGGCGGTCTACGTCACGAAGAACCCGGCCGAGATACCGGGCATCGCGGCACTCGGGCCGGACCCGCTCGCTCCCGACTTCACCGTCGACACGCTGAAGGCCATCGTGGGCGGCAACCGCACCCAGATCAAGGGCCTGCTGCGCGACCAGAAGATCATCGCGGGCATCGGCAACGCCTACTCGGACGAGGTGCTGCACGCCGCCCGCATGTCGCCCTTCAAGATCGCCGCAAGCCTGACGGACGAGCAGGTCGCCGATCTGTACGAGGCCATGGTGACGACCCTGCGCGACGCCGTCGAGCGGGCCAGGGGGGTCGCGGCCAAGGACCTCAAGACCGAGAAGAAGTCGGGCCTGCGCGTGCACAACAGGGCGGGCCTGCCCTGCGACGTGTGCGGCGACACGATCCGCGAGGTGTCGTTCGCCGACTCCTCGCTTCAGTACTGCCCGACGTGTCAGACCGGCGGCAAGCCCCTGGCCGACCGCCGGATGTCGAAGCTGCTCAAATGACGGCTCAGGCGACGTAGGGGTCCTGGCCGCCCTCGCTGACCATGGGCTTCTGCGCCCACGCCCACGCCTGCATGCCGCCCTCGACATTGATCGCGTCGCGGCCGATGTGGTTGAGCCACGCGGCGGCCTGGGCCGAACGCCCTCCGGCCCTGCAGATCACGTAGACGGGCTGGTCGGCGGGCACGCCGTCGACCTCGGCCTGGAGCCGGCCGAGCGGGATGTGCACTGCCTTGGGCGCGTGGCCCGCCTGCCACTCGTCGGGCTCGCGGACATCCAGCAGAAAACCGTCTTCCGGCACGTCGCGGGCTGAGACCTCAGGAACCGTCATGCGATCCATTCTCCCAGATCACCTCACCGAGGCGCCGCATTCCTTCGCCGATCTCCGCGGGCGTGTACGTCGTGTACGAGAGGCGGAGGGTCGCGGCGTCGGGTTCGGCGATGTAGAAGGCCGGTCCCGGCACGAAGGCGACGTCGCGCGTGAGGGCCTTCGGCAGCAGGTCGACGGTGTCGTGGCCGTGCGGCAGCCGTACCCAGACGAACATGCCGCCGTCCGGGGTGTTCCACGTGGTGCCCGGCGGGGTGGCGGCGGGCAGTGCGGACAGCATGGCGTCGCGGCGCTCGCGGTAGCCGGTGCGGATGCGCTCCAGGTGCGCGTCGAGGTCGTTGGCCGCGAGGAACTCCACGGCAGCGGCCTGGTTGATCGTCGAGGTGTGCAGGTCGGCGGCCTGCTTGACCAGCACGAGCGAGCCGAGCACACCCTGCGGGGCGCGCGCCCAGCCCAGCCTGAGCCCGGGCGCCAGCACCTTGGAGAAGCTGCCGAGGTAGATCACCCGATCGGCCGATGCGGCCTGCGCGGCCAGAGGGGGCTGCGGCTCACCGGAGAAGCGCAGTTCGCCGTACGGGTCGTCCTCGACGATCCAGAAGTCGTGCTCGGCGGCCAGCGCGGCGACGGCGGCCCTGCGGGCGGGCGAGAGCGTGCCTCCGGTGGGGTTGGCGAACGTCGGCACCAGGTACAGCAGCGCGGGCCGCTCCCTGCGCACCGCCTCTTCGAGCGCCTCGGGGTCGATGCCGTCCGCGTCGCCCCTGACCGGCACCACCCTGGCTCCGGCCAGCTGGAAGCACTGCAGGGCGGCGAGGTAGGTGGGCTCCTCGACCAGCACGACCGAGCCGGGGTCGATCAGCGCGGTGGCCACCAGGTTCAGCGCCTGCTGCGACCCCGCCGTCACGAGCACCTCCGACGCCGCCGTCCGCAGCCCCTTGCGGGTCAGCCGCCCGGCGATGAGGGCCCGCAGGGCGGGGTCGCCCTCGGTCGGCGAGTACTGCAGCGCGCGCTGGGCCGCGGGACCGGTGAGCACCCTGTCGTATGCGGCGTTGAGCCCGTCGGTGTCGAAGAACTCAGGGGCGGGCAGGCCTCCGGCGAACGAGATCACACCGGGCCGTGCGGTCAGGGCGAGCAGGTCGCGCACGATGGAGCTGGACACACCGGCCAGTCGGGAGGCAAGAGCAAGGTCGGGCATACGATCACAGTACCGCCCAAAGTTGGGGCACTTTCTGACCCCGGCGTCTTGTCAGAATGCCGCGAGATGACATACTTCGGGCGAAAATTAAAGAACCCGCGGGAGCTTGGGGCAACCAGGCTGAGAGGGCGTCTACCGCTGGCGCCGACCGCATGAACCTGTCCGGGTAATGCCGGCGTAGGGAGCGCGTGATGACGCCTGTCGTCGATGATCTCAAGCATGCCGAAGCCCCGCTGACCCTCGACGAGGCGGCGCCCAAGACGCTGGGCGCGCTCGACCAGGGGGCCTTCTGGGCCAATCTCGGCGTCAGCCTGCTCGGCTTCTCCATGGCGTTGTACCTCATCGACCCGCTGGGCTCGGGCAACGGCCTCACCGTGCCAGCCGCGATCACCGCGACCGTCGTCGGCAGCCTGATCGGCACCGCGATGGTCGGCCTGGCCGCGGTGATCGGCGCGCGGACCGGTCAGCCAGCGATGGTGCTGCTCAGAGGGCTGTTCGGGGCCAGGCTCTCGGCCGTCCCCTCGGTGCTCAACGTCGTGCAGATGGTCGGCTGGGGCGCCTTCGAGCTCTGGGTGATCTCGATGGGCGCCCAGGCGATCTTCCCGGGCGTGGTGCCGTACGCGGTGTGGGTGGTGCTGGCGGGGGTGCTGACCACGGCGCTCACGTTGTACCCGCTGGGGGCGATCAGGCTGATCAGGCGGGTGGTGACGGCGGGGGTGATCGTCGCGACCGTGTGGTTCGCCGTGGTCTTCGTCGGGCAGGCGCCGCCGCAGACCGGCGGGTCGTGGGAGGCCTTCATCCCGGCCGTCGACCTGGTGATCGCCCTGTCGATCTCGTGGGTGCCGGTCGCCGCCGACTTCGCCAGGCACTCGCGCACCGGCAGGGGCGCGTTCGCCGGAGTGGTCGGCGGGTACACGATCGCGCAGGTCGCCTGTCTGGCACTCGGGGTCTACGCGGTGGCCATCGCCGGGCCCGCGGCCGTCGCGGCCGACGCGACCGCGGTGTTCGCGCCGTTCGTTGCCGCTCCGCTGGGCGCGCTCTTCTTCGGCGTCCTCGTGCTGCGTGAGACCGACCAGTCGTTCGCCAACGTGTACTCGACCGCGATGTCGCTGCAGAACCTCATGCCGAAGGTGGACCGCCGGGTGTTCTCGGTGGCGATCGGCGTGGTGACGGTGCTGGTGGCGCTCGTGGTCGACGTGAAGTCCTACGGCGCGTTCCTGGGGATCATCGGCGCGGTGTTCGTGCCCATGCTCGGGGCGCTCGTCGTCGACTACTTCCTGCTGGGCGGGGGCGTCCGGTGGAACACCGCGTACGACGCGCCCTCGCGCTGGCTCATGGTGGTGCCGTGGGCGCTCGGCTTCGTCACGTGGTGGATGCTGGCCGCGCCGTCCGAGATCGGCTGGTGGGCCGCGATCTGGAAGGGCGCGCGCTCGGCGATCGGCTTCACGCCCGCTCCGTGGATGAGTGCGGCGCTCGGCGCGTTCGTGGTCTCCGCCCTGGTCACCCTGGCCGTCGGGGGCCTCGCCCGCCGCAGGTGAGGCCCGCCGCTTGTACTTGTACGGCAGGCGCGTGGCTTTGGGGGGCGCGCGCCTGCCGTACGAGAGGTCAGCGGGTGGGCAGGTTGGCGCCTTCGAGGCGGAGCAGGCTCTGCTTGGCCACGGGGCCGCCCGCGTAACCGCCGAGCGCGCCGTCGCGCTGGACGACCCGGTGACAGGCGACGATCACGCACACGGGATTGGCGCCGACCGCGTTGCCGACGGCGCGCAGGGCCTGCGGTCTGCCGATGCGCTCGGCCAGATCGGCGTAGGTGGTGGTGCCGCCGTAGGGCACGGCCGAGGTCATCTGCAGCACGGTACGCGCGAACGGCGTGGCGAGCTGCAGGTCGACCGGCGTGGTGAAGGCACGCAGACGGCCCTCGAAGTAGGCGTCGAGCTCACGGCGTACCGGGTCGAGCCTGCGCGCGTCTGGCCCGATCGAGCGACCGACCCTGGCCGAGACGCGCTCGAACACGGTGTGCTCGTCCTCGAAGCTGCACGCGACCACACCCCGCGCGGTGACGGCCAGAACGAGGGCGCCGATGGGACTTTCGGCGGTGCCGAACGCAATATCCGGCGGCCCCTCGCCCCGATATGTCGGAGAGGTAACCCGCAGCAGGGCATCGAGGTCGCCAGCCGACATAACCTCACCCTTTTCGCGTACAGGAGCCTATGCCTGCAGCGTATCGGACGGATCGCCCCCCGTACCTGCCACGCCACAGGCACTATGGAGACGTGGGTGACGACAGGGCCGGCAGTGACGCCCTCGCCGACGACGGCATCGCCGATGCCGTCCTGGCGAGTTCCCCCAATGCCGTCGTCGTCCTCGACCGCGACCAGACCGTCCTGGTGTGGAACCGCGCGGCCGAGCGCCTGTTCGGGTGGAGCGCCGCCGAGATGGTCGGGCGCAGGGCGCCGATCGTGCCCAGCGAGCTGACCGCCGAGCACAACGCCGTGCTGGAGCGCGTGCGCACCGGTGGCCTGGTCACCCTGCGCACCAAGCGCTTCCGCCGTGACGGCACGCTGCTCGACGTGCGCGCCGACACCAGTGCGCTGGTGCAGGGCGTGTCGGTGACCGGGTTCATCAGCGTCTACCACCTCACCAAGGACGACCAGACCGCCAAGGACCGCGGCGCGCGCCGGGCCAGGCTCGTGCGCAGGCTCACCGACGTGGTCGGCGACATCAACGCCGAGCTCGAACTCCCCTCGGTCCTCGACCGGATCGCGGCCAGCCTCACCGAGCTGACCGGCGCCGACGCGGGCGGCTTCGCGGTCATCGACGGCGAGCGGCTCAAGCTCGTCGCCTCGCACCGGCTGCCCGAGTCGTTGCGAGGGGCGAGCGCCGACCTGCGTTCCAGCCTGGTCGGCAAGCTGCTGCGCACGGGCAAGACCGTCATGTTGGAGTCCGGCGGGCTCGGCGACCTGATCTGGGCCGAGCTGCCCGGCCTGCACACGATCGCACTCGGCCTGACCTCGGTCGGCGGCAGGCCGTACGGCGCGCTCTATGCGCTCTTCGCCCAGGGCAAACCCGGGCATGTCGAGCTGGAGCTGCTGGAGTTGCTGGCCGGGCACGCGGGCATCGCCGCGGGCAACGCCCTGGCCTACCAGGACGCCCTTCGCCAGCGGGCGCACGAGCGTGCCGTGTTCGACGCCAGCGCCGACGGCATCGCCGTGCTCGACAGCGGCGGCAGGGTCATCCAGTGGAACCCGGCGGCGGGCGAGCTCACCGGTTTCTCCATCGAGCAGGTGCTGGGCAGGCGCATGCCGTTCCCGCTGCCGAGGCCGGGCGAGAAGCTCACCCTCCAGCTGGAGACCGGCCGCTGGCTCGACGTGCTGTGCGCGCGGATCGTGGAGACGGGCGAGACGGTGGTCGACTTCCGCGACGTCACCAGGGCCAAGGAGCTCGAAGAGGCCAAGGACCTGTTCCTGGCTACGACGAGTCACGAGTTACGCACCCCGATCACCGTCGTGCGAGGCTTCGCCAGCACGCTCGACGCCCGCTGGGACAAGCTGAGCGACGGTGAGCGCCGCTCGGCCGTGCACACGATCGCCGAGCGGGCGAGGGCGCTGGGTCAGCTCATGGACCATCTGTTACTCGGGGCCAGAGCGGGCGCCGACGAGTTGGCGGTGCGCGCCGAGGCCTTCGATTTCGGGGCGCGGATCAGGGCCGCGACCCTTGGATTTCCGGACTTATCTGACAAACATCGGGTCGAAGTGGTCATACCCGAAACCCTGCCCCTCGTCAGAGGCGACGCCCTGGCCACGGACATCGTGCTCGGCCAGCTTCTGGAGAACGCTTTCAAGTATTCGCCCGACGGCGGACTGATCGCCGTCGAGGCCTGGGAGGAACACGACGGAGTCGTCGTGGTGGTCGACGACGAAGGGGTGGGCATCGCCCCCGCCGACCGCGATCGGGTCTTCGAGAGATTTGTGCAGGTGGACAGTGGTGACAGACGCAGATTCGGTGGCGTCGGCCTCGGCCTCTACATCGTCAGAAGCCTCGCCAGGGCCCAGGGCGGCGATGTCAGCGCCCATCCCAGGCCTGGCGGAGGCACCCGGATGAGGCTCATACTGCGACGAGCTTCCACTATCGAATACGACACACCGGTGTGGTAACGAGGAGGTCACGGATGCGCTGAACTATCGTCCAATGTGCACAAGCTGTGATCGAGGGGCGGTTTCTGCGACCGGGGAACGGGGCATTTCGGTCGTACTGGGGTGTGTCCCTCAGGGGGATTCGGGAGCGGGGAGGTGAGCGTGTCGAGTGTCGTGATGCTGCCGTACGCACCGTCGAGTGTCGCCATCGCACGCCAGCGCCTCAGCACTGACCTGGAGCAATGCGGGGTGTTCGCCACTGCCATCGACGATGCCGTCCTGGTGGTCAGCGAGCTGTTGAGCAACGCGTTGAGACACGCTCATCCGTTGCCGTCGGGCC
Organism: Nonomuraea sp. IBHARD001; assembly: GCF_056106265.1. NCBI lineage: Bacteria > Bacillati > Actinomycetota > Actinomycetes > Streptosporangiales > Streptosporangiaceae > Nonomuraea > Nonomuraea sp. IBHARD001. Next base: position 115,810 of record NZ_JBWBBW010000002.1, read on the forward strand.
AGATCAGAGTGGGGTGGATCTGGAGCGACGACCATGTCGAGGTGGCGGTGAGTGACGGAGGCGCGGCGACGGAGCCGCGCGCCGGACGCCCGACGCTGTCCTCGCTCGGTGGTCGCGGTCTCGGCATCGTCGAGTTCGTCGCCGATAGCTGGGGAGTCCGGCACGAGGGGGAGATGACGACCGTGTGGGCCGTCCTCTCCGCCCCGCATCGAGTGGCCAACGGCCAGGTTCACGCGCTGAGAGAGGCTGGATAGAGCACACGCCGCTCGGCGGCCGTCCAGGCCGTCGAGACGAGCAGGTACACACCCGCCGCCAGCGGCATGACCGCGGCGGCCAGGAGCGTGCCGTACGGCAGGAGCCTGAGCAGCTTCGGCTGGGCCGGCATCCGCCGTGAGGTGTACCAGGCGACGAGTGCGATCAGCGCGAACAGCACGGCGAACACCACGAGCGACCCCACACCACCGGCGACCAGACCGGCGGGCGCGCTGAGCACGGCGGCCAGGTTGTGCCCGAGCGGAGCGCCGAACAGCGTGTGCCCGACGAGCGCCGTCGGGTGGGTGGCCACATGGAACAGCACCCAGAAGAACGGCAACTGGGCCAGCGAGGCCAGGATCCCGGCGAACGGGCTGGTGCCCTCGCCCGCGTAGAGCGCGGTGAGCTCCGTGCTCAGGCGCTGCGGATCGCTCTTGTGCTTCTCCCGCAACGCGGTCATCCGAGGCAGCAGCGCGGTCCTGACCCGCGCCGCCCGCGCGGCCTTGACGCTCAACGGCAACAGCAGCAGCCGTACGGCCAGCGTGAACACGACGATCGCGAGTGCGAACGAGTCGAATGGATTGAGCGCGACAATGGCGTCGATCATGCGAAAAAGACCCCTTCAGGGCATGGGACAACACGAAGGGGCTACCGGTGAGCAGCCCCGCTTATCGGAAAGCGGGGCGAAGCGACGGCGCTCTGGGCCGTGGGCGTCCGGCGGCGCCGGGGTCGCGCTGCCGCAGGAACGCCGTGCGCAGGGAGTAGGCCCTGCGCGAGACGGGCACGCCGGAAGGCTGGACGGTCGTGCTGTGACTCGCCCAGGCCAGAAGCACGAAGACGAACCCGATCATGGTCATCACCAGGAACGGGTCCGCCAGTGCGGTGATCATCTCGCTACTTGGCCGACGAGGACGACGTCTTGCCGACCAGGGTGACGGCCACGAAGACCACGACGGCGATGACGCCGAGGATCAGGGCGAACTTCAGAATGCCGAAGACCAGCGGAATGATAAAAGCAAACAAGACATATAGCGCCAAAGCGGCGCCAGCGACCATCATCACAATACGACCCATGGGCCCAAGGTACGTCGTGCGCGTATCCCGCGCGAGATTTCTTACGATGCCGTGACCGATGACCGCCGTCCCGCGATCGGCCGCGCGCTCGCCGTACGGTGGGCTGGTGAGCACCAGGATCCTGGTCGTCGAGGACGATCCCACCGTGGCCGAGGTCGTCGCGCGCTACCTGGAACGTGACGGGCACCAGGTGGAATGCGTCGGCGACGGGGCCGAGGCGCTGCGCAGGGCGCTGGCCGATCCGCCCGACCTCATGGTGCTCGACCTGATGCTGCCCAAGCTCGACGGCCTCGAGGTGTGCCGGAAACTACGCGAACGCCGGCCGGTGCCTGTGATCATGCTCACCGCGCTCGGCGAGGAGATCGACAGGGTCGTCGGCCTGGAGACCGGCGCCGACGACTACGTGACCAAGCCGTTCAGCCCCCGCGAGTTGGCCCTGCGCGTGCAGTCGGTCCTGCGCAGGGCGCGCGGCGCCTCGGTCACCGGCGGCACCGGCATCCTGCGCGACGCCGACCTCGTCCTCGACGTCGGAGCACACGAGGTACGGCTCGGCGGCGTCGAACTGCTGCTCACCGCGCGCGAGTTCGACCTGCTGGCCTACCTCATGCGCAATCCGCGCCAGGCCTTCAGTCGCACCGCGCTGCTCGAACAGGTGTGGGGCTGGTCGTTCGGCGACTCCTCGACGGTGACCGTGCACGTCAGAAGGCTGCGCGAGAAGGTCGAGCCCGATCCCACGACGCCGCGCAGGATCGTCACCGTGTGGGGCGTCGGCTATCGCTATGAGCCGCTGCCGTGACGCTGCTGCGGATCGTCGCGGTCACGGCCGGGCTCGGCGTGCTGGTCGCCGTGGCCGGTCTGGCCGTCATGCGCATGCTGCGCGAGCGGTCGATCGGCGTCATGCTGGCCGTCGTCGCGGTGGTCGCCGTGCTGGCCACCCTGGCGGGCGTCGTCGCGATCACCCTGCGCATGCTCATCGAGGGAGGCGCGCGCGACCTCGTGCTCAGCGTCGTGGCCGTGGGCGGGCTCGTCGGGCTCGGCGTGGCGTTCGTCCTGGCCCGCAGGGTGGTGGCGGCGAGCAGGCGGCTGGTCGACGCGGTGCGGGCCGTGCCTCCGACGGGTGAGTTCACCGCGCCCAAGGGGCTGCCCGCCGAGCTCCAGACGATCGCGGGCACGCTGGAGGAGGCCTACGAGGGCCTGCGCCTGGGGCAGGAGCGCGAACGCGCCCTCGAAGGGTCCAGGCGCGAACTGGTGGCCTGGGTGAGCCACGACCTGCGCACGCCGCTGGCCGGGATGCGGGCGATGGCCGAGGCCCTTGAGGACGGCGTCGCGGCCGACCCCGAGACGGTGGCGAGGTACCACACCCAGATCCGCGTCGAGGTCGAACGGCTCTCCGGCATGGTCGACGACCTGTTCGAGCTCTCCCGCATCCACGCGGGCGCCCTGCGCCTGAGCATGGCCAGGATCGGCCTGGCCGACCTCGTCGCCGACACCATGGCCCTGGCCGAGCCGCTGGCCAGGGCCCGAGGTGTGGGCCTGGCCGCCGACGTCGAGCCCGTGCCGGTCGAGGGTGACGGCAACGCCCTGGCCAGGGCGCTGCGCAACCTCGTCGTCAATGCCATCAGGCACACGCCCACGGGCGGCGACGTCGTCGTGCGGGCATCGGCCGAAGGCGAGAGCGCCTGCCTGTCGGTGGCCGACGGCTGCGGCGGCATCCCGGGCGAGGACCTGCCCAGGGTCTTCGACGTGGCCTTCCGCGGCGAGTCGGCCCGTACCCCGCAGGGCGACGGCGGCGCCGGGCTCGGCCTGGCGATCGCCAAGGGCATCGTCGAGGCGCACCAGGGCGCCATCGCGGTGGCCAACGAGGGGGCGGGCTGCCGCTTCGAGATCAGACTGCGCCGCGCCCAGCCGGGCTGAGCGGCCTGCCTGGGGTCAGCCCGGGTGATGTGCGGCCTGGGCCCACGGACGGTCGGTCGGAGGGTCGCTCGACTCGATGTGCGTCACCTGGGCGATCTCGGTGACCTCGACCGTGGTCTCGCGGTGGGCATGGCCGAACGACTCGGCCATCGCCCTCGACGTCGGGCACGGCCAGCGCCACATGCAGCTGCGGCAGCGCTGGATCGGATGGGCGGCGTCCGAGCTGATGCCGCCCGCGTCGCGCGGTTGGTGCAGGTCGAGCAGGCGCAGGCCGAGCTCGCTGAACGCCAGCAGGTCGTCTCGCGCCCCTGCCAGGAAGTCGAGGTCGGCCACGGCCAGGCGGGTGCGCACGGGGACGTAACCCTCGTGGTTGACGAGCCCGCGCAGCCGTCCCGCCTCCTCGCGCCAGGACGCGGCCTTCTCGGTGCGGGCTTGGACGGCCTCCAGACGCTCGCGCAGACGGCGGCGCTGGGGATCTTCAGGTTGGTCTCTGGTCATTGGTCACCATGGCCCGTGTCTCGCAAGTCCCAACATGGAGGTGGACGCGAAGGACCCCCGGGCCGCCCCCTCTCCGGCTGTGCCGGTGTCACAGTGTCAAGCTTCGCGTACTCACGGTTTCCGTGGAGCCCAAACGGGGGACAAAAACCTGACGGCCCTCTATCGGCGTGACAACGTGACCGGAGGCGCTCTCGGCGCTAGCCTGCCCTCTGTGGAGCTTAAGGTCTCGACTCGATCACATGCCGGGCACGCCCTCGTGGCCGTCGCCGGCGAAATCGACCTCTACACGGCGCCCCGTCTGCAAGCCGAGTTCACCCGGTTGCTGCAGGACGGGCCGAGCCGTGTGGTCATCGACATGTCCGGTGTGGACTTCTGCGACTCGACCGGCATGAACGTGCTGCTGTCGGCGCTCAAGCGGCTCAAGGAACGCGGTGGCGCCCTTGAGGTCGCCTCGCCGCGCCCGGCCGTGCGCAAGATCCTTCAGGTCACCGGTCTCGACTCGGTCTTCACCGTGCACGAGGCCGTGCCAGAGGAGCTCCTCGCCGCCGATGTCTGACACCGCGGTCATCATCCCGGCCAAGGACGAGGCCGACCGGATCGGCGCGACCGTGACGGCCGCCCTGGCGCTGCCCGGCGTCGACCTCGTCGTGGTCGTCGACGACGGCTCCGTCGACCAGACCGGCAGGGTCGCGAGAGCCGCGGGCGCCCGGGTCGTACGGCACAGCCGCAACCGGGGCAAGGCCGCGGCCATGGAGAGCGGCGCCGAGGCCGTCCGTCTGCTGCAGGAGACGGCGAACCTGCTGTTCCTCGACGCCGATCTCGGCCAGACGGCCGCCGCGGCGCTCCCGCTCGTGGAGCCGGTGCGCGCCGGGGCGGCCGACATGACGATCGCGGTGTTCGCGACCAGGGTGAAGCTCGGCGGTCACGGCATCGTCGTCCGCGTCGCGCGCGACGGCATCCGCCGCTGCACCGGCTTCGAGGCCACTCAGCCGCTCAACGGCCAGCGATGCCTGACCCGCGCCGCCTTCGAGGCCGCACGCCCCCTCGCACACGGGTTCGGCGTGGAGACCGCCCTCACGATCGACCTGCTGCGCAAGGGCTTCAGGGTGCGCGAGGTCGAGGTCGAGATGGCGCACCGGGCCACGGGCACCGACTGGCACGCCCAACTCCACCGTGCCAAGCAGTTGCGCGACGTCGGGCTCGCCCTGGCCGCCCGCGACCCTCTCGTGCGCGACAACCTGGCCAAGCTGAAGGGCGGCCGCCGGGCCTGAGGCGTTTCAGCCGACCGCATAGGCGCGCATGACCGTCTGCGTCACGGCGCCGCCCGCCGTGTCGGTCACCGTCGCCCGCAGCGAGACGAACCCGGGCGTGAGCGGGTTGACCACCAAGGCGCTCCACCCGGCCCCGGTGCGCACGACCGGCACGCGCCTCCAGTGGCCGCCGTCGTCGCCCGACGCCTCCACCGCGATCGACGCCACCGCGACCTGCGCCGAACCGCCGTTGAACTCGACGCTCACCGGCACCCGAATGCCGGCGCCCGGCCTGCCCCGGTTGGCGGCGTCGAGCCCTTCGGGCCGGTAGCGCACCGCCGCCAGCGGCAACGGCCGCTCCCCGGTCGTGCGCGCCGAGCTGAACGTCCACACCGACCGCACCTCGCCCGACAGCGCGGGCTCCTCGCCCTGGCGTCGCATCAAGGCGCTCAGCGTGTAGGTCGTACGCGCGGCAGGCAGGACGGCGTCGAGGCGGCACAGCTCGGGCTCGTAGCCCGAACACCCCGCGAGGTCGGCCTCGGCCAGCACCCGCCCTCCGGCGGCCAGCGTCACCCTGCCCGCGGCGCCCTCGTCCCACCCGGTTCGCCCCGCCCCCGCGTCGGCGAACAGGCCCGTGGGCGAGAAGGCGAACGCGTCACCCGTACGCGATCCGGCCCGCCTGGCGAACGACGGCCCGGTGACGGCGGCGTTCCACACCTCCTGGACATGGCCGCGCGCCACCGCGTCACCGTCGTCGGCGAGCACGGCCGAGCCGATCCTCAGCCCGCTCGCGTACCTCACCCCGGGCGTCCGGTAGTGCACCAGCCGACCGGGCAGCGCGATCTCACCCACCAGATCCGACAGGTACGGCCGGGCCTCGCCCATCAGCGGAGCCGCGACCGGCGTGCCCCTCCCGGCGGCCCCCGACGCCAGGTAGGTGGAGGTGACCTTCGCCATGGCCTTGGTCCTGACGTGCTGGGCGGGGTCGTCGGGAAGCCCCCCGGTGCGCCGATCCAGCAGGCTGTAGACGTACGGGCTCGGCGAGACGTCCTTGTGGACGAGCGTGGTCGCCAGCTCGTACGTCATGCCGGGCACCCGGGCGGGCACGACGAAGAAGTCGGTGCCGACCACACCGGTCGACGACACGCGGAAGTCCAGGACGCCGTGTGTCACGACATAGGCGTAGGAGTCGGCGAGCACGGCGCTCGGCTCGTCCACCGAGACCGTGGCCGCCCGGCCCGCACGCGCGTCCAGGGTCAGCCGCCGGTCGCCGTCGATCCTCAGATCGGCCGCGGTGATCGTCGTGGTGAACCTGCCCTGGAGGCTTTCGAGCGTCTCGGCGAACAGGGTCCAGTCGCCCTTCGGTACTCTGACCTTGGCCTGCATGCCCCAGAAGGGCAGCAGGTGCGACTGTCCCGTCCTGGCGTCGTAGAGCTGGCCGAAGACGTCGTCCGTCGGCCTGCCCTGCCGGTCGAGCGCGTCGACCGTGACGGTGTAGGACTCGGGCTCGACATACGCCCCGGCCAGGGTCCTGATCAGCGTGTCGCCCGACCTGGCGCTCACCACGCCCGGGTACTCGCCCGGCGCCCTGCCCCTCACGTCGACGGTGACGGCGATCGAGGCCTCGCCGTGCGCGGGCACCACGACCCGATCGGGCGACACGGCAAGCACCTCGCCCTCGGCCTTCACCTCAAGCGTGACGGGCGCGTCGCCGTCGTTGGCGTAGGTGATCTCCTCGGTGACCGGCCGCGCGCCCGAGGCGTCCCAGGCGACGGCCGTCCACACCGTGTCCTGCAAGGCCGTGACCCGCTGCCGCAGCGCCCGCGTCAGGTCCACGAGCCCGGCGCCCTGCTGGTACGGCGTGGCGCCGGCCGCAGGGGCCGCGGAGCCGATCAGCGCGGCCTTGATCCGGGCGCCGGTCCAGTCCGGGTGGCGCTGGGCCAGGATCGCCGCCGCGCCCGTCACGTGCGGCGCCGCCATCGAGGTGCCGCTCATGGCCACGTGGGAGCCGTCGGCCGTGCCCGCAGCCGCCGCGGCCACGATGCCGACGCCTGGCGCGGTCACCTCGGGCTTGACGGCGTGGTCGCCCGCGCGGGGTCCCGGGCTGGAGAAGTCGGCCATGCGGCCCGCCCTGTCCACCGCGCCCACCGCCAGTGCGGCGTCGGCGCTGGCCGGGCTGAGCACACGCTCGGTGGGGCCGTCGTTGCCCGCGCTCGCCACGAACAGGGTGCCCGTCCGCTCCGACAGGGTGTTCACGGCATGCTCCACGGGGTCGAGCACCATGCTGTCGGCCGCGCCGAAGCTCAGATTGACGACCTTGGCCCCGACATCGAGGGCCGCCCACTCGATCCCGGCCAGGATGGTGGAGTCGCTCATGCCGCTGAGCCCGCCCACCTTGCCGACGGCCAGCCTGGCCTCGGGCGCCACCCCTCGGTAGTGCGTACCGCGTCCCGCCACGATCGAGGCGACATGGGTGCCGTGCCCGAAGGCGTCGCTCATGTCGGGATCCTTGGTGAAGTTGCGCGAGAGGGCGACCGCGTCCTTCAGATCGGGATGGTCGGCGTCGTATCCGGTGTCGAGCACCGCGACCGTGACGCCCTTGCCGGTCAGGCCCTGCGCCCAGGCCTGCGGCGCGCCGATCTGCCTGACGCTCTCGTCCAGCGTCGGCGTGCGCCGCCCGTCGAGCCACAGCAGCGTACGGCCGGAGGTCAGCGAGCGGGAGCCGCCGTTCGTCAGGTCCTGCCACGTCCGGGCGGCGTCCGTCTTCGGCACGGTCGAGGCGCTCATGCCGAGGCCGGACAGCGCCCTGACCTGCTGGGCGCCCGGCGGGGCGAGGGAGCGGCGGGTGTCGGCGCTCCAGGAGATCACCGGGATGCCCGGCGTGTCGGCGTCGCCGTACCTCCAGGCCAGGAGTTGGGTGACGTCGAACAGCCGCTCGTCCAGCAGGCCGCGGGCGAGCAGGGGCACGGCGTCGGAGGGGACCACGTGCAGGTGCCCGCCGCGCGTGTGGCTGGTGAAGCGCACCCGCCTGCCGGGGCCCGCCTGCACCCGGTGCCCGCCGCCCTCCAGCACGACGCGGTCGCCGGTGATCAGGGTCACGACGTTCCCGGCCGGAGCGGGAGGCGCGGGCGGTGGTGTCACGCCGATCGCCGCGGTCAGCAGGATGGCGGCCAGCGCCTTGGTCCAGGTCATGGGCGTGTCTCCAGACGGGGAGGCAGATCGGTCCAGCCGACGCTGACGACGAGATAGCCGAGCGGATCGGTCGTGACGGTTCCGTCGGCGCTGTAGACGGTGTCGGAACGGCTCACGCGTGAGGTTCGAGGGTCGACGACCAGGCGCACGGCGAGGGGCGGGGCGGGGAACAGCAGCTCCTGGCCGCCTTCGACCGGCCCGAGGCTCTCGACCTGGGGCAGCGCGGCCAGCGCGCGGAAGGCGGCGGCGCGCACTCCGGGCGGGGCGGGCAGCTGCGAGATCAGCATGGCCAGCGGGATGAGCGGTTCATGGCTGCGGTGGGGTGGCGCGGAGGCGCCGTCGGCCCGCTGGGTGGCGACGATCCACGCCGTCAGCGCCTCGGGCTCGGTCGGCAGCCCCTCGATGTCCTCGACGCTCAGCTCCGCCCCGTCGGGACCGAGCATGTAGGAGCCGGACGAGGCGCGTTCGATGACGTCGGGGCCGTTCTTCAGGATCCTGTTCCAGCGCCTGCCCTGCCTGTCGGTCCAGGTCTCCTCCAGCAGCTCGCCCTCTTCGGTCTCGATGCGGCTGTGCCAGTACGTGCCGGAGGGGTGGGGGCCGTTCCCGGCGCCCGCGGCGCTCACGAGCAGGATCTGCTCGGCCGTACCCGGCTGCGTGGGGGCCGGTGCGCTCAGGGCGACGGTGACGGCGACGGCGGTCGCCGCGGCCAGACCGGCGCTCAGCACCAGGGCCACCCGCCCGCGCAGGCTCCTCCTGCGCGCCCTGCGGGCGAGCAGTCGCCTGCTGCGGGCCTGCGCCTCGGGTGACGGCTCCGGGGGGCTCAGCAGGAGCGCCAGCGTGTTCAGGTCATCCATGGACGGTCTCCTTGCCGACAAGAGAGTGGATCTTCGCGCGGGCCCGGCTGAGCCTGGACCCGACCGTGCCGATCGAGATGCCGAGCGCCTGGGCCACCTCGTCGTAGGTCAGCTCGCCCAGTGCCACGAGCAGGAGCACGTCGCGCTCGCCGCCCGACAGCGAGGCGAGCGCCTTGGCCAGGCCGGGGCGCAGCCGTTCGGCGGCGACCGAGGTGAGGACGCGGTTCTCGTGGCTCTCCACCACCGACTCCACGCTCACCCTGGCCAGCGCCCGGTAGTGGCGCGCCTCCTTGCGCCGGTGCCTGGCCACGAGATTGGTGGCGACGCCGAACAGCCAGGGCCGCAGCCCGCCGCGCTCGGGGTCGAAGCGATGGCGCAGGTCGAAGGCCACCAGGAACGTCTCGGCCGTGATGTCCTCGGCGATCTGCGCGTCCAGCCGACCGGCCACGTAGAGGTAGATGTCGCGGTAGTACCTGTCGTGCACGGCGGTGAACAGTTCGGGGTCACGCCGGTACAGGGCGACGAGTTCGGCGTCGGTCGCCTGCTCGGCCAGATGGGCGGTCACAAGGGGCTTGCCTTCCTGCTGGTGTCGGTTGTCACCCGCTCTTCGCCGATGGCGGTGTTCCTCTTCCCTGGGCAGTTGTAGCGGGCCCGGTCCGAGTGGCCGCGGCCGTGTGCTGGAATTTGCGGGTGACGTCCCAGCCGCGAGACCCCGCCACCGGGCCGACGCCTCTCGCGGTCGTGTCGTGGGCGGCTGTGGGCCTGTCGATCCTGCTCACGGTGGTCGTCGGGCTGCTCGGCCCCTCGGCCGTCGTGCCCGCGCTCGCCGGGCCCTCCTGGCAGCCGCCGTACTCGCTGTCCTTGAGTCCCGGGCCGCATCTGGTGATCGCGCTGATGGCGTCGTCGGCCGTGCTCGGAGGGCTGGGGCTGCTCGGGGCGCTCAGGTGGCCGCTGCTGCCGGCCCGTGTGCTCGTCGTGGCCGGGTGCGTGGTCGCGATGGTCCTCGCGTTCCTGCCGCCTTCGGGGTCGGCCGACCATCTCAACTACGCGGCGTACGGGCGCATGGTGACGCTCGGGCTCGACCCCTACTCCACGGGCGCGGTCGCACTGCCGGGTGATCCGATCGCCGACGCCGTCGAACGGCCGTGGCGGGAGGAGGCCAGCGTCTACGGGCCGGTGGCGACCGCGTTGCAGGCGCTGGCCAGCCTCGTGGGGGGCGACTCGGTCCGGCTGACGATCTTCGTGCTCGCGGTGTTCAACGCGGCGGCGTTCGTCGCGACCGGGCTGCTGCTCGACCGCTGCACACGCCACGACGCCGGGCTGCGCGTGCGGGCCGCGCTGCTGTGGACGGCCAATCCGCTGGTGCTGGCCCAGCTCGTCGCGGGGCTGCACGTCGACACGCTGGCGATCGCGTTCATGGTCGCCGCCCTCGTCCTGCGGGCCAGGCCGGTCGCGGGGGGCGTGCTGCTCGGGCTCGGGGTGGCGGTCAAGCTCAATGTCGGGCTCGTCGCGCTCGGCCCGGCGTGGGAGCTGCGCCGCAGGCCCGCCAGGCTGGCCCTGGTCGCGGGCGTCGCGCTCGCCGTCGTGGCCGCGGGCTACGCGCTGGCGGGGCCCGCCGCCTTCGACCAGGTGAGCCGGACGAGCAAGTCGATCTCGTTCGCCTCGTTCTGGAAGCTCGTGCAGGGCTGGCTGCAGGCGCTCGTGGGGGAGGGAAGCGCCTATCGGGGGGAGATCCAGGCCGGGGCGCTGGCGCTGGCCGCCGTGCTGGCCTGGCTGCTGTGGCGGGCGCGCCACGGCGAGCGTGACGCCCCCTCGGTGGCCGCCGTGCTGGTGCTCGCCTATCTGTTCGCCACGCCGTACATCCTGCCCTGGTACGACGGGCTGGCGTTCGCGTTGCTGGCCATGGTGGCCGCTTCGGCCGCCGATCGGTTCCTGGTGGGGCACATGGCGGTGCTGTGCCTGGCCTATCTGCCCGCCAGGCAGGACGAGCAGCCCGCCGATCTCGGCTGGCTGGTGAGCGTCGTCAGGGGACAGGTGGCGCCGTGGGCGTTGCTGCTGCTGACGGCGGCGCTGGCGTGGTGGGCCTGGCGAGCCGCAGGGCGCGCACCGATGCGGCCAGAGCCAGTGGCACCGCGACGGTGAGCGCCATCGCCGGGATCGCGATGCCCGAGTCGTTGACCAGGAACCCGGCGAAAGCACACGTCAACGCGCCGAACAGCCCGGCCCTGAGCGAAGGGGCGTGCGCGTAGGCCTGGCTGAGCGCGGAGGCGCCCCAGCGTGACGGCCTGGCCAGCACCAGGAACAGGAAGGCCAGGGCGCCGATCGACAGCGGTGTGAGCTGCCAGTTGCCGAGCGTGCCCAGCATGGCCCCGACCTTCCTGCCGACGACGGTCAGCGCCTCCCCGTTGAGCACCTGCTCCACGAAACCACCCAGATGCGTGCGCTGCTCGGCCGGACGCGTCCAGTCGACGAAGGCGATCAGGGTGATGAGAGCGGCTCCAGCCCCGGCGACGAGGGCCAGTTTCGCCACCGAGACCCTGCTGCCCGACACCATCAGCATGAAGACCGCGAATCCCAGGACGAACGCGGGCACCCCGCCGAAGTCGGCGCCCCAGCCGGGCCAGCCGTCGGCGAAGATCGCCAGCCCGCCGTACCCGAGGCAGACCAGCAGGGCGAGGGTGCGCCTGCCGCTCGCCATGAGCCAGTGCGCGACCCCGGACAGCGCCAGGACGGTGCCGGTCGCGAACACGGCGAAGGCGATGTTGCCGAACCCGTAGAAGCGCCCGCCGGTCACGGGTTCGTAGCCGGTGACCGCGTTGACCTGCAGATGCGAGCCGGTCATGACGTCGAGCAGCAGGGCCAGCGAGGTGACGGCCGACACGACGGTCAGCGGGCCGACCACGTGCGCGCGCCACGGCCCGGCGAAGGCCACGCCCGCGATGGCGCAGGCGAAGGCCAGGATCGTCACGATGAGCGCCGCCATCGGCCGCGCCAGGCTCCACCAGGGCACCAGCTGGGCCAGGAAGGTCGACACCGCCACCGCCCCGCTCACCACGGCCACGACCTGCGTCGCCACCAGCACCCTCGACCTGCGCGCGCCCTGGGCCGGACGGCGGCGCAGCGCCAGCGCGGCGAACGCGTAGAAGAGCAGCTGCACGGCCACGAACACCACGAAGAACGGCTGCCGCACCTCCTTGAGCACCTGGCTGGCCAGATCCGCGTCGGCCAGCTCGGCGACCCGGTCGGCGGTCGAGGCGGGCGAGGCCGCGCCGCCCTGCCACGCCCGGCCGACCACGCCCTTGGGCGGCGCGATCCCGAGCAGGGCGAGCGCGGTCGTCGTCAGGTCGGTGTTGGTGACCAGCGCGCCTTGACGGGTGGAGGAGGCGGTGAGGAACCCGGAGTACGGCCTGCCGTCAGGAGCGGTGCCGACGGCGACGGCGACATGCAGGTGAGCGCCTCTCGACACGTCGGACAGGCCGCCCACCAGGACGGTCGCCTCCTTCGGCAGGCGTTCGAGCAGGGCCGCGACCTTCCTGTCGGCCTGCGCGGCCGCCTCGCGCCTGGCCTCGGGCGTCAGGTCGCCGGGAACGCCTTCGGCGTCGGCGCCCTGGGCTATCCAGGCACGGGCCAGGTCGTCGGCCTCCATGACGACGAGCGGGTAGCCGCCCAGGTCGCCCGCCGACTCGACGTCCGGCGCGTAGGACGCGACCGCGCCCGACGCGTCCGCGCCGCCGAGCGCGGCGCCCGGGCCGATCGCCGCCACCTTGCCGCCCGACGCCGTCACGGCCTGGCCGAGCAGGCCGATCGACGCCTGGTACGACGTGGCCGCGTTGAAGGCGGCCAGGCCTCGCCAGTCGGGCACGGCTGCGCCCTGGGGCGCCTGCGGCAGCACGCAGTCCTGGCCGGGCGAGCCCGCGCGCTGACCTGCCGACACGGTGAGCCATCCGGCGACGGGACAGGTGATGCTGCGGTCGGGCGGCGGGACCGCCCTGGTGGACATCGAGGCCGAACCGCCCGAGCCGGTCAGCCGCCACAACGCGGGCGTGTTGCCCTCGTCGACGTCGCTCCACTGCAGGCCGGGCACGCCGACGATCGCGACCTGCCTGACGAGGGCGGGCAGCGAGGCGGCCCACGCGGCGGAACCGGTCACCGGAAGCGGCAGCACGAGAGCGAACACGAGGGCGAGCACGACGCGGAGCGCGGCGCGCGCGCCGAGGCGTCGGCTGGTGTGTGGCATGGCTGAACCCCCGGCGTGAGCACCCTCGATCAACACAAGCCAAGGTAACGTGCCACAACGTGACTGGTGGCGACGTGACTGGTGGTGACGTGACTGGTGGCGACGTGCGCTCGTGGGCGCGAGGCTGGTGGGCGTGGGCGCTCGCGGTGGTGCTCATCGCCCTTGCGGTGTGGCCGCTGGTGGAGCACTGGCTGACCAATCCCGACGACCAGCGCCTGGTCGACCTCGACGTCTACCGCACGGGCGGGCAGATGGTGCTGGAGGGGCGGCCCGTCTACGACTTCTTCACCCCGGCGCCGCAACTGCTGCCCTTCACCTACCCGCCGATCGCCGCGCTGCTGGCCGCGCCGCTGGCGATGATGTCGTGGGAGAGCGCCCAGTGGGTGTGGACGGCCGGGGTGTTCGCCGCGCTCGCCGTGACGGTCGGCTTCGCCTTCGGCAAGGCGCTCGGCCGCGTGCGGGAGGCGTCGGCGGTGTGGTGGCCGATGGCGTTCGCCCTGCTCATGGTGATGTGCACGTACCTCATGCCGATCAGGGACCAGGTGCGCTTCGGCCAGGTCGACATCCTGCTGGTGGCGTTGTGCCTGGCCGACTGCGTGGCGAAGCGGCCGTGGTGGCCGCGCGGCTTCCTGATCGGCCTGGCGACCGCGGTCAAGCTCACGCCCGGCGTCTTTCTCATCTACCTGCTGATCACCGCCAAGGACGACGGCGAGCACCGCAAGGCCTTCCTCATGGCCGTGTTCACCGCCGCGCTGCTGACGCTGCTGCCGTTCGCGCTGATCCCGCAGGACGCCGCCCAGTTCTGGTTCTCGGCCCTGCTCGACCCCGAAAGGCTCGGCTCCAACGCGGCGACGACGAACCAGTCGATGCGCGGCATGCTGATCAGGCTCTACCTGCCCGGTGTGGTCGAGACCGGCCTGTGGCTGGCCCTGGTCGCCGTCGTCGGCTGGTACGGCTTCCGCTTCGCCCGCGGCGCGTTCCTGGAGGGCGACAAGCTGACCGGCGTCGCGCTCGTCGGGCTGATGGCCGTCCTGCTCTCGCCCGTGGCGTGGATCCACCACCTGGCCTGGATCGTCGTGGTGCTCGGCGCGCTGGCCGGGCGCGGGGCCGACTTCAGGCGGGTCTGCGTGGCGCTCGGCGTGTGGCTGTACTACGTGCTGCCGATCCCTTGGTGGGGGGTGTCGATCAGGGCGGCCGACATCCCGGTGCTCAGTCCGGTGGTCGGGCGCATCGTGCAGGACGCCTACGGGCTCGGGGCGATCGGGCTGGTGTGGGTGCTCGGGGTCTGGCTGCCCGCCCGTCGTCGGGAATCGGCCACGATTTCCTGACCGATTGATTACTCTCGGTCCTGTGCTGGTTACCGTGTGGGTCATTGTCGGAGTCGTCGCGGGTGTCAGCGGCGTCGTGATCGGCTATCTCGCGCTCAGGGAGGCCAGGTCGGCCGTCGACGACTGTCAGCAGATGCTGGCCAGGCAGACGAGCGAGGGCAAGGGCGACCTGAAGGCCCTGCGCGACGTGGCCGTCTACCGCTACGACGCGCTGGAGGAGATGACCGGGCGGCTGTCGTTCTCGGTCGCACTGATCAACGGGCTCGGTGACGGCGTGGTGCTGACCTCGATCAACGGCAGGTCGGAGACGCGTACCTACATCAGGCCCGTGGTGGGCGGCCGGGGCGAGACGCAGCTGTCGCCCGAGGAGGAGGAGGTCGTCCGCGCCGCCAGGCTCGGCCAGGGCCCGGAGGTCGAGCCCGACCGGCTGCGCCGCTGAGGCGATCGGCGCGGCCGTCGGTCCGCGGGTGCGGGAAAAGGCGAGCGCGCCTTCATCACCTGCGGATACTCTGTAAGCATGCCCAGAATCGCCTATCTCGGACCGGAGGCCACCTTCACCGAAGAGGCCCTGCGGATCCTCGAGCCCGACGCCGAGCGTCTTCCTTACCCCACGGTCGGCGCCGCGCTCAACGCCGCCAGGAGTGGCGAGGCCGACGGCGCCGTCGTCCCGCTGGAGAACTCCCTTGAGGGCGCGATCACCTCGACGCTCGACGAGTTCGCATGGGGCGAGCCGCTGCTGATCACCGGTGAGCTGCTGCTCCCCGTCGAGTTCTCGCTGCTGGCCAGGCCCGGCACCGAGCTGCCGCACATCAAGCGGGTCTTCACCCATCCCGCGGCGATCACCCAGTGCCGCGCCTTCATCGCGCGCGAGCTGCCCGACGCCGTCGTGGTCGCCGCCTCCTCCACCGCGGGGGCCGCGCAGGAGGTGGCGCTGCCCGGCTCGCCCTACGACGCGGCCATCGCCGCGCGCATCGCCGGTGAGACCTACGGGCTGGTCGAGCTGGCCTCGAAGATCGGCGACAGGTCCGACACCGTGACCAGGTTCGTCAGGGTCGCACGTCCGGGCCCGCTGCCCGAGCCGACCGGGTCCGACCGCACGACGCTGGTGGTCTTCCTGTCCGACGACCATCCGGGCGCGCTGCTGGAGATGCTGACGGAGTTCTCCGTACGCGGGGTCAACCTGACGCGCATCGAGTCCAGGCCGACGGGCGACGGCATCGGCCGGTATTTCTTCCATTTCGACTTCGAGGGGCACGTGGCCGAGGCCAGGGTCGGCGAGGCGGTCGCCGGGCTGCACCGCATCTGCGCCGACGTGCGTTTCCTCGGCAGCTACCGTCGCGCCGACGGGGTGGCGCCGCAGATCAGGCGCGGCATGGGCGACGGCGACTTCGACGAGGCCGGCCAGTGGCTCGACCGCATCCGCAAGGGCGCGGTCTGACCCGGAGCGCGCCTCCCGCCCGCGCCGCGATGTCCGGGGCGACAATCCGCGCGCGGGCGGTCGTCCGGCTTCTGTAGCCTTGACGGGTGATTGACCTGCGTACCCTTCGTGAGGATCCCGACCGGCTTCGGGCGTCGCAGCGCGCCCGCGGAGCAGACGACTCCGTCGTCGACCTGCTGCTCGCGCTCGACGAGCGCCGCAGAAGCGCCCTGACCTCGTTCGAGTCGCTGCGCGCCGAGCAGAAGAGCATGGGCAAGTCGGTGTCCAAGGCGTCGGGCGAGGAGAAGAGCGCCCTGCTCGACCGGGCCAAGGAGCTCTCCTCGCAGGTGAAGTCCGCCGAGTCCGAGGCCGAGAAGCTCGGCAAGGAGCTCGACGACCTGCTCTACACCGTGCCCAACATCGTCGAGGACGGCGCCCCGCACGGCGGCGAGGACGACTACGTCGTGCTGGAGGAGGTCGGCGTCAAGCCGGTCTTCGACTTCGAGCCCAAGGACCACCTGGAGCTCGGCGAGCTGCTCGGCGCCATCGACACCGAGCGCGGCGCCAAGGTGTCGGGCTCGCGGTTCTTCTTCCTCAGGGGCGTCGGCGCCCGTCTGCAGCTCGGCCTGTTCAACATGGCCCTGCAGCAGGCGATGGAGGCCGGGTTCGTGCCGATGATCACTCCGGCGCTGGTCAAGCCGGAGGCCATGGCGGGCACCGGGTTCCTCGGCGCGCACTCCAGCGAGGTCTACCGCCTGGAGGAGGACGACCTCTACCTGGTGGGCACCAGCGAGGTGCCGCTGGCCGCCTACCACTCCGACGAGATCCTCGACGGCTCGGAGCTGCCGCTGCGCTACGCGGGCTGGTCCTCCTGCTTCCGCCGGGAGGCGGGCTCCTACGGCAAGGACACCAGGGGCATCATCCGCGTGCACCAGTTCGACAAGATCGAGATGTTCTCCTACGCCCGTCCCGAGGAGGCGCAGGCCGAGCACCAGAGGCTGCTCGGCTGGGAGAAGGAGATGCTGGCCAAGTGCGAGCTGCCCTACCGGGTGATCGACACGGCGGCCGGAGACCTGGGCTCGTCGGCCGCGCGCAAGTTCGACTGCGAGGCGTGGGTGCCGACCCAGGGCCGTTACCGCGAGCTCACCTCGACCTCCAACTGCACCGACTTCCAGGCCCGCAGGCTGGCCGTGCGCTTCCGTGACAAGGAGGGCAAGCCGCAGCACGTGGCGACGCTCAACGGCACGCTGGCCACGACCAGGTGGCTGGTGGCGATCCTGGAGAACCACCAGCAGGCCGACGGCTCGGTCGTCGTGCCCGCCGCGTTGCGCCCGTTCGTCGGGCTCGACGTTCTCGAACCGCTCAAGAAGTAACGCCCGCGCCCGGCCCGCCGCTGTGCGGGCCGGAAAGGCCGTCAGGCCGTCGGGATCGGCTCCCGTGACTTCCTCGACCGGCGAAGGCGTTCCACGCCTGTGAGGCGATCTCAGAGCCCGCTGGGACGATCGTGAAGGGTGTGCCGCGCTTTTCCCGCCCGTGCGCCCGGCTCGGCTTTCCCGCCCGTGCGCCCGGCTCCGCAGACAATGGCGACCGGCAATGCGTGGGCCAATCGCGGCCGTGCGTCCTTGGGCGTCGAGCCATTGACCGGCGCGAGCGGCTTGACGACGGCCATGACATGAGCCCGAATCAAGTTCGACTTGACCGGTCCGGGAAACGTCTCCGGAAAACACGAAAGGGCGGGGTCCACTGGAGGTGGACCACGCCCTATCTCGTTGCTACAGGTCAGATAGCGTGGACCTGGGAGGCCTGCGGCCCCTTCTGGCCCTGCGTGATCTCGAACTCGACCCGCTGGCCGTCTTCAAGGCTGCGGTAGCCGTTGCCGACGATCTCGGAGAAGTGCACGAACACGTCCGGCGCACCGCCGTCCGGGGCGATGAAGCCGAAGCCCTTCTCAGCGTTGAACCACTTGACGGTTCCCTGAGCCATAAAAGCTCTCCCTCAGGATGTGAATCTATGGGACCCGCACCTCGCGAATCCCGGTGTGTCGTACCGCGGGCCCCGGGGTGGCTCAGACAAAGTCATGCTGGTTTTCACTACGGGAACGCCTAATACAACGCCATCACATCTAACACCATTCCGCCGCGTTGGTGTTCCCGTCCCTAGGAAGATTTCTGTACACGGCCATCAGCATGCAAACTGGAACCTGTTATGTCAGCGCTCCAGCAGGCACCCAGACTTGTCGCCACCGACCTCGACGGCACGGCACTGCGATCGGACGGCACGGTCTCGGCGCGCACCGCCGCCGCCTTCGCCATGGTCGAGGACGCGGGCGCCACGCTGGTGTTCGTCACCGGCCGCCCACCGCGATGGATGCACACGGTGGCGGGAGCCGTACGGCATCGGGGGCTGGCGATCTGCGCCAACGGGGCGCTGGTCTACGACCTGCACGGCGAGCGGATCGTGGAGTCGCACCTGATCGAGCCCGGCGTCCTGGGCGAGGTGGTCGCCCGGCTGCGGGCGGAGGTGCCGGATCTGGCGTTCTCGGTGGAGTACGAAGGCGGCTTCGCGCACGAGCCCGCGTACCGGCCGGGCGGGTGGGACCGGCAGGACGTCAGAGGGGTGAGCGTGGGCACCGAGGCGCTCGTCTCGCGCCCGTGCGCCAAGCTGCTGGCCCTGCATCCGCACATGGACCCCGACCTGCTGCAGGCGGCCGTGCACGGCCTGGTGGGCCATCTGGTGACCGCGACGCACTCCAGCGGCAGGGCGCTGATCGAGATGAGCGCGCACGGCGTGACCAAGGCCACGGCGCTGGCGGCGCTCGCCGGCCGCGGGCGGATCGGGCCGGGAGAGGTCGTGGCGTTCGGCGACATGCCCAACGACCTGCCGATGTTGCGCTGGGCGGGCCGTTCCTACGCGGTCGCCAACGCCCACCCCGACGTGCTGGCCGCCGTCGACCATGTGACGGCGGGCAACAACGACGACGGAGTGGCGGTCGTGCTCGAAACCCTGTTCCTCGACGAGAACGTGTTCTCTGGCCGGAGGCGGGACTAGGGGGTCGAGGGGCCTACAGATAGGGGCCTGAGGCGCCGCTCTGGCCCTCGGCGCTGCCGCCGGGAAGCGCCCTGCGCATCTGCTCGAGCTGCGCCCTGGCCGCCATCTGCTGGGCGAACAGCGTGGTCTGGATGCCGTGGAAAAGGCCTTCGAGCCAGCCGACGAGCTGGGCGTGCGCGATGCGGAGCTCGGCCTCGCTCGGCGGCTCGCCGTTGTCGTTGGTGAACGGCAGCGACAGCCGTTCGAGCTCGTCGACGAGTTCGGGTGCGAGACCGTCCTCGAGCTCCTTGATCGAGCTCTGGTGGATCTCCTTCAGCCGCTTGCGGCTGGCCTCGTCGAGAGGCGCGGCACGTACCTCCTCGAGCAGTTGCCTGATCATGCTGCCGATGCGCATGACCTTGGCAGGCTGCTCGACGAGGTTGGTGATCGGCCGCTCCTCGTGCTCGTCGCTATCGCCCTGGGCGCTGATGCCCTCGGGGCCGACCACCACGATGTGGGGAGTGTTCTCCTCAGCGTTCATAGCTTTCAACCTACTAGCAGGATCTTTCCGATGTGCTCACCGGATTCGAGCAGCTCGTGTGCCCCGGCGGCGTCGGCCATCGGCACCCGCGCGTGCACGACCGGCCTGATCGCCCCGGCCTCGACCAGGGGCCAGACGTTCTGCACGACCCCGCGCACGATCACGCCCTTCTCGTCGACCGGCCGGGAGCGTAGCGTGGTGCCGTGCACGGAGGCCCTCTTGACCAGCAGCGCGCCGAGGTCGAGTTCGCCCTTGGCGCCGCCCTGCAGGCCGATGACGACGAGCCTGCCGCCGCTCTTCAGCGCCCGCACGTTGCCCGCGAGATACGCCCCGCCCATGATGTCGAGGATCACGTCGGCGGCGACCCGCTCGGCGAAGTCCTCCTCGCGGTAGTTGATCAGCTCGTCCGCCCCGAGCTCGGCGCAGCGCTCCAGCTTGGCCGCCGACCCCGCCGTCACCGCCACCCGCGAGCCCAGGGCCTTGGCCAGCTGGATCGCCATCGTGCCGATGCCGCTCGCGCCGCCGTGCACGAGCAGCGTCTCGCCCTTGCGCAGCCTTCCGGTCATGAAGACGTTGGCCCAGACCGTGCACGCCACCTCGGGCAGCCCGGCGGCGTCGGCGAGTGTGACACCCTCAGGCGCGGGCAGCACCTGCTGCCATGGCACCGAAACCCGTTGCGCGTAGCCGCCACCCGCCAGCAGCGCGCACACCCTGTCCCCGACGGCGAACCCCACGACGTCCGCACCCACCTCGGAGATCACGCCGGAGCACTCAAGACCCGGATACGGCGAAGCGCCCGCGGGCGGGTCGTAGAATCCTCGACGCTGCATGACGTCGGCCCTGTTGACAGCGGACGCGGCGACGTCGATGACGACTTCTCCCCGTTCAGGACGGGGATCAGGCACCTCACGCCACTCCAGGACCTCTGGTCCGCCGGGCTCTGTGATCACGATGGCACGCATGTGACCCACGGTAACCCGGTGACGAAGTTATGGGTTGGCTGCATTCATCGGAACACGGGGCGTTAATCTGCAATGTGTTTGCTGCCCCTTTACACCCATCCCGAGGGGGAACACGGTGGCAAGACACGATCGTGAGGAATCTCTCGAGGAACAGCTGGCCTGGCTTGACGCGATCAAGGAGAGCGACGAGGCGCCCGTCACGGTGAGCGCGACCGGCGTCTCCGCGGACGAGCAGGTCGCTTCGCCATATCCGAAGGACCCCTGGCTGCTGGTGCCGTCCGAGCAGGACGCGCCGCTGTTCCGCACCGCCGTCGACTCCGGTTTCGGCACGGCGGACGAGACGAAGGAGCGCACCCACGAGGAGGCCGACGCCGCCGAGTGGATCGACGCCGCCGACCAGGCCACCTCGTTCGTCTCGCCGCCGTCGGGCGGCAAGGAGCCCGCTAAGGACGACTCCTTCCTCTCCCCGCTCAAGCCGCTGCCCAGGCCGGACGACACCGACTCCTACTCGCTCGGCGCCTTCTCCGACACCGAGAAGGAGCGCGGCCTGTTCGTCGAGCCGCAGCGCCCCGAGGCCGAGGCCAAGCCCGAGGTCGCCGAGCCAGGCTGGCCGCACAACGAGCCCGAGCCGCAGGCCGCCGAGCCCGACCGCAGGCCGGTCGAGGCCGAGCACAGCGCTCCCGGCTGGCCGCAGCCCGCGCCGCACGAGGAGCACGAGTCCACCTCGCCCGCATGGCCGCAGCCCGCCACGCTCCCGCCCACCGTCCAGGAGGCCCAGGCCGCCGGTCGCGACCGGGGAGGCGCCTTCCAGGACGTCCAGGAGCCGAGGCGGCAGGCCGAGACGCTCGAACCGGCCAGGCCCGAGCCCGTGCGGGAGCCGTACCAGGCCAGGAGGCGGCAGGCGCCTACGCCCGCGTTCGCGGTGCCGGCCAAGCCGTTGCAGGGGGCGCCGCCCACCGCCGACAGCCTCGACCCCGAGTCGCTGCTGCGCGGGCGGCGCAACGCGCCCTCCGGCGGGTGGCGCAAGCTCGTCTACAAGGCGTCGGCCGGTTGGATCAAGCCGGGCGAGTCGCCCGAGGTGCGTCGGCGCAGGGAGTTGCTCGCCCGTGCGCGTACCCCTGTCGCCACCGGGCATCACCGCGTGGCCGTGCTCAGCCTCAAGGGCGGCGTCGGCAAGACGACCACCACGGTGGGGCTCGGCGCGACGCTGGCCCAGGTGCGCGGCGACCGGGTGATCGCGGTCGACGCCAACCCGGACCGGGGCACGCTGTCGGACAAGCTGGAGCTGGAGACGTCCGCGACCGTGCGCGACCTGCTCAACGAGCGCGAGCAGGTCAAGAGGTACGTCGACATCAGGGCGTTCACCTCGCAGGCCTCCTCACGCCTCGAGGTGCTCGCCTCCGACCGCGACCCTTCGGTGTCCGAGGCGTTCAGCGCCGACGACTACCAGGCCGTCTCGCAGGTGCTGGAGAACTTCTACTCCATCTGCATCACCGACTGCGGCACCGGCCTGCTGCACTCGGCGATGGGCGGCGTGCTGGGCCTGGCCGACCAGATCGTCCTGGTCAGCTCGCCCTCGGTCGACGGCGCGCGCGCCGCATCGGCAACCCTGGACTGGCTGGAGGCACACCACTACGGCGACCTCGTACGGCAGGCCACGGTCGTGCTGTGCAGCGTGCGGCCCAGGTCGCGTTCGGCCGTCGACATCAACAAGCTGGAGGCGCACTTCGCCGCCCGATGCCGTCTGGTGGTCAGGGTGCCCTACGACCCGCACCTGGAGGAGGGCGCGGAGATCGACCTCGACCGGCTGAACGAGTCGACGAGGGACGCCTACCTGCAGCTCGCGGCCGCGATCGGCGACGGTTTCGGCGCCTGACACCGGAGCAAGGGCTCGGGGGCCCTTCTCCCGTCGGCCACCGTGCCGACCGGTGGGAAACGGATGGCGGAGGGTGTGGGATTCGAACCCACGAGGCCATCGCTGACCTGGCCGCTTTCAAGGCGGCTGCACTCGTCCACTATGCGAACCCTCCCGTGCGGACACCACGATAGCGGCTAACGCGCGATGCGGCAGAGGTGTACCTTCTGGAGAAAGATCTACGGGAGGCGACGAGTTGTCGGACCTCAGCGTCGAGGTGCAGCGCACCGCACCGGATTCGGCCGTGCTCCTGCTGCGGGGCGATCTCGACAAGCTGACCGCCTCCACCCTGCAACGTTCGTTCACCGGCCTGTTCGACGAGGGCGTGACGACGTTCGTGCTGGAGGTTTCGGCGCTCGGGTTCTGCGATTCCAGCGGGCTGTGGGTGCTCATCGAGAACCAGCGCCGCTCCAGGCGCGCCGGTGGCGGCCTGAGCCTGGCCGGGGTACGCGGGGTGTTGCGCAGGGTCCTGGACGTGACCGGACTGAGCGCCGCCTTCCCCGAAGAAGAGCCGGATTCGGGTAATGTCGATCCCGGCGCCGTCCCGCGCCGTACCCCCTGACCGCACACCCACGCCGTGCGGCGCTCGCGGGGGCAGAGGGGATCGATGTCCTCGGGGCGCAGCCGGATCTCGTGTCGATCGGCCTGTCGACGGCGGCCGTGCAGCGGAGCGTGGGTCCTCGCACGGCGCCGCCGTGGAGAGCGCGATCATGACCGAGCACAAACACCTCAAGCGCCGGGTACGCGAGCGCATGGCCAGGACCGGCGAGTCCTACATGACCGCCCTGCGACACACCCTGCCCGCCGGCGCGCACGCCGGGCACCACGACGCCGGACTGCTGGCCCGCGCACTGCCCGGCCGTTCGGAGGC
Source organism: Nonomuraea sp. IBHARD001 (assembly GCF_056106265.1). Classification (NCBI taxonomy): domain Bacteria; kingdom Bacillati; phylum Actinomycetota; class Actinomycetes; order Streptosporangiales; family Streptosporangiaceae; genus Nonomuraea; species Nonomuraea sp. IBHARD001. The sequence continues at coordinate 139,142 of NZ_JBWBBW010000002.1, forward strand.
GATGTGGCTGGGGCTCGGGGGCGGGATCGGCTTCATGTACTTCGTCTTCGAGTACGCCGGGCACGCGCCGATGACGACGATCGTCACCCAGGCCCATCCCGACCCGATCGTGCCCAAGGCGCTGACGCGTGCGGCCGTGCCGTACGAGGTGACGACGACCGGGTCGGCCAAGGTCGCCGAGCGGCGGTTGCGTGAGGCGCTGGAGGAGGCGGCGGGGCCGGTGATCTGCCGGGTCGGGCGGCACACGCTGCCCTGGCGGCCGGGCCTGCCGTACCCCGATCCGCTGGAGGTCGCGGTCGTCGGCGTCGAGGGCGACACGGTCGCGGTCGACGACGAACGGGTGGCCGAGGTGCCGATGGCGGTGTTCATGGCGGCCTGGTCTGCTCCGAAGAAGGAACGCCACCACCTGCTCAGGGTGACGGGTGAGCCCGGTGAGCCCGGCGCGGCCGACGTGGCCGCCGCCGTCGCCGACACCGCGGCGAAGCTCGGCGGGCCGGTCCTGGGCAACGCCTTCGACGTGAACTTCGGCCTGTCCGGCATGCGCAAACTCGCCGCCCAGCTCGCCGACACCCGGAGCCGGACCGGCTGGACCCGGCGTTTCGCCGATCCCGCCGCGTTCTGCACCGCGATGACCCGGCTGTATGACTGCCTGGAGTCGGAGTACGGCTCGCCGGGCGGCACCCGGCCGCTGTATGCCGAGTTCCTGGCCGAGGCCGGGCTGCCGGAGGCGTCCGCCGCCTATCGCGCGGCCGGGCGGGCCTGGTCGGGCATCGCGTCCGCCGCCGTGCCCGAGGGGTACGCCGAGCTCGCCGCCGAACGGTCGCGCGCCTTGCGCACGGGACAGGGCGGCGAGGGGCTGGTCGAAAGGGCGCTGGCGATGCCCTCGGCCCACCGGGCCGACGAGCGGCAGCGCGCCGCCCTGCTGGCCGACCTGGCCGAACGCGCGGCCGACGCCGTACACCTCGAGGAGCACGCGCTCACCCTGCTGGCCGCGTCCGGTCGAGCTGGGACAGCAGCCAGCGAGGACCGGTGACCTCCGCGCCCAGCGCGGTGACGCGCTCGCGCAGCCCCCGGTCGGCGCTCACCACCAGCACCTGCTCCCACGGCCTGGCGAACCGCACGGCCGCCACGATCGCGTCGTCGCCGCTGCCCTCGGCCGCCACCACCTCGACACCCGGCGCGGCGGGAGCACGCCTGGCCTGACCTTCGACCACCACGACCACGCGGGGGAAGGTCTCGGCCAGTGCGGGCAGCCCGTCGGGCAGCGTGCGCAGCCCACGCCCGGCCAGCGCGCCCACCTCGGCGATCAACCGGGTCGTCGCGCCGAGCCGGTCCTTCCACCAGCCGTGCTCGGCCCTGGCCCCGATGATGTTGGCCGCGTCGAGCACGACCGTGAACGGCCGCAACGAGCGCTGGACCTGCGGCCAGGTCTCGGCGAACCCCGGATGCAGCGTCAGCCTGCCGATCTCGGGCAGCCCGAGCCACCGCAGGTCCGCACTCTCACTGTTACCGGGTACGGCGGGCAGCAGCGTGTCGGCCTCGGCGATCACCGTCTGGAAGGACCAGCCGCCGTGGTCGTCGAGGTAGACCCCCTGCACCCGCAGCCCCTCACCCGACAGCGCCGCCTCCTCGCCGGCCTCGCGCAACGCACTGGTGATCGCATCCTCGTGGCTGTCCATCGCACCGCCCGGCAGCCCCCACGTGCCGCCGTGATGGCTCCACCACGACCGCTTCTGCATCAGGACACGCGCGTCCCCCCGCTCGTCATGATGAACAGCCAGCAACCCGGAGGCCCCGAACACCCCCCAATGCCGATGCCCTCGCCCACACTCGGTCCACCCGTCCCCGTCCTTGGCCGCCATGCGTCAATCTTGGCTCATCGGCCCGGACCACGGCTCAGCCGCCGCCCTTGGAGAAGTGCTGGTAGTCCTTTGTGCCTGACCAGTAGCCGCCCCATTCCCAGCCGAGCTTCTCGAAGGCCTTCACCACGCGGTCGCCGCCGTTGATCACGCCGGGCTCCTTGAGGGGGCGGTCGGCGAACTTGCGTGCGTTCTTGTGTGCGACCGAGCCGCTTGCCGTGACGTACGGGTTCTCCCTGGGGTTGAGGTCGATGGCCTCGCCGTAGGCGTGCTTGGACCAGTTGCTCGAACCGGTGGCCGCCCTGCAGTTGAACGCCGAGGTGTTGTCGGCCTCGATGGAGTCGAAGTCGTCGCCCTTGTAGGCGTCGACGAGTTCCATCTTGGTGATGGGGAAGCGCCAGTCGTACAGCCGGCCGAACACGGTGACGACGTCGTCGGCGACGCGTGAGCGCACGACGAGTTCGCCGGTGTGCGCCTTGTCGTCGAAGCCCCAGTAGGTCATCGTGATCAGCCGCAGGTCCTTGACCGGAACGGGACAGCCGGGACGCCAGGAGTACGGCATCTGCTCCCGGGTCACCTTGGAGATCTTGGCCTCGAACTCGGGCGGCCCGCTCTCCGAAGGCGTGGGCGTCGGTGTGGCGGACGGCGGCTGGGACTGCTCGTCCGATGCCGAGGCGCTCGGCGTCGAGCCGGTGACGGGATCGTTCCCGCCGCAGGCGCTGACGCCCATGAGCAGGACGAGGGCGGCGGCTACACGCTTCATCAGGCCACACTACGAGGACTGGTTCGGCGAACTGACCGTTCCTCCCTAATATCCCCTCATGCGTGATTTCCCTTCACCGGCCCATGACTCCGCCTTGGCATCGGGTCGGCGTTGGGCGCCCCGGATGCTGGCCGCCTTCGTCGTGTGCGCGGCCGTCCACCTGGCCGTGAACGCCGCCGGCCTGCAGCCCTACGCGTCGGTGTCCAAGGGGCTGCTGATGCCGTTGCTCGCCGGGTGGGTGCTGGCGCTCGGCGGGCCGAGGCTGCTGGTGGCGGGGCTGCTGCTGTCGGCGCTGGGCGACATCGCGCTGGAGGTGCCGGGTGCGTTCCTGGCCGGGATGGGCTTCTTCGCCGCCGCGCACGTGTGTTACGTCGTGCTGTTCCTGCCGCGCTGGCGTCGTCTCGGCTCGGCTGTGCGGTGGTGGGGGGTGGGCGGGTATCTCGTCGTCTGGGGGGTGCTGGTGGTGCTGTTGTGGCCCGGCCTCGGGGCGTTGCAGGTTCCCGTCGCCTGCTATTCGCTGCTGCTGACCGCGACCGCGCTGCTGTCCATGGGGTACGGCGTGCGGGCCGGGATCGGCGGGGCGCTGTTCCTGGTGTCGGACGCTTTGATCGCTTTCGGAATCGCGGGGCTGCCCAGACCGGCAATGGCGGGGCTGCTGGTGATGGTGACGTACATCGCGGCCCAGTGGCTGCTCGCCTTCGGTGTCGTGCGGGACGGCGTCGAATAGGGTGGTCGTTTTCCCGGGCGTCTCGGTATTCGTGAGGATCCGGCCAAACATCGTTTCATTTCTGCCATTCTTTGGCGTTCGCGCGCCTGCCGTACCCCTTCTCATCAGGCATGGAGCATGACTGTGCTGCTCTAAGGCAGAAATAAATTCTCTTGACAGAGTCGAGCCGGCGTGAGCTCGAATTCGTCTGTAAAGTTTCTTTTCTGTTATCGTCAGGCTGTTCCCAGGTCATTCGGGCCCGGTTATCGTATGGGATTGACACGCCAACGGGGCGAAATCCACCACCACGAAACGCGACCAGCTATTCCGGCACCAATTCATGCTGGTTCATTTGGCGTGCCGGAAAACCGCTGGAAATCGCGGGGGAGGTTAGTTTCCGATGACATCCACAGGTGTGAAACGAGGATTCTGGGCACGGCTGCTCACCGTCGCCGTACCGGCTCTTCTCCTGGTCGGCCTGCTGCCGGCCGCACCGGCAGCCGCCAGCGGCGGAATCAGCACCGTTCCGCAGGTGCACTGTGTCGGTGACGGCGTCAGCGGTCACCGCGTCAAGCTGATCTACGCCTACGAAGGCACGAAGAACTACTACGCCGACAAGGAAGCGCGCATCAGGCACGCCGCCTGGGTCCTGCAGGAGAATGTCAACGACAGCGCCAGGCGTGACGGCAAGGAGCGCTGGGTCCGGTTCGAGACCACCAGCTCCACCGGCTGCGACCTGGACATCGACGTCGTCCAGGTGCCCAACGGCACCTCCACCGTCGGCTGGGTCGGAGCGCTGCAGGGGCTCGGCTACACCGACACCGATCACATCTACATCGGCTACTTCGAGTCCGCCACCGGCTGTGGCGGCGCGGTCGGCGACACGCCGATCGCCGAGGACAACACCCCGGGCACCGGCAACAGGTACAACCAGTACACGACCTGGATCAACCTCGCGCCCAACTGTGCCAGCGGGCACGAGATGACCCACGAGTTCGCCCACGCGGTCGGCGGCATCCTGCCCAACGCGCCGAACTTCGTCAGCGGCTATCACTGCAGCGACTCCAACGACACCCTGTGCCAGGGCGGTGCGACCCCCGCCTGCCCGGACCCGCTGGCCATGCGCCTGCTCGACTGCAACAAGGACGACTACTTCGGCGTCACGCCGGTCGGCAGCTACCTCAACAACTACTTCAACGCCGCCAAGGACAGCCTCTACCTGGAGCACGGCGGCACGGTGTCGGCGATGACGACGATCCCGCTGCTGGCGCCACAGCTGAAGGTCGCCGACGTGGAGGGCAGCGAGATCGTCTTCTCCGTCAACCCGCTCACGAAGGTCGAGACCTCGCCGGTCAACCGTGACGTCCAGCTCCTGCGCAACGGCACCGTCGTGGCCACCGTGCCGATCTGGCAGAACTCCATCAGGATCACCGGCCTCACCACCAACACCAGCGCCGGGTACCAGGTCAGGGAGCGCCTCACGTACGGCGGCGTCACGCGCGTCTCGCCCGACTCCGACCAGATCATCGTGCTGACCAACACCAGCACCAACACCGCGGGCGTCGTGGCCGACGACACCACCACGATCTTCACCAACGACGTCGTCGACCCCGCGGGCCCGAACCTGGCCCTCGACCTGTACGGCTACGACCCCAACGACAATGCCGCCATCAAGCAGTGGCCGCAGCAGAACAACGAGGTGAACCAGCGCTGGACGCTCGCCGACGCGGGCAGCGGCGCGTACACGATCGCCAGCGAGTACAGCAGGAAGTGCCTGAGCCCGCTGGGCGGCAGCGGCACCGCGGGCACGGCCATCGTCCAGGTGACCTGCACCGGGGCCACCGCCCAGAAGTGGACGTTCCCCGTGATCTCCGGTCTCACGTACCAGATCAAGGCGAGCGTCGGCACCAACCAGTGCATCCAGTCGAGCGGCGGCGCGACCGGCGGCGGCACCGCCCTGGTTCTCGCCACCTGCAACACCTCCGCCCAGACCCAGCGCTGGACCAACAACCAGGTCGCCTGACCCCAGGCGTTCTGTCCACATAGACGCCCCTGCCCGGCGGTTCCCGGGCAGGGGCGTCAATGGTGGAGTGCGCTGTAGTGACCGGCGAACGCCCCTGGCGGAAGACTGGCCTGCATGGACAAGGGAAGAGCAGCCGTCCGGCGAGGCTGCGGATACCTGGTGGCAGGCCTGGGCGGCGCGCTCGTGACGCTGTTGCTGCTGCCTCTCGCGGCGGTACGGCCGGGCCCGCTGAACCGGTGGACGGCCTGGCACCGCCGCCGTGCCGCCGCCCTCGCCGGACTGCCCGCCGCGCCGGCCGTACGCCCCGGCAGGTGGTGGTCGGCCGTGGAGTACGCCGTGGTCGGCACGCTGCTCGGCTCGCTCACCCTGCTGGCCGTGGCCCGGGTCGCGGTCGTGCCGTTCTGGTGGCTGTACCCGGCCGATCGGCCGATCGTGCTGGGCGCGCCCGTGACCGGGTGGGGGTCGGCCATCGGGTACGGCGTGCTCGCGCTGGCGTTCCTGGTGTGGGGCGTGCCGCCGCTGGCCCGATGGCAGGCTCGCCGCATGCTCGGCGGGCACAGCACCGAGGACTGGGACAGCCTCACCGAACGCGTCGCCCACCTGGGCGAGACCCGTGCCGCCGTGCTCGACGCACACGGGGCCGAGCTGCGCCGCATCGAACGCGATCTGCACGACGGCGCCCAGGCCAGGCTGGTCGCGCTGGCCATCAGGCTGGGGGTGGCCAGGGAGGCGCTCGGCGACAGCGGGCCCGTCGCCGACCTGCTGCGGGAGGCGCACGAAGGGGCCGAGGCGGCGATGGTGGAGCTGCGCGGGGTGATCCGCACGATGTACCCGCCGATCCTGGCCGACCGAGGGCTCGACGGCGCGCTCGCGGCGCTCGGCGCGCACTGCGAGGTGCCCGTGGAGCTGCGGCTCGACGACGTCGGCGAGCTTCCCGCCGCACTGGAGGCGGCGGCGTACTTCATCGTCGCCGAAGCCCTCACCAATGTCGCCAAGCACAGCCGGGCCGGCCGCGCCGCCGTACGCGTGGCCCGACGGGACGGCACGCTCCTGGTCGAGGTGGACGACGACGGCGTCGGCGGGGTGCAGGAGACGCGTGGCACCGGCGTGGTCGGCATCCGGCGTCGCGCCGCCGCGCTGGACGGCGTCCTGCGCGTCGAGAGCCCGCCGGGCGGACCGACGCGCCTGAGGGTGGAGCTGCCGTGCGCGTCGTGATCGCCGAGGACAACGTGCTGCTGTCGTCCGGGATCGAGCTCCTGCTGGCGGGCAAGGGCATCGAGGTCGTCGAGGTCGCCACCGACGGCCCCGCCTTCGTCGCCGCCGTACGCAGGCACCGCCCCGACGCCACGATCGTGGACGTACGGCTGCCGCCCGGCTTCCGGGACGAGGGCGTCAGGGCCGCCATCGAGGCCCGCCGCGATCGGCCCGGCCTGCCGGTGCTGGTGCTGTCGCAGTACGTCGAACGCGTCTACGCCCGCGAGCTGCTGGCCGACGGGGGCGGCGCGGTTGGGTACCTGCTCAAGGACCGGGTCGCCCGGGTGGGGGAGTTCGTCGCGGCGCTGCGTTCGGTGGCGTCGGGGGCGACCGTGATGGATCCCGAGGTGGTCGCCCAGCTGATGTCCGGGCGCGAGCATCTGGTCGACGGGCTCACGGCGCGTGAGCTCGAGGTGCTCACCCTGATGGCGCAGGGGCGCGACAACACCGACATCGGACGACATCTGGTGATCACTGCGCATGCGGTGCACAAGCACATCGGCAACATCTTCACCAAGCTCGGACTACCACCGGACGAGGCCGGACACCGACGCGTCCTCGCCGTCCTCGCCTTCCTCAGCACTGACCGCTGAGCCTGCATCGTTACCCAGCACTGACCGCTGAGCTTTCACGGTTCCTCAGCACTGATCGCTGAGCCTTCATCTCCCACATTCCGCAGCACTGATCGCTGACCTCTTTGTCACTTACATCGAAGGAGATTTCGCATGCCCATCGTCAGGTCCCTCATCGTCGCGGCCCTCGTCGCGACCCCCGCTCACGCCGCCGAACTGCGTAGCTATCTCCAGGACGCGGCCGACGACGGCTCGGTCGCCGTGCTCGCCGAGGTGCGCGCCGCCGGACGTACCCACCGGCTGGCCGTCGGCAGGACCGAGTACGGCAGGCCGCGTCCCGCGCCGGTCGGCGGCCGGTTCCGGATCGGCAGTGTCACCAAGGCGTTCACCGCCGTCGTCGTGCTGCAACTGGCCGCCGAAGGGCGCCTCGCGCTCGACGATCGGCTGAGCCGCTGGCTGCCCGGTGTCGTACGTGCGGCCGATCGCATCACACTGAAGAGCCTGCTGCAGCACACCAGCGGCATTCCCGACTATTACCCCACCCTCCTGGACGCCTCGGGAGTGCCCCGGGAGCCGTCGCGCGACTGGCGGGAGGAGGAGCTGGTCGCCCTGGCCGAGACGCTGCCGCGCACGTCAGGGGATTTCGCCTACTCGAACACGAACTACGTGCTGCTCGGCATGGTGATCCGCGCCGTCACCGGGCACGACTACGGCACGGAGATCGCCCGAAGGGTCATCCGGAGGGCCGGGCTGGCGCAGACCTCGGTCCCCGGCTCGCTGCCGTCGATCAAGGGACCGCATCCGCATGCCTATGTCGTACGGGACGGCGTTGTCACCGATGTCACGGCGCTCCATCCGAGTGTGCTCGGGGCGGCCGGTGGGATGGTGTCGAGCACGGCCGATCTGAATCGGTTCATGCGCGCTCTGCTCGGCGGGCGGTTGCTGGGGGCGCGCTGGCTCGGCCTGATGAAGACGACCCTGCCAGGGGGCGGGTACGGGCTCGGCCTGGCGACGGTGCGGACGCCGTGCGGCACGTTCTACGGGCAGGGCGGAGGCGTCGCCGGGTACTCGGCCGTGGTGTTCCACAGCGAGGACGGCAGGCGAGAGGTCAGCTTCGCCGCCACGCCGTACAAGGGGGATCCAGGGCGGGCGCTGAACACGCTGCTGGTACGGGCGGCGTGCGAGGCGGTGGGTTAGCGGCAATGCCAGTTAGTTAAGGGTCTTCGGTGGTCGTCAACATGGCTTCGGTGAGGATGTCGATGTTGATGGTCGTGCGGTGATTGGTGCGGTCTATCTGGCCTTTCGCGCGATGTTTGGAGATCGCTCGTTTCACGACGCGGGGACTGGATCGGCTCCGGCGCTTGGGGAGCAGGCTGGCCAGGACAGCCCGTCCGATCCGGCCTGGCAGGCCGGCGGGCTCGGTGATGATCCCGGCGGCTGCGGTGATCTGGTCGCGGGCGGCGTACAAAGCGACGGTGAAGCTGGCCCGGTCGTCCAGGACGGCCGGGTCGGGACCGGTGGCGCCGGCCATCGCGGTCCGCAGCACCTGATAGCCGACCAGCAGGGCGTACATCTCCTGTTCGACGCCCTGAGGAGTACGGGACCGCAAAACCCTGCCGCCCAGGAGGGCCGATTTCAGCTCCCGGTATGCCGTCTCGATCTCCCACCGCCGGTGATACAGATCCACGACGTCGGGCGCCGGGTAACGCCGATGGTCGAGCAGGGTGGTGATCAGCCGGTAACGACCGCTCCGGCAGCCGCCACCCGAGAGGCCAAGAGTGATCTGCGCATCGATCACCCGGACCGTGACCCCGCCCAGTACCGAGATCCACGACCCGTCCGGCAGGGCCGCCAGCCGGGGCAGCGGCCGGCTGTTCTTGCAGCGGATCAGCAGGCCGCCGCCGGTCGCGGCGATCTGGGTGATGAGGTCCTTGACCGCGAAGTTCCGGTCGGCCAGCAGCAGCATTCCCGGCCGCAGGCAGCCGAACAGGTCCGGCGCATAGGTGCTCTCACCGGTTTTGAACTGCCCGAACCTCGCCCCCAGCACAGTGCGGGTACCACAGGCGACCACCGCCAGCAACCGGACCAGCGGAAACCCCGATCCGCCATGAGATCCGCTCTGACGCCCGTAACAGGCCAGGTTCTGCGGGCTGTCCGGCACGCTCATCGTCGTCCCGTCGATCGCGCACACCAGCAGCCCCCTCCACCGCGCCGCCCCCGCAGGTGGCCCCGCCAGCAATTCGAACAACGCCTTCAACGGCGCCACCCCCACCCGCCTGCGGGCCTGGGCCAGCGCCGACGATGACGGCACCGGCCCGCCCTCCTCCAGCCCCGCCACCAACCGCGACCAGACCTGCCGATACCCCAGCTCGGCGAACAACCCCGCCGCCACCAGCAGGTACACCACCACACGCGAGGGCAACTCCCGCACCCGCCGCTCGGTCGCACCGGTCTCGGCCAGCACCTCATCGACCATCTCGAACGGCACGATCTGTGTCAGCTCGCCCAGATGACCGGGCGCGAACACCCCCATACCCACCCGAACCGTGTGCGTCACCGAACAGATAGCGGAGGCCAGGGCAGACCTGGCAGACTGACGAGCCAACGGAGATCCAGTCTGTGCGGGCGGTGGTAGAAGATCACCCGTTCTACTGGATCTCCGTTCTCATGTCCGGACTTCAGCCGAAACCCTCACCACCAGCAGCCAGACCTTAACTAACCGGCATTGGGGTTAGCGGTCCTTGCGGGTGAACTTCCGCGTCTTGGTCGTGGTGAACGCCTGGGTCTTGGCCGCGGCGTACTTCTGCGTCCTGGCCAGGTCGGCGGCGCGCGACGAGCGGAGGAGGCGGCGCACCCCCCAGTACCCGAGCAGGCCCAGGCGGGCCAGGAAGCCGATCGCGAACACCACCTCGCCGAGGGTGAAGAAGGCGCGTCCGAAGCCGTCGCCGCCGACCCATTGGCCGATGAGGGTCATGGAGACCATGCCCACCAGGTAGCCGAGCAGAATCAGTGCCTCGCGTAGTCCGGTGCGCATGTCTGTGATCCTAAATCGCTTCGGAGGGGGAGGAGGGAGCTTGTGACTCTTGGGGCGGCTGTTATCGGTTTGACGGCATGGCGTCAATGATCACGAGCAGTCCGGTTATGTAGCGGCTTCTATCGTCTCTGTAGTCTTCTGCGTGACATTGCGTACTCATAGGGTTACGACGGAAAGGTTCGCTGACTAAGGGAGTCCGATGAGCAACGCCAGCACCTCGGGAGTATGGCCGTCCCTCAGCACCACCCCGCCGAATCTCAACGGCCTCGGCACCGGGCATGTCCAGTGGGGACAGCCCGCCGGAGGAGGCCAGAGCGGATATGTGTTCCAGGGAGGCACGGTCCCGGTCAAGACGGACGGCACCGAGTTCACCCTGGGCACCTTCACCCATGAGAACTTCCCCATCACGGGAATGCCCCAGCAGCAGTTCGACGTCGACCTGACCGTACGCGTGAGCTTCGAGGACGGCACCACCGCCGACTTCGCCTTCCGCTTCCACCACAACGAGACGCCCAACAACGGGCCCGCGCCCGACGACATCGTGGACCTGCCCACGTTCGTCTCGCCGCAGACCGTGACGATCGACGGCGAGGAGTACGGCGTCGTCATCAGCGGGTTCAAGCAGAACGGCCAGGTCGTCCGTACCTTCATCAGCCCCGAGAACGGTGCCAACAGCGCCGATGTCGTCGCGTTGTTCGCCAAGGCCGGGCGCCCGGACGTGCACATCACCACCGTGCGCTCCAAGGGCGGGGTGAAGTACACGCAGGCCGACGAGTACGTCGAAATCATCAACCGCGGCACCGTGGCCGCCAACATATCCGGCTGGACACTCGGCGCCGACGACGCCGGGCAGGACTTCGTCTTCCCGCCCGGCACCGTGCTGCAACCCGGCCAGAAGCTCCGTATCTACACCAACGAGGTCCACCCCGAGTGGGGCGGATTCAGCTACGGCAGCGGCCGCCCCATCTGGAACGACAAGGGCGACGAGGCCAAACTCCGCGACACCACCGGAAACACCGTGTCCACGTACGGGTACGGCAGCAAGGCGCCCACTCCCTGAGGCTTCCTGAGGCTCGGCGTCGCGGGCTCCCGGCCGTGGTGGCGGCCGGGGGTCTGCGGGGCGGGGTCAGTTCGTGCCCGGCCGCTGCCAGGTGTCGAACACCGGGGGCGGTGGATCCAGGAGGCGGCCGAGCTCGGTGATCCTGGCGACGCAGGCCGGACAGACATGCTCCTCGACCGCCCTGGCCACCTCCTCCGGCGTCGGCTCCCTGCGAGCGCCCGCCATGGTCATGCCGAGCGGCATGTTCGTCTCGGGGTCCATCGTGACGGAGAAGACGTCCGAAGGCTCGAAGGCGAAGATGTTCCCGCACACGTGACATCTGCCGATCGTGGTCATCCATTCATCCTGCATCGAGCGGTGCGCCCCTGGAAAGCCGTCGTCGGGAGGCGTCGGCGCGGCTCACAGCCTGCGTAGTGCCTCCATGGCCTCCTGCTCGATGCGGGAGAGGTCCTTGAGTACGGCTCCCGCCTGGTCGAGGTGGCCCGCTTCGCCGCTCTCGCCGGCCTTGGCCACCAGGCCGGAGACGTCGCTCCACAGGGCGGCTGCCTCGGCGTACAGCCTGTGCCCGGTCTCCAGCCTGCTGTCGTCGACGTACTGCCCGCTTTCGGCGAGGAAGTCGCGATACATCACACGGAACAGCCCGCCGCCGGTGCCGCCCCTCTCCATGAGCAGTGCGGCCAGCGCCAGATCCCGTTGCGGCTCCTCGGTGCGTTCCAGCCACTGGGGCACCAGCTTGCCCGCCTTCGCGATGCCCCGGTACCCCAGGTTCGCGATCGGGGCGGCGAGGAAGGCGTCGGCGCACGCCCTGATGGCCGGGACGATCTGCTCCTGCCAAGTGGTGTGCCGATCGGCCGGAACGGTGATCGTGAACGATCGGCTCTTGGCGGTCATCGGCCCGCGCTCGGCCCGCGCGAGGGCGAGATTGGCCCGGCTCGTGCGTACGGCCGATCCCTGCTGCTCGGTGTCCACCAGGTAGGCGTCGTTGTCGTCGTATCCGTACATGGCGACGACATGTCCGCCGAAGTGCACCTTCGAGGAGAAGTAGTCCAGGTGGTAGGAGTCGAGCTGCAGCCCGACGGGCCGCCCGGCGTCGATGTCGCGCGCCACGTTCTCCCAGGCCTTGCCCGCCGACCCCGTCTCCACGGCGTTCAGCCGCAACCCCAGGCGGGCGGTCAGGTTCCTGGTGAGCTCGAACGGCTTGACCCGCCCGCCGAGGAAGGGGAACGGCATCCCCTTGCTGTCCCAGTACACGAAGGACAGCCCTGCCCCCAGCCCGAACATCATGGGCTCGGACAACTCCAGCCCCTCGTGCCGCAGCAACACCCCCACCGCCGACGTCTCACAGTGCTGCAGCCCTCGCCCGTCGACACCCTGGATGACACCCATGCGCCCCACTCCTCCCACATCCACGACCAGGCCTCCAGCCTGGCGTCTCCCCCCATGGGAGAGTCCAGCGCCGCACCGCCGAGTACGGCCCGCATTCCGGGGAACCGGGTAGTCATGCGTGTCACGCTCGCCACCGAACCCGCACCGGGCCGCGCGAACGAGGACTTCGTCGGGGCGACCCCCGACGCCTTGGTCCTGCTCGACGGCGCCGGGACGCCCGCCGGGTCGGAGTCCGGATGCACACACGGCGTGCCGTGGTTCGTGCGTTCGCTCGGCTCCACATTGCTCGCCGGGATGAGCCAGAGCGACGGACCCCTGGCCGAGGTACTGGCGGACGCGATCAAGGCTGTGTCATCGATGCACGACTTCGTCTGCGACCTGGGACATCCCGGGTCGCCGTCTTCGACCGTGGTGATGGTGCGACGGGAAGGGGATCGGCTGGGCTGGCTGGTATTGGGCGATTCGGTACTGGTGCTGGATGTGGTGGGCTCGATAGAGCCGATGGTCATCGTCGACGATCGGGTGGCGCGAGTCGGGCGGGGGGTGCGCCAGGCAATGGACCCGGGGCTTGGCGGAAGCGCCGTGCCGGGCGGAAGTGCTGTGTCTGACGGGAACGTCGTTCCGGGCGGAAGTGCCGTGTCGGGCGGAATCGCTGTGTCTGGTGGAAGCCTGGTGCCTGGCGGAAGCGCTGCGCCTGGCGGAAGCCTGGTGCCTGGCGGAAGCGCCGAGCGCGTCGCCGCGCATCGCGCGTACATCGAGGCGTTACGCGATCACCGCAACCGGGACGGCGGATTCTGGGTAGCAGCAGTCGACCCCCTCGCCGCCGACCAGGCCCTGACCGGCACCCTCCCCACCAACCGCATCAAGGCCGTAGCCCTACTAAGCGACGGCGCCTCCCGCCTGGTAGACCGCTTCAACCTGACTGACTGGCGCCAGGCCCTCGACCTACTCGACACCTCAGGCCCCCAAGAACTCATCCGCCGAGTCCGACAAGCCGAATCCACCGACCCCCACACCACCCGCTGGCCCCGCCCCAAACCCTCCGACGACGCCACAGCCGCCCACTGGGTGTTCTCCTAAGCCCAAGCACGACAAAGTCGGGTCCAGCACGCCCTCCCTCGACCAAGCCAATCCATCCCGCAAGACCAAAATCAACGCCGAAACGCGCTCGGACCTGACGTGCTGTCCCAAGGCCCAAGACTCTTGATTGCGGCATGGACTCTCTCGCGTTGATCGACGCTTCCGACCTGGTTGGCGAACTGGGGGATGCATCATTCACAGGAGGTCACTCTTGCCCGACGTATAACGTCCATGTTATGAACATGGAGAGGTGGAGCTGGAGCCCGAGGTCGACAAGTGGTTCGACTCGCTCAGTCAGGACGATCAGGAGACGGCCGTCTTCTATGTTGACCTCCTGGCGGAGCGAGGTGTGCTGCTCGGCGAGCCGTACACCAGGCAGTTGCACGGCAAACTCCGGGAACTTCGATTTCATCTCCCTCGCGAGGCTGTGCGCATCACATATTGGATCGCCTCGGGTAGGAGGATCGTCCTGCTCACAAAGTTCAGGAAGCAGCGGATGCGCGAGACCAGCGAGATCGAGCGAGCGGTGTGGGCCATGGAGCGCTGTATCGCCGAGGCGCACACCGCAGATGAGGAGTGAGGGCATGGGGGAGCGCAAGGCGTGGGCCGACAAGCGCGCCGAGATCATGGGCCGTCCTGGGGCCGGTGCCGCCTACGAGGCCGCCCGCCTTCGGTTCGAGCTGGGGGAAGCCGTACGGCGTCGCCGTGAGGAACTCGGGCTCACCCAAACCGAACTTGCAGAGCGGGCCGGCCTGAAACAGCCCGCGGTCGCTCGTTTCGAGGCGGGAGGCACAATGCCCACCATCCCCATGCTGGAACGCCTCGCCGAGGCCCTCGAAGTACGCCTCGACGTTCAGTTTCAGCCCCTCCAGCGAGCTGGGTAACCCGTTCTGGGCTCATGGCGAGACTGATTGCCGTATCCAACGCCTGTAGGTGATCGGTTGAGTGCGCCCCCGCAGCGCTGCCCCTGCGGGGTGGCGAGGAGTGCAATCAGCGCGCCGCGCTGAACGTCGATGTGCTCACGGGTCAGCCAGCGCCGACCCTTCGGGGTCAGTGAGGATTGCATTGGGGCGATGTCGTCACAGTCGTGGGATGGCCGACCTCGGTGCTCTGGGGCTACCTGCAACCAGAACCGCGACCGGCACGCAAAAGGCCCCCACCCCAACAATCGGGTGAGGGCCTCTGACCTGCGGAGGATCGGGGATTTGAACCCCGGATGGTGTTGCCACCAAACCGCATTAGCAGTGCGGCGCCATAGACCTGACTAGGCGAATCCTCCTGGAGCCGTGTGGCTCAGGACAGAGTACCGGCCTTACGGCGAGGCGGCAAAGCGGATCCCTGAGGAGTCGTCGTTCAAGTTATCCACTGCCTGTGGGTAACGTCATCCACATCTGTGGATAACCCACCCGTCCAGCCCGTCCCACCTGCGGAACGGGCTGTGGATGAAGGCGGTGACAGCCTACGCGCGCTGCGCCTCGCCCTCGATCTCGACCTTGATCTTCTTGCCGACGAGGACGCCGCCGGTCTCCAGGGCCTGGTTCCAGGTGAGGCCGAACTCCTCGCGGTCGAACTCGGTGGCGATCGAGAAGCCCCACAGCTCCTGGCCCCACGGGTTCGTGCCGAGGCCGCCGTACTCGACGGTCAGGGTGACCTCGCGGGTCACGTCGCGTACGGTGAGGTCGCCTGCGACGGTGAACTCGTCGCCGGAGTGGCTGACCACGCGGGTGCTGCGGAAGGTGATCTCGGGGAACTTCTCGACGGAGAGGAAGTCGTCGCTGCGCAGGTGGCCGTCGCGGTCGGGCTGGCCGGTGTTGATGCTCTCGGTCTTGATCGTGAGCTCGGCGCTCGACTCCAGGGGGTTGTCGGCGATCGTGACGGAGCCGGTGAACTCGCCGAAGTTGCCGCGTACCTTGCTGACCATCATGTGCTTGACCACGAACCCGATGCGGGTGTGCGCGGTGTCCAGCGTGAAGGTGCCGGCGGTGGGGATGTTCAGGCCTTCCCAGGTACGGGTGCTCATGATGTGTCTCCCTCGACAGAGATGCCCGCTGTGCGGGACGTTTTCGATGTGGTGGGCAGTCCGGGGGCCGTGAGCCGCCTGGCCTGCCTCGATAGTTGCGGTGCGGATGTTTGCTGCAACAGATATCTACACGAGGAATATTCCCCGCGTCAACTAATGTCGTCTAAGGTATGAACGTGAGCACCTTTGACGACCCCCGGCTGACCGCGATCGGCCTGCTTTTCGAGGTTCAGGCCGGTATGCATGCGCGGATGCAGCCGGTGTTCGCCGAAGCCGGGCTCTCCGAGATCGACTTCGAGACGCTGATGCGGCTGGCCCGCTCGCCCGAGCACCGGCTGCGGATGAGTGTGCTCGCCGCCCAGACGGGCCTGTCGACCAGCGGTGTGACGCGCGTCGTCGACCGCCTCGAACGCGAGGATCTGGTCGCGAGGCAGGCGTGTTCCACCGATCGGCGTGCTTCCTACGCCGTGCTCACGCCGAAGGGCGAGGAGCGCATGCTCGCGGTGCTGCCCAAGCATCTGGGCGACATCGAGTCCTCGTTCACCGGCCTGCTGGCGCCCGCCGAGCTGGAGGCGTTCCTGGCCACGTTGCGTGTCCTGCGTGCCGTGGTACGGCCGTGCGCCAACGCGGGGGCGGAGGGCGATCGGCCGTGCCCGGAGGCGATCACTCCATGATCGTGGCACGGCTCAGCCCGGCTGCTGGGGGATCTCGCCCCTGAGCTTGGCCATCGCCCGCGAGACGGTGCTCTTGACCGTGCCCACACTGATGCCGAGGGCGTTGGCGACCTCCGTTTCGGACATGTCCTCGTAGTACCTGAGGACGATCGCCGCCCGCATCCGGCTCGGCAGCCGGTCGAGTGCCTGTTCGAGCACCTCGGTCAGATCGCCCGCGCCGCTGTCCCTGGCGAAACTCACCGGGATCTCGGGCAGTTCCTCGGCGGGGTACTCCTCCAGCTTGCGCCGCCGCCACTGCGAGATGTTGATATTGACCATCGCTCGCCGTACATACCCGTCAAGCGCTGCTCTGTCGTGGATGCGGCCCCAGGCGAGGTAGGTCTTGGTCAGCGCCGACTGCAGCAGGTCCTCGGCGTCGGCCGGGTGGCCGGTGAGCTGGTGCGCGGCCCTGAGCAGAGCCGGACCCCGGGCCTGGACGTACACGCGGAACTCCTCGGCGGCCTGGTCGTCGGCCGCGCCCTGAGGTACGGCGGGCCCGGGAGGCTCGCCGCTCTCGTGGAGGAGCTCGCTGAGAGTCTGCATCGTCGTCAGAATCGCAGCCGTCGCCCCAGTTCCGGCTGAACTGGAACCCATGATTCATGCTGTCACTGACAAAGAAAGGTCAAGATCGGTGGCAGGTTTGCCCACCGGTGGTTGTCTACACGTTCCACCAGGGATGGGTATTTTGCTCTCTTCCGGGGTGAACTGTGTAGCGTGCGGCCTTCTCATGTGAGGCTGTATCCGACAACAGAGGAGGGCCCGATGGCGTACCCGAACATCGAGCGCCGTCGCCTGCTGGCGGCTGCCGCGCTGGGACGTGAGGCCGGCCATCCCGGGCCCGAGCCCCGCCCGGCCGATCCGAATCAGGACAGTACGCCCCCTGACCCGCCGAAGGCCGTGATCGGCCAGATCCTCGACATCAGCCCCCATCTGATCACGATCGAGAATGTCGAAGGCGTCCAGGAGCGGCTCGTCATCGCCCCCTGGGCCGAGGCCTGGCGCGACGGCGCCCTGCCTCCCGCCGATCTTCCCGCGGGCTCCCGCGTGACCATGCGTACGCTGCGCGGCGGCAAGGTCGTCGAACGCATCTGGGCGGACATCACCCGGGTCACCGGGGTCATCCTCGCCGTCAGCGGCAGGCGCGATCTGACCGTCGAGCTTGACTGCGGCCCCCATCGAGGCCGCCGCTCGGTCGTGATTCCGTATCGCGCCACGGGCCGGATCAGGGTACGGCATCCGCAGTTCGAACCTGGGTTCCTGTTCGATGCGATCGGCCTCAGGTACGACGGCGGCACGATGGCGCTGCTGCCCGCCGCCTCCCAGCCCGCCCACCCGGCTCGCGCCGTGCCCGTGCCGCCTCCGGCCTACAGCGGGATGCAGTCCCGCATCTCGGGCACGGCGACCTGGTCGGACGCCTTCGACGAGGGCGAGCGTGGCGCCGCCTATCCGATGGTGGAGCGTTCCGATTCGGGTTGCCCCGATGGCGAGACGTCGTGTGTCGGCCTGCCGTACCTGTCTCTCGGGTCGTTGCTCAATGTTCGCAATGTCTGCTCCGACCAGGGGAGCAATGTGGCGATCGTCGAATGTGGATGTATGGCCGGGCGCTTCTGCGACCGGTGTGTGGAGTGTGGCACGTCACCGCGGGGACGGATTCTTGAGCTGTCGCCCGCTTCCTTCGTCGAATTAGGTGGGGAACTGACCAAGGGGTGTTTCAATGCCCGGGTCGGAATGGGGTGAATGGCGTTGCTCGGATCGCAGCTTCCCGTCGTGATCGCGCTGTTGGTCATGGGCGCCGTCGCCAAGGTGGCGACCGCCCACATGGATGTGGAGCCAGGCGGCCTGACCCGCCTCGGGCCTGCCGTGCTGGTGCCGGACAGGTTCAGGACGGCGGCCATGTACGCGTGTGCGGTCGGCGAGCTCGTCATCGCCGCCGGACTGCTGTTCGGCGAGCTCGAACTCTTCCGCTGGGGAGCGGTCGCGTTCTTCTCGATGTCCACCTATGTCCTGCTTGAGCTGCGGAGGCGGCGGCCGGACGTCGGGTGCGGCTGCTTCGGCGAGGTCAGCGCGGCTCCCATCGGGCTGCGCTCGATCGGCAGGGCGGTCGTCCTGGCCGCCATGTCGCTGCTGTCGGTCTGGTCGGCCGGGCCGACCCTGTCATGGCTCACGGCGCTCGGCGTCCTGGCGATCGCCGTACTCTCTCCCGAACTCGAGGAGGGCATCGATCGCATCCGCTACCGGGCACCGTGCGAGCACCGCTCCGCCTCCCCGGGTGTCGCCCTCACCCGGCTCCGCGCCAGCACGACGTGGCGCTCGCATGCCGCCCTGTTGAGTACGGCCGAGCCGTATGACAGCTGGCGTGAGCTGTGCTGGCGGTTCTTCGTCTATGACGGGGTATCGGCCGAGGGGGAGAAGGTCGACGTGGTGTTCGCGGTGTACTTGAGCGGGAGACGCCCGGCTGTTCGGGTGTCGTTGGTCCCGCAGGTGTCGGAGGCGCTGGAGCCGCAGCCGGTCGAGGAGTCGTCGCTGCCCGAGACTCCCGCACTGCCCGCGGCGGCCTCGTTGAACGAGCCGCGACCCGCACGGGGGACCCGGGAACTGCTGGCCGCACCCGTCATGGGCGACCCACCGGCTGCCTCGGCCGGGGAGTCTGAGTCGATGGTGCTGTACGGGGCGCCGAGTTCGCCTGAGTCTCGCGCCCTGGTCACGTCGGTCGCGCTGGCCGCCCTGGAACGCGCCTCCGTCGAAGCGCACACCCCGCCACCCCTGCCGCCAGGCCAGACCATCCTCGGCCCCCCGCTCGACCCCCTCGACCCGCTCGACGGCAACAAGAAGTACGCCCAGCACAGCCCAACCCAGGGGACGCAGGGCGGCACCCCCACCACGGAACACGCCCCGCCGGCAGACATCCCCGCAGCCCCGACGTCACCCCAGGCGGCAGGGGGCAACGACACTCTGCAGAAATCTATCGCCATCTCGGCAAGACGCTAGACAGTCGTAGATTCCTACAGAAGGGCGCGTTGATTTGACTCTATTGGGTTATCTAGCTTCCCCACTAGACAACCCAATAGAGGACTAGGAGTGCCGTCTCAGACGGGCTGAGCACGTAGGAACCTCCCGAAATGCGGCACAGTGAAGGCGATCAGCCCACGCTCGGCGCTGTAGATGAGCCCCTTCTTGATGAGGCTGTCACGGGCGGGCGAGAGGCTGGAGGGCTTGCGGCCGAGTGCGTCGGCCACGTCGGCGGTGGCGACCGGCTCGTCGCCGATCGAGGCCATCGCATGCATGTAGTCACGCTCGGCGGGCGTGGCTCGCTCGTAGCGGCTGCCGAAGAAGCCGACGGCCAGCTCCTCCTCGGCCTCGGGTGCCGAGACCTTGATGTCGTCGACGGTGATCGGGCTGCGCGGTGCGAAGTCCCAGGCGACCTTGCCGTAGGCCTGGACGAAGTAGGGGTAGCCGTCGGCCGCCTCATAGAGGGCGTCGAGCGCCTCGGGGGTGAACTCCACCCCTTCGCTCTCCGCAGGGGCGAGCAGCGCCAGATCGGCGGCATCACGGTCGAGCCGATCGATCCGGGCATAGCGGAAGAGCCGCTCGGAGTAGCTCTTGCTGGCCGACAACACACTGGGCAGATGGGGAAGCCCGGCGCCGACCACGATCAGCGGCCCGCCGGTCTGCGACAGCTCATGGCAGGCGGCACACAGGGCGGAGACGTCAGGCGCCTGCACGTCCTGCATCTCGTCGATGAACAGGGCGATGCCGACGCCCAGATCGGTCGCCACACTCGCGGCGTCGACGAACAACTCGGTCAGGTCGATCTCCAGGTCGCCCGAGTCGGCGCGACCACGGCTGGCGGGCACCTCGATGCCGGGCGACCAGTGCGACGTGCCCTTGGCGGCGGCCGGATCGCGCATCGCGAACGCCTTGAGCACGCCGAGGAACTCCTCGATGCGCTCGGGCGCCCGGTGACGCGGAGCCAGCTCCCTGATCGCCATGTGCAGGGCGGCGGCGACAGGGCGGCGAATCGACTGGTCGGGCCTGGCCTCGATCTTGCCGGTGCCCCATAGCCGCTGCATCGCCATCGACTTGAACGTATTGAGCAGGACGGTCTTGCCCACACCACGCAGGCCGGTGACGACCATGCTCCGCTCGGGGCGGCCACGGGCCACCCGCTCCAGCACGATCTCGAACTGCTGCAGCTCGCGATCGCGCCCGGCGAGCTCAGGGGGACGCTGCCCCGCACCGGGGGCGTAAGGATTGCGCACGGGGTCCACGCTCTCGGACTTTATTGCCGGATATAGCGGCCGTCTTAGATTTCCGAAGAAAGCGCTACGGCGTGTCTGGGGAGGGATGCTCGCCACGGTCGCCAGCGACATGCCGCCCTCCTCACCTGCACAGATGGGTCCGAACCCGTGTTCGATCTGATACCCAGAACTGTAGCGCGGCATCGAACAGGTGCGCGATAGATTCGAGTAAAGATCTTCGTAACCCGGGCGAAGCGCCCCTGCCTGGCCACCTTCAGCCCCTGTGGCCAGGGAAAAGAGGCCTGTGATCCGACGTCGCGAGCGGCCCGCACACGTTCGACATGTGTTCGATCAAGCCGCGGGAGAGGGTGTTCGATCAAGCCGGGAGCGCCGATCCCCAAAAGCCCCTCAAGCCTCCAGAGCCTCTCGCGACCATAGGCGCCCAGCCCCTTGTGGCTCGTAGCCCCAACCCTCTTACGGCCCTAGGCGCCCAGCGCCTCGTAGCCCCCACTCGCCTACAATCACAGGCGCCCAAACCCCGTGAGGCCGCAGCCCCAACCCTCTTGAGGCCAAGCAATCATATATGATCTGCTATGTGCCTATGAGCGAGCCGACCGCAGGAGCGGTACCCCCGCGCGCATCGCGCGAGACAGTAGTCACCGTCACCGGCGAGGTCGCCCCCAGCGCACTCGGCGTCGTCCTTCCCCACGAACACCTCCTGAGCGACTTCACCGCCCCTGACCACGCCCGATCCGAACACCGTCCATCCGAACACCGCCCGCTCGCCATGGCCCACCTCGGCGCCATCACCATGGGCCTGCCGAACCCCGACAACCTGCTCCTCACCGACGAATCCCTCGCGATCGCCGAGGCCACCGCGTACCGGTCGGCGGGTGGCGGCACGCTGGTCGACCTCACGACCCCGGACCTCGGCCGCGACCCGGCGGCCCTGCGGCGCATCGCCGAGGCGAGCGGCCTGCACATCGTCATGGGCACGGGCCGCTACCGCCCCCGGAACGGCGACAAACCGCACGACGAGCTCATCCGCGACCTCACCGAAGGCGTCGACGGCATACGCGCGGGCATCATCGGGGAGATCGCCGCGCTCGACCCGGACGTACCCGAGGAAAAGGCGCTCCTGATCGCCGTGGCCCGGGCGTCGGCCGCCACGGGAGCCGCGATCTCGCTCGACCGCAACGACGACCCGGCCCTGCAGCAGCGCGTACTCGACCTGCTCGCCGCCGAGGGCGCCGACCTCACGCGGGTGGCCGTCGGGCACTGCGACGCGCTGTCACCGTGTGTGGACGACCTCGAACCACTCCTCGAACGCGGGGTGTTCGTCCAGTTCGACCGTCTGAGCAGGCTGCCTTCGGTGCTGAGTGTGTCCGACGACCAGGACGTCGCCGCCGCCGTGCTCGAACTCGCCCGCAGAGGACATACCGATCACCTCCTGCTCTCGCACGACGTCTCGGCCAAGTCGGACCTTCTGGCGTACGGCGGAGGCGGCTACGGATTCGTACTGAAGCAGTTCGTGCCGTACCTGGGGATGTTCGGCGCGGACGAAAGCCTCATCACCGCCATCACCGTACGAAACCCCCAGCGACTCCTCACCCAGAAGGCGGGCTCATGAGCCGATACGCGTTCGAGATTCCGAACATCGCCGGGCAGGCTCTCACCGTCTCCGGCCCGGTCGATCCCTCGACGCTCGGCGAGACGCTCATGCACGAGCACATCTTCGTCGACCTGCGGCGCCCGCCGGGTTTCCGCCGTCCTGGCGAGGACGCCCCCGAGGCCGCGCTGCCGCTCACGCTCGGCGACCTGGCCAGGGTGCGGCACGGCGGTCCGAGCGCGGACAACGACGTGATGGGCGACTTCACGGAGATGCTGGAGGAGGTACGCGCCTTCGCCGAGGCCGGAGGCGGCACGATGGTCGAGGTCTCGCCCATCGGCCTGGGCCGCGACCCCGAGTCGCTACTGCGGCTCTCGCGTGAGAGCGGGCTCAACATCGTCATGGGCGGCGGCTGGTACACCCCCACCTTCCACCCGGCCGACATGGCCGAACGTGACGTCGACCAGCTCACCGACGTCATCGTGCGCGACATCGCGGTCGGCGTCGGCGACACCGGCATCAGGTCGGGGGTGATCGGCGAGGTCGGCGCCGAATCGGCCCCGCTGACGGAGAACGAGCTCAAGGTGGTCCGGGCCAGTGGCCGGGCGAGCCGGATCACCGGCGCCCCCATCACCTTCCACTTCGGCGGTGTCGGCGAGGAGAAGTTTCGCGTTCTGGACATCCTCGACGAGGAGGGCGTCGCCCCGTCGAACATCGTCATGGGCCACGCCATGGACGTGCTCGGCGACGCGTCGTTCGCCGATCGGCTGCTGGCACGCGGGGTGTTCGTGGAGTTCGACTTCCTCGCCTCGCCCGGCAGCCCCTGGGGCCACCTCGTCCTGACCAGCGACCACAAGATCGCCCGCGGAGTCGCCGGCCTCATCGAACGCGGATACGCCGGACAGATCGTCCTCGGTCACGACGTATGCCAGAAAATCCAACTCAAGAGGTACGGCGGGCAGGGCTACGACTACATCCCGCGCTACTTCCTCCCGGCCCTGCGCACCCTCGGCGTGAGCGACAAGGCCATCCACACCATCATGGTCGAGAACCCCGCCAAGGCCCTGACCTTCGCCGAGCCGAACTGACGAGCCGACTGACGAGCCGACTGACGAGCTCTGAACAGCGGAGGGCGCGGACAGCCGGCCGCGCCCTCCACCGCTCAGTGCCCGTGCCCCACGTGCTCGCCCGAGCTCTCCGCCCTGGCCGGGAGCAGCAGTGCGGTGATCACCACCGCGACCGACAGCACGGCGCCGACGATGAAGGCCAGCTGCATGCCGCCGAGGGTGGCGAGCACCTGGGTGGCGCCCTCCGCCTTCAGCGTCTCGGAGCGCACGCTCATCAAGGTGATCACCAGCGCCGTGCCGAAGGCGGCGGCGACCTGCTGAAGCGTGCTCAGGATCGAACTCCCATGGGAGTACAGATGAGGAGGAAGCGCCCCCAGCCCCAGCGTGAACACCGGCGTGAAGGACGCGGCCAGGCTCACCATCAGCAGGGCGTGCAGCCCGAGCAACTGCCAGTACGGCATGGTCATCGTGACCTGGGTGAACCCGGCGAGCGCCAGCGTGATGCCGACGGCGCCGGGAATGACCAGCACCCGCCCGCCGTACTTGTCGAACAGCCGCCCGACGGTCGGACCGAGCAGACCCATCGCGAGACCACCGGGCATCACCAGCAGACCGGTCTCCAGCGCGTTGAGCCCGCGAACGTTCTGCAGGTAGAGCGGCAGCAGGATCATCGATCCCAGCATCGACATGAACGCCACCGACATCAGGATCAGCGACACCGTGAACGTGCGATGCCGCAGCGTGCGCAGGTCCATCAGCGGTGAGTCGCGCTTCTGCAGCGCCAGCTGGCGGAACACGAAGATCGCGATGGTGACCAGTCCGGCCGTCACGATCGCGACGGCGGTCCAGACGTTGCCCTGGCCGAACCGGCTGAGCCCGTAGACGAGGCCACCGAAACCGGCGGCCGCGGTGATCACGCTGAACCAGTCGATCGTGCTGTAGACCGGCTCACCGACGTTCTTGAGCCGCTTCAGACCGCCCCAGGTGATCAAGGCGGCGATGGGCAGCACCACGAGGAACAGCAGCCGCCACGACCCCGCCTGAAGGATGACGCCCGAGATCGCCGGACCCATCGCCGGGGCGACCGACATGGCCAGCGTCACGCTGCCCATGACCCGCCCCCTGTCGCTCTCGGGCACGACCTGCATCAGCGTCGTCATCAGCAAGGGCGCCATGATGGCCGTGCCCGACGCCTGGATGATCCGCGCGGCGAGCAGCACCTCGAACGTCGGCGCCGCGGCGGCCAGTGCCGTACCGACCAGGAACAGGCCCATCGCCGTCGCATAGGCGTGCCGGGTGGACACGCGCTGCAGGAACCACCCCGTGATCGGGATGACGGCGGCCATGGTCAACATGAAGGCGGTCGACAACCACTGCGCGGTCTGCTCGGTGATGCCCAACGCCGTCATCAACCGAGGGATCGCATTGATCATGATCGTCTCGTTGAGGATGACCACGAAGGCGGCGAGCACCAGCAGCCGCACCACAGCCGGAGTACGGCCTGGCGCGGTCGTAGCGGGCTTGACGGGTGAGTCGAGCTTTGGACTGGACACGGAACCTCGTTCGGGGGTCGTCGGACACAACGTGGTCGGGCGACCCATCCTGACGGCCGCCACCGACAAAACTCAGCGAGCCCGTCCACCCTCCCGGTAACCCCGGGCGCCCGTCATCTGCTTTTTCGGGCGGCGGCAGCCGTACCAAGGCCCACGACCTGCGAGAACGAGACCTGCGAAGACCCGCAGAATGCCTCCGGGCAAATCCTGGAGGCCCAGATCACCCCGGATGACGCGTGGGACCAGAGGGAAGGAATGATTTTCGGATTTCGTCAGGTTTGGTGGTGGTAAGCACGGACAATGCCTGATGTGAAACCAAATCAGTGGGTGCCGACAGGCGCAGCGGCTGGTGACAGCGGTCCGGTGAGGTACGGCCCGGCGGGCTCACGCCGAGCCGGGTACGGATGCGAGCGGTAGGGACACCGATGCCGAGGGCGGAGACGCCACCTCAGGGATCGAGCTCGGCGCAGCCTCGGGCACACGTGGTCTGCCGGAGGACGGCCGGGTGAAGAACAACGTCCGCGGCACCGGCGACGCAGGCGGCGGCGATCAGAGTGTGGTCAACACCGGCAGCATCCACGGCGACATCGTGCTGGCGAGCACGCCCTTGGCGTGTTCCGCGTACCGCGACCAGGTGAAGCAGATCTTCCCGTGGAAACTGCTCGGGAGGGAGTCCGAACTGGCCGAACTGGCCGCGTTCTGCACCGGCGACGACACCAGGCACGGCTACGCGTGGTGGCAGGGTGAGGCGTGGGCGGGCAAGTCGGCGCTGATGGCGGCCTTCGTCCTGGACCCGCCGCCGGGCGTGCGCGTCGTGTCGTTCTTCATCACCGCCCGCTACGCCGGTCAGAGTGATCGCGGCGCCTTCCTGCCGGTGGTGATCGAGCAACTGGCCGAACTGGTCGGCCAGCCGATGCCGGGCCTGCCGTACGAGGCCATGCAGTTGGGGTGGTTCGCCAGGCTGGTGGAGGAGGCGGCCGAGCGGTGCCGTGAGCGCGGCGAGCGTATGGTGCTGGTGGTCGACGGGCTGGACGAGGACCTGGGGGTGAGCGTCGGTCCGGGAGCGCACAGCATCGCGGCCCTGCTGCCCGCGGTCCTGCCGCCTGGAGTACGCGTCGTGGTGTCGGGCCGCCCGCGCCCTCCGGTGCCCACCGACGTGCCCGTACGGCATCCGTTGCGCGATCGGGAGATCGTACGTGTGCTCAGGCCTTCGCCCGAGGCGCGGGTGATCAGGGACGACGCCGAGCGCGAGCTCACGCATCTGCTGTTCGGCGGGCAGGCGGAGCGCGACCTGCTGGGGTTCCTCGCGGTTGCCGGAGGCGGCCTGAGCAGGGAGGACCTGTCCGAGCTGACCGGTGTCGCGGCCTCCGCCATCGAACGGCAGCTACGCGGGGTGCTGGGACGGACCTTCAGCAACCGCGACAGCGTCTGGCGCCCGCAGAAGGGGAACGGCGTCCTCATCCTGGCCCATGAGGAGCTCAGAGCCGCCGCGATCAGCGAACTGGGCGAAGCCGCCGTCGACGGCTACCGGCAGCGGATCCACACCTGGGCGGCGGGATACCAGGCCAAGGGCTGGCCGGCCGGGACCCCCGAGTACCTGCTGCACGGGTACCACCGGATGTTGTACGCCGCCGGTGATCTGGGGCGGATGGTGACATGTGCCACCGATCGCACACGACTGGACCGGATGCTGGACATGAGTGGCGGAGACGCCGCGGCACTGGTGGAGATCGCCGTCTGCCGTACGGTGGCCGAGCAGCAGAACGATCTCGATCTGGACGTGATGGTGATGCTGGCGTGGACCCGGGAGTTCCTGGGGGACCGCAATGCCAACATCCCGGCCGGACTGCCGATGGTGTGGGCCAGGATCGGCAACCTGGCACGGGCCGAGGCGCTGGCCCGTTCCCTCACCGACCCCGACTCCCGTGCTCGGGCGCTCAGCGGTCTGGTGGGCGTTCTCGGGCAGGCCGGGCGTTTCGAGCGGGCGGAGGCGGTGGCTCGTTCGATCGACGACTTCGACTCCCGTGCTCGGGCGCTCAGCGGTCTGGTGGGCGTTCTCGGGCAGGCCGGGCGTTTCGAGCGGGCCGAAACCGTCGCGAGCTCCATCGGCGACCCGTACCGGAGGGCGCTGGCGCTGAGCGGCCTGGTGGGGGCGCTGCTCGAGACCGGGAACGGCGAGCACGGTGAGCGGGTGGCCCGGTGCGCCAAGGACGTCGCGTGCTCGATCGGCGATCCGCACCTGCGGGCACAGGCGTTGAGCGGCCTGGTGGGCGTGCTGGGGCAGGCCGGGTGCTTCGACCAGGCCGAGAGCATCGCCCACTCCATCGACAACCTGCACACCCAGGCCCAGGCGTTGAGTGGGTTGATCGGGGTGCTGTTCGGCGCGGGGGGTGGTGCGCGTGGTGAGCGGGTGGTCCGGCGTGCCGAGGTGGTCGCCGCCCTGATCGAGGACCCGTACTTCCAGGTCAGGGCGTTGAGTGGGTTGATCGGGGTGCTGTTCGGCGCGGGGGGTGATGTGCATGCCGAGCGGGTGGTCCGGCGTGCCGAGGTCGTCGCCGCCTCGATCGACGACTCGTACTCACGGGTTCGGGCGCTGTGCACCCTGATCGGCGTGCTGGCCCGGGCGAGGGAGTTCGACGAGGCCGAGCGGCTGGGGGAGTGCGCCGAGGACGTCGCCCGTTCGATCGGCGATCCCTACCATCGGGGTCATGCCCTGAGCATGCTGGTGGGAGTGCTGGCCGACGCCGGGTACCTCGCCAGGGCGGAGGTCGTCGCCGGTTCGATCGAGGACTCGTACTCGCAGGCCCAGGCGCTGGCCAGCCTGGCCGACGCGTTCGCCGGGGCCGGTCATCTGGGCCGGGCCGAGGCCGTCGCCTCCGCCATCGGTGATCCGGACACGCAGGCTCTGGCTCTTGGCGGCCTGGTCGGGGCGTTGCTGCAGGCCGGGGAGCGTGACCGGGCCGTGTGGGTGGCCCAGCGTGCCGAGGTGGTCGCCCGTTCGATCGGCGATCCGTACTACCGTGCCCAGTCGCTGCACAGCTTGATCGGGATCCTCGCCGGAGCCGGGCAGTTCGACCAGGCCGAGGCGGTCGCACGTTCCATCGGCGATCTGGACCCGCGGGCCCAGGCGCTGGGCGCCGTGACCGTCGCTCTGGTCAAGGCGGGGCGTTTCGGGCGGGCCGAGACCGTCGCCCGCTCGATCGGCGACCAGTACTCCCAGGTACAGGCGCTGGGCAGCCTGCTGGTCGCCCTGGCCGGGGCCGGGCATGCCGATCATGCCGAGTGGGTGATCCAGCGTGCCGAGGTCGTCGCCGAGGCCATCGGCGATCCGCTCGCCCGGACCCAGGCGCTGAGCGGCCTGGCCGACGCGCTGGCCCGGGCCGGTCATCCCGGTCAGGCCGAGAAGGTGGCCCATCGGGCCGAGGACGTCGCCCGCACCATCAGCGACGCCTACCACCAGGCCCGAGCGCTGACCAATCTGGCCGTCGCCCTCGAACGGACCGGGCACGCCGAACGGGTCGAAGTGGTCGCCCACCAGGCCGAGGCCGTCGCCCGTACCATCGTCGAGCCGGACTCCCGCGCCCGCATCCTGTGCGGCCTGACGGGCGCGCTGGCGCAGGCAGGGCACATCGACAGAGCCAAAGCGGTCGCCTGCTCGGTCGACGACCTGTACTACAGGGCGTTGGCGCTGGGCAGCCTGCTGGTCGCCCTGGCCGGAACCGGGCACGCCGACCGCGCCGAGTTGGTCGCCCACCAGGCCGAGGCCGCCGCCCGTACCATCGGGGACCTGGACTACCAGGCTCGGGCGCTGAGCAGTCTGTCTGATGCTCTGGTCCAGGCCGGGCGTCTGGACCATGCCGAGACCGTCGTCATCTCCATTCTCGATCCGTACTACCGTGCGCGGGCCCTGAGCAGCCTGGCCGGGGCGCTTTTCCGGGCGGGAAATGTGGATCGTGCGGACAAGGCGGCGCTGCGTGCCGAGTTCGTCGCCGAGGCGCTCGCCGATCCGTACCAGGAGGCTCGGGCGCTGACCGGGCTGGCGGGGACACTCGCCAGGGCGGGGGATGTTGATCGTGTGGTGAGGGTCGCCGAGGTGGGGCACGCTGATCGCGCGGTAAGGGTCGCCAAGGCGGGGTACGCCGATCGCGCGGTGAGGATCGCCAAGAACGCCGAGGGCCTGCTCAAGTCGATTCCCGCCCAGGACGACGGGGATCGCGTCTCGCGAGGCCTGGTCGAAGCCCTGGCCTGGGCCGGGAGCCTCGGCGATGCCGAGAAGGTCTCCGCCATCATCAATGATCGGGACGGTTACGCCCAAGCCTTGCGCAGTATCGTCGACGCCTACGCCCATGCCGGGAACTGCGACCGCGCGGAGTACGCCGCGCGCTACATCCGCGACCCCGACGGTTACGCCCAGGCCCTGCGCAGCATCGCCGGAGCCCACGCCCGTGCCGGGAACCACGAACGCGCCGAGCAGGTCGCCCGTGCCATCGCCAACCCCGACTCCCTGGCCGACGCGATCACCGAACTCGTCGACCACATCGAGCCCAGGCAGGCCCGCCTTCTCATCGCCTGGGCGCTGACCGTGGCCAGGTCGCACGCCCTCCTGCCCGCGACGGTGAAGGTCGACCCGTCGATCAGCCTGCGCCTGGTCGACACCATGCGGGCGCCGACCGGGCTGTAGGCGTGGTGTGCGCTGGCTACGCTGTCCGTATGTGTACGTATGCGATGGTCACCTACAAGGTCCACTACGTGTGCGTGCCCTGCCGTCAGAGCCACAAGCTGCCGTGGGACGACGCGGAGCACCTCTGTACGCGTTGCCGTCGGCCGATGGCCTGTGCCGGTCATGATTTCGCCGCGCCGCGTAAGTCGAAGGCTCGTGAATGGTCGGCGGTGGCGGCCGTTCTCGGGGCCGGGCTGCGTTACGACGGCTTCGAGACGTGCGGCTGCGCCAGGGAGCCGAAACGCCGGCCGCGTACGAGCGCGCAGGTCCGGGCACGCCGCCGGATCGCAGCCCGCGAAGGCCTGACCGAGGCGGCGGCGTTCGCGCTGTAGGCGGGCGGTTACGGCATGATCTACGGCTTGGCCTTACGGCTTGACGGCTCGGGTGGCGAAGTAGCCCGGCAGGTACCGGGCGGTGGCGTCCGCGTGGTGCGGGGCTTCGTCGAAGTGGGTCAGCGTGAAGCCCGCCGCGAGCTGGCCGCCGATCTGCCCCGAGAGTGAGTGGCTGTACTCGATCGGCCCGGTCCCGTACGCGCGCTGCCGTTCGGCGTCCGGGAGGTCCAGGCTGCTGAACGGGAGTGGGTGGCGTACGACGAGCTCACCCCGCTCGTCCAACGCGGCGACGTCGAACAGGAAAAGGTCCGGGTTCATGAACCCGGTCATCAGGATTCCACCCGGGCGGAGCACCCGGAACGACTCCCGCCATACCGGTGCCAGGTCCGGGCAGAACACAGTCGAAACCGGGTTGAAGACGACATCGAAGCTCGCATCCGGGAACACACTCAGGTCGCGCATGTCGCCGAGCACGGTCCGGACGTCCAGCCCCTCGCGGGTAGCGACCTCCCGATCGCGCTCCAACTGCCGCGGCGAGTTGTCCAGCACCGTCACATCCGCCCCCGCCGCCGCCAGCACCGGCCCCTGCTGCCCTCCCCCCGAAGCCAGGCACAACACCTCGACGCCTACCAACTCCTCCGGAAACCAGCCATGCGGGACCGCTTGGTAGCCGATCAGCACGACGGACCAATCCCCGGTTCGTGCCCTGGCGATGACCTCCGGGCCGACCGGTTGCGTCCATTCGTTGTCGCTGTCCACTTCGCGGTCCCAGGCGGCCCGGTTGTAGGCCACGGGGTCAAGGCTGTCGGTCATAGCTGGGGAGCCTAGGGGGTGGCTGAGGGCGGCGGACGCGTGGAGGGCATTCGGTAGATCACGTGCTCATCGCCCCTACGTGGGGTCACAACCAGAGCAACTGCACGTGGGCGGCGCGGGAGGCTTCCTGTTCTCGTCGCCCTACGAGGGGTCGCAACGAGGCGCGCTCCCAGAGCCAGGCGGCGACCAGCGGGGCGGCGAGGCGGAAGATGGCCTCGGCCAGGCTATGGGCATCCATGCTCGACAAGACGGCGGCGAGCACGGTGAGCGCCCATGCCGCGATGCCGTCGATGCCGGCCGAGTAGTTCTCGCGCATGTTGCGCCTGGCGCGGACCGTCGAGGTGATGATCGCGACCTCGATGAAGGTGAACAGCAGCAGGCGTAGTGGGCCGTCGGGGCCGAGGACGTCGCCGAAGAAACACCACATGCGTTCGGCGGACACACCGGTGGCGATCGCCACAACCACAATGGCGAGGACACCCTCCGGCGCTTTGCCGGAGCAGGCGGCGGGTGTTGCGCCAGGCGGTCCACGCGAGGCCGAAGCCGAAGGGGAGCGCCGCGAGCTGCAGCCAGGGGAGAATCCACCTGACGGCACCCGGGATTCTAAGTAGTTTTTGCATCGATCGGCCCTCTCATGCACCTGGGGTGGTCAGTAGTGGAAGGACTCGCCGGGCCGGCAAGCCCGGCGGGTCTTCTGCGCTCAGGGGGCGTGGGGCGGCCTCGCCTCGAACCCCTCCAGATGGAGAACGAGGCCGCCGAACCCGGTCACCGCGGAGCCCTCGAAGCGAGGCCGTCGGGGCTGCTATGCGGCGACCGGGGATCTAGAACGAGGCGTGCTCGGCCTCGGGTTCGGACTTGGACAGCGCGTCGGCCTTTGCCTTGTCCACGGCCGCGAGAAACTCCCGCAGGAGCGCAACGGCCCGCGCTTTCGCTTCCCTCTCGGTGTCGCGCGGATGTGCACCTGCTCAAGCGAGGCCGTGATCGCCTCTTGCTCAGTCCGCCGGTGACGGACGAGGAGCGGGACGCCGAGGGGTTCGACCTCGCACTCTGGGATCCAGGGAGCTTGCTGCCTTGGTCTCCCTTCCGGGCCCGGCCACTTGCATATGCAAGATGACTGTAGGCTCACTGTACTTGCATATGCAAGACACTGAAAGGGGTTGGTGTTCAATGGCGGAATGGATCACGCAGAGGCGCGGCAGCGTTTCGCGCAAGCTCGGGTCGCCAGGCTGGGGACGGCCGACGCAGATGCTCGTCCTCACCTGGTACCGATCACGTTCGACCTCGATGGTGATCGTGTGGCGTTTGTGATCGACCACAAGCCCAAGCGGACTCTCGACCTGAAACGCCTGCGCAACATTGCCCAGAACAGTCGGGTCAGCCTGATCGTCGATCACTACAACGACAACTGGGAGCAGCTCTGGTGGGTGCGGGCTGACGGCAAGGCTGTCATCCATGAAGACGGGCCGGAACGGGCGCGCGCTGTTGAGCGGCTCGCCGCCAAGTACTGGCAATATCGAGGGCACACCCCAGCGGGCCCTGCTGTGATCACTACCGTTGCGTCGTGGAGCGGTTGGGCCTACGCGCGCCCAGCGGAGTAGGAGCCCTCATGATGAGCGCGCCATTCAGGCGTATCGCCGACGATCTCCGGCGAGACATCCTTACCGGGGTACTGCCACCAGGGGCGCTGGTGCCATCCGAGAATGAGCTCGCTGCCAAATACAGCACCACACGCACCACCGTTCGCAAGGCCCTGGCAGAGCTCAGGGCGCAGGGCCACCTGAGCAGCAGCCAGGGTGCCCGATCGCGCGTCCGGCACCAGGCGCCACTCCTGATGCAGACCACTGGATCGATTTGGCGAGAGCGGCGTCAGAGCGGTGCCAGCAACTTCAACGCACAGTTGGCATCGGTCGGGCAGAAGGCCGAGCAACGGCTTCTTGACGTCTCGACGAACCGGGCGTCGGCCGAGGTAGCTGAGCACCTGGGGTTGACCGAAGGGGATGAGGTGATCGTCCGGAGGCGCCTGCTGCTTGTCGACGACGAGCCTGTTCAGCGAACCGACGGCTACTACGCCGCCGCCTTGTTCGGGGCCACCCCGCTGAGTGAGCCGCGCAGGATCGCTGGCGGCGCGTCCGCCTACATCGAAGATGTGATGGGACGGCGTATCGTCCGCTTCGTTGAACGCGTGCAGGCGCGTATGCCGCTGCCGGACGAGAGCGCAGACCTTCAGATCGGTCTCGGCGTCCCAGTGGTACGCATCCTCCGCAAGGCGCTTGATGTCGACGGGGCACCGCTTGAGCTGCTCGATTCGATTGCGGTCGGTGACCGCCACATCTTCGAGTACGTCATCGATGTCCCCTAACAGGATTTGATCGTCGAGGCGCGGGCCCCGCTGGCACCGTGTGGCGGCGCACCCTGAAGGCCCCGTTCGGGGCAGGTCGGGGCCGCTCACTCGTTGACACGAAGTGCACGATGGTCAGAGCTGATCGCCCAGCGCGAGCCGCCTGGACGCGTCTATCGCGCGCTGTTCGGCGTTGGCGCACCGTACCGCTTGGGCATCTCAAAGGAGCTCCCACCGAACTGGCGCATGCCGTCCATCTCGGACCCACCGTTGGCGAACCAGGTATCGGCGGCGAAGTGGCGGAGTTGATGGGGATGGATCCGCTCAACGCCAGCTTGCTCGCATCGTCGCTCGATCATCTGGTAGATCCCGGACGAGTGAGTTCCTTGCCGTGTGACCCCAGCCGCATCCCGCCTATGTGGGCGAGGTCGTGCTTGGCGCGCACGCGCATGTACCTGGTGAGGGCCTTGCTCATCTTGGGGTCGAACGGCATTGATCGCCACTTGCGACCTTTGCCCATGATGAGGACGACGTCCTGATCGAGTCCACCCGTTCGACCAGCAGGGTTGCCAGCTCGGCTACCCGCAGGGATCCGGGTTCGCGGAAGAGGTGGATGATCGCCTCGTCGCGGCAGTTGTCGTGGTCCTTGCCGCTGCAGATGGCCAGCAGCTTCTGCACGTCCTCGCGGGCCGGGACGGGGATCGGGGCGTCCTCGCCCTGGGGTTCTCCTAAAACGCGCATCGGGACTCTTCCTGGTCGATGGACTCCTCGTCGGCCATCCAGTTGTAGAAGCGCCGCCGGCTCCTGAACCGGTTCGCGGTCGTGATCTCGCTGCGGGTCTCGATCAAGTGGAGCAGGAAGCCGGCGCTCTCCGCCTTGGCGAGCTCTTCCAGGTCGGCGCCATCACTGTAGGCCTTGAGTTGCTCGACTGCCTCGACGTATCCCTGGACTGTGCGCTCCGAGCGGCGCAGCAGCTTGAACTCGCGGGCGTGGTCGCGCCACAGGAGGATGTTCGCCGGGCTGGTCAGGCAAGGGGCAGACGGATGGAAGAGGTCGCCATGCGCGCTCCAGGGGGTTGGAGCCACTCTGAGGCCACGTGGCAGATCAGAGGGTTAGTGAGCGCCATGGTAGGCACAAAAGACAACCCGGACCAGAGTTTCCCCTGGTCCGGGTTCTACAGTGCAGCCGGAGGTACTCGAAACCCCAACCTTCTGATCCGTAGACAACGGCGGGGGTGGGGTCGGGAGCTTTGTGCGCTGGTCAGAGGTGTGATGGTGTGTGGAGGGGTGGGCTGTCGTGTGGCTGGGTTGCTGTACGTCCGTGCTGTACGGCACCCGCAGATTCGAGGGCAAGCGGACCCGTACCGCAGAACCGTCAAGGCCTGAGGAAACCCCGTAGATCAATGTTGAAGCATCTGCATGCTCAGCTCTAGGGCGCCTTGATGCTGGAAACTCGTACGACAATGAGAACTCCGGTCGTGACACTGACGGTAGCTTCCCCTAACGGTTGTGCCCCCTCATAGGGACCAATGAGGACCAGCGGGCAGTACACGGCCCAGTTGGCGGCGCGTTGAGTCCCTCATGAGGGCGATGAGGACGTGGCCGAGCTGCAGCGCCTGCAGCTGCTCAAGTCCATGTTGAGATCCCTTGTAGGGGCGATGAGGACCACTACCCCCTGAGTCGGACCAGAAGGGCATCGTCTAGTTGAGACCCCTCGTAGGGGCGATGAGGACACAGCGACGTCGTGTCCCTGCTCGGCAACCTGTTCACGTTGAGACCCCTCGTAGGGGCGATGAGGACCCCACGGTAAAGCCGCAGGTAGGCGCATGAGTCAATGCCTGGGTTCCTGCTCACTTTGCAGCGAACCTCCGGTCGTGCACGTGGACCGGCGGGTCTGCTGCATCCGGCCAAGATCGTATCTGCCGGTTCGCGTCTGGCGGCTCTGACAGTATGGCGATCATACGTGCTGTCGCTTGTGCAAGCTTGCGCGAAAGAGTCAGCTCTCGAACACATTCTTCAGTAAATGGTGCGAAGTTGTAAATCACGGCAAGTCCACTCCTGTGACACGCTTTGACGTCGTCGAGCTCGGCAAGATGCTATTGGGCAGTCCGGGTCGAAAGGGAGTCTTAGGTGCTTTCGTCCCCGCATCCGGCCTAGGCGCCCCAAAAGGTCAAATCAGTCATTTCAGATTAATTGCCCACTATTCAAGATCATTGCTTGTTGGTTGGGTTTTTGTCGGTGCCACGCCATAGTGTCTGCCTTGCCCTTCTGAGGGCGCTGAAGGAGGTGGATACAGTTGCGGCTTAAGGTGCTGATTTCGACATCGGCGTCGGAGTTACCGTGGAAGAGCGTGCTGGCACCCGGACGAGGTGTCGCCTACGGCCTTCTTGCCGCCACAGCAGCGGACCTGGGCAGATGGTTGCATGACAAGGGGATGGGCCCCCACGGCATGGTCCCGTTCGGCTATGGGGCTCCCGTTTTCACCAATGCGTCACGTCGTCACGGTGTGTATGCCGCCGGGGGGCCGGGTGTTTGGGAGCTGGGTAGCCCTCTCCTGGGGGCGGTGGAGGGATGGGCGGCTGCTCTGAGGGGCCGTGAACTGCTGGACTGGGACGGCGTCGCATTCCGGGTTCGGGCGGTCGAAGTGATCGACTCTCCGGACTTCGACTCAGGGCGTGCGAGGTTCCGCACGGAGACTCCTGTTGTGATGAAGGGGTCCGGAAGGGACGAACACGGGATTAGGGCGACCCGTCAAGCCTGGCTGCTCCCCAACGAACCGGAGTACGCCGTCTACTTCGAGGGAAACCTGCGGCGTAAGGCGGAGACGCTGGGACTCGACCCGGACATCACTCTGGAGCAGATCACCTGGGTGGGACCGAAGCGCTCGTTCGTCGTGGGCTCGGGAGCCAAGCCCGGCGCGGCCGTGGAGGTCGAACTTCGAGGGGCGCCGGATACGTTGCGGGCCATCTGGAGTTGGGGGCTGGGGCAGGCCAACGCGGCCGGATTCGGTTGGGTGACGGCATGACCGATGTGTCGCTGGCGTTGACCGCTCATCCCCTGCAACGGGTAGGCGCGTTTGCTCTGGCCAAGCTCGCGGGCAGCTCCAAGCCGGCGACGGTGAACGATACGGCCTTGGGCAAGGCCATGGGCGAGATCACTGAGCACGCGGTCACCGCCGCGCTGGTCAGGGACACCAAGCGAGAAGACGCCTTCTGGCTGAAGTCGAGTTTGTCGTTCTTTCCGAACTCGCCGATGTTCCACCCGTCCAATGGAAAGAAGTCGGACGCCCAGATCGAAGAGGCGGTGCGCAAGTGGCGCACCAGGCCGGAGCCTTCGGTTCATCCTGCTGCGACCTGTGTGCTGTGTGGGCGGCAGGCGGTCAAGTTCTTCGGCAAGCTCGATGTGCCTTTGGCCGAGAGCCACATCTATCGGAACTCGACTCCTCGTGGCCATGAGGGGATGGCGCTGTGCTGGTCATGTGTGTCCAGCTTCTACGCGTTGCCGTATGGGTGCGCGCTGACAGGCGGGCCGGCGATCGCACTGCACAGCTGGGATGACCGCTTCCTTTCGCACACGGTCTCGCGTCAGCTCAACCGCAATCGACGGGCCATCGCAGTGGGGCAGCAGGCCAAGGGAGCTGTGTCCCGCGAGGCGGTTGCCTTGTGGGCGCTACGGCAGTATGGCGAGCGAGTCACCGCGGGCGTCGAGTTGATGGTGTTCAGCAACAACAACAAAGGCCAGAGCCTGGAGATCTACGCGCTGGATCAGCCGCTCGCTGAGTGGATGCGCAGTACGTCGCGGCAACCCGACCGGCGCTCCGGCTTCGGCGCGCTATTGCAGGCTCACCGTTTCAAAGACCGGCCCGGCATCGTAGCCCTCGCACGCAACGCCTTTAGGGCACCGGAGCGAATTCTGGGCACGTGTGCGCGCTACATGACGTCGCGTTTGGACGAAGGCGGCCGAGTACCGCAAGACGTCGCCGCGCTGGCCAATCTGTGCTTCTCGTTCGTGATCGAGGTGATGAATGTGAATCCAAAGGATCTAGCGGAGATCAAGGCAACGGCAGCGAAGGTGGCGCTGTTGCTCGCGTCGGAGAAGTCCGGCGGCAAACTCAAACAATTTCACGCCAATCTCAAGGACACCAAGCGAATGCGCGCCTGGCTTCAGCGAAGCGCCGTCACCTGGGCCTTGGATTCCCCCGACAAACAAGACGGGCCGCTGGTGACCACACGGGCATTCGAGCTGCTCTTTGACCCGAATTCGGACACCCCTGCCTGGTTCCACCGTCAGATGTTGCTGGTAGCCGTACTGGAAGAACTCCATAGCCAGGCTTGGAGGCCGCAGGACGGCGCCCAACTGGTCGCAGAAATGGCCGACGAGAACGAGATACATGACGATGATCGGCACTACGCCGACGGTGAGGAGGACGAGTGACGTACCTGGCAGGCAAGATCGCGCTCGATATCGTCGCGGGCGCCCCGAACAACGGGCAGGGTGAAGACAACGTCGCCAAGGTCAAGCAGGTGTACATCGGCCGAGATGCGCACCCCTATGTGTCGGCGCAGGCGTTTCGTCGTTGGCTGCGCGATTCCCTCCCGTGGGACGAGCCGAGATCTCCAGTCACCCGAACCGGGACCGGGAAGAAGCAGCAGGCTTACACGGCTGGCCGACCTGACCAGTTCCTCGACGACGACCTGTTCGGCTACATGGTGGCGCTGAAGGGCGAGGGCACCTGCCAGCGGGACACCGTCCTGGCGACAGGAACGTTCCTCTCGGTGTCGCCGCGCAAGCCGACGCAGGACTGGGGCACGATGAGCCGCGGCTTCGGGGCCGGGGAGAATCCGGTTATCCACGAGCACGAGTTCTATTCAGCAGAACTCGCCGGCGATGTTCTTCTCGACCTTCCCCGAATCGGCGTCTTCGAGGTCGATGGCTCAGGGCTGAAGGTCGCCCTTACAGCCAAGGCGGCATCTGAGGCCAAAGACCTGGGGGCCGAGGAGACGACCTTCCGCGGGGTTTCCTCGCTCAGACTGTCGATCGAAGAACGTCGTCGCCGTACGGCGGTGCTGCTGCGAGGTATGTCGGCGGTCCGTGGCGGTGCCAAACAATCCCTGCACTATGGCGACCGGACGCCGGCAATGGTGCTGCTGGCCCCGATGAAGGGCGGCACGAATCCGTTCACCCGCATCCTCGCTTCACGCAATGGCCGGTGTGTGTTCGCCGCCGACGTGCTGCGCGAGGAGATCGGGGAGTGGGCCGACGAACTGGACGGGCAGGTGCTTCTCGGCTGGGCGCCCGGCTTCCTTGGCGAACTGCGAGACAAAGCGATCACTGACTTGGACGACCTCATCACTGAGGGGAAGATCCGCATCGACCACCCGCGGAAGATCCTCAACGGTCTTGCCGACGCCGTCGAAGGTGGAGCGCACGACTCGTGGTTCGAGGACGCGACAGCATGACGATGGAAGCGTTGGAGGCGACGGTCACCGCACCGATCGTCTCCTTCCGCAATCCGCTGTATGCCGGGGTTCAGGTGGGCTTGCCGTGTCCACCACCCTCCACGGTCGGCGGTCTTCTGTCCGCCGCCGCCGGTGGATGGAGCAATGTCGACCCCGCGTTTCGCTTTGCCATGGCATTCCACGCTCGCGGCAAGGGCGTGGACCTGGAGACGTACCACCCCCTCGACGCAACGGGGAAGAAGGCCGACCCCACCCCGCGTACCCGGGAATTCCTGGCTGACGTGACCCTGACGGTGTGGCTCCTCGATGAGATCCCCCTGTGGGAGCGACGTCTGAGGCGCCCGGTCTGGCCGCTCCGGCTCGGACGCAGCCAGGACCTCGTGTCAGTACGAACGACGCGTGTCCGCCTCGCCGATGAGGCAGGTACGCAGGGCGGCGCGCTCGTCCCGGCCGAGGCGACTCACATGGGAACTCTGATGCGGTTGCCCACTGCGGTTAGCCTCGACCGGACTCGTACCCGCTGGGACGCATACCGGTTCTCTGTCACCGGTGTTGCAGACCAACTGATCGCCGATAGCTATTCCGACGAGCATGGCCGCGCGGTAATCCTGCTTCCTCCGGCGCATCCGAGTCATGCGCAGCCGACGCCGGTGAGCTGATGGACCCGGTTCCCTACCTCTTGGCCAAGAGCGCGCAACGTGGCCGCCCTGCTGAGTCGCTGACGTCGCATCTGCTCAGCACGCTCAACGCGGCTGGCGCCCTCCAGCGGCGAGTAGGTCGTATCAGATTCGCGGAGGATCTGACCGAGGAGCGGTTCTGGTCGGCGGTACGGCTGGCCGCTTTGGTTCATGATGCCGGCAAACTGGCGGACGGTTTCCAGCGCATGCTTCGGGGGCGCGTTCGCAGTTGGGGACACAGGCATGAGCTGCTCTCTCTGGGCTTTCTGCCTGCCCTTATTGCCGATCCACTGCTCCGGATGTGGACGGCCACGGGAGTGATCACCCATCATCGCCCTTTGACAGGGAACCACAGATCGCTCCAGCACCTATATGGCGCCGTGAGCCCCGCAATCGTGGCTGCCCAGATCGGCGTGATTCCACAAGGTGAGGCAGCCAAGCTTGCTGCGTGGCTGGCCGAGACGGCTAGAAACGCGCACCTGCCCGTCAGCGACGCCGACGGCGACACTGATCTGGTCGATGCTGCCTGCCGTTTGCTGGACCAGATGCTGGATCAATGGGACGGCGACCTCGAAGGCGACGGCCTCGGCCTCGCGGCTGTGCTTGTCCAGGGAGCCGTCACTCTCGCGGATCATCTTTCATCCGCAGACGGCACGTTGCACTCGCGCCAACCTATCGATGCTCGCTTCCGGCCCGCGCTGGAACGAGCCTGGACGATGAAGGGCCGAGAGCTATGGAGCTTTCAGAACGACGCCGCACTGATTGATGGTCATCTTCTGCTCCGGGCCCCGACCGGCAGCGGTAAGACCGAGGCGGGTCTACTCTGGGCGGCTTGCCAAGTAGATGCCATCGCCGACGCGACAGGCGGGAGCCCACGGGTCTTCTTCGCTCTGCCTTATCTGGCGTCGATCAATGCCATGGCCAAGCGCCTCGACGCCATGCTGGACGAGCTTCAACTCGGTGCGGCCGACGCCGTCGGTGTGGCCCATTCGCGCGCGGCCTCCTACCACCTGAGAACCGCCATCTGTGGTGAGGACGAAGTCACGGCTGCTCAAAAGGCCGTTGCTCGCGCGGCTGCGACCAAGTTGTTTCAAGAAACGGTCCGCGTGGCCACGCCGTACCAATTGCTTCGGGGAGCCTTGGCCGGGGCTACGCATTCCAGCATTCTCATCGACGCGGCCAACTCTGTC
Organism: Nonomuraea sp. IBHARD001; assembly: GCF_056106265.1. Lineage (NCBI taxonomy): Bacteria > Bacillati > Actinomycetota > Actinomycetes > Streptosporangiales > Streptosporangiaceae > Nonomuraea > Nonomuraea sp. IBHARD001. The sequence goes on from NZ_JBWBBW010000002.1 coordinate 179,607, forward strand.
TTCGTCCTGGACGAGTTGCACGCCTACGATCCACGGCGTCTCGGCTTCATCCTGGCTTCTGCTCGGTTGTGGGAGCGCATCGGTGGCCGCATCGCCGTCCTGTCGGCGACTCTGCCGACGGCGCTTGCCGACCTGGTCGTTGAGACCTTGGAGAAGCAGGTTAGCTGCATCGATGCCTCGGACTTGGGCCTGCCTGTGCGGCACCGGCTCAGGCTCCGGCATCATCACCTCACCGATGCCGCGGCCGTCGAGGAGATGAAGGGTCGGCTGCGGGATGGGCAATCGGTGCTTGTTGTGGCCAACAACGTGGCCGCGGCGCAGCAGCTGTTCGACGAACTGGCGCCGCTTGCCCGCGACCTCTTCGGTGAGGAGGCCGCGATGCTGTTGCACGCTCGCTTCAAACGGGGAGATAGATCGCGGATCGAGTCTCGGATCTGGGAGCGATTCCGGACCCGCCGTACCCCTCGACTGCCCGGCCTTCTGGTGGCGACCCAGACCGTAGAGGTCAGCTTGGACGTCGACTTCGACGTGCTGGTCACGTCCGGTGCGCCGCTGGAAGCGTTACTCCAGCGCTTCGGCCGGGTCAACAGAGTCGCGGAACGGCCTCCTGGAGATGTGATCGTTCATGCTCCTGTCTACGCTCGCCGGAACAAGAGCCGCCCGCAGGAGTACGCCGATGGTGTCTACCCGCGCGAACCCGTGGATCTCGCGTGGCAGATCCTCTGTCGTCATCAGGGCGATGACGTGGATGAGCGACATGCCACCGGTTGGCTGGATGAGATCTACGCCTCAGATTGGGGCAGCCAATGGCGGCGGGAGGTCCGCGCGCATAGAGACGAATTCGAAACAGCCTTTCTGAAGTTCGACCACCCGTTTGACGACCGATCCCTACTGGCAGAGGCATTCGACACGCTCTTCGATGGCACGGAGGCCATCCTCCAGGACGATATCGACGCCTATACCGAAGCCTTGGGTCAGGCCGGTGGCAAGACTGGGCGACTGCTCGCCGAGGAACTCCTGATCCCGATGCCGCACTGGGCCGGCAAGCTCACCCGCTACGAGCGTCAACTCGACGTGCGAATCATCAACGGTGACTACGACCCCGAGCGTGGACTTCTATCCGTGTCCGGCCCAGTCGCGCAGTCCTATCAACCTGGAGAGGTGCTGTGATCAGGGCAGACGATGTCGGAGGTGTACACATCAAATACCTATACCACTGCCCTCGCCAGCTGTGGCTGTATGTGCGAGGAGTCCGCCCCGAACATCTCAATGCAAGTGTTCAGCTCGGCGAAGCCGTACATGAGACCAGCTATACCCGCACCACTCCGGTCGATCTTGGCGTCGCGAAACTCGACCATGTTGACGGTCGCGCATGGGTGCACGAGGTGAAGTCATCATCTGGCCCTTCCTCTGCCGATGAAGCGCAGGCAATGCACTACTGCTTGCGGCTTCGCGCGGTCGGCATCCCTGCTCAGGGGGGAATTCTTCACTATCCGAAGACGCGACGAACCAAGCGAATTCCATATACGGAGGAGAAGGAGCGGCAGGCGCAGGAGGATATTTCTGAAGTCCTGCGCGTGATCTCAGCTCCTGTATCGCCTCCGCTTGTGTCGCGCACGAAATGCCGAGGTTGTTCCTATCTCGACTACTGTTGGAATGAATGACGCCTGCTGCGGCTCGAACGTATTGGCTGACGACAGCCTGCAGAATTCGTCGCAAGGATCAGTCCTTGCTCATAGAGCGAGCTGATGGCACGCCGGTTCATATCCCCATTACCGACGTGCGGGACATCGTCGCATGTGAATCTATCGAAATCAACACTGCAGTAATCTCTCTGCTCAATCAGCATCGGATCAATGTCCACTTCCTGAGTCACTACGGCGACTATGCCGGCTCGTTGCTCACCTCGGATACCAGTACGTCTGGCGAGACTGTCATCGCACAAGCACGTCTTGCTGGTGACTCGGAAGCGTCCCTGGCTATTGGGCGCGCACTGGTCGTCTCTGCTGCGGTTAACATCCGGCGTGTCATCGATCGGAAGCTGCTCACTCGTCCAATGGCCGTCCTCGAAACCTCCGCAGCCGAGGCGACGAGTCGCGAGGAACTCATGGGTGCTGAAGGTACCTTCCGCCGATCGGCGTGGGCAGTGCTCGACACCCGCTTGCCGGAATGGCTGCAACTTAACGGACGCAGTCGCCGCCCTCCAGCGAACGCGGGGAATGCGTTCATCAGCTATGTCAACGGCATCGTCTACGCTCGGCTTCTAACCGCGATCAGGCTCACTCCGCTGCATTCCGGAATATCGTTCCTTCATAGCAGTATGGAGCGCCAGCGCCACTCTCTTGTGCTGGACCTCGCGGAGGTCTTCAAACCGCTGTTCGCTGAGAGACTGCTGCTGCGGCTGTCGGGGCGTGGACAGCTTAAGTCGCATCATTTCGACGTCGGTGTCAATCAGGCGATGCTCAGTGACGCTGGTCGAAAGCTTGTCGTCCAGACGGTCCGCGATGAGCTCGCCGTGACATTCAACATCGTAGCCTCGGGCGTAAGGTCGCTTATGACGAGCTTCTCTACCTCGAAGCGCTTCAGCTCACCCGGACCTGCCTGGAGGGCACCTCTTACAAACCGTTTCGGATTTGGTGGTGAAACGCTGTGTACGTGGTGGTCGTGTACGACACGCTGGCTGAGCGTAATCCGAAGATTCTGCGGGTGTGCCGACGGTATTTGCATCATGTGCAGCGGAGTGTGTTTGAGGGGGCGTTGAGCGTTGCCCAGGTGCGGCGGTTCCGGTCCGAGGTGGAGAAGGTGATCGACGCTGGGTACGACAGTGTCTTGGTGTTCACGTTTCCGCCGGGGACCTTGCCGGAGCGTCAGGAGTGGGGCGTGGCTCAGTCGGCTCCTAGTGACATCATCTGAGTCCGCAGAGTGACTGCCTGGCGAGTGCCAGTGTTCGGACCTAAGCTGGGTGATCTTGGTTGAAATGCAGCAGACCCGCCAGTCCACATGCACGACCGGAGGTTCACTGCAATCCGACCACTATTGCGCGACTAGGTACGCCTACTCACCTGCGGTTTTACCTTGGGGTGCTCATCGCCCCTACGAGGGGTTACAACTCGATGACCCGACGACCGTCGCGACGATGCCGACGTGCTCATCGCCCCTACGAGGGGTTACAACCCGCACACAAACGCGGCGGACTGCGCAGGCCCCGCACCCGTGCTCATCGCCCCTACGAGGGGTTACAACGTGATCACGTCCGCTGTCCGGGCACGCAGGTCCGTGCGTGCTCATCGCCCCTACGAGGGGTTACAACTACACGGCGTCGAGGGTGATGATGTCCTGCGTCGCCCGTGCTCATCGCCCCTACGAGGGGTTACAACACGCCACCCACGACCGCACCGTCACAGCGGTTCAGCCGTGCTCATCGCCCCTACGAGGGGTTACAACATCATGCCCCAGAGGGTATGTGGGGGCCCCAGACCAGTGCTCATCGCCCCTACGAGGGGTTACAACAGGATGGTGTCGACGGCGGCGCGCATCTGGTTGACGTGCTCATCGCCCCTACGAGGGGTTACAACCGCGTTTCTACGTGTGCGGTGGAACTGCGGTTCACGTGCTCATCGCCCCTACGAGGGGTTACAACTAGATATTCGTCCGGTACCCGCTGTTGTCCGTGCAGGTGCTCATCGCCCCTACGAGGGGTTACAACATGCCGCCCACCGGCCCGCCGGTGGACAGCCACCTGACGTGCTCATCGCCCCTACGAGGGGTTGCAACGCGTAGAGCTGGGCACGGCCCGCCCGTAGCTGCACCTCCGGCTGTACCGCATGCAAAAGGCCCTCCGGGATGATCCCGGAGGGCCTTTGAGCTGGTGCAGCCGGAGGTACTCGAAACCCCAACCTTCTGATCCGTAGTCAGATGCTCTATCCATTGAGCTACGGCTGCTCGCTGTGTAAGCAAGCATAGCGGGTCTTGAGGGGTGGATCGAACCGGTTACCGGTTTCAGGGGTGTGGGGTGGGCTGGGGGGTCTTGTCCTTCTTGGGCCAGAGGGTGTAGCTGATCGGCCAAATGAGGGCGATGAGGGCGATTCTTCCCACGACCCAGATGAAGTCCGTCAGGGCTGTTGTGCGGGTGGGGTCGTCGACGAGCCAGGCCAGGCCGTACAGGATGGTGGTGGCGATGGCGGCGGCCAGGAGGATGTGGATCCACAGGGCCCATTCGTAGCGGGCTCGGGCCATGCCGCCGGGGGGTGGGCCCACGGGGCGGGGGCCGCCTGCGAAGCGGTGGTGGAATTTGGCGTCGGCCCAGCGGATGGTGCGGTGGCCGAAGACGATGGAGTACGCGATGTAGGCCGCGGCGAGGCCGTGACGCCAGTCGGCTGTGGCTCCGGCGCGCATGTCGGCGATGGCGGCGGCCAGCAGGATCACATCGAGCAGCGGCACGCCGATGAGCAGCGCCGTACTGAGTCGCCGCATGTTCCACAGGTAGCGGCTCGCGAGGCCGAGGGCGAGCAGGACCCAGAAGCCGACCTCGCAGATGATGATGATGGCTAGGACCATGTGTCCAGCCTGGTGGACAAATGCCGCGTTTTCGCCATCACGCCTGAGGAAGCCTGTGTACATCCTTCGGTGTATCCACAGGCTGCCCCCTCGGTGGAGGGAACGGTCGGTCGCGGGTGGTCTCATGGAGAGTATGAGACGAGACGTGCTCGCGGGTCTGGCCGCCTTCGCCGTCGGGCTCGTTCTGCTGGCGGGCGGGGCCGGCTGGCCGAGGCCCGTGCCGATGTGGGCCGCCGCGATTCCGCTGGCGCTCACCTGTCTCGGCGTCGTGGTGCGCAAGCGGGCGCCGCTGGGCGCGCTCGGGCTCGGTGTGGTGGGCATCGTGATCGACATGCTGTTCACGGGGCCGTCGCTGGGGACGGTGATCGTGTTCACCGACAACCTGTACGCGGCGGCGTTGTACGGCCCGGCGCGGATGGCGCGGTTGTTGCTGGGGGTCACCTCGGTGCTCGCGGTCGGGGCGGGGATCGTGGCCGGGTTCGTGCAGCAGACGTGGTTCTGGCTGGCGCTCGGCAGCGTGCAGGCGGCGCTGGTGCTGGTCACGCCGGTGATCACGGCGTTCTACCTGCGGCAGCAGCGGGAGCGGGCCGCCGCCGAGCGGGCCAGGTCCGAGCAGGTCGCGCACCTGGCCGAGCTGGACCGGCAGGCCGCCGTCACGGCCGAGCGCACCCGTATGGCACGCGAGTTGCACGACATGATCGCCAATCACTTCAGTGCGATCGCGATCCAGTCGACGGCGATGTTGTCGCGGGGCGACCTCGACGCGGCGGCCGTACGGAAGATCATGGAGTCCATCAGGGAGAACAGCCTGCAGGGCATGACCGAGATGCGGACGATGGTGGGCCTGCTGCGTCAGGCGGGTGACGACACCTCGGGCGAGGCCACGCGGCCCCGGCTGGTTGACATCGCCGACCTGGTGAAACGGTCGACCGATGCTGGGGTGCGCACGCGGTTGAGTACGCAGGGCGGGGTGCGTGAGGTTCCGGTTTCGATTGATCTGGCGGGATATCGGATTGTGCAGGAGGCGCTGACCAACGCACTCAAGCATGGTGCCGCACGGGCCGAGGTGCGTGTCGCCTACGAGGTCGATCAGGTCGTGCTGTCCGTCGTGAACCCGGTGGACGACGGGCGTTCGCGGCTGCCGGGGTCGGGGGCCGGGCTGATCGGGATGCGTGAGCGGGCGGTGCTGGTCGGGGGGACGTTCGAGGCGGGCGTGCGGGGCGAGGTGTGGCAGGTGGCGGCCGTGCTGCCCACGGATGACACGACGTTGCCCGAGGACGAATGTGTGGGGGCGAGGGAGCGGGAGGGGGAGCCTGAGGCGGCGGTGGCCGGGAGGTTCGCCTCGGTGTTGTGGGCGAGGGGGTGAGGGGCGGGTTGGGTATCTGTGAGGCGCCGGGAGGGCGTATGACCATTCGTGTTCTGGTTGCTGATGATCATGCGGCGGTTCGGGCCGGGATCGTGTTGATCCTGGACGGCGCCGACGACATCGAGGTCGTGGGGGAGGCGGCCGACGGCGAGGAGGCCGTGGCCCTGGTGCGGGAGTTGTCGCCCGATGTCGTGCTGATGGACGTCCGGATGCCCCGGCTGGACGGGATCTCCGCCACGAAGGCCATCGCGGGGGCCGCCGATGTGTTGATGCTGACGACGTTCGACCTCGACGAGTATGTGTTCGGGGCGCTTCGCGCCGGAGCGGCCGGGTTCCTGTTGAAGAACACCGATGCGGAGGCCCTGGTGGAGGCGGTACGGCTGGTGGCCAGGGGGGATGGCCTGATTTCGCCCAGTGTGACGCGGAAGTTGATCTCGGCGTTCTCGGTGCAGCCCGAGCGGCGCAGGCCGTACGAGGTGGAGGGGTTGACGCCGCGGGAGCGTGAGGTGCTGGCGTGTGTGGCGCGCGGGCTGTCCAATGCCGAGATCGCCGAGGAGCTCGACATGGCCGAGGCGACCACCAAGACGCATGTCAGCCGGGTGCTGAACAAACTGGGGCTGCGCAGCCGGGTGCAGGCGGCGATCCACTTCTCGGACGGCGTGGGAGCGTGACCACCGGGGGAGGGCTCTACGCCGGTACGAACAGCGTCAGGGTCTCCGCGACGCAGGCCGGGCGGGGGGAGGCGTCGAGTTCGACCGTCACGCGCAGGGCGGACAGGTAGCCGTTCGGGGTGGGCTCGACGGACAGTACGGTGGCCGAGGCGCGGACACGGGAGGCGACGGGGACGGGGGCGGGGAAGCGGACCTTGTTCAGGCCGTAGTTGACGCCCATGGCCACGCCTTCGACCTTCAGGATCTCCCTGACGAGGACCGGGAGCAGCGCCAGGCTCAGATAGCCGTGCGCGATCGGGCCGCCGAACGGTCCCTTGGCCGCGGCTTCGAGGTCGACGTGGATCCACTGGTGGTCGCCCGTGGCCTCGGCGAAGAGGTTGACCTGGTCCTGGGTGACGGTACGCCATTCGCTCGGGCCGATCGTCTCGCCCACGGCGTCCCGTAGTGCGGTGAGGTTCGCGAAGATCCGCATAGCGGAACATTATTCCAGCCGGGGTGCCGATTCCAGAGGGGTGTCACATTCGCGCGCTCTGTCCCGTCGTGAAGGATGACGACAGGGTAGGGGGTGTCATGGTGGATGCAACGAGCGTCTTCGAGGAGCACAGGGGCGTGCTGTTCGCCGTCGCGTACCGCATGCTCGGCAGTGCGGCCGATGCCGAGGACGTCGTACAGGACGCCTGGCTGAAGTGGACGGCCGCCGACCGTGCGGACGTCGCCGAGCCCAAGGCCTATCTGGTACGCATCACCACCAATCTCGCCGTCGACCAGCTGCGTTCGGCCAGGGTGCAGCGTGAGGCGTATGTCGGGCCATGGCTGCCCGAGCCCATTCTGACCAGCCCGGACGTCGCCGAGGACGTGGAGCTCGCGGAGTCGGTGTCGATGGCGATGCTGGTCGTGCTGGAGACGCTGACGCCGTTGGAGCGTGCGGTGTTCGTGCTGAAGGAGGTGTTCGGCTTCCCCTACGGCGAGATCGCGGAGGCGATCGGCAGGTCGGAGGCGTCGGTGCGCCAGCTCGGGCACCGGTCGAGGGAGCACGTGCACGCCAGAAGGCCGAGGATGCGCAGCGGCAGGTGCGAACGGCAGGCGGTGACCGACAAGTTCTTCGGCGCGGCGCTCGGCGGCGACCTGAACGAGCTCATGGCCCTGCTCGCCCCCGACGTCACGCTGTGGACCGACGGCGGCGGCAAGGTACGCGCCGCACTGCGGCCCATCAGCGGCGCGTCGAAGGTGGCAGCCTGGCTGGTGGGAGTGTCGGGACGGTCGTACCAGGGGGTGCCGGTCTCGGGGATGACGACCGAGATGCGGCAGCTGAACGGCGGGCTCGGCGCCGTCGTGTGGGGCGCCGGGCGACCGCTGTCCGTCATGACGGCCGACATCGACGACGAGGGACGGGTGATCGGCGTTCGGATCATCGCCAATCCCGACAAACTTCGCCAGGTCGTCGCCGGGGTGCCGCGGGAGGTGTGAGGCCGCTCGTCAGCAGGCCGCTCGTCAGCAGGTACGCGTGTCGTCGTCGTGCCGCCGGGTGAGGCCTCGCCGGTCGAGAAGCTCCAGCAGCGGTACGGCGACACGCCGCGTCGTGGCCAGGGCGACTCGCGCCTGGCTCACGGTGAACGGGGCTCCCAGGTCGCGCAGCAGCACCACCGCCCGGTCGGGGGCGTCGGGCAGCAGCACCACGTTCTCCGCCACGACCAGCACCGCCCCCGACTTGGCGAGTACGGCGAGTGCCTTGCCCGTCAGGCCGAGCTGCCCGAGACGGGAGACGCTCGGGGCGTCGAAGGGGTGGGCACGCAGGTGCGCTTGCAGGGCGGCGGCGGGCTTGCGCAGGTGTGTCGGGAGGGGGGAGGGGGCCTGGGGGGTGGCTCGCTTGACCACACCGGCGACGATGACCAGCGCGGGGGACTCGGCTTGGCCGGGTTGTGGATGCGGGCCCGGGTGCGTGGGTGGGGGGTCAGAAAGCGTTTCGCCCCGGCCGGCGTCCTCCCGTGGACCTGGCGCCGCGGATGGCGACCCGCCGGGCAACCCCCCGTGGGACCGCTCCCCCCGAGCGCCACCCCCCTCCACCAACGCCCGTGTGACCCGCCGATCGGGCAACCCCAGCACCTGTGTGGCCGCCTCCAGCGTCATCCCCTGTGCCTGGCCGCCCACCGCCTCCCAAAGAGCCAGGCGAAGCTCCCCCCAATGTCCCGGATCGGCATACCAATCCCCCCACACCGCCTCGACCTCTCCCGAAGGCGGCACCCCCATCGCCCCCAATGTGGAACCGCTGAGCAGCCCGTGCCAGCGCAGCAGATCCCCGGCCCCGGGCGTACCGGGGACGGCGGCCAGTGCGTGCGCCCTGGCGGTGGCGGTGCCGCGGCGGCGGGGCAGAGGGGGAGGGCAGGGGTCGAGGACGAGGGCGCCGACGAGGACGGTGTGGCGGCCGGGGTCGCGGAGCAGGGCGCGGTCGCCGACGCGGAGGGGGAGGGGACGGGCGAGGGTGAGGCGGGCGGTGTCGCCGCCGAGGGGGCGGAGCCGGGCGGGCACCGCGGCCGAGCCGACGTGGAGCACCAGGTCGCCCTTCGGGGGATCGCCGGGCGAGAGCCGTACGTCCAGCACGGTGGTCTCCAGCCAGGCCCCAGGGGTGAGCAGAGCCGTACCCCTGGACAGCAGGTCGCGGGAGGCGCCTCGGAGGTTGACGGCGACGCGGGCGGTGGCGGGGACGTGTGAGGCGTGGCGGTTGAGCGTCTGCAGGCCGCGTACCTGGACCGTGCGCCCGGTGCCGGACACGAGCAGCTTCTCGCCCACGCGAAGCGTGCCGTGCGCGAGCGTGCCGGTGACGACGACTCCCGCCCCGGTCACGGTGAACACACGGTCGGCCCACAGGCGTACGGAGGCGTGGGGGTCGGGCGGCGGGAGCGTGGGAGCGAGGGCGTCGAGGGCGGCGGCCAGGTCGGGCAGGCCCTGACCGGTGCTGCCGCTGACGGCGACGGCGGGCACGTGCCGCAGGGCGGTGCCGCGCAGCCGTGCCCTGGACTCGGCGATGGCGGGAGCGGGGTCGGCCAGGTCGCTCCGGGTGACGACGAGCAGCCCGTGCCGTACCCCGAGTGCGTCGAGCGCGGCGAGGTGTTCGCCCGACTGGGCCCGCCAGCCCTCGTCGGCGGCGACGACGAGCATGACGGCGGGACAGGGGCCGACCCCGGCCAGCATGTTGGTGACGAAGCGCTCATGGCCGGGTACGTCGACGAAGGCCACCTGGCGGCCCGAAGGCAGCTTCGTCCAGGCGAAGCCGAGGTCGATGGTCATACCGCGGCGGCGTTCCTCGGCCCAGCGGTCGGGCTCCATCCCGGTGAGCGCCCTGACCAGGGTGGACTTGCCGTGGTCGACATGCCCGGCGGTGGCGATCACCAGCACGGGACACCGGGCCTTGTCAGGATCGTGTGAGCGGGTCCGATCACCCGCCGTGAGGCGCAGGCCACCCCGGCACCGGGCCTTCTCAGCCTCGCGCGAGCGCCTTCAGGCACCCCGCCGACCGTCATTCGCCCTCCAGGCCTCACCGGAGCTCTGTGGCGCCCCTGAGACCCGTACAGAAGGGCAGGGGCAGGAACGATCTGGCGGAGGCGGACGGGAATCGAACCCGCCGCGCCGAGATGCTCGGCGCCACCGGTTTTGAAGACCGGGAGGGCCACCAGACACCTGGACGCCTCCACGGCGGATCCTACTGACATACCCGTACAAGAGCGGCGAAGAGCTCCTCGTCCTCCTCGGCCGGTACGGCACGCAGGTCCAGCAGGCAGCGCCCGTGCTCCACCCGGCCCAGCACGGCGGGATCGCCCAGCCGCAGCGGCTCGGCGTATCTCTCGGGCACGGCGAGCGCCACACTCGGCAGCTCGACGCCGGGCGCGCCGCCCCCGCCGACCGTGGCCGTACTGTGCACCGCCTCGGCGCGCACGTGCCCCTCCAGGCGTGCGGCCGGCGACTCCAGACGTGCGGCCAGCGACCTGGCCCGTTGCCACAGCTCGCCCACGTCGGCGTGCAGCGCCTGCCGCGTGGGGGTCGTGCCGAGGGTCAGCGTCGCCTCCAGGGCGGCCAGGGTGAGCTTGTCCACGCGCAGGGCCCTGGCCAGGGGGTGGCGGCGCAGCAGCTCGACCAGATCGGCCCGGCCCGCCAGCAGACCGCACTGCGGGCCGCCCAGCAGCTTGTCGCCGCTCGCGGTGACCAGGTCGGCGCCCTGGGCCAGCCAGGTGCTCACGTCCGGCTCGCCGGGCAGCAGCGGCTCGGGACGCAGCAGGCCGGACCCGGCGTCGGCGACCAGCGCGACGCCCGTCGGCGCGCACACGGCCGCGAGCTCCCCGACCGACGGCGTGCCCGCGAACCCCTCGATCCGGTAGTTCGACGGATGCACCTTCAGTACGAACCCGGTCAGCGGCCCGATCGCCCCGCGGTAGTCGTCGGCCGAGGTGCGGTTCGTCGTGCCCACCTCGCGCAGCCTCGCGCCCGTCGAGGCCAGCAGGTCGGGCAGCCTGAAGCCGTCGCCGATCTCGACCAGTTCGCCGCGGCTGATCACGATCTCCCTGTCGCGGGCGAGCGCGGTGGCGGCCAGGACGAGTGCGGCGGCGTTGTTGTTGACCACGTGCACGGCCTGGGCGGCGGGCAGGGCGGCGGCGAGTGCGGCCGTCGTGCCACGGCCGCGCCGGCCGCGCCTGCCGGTGACCAGGTCGAGCTCCACGTCGGTGACGCCCGACGCCGTGACGACGGCGGCGACGGCCTCGGCCGACAGCCTGGCCCTGCCGAGGTTCGTGTGCAGGAGCACGCCGGTCGCGTTGATCACACGACGGGTCCCGTGCCCGCTCAACTCGGCCAGCGCGGCGGTGGCGACGTCCTCGGGCGCGACGGCTCCGGCCCTGGCCCGGTCCTGGGCCTCGCGCACGGCCGCCTTGACCCGTTCGCGCCCGTACCTGGCCAGCGCCTCGGCCAGCACCGGATCGGCCAGTACGGCATCGGTGCGCGGAACGAGCCGCCGATGATCAGACATGATCAACAATTGGCCGCTTCATGGGGTTAGATTATGATCATGCGGCGATTGACGCACTACGCCCAGGGCGGCGGCTGCGCATGCAAGATCCCGGCGAGCGACCTGGAGGCCATGCTCGCCGGATTCGGCGCCACAGGTCCGGCGCACCCGCTCGGCGAGCTGATCGTCGGCACCGAGGCCGGCGACGACGCCGCCGTGGTCTCGCTGCGGGGCGACACCGCGATCGTGAGCACGGCCGACTTCTTCACGCCCGTGGTCGACGACCCCTACGACTGGGGCCGGATCGCCGCGGCCAACGCCCTGTCCGACGTCTACGCCATGGGCGGCCGTCCGCTCGTCGCCCTCAACCTGCTGGTCTGGCCGCGCGAGGGCCTGCCGTACGACATCGCGGCCGAGGTCCTGCGCGGCGGCGCCGACGTGGCCGGGCTCGCGGGCTGTCACACGGCCGGAGGGCACAGCGTCAACGGCGTCGAGCCCATGTACGGCATGGCCGTGACCGGTGTGGCCGACCCGGGCAGGCTGATGCGCAACGACGCGGGCACGGCGGGGCTGCCGCTGTCGCTGACCAAGCCGATCGGCTCGGGCGTGCTGAACAACAGGCACAAGGCGACGGGCGAGACGTTCGCCCAGGCGGTCGAGGTGATGACCGCGCTCAACGCCGATGCCTCGGCCGAGGCGCTGGCCGCCGGTGTGCGGTGCGCGACGGACGTCACCGGGTTCGGGCTGCTCGGCCATCTGTACAAGCTGGGCAGGGCGTCGGGTGTCACCGCCGTGCTGAACGCCTCGGCCGTGCCGCTGATCGAGGGGGCCAGGCAGTCGGTGCGCGACGGGTACGTGCCCGGGGGCTCGCGGCGCAACCTGGAGTGGGTGGCGCCGCACCTGGACGCCTCGGGGGTGGAGGAGGACCTGCTGGTCCTGCTGGCCGACGCGCAGACCTCGGGCGGCCTGCTGATCGCGGGCGAGATACCCGGCGGCACGGTGATCGGCGAACTGCTCCCGCGCGGCGAGCACACGGTGGTCGTACGCTGAGCGCCGTGGCCTCGCGCCGCTCAGGCGGGCACGGAGACGCCGACGCCGCCCTTGGTCCGCGCGCCGTACCTCTCCTTCTCGGTGGCCAGGTCGAGCGGGCGCACCCTGGCCCTGGCGGCGAGCGTCTCGTCGGTGATCAGGGCGGCGGGCACCAGCCAGGACACCTCGAACTCGATGCCGTCCGGGTCCTTGGCGTACAGCGCCTTGGTGGTGGCGTGGTCGGAGGCGCCGACCAGGCTGTCGAGCTCACCGAGACGTACGGCGATGCGCTCGAGTTCGTCGAGCGTGTCGACCTCCCACGCCAGGTGGTAGAGGCCGACCGTCGAGCGGCCCGCGCCGGAGGGGCCCGCCTGGGCGCCGATCTCGAACAGGCCGAGGTCGTGGTCGTTGGAGGAGCCGGAGGCCTGGAGGAAGGCGGCGCCGGGTCCGCCCATGACGACCTCGAAGCCGAGTGCGTCGCGGTAGAAGGCGACGCTGCGCTCGACGTTCCTGACGTACAGAACCGCGTGGTTGAGCCGCTGGACGGGCATGGGATCTCCTTTGAAGCTTGAACTCTCAAGCACGTTACCCGCAAGTGCTTGAGAGTTCAAGTAGAGTGGTGGCATGACCAGATGGCTCGACGAGGATGAGCAGCGGACCTGGCGCGACTTCCTGGCCGCGACCCAGCTCGTGCAGGAGGCGCTCGATCGCCAGCTCCAGCGCGAGGCGGGCATGCCGCACACGTACTACATGATCCTTGTGGCCCTTTCGGAGTCGCCGGGGCGGCGGATGCGTATGCGGGAGCTGGCCAACAGGTCGCAGTGCTCGCAGAGCAGGCTCTCGCATGCCGTCGCCAGGCTGGAGGAGCGCGGCTGGGTCGGACGCAGGCCCTCGCCCGACGACGGCCGCGGCCAGGTCGCCGAGCTCACCGACGCGGGCTTCACCGCGCTCGCCGAGGCGGCGCACGGGCACGTCGAGGAGGTGCGTCGCAGCCTGTTCGACCCGCTCACCCCCGAGCAGGTACGCAACCTGGGCGAGATCTGCGCCACCGTCAGGAACACGCTGGAGTCGTAGCGCGAAACTGTCGGCGGCAGGCTCTACGGTGATGCCCCGTAGCCGATCGAGGGGACGGGGAAGATGACGGATCTGGTCCGCGAAACCAGCCAGGACACCGACGAGGCATTGTTCAGGTCGGTCCATGCCATCGCCACGCATTTCGCCGGAAGGCCGGTGCCCGAGGTGATGCAGGCCCTCGTCCAGCGCCTGCCGAGGGCGCGTGGCGTGGACGTCTCGGACATCCGGCGCATCGCCGAGGAGATCAGCGTCGGGCGTGATCCCTCCGGGCTCTGAGGGAGCGACGTGCTCCTTCCGGGCTCCGAAGGGGCGGCGGGAGTGGGCGGGGTGATCCGGGGCAGGGCGGGGCCCTGTGACGGATCTTTCAGGCATGCGGTGGGCTTGTGGGCGGGTCCGGGGTCAAGGTGAGGGGGGCGGAAGCCGGGGTCTCAGGGGTTGGGTCAGGGTGGTCTCAGGGGTGACGCCGGATGTCCGGCGGGGCCGTGCGGAGGAGGCTTGGGGCATGATCCCGGCCAAGAGGCTTCTCCCCCTGATCGCATGTGCGGCGATCGCCTTCGGCGTGGTCGGCGTGGTCGTGGGGCAGTTCGGCCCCGACTCCACGCTCGACCCGCTCCAAGTGACCGTCAGCGAGTACGCCGTGGCCGACCGCGGGGGCGTCACGGAGGTCGCGATGGCGATACTCGGGCTGGGGTCGCTGGTTCTGGTGGCGGGGCTCAGGGCGGCGGGGGCGCCGATCAAGGGGCTGCCCGAGCGGCTGATGTGGATCTGGAGCGGCGCGCTGGTGGTGGCGGCCGTCGTGCCGACGTCCGAGCTCGGGCTCGACCTGACCTGGACGGCGCAGATCCACAGGTACGTCTCGATCGCCGCGTTCCTCAGTATTCCGGCCGCCGCCGCGCTGCTGGTGCCGAGGTTCGCGGCCGACGAGAGGTGGAAGGCCGTGGCCAGGCCGGTGGAGTGGCTGGCGCTGGCCGGAGGGTTCGGCATCCTGGCGATGACCTATGTCGCACTGCCCGGCGACCGTGTCATGATCGGTCTGGTCGAGCGCCTGCTCCTCGGCGCCGAGGTCGCCTTCCTCGGCGTCCTCGCCGTACGGCTCGCGCAGCTCATGTGGGTACGCACCGGTTCCCTCCGCTTCGCCCCACTCGGCAAGCACACGGCTTCGCTCTCCTGAGCGGGGGCCGGGTCGGTAAGCGCACGGCTTCGCTCTCCCGGGTGGGGGACCGGGGCGGCGAGCGCAAGGCGTCGCTCCCATGGGCGAGGCGCCCGCGTGCCCTTGCTCCCGGGTGAGGGCATCCCCGATGCCCCTGCCCTCCTGAGCGGGGCGCGGCCCCGGGTAGCTGTGGTGTCACCATTTCACGACATGTCACAGAATTCTCACGAATAGACCGTGATCACCCCTGGTCCCAGTGCTATTCTCTCCCGCGATCTCTAAGTGGGAGCGGGTGCCATGGCCTCGGGCAGATCTATTCGATACAAGATCTCAGCTCTGCTGGTCTTCCCGATCGCCTCGCTGGTCGGGCTCTGGTCTTTCGCCGCGGTGACCACCGTCGACGACGCCCTGAGCCTGCGCAAGGCAGAGCGAATCTGGACGGAAATAGTCGGCCCGGCCGACGAGATGGTGTTCTGGCTCCAACGCGAGCGACTCGCGGTCGCCGATCGAATCGACGGTGTCGTCGCCGACTCCTCCCTGCTGGCCAAGAACAGGGCGCAGAGCGACCAGCGCATCAAGGTCGTGCTCGACGCCCTGCTCGCGGAGGACATGCAGAGCGAGTTCGGCGCGGAGGAGAAGGCCAGGGCGCAGGGCCTGCTCGGCGAGATGGACAACCTCAAGGAGGCCCGTCGCATCGTCGACGAGGGGGCCATGACCACCGAACGTCTGATCAAGACGTACGGGCAGGTCATCGACTCGATCTACCGCCTCTACGGCAGCTTCTCGCTGAGCAACGACCTGGCGCTGAACCGCCAGGCCCGAGGCCTGATCAATGCCGGCCACTCCCTTGAGCTGCTCGAACGCGAGCACACCGTCGTCATGGCGACCAAGGCCAGGCCGAGCCCGAGCGAGGCCCAGCTGCTCACCCAGCTCGACGGCGCCCGCGTCCAGCTCTTCGACAAGGCGCTGGCCGACCTCGACGCCGAGCTGCGCGGCCCGCTGGAGTCGCTCGGCTACTCGCCCGAGCACACCGCGATGCAGACCCGCGTCAACGTGCTGATCGCCCGGGGCCAGAACGCCGTGCTGCTGGCCCAGATGGCCAACGGCCCGGTGACGGAGGGCGCCTGGCGCACCGGCACCGAGCAGGTGCTCAACGCCTACCGCAAGTCGATCGACACCACGAGTGCCCTGCTGCTTGCCCGCATCGAGCCGGCCAGCCTCGCGGTCTTCATCAAGGCCGGTGTGGCGGGCGCGCTCGGTCTGCTCGTCGTGCTCGGCTCGCTCTACGTGTCGCTGCGCGTCGGCCGCTCGCTCACCCGCGAGCTCGCCGGGCTGCGCGGATCGGCACGAGAAGTGGCCGTGGTACGGCTCCCACGGGTCATCACCAGGCTCAGCCGCGGCGAGAGCGTCGACCTTGAGGCCGAGGCGCCACCGATCATGGTGGCCAAGGGCGCGACCAGCGAGGTGGCCGACCTGGCGGAGGCGTTCGACAGCGTCCAGCGCACCGCGGTCGACGGCGCCATCGAGCAGGCCAGACTGCGTGACGGCATCTCCCAGGCCCTGCAGAACCTGGCCAGGCGCAACCAGTCGCTGCTGCAGCGCCAGCTCAAGCTCCTGGACGAGATGCAGCGCGACACCGAGGACCCGGACACGCTGGAGAGCCTGTTCAAGATCGACCACCTGACCACCCGCATGCGAAGGCACGCCGAAGGCGTCGTCCTGCTGGCGGGCGGCACAGCCGGGCGCAAGTGGCGCGGCAGCGTCTCGCTCGAAGACGTGCTGAGCGGCGCCGCCGCCCAGGTCGAGGAGTACCGCCGGGTCCGCGTCTACCCGATGCCCGGCTGCTCGGTGCCCGGTGGCGCCGTGGCCGACCTCATGCACCTGTTCGCCGAGCTGATCGAGAACGGCACCTCGTTCTCCTCGCCAGGCAAGGAGGTGTCGGTCAGGGGCGACCTGGTCGGCAGGGGATTCGCGATCGAGATCGAGGACCGCGGTCTCGGCCTCGGCTCCGACCTGCGCGAGGAGATCAACCACAAGCTGGCCAGCCCGCCCGAGTTCGACCCTTCGGCGACCGAGCGCCTCGGCTTCGCCGTGGTCGGCCTGCTGGCCGCCAAGCACAACATCGCCGTGATGCTCAAGCCCTCGCCGTACGGCGGGACCACGGCCGTCGTGCTGCTGCCGCTCACACTCGTCCAGCTCGAACCGCTCAAGCCCGAGCCGGAGCTGGTCCAGGTGACGGCCGTCAGGATCGACCAGCTGCCCGAAGGCAGGCGTGGCGAGCCCGACCAGCCGTGGCAGGACGTCGCGCCCGAGCCCAGGCAGGTGACGGGCGCATCGCCCGGCGGCGGCTCGCGGCCCGGTCTCGGCAGGCCGAGCGCCGGCACGGGCCCGAACGGCCTGCCGCGCAGGCAGCGCACCAGCCGCAGGGGCGAGGAGCAGCCGCAGCAGGCCAGGAACGGCGACGGCCCGCTCGGCGCGGGCGCACCGCCGCCCCAGCCGCCGCAGCCGAGCTTCACCGCCCAGGCGCCGAGCCCGGTCGCCGAGCAGCCGATCGACGACGCCGTGCTCGTGGAGAGCCCGGCGAGCGACGAGGTGGCCAAGCCGTTCGAGCCGTTCGGCGCCGAGCGCGGCCCCTTCGAGCCGCCCTTGGAGCGCTACGAGCGCGAGCAGGGCATCGTTCCCGAAGGCGCGCTGCCCAGGCGAGTTCGCCAGGCCAGCCTGCCCGCACGTCTCAAGCAGCCGCTTCCGCTGATGTCAGGACCGGAGGAGCGCTCTCCCGAGGAGACCAGGGCGCTCTTGTCGTCGTTGCAGTCTGGCTGGCAGCGTGGACGGCAGGTGGACGATAACGACGGAGGGACCCAGCCGTGAGCAGGGAGCAGGAGTGGGTCGACGACGAGGCGGGCCCCGTCGTCCGGCCCTATGCCCTGACCAGGGGCAGGGCCAAGCCCTCCTCGAAGGCGATCGACCTGCTCGCTCTGGTCGTCTCCAGGGGCATACCGGTGCCGGCGCAGAGCGATCTCGGCATTCACCATCTGCGCGCGCTCAGCCATGTCACCTCCGCCAAGCCGGTGGCGGAGGTGGCGGCCGAGATGAACCTGCCGATCGGCGTGGTCAGGGTGCTGCTCAGCGACCTGCTCGACCATCGGCTGATCGTGGTCAAGCCGCCCCTGTCCACGGCGGCCTCGCCGACGGCGAGCCTGCTCAGAGAAGTGATCAACGGCCTCAGGGCCCTGTAGCCCCGGGCGGCGGCAGGGCCGGGAAACGGCGAAGGAGCGCCCCCGGCGCTCCCCAAACTGCCGTCACGATCGAAGGGCCCGCCGTCAGCGCGCTCCGGTGAGCGTGCGCAACGAGTGCTCGACCAGCGAGATCATGACCTCCTTGGCCGAAGCCCGCATCCGTACGTCGCACAGCATCACGGGCACGTCCTCGTCGAGGTCGAGCGCGATGCGCACGTCGTGCACACTGTGCGGCACAGCGTCGTCGAAGCAGTTGACCGCCACCACGAACGGCGTGCCCCGCTGCTCGAAGTAGTCGATCGAGGGGAAGCAGTCGGTCAGCCGCCTGGTGTCGGCGATGACGATCGCGCCGAGCGCGCCGTAGGACAGCTCGTCCCACATGAACCAGAACCGCTCCTGGCCCGGCGTGCCGAACAGGTACACCACCAGTCCCTCGCGGATGGTGATACGGCCGAAGTCCATGGCGACGGTCGTGGTGGTCTTGCCCTCGACCCCGTCGAGGTCGTCCACACCGATGCCGCGGTCGGACAGCACCTCCTCGGTGCGCAGCGGTTTGATCTCGCTGATCGCGCCCACCAGTGTGGTCTTGCCCACGCCGAAGCCGCCCGCGACGAGGATCTTGAGCGCGACCGGGTCCTCAGAGAGCCCGTAGTCCATTGATCACTTCCTTGAGAATGCGCTCACTCGGGCGCGGTCCCGCCGCAGCGGGAGCGGAGACGCGGATGAGCCCCTGATCTATCAGATCGCCCAGCATCACTCGGACCACTCCGAGCGGTAGGTCGAGCTCGGAGGCCACATCGGCTACCGAGACGGAGAATCGGGCGGCCCGCAGGATGAGCTCCTGCTCCGGACCCGCCCCGTTGGCCCGAGCACCGGTCGCCGTGAGCATGGCGATGAGGTCGAGCGTCGCCCCTGAGGAGCGAGTACGACCCCCGATGAGAGCGTAGGGCCGTACGACCGGCCCCGCCTCCTCGTCCATCCACTCGGGCCCGCCGTTCATGACCCCGTGCGAGGGTTGGTCGAGATGTGTTGGCCGACCCGCTTGACGAGCATCGCCATCTCGTAGGCGATGTGACCGACGTCGGCGTCGGCGTCGGCCAGCACCGCGAGGCAGGTGCCCTGCCCGGCCGCGGTGACGAAGAGGAACGCCGACTCCATCTCGACGATCGTCTGGCGCACGTCACCGCCCCCGAAGTGCCGCCCCGCGCCCCTGGCCAGACTCTGGAAGCCGGCGGCGACCGCCGACAGGTGCTCGGCGTCCTCGCGGGCGAGGCCGCGGGAGAACCCCACGGCCAGACCGTCGGTCGACAGGATCACGGCCTGCCTGACGGCGCCGACCCTGGTGGTCAGGTCGTCCAGGAGCCAGTTGAGTTCGCCGGTGGTGGTAGGTCCGTTCATGCGTCCCCCTCCTCATTTGTCTCTTCGCGGGCGCGCTGCGTTCCCCGTTGGAATGCGGAGAACAGGTCGCGTACTTCCTGGGGGGAGCGTTCTGCTGGTCTGCTCTGCTCCGTGCTGGCGGTCTCGGTGCCGGGTTCCGAGTCCATGGTGGGTGCGGGCAGCGGTCCCTGCTGGGCCTGTTCGGCCACGCGCAACTGCGGCGCGAGGTTGGCCTGCCTGACCCGGCGGGGCAGTCCCGCGTGTGTGCCGTCCTGCGTGGAGCCGATGACGGCGAGCGGACGAGGGCGCGGTCGCTCGCCCGAGTCGACCGAGACGAGCCTGGGCGCCTCGTAGGCGGGCGGCTCCAGCTCGGCGGTGCTCTCGTCGACGAGCAGCGAGCGCGGGATGAGGACGATCGCCACCGTGCCGCCGAAGGGCGAGGCCCGCAGCATCACCTGGACGCCGTGCCTGACGGCGAGCTGGGCGACGACGAACAGGCCGAGCCTGTCGCTGTCGGCCAGGTCGAACTCGGGCGGGTTGATCAGCCGCTCGTTGAACTCGGCGTACTCGTGCGGCGAGAGCCCGAGCCCCCTGTCCTCGACCTCGACCACGAAGCCGTTGCCGACCGAGTCGCCGCGTACCTGCACCGAGGTCTGCGGCGGCGAGTAGATGGTGGCGTTCTCCACGATCTCGGCCACGAGGTGGGTGAGGTCGGCGGCGGCGGTGCCGTCGACGGCGGCCGACGGCATCGGCTGGACGTCGATGCGGGTGTAGTCCTCGACCTCGGCGATGGCCGCCCTGACGATGTCGAGCACCGCGACCGGCTTGCGCCAGGCCCGCCCGGGAGCGGCGCCCGACAGGATGATGAGTCCTTCGGCGTGCCGCCTCATGCGGGTGGTCAGGTGGTCGAGCTTGAAGAGGTTCTCCAGGTCGTCGGGGCCGTGCGTACGGCGCTGCATGCCGTCGAGCAGGGTGAGCTGGCGGTGCAGCAGGCCCTGCTTGCGCCTGGCCAGGTTGAGGAAGACCTGGCCGACTCCCTTGCGCAGTGCGGCCTGGCCGACGGCGGCCGAGACGGCGGTGCGCCTGACCGAGCCGAACGCCCTGGCCACCTCGCGCATCTCGGCCGACTCGCCCGCCTCGATGGGCGGCGCCTCGGCGTCGACGTCGACGTCCTCGCCCTTGCGCAGGCCTTCGACGACGCGCGGCAGCCGTACGTGGGCCAGGTCGAGTGCGGAGGTGCGCAGGTCGGCGAGCTCTCCGGCCAGGCGGCGGCCGAAGCGCACGGAGATGATGATCGAGGCGACGACGGCGACGAGGCCGAGCCCTCCGGCGGCGACGATCCTGACCGTGATCGCGGTGGAGACGGCGGCCGAGCGCTCCGACAGTGCGGTCGAGGCGGCGGCGCCGAGTTCGTCCAGCTCGGCGATGACCTTGGCGATCGTGGCGTGCCAGGCGGCGGCGTCGACGGGCGGCGAGCTGGAGGCGATCAGCCGGGTCTCCTCCAGCGCCAGCGCGGTGAACGCCTCGCCAGACAACGCCCGCTCGTACGGCTTGCGCAGCTCGGGTTCGAGCCCGGACAGGGCGCGCGACTGCAGGAACTGGCGGGTGGCGACGTACTCGGCGAAGGCGTCGGTCTCGGCGTCGGTGACGTTGTTGTCGATGAGCACGCCGCTGATGAGGGCGTTCTCCCTGGCGACGAACTCGCGTGCGCTGCCCATGAGCTGCAGGGAGGTGGCCTGCTGGTAGATCTGCAGGTCGGGCACGGCGGCGATCTGGTCGTAGAACCTGAAGACGGCGTCCAGGACCCTGTTGTACTCGCCGATCGCGGTCAGCCTGCTGCTGTTGCCCCCGTCGATGGAGGCGCGGATGCCGTCCAGCCTGGACAGCTCGGTGGTGACGGCGCCGATGGCGGCCTTGAGCCCGTCGGTGACGGCTTCGCCCGCGTCCTTCTCGGCCTTGCGGAAGGCGGTGACGGCCTTGTCGGTGTTGAGGCGTTGCGCACCGAGGTCCTCGGTGAGCTTGCGTGAGGTCACCGCGATGACGGACCTGGTCCGCTCGGCCTGTAGCTCCAGCCCGAGATGCGTGGAGGTGACCCCCACGGTCTCGTACAGCGTTCCGGCACGCAGGAGCGCCTGCCCGTCACCCACTGTCAGGTTGAGCACGAAGCCCCACAGGGCGCTCAGGGACAGGAGGGGAAGAAGCAGCAACAAAAAGATCTTGAACCGAATTGACCGGTTTCTCGAACCCATGTCCCAACCTCGGATGTCGAGCTGGCGATTTACACCCTTGATCGGTAAATGCACCTCCGGAAGATCGCACAGGAGACTAGCACCGATTTGGGGTGTGGCGCAGGGATAGAAGTGATGGT
Organism: Nonomuraea sp. IBHARD001; assembly: GCF_056106265.1. Classification (NCBI taxonomy): domain Bacteria; kingdom Bacillati; phylum Actinomycetota; class Actinomycetes; order Streptosporangiales; family Streptosporangiaceae; genus Nonomuraea; species Nonomuraea sp. IBHARD001. Next base: position 201,428 of record NZ_JBWBBW010000002.1, read on the forward strand.
TTGTGGGACTAGAGGAGGCGATGACGGAATCGATCATTTCATCGCGGGTTTCCCGGCCGTTCTCAAGCCCTGGCTAGGGTTCGTGGGCTGTGAGGGACCCCTACTTCGACAACGCGAAGTACCTTGCGATCGTCCTGGTGGTGTGCGGGCACCTGATCGAGGACCTGCGCTCGGATCCGGTGGCGCACGCGCTCTACTTCTACGTGTACCTGTTCCACATGCCGCTGTTCATCATGCTGAGCGGCTATCTGTCACGCAACTTCACCTTCTCCAGCGGCAAGGCCAGACGCCTCATCGCCACGCTCGCCGTGCCGTACGTCATCTTCGAGGTGGCCTATTCGCTGCCGCGCCTGCTGCTGTACGGCAAGCTGGAGATCAGCCTGCTCGACCCTTACTTCCTCACGTGGTTTCTGATGTCGCTGTTCCTGTGGCGGCTGTCCACGCCGGTCTGGCAGCAACTGCGCCGGCCGCTGGTGGTCGCGACGGGGCTGTCGCTGCTGTCGGGGACGAGCGCGCTGCCGGACGAGCTGTCGATGAACCGCACGCTCGGGCTGCTGCCGTTCTACGTGCTCGGGCTGATGCTGCGGCCCGAGCACTTCGACCTGCTGCGCAGGCCCTACGCCAAGGCGGTGGGCGCGGGCGTGCTGCTCACGGGGCTCGGGCTGGCCTTCCTGCTGCACGAGCGGGTGCCGACCGAGTGGATCAGGTGGCGGCACGCCAACACCGCGATCGGGGTCGACGACCTGACGGGCAGCGGGATCCGGCTGGCGATGCTGGCGGCGGGTGCCGTACTGGTGCTGGCGTTCCTGGCGGTGACGCCCGATCGGCGCACCTGGTACTCCGACCTCGGCACGGCCACGATGTATGCCTATCTGCTGCACGGCTTCGTGGTGAAGGCGGCCGAGCGGCTGGGGCTCGGCGTGCCGCTGTCGATCCTGCTCGGCGTGGCGGTGGCCACCGCGCTGTGCACACCGCCGGTCCGCAGGCTCTTCCACTGGGCCGTCGAACCCAGGATGGAGTGGGCCTTCACCGCCCTGCGACGCCCCGTGCGCTGAGCGACTCCCCGGCCAGGGCCCGCCTGTCGATCGAACGCAGCCACAGCACGCCCACGACCGAGATGGCCAGCAGGCCGACCCAGTCGAGCGTCGTGTACAGGTGCACCTGGCCATCCGTCGCCTGGGGCACCTGGCCGATGCGCAACATGCTGAACTGCCAGTCCCTGCCGGTCAGCACCAGCGTCAGTGCGATCGCGATGCCGCGCATGGAGTCCCACAGGGCGTGCAGCGCCGAGACGCCGAGATAGGTGAGCACGACGGGCAGGGTGAAACGCCAGTGCCTGGTGGAGGCGGCGAACAGCACACCGCCGATGATCGCCGTCCACAGGCCGTGCCCGACGGGCGCGAGCAGCCCGCGCAGGATCTCGGTCTCCACGAGCTGCCGCAGCGACAGCCCGTCCTCGGTGAACAGCGCGTTGAAGGCGTAGCCCGCACTCTCGAACGCCGCGAACCCGAACCCGACCGTCGCACCGAGCACCAGCCCGTCCCTGGCCGTACGGCGCCGCATGTGCCTGGCCACGAACATCAGCGCGGCCAGCTTCACGCCCTCCTCGATCAGCCCCACCGCGCCGTACATCCACAAGGACGGCTTGAGCAGCCAGCTCTCCAGGATCGAGGCGCCGAGCACACCCAGCACGCCGCCCACCACGAAGGCGACGAACAGCAGCTCGACCGTCACCTCCTGCGACCTGCCGCGCTCGTAGGCCCACACGACGAAGGTCACCGGCACCAGGAAGCTGCCGAGCAGCACGACGGTCGGCACCAGGTTGGAGTTCTGCGTCCACGCCGTGACCAGGACCGTGGCCAGCCACAGGGCCAGCCCGATGAGGAAGACACGCAGCCAGGGCCTCATGCCGAGAGCTCCGCGACGGCTCGGTAGGCGGCCGTGACGGCGGCGTCGGCGTAGGCGGCGGGCACGGAGTCGGAGTTGGCGATCGCGATCCTGCCGTACCTCTTGCGCGCGGCCTCGGCCGGGAAGGGCCCGTCGGGATAGAACAGATTCCACGGCCTGCAGTACTCGGGCGCGTAGCCGTGGCCCCAGCGGTTGACGGTGATCGCCTCGATGTCGCGTTCGGGGTCGAAGCCGCCGGGCCCGAGCAGCCGGGTGAGCTGGTCGCGGATGGAGTACTCCATATAGCTGTAGGGCGTTTTGATCAGCTGGTGCCTGCCCGCGATCGACCCCTCCGAAGGCGACATGCCGGGCGCGCACGGCGTGCTGATCATGTGGACGTTGATCGGCTGCGAGGGGTCCTTCGGGCACTCGTAGCCCGGCATGCTGACCGGGTAGTCCAGCTCGGACACGCACCAGTACGCGCCCGTCCAGCGCACGTGGTTGACGCCGACCTTGCGCCACGGCTCCCAGTTGCGCAGCTGCACCATCGAGTACAGCAGCGGCACCTTCACTGCCTGGTGCAGCGCCGTCTTCTGCTCGGGCGGCAGGTCGGTGACCAGATAGGGGATGACCATGTTCCAGCACGCCATGATCACCGCACCGGCCCTGACCGTCCTGATCGCGTCGCCGTCGTAGTAGCCGACGGTCGCGGTCGAGGCGGTCTCCGGGTAACCGTCGTTGGACGCGGACACGACCGGGCTCGACAGCCGGAAGCGCACCCGGTTGGAGGCCAGGTCGAGCTTGCTGTAGTCGTAGGAGGCGGTCGTCACGCCGTCCATGTCGCTCGCACTGGCGAATCCCGGGATCATCCGGCCCACCATCATCCGCACGAGCGCCTGGTTGCCCTCGGGGAAGTGGTAGATGTACGGGTCGTCGGCGTCCCAGCCCTTGATCATGCTGGGCGAGTTGAACCTCGACGGCTTGTCGGTGTCGAGCTTCAGGCCCTGGAAGCCCGGATAGTCCCACTCGTCGGCACTGCCCCAGGCGTCGATGGCGCCGAACGCGTCGGTGCCGTACGCCCACTCGTCGCTGGACATCGTCCGGCAGAACTTCTCCACGTCCGGGTGCACCTTGCACACGTCGAGCAGGAACTGCGAGTACGTCATCCCGGCCAGCCTGGCCTGCTTCTGCTCGGCCGACAGGCCGCCGAACCAGTCGGGCGGGCTGGTGTAGAGCATGAGCAGGTCGCGCTTGGCCCGTTCGGCGATCGGCAGGTCGGCCACCCACTGCTCGGCCTTGATGCCGTCGGTGTAGCGGATCAGCTTCTCGGTGGCGAACGTCTCGCGGTCGCAGTACACACTGTCGGTCATGCCGAGCTTGGTGTAGAGCTCCTGGTCGAAGTACTTCTCGAACTTCTGCACCTGGACGTCGAGCTGCTGCAGCAGGTTCTTGCCCGCGGGCGTCCACACCGATGGCGCCTCGATGGACTGCGAGCCGCCGTAGCCGATGAGCGGGCCCTTGCGGGCCTTGGGCTCGAACTGGTTGCGCCGGGCGTGGCCGCCGATCTCGTCGTGGTTCTCCAGGATGAGGATCTTCGCGCTCGGGTTGAGGCGCAGCCATTCGAAGGCCGCGCTGACCCCGCTGATGCCGCCGCCGACGACCACGAGGTCGTAGTTCTCGCCTGTGGACTGCGGCGTGCCCGCGTACTGCCAGAAGCGGTCGTCGCGCAGCGCGTGCGGCACGCTGAGGGCCTCGGGGGTGTTGCCCCGCAGGCCGTGCAGGTCGGGCGGGAAGGCCACGTCCGTGGGCACTTCGAGGCTCTCGGTGCCGATGACCCCGGGTTCGGCGTTGTTGTAGGAGGGGCCGCAGCCCGTCACCGCGCCGAGCGCGGCCAGGCCCGCCGCCATCGCGACACCGTCGAAGAAGTCACGGCGCGAGATGTCACGGCCCATACCGAGCTCGCGTGCCCGCTTTGGATTGATCTCCTGGCCATCGGTCATGGGATCGATCATCGCCAGCCGGTCGATAAACCCCCACTCGGCACGCAGCGCCCTTCGGAAACATTTTGCCTAATAAGCCGGTCGGGCCACAGGGATTGGCCATTGTTCTAACGTTTGAACAAGGCCGCTTTTCCCGGGGGAGCAATCATGCAAAAGCAAATTGTCGGAATACTCCTGGGTATGGGGATTCTCGCCGGGTGTGCGGCGGCGGCCGAGCCCGCCAGGCCGTCCAGGCTCGACGGAGCCCTGCTGCGGGCACCGGCGGGCATGAAGGTCGCCTACGGCCCCGAGAGCGGCCCTTTCGGCTCGCTCAAGGCCACCCGGCTCGGCCTGCGAGCCCTCCGCGCGTCCGAAACCGGCCCGGCCGCCTGCACGGCCGGCCGGCTCGACCCCGGCGACCCCGGCCTGAGTACGGCTCCCGCCGCCGTGGTGGCCTTTTCCTCCGAACGCGGTTCGGTCGCTCAGGCGTTGGTCGCGCTCCCACAGGGCGAGGCCGTAGCCCGTTTTCCGAAACCGCTGGCCGAGGAGTGCCGCTCATACACCGTCAATACGGTGAAATACGCGACACGTGAGCTCGCACTTCCGAAAAAAGGCGACGAAAGCCGGGCCTTCCTCACCTCGGCCACCGGCGCGGGCGGGCGGCTGCAGATCGGCTCGGTGGCCATCAGGTCGGGCGGCGTGGTGATGAGCCTGCTCGTCGTCGGTCAGGAGCTCCAGGCCGACGCCCTCGCCGTGGTGAGCGGCGAGGCCTACGACCGGCTGGTGCGGCAGATCAGATGAGGACGTGGTCGCCCGGGTGCCCCACGAACGAGAACTGCGCGTTGCGGGTCAGCTTGATGTGATCGGCCTGCCAGGTGTGCATGGCGGTGTCGGCGCTGCGCCAGTAGACGAAGTTGAACCGGTCGGCCGAGTAGATCTTGACGCCGTCCTCCTTCAGCGCCCTGACCAGGCGGGTGTCCTCGCCCCTGGTGACGTCGTCGAAGCCGTACGTCCTGAACATCGAGGCGGTGCCGAGGAAGGTGCCGCCCTGCACCAGGTGGGCGTAGCGGTGCTCCAGGCCGGGCAGGCGGAGCATCGTGGTGTTGGAGCCCTCGAAGTAGGTGTAGTGCGCGCCCTTGCCGACGAGCTCGGCGTCGGTGTAGTCGAACGAGCGCACCAGGTCCGACAGGTAGTGCTCGCCGTACAGGTTGTCGTCGTCCATCTTGGCGATCAGCTCGCCGTCGGCGGCGGCGATGCCCAGGTTCAGGCACGCGCCGAGCGAGAGGCCGGGAGCCGCGGGCAGGACCACGACGTCGGAGATCCCGGCCACACGCGCCTTGTCGGCGACCACGATCGGGTCGATGTCCAGGCCGTGCAGCACCATGACCAGCTGCAGCGGGCGGTGCAGCTGCTTGGCGACCGAGGAGATGGCGTGCTCGATCTGCGCCGCGCGGTTGGTCGGCAGCACCACCGAGATCGAGCGTGACCTCGGCTCGACGTGCTGACCCATGACCTGGAGGATCTGGTCGACGCGATGCGAGAACAGGTGCTTGTCGAAGACCTCGCGCATGGCCAGATGCCCCTGGCGGGCCCGCAGCTCGGGGCTGTTGACGAGGTGCAGCACCTGGTTGTAGGACTCGATCGGCTCGCGTGCGATCGGGATCAGCTCGCCGAACGTCTCCTCGATGGCCCGCGACCAGCCGGACACCACGGGCGTGGAGCAGGCCGACAGCTCGAAGACGCGCCGCGCGCACATCGTGGGCGAGTCGAGCACCGAGTTGACGTTGAGGAAGACCTTGTACATCCGGTAGGCGGCCAGCATCTGGTCGTAGGGCAGTTCGCCGACGATGTGCGGGCGGTACTCGGCGGGCCAGGCGTACTTCTCGTCCACCTCGCCGTTGCGGGCGAAGATGTGCAGGCCGAGTTCGCGCACGGGGTCGAGCACGGTCTCCATCTGCTCGCGGCGCTCGGGGTGCTTGTCGCGGAAGTACATCCCGGCGAAGACCACGTCGTGCAGGCGGCCCTGCTTCTGCTGGATCGGGTTGTGCACCCGGGGCTGCGCCGCGAACTGCAACACGTCGACCCGGTCGTGACCGAGCACCTCGCGGTACTTCGGCAGCATGTCGCCGTCACAGGTGAAGACGTAGTCGAAGAGCTTGGCGGTGTCGATGAAGAAGTCGAAGTTGGGCGGGTCCTCCTTGTTCCAGAAGACCGTGGGCACGCCCTCCTGGTTGCACCAGGCGATGAGGTCGCGCAGCTCCTGCTTGGGGGCGTTGGTCCCGGTCATCTGGTAGCGCCATCTGCCCTGGTTGCCGTGCCAGGCCGACTCGCAGAACAGCATGTCGGGACGCTTGTCCGCGAAGATCTCCGGCCAGTCCTTCAGGCCGAACTCGATCTGGTCCCACTCGTACTTGAACGCCATCCGGGAGAAGTCGTCCAGGATGACGGCCACCTTGAGGTCTGGCCGGTCGACCGGGCCGAGCGGCCACTTGATCGCCGGAACCTCGACCAGGGGACCGCGCCTGGCCACGGCCTCGGCCACCTCGGTGACCGGGGTCGGGGCCTTGGGCGCCTTCTCCTTCGAACGCACCGCGCTGACCAGGCGGCCCGCGCTCTTGGCCGTGATGGCCTCGCCCAGCTTGAACGAGCGCTTGGCCTGGGTCGCCTGTAGCTTCCACGCGGCGTACTCGGCCTTGGCCTCGGCGATCTCCAGCCTCCTGCGGAGCTCCCTGATGTCGGCCTCGTAGCGCTCGACGAGCTTGCGCTCTTCGGGCAGCCAGTTGACAGGCCCGAGCCGCTGGTAGGCGGGCTCCCGGGTCTCGGCGGACGTCGGCTCTTCGGGGGACTCGGCCATGATCGCTCTGCTTTCGGGGCTTTCGTACGGGTTTGTCAGCGTACGCCGCGGGCGTGTGCCGCAGGGGACAGGTTGTCGCCCTTGAGCCACGCCTGGATGACACGGGCGATCCGCGGACCGGCCGCGCCGTCCCAGAGCACCGGCAGGTCGCCCGAAGGCGTGCTCGCACCGTCGGCCAGCGCCTTCTCGGCGGCGGCCGGAAGCAGCGCCGGACTGACCAGGCGGTTGGTCCCGTGCGTCACGGTGATCGGCCGCTCGGTGTTCGGCCGCACGGTCAGGCACGGCACGCCCAGCATGGTCGTCTCCTCCTGCACGCCGCCCGAGTCGGTGACGACCAGCGCCGCGCCGCGTACCAGCGAGAGGAAGTCCACATAGCCCAGCGGGTCGACGACCTGCACCGAAGGCCCGTCGACCAGACCGGCCTCGGCCAGCCTCGTGCGACCACGCGGGTGGATCGGCACCACGATCGGCACCTGGGCCGAGACCGCGAGCACGGCGTCGACCAGTTCGCGCGCGGCTTCGGGCGAGTCCACATTGGCCGGGCGGTGCAGGGTCGCGACGGCGTAGCGCCCGGGCAGGCCGAGCCGCTCGACGATGGGCGCGGGGTCGAGCTTGGGCAGCGCGCTGAACAGGCTGTCGATCATCGGGTTGCCGACGAGGTGCACCTTGGCGGCGTCGACGCCCTCGGCCGCGAGGTAGGACAGGGCGTCGGGCGAGGTGGCGAACAGCAGGTCGGACAGGGCGTCGGTGACGATCCTGTTGACCTCTTCGGGCATGCCCCTGTCGAACGAGCGCAGCCCGGCCTCGACGTGCGCGGTGGGCACACCGAGCTTGGCGCAGACCAGGATGGCGGCCAGCGTGGAGTTCACATCGCCGTAGACCACGACGAGGGTCGGCTCGTGTTCGAGCACGACCTGCTCCAGGCCGACGAGCAGTGCGGCGGTCTGGGTCGCGTGCGACCCCGAGCCCACTCCGAGGTTCGCCACGGGCTCGGGCAGCCCCAGGTCGGCGAAGAACACATCCGACATCAGCGCGTCGTAGTGCTGGCCGGTGTGGATGATGCCCTGCCGTACGCCAAGTTCGTCGAGGGCGCGCACCACGGGGGCGGCCTTGACGAAGTTGGGTCGAGCGCCAAGCACGTGCAGAATGAGCGCGTTTTCCGTGCTCCGCCCCATGTGACCTCGCCTTTCAGAACGTAACGGGGGAAATCGCTGCCTATGGTACGGTCACGCCGTGGTATCCGACGCCAAAAAAGTCACGGCGAAGTCGGCCCGAGCTGGCGTCGGCGGACTTCTCCGCGGTTTCGCGCAACACCCCGTCATCGTCACCAAGGTCGTCTACTCCAAGGTGAAGGCCGACCCGGTCAGGGTCGCCCAGGCGGCGGCCGACGCCCTGCCGCCCAGGTTGCGGCCGATCGTGGGCAAGGTGGCATGGCCGGCGGCCAGGCAGGTCCGCCTCGTCGCACGCAAGCTCGGCATGCGGATGGTCAGAGGACCGTTCCAGGAGGCCAAGGCCGCCTGGGAGGCCGGTCGCATCAGCGACGCCGTCGAGGTGCTGCGACCGCACTCCAAGTACCCCTTCATCCGGCGCAGGGGCCTGTACTACGTGGGTGAGCTGGCCTCGATCAGCCCCGGCCCGATCCCGGACGCGCCTTCGGTGGCCGTCGGCGAGCGCGTCGAGGGGCGGGTGCTGCACTGCGTGACCAACGCGCTGCCGTACACGCAGGCCGGGTACACCGTGCGCACGCATCGCATCGTCACCGCGCAGCGGGCGGCCGGACTGGACCCGCACGTGGTGACCAGCTGGGGCTACCCGATGCTCCAGGGGCACGCCGACGCCGCGCCCTTCGAGGAGCTCGACGGCACGACGTACCACCGGCTGCTGCCCAACGGCGGCGAGGTGCCGTTCGAGAGCAGGGGCCGCATGATCCGCGGCGCCGACGAGGTCACCGAACTCGTCCGCCGCCTGCGCCCGCAGGTGCTGCACGCCGCCACCGACCACCGCAACGGCTCGGTCGCACACGCCGTACGGCAGCGCACGGGCACGCCGTTCGTCTACGAGGTGCGGGGCTTCCTGGAGGAGACCTGGGCCTCGCGCGACCCGATCCGCGTCGGCAGCCAGCGCCACGTGCTGCAGCGCGAGCGCGAGTCGTTCCTCATGCGCGAGGCCGACGCGGTCGTCACGCTGGCCGAGACGATGGCCGTGGAGATCGTCGAGCGTGGTGTGGCCCGCGAGAACATCTATCTCGCGCCCAACGCCGTCGACGACTCGCTGCTGACCGCCTCCTACGACGGCGCCGCCTTCCGCCGGTCGATGGGCATCGGCGACGGTGAGATCGTGGTCGGCTCGGTCTCCAGCATCGTGGCCTACGAGGGCTTCGCGACGCTGCTGCGCGCCGCCGCGCTGCTGCGTGAGCAGGGCACGCCCGTCCGCGTCCTCATCGTGGGCGACGGCACCGAGCGCGAGACGCTGCTCGACCTGGTCAAGGACCTGGGCCTGACGGATGCGGTGCTGCCCGGCCGGGTCGGCCCCGAAGAGGCCCTGCAGGCGCAGGCGGCGATCGACATCTTCGTCTGTCCTCGCGAGGACCTGCGGGTTTGCCGACTTGTTACGCCATTGAAACCCGTCGAGGCGATGGCGCTCGGCAAGCCCGTCGTGCTGTCGGATCTGCCTGCTCTGTCGGAGCTCGTGGGCTCCGACGGCGCCGGACTGCTCGTACCGGCCGGTGATCCCGCCGAGCTCGCCAAGGCGCTCGCGGGGCTGCGTGCCGACCCCGAACGGCGGGCGCTCATGGGCGAGGCGGGACGGGCCGAGGTGGCCGCCAAGCGTACGTGGAGCCGCGTTGCGGAGACTTACCGCGACATCTACCGAATGCTTGCCGAGCGATGACCTTAGCGATACCTGTCTGTTCTGACGTGTTCAGTCGCATTAGGCGTGAGCTATGTGGAACTGAGATAGCCTTTGCGACCATGAAGTGTTGTCTCCAAGGCGATTGGGCAAGGTCGTGAGCGAGAGAAGCGAGCGAACCATCCAGAGCGGCGCCTTCGCGACCGAGGCCGGCGCCGCCGGTCAGGGTCCCGACTTCGACCTGGCCGTCATCGGCCTGGGGTACGTGGGCATGCCGCTGGCCAAGGAGGCCGTCGCGGCCGGACTGCGCGTGATCGGCGTCGACGTCGACCCCCGCAAGGTCGAGGCGCTCACCGAAGGCCGTTCCTACATCGACGACCTGACCGACGCCGATCTCGAGCACATGCTGGCCAACGGGTTCGGCGCCACGCTCGACGAGACGGTGCTCGCCAGGAGCAAGACCATCGTCATCTGCGTGCCGACCCCGCTCGACGAGGACCACCGCCCCGACCTGAGCGCCGTCGAAGGCGCCACCAAGGCCGTCGGGCGCAACCTCACCAAGGGCACCCTGGTCGTCCTGGAGTCCACCACGTGGCCCGGCACCACCGACGAGGTGGCCAGGCCCCTGCTGGAGACCTCGGGACTGGTCGCGGGCGAGGACTTCCACCTGGCCTTCTCGCCCGAGCGCATCGACCCGGGCAACCCCAAGTTCGGCCTGCGCAACACCCCCAAGGTGGTCGGCGGCTTCACCAAGGGCTGCCTGGACGTCGCGGCGGAGTTCTACAGCCAGTTCATCGAGCAGGTCGTGCCCGTCAGCGGCACCCGCGAGGCCGAGATGGCCAAGCTGCTGGAGAACACCTACCGGCACGTCAACATCGCCCTCGTCAACGAGATGGCGATCTTCTGCGACGAGCTGGGCATCAACCTGTGGGAATCGATCGAGGCGGCGGCCACCAAGCCGTTCGGCTTCCAGAAGTTCCTGCCGGGACCCGGCGTCGGCGGGCACTGCATCCCGGTCGACCCCTCCTACCTCTCCTACACGGTGCGCAAGCTCGGCTATCCGTTCAGGTTCGTCGAGCTGGCCCAGGAGATCAACGAGCGGATGCCCTCGTACGTGGTCGCCCGCGTGCAGCGTCTGCTCAACCGCTACAAGAAGGCGGTGAACGGCTCCAAGGTGGTCATGCTCGGTGTGACCTACAAGCCGGACATCGCCGACGAGCGCGAGACGCCGGCCCTGCCGGTCGCCCGCGTTCTGCTGGAACTCGGCGCCGAGCTCACCTTCGTGGACCCGTACGTCAAGCAGTGGTCGGTCGACGGCATCCCGGTGCCTCGTGAGGAGGATCTGGCCGAGGCGGTCCAGAACGCGGACGTGACGCTGCTGATGCAGCAGCACTCGCTGTTCGACCTCGGTCTGGTCGAGGAGAAGGCCAAGCTCGTGCTCGACACCCGCGGCGTGCTCGCCGAGGGTGAACGCGTCGAGCGGCTGTAGCGACGGAGGGCTGCGCGCAGTGCACGTGCTCGTCATGACGGTGGTGCATCACCCCGAGGACGCGAGGATCCTGCACCGGCAGATCCGCGCTCTCGTGGACGCCGGTCATGAGGTCACGTATGCCGCGCCCTACACCGCGCGCGGTGTGGTGCCGCGCTCGTGGGTGACCGGCGTCGATCTGCCGCGCGCCGCGGAGCGCAGGCGGCTGTCGGCCGTCCTGGCCGCGCGCAAGGTGTTCAAGCGCATGCGTGACAAGGTCGATCTGGTCCTGGTGCACGATCCCGAGCTGCTCTTCGCGATCTGGGGTGTGCGCAAGCGCCCGCCGGTCGTGTGGGACGTGCACGAGGACACGCCCGCCACGCTGTCGCTCAAGCCGTGGCTGCCCTCCTTCCTGCGCCCGCCCGTGCGCTTCCTGGCCAGACTGCTGGAGGGCACGGCCGAGCGCCGGCTGCACCTGCTGCTGGCCGAGACCGCCTACGCGGGCAGGTTCAAGCACGCCCATCTCATCGTGCCCAACGAGACCTGGGTGCCCGACGCCGTCACACCGCCAGGCGACGACCGCATCGTCTATCTCGGCTGGCTGTCGGGGGCCAGGGGCGTGCGCGAGGCCGTCGAGGTGGCCAGGCTGCTGCAGCCGCACAAGGTCGCCGTCGAGCTCATCGGCTATGCCGACCCGCAGAGCAGGCCGATGCTCAACGAGGCGGTGTCCGAAGGCGTGCTCGAATGGCGCGACTTCATGCCCAACGACGAGGCGCTCAAGCGGCTCGACGGCGCGCTCGCCGGGCTGTCGCTGCTGCACGACGAGCCCAACTACCGCCACTCCATGCCCACGAAGATCGTGGAGTACATGGCACACGGCATCCCGGTCATCACCACCCCCTCGCCTCGGGCCGTCGAGCTGGTCGAGAGGTACCTCAGCGGCGTCGTCGTGCCGTGGCAGGACCCCAAGGCGGTGGCGCAGGCCGTACTCACCCTGAAGGAAGACGTGCAGGAGCGCAGGGCCCAGGGGGCGCGCGGCTACGCGGCCGCGCGTGCCAACCATCACTGGCCCAACTCCGCCCGCCGGTTCGTCACGCAGCTGGAGGCGTGGGGCGGCATCAAGCACTGAACATCTTTAGGCTGATCCGATCCCGAGGGCGGTAGGTTCCCGATCGTGCGCTGGCTCACTGTCCTTCTGGGAGCGGCGATCCTCGCCGTGATCGCGGCCGTGGTCGTGGTTCTTCCCAACAGTCCTTCGGCCCCGGTGAGCGAGAAGCGCCCCAGCTCCTCCGCGCCGCCGTCGGCCACGACCGAGCCGACGCCCACGGCCAGCACGTTCACCGACCCGTGCGGCACCTTCGACACCGCGACCCCGACCCCGTACGCGGTCACCGGCTACTGGCTGACCCCCAAGGCCGACCCCTGCACCTGGCGCGAGCAGATGGAGGCCATCCACAAGCTCGGCGGCGACACCGTCATCAGGATCGGGTACGGCCTGCAGCCCCGGCAGATCGACGCCGAAGGCCGCATCCTCGACAAGGACGGCAAGCCCGACGAACGCTACGAACGTTGTGCCGACGGCGGCGGCACGTGCTTCCAGTCGGTCGACGCGGCCCTGAAGGCGGCCAATCCGGGTAACAAGATCACCCAGACCTACGTCTACCGGACCGACGAGTCCTACGGCGAGGCCATCTACCGCTGCCGCGCGATGGAACGGGCCATCACGGTCGGCGATCGGCAGTACTTCCTGCTGGTCGCCCCCTCCGACGGCTCCGACGACGCCACCTGCGCGTTCGCCGACAAGCCCCGCGACTGGCACCTCATCGTCATCGCCGCCGCGGCCGAGGACAGCCTCACCAAACTGCTCGACCTCGGCGACAGGTTCGGCGTGAAGGTCTTCCCCGCGCTGCCGCTCGCCCCCCGTGACCCGGCCGTGCCCACCAGAGCCGACCCCGAGCACATCGGCACGCTGACCACCGTGACCCGGCGCATCCTCCAGGACTACGGCTCCAGGCATGCCGGACGGGAGTCGCTCGGCGGTGTGTACCAGCCGTTCGAGCTCCAGCTCAGGAAGATCTCGGCCGACAATCCGACCCTGCACGTCTACGCCGACCAGCACGAGATCGTCGAGCAGGAGCTGCCGGGCAAGCCGATCCTGGTCAGCCCCTACCTCGACGCACGCAAGCGCGTCGGCTTCGGCGCCACGCCCGCCCAGGTGGCCGAGGGCTTCAAGGCGCTGGCCCGCAGCGGCGTCGGCATCATCGCACCGCAGGACTCGCGCGGCACCGGCAAGGTCGGCCTGTTCTGGGGCGACGAACGCGACCAGGAGGTCGACCCTCGCCTGCGCTCGATGGTCGGCGAGACCACCTACGGCACCGCCTACCACGGCTCGACCCGCGACTACTACCGCGCCATGGCGGCGGCGCGTGAGCAGATGGGCTCCACCGTCCAGCTCTGGGCCAATGTGGAGGCGTTCGAGCCTTCGGCCGACCAGCCGTGCGCGCCGCAGGGCACCCGCGGCAAGACCGACAAGAAGCGCCTGGACGCCGCGGTGGCGATGACCGGACGCTACGTGCAGAAGGTCGTCTCCTACATGTGGAGCGACTTCATGACATGCGGTTCGCCCTCGCTGGAGTCGGAGATCGCCACCGACTACAACCGCCCGATCGCCGTCGACGCCATCAGGCGCAACCGCGACATCCAGGACGGCGTCGAGGTACGCGGCTACTACCTCGAACACTCGACCGTGACCGTCGCCTGGCCCGGCGGCTCGGCCGAGATGAACGTCGACACGCAGGGCTGGCACGACCCCGACCCGCTGGAGGAGCTGCCCTTCCGCATGCAGACCGCGTGGGTGCCCTTCGACTGGAGCGTCGTGGGGGACGCCTGGGTGACGATCACCGTGCGCGCCGCCGACGGCAGACAGACGACCAGTCCTCTGCACGTACGCGTGAAAGGGTGACCTCGCCGTGTAACGTGCCTGGCATGGTCCCCTGCATCCCCGTCAGCGTGGACCTCGTCGTGCTGACCGTGCGCTGCCAGGCGCTGTGCGCGCTCGTCTGGCGTCGCGACAATCCGCCTTATCTGCGGCGCTGGGCGCTGTCGGGTGGATTCATCCAGCTGGACGAGGATCTGCCCGCCGCCGCGCACCGGGTGCTGGCCGAGCGCGCCGGACTGCCCGGTGCGCCCGTGCACCTGGAACAGCTGCAGACCTACGGCTATCCCGACCGCGATCCGCGTCAGCGGGTGCTCAGCGTGGCCTACGTCGGTCTGTCACCCGACCTTCCGGCGTCGGAGAAGGCGCACATGAGCTGGCAGCCGGTCGGCGAGCTCACCGCCATGGCCTTCGACCACCGCCGCATCATGCTCGACGGCGTCGAGCGGGCCAGGGCCAAACTGGAGTACACCTCGCTCGGCGCGGCGTTCTGCCCGCCCGAGTTCACGGTGGCCGACCTGCGCCGGGTCTACGAGATCGTGTGGGGCCGCACCCTGGACCCGCGCAACTTCCACCGCAAGGTCACCAAGGCCGAGGGCTTCCTGCTGGAGACCGGCGCGACGACGACACGCGACGGCGGCCGCCCGGCGAAGCTGTATCGCAGGGGGCCGGCCGAACTTCTGCATCCGCCTATGTTGCGCTCTTTGAAGGAATGACCTGCGTCAGGTCGATGTCGATCGCGAAGGGCACCGACAGTCGCAGCTTGTCGTGGTGAATGCCGGTCAGGGCATAGGCCTTCGTCGCGGGGTCGAGCTCGTAGGTGATGACCGTCGGCCGGTCGTTGATGTTCTCCACCCGCCAGAAGTGGGGGAAACCGGCCTTCGCATAGATCTGCGGCTTGTGCTCGCGATCACGGGCCAGCGACTCCCGTGAGACCACCTCGACCACGAGGACGACATCGGCGGCCGGCAGTGCGGTCTGCGCCAGACTCATCCCGGAGGTGTCGCGCACGACCGTGATGTCGGGCTCGGGCCGTTGCCGCTCGTCGATCGTGACCGTCATCTCACGCTCGACCAGCAGATCGCCGGGCGCGGTCGCCTCCAGCCCTTTGACCAGCAGGCTGATGACACGCTGATGGAATCTGGTCTGCGGGCTCACCAGGACAAGGCTGCCATCGATCAACTCGGTGTGAGGGGGAATCCCGGGACGATCAAGGTCGTCGGCGGTCCACCCGCCCTCCGGCGGGGTGGCCCAGTCGGGCAGGTCGGCGAAGCGGTCGGTCGGGGCGGTGGGCTCTGAGGCGGGCTCGATCGTGAGCTCCACCTCGGGCATGGTCTGCGCACTCATGTTGTCCTCCTCGCCAACCACGTTGCAATCCCTCCAGTGTCCCCGAACGATGTCGTGCTCACCCGCTTCTTTTAAGGTAAGGCCATGCCTCGTTTCCGTGCGATCCTGGACACAATGCCGCCCTACAAGCCGGGCAAGGCTGTGGTAAGCCCCGACGGGCGCTCCTTCAAGCTCTCCTCCAACGAGTCGCCCTACGATCCACTGCCCTCCGTGGTCGACGCGGTCGCCGACGCGGCGCGTCACATGAACCTCTACCCCGACGCCGCCGCCGTAGCCCTGACCGAGGCCGTGGCGCAGCGGTACGGCGTGCCGCCCGAGCACGTGGCGCTCGGGCCCGGCTCGGTGACGGTCGTGCAGCAGCTGCTGGAGACCGTCGGCGAACCCGGTGCCGAGGTGGTCTACGCCTGGCGGTCGTTCGAGGCCTACCCGCTGCTGGCCGACCTCGCGGGCCTGACGTCGGTCCAGGTGCCGCTCGACGGCGAGGACCACGACCTCGACGCCATGGCCGAGGCGATCACCGACAACACCAGGCTGGTCTTCGTCTGCAACCCGAACAACCCGACCGGCACCTCGATCGGCAGGCAGCGCCTGGTCGACTTCCTGGACAAGGTGCCCGCCCATGTGATCGTCGTCCTGGACGAGGCCTACCGCGAGTACGTGCGCGACGAGGACGTGCCCGACGGCCTGACCCTCTACCGCGACCGCCCGAACGTGTGCGTGCTGCGTACCTTCTCCAAGGCCTACGGGCTGGCCGGGCTCAGGGTGGGCTACCTCATCGGGCACGAGCCGATCGCCGCCGCCGTGCGCAAGACGACGGTGCCGTTCGCGGTCAACAGCCTGGCCCAGGTGGCGGGCATCGCCTCGCTGGCCGCCGAGGAGGAGCTGCTCGCCCGCGTGGAGAGCGTGATCGGCGAACGCACCCGGGTACGGCAGGCGCTGCTGGAGCAGGGCTGGGACGTGCCGCCGACCGAGTCGAACTTCGTGTGGCTGCGCCTGGGCGAGCGCACGCTCGACTTCGCCGCCGCGTGCGCGGTCGAGGGCGTCGCCGTACGGCCGTTCGCGGGGGAGGGGGCCAGGGTGTCGATCGGCAGCCCCGAGGCCAACGACGCCTTCCTCAAGGCGGCGGGCGACTTCCTGCGGCGCTGAGTTCTCCCTGGGGCTGCTGCGAGCCGGTCGTCCTGATCGGTTCGTAGCGGCCTTTCGGCGTTCCGGCGGCCTCGGCTGGCGGAGACCTGCTTCCGGGCGCTCCACGGAGCTCTGAGGGCCGTACAGTCGATGCCCTAGTCGATCGAGGCGTTGACCGTGGGGCGTGCGGGAGCCGTGGGAGGGGGCGGGCTGGAGGGGCGCCTGCGTTCGGTCGAGATGACGAGCGCGACGCCGACCAGGATGATCAGACCGCCTCCCACGACCTGAACCGTGATCGGCTCGCTCAGCACCAGAGCGCCCAGCAGTACGGCGACGGCCGGATTGACGTAGGCATAGGTCGACACCAGCGAGATCGGCGCATTGGTCAGCAGCCACGCGTACGACGTGAAGCCGATCAGCGACCCGATCAGGATCAGATAGACGAGCGCCG
Source organism: Nonomuraea sp. IBHARD001 (assembly GCF_056106265.1). Taxonomy (NCBI): domain Bacteria; kingdom Bacillati; phylum Actinomycetota; class Actinomycetes; order Streptosporangiales; family Streptosporangiaceae; genus Nonomuraea; species Nonomuraea sp. IBHARD001. Next base: position 218,321 of record NZ_JBWBBW010000002.1, read on the forward strand.
CCCACGACCGCCCCGACACGGCCGCCAGGTCGAGGTGCTCCCCGAACGCGGTGCCCGCAACCGCGAGCCCGATGCCGCCCATCACCATCTCGGCCGCGCTCGCCACGAACGGGTCCGAAGGCATCGGGATACGGCTGGACAGGAACGATCCCACCGCCCAGGCCAGCGAGGCCGCGAGAATGATCACGATCCCCGTGGTCTGCGACCCCTCGCCCGACCCGCTGCCGCTGAACGACAACGCCGCCACACCGCCGAACCCGACCAGCACCCCCGCGAGCGTCAGCACCTTGGGCCGATCGCGCACCATCAGCCTGAGCACCACCAGCCACAACGGCACCGACGCGACGAGCAGAGCCGCGAACCCCGTCGAGATGTACTGCTCGGCGACGGAGACCATCCCATTGCCCGCCGTCAGCAGCAGCAGCCCGACCAGCGTGACGCCCCCGAACTCCTTCCACGTCATCCGCAGCGCCCCGGGCCCCTTCCGCAGCAGGATGAACGCCCCGAGCAGCACACCGGCGGCGACGAACCGCATGGCCCCACTGAGCATGGGCGGCAGGGTCTCCACCGCGATCCCGATGCCGAGATAGGTCGACCCCCACACCACGTAGACGATGCCGAGAGCCAGCCATACGAAAAGGCTGTGCCGCCTGTCAGGGGTGTTCGCACTCATAGGTGGTGACAATAGCGGTCAAGTGGGACATATTACTCGCGGGGTTCGGTCAACTAATTGCGCGACCGAAACACGAAAGATCGAGTTGAGAGAGTGAGGGGGGTCCCCCCGGAACGCGCCTAGCGTCCCCAGCCTTGAAACCCCCGCTCCACCCCCGAAAGCCGAAGCCCTGCTTCAACTCCACTCGGGCCTCGACCCCACGTCTCAGGCCCAAGTGTCATCCCCCCTGAAGCCCTCGGCCCTTCGTGGCCCCCACGGCCACACCGCCGAGTCACCCGCCCCTCCCCAACACGCCCACCCGCCACAGCCCCACCGCACCCCCGGCGAGCCAGGCTTCCCCGAGCCCACCCCCCGGAACGCGCCCAGCGGTCAAAGACGATGCTGGGCGCGGCCGGAGTCCTGCTAGGGGTGCGTGAGTGACGGGCCCCGGCCCTGTGCCGGGCGGGGGCCGCCAACTGTGCTTGCCGTACTGTGAGACCTGCTCATGCTTGGCGTAGTATGAGAGGGGCTCACCTTGTCCCGAGCTTCTCCACGATCAAGCGGTAGAGCTGGCGGGGCCGGCCGGGTTGTGGCGTGCGATTCGGGGGGAGCGGCCACGCGAGTCCCTCGTCAACCAGCGTGCGCAGCAGTCTGCGGGCCGTGCGTGGGGTGACCCCCAGCATGCGGCCTGCGCCTTCGGCGTCCACCACGGTGTCGCCGCCCTCCAGCTTCGCCGCCAGCCTGGCGAGCACCTCGATGCCCTTCGGCTTGAGCGGGGTCGATCCTGTGGGGGGCATCCGGGGAGCGGGGATGAGCGCGCGGCCCTCCCTGTCCACGGCGAACCCCTGCGCCTGCTTGCCCGCCTGTGTCCTGGCCAGCGCGGCCCTGGCGTGCGACTCGGCGTCATGGGTGGTACGGCCCATGCCGACGCCGACCTCGACGGCCAGGCCGAGCTCCTCCCTGATCCTCGCCGCGAACGGCAGCACCCTGAAGCCGTCGGTCGCGGCCGCGATCGAGCCCCGGGTGGCCGTGACCAGGTAGCTGTGGTCGTCGATCGGCCAGACCGTCGCGTTGATCCGGTTGGCCTCCTGGACCAGCAGCCGGTGCAGGCTGAGCCTCAGCTCGTCGCGCCAGTAGCGGGGCGCCGCCCGCCTGATCGGCTCTCTGAGCGTGGGCACCTCGACGAGTACCACCGTGAGCTGGGACTCCTCCAGCCTGTGGTGTGCGCCGAGCAGAGCGGCCGTGTGCAGTGCCGTTCGCACGGCGGCCGACGTGGGCCTGACCCTGACGACGGGCACTCCCGCCGTCTGCAGCCTGTCGGCCACGCCTGGCAGGCAGGTGAGCGCGCCTGTGGTGGCGCCCTGTCTGGCCAGTCGTTCATGGTAGGCCGCGATCGTGCCGGTGGCTCCGGGTTCGTCGCGGCTGTGTACCTCGGTCACGGGTATGCCGAGGTCGGTGTACGCCTCCTCGATGTCGGCCCTGGACACCACGTCGACGCTGACCTTCGCCGGATCGAGGCGAGGATCGAGCGCGGCCTTGGCCAGCGCTGCGACCAAGGCCGCACCGCCGAGCTGTACGTAGGTCGCGGGCATGGTGAGCACGCCTGATCGCCGTGCCAGGTCATAGGGGACCGGGCTGGCGAACAGGCATGCGTCTACTCCTGGTCCGAGTCGCGTGACCTTGTCCGCGGCCTCCTGCTCGTCACGGTAGGCCGCAGCGACCAACCGGCACGGCAGTGGAGCCGCGGCATGCCCCATCAGCATGACTCGCTCGACCAGATCGTGGGGCCCGACCACGCCGATGGTGAGGTCGGGCGTCATGGACCCCGGGCGTGATACTCGGGGCGTTTCTTCGGCCCTCTCGACCAATGTTCGTCCCATCCTGCCGTCCATTGCAGTGCTCTCTTTTGGAACGATCGCTCGCGGGGGCCGTAATGTCACGCCCGACTTTTCCGGAAAGCCGTTCTGTTTGGCCTTGCTGAACGTCGTTTCCGCAGCTCAGGATGGGTTTTTAGGCGGTCAGGAAGGCGTTGAAATCTCTCGCGTAATGTCCGCTCCGAGTGCCCGCATTCGCTCGGCGAGATGTGCGTGCCCGCGATCGATGAGGTAGCCCGACTCGATCACCGTCTCGCCTTCGGCGGCGAGACCGGCGAGTACGAGCGCGATGCCCGAGCGGAGATCGTGTGCGGTCACCACGGCGCCGCGCAGAGGGGTGTACCCGTGCACGGTGGCGCTGTTGTCCTTGACCCGGACGTCGGCGCCCATCTTGTTCAGCTCGCCCGCCAGGGCGAAGCGGCCGTCGAAGATACGCTCGTGGATGTAGCTCACGCCGTTGGCCAGGCAGGCCACGGTCATCATCGGCGACTGCAGGTCGGTCGCGAAGCCGGGATAGGTGTCGGTGATGACGTTGATCGGCTTCAGCTTGGTGTCGGGATGGCTGCGCACGTGCAGCACGGCGCCCTGCGTGGCGAACTCCACGCCCATCTGCTCCAGCTTGTACCTCACCACGCCCAGGTCGAGACCGGTGCCGACGAGGCTGAGGTCGCCCCCGGTGATCGCCGCGGCCATGGCGAACACACCGGCGTCGAGCCGGTCGGGCATCACGGTGTGCTCGACGGCGTGCAGTTCGTCCACGCCTTCGACGGTGATGTAGCCGGTGCCGCCGCCGCTGATCCTGGCGCCCATCTTGGTGAGCATGTCGATCACGTCGAGGACTTCGGGTTCGAGCGCGGCGTTCTCGATCACGGTGGTGCCGTTGGCCAGGGCCGCGGCCATGATGAGGTTCTCGGTGCCGGTGTGCGAGGGCGTGTCGAGGTAGAGGGTGGCCCCGGTCAGGCCGGCCGCCTTGACGTGGATGACCGACTCGCCCTCGTCGACGATCGCGCCGAGGCGCTTGTAGCCCAGGTAGTGGAAGTCCAGGTTGCGGCTGCCGAGGTTGCAGCCGCCGACCCCCTCGACGATGGCCTCGCCGAGCCTGTGCAGCAGCGCGGGCGTGAACAGCACGCTGCCGCGGAAGCGCCTGGCGATCTCGGCGGGCAGCACGGCACTGGACAGGCGGGAGGCGTCGATGACGAGCGTGCGCTCGGCCTCGTGCAGCTCGACCGTGGCGCCGATGGCCTCGGCCAGCTCCACCGCTCGACGTACGTCCTCGATGATCGGGACGTTGCGCAGGACCGTGCGTCCCTTGGCGGCGAGCAGCGCCGCGCCGATCATGGGCAGCACGGCGTTCTTCGCACCCTGGATGAAGGCGGTTCCACGCAGTGCATTGCCACCGCGAACGCGGTAACGGACCATTCGGCGGCTCCTAGGGAAGGTATCGGTCAGGCACGATCGGCCCACAGTAGCCGCTGCGGGCCCCTGACCCAGCCGATTCGCCCCGTGACTAACCGGTAAAGGCCTTGTCAGTGAGCCGCTCGTAGGCTTCGACATATCGCTGTCGCGTGCGCTCGACCACCGTGTCAGGAAGGCGTGGCGGTGGTTCGTCGGAGGATTTGTCCCATCCTGATTCGGCCGAGGTGAGCCAGTCGCGGACATATTGCTTGTCGAATGACGGCTGGGCGTGTCCCGGCTCCCATTGGGCCGAGGGCCAGAACCTGGATGAATCCGGCGTGAGTACCTCGTCGGCGAGCGTCAGCACTCCGTTGGAGTCCCAACCAAGCTCGATCTTGGTGTCGGCCAGCACGATGCCGCGCTCGCGTGCGATCTCGGCGCCGCGCGTGTAGACGGCCAGCGTGATGCGCCGCAGCTCCTCGGCCGTGTCGCGCCCGACCAGCTCCACCACCTGCTCGAAGGAGATCGGCTCGTCGTGCTCGCCGATCGGCGCCTTGGTCGAGGGTGTGAAGATCGGCTCGGGCAGCCGGGAGCCGTCGAGCAGGCCGCCGGGCAGGGCGACGCCCGACACCGAGCCGTCGCGCCGGTAGTCGGCCAGCCCCGAGCCCGCCAGGTAGCCACGCGCCACGCACTCGACCGGAACCATCTTCAGCGGCTTGCACAGCACGCTGCGCGTGTCCGGCCCGGGTGCGGCGATGTGGTTGGGCACGACGTCGGCGAGCTGCTCGAACCACCACAGCGACAGCTGGGTGAGGATCGCCCCCTTGTCGGGGATGTCGGGCTCAAGGACGAAGTCGAACGCCGAGATCCGGTCGGAGGCGACCATGAGCAGCAGGCCGTCTTCGGTCTCGTACAGGTCGCGGACCTTGCCCGAGTGCAGGTGCTTCATCGGGCCGAGACCTCCGCGGCGATGTCGGTGCGATGGTGCGAGCCCCGCAGGCCGATCCTGGACACCAGCTCGTAGGCGTTGGCCCTGGCCGTGCCCTCGTCGGGGCCGGTGCCGACCACACTGAGCACCCGGCCGCCGTCGGAGAGCACGTCGCCGCCCGCCCGCCTGGTGCCCGCGTGCAGCACGTAGGCGCCTGGCACCTGCGCGTCGAGCCCCTCGATCACATCGCCCTTCACCGGGTTCGCCGGGTAGCCCTCGGCCGCGATCACCACGGTGACGGCCGATCCCTCGCGGTAGGTCAGCGGCCCGTGCCCGGCCAGCTCGCCGCTCGCACAGGCCAGCAGCAGCCCGCCCAGCGGCGTGCTGAGCCGGTCCAGCACGACCTGCGTCTCGGGATCGCCGAACCTGGCATTGAACTCGATGACCTTCGGCCCCTTGGCGGTCAGCGCCAGCCCCACGTAGAGCACCCCGGTGTACGGCATGCCGCGTGCGGCGAGTTCGGCGAGCGTCGGATGCACGACCGTCGCCATCACCTGCTCCGACAGCTCCTCCGGCGCCCAGGTGAGCGGCGTGTAGGCGCCCATGCCACCGGTGTTGGGCCCCTCGTCGCCGTCGTATGCGCGCTTGAAGTCCTGCGCCGGCTGCAGCGCCACGGCCGTCGAGCCGTCGCACAGGGCGAACAGCGACACCTCGGGCCCGTCGAGGTACTCCTCGATGACCACACGCTCACAGGCGGCGGCATGCGCGAGCGCCTCGTCCAGGTCGCCGGTCACCACGACGCCCTTGCCCGCGGCCAGCCCGTCGTCCTTGACCACGTACGGCGCGCCGAACTCGGTCAGCGCGGCCAGCGCCTGGGCGGGGTCGGAACACGTGCGGGCCAGTGCGGTGGGCACCCCGGCGGCCAGCATGACGTCCTTGGCGAACGCCTTGGACCCCTCGATCATGGCCGGCTCCCTGGCGGGGCCGAAGCAGGCGATGCCCGCGGCCCGCACGGCGTCGGCCACCCCCGCGACCAGCGGCGCCTCCGGCCCGACGACGACCAGGTCGGCGCCGAGTCCGGCGGCCAGGCCGGTGACGGCGGCCGGGTCGGTCGGGGTGACGGGATGGAGGGTCGCGACCTGCTCGATGCCCGCGTTGCCGGGGGCGCAGTGGAGCTCGGTGACCTGGGGGTCGAGGCTGAGGGAGCGGCACAGGGCGTGCTCGCGCCCGCCGGATCCAATCACTAGAACACGCACGTGCCCCATTGTCGCAGGCCGCCCCGGGCGACGGTCCTGGACCCTTCCGCGGACGGACTGCGGATGGTCATTGACCGGCAAAGTGCGGGAATGCCGGGCAATGTTTGTGAAGTTCTATGAGTCGGGCGAGAGCCCGGAAGAGTACAGTCAAGTGGGTTCCCGGCCCTGTGGTAAGTTGGGTCGGCTTTGCAGTGACCTGTGTGATTGGAGGTGGTCCGGGATGAATCCTGGTGATCCCAGCAGTACCTACACGCGCCCTGTCGTGGCGCGTACCCCCGACCACTCCAATTCGGCAGCCTGATCGTGCATCCACGCCTTTCCTGATTGAGGTGACGTTTCGTCGCGCGTGGATCGTGCCAGGTCGGGCGGAAAGGGACTGCCATGCGCTCGTCCACCCTCTTCCGTCGCATCAACCGCCACCCCGTGCCCAAGCAGCACAGCGCCAGGCAGCTCAGCATGCCCGTGCGTGAGCTGTGCGTGCCGCCGGTCGACTCCGTCGTCGAGTTCGGCGCGTACGTGGGTGGCAAGAAGATCGCTTCAGCCAGCATCGCCGACGCGCTGACCCGCGTCCGCGAGCACAACGCCACCGCCGACGCGGCCAAGGCCTTCGTCTGGGTCGGCCTGCACGAGCCCGCCGCGCCCGAGGTGGAGTGGCTGGCCGAGGTGTTCGGCCTGCACCCGCTGTCGGTCGAGGACGCCGTCAAGGCGCACCAGCGGCCCAAGGTCGAGCGCTACGGCGACTCGCTGTTCATGGTGCTGAAGACCGTCTCCTACGTCGACCACGACCAGCTCACGGCCACCAGCGAGATCATCGCGACCGGCGAGATCATGGTCTTTCTCGGCGCCGACTTCGTGGTGACCGTGCGCCACGGCGAGCACTGCCCGCTGACCGAGGTACGCGAGAAGCTCGAGGACAAGCCCAAGCTGATGAACCGCGGGCCCGCCGGGGTCCTGCACGCCATCGCCGACCACGTCGTCGACCGCTACCTCCAGGTGGCCGACCTCATGCAGATGGAGCTCGAAGAGGTCGAGGCGACGGTGTTCGCGGACGTGAGCTCCCGCGACATCAACCGGATCTACCACCTCAAGCGCGAGATGCTGGAGATGAAGCGCGCGGTGACGCCGCTGCAGGCGCCGCTCGCCGCACTGCCGCAGCGCCGCGTCATCCCGTCGGAGATGCGCGAGTACTTCCGCGACGTCGGCGACCACCTGTCGCGGGTGTGCGAGCAGGTGGAGGCGTCCAACGAGCTGTGCAGCTCGATCCTGCAGGCGGCGCTCGCCCGCTCCAACGCGCTCGCGAACGAGGACATGCGCAAGATCTCGTCCTGGGTGGCCATCATGGCGGTGCCGACGATGATCGCCGGTATCTATGGCATGAACTTCGACCACATGCCCGAGCTCAAGCAGGCGTGGGGCTATCCCCTGGTCCTGGGGGTCATGGTCACGATCTGCACCGTGCTGTACCGGGGCTTCCGCCGCAACGGCTGGCTGTGACCCGGCTCAGAGCGGCCGGTCGCCGGCCGCGACGAGGGGCGGGAGCACGGCCTGGGCGTCGACTCCCGCCGAGACCCACAGGCCGATGACGAAGGCGGCCATGGCTTCGAGCAGTCCCGCACGCTCCAGCCCGCCGCCCGACACCGGATCGGCGCCGACGGCACGCACCAGCGTCGCGGTCAGCGCCAGCGCCTCCTGGTCGTCGCCCACCAGAGGCACCGCCAGCGGCCTGCCGTCGAACACCGGAGGCGTCAGCCGCCACACGTCCTCGTGGCACAGGTTGAACGCCTTCACCACCCGCGCCCCCACGGCCGCCACCTGCTCGGCGACCGACGGCCCGCCCTCGGTCGTCAGTGTGAACGAGCCGAACCTGACGGGATTGGTGATGTCGACCACCACCCGCCCGGCCAGCACACCCCCCAACTCCTCCAGTACGGCAGGCACAACGTCGGCGAGTACGGCCAGCACGCTCACGTCCCCGAAGGCCGCGGCCTGCGCCCTGGTGCCCGCCACGGCGCCGTGCCCGATCCGCCCGGCCAGCGCGGCGGCCTTGCCCGGGGTGTCGCTGCCGACGAGCACCTCGTGCCCGGCCCGCGCCCACTGAGTGCCGAGGGCGTCGGCCATGTTGCCCGCCCCGATGATTCCGATCCGCATTTCTCCTCCAAAGTGCTGTAGAAACGACAGTAGGGAGGCGGATAGGTACCAAATGGTGCCTGACAGGGGGTGCTCGTGTTCGCAGCGGACTGCCGGGGTCGCATGGCGTTCGACCTGATCGGCAACACATGGAACGCGGTCGTCGTCCGGGCCCTGCGCGACGGCCCGAAACGGCCGGGCGAACTCCGCACGGAGATCGGCGGCATCAGCGCCAAGGTGCTCAACGAGACGCTGCGCCGTCTGGAGTACAACGGCCTGGTCGAACGCACGACCTACCGCCAGGCGCCGCCACGCGTCGACTACGCGCTCACCGAGCTCGGCCGTAGCCTGCTCGCCCCCATCGAGGCGCTGGGCGCCTGGGCGTTCGAGCACGGCGACGAGGTCCTGGACGCCCAGGACCGCGCCGAAAGCGCCTAGACCCCCACGGGCCGCATCGGCGCCACCCTGCGGGGTACGGCGATGCCGCGCTCGCGCCACAGCTCGTGCATGCGGTCGGGGTAGTCGGTGACGATGCCCGTGACGCCGAGGTCGATCATCCGACCGGCCAGCGCGGTGTCGTTGACCGTCCACACCACCACCGGCAGCCCGGCGGCCTCGGCCTGACGCATGAGGGCGGCGTCGACCATGACGTGTTCGGGCGAGAGCGTGGTCGCGCCCGCCTTGGCCGCGGCGGCGGGCACGTCGTCGCCCAGGCCGCCGTGCCAGTGCAGGGTGTCGGGCTCGATCAGCGCGTATCGCTGGACCTGCGGCGCGAGTCTGGCCGCGGCCTCGATGACACGCCAGTCGAAGCTCAGCACGGCCGCGCCGTCGAGCCTGCCGTGCCGGTCGAGCTCCTCGACGACGGCCTCGGTGAACTGCACGGGGTCCGGTGTGAGCTCGGGCCGCGTCGGGTCGGACTTGAGTTCGACGTGCAGTCTGACGTTCTCGGCCTCGTAGGCGCCGACGAGGGCGAGCACGGCGCCGAGCGTGGGCATCCTGGTGTCGGGGATCGGCGTCTGGGTGAGCGCGTAGGGGTCGTCGGGGTGGCGCGGCACGCGCACGCCGACGTCGAGCGTGCGCAGCTGGGCGTGGGTGAGGCTGTTGATCGGCCGCCCGACGTAGGGGAAGAGCGGGTCGCCGGGCACGGCGGGCGCGGTGTCGGCGCTGGTCACCGCCGACACGGTGAGGTCGTGGGTGAGCACGAGGCGGCGGTCGGCGGTGAGGGCGACGTCGAATTCGAGCGCGTCGACGCCCAGCTCCATCGTCCTGCCGAGTCCCGGCAGGGTGTTCTCGGGCCACAGGCCTCTGGCCCCGCGATGGCCGTGAAGCTCGACCTGGTGTGGCTGCGTGTGTCGCCGCAGCTCGGCCGCAGGGCCGTGGGTGTCGTCGCGCACACGGGGGACCCTACCTCTGTGCTCCCGCCGTCCCTCGGTGCCACGCCGCCTTGTCGTATGTGAGCTTTGTCGCTTATGCGACCGAGCTGCCCGCCGGGTAGACGTATTCGGCCTGGTCACGTGCCTCGTAGGCGTGCCAGAACTGCTCGGCCACGTCGTCGGGCGTGGTACCGGGGCCGGTGTCGAACTGCACGGTCGTGGCCACATGGGCGACGTGCACGCCCTTGGCGGCCAGCGCCTGGTGCAGGGTCTGGGCGTAGGCGCGCAGGGCCGCGCCGCCGATGCTGAAGTTCGCCGCGAAGTCCAGCGGGTGCACCGAGGTGCCGGCCGTACTGAACAGCAGGGTTCCGGCGCCTCGCTCCAGCATGGCGGGCAGTGCGGGGGTGACGGCGTTGATCGCGCCGATGAGTTGCACGTCGAGTTGTTCCCGGACGTTGGCGGGGGTGAGGTCGAGTGCCGCGTGCACGCCGTTGCCCGGGGCGAGCGTCTTGCTGACCGGCGAGTAGTGCAGCACGTCGACGGGCCCGGCCTGCTTCAGGGCGTCCTCCATGGCGGCGGCGTCGGTCACGTCGGCGCAGTGGCCGTCGGCGGTGACGCCTTCGGAGCGGAGCAGGGCGGTGAGCGCGTCGAGGTTGTCCTGGTTGCGGGAGATCAGGGCGACCCGGAAGCCGGCCTTGCCGAAACGCCTGGCCACGGACAGGCCGAGCTTGGGTCCCGCGCCGACGACGGCGATGGTGGGCATGGAGGAGTCCTTACTTCTGGGAGGAGACAGGGGTGGTGTAGCCGTCGAGGTCGGCGTCGGTGATCGCCCGGCCGGGAAGCGGACTGCCGGGCCGGGCGCGCAGGCCGTCGAGCATGACGTCGAGGAAGCGCCCGGCGACGACCTCGGCGGGTGTGCCGGGCACGCCGGGCTGCGAGACGAGCAGGCTGACGAACAGCGCCACGTCACCGGCGCCCACGTCGGCGCGCATGCTCCCTTCGGCCTGTGCGCCCTTGACCATGTCGTCGACCAGCGTGAAGTAGGCCTTCCGCGCCGCGCCGACCTCGGGACTGGTCTTGAGCAGGCCGGGCAGATCGGCGCAGATCCCGCTGTGCAGCAGGCCGAAGCGCAGGTCCTTCCAGTCGTGCAGGAAGCGGTGCAGCGCGCTCCACGCGTCGGGCCCGGCCGCGACCGCCTCGGTGGCGAGCGCGGTCAGACGTCGGTAGATGTCCAGCGTCGCCGCCTCGACCAGCGACCTGCGATCGGGAAAACGCCGGTACAGCGTGCCCTTGCCGACGCCCGCCCTTCTGGCGATCTCGTCCATCGGGATGTCGTCGCCGCCCTGCGTGCCGAACAGCTCGCGGGCGGCGGCCACGATCTGGTCGCGGTTGCGTTGTGCGTCCGCGCGCATGAACCCTCCTCAAATGGACGATCACCGTCCACTTGACCGTACCGCAAGCGGACGTAATCCGTCCACATACGCCGGAAGGCCCGTGCCGACCGGCACGGGCCTTCCACGGGAAAAGGGTCAGACCAGCGAGCGCAGCTGCACCGTCTGGGTACGGCCGGGCCCGACGCCGATCGCCGAGATCGGGGCCTCGCTCATCTCCTCGAGCGCCCTGATGTACCTCTGTGCGTTGGGCGGCAGGTCCTCGAACGACTTGGCGCCGGTGATGTCCTCCTGCCAGCCGGGGAACTCCTCGTAGATCGGCTTGGCGTGGTGGAAGTCGGTCTGCGTCATCGGGATCTCGTCGTGCCTGACGCCGTCGACGTCGTAGGCGACGCACACCGGGATCGTCTCCAGGCCGGACAGCACGTCCAGCTTGGTGAGGAAGAAGTCGGTGACGCCGTTGATCCGCGTGGCATAGCGGGCGATGACCGCGTCGAACCAGCCGCATCGCCGGTTGCGTCCCGTGGTCACGCCGTACTCGCCGCCCGTGGTGCGCAGCCAGTCGCCCATCTCGTCGGTCAGCTCCGTCGGGAACGGGCCGGAGCCGACACGCGTGGTGTACGCCTTGAGGATGGCGATCACCCGGGTGAGCTTGTTCGGCGGGATGCCCGCGCCCGCGCACGCGCCGCCCGAGGTGGGCGAGGAGGAGGTGACGAACGGGTAGGTGCCGTGGTCGATGTCCAGCAGGGTGCCCTGGCCGCCTTCGAGCAGGATGAACTTGTCCTGGTCGAGCGCCTTCTTCAGCACCAGCGAGGTGTCGGCGATGTGCGGCTTGAGGCGCTCGGCGTAGGCGAGGTACTCCTCGAGCACCTTGTCGGCCTCGATGCCGCGCCGGTTGTAGACCTTGGTCAGGATCTGGTTCTTCTCGCCCAGCACGACCTCGATCTTCTGCGCGAGGATGCCCGGGTCGAGCAGGTCCTGCACGCGGATGCCCATCCGGTAGATCTTGTCGCCGTACGCCGGACCGATGCCCCGGCCGGTCGTGCCGATCTTGGCCTTGCCCAGGTAGCGCTCGGAGACCTTGTCCAGCGCCTTGTGGTGGGGCATGATCAAGTGGGCGTTCGCCGAGATCAGCAGCTTCTCCGCGGAGATGCCGCGTTCGGCGAGGCCGTCCAGCTCGCCCAGCAGCACGCCGGGGTCGATCACGACGCCGTTGCCGATGACCGGCACCACGTCCGGCGAGAGGATGCCGGTCGGCACCAGGTGCAGGGCGTATTTCTGGTCACCGATGACGATCGTGTGTCCCGCGTTGTTGCCGCCCTGATAACGGACCACGTAGTCAACGGCGCCGCCGAGCAGGTCGGTGGCCTTTCCCTTGCCTTCATCGCCCCACTGGGCGCCCAAGACAACGACAGCCGGCATGGTTATCTCTCCCGCACACAAACGAAAACCCCTGGCGCAAGTGCGACAGGGGCTCTTGCGTAGAGAGACTACCCGAGTAGTCGCTTTCCGCCCAAGACCGGGTTACCTGGTCAGCGCGTCGTAGGCCTCCGCGCTGCTGTCCTTGAGGAACTGGATGCACCGCTCGGCCTCGTCCTTCTCGCCGATCGACTGCGCCGCGCGCGACAACGCGAACAGGCAGCGCAGGAAGCCGCGGTTGGGGACGTGCTCCCACGGGATCGGCCCATGACCCTTCCAACCGGCCCTGCGCAACTGGTCCAGCCCCCGGTGGTAGCCGGTGCGGGCGAACGCGTAGGAGGTGACGGCGTGACCGTTGGAGAAGTACTCGTCCGCGAGAGCGGCCCACGCGGCCGGGTAGGCCGGGAAGCGGGCGGCGACGTCTGCGGCCTTGGCGCCCGATTCGAGCGCCTGCCTGGCCTCGGGCAGGTCCGGCAGGTGAGTCGGGGGCGGCCCGGCGAGAAGGTTGTCCATAGACAAGTCATACCCGCCGGGCAGACCCAGGCGCTATGAGATCTTTGTCCCAGCCGACTTCAGGTCCTGGCAGGCCTGCGCCACGCGGGCGGCCATGCCGGCCTCGGCGCTCTTGCCGTAGGAACGCGGGTCGTAGGTCTTCTTGTTGCCGACGTCGCCGTCGACCTTGAGCACGCCGTCGTAGTTGCGGAACATGTGGTCGGCGATCGGCCGGGTGAAGGCGTACTGCGTGTCGGTGTCGATGTTCATCTTGACGACGCCGTAGGAGATGGCCTCGTGGATCTCTTCGAGCAGCGAGCCCGAGCCGCCGTGGAAGACCAGGTCGAACGGCTTGTCCTTGCCGTACTTGGCGCCGACGGCGTCCTGGATGTCCTTGAGCACGCTGGGGCGCAGCTTGACGTGGCCGGGCTTGTAGACGCCGTGCACATTGCCGAACGTCGCGGCCAGCATGTAGCGCCCGAGCTCACCCACGCCCACGGCCTCGGCGGTGGCCAGCGCGTCCTCGGCGGTCGTGTACAGCTTCTCGTTGATCTCGCCGACGACGCCGTCCTCCTCACCGCCGACGACGCCGATCTCCATCTCCATGATGATGTTGGCGCGGTGGCACTTGTCGAGGAGCTCCTTGGCGATCTCCAGGTTCTCGTCGAGGGGTACGGCCGAGCCGTCCCACATGTGCGAGTTGAACAGCGGGTCCAGCCCTCGGCCCACACGTTCGAGCGAGATGTCGACCAGCGGGCGCATGAACCCGTCGAGCTTGTCCTTCGGACAGTGGTCGGTGTGCAGGGCCACGGTGACGGGGAAGTTGGCGGCCACCACCCTGGCGTACTCGGCAAGGGCGACAGAGCCGGTGACCATGTTCTTCACCGTGGTGCCGGACAGGAAGTCGGCGCCTCCGGTCGACACCTGGACGATGCCGTCGCTCTCAGCCTCGGCGAATCCGCGCAACGCGGCGAGCAACGTCTGCGATGAGGTGACGTTGATCGCCGGGTAGGCGAAACCTCCCGCTTTGGCCCGGTCGAGCATCTCGGCGTAGACCTCTGGGGTGGCGATAGGCATGATTCATCTCCCTGAGAAGGACGGCTTCGCGCTGCCCAGTATTCCGGGTACCCGCCGCTCGTGGTAGAGAGCACGCGCAGGAGCCCCTTACAGGTAGGCTTCGGGCCTGATGGACGCGATTAAGAACCTTCTCGACCCCCAGTGGTGGCTCGGCATTCTCGGGCCCTTCGCCACTGTCGGCGTGCTCGGCATCATCTTCGCCGAGACGGGCCTGCTGCTCGGCTTCTTCCTGCCTGGCGACTCCCTGCTGGTCACGGCCGGGATCTTCAGCACGGCCCAGGGCGCGGCCGCGATCCCGGGGTTCCAACCGCTGTCCTTCCCGCTGCTGCTGGTCCTCGCGCCGATCTGCGCCATCGTCGGCGCCCAGCTCGGCCACCACCTCGGCGCCACGTACGGCAGGCGGATGTTCGACCGCCCCGACTCCCGGCTGTTCAAGCAGGAGTACGTCGAGAAGGCGGAGTACTACTTCGAGAAGTTCGGCCCGGCCAGGGCCGTGGTGCTGGCCAGGTTCATCCCCATCGTGCGCACGTTCCTCAACCCGGTCGCCGGCATGCTCGGCATGGACCGCAAGAGGTTCTTCGTCTGGAACGTCGTCGGCGGCATCGTCTGGACCGACGGCCTGCTGATCTTCGGCAGGTTCATCGGCACGCTGGTGCCCAATATCGACAAGTACATCCTGCCGGGCGCCTTCGTCATCATCCTGCTGTCGATCATCCCGATCGTGCGTGAGGTCTTCAAGGCCCGCAAGGAGGCCAAGCGGGCCCCGCAGCCCGGTGGCAAGCACCACCGCGTTCCGTCAAGCAGCGATAGCCAGCGGTAATCCCTTCCGTGTTCCGCCGAGGCGACGCAGGTCAGCCGCTAGTCTCGCGGTGTGGGACGCCACAGGTCTGACCCGATGGGCATCGCCCGCATCGTTCTCGTGGGCCTCGCCGTCGTCGCCATGCTGGCACTTCTCGTCGTCGGCGGGCGCGCGCTGTTCAACTCGCTCGGCTCGGGGCCGGGCCCTTCGGCCGCGCCGTCGGCCGGTGGCTCCACGACGCCGGGGCCGAGCGGCGGCGCCACCGCGAGCGTGCCGACCGTCAGCATCGAGTGCACGGCCACGGTGTGCCCGCTCGTGCTCGTGCGGGTGCCGGGAGGCGACGTGCTGCAGAGCCGCGACATGACCGAGGGCGAGCGGGTGGAGTACTTCGAGCCCGCGCTCGACGTCGTGCTCGACGACGCCTGCACGGTCAGGGTGACCGAGGCCGGCACCCCGCGCCCGCAGGGAGCCTGCGAGCGCCAGGAGTTCACCGTCGAGCGGCCTAGCCGTTGAGGCCGAGGTCGTCCTGCGTGTAGGCCGTGCGGTAGGGCAGACCGGCCTCGGCGATGCGGGCGGCGGCGCCCCTGTCCACGATGGTCGCCACCGCCACGACCTCGGCCCCGGCCTCACGCAGCGCCTCCACCGCGGTCAGCACCGAGCCGCCCGTCGTCGAGGTGTCCTCGACCGCCAGCACCCGGCGGCCCGCGACGTCGGGCCCCTCGATCCGGCGCTGCAGCCCGTGCGCCTTGCCCGCCTTGCGCACGACGAACGCGTCGAGCTTGCGACCCTGCGCCGCGGCGGCGTGCAGCATCGCGGCGGCGACCGGGTCGGCGCCGAGCGTCAGACCGCCGACCGCGTCGAAGTCGAGGTCGGCGGTCGCCTCCAGCATCACCTTGCCGACCAGCGGCGCGGCGGTGGCGTCGAGGGTCACCCTGCGCAGGTCGACATACCAGTCGGCCTCACGGCCCGAGGACAGCACGACCCTGCCGTGCACGACTCCCTTGGCCTTGATCTCGGCCAGCAACTGCTCACGCTCACTCATGCCCACAAGCTTAGGGTCGTGAGCGCGTCGCGATATCGGCGCGGGAGTCGCATCACCTCCACCGTGCCCGCCCGGCGCAGCGCGGCCACGCGTGGTCTGGCCGTCAGGGCCGCCGCCCTGCCCGGGCCGAGCCGTACGAGGGTCTCGCCGCGTGGGTAGACCTCGCGCAGCAGGGCGGCCAGGTCGAGCATGGCGGCCACGCGTCGCATCGGGTCGGCCGGGGTGAGGCACACGGTCACCAGGTGGTGCTCGGTGGCGACGCCCTCGCGGTAGAGCTCGCCGATGCGGGTACGCAGGTAGGCGGGCGAGACCAGCCCGGTCAGCGGGTCCTCGCAGCACAGTTCGGCCATGGGTGCGAAGCTCGCCTCGGTCCAGCCCGCGGCGAACGACCGCACGGCGGCCAGCGGCGGTTCGCCGCCGAACAGCACGGCGAGGTCGGTGATGCCCTCGGCTATGCCCACGCCGGCCCTGGCACGGGCGTCGCCGAGCGCGGTGCAGGCGTGGGTGAGGTCGTGGCCCCTGTGCACGGCTTCCCCCACCCGCTCCACCGCGGGCGTCCACCAGTCGCTGGGCACCGCCCAGCCGGCCTCCAGACTTCTCGTGCGCCAGTGCGCGCACAGCGATCCCGTGATCTCCTCGCTCATCTCCTCCTCCTACTGCGGCCTCCTGACGTGCACATTCACTGGGCACTTTTAAACCCCTCATAGGCAATGACGAGCTTTCGGTTTAGTTATGACGCAGCTTGCGGAATGATTTGCGCGGCAACCCCGCGTAATCGTGAGGTCACTATGAGTGTGGAATCGCCGCAAAGCGATGCTGATCTACTTGAAGCGGTCAGAGGCGGCAATGCCGTCGCTTACGGCACGCTGTACGAACGGCATGTGGCCGCGGCCCGATCCCTCGCCCGCCAGCTCGTCAGGGGCGAGGACGTGGTCGAGGACGTCGTCGCCGAGTCGTTCACCAAGATCCTCGACCTGGTCGGTCGTGGTGGCGGGCCCGAGGCCGGCTTCCGGCCCTACCTGCTGACCGTCGTACGCCGCACGGTCTACGACCGGGGCCGGGTCGAGAGCCGGCAGGTGACGACCGGCGAGATGGAGATCTTCGACCCCGGGGTGCCGTTCGTCGATCCGGCGCTCGCCGGGCTCGAGCGGTCGCTGATCGCCAGGGCCTTCCTGTCGCTGCCCGACCGCTGGCGCATGGTGCTCTGGCACACCGAGGTGGAGAAGGCCAAGCCCGCCGAGGTCGCGCCGCTGCTCGGCCTGTCGGCCAACGGCGTCGCGGCGCTGGCCTACCGGGCGCGCGAAGGGCTGAAACAGGCCTACCTGCAGATGCACCTGGCCGGTGCGCCGCAGCAGGAGTGCCGGCCGGTGCTCGCCAAGATGGGCGCCTACGTGCGCGGCGGCCTGGCCAGGCGCGAGGCCAAGGTGGTCGACGCCCACCTCGCCGACTGCGCCGACTGTCGTGGCGTCTTCTTCGAACTCGCCGATGTGAACCAGGGCATCAATGTCATCGTCGGCCCCCTCATCGCGGGGCCGGTGCTCGGCGCCTATGTCGCGGCACTCGGCAAGGCGGGCACGACGGCGGGCGGCGTGGGGCTGCTCAAGCTGCTCGGCTGGGTGCGCAGGATGCCCAAGAGCCAGCAGGCCGCGGCGGCGGGCACGGCGGTGGTCGCGGCAGCCGTCGCGGTGATCATGCTCGTCTCCGGCGAGACGCCGATCCCGCCGCCCACCCCCAAACCGGCCAAGCCGCCCGTCGCCCTTCCCGTGCCGACGCCCGAGCCGCCACCACCTCCTCCCGACCAGCCGAAACCGGCCAAGGCGAAGCCGCAGCCCGCCCCGGTGCCGCCGCCCGCCAAGCCCAAGGCCAAGTCCAAACCGAAGCCGAAGCCCAAACCGGGCAAGGCCCGGCTGACGGCCACCATCGATCCGCTCGGCTCCCTGGTCAGGGCCCAGCCGGGCATCGTCGGCATCAGGCTGCGCAACGACGGCAAAGGGCCCAGCGGCGAACTCGTGGCCGCCGTCGACCTGCCCCCCGGCG
This sequence comes from Nonomuraea sp. IBHARD001, assembly GCF_056106265.1. Taxonomy (NCBI): domain Bacteria; kingdom Bacillati; phylum Actinomycetota; class Actinomycetes; order Streptosporangiales; family Streptosporangiaceae; genus Nonomuraea; species Nonomuraea sp. IBHARD001. Next base: position 236,183 of record NZ_JBWBBW010000002.1, read on the forward strand.
TACGGCTGGTGCCGGGCGGCGGCAGGGGCGGCAACGCGGCCACCGTCGAGCCGGTCGGCACGGTCGACGGCTGGTCGTGCCGGGCGGGCACGGCCGGGGCCAGCTGTGCGCGGGGGCCGTTGGCGGGAGGCAAGGCCACGGCCGTCTTCCTGCGTGTGCTGGTCTCGGCCGCGGCGCCCGAAGGAGCCGGCCCCGCCGTACGCATCACGGCGGGATCGGTCAGGCTCAGGGCGCGCGCGTCGGCCGGGGTGATCGCGGCCGGGGCGCCCGCCAGGTTCGCCACCGACGGCAAGGTAGCCGTGCAGGCGGTGGGCAACACACTGCTCAGCTGTCCGGAGATGCGTGCGGGCTGCGGCGAGACGCGCAAACGCGAAGGCCGCAGGCGTGACAACGACCTGTGGCCGATGCGCCCGTTCGACACCGACGGGGTCGCCTCGACGAAGAGTTCGAGCGCGGCGACGCTCAGCCTGCCCAGGGGCGGCAAGGTCGTGTGGGCCGGGCTGTACTGGTCGGCCTCGGTCGAGGCGGGCGGTTCGATCAAGTTCAGGACGCCGGGCCGCAAGCGCTACACGCTGGTCAGGCCCGACCAGACCATGCTGCGTGCCCTGCCGTCCGGCCCTGCGTACCAGGCGTTCGCGGACGTCACCAGGCTGGTGAGCGAGGCCAGGCCCGGCGGCGAGTGGTGGGCGGCGGACGCGCCGATGGGCCACGGGGTGTCGCAGCACGCCGGGTGGAGCCTGGTCGTCATCGCCACCGATCCCGCCAGGCCGTACAGCCAGGCCGTCGTGCTCGACGCCGCCGCCGTGGTCGGGATGGACGACGGGGTGCTGCGGCTGCCGCTCGGCGGGCTGCACGCCACGGCGGCTCCCGCGCGCGTGGAGCTGGTGACGTGGGAGGGCGACGCGGATCTGCGCGGCGACAGGGCACTGCTCGGCGGCGCGGCGCTCACGCCGGGAGGCGGCGACCGCGACGCGGGCAACGCCTTCGACAGTTCGGCCAACGGAGCCGAAGGTTTGACGTTCGGGGTGGACGTGGACACGTTCAGGGCGGAGCTTGGAGACAGGCCCGTTCTCACCCTGTCGACTCGGAGGGATGTCGTGATGTTCGGAGTCGCAGCCGTCAGTGTGTCGGCGAGGTCGTGACCGTGAACAGGACAAACTGGTACGGTCTGCGTGAATGTTCCGGCAGAACGTCGAGCGAGGGGCGAATCGTCGGGATTAACCCTCGCGCGATCACCTGCTTCATTACCCTGAGAGAGGGCCGCCGAGTCCGGCTCTGACGGTGCAGAGCCAGAAGGTCGGGCCACCTAGAAAGGGGCGGTGTCGCGTGGATCGCTGCGCGCTGTTCGTGGACGCTGGCTATTTGCTGGCCGACGGCGCGATGGCCGTGCACGGCACCCGTCATCGTGAAGCCGTCGCCTGGGACTACCCGGGTCTGTTGCAGTTGATGAGCAACCTGTCGCGTGAGCGCACAGGACTGCCGCTGCTGCGCTGTTACTGGTACGAAGCGACGGTCGAGGGGCGGCGCACGCCCGAGCACGACGCGCTCGCCGACATCCCCGGCCTCAAGCTGCGGCTGTCCAGGATCAGGCCGGGCCGCCGCGAGGGCGTCGACGCCCAGGTGCACCGCGACCTCATGACGCTGGCGCGCAACAGCGCGATCTGCGACGCGGTCGTGGTGAGCGGCGACGAGGACCTGGCCCAGGTGGTCTGCGACGCCCAGGACCTCGGCATCCGGGTCACGGTCGTGCACATCGCGGCCGACGGCAGCTGGGCGGTCTCACGCTCGCTGCGCCAGGAGAGCGACGACCTGATCGAGATCGGCGGCGGCCATCTGCGGCCCTACGTCAATCTGGTCACCGGCTCCTCCGACGCGGTCTCCAACGGGCACCAGCCGACGAGCAACGGTCAGGCGGGCCACGCGCTGAGCAACGGTCAGGCGTCCCTGCCGCCGTCGCCGTCGTCCTCGCGCGGCCAGCAGAGCGGCGCCAACCACATCAACCACCTGGCCAACGCGCCCACCCAGAGCCAGCCGCTGCCGCAGCAGCCCCTGCCGACGCAGACCTCGCAGCCGCTGCAGACCTCGCAGCCTGTGCAGCAGGCGCAGCCGCAGGCACCGGCACAACCGCAGGCCCAGCCGCAGCAGCAGCCGGTGGCGCAGTCGCAGGCACTGCCGTCCCAGCAGCCGCAGTCACTGCAGTCCCCGTCTCTGCCGGCCCCGTCTCTGCAGGCGCAGTCACTTCAGGGGCAGTCCCTGCAAGCGCAGTCGCCTTTGCAGTCGCCGTCGTTGCCGGTCTCGGCCCTGCACTCCGCGCAGTCGTCGCAGTCCGCGCAGGTGCAGCAGCAGAGCCAGACCTCGCAGCCGCAGGTGCAGGCGCAGCTGCCCGCGCCGAGTCCCGCGCCGGTGCCCGAGCACACGCCGCCGCGCAGTCACGCGGCTCCCGCGCTGCCCGCCTATCCGAGCTACACCTCCGAGCCGCAGGGTGGTCACGCCGCGGGCCTGCCGTCGTCGAGCCAGCAGTACCAATCGTCGGCGAGCGCCTACCAGCCCACGCAGCTCGGGCCCTACACCGGCCCGCAGGCCGCGCCCGTCGCCGCGCACAGCGCCTCGACGGGGGCGGCGACCACACTGGCCGATGCGGTGAAGGCCGCGCACAAGGAAGGCCACGACTTCGGCGACTCGGTGGCGCGTGACGCGCCCGCCCTGTGGCTGGAGGCCGTCCTGGCCCGTAAGCCCCGTATGCCCTCCGACCTGGAGGCCAGGCTGCTGCAGGGCTCGTCGCTGCCGATCGACTTCCTCCTGCACGACGAGGTACGCCATGCCCTGCGCCGAGGCTTCTGGGACGCGTTGGAGCGGGCCCGGCGCTAGGCCCTAACGTGGGGCCATGTCCGAAATGCCATCACGCGTGGACCTGTGCCCGCTCACCCATGCCGACCAGGACGAGTTCTGCTCGCTGGTACGCGCCAGCGCCGACCTGTACGGACCCTGGATGCGGCTGCCCGCGACCCCGCAGGACTTCCAGACCTGGATGCACCGCTTCGACGACGGCCTCAACCGGGGCTATCTGATCCGCATCAAGGACAGCGGCGTCGCGGCGGGCACGGTCAATATCAACTCGATCATCCGAGGCCGCTACCAGGGCGCTTCGCTGGGCTATGCGGCCTTCGCTCCTTCGGCCGGACGCGGCTACATGAAGGAGGGGCTCGCGCTGACCCTGCGCCACGCCTTCGACGACCTGCGCCTGCACCGGCTGGAGGCCAACATCCAGCCGGCGAACACGGCGTCCCTGGCCTTGGCGCAGCGCCTCGGCTTCCGCTACGAGGGGCTCTCGCCCGACTACCTCTACATCGACGGGGCCTGGCGCGACCACGAACGCTGGTCGATCACGGCCGGGCCGTCCTGGACGCCCGGCCCCACGCTTCCCGAGGTGTGAGTCGCGCTCAGGCGGTCCAGCTCGGCCGGCGGCCGACATAGCGCAGCAGGGTGGCCAGGGCGTCGTCGCCGGGCTCGGACGCCACGACCGGTGCGAAGGCGAAGGCCCGCAGCGGGTCGACGACGACCTGGGCGGCCGGCATCAGCGCCTCGGCCAGCTCCGCGCTGATCGGCGACGGCTGTCCCGTGGCCACCGCGATGTCCCAGGCGTGCACGGCGGCGTCGAGCGCGCAGGCCCCCACGCCGATCCGCGCGCTCAGTGGCCCCAGCGGCAGCGGCGTCGCCACGGCCTCGGCGTCGGCCGCGACCGTGCCCCAGGCTCGCGCGGTGGTGGTCAGCGCCCGCTCGACGAACGCGACCGGGTCCTCGTCGAGCTTGCCCGAAGGGTCGAACGGGTTGAAGTCGGGGCCGGGCTCACCGGTGATGGCCGAGGCGTAGGCGATCTGGTCGCCGGTCGCGTGCTGGAGCACCTGGGTGAGGTTCCAGTCGGCGCAGGGCGTGGCCAGCTGCCATCCGTCGGCGGGTACGCCGAGGACCGCGGTGCGCAGCGCGTTGTGCGAGGCGTCGAGCACGTCCCACGTGGTGACCTGGTTGTCGCTCATGATGGGGTCCTTCCCTTTGTGGCCCTTGCGGCGTTTGCTGCTGATGCAAGCTTAGCAGAACGGAATGATTTGTTCCACTAAATCCGCGGGCCGTCTGCACGATGGCGGCGGGACCGGAGTCCTGCTGGGGGTGCGTGAAGGACGGTGCCCGGCCTGTGCGGTCGAGGGGCGCAGGGGGTGGCGGGAGCCGTACATGAGCAGGATCAGGACATGAGTGGGGTCAGGCCAGGGCGTCGAAGCCGGAGCGGAGGTGGGTGACGCGGTCGGTCAGGTCGGACAGGGGGGCCGCGAGCGACGGGTCGGTCGAGGTGCGGGCCAGGTCGCGGATGCGGTCGAGCTCCTCCTCGACGGCGGCCAAGCGGCGGGAGAGCTCGGGCAGCACGGCGGCCTGGTCGGTGGCGTTGCCTGGCGGCAGCTCGCCCGACAGGCGCTCGCGCAGCAGGGAGGCCTGCTCGGCCAGGCGCTTGTTCATGTTGTACAGCTCGGAGAAGACCGCGACCTTGGCCCTGAGCACCCACGGGTCGAACGGCTTGGTCAGATAGTCGACCGCGCCTGCCTGGTAGCCGCGGAAGGCGTAGTCGGGCGCGCTGTCCACCACGGTGAGGAAGATGATCGGGATGTTGCGCGTGCGCTCGCGCCGCTTGATGTGCGCGGCCGTCTCGAAGCCGTCCATGCCCGGCATCCGCACATCGAGCAGGATCAGGGCGAACTCCGTGCTCAGCAGGGCCTTGAGCGCCTCTTCGCCCGACCTGGCCCGCACCGGAACCAGGTCGAGTGAGCTCAGGATGGCCTCCAGGGCGATCAGGTTCTCCTCGCGGTCGTCGACGAGGAGGATCTTCGCGCGGTCAGGCACGACGGTTCACACCCTTTCGCTCGGGTCGGCTTCGCTCGGGTCGGCGCGAGTCGCGGCTCACGCCTCTTCGCCCGGGTCGGCCGCTGCCACCCGTCCACGCCCGAGCCAGCCGCGCAGCCGTTCGAGCAGGCGGTCCACGTCGACCGGCTTGGGCACGTAGTCGGACGCGCCCGAGGCGATGCTCTTCTCGCGGTCTCCTCTCATGACCTTAGCGGTCAGCGCGATGATCGGCAGATCGGCGAACTGCGGCATCCGCCTGATCGCCGACGTCGTCGCCCAGCCGTCCATCTCCGGCATCATGATGTCCATCAGGACCAGGGCGACGTCCTCGTTGCGTTCGAGCTGTTCGATGCCCTCGCGGCCGTTCTCGGCGTAGACGACGGTCGAGCCGTGCCGCTCCAGCACGCTGGTCAGCGCGAACACATTGCGGATGTCGTCGTCCACGATGAGGATCTTCGCGCCGGACAGCGGGTCCTCGCCCTGCCAGGCGGCGGTGTCGGCAGGCTCCATCAGCTCGGGCAGCGGCAGGTCGAGCGGCTGCGCCTCGGGCAGCGCCACGATCGGCTCCTCGACCGGCTGCCTGATCGAGGGCCTGCGCACGGCCCCGCCGTCCCGCGCGGCCAGCGGCCCCGCGTAGTTCAGCGGCAGGTACAGGGTGAACGTGCTGCCCTTGCCCAGCTCGCTGTCGACGTGGATCTCGCCGCCGAGCAGCCTGGCGATCTCACGGCAGATGGACAGGCCGAGCCCCGTGCCGCCGTACTTGCGGCTGGTGGTGCCGTCGGCCTGCCTGAACGCCTCGAAGATGACCTCCAGCTTGTCCGGCGCGATGCCGATGCCGGTGTCGATCACCTGGAAGGCGATCATGGAGCCGACGCCGCGCAACGTCTCGTCGTCGTAGTCGACCTCGGCCGGAGCCGGCGTCACACGCAGCCGTACCTCGCCCTTGGGGGTGAACTTCACCGCGTTGGACAGCAGATTGCGCAGCACCTGCTGCAGGCGCTGCTCGTCGGTGCGCAGCTCATGGGGTACGGCGTCGGCGATCTCGACGATGAAGGCCAGGCCCTTGTCCTGGGCCAGCGGTGCGAAGGCCGCCTCGACGTAGTCGACGAGCTTGGGCAGCGACAGCTGCTGCGGATGGATGTCCATGCGCCCGGCCTCGACCTTGGACAGGTCGAGGATGTCGTTGATGAGCTGCAGCAGCGCCGATCCCGCGCCGTGGATCGTGCGGGCGAACTCGACCTGCTGGGAGGTGAGGTTGCCCTCGGCGTTCTCGGTGAGCAGCTTGGCCAGGACGAGCAGGCTGTTGAGCGGCGTGCGCAGCTCGTGCGACATATTGGCCAGGAACTCCGACTTGTAGCGGCTGGAGACCGCGAGCTGCTCGGCCCGCTCCTCCAGCGTGCGCCTGGCCTGCTCGATCTGGAAGTTCTGGATCTCGATGGCCCGGTTCTGCTTGGCCAGCAGCGCCGCCTTGTCCTCGAGCTCGGCGTTGGACCTGCGCAGCTCCTCCTGCTGGCGCTGCAGCTCGTCGGAGCGCTCCTGCAGAGCGCTGGTCAGGCGCTGCGACTCCGTCAGCAGGTCCTCGGTGCGGGAGTTGGCGATGATGGTGTTCATCGTGACGCCGATGGTCTCGACGAGCTGGGTCAGGAAGTCGAGGTGCACCTCGCCGAACGGGGTGAAGGAGGCCAGCTCCAGCACGCCGAGCACCCGGTGCTCGAACAGGATCGGCAGCACCACGATCTGGGCGGGTGTCGACTTGCTGAGCCCGCTGTCGACGGTGATGAAGCCGGGCGGCACGTCGTCGAGCATGATGTGCCTGCCCTCGGCCGCCGCCTGGCCGACGATGCCCTCGCCCATGGCGAAGGTGAGCCTCGGGCTGCGGCCCGATCGCACGCCGTATCCGCCGATGAGGATGAGGTTGTGCTCGCCGCCCGGGTCGACGCCGTAGAAGGCGCCGTAGCGTGCCGAGACCAGCGGGGTCAGCTCGGTCATGATGAGCTTGGCGACCTCCATCAGGTCGCGGTGGCCCTGCATGAGCCTGGAGATGCGGGCCAGGTTGGACTTCAGCCAGTCCTGCTCCTGGTTGGCCCTGGTGGTCTCGCGCAGGTTGGACACCATCGAGTTGATGTTGTCCTTGAGCTCGGCCAGCTCGCCCTGGGCCTGGATGGCGATCGAGCGGGTCAGGTCGCCCTGGGCCACGGCGCTGGTCACGGTGGCGATGGCGCGCACCTGGGTGGTCAGGTTGCCGGCGAGTTCGTTGACGCTCTCGGTGAGGCGCTTCCACGTGCCCTCGACGCCCTCGACCCGGGCCTGGCCGCCGAGCTGGCCGTCCGAGCCGACCTCGCGGGCGACCCGGGTGACCTCGGAGGCGAACGACGACAGCTGGTCGACCATCTTGTTGATCGTGGTCTTGAGCGCGAGGATCTCGCCCTGCGCGTCGACGTCGATCTTGCGGGTCAGGTCGCCGTTGGCGACGGCCGTGGTCACCTCGGCGATGTTGCGCACCTGGTAGGTGAGGTTGTTGGCCATCGAGTTGACGTTGTCGGTGAGGTCCTTCCAGACGCCCGAGACGCCCTGGACCCTGGCCTGGCCGCCGAGCTGGCCTTCGGTGCCGACCTCGCGGGCCACGCGGGTGACCTCGTCGGCGAAGGCGGACAGCTGGTCGACCATCGTGTTGAGCGTGTCCTTGAGCTGGAGGATCTCGCCCTGGGCGTCGACCGTGATCTTGCGCGAGAGGTTGCCCTGGGCCACGGCGGTCGAGACGGCGGCGATCTGGCGTACCTGGCTGGTGAGGTTGTTGGCCATGAAGTTGACGTTGTCGGTGAGGTCCTTCCAGACGCCCGACACGCCTCGGACTCTGGCCTGGCCGCCGAGCTGGCCTTCGGTGCCGACCTCGCGGGCGACGCGGGTGACCTCGTCGGCGAACGAGGAGAGCTGGTCGACCATCGTGTTCATGGTCGACTTCAGCTCCAGGATCTCGCCCTGGGCGTCGACGTCGATCTTGCGGGTGAGGTCGCCGTTGGCGACGGCCGTGGTCACCTGGGCGATGTTGCGCACCTGGTAGGTGAGGTTGTTGGCCATCGAGTTGACGTTGTCGGTGAGGTCCTTCCAGACGCCCGAGACGCCCTTGACCTCGGCTCGGCCGCCCAGTTTGCCTTCGGTGCCGACCTCGCGGGCGACGCGGGTGACCTCGTCGGCGAAGGCGGACAGCTGGTCGACCATCGTGTTGAGGGTGTCCTTGAGCTGGAGGATCTCGCCCTGGGCATCAACGGTGATCTTCTTTGACAAATTGCCCTGCGCCACGGCCGTCGAGACCGCGGCGATCTGGCGTACCTGGCTGGTCAGGTTGTTGGCCATGAAGTTGACGTTGTCGGTGAGGTCCTTCCAGACGCCCGACACGCCCTGGACCCTGGCCTGGCCGCCGAGCTGGCCTTCGGTGCCCACTTCGCGGGCCACGCGGGTGACCTCGTCGGCGAAGGCGGACAGCTGGTCGACCATCGTGTTGACGGTGTTCTTCAGCTCGAACATCTCGCCGACGGCGTCGACCGTGACCTTGCGCGACAGGTCGCCCTTGGCCACGGCGGTGGTCACCACCGCGATGTCGCGCACCTGGGCCGAGACCCTCGACGACATCGTGTTGACCGCTTCGGTGAGGTCGCGCCAGCTTCCCGACATCCCGCGCAGGTTGGCGCTGCCGCCGAGCCTGCCCTCCGTGCCCGCCTCGCGGGCCACCCTCGTCACCTCGGAGTTGAACAGCGACAGCTGCTCCACCATGCCGTTGATCGCCCGTCCGAGACGACGCACCTCGCCTCGTGCCGAGCGGTTCAGGTCGATGCGTTTGGTCAGGTCGCCCTTGGCCACCGCGTCGATGACGTCGGCCGCGCCGCTGACCGGGCTGACCAGGGCGTCGATGAGGCCGTTGACCGACTCGACGTTCTCGGCCCAGGCGCCGACGCCGATGCCGGGGGTCAGGCGTTCGCTGAACCTGCCCTCCTTGACCACCTCGCGGCGGACCCGGTGCAGCTCGTTGGTGAGGTGCTCGCGGCGGTCGGCGACCTCGTTGAGCAGGAGTCTGACCTCGCTCAGCACACCGGGGGGCGCATGCGGCACCCTTCGTCTGAAGTCGCCGTCACGCCAATGGACGAGGGTCTGCAGGATCGGCATGAGGTCGGACTCGGAATACAGTCGTTCCTCAGGCGCAGCCGTGGTCATGGGGCCTCCTTCACTCACGGGGTGCGGCCGCGAGTGATATCAGTCTGTCATGTGACGAGATCGGGTTCTGGCTCTCTGATTTACTCCATAGCTCGACGAAGTGTGGTAGGCACGAAACGATGACTTCTTCATCGCGCGCCGTCCTGGCCGCCAGTTTCGCGCCGGGCGAGAGCGCCGTTCCATCAGCGAGAAGGTTCACGCGGGAAGTGATGACCGCGTGGGCCGCCTCGCCCGTCGTGGCTGCCGCCGAGCAGATCGCCGGTGAGTTGGCGGCTCAGGTGGCCGCCGGGCCTTTCGAGATCGTGTGGAAACACCTGGGCGACGGCGTCCTGGTCGAGTTGCGTGAGCGGACCGCTCCCGCGAGGGAGCCGAGAGCTCCGTCCATCGAGGTCGAGGAGTGGGGAGTCACCTTCGCCGGCGAGTCCCGCGTCCATTGGGCAAAACTCACGCTACCCGGCGCGTCGGACTCCGTGGCGGCCGAGTGGGCCGAGGAGACCGGCAGGGGACCGCTGTGGCTCGGCTTCCTGGCCGACGCCAGCGACCTGCTGGCAGGCACGCTCGACCCCGACATGGTCCCGGCGATCGTCGCGCAGATCGTGGTGCCGAGGCTGTCCACCTGGTGTGCGGTCTACACGGCCGACTCGGGCATCGCGCCGCGCCGCCTGGCCTACCTCTGGCACGCGGACGAGACGCGCATCGACGGCCTGCGCGAGGAGCTCGACGCACTCGACCTGCCGCCGCCCGATCACCGTTCGACCGCGCTGGTGCAGCACGGCGACGCCGGGCAGGTGCTGGCCGTACCCCTGACGGCACGGGGCAGGGCGCTCGGGCTGATGTGCCTGGGGCGCACCGATCGCTTCGCCGACGAGGTCATCCAGTTCGCCGAGGACATCGGGCGCAGGGCGGCGCTGGCGATGGACAACGCCAGGCTCTACGCCCAGCAGGCGGCGGCCAACCGGGCACTGCAACGCAGCCTGCTGCCGCCGCACGAGCCGGAGGTGCCCGGTCTCGACTACGGCGTCGTGTACGAGCCCGCCGGTGAGACCAACGAGGTCGGCGGCGACTTCTACGACCTGTTCAAGGCGGGCGACGACTCCTGGCGCTTCGCCATCGGCGACGTGTGCGGCACCGGGCCGGCCGCGGCGGCCGTCACCGGTCTGGCCAGGCACACGCTGCGGCTGCTGGCCAGGGAGGGCTACGGCGTCGCCGCCGTGCTCGGACGGCTCAACCAGGCCATCCTGGAAGAGGGGGAGCGGGCCAGGTTCCTGACGTTGCTGCACGGCGACATCACGCCCGTGGAGTCCGGCCTGGAGGTGCGGCTGGTGTCGGCCGGGCATCCCGAGGCGCTGCGGCTGCGGCCGAGCGGTGTCGTCGAGGCGGTCACGACGCCGCAGTCGCTGCTCGGCGTCTTCCCCGAGGTGGTGTTCGAGGCCGACACCGTGCATCTCGACCACGGCGACGTCCTGCTGGCCGTGACCGACGGTGTGACCGAGCGCCGCACGGGCGGGCGGCTGCTCGACGACGACGGCGGGCTGGCCAAGCTGCTGTCGGAGTGCGCCGGGCTTTCGGCACGCGCGGTCGCCGAGCGCATCAAGCGCGCGGCCAACGACTTCGCCAGCGAGCCCAGCGCCGACGACCTGGCCATTCTGGTGCTCCGGGCGCGTTAGTCGCGTTCGACCGTGTCCTCCAGCACGATGCGGCCGATCATCGCGTAGTGCGCGGGCCGTCTGGCCTTGAGGAAGAGGGCGAGCACGACGCCGAGCACGGCCACGCCGACGACGATCCACGGGATCGCGGTGAAGAACGCGCTCTCGGCCGCCTCGCCCGCCGCGGCCTCCTGGTTCTGCAGCAGCAGGAGCACCACATAACCCATGGCCAGCCCGCCCGCGAGCGGCGCGACGAGGGTACGCCAGAATCCAGCCGTCTCGGGATGACGACGTCGCACGTGGAAGTACCCGACGACGGAGAAGGAGCACAGCGTCTGCACCACCAGGATGGCCAGCGTGCCCAGCACCGCGAGCAGGGTGTAGAGGTGCAGATAGGGATCCATCCCCGCGAAGAAGAACGCCAGCACGATCACCAGCGAGATACCGGTCTGCGCGAACCCCGCGATGTGTGGCGAGCCGTACCTGGGATGGGTGGCGCCGAGCGTGCGCCGGGTGCCGGGCAGCAGGTCCTCGCGCCCGAGTGCGTACAGATAGCGCGAGGCGCAGTTGTGGAAGGCCATCGCGCAGGCGAAGGACCCGGTCAGGATCAGTACCTTGAACAGCTCGACGGCCCATTCGCCGAGCATCCGGCCGGTCGGGATGAAGAAGATCTCGGCGTACTGCGTGGCCGCGACGGCCGGTGCGTTCCGGCCGTTGGCCGCGACGGTCATCCAGGAGACGAAGGTGTAGAACAGCCCGATGCCCACGACCGAGAGGAGGGTGGCGATCGGGATGATGCGCTTGGGATCGCGCGACTCCTCGCCGTACATGGCCGTGGACTCGAAGCCCACCCACGACCAGAAGCACATGAACAGCCCGAGCCCGACCGCGCCCGAGGCGAGCCCGGTGACCTGGAAGGCGCCCGCCGGGTTCAGCGTCTCGGCCATGAGGCCGTCGGGCCCGCCGCCGTGCAGCAGTGTGGTGAGCGCGACCAGCCCGAGCATGAGGATCTCGGTGACCAGGAACACGCCCAGCACCTTGGCGGTGAGGTTGATGTCGAAGTACGTGAGCACGGCGTTGAGCGCCAGCCCGAACAGGGCGAACCACAGCCAGTGCACGTCGACCCCGGCCAGCGAGGCGAAGGTGTCGTGCGCCGAGTAGGCGAAGAACCCGATGATCGACGCCTCGAACACCACATAGGCCATGGTCGCCAGCAGTCCGGCGACCATACCGGGCACCTGGCCCAGGCCGTGTGAGATGTAGCCGTAGAAGGCGCCCGCCGAGGTGATGTGCTTGGCCATCGCCGTGTAGCCGATGGAGAACACGGTCAGCACGGCCGTGGCGACGAGGTATCCGGCGGGCACGCCGAGGCCGTTGCCGAAGCCGACGACGATCGGCACGTTGCCCGTCATCGCGGTGATGGGGGCGGCCGTGGCGACGGCCATGAAGATGACGCCGACGAGGCCGACGGCGTTCTTCTTGAGCCGGTCGACCTTCTGGAGCGGGTCGACGGCGGGGGGTGTGGTGCTCAAGGTGCGCCCTTCTTCAGCTCAGCGCTGGGGATGGGCGTGATCGTGACAGGCTTGCCGCCTTTGGTGCAACAAAGGCGGATTTCAGCCGTGCGGGATGTGCTTCCTGGCGAAGTCCAGCTGGATCGTCATCTGCCGGATGCGTTCGGAGACGACGAGTGTGCCGTGCCCCGCGTCGTAGGTGTAGACCGAGTGCTCGACGTCGTGCTGGGCCAGCTTGGCGACATACTTCTCGATCTGTCGCAGCGGGCAGCGTGGATCGTTCTCACCGGCGAGGATCAGCACCGGCTTCTCCATGCGCTCCACATAGGTGATGGGCGAGCTGGCCGAATACCGCTCGGGCTGCTCCTCGGGCGAACCGCCGAGCAGCGAACGGTGATAGGCCCGCAGGCCCTCCGCCTCGTCGCGGTAGGCCGTCTCGTGACAGGCGATCGGCACCGCCGCGATGCCGCCCGCCCACAGCTTGGGCTGCACGCCGAGACCGAGCAGGGTGAGGAAGCCGCCCCAGGAGGAGCCGCTGAGCAGGATGCGGTCGGGATCGGCGATGCCCCTGTCGACCACCCACTCGCGCACGGCGGCGACGTCGGCGAGCTCGATGTGGCCGATCTCGCCCTGCAACGCGTCACGCCAGGCCGAGCCGTAGCCGGTCGAGCCCCGGTAGTTGACCCTGACGACGGCGAAACCCAGGTCGACCCAGGCGGCGACGTCGGGTGCGAAGGAGTCGTTGTCGTGTGCGGTCGGGCCGCCGTGCAGGATGAACACCGTCGGGTAGGGCGCCGTGCCGCTCTCCGGCCTGGAGATGAGCGCGTGCACCCGGCCGCCGGGGCCCGGCACGTCGATGTCCTCGACCGGCACCGACGGGGGTGCGGTCGGGCCCGCCGGGTTCATCACGACCTGGCCGTTGCTCGATCGGATCATCGGCGGCCTGGAGGCGCTGGACCAGGAGTACTCCACATGGCCGCCCGGCCTCGGCGCCGCCGCCTCGATCACGCCGTGCGGGGTGTCGATGAGGGACAGGCCGCCACCGGCCAGGTCGTAGCGGTGCAGGTAGGTGCGGGCCCGGTTGTCGCGGACGATGAGCAGGGAACGGCCGTCTTCGTACCACTCCGCGGTGAGCTCTCCGGCGTCCTTGAGCCAGATCTCGCGCTGGGCGTCGGTCACCGGGTCCCAGACGAGCGGCTCGCGCCTGCCTCGGCGCTCGTGCAGGGTGAGCAGTCTGCTGTCGCCGAGCACGGGGGCGAAGCGCAGGCCGAGCACGCCTTTGCCCTCGCCGTCGTAGAGCTCGCCGACCTGCTCGCCGTTCTGGCGGATCACGCGCAGGGCCGGGTGGCGGAAGTTGCCGTGCTCGCTGTGGTTGACCGCGAGCAGGGAGCCGTCGAGGGAGATGCCCGCCACCCACGCCGCCTCGGCGCTTTCGTACACGACACGGTCGGGCTGGCCGTCACGCAGCAGGTTGATGGTGAACGACCCGGCTCGGGCCAGGCCGACTGCCGCCTGGCCGGTCGCCGAGAGGGCGAGGCCGCCCGGGTGGCCCGGCGGGAGGTCGGGGCTCGCGGGTTCGTCCGGTCCGCCGGTGAACGGCTGGCGCATCCACACGCCCATCTCGTCACCGTCGGTGTCGGCGAACCACCAGATCCACTGGCCGCTGGGGTCGAGTGCGCCGTGTGCGGTGCCCTTGGGACGTGCGGTGACCTGGCGGGTGGCGCCAGTGGTGCGGTCCCAGGCGTAGATCTCCCAGGTGCCGGAGGCGTTGCATCGGTAGATGGCCCGGTTGGGCGCCTGTTTGGCCCAGGTGGGCAGGGTCATGCGGGGTGCACGGAACCGCGCCTGCCAGCGTTCCTCCGCCTTCATCCGGCGCGCCCCCTCCCTGTGGCTTTGCGCTGCTTTGCATGGCTCGTACTGCTGTGGCGGTCGCTGCCGCCGTGTGTCACACCGCGCTGCCCCTGCGCGGGTTGCCGTCCAGTATTACGCCTGTGTGGCGGAAATACTTCGAGAATGTGGGGGAATTTCGGACTAAATGCCCCATCAGTAACATGAGTCTCGGATGTCCGTCAAGGAACGGCCCTTGATCAGGAGGGGGTGCGAAAGGTAGAAAGTCGAAACGCGGCTCGTGTGGCGATTCGGTCTGGGTATTTCGCGATTTGCCGTCTCAACGTTTCTCCCTCCGTGTGCCAGGCGCTGGGCCCCATCGCCACGACCTCGGCCACCTCGTCGTGGGTCAGCTCCATCTCGAACTCCACGACCCGCCCGCCCGCCACACGCTCCTGCGGGCCGCTGCCATCGGCCGGGGAGGCGTCGTCGTGCGAGGAGTCGTCTTCGCTCGGGAAACCGTCGTCGTTCAGGAAGTCGTCTCGCAGGGTACCCGCCATTCGCCCCACTTTCCCAGGGTCCACGGAAAGCAGTTCGAGATCGGCGACGAGTGGGGCCAGATGCCCGGATTCCGGCGTCACCACCAGCAGCCTTCCGCCCGGCCGCAACACCCGGGCGAACTCGGCCGGATTACGCGGCGCGAACACATTCAGCACCACGTCCGCCACGCCGTCCGCGATCGGCAGCGGCTTCCACACGTCCGCGACGAACGCCCCCACCCTCGGATGCACCCTCGCCGCACGCCTCACCGCGTGCTTGGAGATGTCGAACGCCATCCCCACGGCGTCCGGCCCGGCCCGCCGCATCGCCGCCGCCAGGTAGTAGCCCGTGCCCGTCCCCGCGTCGAGCAGCACCCGCGCGTCGCCCACCGCCTCGGCGACCGCCTCGGCCAACGGCGCGTAGTGCCCCGCCCCCAGGAACGCCTCCCGCGCCGCCACCATCGCCGCCGTGTCCGCCGTCCCCGGCGCCTGCGACCCGACGAGCAGGCTCACATACCCCTGCTTCGCCACGTCGTACACATGCCCCCGCTCACACCGCACCCCACCCCGCACCTCAAGCCCACCCCGACACACGGGACACACCAACATCCCCACCACATCACCCAGCATCTCCCCATCATCCCGCGTTCCCGTGTTGCCGCGTTCCTGCGTTCCTCTGCGGGGGCGGTGGTCGTTAGCTCTTTACGGCGCCTCTCTTGTTTCCCGGCTGGCGGTGTCCTGGGCCCGGCGGCGTTTGGCCCTGCGGCGTCTTGGGCCCTTTACGGCAGGCCGTACCCAGGCCACCGTGGGGCGCTCCGCTGGGGTCCGTCCAAGCACGCTCCTCCAGCGGGACTTCGGCCGGGGGCGCTACGTGACGCTGTGGGGTGGGGCTTACGGGAAACCGGGGCTCTGCGGGAGGGCTTGGCCCTGCGACCATCCGCCGGTATGTGGGTGTGGGGCTGGGATCATCCGGCGTTGGGCGTTGGGGGTGTGCCCCAAGGCCGTTGGCCGACGAGGTGTGGTCCGGGTGACTCGGGCTGTCCAGATGAGCCGGGCTTGCGGTGCTGGGCAGTCCCGCAGCTCGACGGTCGGAGTCGGTCGGGCAGGCGGAGCCGGTCAGATGGTCGGCCCGGCAGGCCCTACCCCCTACGGCTGTGTGCTGCGGGCTTCGGTGAGGAAGGTGGCGTTGGAAGGAGTTTCGTGGAGTTTGGTGAGGAGGAGTTCCATGGCCTGGTGTTTGTCGAGGGCGGAGAGCATGCGGCGTAGGCGCCAGATGGTTTGGCGTTCCTCGGTAGTGAAGAGGGCTTCCTCGCGGCGGGTGCTGGAGGCGTCGAGGTCGACGGCGGGGAACAGGCGACGGTCGGCCAGGGAGCGGCTGAGCCTGACCTCCATGTTGCCGGTGCCTTTGAACTCCTCGAACAGGGCGTCGTCCATCCGGGAGCCGGTCTCGACGAGCGCCGTGGCCAGGATGGTGAGCGAGCCGCCGCCCCTGATGTTGCGCGCGGCCCCGAAGAACCGCTTGGGCGGGTACACGGCCGCGGCGTCGATGCCGCCGGTCAGCACACGCCCACCGCCGGGCGCGAGATTGTTGTACGCCCTGCCGAGCCGGGTCAGCGAGTCGAGCAGCAGGACGACGTCCCGCCCGGACTCCACGAGGCGCTTGGCGCGTTCGAGGGCGAGTTCGGCGACGGCGGTGTGGTCGCGGTCCGGCCGGTCGAACGTGGAGTGCGCGACCTCGCCGACGATGGACTCGCGCATCTCGGTCACCTCTTCGGGACGTTCGCCCACCAGGACGACCATGAGATGGGCGTCGGAGTGGTTGCGCGCGACGGCGGCAGCGACGGCCTGCAGGACCATGGTCTTGCCCGCCTTGGGCGGCGCCACGATGAGCCCACGCTGACCGAACCCGATCGGCGTGAACAGATCGAGCACCCGCGTGGTGAGCAGCGACGCGGTCTCCAGCCTGAGCCGCCTGTCGGGATGCACGGGAGTGAGATCCCCGAAGTGTGGCCGCTCCCGCAAGAAGCCACCACCGTCGGGCACGACGTCCGTCCGGCTGGCCGAAGTCCCGTCGACCGAGGCTCCGCCGACCGAGACTCCGCCAACCGAGGCCACGGCAGCTGGGTGCCCGGGGATCGGCGTTGCACCGGTTGGCGTGCCATCGGCCGACGTTCCATCGACTGGAGTTCCAGACGGGGCCCCTTCGAGAAGCGGCGTCTCAGGAAGCGGCGTCTCAAGGCCCAGCGCGCCAGAAGGCACTGCCCCAAGGGGCGACGTCATGGAAGGAGACCCCGCGAGGCCAGCCTCCCCAGAGGCGGGAGCCTCAAGGCCCGCCACAGAGACAGCAGCCTCAAGGCCAGGCGCCCCCTGGACGGACGCCCTGTGTACGGACGCACCCCGGACCGGCGCTCCATGAGCCGCCCCGCCAAGGACAGGCGTCCCGTCGAGTGTCATCCCGTTGACCGAAGTCACCGAGACGAGCTTGTCCGTGTACTCGCCCACGACAAGGTCGCCGGCCCGCAGGCCGTACTCGGCGAGTTGTCCCTGTGGGATGCGCACGTCGTTCGGGCCGGGCAGGAAGCCGGAAGTGCGAAGGAAGACGGCCTTGTCGCGGACGTCGACGATGCCGCTGATCCGGCGCAGAGCGGCGGTCTGCTGCCCACGCCCGGTGCCTGCGGCCTGCCGCTCACGCCCGGCGCCCGAGGCTTGGCGATCACGGCCTGCCCCAGAGGTCTGGCGTTCGCGGCTCGATCCAGAGGTCGACCGATCACGACGCCTGCGGGCGGTCGAGGTCGTGGCTGACGTCTCGTCGACATGGCGGTCGGCTTCGGTCTGTTCGTGGCGGGCGTCGGTGGAGTTCTGTTCGTGGCGGGTGTCCGTGGAGCTCCGTTCGGGGCGGGCGTCGGTCGCGCTCTGTGTGTGCTGAGCGTCCGCAGTCGCGCCCTGTTCGAGTTGAGTGTCCGCAGCCGCCCCGTCGGCCGATCGGCGTTTGGCGGAGCCCGGCTGGGTAGGTGTTTTGCGTGGGTGAGGGATGGTTTGGGTAGTCATGTGACCCTCCTTGAGGGCATGCCGGAACGACCGGCGGAAGAAGCGTGGAAATGATGGTTGAGCGACGTCCTCAACACGGACGTACTCGGAGGAATGTGGCGGAGCCTGAGCTACAACGCCACTGCGACGGTAACACACGAAGCACGCAAGTCATTCCCCAGAACCCGTCGAAGTACCGGATTCGAGCGCGTCGAAGGCCACAGAGCGTGCATCCTTTTGGCGACATCGTGTCAAGCGAGATGCAGGAGCACTGCAATCACCGCAGGCTTTCATGGAGAAAGAAACCCGAGGGGGAGAAGAAAAGATGAAGATCATCGCCCGATGCCCGGAATGTCGGACCAAGCTCGACGAGGGACCGATCCTCTACCGCTGCCCGTGCTGCCAGAAGGCCGTCTACGCGGCCGACGTCTCCAACGAGTACACCCCGCGCCGTCACGCCCTCGCCGCCTGACCAATCCGACACCATCCGACACCATCCAGCGCCATCCGGCACCATCCAGCGCCATCCGGCACCATCCGGCACCATCCAGCGCCAACCGGGAACCAAAACCCGGGAGCAACCCGGCATCCCCCCAACGTCCCCCCAGACGCCAGGATGCCCGGAACACACCACCCGGACCCGATGCATCGCCCTCTAGGCTGGGCGAATGCCGCACACGTCGCGAATGATTGCAGGGATCGACGTCACCCCTCTCTGTGACGCCGTCGGCCCGATGGGAGAGGCGCTGCGCCGCCCGCTTCCCGAGCTGTTTCCCGGTTCGGGAGTCGCCGACGAGCCCTGGATCCTGCACTTCCACTGCTTCCTGCTGCGTGCTCCCAACGGCCAGGTGACGCTGGTCGACACGGGCATCGGCACCGACCAGGCGGTGGCGACCAGCTGGCCGCTGCCGGGCCGCCTTGAGCACGAGCTGGCCGCCGTGGGGCTGACCAGGGACGACGTCGACACCGTCGTCCTTACCCACATGCACAGCGACCATGTGGGCGGCGCCGTGGCACAGGGTGTGGTGCTGTTCCCCAACGCCTGGCACGTCGTGCAGCAGGCCGAGCTCGACTGGGTCTCGCCCGCCGTGCGCGAACGGGTCGTCGAGCCGTTGCGCGAGCGGCTCAGGGTGGTGCCGAACGGCTCGGCCGAGGTGGCGCCGGGTGTGCACGTGCACCATACGCCGGGGCACACGCCGGGCCACCAGATCGTCAGGGTGGGCGAGCTGGCGCTGAGCGGCGACATGTTCCAGCACCCGGTGCAGCTGGCCGATCCCGCCGTGCCGTACCTGTACGACGATGATCCCGTGCTGGCGGCGAAGGTACGGGCCGAGCTACTGCACGGGCTCAGGGCCGAGGGCGCCGTGCTGGGCACCGGGCATCTCGCCGATCCCTTCATCGAGCTGGGCAGCTGACCTGCGAGCCTTGGCGCGGTAGCGCAGGACCTGCGCGAGACCGAAGGCCCAGAACGGGAACTGCCCGGCGAGTGCCCAGCGGAAGTCGCCCGTCAGGTCCTTCGTGACGCCGATCAGCGCGATGAGCAGGACCGCGAAGAAGAACCCGCCCCCGTTGACGATCCCGGTCGCCGCGCCGACACGCGAGACCGGATTGAACGACCTGGCGAAGTCGAAGCCGATCATGGAGCCGGGCCCGTTGGCCGCGAGCACCGCGACGAGTACCACCAGCAGCCACAGCGGCGCCCGGCCTGGCCAGGCCAGGACGAGCGCCCAGACGAGCGCGGTGCCGGAGACGATGCCGAGCACCAGCCACGAACGCCGGCGCGGATGGCGTCCCGACAGCAGGCCGATGACGGGCCCGCAGACGATGCCGACCGCGGTCAGCGTCGACAGCAGTACGCCGGCGGTCGTCGGACTCAGCCCTTGCTCCTGCACCAGGAACGGATAGCCCCACAACATCAGGAACGCGTTCGCCGAGCACTGCGTCGTCGCGTGCGTCCACATGCCGAGCCTGGTCCCGGGCGAGGCCCAGGCCGCCCGCAACGCCGGAGCCCGTACGGCGAGCCGTACGGGCCGCTGCTCGCGCAGCAGGGTGAGCAGCGCGACGACCATCGCCACGCCGATCCCGGCCGCCCCGGTGAAGGTGGCGCTCCAGCCATGGGCGTGCAGCGCGGCGATCAGCGGCACGGCGGCGGCGATCGCCCCGAGCTGCCCGAAGAGCGCGGTGAGCTGGACGAGGAAGGGCACACGCGGCGCCGGGAACGACAGGGTGACCAGCCTGATCACACTGATGAACGTCATCGCGTCCCCGCAGCCGACCAGCATCCTGGCCACCAGCCCGAGTGCGAGGTCGTCGGCGAAGGCGAAGACGAGCTGGCCGCATGCCATCACAGCGGTGCCCGCGAGCAGCATGCGCTTGGAGCCCAGCCGGTCGACGAGCACGCCGACGGGCAACTGCATGGCCGCGTACACGAGGAGTTGGAGCATGGCGAGCGCGGACAGCCCGGCCGCGCCGATGTCGAGCCTGATCGCGGCCTCGATGCTGGCCACGCCGAGCGACTGGCGCTGGAAGACGGCGACGAAGTAGGCGAGGACCCCGACGCTCCAGTAGACCAGAACGCGCTTCGATCCCCCTGTCATGGGATGAATCCTAGCTTTGCTGGCATTTTGCCTGGAGGCGGGTAGCATCCGATTCAGGCGGCTCTCCGCGCCCGACCCTCTTCATCCGGTGCTCACGCCATCGGGCCAGTGAGGGTAAAGGGGACCTTGTGTTCTCGGAGGCGCAGGTCGGTATGCCCCACTCCGGCGGGGCGGCGGGAGCGTGAGTCCCGGCGTCGACGCCGAGTGACGGAGCATCGGATGACCGCGAACAAGTCGTTCAAGTCCCGCGTCAGGGCTCGCATGGACAAGACAGGCGAAAGCTATGCGGCCGCACGCAGGCACCTGCTGCCCTCGCCTGAGGAGCCGCTCGCCAGGAACTCCCTTGAGCAGGTCGGGATCGAGGCCACGACCGGGCGGACCGGCCGTACGCACGAGGAGTGGTTCGCCCTGCTCGACGGCTGGGACGCGGCCGAGCGCCCGCATCGCGAGATCGCACGCTGGCTGGCGGGCGAACACGGCGTGCCGGGGTGGTGGGCGCAGAGCATCACGGTGGCATACGAGCAGGCGCGTGGGCTCAGGGTGCCGGGGCAGAGCTGCGACGGCGACTTCCAGACGAGTGCCGGCAAGACGGTCGGCGTGCCGGTCGAACGGCTGTCGGCGGCGTTCGCCGATCCCGAGGTGCGTGAGCGGTGGCTGCCGGGAGCGCCGTTCGAGATCAGGACGTACCGCGAGGGCCGGTCGCTCACGGCCAACTGGGAGGGGCGGGCCGCGATCTCGGCGACGTTCACCGCCAAGGGCGAGAGCAGGTCCCAGGTCGGCCTCGGCCACGGCAAACTCCCCGATGCCGAGACGATGGCCGCATACAAGGCGTTCTGGCGTGAACGGGTAGCCGTGCTCAAACGCCTCCTGGAAGCGTGACCGTGCTCAGGCGTCTCCTGGAAGCGTGGCCGTGCTCAAGCGTCCTGATGGAAGCCTGAGCACGGCGGGCCGCGAGCCTGAGAAGATCACGGCGTGAAGAAGATGATGAAATCGCCCACCCGTGTACTGCTGGGAGTAGGCCTGGGCGCGGCACTCGTCGCGCCCGCCTCTCCCGCCGCCGCGCAGGGCTTCGCCCCGATCAGCGGTGTCGCCGTCTACTTCGGCTACGACACCGGCAAGGTGGTCAGGCACCAGCCGGGCGCCAGGCCCGTGACGGTGGCGCCGCTGCCGGGCGCGCAGTTCTCCGTCTCGCCCGACGGCCGCAAGCTGGCCTGGATCAACGACAAGGGCGTCGTCCGGGTCAAGGACGGCGCCAAGGTGACGACCGCGGGCAAGGCCGCGTCGGGCACCCCCTGCCTGACCCCCGTGTGGTCGCCCGACTCCAGGCGCGTTGGCTTCTTCGGCTCGACGGGCGCCTCGGCCCTGCCCCTGACGATCGCCGCGACCGACGGCAAGGGCGCCCGTACGGCGGGCAGCACGCGCGGCGTGTGTCATCTGGCCTGGTCGGCGAACGGCAGGTACGTCGCGGGATACACCGGCGAGGTCGACGGCGTGCACCGCCTCGACGTGACCACCGGCAAGTCGGCCAAGGTCAAGGGCCTGCCCCTGGTCAACCATGTGCAGAGCCTCTCGCCGGACGGCCGCAGGGTGGTCGTGCACGTCATCGGCAGGAACGATCCAGGCGGCGACGGCAGCTGGCCGACCTCGTTCACCCCGACCGTGGTCGACACGGTCACCGGGGCCAAGGTGCCGATCGGCGTACGGGGCACACTGATCGGCGCGACGTACCTGCCCGACGGGCGCCTGGTCGTCCGCGTGCAGGGCAAGAAGGCCAACATGCTGGTCGTGCTCGACCGGGCGGGCATGGAGCTCCAGCGCCTGGCCGAACCCGCCTGGGCGAAGGAGCAGGGCCTGCTCCGCGTCGTCGGCTGACCCCGGCCGCGCCCGCCCGAGGTCAGCTGCTGCTCAGGGCGGGCTGTTCGCCGGGAGTACGGGCCGGCCACGTGTCCGCGGTGGCGAGGTCAGCTGCTGCTCAGGGCGGGCTGTTCGGCCAGCAGCGAGGCGGGGATCATGACGACGGCGGTCAGGCCCCCGTACGGCGAGGGCCGCAGGACGACCCGGACGCGGTGGCGGGCCGCCAGCCGGCTGACCACGAACAGGCCGAGCCGGTCGCTCTCGGCCAGGTCGAACTCCGGCATGTCGCTCAGCCTGCTGTTGAGCTCGTCGAGATCGGGCCTGGGCAGGCCGAGGCCCCTGTCCTCGATCTCGACGGTCAGCCCGTACGGCCCGGCCTCGCAGCGCACGTCCACGCGGGTCTGCGGCGGCGAGAACAGCGTCGCGTTCTCCACCAGCTCGGCCACCAGGTGGATGAGGTCGGTGACGGCCGCTCCGGCGATCGCGGCCTGGGGCGGCCTGCCGACCTCGACCCGGGAGTACTCCTCGACCTCGGCGACCGCGGCGCGCAGCACGTCCACGATCGGGACCGGGTTGCGCCAGCCCCGGCCGGGAGTGGCGTCCGACAGGATGATCAGGCTCTCGGCGTGCCTGCGCATGCGGGTGGTGAGGTGGTCGAGCTTGAACAGGTCGTCGAGCGTCTCGGGGTCGTCGCTGTTGCGCTCCATCGTGTCGAGCTGCAGGAGCTGGCGGTGCAGCAGCGACTGGTTGCGCCTGGCCAGGTTGACGAAGACCTGGCTGACGCCGTCGCGCAGCTTGGCCTGGCCGATGGCCGCCTCGGTCGCGGTCGACTGGACGGAGTTGAACGCCGAGACGATGTCGCGTACCTCGGTGGTCTTGGCGTCGATCTCCAGCGGGGGCACGGGCTCGGCCGACTTCGAGCCCTTGCGCAGCTGCTCGACCAGGGCGGGCAGCCGGATGTCGGCGAGCTCGACCGCGGCCGTGCGCAGTCCGGCGAGCTCGCGTACCAGGCGGCGGCGGAAACGCACCGAGAGCATCACGGAGGCGACGACGGCGACGAGGCCGAGCCCGCCCGCGATGCCGATCTTGAGCAGAATGCCGACCGCGGTGGGCGTCACGCGTTCGATCACGCCGGCCACGACCTCGACCTGGTCGCGTTCGACGGCCGTCCACAGCTCGGCCGTCACCTCCGGCCAGGTGCTCGCACTGGCGGGCAGGCCGGAGACCGTGGCCCGGCGCATGGCGTCCTCGATGCCGTGGAAGCGCTGGTACACGGTCGTGGAGGACAGCTGTTCGTAGGAGCCGCGCAGGGCCGAGTCGAGATGGGCGAGGGCCTGGCCGTAGAGCAGGCGCCTGGTGCTCGACATCTGGGTGAAGGCCGATCGCTCGGCGTCGGTGGCCTTGCCGTTCGCGACGATCGCGACGATCAGGGCGCGCTCCCTGGCCAGGATCTCCTTGGCCTCGCCGAGGATGGTGACCGCTCTGGCCTGCCGATAGAGCGACATGTCCGGGACGAGGATCATTTTGTCGTACATCCGGAAGGAGGCGTCGACGATCCGGCTGTAGGTGTTGATGACGTCGAGCGTGCTGGATGTGCGGTTGTCGACGCGGCCCCTGATGTCGCCGATCAGGTCGAGCTCGCTGAACAGCGCCTTGAGCTGGGCGGACATGTCGGCGCTGATGTACTGCTGCTCGCCCGAGAGCTTCTTGAAGCGCTGGATGGCCTGGTCGGTGACGGCGCGCTGGGCGCGGATCTGGTCGGGCGTCTGGCCGGAGGTGACGTACTTGACCGAGGCCAGGCGTTCGTTCTGCAGCTGGATGTTGACCTGTTCCGACGGGGTGGCCAAGTTGGTGACCAAGTTATTGATCTCCATGAGCCGCATGCCGTCCCCGGCTGTCAGTCCGGCCGCGAAGGCCCACAGACCAGCGAGTGAGAGCAGCGGCACCAACAGCAGCACGAGGATCTTGAGGGCGATCGGGCGGCCACGGGTGTCCATGCGACCTCGTCGGGAGCTCGTCGGGGGAGGGGGATCATGATGAGATCGCTCCGCACACTACACCCCCCTTTCGGAGGATTTCTCCCCTATGCGGCTCCCTCGCTCCGTCTCCGGTTGGACGATCGCCGTCTTCGGCTTCCTCGCCTTCGCGCTCGGGCTGCTCGGGTTGCTCCGGCCGGACGTGCTGCTGGCGATGCTCGGCTTCGAGGTCGTCGAGGTGCGCGGGGCCGGGGACTACACGAAGGTCTACATGGCGGCCTCGTCGATGGCCGCGGTCAACATGGGGGTCTACTACGTGCTCGCGGCGGCGGCCGACTTCACGCCGTTCTTCCGGTGGACGGTGCCGTTCAGGCTGGTGACGTTCGCGGTGTTCACCACGCTGGTGGCCACGGGGGCCGCGCCGCCCGAGTTCGCCGGGGTGGGCATCTGGGAGGGCGTCGGCGCGCTGGCCACGGGGATCGCCCTCTGGCGCGAGGGCAGACTCCTACCAAAGCCCGAGCCCGCCGCAGCCACGCCCTGAACACGAAGCCCGAGCCCGCCGCAGCCACATCCTGAAGCATGAAGCCCGAGCCGGCCGCAGTCACGCCCTGGACATGGCGGCGGCCGGGCTCCCGTGACCTCGGGGGAGCCCGGCCGCGCGCCGGTCGTCAGGCCTTCGGGTCCTCCGGCCTGCGCCTGGCGGGGCCGCCCGCGACCAGGTGGTCGTCGGGCTCGGACGAGGCCGGGGTCCACTCGCGCGAGCCTGGCTGCGCGGGAACCCGAGCCTCCACCTTGGCCGGAGCCTCCGCGACCGCAGGAGCGGGAGCGGAAGCAGGAGCGGGAGCGGCGGCGGGAGCAGGCGTGGGCACAGGCGTCGGCTCAGGGGCCGGGGCCTCCTGGGCGCGTCGCAGCGTGCGCAGTTCGCGCCTGCGCATCGCGGTACGGCGCGAGCCCGACCCGATCATCGCGAGCCCGAGCAGCATGACGGCCGCCGTCACCGCGCCGAGCAGGAAGAACTCCAGGTGGTTCGGCTGGAAGGTCCAGGTGTCGAAGATGGTCAGCGACGCGGTCGAGGCAGTGGTGCTCTCCTCCGTGGAGATCAACACGATCGTGCCCCCGGCCACGAGAATCAGTAGCAGGCCCAGAACGATCATTTGCAGCACCCTTCCGTGTGGATGCCCCCTCCGCTGCCCCGATCGCGGCCCTTCATGCGCGCCGATCCCGCCCGTACGGCTTGTCGGCTTGGGGGTCGGTCCTCGCAGCGGTCATCATGGGGGGAATGAGGCCGGATGCCGGGCAGGTTCTGCATTTTTCGGAAGACCCGACGATCAAGCGGTTCGTCCCGCACGTCGCTCGGACGTCGGTGCTGCGCGAGCCCTACGTCTGGGCGGTCGCGGGTGACCGCTGCCCGGACTACTGGTTCCCTCGCGCGTGTCCGAGGGCGATGGCCTGGCGGGGGCCGTACACGACCGCTTGGGATTTCGAGCGGATCATGGGGTCCGGCGGCGGTGAGCGGGTGCACGCGATCGAGTACTGCTGGCTGCGGGCGTTCATGGACGTGCGGCTCTACGCCTATCGGCTGCCCGCGGGGCACTTCTCGCCGATCGGGGAGCCGCCGCACGCCGTGGTCGCCACCGTGCCGGTCGAGCCGCTCGGGCCGCCCGAGCCGGTGACCGACCTGGTCGAGCTGCACGAGGAGGCGGGCATCCAGCTCCGGGTGCTGAACGACCTGCGCCCCTTCTGGCACAAGGTGACGGCCAGCACGATGGAGTTCAGCGGGATACGGCTGCGCAACGCTCGTCGATGAGCGCGCCGAGTTCGGCCACGCTCGTCGAGCCGGGCTGCCTGCGGGCGGCGGCGGCCAGGTTGGCCTCGCGCTGCAGCACCTCGTTGACCGGCGCGTGGCCGCCGTGCAGCCTCGCGAGCAGGACGATCTCACCGTTGAGGTAGTCGGCCTCGATCGAGCCGCTGGCCCTGGCCAGACTCTGCCAGGACGACCCTCCGGCCCTGGAGGTGCCGGTGATCTCGCCGATGCCCACCTGATCGCCCCGGCGCGCCGCCTCCTCCTCCGCGCTCGCGTGGCCGATCCCGGCCGCGTCGAGCACCTGCCTGCCCTCGGCCCTGGCCCGTTCGTAGAGCCCGGCCGCGCCTTCGGCGTGACCGCACAGCGCCTCGACGGCGTTGCCGAGATTGCCGATCAGCTTGGCGTACTTCCAGCGCATGACGTCGCTCTCGGCATAGGCCGCGAACCTGCTCTTGGCCAGATCGGCGGTGAGCGTTTCGACAAGGTTGTCCACAGCCTGTGGATAACGTCCGACCGCCAGCATGCCGGACTTCGGCGTGCCGTGCGCGGCCACCAGGCCCGGCTCCAGATGCGAGGCGGGCAGCCACACGCACATGCCGTAGACCCGCTCGAACCTCCGCAGCGCCATGCGCTCGTTGGCCACGCCGTTCTGCGCGCACACGACGGGCAGATGCCGGGGCCACGGCTCCAGCGCGGCCAGGGTGTCCTGCGTCTTGGTCGCCACGATCAGCACGTCGTCGTCGCGTACGTCGTCGGGCCCGTCCGTCGCGGGCACCGCGAGCCGCACGTCCTCATCGGGGGTGAGCAGGCGCAGCCCGTCACGCCGCAGGGACTCCAGATGGGCGCCTCTGGCCACCAGTAGGACGTCGTGCCCCGCCTGGAAGAGTCGCCCGCCGATCGTCCCGCCGACCGCACCCGCCCCGATCACCACATAGCGCATGACCCAAAACTAGCGGTTCCCTAGACGGCGACGGAGGGCACACTCGCCTCCGCCCTGCGCGGCCTGCTCCTGACCCGCTCACGCACGATCGTCCTGAGCACACGCCAGCCGTCGCGTACGGCATGCAGATTGCTCCGGCCGTGGATGCGGCAGCGTTCGTGGCTGGCGACCTCGCGCACGGCGAGACCGGCCTTGGCGACCCTGATGTTCATCAGCGTCTCGACCTCGAACCCGTCGCAGTCCAGGTCGAGCACGTCCAGGTGCTTGGCCCAGAAGGCGTTGTAGCCGTAGCACAGGTCGGTGTAGCGGGTGCCGTACATCAGGTTCGTCGCGCCGGTCAGCAGTCTGTTGCCCAGGCCGCGTACGGCGCTGATGTCGTCGGAGCCGCCGCCGGGGGCGTAGCGCGAGCCCTTGGCGAAGTCGGCGCCCTCGACGAGTGCGGTGACGAATGCGGCGATCTCCCTGCCGTCGGTCGAGCCGTCGGCGTCGAGCATCACGATGATCTCGCCGGTCGCGGCGGCGAAACCCTCGGCGAGCGCATTGCCCTTGCCCCTGCGCGACTGGGTGACGACACGCAGGCCGGGTCTCAGTGCCCTGGCCACGGCCACGGTGTCGTCCGCCGAGTTGCCGTCGACGAGGACCACTTCGTCGATCCAGTCCGGCAGTGTGGCGAACACGTGGGGCAGATTGTCGGCTTCGTTCAGTGCGGGGACGACCACACTCACGGTGGCGGTGAACGGTGCCTTTTCGGTCATGGCTGCAAGGTCACCCGACCTACCTGCAAGCGACTTGACATCTCCTTGCACTCTGTGAAGTCAAGGTCACACTTTTATGGTGAAACAGCAGGACAAGACGGCCAAACCTGTCGGGATTCGATCAGCTCGCACGCTTCCGTACCCGAGCAACAGCCCCTCCGGCGCGCCCGGCTCGGCCGAATATCTGGCCAGCGACTCGGCATTGACACCCCGCTCCCTGGCCAGATCGAGGTCCAGCCGTAGGCCATCGGCCAGCAACGCGCACACGTGCAGCCCGGCCGCCGAAGGCACCACGCTCAGCCTGCTCTCCGATGCCAGCCAGTCGAGCACGGCCGCCCTGCGCCCGGCGTAGACCTTGCTCGCCCTGCGCACATGCCTGGCCAGCAGCCCCTCGTCGATGAACGCGGCCAGCGCCGCCTGGGTCGGCAGGTCGCCGTACCAGTCCGACAGCTGCTTGGCCTTGCGCAGGGCCGGTTGCAGGGAGGCGGGGGCGACCAGGAAGCCGAGGCGCAGGATCGGCAGCAACGTCTTGGAGAACGAGCCCACGTAGATCACCCGGCCGGTCCGGTCCAGGCTCTGCAGCGGGTCGAGCGGCCTGTCCTCGAAACGGAACTCGCTGTCGTAGTCGTCCTCGACCACGACCGCGCCCCTGCGTTCGGCCCAGTCGAGCAGCTCGGCCCGCCTGGCCAGCGACATCGGCGGCCCGAGCGGGAACTGGTGCGAAGGCGTCACGTACACCAGGCGCGCGGCCCTCGGGATGGCCGAGACCACGATGCCCTCGGCGTCGACGGGCACCCCCGCGACCTTCGCCCCGAGCGAGCGGAACAGATTGCGCGCCGGAGGATAGCCGGGCTCCTCGACCGCGACCCACTGCCCCGGCTCGATCAGCACCCGGCCGACCAGGTCGAGCGCCTGCTGCGCACCGCTGGTGACCAGCACGTCCGCGGCCGTCGCCCGCACCGCCCTGGCCACCCCGATGTGCCTGGCGATGGCCTGGCGCAGCCCGGCGTGCCCGGCGGGATCGGTGTACGGCGAGTCGGTGACCAGGCCGGTGCGCAGTTCCCTGGTGAGCAGCCGCCGCCAGGTCGGCAACGGGAACAGCCGGGGATCGGGCGTGCCGACCCGGAAGTCGTGTGCGAAGGCGCCGCCCCCGGTCTCGACCGCCGTCACCTCCTCCCACACCGCCCTCGGCCGCACACTGCCCAAAGGCGCGCCGCGCCTGGCCCTGGTGACGGGCGGCGAGCACACGAACGTGCCGGACCCGACCCTGGCCGTGAGATAGCCCTCGGCGGTGAGCCGGTCGTACGCGATGGTCACGGTGTTGCGCGAGACGTCGAGGCGCAGGGCGAGCTCACGGCTCGGCGGCAGCCGCTCACCGCTGCGCAACCGGCCGTCGAGTATGGCGTCGAGCAGCTGCCTGTAGATGCTCGCGGCCAGGTCACCGCAGCCTGACAGGCTGATGTGCAGGTCCACATTGGCCTCATCGAACTCAGCGTTGTTGGCTCTAACGTATGACCAATCCTGGCCCTAGATTGGCCCCATGACGCAACGGATGAACATCCTGACCGGCGAACCCGCCGCCTACCAGGCCATGAGCGGCCTGGAGGCCTACCTCGACCAGAGCAGCCTGCCCACGGCCCTGCTGGAGCTGGTGAAGGTGCGCGCGAGCCAGATCAACGGCTGCGCCTTCTGCGTCGACATGCACACCGACGACGCCAAGAAGGGCGGCGAGAGCGACACCAGGCTGCATGCCGTCGCGGTGTGGCAGGAGGCGCCGTTCTTCACCGACGGGGAGCGTGCCGCGCTCGCCCTGACCGAGGCCACCACCAGGCTCTCGGACGGCGCGGGGGTGTCGGACGAGATCTGGGACGCCGCGAGCGCGCACTTCGACGAGCACGAACTGGCCGCGCTCGTGGTCGCCATCGCCACCATCAACGCCTGGAACCGCATCGCCGTCGCCACCCGGCTCACCCCGCGCTCCTACCGGGCCTGACCTGTGATCATCCCACCCCCCGGACCGGCCAGGCGGCTGGCCGTCGCACAGCTCGCCAACGCGGTCGGCGACGGCGCGTACCTGGTGTGCTCGGTGCTCTACTTCACCAGGATCGTGGGCCTTTCGGCGACCGAGATCGGCCTCGCCCTGACCGTGGGGTGGGCCTGCGGCTTCTTGGCCGGGGTCCCGCTCGGCCATCTGGCCGACCGCAAGGGGCCGCGCGGGGTGGCGGTCGCACTTGCCGTGGCCACGGCGGCGGCCATCGCCTCGTTCCTGTTCGTCAGGTCGTTCGTGCCGCTGGTGGTGGCGATCGTGCTGTTCGCCTGCTGTCAGGCCGGGCTCGCCGCCGCCAGGCAGGCCCTGCTGGCCGGGCTCGTCGCTCCGGCCGAGCGCACCAGGACCAGGGCGTATCTGCAGTCCACGCTCAACGGCGGGCTGGCCGTCGGCGCGGCGCTCGGCGGTCTCGCGCTCGTCGTCGACACGCGTGCCGCCTATCTGGCCGTCTTCGCGCTCGACGCGCTGGCGTTCGTGGTGGCCGCGCTGGTCCTGCGCGGGCTGCCGTCCGTCGCCCCGGCGCCCGTCGTCGTGGGGGAGCCCAGGCTGGCCGTACTGCGTGACCGGCCCTATGCGGTGATCACGCTGCTCAACACCGTGATGTTGCTCTACATGCCGTTGCTCAGCCTGGTCGTGCCGCTGTGGATCGTGCAGCGCACCTCGGCGCCGGGGTGGACGGTGTCGGCGTTGCTGGTGCTCAACACGCTCAGCGTCGTGCTGTTCCAGGTGCGGGTGGCGCGCGGGGTGAAGGGGCTGGACTCGGCCGCACGGCTGGTCAGGTACGCGGGGCTGGTCATGCTGGCCTCGTGCGCGGTGTTCGCGTGCTCGGCGTTCGGGGTCTCGCCGTGGGCCGCTGTGCTCGTGCTGGTCGTCGCCACGGTGTTGCAGGTGCTCGGCGAGATGATGCTGGCGTCGGGCGCGTGGGAGATCTCCTTCGGCCTGGCGCCCGCCGACCGGCAGGGGCAGTACCAAGGCTTCTTCGGCACGGGTACGGCCGTGGCCAGGATGCTCGGGCCGCTCTCGCTCACCACGCTCGTCATCGGCGGTGGCACGGCCGGTTGGCTGGTGCTCGGCGCCCTGTTCGTCCTGGCGGGCGCGGCGATGGGCCCGGCCGTGCGCTGGGCGCTGCGTGAGCGCGACAGGGGGCCGGGCGCGGTCGCCGGTCCGGGAAAGGACGCTGAGGCGCAGACCCCCGCCGATCGTGTATCAAGGTCGGTATGAGCCTGCCCTTTGACGCCGTGCTGTGCGACCTCGACGGCGTGATCCGCTTCTTCGACACCACTGCCCTGTCCCAGCTGGAGCGCGAGGCGGGCCTGGAGGAGGGCGCGACGTCGGAGGTGGCCTTCTCCGCCGATGTGGACGGGCCCGCGCTGGTCGGGCGCATCGACGTGGCCGAGTGGACGGCCAAGATCGCCTCGGTGCTGGCGGAGTGGGTGCCGGACGAGGTCGCGCGCAAGCTGGCCGAGACGTTCACCTCGGTGCCGGTCACCGTGGACGAGGAGGTGCTGGAGCTGCTGCGCCGCACGCAGGCGCTGGTGCCGATCGTGCTGGTGACCAATGCGACGCTCTCCCTTGAGGACGACCTGGCCTACCTCGGGCTCACGCACTTCGCCGACGAGGTGGTCAGCAGCGCCAGGGTGGGCGTGGCCAAGCCGGACCGGCGCATCTACGAGCTCGCGGCCGAGCGCGCCGGGGTGGCGGCCGAGCGCTGCCTGTTCGTCGACGACCGGCTGGAGAACGTCGAGGCCGCGGCGGCGCTCGGCATGACGGCCGTTCACTACCGAGGCGTGGCCGACCTGCGTGCGGCGCTCGGCCACGAGGAGTCCTCGGCCAGATAGCCGCTGACCAGGTCGAAGAAGGCGTCCGGCTGCTCGAAGAACGCCACGTGCCCGGTGTCGAGCTCGGCATGCGTGCTGGAGCGGATGGCCTCGTGCAGGGCGAGCGCGTTGGCCGCGGGAACCGTGGCGTCGTGCCTGCAGCCCACGACCAGCGTCTCGGCCGTGACGAGCGGCAGCAGGGCGGTGAGGTCGAGCCGGATGTTCAGGTCGAGGTGGCGAAGGGTGCCCGGCGTCGGCGGCAGGTTCGGCACCAGGCGTTCGACCTCGTCCCTGCCGATCAGATTGAGGAAGGTCCGGCTGAAGCCGGTCAGTGTGATGATCCGGCCGAACGCGTCGGCGTCCGACGACAGCGCCTGCCACACGGCGAACAGATTGCGCATGTACTCGTCGTCGCCGGTCCGCCTCCAGCCCGCGACCAGGATCAGCCGTCGCACCAGGTCGGGCCGCAGCGCCGCCACCGCGGCCGACACACCCGCGCCGAGCGAGAACCCGAGCAGGTCGACCGGCCCGCCGCCGCTGTCCTCGACGACCGCGACGACCTGACCGGCCAGTTCCTCGACGGTGAGCGGCCCGCCCGCGTCGACGGTCCTGTCGGTGCCCGACAGGTCGGGCGTGATCACCCGGCGACCGGCGGCGGCGAAGCGGGGGGTGAGCGCGCCCCAGGTGAGCTCGGCCCCGGCCGAACCGGTGCCGTGCACGAGCACGAGCGGCGGCCCGTCGCCCGCCGTGGCGTAGTGGACCTGGGCCTGACCTGCGGTGACGACGGGCATGGTGGGACTCCTCGCATCCGGTGTTCGCCGGTCAGCCTGCAGCCGTACGGCCGGTGGCGAAAGAGGAGCGTCGTGCAGGGGATCGGCGGTCCCTGGTTGCGGCGCGTCCGTTTTGGGAGGATCGGCGCTATGAATCGCCGCGACCTGGCCGACTTCCTGCGCCGATCACGAGCCCGAATCGGCCCGAGGGAGGCAGGACTGCCCGAAGGCGCGCGCCGCCGTACCCCTGGGCTCAGGCGGGAGGAGGTCGCGCAGCTCGCGGGCATGTCGGTCGACTACTACGGCCGTCTTGAGCAGGCCAGAGGGCCGCAGCCGTCGGTGCAGACGCTCGCCGCGCTGGCCCGGGCGCTGCGCCTGGACCACGACGAGCGCGACCACCTGTACCTGCTCGCCGGGCATCGGCCGCCAGCCGGACGGCAGGCGGGCGAGCACGTGCGTCCCGGGCTGCTGCGCCTGCTCGACAGCCTGACCGACACGCCCGCCCAGGTGCTGAGCGACCTCGGCGACGTCCTCGCCCAGAACGCGGCGGCCGAGGCGCTGCTCGGCGGCGTCTGCACGGTCTCCGAGCACGGCCGCAACGTCGTGTGGCGCTGGTTCACCGACACACGGGCCCGCTCGGCCTACCCCGAGGACGAGCACGCGCACCACAGCCGGGTCCACGTCGCCGACCTGCGCGCCGCCGTCGCCCGCCGCTCGGCGGACCCGGCGTCGGCACGCCTGCTGACCAGACTGCTCGCGGCCAGCGAGGAGTTCGCCGCCCTCTGGGCCAGACACGAGGTCGGGGTACGGCGAGCCAGTCGGATGCGCCTGATCCACCCGCTGATCGGCCCGATCGAACTGGACTGCGAGACGCTGCTCACCCCCGAGGAGGACCAGCGCCTGGTGGTGTTCACACCGCCGCCGGGCGGCCGGGCATCGGCCGGGCTCGACCTGCTGCGGGTGCTCGGCGCCGGGCAGTTCGTCAGGGCCTGACGGACAGGATCACCGCTGCCGTACGACGGGCAGGTGGTCGCGCAGCAGCATGCCGCCGACGAGATCGGCCACGGCGTCGACGGGAGCACCGGCCGCGTCGAGCACGGAGGCGGTCAGGTCGCCGTTCTCGTAGTCGACGCACGCGGCGGCCCGAGCTCGCCGAGCAGCCGATGCGAACGCGACCTGGACACGCCGATCACCCGCAGCCCTTCGGCGGCGGCGAGCTGCACGAGAAAGGTGCCGACGCCTCCGCTCGCGCCGTACACCAGCAGCGAGGCCCCGCGTGGCCGGCACCCTGTCGCCGGGCGCGAACTCCGTCACACCGGGCCGACCTGGTCGACCACACCCGCCACGTCGCCGAGCACGCAGCCGGGTTCGAGCCCGGCCCACTCGCCGTCCTCGCGGTTCTGCGCGTCGACGGGATTGGTCCCGGCGGCGTGCACGGCGATGCGTACCTGGCCGGGCTGCGGCACCGGATCGGCGACCCGCACGACCTGCAGCACATCGGGCGGGCCGAACCCCTCGCAGACCACAGCTCTCACCCGCCGATCGTGTCACGGCGAAGGCGTGAAGATCTCGCGCAGTCCCGAGACGAGCAGGCCGAGAGCCGGTTCGAAGGCGTGGTCGGCGGGAGTCGCGTAGCCGATGACCAGCGCGGGCCACGGCGAGAGCCCGCCTTCGTGGAAGTCGCCGAGCCCGGTGACGGCCAGCCCGTCCGGCGGCAGCCGCAGCACGGCGTGCAGCCCGGCCGCGATGCCGTCGAGCCGCGCTCCGGGCACGTGCGTGCGCAGGGCACGGTCGAGCTGGTCGAGGCGGCGGGCGTACTTCACCCGGCAGCGCCGCAGATGGCGGTCGACCTCGCCCGAGGTGATGAGGTCGGCCAGGACGAGCTGGTCGATGACGCTGACACAGGCCTCGTCGGCGACCGTCGTCTCGTGCACGGCCTCGGCGATCGAGGAGGGCACGGCCAGCCAGGCGATGCGCAGGCCGGGCGCGAGGCTCTTGCTGGCGGTGCCCGCAAAGGCGACGCGGCCGGGGTCGAGGCCCTGCAACGCGCCGACGGGCTGACGGTCGTAGCGGAACTCGCCGTCGTAGTCGTCCTCCACGACGAGCGCCCCGGTGCGCGCCGCGAGGTCCACCCCGCGCATTCTCGCTAATGTCCACGGCATGCGACAGGTTGCCATGGCGATCGGCCTCACGGTATTCCACCTCGGCCGGGAGCGGGGCGAGTCGCGGAGAATGGCCGCAGATCCGCCCCGCAGACTCCTGCAGCGTTATCGGAAGTCGCGGTAAAGCGGAAAAGCACGAACGGAAAGGCCGTCGCGGGGGTTCGCGACGGCCTTTCTTGTTTTCCCGGATCCCGCATCCCGAATATGCACACCGCATATGCGGGACATGTGCGGGACATATGCAGCGCCCCTGACACTCTCGATTCCGCACCGCACGCGCACGGAACGGATCAGGGGTGGGGAACATTGCGACCTCATGTGCACCGCTGGGTCGGCGGGAGCCTCGGGCTGAGCCTCGCCGCGTGCCTGCTGCCCGCCATCGCCGATGCGCCCGGCGTCAAGGAGCCGGGCGGTGCGCGACGAGCCCTCGACACGCTCACCGCCGTGCTCGCCAGGGCCACGGAGCTCGTGCGCACGGCCGACCGCATCGCCTCATGACGGAGGACCCATGGAAACTGCCCGGCTTGTCCACGATCTGGTGGAGGAGCATGCGAAGGTCAGGCCCGACGCCGTAGCCGTCTCGTCGGGCGAGGCGTCGCTGACCTACGCACAGCTGAACACCTCGGCCGACCGGCTGGCCCGGCTGCTGGCCAGGAGGGGCGTGCGGGGCGGTGTGGTCGCGGTGTGCCTGCCGCGCTCGCCCGACCTGGTGCTCGCCGTACTGGCCGTGCTCAAGGCGGGAGCCGCCTATCTGCCGCTCGACCCGGACCAGCCCGCGGGCAGGCTCACCGCGCTGGTGACGGGGGCGGGAGCCGCGCTCGTGCTGACCACGACCGAGCACGCGGCCGGGCTCAACGGCTCGGGCCTCGACGTCGTCGCCCTGGACGCGATCGACCTGCCTTCGGCCGATGCGGCGGCGCCGGAACCGGTCACCGGGCCCGGCGACCTGGCCTATGTCATCCACACCTCGGGCTCGACCGGTGTGCCCAAGGCCGTGATGATCCAGCACAGGGCGCTGGCGAACCTGGTGGGCTGGCACACCAAGGCGTTCCGGCTGACCCCGGCCGACCGCACCACGCTCGTCGCCTCGCCCGGGTTCGACGCCTCGGTGTGGGAGATCTGGCCGACGCTCGCCGCCGGTGCGGGGCTGCGCATCCCCGACGACGAGACCAGGGTGTCGGGCGAGGCGCTGCAACGCTGGTACGAGCGCGAGCGCATCACGGTCAGCTTCCTGCCGACGCCGCTCGGGGAGGTCATGCTGGCCAGGCCGTGGCCGCCGGACGCCGTGCTGCGCACCCTGCTCGTCGGCGGCGACAGGCTGCACGTGCGGCCCGCGCCCGGCCTGCCGTTCGAGCTGGTCAACAACTACGGGCCGACGGAGAACACCGTGGTCTCGACGTCGGGGGCGGTGCCGGCCGCAGGGGGCGAAGCGGCACTGCCCGACATCGGCAGGCCCATCGAGGCCACCGTCGCGCACGTGCTCGGCGCCAGGCTCGAACCGGTGCCCGACGGTGAGATCGGCGAGCTGTACGTCGGCGGCGCCGGTCTCGCGCTCGGCTATCTCGGCCGCGCCGACCTCACCGCCGAACGGTTCGTGCCCGACCCTTTCGCCCCGGCGGGCGCACGCCTCTACCGCACGGGCGACCTGGTCAGGCGCACGCCTGAGGGCACACTGGAGTTCCACGGCCGATCCGACCAGCAGGTCAAGATCAGGGGCCACCGCATCGAGCCGGGCGAGATCGCGGCACGCCTGGCCGAGCATCCGCTGGTCGCAGCCGCGCACGTCGTGGCGGGCGGCGACGGCAGGCTCCTGGCCTATGTCGCGCCGCACGACGCCCAGCGGGTGCCGGGCGTCACCCGGCTGCGCGAGCACCTGGCCGAGCACCTGCCCGCATGGATGGTCCCGCAGTCCTACATCGTGCTGCAGCGGCTGCCCACGACGCCCAACGGCAAGGTCGACCGCGACGCGCTGCCCGACCCCGGGACGCACGGCATCGGCCTCAGCACCGAGCACGTGGCGCCGCGCGACGACCTGGAGCGCGAGCTCGCCGCGATCTGGCAGGAGGTGCTACGCACCGAGAAGGTGGGCGTCGAGGACGACTTCTTCGAGCTCGGCGGCCACTCCCTCATCGCCGCGCAGCTCGGCGCCAGGATCAAGGACGCCTACGGCGTGGAGCTGCCGCTGCGCGAGGTGTTCGCGGCCCCGACCGTGGCCCGGCTGGCCAGGACGGTCGACGCGGCACGCGCACGCGGCGGCGGCCCGGCCCCGCTGCCGCCGATCAGGGCGCGTCGCGGCGGGGGCAGGGCGCCGCTCTCGGTGCCGCAGGAGCAGGTGTGGTTCCTCGACAGGCTGGCGCCGGGCAGCATCGCCTACAACGCGCAGATGACGATCAGGATCAACGGCCATCTCGACCTGGACGTCCTCGAACGCACACTGGGCGAGATCGTGCGCAGGCACGAGATCCTGCGCACCACCTACGAGGAGCACGAGGGCACGGCCTGGCAGGTGGTGCACGACCCGATCCCCGTGCACGTCGCCGAGTACGACCTCACCTGGCTGCCGCCGAAGGCCAGGAAGGCCCGCACGGCCGATCTGGTCGAGCAGGAGCTGCGCAAGCCGTTCGACATCGGCAGGCTGCCGCTCAACCGGTGGTCGGTGGTCAGGCTGGCCGCCGACGAGTACGAGCTCATCCTGGTCGAGCACCACCTGGTCCACGACGGCTGGTCGTTCGCCGTGCTCATGCGCGAGCTGGAGGCGATCTACAACGCCTTCGCCGCCGGGCTGCCGTCGCCGCTGCCCGAGCTGCCCGTGCAGTACGCCGACTACGCCGGGTGGCAGCGGGAGGCGCTCGACTCCGATGCCATGCGGGCCCGGCTGGAGTTCTGGCGCGAGCGGCTGGCCGGAGCGCCCACGGTGCCGTCGCTGCCGACCGACCGGCCGAGGCCCGCCGTCCAGACCTACAACGGCGACCAGTACCGCTTCGAGCTGCCGGGCGCGTTGCCGGGCGCGCTGCGGGCGTTCGGCCGCGAGCAGAACACGACGTTGTACATGACGTTGTACGCGGCCTTCGTCGCCCTGCTGCATCGCTACACCGGCGAGCGTGACGTGTGCGTCGGATCGGCGTTCGCCAACAGGACGCGGCGCGAGAGCGAAGGGCTCATCGGCATGTTCGTGAACATGGCGGTGCTGCGCTGCGAGGTGTCGGACGACGTGGACTTCGGCACGCTGCTGCGCCGGGCCAAGGAGGTCGTGCTCGACGCCGCCGCGCATGCCGACTACCCCTTCCCCAAGTTGATCGAGGCGCTCGGCGTCAGACGGGATCCGGCGGTCAACCCGCTGGTGCAGACCATGTTCAGCTTCCACGACTCGGCCGTGCGCGAGCCGGAGCTGGCCGGGGCCTCGACGACGGTGTTCGAACGCGGCAACGGCTCGGCCAAGGTCGACCTGGACGTCGTGGCCATCCCCAGGGCGGAACGCCACATCGGCGACCACGACCGCAGCGACAACCGCATCACCATGTTGTGGGAGTACAACACCGACCTGTTCGACCGCTCGACCGTCGAACGCATGGCCGCGCAGTACGTCAGGCTGCTGGAGGCCGCCGTCGCCGACCCTGGCCGCACGGTCGGCGACCTGCCGTTGCTGAGCGCCGCCGAGCAGCGCGCGGCCCTCGCCCGGGCGACCACACCCGACCGCACCCCGGCCGACGCGGGCGGCGTGCACCTGGCCGTCGCCGAGGTGGCCGGACGCACCCCCGGAGCCCCCGCACTGCGCGAGGGCAGAACCGAGATCGGGTACGGCGAGCTGACCGAACGCGCGGGACGCCTGGCAGCGGGGCTGCGGGCACTGGGCGCGGGCCCGGACGCGATCGTCGGCGTCCTGCTGCCGAGGAGCGCCGACCTGGTGGTGGCCGAGCTCGGCGTGCTGACGGCGGGCGCGGCCTTCCTGCCGCTCGACCCCGAGCATCCCGCCGAACGGCTGGCGTTCACGGTCGCGGACGCGGGCGTATCGCTCGTGGTGACCTCGGGGCCCCACGCCGATCTGGTGCCGGGCGGCGTGCGGCCGGTCCTGCTCGAAGAGGCGCACGACGAGCCCATCGGGCCCGTGCCCGTCGCACCGGGGAACCTGGCCTACGTCATCTACACCTCCGGCTCGACCGGCAGGCCCAAGGGCGTCCTGGTCGAGCACAGGGCGATGACGGGACTGGTCGGCTGGCGGCGCGCCGAGTTCGGCTACGGGCCCGGCGACCGGGTGAGCCTCGTCGCGGCGCCCGGCTTCGACACCTCCGTGGCCGACATCTGGCCGGCCCTGACCTCGGGCGCGGCCGTGCACATCCCGCCGGAGGAGACCCGCCTCGACCCGGAACGCCTGCGGGCGTGGCTCACCGCATCCGGGATCACGATCGCCGACCTGCCGACCGCGCTCGCCGAACGTTTCCTCGCCCTGCCCGGCGGCGACGGCGCCCTGCGCGTGCTGTTCACCGGCGGCGACCGGCTGACCGTGACCCAGCGCGAGGACGCGGGCCACCGGCTGATCAACGAGTACGGCCCGACCGAGACGACCGTGGTCTCGACCTGGCACGAGGTCAGGCCCGCGACCGGCAGGCAGGCCCCGCCCGGCATCGGCACGGCCGTCGACGGCGACGCCGCCTACGTGCTGGACGCGGCGCTGCGCCCGGCGCCTCCCGGCGTGGTGGGCGAGCTGTACCTCGGCGGCAGGGGAGTGGCCAGGGGGTACCTGAACCGGCCCGACCTCACCGCCGACCGTTTCGTCCCCGACCCTTTCGCCGGAGGCGGCGCGCGGCTGTACCGCACGGGCGATCTGGCGCGCCGTACCGCTGACGGTGTCCTGCACTTCGCGGGGCGTGCCGACGGGCAGGTGAAGTTGCGCGGGTACCGGATCGAGCTCGGTGAGGTCGTGGCGGCGCTGCGCGGCCATCCGGCGCTCGCCGACGCGCATGCGGCCGTGCGCGTCGACGCCGGGACGGGGGACAGGCGGCTCGTCGGCTATCTCGTGCCGCGCCTGGCCGGACAGGCGCCGACGGCGGGACAGCTGCGTGAGCACCTCGGCGAGGAGCTGCCGAACTACATGATCCCCACCGGCTACGTCGTGCTCGACGCGCTGCCGCTGACCCGCAACGGCAAGGTCGACCACGCCGCGCTCCCCGATCCCGAACGCGGCGGCGGCGCCGACCACCGGCCGCCGAAGACCGAGCTGGAGATCGAGATCGCCGAGCTCTGGCGTGACGTGCTGCGGCTGGAGCGGGTCGGGCTGCACGAGAGCTTCTTCGACCTCGGCGGCCACTCCCTCCTGCTCGCCGCCGTGCACAGACGGCTGACCGCCAGGCTGCGGCGCGACTTCCCCATGATCGCGCTCTTCAGGCACCACACGGTCCACGGCCTGGCCGCCTACCTGGAGCAGGGCGAACAGGGCGAGCACGACGACGGCACGGCACTGGAACGGCGACGCGGCGGCGCGGCCAGGCTCCAGCGCAGGCGCGAGCTGAGCAGGAAGGAGCCGGTATGAGCGAAGACCTCGGCACCAGGATCGCCGTCGTCGGTATGTCCGGCGCCTTCCCCGGCGCCGCCGACCTGGAGGAGTACTGGGACAACCTGGTGAACGGGATCGAGTCGATCACTGTCCTCGACGCGTCGGGCGAGCACGTCGCCGCGGCGGGTGTGCTCGGCGGCGCGGACGCGTTCGACCCGGCGTTCTTCGGCTACTCGCCGCGCGAGGCCGTGCTCATCGACCCGCAACAGCGCCTGCTGCTCGAACACGGCTGGCTGGCCCTGGAACGCGCGGGCTACGACCCCTCGGCGTACGAAGGGCTGATCGGCGTCTACGCGGGCTGCGCGGAGAGCTCGTACGCGGCCTTCCTCGAAGCCAACAGGGACAGGCTCGCCTCGGTGAGCGACTGGCAGATCAGACTGGCCACGGGCGCCGACCTGCTGGCCAGCCGGGTCTCCTACAAGCTGGGGCTGAGCGGTCCCGCGATCACCGTGCTGACCGCGTGCTCCACCTCGCTCGTCGCCGTCCACCTCGCCGCCCAGTCGCTGCTGGCGGGCGAGTGCGACATGGCGCTCGCCGGCGGCGTCACGGCACACGTGCCCGCGAGGGCGGGCGTGTACAGCGAGGGCGGTGTCGTCTCGCCCGACGGCCACTGCAGGGCGTTCGACGCCTCGGCCGCGGGCACGGTGGCGGGCAACGGCGTCGGGCTCGTGCTGCTCAAGCGCCTGGAGGACGCGCTCGGCGACGGCGACCACATCCATGCGGTGATCATCGGCTCGGCCGTGAACAACGACGGCTCCGACAAGATCGGCTATACGGCTCCCTCCCTCGAAGGCCAGGCCGCGGCCGTGCGCACCGCCCATCTCGTCGCCGGGGTCGACCCGGCCACCATCACCTACGTCGAGGCGCACGGCACCGGCACGCCGCTCGGCGACCCGATCGAGGTGGCGGCGCTGACCAAGGCGTTCAGGGCGGGCACCGACGCACGCGGGTTCTGCGCCATCGGCTCGGTCAAGACCAACATCGGGCACACCGACGCGGCTGCGGGCGTGGCCGGGTTCATCAAGACCGTCCTGGCCCTGGAACACGGCCTCATCCCGCCCAGCCTGCACTTCCACACGCCCAATCCGCAGATCGACTTCGCCGCGAGCCCGTTCGTCGTCGCCACCGAGCCCACCGCGTGGCCGTACACGGGGCATCCGCGCCGGGCCGGGGTGAACTCGCTCGGCATCGGCGGCACCAACGCGCACGTGGTGCTGGAGCAGCCCCCGCCGCGTACGCCCGAAACCCAGGGCCCGGCCCACCTGCTGGTGGTGTCGGCGAGGACGCCGACGGCGCTCACGGCCACGGCAGGCGCCCTGGCCGCCCATCTGGCCAGGGACACGCCCGCCGCTCCCGGGCTGGCCGACGTCGCCCGTACGCTCGGCGCCGGGCGGCGTGCCCACCCTCACCGGGCCTTCGCCGTCGCGTCCGACCGGTTGGACGCCGTACGGGCGCTGTCGGGGGCCGATCCAGGCCGCCTGGTCGTGGGGCCGACGCCCGCGGGGGAGCCGCAGGTCGTCTTCGCCTTTCCCGGTCAGGGCGGCCAGCACGTCGGCATGGGGGCCGAGCTGTACGAGCACGAGCCCGTCTTCCGTGCCGAGATCGACCGCTGCGCCGCGCTGGCCCGCGAGGCGCTCGGCCTCGACCTGCGCGACGTGCTCTATCCCGATCCGGACGACAGGGTGGCGGTCAAGGAGGCTGCGGCCGCCCTGACCAGGATGGTCGTCGGGCAGCCCGCCGTCTTCGCGGTCGAGCACGCGCTGACCGCCCTGTGGCGGCACTGGGGCGTCGAGCCGGTGGCCGTGCTCGGGCACAGCCTGGGCGCGTACGCCGCCGCCTGCGCCGCCGGGGTGTTCACACCCGCCGACGCGTTACGCCTGGTCGTGGCGCGCGGGCGACTGCTCGACGGCCTCACGCCCGGCGCCATGATCGCGGTGCCGCTGCCCGAGCGGGAGGCGGCCGGGCTGGTCGGGAACGGCCTGTCGGTGGCGGCGGTCAACAGCGCCGACCAGTTCGTCCTGTCGGGACCCGTCGCCACCGTGCGCGCGCTCGGCGCCGACCTCGCCGCCCAAGGCGTCGACGCCAGGCTGCTGCACATCTCGGCCGCCGCGCATTCGCCGCTCGTCGAGCCGATCGTGGCGGCGTTCGAGGCCGTCTTCGACCGGATCGCGCCCGGCAAGCCGGTCATTCCGTTCGTGTCCGACACGACGGGCCGGTTGGCCGAGCCCGAAGAGGTCGCGACCACCGCCTACTGGAGCGCCCATCTCCGGCAGACCGTGCGTTTCGGCGACGCGCTCACGACCGTGCTGCGTACGCCGGAGGCCCTGCTGCTCGAAGTGGGGCCCGGCCGTACCCTCGCCGCCATCGCCAGGCGGCATCCCTCGCTCACCGGCGGGCGCACGGCCGTCAACAGCCTGCCGCATGCCTCCGAATCCGGCTCTGCCCTGGTCGCCGCCTACGCCGCGGCGGGAGCGCTGTGGACGCGAGGGGTCGAGGTGGACCTGCGGCGGCTGGGCGGCGGGCGGGGATCGCGCACGCCGCTGCCCGGCTATCCGTTCGAGCGGCGCAGGCTCTCGGTGCTCGGCGACGACCCGGAGAGCGTCGTACGGCCGGTGGCCGTCGTTGTCGAGGAGGACAGGGCGACGGGGGTGGACCTGGCCGCGTTGTTCGCCGAGACGCTCGGCCTGGCGCGGGTCGGCGAGCACGACGGGTTCTTCGATCTCGGCGGCGACTCGGTGATCGCCGCCCAGCTCGTGCGGGCCGTACAGCGGGAGTTCGGGGTGCGGATCCCGGTCCGTGCCGTCTTCTCCGCGCCCACGGTCGCGGGGCTGCGCCGGGTTGTCGCCGATCTTTCACAACTGACCGGCTGAGGCTCTTCTGCACTGACCTCCCAAGGAACCGACCTGCTGAGGAAGGGAACATCGTGTTCGAGGACGAGAGTGAGCAGACCTACGACGTGGTCCGCAACCACGAGGAGCAGTACTCCCTCTGGCCGACCACGCATCCGCTGCCCGGCGGCTGGAGCAAGGTCGGTGTGGGCGGCGTCAAGGCCGACTGCCTGGCCCACATCTCCGAGGTGTGGACGGACCTGCGGCCCAAGAGCCTGCGTGAGCCCGAGGTCGGGCTGCGGGACTCCGTCGAGCCGACGGGGCGGGTGAAGTGATGGCCACCGGAGTGGTCGGCAAGCGGCCCAGCCTCTGGCGGCGGGCCGACTTCATGAACCTCTGGGGGGCGCAGACGATCAGCGTCCTGGGCTCCCAGATCACCCTGCTGGCGCTTCCGCTGACCGCGATCCTGCTGCTCAAGGCGACGCCGCTGCAGATCGGCATCCTGTCGGCGCTGCAGTACCTGCCGTTCCTGCTCGTCGGGCTGCCCGCCGGGGTGTGGATCGACCGGCTGGCCAGGCGGCCCGTGCTCATCGTCGCCGATGTCGGCCGGGCGGTGCTGCTCGGGCTGGTGCCGCTGGCGTATGCGTTCGACCTGCTGTCGTTCTGGCTGATCTATCCGGTGGCGTTCCTTGTCGGGGTGTTCACGGTGTTCTTCGACATCGCGCACCAGTCGTACCTGCCTTCGCTCGTCGAGCGTGAGGACCTGGTCGACGGCAACGCCAAGCTGCAGCTGTCGTACTCGGGCGCCCAGCTCGCCGGGCCCGGCCTCGGCGGCACGCTCGTCCAGCTGCTCACCGCGCCGATCGCGATCCTGGCCGACGCGATCAGCTTCCTGGTCTCGGCCGTGCTGCTGCTGTTCATCCGCAA
This sequence comes from Nonomuraea sp. IBHARD001, assembly GCF_056106265.1. Lineage (NCBI taxonomy): Bacteria > Bacillati > Actinomycetota > Actinomycetes > Streptosporangiales > Streptosporangiaceae > Nonomuraea > Nonomuraea sp. IBHARD001. The sequence goes on from NZ_JBWBBW010000002.1 coordinate 279,857, forward strand.
ACCGGAGCGGCGGCCGGACGTCGGGGCCGCCGGTCGGCAGAGCCTGCTCAAGGAGATCGGCAAAGGCGTGCGCTACGTGGTCCGCAACAACGTGCTGCGACCGATCGCCCTGTCGACGGCCATCGACAACATCTTCGGCCTGTTCGGCATGCTGCAGGCCGTTCTCACCATCTACGCGCTGAACGAGCTGAAGGTCTCGCCGGTCTACCTCGGCCTGGTCTTGGCCCTGGCCAACGGAGGCGCCCTGCTCGGGGCCCTGGTCAACGGCAGGCTGGTACGCCGCTTCGGGGTCGGGCCCACGCTCGCGGCCATCTCGGTCGTGCCCGGCCTCGCGACCATGCTGCTGCCCCTGGCCACACCGGCGACCGCGGTTCCCGTACTCGTGGTGAGCCTGGCGCTGGCCTGGTTCGGCGTCGCGGTCTACAACACCAACCAGGTCAGCCTCCGTCAGGCGGTCACGCCCGTCGACATGCAGGGCCGGATGACCGCGACGATCAGGTTCGTCATCTGGGGGACGATCCCGCCCGGTGCCCTGCTCGGCGGTGTGCTCGGCGCCACGATCGGGCTACGGCCGACCCTGTGGATCGCGGCCGTCGGGAGTGCGTTGTCCGGGTTGCCGCTCATCTTCTCCGCGATCAGGTCGCTGCGTGAGATTCCGGCTTCGTGGGATTCGGGGGATTTGGTGGCTTCGGGGGATGCGGGGGATTCGAGGGACTCGGGAGTGGCTTCGGACGGGGCGATTTCGGGTGGGGTGGTGGCTTCGGATTTGCCGGTGGCTTCGGGTGGGGTGGTGGCTTCGGCGGAGTCGTTGAATGCCGAGGTCGGCGGTAGGAGGAAGCAGGGCGATGGCTGAGTCGCTGCTGCGTCGGCCGTGGCTGGCGTGCAGGACGCGCAGGCCCGACGCCTCCGTACGGCTCTACTGCTTCCCGCACAGTGGCGGCTCGGTCGGGGAGTACGTGCGCTGGGCCGACGCCCTGCCCGACGTCGAGGTGTGGGGCGTCCAGCTGCCCGGCAGGGGCGCACGGCTCGACGAACCGGCCCACACACGCATGGACGCGCTCGTCGAGGCGCTGACCGCCTCGGTGCACTTCGAACCGCCTTTCGCCCTGTTCGGGCACAGCCTCGGGGCGCTGGTCGCCTACGAGACGGCGTCGGCGTTGCAGGAGGGCGGTGAGGCGGGCCCGGTCAGGCTGCTGCTCTCGGCCTATCCGGCGCCGCACCTGCCCAGGACGCCGAGCGCCCTGCACCTGCTGCCCGACGCCGACCTGGCCGCCGTGCTCGACGACGAGTACGGCGGGTTCCCGCCCGAGCTGCGGGCCGACGACGAGCTGCTGCGGCTCGTCCTGCCCGGCTACCGGGCCGACTTCGAGATCTTCGAGACCTACGAGCATCGACGCAGGCCACCGCTGAACGTGCCGATCACCGCGATCGGCGGGCGGGGCGACCGGCTGGAGGCCTCCCAGCTCCTGGCCTGGCAGACACACACCACGAGAACGGTGACCGCACACCTGCTGCCGGGGGGCCACTTCTACTTCAGGGGCGCGAGCGGCCAGGGCCTGATGCGCACGATCTCCACGGCCTTGGGATGACCTGGAGCGATTCGCATGACCTGGGATGACCCCGGGAGACCGGCTGGACTGAGGAGCTCTGGAGGGTGATCGACAGTGACCATCGTCGAGTCGGGCAGTCTGGTGGCCGACCTTGCCGTCGGCCGGGTGCCCTGGTCCAAGATCGTGCCGTTTCCGCGTACGCCGGAATCCGAGCGTGCCGCGGGCGAACGCATCGCCGCGGACGTCGAACAGCTGCTGGCCGAGCACGTCGACCCCGACGAGGTCGACGCCTCCCGTACCCTGCCCGACCGCTATCTGGCCGAGCTGCGCCGCAGGGGTCACCTCAGGCTCGGCGTGCCGGAGGAACTGGGCGGGCACGGGCTCTCGGCCGTCAACGTCTTCCGGGTCGTCGAACGGGCGGCGAGCTGGTCGTCGTCGGCGGCGCAACTGCTGGCCATCCACAGCGGCATCGGCGTCGCGGCCCTGCTGGAGGCGCTGCCGGAGGGGCCGTTCGCCGATCGGCTGCGCGGCCTGGTCGCCAGGGACGTGATCTCGGGCTGGGCCGACACCGAACCCCAGGGCGCGGCCAACCGGCTGCCCGTCATGAGCGCGACCCGCGTGCCCGGCGGGTACGTGCTCGACGGCGAGAAGATCTTCATCGGCAACGGCCCGGTCGCCGAGGCGCTCATCGTCTCGGCCAGACTCGGCGACACCTCGGCCCTGTTCCTCGTCGAGACGGCGTCGGCCGGGTTCCGGGTGGGCTCGCGGCACGAGTTCATGGGCAGCAAGGGCCTGCCGAACGGCCGTCTGATCCTCGAAGGGGTCAAGGTCCCCGACCACGACGTCCTGCTGCGCCAGGAGGGCGACTGGCGTGTCACCTCGCCGCTGGAACCCCTGAGCGCGACCGGCAGGCTGTTCATCACGGCGGCCCCCGCCCTGGCGATCGCCAAGTCGTGCCTGGAATGGTCTCGGGAGTTCGTCAACCGCCGCACGGTGGACGCGCGTCCGCTCGGCGCCTACGAGGAGATCCAACGGCGTATCGCCGGCGCGGCGGGCGACATCTTCGCCATGGAAAGCGTCCTGGAATGGAGCCTGCTGCCTCCGGCTGCTGCAGCAGCAGCTGTCTCGGCGTCCGGCGAGTTGAGTCCGCTGTCTTCGCCCGCCGACTCCTCGGGGTCCAGCGGGCGAGGTGTGCCGTCTTCGTCCGCCGGCTCCTCGGGGTCGGGTCATGCCGATCGGTGGCCGGAGCGTATCGCCGCCAAGAACATCTGCTCCACCGCCTGCTGGCGTATCGCCGATCGTACGATGTCGCTGCTCGGCGGCGAGGGCTTCGAGACGGCGGCCAGCAAGCGGTCGCGCGGAGCGTCCGGCGCGCCGGTCGAACGTCTCTTCCGCGACGCCCGCGGTCTGCGGATCGCCGGAGGGGTCGACTTCCATGTGGACAACCGGGCCGCTCGTAACGTCCTGACCAGGTTCCACTACGGCTCGCCGCCTCCGCTCGACCTGCGGGACGCCGACTTCACCCCGCCGCCCGGCATGCGGCTCACCGCACGCAACCGCGACCATCTCGCCTTCGCCGTACGCCAGGTGCAGGGCTACGCGCTGAGGTGCAGGGAGCTCGCACTCAGGCACCCGGAGCCCGAGGCGCTGTTCGAACGGGAGCACGTGCTGATCCTGCTCAACCGGCTGCTGGCCGAGCTGTTCACGATGGTGGTGACGCTGGCCCGCGCCTCGCACCTGTCGGCGGCCGACGGGCTCGACGCCGGGCAGGACCTGGCCGACATCGCCTGTACGGAGGCCAGACACCGCGTCGAAGGACTACGCGCCCGGCTCGCCGATTCCCCCGGCCCCGACTTTTCCGGAATTAGTACGGCATGGCTGGAAGGGGAGGCGCTTGACCCATTGCTGGGGAACATCACGACAGCACGTTTGACATTGCGAGATAAATCCCCTCTTGTCAGGTAGGAAAAGTATGCATACATTGTTCCCATGCGGTTTGGTCTGCTGGGCCCGCTGGCAGTGCGCGGGTACGAAAGGGAATTGACACTGAGCCGACGGCACCAGGCGGTGCTGGGCGCGCTCCTGTTCAAGGCCAATGAATGCGTTCCGGTCAGCCGGCTCATGAAATGCGTGTGGACCGACCCGCCGAGATCCGCCATGGCCAATCTCCGTACCTATGTCTCCGCCCTGCGCCGGCAGTTCCATACCGCCGGAATCGCCGACGCCACCCTGGAAACACGGCACGGCGCCTACGTCCTCCGTATTCCGCCGGGCGACCTGGACCTGACCCTGTTCGAGGCCTCCGCACGCGCAGGCGAGGCCGCCTCCCTCGACGGCGCGCCCGGCTGCGCCGTCATCCATTTCGGCCGGGCACTCCGGCTCTGGCGCGGCCAGGTACTCGGCGACATCGAGGCGGGCCCCGCCCTGCACAGCGAGATCCTCAGACTGGAGGAACGCCGCCTCGTCGTCGTGGAAAGCTACATCGAGGCCTGCCTGGCCGACGGCGCCGAGGCAGCCGTCGTCCACGAACTACGCAAACTCGTCGCCGACCACCCCCTGCGCGAACGCTTCTGGGGCCAACTCATGACCGCCCTGTACCGCCTGGGCCGCCAGGCCGACGCCCTCGCCTGCTTCGGCCAGGCCCGCCGCCACCTCATCCAGGAACTGGGCATAGACGCAGGCCCCGCCCTCACCCTCCTCCACACCAAAATCCTCCAAAGCGACCCCACCATCCTCCACCGCACCCCCGACGTCCCTCCCACACCCTCTCCTCCCACCCCCTCTCCGGCCGCCACCTCGACACCCACGTCCCCACCGACGATTACGCCTCCCCTCGCCCTGGCACCCACCTCGGCATCGACGCTTGCGTCCGTGTCTTCGTCTGGGGTGGCTCCAGGGCTTGCGGTTGCGTCCGTGTCTTCGTCTGGGGTGGCCCCCGCGCTTGCGTTCATGTCCACGGCCCAGGTGGTCCCCGCGTCTACGCCTGCGCCTGCGTCCATGCTCGCGCCTGAGGCGGCCCCTGCGTCGGCGCCCGCGTCTGCATCGGAACCTGCGCCCGCGTCCGCACCCGAACCTGAACTTGAACCTGCGCCCATGTTCGCGCGTGCGTCGGCCCCTGCGCCTGCGTCGGCGTCCGCATCTGCTGCTGTGTCCATCTCCGCGCCTGCGCCGGCGTCCGCTGCTGTGTCCGCGCCCGCTTTTCTGGCTTTGTCGACGCTGGCCACGGCCATGCTCACCCCGTCCGGGGACTCCTCATCGGCGGATGCATCACTCCTCGGATCAGGAAGGCATGAGGAATCGCCTTCTCTCCCACAAGCGCCGCCAGGCCCCGTCACCCTCACACGAATCCCCACCCTGCCCACCGGCCCACCCGACCTCCCCGCCCAAGCCCCCTCGCTTCTCGCACTCTCTCCACTTCCCGCTTCCCTCGCGCCCCCTCCCGCCTTCCCTGCCCTCTCCTCCGCCCCGCCTACGACCCCACCTGCCTCCCCTTCACTCCCGCTGGCCTCCCCTGCGACCCCATCAGCTCCTTCGACGCTTCCCTCCACGCATTTCTCGGAGCCCCCTTCCACGCTCCATGCCAAGCCGCCGCCGCTCGATCCCATCCGAGCTCCCCACTCACCACACCAATCGCAACCAGCGCACCTGACACACCCAAGCCCATCGCCCCACCCACCGCACGGACCCCACCAATCAACCTGGCCCATCCAATCGCACAGCCCCACCCCGTCCCACCAGCCAAACCGAACCCGTACACCACACAAACCCCAACCCCCCCGCCGCCTCCACGCCTCCCACCACCACCCTCACGCCACCCACCCCCGCCACCTCTCCCCAGAGCCCCTCCCAGCCCCGCCCCACCAGATCACAATCCCCCCGAACCGCCACCCCCAGCCCACCCCTCGCCAACTCCCCCCGGACAGCCTCACCTTCGTAGGCCGCCAGGCCACCCTCGACTGCATCATGCGAGCCTGCCTCCCCGTCGCCGGCCGTACCCCCAAGGGCGTCGCCGTGATCGACGGCGTGTACGGCGTGGGCAAGTCCGCGCTCGCCGTACGGGCGGCGCACCGGATGGCCGATCGGTTTCCCGACGGGCAGCTGTTCGTCAGCCTGCACGGCTCGAACGCGCGGGCCACCCCGCCGGCCGCCCGCGACGTACTGGCCCGCCTCCTGCGTACCCTCGGTCCGAGCGGTGTCGAGTCCGACGACGAGGACGAGCTGGCCGCCGTACTGCGTTCGGCGCTCGCCGGGCGCCGGGTGCTCATCGTGCTCGACGACGCGGGATCGGCTTCCCAGGTACGGCCGCTGCTGCCGCTCGTGCCGGGATGTGCCGCGATCGTCACGGCCAGACGGGCCCTGCCGGGCATCGAGGGAGCCGCGAGGGTTCAGCTGGACGTGCTGTCCACTTACGAGGCGCTGGACTTCCTCGGCCGGATGGTCGGCCCCTCCCGCCTGGCGGCCGACCCGCGTGCCGCCTCCCGCCTCGTACAGCTGTGCGACCATCTCCCCCTGGCCCTGCGCATCGCGGGTACCCGCCTGAGCGCCCGGCCTTCCTGGAGCGTCGGCCGCCTGGTCGAACGCCTCGAAGCCGACCAGACCAGGCTTGACGAGTTCCACGTCGGCGATCTGTCGCTGCGGGCCAACCTCCAGGCCGCCTACCTGACGCTGAACTCCACCGAATCACCCGCCAGCCACGACCCCATCCGCGCCTTCCGCCTCATCGGCCTGCTCCCGGCCGGCGAGATCAGCGTCCCGGTGGCCGCCCTCCTGCTGAACGTTTCCCACGCCCGAGCCGAACGCGCCCTCGAACGCCTCGTCGACCTCAACCTCCTGGCCGGCCACGACCCGGACCACTACCGCATGTACGACCTGGTCCGCCTCTTCGCCCGAGAACGCGCCATAGCCGAAGAACCCGAACACATCCGCTCAGCCGCCCTCCGCCGCGCCAACCCCCACCTCCCCACCCCATCCACCCCACCCCTCACCCCACTCGCCCAGCACATGTGCGCCTGACCGGACGGGAAGCCCACCCGTACGAGGATGGGCTCCCGCACCCCTACCTCACAGCTCTCACAGCCCGAGCAGCACCGGCGACAGCAGGCCGGGATCCGCAGCGGCCATGATCAGAACGACGATGATGACGATGGTCCGGAGATAGCCGTACTCCCATCCACCCGAGACCGTGATGGAAACGCTGAAGCTCTCCATATGCCCTCCTGTGGGCGGTCGAACGTACGAAGCTACGAGCCCGGAGCCGTGGCTCCATGCGAACTTTCGACGCGTCACCGCGACGCTACCCGGGCCACCCGCGCGCCGTAACCTCCGGTCAACAGGCCTAACCTGCGGCTAACATGGCGACGACTCTTGCTTTCGAACTGTTCGATTCGGACCAGTCGCGGGGTATCGTGGTGACGTGAGGGCCGGCGTCAGTACCATCACTGACATGCCATCGGAGCTGCGCGAACGTGCCGCGCTCGTGACGTTGCTACAACGCGCGGGCGCGAAGTGGGCTGAGCTCAGCCTGGCGGTTCTTGAGCGGGGAAGCGCACTCGCCGTGCTGGCCGAGCAAATGCGTCTCCAGGAGACGCTGTTCGCCGACGCCGATCCGATGGAGAGTGCCATCACAAGCGCGACGGACCTGCTGCGGAAATGGGCGGCTGAGGGCATCGGCATCCACACGTGCCTCGACGAGCACTATCCGAGCCAGCTGCGTGGCATTCACCAGATGCCGCCCATCCTTTTCTCGCGCGGAAAGTCGGCGCCTGATCAGCGTGCGATCGCCGTGGTCGGCACCAGGAAAGCCAGCGACGAGGGATTGCGCATCGCGACCGCAGTGGCAAGAGACCTGGCGCTGCACGGTGTGACGGTCGTCAGCGGCCTGGCCAAGGGAATCGACACCGCCGCACATACCGCCGCACTGGAGGCGGGTGGGCGAACCGTCGCGGTCATCGGCACCGGGATCAACAAGTTCTACCCGGCGGAGAATCGTGCCTTGCAGGAACAGATCATTCAGGACGGCCTCGTCCTGAGTCAGTTCTGGCCCGACGCCCCACCCAACCAGCGCAATTTCCCGATGCGCAATGCCGTGATGAGCGGCTACGCCGCAGCCACCGTGGTGGTCGAGGCACCGTGGAAGAGCGGGGCACGCATTCAGGCGAGGCTGGCGCTTGAGCACGGCCGCCCGGTCGTGATGCCGGAGCAGTTGCTCGAACACGACTGGGCGCGCGAATACGCGGCAAAACCCGGTGTGCACGTCGTTTCCGGGCTGCGAGAATTGCTGGACGTTGTGGAAAAATTGATCGCGGAACTCAACACAGGCCCCGACTCTCTTCCGGAGATACCCGCCTTTGCCTGACGCAGTCGATCCTTGGGAAGCGATACGAAGGCACGTCGCCCAGCACGCTAACTACCTGCGCAATCCGATCGAGCCCGCACCGGGCATCTGCTACGTCTGCCGTGGCCCCGCAAAGCCGGAGTGGACGCGCTGCTACACCTGCGAACAGCACTTGAGCACAGCCCAGTCTCCGCTCGCCGACACGGTCGTCCCGATTTCCTACGCGGTCAAGGGCCGTCAGCACGCGCACGCACTCGCCGCGTACAAATCCACTTTCCCTTCGCCCAGCGTTTCGACGAACCTGCTCAATCTGCTGTTGCTCTTTCTGCTCGACCACCACACCTGTGTTGCGAGGGCCGCACATGTCGACACCTGGACGCATCTGGCAGTGGTGCCGAGCACAAGAGGGCGTCAAGGAGACCATCCGCTCCGTACGCTGATCGGTGATCGCCTGCGGCGGTTTCCATGGATACGGCTCGCCGCGAACACCGCCGTTCCGGCCGACGTACGGGCGTTCGATCCGGAGCGATTCGCCGTGCCGGACAGGGATCTCGACGGCGCTCACGTCCTGCTGCTGGACGACACCTGGACGACCGGCGGGCGTATGCAGTCGGCGGCCTACGCGCTCAAGCAAGCGGGATCGTCGAGAGTGGCCGCAGTCGTTCTCGGCCGCCATGTGAATCCCGCCTACGAAGGCTGGAAGCCGATTCTCAACGCCATCAAGGATCACCCCTACCGGCAGGAGGACTGCGCCGTCCACCTGTGAGGCGGACGACGCCGCCCGAAAGAGGAAAAGGCTGCGCAGTCCGGCCCAGGAGCCCCGGATGCCCGATCCGTCGCAGCACCCTCAGACGTGCTCGCGCTGAACGACGACGATCCCAACAGTGGCAACGGCCAAGGCGGCCCACGCTGCCCAGAGCCAGACATGGATGCCGGTCGCGACGGTTGCGGCGACGACTGCGACCAGGCTCGACATGGTGCAGACGATCAGAGCCTTGACGCTGGAGTTCATGCTTCCGCCTTCCGATCGCGACCGCCTCGATCAGTCTGAGGGCCCACCCCGCATTTGTCATCACCTGTCGAAGACCTGCCCCAGGGCGCCGTCGAGCACAGTTGGTGATCGCGATGCACGGCTCTCGGATCGAGGGCGCGAAAAAGGCCGCCCCTGATTTCTCAGAAACGGCCTTTGACCTCGGGACTAAACTGCGACGTCGGGGTGACAGGATTTGAACCTGCGGCCTCTTCGTCCCGAACGAAGCGCGCTGCCAAGCTGCGCTACACCCCGGTGCGCGGGTGGCTTGCCCGTGCTTGGGAAAGTCTAGCGGACTTCAGGGGTGCTTGTGACCGGTTAACGCCGTGGCACGAGGGTGAGCAGGGACGCCTCGGGGAAGCAGGCGAAACGGATGGGGGAGTACGGCGAGGTGCCCAGGCCTGCGGAGACGTGGAGCCAGGCGGTGTCGTGGCGGTTGAGGCCCTTGACGCGGGCCCGGTCGATGCCGCAGTTGGTGACCAGGGCGCCGTAGAACGGGACGCAGACCTGGCCGCCGTGGGTGTGTCCGGCGAGCAGGAGCTGGTAGCCGTCGGCGGCGAAGCGGGTCATGTTGCGCGGCTCGGGGGAGTGCATGACGCCGAGGCGCAGGTCGGCGTCGGCGGGCGCGGGGCCGGCCACGAGGTCGTAGCGGTCGCGGTCGATGTGGGAGTCGTGGATGCCGGCCACGGCCACGTCGAGGTCGCCGACCTTGAGCCGTGCGGTCGTGTTGTTCATGTCGAGCCAGCCTTCGGCCGACATGCCCGCGCCGAGGTCCTCCCACGGCAGCGACGGGGTTTGCTGGCGGCGCTCGTTCCTCGAGGTACGCCAGAGGTAGCGCAGCGGGTTCTTCGGCTTGGGCGCATACAGGTCGTTGGACCCGTAGACGAACAGACCGGGCCTGCTGAGCAGCGGCTCAAGGGCGTAGAGCAGGGCGGGCACGGCGTCGACGTGCGCGATGGAGTCGCCGGTGTTGACGACGAGGTCGGGCTTGAGGTCGCCGAGCGAACGCACCCAGTTGATGAGCATCCTGCGACCGGGCGTCAGGTGCAGGTCGGTCAGGTGCAGGATGCGGACAGGCCGCTGGCCGCGCTCCAGGACGGGGACGTCGAACCGGCGCAGTTTGAAGGAGTTGCGCTCGACGACCGAGGCGTAGCCGAGCCCGGCCACGCCGAGGCCCAGCAGGGACAGGGGCACAGCGGCAGCTTTCCTCACCACCTCATGATGCCCGACGAATCCCGGTTGTGACGCCTGACTGAACCTCGGGTGACGACGACGTGTGCCCCGCACTCGGCGTACGAGCTGTCGTGAGACGGCAAGATGGAGCTCATGACCACATTGAAGGACAAGCTGAAGGCCGATCTGTCGGCCTCGATGAAGAGCCGGGACGAGGTACGCCTTCGGACGGTCCGGATGGCGCTCGCCGCGATCAACGTCGAGGAGGTGGCGGGCAAGACGGCCAGGGAGCTCTCCGACGACGAGATCATCAAGGTGCTCACCAAGGAGGCGAAGAAGCGCCGCGAGGCGGCCGAGGCGTTCGGCAACGCCGGGCGCGCCGAGTCGGCCCAGGCGGAGCTGGACGAGCAGGCGGTGCTGGAGGAGTACCTTCCCGCGCAGCTGTCGGACGAGGAGCTCGCCAGACTGGTCGACGAGGCCGTCGCCGAGAGCGGTGCCTCGGGCCCGCAGGCCATGGGCGCGGTGATGAAGGTCGTCAACCCGAAGGTCGCGGGCCGCGCCGAAGGCGGCAGGGTCGCCGCCGCCGTCAAGGCCAAGCTCCTGGGCAAGCCGTAGCCGCCGACCGGGGCTGAAGGGGCAGAGGGGCGAGCCGTCGCCACCGCCGACAGGCCCCGGACACGGCCGCTGGCCGGGCCAAGCGTTTGCCCCGAGCGTTTGCCCCGAGCGTCTGCCCCGGCCGGTGGGGCCACACATCCGGCAGGCTTCGGCGGCGCCGCCCGGCGGGTCGTCCGCAGCGATGGGCGTCGGCCCGATCGAGAGCAAGGGTGACGGGGGCGAGCCCGGCCGGGAGCAGGCCTGATAGCCATCAGGCCCGAACGGCCGCTCGGCGCTGTGGCCGTCGGCGGGACGGCTGCCAGACGGGCGAACCGTGGCTACGGCCGTCAGGCCCGACGGCCGCTCGGCGCTGTGGCCGTCGGCGTGACGCGCCTGTCCCGCAGGCGCGGCCCGTTGGCCGTGGACGCCTCGCGACGCCTGTCAGACAGCCCACCCGTCCTACGGAGTGAACGACTGCCAGACAGCCCACCCGCCCCACCAAGTGACGCCTGCCAGACAGCCCAGCCCCTACTGAGCCGGTGTGATCGGCGCTCCCGCGCCGCCCGTGTCGATGTCGTCGTTGAAGATGTCGAACGGGTTCCCTCCGTCGTCGCCACCCCCGTCACCGTCGCCATCGCCGCCAGGCTCCCGGTCGCCCCCCTTGTCCCGCTTGGGCGGCTTCGGCGCACAGGCGTCGCTGCACCCGCCGAAGCGCTCCCCGTTGGGACTGACGAACGACGTCGCCTCGACGCCCTGCAGAGCGTCGCGCATGGAGTACTTCCAGATCGGCCCGGCGATCGACGAGCCGTACACGTAGGGGTAGTAGCGCCCGCCCACGGTGACCCCACGCAGGTCGTGGCCGAAGGCGCCGCGCGGGTCGCCGATGCTGACGGCGGAGGCGAGGTTCGGGGTGTATCCGGCGAACCAGGCGGCGGTGTAGTCGTCGGTGGTGCCGGTCTTGCCTGCGGCGTCGCGGCCGATGCCGCCCACGCCGTTCATCGTGCCCTTGGTGAACACGCCGGACAGGACCGCGTTGACGGCGTCGGCGACCTCTTCGTCCATGACCTGCTTGCACTTGGGCTTGAACGACTTGACCTTGCCCACGCGGTCCTTGATCTCGGTGATCGCGATCGGCTTGCAGTAGGCGCCGCGGGCGCCGAACACGGCGTAGGCGTTGGCGACGGTGACCGGGTCCATCTCGTTGATGCCGAGCGTGAACGTCTCGAACTCACGCAGCGGAGCGCCGTCGGAGCGCTTGATGCCGAGGCTCTTGGAGAGCTTGACGACGTCGCAGAGGCCGACCTTCTCCTGAAGCTTCATGAAGAACGTGTTGACCGATCCCCAGGTGCCCGATTCGAGGGTCTTGAAGCCGCCGCCGCCCTCGCTGGAGTTGCGTACCTCGTGGGAGGGCTCGCCGACCCGGTTGCCCTTGCAGTCGCGGAAGGAGGCCTCGCTCGGCGCGCGGTACCCGGCGGGCGAGGGGAAGCCGTCGCCGAACTTCATGCCCTTGTCGAGCGCCGCGGCCAGGGTGAACGCCTTGAACGTCGATCCGGCCTGGAAGCCCATGAGGCCGCCGTGCTGGCCGTCGGCGACGGCGTTGTAGCTGATCTCGTTCTTCTTCTTGTTGTTGCCGTACTTGCGGCTGGCGGCCATCGCCTTGATCTCGCCGGTGCCGGGTACGACCATGGCCTGCGAGGCGAGCTGCTTGTCCTTGACGTGGACGTAGTCCTTGATCGCCTTCTCGGACGCCTGCTGCATCTTGGGGTCGAGCGTGGTCTTGATGGTCAGACCGCCGCGCTGCAGCAGCCTGAGCCGCTCGGCCGCGTTGGCGCCGAACTGCTCGTTGTTCTTGATCTCGTTCTGCACGTAGTAGCAGAAGAACGGGTACTTGCTGACCTCGCAGCCGCCGGGGATCTCCGTGCCCTTGTAGCCCAGCTTGGCCTTCTTGGCCTCGGCCGCCTCCGCCGGAGTGATCTTCCCGCGCAGCGCCATGGTGTCGAGCACCAGGTTGCGCCTGGCCATCAGCCGGTCCCTGAAGGCCTTGCCTCGGCTGGGGTCGGTCATGCTCGGGTTCTGTACGGCACCGGCCAGCGTGGCCGCCTGGGCCAGGTTGAGCTCGGAGGCGGGCTTGCCGAAGAAGCGCTTGGACGCGGCCTGGATGCCGTAGGCGCTGGCGCCGAAGTAGGAGATGTTGAGGTACTTCTCCAGGATCTGGTCCTTGGTGTACTTCTCCTCGATCGCCATGGCGTAGCGCAGTTCGTTGAGCTTGCGGGAGAGCGTCGGGGCGATGGCCGCTGCCTGCTCGGCCTCGGTCTCGGCATTGTTGACCAGCACCAGCTTGACGTACTGCTGGGTGATCGAGGAGCCGCCCTGGACGACTCCGCCGCCGGTGACGTTCTTGACGAGGGCGCGTGCGGTGCCCTCGATGTCGATCGGGCCGTGCTCGTAGAAGCGGTAGTCCTCGATCGAGACGATCGCCTCACGCATGATCTCGGCGATCTGGTCGAAGCGGACCGACTGCCGGTTCTGGAAGTAGAACTGGGCGATCTGCTTGCCGTTGGCGTCCTGCAGGACGGTCTTCTCCGGCAGCGCCTGTTCGTCCAGTGTCTCGGGCTTGAGGGAGAGCTCCTCCGTCGTGGACTTGACCGCGACGCCCGCCCCGCCCACGGCGGGCAGCGCGACGGCGGCGACCAGCACACCGGCCGCCGATCCGGCCAACAGGAGCCGGACGACGTTCACGAACGGGTTCGAGTGATCTTTGCCCTCAGCTTGCACAGGACACAGACTACGTCGAAACAGCGACCTAATCGGTAACGAGACACCATTTCGCCTTGACTTGGCCGGGTGACTAGTCATTCCCGGTCAATGGAAGGCCGGGAAATTGGTCCTGTGGGGTCTGTCGGCCCGAACGCCTGGTTGCGTACGTTCTCCTCTGCGGCAACTGAATACGGAGGCTCGGCGCCCGCGCCCGTCGGCCCCAACTGACGACTGACCACCTAAGGGGAGTGGGGTCGAAATGTGGATCACGGATTGGACCTCCCGTGCCGCCTGTAGGGGCGCGGACCCGGACGCTCTGTTCGTCCAGGGTGCCGCCCAGAACAGGGCGAAGCTGATCTGCCGAGGATGCCCGGTCCGTACCGAATGCCTCGCCGATGCGCTTGACAACCGCATCGAGTTCGGGGTGTGGGGCGGTATGACGGAGCGGGAACGACGAGCACTGCTACGACGGCGACCTGACGTCGACTCCTGGCGAGAGCTGCTGGAGTCGGCCAAAGAAGAGTACGAACGTACCAACGAGCTGATCGCGGGCTAGCTGCCCACGAGGCGGCCGAGGGATGACCTCGGCCGCATCAGCATTTCCGGATCACGTGCCGAGCAGGGCGCCGATCCGGCGCAGGCCATCCAGGTCGTGCACATCCTCGGCCATGGCCCGCACCTGTACGAGCGGCACCGTGGGGTGCGACGAGACGAACGCGTCGCGCTCCCTGAGCTCGCGGGTGGCCAGTTGCATCCTGCCGGCGTGCAGGCGCAGCACGGCGGCCGTGAGCTCGTGCCCGCCCCTGGCCTCCAGGTCTTCGGCGGCGGCGGTGCTCCTGGCCGCCGACAGCCTGTCCGCCGGCGACAGGTGCACCCTGTTGACGACCAGCCCGGCCAGCGGCATGCGCTCCTCGGCCAGCCGTTCCACGAAGTAGGACGCCTCGCGCATCGCGTCGCGTTCGGGTGCGGCGACCACGATGAAGGCCGTGCCCGGCGCCTGCAGCAGCCGGTAGGTCTGCTCGGCGCGCTGCCTGAAGCCGCCGAACACCGCGTCCAGCGCCGAGACGAACGTCTGCAGGTCCTTCAGCACCTGGGCGCCCAGCAGCTTGGTCATGGCCCCTGCGACGATCCCGAACCCGGCATTGAGCAGCTTGAACGCACTGCGCCCTCCCGCCTTGGCCGGAGCCATCAGCAGCCTGATGAACCTGCCGTCGAGGAAGCGCCCGAGCCGTTCGGGCGCGTCGAGGAAGTCCAGGGCCGAGCGCGATGGCGGCGTGTCGACGATGATGAGGTCCCACTCGTCCGAGCGGCGCAGCTGGCCGAGCTTCTCCATCGCCATGTACTCCTGCGTGCCGGAGAAGCTGGAGGACAGCGACTGGTAGAACGGGTTGGTCAGGATCTGGCGCGCTCGTTCGGGATCGGCGTGCGCCTCGATGATCTCGTCGAACGTGCGCTTCATGTCGAGCATCATCGCGAACAACTGGCCCTCGCCCTCGACGCCCTCGACCAGGCGCGGGGTGTTGTCCAGCTCGCTGAGCCCCATCGACTGGGCCAGCCGCCTGGCCGGGTCGACGGTGAGCACGACCGCGCACCTGCCCCGCTCGGCGGCGCGCAGGCCGAGCGCCGCGGCCGTCGTCGTCTTGCCCACGCCGCCGGAGCCGCAGCACACGATGATGCGCGTGCCGGGGTCGTCCAGGATGGCGTCGACGTCAAGCTCGGGCGCGGTCCTGATCATGCTGCTCCCTGCTCGGAGATCTGCTCGGCCAGTTCGTACAGCGCGGCCAGGTCGACCCCGTCGGTGTGGATCGGCAGCTCGTAGCGCGGCACCGCCGCCCGCAGCAGCGCCGCGCGCTCCCTGCGTTCGAGCTCGGTACGGCTGGCGTGCTCGGCGACCTCCTCGGCCAGCGCACGCGCGACGGCCTCGGCGTCGTGCCCGTCGGCGAGCCCGGCCGCCTTGAGGCCGAGCGCGAGTTCGTCGACGTCGTAGTGCCCGCTCAGCGCCTCGTCCGGAAGCAGTTCGGGCCTGACCATGTTGATGAAGATCCCGCCGGGCCGCAGTCCGGCCTCGCGCAGTTCGGTGAAGCCGTCGAGGGTCTCCTGGACCGGCATCTCCTCCAGCACGGTGACGAAGTGCACGGCGGTCTCGGGCGAGGCGACGACGCCGCGTACGAGATCGGCGTGGTTCTTGATCGGGCCGACCCTGGCCAGGCCGGCGACCTCGCCGGTCACATTGAGGAAGCGCACGACCCGGCCGGTGGGCGGCGCGTCGAGCACGACGGCGTCGTAGACGCGCTTGCCGTCCTTGCCGCGGCGCCGTACTGCTTCGGAGGTCTTGCCGGTGACCAGGACGTCGCGGAAGCCGGGGGCCACGGTGGTGGCGAAGTCGACGACGCCCATCTTGGTGAGCGCCCGTCCGGCTCTGCGCATGCCGTAGAACATCTCCAGGTATTCGAGCATGGCCTCTTCGGGATCGATGGCCAGGGCGTAGACGTCGCCGCCGCCGGGCGCGATCGCGATCTTGCGCTCCTCGTAGGGCAGCGGAGGGCGGTCGAAGACCTGGGCTATGCCCTGGCGGCCTTCGACTTCGACGAGCAGCACCTTACGACCGCCGGAGGCTAGGGCGAGGGCGAGTGCCGCGGCGACGGTGGTCTTGCCCGTGCCGCCCTTGCCGGTGACGACGTGCAGCCGTACACCGTCCCAGTCCGTGTCCCGACTATTCACACTTTGAAGGCTACCGAACGGTCACTTGTCGAATCCCCGGCACCGTCCTTTGAAATACCTCACATTCGATGGGCACTACGCTGGGCGCCATGAAGAAATGGGAGTACCTCACGGCGCCCATCCTCATCCACAACACGAAGATGATTCTCGACAACTTCGGTGCGGATGGCTGGGAGCTCGTCCAGATCGTTCAGGGCGCGAGCCCCGAGCAGCTCGTCGGCTACTTCAAGCGGGAGAAGGCGTGACGCCGGAGGAGAGGCTCGCCGAGCTCGGCCTGACGCTGCCCGAGGTCGTGGCGCCGCTGGCCGCCTACGTGCCCGCCGTGCGCAGCGGCGACTACGTCTACACCTCGGGCCAGGTCCCGATGGTCGACGGCAAGCTGCCGGTGACCGGCCGGGTCGGCGCCGAGCTCACCGCCGAGGAGGGCGCGGCGCAGGCCCGCGTCTGCGCGCTCAACGCACTGGCGGCCGTCAAGTCGCAGCTCGGTGAGCTGTCGGCGGTCGCGCGTGTGGTCAAGGTCGTGGTGTTCGTCTCCAGCACGCCTGACTTCTATGCCCAGCCGCAGGTCGGCAACGGTGCGAGTGAGCTGCTGCGCGAGGTGTTCGGCGACCTGGGCGTGCATGCCCGCAGTGCGGTGGGTGTGGCGGCGCTGCCGCTCAACGCCCCCGTCGAGGTGGAGCTCGTGGTCGAGGTCCGCAAGTAGCCGGGTCGATCTGTGCCACCATGACCGAGTGATGTTCTGGAGGAGGTCATGGTGATCGGTCTTCCCCTGCCCGCCGACCTCGCCGAACGTGCGCGAGAGCTTCGGGCCGGGCGAGTGCGACCGGTCCCCGCGCGGGACTCAGCCACCGTGGCGATCCTGCGCGAGGGGCCGGAGGTCTACCTGATCAGGCGCAAGGCCAGCATGTCGTTCGCGGCCGGAGCTTACGTCTTCCCCGGCGGCTCGGTCGATCCGCGCGACAGCGACCACGCCATGGCCTGGGCCGGTCCTTCGCCCGAGGAGTGGGGCGCGGTGTTCGGCGCCGACGCGCCGACGGCCATGGGGCTGGTGTGCGCCGCCGTACGCGAGACGTTCGAGGAGTCGGGCGTGCTGCTCGCCGGTCCGAGCGGCGATGAGGTGGTCGCCGACACCACGGGCGAGGACTGGGAGCGCGACAGGCTCGCCCTCATCGACAGGAGCCTGGCCTTCGCCGACTTCCTCGACGGGCGAGGGCTGGTGCTGCGTTCGGACCTGCTCAAGCCGTGGGGCCACTGGATCACGCCGGAGGTCGAGCTCAAGAGGTTCGACACGCGCTTCTTCGCCGCCAGGCTGCCGACGGGCCAGCGCACGCGCGACGTGGGCGGCGAGGCCGACAAGGTGACGTGGGAGCGCCCGGCCGACGCGATCGAGCAGGCGCGCCGGGGTGAGATCTTCCTCATGCCGCCGACCCACCGCACGCTCGCCGAGCTGGCCGCCTTCGCCACCCTGGAGGAGGTCTTCGCGGCCGGGCGTGAGATCGTGACCTTCCTGCCGCGGGCCGTCGAGATCGACGGGCAGATGCGGCTGGTGGTTCACGACGAGGAGGACGAGCTGCCGTGAGCGGTCTGCACATCCCCATCGACACCCCCGACGGCACCCGCACGGCGCACGCGGAGAACCTCCTGGCGCCCAACGCGAGCCCGATGACGCTCGACGGCACGAACACGTGGGTCGTCGGCGCGGGCGAGCAGGTGATCGTCGTCGATCCCGGCCCCGACGACGAGACGCACCTGCGACGCGTGCTCGCCCATCTGGCGGGCCGCGAAGTGGTCCAGATCCTGCTCACCCACGGCCACCTCGACCACAGCGGCGGCGCCAGGCGTTTCGCCGAGCTGGTCTCCGCCCCTGTACGGGCCCTGGACCCCGCTCACAGGCTCGGGGAGGAGGGGCTGGCCGACGGTGACGTCGTGACGGTGAAAGGCGCCGAGCTGCGCGTGTACGGCACGCCAGGGCACTCCTTCGACTCGCTGTGCTTCTGGCTGCCCCAGGACCTGGCGATGCTGACCGGCGACACCGTGCTGGGCAGGGGCACCACCGTGATCGCGCCGGACGGCGACCTCGGCGACTACCTGCGCAGCCTCGACCGGCTGCGCGCGGTGGCCGAGGAGCTCGGCGCGGTGGCCCTGCTGCCCGGCCACGGTCCCGTGCTGCCCGACCCGATCGGCGCGCTGGAGGGCTACCTGGCCCACAGGCGTCAGCGGCTGGACCAGGTCAGGGCGGCCAGGGCGGCGGGCGCGACGACGGCACGGGCGATCGTGGAGATCGTCTACGCCGACGTCGATCCCGGGCTGTGGCCCGCGGCCGAGATGTCGGTGCGGGCCCAGCTGGACTACCTGGAGCGGTTGTAGAGCCTGTCGATGTCGAGGATGACCACGGCCTTGGCCTCGATCCGCAGCCAGCCGCGCTGCGCGAAGTCGGCCAGCGCCTTGTTGACCGTCTCGCGTGAGGCGCCGACGAGCTGGGCGAGTTCCTCCTGGGTCAGGTCGTGGTGCACCCGCAGCCCGTCGTCGTTCTTGGTGCCGAACCTCTCGGCCAGGTCGAGCAGCGCCTTGGCCACGCGGCCGGGCACGTCGGTGAAGACCAGGTCGGCGAGCACGTCGTTGGTACGGCGCAGGCGCTGGGCCAGGGCGCGCAGCAGGTGCAGCGCGACCTCCGGCCTGCCGGTCAGCCAGGGCCGCAGGTCGTCGTGGCCGAGCCCGGCCAGCCTGACGTCGGTCAGCGCCGCGGCGGTCGCGGTGCGCGGTCTGGGGTCGAAAAGGGACAGCTCGCCGAACATCTCGCTCGGGCCGAGCACGCTCAACAGGTTCTCGCGGCCGTCGGGCGCGGTGCGCGACAACTTGATCTTGCCTTCGAGCACCACGTAGAGCCGGTCGCCGGTCTCGTTCTCGTTGAACAGCGTCTGTCCCTTGGACAGCTGGACCTCGGTGATGCTCGTACGCAGCGCGGCAGCGCTCTCGCGGTCGAGCGCCGCGAACAGGGGGGCCTTGCCCAGCACGTCTTCGGTGTTCACTCTGCCTCCTCAGCAGCCATTGTGACGCACCCCACTTCAGAGGTCAGGAGTGACCCATGCGCTAAGGCTATGGGGATGCCACCAGAGTCAAGGGCTCGAGGTGCTGGTCGCCACGCTTTCTTACAGAGCGAAGTGTACGGACAAAACGATCCAAGATGTTACTTCACAGGTCTTGGCGTTGTGTCCGGCGTGTTGTGTGACTTCTACTGCAGGCCGGTCCTGACCGAGGTGATGCGCTGGGTGTTGAAGCCGAGCCAGTGCATCCGGCCCAGGTAGCGGGCGTGCTCGACCTTCAGGCAGAGGTCCATGATCACCGTGACGCCGCCCGACTCGGCGATCCGCGCGCCCTCCTCGTTGATCACGCCGAACTGGCACCAGAGCGCCCCCGCGCCGATCGCCACCGCCTCACGCGCGATGCCGGGCAGGGCGTCGGGCGCGCGGAAGACGTTCACGACGTCCACGGGGACCGGAACGTCGAGCAGGGTCGGATAGGAGGTCTCGCCGAGGATCTCCTTCTCGCGGGGGTTCACCGGGATCACCCGATAGCCATGGCGTTTGAGGTAGTAGCCCACGAAATGGCTGGCCCGCAGCTCGTTGCCCGACAGGCCGACGACCGCGATCGTCCGCGCCGAGTGCAGCACCCGCTGGACGGTGAGCGGCTCCTGGTACCTCTCAAGATCGGTCATGCCCGGCCTTCCTCACTTCCCGAGGGCTCACTTCCCGAGGGCTCGCTTCCCAGGGGCTCGCTTCCCAAGGTCGCGGCCACGTGGGCCAGGCCCTGGGTCAGGTCCCAGATCAGGTCGTCGGCCGACTCGGTGCCGACCGACAGGCGTACCGTGCCCGGACCGACTCCCGCCGCACGCAGCTCCTCGTCGCCGAGCTGGCGATGGGTGGTGCTGGCCGGATGGATGACCAGGCTCTTGGAGTCGCCGACATTGGCCAGGTGCGACCAGAGCGACAGCGCCCTGATGAGATTCTGGCCGCCCTCCCTGCCGCCCGCGCAGTCGAAGGAGAACACCGCGCCAGCCCCCAGCGGCAGGTACTTCTCCACCAACGGCCGGTACACACTCGATGCGAGCCCCGCGTAGGACACCGCCGAGACCAGCTCGTGCCCTTCGAGGAAGCCCGCGACCGCCTGCGCGTTGCGCACATGGCGCTCCATCCGCAGCGACAGGGTCTCCAGCCCCTGGAGGAACAGGAACGCGTTGAACGGCGACAGCGCCGCCCCGAGGTCGCGCAGCGTCTCGGCGCGCAGCTTCATCAGGAAACCGTACGCGCCGAACGTCTCGTGGAACTTCAGCCCGTGATAGGCCGGAGAAGGCTCGGCGACCACCGGGAAACGCCCGTTGGACCAGTCGAACGTCCCCGCCTCGACGACCACGCCCCCGATGCTGGTGCCGTGCCCGCCGATGAACTTGGTCGCCGAGTGGATCACGATGTCGGCCCCCCACTCGATCGGCCGGCAGAGGTACGGCGTGGCGAACGTGTTGTCCACGATCAGCGGCAGCTCGTTCTCATGGGCGATGGCCGCGACGGTCTCGATGTCGAGCACATTGCCCGCCGGGTTGCCGATCGTCTCGCCGAAGAACGCCTTGGTCTCGGCGCGCACCGCCTTGCGCCAGGCGTCGGGGTCGTCCGGGTCGACCCAGGTGATCTCGACGTGCATCTTGCGCAGGAGGTGCTTGAGCTGGTTGACCGTGCCTCCGTACAGGGCCGAAGAGGAGACGATGTGGTCGCCGGGCTGCAGCAGGGTGAACAGGGCGCCTGCCTGGGCGGCGATGCCGCTGGCGAAGGCGACGGCGCCGCTGCCGCCTTCGAGGTTGGCCACGCGCTCCTCGAACACCGCGACGGTCGGGTTCATGATGCGCGAGTAGGTGTTGCCGTACTCCTGGAGGTTGAAGTAGGCGGCGGCGGACTCGGGGTCCTCGAAGACGTAGCTGGTGGTCTGGAAGATCGGCACGGCGCGGGCGCCGGTGTTCGGGTCGGGGCGCTGGCCCGCGTGCAGCTGTCTGGTCTCGAAGCCGAACGCGCGGGCCGCCTCGGCCCGGATGGGGGTGTCGCTCACGCGGATTTCTCTTCCTCGACGTCGGCGTCCGGTCCCAGGGCGAGGAACCGGCGGATGATGGGAGTCTGACGCGCCTCCTCCAGCAGGAAGCAGTCGTGGCCGTAGGGCGCCTCGATCACGTGCGACTCGACCGGCTTGCCGAGCGAGAGCAGCGCCCGCTCGATCTCCTGCGAGGCCGAAGGCGGGTAGAGCCAGTCGGAGCTGAACGCGATCAGCAGCGTACGCGCCGACACGCCTTCGAGCGCCTTGGCCAGGGATCCGGCGCCGTGCTGCCTGGCCAGGTCGAAGTAGGTCAGCGCGCGGGAGACGTAGAGGTAGGTGTTGGCGTCGAAGCGACGTACGAACGCCTCGGCCTGGTGGCGCAGGTAGCTCTCGACCTCGAACTCGGGCTCGGTGATCGTGTGCCTGATGTCGTCGGCGTGCTGCAGCCGCCTGCCGAACTTGCCTTCGAGCGCGGGCGCCGACAGGTAGGTGATGTGGCCGACCATGCGGGCCAGGCCCATGCCGGCGTCGGGGGCCAGGCCCGTGCCGTGGTAGGCGCCGCCCTGCCAGCCGGGGTCGCGCATGATCGCCTCGCGGGCGATGGCGTTCCAGGCCACCCCCTGCGGGTGGAGGGCGTGGGTGCTGGCGATGACCACGATCGCGTCCACCTGGCCGGGGTAGCTGACCGCCCACTGCAGCGCCTGCATGCCGCCGAGCGAGCCACCCGCCACCGCGGCGAGCCGCTCGACGCCGAGCTCGTCCAGGAAGGCGCGCTGCGTCCGCACCATGTCGGCCACCGTGATCACCGGGAACCCGGCCCCGTACGGCAGGCCGGTCGCGGGATCGGCCGAGCCCGGCCCGGTGGTGCCGCCGCAGCCGCCGAGCAGATTGGTGGAGACGACGAAGTAGCGGTCGGTGTCGAACGCCTTGCCCGGACCGATCATGCCGTCCCACCAGCCGAGCCCACGGGGCGACGCGCCGTCCCTGTCGCGGGCGCCGAAGCCGTCGCGCGCGCTCTCGCCGGGCGGGTGCGCCGACACACCGGCGGCATGGGCGTCACCGCTGAGGGCGTGGCAGACCAGGATGACGTTGTCACGTTCCGGCGACAGCGTGCCGTAGGTCTCGTAGGCGACGCGGACGCCGTGCAGGGTCGCGCCGCACTCCAGGACGAGCGGGCCCGGCAGGTCGAGATGGAGGGTCTCGGCCTCGCCTGCAGAGCCGGCTGTGATCGTCTGAGCTGGCTCCTTCATAGGGCTATGGTGCCCGCCCCTCCGAATGTATTGTCAAGTAATCTAGTCGGTAATCCCGGAAAAGACGTAAGGGGTAAAGCGCGACATGACCACGGTGACCAACGGAGTGAACGTACAGGCGCTGCTGGACGCTCGCGAGGTGCTGAAGGGCGCCCCCGAGGCCGCCCAGTTCACCTGGCGGGCCACCTCGACGTGGCAGCACGGCGTGCACAGCACGACGAAGATCCAGAACTTCTACGGCCTCGGCCAGGAGCAGAGCCACAAGAGCGAGACCGTGTTCGACGCCGACCACCCTGAGGTCTTCGCGGCCGAGGACAACGGCATCACGCCGATCGAGTACCTCCTCGTCGGCCTCGCCAGCTGCCTCACGGCCGGAGTCGCCTCCGTCGCGCAGAACCGCGGCATCCAGCTGCGCTCGGTCGAGGCGGTCGTCGAGGGCGAGCACGACATCCGCGGCATCCTCGGTGTGGACGGCGACGTGCGCAACGGCTACAACGACATCAAGGTGACCTTCACCATCGACGCCGACGCCTCCCAGCAGGACATCGAGGCGCTGGTCGCCCAGTCGCAGAAGCGTTCGGCGGTTTTCGACGCGCTCACCAACCCGACGAACGTCACCGTCGAAGTCGCCTGAGGAGCGGGTCATCGAACAGCACGACGTCGTCGTCATCGGCGCGGGGCACGCGGGCCTCGCCGCGAGCCACTTCCTCAGCGCCGCATCGATCGACAACGTGGTGCTCGAACGGGGTGAGGTGGCCAACTCCTGGCGCAAGGAGCGCTGGGACTCCCTTCGACTGCTGACCCCGAACTGGCAGAGCCGCCTGCCGGGCCGCCCCTACGACGGGCGCGACCCGGACGGCTACATGACGGCGGCCGAGGTGGCCGAGCACATCGAGCTGTTCGCCAAGTCCGCACGTGCCCCGGTCCGCACCGGCGTGGAGGTCGCGTCGGTACGGCCGGAGGGCGACGGCTTCGAGCTGGCGACCGGCGACGGCCCCCTGCGGGCCAGGGCGGTCCTCCTCGCGTCCGGCGCGTGCAACCGTCCCGTCGTCCCGCCGCTCGCCCAGGCCCTGCCGCCCGGCGTCGTCCAGGTGACGCCCCTCGACTACCGGGGGCCCGGCGCACTGCCCGAAGGCGGCGTGCTCGTCGTCGGCGCGTCGGCGACGGGCGTGCAACTGGCCGCCGAGCTGCAACGCTCGGGCAGGCAGGTCACCCTGGCCACGGGCGAGCACGTACGGCTGCCGCGCCTCTACCGTGGCCGCGACGTGCTGTGGTGGATGGACGCCTCCGGCGTGTGGGACCAGCGCCATGACGAGGTCGACGACCTCACCAGGGCGCGACGCCTGCCCTCTCCGCAACTCGTGGGCACACCCGAACGGGCCACCCTCGACCTGAACGCGCTCACCGCGCTGGGCGTGGAGCCGGTCGGCAGGCTGGCCGCCGTACGCGACGGTGTGGCCCTGTTCTCGGGCGGGCTGCGCAATGTGGCCGCGCTGGCCGATCTGAAGATGGAGCGCCTGCTGGGCACGTTCGACGCGTGGGCGTCGTCGGGCGCCGAGGTGAGCGAGCCCGTTGAACGATTCGCCGCCACCGTCGTGCCGTCCTCGCCCCGGCTGCGCCTCGACCTGCGCGGCGGCGAGATCCACACGGTCGTGTGGGCCACCGGCTTCAGGCCCGAGTACGGCTGGCTCGACGTGCCCGTGCTGGACGGGAAGGGCCGTCTGCGGCACGAGGGCGGCGTCGTGGACTGGCCCGGCCTCTACGCGCTCGGGCTGCCGTTGCTGCGGCGGCGCAGATCGACCTTCATCTGCGGCATCGAGGACGACGCCCGTGAGGTGGTCGCCCATCTGGCCGGATATCTGGGCCGATCGGCGCAGGCTGTCCGTTAGGCGTAACTGCCTGTCCTGATTCTTCCTATCGGTCATCCCTGAACGCCTCTAGCGTGGATGTCACGGCTTCGCGAACCGGTCCATCCAGGCATCGAGGTGTATTCGGCATGCGCCGAGTACGGGAAGCAGGACTTCTCATGGCAACGAGTGTGCTGTCGCGGAGCGGGCCGCCCGGCGGTGTGGCGCCGCGGGCCAGGCTGGTGCTGTTCATGGTGTGTGTGGCGGTGTTCATGCTGATGCTCGACGCCACGGTCGTCTCGGCGGCGCTCGCCGACATCCGCGAGGACTTCGGCGCCTCCATCGACGGACTGCAGTGGGTGATCGACGCCTATGCCATTCCGCTCGCCGGACTGCTGCTGACCTTCGCCACGGCCGGTGACAGGTACGGGCGCAAGCGCATGTTCCTCGCGGGCATGGCCGTGTTCACCGGGTCGTCGCTCGCGCTGTCGCTGGCCGGGTCGATCGTGCAGCTCGACGTCATGCGGGCGGTGCAGGGGATCGGCGCCGCGATGTTGTTCGCCACGGCGCTGCCGCTGCTGGCCGGGGCCTTTCCCGGCAAGGCCGAGCGGGCGAGGGCGATCGGCGTGTACGGGGCGGTGATGGCGGGAGCCACGGTCGCGGGGCCGGTGCTCGGCGGTCTGCTGGTCACCAGGTTCGGCTGGCAGTCGATCTTCCTCGTCAATGTGCCGATCGGCGTGGCGGTCATCGCATTGGCCGCCGCACGGATGCCTGAGTTCGCGAAGGCGCTCGGCAGGAAGACGGACTGGCTGGGCTCGTTCCTGCTCACGTCCGGGCTGGTCGTGGGGACGTTCTGCCTGATCCGCGGCAATGCGCTGGGGTGGGCGTCCGGCGGCTTCCTCACGCTCGCCGCGCTGGCCGTGGTGCTGCTGGGGGCGTTCGCGGGCCGGCAGGTGCGGGCGGCGCATCCGCTGTTCGACGTGTCGATGCTGCGCAAGGCCGGGTTCGCGGGCACGGCGGTCGTCTCGGTCGCGCACATGGCGACGCTGATGGCCGCGGTGAACTACCTCGCGGTCTTCATGATCAACACGATGGGCTTCACGTCGCTGGAGATGGGGCTGCGCCTGATCCCGATCAGCCTGGCCGCCCTGGTCTCGGCCCCGCTGGCCGCGGTCTTCGCCAGGCGGCTGCCGATCGCGCTCGCGCTGCCGGTGACGATGGCCATGGTCGGGGCCGGGATGTGGCTGATCGGCGGCTACGGGCCCGGCGACTCCTGGACGCACTTCGTCCCCGGCATGGTGCTCGGCGGTCTCGGGATGGGCGCCATCACCGCGATCACCCAGGCGGCCTCGCTCACCTTCGCCACGAGCGAGCACGCCGGTATGGCCAGCGCCACGTTCGGCACGCTGCGTCAGGTCGGCATGGTGGTCGGCGTCGCCGGTCTCGGGGCCGTGTTCAGCGACGTCGCGGGTCAGCAGGCGCGCGAGGGGCTGCAGACGCTCGCCGTACCGGTGCCCGCGGGGCTCGCCGATCGCTTCGCCGAAGCCGTCGGCGCGGGTGCGGGTGCCGGCGTGGCCGACGGGGTGCCCGCCTCGGCCCAGGCCCTGGTGCCCGACCTGGTCGCCATCGCTAACTCGGCGTCGATCGAAGGGCTCAACACACTGTTCGCCGTGGGGGGCGCGGTCGGTGTCGTTGCCGCTGTCGTCTCGGCGGTCGCGTTCGCACGGGGCAGGCGTCAGGGGGTGATGCCGGGCTGAGCGACGGGTTCGGACGGGGTCAGGGGTGGCGCCGGGCTGAGTGACGGGTTCGGACGGCGTCAGGAGGCGGTGCCGGGCTGGGTGACAGGGTCTGGCTCGGCGCTGCTCGTGCCGAAGTACGCGGCGGGAGTGGTGCCGATCTCCCGGCGGAACGCGGTGATGAAGGCGCCCGCCGTGCCGTACCCCACCGCGCGTGCCACCCGCGAGACCGGCATCCCGGCGCCGAGCAGCGGCAACGCGGCGTTGAGCCGTTCGAAGGCGCGCCAGCTCTCGAAACCGACGCCGGTCTCCGCCCGGAAGCGCCGCGACAACGTACGCGCCGACGCGCCCACCTCGCGGCCCCACCCGTCGAGGCCGCGCGAGTCGGCCGGGTCCTGCCTGATGGCGAGCGCCACCCGCCTGGCCTGGGGATCGGTCGGCAGGATGGTCGGGATCACCGTGACCGAAACCGGCCGTACCAGGTCCCACAGCACGGCGTTGCCGCGTGCGCGCTCCCCGGCGGCGTCGGCGGGCAGGGCGACCAGATAGGCGAGCAGCGGCCCGATCAGCCCCGTGGCGTCGATGACGGTCGGAGCCGTCAGCCGCAACGGGCTCTCGGCGGGCTCGAAGAAGAGCGACAACATCTCGCACGAGGTGCTGGGCGCCACCGCGTGCGGGAGCCCGCCGGGGATCCACAGGGCGCGAGAGCGCTGCAGCACCCAGCGGCTGGAGCCCGCCTCCATGGTGAGAACGCCGTTGGGCGCCCAGGTCAGCTGGTGCTGCGGGTGGCTGTGCAGGGTGATGCCGGTCTCGGATCCGAGCGGGATGACGATGCTGGGGTAGGCCGCGAGGTCGATGGTCGGATGCCCGTCGCTTGCCACGCGGCCATGCTACCCACCGGCCCGAGGCGAGATCGCGAGCGCGCTCGACCAGTGGGGCGAGCTCACCGCCCGTCGGCCCGCGGCAGGCCGAGGTGTGCGGCGATGGCCGTATACAGCTCGGACACCGCCTGTGGGCAGGGGAGGCGGTCGGCGAAGTACGCGGCCTGGCGTGGCTTGCCGCCCACATGGGTGCGTGCCTCCGCCAGCAGGCCGGGGTCGACGCGTTCGAGGAAGGCCTCGAACTCGCCCGCCTTGCTGCCGTCGTCGCCGTACCGGTCGGCCAGGGTGAACACCCCGAGGCCCGCCCAATGCTCACGCCATGCGCCGAAGTCGTCGCCGTCCGGCCCCGCGCCCTGGAACACCGGGTGCGTGGCCGCCACACTGTCCGGCCGCAGCGCCGGTCCGTCGGCGACGATCGCCCACGGGATGCCGAACGCCTCCAGGTAGTCGATGTACCCGCCGAACTGCCGGTCGCCGTCGACGCTCACGACCGCGACGTGCGCCGCCTCAGGCGTCGGGTACGGCCCGCCGCCCTGGCTCCACCACACCGGCAACGCGAGCGCCTCGGTCGGCCCCTCGCACAGGATGACGGCCGAGGCGAACAGCAGCGCCCTGACGTCGCTCGGCGTCAGCAACTGGAACCACCGCGCCGCCTGCCTGTCCTGGAGCGTGTCGGGCACCCGCCGGATGACCGGCCCCGACGGGCCGGGCGCGAGACGCATGATCGAGTGCAGATCGGCGGGCGTGGACAGGGGGAGCAGATGCGGGCTGTGGGTGATGACGATGCTCTGGCCGGCGTTGCGCAGGGTGGAGATCAGGCGGCGCTGCACGGTCGGTTCGAGGTTGACCGCGGGCTCGTCCAGGACGATGAGCCGCCCGCTCTCCTGGGCGATCAGCGTGCTCAGCACCAGCGCCTCGTTCACGCCAGCTCCGGCGAACTCCAGCGGCGTCTCCACCCCCTCGGCGACGACCACCGGGTCGACGGTGAGGGAGTCGTCCTTCGGCATGACCGTCACACGCAGGTCCAGGTCCTTGCCGATGAGCGCCTTCAGCTGCCGCCGTACTTCCTCGTAGGCCTGGCGGGCCGGGAGGTCGCCGTTCTTCAGCCGGAACAGGGCCGCGGCTATCCGGGAGCCGTCGCTGAGATCGACGCGGTGCTCCAGCTCCTCCAGCGTGAACGTACGGCGCGGCGGCACCCTGCGGTTGTCGGTGACGACGACGCCATCGTCGAACAGCTTGGCGATCACCTCGGAGAACGCCCACGAGCTGCTCCTCACGTTGCCGCCCTTGCCCAGGGCCCGGGCGAGGGCGTCCATGCTCGCCGGTACGCCGTGGTTGGACGTGAGGGGGGCGATGGTGAGCCTGAAGGCCGACGGGGGAGTGAGAAGGGCCTGGGCGAGATCGAGAGCAGATGCCTCCTCGGCGGCTTCGACTAGGTGGCTGCCGGGGACGGTCACTTTGAGCCCCAGCAGCAGAGAAGCCAATCCCAGCGCCGAACCGGCCCACGGGCGGAAGGGCCGGATCTTGAAGGAGTGCAGGTGGTTCTCTCCTCCGCCGCCGCTGACCAAAGGGATCGTGTAGCTCCCGTATTCGGTGGCGAACGTGTACGACGCCCACCACGGGCTGCTGCGCGAGCCGTCGTAGGCCACCGTGATGACACCGCTGAACAGCGGCTCCAGCGAGCTCCGCGTCAGCTTGTCCCGTGCGACCCGGTCGAGCGCCTTCGCGATGCTGCGGCTGTCACGCTCCTCGTTGAGCGCGAACGCCGCCCGCATGAAGGCGACGATGAGGTCCTGCTCCCGCTCCTGGTCGAAGCGCACACGCAGCGCCACCTCGTAGGAGTTCGCCCCGTCTCGACCGGCCCGGCTGTAGAGCTCGATCCGGGAGGAGTCCAGCCGAGGCGTGCGCTGGTTCAACACACACCGGACCACGTCGATCACCCGGCCGAGGTTGCTCTTGCCCACCCCGTTGGGCCCGGTGACGATGTTCAGCGAATCGCCCAGCTCACAGTCGACCTCGCGAAGCGACAGAAAGTCCCAGGCCTCAAGCCGCGTGACGATCACCACTACCCCCACTCAAGAGGCAAGCCACACTAGACCGCTCCCGGCCCTCCCGCTCGACCATTGCTCGCGTAACCTCTATTGGACGCGCAAGGCGGTAGGCACCTTACGATCCAGATGTGAGCAGGTTTCTCCTGGCGTCCGTCGGCGGTCTCCCGGGATCCGGCAAGACAACGCAGTGTACGAATCTGGCCGGGTCACTCGGTGGAAGATCATTCGCGGCAGGACGACATCTCCGTGCGGCGGCCGCGAGAGGCACCGAACGCGGGCTTGAGTTCAGCCGATTCAACTCCGCTGGAATGCCTTGTCCTGATGATGTTGTCTGCGGAATTCTGGAGGAGCCACTCAGAGTGCTTCTTTCCGGCCACGACAGGGTGCTGCTGCTCGACGGATTTCCGAAAAGTGGTGGGCAGCTCGCTTTCCTGGAGCGCATCGCGCGTCAGGAGCTGGCCTGCCTGCTCTATCTTCAGGTCCCGTTGCGGGTGTTGATGCTCCGCTTATCGCGCAGGAAGACCTGTGGTGAATGCGGTCGCGCGGGATCGTCCGGCCGTCGGTGCGCTCATTGCGCAGGGCCTTTGATCCGCAGGGATGACGACATCGAGAAGGTCGCGCTGAAGCGACTCGAAACCTATCAGGAACGCGAGCTGCGATTCCTTGAGCTACTTCGGCGGTCCGGCAGAGTGGTGAGCGTCAACGGTGACTCGGCATCTGATGTCGTTCATGGTCGCCTGCAGTACGCGCTCCGGGATCTCACCCGAGAATCCTCCGGGCCTGGATGAGACGAAGCCCCTCCTTCTCCGAAAAAGCCCATTCGATCTCCACGGCGTCCGCTTCGAGCTTTTCCTCGACGAGCAGACAGAGGCGGGCGACCTCCTCGACGAGTGCCGTGGGAGGGGCCATGCTCGGCGTTGCCGCGCGCACATAGTGCCCGTCTCGCACCAGGTGGGCGACAACCTGGGCGCCCGATGTCCGCTCGGTGACATGCCCTGTGGCTCTCAGCAGGGTGAAGTAGTCCGGCGAGACCTCACCTGACGCGAGGCTCTCGCCGAGGCCGACCACCGATTCGAGAACCATCTCCTCCGCACCCGGCCCCGAGCGAGAGACGCATACACCGGAGAACGCTGCAGGAACGAGCTGCTGGATGACGACGTTCATACGGAGAGCGTTGTGATCGAGGTCATGGGTCTGGCAATAGGTCAGAACGGCTGGGGAGTCGAGACTGTGGACCACGTCGGCCACCGCCTCCGGGACATCCCTCCTCCTTACCCCGACCTCGCTTCGGAAGAGCCCCGAAAAGCCCGCTCCCGGTGCACTTTCGGAACTGGCCGAACTGCGAACCGCGAGAAGCGAGTCCTGAGGAAAGAGGGGGCCGATCTCATCGGTCAGCGAGTCGGGAAGCGATCTGTCTGTCGCGTTCTCCGCAGCCAGCACGAGGAAAGTTGGAACTCGGCCGAGGAGTGCTAATTCCCGCAGTATGCTTGCCTTGTGGCCGATGTCGTAGCCGGCGGGAATCGTCTCGTGCTGGTGAATGACTAGCATATTCGCGATTCGGTCTCGACCTCGCCACCGAATCGCCGGGGAGCATCGATGCGCTCGAAGTAGTCGAGGGTGGCGGGGTGGAGGCAACCAGTCCAGTCTCCCCCCGAAGCCAGCAGATTCTTGAACATCGTCGCAGTGACCTCGCAGCCTTGAGCGCCGTCCACGATGGCCACCTGCTCGCCGCGCCGTCGCCACATGGCTGCTTTCTGCCTTTCGAACTCGTCTCGATCGTTGTTGCAGATGCGGCGGCGCGGCGGGAAAGAGGATTTGGCGGCGTCCCAGAGGGTGTCCGGCCTGGGAATCGAAAGAAGCGTGACGCCGTTCGTGAGTCGTTCCGCGTCCAGCACCAGGCTGATCATCGCATGGCGTTCCCACAGGGTCAGCGGGTTGTTGTGCGTTTTGTGCTGAGACTCGGGTAGGTCCGACAGTGAGCCGGCTCCAGAAACGCCGAACCTGCTGTCGATAATCATGACGGCGACCGGAGGGCCGAATTGCTTGAGAATGCACTTGAGCATGAAGACATGCCCTAGATGGAACGGCTGGAAGCGTCCGATCCAGACGCTGACGGTGTCGTTCATGCTGTGTCGGAGCATCGCACTGCCTCAAGCTCACGAGGGAACACGACCTTTCCCTGGATCCCGGCTTTCAGCAGAGCTGTCAGCCTGTCCCTGCCTTCCGGCAGGGCATAGGGCGCCTGCATGTGGAAAGGGATCACGGTCGCGGCGTTGATGTCGGCGGCCAGTGCGATCAGGTCCTCGGCTGTGAGGTGCTTGAGTTGCGCCGCAGGGCCTCCGAACTCCGCCGCTGTGCCGAAGCATTCGCCTATGAGGATCTGCGTGCCGGCCAAGGCGCTCGTCAGGGTGTCCGAGAGCGCGGTGTCGGCGGTGAATCCGATCCCCTTCGCACCGCCGATGTCGACCACCACTCCGGCCGTTGGCACGGTGTGATCGGCGGCGAAGCCGGTGAGACCGACAGAGTCGTCGAGTGCCACACGCTCACCCACGACGAGCGGGTTCCAGCCCACCGCGAAGTCACGCTCCGGGTAGAACGACGACAGCAGATCCCGGCACGTGTCCAGCACCTCGGGCAAGCCGTGGACCTGCAGCTCCGTAGCGGGTCCGTAGCGGCGCTCCTGGACAGTGCGAGTGAACACGAGATTGGCGAAACCACTCAGGTGGTCGGAGTGAACATGCGATACGAAGACATGATCGATCGATGTGAGGCGGGTTCCCGAGAGCTCAAGCTGGCGGGCTGGATTGATGCCGACATCGAGGAGTAGGCCGAAGTCTTCGCTCTTGACGAGAAATGAAGTCGTTTCACCCGAGGAGCTCAGCGCCCAGAATCCCAGCGGAATAATCTCCATGGAGCCTTCCTTAACCTGAACTCAGATCCAGCTTCGCTCTCAGCGATGATCCTACCGCCTCTATTAGCTCGGCGGAAGCAGTGCGTTGTGACCTGCGAAAAGAGCCGATAAAGCTGACATTAACGACCAAGAGTACTTGCCGGTCGTTATTGGCATTGGCAATCTGAAAGACAATCTCTGGCCGGATGAGGTATCTCCGGCCATTGATCTTCTCTTCGTACTCCCAGGAAATCCTGTCCCGTCCTATGGTGAGCAGCTTGCAGCCCTTGTCTGAGAGGAGCTTCTTCTCGACCTCATTCTTCTCGCGTGCCGTCGAGACCTCTTCGGACCAGTTCAACTGGAAGGCCTTGGCTTTTCTGGTACGGCGGCCGAATGACCAAACAAGAAAGTAGATGCCGATGGTTGCGATTGCGACAGGTACCTCCCATGACCCGTACCCGAAGGCATTCGTCAATGTCACGGCTGCCGAGAGGCCAGTGGTCAGGGCGATGAAGGTGAGAGTCAGGTTCGCGGCTCGCTCGGAGTCCGCTCGCTCGGCCGACTGCTGTAGCAGAAAGCGCTGCTGGTCGAGGGACTCTTGTTGGCGGGACGCCTTGTTGCGCGACTGTGCGGCCTCAAGAATCTGCTGCAGCTGCTCTGTGCGGTTCTCCAGGAGCCTCAGAAGGTCCTTGATGGAGAACTCGTCATAGGCGCACTTGTAGAAATTCCTGGTGCGTTTCGCCGTGGCGAGATAGAAACCATCGATCTCGTTGAAGGTCCGTACCGAATCGCGGCGGACCTCCTCGACATAGCTAGCCGAAAAGTCGGTCAGCGACAGCTCCTCGTGTCTGACCAGGAGGCGCTGGATCTCCTGCAGCTGGCATGCGATCAGCATGTCCCATATACGGATCTCCACCATCGCCGGATCGTAGAGGTCCTCGATCTCCTTGCGACTGTAGGGATAGTCGTACACCAAGGTGTTTCGCGTGTTGACGCGCAGGACACCGGCGGGCGAGAGCGCCTGGTTGTGCTCGTTGAAGCGCATTCCCGGCGGGTAGCGGCGCTTCCAGTCCTTGATGACCCGGACCGACAGCGCATGGAATTCGTTCTCGTAGTGGTCGTAGATGTTCTCGTCGCCGTCATGCGCCTCGAACTCGCTCCGGTCCAGGTCGATCAGATGGATCATCGTGTAGATCCGCTGGAAGTCGGTGCGCCTGCTCCTGATGGCGGGAGCGAGCTCGGCTCTGATCTGCTCGATGACCGATGTCGGATTCAGGGACGACTTGTCACCGAGCGAGAGGGTGATGCTCTGGGTGGCGAGCAGGTTCGTCACGTCGAGGATCATTTGCGTGTCGAGCGGACTGTATGTCTCGGCCTCGACGATCAGGCAGCCGATCCCAGTGGAGCTCAGATAGACGGAATGACGAATCTGGGCGTGCTTGAGGAGATGCGAGTGGGGCAGGGGCTGGCTGCCCGCATGGCAGTCCTCCACCTCTCTGATCTGACTGTCGTTGTGAATCTCCAGCAGCGGCTTGGAGCGCCCCAGGTCGAAGAAGTTGGGATTGCGTGTCTGATAGCCCGCCGAGATGCCCGCCTCTTGGAGCAACTGCAGCACCTGCTCCAGGGGAGGAATCCTCCCGATGTCGAAGGTCTGCAACCGGAGCACGCGAGTCCGGCGGGACGTCAGCATTCATGTCTCCTGGATGCCAGCGAGAAGGGACATGGCGTCGTCGAACGAGAGCCTGAGCAGGTCACGAGGATCTGCCACGGCGGCTCGCAGAAGAACGCTGAGCACGGATATGAGACTCGACCAGAGGAATGCGAGCTCCTCCGACATCTCGTGCGTCAGACGGGCAGAGGCACCCCAAGCAGATGATGCGTCACGCGAGATGTCCTTCACGAGGTCGTCATGACCGTAGGAGCCGGAGGGGCGCGCGGCGTAGAAGGCTGCCTCGGTCATGACGTCTATCCGCTTGAGGTGGCGAGGTGTGGGACTCTGCTCTCGCCAGGCTCTGGTGAACGGACTGGTCAATTCGTTCAGAAGATCGGCCCGCTCCTCCAGCACCCTGTAGACGAGCGCCTCGTCGAAGCTGACCGTGGCGAACAGATGCGGCGCACACCGCCGGACGACCAAAGCGAGCGATCGCAGGGATCTCGCAGCTGCTCGTGAAGAGTGAGGGCCTTGTTCTTCGATCGAGAGAAGCATTTGGTACAGGGCGGCGATTTCCGACTCCCTGTGGCGGGAGTAGGAGAGCAGGAGTTCCGGCGATGTGAGCAGATGTTGTGTGATCTCTTGCGCCGATGGCAGGTGTTGATAGTGAACCGTATTGTTCTCGGCATCAAAGCTGAACACCGCGGGTGTCTCACAAATCCCGAGAACCTGTCCCGTTGCGGCGAAACCACCGACCATGAGGTCGTATTCGAACCTAGTCAGCGGCGCGACAGGCGTCACACTTGTCCGGCCCGACAGGGCGCGGTGATGTGCTGCGATCTCCGAGCCGTGGTCGTCGAAGGGAACGGCGATGAGATAGCGGAATCTCATCCCCAGAGCCTTGCGGCACGATCCGGCGTCACGATGGATGCCCATCGCATCCCTTGCAGGCGCGTCTCGTGACCCACGCTCATGAGGCACGGAATCCCGGCTTCCCTGATCAAGGCCGCCGCATGGGAGAGGACGCCCCCGCCGGAGACGATGATCCCCGCAGCGCCCGCCCTTTTGAGATTGACCGCATCTTCGGGAGTGAGAGGCGTTCCCACATAGACGACGGAATCACTCAAGGATGATTCAGCAGCGTTTACGGTCTCGTACAGGGTGAATCTTCCGATGGCGAGCCCTTGGGATGCGACGCGACCACTAAGAAGGAGGCACGTGCATTGCGCACTCATGTCTTCCCTTTGGAGTATATTTTCAGACCATCGCAAGGACGATGATAGATCGCCGATCGGTGGCCGGGCAAGGACTCGCGTGCGACGGCTATTGAGGACATGCTGTTTGTTTCGCATTACATAATTGCTACTCGGTCCGACCGGAAAGCGTGGGCAACACCGGTGAATCGGTGGTCGGCCGGTCGCCGAACCCCGGCACCGGCCTCGCGGGCCGTCCGTCACGTCCTACCCTGACGTCATGGCGACGCAGATGCAGACGGGCTCACGGCAGCGGGAGAAGCGGTTTCGGGAGGAGACCCGGCTCGGGCTGGTGCGGCGGGCGCGGCGGATGGACCGGATTCTGGCCGAGACCTATCCGGACGCGCACTGCGAGCTCGACTTCCGTGATCCGTTCGAGTTGCTGGTCGCCACCGTGATGTCGGCGCAGACCACCGACGTACGGGTCAACAGCGTGACGCCCGCGCTGTTCGCGAAGTTCCCGACGCCGGAGGACATGGCGTCGGCCGACCCGGAGGACGTCGAGACGATCATCAGGCCGACCGGCTTCTTCCGGGCGAAGACGAAGTCGATCATCGGGCTCGCGATCGCACTGCGCGATCGGTACGACGGCCGGGTCCCGGGCACGCTCGACCAGCTCGTCACCCTGCCCGGCGTCGGGCGCAAGACGGCGAATGTCGTGCTCGGCAATGCGTTCGGCGTGCCCGGGATCACGGTGGACACGCACTTCCAGCGGCTGACCAGGAGGTTCGGCTGGAGTGACGAGACCGACCCGGTGAAGATCGAGCATGCGGTGGGCGAGCTGATCCCGCGCAAGGACTGGACGATGCTGTCGCACCGGCTGATCTGGCACGGGCGTCGCATGTGTCACGCGCGTACCCCGGCCTGCGGCGTCTGCCCGCTGGCCGCCCTCTGCCCGTCCTACGGCACCGGCCCGATCGACCCGGCCAAGGCGACCAAGCTCGTCAAGACCGGCCCACCCGCCTAAGCCCCTCAAGACCGGCCCACCTTCCTGAACGGCGGCCTGATACGCGATCGCGGGAAGCTCTGGACGCCTCCGGGTGTTGCAGCGGGCGTGACCGACGTTCCCCCATGGCTTGAGACCCTCGCCGAGCGGGCCGCGCGCACGCCCGTTCCCGTGGGTCTGCGCCCGCCCGCGCGTGGTGGTCGCCCGGCGGCGGTGCTGCTGCTGTTCGGTGACGGCCCGCTCGGCCCCGACGTCCTGCTCATCCAGCGCAGCTCCAACGGCCGCAGGCATGCCGGCCAGCCCGCCTTCCCCGGCGGTGGCGTCGACCCGGGCGACGCGGGAGCGGTCGGCGCGGCGTTGCGCGAGGCGCAGGAGGAGACCGGCCTCGACCCCTCGGGCGTGCGGGTCGTGGGCACGATGCCCGAGTTGTTCGTCTCGCGCAGTGACAACAGGGTGACGCCGGTGCTCGGCTGGTGGCACACGCCGTGCGCCGTGCACGCGGCGGCTCCCGACGAGGTCGAGTCGGTCGAACGTGTGCCGGTCGCCGAGCTCGTCGATCCGGGCAACCGGCTGAACCTGCGGGTGCCCAGCGGTTTCGCCGGACCGGCGTTCCGGGTGCGCGGGCTGCTGGTCTGGGGGTTCACCGCGGGCGTGCTCGACGGTGTGCTCAGGGCGGGCGGCTTCGAACAGCCGTGGGACCGCTCGAACGTGGAGGACCTACCGCCCGACGTCCTCGATCTGGCGGCCAGAGGCTAGCGCCATGCCGAGCGTGGCCCAGTCGGCGACGTCGTCGTCGAGGTCGCGGGCCAGCCGGGCGAGCGCGGCCATGCCAGCGGGGTCGCCGGTCGCGCCGATGACATTGGGCAGCGCGTAGGCGGCGCCGTACCTGACCCTGGGGTCCTCGTGCTCGGACAGTTCGATCACCGAGGGCAGCGCGCGCGGGTCGGCGAGGTGGCCGAACGCGATGAGGACGGAGTAGAGGACCAGCGGGTCGTCCTCGCTCGCGGCCATGAAGCGCAGGACCGGCAGTGTGCGGTCTCTGAAGGGCTGCTCGTGGCCGCCCAGCCTGCCGAGCACGTCGACGCCCAGGAGTCGTTCCTCGACCGTCAGGCCCGCGCACAGGCGTCTGGCCTCGG
The DNA here is from genome assembly GCF_056106265.1 of Nonomuraea sp. IBHARD001. Taxonomy (NCBI): domain Bacteria; kingdom Bacillati; phylum Actinomycetota; class Actinomycetes; order Streptosporangiales; family Streptosporangiaceae; genus Nonomuraea; species Nonomuraea sp. IBHARD001. The sequence goes on from NZ_JBWBBW010000002.1 coordinate 316,733, forward strand.
TGAACGTCTCCAGGTCGCCCTGCTCCTGCAGTTGGGTGATGGCGTGCCAGCGTTCCGGTCCGTCATGGTCCGTGGCCGCTAGAGCGATCTTGATGAGATCGTGCACTGTTCCCCCGATCAGTGGCTTACGGCACACGATATCCACAGGAGTGACCGACTCCTCGGAGAAGTCGTTCACGCTTGACCGTGTCGCTGGATACCGTTGAACTGTGCGCGGCGATCTCCTTGACCTCATCCTCATCGTCCTCGTGATCGCTTTCGGCGTCTCGGGGTACCGGCAGGGCTTCATCATCGGCGCACTCAGCTTCGTCGGATTCATCGGCGGGGCCGTGCTCGGCGTGTTCATCGCACCGCCCATCACCAAGGCGGTCGTCGACGGTGAGACCGAGCAGGCGCTGCTCGCGATCGTGATCGTGTTCCTGGCGGCGACGATCGGGCAGTTCGCCTCCTCGACCATCGGCGCGGTGTTGCGCAGCCATGTCACGTGGGAGCCGGCCAAGGTGGCCGACGCGCTCGGCGGCACGTTCGCCAGCGCGCTCTCGGTGCTGGTCATCGCCTGGCTGATCGGCTCGCTCGTGGTCTCGACGTCGTTCGCGCCGCTCACCCAGCAGGTCAGGGACTCGTGGCTGCTGTCCACGGTCGACCAGGCCGTGCCGCAGGCGGCCAGGGCCTGGCAGGGGTCGTTCAAGCAGTTCATCGACAGGTCGGAGTTCCCGCCGGTCTTCGACCGCATCGCGTCCGGCATTCCGGCCGAGGTGCCGCCGCCTGACCAGAGCGTGCTGCAGGGCAAGGAGCTCGCCCGCGCCCGCCAGGCCATCGTCAAGGTGCAGGGCACGGCGCCGAGCTGCAAGAAGCGCATCGAGGGCACCGGCTTCGTCTACGCGCCCGAGCGCATCATGACCAACGCGCACGTCGTCGCGGGCGTCACCCAGGAGTTGCGCGTCACCGCACAGGGCGGCGACACCTTCACCGCGAGCGTGGTGCTCTACAACCCGCAGCGCGACATCGCGATCCTGCACGTGCCCGGCCTCAAGCTGCCGGTGCTGCGCTTCGACGGCACCGCCAAGTCGGGCGACAATGCGATCATCGCGGGCTACCCGCGCGGCCAGGGCTTCAAGGCCGAGCCGGCCCGCATCCGGATCAAGCAGCCCGCCAGCGGCCCCGACATCTACCGCCGCACGACCGTGACCCGCCAGGTCTACGAGATCCGCGGCAAGGTCCTGCCCGGCAACTCGGGCGGCCCACTGCTCACCGCCAACGGCGAGGTGTTCGGCGTCGTCTTCGCCGCCGCCACCGAGCGCAAGGAAACCGGCTACGTCCTGACCGCCCGCGAGGTCCGCCCCGACGCCGAAGCAGGCGAACGCGCCACCCAGCCGGTAGCCACCCAGGACTGCGACTAACCACACACGCGCCCGGTACGGCAAGCCACGCCCAGCCCACCGCGGCAGCGTGGCCGCCCCCGTCCATCACGCTCCCCGAGCACGACTCCGGCTGACCACCGTCACATCGCACACCATGCGAATCGAACGAAAAAGAAATGCGTCAAGAACAACCGAACGCCAAATAAAAAAGGCATGCGGAAAAAGAGGCCGTGACCGGAATCGAACCGGTGTAAACCGCTTTGCAGGCGGTTCCCTGAGCCACTCGGGCACACGGCCGGGAAAGAAATGAAAAGAGGATGCCCACTACCCGTGCACAGGCGGGAACGACGTGGTGAAAGGGGAGGTCGCAGTCAGGCGCGACAACAGGACGAGGTGCTCAGATCGCAGGTAGAGCGGGTCGTGGCGACCGCCGTCTTCCTGTCCATCGTCTGGCTCCTACCGCTCGTCCTTCTGTGTTCACGACAATAACGCCAGATATCCCCGACGTCAATTCCCGTACTTAATTCGGCAGCGATTCCAAAGCGCCGAGCACAAGCGCGATTCCGGAGGCGGCGGTCGTTTCGGCGGTGAGTGAGCGGGCCGCGACCGCCACGGCCGCATAGGGCTCACCATGGGCCTCGACGGCGGTGGCGCCCCTGGCGAACAGCGTCGAGGCGCCCCGGCCGTTGCCGCGCTGCAGGTGGGTCAGGCCGACACAGATCTGGGCCAGCCCCTGCCACAGCTCGCGCTCGCCGGAGGGAGCGCACTTCCAGCGGCCCTCGAAGATCTCGTGGGCATGGAAGGGCCTGCCCTGGGCGAGCTGCGCGCGGGCGTCGGTCAGCGCCTCGGCCGTGCTGGGCGCGTAGGAGTCGGGGATGCGCTCGACGCCTTCGGCGCCGTAGGGGAGCGGCCTGCCGTACTCGTCCCTGGGTCTGGCGTTGCGGGGGCGGCCGTCGGGGTCACGGTCCCTCATCGGCCAGCCAGGTCAGCAGTGCGGCGTCGAACTCCTCGGGCGTCTCCTCGTGCGGGAAGTGCCCTGCGCCCTCCAGGAGTTTCCAGCGGTAGGGGGCGGCCACGTAGCGGTTGGAGCCCTGGGCGGTGCGCGGCAGGATGCACGTGTCGAGCGCGCCGTGCAGGTGCAGGGTGGCGGCCTCGATCTCGGTGTGCATGGTCTTGGCGTAACGCAGGCCGTCCGGCCTGAACTGCGAGCGGCCGAACCACCGGTGGTACTCCAGCGAGCAGTGCGCCACGCCGGGGATACGGAAGGCGTCGCGGTAGACCTGCGACTCATCGGCCGAAGGCCAGCCCGGCCGCGACCATTCGTCGATCAGGCGGCTCACCAGCGCGGCGTCGTGCTTGGTCAACCGGCGCTCCGGCAGGAAGGGCAGCTGGAAGCCGAGCGTGTAGCCGCTGGCCTTGAGCTGGCCGAACGGGTCGGTCAGCAGCGCCGAGCGCAACCGCAGCGGATGCGGCGCCGACACCGCGACCAGGCGGTGCACCGACTTGGGGTCGAGTACGGCCATCGTCCAGGCGAGCAGCCCGCCCCAGTCGTGGCCGACCACGATCGCACTGCTCTCGCCGAGCGCCCTGATCAGCCCGGTCGCGTCCCCGGCGAGCGTGGGCAGGTCGTAGCCGCGTGGCGGCTTGTCGCTGCCGCCGTAGCCTCGCAGGTCGACGGCCACCGCACGGTACCCGGCGGCGGCCAGCGAGGTGAGCTGGTGGCGCCAGGTCCACCAGAACTGCGGGAAGCCGTGCAGCAGCAGCACCAGCGGCCCTTCGCCCGCCTCCACGACATGGAAGCGGGTGCCGCCCGCGTGCACCGATCGGTGCGTCCAGGGTCCCTCGACCCTGACCAGGGACTCGTCAGGCGCCACTCTTGCTCACCGGCTCACGGTGCGAGCCGACCTCTCCGGCCGTGGGCAACGGCTCAGCGTCGGGTGTGGCGATGTCCTTGAGTCCCTTGAGCGAGCGCGTGGTGCGCTTCAGCCCGGCCAGGCCCTTCAGCCTGCGAGAGCCGATGAACACCGCGAGCCCGGCGACCAGCAGGTAGAACACGGTCACGATGAGGAACGACAGCCACGTCGGCAGGCCGAACTCGACCAGTCCGTACGCGATGGTGAACGACAGCAGGATCAGGCACAGGTGCGCGATGAACGCCGCGCCCGCGAACAGCCCGACCGCGGTGCCGACCCGTTTGGCGTCGAACCTGAGCTCGCTCTTGGCCAGTTCGATCTCGGATCTGACCAGCGTCGAGATGTGGTTGCTCGCCTGGGCGACCAGAGCGCCCAGCGATTCTTCCTCTGAAGTCTGTGACATGTTCGTCTCCTATCGAGGGCTGGTGGGCGTGTCAGACATCATCCAACCCATTGCTGCGCTTACGCACTCTCACGTGGAGCAGGATCGCGGCGAGTACCGAGGCGATCAAGCTTGCCGCCAAGATGCCCGTGGTTACCGAGGTGACACGCGCCGGATCGTCGTAGAAGGCCAGCGAGCCGATCAGCAGCGACACCGTGAAGCCGATGCCGGCCAGCAGCGACACCGCGGCCATGTCACGCCACTGCAGGTCCTGCGACAGTCTGGCCAGGCCGAGCCGCACCGCGAGCCAGGCACCGCCGAACACGCCGACGAACTTGCCGATGACCAGTCCGGCCACCACTCCAAGGACTACCCGATCGGTGAAGATCGCGCTGAGCCCGGCGCCGTCGAGTTTCACCCCGGCCGAGAGGAACGCGAACACCGGCACCGCGACTCCCGCCGAGATCGGCCTGATGGCGTGGTCGGCGCGCTCGGCGGGTGAGGCGTCCTCGTCCTCGGCGGTCGTGACCCTGGTGAGCAGGCCGAGCGCGACTCCCGCGACGGTGGCGTGCACGCCGCTGACCTCGACGAAGTACCAGGCGGCGAGTGCGATCGGCAGGTAGATCCACAGGCCCTTGACCCGCCTGGCCTGCAGCACGCCGTACAGGGCGATGAGGGCGGCGCCGATGAGGAGCATGGTGAGGTTCAGGTCGTCGGTGTAGAAGACGGCGATGATGGTGATCGCGCCGAGGTCGTCGACGACCGCGCTGGTCAGCAGGAACGCGCGCAGCGCCGCGGGCATCGAGCTGGCCGTCACCGCGAGCACCGCGAGTGCGAACGCGATGTCGGTCGCCGTCGGGATCGCCCATCCTCGTGCCGCGCCCGGCGCGCCCCAGCTCACGGCCAGGTAGACCAGCGCGGGCACCGCCATGCCCGCCAGGGCGGCGAGGATCGGGAGGGCGGCCTTGCGCAGGTTCGACAGCTCGCCGTGTACGAACTCCTCCTTCACCTCGATCCCGGCGACGAAGAAGAAGACGCACAGCAGGCCGTTCTGCGCCCACTGGTAGAGCTCCAGGTCCAGATGCAGCGCCTCGGGCCCGAACCCGGTCGTACGCAGCGCCTCGTAGGAGTCGATCGACACGTTCGCCCACACCAGCGCGGCCACGGTGGCGCCCAGCATGATGACGCCACCGATGGTCTCGGTGCGCAACGCCTCCGCGAGCGTCCTGGCGTACCGGACGGTCGGACGGATGGGCCAGACTTCTGCGACGCGGCGCACGGTGTGATTCCCCCTGGGTGAGCGAGTTGAGACAGGGCGGTCCCCCGAATCGCCGACCAGTCTTCCCGGCACACCTGATCAGTAGGTTACCCAGGTGGAGGCATTTCAACGTTTGAGGGGGTACGGCGAGCGCCGTACCCCCTGGTGGAGCTTTCGAACGGTCTGTCAGTCCTCGGACTTGGCGTTGGGCAGCTTCTCCGAGATGAGGTTCATCACCGAGCTGTCGGCCAGCGTGGTGACGTCGCCGACGCTGCGGTTCTCCGCGACGTCGCGCAGCAGGCGTCGCATGATCTTGCCCGACCTGGTCTTGGGCAGCTCGGGCACGACCAGGATCTGCCTGGGCTTGGCGATCGGGCCCAGCGTCTTGGCCACGTGGTCACGCAGCTCCTTGGCGATGTCGGCGCTCTCCTCCACATTGCCGCGCAGGATGACGAACGACACGATCGCCTGGCCGGTCACCGGGTCGGTCGCGCCGACCACGGCGGCCTCGGCCACCTTGGGGTGGGAGACCAGGGCGCTCTCCACCTCAGTGGTGGAGATGTTGTGGCCCGAGACGAGCATGACGTCGTCGACGCGGCCGAGCAGCCACAGGTCGCCGTCCTCGTCGCGCTTGGCGCCGTCACCGGCGAAGTACATGCCTTCGAAACGCGACCAGTACGTGTCGATGTAGCGCTGGTCGTCGCCCCAGATCGTACGGAGCATCGAAGGCCACGGGTCGCGGATGGCGAGGTAGCCGCCACCGCCGTTCGGCACGCTGTTGCCCTGGTCGTCGACCACGTCGGCGGTGATGCCCGGCAGCGGGCGCATGGCCGCGCCCGGCTTGCCCGCCGTCACACCCGGGAGCGGGCTGATCATGATGGCGCCGGTCTCGGTCTGCCACCAGGTGTCCACGACCGGCGTGCGGTTGCCGCCGATGTGCTCGCGATACCAGACGTAGGCCTCGGGGTTGATCGGCTCGCCGACCGAGCCCAGGATGCGCAGCGACGTCATGTCGAACTTCGCGGGGATGTCGTCGCCCCACTTCATGAACGTCCTGATCGCGGTGGGCGCGGTGTAGAGGATGGTCACGCCGTACTTCTGCACGACCTCCCAGAACCTGCCCCGGTGCGGGGTGTCGGGCGTGCCCTCGTAGATCACACTGGTCGCGCCGTTGGCCAGCGGGCCGTACACGATGTAGGAGTGTCCGGTCACCCAGCCGATGTCGGCGGTGCACCAGTAGATGTCGCTCTCGGGCTTGAGGTCGAACACCGCGTGGTGGGTGTAGGCCGCCTGGGTCAGATAGCCGCCGGTCGTGTGCAGGATGCCCTTGGGCTTACCGGTCGTGCCGCTGGTGTACAGGATGAACAGCGGGTGCTCGGCGTCGTGCGCCTGCGCCTCGTGCGCGTCGCTCTGGCGCTCGACCAGGTCGTGCCACCAGACGTCCTTGTCGGTCGTCTCGACGTCCTGGGCGGTGCGGCGCACCACGAGAACGTTCTCGATCTGCGGGCACTCGGCGACGGCCTCGTCGACCGTCGGCTTGAGCGCGCTCGGCGCGCCCCTGCGGAACCCGCCGTCGGCGGTGATGACGAGCTTGGCGTCGGCGTCGTCGATACGGCTCTTCAGCGCACTGGCCGAGAAGCCACCGAACACCACCGAGTGGATGGCGCCGATCCGGGCACACGCCAGCATCGAGATCGGCAGCTCGGGGATCATCGGGAGGTAGATGGCGACCCTGTCGCCCTTGCCCACCCCCAGCTCGAGCAGCGCGTTCGCGGCCTTGTTGACCTCACGCTGGAGATCGGCATACGTGATGGTACGGCTGTCGCCCTCGGGCTCGCCCTCCCAGTGGTAGGCCACCTTGTCGCCGCGGCCCTCCTCCACATGCCGGTCGACGCAGTTGTAGGCGATGTTCAGCTCGCCGCCGAGGAACCACTTGGCGAAGGGAGGGTTCCACTCCAGCGTGGTGTCCCATCGCCTGGCCCACGTCAACCGCTCGGCCGCGCGATCCCAGAAGCCGAGGCGATCGGCCGCCGCCTCGGTGTACGCCTGGGCGGTGACGTTCGCTGCCGCGGCGAGCTCGGCCGGCGGCTCGAAGCGCCGGGTCTCGTGCAGCAGGTTCGACAGCGCCTGGGTCTCATTGGTGCCGTGACCAGGGGTCTCCGGGGCCACTTCGTGCTCCTTCATATGGCCAGGTTGGATAGGACGTGTCCCACTTCACCAGTCACAGACCGGTCACCACAAGAGGTCTAGACAGGTCTGTACCAATTCGGTGGTGGGTGGGGGTGTTGTGGTGGAAGAGGGAGGGGTGGTGGGGGGTGGGTGATGTGGAAATCCTAGGAAAGGGGGTGGGGGTGGGGTTGGGCGGGGTGGGGGTTTGTCCTTTGGGTGAGGTTTGCGGTTCGGGGTGTTTGGAGGGGGGAGGCGGTAGCTGCGGCGGCGTGTTCGGGCTGGTGTGTTCACGTTCGTGGAGTTGGGGGGAGTTGGGGGAGTTCGTGGGGCGAGGTGTTGCTGGTGGGGGGCTTGGCTTGTCTGTTGGGAGCGCTTGGGGGCGCTCGCAGAAGGGGGGCTCGCAGAATGTGGCGGTAGTGGGGTGGGGTGGGGAATCGTTTTGGAGGTTTTCCTCCGGCTTGAGGCATCCTCCGGTTGTTCATGATCCCTTCGGACGCTGGCCGGTCTGAGGTGCGTGGCATCGGTTGTCACCAGTAAGTCCATCCGGCGTACGACAGACCTCGCCCAGGCAGTGCGCGGGCGACAGCATCAGCGCATTTCACCGGGCATCGTTTCTTCGCGGGTTCGCGGGTTCGCGGGTTCGCGGGTTCGCGGGTTCGCAGGCTCGCAGGCTCGCAGGCTCTCCAGCCCTTCACATCCCGCCTTGCCTGGTCAGCCCTTCACAACCTCGCCAGCCGATCCAGCCTGTTCAACCTGCTTGGACCTCTCCAGCCTGTCCAGCGCCTTCAGTCCGTTCAGCGACTTCAGTCCTTCCGCGTGTTCAGCCCCTTCAGCTTCAAGCCGCTCAGCCCCTCCCCCCTTCAGCCTCAAGCCGCTTCGGCTCTTTCGATCCCTTCAGCCCCAAGCCGTTCTCGTTCTTTCGGCCTGTTCAGCACCAAGCCTTCGACATCTTCAGCACCAAATCGCTCTCGCCCCTTCAACCCCTCTCACCTCCCAGCCCTTCCGCGCCTTCAACCCCTTCAGCGCCTCCAACCCCAATCCCCCCTCAAGCCCAAGCCCCTCCCGCCACTTCAACCCCAGGCCCGTCCAGCCGGTTCGCCCGGTTACTCGGCTAGGCGCCTGTTCCGCCTCTCGCTCGGGTGTCGGCTCGCCCGCCCGGCTACCGGTTAGTAGGTAGGGAATCGGCAGGCCGGTAGGGTCGGGTGTCGTGAGCGACCCACTGGCTGTCATCGCCGCACTGCCCGGCGTACCCGAAGCCGTCCAGGAGGCCCGCGAGGCCGTGGACCGCATCTACCGCCACCGCGTGTTGCGCAGACGCAGCCCTGAAGTCTCCACCGAAGCCTCCCTGCGTGGCGCCCGAGCCTCAGCCGCCCTGGAAGGCGTCGACGTACCCCTGGACGCCCTACGCAGGGACGAGGTCTCCGCCCCCATCGTTCACGGCGCCCTACGTGCCTCCGCCGAGATCGGCCGCCTGGCCCCCACCTGGCGCTCGGCCCCCCGCCAGGTACTGGCCCGCCTCCACACGGTCGCCGCCGCAGGCCTCCCCGGCGCCAACCTCGGCCGCCCACGCACGACCGACACCCCAATCACCGATGCCACGAGCAACGCCACCCCCCTGGGGCCTTCCGGCGACACCTCGACGAACTCACGTACGACCGATCCCGCAACCCTGATCCGCAATGCCGACGCCGCACCGGTGCCCCGTAGTGCCGACGCCGCCCCGACCATGCGCAATGCCGATGCCGCCCCCGCCGCGCGTAATGCCGATGCCGCCTCGGCCGTACGTATGACCGATCCTGCAACCGCCCTCCCGCAGCCCGATCCGCTGGCGATCGGCCCTGCGCCGGGCCCGGCAGAGCTGGCCGTACGCATGGACGGCCTGATCGCTCTCCTCACCACCCCCACCAAGGCCCCCGCCATCATCCTGGCCGCCATCGTCCACGCCGAACTGGCCGTACTCCGCCCCTTCGGCACAGCCGACGGCATCGTCGCCCGAACGGCAGAACGCCTGACCCTGGTCGAGTACGGCCTCGACCCCAAGTCTCTGGTCCCCACCGAGACCGGCCACTACGAACTGGACTACGCAGCAGCCCTGCAGGCCTACCTCCAGGGAACCCCCGAGGGCATCTCCACCTGGATCCGCCACTGCACCTCAGCAGTCATCCTCGGCGTACGCGAAACCACAGCAATCTGCGAAGCAATGCAACGCGGCTAACCACCACAACCAACACCAAGGCGACAGCCACACCCGGGCGTACGCCCACCAGGCCACCCAGGCCACACGACATGCACAAACTCACCCGCACACCTGCCTTCCTAGGACATAGGCTCACCCGCCAGCCCGCCAGCCCGCCAGCCCGCCAGCCCGCCAGCCCGCCAGCCCGCCAGCCCGCCAGCCCGCCAGTTCCTCGCCCAGCAGGCAGTGAGCAGTCGGTCGAGCCCTCCCTCGTCCCGCGGATACATGGCAGTCGGCCTAGTTCGCCCATCGTGCAGGCGGTTGAGATCAGGCCCTCGCGCAGGTTGATCTTGATCGAGTGCGAGGTGTGGTGTCACTCGCACTTGCTCAGCTCGTCGCACGCAGACCTGCATCACGCGCAGTCGTGTACCGCACGCAACGCTGCATTGTGCGCAGTCTTAGCTCTCCGTGCACTCCCGCATCGCACTCACCGCATTGCCAACTCCCCGCATCGCGCGGTCATTGCATCGCGCGGTCGCGCGCCACGCGCACTCCTGAATCGGGCACACCCCTGCCTCTCGCGCGCGCTCACTACGCCACGCGAATCCCTGCGTCTCGCGCACTCACAACGCCTCTGCGTCACCCGGGCACGGGGCACCTGCTCAAGGCCGACATCGAAGTGCCGTGTGGCGGGTCTCGCACACCCGTAACGCCTCTACTTCCCTGCCTCTCGGCACTTCCCCAGTCCTCCCCTCCCTCCCCCCTTCCCCTGAGGGCACCGCCAGGTCCCACCGACCTGGCCCGCCAATCGGCCACATGCGGTGAACACACGCCCCGAGCCACGCCCCAAGCGCCGACGCCCGCAGTCGCGCCGGGAAGCCTCCAGCAAATCTCAGGCCACCACACCACGATGGCGCCCACACCCACGACGCCCACACCCACGCGCCCCCGGCAACGCGCCTCGAAATGACTGATTAGTCAATCAGCGGATCCGCCAGAATCCCGTAGACGGACCCCCGCCACAAGCCCGGTACTCCGAGATAGCCGAACGGCACATCCCGCCACATCCCAGCATTCCCAACCGCCAACACCCCCGAAGACCCACCCACAGCCCCAGCGATTCCCGTCCGTGCCCAGACATAGCGGACGGCGCCCCAGAAGAGGGACGCCGTCGCCGGCACTCCACACCGAGTTACCAAGCGTGCACCTGAATTCGTCGGAGCGGGTCAAGCCCGTCTCGACGCGCCTCCCGCGGCTGGTCGCGCGTGGGTACTCGATTGGCGTGCCCGGACAAGTGGTCCGTGCCACCTTTGTACGACGAATCTGCCCTGATGGGAAGCCCTAGAAGCAAGACCTTTACTGCCCCCGCACCGACCCCGGACGAACCGCCCATACCGCCTCGCCGCCCCGGAACCCCGCCTCCGTGATCGCCACTAAAGATCACTCACGGTGATCGTCCGCCGCCCGCGACGCGCCGAAGGAGATTGTTGGCCATATCGTTACCGTGAAAAAAACTAGCGAAAATTGGAGATTGCTCCTCGACGAAACTCAAGTCGATCGGGCAGCATACGGTGGTATCTCCCGAAACCGGAGCGGCTGTGCAAGGGGTAGCTTTGCAAGTCCCTTGCCATGCTCCGGTCAAGTGTTGAAAGCTTTCTTCTGAAACGGGACCGGCTCTACCCCCCCGGAGCCGGACCGGTTTACGGCGACCCCCGCTATCCCCCCCGGCGGGGGTCGCCCCTTTTCCGGCACCCACCCTCCCCTCAGGCACCCAAGCCTCGCGGTCACACCCCTCGGCCACCTCCTGTACGCCCTCTCAACCGCGCCCAGCTTCCAGGCCCCCGAATGCCGCAGGGCATGCGCCGCCCAAGAGGTGCCATCCAGGCTCTACTGCCCTCAGACCTGGCGGCGCCCCAAGCCGCGTCCCTCCGTCAAGGCCTAGACAGCCAAGGAGCCGCGCGCCCCTGATGCCCTGGCTTCGCGCAACGCCCCTTACGCCACGAGGCGAGCACCGATATCCACCTCCGGCGTCCAGCCCAACAGGCCCAACCTTCCGCTGACGGGCCGACCGGCCCACGCAGGCCCTGCTCCGCTGACCAATCGCTCGCCACAAGCGCCGGCCAGCCGCCTCGCACACGCGTTCCAGCCGCTGCCCTGCGTACTCCATCTCCAGCGCCTCCCCGCCGCCGCACGTCGGCCAGCATGCCCACCGGCCCAGGTGAGACAGCCCTGCGCTCGAGCTCGTTGCAGCCTCGCCCGCGTCCTCGAATCCCCAGGCGGCACAGCCGATCTCGCGGGCGCCCCTTCATCCATAGGCGAGCCCAGGACTCACTCCCACACTCCACAGGCCAGCCCGGACTCACCTCCACACTCCACAAGTCGGCTCCAGAGCTACCCGCACACTCCACAGGCCAGCCGAACTCAACACACTCCATCCACAGGACACCACCGCCCAAACCACCAACCCCCACGCTCACCTCCAGCCCAACCACCACTCCAAAGCCGCCACCCAACAACCCTGTCCACACCCCATCCCCATCACGACCGCAACATCCACAGCCCAAAATCCTCAAAAGCGATATCACGCCCCCACCCGACCACCTCCACCTCACCCACAACCCGCGACCCCCACCTCCATCCACAGCCCCCACCACCACACCCCCTCCATCCACAGAACCCCGTTCACCCACCTCACCCCACCCCCACCCCAGCCAAGGTGAGACCTCCCGCACCCCCAAGCAGGAGGCCGACATGCCCCGCCCCTTGGTCATCACCGAAGACCACCACCTCCTCGACGAGCTCGTCCGCATAGCCGCAGCCGCAGGCACCCAGCTGGACGTCGCCCACGCCCCAGCCCACGCCCGCCCGCACTGGACCCGAGCCCCGCTGATCGTGGTAGGCGAAGACATGGCCGACGCGCTGGCCGCCACCGCCCCGCCACACCGCCAGCGCGTACTCCTGGTCACCACGACCCCGGAATCCGTCGAGACCTCCGACACGTGGCGCCGCTGCGTGGCGATAGGCGCCCAAGCCGTACTCGAGCTCCCCAAGGCCGAACGCGTACTGGTCGACGAGTTCGCCGACATCATGGACCCGGCTCCACACGCCGGTCTGGTCGTGTCCATCGTGGGCGGCAGCGGTGGCGTGGGCGCGAGCCTGCTGGCGGCCTCCCTGTCGCTCAGAGCCGCGAAGTCCGGCCTTCACACGCTCCTCCTCGACGCCGACCCACTGGGCGGCGGCATAGACGCCCTGCTGGGCCAGGAGGAGTCCTCAGGCGCCCGCTGGGCCGATCTGGTAGCCAGGGAGGGCAGAGTCAGTCCCAGCGCCTTGGAGGCGGCTCTACCGACGTTCGGCGACCTCACGGTGCTGTCCTTCCACCGAGGCGACGTCGAAGCCATCCCCGCCGAAGCCATGCGCTCCGTACTGGAGGCCGGAAAGCGCGGCTTCGACCTGGTAGTGGCCGACCTCCCGCGCTACCTGGACCCGGCAGCCACCGAAGCGCTGACCCGCTCGACGACAACCTTGATCGTCGTCTCGGCCGACGTGCGAGGCGTACTCGCCGCCGCCCAGATCCTCAACACCGTGAAACGCCATACATCAGACATTCGAGCCGCCGTACGCACAGGCATCGTCGCCGAGGAGATCGTCTGTACCTCTCTCGACCTCCCCTGCGCAGGCTCCATCCCCGACCAGCCCCGCCTCACAGTCGCCCTCAACCGAGGCGAGATGCCCGCCTTGGGCCCCCGCACCGCCCTGGGCCAGTTCTGCCACGGCTTCCTCACCGACCTGACCGCCGACCCACTCCCGTAGCCCAGCCCGCAGCCCGCCGCCCGCAGTAGCAACCTCCCCACGCGAGGCACCCCCAGCCCACTCCCGAAGGCCACCATGCCAACAGCCCCACCACCAGAGCCCCCTTCCCCCACCCTCATCGAGGCCGTACGCGTCCGCCTGGCCCGCACCGGCGTCGAACCCAGCGCCGCCCACGTAGCCGTAGCCCTCCGAGCCGAACGCTCCGTGTACGGCGACGCCGAGATCCTCGCCGTCACCCGAGCCCTGTGCGCCGACCTGATAGGAGCAGGCCCGTTGGAGGTGCTCCTGACCCAGCCGGACGTCACCGATGTCCTGGTCAACGGTCCGAACGACGTATGGATCGACGACGGCGCAGGCCTTCGGAGAACGACGATCACCTTCCCCGACGAATCAGCGGTACGCCGTCTGGCCCACCGCCTGGCCGCGTCCGCAGGCCGCCGCCTCGACGACGCCTCCCCGCATGTCGACGCCCGCCTCGCCGGAGGCGTACGCCTGCACGCCGTACTCCCGCCCATCGCCCCCGGCGGCACCTGTATCTCGCTGCGCCTGCCGCCGCGCCGTGCGTTCACCATGGAGGCGCTGGTCGGCGCGGGCACGATGTCGGCACAGATGGTCGCGATCCTGACCGCGATCGTGGAGTCCCGCCTGGCCTTCCTGATCACCGGCGGCACGGGCACCGGCAAGACCACCCTCCTGTCCGCGATGTTGTCGCTGGCCTCACCCGCCGAGCGCCTCCTCCTGGTGGAGGACTCGGCCGAGCTCCGCCCGCATCACCCCCACGTCGTACGCCTGGAGTCCCGGCCGGCCAACCTGGAGGGCGCAGGTGGCATCGCGTTACGCGACCTGGTACGCCAGGCGCTGCGCATGCGCCCTGATCGCCTGGTCGTCGGGGAGGTACGAGGCGCCGAAGTCGTGGATCTGCTCGCAGCCCTGAACACCGGACACGAGGGCGGCTGCGGAACTCTGCACGCCAACACCGCGACCGACGTACCCGCTCGCCTCGAAGCCCTGGCCTGCGCCGCAGGTCTGACCCGCGAAGCCGTACACAGCCAGTTGGCCGCAGCCTTGGACGTCGTCATCCACCTGACACGCAGCAAACGCGACGGCCGTCGCAGGGTTGCCGAAATCTGCCTGCTGACCAGAACCACCTCCGGCCTGGTCGAAGCCGTACCCGCCCTCACCTTCCCCCGATCCGGGCCGGCTCGACCGGGCCCTGCCTACCAGGCGTTCCGCTCCAGAGCCTGTCGCCCGCCATCCTCCGACGCGGAGAACCAGCACAAGTCCCCACCTACCTCGCCGCCGTCGCCCAACCGACAGCCGCCATCGCCCAACCAACAGCCGTCGTCCCTCAACCAAAAGCCGTTGTCCTCCAACCAACAGCTACCGCCCGCCACGCCGAACCAGCACCCCTACGAACCCACCACCTCCCGCCATTCCGCCCGACCCGGCTGGCAATCACCGCCGCCCGCACAGGCCCCCAGGCCGTGCCATCCCACCTCGCGAGCTCCCATCCAGCAGTTGGGTACGGACCCGACTCAACCCGTGAGCGCATCCCGGCCATGACCTTGCTCGCCGCCCTGTGCGCAGCCGCAGTCGTGTGGCTGTGGCGTGCGCCAAAAGCCCCGAACGCCCGCCTCGCCAGACTCCTGACCTCCTCCGTCTCACCGCCCGTCGCCACCGTTTGGAACATCAGGAGGTGGATCACCCGAGTACGGCCCGCCCGGCAGGCAGAGGCCTGGCGCATCGCATCCATCGACCTCTGCCAATCCCTGTCCGCCGAACTGTCCGCCGGCCGTACCCCGAGCGAAGCCCTCTCCAAAGCCCTGGCGACCAGCGACTTCCCCGCCCCGGAGGCCCTACGACCGGTGATCGCCGCAGCGAGGGACGGGAGCGACGTCGCAGCCGCCCTCGTGGCCGCAGCTCCCCAGCAGGGCGGCGAGGGCTTACACAGGCTCGCCGCGTGCTGGGAGATCGGCGTACAGGCAGGCGCCGGGCTGTCCGCGCTGGTCGACCGGGTGGGATCGGCCTTGCGTACGGCGCAGGCGCATCGGCATGACATCGCGGCCCAACTCGCCGGGCCACGCGCCACCGCCAAGATGCTCGCCGCGCTCCCGCTGCTCGGCCTGCTCATGGCCACCGGCCTGGGCATGCATCCGCTCGACTTCCTCCTCGGCACCCTGCCCGGCCTGGGCTGCCTCGCAGCCGGGGTCGTACTGGACGCTGTCGGCCTGTGGTGGACCCACCGCATGGCCCAGAACGCCGAGAACACCTGACCCTTCCCGTCCGCGACGACACCGTTTCCCGTCCACGACGACCGCAAAGGGCGTGGCCTATGTCCGCATTCCTGGCTGCTCTGTGTACTGCTTTGGCAGCTTGGTTCTACTTCTCACCCGCTCATCCAGCCCAACGTCTCGAACGATGCCGCCCGCCCCTCTGCTCGACCAACCAGCGTGCTGTCCAGCTCAGCGGCCCAGGTCCGGTCGGTTTGGCGCTCCCCTTACCACCACCGGACGACGACCTCGCATCAGCCGCCGAAGCCAGGGGGCGGCCGAGTGCCCGAACGGTTCTCCAGGCCGCGGCAATCGCCCTTTTCGTGGGATTCGTTGTCGAAGGCGTGCCAGGGGTGGTCGCGGCGTTGCTGACGTTCGGGGGAGTCGTCGTGGCGCTGGCGCGTCGGGAGCCGCCACAGAGTCAGCGCGAACGCCACCAAGTGATCTCCGATCTCCCGTACGCCGCCGACCTCATGGCCGCCTGTCTCCGCTCCGGCCTGCCGATCAGTACAGCCATCGACCACACGTCGAACGCCATCGGCGGCCCCCTTGGACACCGCCTGGCGACGATCAGCGGTCACCTCCGCCTGGGCGCCACCCCAGAGGCCGCCTGGTCCCCGTACCTCAAGGACCAAGCCCTGAGCCAACTCGCCCGAACCATGACAAGAGCCGCCCAAAGCGGAGCCCCCATCGCCGAAGCCCTCACCCGCTTGGCCGACGACGCCTCCCACACCACCCGCGCCCTCTCAGCCGCCGCAGCGAGACGAGTAGGCGTCAAGGCTGTAGCCCCCCTCGGCCTGTGCTTCCTGCCCGCGTTCGTCCTCCTGGGCATCATCCCCGTCATCGCAGGCTTGGCAGCCACCATCCACCTCCCCTGAGTACCCGCCACCATCCATCTCCCCTGAGTACCCGCCATCTCCAGCTTCCCTGAGTGACCATCACCTCCACCTCCCCTGAGTGACCATCACCGAGGAGGCCGCTCATGCCCATGCACCTCGTGCAATGGACGGCCGTCACGGTGAACGGCCTCCACAGCAAGCCGCCTCACGCGCCCCACCTTCATCTGCCAGGGCGCATGCACTTGCTCAGTTCCAGGGGACAACGCTTGCCCTTCTAGGGCACACCCCCTTGCACGACGAAGGGCGCAGCGCGCGGTCAGCCTGCCTCGCGCCGCCTATCGCAGCCTCGCGCGGCATCGCGTGCAGCACGGTGTCGCCCGTACGCCTCCCACCGCCATCCACAGCCCAATCTCGCGCCCGCCCACTATCCACAGAACGCCGCTCGCCCCCGATCCGAGCCCCCCACCAGGCGACTCTGGTAGCCCACCCAGCCAGACACCTGGAGGACCGATGAACAACACCGCCCTCGCCCCACAAACAGGCAACACGATGCTGAGCCCCCTCACCCTGAGCGCCTACTTCCTCGGCCTCAACGCACTCTTCGTCACCAGCACGCGCAGGGCACTGCACACAACGGCATCCGCCTTCGTACGGCAGCGCCTGACACAGCTGTCGATGGCGGCGACCGACCGAGGCATGTCCACAGCCGAATACGCCGTGGGAACCATCGCAGCCTGCGCCTTCGCAGCCGTCCTGTTCAAGGTCGTCACTAGCCCCGACATCCAGGAGAGCCTCGGCAACCTGATCTCCCAGGCCCTCGACACCGCCGGATAGCCAACCTCCAACGCCAGTCGATCAAACCTCCATGCCACACCGGAATCCTGCGAACCACTCGAAGACCAGTCCAGCCACAACGACACACCTGCACCCCACCCGGTATCTCCCATGATCACCCGCCCTCCGACGCGAGAGGTCAGCGATCCGCATGCGCTCCCAGCACCTTCGTAGGCGGCGCCAGAGCTGCCGCGGTTCCGTAACCGCAGAAACCGCAGCGGTCCTGCCCGCCCTGGTGGCCGTACTGGCAGCCGCGCTATGGGCGATCTCCGTCGTAGGAGCACAACTGGAATGCGTAGACGCCACCCGAGCCGGCGCGCGTGCCGCAGCCCGAGGCGAGGCGTTGGAGGACGTACGCGCCCAGGTCCTCGTACGCGCTCCCGCAGGCGCTCAGGTCGACATCACCCGAGACGCCGAGACGACAAAAGTCGAAGTGTCCGCCCGCATACGCCCAAGCTGGGGCATAGCCCTGCCACCCATAGACATCCACGCCAAGGCCGTCGCCGCCACCGAGCCCAACGCCTCCGAGAACCCAGCCTCGCCGTGAGAGCCGACACCCGACCGGGCCCCGAGCCGCCGCCGCACCACCCCGACGACTGAACAGCCGGCTTCGCCCATTCGATCCGAGGCCGTACGGCTGCCGCCGTCACCAAGCCGGTTCGCTCGCTGCTCAGAAGGCGACGGGCGAACCGGCGAACGGGAGCCCGTTCGCATTCCGAGAAAGCCGCTCGGACCGAAAAGGCGAATACGGCTGAACGTGCCCAGGTGGGAACGCGATATCGGTGGACGAATCGGAAAAGAAGGACTGAAGGGAAGGGGGAGTGTGACACGACAACGAACGGGAGAGCTGTCGAGGCGCGGGGCTGGTGAGGGATATTCACGTTGTCATAGAAGTGAGAATTTGTCGGATTGTTCATCCCGGGATTGTCGTGCGCGCCGCCGCAGCTTCAGGCGCCCCGAGGGTGGGGTTCATGGCCGGTATCGGCGCCATCGGCAGGACCGGGGATCGGCTTCGATTTGGGCGGTCGGATTGATGGGATTAATACTCTTTGTCGCAATGGCGTTCGCTGTCGTGGGCTCGGTGCGAGTGGCTCAACACCGCGTACGGGCTGCGGCCGATCTCAGTGCCCTGGCGGGAGCGCGACTGGCCTTGGCGGAGCCGGGGCGTGTCTGTGCCGAAGCGTCAGCGATCGCTATCGCGAATGGGGCTGAGTTGGAGCGGTGTGAGGTGTTCGGGGAGGTGGTGAAGGTTTGGGCTAGGTTGCGCGTCGACCTGCCCGTAGTGGGGGCGCGCGTGCTGATTGCCCAGGCAAGGGCTGGACCAAGCCGGGTCGGTCCGTGACCGCAGCACTCCGCGTCCTGCCTCCCCATGAATCACTCTTCCGTGTGGCACGCTCCGCTCCTCCATAGTCCGTTCCGTGCTCTCGCGCCGCTGATGGACGGGGCTTCGCTTGGAGGTATGTGGCCTTGGAGGCGAGCGCGGAGTGAAGGGGGTCTGGTCGCACGGGCTCTGTCTGGTGAAGGTGCTCGCTTTGGGAGGGGGGGCGGGGAATTGGGCGGGATGCCTGCGGAGCGGTGTTCGTTGGGAGACTGCACTCGCCTCGTCGGGCTGTCGTTCCAGGCAGGGTGACCGCTCGGACAGAGGAAATCAGGGGGCGTGTGCTCGGCTTGGGGCCGGGCCCGCCAGAGAGATGCCGGTGTCGGGGAGGTCGGCGTCTGGGGCCGGTCGGGGGTGGTCGCTTGGGGAATCCCTGCAAGGGTGGTGGGTTTCTGCATGCTCCTTAGGTGGCATGTGTGTAGGCCCTAAAGCGTGGGGTTGAGTTTTCTCAGGGTGGCAATCAGCGATGTGCGTCTTGTGGCATTTATCTGGCTTTCGAGGCGGCATTTCTGAGTCTTTTGGCTGCGTATGGCAGGTGAGGGGCGTTCGGGGGATCGAGGGAAGAGGATGACTCTGGGTCACTAACGAAGTGCGACTTTTTGGACTTCGTGCTCAAGAGTAGGAAATCTCGCATAAGGACTCGCTTACCCTTGCCCAATGTGACTTGTACTGACTGGTGGGACAAAGGCGGGTCAACTGGTTATGCTGCTCGGCGTCGTCGTGGGGGCGATGTGTTTCGGGGGATTTGGCTCGTTCAGGCGGGCCTGGAGGACTGGCATTTCCAGTCGCCGTACGGCTGCTCGCGTACGCGGGTGGCGGCGGTGCGAGGCTCTCGATGAAGGGAAACGCCGTGGCGGCGGTTCGCAGACTGATGGCGGCAGCGGTGGTCGTGCCGCTCGCAGTTGGGTCCTTGGTGCTCATGGGGTCGACGGCGGCAGAAGCGGTCGCGCTGCCCACGCTGGCGACCAAGGTGACGTTGACCAATAGCGCCACGGCGTCGGCGAACGGCTCGGCTGCCTCAACGTCAGGCGCGGCCTCGACCGGGATCACCTCACCGTCCGAGGGACAGGTCGTGACGAGTGGATCCGTACCGGTTTCGGCGCGTAGTGGGCTGCTGCAGTTGGACGTCGGGCTGTATGTCGAAGGGCCCTCGGTCTCGCGGCAGCGTGTGGCTCGTGGCGGGGCGAATCAGACGATCTCCGGCACGTTCAACGCCGGAAGTGCGCCCAACGGTACGTACACCGTGACTTTTGTGGGAGAGGTCAGCCGCCAGACGTACGACACGCGGACCTTCAGGTTGCGTCGACCGGCGGCCGAGCCGAGTGGCGTGAGCGCCAGCCTCCAGGGTGGTAACAAGATCGCCGTTACCTGGAGCAAGGGGGCGGAGCCCGATCTGCAGTCCTACGAGGTGTCGACCAGTCAGAACGGCAGTGTCGGCAAGGTTCCGGCTGGCAGCGCCTGTTCGGGTTCGTCATGCAAGGCCATGTTCGACGTACCGGCTGGTTCGGCTGGTGAGCAGGTCGGGGTCGTGGTGAAGGCGTTCCGAGGGGACGGCGAAGGTGGGGTGCTCGGCTCGGCGGCCTCCGACACCGCGTACGTGACGATTCTCGCGCCACAGGATTCCGCCAAGGCGTCGCCGCAGGCCGCAGAGCAGGATCCGAAGAAGGGCGGGACGTCGCAGAGCGACACTGACGACTCCAAAGCGGTGGAGAACGGCGACAAGGCTTCGTCCGACCCGTCGGACAAGGACTCCGCCAAGGCCGCGTCGACCGGGAAGTCGCAGGGCGATTCCGGTACGCCGAAGGATCAGTCGCTGACCGACGGGGAGCGTAAGGGCGAGGGGGTATCGCCGCTTGACGATCCTGAGAGTGGGCGAGACGGCCTGGTGGGCGATTCGCTTCGGGGTGATCGGGAGGGAGAGGCTGGCACCTCGTTGGGTACGGATCATGGTGTGACCGAGGCGGGGGCCGCGGTGGAGTCGGGTGGCTCGGTGTTCGGGGGTGTGCGGCAGTACGGGCTGCTTGTCGCGGGTGGGCTGGTGCTGCTGATCGGGGCCTTTGGTGGGGCTTGGCTGAGGCGTAGGTCGCTGGTCGCTGGTGGCGCTCGCGGGGCGGGAGCGGCTGTGGCTGTGGAGGGGGACGCGGGAGGGGCGGCTGCGGCTGCTGGCGATGCTGAGTCCGGAGGCAAGGCTGGGGCTGGGGACAGGACTGAGGGGGCGGCCATGGGGGCTGCTGGCGTCGCCGAAGGCGCTGAGGGCTCTGGAAAGGGAGGGGCTGGTGGCGGTCTCGGCGGTGTTGTCGAGGAGGACGACACGGTGGTGAGTGGGACTGTGACGTCGCCGAGGGGCGTGTATGACCCGATGACGGAGAGTGTGCCGCCGCCGACCAATCGGCGTCCGGCTGTGATTCTTGGTGTGGCCGAGTCGGTCAGGTCTGAGCGGCTGAGGCCGGAGGGCGGGGCCGGGCGGGCGGCTGCTGCGGCGGGGGTTGGTGTCGATCACGGCGAGGGGGAGGCGTCGTTCGGTGCGGGGACGGCGTCGGTTCCTGTCGGGTAGTCGTAGGGGGTGGGCTTGTTGTGGGGTGGGGGTGCCGCCGGGTTGGGGTGGGCACCCTCGCGGGCCGGTGAGTTGGGACGGCGTCGGCGGGTCGGTCTAGGAGGGGGTGTCTTTGAGTCGACGTTGACGGGGGGTGGCTGACACACGCGTCGAGGTTGCCTTGTGCGAACGGCTTGGCGAGCAGGGCGGCTGAGAGTTAGGGGGCGCTGGGGCTCGGGTGCGCTGGGACTTGCGTGGGATGTGGCTCGGATACGGGCTGTGGCGGAGGGATTGGATTCTCCGGGTCGAGGCCGAGGTCAGCCCTGGACGCGGCTGGGCGAGCGGTAAGGGCAGTGCCGCTCGGAGTCGGGGCAAGGCGACGTAGTCCGCCTGGGAGGTGGGTTGCCGGCGCATCACTTCGGCGTGGGATGGCTCCGTTGTCGCGCGGCTTTCGATCAGGTGCTGTCGGGTGGCTTCGCTCAGGCCGGTAGGAGGCAGGTCTGAGCGGAGCTGTCCGAAAGCCGTGACCGGAACCTCTGGCGGGCTGCCAACTCTGATGGGCTGACGGCGTGGCTGATGCTGCTCGTCGATGGGGGCAGTCTGGTGAACGCCTACGGGCGGGAGACGCCGGTGAGGCTGTTGAGACGGGCGATGCCAGCAATGAAACGGGCAATGCGGCGAGAGCTCGGGAAGGCGGTCGAGGGCGGTTCTGGAGACGCTGACGAAGGCTGAGGTGACGGCACGGCTCTCGGGTATTTGGGCGAGGCAGGGCTCTCGGATGTCCGGAATATGAGGCTGGCCGAAGCTCCGCCAGGATGTGCAGCCCCTCCACTGACACCGCGTGTGGCCTGTGTGAACGCGGCGTGGTGACTGGCTGCTGCCGCATTTGCCTAGATGCTCGAAGGCGGCAGAGGCTCGCGGCACGGTGTGGTGGGAGGCGCGAGCCACGGGGTGGCGAGTTGGCTGCCGCAAGGGCGCCTATGGCGTTGGTGGGGGTGTCGCCTGTTCTGGTGGGAGGGGTCGGCTATGGGTGGGGGGTTGGGGTGAGGAGGGTGGCCAGGAGGTGGAGGGCGCCTTGTTTGTCCAAGGGGTCGTTGCCGTTGCCGCATTTGGGGGACTGGATGCAGGAAGGGCAGCCTCGGTCGCATTCGCAGGAGGCGATGGCTTCTCGGGTGGCGGTGAGCCAGTCGGCTGCTCGCGCGTAGCCGCGTTCGGCGAAACCGGCGCCGCCCTCGTGGCCGTCGTAGACGAAGACGGTGAGGAGGCCGGTGTCGGGGTGGAGTTCGGTGGACACGCCGCCGATGTCCCAGCGGTCGCATGTGGCGAACAGGGGGAGCAGGCCGATCGCGGCGTGTTCGGCGGCGTGGGCGGAGCCGCCGAGGTCGAATCCGGCTTCGGCGAGGCGGGCCACCTCGGTGGCGGGCAGCGTCCACCAGACGGCGCGCGTACGGAGGGTGCGTGGGGGGAGGTCGAGGGGCTCGTCGCCCAGTACCTCGCCGCTTTGGCTGCGGCGCTTGAGATAGGACACGACCTGGCGGGTTACTTCGACCTCGCCGAAATGCAGGTCGGCCGGGCCGAGGGAGTGTGACCGCAAGGACGACAGTACGGAGATTTCGGTGATGTCCCTGGCGAACGTCGTGTAGTCCGGTTCGCCTGCTGTCACCAGGGCCACGCCGGCCTCCAGGTCGAGGAGGTCGACGACGAACGTTTCGCCCTGGTGCAGGTGTACTGCGCCGGTGTGTACGGCGGTGTGGGCCGACGATTCGTCGACGGTACCCAGCAGGCGGCCCGTGTCGCTTTCGACGATCTGGATCGGGTGGCCGCCTCCTCCTCGGATATCGGCCAGGTCCGTGGCTCGTTCTCTACGCGTCCAGAACCAGCCAGCCGGACGGCGGCGAAGGAGGCCCTGGGTGACGAGGTCGTCGAGTACGGCGGGCGCGGAGTCGCCGAAGATCGGCAGGTCGGCCTCGGTGAGGGGGATCTCGGCGGCGGCGGCGCAGAGGTGAGGGCCGAGGACGTACGGATTGGTGGGGTCGAGGACGATCGCCTCGACCGGCTGGCCGAACAGGGCCTGGGGGTGGTGCACGAGGTAGGTGTCCAGGGGGTCGTCCCTGGCGATCAGTACGGCGAGGGAGTCCTGGCCGGATCGACCGGCTCGGCCTGCCTGCTGCCAGAGGGAGGCCCGTGTGCCCGGCCAACCGGCGATGAGTACGGCATCGAGGCCGGAGACGTCCACGCCCAGTTCGAGCGCGTTGGTCGTTGCCAGGCCCATGAGCTCACCTGAACGCAGGGCCTTTTCGAGCACACGCCGGTCGTCGGACAGGTAGCCCGCGCGATAGGCGGCGACGCGGTCCGGCAAGTCGGGCATGGGGGGTGTGTCGGGTGTGGGCGAGGGGTTGGGGGCTGGGGGTGTGTCGGGTGCGGGGGACGCGTTGGGGATTGGGGGCGTATTGGGCGTGGGGGATGTGTCGGATATGGGGTGGGTGGGATACGCGTCGGGCATAGGAGACATGTCGCGCGTGGGAAGCGTGGGGGATATTTCGGGGCGAGGGGCTTGGTTGGGTGGGGGGGCAGTTTGGGTGGGGTCGGCGGTTGGGGCTGGTTGATCGGCGTGGGGTGCGTGGGGGGCTTGGGTGATGTGGCTGGGGTGGGCGAGGTGGGGAGGGGGAGTCGTCGGGGATGGAAGCTGTCGGGTTGGAGTAGGGGGCGAGCTCTCGCCGGTCAGCAAGCCCCCATCAGGCAGCGCAGCAACACCGGCCGCCGAATCGTCGTCGGCCACATCCCCGCTAGGCGGCATTTCTCCGCCAAGTGGCATATCTCCGCGAGCCGCCGAATCGTCGCTGGCCACCAAGTCCCCGCTAGACGGCATTCCTCCGACCAACGGCCTGCCTCCGCAAGCTGCCGAATCGTCACCAGCCACCGCATCCGCGCCAGGCGTCATACCCCCGCCAGCCGCCAGGTCCCCGCCAGGCGGCATGCCTGCGCTAGCTGTCGAATCGTCGCCTGCCACCGCATCCGCGCCAGGCGTCATATCCCCGCCTGCCACCGCATCCCTGCCAGACCGCATACCCCCGCCAGACCACCTCTCGCCAGACCACAGCCCCCGCTCAGACCGCCCTCCCTCACCACCGCCCAACTCCTCAAACGAACCCCCCACCCCACCCCGCGCCCAAGCACCGCCACCCCCACCAGCACCACCACGAGCACCGAAGCCACCCCCCACCCCGGCATCCTGAAGAAGCGCCCGCGCAGTAAGCGCCACCGTCTCCGCACTACGCCGGGAACGCACGAAAGCCAGCGTACGAACATCGGCCAGGACAAGATCAGCCAGAAGATCGGCAGTCTCAGCAGTCGCCGTACGACGCACAGGGGCGCCGCCCTCGCCGCGGAGCTCCGTCAGTGGGGGCTCCCACAGGGCGAAGGTGGTCGACCCCTTGGGCGAGGCGTCAACCGTCACCTCGGACATCTCCAGCCCGGTCAAGCGTCGCCCAAAGGCGCCGGGCTCGCTGGCGGTGGCCGAGGCGAGGACGAACACGGGCGTGGAGCCGTACTTGGCGCAGACGCGGCGCAGGCGGCGCAGGATCTGGGCGACGTGGGAGCCGAAGACGCCTCGGTACCCGTGGCACTCGTCGACGACGATCACGCGCAGTCGGCGGAAGAACGACGACCACTGGGCATGGCGTGGCAGCAGGGCACGGTGCAGCATGTCGGGGTTGGTGAGGACGTAGTTGGCGTGCTGGCGTACCCAGGCGCGTTCCTCGAAGGGCGTGTCGCCGTCGAACGTGGCGGCGCGCAAGGCGGTGATCGCCAGGCGGCGCAGGGAACGCAGCTGGTCGGCGGCCAGGGCCTTGGTGGGCGTCAGGTACAGCACCGTGCCGCCCGACAGCGCCGCGGCCAGCGCGGGAGTGAGGTAGGCCAGCGATTTCCCGGACGCCGTCCCCGTGGCGACGATCACATGTTTGCCCTCGTGGGCCAGCGTGGCGGTGTCGTATTGGTGCGACCAGAGGCCCTCGACGCCTTGGTTCGCCAAGCGCGTAACCAGAAGTTCGGGGGCCCATTCCGGCCAACGTACTTGACCGGCTTGACGTGCTGGAACATGCTCCACATGAGTGACGCGCTCATGACGTGCGGGAACACCGAGGAGCCGGTCGAGGAGTGGACCGCCTCGATGTGGGGAGAAGGCGAAGGAACTCACTGGTTTCCAGTCTCGCATCCATGGGCAGAGTCGCCGGGAATCGTGATTTCGTATAGACAGTGAAGCTGGGCGTGGTTGAATGCCGCGCGTCAGGGTCGGACAGTCAGGGGCAACCCCGCTCCAGACTGCCAGGCCCGCCAGAGTACTTTCGCAGGCAAGGCGCTGGAGGATCTGTGGATCTGAAGTTGGATCACCGCACCGAAGACCGACTCACCATCGTGGAGGTCGAGGGTGAGATCGATGTCTACACCGCGCCGAGGCTGCGTGAGCTGCTGATCGACCTGGTGAACAAGGGCAACTTCAATCTGCTCGTGAACATGGAGAAGGTCGACTTCCTCGACTCGACGGGCCTTGGTGTCCTGGTCGGGGGGCTCAAGCGGGTTCGGGCGCATGACGGTTCCCTCGAATTGGTGTGCACGCAGGAGCGTATTCTCAAGATCTTCCGGATCACCGGACTGACCAAGGTCTTCGGGATCTACGCTTCGGTCGACGAGGCCAAGGAAGCACACGGCCGAGACAAGTAGTCATGGCTACCGTCGAGCTGACGTTCAGCGCACTGCCCGCGCACGTGCGTACGGCACGGCTGGTCGCGACCGCGATCGCCCGCCGCACCGGCGTGGAGGAGTCTGTCCTGGACGAGGTCAGGCTCGCCGTCGGAGAGGCTTGCTCCCGGGCTGTGGAGGCACACCGCCTGCACTGCCCGGGTGAGCCCATCCGCATCGAGCTGCGGGACGACTCCGGTCGTTTCGAGGTCGTCGTCACCGACCTGGCACCCAGTGACGACATCAAACAGGAGCAGTCCTTCGACCTTGCCCTGTTCCCCGACACCCTCACGTCCGGCTTCGGCATCGCGGTCATCGCGGGCCTGGCCGACGACGTCGAGGTCATCCCCAGCCCCAAGGGCATGCGCATCCGCATGAGCTGGCCGGCCATCTCCAACGGCCGCATCTAACCCCGAGGGACCGAACCACGGCTGGCGCCCAACTGGGCGCCATTCGTCGTTTCTGCACGCTTTCAGGGGCATCCAGTACGGCTGACGCCGTGGTTGGAGCTACTCGCCGTCCAGGGCTGGGACCCGTCCTTCACGCCGCTCCAGCGGGACTTCGGCTGAGGAGCGTTACGTCGAGGGCGCCGGGCTGGTCCCAGGGGAGTGCTTGGCACGGCGGGGTGCGGGTGAGGAGCGGAGGCAGGACTCAAGGGGTGGAGGCGAGGGACGCAAGGGGCAAGGCCGCAGGGCGAGCGGCGCGAGACGAGGGCACGGGCGGGGTGAGGGTGTGAGGCCGAGTAGCGAGGTGCGAGGCGAGAGGTGTGAGGCGCGAGGTGTGCGGGGTGAAGGACGGAGGCGGGTGCAAGGGATGCAAGGCCGAGAGGTGAGCGGTGTGAGATCTGGGCAAGGCGCGGGCGGTACGTGGTGTGAGGCCGAGAGTCAAGACGCGTGAGACGTGAGGCAAGGGGTGGGGTGAGGGGACGGGAGGCGCGAGGCCGAGCGGTGAGAATCGAGGTGCAAGGGGCACGAGATGCAGGGGGCGCGAGGTAAGGACGAAGGCCGGGCGAGGGATGCAAGGGGGCAGGGGGTAAGAGGCGGAGGCAAGAGACGAGGAGTGAGGTGCGAGGCGCGAGATGAGGCAAGGGCAAGAGGCGAGAACGAGGCGGTAGCGGCAGGGGGCAAGAGGCAAGAGGCGGGAGCGGTAGGGCGCAAGAGGGCGGGGGCGGGGACGAGGCGGGAGCGGCAGGGGGCAGAGGGCAGAGGGCAGGTAGGAGGCGAGGTCATGGAGGGCGCGAGGGGCAGAAGGGGCGTAGGTCATGAGGGGTCGTGAGTTGCCCCAAACCCCACCCTCCCCCCGCCCCAAACCCCACCCCCCTGATGCGCAAGTGACAAGCGCGTCCCCCGGGACGGAGTCCCGCCATCTGGACCTCTTCCTTGATCCTGACTTCCTCCACACCCCGCCCCTGACAACCACCCCATACAGCGTGCTCCACCCCCCACCCTCGCCCATTCCAGTCACCCCAAACAACAAATAAAAGCCCTCCTAAACCCCACCCTCCACCCTTAAGTACCCCTGGATATCGGCATGTTGGTCAGGTGATTACCGAACGTCTGGTAAATGGCCGTGCGCAGAGCCTTCATATCCGGGACGGCCGTGCGTAGACTCCCGGCACCGGCCAAGGTTTACCCCGCGGCAGCGGCGGACTCAACCGGAAGCGGCACAGCCCATGACCCGGATGTGCGCAGCACCGCCCGCCGTACGTGATACCGCAGCGCCCGTCCGGGCAGGACGTACCCGTCTTGCCGAGGAGAACGGATGTCAAGGCTCTATCTGGCCGCTGAACCAAGCTCAGCGGTGTCCCTGAGCGGAAACCACCTCACGATCGTGATCGTGGTCGCCGCGGTCGCCCTGCTCGCACTCGCCGTCGCAGGCGGACTCGTGCGAGAGGTGCTCGCGGCCGGTCAAGGCACGCAGCGCATGCAGGACATCTCCCGAGCCGTACAGGAAGGGGCCGCCGCCTATTTGAAGCGGCAGTTCCGTACGCTCGCGATTTTCGTGGTTCTGATTCCTTTCCTGTTGCTTCTACTGCCCGGTGAGACCGATGTGCGCATCGGTCGGTCGATCTTCTTCGTGGTCGGTGCGTTGTTCTCCGCGCTGACCGGATTCATGGGTATGTGGCTGGCCGTACGCGGAAATGTTCGCGTGGCCGCCGCCGCCCGTGAGTCGGGGGAGAAGGTCGCCATGCGCATCGCCTTCCGCACCGGCGGCGTCGCCGGAATGTTCACCGTCGGGCTCGGTCTGCTGGGCGCGGCGATCGTCGTCATCGTGTACCAGGGCGACGCGCCCGGTGTGCTCGAAGGGTTCGGTTTCGGCGCGGCGCTGCTCGCGATGTTCATGCGAGTGGGCGGCGGTATCTTCACCAAGGCCGCCGACGTCGGCGCCGACCTGGTCGGCAAGGTCGAGCAGGGCATCCCCGAGGACGACCCGCGCAACGCCGCCACCATCGCCGACAACGTGGGCGACAATGTCGGCGACTGCGCCGGTATGGCGGCCGACCTGTTCGAGTCCTACGCCGTCATGCTGGTGGCCAGCCTCATTCTGGGCAAGGTCGCCTTCGGTGTCGAAGGCCTGGTCTTCCCGCTGATCGTGCCGATGATCGGTGTGATCACGGCCATCATCGGCATCTTCGTCACGCGTCCGCGCGACGGGGACCGCAACGGCATGGCCGCCATCAACCGGGGCTTCTTCATCTCCGCCGCGATCTCCGCCGTGCTCGTGGCCGGTGCGGCCTTCGCCTACCTGCCGAGCAGCTTCGCCGAGCTGTCGGGTGTGAGCACGGCCATCGCGGCCGTCGACTCCGACCCCCGGATCATCGCGATCGGCGCGGTGCTGATCGGCCTCGTGCTGGCCAGTGCGATCCAGATCCTCACCGGGTACTTCACCGAGACGAACCGTCGTCCGGTGAAGGACATCGGCGAGAGCTCGCGCACCGGTCCCGCGACCGTCATCCTGGCCGGCATCAGCGTCGGTCTGGAGTCGGCGGTGTATTCGGCGCTGGTCATCGGCGCCGCGGTGTACGGCGCGTTCCTGCTCGGGTTCGGCAATGTGACGATCGCCCTGTTCGCGGTCGCGCTGGCCGGCACCGGTCTGCTGACCACCGTGGGCGTCATCGTGTCGATGGACACCTTCGGCCCGGTCTCCGACAACGCGCAGGGCATCGCCGAGATGTCGGGCGACGTCGAGGGCGAGGGCGCCCGGGTGCTCACCAGCCTCGACGCCGTCGGCAACACCACCAAGGCGATCACCAAGGGCATCGCGATCGCCACGGCCGTACTGGCGGCGACCGCGTTGTTCGGCGCCTTCCGCACGGCCGTCGAGGGCGAACTGCTCACCGCGAGCGCCTCGGTCAAGGAGGCGCTGGGCACGTTGCAGACGTTCAGCCTGAGCGTCGACGCGCCCAACATCCTGGTCGGCCTGATGATCGGCGCCGCGGTCGTGTTCCTGTTCTCGGGGCTCGCGATCATGGCGGTCGGCCGGGCGGCCATGCGTGTGGTGTTCGAGGTGCGGGAGCAGTTCAGGACCAAGCCGGGCATCATGGCGGGCACCGAGCTGCCCGACTACGGCAGGGTCGTCGACATCTGCACGCGCGACTCGCTCCGTGAGCTGGCCACACCCGGCCTGCTCGCCGTGCTCACGCCGATCGCGGTCGGTTTCGCACTCGGGTACGCGCCGCTGGGGGCGTTCCTGGCCGGTGCGATCGCCTGTGGCACGCTGATGGCGGTGTTCCTGTCCAACTCCGGTGGGGCCTGGGACAACGCCAAGAAGCTGGTCGAGGACGGGCACCACGGCGGCAAGGGCTCCGAGGCGCACGAGGCGACGATCATCGGCGACACGGTCGGCGACCCGTTCAAGGACACCGCCGGTCCGGCCATCAACCCGCTGATCAAGGTGATGAACCTGGTCGCACTGCTCATCGCCCCGGCCGTCGTGGCCTACGCCGACAACCCGACGCTGCGTATCGGCGTCACGGTGCTCGCGGTGGGCGTCGTGGTCGGCGCGATCATCGTGTCCAAGCGCCGTTCGGCGGGCACGCCGTCGGAGAGCAACGAGAACAACGACAGGACCCCGGAGCCGGTCAGCTCCTGACCGCCGCCCGAACCTGTTCGCCCGAGGCCCCTACCTGCCGGTGGGGGCCTCGGTTGTGTCCGGTCCCGGCCCGTTCTCCCGCCGGGCGGTCCGGTCCTCGGCTCATGGTGGGATCGGGTGGGAGGGCGGGTGGGGTGGGTGGGAAACTGGGGGGATGGAGGAGCAGAGGCCGTCGGGCGGCAAGACGCTGGTGTTGATCCTGTTGGCGATGCTCGCGATCCTTGCGGTGATCGCCGGGATGGGCATCTGGATGTCGAAGGGGTGACGACGTCGTGCGCACGCTGATCGTTCTGCGGCATGCCAAGGCCGCGCAGGTTCCGGGGCTCAACGACAGGGACCGGCCGCTGACCGAGCGCGGCGAGCGCGACGCCGGGCGGGTGCACGAGGTGCTGACGAGCAGAGGGCTGGTCCCGGACGTGGTGTTGTGCTCGCCCGCGACCCGCACCCGGCGCACCGCGGAGCTGGCCTTCCCCGGCGCCGAGCCGATCTTCGAGAAGGAGATCTACGAGGCCTATCCCGAGGAGCTGTTCGAGCTGCTGCGCAGGCAGGGCGACGCGCGGACCGTGGCGCTCGTCGGGCATAACCCGGGCGTGCACGAACTGGTGCTGAGCCTGGTCGGCGGCGAGTTCGGGTTCAAGCCGGGCGCGTTCGCCGTGATCGAGACCGACGCCGAGTGGGTAGACCTCTGGCCTGGGACGGGACGCCTGGTCGACCGCTGGGATCCCAAGGAGGACTGACACCGGGGGAGCCGTATGCGAGGGCTGCTCGACGCACTGCGTCGCGGCTTCTCGCTGCCGGCCAGACCGCCGTGGGCCTACGGGCTGCTGTGTGGGCTGGCGATCGGGCTGCCGCTGCTGGTGGGGGCGCTGAGCGGCTATGCGCACGAGGGGGCGCTCGCGGCGCTCGGCTCGTATCTGACGGGATTCGCCGACCCGTACGGCTCGCCGTACTCGCAGCGGGCCAGGACGTTGCTCACCAAGGTCGTGCTGATCGCGCTGGGGTTCCTGCTGGGGTCGCTGGTCGCGCCGTATCCGTGGGTGGCGGTCGCGGTGGTGGGGGTGGCCGCGGCGGCGGGCGGGCAGTGGCCCGGGATCGGGCTGCCGCCTGTGCTGGCGGTCGTGGTCGGTGTGTACGACGCGATGGAGCCGGGGTCGGCGCCTACGTTGCTGGTGGGGGCCGGTGGGCTGTTCTTCTGTGCGATGGCGGTCGCGGGGCGGCGGGCGGCGGGGCTCGAGCCGCTGCACGACGAGCTGACCGTCGCGGGCCTGGCCATGGTGGACCTGCTGGAGGGCCTGGACCTGCCCGACAACGACTGGGTGGCGGCCAGGCAGCGCGGGGCCAGGGCGCTGGACGCGGCGGGCACGGCGGCGGCGGCGTTCCGAGGCGGCGAGAACTCCCCCGACCGCTATGTGTCGACGCTCACCCGCATCTTCCAGGAGGTCGTGGCGCTGCGCACGCTGCGGCAGCAGGCGCGTGCGGCCCACCCGGCCGGTGTGGAGTCGCCGGGCGAGATGGCCGTGCTCGACGCCGCGGTGGCCGCGCTCGCAGGCGCGTTGCGCGAGGCCTCGGCCTCGGCCAGCGCCGTGGGCGTGCCCTTCGCCCTGCAGAGCGCCGCCGCATTCGGCCAGAGCGCGGCGGCCTTCAGGGCCGAAGGCCGCACCGACCCGGCCTCGCTGACCTACTCCGTGCTGCTCGGCCAGGTACGCAGGTGTGTGGACAGGCTGGCCGTCGCCGTGCGTTCGGTGGGGCTGCTGGCCTCGGCGGGCGTGCGGCTGCGGGCCAGGCTGAGCGCGCTCGCGCCGGGGACGGGCGTCCAGTTCGGCGCCCTGTTGCGCAGGCCGCGGCACGCCGCCAGGGTCGGGGTGGGGGCGCTGGCCGCGATGGCGTTGATGGTCGCGTTGCACGAGCACTACGGGCAGTGGTTCGTGTTCACCGTGCTCATGGGGTTGCGCCCGACCTATGGCGACACGGTGGAGCGTGTGGTGCTGCGGACGGCGGGCACGGTGCTGGGCGCGGCGATGGCGGCGATCGTCCTGGGACTGGTCCCGGGGCTGCTGACGGTCGTGGTGACGGTGTTCGTGTTCGCGACGTTCGGCTTCGCGCTGAAGGTGGTCAGCTATGCGTACTGGTCGGTGTTCGCGACTCCGCTGGCGTTGATGCTGACCGACTTCTCCACCGTGCTCGGCTGGGAGGCCGCGGGCATCCGCCTGCTGCTGACCGCGGCCGGCGGCGTCATGGTGCTGGTGGCGGCGAGGCTGCTGTGGCCAAGGGGCGAGGCGGGCCGGGTGCCCGGCCGGGTGGCCGACATGGTGCGCGAGCACGCGAGCATGGTCAGGGCGCTGGCCGAACGCGACCTCGACGCGGTGAGCGAGCACACCGACGCGGCGGGCGAGGCCGCCGATCGGCTCAAGGACACGCTGGCGAGGCTGGCCAAGGAGCCCGGCGGCAGCGCGCCGGAGGAACTGCGCAGGGCCGTACGCGACGCGAGGGCGTTGCGCGACGACGTGATCCTGCTGGCGGCGGTGATGCGCGGCGCCGAGGTCGGTTCCGACGCCACCGTCGCCGTGCTCGACGCGGTGGCCGACCGGCTGGAGGCCACGGCCCAGGCGGTGCTCGACGGCGAGGAGCTGCCGGAGGCCGACCAGCTCGACGAGGAGCTGGACGAGCTCGCCTCCCGGGTGGACGAGCTCCTCGACGACGACGACGCCGTCAGGCCCGGCCGCGTGCGCAGGGAGCTACGCCTGGCCGTCGCCGCGCACCCGGCCCTGCGCCGCCTGTGCGACGACGCCCTACGCCTGGTCCGCCGGGTCGACAGCACCCGAGAGAGCGCGCCGCCACCTCGACCCGCACAGCGCGAAACCTAAGGCGCGATCCCGTCCTCGGCGTCGGCCGCCTCGACCTCGTCGCGGGAGATGCCCAGCAGGTAGAGGATCGCGTCCAGGTACGGCACGCTGAGCGCGGTGTCGGCGGCCTGCCGTACGACGGGCTTGGCGTTGAAGGCCACGCCGAGGCCGGCGGCGGCGATCATGTCCAGGTCGTTGGCCCCGTCGCCGATCGCCACCGTCTGGCCGAGCGGTATACCGGCGGCCTGTGCGAACCTCTCCAGCGCACGCGCCTTGCCCGGCCGGTCGACGATCTCGCCGACGACGCGGCCGGTGAGCTTGCCGTCGGCGACCTCCAGCGTGTTGGCCGCGGAGTAGTCGATGCCGAGGTCCTCGACGAGCGCGTCGGTGATCTGGGTGAAGCCGCCGCTGACGATGGCGAAGCGGTAGTCGAGCCGCTTGAGCGTGCGCACCAGCGTGCGGGCGCCGGGCGTGAGGACGACCTCGTCGCGCACCTTGGCGAAGACCGCCTCGGGCAGGCCTTCGAGCAGGGCGACCCGGCGGCGCAGCGACTCGGCGAAGTCGAGCTCGCCGCGCATCGCCTCCTCCGTCACCCTGGCGACCTCGTCGAGACAGCCCGCGTGCGCGGCCAGCAGCTCGATGACCTCGCCCTGGATGAGCGTGGAGTCGACGTCCATGACGATGAGCCGCTTGGCCCTGCGCGAGAGCCCGGTGCGCTGGACGGCGACGTCGACCTGCTGGACGGCGGCCTCGGCGGCCAGCTCGACGCGCAGGGCGTTGGGGTCGGCGCCGGAGACCGACAGCTCCAGGCAGGTGACCGGCCATTGGGCCAGCCGCTCGATCCTGTCGATGTTGGCCCCCGCGGCGGCGATGCGCCCGGCGATCCCGGCCATCGCGGCGGGCTGAAGGGGCGCGCTGAGCACACTGACGGTGAGCCGGCCTCGACGGCGTTTGTCCTGGTCGTGGCTGCCGGTCGACAGCTCGACCTCAAGGCCGAGGTCTTCGGCGGCGCGCTCGACGGCCGTCCACATGGCGCCGAGCGTGCCGCCCGTGCCGGTCGAGGGGCCGCCCGCGTAGGCGACGAGCACACCGAGGGTGAGCCGCCCCCGGATGACGACCTGCTCGATGTCGGCCACCGTCACGGGGAAGCCGGACAGGACGGAGAAGAGCCTGGAGGTGACACCGGGACGGTCGGGTCCGGTGAGCGTGATCAGGAGGGTGCGCTGGTCCACACGGGCCACGCTACTGGGCATGCCACCGTGGTCGGGTTGGAGGTTCACCATTCGGACGTGTGACCTTGGGCGAATTGTCACGCCGACCTGGCTACATGTGAGCATGCAGACCACTGCTCAACGCCGCTACACGATCGGCCTGGCCCGGACCGCCGCCGATCTGCAGGCCGCACAGCGCCTGCGTCACCAGGTGTTCGCCGAGGAGCTCGGCGCGACCCTGGACTCGCCGGTGACCGGCCTGGACGTGGACCCCTTCGACGCCTACTGCGACCACCTGCTCGTCCGTGACGGCGACGAGGTGGTCGGCACCTATCGGCTGCTCCCGCCCAGGCGGCGTGACGGCCTCTACTCCGACACCGAGTTCGATCTCGCCAATCTGTCCGGGATCAGGGCGGACCTGGTCGAGGTCGGCCGGTCCTGCGTGCGCCCGGATCATCGCGAGGGCGCGGTCATCGGTCTCATGTGGGCGGGAATCGCCCGCTACATGATCGAGGGCGGGCATCGCTGGCTGGCCGGGTGCTGCTCGGTCGCGCTGGACGACGGCGGCGCGACGGCCGCCGGTGTGGTGGCGAAGGTGGGTCTCGGGCCCGAGGAGTACAGGGTCAGGCCGCTGACGCCGTGGGCGTCGCCCGCGCCGCCGCGCGAGTTCCTGCTGCCGCCGCTGCTGCGCGGTTACGTCAGGCTGGGCGCGTGGATCTGCGGTGCGCCCGCGCACGACCGGGCGTTCGGTACGGCGGACTTCTTCGTGCTGCTGTCGATGGACCAGGTCAATCCCAGGTACCTGCGCCACTTCCTGGGGCAGGCGTGAGCCTCCAGGGCGCTGCTGTCGCCCCTGAGCGCGAGCGCCCGGCCGAGGGCGTCAATCCCTGGGTGCCCGTCTCGCCGTGCACGCCCGAGGACTGTGTGCGCGATCCGGCGCGTGCCGCGGGGGCGGCGCTTCGGGTCTGGCGTATGACGGCGGCCTTCGCCGTCCTGTTCCTCGGTGTGGTGGCCGTGGTGCTGGTCAGGGCGCTCGGCATGGGCACGGCCAGGCGTGGGCTGACCATGGCCTGGTCGCGGCTGCTGCTGCGGGCCCTCGGCGTACGGCTGGAGCTGCGGCAGGGGTTCGCGTTCTTCGCGGGGGCGGCCACGGCGCACGCCGTACCGGGGCGTGGGCCCGCGCTGCTGGTGGCCAACCATGTGTCGTGGCTGGACCCGCTGGTCGTCGCGGCGTCGCAGCCGTGCCGGATCGTGGCCAAGTCGGAGGTGTCGCACTGGCCGGTCGTGGGGGCGATGGCGGCGGAGTCGGGCGCGCTGTTCCTGGACAGGGGCTCGCTGAAGGCGCTGCCCGGCTCGGTGGCCGAGGTCGCGGCCGTGCTGCGCGCGGGGGAGACGGTCGCGGCCTTCCCCGAGGGCACGACGTGGTGCGGCCGGGTCGGCGGGCCGTTCCGGCCTGCGGTGTTCCAGGCGGCCGTCGACGCGGGGGTCGCGGTCAGGCCGCTGGCCCTGCACTACCGGGAGGCGGGCGGCAGGGCGGCGACGGCGCAGGCGTTCGTCGGGACGGACTCGCTGCTGGTGTCGCTGGCCAGGGTGGTGACCGTACGCAGGCTCGTCGTGGAGGTCACGGTGCTGCCGCCGATCGCCGCGTCGGGGCGCAGGGAGCTGGCCCGGGTGGCCGAGGACGCCGTCGCCTCGGTGATCGGCCGTCCCCCGGCACGACGGCACCCGCCGCTCAGCGTGGAGGGGCGGGTGCCGGTGCGGGCTGCCTGAAGGTCAGCCGATCTTCGTCTTCACGTTCTTGCCGTAGAACCAGCGCTTGAAGCCGCCGAGCCGGTCCATCTCCTCCCTGGACATGTCCTCCATGCCGTTGGGAACGTCCCAGACCTCGGCGCCGAGCGTGGCCTTGGCGACGCCGCGCGTGGTCTTCTTCAGCCTGACCTCAAGGGTGAGCCAGTCCTCGTCGTTCTTCTCCAGCAGCCACGGACCGGCGCACCAGAAACCGCCGCCGTCGATGACGCACTCGGTGCCCTTGGGGCCGTCGTAGTACACCTTGTTGGTGATGCCCTTGGGCAGCTTGCCGCCGATCCAGTAATAGTTGGCGGTGTGCGGGCCAAGGTTCTTGACGGCGATCCTGTATGTGATCTTGCCGCCGCGCTTCACCTTCTTGGTCGCCGAGACCGTGGTGGCGAAAACGGAGTACGGCTCGTCGGCCTTGACCGTGCTGACCTTGGCCGGAGCCGTCACGCTGGCCGAGGCGACAGGGGTGGCCCCGAGCAGCAGCGCGCCCGCGAGGGGCGCGACGAGCGCGACGGAACCAATCTTCGAGAGGGGGAGGCGCATGCAAAATCTCCGATGAGGAAGGAAGCGGGGAACCTGCCGTCGGCCCCCGTCAATAGTGGAAGCGTTCTACCACGCGAACGTGAAGAACGTAAAACTTTTTACAAGCTCCACCTTTTCCCGGCACGGTTGTGATCCTCTTGCAATCGACTAGTCGGCGATGATCAAATGCGCATCCCCGAATTCGTGCCAGAGGTAGC
The DNA here is from genome assembly GCF_056106265.1 of Nonomuraea sp. IBHARD001. Classification (NCBI taxonomy): domain Bacteria; kingdom Bacillati; phylum Actinomycetota; class Actinomycetes; order Streptosporangiales; family Streptosporangiaceae; genus Nonomuraea; species Nonomuraea sp. IBHARD001. Next base: position 353,076 of record NZ_JBWBBW010000002.1, read on the forward strand.
CCCCGCGCAGCGCCTCCTCATAGGCCGCGGCGAGCACGTCCGGCCCGGCGATCGCGCTCAGCATCTGCAGATGGCTCGACCGAGGCTCGTGCAGCCCGGTCAGCAGGCCGGTGATCGCCCTGACGCCGGTCTCGGGCGTGACGACCCGTGAGGTCCAGCCGCCCGCCGCCGTCACCAGCCCGTCGGGGCCGACGGCAGACTCCAGCGCCCTGACCACCGTGGTGCCGACGGCCACGACCTGCCCACCGGCCTCCCGCGTCAGGTTCACCAGCCTGGCCGTCGCCCGCGGCACCTCGAAACGCTCGTCGTAGGGCGGCTCGTCCTTCTCCGGCGAGGCCACCCCCGTGTGCAGGGTGATCGGCGCGACGCCCACCCCCCGTGCGACGAGCGCGGTCACCAGGTCCGTGCTGAAGGGCCGCCCGGCGCTCGGCATCTCCGCACTGCCGGGCACCGCGCCGAACACCGTCTGGTAGGCGGCGATCGGCCAGTCCCTGTCCACGTAGGAGTAGCGGATCGGCACCCCGTGCCTACGCAGGTACGGCAGGACGGCCTGGTCCAGCCCGGCACGCCACAACCGGGACGTCTCCCGCTCGATCAGCCGCAACGTGGCCCTGCCCGGCAACGGCAACCACTCCCCGGCCGCACCCCCGGCGAAGGGCTCGGTCCCCGATCCGGTACGGCGACGCAGCTCCACCAGCCACGTGCCGTCCTCACGCTCGGTCGAGAAGTGCACGGCCACCCGGTCCAGGCGCACGGCGGCGGGCAGCGTGGCGGAGTTGTTGACGACCAGCAGGTCGCCGGGCCGCAGCAGCGACGACAGGTCGCCGAACGTGTGGTGGGTGTGCCGTCCCGAGCCCTTGCCCGTCACCAGCAGGCGTACCCCGTCACGGGCCAGCCCGCGCGCCTCTGGCGGCTCGTGCGCCGACAGGGAGTCGGGCAGGGTGAAGTCGAGGGTCGCGGTCATTGCGCGCTCACCCGGCCGCTGGCCGGCCTGCTGGTGATCAGCCCGACGATGGAGGCGGCCACGACGGCCGGGTCGGCGGCCTGGGCGGCCTCCTGCTCGCCCACGGCGTCGGCCAGCATCCTGGTGTTCATCTCGCCAGGGTCGATCCACCAGACGGCGACGTCGGGCTCCTCGGCCGCGAGCACGTTGGAGAGCTGGTCGAGCGCCGCCTTCGTGGCGCCGTAGCCGCCCCAGCCCTCGTAGGCGCCCGTCGCCGCGTCGGAGGTGATGTTGACGATCGCGCCCTTGCTCGCGCGCAGGGCGGGAAGCGTGGCCTGCACCAGGCCGAGCGGCGCGCTCACATTGGTGGCCAGTGCGGCGGCGAAGGCGTCGAGCGGGTAGTCGGCGAGCTTGGGCAGCGGCACCGTGCCCAGGTCGCTGGCATTGTTGACCAGCAGGTCGAGCTCGGGCACGGCCGAGGCCAGCCTGGCCCGGTGCGCGGGGTCGGCGACGTCGCCCGAGATCGTGACCGCGCCGAGTTCGTCGGCCACGGCGTTCAGGTCGCCCCTGGCCGTCAGGACGAGACTCCAGCCCTCCCTCGCGAGCGCCCTTGCCAGAGCGAGGCCGAGTCCACGGGAAGCGCCGGTGATGAGTGCGGTGTTCGTCATGCTCGCGACGCTACGAGCGGGCGCGTCGCCGTACATCGGGCGCAGGACCGGGCGGGGTCTGGGCACATGGACCTAGGACCATGGGGAGCGGGAGCGCCGCCATAGGGTGGGGGGATGACCTCCAGTGGACAGGAGCGCGAGGCGATCCTGCAGGCGGTGAGCACGGCGGTGCTCGCCGTCACCAGGCACCTGTCGGTCCGGGAGGTGCTGCAGGTGATCGTGCGGTCGGCGCAGCGGCTGCTGGACGCCCGGTACGCGGCGCTCGGCGTGCCGGACGACGACGGGTCGTTCGCCGAGTTCGTCGCCGAGGGCATCACCGACAGGCAGTGGGACGCGATCGGCCCGCTGCCGCGCCAGCACGGCATGCTGGGCGCGATGTTGCGCGAGGGCGCGCCCGTGCGCCTGGCCGACCTGCGCGAGGACCCCAGGTTCGAGTACTGGCCGAGCGCGCACCCGGTGATGAAGGACTTCCTCGGCGCGCCGATCAAGGACGGCGACCAGGTGCTCGGCATCATCTTCCTGGCCAACAAGCGCCTGCCAGGTGGCTTCACCGCCGAGGACCAGGACCTGCTCACCCTGTTCGCCGCGCACGCCGCCATCGCGCTGACCAACGCCAGGCTGTACGAGAGCGGGCGCGAGCTGGCCATGCTGGAGGAGCGCAACCGGATGGCTCGCGAGCTGCACGACGCGGTCACCCAGAAGCTGTTCTCGCTGCGGCTGACCGCACAGGCCGCCGCCCACCTGCTGCCGCCGGGCGCCGAGCGGGCCGCGGCCGAGATCGAGCGGGTCCAGCGCCTGGCCGGGGAGGCGCTCGCCGAGCTGCGCGCGGTCATCGTGGAGCTGCGCCCGGCCGAGCTCGACCGGCACGGCCTGGCCGAGACGCTGCGCAAGCACGTGCGCATGATGGACAGGCTGCACGCGCCGGGCGTGGGCTTCGAGGCGACGTTCGAGGACTGCCTGCCCGCGGCGACGGAGGTCGCGGTGCTCAGGGTGGCCCAGGAGGCGCTGCACAACGCGTTGCGGCACGCCGAGGCGAGCGAGGTGGCCGTGCGGCTGGACCGGCTGCCCGGCGGCGTGGTGCTGTCGGTGCGCGACGACGGCAAGGGGTTCGACGCGCCGGGCGGGCGGGGGCTCGGTCTGGTGTCGATGCGCGAGCGCACCGAGTCGGTCGGCGGCACGCTGGTGGTGACGTCCTCGCCCGGTGCGGGGACCGAGGTACGGATGGAGATCCCTCAGTGAACGCGAGTGCGATCAGGGTGGTGATCGCCGACGACCACCCGGTGGTCAGGCAGGGCCTGCGGACCTTCCTCGACCTCCAGGACGACATCACGGTCGTGGGCGAGGCCGCCGACGGGCTGGAGGCGGCCGAGCTGGTGGCCTCGCTCAGGCCGGACGTGCTCCTGCTCGACCTGCGGATGCCGGTGCTCGACGGGCACGGAACCCTGGCCAGGCTGGCGGGCACGGCGACCAGGATCGTGGTCCTGACCTCGGTCAGCGACCGCAACGACGTGGGACCCGCCATGCGGGCGGGTGCGGCGGGCTTCCTCTACAAGGACGTCGACCCGCTGGCCCTGGCCCAGGCGGTGCGCGCCGTGCACGGCGGCCAGGTGCTGCTGGCGCCCGAGGCGGCCGAGGCGATGATGGCGCCGCTGCCCGAGTCCGGTCCGGCGCCGATGCCGCTGACCGACAGGGAGCGCGAGGTGCTGGCGCTGCTGGCGGCGGGCCGGTCCAACCGGGAGATCGCCAAGGAGCTGCGCGTGGCGGAGAAGACGGTCAAGACGCACGTGTCGAACGTGCTGATGAAGCTGGGTGTGCAGGACAGGACCCAGGCCGCGCTCTACGCCGTGCGGCACGGCCTGGGCTGAAAGGAGCGCTCAGGTGTCCTTCTTCTCGTTGCGCTCTTCCTTGCTCGCGGGCGGCGGGGTCCACGGCGGCGGAGGCGGCGGCGTGTAGGTCTTGCCCGGCTTCGGCCACACGATCTTCGTCCTGGCCGTCTTGAGGAACGTCCAGCCCCGGATGCCGATGCGCTCCAGCTCCTCCTTGGACAGGTCCTCGGCGCCGTTGGGCACGTCGTAGGCGATGATGCCGAGCTTGGCCACCCGCGTGGTCTTGGTGCCCTTCTTCAGCTTGAGCTGGAACTTCAGCCAGTCGCTCTTGCCGACCTCCAGCCGGTAGGGGCCGGAGCACCAGAACTGCTGGCCCTCCCATGAGCACTTCGTGCCCTTGGGGCCGTCCCAGTACAGGCGCGGCTCGACGCCCTTGGGCAGCTGGCCGCCGATCCAGTAGTAGTCGGCGTAGTAGGGGCCGTTGTTCTTGGCCCGGATCGAATAGCTGATCTTCCCGCCGCGCTTGACGGTCTTGCTGTATTTGATGTCGACCTTGAAGACGGAGTACGGGTCTGTCGCGGTTGTCGCGGTCGTGGTCGCCGACGCCGATGCGGTGGGCACGGCGGCGAGCGGGGCGACGAGAGCGAGACCCAAGAGCATGCCGGCTGTACGGCGCATGTCGGGCTCCTGGTGATCGGAAAGTCACGCGATTGTCGCCTATTCCGATTGCCGCCAGCAAAGTTTTGGCAAAGAATGACGATCTCTTGTGCGGCGGGGAGGGATCACGTGCCGGACGCTCAGCCCCTGCAACCTGGGGATCCCACGTCGCTCGGCGCCTACCGCCTGCTCGGCAGGCTCGGCAAGGGCGCGCAGGGTGTGGTGTACCTCGGCGAGGGCGGCGACGGCGCCAAGGTCGCGGTCAAGCTGCTCAGCACCGGCCTCGACCGGCCCGGCATGGACGTCGAGCGCTTCATCCGCGAGGTCGCCGCCGCACGCAGCGTGGCGCCGTTCTGCACCGCCCAGGTCATCGAGGCCGACACCGACGGCGCGCAGCCGTACATCGTCAGTGAGCTGGTCGAAGGCGTGTCGCTGCAGCGGATCGTCCAGCTCGAAGGGCCGCGCGCCGGAGGGGCCCTCTACCGGCTGGCCGTCGGCACCGTCACCGCGCTCGCGGCCATCCACCGGGCCTCGATCGTGCACAGGGACTTCAAGCCGAGCAATGTCATGCTCGGCCCCGATGGCCCCCGCGTGATCGACTTCGGCATCGCCAGGGCGCTGGACAGTGCGGTGACGACGGCGAGCGGCGTGGTCGGCACGCCCGCCTACATGTCGCCCGAGCAGATCGGCGGCGAGCGGGTCGGGCCCGCGTCCGACATGTTCAGCTGGGCGCTCACCATGGTCTACGCGGCCAGCGGCCATCCGGCGTTCGGGCACGACAGCCTTCCGGTGATCATCTATCGCGTCATCCACGAGGAGCCCGACCTCTCGGTGCTGCCGGAGAGCCTGCGCGTCCTGGTCCGCAGCTGCCTGGCCAAGCGGCCAGAGGGCAGGCCGACGGCGGCCGAGGTGCTCTTCGCACTGCTGGAGCACCAGCGTGACCTCGCGCCGGTCGTCGCCGACGACGTGTCGGCGCTGACGACCGGCACCAGGATCGCCGCCGAGCCCGCCGCCCGCCCCACGCCCGTCCCCCTCCCGCCGCCGCCCGCGCCCAGCACGGTCACGTGGGCCAGCCCGTCGGGCGACGGCAGCTGGGCGCGCCCGGCCCCGCAGCTGCCGCCACCGCCGTCGCAGACCCCGGCCGGACGCCCCCCGTACGGCGCGCCGCCACCGCCGCCGCGCCCGGTCGGCCAGCGCCCGTACGCCGCTCCGCCACCTGCGGGCCAGCCCGTGATCGCGCCGACGCCTCTCCCGTTTCCCGGGGTGGCCGACTTTCCCGGGGTGGCCGACAACGACGCCTTCTTCAGGGGGACCACCGCCGAGACCCAGGGCGAGCAGGACACGGCCAGGCGCAAGCGTGCCGTCGTCGTGGGCGGCGCGCTCGCGACCGCGCTGGCGCTCGCGGTGACCCTGCTGATCGTCGTGCCCAAGGCGTTCGACGAGACGCCCGTCGCCCAGCCCACGATCACCACACCGGCCGTCCCGCCCGCGCCGACCCCCACGCCCGCCTCCACCCCGACGCCCACGCCGACACCCACCGCCGCCGCGGCGCCGCCCGAGGTGCGGCCGCGCTTCGACGGCCAGGAGGGCAAGGCGCTCAAGGGACACGGCAAGCCCGTGCAGACGGTGTCCGGCCTGACCTCCGGCGGTAAGCCGATGGTCGTCTCGGGCGGCCAGGACGGCGTGCTGCGGGTGTGGGACCCGGTCAAGCACAAGGCGCTGGCCAAACTGCGCGGCCACGACGACGAGGTGTACGCGATCGCCACCGCCGTGGTCGGCGGCAGGCCGATGGCCGTCTCGGGCGGCTACGACCACTCCGTACGCGTGTGGGACCTGAAGTCACGCAAGGGCAGGGTGCTGGGCTACCACCCGATCGGCGTGTTCGCCGTGGCCGTCGGCAAGGTGAAGGGCCGTTGGCTGGCCGTCACCGGCGACGGCGACGGCACCCTGCGCGTGTGGGACGTCAAGCGCCGCAAGCAGGTGGGCGCGTTCAAGGCGCATGCCAGGGACGTCAACTGGCTCGGCTTCGGCATGGTCGGCTCCAAGGCCGTCGTCGTCTCGGCCAGCGAGGACGGCACCCTGCGCGTGTGGGACATCGCCAGACGCAAGGCGTACGGCAAGCCGTACAAGGGGCACCGGAAGGCGGTGTTCTCCGTCGCGGTCGGGAAGGTCGGCGGGCGTGCCGTCGTGGCGTCGGGCGGCAGCGACAGGCACATCAGGCTGTGGGACCCCAAGACCGGCAAGACGCTGGGCCTGCTCAAGGGACACACGAAGAAGGTGTACTCGCTGGCGTTCGGCACGGTGGCGGGCAAGCCGGTGCTGGTGTCGGGCGGCACCGACGGCACCGTGCGCCTGTGGGACCCGGCCGCGCGCAAGCCGTACGGCAAGGCGGTCAAGGCGCACAAGGGCGGGGTGTACTCCGTGGCCTTCGTCACGGTGAAGGGCGAGCCCCGGGTGGTCTCGGCGGGCAAGGACAGGATGGTGCGCATCTGGCGCCTGTCGGGCGGGCAGCTCGGCTCCTGAACGGGCTCAGGTGCTGCGGGAGGGCTCGAACACGGCGTGGTGGCTGGCGACGAGCGCCCGGCGCACCGCACGGTCGAGCTCGCGCAACGCCGCGTCGCCGGTGGCGATCTGGGCGGCGCTGAGCCCTCGGGTGTCGGCCAGGCGCAGCACGGTGGCCAGCCGTCCGGCGAGTGCGGCGACGCGGTGCGCCCTGCCGGGATAGCCGGGCGCGAGCTCCGTGCCCGCCAGCGCGCCGGGATGGGCCGGCCTCGGACCCCCGACCTCGGCGAGCGCGTCGGTCGCCACGCGGATGGCCGCGGACAACCCCTGCTCGGCCTCGGCCACCGACGGCAGGTCGGCCCGCACCGGCCCCGCCGGATGGGCCGACCACGCGACGCCCGAGTAGGAGGAGCCGCGCAGATCGGGCGCGGGCACGAGACCGGCGCAGCGCTCGGGCAGCACCGCGATCACCGCCTGACCGGCTTCGAGCGCGGCGGCGTTGAAGGCCGGAGGACCGGAGAGCCCGAGCGGATCGCCGGGCACCGGCAGGGCCAGTCTGAGCCCGGAGAGCCCGTCGACGCGTAAGCCCGCCAGCCGGGAGCGGAGCGGGGTGCCGTCGACGACGCAGGGGCCGACCAGGCGTTCGACATGGTCGGTCGCCTCGTCGAGACCGACATGGCCGGTGAGCCAGGCGTTGCCCCAGGCGACCAGAGCTGCGGAAGCGGGCGAATCAGAGCGCACCGGTCCACGATATGCGCTCAGCCTGCAATAGGTTGGTCCCAGGTGTTTCTCTGAGAGGGGTCGGGGATGGGTGGTCAGGTGCTGCGGCTCCAGGACGTCGCCGTCAGGCGTGACGGCGCCGCCTTGCTACGCGGCATCGACTGGGCGGTCGGCGAGGACGAGCGCTGGGTCGTGATCGGCCCCAACGGCGCGGGCAAGACCACGCTGCTGCAGGTGGCGGCGACCCTGCTGTACCCCAGCGAGGGCCAGGTCGAGGTGCTCGGCGAGACGATCGGCCAGACCGACGTGTTCGACCTGCGACCGCGCATCGGCCTGGCGAGCGCCGCACTGGCGGAGAAGGTGCCGCCGGACGAGAAGGTCATCGACCTCGTGCTCACCGCCTCCTACGCCATACTCGGCCGCTGGACCGAGGAGTACGACTCCAACGACGTCACCAGGGCCGTCGAGCTGATCGACATGATGGGCGCGGCGCATCTCATCCGCCGCAGGTTCGGCACGCTGTCCGAAGGCGAGCGCAAGCGCGTGCAGATCGCCAGGGCGCTCATGCCGGACCCCGAGCTGCTCCTGCTGGACGAGCCCGCCGCCGGTCTCGACGTCGGCGGGCGCGAGGACCTGGTGCGCAGGCTCAGCATGCTCGCCCACGACCCCAAGGCGCCCACGATGGTGCTGGTGACGCATCACGTGGAGGAGGTGCCGAGCGGCTTCACGCACGGGCTGCTGCTGCGTCACGGCTCGGTGCTGGCCCAGGGGCCGCTGGAGCACGTGATGACGGCCGACAACCTGTCCCGGACGTTCGGCGTGCCGCTGACGCTCGACCGCGGCGCCGAAGGCCGCTGGTACGCCAGGGCGCAGCAGTACTGACGGCTCCTGAGGGGTGTCCCCCTCGCCGCCGGTTCCGGTCCGCCCCCTAAGCTCGGGCGCAGGCCGGAGGAGAGGCAGGGGCTTGTGACACCGTGGGAGGCGGTCGCGGTGTGCGCGGCCGGGATCGGGGCGGGCGCGATCAACGCGGTCGTCGGGTCGGGTTCGCTGATCACCTTTCCCACGCTGGTGGCCGTGGGCGTCGACCCGGTCACGGCCAATGTCTCCAACAACATCGGGCTGGTGCCCGGCTCGCTCACCGGCGCGCTCGGCTACCGCGCCGAGCTCAAGGGCCAGCGTGAGCGCCTGCTGCGGCTCGGCTCGGGTTCGGTGCTCGGCTCGCTGCTCGGCGGCCTGCTGCTGCTGGTGCTCGACCCCTCGGTGTTCCAGGTGGTCGTGCCCGTGCTGATCGGGTTGGCCTGTGTGCTGGTCGTGGTGCAGCCGAAGCTGAACGGCTGGCTGTCGGCGCGCAGGAGCGAGCACGTGCATCCCGAGGGCGGGGCGGCGCTGTGGCTGGGTGTTTTCGGCGCGGGCGTGTACGGGGGGTACTTCGGCGCGGCGCAGGGGGTGTTGCTGATCGGGCTGCTCGGCAGCTTCCTGGCCGACGACCTGCAGCGGGTCAACGCGGCCAAGAACGTGCTGTCGCTGCTGGTGAACTTCACCGCCGCGATCCTGTTCGTCTTCCTGGCCGAGGTGGACTGGTGGGCGGTGCTGCTGATCGCGGTGGGCGCGGCGCTCGGCGGGTTCCTCGGGGCCAAGGTGGGACGCCGCCTGCCCGCCCCTGTGCTGCGGGGATTCATCGTGCTGGTGGGCGTGGCGGCCATAGTCAAACTGGTGTACGGATCATGAAAAACGGGCATAAATCGGGACATGAAAGGTGACTGGGTCGAGGTCGTGATCGACGCGGGCGGCACCACCCCGCGCACCTACGAGATCAGTGCCACCAAAGCGGGCCGGAGGGTCGAGGTGGCCACACGGCGCGGCCTGATCGAGGTCAGCGAGGTCACCAGGACCGGCACACCCGTCCGCACCGCCAGATTCATGTCCAGCCGCATCCTCGCCCTGGTCGAACACCCGGCCGAGACCACACCCTGAAACGCCGCTCACCTAGCCGCCCGGCCGTACCTGAAGGATGCCCTCGCGGGTGACCCGCGACTCGAACGTCGGCTGTGGCGCCGTCGCGGGGCCGTGCCGTACCGAGCCGTCGCTCAGTCTGAACGTGCTGCCGTGCCACGGGCAGACCACGCACGCCACGCCGTCCTCCAGCACCAGGCTGCCCTGGTGCAAGGGGCCGGCCAGATGCGAGCACCGGTCGGCCAGCACGGTCACGCCCTCGCTGTGGCGCAGCACGAACAGCTGGATGTAGCCGAGCCTCCTGGCCACGGGACGGCCCTCCGGCAGGTCCTTGAGCGTGCACAGGTCGTGCCAGCCGAGCGGGAGCAGGTGGGTGACCTGTTCGGCATGGTTGGCGCCCGCCGCCTGCCGGTAGGCCAGATGCCCGCCCAGATAGCCGCCCACCCCGGCCGCGCCCAGCCCGGCCAGCGACAGCGCCTGCCCGGAACGCTGGTGCCCGGCCAGGCGCAGCAGCAGCGAACCGGAGAACAGCCCGATCGCCCCCAGGTTGGCCAGCATGTGGACGAAGCCGACGCGCTGCTGCTCCCGATGCAGGGAGGACCAGTCGGTGAGCCCGGCGGCGGCCGTGGGGATCGCACCGGCCAGCCCGGCGCCGACGAGTACCCGTGAGGCGCGCGGATCGGCCCTGGTCAGATCGAGGAGCGCCGCCGACACCCAGCAGCCGAGGCTGACCGTGGCCAGGGGCGGATGCAGCGGTTTGCCGGTCGGCACGCCGTGCAGGAGGTCGCGCACGCGTCCCGGCCTGAGCCGGTCGCGCACGGCCTTGGCCAGCACGCGGATCGGCCGATCCATCGAGCGCGTCTTCTCCAGGCGATCGGCGAGGTCAACAGGGGTCATGAGGCGGCGTACGTGTCCGTGGCGCGCCTTTGCTGTCTCCTTCACGCTAGGTGCCCTACCCCACGGGCGAGGGGGTCACTCGGGTCACTCGGCGAGGTGCCCCTGCGACACCGACATCGCGATGAGCTCGTCGGTGTAGGCGCCGAGCGTCGGCGAGCCCTCCCTGATGATCTCCACCTTCTCGCGCACCTGGGCCGCCGTGACCTTGTACAGCGACCAGGTGCCGCCCTCGTTGTGGTGGTTGGCCAGGATCGGCGCGAACCTGTCGAGCGCCTTGGCGAACTTCGCCTCCTGGCTCTTCCTGGCCTCGAACTCCTCCCACAACTCCCGCAGCGGCACGCCCTGCTCGCCCGGCAGGATGGCGAAGATGCGGTCGGCGGCGGCGCGCTCGGCATCGGCCTGGGCGGCGACCGCGACGGGGTCGTAGATGAAGGTGTCGCCCGCGTCGATCTCCACCAGGTCGTGCACCAGCAACATCGCGACCACGCGCTGGATGTCGGTGCCGGGAGGCGCGTGCTCGCCGAGGACCATGGCCAGCAGCCCGACGTACCAGGAGTGCTCGGCGTCGTTCTCGCGGCGCGAGCCGTCGATCAGGTTGTTGCGGCGCAACACGCGCTTCAGCTTGTCGATCTCCGTGGCGAAGCTGATCTGGGCGGCAAGGCGGTCCTCGGTCGTCACCCGCGTCACCTTAGTGGGCAATGATCGGCCCGGGCACCGGATCGATGGGTGAAAGCGTGACAGGAACCCCATTGAACACCGCATTTCCCGACGGGACATCAATCGCACCCTCGTCGGTGAGCACATTGGCGCTGACGCCCGCGTGCTCGGCGGCGACCGCCTGGGAACTGCCCGCGTGCCCCCAGCCGTGCGGCAGGCTGACGACACCGCACATGATCGTGTCGGTCTCCTCGATCGGCACGGTGACCTCGCCCTTGGCCGAACGCACGAGCGCGTGCGTGCCGAGGCCGAGACGCCTGACGTCCGCGGGGTTGATCTGAAGGGTGCACGTGTTGCTGCCGCCGACAAGCGGGGCGACATTGTGCATCCAGCTGTTGTTCGAACGCAGATGCCTCCTGCCGATCAGCACCACGTCGGGCTGCGGCTCGGCCAGCCCGGCGACCAGGCGCTCGACATCGGCGACGAGCTGCTGCGGGGCGAGCTCCACCACGCCGGAGGCCGTCCTGAGCACCTCGGGCAGCCGGGGCCGCAGCGGGCCCAGGTCGAGGCCGTGCGGGTGCCGCAGCAGCTTGGCCAGGCTGAGATCGCCGCCCTCTCCCCACGAGCCGTAGGGGCCCAGGCGCAACATGGCGTCCAGGCGCAGCTCGGCCCCGCTCTCGCCGTCGAGCTCGGCCCGCAGGTCGGCGGGGTCGCGGCCCTCGACGGCCGAGCCCGGCGTGGCGACCGCACTGCGCAGCATCCGCTCGATGACGAACTCGTCCAGGTCGCCGCCTTCGGCGCCCGAGGCGATCATCGCCAGCCTGGCCAGGATCTGCGCCTCCGAAGGCCGCCCGGCGAGCGGGAGCGCCGCACGCGAGTACCTCGTGTAGTTGCGCACCGCGAGGCCCAGCAGGGCGAAGTCGTAGTGCGCCGACTGCAGCACCCGGGGCGGCGGCAGGATGACGTGGGCGTGCCTGGTGCTCTCGTTGAGATACGGATCGACGCTGACCATGAAGTCGAGCCCGGCGAGCGCCGGATCGAGCCGCCCGCCGTTCGGCGCCGACAGCACCGGGTTCCCGGCCACCGTGACCAGGACCCTGATCTGTCCCTCGCCCGGCGTCTCGATCTCGTCGGCGAGCGTGGCCACCGGCAGTTCCCCGTTGGTCTCGGGCAGGCGCCTGACCCGGCTGTGCCACCGGCCCGTCACGTACGGCCTGCGCCGCCCGTTCGTGTGCTCGGTCGCCGGTTTGGGGAACATCGCGCCGCCCGGCCGATCCAGGTTGCCGGTCAGGACGTTGAGCACGTCGACCAGCCATTGGGCGATCGTGCCGAACTCGGCCGTGCAGGTGCCGATCCGGGCGTACACGGCGGCGCGCCCGGCCGAGGCGAGCTCGCGGGCCAGCCTGACGACGGTCTCGGCGGCGACGCCGGTGCGCTCGGCCACGACCTCGGGCGGGAAGTGCGCGGCGCACTCGCGTACCCGCTCCAGGCCGGCGACCGGGACCTCGACCGTGACGAGGTTCTCCGCGAACAGCGTGTGGACCAGGCCGAACAGCAGGTAGGCGTCGCTGCCCGGCCTGACGAACACGTGCTCGTCTGCCAGCTTCGCCGTACGGGTGCGGCGGGGGTCGACGACGACGAGACGGCCGCCGCGCTCGCGCAACGCCCGCAGCCTGCCGGGGAAGTCGGGCGCGGTGCACAGCGAGCCGTTGGACTCCAGGGGGTTGGCGCCGAGCATGAGCAGATGGTCGGTGCGGTCGAGGTCGGGCACCGGGATGGCGAGCGGATGGCCGAACATCAGGCCGACGGCGACGTGCTTGGGCATCTGGTCGGCGGAGGAGGCGCTGTAGACGTTGCGGGTGCCGAGCGCACGGGCCAGCGGCCCGCCGTACAGGGCGCCCGCGATGGTGTGCGCATTGGGATTGCCGAGGTAGAGGCCGATGCTCTGCCGGTCGGACACGTCGGCGAGCCCCTCCCGCACGGCCGCGAACGCCTCCTCCCACGACGCCTCACGCCAGTGCTCGCCGGTGCGGATCAGCGGTCTGGTGAGCCGGTCGGGGTCCTCGTCGAGCCGGCCGAGGCTGGCGCCCTTGGGGCAGATGAAGCCCCGGCTGAACGGATCGTCCCTGTCGCCCCTGACCGATGTGACGTGCCCGCCGCCGTCCAGGGTGAGCGTCAGGCCGCAGACGGCCTCACAGAGAGGACAGGTACGGTGAACGGTCGTCATCGCGCCACTCCTGAGTTCGGCATCCGAACCCATATCGTGCCCCAGGCGGGAACGCATTGCCATACCGCTCGGTATGCGGACCCCGGAGCCCCCGCGACCACGGGACCCCGCCGGTGGCTAGGCCGGTTCCTTGGCGGGGCTGCGGTTCACGCCCCTGGCCAGGCCGTCGAACCCGGGGTGGCGGTAGCGCCTGGCGCCGAAGGCCGTGGTCGTGACGGTCCAGCCGCGCCGGTAGGCGAACTCGTCCGGCTCCATGAAGACGTCGCGTTCCACCCAGGCGAGGCGGTCGTTGATCCAGGCCCTGATCGCAGGAGTTGTCGTGATTTCTCCAAAGTGCATAGCAGACCCCCACCTTTCGCAGCATTGTCGAAGTGCACTTCTGTGCCGACCGGGTCGCCGGGCCGTGCGGCAGCGAGGTGGCAGCCTTTTCTCCCGGTCGTGCGGGCGGGAGCGCTGATCGTGCTCCACCGCACCTCGGACACGGTGACGCTCAGCTGCGTATATGTGATCCCTCCGGTGGGCGGCCTCCCACGTGTGATGCCTCGTGGGCGGGGTTACGGCGCCGTTGCCGGACGGGCGGCCCAAGCGGCCGCAGGCGTGTAGTCGTCGAAGCGTGTGGTCGGCGGCCTCGGTGCCGGACGAGGTCTCCGATTTCCCGGCTTCTTCTCCTGAGTTGAGCATCCGCTCGGCAAGGCGTCACTGCAAGAGCCGATGCATGAGAAGAATTGGATTTCTTCGCAATTTCTCGTGCTCGTTGCTTAAGTGTTTGCGATGCATCGGGATCTGCAACTTGCACGAGAACTGTCAGGGGAGCCTGGGACGCCTGTGGCGGCGCGAGTTCACTCCGAATTCGGGACGCCACTCTTCGTTGCCAGCCTGCCTCCCGGAATGGTCACGGGCAAGTGCGCCTGCCATTACTCGTGCAAGTTGCGGTGTTAGCATTGGTGCACGACCATGGTCTTTCCGCCATACCTGGCCACCCGCGCAGAGGGGAGTGGACGGTGCCGGAGCGAGGCAGTCCCACCGTCCGGCGGCTCCGGCTGGGCCAGGAGCTGCGGCTGCTGCGTGAGCGCAGCAACCTGACCGGCGCCCGAGCGGCGCAGCGTCTCGGCTGGTCGGCCAGCAAGGTGAGCAGGATCGAGTCGTCGAAGACGATGCCGAGCCCTGACGACATCCGAGCGCTGGCCGGGCTGTTCGCCACCGGCGACGGCAAGCTGGCCGAGTTGCTCACGCTGCTCGACGACGCCGATCAGCGCGGCTGGTGGGAGGACTACGAGGACACCCTGCCCGGGGAGTACACCAGACTGCTCGGGCTTGAGGCGGAGGCCGTCTTCCAGCGCGGCTGGGAACCCCAGCTCGTGCCCGGTCTCCTGCAGACAGAGGCCTATGCCCGTGAGGTCGTTCTGGCTACTCGGGGAATCGTGCGTTTCACGCAGAGTGGTGTGAGAAGCCGCGTGGAAGCCCGACTCGATCGGCAGAAACGTGTGCTGCATCGTCCAGACCCACCGACGATCTCCGTGGTTCTCGACGAATCCGCTTTGGTGCGTCAGTTCGGCGGGCCTTCCGTCATGCACGAACAGATGGAGCATCTCCTTGAGATGTCGATGATTGCCCACGTCAGCGTGCGTGTGCTCACCCTGGAAGCCATTCATCCGGTCAACACGGGCGCGTTCATTCATCTGAAGTTCGTCGAGCTCGACGATGTTGTATACCTGGAGTCGCTCTACAGCGGGCGCTTTGTCGAGGACCTCGAGCTGGTGGCCGGTTACGAGATGGCTTTCGAGCATCTGCGCTCGGAGGCGCTTGACGAAGACGAGTCGCGGGTGCTCATCCAACGCAAGGCGATGCACTGGCGGCGATAGTATATATCGGACAAAAAGGGGCAATGGTGCCTCTTTTCTCTATTTGGGGTAAAAATGCACATCGATACCACCAGTGCTCCCTGGCGCAAGAGCCGGTACTGCAACGGCGCGTCGGGCTGTGTGGAAGTGGCGAACCTCGCGGACGGCAAGATCGCGGTGAAGGACGGCAAGCAGGAGGAGGGCCCGGTCCTGGTCTTCACTCCGGGTGAGTGGGACGCCTTCGTCAACGGCGTCAAGGACGGCGAGTTCGACCTTTAACAAGCGGTAGGCAGCACGACCCCGGCCACCACACCCGGAGCAGCACGACATCCAGGTTCGTGCTGCTCCCACCTGCGACAGGCGCGCACACAGGAAGAGCCGCTTGCGCCCAAGGGTTCGGGGGCACAAGCGGCTCTCGCTTCTGGAGGCGTCAGGCGACGCCGAGACCTCGGGCGACGCCCTCGCCGAGGTCCTTGTGGATATTCGTCCAGTACTCCACGACACGCTTCTTCGTATCGGCCGTGACCTCGGGCGCGGAGGCGTGCCCGACGACATTGCTCACCAGGTGCGCCCGCTCCACGTCGGACAGCACGTTCTCCCACAACGCACGGGGCTGGCCGTAGTCGTCGTCCTCGCTGTGCAGGGTGTAGGCCGAACGGATGACCTCACCCGCCAGCTCGTAGGACTCCCCGGCCCATGCGGCGGGATCGGCGGCGGGCCCGCCCAGCGAGTTGGGCGCGTACACCGGTCCGTTCGGCTGGGCGTAGGCCATCGGGCCGTCGAAGTCGTAGGAGTGCACGGCCGCCTTCGGCTGGTTGATCGGCAGCTGCGGGTAGTTGGGCCCGATCCGGTAGCGATGGGTGTCGGGATAGGAGAACAGCCGGCCCTGGAGCATCTTGTCGGGCGAGGCGCCGATGCCGGGCACGAAGTTCGACGGCTCGAAGGCGGCCTGCTCCACCTCGGCGAAGTAGTTGGCCGGATTGCGGTCCAGCGTCATCCGGCCGATCTCGATCTCCGGATAGTCGGCATGCGGCCACACCTTGGTGAGGTCGAACGGGTTGAACCGGTAGTCGGCCGCCGCCTCGAACGGCATGACCTGCACCTTCACCGTCCAGGAGGGATGCTCGCCGCTGGCGATGGCGGTGCTGAGGTCGCGGATGTGGAAGTCCGGGTCGGCCGCGGCCTGGGCCGCCGCTTCGGCGTCGGTGAAGTTCTCGATGCCCTGGTCGGTCTTGAAGTGGTACTTCACCCAGAACTTCTCGCCACCGGCGTTGTACCAGAGGAAGGTGTGGGAGCCGAAGCCGTGCATGTGGCGCCAGGTCCTCGGGGTGCCGCGGTCGCTCATCAGGAAGGTGACCTGGTGCGCGGACTCGGGCGACAGCGTCCAGAAGTCCCACTGCATGTTGTTGTCACGCAGGTGGTTGTCGGGGCGGCGCTTCTGGCTGTGGATGAAGTCGGAGAACTTCTGCGGGTCCCGGATGAAGAAGATCGGCGTGTTGTTGCCGACGAGGTCGTAGTTGCCCTCGGCGGTGTAGAACTTGATCGCGAAGCCGCGCGGGTCGCGTGCGGTGTCGTCGCTGCCCAGTTCGCCCGCCACGGTGGAGAAGCGCAGGAACAGCGGCGTCTCGCGGCCCGGCTGGAACAGGTCGGCCTTGGTGTACTGGCTGACGTCCTCGGTGATGCGCAGCACGCCGTGCGCACCGCCGCCCTTGGCGTGCACGACGCGCTCGGGCACCCGTTCCCGGTTGAAGTGCGCCATCTTCTGGATCAGGTAGTGGTCCTGCAGCAGCAGGGGCCCGTTGGGGCCGACCGAGAGCGAGTGCTCGTCGCTGGGCGCCGGTGCTCCGGCATCGGTCGTGGTGGTAGGCCGGGTGGTCATCGCGCGGTCCCTCCGGATCGTCATCGTCGTTGATGGGGGGCGGGCACTCCATGCGGTTACCGGCTATGTCTCCTTGGCTCGGGCTCCATCGGCCCCGGTCTCCTGGGTACGGCAGGCGGGGCACAGGCCCCAGAAGGTCACGTCGGCCTCGTCGATGAGGAAGCCCGCCGAGTCGGCGGGGTCGAGGCAGGGCGTCGCGCCCGCCACACAGTCGACGTCGGCGACCGTGCCGCACGAACGGCACACGAGGTGGTGGTGGTTGTCGCCCACCCTGGCCTCGTAGCGGGCCGGACTGCCCATCGGCTCGATCTTCCGGAGCAGGCCGACGCCGTGCAGCGCGTGCAGCGCGTCGTAGACCGCCTGAAGGGAGACCTGGCCCACACGCTCACGCACCCCGCGGTACACGGCGTCCACGTCGAGGTGGTCACCCTCCCGCACGGTTTGCATGATCGCCACCCGGGCAGCGGTAACCCTTAGCCCGTTTTGACGAAGTATGTCGGCATCCCCCATGTCCATCACGGTATGCCCTAAACCGGAATGATTCAAGTAAAGGAACCGTCCAAGTTTTCCCCCGTATGAACGTGCGCCGCTGCCAGTCCTCCCATGGAGATGGCATGCTCAGGTCACGATGAAGACGCGAATCGCCCTCCTGGTCCTGCCCGCCCTGCTCGCGCTGGCCTGCTCACCGGCGCAGTCGGAGCCCGAAACCGACGTCGCGGAGAAGCCGACCACACCCTCCGCCACCGCCAAGCCCAAGCCGAAGAAGGAGCCCTTCACCATCTCCTTCGGCGGCGACGTGCACTTCGAGGGCGTGCTCAGGGCCCGGCTCAACCAGCCGCGCACCACGCTCGGACCCATCGCGAAGGTGCTCGGCGCCTCCGACCTCGCGATGATCAACCTGGAGACCGCGATCACCACGGGCGGCACGCCCGCACCCGGCAAGCAGTACACCTTCAGGGCCCCGGCCTCGGCCTTCACCGCCCTGAAGGCGGCCGGGGTCGACGTGGTGTCGATGGCCAACAACCACGGCATGGACTACATGCAGAGCGGCCTGGCCGACTCGCTGGCCGCGGTCAAGCGCTCGAAGTTCCCCGTCGTCGGCATCGGCCGCAACGAGGCCGAGGCGTACCGGCCGTGGCGCACGACGGTCAACGGCAACCGGGTGGCGATCATCGGGGCCACCCAGGTGCTCGACGCCGAGTTCATCCAGGCCTGGACGGCGACCAGCACGCAGGGTGGTCTCGCCTCGGCCAAGAACGAGACCAGGCTGCTGCAGGCCGTACGCCAGGCGCGTAAGACGTCCGACACGGTGATCGTGCACCTGCACTGGGGGACCGAGCTGCAGAAGTGCCCCAACGAGGCGCAGCGCTCGCTCGCGCCCAAGCTGGTCGAGGCCGGGGCCGACGTCGTGGTCGGCGGGCACGCGCACATCCTGCTGGGCAGCGGCTACCTGGGCCAGGCCTATGTCAGCTACGGCCTGGGCAACTTCGTCTTCTACAACTGGGGCCCGGAGACCGGCCGCACCGGTGTGCTGACCTTGACGATCAACGGCCGCAAGGTGCTGAAGGACCGCTGGACCCCCGCGACCATCCAGGGCGGCATCCCCGTGCCGGTCACCGGCGCCGCCAGGACGCAGGCCATCTCCACCTGGAAGGCACTGCGCGGCTGCACCGGCCTGACGGCCAGACCCTGATGAGGCACGTGGAGTCGGGCGACGTACGGCTGGCGCTGTACGAAGAGGGGGATCGCGCCCACCCGTCCCTCGTCCTGATGCACGGCTACCCCGACACGCACGCGGTGTGGGACGAGGTCGCCGCCCTGCTGCGCGACCGGTTCCACGTCGTGCGCTACGACATGCGGGGGGCGGGCCGCTCGACCGCGCCGAAGGACCGGCTCGCCTACGGCCTCGACCATCTGGCGGGCGACCTCGCCGCCGTGCTCGACGCCGTGGGCAAGCCCGCCGTGCATCTCGTCGGGCACGACTGGGGGTCGGCCCAGGCGTGGGACCAGGTGGGCAGGCCGGGGATCGGCGATCGGGTGGCCTCCTTCACCGGGTTCGGCGGGCCCGGCGTCGGGCAGGCGCTGCACTTCCTCGGGCACGGCGCGCCCGCCGCGGTCGCCGGGCAGCTGCGGCGCTCCTGGTACATCGCCGCCTTCCAGCTGCCGATCCTGCCCGAGCTGGCCTGGCGCACGCTGATGCCCGGCTGGTTCGCCCGTGGCCTGCGGGCCGAAGGCGCCGAGCCGAGGGCCGGGCACCCGGCGCCGACCCTGCGCGCCGACGCATGCCGAGGGCTCGGCCTCTACCGGGCCAATATGTTCACCGGCTCCCGCCCGTCCGCCGCCACCGTGAACGTGCCGGTGCAGGTCATCGAGACCAGGCGCGACCCGTTCATCTCGGCGGGCCTGCTGTCCTCCCTCGATCAGTGGGCGCCGAAGCTGTGGCGCCGGAGCGTCCCCGCCGGGCACTGGGCCCAGCGCACCCATCCCGAGGTGATCGCCAGGATGGTCGCCGAGTTCGCCGCCCACGTCGACGGCGCCCCCGCCGCACGCGAGCTGGCCAGAGCCAGGACAGGTGTGCGGCGGGCCCGCTTCGCCGACAGGCTCGTGGTCGTCACCGGAGCGGGCAGCGGCATCGGCCGGGCGAGCGCGAGGGCGTTCGCCGCGCACGGCGCCGAGGTCGTGTGCGTGGACATCGACGAACAGGCGGCCCTGCGTACGGCAGGCGACATCACCGCGGCCTTCGGGCGGCCCGCACACGGCTACCGGACCGATGTGGCGTCGGAGGCGGACATGCGGGCCCTGGCCGAGCGCGTGGCCGCCGAGCACGGTGTGGCCGACGTCCTGGTGAACAATGCCGGGATCGCGGTCACAGGCTCCTTCCTCGACCATTCGACGGCCGACTGGCGCAGAACGCTGGATGTGAACCTCTGGGGCGTCGTGCACGGCTGCCGGATCTTCGCCGAGCAGATGATCGAACGCGGCGAAGGCGGGCACATCGTGAACATCGCCTCGCTCGCCGCGTTCGTCCCCTCGCGGATGTTGCCCGCGTACTCGACGTCCAAGGCGGCGGTGAAGATGCTCGGCGACTGCCTGCGGGCGGAGCTGGCCGGGCAGGGCATCGGCGTGACCACGATCTGTCCCGGCTTCGTCTCCACCGCCATCGCCGGGAACTCCACCTATGTCGGCGACGAGAGCAGGAGGGAGCGAGCCGTGGCCGCCCTGCGCAGACGTGGCTATCCGCCCGAGCGCGTCGCCGCGCACATTCTGCGTGCGGTGCACCGGGACGAGGCCGTGGTGCCGGTCAATGCCGAAGGCAGGCTGGGTTATGCCCTGTCTCGGATATCTCCGGCAATGATGCGGCGGCTTGCGCGTATAGCGAGATAGACGGCAAATGCGGGCAGTTGCCGGCTGAATATGGCGCACATCCCTAGAGATTTCCGGAGTTTGGCCGGTAGGGATTGCGGCGATCGGGGCAAGATGGTCCTCGTGTCCACCCTGCCCGTTGACGAGTCTGACGGCTTGGAGACAACTCCTCTCCGTCGCCAGCCCACACAGCGCCGCAGCGCCAAGCGCGTCGAACGCATGCTCGACGCCTGCGCGGAGTTGCTCGACGACCTCGGATACGAGGCCCTGTCGACGACGCGGATCGCCGAGCGAGCCGGGGTCGCGATCGGCTCCGTCTACCAATTCTTTCCCGACAAACGAGCCATCACCCAGGAACTGACCAGGCGCAACGTCGAGCTTTTCGTCTCGCGCGTCGGCCGTAGATTCCTGGAGGAGGACTACAAGGGCTGGTGGGAGGCCGTCGACGCGATCATCGACGAATACGTCGACATGCATCGAAGCGTTCCCGGCTTCAAGAGCCTGCACTTCGGTGACGTGGTCGACCTCAACCTGCTCGACTCCGACTCCGACAACAACACCGTGATCGCCGGCCGGTTGCGGGGGCTGCTGCTCGAGGAGTACGGCCTGGCCGACAGCGAGGAGCTGGACCTGGCCGTCCTGGTGGCGGTCGAGGCCGGCGACGCGGTGCTCAAGCTGGCCTTCCGCAGGGACCCAGGCGGCGAGCCGCAGATCATCGAGGCGGCCAAGACGCTGATCAGGGGCTTCCTGTCGCACCAGCTCGGCCCGAGCAGGCCGATCACCCTGTAGTCGCCACCCGGGTGGATGTCACCGCGGGGATGTCACCGGGGGGATGTCGCTGTGGAGGGCGTCACCGCGGGGGCGTCACCGCGGCGGGCAGCCATTCGAGGGGCGGCACCACGGGCTGCTGTTCGTCGGGGCGGCCCTGAGCTCTCTTCGCGCGTGCCTGTTTCGCCTCGCGGGCCTCGCGCTCGAACGCCTCGATCGGTGGCGGCGGTGGCGGCGGGAGATAGTCGCACGGCTTCGGCACCGAGACCGGCCTGGTCTCGGCGGCCAGCTCGGCCCTGACCCGTGACTCCCACATCCGGAGATCGTGCTCGGCCGATTCCACGGCTTCCATCCGGGCCGAAAGATAGCCCGCGGTGCCGGGAACGACGGTTGCGAGCACGGCCGCACAGGCCAGAGTGAAGGTCAGTTGTCGTGACATCGCCCGCCTCACTCCCCCCACGTCGTCGCTACCGCGCCCGGTATATGCCCCCTGGCCTGGACGGACACGCGGTGTGTGTCACGACATGCACAAACCGTTGCCCAAGCTGTGCCATCACGGCCCTGGGAATTGTCCAGGCAAAGGAGAGCATTGCTCGGTAGTCTCGGCGGTGTGGCGCATGTGACCCGTGAGCACCTTGATCGGTTGCTTGAGCAGGCTCTTCTGGCAGACGACCATGGCACGTTGGCCAGGCAGCTCGGTGATCTCGCCCTCGACTACTCCTCGGGAGACGTGTCCAGGGCGTCGATCTTCGTGCTGGCTGCCGACGAGTGGCGGCAAGCCGGACAGCCGGCCCGTGCTCTGGAGTGTTTCCAGCGCGCGGTGGAGGACGGCGGCGACGCCGGATTCGACCCGCGCGCGGGGATAGCCGACACACTCTTCGAGCTCGACCGGCCGGACGAGGCGCGTGAGGTGATCGAGACGATCAGGTCGGAAGGCCTGGTCTCGCCCGCCACCGCGCACAATGTGGCGGAGACGCTGGTGGCATACGGCGACCTGCGGACCGGCCTGGAGTGGGCCACGCAGGCCGTGCTCACCTGTGACGAGCACGACCCCGACCACCTGGCCCTGCTCCGCACCCGCTACCGCATCCGCGTGGACCTCGGCCTCCCGGAGGACGAGCTCGACCACCAGGTGACCTGACCCGGCGCGTCCGCCGTCGCACGCACGAAGGGGACCGTGCGGACAAGCACGGTCCCCTTGTGGTGGTGCGCCGCGGATGGGAGGCGCGCCGCATCCGTGGGGTGGGGCAGGGGCCCGCCTGCGGCTCACGGTGCGGTCGTGAGCGCGGCGGGCCCGACGGGGCTGCGGCAGGTCAGCTGGTCTGCGGCAGGCCGGTCGAGGTCGAGGCAGGTCAGCCGAGGTCGAGACCGGTCAGCAGACCGCCGATCCCCACGGGAGCCTGCTTGCTGTTCACCTCGGGCACGGCCACCGGCACCGGCACGACGTCTTCCACCTTCTTCACCACGTCGGCCGTGCCCGGCAGCGACGTGACGACCTTCTTCTCGACCGGCTCAAGCCCGTGACCGGGCAGCTCCATCGAACCCGAGCCCAGGGCGCCCGCGGCGTCCGGCAGACCGGGCACGGCCTTCACCGAAGGCAGGGCGACCAGGCCGGGCACACTCGGCAGGCCGGGCAGGTCGGGCGCGGACGCCATCCTGCTGACGTCGGCGAGCCCGGCCAGGCCCGGCACGCCGATCGGAAGTGCGGGCAGGCCGGCCCCCGCCGCCACGCCCCCCATGTCCGCCACGCTCAGCACGGCGGTCGCCCGCGACATGCCGGGCAGGCCGGCCTGCTGGGCGAGCTGCTCGACCGACTTCAGCAGGCCGCTGTCCTTCGGGACCGACATCCGGCTGATCGACCCGACCGCCTGGATGTCGGTCGCCTGGTCGCAGACAGAGGCGATGGTGCTGGGCGCCTTGAGCAGGCTCACGTCGTCCTTGCAGGTGAGCGCGGAGGCGGGCCCGGTGGCCAGCCAGCTCACGCCAGCCGTGAAGGTGGCCACCGCAAGGATGCTTCGGACTGCGTTGTTCATACACGTCCCCCTGATCATGTTCGGTGATCCGACGAACGTTGAAGCTAGTCAGCGGGGCAGCCGCCGCGCGGTGGCTTGGCCGAGCCGTGGCCATGGCCTTACCTGTTCGGCGGCCGCACGTGGACGGCGCTTCACCTGCTCGGCAGCACCGTCAGGGTGTCACCCGCCTCGTCTAGGTCGACCACGACCGTGTCGCCGTCGACGATCTGACCCGACAGCACGGCCCTGGCCAGCTTGTCGCCGATGGCCGACTGCACCAGCCTGCGCAGCGGACGCGCGCCGTACATCGGGTCGTAGCCGGTCATCGCCAGCCAGTCGCGCGCCGCCGGGGTCACGGTCAGCTCCAGGCGGCGGTCGGCCAGCCGTTCGGCCAGCTTGACCACCTGGAGGTCGACGATGCTGGCCAGCTCCTCGGTGCCGAGGGCGTCGAACACGATGACGTCGTCGAGCCGGTTGAGGAACTCGGGCTTGAACGACGAGCGCACGGCGGTCATGACCGCGTCACGCTTGGCGCCGTTCTCCAACTGCGGGTCCACCAGGAACTGCGAGCCGATGTTGGAGGTCAGGATGAGGATCGTGTTGCGGAAGTCGACCGTGCGCCCCTGCCCGTCGGTCAGCCGGCCGTCGTCGAGCACCTGCAGCAGGATGTCGAACACCTCGGGATGCGCCTTCTCCACCTCATCCAGCAACACCACGGTGTACGGCCTGCGCCGCACGGCCTCGGTGAGCTGGCCGCCCTCCTCGTAGCCGACATAGCCGGGCGGTGCGCCGACGAGCCTGGCGACGCTGTGCTTCTCGGAGTACTCCGACATGTCGATGCGCGTCATCGCACGCTCGTCGTCGAACAGGAAGTCGGCCAGCGCCTTGGCCAGCTCCGTCTTGCCCACGCCGGTCGGGCCGAGGAACAGGAACGAGCCGGTCGGCCGATCCGGGTCGGCGATGCCCGCCCTGGCCCTGCGCACGGCGTCGGATACGGCCTCGACGGCCTTGTGCTGGCCGATGAGCCGCCTGCCGAGTTCGTCCTCCATGCGCAGCAGTTTGGTCGTCTCGGCCTCCAGCAGCCTGCCCGCGGGGATGCCGGTCCACGAGGAGATCACCTGGGCGATGTCGTCGGGCCCGACCTCCTCCTTGACCATGGCGTCCTCGGGCACGGCGGCCTTGGAGGCCTCCTGCAGCGCGTGCTCGAGACGGGGCACGTCGGCGTACATCAGGCGGGAGGCCGCCTCGAAGTCGCCGTCGCGCTGGGCCCGCTCGGCCGCGCCGCGCGCCTCGTCGAGCTGCTTCTTCAGCTCGCCGACCTTGTTGAGCCCGGCCTTCTCGTGCTCCCAGCGGCCGACGAGGGCGTTGAGCTCCTCCTGGCGGTCGGCCAGCTCCTTGCGCAGCCGTTCCAGGCGCTGGCGGGAGGCCTCGTCGGTCTCCTTGGCGATGGCCAGCTCCTCCATCCGCATCCGGTCGACCGTGCGCTGCAGCTCGTCGATCTCGACCGGGCGCGAGTCGATCTCCATCCGGAGCCGGGAGGCGGACTCGTCGACCAGGTCGATGGCCTTGTCGGGCAGGAACCTGTTGGTGATGTAGCGGTCGGACAGCGCCGCCGCCGCGACCAGGGAGCTGTCGGCGATCTGGACCTGGTGGTGGGCCTCGTAGCGGCCCTTGAGCCCGCGCAGGATCGCGATCGTGTCCTCGACGGTCGGCTCGCCCACGTAGACCTGCTGGAAACGCCGCTCCAGCGCGGGGTCCTTCTCGATGCGCTCGCGGTACTCGTCGAGGGTGGTCGCGCCGATCATCCGCAGCTCGCCCCTGGCCAGCATCGGCTTGAGCATGTTGCCGGCGTCCATCGCGCCTTCGGCGGCGCCCGCGCCGACCACGGTGTGCAGTTCGTCGATGAAGGTGACGACCTGGCCGTCGCTCTCCTTGATCTCCGAGAGCACGGCCTTGAGCCGCTCCTCGAACTCGCCCCTGAACTTCGCGCCCGCGACCATCGCGCCGAGGTCGAGCGAGATCAGCCGCTTGTTCTTCAGCGACTCGGGCACGTCGCCGGCCACGATGCGCTGGGCCAGACCCTCGACGACGGCGGTCTTGCCCACGCCGGGCTCGCCGATGAGCACCGGGTTGTTCTTGGTACGGCGCGAGAGCACCTGCACGACGCGGCGGATCTCGGAGTCGCGGCCGATCACGGGGTCGAGCCTGCCGCTGCGGGCACGCTCGGTCAGGTCGACGCCGTACTTCTCCAGCGCCTGGTAGGTGTCTTCGGGCGTGGCGCTGGTGACCCTGGCATGGCCGCGCACCTTCTCGAACGCGTCGAGCAGCGCCTCGGGCGTGGCGCCCTGTGACCGCAGCAGCTCGGCCGCCGGACCGCCGTCGGCCGCCAGGCCCACCAGCAGGTGCTCGGTCGAGACGTACTCGTCGCCGAGCCTGGTGGCCCGCTGCGACGCGGTGTTGATCACGGTCAGCAGCTGCCGTGAGCTCGACGGCGCCCCCACCGTCGACCCCTGCGCCTTGGGCAGCGCCGCGAGCTGCTCCTCAGCCCGCTGACGCAGCCCCTTCCAGTCGGCCCCGACAGCCTCAAGCAGAGGTATGGCGGTGCCGCCCGTCTGGTTGAGCAGGGTGGTCAGCAGGTGGACGGGGGCGATCTCAGGATTACCTTCGGCAGCGGCTCGGCGCATGGCCCCCGACAGAGCCTCCTGGCTCTTCTGCGTCAGCTTGTAGTCCATCTGTCAAACCCCCGGTGGTAGCTCGTATCTGATCAATGCTCTGACCGTCGACATCTCGGCGCGCAGCCGAAGGACCTCTTCGCGCAGCCGCAGGGCTTCGTTCTCCAACTCCAGGATCCGCTTGATCCCGGCCAGGTTGATGCCCTCCTCCTGCGACAGGCGCTGCACCTCGCGCAGCTGGACGATGTCGCGGGTGGAGTAGAGGCGGCCGCGGCCCGCCGTGCGGCCCGGGCTCACCAGGCCCAGCCGGTCGTACTGACGCAGGGTCTGCGGATGCAGGCCGGACAGTTGCGCCGCCACCGAGATCACGTAGACGGGAGTGTCGTCGGACAGATCGAAGTAGTTGGCGTCCATCGGCTTACTCGCTTCTGGCCTTCAGGATGAGGTCGGCGCGCGGGTCCTCGCCCGCGCTCGCTTCACGGAACTCGTTGAGCAGCTCGCGCGACTTCTCGTCGAGGTGCTGCGGGACGAGGACCTCGACCGTCACCAGCAGGTCGCCCTTGGTGCCGTCCTTGCGGGTGACGCCGCGACCGCGCACACGCATGGTGCGGCCGTTGGGCGTGCCCTCGGGGATGCGCAGGGTGACGGGCAGGCTCCTGAGCACCGGGACCTTGATCTCGGCGCCGAGCGCGGCCTCGGTGAACGTCACCGGGACCGTGATCGTCAGGTTGTCGCCGGTGCGGCCGAACACCGCGTGCGGCTTGACGTGCGTGACGATGTAGAGATCGCCCGCGGGACCGCCGTTCTCGCCCGGAGCGCCCTTGCCCTTGAGCTTGACGCGCTGGCCGTCGGCGACTCCCGCCGGGATGCGCGCGTTGATGGTGCGGGTGCTCTTGCCCCTGCCACTGCCCTCGCACACCTGGCACGGGTCGTCGACGAGCAGACCCCTGCCCTTGCAGTCGCGGCAGGGCTCGGAGAAGGCGAAGTTGCCCAGGTTGCGGCTGGCCGCGCCGGTGCCGTCACACGTCGGGCAGACGCGTGGCGTGGTGCCGGCCTTGGCGCCGGTGCCCGAGCACGCGGTGCACGCCGACGAGCTGGTCAGCCGCAGGGCGACGGTCGCGCCCTCGACGGCCTCGGTGAACGACAGGGTGACCTCGGACTCGATGTCCTGGCCACGGCGGGGCCGCGTCGTCGTCGAACGCGTGCCCCCCGTGCCGCTGTTGCCTCTGTTGAACAGACCCCCGAACAGGTCGCCGATCCGCTCGCCCGCGCCGCTCTGCTGGTTGTTGGTGCCACCGAACAGGTCGCCGAAGTCGAACGGGAAGCCCCCACCGCCCGCGCCCCCCCTGGGCGCGCCCAATCCCGATCCGAACAGCGTGCGCGCCTCGTCGTACTCCTTGCGGCGCTTGGTGTCGGACAGGATGTCGTAAGCCTCGGAGACCTCCTTGAACTTGGTCTCCTTCTCCGGGCTGCCCTGATTGGCGTCAGGGTGATACTGCCTGGCCAGCTTGCGGTAGGCCTTCTTGATCTCTTCGGCGCTGGCGGACTTGGGCACACCAAGGACGGCGTAGTAGTCCTTCTCCAGATAGTCCTTGGTGCTCATCTATGGTCCTTTCGGGGGTCTGCTCTTGGTCTTACTCTGACGCGGGGTTTCCCTCGGACGCGGGCGCGTCCTCGGGCTCGGCGACGGCCACCCGCGCCGGGCGCAGGATCCGCTCACCGATCCGGTAACCGGGCTGGAAGACCTCTACGCAGGTCGGCTCGGTCACGTCGGACGAGTAGCTGTGCATCAACGCCTCGTGCACGGTCGGGTCGAAAGGATCGCCCTTGGTGCCGAAGGAGTCGAGTCCGAGCTTGGTCGTGGCCGCCTCCAGCTGCTCGCTCACCTTGGCGAAACCGCCGGTGAGCTCGCCGTGGTCGCGTGCCCTTCCGATGTCGTCGAGCACGGGCAGCAGCTCGGTCAGCACGCTTGCGACGGCCTGCTCCTTGACCGCGAGCCTGTCACGCTCGACCCTGCGCCGGTAGTTGGTGTACTCGGCCTGCAACCGCTGAAGGTCGGCCGTCCGCTCGGCGACCTGCGCGAGCAGGTCGCCGTCCTGGGCGGAGGGCTCCGGGGCGGGGGCGGCGGGCTCGGCCTGCTCGGCCGTGCGCGCCTTGCCCGTCTCCGGGTCGATCTTCCGGTTGTCGCGGATCACCGGCTCCTCGTGCGGCCCGTTCTCACGCGTGTTCACGGTTCGTGCTCCCCTCGATTCGCGTGAGCGGCCTACTTGTCGTCCTTCTTCGGCTGCTCGTCGTCGACGATCTCGGCCTCGACGACGTCGTCGTCGGCGCCCTTCTCGCCGCCCGCACCGGGGGCCTCGCCGCCCGGAGCCGCGCCGCCCTCGGGGCCGCCCTGGTTCTGGGCGTAGATCGCGGTGCCCATCTTCTGGCTGACGGTCGCGAGCTTCTCGGCCGAGGTGCGGATCACGTCGGTGTCGGTGCCCTCAAGCGCCTTCTTCAGCTCGGCCAGCGCCTCGTTGACCTCGGTCTTGATCTCGCCAGGGATCTTGTCGTCGTTGTCGTTGACGAACTTCTCCGTCTGGTAGACCAGCGCGTCCGCGTTGTTGCGGACCTCGGCCTCCTCGCGGCGCTTCTTGTCCTCGTCGGCGTAGGACTCGGCCTCGCGCATCATGCGCTCGATGTCGTCCTTCGGCAGCGCGGAGCCGCCGGTGATGGTCATCGTCTGCTCCTTGCCGGTGCCGAGGTCCTTGGCGGAGACGTTGACGATGCCGTTGGCGTCGATGTCGAAGGTGACCTCGATCTGCGGGATGCCGCGCGGCGCCGGGGCGATGCCGGTCAGCTCGAAGGTGGCCAGCTTCTTGTTGTAGGAGGCGATCTCACGCTCGCCCTGGTAGACCTGGATCTGCACCGACGGCTGGTTGTCCTCGGCCGTGGTGAAGACCTCGGAGCGCTTGGTCGGGATCGTGGTGTTGCGCTCGATGATCTTCGTGAAGATCCCGCCCTTGGTCTCGATGCCCAGCGACAGCGGGGTCACGTCGAGCAGCAGGACGTCCTTGACCTCGCCCTTGAGCACACCGGCCTGGAGCGCGGCGCCGATGGCCACGACCTCGTCCGGGTTGACGCCCTTGTTGGGGTCCTTGCCGCCGGTCAGCTCCTTGACGAGCTCGGTGACGGCGGGCATGCGGGTCGAGCCGCCGACGAGCACCACGTGGGCGATGTCGGAGACCTTGATGCCGGCGTCCTTGATGACCTGGTGGAAGGGACCCTTGGTCCGCTCGAGCAGGTCGGCGGTCAGGCGCTGGAACTCGGCCCGGGTGAGCTTCTCGTCCAGGTGCAGCGGGCCCTCGGCCGAAGCCGTGATGTAGGGCAGGTTGATGCTGGTCTCGGCCTGGCTGGACAGCTCGATCTTGGCCTTCTCCGCGGCCTCGCGCAGGCGCTGCAGAGCCATCTTGTCCTTGGCCAGGTCGACGCCGTGCGCGTTCTTGAACCTGTTGACGAGCTCGTCGACGACGCGCTGGTCCCAGTCGTCGCCACCGAGGTGGTTGTCGCCGGAGGTGGCCTTGACCTCGACGAAGCCGTGACCGTCGTCCTGGCCGACGTCGAGCAGGGACACGTCGAAGGTGCCGCCGCCGAGGTCGAAGACGAGGATGGTCTCGTCCTTCTCCTTGTCGAGGCCGTAGGCGAGGGCCGCGGCGGTGGGCTCGTTGATGATGCGCAGGACGTTGAGGCCGGCGATGGTGCCCGCCTCCTGCGTCGCCTGGCGCTGGGCGTCGTTGAAGTACGCCGGGACGGTGATCACCGCGTCGGTGATCTTCTCGCCCAGGTAGGCCTCGGCGTCCTGCTTGAGCTTCTGCAGGACGAAGGCGCTGATCTGCTGGGGCGAGAACTTCTTGCCGTCGATCTCGACGGACCAGTCGGTGCCCATCTCGCGCTTCACGGAGCGGATGGTCCGCTCGACGTTGGTGACGGCCTGTCGCTTGGCGACCTCGCCAACCAGGACCTCGCCGTTCTTCGCGAAGGCGACCACGGACGGCGTGGTCCGCGAGCCCTGTGCATTGGCGATGACGGTGGGCTCACCGCCCTCGAGGATCGAGACGACGGAGTTGGTCGTCCCCAGGTCGATACCTACCGCACGTGCCATGAGTACGTCCTTGTAGTCAAAGTTGAGTCGGTCAGACTCAATCTAGGGTCGGGTGGAGGCTTTGTCAAACGACTTGAGCCTACCCGAC
The DNA here is from genome assembly GCF_056106265.1 of Nonomuraea sp. IBHARD001. NCBI lineage: Bacteria > Bacillati > Actinomycetota > Actinomycetes > Streptosporangiales > Streptosporangiaceae > Nonomuraea > Nonomuraea sp. IBHARD001. The sequence goes on from NZ_JBWBBW010000002.1 coordinate 382,890, forward strand.
TCAACCCCAATCGCCGTGAAAGCATTCCGGCTAATCGGGCAAAAGACCCCGCACGCTGAACGAAGCAGTCAGCAAGGTCGTTCCAAGGACGTACTCAAGGCACGTGGGCTACTTCTTCGCCCCGTCGACCAGCTTGCGCTTGCCCAGCGGCTTGGCGAGCCTGACCGTGGTGGTCTTCTCCACGGCGATCATGATGCAGGCGACGTCCTTCGCCGTGGCCGCCGTGCCCTCGTACAGGGTGATCGTGACCTTCCTGGCCGTCTCCTTGACCTTCACGCGGTCGAGCACGGTGCACGGCTCGACGCCCGACCACCACCTGAGGCGGACCGTGCGGGTGTTGCCCGTCAGCGGCTTGGCGCTGACCCAGGTCACTTTCCGCGCGCCGATCGTGTGGCCGACCGGCCTGACCGGCTTGGGGCCCGTCTGCGCCTCGTGAACGGCGGGCTGTACGGCGGGCTGTGCGACGGCGGCTGGCTGGGGGAGAGGCTGCGCGACGGCGGCGGGCGCGGCGGCGCAGCCCACGGTCAGAAGCAGACATCCGGCGACTAGAGTTCGCATACCCCTTCGACGGCTGGGACACCGTGGACGGTTCACCGATCGCCTCGGGCGCAGGTCGGCGCGGCGACACCGCGCGGGCCGGGGCGCTGCGGTTAGGCTGAATGGCGTGCTACGTGACGTTCTGCTTGCCGTTTCGCGCAGTGAAAGGGCCGAGCGCCTTCTCACCTCCTCGCCGCTGACCCGCGGTGTGGTCAGGCGATATGTCGCCCAGGACGTCGAGGCCGTGGTGGCCAAGCTGACCGGCAAGGGGCTGCTCGTCACCGTCGACCACCTCGGCGAGGACATCACCGACGCGACGAGGGCCGAGCACGGTGTGCGCGCCTACCTGCGTCTCATGGGCACGCTGCCGCCCGGCGCCGACGTCTCGGTCAAGCTCACCTCGCTCGGCCTGCGCCTGTCGGAGCAGCTCGCACTCGACAACGCGGCCACGATCTGCGAGGCGGCGAGCGCCGCCGGTCTCACCGTGACGCTCGACGCCGAGGAGCACGACACGGTCGTCGCCCAGCTCTCGGTGCACGCGACCCTGCGCAAGGAGCACCCCGACGTCGGCGTGGTCGTCCAGGCCTACCTGCGCGACGCCGCCGACGCCTGCCGCTCGCTCGGCGGATCGCGCGTGCGCCTGTGCAAGGGCGCCTACACCGCGCCCGACTCGCTCGCCCACACCTCGGCCGCCGCGATCGACAGGTCGTTCGCCCGCTGCCTCAAGATCCTCATGTCGGGCTCGGCCTACCCGATGGTCGCCACCCACGACCCCAGGCTCATCGAGATCGCCTCGGCCCTGGCCGTGCTCAACGACCGCGACGCCGACGCCTTCGAGTTCCAGATGTTGTACGGCGTGCGCCCCGACGAGCAGGAGCGCCTGGCCGGGCTCGGCGCCAAGGTGCGTGTGTACGTGCCCTACGGCTCCGACTGGTACCCCTACCTGATGCGCCGTCTGGCCGAGCGCCCCGCGAACCTGGTCTTCTTCCTGAGGTCGCTGACCTCCAGGGACTGAGCGGCTGGATACCATGCGAGCCCTGGACCGAGCGGGTACGTAGCGGGTGAGGTGCTGTCATGATCGCGATTTTGGGCACGGGCAAGATGGGCGAGGCCCTGATGTCGGGGCTGCTGCGGGCCGGTTTCAAGCCGGGCGACATCATGGCCACGGCCAGGCGCCCCGAGCGCGGTCAGGCCCTGCGTGAGCGCTACGGCGTCCAGGTCGTCTCCAACGCCGAGGCGGCCAAGAGCGCGGGTACACTCATCCTGGCCGTCAAGCCGCAGGACATGGGCACCCTGCTGGCCGAGATCGGCGCGCACGTTCCGTCGGGCACGCTGGTGATCTCGGCGGCGGCCGGCATCACCACCGCGTTCGTCGAGCAGCGCCTGGCCGACGACGTGCCGGTCGTGCGCGTGATGTCCAACACGCCGGTGCTGGTCGACGAGGCGATGAGCGTCATCTCGGCGGGCGCGCACGCGGGCGAGGAGCACCTGAAGCTGACCGAAGACCTGCTCAGGCCGGTCGGCAAGGTGCTGCGCATCCCCGAGTCGCAGCAGGACGCCGCCACCGCGCTCTCGGGCAGCGGCCCGGCCTACTTCTTCTTCCTGGTCGAGGCCATGGTGGACGCCGGGATCCTGCTGGGCATGCCGAGGGCGGCAGCGCTCGACATGGTCACGCAGTCGATCGTGGGCGCGGCGATCATGCTGCGCGACTCGGGGGAGCACCCGGTCATCCTGCGCGAGGCGGTCACCTCGCCTGGCGGCACCACGATCGCGGCCATCGCCGAGCTCGAACGCCACAGTGTGCGCGCCGCCTTCCTCGCCGCCATCGAGGCGGCCAGGGACAGAGGGCGTGAGCTGGCGGCCGGCTGAGCGCGGATCCGGACAGGACTGAACAACACGGCGTGGGAAGGGTGCGGCTCCACGAATAATTGGGGATCGACCGGAGGGGGACCACGTGCCGCGCCCGAGCACGCCGCTGCTCAGCCGTACATCCATCGCAGCCACCGCGCTGGCGATCATCGATCAGGAGGGTGCGCATGCGCTGACGCTGCGGCGCATCGCCGATCGGATGGGGGTGCGGGCCTCGTCGTTGTACAACCACGTGGCCTCGCGCGAGGAGATACTCGACCTCGTCACCGATCTGATCAACGAGGAGCTCGACCTCGACGCGCTCGACGATCCCGACTGGCGGCGCGGGCTGACGGCGTTCGCGCGCTCCTACCGAAGGGCCTATGCCGCCCATCCCAGGGCCACGCCGCTCATCGCCTCGCGTGACGTGCGCACCGAGCGGGCGGCGCGCGGCTACGAGCGCACGCTGGAGCGGCTGGTGGAGGCGGGGTGGTCGGACGAGGCGGCCCTGAAGATCATTCTGGCCGTCGACCATCTGGTGCTCGGCTCGTCGATCACGCCGTTCACCGGGCTGCTCAACCTTCCGGCCGAGCTCGGCGTCAGGCATCCGAGGCTCGTGCACACGATGGGGCTGGTCGATCCACAGGCTGTGGACGAAGAGGCGTTCGAGCTGGTCCTGGGCGCGCTGCTGGCGGGGCTGTCGCCGCCGCTTTGATACCAAGGCTTACCATTTCGGGCTGTGAGTGCACCCCCCGCCGTCTGGTCCCGAGACTTCACCCTCTTCTTCACCGCTCGTACCGTCTCGATGCTGGGCGCCGGGATGATGCCCGTCGCCACGGCGCTGGGCATGCACGGGGCCGGGTACGGCTCCACGGGGGTCGGCCTGGCGCTGGCCGCCTGGATGGCGCCGATGGCCGGGCTCATCCTGTTCGGCGGCGTTTTCATGGACAGGTTCACACCGCGCCGGATGATGGTCGGGGCCGACCTGGTCAGAGCCGTGAGCCAGGGCGTCACCGCCGTGCTGTTCGTCACGGGCAGGCCGGGGCTGTGGGAGATCCTCCTGCTGTCGGCGGTGTCGGGCGCGGCGACCGCGATGTACCTGCCGGGCGTGGCGGGCACCGTACCCAAGATCGTCACTGATGTGCAGCGGGCCAACGCCACCATGCGGGTGTCGGAGTCGATCATGCAGCTGGTCGGGCCGGGGCTCGGCGGGGCGCTGGTCGGGCTCGCCGGTGTGGGCGTCGTGTTCGCCGTCGACGCGGCCGGGTTCCTGGTCAGCGCGCTCTGCCTGCTGCTCATGCGGGTCAGGATCGCGCGCAGCGCCTCGGAGAACGAGCCCATGGTGCGCAGGCTGCGCGAGGGCTGGGTGGAGTTCCGCTCGCGTACGTGGATGTGGAGCGTGATCCTCATCTGGGTGGCGTTCGGCATCACGCTGTTCGGGCCCATGATCCCGCTCGGCTCCGAACTCGTCACCGCCGCGCACGGCCAGACCGCGTACGGGCTGGTGCTGTCGGCCGGTGGCGCGGGCACCATCGTCGGCGGGCTGCTGGCCATGCGGCTGCGTCCGGCCAGGCCGCTGGCGGCGGGTGCGACGGCGCTGTTCCTGTTCGCCCTTGAGCCGCTCAGCATCGCCTTCGGCCTGCCGCTCGGCGCGATCATGGGGGCGCACGTGCTGGGCGGGGCCGGATGGGCGTTCTGGTCGGTCATGTGGGCCACCAGTGTGCAGACCATGGTCGCCCCCGATGCGCTGAACCGGGTCAGCGCCTACGAGATCGGCGGCTCCACGATGGCGGTGCCCATCGGGCAGGCGCTCGCCGGACCGGTCGCGGGCGTGGTCGGCGCGGCGCAGGTGCTGACGTTCGCGGGCGTGGTCGCGGCGGCCGGATGCACGTTGCTGCTGGTGATCGCGCCCATCCGGCGACTCGGCAGGAGCACGCCCGGCCGCGTGCCGGTGCGCGAGGAACACCAGACGGTGTAGGAAGCGCCGTTGGCACGGGGTTCGGCACACGGGCGCATGACCCGGTCTTTACGATGGGTCGGGTGACGTTACGTCGCGGCCTCCCACCGCTGATCGTCGTGCTCGCGCTCACCGGCTGTTCGGCCGAGGAGCCATCCAAGGTCCAGACCGCCGAGGTGGGCAGGACGGCGATCGTCGAGATCGTCGAAGCGCCCGCCACCATCGGCGCACGGGCCACCGCCACCCTGCGCTCCCCGGCGCAGGGCACCCTGGCCAAGCTCTACGTCCGTGACGGCGACCAGGTCAAGAAGGGCCAGCTGCTGGCCAGGATCGGCTCACCCCAGGCCGAGGACCAGCTCAAGCAGGCCCGCAAGGCCGCCGCCCTCACCTCCTCGACCACACCGCGCGCCGCCTTCGCCGCGCCGAGCCTCACGCTGCCGAAACCCGACACGCGCCGGCTCGACGCCAAGATCCGCGCCCACTTCGCCGACGCCCGCCGTACGGCCAGGCGCATCGACGACCCGGCGGCGCGCAAACAGGTGCTCGCCGCGCTCGACATGGCCGCGGCCCAGCACGAGAGCCAGCGTCAGGCGCTCTCGCAGATCACCGCGAGCCTCAGCCGTTCGGTCAACGGGGTGCTGTCCAGCCTCACCGGCCAGCTCACCAGCGGGCTCGGCGGGCTCACCTCGTCGATGACCTCGCTGCAGGCCGCCTCGCGTACCCAGGCCAAGGCCACGGTCAAGGCGGCGCGGACGATGGTGAAGTCGCTCACCATCAAGGCGCCGTTCTCCGGCGTCGTCACGCTCGGCAGGTCAGGCGGCTCGCCGGGCGGGGCGAACCCCCTCAGCGGCCTGCTCGGCCAGCTGCCCGGCGGAGCGCAGGCGCCGGCGCTGCCTTCGGGCGGCGGCTCCTCCTCCGGCGGCGGCGCGGTCGCGATCGGCGTGCCGGTCTCGGCGGGCGACGCCATCGTCACCGTCACCGATGTGTCCAGGCTCACGCTGTCCGCCGACATCGACGAGACCGACGTCCTGCTCGTCGAACGCGGCACACCCGCCCAGGTCGAGCTCGACGCCGTGCCGGGCGCCACCTACACGGCCGAGGTCACCGGCGTCGGCGTCACGCCCATGGAGACGAGCACGGGCGGGGTCAGCTACCCGGCCCAGCTCGAACTCGGCCCCGGCCGCTTCGACGACGGCGGCGAGGCGCCCAGGCCCAAACCGGGGATGAGCGCCGTCGTACGTCTCACCGTGCGCGACGCGCCCGACGCCGTGGCCGTGCCCGCATCGGCCATCGTCACCAGCGGCCGTGACAGCGTCGTCTGGGTCGTCGCGGGCGGCAAGGCCCAGCGCAGAGTCGTCAAGCTCGGGGCGCAGGGCGAGTCCATGGTCCAGGCGCTGAGCGGTGTCGCGGTCGGCGACGTCGTGGTCGCCAAGGGCGCCGACTCCGTACGGCAGGGACAGTCGATCCCATGACGCCCGCCGCGCTGGAGGCCGTGGACCTGACGCGGGCCTACCAGCTCGAAGGGGTGTCGGTCGAGGCGCTGCGTGGAGTGACGCTGAGGATCGGGCAGGGCGAGTTCGTGGCGATCATCGGCCCTTCGGGATCGGGCAAGTCGACGCTCATGCACCTGCTGGGCTGCCTGGACCGGCCCACGACCGGCGTGCTCAGGGTCAACGGCGTGGAGATGGCCGGACTGTCGGACACGGCGCTCGCCGAGCTGCGCAACCGGACGATCGGGTTCGTGTTCCAGTCCTTCCACCTGCTCGGGCGTACCTCCGCGCTGGACAATGTGGCGCTGCCGCTCGTCTACAGGGGCGTCGGCAGGGCCGAGAGGCGCGAGCGGGCCAGGCAGGCGCTGACGGCCGTCGGGCTCGGGCATCGGCTCGACCATCGGCCGTCGCAGATGTCGGGCGGCGAGCAGCAGCGCGTCGCCATCGCCAGGGCCCTGGTCGGCGAGCCCGCCGTGCTCCTGGCCGACGAGCCGACGGGCAACCTCGACACGCGCAACGGCGGCGAGGTCATGGCCATACTCGACCGGCTCAACAGCGAGCGCGGTGTGGCCGTCGTCCTGGTCACGCACGAGCCCGAGGTGGCCGCGCACGCCAGACGGCAGATCCACGTCCGCGACGGGCTCATCGAACTCGACACCGGGGACGACCCAGGACGAGGACAGGAGGGCCGTGATGCGGGGGCGTGAGGCGTTCTTCATGGCGTTGGAGGCGCTGCGGGTCAACCGGCTGCGCAGCCTGCTGACCATGCTCGGCGTCATCATCGGCGTCTCGGCCGTCGTCGTGCTCGTCGCGGTCGGCACCGGGGCCAAGAACGCGGTCGAGAGCGAGATCGCCGGGCTCGGCAGCAACATCATCCTCGTCGTGCCCGGCCAGATCGGCGTCGGCGCCGCGCCCACCCAGAGCAGGCTGCAGCTGGCCGACGCGGCCTTCGTCAGGCGTGTGGTCGGCGACCCGGGCAAGGTGACGGTCAGTGTGAACTCGGGCGAGACCGTCAGGGTCGGCAGGACCGAGGTCTTCGTCACGGTCGTCGGCACCGACCAGAACCTGCCCAACATCTTCAACCGCCCTCTGGAGCGCGGCCGCAACCTCAGCGAGACCGACGTCGACACCAGGCGCAGGGTCGCGATACTCGGCGCCGAGGTGGCCGATCGGCTGTTCGGCGACGTGGACCCGCTCGGCAGGCAGGTGTCGATCTCCGGAGCGCGTTTCCGCGTCATCGGCGTCTACGCGACCGTCGGCGCCACGTTCGGCGTGGCACGGGACCAGGAGATCCACCTGCCGGTGACGACCGCGCAGCGGCTGATCGGCGCGCCGAGGATCAACGGCATCGCGATCGGCGCCTCCGGGCCGGACGAGATCGAGCCGCTGCAGGCCAAGGTGGTCGCGGCGCTGGGCGAGAGGTACCCGGGCGAGCGGTTCTCGGCCGTCACGCAGACCCAGCTGCTCGGCACGATCGGCAGTGTGCTCGACATGCTGACCGGTGTCCTGGCCGCCATCGCCGGGATCTCGCTGCTGGTCGGCGGGGTCGGGGTGTCCAACATCATGCTGGTCAGCGTGCGGGAGCGGACCCGGGAGATCGGTCTGCGCAAGGCGCTCGGGGCGCGGCAGCGCGACGTGCTGACCCAATTCCTCATCGAGGCGGTGCTGCTGACCACCGTGGGCGGGGTGACGGGCATCGCACTCGGCGTCTCGGCCTCGCTGCTCATCGACACCCTGTCGCCGGTGCCCGCCGCGATCACCTGGTGGTCGGTGGCGCTGGCGTTCGGGGTGTCGGTGGCGGTCGGCGTCTTCTTCGGCGTGCAACCGGCCCGCCGCGCCGGGCGGCTGGACCCGGTGATCGCGCTGCGGGCCGAGTGAGCGGCCGTCCCTACGCGTCGCGGCGGCGCATCAGGACCGCCGCGGCGACCATCGCGACCGCGATCCAGGCGAGGTAGACCCCGAACCCGGCCCACGGCCCCAGCGAGTCGGGCCTGACCTCGGTCTGCGTGATCAGCTGCCCGGCGTTGGAGGTGAAGTACGTGGAGATGGTACGGCCCACCTCGCCGGGCAGCAGCGGCACCATCGTCGGCAGCACGAAGATCAGTGCGATGACCGCGACGAGCGCGCCGGGCGTGTGCCTGATCAGCGCGCCGATCGCCAGTCCGAACAGACCGCTGGCCGTGAGGTACAACGCCGTGCCGATCACCGCACGCGTCACGCCCGGGTCGCCGAGCGAGGAGGCGAACCCGGTGCCCGACAGCACCGCCTGACCGGCGAAGAACGAGACGAACGCCGCGACGCCCGTCACCACCAGCGAGACCGCAGTGAACACCGCCATCTTGCCCGCCAGCAGCTTCAACCGCTGCGGCACGGCCAGGAACGAGGTGCGGATGGCGCCCGTCCGATACTCGCTGCTGATCACCAGCACGCCCAGTGAGGCCATCGCGAGCGCCGCGAACGACACCCCGCTCAGCGCCGTCGACGCGCCGTCGAACCCCTCCTTGCCGAGATCGGTGTTGGCCAGCGCGAGCGACAGGCCCACGCCGAACAGCAGCATCACCGCCGCCGCCGTGCCCAGCGTCCACATCGTGGAACGCACTGAGCGCATCTTGGTCCACTCGGACCGCAGAACGTCCGTCATGCCGCCACCGCCTCGTACTCGGTGCTGTCCTTGGTCAGTTCCATGTAGGCCGCCTCCAGCGTGGGCTGGACGACCGTGAGCTCCTCCAGCACCACACCGGCCCGCGCCGCGCGCGTGCCGATCTCCAGTGCGGTCATGCCGGTCACCCGCAGGTGGTCGCCGTGCAGCTCACCGCATTCGAGCAGTACGGCGAGCTGCGGCAGATGCGGCGAGCGGATCCGCACATAGGCCTGCGACGAGCGTCCGATGAACTCCCGCACGCTGGTGTCGGCGATGAGCCTGCCCCTGCCGATGACGATGAGATGGTCGGCCGTCTGCGCCATCTCGCTCATGAGATGGCTGGAGACGAACACCGTCTTGCCCTCGGCGGCCAGGCCGCGCATGAGGTTGCGGATCCAGAGGATGCCCTCCGGGTCGAGGCCGTTGACCGGCTCGTCGAACATGAGGATCTCCGGGTCGCCCAGCAGCGCGGCGGCGATGCCGAGCCGCTGCGACATACCGAGCGAGAACCCGCCGACCCGCCTCTTGGACACCTCGCTCAGCCCGACGACGCCCAGCACCTGGCGTACTCTCGCCGCCTCGATCCCGTTGGCCTGGGCCAGCGCCAGCAGGTGGTTGTAGGCCGTGCGCCCGCCGTGCACCGCCTTCGCGTCCAGCAGCGCGCCCACCTTGCGCAGGGGGTGCCTGTGCTCGGCGTACGGCCTGCCGTCGATGAGCACCGATCCGTCCGACGGCCGGTCGAGTCCCAGCATCATGCGCATCGTCGTCGATTTTCCGGCGCCGTTCGGTCCGAGGAACCCGGTCACCTGCCCAGGTCGCACCTCGAACGACAGGTCCGACACCGCCACGGTGTCCCCGTATCGCTTGGTCAGGCTCATGGCCGTAATCGCTGTCATGCCTCCACCCTCCCCCCGCCTCCGCCCCCTTTCGTCCTGCCCCAGGACCGTCCTGACCCCTTGCCTCCGGAACGACCCGGTGTACCTCCTGGGATCCAGCTCCTACACCTTTGTCTCCTCCTCGAGCCCGACCCGCCGTACGCCCCCGCCTACCCCCGCGGGCTCACCACCCCCGCCTCGTAGGCCACGATCACCGCCTGGGCGCGGTCGCGGACGCCCAGCTTGCTGAACAGGCTGGTGACGTGGTTCTTCACCGTCGACGGCGACACCTGCAGCGACTGTGCGATCTCCGTGTTGGACAGCCCCCGTGCGATCAGCACCAGCACCTCCCGCTCCCGGTCGGTCAGCACCTCCAGCCCGGCGGGCGCCGCGGCGACGCGCGGGCGGGAGGCGCGGACGAAGGTGCCGATGAGGCGGGTCAGGAGGCGGGGGGCGACGGCGGACTCGCCGCGGTGCACGACGCGGACGCCTTCGACGAGCTCCTCGGGCGAGACGTCCTTGGGCAGGAAGCCGGAGGCCCCGGCCCGGAGCATGGCCACGACGTGCTCGTCGAGGTCGAACGTGCTCAGCGCCAGTACCCTGACCTCGCCGAAGTCACGCGTGATGCGCTCGGTCGCCTGGACGCCGTCGAGCTCGGGCATGTGCAGGTCCATGAGCACGACGTCCGGCCTGATGCGGGCGCCGAGCTCGACGGCCTCGACGCCGTCGGCGGCCTCCCCGACGACGGTGATGTCGGGCTGGGAGTTGAGGATCAGCCGGAACCCGGTCCGGACCAGCGCCTCGTCGTCGACCAGCAGAACCTTGATCATGTACGTGCCTCCACGGGCAGCGGGATCCTCGCGTGCACCCGGAACCCGCCCTGCGGACGCGGACCGGTCTGGAGCTGACCGCCGCACAGCGCGACGCGCTCGGCCATCCCGCCGAGCCCGAACCCGGAGGGCGGCGCCCCGATCAGCCTGGCAGACGGCAGGCCGGGCCCGTCGTCGACCACCTCGACCTCGACCGCCCCCTGCGCATAGCTCAGCGACACACTGGCCCTGGCGCCGGGCGCGTGCTTGCGCGTGTTGGTCAGCGCCTCCTGGACCACCCGGTAGACGGCGTGGTCCACGGCGGTGGGCAGGGCGACGGGCTCGCCGAGCACGGTCAGGCTGGCGGGCAGCCCGGCGCTCGCCGCCTGGTCGATCAGCGCGGCCAGGCCCGAGGCTCCGGGGTCGGCGCCGAGCTCGGCGTCGCCGTCGTCGGCCCGCAGCACGGTGAGCATCTGCCGCATCTCGGCCAGCGCCTGGCGTGCCATCCGCTCGGCCGAGACCAGGGCGTCCTTGGCATCGACCGGACTCTGGTCCATGCTCGACCTGGCTCCGCCCACCAGGGCGTTGATCACGCTGATGTGATGGGCGACGACGTCGTGCAGCTCGCGGGCGATCCTGCGGCGCTCGGCCCTGACGGCGTCGTCCGCGGCCTGCTGCTCGCGCCGGTCCTTCAGCTCGGTGCGCAGCCTGACGAACTGCCCGAGCCCGACGGCGAGGACCGGCCCCAGCACGATGGCCAGCTGCGTGCTGTCCACGCCGTACTTGATCAGGGCGATGAGCAGGGACCCGCACGCGGAGAGCGCGGCGGCGATCCAGGCGACGCGGCCGGGGCGGTAGCGGCCGACGCTGTAGAGGGCGATGGTCGAGGGCAGGCCGTTGGTGTTCTCGGCGCCCATGACCGTGCAGAGCACGTCGACGGCGAAGGTGAACAGCGCGACCTGGACCGGCCTGTCGCGCCGGACGAGGAGGGCCAGGGCCGACAGCGTGGTCAGCGCCGCATAGGGGGTGACCTCGTAGCCCTGCGACAGGCTCGCGATCACCGCGGCCAGCGCGAGTGCGAAGAGCACCACCACGAGTGCCACGTCGAACACCCGGGGACGGCGCATGAAGTCCCACACGGTGTTCACCGTCCCCCATGCCATGCCCAGACCTTATGTGGTCGCCACGTCGAAGGATGGCGTGGCCGCCCGCCCTGTGGACAACCTCCTCCCGCCGAATCCCGGGCCGCACGCACACCCGTAATCTGCGGAGATATTGCGTTTCGCGAAACCCGGCCCCTCCTCCCCGTAGCCGTGTGAACTCCGTGTGCTCCCGCTGCGGTAACGTCGGCCCCAGGCGATGGACGGGAGTGGCGCGCAAATGAGCCAGTCGGTGCGAGTGGTCTGGGACGACGCGCTCACCTCCTACGACTTCGGTCCAGGGCACCCGCTGGCCCCCGTCAGGGTCGAGCTCACGATGGCGCTGGCCCGTGAGCTCGGCGTGCTGGAGAAGGTGGAGCTGGTCGGCTGCGTCCCGGCCACCGACGACGACCTGGCCCTGGTGCACGGGCGCGACTACATCGACGCCGTGAAGCGGGTTTCGGTCACCGGAGCGCCCGACCTGTCGGCAGGGCTCGGCACGACCGACAACCCGGCCTTCCCCGGCGTGCACGAGGCGTCGGCGCTGATCGCCGGGGCGACGCTGGCCGCGGCGAAGGCGGTCTGGGAGGGCGAGGCCGAGCACGCGCTCAACGTCGCGGGCGGCCTGCACCACGCCATGGCCGACACCGCCAGCGGGTTCTGCGTCTACAACGACCCGGCCGTGGCCATCGCCTGGCTGCTGGCCCAGGGCGCCGAGCGCGTGGCCTACGTCGACGTCGACGTGCATCACGGCGACGGGGTGCAGGCGCTGTTCTACGACGATCCCCGCGTACTGACGATCAGCCTGCACGAGTCGCCCCGCACGTTGTTCCCCGGCACCGGGTTCCCCGAGGAGACGGGCGCCGAAGGCACGGCGGTGAACGTGGCGCTGCCCGCCGGGTGCGGTGACACGGGATGGCTGCGCGCCTTCCACGCGGTGGTGCCGCCGCTGCTGCGGGAGTTCGCGCCCGAGGTGCTCGTCACCCAGCACGGCTGCGACAGCCATGCCCTCGACCCGCTCGCCCACCTGATGCTGAGCCTGGACGGCCAGCGCACGGCCTACGAGGCGCTGCACCGGCTCGCGCACGAGACGGCGGGCGGCCGCTGGGTGGCCACGGGCGGCGGCGGTTACGAGCTGGTCCAGGTCGTGCCGAGGGCGTGGACGCACCTCATCGCCGAGGCTTCGGGTCACCCCCTCGACCCGGCGACGCCGACCGGCCACGGCTGGCGTGAGCTGGTACGGGAGCGGACCCGCGAAACGCCGCCGCTGCGCATGACCGACGGAAGGCGCCCGGAATTTCAGGACTTCTCCGGCGGTTATGACCCAGCGGACTCCATCGACCGTGCGGTCATGGCGACCCGGAACGCGGTCTTCCCCCTGCACGGCCTCGACCCGCTCCCATAGGAGATCTGTTGCTCAGCCGCGACGAATTCCGCGACCACCTGATCCGCACCCGGATCGCAGGAGACGTGGCCACGAGCCGCGAGAACAACCTGGATCACTACCGCTCCCTCGCCAATCGTGATCCGTATCACATGTTCGGCCTGTCGATGGGCCAGGACTGGTCCTACCGCGACGTGCTCGCCCTGATGGCCAAGCAGGCCGGTGTGATCGCCGATCCCGGCCACAGGGAGGGCCAGGACACGATCGACCCCGACCGCACGATCGACGCGCTGGACGCCATGGCCGACAGGATCGCCGTCACGCTGTCGGGTCAGGCGCCCAAGGTGCTCGTCGCCACAGGACACCCCACAGGGCTCCTCGTGGTGCATCTGGCGCTCGCCAGGCTCGCCAGGTCGACGGGCGCCACCCTGCTCACCCCCGCCGAGGGCTGGACGTACTGGGGAGCGGGCTTCGGGCGCAAGCGGAAGATCCGTTACCTCGAGGACATCGCCATGCTCGACGACCGGGGCGGCTTCGTGCACACCCACGACCCGGCGCCGATGGAGGCCATGGTCGCGGAGATGGGCGACGCGCGGCCCGACCTGGTGATCGCCGACCACGGCTGGGCGGGCGCGGCGGGCGAGGCGGGCATCCCGACGGTGGGGTTCGCCGACTGCAACGACCCGGCGCTGTTCCTCGGCGAGGCGGAGGGCAAGATCGATGTGGTGGTCCCGCTCGATGACAATGTGCTGCCGCGCTATTACGAACCGTTGACCGAGCGGCTTGTCACACGAGTCACGCGAGCCCTTTGAGTCGAATTCGGTCCTCCCTATACCGTCTTTTCGCGCCTGCATTCCAAGAGGCTCGTCGTCCCTTTGCCAACTTTTGATGCGGGCTGGGCGACTCTTATGACAGGGAAGTTGGACAGTTCCAGCCTCCCGGCGAGGAGCACGACCCGGCTGCTGGCCAGCGAGTTTGCTGGTTTCGCTGACAGGCGGCTCCGAAGGCTGATGAAATAGGGGGTTTGCGCACTCGGAGTCCCGACTTACGCTGACGGCAGTACACGTGCGTGAGCGATGGCACCAGTGGGGATAACCCGGAAACACGTGCGGAAGAGGCGTCCGATGGGTGCAGGCGAAAGACCTCTCAGCGAGGTGAAGTTCCTGACGGTGGCTGAAGTGGCCACGGTCATGCGGGTGTCCAAGATGACGGTGTACCGACTCGTGCATTCGGGCGAGCTACCGGCCATCAGGGTCGGTCGGTCCTTCCGAGTGCCTGAGCAGGCGGTACACGACTATCTCAGGGATGCCTACATCGAGGCTGGCTGAAGTCTCGGTGCGGATCCGAACACTGAGGTAGCGATGCGATCGGTGGTCGCGTCGTGAGTGCGGCCGCGGGTTCATCCCCCAGGGGGCGATCTACCACGGATCGCCGGTAGGCTGTTGGCCCGGTGTGCGCTCGCACACCGGTTCAGCATTTCTATCTCCACCTGGGGGTCCCGTGGGCTCTGTGATCAAGAAGCGCCGCAAGCGGATGGCCAAGAAGAAGCACCGCAAGCTGCTCAAGAAGACGCGCATCCAGCGGCGTAACAAGAAGTAGTACGACGCGACTGTGAGGCGCCGATGACCCACACCGTGCTTGTCACCGGGGTCTCGCGCCACATCGGCGCCCGGGTGGCGAGTGTTCTCGCGGCGGACCCGGACATCACCCGCGTCATCGGAGTGGACACCGTGCCGCCGCCCTCGACCCGAGATGGCGGCATGTCACTCGGCCGGACGGAGTTCGTCCGGGTGGATCTGCGCAGCCCCGACATCGCATCGGTGATCGCGGCGGCGGACATCGACACCGTTGTGCACATGAGTCTGGTCAGCGCCCCCCAGCGGGGTTCGGGCCGGGCTCTGATGAAGGAGCACAACGTCATCGGCACCATGCAACTGCTGGGTGCCTGTCAGCGGTCGGCGACCGTGCGCCGTGTGGTGGTGCGTTCCACCACGGCGGTCTACGGCTCGTCGCCCAAGGATCCGGCGGTGTTCACCGAGGACGCAGAGCCTCCCGACCCACCCAGCCACGGCTATGCCAAGGACGCGGCTGAGGTCGAAGGCTATGTCCGGGGCTTCGCGCGCCGCCGTCCCGACATGGCGGTGTCGCTGCTCAGGTTCGCCAACTTCATGGGTCCAGGCGTCGACTCACCGCTCACGCGGTACTTCACCCAGCCCGTGCTCGCCACGGTGCTCGGCTTCGACCCTCGGCTGCAGTTCGTCCACGAGGACGACGCGGTCGAGGTGCTCAGGCGGATGGCGGTGGCCGACCACCCCGGCACGTTCAACGTGGCCGGGGCAGGTGTGCTGCTGCTGTCGCAATGCCTGCGCAAGGCCGGTCTGCCGTCGCTGCCGCTGCCCTCGCCCGCCTTCCGCGCCCTCGGCGACGCGGCCAGGTCGGCGGGGCTGGTCGCCTTCTCACCCGAACAGCTCAGGCTGATGTCGTACGGCAGGGCGGTCGACAGCGACAGGCTCGCGCTTGAGCTCGGCTGGAAGCCAAAGTTCAGCACGGCGGAGGCGTTCGACGACTTCCTGCGCACGCGCGGGGTGTCGGGCGGTTTCTCCGTGGCCGTCGCCGACTGGGTGTCGGCCCTGCTGGGAAGCGGGCGCGCATGAGCGTCTCACCGTCGCGGCACGAGCCGGAGGGCGGTGACGTGATCCCCATCACCTCCGCGCGATCGGCCGCACGCCAGGAGCCCGAGCCCGAACGGCCGGACGAGCTCGCCGCGCTGCTGGCCTTCGTCAGGCGCAGGCTCACCGGCGACTACGAGGTCGACGAGTTCGGCTTCGACGCCGAGCTCACCGACAAGGTCCTGCTTGAGCTGATCCGGCCGCTGTATCGCCACTGGTTCAGGGTCGAGACGCTGGGCCTGGCCAACATCCCCGGCGACTCGGGCGCGCTGATCGTCGCCAACCACTCGGGCACGCTGCCCGTCGACGCGCTGATGATGCAGGTCGCCCTGCACGACGACGCCGGCCGTCCGGCCCGCCTGCTTGGCGCCGACCTGGTCTACCAGCTGCCCTTCCTCGGCCATCTGTCGCGCAAGAGCGGCCACACGCTGGCCTGCCCCGAGGACGCCGACCGGCTGTTGCGCAAGGGCGAGCTCGTCGGGGTCTTCCCCGAAGGTTTCAAGGGCGTGGGCAAGCCGTTCGCCGAGCGCTACCAGTTGCAGCGCTTCGGCCGTGGCGGGTTCGTCGCCTCGGCGATCAGGGCCGGTGTGCCGATCGTGCCGACCGCGATCGTCGGCGCCGAGGAGATCTACCCCAAGATCGGCGATCTGCGCTTCCTGGCCAGGCTCTTCGGCCTGCCGTACCTGCCGATCACGCCGTTGTTCCCCTGGCTGGGGCCGCTCGGGCTGGTGCCGCTGCCGTCGAAGTGGATGATCGAGTTCGGCGAGCCGATCCGGACCGACGAGTACGACCCGGCGGCGGCCGACGACCCGATGCTGGTGTTCAACCTGACCGACCACGTGCGCGAGGTCGTGCAGCAGATGCTCAACGAGCTACGGCTGCGCAGGGGTCACGCCTTCCCGCCGTTCTTCTGAGCGCCGTTGCTCCGCGCGGGTCAGCTCGACCTGTAGTGCTTGCGCAGGGCGATCCCGGCGGCGATGCCGCCCGCGATGGCGCCGATGCCGGCGGCGATCGGCAGTGCGGTCAGTGTGGCCTTGCGGCCGGTGCGGAAGTCGAGGATCTCCCAGCCGTTCTTGCGGGCGTGCTCGCGCAGCTCGCCGTCGGGGTTGATGGCGACCGCGTGGCCGACGAGCGAGAGCATCGGCAGGTCGTTGGCCGAGTCGCTGTAGGCGGTGCAGCGGGTCAGGTCCAGCCCTTCGCGTCTGGCCAGGGCCCGCACCGCCTCCGCTTTGGCCGGGCCGTGCAGCAGGTCGCCGACGAGCCTGCCGGTGTAGACGCCGTTCTCGGTCTCCGAGACCGTGCCGAGCGCGCCGGTCAGGCCGAGGCGCTGGCCGATGACATGGGCCAGCTCGACCGGGGTCGCGGTGACCAGCCAGACGCGCTGGCCCGAGTCGAGGTGGCTCTGGGCCAGCGCCCTGGTGCCCGCCCAGATGCGGCCGGCCATCGACTCGTCGTAGATCTCCTCGCCGAGACGCACGACGTCGTCGACCTTGCTGCCCGCGACGAAGGCGAGCGCGGTCTCGCGTGCGATCGCGATGTGCTCGGGGTTCTCGGCGCCGCGCAGCCGGAAGACGGCCTGCCCGACGGCGAACTTCATCAGGTCGGACGTGGTGAACATGCCGCGGGTGGCCAGGCCCCTCGCGAAGTGGTAGATCGAGGCGCCGCGCATCATCGTGTTGTCGACGTCGAAGAAGGCGGCGGCCTTCTGGTCGGGCTCGACGGGCGGGCTCGTGGTGACCGCGGCCTCGGCCGCGACCTCGCCTGCCAGCACCGCCTCGTGCTTTCGTCGCAGTAGCCGCCTCATGTCATCAGAGCTTATCCGGCTCCTGTGACCTACTCCTGAACGTCGGAGGGAACAACAAGGGTGTCGATGTAGTCGAGATAGCCGTTGGCCTGGTCCTTGTCGTCGATGTCCATGAGCGGGATCATCGGCTCGACCTTGTCCCGCTGGTCCTTGGCGAAGTGGTTGACCTTGCGTGAGTGCGGCTCCTCGCGCTGCAGCCTGCTGATCGCCGAGCGCGTGGACTCCTCCATGTCCTTGAGCGTCCTGCCGACGAGCGAGGAGTCCTCGGAGCCGAGCAGCACGCCGACCTCGGTCGCCCGTGTCTTGGCCGACTCCAGCTCGCGTTCGGCCCGCTCGACGTCGTCGGTGCTGAGCCGCAGCAGCGTGCTCTCGGCGGCCCGCTTGAGCGGGTACAACGGATCGCCTGGCACCGACTGGTAGGTGAAGACGGCCGCGGTCAGCATCGCCAGCGTCACACTCATCGTGAGCGCCTGCGAGAACCACGGCACGGGGGTACGGCTCGGCCCCATGAACCTGCGCGTGCCGCGATGCCGTGCGCGGCGCTGAGCAGGAGCGGGGGTGCCGGGCGTCTCGGGTTCGGGCTCGGCGGCGGCGGCCGTGAGCAGTGTTTCGTGGAGCTTCGCGCGGAAGGCCGGGCTCGGACCGCCACCGAGCGGCTGGTCGCCCAGGTCGGTCAGCTGTCCGAGCAGGCGCGCCTGCGAGCTCCGCGAAGGGCCCAACAGCCCCCTCCGGGGTCGCGACCTAGCCATGTGCGCTCCCTGCCAACGGTGATACCTGCCTAACGACAGGCAGCCGGATGAGGTTACGCGAACTCTTCAATGCGGATGGTTGACTATTCAAGATCCGGCTTGAGCGCCCGCGCGAGGGCTTTGATCGCTCGGAACTGCAGGGCCTTGATCGCACCACTCTTCTTCCCCATCACGAGCGCCGTCTCCGCGAGCGACATCCCGTGCAGGAAGCGCAGGACGACGCATTCCTGCTGCTCGGGATTGAGGTCGCGGACCGCTCTCAGGACACGGTCGTTGATGATCGCGGTCACCACGGCGTTCTCCGGGATGTGCGCGCCGTCGAGCGGCACGTCGAGCACCTCGGCGGTGGAGACCTCCAGCCGGTACCGGCCGGACTTGAAGTGATCGGTGATGAGGTTGCGGGCGATCGTCACCAGCCAGGCGCCGAAGTCGCGCCCCTGCCAGGTGAAGTCGGCCATCCTGCGTAAGGCGCGTAAGAACGTCTCGCTGGTGAGGTCTTCGGCGAGGGCGTGTGAGCCCACCCTGAAGTAGATGTAGCGATAGACGAGATCGAGATACCGGTTGTAGAGCGTTCCGAAAGCATCGGTGTCTCCGGTCTTCGCACGCAGGACGAGCGTGCGCATCTCTTCGTTGACCTCGTCATCACCGGCGTTTTCGCGCACGGCAGGGTCGCTCTGCCGCGCCACGCCCGCCACGGCGGGAGTCAGCAGACCGGCGAACGGCCACGAGTTAGGCATCCGGTATCCCTAGGGGTAAGGGGTGCGGCGTGCTCGAACACTCTAGAAATCATCGGGAATTTCCACAATCCACCTTATGGGCGTCGTGACTACCCGTAACCGGCGGATACCGTGAGGACCGACCTGCTTCCCGCTTCGACTACCGGTTGGGAGGTTCTGTCCGGCAGCATTGGAGACACCATGGACTTCCTCGTCGCTGTCATCGCCTTCGCCGGTGCTCTCCTCGCCGCGGTAGCCGGGTTCGCTCTGGTGCGCCGGCTGAATGAGGAGCGTAGCGGCTGGCTGATCGCCTGGACGATCACCACCATCGCCCTGTGCCTGTCACTCACCGTGATCGGCGTCGGATCGATGGCCGGGTTCGGTGTGCTGACCTTCAGGGCCTTCCAGGTCACGGGCTCGCTGCTGGCGCCGCTCTGGCTGCTGGCCGGAGTCGTTCAGCTTCTCGCGGACAAACCGGCGGCCCGATTCGCCACCTGGCTCTTCGTCATCGCCTACTCGGTCGTCGGCGTCTACGTGCTGACCATCGACCCGGTGACGGCCACGTTCACGACGGCGTTGCCGCTCGGCTCGGCCAACTGGGACCTGCCGCCCGCCTACCTGCTCAACGCCACTCACGGTATCGTCGCGTTCGGGCTGCTTTTCTCGCTGGTCGTGGCCGGGTTGCGCTGGCGCGGCGGCGACGAGTACGACACCGACAACCTGCACGCCACCGTGGTCCTGGCCGCGACCGGCATCGCGCTGATCGGTTCGCTGCGCTTCGCCGTACCCGGCGTGTTCACCGCCGGGCTGCTCGCCGTCACCGTGGCCGGGGTCTGGTACGTCGTGCTGCGTCCCCTCGCGCCCTACGACGACGAGGAGGACGACATCGACGGCGCCGACGAGCGCTGGCAGGAGCGGCCCTCCACCGGGCGCAGGGCGGCTCCCGCGACCGTGCCGCCGCCGCCCCGCAGGTCCGGCCTCGGCGACCTCGTCGCTGAGTACCGCGCGGGCGACCAGGACGCCGACCACGCCGCCCGCATGGGCCCGGCGACCGGCTACATCATGGACGCACCCGCCGACCAGTACGGCAGGCCGCAGCACGGCGGGCCGCAGCACGGTGGGCCGCAGCACGGTGGGCCAAGCGGGCAGCACGGTCCCTTCGGCGCCCAGCCGATGTCCGGTCCCCAGATGTCCGGTCCCCCTATGTCCGGTCCGCAGCCCATGGGCCCTCAGGCGGGGCCCCACACGGGCCCTCACGGCTTCGCGCAGACCGGTCCGCACCCTGGACCCCCACAGGGCCCCGGGCCGCAGACGGGCGCCTACGGGCTCGTCCAGGGACCTTCGGGTCCGATGCCGACGGCGGTCCCGGGGCCACTGCGCCACGGGCAGCCCCAGCACGGCTTCGGTCCCGGCGGCGAGCCGGAGTACTCCATGCCCGCCACCGGCGCCCTCTACCCGGGCGCCGAGCTGCCGCCGCAGCCGCCGGGCCCGCCGCAGCCGGGCGCGGGTGGCAGGCCGGGCAGGCCCTCGCCCAGCATCTACGGGCTGCTCACCGTCTTCACCCTGATGGACGGCTCGGGCGAGGCGTTCGACAGGCTGGCCGAGCAGACCGTCGACGCGGTGCGCATGGGCGAGCCCGACACGCTGATCTACTCCTGCCACTCGGTGAAGTCGGCCCCGCTGCAGCGCATCGTCTACGAGCTCTACCGCGACGAGGTCGCCTACACCGACCACCAGCGCCAGCCGCACGTCGAGAGGTTCCTCGGCGAGCGCCAGTCGATGGTCCTGGCCACCAATGTGATCGAGCTCAGCGTCAACGCCGCCAAGGTGGTGCCGCTCCCGACGGCCTTCCAGCTGTAGCCCTAGCGGGGGCCCGGGGTGAGCGCCGCGCGCAGCCGATCCTCCGAGACACGCCAGAAGTCGTGCTGCTCGCCGTCGATCAGCGTGACGGGAATCATCTCCCAGTACTTCTCCTGCAACTCGGCCGACGAGGTGATGTCGACCTCCTGCCACGGGAGGCCCATTTCCCCTGCCACACGGGCGATGACGGCTCTCGCGTCGTCGCAGAGGTGGCAGCCAGGCTTGCTCATGAGGGTGATGCTCGGCATGCCGTCACGGTAGTGCCTCGGAGCACTGACTTTGTGCGTACGTTCACAAAGGGATTAACCTGAAAGACGCCCTGATAACGCGGCCCGGCAGGCCGCCCGTTCACCTGGAGCTCCGGCACGTGATCCGCCGACTGTCCCAACCGCGTGACCGTGGCATCCCCGAGGCGACCGTCGCCCGGTTGCCGCTGTACCTGAGGGCGCTCAACGGGATGGCGGAGAAGGGCACCGCCACCGTCAGTTCGGAGGACCTCGCGGCGGCCGCGGGGGTCAACTCGGCCAAGCTGCGCAAGGACCTGTCCCACCTCGGCTCCTACGGCACCAGGGGTGTCGGCTACGACGTCGAGTACCTGATCTACCAGATCTCCCGCGAGCTGGGCCTGACCCAGGACTGGGCCGTGGCCATCGTCGGGGTCGGCAACCTCGGCAGGGCGCTCGCCAACTACGGCGGGTTCGTCTCACGCGGATTCCGCGTCGAGGCGCTCGTCGACGCCGACCCCGAAGTGGTGGGCGACCACATAGCGGGATTGAATGTGGAGCACATCGACGCGCTCGAATCCGTGATCAAGAGGCGCGGGGTCTCGATCGTGGTCCTGGCGACACCGGCGGCGGCCGCCCAGCAGGTGGCCGATCGCGTCATCGCGGTAGGCGTCACCAGTATCTTGAACTTCGCCCCCGTCGTGCTTTCCGTGCCGGACGGCGTCGATGTCCGTAAGGTCGACCTGTCGATTGAGCTGCAGATCCTGGCGTTCCACGAGCAGCGCAAAACGGATCGTTTGAGTGGGGGGCCACTTATGGCGGTGGACAACACATGACTGTCCTGGCCATCGGACTGAGTCACCGGACTGCTCCGGTGTCCTTGCTGGAGCGCGTGTCGGTGTCCGGCGACGCGCTCGTCAAACTTCTGCACGACGTGCGGCAGGACAGCTGCGTGGCGGAGGCCATGGTGGTCTCGACCTGCAACAGGGTCGAGATCTACGCCACGGTCGACCGCTTCCACGCCGCCGTCACCTCCATCACGCGGCTGCTCGGCGTGCACTCGGGCGTCTCCTTCGAGGAGCTGACGCCGCATCTGTTCGTGCACTACGACGACAGGGCAGTCGAGCACCTGTTCTCCGTCGTCAGCGGCCTCGACTCCATGGTCGTCGGCGAGGGTCAGATACTCGGCCAGGTCCGTCAGGCGCTCAGGCTGGCCCAGGAACAGGGCACGGCGGGCGCCACCATCAACGAGCTGGCCCAGCAGGCCCTTCGGGTGGGCAAGCGCGCCCACGCCGAGACCGGCCTGGACAAGGCGGGCGCCTCGCTCGTCTCGGCCGGACTGGCCCTGGCGGGACCGTTGCAGGGCCGCAGGGCGCTGGTCGTCGGCGCGGGCTCGATGAGCGCGCTGTCGGCCGCGACGCTGGCCCGCATGGGCGTCACCGACATCGTCGTCGCCAACCGCACGTTCGAGCGAGCCGTACGGCTGGCCGAGACGGTGGGCGGCAGGGCGGTCGAGCTGTCGGAGGTGCCGCGCGAGCTGGCCGCGGCCGATGTGGTCATCTCCTGCACGGGCGCAGGCCACCACGTCATCACCCCGGCGATGGTGACGGGCGAGACGTTCATCCTCGACCTGGCGCTGCCGCACGACGTCGACCCGGCCGTGCGCGAGCTGCCCGGCACCACGCTGGTCGACCTGGAGGCCATCCAGGCCGCGGTCGCGGGCTCGCAGGACGGCGACGCCGTCGAGGCGGTCAGGCGCATCCTGGCCGACGAGGTGCGCGCCTACCTCGGCGCCGAGCGCGCGGCCAGGGTCACCCCGACCGTCGTGGCGCTGCGAAGCAAGGCGGCGGGCGTGGTCGAGGCCGAGCTCGGCCGACTGCTCATGCGCGTGCCCGACCTCGATGTGAGGACGCGCGACGAGGTCGCCCAGACCGTCAGGCGCGTCGTCGACAAACTGCTCCACGAGCCCACTGTGCGTGTCAAACAGCTCGCCGCCTCCCCGGCGGGCGATCATTATGCGGAGGCGCTGCGTGAGCTGTTCGACCTGGACCCGAAGGTCCCCGAAGCCGTGAGAGAGGGAGAGCTTTGAGCATCCTGAGGCTCGGTACGAGGCGCAGCCTCATGGCCACCACGCAGTCGCAGATGGTGGCCGACGCCTACACCGCCGCCGCCGGTCTGCGGATCGAGCTGGTCGGCGTCACGACGTTCGGCGACGTCACCAAGGCCCAGCTCAGCCAGCTCGGCGGCACCGGCGTGTTCGTCAGCGCCCTGCGCGACAAGCTGGAGGAGGGCGAGGTCGACTTCGCCGTGCACTCCCTCAAGGACCTGCCGACCACGCAGGACGCCAGGTTCACCCTCGCCGCGCTGCCCGAGCGCCACGACCACCGCGACGCGCTGGTCGGCCCGACGAAGTTCGCCGACCTGCTGCCGGGCGCCAAGGTCGGCACCGGCTCGCCCCGGCGCATCGCCATGCTCCGCGCGCTGCGCGCCGACCTGGACTACGTGCCGATCCGCGGCAACGCCGACACGCGCATCGGGAAGGTCGTCTCGGGCGAGCTCGACGCCGTCGTCCTGGCCGCCGCCGGGCTGAGCAGGCTCGGCAGGGAAGCGGAGATCGCCCAGCTCTTCGAGGTCGAGGAGATGCTCCCGGCCCCCGGCCAGGGCGCTCTCGCCGTCGAATGCCTGTCATCGCGCACCGATCTCGTCGAGCTGCTCGGCGTGCTCGACGACGCGCGCACCCGCTCCGCCGTGACCGCAGAACGCTCCGTGCTCAACGCACTCGAAGCGGGTTGCTCGGCTCCGGTAGGTGCGTACGCGCTGGATGACGGCGACAATGTTCACCTGACCGCCGCAGTCGTCGCCACCGACGGCCTGCGTGCGGTGCGCAAGTCCACCGCCGGATCACCTTCGGAGGCCATGGAGCTCGGCCGCGCGCTAGCGGCCGCCATGATCGCCGAAGGGGCCGACAGATTGATGGGGGAGCATTCCCATTGAGCTCCGATAGTCCAACCTCCGCATTCGTCGCCTTCGTCGGCGCCGGTCCGGGCGACGCGAACCTGCTCACGCTCCGTGGCGCGGAGCTGCTCGGCAAGGCCGATGTGGTCGTGCTCGACGACGAGACCTACACGCCACTGCTCAAGCACAGCGGGCCGGGCGTGCAGGTCGTCGACGGCGGCCGCTTCGACGCGGCGGTCGACCACGCCAAGGCAGGGCGCACGGTGGTCAGGCTCTGCGCCGGCGACCCGATGCTGTTCTCCTCGATCACCGAGGAGGTCGCCGCGTGCGCCGCGGCGGAGGTGGACTTCGAGATCGTGCCCGGCGTCCCGCCCGCGACCGCGGTGCTCACCTACGCCGGTATCCCGCCCGCCGTGGCCGTGCCCGAGTTCAGGATCGTCGACGCCTCCCAGGAGCAGGACTGGGCCTCGCACGCCGCCTGCCCCGGCACGCTCGTCGTCTACAACGGCATCACCGAGGCCGTGGCGATCGCCAAGGCGCTGATCGCGCACGGCAGGCCGGACGGCACGCCCGTCGCGGTCAGCAGCGGCGGCACCACGACCGAGCAGTTCACGGTCGTGTCCTCGCTGGGCAGGCTGCAGGCCGATCTCAAGCACGCCGGATTCACCGAGCCCGCCATCATCGTGGTAGGCGAGGCCGTCGGCATGCGCGAGAGCCTGTCGTGGTTCGAGACCAAGCCGCTGTTCGGCTGGCGGGTGCTGGTGCCGCGTACGAAGGAGCAGTCGGCCGCCCTGTCGGAGCAGCTGCGTTCCTACGGCGCCGTGCCCGACGAGGTGCCGACGATCTCGGTCGAGCCGCCGCGCACCCCGCAGCAGATGGACCGCGCGATCAAGGGCCTGGTCACCGGCCGCTACGAGTGGGTCGCCTTCACCAGCGTCAACGCCGTCAAGGCCGTACGCGAGAAGTTCGAGGAGTACGGCCTCGACGCCCGTGCGTTCGCCGGGCTCAAGGTTGCGGCGGTCGGCGAGGCGACGGCCAAGGCGCTGGTCGACTTCGGCGTCAAGCCCGACCTGCTGCCCGCCGACGAGCAGTCCTCCGAGGGCCTGGTGGCCGAGTGGCCGCCCTACGACTCGATGCTCGACCCGATCAACAGGGTGCTGCTCCCGCGTGCCGACATCTCCACCGACACGCTGGTCGCCGGGCTGACCGAGCTCGGCTGGGAGTGCGACGACGTCACGGCCTACCGCACGGTCAGGGCGGCGCCTCCGCCCGCGCCGATCCGTGAGGCGATCAAGGGCGGTGGCTTCGACGCGGTGCTGTTCACCTCGTCGAGCACCGTGCGCAACCTGGTCGGCATCGCGGGCAAGCCGCACAACGTCACGGTGATCGCGGTCATCGGGCCGCAGACCGCCAAGACGGCCGAGGAGTTCGGCCTGAGGGTGGACGTCATGGCCGACCGGCCTTCCGCGTCGGCGCTGGCATCGGCCCTGGCCGAGTACGGCGCCAAGCAGCGTGAGGCGGCCGTGGCGGTGGGCGACACGCCGCGCAGGCCGTCGCAGACGCGAAGGGGCGCCCGCAGGCGTACCAAGTAGCTCAGCCGATCGGCACTCGCTCACAAGCCGGGCTGCATAGGCTGAAGACCAGACATACGGACCCCGGCACCACGGCCGGGGCGGGGGATGAGGTCGCGCGCAGGGGCAGGGCGACCGGCTAAGGAGTCGTCGTGAGTGCTGAGTTTCCCGTTGCCAGGCCGAGGCGGCTGCGCCGTGACGGGGCGATGCGGCGCATGGTGGCGGGCACGCGGTTGCATGCCGCCGATCTGATCCTGCCGCTGTTCGTCAAGGAGGGCATCGAGGCGCCGCACCCGATCGGCTCGATGCCGGGCGTGGTGCAGCACACCCGCGACTCGCTGCGCAAGGCCGCGCACGAGGCGGCGCAGGCGGGGGTGGGCGGGCTCATCCTGTTCGGCATCCCGGCGGTGAAGGACGCGCGCGGCTCGGCGGCCGACGACCCCGACGGCATCGTGCAGGTGGCGGTGGCGGACGTGCGGGCCGAGGTCGGCGACGAGCTGGTGGTGATCACCGACACCTGTCTCGACGAGTTCACCGACCACGGCCACTGCGGCCTGCTGACCGCCGACGGCGAGGTGGACAACGACGCCACGTTGGAGCGTTACGCCGCCGCCGCCGTGGCGCAGGCACGGGCGGGCTCGCAGGTCATCGCGCCGAGCGGCATGATGGACGGCCAGGTGGGCGCGATCAGGACGGCGCTCGACGGCGCCGGGTTCGAGCAGCTGCCCATCATGGCGTACTCCGTGAAGTTCGCCTCCGCCTTCTTCGGCCCCTTCCGGGAGGCGGCCGAGTGCGCGCCGCAGTTCGGCGACCGCAGCGCCTACCAGCAGGACCCGGCGGGGCCGATCGGGGAGTCGCTGCGCGAGGTGCGCCTGGACCTGGCCGAGGGCGCCGACATGGTGATGGTCAAGCCGGCCCTGGCCTACCTGGACGTGTTGCGCCAGGTCCGCGACGTGGTCGACGTGCCGGTCGCGGCGTACCAGGTGAGCGGCGAGTACGCGATGGTCGAGGCGGCGGCGGCCAACGGCTGGATCGACAGGGAGCGAGTGATCATGGAATCGCTCGTCGCGATCCGCCGGGCCGGAGCCGACATGATCCTCACCTATTGGGCCACTGAGGTGGCTCGGAGCCTCTGACTAGGGGGTTTCCATCCGGCGCATGTGACCGGTGCGTTAGAGTGCGAGGACAAGTGCTGGTGTGTCCCAGGTGACGGCTTCTCGTGTGCGTTAGGCCCGAAGTCGCACCTCTTGGCGGGATCGCCGCATGCGCGGGACTCGACGGGAGACACCATGGTGGGGGTACCACTCGCTCGGCGTACCAAAAAGCGTGCTCGTCCGACGCGGATCGACGCGGTGCTCGAACTGGCCGCACTCGGCTGGCCGATGGTGCCGGGCGCGTATCCGCTCAGACACGGGGCCCGCGCGTGTTCGTGTGACCGCATCGGCTGTCCGGACCCGGGCGCGCATCCGCTCTCGCCCGCCTGGCACATGCAGGCCACGACGGACACGACGCTGCTGACGCGCTGGTGGCAGCGCGAGCCCGAGGCGAATGTGATTCTGCCCACCGGACGCGTGTTCGACGTCTTCGATGTACCGCTCGCCGTAGGTCTGTCCGCTCTGACGCAGATGGACGCCTCAGGATTCACCACGGGCCCGGTCGCCGCCAACGGCGACCGGGTTCTGTTCTATGTGGCCACGCGCGGCAATCCCGACGACGAGGACGAGTGGTGGTCGTGCAACCTCGACTGCGACCCGACCACGATCGACGAGACGCCCGGCCTGCGCTGGCACTGCCGTGACAGCTATGTCCTCGCCCCGCCCTCGGTCATCCCCACCGGCCAGCCCGTCTCCTGGCTGCGCCCGCCCGACGGCAGGCCGCTTCCCGATCCCGTGCGTGTGCTCGACCGTCTGGCCGACGCCTTCGTCTGAGCGCCCTGTGGCGTGACTACGCTTGGACGGGTGAGCAGCACTCAGAACTCAGCCGCCCTGTTCGCCCGCGCCCAGGAGATCGTTCCCGGCGGGGTCAACTCCCCGGTCCGCGCATTCGGCGCGGTCGGCGGCACCCCGCGCTTCATGGCCTCGGGGCAGGGCCCCTACATCACCGACGTCGACGGCAACCGTTACGTCGACCTGGTCTGCTCCTGGGGGCCGATGATCCTCGGCCACCGCCATCCGGCCGTCGTCGAGGCCGTCACCGAGGCGCTCGCGCACGGCATGTCCTACGGCACCGCCACACCCGGCGAGGTGGAACTGGCCGAGGAGATCGTCGGGCGCATCCCGCCCGTGGAGAAGCTGCGCCTGGTCAGCTCCGGCACCGAGGCCACGATGAGCGCCGTGCGCCTGGCCCGGGGGTTCACCGGCCGCTCCACGATCGTCAAGTTCGCCGGCTGCTACCACGGGCACGTCGACGCCCTGCTGGCCTCGGCCGGGTCCGGCGTCGTGACGTTCGGCCTGCCCGACACGCCCGGTGTGACCGGCGCCTCGGCGGCCGACACCATCGTCCTGCCGTACAACGACCTG
The DNA here is from genome assembly GCF_056106265.1 of Nonomuraea sp. IBHARD001. NCBI lineage: Bacteria > Bacillati > Actinomycetota > Actinomycetes > Streptosporangiales > Streptosporangiaceae > Nonomuraea > Nonomuraea sp. IBHARD001. Next base: position 410,637 of record NZ_JBWBBW010000002.1, read on the forward strand.
GCCGCCGTCGAGCAGGCCTTCCGCGAGCACGAGATCGCGTGTGTGATCACCGAGGCGTGCCCGTCCAACATGGGCGTGGTGCCGCCGGTCGAGGGGTTCAACGCCAGGCTCAAGGAGCTGTGCGCGGCCGGGGGCGCGCTGCTGATCGTGGACGAGGTGCTGACCGGCTTCCGGGTCTCGGACCAGGGCTGGTACGGCCTCGACCCGGTCGACGCCGACCTCATGACGTTCGGCAAGGTGATGGGCGGCGGGCTTCCGGCCGCGGCGTTCGGCGGCAGGGCCGACGTCATGGCGCACCTGGCGCCCGAAGGCCCGGTCTACCAGGCGGGCACGTTGTCCGGCAATCCGCTCGCCTGCGCCGCGGGCCTGGCCACACTGCGGGCACTCGACGACGACGCCTACGACCGGATCGACGCCTCCGCGCTGGTCATCGGCAGGGCCGCCTCCGACGCGCTCGCCGCCGCCGGGGTGCCGCATCGGCTGCAGAGTGCGGGCAGCCTGTTCTCGATCTTCTTCACCGACGAGGCCGTGGTGGACTTCGCCGGGGCCCAGCGGCAGAACACCGCCGCCTACACCGCCTTCTTCCACGCGATGCTGGAGCAGGGGGTCTATCTGCCGCCTTCGGCGTACGAGGCGTGGTTCCTGTCGGCGGCGCACGACGACGAGGCGCTGACCAGGATCGCGCAGGCGCTGCCCACCGCGGCGAAGGCAGCGGCGGCGGTGCGCTAACGACTGAGAACGAGGGAGCGTGCGGCCGGAACGCCTTCGACCAGCGCCGAAAGGGCGAGGAGCGGCGGAGCCGACAGTGCGCTCACCCACACCATGAAGCGCAGGGAGTCGCCTGGCGCGGCCTTGCGGGTGGCGATGTTGCCCAGCCCCCACGAGGCGGCGGCCAGGCAGAGCAGGAAGGCGCCGATCGGACCGCTGGCCCCGAAGTCGACGGCGATCAGCACCAGCCCCGACAGGGCGACGGCGAGTCCGGTGATCCGCCTGCGCGTGAGCCGCTCGCCCAGCAGGGTGACGGCTAACACCACGGTGAACACGGTCTGGGCCTGCAGGGCGAGGGACGCGAGTAGCGCAGGCCCGCGAAGAGGAGGGGCGGGAAGTGGCGCAGCCCCACTTCCATCACCACGAAGTTGACGCCCCAGACGGCTGCGAGGGCGACGGCCATGGCTAAGTGCCGTGGCCGCACTACCGGGTCTTGGCCTTGCCCTGGTAGCGGTTGCGCTGCTCGCGGGCCTGCTCGGCGAGAGCCTTGAGGTAGGAGGTTTCCGACTTCTTGCTGACCTTTTCTGTGCTCATGCATATATTTTCGCGGACTCCACTATTGAGCACAAGCGAGACTTTCTAAGGTGCTCCGTTTAGACTTGCTACATGTTGGATCTGAACCGGCTCAAGGCTCTGCATGCCGTCGCCACCTACGGCTCGGTCGGCGCGGCGGCCGACGCGCTCATGGTCACACCGTCGGCCGTCTCCCAGCAGATCGCCAAGCTGGAGCGCGAGATGGGCGCCACGCTCGTCGAGCGCAACGGCAGAGGCGTCAGGCTCACCGACGCGGCCGGACTGCTCGCCGAGCACGCCGAGCGCATCCTCGCCCTGGTCGAGACCGCCGAGGCCGACTTCGAGGCCCTGCGCGGCGCGGTCGTCGGACGGCTTTCGGTCGGCGCCTTTCCCACCGCCGCACGCGGCCTGCTGCCCGCCGCGCTCAACACCCTGCGCGAGCGCCACCCCGACCTGACCGTGCACCTGCACGAGCGCGAGCCGGAACGGCAGCTGCGCGAGGTCGCCAGGGGAGAGCTCGACCTGGCCGTCGTCCAGGACTGGATGAACCGCCCGATGGCCGTGCCCGAGGGCCTGACCAGGGCCCAGCTCGTCGACGACATCGCCGACGTCGTGCTGCCGGTCGGGCACCCACTGGCCGGGCGCAAGGAGATCGAGTTGTCGGAGCTGTCGGGCGAGCGCTGGATCAGCTCATCGCCGGGCACGATCTGCCACGACTGGCTCATCTACACCCTGCGCAGCGCCGAGCTCGAACCCGAGATCACCTGCATGGCCGATGAGTACCCGACCCAGCTCGCCCTCATCGCCGCGGGCCACGGCACCGCCATCATCCCCCGCCTCGGCCGTGACCTCATGCCCGCCACCGTGCGGGCCGTGCCGATCCGCCCCCGCCAGACCCGCCGCATCTACGCCCTCTGGCGCACCGACGCCGCCCGCCGCCCCGCCATCCGGGCCACGGTCGAGGCCCTCCTGCAGGCCAGCCGCAACCTGGAGAACGACTGGATGACGGCAGCGGCGGTCAGCTGAGCCCGATCGCCACCATCCCCGTCAGGATCACCCCCGCCGCCAGCAGCCTGCGGCGCACGTCGCCCTCGGACAGCAGTCGGCCGCCGAGCACGACCGCGATGAGCACGCTCACCTCGCGCATCGGCGCCACCACGCTCACCGGGGCCATGGTGAAGGCGTGGAGGACCAGCACGTACGACAGCGGGATCAGCAGGGCGGCGCCGATCACGCGTGTCCTGTGCGCGCGCCACACACCGGCGACGAGGGCGCGTCTGCGGGGGGTCGCGATCCAAGGGGTCAACGCCACCGCACGGCCCACCTCGCCCAGGTAGTTCAGCATCATCGGCGCCACCATGAAGACGCCGACGACCTGGCGGTCCCAGATCGTGTAGCCCGCGATGAACACACCGGTCAGCAGGCCGTACACCAGGCCTTTGGGGTCGATCCTGCGGCCCGTGCCCATGACGAACACGCCTCCGCAGACCAGGACGATGCCCGCGATCCCGGCGGGGGCCGGGTGTTCGCCGAGGAAGAGGACGGCGACCAGGCTGGCCAGCATCGGGCCGGTGCCTCTGGCGACCGGGTACACCGTCGACAGGTCGCCGTGGCCGTAGCCGCGTTGCAGGAGCAGGAAGTAGCCCAGGTGCAGGCTGAGGCTGACGGCGATCACCCCGAGGTCGAGCCAGCCGAGCCGTACCCCTTCGACCAGGGCGAAGCCGAGCGCGACGGGGGCCCACAGGACGGCCGAGGCGACGCCGACCAGCCAGATGAACACCACGCCGTCGGCGTCGGCGGCCTGTTTGCTCAGCAGGTTCCACGAGGCGTGCGCGACGGCGGCGACGAGGATGAGGGCGAGAACGAGAGGACTCACGCGAGACTCCCTCCGGGTAGGCGGACAGGAGCCTCCAGGCTTTTGTCCCGTCAGCTGTGCGGCCTCCCGGCCGGGGCGCCGCTCGGACCTGACGTCCGGCCCTGATTGTGTCGGCGATATATCGGGCGGGCCGGATGCGGAACCCTAGGCGCAGTCGAGCCTCACTTTACCGTCCGTTTACCCGGAGGAGCAGGCAGCCTGCCGTTATCGCCGCCATCGAAGCGGCTAGGCTGGAGCGCACCATGGCAGAGACCACCGTCATCCACCTGCTGCGTCACGGCGAGGTGGAAAACCCCAACGGCATCCTCTACGGCAGGCTGCCCGGCTATCACCTGTCCCGGACCGGAAACCGGATGGCCGACACCGTCGCCAAAGCCGTGACCGGTCGCGATGTGGTCAGGCTCTACAGCTCACCCCTGGAGCGGGCGCAGGAGACGGCGGCGCCGCTGGCCGCGGCCTTCGGGCTCGACGTGACGCTCGACGAGCGGCTGATCGAGGCGGACAACCTGTTGCAGGGCGCCGCCGTCGGCATGGGGATCGGCATATTGCGTAATCCACGCCATTACCGCTACTTCACCAACCCGTTCCGGCCCTCGTGGGGCGAGCGATACACCGACGTCGTGGCCCGGATGCGGCTGGTCATCGACGACGCGCGCGACGACGCCCGAGGACACGAGGCGGTGCTGGTCAGCCATCAGCTGCCGATCTGGATCATCAGGCTCGCCGCCGAGGGCCGCAGGCTCTGGCACGACCCGCGCCGCAGGCAGTGCTCGCTGGCCAGTCTGACGAGCCTGACGTTCGACGGCGACCGGCTCATCTCGGTCGGCTACAGCGAACCCGCCGCCGCGCTGGTGAAGGGGCCCACTGTCCCGGGCGCCTGACCCCGCCGGTAGAGTGACGAGCTCTACTGGTTGTAGTACAAGGAGATCCCTCTCCCGTGCGCGCAAAGCCCTTCGCCTTCGCCCTGCTGGCTGCCCTTCCCCTGGTCATGGCCGGGTGCGCGGGCGATCCCGCAGGCCAGCCGCAGGCCGGCGACACCAGGTTCGTCGCGGGTGACGGCAAGGTGCAGATCTTCGCACCCGCCGACCGCAAGCCCGCGCCGCCCGTGCAGGGCGAGGGCCTCGACGGCGGCACGCTGTCGACGGCCGAGCACAAGGGCAAGGTCGTCGTGCTCAACGTCTGGGCCTCCTGGTGCGGCCCCTGCCGGGCCGAGGCGCCCGTGCTCAAGGACGTCGCGGCCAAGACCAAGGCCAGCGGTGTGGAGTTCATCGGCATCGACTTCAAGGACCAGAAGGCGGCGGCCCTGGCCTTCGAACGCACCGAGCAGCCCGGCTACCGCAGCATCTTCGACCAGAAGGGCGCCGTGCTGCTGCCCTTCACCGGCACCGTGCCGCCCGCCTCCATCCCCGCCACGCTCATCATCGACGCGCAGGGCAGGATCGCGGCCAGGGCGCTCGGCGCCGTCAAGTACACCGACCTGATGAACGCCGTGACCAAGGTGCGCGATGAGTGACGTCGTCGCCTCGGGCTCGCTGCTGCTGGCGGTGCCCATCGCGATCCTGGCCGGGATCGTCTCCTTCCTCTCGCCGTGCGTGCTGCCGCTCGTACCCGGTTACCTGTCCTATGTGACCGGGATGAGCGGCGATCCCAAGCGCGGGCGGCTCCTGCTCGGCACCCTGCTGTTCGTCCTCGGCTTCGCGGTGGTCTTCGTACTCGGCGGTGCCCTGTTCGGCGGCCTCGGCCAGATCATGTACGGCAACGCCGAGACGATCACGCGGGTGCTCGGCGTGCTGACGATCGTGCTCGGCCTGGCCTTCCTCGGGGTGATCCCCGGGCTGATGCGTGACATGCGCATCCACCGGGCGCCCGCGGCGGGTCTGGCGGGCGCGCCGCTGCTCGGGGTGGTGTTCGGGCTCGGCTGGACGCCGTGCATCGGGCCCACGCTGGCCGTCGTGCTCGCACTCGGCGTCAACGAGGGCAGCGCCGGGCGTGGCGCCCTGCTCGCCTTCTTCTACGCGGCCGGTCTCGGGCTGCCGTTCGTGGTGGCCGGTCTGGCCTACACCAGGGCGTTGCGGACGTTCAAGGCGATCCGCCGGCATCAGCAGCTCATCACCAGGGTCGGCGGCGGCATGCTGGTCGCGGTCGGCGTGCTGCTGGTCACCGGGCTGTGGGGGGAGATCATTGCGAACATGCAGGTCTGGGTCGGCGGATTCGTACCGGTGATCTGATGGGCGACTCGATCGTGGACAACACCGCAGGCAAGGGCCTCGGGCTCGTGGGGTGGCTGCGCTGGGGCTGGCGCACGCTCACCTCGATGAAGACCGCCCTCGTGCTGCTCTTCCTGTTCGCGCTGGCCTCCATCCCCGGCTCGCTGGTGCCGCAGCGCGGCGTCGAGCCGGACAAGGTCGCGCGCATCTTCCAGGAGGACCCCACGCTGGCCGCCTGGTACGACAGGCTCTGGCTGTTCGACGTCTTCACCTCGCCGTGGTTCGCGGCCATCTACCTGCTGCTGTTCACCTCGCTGATCGGCTGCATCATCCCGCGTACCTCGACGTACCTGCGTGAGTTGCGCCGCCGTCCTCCGGCCGCGCCGCGCAACCTGTCGAGGCTGCCGCACCACGCCTCGTTCGCCTCCGGCGCCTCCGCCGACGACCTCGCGCGGACGCTGCGCTCGATGCGGTTCCGCGTCGACAGCGGTCCCGGGTGGGTCTCGGCCGAGAAGGGCTACCTGCGTGAGGCGGGCAACCTGCTCTTCCACACCTCTCTGCTCGGCCTGCTGGTCGCGGTCGCCTTCGGCTCGCTCTACGGCTATCGCGGCAATGTGCTGGTCGTGGAGGGCGACGGCTTCTCCAACACCGTGGCCGCCTACGACCGCTACATCCCGGGCACCCAGGTCGCGGCCGAGTCGCTCGAACCGTTCTCCTTCACCTTGCGCGACTTCCAGGCCACCTACCAGGTCGAGGGCGACAAACGCGGTCAGGAGCTCGACTACTCGGCCCACCTGGCGGTGACCGACGCGCCCGGCGGCACCGAACGCGACTACGAGCTCAAGGTCAACGAGCCGCTGGAGATCAACGGCACCCAGACCTATCTCATCGGACACGGCTACGCCCCGACCTTCAAGATCACCGACGGCAAGGGCCAGATCGTCCACGAGGGCGCCGTGCCGTGCCTGATCTCCGACAAGCCCACGCTCACCTCGGCCTGTGTCATCAAGGCGCCGGACGCCAGGCCCGAGCAGCTCGGCTTCGTGCTGAGCTTCCTGCCGACCAGCGTCGCCCTTCAGGGTGGCGGGCACGCCTCGGCCTTCCCCGGTGCGCTGAACCCGGCCGTGCAGATCATCGGCGTGTTCTCCGGCGACCTCGGCGTGCGGTCGGGCCGGCCGATGTCGGTGTACGAGCTCGCGCCGCCCGATGTGATGAAGAAGCTCAATCCACTCGTCATGGGGTCGAAGGCGCCGCCTCCGCTGGAGCCCGGCCAGTCGTTCGACCTGCCCGGCGGCCTTGGCACGATCGCGTTCACCGGCGTCAAGGAGTGGATGACGCTGCAGATCGCCTACGACCCGGGCCGTATGCCCGCGCTCGTCACCTCGGTGCTCGCGGTCGTCGGCATCGTGATGTCGCTGATGATCAGGCGCAGGCGCGTCTTCGTCAGGACCGACGGGAGCACGGTCACCGTGGGCGGCCTGACCCGTACGGAGGGCTCGGGCGCGACGTTCGCCGAGGAGTTCGCCGACATCGTCAAGGCTCTGTCCCCAGGCTCATCCGACGATGTCGAGGATGACCTCATAGCAGGACCTCATAGCAGGAGTGAAGGATGACCGCTGAGCAACTCGGCGAGCTGAGCGATCAGCTCGTCCTGGCTACGGTGCTGCTGTACCTGGGGGCGATGATCGCATTCGCCCTCGAACTCGCCTTCGGCAAGGCCAGAACCGACCGTCCCGCCCGCAAGGTCCCGGTGGGCGCGGGCGGACCCGGCGCGCCGGCCTACGACGACGTGCCCACGCCGGAGGCGCCCGCGTGGGCGGCCAGGGCCGGAGGCATCGGGGTGGTGCTGGCCTGGATCGGCTGGGCGGCCAACCTGGTGGCCATCGTCGCGCGCGGGCTGTCGGTCGACCGCTGGCCGTGGGGCAACATGTATGAGTTCGTGGTGGCGATCTGTTTCGCCGCCGTGAGCGCGTTCCTGTTCACCCTGCTCCGGGCCAATGTGCGCTTCCTCGGTGCGTTCGTCACGGTGACGGCGGCGCTCGGGCTCGGCTTCGCGGTGATCTGGCTGCACGTGCAGGCCGGGCCCGTTGTCCCGGCGCTCAACTCCTACTGGATCGCGATCCACGTCAGTGCGGCGATCATCGCGAGCGGGCTGTTCATCGTCGCCGGTGCTTCGGGCATCCTCTACCTGCTCAGGGGCGACGGGCTCTCGCGGCTGCCCGCGCGTGCCGACCTGGAGCGTGTGGCGCACCGGGCGATCGTGCTGGCGTTCCCGATCTGGACGTTCGCCGTCATCGCCGGTGCGCTGTGGGCCGACAAGGCGTGGGGCCGGTACTGGGGCTGGGACCCCAAGGAGGTCTGGGCGTTCATCACGTGGGTGGCCTACGCGGCCTACCTGCACGCCAGGGTGACGGCCGGATGGCGGGGCAGGGCGGCGACGATCGTGCAGCTGGTGGCGTTCGGGTGCCTGCTGTTCAACCTGGTCGGCGTCAACATCTTCCTCGGCGGGCTGCACAGCTACGCCGACGTCGGCTGAGACGCGCTCACACGAGACAGGCACCGGGCGGGGAGCACCCCCGCCCGGTCAGTCGTCGTCGCGCAGCCTGCGGTCGAGGTCGCGCAGGAAGTCGGGGTCGTCGTCCGGCCCCTTGGGCGCCTCGGGACGCTGCTGCGGCGGCGGCGTGGAGCCGGGCACGGCACCGCCGCCGCCCCGGGGACGGCCGAGCAGGAGCCAGAAGAGGCCGCCCGCCAACGGCACCAGCACGATGATCAACACCCAAAGGATCTTGGGCAGGTTGCGCGTCTCCTCGTCGGGCGTGGTGATCACGTCGAACAGGCAGTAGAGCCACAGGGCCAGCACTGCCAGGCCTAGAAGCACATTAGGCATGCCCGCACTGTAAGCCATCCACACCGTGATCGTGTCGGCGCACTGTCCCATTTCGGATGACTGGCGAAGATCCACGTCGTACGGTGGAACCCGGTTCTGTGATCCGTGGAGAGGTGCGATGGCCTTTTCTGGCGACAAGGGCCGCCATCGAGGCGTAAGCCGATGGTGGCGCCGGGGTTCCTACCTTTCCTCCCGCCGCAACACCGCGAGGGCCGAACGCTCGATCTGGCAGGCCCGCCTCGGACGCGGCGGCGCCGACCGGGTCACGACGGGCGACAGGGGTGACCCCTGGGAACGCATCCACGGCGGCGACACCGCACAACCCCCCGAACGCGGCAGACGACCTGGCGGCCGGAGCGGCGTCGAATGGTCGGGCAGAGGGACGGCCGACCGCGTCACGAAGGGCGAAAGGACCGACCGGGGAGACCGGCCGCGCACCCGGCTGTCCGCCTCGGTCGCCGAGCGCCCGCAGTACACCTGGCAGGACTTCGAGCTGAGCGACGAACGGCCGAGGGCGCAGCCCAACACCCCCGACTCGCCGTACACAGGTGACGGCCTGCGGCACTGCGGCAAGCTGGAGGCGGTGCTGCACCGGCAGTGGGACGCCAGGCTCGGGCCGCCGCCGCCCGACGTGGTCAGGGCGGTGGAGAGCCTGGCCCGGCTGCCCGACCGGCTCAAGGAGAAGCTGGCCGAGGGCCTCGAAGGCATCTACGTGGGCCCGGGCGGCGTGCCCGACCTGGACGACATGGGCTACCTGCGCGGCGCTCCACTGCCGTCAGGGCGCGCCTCGTGGGACATCTGCGCGGGCGCGTACGGCGATCGCAAGATCGTGGTGGGCGACCGGCCCTCGCCCACGCCCGACGTGATGATGCACGAGGTCGGCCACGCGCTCGACGACGTCGACTCGCCGTACGGCGACTGGGTGTCGGACTCGGCGGAGTTCCAGCTGCTCTACGACAAGTGCGGTTCGCTGTTCGCCTCGGCCTTCCACCGGCAGGGCGGAGGGCTCGGTCGCAAGGAGTTCTTCGCCGACGCCTTCGCCGCCATCGCGTCCAGACAGCGTCCAGCACTCGTCGACATGCTGAGCGGTGACACGAGGCTCGCGCTGGATGTCATGCTCTTCTTCAACCGGCGTTACGGAATCTAGGTGATATCCCATGTACGTCATCCGGCTCGACGACGGGACCTTGCGGGTGCCGCAGAGCCTGACCAGCGGTGACGGGCGCCTGATCGGCAACGCGTACGTCGAGCTCGAGCCCGGCGATCCCGACTACGACCAATGGTTGCCCGAGGCGCTCACCGAGGACGAGGCCGAGGAGCGGCGCACGCGCTGGAAGGAGGACAACGACGCGCTTGAGCGCGAATTCCTGGCCTACAAGGCCCAGCAGGGGGAGTGACGCCACCTGCTTCAGCTGATGCCCGTCAGATCTCCCAGCGGCGGCGAGGGACGCGGCGCGGGGTGGGAGGCATGACGAGGCGGCTGTGCGGTATACCGGCCGTCGGACAGCTGTCCACTGTCGACTCGGACGAGTGTCCTCGGTGACCCTGCGGCTTCCAGGTTCGGGGGCGCAGAGTCACCGTGGTGACGGCACGTCAAACGCGCGGAGACTCACCTGCCGGCCTGTCGGCCGTAAGGACGTCCTCGCCACGAAGGAGGGCATGCACTTCCGACTCGCGGAAACGCCGGTGCCCCCCGGGGGTACGGATGCTACTGATGCGGCCTGCCGCGGCCCAGCGCGTAACCGTCTTTGGGTCTACCCGGAAGAGGGCGGCAACCTCTCCTGGGGTCAGCAGACGCTCGCTGCTACTCTCCACCAATCTCTCCCCCTCGCATCCCGCTTCCTGCCAGCGGGCGGACAGGTAACCAAGTGTGTCGAGCGAAGCCTGATTTATCCGTGGTTTTCAGCAAAGATCACGGGTTGTTATCAGCTGACTGCCCGATTGTTATATGATAGAGCCTCTTTGGGGCTCTCGTGGGTGTTTCTTTACGAAAGCACCTGAACGGGCACCCTAGCAGCGCTCGCTCCCGATGCGAAGAGCGCTCGCGGTGTCCGAGGGTGACGTAACCTCGACGGCGTGCGTCCAGTCCTCGTATACACCGCATCGCGGATCGGCTTGTTCGTCGTGGCCTTCGTGGTGATCTACATCGTCAGCCCGTGGAACATCTGGCTTGAGCTGATCATTGCGTTCCTGATCAGCGGAATCGCCAGCTATGTCCTGCTCTCCCAGCAACGCGACGCGATGAGCGAGCGCATCAGCGGGAAGGTTCCCCCAAAGCCTCTCGAAGACGACTAGGGCAGCGGGAACATGCCTATCCGGGCATGGTACTCGTGACTGAGCGATGTCGTGTCGCTACCAACGAGTAATCCGCCCTTATGCGCAAGAAAGGCCTTGACGCCGATGCCGCGCTCCCTGCCGGGGTTCCAGCGCAGCGCCTTGCCCGTGGTCGGATGGATGGCGGCGATGCCCTCTCTCGGCACCGATCCCGGGCCCGCCGAGTCGCGGCCGTAGGGGTTGTCCATCCATCGCTGGTGCCCGCCCACGTAAACCGCGGCGCCGGTGACCGCCACCGAGTAGAGCGAGTCGCCGCCCGTGTGGTTGACCCAGGTGGGCCGGATGTCGGATCCCGTGGTGTAGGTCTCGAACCTGGCCGCGCTGTCGCACAGCTTGCGGCCGCCGCCGGGGCCGCCGGTCGCCACCACGGCGAAGTAGCTGCCGTCGGGTGCGAAGTCCAGCCCGCGCACGTAGGAGGGGAAGACCTCCATGCACTCCGGCTCGTAGGCGGCGGTGTGCCAGTCGGCGACCTTCGCCTCGGGGCCGCCGATGTCGATGAGGCCGAGCTGCGGTCTCGGCAGTCCGTCGAGCGTGGTGAACGTGCCGTCGACGGCCAGCCGGTCGCGGGTGGCCGCCAGCGCGTATACGCGGACCTTGGGCGTGCGCGGGTCGCCCGGTGTGACGGTGAAGGCGGGGTCGGGCGCGCCGGTCGCGGTGTCGAGCCTGGCCAGGCCGGTGCGTGAGGAGGAGTCGATGCGGATGAAGTCGCCGCCCACGTAGAGCTGCGTGCCGCGTCTGGCCAGGGTGGAGACCGACCCGCCGTACACCCTCGGTGCGAACGAGCGCACCGTCGAGCCGTCGGACAGCCTCAGCCTGACCAGGGCCCTGCCCTTGCCCCTGTTGACGGTGGCGAAGTCGCCCCCCGCGTAGACCGAGCCGCCCGTGCCCACGGCCAGCGCGTGCACGGGACCGTCGACCGTGGGCGCGAAGCCGGGCAGCACCCGGCCGGTGCGCAGGTCGTAGGCGAACAGATTGCTTCTGACCATCTCGGTGGAGTCGCCCGCGTCACGGACGAGGCTGAACTGGCCGCCGACCACGACCGTGTCGCCCGCCAGGGCGATGGCGTTGACGATGCCGTCGAGAACATGGGGCGTGGTGTCGACCGGATCTTCGGACACGACGCGGGAGTGCCTGGTCACGCCGGTCGGGACGAACGCCAGGACCGCCACGACCGCCGCTGCGGTGGTTCGGGCAAGCATTCGTCAAGTGGTAGCAGACTCTTGGTTACCGAGAGACTACTTTCCGTTTATTGTCCACTACGCCCTAGGCTTATCCTCATGACGCGCGCTTCGCTGGACAAGCAGCCGCACGAGGTCGCCGCGATGTTCGATCGCACGGCCCGGCGCTACGACCTGGTCAACGATGTCCTCTCCCTCGGCCAGGACCGGCTGTGGCGCAGGGCGACGGCCGCCGCCGTCGACGCGGGCCCGGGTGAGCTCGTCCTCGACCTCGGCGCGGGCACGGGCACGTCGACCGAGGCCTTCACCGCACTCGGCGCCAGGGCGATCGCCTCCGACTTCTCCCTCGGCATGCTGCGCACCGGCGTCGAGCGCAAGGGCGGCAACGGCCTGACGGGAGGCGGCCTGGCCTTCATCGCCGGGGACGCGCTCAAGCTGCCGTTCGCCGACGACTCCTTCGACGCCGTCACCATCTCCTTCGCCCTGCGCAACGTGCACGACACCGAGCGGGCCCTGCGCGAGATGCTGCGCGTGGCCAAGCCGGGCGGGCGGCTGGTGATCTGCGAGTTCTCCCACCCCACGGTCAAGTCGTTCGACCTGGTCTACTCGCAGTACCTGATGAAGGCGCTCCCGCGCGTGGCCAGGGTGTTCGGCTCCAACGACGACTCCTACGACTACCTGGCCGAGTCCATCGCCGACTGGCACGACCAGCCGGCCCTCGCCTCGATCGTCCAGAGGGCCGGTTGGCGCAAGGTGGCGTGGCGCAACCTGTCGCTCGGCGTCGCCGCACTGCACCGGGGTTACAAGCCCCAGGGCTGAACGACCGCGACCGTCACACGCGCACTGTTGCCCCCTTCCTGCTCGACGACCGCGTGTACGGCGCCGCAGGCCGCGGCGATCGCCGTCTCGTGCTCCTTGATCACCTCCGCGGTGAGCCCCGAAGGGCAGAGCACACTCAGGAAGACCGCACGGCTCTGCGGCCTCATCCGCGTCCGGATGACGAGCGGCAGCCGTCCTGTGGGGCTCCGCATCGGCGTGCGCAGGCACACGCCCTGGAAGCGGTGCCTGACCACGAGCGCGACGACGCGCAGGCGCAGGCCTCGCCGTACGTGCGGGGTGCCGAGGCAGGCGAGTACGACGCCGAGCGGGGCCAGCACGGCGCTCACGGGACCGGCCCAAAGGGCGGTCTGCGCGACGCACACGGCCATCAGGGCCAGCGCGCCGATCACGTCCCGCCATCGGACGGCGGCTCCCAGCAACGACAGGGGCCGACTCTTGCGTGACGTGTGGTGCAGGGGGAAGCTGGACATGGTTCCACCGCCGATTCCCTTCGCGGTCGGTTGGGGAGGTGTTGTGGGATCCCGGGCGGATGGGTGCTGACCATCCGCCCGTTCACGTGCCGGAGGCGGCAACGGAATGGTGAACATCCGCGCTTTCCCCGGGCGGGCGGGCTACTCTCATAGTGCGGTCCCGAAAGGACCGATGCAATTCCCGCAGGGATTCCTGTTGCGACTATTTAGGTGATTCCCTACGGGATTGAACCTGGTGGCTACGGGGTATCCCTTCGGGGTTTCTCTTTTGGGAGGAGTCGGTCGTTGGCTACCAACCTCAGCCCGACCGTCTGCCGTCGCAGGCTCGCCGCGGAGCTGCGCCGGTCTCGCGAGGATGCCGGTTTACAGGGCACCCAGGTCGCCAAGGCGCTCAACTGGTCCACCTCCAAGGTCTCCCGCCTGGAAAACGGCCAGGTGCTGCCCAATGAGAAGGACGTCACCACGCTGCTGCGCCATTACGACGTCGACGAGTCCAGGGTCGCCCTGCTCGTGGGGTTGGTGGAGCTGGCGCAGAGCAAGGGGTGGTGGGAGTCGCAGAGTGAGTTGCTCGGCGAGACGCTGACCGACTTCCTCGGCATGGAGGCGGCGGCCTCGGAGATCCGCACCTGGCAGACCATGGTCATTCCCGGCCTGCTGCAGAGCGCCGACTACGCCCGCGCGCTCGGCCGTGGTTCGACCGACCTCTACGCGACGACGCCTGGCGAGGCCGAGCGGAGGGTCCAGGTGCGTATCCGGCGCCAGCGCCTACTCACGGCGCCACACGCGCCCAGTGTGCACACCGTGATCGACGAGGGGGTGCTGAAGCGCACCTACGGCGACGCCGGCATCATGCGCGAGCAGCTGCGCCACCTGCTCAAGCTCTCCGAACTGCCCAACGTCGTGGTGCAGGTGCTCAGGCTCGACGGACCGCACTTCTTCGACTCCGGCAGCTTCGTCCTGCTCAGGTTCCCCGAGATCGAGGGACTGGGCGGCGCCTACGGCGACGTCGCCTACGCGGAGTCCTTCCACATCAAGACCATCGAGGAGAGTGAGGCGTCGGTATACCGGTACGAAATGACCTTCGACAAGCTCGCCACGATGGCGCTCGACCCCACCTCGTCCAGGGAGAGGATCGCCAGGCTGGCCGATTCCCTGAAGAGTTAGAAGGCGTCTTCGGGAGGGAATAGGTGGATTGCCCCCTAATGCCCCAAGGAGACTGCATGGGCGAGCACGCCTCCGAGGCTACATGGCGCAAGAGTAGTTACAGCATTCCTAGTGGTGAATGCATTGAAGTGTCCCGATCGCCGTCGGGAGAGGTGTGCATCAGGGATTCGAAAGACCCGACAGGTCCGTTCCTGACGTTCTCGCCGGACGCCTGGCGCTCCTTCGTCGATCACGTCAAGGGAGGCGGGCTCGACACGTAAGCGAGGCTCTCGTGCAAGCCTGCTGGTCGGTCCGGAAATCTCACCGACACGGCAGACTTTTCTTACCAGTTAGACAGTTGAAGATCTCTGCGGGCTGTACCCTCTGACCATCGCGTCAGCGTTGATGCCTAAGGAGGCTTGGGTGGGTCCCACGGAAGCGCCATTGGTGTGGCGGAAGAGTTCCTTCAGCACTGCTACGGGCGAGTGCGTCGAGTTCTCCCCATCCGCCGACCGAGTGCTCATGCGCGACTCCAAGGACCCCTCGGGACCGGTTCTCAGCTTCTCGCCCGGGGAGTGGCGGGACTTCCTGGCGAAGATCCGCGGCGTCTGAAGCTCGGCGCTGTGATCGTTCAAGGCCCTCCGTCGGTGACGGGGGGCCTTCGTGTGTGAGGTTACCCATGGGTAGGACCACCCGCCTGACACGTTGCGTCGGAAAAGCGTTAGACTGCGGGCCGACAAGTTTGTGAAGAGGTTCACAAAGGAACGAAGGCCCCACACCCCGAGGCCATCGAGCGTGTAGGACAGGACAGGTCCCGTGACCGTGCCAGCCGCCATCCAGGCTGACGCCGACGTCATCGTCGTCGGCGCCGGTCCCGCCGGTTCCGCAACCGCCTTTTATCTCGCCCAGGCCGGGCTCGACGTGTTGCTCCTGGAGAAGACCAGGTTCCCGCGCGAGAAGGTCTGCGGCGACGGGCTCACCCCCCGGGCGGTCAAGCAACTGATCAACATGGGCGTCGACATCGACGCGCCGGGCTGGATCAGGAACAAGGGCCTTCGAGTCGTCGGCGGGGGGCTGCGCTTCGAGCTCGACTGGCCGGAGTTGTCCAGCTATCCCGACTTCGGCCTGGTCAGAACCAGACAGGACTTCGACCAGATCGTCGCGGCCAACGCGGTCAAGGGCGGTGTGCGCCTGATCGAGGGCGTCAACGTCACCGGGCCGATCCTCGACGACAGGTCGGGCCACGTCGTGGGCGTCACGGCCAAGGACGGCACGGACTACCGTGCGCGTGTCGTGGTCGCGGCCGACGGCAACTCCACCAGGCTCGCCCTCGCACTCGGGCTGCACAAGCGCGAGGACCGCCCGATGGGCGTCGCGGTGCGCACGTACTTCGAGAGCCCGCGTCACGACGACGACTACCTGGAGACCTGGCTGGAGCTCTGGGACGGCGACACGCTGCTGCCCGGCTACGGCTGGATCTTCGGCGTCGGCGACGGCACCAGCAATGTCGGCCTGGGCCTGCTGAACACCAGCACCCAGTTCGGCAACATCGACTACCGCGACCTGCTGCGGCGCTGGGTGCGCAACATGCCGCCCGAGTGGGGCTACACCGAGGCCAACATGACCGGCCCGATCCGCGGAGCCGCGCTACCGATGGCGTTCAACCGGCAGCCGCACTACACGCGGGGCCTCGTGCTCGTGGGCGACGCGGGCGGTGCGATCAACCCCTTCAACGGGGAGGGCATCGCCTACGCCATGGAGACCGGCGAGATCGCCGCGGAGATCGTCGCCAAGGCGCTGACCGGCACCACGGCGGCGCAGCAGGAGCGCACGCTGCGGACCTACCCCCAGGTGCTCAAGGACGTCTACGGTGGGTACTTCACCCTGGGGCGGGCCTTCGTCGAGGTCATCGGCAGGCCCGGCGTGATGAACTTCGGCACGCGGCACGCGCTGCCGCATCCGAGGCTGATGCGTTTCGCGCTCAAGCTTCTTGCTAATCTCACCGACCGGCGAGGCGACGCGTCAGACCGGATCATCAACGCTCTCTCAAAGGTCGCCCCACCAGCATGAACCTTAGACTTGCCCGGCAAACTTATAGATCAGTCCGCGCGTTCGCGCGCGTGGAGATGGGAGAGGAGGCGTAGCGATGGATCTTTATCTACCCATCCTCGTGCTCGCCGTTGTCGCGGGAGGCTTCGCTGTCTTCTCGGTCGCGATCGCTCCTTTCACCGGTCCCAAGCGCTGGAACCGCGCGAAGCTTGACGCATACGAATGCGGCATCGAGCCCACGCCCCAGCCGGTCGGTGGCGGCCGCTTCCCGCTGAAGTACATGATCACCGCGATGCTGTTCATCGTGTTCGACATCGAGATCATCTTCCTGTACCCGTGGGCGGTCTCCTTCGACCTGCTCGGCGTGTTCGGACTGGTCGAGATGGTGCTGTTCATCGTCACCGTGCTCGTGGCCTACGCGTACGTGTGGCGCCGCAAGGGTCTGGACTGGGACTAGAAATGGGACTTGAAGAGAAACTCCCGAGCGGGTTCATCCTCAGCACGGTCGAGCAGGCCGCGGGCTGGGCGCGCAAGAACTCCGTGTGGCCCGCCACCTTCGGGCTCGCCTGTTGCGCCATCGAGCTGATGGCCACCGGCGCCTCGCACTACGACCTCGCGCGCTTCGGCATGGAGCGCGCTTCGGCGTCTCCGCGCCAGGCCGACCTGATGATCGTCGCCGGTCGTGTGTCACAGAAGATGGCCCCGGTCCTGCGCCAGATCTACGACCAGATGGCCGAGCCCAAGTGGGTCATCGCGATGGGCGTGTGCGCCTCCAGCGGCGGCATGTTCAACAACTACGCCATCGTGCAGGGCGTCGATCACATCGTCCCCGTCGACATCTACCTGCCGGGCTGCCCGCCCAGGCCCGAGATGCTGATCGACGCGATCGTGAAGCTGCACGACAAGATCCAGAACATGAAGTTCGGCGCGCACCGGGCCCAGCAGATCGACGACCTCGAACTGCGTGCCCTCCGTTCGCTGCCGCTCATCGACCAGGGGGCGGGGAAGTGACCTCCGACAACCTGCCCAGCGTCCCCGAGACGCCGGTGGCCAGGCACGGCATGTTCGGGTCCAAGGACTCGGGCGACACCTCGGGCTACGGCGGCCTCGTCGTGAGGCGAGCACCGCAGCTGTCCACCCAGCGCCCGTACGGCGGCTACTTCGACGAGGTCGTCGACCTGCTCGAAGCGGGCGTCGAGGACGGCGTCGAGCGCGTGGTCGTCGACAGGGGCGAGCTGACCCTGCACGTCAGGCGGGACAAGCTGGTCGAGGTCTGCCGCAGGCTCCGCGACGAGCCCGCCCTGCGCTTCGAGCTCTCGCTCGGCGTCTCGGGCGTGCACTACCCGCATCTGGAGGGTGAGGAGCTGCACGCGGTCATCCACCTGTGCTCGATCACCCACAACCGCCGTGTGCGCGTCGAGGCCAGCTGCCCCGACACCGACCGGCACATCCCCTCGACCGTCGGCGTCTACCCGACGCACGACTGGCACGAGCGGGAGACCTACGACTTCTTCGGCATCGTCTTCGACGGCCACCCCGGCCTGACCCGGATCATGATGCCCGACGACTGGGACGGCCACCCGCAGCGCAAGGACTACCCGCTCGGCGGCATCCCGGTCGAATACCGCGGCGCCGAGATCCCCGCGCCGGACCAGAGGAGGTCCTACGCATGACGACTCACGCAGAAGAGGCCGCCGAGGGCAAGGTCTACTCGGTCAACGGCCAGGACTGGGACGACGTCGTCGGCGCGGTCCGCGACTCCGACGAGGAGCGCCTCGTCATCAACATGGGGCCGCAGCACCCGTCGACGCACGGCGTGCTCAGGCTCATCCTGACCCTCGACGGCGAGACGGTCACCGAGGCCCGCACCGGCATCGGCTACCTGCACACCGGCATCGAGAAGAACATGGAGTTCCGCACGTGGACCCAAGGGACCACGTTCGTCACCCGCATGGACTACCTCGCGCCGATCTTCAACGAGACCGCGTACTGCCTGGGCGTCGAGCGGCTGCTCGGCATCGAGGAGCGGGTGCCCGAGCGCGCTCAGGCCATCCGCGTGATGATGATGGAGCTCAACCGGATCTCCTCGCACCTGGTGGCGATGGGCACGTTCGGCATGGAGCTCGGCGCGACCACGCCGTTCCTCTTCGGCTACCGCGACCGTGAAATGATCATGGACCTGTTCGAGTACATCACGGGTCTGCGGATGAACATGGCCTACATCAGGCCCGGTGGCGTGAGCGTCGACCTGCCCGCGGGCGCGGTCGACAAGGTGGGCGAGTTCCTCAAGGAGTTCCCCAAGCGGATCAAGGACATCCGCAAGCTCCTCGACGAGAACCCGGTCTACACGCGCCGTACGAAGGACGTGGCCTACCTCGACCTGACCGGCTGCATGGCGCTGGGCGTCACGGGGCCGATCCTGCGGGCCGCCGGCCTGCCGTGGGACCTGCGCAAGTCGCAGCCGTACTGCGGCTACGAGACCTACGACTTCGAGGTCGCGACCCAGACCACGTGTGACGTGTTCGGCCGCTACCTGGTCCGCATGCAGGAGATGGAGGAGTCGCTGAAGATCATCAAGCAGGCTCTCGACCGTCTCGCCGGACCGCTGAAGAACAAGCCCGTGATGATCGACGACAAGAAGATCGGCTGGCCCGCGCAGCTCGCGCTCGGCCCCGACGGGTTCGGCAACTCGCCCGACCACATCGCGCACATCATGGGCTCGTCGATGGAAGCGCTCATCCACCACTTCAAGCTGGTGACCGAGGGCTTCCGCGTTCCGGCCGGCCAGGCCTACGCCAGTGTCGAGTCGCCGCGCGGCGAGCTCGGCGCCCATGTGGTCAGCGACGGTGGCACCCGCCCCTACCGGGTGCACTTCCGCGAGCCGTCCTTCACGAACCTGCAGACCGTGCCCCCGATGTGCGAGGGCGGCCAGATCGCCGACGTCATCTCGGCTGTGGCCTCGATCGACCCCGTCATGGGAGGTGTGGACCGGTGACCTACTCGCCGGAAGTCCGCGAGCGCCTCGAGCGCGACGCCAAGGAGATCATCGGGAAGTACCCGAAGGCCCGCTCGGCCCTGCTTCCGCTGCTGCACCTGGTCCAGTCGGAGGACGGCTACGTCTCCGACGCCGGACAGGAGTTCTGCGCCGAACTGCTGGGCCTGAGCAAGGCCGAGGTCGTGGGCGTCTCGACGTTCTACACGATGTACAAGCGCAGGCCGATGGGCGAGCACCACGTGGGCGTGTGCATCAACTCCCTGTGCGCCGTCATGGGCGGCGACGAGATCTGGGAGGAGTTGTCGGAGCACGTCGGCGTCGGCCACGACGAGACGACCGGCGACGGCAAGATCTCCCTTGAGCGCCTGGAGTGCAACGCGGCCTGCGACTTCGCACCCGTGATGATGGTCAACTGGGAGTTCTTCGACAACCAGAACCCCGAGTCGGCCAAGCAGCTCGTCGACGACCTGCGCGACGGCAAGGACGTCTCGCCCACCCGCGGCCCGAAGAAGCTCTGCTCCTTCAAGGAGGCCTCCCGGGTGCTGGCCGGACTGCCCGACGGCCTCGCCGCGGACGGCCCCTCGGCCGCCGGAGCCTCGCTCGAAGGCCTCAAGGTCGCCAAGGCCAACGGATGGAAGGCCCCCGAGGCATGAGCACTACACTGACGCCGGTCCTCACCGCCAACTGGGACCAGCCGAACTCCTTCACCCTTGAGGGCTACGGCGACTACTCCGCCGCCAAGAAGGCCCTGGCCATGGACCCCGACGCGGTCATCCAGGCCGTCAAGGACTCCGGGCTGCGCGGCCGAGGCGGCGCGGGCTTCCCCACCGGTATGAAGTGGGGCTTCATCCCGCAGGGCGACGGCAAGCCGCACTACCTCGTCGTCAACGCCGACGAGTCGGAGCCGGGCACCTGCAAGGACATCCCGCTGATGATGGCCAACCCGCACTCGCTGGTCGAGGGCGTCATCATCACGTCGTACGCGATCAGGGCCAACCACGCCTTCATCTACGTGCGCGGCGAGGTGCTGCACGTCATCCGCAGGCTCCAGGCGGCGGTCGCCGAGGCGTACGCCAAGGGGTTGCTGGGCAAGGACCTCTTCGGCACCGGCTACGACCTGGAACTCGTCGTGCACAGCGGCGCGGGCGCCTACATCTGTGGCGAGGAGACGGCGCTGCTCGACTCGCTGGAGGGCTTCCGTGGCCAGCCGCGACTCAAGCCCCCCTTCCCGGCCGTGGCGGGCCTCTACGCCTCGCCCACTGTGGTGAACAACGTCGAGTCCATCGCCAGTGTTCCCTCGATCATCGCCAACGGCGCCGACTGGTTCGCGGGCATGGGCACCGAGAAGTCCAAGGGCTTCGGCATCTTCTCCCTCAGCGGCCACGTCACCAGGCCCGGCCAGTACGAGGCCCCGCTGGGCATCACGCTGAACGAGCTACTCGGCATGGCGGGCGGCATCAGGGCCGGGCACCGGATCAAGTTCTGGACCCCGGGCGGCTCCTCCACGCCGATCTTCACCGACGAGCACCTCGACGTGCCGCTCGACTTCGAGGCGGTCGGCGCCAAGGGGTCGATGCTCGGCACCCGGGCGCTGCAGATCTTCGACGAGACGACCTGCGTGGTCCGCACGGTCCTGCGCTGGACGGAGTTCTACGCGCACGAGTCGTGCGGCAAGTGCACGCCGTGCCGTGAGGGCACGTACTGGCTCAAGCAGGTGCTCAAGCGGCTGGAGAAGGGGCAGGGCACCGAAGAGGACCTGACCACGATCACCGACATCGCCGACAACATCCTCGGCCGCTCCTTCTGCGCCCTGGGCGACGGTGCGACCAGCCCGATCCACTCGTCGGTGAAGTACTTCCGCGACGAGTACCTCAAGCACTTCGAGATCGGCGGCTGCCCGTTCGACCCGAAGAAGTCCACTGTGTGGGGTGACAAGTGAGCGCCGTGGTTGAGACCGCGACCGATCTGGTGACCGTCACCATTGACGGTTTCCAGGTCTCCGTGCCCAAGGGCACGATGATCATCAGGGCGGCCGAGCTGCTCGGGATCCAGATCCCGCGCTTCTGCGACCACCCGCTGCTCGAACCGGCGGCCAACTGCCGCCAGTGCCTCGTCGACATCCCCGACGCCGGAAACGGCCGCGGCTTCCCCAAGCCGCAGCCCTCCTGCGCCATCGAGGTCGCCCAGGGCATGGTGGTGGCGACCCAGCTCACCAGCCCGGTCGCGGAGAAGGCCCAGCGCGGTGTCATGGAGCTGCTGCTCATGAACCACCCGCTGGACTGCCCGGTCTGCGACAAGGGCGGCGAGTGCCCCCTGCAGAACCAGGCGATGTCCAACGGCCAGGGCGAGTCGCGCTTCCACGAGCACAAGCGCACCTTCCCCAAGCCGCTGCCGCTGTCGACGCAGGTGCTGCTCGACCGCGAGCGCTGCGTGCAGTGCGCCCGATGCATCCGCTTCTCCGACGAGATCGCGGGCGACCCGCTCATCGACTTCTTCGAGCGCGGGGCCAAGGAGCAGGTCGGTGTCGCCGACGGCAGGCCTTTCGAGTCCTACTTCTCCGGCAACACCATCCAGATCTGCCCCGTCGGCGCGCTGACCAGCGCGGCCTACCGGTTCAGGGCCAGGCCGTTCGACCTGGTCTCGACGCCGAGCGCCTGCGAGCACTGCGCCTCCGGCTGCGCCCTGCGCACCGACCACAGGCGCGGCCGGGTCACCCGCAGGCTCGCGGGCAACGACCCGCAGGTCAACGAGGAGTGGAACTGCGACAAGGGCCGTTTCGCCTTCGCCTACGCCACCCAGCCCGACCGCCTGAAGAGCCCGCTGGTCCGTAACGAGGACGGCCTGCTCGTCCCGGCGTCCTGGCCGGAGGCGCTCGCCGTCGCGGCCGAGGGCCTGGCCAAGGCGCGCGGCAAGGCGGGCGTGCTGGTGGGCGGCCGGGTGACGGTGGAGGACGCCTACGCCTACTCCAAGTTCGCCCGCGTCGCACTCGCCACCAACGACATCGACTTCCGCGCTCGCCCGCACTCGGCCGAGGAGGCGCAGTTCCTCGCGCACGCGGTCGCGGGCAAGGGCATCGAGATCTCCTACACCGACATCGAGCAGGCGCCCGCCGTCCTGCTGGTCGGCCTTGAGCCGGAGGAGGAGGCGCCCGGCGTCTTCCTGCGCCTGCGCAAGGCGTGGCGCAAGAAGGGCCTGCGGGTCACCGCGGTCGCGCCTTTCGCCACCCGGGGCCTGGCCAAGATGGGCGGCACGCTCGTGCGTGCGACGCCCGGCACCGAGGCCGAGGTCGTGGGCGGCCTCATGGGCACGCTGACGCCCGGCACGATCATCCTGGCCGGTGAGCGGCTCGCCACCGTGCCGGGTGCGCTGAGCGCCCTGCTGCGGCTGAGCGCGTCGGCCGAGGCCAGGATCGCCTGGATCCCCCGCAGGGCCGGTGAGCGCGGCGCCGTCGAGGCGGGCGCACTGCCGAACCTGCTGCCGATCGGCCGTCCCGTCGACGACGAGGCCGCGCGGGCCGAGGTGGCCAGGGCGTGGAACGTCGCCTCGCTTCCGGCCACGCCCGGCCGTGACACCGAGGGCATCCTCATCGCCGCACTCGGCGAGGAGATCGAGGCGCTGGTCGTGGCCGGGGTCGACCCCTACGACCTGGCCGACCCCGAGGCGGCGCTCGCCGCCCTGGAGAACACGCCGTTCATCGTCAGCCTGGAGACGCGCGCGAGCGCCGTCACCGACCGCGCCGACGTGGTGCTGCCGGTCGCGGTCGTGCAGGAGAAGGCAGGCACGTTCGTGAGCTGGGAGGGCAGGGGCCGTACCTTCGAGGAGGCCCTTCCCGTGCCCGGCGTGCTCAGCGACATCAAGGTGCTGGCCGCCATCGCCGACCACATGGACGTCCACCTGGGCCTGCCCGACGCCACCACGGCTCGCCGCGAGCTCGGCGGCCTGGGCGCCTGGCGGGGCGCCAGGGTCGCCGCTCCCTCGGTCAACGCCCGCACGCCGGACGCGCCGAAGGCCGGAGAGGCCGTCCTGGCCACCTGGCACCACCTGCTGGACGCCGGTCGTCTCCAGGACGGCGAGCCGTACCTGGCCGGCACCGCTCGTGAGGCCGAGGCGCTGCTGTCGGCGGCCACGGCGGCCGAGATCGGTGTGGCCGACGGTGACAAGGTCGTCGTCGGGGGCACGGTGAGCCTGCCGGTGCGCGTGGCCGACCTGCCCGACCGGGTGGTCTGGGTGCCGACGAACTCGGCCGGCTGCTCGGTGACCCGTGACGTGCGCGCGGTCGCCGGCGACATCGTCAAGATCGGGAGCGCTTCATGAGCCTGCCAGTCCTCGCGGCGGACCTGACCGACTTCGGCAAGGATCCGCTCTGGATCATCATCATCAAGGCCGTGGCGGTCTTCGTCTTCCTGATGGTGTGCGTGCTGTTCGGCGTCTGGTACGAGCGCAAGCTCATCTCCAGGATGCAGAACCGCTACGGACCCAACAGGGCGGGCAAGTTCGGTCTGCTGCAGTCGGTGGCCGACGGTCTGAAGATGGGCCTCAAGGAGGACCTCTTCCCGAGGACCGTCGACAAGGTCATCTACCTGTTGGCCCCGGTCATCATGGTGATCCCGGCCTTCCTGGCCTTCTCCATCATCCCGTTCGGCCCCGTGGTCTCGCTGTTCGGCGTGCAGACGCCGCTGCAGCTGGTCGACATGCCGATCGCGGTGCTGTTCATGCTGGCGATGGGCGCGGTCTCGGTCTACGGCGTCGTGCTGGCCGGTTGGTCGTCGCGCTCGCCGTACGCGCTGCTCGGTGGGCTTCGGTCGGCCGCGCAGGTGGTCTCGTACGAGATCGCGATGGGGCTGTCGTTCGTGGCGGTCTTCCTGTTCGCCGGGACGCTGTCGACCTCCGAGATCGTGGAGTCGCAGGCGGCGGGCGGCGAGGTCGTGGGCATCCCGATGCCCTCGTGGTACGTCGTGCTGCTGCTGCCCTCCTTCCTGATCTATGTCGTGTGCATGTTCGGCGAGGCCGCCCGCGTGCCGTTCGACCTGCCCGAGGGTGAGGGCGAGCTGGTCGGCGGGTTCCAGACGGAGTACTCCTCGTCGCTGAAGTTCGCGCTGATCATGATGGGCGAGTACCTCCACACCTTCACCGCGTCGGCGATGGCGATCACGCTGTTCCTCGGCGGGTGGCGGGCGCCGTTCCCGATCTCGTTGTGGGACGGGGCCAATGTCGGCTGGTGGCCGGTGCTGTGGTTCTTCATCAAGTTCGTGCTCGTGTTCTCCTTCATCGTGTGGGTGCGCGCCTCGCTGCCGCGTGTGCGTTACGACCAGCTCATGGCGCTCGGCTGGAAGATCCTCATTCCGCTGAACCTGGCCTGGATCCTCCTGGTCGCCACCATGCGCGCCCTGCGTGTCCCGGAGAACCGCGGGCCGGTCACCTATGTCATCGCGGCCCTCGTGCTCATCGGCGCCTTCGCCGTGTGGGCCAGGTTCGACACCGTGAACCAGCGCCGCAAGGAAGCGAAGAAGGCCCAGGTCGCCGCCGAGTTCGAAGAGCTCGACGCCGAGCCCACCGCAGGCGGGTTCCCTGTGCCGCCGCTCGACCTGCCGCACTACCACGGGGTGCAGCGCAAGGAGGTTCCCAGTGGGAGCAACTGATTGGCTGAACCCCGTCAAGGGCTTCGGCGTCACCTTCCATACGATGTTCAAGAAGCCCGTCACCACGAACTACCCGGAGGAGAAGAAGCCGACGGCTCCTCGCTTCCACGGGCGCCACCAGCTCAACCGCTGGCCCGACGGGCTGGAGAAGTGTGTCGGGTGCGAACTCTGCGCCTGGGCGTGTCCGGCCGACGCGATCTTCGTGGAGGGCGCGGACAACACCGACGAGGAGCGCTTCTCGCCGGGCGAGCGCTACGGCAGGACGTACCAGATCAACTATCTGCGGTGCATCCTGTGCGGCCTGTGCATCGAGGCCTGTCCGACGCGGGCGCTGACGATGACCAACGAGTACGAGCTGGCCGACTCCAGTCGTGAGAGCCTCATCTACACCAAGGAGATGCTGCTCGCACCGCTGACGCAGGGCATGGAGCAGCCGCCGCACCCGATGCGCCTGGGCGAGACGGAAGAGGACTACTACCTGCTGGGGCGGAACAATGGGTGAGACCGTCACCTTCTGGGTGCTCGCCGTCGTCTCCGTCGGGGCCGCGCTCGGCATGGTGTTCAGCCGAAAGGCGGTGTACTCGGCGCTGATGCTCGGCGGCGTGATGCTCTGCCTCGCCGTGCTGTACGCCGTGCAGGAGGCGCCGTTCCTGGCCGCCGTGCAGATCATCGTCTACACCGGCGCGATCATGATGCTGTTCCTGTTCGTGCTCATGCTGGTCGGCGTCGACTCCTCCGACTCGCTGGTCGAGACGATCAAGGGGCAGCGCTTCTGGGCCGCGGTCGCGGGCATCGGCTTCGCCACGCTGGCCGTCACGGCCGTCGGCAACGTGCTGTTCACGCCCGCCGTCACCGGTCTCGGCACCGCGACGGCGGAGAAGGGCGGCAATGTCGTGGCCCTGGCGAGCCTGCTGTTCACCCGGCACGTGTTCGCCTTCGAGATCACCTCGGCGCTGCTGATCACCGCGGCGCTCGGTGCGATGGTCCTGGCCCACCGCGAGCGTGCCGAGGCCAAGCCCACGCAGAAGGACCTGTCCCGCGCGCGCTTCCTCGGCCCCACGCCGCACGGCCTGCCCGGCCCCGGCACCTACGCCAGGAACAACGCCATCGACATGCCCGCGCTGCTGCCCGACGGCTCGGTCGCCGAGTCCTCGGTCAACCGCTACATCGCGCGCTACGACGTCGCGCAGGACCACCTGCCCGCCGATCCCAAGCTCGCCGAGGCGATCAAGCACGCGGCCGACGAGGAGGCGAAGTGACGACGAACTACCTGGTGCTGAGCGCGCTGCTGTTCAGCATCGGCGCGGTCGGCGTGCTGATCAGGCGAAACGCGATCGTCGTGTTCATGTGCATCGAGCTCATGCTCAACGCCGCGAACCTGGCCTTCGTCACCTTCGCCAGGCAGCACGGCAACCTCGACGGTCAGCTCATCGCCTTCTTCGTGATGGTGGTGGCCGCGGCCGAGGTCGTGATCGGCCTGGCCATCATCGTGACGATCTTCCGAACCCGCCGGTCCGCGTCCGTTGACGACGCGAACCTGCTGAAGTACTAGAGGCGCCCTGTGGAATCTCCCGTAGAGATCATCCCGAACTCCGGCGGAGCGATCGGGGTCTCCTGGCTGATGATCGTGCTGCCGCTGGTCGGCGCCGCGATCCTGCTGCTGGGCGGCCGCCGTACCAACCGCTGGGGTCACCTGCTCGGCACCGCGCTCTCGCTTGGCTCGTTCGTCGTGGCGGTGCTGGCCTTCCTGCAGATCCTCGGACTTGACGAGGCCTCGCGCAGGCAGTCGGTCTTCCTGTACGAGTTCATCCCCGGCATGGCCGACATGGGGCTGCTGATCGACCCGCTGTCGATCAGCTTCGCCCTGCTGATCACCGGTGTCGGATCGCTGATCCACATCTACTCGATCGGCTACATGTCGCACGACAGCGACAGGCGCAGGTTCTTCTCCTATCTGAACCTGTTCGTCGCGGCCATGTTGCTGCTGGTGCTGTCGGACAACTACCTGGGCCTGTTCATCGGCTGGGAGGGCGTGGGTCTCGCGTCGTACCTGCTGATCGGGTTCTGGCAGTTCAAGCCGTCGGCGGCGACCGCGGCCAAGAAGGCGTTCATCGTCAACCGCGTCGGCGACCTCGGCCTGCTCATCGGCATGTTCGTGATGTGGACGACGTTCGGCTCACTGGCGTTCGGCGACGTGCTCGGCAAGGTCGGCGAGGCCTCGTCGGCCACGACGACCGCGGTCGGCCTGCTGCTCCTGCTCGGCGCGTGCGGCAAGTCCGCCCAGCTGCCGCTGCAGTCCTGGCTGCTGGACGCGATGGAGGGCCCGACCCCGGTCTCGGCCCTCATCCACGCCGCCACCATGGTCACCGCCGGTGTCTACCTGGTCGTGCGCTCCGGCGCCTTCTTCCAGGCCTCCGACACCGCCTCGCTGGTCGTCACCATCGTCGGTGTGGCCACGCTGCTGGCCGGTGCGATCATCGGTTGCGCCAAGGACGACATCAAGAAGGGCCTGGCCGGCTCGACGATGTCGCAGATCGGCTACATGATGC
The DNA here is from genome assembly GCF_056106265.1 of Nonomuraea sp. IBHARD001. NCBI lineage: Bacteria > Bacillati > Actinomycetota > Actinomycetes > Streptosporangiales > Streptosporangiaceae > Nonomuraea > Nonomuraea sp. IBHARD001. Next base: position 438,085 of record NZ_JBWBBW010000002.1, read on the forward strand.
TGGGCGCGGGTCTCGGCCCGGCCGGCTACGCCTTCGCCATCGCGCACCTCATCGCGCACGGCTTCTTCAAGGCCGACATGTTCCTCGGCGCCGGTTCGGTCATGCACGCCATGAACGACGAAGTGGACATGCGCAAGTACGGCGGCCTGCGCAAGGCCATGCCGATCACCTTCGCCACGTTCATGGTCGGCTACCTGGCCATCATCGGCTTCCCGTTCCTGTCCGGGTTCTACACCAAGGACGGGATCATCGAGACGGCCATGGAGCACGGCGCCTGGATGGGCTGGCTGGCCATTCTCGGCGCGGGCATCACCGGCTTCTACATGTCGCGCATGGTCTTCATGACCTTCTTCGGCGACAAGCGCTGGGACAAGGACGCACACCCGCACGAGTCGCCCGCCGTCATGACGGTCCCGCTCATGCTGCTGTCGGTCGGCGCGGTCGTGCTGGGCTTCTTCCTGGTGCAGAACAACAGGTTCATGCACTTCCTCGCACCGGCCGTCGGCCTGCCCGAGCGCCAGCCCGAGTGGCACGTGTTCAGCACCACCCCCGTCGCGCTGGGCTCGCTGGCCCTGGTGGCCGTCGGCGCCGCGTTCGCGTGGGTGCGCTACGGCAGGGCCGCCGTCCCCGTCGTCGCGCCGCGTGGTTCCTTCCTGACCACCTTCGCCAGGCGTGACCTGTACGGCGACGCGCTCAACGAGTCGCTGTTCATGCGTCCCGGCCAGTGGCTGACCAGGTTCGCCGTGTTCTTCGACAACCGCGGCATCGACGGCCTGGTCAACGGGCTGGCCGCGGCGATCGGCGGGACGTCGGGCCGGTTGCGCCGGATCCAGACCGGTTTCGCCCGGACGTATGCGTTGTCCATCCTGCTCGGCGCCGCCGTGGTCGCCGGCGCTCTGCTTCTCGTAGGGAACCTGTGATGCCCTGGCTTTCCATCCTCATAGCGGTGCCCGTCCTGGGCGCCGTGGGAGTGGCCCTCGTCCCCAAGGGCAACGACAAGCTGGCCAAGCAGCTCACCCTGCTGGTCTCGCTGATCGTCCTGGGACTCACGCTGGCCATGGCTGTCGGCTTCAGTCCGAAGGGCGACAGGTTCCAGTTCGTCGAGACCTATGACTGGATCCCGAGCTTCGGGGTGCACTGGGGGCTCGGCGTCGACGGCATCGCGCTCACGCTGATCGCACTGTCGGCCGTACTCGTGCCGATCGTGGTGCTGGCCTCCTGGCACGACGCCGATGGCGCCAAGACGGCCGAGGGCGCGGTCATCACGCCCAAGCGCTCGGTGAAGACGTACTTCGCGCTCCTGCTGGTGCTGGAGGCGATGATGATCGGCGTCTTCGCGGCGACCGACATCTTCCTGTTCTACGTCTTCTTCGAAGCCATGCTGATCCCGATGTACTTCATGATCGGCTCCTACGGCGGCGCCCAGCGGTCCTACGCGGCCGTGAAGTTCCTGCTGTACTCGCTGTTCGGCGGCCTGCTCATGCTGGTGGCCGTCATCGGGCTGTACGTCGTCGCGGCCAAGGGCACGTTCATGTTCCCCGAGCTGATCGGCGTGATCGAGGACCCGACGACGCAGAAGTGGCTGTTCGCCGGCTTCTTCATCGCCTTCGCCGTCAAGGCGCCGCTGTGGCCCTTCCACACCTGGCTGCCCGACGCCGCCGCGCAGGCTCCCGCCGGTGCGGCCGTCCTGCTGGTCGGCGTGCTGGACAAGGTCGGCACGTACGGCATGCTGCGTTTCTGCATCGAGCTGTTCCCGGACGCCTCGAAGTACTTCACGCCGCTGGTCATCGTGCTTTCGGTGGTCGGCATCATCTACGGCGCGATCGTGGCCATCGGCCAGACCGATATGAAGCGCCTCATCGCCTACACCTCGATCTCGCACTTCGGCTTCATCGCCATGGGCGTGTTCGCGATGACCGCCGACGCTCAGGCCGGGGCGGCGCTGTACATGGTCAACCACGGCTTCGCTACCGGCGCGCTGTTCCTGGTCGCGGGCTTCCTCATCGCGCGGCGCGGTTCGCCGTACATCGCCGACTACGGGGGTGTGCAGAAGGTCGCGCCGGTGCTGGCCGGGGCCTTCCTCATCGCCGGTCTGGCCGGGCTCTCGCTTCCCGGGCTGTCGTCGTTCGTCTCCGAGTTCATGGTGATGATCGGGACGTTCGAGCGTTACGCGCTGCCGGCGATCCTGGCGGCCACGGCCGTCGTGCTCGCCGCGGTCTACATCCTGTGGATGTACCAGCGGGCCATCAACGGCCCGACGAGCGAGTCGGTCAAGAGCTTCACCGACCTCAACGGGCGGGAGAAGTGGGTGGTCGCGCCGCTGATCGCACTGATCATCGGGTTCGGCTTCTTCCCCAAGCCCCTGCTCGACGTGATCAACCCCGCGGTTGAGCACACGCTCTCCAACGTGAAGGTGGACACGTTCACCCCGGCCATCGCTGAGAAGGAGGCAGGCCAGTGAATCCGCTGGACCCGCCGGTCATCGAGTACGGCACGCTCGCGCCGATGCTGGTCGTGTTCGCCGCGGCCGTCGTCGGCGTGCTCATCGAGGCGTTCGCGCCCCGGTACCTGCGCAAGTCGATCCATGTCCCGCTGACGCTGCTGAGCCTGCTCGGCGCGTTCGTTCTGGTGATCTTCCAGGCGATCAGGTCGGGCGCGCCGACCACGCCGTCGGCGATGGGCGCGGTCGCGGTCGACGGGCCCGCCCTGTTCTTCTGGGGCATCATCCTCGTGATGGCCTTCGTCAGCGTCCTGCTGGTCAACGACGAGGACCACTTCGTCGCCTCGGCCGCCGCCGTACCCGGCAGTGCGGACGAGGAGCGGGCCGAGATCGAGGGCGCGGGACACACCGAGATCTACCCGCTGGTCCTGTTCGCGGTGGGTGGCATGCTGCTGTTCGCCTCGGCCAACGACCTGCTGATCATGTTCGTCGGCCTCGAGGTCATGTCGCTGCCGCTGTACCTGCTGTGCGGCCTGGCCCGTCGCCGCCGCCTGCTGTCGCAGGAGGCGTCGATGAAGTACTTCCTGCTCGGCGCGTTCTCCTCGGCGTTCTTCCTGTACGGCATGGCGCTGATGTACGGCTTCGCCGGTTCGGTCGACCTGGTGAAGATCAACGCGGCGCTGGCCACGGTCGGCGGCATGGACACGCTCCTGCTGGCCGGTCTCGGCCTCATGGGCGTCGGCCTGTTCTTCAAGATCGGCGCTGCGCCGTTCCAGGCCTGGAAGCCCGACGTGTACCAGGGTGCGCCCACGCCGATCACCGCGCTCATGGCGTCGGGCACGCTGGTGGCCGCCTTCGGCGCGCTGCTGCGTGTGTTCTGGGTCGGCCTCGGCAACCTGGACTGGGACTGGCGTCCGGTCATGTGGGGCGTCGCGATCCTGACGATGATCGTCGGTGCGATCCTGGCGATCACCCAGACGGACATCAAGCGCATGCTGGCCTACTCGTCGATCGCGCACGCGGGCTTCCTGCTCATCGGCGTTGTCGCTACGAACGACGACAAGCTCGGACCTAACGGTCAGGTCGTCGAGACCGCCGCCGCGCAGAACGCCGATTCGCTCTCAGCGATCATGTTCTATCTCCTCGTGTACGGCATCTCGACGATCGGCGCGTTCGCCGTGGTCACGATGGTGCGCGACGCGGGCGGCGAGGCGGGGCACCTGTCGCGCTGGGCCGGTCTCGGCAAGCGGTCGCCGGTACTCGCGGGTATCTTCGCGTTCTTCCTGCTGGCCTTCGCGGGCATCCCGCTGACCAGCGGTTTCTTCGGGAAGTACGCCGTGTTCACCGCCGCCGTCTCCAGTGGGGCCACCCCGCTGGTCGTCGTCGGCGTGGTGACGTCGGCCATCGCCGCGTTCTTCTACGTCAGGGTCATCGTGCTGATGTTCTTCAGCGACCCGGCGCCCGACGGCCCGACCATCGCCATGCCCTCTGTGGGCACCGCGGCGGTCATCGCTCTGGCGGCAGCGGTTACGGTAGGACTCGGGGTCTTCCCGCAGCCCGTGCTGGACATCGCCGACAAGGCTGCGTCTACCTTGTTCATCCGTTAAGGGGTTTCTGAATGGCCGCGCCACCTGTTGTTGACCTGCCCATCGTCGACGAGCGGTTGGCGCAGGACGTGGCTCAAGGCTTGGCCGCCGTCGAAAAGCTCCTCAGGGAGTCGGTGGAGAGCGAGGACACCTTCGTCACGGAGGTGTCCCGCCATCTCATCGAGGCGGGTGGCAAGCGCTTCCGCACCATGATGGTGCTGCTCGCCGCCCAGTTCGGCGACGCGACGGCGCCGGGGGTCGTGCCCGGCGCCGTCGTCATCGAGCTGACCCACCTCGGGTCGCTCTACCACGACGACGTGATGGACGAGGCCCCCGTACGCCGGGGTTCGCCCTCGGCCAACGCCCGGTGGGACAACACCGTGGCCATCCTCACGGGCGACTATCTGTTCGCCCAGGCGTCGGAGATCCTCTCCGACCTCGGCGCCGAGGTGATCAGGATCCAGGCGACGACGTTCTCGCGCCTGGTCCAGGGGCAGATCCGCGAGACCGTCGGCCCCCGCCCCGGCGTCGACCCCGTCGACCACTACATCCGCGTGCTCGCCGACAAGACGGGCTCCCTGATCGCCGCCTCCGGCCGTTTCGGCGGTGTGCTGGCCGGAGCCTCGCCCGATGTCGTCGAGCGGCTCAGCAGTGCGTGTGAGGCCATCGGGGTGGCCTGGCAGCTCGGCGACGACCTGCTGGACGTGGCGTCGTCCTCGACCGAGTCGGGCAAGACGCCCGGCACCGACCTGCGCGAAGGCATCCGCACACTTCCCGTCCTGTACGCGCTCGCGGCGCCAGGCGAGTCGCGGCTCAAGACGCTGGTCAGCGGTCCCGTGGCCGAGCAGGACGTGGAGGAGGCGCTGACCCTCCTGCGCGGCGACGCCGCCATGGCCAGGGCTCGCGCCGAACTCCTCTCCTGGGTCGACCGCGCCCGCCGCGACCTGGCTGGCCTGCCCGACATCCCGGCCAGGGCGGCCTTCTACGCCCTGTGCGACTACGTGCTGGAGCGCTCGGGCTGAGCGAGGCCTCCGCTCCCGCACAGGCGGCGAAAGGGTGTGCCAGGCAGATGGTGTGACCACTCGCGCTCTCGCAGGTCGCCGTCGGTCGCGCAGATCACGGCGACGGCCGCCCCGGGAGCCAGCGGCAGGGTGACGAGCGTGCCGTCGTGGTAGGACAGGGTGAGCGTGCTCGCCGAGACCGCGACGACCGGCACGTCCTCCTGCCGGGCGAACGCGGCGCCGACCGGCCCCAGCGCCGGCCAGTCCCACAGCCGTACCGTTCCGTCGCTTCCGACGCTGGCCGGCATCGGCCCGTCGGCGACCGCGACCACGCCCATCCTGTGCGCCTGCCGAGGCGGACTCACCCGCTCCTGCAGCCTCCCGTCCCAGAACGTCACCTGGCCCTGCCCGTCCCCTGTGATCGCGTACGGGGCGGCGGGCGCGAACGCCAGGCCGTCATGGGCCCACGGGCCGGGACGCACCGGCCGAGCACGGCCGGAGGCCACGTCGATCAGATGCCCGGTGCCGCCCCGCCCGGCGTAGAGCGCGTGTCCGTCGCCGGTGAACGCCAGCACGTCACCGCTCGTGCTGGGCACCCACCTGGTCCGCACGCCTTGCGCGGTGTCCCACAGCTCCACACCGGTGTCGTGGCCCACGGCGAGCACGCCTCCGTCGGGTGAGAAGGCGGCCTGCCGTACGCCGGAGGTCCCGGTGTGCAGCAGGGCGATGCGGGCGGAGGTTGCGGTGTCCCACAGCGTGATGGCGGGGGAGGACCCGTGGAAGAGCGCGAGCACCCTGCCGTCGGGGCGGAAGGCGGCGCCGTGGGGCTGCCCGCCCGAGGCGGGCAGGGGGATCGGCGGGCCGGAGGGGGCGCGGGCGGCGACGTTCCACAGCCTGGCGTGGCCGTTGTGCACGACCAGGAGCAGGGCGCCGTCCCGGCTGAGGTAGCGGGCCGAACCACCGGGGCCGACGACCGGCGCGGTGAGCACATCGGTCAGGTCATAGGTGTGCACGGTGCCGTGAGCGCCCTTGACACGCAGCAGGGCTCCGTCGGGCGAGATACGCGGGGTGTAGGTGGTGTCGAGGGGAGAGGGGTCGACCGACAGCAACTTGACGCCGTCCTTCACGCGCCGCACCTCCAGCTCCCCCTCAGGGGTCGAGCCCACCAGGTGCCGGCCGTCGGGGAAGAAGGCGAGCTGCCGCAGGGCTGGACCCGCGGAGGAGTGGTGCTCGCGGCCGGTGGCGGTGTCGTACACGCGGGTGCGATCGTGGTCGGAGGCGGCCAGCAGGGCGCCGTCCGGGCTGAACGCGGCGGACGTCGCCTCCTCCGGCAGGCGGGGCATCGCCACCTCGGTGGCCTTGGTCAGATCGAGCAGTTCGGTGAGCGGCTCGGTCTCCGTCCACGCGAACGACGCGAACCCGGGCTCGACCTTGCGGTGGGCGTCGGCGCTCGACGCGACCGGCGGGTCGAAGGAGGAGAAGGCGGGCACGGTGACGGCCAGCCTGTCCCCAGGGGCGATCGCCTCGACGTTCCTGGAACTGACCCTGGCGCCGGTCGCGGCGTCGAGCACCTCGGTGTTCTCGCTGCTGAGGATGAGCAGCCTGCCACTGGCGCTGAAGCGGATCGGCTCCTCCACCCGCGACGGCACCCGCCCACGCCATGCGGTCAGCGGCACGGCCCCGGGCTTCAGGGCGAACGTACGGCCGTCGCCCGGAACGACATACAGGCCCGAGGCGTCGGCAAGGGCGAGCGCTCGGCCGTCGGGACGCCAGGCCATGGCCTGCACGACGCCGCCCTGTCGCCAGGAGGAGCGGCCGATCGGACGTTCGCTCGCCAGATCGTAGACCGTGATCGTGCCCGAGGGGCGGCCGGGGGTGAACGTGGCCGCCTTCCTGCCGTCAGCGCTCAGGGACAGCAGGGAGCCAGGCGCGACGGCCGGGTCGGTGAAGACGTCCAGCGCCGGATCGGCGAGCGAGTCCAGTAGTGCGCCCCTCGCCTCCACGGTCGGCGCCAGCAGCCACGCGGCCACGCTCAGCCGCCGTGCCGTACGCGGGTCGCTCGTGCGCAGGTCCGCGGCGCGCTCGGCAGCCAGCCTGGAGGCGATGGCCTCCAGACGTGAGGTGGCCAGCGCCGCTTGGCGCAACGCCACCGCCCCTCCGGCGGCTGCCACCACCGACAGCAGGACCAGCGCCGCCAGGACCGTCGTCCTGCGCCTGGCCTTCGCCCTGGCGTTCGCCCGGCAGGCCAACAAGAATGCCCGCTCCCGCTCGGTCAGGTCGTCTCCGGGCAGCAGGCACTCGGCGGCGGCGAGGCGGGCGCCTCGGTACAGGACGCCGGGGTCGTGGTCGTGCTCGGTCCAGGTCCTGGTCGCCTGGGTCAGCAGGTGCTGCTGGCGCAGACGCTCCCTGTCGTCGTCGACCCAGGCGCGCAACCTCGGCCACGAGGTGATCAGCGCCTCGTGGGCCAGCTCCACCCGATCGGCGTGCGAGGTGAGCAGGCGGGCGGCGAGCAGCTGGTCCAGGACGTGGGCGGTGTCGGGGTCTTCGCGCGGGTTCAGCTCGGCCATGGTGGCTGGGCGGCGGGTGTCGGCCTCCCGTTCGCCCGGTGTGATCAGGCGCAGCAGTGTCTTTCGGGTGATTGCCGCCTGCTCCGGGGTTTGCTCGCCGTACATGAGTTCGGCCGTTGTGGCTATCGCTCCCTGGATCCGGCCGAGCTCCTCGTAGGTGCGCAGGGTGAGGAACTTCGTCCGCCTGCTCAGTCGCCAGGTCTCGCGCAGGGCGTGCGACATCAGCGGCAGCGCGCTCGGCTCGGCGGCCATGTCGTCGAGGACGGCGGTGGTGAGCTCACGCTGCACCTTCACGCCCGCCCTGCTCGCGGGACCGACGACCGCCTGCCTGAGCTCGTCCCTGGTCATCGGGCCGACCAGGACGCCCGCGTCACGCAGAGCCTCGTCCAGCGGCCTGTGCTCGGCGCATCGGCCGTAGAAGTCGGCGCGTACGGCGATGACCACTTTCACCTCGGGCGGCAGCCCGACCAGTCGCTCGACGAACGTCCCACGCTCCGCCCTGTCCTCGCACAGGGTGAACATCTCCTCGAACTGGTCGACCACCAGGACGGCGGGCCGCTCGTCCGACAGTGCCTCCTCCAGCCGGGCGGCAGGGAAGGCGCCCGGGGTGAGGCAGAGGGCGGGCTCGCGGATCGAGGCCAGCAGACCGGCGTGCAGCAGCGAGGTCTTGCCGCAGCCGGACGAGCCGAACAGCGCCACGAACCCCCTGGCGCGTAACCGCCGGCCGAGCTCGGCCACCAGCTCGGTCCGCCCGAAGAACCTGGCGGCGTCGGCCCGGTCGAACGCGGCCAGTCCCTGGTACGGGCCGGAGCCGTTCTCGCCCGCCGCGAGCTCGGCGCACTCGGCCACCGCACGCTGTCTGCGCCGCTCCCACACGATGGCGTCGCCGCCGCACGCGCGTACGAACGCCTCGGTGGTCGCCGCGCTCGGCAGGCGCTCGCCGCCCATCGCCTGCGACAGCACGGTCGTGGAGCACCCGGCCGAGGCGGCCATCCGCTTCAGCTTCGGCTTGCCCGCCGCCTCACGCAGGCTTCGCAGCTCGGACGCGAACAGCGCGACGGGACCGTCGTCCGGGTTCAGCGGCTTCTCCGGCCGTCCGGCGCCCACGGCGCTCCTCCCGTATGTGATCTCTGGGATCCTCGGCTGCCCTTGGGCTTTCGAGGATCCCAGAGATTGCGGTCAGAACGTCAGCCGCAGTCCCTCACACCGTGGAACGAGCGGGGGACGATGGGGACGGTGTGCCGCTTCGTCTTCCCCGCAGGCACCCAGCTGCAGGTGCTGTCGGCACCGTGCTTCCAGATGATGCGCAGGTAGTAGCCCCAGCCGCAGTGGTTCACGGCGTAGGCGGTCTGGTTGATGGAGCCGGTGTTGACGTAGCGCTTCACACACGCCGGTGCCCAGCCGCCCGCCTCGGCGGCGGTTGTGGTCGCGGTCGCGGCGCCTACCGCGGTCGAGCTGAAGAGCATGGCGCCCGTGAGGGCTGCGGTTGCTGTGATTCTCACGAGGTTCACCGATGACTGCCTTTCGTACGGCCCGGGACCGGCCCGGGCACGGAAGGAGGCGAAATGCCTTGCGTCATCAGATCTATCGATGTCCCCATTGTTTGCCCTCCCCCTGTTGACCAGGCAAACAATGCGACTTTCGGCTCAGCTGGCTGTGACGGTCTCGGTCTGTGCGATCGAGGCCATACGACTCTGCCTGGCCGTACGCAGGCCGTCGTAGGTGAACACCGCCAGGGCGAGCCACACGATCGAGAAGCCGATCCAGCGGCTGGGCGGCATCGTCTCCTTGGCGATGAACACGCCGCACAGGAACTGCAGGATCGGCGCGATGTACTGCAGCAGGCCGACCGTGCTGAGCGGCACCCGGATGGCCGAGGCGGTGAACAGCAGCAGCGGCACCGCCGTGATCACGCCGGCGCCGGCGAGCAGCAGCGCGTGTCCCGGGCCCTGGTTGCCGAACGTGCTCTGTCCGGTGCCGCCCAGGTAGACGAGATAGGCGAGTGCCGGTCCGAGCAGCATCAGCGTCTCGACCGTCATGCTCTCGGCCGCGCCCACATTGGCGACCTTCTTCACCAGTCCGTACACGCCGAAGCTGGCGGCCAGTGTCAGCGCGATCCACGGCAGCCGCCCGTAGTCGAGCGTCAGCACCAGCACGGCCAGCAGCCCGAACCCGACCGCCGCCCACTGCAACGGCCGCAGCCTCTCCTTGAGCAGCATCACCCCGCACACGACGCTGACCAGCGGGTTGATGAAGTAGCCGAGCGCGCTCTCCACCACGTGATGGGTATTGACCCCGTAGATGTAGGTGCCCCAGTTCACCGTGATCAGCACCGCCGCCAGCGCCAGCAGCCCCATCTTCTTCGGCTGCCTGACCAGCGCCCTGAACCACCCCCAATGCCGCCGTACGGCCAGCACGGCCACGACGGCCACCAGAGACCAGGCGATCCGGTGCGCGACGATCTCGAACGGCCCCGACGGCTGGAGCAGCGGCCAGTACAGGGGGAAGAGTCCCCACATGACATAGGCGGCCAGGCCGTAGAGGACACCGATTCGCTGTTCAGGCATAAAGCCTATTTTGACTGCTGTCTTGAGTTAGTACAACAACGTATCAGTTTATGGGACAGTTAAGCTGCGCTTACATATTGGGGATGCTCCGGGGGCGCTTCGAGGGTCCTGGAACACTGTGCGGTCGTCGGGTGTTGGGCACGATGGAGGTGGACCATGGGTTGGTTGTTCGGTCGAAACAAGACATCGATGGTGAGTCCCGAGGAGGCGATCCCCGGGCGCGACACACCGATCCCCGTACCCGCCAGGCACGTCGTACTCGACGCGCCCCTGGCCCCGCCGTACCCCGACGGCACCCAGATCGCCGACTTCGGCCTCGGCTGTTTCTGGGGCGCCGAGCGCAAGTTCTGGCAGACCCCCGGCGTCGTGACGACAGCCGTCGGCTACCAGGGCGGCTACACCGAGAACCCCACCTACGAGGAGGTGTGCAGCGGCCTGACCGGTCACACCGAGGTCGTCCGCGTCGTCTTCGACCCGTCGAAGGTCTCCTACGAGGAGCTGCTGCGGGTGTTCTGGGAGGCACACGACCCCACCCAGGGGATGCGCCAGGGCAACGACGTGGGCACGCAGTACCGGTCGGCCGTCTACACGCACGGGGAGGCGCAGGAGAAGTCCGCGCTCGCTTCCCGTGACGCGTATCAGGGGGTGCTGGAGGGCGCCGGCTACGAGCCGATCACCACGGAGATCGGGGCGGCGGGGCCTTTCTACTTCGCGGAGGAGTATCACCAGCAGTATTTGTACAAGAATCCGGGGGGGTACTGCGGGATCGGGGGGACGGGGGTCGCCTGTCCGGTGGGGCTGACGTCTGGTGAAGCCTGAGTCCAGGTTTCCGCAAGAACCCCGCGAGCACTTGGAGAGCATTCGTATCCGTCCGGGGATGGACGGCTTGGACGGCTCATATCGGCTGTTCACCACGTACATCGCGGGGTTCGACGCAAGGCAGTGACGGCACCCTGATGCAAGGGTTCAGGGAGTGGCTGATCGTCCAGGTCGGCGGGGGTAACAACCTTGTCTGGCAGGCCCTGGTTCTCATGCTCGCCTTCCCCGACTCGGCGAGCAGACCCGGTTTCTGGCCGACGAATGAGGAACAGAACGCTGTTGCCGTCGAGGCGCTGTTCCTAGCGTTTGAGCGGTTCTTCGCCGATCGCGATGATCGGGTGAACGGCCTGGAGTTGATCCAGGCCGACTACGATCAGTGGCTTCTGGGCGGCTCCTCTTAAGCGCCAGGCTCGTAACCCTCAGTAGCTGCGGCGACAATCTTCTCTACAGGGTCAAGGGCTCGCTGCGCTTGCCTCGGGTCAGACCGCCCGCGTAGCGGCCAGGCGGGCTTGTGCATGCGGCCTTGGGGGCCGTACGCGCCCGCCGCCGCACACGGGCGGTCGGTTCCGAGCAGCAGGCTTCCTATGCCTTGAAGAGCTCTGCCGTCCCGCTTCCGGTGCTCTGGCCTGGCGGCCCTGTGCTCCGGGTCAAGTTTCCATCGAGCACCATGGGTGTCGGTTCGTGATCCTTTCAGACCACGCCTCGTAGTCTGTTCGCGCGAAGAGATCGTTGGGTTTCGGCCGCCAGGTGCTTGCTGAGTTCCTCCAGGGTTCGCCCGCACCGGATGTTCGACAGACCAGTGTGCTGCGGGACAGGGACGGCACGGAGTGCATACCAGCCACCGCCTGCGGCATCCTGGATCTCCCAGCCGGGGAACTCTCTGGCCAGCTCACCAGCGGTCATCGACATGCTGGTTCCTCGGTGCCCGAGAAGGTGCGCGAGGCACGCAGGTCGGCGTATCGCAGCGCCACACGACGAGCGGATCGGACCGGCTCCAGGGTTGGATGCCAGGCGTAGATCGCCCGCTTGCTCTTGGGGGCCCAGCCTGTGCGCCACCAATAGATGCGCTCATCGCACCAGACGAGCAGACCCGACCAGGCAGACAGCACTGCGAGGCCGTAGCCGTCGTTCACGTCGGTGGGGATTGCGTGGCGGTCCAGCGCGTGTTGAAGGTCCTGGGCTGCGTTGAGTGCCTGCGAGGGCAGCTGAGGTTGCGGCTCCATCACCAGCACGATTGGCCTCCTGACCTGCGCTATCGCGCGTCAGGAAGCACCGTAGGCCGTCAGAGTCAGCGAACCCCGCACTCTTGTGGAGTAAAGGAAGCCGCACAAAAGTGCGGGTCAGATGATGCCTGCTCGGCGAGCCAAGGGGCGAAGTTGCGGAGTGCTGGCGCGGTGCTCTCGCTTGAGAAGTCGGGCCAGCAGATCGCGGGGGCGTCCGCCGTACCTGACGAGTTCAGGGGAGAGGAGCTCTGCCTCAAGGAGCATGTTGACCGAAGCTGCGTCTTTGCGCTGCGCCGCGTAGGCCCGTGCCAGATCGAGGTGGACTTGGGATCGGCGGCCGATCAGACCGGGAGCCAAGGTGGTGAGGTCGAGCCGCTCGCTTGCTGTGATGGCCCCGCGTGCGTTGCCCGAATCAGCCGCCGCTGAGACTTCGTGGATGATCACATTGGTCATCCCGAACGCGGTCCAGAAGTCGTTTCGATCCCCGTCGAGGATCTCGGCGACCTCGCGCGCTTGGGCGAGATGGTGGACTACCCCGGCCTGGTCGTAGGCAGCTGCCGCAGCTGTTACGGCGACGAGGTAGAGGCCGCCGAGGACCGGCAAGGATCGAGGGGTTGCGATCTTGTTGAGTGCTTCAGCGGCGGTGAGGACCACTTCAAGAGCCCTGCCGATCTCGCGTAGCCGAACCAGCACATATCCCAGCCGATAGGCGCTTACGGCGGCCAGCAGCGGGCGTTCCGCCTCTTGGGCCGCAGCCAACGATCGGTCTGCTGCTACCCAGGCGAGTTCAGGCTCTCCCACTCGGCGGAGCGTTGTGGTTGTGCAGTGGTAGGTGAGCGCGCGCAAGGAGTGGTACGCGCGCCGGTCTGCCAAGGGGGCGTGCCGCGAGCCCAGCTCGGTTGCGACGATCAGGTGGGGGAGGTGCCTGCCTGCTTCTTCGTATCGCGTCGCCTGGTAGAGACGGTTTGCCTGGCGGATTTCGTGTCTCAGCCACGTGATGCTCTCGACCGAGCCGCCCACAAGCCTGCGGTCGATCAGTGCAGAGAGGCCGTCGTAGCCCAACATGGCTTGCTTGATCCCGGCCGCAGCTTCATAGCGGGTCATGGCGGTGTTCTGCTTGGTGGTCAGGTCTTCGACAGTCAGGCCGAGAATCTCGGTCAGCGCGGTGATGACCCCGTGGTTGTTCACGTCCCGCTGCCCGCGCTCCACCTGGCTGAGCCAGCTCTCCGATCGGCCAACCAGGCCAGCGAGTACGGCTTGCGCCAGACCCCGACGACGGCGGGCACGGGCGATCTTCTCGCCGATCTCTCGCCGGGCATCCATGGCATCACTCTTGCGCCTGTCGCCCCCCGACTACGGCTTGCAGCTCATCCATCACCTGTTCCCAGGATGGCATGCGCGCATCCGAAGGGGCATCGGGATCGAACATGACCCGGACGCCCATGTCTCGGAGCGCTTCCACGTTGCGCACGAAGGCCGAGTGTTGCGCGAGTGCCGTCTTGAGCATCGGGACTGCCAAGATCGGCACGCCGAAGCCCATGAGCTCGCAGAGGAGACCGACGGCGAAGTTGTCGGCGATGCCGGTGGCCCACTTGTTGATCGTGTTGAACGTGGCGGGAGCCACGATCACGGCATCCGCGGGAGGCAGCCCCTTGGGTTCGCCGGGCAGCCGGTAGGTGCTCCGAACCTGGTCTCTCGTCAGCCCCTCCAGTTCGGGCACGTTCGCGAACCGCTCACCCATCGGTGTCGTCACCACGTGGACCGTCCAACCGACGTTCTGAGCCAGGCCGACAAGGTTGTGGAGGTCGGCAGCCGGAGGCGCTGCGCACACGATGACGTAGAGGACACCGGCGGTGGGTTCCATATGGCGTGATCCTAGCCAGCCGTATCAGAGCATTCCAGCGAGCCGGATACTCGGCCGTGCACTACCGGCCCTCACCGTCACGCGGCCCTTCGGGTGCTTCGCATGGGTGCCGGCCGCGCACTCCGCCATGGTCAGGTAGCGCCGGTCTCTTGTTGGCGCGCGATCCGCCGAGCAGTGCCGATGCGTTGTCGCGCTACCTCTGCCCAGAAGGGCTCACCGTTGCGGAGGCCGCTTCCCGCGAAGCGCCACTCGGCAACCGTGAGTATCTCGGCGGGGAGCGTCACGCTGGTCAGGACGCGGGCTTGTTCGGCTCGGAGTCGGCACGTGCCTGCCGTAGGCCTCCGAGCCTGATCGAGTAGTGGCGGGACTTGGTGGAGAAGTGGCCACGGTAGCCGAGCATGTGAGCCCACTGCCGAAGCAGCAGGTCCTTGTAAGCAGATGTACTCCCGGCGTGGGCGCCTGAGCTCGGCCCCGCGTGCCATACCTGCGTCAGGGACCCCTGCACCGCACGGACGCTGTAAGGGTTCAGCAAGTCGGCCATCGTGGCGATGCGCTGGGACACCGTGCCGTCGGCGGTGGTGCCAGCCGGATCAAGTTCGCGATGCTTGGCCAGGACGGGCACGAGGCCAGGCTGACAGTGGTCGCAGAGTATGGCCCCCAGGGGGTCTTGTGGCAAGACCCAGGGTATGCCGCAGAATCTCGGACTGCAGCTAGAGCTTACGAAATCAGGGATTCGCGAAGTACCTGTGCATTTGGCGATGTATGGATCTCGTGAAGCGCTGAAACTCCCTGACTGCGGGGAGCGGCTGGCGAGACGTAGTCACGTTGGATGGGTTTTGTGGACGATTTGATTGCTACTGACGGCGGGCCGATCGGTTTGCGGCTGCGCGGGATGTGTGCTCGGCTGGAGAAAGGCGTACTCGACTGAACAGTTCCGCGCACGCGACGTTACGGAGCGTCTGAACAAGCAATCGATACGTAGCTCTCTGTCGAATGCAAGAACTCTGAAGGGGCTTGCGGGAAAGCTGGGCCGGCAGCCATCCATGGGCTCTACTCCGACCATATCGATAATCGGCATTTCCAATAGGAGTGTAATGATCTCGTCTGAGGAGTCGTTTCGGAAGCGTCGTATTGAGATAGGCGGGCTTGAAATGGCCTACGTCGAAGAAGGGGAGGGTGATCCGATTGTCTTTCTTCACGGTAACCCGACTTCGTCGTACGTCTGGCGGAATGTGATCCCGCACCTGGCGGGCAAGGGGCGTTGTATCGCCCCTGATCTGATCGGGATGGGCGATTCCGCGAAACTCCCTGCCAGTGGGCCGGGCTCGTACCGATTCGTCGAGCACCGGCGTTACCTCGACGCGTTCCTCCAGGCCCTCGGCGTACGGGAGCGGGTGGTCTTGGTGCTGCAGGACTGGGGGTCGGCTCTGGGGTTCGATTGGGCGTACCGCCATCCTTCCGCGGTGCGGGGTATCGCTTACATGGAGGCGTTCGTGGCGCCGATCACCTCGTGGAGCGATTGGCCTGAGTCTGCGATTCAGTTCTTTCAGGCGATTCGCTCCGACGCGGGTGAGGAGATGGTTCTCGATCGGAACTTCTTTGTCGACCATGTCTTGCCCGCACAAGTGCTGCGAGGGCTGTCTGAGGCTGAGATGGCCGTTTACCGCCGCCCCTACGCGGAGCCTGGCGAGTCACGCAGGCCGACGTTGACCTGGCCGCGTGAGGTGCCCGTCGCGGGCGAGCCGCGCGATGTCCACGATGTCATCACGCGTTATGCGGCATGGCTCGCGGAGTCTCCGATTCCCAAACTGTTCATCGAGGCTGTTCCGGGAACGATGTTCGAAGCACACCGAGCCGTCGCCCGGACGTGGCCGAATCAAGCACACGTCACGATTACGGGTGGCCATATGGTTCAGGAGGACGCTCCCGATCACATCGGAGTGGCGATCGCTTCCTGGCTGCGGGACCTCACCTGAGGCCGGTGATTTCGCCGATGAGTGCCCCCTGGGTGTTGGCGACGGCGATGTGGTCGTACAGGGCGACGAACACCTTGCCGCCGCCGACGGTCACGTCGCCGTCCCTGGCGTAGTCGTTGCGGGTCACCTTGAGGTCGGTGATCGGGTCCGCGGCCGAGGCCGGGGGTGCCGTGGCGGTGAGCAGGCCGGCCGTCATGGCCAGCGTGCCGGCCAACGCGCTCAGGCGCCGGCTCGTCCGGGTGGTTCGCGAGGTGGGGTCCAGGTGAATTCGTCTTCGATAAGGACCGCATTCGACTCCGTTCCGAAGGGGATGTTCTTGATCGATTGAAGGAGGGGATGGCATCGGGTCAAGGCGTGCTGTGCGCAAATTCCGGACGGTAGTGACTGCGGGGTTTCGCTGGGGTCAAGGCTCGTCACGTCGATGGGTGGTCGCCATCGCGCCTGGTGCGAAGGCGTTTTCGGGTGGAGGTGCGGCACTGCGTACGGGGGCTTCGAGGACGGTGATGTGGGTGTTGTCGGGGGAGGGGAAGTGGTCCTCGACGGTGGGGCCGTTGATGGTCAGGGCGTGGCGGGTCAGCCAGGCGAACAGGTCGCGGCCGGCGCGGATCACGTCGCCTGCGGAGTCGGCCGATGCCGGTACGACGGCGCGTACGACCTCGCGGGTGGGAAGGGCCAGGTGTTCGCCGGGGCGTTCGGTGGTGACGGCGGCGCTGAAGGGCCCGGTCGGCTCGCCGGACAGCCAGGTGAGGAGGGAGGAAGGCGGCGGGGTGCAGGCGGCGGCCAGTTCGGAGGGGTGGGCGACGTGCAGGCGGCGTACCAGCAGGCGGCGGGGGCCCACGGTGGTGTGCTGGGGGAGGATCGACATGGGGGTGGCGAGGTGGTCCTCGGCGTACGCGCAGGCGGTGGTGAGGGTGGCGATGTCGCGGCGGATGGCGGTGATGGTCTCGGTGAGGGCCTGGCGTACGTGGGAGTCGGGGGCGTCGAGCAGGTCGGCGATGAGGCGGAGGGGCAGGCCGAGACGGCGTAGGCCGCGGATGCGTTCGAGGCGGGTGAGTTCGGCCGTGCCGTACCGGCGGTAGCCGTTCGAGGTGTCTGTCGAGGCGGGGCGGAGAAGGCCGATCTTGTCGTAGTGGCGGAGGGTGCGTTCGGAGACGCCGGACATGTGGGCCAGTTGGCCGATTCGCCACACGGTGCTGCTCCTTCATGGGGAGGGTTGACCTTGTCGCTGGGGAAGGGTTTTAGCGTCCACTGTCATGAGCGAGTCGAACCGGGTTGCCGGTGTGCTGCTGATGGCGTCCCTGGTGGTCATGATGGCCGGTGCGGCGATCGTGGTGCCATCCGGATTGACGCTGAATGCGGCCGATCCGGCCGGTGTGCTGGAGGCCGTACGGGAGCAGGCCGGGCTGCACATGGTGGAGTTGGCGTTGGATGTCCTGGGGTGGCTGGGGCTGCTCGTCGCTGGGCTGGTCATCGCGGGGGGAGCGGGCGCGGTGGTGCCGTTCGGGGGGCTGCTGGCCGCGGCGGGGGTGGCGGGGATGCTGCATGACGCCGGGAATCTGGCGTTGACGCAGTTGGCCGTCGTACCCGATGCGCCGGTGGCGTGGGCGGTGCTGCTCACGGCCAAGTGGATGGTCAACCTGGCCGGACTGCTGTGGGTGGCCGCGACGCTCGCCGCGCTGGCCGTACTGCCGATGACGTACGCGATGCGTGTCGCCGGTGTGGTCGCGTCGGTGTCGGGGCTGGCCTCGGTCGTGCTGCCGTGGGCGGCGGGGGCCGGTGGGGTGTCGGCGGGGGCGGAGCAGGTGGGGTACGCGCTGCATCTGCCGGTCGTGCTCTGGTACGGCGTGCTGGGATGGCGGTTCGCACGCCGTCGTGAGGCATGGGAATCCCGATGAGCTGCTGGGAGGATCTTGCGTTGTCGCCGGGCCTGAGGAGATCGCATGCGAACAGTGGTTGCCGTACTCGTGGTGGGTTTGGTGCTGCTTCATCCCTTGCCCGGGCATGCGGCGGCACCTGACCCGGTCAAGACGCTTCGTACGCAGATGGTGGCGGGCAGGGGCGTCACCGTCACCGCGATCGTCCGGCACACGACGAACGGCAAGCATGCCCTGACGGTGCGTGCGAAGCGTGTGGTCGGATTCGTCCGGGGCGGAAAGGTGGAGGTGGACGACATCACCACCTTCTACACGCCGCTCCGCGAGATCACGCAGACGATCAGCCCGTACTACGACTATCCGCATTTGCTCATCAAGACCGGGTCCGCGTTCTACCGATCCGGCGGTGACCTGGTGGCCAAGCTGCCGCTGGGCAAGACGTGGCTGCGGACGCGCTGGCCCGCCGCCCGCGGGTACCTGGACGGTGAGATCGACATCTTCCGGCCGGGAACGCTGCGGACGCTGCTCGCCTCGGCCACCTCCGTCAGCCGGTCGACGGCCAAGGGCGCCGTGAAAATCACCGATCTGCCCGATCTGCCCTACGGTGGAAGGCCGGGCAGCAAGGAGAAGGTCACCTGGCAGCTCTGGTTCGACGCCAAGGGCAGGGCCACACGCCTGGCGGCTGTGTTCGTCCACCTGACGAACGACGGCTTCGTGGCACGGCAGACCTCCGACCTTCGGTACACCGGCTGGGGTTCCAGGGTGGTCATTCAGCCGCCGCCGGAGGAACTGGTCATCGACAAGGACGACCTGCCCGGTGAGTGAGACGGGCGAGGCCTTCGTCCCCATGGACGACGGTGTGAGGCTGTGGACCAGCAGTTCGGGTGGCATCGGCCGGGCGGATGGCGCGGCGGTCGTGCTGGTGCACGGCGGGCCCGGGTTGTGGGACTACCTGGAGCCGGTCGCCGGGCTGTTCGGTGAACGTACCGTCGTGCACCGTTTCGACCAGCGGGGATGCGGCCGGTCCGACCCCTCGGACGACCAATGTGTCGATCGGGCGGTCGCCGACCTGGAGGGGCTGCGGCGGCACTGGGGGTACGAGCGGTGGGTCGTCGCCGGGCATTCGTTCGGGGCCACGCTCGCACTCGCCTACGCGTGGGCGCATCCCGGCCGGGTGGCGTCGCTGGGGTACCTCTGCGGGACGGGCATCGGCGACTGGCGTACGGGCTACCGGGCCGAGCGGGCCAGGCGGATGACGGCCGAGCAGGCCGAACGGCTGGCCAGGCTGGGCGAGGCGGCGAGCCGTACCGTCGAGGAGGAGCGGGAGTTCCGCACGCTGGCCTGGTTCACCGACCACGCCGATCGCGAGCACGCCTGGGAGTGGGCCCGGCAGGACGCCGCCGTGCCGTACACGATCAACTGGGACGCCAATCGCCGCCTCGTGGCGGACGCGCGGCCGTACGAGGGGGTGCGGGTGCGGGTTCCGGTGCTCGTCGTGCACGGGGCGGGCGATCCTCGGCCGGTCGGCGCGGTGGCGGCGTTGGCCGAGCGGCAGGCCGGAGGGCGGCTCCGGGTACTGGACGGGGCCGGGCACCATCCTTGGCGGGAGCGGCCGGAGGAGTTGCGTGCGGTGTTGGCGGAGTTGTTGCCGTAGTTCCCGGCGTTCATGCGATCTGCGGTGTTCCCAGGGATCACCCGTTCTGGGGCAGTTCCCAGCGGTCACCCGGTCGCAGGTCAGTGACTTGGAGCGGAAGACCGGTGGCCAGGGCGATGGCGTTCGCCGCTGTTCCCGTTGGGCGGAAGAAGGTGGACAGGGGGTCGTGGCCGTGGGCGTCGTGGATGGGGATGAGGTGGCGGGCGCCGAGGGTGGTGGCGCCGGAGACGGCGAGGGCGGGGTTCATGACGAGGCGGGGGCCGAGCAGCGGACGCAGGCCGTTGACGGGCAGGAGCGCCAGGTCGGCCTGATGGCCGGAGAGCGGTTCGACCTCGGCCATCTCGCCCCCGAAGAGCACCTTGGCGGACGCCGTGTGGAAGGCGTAGGCGTTGTTGGGCCAGAAGGCTGTGCGCCCGGACGGCAGGACGTGCATTGACAACCCGGGAGCCAGATCCAGCGAACTCCCCCAGGACAGGCATTCGGCACGATGAAAGCCGATCTTCCGGGCCTGGCGTGCCATGCGCGGCGCGGGGACGTACAGCGGGATCCACTCCCTACGGGCGAACATCCGTAAGGCGCGCAGGTCCCAGTGGTTGGTGGCCAGGTTCGTGACGACGATGGCGGTCAGGGGCGGCAGGTCGGCGATCGCCAGGCCGAGGGGTTCGCCCCGGCGCAGCCACCAGCGTTCGACGAACCAGGGATCGGTGAGGATCGCATGGCCGTCGATCTCGAGCAGAACGCAGGAGTTGACGATACGGGTGACCGCGATCGATGGCTTGATCATGCGGCCAACCGTGCCCCTTAATGTGTACATGAAGTCAAGCCAGGACCTGACGATCGGCGAGCTGGCCGAACGGTTCGGCCTGGCCACCCACGTGCTGCGGTACTGGGAGGACAGGGGCCTGCTGGAGCCGGTACGGCGTGCGGGCGGACAACGGCGCTACGGCGAGGCCGAGCTGACCAGGGTTGCGCTGATCCTCATGGGCAAGGAGGCCGGGTTCGGGCTGCGGGAGCTGCACGCGATCGTGTCGACGTCCGACCCGATGAACCGTCGCGACGTGCTCAAGCAGCACGTCGCCGCTCTCCAGGAGCGCATCACCAGGGCCCAGGCGGCCAAGGACCTGATCGAGCACGCCCTGGCCTGCCCGGTGAGCTTCGCCGACTGCGAGCACGCCCAGGCACAGATCGCGGCCCGCATTCCGCCGCCCGCGCGATAGGCGGCGCGGAAGATCGGCCGTCCGCCCGGTGTTCCTAGGGGCGTGATGCTCGTCGTGCGGCTGAGGAGTTGGTGACGGTGGAGGCGCTGGGGGATCTCGTACGGCGTTGGCAGGCCGGTTGGGGTGTGGCCAAGGGCGTGGGCACGGCTCGGGAGGCGGGAGGGGCGCTTCATGTGCGGTTCGGGCAGGCCGAACGCGATGTGGAGATCATCACGCTGAACGCCGACGACGACACCGAAGGGCTGCGGGCACTCGCGGGCCAGGTCGCGCACTCGCCCGGCGCCGACTGGCTGACGGTGATCACCAATCGGGCGGCCGGGGTGACGGAGCTCGTCCGGGCGGCCGGGCTGGACGTGGTGGGCGATCCGGAGAGCTTCATGACGGTCGCACTGAAGGACCATCAACCCCTGCAGGTGCGTACGGCGGCGCCGTACGTCGTCGAGGTGGAGCGCACCGGGGACACCATGTTCCATGCCTACGTCAGGGACGAACGATCGGGGGCATTGGCCGCCCAGGGCACGATGGTGGTGATCGGCGCCGACGCCGTCGCGCACAACATACGCACCCTGCCCGAGCATCGGCGCAGGGGCCTGGCCCGCGTGGTCATGGGAACGCTGGTCGCCGAGGCCCTGTCCCGCGACGCCGACACCGGCTTGCTGATCGCCAGTCCGGAGGGGCGGCTGCTGTACGGCGGGCTGGGCTGGCGATCGCTGGGCACCGTGCTGGTGGCACGGCGGGTGCGCTGAGAACGTGCAGTGTCGCTGGGGGCGCCGAGAAAAGCGGAGGCGTCAAGCCAGGGCCGCAGGTCACACTGGTGGTGTGATGGTGGGACATGCGGTGATTGAAGCAAACATCGGACGCTACATCATCCTGTCCGGCGCGACCTCGCAACAGGACCTGAGTACGGTGATCGCGATCATCGAGGCCTACCTGGACGTTGAGGACATCGCCGATGCCGAGTTGGTGATCGCCCCAGGCGGCGTACGGCTGTCCGACGAGGCGAGCGGCGTCGAGGTCGTGCACGGGTGTTGTGCTGGTCTTGAGGACTGGTGGCGGTGGTGCGACATGCTGGGCGGGGGCGCGCCGCCGTACCTCGGGCACGATCCCGACCTGTGGGCCGACGTGCAGGACGAGGTCGTACGTGTCCGGCGTGAGGACGGGAGCGTGGTCGTGGAGATCGCCGGAGCCGAGATGAGGCGGATCACGGCCGGGATCCGGGCCGATCTCGTCGGCTTTCTCGATCTCGTGGCCGTGCGGGCCGGTTCGCGCGTGGCCGGGGCGCTGGGGCGGGATCTGGGGATCACCGCGGCGTGAGGAACGGCGAGGAAGTGGACGGCATGGCTGTGGAGATCGCCTGTGACGAGTCGGGGTCCGAAGGGGAGAAGCTGGTCGGCGGGAACACGACGGTGTTCGCGCATGCCAGTGTCGGACTGAGCCCCGACGAAGCCGATCGGTGTATCGCCGAGGTACGCGAGCGTGCGCCTTCGCCCATTCAGGAGTACAAGGCGTTCGTCATTCAGCGGAGCAAGCACAAGGCGGCCGTGATGTGGCTGCTCGGCGAGCAGGGACCGCTGCTCGGACATGCGCACGTGCATCTGGTGGACAAGGCGTTCCTCCTTCTCGGCAAGGTCGCGGAATTGGCCGTCGGGGAGGCGGGAGAAGCGCGGCGTGCTCTGTACGCCGAAGGGCCGACGCTGTTCGGGGAGCAGGTGTGGCGCTCCTTTCTCGAGGCGTTCAACGCCGTTCTCCGGGTGAAGAGCGGCCGGAGGCAGGAGATCTCCTTCGACGCCGTGTACCGCGTCGTCGAGGACATGCGTGCGGTACGGGCGCCCGGCTGGTGCGGGGAGATCGTCGAACGCCTTTGGGTGGACCGCGAGCGCGTGGCGGCCTACCGGGCACGCCTGTCGCCGGACGCCGCTCCCGTACTCGACCTGCTGGTGCCCGCGGTCGTACGGGCGGTCGAACTGTGGAGCGACGGCGGCACCAGGCCGGTCTCGGTGGTGCACGACCGCCAGACCCTCCTGACCGACGAACGCCTGCGCCAGGCCGAACCCCGCCTGACCGCGGCGGGCTTGGCGGGATTCCGGCTGGTCGAATCGCGATTGGACGTACGCATCTCGGTGTGCGATCTGCTGGCCGGACTGGCGCGGAAGATCGCCCAGGAGGAACTGGCCGGGCGCGGGGACGCCGAACTGACGGCGCTGCTGCGGCCGTACGTGGATCCGGAGTCGGTGTGGGGCGATGCGCGGAGCTGGACGCTGCTGGCCCTCGGGCCTCGGGCCACGCTGCCCATAAGGTGATTCGCTATGGAGAAGCGGGCGAGGTTGTGGGCGGGGTTGGTGGCGCTGGGGACGGTGGGGGCCGGGTTGGGGGTGCGGGCTTGGGGGGAGGGGGACTTCGCCAAGTATGCGGGGGATGCGTTGTACACCGTGCTGGTGTACGCGCTGGTGGTGCTGGTGTGGCCGCGGGTGCGGCCTTGGGTGGCGGGGGTGGTGGCGGTGGGGTTCAGCTGGGGGGTGGAGTTCTTTCAGCTCACGGGGCTTGTGCCTGATCATTGGCTGGCCAGGCTGGTGCTGGGGTCGACGTTCAATGCGCCTGACCTGGGGTGGTATGTCGTGGGGGCGGGGTGCGCTTGGGTGGTGCACAAGGTCGTATTGACGCTCGGTGGGTCCGGGTCTAGCGTCACTCTTAAGAAACTTTCCTAAGAGTCGATCTCGCGACCGGCTCTGGGCAAGGCCCACGCTGAGGTCACCGCTGGTACTCACCTGGGGAGGGCGCACGGTCAGCCCCGCGCGCCCGACCCGCACGGGCGCGGGCGCCGGTCCTCCTCCGGCGCCCGTCACCGGCGGGCCCGCGCGGCAGGCGTCACCGGCGGCCCGGGTGACAGGTGAGGCGCACCGCCCGACACACGAACGAGACGAACCCGCCCAGAAGCCAGGTGCGAGCAAACACGCAGGCGCGAGCGAAGACCCGCGGCGCGATACACCCCTACATGTTGATCATGTGTCCCGCGAGGCCGTGGATGGCCTCCTTGACCGCTTCGCCCAGGGTCGGGTGGGCGTGGACGTTGCGGGCGACCTCGTGGACGGTGAGGTCCCACTGCTGGGCCAGGGTGAGTTCGGGCAGCAGTTCGGTGACCTCGGGGCCGATGAGGTGGGCGCCGAGCAGTTCGCCGTGTTCGGCGTCGCTGAGGATCTTGACGAAGCCGTTGGCGTCGCCCAGGCCGTGCGCCTTGGCGTTGGCGGTGAAGGGGAACTTCGCCACCTGCACGTCGTAGCCGAGGTCCCTGGCCTGCGCCTCGGTGTAGCCGAAGCTGGCGATCTGCGGCTGGCAGTACGTCGCACGCGGGACCATGACGAAGTCGATCTCCATCGTCTCGGCCCCGCCGATCGTCTCGGACGCGATGACGCCCATCGTCTCGGCGGCGTGCGCGAGCATCAGCTTGGCGGTGACGTCGCCGATGGCGAAGATGTGCGGCACGTTGGTACGGCCGCGCCCGTCGACGGCGATGGCGCCGCGCTCGGTGAGGGCGACCCCGGTGTGCTCAAGGCCGTAGCCCGAGACGCGAGGCTGGAAGCCGATCGCCTGGAGCACCTTGTCGGCCTCCAGGACCTGCTGCTGCCCGTCGCGGCTGACGGTGACGCGGACCTTCGGGCCGGACTCGTCGATCGACTCGACCTTCGTCGAGGTGAGCACGTCGATGCCGAGCCGCTTGTACCGCTTGGCCAGCTCCGCCGAGACGTCGGCGTCCTCGGTCGGCACCACGCGGTCGAGGAACTCCACGATCGTCACCTTGACGCCGTAGTTGTGCAGGACGTACGCGAACTCGACGCCGATCGCGCCCGCGCCCGCGATGACGATGCTCTCCGGCAGGGTGTCGCTGAGGATCTGCTCCTCATAGGTCACCACGCGCTCCGACACCGAGGTGCCGGGCAGCAGCCTGGTGGTCGCGCCCGCGGCGATGATGCAGTGGTCGAAGGTGACGGTGTCGCCGTTGACCTGGAGGGTGTGCGGGTCGACGAAGACGCCCCGGCCGTCGATCTCGGTGATCGCGTTCTTCTTCATCAGGTAGTGCACGCCCTTGACACGCCCGTCGGCCACCTTGCGGCTGCGCTGGAAGGCCGCGCCGTAGTCGAAGGTCACCGAGCCCGAGATGCCGAACGTCTTGGCCTCGGCGGTGAAGATGTGGGCGAGTTCGGCGTTGCGCAACAGGGCCTTGGACGGGATGCAGCCCACATTGAGGCAGACGCCACCCCAGTACTTCTCTTCGATGACCGCCACGCGCAGGCCAAGCTGGGCGGCGCGTACCGCGGCCGTGTATCCGCCGGGACCGGCGCCGAGGACGACAACGTCGAAGTGGGTGCTCATGCCCACGACGATATCCGGCCGCCGTCACGCGCCCGCTGTCGGTGGCGTTTGATAGTCCTTCTCGTATGAAGGTAGAGGACGTCCTCGCGATCGCGGCCGCATTGCCCGAGGTGACACTGCACGACGGCGGCGAATACGTCTCGCTCAAGGTCAGGGGCAAGGGGTTCGGCTTCCTGTGGGAGAAGACCGCGATCCTCGTGCTGAAGTCGACGCTGATCGAGCGGGAGGCGCTGGTGGCCGAGCAGCCTGAGGTGTTCTCCGAGTCGTTCACCGGCGGGCAGTTCGGCTGGATCGACGTGCGCTACCGGGTGGTCGATCCCGAGGAGCTGGCCGAGCTGGTGGAGGAGGCGTGGTTCCTCTCGGCGCCCAAGAGCCTGAGCGCCGAGAGGTGACCGGAGGCCGCGCTACGGCGTGGCCAGCGCCTCGGTCGGCGACAGGCGGGAGGCGCGCACGGCCGGATACAGTCCGGCGAGCGCGCCGATGAGCAGGGTGGCGCAGCCGCCGCCGAGCACGGCCCACGCGGGCACGACCGAAGGCCATCCGCGTGACAGTGCGTAGGCCGAGGTCAGCGCCGTGCCGAGCAGAGCACCCCCGGCCCCGCCCAGAGCCGAGAGCAGCAGCGACTCCGACAGGAACTGCGTGCGGATCTGCCCCCGGGTGGCCCCCAGCGAGCGGCGCAGACCGATCTCGGCCCGCCTCTCCAGCACCGAGATGACCATGGTGTTGGCCACCCCGACCCCGCCGACCAGCAGGGCGACGGCGCCGAGGCCGAGCAGCAGCCCGGTGAACGCCTCTCCCGCAGCCTGCCTGGCGGCCAGTGCGTCGGAGGGGCGCGAGACGTCGACCTCGTTCGGCGCCTGCGGATTGGCCGTGGCGCCGAGCACCGCACGGATGTCCTCGACCCGTTCGTCGGCCGAACGCGTGTAGACCTTGGTCGCGTGCCCGTCGAATCCGAGTACGGAGGCCGCGACCGGCCAGCCGACGAGTGCGGCCGAGTCCAGCTCCGGCGCGAGGGCCGCAGGCGCCAGAATGCCCACGACCGTGAACCACCGCCCGCCGACCAGCACCTTGGTATCGGCCCCCGCCCTGCCGATGCCGAGACGCCGCGCCGCGCCCGCGCCGAGCACGGTGGCCGGGTATGAGCCGGTGGCGGCGTTGAGCCAGGCGCCGCTCACGACTCGCCCGCCGACGGTGTCGAGCAGGTCGATCCTGGCCGCGTAGGCGGCGATGCCGTTGGTGTCGATGGCCGGGATCCGGCCGGTGCGGTACACCTTCGCATCGGCGACCTGGCCGATCGCCGACACCGCGCTCACCGGGCCGATCCTGGCGATCATGTCCTCCGCCTCGCTCGGGAGTGTGGCCTGTTCGCCGGTCAGGGTGTTGCCCGGCGCGACGGTGAGCAGGTTGGTGCCGAGCGTGTCCAGGGTCCGGTCGAGCTCGGCACGAGAGGAGGAGGAGATGCCGACGACGGCGACCATGGCGGCGATGCCGATCGCGATCCCGAGCGCGGACAGAAAGGCCCGCATCGGACGCGTCCGCAGCCCCACGGCCCCGACCTTGAGCACGTCACCAGGTCCCAGGCGGGCAGGCTTGAGCGCGTTCACGTCCAAGCTCCAAGGTAGGCCACCCCGAGCGCCTTCACGACGCCACCTCGGCCGAGTCCGACAGCACGCGCCCGTCGCGCATGCTCACCTGGCGGGGAAGTGAGGCGGCGATCTCCAGGTCGTGTGTGATGATCACCACAGTGGTCCCCGAGTCGTGCAGGTCGCGCATCAACCGCATCACCCCGGCCCCGGACGCCGAGTCGAGGTTGCCCGTCGGCTCGTCGGCCAGCAGCAGCGGTGGATCGCCCGCGACCGCCCTGGCCACGGCCACCCGCTGGCGTTCGCCGCCCGACAGTTCGTGCGGCCGGTGGTCCATGCGGTGGGCGAGTCCGACCCGGCGCAGCGCCGCCTCGGCCTTGCGGCGGCGCATGCCAGCGCGCAGCCCGGAGTACAGCAGGCCGTCGGCGACGTTCTCCAGTGCGGCCACCCCGGCGGCCAGGTGGAACTGCTGGAAGACGAAGCCGATCGTGCCGGCCCGCAACGCCGAGAGCCTGGCGTCCGACAGGGTGCCCACGTCGTGCCCGTCGATGAGCACACGGCCGGTGGTGGGCCGGTCGAGGGTGCCCAGCACATTGAGCATGGTCGACTTGCCGGATCCGGAGGGCCCCACGATCGCCACGAGTTCGCCCCTGGCGATGTGCAGGCTCACCCCGGCCAGTGCGGCCACGCCCCCGGCGTACTTCTTGGTCACCTCGGTGAGGCGGATCACTTCGGCACCCCGACCTGCGTGCCCTCGGCGATGCCCTCGCCGGTCACCTCCACCCTGCCGTCGGCGAAGAGCCCGGTCTCGACCGGCACGTACGACGTCGCCCTCCCACGGACGACCTCGACGCCGAAGCCGCCCTCCTGAAGGGCGAGCAGGGCGGTGACGGGGACGGTGAGCACGTTCGCCCTGCGGCCCGAGGTGAAGGTGACGTCCACGGCGGCCAGCGCGTAGGAGGCGCTCGCCTTGCGTGCCTTCTTGCCGGTGAGGGCGAGCACGACCTCGATCCTGGTCTGCGGCTCGGCGTCCGGGCCTTCGCCCGGTTCGATCACCGTGGTGACCTCCTCGACCCGGCCCGTGACGGCGCTGTCGTCGGGCAGGGTGACGGTGACCTTGGCGCCCTTCCTGGCCAGGCGCTGGTCGGCGGGGTCGAGCATGACGGTGACGGCCTTGGCCGTACCGCTCAGGGCCAGGACCTTCGCGCCGGGTGCGATCGGCTGGCCGCTCTCGGCGTGCAGGCTGTCCACCCTGACCGGGCCGGGCGCGTAGGTCACCCGGCCGAGTTCGACCTCGCCGCTCCGGTCGAGGCCGAGGTCGTCCTGCCACTCCTCGACCGCCCGCGCGGTGGCCCAGGTGTAGTCGGAGTCGACGGTGAACCCGGTGTGGCCGAGCGCCTTGAGGTTGCGTTCGAGCTGCTTGACGTCGGGACCCTCGTCGCCCTGGCGCAACGTGCGGTGGGCGGGCCTGGCGCCGTACATCAGCAGGACCGGTCTGCCGTCGACCTCGTACAGCGGCTTGCCCCTGGTGATGCGGGCGCCCGCCTCGGGCAGGCGGGTGAGGGTGCCGGGCAGGCGTGTGGTGGCGGTGGTGGTGGGGCCGTAGCCGAGTTCGCCGTCGAAGGTCTGGGAGTCGGTGAGCGTCTGGCGGGTCACGGGGGCGGTCTGCGGGGGCAGTGCGCCGGTCGGCGTCGCGCCTTCGGTGGGCGCGCCGCCGAGCGTGGTCACCGCGACCGCGCCGACCACGACGACGACACCGGCCACGACCGCCACCCTGCGTACGGCGCCGCGTCGCCGTCGCGGGGGTGCGGGCTCGTGCGGGCCGCTCACTGGCCGCCTCCGGGACGGCCTTCGGCCAGGATCGGCCGGCAGGCCTGCTGGGCCTGCTTGAAGTCGGGGTCCTCGCCGACGTCCGGTCCGATGCGGATGCCGCGCTGGCCGGGCGCGGGGTCGGGGAAGGCCTCGACGCCCTTGTCGCGCATGCACGTGGCGAAGCGGCGACCGCGTTCCTCCTCCTCGGGGCCCGCGGCGGTGCCCATCTTGCCCATCGGGCTGTATTCCTTGCAGGCCTCCATCGCCTTCTTCATCGTCTCCTCGGTCGCGCCGGTCGACTTGTCGAGCTTGAACATCACGCCTTCGCCCGGCTTGGGGTCGGCCATGTCGATGCCGTTCTGGCGCATGCACTGGGCGAACTTCACCCCGCGCTCCTCCTGGCTCAGGCTGGGCGCGGCGCTCGCACCCGCCGTCGGCCGTGCGCCGCCCGCCGAGGCGACCTTCGGGTCGTCGCCCGCGCCGCCGCATGCGGCGAGTGCCGTCGCCAGCAGGGCCGCCGCCAGCACACCGCGGATTCGCTGTCGCATCACGTCGTGCTCCTTCGCTCCGGCGGGGCCGCTCCCCGCCGCCTGGCAGCCGATGCAACGCGACGCCGCGTTTCCCCGGCGTTTCCACCCGGCCTGCGACGCTCCCTAACACGGAGGAAACGCCGGGATCGGCCACCATGGCGGAACGAGCGGTCCCGGCGAGGAGGACGACGCATGCGCGTACTGGTGGTGGAGGACGAGCCGCTGCTCGCCGACGCGATCGCGGAGTGGCTGCGCGGCGACGCGCACGCGGTGGACGTCGCCTACGACGGCGAGGCGGCGCTGGAACGTGCGGTCGTCAACGACTACGACGTCGTCGTCCTGGACCGGGACCTGCCCGCCGTACACGGTGACCAGGTCTGCCGTGAGCTCGTCGCGGCGGGTACGGCGGTGCGGGTGCTCATGCTGACGGCGGCGGCCGAGATCACCGACAGGGTGGACGGGCTCTCGCTCGGCGCCGACGACTACCTGACCAAGCCGTTCGCCTTTCCCGAGCTCGCGGCCAGGGTGCTGGCGCTCGGACGCCGGTCGAGACCGGCCGCGCCGCCGGTGTTCAGGCGGGCGGGCATCACCCTCGACCAGGCCAGGCGCGAGGTCTACCGCGACGGGAGGTACGTGCCGCTGTCGAAGAAGGAGTTCGCCGTGCTGACCGAGCTGATGCGGGCCGAAGGCGCGCCGGTCTCGGCCGAGCACCTGCTGGAGAAGGCGTGGGACGAGCACGCCGACCCGTTCTCCGGCGTGGTCAGGCTGACCGTGCTCAAGCTCCGGCGCAAGCTCGGCGACCCGCCGGTGGTCGAGACCGTGGTCGGCGTGGGGTACCTGATCCCATGAGCCGCCGTACGACGTTGCGCGCCAGGCTGACCATGATCTACGGCGGGCTGTTCGTGCTGGCGGGCATGGTGCTGCTCGGCACCACGTATCTGCTGTTCGACCAGCAGCTCACACAGGGCGGCGGGGCCAGGTTCTTCGCCACCTCGCTGCTGTCGCCGACCGTCACGCCTTCGCCGGGCGCCACGGCCTCGCCCGCGACCGGTGACAAGCTGACCTATCTGATCGACGGCGACGGCAAACTGCTGACCGGCATCGAGGCCGAGCAGTGGAAGCTGCAGCAGCAGAAGAACGTCAGGGAGGCGGCCACCACCTCCCTGCTGACGGTGGGCGGCATCGCGCTCGTGCTGGTCGGAGGGGCCGCGGCCGGGCTCGGCTGGCTGGTGGCGGGCCGGGTGCTCGCCCCGCTGCACCGCGTGACCGACACGGCCAGGCGCATCGCCATGTCACCGGCGGCCGACAAGGGCCTGCACGAACGCATCGCCCTGCGCGGCCCGGACGACGAGGTCAAGGACCTGGCCGACACGTTCGACATCATGATCGAGCGGCTCGACCGCTCCTTCGACGGCCAGCGGCACTTCGTCGCCAACGCCTCGCACGAGCTGCGTACCCCGCTGACGGTCGGCCGTGCCCTGGTCGAGCTGGCCATGCACCGGCCTTCGGCGCCCGATGAGGTGCTCAGGCTGGGCGAGAGCCTGCTGGAGATCAACACCAGGCACGAACGCCTGATCGCCGGGCTGCTGCTGCTCGCCGGGGCCGAGCGGGAGCTCACCGACCGGCGTCCGGTCGACCTGGCGGACGTCGTGGGCCACGTCACCGCCCAGGGCGAGGCCGACGCCGCGCTCGCCGGGATCGCCGTCGAGGAGGACACGCGCGAGAGCGTGGTGCACGGCGACGCGATCCTGCTGGAGCGGCTCGTGCACAACCTGGTGGACAACGGCGTCAGGCACAACGACAAGGGCGGCTGGGTACGGGTGGCCTGCTCGGTCAGGGCGAGGGACGGCCTGGTCGAGCTGGTGGTGAGCAACACGGGTCCGGTCGTGCCCGGGTACGAGGTGCCCGCCCTGTTCGAGCCGTTCAGGCGGCTAGGCGGCGATCGGCTGATCACGGTCAAGGGCGCGGGGCTCGGCCTGTCCATCGTGCGTACGATCGTGGCGGCGCACGGCGGTGAGGTCGTCGCCAGGCCGCGCGACGGGGGCGGGCTGAACGTCACGGTGACGCTGCCGCCGTACCCAGGAGGGTGAGTTTGATCTACCCTCGGGGTTGTGGACAGCGAAAGCCGCGCGGTGGCCGACCTCCTCGCGGCGCTGAGCCGTACCGCCGAGGGGTTCGCCGGGGTGCGCCATCCGTTCGCCAGGCGTGAGCTGTTCTCCAGGTTCGAGCCGGGCGGAGCCGTGACGGGTGTGACGTTCACCCTGCCGGACGGGCGTGAGGTCAGGTTCGCGGTGTCGGTGGGCATGGCGGGCGAGGTGTTCCGGGTCGACGGCGAGGTGCTGGTCGAGGAGCGGGTGCTGCTCGACCTGCCGACGAGGTACTCACCCGACGTGCCGGGCTGGCTGCGCGCGCTGGAGGACTACCAAGGCGAGGTGCTGGGCGGGGCCGAGCGGCTGCTCGACGGCCTGCTCGACGAGCTGACCGAGCTGTAGCCCGGTCAGCCGGTCGGCTCACAGGGCGCGGAGCCCTTGCAGGACCTCTCTGAGCAGCCTCTCCTGCGGCAGGTGCGTCACCGTGGCGGGCGGCCTGATCTCGACGAGCTGGCGTTCGCGCAGGTCGCCGAGCAGCACCCTGACCACGCCGACGGCGAGCTCGGTCTCCGAGGCGACCTCGGCGACGGAGGCGGGACTGCGGCAGGCCGACAGCACCCTGCGGTGCTCGGGCGCGAGCCCGGCCATGGGCGAGGGCACGCCGGTGGCCGAGACGATCGCGATGAGGTCGATGTCACCGCCGGTCGGACGGGTACGCCCGCCCGTCATCATGTACGGCCGCAGCAGCGGTCCGGCGTCGGGCGGTTCCGGCCAGCGGTCGGTCACGGTCTCGCCTCCTCGTCGGGCACGGGAGCGGGCAGTACGGGGGCGGGCAGTACGGGCGCGGCCACGGGGAAGGGCGCGGGCGCGATGGTGCCGGGTGTGGGCATGGGCGCGGGTCCCGGTTCGGGGGCGGACGGGGCGGGGGCGTCTCCCCGGCCAGGCAGGGGGACGAGCCTGGGCGGGAACACGGTGGGGCCTTCAGAGTAGGCGAGCCTGGGCGGCGGCGGGGTCGGGCCGACCGGATGGGGGAGCACCGGCGGTTGCGGCGCCTCCGCGACCAGCAGCGCGGCGGGGATGAGCACGATCGCGGTCGTGCCGCCGTAGGGCGAGGGCCGCAGCGCGACCGTGAGCCCGTGCCGTGCCGCCAGCCTGCCGACGACGAACAGGCCGAGCCTGTCGCTGTCGGCCAGATCGAACTCGGGCGGCGCGGCCAGCCGGTCGTTGATCTTGGCGAGCTCCTCGGCGGTCAGGCCGAGCCCTCTGTCCTCGATCTCCAGTGCGAACCCCTTCGCGACGATCTCACCGTGCACGGCGACATGCGTGTGCGGCGGCGAGTAGGCGGTGGCGTTCTCCACCAGCTCGGCGATCAGGTGCACGACGTCGGTAACCACGGTGCCGACCAGGCAGGGGCCCGATGGCATGTTGACCGCCACACGTAGATAGTCCTCGACCTCCTCGACCGACGCCCGCACCACATCGTAGATCGACACCGGCACTCGCCACGCCCTTCCCGGCGCGGCGCCCGACATGATGATGAGCCCTTCGGCATGTCGGCGCATGCGTGTGGTGAGGTGGTCCAGGCCGTAGAGCTCCTGGAGGATCTCGCTGTCGGTCGTGCGGTTCTCCATCGCCTCCAGGGTGGCGAGCTGGCGGTGCAGCAGCGACTGGTTGCGTCTGGCCAGGCTGAGGAACACCTTGTTGATGCCCTTGCGCATCTCGGCCTGGCCGACGGCGGCGGCGATCGCGGTGCGCTGGGCCGTGGCGAACGCGGCGGCGACACCGGCGATCTCGGTGGTGGTGCTCGGCGGGAGCCTGAGCCGTTCGCCCGGATCGACGTGCTCGCCCCTGCGCAGGCGCTCGACGACCTCGGGCAGCCGGCGGTCGGCCAGGTCGGCGGCGGCGTCCTGCAGTGCGGCCAACTCGGAGCCGAGCCTGCGCCCGAACCTGACCGAGACGTAGACCGACAGCGCCACGGCGACCAGTCCGAGCCCGCCCGCGACGCCCAGCCTGATCAGGATGTTCTTGGCCATGGGCATCGACCGGTCGGCGATGGACCTGCTGGCCTCGCCGCCGAGCACGCCGAAGACGTCGGCCAGCTTGGTGGCCGAAGGCAGCCAGCCGCCCGCCGAGCCGGGCAGCGGCTTACCCGGCCGTACGGTGGTGACGATCTGGTCCTCGGCCGTCTGGTGGCCGATGAACATGGCGGTCTTCTGCAGCTCCAGGTAGGGGGCTCTGAGCTGGTCGTCGAGCTGTTCGAAGGCCATGCCGTACAGGAGTCTGCGGCTGGTGACGAGCTCGGTGAACAGGGTGTGCTCGTCGGCGGACATGCGGCCGGTGGCGGTGGCGGCGGCGATGACGGCCTGCTGGCGGCTGAGGTACTCCCTGCTCCAGCCCATGATGATGACCGCGCGGGTCTGGTCGATGAGCTCGCCGTCCGGGGACAGGCGCATCTTGTCGAAGACGCGGAAGGCCGACTCGATGATCTGGCTGTAGGAGCGCAGGGTCTGCATCCGGGTGAAGGTGCCGGTGTCGATACGGGAGCGGATGTCGGACAGGCGCTCCATGTTCTCGACGAGGTCGGCGACGCGTGCGCGCAGCGGTTGCGGGCTGTCGTCGGCGGCCAGCGGTGTCAGCGCCTCGACGCTCTCTCGCGCGCGGTCGGTGGCGACGCGCAGGGGCGACAGTTCGCCGCGCTCGCCCGAGCCGAGGAAGGCGAGCGCCCCCGCCCTTTCCTGCTGGAGGGTCAACGTGACCGCCCGGACGGGGACGATCACGTTGTCGTACACGGTGCTGATGCGCAGCAACTCCTGGCCGGCTCCGAGTGTGATGGTCGCGGCGAACCCCCAGATGGCCGCGAGCGACACGAGCGGAACGAGGAGCAGCGTGGCAATCTTCACCCGGACCGAGCGAACCATGGTGCCTCGCATTTCCGGGCGTGGCCCGGGGTAACAGTGGCGACACAGTAGCAACGTCCAGCACGGACCCACTAGTGGTGAAATACCGGCCCAATCGTATTTATCGCCAATGTGGACAACAATGCGAAAACTTCCGTCACCGGTCTCTATTCTGTGGCCGTGAGTGACGTCGAATCGGGGGCAGGCTAGAGCTGTGGGCACGCCGACAGTCGGAGAACTGGTCACACCGTTGATCGAAGAGGCCGCGGGGCCGCTGGCCGCGCGGGCCGACGCTTTGGAGAGCACGGTTCTGCTCGTGCGTTTCGCGCCCCTCGTCGTGGCCGCCGAGGTGGCCGAGGGGGCCGCGCGCGTGGAGCTGACCGTGGTCGAGGGGGCGCTGCGCTGGTTCTGCACGTGCGCGGACGGCCGGGCCGGGGTGTTCTGCGCGCACTGCCTGGCCACCGCGCGCGTCGCCAGGCGGCGCAGGCTGCTGCGGACCAGCGGGCCGACGCCTGGCTAATCCTCTGGACGA
Organism: Nonomuraea sp. IBHARD001; assembly: GCF_056106265.1. NCBI lineage: Bacteria > Bacillati > Actinomycetota > Actinomycetes > Streptosporangiales > Streptosporangiaceae > Nonomuraea > Nonomuraea sp. IBHARD001. Next base: position 472,685 of record NZ_JBWBBW010000002.1, read on the forward strand.
ATCTTGTCTGGTTGTCAGACAATCTGCGCTATGAAGTCTCTCTCCGTCGTGGCCGCCGCCGTGCTCTGGGGTACGGCGGGCACCGCCGGGCTGCTGCTCACCGCGGACCCCGTCTCGGTCGCCGCCGCCAGGCTGGTGATCGGCGGTGCGGCGCTCGCCCTGGTCGCGGCCGTGGGACTGCGCGGCTCGGGGGGCGTGCGCGGGGTGCTGCGGCCTGGACTGCTGCTCGGCGCGGTGGCCGTCGCGGCCTACCAGCTCTGCTTCTTCGCTGCCGTCAGCCGCACCGGTGTGGCCATCGGCACCGTGGTCGCGATCGGCAGCGGTCCGGTCTTCACCGGGCTGCTGTCCTGGGCGCTCGACCGGGCCAGGCCGACCCCTCGCTGGGCGCTCGCCACCGCCGCCGCCATCGCGGGCTGCGCCGCGCTCATCGTCGGCGGCGGCGCGCAGGCCGGTGGCCAGGTCCTGTCCGGCGTGCTGTTCGCGCTGCTCGGCGGCCTGCTCTACGCCTTCTACGCGGTCACGGCGGCCAGGGCGATCGGCGGGGGCATGGCGTCCAACGCCGTCATGGGGGTGATGTTCGGCGGCGCCGCCCTGCTGATGGCGCCGGTGTTGTGGTGGTCGGGCGCCGGGTGGCTGGCCGAGCCGCGTGGCCTGCTCGCCGCCCTCTACCTGGGCGTGGGCACCACCGCGCTGGCCTATCTCCTGTACGGCATCGGCCTGCGCGGCACGCCGGTCGCCACGGCCGCGACGCTCGCCCTGGCCGAGCCCGCCGTCGCGGCGCTGCTGGGCTTCGCCGTACTGGGGGAGCGGCTGGCGCCCGTCTCGCTCGGCGGGCTGGCTCTGCTGGGGGTGAGCCTGGTGGTGGTGGCGCTGCCCGCGACCGCCGGGCGGCGTGCCGATCCGGCGCAGGGGAAGGGGCACGGGGACGCCGAGCCCGTCGGCGCGGCGGGGACGCGAACCCGCGACGCCGGGCGGGCTTTGTAGGGTCGTCCCCGTGCCCCTTCCTCTACGCCAGGTCTCCGCGGTCGACGCCCTCGCCGACGCACTGCGCGAGCGCGTGCTCTCCGGCGAGATCGAGCCCGGCCGCCCGCTGCCCGAGCAGGAGATCGCCGCCCAGTACGGCCTGGCCAGGCCGACCGTGCGTGAGGCGCTCTCGGCCCTCGTGCACGAGGGGCTGCTGCGCCGCGAACGCAACCGCAGCGCGCACGTCGCCGTGGTGACCCCGGCCGATCTCGACGACCTGATGTACGTGCGGCGGCCCCTCGAAGACCTCATGGTCCAGGCCGTCAACGGCCGCAGGGTCGAGGGCGCGGAGGCGGCGCTGGCCCGGATGGCCGATCTTCCGGCCGAGGTGCCGTGGGCCCAGGTCGTGGCCGCGCACATGGACCTGCACGCCGCCCTGATCCTCGCGGTCGGCAGCCCGAGGCTGGAACGCCTGTACTCCGCGCTGGCCGTGGAGACCAGGCTCGGCCTGGTGGGACTGCGCCGCGTCTACGAGGATCGCGACGTCCTGGTCGCCGAGCACAGGGAGCTGCTCGACGTGCTGGCCGAAGGGCCGCTCGACCAGGCGAGGGCCGCGATGGTGGCTCATCTCGACCATTCCTGGGGTGCGCAAACCTTGCATGGAGTGCCCTGAACTAGTCAGGATTGCGGCCATGCACGGCAACGCGATGCCGGACTCCTATGTATACGTGACAGAAGAGGGCGTCACCCGTCACTACGCCGACGGCAGCGTCGAGGCCCTCGCATGGGAGGACGTGGTCGAGGTGCGCGTCGCCGCCGAGGACGCGGCCGAGGCGGGCGCCGACGTCCTCTACATCCTCCTGGACCGCGACGGGGAAGTCTGCGTGGTACCGCGCTCGGCGATCGATGCCACCTTTCTCGCCCGGCTCCGCTATCTGCCGGATTTCGATCTTGAACGCCTCACCTCGGCCGTGGTAGTGGCCGACGACGGCGCCGTCGTGGTGTGGCGAAGCCCCGATCCACCGGGCACACTTCCGGACTTGGAGTACGACTAAGCCAAATCGTGATCTCCATCACCGCAGGAAAACGGCGGTGTACCCAGAATGCTTCCGACTAAATATCACCAAAAAGATGCACTCCTGTGATTCATGGTGCAAAGATGTCCGCTGCAGTCATCGGCTCTCCCCTGCATCTGTATGCGGAGGTTCCACCGTGCAATGGAAGAAACCCACCTCTCGTCGTGGTACGCCACGCCGAAGACGGGGGACCATGGTGCTTGTGGCCGTGGCGGCAGCCTCTGCGTCTGTGGCGGCCACGGTCATCGTCCTCGATGCCGGCAAGGCCGAGCCACCGAGCGTCGAATCGGCCAAACCAGTGTCCTGGGAGCGCAAGAGCGTTCAGACCAGCATCTGGGAGCGTAAGAACGTCAGGCGTGCGACTCCCGTCAAGGACGGCGGCCCCGTCGAGCTCGGCACCAGGTTCGCCGTCAACAGGCAAGGTGTCGCCAAGGGCATCCGTTTCTTCAAGAACGACCAGGACAGGGGCCGTCACGTCGGCACCATCTGGGACGCCGACGGTCAGGTCCTGTCCAGGGCCACCTTCCGCGGCGAATCCCGGTCGGGCTGGCAGCAGGCCACCTTGGACAAGCCGGTCACACTCAAGCCCGGCAGGCTCTACACCGTCTCCTTCCACAGCTCCGCCGGCGCCTATGTGGCACAGTCGGGTGTGTTCGCGAACGGCGGCGAGGTCAACTCGGGTCCGATCAAGGCGCAGGCCGGTGTGTTCGGCTACGGGAAGTCGGGAGTCTTCCCCGCCCAGGTCAACCCCAAGGGCTACAGCTACTACGCCGACGTGGTGTTCACCTACAGCGTGTGGAGCCGGGTGGGCCAGTGGCCCAAGCCGAACGAGCCCGAGCCGCAGCCGAGCGTGACGCGCACGACCGACGGGCCGCCTCCGGCCACGACCGAGCCTCCCGCGACGGCCGAGCCCTCGACGAGCTCGACGCCGACCGAGACCTCGACGCCGGGCACGCCCGCGCCTTCGGTGTCGCCGACGCGCGAGCAGTCCGCAACGCCGAGCCCGTCGCCGACGGCCTCGACGCCGAGGCCCTCGCCCACCACGACGACCCCGAGGCCTTCGTCCTCGCCGACCGCGACGCGCTCCAGCACGCCGAGGCCGACGCCGACGTTCACCACGGAACCCACGAAGCCGCCCACGGGTGACTTCCCCAACGAGAACAACACCGGCCCCAAGACCACGAGCTTCCGCCAGATCAGGGGCGGCGAGGTCAGGGAGAACGGCGCGGTCTTCGACGGCGTGGAGGTGTCGGACGGCTTCGACGTCTACGCCGACAATGTGACGATCCGCAACTGCAAGATCACCACAGCGGGCTACTGGGGCATCCAGCTCCGGGAGGGCGCCACCAACCTGACCGTGGAGAACTGCGAGATCAAGGGCAACGGCCGCGACCGGCTGGGTGTGGCGGTCAAGAACGCCGGCAACGGCATGATCACCGTCCGCGGCAACAACATCCACCTGGCGACCGACGGCTTCATGGGTGAGCGCGGCCTGCTTGAGGGCAACTACATCCACGACCTCAAGGAGTTCCCCGGCGACCACGTCGACGGTGTGCAGAACAACGGCTCCAACGGATCGGGCTCGCTGGTGATCCGGGGCAACACCATCTTCAACAACGTCGGCCAGACCAGTGCGATCATCCTGGGCGGCTCCTTCGGGCCGATCCACGACGTGACGGTCGAGCGCAACCTCATCGCCGGCGGCGGCTACTGCCTCTACGGCGGCGCCGCGCATGCCAACCACGAGAACATCCCGCGCAATGTCGTGGTCCGCGACAACGTGTTCAGTCGCAGGCTCTATCCGAAGTGCGGTTATTACGGCCCGGTAACTTACTTTGACAAGTCGGCCGTGGGCAGTGTCTGGAGCGGAAACGTGTGGGAGGACACCGGCCAGCCGGTGAATCCCTAGCTCATACCGCAGGTCCCCAGCAGCGGGGTGTGCCGCCGTGAACACGGTGTGCACACCCCGCTGCTGTTTCCTGTACACGCCTGGCGGGTGAGGGGAAAGTAGACCATAAGGCCGAATGTGGCCAGTTTAAGTTGTTCCGTAGTTCAAACTCGATCTTTAGTATTTTTATGGGTCACATCGTCGATGTCTGTGCGACGGATGTGAACCTATGGGGCGCATGGTGCGTCCTGTAGCGCAAGCTTGGTGCATCACAGGGGTGGGGTGGAGCGTGGCGCTACGAGAATCCGAGGTGCTGCCTGTCATGGTGGCACGCGGTACATCGACGATCTGGACAAGATCGTACGTTCGATTACTGGTGCTGGGAGATGTCGCGAACGCCGCTCTGGCTGCGGCGATCGTGCTGGGAGTGCGGTCCTACACCGGCGAGTACATCCCCGGTGTCGAGTACGCGCTGGCGCTGGGCCTGGCCGCGGTGTGGCCGCTCGCGATGACGCTCGGAGGGGCGTATCGGGAGAGGCTGCACGGTGAGGGCAGTGAGGAGTTCCGTGCCGTAGCCGAGGGGGGTCTCGGGCTGATGGCGGTCACTGCGATCACGGCCTACGCCACTCAGTGGAACGTCGCACGCAGCTTCGTGCTGGCCATGCTGCCGCTCGCGGCGGCGCTGACCCTGCTGTTCCGCTTCCGCATGCGCAAGCGGCTGCACAGGCGCCGGATGGAGGGCCGCTACCTGCGCAGGGTGGTCGCCGTCGGGCACAGGGCATCGGTGATGGACCTGGTCATGCAGTTCAGGCGGCAGCCGTACCACGGCATGAAGGTCGTGGCCGCGTGCCTGCCCGCCGGGCAGTACCCGGTGAGCGGGCTGGATGTCGACGGCATTCCGGTGCTGGGTGAGTTCGCCGACGTGGCCGCGGTGGTGGACAAGGTGTCCGCCGACGCCGTCGCCGTGCTCGCCTGCCCGGAACTGCACGGCGACGCGCTGCGCAGGCTCGCCTGGGACCTGGAGGCCGAGGGCACCGACCTGTTCGTGGCTCCGGCGCTCATGGACGTGGCCGGACCGAGGACCAGCATCAGGCCGGTCGCGGGCATGCCGCTGCTGTACGTGCAGCACCCGGAGTTCGGCGGGTTCCGCAGGATGGTCAAGCGCATCTTCGACGTGCTCGCGGGCGGCCTGCTGCTCGTGCTGCTCGGTCTGCCGATGCTCGCGATCGTCGCGCTCATCAGGTCCACCAGCAAGGGACCGGCGTTCTTCCTGCAGACCAGGGTCGGGCGCGACGGCCGCGAGTTCAAGGTCGTCAAGTTCCGCACGATGGTGGTCAACGCCGAACACCTCAAGGTGAACCTGCTGGAGTCCAACGAGTTCGACGGCGTGCTCTTCAAGATGCGGAACGATCCACGCATCACACGGGTCGGAGCGTTCCTGCGCAGATACTCCCTCGACGAACTGCCGCAGTTGTTCAATGTGATGCGCGGCGACATGTCGCTGGTGGGCCCGCGCCCGCCGCTGCCCGACGAGGTCGCCCAGTACGGCATCGACGTCCGCAGGAGGCTCGTCGTCAAGCCGGGCATGACCGGACTGTGGCAGGTGAGCGGCCGATCCGACCTTTCGTGGGAGGAGTCGGTCAGGTTGGACCTACGATACGTGGAGAACTGGTCGCTCATCCTCGACCTGCAGATCCTCTGGAAGACCTGGTCAGCGGTCGTGACCGGGGAAGGAGCCTACTGACGTGAAGGCTCTCGTACTGGCGGGCGGCTCCGGCACCCGCCTGCGGCCCATCACGCACACCTCGGCCAAGCAACTGGTCCCGGTGGCCAACAAGCCCGTGCTGTTCTACGGGCTCGAGGCCATCGCCCAGGCGGGCATCACCGAGGTGGGCGTCGTGGTCGGCGACACCCAGGCCGAGATCGAGGCCGCGGTCGGCGACGGGTCCGCCCTCGGGCTGAACGTCACCTACCTGCGCCAGGACGCGCCGCTCGGCCTGGCGCATGCCGTGCTCATCGCCAGGGAGTACCTGGGCGACGACGACTTCGTCATGTACCTCGGCGACAACTTCATCGTCGGCGGCATCGCCGATCTGGTCGAGCGTTTCCGCGCCGAGCGGCCCGCCGCCCAGATCATGCTCACCACCGTGCCCGACGCCAGGCAGTTCGGCGTGGCCGAGCTCGACGGCTCCGGCCGGGTGATCGGTCTTGAGGAGAAGCCGCAGCGGCCCAAGAGCGACCTGGCCCTGGTCGGCGTCTACCTCTTCACGCCGCTCGTGCACGCGGCGGTCGAGGAGCTCAAGCCGTCGTGGCGCGGCGAACTGGAGATCACCGACGCGATCCAGGGGCTCATCGACGCCGGGCACGAGGTCGACTCCACGATCATCTCCGGCTACTGGAAGGACACCGGCAACGTCACCGACATGCTGGAGGTCAACAGGCTGGTGCTGGAGTCGCTCGAGCCGAGGATCGACGGCGACGTGGACGACGCCTCCGAACTGATCGGGCGCGTCGTCGTCGAGGCGGGCGCCACCGTGCGCGGCTCGCGTATCGTCGGGCCCGTCGTCGTCGGCGCCGGAGCCACCGTGCGCGACTCCTATGTCGGCCCGTTCACCTCGATCGCCGCCGAGTGCTCGGTGAGTGCCAGCGAGATCGAGTACTCCATCCTGCTGCCCCGCGCCTCCATCTCCGGCGTCGGCCGCATCGAGGCCTCGCTCATCGGCCACGACGTGGACGTCACCGCGGCGCCCGCCATCCCCCGAGCACACCGGCTGGTGCTCGGCGACCACAGCAAGGTTCAGATCAGTTCATGAGAATTCTCGTCACCGGCGGCGCCGGATTCATCGGCTCGCACTATGTGCGCACCCTCGTGTCCGGCGGCTACCCGGCCTTCGCCGGTGCGCGGGTCACCGTGCTGGACAAGCTCACCTATGCCGGAAACCTGGCCAACCTCGACCCGGTCGCCGGGCGTTTCGACTTCGTCAAGGGTGACATCGGCGACGCCTCGCTGCTGGCCGACGTGGTGCCGGGGCACGACCTCGTGCTCAACTTCGCCGCCGAGTCGCATGTCGACAGGTCGATCGACGGGGCGGCCGAGTTCGTCAGGACCAATGTGCTCGGCACCCAGGTGCTCATGCAGGCCTGCCTCGACGCCGGCACGCCCAAGGTCGTGCAGATCTCGACCGACGAGGTCTACGGCTCGATCGACGAGGGCTCGTGGGCCGAGGACGCGCCGCTGCGCCCGCGCTCGCCGTACTCGGCGGCCAAGGCGGGCGGTGACCTCATCGCGGCGGCCTACGGGGTCACGCACGGGCTGCCGGTGTCGATCACCAGGTGCGGCAACAACTACGGGCACTACCAGTTCCCGGAGAAGGTCGTCCCGCTGTTCGTCACCAACCTGCTGCGCGGCCTGAAGGTCCCGCTGTACGGCGACGGCGGCAACGTACGCGACTGGGTGCACGTCTCCGACCACTGCGCGGGCATCCAGCTCGTCGCCGAGAGCGGGGCGGCGGGCGAGGTCTACCACATCGCGGGCACGGCCGAGCTGACCAACAAGGAGCTCACGGCACGGCTGCTCGAGGCGTGCGGGGCCGGTTGGGACATGGTCGAGACCGTGGCCGACCGCAAGGGCCACGACCGCAGGTACTCCCTCGACGACGCCAAGCTGCGGGGCCTGGGCTACCGGCCGTCGGTCGGGTTCGACGAAGGCCTGGCCGCGACCGTGGCCTGGTACTCCGACAACGCCTCCTGGTGGGAACCGCTGAAGTGACCCGCTGGCTCATCACCGGCGCCACCGGCATGCTCGGCGCCGACCTGCTCGCCCTCCTGCTCTCCCGCGACGACAGCACCGAGGTCGCCGGGTACGGCAGGGCCGACCTCGACGTGTGCGACCCCGCCCAGGTGCGCGACGCACTGGCCGAGGCCAAGCCGGACGTCGTGGTGAACTGCGCCGCCTGGACCGCCGTCGACGACGCCGAGACGATGGAGGAGCGGGCCCACGCCGTCAACGGCACGGCCGTGGCGACGATCGCGGCGGCGTGCGCGGAGTTCGGCGTGCGCCTCGTGCACCCTTCGACCGACTACGTCTTCGACGGCGGCGCCGACGAGCCCTACGCCGAGTACGCCCCGACCGCGCCGATCAACGCCTACGGCCGTACCAAGCTGGCAGGCGAGCTCGCCGTGCTCTCGGCGCTTCCGGACTCCGGCTACGTGGTCCGTACGGCCTGGCTCTACGGCACGAGGGGTCCCAGCTTCGTGCACACGATGATCAGGCTGGCGGGCGAGCGGCCCACCGTCGACGTGGTCAGCGACCAGCACGGTCAGCCCACCTGGAGCGTCGACCTGTCGCGCCGCCTGGTCGACCTGGTGCACGCGGGCGCGCCCGCCGGGATCTACCACGGCACGGCCTCGGGCCTGGCCACCTGGTACGACCTGGCCCGCGAGGTGTTCACCCGCCTTGGCCACGACCCGGCACGCGTCAGGCCGACCGGCGCCGCCGCCTACGCGCGCCCGGCGCCGAGACCGGCCTACAGCGTGCTCGGCCATGCCCGATGGGCGCAGGCCGGGCTCCCCCCGATGCGTGACTGGCGTGAGGCACTGGACGAGGCCTGGCCCGGACTGGCCGGTCGGGGGTGAAGTACCTGTCGGAGAGCCGGTCGGCCGACACCCCGAAGGTGGCGGCCACCGGCAAGCTGATCGCGGGCAATGTCGCCGCGCTCGGCATGGTCAGCTTCTTCACCGACATCTCCTCCGAGATGGTCACCGCGATCCTGCCGCTCTATCTGATCTACGGCCTGGGCCTGAGCCCGCTGCAGTTCGGCCTGCTCGACGGGCTCTACACCGGGGCGTCGGCGATCCTCAGACTGGCCGGAGGGCATGTCGCCGACCGGTTCGGGCGCCGCAAACCGGTCGCGGGCGCGGGCTACGGGCTCTCGGCCGTGACCAAGCTCGGCTTCCTCGCCGCGGGTTCCTCGGTGCCGCTGCTCGGTGTGATGATCGGCCTGGACCGGCTGGGCAAGGGGGTGCGCACCGCGCCCCGCGACGCGATGATCTCGCTCAGCGCGCCGCCCGACCGGCAGGGCCGAGCCTTCGGCCTGCACCGGGCGCTGGACACGGCCGGGGCGCTGCTCGGGCCGCTGGCCGCCTTCGGTGTGTTGTGGCTGGCCGTCGAGGCCTACGACGCGGTGTTCTTCGTCAGCTTCTGCGTGGCGGCGCTCGGCGTCGTGGTGCTCATGCTGTTCGTCAGGGAGCCGGCGGGCCTGACGCCGGAGCGGCGGCGCACGGTGACCTTACGATCGGCCATGCGGCTGCTCGGGCCGGGGCCCTTCCGCCGGGTGACGATCGCGGTGCTGCCGCTGTCGCTGGCGACGATCAGCGACTCCTTCCTCTATCTGCTGCTGCAGCGCACCCTCGACCTGCCGGTCGGCTGGCTGCCGCTGCTTCCCGTCGCGGTGGCCGCCGCCTATCTGCTGGCGGCGATCCCGATGGGCAGGCTCGCCGACCGGGTGGGCAGGGGGAAGGTACTGATCGGGGGATATGTCGCGGTTCTGGGCTGTTACCTTCTGCTCGTGACGGAGATGGGAACGGGCCCTGTGCTCGCGGTGGCGGTGCTCGCCCTGCGCGGGCTCGGCTACGCGGCCACCGACGGTGTGGTCAGCGCCCTGGTCGGGCCGCTGCTGCCCGAGGAGCAGCGGGCGACCGGCATCGCGGTCGTGCAGACGGGGCAGGCGCTGGCGGGCATGGCGTCGGCGTGGTTGTTCGGCGCGTTGTGGTCGCTCGCCGAGCCTTCGGTGGCCGTGTGGGCGATGGCGGGCGCGTTGCTGGTCTCGCTCGGGCTGGCCGTACCTCTGCTGAGGGGGACGCGGTGAGTGGGCGCGGGCGGGTCGTGGTGCTGCTGGTCTGTGTGCTGGCGCTGGTCGCCGCCGGGGTCGGGTACGTGCTGCTGGCGGCCGAACGGCAGGCTCCGGCGGCATCGGCGCCGCCGACGTTCGCTCCGGTGCCGCTGACCGGCGCGACGGGCACGCTGCGGATGATCTCGACGGCGGGCTCGGGCTCCGGGCACGTCGTGGCCGCCAGGATGGGCAGGGACGAGCGTGAGGTGGCCCCGCTGGCCTGCTCGCGCTTCTACGCCGCCGCCGGGACCGGCGTGTGCCTGCTCGCCGAGCGAGGCGCCGTCACCCGCTACTACGCCCTGCAGCTCGACAAGGACATGCGCGAGGTACGCCGGGTCGAGGTGCCGGGCGTGCCGAGCCGGGCCAGGGTGTCGGCGAGCGGCCGGATGATCTCGTGGACGGTCTTCGTCAACGGCGACTCCTACCTGGCCACCGGCATGTCGACCAGGACGGGCGTGCTCGACACGGGCACCGGCAAGGCCGTCCAGACGCTGGAGACGTTCGGCCTGTTCAAGGACGGGCAGAAGGTGCGCTGGATCGACGCGAACTTCTGGGGTGTCACGTTCATGGCCGACGACGACACCTTCTACGCGACGGTGTCGTCGAACCAGAAGATCTATCTGGTCAAGGGCAAGGTCTCGGCCCGGCGCATCGACGTGCTCCAGGAGGGCCCCGAGTGCCCCTCCCTCTCGCCCGACAACAGCCGCCTGGCCTACAAGAAGCGCACGGGAGACGCGGCCAAGCCATGGCGCCTGCACGTGCTCGACCTGGCGAGCGGGCGCGAGACGACCCTGGCCGAGAGCGCCAATGTCGACGACCAGGCCGCCTGGCTCGACGACGAGACCGTCATGTACGCGAAGCTGCGCGGAGAGAGCACGGACGTGTGGTCGGTGCCCGCCGATGGTTCGGGCGCGCCGAAACTCCTGGTGAAGGACGGCTTCTCCCCGGTCCCCTCGGGCTGAGGGGACCGGCAGCGGCCGCTTCAGCCCCGGTTGCGGTAGGCCGTGCGCACGCGCTTGAGCCCGTTCAGCAGGGCCGGGCTTCGCCGTACGGCGTCGCGGGCCAGGCGGGTGGGCACGTTGCGGGCCCAGCGGATGGCGGCGGTGGCCGAGGCCCGGGTGACGCCGCCTTCGGCCACGCGCAGGTCGCCGGTCTTCAGCAGCTCCTTGTAGCGGCTCTCGCCCCTGCCCAGGTCGATGTGCCCGACGCCGAGCGCGGCCGCGTCCTCGGCCATGGCCAGCTGCTGCAGCAGGCCGGGGGAGAAGGCGCCCGACTCGGGGTCGTACGCGGGGAACCAGTTGACCAGCACGGTGGGCGACATCAGTCCGAAGTGCGCGGCGACCGGCTTGCCTCCGGCGCTCAGCACGCTCAGCACGCCCTTGAAGGTGTCGCTGCGCTGGGCGTGCAGATGGGTGGCGAACTCCTGGAACCAGGGGTCGGCGAAGCGGTCGAGCGCGCCCGTGCGGCGGTACTGGTCGGACTTCCACTCCATGAGCGTCCGCAGGGCGTCCGGGTCGTCGCTGGCGAACTCGTGCGTGATCTCGCCGACCCGGCGCTCCAGCTTGCGGCGCTTGTAGGCGGTGTCCTTGAACGCCCTGGCCGACGAGGCGGCCACGCGCTCGCTGTAGACGGCGAAGCCCTCGCTCAGGTCCATGATCGGGGAGGCGTGGGTGAGGCGGTGGTGCTCGGGGAACTGGCCGGACAGCAGGTGGTCGAACTCCCACACCGCCAGCCCGCAGGCCCGCAGCATCGCCTTGGGGTCCGGCATCCGCTCGGCGATCACGCCCTGGGTGTCGTTGAACCCGGCCCCGACCGGCAGCGCCAGGCCGAGCGGGTGCTGCTCGTAGGCGAAGAAGCCGGCGCCGTCGTCCAGCACCGCGACCCTGACCTGCGGCCTGAACCTCGCCACCGCGAGGGTGAACTCAGGCGACAGGAACGGATTGCCGAGACCGGGCAGCGTGCGCTGGAGTTCGCGCCAGCGGTCGAGCTCGGCCGTACCGAGCTCCTGCGCCCTGACGACGCGCACGGCGCTCACCCGCGCAGCTCCTCTAGGTAGCTCGCGCACGCCTCGTAGGTGGGCAGCAGGCCCTGCTCGCGTGCCTCGCGCAGGCTCGGCGCCGCCGAGTCCTTGGGCGACAGCGACGCCTCGACGTCGGCGGGCCAGGCGATGGCGAGGTCGGGGTCGAGCGGGTGCACGGCGTGCTCACGCGTGGGCGAGTACGGCTGCGAGCACAGGTAGGCCACCGTCGTGTCGTCCTCAAGGGCGAGGAAGGCGTGTCCGAGCCCTTCGGAGACGTAGAGCCCCTCGCGCTCGACGGCGTCGAGCCTGACGGCCTCCCAGCGCCCGAAGGTGGGCGAGCCGACCCTGATGTCCACGACGACGTCGAGGATCGAGCCGGTCAGTACCGTGACGTATTTGGCCTGTCCGACGGGCACCTCGGCGAAATGCACGCCGCGAAGGGCGCCTCTGCGGGAAATCGAGCAGTTCGCCTGGGCGAGTGCGAACCGATGTCCGATCGCCTTGGTGAGTTCATCGCCGCGAAACCATTCGTAGAAAGATCCGCGCGAATCACTGTGGATCTGCGGGGTATAGCGCCATGCGCCATCGATATCGAGGGGCTTCACCCGGCGATAGTCCCATAATCTCCGTCTATTGTCGGTAACAGTCGCCAATGGTTGCCAGAAGGGGAGACACTGTCCGGGTGCAGCTATCCGCCGTCATCGTGACTTACAACAGCGCCGGCTACATCACCGGAAGTGTGAAAGCGCTCTCCGAAGCGCTTCGCGGGCTGGAGGCGGAGATCGTCGTCGTGGACAACGACTCCACCGACGACACCCTCGACGTGGTGCGCTCGGCGCTTCCCACGGCCAGGATCGTCGACCGGCGGGTCAACGACGGCTTCGCCGGAGGCTGCCACGCGGGCGCCGACGCCGCGCAGGGCGACTACCTGCTGTTCGTCAATCCCGACGCCGAGGTCGAGGCCGACTCGGTCAGGGCGCTGCTCGACTGCGCCGAACGCAACCCGCGCGCCGGGATCGTCGGCGGGCGCATGGTCACCGAGGACGGCCAGACCGACCCGCGCTCGTGGTGGGGCAGGCCGACCCCCTGGACGGTTCTCTGCTTCGCGCTCGGGCTCAACACGATGTTCCCCGGCAGCGCGATCTTCGACAGGGAGGCGCCCAGGCCCTGGTCCGGCGATCCCCGCCAGGAGCGCGAGGTGCCGATCGTGACCGGCGCGCTGATGCTCATCTCGCGCCGGATCTGGACCGAGCTCGGCGGCTTCGACAAGAGCATCTTCATGTACGGCGAGGACGCCGACCTGTGCATGCGCGCACACGCGGCGGGCTACCGGCCGAGGGCCACGGCGGCTGCGCCGTTCTTCCACCCGTCCGGCATGTCCTCCACCAGCATCGGCAAGCTGGTCAAGCTGTTCACCGGCAAGGCCACGGTCGTGCGCAGGCACTTCCCCTTCGGCACCAGGCGACTGGGCGTCGGCCTGGTGCTGGCCGGAGTGCTGCTGCGGGCCAAGGCCAGCCGCCGCATGGCCCCTCCCGGCATCGAGCGCCAGGGCAGGCCGACCGCCAAGGGCGACGACTGGCCCAGGCTCTGGGAGGCCCGCTCCACGTGGAGCAAGGGCTGGACGTCCTGACGCGCTCTCAGGCGTCGAGGGTGAGCACGCCGTCGGTCTCGGTGTAGGTCTCGCCCGTGCTCGGGCAGGTCAGCCGTCCCTCGGCGTCGGCCCGTAGCGGCACGCCCGCCCTGCCGACCCAGCCGATCCGCCTGGCGGGCACCCCGGCGACGAGTGCGAAGTCGGGCACGTCCTTGGTGACCGTGGCCCCGGCGGCGACCAGGGCGTGGCGTCCGATCGTCCGGCCCGCCACGATCACCGCACGCGCCCCGACCGAGGCGCCCTCGCGCACCACGACGCCCTCGGCCTCCCAGTCGCCGTCACGCTTGAGCCCGCCGTCGACGTCGACCGAACGCGGATACATGTCGTTGGTCAGCACCACGGCCGGTCCGATGAAGACCCCGTCCTCCAGCACGGCCGGTTCGTAGACCAGAGCGTAGTTCTGCAGCTTGACGTTGTCCCCGATGACGACGCCGGGCCCGACATAGGCTCCGCGGCCCACGATGCATCCGGCGCCGAGCGTCGCGCCCTCCCGGATCTGAGCCAGATGCCAGACGGAGGTTCCGGAGCCTACCTTCGCCGACGGGTCCACATCGGCGCTGGCCTGGATGCGTGGCTCGCTCATGACAATGCCCTCTCTTGGTACGGCTGGCGTAGAAGGACGGAAGCGACCATACTCCCGGTTTGTGGCAAGCATTGTCATTCCCGCGCACAACGAAGAGCGGGTCATCGCCAGGCTCCTCGACGGCCTCCTCGCCCAGGCGCATCCCGACGAGTTCGACATCGTCGTGGTGGCCAACGGCTGCGCCGACGACACCGTCGGTGTGGCCGAAGGCTACGGCGTGCGCGTGCTGGAGACGCCGGTCCCGTCCAAGTGGGAGGCGCTCAAGCTCGGTGACGCCGCCGCGCTGCGCTACCCCCGCCTGTACGTCGACGCCGACATCGAGCTGTCCACGGCCTCGGTCAGGGCGCTGGTGGAGGCGCTCGGCAAGCCGGACGTGCTCGCGGCCGGGCCCGCCAGGGATCTGCGGCTGGCCGATCGGCCGTGGTCGGTGCGGTGGTACTACGACGTGTGGACGCGGCTGCCCGCCGTACGTGACGGGTTGTGGGGGCGTGGGGTGATCGCGGTCGACGAGGCCGGGGGTGGCAGGCTGGCCGCACAGCCGAGGGTGATCGGCGACGACCTCGTGTTCGCGCTGGCCTTCGGGCCGGGGGAGTCGGTGATCGTGGACGAGGCGGCCGTGGTGATCCACCCGCCGAGGACGCTGAGGGACCTGATGCGCCGGAGGGTGCGCACGGCTACCGGAACCTCGCAAGCCGACCAGAGCTCGCAGGTCAGCAGGCCCAAGACGGGCATGCGCGACCTGGTGGCGATGGCCAAGGCGAGGCCGGTGCTCGCGCCCAAGGTCGCCTTCTTCCTCGCGATGGCGGTGGCGGCCAAGCTGGGCGCGCGAAGGGCCGTGCGCAAGGGTGACTACTCGACCTGGTTACGGGATGAGAGCAGTCGTACCTGACTGACTTGTGTGACGGTTCAGCACTGTTGGTGTTGTAGGTAAACCAACGTGCCTCACATGGCGTCTTGCCTGTGTTGATTGCCCATGCCCCCTGCATCCCTTGATGCCTTGTACGAGTGAGTAGCCGATGAAGATCCGGCGTGCCTTATCCAGCATGTTCCTGTTCGGTGCGACGGCACTGGTGGCGGTGCAGGCGCCCGCGGTGTCCGCGATGGCCGCCGGTCCGTGTGACCCGGGCGGCAGCAAGATCGTTTGTGAGAACTCCAAGACGGGCTCCCCTTCCAGTGAATGGGAACGTGACAAAGGCCGGGGCGACACCATCGAGGGCTTCGGCACCGACATGAGTGTCAACGTCGGGCAGACGATCAACTTCAAGATCCGCACGCCGTCCACCGACTACCGCCTGGACATCTACCGCATCGGCCACTACGGCGGCGACGGGGCCCGCAAGTGGGACACCGTCCAGCCGTCGGCGACGCTGCCGCAGACCCAGCCGCCGTGCGTCGAGCGCCCGGTGACCGGACTGCTGGACTGCGGCAACTGGGGCGTGTCGGCGAGCTGGGCCGTGCCGTCCGACGCCGTGTCCGGCGTCTACGTCGCCCACCTGGTGCGCGAGGACGCCGCCAACACCGACGGCGACGACGACAACCACATCGTGTTCGTGGTGCGCGACGACGCCAGCACCTCCGACCTGATCTTCCAGACCTCCGACACCACGTGGCAGGCCTACAACGACTGGGGCGGCAACAGCTTCTACAAGGGGTCGAGCCAGGTCGCCTCCGACCGGGCGGTCAAGCTCAGCTACAACCGGCCGTTCGCCACCCGCACCGGCACGCCGTGGGGCCGCGACTTCCTGTTCGCCAACGAGTACCCGATGATCAGGTTCATCGAGGCCAACGGCTACGACGTCAGCTACACCAGCGGCATCGACTCCGACCGGCGCGGCAACCTGCTGACCAACCACAAGGCCTTCCTGTCGGTCGGCCACGACGAGTACTGGTCCAAGCAGCAGCGCGTCAATGTCGAGGCGGCCAGGGACGCCGGAGTGCACCTGGCGTTCTTCAGCGGCAACGAGGTCTTCTGGAAGACCCGCTGGGAGAACAGCGACGACGGCAGCAACACCCCGTACCGCACGCTGGTCACCTACAAGGAGACCCGCGCCAGCTCCAAGATCGACCCCTCGCCCGAGTGGACCGGCACCTGGCGTGACCCGCGCATCGGCACCTACCCCGACGCCGGTTACCCGGAGAACTCACTGACCGGCCAGCTCTGGACGGTCAACTGCTGCAACGCCGACATGAAGGTGCCCGCCGCCGACGGCAAGATGCGCTTCTGGCGCGGCACCAGCATCGCCGCTCTCGGCACCGGCCAGACCGCGATCCTGCCCGAAGGCGTGCTCGGCTACGAGTGGGACGAGGACCCGGACAACGGCTTCAGGCCGGCCGGCTCCTTCCGCCTGTCGTCGACGACGCACACCGGCCAGGAGGTCATCCAGGACTACGGCTTCCGTACGGCGGCCAACCAGAGCGCCACCCACCACATGACGATGTACAAGGCGCCGAGCGGCGCTCTGGTGTTCGGCGCGGGCACCGTGCAGTGGTCGTGGGGCCTGGACGACGAGCACGACTGGGGCCGTACCCCGGACGACAAGCCCGTGGTGAAGACGCCGATCTCGCTGCCGATGCGTCAGGCGACGATCAACCTGTTCGCCGACATGGGCTCGCAGCCGGCCAGCCTGCGCACCGACTGGAACCTGACCGCGGCCACCGCCTCGGCCGACGTCACCAAGCCCACCTCGGCGATCACCTCACCCGTTCCGGGCGCCACCGTCTCAGGCGGCACCTCGGTGACCGTCAGCGGCACCGCCGCCGACGTCGGCGGCCAGGTCGGCGCCGTGGAGGTCTCCACCGACGGCGGCGCCACCTGGCACATCGCCCAGGGCCGCGAGAGCTGGAGCTACACCTGGTCGGTCGTCGGCAACGGCAATGTGACCCTGAAGACGAGGGCGACGGACGACTCGGGCAACATCGAGGTGCCGGGCGCGGGCGTCACCGTCAACGCGGCCTGCCCCTGCGGCCTGTTCGGCGACGCCTCGGCCCCGAAGAAGCACGACAGCGAGAACACCACGCCGCTCGAGGTGGGCATCAAGTTCAAGCCCCAGGTCAGCGGCTGGGTCGGCGGAGTGCAGTTCTACAAGGGCCCCGGCAACACCGGCACCCACACCGGCAGCCTGTGGCGCCAGGACGGCACGCTGATGGCCACCGGCACGTTCACCGGTGAGAGCGCCTCCGGCTGGCAGACGCTCACCTTCCCGACGGCCAAGCAGGTCGACGCCAACACCACCTACCTGGTGTCGGTCTTCTCGCCCACCGGCCGCTACTCCTACGACGAGGACACCCTGCGCAAGCAGGGCCTGACCGCACCGCCGCTGGTCGCGCCGTCGGCTCCCGACTCCACGGGCAACGGCGTCTACAAGTGGGGCAGCGCAGGCTTCCCGCAGGCCTCGTACAACGGCACCAACTACTGGGTCGACGTCGTCTTCCACACCGTCGAGCCGCCGGACGTCACGGCGCCCGCCGTCACCGCGGCCGTGCCGTACCCGGGTGCGTCCAGCATCCTGACCACGGCGCCGGTGTCGATCACCTTCGACGAGAAGGTGGCGCCGGGCACGGCGACGGTCACGGTCAAGAACCCGGCGCTGCAGACGGTCGCGGGCAGTGCGAGCCTCGACGGGACCGGCACCATCCTCACCTTCGCCCCGTCGGCCGCGCTGACCCCGGCGACGACGTACTCGGTGTCGGTGAGCGGCGCCGCGGACCTGTCCGGCAATGTGATGGCCGCGCCGTACACCTTCAGCTTCACCACGGCCAAGCCGACCCCGGTCGCGGGCGTGTGCCCGTGCTCGATCTGGAACGACTCCACCGTGCCCACCTGGATGCAGGTCAACGACGCCGCCGAGCTCGAGCTCGGGGTGAAGTTCCAGGTCGCCGAGGCCGGGTTCGTCAAGGGCGTGCGCTTCCACAAGGGCAGCAACAACACCGGGACGCACATCGGCACGCTGTGGTCGGAGAGCGGCACGGAGCTGGCCAAGGCCACCTTCGTCAACGAGTCGACGCAAGGCTGGCAGGAGGTGCTGTTCAGCTCGCCGATCTCGGTGTCGCCCGGCATCACCTACGTGGCCTCGTACCACACCACGACCGGGTTCTACTCGGCCAAGTACGACTCGATGAACAACGGCTTCGACAACCCGCCGCTGCGGGCGCTGCCCTATGCGGAGGCGGGGGGCAACGGCGTCTACAAGTACGGCGCCCGCACCTTCCCGACGCAGAGCGGCAACACCAACTACTACGTCGACGTCATCTACGAGTACGCGCCCGACACCACGGCGCCGTTCGTGGCCTCCTCCTCGCCCTCGACCGACGCCACCAACGTCAATGTGGGCGCCCCGCTCGTGGTGAGGTTCAACGAGCCGGTCACCGGGGCCACGGTCACGGTCAAGGACTCGGCCGACATCACCATGGCGGGCACGACCTCGATGGACGTGACCAACAAGGTGCTCACCTTCACCCCGTCGGCGCCGCTCGGCGTCGCCACTGCGTACACGATCGCGGTGAGCGGGGCGGCGGACGCCGCCACCAACAGCATGGCCCCGGCCAGCTGGAGCTTCACCACAGCAGGTACCGCCGCCTGCCCGTGCACCCTGTGGGCGAGCGACGCGGTCCCCGCGACGGCGGCCTCGACCGACGCCGCGGCCGTCAACGTGGGCGTGCGCTTCACCCCGAGCACGGCCGGATACGTGACCGGCGTGCGCTTCTACAAGGGGCCCGGCAACACCGGGACGCACACCGGCGGCCTGTGGACCGGCAACGGCACCCAGCTCACCACGGGTACCTTCACCAACGAGACGGCGACGGGCTGGCAGACGCTGACCTTCTCGGCGCCGATCGCGGTCCAGGCGGCCACCACCTACGTGGCGGCCTACCGGGCGCCCGCCGGCAGGTACGCCATCACCGCCAACTACTTCACCGGCGGCGGCGTCACCAACGGCCCGCTTTCGGCCCCGCAGGCGGGCAACGGCGTCTACGCCTACGGTGCCTGGAAGTTCCCGAACGCCACCTACCAGGGCGGCAACTACTGGGTCGACCCGATCTTCACCACCGCGTCGCCGGGCGACGTCATCGCGCCCGAGGTGAGCGCGCAGGACCCGGTGGACGGCGAGACCAGCGTGCCGACGACGTGGCACCCCTCGGCGACGTTCAACGAGGACGTGCAGCCCGCGACGGTCGTCTTCGGCCTGACCGGCGTCTCCGGCGGCTTCACCTACGACGCGGGCACCAAGACCGTGTCGTTCACGCCTTCGTCCGCGCTCGCGCCCGACACCCTCTTCACGGCGGTGCTCAGCGGGGTCAAGGACCTGGCGGGCAACACGATGCCCACCCAGAGCTGGAGCTTCCGTACGGCCAAGGCCCCGACCGGCGCGTGCCCGTGCTCGGTCTGGCCCGACAGCGCGCGACCCGACGTGCGCACGGCCACGGACGGCTCGGGCGTGGTGCTCGGTGTGAAGTTCCGCAGCTCCCAGGCGGGCACGATCACCGGCGTGCGGTTCTACAAGGGGCCGGGCAACGACTCGCCGCACGTGGGCACCCTGTGGGACGCCTCCGGCAACAAGCTGGCCGAGGCGAACTTCACCAACGAGTCGGCCGCGGGCTGGCAGACGGTGACGTTCACCACGCCGGTGACGATCGCGGCGGGCACCACCTACGTGGCCTCCTACCGCGCACCGGGCGGTCGCTACAGCTATAACGCCGGGGCATTCGCCGGTGCTGGGGTGGACGCGCCACCGCTGCGTGCGCTCCAATCGGGTGAGGACGGTCCGAACAGCGTCTATGTCTACGGAGCGAACCAATTCCCCACCAACGGTTCCACCGCCAACTATTGGGTCGACGTGATCTTCGTCCCGACGCCATGATCAAAGATGCGGTCCGCTGGGCACTTGGTGCGCGTGCCCGGCGTTACCGCCGTCCTCCCAAGCTGCGCCTGGGATCGGGCCAGGGCCGGGGCAGGGTGTTCTACCTCTGCCCCGACTACCCGATCCCGAGCGGCGGCATCAGGGTCGTGTACCGCCACGTCGACCTGCTGAACGCGGCAGGCTTCGACGCGGCGGTCCTGCACGGCAAGGACGGCTTCTCCTGCGGCTGGTTCGCCCACGACACCAAGGTCGTGGGCGCCCCCTCGGTCGAGCTGACCGAGCGGGACGTGCTGGTCGTGCCGGAGATCCACGGGCCCTGGCTGAACGAGCTCGACATCGGGCCACGCCTGGTGGTGTTCAACCAGAACGCCTATCTGACCTACGACGGCGTCGCCCCCGACGTGGCGGCGCCGTACCGGGGGGTCGAGCGTCTGGAGGCGGTGTTGTGCGTCTCCGACGACAACGCCGCCTACCTGCGTTTCGCCTTTCCCGAACTGCCGGTCAGCGTGGTGACCAATGCGATCGACACCACGCTGTTCCACCCGCAGGAGGCCGAGCCGGAGCGGCGCGTCGCGCTGATGCCGCGCAAGCGGCCCGACGACGCCCGCCAGGTGCTCGCGCTGCTGCGGGCGCACGGCAGCCTGGAGGGCTGGGAGGTCGTGACGATCGCGGGTAGGTCCGAGCGCGAGACGGCCGAGCTGCTGCGCTCGTGCCCGATCTTCCTGGCGTTCGGCAAGCAGGAGGGCTTCGGGCTGCCGCCAGCCGAGGCGATGGCGTCCGGCTGCTACGTGGCGGGGTTCACCGGGCTCGCGGGCAGGGAGTTCTTCCTGCCGGAGTTCAGTGCTCCGGTCGAGGACGGCGATGTCGCGGCGCTGGCGAGGGTCGCCGACGACGCCGTCCGAAGGTATGAGAAGGACCCCGCCGCCGTGCGGGCCACCGGGCGGCTGGCCGCCGCCCACATCCGCGAGACCTACTCGCTGGAGCGCCAGCGAGAGGAACTGCTGACCTTCTTCGGGGGACTTCTCTGATGCGGCTCGTTGTCGGCCTGCACCACACCGAGCTGGGCGGCAGCCAGCTCAACGCGCTCGACCTGGCGACCAGGGTCCGTGACGCGGACCACCACGTCGAACTGCTCGCGGTGCACAACGGCCCGCCCGGCCCCGTCGTCGACCTGGCACGCGACCGTGGCCTGCCGGTCACCCTGGCGCCGCACCCGCTGGAACGCCCCCCGCGCGGCGGGCTCTTCCGGCCGAGCGTCGCCGCCGCGCTGACCGCCCTGGCCGCCCGCAGCCGCGCCGACCTGGCCCACCTGTACGAGTACCCGCTCATCCTCGACGGCCTGTACGGCCCGCACCTGCGCAGGGGCACCGCGCTCATGGGCACGGTCTACGCCATGGCGGTGCCGACCTGGCTGCCCAGGACCATGCACGTCATCGCGGGCACGCACGACCTGGTCGAAGGCGCCAAGGCGGTGGGCCAGCGGGCCACCCTGATCGAGCCGCCCGTCGACACCGACGCCGACGACCCCGCCGTCGTCGACGCCGCAGCCTTCCGCCGTGCGCACGGCCTGGCCCAGGGCGACGTGGTCGTCGTCGTGGTCTCGCGCCTCGAACCCGACATGAAGCAGGAGGGCGTCGAACGGGCCATCGCCGCGGTGGGCGAGCTCGGCGACGCCAGGCTCAGACTGGTCGTGGTCGGTGCCGGCCCCTCCTACGACCTGCTCGCCGCCCGGGCCGAAGCGGTCAACGACAGGCTCGGCAGGCCCGCGGTCGTGATGACCGGCTCGCTGGTCGACCCCAGGCCCGCCTACGCCGCCGCCGACATCGCACTCGGCATGGGCGGCTCGGCCCTGCGCGCGATGTCGTTCGGCAAGCCGCTGATCGTGCTCGGCATCGGCGGTTTCTCCCGGCCGTTCGACGACTCCACCAAGGACCACTTCTTCGGCGCCGGGTTCTACGGCGTCGGCGACGGCACACCCGACCCGCTCGCCGGGCAGATCGCCGCACTCGCCGCCGACGCGCGGCGCAGGTCGGCGCTCGGCGCGGACGCGCGTGCGATCGTCGTCGACCGCTACAGCCTGAAGTCCGCCACCGCCACCCTGATCGCCCTGTACGAGGCCGAGACGGCCGACAGGCGCGGCGGACTGGCCAGGGCGGGCGCGGCGACCCGTACGGGCCTGCACCGCCTGGGGGCCGATCTGGCGGGCGGCACGCTGCGCACGCGGCTGCGGCCCCTGGTGCGCGGGGTGCTGGCCCGATGAGCGGTTCGCTCGCGGGCAAGGCTGGCAAGGCGCTCGGCTGGAGCCTGCTCAACACCGTCGCGACCAAGCTCGGCACGTTCGCGATCGGGGTGGCGCTGGCCAGGATCCTCGGGCCCGAGGAGTTCGGCACGTTCGCGGTCGCGCTGGTCGCGCTGATGGCGGTGCTGAGCTTCAACGAGCTCGGGGTGAGCCTGGCGATCGTGCGCTGGCCCGGCGACCCCAAGGAGATCGCGCCGACGGTCATGACCATCTCGGTGCTGACCAGCGTGCTCATCTGCGCGGTCTGCTGGGTGGGGGCTCCGGCCTTCACCGCGGCCATGGGCGCGCCCGCCGCCACCGACGTGATCAGACTGCTGGCCGTCACCGTGGTCATCTCGGGCGTGGTCGCCACCCCCGCCGCGCTGATGCAGCGGGCCTTCCTCGGCGGCAAGCGCATGATCGTCGACCAGGCGGGCGGCTGGACCGGCTCGCTGCTGTCGATCGGCACGGCGATCGCGGGCATGGGCGCGATGAGCCTGGCCGTCGGGCGGCTCGCGGGCGCGCTGGTCTCGGCCGTGCTGTTCGTGTACTTCGCGCCCGGCTCGCTGCGTTTCGGCTTCGATCCGCGTCTGGCCCGCAAGCTGCTGCGCTTCGGGCTGCCGCTGGCCGGGTCGAGCATCGTGGTGTTCGGCGTGGGCTACCTCGACCAGTTCGTGGTCGGCGGGGTGCTCGGGCCCATGCAGATGGGCTTCTACGCCCTCGCGGTGAACCTCGCCGCCTGGCCGGTCGCGGTGTTCTCCCAGCCGGTCAGGCAGGTGGCGCCCGCCGCCCTGGCCAGACTGCAGGGCGATCCGCCCGCCATGCGTGGCGTCTTCGTCACCGTGGCGGGGCTGCTGGCCACCGTGACGCTGCCCGTCTGCCTCGTGCTCGCCGGGGCGGCGAACGCGGCCGTGCTGTTCGTGTACGGCACGCCGTGGGCCGGTGCGGCGCCGATCCTCGTCTGGCTGGCCGTGCTGGCGGCGGTGCGGATCATGTTCGAGCTGGTCTACGACTACTTCGTGGTGATCGGCGGCACGCGGGTGGTGTTCACCGTTCAGGTCGTCTGGCTGGTGGCGCTGGCGCCCGCGCTGTACGTCGGGGCCGATCGGTGGGGGGCGCCGGGTGCGGCCGCGGCTCAGCTCGCAGTCGCCGTGCTGGTCATCCTGCCGATCTACCTGTGGGAGCTGCGCCGGGCCGGTCTCGGGCTCGGGGCGCTCGGGCGCAGGCTCGTGGTGCCGCTGGCGATCGCGCTGCCCGTGGGGCTCTGCGCGGCCCTGGCCGACCGGCTGGTGGCCTGGGACCCGCTGGCACTGGCGCTGGCCGGCCTCGCGCTGGCCGCCGGGCTGGCCGTACAGGCGCGAGGGGTGCTGGCCACCGTCAGGTCACTGCGCTCGGTTGCCGCCGACTCTGACGTCGCCGCCGATCCGGGCGTCGGCGGCGATGATGCCGTCGCCGGGCAGGGCGTCGGGGAGCACCTCGTCCCTGCTGCTCCTGGCGGTGAGGTCCGGCATCCGCACCAGGCGCCAGACCGTTCCGCAGCATCCGAGTAGCAGGAAGGTCAGCCCCGAGGCCATCGGGAAGGCGAAGGCGTCATAGGTGCCGAACGTGAAGGCCGCCATGGCCGCGCACGCGGCGAAGCACTGGGCCAGATGCTTGGTCCGCTCGTCGGGTGCGGCCTTGGCGGCCCTGCGGCCCAGCACGATGCCGTGCAGGAACAGCGAGACCAGCGCGGCCAGTCCGAACAGCCCGACGTCGAGCAGCGTCACCAGGTACTGGTTGTCCAGGATGCGGTAGAGGTCGGGCAGCCAGGTGGCGAACCCCCTGCCGAACCACGGGTACTGCGGGTAGTAGTACAGGATCGCGTCGTAGTCCTGGATGCGGTATTGGGTGCTGCCGTCGGTGCCGATGCGTTCGACCAGGCGGCGCAGCGTGCCGACCAGGCCGGGCGCCACGGCCTGCACGGCGATGATGAAGCCGACCCCGACCAGGTAGGCCCGGCGGCGCTCCTGCTTGGTCCACAGCGGCATGATGATCACCAGGCCGATGAGCAGGGCCAGGATGGCCGACCTGGAGACGGTCATCATCATCGCCATCGCGATGACGCCCACCTGGGACCAGGCCCGCAGCCTGCGCCCGGCGGGGGCGAACCTGGCGCCGTGGATGGCCAGCGGCACGAGCAGGCCGAGCACCATGCCGAACTCGATCGGGTGCAGCGACGTGCCTGCGGGCCTGCGCAGATTGTCACGTGCCAGCAGGGAGGCGTAGTCGCCCTGCAGGGACAGTCCCGGGATGTGGATGTACTGGGCGATGTCCAGGCCGAACAGGTACTGCACGACGCCGATCAGCCCCAGCACGGTGCCGAGGATGACCAGGCGGTTGCGGACCTTCTCCAGGCTCTCGATGCGGTCCATGCTGTCGGCCGTGAGCAGCACCACGCCGGTCCAGCCGAGCACGGTGATCAGGCCCCGGTCGATGGCGTTGAGCTCGACCGTCTCCAGGGCGCGTCCCGCCGCGGCGATGTAGCTGGCGAACACGGCGACGACGAACAGGCCGATGGCCGTGCGCATGGGCTGGCGCTGGTGGATGACGGCGGCGCTGCGCGGGCTGACCCAGGCGCAGACGTACCAGAGCATGCCGACGCCGGCCAGCAGGCCCGCGGGGGTGCCTGCCGCGCCGAGAGGACCGACCACGTATCTGGAGGGCACCAGGAGGAGCACGCAGATGTAGACGGTCAGCACCGCGACGGGCGCGGTGCGGGCGATGGGGTGGGGGACTACGTGCACCGGCGGGTCAGGGGCGGTCGTCGGTCAGGTCGAAGCGGTACAGGTGCGGCTCGGCCGCGTCTCCGTTGACCCGCCTGGAACGATCCTCCTGTGCCTTGTCCACGATGATCACCGGCATGTTCATGGTGTCGGAGGCGTCGCCCAGGGAGTTCCACGGGTCGTCGGGCCCGAAGTCGGCCTCCGGCTCGCTGACCGGCCTGGCCCTGACGATCGGCTCCTCGGTGCCGCGCGCCGGGTGTCTCGGCTGGGGGGCCGCGACGACGAGCAGGTCCGACGGGTTGACCGGGGCCGGCTCCTGCGCCCGGCGGCTGCGCCGCTGCTCGTTGATGCGCTTGCGGTCGGCGAGCGCCTCCAGCACGACCGGCACGCCGAGCGTGAGCAGCAGGCCGAGCACGCCCAGCACGATCAGCGTCCGCACCTTGGGCTGGGCGTCCAGCTCGGGCGTGAGCGACTGGGAGATGATGCGCGTGCGGATGAGCGAGTCGCGGCTCGGCGTGGTGCCCTCGATGGTCTGCAGGCTCACCAGACGGGGCTGGATCTCCTCGAGCAGGACCTTCAGGGTGTTGACCGTGACACGCGGCTCGTCGCCCTCGACCATGACGTCGAGCACGGGGCCGTTGGTGTTCTCGGCGATGTTGATCGTGTACTCGGCGTCGAAGCCCTTCGCCTCGAAGGTCTCGACGCTGCGCTCGTCCATCATGTTGCGCCCGAGGATCTCCGCGGCGACCGTCAGGGAGGGGCCGAACACCAAATAGGGGTTACCGCCCGACTCTTTTGCCTGCTTCGGCGACGGAAGGAAAACCACATTCGCATTCGCGGTGTAGGTCCACGGGATGACGAGATACGCGCCCGTGACACCTCCAGCGGTCGCGAGTAACAGGAGCAGGGCGAGCCACCAGCGACGGCGGAGGGCCCGTAGTGTGCCGAGAAGATCCATTTTTTCCTTTCGGCGTGATGCCGATGCCTCCCCGTCCAGAGGCCTTTGCCATCTTTAGGACTCTTTGATGGATGAATAGCCTCTAGCATAGGTCTACATCGCCGCAGCCAACCATTCGGAGAGCAACGCAGATGGTCGCAGGAGAGGAGTTCTTATCCGATGACCATCCGTGACGTTCTGGTGCTGCTGTGGCGGCAACGCTGGGTCACCGCGGTCGTCCTCGCACTCGCGGCGCTGGCCGCGTACTTCATCCTCACCGAGAGCCCGCTCTACCGCAGTGTGGCAGAGGTGCAGCTGCGTGCCCCCACGAGCAGGGAAACGGTCGACGCCTACGAGACGTACTCTCCCGAGCTCATCCTGGCAGCCCATCTGTCGCAGATCCACCTCGACGGGCAGCAGGGCAGGGCGGAGGTGCGGGCGGCGGGCGGCAGGCTCAACTACACGGTCAAGCTGGCCAACATCGGCAACGAGGAAGACCCGTACTTCAACGCGCCGTTCGTGACCATCGCGGTGATCTCCAGGAACCCCAAGGCGGCCGACCGCACCCGTGACGCCGCCGTCGCGGTGCTGCGCGCCGACCTGGAGAAGCGCCAGCGCGACGCCGAGACCTACCCGGGCGCGTACATCACGCTGCGTATGGCCGAGGGCACCATCCCCGCCACGCAGGTGAACACCCGGCACTCGCGCTCGCTTTTCGGGCTGGCCGTAATCACCTTGATCACCCTGCTGACGGCGACCCTGGCCGCGGAGCGCAACAGCGTCCGCATGATGGTCACCCGCCTGTCGCGGTCGCACTGACGTCACGGGCGTCGCACGGAAGTCGTACAGAAGACGTACTGAAGGAGCCAAGAAGGCATGGCACACGAGGTCATCAACGTGCTGTTTCACGGGATCGGCACGCCTGGCCCCGGGCTGGAACCCGACGCCTACGACTACTTCATACCGGCCGATCTCTTCCGTGCGATCCTCGACGAGATCGCCGGGCGTCCGGATGTGGCCATCTCCTTCGACGACAGCTTCGCCTCCGACGTCGACATCGCACTGCCCGAACTCCTCTCCCGAGGGCTGAACGCCACCTTCTTCCCGCTGGCCGGCCTGCTCGGCGGGCGGGGCAGGCTCGACGAGGGAGGGGTACGCGAACTCGCGGCGCAGGGTATGGGCATCGGCACGCACGGCATGCGCCACCTCGACTGGCGCCGCCTGGACCAGGCCGCGCGCCAGGACGAGTTCGTCCAGGCCCGCGAGCGCATCGCCGAGGTGATCGGCAGGCCGGTCGACGCCGCCGCCATCCCGTTCGGCTTCTACGACCGCGCCGTGCTCGGCCACCTGCGCGCCCAGGGCTACACCACGGTGCACACCAGCGACAGGAACAGGGCCAGGACCGGCCGGTGGCTGCAGCCGCGCTACAGCGTCATGGCGCACGACACCGTCGAGACGTTCAGGCAGGCCGTGCTCACCCCGCCGAGCCTGCGCCGCAGGGTCCGCGGCATGGCGGCGGCGCAGTACAAGAGGTGGAGATGAGCACCAGGGCCGGTCTCGGCGCGGTCGTGGTGATGCTGCTGCTCACCGCCTGTACGCCGACGAATGTCACGCTGGAGCCCCTGGAGGAGTCGGTCACGGTCCCGCCCTCGCAGAGCGCCACGCCCGAGCCCACGGTGAAGCCGAGCGTCTACGACCCCGACAACCCCTACGGCAGCATCCAGCACGACGACGGCAGGCCGATCCCGCGCAAGTGGCCGGGCCCGAGCAACACGGGCGTGCCGAAGGGCACCGCGCTGACCAGGATCGAGCCCATGACGATCACCGAGGACGGCACCGTGCTCGACGCCGTCTACCTCGAAGGCGACCTGGTCATCGCCGCCAACAACGTGACGATCAAGCGCAGCCGCATCCTCAATCCTGGCGACATCTGGGCGATCATCCAGCGCGACGGCTTCGAGGGCCTGACGATCGAGGACTCCGAGATCAGCGGCAACGGCAAGAAGCGCCTGTCGATCGGCGTGATGAACGAGGGCGGCATGCTCACCATGCGCCGGACGAACGTCCACACGATGCAGGCGGCGGTCAACACCCAGGAAGGCCTGCTGGAGGACAACTACTTCCACCACCCGGTCTTCTTCGAGGGCGACCACACCGACCTCATCTGGGCCAGAGGCGGCCAGCCCAAGGACCGCAAGCTGATCATCCGTCACAACACCGTGCTGAACACCCTGAACCAGACCTCGGCGATCGCCCTGTTCCAGTTCGACGGCGTCACGCACAACACCGTGATGGAGGACAACCTGCTCGGCGGCGGCTCCTACGCCCTGTACGCCGGAGGCGGCCCCTACGGCCGCTCCTACAATGTGAAGATCATCAACAACACGTTCAGCCGCCGTGCCTTCCCCAAGGGCGGCGGCTGGGGCCCGGCCTCCCGCTGGGACGCCAAGGGCAAGGGCAACGTCTGGAAGGGCAACGTCTGGGAGGACACCGGCAAGCCGGTGCCCGCCCCTTGACCCGCTTTGTTCAGCCCCTCAGCGGCGGCGGCTGAACAGCGTTCTGACGAACAGGGCCAGGAAGGCGCCGTTGGTCGTCACGTAGCGGGGGCCGAGTCTGATCGGCTCCTGCAGCAGGCGGTAGAGCCATTCCAGGCCCACCCGGCGCCAGGAGTCGGGAGCCCTGCGCACCTTTCCGGCGATGACGTCGAACGAGCCGCCGACGCCGTGCACGACCTTCGCCCGGGTGCTCGCGCCGTGCTTGGCGCAGAAGAGCTCCTTCTTGGGCGACGACATGCCGAGGAAGAGCATGTCGGGATCCGTCTCGCCGATCGCCGCCGCCACCGATGCGGCCTCGTCGTCGGAGAAGTAGCCGTCGCGGTGCCCGGCGATGCGCAGTTCGGGATGCTTGGCCCGGATGTTGGCGAGCATGACGTCGAGGGTCTCGCGGGTGGCGCCGAGGAAGTACACACTCAGCCCGCGCTCCTCGGCGGCCGTCAGCAGGGCGGCCAGCAGGTCGATGCCGGTGACCCGCTCGGGCAGCGGCTGCCCGAGCGCCCGTCCGGCCCAGACCAGCGGCTGGCCGTCGGCCACGATGAGGTCGCAGTCCACGACGGATGAGCGCAGCAGGTCGTCCTTGCGCATCCTGACGAGCTTGGCGGCGTTCACACAGCCGACGCTGAGCTGCCTGTCCGCCTCGACGGCCTCCAGACAGCGTGCGACGGCCTGCCCGATGGTGACCGGGTCGACGGGAACGCCCATGATGTCCCTGCGATCGAGCACGTCGGCTCCCGGCCCGCTCATGTCGCCTGGACCGCGATGACCGACTTGACCAGCCCGGCCATCCGCTCGACCCGGATCTGCGAGGTCGGGAAGTAGTAACGCATCTCGGTCAGCGAGAGCAGCTCCACCTCCATCGCGTCCCGCAGCGCCCCCACCCTGTCGTGCGGCCTGGTGTGCACCAGCGGCCAGCGCGAGACGACGGCCGTACGCGCGGCCACCGGCAGGAACTGGAAGCCGGGGAAGAGCACGTGCGGCTCGACCGGGAAGTAGCGGTAGGGCACCTGCACCCAGTGCTTGGGCGCCAGCTGCCGTACGGCGTCGGCGAAACGCTCGCGCCTGATGTGCCCGCCGACGTGCTCGATCACCGCGTTGGACACGACCAGGTCGTAGCCGCCGTTCAGGATCGAGTCGGGCAGCTCGCACGCGTCGCCCTGGGAGGCGCGTGCCCAGTCGGGCAGGTCGTCGGGCACCGGGTCGAGGTTGACCAGGTGCACCTCGCGCGGCCTGACCGGCACGCGCTTCCAGTACTCGACGGTTCCGCCGAGGTCGATCACCGACATCTCGGCGAGCTTCGGGAACGTTGACATGAACGTCTGCCAGCGACGGGCGCGGGCGCGCGCGCCGACGGAGTTCGGCGCGTCCACGAAGCGGTTGCGCAGGGCACGCATGCTCATCGCAGGGCCTTCCGGAGGGCATCGGCCACCCGTAGCTGCTGCTCGCGGGTGAGGTGGGGGAACATGGGCAGGGAGATGATCCGCTCGGCGGCGGCCTCGGACACCGGGAAGTCGCCGGGGCCGTGGCCGAGATAGGCGTAGGCCGGGTGCAGGTGCACCGGCTTGGGGTAGTGGATGGCGCTCTGCACACCCTGCTCGGCGAGTTTGGCCATCACGCGTTCGCGGTCGTCCACCTGGGCGACGTAGAGGTGCCACACGTGCTCGTTGCCGGGCGCGGTCCGCGGCAGCGTCAGCTCGTCCAGGTCGGAGAGCAGCTCGGCGTATCGCGCGGCGGCGGCGCGGCGGCCGTCGTTGCCGTCGCTCAGGCGGCGCAGCTTGGCCCGCAGCACCACGGCCTGGAGGGCGTCGAGCCTGGAGTTCATGCCGGGCACGAGGTGCTCGTACTTGCGCTCGCTGCCGTGGTCGGCCAGCAGTCTGACCTGGCGGTCCAGGGCGGCGTCGTCGGTGGTGACGGCTCCGGCGTCGCCGTACGCGCCCAGGTTCTTGCCCGGATAGAAGCTGGTGGCCGCGATGGCGCCGAAGAACGTGCGGCCGTCCTGGGTGGCGCCCTGCGACTGGGCCGCGTCCTCGACGACGGGCAGGCCGCCCGCCGCCTGGATGATCTCGGCCATCGGGGCGAGCTGGCCGTACAGGTGGACCGGGACGATCGCCTTGGTCCTCGGGGTGATGGCCGATGCCAGGGCGGCCGGGTCCATGAGCAGGTGGGCGGGGTCGGCGTCGCACAGCACCGGCTTGGCGCCCGCGCGTACGACCGCGCCGGCCGTGGCCACGAAGGTGTTGGCGGGGATGACCACCTCGTCGCCCTGGCCCACACCGACGGCACGCAGGGCCAGCTCGACGGCGTCGGTGCCGTTGGCCAGGCCGACGCAGTGCGCGGTGCGGGAGTAGGTGGCGTACTCGCTCTCGAACGCGGCCACCTCGGGGCCCTTGATGAAGGCCGTGGCCGACAGCACCCGCTCGAAGCCCTCGCGGACCTCCTGCGCGATCTCGGCGTGCGGGGTCGCCAGGTCCATCAGGGGGACGGTGTTCACAGCAGGGTCCTTTCTACGGGACGCAGGTAGCGGGCGGGATTGCCGGCCCACACCTCGCCCTCGGGAATGTCACGGGTCACGACCGCGCCCATGCCGACCATCGCGTACGCGCCGACCGAGCAGCCCTGACGCACCAGCGCGCCCGCGCCCACATAGGCGCCGACGCCGATGCGCACGCCACCGGCCAGCCGCGCTCCGGCGGCGATCGTGGCGTAGTCGGCGACCACGTCGTCATGCGTGAGCACGACGTGCGGCATGATCGCGACGTGCGCGCCGACCCGGACGTTCGCGGTCAGCACGGTGTACGGCAGCAGCACCGAGCCGTGCCCGACCGAGGAGTCGGCCGAGACGAGCGCCGTGTGGTGCACGACCGTGGCGTAGCGCCCGGCGGGCAGGCCGAGCCGCTCGACGAGGAGCGGACGGCCGGTGTTGTTGTCGGGCCGCCCCACACCGACGATCAGCCGGGCGTGCGCGGGTATGGCGGACAGACCGCCGAGCACGGGCAGCCCGGCGATCGTGGTGCCGTGCAGGCCGGGATCGTCGTCGACGAAGCCGAGCACCTTCGCGTCGGTGACGGCTTGGGCGGTCTCCCTGGAGAAGCCGCCCGCCCCGACCAGCACGAGTTCGAGCGGCGTGCTCATCCGAGCGCCGCCGTGACGGCCGCGACGACCGTGTCGTGCTCGGCCTCGGTCATCTGGTGGAACAGCGGCAGGATCACCGTGCG
The DNA here is from genome assembly GCF_056106265.1 of Nonomuraea sp. IBHARD001. Lineage (NCBI taxonomy): Bacteria > Bacillati > Actinomycetota > Actinomycetes > Streptosporangiales > Streptosporangiaceae > Nonomuraea > Nonomuraea sp. IBHARD001. The sequence goes on from NZ_JBWBBW010000002.1 coordinate 504,359, forward strand.
CCGGGTGGCGAGCTCGGTCTGCGGCAGGTCGGTGCCGGGATGCCCGTCATAGGCGGGCTCCAGGTGGGCGGCCATGATGCCGCGCCTGGCCGACACCCCGCGCGAGGCCAGCTCCTTCAGCAGCTGCTCCTGGTCGACGGCGTGCCCTTCGGGCAGCCTGAGCCAGAACGACTGGTAGTTGCTGGTGCCGAACTCCGGGTCCACATGGGTCACCAGGCCGGGCAGCGCCTGCTGGTAGCGCGCCGCGAGCTCGCGCCTGCGGGCGACCATGGCGGGCAGCTTGGCCAACTGGACCAGCCCGACGGCGGCCTGGATGTCGGTCATGCGGTAGTTGAAGCCGACCTCCAGGTAGGCCTCGAGCACCGGCTGCGCGCTGGCGTGCCTGTCGGCGGCGCTCACGTTCATCGCGTGCTCGCGCAGCCGCCGCAGCCGGGTGGCCACCTCGGCGTCCTGCACGGTGACCATGCCGCCCTCGCCGGTGGTCAGCAGCTTGCGCGGATGGAAGGAGTAGGCCCCGAACGCGGCGCCGCCGCCGACCGCTCCGCCCTTGTACGTCGAGCCCGCGCCGCATGCCGCGTCCTCGATGACGGCGATGCCACGCGGCTCGCACAACGCCTTGAACGCGTCGAGGTCGCAGGGCTGTCCGCCCTGGTCGACCACGATGACGGCCTTGGTGGCCGGGGTCAGCACAGCCTCGACGGTCGCGGGCGTGAGGTTCAGCGTGCCGGCGTCGATGTCGGCGAACACCGGCTCGGCGCCGACATAGCGCACGGCGTTGGTGGTCGCGATGAACGACAGCGAGGGCACCACGACCTCGTCGCCCGCGCCGACGCCCGCGCCGATCAGGCACAGGTGCAGTGCGGTCGTGCAGTTCGACACCGCGATGGCATGCGGCGCCCCGACGAAGTCGGCGAACGCGCGCTCGAACTCGGCCACCCTCGGCCCCTGCGCCACCCAGCCGGACCTGACGGCCGCAGCCGCCGCCTCGGCCTCCTCCTCGCCGAGCCACGGCTTCATGACCGGGATCATGCGCCTGCCCCGGATGCGCCGGTGAAGGAGGCGTCGGCCGCCTTCTCGGCCTGCCACCAGCCGACGAGGCGGCGCAGGCCGTCCTCCAGGCCGATCTCCGCCTTCCAGCCGAGGTGCTCGGCGGTGCGGCTGACGTCGGCCAGGCGGCGGGTGACGCCGTTGACCGCGCGCGGCGGGCCGAACTCCAGGCCGAGGTCCTCGCGGTCCATCACGCGCAGCAGCATCAGCGCCAGGTCGCGCAGGCTGGTCTCCACGCCGCACGCGATGTTGAACACGGTGTCACTGGCCTGCGACTCGGCGGCCAGCACGTTGGCCCTGGCGATGTCCTCGGTGTAGACGAAGTCCATCGTCTGCAGGCCGTCGCCCAGGATGAGCGGCGGCTCGCCCGCGGTGATGCGCTCCATCCAGCGGATGAGCACCTCGGTGTAGAGGCCGTGGATGTCCATCCTCGGGCCGTAGACGTTGAAGTAGCGCAACGCCACGTAGTCGAGGCCGCGCATGGCCTTGAAGCTGCGCAGCAGGCCCTCGTTGAAGGTCTTGGCCGCGCCGTACATGGTGTCGTTGTCGTAGGGGTGCTGGGTCTCCGGCGTGGGGAACTCCGTGGCCAGGCCGTACACCGAGGCGGAGGAGGCGGCGACGAGCTTGCGCACACCGGCTTCGGCGGCGGCCTCGACGACCTCGTAGGTGCCGTCGACGAGTACCTCAAGGGCGAGTCTGGGCTCCTCCGCGCACTGCGTGATGCGGATGGCGGCCTGGTGGAAGACCACGTCGATGCCCTCGGTGACCGACCTGACCAGGTCGCGGTCGCGGATGTCGCCTTCGACGACGCGTACCCGGTCACCGTGCGCGAGGGCGTTGGCGAGATTGGCCTTGCGACCTCTGACGAAGTTGTCGAGCACGACGACCTCGCGGGCGCCCGCGTCGAGCAGCTGGTCGACGATGGTCGAGCCGATCGTCCCCGCTCCGCCCGTGACCAGGCAGCGAGAGTTGTTGATCATCGAGCGCTTCCCCCAAGATCGATTCGTTTGCCATCATTGTCGATGCTTTGTCCGGCGGCTTCCAGCAGTGCGAGCACCCTGAGCCCGGACTTGCCGTCGGTCAGCGGCGGTCGTTTGTCGGTGATCGCCGAGGCGAACTCGGTCATCACGCCGCGCAGCGCCTCACGCTCCGGAAGCGCGGGCACGACGACGTCGCCGAGCCGGTAGGAGATGAGCGCCTGCGCCCTGGCGTCGGGCTCGGCGGCGTCCGGCACGTCGACGCCCCTGTCGTACACGGACAGGCGCTGGGCCGGATTCACGTCGTCCCAGACGAGCGTGCGCCGGGAGCCGCCGATGATCGTGGTACGGATCTTCGTCGGGCTCAGCCAGTTCACGTGCACATGGGCGATCGCACCCGACGACAACCACAACGTCAGGTACGCCAGGCACGGCTTGCCGGTGCCCAGAGGGTCGGAGGCGTGCGCCGCGACCGCGACGGGGACGACGTCGTCGGGCAGGACGAAGTCGAGGATCGACAGGTCGTGCGGCGCCAGGTCCCACAGCACGTCGACGTCGGGCTGGACCAGACCGAGGTTGATCCGGACCGAGTCGACGAAGCGCAGGTCGCCGAGCTCGCCCGAGTGCAGCAGCTCCCTGATGCGGCCGACGACCGGGGTGTAGCAGAACGTGTGGTCGAGCATCAGCGTCAGGCCGCGCTCCTCCGCCAGCCGTACCAGCTCCACGCCCTCGGCGTGCGTCGGCGTGAGCGGCTTCTCCACCAGGACGTGCTTTCCGGCCAGCAGCGCCTCGCGCACCAGCTTGAAATGCGTGCCTGCGGGGGTGGCGATGGCGACGGCGCCGACGTTCGGGTCGGCGAGCACCTCCTCGTAGGAGGTCGTCGTCCTGACGGTGCTGTAGCGGCCGAGTACCGCCTTGGCACGTTCCTCGTCGAGGTCGCACAGCCATTCCACCCGAAGGGCCGGGGTGGCCATCGCATTCCTGATCAGATTGGGGCCCCAGTATCCGGCCCCTATGACGGCCAGGCCGATCGATGTCACCGTGCTGATCTCCCTCGTTGCGATGCGGTATTGCCTGCAATTCGACGCTCTTGCACCACGAGTGGTTTACCGCAACATGTGTCCCAAATCTTTCTTCTAGCTGGGGCGATGCCGGAAAACACACTCCGGTGACACGTGGTGGTCGAACCGGTGGCGCGGGCACGTCGAACGGATGGCGCTGCTGGTACGGGGGTACGGCGTGCGAGTGAGGGAGGGGGGCGTCCTCGGGCACGCAAAAGAGCAGGGCCCTCTAGAAGAAGGACCCTGCTCTCTTTTATGCCTAAATCACAGGAAAAGCCAGATGTTACCGGGCGTACGGTGCGCCGATCTTTGTCACATTCGCCCGGTCACGCTTGGCTGCGCCCGATCGTGCTTGGCTGCGTCCGGACGTGCTTGGCTTCTTTCGGACGTGATCAGCCGATGCGCCAGGTGTCGCCGCCCAGCAGGAGCTCCCCGAGGTCGCCGGGGCCCTTCTGCGCCACGGCCTCCTCCAACTGCTCGGCCATCAGCACGTCGTAGGCCGGGCGGTCGATCTGGCGGAAGATGCCGATCGGAACGTGCTCGAACGCCGGCTCGTCCAGCCTGCTGAGCGCGAACGCCAGCGAAGGGTCGGCGCGGTGCGCGTCGTGCACCAGGATGTCGGCCTCGGCGACCGACGCCCTGTCGACGACCTCGATGCCGCCGTCGGCGCCGCGTACGACCGCCTTGGTGGCACTCTGGATCGGCTGGCCGTGCTCGACCTTCAGCGTGATGTCCTCGCGCTGGTCGGGGTCCTTCAGCTGGTCGAAGGCGCCGTCGTTGAAGATGTTGCAGTTCTGGTAGATCTCGACGAGCGAGGTGCCCCGGTGCTGGGTGGCCTCGCGCAACACCGACTGCAGGTGCTTGCGGTCGGAGTCGAGCGTGCGCGCCACGAACGAGGCCTCGGCGCCCAGCGCGAGCGAGATCGGGTTGAACGGCTTGTCCAGCGACCCCATCGGCGTCGACTTGGTGATCTTGCCGACCTCGGACGTCGGAGAGTACTGGCCCTTGGTCAGACCGTAGATCCTGTTGTTGAACAGCAGGATGTTGAGGTTGACGTTGCGGCGCAGCGCGTGGATGAGGTGGTTGCCGCCGATCGACAGCGCGTCGCCGTCACCCGTGATCACCCACACCGACAGGTCGGGCCTGCTGGCGGCCAGTCCGGTCGCGATGGCCGGGGCCCGGCCGTGGATGGAGTGGAAGCCGTAGGTGTTGAGGTAGTACGGGAAGCGCGAGGAGCAGCCGATGCCGGAGACGAACACGATGTTCTCGCGCTTGAGGCCGAGCTCGGGCAGGAAGCTCTGCACCGCGGCCAGGATCGCGTAGTCACCGCAGCCGGGGCACCAGCGGACCTCCTGGTCGGACTTGAAGTCCTTCATGCCCTGCTTGGCATCGGTCTTCGGGACCAGGCTGAGGCCCTTGCCGTTGAGGAGGTCACTCACTGTCGATCACGTCCTGGATGACTCCGGCCAGCTCCTCGGCCTTGAACGGGAGCCCGCGCACGCGGTTGTAGCTGATGATGTCGACCAGGAACCTGGCGCGCAGAAGCAGCGCGAGCTGGCCGAGGTTGATCTCGGGGAGCAGGACCTTGTCGTAGCTCTTGAGCACGTCGCCGGTGTTGGCCGGAAGCGGGTTGAGGTGACGCAGGTGAGCCTGCGCGACCGTGCCGCCCGCCTTCCTGATCCGGCGCACGGCCGCGGCGATCGGGCCGTAGGTCGAGCCCCATCCGAGCACCAGGACCTTCGCGTCGCCCGTCGGGTCGTCGACCTCGAGCTCCGGGATGTCCTTGGCGATGCCGTCGATCTTGGCCTGGCGGAGCCTGACCATCAGATCGTGGTTGTTGGGGTCGTAGGAGATGTTGCCGGTGCCGTCGGCCTTCTCGATGCCGCCGATGCGGTGTTCGAGCCCGGCTGTGCCCGGGATCGCCCACGGGCGCGCCAGGGTGTCGGGGTCGCGCTTGAACGGCAGGAACGTCTCGCCGTCGTTGGGCTCGGTGGTGAACGTCGTGGAGATGTCGGGCAGGTCGCCGACCTCGGGCAGCTTCCACGGCTCGGAGCCGTTGGCCAGATAGCCGTCCGACAGCAGCATGACCGGCGTGCGGTACTTCACCGCGAGGCGGGTGGCCTCGATCGCCGCGTCGAAGCAGTCGCTCGGCGACATCGCGGCCACGATCGGCAGCGGCGACTCGCCGTTGCGGCCGAACATGGCCATCAGCAGGTCGGTCTGCTCGGTCTTGGTCGGCATGCCGGTGCTCGGCCCGGCGCGCTGCACGTCGACCACGATGAGCGGCAGCTCGGTGGTGACGGCCAGGCCCACGGTCTCGGCCTTCAGCGCGACGCCGGGACCGCTGGTCGTCGTCACCCCGAGCGCACCGCCGAACGCGGCGCCCAGCGCGGCGCCGACGCCCGCGATCTCGTCCTCGGCCTGGAAGGTACGGATGCCGAACGTCTTGTGCTTGGACAGCTCGTGCAGGATGTCCGAGGCCGGGGTGATCGGGTACGAGCCGAGGAACAGCGGCAGCTTCGCCTGCACCGCCGCCGCGATCAGGCCGTAGGCCAGCGCCTGGTTGCCCGAGATGTTGCGGTAGACGCCGGGAGCCAGCTTGGCCGGCTTCACCTCGTAGGAGATCGAGAACGACTCGGTCGTCTCGCCGTAGTTCCAGCCCGCCTGGAAGGCCGCGATGTTGGCCTTGGCGATGTCGGGCTTCTTGGCGAACTTGCCCTCGAGGAACTTGATCGTCGCCTCGGTCGGGCGGTGGTACAGCCACGACAGCAGGCCGAGGGCGAACATGTTCTTGGAACGCTCGGCGTCCTTCTTGGACAGGTCGAAGCCCGCGAGCGCGGTCACCGTCAACGACGTCAGCGGCACCGGGTGCACCCGCCACTCCGCCAGCGAGTCGTCCTCGAGCGGGTTGGCGTCGTAGCCGACCTTCTGCAGGTTGCGCTTGGTGAACTCGTCGGTGTTGGCGATGATGTCGGCGCCCCTCGGCAGGTCGCCGATGTTGGCCTTGAGCGCGGCCGGGTTCATCGCGACCAGCACGTTCGGCGCGTCACCCGGAGTGAGGATGTCGTGGTCGGCGAAGTGCAGCTGGAAGCTCGACACACCCGGCAGGGTGCCTGCGGGCGCCCGGATCTCGGCGGGGAAGTTGGGCAGCGTGGACAGGTCGTTGCCGAACTCGGCCGTACCCGCGGTGAAGCGGTCACCCGTCAACTGCATGCCGTCGCCTGAGTCGCCGGCGAACCGGATGATCACGCGGTCGAGTTGCTGAACCTGCTTGGTCACAGCTCAGTCCTCCTCGACGCGCCGAGGCGCGGTCGCTTGTGGCTCTTTCTCGTTTCCATGCTAGATCCTCGGGAGTTCACGCGTTTGCAGCCCAGACAAGCGGGTAACGCGAGGTGGCGTTCAGGGGAGGGCGGGAGAACGCTAAAGACGACACAGACCGGCCGCGAGCCTGCACAGGTCAACGTGCAGGCGGGCGAAGAGGACGGTTCGGGTCACGATGCTCAACTATATGCGCCTCCCGCCGCTGAGCTACGTCAGGGGCCGACCGCCTCTTGCCGGGGCTCCAGCGGAGGGGGCGTGTGGCGCCCGGTTTCGCCGCGGAGAGGGCGTGTGGCGCTCGGGCTCCTGCGAGGGGACGGGTGGCGCTCGGGTCGCTGTTGAGTGGAGCTCACGGGCGCTCTACTGCAGGGGCTCCTTCCGCGCGGCCTTCGGTCCGGAGCGGTACATCTCACCGGCCCGCATCTCCGTCTCCCCGTAGAGCTCCGGAACGGTGACAAAGGTGTAGCCCCTCTTCTCCAGCGCGCGCAGGATGCGGGGCACCGCGTCCACGGTCGTGCGATGGATGTCGTGCATGAGGATGATCGCCCCCGGGTGCGCGCCCTTCACGGCGCGTCCGGCGACGACCGAGGCGTTCCTGTCACGCCAGTCCATGGTGTCGACGTCCCAGTTGACCAGCGAGAGCCCGAGCCTGCGCGCCACATTCGCCACCTCCTTGTCCGAGGCCCCGTACGGAGGCCTGACCATCGTGGGCGTCTGGTCGACGGCTTCGGCGATCGCCGTCTGCGTGCGTGAGATGGAGTCGGCGATCTTGCTGCTGGGCAGTTTGGTGAGGTCGCGGTGCGCCCAGGTGTGGTTGCCGACGAGATGGCCTTCGTCTCGCATGCGCCGCAGCAGCTCCGGGTTGGCGGCGGCGTTCGTGCCCACGGTGAAGAACGTCGCCCGCGCCTTGCTGTCGGCGAGCATGTCCAGCAACTTGCCCGTGTACGGCCCCGGCCCGTCGTCGAACGTCAGCGCCACGCACTTGTCCTGCGCGCAGTCGACCGCGCCCGCTCCTGTGCTGCTGGCGTCCGGGCTGGGCGTGGGCAGCGTCATGGAACTGCTCGGCGAAGGCGGATTGCGCAGCGCCGAAGCCCTCGCCCGTACCCCCGTCTCCGACAGCAGCGGCTCCGCCTCGGCCGAAGGTACGGCCACGGCCACCCGCCCGACCGATCCCGCCGCCACCTGGTAGTCGTCGAACTCCACGACCAGACTGCCGTCCGGGTTGAACGCCATCGAGTCGAACAGCTCCGGGTCGGCGTCGACCGCGTCGTCGTCCACCTCGGGCCCGCGCTGCCCCAACTGCTTCCTGACCAGCTCCGCGAGCGTGGCCAGCGCGGCGTCCCCCTTGATCAACCCCGGCGAGTCGAACGCCTTCTTGCGCGCCCGGTCGTACCAGATCGTGCGCAGGGAGTTGCCCCAGTTCGCCCCCGTGAACTCACCCGTGCGCAGCCGTACGCCCACGACATGCTCATCGGCGGCCGCGAGCTGCCAGTCCACGTTCAGCTCGGGCTGAGGGTAGGGATCGTCGTCGCTGGTCGTCTCGACGAAGCGCTGGAGCTGACGCTGGGCCTCCTGGCTGAGTTTGTCGGTGAGCTCGGGGGAGTCAGGGAGCTCGGGATAGACGATGTGCACGTGACGTCCACCGGCGTCACCTTCGGTCAGCGTCCTGGTGACCAGCCCGTCGACCGTGGAGGGGTCGACAAAGTTGATCATCGTAGGCTCCGATGGCAGGGGCACGTTCTCGCTAGGGGAGGCGGGGGCCACACCACAGCCAACAGCCGCTGCGGCGATCAGCGCGATTCCTCCGAAGAATCGCATTTTGTGCATGCGTGCCAGATTATGGGTCTCTTTTGGTGTTTTGCCCTCTCTTGGGGGGATGGGGGGTGAGGCTTTGGAGGGGTTACGGGTGTGACGTCTGTGATGTCAGGGGAGGGGGTGGGGTGGTGTATGGGGGTGGGTGGGGGCTTGGGGGTGGGGTGTTTGGGCGGGGGTGGCGGTGGGTGGGGCGGGGTTTGTGGAGGGGGGAGGTGGCGGGGTTGAGGGGGCTTGGGAGAGGTGGTGGGGGTTTTCCTGGGGTGTGGGGTTTCTTGGTGTTTTGTTGGTGTTGGGGCTGGTGGTGCTGGTGAGGAGTGGGGGCGTGGGGTTGGTTTTGGGCGGTGTGGGGATGGTTTGCGGGCGGCGTGGGGATGGTTTGCGGCTTGGCATTAGGAAAGCGGGCTGGCCCATCGCAGGCGCTTGCACGCGGCGTGCGCCTTGCGCGATGCGCCTGAGGCCCCTCACTGCGGGCGTATGCGGAACGTCATGCCGAGCAGTGTTGGCCACACCAAGACGCTCACACACAGCACGCTCACAGACAGCACGCTAAAGCGCACCACACGCCTGCTTCCTCTTGCTTTCCCCCACCCCACCGCCCTCACGCTCGCTTCACCCTGCCGTGCCGCGTCTCACGTGGAACCCCACCTCACCCGCACGTAACACGCACCTCCACGCCACCCCACACCCCCCGTCCATGTCCCACTCACGCCCTGCCTCACCTGAGAAGCCCCCAGTCGAAGCTCCCAGCGGCATGAGCTGCCCTCCAGCAACGCTCCGCACGGCCTGCTCGAACGCCCGCATTCCTGCACGGCGACGCGAACGGGCGCTGCGCCTGACACCTGCCGCGTTGTCAGGCGCTCTCGGACGGCATCACCCAAACACAACCCGCAATCCCAACAGAGCACCGCAATCCCAACAGAGCACCGCACCCCCAACAGAGCACCGCACCCTCAACGGGACACCGGACCCTCAACAGGACATCGCACCCTCAACGGGACACCGCACCCCCAACCCGCACCCAGCCTCAGCGCCAACCCCAGGCTCAGGCCCACCCCTCAAAAGCCAACTGCCCAACCCATCACAGCAAGCGCTACCCCGCCCAATGCCCCACGCTCAGTCCACCCCCACCACACCGGCTCGCCCTGCACCCCGCCTCCGTACCCACTCCGCGCCACGCACCTCGTCTCACCCTCACTTCAGCCCGCCGCACTCCTCACTTGATCTTGCCCCGACCTGCTCTCATCCCACCTGCTGTCTTCTCCACCTGCTCTCGCGCACACCCCGTCCCTGAGTCACCCCCAACCTGCACAGGCCAACTCCACCCACCCACACCAGGCTCAACGCTCACATGCCGGACCCAGCCTGCGCCCCGCCTTCAGCACGCGGTGCAGCCGGTGTGCCCTTCCTTGCTCCGCCGCTTCGCCACACGTCCTTTCTTCCGTCCTCTCTCGGCTCCCTATCCCGCCACGCCTTTCCGCAGCCGACCACTGCCACGTCGCTCAACCCCCCCTGCCCCAACCCCACCCCGCCTCAAGCTCCACCCCGCCGCCCACCTCAGCTCCAGCCCCGGCCATCCGGCCCTCCGGACCCCAGTCTCCGCCTTCAACCTCCCGCCGCTCACTCCCGCCAACCTCCACCTGCAACCTCACCCACCGGCCCGTCACTCAGCCAAGCCTTGGCGCTTACACCTGACACCCGCCCACCCGGTTTGACGGATTCCGGCACCCTCATCTCCCCCCACAGCAGTCCTGCACGCGCCCGAAAGCGGCCCATCCCCCTACCCCAAGGCCTCCCAGCGCTCGGCTCCAGCCTCTTTACCTCCGGCCCCTCCAGCGGTCCAAAGCCCAACCCCCTCCCCAACCTCGGCGCACCCACCCAAAGACCCAAGGCACCAAGGACCAACCACCGACCCCACCCCACCTCACCCCCACGAAGTAAGCCCCTCAGCGTTCTGGGACGAAAGAGGCGGCTGGGTTACGATCGGCCAATGGACGGCTACTTCGGCTCCTACGCGTTGGTTGCCGTGCTGTTCGGTGTTGGGGTTGTGATCGTGGTGGGGGCGTTGTTCGCCAATCGCCTGCTGCGGCCGACCAGGCCTACGGCCGAGAAGCTGACGACCTACGAGTGTGGGGTCGATCCGGTCGGTGAGGGCTGGGCGCAGTCGCAGATTCGCTACTACGTGTACACCTATCTCTATGTCGTCTTCGCGGTCGACGCGGTCTTCCTCTTTCCTTGGGCGACGGTCTTCGCATTGCCGGGGTTCGGGATGACCACGCTGGTGGAGATGTTCGTCTTCCTGGCCTTCATCGCGCTGGGCATCGTCTATGCCTGGCGCAAACGGGTGCTCGCCTGGACGTAGCTCACGAGGGACAATGCTGCCCATGGCCGATCTTCCGATGCCCACCGTGGGGCCGGTCTCACGGCTCGCTCCCAAGCCCATGCGCTTCGTACTGAACTGGGGCAGGCGCTACTCCCTGTGGGTGTTCAACTTCGGTCTCGCGTGTTGTGCGATCGAGTTCATCGCCGCCTCGACGAGTAGGCACGACTTCATCCGCTTCGGTGTGATCCCGTTCGCCAACGGCCCTCGTCAGGCCGATCTCATGATCGTCTCGGGCACGGTGACGGACAAGATGGCCCCGGCGGTCAAGCGCCTGTACGAGCAGATGCCCGACCCCAAGTACGTCATCTCGTTCGGCGCGTGCTCCAACTCCGGCGGCCCGTACTGGGACTCCTACTGCGTCACCAAGGGCGTCGACCAGATCATCCCCGTCGATGTGTACGTCCCCGGCTGCCCGCCCAGGCCCGAGGCCCTGCTCCACGGCATCATGAAGCTCCAGGAGAAGATCGCCACCGAGAAGCTGAGCGACCGCTACGTGTGGTCTCGCTCGCACGAGGGGACCTGATGACACCCTCCGACGACCTCCCGGCCCCCACGCCGATCCGTCCCGGCACGAGCGGTGTGCTGGAGTGGTGCGGCTCCCGGGCCCAGGTGAGTGAGGCGCACGGCGAGACCACCCTCGACGTGTCGCCTGGCGACTGGATCGAGGCGTTGCAGGTCTGCCGGGCGGCGGGCTTCGAGTTCTTCGACTGGTTGACCGGTGTGGACGACCTGCCGGGCGGGTTCCACATCGTCGCGAACGTCTATGCGCCACGGGAGACGGCCAGGCTGCTGATCCGCACCTGGGTGCCCGCCGACGATCCACGCCTGCCCACGGCCACAACGGTGTACCGAGGGGCGAACTGGCACGAGCGCGAGACGTACGAGATGTTCGGCGTGAGCTTCGACGGTCATCCGTACCTGGTGCCGCTTCTGCTGCCCGACGGGTTCGAGGGGCATCCGCTGCGCAAGGACTTCGTGCTGGCCGCGCGGGTGGCCAAGGCGTGGCCCGGCGCCAAGGAGCCGGGGGAGTCGGGGCACGGGTCGCCGAGTCGTCGCAAGACGCTGCCGCCGGGTGTGCCGGCCGACTGGGGGTCCGCCTCGGATGCTTGACGTACTGATCCGCATCGCGCTCATCGTGATCGTCTTTCTGGTGCTGCCGCTGGTCATCGGGCAGGCCGAGCACAAGGCGATGGCGCACATGCAGTCCCGGCTCGGGCCGATGTACGCCGGAGGGTTCCACGGGTGGGCGCAGCTCATCGCCGACGGGGTGAAGTTCGCGCAGAAGGAGGACGTCATCCCGGCCGCCGCCGATCGGCGGATCTTCCAGCTCGCCCCGGCCGTCGCGCTGGTGCCGTACCTCGTGGTGATGATCGTCATCCCGGTCGGCCCAGGGCTGGTCGGGGTGGATCTGGACGTGGGGTTGTTCTTCGTGCTGGCCGTGATGGGGATCGGGGTGCTCGGCTCGATCATGGCCGGGTGGGCATCGGCCAACAAGTACTCGGTGCTCGGGGGGATGCGCTCGGCAGCGCAGCTCATGTCGTACGAGCTGCCGTTGGTGCTGGCGGCGTCGTCGGTCGCGATGGCGGCGGGCACGCTGTCGCTGCCGGGGATCGTCGAGGCGTGGCAGTGGTGGTGGCTGCCCTGGCAGGCGATCGGCGCTGTGGTGTTCTTCGTCGCCGGGCTCGCGGAGTTGCGGCGACCGCCCTTCGACATGCCGATCGCCGAGTCGGAGATCATCATGGGCCCGATGACGGAGTACACCGGCATGAGGTTCGCCCTGTTCATGCTGGCGGAATATGTCGGAATTGTGGTGCTGTCTGCCCTTACGACGGTATTGTTCCTCGGTGGCTGGCACGGGCCGCTCCTTCCGGGGCCGGTGTGGACATTGATCAAGGTGTTCGGACTGGCTTTCCTGATCATCTGGCTGCGTGTGAGCCTTCCGCGCCTGCGCGAGGACCAGCTGCAGCGGCTGGCGTGGACCGGGCTGGTCCCCCTGGCGCTCCTGCAGTTGGCGCTCACCGGTGTCGTCAAAGTGCTGGCCGGGTCATGATGGGTTGAGGCGAGGACTTGGTGAGACGGCTTGTCGAAACGATCGCTGCTGGGCTCACTGAAGTCGCTGGTCGCCTCACCTTCCGAGGATGAATACGCGTTTCCCCAGCTGTACTGGCATGCCGGACAGCTGATCGTCAGGCGGGGCAACACGGTCATGCACGCGGTGCGCCCTGCCAAGCTGGTCTGCTATCGCCTGGCCACGGAGGGGGACACGCCGGTTCTGCGGCGTCGTGTCGATCCGAACGCGATGCGCGGCGCGGTCGCGCTCGATGCCGACGGGCTGATCGTTCTGGAGCTTCCCGACGCCGGGCCCGTGCGCGGTGTGCGGGAGTTGAGCGCCGCTCTGGGCATCCCGTACGAGGTGCGGAGCTTCGCGAACGTCGCGCAGGTCCATGCGTATCTCACCAGGCGTGGGCCGGGATGGCGTGGTGTGTACGGGGCTGCCCCGATCGTTGCGCAGGAGCTGCCGGAAGCGGTGCCCGAGCTCGCGACCGGCCCGGTGGTCGAAGCCGGGGTGCTCATGAGGGCCGGGAAGTCTGCGCGAGAGCTCTGGCGGGATCGGCGGAAGAGGAAAGAGGCGAAGGAGGCCACGCGCAAGGCGTGGTGGGCGGCGGCGCCATGGCGGCATTGGTCCCCGTTGCGGCTGTGGGGGTCGTTCGTCGTCGGACTGGCCACTTTGACGGCCTCGATCGTGTTTCTGCCGTGGGGCTCGTGGAGGGTGATTCGACTCCTGGCGGAGCTGGTGCCGGGGCCGACGATCGGGTTCATGCTGGTCGCTCCCTTCCTGTTCCTGCGTGGACCTGCGTTGAACTACTTCGAACGGCGACGCGTGCGCAAGCAGATCGCGGCGGGCAAGGCGATCGCCGTGCCCGGGTTCGTATTGGAAGGTCGCGAGGGCGGGCTTCTGCGCGTGCGTACTCCTGCCGATCACGCGCTACGGGTGCGGGTCAGTGAGGTGACGGGTGGGCTGATGCTCTATCGCTACGAGGATCTTTCGGGACTTGTGCTGATGAGTGACAGTCAGGGCTTGCTGCTTCACTTGCCCGGCCCGTGGTCGGCCGACGATGTGCACCGCTTCGCTGTACGTCATGATCTGCATCTTGAGCTGCGAACGTTTGGCCGAGATGAGTATGCACGGCTCGTCGGGCAGGTTCACGACGCTGCCGACTAGCCTGTGGACAACTTGTGGATGACCGTGGATGCCTGTGGAAAACCTGGGGACAACGGTCTGGCACATTCTCCTCAGGAGCATCCTGCGTCATGATGTTGAACCATGGCGCACATACCGGGAGTGGGACTGGCGAAGGGGCTTTCCATCACCCTTCGTCACATGTTGCGCAGATCTGTGACACAGCAGTACCCGGAGGTACATCCTGCTCTCCCGGCGCGTAGCCGAGGCGTCATCGCGCTGGTCGAGGAGAACTGCACCGTCTGCATGCTGTGTGCCCGCGAGTGTCCTGACTGGTGCATCTATATCGACTCGCACAAGGAGACGTTGCCCGCCCCCGAAGGCGGCCGTCCGCGTGCGCGCAACATGCTCGACCGGTTCGCGATCGATTTCTCGTTGTGCATGTACTGCGGGATCTGCATCGAGGTGTGCCCGTTCGACGCGTTGTTCTGGACGCCGGAGTTCGAGTACGCCGAGTACGACATACGTGACCTTCTTCATGAGAAGGATCGGCTGGGCGAATGGGTACAGACCGTGCCGCTTCCGCCTGCTCACGAGGTGAATGCGGAGCCGCCCAAGGAGCTCGGCGCCGCCTCGCGGCCCGCTGCTCGCGCTGGGCGTGAGGGCGCTTCGGCGGGTGCGGCCGGTACTGCGGCGCGGAGGGCGTCTCGGCGGGAAGGCACGGCCGGCAATGGAGCCGAGGCTGCCTCCGTTCCCCCTTCTACTCCTTCTCCCGCCGCTCCTTCTGGTGAGGGGGAGGGTGGGCGGCCTCCTCGGCGCGCTATGAGTGGTGTGCGGGGGATTCGTCCACCTGGTGCGCTTCCCGCGACCGATCAGGGGTCGGCGGCTGACCCGGACCCGGACCCGGAGACTGTGGACGGCGGTAGTGCGCAGTCTGCGGCTGCCTCTGTGGATGGGCCGGTGGCTGTGGACGGCGGTTCGGAGCGTGCGGGTGCAGGGAGCGGTGCTTCCCCGGCTGCTTCCTCCCCAGGCGTTTCCCCTGCGGATGGTGACAAGGCGGGCAGTGCGGCGCCGGAGTTTTCCACAGGGCGTGCGGCGGCGGAGGAGTTGTCCACAGGTTCGGATGTGCCGTCAACAGAGGCGCCCGCGGACGAGCAGACTGCTGCTCGGTCGCGCAGGCGCCGGATGGCCGACCCGAGGTCCGTCCGCCCGCCGGGCAGATTGCCGGGCGACGAGACGCAGGAGTCCGAGGAGGAGTCGTGAACGAGGCAGTGCCCTCCTACTTGTCGCCCACGGGGCAGGAGATCGTCTTTCTGCTCCTGGGCATGGTGGCGGTGGGATCGGCGCTGCTCGTCGTCACGACGAAGCAACTCGTGCATGCCGCCCTCTGGCTGGTGCTGTGCTTCGGCGCGCTCGCGGGGTGTTATCTCGTGCTGACGGCCGAGTTCGTGGCGTGGGTGCAGGTTCTCATCTATGTGGGGGCGATCGTCGTCCTGCTGCTGTTCGGCATCATGCTGACCAGGGCGCCGATCGGCAGGTCGGCCGACCTGGACAGCGGTAACCGGTGGGTGGCCGGCGGTGTGGCGCTCGCGACCGCGGTCGTGCTGGTCACGGTCGTGGTCGACGCTTTCCGGTTCGCGTATGCACCGCTTGATCCCGGTCCCGGCTCGGCCAAGGAGCTCGGCTCGACGATCTTCCGGAACTGGGTGTTGCCGTTCGAGGCGCTTTCGGTGCTGCTGCTCGCCGCACTGATCGGCGCCATCGTGCTCTCTCGCACCGACATCAGGGGGCGCTAGTGCACATCGTCTATCCCGCCGTCGTCTCGGCCCTGCTGTTCTCCATCGGCGTGTACGGCGTGCTGGCCCGGCGCAACACGATCCTCGTTCTGATGTCGGTCGAGCTCATGCTCAATGCGGTCAATCTGAACCTGGTGGCGTTCGACGTCTGGCTGCGCGATCAGTTGCACGGCGGGCAGGTTCTCACACTGTTCGTGATCGTGATCGCCGCGGCCGAGCTCGGTGTGGGGCTGGCCATCGTGCTGGCGGTCTATCGCAATCGGCAGACGGTTGATCTGGATCGGCTGCGGGAGCTTGCCGAGCCTGGGAGCGAGAGGCCTGGTCCCGGCGACGGGCCGGAGGTCCTCGATGGCGAGCGTGTGGCGGTCGAGGTGGGCGTCGGGGCCGCCGGTGGTGCTGTGGCGCAGTCGGCCGACGACGGCGCATCCGATGCTCGGCGCTCCGGTGAGGGAGGCGCTTCGTGATGGGCGGCTCGGCGGGTGTGATTCCGGGATTCGTCGCTCCGGCGGTCGTGCTGTTGCCGTTCTTGGCGGCCTTCGCTGGATTGCTGCTCTCCCGTGGCCTTCGGCGTACCTCGGGGGTTTCGCGGGTCGCGTTCGACCGGGCGGCCAATCAGCGGGCGGCGTGGTTCGCGGTCGTGCCCATGGGCGGGGCGGCGCTGCTGGCGTTGTGGCTGGCCTGGGGGCAGGGGTTCGCGTTCTTCGGCCGGGTTTCGGGCGAGGAGGGGCAGGCGGCCGTCGGGCGGGCGGCCGAGGTCTACGGCGACACCTATGCGACGATCGAGACCGGCGGTGTGCCGATCTCGGTGACGCTGCACGTCGACGCGTTGTCGTCGATCATCGCGGTCCTCGTCACGCTGGTCGCGCTCGCGGTGCAGGTCTACTCGATCGGCTATCTCAAGGACGATCCTCGCTATCCGTCCTACAGCGCGTTCATCAGTCTGTTCAGCAGTGCGATGTTGCTGGTCGTGTACTCGGGTGACCTTCTTGTCCTGTATGTGGGCTGGGAGGTCATGGGACTGTGCTCGTACCTTCTCATCGGGCACTGGTGGGAGGATCGGGCCAACTCCAGGGCGGCGGTGAAGGCGTTCCTGGTGACGCGGCTCGGGGATGTCGGATTCCTTTTCGGGATCTTCGTGCTCGGCATGGCGGCCGGGAGTTTCCAGATCACCGAGGTGATCGCCCGGGTGCCCGAGATGTCCACAGGCACGGTGGTCGTCGCCACGATGCTGCTGCTCGCGGGGGTGGCGGGCAAGAGTGCGCAGGTGCCGCTGCACAACTGGCTGCCCGACGCCATGGCCGGTCCGACGCCGATCAGCGCGCTCATCCACGCGGCCACGATGGTCGCCGCCGGGATCTTCCTGGTCGCCAGGCTGTTTCCGGTGTTCCTCGCGGCTCGGCCCACGCTCGACGTTCTCGCGGTGCTGGCCGCGCTGGGCATGCTGGGCGCGGCGCTGGCCGCCCTGGCGCAGGACGACCTCAAACGTGTGCTCGCGTACTCCACCATCAGTCAGCTCGCCTACATGGCCGGTGCGCTGGCGGCCGGGTCCGACACTGCGGCGATCTTCCACCTGGTGACGCATGGCGCGTTCAAGGCGCTGCTGTTCCTGTGTGCGGGTGCGGTGATCCACTACGTGGGCTCGAACCTGACGAGCCATATGGGCGGGCTGCGGCGCACGCTGCCCGTGACGTTCGCGACGATGACGATCGGGCTGGCGGCGCTCGTCGGGTTGCCGCCGACCAGCGGGTTCTTCAGCAAGGACGGTGTGCTCGCCGCGATGGAGCAGGCGCTCAGCGGCGGTGTGCTCACCGATGCCGCGGCTCTGCTGCTCTATGCGTGCGCGCTGGCCACGGTCGCGGTGACCGGCGCCTATGCGATGCGCGCGTGGTTGCGCACGTTCTTCGGTACGGCGCGGCCGATCGCGCTGCCGGAGCCCGCGCCCGGCACGGCTCACGTCATCGACACGCGCGAGGCGCCAGGCACGATGCTCGTGCCGCTCCTGCTTCTCGCCGTGCCCAGCCTGTTGCTCGGTCTGGCCGGGATGGCGCATCTCGACTGGGGCATCGCCTCGGTCAGCGTCGTGCTCGCCCTCCTGGGCGGCGGCATCGTCTACGCCCGCTGGCGAGCCGATCCCGTCGCGGACCCGGCCAGAGTGCTCGGCCCGTTGCGCGCGCCCGCCGAGCGCGGGTTCTATGTGGACACCGTCTACGCCGCCGTGTTCGTCACGCCGGTGATGTGGCTGGCCAGGCTGGTCGTGCGCACCGACGACGCGGTGGTCGACGGGGCTGTGCGGGGCTCGGGGCGCACGGCGCTCGGGGCTTCGGGGCTGCTGCGCCTGGCCCAGAACGGCAATGTTCAGCTCTATGTCAGTGGCCTGCTGGCGGGCGTGCTGATCATCGCTGTCGGGGCGGTGATGTTCGGGTGATCTCGCTGGAGGCCGTCCGGCCGACCTTGGAGGTGGTGGGCCGATGAGCTGGCTGCCGATCGCCCTGCTCGCGGTTCCGTTGCTCGGCGCCGCCGTACTCCTGCTCTGGCGTGCTCCTCGCGCTGCGCTTCCCCGGTTCGGGCTGGCGGTGTCCGGGGCCACGCTGGTGCTTGCCGTACTGCTGGCTGTGCGGTTCGAGTACGGCTCGGCCGGGAGGGTGCAGTTCGGGGTGGACTTCGAGTGGATCGCGGCGCTCGGGGTGCGTTTTCAGCTTGGCGTCGATGGGATTTCGCTGCCGCTCGTGGTGTTGACGGCATTGCTGACGTTCCTGTGCTTCGTGTACCTCGCGTGGGGGGATGCGCGAGGGGCTGGGCAGTTGCTGGCGGGTGGGCGGCCGAGGGCGTTCGTGTTCACGTTGCTGGTCCTCGAAGTGGGCATGATCGGGACGTTTCTCGCGCTCGATCTGCTGCTGTTCTTCGTGTTCTTCGAGGTCGTGCTCATTCCGATGTACTTCGTGATCGCGGTGTGGGGTGGGCGGAATCGGCGGGCTGCGGCGATCAAGTTCATTCTGTACACGTTGCTGGGGTCGGTCGTTCTTCTGCTCGGGTTGCTGCTCATCTGGGCGCAGACCGGGACGCTCGACATCGTCGCTCTGAGTCAGGCGCACGGCTCCGGGATGTCGCGTTCGGTGCAGATCCTGGCGTTCGTGGCGGTGGGGCTCGGCCTGGCGGTCAAGACGCCGATGTGGCCCTTTCACACCTGGTTGCCCGACGCCCATACCGAGGCGCCCACGGTCGGCTCGGTGCTGCTGGCCGGGATCCTGCTCAAGATGGGCACGTACGGCTTCGCGCGTATCGCCATTCCTGTCCTGCCCGAAGGCGCTCAGGCGGTGGCGCCGTGGCTCGGGGCGTTCGCGGTGGTGGGCATCATTTACGGCGCTCTGGCGTGTTTGGCCCAGCGTGACCTCAAGCGCATGATCGCGTACTCGTCGGTCGGGCACATGGGGTTCGTGCTGCTCGGCTTCGCGACGCTGACGACGGTGGGGATCAATGCGGCGCTCTTCGGCAACATCGCGCACGGGCTGATCACCGCCCTGCTGTTCTTCGTCGCCGGGGCGATCAAGGAAAGGTACGGCACGGCCGACATGCCCGCGCTCGGCGGCGGTCTGCTCGCGCGCCTGCCGTACATCGGGGCGATTTTGACGTTCGCCTGTATCGCGTCGCTCGGGCTGCCGGGGCTGGCGGGGTTCTGGGGGGAGATGCTGGCTTTGCTGGGGGCGTTCCAGCCGGCCGAGGGGCTGCCTCGGGGGTTGTTCCTGGTGTTCATGGCGCTGGGTGGGGTGGGGGCCGTGCTGACGGCGGCGTACTTCCTGGTGATGTTGTCGCGGGTGACGCACGGGGTTCCGGCGGTGCTGGTCGGAGGTGCGGTCGGGCGTGGTGGGGAGGCCGGGGATCGGGAGCTGGAGGAGCTGGTCGAGGGGCGGGCTGTGAGTGGGGAGGAGCTCAAGGGGGGCGATGTCGCCCGGCATGAGGTGGTCGCCTGGGTGCCGTTGGTGGTGTTGATCGTGGTGTTCGGGGTCTGGCCCAAGGCGTTGCTGTCGTTGAGTACGCCGGTGGTCGAGGTTGTGCTGGGGGTCGGTCGATGAGTCGCGGGACGGGTTGGAGGGTGGGGTCGTGATTCAGAGCATCGACTACTTCGCCGTTGCGCCTGGACTGGTGCTCGCGCTGGCGGCTGCTTTGGTGTTGCTGCTCGACGCCTTCTGGCCCGGGAGCGGAGGGGCGGGGCGGAGCTCGCGTGGTCGTGGGGAGTGGGTCGTGGCGGCCGGGCGGGGGCGGCGGTGGGTTCCGGCCGGGGATGTGGTCGCTGTCGTGGATGAGGGGGTTGAGGCTGGTACGGGGCGGGGCTCGCGTGGGTCGCTGGGAGGCGTGGCCGGGGCGGGGGTGGTGGTGGCGCTCGGGTTCGTGGTGGCGCAGGCGGTGCGGGGCGGGGAGGCGTTGCGAACGTTCTGCGTGCCGGGCGACCTGGGGGGCACGGGGTCGTGCTCGTTGGTCGTGGATGGGTTTGCGGTGATCTTTGCGGGGTTGGCGTTGGTGGCCGGGCTCGTGGTGGTACTGCTGTCGGTGGCCGAGCTGTCCCGTGGTGGGATTCCGGTTGGCGAGTGGTACTTCCTGCTGTTGTGCACGCTGGTGGGGGCCGTACTGCTGCCTGCTTCGCGGGATTTGATCATGTTGGTGGTGGCGCTGGAGCTGGTGTCGCTGCCGGTGTTCGCCTTGACGGGGATGCGGCGCTACGACGGGCGGTCGTCGGAGGCGGCGATCAAGCTGTTCCTGGTGTCGGTGGTGTCCACGGCTGTGATGTTGTTCGGGGTGTCGCTGATCTATGGGCTGACCGGGTCGGTCTATCTCGATCGGATCGGCGCTGCGTTGGGTGGGGCGGTGCCGTTGGTCGTGGGGCCGGGCGCGGGAGGTGATCTTCCGGTCGTGGCGACGGTCGCGGTGGTGCTGGTGGTGGCCGGGTTCGCGTTCAAGGTGGCGGCGGTGCCGTTCCATGCTTGGGCTGCCGATGTGTACCAGGGGGCGCCTGTTCCGGTGGCCGCGCTGTTGTCGGTGGTGTCCAAGGCCGCAGGGTTCGCCGGGTTGATGCTCGTGTTGGTGCTGGCGCTGGGGCCTCAGGTGGGTACCTGGGCGCCGGTCGTCGCCGTGGTGTCGGCGCTCACCATGACGGTGGGGAATCTGCTCGCCATGCGGCAGCGATCGGCTGTGCGGCTGCTGGCCTGGTCGTCGGTGGCGCAGTCGGGGTACATTCTGGCGCCGCTCGGGGTGTTGGGTGCGGCGGGTGGCGGCTGGGATGGCGTGGGGGCCTCGGTGGCTTACCTGGTGTTTTATGCGGCGATGAATCTTGGGGCGTTCGCGGTGGTCATGCTGGTGTCCCGGCGCGAGGGGCGCAACGAGGTCGACGACTATCGCGGGCTGGCGTTCCGTAGTCCGGTGGCTGCTGTGGCGCTGGGGTTCTTTCTGATCTGTCTGGCCGGGTTGCCGCCTGGGCTAGCGGGGCTGTTCGCCAAGGTCGTGGTGTTCAGGGAGATCGTCGAAGGTGGGGTGGGGTGGCTGGCCCTGGTGATGGCGGTGAACACGGTGATCGGGCTGTACTACTACGTGGGGTGGACGGCTCGGCTGTTCATGCCGGGTGGGGCTGGGGTCGAAGGGCGGCGTGTTGGTGCGGGGTGGGCTGTTTGGGGGGCCATTGGGGTGGCGTTGGTGCTGACGGTGCTGTTCTCTGTTGTGCCGCAGGTGGTGCTGGATGGGGCGGCGCTGGGGCTATTGAGGTAGAGGGCTGTTGGTCTCTCGCTGGGGGTGCCTTTTGGTTGTCGTGGTGGGGAGCGGGGGGTGGGGCTGCTGGTGCGTGGTGGGTGATTGGGCTGGTGGGGGTGGGAGTTGGGGAACGTTGGGCGGGGTGGTGCTCGTTGGTAGGGGTGAGCCCACTCCCTGTAAGGAGGAACTGTGCATCGCAATGGCCTGCGTACGGCGGTCCTCCTGGCTGGGGTGTCGGCGTTCGTGTTGGTGATCGGGGGGTGGCTCGGCGGGAGCGCCGGGGTGCAGGTGGCGCTGCTGGTCGCCGTGGTGGGCAATGGGGTGGCGTACTACTTTTCCGATCGGATCGCTCTGTCGGCCATGCGGGCTCGGCCGGTGGGAGAGGTGGAGCAGGCGAAGCTCTACCGGATAGTTCGGGAGCTTTCTACGCAGGCTCGGCAGCCGATGCCTCGGTTGTACGTGTCGCCGACGATGCAGCCCAATGCGTTCGCGACGGGGCGTAATCCTCGTCGGGCTGCTGTGTGTGTGACGCATGGGCTCTTGCAGATACTGGACGAGCGGGAGTTGCGTGGGGTTGTCGGGCATGAGCTGTCGCACGTCTACAACCGGGACATTCTGCTGTCGTCGGTGACGGGTGCGTTGGCGACGATGATCACGTACTTGAGCTACGTGGCCGTGTTCTTCGGTGGGTCTGATGATGATGAGGGGCCCGGGTTTCTCGGGGCTCTGTTGATGATGGTGCTGGGGCCGGTCGCCGCTGGGGTTATTCAGATGGCGGTGTCCAGGTCTCGGGAGTTTCAGGCTGACGAGTCCGGGGCTCGGTTGACCGGGGATCCGTTGGCGTTGGCGTCGGCGTTGCGGAAGATCGAGATGGGGGCTCGGCAGTTTCCTCTTCCGGAGAACAGTCGGCTGGCGTCGGCTTCACATTTGATGATCGCCAATCCGTTTCGGGGGATTGGGGTGGGGCGGTTGTTCGATACGCATCCGCCTACTGCTGAGCGGGTGGCTCGGCTTGAGCGGATGGCGGGGTATCGGCGGTAGGGCGGGGGTTCGAGGTACGAGGGGCGGGTTTGGGGCTGGGGGGCTCGGGGGTGGGGTTATTCGCCTGGGAGGTGGATGTTTGTGGTGGTGGGGGCGATGGTGAAGTGGTCGGTGGGGTGGGAGGTTTGGGCTTGGGGGTTGAGGGTGTGGCGGGTGTAGGTGGTGGGGTTGGTCTGCGTCAGGAGGGTCAGGCGGGCTTTGGGGAGCCAGGCGAGGAGGTGGGGGGATTCGGGGCGGGGGATGGCCAGGCTCAGGGGGCGGCGGGCCGGCATGGCGGTGGAGGTCGCGTAGAAGCGGATGACGATGTGCTGGCCTTCGCGGGTGGCGCCGGCTATGCGGGTGCCACGGTTGTTGAGGGCGGTACGGCCTACGACTGTCGCGCCGCCGGAGGGGACCTCGCCGCCGGGGCGGTAGGCGGCGGTTTCCTCTTCGTCGAGTACGACTCGGGCGAGGCGCGCGTCGGGGCTGAAGCCGTTGACCCTGGCGTATTCGGGGAGGGACCAGGCCTTGCCGTTCCTGGTTTCGACGAGGATGGAGTCGCCTGATGACGGGACTATGGCGAGATAGCGGCCCTTGGGGGAGAGGACCAGGTCGAGTTGGGACACGTCCTCGTTCGGGGGGCGTTGGCCGTACGGGCCTGGGATGAGGCGTACTCGGCCGGTGCGGAGGGTGTGGATGGCCAGGCGCTTGGCCGATTTCGTGAAATAGGCGATTTGTCGGCCGGTGGGGTCGAGGGCGACAGGGGCCGGTTTGCGGGAGGCGCTTTTGGCTGGCACCTGGGCGTCCGGCAGGTCTAGGGTGCTGCCGTCTTTGAGCCATACGCGCCAGGGGCCGAAGGGGCGGCCGTCTCTTGAGGATAGGGCTGCGTAGCGGGCTGGGGGTGTTCCGGTCGGGCGGGTGTCTTGGGAGGGGAGGCGTGCGTGGCGGGCGGGGGGTGTTCTGGCGGGGCGGGCGTGGGCGGTGGCTGCTCGGGGGGTTCGGGAGTGAGGGGCGTGGGGGTGAGCGAGCTCGGAGTGAGCGACCTGGGGGTGAGGCGCCTGGGGGTGGAGGGTGCGCTTGATTGTGGCTATTCGGGGTGCGCTGGGCGTCTTACGTGTTTTACGCGTCTTGCGTGTCTTACGCGTGGTGGGTGGGGGCGTGAGATGCGTGAGATGCGTGAGATGCGTGAGATGCGTGAGATGCGTGAGATGCGTGAGATGCGTGAGATGCGTGAGATGCGTGTAGGTGGCAACTTTTGGGCATGTTGCTGGGCTTGGGCTTGGGTTTGTGGGGTTGGGTGGGATTGGTAGGGGGGCTTCTGCTGCTGTGGGAGTGCTGATTGTGGGAGTCGCGTCCCTTGTTGGGCGCGTCGCATCGGGGTGTTCGCTCGGTGGGGGGCCGGAAGCGGCGAGGAGGAGCACGCAGGCGAGCGCGAGGGGCGCGATCATGGTGGACAGCCTAGTCAGATCGTCCCGACATGCCGGGTAAAACCGGTAGGCGTAGGGGGACGGATTCGAGGCGGCGGGGTGGCCAGGGGGTGGGCTGGCAGGGAGGCGACGACTGGGAGGGGCTGGCAGGGAGGGAGCATCTGCGATGGCGGTGGGGAGAGGCTGGCAGGGAGGGCGGTGGGGAGGGGCTGCAGGGAGGAGGCTGGCTCGGAGGGGGCAGTAGGGGGTGGGTGGGGCTGTGAGGCGCGGGTGCGGGCTCAACCCCAGAACCCACGGCAGTCGTGGCTGAGTGGGTGGGGTGGGGGGCTGGCGTTGCGGGGCTCGTTGGTGAGCGCCTACTGGTACCGCGACCCGCGCCCGCGACCCGCGCCCGCGACCCGCGCCCGCGACCCGCGCCCGCGCCCACGACTCGCGCCCGCCATCAGCGCCCCCACCAGTACCCCCCCGACAAACCGCCAAGGCCCCCTACGAATGCACCCCCACCGGATCCGTCTCGTCTGCGCGCAAGCCCGGGAGTCCGTCGATGCTTTCCCGGTTGTTCTTGGCTCGGTAGGCGCGGCGTTGCTGGGTGTCCTTGCGTTGGGCCCATTCGTCCAGGAGTGGGCGGTCTTCCTCGTATGCCATGAACGGGACTGAGAAGCCGCAGGAGTCGGCGATGCGGTCGCAGCGGACGACGATGATCGAACGTACTCCGGGATGGGGTCCGAAGTGTGTGAGGAGTTCGGGGAAGTCCGGCTCTTCGGGGGTGACCACGCGGCCGGTGCCGTACAGGCGGACGATGTTCGGTGGGCCTTGGAAGGCGCAGAACATGATGGTGATGCGGGTGTTGTCGCGCAGGTGGGCGATGGTTTCGACGCCGCTGCCGTCCAGGTCGAGGTAGGCGACGGTGAGGTCGTCCAGGATGGTGAACGTGTCGGCGTAGCCCTTGGGGGAGACGTTGACGTGCCCGCCGTTGCCGGGGGCGGTGGCGACGAAATAGACAGGCTGCGCGGAGATGAACTCCCGCAGCCTGTCGTTGAGCCTTTCATGAATTTTCCCCATAAAGCGACGATAGTTCGGTTAGTCGCCGGGGAGCCACCACGTCCAGATGCCGGACTTGATGCGGAACGTATCGCGCTGAATGGTCTTGCCGGTCTCGGTGTCGACCGAGCGCTTGGTCGCGCCGATGACGTCGCCCTCGGGCTTCGTCCTGGTCGTCCACAGCGTCACGGCGCCGGAGGAGCTGTAGACCAGCCGGTTCGGGTACTCCGAGGCGGTGGGGTAGGACAGTGTGACCGCCTCGGATACCTCATCGCTGCTCAGGTCATAGGTCCGCAGCCTGGCCTTGCTCGTCGCCTTCGGGCCGGTGATGACCAGGCCGAGGGTGGAGCCGTCGTCGGACAGGGCGATCGGGGCGTTGTTCGCGACGATCTGCGGGACCACGCGGCTGTGCGCCTCCTCGCCCAGCTCGTTGTACACGACGAACTCGGTGGTGTTGTCGGAGGTGATCCTGCTGGTCAGCGTGTAGGCGCCGTCGGGGCTGAAGGCCTGGAGGTACTCGTTGCCCGGCAGCCGCACGGTCTTCTTGGAGGCCAGGTCGACGACGAGGGTGGCCAGTTTGGCGTTCTCGTCGTAGTAGTCGATGGCCAGCTTGCGGCCGTCGTCGGAGAACGCCGTGTCCAGCTCGGCCATGCCGAGACCCTTGGGCGTCTTCGCCGCGGCGCCGGGCAGCGGCTTGACCGAGCCGGTGGTCAGGTCGCGTACGACCAGCTTGCTGTCGCTCTTGCGGAAGTAGCTGATCAGCCGCCCGTTGCCGCTGACCGAGATCGGCGTGCTCGACTCCTTGTCGACCTTGCCGTTCGCCCCCTTGGGATGGACGGCGGCGTCGGTCAGCTTGACCTTGGAACCGTCGCGCAGCATCAGTGTCCACGGCCCGCACGGCACCGAATAGTCCTTCTTCGGGCAGCTGTCGACCCAGGCGTATCGCACCTCTCCAGACGCCGTGGCCGCCTGCGAAGGGCTGATCATGAAAGTGGAGGCCGCGGCCGCGATCGCGAGCACGGCGAACGCGCGTGTCTGAAGCATGGGGACATCCTTTCGTCTCCTGGATAGATGCGTCCACCAGGCGAATGGTTGCGTCACAAGTTGGCCACGGGTACGAATGGTGACCATGCCTCCGAGATCATCCCGCATGCGGCTCACCGCCCCGGAACGACGACTGTGGCGGGCCTTCGGCTCGGGGACGGTCGTCGACCTGAGCCCGGTCGCGGGAAGCGGTCGCACCGCCGTACCCGACGACGGTGCGAGCTGGGGTCCCGAGCGGACGGTCAGGGCCGAGGTGGTCGCGGCGCTGTTGCTGGGGGCCAGGGAGTCGGCGGTGGGCCAGGTGCCGTCCGTACGGCTGCGGGGCGCCAGGATCACCGGGCCGCTGGTCCTGCGCGGCGGAACGGTCGAGTGCGAGCTGGCGATGAGCGGCTGTCACCTGGACGAACCCGTCGATTTCGTTGACGCCACCACCAAGACCGTCCGGTTCACCGACTGCCGTATGCGCGACTTCAGCGGCGGCGGCATGCGGACCACCGGCCACCTCAGCCTGTCGGGTTCGCATATCGAAGGCACGGTACGGCTGGCCAGGGCGCAGTTCGACAGCGGCCTGTACCTCGGCGGCAGCCGCGTCGAGGCGACGGAAGGCGACTGGGCCTTCTACAGCGGCTCGATGGTCGTCGAAGCGGGCACGTTCATGAAGAACGCGGTGTTCAGCGGAGGGGTACGGCTGGCCGGCGCGAGACTCAACGGCGGCCTCTTCCTCAACGGGGCCACCCTGTCCAACCCGGGCGGCGAGGCGCTGACCTGCGACGGCATGGTCGTCGAAGACGTCATGGACCTCAAGGACGGCTTCAGCGCCGAAGGCTGCGTACGGCTGCGCGGCGCGCGGGTCGACGGCACGCTGTCGATCAGCGGCGTCCTGCGCAGCCCGGACACCACCTACGCGCTGCACGCCAGCCACATGGAGGTGCGCTCGCTCTGGGTGTGCCCCGACCAGCCGATCGACGGCGTCGTCAGCTTCGCCCACTCCCGCATCGGCGTGCTGCACGACGACCCGCGCACCTGGCCCGAGCGCCTGCGGCTGAACGGCCTGACGTACGACACGTTGCGCGGCGGCGGGGTCAAACGGCGTATCGAGTGGGTCGGCCGCGACCCCGAAGGCTTCAGACCGCAGCCGTACGAGCAGCTCGCCGCCTGGTATGTCCGGGACGGCAATCCGACGCTGGCCCGCCGTACCCAATTGGCCAGGTTGCGGGCTTCGCGGCGCACGCTCGGGCCGGGGGCGCGGATGTGGGGGCGGATGCTGGATGTCACGGTCGGGTACGGGTATCGGTCGTGGTTGGCGGCGTTGTGGTTCCTGTTGTTGCTGGTGACGGGGACGGTGGTGTTCGGGCTTGAGCCGCCGCGTGCGTTGAAGCCCGCCGAGAGTCCTGGGTTCGATGCGTTCGCCTATACCTTCGACCTGTTGCTGCCGATTCCGGCGTTCGGGCAGCGGGAACTGTTCGATCCGGCCGGGTGGACGCAGTGGCTGGCGTACACGCTGATCGTGTCCGGGTGGATCCTGGCGACCGCGCTGATCACCGGGGCGACCAGGGTGCTCAGACCGACGTGAGCCGGGGGGCTCGGGTGCTCGGGCGTCAGGATGTCGGGCGGTGCGGTGTGGTCAGGCCCGCCAGGCGGGGGCGGCGGCGTAGCAGCAGGCCGGTTCCGGCGGTGACGATGAGCAGGATCCCGGCCGAGACGAACACTCGCCCGTCGGGGCCCGCCGTCCCGCCGCCGCCGGTGTCGGCGCCGCCCTCCGGCGTCTTCTCCACCTGCACGGGGTCCTCTTGCTCGGTTTGATCGGTTGGCTCGGTTGGCTCCGGTTCGGCAGGTGTCTTGGAGGGCTTGGGGGCAGCCGCCGAAGCGGCGAAGGAGAGCGGGTAGGTCGTCAGGGCGTCGGCGTTCTGGACCGCGCACTTGATGATCGGCTCGGTCGGGCCGGCGCCGAAGTTGATCGCGGCCGGTCGTATGGTGGCGATGCCGGTGTTCTGCGACGTCGTCTTCACCTGTAGAGCCGCGTCGGGCAGTTCGATGATCGCGCCCGCGTCGAGGGTGGCGAGCGTGCCCACGCCCGTGCCGGAGGTGACCTTGTCCAGGCCGCTCGACGAGATGTAGGCGTACAGCCTGGTCCCGGGAGGCAGCCCGGAGTCCGGCACGCGTAGTGCCGTCTCGTCGCTGACGTAGATGCCGTGCCACCCGATCGCCGTCTGGACGTTCGCCACGGCATCGGTCGGCATCGTCAGCTCGACCTTGACCTTGATGATCTGAGGCTCGGTCGTCGCGCTCGTACACCGGTATTCGACGATGTCGGTGCCCTGTACGGCATGCGCCGGTCGGGGAAGCAGGGTCGTACCGCCGGCCAGAACGGCCATGAGAAGCAAGCGCGTGCGCAAGGTGACTCCTGTCGCGACGGATGAGGCACAGGAGAGACGAGAGGCGACCAAGATCGGTTGACAGGGTCAGGACCGTTTCCGGCCCTAATCGTCGGCCGAAACCACCTCGATTAGGCATCGGCCGAATCGTTGGGCGGTGAACACGCGCTCCCTACGCTCGGCCTGCGGATCGCGGCCGAATCCCGTTCCGCTCTCCTCGCCGGATCCCCGGACTCTCGAACTCTCGAATCCTGGAAGGGACGCGTGCGTTTCATGCGAATGCGAATGCGGTTGATGGCGGCGCTGCTCGCCGTCGTTCTGAGCGGCCTCGGCCTGGTGGCGGTCACACCGTCGTCGGCCGTCGCCGGTACCTGCTCGACACCCGGCTGCGGCGGCGAGGTGATCAACGAGGCCGACATGCCGATCCTCATCAGCAACCACTGGTGCTGGGACATGTGGACGTGGACCTACAACGGTGACACGTTCGGCTGTCCGGACGACCAGGGCAGGCCACGCCAGCACAACAATCTGTACGCCCCCAACTCCGACGCGCCGCTCACCACGAACAACTGGTCGTCGCAGTACGCGGCCTACTACGACACCGACGCCGTGCGGATGCAGGCCGGGTGTATGACCATGGGCTACTGGACCGGCAAGGGGGCCTGGCGCAACCTGCCCGGTATGGCGATGAACCACCACTTCTCCTACGACCGGCGCAGCATCGACAGCCTCTGGCAGCGCCTCCCCGCACAGATCGTCGTCGTCATCACCTCCATCACGTGCCGGAGCGGATCCGGCTCCGACCCGGTGAACGCCCTGCAGTCCGCCTGGCCGCAGACGCAGGAGGCCGCCGAAAGCTGGGGTAGCAACGGGGGCACCACCGTCGGCGACGCGCCCGGGCCCGCGCCGACCGAGCGGCTTGCCGTACTGCAGGACGGTGTGTTGTGGGTCAAGGAGGGGGGATTCGGCGCCGGGTGGTCCCGCCAGTACGAGGGTGTGGCGGAGTACCGGCTGTCCGGCAATCGCATCGGCGTC
This sequence comes from Nonomuraea sp. IBHARD001, assembly GCF_056106265.1. Lineage (NCBI taxonomy): Bacteria > Bacillati > Actinomycetota > Actinomycetes > Streptosporangiales > Streptosporangiaceae > Nonomuraea > Nonomuraea sp. IBHARD001. The sequence goes on from NZ_JBWBBW010000002.1 coordinate 533,612, forward strand.
CGCAGGGCCAGTGACGGCCGCGTGTTCGTCAAGGAGGGCGCGCTCGGCGCCGCCTGGCACGACATGGGCCTGCACGGCGTCACGTTCGACCTGGCCGGAAATCGCGTCGGCGTCCTGAACTCCATCAACGGCGAGGTCGCGATCAAGGAAGGCCCGCTCAACGCCGGATGGACGAACATGGGCAAGATCGGCCGCAGCTTCAAGCTCTCGCCCAATCGCGTGGCCCTGGTCATGGGCGACGGCAGGCTCTGGGTGAAGGAGGGCGCGCTCAATGCCGGGTGGTCCGACATGGGGCTGTACGTCGCGGGCGACCAGTTCGAGGTGACCGACAACCGCGTCGGCCTGCTCGACTTCTTCAACGGCGAGGTGACCGTCAAGCAAGGCGCGCTGAATTCCGCCTGGACGCGTATGGGCATCATCGGGAACGGCACCTTCCGTATGTCGCCCAATCGCGTCGCTCTTCAGCGGACGGATGGTCGTGTGGTGGTCAAGCAGGGGGCATTGAACTCCGGCTGGGTGGACATGGGGTTGTACGCGCCCACCGGGTTGTATGACGTTTCGGATCGGCGTTTCGGGCTCATTGATTACTTCAATGGGGAGACGACGGTCAAGGAGGGGTCCTTGAATTCCGGCTGGTCTCGCATGGGAATCATCGGGCAGTCCTTCGCGCTGCTGCCTTGAGTTTGATTTAGGGCTGCGTGTCGCCGTTTGATTCAGGGCTGAGCATTGCCGTTCGCCGCGGCCGGGTTCTTCGGGGCCCGGCCGTACGCCGGTGAGGGAGCTGCTGTGGACAGGTGCGGTAACGTGACACCGGTGTCTCGAACCTCCCTCCTGGCGGCAGCCCTCACGCTGTCGGCCTGCCTCGCGAGCGCCCCGGCGGCGGCCGCGGCTTCGTCGGCTCAGTCGGCGGTGCCCGGCCTGCTTCAGGGCTCGCAAACCGTCATCACGCCCAAGCAGACGGCCGTCAACAAGATTAAGTCCCTGCTGACGACATTCTTCACCGACCAGCAGCTGTCCAAGATCCTGGACAGAATGGCGGAAGACATCTACGCCAAGAAAACGTCCAGGGAATCCTTCGACAGTCTCGTCGCATCGAAGGACCTCACTTCGAGCCAGCTGCTGGTCTTGGCGAAGGTCGCTTCCGGGACGCCGCTGCCCAAGGCGCTCACGGTTCTTCATCGCAGATTCGAGCCGTACTACACCAAAATGGCCGCGGCGATTCTCACGATGAGGAACAATCGCAACACGAAGGCGGAATGCTTCACCAAGGTCTACGTGATGACGGCCGCCTCTCTCACCAAGGCCGGTGTCACACCCGTTCTCACCGAGGTGAAGTCCAGTCTGACGTCGGCGGAGTGGAAGGCCTTCCGGGCCGACAGCGCTGGGCTGTTCCTCTGGAGCAAGCACGGGCTGTAGCGCCCGAACGCAAGAGGCCCGTCCCGGCGTCTGCGCTGGTGACGGGCCTCTTGAGGCTGTGTGGCAGGTGCAGGACTTGAACCTGCGTAGGCTGAGCCGACGGTTTTACAGACCGCTCCCTTTGACCACTCGGGCAACCTGCCGCATCGATCCGCTCTCGCGGCGACAGGTAGAAGAATAGCGGACTTCGAGGGTGCACGTGACACCGGTTTGTCCCCGGGCGGTGGCGGGTCCGGAGGTGGGCGGGCAGGCGCGATGATTTGGTCAGAGCCGACCATCCTAGGAAGATGCTGATTAGGCTGATCCGGTCGGCGTTCTCGCAGTTGAGAGAGGTTTGTAGTGGCGGATTCCAGTTTCGACATCGTCAGCAAGATCGATCACCAGGAGGTCGACAACGCGCTGAACCAGACGGTGAAGGAGGTCGGGCACCGGTTCGACTTCAAGAACACCGGCGCCTCGATCGCCTGGTCCGGCAAGAGCATCCAGATCAAGGCGAACTCGGAGGAGCGGGCCGGCGCGGTGCTGGAGGTCTTCAAGGAGAAGATCATCAAGCGCGGCCTCTCCCTCAAGGTGCTAGACGCCGACGAGCCCAAGCTCTCCGGCAGGGAGTACTACCTGAACGTCGCCCTCAAGGAGGGCATCGACCAGGAGCAGGCGAAGAAGATCTCCAAGATCATTCGCGACGAGGGCCCCAAGGGCGTCAAGGCGCAGATCCAGGGCGAGGAGCTCCGCGTCAGCTCGAAGAAGAAGGACGAGCTGCAGGACATCATCACCCTGCTCAAGGGCAAGGACCTCGACGTCGCCCTGCAGTTCACGAACTACCGCTAGATCGTTGATACGGAATTCGGGTCAGTGGTCGTAGGCGGTCAGAGAGCGTTTCACGGGTGCGCCGGTGTTCCAGTTGTGCCGGATGACGGCGTTGAGAGCGAGGATGCGCTGGCTGGTACGAGCCCAGAAGCCGTCTGAATGGCGGGCGTTGTGGCGCTCGTGGCCGAGCTGGTTCTTCAGGGTCCAGATGATCGCTTCGATGCGCCGGCGCAGTCGGCCGGGGAACGTCCTGCCGGTGGGTTCGTCGGCGCGGGCCGGACGGATCAGTGGGCGCCCCAGGCCGGCGGCGGCTTTCTCGATGCCTGTGCCGGCGAAGCCCTTGTCGCAGGCGATGGGGCAGGGCCCGGGCGCGATCTGGTGGACGTGCAGCAGCTGCAGGGCCTGTTTGCGTTCGTCGAGTTCTTCGGGGTGGGCCAGGCTGTAGCCGGTCATCGCGCCGTCGGCGGTGGTGATCAGTATCAGCTTGGCTCCCCAGTAGAAGGCGTGGTGGGACTTGTCCATGCCGTATCCGGCGATCTCGCCAGAGCTGAGCGGTTGACTGTCACCCCGGAGGCGCCGCAGTGCACCGGCGTGCCGTCCATCAGCTGGAGCGGTTCGTGCCAGGTCGGGATCTGGCGGGCCGGCCACAACGCCGCCGCCGACATCTGCGGGCCCAGGCCCCGCAGCTGCTGGTTGCAGACGGTCAGGGACGGCAGCCGCGGGAACAGATGACCGATACGGGCCGCCGCCGTCCGTTGTTTCAGGCCGCTCTCCTACGTACGTCCTGAGAGGCACGGTGGGCGTGGAGTGACCCGGAGCGAGTCGCACTGTCTTCGCTGAGGCGCCGTTGTGGATCGGCAGGCTACGAAATAGTGCCTTAAGCGGTGCATCCCCACCCTGGCGGGAATGCCAACGGGGGTTTGGCCGTCGGCCTTTAGGGGGCGTCCAGGTTGCCCGGTGAATCGGGTTGGGCTCGTTCGTGCTGAACGCGAGTCGTGCGGTGCCCTGTATCGGTCTTAGGCCGGTTTCGTCGATCAAATCCGCGACACGCCGGACTTCGTTAGGTGATGGCGGAAGCGCCTGTATGGCCGCTCGTGGCAACTCGCGCGTACGGGATGAGGTCGGCGTCTTGGGCTTCCCCAGGCACGGCTTTCGTCGAGTAACACAGAAGCTGCTGGCTTGCGTCGCCCTCTTGTAGGTCCAGGTCGATCGAGTAGAGCTCTGAGTCCATGAGTGCCAAGTGAAAGTGCAGTTCAGGCAGAATGGGCCGCTGTTGCTGCAGGTCACTGTGGTGCGGCATCGGAACCTGGCCCACAGGCCAGCCCGTTTTTCCTCTCTCTCACCCGGCATTTTTCTGATGAATTCTGTCAGGAATACGGCTTTTCGGTGCCGAGTCGACTTGTTAGTTTTGCTGTATCACCGAACTTTGGGGAGGAAAAATGTCGTTGGTCAGACGAGGAATCGGAGTGACCGCCCTTGCGGTCGCCCTGGGCGGCGCGATCGTCGCTCCGGCCAGTGCGTCGGCCTGGATGCAGATAAGGACCTATTTTCCGCAGAATGCCGCCAACTGGGCGGAGTGCAACAGATACGGGCAGGAATTCATCGACGGCTCCACAGGTTACGAGTGCCGCAACACCCACAACGCGGCGGGCGTATGGGGATATGCGTTGTGGGTCGGCCCGTGACGCGCTAGCTCAAGACGCCGCCATCACGGCGGCCCGGGCGGGCATGGGCGTGAGCCGGGTCAGGCCGTCGCGGGTCCGGCCGGTGCTGCCCTCCGGGTAGCGGCCGAGAGCCGAGCCCGGGGCGGCGACGACAATACGCACCCCCTGGCCCAGCGCCTCGCGGCGAGGGCAGCTCTACTCCGTGCTCCATCCCGGGCTGAAAGCAGTTCACGAACTACCGCTGAGATCGGGACCTGAGCTTCAGCCGACCGATCCCGCCTGGAGGGCACATCCAGGGCGCATGGCCGACCGCTCCGACCTGTGGAGCGTCGGCCTTTCGTGTGCCGGCGGGAGATCAGCTCGTCGCCTCGCAGTTCTCCAGGGCGTACGGGTTGGGCCGGTGACGGTCGGCCGAGAGGGTGGGGAAGCGCTGGGTGAAGGTCTCGGCCCAGCGGCCGAGCAGCATGAAGCGCCTGAGCGCCTCGGTGAGGATCTTGCAGTTGGTGAGATCACCGTGGCGCAGGCCGATGCCGTAGATCTCCTGGGAGCCGAACGTCAGGTCGGGAATGACATGCAGCGCCCCCGGCTGGGCGTTCTCGTACCCGGCCAGGACGAGTTGGTCGGTCGAGACGGCGTCCACCGACCTGCCTTTGACCAGGCTGTCGATACAGGCGCTGAACCCGGCCTCCTCGGTGACGGTCATCGCGATGCCGGTACGGCGCAGCTGTTTGGCCGAGGTCGTGCCCTTCGCCGTGCACACGGCCTTGCCCTTGAGGTCGGCGAGGGTCTTGATGGCGTCCTCGCCCTTGCGGACCAGCACGCCCTGCTTGGTCTCCAGGTACGGCCCGGCGAACGTGACCAGTTTGCGGCGCGCGTCGGTCACCGAGTAGATGGCCACCACCATGTCGACGCGTTGCACGGCGTTCCCGGCGCCGAGTGCCGACTCGCGCTGGGCGACCGTGATGTCGACGAAGGTGGGCGTGATGCCGAGTTCGACCGAGAGCCATTCGACGATGGAGATGTCGAACCCGCTGTGTACGGCCCGGCTGGGGTCGAGCAGGCTCAGGCCGGGCTGGTCGGCCACCACGCCGACGGTCACCACGGCGCCCTTCCGGAACACCTTGGCGGGAGTCGGCCCGGCCGGGGCCGCGGGCGGCTGGGCCGTACATCCGATGCCGGCCAGGAGGCAGGCGGCGAGGGCGAGCGGGATCAGCGCCGCCGTCGGGGTCGTGGTGGGTCTGCGCACGTGTCGCTCCTTCGCCTCGGCCTGTCAGTTGTGCAGCCGCGCCTCGGTCACGCGGATGTCCAGCTCGCATGCGGGGTCGTCCACGTACAGCGTGAAGTGCACGACGACCTCGCCCGCCGCGCCGCTCAGGTCCAGGTCGGCGGCCTCGTCGGCGCGTACGGTGCGCACGGCGGGCGCGGCGGTGCCGGGGCGCTGGTCGAAGGAGGGCCGTACCTCCAGCCGTGCGGGGACCACGCAGTCGCCCACGGGCGCGTGGTTGACCAGCGAGAAGCGCAGGGCCAGGCGGTCGCGGCCGGGCGGTGAGCCGGGGACGCGGATGTTCCTGGAGTCGCCGCTCCGGACGTCGCTCCACCGCGTGACGATGCTCGGCCGCAGGTCCTGGTCGGGATGGCGCGGGTAGACGAGATAGACCACGGCGAGTACAGCGACGCCGACGGCCGCGACGGCGACGACCGGGCCCGGCCTGAGCCTGACGGGGTTCGGCCGCTCGGGGGCGGGGCCCAGGGGAGCGGCGTGGACCAGGCTGAAGTACGTCGCGAGCCCGATGCCGATCATCGAAATGACGATGCTGATGACCGGCGCGATCGTGGATCCGGCCGAGCCGAGGGCCAGCAGCCAATATGCGGCCGCGGCTGCGGCGACTATGGAGCCGGCCAATATCAGACGGGGTGTGAGCTTGCGCACGAGGGGGCTCGCTTCCGTCGAGTCCTGCGCGTCGATGCTGCACACGACGCTGGTCGATGGTGGAGACCGGACCGAAACACCCTTTCTCGGAGGCGGTCCTGCATTTCCAGTATGCCCGCAGGAGTAAGGCGTGCTGGGCCTTTTGTGTGGTGAATGCGACGGCATTCCTGGTCGCAATTCCTGAAATTTCGGTACATGCGGGGTGGCGGGAAGGGGGGTGGTCTCGCGGCAGGGGACATGCTAGCGTTTCATATGTAAGAAGATTCTTACACATGAAGGAGAGTCATGACGGATGGCTGGCCGACGGGCGACGACCTGGTCGAGGTGCTGGCCGCACTGGCCAACCCGCTGCGACTGCGCATCGTCGCCCAGCTGGCCGGAGGGCGTGACTACGTGAGCCACCTGGCCCGCGAGATCGGCATCAGCCGACCGCTCCTGCACATGCACCTGCAACGCCTGGAAGCCGCAGGCCTGGTCGTCGGCAGCCTGGAGCTCTCGGAGGACGGCAAGGCCATGAAGTACTACGAGGTCACCACGTTCGACCTGCGCCTGACCGCGGCGACGCTGGTCGAGGCGGTCACCACCCTGACCACGCCGGACCCGGACAAGGGGTCCGCACGCAAGGAGCAGTCCTGATGAACCTCAGCACTCTGGAGACCTCCACCTGGCCGGGCACCGTACTCGTCCTGGGCCTGCTGGCCCTGGCCATCGTCCTGGTCATCGCGGTGATGGCGACGCTCAGCGAGTCGCGCCGGATCAAGACGCTGGCCGGTCAGGAGGACGCGCTGCGCCAGCTCGTCCGCAGATACGAGCAGCTCGCCGAGAACACACTCGACGCACAGCAGCGCCTGGCCGCCGACGCGGCCGAACTGCGCACCAGGACGGCCGCGATCGAGCAGATCCTCCGCACGGTCGAGTGAGCACCACGACCACCCCCGAGAAAGGACAGCACGATGAAGGCCATCGTCCAGAACGGTTACGGCACGGCCGACGCCCTTGAGTTCACCGACATCCCCAAGCCCGCACCGGGCGACGGCGACGTGCTGATCCGCGTGCACGCCGCAGCCCTCAACGCCGCCGACTGGCTGATGCTGCGCGGCGAGCCGTACGTCGTCAGGCTCATGGGCAGGCCCAAGGGGCGGGTCATCGGCCGCGACGTCGCGGGGCGGGTGGAGGCCGTGGGGGCGAAGGTGCGCGGGTTCAAGCCGGGCGACGAGGTGTTCACCGAGGCCGTGGGGGCATTCGCCGAGTACGTCACGGCATCGGCCGATCTCGTGGCGGCCAAGCCGACCGGCCTGTCGTTCGAGCAGGCGGCGGCCGTGCCGCTGGCGGGCAACACCGCACTGCAGGCGCTGCGCGAGTGCGGTCGCCTGCGCGAGGGACAGCACGTGCTGGTCAACGGGGCCAGCGGCGGCGTCGGCACCTTCGCCGTGCAGATCGCCAAGGCGCTCGGCGCCGAGGTCACGGGAGTGTGCGGCACGCGTAACGCCGAACTGGTCGCCTCGCTGGGCGCAGACCACGTCATCGACTACTCGCGCGAGGACTTCACCACGGGCGGACGGCGCTACGACCTCGTGCTCGACCTGGTGGCCAACCATTCGCTCGCCGCCATGCGCCGGGCGCTCACCCCGAAGGGCACGCTGGTGCTGTCGTCGGGCAACGGCGGTCGCTGGTTCGGGCCGATGGGCCGGTTGGCGGCGGGGGCCGTGCTCTCGCCGTTCGGCGGGCAGAGCCTGCGGCCGTTCGCCGCCAAGCGCAGCGCCGCCCGCCTGGCCGACCTCGGCGCGCTCATCGAGGCTGGCCAGGTCACCCCGGCGGTCGAGCGGACCTACGCGCTGGGCGAGGCGCCCGAGGCCATGCGGCACTTCGGCGAGGAGCACGCCAGGGCGAAGGTGGTCATCGTGGTGTGAGGACGTAGGTCCAGGTGTCGTCGGCCGGGTCCACGGCCGTCAGCCTGGTGCTCCCGCTGCCGTCGGCCTCGGCCACCACCAGGCTGTTGCGGTGCTCGTCGACACAGGGGTCGGCGCAGCCCACGGCCAGCAACCTGTCCGCTCCCGCCCAGGCCAGAGGGTTCAGCACGTCCGGATCGCCGAAGATCGAACCGTCCTTCGTGGACGCGACCACGGCTCCCGACAGCACGAGCCTGCCGTCGGGCGAGACGGCCGAGTGGCCGGAGTAGTCGATGTAGCGCTCGTGCGCGGGCGCGGGGACCTGCCTGCCGGTCAGGTCGTGGAACACGCGGTCGGGGCTGGAGTCGGTGGGCGCCCACAGCAGGGCGCCGTCGAGGCTCCAACCGACGTCCTGGCGCGGGTTGCCGTTGGTCGGCGTGCTGCGGTGCGACAGCGGCGCCAAGGGACGGAAGGCGCTCGTCCCCTTCTGCACGTCGACGATGACGAACCCGGTCCGCGTGCTCTCCTCGACACGGTAGGCGACGCCGATCGGCCTGATCCGGTCGGGGGTCGCGGCGTAGGTGGTGGCCAGGACCCTGGTGCCGTCGGGCGACCAGGCGAGGGCCGCAGCGGGCCTGGGCAGGGTGAACTCGGCGATCGGCAGACGCGTCGCGAGATCGACGATCGACAGCCGGGCCGAAGGCAGGTCGCCTTCGAGCACGGCGGCGTACCTCAGGCCGGGCGCCACGTCGATCCAGCTGTAACCGGTCCTGCGATAGCCGCCCGACGCCGGGTCGTACACCGACCAGGTGCGCCCGAGCACCTCGCCGGACGGCGCGGGCACCCAGTACGCCGACACGGCCAGGCCGCCCGCCGCGACGAACCGCTCGGGCGGCAGGGTCCGCACATCGGCGTGCACGTCGTCGGGCGCTTCGGGCGCCTTCTCCAGACGTACGGTGATCGGCTCGTCGAGGCGGGGGGCCGGTGCGGCCGAAGGCCACAGGAGGAGGGCGAGCGCGGTCGCGACGGCGAGCACGGCGGTGCCGGTCAGACGGCGAACCAGCAGGCGGCGACGACGGCGCAGGGCACGCGCGGCGAGATCGGCGGGCGCCGACGCCTGCTCGGACCACTCGCTGAGGGTCTCGCGCAGCAGGGATTCGGGCACGGTCACGGTGCGGCCTCCTCGAAGGTCAGATCGGGCGAGAGCGCGCGCAGCCGGGCGAGTGAGCGATGCGTGGTGCTGCGTACCGTGCCGACCGAGACGCCGAGCGCACGGGCGACCTCGGCCTCGGGCAGGTCCTCGAAGTAGCGCAGGACGAGCACCGTGCGCTGCCGCGCGGTGAGCCTGGCCAGCGCCTGGCGCAGCAGCAGGCGAAGGTCGGCCCCGTCGATGGGATCGGCGGCGACGGCACGGTCCGGCGGGTCGGCGCGCACGCTCTCGTGCCGGTGTCTGGCCAGGCGCCACCAGGAGATCTGGCCGCGGTACATGACCTGACGGACGTACGCCTCGGGCGCCTCGATGCGTTTCCATCGGCCTGCCGCCTTGGCCAGGGCGTTCTGGAGGAGGTCTTCGGCCGCGTGCTGGTCGCCTCCTGTCAGGAGGAAGCCGAGACGCAGCAGAGCCGGGGAACGCGTCGTGACGAACTCGTGAAAACGCCTGTCATCCTCGGCGTCCACGTCACCTCCAGGGGGCCTGTCGCATGGGGTCGTCCCTGTAGACGTCTCGCGCGGCCAGAGCTATGTCCGCGAACACCTTGCGACTCCTGGCGTACTGAAGGAGGATCTTGGCCAATTGTCGTTCGGGGGAAGGCCGTCAATGAAGCGCACATGGGCAGGCGCCGTGGCGGTGGCCGCGGGACTCTGGGCCGGGATGCCGGGCGGCGCGCACGCCGAGGCGCTGCCGCTCGGGATCGACGTCAGCAACTGGAGCGGCACGGTCGACTGGCAATCCGCGGTCCAGGGCGGCGTGCGCTTCGCCTTCGTCCTGGCGACCGAGGGCGGCGACTTCCGCAACGCCCAGTTCGACGCCCAGTACGGCGGCGCGGCGGCGGCCGGGCTGGTCAGGGGCGCCTACCACTTCGCCCAGCCGCACGAGTCGGGCGGCGCGGCCCAGGCCGACTACTTCGTGCAGAACGGCGGCGGCTGGAGCGCCGACGGCGTGACCCTGCCCGGCGTGCTGGACGTCGAGCACAATCCGTACCAGAGCCGCAACGGCAAGAACGGCTGCTACGGCCTGAGTGCCAAGGACATGGTCGCCTGGATCGGCGACTTCACCACGACCTACCGCAAGCGCACCGGTCGTGAGGCGATCATCTACACGACGACCGACTGGTGGCGTGCCTGCACCGGCAATTCGCCGAAGTTCGGCCGCAACCCGCTCTGGCTGGCCCGATGGGGCTCCGAGCCGGGCGAACTCCCCGCGAGCTGGCGCAGGTGGACGTTCTGGCAGACGGCCGACAAGGGCGCCTTCCCCGGCGGCCAGGACGTGTTCAACGGCAACCTCTCCCAGCTCCAGGAGCTGGCCGACCCACCGGCCGAGGTGACGGTCGGCGGAAAGGCGCACAGCCGCACGCTGTACTCGATCACCCTGGCCAATACCGGCGCCAAGCCGCTGACCGATGTGAACATCACGGGCAAGGCGTACGGCGGGCAGCGGGTCGTCAAGGCGGGGCCCGGATGCAGGTTCAGCGGCACGGCCGTGCGATGCGTCGTGCCGAAGATCAACCCTGGCGGCAAGGTACGCCTGACCTTCACCACCAAGCCGCGCAACGCCCGCGCCGCCGTCGGCATCGCCTTCACCGTCGGCACCGTCAAGCTGGACCTCAGGAAGCGGTGACCCGGCCGCAGGGCGGTTCAGATCGGCGACAGCGGGCCGAAGACGAGGCGCTGGCGACGGCGGTGACCCTTGCGGGTGAGAGCGAGCACGACGCCGAGCAACGGCCCGGCGAGCCTGCGCAGCTCCTCCAGCTCCTTCGGCCTGGCGTACTGGGCCAGCCTCGGCAGGTCGAAGCGCACGTCACCGCCCTTGCGCGCGGCCTCCTCCACCCGCTTCCACGCGGCCTCGGGCACCCGCGTCTCGATGATCGGGAAGAGCAGCCGCTCCTCCTCCTCGATGTGCTCGTCCAGCAGATCGGCCAGCAGCGTGAAGTGCTTGGTCAGCCGGACGGCCGTCCCGCTGAACCCCAGCTGCGACAGCTCCATCCGGATCTCGTCGAGCAGCGGGTCCAGGTCGGAGTGGTCCCTGGTCAGGCCGGACAGGTCCACACGCGACCCGGCCGCACGTACGATCACCGGCCACAGCTCCCTGTCCTCGACCGTGTGATGGTGGTGGATCCCCGCGCACAGCCCGGTGGCGAAGGCCGTCACGGCCGTCGCCCTGTCCGGTCCGAGCTCCTGCCTGCCGGTCGCGACCTGGTCGAACAGCGTCGCCAGCCGCCTGCTGTCGCCGCGCATGGCCCGATGGGTGATGCGAAAACCTAAGAGATTGGGTGCCATTGGTCGCTCTCCTCCACTACCGACTCGCTCGGTGCTAGTACGGTGACCCGAACGGCTGGTATCCGGCTTGGAAGCGACTTGTCCGTTGTGTCGCGCGAAACCGGTGGGGCTTGAGGGCTACTCTGGGCCGCTATGGACAGGCGCTGGGTCGGCCCCGAAGGGCTTGAGATCGTGCCGGCCACCCGGGCCGGGAGGCAGGTGCTGCGGCTCACCAGGCACGGCTCGCCGCTGGCCGACTGCCTGTCGGTCGAGGAGGTGGCCGCCCATGTCGATCTGGCCGATCTGTGTGAGGTCGTACGACTGCCGATGAGCGGTCGTTACAGAGTCGCCGGGTAACCGTCGTACTTCGCGCGTATCGTCGCTGACATGCGAAAAGGCATAACGTGACGGCATGAGAAGGGGACTCGTGGCGCTGGCCGTACTCCTGTCGGCCGGGTGCGGGGCGGGCGAGGGCGTGCGGGTCGAGGGCAGTGCGCCGCCGTCGCCCGCGGGCGGGCCCGTGTACGTCATGGCCTACACCGGCGACGCTCTGCAGCGGCCCGCGGCCATGGCCCTGACCGAGTTCTCGTCGATGACGAAGATCCGGTGGAGTTCGTGGGGCGGCGCCGAGGCCGTCGGGACCGGTGAGGTCAGCGGGATGTGGTGCCTGCCCGACTGCCTGAGCAAGGGCCATCCCGCGACGATCACCCTGAGCGCGCTGCAACGGCGCGAACGCACCGCCTACTACGGCCGCTTCACCGTGACCTCGCCGCACGAACTCGGCGAGAAGCTCGCCGACCAGAAGCTGGAGGTGCCGCCGTCGTGACGGTGAACCTGCGTGTGCTGCTCGTGGAGGACGACCCCGTCATCCGCGAGGCCACCCAACTCGCCCTCGAACGGCACGGCCTGCGCGTGCGCACCGCGCCCGACGGGCTCAGCGGCCTGACCGCCTTCCAGGACGACCAGCCGGACGTCGCCGTGCTCGACGTCATGCTGCCGCATCTGGACGGGGTCAGCCTGGCCCGCCGCATCCGCGAGGCGGGCACGGTGCCGATCGTGATGATCTCCGCCAGGTCCGACGCCATCGACGTCATCAACGCCCTTGAGGCGGGAGCCGACGACTATGTCACCAAGCCGTTCGACATCGGCGTCCTGCACGCCAGGATCAGGGCCGTCCTGCGCCGCACCGCCTCCACGCCGTCGGCCACGCGCCCGCTCGTCTTCGGCGATCTCAGCGTCGACACCGAGTCGATGGAGGTACGGCTCGGCGACGAGCTGCTGGCGCTCACGCCGACCGAGCTCAGGCTGCTGCTGGAGTTCGCCGCGCAGCCCGGTGTGGTGCTCTCGCGCGACACGCTGCTGAACAACGTGTGGGACTACGCCTGGGACGGCGACACGCGTGTCGTGGACGTCCACGTCCAGCGGTTGCGCGCCAAGATCGGCGCCGAGCGCGTGGAGACCGTGCGCGGCTTCGGCTACAAGCTGCGACGCTGATGCGTACCAAGATCACAGCGGCCCTCGCGCTCACCGCGGTCCTGGTGGCCGCCGTCATCGGTGTGCTCGTCCACGTGCGCACGGCCGCCTCGACGCTGGAGGCCGCCCGCACGGCGCTGGACGACCGGTTCGTCTCGCTGCTCGACCGTGCCGCCGAAGGGCAGGACGCCGGGCTGGGCACGGGCGCCGCCGGGGTGCCGCAGCCGCTGCTGGCCGAGGTGCGCTCGGCGCCCGTCCGGGCCACCTACCTGGCGGGGAGCACGCTGTGGGCGGCGACCACGCTGGACGGTGAGGTGGTCTCGCTCTCGCGTTCCTATGCGGGCGAGCGGGCGGCGCTGGCCGACCTCGACCGTACTCTGGCCGTCGTCGGGGCCGGGGCCGCGCTGGTGGCCAGCCTCGCGGGCTTCGCCGTGGCCACGGCCCTGAGCAGGAGGCTCGGCGCGGTGGCCAGGGTGGCCACCCGCATCGCCAACGGCGACCTGACGCTGCGCACGACGCGACGGCGCCGGGCGAGCTCCTCCGACGAGGTGGCCGAGGTCGCCGCCGCCCTCGACACCATGGCCGACGCGCTCAACGCCCGCCTCGAAGCCGAACGCCGCGTCACCGCCGACATCGCACACGAACTACGCACCCCCGTCACCGGCCTGGTCACCGCGGCGGGCCTGCTGCCACCAGGCCGCCCCGCCGAGCTCGTCCAGGACCGGGCGAACGTCCTTCGCCGCCTGGTCGAGGACGTCCTGGAGGTCGCCCGCCTCGACACCGTCACCGACCCGCCCGTCCTCGAACCCCGCCAGGTCTCCACCCTGGTACGGCGGGCCGTCGCCGCCGCGCGTTCGGCGGGAGCGGGCGAGGTCGAGATCGTCGTCGCCGCCGACGCCGAGGTCGAGACCGAGCCGCGCAGGGTCGAACGCATCCTGGTCAACCTGATCGCCAACGCCTTCCGCCACGGCGCGCCACCCGTTCACGTCCTGGTCGAAGGCCCTGTGATCACCGTTTCCGACGAGGGCCCCGGCTTCCCTCCGGCCCTCCTCGACACCCTGCGCGAACACGGCCCCCAGCGCTTCGCCACCGCCGCCGCCTCCCGCGGCACAGGCGTCGGCCTCGGCCTCACCATCGCCTCCGGCCAGGCCAAAGCCCTGGGCGCATCCTTGGAGTTCGGCACCACACACGCGGGCGCGACGATCACCCTCACCCTGCCCCGAACGCCTGTCCCAACCAGTTCGCATCATCGCTGAGTGCCGTGTATGGTTACACCTGTCCGCAGCGCAGAACAGCGGCAGGCCCCTATAGCTCAGTCGGCAGAGCGTCTCCATGGTAAGGAGAAGGTCAACGGTTCGATTCCGTTTGGGGGCTCGTACTCTGACCAGGTAGAACGCCCGCCTCGCACTTGCGCGAGACGGGCGCTTTTTCGTTTGTGGCGCTTTTGTGGGATATTTGCGGGGCGACCTCTGGTCAGACGACTCTCAATTCATCGAGCAGCCTCCACCGCGACATCTGACACGTGTGTAGGTCGCCTGCCTGGACTCCAGCGAGTGATCACTCGCTTTTTCAGGCTCCCAGCCAGCTGAGCTGCACGATGTGCACCTTGCGCTGTTCTTGCAGCAGCAGGTAGATGACCATCCCCCGTCCTTCGGCGAACGGGCGCGAGAACATGTTTCCTTTTGGGTTGCTCGGGTTGAGTGGTTCTCCCTCGGCGGGGTTCAAAGCGATGGCCACCCGCACTTCCATGAACACACTGAGTGCCTCAAGGGGGAGTGTCTCGCACTGCTCCAGGACCTCTGGCAGGGTGTCGACCTCGTACACCTATGAGCCGTCCGCCAGTCGGGCGCGCAGCCTGTTCTCGATCACATCCCAAGGGATAGCACCGGCCGACTCGCCGCGTTCGGTCTTCTCCTGAATTTCTGCCGCACGCTGCATCATGGTGTCGTACGCGCCTGTGGCCTTCAGTACCGCGATGTGCCGCCAGTGGTCGATGCACCGGAAGGCATGCTCAAGCTCCTGCTCTTCGGTGGCTTTGGCCATCGCCTCTCGCCATGCCGCGTCCCACAACGGCCTGTCTGCCGGAGGGAGTGCGGCTCGTACGGCCCTAGGCGTCCGGTCAGGCACGGGTCCTGTCACCTGCTGGTGCGGTTGCGCGGACACGGCGCACCTCCCTCTCCCCGAGACTACGCCAGGTGCTAAGCATATTTATGTCTAACACCAGTCGCTGACCATCAGCATGCCTGGGTGCCGGTCAAATCCAAACGGTGGCCCTGGCCTGGCAGTACCGGGCCGGTCGCGGCGGGCTGGGGAGACGCCCGCCCAGTGCCTCTGGCTTGCCTCTGGTGTCCGGCAGACGGGGGACGGGACCATGACCATGGTCCGGCTTGCACGGCGAGTGCGCCTTCGACGGTCAGGATCGCGACCATCCACGCGGGCCTCGCATTCTGTGGAGATCGTCGTTCTGTGTCATGGACAGCGCGGAATAGGGCGTCCCGAAAGGGCGTTCTTGTGGATAGAAAAGCGGCGGCTGTGCTGCTCACGGTTGTTGTGGGTGGCCAACCCGTCGGCACATTCAGTAGTTGAAAGCACCCGCTCTCCATGACGGAGGGCGGGTGCTTTCGCGTTCTCCGCCTGGACCCCTTCGGCGGGCGCGATCACAATCGGGGTATGGCGGAGCGGAAGCAGATCGGCGTCAGCGCGCTGCGGCGCGAGAACGAACGCCTGCTCACGGGACGGGCCAAGTACGTGGGTGCGGTGCGGCGCGGGCGGGAGGCGTTGCACGCGGTCGTCGTACGCAGTCCGATCGCGCACGGGCGGCTCCTCGCCTGCGAGGTGAAGGCGGCGCTGGCGGCCGAAGGGGTCGTCGACGTGGTGACCGGCCCTGCGGCCGAAGGGGTCAGGCTGCCCTGCGTGTCGCCGGGCCCCGGCCAGCCGGAGACCTCCTACCCGGTGCTCGACGACGTCATCAGGTACGTCGGCCAGCCGATCGCCCTCGTCGTGGCGCGTACGGCGGCGCAGGCCAGGGACGCGGCCGAGCTGGTGGAGCTGGACCTGGAGCAGTTCCCGCCGGTCGTCGGCGTCGAGCGGGCGATCGAGGCGGACGCGCCCGTGCTGCATCCGGCGTGGGGCGGCAACACGGTGACCGACTTCGTGCTCGGCGACGCCGACGCGGAGTGCGAGGAGGCGATCGCGGGCGCCGATCTGGTGGTCGACCTGGTCTTCAGGTTCGGCCGGGTCTCGCCGTACCCGATGGAGACGCGTGGGGTGCTCGTCGCGTGTGAGGGCGGGGAGCTGACCGTGTGGGCGTCGACGCAGGCGCCGCACCATGTGCGCGAGCAGATCGCCGACGCGCTGGGGGTCGGGCACGACCGGGTTCGGGTGGTGGCGGGGGACACCGGCGGCGGGTTCGGGGGCAAGGAGCACCTCTACCCGGACGAGGCGCTCGTGTGCCTGGCGGCGATGCGGCTCGGGGCCGTCGTGGCGTGGAGCGAGGATCCGGGCGACCGGCTGGTGGCGACACTGCCCGCCAGGGCCGGTGTGCACAGGGCGAGGCTGGCGCTGACGGCCGACGGGCGGTTCCTGGCGTTGCATGCCGATGTGATCGGCGATCTGGGGGCGCATCCGTCCAACGCGGGGATCTCGCCGTTCGCGGTGACGGGGTCGATGCTGCCCGGGCCGTACCGGTTCGAGCGGGCGGGGGCGCGGGTGCGCGGTGTGGTCACCACGACGACGCCGACCGGCTCCTTCCGGGGGTTCGGCCAGCCGGAGGCCACGTGGACGAGGGAACGGCTCATCGACGAGGCGGCGAGGGCGCTGGGCGCCGACCCGGTGGAGCTGCGGCTGCGCAACATGATCGGGCCCGAGGAGATGCCGTACTCCAGCCGTACGTGGCAGGCCTACGACTCGGGCGACTACCCGGCGGCGCTGCGCAGGCTGCGCGAGATCGTCACACCGCCGGAGCCGCGCGACGACGGCCGGGTGCGGGGCATCGGGTACTCCTGCCAGGTGGAGAACACCGGGCTCGGCCCTTCGATGCTGATGAAGTCGATGGGCATGGAGGCGGGCGGCTACGAGAGCGCGATCATACGGATGGAGCAGGACGGCTCGGTCGTCGTCTCCTCCGGTGTGGTCGGCATGGGACAGGGCATCGAGACGGCGCTGGCGCAGATCGCCGCCGACCGGGTGGGCGTGGGGCTGGAGCGGGTCAGGGTGGTGCTCGGCGACACGGCGAACACGCCGTACTCCTCGATCGGGTCGATCGCCAGCAGGTCGCTCGTCGTCGGCGGAGGGGCGCTCACCCGGGCCGCCGATCGGCTGAGGGACAGGATCGTGGCGATCGCCGCCCATCGGCTGGAGGCCTCGCCGGACGATCTGGAGCTCACGGGCTCGGCCGTACAGGTGAAGGGGGATCCCGGCTCGGCGCTGACGTTGCGCGACCTCGCGACGACGGCATGGCGGGGGTGGGACCTGCCTGAGGGGTTCGAGCCCGGCCTCGAGGAGAAGGTGACCTACGACCCGCAGGGCTGTACCTACGCCTACGGGGCGCACGCGGCGGCCGTGGCCGTCGATCCCGAGACGGGTGCGGTGCAGGTCGAGGGGTACTGGGCGGTGGCCGACTCGGGCGTTCTGGTCAATCCGGCGATCGTCGAGGGGCAGATCGTGGGTGGGATCGTCCAGGGGATCGGCATGGCGCTGACCGAGGAAATCG
The DNA here is from genome assembly GCF_056106265.1 of Nonomuraea sp. IBHARD001. Taxonomy (NCBI): domain Bacteria; kingdom Bacillati; phylum Actinomycetota; class Actinomycetes; order Streptosporangiales; family Streptosporangiaceae; genus Nonomuraea; species Nonomuraea sp. IBHARD001. Next base: position 550,976 of record NZ_JBWBBW010000002.1, read on the forward strand.
GCTACACCGAGGACGGGCAGCCGGTCGCCGAGTACCTTCCGCCCACCGTGCGCGAGGTGCCCGGCATCCGGGTCGAGCTGCTGAGCACGCCTTCGCCGATCACGCCTGGCGGGATGAAGGGCGCGGGCGAGGCGGGCACGATCGGGCCGCCCGCCGCGATCGGCAATGCGATCGCCGCCGCGCTGCCGGACATCGCGGGACTCGTCACGGACACGCCGGTCACGCCACAGGCGCTGTGGAGGCGGCTGTCCGAGGCGGGCAACGGCGTGGCCGGTCGTTGATGGTGGGCGGGTGGGGGACCGGGGCGGGCTGACAAGCCTGCGGAGGGCGCTGCCGGTCGTTGAAGTGAGATGGGGTCGGGCGGGACCCGGCGTCGGAGACGAGAGGAGGCCCTCACCCGGTGGGGGTGAGAGCCTCCTGAGGTCGTCGTCAGGTGGGTGACGAGGATGCCGGCGGCGGGCGGCGGGGGTTGTGCCGCCCGGGTGCCTCCGCCGGGGCCCGTCGACGTGTAGCTGCCGGGCTGTGGTGGGTTCCGCGTGGGTCTCGGCGCGTACGGTGTGTCGACCGGCTCGGCCGTGCCGCCCGCGGCCAGGGCGTTACTTGAGGCCGGCGCTGACGCCAGGCAGGGCGCCGGTGACGCCGCCGAGGCCGCCGGTGAGGCCGCCCAGCGTGCCGGTGACCTGCTCGACCGGGCTGCCGCTGCCGCCCAGCAGGCCGGTGACGCTGTCCAGCGGGCTGCCGCCGCCGCCGCCGAGCAGGCCGCCCAGCAGGCCGCTGATCGGGTCGCCGCCGCCGCTGCCGCCGAGCAGGCCGCTGAGCAGGCTGCTGATCGGGTCGCCGCCCGCGGGGGCGGAGACGGCGGCGGAGGCCGGTGCCGCGAGGGCGGTGGAGAGGGCGAGAGCGGCGATGGCGGTCGCGAAGATGCGCATGTGAAGTCCCCTGCTGTTGAACGGTTCGATGAGGCGCTCCAGATCATGTCCGTGCGCCTCGTGACACGACACGAGACCCGCTGCGCCTTGACCAACCGGGACCGAGCAGTGGGCGAAAGCTCACCAACACCGTGTTCGCCACAGGCGGGACGGCGTTCGGATTGACCAACACCGGGTACTCCTGACCCGGCTTGCGTGGCTCGGCCGACTGCTAAAGTGGTCAGCACTTTCCAGGCGGCCCGGCTGTGCGCCCTGTGGCCCTGAGGTGGCTTTACTTATTGATTTCTGTTCACGGGTGTCCGTACGGCATACTGGGGGCACCCCACCTGATCAGGCGAAGTCGTGGCATGTGCGTGACTACTCCTAGGGTCGGGTATCCTTTCGTGGCCGGGGGTTTTACGCCCCAGGTCCAAGGCGGAGTAGCTCAGTCAGGCAGAGCAAACGGCTCATAATCGTTGTGTCGCCGGTTCAAGTCCGGCCTCCGCTACTACCCCCTCCCGGGTCACCTCGACATCGGGTTCGGGTATGTCCCAGTCCCAAACGTAGAAAGGCACTCCCACGTGGCTGCCACCGACGTTAGGCCGAAGATCACGCTGGCCTGCCAGGAGTGCAAGCACCGCAACTACATCACGCGGAAGAACCGGCGCAATGACCCGGATCGGCTTGAGCTGAAGAAGTACTGCCCCAACTGCAAGACGCACCAGGCGCACCGCGAGACGCGCTAGTCGTCTGCGGCTCCCGCCCCCGTGGCGGTCGCCGTTCGTCATGGGCAGTCGCCGCGCGATGACGCAGCGGCACTCCTGAGTGATATCTCCAACGGACCGGCGTTCACCTTCGTGTGGACGTCGGTTCGTCGTGTTGGCCGGAAGCTTCTTGGCCGGGAGCTTCTTGGTCGGGAGCTCTGGGGATGATCGGTCGTCGTCGGGCGGATGCGAGACAGCCGAATCTTATTCTGTTAGCGTCGCCGCAGCGGTTCCCACGACGGAGCCGCTGCACACGAGAGCTCTGACGATGCGAGCTCCGACCGCGCGCCAAAGGGGCATGAATGGCCTTGAACCGTGATTTCGTCGGACGTACCTACGACGCGTCCGTCCCCTACGAGGTCAGCCGGGTGAAGATCAAGGAGTTCGCGGCCGCGATCGGCGACCACAACCCGATCTACCGCGACCGCGCCGCCGCCGAGGCCGCCGGGCACCCGGACGTGCTCGCCCCGCCCACCTTCCCCATCGTGTTCAGCCTGACCGGCGCGGGGGAGGCGCTGGCCGATCCCGGACTCGGGCTCAACATGGCCATGGTCGTACACGGCGAGCAGCGCTTCGAGTACATCCGCCCGATCCACGCTGGCGACGAACTGGTCACCACCACGACGATCACCGACATCCGCAGCGTCGGGCGCAACGAACTGCTCACGGTCAGGAGCGACGTGCACACGGTCGACGGCGAGCACGTCTGCACCACGTACAACACGATCATCGAGCGCGGAGGGGCGGCCTGAGATGACGGCGACGGTGAGCTACGACGAGATCGAGGTGGGCCTGCGCCTGCCCCCGGCCGAGTACACGATGCGCAGGGTCAACCTGGTCATGTACGCGGGCGCGTCGGGCGACTTCAACCCCATCCACTGGAACGAGCGTTTCGCCAAGGCCGTCGGCCTGCCGGACGTCATCGCGCACGGCATGTACACGATGGCGCAGGCCGGGCGCTATGTCACCGACTGGCTGGGCGATCCCGGCGCGCTGGTCGACTACAGCGTGCGCTTCTCCTCGATGGTCGTCGTGCCGGACGACGACGACGGCGCGGTGCTCACGGTCACCGGAGTGGTGGAGGAGAAGCTGGAGGACGGACGCGTGGTGATCGGCCTGACGGCGAAGGCGGCCGACGCCAGGGTGCTGTCCAAGGCCCGCGCGGTGGTACGGCTGGCATAGGGGCTATCCCGCGGCCGCGCCGGACTCGCGGTGGTACGGCCGGCATAGGGGGCCGGAGGTACTCCAGGTGACACAGGGGGAGATGAGGGGATCGTAGGGGTGGGAGACAGCGGATTCGGGCGGGTCGTCTCCTTAGGATCGTGATCATGCATAAGAAGATCATTTCGTCCCTGGTGATCGCCCTTTCCGCCATCACCCTCACCCTCACCCCTTCGGCCGCGAACGCCTCCCCCGGCGCGCTCGGCGGCGAACCCGGTCCGACCGGCTGCAGCTCGGGCTACGGTTGGCAGCCTGACTACACGTGGGCCAAGTGCACCGGCGGCTACGGCTCCGTCATGGCGGTCGCCCGCTGTGCCAACGGGACCAAGGCATACGGCCAGTGGGCGTGGATCGGCTCGCAGTCGACGGCCAAGTGCTCCAGGCACGAGGTCATCGGCCACAGCTTCATCGTCTCGTACTGATGATCCCGCGAGCCTCTGTCTCCTGTTGATCCTGCGAATCCCCTGGTAGTTCCGCCTCCGCCCGGGTAGGGGCGGAGGCATGACGCAAGCACCGAACGACATCCGCGTGCTGGCCGAGCGGCGTGCCGAAGCCAGGGCGGCACGTGACTTCGCCGCCGCCGACACCTTCAGGCAGCAGATCGAGCAGGGCGGATGGCTGGTCCACGACACCCCTGACGGCTACCGCCTGAGCGAGCGGCCGCCGTACGTGGTGAGCCCGGTCGTCGAGGCCATCCCCGTGCCCGTGCGCGGGCAGGACGGCCAGGGCGAGGGCCACGGCGGCGCGCCGCTCAACCCGGCGGGCGATCTCGGCTTCTCGGGCGACCCGGCGCAACGCGGTGACGACGTCGCCCGCTCGCTCGGCGGGGCCGACATGCTGCACTCGCAGACCCTCTGGGACGGCTCGCTCGCGGCCAACCGCCTCGACCCCGAGCTGGAGCAGCAGCGCGAGCGTGTCGAGACGGCCGGCATCTCGGTCGGCGTCGGCCTGGTGGTCGACGGCTGGCCCGAGGACCTGGCCGCGTGCGTCGCCGGAATCGTCGAGCACACGAACGCCACCATCCTGGCCCTCGACCTGGGCGACGTGGACGGCGCCGGTGCCGTGCTGGAGGAGCTGGCCGCCAAGCATCCCGAACGCGTCAAGGCCTGGCACGTCGCCGAGCCCCCGCACTGGCGTGGCGGCGGCTCCGAATGGGGAGCGGCCAGGCGCAAGCTGCTGGAGCTCGACGACAGCGACGTACACGTGATCATGGACACCTCCACCGTGCTCACCGGCGACGCGCTGACGCCGCTGGTGGCCGCCATCGCGGGCGGCGCGGTCGCGGCGGGCGCGCACGACGTCGACCCGGACTACCGCGACAGGGAGTCGCGCCGGACCTACGAGCGGGTGATCGGGCTGCTGCGAAAGGCCTAGCCACGTCTCATAGGCTGGGGGGCATGGGAGATCGTGTGCACGAGGTACGGCTGGGGCCGTACACCACGCTGGGGCTCGGCGGGGTGGCGACGGCCTTTGTCGAGGCGGGCAGCGCCGAGGAGCTGGTCTCCCTGGTCGCGACGGCCGACAGGGAGCGTGAGCCGCTGCTGCTGCTCGGCGGCGGGAGCAATCTGGTGCTGGCCGACGAGGGGTTCGACGGCCTCGTCGTGCACGTGGCGGGCCAGGGGGTGGCGGTCGATCGGGGCTCGCCGTGCGCGGTGCCGAGCGGCTCGGGCGAGGTCATCGTCACGGTCGAGGCCGGCGAGGACTGGGACGCGCTGGTCGAACGGGCCGTGGCCGAGGAGTGGTCCGGCCTGGAGTGCATCTCGGGCGTGCCGGGCCTGGTGGGCTCCACGCCGATCCAGAACGTCGGCGCCTACGGCCAGGACGTCTCGCAGACCGTGACCTGCGTGCGCGTCTACGACAGGGCGACCAGGCAGGTGCGCGACCTGGACAGGGTGGCATGCGGCTTCTCCTATCGCGACAGCACGTTCAAGGCCTCGCCCGGCCGCTATGTCGTGCTCTCGGTGACCTACGCCCTTGAGCGTTCGCCGCTGTCGGGGCCGATCGCCTACAAGGAGCTCGCCTCGCGGCTCGGCGTCGAGCTCGGCGCGCGGGTGCCGCTGGCCGAGGCCAGGGCCGCGGTGCTGGAGCTGCGCAGGGGCAAGGGCATGGTGCTGGACGCCGCCGACCCCGACACACGCAGCGCGGGCTCGTTCTTCACCAACCCGGTCATCGGCGCCGAGCAGGCGGCCGAGCTGGAGCTGCGCGCCCCCGGCCATCCCCGGTGGGACATGCCGGGCGGCGAGATCAAGGTGCCCGCCGCCTGGCTGATCGAGCAGGCCGGGTTCGCCAAGGGCTACGAGCTCGGGCCGGTGCGCATCTCGACCAAGCACACGCTGGCCCTGACCAATCCGGGTGAGCACGGCCGCACCGAGGATCTGCTGGCCCTGGCCAGGCAGGTGCGCGACGGGGTGCGGGCCAAGTTCGGGATCACGCTGGTCAACGAGCCGGTGCTGGTCGGGGTAAGCTTGGCGGGTAACACCGAAGGGGAGTAGTCCCAATCGCGTAGATCGACATGCTGACGCCTCGTGCGTCCGGTCACGCGGGCCTTCACGGGCGGACGAGACCTTCGGCCTGGCAGTCATGGAGACAAGACGCTGCCGGGCCGAAGTCGTGCCCGATCATCTCCCCGGGTGCCTTCTTCCGGTTCGGTCGCGCGGAAAAGGACCTCGGTGGAAGCATTCTGGATCAGTCTGGTGGTCATCTTCGTCGCCGAGCTCGGCGACAAGAGCCAGCTCATGGCGATGACATTCGCGACCAGGTTCAAGGCCTGGCCGGTGCTGGCCGGAATCACGATCGCGACGACCGCCGTGCATCTGGTCAGTGTGGCCGTCGGCGGGCTCATCGGCGACGCGCTGCCGACCAAGGCGATCGCGATCGTGGCCGGTGTGGCCTTCCTCGGGTTCGCCGCGTGGACGCTGCGCGGCGACGAGCTGACCGACGAGGAGGCGAGCAAGGCGCAGCGCACGACCAAGCACGCGCTGATCGCGGTGACGGTGGCGTTCTTCCTGAGCGAGCTCGGCGACAAGACCATGCTGGCGACGATCACCCTGGCCACCCAGCACGGCTGGCTCGGCACCTGGATCGGCTCGACCGTCGGCATGGTCGCCGCCGACGCCCTGGCCATCGTGGTCGGCCGCCTGCTGGGCAAGCACCTGCCGGAGAAGGTCATCAGGTACGGCGCAGCCGCCGCGTTCGTCGTGTTCGGCGTGGTGCTGCTGATCGACGGCCTGATGGCCTGACGCCTCCCGGGCTGCTAGGACGTCAGCAGGGCGCGTTCGTGTGCGGCCGCGGCGGCCTCGCCGCGGCTCGCGCAGCCCAGTTTGGCCAGGATGTTGGACACGTGCACGCTGACCGTCTTCGCCGAGATGAACAGCTCGGCCGCGATGTCCCTGTTGGAACGCCCGAGCGCCACCAGCCGCAACACCTCGAGCTCGCGCGGCGTGAGCAGGTCGGCGGCGGGCGCGGCCTCGCCCAGCTGGGCGCCCACCCGGCGGGCGAGCGTGTCGATGTCGCGCACCAGCGGCGCCGCGTCGAGCCCGGCGGCCAGCGGATGCGCCGCACGCAACCGCGTGCCCGCCCCTTCCCGGTCACCGGTGCGCGCCGCCGCGGTGGCCGCCGCCAGCAGCGACTTGGCCCAGGAGTACGGCCTGCCGAGCCGCTCCCACGCGGTGGCGGCGGCGTCGTAGTCGCCGCCGTAGACCAGGCGGTAGGCCTCGGCGACCGGACCGTTGGCCCTGAGGGTCGCGGCCACGTCGGCCGACATCGCCAGCACGGGATCGGAGTCGCCGGGCACGCTCTCGCACACGGTTTTGATCATCGACAGCAGCCGCCAGCCGAGCATGGCCTTGCTGGACTGCGAGGAGTCGCGCAGCATGCGCTCGGCGATCTCCAGGGCCCGGTGCGGCTCGCCCTTGAGCATCGCCCAGCTCAGCATCAGCCGCGTGCTGTTGGTGACCTCCTGCACGAACTCGGGCGTCTGCCCGCTGAGCAGGCCGAGCCCGCCCAGGATCGGCTCGGCGATGTCGAGCCTGCCCCTGGCCAGTGCGATGTCGGCCTGGACGCGGACCAGGTGGTGATGGGTCGACAGGGTCGGGCTGAGGCTGAGCGCGTGGTCGACGACCTCGAGCGCCTCCTCCCAGCGGCCGAGCGTCTCCAGCGCCTCGGCCCTGTTGAGCAGGATGAAGGTGCCGCTCGCCCTGGTCCTGCCGTACTTCTTGGCCAGGGCCTCGCCCTTGCGGGACAGCTCGATGGCCTCTTCGGCCCGGCCGAGGTCGTTGAGCGCGTCGACGCTGTTGCCGATGGCGCGCAGCATGACGCGGGGGCCTCCGGCCTTCTCGCCGAGCTCGTAGGCGATCTTGTTGGTGGCGAGTGTGGCCTCCAGGTCGCCGTTGATCGAGCGGCCGAGCGCCAGGTTGAGCAGGAGGTCGCCTTCAAGACAGGGGTCGTCCAGCCCTCTGGCCAGCTCCAGCGCCTCCAGCGTGCAGGCGGTGCCCTCCTCGGTCCGGCCGAGCATCATCAGGTGGGCGCTCAGCCGGGTGAGCACATTGGCCCTGGCCTCGCCCGGCTCGGGGACCAGGCTCGCGGCGTAACGCAGGTTCTCCAGCATGCCCTGCTTGCCCTTGCCGAGCAGGAACCTGGCCTGGAGCACGACGAGCGCGGCCACCCGTTCGGGCTCGGTGCGCTCGTCGAGCTGCGCCAGTGCGGCCTTGGCGAACTTCAGGCCACGGTCGACCTCGGCGCAGGCGACGGCGCAGTCGGCGGCCTTCTCCAGCACGTAGGTGTGGTCGGCGCCGATGCGCATCGCCGCGTCCGGCACCTTGTCCCAGAGCGTGAGCACGCGTTCGAGCAGTTGTATGGCCTCGGTGTAGGCATAGGCCTTGACCGACTTCTCCGCCGCCTCCCAGGCCGACACCAGGGCCCACAGGTCGTTGCGTGCGCCGTGCCAGTGGTGGGCCAGCTCAATGGCGGCCCGGCCCGGCGGCACGAGTGTGCGGTCGCGGGAGATCTCCTCGGCGAACCTGGCGTGCAGCCGCATGTGCTCGCCGGGCAGCAGTTCGTCGTGCACGGCCTCGCGGATCAGCGCGTGCCTGAAGATGTAGGCCCTGCTGTCGGCGATCTGCAGCACGTTGCCGGCGATGGCCGGGCGCAGTGCCCGCTCCAGGTCGAGGTCGGTCAGGCCGCTCACGGCCGCGAGCAGCGCGTGCCCGACCCGGTTGCCGCCCGCGGCGGCGATGCGCAGGATGTTCTGGGTGTCGTCGGGCAGCCGTTCGACCGAGCCGATGATGAGGTCGTGCAGCGACTCGGGAAAGGAGGTGTAGGCCCCGGCGTCCAGCAGCGCCTCGACGAACAGCGGAATGCCCTCGCTGCGGTCGAATACCTTCTCGACCTGCGTGTAGTCGGGTGCCCTGCCGAGGATGCCCGCCATCTGGTCGGCGACCTCGTCACGCGTCAGGCGGGGCAGGTCGACCTTGAGCACGCCCGCGACCCTGCCGAGTTCGGCCAGCACCGGCCGTAGCGGATGCTGCCTGTGCAGGTCGTCGGAGCGGTAGGTGAGCAGGATGAGCACCTGCGAGGCGCGCAGGTTGCGGCTGAGGAAGGCGATGAGGTCGCGGCTGGAGCGGTCGGCCCAGTGGATGTCCTCGACGACGAGCAGGACGGGCCGCTGCTCGGCGAGCCGTTCGAGGAGCGTGAGGAGCTGCTCGAACAGCCGGGCGCGGCCGGTCTCGGTCTCACCGTCGCCGCTCGGCTCGCCGAACTCGGGCAGCAGCCGCGCCAGGTCGCGCGCGGCGCCGTCGGGGAGCAGTGCGGCGATCCTCTCGGTGCCGAGCTCCCTGACGAGTTGCCTGAGTGCGGCGGTGAAGGGCGCGTAGGCCAGGCCCTCGGTCGACAGTTCGACGCACCCGCCGTACAGGACGTGTGCGCCGTCCCTCGCGGCCTGTTCGGCGAACCTGTCGACGAGTCTGGTCTTGCCGACGCCTGCCTCCCCGCCGAGGAGGACGGCCGTGGCTGTCCTTTTCAGGGACTCCTCGTAGGCTTCGGCGAGCGACGACAGCTCTGTTTCCCGTCCCACGAAGACGGGACTCACCGAACGTCCCAGCATGTCGTCCAGCATGTCACGCCCTTTGGAATGCTTTCGACGGCTTTTCCCGCTTGGCTACGGGGGGAGAAAGGCCCGGCCGCGAGGGAGGGTGCGGCCGGGCCTTCGTGCGGTGGTCATGACGAGAAGAGCTTGCCGAAGACCGAGCGGTGACGCCCCTCGGACTTCGCCTTCCTGGCCGCCTCGCGTACCCGGCGGTGTTCGGCCGCGGCGGCGCGAAGCTCGGAGGCGTGGTACTGCATGATCTGGTACTCAAGCTCGGGAGCCATCTGAGTTTCTCCTGTGTTTCGGTGTTCCTGTGTCCTGCTGACATCCTCAAGATTGCTCCTAAGGCCCACCTCCCTACATCGGGCGGATGCCTTATCTCTTGCGAAACCATCGGCTTAGGACTACCTAGGACACGCCCGCCGGACGCCTTAGGCACGCGACGATGGTGGTCCGTGAGGCACTTCATGATCATCTGTACGGCTTCGGCGACGCTTCTCGCGAGTGCTCCCGCTGCCGCGGAAAGCGTCGGCTGGCGGGTCTCCTGGAGCGGCCAGGCCGCCTCCTGGGGGGCGTTCCAGGAGGTCGGGGCGTCGGGGCCGGACCAGGCCTGGGTGGTGCGGACCGGCCTGCCGCTGCTGCGCTGGAACGGCAAGGAGTGGCGGGGGGCCAGGACCAAGGCGGTGCCTTACCTGGTGACCGGAGAGCGCGAGCGGTGGCAGTTCATCGAGAGCGACACCAGGGTCGAGGTCCGCAGGCAGGTGGCGGGCGTCTGGCTCAGGCACCCCATCGACACGCCGGGCGCGCACGCCACGACCGCCGTGGTCCCGGCGCCGGGCGAGTGCTGGGCGGCGGGCCTGAGGTTCGGCGAGCAGGGCATGGTGGACACGCTGTGGCACTGGCAGGGCAAGGGCTGGTCGGCCGTGGGCAGCCCGCTGCCGATCAGCGACTTCGCCGCCGTCTCCAGCACCGACGTGTGGGCGCTGAGCAGCCCGGGGGAGCGCAATCTCGGCTACGACGTGGGCAGGGTGGCCGCGATCCTGCACTGGGGTGGCAGAGGCTGGCAGCGTGTCGCCCTGCCTCTGGAGCCGCCGCAGGCCGACGCCTACGTCGAACTGAACGACGTCGTGGCGCTGCGGGCCGACGAGGCCTACGCGGTCGGCTCGGTCACCTCGCTGAGCGGTTACACGCGCACGCACAAGGAGGCGGTCGTGCTGCGCTGGAACGGGCGTGACTGGCAGCGACTCGGGCACCGTCCGGCGGGCACGGCGTACACGAGGGTCGCGCCTGACGGCTCCGGCGGGCTGTGGCTGGCGGCCGAGCGGCAGGGCGGGCCCGACTTCCTCACCCATTACGCCAAGGGCAGATGGACCCGGTCCCCGCTGCTCGACGGGAGCACGGCCGTGACGGTCAAGGGCTTGGCCCACGTGCCTGGTACGACGCGGATGTGGGCGACGCTGGAGGCCGGGACTGGGGAGCGGGCCAGGCAGGTGGTGCTGGCCTACCGCTGAGTCGCAGGTGACATGGGCGAATACTGATGAAATCAGGTGACGACACTCGGCCGGGTCTGGTTTGGAAGTACCCGTCCCGGTCGGCGATGCTGTGAGGGTGTCAACTGTGACTACCTCGCTCGCTGACGTGGCGGCTTCCCACACCACGCTGCGAGCCTTCCTGCACGGGTTGCCCGGCGTCGACAAGGTCGGCGCCGATCAGCGCGCCGCCATGCTCGGCACCCGTTCCGTCAAGACGACCGCCAAGGCGAAGGCCATCGACCTGGCCATCACGATGGTGGACCTCACCACGCTTGAGGGCGCCGACACCCCTGGCAAGGTCCGCGCGATGTGTGCCAAGGCGAACCAGCCGGACCCGACCGACCCGACGGTGCCCAGGGTGGCGGCCGTCTGCGTCTACCCGGACCTCGTGTCCGTCGCGGTGGACGCGCTCGGCGGATCGGGGGTGAAGGTGGCCTCCGTCGCCACCGCGTTCCCCAGCGGCCGGTCCTCGATCGAGGTGAAGGTCGCCGACACCGCGCTCGCGGTGGCGGCAGGCGCCGACGAGATCGACATGGTCATCGACAGGGGCGCCTTCCTGGCCGGCGACTACCTCAAGGTCTTCGAGGAGATCGCGGTCGTCAAGGCGGCCTGCGGCGCCGCCCACCTCAAGGTGATCCTGGAGACCGGCGAACTGGTCACCTACGACAACGTACGGCGGGCCTCGTGGCTGGCCATGCTGGCGGGAGCCGACTTCATCAAGACCTCGACCGGCAAGGTCGCACCCGCCGCGACCCTGCCCGTGACGCTGATCATGCTGGAGGCCGTGCGCGACTTCCGTGACGGCACGGGCCGCATGGTCGGCGTCAAGCCCGCCGGAGGCATCCGCACGACCAAGGACGCGATCAAGAACATCGTCCTGGTCAACGAGAGCGCGGGCCCGGACTGGCTCGACCCCGACTGGTTCAGGCTCGGCGCCTCCTCGCTGCTCAACGACCTGCTGATGCAGCGCCAGAAGATGGCCACAGGCCGCTATGCCGGCCCCGACTACTTCACTCTGGACTGATGACGATGTTCGAATACGCACCTGCGCCCGAGTCGCGCGACGTCGTCGACATCAAGCCCTCCTACGGGCTGTTCATCGGCGGCGAGTTCGTCGACGGCTCGGGGCCGTCGTTCAAGACGATCAACCCGGCCTCCGAGGAGACGCTCGCGGAGGTGGCCACCGCCTCCTCCGACGACGTCGACAGGGCCGTGCAGGCCGCGCGCAAGGCGTTCGGCGTCTGGAGCGCGCTGCCCGGCGCCGAGCGGGCGAAGTACCTCTTCCGCATCGCCCGCATCATCCAGGAGCGCTCGCGCGAGCTCGCGGTGCTGGAGTCGCTGGACAACGGCAAGCCGATCCGCGAGTCGCGTGACGTGGACCTGCCGCTGGTGGCCGCGCACTTCTTCTACTACGCGGGCTGGGCCGACAAGCTGTCCTACGCGGGCTTCGGCGCCGACCCGCGTCCGCTGGGCGTCGCCGGTCAGGTCATCCCGTGGAACTTCCCGCTGCTCATGCTGGCCTGGAAGATCGCTCCGGCGCTGGCGTGCGGCAACACGGTCGTGCTCAAGCCGGCCGAGACCACACCGCTGACGGCGCTGCTGTTCGCCGAGATCTGCCGGCAGGCGGACCTGCCCGCCGGTGTGGTCAACATCGTCACCGGCGCGGGCGAGACCGGCGCGGCCGTCGTCGGGCATCCCGACGTCGACAAGGTGGCCTTCACCGGCTCGACCGAGGTCGGCCGGATCATCGCCCGCACGGTCGCGGGCACCGACAAGAAGCTCACGCTCGAACTCGGCGGCAAGGCCGCGAACATCGTGTTCGAGGACGCCGCGCTCGACCAGGCGGTCGAGGGCATCGTCAACGGCATCTTCTTCAACCAGGGCCACGTGTGCTGCGCCGGATCCAGGCTGCTGGTGCAGGAGTCGGTCGCGACCGAGGTGCTCGACGCGCTCAAGCGCAGGCTGGGCACGCTGCGCCTCGGCGACCCGCTGGACAAGAACACCGACATCGGCGCGATCAACTCGGCCGAGCAGCTCGCCAAGATCCGTCAGCTGTCCGACATCGGCGAGGCGGAGGGCGCCGAGCGCTGGTCGCCCGCGTGCGAACTGCCCGGCAAGGGCTTCTGGTTCCCGCCGACCGTCTTCACCGGTGTGGCCCAGTCGCACCGGATCGCCCGTGAGGAGATCTTCGGTCCCGTCCTGTCCGTGCTGACCTTCCGCACGCCCGCCGAGGCCGTGGAGAAGGCCAACAACTCACCGTACGGCCTGTCGGCGGGTGTGTGGACGGAGAAGGGCTCGCGCATGTTGTGGATGGCCGAGCGCCTGCGCGCGGGTGTGGTGTGGTCCAACACCTTCAACAGGTTCGATCCCGCGTCGCCGTTCGGCGGGTACAAGGAGTCGGGTTACGGGCGCGAAGGCGGCCTGCTGGGACTGGAGGCCTACCTTGCCCTCTGACCACGGCAAGCAGCCGCTGTGCGGCCACGGCTCGGGCCGTCGCCGCGACCGCAGGGCCCAGGCCACCAGGGGCAGGGCCTTCTCCCGTGCGGGCCGCCCCGCACGCACCGGCTGGTTCGCGCACCGGTGCGGTGTGAGCCGCTGCGGCCAGATCTTCGTGCCGGTACGGCTGACGCAGGAGACCATGTGGAGGGGGCGCGGCGATGAGTAGATTGTCCGTTCGCAAGACCTACAAGCTGTTCATCGGCGGGGCCTTCCCGCGTTCCGAGAGCGGAAGGTCCTACGTCGTGACCTCCCCCAAGGGTGAGTTCCTGGCCAATGCCTCACGGGCCTCGCGCAAGGACGCGCGTGACGCCGTCACGGCCGCGCGCAAGGCCTTCCCCGGCTGGTCGGGCGCCACGGCCTACAACAGGGGCCAGGTGCTCTACCGCATCGCCGAGATGCTGGAGGGGCGCAGGGCGCAGTTCGCGGAGGGCAAGAAGGCCGGGGAGGCGGTCGACGCGGCCGTTGACCGGCTGGTCTGGTACGCCGGATGGTCGGACAAGATCGCCTCGGTGCGCGGCACGGCCAATCCGGTCGCGGGACCGTACTTCAATCTGTCCTCGCCCGAGCCGAGCGGGGTGGTCGCGGTGGTCGCGCCCGCCGATCCGCTGCTGGGGCTGGTCTCGGTGGTCGCGCCCGCGATCGTGACCGGCAACACGGTGGTCGTGGTGGCCTCGCAGAGCTCGCCGCTGGCGGCGATCACGCTGGGCGAGGTGCTGGCGACCTCCGACCTGCCGGGCGGTGTGGTCAACATCCTGACCGGGCTGCAGGCCGAGATCGCGCCGTGGCTGGCCTCGCACATGGACGTCAACGGCCTCGACCTGACCGGCGTCGACTCGCCCGACCTGGCCCTGGCCTGCGAGCAGGCGGCGGCGGAGAACCTCAAGCGGGTCCTGCGCCCGGCATCGGTCGACTGGACGGCCGATCCGGGCGTCGAGCGGATGACGCGCTTCCTCGAGACGAAGACGGTCTGGCATCCCGTAGGGGTCTGATCCAGGCGGAAGGGGCCGATCGGCGATCGGCCCCTTCTGTTGGCCCAAGAATTGAGACGCTTGTACTAGACGATCGTCTCAGACATATGTATCGTCCGAGGCATGAGAAACGTGCTGATCTCAGGAGCGTCCATCGCCGGTCCCGTCCTCGCCTTCTGGTTGCGGCGTCACGGCTTCCGGGTCACGCTCGTCGAGCGCGCGCCCGCGATCAGGACCGGCGGCTACAAGGTCGACGTCAGGGGCACGGCGCTCGACGTGCTCACGCGGATGGGCCTGATGGAGGCGGTCCGCGCCCTGGAGACCGACATGCGGGTGGGTAGGTTCGTCGACGCCGACGGCCGCCAGGTCGCCACCATGGACGCCAGGACGTTCGGCGGGCGCGGCGGCGACGACGTCGAGATCATGCGCGGCGACCTGGCCCGCATCCTGTACGACGCCACCAAGGACGACGCCGACTACCTGTTCGGCGACTCCATCGCGAGCCTGGAGCAGGACGCGGACGGCGTGCGGGTGCGGTTCGAATCGGGCCGTTCACAGACGTTCGACCTCGTCGTCGGGGCCGACGGACTGCACTCCCACACCAGGTCGCTGGTCTTCGGCGACGAGAGCGCCTTCCGCAGGGATCTCGGCCACTCCATCTCGATCTGGACCGTGCCCAACCACAGGGGCCTGGACCGCGACGAGATGACCCACCTGCAGCCGGGCCGCATCTCCGGCATGTATGCCACGCGCGGCACGGCCAAGGCGCTGTTCATGTTCGCCGGTGAGCCGCTCGGCGACGACAGGCGCGACGTCGAACGGCAGAAGCGCGCGGTCGAGGCCGCGTACGCCGACGGCAACTGGGACGAGCCCACGCTGCTGGCCGCCATGCGGGAGGCGCCCGACTTCTACTTCGACTCGATGAGCCAGATCAGGATGGACACCTGGTCGAAGGGCAGGGTGACGCTCGTCGGCGACGCGGGCTACTGCGCCTCGCCCGCATCGGGGCAGGGCACCAGCCTCAGCCTGGTCGGCGCCTACGTGCTCGCCGGCGAGCTGGCGGCGGCGGGCGGCGACCACGAGGCTGGCTTCGCCGCGTACGAACGGGAGATGGGCGCCTTCGTCGAGGCCAACCAGAAGCTCGCCGAGACCAATCTCAACGGCATGATCCCCTCCTCCAGGCTGATGATCCGCATCCAGCTGCTGGCCCTCCGCGTGCTGCCCAGGATGCCGCGCGGCTACCGCGAGGCGATGACCAGGCGTATCACCGGGCCGATCGCGAAGGCGGCCAGGGCCATCACGCTGAAGTCCTACGCGGGGGCGTGACGCGGCCAGGGCTCGGCCGACTCCAGCTGGGCGGCCAGGCCGAGCAGATGGGGTTCGCCGCCGGGCGGCGCGACGATCTGCACGCCGATCGGCAGGCCCCTGCCCCGCCCCGAACGGCAGCGCCCGAACGGCACCGTGATCGCGGGCCAGCCCGCCAGGTTCCACGCGGCGGTGGTGGGCGCGTAGGCCACATTGACCAGGGCGTTGCGCACCAGGCCGCGCTCTCCCCATCGGGCGGCCTTGGGCGGCAGCCCGGCGAGCGTTGGCATCACGATGGCGTCGGCGTCGCCGAACCACTGCTCGGCCCCGCCGTCCAGCCAGCGCTCCCTGCCCTTCTCGCCGTTCAGGCCGAAGCCGCCCAGCACCCTCCCGGCCCTGGCCAGCGCCCGTGTCCTGCGCTCCAGCAGGTCGCGCCCGAGCGGGGCCGCGTCCTGCGCCGCCAGGGCCAGCCAGGTCGCGATCGCACTGAAGCCGAGCCAGGCGGGCATCCTGTGCGGGTGCTCCACGACCGTGTGGTCCATGTTGCGCAACGCCTGGGCCGCCTGGTTCACCGCCTCCTGGAAGGCCGCGTGCACGCGCATGCCGGGCGGCAGCGGGTTGGGGCAGAACGCCACCCGTAGCTCGAAGGGGCCGGGCCCGCTCGGCCTCGGCACCGGGTCCCAGGTCGCCCTGCTCTCCTCGACCGGCGTGGGGTCCCAGACCGAGCGCAGGGGGGCGTTGCCCGCCACCTCACCGGCCGGGCCGGGCTCGTCGTCCCAGATCGAGCGCAGGGCTGGCAGTGCGGTGACGCGGTCGCCGCCCTGCCAGGCGCCCGCGAGGCCGGGGTCGTCGGCCAGCACCGAGAGCATGAGCGCCAGGTCGGCCGCCGTGGCCGCGACCGGGCCGTTCTCCGCCATGCCGTGCCAGCCGTTGCCCGGCGGCGGGACCAGGCCGGGGCCAGGCTTGAGGGCCAGGACGCCGCAGCAGGCGCCGGGGATGCGCAGGGAGCCGAGCCCGTCGTTGCCGAGTGCGATCGGCACGAGGCCCGCGGCGACCGCCGCCGCGCTGCCGCTGGAGGAGCCGCCTGCCGTACGGGAGAGGTCCCAGGGGTTGCGGGTGGTGGCGTGGACGCTGTCGCCGAAGCCGGTCAGGCAGAGCTCGGGGACGTTGGTCAGGCCGACGATCACGGCTCCGGCCGCGCGCAGCCTGGCGACGGCCGGGTGGTCGGCGGGTGCGGGCTCGGCCGAGGTGGCGGCCGAGCCGTTGCGTGTGCTCTCGCCCGCGACGGCCAGGTTGTCCTTGACCGCGACGGGCACCCCGGCCAGCGGCAGGTCGGACCGTGCGGGTACGGCCAGCGCCTCGGCCCGCGCCGCGGCCCGCACGAGGCGGAAGGCGCCGATGGCGGGATCGCGGGCGGCGATGACCGCCAGGTGCTCGTCGAGCACGGCCGAAGCCGTGACCCTGCCGCCGCGTACGGCCTCGGCGATCTCGACGGCCGGTCTGCCTGCCCATGACATGTCCTGATTGTGGTACTCAGGGCGGGCGCTGTGAAGCTTTCGGCGAGGGCCTAAGCGTCGCGCTCGCCCTTGCCCTTGCGCGGCTCGCGCCCCGCCTGTCTGAGCGCGAGCCGCAGGGCGTACTCGATCTGGGCGTTGATACTGCGCAGGTCGTCGGCGGCCCATCGGGCGACGGCGTCGTGGACCGCCGGGTCGAGGCGCAGCAGGAGCTTCTTGCGTTCGGGCGGCTTGGCGCGCCCGGCCGGTTCGGCGGGTTCGTCAGCCATAGAGGCTGCCCGCGTTGACCACCGGCTGCGTGGCGCGGTCGCCGCACAGCACCACGAGGAGGTTGGAGACCATCGCGGCCTTGCGCTCCTCGTCGAGGTCGACGACGCCTTCGGCGGCCAGCCGGTCGAGGGCGAGCTGGACCATGCCGACCGCGCCTTCGACGATGCGGGTACGGGCGGCGACGACCTGGGCGGCCTGCTGGCGCACCAGCATCGCCTGGGCGATCTCGGGGGCGTAGGCGAGGTGGGTGATCCTGGCTTCGAGGACCTCGATGCCGGCCAGCACCGTGCGCTCGCGCAGCTCGGTCGTGAGCTCCTCGGCGACCTCGCCGCCGTCGCGCAGGCTGGTGCGGTCGGGCTCGTGCGAGTCGTAGGGGTGCGAGGTCGCCAGGTGGCGGACGGCGGCCTCGGACTGGATCGCGACGTACTCCTCGTAGTCGTCGACGGCGAAGGTGGCCTTGGCCGTCTCGTTCACCTTGTAGACGACGACGGCGGCGATCTCGACCGGGTTGCCGTCGGCGTCGTTGACCTTCAGCTTGGTGGTCTCGAAGTTGCGCACCCGCAGCGAGATCTTCCTCTTGCTGGTGAACGGCAGCACCCACTGGAAGCCCGCGTCGGTGATCGAGCCGACGTAGCGGCCGAGGAACTGCACGACCTTGGCCTCATTGGGGTTGATCACGGTGAACCCGGTGGCCAGCAGCACCGCCACCACGCCCCACACGATCAGCGCGACGATCAGGCCCACCTCGCCGCCCGCCGCCCCTCCCGCGGCTGCGGCGCCGCCCAGGACCAGCAGTGCGAGGAGCACCACGAAGCCATTGATGCGGAATGCCCTGCGTTCCATGTGCGACTCCCTGCTATCCAAGTGATATCACTATGATAGTCGCATGACAGCACGCTCGCGCACCACCCCATGAGCGGCGACGAAGCTCAGGACGGCTTCGGCGCATTCGGCCTGGCGTTCGGCGTGCGGATAGTGCCCGGCGCCCTGGACGAGGTGCACGGCGGCGGGCCCCGCGAGCTGGGCGGCACTGAGGGCGGCGTCGGCGGCCGGGTCGGCGAAGTCGGCGTCACGCGTGCCCATGACGAGCAACGACGGCTGCGCGACCTCGGCATACCTCGCCCGTACGCCCGACAGCGACTCCTCGATCTGAGCGCGCAGTGCGGCCATCCGGCCGGGCCGCCTGAGATCGGCCCTGACGCCCGCGAGGTAGGCGGGAAGGTCGTCCGGCCTGCTCCCCGGGTAGCCGGCGCGCAGGAACAGGCTCCAGAGCAGCGCGCTGCGCCCGACGAGCCTGGACATCGCCTTCATCCAGCCCTTGATCGGCGTCTGGCCGGAGAACGTGCCGATCAGCACCAGCCCGGTGACCTCGTCCGGCGCCTCGGCCGCGGCCCAGACGGCTGCGGCGCAGCCGATGGAGTGCCCGACGACGGTCGCGGGCCCGCCGAGCTCCCGGATCAGGACGAGCACGTCCCCGCCGATCGCCTCGACGCCGTGGTCGGCCCATCCGGCGCTCGAACGCCCGTAACCGCGCACGTCCATCACGGCGACCCGGTGCCCGGCGGCGGCCAGGTCGGGGGCGAGGAACCTGAAGGTGGCGCCGCTGTCGCCCATGCCGTGCACGAGGACGACGAGCCCGCCGTCGGCCGGGCCGCTCAGCTCGTAGGCGATCCGGCCTTCGGGAGTGGCGATATGCATGGAGTGCACCTCTCTGTTTTGTGAGCACCGCTCTCGCTGGGGAACAGTGAACACCGAAACCGGTGCAAGGGCAAGCCGACCTCAGCCGGCCAGCAGAACGCGCAGCGGCCCGACCGTCGTGAAGCCGAGCTCCACCGGCACGTCGAGGTCGGCTCCCGACTCGTAGCCGACCAGCTCACGACCGGGGAACAGCCCGGCCGCCATCGCGATCACGCCCTGCCAGGCCGCGGGCAGGTCGCACCCGGAGGCGAACACGTTCGACACACCCACGACCGGACCGTGGAGGTTCAGCACGGCCCCGCACACGGTGTCGCCCGCGATCTCACCCCTGATCAGCCGCACCTCGGGCACGGCCAGCAGGGCGGCGGGAAAGAGAGCGGGTGAGCTGCCCGGGTGGGCGTGTTCCTCCCAGTCGGCCAGGGCGGTGGGGTCCTCGATCACGTTCCAGGTGACGCGGTCGCCCGTGGCGGTGCGCGAGTGCGCGCCGGAGCGGCCGGGCCTGCTGTGGATCCAGTCGGCCGTGAACAGCACCTCGAAGCCCGGCAGGTCGAGGGTCGCGAAGCTGTCCTTCACCGAGGCGCCGGGGCCCGCCTCGATCGCGGGCAGCACGTCGCCGGGCCGTGCCCGCGGCGTGAGCGTGACGGCGTCCGGGTACAGCACGGGCGTGCGGGTGGGGCTGGTCCAGGCCGCCCGGCCGAATGCGGTCGCGATGCCGTGGGCCTGGCACAGGCGGGCACACCATTCGGCGTTCTCGCGGGCGGCGATCAGGGCGCGGCGGTCGGGCATGTCAGCCCTTCCGGGGATTGGTTCTACGGGTGGCCGTCGCCTGCAGCGGGTCGTCGGGCCAGGGGTGACGAGGGTAGCGACCGCGCAGTTCGGCCCGGACCGAGCGGTAGCCCTCGCGCCAGAACGACGCCAGATCGGCCGTCACGGCCACCGGCCTGCCCGCGGGCGAGAGCAGGTGGATCAGCAGCGGCACGCCTGCGATCAGCGGCGTCTCCTGCCAGCCGAACAGCTCCTGCAGCTTCGCCGCGAGCACGGGCTGCGGGCCCGAGTAGTCCACGCGCACGCGCGAGCCGCTCGGGATCTCCACCCGCTCGGGCGCGACGTCGTCGAGCCGCGCACTCCACGGGATCAGCCGCCGCAGCGCCGAAGCGACGTCGACGCGTTCGAGATCGGCGCGACGCCTGGCCTTGGACAGCTCGGGTTCGAGCCACTGCTCGGCCAGGTCGGCCAGCCGGTCCATCGAGGGCCACGGGTCACCGGCCACCCGATGGCAGAACGCCAGCCGCTCCCGCAGCGCGCCCGCCTCCTTGGTCCAGGTGAGCAGCCCGACGCCCTCGACCCGCAGCCCTTCGAGCAGCGCGGGCCGTACATCGGCCGAAGGCAGGACCGATGCGGCCAGTTCGATCGCGCCGAGCCGTTCCACGCGTCGTGCGCTCACGTCGCCCTTGCGCCCGCCGGGCGGCGTCAGCCAGCCGACCTCGTCGGCCCTCCGCACGGGTACAGCGGCGCGGGCGGTCTCCTCGTCGATGACCACGGCCTGGCGTACTCTGGCGCTCGCCGAGCCGGTCGGCCGGTCGGCCACGGCGATCGCGAGCCAGGCGGCCGAGGCGAGCCGCGAGCCCTCGGGCAGTTGCGCGGCCGTGCCCGACGCCATGAGGAAGGCGCCGCTCGCGCCACGCCTCCTGGCGACGCGCTCGGGGAAGGCCAGGGCGACCACCAGCCCGGCCAGGGCGTCCGACGGCGTCGCCGAAGGGCCGCGTGCGCCCAGGCGGCGTACCTCCTGACGCCAGCGCGCCGAGAAGGCGTCGCCGCCACGCGCGGCCGTGCGCCAGATCTCGACCAGGTCGTCACCGGCCGAGCGCGGCGCCTCCTCCGACAGCAGCGCCACCACGTCGGCCGCGCCGGGGCCGCCGTCGAGCAGCGCCCTGGCCAGGCGGGGATGGACGCCCACCGATGCCATCGCACGCCCTCTGCCGGTGACCTTCGCCTCCGGCGTGAGTGCGCCGAGCGTGGTCAGCGTCCTGGTCGCGGCGGCCATCGCGGCGGGCGGCGGCGCCGTCAGCAGGGCCAGGCCGGTGGCGTCCGCACTGCCCCAGCAGGCGGCCTGCAGTGCGAACGCGGTCAGGTCGGCGAGCACGATCTCGGGACTCGCGTGCTCGGCCAGCCTGCCGTGCTCGGCCTCGGACCAGCACCGGTAGACCGTGCCTTCGGCCTCACGCCCGGCCCGGCCCGCACGCTGGACGGCCGACGCCTTCGACACGCGGACCGTGGTGAGCGAGCCGAGCCCCCGCGCGTGGTCGGTGCGCGGCTCCCTGGCCAGACCGGAGTCGACCACGACCCGCACACCGGGCACGGTCAGACTGGACTCGGCGACCGAGGTGGCCAGCACCACCCTGCGCCGATCGCCGGGCGACAGCACGGCGTCCTGGACATGGGCGGGCGCCTGGCCGTGCACCTGGAGCACATCGGCGTCCAGGCCGGAGCCGAGCAGCCCGGCCACCCTGCCGATCTCGGAGACGCCCGGCAGGAAGCACAGCACGTCGCCGACGCGCTCGGCCAGTGCCCGCCGTACCGTGGCGGCGACGTGGGCCAGCAGTTCGGGTGCGACGCGCATGCCGTGCGGCGGCGGCAGCGGGCGGGCGGGAGGCGCCCAGACGGTCTCGACGGGGTGGGCCGTGCCCTCGGCCGCCACGACGGGCGCGTCGCCGAGCAGGGCGGCCAGCGGGGCGGCGTCGGCGGTCGCCGATGTGGCCAGCAGGCGCAGGTCGGGCCTGAGCGTCTCGCGTACGTCGAGCAGGAAGGCCAGGGCGGTGTCGGCGTCGAGGTGGCGTTCGTGGCACTCGTCGAGCATGACGACGTCGACGCCCGGCAACTCCTGGTCGCGTTGCAGGCGCTGGAGCAGGACACCGGTCGTGACGACCTCGACCGTCGTCGCGGGACCCGCCTTGCGCTCGCCCCGCACGGTGAAGCCGACCCGCTCGCCCACCCGCTCCCCGAGCAGCGCGGCCATCCTGCGCGCCGCGGCGCGTACGGCCAGCCGCCGGGGCTCGGCGACCAGCACGCGCAGCCCGGTCTCGGCCAGGGCGAGCGGGACCAGGGTGGTCTTGCCGGTGCCGGGTGGCGCGGTGAGCACGGCGCACCCGTGCCCGGCGAGCGCGTCGAGCAGGCGGGGAATCGCGGGCGCGATGGGCAGATCGGTGCGCACGTGCTCAGTCCACCTCGGCGGAGGCGGCGAGCACGGCGGTCAGCAGGCCGGGGAAGCGCGACTCCAGGTCGGAGGTGCGCAGGCGCAGCCACTTCTCCCTGCCGTCCTGCATGGTGCTGACCAGGCCGGACTCCCTGAGCACCCGGTAGTGGTGCGTCATCGTCGACTTGTGCACGCTGAGCCCGGCTCCGGCGTCGACGCACCGCGCCTCGCCCTCGACGGCCAGGCGCAGCACGACGGTGAGCCTGGCCGGGTCTGCCAGGGCCTTGAGCACCTCGGTGAGCTGGATGTCGCCGACGGCCGGTTGCGGGAGCGGACGCATGCCCACAGCCTACCTTTGTAGGATTGTTTGACAACAATCATACAAATGAGCCAGGCTCTGAAGGGTGAATCCACGGCTGTATCCGCTCGCCTTAGCCACCTTCGCCGTCGGCACCGGCATGTTCGTCGCCGCAGGCCTGGTGCTGCCCATCTCGCGCGACCTCGGCGTCTCGCCCTCGGCCGCAGGTCAGATCATGACCGTGTTCGCGCTCTCCTACGCGCTGCTCTCGCCCGTGCTGGCCGCCTTGACCGCACGGCTCTCGCGCAAGAGCGTCCTGCTCATCGGCCTGGCCGTCTTCGTCGCCGGAAATGTGCTGACCGCGCTCGTCAGCGGTCTGGCGCCGATCCTGGCCACCCGTGTGCTCGCCGCTGCGGGTGCCGCGCTCGTGACGCCCGTCGCCTCGGGGGTCGCCTCCGCGCTCTCGCCGCCCGAGCGCAGGGGGCGTGCGCTCTCGCTGGTCATCTCGGGGCTGACCGTCTCCACCGCGCTCGGCGTGCCGATCGGCACCCTGGTCGGCGCGGACGACTGGCGGCTGACCATGTGGCTGGTCGCGGCGCTCGGCGTGCTCGCGCTCGTCGCGGTCGCCGCCGTCGTGCCCGAAGCGCGCATCGAGCAGCCGGGAGGGCTCAGGCAGAGGTTCGCGCCGCTGGCCGACAGGGGCGCCCTCACCGTGCTCGGCACGCAACTGCTCATCTTCGCCGCCGCGTTCACCGCCTACACCTACTTCGGCTCGCTGTTCGACGTCTCGCTCACCGCCGTGCTGTGGGCGTGGGGCCTGGGCAGCATCGTGGGCAACCTGGTCGGCGGCAGGCTCACCGACGCCTACGGGCCCAGGGCGATGATCTTCGGTGCGGTGGCGGGGGCCACGCTGTTCGTCGCGATCCAGCCGCTGGCCAACACCTCGCTCGCACTCGCGCTCGTCTGGGCGTTCCTCTGGGGGGCGATCGGCTGGATCATCGCGCCCTCGCAGCAGTACCGCATGGTGGCCGCCGTGCCGCACAACGTGCCGGTGGGGCTCGGGCTGCTGGCCTCGGTGCAGTACGCGGGGATCTTCGTCGGCGGGCTCGCGGGCGGACTGGCGCTGGAGTGGGCGGGCAGGGGCGGCGTGGTCGTCCTGGCCTCGGCGCTCGGCGTCGCCGCCCTGCTGTTCACGGCCGTGACCTACCGCAGGGCCAGGCCCGAGCCCGAGGCGGCCGTGCCCGTCGTCAGCCGAAGCGGCCGGTGATGTAGTCCTCGGTCGCACGCTCACGGGGATTGGTGAAGATCTGCTTCGTCGGGCCGTACTCCACCAGCCTGCCCGGCTGCCCTGGTCCCGCCACGTTGAAGAACGCCGTCGTGTCGCTCACCCGCCCCGCCTGCTGCATGTTGTGGGTGACGATGACGATCGTGTACCTCTCCTTGAGCGAGATCACGAGATCCTCGATGGCCAGCGTCGAGATCGGGTCGAGCGCCGAGCACGGCTCGTCCATGAGCAGCACCTCGGGCTCGACCGCGATCGCCCTGGCGATGCACAGCCGCTGCTGCTGGCCGCCCGACAGCCCGCCGCCCGGCTTGGTCAGCCGGTCGGCGACCTCCTTCCACAGGTTCGCGCCCTTCAGCGAGCGCTCGACCACGTCGTCGAGCTCGGCCTTGCTCCGCCTGCCGGTCAGCTTCAGGCCGGAGGCGACATTGTCGTAGATCGACATCGAGGGGAAGGGATTGGGCCGCTGGAACACCATCCCGACCGACCGGCGCACCGCCACCGGATCGACGCCCTGGCCGTACAGGTCCTGGGCGCCCAGCGAGACGTGCCCTTCGACCCGGGCGCCGGGCACGACCTCGTGCATGCGGTTCAGCGTGCGCAGGAACGTCGACTTGCCGCAGCCCGAAGGCCCGATGAAGGCGGTGACGGCACGCGGCTCGACGCTCAGCGAGATGTCGGCGATGGCCTGGTGCGAGGAGTAGTACGCCGAGAGGCCGGAGGCGGTGATCATCGAATTCTCCTGGTACGGGCGATCAGGCGGGCGGCGAGATTGAGCAGCATGACCAGCACGATCAGCGTCAGCGCCCCGGCCCACGCCCTGTCGATCGCCGTGTCGAACGGCTTGCTCGCCTGGTCGAACACGTATTGCGGCAGCCCGACCTGGGGCCCGGCGAACGGATTGAGGTTGATGGAGTCGGTGAAGAACACCGTCAGCAGCAGCGGCGCCGTCTCGCCGACCACCCGGGCGACGGCCAGCATGACGCCGGTGACGATGCCGCTGAAGGCCGTGGGCAGCACGACCGAGCAGATCGTGCGCCAGCGCGGCACGCCCAGCGCGTAGGCGGCCTCGCGCAGGTCGTCCGGCACCAGGCGCAGCATCTCCTCGGCCGAGCGCACCACGACGGGCAGCATGAGGATGGCCAGCGCCAGCGCCCCGGCGAACCCGGAGAAGCCCTGCCCGAGCACCAGCACCCAGAAGGCCAGCACGAACAGCCCGGCGACGATGGACGGCACGCCGGTCATCACGTCGACGAAGAAGCTGATCCAGCGCGAGAGCCTGCCGCCCTGGCCGTACTCGACCAGGTAGACGGCCGTCAGCAGGCCGATCGGCACGGCCATCAGCGCGGCCAGGCCGACCTGCTGCAGGGTGCCCACGATCGCGTGGTAGGCCCCGCCCCCGGCGTCGAGCGGCCCGACGTTGCGCATCGAGTGCGTCCAGAACTCGGCGTCGAACCTGGCCAGCCCGTTGCCCACCACCTCGGCGAGCACCGAGACCAGCGGGAGCAGGGCCAGCAGGAACGCGGCGCACACGGCGACCAGTACGGCCTTGTCCTTGAGCCTGCGGGCGAGGGAGAGCTTCACTTGGCACCCTTGACGATGAGACGGGCCAGCGAGTTCACGGCCAGCGTGATGACGAACAGGACCAGCCCCGACGCGATGAGCGCGCCCCTGCCGATCTGCCCGGCCTCGCCGAAGGTGTTGGCGATGTTGGCGGCGAAGGTGTTGCCGCCGGGCGCGAAGACGTTCAGCGACACCGCGAAGCTGGAGGACAGCACCAGCGCGACCGCGATCGTCTCGCCGAGCGCCCGGCCCAGGCCGAGCATCGAGGCGCTGAGGATGCCGCGCCTGCCGTACGGGAGGACGACCATGCGGATCACCTCCCACCTGGTCGCGCCAAGGGCGAGCGCCGACTCCTCCAGGCCCTTGGGCGTCCGCAGGAAGATCTCGCGCACGATCGAGGAGATGATCGGCAGGATCATGATGGCCAGCACGACCGAGGCGGTGAACACACTCCTTGAGCCGATCTTCGGCACCAGGAACAGCAGCCCCCACAGGCCGTAGACCACGCTCGGCACGGCGGCCAGCAGGTCGACCGTGTACCCCATCGCCCCGGCCAGCCTGCGTGGCGCGTAGTGGCTGATGAACAGGGCCACGCCGATCGCGACCGGCGTCGCCATCGCCAGTGCGAGCACCGCACTGGCGATGGTGCCGAACGTCAGCGCGGCGATGCCGAACGCACTCGGCGTCGCGTCCGGGTCCCACAGCGAGGTGGTCAGGAAGCTCACACTGTTGGCCCGCAGCGCGGGCACGGCCTGGGCGACGAGGAAGGCCACGATGGCCGCCATCACCGCCAGCAGGGTGAGCCCCGCGCCCCGGCTGAGATGGCGGAAGACCTTGTCACCGGTGTTGCGCACCGGCGCGAGCGTGGTCGTCTCGCGCGCTCTGACCTCGGGCGCCTCGGTCGTGGTGGTCACGAGAGGGCCTTGACGGAGGCGTCAACCTTGGCGGCCACCTCCTGCGGCAGCGGGGCGTAGCCGAGCGAGGCGAGCCGGCTCTGGCCGTCGGCGCTCGCCGTGTAGCCGAGGAAGCTCTTGACCAGCGCCGGAGCGCCCTTGGCGCAGGTGATCTCGTAGGTGACGAGCACCACGGGATAGGCGCCCTTCTCCTTGGTCGTGTAGTCGAGCTTCATCGCCAGGTCGCCGCCGGTGCCGACGATCTCGGCGCCGTTGAGGCTCTTGGAGGCGCTCTCGGGCGTCAGGGAGACGTACTCGCCCGAGGCGTTCTTCACCTGGGCGGTCGCCAGCTTGGCGTTGGTGGCGTAGCCGAGTTCGACATAGCCGATCGCGCCCTCGCTCTGCTTGACCGCCTGGGTGACCCCGTCGGAGCCCTTGGCCCCCTGGCCGCCGGGCGCCGCCCACTTCTTGGCGGGCTCGTACGGCCAGCCGCCCGCCGCCTTGAGGTACTTGGTGAAGTTGTCGCTGGTGCCGGAGTCGTCGGAGCGGTGGAAGGCCTGCACGGCGGTGCCCGGCAGCGTGACGCCCGGGTTGTCGGCGGCGACGGCCGGGTCGTCCCATGTGGTGATCTTGCCGCTGAACAGCCCGCTGATGGTCGCGGGCGACAACTTCAGATCGGGTACGGCCGGCAGGTTGTAGGCCACGGCGATCGGCCCGACGACCATCGGCAGGTGCACGACCTCGCCGCCGCAGCGCTTGACGGCCGCCGCGCGCTCCTCCGGCTTGAGCGCCGAGTCCGAACCGGCGAACGCCGTCGAGCCCTGGACGAACTGCTGGATGCCCGCGCCCGAGCCGTTGGCCTGGTAGTTCACCGTGGCGTCGGGGTTGGCCTGCTGGAAGCCCTTGCGCCACGCGTCCATCGCACCGGCCTGGGCGGAGGAGCCCGAGGCGTTGACGGCGGTGGCCTTCGCGGCGTCGCCGCTGGTGGCGGAGGCGGGTCCGTCGGTGCCGCAGGCGGTCAGGCTGAGCGCGGCCACCGCGAGTGCCGCGGCTCCCATGATCTTTGTCGTGTTTCGCACGAGATGGAAGCTATGAACCAAATATGACCAATCAGGGGAATCGACGGTGAACCGAAAGGGAACGGTTGGTCATGAAATGTTCAAGTCGCGTCACTCGACCGACAGCTCGCCGGTCAGATACCGCTGCAGCGAGGGCGCCACGTAGGCGACCAGTTCCTCGAACGGCAGCGAGGCGAGCGGCTCGACCCTGAGCACGTAGCGGAGCATCGCCGGCCCCATGAGCTGCCCGGCGGCCAGCAGTGTGCGTACCTCGGGCCGGTCCGTGCCCAGGTGGCCGGCCAGCGGCACCAGCACCTCCCCGCGCAGGAACTCCTTCAGCAGCTCGGCCGCCGCCGGGGTGCTCGCCGCCGCCTGCATCACCGCGCGCAGCCTCGGGCCCGCCTCCTCGTCCTCCCAGAGTCCGAAGTAGCGCTCGGCCAGGCGTCGGCCGAGGTCGGCGGGGTCGCCGTCGACGACCTCCTTCAGCCTGCGGATCGGCATGCCGCCGTCGCGGATCGCGGCGTCGAACAGGCCGTCCTTGGAGCCGAAGAAGTGCATGACGAGCGCGGGGTCGACCCCGGCGGCCCTGGCCACGCCTCTGATCGTCGTCGCCGCGTAGCCCTGACCGGTGAAGGCGGCGATGGCCGCGTGCAGGATCGCCTCCCTGGTCTGCGGGTTTCCCGGCCTTCTGCCTCGGTCCGAAGTGATCTCGCTCACGGTTCTATTCAACCATGTTGAATTGGGCTACCTTGAAATTCAACAGTGATGAAGTCATCAGGTGGTGAAAACATGCGTAAGATCATCGGCGTCATCGTCGCCGTGACCCTCGTCGGGATGCTCTTCGCCGCGTCTTTCCTCGGCGCCTTCAGCAAGCCGGAGCCGCACGACGTGCCGATCGCGGTCGTCGGCCCGGCCGCCCTCGTCACCCAGCTCGACACCGCCATCGGCCAGAAGAAGCCCGGCGCGTTCGTCCTCACCGGCTATGCGAGCGAGGCGGAGGCCAGGACGGCCCTGCTGGAGCGCGAGGTGGACGCGGTGCTGGTGCCGCAGGAAGGCAGGCTGGTCGTCGCCGGAGCGGGCGGCCGGGCCGGCTCCCAGGTCATCACCGGCGTCTTCCAGGCCGTCGCCCAGGCCCAAGGCCGCACGCTGACCGTGCAGGACGCCGTCCCGCTGCCCCCGGGCGACGCGGGAGGCATCGCGGGCATGTTCTACGCCCTCGCCCTCGTCCTGCCAGGTCTGGCCATGGCCATGCTGCTGCGCACCGCGGTCCCCGGGCTCGGCGCCGCCGCCACGGTGGGTGTGCTGGCCGCGGGGGCGCTCGTCGCCGCGCTCGGCATCGGCTGGATGGCCGACGGGGTGTTCGGCGCACTGCCCGGCTCCTACGCGGCGCTCGTGCTCGCCTCGGCGGGGATCGTGTTCACGATCGGTGTGGCGGTCGCGGGCCTGGTCAAGGTGGTCGGTCCGGTCGGGGTCGGCCTGGCCGCACTGCTGTTCATCCCGATCGGGCTGCCCGCTAGCGGCGGGCCGATCGGCGCACGCTACATCCCCGAGTGGTACGCGTGGATCGGGCAGTACCTGCCGGTGGGCGCCGGGTCCAGGACGATCACCAACGTGGTGCACTTCTCGGGCGCGGATCTGGCCTTCCCGCTGGGCGTGCTGGCGGCGTGGGCAGTGCTGGGGCTGGCGCTGCTCGCCCTGCCCGGCCGCGGGAGCGGTGAGCCCGTCGCCGTACGGCCGGACACGGCGGGGAAGGTGCCTCTGGCGGGGGTGTGAGCGCCTCTGCTCCAGCGCCCGCGGCGGGGAAGGCGCCTCCGCTTCCGGCGCCTGTGGCCCGTGTGAACGCCTTTGCTTCAGCGCCCGCGGCCCGAGGTCGCGGGCGCGCTGCGCGTGGCGGGTCGGAATTGGCGAGAATGGCGCGGGTGTCCGATGAGATCCCGCAAAGCCCGTCCGTCGACCCCAGGGACGAACCCGCGCCGCTCGGCCCCCTGGTCGGGCTGACCGTGCTGTCGGCCGTCGCGGTCATGGGCTTCAGCCTGCTGCTGGCCGAGCCGAGCATGAAGGTCCTGCTGCTCGGGCCGATCGCGCTCGTGGCGTTCGAGGTCGTCGTCAACGAGGTGTGGTGGCGGCGCTGGTGGGGCGCGGTCCCCGCCGCGCTGGCGGGGGGCGCCGTCTACTTCGAGGGGAGCGAGGCCGTGGCCGGCGTCATCGGCGACGGCTGGGCGCAGCCCGTGGCCTACGTGCTGGCCTGGGCG
Organism: Nonomuraea sp. IBHARD001; assembly: GCF_056106265.1. Classification (NCBI taxonomy): domain Bacteria; kingdom Bacillati; phylum Actinomycetota; class Actinomycetes; order Streptosporangiales; family Streptosporangiaceae; genus Nonomuraea; species Nonomuraea sp. IBHARD001. Next base: position 580,276 of record NZ_JBWBBW010000002.1, read on the forward strand.
GTGTTCGCGGTGGTCTTCAGCCTCGCCAGCCGCTATCCGCGCACCGACTTCACGTCGCGGGGATCCAGCCCAGGCTGACCGCCAGGATGACGAAGACGCCCAGCAGGATGCGGTAGATCACGAAGCCGGTGAACTTGTGGGTGCTGATGTACTTCAGGAACCACGCCACCGCCGCGTATCCCACGACGAACGAGATCACCGTCGCCAGGATCGTCGGCCCCCAGTCGGGCGACTGGCCATCGCCGATCTTGAACAGCTCCAGGATCCCGGCCCCGAACACGGCGGGCATCGCCAGCAGGAAGGAGTACTTCGCCGCCTCCTCACGCCGGTAGTCGAGCAGCAGACCCGCCGTCACCGTGCCGCCCGAGCGCGAGACGCCGGGCACCAGCGCGAGCGACTGGGCGAAGCCGTAGATGAGGGCGTGGGTGAAGCTCATGTGCTTCTCCAGCGTGAGCTTCGTCCGCGCGGTGTGGTCGGCGAACCACAGGATCAGCGCAAAGACGATCAGCGTCGTCCCCACCAGGTAGAGGTTGCGGAACACCCCCTCGATCTGGTCCTTGAACAGCAGCCCGAGCACGACGATCGGCAGGGTGCCGACGATGATGTACCACCCCATGCGGGCGTGGAACTCCGAGCGCAGGTCGCGGTTGACCAGCGACCTGGCCCACGTCGAGACGATCGACCAGATCTCCTGCCTGAAGTAGATCAGCACGGCGAGTTCGGTGCCGATCTGGATGACGGCCGTGAACGCCGCTCCGGGGTCCTGCCACCCGAAGAACGCCGAAACCACGCGGATGTGGGCGCTCGATGAGATCGGCAGGAATTCAGTCAGGCCTTGGATCAGACCCAGCACAACGGCCTCGAACCAGCCGATCACGCGTGCCACCTTCCAAAACGACGTGGGGAGTACCGTCGAGAGGCTAGCGGAATCGGCCGCCTCACCCGACGAAAGTCAGGGTGATCGCCTGACCGATGGCAGAGCCGGAGGCGGGGGCGTCACCGCCAGGGTTGTCCCCATGCGAATGACGATGACCCGAAAGACGACGACCCGAAAGACGACGACCCGAAAGACGACGACCCGAAAGACGACGACCCGAAAGACGATGACCGCCTTGCTGGCCGCCGCCGCCTTCGCCTGTGCGGCGGCGCTGCCCGCCCATGCCGAGCCCGCCGGAGGCAAGGTCTCCTTCGAGCTGCCCGCGCCCACCGGCGGGCATGCGATCGGCACCCGTGAGGTGCACCTGACCGACGAGGCCACGGGCCGGGAGCTGATGATCAGCGTGTGGTACCCGGCGTATGCCGACAGGTCGCTGCCCGCGGCGCCGTACATGCGACCGAAGGCCGCCGCCTACTTCGACACCGGGGCCGGGGCGCTCGGGCTGGCGCAGGGGCAGGTCGACTGGGCCGCCGTCACCACGCACGCCAGGCAGGACGCAGTGCCCAAGGGCCGCTGGCCGGTCGTGCTCTACTCGCCGGGCTCACGTTCGCTGCGCGTCCTGGGGACCACGCTGGTGGAGGAGCTGGCCAGCAGGGGGTACGTGGTCGTCACGGTGGACCACACGGGGGAGGCGCCCGTGGTGGAGTTCCCCGGCGGCAGGCTGGAGCTCGGCAGGCCGCGCGAGGGCGGGCTGGAGGAGGAGATGGACAGGCGAAGGGCCGACATCGGGCTCGTCCTGGACCGCCTGGCCACGCTGAAGGGTCTGAGCCGGGCCATGGACCTCGGCAGGGTGGGCATGTTCGGGCACTCGTTCGGCGGCGACACGGCCGCCGAGGTGATGGCGGTCGACGACCGGGTGGACGCCGGGGCGGGCCTGGACGGCTGGCTGGCCTACGACGTCGACGGGCTGCGGCCCGTACGTGCCGCCCAGGAGGGGCTCAGACGGCCCTTCCTGCTGATGGGGTCGCCGGGCAGCACACGGGACGGCGTCGAGCGCACACACCGCACCTCGCCGTCCTGGGGGGCATTCTGGGACAACTCGACCGGTTGGAAGCGCGACCTGTCGATGCCGAAGGGCATGCACTACAGCTACACCGACGTCCAGGCCTTCCTGCCGGTGCTCGACGAGCGCCTGGAGGTGGCGCCCGGACGCAGGGCCGCGCTGATCGGCTCGGTCGACCCGGCGGGCAGCCTGGCCGCCCAGCGGGCCCATGTCGGCGCGTTCTTCGACCGGACGCTCAAGCACAGGCCGGGCGCGTTCGCAGGGTGGCACCCGGAGGTGCGGTCCGTGCGATGAGGCGACGCCGGGCGCCCTCGTCGAGGCACGCGCCCGGCGTCCGCAGGTCACTGCTGAATGATCTTGATGTCGTCGATGCCGGCCTCCAGCAGCGAGGCGGTCGAGGCGTCGGCGGTCTCGATCAGGATGCGAACGGTCTGCCCCGAGTACGACGAGATGTTCACGGTGGCGTGCGCCCAGGCGCCGTTGCGGTTGGCGGCCGCGCCGAGCTGCTGGAAGACCTGGGTCGTCGAGCCGCCCACCACCTTGACCCGCAGATAGTCGGCCGAGGAGGAGTTGGAGCCGTGCGCGAGGTACCAGGAGAAGCTCAGCGCGTGCGGGGTCGGCCCCGCGGCCGGGATCGTGATCGGCGGCGACTGGATCGTGGTGACGCCGCCGTCGACGTCGTAGTCGCCCGCAGCCGATCCGGCCAGCCTGCCTGTCACCAGGTCGTTGACACCGCTGACCGTGGTGCCGAGCTGCTTGGCGCCGCTCGATGTCGTGGCCGCCGGGTCGCCGCGCTCCCAGACGCCGACCGTGGCGGTGTCGGTGGAGTTCGGGTTGACCGTCCAGCCCTTGGCGCTCTCGAAGTCGTCGCTCCACACGACGACGGGCGGGCTCGCCGCCGCGATCGTCCAGACGGCATAGGCGATGGCGTCGGCGTTGCGGTCGAGCGCCGTGTCGTTGATGTTGGCGGTGGTGTCGCAGGCGCGGTGGTAGCAGACGTCGAACGCCTGGCCTGCCGTACCTCCCCACAAGGTGGCCTGGGCGCTGGACTTGATGCCTTCGGCGCCGGTGAACGTGCCGCCCGCCGGGATGCCGACCGAGATGAACGGGCCGTAGTCGGAGCGGCCGTCGAAGTCGGTGCCCCTGGTCTGCACGCCGATCGAGGTGAAGTAGGCGATCAGCGTCTGCTCGATCTGCGCCGAGCCCGCCGGGCCGGGACCCGAGCCGACGCCGTCGGAGTTGTCGCCGTCGTAGACGAAGTAGCCGGGGTTCGGCGAGCCGACCATGTCGAAGTTCAGATAGCCCTTGACCTTGGCCCGCTCGGCGGCGGGCAGGTTGGTGACGTAGTACTGCGAGCCGCGCAGACCGAGCTCCTCGGCGCCCCACCAGGCGAAACGCAGGTGTTTGGTGGGGGCGAGCGCGCTGCGCGACACCTGCAGCGCGGTCTCCAGGATCGCGGCGCTGCCCGAGCCGTTGTCGTTGATGCCGGGCCCCGCGGCGACGCTGTCCAGGTGCGAGCCGACCATGAGGATGTCGTTGGGGTCACCGCCCGGCCAGTCGGCGATCAGGTTGTAGCCGGTGGCGCCGTTGTAGGTGAAGTTCTGGACGACCGTGGTGAAACCGGCCGAGTCCAGCAGGCTCTTCACGAAGTTCACCGAGGCGAGATAGCCGGGGCGGCCGTGCGCGCGGTTGCCGCTGTTGGCGGTCGCGATGCTCTGCAGCTGGGCCAGATGGCTCTTGACGTTGGCCAGAGAGAGGTTGGGCGGCGGCACGAGGGCCCGCGCGGCGGGGGCGGCGACAGGCAGGGCGAGGGCGGCGACGGGGGTGGCGGCGGGGACGAGGGCCAGCGGAAGGGCGAGGACGGCGGCTGTCAGCAGGGCACGGAGCTTGCGCATGGGAGGGGGTGCTCCTTTTGGGCAAGGTGCGGAAATGCGAGGAGCGCGGCTCCCGCCCGGGGGGACGGGAGCCGTGCCGGGGTTCAGCTGGGCGCGCCCTCGTGGACGGGGGCGGCCGTGGGAGCCGAGAGGGACCTGGCCGCGGCGGCCGCGTTGCGGTCCGGGATGCCGGTCAGGTCGTAGGCGTAGGTGGCGGTGGCGTAGGCGATGGCGTCGGAGTTGAAGTCGAGCGCCTTCTGGCTGATGTTGGACAGGTTGTCGCAGGCCTGGTGGTAGCAAGGGTCGAACGCGACGCCCGCGGTGCCTCCGAAGAGCGCGGCCTGCGCCGGGGTCTTGATGCCCTCGGCGCCGGTGAAGATGCCACCGGCCGGGATGCCGACGCCGATGAAGGCGCCGTAGTCGGAGCGGCCGTCGAAGTCGGTGCCCTGGTACTTGATCTTCTCGCGGTTGTAGAACCTCTCCAGCGTCTTCTCGATGCCGGCCGAGCCCGCGGGACCGGCGGGCGAGCCGACGTTGTCGGAGTTGTCGCCGTCGTAGAGGAAGTTGCCGAAGTTCGGCGAGGCGACCATGTCGAAGTTCAGGTAGAGCCTGATCTTGTCACGCTCGGCCTGGGACAGACCCTCGACGTACTGGTTGGAGCCGAGCAGGCCGAGCTCCTCGGCGCCCCAGAAGGCGAAGCGGAGGCGCTGCTTGGTCGGGACCAGCTTGGCCTGCAGCGCGGTCTCCAGGATGGCGGCCGAGCCGGAGCCGTTGTCGTTGATACCGGGGCCGACCTCGACGCTGTCGAGGTGGGCGCCGATCATGACGACCTCGTTCGGGTTGCCGAACAGGCTGTCGGCGATGACGTTCTTCGTACGGCCGACCGTGGTCTTGGTCGTGGCCTTGATGTGGACGGTCGTGCCGGCGGTGGCCGCCAGCTCGTTGCCCACCGCGAAGCTCGCGAAGAAGACCGGGAAGCCGAGACGCCACTCGCCGATGTCGAAGACGAACGGGTCGGTACGGCCGGGCTGACCCTCGTTGAAGAAGATCACGCCCTTCGCGCCCGCGGCCTTGGCGTTGTTCGCCTTCTGGACGAACGGGCACGTGCCACGCTGGATCAGCGCGATGTTGCCCGCCGGGAATCCGGCGAAGTCGGCGGGCGCGCAGCCCGCGGCCGAGCTGGGCGTCGGGGTCGGCGGCAGCACGACGGGACCGACGACCGTGATCGGCGCGGTCACGTCACCGCTGCCCGACGAGGCGACGGTGACGAAGTCGCCCGGCACGCTGTAGGTCTTGGGCGAGGGGCTGACCCGCTCGAACACGGGCGGAGCCGTCTCCTCCCACGCCAGCGGGAACTCGACGTCCGTCGTCCGCACCCGGTAGCCCGCGTTGCGCAGCTTGTCCGACACATAGGCGGCGGAGGCGTCGTAACCTGGCGAACCGGCGTGCCGAGTGCCTCCATTGGCATCGGCGAGCTGCTGGAACTTCTTGAGGTGCTTGGTGACGTTCTCGGGCTTGACCGCCTTCATGAGCAGTCCGGCCGCGATCTCGGAGATGGGGCTGGCGTTCGCCGGAGCGGTGAACGCGAGCGGCAGTGCCAGGGCGGTGGTAACCGCCAATGCTTGAACCATGCGTCGTCGGTGGTTCAGGCGCATGCAGGGCCTCCAGGAACGTTGTATTTCCCCCGACTCGTATTTGAGAGGAAGGTAATCTGATAAACGCTGATTCACCAGTCTGGACACGGCGTGTCAGACGCGGGACGATGCCCGCCATGATCGGGCGCCCCCTTTTACTGGTCGATGTCGACGGTGTTCTCAACCCGTTCGGCCGTCCGACCCCCGACTTTCGGCGCTATGAATGCTCGCTCAAGGACCAGACCTATACCGTGCACCTCAACCCACGTCACGGTGCGCGGCTGCTGGAACTCGCCTTGCGGACCAGGTCAGAGCTGGTCTGGGCAACAACATGGGAGCACAGCGCCAACGATTGGATCGCTCCGCGAATCGGCCTGCCCGAACTTCCGGTGATCACTATGGGGCCGCCGCGTCCGAGTGAGATGGGGGAAATGTTCAAGACGCCGTACGTAGCGGATTTTGTGGCGGGCAGACCTTTCGTCTGGTTCGACGATCACACGTGGCTGGCCGACGAGGAGTACCTCAGGGCGCATCAGGGGGTCGGGGAGTTCCTGCTCGTCAACATCGAGCCGAAGCGCGGCCTGACCAGCGAGCATCTGGCCGCCGCCGCGGAGTGGCTGACCCTGTCAGGGTTTTCTCAGGGCCGCTGAGCGGAACGTCGGCGCAGGTCCTGGGCGTTCTTCTGGGTGAGTAGCGATCACACGGAGGAAGCGATGCACCGCTCACGAGAGCACAAGATCCTGGCCGGCGTCTGTGGCGGGATCGCCGACAAGCTCGGCCTGCCGCCCACGCTGGTGCGGATCGCGTGGTTCATCCTGTCGCTCTTCCCCGGTCCGATGTGGGTCCTCTACGTCGTGCTGTGGATCCTGATGCCGAAGGCGCCGGGCTACGACCACTAACCTGAACATATGAGGTCACGCCCGCTCTCCCTGCTCCAGGACGAACTCGTCGACTACGACAAGGCGATGGAGCGCATGACCGCCCTGGTGGGAGAGCGGCAGCGAGACGAACGGCCGGACACGCTGTGGCTGCTGAGCCATCCCTCGGTCTACACGATCGGGCGGCGCACGCCGATGGGCCACCTGCCCGACCCGGCCAGGGGCGTGCCGGTGATCGAGACCGGCCGGGGCGGCCAGCTCACCTACCATGGCCCCGGCCAGCTCGTCGGCTATCTCGTCGTCAAGCTCGGCGAGGACGAGGGCATCGTCGACTATGTCAGGGAGGTGGAGTCGCGCCTGGTCGAGGCGCTCGGCGCACTGGGCCTGCCGAGCGAGCGGCGCGACACCCCGCCGGGGTCGGAACTGCTGACCGGCGTCTGGACCGTGGCCACCCAACGCAAGATCACCTCGATCGGCATGCGGCAGAGCAGGAGCGTGACCAGCCACGGGTTCGCGCTCAATGTCGACGGCGACCTGGAGCCGTGGCACTGGGCCGTCGCCTGCGGCATGCCGGACGTCGACATGACCTCGCTGGCCAGGGAGCTCGGCCGGGCCGCGATGCCCGAAGTGCGCGAGGCCGTCGCCGCCGCCTTCGAGGCCCGCTGAGGCACGGCGAGCCGGGTGCTCGCCGTACCTGGTGGGCGGGGGATTACTCGTCGACGGTCCTGCGCGGGCCGGTGAACCACTTGCGGGCCGACAGCGCCCACCACAACGCCACGCCGAGGATCATCAGACCCACGACGAGCGGCGCGTAGTTGACGGCCGTCCACTCGAACTCCGAGCTGAACGGCACGGCCGCGGGAGCCAGCGGCATGATGAAGTACACCGAGACCACGGCGATCTCGATGATGGCGATCCAGCCCAGCACCTTGTACTTGCGCCCGAGCGTCCACGGCCCGGGCACGAAGCGGTCGCCCATGCGCAGCCGTAGCCAGATCGGGATGGCGAAGGCGATGTAGAGCCCGATGACCGCGACCGAGACGACCGCGTAGAAGGCCAGCGGCGTGCCGGTCGGCGCCTTGTAGAGGGCGGGCAGGGTGAGCAGCAGGGCGAGCGCGCAACCGAAGATGATCGCGTTGACCGGCGTGCGGTTCCGGTCGACCTTGGACCACAGCCGCCAGCCGGGCACCGCGCCGTCACGCGAGAAGGCGTAGGTCATCCGCGACATCGAGGTGACACAGCTCATCCCGCAGAAGAACTGGCCGATGGCCGAGATGGCGAAGATGGCGTTGGCCAGATTGCCGGGCACCGCGGTGTCGAAGATCGCGCCGACGAAGCCGAACTGCTTGTTGATCTCGTCGACGTTCGTGGCGGCGAACAGGAACGACAGCAGCAGGATCCAGCCGCCGATCGCCGAGTAGAAGATCGACTGCCACAGGCCGCGCGCCGCGCTCGTCGAGGCGCCCTGCGTCTCCTCGGACACGTGCGCGCAGGCGTCGAACCCGGTGATCGTGTACTGGGTGAGCAGGAAGCCGAGCGGCAGGATGTAGAACCAGTAGGAGGCGTCGGAGAAACCCGAGTTGTTGATCGTCTCGGTGAACACGAACGAGAACGACTGGTGGCTGTCGGGCCCGAAGGCCAGGATCGCGACCACCACGACCGCGCCGAAGACGTGCCAGTAGACCGAGACGTTCTGCAGCAGCGAGATCAGGCTGTGGCTGAAGATGTTGATCAGTGCGTGCAGCACCAGAATGATGGCGAACAGCACGAACGTCGTCTCAAGGGTGTAGGTCAGGCCGAAGAACCGGTCGAGTGTGATGTTGACGAAGGTGGCACAGCCGTAGTCGACCGACGCGGTGACCGCGATCAGCCCGATGAGGTTGAACCAGCCGGTGAACCAGCCGTGGATCGGCTTGCCCATCTTGGCGGCCCACCAATAGATGCCACCCGCTGTCGGATAGGCCGACACCAGCTCCGACATGCAGAAACCGATGATCAGAATGAAGATCGAGATGATCGGCCAGCCCCACGAGATCGCGATGGGACCGCCGTTGTTCCAGGCCTGGCCGAAGGTGGTGAAGCAACCGGCCAGGATCGAGATGATGGAGAAGGAGATGGCGAAGTTGGAGAAACCGCTCCAGGTTCTCGACAGCTCTTGCTTGTAGCCGAGTTCTGCGAGTCGTCTGGAATCCTCGTCGACGGTCATGAGGTTCTCCTCGTCGTGCGTGTTACCTGGGGGGATCCGGGATCCATGGAGGGCGGTCCCGGACGTCATCGATGAGGCGGCCGAATCCGGGGTCGTCGAGGTCGCGTACGGCCTTGCGGAACTTGTCGGCCGCCTCGGCCGCGTAGTCGAAGTCGGCGTGCCTGGCCATGAGGCCGTGGTGGACGGAGAACCAGAGCGTCCAGGTGATGTTGGACATGACGAGGAAGAGCCTGACGCGGGCGAGATGCTCCTCGTCGCCGTAGTAGGCCCTGGTCAGCGCCGCGGTCTGGTCGGGGTCGAAGTCGGACTCGGCGGCGATGTCGCCCAGCTCGAAGGCCGGGTCGTTGTTGCCCGACAGCTGGTAGTCGACGATGCGGACGCGCTCGCCCGCGAGGATGAAGTTCTCGGCGAGCAGGTCGTTGTGGCAGGGCACGGTGGGCGCGGGCGGCAGGGCCCGCTCGATGGCGGCGGCCAGCGGCAGCACGTCGTCGTAGCCGGAGGGCACGGCCAGGTCGTGCTCGCGGCAGAGCGCGCGCAACTGCTCCAGCTTGCGGAAGACGGAGAAGTCGTTGACGAAGCGCGGCCCGGCGTGCAGCCGCCCGCACGCCCTGGCGATGGCGCCGATGTGCGCGCCGGTACGGCCCGCGCTCAGCGTCTCGCCGTCGAGCCACTCCAGCAGCAGCGCGTCGGCGCCGGGCCGGTGCAGCACCCTGGGGCCGACCCCGGTCGTGGCCGCGTGCACGGTGTTGGCGATCTCCTGCTCGATCGGGATGCCGAGCCCGGCACGCGCCACCGCCGGATCCAGCACCCGCAGCAGGAAGCGCTGCCCGTCGCCGGTTTCGACGCGCGAGACATGGTGGCTGAGGCCGCCCTTGACGGGCACCTGGCTGACCGGTCGCCCGGCCCAGCGCGCAACTGCTTCGAGGGCATCTGGCATGCGGTACTCCTTTGGCCTAGGTTTAGACCATTCGCGGCCATCGAGCAAGGTGTTACATCGTGGACTCAGCACAAGCGATCGTGATCGGCGGCGGGGTGGCGGGCTGCAGCATCGCCTACCATCTGGCCCGCCTGGGCTGGTCGGACGTCCTGCTCGTCGAGCGGCACGGGCTCACGGAGGGCACGACCTGGCACTCGGCCGGTTTCGTCGGGCAACTGCGCTCGACTGTGACCCAGACCAGAATGATCATGTACTCGGCCGGCCTGTACGCCGAACTCGGCGCGCGGACCGGGCTCGACCCCGGCTGGCGAGGCGTCGGCGGCCTGCGCCTGGCCACCACGCCCGAACGCGTCGAGGAGCTCGTGCGCCAGGCGGGCGCGGCCGAGACCTACGGCCTGGACATGTCGCTGCTGAGCCGGGCGAGCACCCGTGAGCTGATGCCGATGATCGAGGACGCCGACGTCCTGGCCTCGCTGTGGCTGCCCGGCGACGGCTGGCTCGACCCCGCCCTGCTGACCAGGGCGCTCGCCACCGCCGCCGAAGGGCTCGGCGTGCGGATCGTGACGGGCACGCGGGTGATCGGCGTGCTGACGAAGGACGGCGTCGTCACCGGCGTGCGGGTCGCCGACGAGGGCGGCGAGCGCACCATAGCCGCGAGCACCGTGGTCGACGCGGCGGGCGCGGCGGCGGGCCGGATCGCCGCCATGGCCGGGGTCGACGTGCCGATCGTGCCGATCAAGCACCAGTACGTCGTGAGCGAGCCCTTCGGCGTGCCCGCCACCACGCCGACCGTGCGCGACCCCGACAACATCGTGTACTTCCGCGAGGAGGGCGAGGCCATCCTGGTCGGCGGGTACATCAGGACGCCGGAGATCTGGCCGGTCGCCGAACCGCTCGCCGAACCGCGCACGCTGTTCGCCCCCGACCACGCGCGCTTCCAGGAGTCGTGGCGCGCGGCCAGGCACCGGCTGCCCGCACTGGCGGCGAGGACGCCCGCGACGTTCGGCGACGACGCCGTCGCCAAGATCGTGCACGGGCCCGAGGCGTTCACGCCCGACGGCGAGTTCCTGCTGGGCGAGACGGCCGTGCGCGGCTTCTGGGTCGCGGCCGGCTTCTGTGTGCACGGCCTGGCGGCGGCGGGCGGGGTCGGCAAGGTGATGGCCGAGTGGATCGTCGACGGCGTCCCCGAGTACGACATGTTCGGCATGGACGTCCGCCGTTTCGGCGCGCACGCCCGATCGGCACGCTGGGCCAGGGCCAAGGCGCTCGACTCCTACTCCAAGTACTACGACATCGTCTACCCCGGCGAGGAGCGCGAGGCGGCCAGGCCGCTGCGCCGTTCCCCGGCCTGGCCGCGGCATGCCGAGCTGGCGGCGTCGTTCGGCGAGAAGGCCGGATGGGAGCGCGTCAACTGGTACGACTCGGGCCAAGGGCGTGACGACTCCTCGCCCCGGCCGCACGGCTGGGCCGGTCGCGTCTGGTCGCCCGCCGTACGCGCCGAGTGCCTGGCCACCAGGGACGCCGTAGGCCTGTTCGACCAGTCCTCGTTCGCCAAGATCGACGTGAGTGGGCTGGAGGCGCTGCAGCGGCTGGCGGGCGCGGACCTCGATCGGCCGGTCGGCTCGGTCGTCTACACGCAGTTGCTCAACCACAAGGGCGGCATCGAGGCCGACGTCACCGTCACCAGGCTGGGCGAGGACAGCTTCCGCCTGGTCACCGGCACCGCGTTCGGCGAGCACGACCTCGCGCTGCTGCGCCGGGGCGGCGTCACGGCCGTGGACGTGACCTCGGCGCACGCCTGCTACTGCCTGTGGGGTCCACGGGCGCTCGCGGTGCTGGGCGAGCTGTCCGACGACGATCTCGGCTTCGGCTTCCTCCAGGCCAGGGCGATCGGTGTGGGGCACGTGCCGGTGCTGGCGCAGCGGGTCACGTATGTGGGGGAGTTCGGCTGGGAGCTGTACTGCCCGGCCGAGTACGGCCTCACCCTCTGGGACGCGCTCACCGACGCGGGCAGGCGGCACGGCCTGCGGCCCGGCGGGTATCGGGCGATCGAGTCCATGCGCCTGGAGAAGGGCTACCGGGCCTGGGGCTCCGACATCACACCCGAGACGACTCCTCTGGCCGCGGGGCTCGGCTTCGCCGTACGGGCGGAGGTCAGGCGGACGATGGCGGTTCCGGAGCGGGAGTTGCGCTGCCTGATCGTGGCCGATCCGCTGCAGGTGTGCCTGGGCGGTGAGCCCGTACGCGTGGCGGGGGCGCCCGCCGGGCGGGTGACGAGCGGCGGGTACGGGCACCGGGTCGACGCCTCGATCGCCTACGCCTATCTGCCGCCGGGTGTCGTGGACGGCGTCGAGGTGGGGGTCAACGGCGTCTGGACACCGGCTGCGATCTCCAAGGCCGCGCCCTACGACCCGGGCCACGAGCGGGTGCGGCGGCTACCCGACGTCTAGCACGATCTTCCCGGGCACCTGCCGGGCGAACAGCGCGTCGGCCGCCTCCCCGACGCGCTCCCACGACCCGCGCCAGCCGATCTCCGCCGAGATCTCGCCGTCGGCCAGCAGAGCGACCAGGTAGGCCAGGTCGGCGGCGGGCGCCGAGGCGTCGCCGAAGGAGTGCAGCGAGCGGGCAGCGCCGGGCGCGAACGTCGAGTCGGGCGGGAACACGGCGGGCTCGCCCGACGCCCAGCCGATGCTCTGCAGCACGCCCCTGGGCGCGAGCAGGCCCCACGCCGTGACGAGGTACGGCCCGCCGACGGTCTCCAGCACGGCGTCCACCGGCTCGACGCCGTCCAGGCCGATGACCACCTCGGCGGCTCCGAGCGCGGTCAGGGCCTCGGCGTTGGCCGCCGAGCCGGTCGAGGCGACGACATGCGCGCCCGCCCTCCTGGCCAGTTGCACGGCCAGCCTGCCGACCCCGCCGGAGGCGCCCGTGACGAGGACCCTGCGGCCGAGCACGTCGCCGACGGCCCGCAGTGTGCGCAGGGCCGTCAGACCGGACAGCGGGAGCGCCGCCGCCTCGGCCAGACCGGCCGCGTCAGGCACGACGGCGATGGCGCCGGTGTCGAAGGCGGCGAGCTCGGCCCAGGCGCCGGGCCCGAACGCCACCACCCTCGTGCCCTGCGGCGGCCCCGAACCGTCGGCCGCCTCGCGCACGACGACACCGGCCGCGTCGTAGCCGGGCACGGAGCCCGGCGGGAACTGCCCCAGATGACGCAACTCCCCGAACCCGGCGGCGGCATGCCGTACCCGGACGAGGGCCTGTGAGGAGGTGGGCACGGGGTCGGGGGTCTCTCGGAGCAGGACGGATCCTGAGTCGGCGACGAGGGCCTGCATGGCATACTCCCGGGAAGAGGACTGACAGTCCGGATGTTATGCGGACCGACGGTCCGCTTGCAAGACGGGGAACAAGGAGGGGCCATGCGTGCCGACGCGGTTCGCAACAGGGGCGCGATCCTGCGTGCCACCGAAGAACTGCTCGCCGAGCATGCCGCCGAGCACGTCTCGCTCGACCGGGTGGCCGCCGCCGCGGGGGTGGGCAAGGGCACGCTGTTCCGGCGTTTCGGCAGCAGGACCGGCCTGTTCCAGGAGCTGCTCGCCGAGCGGGCCTCGCTGCTGGCCGAGGCCATCGTGTCGGGGCCGCCGCCGCTCGGGCCCGGCGCTCCGGCCGCCGTGCGACTGCTCGCCTTCCTCGACGAGCTCGCCCTGCTGGCCGAACGCAACCTGGCGCTGTTCGCCGCGCACGAGCGGGCCTGCGCCGAGGACAAGTACGCCGATCCCACCTATCGGCGCTGGCACGACCATGTGCGCCTCCTGGTCTCCGAGGCCAGGCCCGGCCTCGACGCCGCGTTCGTCGCGCACACGCTGCTCGGCTCGTTCGACGGGGAGCTGGTACGGCACGTGCTCGCCGACGGCGGCGTCGAACGGCTCAGGCGCTCGGTCGCCGAGCTGGCGGGGGCGCTCGTGCCCGGCGGTTGACAGGGGAGGCGTCTGGCACCACCCTTTCACTAATTGATTAGTGAAAGGGTGTTTTTGGTGATCGTCTTTCAGCTCGACAGGGGGTCCGGGGTCGCGACCTATCTGCAGCTCGCCCACCAGGTCAGACAGGCCATGCGGCTCGGCCTGCTCAAGCCGGGCGACAAGCTGCCCACCGCCAAGGAGGTGGTCGACCTGCTGGCCATCAATCCCAACACGGTGCTGAAGGCCTACCGCGAACTGGAGCGCGAGGGGCTGGTCTCGGGCAGGCCGGGCATGGGCACGTTCGTACGGCGGACGGTGGGCGGCTCGGCCCCCGCCGACCAGGCCAGGCTGCGGGCCGTGCTCGACGACTGGGTGCGCGAGTGCCTGGAGGCGGGGCTCGACCAGGAGGACATGGCGGCGCTGTTCGCCGCCGTGCTCGCCGGAGCCGCGAGGAGGAGCGCATGAGCGGCGCGCTGGAGCTCTCGGGGGTCGGCGTGCGCCACCGGGGCAGGTGGGTGCTCAAGGACTGCTCGATGTCGTTGCCGCAGGGCAGGGTGGTGGCGCTGGTCGGGCCCAACGGCGCGGGCAAGTCGACGCTGCTGCACGTCGTGGCCGGACTGATGCGCCCCGACCGTGGGCAGGTGCGCGTCGCGGGCGAGGTGGCGTTCATGGCGCAGGACCGGCCGCTCTACGACGGGCTGACGGTCGCCGAGACGCTGACCATGGCCGAGCGGCTCAACACCCGCTGGGACCGGCGCGCGGCCGAGGACAGGCTCGCCCGGCTGCGTATCCCGCTCGGCGACCGGGTGGGCAGGCTGTCGGGCGGGCAGCGGGCCCAGGTGGCGCTGAGCCTCGCTCTCGGCAGGCGGCCGGACGTGCTCGTCCTGGACGAACCTCTGGCCAGCCTCGACCCGCTGGCCAGGCACGACATCATGCGCATGCTCATGGTCGCGGTCGCCGAGCAGGAGATGACGGTCGTGCTCTCCTCGCACGTCGTCTCCGACCTCGTCGAGACCTGCGACTGGCTGGTCGTGCTCAACGAGGGCCGTGTCCAGGTGACGGGCGACATCGAGGACCTGCTGGCCGGGCACCGCTCGCTGACGGGCCCGGTCGAACTGGCCGAAGGGGTGCCGGCCGTGGCCTCGACCGTGTCGGGCGGCCAGGCCACCCTGCTGGTACGCACGTCGCGGCCGGTGGCCGACCCCCGCTGGGTGGTGCGTCCCGTCACGCTCGACGATCTGGTGATGGCCTATCTGCGCAGCCCCGGCAGCGCCGCGCTACCCGCTCCGGTGAGGGTCTCGTGATCTGGCTGACGCTGCGCCAGCACCGAGGGCAGATCGTGGTGACCTGCGGTCTGCTGTTCGTGCTCGGCGTCGCACTGCTCCTCTCGCGTCTGGAGGCGGCCGGGCACGTGGGCGACCCCGGTGCGCTCGCGTCGCGCTACGGGCTGGTCTACTCGGTGTTCGGCTGGATGCCGCTCGTCGCGCCCGCGCTGATCGGGGCGTTCTGGGGTGCGCCGCTGCTCGGCAGGGAGCACGAACGCGGCACGCATCGGCTGGTCTGGACCCAGGGCGTGTCGCGACTGCGGTGGATCACCGTCAAGCTGGTGCTGCTCGGTGTCCTCGTCGTGCTGCTGGGTCTCGCGCTGTCCGGCATGGTGGGCTGGTGGCGGCAGGTGTTCCGCAGTGACGTCTTCGGCAATCCGGGCACGTTCAACATGCTCGGCGTCGCGCCCGCCGCCTGGTGGTTGTTCGCGTTCATGCTGGGCGCGGCGTCGGGTGCGCTGCTGCGCCGGGTGCTGCCTGCGATGGCACTGGTGCTCGCCGGTGTCACGGTGGCGATGATGGCCCTGCTCAACCTCAGCGACCACTACGCCGAGCCGACCAGGCTGGTCGCCGCCGATGTCACCGACGTTCTCACCGGCGATGTCAGGCTTGTCGGCAGGGCCTGGCTGACCCCGTCGGGCGAGCAGGTGGCCGAGCCGCCTGCGGCGTTGTGCCCGACCGAGGGCGCCGAGCGCAGTGCGCTGGCCCACGAGGCCTATGAGAAGTGCGTGGTGGGCAAGGGGTACGCGCAGGTCGTCTCCTTCCACGGACCTGAGCGGTTCTGGCGCTTCCAGTGGACCGAGGCGGGCATCCTGCTGGGTGGCGCGGTGCTGCTCGGCGGACTCGCGGTGGGTGTGACGCTGCGCACGAGAGCGTGACTTTACCCCTGGGGGGTATATAGTGGCCGCATATCGCGTCGATGAGTGAGGAGTGTGCGATGACCGTCACCACGTACCAGGTCGAGGGCATGACCTGTGGCCACTGCGTGAGCTCCGTGAGCGCCGAGGTCGGCAAGGTGCCGGGTGTGAGCGGCGTGCAGGTCGACCTGGCCGCCAAGGCCGTCACCGTGACCAGCGCCGACGTGCTCGACGACGCCGCGATCGACGCCGCCGTGACCGAGGCGGGCTATGAGCTGGCCGGACGCAGTGCGCCCGTGGTCGAGCTGGCCCAGGCCGGAGGGTCGTGCTGCGGTGGCGGCGGCTGCCACTGACCGCACGCCACCGCCCCGCCGTACCTTCCAGGGGTATGGCGGGGCGGTCGTGTTCCCGGGCTGTGACAGCATGAGGACACATGGGAGCAACGATCGTCGCGAAGGGACTCGCGGCCGGACATGGTGAGCGGGTCCTGTTCTCCGGGCTCGACGTGGTGGTGCCGCCCGGCGACGTGGTGGGGCTGGTGGGGGCCAACGGGGCGGGCAAATCGACGTTGCTGCGCCTGCTGGCCGGGCTCGACACGCCCGAGGACGGCGAGATCAGGCTGACACCGCCCACCGCCCTGGTCGGGCACCTGCCGCAGGAGCCGGAGCGGCGTCAGGGCGAGAGCGTCAGGCAGTTCCTGGCCAGGCGCACCGGCGTGAGCGGCGCCCAGGCCGAACTCGACGCCGCCACCCAGGACCTCGTCGAATCGACGCCGGGCGCCGACGACAGGTACAGCGAGGCGCTGGAGCGCTGGCTGGCACTCGGCGCGGCCGACCTCGACGAACGCGCGGCCGAGGTGACGGCGGAACTCGGGCTCACCGTCGACCTCGACCAGCTGATGACGTCGCTGTCCGGCGGTCAGGCCGCCAGGGCCGGGCTCGCCTCGTTGCTGCTCAGCCGCTACGACGTCTTCCTGCTCGACGAGCCGACCAACGACCTCGACCTGGACGGCCTGGAGCGGCTGGAGAAGTTCGTCACGGGACTGCGCGCGGCCACCGTGCTGGTCAGCCACGACCGCGAGTTCCTGGCCAGGACCGTCACGAGAGTCGTCGAACTCGACCTGGCCCAGCAGCAGGTACGCGTGTACGGCGGCGGCTACGCGGCCTACCTGGAGGAGCGCGAGGTCGCCCGCAGGCATGCGCGCGAGGCCTACGAGGAATACGCCGACACCAAGGCCGCCCTGGAGGCGCGCGGCCGTACCCAGCGCGCCTGGATGGAGAAGGGCGTCAAGAACGCCAGACGCAAGATGCCGGACAACGACAAGATCGGGCGCAACGCCCGGGTCGAGACGACGGAGAAGCAGGCGGCCAAGGCCAGGCAGACCGAGAAGATGATCGAGCGCCTCGATGTCGTCGAGGAGCCGCGCAAGGAGTGGGAGCTGCGCATGGAGATCGCGGCGGCTCCCCGCGCGGGCGCGGTCGTGGCCACCCTGCGCGGCGCCGTCGTCAGCCGGGGCTCCTTCACACTCGGGCCCGTCGACCTGCAGATCGGCTGGGCCGAGCGGGTGGCGATCACCGGGGCCAACGGCTCGGGCAAGACCACACTGCTGGCCGCCCTGCTCGGCCGCGCCGAACTCGCGCAGGGGCATGCCTCGCTCGGGCCCGGCGTCGTGGTCGGCGAGGTGGACCAGGCGCGCGGGCTGTTCCTCGGCGAGGAGGCGCTGCTGGAGGCGTTCGAGCGGGAGGTGCCCGAGCTGGCTCCCGCCGACGTGCGCACGCTGCTGGCCAAGTTCGGGCTGAAGGCGCTGCACGTGCTGCGTCCGGCCGCGACGCTCTCGCCCGGCGAGCGCACCCGGGCCGCGCTCGCGCTGCTGCAGGCCAGAGGGGTCAACCTGCTCGTGCTCGACGAGCCGACCAACCATCTCGACCTGGTCGCCATCGAGCAGCTCGAATCGGCGCTCGCCCAGTACCCGGGCACGCTGTTGCTGGTCACCCACGACCGGCGCATGCTCAAGGCGGTGCAGGTCAACCGGCGTCTCGAAGTCGACGCCGGACAGGTGAGGGAGTCGCGGTGACGGACTACGTGGAGATCAGGGTCGCCTGTGCCAGCAGGGAGGAGGCGCAGACGATCGCGGAACTGGTGGTCGGCAGGCGCCACGCCGCCTGCGCGCAGACCCTCGGACCGATCACGTCCACGTACTGGTGGCAGGAGCGCATGCACACCTCCGAGGAGTGGCTGCTGCTGCTCAAGACCACCCTCGACCGCTTCGGCGACGTCGCGGGCAGCGTGCGGGAGGCGCACTCCTACGAGACGCCGGAGATCGTCGCGGTGCCGATCGCGGCCGGGGCCGGGGACTACCTGGACTGGATCAGGACGACGACGGAGAAGTAGCCCAGAGGCAGTCCTGCCGCCGCGGGAGGCGCAGGACGCCTTCGAGGAACGAGCTGTCGTCCTCGATGTAGATGTAGACCAGGCCGGGAGTCCGTTCGCTCAGCGGGACGGGCCTGATGGTGTCGTCCGCGGTCAGGACGAGCAGGCCCAGCGCCAGTGCGAGCGCCGCCCGCCTGTGCTTCGGCGTCAGGGGCGGCCGGGGCGGCGCGGGCAGCCTGGCCAGGTCCCAGGCGTCGAGCCAGCCCTCGGCCGCCGCCGCGATCACCAGGCACGGGGCGGCCAGTATGAGAAGGACGTCGTCCCACATCTGTGCTTGCGTGCCGAGCCCGTCCAGCCCGATCGACGCCACGAGTGCCAGCAGGACGATGCCGCCGCCCACGACGTGCACGCGGGCCGTAGGCCGGAGAGCGGCCAGCCAGGCCGTCATGACGACGAGCGCGGCGACCGGCCATCTGATCAGTTCGGCGAAGGCGGTCACGGCCAGGTGGCCGGTCGCCTCCGTGCCGGGCAGGCAGTCCAGGTCGCTCAGGTGGCTCAGATGGCTCAGGAGCGGCAGTCCGGCCGCCAGCATGGCGGCCGACCACCACAACGCGGTACGCGGGGGATGCACCCACGGCACCTTAGCCATCAAGGGGGACAAATCCCTGCGACCGTCAGGCCGCCGGAGTCGCCTCACGGTCGAGGTCGGCTGCCGGGCTCGGGATCACGCGCCGCCGTACGGCCAGGCCGAAGGCCACCACCAGCAGGCCGAACACACCGGACACCACGAACGGACCGGCGGGCCGCCATACGTCGTAGAGCACCCCGCCCAGCGCCGAGACGATCATGATGCCCGCCGCGCCGAACAGCGTGTGCACCCCGAACGCCGAACCCCTGAACTCGGCGGGCGCCTGCTGGGCCAGGAGCGGCCCCGCGGTCGTGATCCCGGCGATCTCGCCGACGCCGATGAGCACCGCGACGACCATCATCCCCGAGCCGAGCGGATCGGACACGAGCAGCGTCGACAGGTACGCCAGCGCGGCGACGAGCTGCGCCACGATGACGAGGTTCTCCCTGCGCATCCGGTCGCCCAGCCAGCCGAACACCGGCGCGCACAGCAGGGCGACCGTCTGCGAGATGCCCACGACCGCGCCCGCCCTGGCCAGGGCTTCGGCGCTGGACATACCGCGCTCGGCGGTGGCGAAGTCGACGATCCACAACGTCATGAACCCGACCACCACCGCCAGGTCGGCCCGTGCGACGAAGGAGGCGGCGTAGGAGAGGGCGACACCGGGGTCGCGGGCCAGTGCCAGCCCTTCGCGCACCAGCCGGGGCAGCGGCGTGCGCGGCCCGCTCGTGCTCACCCTGACCGGCGAGAGCGAGAGCCACAGCAGCCCGGCCACCAGGACGGTCGCCGCGGCGATGAGCAGGAAGGCCACCCGCGTCGCCGACACCGCGTCGAACCCGGCGGCCTCGAACGTCCCGGGCAGCCGTACGATCACCAGCACCGCGATCACGGCGCCGAGCCCGCCGAACACGCCGATCAGGCCGTAGGACTTGCCGCGCGAGCGGCTGCGCACATAGTCGATGGCGATCGTGGACAGCATGGCGTTGAGCGCGGCCACGCCGAGCCCGAACACCACGCGGAGTGCGACGAGCACCGCCGTACTGGCCGCGAACGGGAACAGGGCGATGCCGATCGCGCACAACACCAGTCCGAAGACGACGACGGGCCTGCGGCCGAAGCGGTCGGCGAGCGCGCCGTACCAGGCCAGGCTGAGGATCATCGCCAGTTCGGCCGCGAACCCGAGCAGGCCGACGACTCGGCCCTGGGCATTTTCCGGTACGCCGAGGATCGTGGTGAGGATGTGCGGCTGGGTGGACGGCAGGAACGAGATCACCGCCGTCGCCGCCGTCGCCATGCCCAGCAGGGCCCACATGTTGCCCTTGGAGATGCCGTCGGCGAGATGTGTCCCGAGTACGCGGGAAGTCCTGGTGGGGGCGCCGAGCTCGTGCGGGGAAGCGGATTCGGCCATGCGACAGATCATGACATCGGCAAGATCACTGGCTCTAGGCCCAAATTCTCGATATATCAGTATTCGACTGATGGAGGAAAAGTGGACGTGACCAAAGTTGGTGACGGGTTCAACCCGAATATTCCAAATGTCGCACGGATGTATGACTACTTTCTTGGCGGCAAAGACAACCTGCCTGTTGACAGGGCCGCAGCGGAGAAGATCCTGCGATTCGTCCCCGAGATTCCGATCGGCGCACGGGAGAACCGTGACTTCCTCGGCCGTGCCGTGCGCTTCCTCGCCAAGCAGGGCATCAGGCAGTTCCTCGACATCGGGGCCGGGCTGCCCACCCAGCGCAACGTGCACCAGGTGGCCGCCGAGGTGGCGCCCGACGCGCGTACCGTCTACGTCGACAACGATCCCCAGGTTCTCGTGCACGCCAGGGCGCTGCTGCAGGACAGCCCGCAGGTGCTCGTCGTCGACGGCGACCTGCGGCGGCCCCGGGACATCCTGACCGATCCCCGCGTGCGCGACCACCTCGACTTCCGCCAGCCCGTCGCCGTGCTGCTGCTGGCCATCATGCACTTCGTGCCCGACACGGCCGACCCCAAAGGCATCATCGACACCGTGCGCGCCGAGATCCCCTCGGGCAGCTACCTCGCCCTCTCCCATGTCGCCGTCGATGCCAGGCCGGAGGTCGCGCCCGGGGTCGAACGGGTGTACCGAGGGGCGTCCGCACAGTTCGTCTCGCGGTTGTCGCACGAGATCGGGCCGTTCTTCGAGGGGTTCGAGCTGGTCGATCCCGGTCTGGTGGACCTGCACGAATGGCGACCGGACGTCGACAAGGGCCTGGCCAGGGTGCCGCCGGGCGCGCACTCCTACTTCCTGTGCGGGGTCGGGCTCAAGGCGTGAGATCCGCGGGCGTTGAGCTGCGCTGTGTTGAGCAGGGGGATACCCATGCGTTGTGACCTGCGAAGGAGCACAGTGGAACCATGCACGCACTACGCGCTGAGCGGGTCTTCGACGGCTATCGCCTCCTCGACGAGCATCTCGTCCCCATCGACGGCTCCCGCATCGCGATCTCGGCAGGCGACGATCCCGACATCACCGACCTGGGCGATGTGACGCTGCTGCCCGGCCTGATCGACACACACGTCCACCTCGTCTTCGACGCCGGCGACGATCCCGTCTCCCGGATCGGCGTGCCGGACGACGTCCTGGTCGCCCGCATGCGCGAAGCCGCCAAGCAGCACCTCGACGCGGGCGTCACCACGATCCGCGACCTCGGCGACCGCGACTACCTCGCCTCGCGTCTCGGCCTCGGCCCCTACGAAGGGCCGGAGATCCTGGCCGCCGGACCGCCGATCACCACCACACGCGGCCACTGCTGGTTCCTCGGCGGCGAGGCCGACGACGAGAAGGCCATCCGCGACGTCGTACGCCGCCACGCCGACAACGGCGTCCAGGTGATCAAGATGATGGTGACGGGCGGCGAGATGACCCCCGGCACCTTTTCGCACCTCAGCCAGTACCGCCTGCCGCACCTGCGCGCCGCCGTCGACGAGGCGCACTCCCACGGTCTGCCCATCGCCGCGCACGCCCACTGCGCCACCGGCATAGCCGACGCGCTGACGGCCGGGTTCGACACCATCGAGCACTGCACATTCCTCAGCGAGGACGGCCTAACCGCCGACCCCGCCCTGCTGCACCGCCTGGCCGAGAGCGGCGTCTTCGCCTCCCTCACCCTCGGCGTCGTCCAGGGCCCCACTCCACTCCCGCCGAGATTCGTCCAACTCCGCCCCGCCCTGACCGCCCTGCTCCGCGCCCAACGCCAGGCCGGCACCCGCGTCGTCATCGGCACGGACGCCGGGATCAACCCCTCCAAACCACACGGGCTGCTGCCGTACGGCGCGCAGATGATGGTGGAGGCCGGCGGGTTCACCCCCCTGGAGACGTTGCGCGCGATCACGTCGGAGGCGGCGCACGCGTGCTGGGCGGGGGAACGTAAGGGCGTCATCGCACCTGGGTACGACGCTGATCTGGTCGCGGTGGAGGGTGATCCCACGCGGGACATCACGGCGTTGCTGCGACCGGTGGCGGTGTTCCGCAACGGGGTTCGGGTGCGGTGAGCTGACGGGGTTGTCGGTTTTGGGGGAGGGGGTGCGGCTCGGGGGCGGTGGGGGCGATGGGTGTGGGTGTGGGTGTGGTGAGTGTGTTGGATGTGTCGCTGGGCAGAGTGCGCTGATCGGTTCCGGACGTGTCCCGGGTGGGAGTGGCGGTGCCGTTGGGTCAGAGCGCGCTGATCGTTCCCTCGGTTCTTTCGGAACGGCTGAGCGCACGCAGGACCGGGAGGACGCCGTGCCGGTGTACGGCCAGTCGCGAGAGCAGGTCGATGACCGGCGTGTTCACGTCATCCGGCAGGCTGGGCGTCGGCACTCCCACGCTTACCGCCAGGTCGTCGTTGTGTACGGCGATCTCCATCATCCGGGTGACGAGGAAGTCGTCGAGCTTCAGCGCCCATTGCGTCCACGTCAGGCGTACCACCCGGTCGCTCGGCTCCTCGGCCAGCGCCTGCCGCAGATCGGCGAGCGCCTCCTCTGCTCGCCGCGCCACGGCCTCGGGCCCGTCCTGGGCCGCCTGCTCGCCGTTCTTGCGCGTTCTGACGTTCGGCTCGTCGTCGACATCCGCCTTCACCCATGCCGACCGGAGGTAGTGCTCGACCAGGCTGATCGGCTCGGAGTCCGTCGGCTCGTTCAGGAGAAGCCTGGCCTGCAGCACCTGATTGCCGAGATGCGCGGCGAGTCCACCCACGGAGTAGTCGGCCAACGCACTGGGCTGCTCCCACTGCCTGACGACGGCCGGCTCACGAAGCAGCCCAACCGCAACCGCCGCCGCCGCGAGGTACGAGTCTCTGATCATGCTCGCAGGGTACTCCCGTGGCTTTGGGAGCTGGAGGGACGGGGTGAGGTGAGTCTGAGGGCTGGTGGCGAGGTGGATTTGAGGGGTGAGGTGAGCTTGAGGCTCGGGTGGTGAGGTGGGCTTTGGGGTGGGGCGAGGGGCGTGCCCGGGACGGTCGCGGGGAGGCGTGCGAGGTAAGCGGATTTTTGAGCCATCGTTCGAGCGGAGCTTCGAGCGGACTGCTAACTGCCTCCGACGATCACGACATACCGGACTTGTCTCCACAAAAAACCCAGGTCGACCCCTGCGAGACCCCCGGCCAAACCCCTACGCCCGCCCCCTGGCGCTCGCCCCTCACACCCGCCCGCCCACGGTGTGACCCTCGCCGGGAGAACGATCCCGCCCACCGCGACCGCCCCCTCGCGGCTGCACCCTCACGCCCGCCCTACGCCGTGACCTTGGCCAAAACGATCCCGCCCACGATGAGGGCCAAGGCTGCCAGCCGCCCGATGGACACAGGGTCGTCGTTGAGCCAGATGCCAAGACCGATCGCGCCCACCGCGCCGATCCCGGTGAACACGGCGTACGCGGTGCCGACCGGAATGCTGTTCATCGCCTTGGACAGCAGGAACACGGCCAAGGCCATCAGCGCGAGCGAGACCAGCGTGGGCCAGAGCCGGGTGAAGTTCTCGGTCGGCCTGATGCTCTGCGACCACGCGATCTCGACCAGCCCGGCGAGCAGCAGCATGACCCAGTTCATGCCGTGGACACCTCCCTGATCGCAACCCGCGCGGCGGCCAGCGACTCCTCATGCCGCCCCCGCAGATGCGCGATCACCGGATCGATCACCGTATTGGCCAGCTCGGCATGAACGAACGCCACGTCCTCCACCGCGAAATGCCCCCGGAAGAAGTCACGCAGGTACCGCTCCTGATGCTCGACCGCCTCCTTGGCCGACCCGGGCCCATAAACCCCTCCCCGCGCACTCGCGACCACGAATCTGCGCCCCACGAGCGACATCCGGGGAAAGGTGATCTGGTCGAGCCAGGCCTTGAGCGAGGAGGGAATCGAATAGTTGTACATCGGCGTCCCGATGAGAATCACATCGGCCGCGACCACCTCGTCCAGCATCGGCGCAAGAATGTCCCACGCGGTCTTCTGGTCGGGCGTACGCGCCGCCTCGCCGTACCGTGCGATGTCGGTGATCTGCTCTGCCATCACGTAGTCGCACAACTCGGTCCACGCCTGCGTGATATGTGGGACGGGCTCCGCCGCGAGGTCCCGGTAAACGTACGCGCCGTCCGGATGCGCCTTCCGCCATTCCTCGGCATAGGCCGCCGACAACTCCCGCGAGAACGACCCCCGCCGGGCACTGGCATCCAGATGCAACAGATTCGCCATGACTCCCACACCCCTCGACCCGCTCTATGTGGACACGCTGTCCACTTCTGTACGGTAGCCCACAAGTGGACACGGTGTCCACATAGGCCACCCAGAAAGTGGACACGGTGTCCGGATATGCTGGCCGCATGGAGAGAGCCGACGCCGCCCGTAACCGGGCCAGGATCCTGGTGGCCGCCGAGGAGTTGTTCGCGATCAAGGGGGCGCCGAACGTCACCATGGACGACATCGCGCGAGCCGCCGGAGTCGGCCGAGGCACCCTGTACCGCCGCTATCCAGACCGTGCGGCCATCGCCATCGCCCTGCTGGACGTACACGAACGACGCCTCCAGGACGAACTGATCCGAGGCGAACCACCTCTCGGCCCCGGAGCGCCGCCCGGCGAGCGGTTGGCCGCCTTCTACGCGGCGATGTCCGGCCTCTTGGAGGAGCACTCGCACCTGGTACTGGGCGCCGAGACCGGCCGGTCGCGGTTCGAGACAGGGGCCTACGGCTTCTGGCGGGTCCATGTGCACGCACTGCTGCTGGCGGGAGGAGTGGAGCCGTCCGACGCCCTGGTGGACGTCCTGCTGGCGCCGCTGGCACCTGACGTGTACGGCTACCAGCGAGAGGAGAGGGGCCTCAGCCAGGCACGAGTCATCGAAGCCCTCGAACAACTGGCCAAAGGGGTGTTCGGCGCCTCCCGAGACGCATAGGAACAGCCGCCGACCCGACCAAGTCGGCCGACGTACGGCCGTGCCAGAGCCGGGACACCGGGAGTCGCCGCCGGACCGGGTCGCTCAGTCGGGCAGCGGGAGTCGCCGCCACCCAACCAAGCAACCTGGTCGCGCAGGGCGGGATCGCGGTGCTCGTCGGCCGAACGCCACGATCGCCGCGCGACTGGGCGATCCGGTCGCGGGGGCAGGACTGTGGTGTTCGTCGGCCGGGCACACCACGATCGCGACCCAACCAAGCAACCTGTCACGGACATCGAGGCACTCATCGACAAGGCGCCACGATCACCCCTCCAGCACGCCCTCGACCGTCAGAACAACGTGCGGCCGTCACCGCAGTAAGTGACGCGGGACGGCACTCCAGTACGCAGATACGTGTCGACTGCCTTTCGCCCGCAGGTCGTCTGGACGCCGTGGCCCCAGCCGCTGACGGTGACGAGGTGGGTGTCGCCGAGACGGCGGGTCATGGTGCGAGCCCAGGTGTGCGGTGTGGCGTGGTCCCAGACCTGGTTGAGCAGGAGAACGGGACGGCTGCCGCGGTTCCAGGCGCCGGCGTAGGAACGTCAGGTGGCGCAGACCGATCGGTCCAGGACGCTTTCCGCGCCGAAGGTACGGGCGAGGCGGTCGGCGTGGTGGGTGGCTCGATCCAGCGGGTCCAGGCGTGCGGCATCGGGCCCGCGTCGGAGCAGAGGGTGGCGTCGCGGACGTTGGAGGAGTTGGCCTCGACGGTGGCGCGTCTGACGATCGGGCGACGCGGTTTGCGGGCTTCGGCCAGGAGGGTCTCGGAGGCGAGGCTCTTGCGGGTGAGCAGTTCGTCGTAGGCGCTTTGCAGGAGCGTGGTGGCGTTCGCCGCATCGCCTGGCACGCCGCTGACCAGGAGCCGGGCCATCGAGGTGAGTCCGCTGAACATCCGCGTGTCGCCGGTGGCCACGGTGAGGGCCCGGACGGTCGCCAGCAGCTTGCCGTATTTGGTCATGGCCCGGGGGCGAACGCGCATCGGTCGGCGGCGCGGTCGCAGGCGGTGAGGCCTGCCTTCAGGGTGCATTCCAGTACGATGCCGTCGTCGATGGTGAAGGTGAACGTCGGCTTGAACCGGGTGACGGAGTCGACGACGCCGTGCAGGACGAGTGCTCGGTAGCGACTGGGATAGACGTTGGCGTACAGGGCGCCGATGACAGTTCCGTAGGAGATACCGACATAACCGAGTTTCGTGTCGCCGACGGCACGGCGGAGCAGGTCGAGGTCGCGCACATTGTCCATGGAGGTGATCTGCCGGGTCACCTTCCGGGTGGCGCATCCCTTGGCGATCGAGGCCGTGACCTTGAGGCGGGTACGGATGGCACGTTCGGTGAGCGCCGCAGGGGTCGTCTCGATCGCCTCAAGGGTCGCCGACGGCTTCAGGCACAGCAGTTCGGGCCAGCTGTGGACGAGGCCGCGCGAATCCCAGGTGACCAGGTCGTAGCTCTTCCGGGTCGACGAGCCGACGTACCTGTCCCAGCGAAGTCCCAGGCCCGCGCCGCCCGGCCCGCCAGGGTTGAAGAACACCGATCCGCGAGGATTCCTGCGCTTGGCCGGAAGCTTGGCCACAGGCAGGGACAGCGTCCCCGCCCCGGGCTTGGCGTAGTCGCGCGGCACCGGGTAGCGGGAGCGCAGCCAGCCGGGCGGCATGTGCCACGCCTCCGGGCACGCCCTCCAGCGAATGGGCCGCACAGCGGCTACGGCAGGCGGGTGCACGATCTCCACCAGCTTCTCGTCCTCTACGGCATCTCGTCGTTCGGCGCGATCGAAGCAGGGCTCGTCGCAGGCAGCGCAATGGAGGCCAGGCCCGCCACAGGCAGGTCGAAGGCGACGACAATCAAGGCCGTGGCCAGGGCTACCGCCGGGACGCGTGCAATTCTGAGCATGATCGAAGGTCACACCGGCGGGTTCACCCGGCCGC
Organism: Nonomuraea sp. IBHARD001; assembly: GCF_056106265.1. Lineage (NCBI taxonomy): Bacteria > Bacillati > Actinomycetota > Actinomycetes > Streptosporangiales > Streptosporangiaceae > Nonomuraea > Nonomuraea sp. IBHARD001. Next base: position 607,219 of record NZ_JBWBBW010000002.1, read on the forward strand.
CGAGCGACTGCGGCCCCATCCCCACTCTGCTCCTGCCTTGGCCGACAGCTTCCGGCCTTTGGCCCAGGGCCTACGGCGTGGTCGCGGCCTCAGGAAGCAGCGGGAGAGCGGCTCACCGCCTTGGATCTCGGGTGGCGAGCACGGCTGGGCGCCGTGAGATCATGCGGAGATGGAAAGCCTGAGGGCGAGATCGGCGCGTCCACTCGTGACCGCTCGCCGGAGGCGTGCACCGGACTGACACACTGCCGAAGCCAGGTGTTGCCAACTGAAGGCGCGCCTGTCCCTGTGTAGTCCGAGACGCGAGGTTGCTTACGGCGACCTGGAGATTGCGGGCCCGCGCAGTTCCTCGGGGCATCCTGAGATCTTCTCAAGCTCATAACCCTGCTCCGGGGAGCCGATTCGTGTGAAATAGACGTCATAACATCGCACGTACAGTGATGTGCCTAGGAAAACGCCAGCTTCCTGAGTGATCGACGTCGAGATGAGCAGGGAATCGCGTGTCTGCCTTTCGTGACGCAAGACACGAGCCCCCTTCGCGCTGTGCCAGGAGTCGCCTGTTGGGTCTGTCCGAAGTCGGTGGTCGACCTGCCGGGCATATTCCCGTAACCCCCTTTCTGCCTCGTCCTCGATCCGTGATTCCAGCAGTACGCCGTGCAACAACGCGGGAGCGCAAGCGACTGCGACGGCCAGGACCAAGAATGTGATCAGCGTAACCCGATATATCTTTCGTGGATCTTTGGCCTTCATGCTGTCATCCTAGTGTTCCCGCCCCGGTCGAGGGAGCGCCACGCGTTGCTGTACGTGGCACTCCCGTGAGTGGCTCGGATGGATCTACCAGCCGGTGTAGTTGATTCCGGGACTTGCGAGATGTTCCTGAAGGACCTGCGTGTAGGCTGCGATGCCCTTTGTATTTGGATGCATGGAAGTCCGGCTTGCGCACGTGACGTCGTCGGATATGCATCCGTCGAACAGGTCGCCGAAGTCTCCTTCTCCCGTCTTGGTGAAGTTCACCGGAATGATCCAGGGGTCGTCGTCACACGCGCCATGTCTACCGAACTTGGAGATCGGATTGGCAAAGGACACCTCTGCACCGGCCGCACTCAGGGAGGTTGTCATCGACGCCTGCTCGGCTGCCATGAAATCAGAGAGCCTGTTCAGCATGGCCATCTCGCCGGCGCTGAAGGCACTGGTGGAGGCGCAAGGAGTCGTGGGCGGGCCAACGGGATCCCCGTCGAAGATGCGCGGGTAGCCCATGAGGACGATTTTCGCCTTCTTGCCGCGCGACGGGAGCTGATTCTGAACGGCGTTGCCTATTCTCGTCAGAGTGTCTTTGACGTTGTACTGAACCAGTACGCCATTGTTGTCAAGGTCATACTCCCAGTAGTTCACAGCTCCTCTGATGTGGTCTCCCAATTGCTGCTCGTAATCGCCCAGCTGACATGGGTAGAGATAGCAGTTCTTGACGACATTCGGAAACCCTGCGTCGTTTCCGCCGATCGAAAGGGTGACGAGCGTGGTGTTCTCGTCGAGATAGCCGGCGTCCAGTTGGCTGATTTCCCTGAATCTGCCGTCGGCTTGGCCGCGGTATGTGGCCCACTCGAAGGTGCCTTCTAGGTGCTTTGGGTATTCCCGCTTCATGTCGATATTCGTTGCGCCGGAGCAGGCGGTAGAGTGGAAGTCGAGTCTCGGATCGAAGGAGTCCGCCATTTCTCCAATGGTCATGGTCTCGCCCGGCAGAATAGTCTTTCTGGCCCACGAATCCTGGCTGCGTCGGCAGGCGTTCCAGGAGGTAGATTTGTAGGCTATATCTGTTTGCTTGTAGTAGTTGCCTACGCCCTCACCGGACGAGTAGGAATCACCCATGGCCACCACAAAGTGTTTTGGTTTGGCGGCGAGAGGCTGAATGGCGATCGCATCCCACGATATCGCCGAGCTGCCGACGCCCTCCTGATTAAGAGTGGATAGGCTTACAGAGGGCGTTCCGTCGAACTTGAATACACCGAGACTTCTCCACTCGTTCTTTGTGGTCAGTAGGGAAAGATATCGAGTCTCGGACCTGCCCGCGCTCAGGTTCACGGTGTAGGGGGCCTGCTGAGTCTGGGCGCGGCGTTCCGGATTGTGGACCAGGACGCGTGCCCAGCCATGGATCTCGCGGTCGAGTTTCCAGGTGCCGGTGACCTTCATGGGGATGCCGTTCCGGTCAGTTCTGCGGGTGTACGCGAACCACTGATGCCCGCCGTATCCGTTTCCGAGTTGTTCGAAGTCGGCTTTGGCGGGGATCCGGCCGGCCGCATCGCGTCCGAACTGGAAGGACAGGGTGCCCGCGTTGGGAATCGACTTACCGACGCATGAGCCGATCTGCGGTGGGGCGGTTGGACCCACGTCATCGATGACCAAGGACCCGCCGGGCAGACCGGTGGTCAGACAGGTACGCCAGTAGTCTTGCGGTTCAGCCCGTTCTGTATAGGCGTAGACAGGATCTGAATATCTGATCGACCCTTCCGTCCCGCAGGCTACGGCGCAGTCTTTCCATATTTTGGGCACATGCCACCAGCAGCGGAAATCCGATCGCAGACATGTTCCGGCTGTAATAGTGGCAGGACTTTCGGGGTTCACGGCACCTGGCGTGCATCCGTTGTCGGAGGTGCAGAAGGCATTGACGTCCACGACGACCACGCCGGCCTTCTGGATCACGGGGACAATCGCGGAGCGGTGCTGGCTGTTGGTCCAGCCGGCTTGGTTGTACCCCGCCTGCTCCTGCCAGCTGTTGCTGGCGGGGTCGTAGTACGTCTTGACGATCGGCCAAGCTGCCCAGCCGAGCACCTTTTCCTGATAGGGCCAGTGCTGAGGCGTCGCCGCGTCTGCGTAGGAGTTACCGTCGAGGAACGGGTGGCGGCCCACGGCCCACAACCCGCTGGACGGGTTGTTGGTCCAACCCAGCCCCCAGGTGTCTGCACCGTTGGGGCCGCCCACATCGGCCCTGGGATGGTAGCCGCTGTTGTAGGCCCAGATGGCGAAGTACCAGTTCTCGATTTTGGACGCAGCGCCGTTGTTGGCGATCACTGCCCCACCCGAGTCGTTGTGGATCTGGTTCCACTTCTGTGTCAAGGTCCGCAGTCCTGCGGCGATGTTGGTGACATAGTCCACCGCCACCGCTTTCTGCTTGTTCGCCGGCCACGCGATCTCGCCCGGCCGTTCGCGGCCTGCCAGGCGCATGCCGTCGGTCTGCTGCGAGACGCCGTAGCCGCAGTCGGCCACAGAGAAGTCGATGTCCCAGTCGTTGGCGGTGGTGTTGTCGTAGACGTTCACTCCGTAGAAGTTGCCTATCAGGGGGTTGCCTGTTTCCCCTTCCATCACATTTCGCTGGGCCTGCCATAGGTTCGATTCCTGCGCGAGAATTCCGAGCATGATGTTGGTCGGCACCCGGCCGCCGCCCTGGAGAGCCTCAGGGGGGAACATCGCCTGCGGAGACCAGGAAGGTAGTCCCGAGCCCTTCCAGTTGGCCGGGCGACTGAGGTTCAGACGATTCAGTACGAGCTGGTCGACCGCCCATTCCACCTGTCGCCAGTGCGGCTGGTAGACCTGAATCTTCGGATCGTTGCGCGGTATCGCACAGGAGTACCCGATGTCAGGGGTCTCATCGCTCGCCAGCGGCCGAGCGGTGGAGCCGGTGCTGGGTGCGCTCTTCGAATCGGTTCGCGGCTGAGTGGCGAAAGCTCTGAGCAGCGTCTGATTCGGATTGCTTCCCGTGTGTGCCTTCGTGGCGACGCGCTCATTGGGCATCACCTCAAAGGAGAGTGCCGCTCGGGTCGAAGGGATGCTGGCGGCAATGTCGAGATTCTCGGGTCCGGCTCCGTCGCCGCTGACGCCGCGGATCTCAGTGTCTTTCGGATCTCCTTGCACTGCCGCCCGGAGACCGTGTCGGCTCGCGCTGCGTACGATCATCTCGCCGTGAGTGGAGGTCTGCCCGTCAGGCAGCGAGTCGATCCGCCTCATCCCGCCGGGCAGTTTGCTGACGGTGGTGGTGTTGTCGCCCACAAGAAAGAGCCTTCCACCGGTGCCCGAACGCACACCGACATGGCCGAGGAGGCCTTTCGCCACCGTTGCCGGGCGGCTGTTGGGCTTGTTCAGGAATCTGACGGTGACCTTGCCCGCAGCGTCCCGTTCCGCGTACGCTACCCCGCTGGCTGCGTCCACGCGGACGTCGAAGGGGATGGAGCTCGCCTGCGCGAGAATGCGTTGCTCGCCGGACTTCGAGACGGCGACCAGAGTATTGCCTGTTGCGGCCACGATGTCGTCGCCATAAGGCACAGCCGAGGTGAACTGGCCGGGTAGGACAACAGACCGCGACACCTTCTTCCGCTCCGTGTCCACCAGGAGGAGACGGCTGGTCGTGTGGCCCTCCACCGCGCCCTGGGTCAGCACGGCCTTGCCGTCGGCGCCACACCCGGGGTTGAAGTAGGCGAGGGATACCTGCTCGCGAAGCTTGGTGACCTCACCTGACTTCATATCGACGATCGCGGCAAAGGCGCCACGTGCGAACAACTCCGCCCTGTTGGTGAAGTGTCGAGGAGCGTAGACGACCAAAGCCTTGCTTCCGTCACCTGTCACACATGTGTTTCCCACCCATTGATCGGTGCTCATCCCAGGCTCGGACAGAGATGTCAGAGTCCGCCATTGGTATCCATCGCGGGCTTCTGCGACCAGGACATGAAAACCGGTGGCGTCTCCTGTCGAGGCGTACGCGACGTCCCTGGAGAGTTGCCACCCTTCGCCCAGCACCTGAGGGCGGTTGGCCTCAGGTACCAAGGACGGGCTCTTCTTGATTGCCTCGGCAGGAGGCGGAGTCGGATTTCGGTCAGGTGCGGGAGGGGTGACAGGTGTTCCTTGAGCACTCTGCGGAGCCCACAGGGCGGCGGCAGACACCCCGGTCCCGGAAGAGATCACTGCCAGGGTCGCCACAAGCGTTGCGGATAACAGTGCGGTACGCAGACGTTTCATCGGATCAGCACTCCTCCAAATCATTCGGACGGGCGGGCGGTACTCGTAGGACGAATTTCCTTCTACGGGATGTGTGCTCATTTTCCGACTGGCGTGGTGAAGCGCCAAATCGAAGTATGGCGGCAAGTGTTGCCTGACTGAGGGCGTCTCCCCGTAGGTCCGCCGACTGAGCCTCACATCTCGTGAGACCGGCCTCCATAGTGTGAACACATGCAGAAAACTCAAGCAAGAGTGCGGAGGTGTCTTTCTTGAGTTACTTTGAGCATCCGGCGAGTAGCCTTCCGTACTAAGAGAGTTCGCGATCGCCGGAGAGTGCTCGTGAGTTCTGAGACCGGCTCGAGCCCAGTTCGGAGGACGTTTCGAAGTCCCTTGCGGCCTGTTGAACAGGACGTTGCGAGGATGTCGCCTGGCCAGGTTCTCGCACGTCAGCGCGTATGCGACCCACCTCTGACGCCTTGCTGCACATCAATCCGGGATGTGGTCGCGGCCCGTCGGCCCGCATCCTTTCGCTTGGAGGATGTCAGGCACTCCATACAGGAGTCTGGCCTGTGGATTTATGGGAATCGAGGCCTCGTGTGCGACGCGGTCTGTGAAGAAATGTAGGACAAATCTAGACGGGTACTCTATTACTGAACTCTGTTGAACGAATCCGTCGGTACGAGGACTCCGTGCCGACAGCTGAGCTCATGGAGAGGACAGGGATGGGGGTCGAATCAGTGCGTCGCACCCGATTCATGCTGTTGTCGTTACTGGTCTTCGGGACGGTCTTCGGAGGGGTGACGCTTCCCGCTCACGCCGACGGAACCTTCCGATGGGTGAACGAGTACGACGACAACTGCCTGGAGGTGCTCAACTCCTCGACAGCCAACCAGGCGCGTGTGATTACGTATCCTTGCTACAACACCCAAGCGCCGAACCAGCTCTGGTCGGACTACCATCTCGCTGACGGCTATTTTAGGCTGGTCAACAACAACAGTGGGAAGAGTCTGGGGCACCTCGATCGACGCATTTCTCCGCCCGCTGGGCCTGTGGCGTGCGGGCTGCCCGATCAGTACTCGTGGTTGAACACCAGCTACCAGTGGTGGCGCTACCGGGCGATCTGGAGTAGCACCTACGGTCGTAGCTACACGCTCTGGATCAATCGGGAAGGGTGCCAGGGCAACGCGTACCATGATGTTCTCGGCGTAGACCTGAACCCGAATGTGAATACCTATCTCTACACCGAAGACTTCTGTTCCGACGAAGGCTATGGCGTGCCTAGCAATTGCTATTGGAAGAGGGACGGGAACTGAGGAATGGTCATGAACAGGGATTTCGGATTACCCGCCGCCGTCCTGCTGATCGGCTTCGGTGTTGCAGCCTGCGGGCAGAGCGCCGGCCTGGAGGCCGACACCCGAGCAGGTGTGGGGGCCACAAACGTCGCCAGTGCCCCGACGGCGTCGTCGACGTTGCCGTCCGTTGCCGTTCCCGAGGCGTCGACATCGCCCCCGGTGGAGCCGTCTCCGCAGGTCGTGTTGACACCGCCCCCGCTGCCGTCGGACCTCGCTGTGACCTCCGATGCGAAGATACCGATGCCGCTGGACTCGTATCTGGCGCCAATGCAGGACATGTACCTCGTTCAACGGGCCAAGGATGCGGGTGCTGCGGCGTGCATGCGTTCGCTGGGCTACTCAGGCTGGACGGCCGATACCGTGCGTAACTGGGCGCCAGAGTCGTACAACGAGTATGACTACATTGAGTACCTCGACCCCAAGAAGGCCGAAAGGTCTGGCTACCCAAGGCCCGCCGCTGGCGCCGTGGTTACCGCCACAGCCGAAGCCACTCCTCTTCAGGGCAAGAGACATGGCCCCACGGCCGAGGAACTGAAGATCTACAACGGCACGGGAGGGAAGACGGTCTCGGGAAAGCCGGTGGTCGAAGGAGGTTGCTACGGGCAGGCCGAGCAGCGGGTGTCCGGCAGGGCCCGATTGCCCGTTGACGCGAGATCGCTGGCTGTCGACTCCCGCGTCGCGGCCATGGATGACGCTCGGACGAGGCGGGCCATCGACAGATGGCGCTCTTGCATGAAGAGGCTGGGCCTGGTGTACGACACTCCGGTGGTGCCAAGGCACGACATGCGGTGGGTCAACAGGACCGCGGATCGGCCGGCCGGTGAGGAGGAGAGGCGTACGGCTGCGGCCGATGCCGGGTGTCGCGAGGAGAGCGCAGTCGCCGGGACGTACAAGGCGATCAGGTTCGGCTACGAGCAGCAGCTGCTCGACGCCAACAAGGAAGCGCTCGCCGCCTCGGTGACGATCTTCCAGCAGTGGAAGAACGCCGCCCAGACCCTGCTGAAGGAGAGCGGCTGAGCCGGGCCTAGGTGTACTCGGCCGGGAGGTTGGTGACACTCCGAGGCTGGTCGTTGATCAATAGGAAGACCTCCGGATGTGGTGGAGATGCCTGTCTTCACCACTCACGGAGGTCTTTGTGTCCCACGCTAACGCCCGGCTGACTGAACACGGCCGCGCACTGCTGGTCCAGCGGGTGCGTGTTGAAGGACGTCCAGTCGCCCACGTCCCAAGGAACTGGTGTTTCCCGGCAGTGCGCGCACCGCTGGGTACGCCGCTTCGACGAGAGCGGCCGGGAGGGCCTGCGTGATCGTTCATCACGCCCCTATCGCCTGGCCAACCGCACCCCGCTCGCGACTGAGCAGCGGGGCTTGGCCTGCCGGGCAGCCGACCGGCGCGGCCCTGCCCACATCGCCGCGGTCACCGGCGTCGCCGAACGCACCGTCTCACGGATCCTGCGCCGCCACCGCGTGCCGTACCTGGCTGACTGCGACCCGCTCACCGGCAGCGTGGTCCGCGCCAGCCAGCACACCACCACCCGCTACCAGCACGACGCACCCCGCGACCTGATCCACCTGGACGTCAAGAAGATCGGCCGTATCCCCGACGGCGGCGGCTGGCGCGCCCACGGCCGCAGCGAACAGGTCCGCGGCCGTGGCATCGGCTATGGCTACGTGCACGCCGCCGTCGATGACCACTCCCGCCTGGCCTACGCCGAAATCCGGGCCGACGAGGGCGGCACCACCAGCGCCGCCTTCCTCCTGCGCGCCGCCGCCTTCTTCCGCACCCACGGCATCACCCGCATCGAAGGCGTCCTGACCGACAACGCACTCGCCTACCGCCGCTCGGCCGCCTTCGCCGCCGCAATCCAGGCCATCGGCGCTCGGCACAAGCTCATCAAACCCCACTGCCCATGGCAGAACGGCAAGGTCGAACGCTTCAACCGGACCCTGCAAACCGAATGGGCCCACGCCCAGCTCTTCACCGGCAACACCACCCGCCACGACGCCCTGCCACCATGGCTGGCGTACTACAACACACAACGGCGTCACAGCGCACTGGACGGACTCCACCAGCCAGCAGGCTGTCACCAACCTCATGACCGAGTACACCTAGGTCGGCGGCGGAAGTTCGCCGCGCAGACCCTGCTCAAAGAGTCCGGCTGAGCCCAGCCCACGCCGCTCAGCCTTTGCTCAAGGAGCCCGGCCCACCCCGCCCACCCCCCGCCCTACATGGGCGAAGGTTCGAACAAGCGGAGCCGGTGGGCCGTGGCGGCGGCTTCGCCGCGGGAGGCTACGCCGAGTTTGGCCAGGATGTTGGAGACGTGGACGCTCGCCGTCTTCACCGAGATGAACAGCTCCTCGGCGATCTCCCGGTTGCTGCGCCCGGCGGCGACCAGGCGCAGCACCTCCGACTCGCGCGCCGTCAGCCCCAGCGTGCTCTCGGCGGGGGCGGACGCCTCGGGTGTGATGCGGGCGCGCCTGGCCAGATCGGCCAGTACGGCGAGCAGCGGCGCGGCCCCGAGCCGCTCGGCGAGTTCGGTCGCCCGGGACAGATGCGGCGCCGCCGCGTCGCGCCGACCGGCGAGCACGGCGGCGGTGGCGGCTGAGCTGAGCGCCTTGGCCTCGCCGTACGGCTGGCGGAGGGATCTGCGGGCCTGGGCGGCGCGTTCCCAGTCGGCCTGCTCGCCGGACACGACGGCGGCGAACGTCAGGCTGTCGGCCTGTTGCACCGCGCCGTCGACGTCGAGCACGGCGGCGACGGCCTGAAGGTCGGGCAGGTGGCCGCCGGGGGTGCGTGCGCAGGTGGTCAGCAGCGGCCAGGTGTAGCGCGAGCTGATCAGCAGGTCCTCGTGCCGCAGGACCTGCTCGACCAGGCCGGGCACCTCGGCCGTCCGGCCCTGGGCCAGGCGCAGGGTGATCTCGCGGTCGAGGTTGGGGAAGACGGTCTGCGGCCGGTAGGTGCCCTGCGACAGCACCGCGCGGGAGTCGGCGAACGTCGATTCGGCGCGGTCGAGGTCGCCTCTGGCCAGGGCGATGTCGGTGGCGTACCCGAGCAGGCTGGCCCGGAACGGCGGCGGCGGCGCGAGGTCGAGGGCGTGCTCGATGACCTCCAGCGCCTCCTCCCAGCGGCCGAGCGAGTGCAGCGGCTCGGCCAGGTTGATCGAGAGGAAGGCGCCGGACGTCCGGGCGACGCCGTAGGCCTTGGCCTCGGCGATGCCGCGGCGGGCGACGTTCGTGGCCTCCTCGTGGTGGCCCGCGGCCTCAAGGGAGTCCGACTCGGAGATCGCCGCACGCATGACGGCCCCGAAGGCGCCCGCCTGGGCGGCGAGTTCGCGGGCGGCGCGGTAGGTGCTGCCGTCGGGGTCGACGGGCTGACTGGTGTAGGTGAGGGTGATGCTCGCCTGGGCCTCGGTCGGGATGTCGCCGGTCGCGTGTGCGATCGCGATGGCCTCGGCGGCGAGCTGTTCGCGTTCGCGCTTGTTGTCCGGGCCGTGCAGCATCCTGGCCAGGCTCTCCATGACCTGGGCGCGCAGTGCGGTGAGCGGCTCGGCCGGCACCAGGGCGAGAGCGGCGCGCAGGTCCTCGATGTGCCCGGCACGGCCGAGGTCGTACCTGGCCAGGCCGCGCTGCTTGAGCACCTTCGCCGCGCGGATCGGATCGGTCGCGGGATCGAGCTCACCGAGCGCCGCCTTGGCCAGCGAGATGCCGCGCTCGAACTCACCCGCGAGGTGCGAGACGGTCGCGGCCTGCCGCACTACGTCGACGTGGTCGATGCCGATGCGGTCGGCGGCGTCGGGCACGCGGTCCCACAGCTCCAGGATGCGGTTGAGCATCTTGAGCTGTTCGTCGTACGCGGTGGCCTTGCGTGCGGCGGCGGCGGCCTTCCAGGCGCTGACCAGGGCCCAGGTGGCGTCCTGTGCCGAGTGCCAGTGGTAGGCGAGCTCGATCGCGCCGCGCGGTCCCGGCAGCAGTGCGGGCACGGCCTCGATGGCCTGGGCGAACCTGGTGTGCAGCCGGATGCGCTCACCCGGCAGCAGGTCGTCGTGGATGGCCTCGCGGATCAGCGCGTGCCTGAAGGCGTAGCCGTCGCCGTCCACGACCAGGACGTTGCCCGCGACGGCCGGGCGCAACGCCGAGGACAGGTCGCGGTCGTCGAGCCCGGCGACGGAGGCGAGCAGTGCGTGCTCCAGCGGGGCGCCTCCGGCGCTGGCCACGCGCAGCAGCTCCTGGGTGTCTTCGGGCAGTCGTTCGACACTGGCCAGCAGCAGGTCGCGCAGGGACTCGGGCAGCATCGCCTGGCCGCCTCCGTCGCTGAGCAGGGCCTCGACGAACAGTGGATTGCCCTCGCTGCGCGCGTAGATGGCGTCGATGTCGTAGGCGGCGGGCCTGCGGTTCAGGATGCTGGCCGCCTGCTGGACGACCTCACGCCTGTTCAGCCTGCGCAGGTCCAGCCTGGTGACCCAGTCGACGCGGCTGAGCTCGGCCAGCAGCGGGCGCAGGGGATGGCTGCGGTTGAGCTCGTCGGTGCGGTACGTCACGACGATGAGCAGGCGTCCGTCGGAACGCTGGTAGCGCACGAGGAAGGACAGCAGGTCGCGGGTGGAGCGGTCGGCCCAGTGCGCGTCCTCGATGACCAGGGCGAGCGGGGCCTGCTCGGCGAGGCGTTCCAGCAGGCCGAGTACCAGCTCGAACAGTCTGGCCCTGGCCTCCGGCCCGTCCTTGTCCGGCTCGCCGAACTCGGGCAGCAGTCTGGCCAGGCCCCGCGTGGTGCCGCCGGGCAGGAAGGCCGCGATGCCGTCGTGGCCGAGGTCGCGTACGAGGCCACGCAGGACGGCGGTGAAGGGGGCGAAGGGCAGGCCGCCGGTGCCGAGTTCGAGGCAGCCGCCGACCAGGACGCGGGCGTCGCCCGCCCGTTCGGCGAACTCGCGGACGAGCCTGGTCTTGCCGACACCGGCCTCGCCGCCGACCAGGACGGTCGCCGACGATCCCGCCCGTGTCCTGCTCATGGCACGGCCCAGGGCGGCCAGGTCGTCCCGGCGTCCCACGAAGCGGGGGCTCACTGTCCTGGGGGAGTTCACGGGTCAAGAATACGGACAAAACGCGTCTCACCTGTCGCTCAGCACGCGTGTCGAGGAGGGCGGCGGCGCGGTGACGGCGGAGGTGTTCCATCCGGAGAAGACGATCTCGACGCGCTCATCGGCCGCCCACACCGTGCGGATCGGCCGTCCCCGTGCATCGGTCCACAGGTCGTAGACGATCCGGGGGCCGAGTTCGGCCCGCAGGCGCGTGCGCACACGGGCCTGGAAGACGCGGTCGCCGGACGCGGCGAGCAGGAGCTCGCTCGACGTCCTCGCCCTCAGCGTGCTCCTGTCGCGCACCTCGGCATAACGGGCCAGGTCGAGCCGGTCGACGGCCTCGCCTGTCGCCGCCTCGATCGTGTAGTGCACGCCTTCGCCCGAGCGTTCCGCCCTGGTGAGCACACCGGTCCGGGTGAGCAGGCGCTCCAGCAGGTGGTGGTCGGCGAGCTCCATCGACAGGATCGTCAGCAGGGAGGCGCCCAGCAGGTGGGGCGGCTCGAAGTAGTCGGTGATCTCGTCGTACTGCTTGCCGTCGCCGACCTCCTCGCCCAGCGGGATCTGCATGTAGCCCGTGCCGCCGGCACTGATCACGCGGCCCGACAGACCGGCGACGCCCAGCGTTGCGGTGAGGTCGGAGTCGGGGCCCGCCGTGACGAGCCGGACCCTGTCGGTGGCGGTGGTGACGGTCCTGGTGACGCTGTGGTGCGCGGCGAGCTGGGCCGCGACGACACGCGACACCTCCTCGGACGAGCTCAGCGGCCGGACGGCCGGACCACGCGCCGAGGTGAGGGGGAGAAGGGCGAGAACGAGGGCGAGCAGGGCGAATCGCGACACGCAGGGCATGGTGTCACCCGGATGTGCGGCGATTCCGGGCGCGGTGTGGAGATCCGGTGCAGGACGCGATCCCGTGACGCCGCTCAGGCGGCCAGGAGGACCAGGGCGAGGGCCACGGCGCCGGGTACGGCCTGGACGAAGAGGATCTTCCGGTTGGCCGTGGCGGCGCCGTACAGGCCGGCGATGATGACGCACAGGAGGAAGAACAGCTTGGCCTGGAAGCCGGTCGGGTCGGCGGCGAGCAGGCCCCAGAGCAGTCCGGCGGCGAGGAAGCCGTTGTAGAGGCCCTGGTTGGCGGCCAGCGCGCGGGTCTTGACCGCGAACTCCCGCTCCAGGCCGAACGCCCGGAGCCCCCGCGGCGTCGTCCACAGGAACATCTCCAGCGCCAGGATGTAGACGTGCAGCAGCGCGATCAGCGCCACCGCCATGTTGGCCAGGACCGTCACCGCTGCTCCCTCGGGAACCGAGCCGTCATCAACCGGACTGCTATCCTCGCAGACATGAAGCGCGCTGCCATGACGACGACGCCGGAGAGTGTCCCGGCGCGCTGAGCAATGACTTAGTCCGAAGCCCCGGGGCGAGTGCCCCGGGGCTTCGTCGTCTCCTCACTCGCCTCACCCAGACCGCGAGGAGAGCACGATGTACGACCACCGCAGGCTCGGCCGTGAGCTCGACCTGTTCGACACCGACCCGCTGATCGGCTCGGGCCTGCCGTACTGGCTGCCCGCAGGAGCGGCGGTGCGGCAGGCACTTGAGGACTACATCCGCGAGGTGGAGCGCAGGTCCGGCTACCGGCACGTGTACTCGCCCGTGCTGGGCAAGCGGGAGCTGTATGAGATCTCCGGGCACTGGAGCCACTACAGCGACGACATGTTCCCGCCGATGGACCTGGGCGGCGAGCAGGTCGTGCTGCGGCCGAGCCTGTGCCCGCACCATGCGTTGATCTTCCGTTCGCGCGGTCACAGCTATCGCGACCTGCCGTTGCGCATGGCCGAACTCGGCGGGATGTACCGCTCGGAGCTGTCGGGCGTGCTCGGCGGGCTCACCCGGGTCAGGGCGATCCAGCTCAACGACGCCCACGTGTTCTGCACCGCCGAGCAGGCCGCGGACGAGGCGAAGGCGGCGCTCGGCCTGATCGGGGCGGCCTACGAGGCGCTCGGCATCGAGCCGGTGCGCTACCGGCTGTCGCTGCCGGGCGAGGGCGGCAAGTACGTCGCCGATCCCGCGCTCTGGGAACGGGCCGGACGGCTGCTGACCGAGGTGCTGCGGGAGTCCGGCCTGCCGTACGAGGCGGTCGAGGGGGAGGCGGCCTTCTACGGTCCCAAGATCGACGTGCAGATCGCCGACAGCGCCGGGCGCGAGTCCACCCTGTCCACCGTGCAGATCGACTTCTACCAGCCCGAACGCTTCGAGTTGTCCTATGTCGGCGCGGACGGCGCCAGGCACAGGCCCGTGATGGTGCACCGCAGCATCATCGGCAGCGTCGAACGTGCCGTCGCCCACCTGGTGGAGAAACACGGCGGCGCCTTCCCCGCCTGGCTCGCCCCTGTGCAGCTGCTCGTCCTGCCCATCTCCGACGGCGAACTGGACGCGGCACACGACCTGGTACGGCGCTGCCTGGTGGCCGGGCTCCGCGCGGAGGTGAGCGAGCCCGAGCGCGGCACCCTCGGCGCGCGGATCAGGGCGGGACGCCTGGCGCCCTACCAGGCGGTCATCGGCGCCCGTGAGGCCGAGGCCGGGTCGGTGGCGTTGCGGCTGCGCGACGGCAGGAAGCTGCCCGCGATGGCGGCGGAGCACGCGCTGGAGCGGATCGGGGCGCTCGTGGCCGGGCACCGTGTAGAGCTTTGGCCGCAGATGTAAGGGTCTTGTGCAACCACCTGTCCGAGCGGCCCGCCGGCGGCTAGTTTCCATGCTCGTGAGGGTGTCGTGGGGATGGTGGTCGCTCAACGCGCTGGTTCTGGCGGCGGCGCTGGCCACGCTCTACGCCGAGAGCGTGCCGGGCGGCTACTTCGATCTGACCGTGCTGCTGGTCTTCGTGTGGCCGCTGCTCGGCATCGCCTGGCTGGTCGTGGTGGCGCGTGGGCTGTTTCCGGTCCGGCGTGCGCGCTTCCTGCGGCGCTGGGCGTTCTGGGTGGCGGGGCCGCTGGTCGTGGTGCTGACCTCGGTGCTGCTGGGGGCGGGCGTGCCGCTCAGGGCCAGGTTCGAGCTGTCGCGGCCGGAGATCGACGTGGTGGCCAGGCAGGTGAGTGAGGAGGCGGCGGCGCCGCTGCAGGACCGCCGGATCGGCCTGTACCTCGCCTCGGTCGTCGAGCGCATTCCGGGTGGGATGCGGTTCGCCGTACCGGATGCCGGGTTTCTCAATGTGCACGGGTTCGCGTGGAGCCCGGATCGCATTCCGGTCGGGAGCAGCGACAACACGCGGTACGACCATCTGGAGGGGCCTTGGTACCTCTGGACCGAGGCCTGGTGAGCCGGGCTGGACGTATCGTCCGAATTGGACATACTATCCGGGCATGAGCGATCCGCGTGTGGCGCAGTGGGGTCCGGCCTGTGCGGCCGTCGCGACCCTGCTCGCGCCGCATGCCGAGGTCGTGCTGCACGACGCCCGCACCGACACCGTGCTGGCCGTCTGGAACCCGCTGTCGGGCCGAGGGCCTGGCGACCCCTCCCATCTGGGTGAGCTCGACACCATGACCCCGGGGGACGGCGGCGTCCACGGGCCCTACGAGAAGTCGTTGCCCGACGGGCGCAGGTTGTCGTCGGTCAGTGCGGTCCTGGGTGACGTCGTCATGTGCGTCAACCTCGACCGCACCCCGCTCGAGCAGGCGGCCGAGCTGCTGCGGGCGTTCGCGGCGCCGGTCGCCGAGCGGCCGGGCGCGCTGTTCGAGCACGACTGGAGCGAGAAGGTCAACGATGTCGTCGGCGCCGTGGCCAGGCAGCGGGGGCGTGCTCCCGCCGGGCTCGACCGTCAGGGCAGGCTGGCCGCGCTCGCCGAGTTGGAGCGGGCGGGCGTGTTCGCGGTCAGGGGCGCGACGCCCGTGGTCGCCAGGGCGCTGCGGATCTCACGCTCCACCCTCTACGCCCTGCTGGCCGAGCTGAGGAGCTCCTCATGACCGTCCTGCCCGACTTCAAGCTGGAGACGTACTTCTCGCGCTGGGAGTTCGTCGCACGTCATCACCTGGCCGCCTCCGACGCCGAGACGCTCTCGATGGCGGAACTGCTCGCCCTGGCCGACGAGGAGGACCTGGCCGCGTGGCAGGGGCTGCGGCTCGGCTACACGCAGACCTACGGCGATCCCGGGCTGCGGGCGGCGATCGCGGCGACCTACGACGGCGTCGAGCCCGAGGACGTGCTGTGTTTCGCGGGCGCCGAAGAGGGTGTGTTCCTGGCGATGCGCACACTGCTCGGACCGGGTGACCACGCCGTGGTGATCACGCCGAACTACCAGTCGGCCGAGACCGTGCCGATGTCGCTGTGCGAGGTCACCGGGGTGGCGCTCGACGCGGACGCGGGATTCGCCCTCGATCTGGACGAGGTGGTCGGGGCGCTGCGGCCGAACACGCGGGTGCTGTCGGTGAACTTCCCGCACAACCCGACCGGCCGGGTGCTGGCCGAGGCCGACTTCCGCGCCCTGGTCGAGGTGTGTGAGGAGCGCGGGATCCGGCTGTTCAGCGACGAGGTCTACCGCGGGCTCGAGGCCGATCCACTGCCGCAGGCCGCCGACCTGTCGGCGCGTGCGCTGTCGCTCAATGTGGTGTCCAAGGCCTACGGGCTGCCGGGGTTGCGGGTGGGCTGGATCGCCTGCCGCGACCGCGAGCTGCTGGCGCAAATGGAGCGGGCCAAGCACTACACCTCGATCTGCAATGCGGGGCCGAGCGAGATCCTGGCCAGGATCGCGGTCAAGGCCAGGACGACGATCTTCGCGCGCAACCGGGGGATCATCGAGGCCAATCTGCCGCTGTTCGCCGACTTTTTCGCCTCGCATTCCGGTCATTTCGAATGGGCGGCGCCCGAGGGGGGATGTGTGTGCTTCCCGCGCTATCTCGGGCCGGGCTCGGTCGAGGACTTCTGCGCGGATCTGGTGGAGCGGGCCGGGGTGCTGCTGCTGCCCGCGAGCGTCTACCGCTCGGAGCTGACGCCCGTGCCGGACGACCGGTTCCGGCTCGGCGTGGGCCGGTCGGGCACGGCCGAGGCGCTGGCCGTGTTCGACGCGTGGATGTGCTCACGGTGACATCCAGGCCATCAGTGGATAGGCCCTGACAACACGGGCGGGGCGTGTCACGATCCGGTCGTGGAGCTGCGCCCCTCGCCGATCCACCGCCTGGCCAACTGCGTGCCGGGCGGTCTGCCTCCCGTGCTGGCCTGGTTGCTCGGCGTGGGACCGTGGTGGAGCTGGCCGCTGGCCGCCGGGGCGGTGCTGGCCGTACGCGGGTATCGGGCCGGTGTGGTGTGCACGCCGAGTGACGTCCTGGTGCGCGGGTACCTGTGGAGCAGGCGGGTGGCGATCGACGACGCGCTCAATGTGTCGTTCGGCACAGTCGCGATTCTGCATCGGCGCGACCGGCGTGGGTGGCGGCGCAAGACGCTCATCGTCGCGTTCAGCTCGTTCACCGGCGTCCTCGATCCGACCGTGGAACGGCATGCGGAGCAGGTCGAGGCGCTGCGGGAGTGGATCGCCGTGCACCGGACTTACGGTCTGAGGTGAGGTGGGGATCGTGGCTGTCCAAACCTCGACGGGGCGTAGGAGGCCAGAGGATCTACCCAGGAAAGTCACCGCAATTGGCCAGGTGGGCGCATACTGATAACGATGAAGACCACCCGAGCCGCGACCCGGCGACCCCTGCCCGGAAGTCCCTTCAACGTTCCGGTCCCCCCGCCACCTCCTCTGGAGCACTTCGAGGTGCAGGACCGCGTAAGTCATGACAAGTACGGACTCGGTCGAGTGATCGGTGTCGAGGATGACATCGCCGTGCTCGTCGACTTCGGCACCCAGCAGATGCGCATCACCGCGCCCTACGCCAAGCTGTTCCGGTTGTGAGGCCGCACGTGCTTCTCAGCTGATCAAAGCCCAGGCTCCAACCCGGCCTGGGCTTTGTCGTCGCCGGACGCCGGAGCCGGAGAACATGACGTGGCACTGTGTGGGGCAGTGCCTTGCGAGGCGGCGCGCCGTCCGAATGCCGCCAGCCCTTCTCCCTTCAGCGTCCGACGATGGGCGTATGACCTACACCTACACGGCCATCGACCCCCGCAGGCTCAAGGGCCTGCGCGACCTCGACGACGCCGGCCGCCCGCCCCGTCCCTATCTCTCGGCGGAGGGCGGCAACCCCATGCGCTGCTGCCTGGGCAGATCCGCGCCGGGTGAGGAGATCCTCCTGGTCTCCTACGCCCCCTTGCGCGACTGGGCGGCGCTGACGGGCGCCGATCCCGGCCCCTATCTGGAGCTGGGCCCCGTCTTCATCCACGCGGGCGAGTGCGCACCGCCCCCCGAGGGATATCCCGTCGCCCTGGCGGGCGAGCGACGCGTGCTGCGTGCCTACGACGCCGGTGGTTCCATCCGGGGAGGCCGCCTGCTCGACGACGGCGCCGCCCTGGACGAGGCGACCGCGACCGCCGCGCTCGACGACCTCTATGCCGACCCCGACGTGGCCCTGGTGCACGTGCGTGCGGTGGAGTACGGCTGTTTCCTGTACGAGGTACGTAAGCGCTGAGCTTCGTGTGATCTGTCCTACTGCTGAAGATCGCGTATTGACAGGGGAACCGCCGGGCCTAGACTCGCACATATGAACAACCATTCAAGTGTCGTGGTGCCGCTGGCGCCCGACGGCTGTTCGACGTCGGTCGTCGACGCCGGACGGGTGGCCGCGGTGCGCGAGGTGTTACCTCCGGACGAGGTGGTGCACGACCTGGCCCAGGTGTTCGGCCTGCTGGCCGACCCCGGCAGGCTGCGGCTGCTCTCGGCGCTGCTCGAAGGCGGCGAGATGTGCGTGTGCGACCTGTCGGCGGCGACCGGTCAGAGCATGTCCGCCGCCTCGCACGCCCTGCGCCTGCTGCGCCTGCACCGCGTGGTCAGAGTACGGCGGGCCGGTCGCATGGCCTACTACCGGCTCGCCGACTCCCACGTACGGCTGCTGTTCGATCTGGCGATCGCCCACCTCGGGCACGACGAGGACGACAAGGACGGACACGACGATGAGTGAGGGTCACGGGCACGGCCACGGACATGGCCACGGTCATGGGCACGGGCACGCCGTCAGCGCCGAGGCGGACAGGCGCTACCTCTCGGGGGCGCTGGCGCTCATCGTCGGGTTCATGGCGATCGAGGTCGTCATCGGGTTCGCCGCCCAGTCGCTCGCGCTGATCACCGACGCCGGTCACATGCTGACCGACGCGATCGCCATCGTCTTCGCGCTGGTGGCCATGCGGATCGCGGCCAGGCCGCCGCAGGGCGGTTTCACCTACGGGCTCAAGCGGGCCGAGATCGTCTCGGCGCAGGTCAACGGCATCACACTGCTGCTGCTCAGCGCGTACTTCATCTACGAGGGCATCCGCCGGCTGATCGTGCCGCCCGAGGTCGAGGGGCTCTTCGTGGTCTTCACCGGGCTCGCGGGCATCGCGGTGAACCTGGCGGCCACCTGGTTGTTGTCGAAGGCCAACCGCTCCAGCCTCAATGTCGAGGGCGCCTACCAGCACATCCTCAACGACCTGTTCGCCTTCATCGCCACCACCGTGGCCGGGCTCGTCGTGTGGCTGACCGGCTGGGCCAGGGCCGACGCCGTGGCCGCGCTCGTCGTGGCCGCGCTCATGCTCAAGGCCGGATGGGGCCTGGTCCGCGACGCCGGACGCGTGTTCATGGAGGCCGCGCCCGTCGGGATGAACCCGGCCGAGATCGGCGCGAGGACGGCCGCGCTGCAGGACGTCGTCGAGGTGCACGACCTGCACGTGTGGGAGGTGACCTCGGGCTACGCCGCCCTGTCGGCGCACATCCTGGTCACGCCGGGCGCCGACTGCCACGCGGTGCGCGCGGCGGCCGAGCGGCTGGTGCACGACGACTACGGGGTCGAGCACACGACGCTCCAGGTCGACCACGCGCCGACGGAACTGGTGCGGGCCGGGGCCGACCGCGCGCACTGCGCCGACCCGCACGGCCCCGCCCACCGGGGGAGCGCCGCACTGCTGTAGCCGCCTACGCTGGGAGGACGGCGAAGGCGAAGGGTGAGGCACGGTGCGGCTCGGCAGTCTCGAACGCTCGGTCATGGAGGCGCTGTGGGCGCGTCCCGAGGGCATGTTCGCCCAGGAGGTGGCCGACGAGCTGCCTTCGGGCCCGGCGGTCACGACCGTGCTGACGGTGCTGACCAGGCTCTCGCGCAAGGGCCTGGTCGTGCGCGAACGCGACGGCAGGGCCCACGTGTACCGGGCGAGCGGCGGTCGTGACGCCTTCGTCGCCGAGACCATGAGGGCGGCGCTCGACGAGGCCGGTGACGTCGAGGCCGCGGTCAGCCGTTTCGTCGGCACGGTGACGCCCGAGGTGGCCGCCGCGCTGCGTGCCGCTCTGGCGGGCCGGGAGCAGCCGTGACGGTGTGGTTCCTGGTCGCCGGCCTGGCCCTGCTGCCGGTCGCGCTCGGCGGGCGGGCCGCGGCCAGGCTCGCGGGCGCGCGCTGGGCGCCCGCCCATCCGAGGGCCGCGCTGGTGCTCTGGCAGGCGATCGGGCTGGCCGGAGGGCTGAGCGCGGCCGGTGTCGGCCTGGTCGCCGCGGTGGCGCCGCTGGCCGCGGCCTTCCCGCACGGCATGCACACGCTGTACCACCAGCTCATGGACGGCAGGGGCCTGGTGGGGCTCGGTCCCGCCCATGTCGCCGCCCTGGTGTGGTCGCTCGGGCTGGTCGGCTGGTTGCTGGCGCACACGGCCCGCGCGGTCGTCCGCACCATGGCCGAGCAGCGCCGTCAGCGCGCGCTCGTCGGGGTGGTCGCCGACCACGCCCCCGAGCACGACGCCTACGTGCTGCCGAGCGAGCGGCCCTTCGCCTACTGCGTGCCGGGCTCGGGCACGGTGGTGCTGAGCCAGGGCGCGCTCGACAGGCTGGCCCCCGACGAGTTGCGCGCGGTGCTCGCCCACGAACGCGCGCATGCCAGGGGCAGGCACGACCTGGTGCTGTTGCCGTTCGTGGCGTTGGAGCGCGCCTTCCGGTGGCTCCCGCTCGCACGCAGGGCGAGGACGGCCGTGCCGGTGCTGCTGGAGCTGCTGGCCGACGACCGGGCCAGGAAGGCGCACGGCGACCTGGTGCTCGCCCGTGCGATCGTGCTGATGGCGACCGGAGCCGTCGCCAGGCCCGGACTGCCCGCGCTGGCCGACACCGCCGTGCTCCAGCGGGTCCAACGCCTGACCTCGCCGCGGCCGCATGCCAGGGGCTGGGCCGCGTCCGGGGCCTATGCGGGGGCGTGTGTGCTGATGAGCGGGCCGATCGCCCTGGTCGTGGCGCCCGTCGCCTGCGGCTGATCTCTTAACGCCTCCCATATTCTACGTACGGTAGAACTTCTACGAATCGTAGAAACAAGGTGGGGACATGACGACGAACCTGAAGATCACCCTCGTCATCGCCGTGATCATGGCTGCCGTCGTCGGCGGGTTCGTGGTGTTCGGCGGCGGCGAGAGCGTGCCGAAGGCCGTTGCGGCCGAGGACGGACGCCTGCCGTCCGACCTCCTCGTACGGCCGGACAGCCACAAGCTCTCGACGGCCGCCGACGGCAAGGTCACGCTGGTGGAGTTCCTCGACTTCGAGTGCGAGGCCTGCGGCGCCGCCTTCCCGCACCTGGAGCGGATCAAGGCCGAGTACCAGGGCAGGATCGACTTCGTCGTGCGCTACTTCCCGCTCGACGGCCACCGCAACGGCGAACTCGCGGCCCGCGTCGCCGAGTCGGCGGCCAGGCAGGGCAGGTTCCCCGAGATGTACGCCAAGCTCTTCGCCACCCAGAAGGAGTGGGGCGAGGCGAACGAGTCCAAGGAGGCCTACTTCCTCGACCTGGCCGAGGAGATGGGCCTGGACATGACCGCGTTCAAGCGCGACCTGGCCGCACCGGAGGTCGCCGAGCGTGTGCGCAAGGACAAGGCGGACGGCGCCGCGCTCGGCGTACGCGGCACGCCGACCGTCTATGTCAACGGCGCCGTGCTCGACGGCGCTCCCGTCTACGAGAATGTGAAGTCGGCCCTCAACACGGCCCTGACCAGGTGAGCGGCCCCACGGTGGCCACCAGGGCGCTGCCGTGGCTGCTGGTGGTCTGCGGCGCGGCGGCGGCCGTCGCGGCCTTCGGGCTCATCCTCGAACGGCTGAAGCTGGCCGCCGACCCCGGCTACGTCCCGGCGTGCAGTATCAACCCGATCCTGAGCTGCGGCTCGGTGATGAGGACCGCGCAGGCGGCCGTCCTCGGCTTCCCCAACCCGCTGATCGGCCTGGCCGCCTTCCCCGCCCTGGCCGCGATCGGCGCGGTCCTGCTGGCGGGCGCGGCCCCTCGGGCCTGGTTCTGGTACGGCCTGCAGGCCGGGGTCACGGCAGGCGTGGTGTTCGTGCACTGGCTGATCTTCCAGAGCCTCTACCGGATCGGCGCGCTGTGCCCGTACTGCATGGTGGTGTGGGCGGCGACGATCCCGGCGTTCTGGTACGTGACGCTGGCCAATGTCGAGGCCGGGCGGATCAGGCTCGGCGCGGCGGGCGGTGTGCTCGTGCGGCTCCACACGGCGGGGCTGACGCTCTGGCTGCTGGCCGTGGCCGGGCTGGTGCTGCAGAGGTTCTGGTCCTACTGGATCACGCTGGTCTGAGGCGGCCCGTGGGTCACGCGCCGTGGTGCAGGTGCTCCCTGCTGAGGTCGAGCAGCATCCGCACGTGGGCGTCGGCGAGGCGGTAGTAGATCATGCGCCCGGCCCTGCGGCTGGCCACGATGCCCGCCGTGCGCAGCAGGCGAAGGGCGTGCGAGACGGCGGTGTCGCTCACCTCGACGGCCGTCGCCAGGTCGCACACGCACAACTCGCCCGCTTCGAGCAGGGCGTAGAGGAGCTGGGCCCTGGTCGGATCGCCGAGCAGTCTGAACTGCTCGGCCAGCCTGGTGGCCTCCTCCGCTGTGACGAGCCGCTCGCGGGTGGCCGCGACCCTCGCCTCGTCCGGCTCTCTCGCGGCACAGGCGTCGAGACCGGAGACCACGCTCATGGCGTCACTCTTGAATAGCTGCTCATCAATGACAATCGTAACCGTAATCGAGCCCAGAAGGCTCCCGTCAGAGCACCTTTCCGGGGTTCAGCACGCCTGCCGGGTCGAGCGCGTGCTTCACCGCGCGATGCAGGGCGAGCACGTCATCGCCCAGCTCCTCGCGCATGCCGCGCCGTTTGAGCAGCCCGACGCCGTGCTCGCCGGTGACCGTGCCGCCGAGTGCGATCGCGTCGTCGAGGATGCGCTCGAACGCGTGCTGCGCCGCCGTGCGCGCGGCCTCGTCGCCCGCCGGGACGACGATGAGCGGGTGCAGATTGCCGTCTCCCGCGTGTGCGATGTTGGCGATGTGCACGCCGTGCGCCTTGGCCGTGCGCTCGATCCTGGCCAGCATCTCGGGCACCGCGCCACGGGGCACGCAGACGTCCTCGGTCAGCACGGGGCCGAGGCGTTCGAGCGCCGGGTAGGCCAGCCGCCTGGCCGCGAACAGCGCCTCGGCCTCGTCTGCATCGGTCGAGCGCGTCGACCAGGTGGCGCCCGCCGCGTCGAAGCACTCCTGCAGCACGGCGGCCTCGCGCTCGTCCTCGGTGTCGGACCTGCCGAGCAGCAGGACGTCACCGAGATCGGCCAGGCCCATGTTCTTCCAGTCGTCGACAGCGCGAAGGCAGTAGCGGTCGACGAGTTCGAGCGCGGCGGGCCGCACGCCCGACGCCCCGACGGCGGCGACCGCCCTTCCGGCCGCGAGGAGGGAGTCGAAGGCGCCCACGACCGTGCGCGGCTGCCCCTGCGGGAGCGGGAGCAGGCGCACGGTCACCTCGGTGATGACGCCCAGCGTGCCTTCGGAGCCGACGAGCAGGCTGGTCAGGTCGTATCCGGCCACGCCCTTGCGGGTGCGCCTGCCGAGCCGTACGAGGGCGCCGGTGCCGGTCGCGATCTGGAGGCCGAGGACGTAGTCGCCGGTCACGCCGTACTTCAGGCAGCACACGCCTCCCGCGTTGGTCGCCGCGTTGCCGCCGATCGTGGACCAGGGGGAGCTGGCCGGGTCGGGCGGGTACCACAGGCCGTGCTCGGCCGCGGCCCTGCGCAGGTCGTCGTTGACCACGCCCGGCTGGACGACGGCCAGCTGCTCGGCCGTGTCGATCTCCAGTACGGCGGACATGGCGTCGAGGGCGAGCACGACGCAGCCGTCGATGGCGTTGGCGCCTCCCGACAGCCCGGTGCCCGCGCCGCGCGCCACGACGGGCACGCCGTGCGCGGCGCAGACGGCCACCGTGGCGCGTACCTCCTCGGCGCTCAGCGGGCGCACCAGCGCGGCGGCCGTGCCGACGGGCGCCCAGGCGGCCTGGTCGGCCGAGTAGGCGGCGACCACGTCGGGGTCGAGCACCACGCGGCCTTCGGGCAGTGCGCCGATCAGCGCCTTCATCGCCTCCGACATCGCGCGCTCCTCAGGATCGGCCGGTGTGCAGCAGCTTGCCGAGCAGGACCGACAGCTGGTCGCGCTCGGCGGGGGAGAGCGCCTGGAAGGTGTCGTCGAGATAGGCGGGCACGGCGGCCTCGGCGGCGGCGAGCGCGTCGCGGCCCGCGTCGGTGACGGTGACGGCATAGGCGCGCCGGTCGTCGGGGTTGCGCTCGCGGCGCACCTGCCCGGCTCGTTCCAGCTCGTCGCACAGGGTGACCATGACGCTGCGGTCGATGCGGAGCTCCTCGCTGAGCGTCTGCTGCGAGCAGGGGCCGACCGTGCTGAGCATCTTCAGCACCAGGTGCCCGCCGACGCCGAGCCCCTGTGTGCCCGCGTGCGCCTCGGCCGCCCTGGCGACGGAGGCGGAGGCGCGGCACAGGGCGATGTCGAGCCGCTCGCCCGCCAGCCTGGGGAAGTAGGCGACCCGCTCTCGTGCTCTGCCGGTGGTCATGAGCTCGACGCTACCAGAATTCATCTGTACTCAGATTGTTTGACGACAGACGACAGGGTGCCGTACGGTCGAAAACCATCTGGACTCAGATTGTCTGCCCTCAGATGGAGGCTGTCGTGACGCTCGACCTCACCCCTGACGAACTGCTGTCGACCACGAGGGCGGTGCGCAAGCGCCTGGACTTCACCAGGCCGGTGCCGCGCGAGCTCATCGAGGAGTGCGTCGACCTGGCCACCCAGGCGCCGACCGGCCGCAACAGGCAGCGCTGGCACTTCCTGGTCGTCACCGAGGAGACCAAGCGCCGGGCCGTCGGCGACATCTTCCGCCGTGCGATCGCCGCGGGCGGCGGCAGCGCGCCGCTCAGCCGCGACGACGTCCGCAGGATGAACGCCCATCCCGGGTCGATGGACCGCATCTTCGACGGGCTCGGGCATCTGCTGGACAACATCCACCGGGTGCCCGCCTTCGTCATCCCCGCGGTGGAGGGGCGCACCGACAGGGCGGGCGTGGTGGAGCAGGCCGGGACCTGGGGGTCGATCCTGCCCTCGGTGTGGAGCTTCATGCTGGCCGCGCGGGCCAGGGGGCTCGGCACGGTCTGGACGACGGCGCAGGCGCCTCTGGAGCGCGAGCTCGCCCGGGTGCTCGGCGTGCCGTACGAGAAGGTGATGCTGGCGGCCTTCCTCCCGCTGGCGTTCACGATCGGGACCGACTTCAAGCCGGCCAAGCGCGTGAGCAGGGACGAGGTGCTGCACTGGGACCGCTGGTAGGCGGCCCACTACGGCATGGGCGTCGAGAGCGCGGGCGCCGGCTGTGGGCGGTAGAGCACGACCGTGCCGAAGACGACGTCGATCAGGCCGCGCCGCCGCTCGTCCAGCAGGACCAGGATCATCCCGATCAGCCAGACGGGCGCGAACAGCAGTCCGGCGACCGCGCGGCCCAGCGCCCGCAGGAAGTGCACCGGCGTGCCGTCGGCCGTGCGCACGCTCACGCCCAGCAGGTAGTCGCCGACCGTCTGCCCGGTCAGCCACCAGGCCAGGGTGAAGTACGTCGTGGGCAGGCAGGCGATCGTCAGCTCCGACATGGTGCGCGCCCATCCGGGCGTGCCGCCGAGCACCACGTACGAACCGCCGACCAGCACCAGGTACACGGCCGCTGCCGCCGCCACCAGGGCCAGCGTGTCGACGAGCAGTGCCGCCGTGCGTGACACGAGCCCGGCGTAGGCGTCCCGGCCGGGCTCCGGCGAGGCTGGGTCAGGCATTGCGGCCGAGCAGGCGGCGGAAGCCGGCTTCGACGCGGGCGTCGGCGTCGCTGGTGACCGAGCGCACGCCCGTGCTCGCGTCGGACAGGGCCACCTGGGTCTGGCTGAGCACCAGGTCGCGTACCTTGTCGTTGGTCGCCAGGTCGTCGATGATCGGCGGAAGCACGGTGGTCCTGGCCCAGGAGATGGCCCGGTCGGACTCGCCCTTGAACACCTCGGCCGCCTGCTCGCTCACCGAGCCCGCCACCTCGCGGCCCCGGGTGACCAGCTTGGCGACCCTGTCGCCCGCCTCGCCCGCCAGGCGTTTGGCCGGACGCCTGGCCCAGCCCATCATCCGCGAGCCGAGCACCGCCCTGCCCACGTCCGCGGCCGTGCCGAACGGCTGGGTCGCGGCCTGCCTGCCGCCTTCGACCAGTCGTCTCGCCGTCGCCGCGGTCCGGTCGGCCAGGCCGATGGCCAGGGCGGTCGCCCGGCTGGGCTCCTCCTGCTCGCGCCCGGTGACGGCGATGCGGACCTGCCGTTCCAGCAGGACGACGGCGCCGAGGCACACGCGTGGCAGGGTGGCCAGCAGGCCGGGGCTCGCGGGGGAGTCCGCCTGGGCGTCCGCCGGGGAGGCGGGGGCGGTCTCCGGCAGGGTGTCTGACGGGTTGTCCATGGCGTCGCCTCGCATACTCGTCCGTCCGCACAGTGGCCTGTTCGCCGAATACCCGCTTTCGGGGATATCGACTGCTTTGCGGCGGTTAATGAGTTCGTATAGAACGCCCGGGCCCACTCGTCCTCGCCGGTCTCCACGCTGTCCGGAGCGGCGGCGGGAAGGTCGTGGGCCCGCTTCAGCTCGGCGTCGACGTCCTCACGTCGCGGATGTGCGGGACGCCGTGCTCCTGTGTCGCGACCTCCGGCGATCGGGCGGCGGAGCTTGCGTCGTGGGTCGCGCCGGGCCCGTCGTCGCAGGCGCTCACCACGGCCAGCACCGAGACGAGCGCCCAGACCAGGAGCCGCCTGGTCGCGGGCTGTCCAGGACGAAGGGTTCGGTATCGCCTGTCGTTCATCACGGCCCCCATCTGCCCGCAATACCACCACCCACGCGTCCGAATCTGCCTCAAGTCGCGATATGTCTTGACCTTCCCGAAAGACGCGACATATCGTGTCGTTACGCCAATCGCGATATGTCGCGTACCGAGGGAGCCGAGATGAGCGTTGAGATCGTGCCGCCGATGCGAGAGATCGACATGTCGGTGACCGCCGCCGACGGCCTGCAGCTGACCGGCTCGCTGGTCCTGCCGCCGGGCGCGGGCCCGCACCCCGCCGTCCTCCTGCTCTGGCCCGGCCGCACCGACAAGGAGGGCAACGCGCCCAGGGTCCGGCTCGCGCTCGGCCGGGCCATGGCCAAGGCGCTCGCCGCCAGGGGGATCGCGTCCTACCGCTACAACGGGCGGCCGGGCGGCGGCTACCGCAGCCAGCGCGAGGACGCCGCCGGGGTGCTGGGCGCGCTGGCCGCACGGCCCGGTGTGAGCGGCGTCGGCGTCATCGGCCACGGCGAGGGCGCCCGGCATGCCGCCTGGCTGGCCGCGCGTGCCGGAGTGCGTGCCGTCGTGCTGATCGGCTGTCCGGTGCGAGGCGGCGAGGAGGTGCTGGACAGGTGGGCGGGGCAGCTGCGCGACGAGGACGTGCCCATGCCCGCCAGGCTGCTGCTGCGTCTGCTCGGCCGCAGCGTGCGGGAGCAGGTCGCGATGGTGGTGGCCAGGGCCGTGGCGAGCACGCGCGAGACGATCCGCGTTTTCGGCGTCAAGGTGGCGGCCGGGCGCCTGCGCGAGTTCCTCGAGCACGACCCCAGGGGTGATCTGGCCGCGATCGAGGCGCCGGTGCTGGCCGTGACGGGGGACAAGGACCTGGTGGCCGATGTCGCCGATCTGGAGGTCGTGGCCAGGCTCGTCAAGGGCGAGGTGGCGACGGCCGGGCTCGCGGACCTCACGCACGTGCTGCGCCGCGACCCGGGGGAGGCGTCGTTCGCCCGCGACCGTGCGCTGTGTGCACAGCCTGTGGACGCCGAGCTGCTGACGCTGGTCGCGGACTGGACGGCCGAGCGGCTGGGGGCGGTGGCGCACGTCTAGCTTGCGATAATTATGCAGACCGGTCTATTTTATGGCCATGGGACAGAAGGGCGCCGAGACACGGGCCAGACTGCTGGACGCGACGCAGGACCTGATCGAGGGAGGCGGCTATTTCGGCGCCGGGCTCAACCAGGTGATCGCCGCCAGCGGTTCGCCGCGCGGCTCGCTGTACTTCCACTTCCCCGGCGGCAAGGACCAGCTGGTCGCCGAGTCGCTGCGCAGGGCCGGTGGCGAGATCGGCGCGGCGATGGAGCAGGCGGCCGAGGCGGCGCCGACGTTCGCCGTGTTCGTGCGGACCATGCTGGAGGTGCTCGGCGACCGGCTGGAGGCGTCCGGCTGGCGCAAGGGCTGTCCGGTGGCCACGGTGGCGCTGGAGATGGCGGCCACCAGCGATCCGCTGCAGCAGGCGTGCTCGGAGATCTACGCCGACTGGGAGGGTGCGCTCCGGCACGCGCTGGCCGGGCGCGAGGACGCGGACGATCTCGCGGTCACCGTGCTGGCCCTGGTCGAGGGCGCGCTGCTGCTGGCCAGGGCGCACCGCAGCAGGGAGCCGCTGCACCGCGTGGGCAGGCAGATCGCCGCCCTGCTCTGACGACCCCGCCCGGCTCGGGCGGGGTTCCTCTGTCACCACAGAATATGTAGACCGATCTATTTTTAAGGAGACAGGCATGGATGCGATCGTCTTCGGCGCCACCGGCTTCATCGGCCGCAGGCTCGTCGCCGAACTGCTCGGCCGGGGGCAGCGGGTGGCGGCGGCGGTACGGCGGGACACGCTCACGCCCTGGCTGAGCGCCGAGGGCGTCGACACGCGGCGGCTCACCGTCGTCACGGCCGACATCACCGCACCGCTCTCGGGCCTGCCGCACGCCAAGGTCGTCTACAACGCCGCCGCGCTGTTCGCCTTCGGACTGGGCAGGCGCGAGGCCAGGGCGGCAAACGTCACGGGCGCGCTCAACGTGCTCACCTGGGCGGCCGGCCTACCGGACCTGGAACGCCTGGTGCACATCAGCGGCTACCGCGTGAGCGCCTCGAACGCCGAGGCCGACCATGACTCCGACTCCGACTACGCCGAGCTCGGCGGCTACGAGGCGTCCAAGCGCGAGGCCGACACCGCCGTGCGGGAACGGGCCCATGAGCTCGGCGTGCCGCTGAACATCGCCAACCCGAGCACGGTGATCGGCCCAGGACAGTACATCGGCCTGGCCGCCGTGCTCGCCGACCTGTGGCAGGGCCGGTTGCCCGCCGTGCCGGGCGGGCCCGAGGTGTTCGTGCCGGTCGTCGACATCGGCCACCTGGCCCGCTTCCTGGCCGAGATCCCCTCGGGCCCGGCGGGCGAGGACTACTGGGTGCTCGACGACGACACCCCGAACCTGCCCGGCCTGCTGGGCCTGGTCGCGGAGCACATGGGCGTCCGCGCACCCCGCCGCAGCGTGCCGGTCGGCCTCATCAGGCGGTTGCCGCGCAGGCTGACCGGCGTCGACCCCGAGACCCTGTCGTTCCTTTCGTCCGACCGCTATCCCACGGCGTCGGCCGACGCGTTCGCCGCGCGCTCCGGCCTGCGCCGCCCGCCCGTCGCCGACGCCCTGCGCGCGTGGAGCGACGGCCTGGTCGCCACCCGCTTCGGTACGGCCGAGCCATGGCATCCGGCCTACGGCTTCCACGACGTCGCGGGCACCCGCACCTGGCTGTACGGCGAGCGCGAACGGCCGGACCACGTGCTGCTGCACGGCCTGCCGATGAACGCCGACCTCTGGGCGCCGCTCGCCACGGCACTCGGCACCCGCGTGCTCGCCCCCGACCTGCCGGGGCTCGGCCGGTCGGCTCCGGGCCCCGTGGACGACTGGCTGGCCGCGCTCATGGAGCCGGTGCAGACCAGGCCGGTCCTGGTCGCGCACTCGCTGGCCTGCGGTCCGGCGCTGCGTTACGCCGTGCGCAGGCCGGAGCGGCTCGCGGGGCTGGTGCTGATCAGCCCGGCGTTCCTCCAGGCGCCGAGTTCGCGGCTGGCCCGCTCACCGCTGGCCACGGCCGTGCTCGGGCGGATGACGGCCGGGCGGCTGGCCTCGACGCTCGGGCTGGCGCCGGGGCCGGAGGTGGCGAGCGCGGCGGCCGACCTGCGCCGCAGGGGAGCGGCCCGCCGGGTCGCGACGGCGCTGCGGGCCGCGCATGCCGTACGGGCGGGGTCGCGGCGGCTGCTGGAGCAGGTCGGCGTGCCGGTGGAGATCGTCGTGGGGTCGGCCGATCCGCTGACGGCGGGCGATCCCGGTCATCCCGTCACCGAGGTCGCGGGCGCCGGGCACTATCCCCAGCTCACCCATCCGGCCGAGGTCATGGCGTCGTCGTGGTGGACCCGCTCTCCCGCTCCCGAGGCAGCCACGACGGCTTCCTGAACCGCTGGATGACCAACGGCAGCCCGGTGAAGATGATCGCGCCCGCCGCGACCAGCCCGACGTACAGGGCCGGACTGCCGATCGGCAGCTGCGACGGCGGCACGAACGCCAGGACGAAGGCGAAGGCGACCGCGAGGAAGCCGATGCCGGCCACCACCCACATGCCCGCGTTGCCGCCGGGGATACGGAAGCTGCGCGGCAGGTCGGGCTGGGTGTAGCGCAGCCGGATGGCCGCCACGTACATGATCATGTAGACG
Organism: Nonomuraea sp. IBHARD001; assembly: GCF_056106265.1. NCBI lineage: Bacteria > Bacillati > Actinomycetota > Actinomycetes > Streptosporangiales > Streptosporangiaceae > Nonomuraea > Nonomuraea sp. IBHARD001. Next base: position 637,577 of record NZ_JBWBBW010000002.1, read on the forward strand.
ATGATGTAGAGGCTGACGGCCATGGCGGAGATGAGGAAGTAGGCCGTGCTGACGTTCTTCATCACCAGGTAGAGACCAGCCAGCAGGGTCACCGCCAGGCCCTGGATCATCAGGATGTTGCGCTGCACGCCCTGCTTGTTGGTCTTCTGCAGGAAGGGCGGCAGCAGCCCGTCGCGTGCGGTCGCCAGCACGCCGCGGCTCGGCCCGATGATCCACGCCAGCACACCGCCGAGCGCGCCGTAACAGATGAGCACGGCCAGCACCCGCACCGGCCACTCCACGTGCATCAGCCCGGCGAACATGGCGTCGAGCGCGTCGAACACACCACTGGTGATGTTGATGTCCTGGTACGGCAGGATGCCCGCGATGGCCAGCGCGCCGAGGGTGAAGATGACGAACGAGATGCTGGCGGCGATGAGGATGACCATCGGGTAGCCGCGCTTGGGGTCCTTGAGCTCGGAGGCGTGCACCGCCTGCGACTCCACGCCCGCGAAGTTCAGCAGGATGCCCGCGAGGAACGACAGCCCGGCCAGACCGGTGATGAAGGGGAACCAGCGCGGATGCGCATGGCCGTCGGAGACCACCGCGACGGCCGGGTTCGTCGCCTCGCTCCAGCCCGCCGACTTGCCGGAGATCAGCCAGGCCAGGAAGCCCGCGATCAGGATGATGCCGGGCACCGCCGTGCCCAGGACGAAGCCGAACTTGGTCACCCTGCTCGCGAGCCGGTTGCTCACCAGCGCCACCAGCGTGCACAGCCAGAACGCGATGACGATGAACAACCCCACATAGATGTTGTTCTGTGCCAGTTCGGGCTTGCCGATGGCGAAGGCGGCGGCCACGGCGGCGAACGTCAGGCCCGTCGGGTACCAGACGATGTTCTGCACCCAGGCCAGGAAGATCGCCACGAAGCCGGTCGGCTTGCCGAGCCCCTCGCCGACCCAGACGTACAGGCCGCCCTGCCTGTTGCCGAACGCGCCGCCGAGTTCGGCGGCCACCAGCCCGGCCGGAATGAGGAAGAGGAAGGTGGCGAAGCCGATGTAGGCGAACATCGTCAGTTCTTCCTTGGCCATCATCGGCAGGCCGCGCAGGCTGGTGACGATCGCGGCGGCGGTCATCAGACCGAGCGTCGAGACCGTCAGGTAGCTCCTGGCCGGAGTGCTCGCTGTCATGGCGGATCCCCCTTGGTTCAGGGTCAGAACACCGACCAGCCGGTCAGTGTCGAGAAGGTCTCAAGGGCGAGCGCCCCCGTGACCGAGTTGCCCATGGGGTTCAGGCCGGGCCCCCAGACCGCGACGGCGCACCGGTCGGGCACGACCGCGAGAATGCCGCCGCCCACGCCGCTCTTGCACGGCAGGCCGACGCGGTAGGCGAAGTCGCCGGCCTCGTTGTAGGTGCCGCAGGTCAGCATGATGGCGTTGATCCGCCTGGCGTCCTCGCGGCTGATCAGCCTGCTGCCGTCGGCGCGTTCGCCGTGCCTGGCCTGGACCAGTCCGGCCTTGGCCAGCTCCGCGCAGGTGATCATGATGGAGCACTGGCGGAAGTAGTGGTCGAGGAAGTCGGGCACGGGGCTGAGCGTGTTGCCGAAGCCGGACATCAGATAGGCGATCGCCCTGTTGCGGTCGCCCGTCCTCGCCTCCGAGTTCGCCACCACGCTGTCGACGTGCAGCTGCGGGTCGCCCGTCTCGGCCCGCAGCAGGGCGCGCACGGCCGCGTAGGCGTCCCCGGTGTCGGACAGGAGCTGGTCGGTGACCAGCATGGCGCCGGGGTTGATGAAGGGATTGCGCGGCACACCGCGTTCGAGCTGGAGCTGGATCAGGTCGTTGAACGGCTCGCCCGAAGGCTCACGCCGTACCCGCTTCCAGATCGCCCTGTCGTCGTGCGCCAGGACGAGTTGCAGGGCGAACAGCTTGGAGATGCTCTCGATCGCGAACGGTACGCCGGACTCGCCCGCGCCGTGCACCTCGCCGTCCACGGTCGCCACCGCCACGCCGAACTGGTGCGGGTCGACGGTGGCGAGCTCGGGGATGTAGTCGGCGACCTGGCCCTCGCCGATGTGCGGGCGCACCGCGTCCATGATCTGTTCGACCACGGACGCGTAGTCGGGCGCGGTCATCAGTGGTGGAACCCGGGCTGCGCGGGCGCGTTGCCGCCGCCGGAGAGCCGATCGAGCGAGCGCCGGATGTCGTCGGCCAGCAACGAGATCTCGTCCCTGCCGATGCCGTGCCTGATGAGCACGCGCTGGATCACCGTGTCCTGCCGGTCGGCGGGCAGCGGGTAGGCGGGCACCTGCCAGCCGCGTGCGCGCAGCTGCTCGGTCAGGTCGTAGAGGGTGAAGGGCGACTTCGGGTCGGTCAGCGTGTAGGAGACGCCGGGCAGAGCGCCGTCGCCGTCGTAGAGCAGGGTGAAGGGGCCCATGTCCGAGATCTGCTCGCCGAGGAACTTGGCCGTGTCGACGCAGGCCTGCTGGACCTTGCGGTAGCCCTCGCGGCCCAGGCGCAGCAGCATGAAGTACTGCGCGACGATCTCGCCGCCGGGGCGGGAGAAGTTCAGGGCGAACGTCGGCATGTCGCCGCCCAGGTAGCTGACCTTGAAGACCAGGTCCTCGGGCAGCAGGTCGGCCGAGCGCCACACCACCCAGCCGACGCCGAGCGGGGCCAGGCCGTACTTGTGGCCTGAGGTGTTGATGGAGGAGACGCGCTCCAGCCTGAAGTCCCAGATGAGGTCGGGCTGGATGAAGGGCGCGATGAAGCCGCCCGATGCGGCGTCGACGTGGATGGGGATGTCCAGGCCGGTGTCGGCCTGGATGGCGTCGAGCTCGGCGGAGATCTCGGCGACCGGCTCGTAGTCGCAGGTGTAGGTCACACCGAGGATGGAGACGACGCCGATCGTGTTCTCGTCGACGTACTCGCGCAACTGGTGCGGGCGCATGCCGGTCGCGCCCTTCTCCAGCGGGATCTGCCTGAGCTCGACGTCGAAGTAGCGTGCGAACTTCTCCCAGCACACCTGGACGGGGCCGCACACCAGGTTGGGCCGGTCGACCGGCTTGCCCTCGGCCTGGCGGCGCTGGCGCCAGCGCCACTTCAGGGCGAGGCCGCCGAGCATGGCCGCCTCGCTGGATCCCGTGGTCGAGCAGCCCATCGTGTCGCGTTCGGCGGGGGAGTTCCACAGGTCGGCGAGGATGTGCACGCAACGCCGCTCGATTTCGGCGGTCTGCGGGTACTCGTCCTTGTCGATCATGTTCTTGTTGAGGCATTGGTCCATCAGCTTGTGGACCTCCTCCTCGCTCCAGGTCGTGCAGAACGTCGCCAGGTTCTGCGCCGCGTTGCCGTCGAGCAGGAGTTCGGCGCGCAGGAGTTCGTAGACCGTGCGCGGCGCGCTCTCGCCTTCCGCGATGCGGTACTTGGGCAGGACGGAGGCGCTCAGCGGGCTCGCGTAGACGTCGTCGGTCCACGAGCCTTGCTTCGCCGAGGTCTTGTGCAGGGCCATCTCGCCCTCCGGGTAGGTAGTGGATTGCTGCCTCGGTACCTACCGTCTGACCTGCGGAAATATTGTCGCTTTGTCCGGAAAATGCCCGATAAATGGCAATGCGAAGGGGGAGGCGTGTCGCTAGCCTGACGCTCGTGGCGCACATTCTCACGACCGGGCGGCTGACGCTCACCCCTGTGACCGAGCGCGAGCGCGCCGGGCTGCTGGCCCACTGGACGGCGCCCGACGTACGCCGCTTCCTGTTCGACGGCGAGGTGCTCGACGCCGATCAGGTCGGCGCGATCGTCGAACGCAGCACCCACGACTTCGCCGCACACGGCTACGGCCTGTGGCTGGTACGCGAGAGCTCGGCGATCCCTCTCATCGGTACGGCAGGCCTGCGCCCGCTCGACGACGCCGGGCTTGAGATCGTCTACAGCCTGGCGCCCGGGGCCTGGGGCAAGGGATACGCCACCGAGGCGGCGGGCGCGGTGCTGGAGCACGCCCTCGTCACGCTGGGCCTGCCCGAGGTGCTCGCCGAGATCGACGAGGGCAATCGCGCGTCGGTCGCGGTCGCCGAACGGCTGGGCATGACGCCGTACGAGGTGGTGCCGGGTCTGCTCGGGCCGATGACCCGCTACCGCAGGACGCGCTGACGCCCGAACCCCCGCCAGGGCTCGGGCGACGGGCGCATGGTCTGCGGCGTCAGTCGGCGATCGTGACGACCGTGGTGTGGGTCTTGAACGGCGTCTGGGCCTCGGTGGCCTCGATCGTGTAGGTGCCGGGCACGCAGGACTTGGCGATGGCGGCGAGGGTGAAGGCGCCCTCGCGGTCGGCGGTCAGGCGGGTGTTGCGCAGGTTGGTGCCACCCTTGCAGGCCGCGTTCAGCGCGACGCTGTTGACGGCGACCTTGGTGTTGGAGGGGAAGCCGGTGCCGTTGAGCGCGAAGGCGACGTCGCCGTCGTCGTTGGCGCGGATCTTGTCGGTGTGCGCGGCGAAGGCGGTCTGGCCGGCGGGGGCGTCGGACGCGGCGATGGTGAAGAGGGCCGAGTAGCTCTTGAACGGGCTCTGCAGCTCGGTCGCCTCGATGCGGTAGGTGCCCTCGACGCAGCCCTTGGCCGAGACGGGGAAGCTGAAGTAGCCGCTGCGGTCGGTGGTGACCTTGTCGTTGCCCAGGTTGGTGCCGCCGGTGCAGGCGGTGTTCAGGCTGGTGCTGTTGAGCAGCAGCACCTGGTCGGCGTCCAGGCCCCAGCCCTCGACGACGAAGGCGACCTCGCCCGACAGCGTGGGGGCGACCGCGGCGGGGCCGACCATGAGCTTGGACGCCTCGGCGGCGGCACCCGCGGCGGGCTCGGGCGCGGCGGAGGCCGGAGCGGCCGTCAGGAAGCCGACGGACAGCAGGGCGGGCAGGACCAGCAGGTGCTTGGCGTTCACAGGTGTGCTCCGTATCGATGGCTGTGCGGTCGAGGGCGATCCGGGTCGGCCGCCCTCGTGACAGGAGTGATTCGGGAGGCTCGGGAGGCCGGACGGGCAAGGGCATGTCTGCGGTGCGGCCGGGGTGTGCCTGCCCGGCCGGATCCAGGTCAAGGGCGGGGAATGCGACGGGATGCGCATGGGTTGAGCAAGTTGGATAGCATGACTATCCAACAGATCGTCGAACGAGGTGCACCATGGCAATCACCACCCCCTGGGTCCCCGGACCGGCCGCCGGGCACGACGGCGAGGTCCAGATCATGGCCTCCAGGTTCGTACTGAAGGGCCTGGCCTCCGTGCCCGGCTTCCTGCTCGCGGCGATGCGCATCCTGCTGCAGGCCAGGCGCAGCCCCGGCGCGCTGGGCGCCTCGCTGAAGGCCTCGCCGTTCAGGCGTACGTTCTGGACGCTCTCGGCCTGGACCGACCGGGCGGCGCTGAACGCCTTCGCCGGGGCCGAGCCGCACCGGGGTCTGGTCAGTTCCTACCGTGAGGCCATGGCGGACTCGTCGTTCGAGTTCTGGACGGCCGACGCGCCCGCCGGTTGGGAGGAGGCGCACGCCAGGCTGAAGGACTGAGTCCGGACGGCTCTCATGAGCGTGGTCAACAGTGTTGACAACGCTTCTGTGGCGGATCTACGCTGCGGATCAACCGAGGGAGTCGACATGGAATGGTTCCGCCAGGGCATGCAGCGCCTGGCCAGTGGTGTGACCGTGGTGACCACGAGCGACCTGGACGGCACCCGCTACGGCATCACCGCCACGGCCGTCTGCTCCCTCACCGCCGAGCCGCCCACCCTGGTGGCCTGTGTCAACAAGGGCACCAGGGTCGGGCTCGCCCTGCCCGACACCGGCTACTTCTGCGTCAACCTGCTCACACACGGACAGCTCGACGTCGCCGAGGTCTTCGCCGGAAGCCGGGGCGAACGCTTCGGCACCGGCGCGTGGACCACCCTCACGACCGGCGCCCCCGTCCTCGAAGGCGCGCTCGCCTCCTTCGACTGCAGGACCGACGCCATCATCGAACGCTCGACCCACTACCTGGTCATCGGCGCGGTGGTGGACACCGCCGTGGGCACGGACGACTCCCCGCTGCTCTACCACTCCCGCCGCTTCGCCCATCTGGAGAGGCTCACATGACGGCAGCGACACCTGCCCCGGCCTGGATCGAAGCGGGGCAGGGCGAGCCCGTCCTGTTCCTGCACGGCATCGGCGGCAGCAGCTGGACCTGGAAACCGCAGTTCGAGGCCCTGGCCGCCACCCGCCGATGCATCGCCTGGGACATGCCCGGCTACGGCGACAGCGCCCCGCTCCCCGAGCCGATGACCTTCCCGGCGCTCGCCGGCGCCGTGGCCGCCCTGCTCGACCGGCTCGGCGTACGGCAGGCCGATGTGGTGGGCCTGTCCATGGGCGGGCAGGTCGCCCTGCACACCGCGATCGAGCATCCCTCGCGCGTGCGCTCGCTCGTCCTGCTCGACACCAGCCCGGCCTTCGGCCTCGACGGCACCGACGTCGAGACGTGGAGGCGCGAGCGGCTGGCCCCGCTGGACGCCGGGCTGACCCCGGCCGACTTCGCCGAGGAGCTCTTGCGCGGCGTCGCGGGCCCGACGCTGACCGAGAGCGCCCTGCGCCAGGCCGTCGCCGCCATGGCCAGGGTGCCGTCCGAAGGGCTGCGGGCCGCTGTGGCCTGCCTGCCCGGTCACGACGTGCGCTCGCGCCTTTCCCTCATCGCCGCCCGCACGCTCGTGCTCGTCGGCGAGCTCGACACCGAGACGCCCGTCGCCTACGCCGAGTACCTCGCCGCGCATATTCCCGGCGCGCTGCTGGAGATCATCCCCGACGCCGGTCACCTGACGAACATGGACCGGCCCGAGGTCGTCAACCGCCTGATTGGAGAGTTCCTGTGACGGAATGGCAGTGGATCAGTGTCTTCGCCGAGCAGTTGCGCCGTTGCGGTGTGCACGAGGGCGAGCCGGTCACCGTGTTGTCCGAGACCCGGAGCCGGGCCTCGTTGGTCGAGACCTCGGTGCTGGCCGCCCAGTCGCTCGGCGCCCGGGTCTGTCAGGTCGTCATGCCGACCCCGGCCAACCCGGGTCCGGTGCCGATCCGCTCGACGGGCGCGTCGGTGGCGCTGCAGGGCAACGCCGCGGCCATCGCCGCCCTGAGCGCGGGCGGCCTGGTCGTCGACTGTACGGTGGAAGGGCTGTTGCACGCCGTCGAGCTGCCGCAGATCCTCGGGTCCGGCTCACGGGTGCTGATGATCTCCAACGAGCACCCGGAGAACTTCGAGCGTTTCGGCCCGCTGCCCGGCCTCGAAGAACGGGTCAAGAAGGGCAAGGCCCTCATCGACGAAGCCACCACCATGCGCGTCACCTCGGCGCACGGCACCGACCTGACCGTGGACCTGCGCGGTTCGATGCGCGCGGGCTCGACCGGCCTCACCGAGGGGCCCGGCTCGATCGCGCACTGGCCGGGCGGCCTGATCATCGCCTTCCCGGCCCAGGGCACGGTCAACGGCACCGCCGTGCTCGCACCCGGCGACATGAACCTCACCTTCAAGCGCTACATCGAACGCCCGGTCACGCTTCGGTTCACCGACGACGTGCTGGTCGCGATCGAGGGCGAGGGCGTCGACGCCGACATGTTCCGCAGCTACATCGCGGCCTGGCGCGAGCCCGAGGCCTACGCGGTCTCGCACGTCGGCTGGGGCATGAACACCGCCGCCCGCTGGGACTACCTGGAGCTCTACGACAAGGGCGACGTCAACGGCACCGAGGCCCGCGCCTTCGCCGGGAACTTCCTCATCTCGACCGGCGCGAACGAGGTGGCGGGCCGCTACACCGCAGGCCATTTCGACCTGCCGATGCGCGGCTGCACGATCACCCTCGACGGCGTCCCCGTGGTCGAGAACGGCGTGCTGATCGAGGAACTCGCCCCGTGATCAGACTCGTCTGGCCCGACCTGCACGGCCTGGCCAGGGGGCAGTACGTCACGGGAGAGGGCGAGAGCGCCGTCAGCCACGCCGCCGCCGCCCACATGGTCTCGGCCCCGTGGCGCGAGCCCGTCCCCCTGCCCGGCTACGGCCTGGCCGACGGCCTGCCCGACATGGTGATCAGGGCATCGGCCGTACGGCCGGGCGGCATGGTGATCGGTGATCTGTTCCGGCCGGACGGATCGGCGTTCCCGCTGTGTTCGCGTGCGGCGCTGCGTGCGGCCGATGCGGTGTGGGCCGGGCGGGGGCTGAGTGCGCGGATCGGCTTCGAGGCGGAGTTCTACCTGCTGCGGCCGGTCGCCGACGGCTGGGAGCCGATCGCCGTGCCCGGCCACAGGACCTACGCCACCGGCAGGGGCGCCGACCCGACGGGCGTGGCCGAGCGGATCGCCGAGGCGGCGATCGCCGCGGGCGTGGGGGTGGAGCACCTGACCAAGGAGTTCGAGGCCGCCCAGTTCGAGATCACCCTGCGGCACGCGCCCGCGCTCCGGGCGGCCGACGACGTGTTCGTCCTGCGGGAGGTGGCCCGCGAGGTGGCCGCCGAGCACGGGCTCAAGGCGACCTTCCTCGGCAAGCCGTACTCCGGGCTGGCCGGCAGTGGGCTGCATCTGAATGTGAGCGCGTGGCAGGAGGACAATGTGTTCGCCGGGCGGCCGGTCGAGCTGGAACGCGCGGTCGCGGGGGTGCTGCACCACTATCCGGGGCTGACGCTGCTCAGCGCGCCGACGGTCAACGCCTACAAGAGGTTCGCACCGGGCGAGATCGCCGGCGCGGTGGCCAACTGGGGGCACGCCAACCGCACGACCGGCGTCCGGGTGCCGACCACGGAGGGGCCGTCGGCCCGGATCGAGTACCGCCTGGCCGACGGCAGCGCCAATCCCTACCTGGTGGCGGCGGCGGTGATGCACGCGATGGCGCACGGCTGGCAGGAGGAGATGACGCCGCCGGAGCCGAGGACCGGCGACGTCACGGCCAACCCGTACGGCGACCCGGTGGCGCCCTCGCGGCTCGACCTGGCGGTGGACGCCTTCGAGGCCGACAAGTGGCTGTGCGACGCCTTCCCGGCCGACCTCCCGGCGGCGCTGTGCGCACTGAAGCGCGCGGAGTGGGCGCGCTTCGAAAGGGCGGTGACCGACTGGGAAAGGACCTCCTACCTGCCGTACCACTAGTACGATGTCATCGCTACTGACAATTGAGATGACAGCAAGGGAGTCCAGTGCCGCCGAAGGCGAAGACCACCAAGGAACCTCGCCGGAGCCTCAGCCGTGAGCTGATCCTCGACGCGAGCATGCGGCTGCTGGCCGAAGGTGGGCTCGACGACCTGACCCTGCGCAGTCTGGGCAGGGAGCTGGGCGTCGACCCGACCGCCATATACCGCTACTTCCGCGACAAGGACGAGCTGCTCTTCGGGGTCAGCGAGCTCTTCCTCGCGGGAGCCGTCGAGGGGTTCGAGGTCGACCACGACGACTGGGCGGGCAGCATCAGGCGGCTGTGCCTGCGCATGCGGGAGGCGCTGCTCACCCAGCCCAGGATCGCGCCGCTGATCGCGTCGAGGCCGCCGCAGTGCAGTGCGGAGTACCACTTCACCGAGCTGCTGCTGACCTCGATCGACGACGCGGGCTTCACCGGCGAGGAGGCGGCCTACGTCTACCACGCGCTGGTGGAGTTCACGATCGGGGTGGCGACCATCGACGCCTACGCCGTCGGCCTGGAGCAGGGCGACAGCGACGAGGAGCACCGCAAGTGGCGCACGATGTACCTCACGCTGCCCCCGGGCCAGTTCCCGCGCAGTGTGGCGATGGCGCCGCTGCTGTACCCGGACGTCGACCGGCAGTTCGAGTTCGGTCTCGGACTGCTCCTCGACGCGCTGAGCGCGCGCAGGGCCAAGGCCTGACCTCACCGGAGCCCGGCGCTCCTCCCGTCGCGGGAGGGGGGCCGGGCTCTGCCGTTTGACGGGGGCCTTTACCGTAAACGGCGTTGAAAGTCTTGATGTCAACGCTATTGACATCGATGTTGCCACGCGACCAGAGTTCACCCCGTGGCACGAGACGACATCTCCCTGATCGTTCGAGACGCCTGGCTCGTCCCGCTGGACGACAGGCGCACACCCCCCTTCCACGGACATCTCGTCGTCGGCGCCGACGGTCGCATCCTCCGACTCGGTCCCGGCGAACCCGCCGAGCGCGGGGCGCCCACGCTGGACGCGGGCGGCGCCACCGTGCTGCCCGGCTTCGTCTCCGCGCACAGCCACCTGTGGCAGAGCCCGTACCGCGGCATCGGCGACGGGCTGCGGACCTGGGCGTGGATGGCCCGCCTGCACCGGCGGCACGGGCCCGGGTTCACCGAGGACGACTTCCACGACTTCACCCGGCACGGCGCACTCGACCTGCTGCACTGCGGTGTCACCACCGTGTGCAACCACACCCACGACTTCGGCAGAGGCGCCGAAGGCCAGTGGGAGGCCGCCTTCACCGTGCCGCAGCGCACGGTCTACTGCTACAGCCCGCCGATGTGGGCGGGCCCGGCCGAACGCGCACGGGGCATCGCGGCCTTCGCCAGGAAGGCGGCCACGCGTGCCGGCGACCCCCGGCTGCTGGGCGCGGCCGTCAACACCACCGGCCTGATGGACGTGGCCGACATGCGGGCCGAGTCCGCGCTGGTCCGCCGGCTCGGCCTGGACATGCAGGCCCACTACCTGGAGGACCCCACCCAGGCCGGGCAGGACGTGGCCGCCTTCGACGACATGGTGGCGGCGGGCCGGGTCGCGGCCGATGTGAGCTTCGCCCACTTCGTACACGCCACGCCCGAGATCCTCGCCGCCTGCGCCGCGCTCGGGGCCGCCATGGTGTGGAACCCGCTGTCCAACGGCCGTCTCGGCTCCGGCCTGCCCGACATCGCCGCCTACCGCAGGGCCGGGCTCAGGATCGGCATGGGACTGGACGGCCAGGCCAGCGCCGACCTCGCCGACCCCTTCCAGAACATGCGCACCGGCCTGTACGCCCTGCGCATGCGCCACCAGGACCCGGCCGTGCTCTCCTGCGAGGACGTGCTGCGCATGCACACCGCCGACGCGGCCGAGGTGCTCGGCGTGGCCGACAGGACCGGCAGCCTGGCGCCGGGCAAGTACGCCGACTTCCTGCTGGTCGACCTGACCAGATACGGACCGGTCGAGGACAGATACGCCCATCTGGTGCTGGCCGCCTCCGCCCGCGACATCACGGCCGTGCACGTCGGCGGTGTGGCCGTGCGCGACGAGCGGGTCGACGTCGCGGACCGGGTCGCGGGCGTCGCGGAGCGGCTCAAGGAGAACGCATGCTGAGATTCCTGCTCGCCAAGCTGCTGGCCATGGTCACGACCATGCTGGTGGCCTCCTTCGCCATCTTCGCCAGCCTGAGTCTCGCGCCAGGCGACCCCGAGAGCTTCCTCATCCGCAGCAGGACGGTCAGCCCCGAACTGCGCGCCTCGATCAGGGCCCAGTTCCAGCTCGACGACCCGTTCCTGCTGCGCTACCTCGGCTGGCTCGGCGACGTGCTGCGCGGCGACCTCGGCACCTCGCTGATCTTCCGTGAGGACGTCACCGGACTGCTCGCCACGCGCATCGGCACCACGCTCTGGCTGGTGGGCTACGCCTCGGTGCTCATCCTCGTGGTCGGCGGCGGGCTCGGACTGCTGGCCGGGCTGCGGGGCAGGGGCGCGCTCGACAACACGATCGTGGTCGCCACCGTGGCCGGTCTGGCCGTGCCGAGCTTCATCGCCGCCACCGTGCTCGTCTCGGTCTTCGCGATCATGCTGGGGTGGCTGCCCGCCTCCGGAGCGGGCGAGGGACTGGCCGGAGGGCTGCGGCACCTCACCCTGCCCGCGCTGGCCCTGGCCATCTCCTCGCTCGCGGTGATGACCCAGACCACGAGGGCGGCCGTCCGGGGCGAACTCGCCCGCGACCACGTCGCCACCGCCCGCAGCAGGGGACTGGCCGCCAGGCATGTGATCGGCCGGCATGTCGTACGCAACGCCCTCATCCCGGTCACCACCGTCGCCGGGGTCACCATTCCCAGCCTGATCGCCGGATCGATCATCGTCGAGCAGGCCTTCGGGCTCGGCGGCATCGGCGGCTACCTCGTGCAGTCGGTCAACGCACGCGACTTCCCCGTCGTCCAGGCCATCTGCCTGGTGCTCGTCGGGGCCTTCGTTCTCGCCAACACCGTCGTGGACCTGCTCTACGGCTTTCTGGACCCGAGGGTCCGCGTGGGAGGTGCCGCCCTGTGACCGCCGTGCTCGCCGGGACCCGCGAGCGTGCTCGCACCAGCGATCCCGTCACCCTCGTCACCGCAGCCGTCATCGCCGTCCTGGTGCTCGGCGCGCTGCTGGCCCCCGTGCTGCCGATCGCCGACCCGAACGCGGTCGACCTGGGCGACACCTACTCGGGGCCGACGGCCGAACACCTGCTGGGCACCGACGGCAGCGGGCGCGACCTGCTGGCCAGACTGGTGCACGGGGCCAGGTCGGGGCTGCTCGGGCCGCTCATCGTCGTCGTGCTCGCCACCCTGGCCGGAACGGTCGTCGCGGTCACCGCCGCCTGGCGTGGCGGCTGGGTGGACGCGGTGGCCTCGCGCGTGTGCGACGTGCTGTTCGCCTTTCCCAGCCTGCTGCTGGCGATGCTGGCCGTCACGCTGTTCGGCAGCGGCCTGGTGCCGGGAGCCGTCGCACTCGCCGTGGGCAGCATGCCGTACATCATGCGGATCACCAGGGCGGTGGCGCTGCGTGAGTGCAGGCAGACCTACATCGCGGCGCTGATCGTGCAGGGGCAGTCGGGTCTGCGGATCTGTGCCAGGCACGTGGTGCCTGTGCTGCTGCCGTTCATCCTGTCGCAGGCCACGATCTCGTTCGGCTACGCGATGGTCAACATGTCGGCGCTGTCGTTCCTCGGGCTCGGTGTGCAGCCGCCCACCGCCGACTGGGGAGCCATGGTCTCCACCGGTCAGACCGGCCTGATCCGCGGTGAACCGCTGGAGGCGCTGCTCGCCGCCGGTGTCATCGCCCTAGCCGTCGCCTCCTTCACCATCCTCGGCGAACGCCTGCTGGCCGCCGCCGAGGATCACCCCCACCGATGAGGAGAGAAATGCAGGTACGTCACACCCCCCTGACCGCAGCCCTGCTCGCCACCGCACTCGCGCTGACGGCGTGCGGCCAGGGCGGCAAACCGGCGGCCGAGTCCGCCCCTCCCGCGCCGGGCTCGGCCGAGCTCACCATCACCACCCCGGCGGCCAAGGGCGAACTCGACAAGGTCACCTGGGACATCCCGTACGGCGAGCCCGCCACGCTCGACTGGGTGCGCTCCTACGCCTACCAGGAGAACACCGTCCTGGCCAACGTGTGCGAGAGCCTGCTGCGCCTCACGCCCGACTTCAAGGTCGTGCCCGGCCTGGCCGAGTTCGCCAATCCCACGCCGACGACCTGGACCTACACCCTCAAGCCCGGCCTGAAGTTCGCCAACGGCACGCCGGTCACCGTCGAGGACGTCGTCTTCAGCCTGCGCAGGGCCGCCGACCCCGAAGGCTCCTACTACTCCTCCTTCACCGGCAATGTCGACTCCGTCCAGGCCAGTGGCGACGACCAGGTCACCGTCACGCTCAAGAAGCCGGACTACAGCTTCAACTCCATGCTCGCCACCGCCATGGGCGTCGTCGCCGAGAAGAAGTACGTCGAGAGCAAGGGCAAGGAGTACGGCACGCCGGGCGGCGGCGTCTCCTGCGTCGGCCCGTACCGGGTGGCCGGATGGGAGAGCGGCCAGCAGATCACGCTGGAGCGCGTGGCCGACTACTACGACCCGGCGGGCGCGGCGAAGGTCAAGACCGTCGTGTTCAAGTTCGTCAGCGACCCGGCCGCGATCGTCAACGCCCTGCTGTCGGGCGAGCTCGACGGTACCTACCAGGTGCCGGTGCAGGGCCTGGACAAGCTGCGGGCGGCCGGATCTGGAACGCTCTACTCCGGACCCGGCGGCGAGGTGCAGTCGATCTACATCACCGGCCGCAAGAGCCCGCTGCACAACCCGAAGGTCCGCAAGGCCCTGCAACTGGCCATCGACAGGACGGCGATCGCCAAGTCGGTCTTCATGGGCACCGCCGTACCCACGGCCTCGATCGTGCCGCCGAGCGCGTGGGGATACGCCGAGGCGGAGCTGCGCGGGCTGAACATCGCCGAGGTGGACGGCGCGCCAGACCTGGAGGCGGCCAAGAAGCTGATCGCGGAGGCGGGCGACGTCTCCGGGACGATCATCATGGCCGCGGCGACGGACGACGGGCAGAGCGGCCAGATCGCGGCCGAGGTGCAGAGCGCGGGCGCCAAGCTCGGCCTGGACATCCAGATCAAGCCGCAGACCACCAACCAGATCATCCCGCTGTACTTCGACCCGAAGGCCCGCGAGCAGGTGAGCATGTGGTTCGCCCAGACCTACCTGGACGTGCCCGACCCGCTCAACGCCCTGCCCAGGCTGACCTCGACGGGAGGCGGCAGCAACTACTCCGGCTACAGCAACCCGGTCGTGGACAGGGAACTCGCCGCCGCCGTCGGGGCGGCCGACGAGGGCACGCGCGCCGGGCACGTGGCCGCCGCGGCCAAGGCGCTGGTCGACGAGGCGCCCGTGATCCCGCTCGCGCAGATGAACAACCACCTGTTCATGAACAAGCGGCTGACGGGCGCGCCCGCCTCCTTCTGCTACCTCTACTACCCGTGGGCCCGCGACCTCGGCGCGGCCTGAACCACCGGCCCCCGCGGCCTGTCGTCGCGGGGGCCTTCCCGAACGGAAGACTCCTCGACATGCACTCGCTCGATCCGTCGTCCGAAGACCTGTCCGCCCTGCTCACCGGTGTCGAGGCGCTCGTCACCGAGTACGTCGCCGCGGTCGGCTCGCTGCCCGTCGTGCCCTCGCTGCCGCGCGCCGAGCTCCGCGCCAGGTGGAGCGGGCCCGCGCCGGCCGCCGGAGCACCCGTCGCCGACCTGCTCGACGACTGCAGGGACCTGCTGTTCACGCATACCAGGCATCAAGGCCATCCCAGGTTCTTCGGCTACATCTCCTCCCCGGCCTCGCCCGTCGGCGCGGTCGGGGACCTGCTGGCCTCGCTGCTCAATCCGAACGTCAACAACGCGCTCGGCGCGCCCGGCCCCGTGCAGATGGAGCACACGGTGCTCGGCTGGCTGGGCGAGGCCGTCGGCTTCCCCGTCGGGACCGGACTGCTGACCAGCGGCGGCTCGATGGCCAATCTGAACGCCCTCTACGTCGCCACCCGGCAGGCCGCCGATCCCGGTGCGCACGGCATGCGGGGATCGCCGCGGATGGCGGTGTACGCCAGCGCCGAGGCGCACCACTCGATCGTCAAGGCGGCCGACGTGCTCGGCCTGGGGCGTTCGGCGGTCAGGTCGATCCCGGTCGACGAGTCCTTCCGCATGTCGCCTTCGGCGTTGCGGCTGGCCGTACGGGCCGATCTGGAGGAGGGGGTCGTCCCGGTGTGCGTCGTGGGCACGGCGGGGACCACGAACACGGGGGCGGTCGACCCGCTGGACGCCATCGCCGACGTGGCGGCCGAGCACGGGATGTGGTTCCACGTCGACGGGGCGTACGGCGCTCCGGCCAGGATGGACCCGGCCAGGAGCGGGCTGTTCGCGGGGATGGAGCGGGCCGACTCGCTGACCGTCGACGCGCACAAGTGGTTCTACGCGCCCGTGGACTGCGGCGTCCTGCTCTACCGCGACGGCGCGACGGCCAGGAGGGCGTTCGCCGAGGCCAGCCATGCCGACTACATCGACATGCCGTCGGGCACGGCGGCCGACGACGCGTTCGCGTTCTGGGACTACGGCATCGAGTTGAGCCGCAGGTTCAGGGCGCTGAAGCTGTGGCTGATGCTGAGGTACCACGGTATGGAGGCCATCGCGGGCGCCGTGCGGCACGACAACCTGATGGCCGGGGTGCTGGCCGCCAGGATCGAGCGGGAGCCGGAGCTTGAGCTGCTGGCCCCGGTGGAGCTCAGCACGGTCTGTTTCCGTGTCGTCGCGCCGGTGGCCGACCTGGACGCGCTCAATGAGCGGGTCATGGTCGCGGTGCAGCGCTCGGGTGCGGCCTTCCTGTCCCAGACCAGTGTGAACGGCCGCTACTCGCTGCGGATCTGTGTGACGAACTACCGCACCACGCAGGCGGACGCCGAGGCGGCGATCGATGCGGTGCTGGCTGCCTACAACGCAGTTGTCAACGCTATTGACATCGTTGCGGATCGGGCGACAGACTCGTGACCATGCCCGTGATCGATGTCCACACGCACATGGTCAGCGCCGCGTGGTTGTCCCTCCTGCACGAGCACGGACGACCGCGCCTCGACCACCAGGCGGACGACGTCTGGCTCGACGGGCGGCCGTTCATGTCCCTCACGCCCGGCATGCTCGACTACGAGCTGCGGATCAAGGACATGAACGAGGCCCGCGTCGATGTCGCGATACTCTCCCTTACCTGCCCGAATGTCTATTTCGGCGGCGAAGAGGTCGCCGTCCTGGCGGCCAGGACCGTCAACGACGAGTTCGCCGCCGCCCAGACCGCATGGCCCGACCGGATCAGGTGGCTGGCCTCGCTGCCGTGGGAGTACCCGGCGCGTGCGGTGCAGGAGCTCGACCGCTCACTCGCCGGGGGCGCCGTCGGCGTGATGGTGCTGGCGCAGGTGGCGGGCAGGCCGCTCACCGACCCGGCCTTCGCGCCCGTCTGGCAGGCCATCGACGCCCGCGGCCTGCCCGTGCTCGTGCATCCGGGCACACCGCCTCCCGGAGTGGGCAGCTTCGGGCTCGCCGCCACCGTGGGCTTTCCCATGGACACCAGTCAGGCCGTCGCCGACCTGATCTACTCCGGCTTCTTCTCCGCGCACCGGCGGCTGAAGATCGTCGCCGCGCACGGGGGTGGCGCGCTGCCGTACCTGGCCGGGCGGCTGGACGCCTGGTGGCAGGCCGGGCACGCGCGTGACGTGCTGGACGAGGCGCCCAGCGAGGTGCTGCGCAGGGTGTGGTTCGACGCGATCACCTATCGCCGCGACTCCCTCGACCTGTGCGTCTCGGTCGCGGGGCCGCAGAACGTGCTCTTCGGGTCCGACTACCCGCACCCCACCGGCGACATGGCCGGGATCCTCGCCCGCGTCGACGACCTGAAGGCCCGCGACGCCGTGCGCGGCGGCAACGCGGCACGCCTGTTCGACCTCTGAGACGCTGAAGAACGGAGACCCATGACCGACCTCCAGGCACTCATCGCCGACCTCGGTGACGTGCCCTACCTCGACGACGCGATGCGGGTGCGCCCCAAGAGCCGCGACAGGTTCGCCCAGAGCCCGATCCTGCGCGAACTGCTCAAGGACAAGTACGCCGAGATCATCATCTCCCCGCGCGACAAGGACGACCTGCGGGTGGCGGTCGCCGCCTGCGCCAGGCGCCGCGTGCCGATCACCGTACGCGGCGGCGGCACCGGCAACTTCGGCCAGGGCGTCCCGCTCAACGGCGGCGCCATCATCGACGTGACCGCCCTGGCAGGCGTGCTCTGGTACGGCCTGGGCAAGGTGCGGGCCCAGGCGGGCACCGTCATCGCCGACATCGACGACGCCACCAGGGGCGAGGGCTGGGAACTGCGCGTCCACCCCTCGACCAAGCGCACCGCGACCATCGGCGGCTTCCTGGCCGGAGGCCACGCGGGCGTCGGCTCGGTGCAGTACGGCATCATGCGCGACCGCGGCAACATCGCCGCCATCGAGGTGATGACGGTCGAGGAGGAGCCCAGGCTGATCGAACTGCGCGGTGCCGACGTCAACATCGTGCACCACGCCTACGGCTCCAACGGCATCATCACCGAGGTCGAACTGCCGCTGGCCCCCGCCTGGACGTGGAACGAACTCGTCGTCATGTTCCCCGACTTCGCCCAGGCCGCACGCTTCGCGGTCAAGCTGGCCAGCAGCGACGGCCTGCTGAAGAAGGTGGTCTCGCTGCACGCCTGGCCGCTGCCGACCTACTTCAGGCCGCTCGCCCCCTATGTCAGGGACGGGCACGCCATGGTGATGGCGATGGTCGCCCAGGAGTGCATGGAGCCGGTGCGCGACCTGGTCGCCGAGTGCGGAGGCGAGATCACCAGCGAGGCGCTCGAAGGCCAGGGCGACTACGGCTGCCCGATCTACGAGTTCACCTGGGGCCATGCCGGCACCCACTACCAGCGCCACGACCGCACGCTGACCGGGCTCATCGGCCTGTTCCCCCCGGCCGACCTGCTCGGCGCCATCGACCGCGTGCATGCCAACATGAGCGACGTCGGCCATCTCAACATGGAGTTCAAGCGCTTCGACGGCATGCTGTCCAGCCAGGGCTCGCCCGAGTTCCCCTTCCAGGGCGAGGAGCACATGGCCGAGGTCGTCAGGCGCCTGGAGGAGGAGGGCTGCCGCGTCGCCAACTCCCACACCTACGTGCTCGGCGCCGGAGGCATGAAGCCGATCGGCCCCAGGGAGATCGCCTTCAAGCACGACGTCGACCCCTACGACCTGCTCAACCAGGGCAAGGTCGACTACGGCAAGGGCGTGGCGGACGACGCCCCCTCGCTGCCGATCGCGGGCTGGTCCTACGAGCGGACCGGCTGATGGACGAAGGGCGGAGAGCGCCCGGCGCGCTGCGGGTCACCGGCCTGTCCGTCCAGGTCGCCGGACGGGCGATCATCAGGGAGCTCAGCCTGGAGGTCGCACCCGGCGAGGCGCTCGGCCTGGTGGGCGAGTCGGGGTCGGGCAAGTCCATGACGGCCAAGGCCATCGCCAGGCTGCTGCCCGAAGGCGCGAGCGCGAGCGGCTCGATCACCTTCGGCGGGCGTGACGTGCTCGGCCTGCGCGGCGCCGATCTGCGCGACTACCGGGTCAGGCAGGTCGCGATGGTCTTCCAGGACCCGCGCTCGGCCGTCAATCCGGTCAGGTCGATCGGCGACTTCCTCACCGAGTCGCTGCGGCTCAACCTCGGCCACGACCGGCGCAGCGCGGAGGAACGCGCCGTGCGGACGCTGCGCGAGGTCGGGATCGCCGACGGCGCCAGGCGGCTGCGGCAGTACCCGCACGAGCTGTCGGGCGGCCTGCTGCAACGCGTGATGATCGCCGGAGTGCTGCTGGCCGACCCCGCGCTCGTCCTGGCCGACGAGC
Organism: Nonomuraea sp. IBHARD001; assembly: GCF_056106265.1. NCBI lineage: Bacteria > Bacillati > Actinomycetota > Actinomycetes > Streptosporangiales > Streptosporangiaceae > Nonomuraea > Nonomuraea sp. IBHARD001. The sequence goes on from NZ_JBWBBW010000002.1 coordinate 656,686, forward strand.
CGACCACCGCACTCGACGTGACCACGCAGGAGGAGGTGATGGCGATCCTGGACGAGCTGCGCAGGGACCACGGCATGGCCATGATCTTCATCACGCACGACCTGGACCTGGCCGCCGCCATCTGCGACCGGACCGCGGTCATGTACTCGGGCTCGATCGTGGAGTGCGGCGGCTCGGCCGACCTGGAGAACGCGCCACGCCATCCGTACACGGCCGCGCTCATCGCCGCCAGGCCCGAGGTCACCCGCAGGCTGGACCGGCTGGCCGCCGTGCCCGGCCGGCCGATCTCGGCCTGGGAGGCGCCGTGCGGATGCGCGTTCTCCCAGCGCTGCGCCTATGCCGACGACCGATGCGGCCAGGAGCGCCCGCCACTCACCCACACCGGCGGCGGCACCGTGTCCTGCCACCGCGCGGGCGACCTGCTGGAGGTGCTCCGTGTCCACGGCTGAGCCCGGCCGCGTGGTGTCGGTCGCCGCCCTGCGCAAGGAGTACGGCCGGGCGACGGCCGTCGACGGCGTCTCGTTCGAGGTGCTCGAAGGCCACGCGCTCGGCATCGTCGGCGAGTCCGGCTCGGGCAAGTCGACGGTCGCCCGGATGATCGCCGGACTGATCCGCCCGACCTCGGGCCGGATCACGGTCGCGGGCCGGGACCGCTCGACCCCGGCCGGCCGCCCGCGGGAACGCAGGCGCAGGGGTCGTGAGCTGCAGATGGTCTTCCAGGACCCCTACACCTCGCTGTCGCCGCGCCACAGTGCCAGACGCTGCCTGGACGAGGCGCTGCGCCTGCACTTCACCCTGTCGCCGGAGGAGCGGGAGGCCAGGATCGACGACCTGCTGGCCCAGGTCGGCCTCGACGAACGCCAGAGCCGGGCGCTGCCCTCGGCCCTGTCGGGCGGGCAGTGCCAGCGGGTGGCCATCGCCAGGGCACTGGCCGTCGACCCGCGCGTCCTGGTGCTGGACGAGTCGGTATCGGCGCTGGACGTGTCGATCCAGGCGCAGATCCTCAACCTGCTGGACGAGATCAGGCGGGCCAGGAAGATCACCTACCTGTTCATCTCGCACGACCTGGGCGTGATCAGGCAGGCCACCGACGACGTCGTGGTGATGCGGCACGGCCGGATCGTGGAGCACGGCCCGACCGCCAGGGTCCTCGACGAACCGGCCGACCCCTACACCCGCGCACTGCGCGCCTCCGTGCCCCGCCGTGGCTGGAAGCCGGTACGGCGGGCCGCCTCGTGACGCTCCTGGAGATCACCGCGATCACCCCGGAGGCCGAAGGCGTGGTGTCGGTGACGTTCGACGGCTCCGGCATGCCCGCCTGGGAGCCGGGCGCCCACGTGACGCTCGACCTGCCGGGTGGCCTGGCCAGGCAGTACTCCCTGTGTGGCAGGCACGAGCACGACTACACGGTCGCGGTGCTCAGGGAGCCGGAGGGCAGGGGCGGTTCGCGCTTCGTGCACGACGGGCTGCGCGTGGGCGACCTGGTGAACGTCAGGGGCCCGCGCAACAACTTCCCGTTGGTCGCGGCGCCGTCCTATCTGTTCGTCGCGGGCGGCATCGGCATCACGCCGATCCTGCCGATGCTCGGCGCGGCGCAGGGGGAGTGGGAGTTGGTCTACGGCGGGCGCACGCGGGCTTCGATGGCCTTCGTCGAGCGGCTGCTGCCTTACGGGGAGCGGGTGCGGGTGCTGCCGCAGGACGAGTACGGGCTGCTCGACCTGGACTCCCTGCTGGACCTGCCCCGCGAGACCGTCGTGTACTGCTGCGGGCCGACGGCGTTGATCGAGGCCGTCGCCGCGCGGTTCGGGGGCGAGTTGCATGTCGAGAGGTTCGCGGGCACGCCGTTCGTGCCGGGCGATCCCTTCGAGGTGGAGTGCGTGCGGTCCGGCGTGGTGCTCAGCGTCGGGTCGGGCGAGTCGATCCTGGAGGCCGTCGAGGCGGCGGGGATCGCCTGGGACTACGACTGCCGTGACGGCACGTGCGGCACCTGCGAGACCAGGGTGCTCGGCGGCGTGGTCGAGCACCGCGACCATCTGCTCGGTCCGGCAGAGCGGGAGCGGTGCCTGCTGATCTGCGTGTCGCGTGCCGCCTGCGATCGGCTGGTGCTGGAGATCTGACGGTTCCCCGCGCGGGGCCGGTTTCGGCACGCCCATTGGTCAACAACGATGACAACATAGGAGACAACAATGTCGCCAGACCGAGGCGAGCTGGTCGCACGCGTGGCCGAACTCGGCCCCGCCTTCGCCGAGCGCGCCGTACGCTACGACCGCGACGCGACCTTCCCGCACGAGAACTTCGACGACCTGCGCAGACTCGGCTACCTCGGCCTGTGCGTGCCCGTCGAGCACGGCGGGCTCGGCGCGTCGTTCGCCGACTACGTCCGGGTGTCGGAGGAGATCGGCAGGCACTGCGGCGCCACCGCGCTCACCTTCAACATGCACACCGCGACCACCCTGTGGACCGGCGAGGTCGCCGATCTGCTCGACCTCGCGCCCGGCGACCGCGAGACGCACGACAAGCGCCGGGCCGAGCTGTACCGGGGCATGGTCGAGGAGGGCAGGATCCACAGCCAGCCGTTCTCCGAAGGACTCAATCCCGGCGCCACCGCGGGCGTCGCCACCAGGGCCGTGCCCGTCGAAGGCGGCTACCTGGTGACCGGTCGCAAGATCTTCGCATCGCTGTCGGGCGCCGCGCACTTCTACAACATCACCTGCCAGGTCGAGGGCGAGGACTTCATCCGCCTGCTCGGCGTGCCCGCCGACGCCGAAGGGGTGGAGATCGTCGGCTCGTGGGACCCGCTCGGCATGCGCGGCACCGTCTCGCGCACGCTGATCTTCAAGGACGCCTTCGTGCCCGCCGCCAACGAGTGGCTGCCGCCCGGCGCCTACGACCAGGCGGCCCGGCGCTTCCCGTTCCTGTTCATGTCGCTGGCGCCCTCCTATCTCGGGCTCACCGGGGGCATCCTCGACTTCACCAGGCGCTACCTGCGGGGCGAGGTGCCCGGCGCGCCTTCGGGCACGCGCAGGGACCTGCCGCAGAAGCAGTTCGGCTGGGCGCAGATGCAGCTCATGCACGAACGCTCGCGCGCCCTGCTCTACCAGGCGGCCGACTGCATGAGCCTCGATCCGTCGGAGGAGCACCTGGTCACCGCGTGGAGCGCCACGCTCACCGCCATGGAGACCGCCCCCGAGGTCGCCGCCCTCGCCATCCGCGTGTGCGGCGGGCAGTCGATGCTCAAGCACCTTCCGCTGGAGCGTATGTACCGCGACGCCAGGCTCGGCTCCACCATGCTCCCGTGGAGCGCCGAGGTCTGCCTTGACCGGCTGGGAGCGGCCCGGCTGTATTAGGGAGACCAGGTTTCTCCTGGATTCCGGTGACCGAAACGCCGCCTTGACCGCGATGGCACACCGACGTCAGCTCTTGCTGAGAGTCACCTGTCGTGGCTCATCGTGAGGGAGGCTGCGTGGACGTGCCGGGATGGGTATGGGCCTTCAGCGCGGTCTGCCTGGTGCTGGTGGCGCTGGCCGACTTCATCCTCGTGGGCGGGCCCAACGCCACCGAGCGCGGCGTGCTCATCGGCGTCGGCCTCTACGGCGGCATGGCGCTGGTGTTCGGGCTCGGCGTGCTGACCGCCTCAGGGGCCGGGCACGCCGCCGAGTTCCTGTCGGCGACGCTGGTGGAGTGCGCGCTCGGGCTGGACAACCTGGTGGCGTTCGGGCTGATCGTGACCAGGCTCGGCGTGCCCGAAGAGCGGCAGTACCGCATCCTGCTCGGCGGCATCCTGCTCGGCCTGCTGCTGCGCGCGTGTGTGGCCTTCGCCGGGCTCGAGGTGCTGGCCAGGTTCGCCTGGCCGGGCTTCCTGCTGGCGGGCGCGCTGTTCCTGGTGGCGTGGAAGCTGGCCCGCAAGGGGGAGATCTCGACGGCCGAAGGCACGCACAACTCGGCGATCCGCGTGCTGCGCCTGCTGACCGGGCCCGGCGGGCGTCAAGGGGGCAGGCGCTGGACGGCGCTGTCCGGTGTGGTGGTCCTGGCCGGGCTCGCCGTCGTCGACCTGGTCTGCTCGGCGGACTCGATGGCCGCGTTGCTGGGGCTGACGCGGGAGCCGTACCTCATCGTGGTGGCCGCTTGTTTCGCGTTGCTGATCCTGCGGCAGCTGCACTTCGTGCTGCGGGCGCTGATGGCGCGGCTGGTGCACCTGGATCTGGCACTGGCCGTGGTGTTGGCGCTGGTCGGGGTCAGGCATCTGTTGCTGGCGGCGCACGCCCAGGACTGGCGGGTGCCCGACGTGCCGGTCGGGGTGTGGCTCGGCGTCGTCGTTGTGGCCTTCGGGACGGTCGCTCTGGTCAGTGTGGCCAGGGCCAGGCCCGCTCTGGTGCCCGCCCTGCTGCGGGGCAGGCGCAGGACGGGCTGAGGGGGTCACGCTGCGTTTACATCCGGCTGGTCAGCTAGGCATGGCTGCCGAGTCACTGCTGGTCACCGGCATGGGCGATCTACTGTTGTGTACAGAGCGCGACGGTGGGGGAGTTCCTGCGGGGCTCTCCCCCTCTTCGGCCCCCACGCCAACGGAGAGATGCCCATGGACCACGCCGTACGCCCGATGCCCGACCTGTCCGACATCGCCTTCTGGAAGTTGCCTCGCCGTACCCAGCGTGACGGCCTCGCCGCCCTGCGCCGCCTCGGCAGGCCCCGCTTCTACGCCACGCCCAAGATCCCCCTCGTCCGCAGCGGCGCCGGATTCCACGCCCTGGTCCGGCATGCCGACATCGCCGAGGCCAGCCGCCTGCCCCAGGTGTTCAGCAGCGAGCCCAACGCCATCGTCCTGCCCGAACTGCCCGCCGTCCTGGCCCCCTACCTCGGCTCGCTGATCAACCTGGACGACCCCAGGCACGCCAAGCTCCGCCGTATCGTCTCCCGGGCGTTCAGCCCGCGCATGCTGGCCCGCATCGAGGCCGACATCGAGGCCACCGCACGACGCCTGGCGGCAGCCCTGGCCGCCAAGGGCGGGGGTGACTTCGTCGCCGAGGTCGCCGAGCCGCTGCCCATCGCGATCATCTGCTCGATGATGGGCATCCCCGAGTCCAGGCGGGCCGAGGTCGCCGCGCACACCGCGGTCGTGCTGGCCGGGCTCGACCCCGAGTACTTCGGCGGCGACGTCGGCGTAGGCACCCTGTCGTCGGCCAGGATGATCGGCCGTATCTACCGCTCGCTGACCGCACTGCACCGCATGGCGATGGGCGTGGCCAAGGCCAGGACGCGCGAGCCGCTCGACGACCTCGTCTCGGCCCTCGTCACCGCCAACGTCGACGGCGAGCGGCTGACCAGGAGGGAGGTCGGCTCGTTCTTCATCCTGCTCGTCATCGCGGGCAACGAGACCACACGCCACGCCCTCTCGCACGGGCTCAAGCTGCTCACCGACCACCCCGAGCAGCGCGAACTCCTGCTGTCGGACTTCGAACGCCACCAGCGCGCCGCCGTCGAGGAGATCCTGCGGATCGAGCCGCCCGCCCTGCAGATGCGCCGCACGCTCACCAAGGACCACATGCTGAACGGCCATCTGCTGCGCGCGGGCGAGAAGGCCTCCCTCATCTACCTGTCGGGCAACCACGACGAGAGCGTCTTCCCCGACCCCGAGACGTTCGACCTCACCAGGGAGTCGCACGACCACCTCAGCTTCGGCGGCCCCGGACCGCACTTCTGCCTCGGCGCGCACCTGGCCAGACAGGAGATCCGCCTCATGCTGCGCGAGCTGTTCACCCGCATGCCCGACCTGCGTTCCACCGGCGAGCCCGACTACCTGGTCTCGTACTTCATCAACGGCGTCAAACGGCTCGGCTGCCGGGCCTGACGGCAGGTCTCACAGGTAGCGGCGTCTCCACTCGGGCGCGACCCGCTGCCACTGCGCCTCGATCTCGCCGCCCGCGCTCATCCGGGCGCGCCGCCGTACCGCGAAGGCGGCGCAGCCGAAGGCGGTCATGATGGCGACCGCGCAGGCACGGGCGACGACACCGCCGGGCGACAGGGGCGCGGCGGTCATCTCGCCGGTGTCGCGCTCGGCCCAGATGAGGATCGTGCCGCCCGGCCTGGCGCTCTGGGCGGCGACGAGTTGCCCGCTGCCCGCCGCACCGCCGGGCGTCATCCACTCGGCGTCGAACGTCTTGGCCCACAGGCTCATCCCGCCGCCCTCGGCCGGGAGCTGGCGCAGCAACCTGGCCTCGACCTGCACGCGTCCGGCGCTCTCGCGTTCGGCCTGGTCGGACACCGTCAGATAGGTGCCGAGCCCCACGAGCAGGGCGATCACGAGCGGCAGCCCCAGCGCACGGCGGAGATCGGCTCCCGCCCTCCACTCCGTCATGGCGCAACTCCCGTGCTCGGTCGTCGGGCGTGGCGCCGACGCCTGGCCCTTAGCCGGTTCTTTCGCATCGCCGTGAGCGTTGTCAAGACTCCCGTGACGGTACGGCGAGTCGTCAGAGCTTGCGGGAGACGCCCTTCATCCAGTCGTCCTCCGGGCGGTAGCGCTGCCCGGGTCCGCGCCGGGTTCAGCCGGGGCAGCTACGCCGGTAGGGGCGTTCCGGTATGTGTTGCCGCCATTCCTGAGGGGTGAGCGAGCGGCCTGCCATGGCGCACACGGCCGGGACGAGGTCGGCCGGGAGGGACACCGTCCAGAGGTTGATCGACCGGTCGGCGCCCGAGGTGGCGAGGGTACGGCCGTCGGGGCCGAAGGCCAGCGCGACGACCGGGCCGGTGTGGCCGGTCAGGCGGGTGCCGATCATGCGGTGGGTGCCGCCGTCCCACAGCAGCGTGCCCTCGTCGACGGCCGTGGCGAAGGTGGAGCCGCCGGGCAGGAAGGCCACGTCGTGCACCTGTCCCGTGTGGGCGCTCAACGGCGGTTCCTTGGCCCGATGCCCGGCGGTGTCCCACAGGCGGGCGCCGTCGCCTCCGGCGGTGACGACGCTCGCGCCGTCGGGGGCGTAGGCGAGTGCGGTGATCGCGCGGTGATGGCCGACGAGCGGGGCTCCGGCGAGCCGGCGTGCGGCGGCGTCCCACAGGCGCAGTTGCCCGCCGTCGTCGCCGGTGGCGAGGGTACGGCCGTCGGGGCTGAAGGCGAGGGTGTTGACCGGTCCGGTGTGGCCGGTGAGGGCGGCGCCGATCGGGCGGTGGGTGGCGGTGTCCCAGAACCTGGCGGTGGAGTCGTCGCCTCCGGTGGCCAGGGTCCGGCCGTCGGGGCTGAAGGCGAGGGTGTTGACGGGACCGGTGTGGCCGGTGAGCGGAGGGCCGATCGGGCGGTGGGTGGCGGTGTCCCAGAGCCTGACGGTGGAGTCGTCGCCCGCGGTGGCCAGGACGAGGCCGTCGGGTGAGTAGGCGAGGGCGTTGACCCTGCCGGTGTGGCCGAGCAGCGGCCGACCGGCCGGTCGTCTCGTGGTCGCGCCCCACAGGCGCACCGCGCCGTCCGTGCCCGCCGTGGCCAGCAGGACGCCCCGGCGGTCGAACGCCATCGCGGTGACGAGATGGCCCGGCTGCAGGTACGCGGCCTCGATCGCACGGCGGGTGCGGCGCTCCCACAGGCGTGCGACGCCGCCCTCGCCCGCGGTGACGAGCATGCGGCCGTCGGGGCTCGCGGCCAGGGCGTTGATCGCGCTTCCGTCCCCGGTCAGCGGGGCCTCGAACGCCTCGTGCGTGCCGCCCTTCCACAGCAGGACGCTCGCGTCGCCGCCTGCCGAGGCCAGCATGTCCGTGCCCCTGAACAGCACGGCGTTGACCGGGCCGCCGTGACCGGTCATGGGCTTGCCACGAGGACGGCGAGTGAGGGCGTCCCACAGCCGTACGGCGCCGTCGTCGCTCGCGGTGGCGACGATGCTCTCGTCGAAGGCGAACGCGATGGAGTTCACCCGGCCGGTGTGCCCGTCCAGCGAGCCGAGCGCTCGGCCTGTCGCCGGGTCCCACAGCCGGGCGCGCCGGGAGTCGCCCGAGGCGAGCACGGCTCCGGACGTGCTGTACACGAGCGCGCTGACCGCGCCCCTGTGCCCGGTGAGCGGCTCGCCGACCGGCTCGCGGGTTGCGGTCGACCAGCGTATGACGACGCCGTCGCGCCCGCCGGTGGCCAGCGTGCGTCCGTCGGGCGCGTAGGCCAGCGAGCGCACCCCGCCCTTGTGGCCCCTCAGCGGCGCTCCGTCGAGGCGGCGGGTGGCCAGGTCCCAGAGCCTGACGCCGTCGGCGCCTCCGGTGGCGAGCACGCGCCCGTCCGGGCTGAAGGCGACCGCGTCGACGGGACCGCTGTGCCCGGCGAGCGGGACGCCGATCGGATGGCGCGTGCCCGCGTTCCACAGCCTGGCGGTGCCGTCCTCGCTGGCCGTGGCCACGGTCGTGCCGTCCGGGCTGAAGGCGACCGAGGTGATCGGCCCCGTGTGCCCGGCGAGCACGCCGTGCGCGGCCGAGGCCAGGGCGTTGAGCATCTGGTACCTGGCCTCCTGTGTGGGCGCGATACGCCAGGCGGTGACGGCCAGCAGTCCGGACACGACGGGGTCGGAGGCGGCCAGCCCTTCGCCGCGCATCGTCAGCAGCCGCGAGAGCACCTGGGCACCCTGCGCCTCGGCCTCGCGTGCCGCCCTGACGGCGAGCACGGCCGCGACCGAGGCGGTCAGCGCCAGCACGACCAGTGCGGCCACCGCCGCCCTGGCCAGCTCCGCCCGCCGCCTGCCCGCCCGTACGGCCTGCTCGGCCGCGCGTTGTGAGGCCGCGAGGAAGGCGTGCTCGGCGGGGGTCAGCTCGTCGGGTCCGGTCAGCAGGGCGTGGGCCGAGGCCAGGCGGGTGCCCTGGTAGAGCGCGTCGGCGGGGCGGCCGAGCTCCTGCCAGGCGGCGGTCGCCTGAGTGAGGCGCCGCTGCAGCCTGAGCAGCTCGCGCTCCTGCTCGATCCACTCCCGCAGCCGGGGCCAGGAGGCGATGAGCGCCTCGTGCGCGATCTCGACGGTGTCCTCGTGCAAGGTCACCAGCCTGGCCCCGGCCAGCCTCGCGATCACGAGCGCACTGTCGGGCGAGCCGCAGGACTCCAGCTCGTCGCGGTGGGCGGGCCTCCTGGTGTCGGGCGCGTCCGAGCCGGAGGCCCCCGAACCCGGACTGATCAGGCGCAGCACGATGCGTCTGGCATGCGCCGCCTGGCCGGGCGAGAGCGTCGAGTACACCTGTTCGGCGGTCGCGGCGATCGCGCCGTGCACGCCTCCGGCCCGTTCGTAGCCGTCGAGGGTGAGCAGCCTGGCGCGGCGGCGGCGCCAGGTCTCCAGCAGGGCGTGCGACATCAGCGGCAGTGCGCCCGGCTCCCCGTCGACGTCGTCGAGGATGCGCGCGCTCAACGCCCGTTCGACGATGAGACCGGCGGCCACGGCGGGCCCGACGACGGCCTCGCGCAGTTCCTCCCGGTTCATCGGGCCGACCAGCAGCCCGGAGGTACGCAGGGCGTCGCTCAGCGCACGGTGCTCGGCGCAACGCCCGTAGAAGTCGGCCCGCACGGCGACGACCACCCGTGTCGGGCCGGGCGTGAGCAACCGGTCGACGAAGGCCGTGCGCTCGGCCTGTGCGCACAGCGTGAACACCTCCTCGAACTGGTCGACGACCAGCAGGCCCGGCTGCCCGTCGCCGAGCAGGTCGACGTGCTCGCGCATCGGATGCTCGCCCGGCGTGACGACCCGGACCCCGGGCACCGGCGAGCCGAGCCGCCCGGAGGCGACGGCGGGCACCAGGCCGGCACGCAGCAGCGAGGTCTTGCCCGACCCCGAGGCGCCGAACACGGCGGCGAACCGGCTGCGCCTGACCAGGTCGAGCAGCTGCCCGACGACGCGTTCGCGCCCGAAGAAGCGGTCCTGGTCGCCGGTGTCGTAGGAGGCGAGACCCCGGTAGGGCGCCTTGGCGTCGTCCGCTCCCGGGGACCGGGGCCGTAGCGTCTGCTCCGAGGTCTCGCGCCAGCGTGCCTCCCATGTGCCGGCGTCGCCGCCGCAGGCCACCGCGTAGGCGAGGACGACGGGCAGCGAGCCGAGGCGCTCGCCCGCCGCGGCCTGGGAGAGCGTCGTGACCGAGTAGCCGGTCGCGGCGGCGAGCTCGCGATAGGTGGGGCCGCCCGCCTTCTTGCGCAGGGCGCGGAGCTCGGAGGCGAAACGTTGCGCCGGTCCCGCCTCGGGGTCCAGCGGGCTCTCGCTGCGGCCCACGATCCCTCCCAGCCCCTGGCTTGGCACGATATTTGGCGACATGTCATTGTTCGCCGTCGGCCGGGGACCTGCCAAACAAACGGGGGGCGACTACACATGATCGTGACGGTTGCGTCCAAGGCCGGGGCTGAGGCGGGGGCCGACCCGGACGCGGGCAACCGATCGGTGTCACCCACGCGACGGGCCGGAGGGCGAGATCGCCCCCCGGCCCGTCAGACGTCCGGATCGTCAGCGCTCGTAGCGCGTGATCGTCTTGAGGGTCTTCTTCTCATGAGGGATCTTGATCTTCACCTTGGTCCGGCACTTCGGGTCCTTGCTGCCCGTGCGGCAGTTGGAGCCCTCGACGGTGACCGGGTTGTGCAGCGTCATGTCGCCCGCGCGCTTCTTGAACACCGTCACCGAGTACGTGATGACCGCCTTCTTGCCCGGCGCCAAAGTGGCCTCCCAGATGAGGAACGGGCGCTGGAACGACAGGGTGCCGACGTTCACCTTGAGGTCGCGGTTGAAGCGGGAGTCGTCGAGCACACGGGTCAGGTCGTCCTTGAGCGAGACCCGCTGCGCCGAGGCGCCCCGGTTGACGACGGTGAGCCGGTAGCGCAGGGTCGAGCCGGGGCCGGGCTTCTTCTTGACGCTCACCTGCTTGTGCACGTGGACGTCGCGCACCGGTGGCCTGACGATGTTCTGCTCGGTACGGCACTCCGGCTTGGCCCCGCCGGCGCAGTTGGACTGCGGCACCCGTACGACATTGCGCATGCGAAGGTCGCCGCTCAGCGGCTTGCGCACGGTGACCGAGTAGGTGATCGTCGCGGTCGCGCCGGTCTCCAGGTCGCCGGTCCAGGAGACGGTCGGCTCGGTGTAGGAGGCGGTGCCGATGTCGGCGCTCTGGTCGTTGTTGAACACGGCGTCGTCGAGCACGCCGGTCAGGTCGTCGGTCATGGTGGCCCCGGCGACGGCGTCGGCCCCGACGTTCTGGATCGTCACCGTGTAGGAGACCTTCTGCCCGGCCTTGGGGTTGTCCGGGGTCGCGGACTTGCGCACGATGAGCCTGGGCACCTTCAGTTCGACCGTGCACCGCGCGTCGCCGGGCGTGGGCGGCGGGCAGTTGTTGCCCGGTGTGGTCGAGGTGACGAGGTTCTTCAGCAGCAGGTCGCCGGTCGGCGGGTCGTCGACGGTGACGGAGTAGGTCACGGTGACCGTGGCGCCGCCCGGCACGTCGCCGGTCCAGGACACGATCGGCTCGGCGTAGCTCACGGTGCCGGAGGTGGCGCTCTGGTCGTTGTTGTAGACGGCGGTGGCGTTCAGCACGTTGGTCAGGTCGTCGCTGAAGTTCACCCCGGTGTAGGCGGCCGTCGAGGGGTTGGTGACCTTGACGGTGTAGGTGACCTTGCCGCCGGGCATCGGGTTCGCGGGCGAGGCCGTCTTGACGATGACGATGTCGGCCACCGGTGTCCTGGCCGTGGCCTGGACGGTGGTGGGGTCGGCGGGAAAGTCGTTACCGGTGTAGGCGGCGGTGGCGGTGTTGACGACCGTGGTCCCGGCCGAGGCCTCCTCCAGCTTCACCCGGAAGGTCATGCTCGTGCTCTCGCTTGGCACCAGCCTGCCTCCGGCCGAGGCCGTCGCGCCCGTGCCCAGTCTGAAGGTCACCGTGCCCGCCCCGAAGTCGCCCTGGTCGTCGCCTGCCGCGTCGGTCTTGGCGCCGCTGTTGGGGCCGGAGGCGACGGTGAGGCTGCCTGGCACGTAGGTGGTGTTGGCCGGGATCGGGTCGGTGAGCACGACGTCGATCGCGTCGTCCGGTCCCTCGCTGGTCGCGGTGATCGTGTACTCGACCTCGGCGCCGGGCTGCGCGGAGCCGCCGCCGACGACCTGGGCGGTCTTGGTGAGGGTGACCTCGGGCTCGTTCAGGTCGATCTGCGTGTACAGCGCGTGCGGGAAGTAGGTGTCGCCCACCGTCCTGAACGTGACCGCCGCCGAGGTGTCGTCGTTGCGGAAGGCGGAGGAGGCGTTCTCGAAGTCGGTGTCGTAGCCCAGCGTGTTGAAGTACGCCGGGTCGCGGTCGGTGTCGCGCACGCCGCCCGTCGAGATGGAGGAGTTGAAGAAGTTGTCGGCCGGGTTGGCCGCGTCCGACAGTGTGGTGAGCGGCCCGTTGGTGGTCTGCACCAGCATCGAGTCGCCGATGAGGTCGAAGTCGCCGTCATAGGCGATCGAGCCGAGACGGCCGTTGACGGCGCCGTTGATCGGCGTCTGGAAGCCGCTGATGTTGATCGTCGTGTCGGGTGCGTTGAGGAACTGCGCCACGAACCCGTCGAAGAAGGAGATGTTGCGCAGCGGTTCGCTCTCCAGCTTGTAGGCCACCACGACGCTCCAGCCGCCGAACGCGCCCAGGCTGTCGAAGCCCCGCGCGGTCTGCAGGTCGGCCACCGTGTACGTGCCCGTGCCCGCCGCCTTGACCTGGGCGGTCACATCGGCCGACGCGCCGTACATGAGGCCGGGGCTGTCGGCCGGGTTGATGTGCGGGGTGTCGCCGATGTCGGCGGGCAGTGCGGTGACGGTCTCGTAGGAGCCGCCGGGCACCTTCAGCCGTACCTGGTTGTTCGCGGTGAAGTCGGGTGCGAGGTTGTTGCCCGCGGGCAGGCCGGGCGTCTCGTTCAGGGTCTGCTGCCTGCCGCCCCAGTACAGCCTGGCGATCTGGATGTCGGCGCCCGGCGGGATGGTGAGGTCGGCCGTGCTGGAGTTGAAGGTGGCGGCGTCGCCGTCGACGTCGACGAACGTCGCGGCGATGCCGTTGTTGCCCGCGCCGTCCCGGTAGGCCAGGCAGTCGGTGGAGGCGGGCGGGTAGCAGGTCGTCACCGCGTTGCCCGCCTTGGCGATGGCGCCTCTGTAGGTGTCGACATAGCGCTGGGTGAAGGGTAGTTGCGCACGCAGGGCCCGCGTGGCCGCCTGCTGCGACTCGGGCCTCCAGTCGGCGCCTGGCCCGGCCTCGATCGCGATCCGGCGTTCCGGTTGGACGGGCTCGGCATGAGCCGTCGGCGTCCCCAAGGACGCGTAGAGGAGTGAGGCGCTCAGCACCCCACACCACAAGGTCTTCCCCCGCACTGCGGTACCTGTGCTTTCTTGTCGATCGGATCTGATCGGGGGGAGCGTCCGGTGTCTTCGCGGGCCGTCAGGGCGCCGTCGTGACCGTCACGGTCGTCGTGCACGCGGCCGGGGCGCGTCCGGCCGCCGTCCGCTGGGCCGGGCCGATCGGCGGCACCGGCGGGCGCGGGTCGCCGCAGTTGTTGTCCTTGGTCGAGGAGACGATCGTGCTGATCATCTTCTTGTCCGCGCTCTGGGGAGCAGGGGAGCGCGCGGTGAAGGAGAACGTCACGGTCACGCTCTCGCCGACCGCGAGCGGCCCCTCCCAGAGCAGGCCGTCCTTGCCGTCCCTGGGCTGGACGGCGGCCACGCCGGTGGTGGCCGCGATGTCGTCGTTGTAGGTCGCGTCGTCGACGACACCCTCGAAGGCGTGGAAGAACCAGGCGAAGGCGCTGCCCTCCTCGTTGACGAAGGGCGCCGGGCCCTTGTTGACCGCGGTGACCGTGTAGGTGGCCTTCTGGCCCGGCGCGAGCGTCGTCCTGTCGACGGCCAGGCGGATGTCCAGCACCGAAGGCGCCGCCTCGGCGCTCACTGGCTGCCCGCCGCCCGTGCTGAGTACTGCGGCGACCAGACAGGCGCCGAGCGCCCTGCCTGCCCCCTGCGTCAAGAGCTTCACTGTTTCCCCCGAAGATCGACTGATCGCGGGATGTGTCCCCGTTGTGTACGGCAGGCAAGCCCCTGACCTGGGCAGAAGATGACATCCGGTCGGCAGGGACGGCCTCGCTGACGGACATACCGGCATATCGCCGACCGGATCGGCCGCAGGGAAGCGCAGTGCTTACACATCCGTGTTTCTTGCAGGCTTTCGTCAGGGCCGAGATCGGTGACGCAGAGTGACATGACCATGGGAGGGGTGTGAGGGGAGAGGCGAGTGGGGGCTCCAGCCAGCCAGAAAGCTTCACAGATGTCAGAGCATGCTTGTGAAGATCGCTCCAGGTGATCAAAAAGTCGCTCAAAGTGTCAGATTTCGGGCATAACACGGGCCCCATCTCGTCCGGATATAACGGATTTCCACCGACAAGCACGGACCCTTGCGACGCGACCCAGAGCTACGGAAGGATCACCCAATCGAACGCTCGCCTGTGTGTGCATCCCGCTTGGCCAGGCTTGCGGCCGGCCCCCCGGGTATCGGCGAGTGACAACGTCTGGAGGCTGTCGTGAACCCACAGGAGAGCATCGACCGGTTCGGTTACCGACAGGAGTTACGGCGCGGCATCGGACTGACCGATCTGGTGTACTACGGCCTCATGTTCATGGTGCCGATCGCACCCTTCGCGATCTTCGGCACAGTGTATTTCACCTCAGGCGGTATGCCGGTCATGGCATACATCGTGGGTGTGGTGGCGATGCTGTTCACCGCCATGTCCTACGCGCAGATGGTCAAGGCCTTCCCGCTCTCCGGATCGGTCTACAACTACGCGGGCCGTGGCATCGCGGCGCCGGTCGGCTTCATGACCGGCTGGGCCATCCTGCTCGACTACCTCCTGGTGCCGAGCCTGCTGTACCTGGTCGCCTCGATCGCCATGAACGCCTCGCTGCCCGCCGTACCCGTGTGGGTCTGGGTGATCGTGTTCGTGAGCATCAACACGGCGATCAACCTGCGGGGCACCCGGGTGACGATGAAGCTCACCAGGGTGATGATCATCGCCGAGCTGGTGGTGCTCGCGCTCTTCGTGCTCGCCGGTGTCTACGCGCTGCTGCAGGGCAAGGGGCAGGGCTTCAGCCTCACGCCGCTGTTCAACTCCGAGACCTTCACCTGGCAGGTCGTCTTCGCCGCGGTGTCGATCGCGGTGCTCTCCTTCCTCGGGTTCGACGGCATCAGCATGCTGGTGGAGGAGTCGACGGGTGGCTCGGCCCAGGTCGGCAGGGCCATGCGCATCGCGCTGATCCTGGCGGGACTGCTGTTCGTCGTGCAGGTGTGGGTGGCCGCGCTGCTGGTGCCCGATCCGGCGGCCCTGCTGGCCGAGGACAAGGGCACCGCCTTCTACGACGCCGCAGCCGTCGCGGGCGGGGAGTGGCTGCGTCAGATCACCTCGACCGCGACCGCCGTCTCGTGGGGCGTCGCCAACACCCTCGTCGCGCAGGTCGCCGTCTCGCGCCTGCTGTACGCCATGGCCCGTGACCGGCAGCTGCCCTCCTTCCTGGCCAAGATCTCGGTCAAGAACTCGGTGCCCGCCAACGCCATCGTGTTCATCGCCGTGCTGTCGACCGGGCTCGGCCTGTGGATGTCGCTGCGCGAGGACGGTGTCAGCCTGCTCGGCAGCCTGATCAACATGGGCGCGCTCGTCGCCTTCGTCGTGCTGCACATCTCCGTCATCGTGCACTACGTCGTCAGGCAGCGTTCGACCGAGCTGTGGGCACATCTGATCGCGCCGATCATCGGCATGGCGATCCTGATCTTCGTCGTGATCAACGCCAATATCCTGGCGCAGATGGTCGGCCTGATCTGGCTCGGCCTCGGCATTCTCGTCCTGGGCCTTCTCTACGCCGTCGGCAGGCCCCCGACCCTGCAGAAGGTCGCCATGAAAGAGAGGATGTGACCGGCTCCATGGATCAACTGCCGCTCTACCAGGACCTGTTCCTCATGTGTCACCACGAGTCCGGTAAGCCGCTGATCCACCAGCCGTCGATGGCCCTGGGACTGGCCGGAGCGGTGCTGATCGAGCTGGTCCTCAGCGAGCGTGTCGCCCTCGCCGCCCGTGGCCGTGCTGTGGTCACCGACCACAGCCGCACGGGCGACGCGCTCGCCGACGGGCTGCTCACCTTGATCGTTCAGGACCGCGCCGACAGGGACGTCGAGTTCTGGATCAAGAAACTCGCGGTCGACATCTACGACCGCACCCGTAAGCAGCTGGTCGCCTCGGGCATCCTGGTGGCCGTGAGCAGCCGTCGTCTCGGCGTGCTGCCCTACACGCGTTACGAGCTCGCCGACATCACCTCCAGCGT
This sequence comes from Nonomuraea sp. IBHARD001, assembly GCF_056106265.1. Classification (NCBI taxonomy): domain Bacteria; kingdom Bacillati; phylum Actinomycetota; class Actinomycetes; order Streptosporangiales; family Streptosporangiaceae; genus Nonomuraea; species Nonomuraea sp. IBHARD001. The sequence goes on from NZ_JBWBBW010000002.1 coordinate 672,957, forward strand.
GCGGGCCTCGGCGAAGGTCCGCTCGGCGGCCAACGGCCGTACCCAGGCCGATGCCAGGTGTGCCGCGCTGTGCGGCCTGGTCGCCGTGCTGCAGGTGGAGGCCGAGCTGTATGTCGACCAGTCGTCCGGCCAGCTCATCGGCCGCCTTCGTGGCATCGCGGCCGAGCACTCGCCGGTGCTGAGGGACCTCGTCGCCCTCGTCGACACGATGGTCAGGGAGGCCGCCGTGGCCGTGTTCCGCTGACGTACTTCTTCCCGGTAAGGGTGACTTGCGGCCTATCGCGTGATTCGATGATCGAAACGTTGCGCGACCTCCCTTGAGCTGAGGAGGGAAGATGGCCGGCACCCTGGACGCACAGGGCCTGCGACCGCTCGGCGACCGGGAGCGTCAGCTCGCCCCCGACCTGGCCAGAGGGGTCATGCTCGCCCTCATCGCCGTCGCCAACTCCGCCATCTACCTGTACGGCAGGCCCTACGGCATCAGGCAGCACACCGTCGAGCACGATCTGCTCGACCGTGTGGTGGCCGCGGTGAGCCTCACGGTCGTGGACGCGCGGGCCTACCCGATGTTCGCCGCGCTGTTCGGCTACGGCATGGTCTGCATCTGGAAGCGTCGCACGAGCGACGAGCAGGGCCTGCGTGTCCTGGAGCGGCGCAGCTGGGCCCTGCTCACCTTCGGCGCACTGCACGGCACGCTGCTGTTCTCCGGCGACATTCTCGGTCTGTACGGGCTGATCGGCCTGGCCGTCTGCAGGCTGCTGCGCGTGCGCGACCGCACGCTGCTCGTCCTCGCCGCGCTCTGGCTGGTGCCCGTCGCGGTGTCCACCGCACTGATCTACAGCACGCCGGAAGGCACGCCGTACCGGTCGTTCTTCTGGTCGTTCACGATGAGTGATCCGCTGGCGGCGCTGGGCTCGCGGCCGCTGGAGTGGCTGATGACGCCGTTCGGGATGCTGGGGGTGTTCAGCGCGGTGCTGGTCGGCGTGTGGGCGGGGCGCAGGGACGCGCTGACGGCGGGCAGGGGGCTCGGCCGGGTGGCGTTCTGGGGCATCCTGGCCGGCACGCTCGGCGGGTTGCCGGTCGGGCTGATCGGCGGCGGGTTCCTGGTCGTGCACGTGCCGGTCGAGATCATGGCGGTCAACGCCGTGCACGTGGTGAGCGGCATCACGGGCGGCCTCGGCTATGCGGCGCTCATCGGCGTGCTGGCCCGGCGCATCGGCGCGAGGCGCGGCCCCGTCGTCACCGCGCTCGCGGCCTGCGGCCAGCGCTCGCTCACCTGTTACCTGCTGCAGTCGGTGCTGTTCGTCGCCCTGCTGTCCCCGTACGGCGCCGCACTCGGCGGCAGGCTGGGCGCGGCGGCCACGGCCGCACTGGCGATCGGCGCGTGGGCGGTCACGGTGGTGGCGGCCGAGACGATGCGCAGGGCCGGATCGAGGGGCCCGGCCGAATGGCTGCTGCGACGGGTGACCTATCGCAAGGGCGGTTGAGCCGCCGCACACACGGGTCTGTCGGTGATGTTCAGGACGAGTCGCCTTTTGATCACGGCGTCCGGCCCGTTGCGGGTGCCCGTTATGGGCGAACGGTGTGGGATGAGGGGATAAGTATTTATCCAGGCCGTATCGCAGCGTACATTCGCGCTTGCTCGTCGCCATTGGAACGGTCCCCAGGCGGACCGGACACCCCTTCCAGGAGGACACGGCTGTGCAGCCCTACCAGTTCTTCACGCCCATTCCTGCCCCGACGGACGCGCTGCAGACGGTCAAAGACTGGTTCTACCACCGGCGTACCCAGGTCGCGGCGCTCGTGAAGTCCTACACCCCGAAGTCGGACTTCAGCCAGGACGACATGACCGCGCTGCAGAGCAAGCTCTCGGCGATGGAGAGCCTCCTCGCGACCGGCACGCCGCAGGCGACCGTCATCGCCAACTTCCAGGCCTGGCTGGGAGGCGGCAGCGACCGGTGGATGTGGGACTACTACGTCACCGACCAGCAGCGCAAGGATCAGGCCGAGCGGGTGCGCCAGGCCGAGGCCGCCCGGCTCGCCGCCATCGACCAGGCCAGGAACCGGGCCAGGAGCACCGCGCAGGGCGAGTGCGGGCGCAACGCGGGCGGGCTGCTGAGCGCCAAGGGCACCGGCCGGGTGATCGCGGGACTGGCCGTCGTCGGCGCGCCGGCCCAGGTCTACACCGGCTACAGCGGCGCCGACATGCACACCCACGTGACCCACGCGCTCATCACCCCGCTGCTGGCCGGGGTGCGCAAGGCCGAGGAGTGGCCGATCGAGGCCTGCGCCGAGGTCGACGCGCTGAAGTCCTACCTGCACAGCCAGGTGCCCGCATTCGCCTCGATCAACAACATCCCGGAGGGCTCGCTGGTCTTCCATGCGATGGTCTGGCACCCGGGCGGCATGTGGGCGGGCAAGCAGACCTCGGCCCGCTGGCAGGACAGGGGTGCCTGCGCCAACTGCGACCAGTGGCTGAAGAAGATCGGCGCCCTGCGCGCCTGACCTGGCGAGAGGCGAGGCGCGCCCGGCCCGCCGTACCCGGTGGGCCGGGTCGCGCTCGTCAGCCGGTCGGGCGGCTCCTGCGCGCGTGGTTGGCGTGCTTGCGCGCGGCGTAGGCGTGCGCGTCGGCCAGCAGGTTCCGCACGGCGGCCAGGCTCGCCTCGCCCGGGTTCAGCACCGCCGCCCACAACTGGCCCGCGTAGATCGGATGCGGGATCACGGTGTCGAGAACGGAGTGGTCGAACCCGGTCACGAAGACGCCGTCCTCGTCGCGTTCGGTGGGCGCCGGGCCGAACAGGGTGACGTACCCGGCCTTGGTCAGTCCGATGTTCAGCCGGTAGACGCCGGGACGGCTCAGCCGGGAGACGGTGTCGTAGGTGTCGCCGTTCATCAGGGTCGCGAACGGCATCTGGCGTTCGGGCGGCAGGTCGCCGTCCGGGTCGTAGAGGTAGAACCGGTCGCCCGCGTGCTCCATCGTCCTGACGGAGTCGAAGGTGTCGTTGATGTAGGTGTTCATCTGGTCCGCGTCCATGACGGGCAGCGCCTTTCGGGGTCGGGAAGCCACCCTTCAAGTGTGTCATTGAACTGCTAATTGAGGCTTTTCTCCGGACAAGCCGGTCATCGGGCGGGAAAACCTTCAAAGCAGGTCGCGGGGTGTGCCAGGATGCCTGAGCATGACGTTCGGCGTACGGCAGTTCGAGTTGGTGCTCATGCACAGGATGCGCGACCTCAACGCGCCCAGGGTCGAGGACGCGCTGCGCGAGATGCGCGCCTCCGGCGCCGAGGTGCGGGCGGCGCAGACCCTTTGGACCAGGATGGCCTACTCCGCCAGGGGGCCCAAGGGGCTGGCGATGTTCAGGCGGGTGCTCGGGCCGCCGGTCGAGACGGCCCAGCGGCAGGTCGGCAGCCTCACCTGTGACGTGGCCCGCTGGGAGTTGCCCTCCTGGCCCCGGCTGCGGATGGAGCTGGTGCTCGGTCCCGGGGGAGAGGTGTGGAACCAGTGGTTCGTGCGGCCGGCCGGGGTGCTGCCGCTGACGTTCGAGGACCTCGTCGCGTGGCGGTGCGTCGTGGGTGACGTGGTGGGCAGCTTCCCCGGTGCGGTCCAGCGGGAGGGCGGCGCGCCGCACCACTGGGCGGTCGACCTCACCCACGAGGGCAGGGCCTACCAGGCCAGATTCGTGTTCGGCCTCCTCCAGCGACTGGACGAGGCCTGATACACGGCCGATACGCGGCCAAGCGGCGATGGAGACATCCCGGGCGCAGGATGAAGGGTAGTGTCGCCAGCAGGCCGTACGTCGAGTTTGGGAAGAGATGTCTGATTTGGATGGTGGGAGTGTGCCCTCACTCCTGCTCGTGGAAGACGACGAGGTGATCCGCAAGACGGTCGCCATGACCCTGCGGCGCTACGGCTACGAGGTGTCGGCCGCGGGTGACGGGCTGACCGGGCTCGAACTGTTCCGCGAAGGCGGGCACGACCTGCTGGTGCTCGACGTCATGCTGCCCGCGCTCGACGGCATCGGCCTGTGCCGCAAGGTACGCGAGACGAGCGTCGTGCCGATCCTCATGATGTCGGCCAGGGGCGACTCCCTCGACGTGGTGTCGGGGCTGGAGGCCGGGGCCGACGACTACGTGGTCAAGCCCGTCGACACGGCCGTGCTGGTGGCGCGTATCCGCTCACTGCTGCGCCGGGCCGCGTTCACGCCGCCCGCGCCCGTCCAGCCGGTCGGCGCGCTGCTCGTCTTCGGCGATCTGAGCATCGATCCGCAGGGCCTCGAGGTCCACAGGGCGGGCGAGCCCGTCACCCTGGCGCCGAGCGAGCTGCGGCTGCTGCTGGAGTTCGCGGCCAATCCCGGGATCGTGCTCGACCGGCAGGTCCTGCTGCGCAACGTCTGGGACTACGGCTGGGACGGCGACAGCAGGGTCGTCGACCTGTGCGTGCAGCGCCTGCGCAAGAAGATCGGCGCCGACCGCATCGAGACGGTGCGCGGCTTCGGCTACAAGCTGCTGCGATGAGGCCGCCCCACTGGCTGCGCGAGCTGCTGAACTGGCGCTCCCTCCGCTGGAAGACCGCCGCCCTCGTCGCGGTCGCCGCCTGCGCCGTGACCGCCGTCGTCGGCGTGCTCGTACACCGCTCGACCTTCGCCTGGACCATGACGGTCGGCGAGCACCGCGCCTACGAGGCGCTCGAAGAGGCCTACGCCGCCCACCGGAAGACCGGGACCGACGAGGACTTCCCGCCGCCGGACGACGTCCCGCCCGCCCTGCTGGTACGCGCCGCCTTCGACGACGTCGCCTTCTGGTACGACGACAGGAAAGCGGGCGAGCCCTGGATGTGGGCGGGCCGCCTGGTCGACGGCGAGATGATGGCCGTGCAGATGGCCATGGGTCCGGAGGAGCTCAGCCTGCGCGCCCTCGACCGGCACATCGTGATGGCGGCGCTCGCCGCGCTCGCCGTCGTCTTCCCGCTCGCCGCGTTGGCCGCGGGCCTGCCGAGCCGCAGGCTGCGCCGGGTCGCGCACACCGCCCGCCGCATCGCCGACGGCGACCTGGACGCCAGGATCGGCACGAAGGGCGGCACGCGGGACGAGATCGGGGAGATCGCGGTCGCGGTCGACTCGATGGCGGGCTCGCTGCAACGACGGCTGCTGAGCGAGCAGCGTTTCACCGCCGACGTCGCGCACGAGCTGCGCACGCCGGTGATGGGCCTGATGACATCGGCCGAACTGCTGCCCGAGAGCGAGGCGACCGATCTGGTCCGCGACCGTGTGCTCGTGCTGCGGACGCTGGTGGAGAGCCTGCTGGAGATCTCCAGGCTGGACGCGGGCGCCGAACGCGCCGACAGCACGCCGGTGCCGCTCGGCGAGGTCGTCGCCGAGACCGTGCGGCGCACGGGGCTGGCCGCCGAGGTCCTGGTGAGCGGCAGGCCGGTCGTGCGGACCGACCCGCGCCGCCTCGATCGCATCATCGCCAACCTGGTCATCAACGCGCACCGGCACGGCCGTGCGCCCGTGACGGTCGAGGTGGGCGCGGGGAGTGTCACCGTACGCGACCAGGGGCCCGGGTTTCCGGCCGCACTGCTGGCCGAAGGGCCGCAACGCTTCCGTACGGGCGCGTCGGAGCGTGGGACGGGGCATGGGCTGGGGCTGGCGATCGCGCTCGGGCAGGCTCAGGTGATCGCCGCCACCCTGACCTTGGCCAACGCTCCCGGGGGTGGCGCGGTCGCCACGCTGCGGCTTGCGCAGGTGGCGGGGGAGGATGGGGCCGGGGGCTGACTTGGGCCCTTGCAGGGGGGCAATGGCAGGTTTACAATCCGAAACCATTAGGAAAGTTTCCTAATGGAAAAACGGATGCGGGGGCTCCAACCAGCCCCTACGTCTTCGGTGCGGCCAGGCCCGGCGGAAACGCACCTCGGTCTGCGGCTGCTTCGCGCGCGCGAGACGGTCGCAGGCTTGTCAGTGCCCACACCCCCCACCCCCCTGGAAGTGTGACGTGAGATTTCGTGTCCTCGTCCTCGCGCTACTCGCCGTCCTGGTGACAGGAGTAGGCGTACCAGCGATGGCCGACGCCGGCACCCGGCAGGCGAGCGTGCAGTCGGCCGCCGCCGAATGGGCCCCCTATACCGCGTATGCCACGGGCGCCGTCGTTTCCTACAACGGCGTCAACTACCAATGCATTCAGGGACACACCTCCCTGCCCGGCTGGGAGCCCAACCGGGTTCCGGCCCTGTGGAAGGTCTCCACCGGAACGCCGCCCGACACCCAGGCGCCCACGACTCCCGCGAACCTGCGGAGCACGGGCGTGACCAACAACAGCGCCTCGATCGCCTGGGACGCCTCCACCGACAATGTCGGCGTCACCGGCTACGAGGTCTACCGCGGCACCCAGTTGGTGACGACCGTGACCGGGCTGACCTACGCCGACCCTGGCCTGGCCTCCTCGACCACCTACACCTACAGCGTCCGCGCCCGTGACCTGGCGGGCAACCGTTCGCCCAACAGCGCCTCGATCTCCGTGACCACGACGGGCGGCACCGGCGTGCCCGGCCAGCCCGGCGCGATCACGGCCACCCCCGCCGACAACAGCATCGCCCTGAGCTGGGGCGCGGCCACCGGCACCGTGGACGGCTACCGCGTGTACGAAGGCGCGGTGCGGCGGGCCGACATCAGGCTGACCTCGGTCACCATCACCGACCTCGGCACCTGCGAGCCGCACACCTACACGGTCAGGGCCTACAACGGCAACGGCGAGGGCGCCGGTCGTGACGTGAGCGCCACCACCACGGGCTGCACCAACCCGAACCCGGCCAAGCTTCCCGGCGCCCCGTACCTGTACATGGGCTGGGGCAACCCGCCCAACCCGGGCACCGTGATGGACGCGACCGGCGTCAAGTCCTTCACGATGGCCTTCATCCTCGCGCAGAACGGCTGCAACCCGGCCTGGGACGGTCAGCGTCCGCTGGCGGGCGGCACCGACGCCACCGCGATCAACACGATCAAGTCCAAGGGCGGCAGCGTCGAGATCTCCTTCGGCGGCTGGAGCGGCAACAAGCTCGGCCCGAACTGCTCCACCCCCGCCGCCTTCGCCGGTGCGGTGCAGCAGGTCATCAACGCGCACGGCCCGGCCGTCGTCGACTTCGACATCGAGAACACCGACGAGTTCGAGAACTACACCGTTCAGGACCGGATCCTCAACGGTCTGAAGATCGTCCGTCAGAACAACCCGAATGTGAAGATCGTCGTCACCATCCCCACCTTCAAGACGGCGCTGAGCGCGGCGGGCGTGCGCCTGGTCAACCAGGCCAAGGCCCTGAACGTGCCGATCGACAACTACACGATCATGCCGTTCAACTTCAGCGGCACCAACATGTACCAGGACACCGTCAACGCCTCCGAAGGCCTCAAGAACGCCCTGAAGAGCGCCTTCGGCTGGACCGACGCCGTGGCCTACGCCCACATGGGCATCTCCGGTATGAACGGCAAGTCCGACCAGGGGGAGACCACCACCCCCGCCATCTGGACCCAGATCCGTGACTGGGCCAAGTCCAAGGGCCTGACCAGGTTCTCCTTCTGGGCGACCAACCGCGACCGTGTCAACGGCGGCGGCGTCCCGCAGGCCGAGTGGGAGTTCACCCGGATCACCGCGGGCTTCTGACCCGTGATCGAACCGGACACAGCACGATAGAGGGGGGCGGGTGATCACCCGCCCCCCTTTCGTCTGTCTGCGGGTCACCTGTCCGCGGGCTCCTCGACGTCGAGCAGTTCGCGCAGCAGTCGCACGCTCCTGCCCCCGTGCGCCTCCGCCTCGGGGCCGGAGCCGCTCTCGCCCAGCCTGCGCAGCGTCCGGGCCTCGCCGAAGCGGTAGCCGCTCCTGCCGTGGATGTCCAGCGCGAGCAGGGCCTGCCGTACGGCCTCGGCGGGGTCGGCCGCGGTGTGCGCGATGTCGGCCAGCGCGTTGTGCGCCAGGCCTTCGAGCAGGAGGAAGGAGCGGTCGCGGGCGATCTGGAGCGCCTGCTCCGCCAGGGCCCTCGCCTCGCCCGGCCGGTCCGCAGGGGTCACGTTCGCCAGGCCGATGAGCGCCGTGGTCCTGACCACCAGGTGGGTCTCCCCGGCCATCTCCAGGGCCCTGCGGTAGTGCTCGGCGGCCCCGGCATGCCTGCCCGTGTGCTCGCGCAGCCTGCCGAGCGTGTTGTGCGCCATCGCCTCCAGCAGGCGGTCGCCGTGGTCGCGGCCGCACAGCAGGGCGCACTCGGCCAGGACCAGGGAGGAGTCGTACCTGCCCAGGTCGCAGTCGATCTCCGAGAGGATCACCAGGCACGGCACCTCGACGGCATGCGAACCGGCGGCCTGGCTGCGGGCACGGGCACGGGCGAGATGGCCGAGCGCCTCGCGGTAGCGGCCGAGCAGATAGCAGACCTCGCCGATATTGAGGGCGATCATGCCGTCCGGGTCGGGGTGCATCGGCAGGGCGAGCGTGAGGTGGCGGAAGGCGGCGTCCAACCGGCCGAGCTGGGCGTACACCGCGCCCAGGTTGACGTGCTTGACGCCCAGCCAGGCCGAGTCGCCGTCGACCTCGTCCAGCGCTATGCCCTCGGTCAGGCGGCGGGCGGCCTCCTCCAACTGGCCCAGACGCAGGTGCGTGCCCGCCAGGTTGTTCCTGATGGAGGACATGCCCTGCTTCCACTCGCCCTGGTCGGCGAGCCTGAGCGCCTGGGCGTAGAGCGCCGGGGCGTCGCCGCGCTCCTGGAAGGCGTGCGCGTCGGCCAGCGAGAGCATGGCGGCGGCCGCGCCTCGCACGTCCTGCTCCTCGCCGGCGACCGAGACGGCCGTCTGGGCGCAGGAGAACCAGTCGTTCATACTGCCGCTGGCCCAGAAGTAGCAGCGCATGGCGTCGGTGAGCAGCCACGCCGACGGCCGCGGACCGGACCTGGCCGCCTGGTGCACGGCCGCCACCAGGTTGCGGTGCTCGACGGCCAGCCACCTGGAGGCCGAGGCCACGTCGGTGAACGAGGCGAGCGGCACACCGTCGGCCACCGTGCCCAGCGGCAGCCTGGCCCAGTGCGGATGGGTCTGGGCGACGGCCGCCCTGACCCCGAGCAGGTACCAGTCGTACAGGCGCTGCCTGGCCGCCGCCATCGCCCGGGGGCTCTCCTGCGCGCCCGCGCGTTCGGCGGCGTACAGGCGCAGCAGGTCGTGGAAGCGGTAGCGGCCGAGCGAAGACCTGTCGACCAGATGGGCTCCGGCCAGCCTGGACAGCTGCACGGCGGCCTCGTCCACGGCGCACCCGCCGAGCGCGGCGACGGCCTCGGTCGGGAAGTCGGTCCCAGGCACCAGGCTGAGCAGCCGGAACACACGCGCCGCACCCGGCGGGAGCGCCGCGTAGGACAGGTCGAACGCGGCCTGTACGGCGGTGCTCGTGGTGCCCTCGATGGCGAGTTCGGCCAGCCGGTCACCCTGGCGCAGCGCCGCCACGTAGTCGCTCACCGCGCCGTAGACGCCCCTGCTGATGTTGGCCGCCGCGATGCGCAGCGCCAGCGGCAGGTTCGCGCACAGCCGGGCCAGCTCGGCCAGCCCTCCGGCCTGCGTCTCGTGCACGGCCGGGCCGAGCACGTTGGCCAGCAGCGCCTGGGCCTCGTCGTCGCCGAGCACGCCGAGCTCCACGATCAGCGCGTCGTCGTGCACCTTCAGGCCCGACAGGTCGTTGCGGCTGGTGACGACGACCGCGCTGTGCCTGTTGGCGGGGATGAGCGGGCGCACCTGGTCGGGGCTGGTCACGTTGTCGAGCACGAGCAGCATCCTGCGCTCGGCCGTCATCGACCTGAACAGCGAGATCCTGGCCTCGACGTCGAGCGGCACGGCCGCGGCCGTCACCCCGAGCGCCAGCAGGAAGCTGGTCAGCGCGTCCCCGGCCGTCTTGGCCGCGGTGTCGGAGTAGCCGTGCAGGTTGTAGAAGAGCTGGCCGTCGGTGAAGCGGTGGCGCACCCGGTGGGCCCAGTGCACGGCCAGGGCCGACTTGCCGACGCCCGCCGTGCCGCTGAGCACGGTGACCCTGGCCGCGGTCGGGTGCGCGTCGGCGGCGGCGAGGTAGGAGTTCAGCTCGCCGATCTGCAGGTCGCGGCCGGTGAAGGTGGCGATGTCCGGCGGGAGCTGCGCGGGCATGAGCACGGGCCTCGGACCCGGCGCGGGCGACTCCTCGTGGAAGATCGCGTCGTAGGCCTCCCGCAGCTCGGGGCCGGGCTCGATGCCGAGGTCGTCCCTGAGCCTGAGCCGCAGCTCGGCGAACGCGCGCAGGGCGGCCGCCCGCTGCCCGGAGGCGGCCAGCGCGAGCAGGATCCGCGCGTTGAGCCCCTCGTGCAGCGGCTCGGCTGCGGCGAGGTCGCGCAGCCGTTCCAGCGCCTGCTGGTGGCGGCCGGCCCGCATCGCCAGGTCGGCGTACTCCAGGGTCGAGAGCAGGCGTTGCTGCGCCACGGCGACGACCACGGGGTGCTGCAGCGTGTCCCTGGTCAGGTCGGCGAGCACGGACCCGCGCCAGGCCGACAGCGCCTCCTCGTAGGCGCGCTCGGCCTCCTCCGCACGTCCGGCCCCGCGGTGCTCGGCGGCCTGTCCGACCAGGTCGGTGAAGTGCAGCAGGTCGCTCTGCCCCGCCGTGAGCGTGAGCCGGTAGCCCGCGCCCGTACGGCTGATCGGGGAGGGGCCCGCGCCCGTCCCCTCGAAGAACCTGCGCAGCCGTGAGACGTGGGTGTGCACCAGGTTCAGATAGGCGGCGGGTATCTCCTCGCCCCACAGGAAGTCGACGATCTCGGTATGGGTGACGACGCTGTTGGCCTGGAGGGCGAGCAGGCCGAGCAGGCGGCGCTGCATGGGCGGCTTGAGGTCGACGGCACGGCCGCGCACCCTGATCGTCAGCGGTCCCAGCAGCTCGATACGCAACGCCTGCTCCGGAGCGGGCTCGCCGAGGCCGAGCAGCTCCAGATCGGCCGCCGACAGGCCGACGGCCGCGGCCACCTTGCGCACCGAGCGGGCCTGGGGGCGTCTGACCAGCCCCTGCTCGATGTCGCGCAGTGTGCGCACACTGACCCCGGCCCGACCGGCCAGCTCCTGCTGCGTGATGCCCGTCCGCTTCCGATAGGCGAGCAGCGCTTCGCCCAGCGTCATGACGCCCCCCTGACACGTGTGCCCATCGCGTTGCCAAGCTACTGCTTTGGAGACGGCCGCGGCCTCCGGTTTCTGCCGATCGTGGTGACTTCTGCCGGTCTGGAGCCAAGGGATCGGTATTCGGGCAGGTCAGCGGCCTGCCGTACGGCATTAATAGGGGGTTGTCCCTCCAGCTGTCGTCCAGCCTCCTGACACGGGCCCGCAATAGGCTCGGCGTGCCGATCGCACGGGGGCGACGATGTTGCGAAAGGAACCACAGTGAGCCGAACCATGCGTAGATTGCGGTCCGGTCAGAACAGATGTCAGATCGCGGAAGGCTGGCGGGCGCCGAGCCCGCCCTGTTGTGCGCGTACGCCTTTCCGGTCGGTGGTCGCCTATGCCACCGACGGGGTGAGCTCGCTCGGGGTGAGCTCGATGAGCGCCGTGTTCGCCGATCGCTCGGCGATGGGGCTGCCGCCCATGAGCCTGCGCGTGTGCGCGGACCGCGCGGGCGGCCTGCGGACCGACCTGGGCCTGCTGATGGAGGTCGAGCACGGTCCGGAGGTCATGAAGGACGCCGACCTGATCATCCTGCTGCCGACGACGCGCAGGCCGCTGAGCCTGCGTGAGCCCGTCGCCGAGGCCGTGCGCGCGGCCTACCGGCGGGGCGCGATCGTCGCCGCGTACTGCACGGGCACGTTCCTGCTGGCCGAGACCGGACTGCTCGACGACAGGCGTGCCACCACCAACTGGGGCTGCACCGACATGCTCGCCGCCGGCTACCCGCAGGTCCTCGTGGAGCCGCAGGCGCTCTATGTCGACGAGGGCAGGATCCTGACCGGCGCGGCCGCGACCGCGGGCGTCGACATGAGCCTGCATCTGCTGCGCAGGGAGCACGGCGCCGCCGTGGCCAATGTCGTGGCCAGGGAGACGATGGTCGCGCCGCGCAGGGAGAGCGGGCAGGTGCACTACCTTCCCGCCTTCGCCGACGAGGGCACCGAACTCGACGACACCGGCCTGGCCGACGTCCTGGCCGGGACGCGCGACCGGCTGCGCGAGGTGCTGTCGGTCGAGGACCTCGCCAAGCACGCCCTGATGAGCCCGCGCACGTTCGCCCGCCGTTTCCGCCAGGCCACCGGGACCACACCGCACGCCTGGCTGCTCGACCAACGCCTCGACCGGGCCGAAGAGCTCCTGGAGACGACGGGCCTGCCGATCCAGAAGGTGGCGCACCTGGTGGGCTTCAGCTCCGACGGCGCCCTGCGCGACCACTTCGTGAAGCGTCACGGCGTGCCGCCGAGAGCCTACCGGCGGGCGTTCGGCGGGTGAGGCGTCAGGAACGCCTCAGGCCCGACCTGCGGGCCAGCTCGTCCTCGGCGCCGCTGCCCTTCCGCGTGCCCGGCCTGGCCCGGGTGACGTAGCGGAAGGGCAGCCCGCCGGGTACGGCGAGCACACCGCCGTATCTGGTGTCGCCGGCGAACCACACCTGTTCGCCGCCCGCACCGCGTCCCGGAGGCGGGAAGGAGCAGTGGCTCTGGCCGTCGGGCTGCAGCAGCACCACCCTGCCGTCGGAGCTCCAGCGTCTTCCGCCCGACCGTTCGCCGCTCGCGGCCACCACGCGCACCGACCTGCCCTGGCACGGCCACACCTGCCAGCCGTAGGTCTCCAGCACCAGCCGCTCCCGCCCCCGTGCCCGGCGCCACAACGCCACCAGCCCGGCCGCCGCGGCGAACAGAACCAGGAAGGCGACTCCCATCGCGCCCGCCGCTCCCGGCCTCGGCAGCAGCACCGCCGCGAGCACGGCCAAGGGGATCAGCACGGCCGCCGCCCAGACCAGACCGCCGCGCTCCCGCCGCCGCAGCACCTGCTCGACACCCGGGCTGCGGACGGCGGGACCGGGCAACACGGCGTAGCCGTACTCTTCGGCGATCACTGCGCACCTCCGGGTGACAGGGACGGCGGGTCCTGTCCAGTGTGCGGGTCGTCGAGCGCGTCGACGGCGTCGAGCATGACGTCCTGGGCCCTGCGTCTGGCGTGCGCCGAGCAGATCACGCTCTCGGCGAGCTCGACGGTGCTCCTGGCGTCACGGTAGCCCTGGGCGCGCAGGCGCCGGAGGCGGGCGGGGGAGAAGTCGAGCAGCCCGGTCGCGGCGCCGGTCGGGCCGGGCGCGCTCAGGGCTTCGTCCGGGCGTATCTCCAGGATCTTCGCATCGGGGAAGCGGCCCGCGTCCCACAGCACGCCTCGGGTGAGCATGGTCACCAGGATGAGGTCGAGCTCGCACCCGGCCACCAGCGGCCCGGCGGGCGCGTTGGCGTAGGCGCCGCCGAGACCGCCGTCACGGTAGAAACGCCCGCCCACCCAGCGGCCGGGCAGCACGGGCGGCAGCGCCGAACTGGCCAGCACCGCCTGGACGCGTTCGGCGGGCGTGAGGTCGTTGACCTTGATCCAGTGCGACTGGACGCCCGTCGCCGCGCTCAGCACGTCGGCCGCCCACAGGCCCTCGGGCGGCGTCGAAGGAAAGGCCGACACCCAGAACGGCAGGCCGGACGGCAGCGACGCCATGTCGACATGCGTGCGCAGCAGGCCCTCGACGAAGCCGGGCGCGAGCACCGGGCCTCGGCTCATGGCCACCAGGCCGCGCCGCCCGTCGCCGGTGACCGCGCCGACCTCCTCCCACAGGCCGCGCAGCCGTACGGCGGCCGCACCGAGGGAGGGCGAGGTCGTCACGACGGCCGCGTTCAGCGCGCCGATGCTGGCCGCGGCCACGGCGGTGACATCGACACCGGCCTCGGCCAGGTAGTCGATCACCCCCACCTGATAGGCCCCCTTGGCGCCGCCACCCGCCAGCACCAGCCCGACCCGCGCCCTCCCGCCGAAGCAGCCCTCGCTCATCGGCTCACCGCCTCCCAGCGCCGCCACGACTCGGCGGCCAGGTCGAACTGCTCGCGTACGACGAGTTCGACGAAACGCCCGGCGGTGGCGCCGCCGTCGAGCGGGCCGACCCGGCGCCTGCTCAGGGCCAGCGCCGTACGGGCCGGGCTGTCCGGTCTGGCCTCCTCAGGCAGGGAGGCCAGCTCCATGGTCAGCGCCGCCGTCCGGGCCAGCGGCCGGTCGTCGAGTGCGAGTTCGGGGCGCAGGCCGCTGTCGAGCACCTCGGCCAGCAGCAGGCAGCGCTCGGGCGAGTTCAGCTGCTCCCAGGCCTCGTCGAACTCCTTGACGAACACGATCGCCCTGGCCGGAGCCTCGGCTACCCGCTCCACCGAGGCCAGGACCGTCCTGGCCGCCCTGGGGGCGTAGGTCCGCTCGCCGTGCTGGGCGTCCCACCTGCCGCACGGCCCTGCGGCGAGCTGCCTGGCCATGAGGATCGCCTGGTAGGGCCAGGGCACGCCTCGATAGGCGCTCGCGGCGGCCGCCGCCACCTCGTCGAGGTCGCGGTCGGCCGCGTACCTGAGATCGACCGAGGCACGCCACTCCTCCAGCACGCGGAAGCGCTCGCCGACCACCTGGAGATGGCCGTCGACGAAGGCGGCCAGCTCCCCGACCTCGGCCGAGAGGCTGCGCTGGGCGTGCCGCGTCGCCTCGGTGACCGCCTTGACCTGCCTGAGGTGCTCGGCGACACGGGCCAGCGCCAGGTCGGTGACGGCGGCCGACCTGTTGGCCTCGGCGGCGGCGTCGGTGAGCGCGCGCTGGCCGACGACCAGCGCGCGGAAGGTCAGCAGCTGCTTCTCCAGCCCTTGCCCGGTCACGGCGTCGGCGAGCCTGGCGATCACTCCGGCCTCGGCGCGGTCAGCCGTCACGCCCCTGGCCACGCCGAGGCCGTTGACCAGCTCCAGCAGCCTGCGATCGGCCACTCCCGGCAGGTGTTGCGCCATGCGCCGTGCTTCCGCGCTGATCGACACTCCGCTTCGTCCTCTCCATCGCCCAGGTCAGATCGGCCAGCTCCGCGCGCATCCGCCGGGTCGGCGGGCCCGTGGCGCCCAGGCCCGCGACGGCCGTCCGCGTCACGGCCAGGCCGGGCACACACAGGGCCGATGCCGTGACGGCCGCGCGCACCTCCTCGACGCCCGAGCGCGCCAGCCAGCGCCCGCCACGCGCCGCCCAGGTGAGCGACACCTCGAACGTCGCCGCCCCGGGCAGCCCGAGCAGGTCGCGTACGGCCGCCGAGGTCGTGTCACGGTCCAGGTCGGCCGAGCTCTGCCGCTGGTCGACCCGCGTGACGACGATCCACACCAGCGAGGGGTCGAGCCCGGCCAGGTACGGCCTGACCCGCTCGGCGAACCCGGCCTGGGCCAGGCTGCCCAGCTGGGTGTAGTCGAGCACGACCACACAGCCGTGCGCCTCGGCCAGCTGCCCGGCCACGACGGTGTCGAGCAGCTCCACACCGGTCCTGCCGCCCGGCCCCGGCGTGTCGACGAACGCCGCGCGCCCGCACCCGTCCGCCGGGAGGCGTACCTCGGGCACCCAGCGGGCCAGCGCGCGCGTGCGGGCCTCCGGCAGCAGCAGGAGGGCGAGCCTGGCCAGTTCGTTGAGCTTGAACAGCCGGCGGCACACCGCGTCGGTCCCGTGCACGGCCTTGCGCGGCGCGAGCGAGCGCGGCCCCAGCTCGCGGGCGAACCTGGCCAGGGCGGGCTGCCCGTCGAGCTCGGGCGGCGACCCGTCCGCCAGCCGCTTGCCGATGAGATCGACCAGGTCGGCCACCCGTGCGGCCAGGCGAGGGTCGGGCCGCATGACGGGCTCGGAGCCGCAACGCGCCTTCGGGTCGAGGATCAGCCGGGTGGCCAGCACGGTCATCGGCTGTGCGCGATGCGGCACCAGGTCCCGGCCGAGCAGCGCGCACAGCAGGGCGGACTTGCCCGCGTTCATCGGCCCCACGACGGGGATGCGGGCCTCGACGGCCTTGCCCGCCGCCAGCCGTCGCAGATCGGCCAGGCGTGATGGGGGGAGTCGCCCGGCCGCGTTCCCGGCGATCCAGGCGAGCGCCGTCCCGGTGGCGGGGCTCAGTCCGCGCGGGTCGGGCTCGTGCTGGTCGGCCCAGGCGCGTTCGAGACGCCGGAGGCGGACCGCGAGCTCCTGCCAGCAGGCGATCGCCAGCGTCGCGGCGTGCAGCCGCCTGCCCGCCTTGCCCGGGTAAGGCGGGTGGCGACGCCTGCGTTTGCGCCGCGCGGCCACCTCGGCCGCGGCGACGCCCGCCCGCCCGCGCGCATGCAGCACGGCGGCCGAGGCCAGGCCTTCGAGCACGGGAACGAGCGAGCGCGCCGCCTGGTCGGCCGCCCTGAGCGCACGCGGGTCCGCGGCCGAGGGATGGGCGCGAGCGCTCCAGGTCAGCGCCTCCCGCAGCAGAGCGTCGAGGTCGCCCGTCATGGGCCGTCGGACGGCAGGCGCAGGCGGTGGTCGTGCAGCACCGCCAGCTCCTCGTTCACGTCGCGTTCGAGCTCGATCAAGGCGCTGCGGTGCCGCAGCCGCAGCTCCTCGTCCTGCTTCTGCAGGTCCAGCGAGCGGGTCAGCGTGTCGTGGTAGCGCTGGAGGTAGTCGCCGAGCCGGTCGTAGTACGCGGTGACCTCGCCGGTGACCCGGGTGGCGACATGCTCGTGCAGCTTGCCGCGCGCCTCGTCGAGCTGGGCGTGGAAGGCCTTGGCGAGCTGCTGCATCACGCTCTTCCTCGACACCGTGTAGACCTCCACCGACACCGGCCGTGTCTTGACGACGGTGACGTCCTTCTTCTTGAGCCAGAGCGTGTACCACAGGCGCGTGGACTCGATCTCCTCGTACTCCACGTCCCTGACCTCGACGCGCGACTGCGGATCGGCGACCGAGCCGGGGAGTTTGGCGCGGATGACGGTCTTGGGCACCCGCAGCTTGACCTTGAACGCCGTGGACAACGTCTGCGCGGCCCTGTCGATGAGCCCGCGCATCTGCCGCTCCTGCTCGACGACGATCTGGCCGGTGATCTGCCTGACCTGCGCGTCCAGGCGCGAGCGCCCGAAGTCGAGCAGCTCGCGCAGCTGCCCGGTGACCGCGCCCGCCATCTCGTCCTTGAACCGGTTGGCCTCCTCCAGCGTGGCGAACTCACGCTTGTCCGCCTTCGGCCGGTCGGAGAACAGATGGGCGAAGGCGTCGGCCAGCGCGCGTATCCCCGACCTCGCCGACTCCCAGCCGTCGGCCGGCTCGTACGGCGGGGGCGAGTCCACGCCCATCATCCGGATGTAGTGGTCGCCGTGCGCCCGCAGCTCGTTGGTGAACTGGTCGACGCTGTTCTTGAAGCGCCGCTGCAGCTCGGTGACGTTGGGCCGGTTGTCGCGGTAGCGGCGCAGCAGGTCCATCTCGGCGCTCAGCGCGGCCAGCTGCCTCTCCACCGCCTCGGCGTCCTCGCTCACCGCACTGCGTTCCAGGGAGACGATCGCGGCCAGGTCGCTCAGCGCGGCCTCGTAGCGGCGCAGCCCCGCGTCGATGACCTGCGGCCCCGCCGTCAGCCGCAACCTGGCGACCACGGTGCCGAGCAGGGCCGGGATCTTGCTCCGCCTGAGGAACAGCTCGGCGTCGTGCTTCAGGTCCTGCGCCGTGACGCCCTTCAGCCGCTCGGCGAGCTCCTCGTCGTCGTCGAGCGGGTGCAGCTCACGCAGCATCGAGGCGGCGGCCTCGCTCCGGGTGACCTGGAAGTCGTCGCCGCGCAGCCTGATCTCGGCCAGCACCCGCGAGCCGAGCAGCCCCCAGTTGGCCACCGTCTCGAACAGTTGCGTGTGCGCCTCGGCGTCGCTCATCTTGAGGCTGTGCCGTACGGCTTCGCGGGTGTCGGCGACGTTCAGGTCGTCCCTGGACTTGCGGGCGTCGATCTTGTTGACGACGGCGTAGAGCCGTTCCGAGCCGATGATCGACAGATGTCTGGCCAGGCGGCCCTCGATGTCGGCGGCGGCGTCGCTGCCCATCTGCGTGTAGTCGAGCACGACGAGGACGATGTGCGCGGCGGCGAGCTGGCGTTCCAGCGCCGGGCCGAGCCGGGTGGCGATGGCGTGCTCGTTGGGGCCCGGCGTGTCGATGATCGCCAGCTGCCCGCCCCTCGACCTTCCGGCCCCGAACGGGTGCACGTAGCCGGTCCGCAGCTCGGGCAGCTCGGAGATACGGCCGAGGAAGTCCTCCTCCTCGATGAGCAGCGCGGCCAGGCGCATCTCGTCGTTGAGCCTGGCCAGGATCCTGTGCACGTCGGCCGCGCCCCGGTAGGCGAGGGCGAGCGGGGCCGCCGTGCCGTGGCGCAGGGAGGCGGCCAGCTCGTTCAGGTAGGCGTGCTTCCTCGGGACCTCGCCGCCCCGGACCAGCGCATGGACGACCTTGCGCTCCAGCTCGGAGTAGAGGTCGAGGGTGGTGCGCGGGATCAGCAGCTCGGGGGAGTCCAGGTCCATGCCCTCGATCAGCAGGATCTTGGTCGGCAGTGTGGTCATGGGATTGGCCCGCGAGGGCAGCAGCTGGTAGCCGACGATGGCGTTGATGAGCGTCGACTTGCCCGCCTTCATCGGCGCGACGATCGGCATCAGGAGCTGCAGGTCCCGGACGTGGGCCAGATGCGCCTGGAGGTCCTGCCTGAACCTGTCGTCGTGCAGGTCGCCCTGGACGCCGAGCGCCTGCGCGTGCTCGACCAGGGCGAGGATCCGGTTGAAGGAGCGGATCACGTCCTGGTGCAGCTCCTCGATGGACCGGCTGTCGTCCTCGTTGCCGGTGGTCGTCATCGCATGCCTCCGTGCGCACTGGGGTCGGGCGGAACGACAGGCCGGTCGACTTGCTCTGTACTGATCGCGGACCGCATCCGACGTGTTACACCGTGCTCGGGTCGCATGGGGGGATTTGGCCGGATCCGGACAGGCTCCAGCGCGGCCCGTCGGGGGTGTCCTCGACACGGACACCGCACTCGGCCAGCGCCGTGCGCAGCATGTCGGCGTCGCCGTACGCGCCGGTCCTGCGGTGTTCGCCGCGCAGGACGAGGAGGCGGTCGACGATCGGGCCCAGCAGGGCGCGGGGGTCGGCCAGGCGGGAGATGACGCGGCGCAGCACCAGTCTGGCCTCGCCGACGCCGCCCGCGTCCTGCTCGGTGTCGGCGGACCAGCGGGCCAGCTCCTCCTCCAGCGCGAGCACGGCCGCGACGGCCTCGGCGGTGGCCGTCGCGGCCATGGCGGCCTCGAAACGCCGCTCGCAGGCGAGCAGCGCCTCGGCCAGTGTGGGCCGGCGATCGGGTACGGCGTCGGCGGTGCGCCGGGTGGGCGACGAGGCCTCGCCGGTCAGGTCGCCGCTGGTCAGGGCGCGTAACCGGGCCAGCGGCGCGGTCGTCCCCGCGTGCCACACCGTCTCGCGCCCGGCTCTGCGCACGGTGAGGGCGCCTCGGCCCGCCACGCGTACCTCGCCACGGTCCAGGTCGAGCACCAGGGCCGTGTGCTCGTCGATGCCCAGGACGCTCACGTCGTCGGGCAGGTCGCCTTCCATCTGGGCGAGTCTGCGTTCGCCGAGGTAGCAGAACCTGGTGTCGTGCGTGCCGCCTTCGGCGTTGTCGTAGTGCGGGATCAGCGCGACCCGCAGGCCGATCTCCCCGAGCAGGTCGAGCCCCTCACACCAGTGCGGATCGGCGCCCACCTTGTAGATCTCGTACACGGGCACGGCGAACACGCCCGCCGTACAGGCCGCGGCCGAGGCGAGCACCGTGACGCCCCTCCCGGCCCTGATCCTGGCCCGCAGCTCGCCCGCCGCCGATGTGGCACGCCAGCGCCGCAGCGCATAGGTCGGACTGCCTGGCCCGGAGAACACCCAGTCCGCCGTCACGATCTCCGTGCCGGTCACGACGTCGAGCCCCACACTGTGCGCGAAGTAGCGCCTGGCCCTGGCCGAGACGTCGGCCGCGTTCTCCTGGAAGGCGTAGGGGGTGTCGAGCAGCACGGCACGTGGTCGCGGGCCCAGCCGCGCGGCGGCCGAGCGGTGTACCTCGACCATGGTGGGGCTCGTCTCGCCCGAGCCGATCAGTACGAGCGTCCCAGGCCGCCGCGTCATCGTCGCCCACCTCTCCGTCTCGGCCCGGCGTCCGGGCCGTGCGCTTTCAGCGACGCACGGCCGGGCTCCTGCCGCAAGGGCCTACCGGCCGCGCATGGCCCGCACCGCGCCGCGATTGGTCTGGACGAGCCGGAAACGGTGGGCGTCCCCGGCGGCCTCGAACAGGGCGGCGGCGCGGCTCCAGGGCGCGTCGACCTCGTCGAGGCGTCCGGCCTGGCACAGGGCGAGCCCCAGGTTGTTGAGCGCGATGGCCTCGTCGTGCCCGGCGCCGAGCTCGCGGAAGGCGCCGGCGGCGCCGCGCTGGGCCTCGATCGCCTCCTCGGCCCGGCCGAGCTCGCCCAGCGCCAGGCCGAGGCCGCCGAGCGCCATCGCCTCCTGGTGCCGTTCGCCGCTCTCGCGGAAGGCGTCGGCGGCCCGGCGGCAGGCGTCGGCCGACTCGGCGAAGCGGCCGACGTGCCTCAGGCCGACGCCCAGGCAGCTCAGGGCGATGGCCTCGTGGTGGTGGTCGCCGAGCGCGTGATGGATCGCGACGGCCTCGGTGTGCGCGGTGACGGCCTCCTGCGGCCGGCCCCTCTCGCGCAGCGCCGTGCCGAGCGCGTTGAGGGCGAGGGCCTCGTCGTGCCGCCTGCCGTCCTCGTGGAAGAGGGCGGCGGCCCGGCGGCACGTCGTGACGGCCTGCTCGAAGTCGCGCACGTCGGTCAGGGCGAGGCCGAGGTTGCCCAGGGCGGTCGCCTCGCAGTACCTGTCGCCGCGCTCGTGGTGTGCGCTCGCGGCTCTGCGGCAGGCGGTGACGGCTTCGGCGAAGCGTCGCAGTTCGCGCAGGGAGACCGCCAGGCCGTTCAGCGTCACGGCCTCGCCGTGCCGGTCGCCGAGCCTGGCGAAGATCTTGGCGGCCTTGCGATGGGCGGTGACGGCCTCGCCGAAACGCCGTGTCCCGCTCAGGGCGTGGCCGAGGTGCAGCAGGGCGGTGGCCTCCTGGTGCCGCGTGCCGTGCCTGCCGTGCAGGGCGGCGGCCTGTTCGCACGGGGCGACGGCCTCACCGAAACGCCCGGCCACGACGAGCGCGTCGCCGAGCCCGCTCAGCGCACCGGCCTCACGCACCGGGACGCCGATCGCACGCGCCGCCCGTACGGCCAGGGAGGCGACGCCCACACTGTCGTGGATGTGGCGGCGCCAGTGCAGGTACGGGCCGATCCGGGCGGGCAGTTCGACCGCCACCTCGTGCCTGCCGGTCCGGGCGGCCACGGCCACGGCGGCGACGAGAGCGCCGTGCTCGGCGTCGAACCAGGTCAGCGCCTCCCGCCTGCCGTCCTCCTCGACGGCCCGCAATCCGCCGAGCGCGTCGTCCGCACCCGCCAGGTAGCAGGCGAACAGCCGGTCGAGCGCATGCTCGCGCCCGTCCTCGGCGGCCAGCGGCTGCCCGTGCTCGTCGGTGTGCAGCCTGACCAGGTCGTGCATGCCCCATCGGCCGGGCGCGGTGCGGACGAGCAGATGGGCCGAGGCCAGCTCCCGCAGCTCACGCCGCAGCGCACGCTCCTCGCCTCCGGCCAGCGCGGCGGCGGCGGGCAGCGACACGTCCGGCCCAGGGGCGGCGGCCAGCAACCGCAGCAGCCTGCCCTGCTCGGGCCGGTCGCGTACGAGATACCGGTAGGACAGCTCGAACGCCGCCCGCACCGCGATCGACCCGCCGGGCGCGCGCAGCACGTCGAGGCGACCGGCGGCGTCGGCGAGCTCGTCGGCCAGGTCGGCGGGCGGGCAGCCGGGATCGGCGGCGAGCAGGGCGGCCACGATCTGCAGGGCCAGCGGCAGCCCGCCGCACAGCCCGGCGATGCGCGCCGCCGCCGACGGCTGGGCCCGCACGCGGTCGTCGTCACGCCTGATGCCGAGCGCGGTGTCGAGCAGGTCGAGCGAGGTCTCGACCGGTAGCACGTCCAGGTCGAGCAGCCTGGCGGGCAGCGGCAGCGTGTGCCGTGAGGTGATCAGCAGCCGGTGGACGCCTCCCGCGGGCAGCAGCGCCCGCACCTGGTCGTCGTCGGCGGCGTTGTCGGCCACGACCAGCACCCTGGACCCGCGCTCCGCCAGCGCCGAGCGGTACAACGCCAGCGCGGCCTCCTCCGTCGAGGGGATGTCGAGATCACGCGTGCCCATCAGGCGCAGCAGGTGGCACGCCGCGGCCCCCGCGCCCATCCGTTCGCCCGGGTCGGTGGCGTAGCCGTTCAGGTTGACGAAGAACACGCCGCCGGGGAACCAGCCGAGCTCGCTCGCCCGGTGCGCGGCCAGCAGCGCGAGCGCCGTCTTGCCGACCCCGCCCATCCCTGAGACGACCGACGCCGTCACACCGGGCGCCGCGCCTCCGGGCGACAGGAACGCCAGCAGCTCGCGCGTCTCCTCCTCACGCCCGACGAATCCGGGCTCGGCGGCCGGCATCCCGGCGGCGGCCTGCGGAGCGGGAGCGACCAGATGCACGTCACCGGTGAAGACAGGGGCCCGCAGATCGCCGCCGACCGCGACCGACCGCTCGCCACCCGCCCGTGCCCGACGCTTCGCCATGCCGCACACTGTGCTGCACGCGCCCGGCGCGCTCCGCCCACGTCACCCATCCGTTACCACCGGCGAAGGCCGAAAGTCCCACGACGCCGGGACCTTAGGGACAACGAGGCCGAGCCGTACGGCACTGCCCGGACAAGGCGGCGGGCGATGGGATGGAGGCGAAGCAGAGCAGAGCAGAGCAGAGCAGAAAGGGGCCGTCATGGCCGCCATCTCCAGGTCCCAAGCGCACGGCACGCAGCTCGCCGACGACACCCGCCCCGTCGCCTACGTCTGGGCGGTGGCCAGGATCCTGCTGGGCTGGACGTTCCTGTGGGCCTTCCTCGACAAGACGTTCGGCTGGGGCCTGGCCACACCCGCCGAGCGCGCCTGGCTCAACGGCGGCAGCCCGACGACCGGCTTCCTCAAGGGCACCGGCGACAACGCGCTCGGCGGCTTCTTCTCGGGACTGGCCGGGCAGGGCTGGGTCGACTGGCTGTTCATGACCGGACTGCTCGGCATCGGCCTGGCGCTCGTCGTCGGCGCGGGCGTGCGGATCGCCGCGGTGAGCGGTGGCCTGCTCCTGCTGATGATGTGGGCGGCCGAGCTGCCGCTGGCCAACAACCCCTTCCTCGACGACCACATCGTCTACGCCGTCGTCCTGGCCGGGCTCGCCATGGTGAACGCCGGGGACACGCTCGGCGCGGGCCGGTGGTGGAGCACCACCGCGCTGGTACGGCGTCATCCCTTCCTCAGGTAGTCCGCGGGCCGCCGACGCCCACCCGATCAGCCGGGTGGGCGTTTGGCGAGTGTCCTGCCAGCCTGCCGATATGGCAGAGATCGAGCCCCGCTCCCTGATCCCGAACATGCGTCTCGACGAGCTGCTGTCGGAGCTGCAGGTACGGCTCAACGCGGTGCTGTCGACCAGGGACAGGGTGCACGCCCTGCTGGAGGCCGTCGTGCTCGTGGGCAGCGACCTGGACCTGGAGACGGTGCTGCGGCGCATCGTCGAGACCGCGACCACGCTGGTCGACGCCAGCTTCGGCGCCCTGGGCGTGGTCGGGCAGGACAACACGCTGCTGCAGTTCATCCCGGTCGGGCTGAGCGAGGAGGAGATCGCCAGGATCGAGCACTGGCCGCACGGCCTCGGCCTGCTCGGCCTGCTCATCAAGGAGCCGCGCCCGCTGCGCCTGGCCCGCATCTCCGACCATCCCGAGTCCTACGGCTTCCCGCCGGGCCACCCGCCGATGGGCTCCTTCCTCGGCGTGCCCATCCGCGTGCGCGACGAGGTGTTCGGCAACCTCTATCTCACCGAAAGGCGCGGCGGCGGCGAGTTCGACGAGGAGGACGAGGCCATCGTCGTCGCCCTGGCCACCGCCGCGGGCGTCGCCATCGAGAACGCCCGCATGTACGAGGAGTCGCGCCGCAGGGAGACCTGGCTGACCGCGACGGCCGAGATCACCACCACCCTGCTGTCGGGCGCCGACCGCCACGAGGTGCTCACGCTGATGGCCAGGCAGGCCAGGCAGATGGCCGACGCCGACCTGGTGGCCATCCTGCTGCCCGACCCCGACCGCACGGCCCTGCGCCTGGCCATCGCCGACGGCGCGCACACCGGGTCGCTCGGCCATGTCGTGCTGCCGGTCGAAGGCTCGCTCGCGGGCCTGGCCTACACCGACGGGCAGGTGCGCACGGTCGACGACCTGCCGGGCAGCGACCGGCTCGCACCCGCTTCGGTCCTGCCCGGCCACGGCCCCGCCGCCGTGGTGCCGCTCGGCGCCGCCGGGGCCGTACGCGGTGTGCTGTCGCTGGCCAGGCGTTCGGGCAGGCTGCCATTCGGGCACAACGAGATGCGCACGCTGCAGGCCTACGCCGGCCAGGCCGCCATCGCACTCGAACTCGCCGACACCCGCAAGGACGCCGAGCGCCTCGGCCTGCTGGAGGACCGCGACCGCATCGCCAAGGACCTGCATGACGTGGTCATCCAACGGCTGTTCGCCACCGCGATGACGCTGATGAGCGCCGTGCGCCTGGTCGAAAGGCCGGAGGCGGCCACCCGGGTCCGGCATGCGATCGACGAGCTGGACCAGACGATCAGGCAGATCCGCTCCACCATCTTCGCCCTGCAGTCGGTCGAGGACGAAGGCCAGCCGAGCCTGCGCGCCTCGATCGTCGACATGGTGGAGAGCGCACGCGGCCATCTCGGCTTCATGCCGGGCCTGACGATGGAGGGCCAGCTCGACAACCAGGTGCCTTCGCCGGTCGCCGACCACCTGCTCGCGGTGCTGCGCGAGGCCCTGTCCAACGCGGTACGGCATGCCAAGGCAACCCGGGTCGACGTCGCGGCCGAGGTCGGCGCCTCCCGGCTGACCCTCGTCGTCCAGGACGACGGCATCGGCCTGGGCGAGAACGACAGGCGCAGCGGCCTGCGCAACCTCCAGGAGCGGGCCGCGAGCCTCGGCGGCTCGTTCACGGTCGCCTCGCCCGCCACCGGCGGCTGCCGCCTGACCTGGAGCGTGCCGCTGCCGGAGGACCGTTTCGCCTAGGGGTGGCGATCGGCCTTCAGCCGGGCGGCGAGTGCCGCGGCCTGGGTACGGCGCTGCATGTCGAGCTTGCTGAGCAGGTTCGAGACGTAGTTCTTGACCGTCTTCTCGGCCAGGAACAGCCGCTCGCCGATCTGCCGGTTCGTCAGGCCCTCGCCGATCAGTTCGAGGATGTGGCGTTCCTGGTCGGTGAGCGCGGCCAGCGGGTCGCGGCGTGCGGCGTTGTCGCGCAGGCGGGCCAGCATGGCGGCCGTGGTCTGCGGGTCGAGCAGGGACTGGCCCGCCGCCACCGTGCGCACGGCGCTGACCAGGTCGGAGCCGTGTATCTGCTTGAGCACGTAGCCGGAGGCGCCCGCCATGACGGCGTCGAACAGCGCGTCGTCGTCGGCGTACGAGGTCAGCATCAGGCAGGCCAGGCCCGGCAGTCTGGAACGCGCCTCGCGGCACACCTGGACGCCGTTGCCGTCGGGCAGCCTGACGTCGAGCACGGCGACGTCCGGCTTGAGCGCGGGGATGCGGGCGATCGCCGACTCGGCCGTGCCCGCCCCGCCGATCACCTCGATGTCGTCCTCGATGTCGAGCAGTGCGGCGACGCCTCGCCGTACGACTTCGTGGTCGTCGACCAGGAACACGCGAATCATGCTCCGCACGCTAGCCGCTCGCGCGCGTGCGCCGGTAGGGACCAAGGTCCCGGAAGCGTGGCAGGGTCGTTGGGCTCGGTGGTCAGGGACTTCCGGCCCTGGCAGGCGGGCGGTGCGGCGGGGTCGGATGGAGGTGACCGAGGAGGACATGTCATGACCGCAAGGATCGTCGTCGGCACCGACGGCTCCGCCCACGCCGCACTCGCCGTCGACTGGGCGGCCGACGACGCCGCACGCCAGGGCCTGCCGCTCCGCGTGGTCGCCGCCGTGCAGAGCTGGCCCTACGACGTCTCCCGCTTTCCACGGCCGGACCTGGAGGAGGGCCTGACCAGGGCGGCCGAACTCGTGCTCGCCGAGGCCAGGCGCCGCGCGATGGACAGGCAGCCGGGCATCGCCGTCACCACGCAGGTGGTGCAGGGCCCGCCCGCGGTCGTACTCGGCGACCAGCAGGACGGCGCACGCGAGATCGTCATCGGCACCAGGGGCCTGGGCGGCTTCGCGGGCGCGCTGGCCGGCTCGGTCGGCGACCACCTGGCCGGTCAGGCGCACTGCCCGGTCGTGGTCGTGCACGCGCGGGAGGGCGAGCCGTACGACACGGTCGTGGTCGGCGTCGACGACAGCGACGCCGTCGAACCCGCGCTCGCCTACGCCTTCGAGCAGGCCGCCCTGCGTGACGCCGTGGTCCGTGCGGTGCACGCGTGGACGGCGCCGACGTTCGTGTACGCGCCGGAGATCGTCTACGACGCCGCCGAGGTCGCGGCTGCGGCGCACGAGGCGCTGAGCAGGCGCGTGGCGCCGTGGCGGGCGAAGTACCCGCAGATCACCGTGGTCGAGCAGGTCAGGCAGGGCCATCCGGTCGAGGTGCTGGCCGCCTCCTCCGTGACCGGCGACCTGATCGTCGTCGGCTCGCACGGCCGGGGGACGCTGGGCGCGCTGCTGCTCGGCTCGGTCTGCCGTGGCTTGCTGCACCACGCGCACTGCACGGTCGCCGTCGTGCGCTCGTGAGCCGGGCTGCGGAAGCTCAGCCAGGTCGCGGGCGAGGCGCGCGGTGGGGCGCTCGCCGACGCGGAACACCGCCTTGACCGTGCCCTCGGCGACCAGCCTCTCCACGTGCGTTTTCCGCCCGGATACACCGTTCGGTGTACGCGAAGGTGTCTGCGAACGGACGATGACCGGCCCCGGGGCCCGTCCCTAGCGTTGGGGCCATGAAGAAGACAGTCGTTCTCACCGGAACCGGCACGGCCGCCGCGGCCTTCACCGTCTCCGACGTGGTCAACACCGAGATGAGCCCCGTCGCGGAGACGGTGAGCAGGTTCGTCAACACGGGAGCCGGGTGGCTGGTGCCGCTCGGCCTGGTCGCGGTCGCGGTGGCCGGGGCCGCGCTCACGGTGGCGGTGGCGCGGACCGGGACGAGCAGGCTGGGCACGTGGCTGCTCGGCGTGTGGTCGGCGGGCGTGCTGCTGGCCGCGATCTTCCCCGCCGATCCGCCCGGACGGTGGGACGACCCGTCGCTCTCGGAGAGTGTGCACGGCCTTGCGGCCTGGGTCGCGTTCGCGGCCCTCACGGTGGCGACCGTGGTGCTGGGGCGGGCCTGGCCGCGGGACGTCCTGCTCAAGGGGGCGAGACTGGCCGTGGTCGCTGGGATGATGGTGTTCGTGGTCACGCTCGTCGATGTCATGCTGCTGCGCTCCCTGCCGCCCGTGGTCGGGGTGACGGAGCGCGTCGCGATGGCGGCCATGCTCGGCTGGATGGCCCTGGCCGCCGTCCGCCTGCCCCGCGCCCGGCCGGTCGCCACCGGGCACTCGGCCGCACCGGCCGGCGCGTGCTGATGATCGGCCTGCTCGTCCCCGCGGTTCTCACGACCGTCGCCGTCCTGACCGGGACGGCGCTGGCCGGCGCCCCGATCGACGCCTCCGTCGGCACGCTGGCCGTCGTGCTCGGCGTGCTGCTGGTCGCCCGTCGGCGATGGCCGGTCGGCGTGTTGCTGGCCTCGGCGGCCGTGCTGGTCGCCTTCCAGGGGGCCTGGCTGTTCGAGGGCGGCTGGGTGTGGCCGCTGAGTGCGGCCTGCTGTGCCGTCGCGGCGGCGGGGCGCACCCGGTGGGCGTTCGGGGTGGGGGCGTTCCTGCTGCTCTACGCCTTCGCCTGGGACTGGGCGGTCGCGGGTGACACGCCGGTCCGGGCGTTCGCCTCGGCCGGGGTCGAGTCGCTCTGGCTCGCCCTCGTGCTCGCGGCCGGCAACGCCTGGCACCTCCAGGCGCGCTGGCGTGCCCAGATGGAGCAGGCGCGTGCGGCCGACGCCGGGCGCAGGCTCGCCGAGCAGCGGCTGGAGATCTCCCGCGAGCTGCACGACATCGTCGCGCACACGCTGGCCGTCGTCGGCGTGCACCTCAATGTGGCGGCCGACGCGCTGGAGGAGTCGCCGCAGGAGGCGCGCGAGGCCCTGCGCACCGCACGCGAGGTACGCGGCAGGGCCATGGCCGACCTGCGCTCGCTCATCGACGTCCTGCGCATCGAAGGCGACGGAGCCCCGCGACCCGGCCTGGAGGGCATCCCCGCGCTCGCCGAGGCCGCCAGAGCGGGCGGCCTGCGCGTCGACCTGCACGAGGAGGGCGACCCGGCCCAGGTCACCGGCCCTCAGGCACTCGCCACGCACCGGCTGGTCCAAGAGGCGCTGACCAACACCGTCAAGCACGCGCGTGCCACCCGGGTGAACGTGCGCCTGCGTTACACCGGCACCGAGGTGGGCGTCGAGGTGGTCGACGACGGCCAGGGCGCCACGGCCCCCGTGGAGGGGCACGGCCTGACCGGCATGCGTGAGCGTGTCACCGTCCTGGGCGGCACGCTGAGCGTCGAAGGGGCCGAAGGGAAGGGTGGTTTCGCCGTGCGCGCGAGTATCCCGCTGGGCACATGACGGTCCGGGTGCTGCTCGCCGACGACCAGGCCCTGGTCCGCGCCGGTTTCCGCAGCCTGCTGAGCCGTTCGAAGGACATCACCGTCGTCGGCGAGGCGGCCACCGGAGACGAGGCCGTACGTCAGGCGCGTGCTCTTGAGCCCGACGTGATCCTCATGGACATCCGGATGCCCGGCATGGACGGCATCGAGGCCACCGCGCGGGTCCTCGCCGCACGACCGGCGACGAAGGTCGTGATCCTGACCACGTTCGACACCGACGAGCACGTCTTCGCCGCACTGCGGGCCGGGGCGAGCGGCTTCCTCACCAAGGAGGTCGAGCCCGCCGAGTTGCGGCACGCGGTCGCCGTGGTCGCCGCCGGTGAGGCGCTGCTGTCGCCGAGCGTCACGCGGCGTGTGGTCGAGCGGTTCGCCGGTCGCCCGGCCGTGGCCAGGGGGGACGACCGGGCGCTCGCGGTGCTGACCGCGCGTGAGCGCGAGGTCGTCGTCCTGGTGGCCGAGGGGCGCTCCAACGAGGAGATCGCGGCCCGGCTGGTGATCAGCCCGCTGACCGCCAAGACCCACATCACCAGGGCGCTGGCGAAGCTGGACGTGCGCGACCGGGTCCAGCTGGTGATCCTCGCCTACGAGAGCGGCCTGGTACGGCCGGGCTCGTAGGCGAGGGGCGGCTACTGCGGGCGGGAGCTGCGCACGCTGGACAGGAACGCCCTCGTGCGCTCGTGCGCGGGAGCGGCCAGCAGCTCGGCGGGCCTGCCCTGCTCGACGACCACACCGTCGGCGAAGAAGGTCAGCCGGTCGCCGACCTCACGCGCGAAGGCGATCTCGTGCGTCACCACGATCATGGTCATCCCGTCGGCCGCGAGCGTGCGCATGACCTCGAGCACCTCGTCGACCAGCTCGGGGTCGAGCGCCGACGTCGGCTCGTCGAACAACATCAGCGCCGGGTTCATCGCCAGCGCCCTGGCGATGGCCACCCGCTGCTGCTGCCCGCCCGAGAGCTGGTGCGGGCGCTTGTGCGCGTGGTCGGCCAGCCCCACCCGGTCGAGCAGTTCCAGCGCCTGCTTCCTCGCCTGCTCGGCCCGCGTGCCGAGCACGTGGACCGGCCCGCAGGCGACGTTCTCGGCCGCGCTGTGATGGGCGAACAGGTTGAAGCGCTGGAAGACCATGCCGATGTTCCTGCGGAAGGCGGCGTACTCCTTGGGCGACCACGGGTGGTACCTGCCCTCGCGCAGGGCGTGGCCGACCTCCTCGCCGAGCACGCGCAGGCTGCCGCCGAGCACCGGCTCCAGGCCGTTGACACAGCGCAGGAACGTCGACTTGCCCGAGCCCGAAGGCCCGATGACGCAGCTCACCTCTCCGGCCTCGACCGAGAAGTCGACGCCGTTGAGCACCTGCACGTCGCCGAAGCCCATCCGCACGCCGGTGGCGTGCACGACCGGGCTCACGCCGCGACCTTCGGCAAGACCTTCGCGGCCAGGCCGCCGCGGCGCACCAGCCGTACGGCGTCGGACCCGAAGCGGCGCTCCAGCCTGCTCTGCAGGAAGGTGGCGACGGTGGTCAGGAGCAGGTACCAGAGGCTCGCCACGATCAGCAGCTCCATGATCAGGTTGTTGGTCTTGTAGATCTGGCTGGCATTGGTCATCAGGTCGTGGCCCGCCACCGTGTAGACCAGCGAGGTGGTCTTGAGCATGGAGATGAACTCGTTGCCCGTCGGCGGGATGATGATCCGCAGTGCCTGCGGCAGCACGATCACCCGCATGCGCTTGGCCGGTGTCATGCCCAGCGCGTAGGCCGCCTCGGTCTGGCCCTTGTCCACGGCCTGGATACCGGCCCGCACGGTCTCGGCGAAGTAGGCGGCCAGGTTCAGCCCGAGACCCAGCATGGCGGCGGTGAAGCCGGTCATCACCTGGTTGGTGTCCCACATCAGCCCGATCGAGGTGAACGGAATCTTGATCACCAGAGCCGGGAACAGGAACGCCAGGTTGTACCAGAAGATGAGCTGGACCAGCACGGGCGTGCCGCGGAAGAACCAGATGTAGGACGTCGCCAGCCAGGTCAGCACCGGATTGTGGGCCAGGCGCATCACCGCGACCAGCACCCCGAGCACCAGGCCGAGGACCGTGGCCAGCACCGACAGCTCGATGGTGACCCAGACCCCGGCCAGGATCCGCTCGCTGAACAGATAGGTGGCGACCGCGCCCCAGTCCAGGTTCGGATTGACGACGATCAGGTAGAGCAGCCAGCCGAAGATCGCCAGCGCGGCCGAGGCGGACAGCGTGCGGCCCCAGTGTCGGGTACGGGCGACGGGGACCATCGTCCCCGAAGGGCCGGCGATCGGTTCGGTGCGCACGCTACTTGCCGCCGTTGACCACGGCCGACTGGACCGCCAGCTTGTCCAGGTTCCAGGCCGCGAGCAGCTTGCCGTACTCGCCGCTCTTGATCAGGGAGTCGAGGGCGCCCTTGACGGAGTCGATGAGGGCGGTGTTGTCGGGCTTCATACCGATGCCCCAGGGGCTTTCGGTGCCTTCGAGTGCGATGGCGTCGAGGTCGAGGCTGGGGTCGGTGGTCTTGTACGCGGCCACGACGTAGTCGGTGATGGTGGCCTGGGCGCGGCCGTTGCTGACCTGGAGCATGGCCTCGGTGTCGCCGGCGAACTTCAGGATGTTCAGGGCCTTGCCGCCGCCGGACTTGCACTCGGCGTCGTACTTCTCCGCCAGCTCCATCGACGAGCCGTTGTCCACGACCGAGACGGTCTTGCCGCACAGCTCGGCGGGGCCGTTGATGCCCGCGGGGTTGCCCTTCTTGACCAGCAGGCCGGATCCGGCCTGGACGTAGTCGACGAAGGTCACCTTGGCCTGACGCTCGGGGTTGTCGGTCATGGAGGAGATCACGAAGTCGTACCGACCGGTCAGCACGCCCGGGATCTGGGAATTGAACTCCTCGTCGGTCAGCGTGTACTTGACGCCGAGCTTCCTGGCGATGGCCCTGGCCAGCGCCGGGTCGAAGCCGATCGCGGTCTTGCCGTCGGCGGCCCACAGCTCCATCGGCGGGTAGCCGATCGAGGAGACGACCTTCAGCCCGCCCGACTTCACACTCGCGGGCACCTTGGCCGCGAGGTCCTTGTCGGGGGTGATGGCGTTGATGACGTCGGCGGCCTTCTCCTCGGCGGGAGCCTGGTCCAGGACGACCTCGGCCGCGGGCTGCGCGGCGGGATCGCCCGAGCCCGTGCCCGAGCCGGAGTCGAGGGACTGGGCGCCACAGGCGGCGGTGGCGGCCAGCAGGGCGCCGACGGCGAGGAGGGCGGGGATACGCGTGTTCACGGGGGTGCTCCTTCAGGATCGCTGCCAGCGGACTTCGCCGCCGACGACGGTGGTCATGACCTTGGTGCGCAGCACCGCGTCTGGGGACTCCAGGTAGGGGTCGGTGTCCACCGCGATGAAGTCGGCGAGCATGCCGGGGGCCAGGACGCCCTTGCGGTCCTGTTCCCCTGCCGCGTAGGCCGCGCCGAGGGTGTGCGCGGTGATCGCTTCGGCCATGCTCAGCCGCTGTTCCGGCTGCCAGCCGCCGACGGGGGTGCCGTCCTGGCGGGTACGGGTCACCGCTGCGTAGAGCGCGGCGAACGGGTCAGGGTGCTCGACGGGCGCGTCGGAGCCGAAGGCCAGGGCGACCCCGGCGTTCAGCATGCCGCGCCAGGCGTAGGAGGCCAGGTCGTGCCCGGCCAGGAGCGAGTCGACCAGGTCGATGTCGCTGGTGCAGTGCACCGGCTGCATGGAGGCGACGACGCCGAGCCTGGCCATGCGCGTCAGATCGGCCTGACGCAGGTGCTGGGCGTGCTCGATGCGGTGCCGCAGGCCGGGCGTGACGCCGATCGCCTCGTAGGCGTCGATCACCAGGTGGTTGGCCCGGTCGCCGATGGCATGCGTGGCGACGGCGATGCCCGCCTGCGCCGCGGTCCTGAACAGCGCGACCAGGTCGTCGTACGGTGTGACCGCGATGCCGAGGTTGTCGTCGTCCCCGGCGAACGCCTCGCTCATGTGGCAGGTGTGCGAGCCGAGCGCGCCGTCGCTGAAGATCTTCACCGGGCCGGTGCGGACCCAGTCGTCGCCCTGGCCGGTGCGGCGGCCCTCGGCGATGGCCGCCTCCAGGTGGACGGTCGGGATCGCCTTGTGCACGCGGATCTTCAACCGGCCCTCGTCACGCAGGCGCAGGTAGGCCTGTCTGCAGTCCTCGCCGTCGATGTCGTGCACGCTGGTGAGGCCGAGTGCGAGCAGTTCCTCCTGCGCGGCGAGCAGTTTGTCGCTCAGGTCGCCCGAGACCATGAGGGCGCGCAGCGGGTAGGAGGCGGACTCGCGCAGGATGCCGGTCGGCTCGCCGCTCGCGTCCCTGACGATCTCGCCGCCGATCGGGTCGGGCGTGGAGGCGTCGATCCCGGCCAGGCGCAGGGCGGCGGAGTTGGCCCAGACGGTGTGGCCGTCGATGTTCGGCAGGGCGATCGGCAGGCCTTGGCTGACGGAGTCGAGGGCGTACCTGTCGGGCTGGGCGGGCGGCGTCCAGGTGTTGCTGTTCCATCGGCCGCCGAACAGCCAGCCGCCGGGGCGCAGCCTGGCGACGTGCTCGTCGATCATGGCGAGCGCCTCGTCGAGCGAGCGTACGTCGCGCAGGTCGATGGCGCCGAGGCTGTGGGCGTACTGGGCGGTGTGGATGTGGGCGTCGTAGAGGCCGGGCAGGACGGCGGCGCCCGCCAGGTCGACGAGTTCGGCGTCGTGGCCCGCCGCCTCGCGGACCTCGGCCTCGGTGCCGACGGCCACGAGGTGCTCGCCGTCCACGGCCATGGCCTGGGCGGGCGGGAGGCCGCCCTGCCCGGTATGGATGGCGGCGTTGCGGTACACACGGATGCTCAAAGTGACCCTCAAGGGTGCTGGAGTGACAGTGGGCTTCACTGTAGGAGTAGCTAAAAGAACACGGAAGTGCTATAAACACGACATTTAGCAACCCTGAGAGCAAGGAATGCTAATGCTGAAGCCGGAACACCTGCGTACTCTGCGTGAGGTCATCGCCCTGGGGTCCTTCGCCGCCGCGGCCAATCGCCTCGGATACACCTCCTCCGCCGTCTCCCAGCAGATGGCCGCGCTGGAGAAGAAGATCGGCGTGCGGCTGTTCGAGCGCTCGGCGCACAGCGTGCTGCCGACCAGTGCGGCGGAGGTGCTGGCCAGGCATGCCGAGATCGTCCTGGTCGACATCGAGCGCATGGTCGCCTCGGTGCAGGCCGTGCACAGGGGGAGCGAGCGGCAGATCAGGCTCGGCCTGTTCCCCAGCTTCGCCGACCGGCTGGCCGGGGTGCTGCGCAGGATGGAGCCCGAGGACCGGGCCGGAGTGCGCATCTCGGTCGCCGAGTCCTCCAAGCTCATCCCGCACCTGGGCGCGGGCGGCGAGATGGACGCGGCGATCGTCTACCAGGTCGGCAACTCGGGCCTGTCCTGGCCTTCGGCGCTGAGCCGCAGATGGATCGCCGAGGACCGCTACAAGCTGGCGCTGCCCGCGAGCTGGGCCGACCTCTCGCCGTACCGGGCCGAACAGCTCGTCGACCTGCCGTGGATCATGCATCATCCCGGGAGCAGCGACGCCTCCTTCTTCGACGGCGTCTTCGCCCGCTGGGACCTGCATCCGCGTGTGGCCTGCCACTCGGACGACTTCAAGATCACGATGTCGCTGATCGAGGCGGGCGTGGGCGCGGCCTTCGTCGCCGACCTGGCCCTGACGGGGCACGGACCGGGCGTCGTGGTGGCCGACGTACCCTGGCTGAACACCAGTCGAAGTATCTTCGCCCTGGTCAGACCCGATCGCGAGAGCGCCAGACTGCGGGCGCTGCTGGACGCTCTCGAAGTCTGAGCATTCGACGCGGGCCCCGTCGGTCTGCCACCATCCCGTCCGCACCGGCACCTTCGTCAGGAGATCCACCTCATGCAACGCGCGGCGGCGACAGCCAGGTCGGCCGAGGCCCTCGAACGGCACGCCGAACACAACATCCTCATCGAGGCGGGCCCCAAGCCGGTCGTCGAACGCCTCGGCCACATCAGGACCGCCGCACCCGGTGGCCCCCTCGACTGCTGGACGTTCGTGGTCAAGGACATGATCGACGTCGCCGGGCTGTACACCACCCAGGGCTCGGCCCTGTACGGCACGCGGGAGGCGCTGACCACGGCGCCGTGCGTGCAGGCGCTGGAGCGTGCGGGCGCACTGCTGGTCGGCAAGGCCAACCAGCACGAGTTCGCCTGGGGCGTCACCAGCGAGAACCCGCACTGGGGCGACGTGGGCAACCCCAGGCACCCCCACCTGACGCCCGGCGGCTCCAGCGGCGGCACCGCGGCGGCCATCGCCGCGGGCGTCGCCAGGTTCGGGCTCGGCACCGACACCGGCGGCTCGGTGCGGATGCCCGCCGCCTGCTGCGGAGTCGTCGGACTGCGCCCGCGCACCGGCGCGATCGACGGCAGGGGAGTGGCGCCGCTCGCGCCGGCGTTCGACGTGGTCGGCCCGATGGCCGCATCGGTCGCCGACGTGACCCGCGTGTGGGAGGTGCTCGGCGGCGGGCAGCCGGTCGAACGGGCCGGAGACCTGGCCGGATGGCGGATCGGCGTGGTCGAAGGCTGCGCCCAGGCCGACGCGTTCGCCGCTCTCGGGGCCGAGCTGCGGACGGTCGCGCTGCCCTACGACATCCTGCGGCCGTACTGGACGATCGTCGGCGCCCAGGCCAGGCGTACCCACGAGGCGACCTTCCCGCGCAACGCGGCCGACTACAGCCCGGGTGTGCGGCGCAAGCTGGAGAGCGCCGAGGCGATCGGCCAGGCCGACCACGCGGCGGCCGTCGAGCGGCTGGGGGTGGCGCGTGCGGAGTTCGCCGGGCGGATGGCCGGGCTCGACGTGCTGGTCATGCCCACGCTCGGCGCTCTCGCGCCCAGGGTCGGCTGCGACGAGGCCGCCGTGCGCGGCGAGGTCGGGCGCATCACCTCGGTGATCTCCGCACTCGGGCTGCCCGCGCTGGCGATCGGCGACCTGCAGATCGTCGGTCGGGAGGAGTCGGCGGTGCTACGGGCGGGGCTGGCCTGGGAGTCCAGGGGTGAGGCGATCCCCGAGCCGCGCTGAGTGTGCGGCCTGGTGGTCATGGGCTCCTGGGGTCCAGGGGTGAGGCGATCCCTGAGCCGCGCTGAGTGTGCGGCCCTGTGGTCATGGGCTCCTGGGAGTCCAGGGCGGGGCGATCCCTGAGCCGCCTGGGATCACAGGCTCCATGGGTCGACGGGGACGACGCCTGTGCAGCGGCCGACCGGGTCGAGCAGCCTGCCGTACAGCTTGGTCTGGCGCAGGACGATCTGGCGGTCGGCGACCGTGAGGTGCGGGAAGCGGCGCTCCAGGCGCATCACCAGGGGGTGCAGGTCGGTGACGGCATGCAGGCCGACGGTGAGCAGCATGTTGCTCGAACCGGCGAGTGCCGCGCACGTGCGGGTCTCCGGCCAGCCGAGCAGCGCCGTGCCCGTCTCCTCCAGCAGGCGGTCGGGCATGCGCAGCCACAGCACGGCCGATGAGCGCCAGCCGGCGTGCGAGCGGGCGAGGTCGCAGCGGAAGTCGATGTCCTCGGTCGCGACGAGCCTGGACAGGCGGCGCTGCACGGTGCGTTCCGAGGTGCCGACGGTCGCGGCCAGATCGGCGTACCCGGCTCTGCCGTCGGCGACCAGGGCGCGGAAGAGCCTTCTGTCGATGTCGTCCATCTGCCGGGTGGACTCCGGTGGGCCGCTGCGCCTGGCCAGGGTCGCGGCGGTGCCCGGCGGGAGCACGCGCAGCCGCCATCGGCACGACGCCTCGAAGACGCGGGTGGCCAGATGGGTGCGTACCTTGGCCACGCCCGCCACCCTGGGCAGGTCGCTCAGCAGGTAGTCGGCGAGTGCGGGCATCGAGGCTGCGGCGGCGATCACGAACAGGTCGTGTCCGGCGGCGACGTGCTGCACGGTGATCAGGTGCCTGGCCCGCGCCAGCGTCGCCGCGACCTCGACGGCGGCCCCGGCCGCGCAGTCGATCTCCAGGAACGCCATGCTCATCTCGTGCATCTGCCGCCGGCCGAGTGCGACGGTCGTCCACGCCTCGCCCGATCCGTGCAGCCGCTGCCAGCGCCGGGCGGCCGTGGCCGGGTCCGAGCCGGTGGCCGCGCCGATGTCGACCCAGCTCGCGCGGGGGTTGATCTGCAGCGCGTCGATGAGTTCGAGATCGGTCTCCGACAGCAACCGCAGGGGCTCGATGCCGGAATCCTGCATCTCTTCTCCCTTGATGACTGATTGCCGCATATCGCGGGCGATGTCACCTTATCCGGCGATCCTGTTGGCCGCGGCTGTCCGTACGCCGCAGGCGCGACCGGCCGCGAGGAGGCTTCCTGTGACTGCGCTTCCTGAGACGGGGCTTCCTGGCACGGGGCTTCCGGAGACGACGCTCGACGAGCGGCGCGGCCGTACGCCTCGGCTGGTCGGGGTGCTCGGCGGTATGGGACCGGCCGCGACCGTCGACTTCTACGGCAAGCTCGTCGAGGAGACGCCCGCCACCGGCGACCAGAGCCACGTGCCGGTCGTCATCTGGGGCGACCCGCGCGTGCCCGACCGCTCGCTCAGCCTGCTCGGGCTCGGCGAGGACCCCACCCCCAGCCTGCGACGCGGTGTCGAGGCGCTCAAGCGCGCGGGGTGCGAGGTGCTGGCCGTACCATGCAACACCGCGCACGCCTTCGTGCCCGGGCTGGCCGACGAGGCCGGGATCGAACTGGTCAGCATCGTGGAGGTCACCGCCGACGCGCTCGCCGACGTGGGCGTCAGGGCCGCCGGGCTGCTGGCCACCACGGGCACCTTGACCTCAGGGCTGTACGCGGACGCGTTGCGCAAGCGCGAGATCGAGCCGGTCGAGCCGGACGAGGACGAGCAGCGCCTGGTGTCGGCCGCCATCGCCGCGGTGAAGGCGGGCACGGTCACCGCCGTGCACCGCAGTGCCCTGGCCGAGGTCGCCCAGTCCTTGGCCGCTCGCGGCGCCGGGCGTGTGGTGGCGGCCTGCACCGAGATCGTGCTGGCGCTGGACAGCCGCCGGGTGCCGGTGCCCGTCATGGACCCGGCTCGGCTGCTGGCGCGCAGGGTCGCCGCCGTCTCGCTGGGCTGACCGCCCGAGGGCGGGGGACGCCGGGACGTCCCCCGTGTGTCTCAGCATTGATGGCCGTTGACGCTGCTGAGCATCGGGTTGTACAGGACGTTCTGGCAGAAGTAGCTGCCGCTGGGGATGGTGATCGTGCCGTAGGTGCCGCTGCCTGATCCGCTGCAGCCGGTCGCGAAGATGATGTAGCCGATCGTGTCGGACATGAAGAATCTGACGCCGTCCGTACAGGTGTAGTTGGCGTCGAGTGCCGTGCCGGTCACGGCCGCGGCGGCGGGTGCGGCCGTGGCGGCGCTCGCCAGGACGGCGGCGGTGACGGCCGCGACGAGTGTGCGTGGAACGTGCATGAGGTGCCTTTCTCACGACGACGTTCGGACACCTGTTGCTCTACCCCGTGTGGCCCCGCGTAGCTATGCCGTCAATGCCGAGTGTCACGGCGTATGAAACCCGTCAAGAGCGGCAAATCTCCCCCATTTCGCCTGTTTGCTGGCTCTGTGGCCGCCTGTCCTGGTGGTCGCGAGGTCCTTGGAACGTCGAATGAGGAGTGGGGATGGCCGACGTCATCTTCGTCGC
The DNA here is from genome assembly GCF_056106265.1 of Nonomuraea sp. IBHARD001. NCBI lineage: Bacteria > Bacillati > Actinomycetota > Actinomycetes > Streptosporangiales > Streptosporangiaceae > Nonomuraea > Nonomuraea sp. IBHARD001. The sequence goes on from NZ_JBWBBW010000002.1 coordinate 711,477, forward strand.
CCTGACGATCGCGTTGTTCGTGATCTTCGGGTTCGTGGTCAAGGCGGTGGAGCGGCTGTGAGCGTGGTCAACCTCGCCGGACTGGTCGTGGCCTGCGGCCTGGTGGTCTTCATGGTCGTGGCCCTGCTGTTCCCGGAACGGTTCTGAGATGGGCTGGATCTTCGTCCTCTCGCTGATCGTCGCGCTTGCCGTGGTCCACAGGCCGCTGGGCGACTACATGTACCGCGTCTACAGCGGCGCCAAGCACACCGTGATCGAGCGCGTCACCTATCGAATGCTCGGTGTGCGCCCGGACGCCGAGCAGAGCTGGGGCGTCTACGCGCGGGGCGTGCTGGCCTTCTCCGTGGTCGGCCTGCTGCTGGTGTACGGCCTGCAGCGGGTGCAGGACCGGCTGCCGCTCTCGCTCGGCCTCGACGCCGTGCCCGACCACATCGCGTGGAACACCGCCGTCAGCTTCGTCACCAACACCAACTGGCAGGCCTACTCGGGCGAGTCCACGATGGGCCACCTGGTCCAGATGGGCGCACTCGCCGTGCAGAACTTCGTCTCGGCATCGGTCGGCATGGCGGTGGCGATCGCACTCGTGCGCGGGTTCGCCCGCAGCAGGTCGGGCACGCTCGGCAACTTCTGGGTCGACCTGGTCCGGGGCACGTTCCGCATCCTGCTGCCGATCGCCTTCGTCGGGGCGCTCGTGCTGGTCGCGGGCGGGCTGGTGCAGAACTTCGCCGCCCCGCACGAGATCACCACCCTGACCGGCGGCACGCAGGCGATCACCGGCGGACCGGTCGCCAGCCAGGAGGTGATCAAGGAGCTCGGCACCAACGGCGGCGGCTTCTACAACGTCAACTCCGCCCATCCGTTCGAGAACGCGACGAGCTGGACCAACTGGTTCGAGATCTTCCTCATCCTGCTGATCCCGTTCGCCCTGCCGCGCACGTTCGGCCGTATGGTCGGCCAGGTCAGGCAGGGCTACGCGATCCTCGCGGTCATGGCCACGATCGCGGTCGCCAGCGTGCTGCTGACCACCGCGTTCGAACTGTCGGGCGACGCCACCGTGCCCCAGGCGGCCGGTGCCGCGATGGAGGGCAAGGACGTCAGGTTCGGCGTCGCGAACTCCGCCACGTTCGCCGCGGCCACCACCCTCACCTCGACGGGCGCCGTCAACTCCTTCCACGACAGCTACACACCGCTCGGCGGCATGATGACGCTGTTCAACATGATGCTGGGCGAGGTCGCGCCCGGCGGCGTCGGAGCCGGCCTGTACGGCATGCTGGTGCTGGCGGTGATCACGGTCTTCGTCGCCGGCCTCATGGTCGGCCGCACGCCCGAGTACCTGGGCAAGAAGATCGGCGCCCGCGAGATCAAGCTGGCCTCGATGTACTTCCTGGTCACGCCGATCCTCGTGCTGACCGGCACCGCCGTGGCGATGGGCAACCAGGCGGGCCTGGCGGCCATGCTGAACGACGGCCCGCACGGCTTCTCCGAGATCCTCTACGCCTTCACCAGCGCCTCCAACAACAACGGCTCGGCCTTCGGCGGCGTCACCGTCAACACCCCCTGGTACGACGTGGCGCTCGGGCTGTGCATGCTGCTCGGCCGCTTCCTGCCGATCATCTTCGTGCTGGCCCTGGCCGGTTCCCTCGCCGCGCAGGCGCCGGTGCCGGTCTCGGCGGGGACGCTGCCCACGCATCGGCCGCAGTTCGTCGGCCTGGTGGTCGGCGTCACGATCATCCTGGTCGCCCTGACCTTCCTCCCGGCCCTGGCGCTGGGTCCGCTCGCAGAAGGAATCCGCTGATGTCCACCCCAGTGTTGCAGTCCGCCCCCGAGACACGCGAAGGCGGCCGGGTCGGCGGCGGGCTGCTCGACCCCGGGCAGATGCTCCGCTCGCTGCCGGACGCGGTCAGGAAGCTGAACCCCGCGACCCTGTGGCGCAACCCCGTCATGCTGATCGTCGAGGTGGGCGCCGCCTTCACCACGGTGCTGGCGATCACCGATCCGTCCTTCTTCGCCTGGGCCACCGTCGTGTGGCTGTGGCTGACCGTGCTCTTCGCCAATCTTGCCGAAGCGGTCGCCGAGGGGCGGGGCAAGGCCCAGGCGGCGACGCTGCGAGCCGCCAAACGTGACACCGTGGCCCGGCTGCAATCGGGGGAGAGCGTCGCCGCCTCCGAGCTCAAGCAGGGCGATGTCGTCGTGGTCGTCGCCGGAGAGGTCATCCCCGGCGACGGCGACGTCGTCGAGGGCATCGCGAGTGTCGACGAGTCGGCCATCACCGGCGAGTCCGCCCCGGTCATCCGCGAGTCGGGCGGCGACCGCTCGGCGGTCACGGGCGGGACGAAGGTGCTCTCCGACCGCATCGTCGTGAAGATCACCCAGAAGCCCGGCGAGAGCTTCATCGACCGGATGATCGCCCTGGTCGAAGGCGCGAACCGCCAGAAGACGCCCAACGAGATCGCGCTCAACATCCTGCTGGCCGCTCTCACGATCATCTTCCTGATCGCGACGATCACCATGCAGCCGTTCGCGATCTACGCGGTCGCGGAGAACCCCGGCGTGCCCGAGACGCTCGCACTCGGCTCCGACGGTGTGTCCGGCGTCGTGCTGGTCTCGCTGCTGGTCTGCCTGATCCCGACCACGATCGGCGCACTGCTCAGCGCCATCGGCATCGCGGGCATGGACCGCCTGGTCCAGCGCAACGTGCTTGCCATGTCCGGCCGTGCGGTCGAGGCGGCGGGCGACGTCAGCACGCTGCTGCTGGACAAGACCGGAACGATCACCCTGGGCAACCGCCAGGCGGCCGACCTCGTCCCCGCGCCCGGCATCGACGTCGACCGGCTGGCCGAGGCGGCGCAGCTGGCCAGCCTGGCCGACGAAACCCCCGAGGGCCGCTCGGTCGTCGTCTACGCCAAGGAGCACTACGGCCTGCGCGAGCGCGAGGTCCACGACGCCGTCTGGGTGCCGTTCACCGCCCAGACCCGCATGTCGGGCGTGGACGTCGACGGCCGCCAGGTGCGCAAGGGCGCGGCGACCGCGGTCATGAAGTGGGTACGCGAGAACGGCGGCAGCCCCACCGGCGAGATCGGCGCTCTGGTCGACGCGATCTCCGGCTCGGGCGGCACCCCGCTCGTCGTCGGCGAGGTCGTCGAGGGCAAGGCGCGTGTGCTGGGCGTCATCCACCTCAAGGACGTGGTCAAGGCCGGAATGCGCGAGCGTTTCGACGAGATGCGCCGCATGGGCATCAGGACCGTCATGATCACCGGCGACAACCCGCTCACCGCCAAGGCCATCGCGGACGAGGCCGGGGTCGACGACTTCCTGGCCGAGGCCACTCCCGAGGACAAGCTCGCCCTCATCAAACAGGAGCAGGAGGGCGGCCGTCTGGTCGCGATGACCGGCGACGGCACCAACGACGCGCCCGCCCTGGCCCAGGCCGACGTCGGCGTCGCCATGAACACCGGCACCTCGGCCGCCAAAGAGGCCGGGAACATGGTCGACCTCGACTCCAACCCCACCAAGCTCATCGAGATCGTGGAGATCGGCAAGCAGCTCCTCATCACCAGAGGCGCGCTGACGACGTTCTCCATCGCCAACGACATCGCCAAGTACTTCGCGATCATCCCGGCCATGTTCGCCGCCGTCTATCCCGGCCTGGACGCCCTCAACGTCATGCGCCTGGACTCGCCCCAGTCGGCGATCCTGTCCGCGGTGATCTTCAATGCCGTCGTCATCGTCGCCCTCATCCCGCTCGCGCTGCGCGGTGTGCGCTACCGGCCCTCCAGCGCCTCCAAGCTGCTCTCGCGCAACCTCTACGTCTACGGCCTGGGCGGCATCGTGGCGCCGTTCGCCGGTATCAAGCTCATCGACCTGCTCATCTCGGGGATCGTGTGATGGAACGTCTGCCCGGCTGGCTGCGCCAGCACCTCGCCGCCGTCAGGGCGTTCGCCGTCCTGACCGTCGTACTCGGCCTGCTGTACCCGCTGGCCACCACGGCGCTCGCCCAGGTGGCCTTCAACGACCACGCCAACGGCTCGCTGATCGACAAGGACGGCAAGGCCGTCGGCAGCTCGCTCATCGGCCAGAGCTTCACCGACGCCGAAGGCGACCCGGTCGAGAAGTACTTCCAGTCGCGCCCGTCGGCGGCGGGCGACGGCTACGACCCGCTGTCCACCGCGGCGAGCAACCTCGGCCCCGAGGACGTCCTCGACACCCCGGGCGAGGACGGCAGGCAGTCGCTGCTCACCCAGGTCTGCGCCCGCTCCAAGGCGATCGGCGAGCTGGAAGGCGTCAGCGGCGCCCGCCCGTACTGTACGCCCGACGGTGTGGGCGCGGTGCTGAAGGTCTTCCCCGACCGTGCCGTGAGCGTCAACCAGGTCTGCCCCGCCGCTCCCTTCATCGCCGCCTACCAGGGCCGCCCGGTCGTCTGCGCGAAGCCGGGCGAGGACCACAGCGCAGGCCGTACCGTCCCGATCAGGGGCGCCGCCACGGCCGTGGTGCCCGCCGACGCGGTCACCGCCAGCGGGTCGGGGCTGGACCCGCACATCTCCCTCGCCTACGCCGAGCTGCAGGTCCCGCGGGTGGCCAGGGAACGGGGGATCACACCCGACCGCGTGAAGGCGCTGGTCGAGGCGAACACCACCGGCAGGGCGCTCGGCTTCATGGGCGAACCCGCGGTGAACGTGCTGGAGCTCAACCTCGCCCTCGACAAGGGGTGAAGGCGTGGCACGCGGCCGACTGAGGGTCTATCTCGGCGCGGCGCCGGGCGTCGGCAAGACGTACGCGATGCTCGGCGAGGGCCGCAGGGCCAAGGAGCGCGGCAAGGACGTGGTCGTGGGGCTCGTCGAGACCCACGGCCGCCCCTGCACGGCAGAACTCCTCGACGGCATGGAGACGATCCCGCGCAGGAGCATGACCCACAGGGGCGGCACGTTCACCGAGCTCGACGTCGAGGCCGTCATCGAACGCGCGCCCAGACTCGCCCTCATCGACGAGCTCGCCCACACCAACGTGCCGGGCTCGCGCAACGCCAAACGCTGGCAGGACATCGAGGACATCCTGGCTGCCGGGATCGATGTGATCTCCACCGTCAACGTGCAGCACCTGGAGTCGCTCAACGACGTCGTCCAGCAGATCACCGGCGTGCCGCAGCGTGAGACCGTGCCCGACGAGGTCGTCCGCAGGGCCTCGCAGGTCGAGCTGGTCGACATGTCGCCCGAGGCGCTGCGCCGCCGGATGGCGCACGGCAACGTCTACCGGCCGGACAAGGTCGACGCCGCCCTGTCGAACTACTTCAGGGTCGGCAACCTCACCGCACTGCGCGAGCTCGCCCTGCTCTGGGTCGCGGGCAAGGTCGACGAGCAACTCGACCGCTACCGCGCCGAACACGGCATCACCGGCACCTGGGAGGCCCGCGAACGCGTCGTCGTGGCCCTCACCGGCGGCCCCGAAGGCGACACCCTGGTACGGCGCGCCGCCCGCATCGCCGACCGCAGCAAGGGCGCCGACCTGCTGGCCGTCCACGTCACCAGGGCCGACGGCCTCACCGGCGGCGATCCGGCCGACCTGGCCAGGCAGCGGACGCTGGCCGAGTCGATGGGCGGCAGCTACCACCAGGTCGTCGGCGACGACATACCCAAGGCGCTGCTCGACTTCGCCTCCGGAGTCAACGCCACCCAGCTCGTGCTCGGCGCCTCCAGGCGCGGCCGCTTCGCCCAGATCTTCGCCCGAGGCGTCGGCGTCGAGACCACGGCCAGATCCGGAACCATCGACGTGCACATGATCACGCACGCCGAGGCGAAGCAGGGCCGGGGCCGCCCTTCCCGCAGCAGGGCGGCCCTGACCCGCGAGCGCCGCATGGCCGGATGGGCGGTCGCGGGGGCCGGTATGCCGCTGCTGGCCGCCGCGCTGCTGCCGTTCAGGGACGATCTGGCGCTGCCGAGCGAGATCCTGCTGTTCCTCGTCATGGTGGTGGGGGTGGCGCTCGTCGGCGGCATGTGGCCGGCGATCACGGCGGCCGTCGGCGGGTCGTTGCTGCTCAACTTCTTCTTCACACCGCCGCTCGGCGAGTTCACGATCTCCGATCCGGAGAACCTTCTCGCCCTGGTCGTCTTCGTCGTGGTCGCCGCGGCCGTGAGTGCGATCGTGGACGTGGCGGCACGGCGCAGCAGGGAGGCGGCCAGGGCGAGCGCGGACGCCGAGGTGCTGGCCACACTCGCCGGGCACGTCCTGCGGGGCGAGTCGGCGCTGTCGTCGCTGCTGGCCAGGCTGCGCGAGACCTTCGGCCTGACCTCGGTCACCCTGCTGGAACGCCTCGGCGAGCCGGGCCCCGACGACCGCTGCGAGCCCGAGGCGTGGCGCATCGTGGCCACATCGGGCGGCGCCCCTTCGACCTGCCCGGGTACGGCCGACACCGATGTGGTGATCGACGAGGGCCTGGTCCTGGCCGCGACCGGGAAGCTGATCGACGCCTCGGGGCGCAGGGTGCTGGAGGCGTTCGCCGCCGAGGCGGCCGTCGCCCTGCGTCAGGAACGGCTGGTCGCCGAGGTGGGCCAGGCCAGGCCGCTCGCCGAGGCCGACAGGATGCGCACCGCCCTGCTGGCCGCGGTCAGCCACGACCTGCGCACGCCGCTCGCCTCGGCCAAGGCGGCCGTCGACAGCCTGCTCAGCAGTGAGATCGACTGGTCGCCCCAGGACAGGGCGGAACTGCTCGCCACCGCGCACGAGTCGCTGGCCAAGCTGGAGCGGCTGGTGGCCAACCTGCTCGACATGAGCCGCCTGCAGGCCGGGGTGCTCGGCCTCGACCTGCAGCCGGTCGCCCTGGAGGAGGTGGTGCCGAGAGCCGTCGACGACCTGGGCCCCCTGCGTTCCGGCGTCGAGGCCGACGTGGCCGCCGGGCTGCCGGAGATCGTGGCCGATCCCGCGCTGCTGGAGCGTGTGCTGGTCAATCTCATGTCCAACGCCGTGCGCTACAGCCCGCCGGGCCGCACGGTGCTGCTCACGGCCAGCGCGCATGCCGGACTGGTCGAGATCCGCGTCGTCGACGGTGGGCCCGGCATCCCGGCCGAGGCGCACGAGCAGGTCTTCCTGCCGTTCCAGCGGCTCGGCGACCGCGACAACCACTCCGGCGTCGGGCTCGGCCTCGCGCTGTCGCGCGGTCTGGCCGAGGCGATGGGCGGCACGCTCGTACCCGACGAGACCCCAGGGGGAGGGCTCACCATGATTCTCACCATGCCCGTGACGCCGGAGGCGCGCCCATGACGCACGTCCTGGTCGTCGACGACGAGCCGCAGATCCTGCGGGCACTGCGGATCAACCTGGTGGCCAGGCACTACGAGGTGACGGCGGCGGCCGACGGCGCGGGCGCACTGCGCCAGGCCGCCGACGCCCATCCCGACCTGGTCGTCCTCGACCTGGGCCTGCCCGACATCGACGGCGTCGACGTCATACACGGGCTGCGCGGGTGGAGCCGCGTGCCGATCATCGTCCTGTCCGGCCGGGCGGGCAACAGGGACAAGGTCGCGGCCCTGGACGCCGGGGCCGACGACTATGTGACCAAGCCCTTCGGTATTGACGAACTGCTCGCCCGGATCAGGGCCGTCACCCGGCGCACGTCGGTGCAGGAGGCCGAGCAGGCCCGTGCGGTGATCGGCGAATATGTGATCGACCTGGCGGGCAAGACGGTCTCGGGCGGGCTGCGGCTGACGCCGACCGAGTGGCACATCCTGGAGATCCTCATCCGCAATCCCGGCAAACTGGTCAGCCAGCGGTATCTGCTGACCGAGGTGTGGGGAGCCACCTATCTGAAGGACACGCACTACCTGCGCCAGTACATGGCCCAGCTCCGCCGCAAGCTCGAACCCGATCCCGCGCGCCCGGTCCACCTGCTCACCGAGCCGGGCATGGGCTACCGGTTCAGGCCGTAGCAGGGCCTCCGCCCGATCGCCGGTCGCGGGTCCGGCCCAGGAGGACCAGGATGCGCTGGGCGTCGGTGAGGAGGCTGCCGCTGATGGCCCAGCCGTCGGGGTGGTCGACCTGGCCCGCCTGGATCTCGGCGGTCATCCGGTCGTGGATGCGCACGGCCTGGGACTCGGCGCGCGAGAGCAGGGAGGCGGCGCTGTCGTGCCGGTCGAACAGGGCGGTGAGGGCGGCCGAGAGCAGGTCGAGCAGGGTGGCGTAGTCGCGCGAGAAGTCGGCGCTGACGTCGGAGGTGGAGGCGTGGTCGAGGTGGGCCATCGCATGCACGATCGCCCGGATGTGCGCGCTGACCGAGGTCATCGCCCGCAGGTGCGCGGCGCGAGAGTCGGTGGCGGGGAGCAATCGGTGGCGCAGGTTGTAGCGGCGGCTCTCCTTGCCGTCTGCCACCGCGGCGGCGGCGACGGCCAGGCGCTCCTCCAGCAGGGCGGTATGGCGCTGCCAGCGGGGCAGTCCGTCGAGGTTCCAGCCGTCGTGCAGGCCTTCGGCGATCTCGTCGAGCAGGGTGGCCGCCTGTTCGGCCAGGTCGCGCAGGGCGGCCTCGGGCCGGTGGCGGTAGAGCGGCGGCCACAGCACGGTGTTGACCACGGCCCCGCAGGTCGCGCCCAGCGCGGTGGCGACGACATAGGCCAGCAGGTAGCGCTCCTGCGATCCGGCCCCGAAGGAGAGCATGAGCACGGCGGTCGTGGCCACGTCGGAGCCGTGCCTGCCCATCCGGTGCCAGCGGGCCGCGACCAGGGCGGGCGGCACCACCAGGACGAGGCTGAGGGCGTTGAGGCCGATCAGATGGCCGATGCTTCCGGCCAGCATGACCCCGGCGGCGACGGCGGCCACGCGCCGCAGCCCGTTGGTCAGGGTCTGGTACACGGTGGCGTGCACCATGATCACGGCGGTGGCGGGTGCGATCCAGATGCTCTCGCCCGGCAGCAGCCTGCTGGCCAGCAGCCAGGCCAGCACCGCCGCGAGCGTCGCCTTGCCGATCTGACGCGCCTGGAGTCGCTGGTCGGAGTGCCGCCGGGTCAGCCCGGCGGCCTGGGCCCGCACATACGCCGCCTCCCGCCGCACAGCCCGCACCCATCGATCACGCCGTAAAGGGGTCACAGCATGACATTCATCGATAAATCCCCTCGCGACAAGCCCGAGATCTTCGGAGCCTGACGCGCAGGCCGGGGATCCTCAGAGCCTGATGCGGACCAGCACCGGCAGATGGTCGCTGCCCCGTGCGGGCAGCAGCCGCGAGTCCACGGGTACGGCCGAGCGGGTCAGCACATGGTCGATCCTGGCCACCGGAAAGGCCTCGGGCCAGGTGAAACCGAAGCCCGTCCGATCGGCGGCCAGCCGTGAGGTGAGCGGCGCGAGCCCCCGGTCGTCGAGCACCCCGTTGAGGTCGCCCAGCAGGACCACCCTGGCCAGCGGCTCGGCGGCCACGGCCGCGCCCAGTGCCAGTGCGCTCTCGTCCCTCCTGGCCGCGTCGAACCCGCTCCGCGGCCGGAGGCGCACCGAGGGCAGATGGGCGACATACACGGCCACGTCCCCGTACGGCGTGCCGGCCGTGGCCCGCAGGCCCCTGCTCCACTCGGCCGTCAGGTCCTTGGGCTTGATGTCGACGGCACGGCCGTCGCGCAGCGGATGCCTGGACCAGAGCCCGACCGTGCCCACGACGAGGTGATGGGGATAGCGCGAGGCCAGGGCGGCACGGTAGAGCGGCAGCGCCGCAGGGGTGAGCTCCTGGAGGGCGACGAGGTCGGCCCCGGTCCGCCCGACGACGTCCGCGGTGGCGGAGGGCGTGGGATTGGCGTCGTCGACATTGTGCTGCACGACGGTCAGCTGGTGGGCCCGCGTCGGGCCGGTGGGCAGCAACGACGGGCCGAAGAGGACGAGCCAGACGGCGGCGGGCAGTGCGGTGGCGGCGAGCGCGAGGACCGATCGCCGTAACAGGGCCAGGCCGAGCAGCGCCGCGACGGCCAGGCCGAGCCACGGCAGGAACGTCTCCAACAGGCTGCCCAGACGCCACCCCGTGTTGGGCACGAAGGCATGCAGGGCCAGGGCCGCCGCCACCAGAACGGCCAGGCAGGCGAGGATCCGGCCTCGCCTGTTGCCTAATCCACTATAAATTGGTAGGAAATACATATGTCCATCCCTGTCCCGCCGATGCCGCTGTGACCTCGTCACCTTCGCCCCCCGTACTCGAACGTCCCGCAGCCGAGCCGCGCAGCCGCAGGCCGGACGGGCCGAGGCGGCGCGGGCCAGTGCTCAAGCGGTTCGGCGTGCGGGTGCTCGCCGTCCTCGTACTGATCATCCTGTGGCAGGCGGTCGCCTTCGCGGCGGCGAATCCCTCGTTCGTGCCCACGCCCAAGGCGGTGTGGGACCAGCTGATCCGGTTGTCGACCACACACGACGGCATCCGCGGCTACAGCGGCAGCCTGCTCGTCGAGCACCTCGGGGTGAGCCTGCGCCGCATCCTGCTCGGTTCGGCGATCGGGGTGGCGGCCGGGCTCGTCGTCGGCGTCGTGCTCGGCGCGGTGCCGTGGATCCGCGTCGTGGCCGAGCCCGTCGTCACCTTCGTCAGGGCGCTGCCGCCCCTGGCGTACTTCAGCCTGCTCATCATCTGGTTCGGCATCGACGAGACGCCCAAGCTCTGGCTGCTGGCCATCGCGGCGATGCCGCCGGTCGCCGTCGCCACCGCCGCGGCCGTGCACGGCGCGCCGAAGGACCTGGTCGAGGCGGCGAGAGCGCTGGGCGCCTCCCGCTGGGACGTCACCAGGGACGTCGTGCTGCCCAACGCCCTTCCCGAGATCTTCACGGGAGTACGGCTCGCGGTCGGCATCGCCTACTCATCGGTGGTCGCCGCCGAGACCGTCAACGGCGTGCCCGGCATCGGCGGCATGGTCAGGGACGCCCAGCGCTACCTGCAGACCGATGTCGTGGTGCTCGGCCTGCTCGCCATCGGCCTGTCCGGGCTGCTCATCGACGCGGCGCTGCGCACGGCCGAGAAGCGGCTGATCCCCTGGCGCGGCCGTACCTGACCTCCGTTGTTCGTGATCCACCGTGCACCCCCCGAAAAGGAAACCGCCATGCGCCTGAAGCTCGTCCTCCCCCTGGTCCTCGCCGCCGCCCTGACCGCGTGCGGCGACGGCTCCGCCTCCTCGGGCGGGGAGGGGGCGGGTGCCAAGAGCATCCGCGTCGCCTACCAGGCCTTTCCCAGCGGGGATCTCATCGTGAAGAACAAGAAGTGGCTGGAGCAGGCGCTGCCCGGCTACACGATCCAGTGGACGAAGTTCGACTCGGGCGCGAGCATCAACACCGCGTTCGTCGCCAAGAGCGTCGACATCGCGGCCATCGGGTCCAGCCCGGTCGCCAGGGGGCTGTCGGCCCCGCTGAACATCCCGTACCAGGTCGCGTTCGTGCTGGACGTGGCCGGTGACAACGAGGCCCTGGTCGCGCGCAACGACAGCGGCGTGACGGCGATCGAGGGGCTGCGCGGCAAGAAGGTCGCCACGCCGTTCGCCTCGACCGCCCACTACAGCCTGCTGTCGGCGCTGGACAAGGCGGGTGTGGCCGAGTCCGAGGTGAATATCATCGACCTGGAGCCGCAGGACATCCAGGCGTCGTGGACCCGGGGCGACATCGACGCCGCCTACACCTGGCTGCCGACGCTGAAGGAGCTGAAGAAGACCGGCAGGACGCTCGTCACCAGCCGCGAACTGGCCGCGTCGGGCAAGCCCACGCTGGACCTCGGCGTGGTGTCGACGGCGTTCGTCCAGGCCCATCCCGACGCGGTCGACGCCTGGCGCAAGGTGGAGGCCAGGGCGCTGCAGCTGATCGCCGACAACCCGGACGAGGCGGCCACCGCCGTCGCGGCCGAGCTGAACCTCACCAAGGAGGACGCCAAGGACCAGCTCAGCCAGGGCGTCTTCCTCAAGCCCGCCGACCTGGCCGGTCCCGAATGGCTGGGCACGCCGCAGGCGCCGGGCGGCCTCGCGCAGAGCCTGCTGGACGCGGCGAAGTTCCTCAAGGACCAGCAGAAGATCGACGCCGTCCCCGACCTGGCCGCCGTGCGCGGCGCCATCTACACCAAGGGTCTGCCCGATGTCCTCAAGCCCTGAGCCCGTCGTCTCCGTACGCGACGTCGAGCACGTCTACGGCACGGGGCCCGATGCCGTGGTGGCGCTCGGGCCGCTCTCGCTCGACGTGCCCGAAGGCGCGTTCCTGGTGATCGTCGGGGCCTCCGGCTGTGGCAAGAGCACACTGCTGCGGCTGATCGCCGGGTTCGAGGAGCCCACGTCGGGCACGGTGCTGGTCGGCGGCGGTCCGCCCGTGCCGGGCAAGGGGGCCGGGCTGGTCTTCCAGCAGCCCAGGCTGCTGCCGTGGAAGAGCGTGGCAGGCAATGTCGAGCTCGCCCTTCGTTATGCCGGGGTGCCGCGCGCCGAGCGGCAGCGGCGGGTGCCCGACCTGCTCCGGAGGGTGGGGCTGCACGACGTCGAACACCGCAGGACCTGGCAGATCTCGGGCGGTCAGCAGCAGCGCGTGGCCATCGCCAGGGCCTTGGCGGGCGACACCGGGCTGCTGCTGCTGGACGAGCCGTTCGCCGCGCTCGACGCGCTCACCCGCGAACGGCTGCAGGAGGACCTGCGCCTGGTGAGCACCCAGACCGGCCGTACCTCCGTCTTCGTCACGCACAGCGTCGAGGAGGCGGTCTTCCTCGGCAGCAGGGTCGTGGTGCTGTCCAGCAGGCCGGGCCGGATCGCCCTCGACCTGGACATCGCGCTGCCCCGCACCGGCCTCGGCCCCGACGAGCTGCGCGCCCTTCCCGAGTACGCCGCCCTGCGCGCCACGGTCAGCCAGGCCGTGCGCGCGGCGGCGGCCGCCTGACGCTCAGCCGACGGCCTTCTCCAGCTGTGCCTTGGTCATCTTGGACCGCCCCTTGACGCCCTTCCTCTTGGCCTCGGCGTAGAGCTGCTCCTTGGTACGGCCGGCCGCGCCCGAGTGCGAGCGCAGGCCGCCGCGCCGGGAGGAGGAGATGTCGTCGAGGGAGGTACGGCTGGCCGTCTTCGACTCGCCCGCCCTGGCCCGCTCCTTGTTCACGGTACGGGCCGCGATCTCCTCGGCGACCTTCTCGCTCTCGCCGCGTGCGCGGACGCTGTCCTTGATGTGTTCGTACTGCCGTTCCCGCTTCGGGCTCGATCCCCGTGGCATGGCGTCGCTCCTTTCCGGTGTTCGTCTCCTTCCGCTCCCATGCCCGTGACGGGGACGGCGAACCGCATGGCCGAATCCACGAATCGGCGGCCCGGCGGTGGTGGGAGCGGACGAACGCGGCTGCTCACCCCGGACCTATGCTCATCGGGAGTGCCGCCAGAAGGGATGCCAATGTCGAAAACGGGCGAAATGGGGACGTGGTTGCAGTGGCGGCTGCCCGAACTGCTCGCCGAGTACGGCGTGCCGGGCGCGGCCGTGGCGGTCGGGACGGGCCAGGAGATGGCCGAGGCGGCGGCGGGCGTGCTGAGCACCGCGACGGGCGTCGAGGCCACGACCGACTCGATCTTCCAGATCGGCTCCATCACCAAGGTGCTGACCGCGACCCTGGTCATGCGGCTGGCCGACGAGGGCCGGGTCGACCTCGACCTGCCGGTGCGCGCCTACCTGCCCGAGTTTGCGATCGCCGACGAGCGGGCCGCCCGCCGGATCACCGTACGGCAGCTGCTGTGTCACGTGGCCGGGTTCGAGGGCGACATCTTCACCGACACCGGCAAGGGCGACGACTGCATCGCCGCCTACCTGGACGTGCTGGGCGAGGTGCCGCAGCTGTTCGAGCCGGGCGCGATGTTCTCCTACAACAACGCGGGCTTCTGCGTGCTCGGCCGCCTGGTCGAGGTCGTGCACGGCGAGCCGTTCGACGCCTGTATGCGCACGCGCCTGTTCGAACCGCTCGGCATGACGCACGCCGCCTGCGACCCGTACGAGGCGATCGTGCACCGGGCGGCCGTCGGGCATGTCGAGAACGCCGAGTCCGGCGGGCTTGAGCCGACGCGCGTCTGGGCGATGGCACGTTCCAACGCGCCCGCCGGTTCGATGCTGGCCATGCGCGCCCGCGACCTGCTGGCCTTCGCCCGTATGCACCTCGCGGGCGGCATCGGCCCCGGCGGCGAGCGGGTCCTGAGCCTGGCGGCCGTCACGGCGATGCGGCAACCGCAGATCCAGCAGCCCGACATCGCCCAGGGGGCGGCCTGGGGGCTCGGCTGGGAGCTGTTCGACCTGTCGGGACCCGTCGTGCTCGGCCATGACGGCAACACGATCGGCCAGTCGGCCTTCCTCAGGCTCGTGCCCGATCGCGACCTGGCCCTGGTGCTCCTGACGAACGGCGGAGCACCGAAACGCCTGTTCCGCGCGGTGGCAGGCCACATCCTGCGCGAACTCGCCGAAGTCGCCCTGCCCGAGCCCCCCACGCCTGACCCCGCCGCCCCCACACCCGACGCCTCCCGCTTCACCGGCGTCTATCTGTCCAGCACGAGCGAGACGACGATCAGCACGGACGGGCGGGGACGGCTCTGGCTCGACCGCGTGCCGCTGGGCGAGGCCGCCGAGCTCGGCGATCCGTCCTACCGCACCGAACTGCTCGCCTGGCGCGGCGACTCCCTCATCCCCGCCGAGCCCGAAGGCGGCGTGCACGCGCCCCTGGCCTTCCTGGGCGACGACGGCACCGGCCGTGCGGCGTACCTGCACACCGGGCGGGCCGACAAGCGGTCCCCGTGACCGGCCCCGGCGATCAGTTCGTCCGGCCGGACGAACGCGGCCCCGAAGGTTCGATGCGCGCAACGAACACCACCAGGGGGATCGCGTCCCAGTATCGACGAGTGGATGTGGAGAGCACTGCGGTGAGCACAGCCGTGAGCACGAGCGACACACGCGGTCCCGTGTACGGCGAGCGCGTGCTGACGATCGACAGCCTGTCGGTCGAGATCAGGCGCGGTGAGCGGGTCGTCCGCCCGGTCACCGACGTCAGCCTGGTCCTGCACCGGGGCGAGACGCTCGGCATCGTCGGCGAGACCGGCTCGGGCAAGTCCATGACCGGCCTGGCCATCATGGGCATGCTCCCCTCGGGCGGCAGGGTGACGGCAGGCTCGATCGACTTCGACGGCAGGCAGCTGGTCGGCCTGCCCGCGGCGCGGTACCGGGCGATCCGCGGCAACGACATCGCCATGGTGTTCCAGGACTCGATGACCGCGCTCAACCCGACCCGCAGGATCGGCGACCAGGTGGCCGAGCCGGTGCGCCTGCACCTCGGCGAGTCCCGGCGCGCCGCACGGCGGCGTGCGGAGGAGATGCTCGCCCTGGTCGGCCTGCCGAGGCCCGCCGAACGGCTCGACGACCACCCCCACCAGCTGTCGGGCGGCATGCGCCAGCGCGTGATGATCGCGATGGCCCTCATCTGCGAGCCGCGCGTCGTCATCGCCGACGAGCCCACCACGGCGCTCGACGTCACGATCCAGGCCGAGATCCTCGAACTCCTCGACGACCTGAAGTCCAGGCTCGGCATGTCGATGATCCTGGTCACGCATGACATGGGAGTGATCGCCAGGCATGCCGACCGTGTCGGCGTGATGTACGGCGGGCGCGTCGCCGAGACCGGGCCGACCGGCGCGCTGTTCGAGCGCACCAGGCACCGCTACACGCACGCGCTGCTGGCCTCGATCCCCTCGCTCACCCACGACAGGGGTGAGGAGCTGCACAGCATCCCGGGCGCGCCACCGGACCTGACGACCGTCCTGCGGGGCTGCCCGTTCGCCGCGCGCTGCGAGGCCGCGAGCGACAGGTGCGAGCAGGAGACGCCCCCGCTCACGACCGGCGAGGACGGCCACGCCTACGCGTGCTGGCACCCGGCGTCCGGCCCGGCGACCAGGCGGCGCGCCCGCTTCGTCACCACGCGCGAGCCCGCGCCCGAGCGGGCGGAGCCGAGGCTGCGCGTGGTCGACCTGGTCCGCGAGTACCCCGTGGGCGGCGCCGGGCTGTTCGGCGCGCGCCGCACCGTGAAGGCGGTGTCGGGCGTGAGCTTCGAGGTGGCCGACGGCGAGACGTTCGGGCTGGTGGGCGAGTCGGGCTGCGGCAAGTCCTCGCTCGGCAGGATGCTGGTCGCGCTGGATCGGCCCACGTCGGGCGAGGTGGTCTTCGAGGGCGAGACGGTCAGCCGGATGAGCGCGCGTGCGCTCGGTGCTCGCCGTACCCGGTTGCAGATGATGTTCCAGGACTCCAACGCCTCGCTCGACCCCCGGATGCGCATCGGCACGATCCTGCGGGAGCCGATGGCCATCCAGGGGGCGGGCGGCCGGGCCGAGCGGACCGCGCGTGCGCTTGAGCTGCTGCGGGACGTGGGGCTGCCCCCGGGCGTCATGGAGCGCTACCCGTATGAGCTGTCCGGCGGGCAGCGGCAGCGCATCGGGCTGGCCCGCGCGCTCGCCCTCGACCCGAAGGTGCTGGTCGCCGACGAGCCGGTCAGCGCGCTGGACGTCTCCATCCGCTCCCAGGTGCTCAACCTGATGCGCCGACTGCAGCTGGAGCGCGGGCTCAGCAGTGTGGTGATCTCCCACGACCTCGCCGTCGTGCGGTATCTGGCCGACCGGGTCGGCGTGATGTACCTGGGCAAACTCGTCGAGACCGGGAGCACCGAAGAGGTGTACCGGTCGGCCGCGCACCCCTACACGGCCGGGCTGCTCGCGGCCGTGCCCGAGGCCGATCCGTCGACGCGTGGGCCCGGCCCGGACACACGGGTACGCGGCGAGCTGCCCAGTCCGATCGATCCGCCGAGCGGCTGCCGCTTCCGTACCAGGTGTGCGCTGGCGAGCGGGCGGTGCGCCGAGGTGGAGCCGGTGTTGCGGCCGGTCACCGGCACCCACCAGGTCGCCTGCCACCACCCGTTGCGTCCGGCGGCGATCTCGCACGGAGAGGCACAGCGCCCATGACCTGGTACGTCGTCCGGCGGCTGGCGATCTCGCTGCTGGTCCTGCTCGGCATCTCGGTGGCGGTCTTCCTGCTGCTGCACCTGGTCTCCGACAGCCCGGGACGCGTCGTGCTCGGCCAGCGGGCCACGCCCGAGGCGGTGGCGGCCTTCAACCACGAGCACGGCTTCGACCGGCCCGTCGTCGTGCAGTACTTCACCTACCTCGACCAGCTCCTGCACGGCGACCTCGGCCGCTCCTACAAGCTCAACGAGAACGTCTCCACCCTGCTGTGGCAGAACGCCGGTCGCAGTGCGATGCTCTCGCTCGCCGGGCTGGTGCTGGCCCTGGTGATCGCGGTGCCGCTCGGCATCCTGCAGGCCGTCAGGCGCAACAGCGTCACCGACAGGCTGGCCACCGCGGTGTCGTACGTGCTCTACGCGACGCCCTCGTTCCTGCTCGGGCTGATCCTCATCGCCCTGTTCAGCCAGGCGCTGCCGATCTTCCCGGCGGAGGCGTCGCAGTCGCACTCGCCGTGGGTGGTCTTCACCGATCCGCGTGCGATGGCGCTGCCGGTCATCACGCTGGCGGTGACCAGTGTCGCGATCTTCGCCCAGTACCAGCGCTCGTCGGCGCTCGACCAGCTCGGCCAGGACTACATCCGGGTCGCGCGGGCCAAGGGGCTGCCCGAACGGCTGATCCTGGTGCGTCACCTGCTGCGCAACGCCTGCCTGCCGCTGGTCATGCTGGTCGGCACGCTCATCCCGACGCTGCTGGCCGGAAATCTGATCGTCGAGTCGCTCTTCAACTATCCGGGGCTCGGCCTGCTGTTCCTCAACAGCCTGCAGCGCGAGGACTACCCGGTGCTGCTGGCCTACACCCTCATCGGCGGCGTGCTGACCGTGGCGGGCAACCTCGTCGCCGACGTCCTGGTCGCCTCCGCCGACCGCCGAATCGAGCTGAGAAAATGACCGCACACGAGGCGGCGGCCACGACCGTCGCGCCCCGGGGCCGTAGCCCGGTCCTCGCCGCGCTGCGCCGCCATCCGCTCGGTCTCGCGGGCGGCCTGCTGCTCCTGCTGCTCGTCGGGTTCTGCTTCCTCGGCCCGGTGTTCTACCCGACCAACCAGACCGAGGTCGACCTGGTCAACGCGGCGCTGCCGCCGGGTCCCGGGCACCCGCTCGGCACCGACACCAACGGGTTCGACGTGCTGGGCAGGCTGATGGCCGGAGGCCAGGTCTCCCTGCAGATCGGCCTGCTCGCCGCCCTGTTCGCCACCACGATCGGCACCGTGTACGGAGCCGTCGCCGGGCTGGCCGGAGGGGTGGTCGACGGGTTCCTGATGCGGCTGGTCGACATCATGCTGTCGATCCCGTTCCTGTTCTTCGTCCTGATCCTGTCGGCCAGGTTCCATGCCAACGCGCTCGCGCTGAGCCTGGTCATCGGCGGGTTCTCCTGGCTGGTGTCGGCCCGGTTGGTGCGCGGGGAGGTGCTGACGCTCAGGGTCAGGGAGTTCGTGCTGGCCGCGAAGGTGATGGGCGCCTCCCGCAGGCGGATCATCCTGACGCACCTCATCCCGAACGCGCTCGGCGTGATCATCGTCAACATCACCTTCCAGGTGGCCGACGCCGTGCTCGTCGTGGCCGCGCTCGGCTTCCTCGGCTTCGGCCTGACCTATCCGACGGCCGACTGGGGCAGCCAGCTGGCCAGCGGCGTCACCTACATCTCGGCCGACTACTGGTGGCTGATCTATCCGGCGGGCGCCTGCATCATCCTCACCGTCCTGGCACTCAACCTGCTCGCCGACGCGCTCAGGGACGCCGTCGGGCGCCGGGCCGACTAGCACATCTCCGCACCCCCCAGAATCTAGGAGCAAGCAATGACGCACGTGTCCGGTATGCGGCGAGGCCGTCTCGCGGTGGCGCTCACCGCCGGGGTCGCGGTGCTCGCGACCGCGTGCAGCAGCGGTGGCGGCGGCACGACCAAGGACGTCTCCGGCGCCTACAGTGCCAAGCCGACGCAGTCGGGCACGCCGAAGGACGGCGGCACCGCGACGGTCGCCCTGACCCCGGGCCTGAGCCCCAACTACATCTACCCCTACCCGCCCGCGGCGGCCAACGGCACCGTCATCGCCAGAGGCCTGATGTGGCGCTCGCTGTATCGCCCGAGCGGCGAGGGCGACCAGATCTCCGACGCCGAGCTCAGCCTGGCCGACCCGCCCGTCTACAGCGACGACCGCCGAAGCGTCACGATCAAGATGCGCGACTACAAGTGGTCGAACGGCAAGCCGGTCACCGCCGACGACGTCGTCTTCTCGCTGGCCCTGCTCAAGGCGGCACTCGCCGAGAGCCCGGCCAACTGGAGCTTCTACACGCCCGGCCAGTTCCCCGACGGCGTCACCGCCCAGGCCACCGCGCCCGACACGCTCACCCTCACGCTGGAGACCGCCTACAACCCGTCGTACCTGATGTCGATGCTGACGCTGCTGTACGTCATGCCGTCGACGGAGTGGAACATCGCCGAGACCGGCGGCCCGCACCTGGACTACGAGCAGGCCAAGAACGCCAAGGCGATCTACCGCTACCTCACCAAGCAGTCGGAGTCGCAGTCGACGTTCGCCACCAACCCGCTCTGGCAGGTCGTCAACGGCCCGTACCGGCTCAAGAGCTTCGACTCCACGACCGGCTCGTTCTCGCTCTCGCCCAACGAGAGCTACAGCGGCCCCGGCGACTCGCGTCTCGACCAGGTCGACTTCAAGGCCTTCACCTCGCCCGCCGCCGTGCTCAACCAGTTCAAGGCGGGCAACCTCACCGTCGGCACGCTCGACTCCAGCTACGTCACCCAGATCGACGAGCTGAAGGCCAAGGGCTACAACGTGTACGGCGCGCCCGCTCCGGCCAGGTTCGACGCGCTGACCATCAACTTCGGCAACACCACCGGCAACTTCGACAAGGTCGTCGCCCAGCCGTATGTCAGGAAGGCCCTGCAGCACCTGATCGACCAGCAGGGCTACATCGCCAGCCGGGGCATCTACAACGGAGCCGGATCGCCGAACTACAGCACGGCCGGCCACGACTCGCCCTACCCTCCGGCGTTCGGCGACAAGCCGCCCTACCCCTACGACCCGGCGGCGGCGCAGAAGCTGCTCACCGACAACGGCTGGAAGGTCACCCCGGGCGGCGCCACGACCTGCGAACGGCCGGGCACGGCGGCGGGCGAGTGCGGCGACGGCATCCCGAAGGGCCAGACGATCGGCTTCACGCTGGCCTCGGCCAACAGCCCGGCCTTCGTCGGCGCCAGGGACGTCGCCTTCGCCTCGGCGGCCAAGAAGCTCGGCATCGACATCAAGATCGTCACCAAGTCGCTCAACTACATGTACGCCAACTACGGCAACACCTTCGCGCCCGCCACCAAGAACGAGTGGGCGATGCAGGACTACGGACCGCTGTACCTGGCGGCCGGGTACCCGAGCAGCAACACGGTGTTCAACACCGAGGGCAGCTTCAACCTGGGCAGCTACCGCAACGCCGAGGTGGACAAGCTGATCGAGGCCTCGACGTTCGGCGAGGACGGCAAGGCGCTGGGCGCCGAGGTGAACGCCCTGGCCGAGGACCTGCCGGTGCTCTTCTTCCCGACGCCGCACACGCTGGTGGTCTGGAAGAACACACTGTCGGGGCCGCAGTCGTCGTTCAACGCGCTGATCAGCTTCCTCTACACGCCCGAGCTGTGGTACTTCCACGACTAGGAGTGCCGATGATCATCGACCTCGACGACCCCGCGGTCCTGCGCGACCTGGTCGGCGACGCCCGTGTGGTGGCGCTCGGCGAGGGTGCGCACAACATCACGCAGTTCGCCGACCTCAGGGACACGCTGCTGCGCAGGCTGGTGACCGAGCTCGGCTTCACGGCCTTCGTGATGGAGTCGGGCTTCCCCGAAGGGCTGGCCGTCGACGCCTGGATCGGCGGCGGCCCGGGCGAGGTCGAGCGGGTCGCCGACGACGGGATCACCTACGGCTTCGGCCGCAGCGAGGCGATGTGGAGGCAGCTGCGCTGGATGCGGGCCCGCAACGCCGCCGGCGGGTCGCGGGTCGGCTTCTACGGCATGGACCTGCCCGGCTCCTCCACCTCGCCGGGCCCGGCCGTGCTGGCCTGCCTGCGGCGAATGCCCTCGCGTCCCGGTGACGAGGAGCTGGCCCGGCTGAGCGACCTGGGCGGGCGCACCGAGGCCGCCGTGCGGTTCGAGGCGATGGGCGCGGCCGGGCGTGCCCGGCTGGTCGAGGGGCTCATGCGGCTGGCCGAACGGGCCGACGCCCAGGACGACCCGGTCGTGCGCAGGTGCGCGGCGTCGTTGCGTGCCTTCGTCGCCGAGCTCGGCGTGCCCGCCGAAGGGCCGTACCCGAGGGAGGTGTTCATGGCCGAGACCGTGCGCTGGGTGCTGGAGCGGGAGCGGCGGGTCGTGGTGAGCGCGCACAACGCCCATGTCAGGCGCACCGCGCTGCACGGCAGGGCGACGATGGGCGGCCTGCTGCAGGAGGCGGGCGTCGCGGCC
The DNA here is from genome assembly GCF_056106265.1 of Nonomuraea sp. IBHARD001. Lineage (NCBI taxonomy): Bacteria > Bacillati > Actinomycetota > Actinomycetes > Streptosporangiales > Streptosporangiaceae > Nonomuraea > Nonomuraea sp. IBHARD001. The sequence goes on from NZ_JBWBBW010000002.1 coordinate 732,920, forward strand.
CTGGTCATCGGGACGACCTACGGGGCCGGGCCCGAGGTCGTCTTCGCCCAGCGCTCGCCGCGTCCCTTCGACTGTGAGGTGAGCCTCGCCGAGCGCACGCTCAGGGCCGACGGCATCGAGGCGCGGCTGCAGCGCCTCGGCCCGCCGGTGGCCGCGGTCGACCTGCGGCGGGCGCCCGCCGCACTCTTCGAGGGCGTCGCCGGTACCCAGACGGCCGGTGGGCTCGACCCCGTCGACGACTTCCGCTCTGCCTTCGACGTCCTCGTCCACGTCCGCGAGGCCACCCGCGTGCCCGGCGCCTTCGAGCGCACGCGCGCGGAGTTCGGCCCTTCCCCCGAGCAGCCGGAGTCACCGTGACCTTCGCCTACCCGCCCGCCCGTACCGTCGAGGTCTTCGAGGACGTCGCGGGCGTCCGCGTGCCCGACCCGTACCGCTGGCTGGAGGAGGAGAGCCAGGAGGTGCGGCTGTGGCAGCGACGCCAGGCCGAGCTCGCCACCGAGGTCGCCTTCGAAGGCCAGGACCCGCAGGCCGTACGTGAGCTGATCCGCGCCTGCGACACCGGCTACCGTCCCGCCGTGCCGAGACACGCGGCCGGTCGCTGGTTCCGCGCCGTGACAGGGGCGCAGGGCGAGGCGCCCGTCGTGGTGGTGGCCGGAACGCCGCTCGGCGAAGGCAGGACGGTGCTCGACCTGGCCGCGTTCGGCACGGCAGGGCGGCCGGCCGTGCTGTCGTGGCTGGCGCCCTCGCCCGACGGGCGGGTGCTCGCGGCCGGGATCTGCGTCGACGGCAGCGAGCACAACACGATCAGGCTGGTCGAGGTGGACACGGGCGAGCTCCTCGAAGGGGCGCCCGAGCAGGTCCTGCACAGCGCGTGGGCCGGAGGCGTGTCGTGGCTGCCCGACAGCGGCGCCTTCCACTTCCTCGCGCTGACCGGCACGCCGGAGGAGTTCAGACAGGCGGTCTTCCGCCACACGCTCGGCCCCGGTCCCGTCACCGCGCTGGAGCCGATCCCGGTGCCCGAGGGCTCACGCGAGTACACGCTGGTGCAGACCGCGCCCGGCAGTCGCTGGGCGGTCGCCTGCCACCGGGTGGGCAGCCCGATCCCCGTCGCCGTGCGCGACCTGTCGGACCCGGGATCGGCGTGGCGGCCCTTCGTCACCTCGTGCGAGGGCATGCTGGCCGGTCATGTCGTCGGGGAGCGCTACATCGCGGTGACCGACGTCGGCGCGGCACGCGGCCGGGTGGTCGCCGTCCCGCTCGACGCCGCCGATCCCGGCGAGCCGTCGGGGTGGACCGAGCTCGTGCCCGAAGGCGACACGGTGCTGCGGTCGCTGACGCCGGTGGGGGAGTACCTCTATCTGAGTGAGTTCGACCGGACGTTCGCCAGGGTGCGGATCATCGACGGCTCCGGCGCGGTCGTGGGCGAGGTGCCGCTTCCCGGTCGCGGCGCCGTCGCGGCGCCGTTCTTCGCCCTGACCGCGCTGGCGGCCGGGACGCCCTGCGACGACTTCGTCTTCTCCTTCTCCACCCTGACCAGCTCGTGGGGCCTGTACCGTCACCGTCCAGGCTGGGCGGAGACCGAGACGCTGTCGCCTCCGGCGATCACGCTCGACGCCGTGGTCGAGGAGGGCACGGCGCTCGCCGCGGACGGGGTGGAGGTGCCCTACCACCTCGTACGGCGGGCCGGAGCGGGCGGCGGGCCCGAGCCGGTGCTGATCTCGGCGTACGGCGCGGCCAATGTGCCGACGTTGCCGCAGTACCAGCCGGACCTGGCGGCATTCGTGGCCTCGGGCGGCGTGCTGGTGCAGGCGTACCTGCGGGGCGGCGGCGAGTTCGGCAGGGACTGGTACCTGGCCGCGCACCGCGAGCGCAGGCACGTGCGCGACGACGACCTGGTCGCGGTCGCCGAGCACCTCATCGCCGAAGGCCGCACCGAGCCGGGCAGGCTGGCGGTGACCGGCGGCTCCGACGGCGGCCTGATGTGCGGTGTGGCCGTCACCACCAGGCCGGACCTGTGGTGCGCCGTGCTGCCCAGGGCGCCGCTGCTCGACCTGATCGGCGGGACCCGCGATCCCTATCTGGACTTCGTCATCCGCAAGGCGTGGGCGGACCCGGACGACCCGGAGCAGGTGCGCAGGCTGCTGGGGCGCTCGCCGTACCAGCTGGTGCGGCCGGGGCGCTTTCCCTCGGTCTATCTGCAGGCGGGGGCGGCCGATCCGAGGTGCCGGCCGTGGCACGCGCGTAAGTTCGCCGCGCGGTTGCAGGCGGCGCAGCTCGGGCCCGCGCCGATCCTGGTGCACGTCTTCGACGACGCGGGGCACGGCGCGGCGACCTCGCACGACGTCGCGCTCGCCCAGGACGCCGAGTGGCTGGCCTTCCTGATCAGGACGCTCGGCCTTCGGGAGCGTTCCAGTCCCCGGGAGCCGATCTGATCGCCATCAGGCGCAGCTGCAGCATGGCCGAGAGCCGGTCGTTGGGCGCGCCGAGGTCGATGTCGCCGACCTCGGCCGCCCTGCGCAGCCGGTAGCGGAAGGTGTTGGGGTGCACGTACATCGCCGCGGCGGCCACGGCGACGTCGCCGAACGCGTCGAGCCAGGCGCTCAGCGTCTCGACCAGGCTGCTCTGGTGCTCCCTGTCGTAGGCCACGACACGGGCGACCGAGCCGCTCGGGATGTCGCCGCGCGGCACGATGTCGGCCAGCTCCAGCAGCAGCGCCTCGACGTGCACGTCGTCGAGCCTGGCCACCTGCCGCCCGTCCACCCCGGAGCGCAGCACCCGCAGCGCACGCTCGGCGCCCTGCCGCGAGCGGGCCAGCGCCGAGCTGTCGGCGGCGGCCTGCCCCACGCCGATCAGCGGCCGCAGCCGCGAGCCGACACGGGCAAGGAACTCCGAGGCCACGAGCACGGCACGCTCCTCGGCGCCCTGCGGCAGGATGCCGTAGGCGACGTCGCCGATGAGCGCCGCCGCCGCCCTCGGATGCACGGCCGACAGGTGCATGGCGAACGCGTCGGCCAGCCGTTTGCGCTCGGCGGCCAGCTGCGCGGGCAGCGGCGGCTCACCGGCCGGGCCGACGACGGTGAGCACCAGCACGACGGCGGGCTCGTCCTTCAGCCCCAGGCGGCGCACGGCCTCCAGCGACCCGGGCCCGCTCTCCAGCGCGGTGCTGAGCAGCTCGGCGCGTAGCCGCCGCTCCATGTCGGCGTCGGCGCGCTGCCACACCATGTGCATCGCGACCAGCTTGGAGGCTTCGTACAGCGCCTCGTCGCGCTCCTCGCTCAGCGGCTCGGGCACGACGACCCAGATCGTGCCGAGGATCTCGTCACCGGCGCGCACCGCGATCGCCGCACGCGGCAGCTCGGGCGGGTGCGAAGGGTCGCCGGGCTCGGGCAGCGGCGCGACGAAGACCGGCCTGTCGCTGCGGTAGATCTGCTGGAAGACCCCGCGCTCCTCCAGGATGCGGGTGTAGTGGCCGGGCACCTGACGGCCGAGGATCGTCTGGACCCGGGAGGCGTCGGTCTCCTCCTGCATGCTGGAGAAGGCCAGCAGGCGCGAGTTGCGGTCCTCGATCGTGACGGGCGCGTCCAGCAGCGAGGCGATGGCGTTGGCGACGGCGAAGAGGTCGCCCGACCTGATCCGGCCCACCGTGTGCGGCCCGGCCTCGTCCTGGCCCGAGTCGGCGGTGAGCGTCCTGAGCATGCCGGTCAGATGCGTCCACGACGCGCCCCTGGCGAAGGCCAGCACCGCGACGCCGGACTCGCGCGAGGCGGCCAGCAGCCGGTCGCCCGCCTCGACCGGCGCGCGGACCACGAGCCCGGCGGCGCCGTGCCCGCCGAGCTGGGTCACCACCTTGACGATGTCGTCGGGCTCGTGCAGCCCGACGCCGAGCACCAGCGCGCCCTCGGGCAGCTCGGGCTCGTCGAGCGGGTCGTAGATGACGACGCCGCCGATGTCGCCCGCCTGCCCGGCGTCGCCGCAGACCACGTCGAGCAGGGTGGAGCCGAGTTCCTCCAGGACACGGGCGAGGCTGGCTCGCGGGAGGCCGGTCACGTGGACACGCACACGCCCGAAGCTAGCTCAGCCCGGGTGCCCCGCCGTTCGTTCCGCATGACGAAATCATGCCATCCGGCTTGTCGGGGCAGACAGGTCAGGGGGTGCGCGACGGCAGCCAGACGCTGGCGACCGTCATCTCCTCCAGCACCTCGGGGATCGGGGCGACGCCGAGGCCCGGCCCGGTGGGAACGGCGAGATGACCCTCGTCGAGGCGGAACGGCGTGGTGAGGTCGGTGCGGTAGTAGCGATCCGACGCCGAGGTGTCGCCCGGCAGGGTGAAGCCGGGCAGTGCGGCCAGCGCCACGTTCGCGGCCCGGCCGATCCCGGTCTCCAGCATGCCGCCGCACCACACGGGCACGTCGTGCGCGGCGCACACGTCGTGGATGCGCCTGGCTTCGAGGTAGCCGCCCACCCGGCCGGGCTTGATGTTGACGATGCGGCACGCGCCCATCGCGATCGCGTCGGCGGCGGCGCGTGCCGAGACGATCGACTCGTCCAGGCAGATCGGCGTGGTGAGCCGCTCGGCCAGCATGGCGTGCCCGATGAGGTCGTCCTCGGCCAGCGGCTGTTCCAGCAGGAGCAGGTCGTAGGGGTCGAGCCCGGCCAGATGCCCGGCGTCCGACCTGCGGTAGGCGGTGTTCGCGTCGACCTGCAGGGCGATGTCGCCGAAGCGTTCGCGTACGGCGCGGACCGGCTCGACGTCCCAGCCGGGCTCGATCTTCAGCTTGATCCGCAGGTACCCGGCGTCCAGGTACGCGCCGACCGTGTCGAGCAGTTCGCCGATCGACCCGGTGATGCCCACCGACACCCCGCACGGCACCCGGTCGCGCACGGCCCCGAGCGCCTGGCCGAACGACATCCCGGCGGCCCGCAGCTCGGCGTCGAGCACGGCCGTCTCCAGGGCCGCCTTGGCCATGCGGTGTCCCTTGAACGCCGACAGCGCGGGCGCGACCCGGTGCGCCGACACCTCCCGCGCGCCGTGGAGCGCCGGGACCAGGTAGCGGCTCAGCACGTCGGCCGCGGCGTGCGTGTACTCCGACGAGTACAGCGGCGCCGTGCCCGCACCGCACTCGCCCCAGCCTTCGGCCTCGTCGGTGACCACGCGCAGCACCAGCGCCTCACGCACGGTCTCGGTGCCGAACGAGGTGCGGAAGGGGGAAACGAGCGGCACCCGGATGGTGCGGATCTCGACTCCGGTGAGCTTCACTGCGTCTCCTGTCTGTCCATGACGTACCAGCCGGCCCGGTCGAAGCCGCGTACCCGGGCGCCGGCGTCCAGCAGTGCGCCGAGCACGTCGCGCAACGCCGTGCGCCACTCGGCCGCGCGGGCGGGATCGTGCTCGCGCATCGCCTCGACGTCACCGGGCACGCCGACGAGCACGACGCGCGCGTCCGCCCGTCCGGCGATCGGCCCGCCGGAGTCCGACACGCCCAGCGCCACGGCCGCGCCCTGGGCCAGTGCGGCCCCGGCGTCGGTCAGCCTGGCCGTGCCAGCGCAGGCGGCCACCGCGTCCGGCGACTCCAGCCGCCAGCGGATGAGCACCCTGTCGGTGTCGTCGGCGCGGTTGATGTCGTCGTCCATCGGGCCGTAGAAGTTCGGCAGGTACTCGTCGGGGTCCGCGGCCAGCTTGGCGATGTTGAAGTAGGCGTTGCGCCTGACCAGCGGGTCGAACGTCCAGCACACCTCGCCGACGCCGCGCGACATCGCCCAGGCCCGCTGGTGCAGCTTCAGTGCGAACCCGACGTTGCGCCCCTGCATGCGGGCCAGCACTCCGGCGATGTGACTGTGCAGGGCCTCGCGCGCCGGAGGGGAGAAGAAGCCGAAGCAGGCGCCGACCATCTCGCCGCGTTCGAAGGCGCCGCTGACATAGCTGCCCGCTTTGGCCATGGCGACGAGCAGATCGGCCGTCACGGGCGGGTTGTTCTCGCCGGTGCGCCAGATGTGCTCGTACAGGCGGCGGACGGCCTCCAGGTCGGCGACGCTGTCCAGCGGGCGGATGTCGACGCCTGCCAGGCGCGCGGCCGTCTCGGCTGCCGCCCATGCCGTCTCGACGGGCACGTACGTGCGGCGGTCGCGGATGAGATCAGTCACGGCTGTCATGGTTTCAGCCGTTCCATCCGCTCAGCTGGTCCGCGCGAACGGCAGGACGGCTCCCGATTCGTCCGGACGGACAACCCCCGGCCGCCAGCAGATCGGCCACGAGCGCGGCGAGCAGACGCGTACGTCCGGGCAGCTCGGCCACCAGCACGTGCTCGTCGTCGGCATGCGCTCCGCCGCCGACCGCGCCGAGGCCGTCGAGGGTCGGCGTGCCGACGCCCGCGGTGAAGTTGCCGTCGGAGGCCCCGCCGACCGCCACGGAGGCGAGCGGCCCCACGCCGAGCTCGTCGGCGAGCCCGCACGCCCGCTCGAACAGCTCCCTTGAGGCCGTCGCGCGCATCGGCGGCCGGTTCGGCCCACCCCTGACCTCCACCCCGGCCCCTTCCAGGTACGGCCTCAGCCCGAGCATCGCCGCGTGCACCCGCTCCTGCTCGGCCTCCTCCCACACGCGCACGTCGACGTCGAAGGCGGCCGAGCCGGGAACGGTGTTGGCCGTGGTGCCCGCATGCAGCCTGGCCGGTGTGACGGTCGTGCCCAGCGCGGGATCGCCGAGCCCGGCGACGGCCGTGACCTGCCTGGCCAGCTCGACCCCGGCATTCACCCCGCGCTCGGGATCGAGCCCGGCATGCGCCGCACGCCCCCGGATCAGCACCTCGTAGCGCGAGACGCCCTTGCGCTCGGTCTTCAGCGCGCCGCCTGGCCCGGCGGCCTCCAGCACCAGCGCGGCGCGGCACAGGCGGGCGTTGTCCTCGATGAGCCGTCGCGAGGTGGGCGAGCCGGGCTCCTCGTCCCCTGTGATCAGCAGGAGCACGCCGTCCAGGTCGTCGAGCGCCGCGAGCGCGTGGAAGGCCGTCACCAGGCCGGCCTTCATGTCGAAGCATCCGGGCCCGCGCAGCACGCCGTCGCGTACCTCGAACGGATGGCTGTCGAGCGAGCCGATCGGCCAGACGGTGTCGTGGTGGCCCAGCAGCAGCACCTTGGGCTCGCGGCCGAACCGCCACAGCAGATGGGTACGCCCGTCGACGACCACACGCGCCGCCTCGGCCCCCATGCGGGCGGCGCCGACCTCGGCGACCACCTCGGCGCTGCGGGCGACGGCGGCCAGGTCGTCCGACGGGGACTCGCAGCGGACGAGCCGCTCGATGTCGGCCAGCATCAGCTGTTCGTCGGGCTTCGGAAGGGAGGTTGTCGTGCGGTCGTGTCTCGTGGTCGCGGTGTCGGATGGATGCACCGTTCCAGCATGGACAAGCACGTGGCAGGGGGGCCTGTCGCTTCGGCCAAGGGTGTGGCCGCCGATTGGGGCACGGCGACGAAGCCGGGTTACAAGTCGGACGAAGCGCCCGAAAAAGAGATCTATTCGTGTCCCGATGCCAGCATTCTTTGCTCATGACCGCTGGGCGACAGGACTACGAACAGCACTTGGCGCAGACGATCGCCAAGGCGCGCCGCGGCGCGCGGATGCGCCTGCTCTACGTCGTGCTGCAGTACGTGGTGATCACCGGCCTGTTCACCGCCGCGATGCGCTGGTGGGCCACGAGTGGCGACCCGCTCCTGTACGAGCGGCTGCCGGGCTGGCTCTGGCTGGGCGTGTGGTGTCTGGCGATCTTCACTTCGCTGGCCGTCGCCCTGTTCATCGCCTGCTGGCGGAGCGACGGCCGCAACGCCGAGACCTACCTGCGGGCCGGACTGTCGTTCCAGGTCGGCAGGAAGGTCTATGTCGTGTCTCCGCCGCCCGTGGAGTCGGGCACGCTGGAGAGCGCCGCTCAGCCGGTCGAGTAGCCCGAGGCGGCCAGGTCGCGGGCCAGGCCGTCGAGGACCAGGTCGAGGCCGTAGCCGAACTCGTCGGCGTAGGAGTAGCCGGGCTTGAGCGCGTGCTCCACGATCATCTCGGTGAGGTGCGGATAGGCGTCGGGCGCCATCTCGGCCAGCATGCCGTCGGCCACGCCTTCGAGGCTCTCGGTCGTGTCGAACGGCAGGCTGGTGGCCTGCAGGGCGAAGCCGTAGACATAGCTGTCGAGCACCGACACCGCATGGGCGGCCAGCGGCAGCGGGAACCCGGCCCCGCGCAGGACGCCGAGCATGGCGTCGTGGTGGCGCATGGTCGCGGGGCCCGGCGTGGCGCGTGACTGCATGACGCCGAGCGACCAGGGGTGCCGGGTGAGCGCGTCGCGGGCCGAGAACGCCCTGCGGCGCATGGCCGGGTGCCAGCCGTCCTCGCCCTGAGGCAGGTCGATCTCGGCGAAGACCAGGTCGACCAGGCCGTCGAGGATCTCCTCCTTGCCTGCGACGTGATGGTAGAGCGACATGGCCTCGACGCCGAGCAGGTCGGCGACCTTGCGCATGGTGAGCGCCTGCAGGCCCTGCTCGTCGGCCAGGCGGAGGGCGACGCCCAGCACGCGCTCCTTGCTGAGCGGCTCGCGTGGCCCGGTCTTGGCGGCCATCGAACGTCCTCTTCTCCTCGCGGCTGGCCGTGAGGCGGGTGCCGCGGCATTGACAACCTTACCACGTAAGCCTATCTTACGCCGTAAGGCACACTTACGCCGTAAGGGAGCATCTCATGGTCACCTCAACCGTCCCCGCCAGGTCCGCACCGCGCTCGGCCGTCCGGCTGGCCCGGGCGGCGGGCCTGCTCTATCTGGTGCTCGCCGTACTCGGGATGGTGGTGCCGACGGTCGTGGAGTCGGTGCTCGCGCAGGGGGACGCCGGGGCCACCGTGCGGCGGGTGCTCGACGCCGGGCCGCTGTTCGGGCTCACGATGGTGGCCGGGGTCGGGCTCGTGCTCGCCGACACCGCCGTCGCGGTCGTGCTCCATCTGCTGCTGCGGGCGGCGGGGCCGGTGCTCTCGCCGCTGGCCGCTGCCTTCAGGCTCGTCTTCGCCGGGCTGCTGGCGGTGGCGGTGTCGCATCTGTTCGAGGCCAGGGCGCTGGTGGCCGGAGGTGCGCTCGGCGACGGGCGGCGTGCGGTCGCGGCGCTGGAGGCGGTGGAGGCGTTCGGGGTCGGGTTCAGGTTCGCGCTGGTGGTGTTCGGGGTGCACGTCGTGCTGCTCGGCGTGCTGCTGTACCGCTCGGGCTACGTGCCGAAGGCGCTCGGCGCGCTCAGCGTCGCCGGTGGCGTTGCCTATGTCGTGGGGAACCTGGGCGGGTTCTTCGCCGAGCCCGGTGTGCTGGTGAACGGCATGCTGACCGCACTCATGATCGTCGCCGAGGTCGGCCTGATGTTGTGGCTGCTGATCAAGGGGGTACGCGCCTGAGGACGCGCCTCACCTGCCGTGGCACCCGCACGCCGAGGCCGGACGGGCGGCGGCGCCCGGCGGCTCCTCGTTCGCGGCGGCCTCGACCTGCGACAGGATGCGGGCGCGGTCGGCGGGAGCGAGATAGCGGCCCCGCGTGACGACCGCGTGCACGCGGCGCGTGTTGCCGATGTCGGTCAGCGGATCGGCGTCCAGCACGACCAGGTCGGCATACCTGCCAGGCGTCACCGTGCCCGACACCTCGCCGAGCCCGGCGCACCGCGCGGCGTCACGGGTGGCGGCGCGCAGCGCCCGCATCGGCGACAGGCCCGCCCGGACCAGCAGGCCCAGCTCGGTGTGCAGGTCGAGGCCCGGATAGACGAACGCGCCCCCGGCATCGGTCCCGGCCACGATGCCGACCCCGGCCTCCGCCATCGCCCCGACCAGGCGCAGTTGCGCCTCGAAGTAGGCCTGCCACTTCGCCAGCTCTTCCGGGGTCATCGGCTGGCGGTAGTACAGGAGTTCGTCGCGCCACCACTGACGCACCGACGGCGGCATGTACCTCAGCGGCGCCTGCAGATCGGCGTCGCCGAGTATGTCCTCGGCCGTGCGCCGGAAACGCTGCACGGTCACCAGCGTGGGCGACTGCCACACGCCGCGCCCGGCCATCGAGGCGTACAGCCCGGCGGCCCTGCGCGGGCTGTGGCTCGCCGCCGCGTCGCGTTCGAGGCGCCACCACTGACGGCCCCACCAGTCCGGATGCGCGGGATCGTCCGGCATGGCGGCGAGTTCGGCATACAGCTCGCGTGCCCTGGACGACGTCGACAGGGACATGCCGTACAGGTGCTCGATCGTGTGCTGGCCCAGCCTGACGGCGTCGTCGACGGGCACCCGGGCGGGCACGTGCCCGGCGAAGGGCAGCCGCAGCCGTCTGGCCTCGTCGGCGACGTGGGCGTAGGCCTCGGGCGAGAGGTAGGAGTAGACCTTGGCGAAGTCCGAGCGCTCCCGCCTGGCCTTGCGCACCGCGGCACGAGCCTCGGCCTCGGTGCTGACGACGTCGCTGCCCGGCCATGCGCCCGGCGGTCCGTCGATGAGGTTGCTCGCGATCACCATCCGGGGGCCGAGCAGGTCGCCGCGTTCGATGCGCCGCCGTACCTCGTGCGTCTGTGGTGTGCCCGCCATCTCCCTGACGCCGGTGACGCCGTGCACCACGTGCAGGGGCGGGAAGGTGCTGGTCAGCGTGCCGTTGTGCACGTGCATGTCCCACAGGCCGGGGATGAGGTGCTTTCCGGCCAGGTCCACCACCCGCACCCCGGCGGGTACGGCCTGGCCGCGGCCGCGTCCGACGGCGAGGATCCGGTCGCCCGCGAGGACGACGACGGCGTCGCGCACGGGCCTGGCGCCGGTGCCGTCGATCAGTGTGGCGCCGGTGAGCACGGTGACCTCCGGACGTCCGGCCGATGCCGCCGCACCCGGCCACACCGCCCCGAACGCCCCTCCCGCCAGCCAGGCGAGCACTTGTCTGCGGTGGAACGCGTTCACGGCTACCTCACGGGATCACGGTGGTACCTGACGTCACGGTCGGCGCGATCACGAGTCCCGTCAAGAGGCCGGGCATAGCAGTTCGGTATGCACATTTCGCTGCTTTTCATGACGAATGACCGGTGTCAGCGTGAAGGAGGCGAAAGCCAAGCGAAAAGGAAAGGAGGTGCGTGTGGTGAGACGTCTGGCCTGCCTGTTCGCGGTGGTCCTGGCGACGGCGCTGGTCGCGGGGCTCACCTCCCCGGCCGTCGCCGTCCCTCCCGAGCCCGACTACACCGTCGCACTGACCGAGACGTCGGGCACGACCGACGCGGGCGGCGTGGCGAGCACCACGTTCACCAGTACCGTCATCACCGGAGGCACGTCGATCGCCCTGTCGGCGAGCGGTCTGCCCGCCGGGGTGAGGGTCGTCTTCGCCCCCGAGTACACCTACAGCGGCGGCAGCTCCGCCGTCGCGATCATCACCTCTCCGACGACACCCGTCGGCACCCACCCGATCAGCATCGACGCGCGGGCCGGTATCAGCCACTCGGTCACCTTCACCCTGACCGTGACCACGCCCCAGCCGGAGACCGCGTTCGGCGTCACGCTGAGCGACCCCGCGCCCGTCGTCAACCGGGGCGAGTCCGGCGTGGTCACCCTGACCAGCACGGCCGGCACGGGCGACCCGCAGAGCGTCACGCTGTCGGCCGTGGCCGGACACGCGGGCATCGGCGTCACCTTCAGCCCCTCGACCATCACCGCTGGCGGCACCGTCGCCGTCACCCTCTCACCGACCGCGCTGCCGTTCGGCTCCTACAACGTCATCGTGTACGCGACCGGAGTGGTCAAACGCGCCGCCGTCCTGCGGCTGACCGTGCGCGACGGGCGTCCCGACGACTTCTCCGTCCGGCTGCTGCCCGCCGTCGCGACCGTCGACCCGGGCCAGGGCGCGAGCACGACGGCCATGCTGCAGATCACCCAGGGCCGCAGGCAGCGCGTGACGCTCTCGGCCACCGGCGCGCCCCCCGGGGCCACCGTCACGGGCTGGCCGAGCCCGGCCGACAGCGACGGCTACGTCGTCGTCGGCGTCGTCACCGCACCCAAGACCCAGGCGGGTGTGTACCCCATCACGCTGGCCTTCACCGGCAGTGTGACCCGCACCGCCGTCCTCACCCTGACGGTACGGCCGCGCGTCATCCCCGTCTGGCGTGCCGGCTACGTCTACTTCAACGGCGACCTCGCCTCCTACAACGGCGTGGTCTACCGCTGCACCTACACCCACACCTCGATGTCCGGCTGGGAGCCGCCCAGGGTGCCCAGCCTGTGGACGCTCTGGTAGCGCGGCGGAGGTGGAACGCGGCTGCCTCGTGTCCGCAGCGCACGAGGCAGCCCCGCGTGTCAGCGGCGTGACAGTGCCGTGTGCGCGGCGATCGGCATCGTGCTTCTCAGGTCGGAACGACGATGAGAAGGAGATCGGTATGACGGAGCGGGCGCTGGCCGAGTTCGTGCGGACGGTGGCGGTGCGGGCGGGCATCCCGGGGATGGCCGTGGGGGTGTGGGCCGGAGGGCGCGAGGTGTTCGGCTCCTACGGTGTGACGAGTGTCGAGCACCCGGTGCCCGTCGGCGCCGACACGCTGTTCCAGCTGGGCTCGGTCACCAAGACCTACACGGCCACGGCGTTGATGCGCCTGGTGGAGGAGGGCCGGGTCGCCCTGGACGCGCCGGTGCGCGCCTACGTGCCCGAGCTGGTGCTGGCCGACGAGCGGGCGGCGGCGGAGATCACCGTGCTGAACCTGCTCAACCACACGGCGGGCCTCGACTGGAACCTCGTCGTCGACACCGGCGAGGGCGACGGGGCGCTGGCGGCGTTCGTCGCGAGGATGGCCCGCCTTGAGCAGATCGGCGCGGTCGGCGCCCGTGCCTCCTACAGCCAGGCCGGCTACAACCTCGCCGGCCGCATCCTGGAGAACGTCACCGGCCTGACGTACGAGCAGGCGGTGTCCTCCCTGGTCCTCGGACCGCTGGGACTGACCGGCAGCTTCTACGCTGCCGACGACGTCATGACCAGGAGCTTCGCGGTCGGCCACAACCCGGACGCCGACGGGGTCATGGCCGTGGCCAGGCCGTGGCGCCCCTACCGGGCCAACAACCCGGGCGGCGGCCTGGTGTCGTCGGCGCGCGAGCAGCTGCGCTGGGCGCGCTTCCACCTGGGCGACGGCAGGTCCGAGAGCGGCGCGCGGGTGCTCACCCCCGAGACCCTGTACGGCATGCGGCGCCAGACGGTCGCACTGCCGGGCAGCTCGCTCGGCCAGGGACTGGGCATCGGCTGGTTCCTGCGCGAGGTGGACGGCTTGCCGGCGTTCGGGCACGGCGGCTCGGCCAACGGCCAGTTCGCCGAGCTGCTCGTCGTGCCGGACCGCGACTTCGCCGTCGTCGTGATGTGCAACGCCGGTCCCGACGGCACGCCCGCCAACCAGGCGGTCGTGCGCTGGGCGCTGGAGACCTACCTGGGAGTCGTCGAGCGCGACCCCGAGCCGCTGCCCTTCGACGCGGCCAGGGCCGACGAGGTCGCGGGCGTCTACGACATCGACGCCATGACGCTCGTCGTCGCCGTGGACGACGGCGGGCTGACGCTGGCGGCCAGGATCAAGCCCGAGGTCAGGGCCGCTTCCGACGCCGAGCTGCCCCCGGACTACGAGCCCGCCGCGATGGGCCTGCTGCCCGGCGACGCCGACGAGTACATCGTCGTCGAGGGCGGACTGCAGGGGCAGCGCGGCTTCTTCACCCGTGAGGACGGCCGGATCGTCGGCGCCGATCTCGGTGGCCGTCTGTTCGTGAAGGTTCACCCCTGAGTGAGTGTTCGCACCCCGCCGCCCGTGTGAAACTCCGACCACACCGACGAGAGGAAACCCCATGGGCGACGAGCCGCAGGCCAGGGCGAGGGCGATCGTCTCACTGCTGGCGAGGAACGCCGAGCAGGGCGACAGGGAGGGGAGACTGCCCGGCGAATCGGTCACGGCGCTCACGGAGGCGGGGCTGTTCCAGCTCCTCACGCCGAGGCGGTACGGCGGCGAGCAGGCCGATCTGCGTACCCTGTTCGACGCCTGCGCCGAGCTCGGGGAGGGGGACGGCAGCGCGGCGTGGGTGGTGGCGCTGTGCAACTCGTGCGCCTGGCTGGCCGCGCACTTCCCGGAGCGCGCGCAGGAGGAGGTGTTCGGGACGGGCGAGCCCGCGGTGATCGCGGGGGTGCTGACGCCGACCTGCCAGGCCGTCCGGGTCGAGGGCGGGTTCCGGGTCACCGGGCGCTGGCCCTACGCCTCGGGGATCTGGCACGCCGACTGGGCGCTCGCGGGGCTGCCCGTGCTGGACGCCGAGGGACAGGTCGTCGACCAGATGCTGGCCCTGCTGCCGTCGGGGGAGTACACGATCGACCGCACGTGGCTGGTGGCGGGGATGCGGGCGACGGGCAGCGACTGCGTGGTCGCCGACGACGTCTTCGTGCCCGACCACCGCACGCTGTCGCTGATGGCGGCGATCGTCGGTGAGCATCCGGCCTGGCAGGGCGACGAGGCGGCCTACCGGTCTTCGCCCGTGCCCTTCGTCGCCACCCTGCTGGTGGCGCCGCTCATCGGCCTGGGCCGTGCGGCGCTGAAGCTGGTGACGGCGAAGGCGGCGAGCAAGCCGGTCACCTTCACACTGGTGCAGACGCAGCGCGACTCGGTGGCCTTCCAGCTCAGGGTGGCCGAGGCGGCGATCACCCTCGACACCGCCGAACTGCACGCCCGCCGCGCGGTCGAGACCGTCGACGGCGCCGCGGCCTCGGGCCTGCAGCCGGACGCCTTCGCCCGCGCCCGGGTACGCGCCGATCTGGCCTGCGCGACGGAGAGCGTGCTGAAGGCGATCGACCTGCTGATGACGGCACACGGCGCCGGTGGTTTCGCCGACGCCAGCCCGCTGCAACGCATCTGGCGCGACGCGGGCATCGCCGCCAGGCACGCGATCCTGCAGCCCGCCGTCGGCTACGAGCTGTACGGCAAGGCCCTGCTCGGCGTCGAGCAGGACCTCACCCCTCTCGTGTGAGCGCCGCCCGCTGTTACCCGGCCGACTTGACGAGCTCGTCGATCGCGTAGGGCAGCGACAGCAGCGTGCCCTGCGACATGGCGGCGCCGACGGCCGGGCCCTCACTGTCGAGCAGGTAGGAGACCTTGCCGTTCTTGACCGCGGGCAGGTTGGCGAACAGCTTGAAGTTCTTCAGCGCGTCCTGGTCGGCCTGGTCGGCGATGACGAAGATGTGGTCGACGTCGATCAGGTCGATGCGCTCGGGGGACAGCACGGTGTAGAAGCTGCCTTCCGCGATCTTGTCGATCTCCGTCGTGCCCTTGAAGCCGATGCCGGTCACCATGCGCCCGCGTACGTCGGTCGTGGTGAAGGGCGCGACCGAGTCCTTGTACCAGGACACCGCGACGGCCGTGCGCTCGGCGAACTCCGGGTGCGCCGCGCGTGCGGCGTCGAGCTTGCCCTGGATGTCGGCCACCATCTTGGCGCCCTCGTCGGCCTTGCCGAGCGCCTTGGCGATGTGCACGGCGTTGTCCTGCCACGGAGCGCTGAACGGCTCCTTCTCGGTCTTGGTACGGCCGACCGTCGGGGCGATCTTGGAGAGCTTGTCGTAGGCGGCCTGGTCGATCTCGGAGTAGACGGCGATGATCAGGTCGGGCCTGAGCGAGGCGATCTTCTCGTAGTTGGGCCCGGCGTCGCCGTTGTTCATGATGACCTCGGGACGGGTCTCGCCCCACTTGTCCTTCACCCACGGCCACTGCGTGTTGATGTCGGGCGTCTTGCCCGGCGGGTTCGGGTACTGGTCGACCATGCCGACCGGCTTGATGCCGAACGCCAGGACGGCCTGGTCGTCGGTGTAGCCGACCGAGACGACCCGCTGGGGCGCCTGGGTGATCTGCGTGCTTCCGAACGCGTGCTCCACCGTGACGGGGAACGCGCCTCCCGCTGCGGCCGACGGGGCGGCGGCCTCGGCGGCCGGCTTCTCGGCCGAGGTGGAGCCGCAGCCCGCGAGGAGCAGGGCGGCGGACAGGGCCACTGCGGCACGCCGCAGGGACGTCAGGCCGGTGGTGCGGTGGAGGAACATCCGGAATCCCTAGCTTTAGTGCAATGCGCTACAAATCTGACCAAAAGCAGGAAGACCGTAACATGGGTTGATTAGGTGAGCCTAACCTTGGTCCGCCAGGTGTGACTGTTGCCTCACCTGTCGCGCCGCAGATTGGCCCGCACCAGCAGGTACACCAGGAACGGCCCGCCGATCGCCGCCGTCACCACGCCGACCGGCAGGCTGATCGGCAACGCCGTACGCGCGACCAGGTCGGAGGCGATCAGCAGCAGCGCCCCGACCAGCCCGGAGGCCACCAGTGGAGGCGTGGGGCGGCGCAGGAGTCGCAGCGCGGCCTGTGGTGCGACCAGGGCGACGAACGGCACCGGGCCGGCCGCGCTCACGGCCACCCCGGCCAGCAGCACCGCGCACAGCAGCAGCACCGCCCGCACCGCCGAGTGCCGCACCCCGAGGCCGGTCGCGACGTCGTCGCCGAAGTGCAGCGGCCTGAGCTGGAAGGCGACGCACGACACGACGACCAGCAGGGCCAGCGCGCCCCACAACGCCACCCAGACCTCGCCCCACGTGCGGTTGTCCAGCGAGCCGACCAGCCACGCCTGAGCCCTGGCCACGTCCCTGATGTCGGCCGTGACCAGCAGCCAGGCGGTGATCGCCTCGGTCACGGCGCTCACCGAGATGCCGATGAGGATGAGCCGCAGCCCGTTGATGCCACGCCGCCAGGCCAGGAAGTACACCAGCAGCCCGGTCCCGAGACCACCGGCGAGCGCCGCCGCCGACAGCCCGACGGAGTCGACGATCGCGGCGGCGGTCCCGCCCGACACCGTCACCAGGAACACCGCGACCGCACTCGCACCGCCGGTGATACCCAGGATGTCCGGACTGGCCAGCGGATTACGGGCGATGGACTGGGTGAGCGCGCCCGACACCCCCAGCGCGACCCCCACCACGAGACCCGCCAGGGCGCGCGGCATCCGCAAATCCATGATCACGAACTCGTCGACCCGCTCGCCCTGCCCGAACAGCGTCGCGATCACCTGCGGCAGGCCGATCGGGAAGTCCCCGACGCCGATCGACACGCAGAACACCAGGAAGACGGCCGCCGCCAGGACCACCGTGACCACGAACGGCCAGGCCCGCCACAGGAACGACACCCCGCCGAGCCGTACGGCGGGGCGCTTCGTCGTCGTCTCGTTCATACCGTCTTGAACTTTCCGCGCCAGACCAGCGCCGCGAAGAAGGGAGCGCCGACGAGGGCGACGACGACACCGGCCTGCAACTCGCCCGGCCTGGTCACCACACGTCCCACGATGTCGCAGGTCAGCAGGATGAGCGCGCCGAGCAGCCCGGCGCACGGCACCAGCCAGCGGTAGTCGGGCCCGGTCACCCGCCTGGCCAGATGGGCCACCATGAGCCCGAGGAAGGCGATCGGCCCGCAGGCGGCGGTCGCCGCACCGGCCAGCAGGGTGATGGCGACGATCCCCACCACCCTGGTCCGGGCGACCTGCACGCCCATGCCCCTGGCCACGTCGTCACCCAGGTTGAGCAGGTTGATCGAAGGCAGTGTGGTCAGCGCCAGGACCAGCCCGAGCCCGATGAACGCGCTCACCGGCCAGATGACGTCGAACCCGGCACCGGCCACCGACCCGGCGTGCCAGAACCGCAGCGCGTTGAGCGAGGCCTTGTCCGACAGCGCGACGGCCGTGGTCATCGCCATGAGGAACACCGCCACCCCCTGCCCGGCCAGTGCCAGCGTCAGCGGATTGCCCGCCCCCTTGCCGATGCTCGCCAGCCCGAACACCACGACCCCCGCCGCCGCGGCCCCGAGAAAGGCGAACCAGACGTACTGGTACGGCTGGACGAGACCGAACAGCATGATCACCGTGACCACGGCGAACGAGGCGCCCGAGTTAACGCCGAGCAGCCCGGTGTCGGCGATCGGATTGCGCGTGTAGCCCTGGATGAGCGCCCCGCTCACCCCGAGCGCGACTCCCGCCACGATCGCGAGCACGGTCCTCGGCACGCGCACGGTCCGCACGATGAGGGAGATCTCGCTGAGGCGCTGGTCGAGCACGACCCCGGCCTCCTGCGTGCCGAACAGGCCGTGCCACACCTCGGCCGGGCTCAGCGCACGCGCGCCGACGGCCAGCGACAACGCGCACGCGACCAGGAGTGCCGCCGCGAGCACGCCCAGGCCCACGACCCGCCGCCGCCGGGCGGGTGCGACGCCCGATGTGGGACGTTTCCCGACAGTCGTAGTCATTCGACGTACGTTATCCCTTTGCTCCGCCGGGCAGCGCACGGCCGCGACCGGGCCTAAGCTGGGCGACCGTGGAATATCTCGTGTACGGCCGCGACCGCCCCGGCAGCGCCGACCTCAAGGCGAGCCTGACGCCCGAGCATTGGTCGTTCCTCGACGTCTACACCGACGAGCTGATCGCCCGGGGCCCCACGCTGACCGGGCACGGCGACGACGCCTCCACCGGCAGCGTGCACATCGTCGACCTGCCCGGCGACGAGGCCGCCCGGACGTTCGCCTTCGAGGAGCCGTACTATCGCGGCGGCGTGTTCACCTCGGTCGAGATCTACCGCTTCCGCAATGTGCTCGGCCGCACGATGTGGGACTTCACCGCAGCGGTCGACGGATACGACCGATATCTGGTGATCACCTGGGACGCCTCGGGGGCCGCGCCCGTCACGTCCGAGCACATGATCGTCTTCGGCGAGCTGCTCGCACTCGACGGTGAGACGCGGCTCGGCTGGGCGGCCACCGTCGAGGCCCCCGGTGAGCAGGAGGCCAAGGCGCTGCTGGCCATCGGAGGCGAGGCCCGCACCGAGGCGCACCCGTGGTGCTTCGGCGGCAGGCGATAGCCCCCGACGGTTGATCAGCCCCGGCGCAACGGCAGCCCGAACCCGCACGGGACGTCGCGCCCGGCGGGCGTGTCGGCCCACGCCGGGTCGAGCGCCGCCTTCACGAAGTGCAGCACACGCGGATCGAACGGCAGCATCGCATGTCCGGACGTGTCGCTCGGACAGCCGTCCTGCAGCGTGATGTTCTTCACCGTCGCCCCCGCGACCGGCGCGATGAACGCCTTGTGGTACGGCGTGCTGATCGCGTCGTACCTGGTGGCGATGACGGTGTAGTCGATGCCGGGACGGCTTTCGGGACTGGCGTTCAGCTTGGTCATGAACGGCGACCCCACCAGTTGCTGACGACCGGCCACCCCGCCGACGAGGCCGGTGACCAGGTCGGCCAGACCGAGCGGACCGAGCAGGACCTTGACGGCGTGCAGGCCGGACGCGGTGGTGCCGTGGTAGGTGCCGGCCAGCGACACGTACCTCTTCACCTTGCCGTCGCCGCCGAGGAAGTTGATCCAGTAGCGCGGCAGCATGCCGCCCTGGGAGTGGCCGACCAGGTCGACCTGCTCGGCGCCGGTCCGCTTGAGCACGCCGTCGATGAAGGCGCCGACCTCGCGGGCGTTGGACTCCAGATCGGCCATACCGCCCTGGGTGGGCAGCGGGGCGACCAGCGAGGCGCCGTCGAGGCCGTAGGTGAGGGCGAAGACGCAGTGCCCGCGTTTCATCAGCTGCTTCGACAGCGGTCCCCAGGTGATCGGCGCGTTGACGAACGTGCCGTGGATCAGGACGACCGGCCTGGGATGCGTCTTCGACCTGCAGCCGTAGTCGTTGACGCCGGGAGGCAGGGCGTCGAGGCTCAGCACCCCCGCCACCCCGCTGGTGAGCACGTCGAGCACGGAGACGTCGTCGCTGGGGTCGCGCGGGGCGGGCTGCGCGGGCGTGGAGAGGGTGAGTGACAGTGCGGTCACCAGGTTGATCATCACGTCAGCTGCGTTTTCCGGTGCCCGGTGCGCGCAAGCCCAGGAGATGATCAAGATCGGCTCTACAGTGGGGCGTGGAGCCTCCGACCCTGGACGGTGATCGTGATGACGGCGAGCCATCCGCGTTTCGCCCGCCTCTACCCGCGTGCCGGCGACCACGAGGACGCGCTCGGCGCACTCGCCCACCGCCGGGAGCTGCTGGCCGGGCTCGAAGGCCGCGTCCTTGAGGTCGGGGCCGGGCACGGCGCCAACTTCGCCCACCACCCGCCCGCCGTACACGAGGTCGTGGCGGTGGAGCCGGAGGCGGGGCTGCGCGTGCCTGCCGTGCGTGCGGCCGGGCTGTCATCTGGCCCGCGACACCGTGTCCGCCATCGCCTCGGCCGGGTTCACCATCGACGAGGTCAGGCGTTTCGACTTCCGGCCCGGCGGGCGCACCACGCCGAGCTCACCCCGCGTCATCGGCAGGGCCACCCGGCCGTGAGCCGGGCAGGAGCATGCGCGCGAGCGCGTCGGCCGCCCAGTCGCGCCAGCGGGCCCGGCTCCAGCCCCTGGTGTGGACGAGCAGGTTGTAGGTCTCGGGCGACAGCACGGCCAGGGCGATGTCGGCGGCGCTCGCGGCGTCCAGGCCGTCGCGCAGCGGCGTCTTGGCGGCCAGGGCCTCGGCGAACACGCGCTGCACGGTGAGGCGCTGCTCCAGATTGGCCGCCCAGACGGCGCCCAGGTCGGGCTCGGTCGCGGCGGCGCTGCGGACCACGTCGAGCAGCGGCGCCGCACGCAGGTAGATGTCGGCGGCGCCGTCCACCTGGCGGGCGAGCTGCCCTTCGGGCGAGGGGTCGTCGAGCGCCTCGCGCGCCCAGGTGCGCCGCAGGGTGGGCACGGGATGGTCGTCACCGGCCACGGCCTGGTCGAGCGCCGTGGTCAGCAGGGCGCGTTTGGTGCTGAAGGCGTAGTAGACGGTCTGCTCGCTCACCCCGGCCTCGGCCGCGATGGCCACGATGCTCGTCGCGGTGTAGCCGTACGCGGTGAACAGCCGGGTGGCCGCTTCGGTGACGCGCGCCCGGGTGGCCCTGGCCCGCGCGGTCCGGCCGTCCTCTTTCTGATGGGAGCTCACGACTTGACTATAGCGGCACTACAAAAACATTCTTAGAGGGTGACTATAGAAACTTCGGTCCTCGTTCTCGGCGGCTACGGCGCGGTCGGCAGGCACGTCGCCGCCGCCCTCGCCGACCGGCCCGGCATCCGTGTGACCGTCGCCGGGCGCGACCCCGCGAAGGCGCGTCCCGTGCCCGGCGCCGCCGTCCTGCGCCTGGACGCCGCCGATCCCGCCGCCCTGGCCCGTGCGCTCGACGGCGTCACGGTGGTGGTGATGTGCACCGAGATGGACAATGCCCGGGTCGCCCGCGCCTGCCTGGAACGCGGCGTGCACTATGTCGACGTCTCGGCCTCGCCCGCCGTGCTGGAGGGTGTCGCCGCCCTCGACGCCCTGGCCGTGCGGCGTGGGGCGAGTGCGGTGCTGAGTGTGGGCCTGGTGCCCGGTGTGAGCAATCTGCTGGCCCGGATCTGCGTGGACAGGGCGCCGGCCCAGGCGTTGCGGATCGGCGTCCTGCTCGGCTCAGGGGAGCGGCACGGCCCTGCGGCGCTCGCCTGGACCCTGGACGGGCTCGGCGCCCTGCGGGGCTCGTGGCCGATGCGCTTTCCCGGCCCGTACGGCACGCGGGTCGTGCGGCGCTTCCCGTTCTCCGACCAGTACACGCTGCCCGGCACGCTCGGCGTGGCCGATGTGCGGACCGGGTTGTGCCTGGACTCGCGGGTGCTGTCACGCCTGCTGGCGGCGGCGGGCCGTCCAGGGGTGGCCGGGCTGCTGCGGCGGCCGGGCGTGCGCGCGCTGCTGCTCGCCGGGCTGGGGCGGTTGCACGCGGGCGGGGACGGATTCGCCGTGACGGTCTCGTCCGGCGAGGTCACGGCGTCGTTCGCGGGCAGGGAGCAGAGCCGCGCCACCGGTCGTGCCGCCGCCCTGCTCGTTCCCGCCCTGTCGTCGTCGCCGTCCGGCGTGCGACACCTCGACCAGCTGGTCGATCCCGTCGCCTTCCTGACCGAACTCGCGGAGTCCGGCTTCGAGCTGACGCTCGGCTGACGGCGCGGCCCTGCTGGTCAGCCCCGTCGGTCGGCCCGGTCAGTCGTCCTGGGCGGCGGCGCGTTCGATGGCGGCCTTCACCAGGCCGAAGATCGCGCCCTGGAGTGCCGCGGCGACCAGGACCTCGCCCCATCCGTAACGGGTGGAGTCAGCCTCGGGCGGTTCGGGCTTGCCCGAGGCGAGCTTCCACACCTGCTTGAAGACGACCCCGGCCACCAGACCGCCGAGTACACCGCCTGCCATCCGTGCTGGTTTCGCGATGACCTGTTTCATGACGGTCACGCATACCCCCACGAAGCCGGACTAGTCAGGTCGAACGGGTCAGGAAGGAGTCGGCTCCTCGACCGGCACCAACGGACAGTCGTGGATCACGAAGATCGCCTCGCCCTCGGCGCAGGCCTCGCCGTCACAGGCCTTGACCGGCGTCCGGAACGTCCCGGTCGCGCTCGGCACACCCGACACCGTGCCGTCGACGCCGATCGTCACGCCCGGAGGCAGCTTGGCCGGATCGGTGACCGTGTAGGTGATCACCCGCTCCGGGATCTGCGGGACGGCGACCGTACCCGTCAGCTTCTGGCCGACCGGCCCCGACAGGACCGCGTCGGGCGCACTCGGCGGCACGGCCGGTTGCGCCGGGCCCTCGCAGGTCACCTGGACCGAGTCGAGGAAGTTGCCATAGCTGGGGCTCCCGGCAGCCGACGAGATGGCCTGGAAGGCGATCCTGGTCGTCGTCTGGCCCGCCGGCACCGTGTACGTGCCCTGGTAGCGCCCCCACTTGTCACCGCCGTCGGCGATGTCGACGCCGGTGCCTCCCGTCGGCGTCTGCGCGACCCCGTTGACGCGGACCTGCATGACGTCCTTCTTCGCCGCCGTCGTCGAGCGTGCCCGGTGGGCCAGGCTCCACTTCAGCGTGGAGCCCGGAGTGGTGGCGATGTCCTGGTAGAGCGCGGAGGCGGTGTAGGCGTTGATCTCCGCGAACTGCGCCCCGCTGTCGGCCGCGACCGTGACGCCCGCCGCCGTGTTGCCGGGCCCCCAGATCTCGATGAACCCGTCGGGCGAGGTCGTACGCCACCCCGGCACGGTCTTGCTCAGCCACCCGTGCCCCTTGATCCCCGGCGGCTCCTCGAACCCGCCGTTCAGCACCGAGCACGCGACGACACCCTGCGCCGAAGCGGCCACCGGCATATGCACGACAGGCACGGCGAGCGCCGCACTCAGCAGGAAGATCACTGTTCTGTTCACATACTCCATGATCACACAGAGTGGCCTAATGATCGCTGTGCATGAGTCTCGCGGTGTTTTGGGAGACGCCGAACCTACGGAAATTGCTGATATTTCTATATGCGCGGCACGTACGAGTCCGCCAGGCGCAAGGTGCGGGAGGCGGCGAGGGAGCTCGGCAGGCGGGGCGTGCCGTTCGTCATGGTCAACAGGGAGCAGCCGGTGCGGTGGGGCGACCCGAGCGTGGCCGACAACAGCGCGGGGACCGTGCTCGCCGCCGAGTTCCTGCTGGAGCGGCTGGCCGACCCCCGCACCTCCCCTGCGCACGCTCCTGCACCCGGCCGTGCTCGTGCGCAGGTCGACCCATGCGCCCGCGCCCGGTCAGGCTCCGTAACCGCGCAGGAACAGCGCCTCGGTCAGCGCCATGTTCGCGATCTCGCCGGGATGCACGCTCTCGTTGGGCGCGTGGATGAGCGTGAGCGGCTCCTCCACACCCATGAGGATGATCTCGGCGTCCGGGTAGGTGTCGTGGAAGACGTTGCACAGCGGGATCGACCCGCCCTGCCCCAGCCCGGCCGCCTCCACCCCGTAGGCCTCACGCATGGCCGCGCGCAACGCCGTGTACGCGGGCCCGTCGGTCTTGGCCAGGAACGGCTGGCCGGACGCCTGCCGTTCCACACTGACGTGCACACCCCACGGCGCCACCGCCTTGAGATGGGCGATGAGCGCGTCCTGCGCGTGCACGGCGTCCATGCCGGGCGGCACGCGCAGGTTGAGCCTGGCCTTGGCATGCGGCTGGATGGCGGCGGCCGACCCGACGACCGGCGGGCAGTCGATGCCGAGCACGGTCAGGGCGGGCCTGGCCCACAGCATGTCGGACACGGTGCCGTCGCCCAGCAGCCGCTCCCCGCCCAGCACGTGCGCGTCGGCGGTGAACTGCTCGGGCGGGTACGGCGCGCCCTGCCAGGTCTGGGTGTTGTCCAGGCCCCGCACCGTGGTGTTGCCTTCGGCGTCGCGCAGGGTGGACAGCATGTGCACGAGCGCGGCGAGGGCGTCGGGCGCGGCCCCGCCGAACATGCCGGAGTGCATCTCGCTGCCGAGCGCCTCGACCGAGACGACCACGTCGGCCAGGCCGCGCAGGCTGATGGTGAGCGCCGGTTCGCCGACGGCCGCGCCGCCGGTGTCGCAGACCAGGATGGCGTCGGCGCGCAGCAGGTCGGCGTTCTTGGGCACGAAGTCCTCGAGGCCGCCGGTGCCCTGCTCCTCCGAGCCTTCGACGATGAGCTTGAGCCCGACGGGCACGTCGTCGCCGAGTGCGCGAAGGGCGGTCAGGTGCATGAGGATGTTGCCCTTGCAGTCGGCCGTGCCTCGGCCGTACCAGCGGCCCTCGCGCTCGGTGAGCTGCCAGACGGGGGTGTTCCAGGCGTCCTCGTCGAGCGGCGGCTGCACGTCGTAGTGGGCGTAGAGCAGCACGGTCTTCGATCCCGGAGGGCCGGGCCGCTCGCCGTACACGGCCTTGCTGCCGTCCGCGGTCTCGACCAGGCGCATGCCGGAGAAGCCGACGCCCTCGAAGGCGTCGAGCACCCACTGGGCGGCCTTCTCGCACTCCTGCGGCGGGAACTGGCGCGGGTCGGCGACCGACCTGAACGCCACCAGTTCGGTCAGCTCCTCCTTCGCCCTGGGCATCAGGGCGGCGATGCGGTCACGCAGTTCCATCGTGGTCACCCTTCGAGCTTCAGGCTGTTGATCGTGTCGTCGAACTCCTGCTGCTTGTTCGGGCAGTACACCTGCACGAGCAGCCCGGCGCCCTTGACGAGGCGTTCCGCGGCGATGACCGGCCGCTGGCCGGGGCCCGCCGCGCCGGTGGTCAGCGCGGTGGCCTTGGCCACCGTGCCCGCCGGGTCCGCGCACAGCGCGCCGCCGTCCTTGCCGAGCGCCTGGACGAGCACGTCGGTGTCGACCGGCCGCAGCCCGGCGGCGACGAGCCGCTCGTTGAGCTGCTTGGCCTTGCTCTGCGCCGTGGCGGTGGCGTTGGCCTGCCTGGTGCCCCACATGATGGCCATGACGACCAGCACGACCACCACGAGCAACCCCACGGCGGTGTAGGTGACCCAGGTCCGCTGTGTGGTCATGACGCCTCCTCCTCGACGGCGGCGGCCCGCTCCGGGTTGCGCCACGACGGCTTGCTGAGCTTGATGAGCAGGTACGGCACCGCCAGCCCGACCAGGACCAGCCCGCCGCCGACGATGAGGAAGTAGGTGAGCGGACTGCCCGAGCCGAACTGCGAGGGCGGCACGAACCCGATGATCATCGCGGCGGCCGAGGCGACGAATCCGACGACGCACAGCAGCCCGAGCGCCGGTGCCTTGAAGCCGCGCGGATGGTCGGGCTGCGTGCGGCGCAGCCGTACCGCGGAGACGAACATCAGCAGGTAGACGATCAGATAGATCTGCGTCGTGATCACCGAGAGGATCCAGTACGCGCTGGAGACGTTCGGGATGAACGCGTACAGCAGCGCGATGATCGTGGTGACGACGCCCTGGGCGACGAGGATGTTCTGCTGGACGCCGTGCTTGTTCAGCTTCTGCAGCGACGGCGGCAGCCAGCCCTCCTCGCGGCTGATCATCAGAACGCCCTTGGACGGTCCGGCCAGCCAGGTGAGCATGCCGCCGAGCGAGGCCGCGATGATCAGCAGTCCGAAGATCGGCGTCAGCCACTGCACGCTGAAGTGCGCGAACATCGTGTCGAACGCCTGCATCACGCCCGCGGTGAGGCTGGTGCTGTCGGCGGGCACCACCCAGCTGATCGCCAGCGCCGGCAGGATGAAGATGACCAGCACCAGTCCGACGGCCAGGAACATCGAACGCGGGAAGTCCCTGCCGGGGTTCTTCAGGCTGGAGACGTGCACGGCGTTCATCTCCATGCCCGAGTAGGACAGGAAGTTGTTGACGATCAGCACCAGGCTGGCGATGCCCGCCCACGGCGGCAGGATGTGCGCGGCGTCCATCGGCGCGGCCGACGCGTTGCCCTCGCCCAGGAAGATCATGCCGAGCACGATCAGCACCGTGCCGGGCACCAGGGTGCCGATGATGAGCCCGGCGCTGGACAGGCCCGCGACCGTCTTGGTGCCCCGGCTGGAGACCCACACCCCGGCCCAGTAGATGACCACGATGACGATCGCGGTGTAGAGGCCGTTGCTGGCCAGCGCCGGATTGATGACATAGGCGAACGTGCTGGCCACGAAGGCGAGCAGGGTCGGGTAGTAGAAGATCGTCATGGCGAACTGGCACCACACGGCCAGGAAGCCCAGCTTCTTCGACAGTCCCTGGCTGACCCAGTTGTAGACGCCGCCGCTCCAGCCCGACGCGAGTTCGGCCGAGACCAGTGCGGTCGGCAGCAGGAACACGATGGCGGGCACGATGTAGAGGAAGATCGCCGCCAGGCCGTACACGGCCATGCTCGGTGCGGCCCGCAGGCTGGCGACCGAGCTTGTGATCATGAATGCGAGCGCCACCCACGAGATCCAGGCGGTCGCGGGCTTGGTCGTCGCGGCCTTGGCCCTGGGAACCGCTCCCGAATCCCCGGGAACATCAATCGAACTCATCGCAGCATCCCCCGATGCATAGGTTCGTCTCTGTGATCCTTCCATTACTTTGGGTAGGTAAACGTCGTGAAAGGCGATGAAAGAGCCCTGTTGGTGGATCTCTCCCGGTTGCTACTCGCGGGCAGTGCCGAGGGCGTCTTCCTCGTCCGCGACTCCGTGCGCAGGATGGCGGCGGCCTACGGGCTCGACGCCGACCTGCTCGTCCTGCCCGACCAGCTCATCCTGCGCATCGGCGAGGACACCTTCGACGTGGTCGAGGCCACGCCCGGGCTCTCGCTGGTCCGGATGGAGCGCGTCAAGACGCTGGTCGGACGGATACACGCCGGGCTCGGCGTGCCCGAGGCCAGGCGCGAGCTCGACGCCATCCTGGCCGCGCCGCCGCTCTACCCGTGGTGGTTGCGCGTGCTCGGCGTGGTGCTGTTCACCTCGGGGTTCGCGCCGAGCGTGGTGCCGACGGGCGCCGAGTTCCTCATCACGGTGGTGCTCGGGGCGGTGATGGGCGTGCTGTTCGTCGCGTTCGGCGGCAGGCGGTGGGAGCCGCTGCTGCCCCTGGTCGGGTCGTTCGTCGTGGGCTGCCTGACGCTGACGGTGTTCGCCGACGCCGCCTACCGCGCCGGGCCCGTCATGCTGATGCTGCCCGCGCTGTTCATCGTGATCCCCGGCGACTACCTGTCGGCGGCCTCGGCCGAGCTGGCCGTCGGCCGGATCGCGGCGGGCGCCACCCGGCTGGTCTGGGCCGGCTTCACCCTCGTCCAGATCATCATCGGCGTCGTGCTCGCCGCCCAGGCGACGGGGGCGGGGCGGCAGGCTTTGTTCGAGAGCACGCAGCCGGGCACGCTGCCGTTCTGGGTGGTGGTGCTGGCCTGGGTGCCCTTCACGGTGGGGCTGGCGCTGACGTTCGACGCCAGTATGCGCAACGTGCCGCTGATGGCGGCCCTGGTCGTCGGCACCTATGTGCTGTACGCCGGGTTCGCCAAGGTCGGCGGCGACCTCGTCGGCACGCTGGTCGCCGGGGCCGCGCTCGGCGCGCTCGCCACCCTGCTGGCGCGCTCGCCCACCCGGCCGCCACGTCTCGAGCTCGTCGTCGGCGGGTTCTTCACCCTGACCGTCGGCAGCCTCGGCCTGCGGGGCGTCACCGCGCTCATCGGCGGCCATCCCATCGTCGGCGCCCAGGACCTGTTCAGTTTCCTGCTCATCGTGCCCACAGTGGCGCTGGCGCTGCTGGCCGGGTTCCTGCTGGTGCGGTGAGGCTCACCGCAGGCGGCCGAGCACACTCGTCACGACCGGCATGAGCCCGGCGCAGACGGCCTGCGGGCTGTCCTTGGCGTACTCGTCGGTGCTGTAGGTGCTCACGGTGATCAGATGGCGGCCCTGGCGCACCAGGATCGACCCGGCCGAGCGGGCCTCGCGGCGGGTGACGCAGTAGGCCTGCTCACCGGCGCCCAGGGGCTGTCCGCCGTCCATCCTGGCCGACAGGGCCATGGAGTGCGCGGGCGCCGGAGTGCCGTCGTAGGAGGTGAGCTCCACCTTGAGCACCAGCAGCTCCTTGTCGCCGTCCCCGGGCACCGAACGGCGGCACGCGCTCGTCGTGTAGGTGTAGGGCCGCCTGTCGGCGACGGTGGTGTCGATGCTGAAGTCGGTCACCCCGACCGCCGTGCCGATCTCCTCCTCGACGAACGGCAGCGCCCTCCTGCGGTACAGGGCCTGGACGTCGGCCGCACGCAGCAACGCGCAGGCCGAAGGCGGTTCGGAGGCGACGAGCGGGCTGTCGAAGCCCAGCCTGGTCATCCCGGTGGGCCTGGCCGACTGCTTGCGCAGATTGACGGCCACGGTCCTGACGACGGGCGAGACCAGCCTGGTCCGGCCCGGCAGCATCAGGCTGACGACCACGAACGTACGGCCGAGGCGCAGCGTGTAGTTCGCCCTGCCTTCGGCGTCGACCGGGCCCTTGGTCATGACGGCGACGGGACCGACGGCGGGCCTGGCGACGTACTTGTCGAACATGTATCGCGTGGCGCGGTCGCTGACATACCCCGCCTGGTAGACCTGGACCTCCAGATAGCCGCGCCCGACCGTCAGGTAGCGGCATCGGTTGGGCGGCTGGTGCGGCAGGAACAGCTCGTCGGAGGCGTCGATCCTGCCGGTGCCCTGGCCGTCGAAGTAGGAGCGCTCGACGACTCCCGCCAGCGGGTTGGGATGCAGGCGCAGGCCGTGGCCGCCAAGATCGGCGATGGACAGCAGGTTGCAGGCGGCGATGACCGGGACACCGGCGTAACGAGCGGGGGCGGCGCTGCCGCGTGTCGCGAGCGGGGCCGGGTCCATGATGCCGTCGTCGGCGTCGTCGGTGAAGCCCTCGCGTGCCACCGGCCGGGGGCCGCCCGGCTCGGCCGCCGTCGCCGTGACCGAGGCCCGGGGCGTGCCACCGCCCGTCATCCGGGTGAACACGACCACCGCGCCGACCGCGACCAGGACGACGGCCAGCAGTGAGGCGACGATCACCAGGGCGAGCAGGCCGCCGCGCCGCCTGGGCGGTGGAGGCGGTGGTGGCGGCAGGTAGCGGTGTGCCGGCTGATAGGGCGGCTGAGCCATGTACGTCCCCCGGAAGACCTGCAGCGGATGCCGATCATTGATCGTGATGGATGCTACTGCGGGGGGATGAGTCGGGATGCGGCCAAGTTTCGTGGCATTCCTGCCAGCAGGTCAGAAGATCTTCATCTTGTCGATCATGGTCCAGCTTTCATGGACCTTGATCGCGTTGGCGTACTCGCCCTTGGCGATCCAGTCGCCCAGCTTGCGCGTGCCCGCGTGCTTCTTCAGCTGCCCGTTGAACTCGCCCGCGTTGTAGTACACGTATGTCCAGTAGACGAGCTCGGCCGTCGTGGGAGGGGCGTAGCCGTGCGTCCTGACGTCGGCCAGGAACAACGCACGGCGGCGGCGCATCAGCGCGGCGAGGCCCTGCAGCGCCATCGTCAGCGACGGGAAGACCGCCGAAGGCACCGTCGAGCTGAACTCGTTGCGGCGCGAGTCCGGCGTGACCTTCGACAGGTCGTAGCCGGGCGGCAGGAAGTCCTTGGCCGGGCGGTTGGCGGCGTTCAGGTCGGTGAAGAAGTGGTCGGTGCCGAGGAAGTCGAAGCCGGAGATCGGCTCGGTGACCTTGACACCGCCCAGCTGCGCCTCGGTCGGCTCGGCGTCCGGGCCCAGCCCGATCCGCCCGCGCACATAGGCGTCCAGCCCCTCCTTGAACGCATAGACGTAGAGCTGGTCGGCGGGCAGGTCGGCGCTCGCGGCGGCGAAGACGGCGTCGAGCACCTGGGTGGGAGTGTTCTTCAGCCAGTACTTCGCCTGCGACTTCGGATGGGCCTGGCCCAGCTTGGCCAGGGGCGTGGTGAAGGCGGCGAAGAAGCCGTGCTCCTTGGCCTTGTACTCCTTGCTCTTCGCCTTGGCCCGTTCGGCGACCAGGTCGTTCCAGAGCGCCTGGAGCCTCTTCTCGGCGGCCGCGTTGCCCGCCGTCGCGAGTGCGGAGGTGATCTTCGCCCGGCCTGCCTTCAGGTTGAATTCCACGCTCTTGCCCTGCTGGATCTCGCGCAGTGCGGCCCTGAGCACGTCGACGTCGGCCTTGGTGCTCGCGTCGGGGGTGAGGAAGCCGCTCTTGGCGTTGTCCATGACCTGCTCGCCCCTGGTCTTGCGGTGCACCACGGGTGAGCGCCCGCCGGTCAGTGCCACGTGGGCCAGCTCGTGTGCGATCAGCGCGTGTCCCGCCCTCGTGCCCGGCCGGTAGAGGTCGCCGTCCAGGCCGATCCGCTCGCCGTGGGTGAACGCGGCGGCGTCCAGTGCGCCCGCCGTACGCCTGGTGTGGTCGTCGGTGTGCACTCTGACCCGGCTGAAGTCGTGGCCGAGCCTGGCGCCGAAGTGCGCGCGCGCCTCGGCGGGCAGCGGCACGCCCTCGGGGGCCGCGCTGACGGCGGGCAGCTCGGGGGAGCCGTCCAGCGCCCTGGCGGCGAGCCGGTCGGCGGCGTGCTCGGCGGCGTCGCCCGGCCGGGAGAGGGCGACGGGCCGCCTGGGGGACTGCTCGTACACACTCATGATCGCCACAGTACGTCGCCGAGGGGGCGGCGTCGTGTTACCGAGCGCGACGAAGCCGTTCGGGCAGGCGAGGGTTTCAGCGCCGCGACGGGAGCCTGACCACGGTGACGAAGAACTCGTCGATCTGCCGGATGGCCGCGATGAACTGCTCCAGGTCGACCGGCTTGGTCACATAGGCGTTGGCGTGCAGCTTGTAGCTGCGCAGGATGTCCTCCTCGGCCGACGACGTGGTCAGCACCACGACCGGGATGGCGGCCAGGTCCGGGTCTGACTTGATCTGCTCGAGGACCTGACGGCCGTCGTACTTGGGCAGGTTCAGGTCGAGCAGCACGAGGTCGGGACGCGGCGCGCCGACGTGCTCGCCGCGCTTGTAGAGGAAGTCGAGCGCCTCCAGCCCGTCCCGGACGACGTGCAGGGCGTTGCGGATCTTGTTGTCCTCGAACGCCTCACGGGTGATGAGCTCGTCGCCCGGGTCGTCCTCGACCAGCAGGACGTCGATGGGCTGTGACTGGTCAGGCATGCGGTACTTCCTTGGGTGCGGGGTCGGACGCGGGAAGGGTGAAACAGACGCGGGTGCCGCCTTCGGGCGGGTTCTCCAGCCAGATACGGCCGCCGTGGTGCTCGATGATCTTCTTGCACAGTGCCAGGCCGATCCCGGTGCCCGAGTAGGCCTCGCGGCTGTGCAGGCGCTGGAAGATGACGAAGACCTTGTCGGCGAACTCCTCGGGGATGCCGATGCCGTTGTCGGTGACGCTCACCTGCCACGGCCCTTCGGGGCTCTGGCGCTCGCAGGTGATGCGCACCACCGGCGTCTCGCCGGGCCTGCGGAACTTGA
This sequence comes from Nonomuraea sp. IBHARD001, assembly GCF_056106265.1. Classification (NCBI taxonomy): domain Bacteria; kingdom Bacillati; phylum Actinomycetota; class Actinomycetes; order Streptosporangiales; family Streptosporangiaceae; genus Nonomuraea; species Nonomuraea sp. IBHARD001. Next base: position 764,652 of record NZ_JBWBBW010000002.1, read on the forward strand.
CGGCATTGCCGATCACGTTCTGCCACACCATGGTGAGCAGCGTCGCGTCGCCGCGCACGCCGGGCAGGTGCTCGGGCCGCTCGACGCGTGCGCCCGTCTCCTCGACGGTCGTGCTCAGATTGGCCACCGCCCGGTCCACGCAGGCGTCGAGGTCGACCTGCTCGGGCGGGCCCTGCTGGCGGCCGACGCGGGAGAAGGTGAGCAGGTCGTTGATCAGGACCTGCATGCGGGTGGCGCCGTCGGTGGCGAAGGCGATGTACTGCAGGCCGCGCTCGTCGAGCTTGTCGCCGTACCTCTTGGCGATGAGCTGGCAGAACGTGGCGACCTTGCGCAGGGGCTCCTGCAGGTCGTGCGAGGCGACGTAGGCGAACTGTTCGAGCTCGGCGTTGGAGCGGCGCAGGTCGACGGCGTGCGCGTCGAGCTCGTCCTTCTGCCGTTGCAGCTCGGCCTGCTGGTGCTTGGCGACCTCCAGGTCGGCGACGATACGGCGGCGCATGGCCTCCACGTCGCGGGCCAGGTCGGCGATGTCGGCGGGGCCGTGCGCGCCGATGTGGTGGGTGTAGGTGCCGGAGGCGACCCGCCTGGCCGCCACGCGCAGGTTGTCCAGCGGGACGACGACGGCACGCTGGAGCAGCACGGCCATGGTGATCCCGCCGACCAGCAGCAGGGCGAGCATCGCGGCGAAGAAGGCGTCACGCGTGGCCTGCAACCGGCCGACCTCGGCCCTGGTCTGCTCCCTGAGCTGGGTGAAGTGATCGTTCTGTACGGTGAACAGCGCCCGGATGTCGTCGAAGGCCCGCTTGCTCGCCTCCACCCGCACGGGGTCGATCGGCGTCTTGGCCCGCGCGGCGGCGATGAGCGGCTCGGCATAGGCCCGGCGCCAGGCGATCGCCGCGTCGCGCAGCGTGGCCACGTCGCCGAGCTGCTGAGGGTGCTCGTCGATCAGCGCGGTGATACGCGCCGCCCGTGCCTGCTCCTCGCGCACGCCCTGGATGTAGGGCTCGAGGAACTGCGGATCGGCGCTCAGCAGGTACCCGCGCACACCGGTCTCCTGGTCGACCAGGGCGTTCTGCAGCAGCAGGGTCTCGACCCGCGCGGGCGAGACGACGTCGGACAGCCGGTCGGACAGCTCGGTGGTACGGCTCAGCAGCGTGCCGCCGACCACGGCGCAGACCAGGACCAGGATCCCCATCACCGCCATGACCAGGATGAACCAGTGCCTGACGGTGAGCCTGCGCCAGCGGCCGACCGGCCCGGCGTCCTCGCTCATCGTTCCTCCTTCCACCGCAGATGCACCACGGCCAGGTCGTCGATCGAGGTACCCGAATCGGTCGCCGCCTCGACCCCGGCGATCAGGGCGTCGAGGAACTCGGGCCCCGGCAGGTCGCCCAGCCCGCCGGCCAGGTCGGCCAGGCCGCTCTCGTCGAGCCGCTCGGCGCTGTCCCCGGCGAGCGGGCGTTCGAACAGGCCGTCGGTGAACAGCACCAGCGCCGCGCCCTCGGGCAGCTTCAGCTCGTTGAGCGGGCAGTCGGTGGGCGGGATCGGCAGGCCGAGCGCGGGACCGGCGGGCGGGTCGAGCAATCGCACGTCGCCTCCCGTGCGGACGAGCAGGGCGGGATGCCCGGCCCGCAGCACGCGTACCGAGCGGCGGTCGGCGTCCAGGCTCACCATGCAGATCGTGGTGAAGATCTCGGTATTGGCCCTTTCCGCCTCCAGGATGCGTTGCAGCTGCCTCAGCAGTGCGGGCCCGCTCACGCCGCTCAGCACCAGCGTGCGCCAGGCCACCCGAAGGCACACCCCGAGCGCCGCCTCGTCGGGCCCGTGGCCGCACACGTCGCCGATCACCGCGTGCACGGTGCCGTCGTCGGCCTCGACCACGTCGTAGAAGTCACCGCCGAGCAGGGCTGAGGTACGGCTCGGCCGGTAGCGTGCGGTCACCTCGATCGGCGCGGTGCTCAGCAGCGGCACCGGCAGCAGGCCACGCTCCAGACGGGCGTTCTCCTGGGCGTGCGCCTGGCCGATCCGCAGGGCGGCAGCCGCCTGCTCGGCCTGCTTGCGCTGCACGGCGTAACGGATGGCCCGGCCCAGCCACTCGCCTTCGACCTGACCTTTGACCAGGTAGTCCTGCGCTCCGGCCGCGACTGCGGCCAGGCCCGACTCCTGCTCGGCCCGTCCGGTCAGCACGACGACGGCCGCGCCGGGCGCCGCGCTCAGCACGGTCTCCAGGGCGGACAGGCCCTGCGCGTCGGGCAGGTGCAGGTCGAGCAGCACGCAGTGCGGGGTCTCGTCGGCCAGTGCCTTGCGGGCCTCGCCGAGCGAGTGCACCCAGCGCAGCCTCACCGTCAGGCCGCTGTCGTCGAGCAGCTCCTCGACCAGGAGCGCGTCGGCCGGGTCGTCCTCGATCAGCAGGACGACGAGCTCCCGCTCGGTGGCGTCGGCGATCGGCGCCCTCACATCGAACAAGGCGACCCTCCGTACCGAAGCCTGCCTGGGCAAGGCGGTTCCAAGCGAAAAGGCGCCCCGGATTCCGAGACGCCCCACCCGCAACCGCCGATCATAGTCGCTGATAACTACCGAAACGGACGAAATGCCCGCCTGGGTGGCGTGTGGATGTCGAAGGGCAGGTGGGGCTCGGCCAGGATCGAGTGCGGCGGCGTGTCGGGGGTGATCAGCCCGAGGCGCTCGAACACGGGGAAGCGCGCCGACGTGGCCGCGAGGTGGCGCGGGCGCATGACCGGGTGCCAGATGCTGTACGCGCCGATGTCGCCGTCCCTGCGCCGGTACCACCCGGCCGTGGGGTGGGTCAGGCGCTCCAGCCACTCCGGCTCGGCCGCGAAGCCGTCCAGTGCGGTGGGCGGCTCGGCGACCTGTTCGGCATGGCAGCAGGCGTCACCGGCTTCGAGCCGCCAGCGGGCGGGGGATCCGGCCCAGTCGGCGCCGATGCGGATGCGGTCGCGGCTCCACGGCATGCCCCACACGTGCCGGGGGATCGCCACGACGGGATGGTCGAGCGCGGTGCCGAAGAACCAGACGCCCGACCGGCCGTGCGCGGTGACGTAGGCGCGGTAGTTGATCTGCCCGCAGTCGATGCCCACCTGCGGCAGGAACCTGAAGTGGAAGTCGCGGTCCTTGAACGCGACCGCCGAGACCAGGCTGCCCGGCCCGTCGGCGAACATCAGGGTCATCGGGGCGAATCCGTCGGGCAGCAGGCGCGCCAGGGCGTCGACGTCCACCCGGTAGCTGACGATGGCGAAATCGTCGAGGTCGGTCTGCGCGTGGAACCACCGGGGTTGCGGCCTCGGTGTGCCGACGAAACTCATGAACCCGAACATTACGGAATTTGGGCCCGCCGGGTGGCCGGTTCCGGTCTTGTCGGGCAGGACGGCTTCGCGTCAGGTGGAGTTGCGCACCGGCTGCAGGTCGGCGGCGTCGAGCGCCTCCTCCAGCGTGGGATGCAGGCTCATGATGGAGGCCACGCCGGTGATCTCCAGCAGTCGCAGCACCCGCTCGTGCGGCGCGACCACGAACAGGGCGCCCGCCGCCTTCTGCAGCCGGGCCTGGACGCCGATGAGCTTGGCCAGACCGGTGCTGTCCATGAAGGTGACGGCACGCAGATCGAGCACCAGCGGCTCGTCGGCATCGGGATGAGCCTGCTCGACGAGCTCGGAGAAACCCGGTGCGTTGGTGGCGTCGACCTCGCCTTCCACCGTGATCAGATTCCCGCCGCCGATCCGGCGGGCCGTCGTCGACAAAGGGGTCACGAGAGCTTCTCCCTCCTCGTCGGTCCAAGCGGTCTGATGCTCCTTCCAAGGCAACCACAGAAGGCAGTTGCCGGAAAGGCTCTTCTCCCTAATGCGCGGCAACCCGTGTGCTGAACGTGACCTACGGGGTAGGGGACGGGCATGGCAGGACGGAACGTACGCCTGGGGGCGTCCGCCGTGGCTCTGGTCGCCGGGCTCGCGGCCTGCTCGTCGGCCGACACCGGCCAGGCGCTGGACGCGGCCGCGCGCTTCTCCGCCGCACTCGCCGAAGGCAGGGCGGAACAGGCGTGCGCTGCTCGGCCGTTAGGAGGCGTGAGGGATGGGGGGTTCGTCAAGGACAACGCGTTGAGCCTGTTCCTCGGGCCGGCCTTCCTGGCGGCCCCGGCCGGGCAGTCGTTCGCGGGCAGGTGGCCGAAGGGGGAGAGGCGATCGGCCGGCTCGCCCGTGTGAGCTCATCGGACTTCGCGGTGGACGTGGCGGAGAACTGGCAGTCGGAGTTCCTCGCCGTCCTGTCCATGGTCATCCTGTCGGTGTACCTGCGCCAGCGCGGCTCCCCCGAGTCCAAACCGGTCGGCACGCCCCACACGACGACCGGACTGGAGAGCTGACCGCCGCCCTCAGTCCTCGCGGTTGCGCGAGACGATCGAGGCGTTGAGCGCGGTCGCGAACGCCGTCCAGGCCGCGTACGGCAGCAGCGCGACTCCCGCACGGCGGTCGGCCCGCAGGAAGCGCCTGACCAGGTCGATGTTGGAGGCGTTCAGCAGGGCGATGTCGGCCAGGGCCAGGCGTGGCGCGCGTGCGGCGAAGAACAGCGGCGTCCAGGCGGCGTTGAGCGCCAGGTTCACCGCGAACGCGCCGCCGAGCGCGGCTCGGTCGTCGCGGGCCTCGGTCAGCGCCCGCGCGCCCGCGTAGGCGATGAGCCCGTACAACGGCGTCCACACCAGTCCGAAGGCCTGGGGCGGCGGCTGCCACGGCGGTTTGCGCAGCTTGCGGTACCAGGACGACCCGGCGTCGGTGGCCAGCCCACCCGCGACGGCCACCACGGTCACCGCACCGGCCGTCTTCGCCAAATTCCGCAAAAAGGCACGTTTCTCCATATATGGCCTCTTACCCGAGTCCCGCCTGGGCATGCCCGGGTCGTGGTGCGCATCGGCGGGTGCGATGCGGGTAGCGGGGCCGCATGAAGGTTGCCGCATGAAGGTTGTTGTCGTGGGTGGGACGGGACAGGTGGGGACGGGCGTGGTCTCGGCCCTCGCGGGCGATCCGGCCGTCGAGTCGATCGTCGCCGTGGCCAGGCGGGAGCCGGGCGGGCTGCCGGACAAGGTGTCGTGGCGCGCCGCCGACGTGGTGAGCGACGACCTGGACGAGCTCTTCCGCGACGCCGATGCCGTGGTGCATCTCGCCTGGCTGTTCCATCCGGCCAGGCGGCCCACCGTGACCTGGCGGGCGAACGTCGTGGGCGGCATGCGTGTCTTCGAGGCCGCCGCACGCTCCGGCGTCCGCGCCCTGGTGCACGCCTCGTCGGTCGGCGCGTACTCGCCCGGCTCCGGTGAGCGTGCCATCGACGAGAGCTGGCCCACACACGGCTGGCCCGGCGCCTCCCACGCCATGGAGAAGGCCTACCTGGAGCAGGTGCTCGACGACTTCGAGCACGACCACCCACGGGTACGGCTGGTGCGGATGCGGCCCGCCTATGCCTTCGGGCGCACGGCATCGGCCTTGGCTTCGGCCGGGCAGCAGCGGCCGTCGTCCGGGCTCAGGCTGCAGGCCCTGCACTCCGCCGACGCGGCCGAGGCCTACCGGCTGGCCGTGACCAGGCCGGTCTCGGGTGCGTTCAACCTGGCGGCCGATGCGGTGCTCGGCGGCGATCACCTGGCCGAGCTGCTGGACGCCGGGCCGGCCAGGGTGTCGTCGGGCCTGGCCAGGGCGGCGCTGGCCGCGGCCTGGCGGCTCCGGCTGGTTCCCGCGACGCCCGGCCTGCTGGAGATGGCGGCGCAGGCCCCGATCATGGACACCGGGCGGGCGCGTGCCGAACTCGGCTGGCGGCCACGGCACTCGGCCGCGCAGGCACTGGCGGAGTACGCCGAAGGCCTGCGCGGGAGCACCCTCGCCCCGCCGCCGGACATCGGCTCCCTGGGCCGCCTGCGCGATCTCGGCATCGGGCCCTCGAGCCAGGCGGGGTGAGAAGGAGGAAAGGCGGACGCCGGTGTCGGGCAACACCGGCGTCCGCGTGCCCTGCGGTCGTCAGACGGGGGATCAGACGACGGCGGGCGGGATGTTGTGGTTCAGGCGGAAGATGTTCTGCGGGTCGTAGACGGCCTTGATCTCGGTCAGGCGCTGGAAGTCCTTCGGCTCGTAGGCGGCGGCGACGTTCTTGGCGTCGTCCGCGCCGTTGAGGAAGGTGAGCGTCTGGCCGCCCGTGGTCCAGGGCGCGAGGGCCGCGAACACACGCTCGTGCGCGGGCCTGACATCGGCGATCTCGGCACGTTCGAGCCGTGAGACCACATTGATCGCGAAACGCGCGCTCCGGTGGCCGATGGCGTTGGGCACGGCCGGGGGCCGGGCGAGCCGCCCGCCGAGGTGACGCAGCTCGACGACGTGCGGCACCGGCTGGTGCGGCCCGACGAGCTCCAGCAGCGCGCGCACGGTGGAGGCGTCGAAGTCGCTCAGCAGCGCCGTGCCCGACTCGAACGTGCCGGGGAAGGGCGGGTCGTTGTGGATGGACCCGGACTGGGCGAAGGGCAGTTCGGTGACGGTGTCGATGAACGGGTTGAGCGCACGGAACGGCGCCACCAGCCCCTCACCGGCGCCGAGGGAGTCGGCGGCGTATGCGATGCGGACGTGCACGACATAGCGGCCACGCAGCGGCGGCGGCAGCGCGGGGACGTCGGGGAAGGCGATCAGGCCGATGGAGGAGGTCAGCTCGTCCGGCACGGTCGTCGTCCACTGGGCGTAGGTGTTGAGCACCTCGGCCGCCTGGCTCGCGTCGAAGAACAGCCCGCCGCCGTAGATCGTGGTGATCGGCATGAGGTCGATCTCGATGCCGGTCACCACGCCGAAGTTGTCCCTGCCGCCGCGCAGCGCCCAGAACAGGTCGGGGTCGGAGGTCTCGGTGACATGGCGCAGCCTGCTGTCGGCCGTGACGACGTCGATGCTGCGCACGTGGTCGGCGGCGAAGCCGTACCTGCGGGAGAGCAGGCCGAGGCCGCCGCCGAGGGTGTAGGAGATCACGCCGACGCCGGGGGCCGAGCCGGACAGCGGGGCCAGGCCGGCGGCCGCGGCCGCTTCGATCACCTTGTCCCATGTGGTGCCGGCGCCCACCCAGGCGGTCCCGGCCTCGGCGTTGAGGCGCACCTCGGCCAGCCGGGAGGTGTTGATCAGCACGCCCTCGTCGGCGGCGACGGCGGCCAGCGCGTGTCCGGTGCCCTGCACCGCGACGGGAAGCCCATGCGTGCGGGCGAAGGCCACCGCGACCTGCACGTCCGCAGGGCTCGCAGCGCCGATCACCACATCGGGGCGGTGCTGGCGTGCGGTCTGGTGCCCGGCGCGCTCGGCGTCGTAGCCTTCGTCGTCGGGGACGTGGACCGGCCCCTTCAGCTGCTTGGCCAGCGTGTCGATCGCCTCGGCGTCGACACCGGTGACCTTCTTTTCCTCGTGGTCGAAACGGCTCATCAAATTCCCACCTCTGCCGGTTTTCGGGGATTCGCCACTGGATCGGCCATACGACAACACATGACGGCTCGCTGGGCCTCGTCATGGTTGTGAAGTTTAGTAAAGCTACTGTACTATTAGCGGGATTATATTGTCAAGCAGCCTGACAAATGGATTGCACCAGAAAGGTCGCCCGACATGACGACGCAATCCGAGGGGCGCGGCGAGGAGGGCACGCACCAGCCGCCGCTTCCCGCACTTCTCACCCGGGCCAAGGACATCACGATCGAGCTGCTGCACCAGCGGCTCGCCGAGGAGGGGCTGGAGGGGATCCGCTATCGGCACGGATCGGTCTTCCGGTACATCGACGACGAGGGATCGCGCCTGACCGTGCTCGCCGATCGCGCGGGACTCAGCAAGCAGGCCATCGGCGAACTGGTCGACGAGCTGGAACGGCTCGGCTACGTCGAACGCGCCACCGACCCGAAGGACCGCAGAGCCAAGATCATCCAACTGACCGGGCGAGGCGTGGAGGGCCAGGCGGCCGCATCGCGCATCCTCGGCGACATCGAGCAGTGGTGGGTCCAGCGCCTCGGCGAGGACCGCATCGCGATGCTGCGCGGCACGATCAAGGAGATCATCACCCTGCACGGCGGCTAGGAGTCGCCCTCTGTGCGAAAAAGCGGAACCCGCTCGTCAGAGCACGCGGCCCCGCCGTCACGGCAAGTGCGTCCCAAGTGTCACCTTCCGGCAGAGGAAGGCGATGCCAAGTCGCCGCCAAGCCTGCGGCAAGACGGATGGGCGACGGTAGGGGACGTGTATCCCCGAGCCCCATGGCGATCCGCGGCGCGGCCCGTGCCGCGCGTGGCGACCCTGACGGCTGTACCCGGGGTACTCGAAGGGCGCTTTCCGCACAGAGGGTGGACTTCTACAGGAGGAGACTCCAGACATGCCAACGCTATGCAAGCCGTCGGTGCGTGTGCCGGAGTATGTCATCACACTGGACGACACGCTGAGATTCGCCGAGCAGGCTCACGCGGGCAAGCCGCAGCTTCCGTTGGCGCTTCGACTGATCACGAACACGGGTGTGCAGAAGCGGCACCTGGTGCAGCCCATCGAGGAGGCGCTGCGCCACCCCGGCTTCGAGGAACGCAACCGCATCTTCGAGCTGGAGTCGCAGAAGCGATGCCCGGAAGTCATCGCCGAGGCCCTGGCCAACGCCTCGCTCACGGTGCAGGACATCGACGCGATCATCTACGTGTCGTGCACAGGGTTCACGATGCCCTCGCAGACCGCATGGCTGATCAACAACCTGGGCTTCAGGTACAACACCCGGCAGATCCCCATCGCGCAGCTCGGCTGCGCGGCCGGAGGCGCGGCGATCAACCGCGCACACGACTTCTGCAAGGCCTATCCCGACAACAACGTCCTGATCGTCTCGTGTGAGCTGTGCTCGCTGTGCTACCAGCCCGAGGACGACGGCGTCGGCTCGCTGCTGTCGGACGGCCTGTTCGGCGACGCGGTCGCGGCGGCCGTGGTACGGGGGAGCGGCGGCACCGGTGTGGCGCTGGAGCGCAACGCCTCCTACATCATCCCGGACACCGAGAACTGGATCTCCTACGCCGTGCGCTCGACCGGCTTCCACTTCCAGCTCGACCGCCGGGTCCCGGGCACGATGGAGCCGCTGGCCCCCGTGCTGCGCGAACTCGCACTCGAACACGGCTGGGACGTCGGCAACCTCGACTTCTACATCATCCACGCGGGCGGCCCGCGCATCCTGTCCGACCTGAGCAAGTACCTCGGCGTCGACAACAGCATGTTCCGCCACAGCTGGTCGACGCTGACCGAGTACGGCAACATCGCCAGCGCCGTCGTGCTCGACGCGCTGCGACGACTGTTCGAGGAGGACACGATGTCGCCGGGCGCCACCGGGGTGATCGCCGGCTTCGGGCCGGGCATCACGGCGGAGATGTCGGTGGGCACCTGGTCCCAGGACGGGCGGACCGGCATCGAGCGCATCCCCGAGGTAGCGGCGGCGTCCCGCTGAGGCCAGGCCGCCCACCGTCGGCGCGCGGACGCGTGCCGCCCACCCCGCAGCAGTCAGGAGGCAGCGTGAGCAACGACCACCCCACGCCGGACCGGATCATGGAGATCGCCAACGGCTACTGGGCCACCGGCATCCTCGGCTCGGCGGCGAAATACTCGCTCTTCACCCATCTCGACGAGGGCGTCGACACCGCCGAGCAGCTGGCGGCCAAGGCCGGGATCTCGCTGCGGGGCGCGCAGACCCTGCTCGACGGGGTCGTCGGCCTCGGCCTGGTCGAACTGCACGGCCAGAGCTACCGCAACACCGCCGAGTCGTCGGAGTACCTCGTCGAGGGCAGGCCGGCCGGTCTCAGCGGCTACGCGAAGCTCAAGCTGGGCCAGATGGACAAGCTGGGCAGCCTGCTGGAGGTCTTCCGCACCGGAGGGCCGGTCGCCGCCATGACCGAGGTGGCCGACAACCCGCACTGGGAGGACGTGGTCCCCGCCATCGCCGCCCAGTCGGTCCCGGTGGCGACGGTCGCGGCCGACCTGCTCGGCCTGGCGGAGGCCGGGGAGATCTCGATCCTCGACCTCGGCGGCGGCTCGGGCATCTTCTCCGCCATCTGGCTCGAACTCAACCAGCGGGCCCGTGCGACCCAGCTCGACTGGGAGCCGATCAACGCCATCGCCCGCAGGCTGCTGAAGGAGCGGGGGGTGGCCGAGCGGTTCACCGTCGTCGACGGCGACCTGCACACGGTGGACTTCGGCCAGGACGTCTACGACGTCGTCGTGTACTCCCACGTCGCACACCAGGAGGGCGCCGAGGACAACATCGCGATCTTCAAGAAGGTCAGGGCTGCGCTCAGGCCCGGCGGCACACTGGTCGTCTGCGACTACGTCGTCGACGACGACCGCGGCGGGCCGTTCTTTCCGCTTCTGTTCGCCTCGGAAATGCTGCTCAAAAGCAAGAAGGGCGGGACCTGGCGTAAGAGCGACTACCGGGCCTGGCTCGGCGAGGCGGGATTCGACGACATCACGTTCCATTCGACGTCGTCGCCCACGACTTTGGTCTTCGCCCGATAAAAGCCGGAGGATATTACGCGATTCTCGGTAAACACGCGCGGCCGGTCGCCGTACCTTCCCCGGCTTCTGGCCGCGGTGGCGCGCCCGCCGCGCGGCGGGTATTCTCGTCCCGGTGCATCTGAGTAGGTGTATCGAATTCAACGTGCTGGGTTCGCTGTCCATCCGGCGAGACGGTCAGGACCTCCTGGAGATGACCGGGAAGCCCAGGCAGGTGCTCGCCCTGCTGTTGCTCAACGAACCGCACCGGGTCTCGACCAGCTCGCTGATCACCGAGCTGTGGGACAGCTCGCCGCCGCGCAGCGCCGCGACCACCCTCCAGACCCACGTCTTCTATCTCCGCACGGAGTTCGCCAGGAAGCTCGGCGTGCCACGCGACCTGGTCACGCAGGACCTGCTGCAGACCCGCGTCGGCGGCTATCGCGTCGACCTGGGCAAGGCCACCTTCGACCTGCCGGAGTTCCACCGGCTGCGCTCACTCGGCCGCACGCTGCTCAACACCGGCGACGTCCTCGGCGCCAGCCGCCTGCTGAGCGAGGCGCTCGGCCTGTGGCGGGGCCCGGCCCTGCTGGACGTCGATCACGGCAGGCTGCTGCGGGCGGCGGTCGCCGAGCTCGACCAGTCCAGGCTGGACACGCTGGTGCTGTTCTTCGGCACGCAGCTGGACATGGGCAGGCACCGCGAGATCCTGAGCGAACTGGCCAGGCTCGTCGTGCGCCACCCGCATCACGAGGAGCTGCACGCGCAGTTCATGATCGCGTTGTATCGCTCTGGATATCGCACACAAGCCCTTGAGGTGTTCGAACGGCTCAGACTCGGTATTCAGGACGAGTTCGGCATCGAGCCCTCCAGCCGCATCACCCGCCTGTGCGGCCTGATGCGGGTGGCCGACACCGCTGCCGTCGACGCCGCCAGTGGGTACGGCAACGCCAAGGCCGGGTGACGGCCCGCGTCAGGCCTGCAGCACCGGGAGCTCGCTGGGCAGCGGCCACACCGGCCGCTCCTCCAGCTCGGGGTCGGAGGTCAGGATGGCGTCGTAGTACCTCTGCAGCTTGAGCGAGGGCTCAAGGCCGAACCTGCCGACCATGTCGGCCCGCAGCCTGCGGAAGGCCTCCAGCGCACGGGCGCGATAGCCCGATCGGTACAACGCGATGATGAACTGCGCGTGCAGCCCCTCGTTGAACCGGTCGAGCGAGACCAGGTTCATCAGCTCGCCCAGGATCTCCCTGTGCCTGCCGAAGCGCAGTTCGAGCTCGATGCGGTGGTTCAGCATCGTCGCCTTCGACTGCTCGAGACCGGCCACCTCGGCCCGGATGCTCGGACCCGGCTCGACGCCGGCCAGCGCGGGGCCGTTCCACATCGACAGCGCGGTGCGGAAGTTGCGTGCGGCCTTGACCAGGTCGCCCTCGGCCATGGCGGCCACGCCCGTCTGCTCGCGCTGACGGAAGCACCTGAGGTCGAACCAGGAGGACTCGGTGACGAACTCATAGCCGTTGCGCGCCCTGCGCAGGATCTCGTTGCCGACGACGTCCATGGTGAACCCGGTCGCCTCGGCGAGTCTCTTGCGCAGTTCGAAGATGTAGATCTGTACGGCGGCGCGTGCCGTTTTCGGTGCCGCCCCGTCCCACAACTCGTCTATCAACGCGGAGGTCGGCACGACCCGCGAGTAGTTGAGCAGGAGCAGAGCGAGAATCTGCCGCGGCTTGCGGGCGACGGGCGCCATCTCGCCGTCGGCACTCAGGATCCGCAGCGGCCCAAGAAGGTGAATCCGGATGTCGATTCTCCTCTCTGGACAACGGGTCTGGCCTGGCCATGACACCGTTCCCCTTCCGTCCCTGCGCCGGTGAGATCACCGGATGGAGCGCGACAAGAAGAGTCGCGGGCACCGGTGCTCCGCCGTACCGGCGCCGGGCCGGCTTCCCTGGAGGCGGCGCGGTCGACGAGGAGCCTCCGCGCGTCGCGTGATGTGAACAGCCATGGCCGTGTGGCCACTACCCCGTTGGCTGGACCCTAGTCGCGAACATGTAAACCGCTAATTCTTAACAAAGAAATATCGAATTTCGATCTCAATCTTTGCCTGATCGTATATTCGTCACAGATGGTTTGTCAAGAAGCCTGATTATTCACTCTCTGTAATCGAATTCGAGTCGCGCCAAGTCGTCACCAACTCGCCGAACAGTCCCAGCCAAGTCCGGTGACCGATGCTGGGCAGCGGTAGCCGCGACCGCAGGATCCCCGCCGGATCGCAGCGACGTCGGGCGCCGCTGTGGTGTGACCGAGTCGAAGGGACGAGTGCATGACCGCAGAAACCACGCTCGCGCGATTCCGTGAATACATGGTGGGACCTGCGCGGTTCATGAACCTGCTGTCGGTCTTCGAGCTGGGCGTCGTCGACGCGCTGAGGGGGAGCGAGGGGCTGACGGCGGCCGAGCTCGGCGCCGTGGCCGGGGCCAAGCCCGAAGCGGTGGAGCAGCTGCTGTTCCTCCCGGTCAAGGAGGGCTTCATCGCCTTCGACGAGGCGTCGGGCCGCTACACCCTGGACGCGCTCGCCGACCTCGACGACCTGGAGCTCAAGCGACCGCTCGACTTCATGGACAAGATCAAGGTCACCACGCTCAGGCAGCTGTTCTACCTCACCGAGAGCGTCAGGTCCGGCACGCTGGTCGGCCTGCGCGAGCTCTACGGGTTCGAGGGCGACCTCTACGAGGCCATGACCGTGCACGCCGACCTGCGTGAGTCCTGGTCCAGGCTGATGGACTCGGTCACCGCACGCATCGACCCCTGGTTCTTCGGCAATGTCGACATCCCGCCGGGCTCGCGGGTGCTCGACCTGGCGGGCAACACCGGGCTCGGCGCGCTGCACACCCTCAAGTACCGGCCTTCGCCCGGCCTGACGGTGACGACGTTCGACCTGCCGGGGCGCGAGGAGGCGTGCCTGCGCACCTTCAAGGAGGCCGGAGTCGACGACCGGTGCTCGTTCATCGGCGGCGACGTCTTCGTCGAGGTGCCCAAGGGCTTCGACGTCGTCCTGATCAAGCACTTCCTCAACATGTTCGACAAGAGCGAAGTGTTCAAGATCCTCAACGGTGTGCGCGACTCGCTGGAGGTCGGCGGCCAGGTGCACATCCTGGTGCCGATCTACTCCGAAGACATCAAGGAGTCGTGCACCGTCGACTACTACCCGAGCTTCTTCCTCGGCTGCGCCACAGGTCAGGGCGGCCCGCAGAAGCTGTCGACCTTCGTGAGCTGGCTGGAGGAGTGCGGGTTCACACTCACGAAGGCCATCGCGCAGCACCCCTCGGAACTGCCGCCGGACGCCCTTCCCCTGCAGGGCATCCTCAGCGCCACCAAGAGCGTGTGAGCGCCCCGGGCCTCCCGCACCGCACGACCACCCTTGCACGCACCGCACGACTCGGAGGGATCAGAACATGACCACAGCAGCCACGCTCGCGCGATTCCGCGAATACATGGTGGGACCCGCGCGGTTCATGAACCTGCTGTCCGTATTCGAACTGGGCCTCATCGACGCGCTCAGGGGCAGCACCGGCCTGACCGCGGCCGAGCTCGGCGCGGTGGCGGGAGCCAAGCCGGAGGCCGTGGAGCAGCTGCTGTTCCTGCCGGTCAAGGAGGGCTTCGTCGCACACGACGAGGAGTCGGGCCGCTACACCCTCGACGCGCTCGCCGCGGTGCCCGAGGCCGAGCTCAACGGCGTGGTCGGCTTCATGCAGTTCATCAAGGTCGTCACGCTCAGGCAGCTGTACTACCTCACCGAGAGCGTCCGCAGCGGCACCCTCGTCGGCCTGCAGAAGTTCTACGGCTTCGACGGCACCCTGTACGAGGCGGCGGCCACCCACCGCGACATCGGCGACCCGTGGTCGCGCGTGATGGACGCCACGACCGCCCGCATCGACCCCTGGTTCTTCGACAACATCGACGTGCCCGAGGGCTCGCGGGTGCTGGACCTGGCCGGCAACACCGGTCTCGGCGCCATCCACACGCTGAAGTACAAGTCCTCGCCCGGCCTGACGGTGACGACGTTCGACCTGCCCGAGCGCGAGGAGGACGCCCTGCGCAACTTCCGCGAGCAGGGCGTGGACGAGCACTGCTCGTTCATCGGCGGCAATGTCTTCGACACCATCCCCAAGGGCTTCGACGTCGTGCTGATCAAGCACTTCATCGACATGTGGGACAAGGACGACGTCCTCAAGATCTTCGCAGGCGTCAACCAGTCGCTGGAGGTCGGCGGCCAGGTGCACATCCTGGTGCCGATCTACCCGGAGAACGTCAAGGACACCGACAACTACACCATCGACTTCTTCCCGAGCTTCTTCCTCGGCTGCTCGATGGGCTACGGCGGGCCGCAGAAGGTCTCGGTGTACCGCGCCTGGCTGGAGGAGGCCGGGTTCAAGGTCACCCAGACGCTGACCAAGGACCCCGCCGACCTGCCGAGGTACGCCCTGCCGGTGCAGGCCATCCTGTCGGCGACCAAGACCGCCTGACCCGGGGCCGGTCGCGGCCAACGCGGGACCGGCGACGACGCGACCCGCACCCGGCCCGCCCGTACGGCGGGCGCCGGGGCGGGTCGCCGAGCCGTCCCGCTCCACTGCACGCCAGAGAAGGGGAGCACGATGACGTCGAAGCAGGCCTCGCGAGTGTTGATCATCGGCGCCGGGATCGCCGGAATGGCGGCGACGATCGCCCTGAGGCGTGCCGGGGCCCAGGTCGATCTCATCGACATCGCGCCCGAGTGGAAGGTGGCGGGCGCGGGCCTGACCATCACCGGGCCGACGCTCAGGGCCTTCCAGCAGCTCGGCGTGCACGACGAGGTGGCCGAGCTCGGCTATGTCGGCGAGGGCATCCGCATGTGCACGGTGGCGGGCGACCCGATCAGGGACATCCCCACCGCCATGCCGCCGGGCTCGGGCGTGTGCGGCTCGGGCGGCATCGCCAGACCGGTGCTGTACAAGATCCTCTCGGCCCGTGTGCTCGGCTCGGGCGTCAGCCCGCGTCTCAGCACCTCCGTCGCCGGGATCGAGCAGGACGACGACGGCGTCGACGTCACCTTCAGCGACGGCGGCACCGGCCGCTACGACCTGGTCGTCGGGGCCGACGGCATCTTCTCGCGGACCCGCGACCAGGTCCTGCCCGGCTCGCCCGGCCCCGAGTACACGGGCCAGAGCGTGTGGCGCACGTTCGTACCGCGTCCTTCGTGGGTCGACCAGCGCTACTACTTCCTCGGCGGTGAGGCCAAGGTCGGGTGGACGCCGATCTCGCCGACCGAGATGTACCTGTTCGTGGTCGAGCGCACGCCGAGGCTGGTCCGCGAGCGCCACGAGCTGCCCGAGGGTCTCATCCGCCTGCTCGAACCCTACGGCGGGTACGTCAAGGAGATCAGGGAGTCGATCACCAAGGACACCGAGATCGCCTTCAGGCCGCTGGAGTCGTTCTACCTCCCGGCTCCCTGGTATGCCGGGCGGGTCATCCTGATCGGCGACGCCGCCCATCCCACGACGCCGCAGCTGGCCTCCGGCGCGGGGATCGCGGTGGAGGACGCCCTGGTGCTCGGCGAGGAGTTCGCGGCACGCGACACGGTCGCCGAGGCGTTCGCGGCCTTCACCCACCGGCGTGAGGAGCGGTGCAAGCTCGTCGTGGAGAGCTCGATCGAGATCGGCAGGCTGGAGCAGATCCAGGCGCCGCCCGAGGAGCAGACCGCCGTCATCAAGAGGGCGATGGAGAAGCTGGTGGAGCCGATCTGAGGCCGGGCCGGCCGGGCGTGCGCGGACCGGCCGGTGTGGATCCGGGGGTGGCGGGAGCTGTCGATGCTTCCGCCACCCCTTTCGCGTGTGCGGGACCGGTCTGTGCGATATGGCATGTCCTGCCGTACCGGCTCGACCGGTATTTCCCCGGCGCGTGAAGTCGGGCGGTTAGGAGTTCTTAAGTGGATTTTGAGTGAGCGTTCCTAGCCTCGAAGAAAGCAGACATTTTGCGCGATTTGTGAAGGGCTGGCCCGGTGGCGGGGAGGTTAAGGGCCAAACAAATTCCACTGGTTCGAGGTTATTTATAGGTCGCTTTCCTATTTCGGGCGGTTCGATGTGCCGGCAAACATGAGCCGAATTATGGATCGCCTGCGAAACGCGCTACCGATCACGCGCGGGGGTACTGAGCACGGTTCGGCAGAAAATCGACAACTGACCTGACCCGGAAAGACGCTAATGACTACCGCATCAGTCGTCAGGATCGCGCATCACCATACCCCGCCGGGCTCCGTCCGGCGGGCCGACAGACAGCCGTCAGACGCCCAGGAGGCTTCCCAGATCATGGTGAGGTTTCGGGCGCTTGGCCCTGTGGAGGCCACGGTCTGCGACAGGCCGGTGGACCTGGGGGCGCCCAAGCAGCGCGCGTTGCTCGCCCTGCTGGTGAGCCAGGTGGGGCAGCCGGTGCCGGTGGACGTCATGCTGGAAGTGCTGTGGGCCGGTCATCCGCCGCCGTCGGCGATGACGTCGTTGCAGGCGTATGTCTCCAATCTGCGCAGGTTGCTGGAACCCGAGCGTGCGCCCAGGGCTCCGGCGACGGTGTTGCGCACCACCCCCTTGGGCTACCTGCTGGACCTCGACGCCGTCGACGTCGACGTCCGCCGTTTCAGCGAGCACGCCAAGGCCGGATGGCGCGCCCGCGACAGGGGCGACTCGCGGCAGGCGCTGGGGGAGTTCGAGTCGGCGCTGGCGTTGTGGCGTGGCCAGGCCTATCCGGAGGTCGCCGACGCGCCCTGCGTGGTGCCCGAGGTGGCCAGGCTCGAGGAGTTGCGCCTGTCGGTCTTCGAGATGCGCTGCGCCGCACTGCTGGCCATGGGCGCGCACGAGGTGGTCGTGGCCGAACTCGGCGCCTTCATGAAGGCCAACCCCCTGCGCGAGCACGGGTGCGAGCTGCTGAGCCTGGCGCTGTACCGGGCCGGGCGTCAGGCCGAGGCGCTCGAAGTGCTGCGGACCATGCGGCTGTCGCTGAACGAGGAGATGGGCATCGACCCCGGTCCCGCCCTGCAACAGCGCTGGAGCGAGATACTCAACCACGCGCCGACCCTGGACTGGCGGCCCGTGCCCGCCGTGCCGACCGTGCCCGCGCAGGCCGAGCCCCCCGCCCCGCCGAGAGCCGTGCCCGCCGTACCCGCGCCCGCGCCGCCCGCCGACGCCGAGACGTTCGTCGGCAGGCAGGAGGCGTTGCGCCGGTTGACCGAAGAGCTGGTCGCGGCCGAGGCGGGCCGGGGCAGGGCGGTCACGGTCTCGGGCGAGCCGGGCATCGGCAAGACCAGCCTGCTGCGGCGTTTCGCCGAGCTCGCGGGCGTCCCCGTGCTGTGGGGCGCCTGTCCCGAGCACGTGTCGGCGCCCTCGCTGTGGCCCTGGGAGCAGGTGTTGCGCGCTGCGGCGGTGGCCTTTCCCGAACACCCGCTGCCCGCACCCGTGGCCGAGCTGCTGGAGCGCGACATCAGGGCGGCGCCCGACGACGAGGACGCCGCGGGTGTGGCGTTACGGAGGTTCGAGGCGATCGTCGCCTATCTCACCGAGGTGTCGCAGAGCACTCCTGTCATGATCATGCTCGACCACTTCCACCGGGCCGATCCGTGCTCGCTGCGGCTGCTGGCCCACCTCGCCGAGTCGGCTCCGGCGCTGCGGCTGCTGCTGGTGGTGTCCTACCGCTCGGACGAGGCGCCGATCCTGTCGGAGACGCTGGCCTCGCTGTCGCGGGGCAAGCTGGCACGCGTCGATCTCGAAGGCCTGGACCCCAACGACACCATGGCCCTGGCCGGGACCGTGCTCGAGCAGGAGATCGGCATGCGCACGGCCGAGGGCCTGTGTGCCCGCACCGAGGGCAATCCGTTCTTCCTGCTGGAGCTGATCAAGCTGATGACCAGCGAGCAGCGCCTGGACGACCCGCACACCGCCCCCGTGCCCGTGCCCGTGCGGGAGGTGGTGCTGCGCCGCGTGGCCCGGCTGCCACGGCCCGCCGCCGAGCTGCTTTCGGTGGCGGCCGTCGCGGGCAGGCACTTCGCCATCGAGGTCGTCGCCGAGGTCGTGCCGATCGAGATCGACGCGGCGCTGGCCATCCTGGACATCGCGATCGAGGCGGGGCTCGTGGTGGAGGACCAGGAGCGGCTCGGCTGGTTCCACTTCACCCACGCCCTGGTCGCCGAGACGTTGTACGAGACCACCGGACGGCTGCGCAGGGCGCGCCTGCACCGGCGGCTCGGCGTGGCGGCCGACATGGCGTGGGGCCGTGGCGCGGTGAGCACGGCCGAAGGCGCCGGGCAGTGGCTGCAGGCCCAGGACGCCTCGGTGCCGCTGACCCTGCTGCCGAGAAGGCCGGCCCACCAGCCGGTCACGGCGGCGCCGCAGTACGACAGCGGGGCGCCTGGGGCGCCTCCCGCCTGGTCGGCGGCCGCATGGCCGTTGAGCAGCCTGACCCGGACGGCAGAGCAGCCCGGCCTGCCGGCCGACTAGTCCCCAGAAGGAGAGACGACAACCATGGTTTCGACGGAGACTCCCGTGACCGTATCCACCGATGTGCCGTTCCTCGACGTGATGGCACCCGACTTCGACTTCGGCTCGCCCGAGGTCATGGCGGCCCAGGAAAGCAGCTGGTACGCCGACAGCCCGCTCGGCCTCCTTGTCCTGCGATACGCCGAGGCGCAGGAGTTCCTGCGCGACCGCAGGCTCGACCACAACGGCCGCGGCTACATGGAGCAGAGCGGCGTCGTCCAGGGCCCGATCTTCGACTGGTTCGTCCCCATGATCAACAACCGCGACGGCGACGACCACAGGCGGCTGCGCGGCCTGGTCACCAAGGCGTTCACGCCACGCATGATCAACGAGCTGCGGCCGTTCGTCCGCGAGCAGGCCGTGCTCATGGCCGACCGGATCGCCTCCTCCGACGTCTCGGAGTTCGTCGACAGCTTCGCCGACCCGCTGCCGCTGGCCGTCATGTCCAAGCTGCTCGGCGTGCCGAACGAGGACTACGACACCTTCCGGCTGTGGACCAACGACATCGGCCTGGTCTTCAGCATGGTGCACGGCGCCGACATCGTGGCGCGCGTGGAGAAGGCCGTGGTCGGCCTGAACGACTACGTCGCCTCGCTCATGCGGGAGAAGGCCGCCAAGCCGGGCGACGACCTCATCTCCACCCTGGTGCAGGTCCAGCGGGCCGAGGGGCAGGTCTCGGAGGAGGAACTGCGCAACCTCCTGGTCACCCTGGTCTTCGCCGCGCACGACACCACCTGCCACCAACTGTCGGGCGCGATGGTCGTCTTCTCCAAGCACCCCGACCAGTGGGACCGGCTGGCCGCCGACCCCGACCTGGCGCCCAAGGCCGTCGAGGAGCTGATCCGCTGGATCCCCTCGACGCCGATCATCTACCGCTGCGCCTCCGAGGACTTCGAGTACGGCGGGCTCCAGGTGACCAAGGGCACCTTCCTCACCATGTGCGTGCAGACCGCGCAGCGTGACCCGCGTGTCTTCGACGACGGCGGTGTCTTCGACATCACGCGGACCAGCCCGGCCGCGCCCCTGCTGTTCGGTGCGGGACCGCACTACTGCCTGGGTGCGGCGCTGGCCAGGGTGGAGCTCGCCGAGGCGCTGTCGGCACTGGCCGAGCGGCTGCACCCGCCGACCGTCGCGGGCCCGGTGAGCTGGCGCCCGCCGACCGGCATCCACGGTCCGAACAACCTGCCGCTGAGGTTCGGCGCCCGTGCGCGCTGAGCACGGCCGGGGCCGGGACGGCAGGGAAGCGGGATCAGTGGTCCGGGTCCGGCGCCTCGGGCGCGGGACGGCGCTTGCGCGGCACGGCAGAGCGGGGCGGCTGGGCGCGCATGTGGTCGCGCACCCTGGTCATGATGTCGCCCAGGTGGTCGAGGTCGTCGCCGGACAGCGGCTCGAACAGCATGCGCCTGGTCACCTCGACATGGCCGGGCAGCACCCGGTCGACCAGCGCACGGCCGGCGTCGGTGACGGCGACCAGGGTGGAGCGCTCGTCGTCGGGGCTGGGGTGCCGGGTGATGAGCTCGGCCTTCTCCAGCAGGGCGGCCTGGTAGGTCAGGCCGCTGCGGCTGTAGACGACGCCGTCGGCGAGCTGCGTCATCGTCAGGGGACCGTCGGCGGACGACAGGCGGGCCAGGAGCTGGAACTGCACGTAGCTGATGTCGCCTTCGGCGCGCAGCTGCAGTTCGACCTGGTGCTGAAGCAGGCTGACGGCTTCCATGAGTGCGAAATAGGCCCCCAGTTGCCGGGGGTCGAGCGCCGGGCCGTCGCCGGCTTCGGCATCGGGACGGGAGCCAACCATCTCGTGAGTGTACATGCTTCGAACCAAAACTACTCGATGGTCTTTCGGGGTTGCTTCGAAGTCAAAGTAGGCTAGATTGGTGCTTTGACTTCGAAGCACGTGAGGAAGGATGACCATGAAGGCAGTGCGGTACCACTCCTACGGCGACACCGACGTCCTCGTCCACGAGGAGGCCGACCGTCCGGAGCCGGGTCCTGGCCAGGTCCTGGTGAAGGTGGCGGGCGCCGCGTTCAACCCGGTCGACGCCTCGATCCGGGCCGGGTACTTCCCCGAGATCTTCCCGCTCGTCCTGCCGCACATCCCGTCCTACGACGTCTCCGGCGTCGTGGCCGAGGTCGGCGAAGGCGTCACGAACTGGACCGAGGGGGACGCGGTCGTCGCGTTCCTGCCCATCGCCGGGCGCGGCGCCGCGGCCGAGTACGTGGTCGCGCCGGCCGAGGACCTGGCCGCCGCGCCCCGCACCGGCGACCTGGCCGACGCCGCCGCCCTGCCCTCCGTCGGGCTCACCGCCTGGCAGGCGCTGTTCGACAGTGTCGGGCTCAAGGCCGGCCAGACCATCCTGATCAACGGAGCCGGCGGCGCGGTGGGCGCGTACGCGGTGCAGCTCGCGGTGCGGACGGGTGCGGTCGTGACCGCGACCGCCAGCCCCGCCAGCCGCGACCGCATCCGCTCCTACGGTGTCGACGAGATCGTCGAGCACACCGAGACCCCGCTGTTCGAGGCCGTGGCGGGCCGCAGGTTCGACGTGGTGCTGAACCTGGTGCCGCCGAGCCCCGAGGACCTCACCCGGCTGTTGGAGCTGGTCGCCGACGGTGGCGACTTCGCCAACACCATCCCGCCGGGCCCGGAGAGCGCCGACCGGGGTGTGCGGATCCACCAGGTCTTCGGCCGCAGCAACGCCGAGCAGCTCGCCGAGCTGGTCGGTCGCGTCGACGCCGGAGAGCTGACCCTCTACGTGGCCCAGCGCAGGCCGCTCGCCGAGCTGCGCGCCGTGCACGAGGAGGCCGCGGCAGGAAAGCTGCCCGGCAAGACAGTCCTGATCCCCTGACCTGCGACCGCAGGCCCGGCTAGGGGGCCGACCGCGCCCAGCCGGTGGGTAGCAACGAGAACGAGGAGTGCGCCTGTGCTTTCGACCCTACATTCGGACCCGGTTGGCTCGACCCTGCAGCGCCTGCTGGCAGCCGAGGACCAGCAGGACCTGGTGACCGCCTTCGCGGACGCGGGCGTGGACATGAGGGGCGACTACCCCGCCGACGTGAGCGCGGCCGATCTGGCCGAGCGCACCAAGAACATCATCATGTCGGTCTCCCGTGAGGGCGGGCAGCTGCTCTACCTGCTCACCAGGGCCGTCAAGGCGCGGAACGTGGTGGAGTTCGGCACCTCCTTCGGTATCTCGACGCTCTACCTCGCCTCCGCCGTACGCGACAACGGCGGCGGGCGGGTGATCACGACCGAACTGCAGGCCGACAAGGCGCGCGCGGCCGAGGAGAGCTTCGCCGACGCGGGCCTGTCCGACGTCATCGAGTTGCGGCTCGGCGACGCGCGGGAGACGCTGAAGGACCTGTCCGAGCCCGTCGACGTGCTTCTGCTCGACGGCTGGATCGACCTGCGGCTGCCGATCCTCCAGGTGGTCCAGCCCCACCTGCGGCCCGGCGCCCTGGTGATCGCCGACGACATCGACCTGTACACCGGTCACGACTTCGCCCAGGACTTCCTGGCCTATGTCAACGACCCGGCCAACGGCTTCCTGACCCTGCGCCTGCCCGTGCACCAAGGCGTTCAGGTGTGCCTCAAGCTCAGCTGACCCATGGCGTTCGTGGACTCGTTTCAGGAGGACCGGTCTGCGGGCTGTGCGCTCCGGCCTCGGGGGCCGGAGCGACGGCGGGGCGCGTACACGTCAACCCCGCCGCACGACCCACCCGCCCAGTCGTCCTGAAACGAGTTCGCCATGATGGACATCAAGATCCTTGGACCGTTGTCGATCCACCACGGCACCGTGGAGATATCACCCACCGCGCAGAAGTTGTGCACGGTGCTGGCGCTGCTGCTGCTCAACCATCCCAAGGTGGTGCCGGTCTCGGCGCTGATCGACGAGCTGTGGAAGGACGTGCCGCCGAAGAGCGCGCGGGCGGCGTTGCAGATATACGTCTTCCATCTGCGCAAGATGCTCACCCAGGCGACCGGCCAGACGCTGGCCGAGGTGTCGGAGCGCACCCTGCAGACCGTGCACAACGGCTACCGCTTCGTCATCGAGGAGGGGCAGTTCGACCTGAGCGTCTACGACCGGCTGCGGCGTGACGGGTGCACCGCCATGGGGACGGGCGACTACCGCTCGGCCGCCCAGCACTTCCGCCAGGCGCTCGACCTGTGGCGCGGGCCCGCCGTGGCCGACGTCGAGCCGGGCCCGAGGATCAGGGCCGAGGTCGCCGCGCTCGAACAGTCCAGGATGACGCTGCTGGACTACCGCATCGAGCTGGACCTCAGGCTGGGGCTGCATCGCGAGATCCTCAGCGAACTGGCCGTGCAGACCCTGCGCAACCGCCTGCACGAGAACCTGCATGCCCAGTACGTGATCGCGTTGTACCGCTCGGGCTATCGCATCAGGGCGCTAGAGGCCTTCCACCGGCTGCGGCACAACATGCTCACCGAGTTCGGGCTGGAGCCTTCGCCCAAGCTGAAGGAGTTCCACCAGGCCGTGCTGACGCTGGACCCGGCGCTCGACGGCGCCGAGGTGGTGCCGCTGCCGCGCAGGCCCTCGGTCGACCTGCCGGAGATTCCGGCGCTGGCCAGCTCCTTCTGAGCCGTCGGGCGGGCGCCCCGGGGGGAGAGCACCCACCCGCGTGCCAGGAGGCGGCTGCTACCTGTCGGCTGCCGCGAGCACAGTGCGGATGCAGTCGTCGACGAGGCGCTCGGCCCGCTCACGCGGCACCGCTTCGTCGATGTGGGTGAAGTTCCAGTTCAGCTGCCCGTGGCTGGTGCTGACCGACGAGGCGAAGTAGCCGACGACCGAGATGCCGCCCACGAACTGCGCCCCTGACAGCCGCCATCCGCCTGCGATGTCGGGGAAGTCGAACCTGCCGATGTTGGACACGAAGAAGTTGAACGAGCCCTGCTCCTCGATGTAGCGCACGAGCGGCTCGCTGTCGGCCACGCCCATCGGTCCCTGCCTGGCCAGCAGGCTGAACACCGAGTACTGCTCGCCACCGCTCCTGCGGGCGGCGATGTCCTTGTTGATGAAGCGGGCCATCGTCCACAGGTCGTCCGGCCGGTAGGAGACCACCGAGTGCACGGCCGAGACGAAGCACCCGACCTCCTCCTCGGTGATCGGCCGGTCGAGTTCGTCCCTGAAGGCGACGGGGGAGCCGACGGCGAAGTGCGCCCTGGGCCTGGCGCCCGCGTCGCGGGCCACGGCCGAGGCCATCGCAGCGGCCAGCACGCCGTGCAGCGTGACGCCCTCCTTGCGGCAGGCGGCCAGCAGGCGCTCCAGCGCGTCGGCGTCGAGGTGGCGGTGCAGCACGCGCGTCTTGCGCAGGTCGAACGGTACGAAGTGGTCGGGTACCACCCGGCCGACCACGCCGTCCTGCGCCTCCTCCTGCTCCTCGCCCGCGTCGGGGTCCTTGTCGGGCAGGACGCCCGCCATCTCGCGGAAGTGCGGCGGGAACAGGTCCTCGACGGCGACGGGCACGGGGCCCGCCGCGCTCTCGGGGGCAGCGGCCGGTGGCTCGGCGGCCAGCCGTACCCACTGGCGGAGCAGGGCGAGTGCGGTCGTGCCGTCGGAGATGCAGTGCGGGACGCTGAGGATCAGGTCGTGCACGTCGCCGGGCTGCGTGAGCAGGACGGCGCGGGCCAGCGGGCCGGAACGCCAGTCGATCGACTCGGCGAACTCGTGCTCGTTGATCTCGCGCTCCCAGCGCCCGTCCTCGAACTCGGCCGAGACGACCTGGCGCAGCGGGATCGGGTTGGCGGTCGGCACGAACGCGGGGCCTTCGGCCGGCTCGTCGGTGATGGCCAGGCGCAGCAGCGGCTGGCGGGCCTGCAGGGCGCGCAGGGCCTCGGTCAGCGCGTCGGCCGACACCTCGCCCTCGATGCGCACGCGGGCGCTGACATTGAGGGTGGAGAGCTGATCGATGATCCAGTACCAGCGTTCCGTGGGGCTCAGCGGCCTGGAGGGCGGGTAGGCGTCGACGGTTTCGAGGTTGCTGATGGTCGGGGAGTTCATGGCATTGGTCCCAATCGCGGCGGAATTTGCGGCGAATACTGAGATAAATCGGAATAAAGGCGAGAGTCGCCAGATGGGGCGATATTAGCAACCATACAACAATTGTCAAACGATGCAGGCGGTCGTGATCAATTGCAGTAATTTGGAGGGCTTTGGAGACAATTAAGCGATTTTCAAGCGCGCCGTGATTGTCTGGCGAATAAGCCGGTGGGCTCTGTCTGCCGCGAGGAACGTGCTGGTGGGCGGTCATGTGCAGGACGTATGACGCCCCGCCGGCGATATCGACATGTGAAAGAGAGCCAACAGTGGTGCCGGGGGCGGAAGCCGGTCGGATCAGCGCCGGAGTAGCGGCTGAACCGGCGGTTTCATCAGGGGCGCCCCGCTTTTCCGACCCCTTTCCACGCCCCGACATCACAGCAGCCAGGAGGCATACCGCTATGAGCGATTCGGTAGTCGTCCAGACCCCTCCCCCCTTGATCCAGATCGACCCCTCGGGCACCGACAGGCACGGCGAGGCGGCCAGGATGCGCGAGCTCGGGCCGGTCATCCGCGCCGAGCTCCCCGGTGGCGTCGAGATGTGGGTGATCACCGACTACGCGCTGCTCGCCGATGTCGCGGCCGACCCGAGGGTGGGCAGGGACTGGCGCAACTGGGACGCCCTGCGGCGCGGCGAGGTGCCCGACGCCTGGCCGCTGCTCAGCATGATCCGGCTCAACAACGCCATGGCCCGCGACGGCGCCGAGCACAGGCGGCTGCGCAAGCCGCTGACCCGTACCTTCACCCGGGCCAGGGTCGAACGGCTGCGCCCGAGGATCGAAGAGATCGTCAACGCCATGCTCGACGACCTGCCGGGCCACGCCGGGCCCGACGGCATCGTCGACGTGCGCAAGCACTACGCCTACCCGTTCCCCATGCAGGTCATCTGCGAGCTCATCGGCGTGCCCGAGGAGTGGTGGCCGCGCTTCCGCGAGCTCATCGACACCGTCATCCGCGCCGACACGACGGCGGAGGAGTACCTCGCCACCCAGCAGGAACGGCACGAGCTCTGGCAGCGCCTGTTCGCCATGCGCAGGGCCGAGCCCGCCGACGACCTGACCAGCGCGCTGATCGCGGTCAACGGCGAGGAGGGCGAGGCGCTCACCGACGACGAGCTCGAGGACACGCTGTGGATGCTCATCGGCGCCGGGCACGAGACGTCGATCAGCCTGATCGTCAACGCGACGCGGGCCCTGCTCAGCCACCCCGACCAGCGTGAGCTCGTCCGCTCCGGCGACGCGGGCGCCTGGTCGAAGGTCATCGAGGAGACCCTGCGCTGGGACGCGCCCGTCGGCAACTTCCCCGCCAGGTTCCCCACCGAGGACATCACGGTCGCGGGCGTCACCATCCCCAAGGGCGACGCCATCCTCGCGACCTGGAGCGGCGTCAACCGCGACCCGGCCCAGTACGGCGCCGACGCCGACCGCTTCGACATCGACAGGCCCAACCAGAGGCACCTGGCCTTCGGCGGCGGCCCGCACGTGTGCATCGGCCCGGCCCTGGCCAGACTGGAGGCGGCGGTCGCGCTGCCCGCGCTGTTCGCACGGTTCCCCGACCTCAGGCTCGCCGTCGACTCCTCGGAGCTGACCGCCGTGCCGTCGATCTTCTCCAACTCCGTGACCAGCCTGCCCGTCCATCTCGGCGAGCCCAGGGGCTGATCGCGCCCCGTTGCCGGTGGTTGCCGCCGCCCCCACACACCCGGTGGCAACCACCAAGCGCGTGCGCGCACGCGTCGTAGGCTGGAGCGCATGGCCAGGCCACAGACGATCGACGACTACCTCGACCGCTTCCCCGAGCCCGCACGCGCCCTCCTCGCGCAGATCCGGGACCTCGCCCGTGAGACGCTGCCCGACGCCACCGAGGCCATCAAGTGGGGCCATCCCGCCTGGGTCCATCCGTCGGGCACGATCCTCTTCATGCTCAGCGGCCATGCGAAACACGCCGGCGTCGCCTTCACCCCGAGCACCCGCGAGGCCTTCGCCCCGGCCCTCACCGCGTTCGCGACGGGAAAGGGCACGGTCAAGCTCCCGTACGACGAGCCCGTGCCCACCGGCCTGCTCCGCGATATGATCATCCACCGCCGCCGGGAGCACGAGGACGACGGCGTGCTGTGGATGTGAGGCGGTCGAGCGGCACGGGAGCTTGAGTGCACAAGATCCATCTGACCGCCGGCGACCTGGCCAGGGTCCGGGTGATCTCGACGCTCGGCCCGATGGCGGAGACGGTGTTCAGCCTGGAGGCGCTGCGCAGCCAGGCGGAGTCGGCGACGTTCGGGGCCTGGCGGCGCCGGGTCCGGGCCAGGCTCGACGCGCGCCACACCGTGCTGAGCGCGATCGCGCCCGCCAGATCGCCGATCTTCGACCTGGCGAGCCTGTCGGGCGAGGGGCCCGACATGGCCGAGAGCGAGCAGCGCTTCCTGGCCAGGACCAGGCATGACGTGCACGCCGAGCTCGACTACTACGCCCAGGCGCACGGACGGGTGCCGCAGGTGCTGGCCGGGGTCGTCGACCTCCTCGACGCCAGGCGCGAGATGCTCTCCGTCGTCGACGCCTACCACCGCACGGCGGTCGGCCCGCACTGGGAGCGCATCAACGCCCACCTCGAAGCCGAACGCGCCAGGCGCGGCGTCGTCGTGCTGGAAGGCGGCGTCGAGAGCCTGCTGTCCACGCTGCATCCCGCCATCAGCTGGCAGTCGCCCACGCTGGCCGTCGACTGCGGGCAGCGCTCACGTGCCGACATCGTCCTGGACGGGCGCGGCCTGACCCTGGCCGCCTCCTACTTCCTGCGCAAGCCCGCCGTCATGTACGACGCCGCCAGCCCCGGCGAGCGCCTGCTCCTGCTCTACCCGGCTCCGCTGGCCATCGGCCAGGCGGCGGGCGTGTGGTCGTCGGGCACGACGACCGAGGCGCTGGCCGTGCTGCTCGGCCGTACCCGGGCCGCCATCCTCACCACCCTGGCCGACGGCACGGCGACCACCGGCGCGCTGGCCCGCCGCCTGGACGTCACTCCCGCGGCGATCAGCCAGCACACCAGGATCCTGCGCGACGCCGGACTGATCACCACCCTTCGTCACGAGAACGGCGCCGACCACCACGTCACCGGGGTGGGCATCGCCCTGCTGAACCAGGAGCCGGGGACCGCGGCGCCCTACGCCTGAGGCGGCGGGCCCAGGACCGGCACCGACCAGGCGATCGCCGCCGCGGCCGTGCACACCTGGACGGTGACCGTCGTCGCGGGCGTGCCCGCCGCCGCGCGTACCAGCACGTCGACCGACTGCGACCTGACCGAGGGCGAGAGCGGCACCGGCCTGCGCAACACCTCCACGCTCACCGTCGACGGCGACGCGAGCACCCAGGAGGCATGCCGTCCCACGCCCGGCATCACCTCGGCCAAGACCCGCTCCCGGCCGGTGACCCCCGTGCCAGGCAGCCCCGGCAGCTACGACGTCGTGTACGAGATCGCGGTGTCCAACTCCGGGGCGGGCGACGGGGCCTACGACCTGTCGGACACGGTGCGGTTCGGCAAGGGGGCGACGGTCGTGTCGGCGTCGGCCGTCAACACCGCGCCCGGGTCGCTGAGCACCGAGCCCGGCTTCGACGGCGCCGCCCAGCCGGTCATCGTCACCGGTCAGGCACTCGGCGCCGGTCAGGCGCACACGTGGCGGGTGACCGTACGGTACGCGGCCGACGCCGCACAGGCCGAGCCCGGGAGCTCCGACTGCACGGCCGACGACGGCGAGGGCGGGCGCACCGGTCTGCGCAACGAGGCCTCGACGACGGTCAACGGCCTGAGCGGCGAGGTGGACTCGTGCGAGCCGTTCGGCGTGGTCAGGGTGGTGAAGTCGGCCGCGCCCGGCGATCCCCAGCCAGGCGACAAGGTCACGTACACGGTGACGCTCACCAACGACGGCGAGGCGGACTACGTTGGCGCGTCGTTCGTCGACGACCTGACCGGTGTGCTGGACGACGCCACCTACAACGACGACGCGTCGGGTGGTGCGACGTACGCCGAGCCGAAGGTGTCGTGGCGGGGTGACGTCGCCAGGAAGAGCGAGGTGAAGATCACCTACAGTGTCACGGTCACCGGCGAGGGCGATCTGAGGCTCGCCAATGCGGTCGTCTCGCCCGGCACCACCTGCCCGCCGGGAGCCGAGGAACCGGACTGCTCCAGCATCCTGCTGCTGCCGCAGCTCGACGTCGCCAAGACCGCGAGCCCGGCCGCGCCCGAGCCCGGCGAGAACGTCGTCTACACCGTCACGATCACCAATACCGGCCTGGCCGACGCCCGTGCCGTCAAGCTGACCGACGACCTGCGCGACGTCCTGGACGACGGCCGCCACAACGACGACGCGGCGCCGCCTCCGGCCTCGGTCGACGACGGACGCCTGACCTGGAGCGGCGACATCGCCATCGGCGCGAAGGCCGTCATCACGTACTCGGTCGTCTTCGACCCGATCGGCGACCGCGTGATGAAGAACGTCGTCACCGTGCCCGGCAGCAACTGCCCGCCCGGCTCGCCGGACCCGCGCTGCCGTACGGTCATCCCGGCCGACGCCCAGGACTGGGGCGACGCGCCCGGCTACCTGGGCACGCGCACGCGTGAGGGCGGCGCCTTCCATGCCGTCGACCCGCGGCTGACCCTCGGCGCGGGCGTGAGCGCCGAGCGCGACGGGCAGCCGTCGGCGTCGGCGGACCTGGACACGTTCGACGACTCCGTCGCACGCCTGCTGCCGCTGCGCGTAGGCGCACGGGAGTACGTGCTCCGTGCGGCCGTGCACAATCTGACCGGGCGTCCGGCGCTGGTGGCGGCCTGGATCGACTTCGACCGCGACCGCGCGTTCGAGCGTGCCGAACGCCTGCTCGGCACGGCCGCACCCGGCGACACGACCGTGACCCTGCGCTGGCGCGACCTGCCCGCACTCGAGCCCGGTCGTACGTATGTCCGCGTCCGCGTGTTCGGGGAGTCCGTCGAAGGCAGGCGGGCCGCCCGGGACCCCCTTCACGACGGCTACGGCGGGATCGGCGAGGTCGAGGACTACAGCCTGGAGATCGGCCGGGCGCGGCGGCAGGGCCTGGTCATCGGCAAGAGCGCCGTCAGGTCGGGCGACCGCGTGACCTACACGATCACCGCGTCCAACCCGTACGGCACGCCGTACCCGGGGGCCGTCGTCACCGACGATCTTCGCAATGTGCTGGACGACGCCCGGTTGGTCAGGCGGGGGGCAAGTGCGGGCGTGCTGCGTTACGACCGGCCGGTGCTGACCTGGAAGGGCGACGTCCCGGCCCACGCCAAGATCACCATCACCTACACCGTACGCCTCACCCGCAAGGGCAACCTCACGCTCACGAACCGCGTGATCGGGCCACCGGATTCGACCTGCCATCGGGGGTCACGCGATCCGAAATGCACGACTCACGTCAAGGTGCGTAAGTTGGATAAAGCGGTAGTCCGCGGAATTTAATAGGTACTGATCTTGCTGGGTTGAGTGCGCCGAGTCATTTCTCGGCGCACTCAACCTTTTTCTTTCGGGAATGGAGATCAGGTGACCAGGGCATGGCCGGGTGTATTAGGGGTTGCTCTAGGGGTTGACGGGTTTCGAGGAACTCGCTTACGGCATCGATATGTCGTAGGAGCTATGGTGGTCGTGGCGTTTCTTGGGTATGCGGTGCTCGGGCTGGTGGAGTTCAATGCCTTCCGGACCGGTGTCTATGACCTGGTGATATTCGACCAGGGTGTTCGGGGGTACGCGGGGTTCGGGGCGCCGCTTTCGTTCGTCAAGGGGAACTGGAGTCAGGCCGGATCGGCGTTCTCGTTGCTGGGGGATCACTTTTCCCCGATTCTGGTACTGTTGGCTCCGCTGTATTGGATTCACGACGGGCCCGAGACGCTCATCGTGGCACAGGCCGCGCTTTTCGCACTGGCGGTCCCGCCGTTGTGGGTTTATGTGCGGCGGGCGCTCGGCGTCGGGCCCGCCTATTGGCTGAGTGTGGCCTACGTGCTGTCCTGGCCGGTCGCCGAGGCTGTCGGATTCCATTTTCATGAATATGCGTTCGTGCCGCTGATCACGGCCGTCCTGTTCGAGCGGATCCAGGCCGGCCGTACCTCTCATGCCCTGGCCGTGGCCGCGGTGCTGCTGCTGGTCAAGGAGGATCTTTCGATCTTCGTCGCGGGGCTCGGGTGCGGTCTTCTCCTCGTACGCGGGTGGCGGCGGGCGGGGCTGGCGATGGTGCTCGGGGGGTGCGCGTTCCTGTGGCTGGCGGGCAAGGTGCTCATTCCCGCATTCGGCGGGGACCCCGATCGTTACTGGTACTACAGCGCATGGGGGCAGGGGCCGGGCGAGGCCGCCGTGCGCATGCTCACCCACCCGCTGGACGTCGTGGGCGTGGTGCTCTCGCCGGACACGAAGGTGTGGACGCTCCTGCTGCTCGTGGGCCCGTTGCTGCTGTTGCCGCTGCTTTCGCCGTATGTCCTGGCTCCGGCGGCGCTGCTGGCCGAACGCATGCTCGCCACCGATGCGGGCGCGGCGGGCTGGTGGGGGACCCGCTACCACTACAACGCCGCGATCGTGATGGCCCTGCTCTGCGCGGCGGTGGACGGCGCGGTGCGGCTTCGGCGCATGCTGAACGGGCGGGCCACGTGGTTCGTCCCGGCATGGGCCACGACCGTGACCGTCGCGATGGCGGCGACCGTGCCGTTCTTCGCACTCGGCGACATGCTCAACCCCGGCTGGTACGGCGCCGCGCCCCGCGCCGTGGCCGCGAAGGAGGCCATGCGTCATGTCCCGGACGGCGTGCTGGTGGAGACGGCCAACGCGCTCGGCCCGAACATCTCGGCACGGACGAGGGTCGTCGCCTGGGCCGCGAAGACCGCACAACGTCCCGAACGTGCGCCCTGGGTGCTGGCGGACGTCATCGCCAGGCAGCCGCACTTCGCCTCGGTTCAGGAGCAGGTGGCGGATGTCGGCCTGCTCCGGCGGCGCGGCTATGTCGAGGTCTTCGCGCAGGAGGGATATGTCGTCCTTTGCGACCCGAGGGCGGATGCTGTGTGCGGCTGAACCGTGGTTCCGGCGTGCCGCTGAACGATCATGTTCTGCGGCATGGGCGCGACCGGCCTAAGGTGTCCCTACTGCGTAGTTCATCCAGAAAGGTGGGAGCGCCGTGGGGGTGCGCCGGGCGAGCGCCCATGCCGAACTGCTGGACCGTCGTGCGTTGAACCGGGCGTCCCTGCATCGCCAGGCGCTGCTGGAACGGGTGGGCGGGGACGACGTCGTGGCGATGGCCGAGCGCGTCGGCGGGCTCAACGGCCAGCATCCCAACGACCCGTACCTCGCCCTGCACTCCCGCATGGACGACTTCGCGCTCGGCGACCTGACCTCGGCCGTCGAGGAGCGCCGCCTCGTGCGTTCGTGCCTCATGCGCGCCACCCAGCACCTGGTCAGCGCCGCCGACTTCCACTGGCTGCGGCCCCTGCTGACGCCGTTGCTCACGCGGGTGCAGCGCAACGCGTTCGGCAAGCGGACCGAGGGGATCGACCTGGCCGAACTCGTCGCCGAGGCCCGGCAGATCCTGGCCGAAGGCGCCGTGACGCGTCCCGAACTCGGACGCCGCCTGGCCGCCACCAGGCCCGGCGCGAACGGCAGTGCGCTGGCCTGGTCGGTGCAGTACCTGCTGCCGCTGCTGCATCCCGCGCCCAGCGGCACCTGGGACGCCTCCGGCGCGATCCCCGTCGAATGGGCCGAGGCGGTACTCGGCGCTTCGCCGTACCCGCCGGATCCGAAGGTGCTGGTCCGTAGGCATCTGGCCGCGTTCGGACCGGCTTCGACGGCCGACATGCGGTCCTGGTCGGGTGTGGCCGGGCTCGGCGAGGTCGTCGAGGCGATGGGGGAGGAACTGCGTACGTTCCGGGACGAATCCGGGCGCGTGCTCTACGACCTGCCGGACGCGCCCCGCCCGTCGGGTGACGTACCCGCTCCGGTACGGCTGCTCGCCGCCTACGACGGCATGCTGCTCGCCTACGCCGACCGCACCCGCGTGATGAGCGACGAGGTACGGCGGCGCGTGTGCGTCGGGGACCTGATCGACCAGACGGTCCTGGTCGACGGTCAGGTGGTGGGCGTATGGCGGCTGGACCGACGGGCGGGAGTCGTCAGCGTGCTGCCGTTCGAGGCGTTGTCCGGCGAGGACGCCGACGCGGTGGGCGTCGAAGGGCTCAGGATCCTGGCCCTGGTCGCACCCGGCGAGGCCGCCTCGCACGACGTGAGGTTCGTCTCGGCATCGGACTGACGTCTCAGCCCGCGGTCGCCTCCAGGTCGGGCGTGGGGGTGGCCGGTTCGGGGCGGGGCTCGGCGAGGTCGTGCGCGGTGCGGGCGAGCCAGGCGATCTGCAGGGCCAGGCCCACGACCATGACGTCGGCGTAGATGTCGTCGCCTGCCAGACGGGTGAGTTCGAGGGCGATCGGCACGACGAGGGCGGCGATGCCGTACACGACGGTCGAGGTATGCCATCTCGGGTCATGGCGCTGGGCGCGTAGCACGATCACCGTCCAGACCAGCGAGGCGAGCCCGCAGACCAGGACGACGGCGTCGGGCGAGGGCACGTCGAGCAGGTCCGTCACACCGACGATGCCCGTGCCCGCCGTACCCAGGACGCCCGCCACCCTGGCCAGCGGGGCCGCCTCCTGCGCCTTGCCCAGCACCGGGTGCAGCAGCAGGACGACCGCGCACATCACGGTCGAGTTGATCAGCAAGGCCGCCCAGGGCGTCGACTCGAGGAACAGGTACACCAGGCAGCTCGCCGCCGCCACGTACAGCGCGATCCGCGCCCGCTGCGTGGCCCCGTCGAGCACAGGCGCGACTGCCCCCACGACCACACGCGGCCCCCGCAACGCCTGCCACAGGCTCCACGTCCACATCCCCCCGACCCCGAGGAGCAGCACCAGATGCGCAACCGTCGTGGGCGGCTCCCCCTCCCCGAACGAGAACGCCGCGACCGGCCGCAACACCCCCAGCCCGCCACTCGTCACCGCCATCACGGCGGCAACCCCCACCACCATCGCGTACACCCCGGCCACCACAGCCGCAAACACACCCATCCGATAACTACGCACCACGAATCAACTCTCCTCCGACAACCCGGCCCGCCCACCCTAGCCAGTGGGTATGTCAGGATCCATGCGTCACGGTCGCCGGGGGCGGTGTCACTCGGATCGCGACGCCCGATCGGCGGGACTTCGGCTTCGTGAGTGGCCGTAGGCGAGGTCCGCCAGCCCTGAGGCGGCTCACAGCGACCTCCCGTAGTGCTCCGCCACGACCCCCGCTCTCTCGTGCAGTGCGGTGCGGAGCCAGGGTGGGCTGAGGGCTTCGGCGTGGGGGGAGAGTTGCCAGAGGGTCCATTCGGCGTGTCTGGCGTCCTGGAAGGTGGCCTCGATGAGGAGATGGCCTTCGGGGGTGGTGGATTCGGACAGGACGGCGAGTGCGGTGGCGACGAGGGGTTCGCGGTGGGTGGGGGGTAGGCGGGTGAGGACGGTGACCTGGGCGTCGCCGCCGGTGCGGAAGCGGGTGCCGCGTTCCTGCCAGGCGCGGTTCAGGTCGACCCGGTCGGGGCGTTGGGCGAGGTCGGGGAGTTCCTCGGCGGCGAGGATGCGGGACAGGCGGTAGGTGCGGTCCTGGCCTGCCCGGGTGGCCAGGAGGTAGCCGCGCTCGCGTACGGTGACCAGGCCGATCGGGTCGACCGTGCGCCACTCGGGCGCCTGGCCGAACGCGGCGTAGTGGATGCGCAGCCTGTGCCCGGCGAACACCGCACGCAGGACCTCGGCCGAAACGGCGTCCGGCACCTCCTCGTCGGCCAGGCGGCGCGACAGCAGATCGGTCTGCGGATCGACGAGCAGCCGCCCGGCCGCCCCGGCGGCGGTGTCGCGATAGCTCTCGGGCAGGGCGTCGACCACCTTGAGCATCGCCGAGGCGAGCGCCGAGCCGAGACCGAACGCCTGCGCGCCACGCCGCGACCCGGCGACCAGCAGGGCGAGTGCCTCGTCGTGATTCAGGCCGGTCAGTTCGGTACGGAAGCCGGGCAGCAGGGCGAATCCACCGTGCCGCCCGCGTTCGGCGTAGACGGGGACTCCGGCCGCCGACAGCGCCTCGATGTCGCGCAGCACCGTGCGCGTGGACACCTCCAGCTCACGCGCCAGCGCCGTCGCCGAGAGCCGGCCGTGCCGGCGCAGCAGCAGGACGAGCGAGACCAGCCGATCGGCACGCATACGAAAACCCTAGGCCAATACACGACACAGGATGTCGTGTATTGGCGGCAGGCTGATGACAACACCGAATGAACACACCGAATGAACACGGCGAATGGAGTGAACCGAGATGACGATCGAACGTACGGCGGTCAACCCGTGGGAGTGGTCGACGCACCTGGGCTACAACCAGGGTGAGCTGGTCTCCGGGCACGGCCGGACCCTGTACCTGTCCGGGCAGGCCGCGATGAGCGGCGACGGCAAGCCCCAGCACCCGGACGACATGGCGGCGCAGTTGGCCCTGACGCTGGACAACCTGGAGGCCGTGCTCGGCGAGGCCGGGATGACGCTCGCCGATCTGGTCAGGCTGACGGTGTACACGACGGACGTGGACGGACTGTTCGAGCACTACGGTGTGCTCGCCGCCCGGCTGGGCGCGGCCGGGGCGGCGCCGTCCACCACGATGCTCGGCGTGACCCGCCTGGCCGTCCCGGGCCTACTGGTCGAACTCGAAGGCACCGCCGTAGCCTGAGCCGGGCACGGAGCCCGGGCGCGATGGTCAGATGCTCACCCCGTGCGCCACCAGCAGCGCCACCGCGAGCCCCGCCACGGCGATCGCCGCACGGAACGCCCATCTCCCCTGGAGCACCACCCCGGCCGCCGTCACCCCGCACGCCAGCCCCAGCACCCCCCACGCCCACCCGGACGACATCCCGGACGGCGGGCAGAACGCGAGCAGCCCGGTCGCCGCCAGCAACGGCACCGGCAGCAGCACGGCGATCCCCCTGGCCCCGAGCCGCTGCGGCCAGCCGTGTACGCCGTTGGCCCGATCCGCCTCCAGGTCGGGCAGGACGTTGGCCAGGTGCGCCCCGAGCCCGAGCAGCGCGGCGGCGGCCACCGCCCACCACGCGGGCCACGGACGGCCGGGCAGCCCGAGCGTCACGAACGCCGGGAGCGAGCCGAAGCCCACCACATAGGGCGCCCAGGAGAACACGGTCGCCTTCACCCCCAGGTCGTACGCCCACGCCGCCCCGACACCGGCGAGATGCACGCCACCGGCTAGCAGTCCGGACGCCAGCGACAACGGCACGCACAACCCCAGCGCGACGAAGGAGGCGACACGTACGGCGCGGACGCCGACCAGCCCGGCGGCGATCGGCTTGTCGGTGCGCCCGGCGGCGGCGTCGCGTTCGGCGTCGGCGGCGTCGTTGCACCAGCCGATCGACAGTTGCCCGCTCAGCACGGCGGCGGCGACCAGCACGCATCCGGCCGCGTCACGGCCCGAGGCCATGGCGACCACGGTGACCAGGGCGGTGACGGCGACGGTCGGACCGGGGTGGCAACTCCCGGCCAGCCCTTTCAGCATGCGCACGCGACTCAGCGTTCCCACCTGACCGATCGCCGGTTCCACGCCACTTCATGGGCATAGTAACCAGAGGCCGGGACAGCGATCCTGGAGGAACACCGGAGAGAGGCCAGATGACCTTGATCGCAGCCGTGCACGCCGTACTTCCGGAGAACCGATACCCGCAGGCCGATGTGACGGAGATCGTCGCACGGACGTTCCTCCCGGCGGGCGCCGACGCCACGCTGCTCAAACGGCTGCACGACAGCGCGCGGGTCGAGCACCGCGACTTCGTGCTGCCCCTTGAGGAGTACGGCAAGCTCGACGGGTTCGGCGCGGCCAACGAGGTGTTCGTCTCGGCCGCGGTGCGGCTGGGCATCGAGGCGGTGTCGGGGGCGCTTGAGCAGGCGGGGCTGGAGCCCGGCGACGTCGATCTGATCATGTTCACCACGGTCACGGGCATCGCGGTGCCCTCGATCGACGCCAGGGTGGCCGCCGCGCTCGGCATGCGTCCCGACGTCAAGCGCATTCCGATCTTCGGCCTTGGCTGCGTCGCGGGGGCGGCGGGCATCGCCAGGCTGCACGACTACCTGCTGGGCAGGCCCGATCACGTGGCCGTGCTGCTGTCGGTGGAGCTGTGCTCGCTCACCCTGCAACGCGGCGACACCTCCACGGCGAACCTGGTGGCCAGCGCGCTGTTCGGCGACGGCGCCGCCGCCGTGGTGGCCTGCGGGGCCGACCGAGGCAGCGCGCTCGCGGGGCCGACCGTGATCGACACCCGGAGTCACCTCTATCCGGACACCGGGCACGTCATGGGCTGGGAGGTGCGCGACAGCGGGTTCGGCGTGGTCCTCGACGCGAGCGTGCCCGAGGTCGTCCGTGCGCACCTGCCCGGCGACGTGCACGGCCTGCTCGGCGAGCACGGGCTGAGCACGCGGGACGTGACGGCCTGGGTGTGCCATCCGGGCGGCCCCAAGGTCCTCGAAACGGTCGCCGAGGTCCTCGATCTGCCGCCCGGCGCGCTCGATGTGACCTGGCGCTCGCTGGCGGCGCACGGGAACCTGTCGTCGGCCTCCGTCCTGCACGTGTTGCGCGACACGATGCGCGAGCACGCACCGCCACCCGGAACGCCGGGCGTGCTCATGGCGATGGGCCCGGGGTTCTGCGCCGAACTCGTCCTGCTGCGCTGGTAGGCGGCGATGGTCTGGTACACCCTTCTCGTCCTCGCGGTCGGCGTCGAGCGGATCGCCGAACTCGTCGTCGCCAGGCGCAACACACGCTGGAGCATGGAGCGCGGCGGCGTCCTGAGCGGGCAGCGCCACTATCCCTGGATGGTCGTCCTGCACACCGGGCTGCTCGCCGGGTGCCTCGCGGAGGTGGCGCTGGCCGATCGGCCGTTCCTGCCGGTGCTCGGGTGGCCGATGCTGGCGCTCGTACTGGCCTCGCAGGCGTTGCGGTGGTGGTGCATCCGGGCGCTGGGGCATCGGTGGAACACCCAGGTGATCGTCGTGCCGGGGCTGCCCGCGGTGCGCAGCGGGCCGTACGCGATCGGGTGGCTGCGGCATCCGAACTACGTGGCGGTGGCGGTCGAGGGGGCCGCGCTTCCGCTCGTGCACACCGCGTGGGTCACCGCGCTGGTGTTCACCGTGCTCAACGCCGTGCTGATGGTGGTGCGCATCCGGTGCGAGAACGAGGCGCTGGCCCTGCTGGGCGAGCGGGAGGCCCGTTGATCGACGTCATCGTGGCAGGCGGCGGCCCGGCCGGGCTGGCGACG
This sequence comes from Nonomuraea sp. IBHARD001, assembly GCF_056106265.1. Classification (NCBI taxonomy): domain Bacteria; kingdom Bacillati; phylum Actinomycetota; class Actinomycetes; order Streptosporangiales; family Streptosporangiaceae; genus Nonomuraea; species Nonomuraea sp. IBHARD001. Next base: position 803,102 of record NZ_JBWBBW010000002.1, read on the forward strand.
GCGATCCACGCCTCGCTGGCCGGGCTCAGCGCCGTCGTCGTCGAGCCCCGCAAGACACCGGTCGACAAGGCGTGCGGCGAAGGCCTGATGCCCGGCGGCGTCGAGGCGCTACGGGCGATGGGCGTGCGCCTCGAAGGGCGTGCGCTGCACGGCATCGACTACGTCGACGGGTCCACCCGGGCGCGCGCCGACTTCGGCCGTGCGCACGGCATGGGCATACGGCGCACGGTCCTGCATGCCGCCCTGGCCGCACGCGTGGCCGAACTCGGCGTGCCCGTCGTCACGGCCAGGCTCGACGACCTGCGCCAGGACGGCGGCGGCGTCGAGGCGGCGGGCATGCGGGCGCGCTGGCTGGTCGCGGCCGACGGCCTGCACTCACCCCTGCGCACCCGCCTGGGCCTGGGCCTGCCCGACCGAGGACCCCGCAGGTACGGCCTGCGCAGACACTTCCGGCTGGCCCCGTGGTCGGACCACGTCGAGGTGCACTGGTCGGGCGAGGGAGAGGCATACGTGACGCCGGTGGCCGACGACCTGGTCGGCGTGGCGATCCTGAGCACCCGGCGTATGCGGTACGAGGAGCACCTGGCCGCCTTCCCCGGCCTGCTCGCCCGTCTGTCCGGCGAGGCGGCGACGCCCGTCAGGGGAGCGGGGCCGCTGCGCCAGCGGGTGCGCGGCCGGGTCGCCGGACGTGTGCTGCTGGTGGGCGACGCCGCCGGGTACACCGACGCGCTCACCGGCGAGGGCCTCTGCCTGGCCGTGCTGTCGGCGCGTGCGCTGGTCGGCGCTCTGGTCAGGCAACGGCCGCAGGACTACGAGCGGGCGTGGCGGCGGCTGTCGCGCACGCATCGGGTCCTGACCGGCGCCCTGCTGGCGGCGACGCGCCGGCAGGGCACCGCCCGCCTGGTCGTCCCGGCCGCCGCGCGCGCACCGTGGCTGTTCACGGCGGTGGTCCGGGCATTGGCCTGACCTACGGCCTCACCCCTCGTATGTGATCCGCCCTCCCGTCATCGCCAGCCGTACGGGCGACTCGGCGAGTTCGTCGGGAGGCGCGGTGACCGGGTCGAGGGCCAGGGCCGTCAGGTCGGCGCGGTAGCCGGGGGCGATGCGTCCGGCGACGTGCTCCTCGTTCGCGGCCAGGGCGGCGTGGGTGGTGCAGCCTTCGAGTGCGGCCAGGCCGTCCAGGCCGCGTCCCGTGGCCGCGCCGTAGGGGGTGCGGGCCGAGCGCAGGATCTGGCGGGCGTCGTGGTGTGCGATCGGCCAGTCGGAGCCGAGCGCCACGGTCGCGCCGGAGGCCCGCAGGTCGCGAAAGCGCCAGGCGCGTGCGGCGCGTTCCGCGCCGAGGCGGAGCGACCACTGGTCGGAGTGGTCCTCGCGGGAGTAGGCGGTGTGCGGCGGCTGGAGCGAGGCGACGACGCCGAGCCGGGCGAACCTGGCCAGCTGCCGGTCGCCGAGCGTCTCGATGTGCTCGACGCGATGACGGGGTCCGCCCTGCGCGCCGAGGCTTTCGACGGTGTCGAGCACGTGCCGTACGGCGGCGTCGCCGATGGCGTGGGTGGCGGTGGCGACCCCGGCGAGATGAAGCGTGCGCACGGCCCGGCTGTAGGCGGCCGGGTCCGGCCAGAACGCCTCGGTGCCCTGGCCGTGGCAGTCGGGATGCTCCAGCCAGGCGGTGCCGCCTTCGACGGTGCCGTCCATGAACAACTTCACCCCGCCGACCCGCCAGTTCGTCCCGCGTTCCCGCTGCAGGGCGATCAGCGGGGCGAGGTCGGCGCCGGGCATGCACCACGGATGCAGCCGCAGCCGTACCGGCAGGTCGTGCTCGCAGGCGCGCAGCAGGTCGAGGTCGTCGGCGCCGAGATCCATGACGTGCAGGCCGGTCAGACCGGTCGCGGCCATGCCGGAGAGCAGGTCGATCAGCCGCGCCCGCCGTACGGGCTGCGGGGTGCGGGGCAGGAAGGGGGCGAGCAGTTGCATGGCGGCGTGCTCGACGAGGTGCCCGGTCGGGCGGCCTTCGACGTCGCAGACGACCCGGGCGCGTTCGGCGAACGTGCGCGGGCCGTCGATCCCCGCCATCTGGAGCGCGGCCTTGCTGGCCAGCACCGAGTGGGCGTCGTACAGGCGCAGGTGCGCGGGCGCGCCCGCCAGGGCGTCCTCGATGAGGCCGTGGTGCGGGGGCTGTCCGGCGAAGACGTTGTGGTCCAGGCCGTGCCCCAGCACCCAGCCGTCCACCCGGGGCGCGCTGCGCAGGGCGGCGCGCAGGCCCGCCAGGTCGGCGACGTGCGAAAGGTCGGTGCCCGAGGCCAGGTCCAGGCCCCACAGCGGGTGGCTGTGGCTGTCGGTCAGGCCGGGCACGAGTGTGGCCCCCGCCAGGTCGACGACCCGGGTGCCCGGCCCGCACCACGCCCGCGCGTCACCGGCGTCCCCGGTGGCGACGATCAGCCCGCCGCGTACGGCCACCGCCTCGACGGGCGGCGCATCGCCCGCGACGAGGGTACGGACGCGGGCACCGGTCAGGACGAGGTCGGCTGCGCGCACGGGTCACTCCCTTCCCGCTCGCCGTCCCGGGGCTCGGCGGCGAAACGCCGGTACACCTCGGGCCTGCTCGCCCGCAGCCGGTAGGCGGCGGCGATCCCGGCGACGAACACGGCTGGCACGGTGACCAGGATGACGACATTGACGACGGTCGCGCCGCCGGTGAACAGCGAGAGCCTGGTGGTGATCAGCCCGAGCGCACCCGTCAGCAGGACGGCCGCGAGCAGCGGCGCCACGCGCGTGCGCCAGAGGCTCTCCCCGCTGGGCGTGCGCCGGAAGAAGAGGTACACCGCGACCGCCGTCACGGCCATGAGCGCGACGAGGCTCATCATGCCCAGGGTGTTCACCCAGAGCAGCAGATGCGTGTACGGATCGGCTCCCGCCAGGCCGAAGGCGAGCACGACCACGAAACCAAGTGCGGTCTGGGCGATCCCCGCCACATAGGGCGACTGGTGACGAGGGTGGATACGACCGAGCACGGCGGGCAACACGCCCTCTTCGGACAGCGACAGCGTGTAGCGGTTGATCGCATTGTGGAAGGCGAGGAGCGAGGCGATGATGCTGGTCACGATGAGGACGTGCATCAGATCGGCCGCCCATCCGCCCACATAGGTGGTGATCGCCGAGAAGAACAGCCCGGCGGGGTCGTCGGCCGCGGCCCGGCCGATCTGTGCGGCGCCGTAGGCCTGGATCACGATCCAGACGATGAAGGCGTAGAACAGGCCGAGGAAGCCGAGTGCGATGAAGGTGGCGCGCGGGATGGTGCGATCCGGGTCGCGTGCCTCGCGGCGGTAGATCACGGTGGACTCGAACCCGGTGAACGCCCCGAACGCGAAGGCGAGCACCGCGATCATGCCGGGCACGCCGATGTTGCCCGGCGCGAACGAGGTCAGGCTGAGATCGGCCTTGAGCAGGACGCCTCCCGCCAGAAGCAGCAGGATGGCGGTCTCGGCCAGCAGCAGGACGCCCAGGAGCTTGGCGCCGAAGTCGATCGAGCGGTAGCCGCCGAGGAAGGTCAGGACCAGTCCGGCCAGGGCGATCGGCAGCCACGGCACGTCCCAGCCCAGCAGGGCCTTGAGCGTCCCGGCCGTGGCACTGCCGAGCAGGCCGTACACGCCGATCTCCATCGCGTTGTAGCCGAGCACGGCGAGCATGGCGCCACCGGCGCCCGCCGGACGGCCGAGGCCGCGGGTGATGAAGGCGTAGAAGGCGCCGCCACTGCGGACGTGGCGGCTCATGGTGGTGAACCCGACTGCGAAGATCACCAGGGTGAGCCCGGCGGCCAGGTACCCCACCGGCGCGCCCACGCCTCCCAGCAGGAGGGCGATGGGTGCGACGCCCGCCATGACGGTCAGGGGAGCGGCGGCGGAGACGACGTAGAAGGAGATGTCCGAGGTGCCGAGTACGCCGGATCTGAGTCCGGGGGAGGGTGTGGACATGTCAGCGATGCCCCTTCCGGCCTGCACTGAAAATCTAAAGGCTGTAGGTTTTGGCAATGTAGCCCCCCTGGACAGCTCTGGGAAGAGGAGAACGCGATGATGGGCCGGCCACGCACCCCCCTGCTGGACCGCGACCGCATCGGCCAGGCCGCCCTGGCCCTGGTCGACGAGCAGGGCGAGGTCAGCCTTCCGCAGATCGCCCGCAGGCTGGGCGTGCGCACCGCCTCGCTCTACCACCACGTGGAGGGCCGCGAAGGCGTCATCGAGCTCATCCGCGAGCACATCTCCCGCGAGATCGACCCCGTGGGCCTCGACACCCAGCCCTGGGAGCGGGCCCTGGCCTCGTGGGCCCGCTCCTACCGCACCGCGTTCGCCGCGCACCCGCGTGCGATCCCGCTCCTGCTGACGACCGCGGTCCGGGCCCCGCGCGTGCTGCAGCAGTACGACAAGGTGGTCCGCATCCTGCTGGACGCCGGTTTCGCCGAGGACGCGACGCTGGTCGTGCTGACCGCGCTGGAGAACGTGATCCTCGGATCGGCGCTCGACCTGGCCGCGCCCGATCCGATCTGGCAGCTCACGGGGCAGCCGCGCACGCCCGCCCTGGGACGCGCCATCGCCGCCACGCCTCCGGGGCGGGCCGACCTCGCCTTCGAGGTGGCGCTGACGGCGGTGCTCGGACACATCGCGGGGATGCGGGCGACGTGACCGCGACGCCCGACCGGCTCACCGGTCGTCCGGGCCTGCCTCCATCGGGAAGTGGATCGGGCTGAGCAGGTACCTGGCGCGGGCCGGGGACGGGAGGTTGGCCAGGCGGGGCAGGATCGCGCGGCGGAGCTCGCCGAGCAGCTCCTCCAGCTCGCCGCGGTCGAGCCAGACGGCGTGCTGCCGGTAGCCGACCAGGTCCGCCGCCGGATCGGCGCCCTCGCGGTCGAGATAGGCGTCGAACTCGGCGACCAGGACGGCCATCGCCGTGGCGAACACCCGCCGATGCTCGTCGGCCGACAGCGCCGCGGCGGCGTCGGCGTCGACGGCGACCCGGTCGTGGCGCAGGCGGTAGCCGCGTTCGACCGCGCCGCGCACGCGCCTCTCCTCGGCCACCTCCAGGACTCCGGCGTTCGCGAGCAGGTCGACATGCCGGTAGAGCATGGCCTTGGAGACGTCGGGGATGCGGGCGTGCAACTGGGCGGTGGTGAGGGCCCGGTCCCCGCGCATCGCGTGCACGATCCGCAGCCGTATCGGATGTGCCAGGAGCTCCAAGGTATCCACGATGTCCTACGTTCTCATGTCATGCTACCGTTCGCAAAACTGTAGAAAGGTGGTGCCGGTATGGCATCGGAAACAGATCCGGCGGAGATCGCGACGGCGGTCGTCGACCTGGCGGCACAAGGGCACTTCGCCGACGTCGTACGGCTGTTCGCGCCGCCGCTGCGCGCGGTGGCGCCCGCCGGGACGTTGCGTGCCGCCTGGGAGGCCGAACTGGCCGGGATCGGGCCCTACCGCACGACGGGCCCGCCGATCGTTGAACCGGCCCCGGCGGACTGGGTGGCCGCGTCGGGACAGGCGAGCCTGGTCAAGGTGAGCGTCCCCGTCACACACGAACGCGGCGAGCTGACGGTCGTCATGTCGGTCGACGACAACGGCCTGGTGCAGGGGCTCCAGCTCGTGCCCGCCGCCACCGGGACGTGGACGCCGCCGCCCTACGCCGTCCGCGAGAGGTTCGACGAGCACGACGTCACCGTGGGCTCGGGCGAGCGGGCCGTGCCGGGGACGGTGAGCCTGCCGCGCGGGCGCGGTCCGTGGCCCGGTGTGGTGCTGCTCGGCGGCGGCGGCCCGTTCGACCGGGACGCCACCGTCGGGCCCAACAAGCCGCTGAAGGACCTGGCCTGGGGCCTGGCCTCCCGAGGCGTCGCGGTGCTGCGCTTCGACAAGGTGACCCACGTGCACGGCGGGCGCTCGGCGGGCACGATGACCGAGGAGTACCTCCCGCATGCCGTCGCCGCGGTCCGGCTGCTGCGGGGGCAGCCGGGCGTCGAGCCCGGACGCGTGTACGTCGCGGGGCACAGCATGGGGGGAAAGGTCGCCCCGCGGGTCGCCGAGGCGGAGCCGTACGTGGCGGGTCTGGTCGTGCTGGCGGGCGACACCCAGCCCATGCACCACGCCGCCGTGCGCGTCGTGCGTCATCTCGCCTCGGCCGATCCCGGACCGGCCGCCGATGCCGCGATCGAGGCGATCACCAGGCAGGCGGCGCTCGTCGACGGTCCGGACCTGTCGGCTGACACACCGGCGGCGGAGCTGCCGTTCGGCTACTCGGGGGCGTACTGGCTGGACCTGCGCGACTACGATCCGGTCGCGACCGCGGCGGGTCTGGACATCCCGATGCTCATCCTCCAGGGCGGGCGCGACTACCAGGTGACGGTCGCGGACGACCTCGCGGGCTGGCGGGCGGGACTCGGGGCGCGTGCGGATGTCGACATCCGCGTGTACGACGCCGACGACCACCTGTTCTTTCCAGGCGAGGGGCCGTCGAGCCCGGCCGACTACCAGGCGCCCCAGCATGTCGACCCGGCCGTGATCGACGGCATCGCCGACTGGCTGGCCGGGCCGGATGTCAGCCGTCGCGTCCCTTGAGCAGGCGGTTCAGCTCGGCGTCGGCGCCGTCGTACCCGGCGTCCGAGATGCGTTGCAGTTCGCGCAGGTCGCCGGTCGCGCTCGCACGGCGGGTGAGCAGGAGTCCGGCGTGCATGGACCCCTCGTCCAGGAGTTCGCTCAGCTCCGTGAGGTCGTCCGCAGCGTCGGCGAGGTCGGCCAGGCGGTCCAGGGCGGCCTCGTTGCCCGCGTCGGCGAGCTCGCGCAGGGTGTCACGGTCAGGATCGGTGTTCGTCATGACACCATGCTGCGACCTTGCCCCTGGGGAAGGGTCAAATGACACGATGGCCCGGTGATCACCATCGGGCAGCTGGCCAGGTACGTCGGGGTGTCGATCAAGACCATCCGCGTGTACCACGACAAGGGGCTGCTGCCCGAGCCCGGCCGCGACGCCTCCGGCTACCGGCGGTACGGCGCGGACGCCGTCGTCGACCTGATCAAGATCCGGACTTTGGCCGAGGCGGGCGTGCCGCTGGCCCGGATCCGTGAGCTGCGATCGGCGGGCGAGGCGGAGTTCCAGCAGGCCCTGCGCGAGATCGACGACGCCTTCACCGAACGCATCCGCGCCCTGCGGGCCACCCAGGAGCGCATGCGCCGCCTCGCCGCCGGAGACCTGGGACCGCTGCCCGCCGAGGTCGACGCCCACCTGGAACGGCTGACCCGTTGGGGATTCACGCCCCGATGGGTGAGCCTGCAGCGCGACCTGTGGATCCTCGTCTTCGCCACCCACCCCGACCACGCCCTGCGCCTCTTCCACGACCAGGCGCAGACCCTCTCCGACCCGTCGATGCGCCGCCTGTTCCTCGCCTACGACCAGGCGCACGACCTCGACCCCGGCGATCCCCGCATCGACGCGCTCGCCGCGAGCATCACCGAGGCGACCGCCCGCAGGTACGCCTCCGCCGAGCCGCCCGAGCTGGGCACGGCCTCCGCGATCCCGGACCTCATCCAGAGCGCGGTCAACGCCTCCTCCCCGGCCTGGCAACGCTTGGACGGACTGCTGCGCGGCGGGGTCAGAAGAACCAGTGCGGAGGGTCGTCCCCCCGAGCGGTGATCGTGCCGAACGACCCTCCGACGTACCCCAGCGGCCGGCCGTCCCGCTCCCACGTCTCCCGCACCTCGCCGACGACCACACTGTGATCCCCTGCGACGAAATGCCGTTCGACCGTGCACTGCAGATGCGCGACGGCGTCAGGTACGACGGGAACCCCGTGCCGGTCGTGCACGACGTCCAGCCCGGCGAAATGATCGGCCCCACGCGTGGCGAACCGCAGTGCCAGATGCTCCTGGCGTACCGAGAGGATGTTGACGGCGAAACGCCCGCTGGCGACGACCGCGTCGGTGGTGCGCGCGCCCGTGGTCAGGCAGACCAGCAGGAGCGGCGGCTCCAGCGAGACCGACGTCAGCGAGTTGACCGTCATCCCGTGCGGAACCCCGCCGTCGCTGGTGGTGACGACGGCGACGCCGGTGGCGAAACGCCTCATCGCACGGCGCATGGTCAGCGGGGCCACGGTGCCGGAAACCGTCATGGGAGCAGTCCGATCGCCGGGTAACGGACCTCGAACGTCGTCACGCCCTCGTCGGTACGCCAGGGGCCGTGCGGCATGGCGGGCGGGCGGCAGGCATACATCCCGGCGGTGAAGGCACGGCCGAGCGTGAGGTCGACGAAGGAACCCTCCAGGATGTAGACCTCCTCCCAGAAGTCGTGCCTCTGCACCCCCGAAGGCGTGGAGTCCGCGCCGGGCGCATAGCGCAGGATGCGGGTCGCGACTCCCGTGTCCGGATCCCGGGAGAGCACGCGCTCGGTGATCATCGGGTCGTCGCCCGCGCACACGGTGAAGCCGATCGCGGTGACGGGGAAGAACTCGTGCTCCGGCTTGCTCACGGCCGCACCGCGCTCTCGGCGTCGTAGCTCGCCAGGAAGGCCTCGACCTCGGCGAGCGGCTCGTCGAAGCCGTAGTTGCGAAAGGCGTAGCCCTTCACCACGAACGGCGCTCCGGCATAGAACATCTCGTACTGGTGATGGCGTCCGGCGAATTCGCTGCCCACCGCGTCCCAGACGAGTTTGAACAGCCTTGAGCGAGGCCAGATAGTCGGATCCTGTGCGCATCAGACGCTCCTTGGCTGCGTGCGATAGGTGTGGGTCACGGCCTGCCGCCCGGACAGGTGGAGCCGTAGCTGCCAGCGACGGCCGTGTACGAACGTGCCGCCGAGCAGGGGAAAGGTGCCGCAGAACAGCACCAGGTCCGAGGTGATGTCGCCGAGCGCGGCGCTCATCTCCCGCAGCAGTTCGGCGGGAGGGCGGAGCACGGCCGCCCGGCCCGCCTGGTAGGGCCGGTCGTCGACGGTGGAGTCGAGACGGAGGCCGTCCCAGTCGAGCGACGACAGGTCGGCGCCGATCTCCACGACCGTGGCCCCGATCGGTTTGGGGCAGGCCGCCTTCGACGCGGCGATGTCGGCGCGCTCCAGTGCGCGGTCGGTGTGGTCGGAGCCGACGGCCAGGAAGTGCCTGCCGTCGTGGCGGATCACGACCGGCTCCACCTCGCCGGAGGTCGCCGCGCCCGGCACCTCGACGACCGGGTGGGTGGTGAGCAGGCCGGGATCGAGGTCGTAGAAGGCGGGCACGGCCGGCGGCGGCGCGACGCCGATCCTGGCCAGTTCGGCGATGTGCTCGGCCACGGCCGCCCGGTCCCTGGCGGTGTACCCGGCGACGACCAGCCGTTCCGGGCGCAACGCCAGCCGCTCGGCGGTGCCGTGCACGGTCACGTCCAAGGCCCGCGACATGGTCACCTCCCCGCCGGACGGCGATCGGCCAGCACGGGGAAGTCCGCCCGTACGGCATCGACCAGGGCGGGATCGGCCTCGCAGAACGTGAGCCCCTCGCGTGTCCCGGCCTCGGCGAGCACCGTCCCCCAGGGGTCGACGACCCGGCTGTGCCCGCCCAGCTCGACGCCGCCCTCCTGGACGCCGACCGCGTTGCAGGCGATGAGCAGCACCTGCTCCTCGACGGCACGGCAGGTCGTGAACAGCTTCCAGTGCTCGACACGGGCAGCGGGCCAGGCGGCGGGCACGACGACGGAGCGGGCTCCGGCATCGATCAGGGCCCGCCACAGCTCGGGAAAGCGCAGGTCGTAGCAGGTGGCGACGCCGAACGACCCCAGCGCGGTGTCGACGGACCCGACGGCGTCACCCGGCGTGAGCAGCTCACGCTCGCGGGAGGCCTGCCCGAACAGGTGCATCTTCCGATAGGTGTGGGCGATCCCTCCGTCCGGGTCGATCAGGACGGCCGTGTTGTACAGCCGGCCGTCGGGATCGCGTTCCACGATGCTGCCGAGATGCACATGGGCGCCCAGCGCCCTGGCCCACTCCCTGGCGATCATGACCGTGGGGCCGCTCAGCGTCTCGGCCCGCTCGGCGTAGGCGTCGAAGGCGAAGTACCCGACCGCCCACAACTCGGGCAGCACGACCAGATCGGCCCCACGCGCCTCGGCGATCATCCGGCCGACCCGGGCGCGCCGTGCGCCGGGCGACTCCTCAGGCGGGCTGGCGACCTGGAGCATCGCGATCCTCATCACAGTCCCTCTCTCATGGACATCATGTATACAAGTGGTATGGCAGAACGGCAAGGGGGTGTTCACGCGGTCGACGAATCTCAATTTCGTATGCAATTCAAGGGACAAGCTACCCTTGACAGGGCGATTTCGCGCCCTAACCTGACCAACATGCATACAATCCAGCACTCCGCAGGCCAGACGTCCGCCTCACGGATCCGCCCGCACGACGTCGCACTCGGCACCGATCGGTCCGGCGTCCTGACCGTGGAGGGCGTCTCGGTGGCCGAACTGGCCCGGCAGTACGGCGCACCGCTGTGGGTCATGTCGGCGCACACGCTCCGGCACAACCTGGCGACGATCACCGATGCCTTCCGGCAGGCCGGCCCCCGCAGCCGCGTCGTCTACGCGAGCAAGGCCAACCCGGCCCCGGCCGTCATCGCCCTGCTCGTCCAGCAGGGCGCCATGGTCGACGTCGCCAGCCTCGGACACGCGGTGCTCGCCGAGGAGGCTGGCGTCGCGTCCGGCCACGTCGTCGCCAACGGCAACTGCAAGTCCGACGCCTATCTGCGATGGATCATCGACGCCCAGGTCGCCGCCGTGAACGTCGACTCCCTCGACGAACTCGACCGGCTGATCTCCCTTGTACGGCCGGGCGACGCCGAGGTGCGGATCGCCCTGCGCCTGGCGACCGACCTGGAACGCCACCACGACGACCCGAGCATGTTCGCCTCCGAACTGGAGACGAAGTTCGGGCTGACGGACGCCGACGCCCTGCGTGCCGCCGATCTCATCGCACGGGCCACCGGCGTACGCCTCGTCGGCCTGCACCATCACCTGGGCTTCACCGCCTACGACTCCGCCTACGACGCCAAGCTCGACATCCGGCGCCGCAGGCGGGTCGTCGAGCAGCTGGTCGCGGTCGCGGGCGAGCTGCACCGCTCCCGTGGCGTCACGCTCGAGGTCCTCAACTACGGCGGCGGCTATCGCGTCCAGACCGACACCGGGTACGGCCCCGGAGCCGTGCGCAGCCTGCCGGAGATCGAGGCGGTCGCCGACGCCACGGCGGGGTACACAGCACGGCTGCTCGCCCAGTCCGCACTGCCCGAGGTCGACATCTGGGTCGAGCCCGGCGGCTACATCATCTCCAACGCCGCCGTTTTCGTCGGCCGCGTGGGCGTGCGCAAGACGGTCTCCGTACGAGGTGAGCGGCGGCAGTGGGTGTTCCTCGAGGACACCTCCGCCTATCACTTCGTCAGGCGGCTCATGGTGGACGTCTACCACCCGGCGCTCGCCGCGAGCAGGATGGGCGAGCCCTGCACCGAACACGTGCGCATCGCGGGCGCCACCTGCGCGCCGGACGAGGTGACCCCTCCGGTCGTGATGCCGGAACTCGGCCGCGGTGACCTGGTCGCCCTGCTCGACCAGGGCGCGTACTGCGAATCGGTCTCCACCGAGTACTGCGCGCTCCCGCTGCCGCCCACTGTGCTGGTGGACGGGCACACGACACACGTGATCCGCCGCAGGCGCACGGTCGAGGACATCGCCGCCGGGTACCTCCTGCCCGGCACTGCGGCCGTCGGCACCCCGCATGCCGGGTAGCGCCCCGGTGACACCCCGGGCCGAACACCGCCTCCTGCTGCTCGCGCGACGCGCCCAGCACATCGCACGGACCGAACTGCCCGCACCCGTGCTCGCCGCCGCCGAAGCGGTCCTGCTCAACGACCTGGCCTGCGCCATGCTCGCCGCCGGTCCCGTCGTCGACAAGGCGACGGCCCTGGTGGGCGACGGGGCACGGCACGATCCGGGCGCGATCGCCTTCCTGGGAGGAGTACGCACCCACGCCCTGGCCCTGGACTCCACGCACTACGCCTCCCAGGCCCATCTGGGCAGCGCCATCCTGCCCGCGCTCCTGGCCACGGCGCGGGAGCGCGGGCTCACGGGGGCCGCGCTCGTCTCGGCGCTCGTCGCCGGGTGGGAGACGGCCGCGCTGGTGGGGGAGGTGTTCGTCTCCGGCGTCCTGGCCAGGGGGCTGCGCGCCTCGTCGGCGTTCGGCGGGATCGGCTCGGCCGCCGCCGTGGCCGTCGCCTCGGGCCTGGACGCCGAAGGCATCGCCCATGCGATCGCCCTGTCGGCCAACCTCTCGGGCGGGCTGAACAGGACCTTCGTCGACGGGTCGGACGACTGGTCGCTCCAGCTCGGCCTGTCGGCGCAGGCGGGAGTCCGGGCCGTCCAGCAGGTACGCGCCGGTTTCCGGGGCGCCGAGGGGATCTTCGCCGAGGACGCCCTGCCCCTGCTGTGGCACAAGCGCGGCAACGGGCCGGACCGGCTCGACCGTGAGCTGGAGCCGGGCGCGGCCGTCACCTGGCGCATCCTCGACACCGTCTACAAGTGGTACTCGGCCTGCAACATCCTTCAGGCCCCGATCGCACTCGCCCTCGGCCTCGGCCCGGACCTGCGGGCCGATCCCGCCGCGATCACCGAGATCCGGTGCTACCTCCATCCGGAGGACCGGGTCTATCCCGGCATTCTCGGCGCCGAGCCACAGTCCCTCTCCGGCGCCCTCATGAGCGCCTCGTACTGCGTCGCGACGACCCTGACGCACGGCGCCTTCCGCCTCGACCTGCTGCACCGCCCCCAGCACGACCTCCGCACGGTACGGCTCGGCGAACGGGTACGCGTCATCGCCGATCCGAGCCTGCCCCCGCTCGCCGCCCGGCTCGAGGTCGTGCTGCCCGGCCGTCCCCCGCTCTCCCGTACGCTCGTGCCGTCCGGGGACACGTTCGCCTTCTCCTGGAGCGGGCTCACCGACATCTGGGCCGGGCGCGTCGAAGCCTCGGGGCATCCCGTCTCCCGGCTCGATACGCTGGCCTCGACCGTGGCCGCGGTGACGACCCTGCACGACGTCGTCCCCCTGATGGCCGCGGCACGCCTCTGACCAAGATCGGGCCCGTCATGCGAAGCAACAACCCCGCCTCCGACAGTCTCGCCGTCGTCGACACGATCGCCGCCGAGCTGCGGGCGGACATCCGCAACGGAGTGCTGCGGCCCGGCGATCCCATCCGCCAGGACGTCATCGCCAAGCGCCACGGAACCAGTCGCATTCCGGTACGTGAGGCGTTGCGGGAGTTGTCCAGCGAGGGCCGGGTGGTCATCCGGCCCAACGCCGGGGCACGGGTGGCGGCGCTCGATCTGGCCGACCTGCAAGAGGTCTATCTGCTGCGCGAGCAGCTCGAACCGTTCGCGGCCGGTCGGGCGGCGTCCCGGCTGGACGACGACGCCGTCGCCGGGATCGCCCGGGTTCTCGATGACCTGTCCGCCACGCAGGCCGTCGAACCTCGTTTTCATGAGCTCGATCTGGAGTTCCATCAGCTCATCTACCAGGCGTGCGGCATGCCGAGGCTGATCCGGATGATCGAGTCGTTGTGGGAGACGAGCCAGCAGTACCGCAACGTCTACTCCTGGCTGCCCGGCGAACAGCGCCTGGAGATCTCCCACCTCGAACACCAGCTGATCCTGGACGCGATCCGCCGTTCGTCCCCCGAAGACGTGTCGGCCCTGGTCGCGCTGCACATCAGGCGGACCCGGCTCACCTTGGAGTCGATGCCGCAACTCCTGGCTCAGCCGGGCGCCTCCACCTGACGGCGGGCGGTCGCCACCCCCACGACGACGGCGAGCGTCGGCACCCCGCGCTCGTTGAGCCTGGCGAACGACGCCGGTGCCTCCCGGCGGCGCGCCAGCGCGAACACCATGCGCGACGAGCTGTAGATCCCGGCATTGAGACAGGACAGCAGCGCGGTGAAGACGACGGCGTCCATGATCTGCGGTGCGAGCGGCACACCCAGGTGATCGAGCACCGCGGCTGCCACCGCTTCGAAGCCCACCATGACCGCCCACATGTACGCATACAGCCAGCCAACGGCCAGCCCGGCCCAGGCGCCGATCTCCCGCGTGGCATACGTCGAGAACGAACCGGAGTCGGGCGCGGACACGGCGAGTTCGGCCAGCATGCGCATGACCAGGACGACCAGGCCGCCCACGGCCAGATAGCCGACGACGACGCCAGGCCCGGCCGTACCGATGGCGCCACCACTGCCGACGAACAGGCCCGCGCCGATGACACCACCGATCGCGATCATGCCCATCTGCCGTTGACCGAGACTCGCCCGCAGGCCGCCACCGGCGTCGGTGTCGGTCTCGGTCTCGAAGGAAGAGGAGGAAGGAAGAGGAAGGCGGGGAACCGGCAGGAGGGGATAAAGGGGAGGATTTCATGATTGCTCTTCTGGGCGCCTCTTGCCATGGAGGTACGGCCGGACGCATAGGTCCTGAGGAGTTGCCCGGGTGATAGGGCACATGTATACATCATGTTCATGAGAAGTCGACAGCCCTCGAAGGATTCCGCATCCGCGCAGGACGTGACCTACAACTGGGTCAAGGAGCACATCGGCGGGATACCCCGTGACGAGGGGACCTTCCTCACCGAAGGGGCGATCGCCGAGGCCGCGGGCACCTCACGCACACCGGCGAGGGAGGCGCTGCTGCGCCTGGAGGCCGAGGGCCTGTTGCAGATCGTGCCGAAGAAGGGCGCTTTCGTGCCGCCGATCTCCGACGCCGACATGCGGGCGGCCATGGAGGCGCGCGAGCTGATCGAGTCCTGGTGCATCCGCCGGGTGAGTCCGGCGAGCCCGGACCTCCTCGCCGTGCTGGAACGCCTCCTGGACACCCAGCGTCAGCTCGTGGACGACCCCGGCGCGTTCATCGACTGCGACCGCGCCTTCCACCGCACGATCGTGCGCCATGCCGGAAATCCCCTGCTCCAGGAGTTCTACGAGTCCCTGCGCGACAAGCAGGTCCGCATGGGCCTTCGAGCCGTCGGCGCCGGCAAGGACCGCGCCGAGCGCGTGCTCGCCGAACACGGCGCCATCGTGGACGCCCTGCGCACCGAGGACCCGCAGAACGCGGCAGACGCCCTGACCGAGCACCTGGCCAGCACCCTGCGCACCCTGAGCAGGGCCGACCTGTCGGGGCCGTGGGAGTGAACACATGCCGCCTGACCGGCCACCGCCGTCCGTGAGGATGTCACGTCCACCCCGGCGCTCAGCCCGGTAGGTCGTCGCGTCCCACGAGGCCGTTCTCGTAGGCGTGGATCACCGCGTGCACGCGGTCGCGCAGGTCCAGCTTCTGCAGGACGGCCCGGACGTGTGACTTCACGGTGTTCTCGCTCAGCACGAGCTGCGTGCGGATCTCGCTGTTGGACCTGCCCCGGGCGAGCAGGCCGAAGATCTCCACCTCGCGCGGGGTGAGGCCGTCCAGCGCCGCCGTCCTTCGCGTCGGCGCCTGCCGTACCAGGTCGAGGAGGGTGGCGGCCACGCCCGGGGCCAGTGCGGCCGTGCCGGATGCGACGTCGCAGACGGCCTGGGCGAGGGCCGCGGGTCTGACGTCCTTGGTCAGGTAGCCGCTCGCACCGGCGCGTACGGCGGCCACGACCAGGTCGTCGTCGTCGAACGTGGTCAGCATGAGCACCCGGGTCGCCGGTGCGATCCTGACGATCTCCGTCGTGGCGGCGACGCCGTCCATGCGGGGCATGCGGATGTCCATCAGGACGACGTCGAGGCGGTGGCGCCTGACGACCTCGACCGCTTCGGCGCCGTTCGCGACGTCGTGGGTGACGTCGATGCGCTCATCGGCCGACAGCACCGTGCGGAGCGAGGCCCGCAACAACTCCTGGTCGTCGACGAGCATGACCCGGATGGCCGTCATGCCTTCTCCTTCGTGGGCAGCCGTGTCCGCAGTGCCCATCCGTCGTCGCCGTCGTCGATCGACAGTGTGCCGCCCGCCGTACGCACCCGTTCCTCGATTCCTAGCAGTCCCGTGCCCTGGCTGCCCGCGTCGCGTCGTGCACTGCCGCCGTCGTCGCGTACCTCGACCAGGAGTTCGGCCGGGGTCCACCGTAGGAGCACGCTCACCTCGACCGGCGGCCGGAGGTGGCGCAGGGCGTTGGTGATGCCCTCCTGCACCGTGCGTACGGCCGCGACCTCGGCGCTCAGGCTCAGCGGTCGGCGCTCGCCCACCTCCGTGAGGCGCACCGCGTGCAACGGGCTCGCCGCCGAGGCCACCAGGTCCGGGATGACGTCGAGCGAGATCGGCACGTGCTCGGGCCGGGCGTCGGCGCGCGGCACGACGGTGGCCAGCATCGCCCGCAGGCCCTGGTGGGCGTCGCGGCCCGCCTCGGCGATGTCGCCCAGCTCGCGCCGGGTCGCCGGGTCCGCCGTCGTCACCGCCGCGGCCTCGATCCGCGCGACCATGACCGTGACCGTGTGGGCGATCACGTCGTGCAGGTCCCGGCGTATCCCGGCCCGCTCGTCCGCGACCGCCGCCGCCAGTCGTGCGCTCTCGGCCCGCTGCCTCGCCTCGTGCCTTCGCCGTACCAGCAGGGCGCCCAGCCACACACCGCCGACCCCCAGCATCAGCACCCCGCCCTCGACCAGGCGCGACCACCCCGGTACGTCAGGGGGTTGCCGCGCCCAGGCCACCAGTTCGGTGAGGACGATCCCGAGCGCGGCGACGCCCAGCGCGAGCACCGAAGCCCTGAGGGAGGCACGGCCGCTCACCGACCACAGTGCGATGAGGAAGCACACCGAGGAGGGCAACAGCGTCGGCGACCATCCCAGGAAAGGGATCGTCACCAGCACGAGCATGCCCAAGGCGCTGAGCGAATACCCCGCCCACGGCCTGCCTCGCGCCGTCACCGCACCCGCGTGCAGCAGCACGGCGGCGCCCGCCGCGGCGAGCACCTGTCCGAGGCCCGCCCCGAGATAGCGCACCCCCACCAGCGTGAGCACGGTCAGCACCGCCATGACCACATGCGCCACCAGCCATGCGACCCGGCGCTGGGTGGTTGTCACGGTCGTCGCCTTCCGACGGGTCGTTCCTGGCCTGACCTGCCACAGGATAGCGCCCATCTATTTGAACGATGGTACAAGTTGTACTATCGTTCAAATTTCTTGAGCGAAGGAGAGCGTTATGTCACAGGTCGTGGTACGGCGTGCGGGGCGGCGGGAGTGGGCGGGGCTGGGGCTGCTGGCGCTGCCGACCGTGCTGCTCGGGCTGGACGTCACCGTGCTGTACCTGGTGCTGCCGAGCATGGCCAGGGCGCTGGACCCGTCGGCGACCCAGACGCTGTGGATCATGGATGCCTACGGGTTCTTCATCGCCGGGTTCCTCATCACGATGGGGACGCTCGGGGACCGGATCGGGCGGCGTCGCCTGCTGGTGGCGGGGACGGCGGTGTTCGCGGTGGTCTCGGTGTTCGCCGCCTTCGCCCCGAACGCCGAACTGCTGATCCTCGCCCGGGCGCTGCTCGGGGTCGCCGGGGCCACGTTGATGCCGTCGACGCTGTCGCTGATTTCGAACATGTTCGCCGACGTCCGTCAGCGCGCGGTCGCGATCGGGATCTGGGCGACGATGTTCGCCCTGGGGATGGCCGCCGGGCCCGTGGTCGGTGGCGCGCTGGTCGGCACGTTCTGGTGGGGGGCGGCGTTCCTGGTCGCCGTGCCCGTCGCGGTCGTCGTCCTGGCCGGTGCGCGTACGCTGCTGCCCGAGTACGCCGATCCGCAGGCCGGCCGCCTCGACCTGGCCAGTGTGGGGCTGTCGCTGGCGGCGATCCTGCCGGTGATCTATGCGATCAAGCACATGGCCGCGTACGGTCCCGACCTCGGCGGCGTGGTGCTCGCCGTACTCGGTGCCGTGGCCGGGGTGGTCTTCGTCCGGCGTCAGCGCGGCCTGGCCTCGCCGCTGCTCGACGTCTCGCTGCTGGCGAACCGGGCGTTCTCCGTGGCGCTGGCCGTGCTGCTGATCGGGCTGGTCGGGGTGGGCGGGACGATGTACCTGGTCACGCAGTACCTTCAGCTGGTCGAAGGGATGACGCCGTTCGCGGCCGGTCTGTGGATGGGGCCGCCTGCTCTGGCGATGTTCGCGGCGGCGATCGGCGCGCCCATCGTCGCCCGGCGGGTACGGCCCGGACTGGTCATGGCGATCATGCTCGGGCTCTCGGTGATCGGCTATGCGCTGCTGGCCGGTGTCGGGGCCGGGGAGGGGGTGAAGGTGGTGGCCGGGTTCGCGTTCGTGTACCTGGGGCTCGGGGCGATCGCCGCCCTCGGCACCGACATGGTCGTCGGGGCGGCTCCGGCGTCGAAGTCCGGATCGGCCGCCGCGCTGTCGGAAACCGTCCAGGAACTCGGCATCGCCGTGGGCGTCGCTGTGCTCGGGAGCCTCACCGCCGTTCTCTACACCTCGCGACTGGTCGTTCCCGATGGTGTGCCGTCCGAGGTCGAGGAACGGGTGACCGACAGCCTCGCCGGCGCGTTGTCGGTCGCCGAGCGGCTGCCCGCCGGGGTGGTGGGGGAGGCGCAGCGTGCGTTCGTGGGCGGGGTGAACGTCGCTTCCGCTGTGGCCGGGGTCGCCATCGTCGCGGCGGCCGTACTGTGCTTGACGGCGTTGCGGCACGTGCGTGCGCTTGGTGAAGGGGAGTGAGGGGGCTCGACTACGCTGGATCGTTCGGGAGGGGTGTATGGACGGTGGTGAGGGCGGGCGCGTCGGTGGGCGTGTGGGCGGTGGTGAGGGTGGGCACGCCGGTGGGCGTGTGGGCGGTGGTGAGGGCGGGCACGTCGATGGGCGTGTGGGCGGCGATGAGAGTGGGCACGTCGATGGGCGTGTGGGCGGCGATGAGGGCGGGCACGTCGGTGGGCGTATGAGCGGTGTCGAGGGCGGGCACATCGGTGGGCGCATGGGCGGTGGTGAGGGCGGGCACGTCGATAGGCGCATGACCGGCGTCGAGAGCGGGCACGTCGATGGGCGCAAGGCTCGGGGCAACAAGCGTCGTGCGGACATCATCGACGCCACCCTCGCCGTCGTCGCGCGCGACGGAGCCTCGGGTGTCACGCATCGCACCGTCGCCAAGCAGGCCGGAATCACCACCAGCCTGAGCACGTACTACTTCGCCACCCTCGACGACCTGCTCGTCGCGGCCCTGTCCAGCGTCGCCGACGCCTACACCCGGCGCATCCGCCAGATCATCGACGCCCCCGGCGACAAGCTCCGCGCCCTGGCCGAACTGATCGCCGAATCCGCCGGCCCCGGCCGTGAACGCGCCCTCGCCGAACGCGAACTGTCCACCCTGGCCGCCCGCCGCCCCGCCCTGGCCCCCGTCGCCCGCCGCTGGCGCCAGGACATCGGCGACCTCGCCGCCACCCTCACCTCCGACCCCACGTCCATCGCCGCCCTCGTCGCCGCCTCCGACGGCCTCTGCACGGCCCTCCTCATCGACAACACACCCGCCGACACCGACCACCTGTGCCGGATCCTGTCCCGCGCCGTCCACGCCCACCACGCGCCGACGGCCTCCTGACCACAGCTCGGTTCGAGACTTGGCCGGTGCGCGCGAGCTGTAGCAATATGGCGCTATGTCGATCACACGAAAGGGCCATGGCGCGTAGACGTCCAGCCCAAATCCGCACCGACCGCCTGCGTCATTCGCCGCGAACTCCGACAAACGCCCCACAAGTCTCAGGCCTGTCCCGCCGCGGCCGCATCGCACTCGCCCGCCTGGAACACGACCGCTACTGGACCGGCGCGACCGCCGAAGCATTACGCGCCTGGTCGTGGTTCTTGCAGGCCCCATGGGTGCATTCTTTCGATCCGGCGCAATCCTGCGGAGTAATGCTCTGCTGCCCCGACCCCGCCGAACTCCGCGCTCTCCTGTACGCCGTGCTCCATGCCTTACCCAACAACGACGCACGCGCCCTCCGAAAGAGAATCGGCGACCTGGAGGGGCATTGGTAGGCGTCTTGACGTCCCCTCGGCCGCCTTTTCCGCATTGCGCGGCGAGCGAGGTTCATTTCGAACGGCGGCATGCAGCTATGTTCGCTTCCAAGGTCCAAGCGCTTTGCGGGGTGTAATGTGACATCTCGTTTGTCGTCGACTGGAACGGAGATGATTCTCGTGTACGAATTCGCTTCAATGGAATGGATCTGGGACGCGAATTCCATCCGCATCAACTTCCCTGACGGTGCCGAGCACATGAGCAGCGGCAGCTTCAAGGAGGTGGTCGCACTCCTCACCGCCCTCGGCGGAGAGGGATGGGACGTGGCCTCCAGCACATCCAGCGGAAACTGGATCTACTGGACACTACGCCGACAGACCGAAACAGCGTGATGTGATGTGATCCGCTGGCTTGGGAGCTAGGAGAAACAGCATGAGTGAGCCCGCCGACAAGTATTCGATCACCATGCTGTGTGACACCGCCGACGCCGCCCGATCGCACAGCGGCCCTCCAGGCTTGTCCCCCTACGCCGCCGCGGTGGCCCGCCTGCTCGAACGTGACAACCTCAACGAACTCATCCAAGCTGCCGAGAACGAGCACGCCCCTGTCACAGACGAGGAGCTCCAGGCGCTGCGCGATCATCTCCATCAAGTTCGACATGCCCAGGCTGATGGTGGTGCGGCCCCGTGACCGGTTCTCTCGGCAGCACCTCATGCTCGACAGCAAGGGACTGACCAATCCCGTCCTGTACGAAGCGGTCATCAGCCGGCTGGCGCTCGCTCGCGCTGATGACCTCCGCGTCATCGCCACGGCTGCGCCCCCCGTCGAGGTAGTCCACCTTTGCGCCGACCGGCCAGTTCCAAGGGTGACGTTGTCCCGCCTGGTCACCGAATCAATCGCCCGCCAAGCCGCCCCCCTTCTGGTCGACGTCGGCCTGCGAGCACAAGTACGCAATGCTCGGCGCCACCTCTCACGCCGCTCCGGGACCCGTTACGGTTCTCACCTCCGACCTGCGGTATGCGCGTCACTGTCATCAAAGTCCGAGTTCAGAGGCGGCCCCGCCGGGCTTGTCCGCGTAGTTGCGGGAGATGGCACATGGCGAGACTCAGATCGACATTGATCCAGCCTGGTGCAGCCATCAATGACGGCCTTCGCGAGCAGGCGCGCTCAGGTGGAGTCGGTGGGAAGCTCGAACCACTGGGTCTCAGTCCATATCCGGTGTCCTCCTGTTCGCTCGCGATGCTCAGCGTCCACTCGGAGGACGGTGACGGTATTTCGGTCGAACAGAGGGGCATGGCGGGTGACGGGGATCGACCTCTGGAGTCAGCTTGAGGATCGCCTGGCCACCACCGCGCTTTGACGTCGAGCTGGCGATGTGGCGATCTGCGAGTAGCCTCCTGCTGGCTCCCACACGCCCTTTGTCAGAAGTAGAGGATTTGCTAAACTCTAGTTGTGGAGGAGTGGGAGATCCGTGTCACCAACGAGTTCATGGGCTGGCTCCGGGAGCTGGACGCCAAGTCCAAAGCGCAGGTCGTTGATGCCATCGACAGGCTGGCTGAAGACGGTCCCGCTTTGGGCCGCCCGCTGGTCGATCGGTTGGAGGGCTCCCAAGTTCACAATCTGAAGGAGCTGCGGCCGGGCTCGGCGGGCCGTTCCGAGATGAGGATCATCTTCGTCTTCGATCCGTGGAGGTCTGCGATCCTCCTGGTCGGCGGCGACAAGTCGGGGGACTGGTCCGGCTGGTATCGGCGAGCCATTCCTCGAGCCGAGGAGTTGTACGTCGAGTATGTGAAAGAGCGAGAGGCCGAGGAGGGGGAGCGATGACGAACTTTCCCAAGTGGAGTGACATACGGGCCGACATCGTCGCGGAGGCTGGCGGCGAGAATGCCGTCGCAGAGGCCCGAAGGCGCAACCAGTCCTACATCGACGGCCACCGCCTCGCCGAACGCCGAACCGCCCTGGGCCTGACTCAGAGCGAAGTAGCCGAGCGCATGGGGGTTACCAAGAGCCGCGTCTCCCAGATCGAGCACGGAGAAATCTCCACCGTCGACGCCATCGCTCGCTACGTCCAAGCCCTCGGGGGCCACCTCCAGATCTCCGCGGTCTTCGGCGACGACCTCTACATTCTGCGCGGCACCGACACTGACGCTGCCTGACGCGGACAGACCGCGCTCTCATCCACAATGCTTGCCCAACGCCGGGCCTTCACCGCAGAGCTACCGCAGGCGCACCCATCAATCGGTCAATGGCGCAGCGAGATCAAGTCTCTGAGTTCAATTTCTCGGCGTCTTCGGCAAAGCGCGGAGCCTGGGGATCTTGCTGAAGCTCTTCTGATCTGCGGTCCGTGCGGCCTCTGTTCCCGATGAACTTGCCGTGAGGGCAGCGACAGAACTGCGTGCAGTTCGCAAAGTGGGTGGCGGCTTTGATCTCCCAGGCCGAGACGCGCAGGTTCTCCCGAACTGCTCGACTATGTCCCGTTCGGGCCGTTCGTGCCTCAAGAACGCCACTGGACTTGAGACGAGGGCCAGAGCGCCGCCCACGAAAGCTGCTGCGGGTTCAGGGCGGGTGTCGCCCAGAGAGGACAGTCGAGCCAAGACTGACAGGAACGACAAGGGCCTGTAAATGGCCCACGAAGATCAGCAGGGCTCCTCAAAGCGGAACAAGCTCACACCCGTTGTGACGAACTCACCCTCGGGGTGGAGGACGAGGACCCTCCGGGCATGGTGAGAGCGGCTGCGAACAACACCT
Source organism: Nonomuraea sp. IBHARD001 (assembly GCF_056106265.1). Lineage (NCBI taxonomy): Bacteria > Bacillati > Actinomycetota > Actinomycetes > Streptosporangiales > Streptosporangiaceae > Nonomuraea > Nonomuraea sp. IBHARD001. The sequence goes on from NZ_JBWBBW010000002.1 coordinate 825,838, forward strand.
ATGGCGTGCACACCGGCGCGTGCATCTTCACCGTCACCCCCGTCTTCACGATGTCGAAGAGTGTGGCGACAGCGGCCGGGAAGCCCATGGATGTAGTCATCGACCATATCGCCGACGCCCTGAAGACACCGGAGAACAAGAACACCTGGCCCTACAACCTGGTGAGCAACGTGCGCCAGGTCAAGTCCATCCCGGGCAACGCCGACGTCCCGGGATCGAAGGTGCTGACCCGTCTCCTGGGCAAGAAGAACGCGGATGACAATCGGAAGAAGTTCAATTGGGAAAGGCAGGTGAACGGCCATCTGGCGAAGGGTGAGTGCGACCTGTACTACTGGGAGCTGAACCCGACCCTGAGGTGGATACAGCACTACACCCAGGCCGGTCTGCAATGCGACGAGTTCCCCTTCGCCAGCACGTACCAGGGGAAAGTCGATAACGACTGCTCCGTCAGACCCATTAATGGCCTGCAGAACAGGAACCATGGATGGACTTGGCTCAGAACCTTCTACTCGAGAAATGGGCTCGCCGACAAGGACCCCTTTTTGGTGAGAACCAGAAGCTGAACCCGACCTCGGCCCTCTGTCGGTCGGCAGAGGGCCGAGGCGGTTCGGCGGCTCGTTCTGACACGGAATAATCGTGCCCGTCCATGAAATGCCAATCTGAGGGAGCGTTATGACCGAGCCCTTATCCGCGGGATGGTCCGGAATCGATGGGCATGGGTGGGCTGACCTCGCGGCGATCGGCGTCAGGCTGGAAGCGGGTGCCGACCCCAATGGGGGCGTCTACGCCTTCGGTGGTTACGAGGGAAGGCCCCTGCACTTCGTGGCCGAGTGGGGGACTCCTGAGACGGTGGTCGAGTTGGCCTGTCGTGTCGATGACGTCGATGCCGAGTTCGACGACCGGACCGCCCTGTGGGCGGCGGTGTTCGCCCGTCGGCTGGACAACGCCCGCGCCCTGGTGGCCGCCGGTGCGGACCCCTGGCGGGCCATGATGGCCGGGTGGTCTCCCGGGCGGCTCGCCCTCGCCGGTCCGGCCCCGGAACTGTTCCCGGTCCCCGCCGGGCACCCCGGCTTGACCCCCGGCGAGGCCGCGACGGCCGCGGAGGCGCACCGGTTGGTCGCCGCGCTGGCCGGCATCGACGACTACATGGGGGTGGCCTGCGTGGCGGATGTCACCACGGCCGAGGCTGTGCGGCGTCTGCAAGCCCTGCCGGTGGACGACACGACCATGGAGCCGATCCTGGAGGATCCTTGGGCCGATCCCGACGCCCGTCTGGGAATCGTGGGAATCACCGGCGTACCCGGAGGATGCGTCGTCACCCAACCCTGGGGGTACGTCCCCTCCACGCCTGAAGTGACCTTGCCGTTGTCGGAGGGAACGGTCTGCTACAGCCTGTTCGCCAATCCCAAGAGCGGCGACCAAGGACTCGTCAGCCGCGATGGAGCGATCGAGGACTCCGACACCCTTCCCGGCGGCGGCGACGCGGGCGGACATCTGACGGCCGACGAGATTCTGGCCGAATACCTCTACCAGGGCGAGGCCGTGGCATACATGTGCGCCAAGGCAGGGCTGCGACTGCTCGACGCCCGCGCCATCATCGGCCCGCCGGATCTGTGGGTGCGCCTGCCGGAGCGAGACCGCTGAAGCCGGATGATCAGGCCCGAGGTTCGAGGCCCACGGACGAACCGGGTTGTTGGCGATCCAGGTGATCACAGGCTGGCGGTCCACGACATCATCACCGGGAGCCTCACCCGCCAGAACGCACCGCCGTGTGACCTGACCGCTCCGTCGTGTCAACATCCGCATCGCGCAGCGAGACCGTCCACTGGGCCGCGTTCTCCAGAAAGGGCGACTCCAGCGTCCCAGCGACGAGGTGCAGGCGCGAACCGTACGGGTGCCTGTGCCAAGAAACGCAGGGTAGTTGACGCGTGGCGGCTGGGGCATCGCCGACTCTGCCGCCTCCACTCTGGGGCGGCTCATCACAATGCGCCGACCATGTTCGGCGAAGCGAATGTCGGGTCCATGCGGTGGCGATCGAGGTGGAGACCGGTCGTTCCGGGGCTGCGATCGAGCGGACGAAGAAGGTCTCGGCGGCCGAGATTCCTTCGTCGAACCGGTGGGCGCAGCACCTGTTCGATGTGGCTCGTGGGTACGTGTGGCGGCGGGAGCGCGGGAACGCGCTGGAGGCTCTGTGGCTGCTGAAACGGCAGTCGACCGATCGCTGGGTTTGTGGGCTGTGCACGCGACACGCGAGTGCCTGCCCGTCATTGCGGCGAAGTGTGACCGCCGATCTTCTCTCCCGCCTTGCCCCACGCGTACCTGGCGAGCCCTGAGCAGCCGGAACCACGCGTGCCAGCTCCACGACCGATACCGAAGCTCGGGCTGTTCAGCCCGCCTGCGGGCGACGTCTACCAGCTTGCGCTGGGGTGAGGTCAGTGCCTTGCGCCGGATGGATGTCGACCTCGACGGAGGCAATCGCAGGGCTCAAGGACCTGATGGCCCGGATGGGACACGACAACGTCCGGGCCGCAATGATCTATCAGCACGCCGTACGCGGGGCAGGCAAGACGATCACCGACGCCATCGACAGACAGCTTGAAGGCCGGAGCAGGGACGACGAGGATGGGTCGGCGGAGGCGCCGGTGCCTGCAGGGTAATGGCCCGCCAATGGCCCGAGAAGATCAACAGCCCCATAAACGACCAAGACCCAGGCGGGGAGTCCATCCCTGACCTAGGCCTAACTAGTGAGAGCGGGTGACGGGAATCGAACCCGCGCCGTCAGCTTGGGAAGCTGAAGTTCTGCCATTGAACCACACCCGCGTGGCATGGGCCGCGTGCCTACTGTAGCGGATGGATGGGGGTTCGTATGCCTTGATCTTTCGGGTGGGTTGGCGTGGGGGTGTTGGGGGTGGGGCGTTGGTAGGTTGCTCTGCGTGTTGCTTTCTGATCGGGATATTCGGGCTGAGATCGATGCTGGGCGGGTCAGGATTGATCCGTTCGACAAGGGGATGGTTCAGCCGTCCAGTGTGGATGTACGGCTGGATCGGTACTTTCGGGTGTTCGAGAACCACCGGTATCCGCACATTGATCCGGCCGTCGAGCAGGTTGATCTGACGCGGCTGGTCGAGCCCGAGGGGGACGAGCCGTTCATCCTGCATCCGGGGGAGTTCGTGCTGGCCAGTACGTTCGAGGTGATTTCGCTGCCGGATGATCTGGCGTCCAGGCTTGAGGGGAAGTCGAGTCTGGGGCGGCTGGGGCTGCTGACGCATTCGACGGCTGGGTTCATCGATCCTGGGTTCAGTGGGCATGTGACGTTGGAGTTGTCGAACGTCGCGACCCTGCCGATCAAGTTGTGGCCGGGGATGAAGATCGGGCAGTTGTGTATGTTCCGGCTGTCGTCGCCTGCGGAGTTCCCCTACGGGAGCGAGCGGTACGGATCGCGGTATCAGGGCCAGCGGGGGCCGACGCCTTCGCGGTCCTTCCAGAACTTCCACCGGACGGCCATCTGACGGCGGCGAGCCGATCGCGCCCGGCGGGGGAGCGTACGGAACTGCGCGAGGCCGGGGACCAGGAGGGCCAGCAGGGGGAGTACGGCCGTCATGGCGCTGGCGATGAGCACGGGCGACGGGGTGAACGTCTCGACGAGCACTCCGGTCGTGACGAGACCGATGGGCGTCAGGCCGAGGATGGCCGCCCATTCGAGTGAGGCGACCCTGGCCTGGCGGTCGGGTGGTACCTCGGCCAGCATGCCGATGATCCATTCGATGGCGGCGATCTCCAGGCCGAGCCCCGCCAGCAGGAAGCACGCGAACACCGGCCAGGGGGACGACGGGTTCAGCAGGGCCAGCGGTACCAGGCCGTAGGGCAGCAGGCCGAGCATGGTGACGACGCCTGGACGGCGCGGCGTGTGACGCATGGCGATGAAGGCCCCGGCCAGACCGCCCAGGGACAGCGCCGCCAGGGACATGCCGTAGACGACGTCGCCCTCCTTGGGGAGAAGCGCGCCCCAGGTGAACGCCGAGACCGTCGGGAGCAGTACTTGCGACGGGGCCACGATGAGGGTCTGGTGCAGGGCTATGACGATTATCACCACGGCCATCCAGCGGCGACGGCTCACTTCTCTGACGCCTTGGCGGATTTCGGTGAGGATCGGCTGTCGGGTGGGGGGTGACGGGCGGGGCCGGGAGGGGGAGGGATGGGTGGGAGGGGTAGCAGCAGGAGGAGAGGCGGGGGGAGGGAGGGAAGAAGCGGGAGATTCGGTACTTCTGTGCAATGTGGGGGGCTCGGAGGCCTTGATTGCGCTGGGAATCTCGGTGTCGCTGGGAATCTCGGTGTCTTGGGCAGGACTGTGATCCGCGGCTGACCTGGCGTTCCGTGGAAGCCCGGTTTCCTCGGTGGGACCAGGCCTACCGGGAGCCTCGGAATCTCGCGCGGGCTTGACTGTCCTGCGAGGTCCAACAGCATCAGGAGGCTCCGGCGATCCCACGAGAAATGGCTCACCAGAACGAGCCTCCGCCACGGACGCGGCGGAGGGTACGGGTGCGCCTTCCGTGGCCGTAGTTGGCCCCCCAGAAGCCGTGGGTGCGTCGTCGGAAGCCCAGGCCACCTCGCTGAGATCCCGAGACGACTCCACAGAAAGACGAAGCGCCCCCGGCGACCCGACTGCCGGTGGCGCAGGAACTTGTGGTGTAGAGCCTTGAGAGGGCCCAGAGGCCCCCAAAGGCGGACAGGGCGCTTCGACTCCCCGTCTCCCTCCTCGCTCCCGCTTCAGCCTCCACGCGGGCTCTCGCCTGAGCCCTAGCTTCCGCCATAGCCCCAACGCGCGTACGAGCCGCAGCCTCCGCCGAAGAGCTCCCGACAGATCGCCCGGAGGCCTTGCCGGTGCGGGGAGAGGCAGCAAGGGGGGAGCTGAGGCGCAGGGAAGCGCGATGGGGGGAAGCGTGTCTGGCGGCCGAACAAAAGACGCAGGACCTGTACCGGAGGACGTCGGCGAAAGGGGAGGTCCGGCACCGGACGGCACAGCGGGCGAAACCGCCGGGAAGGGCGCGACAACGTTGGAAAGCGCGGCTGGCCGGTCAGTGGCTGGCGGAGCAGCGACTGGCGGAGCAAACGAGGATGCCGTCGCAGCAGTGGAAGGCGCGGCTGGCACAACAGGCGGGGAGGACACAACAGGCGGGGAGGGCACAGCGACGGAAACGGCCCCAGCAGAAGACACTCCGACCGAAGACCCCCGAGCGGAGCCAGCCCCGGCAGAGGAACTCTCAGCCAAGGGAGCCACCAAGGGAGCCACCAAGGGAGCCAGCAAGGGAGCCGCCAGAGGAACCCCCACCGCACCTTCCCGAGAAGCCCCCACCGCATCCCCCAGTCCGAAACGCGCCTTCAAGCCACGCCACCCACCACCCCACCGCCCCACAAAGCCCTCCCTCCCCCACAACCCCCCATCCCTTCGCCCCCGCCCCCGCCCCCGCTCCTGCTCCCGCCCCCGCGACGGCTCATGTATCCGCCAAATCAACCCAGCACTAACCGCGAACCCCAACGCCGCCACCAGAAACGCCACCCGTGGCCCCAGCCCCGCCACCACCCCCGACCCCAGAAACGCCCCCACCAACGACCCGCCCCGCAACGACACACTCGTCCACCCGATCCCCGCCCTCCTCCTCCCGGCGGGCAGCACGGTCGCCAGGCACCCTTGCAACGCCGGTCGGAAGAACGCCTCGCACGCGCCGCCCAGGAAAACGGCCGCCGCCATGACCGAGGGGTACGGCCAGGCGGCGACGACGAGGAGGAGGACGAGGAGGCCGGCTTGGGAGCAGGTCATGACGACGGTGCGGGGTAAGCGGTCGGCCCAGACGCCGCCGAGGAGGGCGAAGGAGACGAGGGCGACGAGGCGGCCGGCCAGGACGGTGCCGATGGCGGCTTCGCCGTACCCGGCTCGGAGGAGGGAGATGACCACGGCTATGGGGAGGATGTAGTCGGCGGCCACGGAAGCGGTGAGACTGCACCAGAGCAGGCGAAACGCCCTGTCCCGCAACACACCCCGCATATGCCACCAGCATGAGCTAGAAGTCCCACAAAAGCTAGCAAAGCGGGCATGGGCAAAAAGCCGTCCAAGGTAGCCGATCGTGCGTGTTGGTGATCATCTAGCGGGTAGCCACAAGGAGAAGAGTCGGTGTTGGTGACATGAAGTTCGCATTTCCGCTGGTAACCCGTACCCTTCTCCACGGACCATCCCCGCACATCTGGAGAACGACGTGCGCCTGCGTCTCACGCCTCGTGAGGACAGCTACTACGACTTGTTCGCCGACTCGGCGAACAACCTCGTCACCGCGTCCCGGCTGCTGGTAGAGATCATCAGTGACGGGTCGGACAGGGAAGCCCTGGCCGAGAAGATGCGCGCCTGCGAACACGCGGGCGACGAACGTACTCATGCGATCATGAACCGGCTCAACGAGAGCTTCATCACGCCGTTCGACCGCGAGGACATCTACCGCCTCGCCTCGAACCTCGACGACGTGATGGACTACATGGAGGCCGCGGCCGACCTGATCCACCTGTACCAGATCGACCACCTCCCCAAGGAGGTCATCCGGCAGGTCGAGGTTCTGGAGCGTGCCGCCGAGCTCACCGCCGACGCCATGCCCAGGCTGCGCTCGATGAAGAACCTGAACGAGTACTGGATCGAGGTCAACCGGCTGGAGAACCAGGCCGACCAGGTCTACCGCCGGCTGCTCGCCAAGCTGTTCAGCGGCGAGTACGACGCGCTCACCGTGATGAAGATGAAGGAGGTCATCGACGCGCTGGAGGGCGCGGCCGACGCCTTCGAGCACGTCGCCAACACGGTCGAGTCGATCGCGGTCAAGGAAAGCTGAGTGGACCTCACGCTCGCCCTCGTCATCGGCGTGGTCGTCGTGGCGTTGGTCTTCGACTACACCAATGGCTTCCACGACGCGGCGAACGCCATCGCCACGTCCGTCTCGACGCGTGCCCTGACCCCCAGGGCCGCGCTGTTCATGGCCGCGGCGATGAACTTCATCGGCGCGCACCTGGGCACCCAGGTCGCGCAGACCGTGGGCAAGGGCATCATCGACGCTCCACAGGGCACACACGGTCTCGTGGTGGTCTGCGCGGGGCTGATCGGCGCCATCACCTGGAACATGGTCACCTGGTACTTCGGGCTGCCCTCCTCCAGCAGTCACGCCCTCATCGGCGGACTGATCGGGTCGGGGCTCGCCTCGGCCAGCGTGGTGCACTGGGACGGCGTCGTGGACAAGGTCGTCATCCCGATGATCCTCTCGCCGCTGATCGGGTTCTCGCTCGCCGCCGCGATCATGATCGCGATCTACTGGATCTTCCGTAACGCCCAGCCGGGCAAGACCAACAGGGGATTCCGCTACGCGCAGACCGTCTCGGCCGCCGCCATGGCGCTCGGGCACGGCCTGCAGGACGCGCAGAAGACGATGGGCGTGATCTTCCTCGCCCTCGTCGTCGGCGGGTACCAGAACAACGGCGACCCGATCCCGCAGTGGGTGATCCTCGCCGCGGCGGGCGCGATCTCACTGGGCACGTACGCGGGCGGCTGGCGCATCATGCGCACGCTGGGAAGGCGCATCATCGCGCTCGACCCCCCGCAGGGCTTCGCCGCGGAGAGCGCGGCCGCGACCGTGCTGTACGGCGCGGCGATCGGGTTCGGCGCGCCGATCTCCACCACGCACACCATCACCAGCGCGATCATGGGCGTCGGCGCCACCAAGCGGCTCTCGGCCGTGCGGTGGGGCGTCGCGGGCAACATCATCACCGCCTGGGTGCTGACCATCCCCGCGGCGGCCATCGTCGCCGCCCTGTCGTACTACTTCCTGCACTGGGTCATCGAGTAGCCGCCTGAGGGCGTCGATCGGCCAACGTGTCGGCGTACATCACGTCGACGTCCCAGCGGCTGAAGCCGAGCCCCTCGTACAACCTGATCGCCGCCGTGTTGGCCTCGTCCACATAGAGCATCACCTGGGCGAGGCCGCGCGTGCGCAGGTGGCACAGGCCGGCCAGGGTGAGGGCCTTGCCCAGGCCGGTGCCCTGCTGGGAGGGGTCGACGCCGACGACGTACACCTCGCCGATCGGTTCGTGGCCGTGGTCCTCGGCGCCGTGCACCTTCGTCCAGTGGAACCCGGCCAACCGGCCGTCGTCCTCGCGCTCGGCCACGAAGAAGCCTTCGGGGTCGAACCAGGGCTCGGCCTCACGCCTGCGCAGGTCCGCGAGCGTCCACGAGCCCTGCTCGGGATGGTGGGCGAAGGCGGCGGCGTTGAGCTTGACCCACGCCTCGTCGTCCTGGCCGACCACGAACGCGCGCAGCCGTACGCCTTCGGGCATCCGGTAGGCGGGGATGGGGGCGTACAGGGAGCGGCGCATCTGCCAGAGCGAGCGCACGCGTTCGAAACCGGCCGACGCGGCCAGCGCCTCGGCGCCCGCGCCCCCGCCGTGCGCCCACAGGCGCAGCCTGCCTTCGGTACGGCCGAGCACCGCCTCCAGCAGGCGCCTGCCGTGGCCGCGGCGGCGGAAGGCGGGATGGACGACCAGTTCGCCGGAGGGGCCTTCGACCTCGTCGGTGGGGTCGACGTGGGCGTACCCGGCGAGCGTGTCGCCGTCGTACAGCAGCAGGGACCGGGCCCGCTGGTCGCCGCCGTAGCGCAGGTGCAGCATCACGTGTTCGTTGAGCGGTCGCACGCCGTCCGATTCGGTGGCCGCCTCGACCACGTGGAGCACGTCGGTGATCTCTTGGTCATCAAGTCGTTCACGGATGTCGATACGCACACTCATAGATCGAACTCTAGGCGGACGTCTGGCAAATACCGCCATGGAGTCGGCCGATTAATCGTTCCTTTGCGACATTTGATGAATAGGTAGCTCACGTAGCGTGTGGGCACATGACGTCTCGTTCCCTCCTCCGGCTCGCCATGGCCGGAGCCGTCGCCGCGGGCGGTCTCGCATTCGTGGCCGCCCCCGCAGACGCGGGCAACACCCCAGCCAAGACGGTTCCCGTCCGCCTGCTCGCGCTCAACGACTTCCACGGCAACCTGGAGCCGCCGTCCGGCTCCTCCGGCCGCATGGTCAACGAGCAGGGCCAGACCGTCGACGCGGGCGGCGCGGCCTACGTCGCCACCCACATGAAGGCGCTCGCCGACCGCAACACGCTCGCGGTGGCGCAGGGCGACCTCATCGGAGCCACCCCCCTCATCTCCGCCGCCTACCACGACGAGCCGTCGGTCGAGTTCCTCGGCAGGATCGGCCTGGACGTCGCGGCCGTGGGCAACCACGAGTTCGACGAAGGCTACGCCGAGCTGCGCCGCATCATGGACGGCGGCTGCCACCCCGTGGACGGCTGCTCGCCCGCGGGCAAGTGGAAGGGGGCCGCCTTCGACTACGTCGGGGCGAACGTCCTGTTCAAGAACCCCCGTGCCAAGACCGACGCGCTCGACGGCCTGGGCACGGCGAAGGCGGCGCAGGCGGGCAAGCTGCTGGCCGGGTTCGGCATCCCGGCGCTGCCTCCGGTGTCGATCAAGTGGATCAACGGCGTGCCGATCGGCTTCATCGGCCTGGTCACCCAGACCACGCCCGGCATCGTCACGCAGGAGGGCATCAAGAACCTCACCTTCGTCGACGAGGTCAAGGCGGGCAACGTCGCCTCGAAGATCCTCAAGTTCTTCGGCGTCAAGGCCCAGGTCGTCCTCGTGCACGAAGGCGACCAGGTCACGCCGGGCCAGTCGCCCGACGCCTGCAGCGCCGTACCCGGTGCGGGCAACCGCATCGCGCTCGGCCTCGACGCCGAGGTGGACATGGTGCTCAGCGGCCACTCCCACCAGGCCTACAAGTGCGTGGTCAAGGACCCGAAGGGCGCCGACCGCCTCTACTCCCAGGGCGGCTCCTTCGGCCGTGTGATCACCCAGGTCGACTTCAAGGTCAACACGCGTACGCTCGACATCGATCGTTCCAGCGTCGTCGCCGACAACCACGTCGTCACCCGTACGGTCGCGCCTGACCCGGACATCTCCACCTTCGTCCAGACGTGGAAGGACAGGGTGGCCGCCGTCGCGAACAAGCGCATCGGCGCCATCACGGCCGACATCACCAACACCGCCACGGCCTCGGGCGAGTCCTCGCTCGGCAACCTCATCGCCGACGGCCAGCTCGCCGCCACCAAGACCGGCGGCAACACGCAGATCGCCCTGATGAACCCGGGCGGCGTGCGCGCGAGCCTGTCCTACGCGGGCTCGCCCGCCGGTGAGGGCGACGGCGTGGTCACCTACGGCGAGGCGTTCACGGTGCAGCCGTTCAACAACCTCATGCAGGCCGTCACGCTGACGGGCGCGCAGCTCAAGACGCTGCTGGAGCAGCAGTGGCCGGGCGGGCCCAACGCCCAGCCGTTCACCAAGATCCTGCAGCCGTCCTCGAACTTCACCTACACCTACAGCACGAGTGCGCCGTGGGGTTCGAAGGTCTCCGACATCAAGATCGACGGCGTCCCCGTGACCCCCGCCCAGTCGATCCGCGTCGCGGCCAACAACTTCCTGGTCGGCGGCGGCGACGCCTTCGCCGCCTTCAAGGACGGCACCGACATCTGGAGCGGCCCCCTGGACATCGACGCCTTCGTCGCCCACTTCGCCGCCCAGGGCACGATCACCCCGCCGGTCCCGAACCACATCACCGTCACCCCGTAACACCCGCACACCCATAGAAGTACGGCAAGCCCGGCCCAGCCCTCCGTCCGCGCAGGGCTGGGCCCCGCCGATCACGCGCCCCCAGCAGGACTCCGCTCTCCCGCCGCAACGTACCGGGCGTCGGTTGAACCATGACCGTTCGTCATCCGTCGTGTGGGTATGAGCTCTCGCATGAGCATCACCGGACTGCTCGTCCTGCTGGCCGTCGGCGCCTGCGGCACGATGTCACCCGAAGCCGGCGACCCGGTCTCGACCGCCAAGGTCGACCCACCCGCCGCCGCGACGCCTTCGCCCGGCCAGAGGTACACCGCGACCGGCACGGTCCTGCAGAGCCCCGAGCACGGGCCGCAGCTGTGCATGGCGGTCGCCGAGTCGTGGCCGCCGCAGTGCTCGGGCGTCGACGTGGTCGGCTGGGACTGGAAGAAGGTCAAGGCCGAGTCGAGCGGCGGCACCACCTGGGGCTCCTACACCGTCGTCGGCACGTGGGACGGCGCCCGGCTGACCCTGACCGAGCCGCCCGCCGTACCGGGCAAGGCGCCGGAGGCCGGTGCGGACGCGGGCAGGTTCGCCAGTCCGTGCCCGCCGCCGCAGGGCGGGTGGAAGCCCGTCGACGCGGCGAAGGCCACGCCCGAGGCGCTGCAGGAGACGACGAGCCGGGTGCAGGGCGAGGACGGGTTCGCCGGACTGTGGATCGACCAGGGGCAGCAGGCCGCGGACTCGTCCGAGGCAGGCGACCCGGCCAAGGCGGTGCTGAACATCAGGTTCACCGGCGACCCGGCGACCAGGGAGGCGACGATCCGCCAGACCTGGGGAGGCGCCCTGTGCATGAGCAAGGCCGAGCGCACCGAGGCCGAGCTGATGGGGGTGCAGGAGCGGCTGACCAAGGAGGTGCCCTCCGTGCGCGGCGCGGGCGTCGACGTGGTGCGCAACAAGGTGACCGCCCAGGTGTTCGTCGCGACGCCCGAGCTCCAGGGCGAGGTCGACACGATGTTCGGGGCGGGAGTCGTCGAGCTGGAGGGGTTCCTGCGGCCGGTGTGAGGCGGGGCGGGTCAGACGTGGGCGTGGTCGCGTTCGTCGGCGTGTTCGCCCCGGTCGGGGACGAAGCGGTAGCCGACGTTGCGCACGGTGCCGATCAGCGCTTCGTACTCGGGGCCGAGTTTGGCGCGTAGCCTTCGCACGTGCACGTCGACGGTTCTGGTGCCGCCGAAGTAGTCGTAGCCCCAGACCTCCTGCAGCAGCTGGGCGCGGGTGAAGACCCGGCCGGGGTGCTGGGCGAGGTACTTCAGCAGCTCGAACTCCTTGAACGTCAGGTCGAGCGCCCTTCCGCGCAGCCTGGCCGTGTAGGTGGCCTCGTCGATCGACAGGTCGCCGCTGCGGATCTCGTCGGGCACCTCCTCGTGCGAGGCGAGCGAGAGCCTGCCGGTCGCCATCCGCAGCCTGGCCTCGACCTCGGCCGGGCCGGCGTGCTCCAGCAGGACGTCGTCGACGCCCCACTCGGCGGTCATGGCGGCCAGGCCGCCCTCGGTGACGATCACCAGCAGGGGACACGTGATGCCGGTCGTCCTGAGCAGCCGGCACAGGCTCTTGGCCTGGGCGAGCTCCCGCCTGGCGTCGACGAGCACCGCATCGGCGGGCTGGGCGTTGATGAGCGCCGTGGCCTCGGCCGGAGCCACTCTGACCGAGTGCAGCAGCAGGCCGAGCGCCGGAAGCACCTCGGCGGACGGCTCCAGGGCGTTGGTCAGCAGGAGCAGGTTGCTCATCACGACTCCTCGCACTTGCCGTACAAACACGTAAGGACCCGGGGGCTACGTCGCCCAGGTCCCGTAGTAGGTGAGGATAACCCACGAGAATGCGGTGTTCACGATGCGTCCACCTGGTGAACAGGGTCGTGCGTGAAACATTTCCATCATCAAACGCGCACAATAACCACAGAAGAGATGTGAGGTCCCTGTGGCCACAGGAACTGTTCGCTATTGGGCCGCCGCGAAAGAGGCGGCGGGTGTCGCCGAGGAGGCGTTCGAGGCGGTCAGCCTGCACGAGCTGATGGCCAAGATCACAGCGGGAAGGGACGATCTCGCGAAGGTCGTCAGCCGTTCCTCGTTCCTGGTCGACGGCGATCCGGTCGGTAAACGCGATCACCACACCGTCGTCCTGCCCGAGGGGGCCACGGTCGAGGTGCTTCCGCCGTTCGCGGGTGGATGATCCGGTTTCGCCGTCCTGCTCTCGGTAAAGTAAGCGCCGACGCCCCTTTCGGCGAAGGCAAGGAGAACGATGCGCAAGCTGATCGTCTTTCTCATCGTGCTCATCGTCCTGCTCGTCGCCCTGGACCGGGTGGCCGTCGCCGGGGTCGAGCGCGACCTGTCCAACAGGATCGCCGCCGCCGCCGACCTCGGTACGCCGCCCACCGTGCGCATCGAGGGCATCCCGTTCCTCACCCAGGCCATCGGCGGGCGCTGTCCCGAGGTCACCTTCGACCTGGGGCTGCTCAAGCTACCCGGCGTCACGCTGAGGGACGTGCGCGGCACGGCGCACGACGTGACGTTCGACCTGGCCACCCTGATCAAGGACTTCAAGGCCGCGGACGTGCGCGCCAGGCGTCTGGTCATCACCGGCGTGATCAGCAAGGGCACCATCGACAGGTACGCGCCCAAAGGCGTGAAGATCGACGGCAACGGCGACAAGATCGTGGCGTCCGGCGACCTGCCCGTCGGCCCGACGACGGTCAAGCTCAACGCCGAGATGCGCGTGGAGATCGGCGACGGCGGGCTCAAGCTGGTCGCCGAGAAGGCCAACGGCCTGCCGATCCCCGCGAGCCTCGCCTCCCTGCTCACCTTCAATGTGCCCTTCAGGGGCAAGCTGCCCTTCGACGTGCAGATCAAGGGCGTCAAGACCGTCCCGGGCGGCCTGCAGGTCACCGCCGAGGCGAGTGACGTACCTCTCAGTGGGTGAGCGTGAACCATGGCGCCGCCGCACACGTGATGAGGGTGTGAGTCCAGCAGGCGCCACCGACGAGGATCTCGTACGGTCCCTTTTCGATGAGCACGCAGGGCCACTTTACGGTTACGTGCTGCGACTCATCGGTGATCCAGGGCGAGCGGAGGATGTCGTGCAGGAGACGCTGCTGCGGGCCTGGCGCCATCCGGACGCGCTCTCCGGCAAGCCGATCCGCGCCTGGTTGTTCACCGTCGCCCGCAATCTGGTCGTCGACCAGCACCGGGCACGCAAGTCAAGACCGCAGGAGACGGGCGACGAGGCGCTGGCGGTGATCCCCGCCGACGACGAGCTCGAACGCGCGGTCGAGTCGTGGGCCGTGGCCGAGGCACTGGCCGCACTGCGGCCCGAGCACCGCGAGGTGCTCATGGAGGTCTACTACCGGGGGCGATCGGTGAAGGAGGCGTCGCAGACGCTGGGCATACCCGCGGGCACTGTCAAGTCACGCACGTACTACGCGCTGCGGGCGCTCAAGCTCGCCCTGGAGGAGCGGGGGCTGGCACCGTGATGACGTGCGAGGAGGTACGGCTGTCGCTGGGCGTGCACGCGCTCGGCGCGCTGGAGCCCGACGAGGCGATGGAGGTCGACCTGCATCTGGCCTCGTGCGAGGGGTGCACCGACGAGCTGATGGAGCTGTCCGGGGTCGCCGCGTTCCTCGGCAAGGTCTCGGAGAGCGACGTCGAGCACGTCGTGAGCCCGCCGCGAGACGTGCTCGACCGCCTGCTGTCGGCCAAGGCGAAGCGGCACAGGCGCGGACGCGTCCTGCTGGCCGTGGCCGCCTCGGCCGCCGTGATCGCGCTCGGGGGCACGATGTGGAAGGTGACGGCGCAGGGGGCCGACGGCGGCGTCGCCTCCGTGGCGTCCGCGCCCGAGTCGGCGGCCGGGCAGGCGGCCGACTCCGACGCGGCGCAGTCGGCCCAGCCGTTCGGCGCGGCCGAGGTTCCCGCCGCCGACTCGCCGAGCCCCGAGGTCGCCAAGAAGCTCACCATGGCGAGCCTGGTGCTGGAGGGCGCCAACGGCGAGGTCAAGGCCGTCGCCAGGGCCACCGAGGGCACGACCGGCTCGGTGATATCCGTCACGCTGTCCGGTCTGCCGGTCGGTACCCGCTGCCGGCTCGTCATCGTGCCGCACAACGGGCCGACGCGTAAGGCGGAGGTCTGGACCGTCGACAGGGCCTCGCTGGAGCAGGACGCGGCGTTCACCGCCGAGAGCGACCTGCCGATCTCCGACATCGCCGGATTCAAGATCGTCGATGCGTCGGGACGCGTGCTGGTGGCCATCCCGTCCTGATCGGGGGGAATGCGCCGGAGTCGCGTGAGGTTGCACACAGGCGATGACTGGTCTGTGGATAGTTCTCGGCACGCTTGCGGTCGGCACGGTGATCGGGGTGGTTCGCCTGAAGCGCGATGGAAAGGTGCGCGACATCGTCGCCGCCGCGCCCGGCGGGCTCAGTGCCGAGACGCTCGACGCGCCCCTGGGCGAGCGTGCGACGCTCGTGCAGTTCTCGACGGCGTTCTGCCAGCCGTGCAAGGCGACACGGCGGGTTCTGGACGAGGTGAGCGCGATGGTTCCCGGCGTCGCGCACATCGAGATCGACGCCGAGGCGCGCCTCGACCTCGTCCGCGAACTCGACATCATGCGCACGCCGACCGTGCTCGTACTGGACGCCGAAGGGCGTGTCGTCAAGCGCGCGTCGGGCCAGCCGCGCAAGGCCGATGTCATCGCCGCATTGGGTCATGCGATATCTCATGAATCGGACGTGACGTGACAGATGGCAAGACGCCGGGTAGTGTCATCGCCATGAACCCCACGACAGAGCTGCTGACGAAGCGGCGCGCGGTTGATTTCTGCCGCGTGGCCACCGCGCTCTGTCGCGCTGCCTGAGGACGGTCTCGCGCGGAAGATTCCGATTCCGCCCCCTTTCGACCCCCTTCAGGAGCATCCTGCGATGCGTGCCGACCCTAGAGCGCTGCGTTTCGGCGCGGCCATCACCACCTTGGTCCTCGCTCTCGTCCTCGTGACGGGTAGCGGCTGGCTCCTCGTCGTCCAGACCGCGGTCTTCGCACTGGGCGCCTTGGGCCGCCAGCCGTACGCCATGCTCTTCAAGGCGTTCGTCAAGAGCGCCCCGAAGGAGACCGAAGACGCCCGCCCGCCGCGCTTCGCCCAGGCGGTCGGACTGCTCTTCGCGGTCGCCGGGCTGATCGGGTACTTCGCCGGGATCACACCGCTCGCCCTCGGGGCGACGGCAGCGGCTCTCCTCGCCGCCTTCCTCAACGCAGCCTTCGGATTCTGCCTCGGCTGCGAGATGTACTTGATGATTCGCCGTCTACTGCCCGCCGCCACAATGGAGGTTCCCCAATGAGCCGCTCCGCCGTCCTGGTGGATGCCGACTGGGTCGAGGCCAACCTCGACACCCCCGGCGTCGTACTCGTCGAGGTCGACGAAGACGCCAGCGCCTACGACAAGGGCCACATCCGTGGCGCTGTGAAGATCGACTGGAGGCAGGACCTTCAGGACCCCGTCCGCCGTGACTTCGTGGACAAGGCCGGCTTCGAGGCCCTGCTGTCCGAGCGCGGCATCGGCAACGACGACACCGTCGTGCTCTACGGCGGCAACAACAACTGGTTCGCCTCCTACGCGTACTGGTACTTCAAGCTCTACGGCCACGGCGACGTCAAGCTCCTCGACGGCGGTCGCAAGAAGTGGGAGCTCGACTCCCGCGAGCTGACCCCCGAGGTCGCCGCCCGCCCCGCGACCACGTACGTGGCCCAGGAGCAGGACCTGTCGATCCGCGCTTTCCGCGACGACGCCGTCACCGCGATCGGCAAGCTCAACCTGGTCGACGTGCGCTCGCCCGACGAGTTCACCGGCAAGCTGCTGGCCCCCGCGCACCTCCCGCAGGAGCAGGCCCAGCGCGCCGGCCACATCCCGACCGCCCGCAACATCCCGTGGTCCAAGGCGGCCAACGACGACGGCACGTTCAAGTCCGACGACGACCTGCGCGCCCTGTACGGCGACGCCGGCGTCGACTTCGGCAAGGACACCATCGCCTACTGCCGCATCGGCGAGCGCTCCGCGCACACGTGGTTCGTGCTGCACGAGCTGCTCGACCAGGCCAACGTCAAGAACTACGACGGTTCGTGGACCGAGTACGGCTCGCTCGTGGGCGTGCCGATCGAGCTGGGAGAGGCCCGCTGATGAGCGTCGTCGCACAGGGTTGCGCAGCGCCCGAACAGACCATCGAGCTGCCCGCGGGCATCGACCTGTCCCAGCAGGCCGTCATCCAGGGCGTCGTGACCGGCACCGGCACCGCCTACGCCCGTCTCCTCGACCACTCCGGTGAGTTCACCGGCGAGGTCGTCGTCTCCGACGAAGGCATCTTCCGCTTCTTCGCGGCGCCCGGCGATTGGACCGTTCGCATCATCGCGGGCGGCGGGGTCACCAGGGACGTCGCGGTCGAGGCCAAGCTGGGCGAGGTCTCGCAGCTGGCCGTCGCGGTCTGACGGCTGGGTCTTCCTTCTCGGTTGTTACGTTTTTCATTCGCATGGTTGTGGGTGGGCCCGTATCTCCCTTCGGGGGTGCGGGCCCTTCCTGCGTTTACGGTGTGGGTTTTGGGGTGGGGTTCGGCGTGGATTGCAGCTGCGGTTTCGGCTGCCGTTTTGGCTCAGGGGTCGGTGCGGTGGGATAGCGCATGAGTAGCGTCGCGTGGACGTCCTCACGGCTGAGCGCCACGTAGGAGTGGGGTACGTCCGAGTGCAGGGTGATGTGCTCGCCCGGTCCAGCGACGAGCGGCGCGTCCGGCGGGCCAGCGCTCAGGACGCCGTTGAAGACCGTGATGTGCTCGGTGACGCCGTGATGATGGGCCGGGGAGTGCTGGGTGGCGCCCGGCGGGACACGCATGCGGTACAGCTCGAACGTCGCCCCCTCCTCCTCGAACACCTGCAACAGCAGCGCCTCCACCGCTGAACCGTGCATGACCGGGGCGGGGTCGTCGTGGTCGAGCACGGCGGTGATCGGGATGCCGAGCGCGGCTGTGACCGCCCAGAGGGTGTCGAGGGTGGGATTACGCGTGCCGTGTTCGAGGCCGGAGAGGGTGGCCTTTCCCACGCCTGCGCGTCTCGCCAGTTCGGACAGGGAGATGCCTCTGTCCTCGCGTAGGGCACGTAGGCGGGTGGCCAGGGCTTGGGTGTCGCCGTCGATGGCGGTGGGGTGTGGGGTGTGGGCATCGGCTGGGGCAGGGCCTTGGGTGTGGGGCCTGCCTCGGGATGTCATGGTCCTATCGTGCCTTACCTGGGGGGAGGGGGGTTGGGTTCGTGGGTTCGTGGGGGTTGGGGGGGCTTGGCGGGTGTTGTGGGTGGGTGGTGGTGGTCGGTAGTGGTTGGTGGTGGGGGCGTGGTTGGGGTTCGGGGAGGCGGGGGGTTGGGGGGTTGGGGGCGCGGCGGGTGGGGCGTTGCAGGTGGCTGCAAGTGCTGCGGGTAGTTGCAGGTTGTTGCAGGTTGCGACGGATGGTGGCGGATGGCTGGAGGGCTGTGGCGGTCCTTAGCGGCCCTGGGGGAGCCTGCGGGGTTCTATGGGAATGAGTTGCCACTCCAGTGACGCCGGGGCTGACGGGGTTTGCGCTCGCTCTGGCTGAGGTGTTGCTGTGGCTGACGTCCGGCTGCATCGTGTCGGCCAGCCGCTGCATCGTGTTGGGCGTTGCATCGTGTTGGGTGTTCTGAGCCGGTCCTGTGCGGGTTCGGAATGGGGCTGGGTGTTGCTTGCGGGGTGGTGGTCGTGGATTGCGGAGGGGTTGGGGTCGCAGGTGGCGTTCCGTTTGCGGAACGTTGACGGGGGTCGCTATCGTTCCGTCAACGGAACGGAGGTGTGTTGTGGCTCGACTGACTCAACCCCTGGTCGCGGGAGCCGTAACCGCGTTGGTCGGGTTCGCCAGCAGTTTCTCCGTCGTGCTGGAAGGGCTGCGGGCGGTCGGCGCCGACGAGCGGCAGGCGGCGTCCGGGTTGCTCGCCCTCTGTGTGTGCGTGGGTGTGGTCGCGGTCGTCCTCGGACTGCGGCATCGCATTCCGATCAGCATCGCGTGGTCGACCCCGGGAGCCGCACTGCTGGTCAGCACGGGGGCTTCGACCGAGTTCGGATTCGCCGACGCCGTGGGGGCGTTCGTGGTGTGCGGGCTGCTGCTCATGGCCGCAGGGCTGTTCCCTGTGCTCGGGCGACTGGTCGCACTGATTCCCAAGCCGCTGGCCAATGCCATGCTGGCCGGCGTACTTCTCAATCTGTGCCTGGTCCCGTTCACCGCCCTGGGGTCGATCCCGGCCGTTGTCGGGCCGGTCATCCTCGTGTGGGTGGTGCTGACCCGCCTCGCGAAGGCGTGGGCCGTTCCCGGTGCGCTCGTCGCCGCGCTGGTCGCCATCTGGGTGACCACTCCGGCCGGACGCATCGGCGCCATCGATCCGCTGCCGGTCGTCGAGTTCACCGCGCCGCACTGGAACCTCCAGGCGATCCTGGGCATCGGCTTACCGCTGTTCGTGGTCACGATGGCCTCGCAGAACGTTCCCGGCATGGCCGTGCTGGCCAGCTTCGGCTACCGCGCTCCACTGCGTCCCGTACTGCTGGGCACCGGCCTGGCTTCGGCCCTGGGCGCTCCGCTCGGCGGTCATGCGATCAACCTTGCCGCCATCACGGCCGCGCTGGCCGCGAGTCCCGAGGCTGAGCCCGATCCGGCCCGGCGCTGGATCGCCTCCGTCACCGCCGGAAGCTGGATGATCGCCCTCGGCCTGTGCGCGAGCGCCGTCACCGCCGTGGTCCTCATCGCTCCGCCGATGCTCATCGCTTCTGTCGCGGGCTTGGCGCTGTTCGGGGCGCTCGGGGGGTCGCTTTCCGGGGCGTTCGCCGATGCCGAGGGGCGGGAGGCGGCCGTGGTGACGTTCGTGTTCACCTTGTCCGGGGTGACGTGGCTGGGGATCGGCGCCCCGTTCTGGGGGTTGATCGCAGGTGGGGTCATGCACGTCGTCATGGGCGGAGTGCGGGGCAGGGCGGCGTCGGATGGGGCCCAGACGGATCGGGTAGCTCAGGGGGATCGGGTAGCTCAGGGGGATCAAGAGAGGGAGGTGCTGGCGGCAGACGTGAGGCGGCAGGCGTAGGGCGACCGGACGGGGTTGGGGTGGGGAAGCGGCTGGGCCGGGGGTGCTCAGAGGGTGATGGCTTGGGATGGTTTGTGATGGATAGGGCGGCAGGCAGGGCAGCACTACAGTGGAAAGGTGACCCCCCAGTCGAAGGATGGCCGCCTGGCGCGGATCGGTGAGGACGAGCGAGATGCGGTGGTACGTCGGTTGCAGGAGGCGTACGCCGATGGGCTTGTCTCGCACGAGGAGATGGACGGGTACCTGAGCCAGGCGCTCACCGCCAAGACGCGGGACGAGCTTGAGCCGGTCCTCGCCGTACTCCCGGCGGAGAAGCCGGGCGCCACGTCCACGATCGCCGCGCTCAGCGGAGCGATCCGGCGGCGCGGCGCGTGGCGGGTGCCGCGCATTCTCAAGATCGAATCTGCGCTCGGCCGGGTGAATCTGAACATGTCGCGTGCGGTGTTCGAGCATCCGGTGGTCGACATCGAGCTTCATCTCGGCACCGGCCGGGCGAAGATCACCGTTCCGCGTGACGCGATCGTGGAGTTCGAGGGACTGCAGACCACCTGGAAGAGCGTGGCGTACAAGGCGCCGGAGCGTTCGGGGGTGGCGGGGCGTTCGGGGGCAGTGGGGCCGACGATTCGTGTGTCCGGGGCGATGGGGTTGGGGCGGTTGAAGATCCGCCATGCGTGGCGTTGAGCCGACTGAGGTCCGGCATTTGTGGGGTTGGGGCTGGGGCGGAGAGGGGAGCCGGTCTACGGTCACGTGGCAGTCTGTGTGGCGGGGTGGCCTGTTCATTTGGGGGGATGTCGCGGTGGGGCGTCGTGGTGGGTTGGCGTCGTCGTGGTGGCGTGATTGGGGTGGGACCGCTGTGGTGGACGGCGGGTCTGCTGTAGGGGATATGTTGGGGTAGTTCTGTTGCTGTAGCGCTGTTTGTGCTAGTTCTGTCGTTGTTGTACTGGCGTAGTTGTGAAGGAATGAAGGCCATGGTTTCGGCGTGCCTGAGTGGCCGCCGTCGGCGCTGATCCGGGTGGATCGGGGTCAACGTTCGATTGCGTCGTATGTGTGCGGCGGCCCTACGTGTCGCGTCCCTTGATGGTCTGTGGGCGCGGGTTGCATGTCTGTCTGGTGTAGCTGGGTGGTTTGCCATGCCGAAATACGTGAGGGCGATACATCACCATGGGTGTGAACGTTCAGAGTTTTGCCGTGGCCAATCTGCGTCGGCGGCCGGTCGTCGTCGAGGTGGGGGGCTTCGTCGTCGGGATCGAGCCCACGACGACCAGCCGGCACGTCAACTACGCGACGCCGTTGCCAGGGGCCCGGCCTTCGGCTGAGGACGTGGCGGGGCTGGTCGAGGTGTTCCGTGAGCGCGGGCTCACGCCGAGGCTGGAGTACGCGCCGGACGCCGCTCCCGAGGTGGAGCAGGCGTTGCGGGCGGCGGGGTTCGACACGGAGGCGGTGCACGAGTACCTCGTCTGTACGCCCGGGACGTATGCGGATCCGGGCAGCGGCCTGGTCGTGGAGAGGCCGATCACCGACGAGGAGTACGCCGCCATCGATGCCGCATTGGCCGAGGCCTTCACCGGGGAGTTCGCCTCGTCGCCGGAAGGGGCCGCCAGGCTGCGCCGTACCCAGGAGGGTGGGGGCGGGGTGCGGTTCGTGCGGGCGCCGGACGGAGGGTGTGCCGGGGCGGCGACGTGCTCGGCGCCTGCCGTGGGGACCGCGGAGCTCGCCGGAGTCGGGACGCGGATCGCGTATCGGGGCAAGGGGATCGCCGGTGCGGTCACGGCGGCGCTGACCGAGGCGGCGTTCGCGGCGGGGGCCGAGTCGGTGTGGCTGGAGTACGGAGGGGAGGGCTCGCGGCGTGTGTACGAGCGCGTGGGCTTCCGGCCGTACGGGACACGGCTCTACCTGGTGATGGAGGAGTAGCGCAAGTAACCCTTGAGGTGGGGCGGTCGGTCGCACCTGATGATCGAGGGGCGGGGAGTGGGAAGGCCGGGGCTGGGAGTGAGGGGCCAAATGAGGAGGCCCAGCCCATGGCAGGGAATGGGCTGGGCCGGTTGAGGGGGCCTCAGGGGGTGGGGCGGGGAGTGGCTCACGAGGTGAGCCGGGAGTAGCTCATGAGGCGGGGTGGGGGTACCTCACCAGGTCATCCCGGGAGTAGCTCACGAGGTGGGGCGGGGGTACCTCACCAGGTGAGCCGATAGTGGCTCACGAGGTGAGGCCCCCGGGGTGGCTCAGGGATGAGCCCGGGGTGGGTCAGGGGGTGAGTTTCTGTTCGACTCGGGTTACGGAGTCGGTGTAGGCGGGGTCGGTGTGCATGGCGGCGGCCATGCGGAGGTGCGGTAGGGCCTCGGCGGGCTTGCCGGCGCGCTCCAGGGTTCGGCCGAGGAGGAAGCGGGCGTAGTGGTCGCTGGGGTCGCGCTCCAGCAGGGCGTTCAGGGTGTCCCTGGCCCGGCCGAGTTGCGCCGAGTGGAAGTAGGCGCGGGCGGCGAGCAGCTGTACGCCGGGGTCGTCGCCGTGCTCGGCGAGGAGTGGCTCCAGTGTGGTCAGTGCGCCGAGCGGGTCCCGCTGGCCCAGCAGTCGCTCGGCGAAGCGGTAACGCTCGATCTCGGTGAGAAGCGTCATGTTCGGTTGAACAATCAACTACCGAATGGCATTCCCTGTGGCCTGGTACGCGTGGGGGAGGTGTTGCCTGGGATTCGGCTGGATGCTGCTGCGACGTTGGTGGGGGACCGATACGATGCACCAGATGTCCGGATCGTCAGGAGTGGTGGCTCCCCCTCGGCCTACGCCTTCCGAGGCGCAGAGGATGCCGTCGCCGTTCTCGTTGCCCTTGCACGCCCTTCGGCTGGCGGGCAAGTGTGTGCTGCCCTTGGTGTTGTGGTTCTCGGTGGGGGAGTTGGCCAGGTTCGGGCTGCTCTACCTCGGTACCGAGATCTCGCACGGCGACTTCCGGCAGCCCAGGCTGGTCGCCGGGATCGCGATCATGACGCTTGTGATCATGGTGGCGATGGCCGTGACGACCGGCATGCTGCACTCCCTGCGCGGCGCGCTGTGGGAGACGCGGGCCAGGCTGGCCGACGGCGAGGAGGCCGAGAAGTACTGGGTCGCCCTCAATCGGGTGGCCCCGGCGTTCGCGGTCATCTACCTCAGCTGGGGCATGGTCTCCGAGGACGTACGCGACTACAACACCCTCGACTGGCTGCACAACTTCGACGAGAACTTCATCGCGCCGATCTTCAACAATGTCGCCAACGGTACGAACGAGGAGGCCACGGCCGGGCGCGGCATGCTGGACCTCGACTGGCGGGTGTCGCTCGGCGCGATGGCGGTGACGTTCGGGCTGCGGGTGCTGTTCGGCAAAATGGTGGAGAAGGGGACGGGCAAGTACTCCGGCATCGCCGCCGCCTTCGCCGAGTTCGCCTTCGTGTTCTGCGGCCTCAACGCCATCGTCGCCTTCGCCGACTGGCGTGCCGAATGGCTGGAGCACCGCAGGGTCGTCTCGACCTCGACCGAACTCCTCCAGCACGCCAAGGAGAACGTCCCCGGCTGGGAGGCCGTGTGGGACTTCGTCGGCGAGGCCTGGCCGTACGTCGTGGACGCGTTGCTGGTGCCGCTGACGTGGCTGGCGATCGCGATGCTGGTGTTCGGCGGCTCGGTCGACGACACGCGCAGGGCGTTGCGCGGCACGCGGTTCGAGCGCGGCGTCGACAGCCTCGAACAGTCGCACAACATCACCCAGAAGTCGGTCGACCGGGTCATCGGCGGGTTCCAGGAGCGCTGGGTGCCGATCGTGAACGCGTTCCGGATCACGGTGAAGGGCGGCGCGCCGCTGTTCGGGCTGATGTGCCTGTGCTACGTCGGCCTGCGGATCGGCGTCGACTACGCCGACCGGGGCGTGAGCATGCTCATCGGCTCCGACGTGCCGTACCTCTGGCTGGTGATCAGCTCCCCCGTCATGTTCGTCAAGGACCTGGTGCTGACCGTACTGACGATGTGCCTGCTGGCCGCGACGTTCGACATCGCGGCCACACGGGCCAGGCTGCGCGGCGAGGACATCATCGCCTGAGCGGCCGCACGGGCGAGGAGGTCACCGTTTGAAGCGCAGGACGTCCAGGTTGGCGGGCTCGGCGTTCGGGTCGACCTTCATGAGGTCCTTGGTCGGCGTGTCCATCCGGTAGTCCGAAGGGCGCAGCACCAGCTCCACCTCCTTGGCGAGCGCCGTCGGCACGACGCCGACCGCGGTCATGAGGTACGTCTGGCCGACCGCGTGCTTCTCGGTGGGGGTGCCGTCGTCGAGCACCTCGACCTCCCACGTGCGGTCCTGCCGGTCGGTGACCTTGAGGTCGGGCTTGCCGGTGAGTACGGCTCCGGTGTCGTCGACCGCCGTGCGGTTGATGGCGATCTTGACCCATTGCTTGGTCGGGCCGGTGGGCGTGGTGCCCTCCGGGTCGTCCATCGTCTCGATCGACGCCTTCCACGTCACATGCTCGAACGTGATGCTCTTGCCCGCCTCGACCGTGTGTACGCGGTCGTCCGGCTGGCCGTCCTTGTAGTACAGGTACCTGTCCACCGTCGGCACACCGATCGCCGCAGCCAGTGCGATCGCGGCGGCCACCGACAACACCACCGTCCTCGACCGCTTCGGCGCGACCTCCTCCACGACCGGGACCGCCTCCGGCGTCTCGGCCACCGGCGCGGGCTGCTCGACGGCAACCCCTTGATCGTCGGCCGGAAGCCTCGGCGGCGGCATGCGCCTGGGCAACGGCGTACTGTCCCGCACGGCCGGGATCGGCTGCGTGGAACTGCCCACAGGCTCGCTCGGCCGCGGCGGCCACACCTGCTGGTCCGGGTGTACGGCCGGGCGCGGGCGCGGCGGGGTGAGGGGAGCGGGCTGGCGGTAGTTCGGGACGTTTTGGTACTGCGGAGCCGCCGAGGGCTGCTGGGGGCCGGTGGGCGCGCCGTGAGGGCCCTGGGCGGCGGCCTGGTGGTGCTGCGGGGCCGGCGGGACGCCGTAGCCGGGCGTTGGGGGGTGGGCGGGGGGTGTTTGGGGGTACGCCGGGGGCTGGGGGTAGCCGGGCTGTGAGGGGTTGGGCTGGGGGGAAGTCGGTTGGGGGTAGCCGGGCTGAGGGTGCGCCTGGGGCTGCTGGGGCTGGAGGCCAGGGTGGGGCGTGGGTGACTGCGGGTGTGGGGCTTGTGGGGCCTGTGAGGTTTGAGGGGCCTGAGGGGGCGCTGGGTAGGCGCCGCCGGGCTGGTGAGGCTGTGGGGACTGGGAGGGGTGGGGCTGGCCCGACTGCTGCTGGCCGCCCGGGTGCTGCTGGCCCGCTGTTTGCTGCTGGGGATAGCCCGGCTGGGGATAGCCCGGCTGGGGTACGGCGTGCGGCCCTGAGTGATGCGCCGATGCCTGGGGAGCCGACGAGAGCGGCGCAGGCGACTGCTGGGCGATTGGGCCCGCTCCGGCCGACTGAGGACCGCTATGCGACGAGGAACCCGCCTGAGGCGTGACGCCAGGCTGAGGTGAGACGCCAGGGTGAAGCGCTCCCGCCTGGGACGGTGTCGCCCCCGCAGGAGGCTGGTTCTGCTGGAAGGGGGGCCAGGAGCCGTCCTCTCGGGAGCCGAGCGGCTGCGGTCGGCGCGAGCGCTGCCGTCTGGGCAGTTCCTGCCGGGGCTCGGCAGCACCAGGCCCTTCACCTTGCGACCCGGCGGCGTCGTCCCCAGAGGCTCGCCCGCCGCTCCGAGGCTCGACGGCTTGCTCCCCGGACCCCAGCCCGCCACCCCCGGCCGCATGACGAGGCGAAGGTGAGGGCGAAGGCGCACCCTCCGGCGTACCAGAAGTGCTCTCACCGCCGGCGGCATGACGCGGTGACGACCCCGCCTGCTCGCCGTCGTCCTCGTCGGGTGTGCGGTCGGCGGGGGAGAACCAGTCGCGGTCGTCGTTCACGTCGTCACTCCGTCCTGAGGCGCCGCCCGGTGCATGATCTCGCATCAGCTCTTCTTCAGTGAGTAAACCGGCTGGGCGCCCGACACCAGTTTGGCCGCGGCGGCGTCGTCGAGGCGGAGGTCGACCTCGGCCTCGGGCAGGACGGGCTCGCCGTACAGGGCGGCGCGGGGGACGGAGATGACGACGCGGGCGCCGGGCAGGGCCGAGGTGGGTACCTCGAAGAAGAGCAGGCCGTCGTTCCAGAAGCCGGGCTGCAGCCAGCGGTTGGTCAGGGTGGCGGTCGAGGGCACCTTGTCGGTGGCGTCGAAGCGCAGGCCGTCGGCGGTCAGCAGGGTCGGCTGGGCGAGCTTGAGCGAGGTCCGGGGCACGGTGCCCTCGGCGGCGATCACGAGGAAGACGCCGTCGGTCTCCACCTTCTCGTCCTTGGTCTCGACGGCCTTGGCGGCGGTGACGGAGGTGACCTTGACGGTGAAGCGCCCGGTGTCGACCTCTTCGCCCACCGCCCCGGTGTAGGTCAGGGGCGTGTCGAGGTCGTTGGCGGTGGGCGCGAGGACCTGGGCGCCGACGGCGGCGGCGGCGAGTGCCAGGCCGAGCAGGAGGGACAGCGCCTTGGAGCCGCCCTTGCGCCTGGCGCTCCTGCGTCCGGACCTGGTGGCGACCTGCGGCTGCGCGGTGGCGGTCATGTCAGGCCTCCTCCGCCTTGACGGGCAGGGTGACCTGGGCGATGACGCGGGGCTCGAAGTCCTCGCCGGCCTCGTCGCTGATGGACATCCACTGCTCGGTCTGGTCGAGGTGTCCCGCGACGTATTCGAAGCCGCCGACGTCCAGTGTGATCTTCTCGGGGGCCGGGTTCTTCTCCAGCGAGTACCTGACGATCACGGTGGCGGGCACGCCGGGATGCAACTGGCTGCCCTGGTGGCCCTTGTCGAGCACGTATGCGGTGGGCCCGACGGCGGCCTTCAGCTCGGGGGTCGTCTTCAGCAGCGAGGGCGCGAACGAGTAGAAGAACTGCTGCGGCTCGGTCGACGGCATGCCGACGGTGACGGTCTCGTCGCTGGTGTTCTTGACCTTGAGGACGAGTTCGAGGAAGCGTTTGTCCTCGTCGAAGGAGGTCTCGCCCTTCTGCACGACGACTTTCGACTCGACGAACCGCGTCTCGAACCTGCCCTGGTCGAGCGTCGCGCCCTGACCGAGTTTGGGCGGCGCCGCCGCGGCCGAGTCGTTGAGTCCGCCGAGCAGGGCGGTGACGCCCAGCGCGGTGGCCGCGAGCAGCGCCACCGCCGGTACCACGACCGGACGCCGTGGCCTGTTGTCGCCGTCGGAGGGTTCCGTCATGGGTAAGGATGGTAATGGGTCACGATTGCACCATCTGCCGCAATACTCCCGAAGGTCGGAGGGATTTCCCGTGAACCCTGCCCCAAGGGCCGGTAGACCTTTTACGCTGTCGTGAAGCACTGCCGTCGGACGGTGTGCTCGCGAGCGGCAGGCGGCGCAAGCCCTAACGACATATGGCGGCCGGAGGGTCACGTGGTGGACGTGCATCCCGAGCACGCGCAGCTTCAGGCGGACCGCATCTACCTGGGCTGGCAATATGTCCTGCTGCACCCCGACCCCGGCCCGCCGCCGAAACGCCCTTCGCCCGTGGTCGAGACCCTGCCCGACGCACCGGATCCCGAGCTCGTCCGCCGCGAGCGCATGCAGCAGGACATGCTCAACCGCCCGGTCAAGCTGTTCCGGATCTTCGCCGCCGTGCTTTCGGTGATCATCGTCGGGCTGTGGCTCGCGGGAGCGCTCAACTTCTCCTTCGCGCTGCTCGGCCTCATCGCGGCCGCGGGCGTGGCGGCCATCTGCACCTACGCCATCGCCCAGGGCGAGCGCGCGGTCCGCTACCGGGTCGTCGAGCAGCAGACCAAGGACGACCGCGAGCGCAGGGACCGCGACCGCGAGCTGTACCAGGCCCAGGAGGAGCACGCCGAGCGCTACCGCGAGTGGCAGGAGGTCAAGGACCGCCACGACCGCCAGCTCACCTGGTACGCCGTCGCCGTGCCCGACGAGATCGACCGCATCGACGTCGCGGGCGGCACCCTGCCCGGCTGGTCGGCGCTGATCACCCTGCTCGGCGCGACCAGGCTCTACAGCGGCGGCCACCTGACCGTGCTGGACCTGTCCGAAGGCGCGATCGCCAAGGACCTCATCGAACTCGCCCGCAGGGGCGGCGACGACCCCCTGGTCTGGGTGCTGCCCGTCGACCTGCCCAAGCTCGACCTCGGCGCGACGCTCAAGCCGGAGGCGTTCGCCGACGTCCTGGCCCACGTGGTGAGCGTGAGCGAGGAGCACCGGACCACACGCGACCTCAGCTTCGACAACGCCATCCTGGAACGCGTCCTGGAGGTGCTCGGCGAGAACGCCACGATCAGCCAGGTCACTGCCGCGCTCAGAGCACTCGCCCAGGTGGGCGACCCACGCGACGACCTGAAGTACGGCCTGCTGACCGCCTCGCAGCTGGAGCGGATCGGCACGCTGTTCGGCAGAGGCGTGAGCGACAGGGTGGTGATCGAGCGGGCCTGGGCCCTGGAGTCACAGCTGCGCAAGCTGGAGACCCTGGGCACCGAGGCCGTGCGGCTGCCTCCGGCCCGGCTGCGTGTGGTCAGCATGGACCGCCAGTCCGGCGTGCTGGGCAACCGCGTGCTCGGCACGTATGTCGCCACCGCGCTCACCCACATCCTGCGCCAGGCCCCCGCCTCCGAGCGCCCGTGGTACCACACGATCATCGTCGCGGGCGCGGACAAACTCAGGGGCGACGTGCTCGACCGCCTGATGGACGCCTGCGAGACCTCGCGGACCGGCCTGGTCCTCACCTACCGCTCGCTCACCCCGACCGTGCGCGAGCGGCTCGGCCGGGGCCATGCGGCGGTCGCGTTCATGCGGCTGGGCAACGCCGAGGACGCCAGGGTGGCGAGCGAGCACGTCGGCACCGAGCACCGCCTGGAGCTGGCCCAGCTCACCGAGACGATCAGCGCCTCCGTCGCCGGGCTCAACGGCAACTACACCTCCACCATCGGCCAGGCCGAAGAGGGCCAGGAGCAGCGCGCCGACACCCGCACCGACCTGGCCGAGGACATCACCGAGTCCACCGAGTGGGGCAGGACCGCCACCAAGATCGGCGAGAAGGAGAGGGTGCTGCAGCGCAGCAGGGAGTTCCTCGTCGAGCCGCACCAGCTCCAGCAGCTGCCGACCACGTCCGTCATCGTCACCGACGCCACCGCACAGGGCCGCCGCGTGCGCCTGGCCGATGCCAATCCGGCCATCCTCACCTTCCCCAAGACCACGCTCGGCGAGTTCGAGGACGTCCGCGAGGCCGTCCTGGCGCTGGAGCAGCTCGGCCGCTCGCCCGAGCCGCCCGCCGACGCCGACGCGCCTCCGCCCAACCTCGGTCCGCCTCCGCCCCGCCTGGACTGGCGCAAGCAGAGGTAATGACATGGCCAATGCCCGGGTGACATCTTGATCATCGGCGGACTTTACTAACGGGACAGAGGCCGTCAGTGACGAGGAACGGTGACATGCAGCCAAGCGTTTCGGCACGCCCGCTGGGCGGACCCTGGTACCGGATCCAGTCGATCGCCGCACCTTCGCGCAGCTCGTCGGCCGAGTGGGACTTCGTCACCGTGCTTCCCGCCGTCCTGTCGGCCGCGCAGAGCGGCAGGCCCTTCGTCATCGGCTGGCTCTCGCGCGGATCCGGCGCGCCGCTCGAACTCATCACCAACGCCGGACCGCTGGCCCAGCCCCGCACACCGAGGCGCTCACCCGGGCAGGCGGGCGCCTGGGGCCCGCAGCCGCTGCTGTTCCCCGGAGGCGCCAAAGGCGTGGAGCTGGCCGACGACTGCCTGGCCGACCTCGCCGACCTGGTGTGGACGCCGTGCCCCGGCCGCCAGGCGCCGCCGCTCGCCGGACGCAGGGAGCCGGACGCCGACGAGCTGAAGCGGCCCACCCTGTTCGAGTCGACGCTGGTGACCCTGATGTCGCGGCCCTTCGCCTGGCTGGTCGTCGCCGAGCCGACCGAACTCCTCGACGCCGAGGTGGCCCACCTGCGCACCCAGCTCAACGTCCTGCGCCAGTACGGCGACGCCTCGGAGCGCTCCCGTTTCGACGCCGAGCGGGCCGAACGCCGTATGCAGGAGCTCGACGCCTTCCGCGAGGCCGGGCTGTGGAACGTGCGGGTGCTGGCGGGCGCCGCGACGCCCGACGAGCTGCGGCAGATCGCACCCGTGCTGGTCGGCTCGGTCGAGATGAGCCACCATCCGTACCGGCTGCGCAGCCTGCTGTCGAGCAGGGGCAGCGCCTACGCGTTCGGCGAGGCGCTCACCGTCTCGATGCAGGACCCGGCCGACGGCGCCGCCGTGCCGTTCGCCGCCACCGTGGGAGCGCTGGCCGCGTTGGCCGGGCTGCCGCGCAGGGAGGTGCCTGGCCTTCGGGTGCTGGAGTCCGGCTACTTCGACGTCACCTCCGAGGCGCCGGGCGGCGAGCTGGAGCTGGGGGCGATCCTCGACGGGCAGGACAGGGCGGTCGGCTCGTTCCGGGTGCCGCTCGCCACGCTGAACAGGCACGCGTTCGTGACCGGCGCGACCGGTTCGGGCAAGTCGCAGACCGTGCGGCACCTGCTGGAGCAGCTCACCACCGCCGGGATTCCGTGGCTGGCGATCGAACCGGCGAAGTCGGAGTACGCGGCGATGGCCGGCCGGGTGGAGAGCCTGGCCCCGGTGACCGTGATCAACCCGTCGGAGCCGACGGCCGTGCCGTTCAGCGTCAATCCGCTCGAACCCGAGCCCGGCTATCCGGTGCAGGCGCACATCGACATGGTCAGGGCGCTGTTCATGGCCGCGTTCGACGCCGAGGAGCCGTTCCCGCAGATCATGTCGCTGGCCCTGCAGCGGGTGTACGAGTCCAACGGCTGGGACGTCGTGACCGGAGGCGCGGTGCCCGGCTCCGCCGTACCTCCCAGTGTGCCGACGCTTGAGCAGTTGCAGCAGCAGGCGATGCAGGTGATCAAGGAGATCGGCTACGGGCGTGAGGTGCAGGCCGACGTCGAGGGGTTCATCAGCCTGCGGCTCAGGTCGCTCAGGGTGGGCTCGGCCGGGCGCTTCTTCGAGGGCGGCCATCCCGCCGACATCGGCGGCCTGCTGCGGCGCAACATCGTGCTGGCCATCGAGGACGTCGCCAACGACGAGGACAAGGCGTTCCTCATGGGCACGCTCATCATCAGGATCGTCGAGCACCTGCGCATGCGGGCCAGGAAGGAGCGCAGCACGGGCCTGCGGCACGTCATCGTCATCGAGGAGGCGCACCGCCTGCTGCGCGACCGTGGCACGGGCCGCGCCTCCACCCACGCGGTCGAACTGCTGGCCGGGATGCTGGCCGAGATCAGGGCGTACGGCGAGGGCATCGTGGTGGCCGAGCAGATCCCCACCAAGCTGGTGCCGGACGTGGTGAAGAACACCGCGCTCAAGGTCGTGCACCGCCTCCCCGCCGAGGACGACCGTCAGCTCGTCGGCGCCGCGATGAACCTCAGCGAGGAGCAGTCGCGCCAGGTCGTCTCGCTGCAGCCCGGGGTGGCCGCGGTGTTCGCCGACGGCATGGACAGGCCGTTGCGCGTGTGGGTGCCGCTCGGCGAGGACAGGGAGAAGGCGCTGACCGGCCCGCCGCCTCCGGTGCGCGGTCGCAGGTCGGCGGCGTGCGGCACGGCCTGCCGCACCGGCAGCGCCTGCACGCTCGTCGAACTTCGTGAGGCCGATCTGCTGGCCGACGCGCCGGAGTGGGCCTGGCTCAGGATCTGGAGCGACACGGTCGTCCTCGCCTATGCCACCAACCGGCCGCTTCCCGGCGTGCCGAGGGCGCTGGCCGGGCTGTGGAGCGACCTGCCGGACCGCCGTCGCGAGTGCCTGCTGGCCACACTGGTCGAGCGCAGTGTGACGCGCCGGGCCTGGGCGCTGCGCAGCTGGTACTCCCCTTCGACGCTGACCGAGAAGGCGGCCGAGAGCGCGTTGCGCCTGCTCGACGGCATCGACCCGGGCGGCGGGCGGCCGGGGCCGTCCTGGGTGATCCCGCAGGTGCGGTGGCTGCACGAGGTCGACAGGCTCTTCCCGCACGGCCGTCCGGCGCCCGATCTGCGCAGCCCGGCGCCCGCGATGGAGTTCGCCCTGTTCAACGTGCCGCCGCAGGCGTCCGGGTCGGCCGAGCTGCTCGGGCACCGGGCCAAGGCGTTGCGCCATCACCCGCTGTCGATGGAGATGGACCACAACCGCGCCCTGGCCTGGCGGGTCATACTCGGCGACGACGAGCACGAGGCGGTCAGGCGCGACATCACCACCGTCGCGGTCGGCCTCGAACCGCGCGAGCGTACCCGGCATGTGGCCCAGACGATGGGCGCCGGGTGGCTGGAGAGCGTGTTGTCGTGGCCGAGGAGGTTCGTGCTGCCCTTCGACGGCGAGGCGAGTACGGAGATCACTTTCGCCGATCAGGGGTAGGACCACAATGTGCGACTGTTCGTGGGGCTGGTGCTGCTGATCGTGGTGATCGGCGTGGCCGCGTACCTGATGCGACCGGCTCCCGCGCCCGTGCTGCCCGCCGTCGCGGGCGCCGAGCGGGCGAAGGTCGTCCGGGTGAGCGACGGCGACACCATCGTCGTCGAGCCGCTCGAAGGCGCATATGCCGGGCATCGGCAGCGGATTCGCCTGATCGGCCTGGACGCGCCCGAGGTGCATCCCAAGGCGCAGTGCTGGGCGAAGGAGGCCACGGCCGCGCTGATCAGGCTGACGCCGCCTGGCTCCACGGTGACGATGGCGTTCGACCGCAGGCGCTTCGACGACTACAACCGTCAGCTCAGGCACGTCTGGACTGCCGAAGGCCGCCTGGTCGCACTGGAGCAGGTCCGCCTCGGCAATGCCTTCCACCTGCGGGTGTGGCCCAATGTCGGGTACGAGAAAGAGCTCGCCCAGGCCGCGAAATCCGCAGAAATCAGCAAAAAGGGTCTTTGGGGAGCATGTACGAACCCGAAGCCGCCTGTGCACGGCGGCGAGGGGAAAGGCGGAAGCGTTCGGTGGATGTGACTACGATCGGTTGCATGAGCGAGTCGCACGCGGAGGAGTCTTGATGAGCCAACTACCGCTGCGAGCACAGCTCGCGACAGCCCTTGGCCGCACCGCGGCCACCCTGTCGCGGGTCACCGGCAGGGGCGACGGGTCTGTGATCGGCGGGCGCGTCAGCCTCGTCCTCGAGCCCGACCTGCTGCGTCAGCTCGCCCGCGACCGCAAGCTGGCCCTGATCAGCGCGACCAACGGCAAGACGACCACGACCCGCCTGATCACCTCCGCCCTGCTGGAGCTCGGCGAGGTGGCCAGCAACGCGTTCGGCGCCAACATGCCCGCCGGTCACGTCTCGGCGCTGACCCAGCAGAAGAGCGCGCCCTACGGCGTGCTCGAGGTCGACGAGAAGTACCTGCCCGAGGTGCTCGACACGACGGGCGCGAGCGTCGTGTGCCTGATGAACCTCAGCCGCGACCAGATGGACCGGGCGGCCGAGATCTGGCTGCTGGCCCAGAAGTGGCGCAAGGCGCTGTCCGGCAAGCCGACCCACGTGATCGCCAACTGCGACGACCCGCTGGTCACCTGGGGCGCCTCCACGGCCTCCAAGGTCACCTGGGTCTCGGCGGGCCAGCGCTGGAAGGAGGACTCCTGGTGCTGCCCCGAGTGCGGCGGGCCGCTCGACCGCAAGAACAACGACTGGTCGTGCCGCGAGTGCACCTTCCACAGGCCCGAGCCGCAGTGGGTGCTCGACGACGACGCCGCCATCGACCCCCGGGGTCAGCGCCACGTGCTCGACATCCAGCTGCCCGGCCTGGCCAACCGCTCCAACGCGGTGATGGCGCTGGCCGTGGGCGAGGCGTTCGGACTGCCGGTCGACAGGGCGCTGCCGAGGCTGCGCGAGGTCACCTCGGTCGCGGGCCGCTACACGACCGTCGAGCGTGACGGACGGCAGGCCAGGCTGCTGCTGTCGAAGAACCCCGCAGGCTGGCTCGAAGCCTTCGACGTGGCCGACCCGGCCTTGCCGATCATCCTGTCGGTCAACGCCCAGGGCCCTGACGGGCGCGACACGTCCTGGTTGTGGGACGTCGACTACCGGATCCTGCGCGGCCGTCCGGTCTTCGTGACCGGCGAGCGGCGACTCGACCTGGCACTGCGGCTCGACGTGGCCGAGGTGCCGTTCACCCTGTGCGGCTCCTTCACCGAGGCGCTGGCCCTGCAGACGCCGGGCCGGGTCGACGTGATCGCCAACTACACCGCCTTCCAGCAGATCCGATCGGAGTTCGGTCGTGCCGTCTGACAGCGCCCTTCGCCTGGTCTGGATCTATCCCGACCTGCTCAGCACCTACGGCGACCAGGGCAACGTCCTGGTCCTCGAACAACGCGCCAAGCGCCGCGGCATCCCGGTCGAGACCGTCTACGTGCGCTCGGCCGACCCGGTGCCCGACAGCGGCGACATCTACCTCATCGGCGGCGGCGAGGACCGGCCGCAGATCCTGGCGGCCGAGCGCCTGCGCCGTGACGGCGGCCTGCACCAGGCCATCGGCAAGGGCGCGGCCATGCTGGCCGTGTGCGCCGGGTACCAGATCATGGGCACGACGTTCGGCGGCGAGGAGGGCCAGCCCGTCGACGGGCTCGGCCTGCTCGACATCGCCAGCCACAGGGGCGACGCCCGCGCCGTCGGCGAGCTGGTCGCCGAGGTCGACTCCACGCTCAACCTGCCGACGCTGTCCGGTTTCGAGAACCACATGGGCGTCACGCGGCTCGGTCCGGGCGTCCGGCCGCTGTCGCGCACGGTCGCGGGCACGGGCAACGGCGACGGCACCGAAGGCTGCTTCGCCGGGCACGTCGTCGGCACCTACCTACACGGCCCCGCGCTGGCCCGCAACCCGGCGCTGGCCGACCTGCTGCTCGGCTGGGCGGTCGGCGGGAGCCTGGCCCCGATCGACGACACCTGGCACGAGCGCCTCAGGCAGGAACGGCTGGACGCGGTCCTTTCGCGCTGAGCCCGGAGGTCCACAGCACGCCGGGTCTGGCTAATGTGACCCCCAATGAACGCGACGAACCGGGTCATCGCCGGGCACACGCTCAGGCGGGTGCTCGGCCGGGGCGGCATGGGCGAGGTGCACCTGGCCACGACGCCCGCCGGGGGCCTGGCCGCGGTCAAGGTGATCCATCCCGGACTGGCGGGCGACCCGGCCTTCCGCAGGCGTTTCGAACGTGAGGTCGCCGCCGCCCGGCGGGTCGCCAGGTTCTGCACGGCGGCCGTGCTCGACGCCGGGATGGACGGCGATGTCGCCTACCTGGTCACCGAGTACGTCAAGGGTCCCGACCTGGCGCAGGCCGTACGTGAGCAGGGGCCGCTGACCGGGTCCAACCTGGAGGCGCTCGCGGTCGGCATCGCGACGGCGCTCAACGCCATCCACAACGCGGGTGTCGTGCACCGCGATCTCAAGCCGTCCAACGTGCTGCTGTCGCCGCTCGGGCCCAGGGTGATCGACTTCGGGATCGCGCAGCTGGCCGACGCGCTCGGGACGGCGACGCAGGGGGTCGTGGGCACGCCCGCGTTCATGGCGCCCGAGCAGGTGCGCGGCGAGAGCGTCACGCCCGCCGCCGATGTCTACGCGTGGGGCGGGGTGATCGCGTTCGCGGGGACCGGGCGGCTGCCGTTCGGCGGGGGCGCGCCCGCCGAGGTGTTGTACCGGATCGTGAACGAGGGGCCGAACCTCGACGGGCTCGACGCCAGGATGCGGCCGTTGGTCGAACGGGCGATGGCCAAGGATCCGGCCGCACGGCCGAGCGCCAGGCAGATGCTGGCCGAGCTCGTCGGCGGGGCCGATCTGAGTCCCGAGGCCACCACCCAGGTCGTCGAGCGCACCTGGACCCCGCCGGGCGAGCCCGTGGCCGCCGCGGCGCCGGGACGGCGATGGCCGTGGGTGGCGGGCGCGGCGCTCGTCGTCTCGGTCCTGGCCGGGGCCGGTGTGTGGGCGGCGAGCGCGCAGGGGCGTACGGCCTGGCCGTACGAGGCGGGGTTCGGCGAGGGGTGGGAGACGGGGGCGTCCGAGGCGGGCGCGGCGGTGGCGGTGGGCGGCGACTACGTGGTGACGGCCGAGCCGGGCTGGCGGTTGTGGAAGTCGGCGCCCGTCGCCGAGCCGGACGGCGGGGTGATCGTCAGCGCCACCGCGACGGTCGAGGCGGGCCGGGGCGAGGCGGGCGTGTGGTGCCACGGCCGCGACTCGGGGGACCGCTACGAGTTCGCGGTCGGGGCCGAGGGCAAGGCGTCGATCGTCAAACGGCGGGCGGGCGCCGAGCCGAAGCTGCTGCTCGACGCCGGGACCTCGGGCGGCAGGGTGGTCGCCGAGTGCGGACCTTCGGCCTTGCGGATGTGGGTCGGCGAGCAGTACGTCGGCGAGGTCGCGGACACGGCGGACCCCTACGGGCCGGGCGCGAGCGGTGTCTTCGCCGCCCCTTCGGGCCCGGAGGCGATCCAGGTGCGTTTCACCGCGTTCTCCGTACGGCCGGCGAGCCGATGAGCGCGGGGACGCCCTTCGGGGTGCTGGGCCCGCTGCTGCTGCCCGGCCGCGTGCCGGGTCCGGCCAAGCACAGGGCGCTGCTCGCGGCGCTGCTGTTGCGGCCCGGCCGTCTGGTCACGCTGGAGCGGCTGACGGCGGCGGTGTGGGACGGCGAGCCGCCCGCTTCGGCCGAGGCGGTGCTCCGGGTCTACGTGAGCGGCGTGCGCAAGCTGGTCGACGGCATCAGGACGGTGCCGGGCGGCTATGTGCTCGACCTCGACCCCGGCCTGATCGACGCGCACAGGTTCGAACGCCTGGTGGCGGACGCGCGGCGGGCCCGTGCGGCGGGAGGCGTGCGCGAGGCGGCCGAAGGACTGCGGGAGGCGCTGGCCCTCTGGCGTGGGCCGGTGCTCGCGGATGTGGATTCGGCCGATCTGCGCAGGTCCTACGGTGTGCCGCTGGACGAGCTCAGGCTGGTGGCGCTGGAGGAGCGGCTGGCGGCCGATCTGGAGCTGGGGCGCGGCGGCGAGGTGGTCGGCGAGCTGCGTGGGCTGGTGGCCGCCTATCCCTTGCGCGAACGGTTCTGGAGCCGGCTCGTGCGCGCCCTGGACCTGGCGGGCCGTCGGTCCGATGCGCTGGAGGCCTACCGGCTGGCCAGGCACACGCTGGTGGCGGAGCTCGGGCTCGAACCCGGGCCCGAGCTGCGCGAGACGCACCGGCGGGTGCTGGAGGGCGACTCCCCGGCGGCTGCCGTCGTACCGCAGGAGCTGCCGCCCGACATTTCCGACTTCACGGGCCGGGCCGACGCCTTGGCCTGGATCGGGCAGGCCGTCGCGGACGCCCGGGGGAGCGCTCCCGTTCTGCTCGTGCTGCACGGCCCCGCGGGATGCGGCAAGAGCGCGTTGGCCGTGCATGCCGCCGCCCGCCTGGAGCTGCCGGACGGCCGCCTGCACGCGAGCCTGCGCGAGAGGCAGCCGGGTGCGGTGCTCGAAGACCTGCTGCGCTCGCTCGGCCTCCCGGAGGGCGCGGTCCCGGCCGCGCTCGACGAACGGGTACGCCTCTACCGCAGCCTCGTCGCCGGACGGCGGCTGCTCGTCGTGCTCGACGACGCCGTGGACGAGGCCCAGGTACGCCCGCTGCTGCCGACCGGGCCCGGCTGTGTGACGCTGGTGACCAGCCGTTCGCCGCTCGCCGGGCTCGAGTCCGCCCGTGCCCGTGCGATCGGCGTGCTCGGCCTGGACGACGCCGT
The DNA here is from genome assembly GCF_056106265.1 of Nonomuraea sp. IBHARD001. Classification (NCBI taxonomy): domain Bacteria; kingdom Bacillati; phylum Actinomycetota; class Actinomycetes; order Streptosporangiales; family Streptosporangiaceae; genus Nonomuraea; species Nonomuraea sp. IBHARD001. The sequence continues at coordinate 863,435 of NZ_JBWBBW010000002.1, forward strand.
GTCGCTGCTGGCCAAGGTCGCCGGAGATCGGGTGGCGGCCGATCCCGAGGCGGCTGCCCGTATCGTGCGGCTCTGCGACGGGCTGCCGCTGGCGTTGCGCATCGCGGGCTCGCGCCTGGCGCGCAGGCCTGGCTGGACGCCCGCCCATCTGGCCGACCGGCTCGGCGACGAACGCGGCAGGCTGGACGAGCTCACCGCCGGTGACCTGGCCGTACGCGGTTCGCTCGCCCTCGGCTACCGGGGGCTGGCCGATGAGGAGCGGCTGCTGCTGCGCCGCCTCGGCGCGCTCACCGCGCCCGACTTCGCCCCCTGGCTGGCCGCCGCCCTGCTCGGCTCGTCCCACGCCAGGGCGGAGGCCGTGCTCGACGCCCTGGCCGATGCCGGTCTGCTGCACGCGCAGGGCCCGGACGAGGCGGGCCAGGACAGGTACGGCAGGCACGACCTGACCCGCCTGTACTCCGCCGAACGCCTGGCCGAGGAGGAGGGCACGACGACAGGCGTGCTGGAGGCGCTCGCCGCGGAGCTCCTCGAACGCGCCAGGAGGGCCCGCCGTACCCTCCTGCCCGCCGAGCCCGGCTCCGGCCTCACCCTGGCCCGTACGGCAGGCCGGGCGGGTGCGCAGGCCACCTCGGTGCTGCGCGAGTCGACCGGCTGGTTCGGCGCCGAGCGGCGGCTGCTGGTCGCCTCGGTCGCCGACCTGCGCCGTGCCGGGCTGAACGAGGCCGCGTGGCGGCTGGCGTTCTACCTGACGCCGTTCTTCGAGCTCGGCGCGCACCACGACGACTGGGAGGCGAGCACGGCCGTCGGCCTGGACGCGGCGCGGGCGGCGGGGCAGCGCGAGGGGGAGGCGCTGCTGCTGCGGGCGCTGGCCGACCTGCACAGGATCGAGGGCAGGCAGGAGGCGGCGGCACACGCGCTGCTCGCGGCGGCGCCTCTGGCCGAAGGCGTCGAGCGGGCCAGGATCGACCTGCGGCTCGGCCTGGTCAGACTGGAGCAGGATCGGCGGGCCGAGGCCGAACGCCTGGTCGGGCGCGGCCTGGCCGCCTTCGAGGCCGAGGGCGACGTCCGGGGCAGGGCCGACGCGCTGCGGGCGCTCGGCGTGGTGCGGCGCGAGAGCGGCCCGGTGGAGGAGGCGCTGGCCGTGCACCGGGAGCTCGGCGACCCGCGCGGGGAGGCGCAGGCGCTGCTGGAGCTGGCCCGGCTGCACATGAAGGACCGGCGGGCGCAGGCCGCACGCGCGTGCGCCGAGCGCGCGGCGCACATCGCCGGGCGACTGGGCGACAGGCTGCGGGAGGCGGCGCTCCTGCTGGTCCTGGCCGGGGTGGCGAGCGCCGAAGGGCGTCCGGACCTGGCGGTGACGAGCGGTCGTGCGGCGCTGGCGGTGTTCGAGGCGCACCACGATCGGCGGGCCTGCGGACAGGCGCTGCTCGTGGTGGCGAGTGCACTTCTCGATCTCGATGAGGTGGATCAGGCGGTTGATGCCCTCAGTCGTGCTGTGGGAGAGTTTGACGCCTTCGGTGACAGGCAGGGCCTGGCCGAGACCGAACGGCTGGCCCAGGAGGCGCGACGGCGTCGAGGCCTGCCGTCGCAGGACGGGGCGTGCGGCCCTTCAGCGCCGCTATGCGGATCCTGAAGGTGGCCCGGCTACGGTCGACCCCGTCTCACCCTCGAACGACAAGGGGCAACACGGATGCGTAGGAAGATCGGGCCGGCCGTCGTGCTGCCCGTGGCGTTGGCCCTGCTGACCGGGTGCGGCATGCTCGCCGACCGGCCGCAGGGCGGAGGCGGCGAGGAGAAGCAGCCGACCGCACAGACCGCCCAGCCTCGGACCACGGCCACGGCCACGGCTACGGCCACGGCATCGGTCCCGGTCCCGGTTGCGAGCGCTCCGCCCGAGCAGAGCGCCGCCATCGCCTCGCGCGAGGTCAGGATCGAGGGCACCACGCTGGACGTGGCGATCACCGGGCTCAAGCGCCAGGGCAGGCTGGCCACGCTGACCTGGACGGTCACCAACACCGGCGACGCGCGCTGGACGATGACCACCGGCATGGGCATGGCCGACATGGGCCTGACCGTCGCCGGGGTCAACCTCGTCGACCCGCTGAACGGCAAGCAGTACGCGGTCGCGCGCACCGGGAAGTACCCCAGCTCCACGTGCCTGTGCTCGCAGTACGACGTGTTCACCGAGCCGGGAGAGGTGCTGTCGCACCATGCGACGTTCGCCGCGCCACCGCCGGACGTCGCCAAGGTCAATGTGGATCTCAGGGTGCTGGGCGTGTTCACCGATGTCCCGATCTCCTGAGCGCGCCACGGCGGTGCTGGCGGCCTTCGTGCTGCTGCTCGCGCCGGTCCCGGCCGCCTGGGCCGATCCCGCCGCCGCCCAGGCGCCGGTCCTGGACGTCCTGGCGCCCGTGTACGACGTCGTCGCCGAGGTCGCCACGCTCGACGGCGCCGAGAGCGAGTCGAGCGAAGGCCGGAAGGTGACGCTCGCGCTGACCAGCGACGTGCTGTTCGCCCTGGACAAGGCCGTGCTGACCGCCAAGGCGAGACAACGCCTGCGCGCGGTCGCCGAAAGGATCAGGGCCGAGGCCGCGACCGGCGTGGTCCGCGTCGAAGGGCACACCGACGACCAGGGCGCCGACGCCTACAACCTGGCGCTGTCGCGACGCAGGGCCGAGGCCGTACGCCAGGCGTTGCGCGCGTGGTTGCCGGGCACGGCGGCGACACCTCGGGCGGAGGGCTTCGGCGAGACCCGTCCCAAGGCCCCCAATATCGTCGACGGCCGTCCGAACGAGGACAACCGCGCCAGGAACCGCCGAGTCGAGATCGTCTTCGACGCCCGGCAGTGAGTCTCGGGCGTCCGGAAGGGAGTCGCGGGCGTCCGGAAGGGAGGAACGGCGTCAGTACACCAGGGCCTGAGCGCCCTCGGTGACCGCTTCCTCGACGAAGGCGGGGGCTCCGGCGATGCGGACGCCCTCGATGAGGTCGTCGACCGTGATGTCGCGCCGGGCCGCGCACTGCGTGCACACGGTGACCCTGCCTCCGGCGAGCACGGCGTCGAGCAGGTCCGACAGCGCCGCCGCGTGCGGCAGGCTGAACTCCTTGGCCCGGCCGGGCAGCGCGAACCACGACGCCTCTCCGGTCAGCCAGAGCGAGACGGGGACACCGCTCGCCAGTGCGGCCGCAGCCACCGTGAACGCCTGGTTGCAGCGCTCGGGTGCGTCGGCTCCCGCGGTCACCTTGATCACCAGTGATCGTGCCATGCTGGCCACCCTAGACCTCCGCCGCGCCCGCCGCCCATTCGGCCCGCGTCAGCGCGTACTCCACGTCGCCGAGCTCCGACCCCTCGATCGTCTCGGGCCAGTCGGCGAAGAACGTCCGCACGTGCCGCAGCCCGGCCTTCTCCATCACCCGGCGTGAACCGCTGTTGACGGTCATCGTGGTGGCGATCACCCGCTCCAGCCCGAGCTCGGTGAACGCCAGGCCGACCAGGGCACGCGCCCCTTCGGTGGCATAGCCCTTGCCCCAGAACACCGTGCGCAGCCGGTAGCCGAGATCGGCCTCGCCCTCGGTCCCCGTGTCCGCGAGGGCGAACCATCCGGCGAACTCGCCGCTCGACCGCTCGATCGCCGCCCAGTAGCGCCCGGCCGTCATCCTCGGCAGCACCTCACGCGTGATCGTCTCGCGTGGTGTCGGACGGCCGCCGTTGATGAAGCGCATGACGCCCGGGTCGGCGTCGAGGCGGACGAGGTGGTCGGCGTCGGCGTCGGTGACGGGGCGGAGGGTGAGGCGATCGGTCGTGCGGGAGTACGTCACCGGTTGACCTTAACAAGACTTGAGGTCCTACCGTCGAGCCATATTCCGATGGGGACAAGGGACGACATGACGGTTTTGGTGATCGGCGCCACCGGCAAGGTGGGGCGGCACGTGGTGGCGGGGCTGCGGGACAGGGGCGTCGCCGTACGGGCGCTGACGCGTGACGGCGCGCGGGCCGGGTTCGGCGACGGCGTCGAGGTGGTTGAGGGCGACCTCTACGACCAGGCGGTGGTGGAGCGGGCCGTGACGGGCGTCGACTCGGTCTTCCTGGTCTGGCCGGGTATGAACGCCGAAGGCGCGGACAGCGTGGTGGGGACGATCGCGGCGCACGCGCGGCACGTGGTGTACCTGTCGTCGCGTGGCGTCGGCGGGGCCGAGCCGACCGGGCTGTTCCACGAGGAGGTGGAGCGGCTGCTCAGAGAGTCGGGCGTGGCCTGGACGTTCCTACGGCCCGGCGGCTTCGCGGGCAACACGCTGATCTGGGCCGAGCAGATCGCCGCCACCGGCATCGTGCGCTGGCCGTACGGCGACGCGGCCCGTTCGCTGATCCACGAGCGCGACATCGCGGCCGTCGGCGTGCTGGCGCTCACCGGCGAGGGGCACGAGGGCGCCGCGCACGAGCTGACCGGCCCGGCGGTGCTCACGCAGGCCGAGCAGGTCAGGGTGATCGGCGAGGTGATCGGCAGGCCGACGAGGTGGGAGGAGCTCTCGCGTGCGGAGGCCAGGAGCGAGCTGCTGGCCGCCTGGGGCGAGCCCGAGTTCGTCGACGGCGCGCTCGACGCCTGGGCGTCGATGGCCGATCACCCCGAGAGCGTCACCACGACGGTCGAGGACCTCACGGGCAGCCCGGCCACGCCGTTCCGCCAGTGGGTCCTCGACCACGCGGGTGCCTTCGGCTGAGTCCGGCCCGGCTCAGCCGTTGTCGCGGCGGCGGCGAAGGGTGGTCAGCACGACCGCGCCGATCCCCAGCAGCAGGACGGCGGCGCCGGCGAACGGCAGCACGTTGGCCCCCGTGAACGGCAGCCCGCCCGACGGCCGCTCGGCGCGCTCCTTGCCGGGTGTGGGCGTCGGCGCCGGTGTGGAGGGTGGGGTGGCGCCCGGCGACGCGGCGGGCGGGGCGGCGACGGCCTCGTCGCCCGCGGCCGGTGGCGCCGCCGGGGCGCCCGCCTTGGCCTGGGGCGGCGACAGGACCAGCGTGCTGTCCTGCGCCCTGCTCTTGGTGCCCTTGCTCGTCGTCGCCACGACGACGTTGTCCACCTTGTCCACCTCGCCGTCCTTCAGGATCCGCGCGACGACCGTGAACGAGCGCGACGCGCCCGCGCTCAGGGGGAAGTCGGGCCAGGTCACCGCCCGGTCGGCATAGGTGCCGCCGGTGGGGAGCGAGACCAGGTCGAGCCGCTCGCCGAACGTGTCGACCAGCTTGACCGTGGGTTCGTCCAGCTCGCCGGTGTTGCGGACGGTGATGGTGTAGGTGAGCTCCTCGCCAGGCTGGGCGTCGTCGCGGTCGTCGCTCTTGGTCAGGGCGATGCCGGTCGCGATGGTCACCAGCGTCTCGTCGACGGCAGTGTCGCTCAGGCCGCCGCCCGTCGCGCTGGCGGTGTTCTTCAGCACCTGGCCGGACGCCGCCGTCAGCGGCACGTTCGCGGTGACGCTGAACTCCTCCTTGGCGCCCGGCTGCAGGTCGAACGGTGCCCAGCGGACGGTCTTGTCCACCGGGTCGAACACGCCGTCGCGGTCGGCCGATGCGAACTCGGGGCCGGCCGCGATGTCGTCGGACAGCAGGACCTCGTCGATCGGCAGCGTGCCGGGGTTGCTCGCGACGATCGTGTAGGTGACGGTGTCGCCGCGCAACGCGTCCTGGACGCCGTCGGTCTTGCTCACCGACAGCTGCGCCTGGCCGACGAAGCTCTCGTCGGTGGCATTGGCGATCGTGCCGGGCGCGTCGGCCGTCGCGGTGGACTCGTACTTGGTGCCGGGCGTGGCGGCCTTGGGCACCTTGGCCTTCATGGTGAAGACCCGCTTGGCCCCCGCGGCCAGGTCGAACGTGGGCCAGACGCCCCGGGTGCCACTGCCGGTGCAGGAGTCGGAGCACGACTCGAACGTCAGACCGGCGCCCACCGTGAGGTCGGCGACGACCCCGTTCGCCTCCTCGTCGCCGTCGTTGCTCACGGTCACGGTGTACGTGGCGGTGGTGTCAGGGGCGACGTACGTCCTGTTGTCGGTGACCCTGACCGACAGCGCGGCCTCCCTGACCTGCAGCATGCTCACCTGAGGGGCTACGACGAGGAAAAGCAGGGACAGTGCCGTGCTCTTCCAGAGCTGGATCATTCGGAAGATCCCCCGATTCTCTGTGATCCTTATAGAGAGATCACGGAGAGTAACAGCACTACGCCGGGCGGCGACGGCGGATCGCCCGGCGGTGGCGAGCCGCCTTTCAGGCGACCGGGCTCAGAATCCACCAGGTCAGCGTGCCCACCAGCACCAGCGCGCCGACCGCGGCGGTGATCAGCGAGGTGGTGAACGAGGTGTGCGCGACGGCCTCCTCCGACTTGGTCGACAAGACGAAGGGTTTACGGATGGCCGGAATGTCGTGGACCTGGGTCGCGGTGCCGAGAGTGTAGAGCGGCGTGCCCTCGCGCAGGACCCACTCGTGGAACCTGTTGCCCGTCGTGCTGCCCCGACCCCGGCCGAGTGTGGTGATGCCGATCGCGCGCGCCTTCTCGGTCAGCGTGCCGCTGCCGCTCTCCAGCCGCTCAGCGGGGCGATCAGCAGGCCGGAGGGTCCGGCGAGCGCCTCTCCGGCGACCTCGATCCTGGTTTTGCCGTCGGCCACATGGGTCACGTCGCCCGCGCCGATCGTCGGGGTGGCGGCCATGACCCGCCGCCTGTGCCACTCGTACAGGGCCCGGACCACGAGCGCGGCTCCCACGACCGGCAGCAGGATCCTGATCACCGTCATGGCCCGCACCTCGTTCAAGCCCCAAAATCCGATATGTCCGGACCGGCCTGGCGGTTGCGGGCCGCAGCCGGGTAATTCCCGGCCGAGCATCTAGGCTCGGATGCCATGGACGCACCAGAGCTACATCCGAACCTTGAGCAGATCGCCTTCCTGCTGGGCCGCTGGGAGGGCGCGGGCGTGGGCGGGTACCCGACGATGGAGAGCTTCAACTTCGGCCAGGAGATCGAGTTCGGGCACAACGGCAAGCCGTTCCTCACCTACACCAGCCGCACCTGGCTGCTCAGCGAGGAGGGCGAGCCGGTCAGGCCCCTGGCCACCGAGACCGGCTTCTGGCGCGCGCTTCCCGAGCGTCAGCTGGAGGTGGTGCTCGCCCATCCCACCGGCATCGTCGAGATCTACGTCGGCGAGGTCGTATTCCGCAAGATCGAACTGCAGACCGACGTGGTGGCGCGCACGGCCACCTCCAAGGAGTACTCCGCAGGCAGTCGCCTCTACGGCCTGGTCAACGGCAACCTCATGTGGGCCTACGACATGGCCGCCGTCGGGCAGCCGCTGACCTCCCACATGTCGGGCGAGCTCAAGAAAGTATCCTGACCAGCTATGAGCAACCCCTTCACCTCTGACGTCGTCGAGGCCATCAAGCGCCACATGAACGACGACCACGGCGACGACGCCCTCCTCATCGTCCGCGCGCTGGGCGAGCGCCCCGACGCGACCACCGCGACGACGAGCGACGTCGACGCCGAGGCGATCGAGTTCACGATCGACGCGGGGGAGCGGGTGCGCGTGCCCTGGGGGGAGACGCTGACCGAGCGGGCCCAGGTCAGGAAGGCGGTCGTCCGCCTGTACAACGACGCCTGCGCCAAGCTCGGCGTCTCCCCCAGGGGAGAGCACTAGCGGCTCGCCCCTGGGAGCTGTTCCTCGGCTCCTCGGCGGCTATTCCTCGGCGGCTATTCCTCGGCCAGGACGATGATCTTGTCGCCGAGTGCGAACGTCGTGGTGTCGTCCTTGGCCGGGTTGAGCACGACGCCGAAGGTCGGCGCCTCGTTGGCCTGGGCCGCGATCCGATAGCCGATCGCGACCTCCTCCCTGCGCTGGCCCGCCTCCACGACGGTGGCGAAGTTGATCTCCCGGCCCAGGGCGACGTAGTCGATCGCGGGACGCAGGTAGATCTCGGCGCCCTCGGGGTCGAACAGGTCGGTGAACACACCCGCCAGATGCCGGTTCTCGGCGAGCTGGGTCTGCAGCAGGCTGATCAGCTTGTTGCTGACGATGAAGTCGTCGGCCTTGGTGATCTGGGCGAGCCGCCTGTTCCTGTCGTCGGCCATCTCCGACACGATCGGGAAGCGCTCGTTGCTCCTGGCCTGCATGTCGCGCAGGTGCAACAGGGTGACCAGCGTCCTGGCGTCGGCCTCCTGCCCCGGCACCTCGTCGGGGCAGAGCACGATGATGTGGGCGTACGTCGAGGGCTTCAGCGCCTCCAGGACGTCCCGGTCGGTGCAGTCGCCGTGGGTGAAGTGGATCGTCATGTTGCGCGACTCCTCCGACACCCGCTCGATGACCGAGGCCAGGTCGACGTCGCGTGCCACCACGTCGACGACCGAGCCCGGCGCGACGTAGGAGTCGAGTTCGCGCAGGATGGCCGGCCCCCGCCTGTTCCAGCTCAGGACGAGCGCGGACTCGGGGACCGCGGGCGTGACGGTGAGCGGGGCGATCGCCGACTCGTCGAACGGCGTGGGCTCGTCGACCATGTCGATCTTGTCGTCGTCCGCGGCGATGACGATGACCTGGTCCGAAGGGCCGATCTGCGACATCATCGGCGGCTTGAGCGCCACCGTGCCGTCCGGCCGCTGCAGGCCGATCAGCACCGAACGGCCGAACCTGAACAGCGCCTCCCCGAACGACAGTCCCGTCAGCTGCGGCGCCTTGGCGATGTAGATCTCGTCCCCGGCGAAGTCGAGCAGGTCGCTGTAGACGACCGAAAGGCCCGACTGGCGGCACGTCTGCACGATGACCCTGGCGGCGATCTCGTCGGCGTTGATCACCTCGGCCTCGCCGTCACCCGCGAGCAATGCGGCGGCGTGGTTCTTGGTGTCGTGCACGGCGGTCACGATGTGATACGGCGCGGGACGCCTGTCGGGGGCGTTGGTCACCGCGAGCAGCGTCTTGATGACCTGCTGGTCTGGGGTCGGTCCCGGCGGGCTCAGCACGATGATCGACCGTGCGGTCTGCGGGTTGACGATGGTGACGTCGGCGATGTCCTCGGGGTCGCCCGTACGGCAGATCACACGCGTTTTGCCGGTGCCGCCGAGCTTGTCGCGGATCTCGTCCTCCATCTCGGTGCGATCCCGGTCGGCCAGGATGGCGATCGCACTTCTGCCTCGGCTGGAGTTGGCCTCGACGAGTTCGGCGATGACGGTGAACACCTCGTCGGACCAGCCGAGGATCACCGTGTGGTCGCGTTCGAGCACGACCGACCTGCCCTTGCGCAGGTCCATGATCTTGGCGCTCACCCCGGCGGTGAGCAGACCGATGAGCGTGCTGGCGAAGAAGATGCCCACCGCGGCCAGCAAAATCGTGAGGACGACGAGCATGGGCCTGGTCTCGGTGCCGCTGCCCAGGCCGAACGTGTCGACGGTGTTGCGCCAGATCTCCTGCACAGTCGTGCCGAACGAGGTGCGCTTCTCCGAGTCGGGCGTCGCCAGCACGATGAGCGCGCTCAGGATCACCACGACGACAAGCGAGATCACGGCAAGCCAGGTGATCAGGGCGGGCGTGCCCCTGGCCATGGTGTTGTCGAACCAATAGCGCAGCCGTTGACGCAGTGTAGCCGTATGCATGATCACCCCCGATGTCAGTTGGTGATGCTTACTTGCCCTGACCTGGGATTATTCATGCACAGAGCGTCAACTTGGCTTACTTAGAGCAATATTTACGTGTCTGTGGGGTGCGGGGGGACATGCGGGGGCGGGGGGTGATTTTTCGGGATGCGAGGGGGTTCGTGTGGGGTGGGGGTGAGGGTGGAGCTTGCTGGCGTGGTGGGGCGGGCGCGGGGGAAGCTCGCGGCCGGGCGGGTTCAACGGGACGTCGACACGAGGGACGCCGACACGAGGGACGCCGACACGAGGGACGCCGACACGAGGGACGCCGACACGAGGGACGCCGACACGAGGGACGCCGACACGAGGGACGCCGACACGAGGGACGCCGACACGAGGGACGCCGACACGAGGAACGCCGACACGAGGAATGCCGACACGAGGGAACGTCAGCTCGGCGGAACGCCGGGCAGCCGAAGGCTTTCGGGGCGCGGAGGCCCCTGGCACACGGAAGACACTCAGGCGCTGCGGTACATGAAGCCTCAGGCGTACATGAGATTCCGGTAGCGAGGCAGCGAGGCAGCGAGGCAGCGAGGCGACGAGGAAAGATTCCGGCAGGGAGAACCACGGCAGGAAGAACCCCAGCACAGAAGATCCTCGGCGCGGAGCCCCGCAAAAAAGCCCGCACAAGCCCCGGCATGAAAGCCCCAGGCATGGAAGAACCCCGGGCTGGCTCCGCCTCTCGCAAGAAGCGGGCTGGATGGACCATGGATGGGATCGTGTCCCACCCTCCAGCAACCCGGGGTCCCGGTGGTTGTCTCGGTTTACGCCGAACGGCGCGAGACGTCCAGACTTAGTGGCCCGGAGTCCGCTCGGTCAGCGGACAGCCACCTCGCTAGTCCAACTATGATCAACCATTGTTCGGACCACCTCCTTTCGGCGTGCTTTCAAGCTATGCGACCCCCTTCGAAAGCGGCAAGCGAATATTTGCGGCCCGTAGACTCAGGGCATGACCGAGACGTCGTGGCACGAGGAGCTCAGGGCCAAGGGCTACCGTGTGACCCCCCAGCGCCAGCTTGTCCTCGAAGCGGTCAAGGCCCTGGAGCATGCGACGCCCGAGGAGATCTGCGGCAAAGTCCGCGAGACCGCGCGCGGCGTCAACATCTCCACCGTGTACCGCACGCTTGAGCTCCTCGAAGAGCTGGGCATGGTCACCCACACGCATCTCGGCCACGGCGCCCCGACCTACCATCTCGCCAGCGAGGCCGACCACGTCCACCTGGTCTGCCGCGGCTGCAACGAGATCAGCGAGGTACGCCCCGAGCTGGTCGCGGGCCTGGTCGACGGCCTCCGGAACGAGATCGGCTTCACGGCCGACGTGCACCACCTGACCGTGTTCGGCCGCTGCCGCAACTGCCACTGACCTGGGCGGGCCACCAAGCCCGCAACGCGGCTCGGGCGCCCGCGGCTCAAGCCACCGCGAATGAAGCTCCGGCACCGGCCTGGTGCGGAAACGGGATGGGCGGGGGATAGCCTGGGGGGTATGCGTAGCCCTCTGCTCGATCTCCCCGGGGCCGTCGCGGCCGACGCCCCGGACTCCGATGTCGCGGCCCACTACGGCGATCTGTTCGCCGAGCAGCGTGCCCTGCTCAAGGACGAGGCCGTCGTCGACAGGAGCAACCGGGAGGTCGTCCGGATCGCAGGGGCGGACCGCCTGAAATGGCTCAACGACCTCACCTCGCAGAAGCTCGACAACCTCGCGCCTGGCGTGTGGACGCAGACACTGATCCTCGATCTGCAGGGCCGGGTGGAGCACCACCTGACGCTCGTCGACGACGGCGAGGCCGTCCTCGCCCATGTCGAGCCGGGCGCGGCGGCGGCGCTGGTGGACTACCTCGACAGGATGCGGTTCATGCTGCGCGTGGAGGTGTCGCTGACCGACCTCGCCGTACTGTCGTCGGCCGACGAGGACTTCCTGGTGCCGCGTGAGGAGCTCGCCGCCCATCTCGGCAAGCCGCTGGCCGGCCTGTGGGCGTACGAGGCGTTGCGCATCGAGGGGCATCGGCCGAGACTCGGCTTCGAGACCGACCACAAGACGATTCCGCATGAGATCGGGTGGATCGGCGCCGCCGTACACCTGTCGAAGGGCTGCTACCGGGGCCAGGAGACGGTCGCGCGGGTCCACAACCTCGGGCACCCGCCCCGCCGCCTGGTGTTCCTGCACCTGGACGGCAGTGTCGACACGCTGCCCAAGCACGGCACGCCGGTCACCCTCGACGGCGACGTGGTGGGCCAGGTCGGCTCGGCCTCCCGCCACCACGAGCTCGGCCCGATCGCGCTGGCCGTCGTCAAGCGCACCGTCCCGGTCGACGCCACCCTCCTGGCCGACGGCGTGGCCGCCTCCCAGGAGGTCATCGTCCCCCCGGACGCCGGCCGCAACGTCGCCATCGACCCGGCCCTGCGCCGCCGCATCCGCTGACCCTCCAGGCCCAGTACGGCAGGCCCAGTAAACAGGCCCAGCAAGCAGGCCCAGTACGGCAAGCCACCCCCGGGCCACCGCGGTCCGGGGGCGGGCCCCCGTCCAGCACGCCCCTCCAGCCGACTCCGGCCCTCACCGCCACGTCGCACGTGAGGTAAGCCCAGGGCGGACGAACGCTAGCCGGCACATCATTAGCCGGGAAGCTATCCTGATCGCGTGACTGAGATCCTCGATCTGATGACCGTGACCCACAAGGCGTTACGTGCCCTGGCCGAGGAGTCCGTGCGCAAGCACGGCCTGCATCTCGGGCAGAACCTCGTGCTCGGCGCCCTCTGGGAGCAGGAGGGCCGTACACCGGGTGAGCTCGCGGTCAAGCTCAACGTCACCACCCCGACCGTGGTGAAGATGATCACCAGGATGACGGCGGCTGGCCTGGTCATCAGACGACGTGACCAGGCCGACCAGCGCCTGGTCCGCATCTACCTGACCTCGGCCGGAAAGGCCCTGCGCGAGCCACTCCTCGACGACCGCGCCGTGCTGGAAGCGAGGATCACCGAAGGCCTGACGCCCGAGGAGCTCGCCCGGCTCAAGGCGACGCTGCACACGATCCTCGCCAATGTGCGCGGGCAGGGGACCTCAGACGTCGATCACCAGGGTGATCGGCCCGTCGTTCAGCAGTGACACCTTCATGTCGGCGCCGAAGCGCCCGGTCTCGACATGCGCCCCGAGCGACCGGAGTTCGGCGATCACCGACTCCACCAGAGGCTCGGCGACCGGACCGGGCGCGGCGGCCACCCAGGTCGGACGGCGTCCCTTGCGCGTGTCGCCGTACAGGGTGAACTGGCTGATGACCAGCAGGGGCGCGCCGACGTCGGAGCAGGACTTCTCGCCGTGCAGGATGCGCAGGCCCCAGAGCTTGGCGGCGAGCCTGCGCGACTCGGACTCCGTGTCGGTGTGGGTGACGCCGACGAGGACCATCAGGCCTGGCTCGTCGATCGCGCCGACGCTCACCCCGTCGACCACGACGGACGCGGAACTCACTCGCTGTACGACCGCTCGCATGAGCGACGATTCTCCCATGCCGGGCGGTCGCGATCGCCCGTGCGGCCGTCCGTAGACTCGTGGCCGGAAGGGGGCCGTGAGATGGCTGAGCAGGCGCTGGTGGTCGAGGTCGTACGGTCGGGGTTCGTGGAGTCGACCCATCTGGCCAGGATGCTGGCCGTGGCGGGCGACGGCACGGTGGTCAGGTCGCACGGCGTCGTGGACGCGCTGGTCTCGCCGCGTTCGTCGCTGAAGCCGCTGCAGGCGCTGGCCATGGTACGGGCGGGGCTCGACCTGCGTGACGAACTGCTGGCCCTGGCCTGCGCCTCCCACGCGGGCGAGAGCTTCCACGCCGACGGCGTCAGGAAGATCCTGGAGGCGGCGGGCCTGGAGGAGACGGCGCTGCAGTGCCCGGAGGACTACCCGGAGGACCGGGCGGTGTCGGAGCGCGGGCGGATCTTCATGAACTGTTCGGGCAAGCACGCCGCCATGCTGGCCACGTGTGTGCGCAACGACTGGCCGACCGACACCTACCTCGACCCGGCGCATCCCTTGCAACGTGCGATCAGGCAGTGCGTGGAGGAGTTGACCGGCGAGCGCGTGGCCGCGACGGGGGTCGACGGGTGCGGGGCGCCGCTGTTCTTCGTCTCGATGGTCGGCGTCACCCGAGGCTTTCGCGCCTTTCCAGCCGGGGTGGCCGGTTCGCCCGAGCGCCGTATCTTCGAGGCGATGACCGCCTACCCGGAGTGGACGTCGGGCACGACCCGCCCCGAGGCCAAGCTCATGCGGGCCGTGCCAGGCCTGATGGTGAAGGTCGGGGCCGAGGGCTTCGACGCGTTCGCGCACGCCGACGGCAGGGCCGGAACCGTCAAGATCGAGGACGGCGCCTATCGGGCCAGGACCCCGGTCACGGTGTCGGCGCTGCGCGCACTCGGCCTCGACGCCCCCGAACTCGACACCCTGGCGACCGTGCCCCTGCTGGGCGGCGGTCGCCCGGTGGGCGAGGTACGGCTACGCGCCAGGGCATGACGGCCGGACGGCTCTACCGGAAGTCGTCGGCGTGGTCTCGCGCCCACCGGGCGAAGGTCAGCCCCGGCCGTCCGGTGACGTCGAGCACGTCGGGTGCGATCGGCGGTTCGGTGGAGAAGTCGTCGCCCATGCCGAGGAACCACTCCACGACCTCCTCCGGATAGAGGTCCTTCCACTCCGCGCGGGCCTGCGCGGCCGTCAGCTCGACGTACTCGACCGGCTCCCCGATCGCCTCGCCGATCAGCCTGACCGCGTCGGCGCGGCGCACGGGCTCGGGACCCGTGGGGGCGTGGACGCGTCCGGCGTGTCCGTCGGTGAGCAGGGCGGCCATGGCCACGGCGGCGATGTCGTCCTCGTGCACCATGGCCGACGTCCAACCGGCGAACGGCGCGCGTACGACGCGGTGGGCCCGGATCGAGGGCGCCCAGTCGAGGGTGTTGGCCATGAACTCGCCGGGAAAGATGTGCGTCCACTCCATCCCGGCGCCTTCGATGAGGCGGTGCAGAGCCCGGTGCGGCGCCTCGAACGGGTCGTCGTCCGGCCGGCTCGGGTCGTTGTGCCCGAGATGGGTCAGGCGCCGGACGCCCGCACGCCGGGCCAGATCGAGAATGCGCCCGCCGTTCGCGAGCGTCCCCCCTTCGACCGAGACGAGATGAAGCCGTTCGACGCCGCGCAGGGCGGGGACGAGCGAGTCGGGGTCGGCGAAGTCGCCTCCGACGACCTCGACGCCTTCGGGCAGCCGTGCCGCGGCGGCCGAGCCCGGATCGCGGGTCAGCGCCCGTACGGGATGTCCGGCTTCGGCGAGCTGTCTGACCAGGCTGCGGCCGACGGTTCCGGTGGCGCCGGTGACAAGGATCATGACGGAGTTCTCCTCTGCGGGGTCCTCAGGGCATGGCGAAATCAGCCCTGAGCAGGGCTGTCGATGGGAAGCCCGGTCATCCTGCCTCAGCCGCCCTGGGCGCCGCAAACGCGAACATCATGTTCACGTATGGCGCTGACCTGCGAAAACGCCATGACGCACAACGCCCTGACCTGGGCAAACAAAAAAGTACGGCGAGCCCCGTCACCCGGGTGCCCGCCGTACGCGGAGAAGGAGGTCAGGCGGCGCGGAGCAGGGCCACGATCTCCTGCTGGCCCTTGGCCTGGGCGTGTTCGAGTGCGGT
This sequence comes from Nonomuraea sp. IBHARD001, assembly GCF_056106265.1. Lineage (NCBI taxonomy): Bacteria > Bacillati > Actinomycetota > Actinomycetes > Streptosporangiales > Streptosporangiaceae > Nonomuraea > Nonomuraea sp. IBHARD001. The sequence goes on from NZ_JBWBBW010000002.1 coordinate 878,740, forward strand.
GACGCCTTCCTTGTCGGCCAGACGCGGGTCGGCCCCACCGGCCAGCAGCAGCCTGACGATCTCCCGGTAGGGCGCCGAGCCGTCGCCGAGGATGACGGCCTCCAGCAGGGCGGTCCAGCCGAGGTCGTTGACATGGTTGACGTCGATGCCCGTCCTGAGCACCTCGCGCACGTAGTCCACATGGCCGCGCTCGGAGGCGGGGATGATCGACACGCCGCCGTAGCGGTTGCGGATCGTCAGGTCCGGACGTGCGGGAAGCAGCGCGCGGAGCATCTCCACACTGCCGGTCACGCCGGTCACCAGCCAGGGCGTGTCGTGCTGGAAGTCCAGCGCGTCGGGATCGGCCCCGGCCGCCACCAGGATCTGGGCGACCTCCACATGGTCGGCGGCGACGGCGAGCAGGAGCGCGGTGCGCCGTTTGGCGTCGCGCGCCTCCAGGTTCGCGCCCTCGGTGACGGCTTCGCGCACGGCGGCGGCGTCTCCTACGGCAGCGGCCGTGAGCAGTTGTTCGTCTAGCAGCACGCTCGTGATCCTTTCATGCCGTGGGAGAGGAGGTGGAGTCACGCGCGGACGGGGTGGAACCCCTGGTGAGCGCAACTGGCTCACCGGAGCGGGCTCCCTTCAGCCGAGCTGCCCCGCGACCGCCTTCAGACCGGCCTGGGCCAGGCGCTCGTCGATGTCGCCGCTGGGCGCGCCGCCGACGCCGATGCCCGCGATCGGGGCGCCGCCCGAGGCGACGGGCACGCCGCCGCCGAGGAACAGGGTGCCGGGGATGTCGGCGATGGTGGGCCCGTCGCCGGTGGCGCCCTTGGCGAGTTCGCTGGTGGCCTTGCCGAACGACACGGCGGTGAACGCCTTGCGCTTGGCCGACTCCTCGGTCTGCGGGCCGGAGCCGTCGCCCTTGAGCACCAGGCGGGTGGCGCCGGAGCGGTCGACGATCACGACGGTGACGCGCTGCTTCTCCTTGGCCGCCTCCTTCTGCACGGCGTCGGCGATCTTGAGTGCGGCGTCGGCGGTGAGCGTCCTGGTCTCGGCGACGGCCGGGGCGTTGCGGTTGCTCTGCGCGGTCTGGGCGGTGGCCGTGCCGGCTCCGGCCGCGCCGAGTGCGCCGACGACGGCGAGAGCGGCGACGGCGGTGGCGGCGGTGCGAAGGCGCAGGTTCATGGGGTGTCTCCAGGTCATCGGGGGTGTCGTACTCGATGTCCACCAGCCTGCCGCCGCCGCGACCGGCTGCCATCGGGAGTGCGGAGGAGTGCGAGGGGGAGAATCGGTTGAGCGAGGGGTCAACCGATCGGTTGACGCCCGGAGGACGTGTCCCGGGTACGTTCGGGCGAATCAGGACCAGGAGCGGAGGCGAGGACGTGGAGCGGGCGTGGTTGAACGGCGCGATGCACGCCGGGTTCTTCCTGCTGCTGGCCGCCTCGGCCTCGCGGCTGGTCGTCAGGCACGAGATGGACGCCCAGACCGTGCTCTCGCTGGCGCTGAGCGGCGTGCTGGCCGTCGTGTACGGAGTGGGGGTGGTGCTCTGGCGCAGGCTCGGCAGGGCCCGGCTCGGGTGGCTCGTCGTGGTGGTCGCGGTGTGGCTGGTGCTGGTGTGGCTGGCGCCGTCGTTCAGCTGGTGCGCCATTCCGCTGCTGTTCGTGTGCCTTCGGGTGCTGTCGCTGCGCTGGACGGTGGTGGCGGCGGCCGTGCTCACACTCGCGGTGATCGTCGCCCAGGTGCACCTGTCGGACAGGTTCGACCCGAGCCTGGTGCTGGGGCCGATCGCGGTGGCCGCGATGACCGTGGTCATCTTCTGGGAGCTGCGCGGGGCGGCGATCCTCCAGGAGCGCGAGCGGCTGTCCAGGGAGATCCACGACACGCTGGCCCAGGGCCTGACCAGCCAGCGCATGCTGCTGCAGGCCGCCGACCGAGCCTGGAGCACCGACCCGGCCCTGGCCAGGGAGTACGTCAGGCAGGCCACCAGGGCGGCGGGCGACAACCTCGACGAGGCCCGCAGGTTCGTCCGCGACCTCGGCCCCGCCGATCTACGCGAGCGATCGCTGCCCGAGGCGCTCGCCGCGCTGGAGGGCGACCTGGAGTTCCGTCTGGCGGGCGAGCCGTACCCGCTGCCCGCCGACAAGGAGGCCGTGCTGCTCAGGGTCGCGCAGGGCGCCCTGGCCAACACGCGTGAGCACGCGGCGGCGGGCCGGGTCATCCTCACACTGTCGTATCTGGAGGGCGAGGTGACGCTCGACGTGTTCGACGACGGCGTCGGTTTCGACCAGGACGTCTCGCGCAAGGCCGGGCGCGGCTACGGCCTGAGGGGGATGCGTGACCGCCTGGCCGAGGTGGGTGGCACGCTGGTGGTGGAGAGCGTGCCCGGCGAGGGCACGGCCGTGGCTGCGAGGGTGCCGTCGTGAAACTGTTCCTGGTGGACGACCATCCCGTGGTCAGGGCGGGCATCGCGGCCCTGGTCGGCGGCGAGCCCGACATGGAGATCGTCGGCGAGGCGGCGAGCGCCGAGGAGGCCGTCAGGGGCATCGCCCTGCGCGAGCCCGACGTGGTGCTCATGGACCTGCAACTCGGCGACGGCCCCGACGGGGTCGACACCACGCGCAAGGTGCGGGCGCTGCCGGGTGCGCCGCAGGTGCTGGTGCTGACCACCTACGAGACCGACGCCGACATCGTGCGCGCCATCGACGCGGGCGCCACCGGCTACGTGCTCAAGGCCTGCCCGCCCGAGGAGCTCTTCCAGGCGATCAGGGCCGCGGCCAGGGGCGAGACCGCCCTGTCGCCCAGGGTGGCCACCCGGATGATGCGCCGCATGCGCGACCCGGGACCGGCCCTGACCGCACGCGAGATCGAGATCCTCGAACTGCTGGCCAGAGGCGCGGGCAACAAGGAGATCGCCAGATCGCTCTTCATCACGGAGGCGACCGTGAAGACCCACCTCGTGCACGTGTACGGCAAGCTCGGTGTGGAGACGCGCACGGCGGCGGTCACGGCGGCCGTCGAACGCGGCCTGATCCGGCTGTGACTACAGCGACCTGAGCTGCCGTGTCGAGGAGATCGCGCCCGACGTGGTCGTGGTGAACGTGCGCATCGACCCGGCGAACTTCGACAGGTCCCACTCGGCGGGCCCGTGGTACCAGTACAGATGGTCGGCCTGCTGCCCGTTGCCCGTCATCGAGGCCACCGTACGCGACCAGTGCTCGACGCCGTCGAAGATGACCGCGTACGGCAGGTAGCGGGAGAACAGCTCGACCCTGTGCTGCTCGGGCACGCTGCCGAGATCGCCGGACAGCAGGAACTGCCGGAAGCCCAGCGTGTGGGCGAGCGCGGCGGCGCCCTTGCCGGTCTTGGCCGGCATGTACTGCCCGCCGACCGCCAGCGCCGCTCCCGCGATGATCAGCGCCAGGCCGATCAGCCCGTAGGTCGTGAACCACGCCAGCGCCACCGTGGCCGCGACGCCGAGCACGCTCAGCACCACGCCGAGCGTCGTCCAGCGCCCGCGCACGGTGTCGGGCCGCCTGGCGAACCAGCCCTGCCTGACGACGTCGTCGTAGAGGGCGTCGCGCACCTTGCCGAGGTTCTTGGCGAACGAGCCCGACAGCTGCGACAGCAGCACGGCCTCACGCCCTTCGAACACGGCGTCGTACAGCGCCCGCTCGTAGGGCAGGAGGGCGTCGAGCGGCGCTTCGGGCAGTCTGACGAGTGTCCAGTCGGGGGCGTCGTAGGCCTGGCGGGGCTGCTCGTCGATGCGCAGGTAGCCGCGTACGGCCAGGTCGACGATGGTGGCGGTGACGTCGACGACGTCGGCCTGCTCGTCGACCAGCGTGCCGATCTGGCCGGGCCGTACTCCGTCGGGCGGGGTGAAGACGCCGTTCTGCAGCGGGTTGACCGCGCCCGACTCGTGGCCGACGACGCGGGCGTCGCGACCGCGTGTCCAGTACAGCAGGCCGATGCCGCCGAGCATGAGCACCAGCAGGCCGGCGAGCGCGCCGCCGGTGACCGCGTTGACGGTGAACGCGCTGGCCAGCTCGAAGCGCCGCTCCAGCACCGGCTTGCCGCCGCTCGCCCCGGCCGGGTAGCCGACGACGACGGTCAGCAGCTGGCCCGCGCCCAGCCCCTGCTGCTCGAACTCCGCCAGTGTGCCCGTGTGGTCCATCGAGCCGGACGTGCAGCCGATCGCCGATGCGGGTGCGCCCGCGAAGCACGACAGGTGCTGCAGGAGGGCTGGGCCCGTCACCTTGACCGTGCTGGTGGTGACGGGGGCGTTCCAGCCGCCGCCCGCGAACCAGCGCAGCTCCTCAAGGCCGCCGGACGGCGTGACCGCGCCGGTGACGTCGTACTCGAACGTCGCCGTCGGCTTGCCTTCGAGTGTCAGCGTGCTCTCGGTGAGCCTGCCGTCGCCCTTGAAGCCGGACAGGCGGTACAGCCGGTCGTTGGCGTCGTCGTAGCGCGTGCGCGTGACCAGGTCGCGCACGATCGGGCCACCTTCGAAGGTGACGCTCTGCTTGACGTGCAGCACGCCTCCGCGCTTCAGCTCCAGCTCGATCGTCTCGCTGGTGACCCGGCCCGCGGCGGCGTGGGCCGGGGCGGAGGTCAGCAGGGTGGCCGCGGCCATCACCGCGGCGGCCGTACGAACCCAAGATCCCACCGTCATGACAGGGGAGCCTAGCGACATCCTGGGTAGGAATCGGGCCGGGGGATGCAGTGATTCGGCGGACGACGCCGTGGGTCGCGCCGCTGGGCGTGCTCGCCGCGGTCATCGTGCTGATCGTGGTGGTGTGCTCGGTGCTGACCAGGTCACGGACCGTGGTCGCGGGGTCGCACGTCACATCGGCTGGGGGCTCGACAGCAGAGGATGCGGCGCGCCCCGGCATCGGCGTGCCCGCGATCCTCGACCGCAACCGGGTTTACGGTCTCGGCGCGCTGGCGGGCTACGGCTGCCGGGCGCCCGGCATCGCCGAGGACGACACCGCGTCGATGGCGGCCTTCATGAGCGCGCTGACCGACTGCCTGGACACCTCGTGGCAGGCCGGGTTCGCCGCGGCGCGCCTGGCCTTCGACCGGCCGGACCGCGTGTTCTGGGACCGGCCGGGCCGCAGTCCGTGCGGCGACTTCCCCGCGTCCGGCTCGTCGGCCTTCTACTGCCCGGCCAACAACGGGATGTACGTGGGCACGGCGGACGTCGTGCGGGCCTCCGGCTTCGCGCCGGTGTCGTTGTTCGGCATCTACGGCAGGGTGCTGGCCCACGAGTACGGCCATCATGTGCAGGACCAGGCCGGGATCCTGTCGGTGGCATGGGAGCGCCGCTCGGACTCGGGCGACCCCAACGACGTCACGCGCCGGGTGGAGCTGCAGGCGCAGTGCCTGGCGGGCGTCTATCTGAGGGCCGTGCGCGACTCGCTGCCGCTGGACGGGGCCCAGTGGCGTTCGATGCTGGAGGACTCGCAGGCCAGAGGGCAGGACACGCGCCCGGCCGCCGAGCGCGACCACGGCTCGGGGGAGAGCTATGCGGGCTGGCTGGCCAGGGGGTTCGACTCCGGCACTCCCGGCACGTGTGTGACGTGGACGGCCCCGGCGCGCGAGGTCTCCTGAGCGCTTCGGCGGAACTTCGTGATCGGCAGGCTGGCGGCCGTCGCCTGGATAGAATGCCGACTTGCTCAGCCGATCCCGCCGCCCGTGTGCGAGGGATCGGCGATCGTGTCGGCAGCCCGGAACAACCGCGAGGTGGTCATGCGCGGCGTCAAGAATCGCCCGTTGATCACGCTCTCCGCGCTGATTGTGGCGATTTGCCATGCCATATCGGGATGCTCAGGCCCGCCGCCGGTGGCGCCGCGCCCGGTCGCGCAGAAGGTCGTGCCCAAGCCGCCCGTCGTGATGTTCGTCGGCGACAGCTTCACCATGGGGTCCGGCCCGGTGCCCACCTGGGAGAGCTACGCGACCGAGACGGCCAGACTGCTCGGCTGGCAGCCGGTCGTGGCGGGAGCGGGCGGCACCGGCTTCGTCAACCCCGGCCGGGTCGGCCGTACCTTCCAGGAGTCGTTCGAGGAGGAGCTCGCCTGGCGGCCCGCACCCGACCTTGTCGTCATCTCGGGCGGCCACAACGACAGACGCTGGAGCACCCAGCGCGTACGTCAGGCGGCGGCCAAGCTGATCTGGAGCGTGCGGGCGCTGTGGCCGGCGGCCAGGCTGGTCATGGTCGGGCCGATCTGGCTGGAGAAGGCGCCGCCCAAGGCCTACGCCGTGCGTGACGCTTTGGCCGAGACCGCGGCCCGCGACGAGATCACCTTCCTCGACCCGCTCAAGCACCGCTGGATCGACGGCAGGCGCTCAGACGTCGTGCTGCCCGACGGGGTGCACCCGACGCACGTGGGCCACGACCGGCTGGCCAGATGGCTCGCCGAGGCCCTGGCGGCCAAGGCGTGAGGGCCGGGCCTACCAGGGGCCGTAGGGGCCGTTGTTGCCGCCCTTGAACTGGCTCACCGCGGGCTTGACGTCCACCCAGTAGATCGCGGTGGCGATGACGGCGGCGATGGTGAAGATGCCGAACATGTCCAGCCCGGCGAAGACCGCGCCGCCCGCCGCCAGCACGAACACCAGGTTGCTCCAGGCCGAGCCCAGCGAGAACAGCGTGGACAGCCCGAGGAAGAGCAGCCAGAGGTTCTTGTTGAGCTTGCCCGCAGCCGCGAAGGCCGCGGCGGGGGTGCGCAGCGCGTGGACGAGGGAACGCGCGGCCATGACGAGAACGATGACGGACAGGATCAGGAAGACCAGATTCAGTCCGCCGTTGATGATGCTCATGTGCGCTCCGCCCTGTGTCGCGAGGCTGTGGTTCGCGAGGTCCGCCCCAGCCTAATGTGCCCCTCCCTCGCGCGGGGAGCCGAAAGACCCGCGGGCTCGCACCCGGCAAGGGGTGCGAGCCCGCGTGGGAGACCGGATGTCAGGCCTTGGGGGTCGTGCGGGTGCTCTTCTTGACCGGGGTCGCGACCGGGGGCTCGGCGGCGACGGAGACCTCTTCGAGCTCCAGCGCGGCCTCGCCGCTGACCTGGCTGACGACCTTGCGGCCGCGGGTGGCGAAGTCCTCGTAGACCTCGACGGCCTTGGCCGACAGCTGGTCGGCGTAGTCCTTGGCCTTCTCGGGGAACTCCTTGGCGATGCCCTCGGCCAGGCTGCGGTAGGCCTTGGCCTTCTCCGGCAGGTCCTTGGCGATCTCGGTGCGGCGCGACTGGAGCTTCTGCAGCTGCTCGGGCAGCTCGCGCAGCTTCTCGACGGCGAAGTCGCCGGCGCCCGCGACGGCGTAGAAGGGCTTGGACTCGGTGAGCTTCTTGACCTCGGTGGCGAGCGTCATGGGTTAACCTTCCTTGGTTTCCTGAGTGACCTGACCGTTGCCCGAGGTCGCCGCGAACGGTTCGAGCGCGGCGACGTAATCCTCGGGCAGCGGTGACTCGGGGTCGTGCTGGGGACGGGTTTTCTGGGAGGTCTGCCCGTCCTCGGCGCGGTTTTCCTTGCGGAACGACTCGTAGATGTCGATCAGCACCTGGCGCTGTCGCTCGGAGATCGTCGTGTCGGCCCTGATCGCCGTCTCGACATCGCTGGGCGCCTCGCGGTCCTCCATCAGCCCGGCCTGCACGTAGAGCGCCTGTGCGGAGATGTGCAGACCCTTGGCGATCTGGTTGAGGATCTCCGCGCTCGGCTTGCGCAGGCCACGCTCGATCTGGCTCAGGTAGGGGTTGGAGACCCCGGCCGCCGTCGCGAGCTGACGCAGCGAGATCTTCGCCTGCGTGCGCTGCTCGCGGATGTATTCGCCGATCGAGCCGACCTTCGGTAGTGCCATGCCCTCAGTCTGCCCCATCGGTGCTTGCAATTGCAAACGGATGGCTAGCAGGAGCTAGCGGCAGAAAGGCGAGGTCAGAGGGGAATCGTCCACAGGAGCGGCGCCGACGTGGCCAACGTCACAGTCAGCACGACGAAGCCGTAACGCAGCCTGCGCGGCAGATCGGGCGCCGGTTTGATCAGCCGGTCGACCCTGGCCATGACGCCCGAGTGCAGCCCGAGCATGCCGTGCGGCGCGGGCACCGCACCGGCCGTGCCGAAGCGCAGCAGCGCCGTGGCCAGCCTGCGCGGCGAGCAGAACCGCATGGCCCTGTCGTCGGCCGCCATCTCCACCAGCAGCTCCACCTGGGTCTGCGCCTCACGCACCACCTTCGACCAGGGAAGCGCCCTGCGCAGCGCCGCGAAGGGCAGCAGCACCAGGTCGTGGCGCTCGCGCACGTGCGCGGCCTCGTGCGCCAGCACGGCGGCCAGCTCGTCCTGCGACAGCAGCTCCATCGCACCCGCGCTCACCACGACCTGCGAGTGCCAGCCGGGCACGCAGTACGCGGCGGCGCCGGGATGGTCGAGCACCCGCACGCCCGGCACGGCCGCGTCGTCACGTGCGATGAGCGCCAGCACCATGCGATGCCTGCGCCTGGCCCGCAGCGTCTGGAAGCCCGCGGTCAGCAGCACCACCACGAGCACCGCGAACAGCGTGAGCCCAGCGATCAGCGCCAGCAGGTGCGGCAGGTCGTAGGGCTCGACGGGCGAGCGCCCCTCGGCGAAGGCGAAGACGCCGTGCAGAACGCCCCTGTCGTAGGGCTGCAGGGCATAGGCGAGCAGGGCGCCCGTGCTGGCCAGGCCCCAGGTGACGCCGAGCGCCTGCCACAGGGCGATCGCCACACGCGGGGAGCGCGAGGTCCACCGGGCCGTGGTGAATCGCCATGCGCCCACTGCGCACGCCGCGGCGAGCGCTGCCAACGCCGCCGCCGTGATCACTCTTCCTCCAGCTCCGTGAGCGCTTTGCGCAGGATCTCCGCCTCGGGGCCGGAAACAGCCTGGGCGAAGCGGGTCAGGGCGGCCGATCGGTCGCCGGTCATACCGAGCGCCTCAAGCATAAGGTCGGCGACGTAGGAGTCGCGGCTTTCCGCCGGTTGGTATCTCCACGCCCTGCCGTCGCGGGTGCGCTCCAGGAAGCCTTTTCGGGTGAGCCGGTCCAGGACGGTCATCACGGTGGTGGGGGCCAGGTCGCGCTCGGCGATCAGCCTGCCGACCTCTCGGGCCGTCAGGGGGCCGCTTTCGGCCCACAGGATGTCCATGATGCTGCGTTCAAGCTCGCCAAGACCCTTCACACTCATCAGCGTAGTACTACGACCTGTCGAGCTGCGATCGGGGGAGACGTATCTCACTGGGTCTCACCTGGGGGCGACGGCCGCCCACGGCAGCGTGACCTCCCCGAGCCGCCAGCGCCGCCGCCCGCCGTACGGGGCGTGGGGCGGGATCGGCCACGCGGTGCCGAGGGCCTGGACGGCGGCCAGCCAGCGCTGGCGGCGGCCGTGCGCGCCGTAGGGCGCGGCGGCGGCCCACGCCCGGTCGAAGTCGCGCAGGAACGCGTGCACCCGTTCCCCGGGCACATTGCGGTGGATGAGCGTCTTGGGCAGCCGGTCGGCCAGGTCGGAAGGCCGGTCGAAGGCGTCGAAGCGCGCCGAGAGGGTGAGCGTGCGCGGCCCTTCGGCGGTGAGCGCGGCCCAGACGGCACGGTGGCCGACCTCCGAGCACGTGCCCTCGACGAGGATCCCGCCCGGCGCGAGCTTCGCGGTGAGCTCCTCCCAGCGCCGCCACGCCTCGGCCTCGCCGTACTGGCGCAGGACGTTGAACGCGCGCACGAGGGTGGGCGGGCGCTCCACGGGCAGTTCGAAGCCGCCGAGCCTGAAGCTGAGCCCTTCGCGCTCGTACGGCCTGGCCAGGGCGACGCGGGCGGGGTCGATCTCGATGCCGACGACCTCGACGGCGGGGTTGACCGCACGCAGGCGCTCGAAGAGTTCGAGCGTCGTGGTGTGCGAGGCGCCGTAGCCCAGGTCGACCACCAGGGGCCGGTGCGCCGAGCGCAGCAGCGCGCCGTGCGTGCCGGTGACCCAGCGGTCCGAGCGCCGTAGGCGGTTGTGGCCAGTGGTGCCCCTGGTGATCGTCCCGACGGGTTTCACGCCGTGACGCGGTGGATCTTGTGCTGGGCGGCCTGGGCGCGGGGGCGGATGACCATCCTGTCGATGTTCACGTGCGCGGGGCGCGTGACGCACCAGGCGATGGCGTCGGCCACGTCGTCGGCCGTCAGCGGGTCCGGCACGCCCTCGTAGATGCTCGCGGCCCGGTCGGCGTCGCCGCGGAATCGGGTCAGCGAGAACTCCTCGGTGTGCACCATGCCGGGCGCGATCTCGACGATGCGGACGGGCTCGCCGACGAGTTCGAGGCGCAGGGTCTCGGTCATGGACGTCTGGGCGTGCTTGGCCGCGCAGTAGCCGCCTCCGCCCTCGTAGGACACCAGGCCCGCGACGGAGGTCAGCATGAGCAGCACGCCGTCGCCCGAGGCGATGAGCTTCGGCAGCAGCGCCTGCGTCATGCGCAGCGAGCCGAGCACGTTGACGTCGTACATCCGCTGCCAGTCTTCAAGCCTGCCCTCGGCCACGGGTTCGAGGCCGAAGGCGCCGCCTGCGTCGTTGACCAGCACGTCGACCCGGGGGAGCGAGGCGGCGAGCGCGTCGACCGACTCCTGCGAGGTCACGTCGAGCGCGACGGCGGTGATCCCGGGCGTCTCGGCGGCCAGCTTCTCCAGGCGGTCCAGGCGACGGGCCGCCGCCACGACGTCATATCCTTCGGCGGCGAGCCGTCGCGCGGTGGCCGCGCCGATCCCACTGCTCGCTCCGGTCACCACAGCCGTCTTCTTCATGCCCTCATCCTGCCAGGACGCGCTGACGCCACCCCCGGGTCATCCACATGCCGGGAATGTCGTGAAGATTCGGATGGTTACTACTCCCTTGGAGGTGATGGCCGGTGAGGCGCCGAAAGGTGAACCGGGTCGCGACGATCAGCATGCACACGTCCCCGCTGGACCAGCCGGGCACAGGTGATGCCGGTGGCATGAACGTCTACATCGTCGAATCCGCCAAACGCCTGGCCCAGCTCGGGACCGAGGTGGAGATCTTCACCAGGCAGACCTCACGGGACCTGCCCCCCGTCGCCGACCTCGCACCCGGCGTCACGGTCAGGCACGTCACCGCCGGTCCCTACGAGGAGCTCGACCGAGGCGACCTGACCGGGCAGATGTGCGCGTTCCTGTCCGGCGTGCTGCGCACCGAGGCCATGTACGAGCCCGGCTACTACGACGTCATCCACTCCCACTACTGGCTGTCCGGCCAGGTCGGCTGGCTGGCCAAGGAGCGCTGGGGCGTGCCGCTCGTGCACACCATGCACACCATGGCCAAGGTCAAGAACCTGCTGCTGGCCGAGGGCGACAGGCCCGAGCCGCAGGCCAGGGTCGTCGGCGAGGAGCAGGTCGTGGAGATCGCCGACCGGCTGGTGGCCAACACCGACGCCGAGGCCCAGGAGCTCATCCAGCTCTACGGCGCCCCGGCCGACCACGTCGCCGTCGTCAACCCCGGTGTGAACCTCACCGTCTTCCAGCCCGCCTCACAGGGCGCCGCCAGGCACCGGCTCGGCCTGCCGCAGAACGCGCACGTGCTGCTGTTCGTCGGCAGGATCCAGCCGCTCAAGGCGCCCGACGTGCTGCTGCGCGCCGCCGCCAGGATGCTGCGCGAGGACCCCTCGCTGCGCGATCACCTCGTCGTCGCCTGTGTGGGCGGGCCCTCGGGCAACGGCCTGGCCAGGCCGTCCCTGCTCACCGACCTCGCCGACGAACTCGGCATCTCCGACGTCGTACGGCTGGTGCCGCCCGCCCCGCAGTACGAGCTCGCCGACTGGTACCGCGCGGCCGACGTCACGGTCGTGCCCTCCTACAACGAGTCGTTCGGCCTCGTCGCCCTGGAGTCGCAGGCCTGCGGCACGCCCGTGGCCGCCGCGGCGGTCGGCGGGTTGCGCACCGCCGTACGGGACGGCATCTCCGGTGTGCTCGTCGACGGGCACGACACCGAGAGCTGGGCGCGGGTGCTGCACAGGTTCGTCACCTCGCCGCGCTGGCGTGACGGGCTGTCGTCGGGGGCCAGGGCGCATGCCGCCGCCTTCGGGTGGACCGCGACGGCCGCCAGGCTGTCGGAGGTCTACGCGTCGGCGGGTTCCCGCCTGAACCCGTTGCAGGTCGCCCTCTAGGCTTGTGCCGTATGAGAGAGGTCGTCGAAGCAGCGCTGCGGTCAGCCGAGGTCTCCTACGACGAGCCGCGCCCCGGCGCCTTCCTCGTCAAGCTGCCGGGCCAGCACAAGCTCGCCACCATGACCTGGCTCATCGCCGGTGAGCAGGCGCTGCACGTGGAGGCGTTCTTCTGCCGTCAGCCGGACGAGAACCACGCCGAGTTCTACCGCTGGCTCCTGGGCAAGAACGGCACGATGTACGGCGTGCACTTCAGCCTCGACCCGGTCGGCGACGTCTACCTCGTGGGCAGGGTGGCCCCGGCCGCCGTCTCGGTGGATGAGATCGACCGGCTGCTCGGCTGCGTGCTGACCTACTCGGACGACTGGTTCGACCGTGCCCTTGAGCTGGGCTTCGCCTCGTCGATCAGGCGCGAGTGGGAGTGGCGGGCCAAGCGCGGGGAGTCGCTGGCCAACCTGCAGGCCTTCGCCCGTTTCGCCGATCCCGAGCGTCGATAAGCTGGGGCCATGGCGACTTTGGTGCTTCTGCGGCACGGCGAGAGTGACTGGAACGCGAAGGGGCTGTTCACCGGCTGGGTGGACGTCAACCTTTCGGCGAAGGGCGAGGACGAGGCGCGGCGGGGCGGTCGCATGCTCGTCGAGTCCGGCGTGCGGCCCGACATCGTGCACACCTCGTTGCTGAACCGCGCCATCCACACGGCCAACCTGGCCCTCGGCTCGGCCGACCTGCTGTGGCTGCCCGTCGTGCGCTCGTGGCGGCTCAACGAACGGCACTACGGCGCCCTTCAGGGCAAGAACAAGGCGCAGACGCGCGAGGAGTTCGGCGACGAGCAGTTCATGCTGTGGCGCCGCTCCTACGACACGCCGCCGCCGCAGATCGCGGACTCCGACGAGTTCTCCCAGGTGGGCGACCTGCGTTACGCCCAGCTCCCGCCGGAGCTGATGCCGCGCACCGAGTGCCTCAAGGACGTCGTCGACCGCATGCTGCCGTACTGGTACGACGCGATCGTCCCCGACCTCTCGGCCGGGCGCACGGTGCTCGTGGTGGCGCACGGCAACTCGCTGCGCGCGCTGGTCAAGCACCTCGACGGCATCTCCGACGACGACATCGCCGGGCTCAACATCCCGACCGGGATCCCGCTGCGCTACGAACTCGACGCCGAGTTCAGGCCGGTGACGCCCGGAGGGGAGTACCTCGACCCCGACGCGGCCAAGGCGGCCATCGAGGCCGTCGCCAACCAGGGCAAGTAACGCGGACGCACGAAGGCGGTGGGGAGAGGCTCTCCCCACCGCCTTCGTACGTCGGGCCGCTAGCAGCTCAGGTTGTCACCGGGCGTCACGCCGAGGATGTCGGCGAAGCGCAGGTAGGCGTTGATACGGCTCTGCACCTGGCGGGGGTTGCCGCCGTTGCACTCCAGCGTGCCGTTGATGCTGCGGATGGTCTCGCCGAAGCCGCGTCCGGTGACCATCGAGGTGTGGGCCGTGGTGGTGCCGGGGCCGTTCTGCGTCATCCAGTACCAGATGCCGGTCATCCAGGCCACCGACGCCTCGGTCTGCACGAGGTTCGGGTTGTTGAGCAGGTCGATGCCGAGGGCCTCGCCCGCCGTCTTGTAGTTGAAGTTCCAGCTCAGCTGGATCGGTCCGCGTCCGTAGTACGACGAAAGACCGGCCGGACAGCCGTAGGGCTTGCTGAGGTCGCAGTAGTGCGAGTAGTTGGCGGTGTTCACCTCGACGATGTGGAAGAGCCCGCCGGTCTCGTGGTTGATGTTGGCCAGGAAGGCCGCGGCCTCCCGGCGCTTGGTGGTGTCGTCACCGGTCCCGGCGAACTCCGGGTACGCGCTCAGCGCGGTGACGAGGCCGGTGTAGGTGTAGAACGGCTTGCGGTTCGGGAACATGGCGTTGAACTGGGCCTCGGTGACGACGAAGTTGCCCTCGCTCGCCTCGCACGCGCCCTGGTCGGTCCAGATGCCGGAGGAGCCGCCCGGCACGTTGTTCTTGGTCCACCACTTCGCCCGCCAGTTGTGGCCGTTGTAGGAGGCCGTGAGGCCGCCCGCGTAGCCGTGTGCGGGGTTCCACGCGCCGGCGCAGATGGGCGCGGCGGTGCTCGTCGAGGCGGCGCCGGCGGAGGCGGCGGGGAGGGCGGCCAGCAGTGCGGCGGCGATGCCCACAGCGGACAGGGAAGCCGTGATGCGCTTGCTCAGCATTCGTTCACTCCTGTTGCAACCGTCGTTCAGGGGGATGGCGGTAATCAATCCCAGAACGATCAAACGGGCCAAGAGCCTGATCCGTTTGTTGTGCATGCTGCGCGAGGCGTGCTGCAAACGACGTGCGTGGGGACCGGGAACCCCGGCCCCCACGGGGTTTCAGGCCGGGCGGGACCCCGTGACGAGATAGACCACGTCACGCGCCACCCGGACCGCGTGGTCGGCGTAACGCTCGTAGTAGCGGCCGATCAGCGTGATGTCGATGGCGGGCTCGACGCCGTACTTCCACTCCTTGTCGAGGATGGTGCGGAACAGCTTGCGGTGCAGCCGGTCCATGGCGTCGTCGTCGGAGTCGAGCTCTAGAGCGGCGTCGACGTCGCGCGAGGCCACGCACGTGCCCGCCTTGGTGACCAGGCGCTCGGCGATCTGGCCCATCTCCAGGATGGTCGAGCGCATCTCCGGCGGGATGGCCGAGTCGGGGTGCCGCAGTCGCGCCACCTTGGCGACGTGCTCGGCGAGGTCGCCCATGCGTTCGAGGTCGGTGCCCATGCGCAGGGCGGTGATGATCATGCGAAGGTCGACCGCGACCGGCTGCTGCCTGGCCATGAGGTCGAAGATGGACGCCTCGATCTCCGCGAAGATGCGGTTGACCTGCTCGTCGGCCGAGATCACACTCTCGGCGAGCTGAAGGTCGGAGTCGAGCAGCGCGGTGGTCGCGCGCGAGATGGCGGATCGGACAAGGCGGGTCATCTCGACCAGCTTCTCCGTGAGGGAATCAAGTTCCTCGTGATAGGCGTCACGCATGTCAGCCACGCTATGCGCGCGACGATGAACGAACCTCGACCGTCAGATGAACTTTCCGGGAAAGTGCACGTTCATCCCCTGGTGAGGGGTCTGTAACCCTGGAAGAGCCACCTACCATCGAGGCGTGGTCCGGCAGGTCCGGCAGGGAGGAACGCATGGGTGAGATGGCCATGAGCTTTGCGGCTTTGGCCGGGTTCGTCGTCGGCGCGATCGCCGTTCTGGTCTATCGCAACCAGATCGAGGCGCCGCGCAGGAAGGAACCCGCCGACGAGTCCGAGGCGGCAGTGATGTCGCAGGGCGTCGCGTCGGTGCTCGCCGTACTTCCCTCGTCGGCCGTCGTCCTGGACGCCGACGACCGCGTCCTGCGGGCCAGCTCCGCCGCCCGCGCCTTCGGCCTCGTACGCGGAGACCGCCTGATCGCGGCCGAACTGCTGGCCCTGGCCAGGCACGTGCGTCGCGACGGTGAGATCCGCGAGAGCGAGATGGACGTCGCCGGGCACAAGTTCGGCCAGGAGACGACCAACTTCGCCGTGCGGGTGGCGCCGCTCGGCTCGCACGGGCTCGTCCTCGTGCTGGCCGAGGACCAGACCGAGAGCCGCCGGGTCGAGGCCGTGCGCCGCGACTTCGTGGCCAACGTCAGCCACGAGCTCAAGACGCCCGTCGGCGCGCTCAGCCTGCTCGCCGAGACCATCCAGGACGCCGCCGACGACCCCGAGGCGGTCACCCGCTTCGCCGGTCGCATGCAGCACGAGGCGGCCAGGCTCACCTACCTGGTCCAGGACCTGATCACGCTCTCGCGCATCCAGGGCGCCGAGCCCATCCCCACGCCCTGTCCCGTCCCCGTCGACGAGGTCGTGCACGACGCCATCGACCACAGCAACACCAAGGCGACGGCCAAGGACATCACGCTGGTCGCCGGAGGCACCGAGGGGCTGCGCATCTGGGGCGACGAGGACCTGCTCCTCACCGCGCTGCGCAACCTCATCGACAACGCCGTCGCCTACAGCCCCGACCACACCAGGGTCGTCATCAGCGCGCGACCGGCCGGGGACTCGGTCGAGATCAGCGTGAGCGACCAGGGCATCGGCATTCCCGAAGGCTCCCTGGAGCGCATCTTCGAACGCTTCTTCCGTGTGGACGCGGCCCGCTCGCGCGCCACCGGCGGGACCGGACTCGGTCTCGCCATCGTCAAGCACGTCGCCGCCGCACACGCCGGCGAGGTCACCGTCTGGAGCAAGGAAGGCTCCGGATCGACCTTCACCCTGCGGCTGCCCGCCTTCGGCGGCACCGCGGTGGCAGTACCCACCTCGACTCCCCTGGAGGCAGCCCAATGACCAGAGTTCTCGTCGTGGAGGACGAGGAGTCGTTCTCCGACGCCCTTTCCTACATGTTGCGCAAGGAGGGGTTCGAGGTCTCGGTCGCCGCGACCGGTCCCGAGGCGCTGGAGGCTTTCGACCGCAACGGCGCCGACCTGGTGCTGCTCGACCTCATGCTGCCCGGCCTGCCCGGCACCGAGGTCTGCCGCTCGCTCAGGCAGCGCTCGAAGGTCCCCGTCATCATGCTGACCGCCAAGGACAGCGAGATCGACAAGGTGGTCGGCCTCGAACTCGGCGCCGACGACTACGTCACCAAGCCGTTCTCCTCACGCGAGCTCGTCGCCCGCATCAGGGCGGTGCTGCGCCGCCAGGGCGACGCGGTGGAGGAGCTGGAGTCGGCGATCCTCGCGGCCGGGCCGGTGCGCATGGACGTGGACAGGCACATCGTGGCGGTGCGCGGCGCGCAGGTGCAGCTGCCGCTGAAGGAGTTCGAGCTCCTCGAGGTACTGCTGCGCAACGCCGGTCGGGTGCTGACGCGCGGGCAGCTCATCGACCGGGTGTGGGGCGCCGACTACGTGGGCGACACCAAGACCCTCGACGTGCACGTCAAGCGACTCAGGGCGAAGGTCGAGTCCGACCCGTCCAACCCGCGCTGCATCCTGACCGTGCGCGGGCTCGGCTACAAGTTCGACCCTGTGGAGGACTGAGCGCCTGCGCGGGATTGAGAGCGGCTGTGAGGGCGCCCGTGCGCAGGACCGAGGGCGGCTGTGAGGTCGTTCTTGTGCGGGACCGAGAGCCCACGCGAAAGGCGGCGCCCCGGAGTCGGACCGGGGCGCCGCCTTTCGCCTCTCCCAGGCCCTCAGAGGGCCCTGGAAGGCTCGTCCTGGATCTCGGTGGCTCTGGTGGCCTAGTGGCCCGTCGCGGCCTCTTCGGCCTCGTGTGCCGTCGGCGTGGCGCTGGGCGTCGGCGCCGGGGTCGCGCCGGGCGCCGCCGGGTAGGAGGCGAACTCGCGGCTGCGGGTGATGACCGGAACCGTCACGGGCACGACGCCGGCATTGGCGAACTGCAGGTTCAGCCGCACGCTCTCGCCGCCCGACAGCGTCTTGGACAGGCCGGTGATCATCACACTGGGCGTCGGCCTGCCGGTGTCGACCGCCTGGCCGACCGGCAGCTGGATGGGGGCGGTCAGCTTGACCGTGCCCAGGCCTTCGGCGGTGACGGCCTGGAGGCTGTCGGGCGCGGCGCCGCCGTTGACCACGTGCAGGTACAGCGGCGCGCTGGCGCCGATGGCGAGCTGTGCCCCCGAGTCCGGGCCGAGGACGAACGCCTGCGGGATCTTGATGTCGCGGGTGCCGTAACCGCCGTCGGCGATCAGCGCGGCGCCTTCGGTCGGGGCGTAGGGCTTGCTCGTCGGCGCGTCGAAACCGGCGGCGCAGCCGGCCAGCACCGGGGCTGCCAGGAGCGCGGCGGCTGCGATGGTCCAGCGGCGGCTGTTCACGTGCGTGGTCTCCTTGGGTCGCGTGCACCGGTGTCGGGCGCACGGTCGCGTGCAACGGCTCGCGGGCGGTGACTCGCGGGCGGAAGCTCGCGGGCATGGGCTCGCTCACAGGGGTTCGCCCGGGGGCGAGCACGCGTGCGGAATCGCGCGTAGATGTGCGGGTGCCCGCACGTATGAACGCGAGTGACGCGTGCGTTTGAACAGCGCCCACCCTATCGATCGGCTTCCATGGTCATATCCGCGCCCCCGCAGGTCATTAGCTATGCCAGATATGCCGATTCATAGATTCGAATACCTGTCAAGCCCCAAAATGAGGCTTTGACCTGCAGTTATGGTGATTTCACTGTTCCGGGAGGCTGTGGACGCGTGGTACCCTGGAGTACAGCGGAAGGGGTACTTGTCACATGACTTTCCAGGTCGGCGACACTGTCGTCTACCCCCACCATGGGGCTGCTCGGATCGAAGCAATCACCAAGCGATCCATCAAGGGTGAGGAAAAGACCTACCTGGTTCTCAAGGTCGACAAGGGCGACCTCACCGTCCAGGTGCCGGCTGAGAACGCCGAGCTCGTCGGTGTGCGCGACGTAGTCGGTCAAGAGGGTCTTGAGCGCGTTTTCGACGTTCTCAGGATGCCGCACACGGAGGAGCCGACCAACTGGTCGCGGCGCTACAAGGCCAACCTTGAGAAGCTTGCGTCAGGTGATGTCAACAAGGTCGCCGAAGTTGTTCGGGATCTTTGGCGGCGTGACCGTGAGCGTGGGTTGTCGGCGGGTGAGAAGCGCATGCTCGCCAAGGCCAGGCAGATACTGGTGAGCGAGCTCGCCCTCGCGGAGAAGACCAACGAGGACAAGGCCGAGGCCCTGCTCGACGAGGTTCTCAACTCCTGAACACGACATTTCCACGGGTGGGCGTCGGAGTCGACGTCCACCCGTTCGCATCTGACGACTCCGAAGGCCGGGCGTTGCACGTCGCCGGCCTGCACTGGCCCGGTGAGCGTGCGCTCGCCGGCCACTCCGACGCCGATGTGGCCGCACACGCGGCCTGCGACGCGCTGCTCTCGGCCGCCGGTCTCGGCGACCTCGGCGCGTTGTTCGGCACGTCCGACCCGCGCTGGGCGGGCGCGTCCGGCGTCACGCTGCTGAGCGAGACGGCCCGCCAGGTGCGCGAGGCCGGTTTCGTCATCGGCAATGTGGCGGTCCAGGTCATCGGCAACCGCCCCAAACTCGCCCCGCGCAGGGCCGAGGCCGAGGGCGTGCTGAGTGCCGCGATCGGCGCTCCGGTGAGCGTCAGCGCCACCACGACCGACGGGCTCGGCCTGACCGGCAGGGGCGAGGGAATCGCCGCGATAGCCACGGCTCTGGTCGTCGCCGAGGTCAACCAGATCGGGTAACCCCGCGTCTCACATGTGGATGCGTTGAGGGTATCCCGGCGGGCGGTGCGCAACAGGGTCCGCCGAAGTCATGGAGACGGCGGTTCGTCACTGGCGCGGTACGGGCCGCCGTCTTCTACCTGGGCTTCTCCATGGGTAGACATGCGAGATGTCGGGTATGGCCTCCTGTGAGATATACGGGGGGTTTACATGATCGGATCGATCATCTGGGCGATCGTCTTCGGCATCGTCATCGGCGCACTCGGCCGCCTCATCGTGCCGGGCAAGCAGAACATCTCGGTGGCCATGACCCTCATCGTCGGCATCGTCGCCGCTCTGCTCGGCACTCTGGTGGCCGCGATGTTCGGCCTTGCCGACACGCCCGGATTCAACTGGTGGGAGCACATCATCCAGGTCGTCTTCGCCGCGATCGGCGTCCTGCTGGTCGTACGGTCCCAGACGGGCCGCAAACCGACTACCTGACCTGGCGTTTCGCAATCGTTACGCATAATGCCCAAGGATCGGGTAGCCACCTCCCCGTGGGAGCGAAGATTTCGCCCCGCGGGGAGGTTCTCATGACTATTGAGTCCATTCTCGGCGCCATCGTCATCGGGGCCGTCATCGGCGCACTCGGCCGTCTGCTGCTGCCTGGAAAGCAGCCGATCGGCTGGATTCTCACCATCGTCGTCGGCATCGTGGCCGCCCTCATCGGCACCGCGATCGCCCAGGTACTGAACGTCGCCACCACCGACGGGATCGACTGGATCGAACTCGTCATGCAGGTGGTGCTCGCCATCGTGGGTGTCGGCCTGGTGGCCGGCCTCAGGCGCTCGCGGGTCTAGCCGAGCAGCGCCGGCTGCACCACGCCGGACACCTCGCCGAACCCGATCCTGGCCCCGTCGGGCCCGGGAGCGCCGGCGGTGACGAGCACGCTGTCACCGTCCTGGAGGAAGACCCGCTCGGAGCCGTCAGGCAACCCGAGCGGGTCTCTGCCGTTCCACGTCAGGTCCAGCAGCGTGCCCGCGCCCGCGATGGGCCCCGACGTCAGCAGGTCGCCCGTGCGCAGCAGCGCGCCCGTGATCGAGCTGTGCGCCAGCAACTGCGGTCCCGTCCAGTACTGCCCGGCGAAGCCCGGCTCCGCCACCCGGTGCCCGTTCAGCTCCACCTCGACCGACACCGCGAGCCCCGAGTCGTCGGCCACCGTGAGATACGGCGCGGGAAGCGGCTCCTGGGCCGGTTGCGGCACCCTGGCCTGGTTCAGCGCCGAGAGCGGCACCACCCACGGCGACACCGACACCGTGAACGACTGCCCGAGGAAGGGCCCCAGCGGCCTCGACTCGGCCGCCATGACATCCCAGGCCCGCCACACGTTGAGCAGCACCGCACCGAACACGTGGTCGGGAAAGGCATGCGTGTCCAGCGGGTACGGCGGCGCCGAAGGCACACCGACGACGAACCCGAGCTCGGCCGAGAAGTCCAGCCGCTCGGTGGGCCCCAGAACGCCCTTCACCTGCCCGTGCGGCCGTACGACGGGCGTGCCGGACACGACGGCCGAGGCCGCCCTGCCGTACTGCCCCAAGGGCATCCTGCGCCACGCGGGAGGCAGCGGGTCGCGGCCGGGCGGCTGGAACATGCGGCCCAGATTGCTCGCGTGCTCGATCGACGTCTGGAACATCAGCAGGTCGGCCACATTGAACGGCAGATGCAGCCGTACCTCGGCCAACGGCAGCAGGCACTTCAGCACACCCGCTCGGTGCGACTCGTCGGTCAGCAGCTCCGTCAGCCTGCTCCGCACGCCCTGCCAGGCCCTCGGCCCGGCGGCCAGGAAGGAGTTCAGCGTGCCCGAGGCGAACCAGTAGGCGTCGGGCAGTGCGCCTTCCGAGGTGAGCAGGTGCAGGTCGAGGACCTGTTCGCCGATCGCGACGCCGACACGCGGCAGCTCCCCACGACGGGAGAAGACACCGTAGGGGAGATTCTGGACCGGGAAGCCGCTCCCCTCGGGAACGGGTACCCAGGACATGATCGCCACGGCAGGACGATGCCCGCCATCGGGTCAGGCCGCCATTCCGAACGGGTCAAGCTTTCCTCTTCCGCCTGGTCGCGGCCTACTGCTCCGGGGCCTCCGGCGGGACCGGCGTGCTGCGCAGCCGCCCCGAGGGCGCGTCGGCGCCGCTCTCGTCGCCCGCCTCCTCCTCGTCGCCGGCCTCCGGGCCGTGCGCGGGGTCGGCGACACGGGCCCGGGTACGGCCTCGCGACCTCGGCGGCTCGTGGGCGAACACCCGCACCGGCTGGGTGTCGGCGTCCTTGTCGGTCACCGCCGTCTCGGCCGGGCGTGGGTGGACGAGGACGTCGTCGCCCGGTTTGACGCGGTCGCCCCATCGGACCGGCTTGGTGAGCTGCGGCTGAGGCTGGGGGTCGTCGTCGAGGGTGGGGGCGGGGTGGGGGACTGCCGCTCGGATCGGCTGGGTGACTTCCTCGGTCTGCGTCTCGGTCCGTGTCTCGGCCGGGTCGGCGGCGTCCGGGGTGTGGACCGGGTCGGGGTCCGGCGGGGCGATCGGCTGGACGGCGTCGGGCTCCTGGACGACGGGGGCCGGGTCGGGCAGCCGGGGTTCGGGGCGTGGCTCGGGCCGGGGCTCGGGCAGTGGGGGAAGGTCGGGGACCTGGGGGGTTTCGGGGGCGGGTGTGGGGCCCACGAGCGGGAGGGGCGGTTCGTCGCGTTCGTACTCGTGCTCGGCCGCCTCCTCCATCGGGGGCGCCTGCCGTACTCCCTCGAAGGGGACGATGTCGTCATCGGCGGGAGGGGGCGTGTGGGCGGAGCGGCGGGCCTGGACGTGCTTGATGAGCACCAGCCACAACCACAGGGCGACGGCCAGCATCACCCACGGTGCGACGGCGACGCCGATCGACACCTGGCGCGCGTCCCACGCGAGGCCGACGGTCGTGGCGACGCCCGCGGTCGCGGCGGCCACGATGAGCAGGGCCAGCACCACCCCCGCCTGGGCGCGTACCAGGACACGCCCGGAACGCAGCAGCAGCACGCTGATCAGCGTCACCGCGAGCAGCGCGTCGAAGCCCGCAGGGTACAGATAGGCGAGCCTGGGGTCGGCGCCGCCCGTGATGGCGAGCGAGCGCAGGTCGTCGAAGGAGAGCACGCAGGCCGCACCGGCGAGGGCCGCGACGCCGAGACCGGCGACGGCGACGCCCACACGGCGCAGCGTGAGGGGGGGAGTCACGTCCATGGCGTGTTCGAGCCTACATAACAATGGCCGGACAGACCGATCAAGGAGCATTCATGGCAGAGCTGACAGACGACGTTCGCGAACTGTTCGACGGGCCGAACTACGCCACCGTGAGCACGGTGAACCCCGACGGCGGCCCCCAGGCCTCGGTCGTGTGGGTACGCACCGACGGCGAGGACATCCTGTTCTCCACGGTCAGGGGACGGCGCAAGCCGCGCAACTTCGAGCGCGACCCGCGCGCCTCGCTGCTGGTGATCGACCCGGCGGACCCGTACCGCTATGTCGAGGTACGCGGCACGGTCACCCTGGAGGAGGACCCCGAAGGCGCCCTGATCCAGGAACTGGCGTTGAAGTACACGGGCAAGGGCTGGGACGACGAGCCCGGCGTCGAGCGCCTCATCGTCAGGGTGAACCCCACCAAGATCGTCTGGCACGGCTGAGCGATGACGCTGATCGCATGGCGGTGACCCGCGCAGGTGAGGGTCACGCCGACGGGTGGCGGTGACCGGTACGGCTGGGCGGGCGCGTCGGTGAGCAGGCGTGGTGGTGACCCCCTGACGTCAGCGTTATGCGGACTGCGGGGCGTGGTAAGGCGTTAGCCTTGCCTTCGTGAGCCTGCGCCTTTACGACACCGCCACGCGAGCCATTCGCGAATTCGTTCCGCTCGAAGCCGGGCGGGCGTCGATCTATCTGTGTGGGGCCACCGTGCAGGCTCCGCCCCATATCGGGCACATCCGGTCCGGCGTCAACTTCGACGTGCTCAGGCGCTGGATGACCAGGTCCGGATATGACGTGACATTCTGCAGAAACGTCACCGACATCGACGACAAGATCATTCGAGTCGCCGCAGCCGAGGGCGTGCCGTGGTTCGTGGTCGCCGAGCGCAACCAGCGCGCCTTCACCTGGGCGTACAACACGCTCGGCTGCCTGCCCCCGACCGTCGAGCCGCGGGCGACCGGCCACGTGCCGGAGATGATCGTGCTCATGGAGCGCCTCATCGAGGCCGGGCACGCCTACGCCGCCGACGGCGACGTCTACTTCGACACCGTGTCCTACGAGGACCGCTACGGCTCGCTGTCGAACCAGAAGCTGGCCAACATGCAGGCCGCCCAGGACTCCGACAAGCCCACCTGCAAGCGCGACGCGCGCGACTTCGCCCTCTGGAAGGGCGAGAAGCCGGGCGAGCCGACCTGGCCGACGCCGTGGGGCGCGGGCAGGCCCGGCTGGCACCTGGAGTGCTCGGCGATGGCGACCAAGTACCTCGGCCCGACGTTCGACATCCACGGCGGCGGGCTCGACCTGATCTTCCCCCACCACGAGAACGAGCAGGCACAGTCCCACGCGGCGGGCGACGGCTTCGCCCGCTACTGGATGCACAACGGCATGCTCAAGATCGGCGCGGAGAAGATGAGCAAGTCGCTCGGCAACTCCCTGCTGATCCCCGAGGTGACCAAGAAGGTCCGCCCGGTCGAGCTGCGCTACTACCTGGCCGTGCCGCACTACCGCTCCTCGATCGAGTACTCCGAGAAGGCCCTTCAGGAGGCCGCCGCCGCCTACCAGCGCATCGAGGGCTTCGTCTCGCGCGCCGCCGAGGTCATCCACGACGTCGACGCCGACGCGCCGCTGCCGCAGGCCTTCACCGACGCCCTCGACGACGACCTGGCCACCTCGCAGGCCATGGCCGTCGTGCACGAGGTCGTGCGCGAGGGCAACGTCGCCCTGGCCCAGGGCAACAAGGAGGCCGTCGCCAGGCTGCTCGCCGAGACGCAGAACATGCTCGACGTGCTCGGCCTCGACCCCCGTTCGCCGCAGTGGCGCTCGACCGGCGACGCCTCCGGGCTGCGCGAGGTCGTCGACGCCCTGGTCGCCGTCGCCGTCGAACAGCGGCAGGCGGCGCGCGGGCGCAAGGACTACGCCGCGGCCGACGCCATCCGCGATCGTCTCGCCGCGGCCGGGATCCTGGTCGAGGACACCCCGCAGGGCGCCCGCTGGGAGCTGTCACGCTGAAGCCGGGCCGTACTGGCCTGGCGACTGCGGCCAAGCCCGTACCCTAGACGGTATGGCAGCAGGCGGTAGGGCATCTGGACGGCCCGCGAAGAAGAAGGGCCCCTCCAAGGGCACCGGTGGCAATGTGCGCCGCAGCCTGGAGGGCAGGGGCGCGACCCCGCCTGCGGAAGCCCGGCACTGGTACAAGGACAAGGCCCGCACCGAGCGCATCGACCGCGAGGCCAGGGGCGGCTCGACGGGCGGCGGCGCCAAGCGCCAGGTCCGCACCAGGCGCCCCGACGACGCCCCCGAGTACATCGGCGGCCGCAACCCCGTCCTGGAGGCCCTGCGGGCCGGTGTGCCCGCCAGCGCCCTGTACGTCGCGCTGCGCATCGACAACGACGACCGCGTCCGCGAGGCCGTGAAGATCGCCTCGGAGAACGGCGTCGCGCTGCTCGAAGTCGGCAAGGAGAAGCTCGACCGCATCACCGAAGGCGCCGTGCACCAGGGCCTGGCCCTGCAGATCCCCGCCTACGACTACGCGCACCACGACGAGCTCGTCACCATCGCGCAGGACGCCGCCGAGGTCCCGCTGATCGTCGCACTCGACGGTGTCACCGACCCGCGCAACCTCGGCGCCATCGCACGCTCGGCCGCCGCGTTCGGCGCACACGGCCTGCTCATCCCCTCACGCCGCGCCGCAGGCGTCACCGGCGGCGCCTGGAAGACCTCCGCAGGCACCCTGGCCAGCCTCCGCGTCGCCCGCGCCGCCAACCTCACCGCCTCCCTGCGCGAACTCCGCGAGGCCGGCCTCTTCATCGTCGGCCTCGACGGCGAAGGCCGCACCGACATCGGCGACGTCGACCTCCTCACCGAGCCCGTCGTCATCGTCGTCGGCTCCGAAGGCAAGGGCCTGTCCCGCCTCGTCCGCGAACAGTGCGACGTCGTGGCCCGCATCCCGATGCACGCCGCCGCCGAATCCCTCAACGCGGGAGTCGCCGCCGGCGTCACGTTGTACGAGGTGGCGCGACACCGCCGCCACTAGGCCCTAGACTGATAGGCCGCGCCGACGTAGCTCAATCGGCAGAGCATCTGTCTTGTAAACAGAAGGTCAGGGGTTCGATTCCCCTCGTCGGCTCACAGGTGAAAGGCCCCTTCCGGTACGCCGGGAGGGGCCTTTTCGATCTTGTACAGCAGCGACGCCAGCCGGTCGAGTGCCTTGCGGGTCTCTGGGGGACGTCAAGGGGCCGGGTCGTTGGGCAGGCTGGATCATCAGCAAGGCGGTTCGCAAGTACGGCAGGCACAGCAGGCATGGCAGGGTGCAGGAGGCGTGATGGCGTTGGAATCGCATGACGGTCAATGGACCTATGACCCGCAGGCCGAGGCGGCGTATGTGTACTTGCGTGGGCCGATCGCCCCGGGGGGTGTGGCGCGTACGGTCGCGGTGGAGGGGGCGATGGTCAATCTGGATCTGGATGAGGATGGCCAGGTGATCGGGATTGAGATTGTTGCGGCTTGGCCGGGTTCGGTGGAGTGAGGGGGTGTTTAGCGGGGTGTCGGTGCGGGCGGTGTCGAGCGTACGCCGATGGTCAGGAGGTAGATGATCAGGCCGAACTCCGCCACTGCAGTGGGCAGGGACACGGCCGTGCGGATGGCGGAGGGCAGGTTCGGGAGGGTGAAGCCGAGCACCGGGTCGGCGAGCCAGGCGATGCTGCCGATGATCAGGGTCCAGCCTGCGAAGTTCGGGAACATCGGCGTGCGGAGGGCCAGCAGGCCCATCGGGAGCAGCCACAGGCCGAAGAAGATGCCGCCGAGCGTGTAGCCGTAGTGGTGGATGTCGAGCATGAGCAGGGCGAGGGCCTCGCGGGTGCCGGGTGGGCCGAAGGCGGTGGCGTACGCCGGGTCGGTGCCGATGAGCAGGGCGGCGACATGGAAGACGAGGTTGACGAGGATCGAGATCGCGCCTACCGAGACGAACACCATGAGCGTCGTCGCGTGCCGGGCGTGCACGTGTTCGAGCAGGCGGTAGAGCGTGAGGCCGAGGAGGACGAACGTCGTGGCCTGGACGATGTCGGCGCCGAGGGAAAGGCGGAGCAGCGTCTCGTGTGAGGCGATGTTCGCCGCTGTGGCGGTTGGGTCGCCCGGTACGCGAACGGCTCGGCGACCTGCGAATTCCGCCCATGTGCCGAGTACGGCGAGCGCCAGGTAGAGCAGGCCGGCGATTCTGGCGAGCGTCTTCGGACGAGCGGGTGGGGAGGGGAAGGGCATTGGAACTCCTTCATGTGGTCATATTTCCGGCACGGCAAAGCGCGGCAGAAGGGAGGGGAGGGAAGGCGGGAGGGAGGGGCGAGATGGGAATGGGGGAGTCGAGCGTGACGCAGGCTGAGCAATGCGTGGTGGGCAGCGAAGGGGCGGTAGCGCACCAGGCCCGGTAGAGAGGGCGTGGTCGCCAAGAGCTCCTGGCAGAGTGCGTTAGGCGTCAGCCGGAGCAAACGCGTTCGCGCAGGCAACGTGAGGTGTCACTGGAGGGCGACTCTGCTGCCGAAGGCTCAAGCAGCGCGGTGAGAGCGGGACGCGGAAGGGCAAGGCGAGATGTGGGTGAAGCTGGAGGTGCGCGGACAGGGCAGGTGAGTCGTCGGTGACGCTGGCTGGCCGGGTGGCCGGCTGGCCGGGTGGCCAGGTGGGCAGGTGGGCAAGTGGGCGACTGGGTGGGAGGCGGGTGAGAGGAAGGGGCGCAGGTAGGGAGAGGCACAACAGAGGGGAGGAGAGGCAGACCAGTCGGACAGCGGGTGGGTACACCAGGGCAGAGCTGAGTCGGGCATGGCTGAGTTGGGTGGCGTGAGGGAAGTGACGCGGAGTCGCGCACTCCTCGTTTGGGAGGGATCCGGCGGCCCCGCCTTTGTCAGTGCCACACGGGATAAGGGTTGAGGCGAACCACGAACGGCGTCGCCGAGACAGCCGACTGCCGCGTCGGAAGCCGATACCGGTACGACATGCCGAACAGGGCGATCGACACGCACCACGAGAAACGCCGCTCAGCCTGTGTAAAAGAAAGCCTCAATGAGCCGCAACGAAACGAGCCGCAACGAAACAGGCTTCAACGAAAGGCGAACCCAGGCAGCCAGGCATTGCAAAGAACACCCCCCGCGAGCGTCCGACCCCATAGGCAAAGTCCGACGAGCGCCCACATTCCTAGAAAACAACATGTGACGAGAGCCCAGACAAGCGCTCAGATCCCCGGGAGCCCTTGCCAAGCGCTCACCCAGCCCCCAAAGAGCCCCAAAGAGCCACAAAGACCTCCTCAGGCACCCGAAACACCCACCTAACTACCTACCTAACTCCCCTCCCCACCCCCGCCCGGATACTGAAACACGTCATCCAACCCCACCCCGAACACCCGAGCGATCTGAAACGCCATCTCCAACGAAGGTGAATACCTCCCCTGCTCAATGGCGATCACAGTCTGCCGAGTAACCCCAATGCGTTCCGCCAATGCCGCCTGGGTCATCTCGTCGCAGGCGAAACGCAAGGCTCGGATGCGGTTGGTCACGAGGGTGGGCTTACCCATGGAATGCACCCCGGTAGGCGCGGATCTTGGCGATGGCTCCCCAGGTGGCGCCGATGGCGCCGATGAGGAAGATGGCGTTGCCTATCCAGAACGGGTCGGTCTCGAACATCGCCAGGACCAGGACGGCCGCCGCGCCGAATGCGGTGAACGATTGGGCGATGCGGTCGCCGTACCCGGTGATCTGGCGGTCGCGGATGTCGGTCGTGGAGTCGTGGTTGCGGGTGGCGAGGGCGAGCACGATGGAGCCGATGATGCTGCCGAGGACGCTGGCGCCGATGGCCCACAGCATGGGCGGCACCCAGGAGACGTCGGCCGCGGGCTGATCGAGCAGGCGGGGGGCGACGACGCCGAGGTAGGCGAGTGTGGACACGGGCACGATGATCGCGTAGAGCCAGGAGTTGCGCTCCTCGAACGTCATGGTGACGCGGTCGTCGTCCTCCTCTAACGGTGGCGGGGTGTTCCCTTCCAGTGGCATGGAATCGCTCCTATCCGGGCGGGTGGGTGGGTAAGCGGGAGCTCGGGGTCCGCGAGTGCGGGTTTCTCGGAGATCCCTCATGTGAATGTATGCCATACATTACATCATGTCTAGAATCTTTGACATAGCCAGGATGGCATCAGTGCCGGGAAAGCCCACAAGAGTGCGGTCTCGGACAAGCCGTAACCCCGATAAGAGTCCTACTTTCGTCGCGTGCTCGACGAACTCTCCAAGATGGAGATCGCGCCTCGACGGCGGCTTGGTTCGCGTTGGGGGCTCGGCGTGATTCTGGTCGCGCTGGGCGCCTGGCTGGGGTGGACCGTGGTCACCAGTCCGAATCTGGACTGGGGTGTGATCGGCTCCTACCTGCTCGCCGAACCCGTGCTCAGCGGGGTCGGCGTCACCCTCCTGCTCACCGTGTCCACGCTCGTGCTCGGGCTGGCCATCGGAATGGTCCTGGCCCTGATGCGGCAGTCGGGGAACCCGGTGCTGAGCGCCGCGTGCGTCAGCTACATCTGGTTCTTCCGGGGTACGCCGCTGCTGGTCCAGCTGGTGTTCTGGTTCAACCTCGCGCTGCTGTTCCCCCGGATCGGCATCGGCGTTCCCGGCACCGAATTCGGCTGGTACGGCGAGGCGAACACCCTCATCACGCCGTTCATCGCCGCACTGTTCGGACTGGCGCTGCACGAGGCGGCGTACATGGCGGAGATCATCAGAGGTGGCTTCCTGGCCGTGCCCCGAGGGCAGGTGGACGCCGCGTTGATGATTGGCATGACGCCGGGGCAGGCGTCGCGGCGGATCGTGGTGCCGCAGGCCGTACGGGTGATTCTTCCGGCGCTCGGCAACCAGTTCGTGCTCATTCTCAAGGGCACCTCGATGGTCTCGGTCATCGGCGGCGGTGACCTGCTGACCAGGGCGCAGCAGATCTACGGGCAGAACTACCAGGTCATCGCCCTGCTGATCGTGGCCTCGCTCTGGTACCTGGCGCTCGTCAGCCTGGCCTCACTCGGCCAGCACTGGCTTGAGCGGACATTGAAGCGATGAGCGGAGGGTGATGGGATGAAAGGCGCGGTCAGCCTGCGCGGGCTGCACAAGGCGTACGGCGGCACACCGGTCCTGCGAGGCATCGACCTGGACATCGAGCCGGGTGAGGTCGTGTGCTTCATCGGGCCTTCGGGCGGCGGCAAGAGCACACTGCTGCGATGTGTGGCCCATCTGGAGTCGCTCGACGCGGGACTCGTCGCCGTCGACGGCGAACTGGTCGGCTACGAGCCGCGCGACGGACGGCTGGTGGAGTCCTCGCAGCGGCGGGTGGCGATGGCGCGGCGGAAGATGGGGATGGTCTTCCAGCAGTTCAATCTGTTCGCCCATCTGACCGCGCTGGAGAACGTGATGCTCGGCCCGACCGTGGTGCTCGGGCGTGAGCGCAAGGCCGCCG
This sequence comes from Nonomuraea sp. IBHARD001, assembly GCF_056106265.1. Taxonomy (NCBI): domain Bacteria; kingdom Bacillati; phylum Actinomycetota; class Actinomycetes; order Streptosporangiales; family Streptosporangiaceae; genus Nonomuraea; species Nonomuraea sp. IBHARD001. Next base: position 908,756 of record NZ_JBWBBW010000002.1, read on the forward strand.
AGACCCGGGCGCTCGAACTGCTCGGCCGGGTGGGACTCAGTACGCACATGGGCAAGTACCCGGCGCAGCTGTCGGGGGGCCAGCAGCAGCGGGTGGCGATCGCCAGGGCGCTGGCCATGGACCCTTCGGTGCTGCTGTTCGACGAGCCCACGAGCGCGCTTGACCCGGAACTGGTCGGCGAGGTGCTGGGTGTCATGCGTGACCTGGCGGGCCAGGGCATGACGATGCTCGTCGTCACGCACGAGGTGGGCTTCGCCGAAGAGGTCGGGGACACGGTCGTGTTCCTCGACGGAGGCGTCATCGCGGAACGCGGCCCCGCCAGACGAGTCCTGCGCACCCCGGAATCCGAACGAACCGCCGCTTTCCTGGCGCGGGTGCTCTAGACACCAGGTCCGGCTGCACTACCGCCCCTGGCGCCGACGCGAGTGCTCTGACCCCAGGTCCGGCTGTATCGCCGACGACACCAGGCCCGGCTGTACTACCGACGACCCCAGGTCCGGCTGTGCCGCCGCCGACACCAGGTCTGCCGTACGGCCGGCAACTTCCACCGCCGACAGGCCCCAGGGCCGACCCCCATGGATGTCCCGACGACCCGCCGGATCTCGCCGGGTCATCTGCTGTATCTGGATAGAGGAGTGTCATGTCCCTTTCAGCGATCTCGCCAGTGATCTCGCGTGGTTGTGCGGTCGTCGCCGCGCTCGCCGTACTGGCCGGGTGTGGAACGAGCGAGCCCAAGGCCGACCCGACCCAGGCCCCGCCCCAGACCCAGCCCGCGACCACGGCCCCGACCCAGGCGCCCGCCGGTGGTGGCGAGTCGGCGGCGGCCGTGGCCGCGCTGCCCGAGCGGTTCAAGCAGGCGGGGAAGATCAATGTGGGCACGACGCTGCCCAACCTGCCGTACCTGCTGACCGATGCCGACAACAACATCACCGGCGGCATCACCCCGGACGTCGGCAAGGCCGTCGCGGCCAAGCTCGGCCTCGAGTACTCCATCGCGAACGTGGCCTGGGAGGCGCTGCTGCCGGGTGTGGCGGGCGGGCGGTACGACATGGCGGACGACGGCATCTCCGACACCGCGGAACGTCAGAAGATCGGCTACTTCGTCGACTACATGCAGTCCTCGCAGGTCCTGGTGACCGCGAAGGACAAGGCGGAGTCGATCAAGTCGCTCGACGACGTCTGCGGCAAGAAGGTGGCGGCCATCAGGGGTACGACCGACGTGCAGGTGGTGAAGGAGGCCGCCGACAAGTGCGTGGCCCAGGGCAAGGCGGCGGCGCAGCCGGTGGAGTTCCCGACCGCGCAGGACGCCGATCTGGCGCTGCGTTCCGGCCGGGTCGACGTCGAGGTGCTGGTCGCCGAGACGGCGAAGTACGCCATCAGCCAGGGCTCGCCGATCGCCATCGTCGCCGAGGGCTTCGCGCCCACGTACGTCGGCATGTTCGTCGCCAAGAAGGACAAGGCGCTGGCCGACGCCCTGCTCATCGCCCTGAAGGAGCTCAAGGCCGAGGGCACGCTGGACACGATCCTGGGCGGCTACGGCCTCAAGCCGATCGACGAGCCCGGTATCAACCTCGCCACGTCCTGACCGGCTTCCTACACTCGGGGGTGTGAGCCACGTGTTGCCGATGCATGAGATCGAGGTGCCGGTGCCGATCGGGCTTTCGCCCTTCGCCGTCGGCACCTTCGAGGAGATGGGATCGTGGTCGAGGGCGGCCTTTCCGCACCGGCACGTCTTCTACGAGATCCTCTATGTCAGCTCGGGAAGCGGCACGCACACGATCGACTTCCGTTCCTCGCCGATCAGGCCGGACACGATGTATTTCATCGCGCCGGGCCAGGTGCACCACTGGGACTTCGAGGTGCCGGTGGACGGCACGCTGGTGCTGTTCACCGAGGAGTTCCTGCTGTGGCAGGAGGAGCCGGCCTTCTTCCACGGCCTGAGCGAGCGGCCTGAGCTGAGCCTGACGGGCGACGACGCGGCGACCATGACCAAGCTGCTGACCCGCATGCGCAAGGAGTACCGCGAGCGGCCTTCGGGGTTCGCCTCGATGTTGCAGTCGTTGCTGCAGATCCTGCTGGTCACCAGCGGGCGGCTGCTGCATGCCGGAAGCGAGGAGGAGGCGGGCGCGCGCTCGTCGGTGCTGACGCGCGCCTTCACGCGGCTGGTGGCCCAGCACGTGGCGGACGTGCGTTCGGTGCGGGCCTACGCCGACCGGCTGGGCGTCACCTCGGGGCATCTGGCCGAGACGGTCAGGGAGGCCACGGGCCGCAGCCCAGGGGAGATCATCAGGGACGCGCTCACGCTGGAGGCCAAACGCCTGCTGGCCCAGAGCGACCTGTCCGTGGCGCAGATCGCCCGTGCGCTGGCGTTCGAGGACGCGTCCTACTTCGGGCGCTTCTTCAAGCGTGAGGCTGGTGTGACACCAGGGGACTTCCGTCGGGAGATCCGGGAAAAGTACCACACTGGCCGCGCTTAGTGCCTGTTCGCCCAGGTCAGGGCGTCCTTAGTGTGAGGGAAATCCCCCGCATTAAGGAGGCCCGGTGGCCGGCACCTATGAGCACTTGTTCGTCAGGGACATGGTCCGTGAGGAGCTGCCCAACGAGGGCGAGCTCGCCTACGGCGAAGTGGAGAAGGGCACCAGCGGCGCTTTCGCGCTGATGAGCGGCTGGCAGGTGGACCCCAGCAAGATCCACATTGCCTACAGCTGGATCTACGAGGTGCCCACCCCGAACCCGTACGTCCTTGAGCACACCCATCAGTACGACGAGGTGCTGATCTGGATGGGCAACAACCCCGAGGACAAGAACGACCTCGGCGCGGTCTCCTGGATCGAGCTGGAGGGGGAGCGCTACGTCATCGACACCACGACGGCGCTGTACATCCCCGCGGGGATGCGGCACTGCCCGCTGGGCTACGACCGCGTCGACAGGCCGCTGTCCTTCATCGCGTTGTCGCTCAACAGGGAGTACGTCTCCTGATGGGCGAGATGGTGTCGGTGGCGTACGTCAGCGACGACGACGTGGGCATGCTGGTGCTCACGTTGCCGAGGCATCTGCTGGCGGACGACGCCACCGCGACGCGCCTCAGGGAAGTCGTACGCGACGCCGTCACCGACATCGTCTCGGCCGCGACCGCTCCCGGAGACGGCCTGCTCGACCGCATTCACGCCTATATCGACGACCACCTGCCCGACATCGACCTTTCCCCCGAGTCGGTCGCGGCGGCGCACTTCATCTCCACCAGGTACCTCTACAAGCTGTTCGCCACGCAGGGCACCTCGGTCGCGCGCTGGATCAGGCAGCGCAGGCTCGAGCACTGCAGGCGTGACCTGTCCGATCCCCGGTTGCTCGGCCGTACGGTCGGCGAGGTCGGCGCGCACTGGGGGTTCGCCGACTCCTCGCACTTCAGCCGGGTCTTCCGTGAGACGTACGGCTGCTCGCCTCGTGCCTATCGGCACCGGGACGAGCGTATGGCGTCCTGACCGCGGGAGGGCGACGAGCCGGCCAGGGGTGGAACCGGCGAACCGTCCTGATCCCCGCCCATCCCGGGTGCGGCTTTTCCCCCTCATATCGGGGCCGCATCCGGGACGGGGACCGCACCTCCGAAGCAAGGGCGGGAACGTGCTCACACCCGGCGGGCCGTGAGGAACGCCTGTGGTACCACCTCACGCCCGGTGGGCTCGCGTACCAGTCTGGCCGTGACGACGAACCCGGCCTCGCTCAGCGCCTGGGCCACGCGGTCCGGGTCGAGCCGGTGGAAGTCGAGCGAGACCTCCTTGCCGAACGGCTCGCTCACCGTCAGCGGCGTGTCGCCCACCTGGAAGGCGAGCTGCAGCAGCCCGCCGGGTGCCAGGACGCGGTGGAACTCGGCGAAGACGGTGGGCAGCCTGCCGGGCAGGACGTGGATGATGGAGTACCAGGCCACGACGCCGCCGAGCGTCCCGTCCTCCACGTCGAGCGCGGTCATCGAGCCGACGTCGTAACGCGGCCCGGGATGGAGTTTCCTGGCCACCGCCACCATCGCGCCCGACAGGTCGACGCCTCGCGCCCGGACGCCGTGCTCGTTGAGATAGGCCGTCACCCAACCGGGGCCCGCCCCGACCTCGACGACCGCCTCGCCGCGCAGCCGCTCGGCGTAGACGGTGAGCATCGCCAGGTCCAGCGGGTCGGCGGTCCACTGGTCCTTGAACATGTCGGCGTAGTCGGTCGCGATCGCGTCGTAGAACGCCTGGGTCTCGGGTAGGTAGATCGGTTCGGTCATGGTCGGGGATTATGCACCCCCGGCCGCCTGCCCGAGTGCGCGCAGGTCGGCCTCGGTGAGCCTGAGGCGGGCCGCGGCGATGTTCTCCTCCAGGTGGGCGAGCGAGGAGGTGCCGGGGATGGCCAGAACGACGGGCGAGAGGGCGAGCAGCCAGGCCAGGGCGATCTGGGCCCGGCTCGCCCCGTGCCCGGCCGCGATCCGGTCGAGCGTGGCGAGCGCCTCGGGCGCGGGCGCCATGCCGGGCGGCAGGGTCGTGAGGTCGAGGCCGGGTCGCAGCAGCCCGGCCGAGAGCGGGAAGTAGGGCACGAAGGCGATGCCCGCCTGCTCGCACGCGGCCAGCACGTCGCCGCTCGCCCGGTCGAACAGATGGAACCTGTTCTGTACGGCGACGACGGGCGCGATCTCGCGGGCCGATGCCAGCTGGCCCGCGGTCACACCGCTGAGCCCGAGATGCCGGATCATCCCGCGCTTGCGCAGATCGGCCAGCGCCTCGAAGGAGGCGGCCAGCGACAGCGGCCCGGGAGGGAGCAGGCCGTCGCCGCCGACCCGCAGATAGACCAGGTCGAGCACGTCGACGCCGAGCCGCTGCAGATTGGCCTCCACCTGCTCGGCCACCTGCTCGGGCTCGCCCGCCCCGACGAACTGCCGCCGCCGGTCGCGCACGGCCCCCACCTTGGTGGCGATGACCAGGTCGTCCGGATAGGGGTGCAGCGCCTGTCTGATCAGCTCGTTGGCGACGTGCGGCCCGTAGAAGTCGCTGGTGTCGATATGCGTGACGCCGAGTTCCACCGCCCTGCGCAGCACGGCGAGCGCCGTGTCCGGGTCGGCGGGCGGTCCCCAGACGCCGGGGCCGGGTAACTGCATGGCGCCGAAGCCGAGCCGACCGACGGACAGGTCGTCGGCGAGGGAGAGGTCGTGGTCACCGGGTACGGTCATGCGCGTCCTCCTGAGGACGAGGTCGTGTGGCGGGTGAAGCGGGCCGCGATCGAGGCCGTGGTGACCGCGCCGTCGGCGTCGCGGTCGAGCTTGTCGCGGCGGAGCAGGTCGTGCACGCCCTGGCGGGTGATGCCGAGCATCGCGGCGGCGACCGACACCGGGACGGCGCTCGCCGCCGGATGGCCCGCACGCCTGGCCACGACCCTGCCGAACGGCGTGGCCCACCAGGCGGCGGGCGGGTCGAAGGGGGCGTCGCCCGGATAGAGCGAGGCGACGAGCCGGATCGCGAGGAAGGCCGCAGCCCGGTCGTCGTCGCCGAGCAGGGTGCGGGCCCAGGCGGCGCTCAGCTCGTCGAGCCGCTCGCGCAGCCCGGCGTCGGTGCCGAACAGGATGTCGAGAGGGTCGAGCAGTCTGCTGCCGACGATCCTGCGCAGGTCCTCGGCCAGCTCGTGAGGGGACATGCGGTCCTGCCCTTCTCCTTGCTACTTGACGCCAAGCATCAAGTACTTGTCGTACGGCGTCAAGTAGTCGACGGTATGGAGGAAGTGACCGAGGCACTGCGAAGTGCCGTCTTCCGTACGGGATTCCGGTGCCCGAAGATGCTGTCAGGCACTAAAGAGAACCAAGGAGTGCAGATGAAGGTCGACAGCTTCGCCGAGATCGCCGACGAGTTCGTCCGCTACGTCCGTGACATCAAGTACGCGACGATGATCACGGTGGACCGGCGCGATCGGCCCAGGGCCAGGGTGCTGTTCCCGATCTGGCAGATGGAGGACGAGCGGCCGATCGGCTGGCTGGCCACCTATCGCACACCGGTCAAGGCCGCCCATCTCGCACGCAATCCACACGCCACCTACTCGTACTGGAGCCCGGCGCAGAACACCGTGCACGTCGACACCGTCTCGCGATGGGTGGAGGACCAGGAGACCAAGGAGGCGATCTGGGAGATGTACCGGCGCGGCAGTCCGGCGGGCGTCGGCTACGACCCGGCCGCTTACTGGCGGGCCGGGCCGCGCGATCCCGGGTATCACCTGATCAGGATGGAGCCGTGGCGCATCCAGCTCGTCAGGGGAAGCGACCTGCGCAGCCGGATCTGGCAGCGGCCGATCACCCCGCCACAGGCGTGAGCCGCCGCCACGCCGATCGCGGTCGCAGCGTTCGGTCTGGCTGTGTTCAGGTAGGCAGTGGTCAGGCGGACAGCGGTGTGTGCATGTCTCTTTCCCTGGCCTCCAGGAGGGCGTTGCGCTCCTCGTTGATCCGTCGGCAGATCGTCACGTAGGCGCTGAGCACCCGTGAGTAGGCCGAGCGTGCCTCGTCGAGCTGGCTGCTGAGGGCGAGGACCCTGATCGGGTCGTCACCTCGGGTCTTGGCCTCGTGCAACATCGCACGGGCGTCGTCGACGATCTCCTGTGCCCGGATCCGGGTGCGGCGCAGTAGGGCCGAGCATTCGTACAGCTCGGTCAGCCGCGCGGAGGAGACGATGAGTTCGGCCGTGCGCACGGCCGCGCCACCGACGGCGCTGTGCCAACGGAGATCAGATGTCATGTCCGCCACCTCCTGGTCAAGGTTGCCTGAGTGTAGACGCTCGGACGTCGCCTCTGGATCACGTGGCCACGAGGGGGGTAGGGCACTGTTCCCTTGCGGGTTGGTTCTCTCCACCGGAGAGGAAAAGTGCTCCCCCGGTGGTACGCGAGGGGCGTGATGGGGGATCCCCAACTAGGGGGAACAGTGGATGGAACAGTCAATATCTATCGTTATCGCTGTGTACAACGTGGAACCGTACCTAGGTGAGTGTCTGGACTCTGTGCTGGCCCAGAGCCTGGGAACGGACCGGTTGGAGATCATCGCGGTGGACGACGGCTCGACCGACGGAAGTGCGGCCCTGCTTGCCGACTATCAAGGCAAATATCCGGAAATCCAGGTGATATCTCAGGAGAATTCCGGTGGGCCGAGTCGGCCGAGGAACGTGGGGCTGGCGCGGGCGAGCGGGGATTACGTGTTCTTCCTCGACTCCGACGACTACCTCGGTCCGGAGGCGCTCGAACGCATGCTGGACATGGCCGTGCGCAACGACTCCGACGTGGTGCTCGGCCGGATGGCGGGGGTGGGCGGCAGGGGCGCGCCGCAGTCGATGTTCAGGCGCACGCTGGATCGGGCCGACCTGTGCGCGGACAACCTCTACAACACGCTGTCGGCGCAGAAGCTGTTCCGGCGTGACCTGGTCGCCGACCTGACCTTCCCCGAGCACATCCGCTCGGGCGAGGACCAGCCGTTCACCGCCATGGCTTACTTCAGGGCCAAGGTGATCTCCGTGGTCGCCGACTACGACTGCTACTACCTGACCTGGCGCGAGGGGCACCAGAACGTCACGCGTTCCGGCGTGCACCCCCTGGAACGGCTGCCGCAGGTGGCCGAGATGCTGGAGTTGGTCCAGGCGCACACCGAGCCCGGGCCGAGGCGCGACATCCTCATGGTGCGGCACTTCCGCAACGAGGTGCTGAGCAGGTTCAGCCCGCGCTGGGCGGCCTTCGACGACGCGACACGCGCGGCGGTGTTCGATCTCGTGGCGGAGATCTGCGACCGATGGCTGAACGACGACATCGTGGCGCGCCTCCCGCAGAAGGAAGCGGCCTTTGCCCGGCTCGTCAGGGAAAGGCGCAGGCAGGAGCTCTACGACCTGGTGACCACCCCGCCCGCTCCGGCGACGGCCGCGACAGCCGAAATCCCGGTTATAAGCGCGACAAAAGCACGCGAGCCCGGACCCGAGTCCGAACCAACCACCTGGATCGCACGCGCGAAGGCCTTTGCTCGTCACATACTGAAACCGAACGGAAGCAGAATGTAACGGCTGAGGGGCGCGGCTGTGACTGGATCACCCACGGGGCTGGAGCTGCTGCCTGACGGGGCGGGGGTGGACGTCAGTGTCGTCATCCCGGTGCACAACTGCCGGGCGTATCTGGACAGATGCCTGACCTCCGCCCTCATCCAGAGGGTCAACAAGGAGATCATCGTCGTCGACGACGGCTCGACGGACGGCGGGGCCGCCCTGCTCGACCTCTATGCCGCACACCACCCGGGCACCATCAAGGTGGTGCACCAGGAACACTCGGGAGGCGCGGGCAGGCCGCGCAACGTCGGCATCGAGCACGCGACCGGGCGCTACGTGTTCTTCTGCGACGCCGACGACTACCTCGGCCCCGAAGCGCTGGAGCGCATGCTCGCGATGGCCGACCGCAACGGCTCCGACATCGTGCTCGGCAAGATAGTCGGGCACGGGCGGCGGGCGCCGCTGTCGATGTTCCAGCGCGACGCCGACCGGGTCGAGCTGGCCGAGAGCGCCGTCTACAACAGCCTGAGCTGCTTCAAGCTGTTCCGCAGGGACATGCTGGAGCGCCATGCGATCAGGTTCGGTGAGGACAGGCTGGTCGGCGAGGACATCGTCTTCAGCGTGCACGCCTACTGCCATGCCCAGGTCATCTCGGTGCTGGCCGACTACGACTGCTACCACCTGGTCGCCCGGCCCGACGGCACGAGCATCATGCAGCAGCCGGGCAGCCGCGACCCGATCGCCTGGCTGCGCATGATCCGCAGGCCCATCGCGCTGATGACCGAGCACATCGCGCCGGGCCCGCTGCGCGACCACCTGCTCTACCGGCACTTCAGGCTCGACGCCTTCACCCAGCTCGGCGGGCCGCTGCTGGAGGCGGGCGAGGTGCGGCGCAAGGAGATCGCCCAGGAGGTCGCCGAGCTGTGCGACCTGTGGCTGACCGAAGGCGTCAAGGCCAGGCTCAACTCCACCGACCGCCAGCGCCTGAACGCGCTCGGCGACGTGGACAGGCTGCTGCGCCTGGCCGACATCGAGACCGCGACCGTGCGCAGGCGGCTGACCGGCCTGCGCTGGGAGGGCGACAGGCTGCTGGTCGCTGGCACGGCCACACTGGAGGGCATGCAGAGCGAGGGCGGCCTCTCGCTGGTGCTCCGGGCCAGGCACGATCCCTCCTACGAGGTGGTCGTGCCGGCCGAGCGCGAGGGCGACGCCTTCACCGCCAAGGTCGACGTGGCGGCGCTGGCCAGCGGGGTGTGGGACCTGTTCGTCGCGCTGGAGTACGAAGGCGTGGTCAGGCTCGGCAGGCTGGGCGCCGACCGCGACAACGGCATCACGCGCCCGGCCCTGCGCCTGATCGGCGACGCCGTCGCCATGCCGTACTTCACGCGGTCCTACGGCAACCTCAGCGTCGACGTCGGCGGCCACGTGATCAACGTGCCCGGCACCGTACGGCTGACGCGCACCCGATGGGCGCTGGGGCATCGGCTGCTGCTGGACGGCGAGGTGCTGGTCGGCAATGCGGCGCCGGGGGCGACGAGCATGCGTCAGCTCGTCTGGCGCGAGCGGCGCACCGGGCGTGAGCGCGCCGTGCCCGTCGTGGCACTGCCGGGAGGCGCGTTCGCGGCCAGGCCAGCCGTGGGCAGGTTCGCGCCGGGCACCTGGGACGCCTATCTGGAGCTGGAGCTCGGCGGGCCGCCCGCGAGGTTCAGGATCGAGGCCGACGCCGAGACGGTCGCCGCGCCGCGCAGCTGGTGGCTCAGGCCCTTCCCCCGGACGGTCCGGCCTTACGCGACCGCGGGCAAGGGCAGGCTGAGCACGGTCGTGCGACGGCTGACGGCCAGGGGAGTGCTCCGCAGGCTTCTGCGTTGAGCGCGGATATCGGCTGGGAGAGTGCTGTGCAGGCCCCTGCGCAGAGTGCCTTCTATTGCGCCAGCGATGTGCTCTTGCCACCACATTGCATCTGCAAGGCCATGACCTAAAGTAAGGGCACATCCCCCCTTATCGGAGGCATTGTCGTGCACGTACCCGATGGCTTCTTCAACGCGGCCGTCTCCGTCTCCACCGGCGTCGTCGCCGCGGCAGGCCTGGCGGTCTGCCTGCGCGGGGCCAGGCGTGAGCTGGACGACCGCACCGCGCCCATGGCCGGGCTCGTCGCCGCGTTCATCTTCGCCGTCCAGATGCTCAACTTCCCCGTCGCCGCCGGGACCAGCGGGCACCTGCTGGGCGGGGCGCTCGCCGCGATACTCGTCGGGCCCTACACGGGGGTGCTCTGCGTCGCCGTCGTGCTGCTCGTCCAAGGGTTCTTCTTCGCCGACGGCGGGCTGACGGCGCTCGGCGTCAACATCACCATCATGGGTCTGGTCACCGTGCTCGTCGGCTGGGGCGTCTTCCGCCTGGTCGCCAGGGTGGCGCCGGGCCGGGGCGGCATCACCGTGGGCGCCTTCCTGGCCGCGCTCGTCTCGGTGCCGGCGTCGGCGCTGGTGTTCACCGTGCTGTTCTGGATCGGCGGGACCGCGCCCATCGACATCGCCGACGTGGCCGTGGCGATGGGCGGCGTGCACGTGCTCATCGGCATCGGCGAGGCGCTGATCACCACCGCGACCGTCGGGGCCGTGCTCGCCGTACGGCCTGACCTGGTCCACGGGGCCAGGGGGCTGGTCGCGCCGCTGGTGCTCAGGGGGGCCGACGGGAGCAGCACCGAGGTCGGCGGGCAGCCCGCCGTCGCGCCGCGGGGCAACGCGAAGCCGTTCCTGCTGGGCGGGCTCGGGCTCACGCTGGTGCTGGCGGGGGTGGTGTCGTTCTTCGCCTCCAGCAGTCCCGACGGGCTGGAGTCGGTGGCCGAGGACAAGGGCTTCCTCGGGCAGAGCGCGGACCATCTGTTCGGATCGTGGGCGCTGGCCGACTACGGCGATGTCGGCGGCATCCCCGTCGGCGTCGCGGGCATCGTGGGCGTGGGCATCACGCTGCTGGTCGCGGGTGGGATCGCCTATGCGGCCAGGGCGAAGACGACGGCCGGCGTCTGATGGGTGCGGGTCACCACCACCGGCTCTACCGGCACGGCGACACGTTCGTGCACCGGATGCCGCCGCAGTGCAAGCTGCCGGCCGTACTGGGGTTCGCGCTGGTGGTGGTGGCCACGCCGAGACAGGCGTTCGGGGCGTTCGCGGCCTATGCGGTGCTGCTGGGCCTGGTCGCGGCCGTGGCGAAGGTGCCGCCTGGGTTCGTCGCGCGGCGGATGGTGGTCGAGGCGCCGTTCGTGGCGTTCGCGGTGCTGATCCCGGTCATCGGGCTCGGCGAGCGCACCGAGGTGCTGGGGCTCTCGCTCAGCGTGCAGGGGCTCTGGGCGGCATGGAACATCCTGGCCAAGGCCACGCTCGGCGTCGTCGCCTCGATCCTGCTGGCCGCCACGACCGAGCCCAGGATGATCCTGCTCGGCGCGCAGAAGCTGCGGCTGCCGCAGTTGCTCGTGCAGATCGCCATGTTCATGCTCCGCTACCTGGAGGTGATCATGGAGGAGATGCGCAGGATGCGCGTGGCCCGCGAGTCCAGGGGATTCGTCGCCAGGGACCTGCGGCACCTGCCGGTCGTCGCACGCTCGGCCGGCGCCCTCTTCATCCGTTCGTACGAGCGGGGTGAGAGAGTACACCTGGCCATGCTGAGCAGGGGCTACACCGGGCAGCTGCCCGTCGTGTACGACCTGGCCGCCTCCGCTCGCCAGTGGGCCGCGGCGGCCGCGCTGCCCGTGCTCGCGCTGACCGTCCTGGGAGTGTCGTGGTGAAGTCGTTGGAGGTCAGCGATCTGGCCTATGCCTACCCCGACGGCACCCAGGCGCTGTTCGGCGTCGACCTCACCGTCGAGCGTGGCGAGCGCGTGGCCCTGCTCGGCCCGAACGGCGCGGGCAAGACGACGCTCGTCATGCACCTCAACGGCATCCTGACGGCCGGGCACGGCACCGTGCGCGTGGCCGGGACGCCGGTCGGCAAGGACACGCTCAAGGAGGTACGCCAGCGGGTGGGCCTGGTCTTCCAGGACCCCGACGACCAGCTCTTCATGCCGACCGTGCGCGACGACGTCGCCTTCGGCCCGGCCAACGCGGGCGTGCGCGGCCCGGAGCTGGAGCGCCGGGTCGAGGACGCGCTGCGGCGCGTGGGCATGCTGGAGGCCGTCGACAGGCCGCCGCACCACCTGTCGTTCGGCCAGCGCCGTCGCGTCGCGGTGGCCACCGTGCTGGTCATGGAGCCGGAGATCCTCGTGCTCGACGAGCCCTCGTCCAATCTCGACCCGGCCGCGCGCCGGGAGCTGGCCGAGATCCTGCGCTCGCTCGACGTCACCGTGCTCATGGTCACGCACGACCTGCCCTACGCCCTTGAGCTGTGCGAGCGCGCACTCATCCTGTCCGACGGCGTGATCGCCGCCGACGGCCGCACCCGCGACCTGCTCGCCGACGAGGCGCTGCTGGCCGCGCACCGCCTGGAGCTGCCCTACGGCTTCGCCATACCCGCCGAGGTCACGCCCTCGGCAGGTCGGGCTGCGGGATCGTCACGGGAGGCACGTGGATGACCACCAGATGGTCGCCGAGCCGCAGCGTCGAGGCACGGGGGTCGGCGTAGGTCATCACCTCGCCCGATCGCACGACGGCGACCACGATCTCGGCGCACTCCTGGGCGCTCCTGCCCACCTCCGCGCTTTCGACCGGGCGTTCGTAGAGGTCGAGGCCCTTGCCGTAGACGAGGAAGTCCTCGATCAGGGCGCTGACGGCCGGGCTCTGCGTGGCGACGCCCAGCATCCGGCCGGCCGCCTCCGACGAGGTGATGACGACGTCGGCGCCGCTCTGCCGTACCAGGGGGTCGTTCTCGGCCTCCCTGACGGCGGCCACGATGGTGGCCTTGGCGTTGAGCTGGCGTGCGGTGAGCGTCACCAGGGCCGTGGTGTCGTCGCGCTGGGTGGCGATGATGACCTCGCGGGCCGCCCGCACGCCCGCGCGGTGCAGGACGTCGCTGCGGGTGCCGTCGCCGACCACACCGGCGAAGCCGTCGGCCGCGGCCTCCTCGATCGCGTCCGACCTGGGGTCGACGACCACGATGCTCGCCTTGTCGCGCTCGTTCTCCAGCAGGGTGCGGATCGCGGCCCTGCCCTTGGTGCCGTAGCCGATCACCACGGTGTGCTCGCGCAACTTGCTCCTCCAGCGGCCGATCAGGATGTGCTCGCGGGTGCGCTGGGTGAGGACCTCCAGCGTGGTGCCGACGAGGATGACGAGGAAGACGATCCGCAGCGGCGTGACCGCGACGATGTTGATCAGCCTGGCGAAGGGCGTGACCGGCGTGATGTCGCCGTAGCCGGTCGTCGACACCGTGACGGTCGCGTAGTACAGCGCGTCGAGCAGCGAGACCTTGCCGTCGTAGGTGTCGCGGTACCCGTCGAGGTCGAAGGCCACCAGCAGGAAGACGATCCCCAGGGCCGCGCAGGCGTAGACGACGCGCCGCATGACCGCCCTGAGGGGGCTGACGGCCACGTGGGGCAGCCTGATGCCCGTCTCGTTCTCGTCCCGCATATGCGTGATCGTAGTTTGCGCATGGCGTGGACAGGGGGATGTCGAAGTACAGTGGCTCATCGAGGAGGGCGGATGAAGCTGCGTCTTGCGCGACACGCGATGGGTGATGCCGTCGTCGTCGCCGTCGAAGGCGAGCTCGACCTGTTCACCGCGCCCTTCCTGCGCGACGAGGTCCGTGACGCGATCAAGCAGGACGGCTCACGGCTGGTGCTCGACCTCGCGGCCCTGTCTTTCATGGACTCCAGCGGCCTTTCGGTGCTGATCGAGGCCTGGCGGCTGGCCACGGGCGAGGGCGGCGGCGTCTCGCTCGCCGCACCCCAGGCGCCGGTCGCCAGGATCCTGCGCACGACGGGGCTGGATCGCCGCATCAAGGTCTACACGGATGTGGACAGCGCCGTCGGCGAGATTTAAGCCACCCTGTGTAGAACTTCATTCGGTCGCCGCGTTAAGGTCCGGGATATGGACGTCAACGGAGCAGCAGCAATCATCTCGGGCGGTGCCAGCGGCCTTGGCGAGGCCACCGCGCGTGAGCTCGCGCGCAGTGGCGCGAGCGTGGTCGTCGCCGACCTCAACGAGGAGCGGGGCAAGGCGCTCGCCGACGAGCTCGGCGGGCTCTTCGTCAGGACAGACGTGTCCGACGAGCAGCAGGTGCAGGCCGCCGTGGACGCCGCGGTCGCCACCGGCAAGCCGCTGCGCGTCGTGGTCAACAGCGCGGGCATCGGCTGGGCCACCCGCACCGTGCAGCGCGACGGCTCACCGCACGACCTGGCCTCCTACCGCAAGGTGATCGAGGTCAACCTCATCGGCACCTTCAACCTCATGCGCATCGGCGCCGCGGCCATCGCCAGGACCGAGCCCGTCGACGAGGACGGCCAGCGCGGCGTGGTGATCAACACCGCCTCGGTCGCCGCGCTCGAAGGCCAGACCGGGCAGGTCGCCTACTCCGCCTCCAAGGGAGGCATCGTCGGCATGACGCTGCCCGCGGCCCGCGACCTGGGCGCGATCGGCGTGCGCGTCAACACGATCTGCCCCGGCATCATCGACACCCCGATCTACGGCTTCAACCCCAACGCCGAGGAGTTCAAGGCCAAGCTGATCGCGCCCGTGGTCTTCCCCAAGCGCATGGGCCGGGCCGACGAGTTCGCCCACCTGGTCCGCTCGCTGATCGAGAACGACTACATGAACGCCGAAGTCATCCGCTTCGACGGCGGCATCCGCTTCCAGCCCAAGTGAGGCCGTGTTGAGCAGTGCAGCTTCCGACGAGGTCCTCGTCGAGGTGGGTGACGGCGTCGCCGTACTCACCATCAACAGGCCGAAGGCCAGGAACGCGGTCAACGGCGCCGTCGCACGCGGCATCGCGGCGGCGCTCGACGAGCTGGAGGCGCGTCCCGACGTCTCGGCCTACGTCCTGACCGGCGCGGGCGGCACGTTCTGCGCCGGTATGGACCTCAAGGCCTTCCTGACCGGCGACGTCCCGGTCGTCGAGGGGCGCGGTTTCGGCGGCATCGCCGAACGGCCTCCGGCCAAGCCCATCGTGGCCGCCGTCGAGGGCTACGCGCTGGCCGGAGGGTTCGAGCTGGCGCTGTCGTGCGATGTCGTCGTGGCCTCCTCCGAGGCGAAGTTCGGCCTGCCCGAACCGACCAGGGGCCTGGTCGCGGGGGCGGGAGGCGTGATGCGGCTGCCCAGGCGCATCCCGTACCACGTGGCCATGGAGATCGCGCTGACCGGCGCGCACTACCCGGCCGCGCGGCTGTACGAACTCGGGCTGGTCAACCGGATCGCCGAGCCGGGCCAGGCGCTCGCGGGCGCGCTGGAGCTGGCCCGCACGATCGCCGCGAACGCCCCGCTGGCCCTGGCCGCGACCAAGCGCGTCATCGTCGAGTCGGCCGACTGGCCGCTCGAGGAGATGTTCAGGCGCCAGGGCGAGATCATCGGCCCGGTGTTCGGCTCGAAGGACGCGATGGAGGGCGCCGCGGCGTTCGCCGAGAAGCGCCCGCCTCGCTGGAAGGGCGAGTAGGAGCCGCAACCGGGGTGACGAGCGCCCGCGCCCCCAGGACGGGAGCGCGGGCGCACGCGTTTCTGCGTACGGTGGACACACAGCGACAACGCCCCCCGAATCGGCAGGAGAACACACGTGAGCGAGCACCCGGCGACACCACGCAGCCGTGCGGCGAGCCTGGCGGCGGGTGCGGCAGGCGCACTCGTCCTCATGGTGATCGTCGTGGCGGCGATGTGGGCGATCGAGGTCGTCGACTACGTCCTGCCTGGCGACTTCGACATGGAGTACGGCATCAGGTCGCGTGAGGTCGGCGGCCTGACGGGCATCCTGTTCGCGCCGTTCCTGCACGTCGGGTTCGGGCACCTGATGGCCAACACGGTGCCGCTGTTCGTCCTGGGCTTCCTGGCCGCCATGCGCGGGCTCGGCAGGTTCCTGTGGGCCAGTGTGCTCATCGTCGTCGTCGGCGGGCTCGGCACGTGGCTGATCAGTCCGGCCTATGTGGTGACGGTCGGCGCGAGCGGCCTGGTGTTCGGATACTTCGGATACGTCCTGGCGCGTGGCGTGTTCGACAGGAGCGCGGTCGACATCCTCATCGGAGTGGGCGTGGCCGTCGTGTACTACTCGCTCCTGGCTGGCGTTCTGCCGAACCAGCCGGGCGTTTCGTGGCAGGGACACCTGTGCGGCCTCATCAGCGGCGTGGTGGCCGCCTGGGCGCTTCGCAGGCGGCATTCTCGGGCGGTGGGGCCGGCTCTTTAGCCGCCTGTGGTGTTCACCTGCCGTCCGAGGGCGATCCCTGGCCGTTGCGGATCAAATGGGTCAGAATATTGCCAACTCGGAGACCGAGAGGTGGTCAATGGCGAGTCTGGGATCCCTTGAGCGCGCGATCATGGACGTGCTGTGGGATGCCGACAGGCCGCTGCTGATCAGGGAACTGCTCGGCAGGCTGAACCAGACGCCCACCCGTGACCTGGCCTACACCACCGTCCAGACGGTCGCCGAACGGCTGGTCAAGAAGGGCCTGCTCAGGCGCACGCCCTGGCGCAACGCCTTCCGCTACTCGGCCAGCCGCTCGCGTGAGGAGCACACCGCGAGCCTCATGCTCGACGTGCTCGCCGACACCCCCGACCACCTGCCCGTGCTGGCGAGGTTCGCCGAGGGCGTCGACATGGCCGACGCCCTGGCGCTCCTCGACGAGCTGCAACGCCGGACCAAAGGCGACTAGAGGCGCTCGACCACGTGGTCGACGCAGACCGTGAGCGCCTCGATGTCGGCCGGGTCGATCGCCGGGTACATCGCGACGCGCAGCTGGTTGCGGCCGAGCTTGCGGTACGGCTCGGTGTCGACGATGCCGTTGGCGCGCAGCACCTTGGCCACCTGGGCCGCGTCGACCGACTCGGCGAAGTCGATCGTGCCGACCACGTTGGAGCGGAACTCGGGCGCGGCGAACGACGAGGTGTAGTCGCTCTTGTCGGCCCAGCCGTACAGACGCTGGGCGGAGTCGGCGCTGCGGCCGACGGTGAAGTCGAGGCCGCCGCCCGCGTTCATCCAGTCGAGCTGGTCGGCCATCAGGAACAGCGTGGCCACGGCGGGCGTGTTGTAGGTCTGGTTCTTCACCGAGTTGTCGACGGCGATCGGCAGGCTGTAGAAGTCGGGCACGTAGCGGCCGGACGCGGCGATCTCCTCGACGCGGGCCAGGGCGCGCGGCGACATGATGGCGATCCACAGGCCGCCGTCGGAGGCGAAGGCCTTCTGCGGTGCGAAGTAGTACACGTCGGTCTCGGCGATGTCGACGGGCAGGCCCGCGGCGCCCGAGGTGGCGTCGACCAGCACCAGCGAGTCGTCGTCGCCGACCCGCTTGATCGGCATGGCCACACCGGTCGAGGTCTCGTTGTGCGTCAGCGCGTAGACGTCGACGCCGGCCTCGGTGACGGCCTGCGGGTGCGTGCCCGGCTCGGACTTGATGATCGAGGGGTCGCCCAGCCACGGGGCCTTGGCGACGACCGAGCCGAACTTCGAGGAGAACTCGCCGAAGTTGAGGTGCTGCGACTTCTCGCGGACCAGGCCGAAGGCGGCGATGTCCCAGAACGCGGTGGTGCCGCCGTTGCCGAGGACGATCTCGTAGCCCTCGGGTACGGAGAACAGCTCGGTGAGCCCGGCGCGCACGCGGCCGACCAGGTCCTTGACCGGCTTCTGGCGGTGGGAGGTGCCCATCACGCTCACGCCGGAGGCGGCGAGAGCGGCCAGCTGCTCACTGCGGACCTTGGAGGGTCCGCAGCCGAACCGGCCGTCGACGGGCTTGATGTCAGCGGGAATCACGATGTCAGCCACCCGCCCAAGCCTACTGAGGGTCGGGAAATGGCTCGGCCCGGGTCCGATATGTGAGACCCGGGCCGTCATTTCACTGAGACGTCAGATGGTGCCGACGACCTCGGAGGCTCCGGGCACGTCGCTGAGCGGACGCGTGGCCGGGCCGATGTAGTTCGCGCTGGGGCGGACGAGCCTGCCCGTGCGCTTCTGCTCCAGGATGTGCGCGGCCCAGCCGGCCGTCCTGGCGCAGGTGAACATGGAGGTGAACATGTGAGAGGGCACCTCGGCGAAGTCGAGGACCACCGCCGCCCAGTACTCCACATTGGTGGCGAGCACGCGGTCGGGCTTGCGCGCGTGCAGCTCTTCGAGCGCGGCCTTCTCGAGGGCGGCCGCGACCTCGTAACGCGGAGCGTCGAGCTCCTTGGCCGTACGGCGCAGCACACGGGCCCTGGGGTCCTCCGCGCGGTACACGCGGTGGCCGAAGCCCATGAGGCGCTGCCCCTTGTCCAGCTCGCTCTGGACGTACTTCTTGGCGTCGCCGAGCTGCTCGACGCCTTCGATCATGTGCAGCACGCGAGCCGGGGCGCCGCCGTGCAGCGGGCCCGACATCGCGCCGACGGCGCCCGACAGCGCGGCGGCCACGTCGGCGCCGGTGGAGGCGATGACGCGGGCGGTGAACGTCGAGGCGTTCATGCCGTGCTCGGCCGCGGAGGTCCAGTAGGCGTCGATCGCCTTGACGTGCTTGGGATCGGGCTCGCCGCGCCAGCGGACCATGAACCGCTCGGTGATGGTCTTGGCCTGGTCGACCCGGCTCTGCGGAACCATCGGCACACCGTTGCCGCGGGCCGACTGGGCGACGAAGGACAGGGCCATCACGGAGGCGCGTGCGAGGTCCTCGCGCGCGCGTGCGTCGTCGATGTCGAGGAGCGGCTTGAAGCCATAGGCCGGAGCCAGCATGGCAAGCGCGCTCTGCACGTCGACGCGAATGTCACCAGAGTGGACAGGGATGGGGTACGGCTCCGCCGGGGGGAGACCCGGCTGGAACGTGTTGTCGACGAGCAGGCCCCACACGGCCCCGAAGGGGACGCGGCCGACCAGCTCTTCGATGTCGACGCCCCGATACCTCAGGGCGCCCCCTTCTTTGTCCGGTTCCGCGATCTCGGTCTCGAAGGCTACTACTCCTTCGAGTCCGGGTTTGAAGTCGGACATTCTCGGCCGCCTCCCTTTCTTGAAACTCGGCAATGCCTTGATGTCGAGATACCGGCGGGTCAATTTAACCCCCTGCCCCGGCATGCTCCGCCTCCGGACCCGCCGAAGATGCATCACCGCTGGTGAGAGGCGGGGGGCGAAGTGATGGGATCGCCACCAAACGCGCAACAATATCCTCTCGTGGACGCCACCTCACGCCCGCCCTCGCTGGCCGGGCTTCGCCGTACGTACGAGGGCGAGCCGTTGCTCGAAGCCCGGCTCGCATCCGATCCTGTGACCCAATTCACCCAGTGGTTCGCCGAGGCGGTGGAGGCGGGCCTGCCCGAACCCAACGCGATGGTGCTGGCCACGGCCTCGTCAGGCGGACGCCCGAGCGCGCGTACCGTGCTGCTCAAGGAGTTCGACGAGCGGGGCTTCGTCTTCTACACCAACTACGAGTCGCGCAAGGGCCGCGACCTCGGCGAGAACCCCAGGGCCTCGCTGCTGTTCCCCTGGCACCCCCTGCGCCGCCAGGTCCGCGTCGAGGGCAGCGTCGTCAGGCTCTCGCACGAGGAGACCGCCGCCTACTTCAACTCCAGGCCGTACGGCTCCCGCGTGGGCGCCTGGGCCTCGCGGCAGTCGGCCGTGGTCCGGACGAGGGAGGAGCTCGACGCCCGTTTCGAGAAGCTCGCCGCCCGCTGGCCGGACGATCCGCCCGTGCCCGACTTCTGGGGCGGTTACCGGGTGGTGCCGACGGAGGTGGAGTTCTGGCAGGGGCAGGTCGACCGGATGCACGACAGGTTGAGGTACCGCCGGGGCCACCCCGCATGGATCGTGGAGCGGCTTGCACCTTAATGTCGCGTAGATGAGTTTCGCGGACACGATCAGGCGGCATGTCGTCGACATCAGGCCACTGGAGATCCCGGCCTATCGCCGGTTGTGGATCGGCCAGTGCGTGTCCTTCATCGGACTGCAGCTCACCGCGGTCGCCGTGGCCAAGCAGATCTACACCGTCACCGGCTCCTCGCTCTGGGTCGGCATGCTCGGCCCCGCCAACCTCATCCCGCTCGTCGTCTTCGGGCTGTGGGGCGGGGCCATCGCCGACGCCGTCGACCGGCGCAAGCTGCTCATCGTGGGCTCGCTCGTGGCCTGGGTGGCCACGGGCGGCATCCTGCTGCAGTCGCTGCTCGGCGTGCACAACGTCTGGCTGCTGCTGGTCAACGTCGCACTCGGCGCCTCGGGGTTCGCCATCTCCTCGCCGACGCGCGGGGCGATCATCCCGCGTCTGATGCCGGTGGAGCTGGTCCCGGCGGCCAACACGCTCAACTCGCTCGTCGCCAGCTTCGGCACGGTGATCGGGCCGCTCATCGCCGGGTTCCTGCTCACGGTCGGCGACTACACCACCGCCTACGCCGTCGACGTGGTGCTGTTCGGCGCCGGGTTCTACGCCACCGTCAGGCTGCCCTCCATCAAGCCGATCGGCGAGATCACCAGGCCGGGCCTGCGCTCGGTCGTCGAAGGGCTGCGCTTCATGGTCGGGCACAAGGTGATCCTCATGTCGTTCGTCGTCGACATCATCGCCATGGCCTTCGCCCTGCCGCGCGCGCTGTTCCCCGAGATGGCCGCCGAGCGGTTCGCCGGGTCCGACCTGGCGTTCGGCCTGCTGTCGGCCAGCATCGCGATCGGCTCGCTCGCGGGCGGGCTGCTGTCCGGCTGGGTCGGCAGGGTCAGGCGTCAGGGGCTGGCGCTCACCTGGACGATCGCGGTGTGGGGGCTCAGCGTCGCGGCGGCGGGCCTGGCCCAGCAGCTGTGGCTGATGGTGGCGCTGCTGGCGATCGGCGGCGCGGCCGACCTCATCTCGTCGGTGTGGCGCATGACGATCCTGCAGACGCACGCGCCCGACGACATGCGCGGCAGGATGCAGGGCGTCTTCATGGTCGTCGTCGCGGGCGGTCCCCGGCTCGGCGATCTGCGGGCCGGGGTCGTGGCCGCTTCCTTCGGTGTCACCGCGTCATGGGTCGGTGGGGGAGTAGCTTGTGCGATAGCGGTTGTCGCGGTTGGACTTGCCGTACCCGCGTTCAGGAGGTATAGGCCGCGGGAAGGAATCTGACGTCCACAGTGTTGCCGTCCATTGCATCGGAAGGGCCATCGGCCCAATAGGGTTTCCAATACCAGCGAGGGCGGGACGGAGGAGCCTTGACCGCACACGGACTGATCGACACCACCGAGATGTATCTTCGGACGATCTACGAGCTCGAGGAGGAGGGCATCGTCCCTCTCCGGGCACGCATCGCCGAAAGGCTCCAGCAGAGCGGCCCCACCGTGAGCCAGACCGTCGCCCGTATGGAACGTGACGGCCTGGTGAAGGTCGAGGGCGACAGGCATCTCACCATGACCGATCTCGGGCGCACGCTCGCGACGAGGGTCATGCGCAAGCACCGGCTGGCCGAATGTCTGCTCACCCAGGTCATCGGGCTGCCGTGGGAGGAAGTGCACATCGAGGCGTGCCGGTGGGAGCACGTCATGTCGGAGGCGGTCGAGGCCAGGCTCGTCACCCTGCTCGACAACCCCACGAGCTGCCCGCACGGCAACCCGATCCCGGGCCTGGGCGAACTGGGCGCTCCGGAGCCTTCGGAGGGCGAGGGCAAGCCGCTGCCGTCGATGGCCGACGTGGCGGGACCGAGGGATGTGCCCGTGCTCGTTCGGCGAATTAGTGAACAAGTGCAAAGCGATCCTGCTGTGATGCTTAAACTCAAGCAAGTTGGGATACAACCCGGACGCGAGGTGACGCTCGCGGCGAGCGACGACGGTGTGCGGGTGACAGGTGACGACGACGCGAACAACGGTCCCGTGGAGCTACCACGCGATGTTGCCGCACACGTTTTCGTCGCCAGGCGCTGACCTTTGGGCTACATCTTGGTTGAATCTCAACAGGGAGCCCCTCCACTCCCCCGCGACCAAGACTGAAGCAGGAGCGCCCGTGGTTCGGATTGCGCACATGCCTCCCCGAGGAGTGGTCTCCGAATGAAACGTTGGGGGGATCTGACGCAGGACAACGCCGATCACCTCTCGGCAGGGTCGGTTCTCGACCATGCCGAGATGGCCGTCGTCGTCACCGACAGATTCAGCAACCTTCTCTACTGGAACCCGTTCGCCGAGAAGCTGTTCGGCCGCACGGGCAAGCCTTCGCCGCGAGACACCGCACTGTCGCTCGGCATCATGGAGAAGGACCACCCACTCGCCGTCGAGCTCGCCAAGCACGTGCTCAAGGGCGGGATCTGGGAAGGCACGTTCGACGTCAAGCGCGGCGACGGCACCACCATCTACGTCCGCGCCCAGGCGGTGCCGCTGCGCCACGCCTCGGGCGCGGTGACCGGCATCGTCATCACCGCACGCGAGGCCATGCGCAGCAACGAGCGCGAGAACGACCGGTTCGGCCTGCTGGAGCGCATCGGCGAGCGGCTGGCCGGATCCCTGTACGTCGAGGAGACGCTCAAGCGGGTCGCCGAGATCCTCGTGCCGCAATTCGCCGACCACTGCTTCATCGAGCTGATGGAAGGCGACAGGCTGGTACGCCGGGTCTCCCAGCACGTCCCCGGCTGGGTGCCGCCGCCCAACACCTGGCAGCCGATCGGCGGCGAGATCCGCTACCCGCCCGGCCACTACGCCGACACCGCACTGCGCCGCCAGGAGACGATCCTGGTCGAGGACTTCGCGGGCACGGCCTATCCCGCGCCCAGCGAGCAGGCGGCCAAGCTGGCCAGCGAGGTCGGCATGACCTCCGCCATCGTCGCCCCGCTGTGCGTGCGCGGCGACACGCTCGGCCTGATGTACCTCGGGCTGTCCAACCTCACCGACAGGCGCAGCCCGCACTACGACGCCTTCGACCGCGACTTCGTCGGGGCCATCGCCACGCGTGTCGCGCTGGCCGTCGACAACGCGCTGCTGTTCGAGGAGGAGCGCCAGACCGCCGAGTCCTTCCAGAAGCACCTGCTGCCCAGGGCGCTGCCCAAGCTCGACGGCCTGGAGATCGCGGTGCGCTACTACCCGGCGGCGCCGCTGGCCTCGCACGGGCAGGGCATACAGACGCAGGTCGGCGGCGACTGGTACGACGTGATCCCGCTGTCGGCGGGCCGGGTCGGCATCGTCATAGGAGACGTCGAGGGCAGGGGCGCCAAGGCCGCGGCCATCATGGGTCAGCTCAGGGCGGCGCTGCGCGCCTTCGCCCAGGACGACAAGCCGCCCGCCGACATCCTGGCCAGGCTCGACGAGTGGACGCGCATCATCGCCACCCCCGAGCAGGACGAGTCGGGCGAGGACATCAGCGTCCCGCCGATCGTCACCTGCCAGTACCTCGTCTACGACGCCTGGTCGCGCGAGCTGTCGTTCGCCAACGCCGGGCACGCGCCGCCGCTGCTGCTGTCCGAGGGACAGTGCGTCGAGCTCGACATCACCGAGGTCGGCCAGCCGCTCGGGGTCAGGGCCAAGGGCATGCACGCCGACCTGGTCTACAAGGAGGAGACGCTGACGCTCCCGCCGGGCGCCGCGCTGCTGCTCTACACCGACGGCCTCGTCGACAGGCGGCCGACCCGCGCCGGCGGCCTGATGCCCAGCGACGAGGAGACGCTCGGCGTGCTCTGCGCCAAGCTGGCCAAGCTCGACGACCTCGCGGTCGAGGGCATCGCCGAGGCGGCGACGGGCGCGGTCGCGGGCGAGATCGACGACGACATGGCGATCCTGGTCGTCCGCTCGCTGGACGGCGACCTCGACCTGGAGGAACGCACGTTCCCGGCGCAGCCGATCATGGTCGGCGAGGCGAGGCGGATGGCGGCCGAGGCCTTCAGCGGATGGAACGTGCCTGATGAGCGCGCCGAGCTGGCCTGTCTGCTGGTCTCCGAAGTCGTCACCAATGTGGTGCTGCACGCGGCGAGCGCCAACATCCCGCGCAGGGAGCTCGTGCTCGACGGCCCGCCGCTGCCCTTCGAGGAGTCGTGGGACGTGCCCGGCTTCGAGGAGGAGGTGCCGGGCGACAAGGAGTTCACGCTGAGGCTGCGCAGGGGCAAGGACTCGGTCTGGGTCGAGGTCTTCGACCAGGACCTCCGGTTGCCGCGCATCCGCAGCGCCGGTGAGAACGACGAGGGCGGTCGCGGGCTCTACCTGGTGGATCAGCTGGCAAAGCGGTGGGGCTCGCGTCCTACCAAGGAAGGCAAAGCGGTCTGGTTCGAGATTCCCACCCGCAGCCGGTGAGTGGTTGACTCCAAGCCATGGAGCTGGCGTTCGAACGCAGGGGAGCGGGTCATCCGCTGGTCCTCGTGCACGGCCTCGGTCATCACTGGCAGGCCTGGCTGCCCGTCATGGACAGGCTGGCCGCCTCGCACGACGTGATCGCGATCGACCTGCCCGGCTTCGGGGTCTCGCCCGCGCTGCCCGAAGGCACGCCGTACACAGCTGAGTCGCTGGCCGACGCGGTCGAGGGGTTCTGCGAGCTGCTGGGGTTGCGCGAACCGCACGTGGCGGGCAACTCGCTCGGCGGTTACATCGCCCTTGAGCTGGCCGGGCGCGGTGTCGTGCGCTCGGCGACCGCACTGTCGCCGGTGGGGTTCTGGACGCGGGCGGAGCTGCTCTACGCGCAGGCGGTGCTGCGGGCGATGCGGGCCATGGCGCGGTCGGTGCCGCAGGAGCGGATGGCCGATGCGGCCGAGCACCCCGTCGGCCGTGCGGTCGCGGCGGCGGCGCTGGTGGCCAGGCCGTCGCGGTTGTCGCCCGCCGCACTGCTGGCCGGAACCCAGGCGCTGGCCGGGTCGGCCGGGTTCGAGCCGACGCTGGCCTCGATGACCGGGATGATGCCGCCAGGCCCGCCCAAGGCGCCGATCTCGATCGCCTGGGGCGAGCACGACAGACTGCTGCCCAGACGGCAGGCGGTACGCGCGGCCAGATGGGCGGGACAGCGGGTGACCCTGCTCAAGGGCTGCGGCCACGTGCCGATGAGCGACGACCCCGAACTGGTGGCCCGGGTCCTGCGCAGGTCCTAGCCGGGCTGTCGCAGAACGCGGGCGCGGCTCCTGCCCGGAGCAGGTCCTGGCGGTCGTGGTGCGCCGTCCTAGCCCCGGCTGTTCAGGGCTGTCTCGATCTCGGTCAGGTCGGCCGTGGTGAGGGTGATGTCGGTCGCGCCCGCCCAGCCGTCCACCTGGTCGGGCCTGCGGGCGCCGACGATCGCGCCGGTCAGGCCCGGCCAGGCGAGTGCCCAGGCGATGGCCACCTCGGCGAGCGTCGCCGCGTGCCGTATCGCGATCGGCCTGAGCGCCTCCACCACGGCCAGGTTGGCGGCCAGGTTCTCGGTGAAGTCCGGATGGCGGCGCCGCCAGTCGGCGGGGTCGAGCGCGGCCACCCGTTCGGCCGAGAACGCGCCGGTGAGCAGCCCGGACTGCAGCGGCGAGTACCCGATCACCGCGACGCCCTTCGCGTGCGCCCATGCGATCTCGGCCGCGGCCGACCGGTTGAGCAGTGAGAACGGCGGCTGGATCGCGTCGACGTGCGCCACGGCCTCGGCCCGTTCGAGCTGGGCGACGTCGTGGTTGGACAGCCCGATCGCCCTGACCTTGCCCGCGCGCCGCAGCTCGGCCATCTGCCCCCAGTACTCCTCCAGCGGCGTGGCCGACGGCGAGGGCCCGCTCTCGGGGCCGCCGTAGTCGATGCCGGTCCCGGTGTCGGGCCAATGCACCTGGTAGAGGTCGATGCGCTCGACGCCGAGTCGGCGCAGCGAGTCGTCGACCTCGCGGCGCAGTTCCTTCGCACTGCGGGTGATCCCGCCCGTCCCGTCCCAGAGCAGGCCGCCCTTGGTGAAGATGTGCGGCGGTTCGGCCAGGCCCTCGACCGCCTTGCCGACGACCCGCTCGGAGTGGCCGAAGCCGTAGACGGCCGCGGTGTCGATCCAGTTCACGCCCCGGTCGAGCGCGCGGTGCACGGCGGCGATCGACTCGGCGTCGTCGGTGCCGCCCCAGGTGTACTGCCAGCCGTCGCCCGCTATCGCCCAGGCGCCGAAGCCGAGCCTGCTGATGGTCATGTCCGCGATGTTCATGCCCCGATCGTGGAGCGGCGGCGCCTGCCGTACCCAGGGGCGTGTCGAGCCTGGGTACGGCAGGACCAGGATGGCCGGGCGGTCGTGTCCGACAATGGGGGCATGCTTGGCGAATTCCTCAAGACGCGACGTGCCCGGCTCAGCCCGGAGGAGCTCGGCCTGCCCGCATACGGAGGCAGGCGGCGCGTGCCGGGGCTGCGCAGGGAGGAGCTGGCCGGCCTCGCGGGTGTGAGCGTCGACTACTACGTGCGGCTGGAGCAGGGCCGGGCCAAGGGGGTGTCGGACGAGGTGCTGGAGTCGCTGGCCAGGGTGCTCAGGCTGGACGCCGACGAGCGCGGCTATCTGTTCGAGGTGGCCAAGCCGGTCAGGAGGCGGCCGAGGCGCCCGGCCGGGGTGTCGCCCGCGCTGCGGCATCTGCTGGACGCCATGACGGGGGTGCCCGCCTATGTGATCGACGGCCGGGCCGACATCCTGGTGTGGAATGCGATGGCGGCGGCGCTGCTGTTCGACTTCGGCGCGATGGCGGTGGGCGAGCGCAACTGGGCCAGGATCGTCTTCCTCGACGACCGGGCCAGGCAGCGCTTCCCCGAGTGGGAGCGCAAGGCCCGCGAGACCGTGGCCTACCTGCGCCTGCATGCCGCTCGCCATCCCGACGACCCCAGGCTGACCACGCTGGTCGGCGAGTTGTCGGTCAAGAGCGAGCTGTTTCGGCGCTGCTGGGCCGACCACAACGTCAAGGAGAAGTCGCACGGCGTCAAGCGGCTGTGGCACCCGGTCGTGGGGGAGCTGTCGCTGCACTTCCAGTCGATGGCCGTGGCCGGGGCCGACGAGCAGGTGCTGATCGGCTTCGCGGCCGAGCCGGGTTCGGCCGAGGAGCAGGCGCTCGGCCTGCTGGCGAGCTGGGCGCTATCGGAGCGTCTGTCCCCAGACCAGCAACATCGCGATGATGAAAACGATCATCACGCCGGCATAGCCGACCGCGCCGAGCCGTAGCCTCCTGCGCACGCGGTTGAGCAGCCACGCGAACAGGAATGCCAGAAAGACCAGGAGGATCAGACCGCCGTCCATGAAGACCAGTATGCGGTGATCGCCGGAGATGTGGGCGGGAGAACGCCCCCGGTCTTTCCGGCCGGACCGGTCAGAACCCGAACGACCTGCCGATGATCTCCTTCATGATCTCGGTCGTGCCGCCGTAGATCGTCTGGACCCGGCTGTCGACATAGGCCTTGGCGACCGGGTACTCCATCATGTAGCCGTAACCGCCGTGCAGCTGCAGGCAGCGGTCGATGACCTTGAGCTGGAGCTCGGTCGTCCACCACTTGGCCTTGGCCGCGTCGATGACGGTGAGCTCGCCCGCGTTGAGCGCGCGCACGCACTTGTCCACGTAGTGCCTGGCGATCTCCACCTCGGTGTCGAGCTCGGCCAGGACGAAGCGGGTGTTCTGGAAGCTGCCGATGGTACGGCCGAACGCCTGGCGGCTCTTGCAGTACTCGATGGTCTGCCTGAGCACGCTCTCGGCCGCGGCCACCGCCATGACGGCGATCGACAGGCGTTCCTGCGGCAGGTTGGCCATGAGCTGGTAGAAGCCCTGGCCCTCCTGCGGGCCGAGCAGATTGGCCGCGGGCACGCGGACGTTGTCGAAGAACAGCTCGGCGGTGTCCTGGGCCTTCATGCCGATCTTCTCCAGGTTGCGGCCCCTGGTGAAGCCCTCCATGCCGCGCTCGACCACGAACAGCGAGGTGCCGCGCGCGCCCGCCGTGGGGTCGGTCTTGGCCACGACCACGACCAGATCGGCGTTGATGCCGTTGGTGATGAACGTCTTCTGCCCGTTGAGCAGGTAGTGCTCGCCCTCGCGCACGGCGGTGGTCCTGATGCCCTGCAGGTCGCTGCCCGCGCCCGGCTCGGTCATCGCGACCGCGGTGATCAGCTCGCCGCTGACGAATCCCGGCAGCCATCGCTGCTTCTGCTCGTCGTCGGTCAGGTCGGCGAAGTATGGGGCCATGACGTCGTTGTGCAGGGAGAAGCCGAGGCCGGAGGCGCCGACGGAGATGACCTCCTCGACGATGACCGCATTGAACCGGAAGTCGGTGACGCCCGCGCCGCCGTACTCCTCGGGCACGCCGAATCCGAACATGCCCAGCTCTCCGGCCCGCTTCCACACCTCGCGGGGGACGATGCCGTCCTTCTCCCACTGGTCGTGGTGCGGGACGACCTCGCGGGCCAGGAACTCGCGCACGGTCGCGCGGAAGAGGTCGTGCTCCTGCTCGAAGAGGTCTCGCTGCATCGGGTGCCTCCAGGTTGGGGGTGCTGGTAACAGAATACAATTCTGTTACTTCGAGGTATAGGGACACGGGTTCATCACAAGTCGCTTTGGAGCGGTTGAAGCGCCTGCACCCCACTTGTCGCACCCATAAGATCTACCTTCGGTTTACTGTGCTTGATCGGAGTGTGCCGTGGCTCGGTGGCGCAAGACATTGATCGCCGCATCGGTCGGACTGGCCGCGTCGGCCGCCCTGGTCGTCATGCCCGCACGTGCGAGCACGGTCAACCTCATCGTGGACTACACCTGCACCGGCGGAGTGGCGTCGGGCGGTCCGGTGAAGCTCAGGGCCTCGGTGGCCATCCCCACCGTCGCGCAGACGGGCGGACTGCTCAACCTCGGCTGGAGCGTGCAGGAGCTGGAGAACCGCAGGTTCCGCTCGCCCGACTTCTTCGCCGAAGGCGCCCGGGTCTCGCTGCACGCCAATGTGAACCTCAGCGGCGCCTGGAGCGGCGTGCTGCGGCCCACGGGCAGCAAGGAGCAGGACGCGCTGCTGCCCGACGAGCAGCTGCTGGTGCCCGAAGGCCTGTCGGACTCGGCCGGGCTCGCCAAGGAGGGTGTGCTGCGGCTGCAGCCGTCCACCCTTGAGGTCGACTTCGTCCCGCCGCAGGGCACCTACGTCGTCAACGACCGCGACCCGCGCGTGGTGTACACCGGCCCCTGGCAATCGGTGACTGGCACGCCGCAGGAGTTCGAGGACCACCTCTACGACATCAACAGGACCGACAACTCCGGCGCTTCGGCCACGCTGAGCTTCACCGGCACCGGCATCGAGTACATCGGCCGCCGCCAGCGCGACCAGGGCATCGTCGAGCTGACGATCGACAAGAACACCCCGGCCGCCGACACCGTCAAGATCGACCCCACCCGCAACCCGAACGGCACGATCACCAACGCCACCCAGGGCAACGTCTCGCTCTGGTCGCGCAAGGACCTGCCGTACGGCAAGCACACGATCACGGTCGAGAACATCGACGGCAAGCCGATCCACCTCGACGGCTTCAAGGTGCACACCGCCGAGCTGATCAACCCGCCGACCCACCACCGGGCGACGTGTGTGGTCACCAACAACCCCGGCATGGTCGAGATCACGGTGCAGAACGCGCCCACCCCCACCTCGACCGGCACCTCGAACCCCACCTCCAACCCGACCTCGACGGGCACGGCGACGCCGACGGGCACCGCGACGCCCACGCCGACCGGCACCGCCTCGCGCACGCCGACCCCCTCGGTCGCGCCGAGCGCGGTCAGCACCCACGGCCGAACGCAGGCCGATCGGCTGCTGATCAGCGTGCAGCCGACCGGCGTCGTCACGACCACCCCGGCGGCGGGCCCGACCAAGTACGTCAAGGCGCAGGTCGTCAAGACGCCCAAGGGCGCGCCCGAGACGGGCATGGCCCCCGAGCGGCAGCCGCCGTACGCGCTGCTGGCGGGCGGTTCGATCATGTTGCTCGGCAGTGCGGCGGGCGGATTGGCACTACGACGGCGGCGGGCCGCGCTCAGCGGCGACCGCAGCGGCATCTAAGGAGGCCGGGACTCATGGACGAGCAGAAGTCGCTGCTGAACAGGGCTCTTCCCGGGCTGCTGATCGCCGGTTCGCTGGGCGGCGTGGCCGCCATCATGGCGGGGATGCTGACCTACCTCACGCCTGCGGACGACGGCACGGGCCCGGTGCCCGGTGTGCCCGGCTCCGGGGAGACCGTCGGCGTGCAGAACGCCGCCGCGGGTGCGTTCGTGCTGCCGCCCACGGTCGGGCCCGGCGGGCCGAACGTGCCGCTCACCCCGGCACGCGCGGACGCGCCGCCGCCCGCGCCCGCCGTCGGCGCCGCGGCCGTGCCGCCGATCGCGAAGGCCACCAAGAACGGCAAGAAGGCCAAGCCGGTCCGCATCCGCATTCCCAAGATCGGTGTCAACGCCTCGCTGGGCTCGCTGGGCGTGGACATCACCGGCGAGATCGACACGCCGTCGATGAGCAAGCCGAAGCTCGCCGGTTGGTACCGCTGGAGCCCCGTTCCGGGCGAGGCCGGTCCCGCGGTCATCCTCGGTCATGTGAACACCCCGAACGGACCCGCTGTGTTCAACCGGCTGCGCGACGTGGCGAAGGGCGACCAGATCTACGTCTCGCGTTCGGACGGCAAGGTGACGAGATTCACGGTCAGCGGGATCGAGCAGGTCAGCAAGAGCGCGTTCCCCTCCGCGAGGGTCTACGGCAATACGAAGGGCTCTGAGCTCAGGCTCGTGACCTGCGGCGGGGTGTACTCCAACGGCACTCACAGCTATTCCGACAATGTGATCGTCTACGCGACGCTGACGAAGCGGAAGGGCTGATCGCACCACGGCGGTTCGTACCGGTTTCCGGGTTTGTAAGCGGTTCACGGGAGTAGTTCATAGGATCTCTACCTAACCGTGACCACAAACTGGAATCCTGGTACGCCTGTCGAACCGGTCAAACTGCGCTGAAACGGAGAAAAACAGTGCTGAAGTCCAAGGCGAAGCGCCGCCTCGCCCTTAAGACCTCTGCCCTGGCCGTGGTTGGTGCAGGCCTTTTCGGCATCATTCCGGCCGTAGCCGCACTCGCCGCCCCTGTCGACGTCGTCTACAACTGCATCCCGGAAGGCGGCACGACCCCCCTGGCCGTGCCGTTCCAGATGGAACTGGTGACGCCTGCGGCCCGCCCGAGCCCGAGCTCCACCGTCACCGTGTCGTGGCGGATCGCCCAGCCGATCAACACCGCGAGCCAGCTCAGGGCCACCGTCGCGGTCAGCCCGAGCCTCGCCGTCTACCTCGACGCGACCGTCAGCCCGAGCGGATCGCCGGTGCCGACCGCCGAACTGCCCGTGTCGGCCACGTACACGCCGAGCGTCGGGTTCTCCTCCGGCGCGCCGCTGCCGCTGGGCACCCTGCCCATCGTGGTGACGCCCACGGCCAGCGGAACCGTCGCGCTCAAGGGCGGTGTGTTCAGCGTGGACGTCGAAGGCCACGACTACACCTGCACACCCGCGACCTCGGGCCCCTCGGTCCAGTTCGTCGTCGGCACGGGAAGCGCCTCGCCCACCGCGAGCAGCAGCACCACCACCAGCCCGACCACGTCGCCCACGGCCACGGCCACCACGCCCAAGCCCACCAGGACCATCACCCACTTCGTCACCGAGGACCCGGTCGGCGGCGACGGCGACGGTGGCGTCGACAAGACGCCCGGTGGTGGCGCCGAGACCGGCGGCGGCGGCATGCTGGGACCCGACGGGCGTGTGTTCATCCTGACCGGCACCGCGCTCGTGCTCGCGGCCGGGGTCGGCGGACTGTTCCTGCGCCGCCGCACCGCCAGAGGCTGATCGGATCAGGCGATGAGCGGACCGTATCCGTACGGCGGGTCCTACCCGCCGCAGGAGCCGTATGACGACAGGCGCGGCAGGGTGCTGCGCTCGACGCTGATCCTCGCCGCCGTGGCCGGGGTCGCGGCAGTGATCATCGGCGTGCTGGTGATGATGGGCTCGCCCGCCGAGTACGGCCTCGTCGACGACGGGCGTGAGGCGCTCTCACTGGGCAAGCAGCCGGAGGGCGAGCCGGCCAAGCCGCAGCAGGTGCTGTTCGAGGCGCCGCCCGAGGCCCCGCCGCCGCTGCCCGCGCTCGTCGCCGCGCCGCCGATGATGCCGAGCAACCCGACCCGCATCGTCATCAAGCGCCTGGGCATCGACGCCCCCGTCACCACGGTCGGCCTGGACAAGGGCAACAGGATCCAGACCCCCGAGATCGCCAACACCAACCTCGTCGGCTGGTACCGCTTCGGCCGGACGCCAGGCGAGTCCGGACCCGCCGTGATGCTCGGCCACAAGGACACCCAGACCAAGCCCGCGGTCTTCAGCCGGGTCGGCGAGATCGTCAACGGCGACACCGTCGAGGTGCACCGCAGGGACGGTACCGTGGCCGTCTTCACCGTCGGCGGCGTCGAGCAGGCCGACAAACTGGCCTTCCCGACCGAGCGGGTGTACGGCCCGCAGACCAATCCGCAGCTGCACATCATCACGTGCGGCGGCGTCTACAACCGTTCGACAGGGCACTACACCGACAACATCATCGTGTACGCCACGATGACTGGCTCCTACAGGCGCTGACACCCCCAGGAGGGCGCATGGGCTGGCTTTCGAACCGCAGACTGCGCAACGGCCCGACCGTTGTCCTGACCGCCAAGCCCAGAGCGGCCGATCTTCTCGCCGTGCTGGAGGCGGCCGACCCCGCGGCCAAGCTCGACGGCGACGACGTACGGCTGGCCTGCGTCCGCGTGCACGCGCCCGTCGAGGCGCCGGACGGCATCGAGGGCTGGGCCTGCCGGGTCTCGTCTGAGGGGCCGCTGCCGTTCGACTACTTCGACAGGAGTCTGGCCGAAGGGCTGGCCTGGCGGCTCGGCGGGCAGGTGCTGTGCCAGGGCGTGCTCGGGGATCCGGCCGACGACCTGGTGCGATGGCCCCGGGTGTACGTGCCGGGGCCGGTCGAGGAGGAGCCCGCCGGGGCCGAAGGCTTCACCCTGACCGTACTGCCGTGCCGCACGGCGCCTCCGGCGGCGGCCGAGCTGCTGGTGCCTGCGGGGGAGCTGGCGCTCATCCTGATCGAACCGGGCACCACCGAGGCTCCCGAGCCCGAGGCCATCCCGGAGGCCGAGGCCACATCGGAAACCGAGGCCACATCGGAAACCGAGGCCACATCCGAAGCCGAGGCCGCCCCGGAAGACGCAGCCGCCCCGGAAGCCGACGCGACCCCCGAGCCGGAGGCCGAAGCGCCCGAGCCCGTGTCCGCCTCCTCGGAGGACGACGACGCGCCCGCCGAGGAGGTGGACGACGAGGCCCGCCTCCTCGCGGCAGGCGCACTGGCGCTGGCGCTGGCCGAGGCGCTGCAGGGAGTGGCGATCGACGCGTTCGGCTACCAGTTCGACGCCCCGAAGGACCTGCTGCCCCACGAGCATCCCGCCGAGGCGCTCTCAGCGCAGAACTAGCCGCCTGCCGAGCTCGCTCAGCTCGGCCTCACGCAGCACCCGCCCGTCGCCACCGGGCAGCGGCACGTGCAGCGCACGCCGCCACGGCAGGGGAATCGCGTCGATCCCGTAGACGGCTCCCGCGAGCCCCCCTGTCACGGCGGCGACGGTGTCGGTGTCGCCGCCCAGGTCGACCGCGGCCCGCAGGGCGTCGTGGAAGGTCGAGGTGGTCCGCACGGCCCACACGGCCGAGCCGAGGCACGGCCAGACCGCACCGTTGACCTCGGTGGCGTCGTGCGGATGCCACCCGGCGTCGAGCACGACGGCGTAGCGGCCGAGATGCTCGGGCGCGACCACACCGAGCACTCCGGGCAGCGCGGCGACGGGATCGTCACCGGCCATCGCGACCCTGACCAGCTCGTGGAAGATCACCGTGCCCTCCCACGCGGCGGGATCGCCGTGCGTGAGCGCCGAGATCCGCCGTGCGGCCTCCGCACTGGCCTGGCGGCCCGCCGATGCGAAGTACACGGCGGAAGGCGCGGCCCGCATGAGCGCGCCGTTGCCCGCGGCCCTGGGATGGGACTCGAAGTGCCTGGCGGCGGCCAGGTTCCACGGCTCCCCGTTGCCGAGCACGTCGGCGGTCTGCAGCCCGATGTCCTTGGGCGAGTCGCCCGCCCATTGGCGGAACCGCTCGAAGACGTCGGGCAGGTCGAGGCCGCCGCTCTCCAGCAGGGACTCGGCCAGGTGCACGGCCATCTGCGTGTCGTCCGTCGCCTCGCCCGGCTCCCAGCCGCCTCCGCCGCACATCTGCTCGGCGCTCGGTCCGGTGCCGGGGAAGCGCGCACTGTAGGCGCCTGCGGGCCCGAACTCGAACGGCGCCCCGAGCGCGTCGCCGACGGCCGAGCCGACGACGGCTCCCATGCCTCGCACTAAGTGGTCCATCGCCGCAGCCTATCCAGCGCGGCCCCCGGCGATCACCTCGGCGAGCCTGGCGAAGCTGCCGTCGCCGTACCCGGCGTCGATCCCGGCGGAGGCCAGGCGGTGGGCGGCGCCCAGCACGCTCGTGTCGAGGCCGCGCCCGTCGGCGACGTGCACGATGTGCTTCATCGAGGCCGTGGCCGAGGCGAGCGTGGAGTCGTCGCCCGGGTAGTCGCCCTCGTCGAGCTGCTCGGCGAAGGCCTCGATGACGCCGGGCAGCAGGGCGCCGATGCCCTTGGCGTAGGGGGCGAGGTCGCGGGCGGCGATGCCTTCGGCCTTGGCCAGGGCGAAGGCGTGGACCAGGCCGCTCATCGAGGTCCAGAACAGGTCGAGCAGGGCGATGTCGTAGCCTGCGGCCCTTCCCGGCTCGGCGCCGAGGTGGGTCTGGGTGCCGCCGAGCGCGGCCAGCGTCTTCTCGTGCTCGGCGAACACCTGCTCGGACCCGCTGTAGAGCACCACCGAGCCGGGTCCGCCGACGACGTCGACCGGCACCATCACCGCGCCGTCGAGGTAGGCCGCGCCCGCCCGCCCGGCCCACGCGGCCGTCGTGCGGGCCCGTGCGGGGGAGTCGGCCGTGAGGTTGACCAGGGTACGGCCCCGCAGCTCGCCCTCGACCGGGTCGAGCACGGCATGCACGGCGTCGTAGTCGAGCACGCACACCACGACGAGCGGGGCGGCCCGCACGGCTTCGGCGGCGCTCGGCGCGAGGACGGCTCCCCGGGCGAGGAGGTCATCGGCCTTGCCCGCCGTACGGTTCCAGACGGTCGTGGGGTGGCCCGCGCGCAGGAAGGCGGCGGCGACGGCGCGGCCCATGGGGCCGAGGCCGAGGACGGTGACGGGGGAATGGGTCATCGGGCGTATTCCGTTCTGGTGATCAGGTGGACGGGAGTGGAAGGGGCGACGGTGGCGCAGGAGAGGCAGGTCTGCGGGGTCGGCACGGCCGTGGGCGTGATCGAGGGCAAGTGGAAGACGTACATCCTTTGGGTGCTTGAGGAGGGCCCGAGCCGGTTCGGCGCCACGCGGCGGCTGATCCCGGGCATCAGTGAGAAGGTGCTGGCCCAGCAGTTGCGTGAGCTGGAGGCCGACGGCATCGTGCGCCGGGAGGTGTTCGACGAGGTCCCGCCGAAGGTGGAGTACTCCCTGACGGCCGAGGGTGAGCGTCTGCTGCACGCGTTGCGGCTGCTCGACGCGTGGGGGCTCGAACATCTGGAGCGGAGGTCGGGGGCGGTGGGAAGGCCGAGCGCGCTGGTCTCAGCCTCGCCGACGGCCTCCGGCTGAACAAGTACGCACTTGAAGGTGCGTGGTTACCTTCGTCTCAGCCACAGCCACGGACGAAGGTTCTGTTGTAATCTCTCACTGACCCGAACATTGCTCGGTTTGGCGCGGCCCGTTACCCAGGAGGCACTGTGGCAGAGGCGTACATCGTCGGGGCGGTCCGTACCCCGGTCGGCAAGAAGAAGGGCGGCCTGTCCGCCGTCCACCCCACGGATCTGGCCGCGCACACGCTCAAGGAGCTCGTGGCGCGCACCGGTGTCGACCCGGCCGCGGTCGAGGACGTCATCATGGGCTGCGTCATGCAGTTCGGCCCGCAGAGCATGGACATCGCACGCAACGCCTGGCTGTCGGCGGGCCTGCCGGAAAGCGTCGCGGGCGTCACCATCGACAGGCAGTGCGGCTCCTCCCAGCAGTCGATCCACTTCGCGGCCCAGGGCGTGCTGTCGGGCACCCAGGACCTCGTCGTTGCGGCGGGCGTGGAGTCGATGAGCATCGTCCCCATGGGCTCGTCGATCACCGCGGCCCTGGAGAAGGGCATGCCGTTCCCGTTCGGCGAAGGCTGGGTGGACAGGTACGGCAAGCAGGAGATCTCGCAGTTCCGCGGCGCCGAGCTGATGGTCGACAAGTGGGGCCTGACCCGCGAGGAGCTCGACCGCTACGCCCTGGAGAGCCACCAGCGCGCGGCCAAGGCCATCGCCAACGGCTACTTCAAGGACCAGATCGCCCCGCTCGGCGGAGTGGAGGACGACGAGGGCCCGAGAGCCGACTCCACCCTGGAGAAGCTGGCCTCGCTCAAGACGCTGCGCGAGGGCGGCAAGATCACCGCAGCGACGTCGTCGCAGATCTCCGACGGATCGGGCGCCCTGCTCATCGCCTCCGAGCAGGCGGTGCGCGAGCACGGCCTGACGCCGCGCGCCCGTGTCGTCACCCTCGCCCTGACCGGCGACGACCCCGTCTACATGCTGACCGCGCCGATCCCCGCCACCCGCAAGGCGCTGAAGAAGGCGGGCCTGTCGATCGACGACATCGACGTCACCGAGATCAACGAGGCGTTCGCCCCCGTGCCGATGGCCTGGACGCGGGAGCTCGGCGCCGACCCGGCGAAGGTGAACCCGAACGGCGGCGCGATCGCACTCGGTCACCCGCTGGGCGGCACCGGCGCCATCCTGATGACCAAGCTGCTGCACGAGCTGGAACGCACCGGCGGCCGATACGGCCTGCAGACGATGTGCGAGGGCGGCGGCCAGGCCAATGTCACGATCATCGAGCGGCTCTGACACGACCGCGAGGACACAGGCGAATCCCGCCCGGCCGATCGGCCGGGCGGGATTCGTTCTTACGCGGGGACTATCCGAGCCCGTTGATCGAGACGCTCGGCCGCCCGGCGATGCAGATGCTGCCGTCCCGGAGAATCGCCGAACCGCCGGAGACGTGGTCGAAGGTGTAGCTGTACTGGTTGAGGTTCGGCCAGGTCCTGGCCCACTGGTGCTGGGCGGACAGGAAGCCGCCGGCCCGCTGGTGTGAGGTGCCGTTGGCGTCGTTGAGCTGGACCGTCCAGTTGTACTGAACGGCGGGCGAGGACGCGACGGTGAAGCCTGAGGCGACCTCGACCTTGTTGGTGCCCGTCTGCCTGACGGAGATCCACGCGACGCCGCAGTTCCCGACGACCCTGTCGTAGTCGGAATTGGCCAGCGAGGCCGCGGCGCTGCTCAGAATGAGGCTCTTGGGCTTGTCGGAATTGGGGTCGATGGGCACCGACTGCTGGTCTCCATTGGGATAGGTGACAATCTTGTAGCCATTGGCCTTGGCAACGGCGGCATCAAAGGCCCCCAGGTTCAGGCCGCGCTCGGTTTTCTTTATCTCGGCAGGCGCGGGATCGGCAAAAGCGGCGGGAGAACTGAAAAGCACGCCTGTTACGGCGGCGGCTGCCAATACGGTCGTGGCCATGCTTCGCTTACGGGTCACGCGGGTGGTCCTTTCGCAACAAATGACGAAACAGATTTCTCGGTTGACGTCGCCTGCCCCCCGGATCAGGACGTGCGAACGGCGACCTTGATCACCAACGAGCCCAACGCTAGGGCGGTCGGGCAAGAGTTGACAAGAGGCAATTTTGCGTATCCGATCGAAGTCGAATGGGTAACAATCGCAGGTCAGTGCCCGCGAATTACCGTTCTCGTCACCATCGGTGATGGCATCGCGCCACAATTTGTTGCGTCCGACACGCCGGTCCCGGCGTTTTGTTCACCCTTTCAGGGCCGGATAGTCACGCAGTGTGCGACTTTTCGAGAAGTGCGCGCGTGTCCGATCTGTGATTAGGCTTGACGTATGAATGCAGACGTCTGGAGCCGTCCGCCGCACGGCATTCTGGGGTGTCCGGCGCCGATCCCGCAGTTCGTCGTCAGGTCCGACCGCGCGCTCGTCGCACTCCAGCACGTGGTCGCCTTCGCCGAAGGCTGCCTGCTCACCGTACGGCTGGCGGCTCGGCGCGGCGCGGCGGACGATCCGGACTGGGAGCCGCTGCTGCGCTCCGACCTGCGGGTGGAAGCCCGGCTTCGGGACGGCTCGCAGGTGTCCTTGGTCGGGACGGACGGCGAGTCCAGCGGCGACGATACGTTCTGCGACGGGTTCCGGCGGTTCTGGCTGTCGCCGTTGCCGCCGCCCGAGCCCTTCGAGGTCGTCCTCACCTGGCCGAGCATGGGGATCGCCGCCACCGCGGCCCCCCTCGACGGGCGTGTCGTCGTCGGCGCGGCCGTGCTGGCCGGGCCGTACTGGGAGTGAGACGGCGCGACGGCCTGTCCCCAGCGCGGTGGAAGCGGGGACAGGCCGTCGGCGTGGAGGTCAGCGACCCTTACTGGGGATGCGGCGGTGCGGCTGAACGGGCCGCTGCGGCATCCTGGGCAGCTTCCTCGGGAAAGGCGGCGGGTTGTCCTGGCCAGGTAGGTCGGCCGGCTTCTTCTTCCCGCCGCGCTTGGCGGTTGGGCGTACTCGCATGGAGGTCTCCTTGGTGTGACGGCGACGCGCAGGCTCAGCGGCCGCGTCGCGAAGGACGTCGGATGGGCTGGGCTGAGTGCCGGGCTGCGAACAGCCCCGGGGCATCACACGAAGAAACGCATGCCTCGACAGTAGGCCGGAGGCGCGAGGGCGGGCAACCGAATAAAAAGCCTCGGCCGCCCATCGCGGCGGGGATGCGCTGGGCGGCCGAGGCCGGGCCGGAGGAGGCGGCCCTGGGGAAAAGCTCTACTTGATGGAGCCGGCGGTCAGACCGCCGACCACCTTCCGCTCGATGAGCGCGAACAGGATGATGACCGGGATGGTGGCGATCACCGATCCGGCGAACAGGTTCTGCCAGTCGACCTGGTACTGACCGATGAAGGAGTTCAGCGCCACCGGTAGCGGCTGGTTGGCCTGCGTCGTGGTCAGCGTCAGCGCGACGACGAACTCGTTCCACGCCGCGATGAAGGTGAAGATCAGCGCGGTGATCACACCGGGCATGGCCAGCGGCAGCGTGATGCGGAACAGTGCGCCGAAACGCCCGTTGCCGTCGATGAACGCCGCCTCCTCCAGCTCACGCGGGATGGAGGAGAAGTAGGCGTTGAGGATCCACACCGCGAAGGCCAGGTTGAACCCGCCGTTGACCAGGATCAGCGACGTCACCGTGTCCACCAGGCCGAGCTGGTAGAACTCGCGGTAGATGCCGACCAGCATGGCGGTCGGCTGGAACATCTGGGTGATCAGCACCAGGATCATGAACGCCGTCTTGAACCTGAAGTTGTGCCGCGCGGTGTAGTAGGCGGCGGGCAGCGCCACCAGCAGCACCAGCACCGTCGAGCCACCCGCGACCTGCAGCGAGACCAGCAGGTTGTCGGCCAGACCGCCGGTCCAGAAGTCGGCGAAGTTCGACCATTCCCAGGACGAGGGGAACAGCGTGGCCTCACGCAGTGTCTCCTGCGGCCGCAGTGCGGTCAGCACCATGACCAGGTAGGGGAAGACGAAGATGAAGGCGATCACGTACGCGGCCGCCGCGATGATCGTGGTCTTCAGCCTGGGCATCGACCTCGGACGCCTGGGCGCCACGTGGGTGTGCCTGCGCCCGGCGGTCTGGGGTGCGGTCCTGACGGCCATCACGCCACCCCCTGCCTCTGCCTGCTGACCCGCAGGAAGATCGCGGTCAAGATGATCACCATGCCGAAGTTCACCACCGACATCGCGGCGGATTCGCCGATGTCGGAACCCTTGAGGATGTACATGAAGATGGTCGAGGTGGCCGTGGAGTAGCCGGGCTGCCCGTGTGTCATCGCCCAGATGATCGGGAAGCTGTTGAAGACGTTCATGATGTTGATCAGCGCCGCGACGGTCAGCGAGGGCCGCAGCAGCGGCAGCGTGATCGACCAGTACGTCCGCAGGGTGGAGGCGCCGTCCATCTTGGCCGCCTCGTAGACGTCGGCCGGGATGGTGGCCAGGCCCGCCAGCAGGGCGTAGGTGGTGAAAGGCACCGAGACGAACACCGCGACGAAGATCAGCCACGGCATCGCGGTCGCCCCGTCGCCCAGCCAGTCGGCGTCCGCGCCGCCCATGGCGTCGAGGTAGCCCAGCTTGAGCAGGAGCTGGTTGATCAGGCCGACCTCGGGGTCGAGCATCCACTTGAAGATGATCGCGGTCATCAGGACCGAGGCCGCCCACGGAGCGATGAGCGCCCAGCGCGCGACCTTGCGGCCGGGGAAGCGCTGGTTGAACAGCTGCGCCAGGGCCAGCGAGATCAGCACCGTCAGCACGACCACCGCGACGACCCAGATGAGGCTGCGCCACATGACGCCGGAGAAGTCGTTCTCGTTGAGCAGCTTCTCGTAGTTGCCCAGACCGTTGGACCCCTGGACCACGCCGAACCGGCTGATCTTGAGGAACGACGACCTGATCATCTCCACGACCGGCCACACCACGACGAAGGCGATCAGCACGACGGCGGGACCGACCCACACGAGGGGCTCAAGACTCCGCAAGCCCCCGGATTTGCGCTTCATAGCTATGTCCTTGTCCTCCCCAGTGGGTTCGGCAGGCGCCCGCCCCTTTGGAGGGCGCCTGCCGACCGTCGTCAGCTGGCCTCGGCGACCTTCTGGATGGCGCCGAGCACACCGGCCGGGTCGTCCTTGACGGCGCCGCCGATGGTCTGCTTGACCTGGGTGTTCACGTCGGACCACTTCGGGTCGGTGAACGGGTAGAACGAGGCGTTGGGCAGCTTCTCCAGGAAGGGCTTGAGCTTCTCGTCCGAGGACAGCTTCTCGGCACCGGAGTTGGTGACGGGAAGGAACTTGTAGGTGTCGAGGATCTTCTGCGAGGCCGAGCCCTTGTAGAAGTTGTCCATGAACGCCTTGATCTCGGCGGGGTGGTTGTTCTTGTTGAACGCCATGATCCAGTCCATGACGCCCAGCGTGGTGTCGAGCGGGCCGGTCTTGCCGGGGATCGCCGCGACGCCGTACTTGTCCTTGACGGCGCCGGCGTCGAAGCCGGGCATCGCCATGGGGCCGCCGTTGACCATGCCGACCTTGCCGGCGGCGAAGTCGGCCCAGACTTCCTTGCGGTTCTTGGTGCCCGGGTTCGGGCTGGTCAGACCGGCGTCGACGAGGCCCTTGATGTAGCCGAAGGTCTCGATGTTCTGCGGGGAGTTGATCGCCCACTTGCCGGAGGCGTCCTTGTAGCCGCCGCCGTTGCCGAGGAACCACAGGTACGACTCGGCCTGGGCCTCCTCGTTGCCGAGCGGCAGGCCGAACGGCTGCGAGACACCGGCCTTCTTGAGCTTCTCCGCGGCGGCCTTCAGCTCGTCCCAGGTCTTGGGCGCCTCGGCGATGCCGGCCTTGGTGAACAGCTCCTTGTTGTAGAACAGGGCACGCGCCGAGGAGATGAACGGCAGGCCGTACGCCGTGCCGTCGACCTTGCCGTAGTCGGCGAACTTCGTCATGAGGTCACTGGCCACGTCGGGCGAGACGATCTCGTCGACCTTGTGCAGCAGGCCGTCCTTGACGAAACCGGAGTAGTCGCCGGTCTGCAGGATGTCGGGCACCTGTCCGTTCTGGACCATGGTGGCGACCTGCTTGTCGATGTCGTTCCAGTTGATGACCTGAACGTCGACCTTGATGTTGGGGTTGGCCGCCTCGAACTCGGAGACGACGGACGCCCAGAACTTCTCGCCGCTGTTCTCGGCGGTGGGGCCGTCACCGTAGTCGGCGGCGACCAGCTTCAGCGTGACGGGGGCGGCCGCAGCCGTCTTGCCACCTTCGCCGGCAGGGGCGGGGTCGGAGCTGCCACAGCCCGCGAGCACCAGCGTGGCGGCGAGACCCAGTGCGGCTCCGCCCACAAGCTTCTTGTTCACCGTAGATACCGCCTTCGCGTCGGACGGGTGGCTGGTACGGACCAGCTGTCATGACCCCGCCCAGGGGATGGGGGCGCGCGAGCCGCGGCTCGTCGCTGTGGCGTCAGGTTAAGGCTCTGTTTACCGGCCGGTCTATACCGGTAAGTATCGGTTTGAAAACACTCGAAGCTCGGCGGTCTAGACCAGACGCCGCCGGACGTCGTCCCCGCCGGAAGGCGTCGCGATCCACGGCCCTTCGACCGAAGGATCGAGAATGCCCTCCTCCACGAAGGTGTAACGCCCTTCCATCACGTAATGCGCGAGCCGGGCGTCACGGGCGTCGGAGTTGTCCCACAACCTGGCCTGATGCGCCTCCACCCGGAGCCTGGCCTGATGACAGAAGGTGTCGGCCAGCTCGTACGGCCTGCGCCCGAACTCGGCCGCGTCCTCCTGGGCCCGTACACATGTCGCGGTCATCGCGAACAGTTCGGCGCCGATGTCGACCACCCGGCCGAGGAACAGCTGCTTGTGCTCCAGCTTCGCCCGCCAGCGTGACATCGCGTAGAAGGTGGACCTGGCCAGCTTGCGACTGGTCCGCTCCACGTACCGAAGATGCGGTGCGAGCGGCCCGAAGTCGCCGAACGAGCCGGGCAGGCTGCCCGCGCCCGCGACCAGCGTCGGCAGCCACCTGGCATAGAAGCCGCCCGCCCGGCGCAGCGCCTGGGCCCGCTCCTGCCTGCTCGCGTCGGGATCGATCAGCTCGCCCGCGACCGAGAGATGGGCGTCGACGGCCTCACGGGCGACGAGCAGATGCATGATCTCGGTGGAGCCCTCGAAGATCCGGTTGATCCGCAGGTCGCGCAGGATCTGCTCGGCGGGCACCCCGCGCTCGCCGCGCGCGGCCAGCGACCCGGCCGTCTCGTAGCCGCGCCCGCCCCTGATCTGGACCAGTTCGTCACCCACCCGCCAGGCCAGCTCCGAGGCGAACAGCTTGGCCAGCGCCGCCTCGATCCGGATGTCGACGGCGTCGTCGTCGGCCAGTCTGGCGAACAGGTCGGACACCGCCTCAAGGGCGTAGGCTCCGGCCGCGATGAAGGCCAGCTTGCCCGCGACCTCCTCGTGCTCGCCGATGCGGCGGCCCCACTGCACCCTGGCCCCGCACCACTCGCGTGCGCTCTTCAGCGCCCACTTGGCATTGCCCGCACAGGTGGCGGGAAGGGCGAGCCTGCCGGTGTTGAGCGTGGTCAGCGCGATCTTCAGGCCCTGGCCCTCACGGCCGATCAGCTGCCTGGCCGCGACTCTGACCTGGTTGAACTCCGTGACGCCGTTCTCGATCCCGCGCAGGCCCATGAAGGAGTTGCGGCGGGTGACGGTGATGCCGGGACTGTCGGCCTCCACCACGAAGGCGCTGATCCGCGTGCCGGTCCTGGCCATGACCACCAGCAGATCGGCCAGCACGCCGTTGGTCGTCCACAGCTTGACGCCGTCGAGCACGTAGTCGTCGCCGTCGCGCGTCGCGGTCAGGGCCAGCCTGGCCGGGTCGGACCCGACGTCCGGCTCGGTCAGCAGGAATGCCGAGATCTCCCCGCGCGCGCACCTGGGCAGGAACTCCCGCTTCTGCTCCTCGGTGCCGAACAGCCGCAGCGGTTGCGGCACGCCGATCGACTGATGGGCCGAGAGCATCGTGGCCAGGGCCGGGCAGTACGACCCCGTCAGCATGAGCGCACGGGCGTAGTGCAGGTGCGAGAGCCCGAGCCCGCCGTACTGGCGCTCGATCGTCATGCCGAAGGCGCCGAGCGCGGCCAGGCCCTTGACGACGTCGTCGGGGATCCTGGCGGTGCGCTCGATGGCCTGGGGGTCGACCTGGGCGTCGAGGAAGCGGCGCAGGGCGCGGACGAACTCCTCGCCCCTCGCGGCCGTCTCCGCCTCGGGCTTCGGCGCGGGATGCACCAGATCGAGGCGGAAGTCTCCCAGGAACAGCTGCTTTCCGAAGCTCGGCCGGGTCCACTCCTGCTCTCGGGACTGCTCGGCCAGCTCGCGTGCCTTGGCGTAATCGCTCATCGCGACCTCCATCGGGCGATTTCCCCGACGGTACGCCGCGACCGGCTACGAGGGAACGCGGGCGACGCAGAAGACCGTCTGGCCGA
Source organism: Nonomuraea sp. IBHARD001 (assembly GCF_056106265.1). Classification (NCBI taxonomy): domain Bacteria; kingdom Bacillati; phylum Actinomycetota; class Actinomycetes; order Streptosporangiales; family Streptosporangiaceae; genus Nonomuraea; species Nonomuraea sp. IBHARD001. Next base: position 952,932 of record NZ_JBWBBW010000002.1, read on the forward strand.
ACGGCGGCCTGATGAACCGCTCGATCAGCCGGGTGGCGGGCACCACCGTGCGGTCGTAGATCTTCACCAGACGCGGGTCCGGATAGCCGACGCCGCCCCTGCGCACGGCCGCCCACCAGGCGATGCCGCCGAGGAAGTTGATGGGCTTGAGCACGTCGATGTCGAGCCCCGCCTTGCTGACCGTGCTGCGCAGGGTCTTGGGCGTGTAGCGCGTGACGTGGCCGACCTTGCGGTCGAAGTCCCCGTAGAGCTGCATGTAGCCGGGCACCCAGATGACGATCCTGCCACCCGGCTGGGTCACCCTGGCCAGCGAGCGCAGTGCCTCGACGTCCTCCTCGATGTGCTCGAGGACGTTCATCATGACGACGGTGTCGACCTTGTCCTCCAGCGGGATGTCGGTCGGCAGGCCGAACTGCAGGACGTCGATGTCGTCGCGGTCGGCGAAGCGCCTGCCGAGCTGCTCCACGCAGTAGGGGTCGAAGTCGCTGACCACCAGCCGGTCCAGGCGCGGCAGGAACTGCTCGGCGAAGTGCCCGAGCCCCGAGCCGATCTCCAGCATCGACCGGCCGACGTGCGGGGCGACCATGTCGAACTCGTACTGCCGATAGTTCTTGGCCTCGTCGCCACCCAGGTGGTTTTCCAGGGCCTCGTCACCGGCCGCCGGTTGCACTACACGGTCATAACCAGACATAAGTGCCGTTCCTCCATGGAAAAACCGCGGCGGGCGCGCCACGGTCACGGATTCAGAGAGTCTAGTGCGGGTCTGACGCGATGTACCCCTTACCGAAAAGGCCCAGGGTTAGCATCGAAAGCGCCTCTCCTTCCCCCACAGACTAGGCAGCCATGGCCCCTGCACACCTCCCCGGTGATCTGACCGGCTTCGTCGGAAGGCGAGCCGAGCTCAAGGAGGTCAGGCGTGTGCTGGCCGGAGCCAGGCTCGTCACGCTCACCGGGGTGGGCGGTGTGGGCAAGAGCCGCCTGGCCGCACAGGCCGCCCACGCCGTACGCAGGGACTTCCCCGACGGTGTGCACCACGTCGACCTGTCCGGCCTGACGGACGGCGACCTGCTGGCCTGCGCGTTCGCCCAGGCGCTCAGGCTCGACGACCGGACCGCGCGGCCGGGCGAGCACGTCCTGGTCGAACACCTCGCCGATCGCCGCCTGCTGCTCGTCGTCGACGGGGCCGAACACCTGGCGGGGCCGTGCGCCAGGCTGCTCGACGCCCTGCTGCGCGCCGCGCCCGGCCTCAAGGTGCTGGCCACCAGCAGGCGATCCACCGGCGTCACCGGCGAGCACGTGCTCACCGTGCCGCCGATGACGCTCTACGACGGCGTCACGCTGTTCGCCGAGCGCGCCGCCGCGGCCACCGGCGACTTCGTGCTCACCGCGCAGAGCAGGCACCGCATCGAACAGCTCTGCACCCGGCTCGACCTCATCCCGCTCGCCCTCGAACTGGCCGCCGTCCAGTTGCGCGGCCTGTCGGTCGAGGAGGTCGGCAAGCGCCTCGACGACAGGTTCAGACTGCTCGACCGGGGCAACAGGACGGCGCTCGGCCGACACCAGACGCTGCGCGCGGCCATCGGCTGGAGCTACGAGCTGTGCGACGCGGCCGAACGACTGCTGTGGACCAGGCTGAGCGTCTTCGCCGGGCGGTTCGGCCTGGAGGCGGCGCAGGAGATCTGCTCCGACGCGAGCCTGCCCGCACGCGACATCGCCGACGTGCTCGGCCGCCTCGCTGACCGATCGGTCGTGGTCAGGGAGGACGGCTCCCGCTACCGGATGCTCGACACCGTCAGGGACTACGGCGCCACCTGGCTGGACGACCCCGAGTCCGTACGGCTGCGCCGCCGCCACGCACGGCACTTCGTCGCACTCGCCGAGCAACTCGCCACCGACTGGTTCGGACCTGGCCAGGAGGCGCTCTACGCCCGGACCAGGGCCGAGCTCGACAACTTCAGGGCGGCGTTCGAGCACTGCCTCGGCTCGCCCGAAGACCTGGCCGACGGGCTCACGCTCGCCGCCTCGCTGAGCTTCTACTGGGCCGGGTGCGGCAATGTCGCCGAAGGCAGGCTCTGGCTCGGCAACGCGCTCGCGCTCAACCCGGCGCCCTCGCCCGAGCGCTGGCACGCGTTGTGGGCCGCCGGGCACACTCACCTGCTGGTCGGCGACCTCGCCCATGCGACGGGCCTGCTGGAGGAGTGCGCCGAGCACGGCGACGAGATCGCCTCGGCACGCGCGCTGCACAGGCTCGGCTGCGTCGCGCTGCTCGGCGGCGACCTGGAGCGGGCCGCAGCTCTGTTCCACGACTCCCAGGCGGCATACGAACGTCACGGCGTGCTCGACTGCGACGTGCTCATGGGCCGGGTCGAACTCGCCTTCACCCTGGCCCTGACCGGCGACGGGGCCGGGTGCGCCAAGCTGTGCGCCGAGGTCAGGGACGTGTGCGAGGAGCACGGCGTGTCCTGGGTGCTCGGCTACGTCGGCTACACCGAGGCCCACGCGGCCTGGCTGCGCGGCGACGTGGCCGCGGCGCGTGCGCTGAACGCACAGGCGTTGCGCGTCGGCCGCGCCTTCGGCGACCTGGTGGCCACCGCGCTGACCATGGAGCTCGCCGCGACGCTCGCCGCCTCCGCCAGGGACCACCTCATGGCCGCCGAACTCCAGGGAGCCGCCGCACGGCTGTGGCGTTCGGTCGGGCCCCAGCTGTTCGGCTCCGACACGCTGAAACGCGCCCACGCCGACGGCGTCGAACGCACCCTGCGGGCGCTCGGGTCGCGTGCGCACCAGTCGGCCGTGGCCAGGGGCGAGCGCCTCGACCTGGACGCCGCCGTCGCCCGTGCGCTCGGCGAGCGCGGCACGCCGGGCTCCAGCAGGTCGCTCAGCCCCCGGCAGGCGCAGGTCGCCGAGCTGATCGCCGAAGGGCTGTCCAACCGCGAGATCGCCGAACGGCTGGTCATCTCCAAGCGCACGGCCGACGCGCACGTCGAGCACATCCTGGCCAGACTGGGCTTCTCCGCGCGTGCGGAGGTCGCGGTCTGGATGAGCGAGCGGACGAGCGTGCCTTGAAGGGGCTTTCGCACCACCCGTCCCATGCGATGGAATCTGACACGCCGATGGACGACGACGAGGCGATCGCCCGCTCACTGACCGGTGACCTGGCGGCCTACGAGGTGCTGGTCACGCGCTACAGCGTGCTCGCCCACCGCACGGCCGCCATGCTCGGCGCGGGCGACGAGGCGGACGACGTGGTCCAGGAGGCGTTCGTCAAGGCGTTCAGGCACCTGTCCTCCTTCCGGCAGGGCTCGCCCTTCAGGCCGTGGCTGCTGCGTATCGTCGCCAACGAGACGCACAACCTGACCAGGTCGAGAGGACGCAGGGCCGAGCTCGCCCTCAAGGCCGGGCTGAACGCCGACCAGGCCGCACCCGACGATCCCGAGGGCAGCGCCGTGGCCACCGACAGGCGCGCACGCCTGCTCGCCGCCGTCCGCACCCTGCCCGAACGGGAACGCGAAACAGTGGTGTGCCGGTACTTTCTGCAGTTGTCCGAAGCGGAGACCGCCGAAGTGCTCGACCTGCCCGTCGGCACCGTCAAGTCCAGGACCCATCGCGGCCTGGCCAGGCTGAGGGAGGAGGTGGGACGTGACCTCGCATGACTCCTTCGACGACCTCGAAGCCGCCCTGCTCGGCCTCGGCCCGGACCTCGACCTCCCCGAGCCGCCGCCGCCCGCCGACGTGGCCGCCGCCGTACGGCTGCGCCTGAGCGAGCCCGAGCCCGAGCCGGCCGCCGTGCCCGTCCGGAGGCGACCGGCGCGATGGAAGATCGTCGTGGCCGTGCTGGCCGGAGTGGCGGCGGTCACGGCGGCCACGCCGCAGGGCCGCGCCGCCGTCGTGCAGATCCTGAGGTACGCGGGCATCGAACTGCGCATCGGCGACCCCGCGCCCGGCCCGGCCGTGCCCAGGACGATGCCCGGCGAGGAGATCGGCGACCTGGAGCAGGCCAGACGGCAGGCCGCCTTCCCGATCAGGCTGCCCACCGAGCTCGGCGAGCCCCGGGAGGTCAGGGTGGCCGACGGCGGCAGGGTCGTCACGCTGATGTGGCCGGGCGTCCGGATCGACCAGTTCGACGGCACGCTCGACGTGGTCTTCCGCAAGGACCTCGGACCGCCGTGGCCCGAGGAGGTCTTCGTCTCCGGCGTCAGGGCGTGGTGGATCTCCGGCAAGCACGGCCTGACGTACCTGCCGGGCGAAGGGCGTCCCCCGGTGCCGTTGCGCGTGGCCGGGCCCACGCTGGCCTGGAACGCGGGCGGCGTCGGCGTGCGCGTCGAAGGCGTGGCCGATCTGGCGCACGCCAGGCGGATCGCCTACTCGCTGCGCTGAGCCGCCGCCGGGTCGGGCGTGGTCAGCCACTCGTCGATGCCCTGCGCCAGCTCCTTGCGCACCGACTCGGGCGCGGACGACGAGCGCACCGACTGCCTGGCCAGCTCGGCGAGCTCGGCGTCGGAGAAGCCGTGCACATGCCTGGCCAGCTCGTACTGGGCCAGCAGGCGTTCGCCGAACAGCAGCGGGTCGTCGGCGCCGAGCGCGATCGGCACCCCGGCGTCGAACAGCCTGCGCAGCGGCACGTCCTGGGCGCGTTCGGTCACGCCGAGGCTGACGTTGGAGCTCGGGCAGACCTCGCAGCACACCTGACGGTCGGCCAGCCGTTCCATCAGCCTCGGCGACTCCGCCGCCCGCACGCCGTGCCCGACCCGGTCGGCGTCGAGGTCGTCGACGCACTCGGCCACGCTGTAGTGCCCGGTCAGCTCGCCGCCGTGCGGCACCGACAGCAGCCCGGCGCGCTTGGCGATGCGGAAGGCGCCGTCGAAGTCGCGCGCCCGGCCCCTGCGCTCGTCGTTGGACAGGCCGAACCCCACCACACCCTTGCCCGCGTACTGCGCGGCGAGCCTGGCCAGGGTCTTGGCGTCCAGCGGGTGGCGTGTCCTGTTGGCCGCGACCACGACCGCCACGCCGATCCCGGCCGAGGCGGAGGCCTGCTCGGCGGCGTCCAGCATCAGCTCAAGGGTCGCGGTCAGCCCGCCGAAACGCTGGGCGAACCCCGAGGGGTCCACCTGGATCTCCAGCCAGTGCGACCCCTCGGCCGCCTCGTCCTGCGCCGTCTCGCGCAGCAGCCGGTAGACGTGCCCCGGCTCGTGCAGCACCGACCTGGCCAGGTCGTAGAGGCGCTGGAACCTGAACCAGCCGCGCTCGTCGGTGGCCCGCAACGTCGGCGGCCACTCCTCGACCAGGGCGGGCGGGAGGTGGACCCCCTGCTCCACGGCGAGCTCGATCAGCGTCTCGTGCCGCATCGAGCCGGTGAAGTGCAGGTGCAGGTGGGCCTTGGGGAGCGTTTCGAGAGGTCGTGCCATTTCCCTATGTTGGCTTATCCGCACTCAACCTGACGCTGGCTTGACGCGTTGATGAAGGCGAAAGGGGACTTCGCAGATGACAGAAGATGACGACGCGGCCTTCGACGAGTTCCTGGCCGCCCGAAGCACCTCGCTGCTGCGCACGGCCGTGCTCGTCTGCGGAAGCGGCAGGCACGACGCCGAGGACCTGGTCCAGCACGCGCTGGAGAAGGTCTACAAGCACTGGCCGCGCATCCGGCACGACAACCCCGACGCCTACGCCAGGCGCACGGTGATCAACGCCGCGATCGGGGCCGCACGGCGGCGCAGGATCATCCAGGAGATCAGCTTCGCCAGGCCGCCCGAGGTCGAGGCGACGGGCCCCGACCTCGACCTGCGCGACGCCCTCATGAACGAGCTGCGCAGGCTGCCCGCCCGGATGCGAGCCGTCCTCGTCCTCAGGTACTGGGAGGACCGCTCGGAGATCGAGACCGCCGCGCTGATGGGTTCGTCCGTCGGCACGGTGAAGAGCCAGGCGGCGCGGGGGCTCGCCAGGATCCGCGAGCACATGAGTGTGATGGAAGGGGCACTGCGATGAAGACAGAGGACGCGCTGGCCGAGGCGATGGCCGCGCACGTGCAGGACATCCACGCGAGCCCGGGCCTCGGCTCGGCCGTACGCCGTGGCCGGCGCTCGCACCCGGCCAGGCTCCGTACGGCGGGCATCGTGCTGGCCACGGTCGCGGTCGCGGCGGCCGTGCCGATCTACCTGGCCTCGCGGCCGTCAGGCGGCGACCTGACGGCGAACGCTCCGGCGCAGGTGGTGGCCAGGACCACCGTCACCCTGCCCGACGTGACGGGCAAGGACATGCAGGAGGCGAGCGAGACGCTCGAGCGGCTCGGCCTGCGGGTGGAGGCCATCGGCACCGGCCAGGTGGCCAGCTCGGGGCCCGCCGCGGGCACGGAGGTCGAGCCCGGCTCGACCGTCCATCTGAAGGCCAGGCCCGACGATCCCATCACGATGCCCCAGGACCTCGGCGACCTCGGCGACGGCCGCAGGTTCGGCGGCATCCACCTGACCTACCTGCCCAAGGGCCTGGTCTGGGGGCAGTGGTCGGGCAAGAACGGCTTCGGCGTCACCAGCTACACCACCACGTTCGACAAGGAGGGCGCCAAGAAGGGCCACTACTCCATCCAGGTCGTGGTGCACGAGGGGGAGGCGGCCAGGACACTGGGCAGGCGCATCGACAAGGTGATCGGCCAGGGCGGGAAGGCCGTCGAGGTCGACGGGAGGCAGGGCTTCCTGGCCAACATCTCGGAAACGGGAGACGTCGCACCGGTCGCCGAGGACACCGAGCCCGAGGGCGGCACCAGGACCATCGCCTGGCTGCTGAACGACGGCCTGGGCGTCGAGATCGCGATGAGCCCGGACCGGGCCGAGGAGATCGGCAAGGGCGAGGCGGCGGCCGAACTCACCAGGATCGCGCAGGCCGTCCGGCTCCTGAAGTGACCCGGGCGCCCGGCCGTACTCCTGAGGCAGGGAGTACGGGCGGGCGTTCGTGGGCACCACCAGGTGTATGACACCAGGTGGGGAGGTGCGTGACAGGGGGCAGGGCTGGCGGGCCGTGCTCGCTCTGGCGGCGCTCGCCGTCACCGGGTTCGCCGTCTACACGATCTTCTCCTCGGGGTTCGGCCGGGTCGCCGCGCCGCCGCAGGGCGGTGTCGTCACGTCCATCACACCCGCGCTGTCCGCGCAGGGTGTGTCCTCGAGCCCGGTCCTCCCCTCGGCCGATGCCGTGGGGACGGTCGCGGTGATCGCCGACGACTTCTGGCTGACCTACCTGCCCGCCGGGCTGAGCCGCACGGGCGGGGGAGCCGTGGAGTCGGAGCCGGGCGTCGAAGGCGTGTGGGCCAGGTTCGGCGAGGGCGACAGGTTCGTCGAGGTGCAGATCGAACGCGGCCGGGTCGCCGACGACTGGGACACCTACCTCGCCTCGACCGGGCTGCTGCGCCGGAGCACGACCGCCATCAGGGACAGGCCCGCCGCCACGGGGACCCATCCCAGCGGCGGGCAGATGATCGTCTGGCTGGAGCGCAAGGGCACCGGCGCCTGGATCCGCGTCTCCGACTCCCTCGACACCGAACTCCTGCCGATCGCCGCCTCGGTGACGGCCCCGGCAGGGGACTGAAAAGGGCGCTACCGGGCCTCGGACAGCAGCTTGCCCAGCCGGCCGACGCCCTCGGCCAGGTCCTCGTCGCCCAGGGCGTAGGAGAGCCTGAAGTAGCCGGGCGTGCCGAACGCCTCACCCGGCACGACCGCCACCTCGGCCTCCTCCAGCAGCAGCTCGGCCAGCTCGCCCGAGGTCGCGGGCCTGCGCCCCCGAATCTCCTTGCCCAGCAGCGCCTTGACCGACGGATACACGTAGAAGGCGCCGAACGGCTCCGGGCACACCACGCCAGGCACCTCCCCGAGCATGCGGACCATCGTACGGCGCCGCCTGTCGAACGCCTCGCGCATCCGCTCCACCGCCGACAGATCGCCCGACACGGCCGCGAGCGCCGCCATCTGGGCCACGTTCGAGACGTTGGAGGTGGAGTGCGACTGCAGATTGGTCGCGGCCTTGACGACGTCCTTCGGGCCGATCAGCCAGCCCACCCGCCATCCGGTCATCGCGTAGGTCTTGGCCACGCCGTTGAGCACGACCACCCTGTCGCCGAGCTCGGGCACGGCCGTGGCGATGCTGGTGAACTCGGCGCCGCCGTACACGAGGTGCTCGTAGATCTCGTCGGTGACGACCCAGATGCCGTGCTCGGCGGCCCAGCGGCCGATGGCCTCGGTCTGCTCGCGGTCGTGGACGGCGCCCGTCGGGTTGGAGGGGGAGACGAACAGCAGGACCTTGGTGCGCTCGGTGCGGGCCGCCTCGAACTGCTCGACCGTCGCCAGGTAGCCCGTGCTCTCGTCGGTCACCACGTCGACCTGGACCCCGCCGGCCAGCTTGATCGCCTCGGGATAGGTCGTCCAGTACGGAGCCACGACGAGGACCTCGTCGCCGGGGTCGAGCAGCGTGGCGAAGGCGTGGTAGACGGCCTGCTTGCCGCCGTTGGTGACCAGCACCTGGGAGGCGTCGACGCGGTAGCCGGAGTCGCGCAGCGTCTTGTCGGCGATGGCCTGCCTGAGCTCGGGCAGGCCGCCCGCCGGTGTGTACTTGTGGTTGCGGGGATGGTTGGCCGCTTCGACGGCCGCGCGCACGATGTAGTCGGGCGTGGGGAAGTCGGGCTCGCCCGCGCCGAAACCGATGACCGGCCGGCCGGCCGCCTTCATCGCCTTGGCCTTGGCGTCGACGGCCAGCGTCGCGGACTCGGAGATGGCGGAAATGCGTGCGGAGACACGAGGTCGGGTCGACATGCCCACCATGCTCGCACAGCGCTTCTGACCTGGGCGATCGGTTCCGGTTCGACGTAGTGGTCATTCCTCCCGTACACTTTCGCCTGGTCCTGCCGCCATATTCCGCATGGCGGGTCGGTCCAGGCAGTGAGTCGGCCGATGTAGTGTGGTTGACGACATAGGGCACTAGCGCAATTGGTAGCGCACCGGTCTCCAAAACCGGCGGTTGGGGGTTCGAGTCCCTCGTGCCCTGCTGAGTGCGGTCCGCGCAGCAAGGCGTGTAAGCGCGCCGCAGAACTGCTCGGATACGACGGATTCAGGTGAGGACTGTGGCGATCGACACGCGCGGCGAGACCGCAGGCAAGCCGAGCGGCGAGAAGAAGAGTCGGACTTCTCCCGCCCTTTTCTATCGGCAGGTCGTCAATGAGCTGCGTAAGGTCATCTGGCCGACGCGCAAGGATCTCATCACCTATACCACGGTCGTTCTGGTATTCGTTCTGATCATGGTTGCGATCGTGGCGGGGTTTGACGCCCTGTTCACCGAGGGTGTGCTGCGGATCTTCGGCGGGGCCTGATCCTGTCGCCGTCGGCGCCGCCTGTCGGAGCCACCAGCTCGAATCGACGAAAGAGGAAATGTCACCGTGTCCGATTCAGTGTCCCCGGAAGAGTCCGGCCGACTCAGCGACGAGCGGGATGGCGAGGCCGTTGCCGAGCTCGACCAGTCCGCTGCCGAGGCTGACGACGCCGAGTCCGAGGAGACCGACGAGGTCGAGCTCGACGGCGACGACTCCGACGAGGACGACTCAGACGACTACTCCGACGACGACGAGGACGCGCAGGAGAGTGCCGCCCTCGTCGACGAGGACGGCGACGTGCTGCCCGACGTCGACCCGGTCGAGGAGTTCAAGCGCTCCCTGCGTGGCCAGCTCGGCGAGTGGTATGTGATCCACTCCTACGCCGGCTACGAGAACCGTGTGAAGTCCAACATCGAGAGCCGCAACGTGTCGCTCAACATGGAGGACTTCATCTTCCAGGTCGAGGTGCCGACGCACACGATCACCGAGTTCAAGAGCGGCAAGAAGGTCCCGGTCAAGGAGCGCGTGCTGCCCGGCTATGTGCTGGTGCGCATGGACCTCACCGACGAGTCGTGGGCCGCGGTCCGCAACACGCCCGGTGTGACCGGCTTCGTCGGCCTGTCCAACAAGCCGAGCCCGCTCAACCTCGACGAGGTCGCCAAGCTGCTCGCTCCCGAGCCCAGCGAGGAGAGCAAGAAGGCCGCGGCCAAGACGTCGTCCGGTCCCACGGTCGACTTCGAGATCGGCGAGTCCGTCACCGTCATGGACGGCCCCTTCGCCACGCTGCCCGCTACGGTCAGCGAGATCACGCCCGAGTCGCAGAAGCTCAAGGTGCTGGTCTCGATCTTCGGTCGCGAGACCCCGGTGGAGCTGTCGTTCAACCAGGTCTCAAAGATCTGACGGCTTCGCATAAACTAAGACGTTCGGTCGGCCGTCCCTCGCGAAGGGCGGCCTTCCGACATGTCCGCCCGCATCCGCGGGTGGGCGGCATCACCGATCAGGACCCGGAGAAGGACACATGCCTCCGAAGAAGAAGATCGCCGCACTGGTCAAGGTCCAGCTCCCCGCTGGCCAGGCCACGCCGGCTCCGCCCGTCGGTACCGCTCTCGGTCCCCACGGCGTCAACATCATGGACTTCGTCAAGCAGTACAACGCCGCGACGGAGGCCCAGCGGGGCAACATCATCCCCGTTGAGATCACCATCTACGAAGACCGCAGCTTCACCTTCATCACGAAGACGCCTCCGGCGCCTGAGCTGATCAAGAAGGCTCTGGGCCTCGACAAGGGCTCTGCGGTCCCGCACAAGGACAAGGTCGGCAAGCTGAGCCGCGAGCAGCTGCGCAGCATCGCCGAGACGAAGATGCCCGACCTCAACGCCAACGACATCGAGGCCGCCGAGAAGATCATCGCCGGCACCGCCCGGTCGATGGGCATCACCGTCGCCGAGTAAGACCTTTCCTGTTTGACCGTGGGAGGGCCGAGCGCTGGCCCAACACCACAGACTCCCTGAGGAGAAGCACGTGAAGCGCAGCAAGGCACATCGCGCAGCGTCGGCCCAGGTCGACCGCGACAAGCTCTACAGCCCGGCCGAGGCGGCGAAGCTGGCCAAGACCACCGCCGTCACCAAGTTCGACTCCACCGTGGAGGTCGCCCTCCGCCTCGGTGTCGACCCTCGCAAGGCCGACCAGATCGTGCGTGGCACGGTCAACCTCCCGCACGGCACCGGTAAGACCGCCCGGGTCCTGGTCTTCGCGACCGGCGACCGTGCCGAGGCGGCCCGCGAGGCGGGCGCCGACATCGTCGGCGCCGACGAGCTGATCGACGAGATCGCCAAGGGCAACCGGCTCAACGAGTTCGACGCCGTGGTCGCCACCCCCGACCTCATGGGCAAGGTCGGCCGTCTCGGCCGCGTCCTCGGCCCGCGTGGTCTCATGCCGAACCCCAAGACCGGCACCGTGACCCCCGACGTCGCCAAGGCCGTCACCGAGATCAAGGGCGGAAAGATCGAGTTCCGCACCGACCGTCAGGCCAACCTCCACTTCATCATCGGCAAGACGTCGTTCGACGAGCGTCAGCTCATCGAGAACTACGCCGCCGCCCTTGACGAGGTCCTGCGTCTCAAGCCGTCCGCGGCCAAGGGGCGCTACGTGAAGAAGGTCACCTTCTCCACGACGATGGGCCCCGGCGTTCCGGTCGACCCCAACGCCACCCGCGCGCTGACGGCCGAGCTCGACGCCTGATCACAGGCAGGTAGCCCGCCAGTCCTCGAAGGCCTCCGCCGTTGTCCGGCGGGGGCTTTCGTGTTGCCCGGACCGCTGTGCTCGCCGTACGTCGGGGGGCTCAGGGTTTTCCCTGGGGTTTCCCCCGAAAAGCGGCGGGCAGGCACCATGGCAAGAAACCTCCACGTAGGGTGCAAAGCATGCTGACCAAGCGCAGGATCACTCTCGCCGCCGCCGCGACGGGCGCCGCCGCCCTTCTCGCCGTCGCGGGTTGCGGATCGACCGCCCAGCCCATCCAGGTCAATCTCGCCGCCGCCGAAGTGCTGGAGCAGGCCGCGCAGAAGACCTCCGAGGTCACCAGCTACACGGCCGACGCCGTGGTCGAGGTGACCCACCCCAAGGAGGGCAACGGCAAGGTGCAGGGGCGGCTCATCTACCAGAGCAAGCCGACCCTCGCCCTCGATCTCAAGCTCGACACCGTGAACTTCGGCGGGCAGGGCCTGCCGGGCGGCGCGCAGGCCGTACTCCAGGATGACGTCGTCTACCTCAAGGTGGACGTGCTCAAGACCCTGGTCGGCGCCACCAAGCCGTGGATCAAGGTGCCGCTGACCGACGTCGACAAGGCCGGACAGGTCAAGGGGTACCTCGACCAGATCCAGCAGTTCGACCTGGCGACCGCCACCAAGCTGCTCACCGCCTCCAAGGACGTCAAGTCCGTCGGCACCGAGAGCGTCGGCGGCGTCGACACCACGCACTACAGCGGCAGCTTCCCGGTCGAGGCGGCCGTCGTGCTGCTGCCCGCCGACAAGCAGGACGAGGCCAAGAAGCAGCTGGCCGATCTCAAGGACGTCAAGTTCGACATCTGGGTGGACGCCGAGGGGCTGCCGCGCAGGATCGGCGTCAACGGCGCGCAGGACGGCGCCTCGGTGAACGCGAACCTGTTCTTCAAGGGCTTCAACGAGCCCGTCTCGATCACCGCGCCCCCGGCCGACCTGGTCGGCGAGCTGCCCAAGACCGTCAACTAGCATCCGGACCCGAACGGCAAGCTGATCGGCCCGCGCCTCCTGGTGCGGGCCGATTTGGCTTCCCGTGGTTTTCCCTCTACTCTGGCATTTGCCAAAGACCGCCGGTCGTTGCTGGGTGCCCTATGGCCCGGTGACCGAAGAGTCCACCTGAGTGGATGGCCTGTGTAGGTGATGCGAGTTTCCACATGGTTTCCGTGTGTGTAGCCCCGTGCGCCTGCGCCGGGGCTTGTTCTCATTTCAGGGCTCCTCCCGGCGGCACATCTGGAAGGAGGCCCATGGCGAGGGCAGACAAGGCGACCGCGGTTGCCGAGCTCAAGAATGAGTTCGAGGGCAGCAACGCCGCCGTTCTGACCGAGTACCGCGGTCTCACCGTCGCACAGCTCAAGCAGCTGCGTATCGCGCTCGGTGGGAATGCGAAGTTCGCCGTGGCGAAGAACACGCTGACCAAGATCGCGGCCAACGAGGCCGGCGTGACGGCTCTGGACGACCTGCTGGTCGGCCCGACCGCGATCGCGTTCGTCAACGGTGACGTTGTCGAGGCGGCCAAGGGTCTGCGTGACTTCGCCAAGGCCAATCCCCTTCTGGTGATCAAGGGCGGTGTCCTCGACGGTAAGGCGTTGGACGCGGCCGAGATCACCAAGCTCGCCGACCTCGAGTCCCGTGAGGTTCTCCTCTCGAAGCTCGCTGGTGCGCTCAAGGCGAAGCAGGGCCATGCCGCTGCTGTCTTCGCCGCGCTGCCCACCAACATGGCTCAGCTGGCCGAGGCCCTGCGCGCGAAGCGCGAAGAGTCGGGCGAGTAACACCGGGGATTGCCGCAAAACCCGCGGTCCCGTACTTAGTTTGTAGCAAGATCCATACGGAGGAAACATCATGGCGAAGCTCAGCACCGACGAGCTGCTCGACGCGTTCAAGGAGATGACCCTCCTTGAGCTGTCCGACTTCGTGAAGCTCTTCGAGGAGACCTTCGACGTCAAGGCCGCCGCCCCGGTCGCCGTTGCCGCTGCCCCCGCCGCCGGTGGCGCCGCCGCCGAGGCCGTCGAGGAGCAGGACGAGTTCGACGTCATCCTCGAGGCTGCCGGCGACAAGAAGATCCAGGTCATCAAGGAGATCCGCGCGCTGACCTCCCTCGGCCTGAAGGAGGCCAAGGACCTGGTCGACGGCGCTCCGAAGGCTGTCTTCGACGGCAAGGTCAACAAGGAGCAGGCGGAGAAGGCCAAGGCTGCCCTTGAGGGCGCCGGCGCCAGCGTCACCGTCAAGTAACACAGCTTCATCCAGAAGGAGCGGATCCACCCAGGTGCCGGGTGGGCCGCTCCTTCTGCATTGGGCGCCAGGCTGCCGCGAAAATCGCCCAGATACCCCCGGAAACCCCCTCAGATCGTCTCGCAGGGCCGTCGGCAATTTCCCGGATCCCGGTCATGGCCGTTCCATGCGGAAGTAATGTGTGGCGCACGTTACCCCCGGTGCTGGAAGGTGACTTGTGGGCGTCGAAGTCGTGGTCGAAGGGCTGACGAAATCGTTCGGCAGGCAGGTCATCTGGGAGGACGTCTCGCTGACCCTGCCCGCGGGCGAGATCTCCGTGCTGCTCGGCCCTTCGGGCACCGGCAAGTCGGTCCTGCTCAAGACGCTGGTCGGGCTGCTGCGGCCCGATCGCGGGCACATCTGGATCGAGGGCCACGACCTGGCCGACTGCAGTGAGAGCAGGCTCTACGAACTGCGCAGGCTGTTCGGCGTGCTGTTCCAGGACGGGGCCCTGTTCGGGTCGCTGAGCCTCTACGACAATGTGGCCTTCCCCCTGCGTGAGCACACCAAGAAGAGCGAGACGCAGATCCGCCAGGTCGTGATGAGCAAGATGGAGCTCGTCGGCCTGGTCGGCGCCGAGGCCAAACTGCCCGGCGAGATCTCAGGCGGCATGCGCAAACGCGCGGGCCTGGCCAGGGCGCTGGTGCTGGACCCGGAGATCATCCTGTTCGACGAGCCCGACTCCGGCCTCGACCCGGTGCGCACCGCCTATCTCAACCAGCTCATCGTCGACCTCAACGCCGAGACCGAGGCGACCTTCCTCATCGTCACCCACGACATCAACACCGCGCGCACCGTGCCCGACGACATCGGCCTGCTGTTCCGGCGCGAGCTGGTGATGTTCGGCCCGCGCGAGATGGTGCTGTCGAGCGAGGAGCCGGTCGTGCGCCAGTTCCTCAACGCCCGCAGGCACGGGCCGATCGGTATGTCGGAGGAGAAGGACGTCGCCGAGCTCGCCGCCGAGGAGCGACTGGGGCACGACCCCGGCGCACTGCCGCCGATCCCGCCGCAGCTGATGCCGTCGGGGATGCGCACGCGCCGCGCGCAGCGACCGCCGGGCGCCTGGCTGGCCGCCAACGGCGTGACCGCGCCCGCGGGATCGTTCGTCGACGAGCGTGGGCGCGACTGGCTCACCGACTACCCCCGGCTGGTCGGCGCCGAGACGAACGGCGTGCTCTGACCTCATGACCTCGCAGAAGGCGCCCTTCTCGCGCCCTGGAACGCTCACTCTCCGTATGGGACTGCTCACGGAGTTCGGTTGTTTCGTGGCGATGTGCCTCGACGTGCTCAGGGCGGCGTTCAAGCGGCCCTTCCACTGGCGTGAGCTGGTGCGGCAGGCGTGGTTCATCGTCGCCGTCAGCGCGCTGCCGACCGCGCTGGTCGCGATCCCGTTCGGCGCGGTGCTGGCCCTGCAGGCGGGCAATCTCATCCGGCAGTTCGGGGCCCAGTCGTTCACCGGGGCGACCGCCGTACTCGGCATCGTGCGTGAGGCCAGTCCCGTGGTGACCGCACTGATGATCGCGGGCGCGGCCGGCAGCGCCATCTGCGCCGATCTGGGGGCACGCAGGATCCGCGAGGAGATCGACGCCATGGAGGTGCTCGGCATCGACCCCCTGCACCGCCTGGTCGTGCCGAGGGTCGCGGCCTGCGCGCTGGTCGCGCCGATGCTCAACGGCCTGGTCACCGCGGTCGGGCTGATCGCCAGCTATCTGTTCAACGTCGTCGCGCAGGGCGGCTCGCCCGGGGCCTATCTGGCCTCGTTCAACGCCCTGGCCGAGCTGTCCGACCTGTGGCTGGCCGAGGGCAAGGCCCTGCTGTTCGGGCTGAGCGCGGGGCTGGTGGCCTGCTACAAGGGCCTGAGCGCGGCCGGAGGGCCCAAAGGAGTGGGGCAGGCGGTCAACCAGACCGTGGTCGTCGCCGCCATGCTGCTCTTCGTCGAGAACTTCGCCGTCAGCGCCCTGTGGGCGGCCCGATGAGCCTGGGGGAGCAGGGCAGGTTCTACGCCCAGGCGCTGGCCGCGCTGCCTCGCGCCCGCTATCCCAAGGAGATCCTCAGGCTGCTGGCCGAGGTCAGCCTGGGCAGCGGCGGCCTGGCCGTGGTCGGCGGCACGATGGCGATCGTCGCCTTCATGACGTTCTTCACCGGCACCGAGGTCGGGCTCCAGGGCTACAGCGCGCTCGACCAGATCGGCACGTCCGCCTTCACCGGCTTCCTGTCCAGCTATGTCAACACCCGGGAGATCGCCCCGATCGTGGCGGCGATCGGCCTGTCGGCCACCGTGGGGTCGGGCTTCACCGCCCAGCTCGGCGCGATGCGGATCAGCGACGAGGTCGACGCGCTCGAGGTGATGGCGATCCCGGCCGTGCCGTTCCTGGTGACGACGCGGCTGATCGCCGGGTTCGCCGCGGTCGTCCCGCTCTACGTGCTGGGGCTGCTGGCCTCCTACGTGGCGACGCGGTTGATCACCATCACGTTCTACGGGCAGTCGAGCGGGACCTACGACCACTACTTCGAGTTGTTCCTCGTGCCGTATGACGTGTTCTGGTCCTTCGGCAAGGTGATGATCTTCTCGGTGCTGGTCATCCTCATCCACTGCTACTACGGCTTCCACGCCTCGGGCGGGCCCGCCGGGGTCGGCGTCGCGGTCGGCCGGGCCGTACGCACGGTGCTGGTCTCGGTCAATGTGGCCAACGTGCTGCTGGGGCTGGCGATCTGGGGCACGACGACGACGGTGAGGCTGGCCGGATGAGACACGCGGTCGTGCTGGTCGTACTGATCGCCGCGTTCGTCGCGGTGACCGTGGGGGCCTACTTCAAGGTGTTCACGCCCGCCGAGCGCGTCACGCTGGAGGCGGCTTCGGCCGGGTTGCAGCTCGGGCCGCATGCCGATGTGAAGGTGCGGGGCGTGGTCGTCGGCGAGGTGGAGAGCGTGAGCGCGAGCGCGCGGGGCGCACGGCTCGTCCTGGCGCTGCAGCCGGGGCAGGTCGCGGGCATCGACAGCGGGTCGACGGCCAGGCTGCTGCCCAAGACGCTCTTCGGCGAGAAGTACGTCGACCTGCGCCCGCCCGCGCGTCCCACCCGGCCGATCCGCGACGGCGACGTCATCGTCCAGGACGCCGCAACGGTCGAGCTCACCGGTGTGCTCGACCGCCTGCTGCCCCTGCTGCGCACGCTCAGGCCCGACCGGCTCAACGCCACGCTCACCGCACTCGCCACCGCGCTTGAGGGCAGGGGCGAGGAGCTCGGCACGACGCTGGAACGCGCGGAGGCCTACCTCGGCCGCCTGGAGCCCTACCTTCCGCTGCTGACCCGCGACCTCGGCAAGCTCGCCGACACCGCCGACCTGTACGGCGACGCCGCACCCGGCCTGCTGCGCGCACTCGACGACGCGGTCGCGCTCGGCGACACCGTGGCACGCGTCGAGCGCATCACCGAGCACGCGCCGAGCGCCGTGGCCAAGACGGCCGCGCTGCTGCGCCGTACCAAGGAGGCCCTGGTGGACCTGCAGCGCGTCAGCCGGGCGCCGCTGGGCGTCGTGGCCCATCACGCTCCGGCCATCGCCTGCGTGTTCCAGGGGCTTGAGCGGCTGCGGCCACGCCTGGACCGCACGTTCGGCGGTGGCAGGGTGCGGGCGGTGATCGAGATCGTCCGGCCCGAGCCGCCGTACCGGCCGGGTGTCGACGCCCCCGCCTACACCGACACGCGCGGCCCCCGCTGCTACGGGCTGCCCGACCGGGTGCCGGTGCCGTTCCCCGAGATCGACTTCAGCGACGGCACCGGCGATCTCGGCAGGCTGATGCCGCGATGACGACGGCGAAGGCGGCGCTCAAGCTGGCCCTGTTCGCGCTGGTCACCAGCCTGTGCACGGCCGTGCTCGCGGTGACGATCTCCGGCGCGCGCTTCACCGCCTCCCACACCTACACCGCGCTGTTCGGCGACGCGACCGGCCTGACCGAAGGCGACGAGGTACGCATCGCGGGCGTCCAGGTCGGCCGGGTGGAGTCGATCGGCCTGGCGGGCGCACGGGCCGAGGTCGCGTTCTCGGTGCGCGGCAGCGTCCAGGTGCCGCGCGCGGTCGTCGCCGCCATCCGCTGGCGCAACCTGGTCGGCCAGCGCTACCTGACGCTCATCCCGGGCAAGGGCGGCCCCGGCCACCTGCGACCGGGCGAGCGCGTCACCGACACCAGGCCCGCGCTCGACGTCACCGAACTGTTCAACGGCTTCAGGCCACTGCTGCGCGCGATCGACCCGGCCGACGTCAACACCCTGAGCTGGCAACTCCTGCAAGTGCTGCAGGGCGAGGGCGGCACGGTCGAAAGCCTGCTCGGCCATATCGCCTCCCTCACCGAGACGCTCGCCGAACGCGACCAGGTGATCGGCCGGGTGATCGGCAACCTCGACACCGTCCTGGCCGAGGTGGCCACCAGGGACGAGCAGTACGGCAGGCTCATCGACGACCTGCACGCCCTGGTGAGCGGCCTGGCGGGCGACAGGGCCGCGCTCGGCGACGCGGCCGAGGGCCTGGCCAGGCTGACCGGCGCGACCGGCGACCTGATCGAGCGGGCCAGACCCGACCTCAGGGCCGACGTACGGCAGGCGGGCGAGTTCCTCGCCGCGCTCAACGCCGAACGCGACCGCCTCGACAAGGCGATCAAGGACGTGCCGATGCGGCTGAACCAGCTCACCAGGGCGGTGTCCTACGGCTCCTGGTTCAACTTCTACCTGTGCTCGCTCGACTTCCGGATCGGCTCGACGCGCACGCCGAAGGTCGTCAATGAGAGCGCCAGATGCCGATGATCCCCTTCAGGCGCCGCAACCCCGTCACCGTCGCCCTCGTCACGCTGGCGACCGCCGCCGCCCTCGTCGCCGGAGCGCTCACCGCACGCGGCCTGGCACGCGGCGAGGTGCGCTCGGCCGCCTTCGCCGAGTCGGCCGGCCTCAAGCCGGGGGAGGAGGTGCTGGTGGCGGGCGTGCGGGTGGGCCAGGTCGTGCGCGTCGACCTCGACGGCGGGCATGTGCGGGTCGACATGCGCCTCGACAGCGACGTCCCGCTCGGCAGCCTCACCAGGGCGCACATCAGGGTGCGCTCGCTGCTCGGCTCGCATGCCGTTCTGCTCGAACCGCACGGCCCCGGCACACTCGGCGGCGAGATCCCGCTCACCCGCACCAGCGTGCCGTACGAGGTGATGCCCGCCGTCGGCGACCTGGCGCAGGAGGTCGGGCGCGTCGACACCGAGGGGCTGGCCAAGGCCATGCGGGTGCTGTCGGGCACACTCGCGGGAGCCGGTCCCGAGATCAAGGCCTCGCTGCGCGGGCTCGGCCGCCTGTCGCGTGCCGTGGCCGCACGGGGTGAGGAGCTGAGCGGCCTGGCCGGACACGCGCGCACGGTCACCGCCCTGCTCGCCGGACGCGACCGGCAGCTGTCCGGCCTGATCAAGGACGGCGACCTGCTGCTGCGCGAGATCGCGGCCAGGCGTGCCGCCATCCACGACCTGCTGGTCGGCACCACGCGCCTCTCGGCCCAGATCGACGCCCTCGTCACCGAGAACGGCTCGGCGGTGAAGAGCGCGCTGAAGGAGCTCAACACGTTCGTGGCGTTGCTGCGGCGCAACGAACGCAGCCTGGGGCGCACGCTGACCCTGCTGGCCCCGTATGTCAGGCAGGTCGTCGACGCCACGGGCAACGGGCCCTGGTTCGACGCGATCATCCAGAACCTCGTGCCGCTTCCGGCTTCGGTACGGCTGCCCGACCACACGTTCGGAGGGGTGATCCCTTGAACCGGGTCCTGCCTGCCGCGGCGCTCGTGCTGGCGCTGACCGGGTGCGCGCCGCTGGAGGGGTTCGAGGGCGTGGCGTCGCTGCCGCTGCCCGGCGGGGTGGCGCTCGACGACGCCGCCTATCCGGTGACGATCGAGTTCGCCGACGCCCTCGACCTGGTGCCGCACTCGCTGTGCAAGCTCAACGACGTCACCGTGGGCAAGGTCACCTCGGTCACGCTGGCTCCCGGCTGGCGTGCCGACGTGGAGTGCACACTGCGCGGCGACACCGTGCTGCCCGCCGGGACGGGCGCCTCCATCGCCCAGACGAGTCTGCTCGGCGAGAAGTACGTCAGGCTCGAACCCGGCACACCGGGCGGCAGGCTGGCGCCGGGCGCGCGTATCCCGCTGCGGCTCACCGGCCAGTCCGCCGAGATCGAGCAGGTGCTGGCCGCCGCCTCGACGCTGCTCAACGGCGGTGGTCTCGCCCAGGCCGCCACCGTCGCCGACGAACTGCGCAAGGTGCTCGACGGCCGTCATGGGCGGCTGAAGGGCCTGCTGCGCCGCCTCGACACGTTCGCCGCCGCGCTCGACGGCGCCAGGCCGCAGATCGTGCGCCTGATCGACCGCCTCGACCGGCTCACCGCCGTCCTGGCCGCCCAGCGCCGCACGATCGCGGGCGTCGCCACCGAACTCGGCCCCGCCGTACGGCAGCTGCGGGGGCAGCGGAAGGAGCTGACCGGGTTGCTGACCGGTATGGACCGGCTCGCCGACACCGCGGTCGAGGTGATCGACCGCTCGCGCGACGACACGCTGGCCAATCTGGCGCATCTCAACCGGCTGCTCGGGCACCTGCTGCGGGCCCGTGCCTCCATCGCCAGGGAGCTGCCGACCGCGCTGACCTTCCCGTTCCCGCCGTCGGTCACCGACGCGCTCAGGGGCGACTACGGCAACGCCGACGCGACCGTCGATCTGTCGCCGGGCACGACGCTCGGCAACCTCATGGGCGGGGGCGGGTGACGTGCGGCGTTCGGTGGTGGCGCAGCTGCTGGTCTTCGCGGTGGTGACCGTGGTCGCGACCACGCACACGCTGGTCGGCTACGCGCGGGTCGGGGCGGACCTGTTCGACCCCGCCTACCGGGTCGGCGTCGACCTGGCCGACACGGGCGGGCTGTTCGAACACGCGGAGGTGACCTACCTGGGCGTGGAGATCGGCCGGGTGGAACGGCTGACGCTCACGCCCGGCGGTGTGCGCGCCGTGCTCAGGCTGCGGGCGCAGGCGCTGGTGCCCAGCGACGGCACACTGGCCGTGGTGGCCAACCGGTCGGGAGTCGGCGAGCAGTACCTCGACCTGCGCCCCCGCGCCGACGCCGAGCCGTACCTGCGGGAGGGCGACGTGATCCCGCGCGAGCGCACCCGGCTGCCGGTGCCGACCGCCGACCTGCTGGCCGGGGCCGACCGGCTGCTCGGCTCGGTGGACCCCCGCGACGTGGCCACCGTCGTCGACGAGCTCGGCGACGCCTTCACCGCGACGGGCCCGCCACTCGGCCGCCTGCTCGACGCCTCGGGCGCGCTGCTCGACAGCGCGCAGGAGGTGCTGCCCGAGACGGTGACATTGCTCACCACAGGCGAACGCGTGCTCGACACGCAGATCGAGGCCGGGGACGACCTGAAGGCGTTCGCCACCGACCTGGCCTCGCTCACGGGCGCGCTGCGCGCGGGCAGGCGCGACCTGACCTCGGTGATCGACGGCGTCTCGCCCGCGGCCCTCGCCACCGAGAGGCTGGTCGACGACCTCTCGCCCACGCTGCCCGCCTTGCTGGCCCGCCTCGGCGTGGGCGGTCGGGTGGCCACGGCCAGGGTCGCGGCCATCAGGCAACTGCTGATCGGCTACCCGGCCGCCGTGGCGGGCGCCTTCACCGTGATCGCCCCCGAAGGCGGCCTGCACTTCGGCCTCAACGTGAACCTCAACACCCCTCCGCCGTGCACACGCGGCTACACCGCCGAACGCCGCCGCCCCCAGGACACCCGGGTACGGCGGGCCGAGCTGAGGACGGGCTGCGCCGAGCCCAAGGACAGCGCGACGGGCGTCAGGGGAGCGCGCAACGCCCCTCGTCCGGTTGACTCTCCTGGGAAGGGTCCGTTACTGATCTTCGGGGCGGGTTATGATCCGGCGATCGGTCGAGCGATGGGAGACAGGGCATGGCAGATGATGCTGCTCGGTCCCCTCGTGTCGTGATCTGGCTCCTCGTCGCGCTGCTGCTGGTCCTGGGGGCGTCGGCGATCATCGTCGGCGGGCAGGTGCGCGAGGCGCAGGCGATGGCCGACGACAGGCAGGCCGCGCTCGACGCGGCGGGCACCCACGCGGTCAACCTCGTCTCGCTGAACCACCGCACGGTCGACATCGACCTGCAGCGCATCCTCATCACCGCGACCGGAGCGGCCAAGGCCGAGTACCTCGCCAACTCCGCCAGGCTCAAGCGCACGACGCTGGACAACAAGGTCGTCCAGGACGGCGTGCTGCGGGCGACCGGGCTGGTCTCGATGAAGGGCGACACCGCCCAGGTCCTGGTCGTCGCCGATGTGAAGATCCGCTGGGAGGGGTCGAAGGCGGCCACGCAGGAGCGGTTCTACCGGTGGTCGATGGAGGTCACCAAGGCCGGGGGAGTGTGGCTGGTGTCGAAGGCGGAGCAGGTCCTGTGAGCGGGCACGGAGCGGTGCGATGAAGCTGGTCATGAGCGTGCTCGTGGTGGCGGTGCTGGCGCTGGGCACGGTGGTCGGGGTCATGGTCCTCGACCTGCGCAGCCTGCGGGCCGACGAGGTCGCGGCCCAGGAGGCGCTGGCCTCGGCCAGGTCGGTGGCGGCCGACATGCTCTCCTACGACTACCGCACGATCGAGCAGGACCTCGCGCGGGCCGAGGGCTACACGACCGGGCAGCTCACCGGGCACTACAAGGAGCTGGCCAGGACCCTGGTGCCCAAGGCCAGGCAGCAGCGCTCGGTCCAGCAGGCCACGGTCGCGGGCGCGGCCGTCGAACGGGCCACGGCCGAGCGGGTCGACGTCCTGGTGTTCATGAACATGGGCACGGTCAAGGAGGCCGAGGGCACCGACGAGCCCCGCACGCAGATCAGCCAGAACCGGGTGAGATTCGTCATGGTCAGGCAGGGGGCCCGTTGGCTGGTCTCCGACCTGTCGACGCTGCTCGGCGCCGCCTGAGCCGGTTCGCCTGCCCTCGCGGGGGTCCCGCGTGTTGCGATATTCAATTGTTATCCATTTCTGGGTTTGCCGAAGGCCTCGCGATGGGTACCTCTGCCAGTGCTACACCGATTGACGGCATGGCTTCGATGCCCGGTGTGACACAGCGTTAGCCGGCCCCCTTCGCGGGTATCGTCCTGGGGCCGAAAGCTGGCGATGGTCACCCCGGCGGAGAAATCCCAGCGTCCGGGCCTGAAGTTGGGTGAAAGTCCGGCTCGTGGGCTTGACGTTTCCGCTCTGACGGGCGATGCTGCGGTCAACGTGGAGCATGCAGCGAGAGCGAAGTGGACAGGCGTGTGCCGTTCGGCTACACTGCCCCTTTGCGCTGCCCTTTGACGACCCGCATCCCTTGCTCACGGTGTGAGGTTGTCTGGCGTGCGTGTAGTCAGTCCGCCGCGAGCCCTCGGAAGGACATCTGTTGGCAGCCTCGCGCAACGCCTCCGCCGTACCCGCCGGTCCCCGTCGCGTCTCTTTTTCGCGCATCCAGGAGCCACTCCAAGTTCCTGACCTTCTCGCTCTGCAGACCGAGTCTTTCGACTGGCTGCTCGGCAACGAGAAGTGGAAGGGCCGGGTTGAGGCGGCTCAGCAGGCCGGGCGCAGGGACGTTCCGACCCAGTCCGGTCTTGAAGAGATCTTCGAGGAGATCAGTCCGATCGAGGACTTCTCCGGAACCATGTCCTTGTCGTTCCGCGACCATCGCTTCGAGCCGCCGAAGTACTCAGTAGATGAGTGCAAAGACAAGGACATGACCTACTCCGCCCCGATGTTCGTCACGGCGGAGTTCATCAATAACACCACCGGTGAGATCAAGAGCCAGACGGTGTTCATGGGCGACTTCCCGCTCATGACGTCGAAGGGCACCTTCATCATCAACGGCACCGAACGTGTCGTCGTCTCCCAGCTGGTGCGTTCGCCCGGTGTCTACTTCGAGCGCAACGTCGACAAGACGTCCGACAAGGACCTCTACGGCTGCAAGGTCATCCCCTCCCGGGGTGCCTGGCTCGAGTTCGAGATCGACAAGCGCGACAGCGTCGGTGTGCGCATCGACCGCAAGCGCAAGCAGGCCGTCACCGTGCTTCTCAAGGCGCTGGGATGGACCACCGACCAGATCCTCGAGCGCTTCGGCCAGTACGAGTCGATGCGGGCGACCCTGGAGAAGGACCACACCGCCGGGCAGGACGACGCCCTGCTCGACATCTACCGCAAGCTCCGCCCGGGCGAGCCGCCGACCAAGGAGTCGGCCCAGACCCTGCTGGAGAACCTCTACTTCAACCCCAAGCGCTACGACCTCGCCAAGGTCGGCCGCTACAAGATCAACAAGAAGCTCGGGGTCGACAGCGAGATCCGTCAGGGCACGCTGACCGAGGACGACATCGTCGCCACCATCGAGTACATCGTCAGGCTGCACGCCGGCGAAGAGGCGATGCCCGGCGCCGGTGGCCGTGAGGTCATCGTCGAGGTCGACGACATCGACCACTTCGGCAACCGTCGTCTTCGCAGCGTCGGCGAGCTCATCCAGAACCAGGTCCGCCTGGGCCTGGCCCGCATGGAGCGCGTCGTCCGCGAGCGCATGACCACGCAGGACGTCGAGGCCATCACGCCGCAGACCCTGATCAACATCCGCCCGGTCGTGGCGTCGATCAAGGAGTTCTTCGGCACCTCCCAGCTGTCGCAGTTCATGGACCAGACCAACCCCCTGGCCGGCCTGACGCACAAGCGTCGTCTGTCCGCGCTCGGCCCCGGTGGTCTGTCCCGTGAGCGGGCCGGCTTCGAGGTTCGTGACGTGCACCCGTCCCACTACGGACGCATGTGCCCGATCGAGACGCCCGAAGGCCCCAACATCGGTCTGATCGGCTCGCTGGCCTCCTTCGGCCGGATCAACGCCTTCGGCTTCGTCGAGACGCCTTACCGCAAGGTCGTCGACGGCAAGGTGACCGAGCAGATCGACTACCTGACGGCCGACGAGGAGGACCGCTTCGTCAAGGCCCAGGCCAACACGGTGCTCAACGCCGACGGGTCGTTCGCCGAGAGCCGCGTCCTGGTCCGGACCAAGGGCGGCGAGACCGAGCTCGCCAGGGCCGAGGAGGTCGACTACGTCGACGTCTCCGCGCGCCAGATGGTCTCGGTCGCGACCGCGATGATCCCCTTCCTCGAGCACGACGACGCCAACCGCGCGCTCATGGGCTCCAACATGCAGCGGCAGTCCGTTCCGCTGCTCAAGAGCGAGGCGCCCCTGGTCGGCACCGGCATGGAGTACCGTGCCGCCACCGACGCCGGCGACGTCATCAGCGCCGACAAGGCGGGTGTGGTCGAGGAGGTCTCCGCCGACTACATCACGGTGATGAACGACGACGGCACCCGGACTACTTACCGTGTCGCGAAGTTCAAGCGTTCCAACCAGGGCACCTCCTTCAACCAGAAGCCCATCGTGGCCGAAGGCGACAGGGTCGAGGTCAACCAGGTCATCGCCGACGGTCCCTGCACCGACGACGGTGAGATGGCGCTCGGCAAGAACCTCCTCGTGGCGTTCATGCCGTGGGAGGGCCACAACTACGAAGACGCGATCATCCTTTCCCAGCGTCTGGTCCAGGACGACGTCCTCTCCTCGATCCACATCGAGGAGCACGAGGTCGACGCCCGTGACACCAAGCTGGGGCCCGAGGAGATCACGCGCGACATCCCCAACGTCTCCGAAGAGGTCCTCGCCGACCTCGACGAGCGCGGGATCATCCGGATCGGCGCCGAGGTCGTCCCCGGCGACATCCTGGTCGGCAAGGTCACGCCCAAGGGTGAGACCGAGCTGACCCCGGAGGAGCGCCTGCTCCGCGCGATCTTCGGTGAGAAGGCCCGTGAGGTCCGCGACACCTCGCTGAAGGTGCCGCACGGCGAGTCCGGCAAGGTCATCGGCGTGCGCGTCTTCTCCCGCGAGGAGGGCGACGAGCTTCCCCCCGGTGTCAACGAGCTGGTCCGCGTCTACGTGGCCCAGAAGCGTAAGATCACCGACGGTGACAAGCTCGCCGGTCGTCACGGCAACAAGGGCGTCATCTCCAAGATCCTGCCCGTCGAGGACATGCCGTTCCTCGAGGACGGCACGCCGGTCGACATCATCCTCAACCCGCTGGGCGTCCCCGGTCGAATGAACGTCGGCCAGGTGCTCGAAACCCACCTCGGGTGGATCGCGGCTCGCGGCTGGGACATCTCCGGTGTCCAGGAGGCCTGGGCCGAGCGTCTGCGCGACAAGGGCTTCACCGAGGTCGCGCCGCGTACGAATGTGGCCACCCCGGTCTTCGACGGCGCGCACGAGGAAGAGATCGTCGGTCTGCTGAGCAACACCCTGCAGAACCGCGACGGCGACCGCATGGTCCAGGAGACCGGCAAGGCCCGCCTGTTCGACGGCCGCTCCGGCGAGCCGTTCCCGTACCCGATCTCGGTCGGCTACATCTACATCCTCAAGCTGCTCCACCTGGTGGACGACAAGATCCACGCCAGGTCGACCGGCCCGTACTCGATGATCACCCAGCAGCCGCTCGGTGGTAAGGCGCAGTTCGGTGGCCAGCGATTCGGCGAGATGGAGGTGTGGGCGCTGGAAGCGTACGGCGCCGCATACGCCCTCCAGGAGCTGCTGACGATCAAGTCCGACGACGTACTCGGCCGCGTGAAGGTCTACGAGGCGATCGTCAAGGGCGAGAACATCCCCGAGCCCGGCATCCCCGAGTCCTTCAAGGTCCTCATCAAGGAAATGCAGTCGCTGTGCCTGAACGTCGAGGTGCTCTCCAGCGACGGCATGTCCATCGAGATGCGTGACACGGACGAGGACGTCTTCCGCGCCGCGGAGGAGCTCGGTATCGACCTGTCCCGGCGTGAGCCGAGCAGCGTGGAAGAAGTCTGAGGGGGAGATCGCACATGCTAGACGTCAACTTCTTCGACGAGCTCCGGATCGGCCTCGCGACCGCTGACGACATCCGCCAGTGGTCTCACGGCGAGGTGAAGAAGCCGGAGACCATCAACTACCGGACTCTCAAGCCGGAAAAGGACGGGCTCTTCTGCGAGAAGATCTTCGGCCCGACCCGCGACTGGGAGTGCTACTGCGGTAAGTACAAGCGCGTCCGGTTCAAGGGCATCATCTGTGAGCGCTGTGGCGTCGAGGTCACGCGTGCCAAGGTGCGTCGTGAGCGGATGGGCCACATCGAGCTGGCCGCGCCCGTCACGCACATCTGGTACTTCAAGGGTGTGCCCTCGCGGCTCGGCTACCTGCTCGACCTGGCCCCGAAGGACCTTGAGAAGGTCATCTACTTCGCGGCGTACATGATCACGCATGTCGACACCGAGATGCGTGAGCGCGACCTGCCCTCGCTCGAGGCGAAGATCTCCGTCGAGCGCCAGCACGTCGAGCAGCGCCGCGACGCCGACATCGAGGCCCGCCAGAAGAAGCTCGAAGGCGACCTGGCCGAGCTGGAGGCCGCTGGCGCCAAGGGCGACCAGCGCCGCAAGGTGCGTGAGGGCGCCGACCGCGAGATGCGTCAGCTTCGCGACCGGGCCCAGCGCGAGCTGGACCGTCTCGACGAGGTGTGGAGCCGTTTCAAGAACCTCAAGGTCCAGGACCTCGAGGGCGACGAGATGCTCTACCGCGAGATGCGTGACCGCTTCGGCCGCTACTTCAAGGGCGGCATGGGCGCGCAGGCCATCCAGGAGCGTCTGATCAGCTTCGATCTCGACGCCGAGGCCGAGAACCTCCGCGAGACGATCCGCAGCGGCAAGGGCCAGAAGAAGGCCCGTGCGCTCAAGCGTCTCAAGGTCGTCTCCGCGTTCCTCAACACGCGCAACTCGCCGCGTGGCATGGTGCTCGACTGCATCCCGGTCATCCCGCCGGACCTGCGCCCGATGGTGCAGCTCGACGGTGGCCGGTTCGCGACCTCGGACCTGAACGACCTGTACCGCAGGGTCATCAACCGCAACAACCGCCTCAAGCGGCTTCTCGACCTCGGCGCGCCCGAGATCATCGTGAACAACGAGAAGCGCATGCTCCAGGAGGCGGTCGACGCCCTGTTCGACAACGGCCGTCGTGGTCGCCCGGTCACGGGCCCCGGCAACCGTCCGCTGAAGTCCCTCAGCGACATGCTGAAGGGCAAGCAGGGGCGTTTCCGGCAGAACCTGCTCGGCAAGCGAGTCGACTACTCCGGCCGTTCGGTCATCGTCGTCGGCCCGCAGCTGAAGCTGCACCAGTGCGGTCTGCCCAAGCAGATGGCGCTGGAGCTCTTCAAGCCGTTCGTGATGAAGCGCCTGGTCGACCTGAACCACGCGCAGAACATCAAGTCGGCCAAGCGCATGGTCGAGCGTGCTCGCCCGGTCGTGTGGGACGTGCTCGAAGAGGTCATCACCGAGCACCCCGTCCTGCTCAACCGCGCGCCCACGCTGCACCGTCTGGGCATCCAGGCGTTCGAGCCGCAGCTGGTCGAGGGCAAGGCCATCCAGATCCACCCGCTCGTCTGTACGGCGTTCAACGCCGACTTCGACGGCGACCAGATGGCCGTGCACCTGCCGCTGTCGGCCGAGGCCCAGGCCGAGGCCCGCATCCTGATGCTCTCGACCAACAACATCCTCAAGCCGGCCGACGGCAAGCCCGTGACCATGCCCACCCAGGACATGATCATCGGCCTGTACTGGCTGACCACGCAGAAGGAAGGCGCGGTCGGCGAGGGCAGGATCTTCGGCTCGGTCTCCGAGGCGCAGATGGCCTTCGACCGTCGCGAGCTGGACATCCAGGCCAAGATCCAGATCCGCCTGCACGACGTCCTGCCGCCGCGTGGCTGGTCGGCTCCCGAGGGCTGGGAGGCCGGCGACCCGCTGCGTCTGGAGACGACGTTCGGCCGCTGCCTGTTCAACCAGACGCTGCCCGCGAGCTACCCGTTCGTGAACCAGCAGATCGGCAAGAAGCAGCTCTCGGTGATCGTCAACGAGCTGGCCGAGACCTACCCCAAGGTCGAGGTCGCCAACTCGCTCGACGCTCTCAAGGACGCCGGCTTCCGCTGGGCGACCCGTTCCGGCGTCACGATCTCGATCGACGACGTCGTCGCGCCGCCGAACAAGGCGACCATCATGGAGTCCTACGAGCGCAGGGCCGACAAGGTCCAGCGTGAGTACGAGCGTGGTCTGATCACCGACGAGGAGCGCCGTCAGGAGCTCATCGAGATCTGGACCCACGCCACGGCCGACGTCGAGACCGACATGGTCAACGCCTTCCCGGCGACCAACCCGGTCTGGATGATGGTCAACTCCGGCGCCCGCGGTAACAAGATGCAGGTGCGTCAGATCGCCGGTATCCGAGGCCTGGTGTCCAACACCAAGGGTGAGACGATCCCGCGTCCGATCAAGGCCTCCTTCCGTGAGGGCCTGTCGGTGCTGGAGTACTTCATCTCCACCCACGGTCAGCGAAAGGGTCTGGCCGACACCGCGCTGCGCACCGCCGACTCGGGTTACCTGACCCGTCGTCTGGTGGACGTGGCCCAGGACGTCATCGTGCGTGAGATCGACTGCGGCACCGACCGCGGCGTCCCGCTGCACGTCGGCGAGCGCGACAGCCAGGGCAACCTGGTCAAGGCCGAGAACGCCGAGTCCAACGTGCACGGCCGCATCCTGGCCGAGGACGTCGAGGTCGACGGCAAGGTCATCGCCGCCACCGGTGTCGACATCAACGACGACCACGTCACCGACCTGGTCGCCGCCGGCATCGAGACGGTCAGGACCCGCAGCGCGCTCGTGTGCGAGGCGAAGATCGGCGTCTGCGCGACCTGCTACGGCCGCTCGCTGGCCACCGGCAAGCTCGTGGACGTCGGCGAGGCCGTCGGTATCATCGCCGCCCAGTCGATCGGTGAGCCCGGCACGCAGCTGACCATGCGTACCTTCCACACCGGTGGTGTGGCGGGCGCCGACATCACCCACGGTCTGCCCCGTGTCCAGGAGCTCTTCGAGGCGCGCATCCCCAAGGGTGTCGCCCCGATCTCCGAGGCCGAGGGCCGGGCCCGCATCGACGAGACCGACAAGACCCGCAAGATCGTGATCACCCCGGACGACGGTTCCGAGGAGATCGCGTACCCGGTGTCGATGCGCTCGCGTCTGCAGGTCAGCGACGGCCAGCGCGTCACGGTCGGCCAGCAGCTGATCGCCGGTGCGGTCAACCCCAACGAGGTGCTCCGCATCCTCGGCCCGCGTGCGGTCCAGCTGCACCTGGTCGCCGAGGTCCAGCAGGTGTACCGCTCGCAGGGTGTGTCGATCCACGACAAGCACATCGAGATCATCGTGAGGCAGATGCTCAAGCGCGTGAACGTGCTGGAGTCCGGTGACACCGACCTGCTGCCCGGCGAGCTCGTCGAGCGTCCGCGCTTCGAGCTGATGAACCGCGAGTGCGTGGCGGAAGGCGGCCAGCCGGCCTCCGGCCGTCCGGTCCTCATGGGCATCACCAAGGCCTCGCTCGCCACCGAGTCGTGGCTGTCGGCGGCCTCCTTCCAGGAGACCACCAGGGTCCTGACGGACGCGGCGATCCACGCCAAGTCCGACTCGCTCCTGGGCCTGAAGGAGAACGTCATCATCGGAAAGCTCATCCCCGCAGGCACTGGCATGCCCCAGTACCGCAACATCCGGGTCGAGCCCACCGAGGAGGCCAAGGCCGCCATGTACACCGTCGGCGGTTACGACGGCTCCGCAGCCGACTACACCTTCGGCACGGGCAGCGGCGAAGCCGTCCCGCTGGAGGAGTACGACTTCGGGCAGTACAACCGGTAGTCCCCGAACAGACTGCGAGACGCCCACTTCCGGCCTTCGGCCGGGGGTGGGCGTTTCTGCGTTCGGGGTGTCGCGGGGGAGATACGACATGCGACATGAACGCCTCCCGGCACCAAGACCTGCGACGACACCCACCCAAACCCAAGAACCAACATCCCGGTACGGCCCCGCCTCGCGCCTGCCGTACGTCAGGGGTGTGTTGGATCGAGGGCCGCAGGCGACGAAGGTTCAACGGCTGCCCGGCACACCCACACGAAGATCCAACCCACCACGGGCTCACCGCCACCCCCCAAATGAACCTTCCGAGGTCTTTCGGCAACCCCTCAACGATTTCCCGTGAAGGTCCGGAGAACTCGTAGGAAGCGGGTAAACTAGGTGCGGGCCTGATAGCGGTCGGGGGAGATGCCGACCGTGGGACCACGACACGAGAATGCGGCCGCGGAAGACCGGTGGCCGGAGCGCGGCGACCGTTTTGACGTGTTGCCTTGTGCTGGGTAGTCTTGCCCTTCGTGCCCGTGGGTTCATGGGCTCTCATGCGTGCGCTCCGACAGGCTAGATCCGGTAGTGGCGCCGTATGGCCTCCCCCAGCTTTCTGCTTGGTCGAGGTGTGGCTCCGTGAGGACGCGACACGCCCGACCGCGTGGGTCGAAGCAAGAGGGAAAACAGCAGGTCATGACACCGGCAGTACCTGCGAAATGCACCACCTGACGTTTGACCGGCCGAAGCACGAACGGAGTGGCAGTGCCCACTATTCAGCAGTTGGTCCGCAAGGGCCGGCAGGACAAGGTCACCAAGACCAAGACTCCTGCCCTCAAGGGGAGTCCGCAGCGTCGCGGCGTGTGCCAGCGCGTCTACACCACCACTCCCAAGAAGCCCAACTCGGCCCTGCGCAAGGTCGCCCGTGTTCGGCTCACCAACGGCATCGAGGTCACGGCCTACATCCCCGGTGTTGGCCACAACCTGCAGGAGCACTCGATCGTGCTCGTTCGCGGCGGTCGTGTGAAGGACCTGCCGGGTGTTCGCTACAAGATCATCCGTGGCTCGCTGGACACCCAGGGTGTCCGCAACCGCAAGCAGGCCCGTAGCCGTTACGGCGCGAAGAGGGAGAAGAGCTAACAATGCCTCGTAAGGGTTCTCCTGGCCGTCGTCAGCTCATGTCTGACCCGGTTCACAACTCGCCGCTGGTCACCGCCCTGATCAACAAGGTGCTCCTGGACGGCAAGCGCTCCATCGCGCAGTCGATCGTCTACGGCGCCCTTGAGGGCTGCAAGGACAAGACCGGCAACGACCCGGTCGTCACCCTCAAGCGGGCGCTCGACAACGTCAAGCCCACGCTCGAGGTGCGCAGCCGCCGTGTCGGTGGCGCGACCTACCAGGTCCCGGTCGAGGTGCGCGCCGCGCGCAGCACCACCCTGGCCCTGCGCTGGCTGGTGCAGTACTCCCGCGCCCGCCGCGAGAAGACCATGACCGAGCGCCTGATGAACGAGCTGCTCGACGCCAGCAACGGCCTCGGCGCTTCGGTCAAGAAGCGCGAGGACACCCACAAGATGGCCGAGTCCAACAAGGCCTTCGCCCACTACCGCTGGTAACCCCGGCGGGTTCGACGAGACGACGAGGACGCGAGAGAAGTGGCCACCACGACCGCTCTTGACCTGGCCAAGGTCCGCAACATCGGGATCATGGCCCATATCGACGCGGGCAAGACCACCACGACCGAGCGCATCCTGTTCTACACCGGTATCAACTACAAGATCGGTGAAGTCCACGAGGGCGCTGCCACCATGGACTGGATGGAGCAGGAGCAGGAGCGTGGTATCACTATCACCTCCGCCGCTACCACCTGTGAGTGGGACGGTCACACCATCAACATCATCGACACCCCCGGGCACGTCGACTTCACCATCGAGGTGGAGCGCTCGCTCCGCGTCCTCGACGGTGCCGTCGCGGTGTTCGACGGTGTCGCGGGTGTCGAGCCGCAGTCTGAGACGGTGTGGCGTCAGGCCGACCGCTACGGCGTGCCTCGCATCTGCTTCGTGAACAAGATGGACCGTGTCGGCGCGGAGTTCCACCGCTGCGTCGACATGATGATCACCCGTCTTGCGGCCACCCCGGCCGTCATTCAGCTTCCCTGGGGCGTTGAGGCCGACTTCAAGGGCGTCATCGACCTGGTGAAGATGAAGGGCCTGCTCTGGAGCGCCGAGGCGGCCAAGGGCGAGATGTACGAGGTCGTCGACATCCCCGCCGACCACGCCGAGGCAGCTCGTGAGTGGCGCGACAAGCTCGTCGAGACCGTCGCCGAGAACGACGACCAGCTGATGGAGCTCTTCCTCGAGGGCGTCGAGCCCACCGAGGAGCAGCTCGTCGCGGCCATCCGCCGCGCGACGCTGTCCAGCGCCATCAACCCGGTCCTGACCGGCACCGCGTTCAAGAACAAGGGCGTTCAGCCCCTGCTCGACGCGATCGTGGCCTACCTGCCCGCACCGATCGACATCCCGGCTTTCAAGGGACACGCGGTCGGCAAGGAGGACGAGGTCATCGAGCGTCACGCGGACGTGACCGAGCCGTTCTCCGCTCTGGCGTTCAAGATCATGAGCGACCCGCACCTGGGCAAGCTCACCTACATCCGCATCTACTCGGGCACGCTCGAGACCGGCACCGGTGTCATCAACTCGGTGAAGGGCAAGAAGGAGCGGATCGGCAAGATCTACCAGATGCACGCGAACAAGCGCGAAGAGCGCCCGTCCGCGCACGCCGGTCAGATCGTCGCCGTCATGGGTCTGAAGGACACCACGACCGGCGACACGCTGAGCGACACCCAGCACCAGGTCGTGCTCGAGTCGATGACGTTCCCGGCTCCGGTCATCAACGTCGCGATCGAGCCCAAGACCAAGGGCGACCAGGAGAAGCTGTCGACCGCGATCCAGCGGCTGGCCGAGGAGGACCCGTCCTTCCAGGTCCGTCGTGACGAGGAGACCGGCCAGACGGTCATCTGGGGCATGGGCGAGCTTCACCTCGAGATCCTCGTCGACCGTATGCGTCGCGAGTTCAAGGTCGAGGCGAACGTCGGCCGGCCGCAGGTCGCCTACCGGGAGACCATCCGCCGCAAGGTGGAGAAGGTCGACTACACCCACAAGAAGCAGACCGGTGGTTCGGGCCAGTTCGCCCGCGTCATCATCAACCTCGAGCCGCTGGGCGAAGGCAACGACGGCTACGAGTTCGAGAACAAGGTCTCCGGCGGTCGTGTCCCGAGGGAGTACATCCCCTCGGTCGACGCGGGCGCCCAGGAGGCCGCCGAGTTCGGCGTGCTGGCCGGTTACCCGATGGTGGGCGTGAAGGTGACGCTGACCGACGGTGCCGCGCACGACGTCGACTCCTCGGAAATGGCCTTCAAGATCGCCGGTTCGATGGCCTTCAAGGAGGCCGCGCGCAAGGCGGACGCCGTTCTTCTCGAGCCGCTGATGGCCGTCGAGGTCACCACGCCCGAGGACTACATGGGTGACGTCATCGGTGACATCAACGGTCGCCGCGGACAGATCCAGGCGATGGACGAGCGTGCGGGTGCGCGTGTCATCCAGGCGCTCGTGCCGCTGTCTGAGATGTTCGGCTACGTGGGTGACCTTCGTAGCAAGACGCAGGGACGCGCGAGCTACAGCATGCAGTTCGACTCCTACTCCGAGGTGCCTCCGGGCGTCGCCAAGGAGATCATCGCGAAGGCCCGGGGCGAATAGACCCGCCGCGGTCCCCAAGGACCGGGACACTAGCGTCCTGGTCCTGGTGGGGCGGCTCAACACCGCCCCACCACCCAAGGGGTCCGGCGTGTCCGGGCCCGAGTGATATGTAAGTCAGTCAGATTCTCTAAGGAGAGAACCAGTGGCGAAGGCCAAGTTCGAGCGGACCAAGCCGCACGTGAACATCGGCACCATTGGGCACATCGACCACGGCAAGACCACTCTGACCGCGGCGATCACCAAGGTGCTCCACGAGCGTTTCCCGAACCTTAACGAGGCGACCCCGTTCGACAAGATCGACAAGGCGCCCGAGGAGAAGGCTCGTGGTATCACGATCTCCATCGCGCACGTCGAGTACCAGACCGAGAAGCGCCACTACGCTCACGTGGACTGCCCCGGTCACGCCGACTACGTGAAGAACATGATCACGGGTGCCGCGCAGATGGACGGCGCGATCCTCGTGGTCGCCGCGACCGACGGCCCGATGCCCCAGACGAAGGAGCACGTCCTCCTGGCCCGCCAGGTCGGCGTCCCCTACATCGTCGTGGCGCTCAACAAGGCCGACATGGTCGACGACGAGGAGATCCTGGAGCTCGTCGAGCTCGAGGTCCGCGAGCTGCTCTCCGCGCAGGAGTTCCCCGGCGACGACCTGCCGGTCGTGCGCGTCTCCGCTCTGAAGGCCCTTGAGGGCGACCAGAAGTGGGGCGACAGCATCATCGAGCTCATGACCGCCGTGGACGAGAACGTCCCCGAGCCGACCCGTGAGACCGAGAAGCCGTTCCTCATGCCGATCGAGGACGTCTTCTCGATCACCGGTCGCGGCACGGTCGTCACCGGCCGTATCGAGCGTGGCATCGTCAAGGTCAACGAGACTGTCGACATCATCGGCATCAAGGAGACCAAGACCACCACCACGGTCACCGGTGTCGAGATGTTCCGCAAGCTGCTCGACGAGGGCCAGGCGGGCGACAACGTCGGTCTGCTCCTGCGCGGCATCAAGCGCGAGGACGTCGAGCGCGGCCAGTGCATCATCAAGCCGGGCACCACGACCCCGCACACCGAGTTCGAGGCCCAGGTCTACATCCTGAGCAAGGACGAGGGCGGCCGTCACACGCCGTTCTTCAACAACTACCGTCCCCAGTTCTACTTCCGTACGACGGACGTGACCGGCGTGGTGAACCTCCCCGAGGGCACCGAGATGGTCATGCCCGGCGACAACACCGAGATGCGCGTCGAGCTGATCCAGCCCATCGCCATGGAGGACGGTCTGAAGTTCGCGATCCGTGAGGGCGGCCGTACCGTCGGCGCCGGTCGCGTGACGAAGATCCTCAAGTAGTACGACCGCAGGGTGGCGGTCGGCCCCCGGATTTCCGAGGGCCGACCGCCGCACTGTGAAAAGGCGGCTAGTCTGTACGGCTGGCACGTCAAAAGCTCCACGAGCACCGTGATCTTGCAGTTAGTTCGGCCCGAGTGACCGAGATAACTGCCGGATCACGGAATGAAACGGCAGATCAACAGCGTCTGCCACGTGGAGTTACTTATAGCGGCACAGGCCGCACGATACTTTTTCAGACGACAGCGAAGGACACCGAGGCCACTATGGCGGGACAGAAGATCCGCATTCGGCTCAAGGCCTATGACCACGAGGTCATCGACAGCTCGGCCAAG
The DNA here is from genome assembly GCF_056106265.1 of Nonomuraea sp. IBHARD001. NCBI lineage: Bacteria > Bacillati > Actinomycetota > Actinomycetes > Streptosporangiales > Streptosporangiaceae > Nonomuraea > Nonomuraea sp. IBHARD001. The sequence continues at coordinate 989,003 of NZ_JBWBBW010000002.1, forward strand.
AAGATTGTCGAGACGGTGACGCGGACTGGCGCGAAGGTCGCAGGCCCGGTGCCGCTGCCGACCGAGAAGAACGTGTACTGCGTCATCCGCTCGCCGCACAAGTACAAGGACAGCCGCGAGCACTTCGAGATGCGCACGCACAAGCGGCTGATTGACATCATCGACCCGACGCCGAAGACGGTCGACTCGCTCATGCGACTCGACCTCCCCGCCGGCGTCGACATTTCGATCAAGCTCTGAGGGAACGCACTGACATGGCTAAGACGACAAAGGGCGTCCTGGGCAAGAAGCTCGGCATGACCCAGGTCTTCGACGCGGACAACCGGATGGTCCCGGTGACCGTGGTCGAAGCCGGTCCGTGCGTGGTGACCAGGGTCCGTACTCCCGAGAAGGACGGCTACTCCGCCGTGCAGCTCGGTTTCGGGCAGGTCGACCCCAGGAAGGTCAACAAGCCGCTCGGCGACTACCTGCGTAAGCACGACATCACCCCGCGCCGTTACTTCACGGAGATCCGTACTGACGACGCGAGCGAGTACACCCTGGGCCAGGAGCTCCTGGCCGACACCTTCGAGGCCGGCCAGTTCGTCGACGTGACGGGCAAGAGCAAGGGCAAGGGCTTCGCCGGTGTCATGAAGCGTCACGGCTTCAAGGGATTGGGTGCCTCGCACGGTACGCAGCGCAAGCACCGCTCGCCGGGTTCCATCGGTGGCTGCGCCACCCCTGGCCGCGTATTCAAGGGCCTGCGCATGGCCGGTCGGATGGGTAACGTCCGCACGACCGTGCAGAGCCTCAAGGTTCACTCCGTCGACGTCGAGAACGGTCTCATCCTGATCAAGGGTGCGATTCCCGGCGCCAACGGCAGCCTGGTTCTCGTCCGCTCCGCCGCCAAGAAGGGGGCTGCCAAGTGAGCACCATCGACGTCCTCGACGCCAGTGGCGCGAAGGCCGGCTCCGTCGACCTCCCGGAGACCGTTTTCGGTGCCAAGGTCAACATCCCGCTGATCCACCAGGTCGTCGTCGCCCAGCTCGCCGCTCGCCGGCAGGGCACGCACAAGGTGAAGACCCGTGGCGAGGTCAGCGGTGGCGGCAAGAAGCCGTACCGCCAGAAGGGCACCGGCCGCGCCCGTCAGGGCTCGACCCGCGCGCCCCAGTTCACCGGTGGCGGCGTCGTGCACGGCCCGCAGCCGCGCGACTACTCGCAGAAGACGCCCAAGAAGATGAAGGCCGCCGCCCTGCGTGGCGCCCTGTCCGACCGGGCCAACGGCGGCCGTGTGCACGTCGTGAGCGGTCTGGTCTCCGGCGAGACGCCGAAGACCAAGGCCACCCTGCAGGCGCTTCGTAAGATCACCGAGGCGCGCAGCGTTCTCGTCGTGGTCGACGAGGGTGACGAGCTCACCTGGCTGAGCCTGCGCAACGCTCCCGAGGTCCACCTCCTGGACGCCGGGCAGCTCAACACCTACGACGTGCTCGTGCACGACGACGTGGTCTTCACGCAGGACGCGTTCGACCAGGTCGTGGCGCGCCTGAGCCTGAGCGGGAAGGAAGAGGTCTGATGGAGAAGATCGCCGACCCGCGCGACATCATCATCAAGCCGGTCGTCTCCGAGAAGAGCTACGGCCTGATCGATGAGAACAACAAGTACACGTTCCTGGTGAAGAAGACCGCGAACAAGACCCAGGTCAAGATCGCGGTCGAGCAGATCTTCGGGGTCAAGGTCACCAGCGTGAACACCATCAACCGCCAGGGCAAGCGCAAGCGCACCCGGGCCGGTTTCGGCAAGCGTCCCGACACCAAGCGCGCCATCGTGAGCCTGGTCGAGGGTGACCGGATCGACATCTTCGGTCAGGTCGGCTAGCTAGCCATAGATGTAGAGAGGGACGGGTTCGCCCGTCCCGAATGAGGTCGAGACCGCCGGACTCCGGTTCGGCGGGCTCACCCATGTAACTGACAAGGGATGAACGAAAAAGATGGGCATCCGTAAGTACAAGCCGACGACCCCGGGTCGCCGCGGCTCGAGTGTCTCGGACTTCGCCGAGATCACGCGCAGCACGCCCGAGAAGTCGTTGCTTGCGCCCCTTCACAGCAAGGGCGGCCGCAACGTACACGGCCGGGTCACCGCACGCCACCAAGGCGGCGGTCACAAGCGCGCCTACCGAATCATTGACTTCCGTAGGCATGACAAGGACGGCATTCCGGCCAAGGTCGCTCACATCGAGTACGACCCCAACCGGACCGCCAACATCGCTCTGCTGCACTTCGCCGACGGTGAGAAGCGCTACATCATCGCGCCGACCGGCCTGAAGCAGGGCGACCGCATCGAGAACGGCCCCACGGCCGACATCAAGCCGGGCAACTGCCTGCCGCTGCGCAACATCCCGACCGGTACCTTCATCCACGCGGTGGAGCTCCGTCCCGGTGGTGGCGCGAAGCTGGGCCGCTCGGCCGGTGCGCAGATCCAGCTCCTCGCGAAGGAGGGCCAGTACGCCACGCTGCGTATGCCCTCCGGCGAAATGCGTATGGTCGACGTGCGCTGCCGCGCGAGTGTGGGTCAGGTCGGCAACGCCGAGCAGGCCAACATCAACTGGGGTAAGGCCGGCCGCATGAGGTGGAAGGGCAAGCGCCCGACCGTCCGTGGTGTCGCGATGAACCCCGTCGACCACCCGCACGGTGGTGGTGAGGGTAAGACCTCCGGCGGTCGCCACCCGGTCAACCCGAAGGGCAAGCCCGAGGGCCGTACCCGTCAGGCGAACAAGGCCAGCGACCGGCTGATCATCCGCCGTCGGACCAAGAGGAAGAAGCGGTAGGAGCAGCCGAAATGCCACGTAGCCTTAAGAAGGGCCCCTTCGTGGATGACCACCTTCAGAAGAAGGTGGACGTCCAGAACGAGAAGGGCACCAAGAACGTCATCAAGACGTGGTCGCGGCGCTCCATGATCGTGCCCGACATGCTCGGCCACACGATCGCCGTTCACGACGGCCGCAAGCACGTCCCGGTCTTCGTGACCGAGTCGATGATCGGCCACAAGCTCGGTGAGTTCGCCCCCACGCGGACCTTCCGCAGCCACGTCAAGGAAGACCGCCGCAGCCGGCGATAAACAGCCTTCAGAAGTAAGAGGAGTAAGCGATGGAAGCCAGGGCTCAGGCGCGGTTCGTCCGCGTCACGCCCCAGAAGGCCCGCCGTGTGGTGGACCTTATTCGCGGGCTGCCCGCTTCGGAGGCGCAGGCCGTGCTGCAGTTCGCTCCCCAGGCGGCGAGCGAGCCGATCTACAAGGTGCTCTCCAGCGCCATGGCGAACGCAGAGCACAACCTCAAGATCGACCGTGACACGCTCGTCGTGAGCCGTGCGTGGGTCGACGAGGGCCCGACGCTGAAGCGGTTCCGCCCGCGTGCCCAGGGTCGTGCCTATCGGATCAACAAGCGGACGAGCCACATCACCGTGATCGTGGAGTCCCGCGAGCCGAAGGGAAGGACCCGCTAGTGGGCCAGAAGGTTAACCCGCACGGGTTCCGCCTCGGCATCACGACCGACTTCAAGAGCCGGTGGTACGCCGACAAGCTTTACAAGTCGTACGTGGCCGAAGACGTCGCGATCCGCCGCATGCTGCAGAAGGGCATGGAGCGGGCCGGTATCTCCAAGGTCGAGATCGAGCGTACGACCGACCGTGTTCAGGTCGACATCCACACCGCTCGTCCCGGTATCGTCATCGGCCGCCGCGGCGCCGAGGCCGACCGGATCCGCGGTGACCTCGAGAAGCTGACCAAGAAGCAGGTCCAGCTCAACATCCTCGAGGTCAAGAACCCCGAGATCGACGCTCAGCTCGTCGCTCAGGGTGTCGCGGAGCAGCTCTCCAGCCGTGTGTCGTTCCGTCGCGCCATGCGCAAGGCGATGCAGTCGGCCATGAAGAGCGGCGCCAAGGGCATCCGTGTCGCGTGCTCGGGTCGTCTGGGCGGCGCGGAGATGTCGCGGTCGGAGTTCTACCGTGAGGGTCGTGTGCCGCTGCACACCCTTCGCGCGGACATCGACTACGGCTTCTACGAGGCCCGTACGACCTTCGGCCGCATCGGCGTGAAGGTGTGGATCTACAAGGGTGAGGCTCCGACCAGCCGCGCCGAGCGTGAGGCGGCAGCCGCCGCAGCCGCCGGTGCGCGCGCCGGTCAGCGCCGTGACCGCGACGACCGTCGTGGTGGCGGCGGTGGCGGCGGCGAGCGTCCCCGTCGTGGCGGTGGCGCCGGTGGCGCACGTCGCGGTGGTGGCGCCGGTCGTTCGGACCGTGCCCCCAGGACTGAGGCGGCCTCGCAGGCTGCCCCCGAGACCGGCCCGGCTGCGCAGCCGGGTGCTGAAGGGAGCTGACCATGCTGATCCCGCGCAGGGTCAAGCACCGCAAGCAGCACCGGCCTGACCGCAGTGGCGCCGCCAAGGGCGGCACCAGGGTCGTGTTCGGCGAGTTCGGCATTCAGGCGATTGAGCACTCCTACGTGACCAACCGCCAGATCGAGTCGGCTCGTATCGCCATGACCCGCCACATCAAGCGTGGTGGCAAGGTGTGGATCAACATTTACCCGGACCGTCCGCTCACCAAGAAGCCTGCCGAGACCCGCATGGGTTCCGGTAAGGGTTCGCCCGAATGGTGGATCGCGAACGTCAAGCCGGGGCGCGTCATGTTCGAGCTTTCCGGTGTCGCCGAGCCGATCGCCCGTGAGGCGCTCACTCGCGCCATCCACAAGCTCCCCATGAAGTGCAAGATCGTCAAGCGTGAAGTTGGGGAGGCGTGATGGCTAAGGGCCTGACCGCCGGCGAGCTGCGGGTGGAGGACCAGGACACCCTGGTCCAGAAGCTGAAGGAAGCCAAGGAGGAGCTGTTCAACCTCCGCTTCCAGGCGGCGACCGGTCAGTTGGAGAGCCACGGGCGGCTTCGCGCCGTCCGCCGCGAGATCGCCCGTATCTACACCGTGATGCGCGAGCGCGAGCTTGGCATTGTCACGGTTGAGAAGGAGACGAGCGATGGCTGAGACCGAGACCACCGAGAAGACCGCGCGGCACTACCGCAAGACCCGTGAGGGCCTGGTCGTCAGCGACAAGATGGACAAGACCGTCGTGGTCGCCGTCGAGGACCGCGTGAAGCACCCGCTGTACGGCAAGGTCATCCGCCGTACGACCAAGTACAAGGCGCACGACGAGGCCAACGCCTGCGGCGTCGGCGACCGGGTCCTCCTCATGGAGACCAGGCCGCTCTCGGCGACCAAGCGCTGGCGCGTCGTGGAGATCCTCGAGCGGGCCAAGTAAGACCCTGAAGGCCGCCCTCCTGGTGGGGGCGGCCCTCTGGTGATTGACGCGCCGTCGTGGGGGCGACCCCATGACGGCGTCCAAGGACGCGGGGCGACCCGCGTCGCCTGCGGGGCGGTGTCGGAGGTACGGCGTGAGCCGCACGTCCGGTGCTGTCGCCGGGGGAACAAGACAACTGCAGTTCCGCAAGGCTCGTGGCCGTGAGGCGGCGAGAACCGGCGGAGACCAACAGGAGTAGACGTGATCCAGCAGGAGTCGCGACTTCGCGTCGCCGACAACACGGGTGCCAAGGAGATTCTTTGCATCCGCGTTCTCGGTGGCTCGGGTCGGCGCTACGCGGGCATCGGCGACATCATCGTCGCCACGGTGAAGGATGCCCTTCCGGGCAGCAGCACCGTCAAGAAGGGTGACGTCGTCAAGGCCGTCATCGTTCGCACGGTCAAGGAGAGGCGCCGTCCCGACGGTTCCTACATCCGCTTCGACGAGAACGCCGCCGTCATCATCAAGGACAGCGGTGACCCTCGCGGCACCCGCATCTTCGGCCCGGTCGGCCGTGAGCTGCGCGAGAAGAAGTTCATGCGCATCATCTCGCTCGCGCCGGAGGTGTTGTAATGCCGAAGTCGCTGCATGTGAAGAAGGGTGACCTGGTTCAGGTCATCGCCGGCAAGGACAAGGGTGCCAAGGGTCGAGTGATCGCCGCTCTCCCGCGCGAGGACCGCGTGGTGGTCGAGGGTGTCAACATGATCAAGAAGCACGCCAAGGAGAACCTCAACGGTCCTCGCGGCGCCAAGCAGGGCGGCGTGACGACCATGGAGGCCCCCATCCACGTGAGCAACGTCAAGAAGCTCAAGGATGACGAGAAGCCTGCCAAGACGGCTGACAAGGCCGACGAGTCGGGTGAGGACAACTGATGACCGTCACCGAGACCACCACCGAGCGTCCGACGCCGCGCCTCAAGACGAAGTACCGCGAGGAAGTCATCGCGAAGCTTCGCGAGGAGTTCGGCATCGAGAACATCATGCTGGTGCCCGGCCTGACCAAGATCAAGGTCAACATGGGCGTCGGCGAGGCGGCCCGCGACTCGAAGCTGATCGAGGGCGCCGTGCGCGACCTCACGGTCATCACCGGTCAGAAGCCCGCCGTCGTTCGCGCCCGCAAGTCCATCGCGCAGTTCAAGCTGCGTGAGGGCATGCCGATCGGCGCGCACGTCACGCTGCGCGGCGACCGGATGTGGGAGTTCCTCGACCGGCTGCTGTCCCTGGCGCTTCCGCGCATCAGGGACTTCCGCGGCCTTTCGCCGAAGCAGTTCGACGGCAACGGCAACTACACGTTCGGTCTCACGGAGCAGGTCATGTTCCACGAGGTCGACCCCGACAAGGTGGACAGGCCGCGAGGCATGGACATCACGGTCGTGACGACCGCGAAGACCGACGACCAGGGCCGGGCGCTGCTGAAGCTTCTCGGGTTCCCCTTCAAGGAGGCCTGATCATGGCGAAGACATCTCTCAAGGTCAAGGCGGCCCGCAAGCCGAAGTTCGCCGTACGGGCGTACACTCGGTGTTCGCGCTGCGGCCGTGCGCACGCGGTTTACCGCAAGTTCGGCCTGTGCCGGATCTGCTTCCGCGAGATGGCGCACCGGGGCGAGCTGCCCGGCATCACCAAGTCAAGCTGGTAGGTCACCGCGGGGGCGGGTCGCACCGCCCCCGTCGGCTGCCAGCCGTACATATCTAGGAATGTCAACCGGACGCTGATCCAGGCGTCCATGACCGCGCCGAAGGTCCACCGGCAGAGACGAGATCTCGACCGACTGGAAACCGCGGCGAGGAAGGCCGTTGGCCATGACGATGACCGACCCGATCGCAGACATGCTGACTCGTCTGCGAAACGCGAACTCGGCTTATCACGACAGCGTGTCGATGCCGTACTCGAAGATCAAGGCGCACATCGCCGAGATCCTCCAGCAGGAGGGTTACATCCAGGCCTGGACCGTCGAAGACGCCAAGGTCGGGAAGAACCTCGTGGTGGAGCTGAAGTTCGGCCCGACCCGTGAGCGTTCCCTCGCAGGTCTTCGCCGGGTGTCCAAGCCCGGTCTGCGCGTGTACGCGAAGAAGGACAACCTGCCTCGAGTTCTGGGCGGGCTGGGCGTCGCGATCATCTCGACGTCCGCCGGTCTCATGACCGACAAGCAGGCCGGCAAGCGTGGAGTGGGCGGGGAAGTCCTCGCCTACGTCTGGTAACGAGGGGAGGAACACAGCATGTCGCGAATCGGACGGCTGCCCATCCCTGTACCCAGCGGCGTCGACGTCTCTATTGACGGCCGGGATGTCCAGGTCAAGGGCCCGAAGGGCACGCTTTCACTCAAGGTCGCCGAGCCCATCGTTGTGGCTCGCGACGAGGACGGCACCATCGCCGTCACCCGTCCCAACGACGAGAACAAGGTCCGCGCTCTGCACGGCCTGTCTCGCACGCTGATCGCCAACATGGTGGCGGGCGTGACCCAGGGGTACTCCAAGACCCTTGAGATCGTCGGTGTCGGTTACCGCGTCGCGGCCAAGAGCCCGACGCAGCTGGAGTTCGCACTGGGCTTCAGCCACCCGGTTGTCGTCGACGCCCCCGAGGGTGTCACCTTCCGCGTCGAGAAGCCGACCCTGTTCCACGTGGACGGCATCGACAAGCAGAAGGTCGGCGAGGTCGCCGCCAACATCCGCAAGCTCCGCAAGCCCGACCCGTACAAGGGCAAGGGTGTGCGGTACCAGGGTGAAGTGATCCGCCGCAAGGTCGGAAAGGCTGGTAAGTAGGCATGGCTCCCAAGACTGCGTACAGCAAGCACACGGCTGCCCGCACCGTCTCGCGGGCCCGCCGTCACGGCCGCGTCCGCAAGAAGGTCATCGGCACGGCCGCGCGTCCGCGCCTGGTCGTCAACCGCTCGACTCGTCACCTGTTCGTCCAGATCGTGGACGACACCCAGGGCCACACGCTGGTCAGCGCCTCCACCATGGACGCGACCCTGCGTACGGCCGACGGTGACAAGACCGAGAAGGCCAAGAAGGTCGGCGAGCTCCTCGCTCAGCGGGCCAAGGAAGCCGGTATCACCGCCGTCGTCTTCGACCGTGGTGGCAACCGCTACGCCGGGCGCATCGCCGCTCTGGCGGACAGCGCCCGCGAAGGTGGGCTCGAGTTCTGATATGGCTACTGAGATGAGGAACCACTGATGGCTGCAGCTCCGCGTCGCGGTGGCGGCACCGGTGGCGAGCGGCGGGACCGTCGTGACGATCGCCGCGGTGGCGCCGCCGACAAGGGCGTCTCGTACATCGAGCGCGTAGTGAAGATCAACCGCGTCGCCAAGGTCGTGAAGGGTGGTCGTCGCTTCAGCTTCACCGCCCTGGTTGTCGTCGGTGACGGCAACGGCCTGGTCGGCGTCGGCTACGGCAAGGCCAAGGAAGTACCCGCGGCCATCGCCAAGGGTGTCGAGGAGGCGAAGAAGCACTTCTTCCGCGTTCCCCGCATCCAGGGCACCATCCCGCACATCGTGCAGGGTGAGGAGGCGGCCGGCGTCGTCTTCCTGCGTCCGGCTTCGCCCGGTACCGGTGTCATCGCCGGTGGTCCGGTGCGCGCCGTGCTGGAGTGCGCCGGTATCCACGACGTGCTGTCCAAGTCGCTCGGCTCGGACAACCCGATCAACATCGTGCACGCCACCGTGGCGGCTCTGAGGGGTCTGTCGACCCCCGAGCAGATCGCCGCCCGCCGTGGCCTGCCGATCGAGGACGTCGCTCCCAAGGCGATGCTCAAGGCTCGCGCCGAGGGTATTGCGGAGGCTGCCGCGGCGGCCAAGGCGGTGAGCTAGTCATGGCACGCCTGAAGATCACTCAGGTTCGCTCGAAGATCGGTGGCAAGCAGAACCAGCGTGACTCGCTGCGTTCGCTTGGCCTGAAGCGAATCGGCGATGTCGTCGTCAAGGAGGACCGTCCCGAGATTCGCGGGATGGTCTCCGTGGTGACGCACCTCGTCGAGGTGGAAGAGGTCGACTAGTCATGACTGACAACGCTCCGCTCAAGATTCACGACCTGCGTCCCGCCAAGGGCGCCAACAAGGCCAAGGTCCGCAAGGGCCGTGGCGAGGCGTCCAAGGGCAAGACCTCCGGTCGTGGCACCAAGGGCACGACGTCGCGGAACAAGGTTCCTCTCGGTTTCGAGGGTGGCCAGGTTCCGCTGCAGCGCCGTCTGCCGAAGCTCAAGGGCTTCAGCAACGCGATGTTCAAGACGACCTACCAGGTCGTCAACCTGGACAAGCTCGGTGAGCTGTTCCCCGAGGGTGGCGACGTCACCGTCGAGGCGCTGGTCGCCAAGGGCGCTGCCCGCAAGAACCAGCCGGTGAAGATCCTCGGCACGGGTGACATCTCCGTTTCGCTGAACGTTTCGGCTCACGCCTTCTCGTCCAGCGCGAAGGAGAAAATCGCCGCGGCCGGTGGGTCCGTTACCGAGCTGTAAGTGTCATTACCGGGCGCGGGAGTTCCACCATGGGCTCCCGCGCCTGTAGTGCGTTAGAGTTCGCGAGACGGCCGGGCTTACCGGTCGTCACGTTCGCTCGTTCGACCCTGAGAATTTCAGATGGATGACCCCCGCACCATCGCATACTCATACCGCCTTATAGGCGCGCAGGAGGGACCGTGCTGACCGCGTTTACCCGGGCGTTCCGGACGCCGGACCTGCGCAAGAAGTTGCTCTTCACACTGGGCATCATCGCGCTGTTCCGTCTCGGCTCGGTTCTTCCGACCCCCGGTGTCCACACCGAGAACATCGCGGCCTGTCTTGAGCAGGCCACCGCTGGCGACAGCGGCAACATCTACGGGATGGTGCAGCTGTTCAGCGGCGGCGCCCTCCTGAAGCTGTCGGTGTTCGCGCTGGGCATCATGCCGTACATCACGGCGAGCATCATTCTTCAGCTCCTCGTCGTCGTCATTCCCCGTCTCGACGCGCTCAAGAAGGAGGGGCAGGCGGGCAACGCGAAGATCACGCAGTACACGCGTTACCTGACCATCGGCCTCGCCGTTCTGCAGTCGACGGCCTTCATCGCGCTGGCGCGCACGGGACAGCTGTTCCCGCAGTGCCAGCAGCAGATCCTGCTCGACCCCGACAACATCTTCAGCATCGTGACGATGGTCGTCATCATGACCTCGGGCACCGCTGTGATCATGTGGCTCGGTGAGCTCGTCACCGACCGCGGCGTCGGCAACGGCATGTCGATCCTGATCTTCACGCAGGTCATCGCGGTCTTCCCCGCCGAGCTGCTCAACATCTTCAAGGCGAACGTCGTCACCGGCATCGCGGTGATCGTCGTCGGTATCTTCATGATCGCCGCGGTGGTCTTCGTCGAGCAGGCGCAGCGCCGGGTTCCGGTGCAGTACGCCAAGCGTATGGTCGGCAGGCGGATGTACGGCGGCACTTCCACCTACATTCCGTTGAAGGTGAACCAGGCCGGCATCATCCCGGTCATCTTCGCCTCCTCGCTGCTGTACCTGCCGCAGTTGCTGGTCTCGCTCTTCGCCAACCAGGAGGAGCCCAACGCGGTCGTCTCCTGGATCCAGCAGAACATGATCACCGGTGACACCCCGGCCTATATGATCACGTTCTTCCTGCTGATCGTCTTCTTCACGTACTTCTATGTGTCCATTACCTTCAACCCCGTTGAAGTCGCCGACAACATGAAGAAGTACGGTGGGTTCATCCCGGGCATCCGTCCGGGCCGGCCGACGGCTGAGTACCTCAACTTCGTGCTCACCAGGCTCACCGCTCCAGGCGCGCTCTACCTCGGCCTCATCTCGATGGTGCCGATCATCGCGCTGGCGGTGGCCGGGGCCAGCCAGAACTTCCCGTTCGGAGGGACGAGCATTCTGATCATGGTGGGTGTCGGCCTTGACACCGTGAAGCAGATCGAGAGCCAGCTCCAGCAGCGCAACTACGAAGGTTTCCTCCGCTAGTGCGTCTCGTCCTGGTCGGGCCCCCCGGAGCGGGTAAGGGGACACAGGCCCAGTTCATCGCATCGAACCTGTCCATCCCGAAGATCTCGACAGGTGACATCTTCCGTGCCAACGTCTCTGGCGGCACGGAGCTCGGCAAGCTCGCCAAGCAGTACATGGACCGCGGCGACCTCGTTCCCGACGAGGTCACCATCGCCATGGTCCGCGACCGTCTTTCCGAGGACGACGCGCAGGACGGTTTCCTGCTCGACGGCTTCCCCAGGAACGTGGCCCAGGCCGAGATCCTGAAGAAGATGCTCGCGGAGTGGGGCACCGGTCTCGATCTCGTGCTCGAGCTGATCGTCGAGGACGAGGAGGTCGTCCGCCGGCTGGCCGGCAGGCGCACCTGCAGTGTCTGCGGTCGCATCTGGCACGTCGAGTTCGACGACAAGCAGGACGACGTCTGTGACGCCTGCGGCGGCGCGCTGTTCCAGCGTGACGACGACAAGGAGGAGACCGTGAGGCACCGCCTCGAGGTCTACCAGGAGCAGACGGCGCCGCTGATCTCCTTCTACGGCGGCGAGCGCATCCTCGTCGGCGTGGACGCGACCGGTCCCGTCGAAGAGGTCACCCAGCGGGCGATGGAAGCCGTCAGGCCTTTCGCCGGCTGACATCACGCACGTCCCGGAAGTCCCCTGCAGCACACTGTGGGGGACTTCTGCATGATCACAGTTATCGTGGGGGAATTGAGGTCCCACGTCCGCCCGTTGACCACCCCGGGGGGTGCCGAACGTGTTCAAGAAGAACAGGCATGGAATCCAGATCAAGTCGCCTGAGCAGCTCGACAAGATGCGAGCCGCTGGACTGGTGGTCGGACGGACGCTTGAGCTGCTGAGGCGTTCGGTCCAGCCCGGCCTGACGCCGCTCGACCTGGACGCCATCGCCGAGAAGGCGATCAGGGACGAGGGCGCGATCCCGTCGTTCAAGGGCTACCAGGGCTTCCCGGCGACGATCTGCGCGTCGGTCAACGACGAGGTCGTCCACGGCATCCCCTCCGACCTCAGGCCGCTGCGCGAGGGCGACATCATCTCCATCGACTGCGGCGCCATCCTGGACGGCTGGCACGGCGACTCGGCGATCACCGTGCCCGTCGGCGAGGTGGCCCCCGAGCTGACCGAGCTCATGCGCGTGACGGAGGAGGCCATGTGGCGCGGCATCTCCGCCCTGACGCCCGGCCGCCACCTGTCCGACATCGGCTACGAGGTCGAGCGCTACGTGAAGTCCCAGGGCCGCTACGGCATCCCCCAGGAGTACGGCGGGCACGGCATCGGCACCGAGATGCACATGGACCCCTGGGTGGCCAACCACGGCAGGCCAGGCCGGGGCCCGGCCTTCGAGGAGGGCATGTGCTTCGCCGTCGAGCCCATGGTGAATCTGGGCGGGCAGCGCACGAAGGTGCTGGCCGACGACTGGACCGTCGTCACCATCGACGGAAAGCCCTCCGCGCACTTCGAACACAGCGTCGCGGTGACACATAATGGACCTTGGGTGCTTACCGCCATCGACGGTGGCGAGGACCGGCTGCGAGAACTGCTCGGCTAAGACGCGATGGAGTGATGGCGATGGCCCAAAGCCCGGAGATGCGGGCCTCGGACGCCGATCGAGACCGGGTGGCGGCCGTGCTCAGGGAGCACACCGCCGACGGCAGGCTCACCATGGACGAGTTCAACGAGCGTCTCGAACGGCTCTACGCCGCCAAGACCTATGGTGAGCTCGCCGTGCTCACCTCGGACCTGCCACAGGTCGACCTGCGGATGCGCGCGGCCAAGGCGCCGGCGCCGCTGCCGAAGGTGCAGGGCATGCACGCGGGGATGAAGGCGGCCTGGAGCGCCTGGGCGGTGGCCAGCGCCGTCAACTGGGTGATCTGGCTGATCATCAGCATCACCAGCGGCGAGTTCATCTACCCCTGGCCGCTGTGGGTGATGGGCCCATGGGGTGCGGTGCTGCTGATGAGCACGGTGTTCGGCAACGGGCCCAAGCCTCAGCGCTAGCGAAGCGGTAATAGTGCACGCTCGGCGTCGAGTGTGCATTCCTTCACAGAACGGATCGGCGTTCCTTCCTAACGTGAGCGATGTCGAAAGGCACCACTCATCGGAGGAAGAACATGCGCAAGCTTCTCGTGGCCGCCGCTCTGGCCGGCTCGATCGCCACCGGCCTGCTGACCCCCGTCGCCGCCGGTGCGAGCACCACCGCGACCACCTCGTCAGGCGGCTGGGGCAAGTACTACTCCAGCGACCACAAGGCCTACAGCTACGGCAAGACCTACAAGGACAACGGCCGCGTCTACACCAAGTGGTACGGCGTGGACAAGCCCGGCGGGCACAAGGGCTACATCTGGTTCGAGTACTACAAGGGCGGCAAGTGGTACAAGTTCGCCCAGGGCTGGGACGGCAAGGGCAGCTCGCTGTGGGGCCACAAGGGCATCAAGAAGATCTACACCTACACCTGCTGGGGCGCCAGCAAGTTCGACCACTGCGGTGGCAAGCACCGCATCTACTAGTCGAAGCGCCCGCTTCACCGGGACCGAAGCCTTTCGGGAGAGCCCGCCGCGATCGTCGCGGCGGGCTCTCCCGCTTTCTGTCCTGCTTCGGAGGTTCGCAGGGCAAAAGACGCACTCTTTACCGCTGGTCGTAGTTGGCGCTGGTCAGGCCGGGTAGATGATCTTTGACGATGGAACCATCGCATTGGGGGGACGATGGCGCGCAGGCGTAAGGCCGGCACCATGCGCTGGTTGCTGCTCGGCGCGGTCGCGAGCACGGTGATGTCGGTGGGCGCCGCATCGGCGGGACCGTCCGTGCGGGTGCTGCCCAATCCCGTCTCGCCAGGGCAGTACACGCGGATCTACGCCTACAACTGCACACAGGAGAAACAGACCACCCAGGGCGACATCTTCGCCCGGTCGGCGGCATTCGCCGACGAGGTGGAGCTGGAGAGCTACGACAACACCACGACGTGGCACGGCCTGGCGCAGATCCCGTACTCGGCGCCGAGAGGGGCGAGCTCGGTCTACGTGAACTGCCCGACGGGCACCGCGACCGGCTCGATCACGATCGGCGGCGGACATCCCACGGGCGGTCCCGACACCGGGGGAGGCGGCCTGGCGGTGGCGGCAGAGCAGGCGGCGGGCGAGCCCGCCAGGGGGCCGTGGCTGGCGGCGGCGATGGTGGGGCTGGTGACGCTCGGCGCGGGCGGCGCCTATCTGGCCCGCAGGCGCCGCGGCCCAGAGCGCCGGCACGTCGACGGCTGAGCCCACGATGCGCCGGACCACGCGAGGCGCACCCCTCTCCACAGACTCGTGCCTGCCCGGCGCCGCTGGTCGGCGGCTGCCGGCGCCGGGCGGGCACGTGACCCGTTGCGCCCTCCTCGCGACCTTCCTGACACTCACCGCGGCGCTGACCGCCTGTATGCCGCTCGCCGCCGTGCCCCGTGCGCCCGCCGCCGTGCGCACGCCGCCCGTGGCCACGCCCTCACCCAGTACGTCGATCGTGTGGCCGACGCCGCTGGCGGGGGAGCCGGGCAGGGCCGAGCCCACCCGTGTGCTGATCCCGAGCCTCGGCGTCGACGCGCCGCTCGTGGTGCTGGGCGTGGGAGCCGACGGCGTGCTCGCGGTGCCGCCGCTCGATCACGCGAATGTGGCCGGATGGTACGGCGGCAGCCCCACGCCGGGCGAGCGCGGCTCCTCGGTGGTCGCGGGACATCTGGACACCAGGACCGGGCCCGCGGTGTTCGCCAGGCTGGGCGAGCTGGCGCCGGGAGCCGTGGTCGCGATGGTCAGAGGGGACGGTACTGTGGCGGTGTTCGAGGTCGAGAGGCTTGAGCGCACACCCAAGACCCGCTTCCCCGCCGACGAGGTCTACGGCCGCACCGACGACCGCAGGCTGGTGCTCGTCACCTGTGGTGGCGCGTTCGACCAGGCCAGGCGGTCGTATGCCGACAACGTCATCGTGCACGCGGTGTTCAGGGCGGCGTATCTCGCTTCCGAGTTGCGGTAGTCTGATGCATGGTTGTGTCAGGACACCTGCCACGCGTTTCGCGTTTTGAGCTCAGGTGTCGTACACTCCTTAGTCGGCTCACTATGGCTTTCACGCGTCGGCGGTCTCGCTGATCGCCGCTCTCTTCGAAGCGTGAAGTCGCGGCTGCTTAGTGATCCGATACCTCAGACGACCGATCAGTGAAACGCGAGGGATTTTGGCCAAGAAAGACGGCGCCATCGAGATCGAGGGCACTGTGGTCGAGTCGCTCCCGAACGCCATGTTCCGGGTGCAGCTCGACAACGGCCATAAGGTCCTGGCCCACATCAGCGGGCGGATGCGGATGCACTACATCCGAATCCTTCCTGACGACCGGGTAGTCGTTGAACTGAGCCCCTACGACCTGAGTCGCGGGCGGATCGTCTACCGATACAAGTAAACGTCTGAGGAATCACGAAGGACTATGAAGGTCAAGCCGAGCGTTAAGAAGATCTGCGACAAGTGCAAGGTGATCCGCCGGCACGGTCGCGTCATGGTGATCTGCGACAACCTGCGCCACAAGCAGCGTCAGGGCTAGTCACAGAAAATCGGCCTTACTGAAAGAGTCCGCTCGTCGTAGCGGACTCGACTCATGTGGGGCGACAAAGAATGAGCGCGTCACACCTGCGAAGGCGGCCTGGCCGTACCACGTAGGAGACCCTCGGTCGGAGGCCGAGGCCCTCACCCCGGGCATGGGGAGGGGAAGTGAGGCGCAAGACCTCCGCCACAACGAAGGAGAATGCCCGACCATGGCTCGCCTGGTTGGCGTCGACCTCCCCCGCGACAAGCGGCTGGAGATCGCTCTCACCTACATTTACGGAATCGGCCGCACCCGCGCTCTGGAGATCCTCCAGGCCACCGGTGTGAGCGGTGACCTCCGGGTCCACCAGCTCTCCGACACTGAGCTCGTCCCGATGCGTGACTACATCGAGGCGAACTTCAAGATCGAGGGTGACCTCCGTCGAGAAGTTCAGGCCGACATCCGTCGCAAGATCGAAATCGGCTGTTACCAGGGCATCAGGCACCGCAAGGGCCTGCCTGTCCACGGCCAGCGCACGCAGACCAACGCGCGTACCCGCAAGGGCAAGAAGAAGACCGTGGCCGGCAAGAAGAAGCCCGGTAAGAAGTAGTCCGCGCAGCCGCAGGACCGAAGACCTCAGGAGTGAAGGCAAACAATGCCTCCTAAGAGCCGCCAGGGTGCGCCGAAGAAGGTGCGCCGCAAGGAAAAGAAGAACGTCGCTCACGGGCACGCCCACATCAAGAGCACGTTCAACAACACGATCGTCTCGATCACCGACCCCAACGGGAACGTGATCTCCTGGGCCAGCGCCGGCCACGTCGGGTTCAAGGGCTCTCGCAAGTCCACCCCGTTCGCCGCGCAGATGGCCGCTGAGAACGCCGCCCGCCGCGCCATGGAGCACGGCATGCGCAAGGTCGACGTGTTCGTCAAGGGTCCCGGCTCCGGCCGTGAGACCGCGATCCGTTCGCTGCAGGCGACCGGCCTCGAGGTTGGCTCCATTCAGGACGTCACCCCCGTGCCGCACAACGGCTGCCGCCCGCCGAAGCGCCGTCGCGTCTGACCAGGAGATAGAGAACAATGGCTCGTTACACCGGAGCGGACTGCAAGCTCTGCCGGCGAGAGAAGACCAAGCTCTTCCTCAAGGGTAAGAAGTGCGAATCCGCCAAGTGCCCCATCGAGATCCGTCCCTACCCCCCGGGTGAGCACGGCAGGGGCCGTCCCAAGGAGTCGGAGTACCAGCTCCAGCTCCGGGAGAAGCAGAAGACCCGCCGCATCTACGGCATCCTCGAGAAGCAGTTCCGCAACTACTACGAGGAAGCCAACAAGAAGGGCGGCAAGACCGGCGAGAACCTCCTCCAGATCCTGGAGAGCCGTCTCGACAACGTGGTCTACCGCGCCGGCTTCGCCGAGTCGCGTGACGCCGCCCGCCAGCAGGTCCGTCACGGTCACATCATCGTGAACGGCAAGAAGGTCGACATCCCGTCGTACCGCGTGCGCGAGCACGACATCGTCGAGGTGCGCGAGAAGGCTCGCAACCTTCTGCCCTACGAGGTGGCCCGCGCCACCGCCGGCGACAAGACGATCCCGGCCTGGCTGGGCGTCGTGCCGGAGAGGCTCCGTGTCCTGGTTCACCAGCTGCCGGTTCGCCAGCAGATCGACACCCAGGTCCAGGAGCAGCTGATCGTCGAGCTCTACTCCAAGTAAGAGCTCGCTACTGAATGGGGTACGGCATGCCGTACCCCATTTAGGCTGTATTCAGAGTGGCGTCAAATAGCGGGCGCCGCCCTAGCAAGGGGAGATCCCACATGCTGATCGCTCAGCGCCCGACTCTTCTCGAAGAGTCGATCGACGAGACCCGGTCCAAGTTCGTCATCGAGCCGCTGGAGCCGGGCTTCGGCTACACCATCGGCAACTCGCTGCGTCGCACGCTGCTGTCGTCCATCCCGGGCGCGGCCGTGACGAGCATCCGCATCGAGGGCGTGCTGCACGAGTTCTCGACCGTTCCGGGGGTCAAGGAGGATGTCACCGACATCATCCTGAACCTCAAGGAGCTCGTCGTCTCCTCCGAGCACGACGAGCCGGTCGTCATGTACCTGCGCAAGCAGGGCCCGGGTGAGGTCACCGCCGCCGACATCGCGCCTCCGGCCGGTGTCGAGGTGCACAACCCCGAGCTGCGCATCGCCACGCTCAACGGCAAGGCGAAGCTGGAGATGGAGCTGACCGTCGAGCGCGGTCGCGGTTACGTCTCCGCCGCGCAGAACAAGCAGCCGGGCCAGGAGATCGGTCGCATTCCGATCGACTCCATCTACTCGCCCGTGCTCAAGGTCACCTACAAGGTCGAGGCGACCCGAGTCGAGCAGCGCACCGACTTCGACCGTCTGATCCTGGACGTCGAGACCAAGGCCGCCATGAAGCCCCGCGACGCGGTGGCCTCGGCGGGCAAGACCCTCGTCGAGCTGTTCGGTCTCGCCCGCGAGCTGAACATCGAGGCCGAGGGCATCGACATCGGCCCGTCGCCGACGGACGCGGCCCTGGCCGCCGACCTGGCGCTGCCGATCGAGGAGCTGAACCTCACCGTTCGCTCCTACAACTGCCTCAAGCGCGAGGGCATCCACACCGTGGGTGAGCTCGTGGCCCGCAGCGAGCAGGACCTTCTCGACATAAGGAACTTCGGCGCGAAGTCCATCGAAGAGGTCAAGCAGAAGCTGCACGAGATGTCGCTGGCCCTGAAGGACTCCCCGCCCGGGTTCGACCCGAGCGCGGTGGCCGGCGGCGGTTACGACGACGACGACAGCGCGTACGTCGAGACCGAGCAGTACTGAGCTTCACCCATCTGGTTCATCGCGGGCTCCCGCCTCACGCGGGAGCCTGGCGGCCCGACTCCGGTACCTGACACGGCCGGGGCGGGTTCACTCTCAAGGAGAACGCAATGCCCAAGCCCGCCAAAGGTGCACGTCTTGGTGGCAGCCCGGCGCACGAGCGGCTGATCCTGGCCAACCTCGCCACCGACCTGTTCCGCCACGGTCGCATCCGCACCACGGTGACGAAGGCCAAGCGCGTCCGCCCGCTGGCCGAGCGCCTCATCACCAAGGCGAAGAAGGGCGACATGCACAACCGTCGCCAGGTGCTGACGGTCGTCAAGGACAAGGGCGTCGTCCACCACCTGTTCACCGAGATCGCGACGACGTTCGCCGAGCGTCCCGGTGGCTACACCCGCATCACCAAGATCGGCAACCGTAAGGGCGACAACGCGCCCATGGCCGTCATCGAGCTCGTCACCGAGCCGCTGAACGCCGTGCGCGTGACCCGTCCCGCCGCCGAGACCGCCGCGCCCGCCGCCGCGGCTCCGGTCGCCGACGTCGCCGACGACGAGGCCGAGGTCGTCGAGACCGACGCCCCCGTCGAGGAGACGGCCGAGGAGTCCGCCGAGGCTCCCGCCGCCGAGGCGAAGAAGGACGACGCCTGATCCGTCAGGCCGATCCGTTCGATCGGGCCCGGTGCTTCCGCTTCGTGCGGGGCGCCGGGCCTTTCTTCATGAGGGAGGCTGCGTGAGCGGCGAGTCGGTCAGGGTACGGCTTGACCTCGGCTATGACGGCACCGACTTCTCCGGCTGGGCCGTGCAGCCAGGCAGGCGTACGGTCCAGGGCGAGATCCAGGCGGCGATCGGCAGGGTGCTGCGCCTGGCCGCCGAGCCCCAGCTGACGGTCGCCGGGCGCACCGACGCCGGGGTGCACGCGCGGGGACAGGTCGCCCACGTCGACCTGCCGATCCCGTCGTTGGAGGAGCTGGTACGAAACCGGCATACCGACGCGGGCGCCGGGGGAGTCGCTGAGCGGCTCGTCACGCTGGTGCGGAGGCTGGCCGGGGTTCTGCCATCGGATGTACGCGTGCATCGGCTCAGCGTGGCTCCTGAGGGCTTCGACGCCAGGTTCTCCGCACTGTCACGGCGTTACGCCTATCGGATCGGGGACGCGGCCGGAGGCGTCGATCCGCTGCGGCGCAGGGAGGTCGTCTGGCATGCCAGGCCGCTCGACCTCGACGCGCTCAACGCCGCGGCCGTGCGTCTGCTGGGCGAGCACGACTTCGCCGCGTTCTGCAAGCGCCGCGAGGGCGCGACGACGATCAGGGAACTGCAGCGGCTCGACTGGGCCAGGGACGCCGACGGGCTGCTGGTGGCGACCGTGGTGGCCGACGCGTTCTGCCACTCGATGGTACGGGCGCTGGTCGGCTCGCTGATCGCCGTCGGCGAAGGGCGCAGGGCCGTGGAGTGGCCCGGCCGGGTGCTCGCGCTCGCCGTACGCGACTCAGGGGTGCATGTGGCGCCCGCGCACGGGTTGTGCCTTGAGGAGGTGCGTTACCCGGACGCGGCCGAGCTGGCCCTGCGCGCCTCGGCGACGCGCAGGGTGCGTACTCTCGGCTCGGCCGGGTGCTGAGCGCTCAGTCGGTGATGCGGCGTTCGAGCACGAGCGAGGTCTGGTCGCGGAAGGCGCCGCTGACCTTGCCCAGGCCCTTCTCCTTGGCCGTCGGCGTGTGGCCGTCGGAGTAGGTGGCGTAGCTGAAGACGATGTAGCGCCCCCAGAGCAGCCCGGCCGCGTAGCCGCCCGCGATGTGCACGCGTTCGCCTCCGCTGCCCTTCTTGGTGGGCAGCGGCTTGAACCACAGGTTCTTGGTGAGGTCCTTGGCCTGGTCGACGGCCGTGGCGGCGTCCTTGGTCGGGAGTACGGCTATGCCGGTGGTGATGGCGTAGCGCTTCTTCTCGTCGACGTACGTCGCGCGCAGGACGCGGCTGCACTCGTGCTCGTCGAGCGCGTCGGCGAACGGGCCCGCCGCCGCCTTGTCGCACGACTCGGTGAGCGCGGTCTTCAGCCTGGTGTAGGTCAGGCCGTCGATCTCGATCTTCTTCTCGGGGAAGGCCTCGGTGACCGCCAGCTGCTGGGGGTCGGTCTCCTCGGAGTTCAGCACCGAGAGGCTGAGCGGGTCGGTGGCCGGGGACTGGACCGGGACCGGAGGCTCGTTGATCGTGCCGGTGCCCGTCGCGGTCGCGTCGGCCGGTTTCGCCGCCGTCATCGACCGCCAGGCGAAGAAGCCGCCCGTGCCGATGCCCGCGACGAGCAGGACGCTCAGCGTGGCGATCAGCGCCTTCTTGCTCTTCGGGCCGCCCTTCGGGAGCTCGGCGGGCGGGGCGTCCGGCATGGGGCGCTGCTGGGCCAGGTGGGCGTCGAGCGCCGGGACGTGCGGGGGCTGCTGGTGGGGTGGCTGGAACGCCGACCTGGGCTGGGGGAGGTGGACCGGCGGGGAGCCGTGGGGCGGGGTCGGCTGGTCGTGGGGGGAGGTGCTGTCCGGAGGGACGCCGTCCAGGGGGGAGGGGGAGGGGCGCTGGGCCGGGATGGTGGCCTCCGTCGAGGGGGCGCGGTGCAGCGGGTGGGGCTTGTTGGGGCGCTTTCCCCAGGTCTCCGGAGGGAAGGGGAGGTCGGGGAGGCGCTCCTGGGTGTCCTCGTCCTTGTCCTCGTTGCTTTCGTTCTTGGGGGCGGCCGGGGGGCGTGGGACGTCGAGGGTGGGGTCGTCGTCGGCCTCCACCACGTGTGCTTCGTCCTCGGGGGCCGGGGCCGGGGCCGGGGTGGTGCTCGGGGGAGTCGGCGGGGTCGGCGGGGTCGGGGGCCATACCGGGACGTCGCCGGGGGCCGCGGGGCGGTGCTGGCCGACCGGGCGGGTCTTGTCGTCGTCCTCTTCGCTGCCGTCGCCGTCGCCGTCGGCCTGGGGTGACGGGGGTGCTTCGGGGGTTGCCGCCGGGAGGGTGTGGTCGGTGTCGTCGGGGAGTTCGCCCGTGGCGGCGGGCCACGGGGGCATGGACGGGGTGTCGGAGACAGGGGCGGGCCATACCTGCATGCCCGCCGCCGCCGCGGTGAACGTAGCGGGCGGCTGCCAGGGCGGCGGCGTGGCCTCGGGCTGCGGCGTCGCGTCGTCGGGCGCCGGGGCGAGCCAGGCGTCCATGTCGTCGGCGCGGGTCTGCGTCGGCGGGATGGGCGGCGGAGCCGGGGTCCACGTCTCCTGCGGCGGGCCGAGCCACGGGTCCTGGTTCGGGTCGAGCCAGGGCTCCTGCTGCTGAGGCGTACGCCAGGTGGCGGGCGTGGGGTCCTGGTCCTGCGGCGGCTGCCACGGGGCGTCCTGCGGGCCGGGTTGCCATGGGGGAGGCGTCGAGCCCTGCGGCCAGGTGGGAGGGGCGAGGTTCGGCTGCCACTGGGCCTGGTCCTGCGGCGGCTGCCAGGGGGCGTCCTGCTGGCCGGGCTGCCAGGGGGGCGAGGGGGCCAGCCAGGGGTCGTCCTCGGTGGGAGGCGTCCAGGCCTGGGCGCCCGGGGAGGCGGCGGACGCGCCGAAGGCCGGAGGGGCATCGGCCGGGCGGCCGGTGGCGCCGTCGCCGGGGGTGGCGGGTGGCGGGGGGACGGGCTGGGGGTCGGCCGCTTCCGCGTAGGGGGGCTGGGGCAGGCCGGGCTCGGTGTACGGCGGCTGCGCGCCGCTGGGGTGGGCGGGGCCGGCACCGACGGGGTGTGGCTGTGCGCCGACGGGGTGGGGGTGGGCTGGTCCGGTGTGGGGCTGGGAGGGGTTCGAGTCAGGCCCGGTGTACGGCTGGGAGCGGCTTGAGTCAGCTCCGCCATACGGCTGCGAGGGGCCCGCGTCAGCCCCGATGTACGGCACGGAAGGGCTTGAGTCGCCCCCGCCGGACGGCTGGGAGGGACTGGAAGTGGTCGAGGCGGGCCCGGTGTACGGCTGGGAGTCCGGGAGGACCGGTGGTGTCCAGGTGGGCATCGCCCAGGAGGGGCCCGTGGCGTCGGCAGGCTGACGCGAGGCGTCGGGGGAGGCATCGGGGTCGGCGTGCCAGTCGTAGGGGGCCGACTCGTCGCCCGCGACCTCCCACGGCTGGCGTGGCGTCGTCCAGGCGTCGTGGTGGGCGCGTGTGCCGCCCAGGCCGTGCGACGTGCCGGTCTCGGGAGAGGCCGGCATCAGCGCGCCGGGCTCCCGCGCTCCGGCGGAGGGGCCGGGTGTGTCCGTGCTGCCCACTGCGTCCGGCTCGGAAGCACCTGACGCCTCTCCGGTGCGCACCCCGGGCACGCCTTCGCCCGGCGGCGCGCCCGGCTCCGGTGGCGGGCCCGGTGGGGCCTGCCCGGTGGCGGGTACGACGGGGGGCGCCTCGGGGGAGGGCGTCATGAACGGGTCGGGTCGCTGCACCGACGGCTGGCCGAAGCTCGGCGGAGGCGTCGCCGGTGCGGCCGAGCCGTCCGTCTCACGCTCGTGCTCGGACCCGGAATCCTGGCCACGCATAAGGGGGAGCCTAGCGAGAGTCGAGAGATCGTCAGGCCGGTATGGGCGTTCCCGGCCGGATCGGTATGGCCGAGTGTCCGGTTATCGAGGTGAAAGTCCGGTTCATTGGGCGGGTGCGCCGGTGAGGCTGCGGGTGTCGAGCGCCTTGAACACGGTCAGTTTGCTGACGTCGTCGGCGGCCTGGAAGAGCTTCTTGCTCTCCTTCTTCGACGGCGCGTGCCCATCCTTGAACTGGAACCACACCAGTACGGCGTAGTGCCCGTGCGTCCAGATCTCGGCCCCGGCCCCGCTGGAGGCGCCGAGGAACTTGGTCACCTTGTCCTTGCCGGGCAGCGGCTTGACGTACAGCTCGCGTGCGCCCTTGCCGCCGGCCGACGCCACCTTCTTGGCCGCCTTCTCGTCCTTGAGGTTGGCGACGCCGACGGTCCCGATGATCTTGCTCGCGTCGTCGCGGTAGCTGGCCCGCAGGAGCTGCGTGCACTTGCCGGAGGCGAGTGCCTTGTGCAGCTTCTCGCCGACCGCGGCCTCCTTGCACTTCTTGTCCGTGCGCTTGATCGTCAGATGGTACGTGCGCCCGCCGACGGTCAGCTTCTTCTCCCCGAACAGCTCCTTGAGCGTCAGCGGAGCCGCGTCGGTCTTGCGCGAGGCGGCGAAGCCGTAGGTGCCTCCGGGGCCGGTCGGGATGGGGGCCTGGGCCATGACGTCGGTCGTGGGGGCGACCTCGGCCTTGGGCGCCTCGGTGTTCCACATGACCGCGAGGCCCACGCCGAGCCCGATGAGGACGGCCAGACCGGCCGCCGCGACGATGAAGGGCTTCTTGGAGCCCGGCCCCTCGTCGTAGGGGCTCCACATGGCGTCGCGCCGGGTGCCGGACGGCGGGAGGGCGGCGTCGCCTTCGCCCGGCTTGCCGTCGCTTTCACGTTTCTTGGGGAAGCCCATGCCCAGAGATTATCGGGGCTCGGCGGCAGGGCAGGTCGCCTATGTCCGAAGTGGGGCTCAGCTGTAGCCGAAGTCCTGGGTCCACCAGGGCCCGCCGGGCCCGCCGACGACGCCCACGCCGATCGCGCGGAAGCGGCAGTCGAGGATGTTGCGCCGGTGGGCGGCGCTGGCCAGCCAGCCGCGTACGGCCTCTTCGGCGCTGGCGTAGCCCCTGCCGATGTTCTCGGCCGCGCCGCTGCGGTATCCGGCCGCCTCCATCCGCTCCCACGGCGAGGAGCCGTCGGGCGACTCGTGCGAGAACTGGCCGGAGGCCGCCATCTCCTGCGAGTGCGCGCGCGCGGCCCTCGTCAGCATGCCGTCGACGCGGAGCGGGTCGCAGCCGCGCTGGGAACGTGCGGCGTTGGTCAGCCTGACCACCTGGCCCGCGAGCCCGGAGGACACCTCGCCGCCGGGTGAGCCGTGCGTCCTGGTCACGTCGGAGGGGATGTCGCCGGTGATCGTGGTGCCGGTGTCGGTGGGGCGGCGCTGCACGGTGGCCGAGGGCTTGGGCGTGTGCTGGGCGCGCCCTCCGGCGGGCGACTGCCTGGCGATGCGGCCGGCATGCGCCTGGATCTTCTTGTTCGACGGGCTCGGAGTGGCGGCCACGGTCGGGGCCGAGTTGTTCAGGTAAACCTGATCGGGGGTCTCGACGTCTTGTGAGAGACGACCGATCAGAACTCCCGCGCACAGAACCGTCAGCAGGCAGGCCAGGGTGCCCAGCCGGGTCCGGCGGCGTGCGCCTCGCTGGGAGTGCCTGGTGTGAGTGCTCTGCCACATACCGGAGTCAACGATAGAGATGTCGGGTCTTGGGAAAGAAGGGATTGCCCAGAACCGAAATAGAACCGTTCTGTCGACTCCGTGGTCGCAGGTAGACTGGCTACGGGAAACCGAAGAAGACGCGTCCGGGATGTGCCTTCTTTTGACCCGTGCCCACGGGTAGCGGTAACCTAAGCGATCGTTGTATGCGAGTCGGTCCGTCGTGACCGATACGCGGCGCGTCCGGCGTCATCTCCCATCTGCTGGAGACGGAAGGTCCGGGCCGTCGTGTGCCCGCACCGACCGACCATAGAGCTGTCCGTTCCGACAGCGCCGAAGACGCGATTTAAGAAGGCTACGACCGTGCGCACGTACACACCGAAGCCCGCCGACGTTCAGCGTCAGTGGTACGTCATCGACGCTACTGACGTCGTGCTGGGCCGGCTGGCCAGCCACGTCGCGACCCTGCTCCGCGGTAAGCACAAGCCGATCTTCGCCAACCACGTCGACACCGGTGACTTCGTCATCGTCATCAACGCTGGCAAGGTGTCCCTGAGCGGCAACAAGCTCGAGCAGAAGAAGGCGTACCGCCACTCGGGTTACCCCGGCGGCCTGCGCTCCGTCACCTACGGCGAGCTCATGGAGAAGCGGCCCGACCGCGCCATCGAGAAGGCCGTCAAGGGCATGCTCCCCAAGAACGCCCTCGGCCGTCAGATGGCCAAGAAGCTGAAGGTCTACGCCGGTGCGGACCACCCGCACCAGGCGCAGCAGCCTGTGCCGTTCGAGATCACCCAGATCGCCCAGTAGTCGGCTGACGCCGAGTTCGAAAGAGTTAGAGGAGTACCGTGGCTGAGCCCACCGGTGTCGAGACGGCCGTCGAGGTCGAGCAGGAGGAGTTCTCCAGCGAGGAGTTCCCTTCCGAGTACACCACCGAGTCCGCTGCCATCGCTGACGCCCCCGTGCGCAAGCCCGTCACGACGGGCAACTCGTACGGCACCGGTCGCCGTAAGGAGGCGATCGCCCGTGTGCGCATCGTCCCCGGCACCGGCAAGTGGACGATCAACGGTCGCACGCTGGAGAACTACTTCCCCAACAAGGTGCACCAGCAGATCGTCAACGAGCCCTTCGTGGTGCTCGGCGCCGAAGAGGCGTTCGACGTGATCGCCCGCATCGACGGCGGCGGCGTGACCGGCCAGGCAGGCGCCCTGCGCATGGGCCTGTCCCGCGCGCTCGCCATCCTGGATGTCGAGACCAACCGTGCGCCGCTGAAGAAGGCCGGCTTCCTCACCCGTGACGCCCGCGCCACGGAGCGGAAGAAGTACGGTCTCAAGAAGGCCCGCAAGGCTCCGCAGTACAGCAAGCGTTAAGTTGGGGCGCCTTTTCGGCACCGACGGGGTACGTGGGGTCGCTGGACGCGACCTCACGGCCGAGCTCGCCATGGACCTGTCCGTGGCTGCCGCTCATGTCCTCGGCGACGCCGGGGCGTTCCATGCCAGCGCTCGGGCCGGTTCCCCTTACGGGGGCCGGCCCGTCGCCGTCGTAGGCCGGGATCCCCGCGCTTCGGGAGAGTTTCTCGAAGCGGCGGTGGTCGCCGGCCTCGCGTCGTCGGGTGTGGATGTGCTCAGGCTCGGCGTGCTGCCCACCCCGGCGGTCGCTTACCTCACCTCGGCCCTCGGGGCCGACCTCGGTGTGATGCTGTCGGCGTCGCACAACCCGGCTCCCGACAACGGGCTGAAGTTCCTGGCTCGCGGTGGCCTCAAGCTCGACGACTCCGTCGAGAACGAGATCGAACGCCGCCTCGGCGAGCCCTGGGACCGCCCCGTCGGCGCCTCGGTGGGCCGCGTCCGAGAGGCGTACGGCGAGGCCGACCGTTACGTCTCGCACCTGCTGACGACGCTTCCCGGCAGGCTCGACGGCCTCAAGGTCGTCGTCGACTGCGCACACGGCGCCGCGCACATCGTGGGGCCTGAGGCCCTGCGCCGGGCCGGAGCCGACGTCGAGGCCATCGGGGCGCGTCCCGACGGGCTCAACATCAATGCCGGATGCGGCTCCACGCATCTGGACAAGCTCCAGCAGATCGTCATCTCCAGGGGCGCCGACGTGGGCATCGCCTACGACGGCGACGCCGACAGGTGCCTGGCGGTCACGCACCGGGGCGAGGTCGTCGACGGCGACCAGATCATGGCCATCCTGGCGCTGGCCATGAAGACCGACGGCAGGCTGGCCCAGCACACCGTGGTCGGCACCGTGATGTCCAATCTCGGCTTCAAGCACGCGATGCGCGACGCCGGGGTCAAGGTCGTCGAGACGGCGGTCGGCGACCGCTACGTGCTGGAGTCGATGAAGGCCAACGGCTACAACTTCGGCGGCGAGCAGTCCGGCCACGTCATCATGCTGGACCACGCGACGACGGGTGACGGGGTCCTGACCTCGCTGCACCTGCTCGCCGAGATGGCCCGCAGCGGCAGGTCGCTGGCCGAGCTGGCCTCGGTGATGACCCGCCTGCCGCAGGTCCTCGTCAACGTCAAGGACGTCGACAGGAGCAAGGCGGCGACCCCCGAACTCACCGCAGCGGTGGCCACGGCAGAGGCCGAGCTCGGCGAGTCCGGCAGAGTGCTCATCCGGCCGAGCGGCACCGAGCCGATGATCCGCGTGATGGTCGAGGCCGCATCCGAAGACCAGGCCGAACTCCTCGCGGGCCGCCTGGCAGACGTGGTCCGCACCGCCTGCGTCTGACCTCACGACGCCCGGCACGACGAAGCCCCCCTCCACCACGGAGGGGGGCTTCGTCGTTCCCGCGCAACCGCCCGGCCATACCCCCCGGAAGGGCCGGACGGCTACTCGTCGCCTGTCAGGGAGAAGGAGCGCAGGCGTTGGCCTGACCAGACGACGGCGCCGATGGTGACGATGAGGAGGGCGGGGATGGCGAAGCCCAGGGTGAGGTCGCTCTTGATGTAGGGGGAGTCGGTGAACTGGGCGGCGATCGTCTGGGCCCACTGCTGGATGGAGAACTGGCGGGCGCCGGGGACGAGGGTGCCGATCAGCCCCTCCCAGACCAGGGCATAGATGATGCCGATCGTCACGGCGTGCCTGGTGATGACGCCTAGGAACAGGAACACCGCCGCGTAGGCGATGCCTCCGGCCAGGGAGCCGACGGCGACGCCGAGTGCGATGCCGTCCTCGCCCTTGACCAGGATCCATCCGGCCGCGAACGTGGGCACCGCGGCGAACAGCGCCAGCAGCGACGCGGCGACCGCGAACTTGGTCTGGGCGATCACCGGCCTGGAGATCGGCTTGGACAGCAGGTGGATGATCGTCCCGTCGTCGATCTCGGGTGCGATGACGCCGGTGCCCGCGATGAGGCCGAGCAGCGGCAGCATGGTGCCGATCGCGAACGTCTGCAGCAGCGTGAGCGTCGAGGCCTGGTCGGTGCTGCCGACGATCTTGAGCAGGATCGCCAGCCCGATGAGCGAGACCGGCAGCAGGATGAGCAGCACGATGCGCCGACGCCCGAGAACGGCGCGGTAGGTGATGCCCGCGACGACTGTGTTCATCCAGAGCTCCGGGTGATCAGGTAGGCGAACACGCTCTCCAGGTCCTCGTCGGCGGGCGAGACCTGGTGCAGGTGTACGGACTCGGCGCGTGCCACACGGGGCAGCAGCCAGGTGAAGCGGCGGAAGTCCAGCGCCTTGACCTCGAGCCCTTCGGCCGTCAGCGAGACCGCGCCGGAGGAGTCGTCGACGATGAGGGCGGCGGCGAGCTTGCGGTCGTCGCTCGAGCGGATGCGGAACAGGTGCGGCCTGTCGGTCATCCTGCGCCGGATCTCGCGGAAGTCGCCGGAGGCGGCGTGCCTGCCCGAGACCAGCACCTCGATGTGCTGGGCCACCCGCTCGACCTCTTCGAGGATGTGCGAGCTGAACAGGATCGTCTTGCCCGCGGCGCCCATCGCGGTGATGAGGTCCATGAGGTGCATGCGCTGGCGCGGGTCCATGCCGTTGAACGGCTCGTCGAGCAGCAGCACCTGGGGGTCGTGCACCAGGGCGGCCGCCACCTTCATGCGCTGGCGCATGCCCTTGGAGTACGTCTCGATCCTGCGCTCCTGCGCGGGCTCCATCTCCACCGTGGCCAGGGCCTTGCGCGCGGCGCCC
This sequence comes from Nonomuraea sp. IBHARD001, assembly GCF_056106265.1. NCBI lineage: Bacteria > Bacillati > Actinomycetota > Actinomycetes > Streptosporangiales > Streptosporangiaceae > Nonomuraea > Nonomuraea sp. IBHARD001. The sequence goes on from NZ_JBWBBW010000002.1 coordinate 1,018,027, forward strand.
TCCGGGTCGGGAAGGCTGTGCAGCCTGGCCGCCGACAGGACGAACTGCCAGCCGGTGAGGAAGCCGTACACGCCTTCGCGTTCGGGTACGAGGCCGAGGTCGCGGTAGACGTGGTGGTTGCGCCAGATCGGCTTGCCGTCGAGTGTGGCGGTGCCGCCCGAGGGGGCGAGGAACCCGGCCATGATGTGCAGCAGTGTCGACTTGCCCGCGCCGTTGGGGCCGAGCAGGCCCGTGACGCCGGGCCCGACCGTCATCGTGACGTCGTTGACGGCGACGACATTGCGGTACCAGCGTGAGACGCTCGTGAGCTCGATGTTCACTGCGAGGCCGCCTTCCGGTAGCGCAGGACGAGCGCCGCGACGGCCACGGCGATGATCGCGATCAGGATCAGCCCGGAGGCGGGCCCGCCGATGCCGCCCGGATAGCCGTCGTCGTTGTTGGGCGTGGTGCCGAACAACCACACCTGGACCGCGTCGACGAGGAAGAACGGATTGATCAGCCAGGCCCAGGCGGCCGCGGTGTCCTGCCCGATCGAGCGCAGCGTGGCGTACAGAACGGTCGAGACCGCCGACGACAGCAGGTAGACGGCGATGATCGAGGCCACACCGAGCCCGCGCCTGGGCGTGAGCGAGGCCACCGCCAGACCGAACGCGCCCAGCAGCAGCGACAGCAGCAGCCCGCCGACGAGCGAGGAGATGAAGTCCTTGGTGTGCGGCGGCCCGGGCAGGTCGATGAGCAGTTCGCCGACGAACATCACGATCAGCGGCACCGAGATGAGCAGGAACAGCGCCGCCACCATCGCGGCCAGCTTGGCCGCGACGTACTCCAGCACGGAGATGGGCCGCGACAGGTAGAGCGGCAGCACCCTGAAACGCAGGTCGGGCGCGACCACGGTCGGCGCCTGCGCGGCCAGGAAGATCGCCAGCACCGGCTGCATGGTCACCGCGAACATCGTGTAGCCCATGCCCGGCTGCTTGACCAGGGCCATCAGCGCGATCGAGACGACGACCGGAAGGAACATCGCCGCCGCGAGCAGGAACGGCATGATCTTGGAGCGGGCCGTACGGCCGAGCCCGAACACGCCGCGCAGGCTGTGCACGGTCAGTGCGCGTACGGCATAGGCCTGGCCGAGCCTGGGGCCGTCGTAGTGCCGGTAGCCGATGTCGTGGATGACGCCGGTCGCGGGACTGTCAGACATGGGCGTCCTCCCGGAAGACGTCCTCGATGCGCTGGCGGCCCTGTTCGAGGCGGACGAGGCAGAGGTCGAGGTCCACGACGGCGTCGCGGATGGAGTCGAAGGTCTCGGGCCCGCGCACGTGCACCAGCAGCAGGCGGCCGTGCGGCGTGACCTGCTGGCCGAGTTCGGTGAGCTTGGCGGCCAGCGGCTGGGCGCCCTCCTCGACCTCGACGGTGACGGTCTGGGTGGCCTGGGTGAAGTCGGAGATGGCCGACGAGCGCAGCAGCGTGCCGCCGTCGATGACGATGACGTGGTCGCAGACGCGTTCGAGCTCGCCGAGCAGGTGCGAGGTGACCAGCACGCTGATGCCGAACTCGGAGCCGATCCTGCGGATCAGGGCGAGCATCTCGTCGCGGCCGTGCGGGTCGAGGCCGTTGGTGGGTTCGTCGAGGAAGACGAACTTGGGGTCGTGCACGAGGGCCTGGGCGAGCTTGACGCGCTGCTTCATACCGGTGGAGTAACCGCCGATGGCGCGGTAGCGCTCCTCGTGCAGGCCGACATGGCGCAGGACGTCGGCGGCGCGCTCGCGGGCGGCGGCGCGCGGCAGGCCTGACATCTGGCCGAGGTGCACGACGAGTTCGGTGGCCGAGACGTCGGGCGGCAGGCACTCGTGTTCCGGCATGTAGCCGACGACCGAGCGGATGGCGGCGCCGTGGGTGGTCACGTCCATCCCGAGCACCTCGGCGCGGCCCGCGGTGGGCGGCAGCAGGCCGAGCATGATCTTGATGAGCGTGGACTTGCCCGCGCCGTTGGCGCCGACGAGGCCCGTCACGCCTGGGCCCACCGAGACGGTGAGCTGATCGAGGGCGGTGACCGTGGGGAAGCGCTTGGTGAGCCCCTCGGCCGTCAGGATGGTCATGATCCGGACACTACCCGTCACGCGTGGGCGGGAGCCTCGTTCGAGGGGAGGAAATCGCCGGTCATCCGCGCGGGCGACGACCCTGAGGCAGCCGGGGCCACAGCCGCCTCTGGATCATCAGGGTCGCGGTTCCGGCCAGCACCATTCCGGCGATGTTGACCCCGAGCTGGGTGACCGAGCCGCTGACCACCTTCCAGTCGCCGAGCGCGATGGCGACGGCGATGTACCCGGCGGCGGGCACGGTGGTGACCGAGATGAACACACCGACGAGTGCGGACGACTTGCCCGCGGTGATCGACAACACGCCCGCCGTCCCCGCCAGCAACGCCACGATGAACGACCACTTATCGGGATATACGATGAATTGCACCTCGGCATTGATGTCGAGCATCTCCACCGTGATCCAGCCCAGCTCGGCCGAGACCCACGCGCATGCCGTCGTCACCGCGATGGCGGCAAGGAAGCCGTAGACCAGCGCACGGCAGGCCCGCGTGATCAGATGCCCCTGCCGGTACAGCAGCCCGAAACAGATCGCGGCCACCGCCCCGAACTCGGGCCCGAGCACCATCGCGCCCACGATGAGGATCGGCGAGTTGATCAGGATGCCGATCCCGGCGATCTGGGTGGCGATGGCGAGAAAGGCGAAGTACGCCCAGGTGCCGCGTACCTCGTCGTGCACCCGCTGGTCGAGCTCCTCCCAGATCACGGCGTCGTCGTCCTCGCCGGGCGCCGCCGCCTCGGCCTGCTCGGCCGCCGCCGACAGCGTCAGGTCGACCTGGTCGGCCGAGATCGAGCCCGACTCCCTGAGCCAGCCCAGCCTGTCGATGATCTCGTTGGCCGACTCCCTGGCCACGTCCAGCAGGATCAGGTCGCCGGCGGGCCCCTGGGCGACGCCGGGCAGGACGACCAGGTTGGTCGCCCCCTTGCACGACCTGACCACGTCCAGCACGTCATCGGTCCGGTCGGGCGGGCTGATCAAGCGCATGTGCAACACGGCGCCAAGCCTATGGCGATCTTCCGTTGATCAGAGGCGGACAGGCTTGGCGTCGTGCGAGAGAAAGAGGGGTCGGCCGTGCGCTGTCACGAGGAGGGAGAGGTCTGCTGGTTCGCCGACGTCGACGACCAGGAGTGCGCGGGCCGCTTCGCCCTCTACGTGCTGCGCGAGCTAGGTACGGCGTAGCCGTACTCGTCTGACCGAGTGGTCGGCGCCCTTCTGCAGGACCAGGCCGGCCCGGCCCCGGGTGGGCGCGATGTTCTCCACCAGGTTGCGCTCGTTGATGTCGCGCCAGACGTTGCGCGCGAACTCGGTCGCCTCCTGCTCCGACAGCTCCGCGATGTACTTGAAGTAGGACTTGGGGTCCTCGAAGGCCGTGCGGCGCAGCTTGTGGAACCTCTCGACGTACCAGTCGCGGATGTCCTCGACCTTGGCGTCGACATAGATGGAGAAGTCGAAGTAGTCGTTGACGGCCAGCGACGTCGGCGGCGCGGGCTGCAGGACGTTGAGCCCTTCGATGATGAGGATGTCCGGCCTGCTGACCACCTGGGAGGCGCCGGGCACGATGTCGTACTCCAGGTGGCTGTAGACGGGGGCGCGTACCTCGGCGGCTCCCGACTTGACCGCGGCGACGAACCTGACCAGCGCCCGCCTGTCGTAGCTCTCGGGGAAGCCCTTGCGGTGCATGATCTGCCTGGCTTCGAGCACGGTGTTGGGATACAGGAAGCTGTCGGTGGTGATCAGCTCCACGTGCGGGTGCTCGGGCCAGCGGGCCAGCAGCGTGTGCAGGAGCCTCGCGGTGGTGGACTTGCCGACGGCGACGCTGCCGGCGATGCCCAGGATGTAGGGGACATGGGTCTCACGGTCGCCGAGGAAGGACCCGACGGCGTGCGAGCGCTGCCTTGAGCCCGTGAAGTGCAGGTTCAGCAGGCGGGTCAGCGGCAGGTAGATGTCGGTCACCTCGGCGAGGTCGATCGGGTCGTCGACGCCGCGCAGCTCTTCGAGCTCGTCTGCGGTGAGAGTCAAGGGCGTGTTCTTGCGGAGTTCGCTCCACTGCTCCCTGCTCAGTTCCACATAGCCGTTGTTCACTCAGGAAGCGTAGCCGCCGGTCGAAAGCTTGAGCCGTTTGGGTGGTTCCCCATAGCCCGGCCGGACGATGTTGTGATCATGTGTGGAATCGTGGGTTATGTCGGCAGCCGCCGGGCTCAGGACGTCGTCGTCGAGGGGCTGGCCAGGCTGGAGTACCGGGGATACGACTCGGCCGGGATCGCGCTCGCGGGGCCCGAGCTGGCGATGGAGAAACGCGAGGGCAAGCTGGCCAATCTGCGGGCCGCGCTGCGGGCCAGGACGATGCCCGGGTCCACGACCGGCATCGGGCACACCCGCTGGGCCACGCACGGCGCCCCGAACGACCGCAACGCCCACCCGCACGCCGACTGCACCGCCACGGTGGCGGTCATCCACAACGGCATCATCGAGAACTTCGCCGCACTCCGCGCCGAACTGGAGGAACGCGGGCACAAGCTGATCTCCGAGACCGACACCGAGGTGGTCGCCCACCTGGTCGAGGAGTGGATCGAGGGCGGCGCCGACCTCGCCGACGCCATGCGCGCGGTCTGCCGCCGGCTGGAGGGCGCCTTCACCCTGCTGGCCGTGAGCGCCGCCGAGCCCGGCCTGGTGGTCGGCGCCAGGCGCGATTCGCCGCTGGTCGTCGGCAGGGGCGTGGGCGAGAACTTCCTCGGCTCCGACGTCGCCGCCTTCGTCGCCCACACGCGCGAGGCGATCGAGCTCGGCCAGGACCAGGTGGTGGAGCTGCGCGCCGACTCGGTCACGGTGACGGGCTTCTACGGCGAGCCGGTCGAGACGCGCGACTACCACGTGGACTGGGACGCGTCCGCCGCCGAGAAGGACGGCTTCGACCACTTCATGCTCAAGGAGATCGCCGAACAGCCCCGCGCGGTCGCCGACACCCTGCGCGGCAGGTTCTCGCCCGACGGCAGCCTCACCCTGGACGAGATGCGCCTGTCCCCGCAGGACCTGCGTGACATCGACAAGATCGTGGTGGTGGCGTGCGGCACCTCCTTCCATGCCGGGCTGATCGCCAAGCAGGCCATCGAGCACTGGGTCGGCCTGCCGTGCGAGGTGGAGCCCGCCAGCGAGTTCCGCTACCGCGACCCGATCCTGACCCGCGACACGCTGGTCGTCGTGATCTCGCAGTCCGGCGAGACGATGGACACCCTGATGGCCGTACGGCACGCTCGTGAGCAGCGCTCCAAGGTGCTGGCCATCTGCAACGTCAACGGCTCCACGATCCCGCGCGAGTCCGACGCGGTCGTCTACACGCACGCGGGTCCCGAGGTGGCCGTCGCCTCGACCAAGGCCTTCCTCACCCAGCTCGTCGCCTGCTACCTGGTCGCGCTCTATCTGGCCCAGGTACGGGGCACCAGGTTCGGCGACGAGATCGCCGACGTGGTCGCGACGCTGCAGCGCACGCCCGAGGCCATCGCGCGGGTGCTGGAGACCGTGGAGCCGGTACGCGAGCTGGCCAGGTCGCTGGCGGCCGAGCGCTGCGTGCTGTTCCTCGGCAGGCACGTGGGCGTCCCCGTCGCACTCGAAGGCGCGCTCAAGCTCAAGGAGCTGGCCTACATGCACGCGGAGGGCTTCGCGGCCGGAGAGCTCAAGCACGGCCCGATCGCACTGATCGAGTCCGGCCTGCCGGTCGTCGTCGTGGTGCCATCGCCGTACGGCCAGCCGACGCTGCACGGCAAGATCGTGTCCAATATCCAGGAGATCAGGGCCAGGGGCGCCAAGACCATCGTGGTGGCCGAGGAGGGCGACGAGGCCGTCGTGCCCTACGCCGACACGCTGATCAGGGTTCCGGCGCTGCCCACACTGCTGCAGCCGCTCGTGACGACCGTGCCGCTGCAGGTCTTCGCCTGCGAGCTGGCCACGGCCAAGGGCCACGACGTGGACCAGCCGAGGAACCTGGCCAAGTCGGTGACCGTGGAGTAATCCACAGCCTGTGGACAAAGTCATGGGATTACCAAGGCCCGGCGAAGGGAAAGGTGGAGATCTGCCATAGGGAGGCGGGCCCGGCGAGATTACCGTGCGATGAACGCCGCCTTTCCGGAAGGTCTCGCCATGGATCGTCGTCGCTTCCTGGCCGGTGCAGCCGTGCTCACCGCCACGGGCGTGTCAGGACCGTTCGCCGGAGCCGCCCAGGCCGTACGGCGGGGCGGTGCGCGCCCGGGTGCGGGCTACGGGCCGCTGGTCGCCGTGCCCGACGCCAGGGACGGGCAGGTCAGGCTGCATCTGCCCCAGGGGTTCGGCTATCGCTCGTTCAACGCGGCGGGCGAGAGGTTCTCCGACGGCACGGCCGTGCCGGGCAGGCACGACGGCATGGCCGCCTTCCGCGGGCCTGGCGGCCATGCCGTGCTGGTCCGCAACCACGAGGTCAACGGCCCGGTCGGCGCGTTCGGCGACCCGGCCAGGGCCTACGACCCCATGGCCGGAGGCGGCACGGCGACACTGCGCGTCACCAGGTACGGCGAGGTGATCAGCAGCGGCCCCTCGCTGACCGGCACGCAGATGAACTGCTCGGGCGGGCCGATGCCGTGGGGGGCGTGGGTGACGTGCGAGGAGACGGTCAACGGGCCCGACGTCGGCAACGACTTCACCGGCCAGGACAACTCCAAGCTGCGCGAAAGGCACGGCTACATCTTCGAGGTGCCGCTGAACGGCACGGCCTCGGCCAGGCCGATCCGCTCGGCCGGGCGGTTCGCGCACGAGTCCGCCGCCTTCGACCCGGTGAGCGGTGCGCTGTACCTGACCGAGGACAACTTCGCCTTCCCGTCCGGGTTCTACCGCTACCTGCCGCCCCGGCATCCGCTGGCCGCCGGGCGCATCAAGGACGGCGGCAGGCTGCAGATGCTGGCCGTACGCGGGGAGCCGGGCAAGGATCTGTCGCTCGGACAGCCGCAGGGCGCCTCCTATCGCACGACATGGGTGGACATCGAGGAGCCGGACCCGGAGTTCAGCGGCCTGCCGAGCAACGACACCGCCATCCAGGCCGTCGGCGCCCAGGGCAGGGCGGCGGGAGGCGCGATCTTCTCCAGGCTCGAAGGGGCGGTGCACCACCACGGCACGGTGTACTTCGTCTCGACCCAGGGCGGCGCCACCGCGCAGGGCGACACGCCGCCTTCGGGGTTCGGCAAGGGTAGGGGGCAGGTCTGGGCCTACGAGACCTGGTCGGGGCGGCTCAGGCTGGCCTTCGAGTCGCCGGGCTCGATGGTGCTCGACCTGCCCGACAACATCACCACCAGCCCGAAGGGCACACTCGTGCTGTGCGAGGACGGCGGCGGCGACAACTACCTGCGCGGGCTGACCAGAAGGGGGGAGATCTTCGACTTCTCCCGCCTGGTCCCGGTGCCCGGCGACACGGGGGCGGAGTTCGCCGGCTCCAGCTTCGGGCCGGGCGGGCACACGCTCTATGTGAACGTGCAGTCCGCGCAGGGCGTGACGTTCGCCATCTGGGGTCCCTGGCACAAGGGCGGCTTCTGACGCCTCTAGCCTGGAGCGATGATCCTGGGCATCGGCGTCGACGTGGTGGACGTGGCACGCTTCGAGGCGACCCTGCTGCGTACCCCCGCCCTGCGGGCGCGGCTGTTCACCGAGGCGGAGCGGCCGCTGCCCGTCGCCTCCCTGGCCGCGCGCTTCGCCGCCAAGGAGGCGGTCGCCAAGGCGCTCGGCGCGCCGCCCGGCCTCGGGCACCTGGAGGCCGAGGTGCTGGTGGGCGAGCACGGCAGGCCGCAGTTGCGCGTCACAGGCAAGGCCGCGCAGGTCGCCGGCGGGCTCGGCGTCACACGCTGGCACGTCTCGCTCAGCCATGACGGGGGCGTCGCGATCGCTTATGTGATCGCCGAGGGATAACTTCGGATCATGCTGACCGCCTTCACAGCCGACCAGATCAGAGCAGCCGAACAGGCGCTGATGGCGACCGTGCCCGACGGCACGCTGATGCGCAGGGCGGCGATGGGCCTGGCCGTCGTGTGCGCCGAGACGCTCGGCCGGGTCTACGGCTCGCGGGTCGTCCTGCTGGTCGGCGGCGGGGACAACGGCGGCGACGCGCTGTACGCCGGGGCCGACCTGGCCAGGCGCGGCGCCAGGGTCGAGGCGGTGCTCGCCGGTGGGCGTGCGCACGAGGCCGGGCTGGCCGCGCTGCTCGGCGCCGGTGGCCGGGTGGCCGGGCCGGAGGTCGTCGAGCGGGCGGACCTGGTGGTGGACGGGCTGGTCGGGATCGGCGTCTCGGGGGCGTTGCGGGAGCCGTACTCCTCGTTGGCCGAGCGGGCGGGCGGCTGCGGGGCGCCGGTGGTGGCCGTGGACGTGCCGAGCGGGGTGGACGCGAGCACCGGGCGTGTGGAAGGACGGGCGGTCACGGCGACGACGACCGTCACCATGGGCGCGTACAAGAGCGGGCTGCTGATCGATCCTGGCGCCGAGCACGTGGGCCTCTCGCGGCTGGTCGGTATCGGGCTCGAACCGTATCTGCCCGAGCCCGACGTCGTGGCCTTCACCCGGGCGGACGTGGCGGGGCTGCTGCCCAGGCCCGGGGCCGAGTCGGACAAGTACCGCAGGGGCGTCGTGGGGGTGGTCGCGGGGAGCGAGCACTACACGGGCGCGGCCGTGCTGGCCGTCGGCGGCGCGCTGCGGGCGGGCGCGGGCATGGTGCGCTACGTCGGCCAGGCGGCTCCGGCGGCGCAGGTACGCGCGCGGTGGCCGGAGGCGGTGCTCACGCGGGGCGACTCGATCAGGGGCGCCGGACGCGTGCAGGCGTGGGTGCTCGGACCGGGCATGGGCACCGACGACCGGGCCGCGGCGCTGGCCGCCGAGGTCCTGGCCACCGACGTGCCGGTGCTGGTCGACGCCGACGCGCTCACCCTGGTGGCCCGCGCGCCCGGCCTGCTGCGCCGCGGCGCGCCCGTCCTGCTCACCCCGCACGCCGGGGAGCTGTCACGCCTGCTCGGCGCATCGCGCGAGGCGATCGAGGCCGCCAGGCTTGAGCACGTCAGGGCCGCGGCGGCCGAGCTCGGTGCGACCGTGCTGCTCAAGGGGTCGACCACCCTGGTGGCCGAGCCGGGCCGCCCGGTCGCGGTCAACCTCACGGGCAGCCCCTGGCTGGCCACGGCGGGCACCGGCGACGTGCTGGCCGGGATCGCGGGCACACTGCTGGCCGCCGGGCTGAGCGCCTACGACGCGGGGGCCTGCGCCGCGCACCTGCACGGACTGGCCGGGTCCATCGCGGCAGGCGGTGCGCCTCTCGTCTCGGCCGAGGTCGCCGACGCCGTTCCCGAGGCCATGCGGCAGGTCGCCGAGAGACGAATCTCGCTCGGCACCCATCGGTAGCTGCCAAACTGTGCAGATGGACTCTCCGATGGCGACCCCGGCCGAAGCACGCGTCGACCCGGCCGCGATCAGGCACAATGTGGCCGTCCTCAGGCAGGGCGCGCCCGGCGCCGCGCTGATGGCCGCGGTCAAGGCCGATGCCTACGGGCACGGGCTCGTCGGCGCCTCGCGTGCGATCGTCGAGGCCGGGGCAGACCGGCTCGGCACCGCGTACGTCAGGGAGGCGCTCGCGCTGCGCGCGGCCGGGATCACCGTGCCGCTGCTGTCGTGGATCATCACACCGGGCGAGCCGCTCGCCGACGCCGTCGCGCAGGACATCGAGTTGTCGGCCTCCGACGAGCGCACGCTCGCGGCCGTCGCCGCCGCGGCCAGGCAGACCGGCAAGGTCGCCAAACTGCACCTGGAGGCCGACACCGGCATGTCGCGAGGCGGCGCCACAGCGGCCGCGTGGCCCGCCCTGGTCAAGGCCGCCGCGGCCGAGGAGGCCGTCGAGGTCGTCGGCCTGTGGTCGCACTTCGCCTGCGCCGACATACCTGGCCATCCATCGATCACCGCCCAGCTCGACGCCTTCGACGAGGCGCTGACCGTGGCCGAGCAGACGGGCGTCGGCGGCTCCCACGTCATCAGGCACATCGCCAACTCCGCCGCCGCGCTCACCCTGCCGCGCGCCCGCTACGACATGGTCCGTCCGGGCATCGCCGTCTACGGCCTGAGCCCGATCCCCGAGCAGGGCGACTTCGGCCTGGTCCCGGCCATGACGCTGGTGGCCCAGCTCGCCCTGACCAAGCGCGTGCCGCAGGGCTCGGGCGTCTCCTACGGCCTGCTCTACGCCACCGGGGCCGAGACGACGCTCGCTCTGGTGCCGCTCGGCTATGCCGACGGTGTGCTCCGCCATGCGACGGGCAGGGTGGAGGTCCTGGCAGGGGGCAGACGCCGACAGATCGCGGGCAGGGTGTGCATGGACCAGTTCGTGATCGACGTGGGCGACGACCGGCTGACCTCGGGCGACGAGGTCGTGCTGTTCGGCCCCGGCGGCCAGGGGGAGCAGACCGCACAGCAGTGGGCCGATTCCCTCGGCACGATCACTCATGAGATCGTGACCAGAATCGGTTCGCGGGTGCCACGCGTATACGGAGGATCGGGGAGATGACCACGACGACGAAGCAGAAGGTCGGGATCGCGGGGGCGATCGTCGGCGCCGCCTCCGCGGGGGTGGCGGCGGCGGCTCTGGCCAAGCGCTACGCCGTCGGCCGGATCAGGCTGCGGCCCGACCTGGAGGCGAGCGAGCCGTTCGGCGAGCTCAAGGGCAGGCAGCGCACCCTGACCACCAGCGACGGCGTCGAGCTGCACGTCGAGCTCGACGGCCCCGACGACGCGCCGCTGACGATCGTGTTCTGCCACGGCTACACCCTCAACAGCGACTCCTGGCACTACCAGCGCCGCGACCTGCGCGAGCGCTTCCGCATCCTGCTGTGGGACCAGCGCTCGCACGGCCGCTCCCAGCGCACCGGCCCCGACGACGCGACGATCGACAGGCTCGGCGACGACCTCGCCGAGGTGATCGAGGCCTATGTGCCGGGTCCATGCCTGCTGGTCGGCCACTCGATGGGCGGCATGACGGTGATGGCGCTGGCCGACCGGCATCCGGAGCTGTTCGGCGACAAGATCCGGGGGGTGGCGCTCATCGCAACCAGTGCCGGAAAGCTGGCCGAGATCTCGCTGGGGCTGCCCGCGCTGCTGTCCAAGGCCGTGCACAAGGTGACGCCGTCCACGGTGTCGCTGCTCGGGCGCGGCGGCGCGCTCGTCGACAGGACCAGGCACGCGGGCAACGACATCGCCTTCCTGGTGCTGCGGTATCTCGGGTTCGGCGACTCGCGCAACGTCAGTCCCACGCTGGTCGACTTCGTCGAGTCGATGATCCGCTCGACGCCCACCGAGGTGATCGCGGACTTCTACCCGGCGCTGATGAACCACGACAAGCTCTCGGCGCTCGACGTGCTCGACGACGTGCCGACGGCCATCCTGGTGGGCGAGAAGGACTGGCTGACCCCGCCCGACCACAGCCGGGCCATCGCGGCGGCGCTGCCCAGGGCCGTGCTCACCGAGGTGCCCGACACCTCGCACCTGATCCAGCTCGAACGCCCCTCGGTCGTCAACGACGCGCTGCGGGACCTGGCCGACAGGGTGCGGCTGTGACGGCGCAGCGGGTGGCGGCCACCGCCGACGAGATGCGCGCGTTCGGCGTCGAGCTCGCCGCCCTGCTGCGGCCGGGCGACCTGCTGGTGCTGTCCGGGCCGCTGGGCGCGGGCAAGACGACCCTCGTCCAGGGGATCGCCGAAGGGCTCAAGGTACGCGGCCCGATCACCTCGCCGACGTTCGTGATCGCCCGTGTGCATCCCTCGCTCGCCGGGGGGCCGCCGCTGGTGCATGCCGACGCCTATCGGCTCGGCGGCGACCTGGAGGTGGACGACCTCGACCTCGACGCCTCCCTAGAGGAGTCGGTGACCGTGGTGGAGTGGGGCGAGGGGCTGGTCGAGGGGCTGGCCGACGATCGCCTCGAGATCCGCATCGCCAGGGCCGACGACGACTCGCGCACGGTCGGGCTGACCGGGGTCGGCGCACGGTGGTCGGCGTTGGCGCGTTCCGACACGCCGCCTGATCCGGTACAAGAGTAAAACCTTCTCCATCTCCCGGTAATCCTGGCACCCTTGACGTACCTCGTGATTGATATGGATCATCGTTTTTTGTCTAGATCTATTGGGCATTAAGCGGGGTGCAGCGCTCCAATAAGGGCGATGCTGGGCGTATACGGCGAAGTGGGGTGCGGCGGTGCTCAGGGTCACATGGGCTGCGGGCGCGGGAGTCTTAGTCATGCTCGGTCTCGCCGGATGCTCGGCGGAGGCGGCCACACCGGCCGCCACACCGTCGGCGAGCCCGTCGGCGAGCTCGACCGCGACCCGCCAGAACATCAAGGTCGAACTCAATCCCTCCACCGTCACCGCCGGGGCCAACTCACAGGTCTGGATCCTGGCCAACTGCCCCGTGCCGACCGGCGGCCCCACGCACAGCGGCACCGCCACGTCCAAGGCCTTCCTCGCGGGCGTCACGCTCGACCCGGTGCCCGCCCCCACGCCCAGCAAGGCCGCCACCACGACCGCCTCGCCCGCGCCCCTTCCCTACGTGCGCGGCGACGCCGTCGTCTCGCCCACCGTCAAACGCGACACGTACTGGGTCGACGTCAAGTGCGACGGCACCAACGACACCGGCAGGGCCAAGCTCAAGGTCGTGGCCGAGGACACCGGCGGCGGCGACGACAGCCCCGTCGTGCCCACCAAGCCGCCCAAGGCCGGAGGCGGCGGCACCTTCGCCCAGGACGGCGCGGCCGAAGAGGGCCTGATGGACACGCTGCCGCTGGCCCCCATGGGCATCGTGTTCGGCCTCGCGCTCGTCGCCGCCGTCGGGCTGGTCGTCAAGCAGCGTCGCGGGTAACCATGGCTCGCATGTCCAGGGTGGTCCTCGCGGGGGCCGCCACCGGCGTGGTGCTCATCGTGTTCGGCAAGCTCGACATCTCGCCGCAGGAGACCCGCTCGGCCGGGGTCGTGCCGCGCAGCATCGACATTCCGGCGATCGACCTCGAAGCGCCGTTGATGAAGCTCGGCATGACCAAGGACGGTGAGGTGGAGTTGCCGCCGTACGAGAAGCCGAAGATGGCGGGATGGTTCAAGCACAGCGCGGTGCCGGGCGACAAGGGCGCCTCGGTGATCATCGGGCATGTGGACACCAAGACCGCGCCCGCCGTGTTCTACAAGCTCAAGCAGCTGCGCAAGGGCCAGGTCGTCCGCGTCGAACGCAGTGACGGCAAGATCGCCGAGTACAGGGTGGAACGCGTCGAGCAGGTGCACAAGGACGCCTTTCCCGCCCAGAGCGTCTACACCGAGGAAGGGCTGCGCCTGGTCACGTGCGGCGGCACGTTCGACTACGCCAAGCACGAGTACGTCGACAATGTGATCGTCTACACCAAGCGCGCCTGACGTGCCGCGCCAGGACTGGTCCGAAGTGCCCGCGCAGGTACGGCTGGCCGTCGAGGCGCGGCTCGGCGCTCCGGTCGTGCGGGCGGTCACCCGCGAGGGTGGCTTCTCGCCGGGCCCGGCCGCGCGGCTCGACCTGGCCGACGGCAGGCGCGTGTTCGTCAAGGCGGCAGGGCCCGCGCCCAATCCGGACACACCGCTCCTGCACCGGGCCGAGGCCCGCATCGCCTCGGCGCTGCCGACCGCCGTGCCCGCGCCCAGGCTGCTGGCCGACCTGGACGTCGGCGGGTGGGTGGTGCTGCTGTTCGAGTACGTCGACGGTCACATGCCGCTGCAGCCGTGGCTGCCGGACGAGCTGAACAGCGTCCTGACGGCGTTGGGCGAGCTCGCGGCGACGCTCACGCCCGCGCCCGTCGAGGCGCCCACGGTCGGCGAGCGCTACGACCGGATGTTCAGGGGATGGCGGCGGCTGCTGGCCGACCCGCAGGCGGCGCGCGACCTCGGACCGTGGGAACGCGAGCACCTGACCCGCCTGGCCGACCTCGAATCCGGCTGGGCCGGGGCGGCGGCGGGCGACACGCTCGTACACGCCGACATGCGGGCCGACAACATCCTGCTCAGCGGCGGGCGCGTGCTCTTCGTCGACTGGCCGTGGGCCAGCATCGGGGCGCCGTGGTTCGACCTGGTGCTCATGGCGCCTTCGGTGCGGCTGAACGGCGGGCCGCCGCCGCAGGAGCTGGTGCCGGACCCGGACGAGGCGATCACCGCGCTGGTGGCCGCGAGCAGCGGGTACTTCGCCTGGCAGAGCCGTCAGCCGCCGCCGCCGGGACTGCCGACCGTGCGCGCCTTCCAGCGCGCGCTGGCCGTGCCCGCCCTGCAATGGCTGCGTTCGCGCACCGGATGGGCGTGAGGACTGCGCGTAAGGCACGGGTGAGCGACTACCCTTGACGTTCGTGCTTGTGCTGGCTTTCGACACCGCGACCCCCGCCGTCACCGCCGCTGTTCACGACGGCGACCGTGTGCTGGCCGAATCCACGACGATCGACGCCCGCCGCCATGGTGAGCTGCTCGTTCCCACCATCGAGGCCGTCGTCGCCGAGGCCGGGGTCGCCCTTCGTGACGTCACCGCCATCGTCGCCGGTTCCGGTCCCGGTCCCTACACCGGGCTGCGCGTCGGGCTGATGACCGCCCAGGCGCTCGCGCTGGCGCTCGGCGTGCCCGCGTACGGTATCTGCTCGCTCGACGCCATCGCCTACGGCAGCGGGCTGCGCGAGCCGTTCCTGGTCGCGACCGATGCCCGGCGCAAGGAGGTGTTCTGGGGGCGTTACTCCGCCTTCGACACGCCTCTCGACGGGCCGTTCGTCGATCGGCCCGCCGACGTGGCGACCGGCGGGCTGCCGATCGCCGGGGCGGGGGCCGAGCTCTACGCCGACGTCTTCGACCGTGTGCTGGACGCGCCGCCGTACCCCTATGGAGGCGCGCTGGCGGCGCTCGCCGCCGGGCGGCTGGCGGCGGGGCAGACGCTGGACGCGCCGCTGCCGATCTACCTGCGCAGGCCCGACGCCGTGGTGCCCAAGGCGCCGAAGAAGGTGACGGCATGAGCGGGGTGAAACGGTGAGACTGCGGCAGATGACGCTCGCCGACCTGCCGTCCGTGCTGGAGCTCGAACGGGCGACGTTCCCCGCCGACGCGTGGAGCGAAGGCATGCTGCGCGGCGAGCTGGAGGACCAGCCTCGCACCCGGCACTATCTCGTCGCCCTGTCCGGCGAGCAGGACGGCGGGCAGGACGGCGATCAGGACGGTGAGATCGTCGGTTACGCGGGCCTGGCCGCCGCCGCCGACCAGGCCGACGTGCAGACCATCGCCGTCGGGGCCGAGCACAGGGGCCAGGGGGTCGGCGCGGCCCTGCTGACCGCCCTGCTGGCCGAGGCCGCCCGCAGGGGAGCCGCCGAGGTCTTCCTCGAGGTACGCGCCGACAACCCCAGGGCGCAGGCCCTCTATGTGCGTTTCGGATTCGAGGAGATCGGCCTGCGCCGCCGCTACTACGACGACGGCACCGACGCGATCGTGATGAAGAGGAAGATCGATGGCTGACGAACCCCTGGTGCTGGGCATCGAGACCTCGTGCGACGAGACCGGCATCGGGATCGTGCGCGGGCACACGCTGCTGGCCAACACCATCGCCTCCAGCATGGACGAGCACGCCAGATTCGGCGGCGTCGTGCCCGAGGTGGCCTCGCGCGCGCACCTGGAGGCCATGACGCCGACCGTGGAGAGCGCGCTGGCCCAGGCCGGACTGAAGTTCTCCGACATCGACGCCATCGCCGTCACCGCCGGGCCGGGGCTCGCCGGTGCGCTGCTGGTGGGGGTGGCCGCGGCCAAGGCCTACGCGCTGGGGCTCGGCGTGCCGCTCTACGGGGTCAACCACCTGGCCGCGCACGTCGCCGTCGACCAGCTCGAACACGGGCCGCTGCCCAAGCCGTGCATCGCCATGCTGGTCTCGGGAGGGCACTCCTCGTTGCTGCTCGTGCCCGATGTGGCCAAGGACGTCGTCTCGCTCGGGTCGACCGTTGACGACGCGGCAGGGGAGGCGTTCGACAAGGTGGCCCGGGTGCTCGGGCTGCCGTTCCCCGGCGGGCCGCACATCGACAGGGCCGCCACCAGCGGCTCGGCCACCTCCATCGCCTTTCCGAGGGGCAAGATGGACGACGGCACGCTGGACTTCTCCTTCTCCGGGCTCAAGACCGCCGTCGCGCGCTGGGTCGAGGCGCGGGAGGCGTCGGGGGAGCGGATCTCGGTGCCCGATGTGGCGGCCTCGTTCCAGGAGGCCGTGGTCGACGTGCTGACCCGCAAGGCGCTGCAGGCCTGCAAGGAGCACGGTGTGCGGGACCTGCTCATCGGCGGCGGGGTCGCGGCCAACTCCCGGCTGCGGGCGCTGGCCCAGGAGCGCTGCGAGGCGGCAGGCGTGCGCGTCCGCGTGCCCCGGCCCGGCCTGTGCACCGACAACGGCGCCATGGTCGCCACCCTGGGGTCCGATCTGGTCGCCGCCGGGATCGCGCCGTCCCGCCTGGACATCCCGGCGGACTCCTCGATGCCGATCACCGAGGTGTACGTCTGACGGGGGATCCCTGACGAGAGGAGAGCACCCCGGCCGTGTGCGCGCGTCCGGGGTGCTCTCGTTCGTGGGGCGGGGTCAGTCCTTGCTGTTGCGGGTGGGGCGCAGGAGGGCCTCGGCCAGGGCCAGCATGGTCTCCTCCAGGGCGCCGAGGCGCTTGGTGAGGTCGCTGGAGGCCGGCTCGACGATCTCGGTCACGGTCGCGGTGAGCAGTTCGGTGTCCGGCCGGGCCTGGATGGACTCGGTCAGGGCCGCGGCGGCGTCGGACAGGCGCTGGTCGATGGCGTCGAAGCGCTTGGCCTGCTCGCCTGTCTGGGAGTCGAGCAGCTCGCCCACGCGCTCGCCGATCGCCAGGGTGGCGGGCAGCTGGCCGATGCGCTGGCTGACGGCCTCGACGCGGTCGTCGACGGCCTCCAGGTGCTCGCCCGCCTTGTCGCCCTGCGAGATGAGCGCCTCGGCCTGCGAGGAGAGCGAGGAGAGCCTGCCGTCCACGCCGTCGAGCCTGCCGCCGATGCCGCTCTCGATCTCGTGCAGCCTGTCGGTCAGGTCGCTCTCGACCTCGCCGAGCCGGAGTTCGAGCACACCCGAGACCTCGGTCGTGCGCTGGTCGGCCGCCGAGGCGGTGGCGACCATGCGCTCGTCGAGCTCGGTGAAGCGGCTGTCGACGCGCCCGTCGAGGTTGTCGAAGCGGTCGTCGTGCCGTCCGAGGTGGGTGTCGACGACCCCGAGCCTGCGGTCGAGCGCGCCGAGCTGGGTGTCGACGCCGCCGAGCTGTTTGTCCAGCCCGGTGAGCCGGCCGTCGACCGCGCCGAGCTGCTTGTCCACGCCGGTCAGCCGGCCGTCGAGTGCGACCAGGCGCTTGTCGACGCCGCCGACCCGGTTGTCGACCGTGCCCAGCCTGCCGTCGACGCCGTCGAGACGGGTGTCGATGTCGGCCAGGCACTCGTCGGCCGTCTCGATGCGCCCGTCGACGCTGGCCAGGCGAGAGTCGACGGCGAGCAGCCGCCCGTCGACGCGGTCCATCCTGCTGTCGAGGCCGTCGAAGCGGTAGGACAGGCGCTCCTGCGCGCTCTCGACCTTGGCGTCGACCTGCTCGACCGCGTCGGTGACGAGCTGGACCGAGGCGGTGAGGCTCTCGTCGAGGCGGTCGGCCGTGCCGCCCAGCCTGCCGTCGACGGCCTTGAGGTCGGCCTCGACGTCGCCGAGCCTGGTGTCGATCTGGTCGGCGACGTCGGCCACCTGGCCGGTGATCCCGGCGAGCTGCCCGGACAGGCCGGTCATCCTGGCCTCGACCTGACCGGCGAGCACGGTGATCCGGGCGTCGATCAGCCCGGACGTCTCGTCGAGCCTGGCCCCGAGCTCCGTCGCGTCCGAGCCCGCACGCTCGGCCAGGTCGGTCATGCCGGACTCGACCCGCTCGGTGCGGACGGTGAGGTCGCCGATCGACTTGTCCAGGCGGGTGAACCTGTTGGCCGCGGCCTCCATGCTGGCGTTGAGCTGGCCCAGCTTGCCGGAGAACTCGCCCAGGCGCCTGGTGATGCCGTCGGTGCCCTCGACGATCGTCTGCAGCCGTCTGAGCGCCTCCTCGACGCTCTCGCCGACCGTGCCGACGTCGGCCCAGAGGCTCGGCAGCTCGGAAACGGGGGTGACGCGCTCGCCGACGCTGTCGAGGCGCTGGCCGACGGCGTCGACGTGGTCGCGGACCACCTCGACGTGCTGGGCCAGGCCTTCGGCCCAGGAGGGCGGCCTGGTGGTGATGTCGTCGAGCCTGCCGTTGACGCTCTCAAGGGCGCCGCTGAGGCTGCCGAGCTCGCGCTCGCGCACCTCGCGCAGCAGCCACTCCATGCCTTCGAGACGTTGGCGGATCTCGTCGAGCACCGCGCCTTGGGTGCGCTGCTCGTAAACATGGTCCTGGGCGGCCCTGGCGAGCAGCTCCCGCATCCTGTCGGAGATGGCGGTCTGGCTGTTCGCCTGGAGAAGGGTGTGGTTGGAGTGATCCACCGAAAGCTCCTTCACTCGCCGACGGTCAGCCGCGCAGCGGTGGGATTGGTCCGGTTTACAGGTAGAAGGTGAATTGCGCGGTCAACCGCAATAGGGGGGAGAACTCCCGCGCGCCCACCTTAGCCTCTGGATCAAGGTCTTTCGGGGCCGACTTTAAAAGATCGTGATTATCAAGGTATCGCCCCGATTTGCCATTTATGCAGGTCGAGAGGGGGTGCAGATGAGGGCGAACGGCCTGTCCGCGATGCGGGTCAGAATGACCACAGCGGATTTGTCGCCAGAAAGACGTAGGTCCTGCCGCAAGCGTTCGATGTCCACGGCCGAACCGCGTTTCTTGATGGTGACGTTTCCGACGCTACGTGTGCGCAGAGCCGATCGAAGGCGCTTCAGGGAGAATGGCATGATCTCCTCCACCTCGTAGCGCGAGGCCCAGACCGAGGTGACATCCCGGTCGCCGGTGATGTAGGCGATCATCGGGTCAAGCAGCCTGCCGCCGAGCTCCCGTGCCACCTCGCCGACCAGATGCGCCCTGATCGCCGCGCCGTCCGGCTCCCACACGTAGCGGCCCACGGCGCCCACGTCCGGCCGTACCCCTTCGGGGACGAGCGTGTGCCCGCCCGGCAGCAGGGTGGCCATGCGGGCGTCGCGGCCCGCGAGGGGGCCGCACCACAGCGCCGCCTCCTTGACCTCGCCCTTGTAGGAGACCCATTCGGCCTGCGCGCCCTCGGGGATGAACTCGTACGGGATGCCGGGCGCGACCTTGAGGCACGCGGCTCCCGCCCTGGCGATCAGGTCGAGCACGACGGGCCACGGCGGCGAGTACGCCAGCGGGTCGAACGTGCGCCCCCTGGTGGTACGCCTGGCCGGATCGGCGAACAGCACGTCGTAGCCGGAGGGGTCGAGCGAGGCGGCGTCGGCCACCCGTACGGTGACGCGCTCGCCGAGACCGAGCGCGTCGGCGTTGGCCCTGGCCACGGCGGCGGTCAGCGGATCGGCGTCGACGGCGTCGACCGTGCAGCCCGCCCTGGCCAGGGCCAGCAGGTCGCCTCCGATGCCGCTGCACGCGTCGGCCACCCGGGCCGGGCCCAGGTCCGAGGTGAGGCGGGCGGCGCGATGGTCGGCCACCTCCCTGCGGGTGGCCTGTTCGAGGCCGTGCGGGGTGAAGTACATCAGCGAGGCGTCGGCGCCGAACTTGTCGGCCGCCCTGACCCGCAGCCTGGCCTGGGTGAGCGCGGCGGCGGCCAGCGGGGCGGCGTGGCTCTTCCTTAGCCTGGTCACCGCCGTCACCTGGTCGAGCCCGGCGACGTCCGCCGCGTCGGCGAGTGCGGTCTGGCCGTGCGGCTCCAGCAGGTCGAGGAAGGCGTCGAGGTCCACGCCGTCCGACGTTAGCGCGTCCGCTTGACCCTCACGTCACGTGAGGTTCTAGCGTCGGGGGCATGAGCTACCCGGTAGGCGTCGTGGCCAGGACCGCAGGGGTGACCGTGCGGACGCTGCACCACTACGACGAGGTCGGACTGCTGTCGCCCAGCGGGCGGACGAGCGCGGGGTACCGGCGCTACTCCGAGGACGACCTGGAGCGCCTGCAGGCCATCCTCGGGTACCGGGAGCTGGGGTTCGGGCTGGAGGAGATCGCCGACATCCTCGACGATCCCGGCGCCGACCCGCTGGTCCACCTGCGCCGCCAGCACGAGTTGCTGCTCAGGCGCATGGACAGGCTCACGCACATGCTCACCCAAGTGGAGTTCACCATGGAGGCACATCAGATGGGCATCGATCTCACGCCCGAGGAGAGGTTCGAGGTGTTCGGCGACTTCGACCCCGCCGAGCACGCCGAGGAGGCCGAACGGCGCTGGGGCGGCTCCGACGCCTGGGAGCAGTCGCGGCGCAGGAGCGCGTCGTTCACCAAGGCGGACTGGAAGCAGTTCATGGCGTCGGCGCAGGAGGTGACCCTGCGCATGGCGGCGGCGATGGCCGACGGCGCGCCCGCCGACGGCGAGCGTGCGATGGACCTGGCCGAGGAGCACCGCAGGCACATCACCACGTGGTGCTACGACTGCACGTACGAGATCCACAGAGGGCTCGGCGAGATGTACGTCGCCGACCCCCGCTTCACCGCCAACATCGATGCCACGGCCGAGGGCCTGGCCCGCTACACCCGCGACGCGATCATCGCCAACGCCGACCGCGCCGGGCAGTAGGGCTTCACAGGGCGGTGTCGCCCAGCGAGAGCAGGAGTTTGCGCAGCAGGCCGTTGAGCTGCTCGCGTTCGGTGTCGGTCAGGCCTTCGAGCAGCCGGCGCTCGTTGTCCAGGTGGCCGGCCTGCACCTCGTTCATCAGCCGCAGGCCTTCGGGGCTCAGTGTGACCACCACCTGACGCCTGTTGCCCGGTGCGTTGGCCCGGGTGACCAGGCCGCGTTTGACCAGGCGGTCGACCCTGTTGGTCAGCGCGGCCGAGCTGACCATGGTGGCCGAGGCCAGGTCGCCCATGCACATGGTGTGCTCGCCGCCTCCGCGCTGCAGTGCGGCCATCACGTCGAACTCCCAGCCTTCGACGCCGTGCCCGGCCAGGTGCGTGGTGACGCCCTTGCCCATGATCCTGGCCGCCCTGTTGACCCGGGCGACGGTGGCGACGGGGGTGAAGTCGAGGTCGGGCCTGGCCCGGCCCCACAGCTCGACGATCTGGTCAACGGCGTCTTCCATGTGGTCACTCTATCAACACTTTGACATCGAAAGGTTCGATGCTACGGTTGCCACGTTTCCATGTCGAAGTGTTTGAGGGTGAAGATCATGAAGGTTCTGGTTCTCGGCGCCACGGGCTACATCGGCGGCGTCCTGGTCGAGCGGCTGACCGAGCAGGGACACCAGGTCGCCGCCCTGGTGCGCGAGCGCGTGCCCGGCGGCGTCGAAGACCTGCGCAGGGGCGACCTGGGCGACCCCGCCTCCGTCGCCGCGGCCGTCACCCCCGACGTCGACGCCGTCGTGCACGCGGCCGTGCTCACCGGCGACCGGGACGTCGACCTGGCCACGGCCGCCGCCCTGGCCGCGTCGGGCAAGCCGGTCCTGTACGTCAGCGGCATCTGGGTGCTCGGCCCCACCCGCGACGGCCACGAGGACAGCCCGGCCGACCCGATCCCGATCGTCGGCTACCGCCCCGAGGTCGAGCAGGCCATCCTGACGGCCGGAGGCACCGTGATCAGACCGGCGGTCGTGCACGGCAGGGGCGGAGGCGGCATGGTCGTCACGCTCGCGGCCCTGGCGGCCGAACGCGGCGTCGGCGTCTACGTGCAGGACGGCGACGAGGTGCCCACCTGGACGTTCGTCCACGTCGACGACCTGGCCGACCTGGTGCTCGACGTGCTCGCCAAGGGGGAGCCCGGCCGGGTCTACCACGCGATCGCCGAGGAGGCGGTCGAGCTGACGGCCGTGGCCGAGGCGGCGGCCAAGGGGGCGGGCGTACGGGTCGCGGCCGAGGCGTGGCCGCTTCCGGAGGCGGCGGGCGCGTACGGCGAGGCGTTCGCGGGCGCGCTCGCACTGAGCCAGCGGGCGAGCTCGGCCAGGACCCGGGAGGCCCTTGGCTGGAGCCCCTGGAGGCCCGGCGTGGTACGGGAGCTGTCGGAGGGCGCCTACGCTCGTAGCTGACCTGGCCTACGCCCAGGGCTGATCGGCGCGGTTCGTGTTGACTGTCAAGGCCCTCTTGCATATGTTTCCTGTTGGCACTCTCCCCTTGAGAGTGCCAACATCAAAAGCGACGAGACAGGTCTGGCACCCGCGACGGCAGACCACTGGTCGCCTCTTCTAGATCATTCAAATCTGAAGGGGAGGTCCGATCGTGACGACCGCCACCAAGGTTCCCGTTAAGCCGCTCGGCGACCGCATTGTGGTTCAGCCGCTTGAGGCCGAGCAGACCACCGCCTCCGGCCTGGTTATCCCGGACACCGCGAAGGAGAAGCCCCAGGAGGGCAAGGTCCTCGCGGTGGGCCCCGGCAACTGGGACGAGGACGGCGACAAGCGGATTCCGCTCGACGTCAAGGAGGGCGACGTCGTCCTCTACAGCAAGTACGGCGGCACCGAGGTCAAGTACGGCGGCGAGGAGTACCTCGTGCTCTCCGCCCGTGACGTTCTCGCCATCATCGAGAAGTAAGCCGTGAGAAAGCCCCGGGCCCGAGTGGCCCGGGGCTTTCTACGCTGAGAGGACTCATCATGCCGAAGATCCTGGAGTTCGACGAGGACGCCCGCCGCGCGCTTGAGCGCGGTGTCAACGCCCTCGCCGACGCCGTCAAGGTGACGCTTGGCCCGCGCGGCCGCAATGTGGTCATCGACAAGAAGTTCGGTGCGCCGACCATCACCAACGACGGCGTGACCATCGCCCGCGAGGTCGAGCTCGACAAGCCGTACGAGAACCTGGGCGCCCAGCTCGCCAAGGAAGTCGCCACCAAGACCAACGACGTCGCCGGTGACGGCACGACGACCGCGACCGTCCTGGCCCAGGCCATGGTCCGCGAGGGTCTGCGCAACGTGGCGGCGGGCGCCTCGCCCCTGTCGCTCAAGCGCGGCATCGACAAGGCAGCCAAGGCCGTCAGCGAGATCCTGCTCGCCGCGGCCCGCCCGGTCGAGGACAAGAAGGAGATCGCCAATGTCGCGACGATCTCCGCTCAGGACGCCAAGATCGGCGAGCTGATCGCCGAGGCGTTCGACAAGGTGGGCAAGGACGGTGTCATCACCGTCGAAGAGTCCAACGCCATGGGCATGGAGCTGGAGTTCACCGAGGGCCTGCAGTTCGACAAGGGTTACCTGTCGGCCTACATGGTCACCGACTCCGAGCGCATGGAGGCCGTCCTCGAGGACGCCTACATCCTGCTCACGCAGGGCAAGATCTCGTCGATCGCCGACTTCCTCCCGCTGCTGGAGAAGGTCGCGCAGACGAAGAAGGCCCTGTTCATCGTGGCCGAGGACGTCGAGGGCGAGGCCCTGGCCGTCCTGGTGACGAACAAGATCCGTGGCACGTTCACCTCCGTGGCCGTCAAGGCCCCGGGCTTCGGTGACCGCCGCAAGGCCATGCTGCAGGACATCGCGATCCTGACCGGCGGCCAGGTCGTCTCCGAGGAGATCGGCCTCAAGCTGGAGCACGTCGGCCTCGAGGTGCTCGGCACCGCCCGCCGCATCGTCGTCACCAAGGACGCCACGACCATCGTCGACGGCGCCGGCGACGCGCAGGCGATCGAGGACCGCGTCAAGGAGATCAAGATCGCGGTCGAGCAGTCGGACTCCGACTGGGACCGCGAGAAGCTCCAGGAGCGTCTGGCCAAGCTCTCCGGCGGTGTGTGCGTGCTGCGTGTCGGCGCCGCCACCGAGGTGGAGCTCAAGGAGAAGAAGCACCGCCTCGAGGACGCGATCTCCGCGACCCGCGCCGCGATCGAGGAGGGCATCGTCTCCGGCGGTGGCTCCGCGCTCATCCACGTCTCCAAGGACCTGGACGACCTGGGCCTGACCGGCGACGAGGCCACCGGCGTCGGCGTCGTGCGCCGCGCGCTGGTCGAGCCGGCCCGCTGGATCGCCGAGAACGCCGGTCTCGAAGGCTACGTGGTCACCCACAAGGTCTCCGAGCTGCCCGTCGGCCACGGCCTCAACGCCGCGTCCGGCGAGTACGGCGACCTGCTCGCGCAGGGCGTCATCGACCCGGTCAAGGTCACCCGCTCGGCGGTCCAGAACGCCGCCTCCATCGCCGGCATGCTGCTGACGACCGAGGTGCTCGTCGTGGACAAGCCCGAGGAGGAGGCCCCGGCCGCCGGTGGCTCCGGTCACGGACACGGCCACGGTCACTGATCACGCCGCTGTTCGAGATCACGTACGGCCCGCGCCATCTAGGCGCGGGCCGTTTCGTTTTTGGCAGAGCTAAACCATTGGTACGGCAGGCAGGTAAACCATCCGCACCGGCAAAGCGTCTACGGGTCTGACATTTTTCTCCCTTATTGGCTTATCGCATGAAATATTCGGTGACGCTAAAAGCCCTAGTGTCGTCGTTCGATTACGCCCCGTTATCGTCGCCTCAATGTGACCAATCCGTAGCCGTTCGCGATGACGACAGGCACGATCAGTGCGGGCATCATGCCTAACGTGAGCGAGGGAAGCGTCGCCGACGCCAAAAGCGGGGTAAGGCTTGCGCCGAGACTTCCTGCGAGACCGGGTGAGACCGATCTCAGGGAACTGACGAGCCTCGCCGTTCAGGGGGATCGCTCTGCGATCGAGACTCTGCTCGGCGAGCTTCGCCCTATGGTCGTCCGATATTGCCGGGCCCGGCTCGGCCGGGTTTCCGGGCAATATCACATTGCCGATGATGTGGCACAGGAGGTGTGCATCGCCGTGCTGTCGGCGCTGCCGAGATATCGGGACATCGGCAGGCCGTTCGCCTCGTTCGTGTTCGGCATCGCCTCGCACAAGGTGGCCGACGCGCTGCGTAGTTCGGTCCGCTCCGCCGTACCCACTCAGGACCTTCCCGACGGGCCTGACGACGGTCCTGGGCCGGAGGAGACGGTGGTGCGCTACATCGAGGTCGAGCATGCGCGCAGGCTGCTCTCACGGCTGCCTGACAACCAGCGCGAGCTGCTCATGCTCCGGGTGGTGTCGGGACTGTCGGCCGAGGAGACCGGTAATGTACTCGGCATGTCACCAGGAGCCGTCCGCGTCGCCCAGCATCGGGCGCTGGCCAGGTTGCGGCAGATGGCCGAGCTGGAGTCGACCGCTTGACCCCCGCCCATCCGGTGCGCAGGGTGGGCAGCAACCCGGAGGTGGCTGTCACCGACATGATCGTCGAGGCCCTGGCGCGCAGACAGCCGCCGCCGCATTCCGACGATCCCGCCGTGCGCCTGCTCGTCGCGCTGATCGACGACGTCGATCAGCGGCGGTCCTCGGTGTCGATGACACCGTCGGCGTAGCCCCTGGCGTACTCCCAGCTCACATAGTCCGTGGGGTTGGGCTGGAAGGCCGGCTCGTGCACCTGGGGCCGGCCGAGGTCGATCATCTGGCGCAGGTTGCCGCGCAGCAGGTCCCAGTCGAAGAAGTGCGGCTCGCCGCACTCGGGACAGTCGAGAACCAGGCCGAGCACGCCCTGGGGCTCTAGGAGCGACCGGAAGACCTCCACGTCGGCCAGGTCGGAGACCGCCTCGTCACGCTCGGCCGCCGTGAGCGGCTCCGGGTCGTCCATCTCGCCCAGGGCCGCGCTCGGATCGTTCGGATCATCCGCGAACGGGTCACGGGGCACGTCTTCCAGCACGCTTCTCACCTTATGACCCACGAGGTAAAAACAGGGCCTACACCCGCCAAGCGCGCCGAGGTGGGTCGTTCGGCGGGCGAAAAGGACGCATCTCGCCTCCTTGGGGCCCTGTGTCAGGACAGCCAGCCCCTCCTCGCCGCCTCGACCCCCGCGTGGAAGCGCGACTGCGCGCCGAGCTCGCCCATCGCGTCGGCGAACCTCGCCCGCACCGTGCGCACCGAGACGCCCAGCTGGCGGGCGATGGACTCGTCGCACATGCCCTGGGCCGCCAGCCGCAGCACCTGCAGCATGCCGTCGCGGCGCCTGCCCCACGGCAGCGGCAGCGCACGGCCCCACAGCTCGTCGAAGAGCGTGCGTAAGACGCCCACGACGATCGGCGCCCGGACGAAGGAGAAGTTGTAGGCGTGCTCGGGCAGATTGCCGCCCCACAGCGGAGGCAGCCCGGCCGCCTCGGGCCCGGCGATGAGGAACCAGCTCGGCACCTTGTCCAGCGTGCGTGCCTCACCGCCGCTCTCGATCATGCGCACGAGCTGGTCGCGTACGCCGGGCAGGACCAGGGTGCCGACCGGGATGATCATCCGCAGGTTCACCAGGTCGCGGCGCTGGGCCTCGATCCACTGGTCGGCGAACTTACGGACGAAGTCGAGCATGCTGCGGTCGTCGGGGATCGCGGTGAGCAGTTCGAGCGGCGGGGCCTGGACGGCCATGCCGATCACGCTCTCGTAGAGCTCGTCGGCGCCGCTGACCGTTTCGATGGGGAACGGCCCGCTCTGGTAGTCGCGCCCGGCGTCGTAGTCGCGGATCAGGCCCCGGATCGAGCCCAGGGCCGAGTCGATCTGCCGGCTCTCCTCGGCCAGCCGGTCCAGGCGTTGCGCGATCAGTCTGCCGAGCGCCGACGCCGGGTGCCTGGCGAGGAACTCGCTCGACTTCTGCTCCACGATGCCGAGCCGTACCAGCCCGGCGAGGCGCTCGCCCACCTGCTCGGCAGGGTCGTTCATCGCCTCGGCGAGCTCGGTCAGCGTCGCTCGGTGTAGTCGGAGGACCGCGGCGTACAGCGAGGTCTGAGCCGGGTCCAGGCCCAGGCTCTCGAGAGAGTCGATCGTCTGGGAGTCGTAGCGCATTGGCGGAGCTCCAGGATGGGACGAGACGTGCCGAGAGGATAACCCGGTTAACACCCGCTGTCCGGGTCTTGCGCGGACTCACAGGCAGTCATGTGCAACTTCGTGCAATTGCACGTTTTCACATTGCGATGTGCCAGCGAGTGACGCACGCTTAACCCAGCGTCGGCAGTGACGCGGAGTGCGCGGCCATTCGGACACGGAGGGGGGTTCGGTGGCGTTAGGGCGCCCTCGCGGAATTGCCGGTGGCCGGGGGATCGGGCGGATCACCGACCGACCGATCCCCCGGCTTTTTGCATGGCCGGGAGGACGACGGACCGTGGGGGTCATCGTCCTCCCGGCTCTGTTTTAGGGCCTTGCCCTCCGGTCGTTTGGAGCCGGGGCCTAAACTGACCTCTGGGGGTTCTCCCGCCACAAGCGTGCTTCGGAGGGGTCAAAGCAGCATGTCCAAGTTCACCGAAACCGGTCTCACCTTCGACGACGTGCTGCTGGTGCCCGCGTATTCAGATCTGCAGCCGGGTGACGCCGAGACCACGACGCGCCTCTCCCGTGGCATCACGCTGTCGATTCCGCTGGTCTCGGCCGCGATGGACACCGTCACCGAGGCCAGGATGGCCGTCGCGATGGCCCGTCAGGGCGGCATCGGCATCCTGCACCGCAACCTGTCGGTCGAGGAGCAGGCCCAGCAGGCCGACCTGGTCAAGCGCTCGGAGGCGGGCATGGTGACCAACCCCGTCACCTGTTCGCCCGACCACACGCTGGCCGAGGTCGAGCGGCTGTGCGCCACCTACCGCATCTCGGGCGTGCCGGTCACCGACTCCACGGGCGTCCTGCTCGGCATCGTTACCAACCGTGACATGCGTTACGAGAGCGACCAGAGTCGTACCGTGCGCGAGGTCATGACGAAGATGCCGCTCGTGACCGCGCCCGTCGGAGTCTCGCGTGACGACGCCTTCGCGCTGCTCAAGGCCAACAAGATCGAGAAGCTGCCGCTGATCGACGGCGAGGGCAGGCTGCGCGGCCTGATCACCATCAAGGACTTCACCAAGAGCGAGCAGTACCCCCTCGCCACCAAGGACCGCAGCGGCCGACTGGTCGTCGGCGCGGCGATCGGCGTGGCGGGCGACGCCGAGGAGCGGGCCAAGGCGCTCATCGAGGCGGGCGTCGACGTCATCATCGTCGACACCGCGCACGGCCACTCGCGCGGCGTCTGCGACATGATCGCCAAGATCAAGTCCAATGCCGGCATCGATGTCATCGGCGGCAACGTCGCCACCCGCGCGGGCGCGCAGGCGCTGGTCGACGCGGGCGCCGACGCGGTCAAGGTCGGGGTCGGCCCCGGCTCCATCTGCACGACCCGCGTCGTCGCGGGCGTGGGCGCGCCGCAGGTCACCGCCATCCACGAGGCCTCGCTCGCGGCTGCTCCGGCCGGTGTGCCCGTCATCGGCGACGGCGGCCTGCAGTACTCAGGCGACATCGCCAAGGCCATCGCCGCGGGCGCCGACACCGTGATGCTCGGCTCGCTGCTGGCCGGATGCGAGGAGTCGCCCGGCGAGCTGATCTTCATCAACGGCAAGCAGTTCAAGTCCTACCGGGGCATGGGCTCGCTCGGCGCCGTGCGCAACCGCGAGCGCGGCGGCGTCTCCTTCAGCAAGGACCGCTACGCCCAGGCCGACGTCGGCGGCGAGGACAAGTACATCCCCGAGGGCATCGAGGGCCAGGTGCCCTACCGGGGCCCGGTCGCGGCGGTGGCACACCAGCTCGTCGGCGGCCTGCGCCAGGGCATGTGGTACACCGGGTCGCGCACGATCGGCGAGCTGCACGAGCGCGGCCAGCTCATGCCGATCACGGCGGCGGGCCTGAAGGAGAGCCACCCCCACGACATCCAGATGACGGTGGAAGCGCCCAACTACCACCGCCGCTAGAAGTCGTTGACCATCGCCAGTCGCAGCAGCCAGTCGTAGAAGGACGTCCAGAACATGACCCAGGTGGAGATCGGGCGCGGCAAGTCCGGCCGCCGCGCCTACGCGTTGGACGAGATCGGCCTCGTGCCGTCACGGCGTACCCGTGACCCCGAGGAGGTCTCGATCGCCTGGCAGATCGACGCCTACCGTTTCGAGCTGCCGATGCTGGTGGCTCCGATGGACAGCGTGGTCTCGCCCAGGACCGCCATCGAGATCGGCAGGCTCGGCGGCCTCGCGCCGCTCGACCTCGAAGGCCTGTGGACCCGCTTCGAGGACCCGTCCTCGCTGCTGGAGGAGTGCGCCGCCCTCGACGCCGAGGCGGCCACGCGCAGGCTGCAGGAGATCTACTCGGCCCCGATCAAGGACGAGCTGATCGGCCGCCGCATCGAGGAGATCCGCGCGGCCGGTGTCACCACCGCCGTACGGCTCTCGCCGCAGCGCACGGTCCAGCACCACAAGGCGGTCATCGACGCGGGCGTCGACATCTTCGTCATCAGGGGCACCACGGTCTCGGCCGAGCACGTCTCGGGCCGGGCCGAGCCGCTCAACCTCAAGCAGTTCATCTACGAGCTCGACGTGCCCGTCATCGTCGGCGGCTGCGCCACCTACACCGCGGCGCTGCACCTCATGCGCACGGGCGCGGCCGGGGTGCTGGTCGGGTTCGGTGGCGGCGCCTCGCACACCACGCGCACGGTGCTCGGCGTCGCGGTGCCGATGGCAACCGCGATCTCCGACGTGGCGGCGGCCAGGCGTGACTACATGGACGAGTCGGGCGGGCGCTACGTGCACGTCATCGCCGACGGCGGCATGGGCACGTCGGGCGACATCGCCAAGGCCATCGCGTGCGGCGCCGACGCCGTCATGGTCGGCTCGCCGCTGGCCCGTGCGGTCGAGGCGCCCGGCCACGGGTTCCACTGGGGTTCGGAGGCGCACCACCCCGAGCTGCCGCGCGGGCGCAGGGTACAGTTCGGCACCGTGGGCACGCTGGAGCAGATCCTGCACGGCCCCTCGTCGGTGGCCGACGGCTCGATGAACCTCATGGGCGCGCTCAAGCGCACGATGGCGACGGCGGGCTACTCCGACATCAAGGAGTTCCAGCGCGTCGAGGTCGTGGTCGCACCGCAGAGCTAGTACGCGTGCGCTGGGCATGAGCAGGAACGCCCGGCCGGGGGATCGCTCCCTCGGCCGGGCGTTTCGCGTGTCCGGTGAGCTCGGCAAGCGCTTGGGGGTTCGTGTGTCCCGTGGGCTCGCGGTGGGCTCGCCTTGGTCGTGGGCGGGCGCTCGTGGGTCAGCTCGTGGGTCAGGTGGTGGCGTTCTCGGCCGCGGTGACGGCGTTCTTGAAGAGCATGGCGACCGTCGTCGGGCCGACGCCGCCCACGCGGGGTGTGATGGCTCCGGCGACCTGCTCGACGGACTCCTCGACGTCCGGCAGCAGCCTGCGACCCTCGTACCGCACACCGCCCCCGACGACGACGGCGCCGGGCTTGACGTGCTCGGGCTTGATGATGCCGGGCACACCCGCCGCGGCGATCAGCACGTCGGCCCGGCGGGTGTAGCGCTCCCAGTCGGGCACGCCGGTGTGCACGACGGTGACGGCGGCGTTGGCCGTGGGCCGCTTCTGGCTCAGCAGCAGGGCCAGCGGCCTGCCGAGCGTGGCGCCCCTGCCGAGGATGACCACCTCACGCCCGGAGATCGGGATGTCGTAGTACGCCAGCAGCGCCTCGATCCCGGCGGGCGTGCACGGCAGCGGGCCGGGCATGCCGAGGGCCAGGCGGCCCATGTTCAGCGGGTGCATGCCGTCGGCGTCCTTGTCCGGGTCCATCGCACGCAGCGCGGCCCCGTAGTCCAGATGGCCGGGCACCGGGTACTGCACCAGCAGCGCGTGCACCGCCCGGTCGTCGTTGAACGCGGTGATGGCCGCGTGCAGGTCCTGCTGGGTGGCGTCGGCGGGCAGATGCACGTGCGGCGAGACGAATCCCAGCTCGGCGGCCTGACGCTGCTTGATGCGGATGTATCCGGCGCTGGAGTCGTCGTCGCCGACGAGGATCGTCGCCAGCGACGGCGTCACTCCCTTGGCGGCCAGCGCGGCCACCCGCTCGGCGACATCGGCGAGGATGCGCTCGGCGACGGGACCGCCGGGCAGCATGCGGGCTGTGGACACGGTGTCGGACATACGACTCCTCGCTCGCGGGGCCCAGGCGGTCGGCTCCCGCGACGAGCTCCCCGATGGTCGCTTCCATCCCTGAGCCGCCAGTCGCGCTTCGCCTCCAGCATGCCGCATCCAGCCCACCGCCCAGGCCGCCGGGGTCGGCATGACGCCGCTCCTGCCGATGCCGCCGTACCCGACACCGCTCCGTCGTACCCGGTGCGGTCTGCACCCGGAGGTCAGCCCCGGCTGCGGCGCCGCCGTACCGTGAAGGCGAGCACGACCGCCAGGGCCAGGCCGAGCACGCCCGCGGCGGCGACGGCGACCGTGGCCCAGTCGGGGCTCGATGCGCTCACCTTGGCGCCGGGGGCGTCGGGCCCGGCCGAGACGGTCGAGGAGGGGGCGGGAGGGGGCGTGGGCGGGCCCAGGACGGTGAGGAGGTTGGAGTCGATGGGGCGGGCCAGGCTCTCCTGCGGGGGCACCAGCTCGTCGCCGGGTCGCAGCGCTCCTACGCCCTTCTTCAGCGCGACGTTGCCCGCGCACAGCGACGTCGACAGGGTGACGCCGGGGATGTCGTCGAACAGGCCCGAGCTGCCCGACCTGGCGAACACCAGGTAGCGGGTGCCGATCTCGAAGGTGTAGCCGCAGGCCGCGCTGTCCACATTGGTGGCGATCGTGTAGTCGGCAGCAGGCCCGCCCTTGTAGATGTTGTCGGGCCTGAAGGTGTAGACGATCGGCGGGCGAGGGCCGGTCGCCGTCTGCCCGCGGGCGGGCTTCGCGGCGCTCACCGTGCCGGTGAAGACGAGCGAGGACGAGCTCACCGCCTCCTTGGCCTCGAACGGCACGCACGAACACGCGCAGGCCGAGGTCGAGCCGCCCACCAGCACGGAGCAGGCGAGGGCGAACACCGCCAGCAGGCGGACCGTCATCGGACGCAGGGTCATATCCCCAAGACGGGAACGACGGCCGCGCGGTTCACGAGGGCGAAAGGACGCCGAGGAGATGGGCGACCTCACGGGCCACCGCGTCCCGGCCGCTCCTGACGTACTTACGCGGGTCGACCACGGCCGTGTCCTTCGCCAGATGGTCGCGTACGGCCGAGGTGAACGCCTTGTTGAGGTGGGTGGCGATGTTGACCTTCGTCATGCCGTGCCGTACGGCCTCGCGCAGGGTGGCGTCGGGCACGCCGGAGGAGCCGTGCAGGACGAGAGGCACGGGCACGGCGTCGTGCAGGGCGGCGATCAGGCCCAGGTCGAGCACGGCGTCCTTGGTGGTCATCGCGTGCGAGCTGCCCACGGCGACGGCGAGGGCGTCGACGCCGGTCCTGGCGACATAGTCGACGGCCTCGTGCGGTCTGGTCCGTGCGCCGGGCGCGTGCACGCCGTCCTTGCCGCCCACCTCGCCCAGTTCGGCCTCGACCCAGGCGCCGCGCTCGTGGCACCAGGCGGCGACGGCCGCGGTGAGGGTGAGGTTCTCCTCGTCGGGCAGTGCGGAGGCGTCGAACATGACCGAGCCGACGCCCAGCCCGACGGCCTCCTCGACCAGCGCGCGGTCGGTCGCGTGGTCGAGGTGCACGGCGACGGGCACGGCCGAGGCCCGGGCGACCGCGAGCGCGGCCAGTGCGATCGGGGCGAGCGCGCCGTGGTAGCGCACGGCGTTCTCACTGATCTGCAGCACGACGGGCCGACCGGCGGCCTCGGCGCCCGCGACGATCGCGGTGGCGTGCTCCAGCAGGATCACATTGAACGCGCCGACACCGCTCCCCGCCGGGGTGGCGGCGACGATGTCGCTGATGGCGACGAGGGGCATGGCTGGGCGCTCCTAGAACTCTCGGGTGATGACGATCTCCGGCAGGATCCGGTCGTGCACCGCACGCTCGACGGCCCCGGCGACGGGCGCGGCCACCGCGGCGGCGCCGAGCGCGGCGGCCGTGCGCAACCGCGCCTCCCACGGCGTCCCTTCGGCCAGCCCGAGCGCCAGCCCCGCCACCAGCGCGTCACCGGCCCCCGTCGGGTTGCCCGCGACCGGGTACGGCATGCGCGCCCGGAACAGGCCTTCGGGCGTGACGGCGAGCAGCCCGTCGGCGCCCATCGAGACGACGACGGCCGAGGCGCCGCGCCGTACCAGCTCGCGGGCTCCCGCCTCGGGTGTGCCGCCGGGCACGGCTCTGGCCAGCTCTTCGGCATTGGGCTTGAGCACGGTCGGCCGACCGGTCGTGGCGTGGCGCAGGGCCTCGCCGTCGGCGTCGACGATCACCGGAACACCGGCCGCGACGGCCTGGGCGGCGAGCGTGGCGTAGATGTCGGGCGGCACGCCTTCGGGCAGCGACCCCGACAGCACGACCGCACGCGCACCCGGCAGACGCGTGCCGTACCCGGCCAGGAAGGCGGTGAGCTCGCCGGCCGTGACGCGGGGGCCGGGCTCGTTGAACAGGGCGGTGCGGGCCGGGCCTGAGTCCTCGGTGACGACGAGCGTCGTACGGGAGTCGGAGGCGATCGGGGTCAGCGACGTGGTGATGGCGTGTGCTCTGGCCAGGTCGGCGCGGATGGCCTCGCCGGTCGGGCCTCCGGCGAAGCCCGTGACCAGGCAGGGATGGCCGAGCGCGGCCAGGACGCGGGCGACGTTGACACCTTTGCCGCCCGCGCGCCGATGCACGGTCCGGACGCGGTTGACGCCGTCCCAGTCGACGCCTGGCAGGGCGTAGGTGACGTCGAGGGCGGCGTTGAGCGTGACCGTGACGATCATCAGGGCTCCGTGAGCCAGGTGCCGTGCCGCATGACGCCCGCCACGTCGAGGGAGTCGGTCAGCACGACCAGGTCGGCGGCCTTGCCGACGGCGATCGAGCCCACCCGGTCGTCGATGCCGAGCACGCGGGCGGGGGTGAGCGAGGCGATCTCGACGGCCTCGGCGAGCGAGAGCCCGACCTCGGTGACCGCACGCCTGAACGCGACGTCCATGGTGAGCGTGCTGCCCGCGATGGAGCCGCCTTCGGCCAGCCTGGCCACACCGTCGACGACCTCGACGGTGAGCGCGCCCAGGATGTACTCGCCGTCGCCGACGCCGGTGGCGGCCATCGCGTCGGTGATCAGCGCGGTGCGCCCGGGACCGGCCACGGCATAGGCGAGACGGATCATCGCCGGGTGCACGTGCACGCCGTCGTTGATCAGCTCGATCGTGACGCGCGGGTCCTCCAGCAGGGCGGCGATCGGTCCCGGGGTCCGGTGTCCCAGGGCGGGCATGGCGTTGAACAGGTGGGTGGCGACGCTCGCGCCCGCCTCGATCCCGGCCAGCGTCTGCTCGTAGCCGGCGTCGCTGTGGCCGAGCGCCGCGATGACGCCTTCGCCGGTCGCCAGCTCGATGGTCTCGATCGCGCCGGGCAGCTCGCCCGCGATCGTGATCATGCGCACATGGCCTCGGCCCGCCTTGATCAGCGCGGCGACCTCCTGCGGCGACGGCTCGCGCAGCAGTGCGGGGTCGTGCGCACCGCAGCGCGCCTTGGAGATGTAGGGGCCCTCGAAGTGCACCCCCGCGAGCAGCCCCTCGTCACACAGCTCGGCCAGCGCGGCGGTGGCGCGGGCGAGCGCGTCGAGCGGCTGGGTGACGAGGCTGGCCATCAGCGTGGTGGTGCCGTGCGCGGCGTGCAGGGCGGCGACGGCCCGCGCCTGCTCCTGCTCGCCGCTGGGGAAGGAGCCTCCGGCCCCGCCGTGGTTGTGGATGTCGACGAACCCGGGCACGACGTGCCGCCCGCCGAGGCTGAGCCCGGCTCCCGGCGCGCCGCCCTGCCCTATGTGGGTGATGCGGCCGTCTTCGATGGTCAGCCAGCCCTGGTGCACGCCGTCGGGAGTCACCAGGGACGCGTCGGTAAGAGTGAGGCTCATGAAGAAAGGATCACAGATCGCGTGAGGTGCAGTGGCTCGTCGGGGTCGAGTCCCTGCGCGAACGCGCGTGCGACGGCGACACGCTGCGCCTTGATCAGCTCGGCCATGGGGTCGAGCGCGCTCTCGACGAACGCGCCACCCGTGGCCTCGACCTGCTCGCGCAGCCCTTCGGGCGCGGGGCCGAGCGCCCAGGTGACCCGGCGCGGCCCGGCGATGCTGATCGGGCCGTGGCGATACTCCATCGCCGGGTAGGCCTCGGTCCACGCGCGCGCCGCCTCCCGCATCTTGAGCGCGGCCTCAAGAGCCAGCCCGACCGCCCAGCCCGAACCGAGGAAGCTGTACTGCTCGGCGTCGGCGAGCCCGGCGGGCAGCGGCTCGGCGACCGCCTGCTCGGCGTCGGCGACGGCCTGGGTGAGGTCCTCGCCGAGGCTGGCACGCAGCAGGGCGAGCTGCGTGGTGGCGAAACGGGTCTGCACGACCGAGCGCTCGTCGGCGTAGTCGAGCACGATCGCCTCGTCGGCGAGCTTCATCACGGGTGTGCCCGGGTCCGCGGTGATGACGACGGTCTTCGCCGAGGTCTTGGCGAGCAGGTCGAGCACCTCGGTCGTCGTGCCCGACCTGGTGAGGGCGAGCACTCGGTCGTATGAGCGGCCGAG
Organism: Nonomuraea sp. IBHARD001; assembly: GCF_056106265.1. Lineage (NCBI taxonomy): Bacteria > Bacillati > Actinomycetota > Actinomycetes > Streptosporangiales > Streptosporangiaceae > Nonomuraea > Nonomuraea sp. IBHARD001. The sequence goes on from NZ_JBWBBW010000002.1 coordinate 1,053,695, forward strand.
TGGAGCCTCCGACGCGGCGAAGGCGTCGGTCTCACCGTGCCCGGCACGCTCGCGCAGTGACGCGTAGGCCTGGGCGATGAACCACGAGGTGCCGCAGCCGACGACGGCGACGCGCTCGCCCGGCCTGGGCAGGGCGTCGGCGGGCACACGCGCGACGGCTCGGCGCCAGCAGGCGGGCTGTGAAGCGATCTCGGCCTCGGTGTGCGTCGTCACCAGGACACCTCCAATTGATTGTTTCTGATGTATTTATAGCATCATCGAGCAACTTTGTGCAGTGTGACCCGACGCTGGGCAGGGGTGGCGGCGCTGTGCCAGGCTTGCCCCATGAGCCGATATGAGCGGTGGAACTCGATCCTCGAGCTGCTCGCGCAGGAGGGCAGACTGTCCGTCGAAGAGGCCGCGACGGCCCTCGACGTCTCCACCGCCACCATCCGCCGCGACTTCGACCAACTGGCCCAGCAGCAGATGCTGATGCGCACCAGAGGCGGCGCGGTCGCGCAGAGCGTGAGCTACGACCTGCCGCTGCGGTACAAGACCGCGCGGCACGCCGACGAGAAACACCGCATAGCCGACGCCGCCGCCGAACTCGTCTCGCCCGGCGCCGTCATCGGGATGAACGGCGGCACCACGACCTCCGAGGTCGCCAGGACGCTCGCCACGCGCTCCACGCTGGAGGGCGGCTTCACCATCGTGACCAACGCCCTGAACATCGCCGCCGAGCTCACCGTCCGCCAGCACGTGAAGATCGTGGTGACCGGCGGCGTGGCCAGGCCGCAGTCCTACGAGCTGATCGGCCCCCTGGCGTCGGGCGTGCTCGACCAGGTCACGCTGGACGTGGCCTTCCTCGGCGTCGACGGCCTCGACCTGGAGGTCGGCGCCTCGGCGCACCACGAGGGCGAGGCGAGCGTCAACGCCCAGCTGATCGGCAGGGCGACCCAGGTGGTGGTCGTGGCCGACTCCTCGAAGATCGGCAAGCGGGCCTTCGCCAGGATCTGCCCGCTGGGGAAGATCGACACGCTGGTCACCGACTCGCTGCTGCCGGAGACGCTGGCCGTACGGTTGACGGAGGCGGGCGTGAAGGTGATCCGCGCCTGAGATCCGGGGGAAGCAGGAGCAAGTGGGCCTACTGGCGGGTAAGTATGGACGTGAACGCAGAACGGCCTACGGCAGGGGGACGCTATGACGGTGCGCATGGGTGCTGCCCGTCTTGGTCCGGTTGAGCGGGCGACCGCGCTGGCCAGGATGGGCGAGCATGAGCTCGACGTGGTCGTGGTGGGTGGCGGCGTGGTGGGCGCCGGGGTGGCGCTCGACGCGGCGACCAGAGGGCTGAGCGTGGGCCTGGTCGAGGCGCGCGACTTCGCATCGGGCACCTCGTCGCGCTCCTCCAAGCTCATCCACGGCGGCCTCCGCTACCTCGAACAGCTCAACTTCGACCTGGTCAGGGAGGCGCTGCAGGAACGCGCCCTGCTGCTGCAGCGCATCGCCCCCCACCTCGTACGGCCGGTGCCCTTCCTCTTTCCGCTGACGCACGTGGGATGGGAGCGGCCCTACATGGGCGCGGGCCTCGCGCTCTACGACACGCTCGGCCACACCTCGGGGTTGACCAGGGGAGTGCCCGGCCATCGGCATCTGTCGCGCAGGCGGGCGCTGCGCCTGGCGCCCGCGCTCAAGCGCACCGCGTTCACCGGCGCCGTGCAGTACTGGGACGCGCAGGTGGACGACGCCCGCTATGTGATGACACTGCTGCGCACGGCCGCCGCGTACGGCGCGCACATCGCGCCGCGTGCCCAGGTCGTCGGGTTCCTGCGCGAGGGCGAGCGCGTGACCGGCGTGCGCGTGCGCGACCTGGAGGCGGGCGGCGAGCTGGAGATCAGGGCCAGGCAGGTCGTCAACGCCACGGGCGTGTGGACCGACGACATCCAGGAGCTGGTCGGGGGGCGCGGCCAGATCCACGTGCGCTCCTCCAAGGGCATCCACCTGCTGGTGCCGCGCGACCGCATCCACTCGCTGACCGGGATCATCCTGCGCACCGAGAAGTCGGTGCTGTTCGTCATCCCGTGGGGCCGGCACTGGATCATCGGCACGACCGACACCGAATGGACCCTCGACAAGGCGCACCCGGCCGCCTCCCGGGTGGACATCGACTACGTGCTCGACCACGTCAACTCGATGCTGTCGGTGCCGCTGACCCGCGACGACGTCGAAGGCGTCTACGCCGGGCTGCGTCCCCTGCTGTCGGGGGAGTCGGACCAGACCTCGAAGCTGTCGCGCGAGCACGTCGTCGCGCACCCGGTGCCGGGCCTGGTGATGATCGCGGGCGGCAAGTACACCACGTATCGGGTGATGGCCAAGGACGCGGTCGACGCCGTCGCGCACGGCCTCGACCAGCGGGTGCCGCCCTCGTGCACCGACCGCATTCCTCTGGCCGGGGCCGAGGGCTACCAGGCCCTGTGGAACGCGCGCCACCGCCTGGCCCGGACCTCCGGCCTGCACGTCGCCAGGATCGAGCACCTGCTGCAGAGGTACGGCACGCTGATCGACGAGGTGCTGAGCCTGATCGCGGCCGACCCCTCACTGGGCAGGCCGCTGAGCGGAGCCGACGACTACCTGCGCGCCGAGATCGTCTACGCGGCCACCCACGAGGGCGCACGCCACCTCAACGACGTGCTGACCCGCCGCACGCACATCTCCATCGAGACCTTCCACCGGGGAGTGGCCGTCGCCCAGGAGGCGGCAGAGCTGCTCGCCGCCCCTCTGGACTGGGACGGCGAGCAGGTCAAGCGGGAGGTCGAGTACTTCACCAAGCGGGTGGAGGCCGAGCGGCTCTCGCAGGAGCAGGCCAACGACCAGGAGGCCGACGCCATTCAGCTCGGCGCTCCGGAGATCGTCCCGGTCGCCACCTGAGGCCTCAGGAGAACGGGATCCAGGCCTGCTCGTCGAGCGTGGCGGCGTCGCTGACCTTCATGCCCTGCTCCGACAGCGTCCACAGCGAGTCGCCGATGACGACCGTGCGGCGGATGCTGGGGTCGACATAGGTGACGCCGTCGTTCTTCGGCTGCGGGTGCCTGATCGTGCCGACCTTGGTGATGCCGGTGTCGGTGACCTTCAGCACCAGCGCCCCCATGTCCGGCTTGTTGGGGTCGGCCCAGGAGTTGACGGGGACGACCGCGGTGCCGGTCTTGGGCCAGAACAGGAAGGCGTGCGGGTCCCACTCGGCCTCCGAGCCCGAGTCCTTCTGGAAGGACTGCGCCAGGCGCTTGGGCGCGGCCGGGTCGCTCACGTCGAACAGCGAGATCTGCGCGCCGAGCGTCCTGCCCTTGTCGCTGGCCTCCTGGCCGAGCCCGATCAGCCTGCCCTCGCCTCCGGGGTGCAGATAGGCGGAGTAGCCGGTGATCTTGAGCTCGCCCGTCACCTTCGGCGCGGCCGGGTCGCGCAGGTCGAGCGTGTACAGCGGGTCGACCTGCTTGAACGTCACCACGTAGCCGATCGGGCCGATGAACCTGACCGAGTAGATCCGCTCGCCCTTGCCCAGGCCGCCCACCTCGCCGACCTTGGCCAGGGTGTCGGCGTTGAGCACGTACACGGCGCTCGAACTGGTCTGCTCGTTCGTCTCGGTGGTGGCGATGCGCAGACTGCCCTCGTGCTCCGACAGCGAGTACTGGTTGAGCAGCCGGCCGGGCACCTTGCCCGAAGCCACGTAGCGCGGCGCGCCTGGCGCGGTGATGTCGAACCGGTGGACCTCGGTCTCCTCCGGCGGGATCGGCGGCAGCGTCTCGGTCGGCACCGGCACCGCGGTGTTGGCCGAGACGGTGGCCTCGGGCGTGGGCGGCGGCGGGTCGCTCGGCGTCGGGTCGACGGCGGGAGCCTCGGCCGAGCCGGTCGGGTCGGGCAGCGTCGAGGGCTGCGAGGGGTCGGGCGTCGGCGGTTCGACCGTGCTGGGCACCGGGTCGACGACCGGCATCGGGTCGATCGGCATCGGGAACCACCAGCGCGGGTTGCTGGAGACGTACAGGCTCTTGCCGGTGCCGTAGACGGTGTCGCCGTCGGCGGCGATGCTGATCGGCGAGGTGGGGCCGACGGCCTGGCCGAGGTCGAGGGTGTGCACGGTCAGCATCGAGGTGCCGGTGTAGTCGTCGGGGTGGCTGACCTGCTCGCACGGGACCGTCTCGGTGCGCGTCTTGCCCGCCTCGTCGGTGACCTGGTACTTCGGCAGCCACGACTCGATCGGCGCCCGCATGACGACGGCCTTGTTGACCTTGATGCGCTCGGCCTCGGAGACGTCCTCGCGAGGGGTGGGGAAGACGATGTTCGGCTGGCTGCGGGTGACCAGGCGCACGGTCGAGCCGATGAGCCTGGCGTCGATGTGCTGGCCGTCCGGGGTGACCGAGCCGAGCACCTTGGGCTGCTCCGACAGGTCGACCAGCGTGTAGGTGGGGCCGCCCATCGGGCCGGCGATCTTGGCGGTGGCGCCCAGGGGGACCATGCCGCCGCCCGCGAACAGCACCAGCGCGCGGTCGCCGCTGATCAGCAGGTCGGCGGGTGCCCACGCCTGGTCGGCCTTGACCAGCCTGAGCTTCGCCGTGACCTTCTTGGTCGCGGTGTCGATGACCCGCAGCACGCCCTTGGTGACGGTGATGATCCGGTTGCCGTCGGTCTTGACCAGGTCGGGCTCGTCCACACCGGCTTCGTGCACATTGGTGGTGGAGTGCTCGGGCGCCCCCTTGCCCGAGGGCTCGGCCTTGGCCGACATGGCCGTGTCCTCCTGCATGCGGAAGAGCATCATGCCGCCCAGGCCCCACGGGCTCACGCTGGCGGCGGTCTTCTCGCGCAGCTTGGTGAGCATGTCCTCGCAGGTGTCGTAGGAGACAAGGCGGACATTGCTCAGATCGGCGACAGGCTCCTTGCCGTCGGCGGCCGGAGCCGCCGCGGAGGAGGAGCACGCGGCGCAGGCCGCCGCGAGGAGGGTGGCGGCAAGGCCCGCACGGATGAGCGTCTTCATGTCCTCTACACGGATGCTCCCGCCCGGCGGTTCAGAACACCAGCGGCAGCCTGAGCGCCCCGGGCGCCGCCTCGGGTACGGCAGGCCGCACCGGCGCCACCGCCGGCACCCGGGCGTATGCGGCTCCCATAGGCGGGCGCGGGTCGGGTTCGCCGTTGTTGGGCCACAGGGCCATCGCCCGTTCGGCCTGCGCGGTGATGGTGAGCGAGGGGTTGACGCCGAGATTGGCGGAGATCGCCGAGCCGTCCACGATGTGCAGGCCCTGGTAGCCGTGTACGCGGTGATAGGCGTCGATCACGCCGGTCGCCGCCGTCTCGCCGATCGCGCAGCCGCCGAGGAAGTGCGCGGTCGCCGGGATGTCGAACAGGTCCAGCCAGGAGCCCGCCGCCGTGCCGCCCACCTCTTCGGCCGCGTGCCGCACGGCCTCGTGTCCCGCCGGGATCCAGGTCGGGTTCGGCTCGCCGTGCCCCGGGCCCGAGTGCAGCCGGCCCCGCCGCCACGACAGCGTGATGGAGTTGTCCTTGGCCTGCATGACGAGGGCGATGACGCCGCGCCGCGACCAGCGCCGGTGCCGCAGCAGCCCGGCCACCCGCCACGGCCTGCGCAGCGCCTGACGCAGGAAGATCGCCCACCGGGGCCCGGCGCCGCCGTCGACGAGCAGCGTGCGCAGCATCGCCATGGCGTTGGAGCCCTCGCCGTACCTGACCGGCTCGATGTGGGTGTGCTCGTCCGGATGGATGGAGGAGGTGATGGCGACGCCGGTGTTGAGCCTGGGGCCCGCGACGCCGGGCGGTCGTTCGAAGCCGAGCAGGGCCTCGGAGTTCGTCCTGGTCAGCGCGCCGAGCCTGGGGGAGAGGCCGGGCAGGACGCCGTCGGCCTTGAGCCGGTGCAGCAGGCGTTGTGTGCCGTAGGCTCCGGCCGCGACGACGACCTGGCGTGCGGTGAAACGCCTGCGCCGCCACGGCGCTCCCGTGTGGTGCGCGGTGACCAGGTAGCCGCCGTCCACCGGCTCGACCGAGGTGACCGTGCACTCCGGGTAGATCTTCGCGCCCGCGCCTTCGGCCAGGTGCAGGTAGTTCTTCACCAGGGTGTTCTTGGCGTTGTGCCGGCAGCCCGTCATGCACGCGCCGCACTCGGTGCAGCCGCGCCTGGCGGGACCCGCGCCGCCGAAGTACGGGTCCGGCTCCTCGACGCCCGGCTCGCCGAAGTGCACGCCCACCGGGGCCAGCCTGAACGTCGAGGCGACGCCCATCCTGGCCGCGACCTTCCGCATGATCTCGTCGACGGGCGTTACCGTGGGGTTGCGCCTGACGCCGAGCATGCGGGCGGCCTGGTCGTAGTACGGCGCGAGCTCGGCCTTCCAGTCGGTGATGCCCGCCCACTGCGGATCGGCGAAGAACGCCTCGTGCGGTTCGTACAGGGTGTTGGCGTAGACCAGCGAGCCGCCGCCGACCCCGGCGCCCGCCAGCACCATGACGCCCGAGCCCTTGGCGCCGCGCAGGACGTGGATGCGCTGGATGCCCTTCAGCCCGGCCCACGGCGCCCACAGGAAATCGCGGGCCCGCCACGACGTCTTCGGCAGCTCGTGATCGGCGAAACGCCTGCCCGCCTCCAGCACGCCGACCCGGTAGCCCTTCTCGGCCAGGCGCAACGCCGAGACCGCGCCGCCGAAGCCCGAGCCGATCACCAGGACGTCGAAGCTCATTTCAGGCGCAGCTTCCGCATCGTCTTGAGCAGCCCGGCCAGCGTGTCGGCGTACTTCTCGTACGGCATGCCCGCCAGTGGTTCGAAGCCGAGCCAGGTCGCCTGCGAGGAGACGGTCTGCGACTCGGTGTACTTCAGCAGCCCCTCGCTGCCGTGCCTGCGGCCGAGCCCCGAGGCCTTCATCCCGCCCATCGGCGCGTCGTAGGAGGCGTAGGCCGAGCCGTACCCCTCGTTGATATTGACCGTGCCCGCCTTGATCTGCGAGGCGACGACCCTGCCCCTGGCCACGTCGCGGGTCCAGACGGAGGCGTTGAGGCCGTAGGCGGTGTCGTTGGCCAGGGCGATCGCCTCCGCCTCGTCGGCGAAGCGGTAGACGCTGACGACCGGGCCGAACGTCTCCTCGCGGCACAGGCTCATGTCCTCGGTGACGCCGCTCAGCACGGTCGGCTCGTAGAACAGCGGTCCGGCGTCCGGCCTGGCCTTGCCGCCGGTGAGCACGGTCGCGCCCTTGGCCACGGCCTCATCGACGTGTGCGCTCACGCTGTCGAGCTGGCGCTGGGAGGTGAGCGAGCCCATCTGGACCGACCAGTCGAGCCCGGCCCCGAGCCGCATGTTGCGCACCTGCCTGACGAAGCGTTCGAGGAAGGCGTCGTGTACGGACTCGTGCACGTAGAGGCGCTCGATGGAGATGCAGAGCTGCCCCGCGTTGGTGAAGCAGGCCCGGACGGCGCCCTGCGCGGCCACGTCGAGATCGGCGTCGGCCAGGACGAGCATCGGGTTCTTGCCGCCGAGTTCGAGCGAGCAGCCGATGAGCCGCCTGGCCGCCTCCTCGGCGATCCTGCGTCCGGCCTTGGTCGAGCCGGTGAAGGCCACATAGTCGGCGTCGTCCATCAGCGCGTCGCCGATCTCGGCCGGGTCGCCGAGCACGACCTGCCAGATCTCGCGCGGCATGCCGAGCTCGGCCAGCAGGTCGATCGTCCACAGGGTGGACAGCGCGGTCTGGGTGTCCGGCTTGTGCACGACGGCGTTGCCCGCCATGAGCGCGGGCACGACATCGGTCACGCCGAGCGACAGCGGGTAGTTCCACGGCGAGATCAGGGCGACCACACCCTTGGGGTGGCGCAGCTCGACCGTGCGGGTCGCGACGGGGAAGATGCCCTTGCGCGTCCTGGGCGCGAGCAGGCCGGGAGCGCGCCTGGCGAAGTACAGCGAGCATCCGGCGACGTCGAGCACCTCCTCGAAGGCGTGCCTGCGGGCCTTGCCCGTCTCCCACTGCACGATGTCGAGGATCTCGTCGCGTCGATCGAGGATCGCGTCGTGCAGGCGCAGGAACGGCTTGGCGCGCTCGGCCGAGGGCAGCTCGGCCCAGGCGCGCTGCGCCTCGCGGGCCTTGGCATGGGCGGCGCGTACGTCGCCGGACGTGGAGATCGGCAGTTCGGCCAGGGGTTCCCCGGTGAACGGCGCGATGATCCGCTGCGTCTTGCCTCCCGAGGTCACCTGGGCCGCGATGCGCGTGACGGTGTCCTGGTCGAGGGTGCGTGTTGCGAGAGCTCCAGCCATAGTAGAAGGATATTCGGCAAACCTACTCGGCGGTAGCGGTGCATCGGTTGGCCCCGCACTTGGCAAAGCGCCACAATTCCTCTTATGCCTACTTTCGCGCCGCTCAGATCCGGTGACCCCGCACGGCTGGGCGGGCACGAGCTCGTAGGACGGCTGGGAGAGGGCGGCCAGGGCGTCGTCTACCTCGCCGTCGACGAGAGCGGCGGTCACGTGGCGATCAAATGGTTACGCCCCGACCAGGCGGGCGACGCGGTGAGCGTCGAGAGGTTCCTGCGCGAGGTGCAGGTCGCCGAGCGGGTCGCCGCCTTCTGCACGGCCCAGGTGCTCGGCACCGGCGTCGAGGAGCATCGGCCCTACATCGTCAGCGAGTTCATCGAGGGACCCTCGCTGCAGAAGGTCGTACACGACGAAGGACCGCGCACCGGGCCCTCGCTGCACCGCCTGGCCATCGGCACCGCCACCGCGCTCGCCGCCATCCACCAGGCCGGGATCGTGCACCGCGACTTCAAGCCGGCCAATGTCATCGTGGCGCCCGACGGTCCTCGCGTGATCGACTTCGGTATCGCCAGGGCGCTCAACGCCACCTCCACGATCAGCTCGATGCCCGTCGGCACACCGGCGTACATGCCGCCCGAGCAGATACTCGGCCACACCGTCGGGCCGTCGGCCGACCTGTTCTCGTGGGGCAGCACGATCCTCTACGCCGCCTCGGGCAAGGCGCCCTTCGGCAGCGACACGCTGCCCGCCGTGATCAACCGGGTGCTCAACAGCCAGCCCGACCTGTCGACGCTCACCGGGACGCTGCTCGAAGTCGTCACCGAGTGCCTGGCCAAGGATCCCGCGCAGCGGCCGACGGCCGAGCAGGTCATCATGCGACTGCTGCAGCACCAGGTGCCGCGCTCCGGCCTGCTGCCCGAGGCCGCCGCCGCAGCCTCCGAACACCCGACGACCGCCTACCCGACCACCGCGTACCCGCCTTCGGCCAGGCCGCCGGTCCACCCCGCCGGGCCCGCCTCGCACCCGGGAGCGCCGTACGGGCCGCCCTCCCAGCCGTCGCCGCCGGGGGTGGCTTCGCAGCCTTCGCAGGCGGGAGCGCCGTATGGGCCGCCGTCGCAGCCGGGGGCGCCGTACGGGCCGCCCTCCCAGCCGGGGGTGCCGTACGCGGCGCAGGGGCCGGCGTCCTACCCGGGCGCACCGCAGGGCCCGGCCTCGCACCCGGGCACCCATCCCGGAACGACGGCCAAGGCGCCGCCCGGATACATGGGGACGACGGCTCATGCGCCCGAAGGCTATCCGGGTGCGGCGGCGCCCGCGCCGCAGCAGGGCTGGAGCGGTCCCTCCTCGCAACCGGGCACCGGCCCCGCCCCCCAGCCGCAGTGGCAGAACCCCTCCCAGCCCCAGCCCCCGTACGGCGCCGCCGCCCCCCAGCAGCCCCAGCAGCCCTACCAGCAGCAGGGCGGCGGCGGGTACTACCAGCAGCCCCCGCCCGGCCCCGGCTACCAGGCACGCACCCAGGTGGCACAGCCCAAGAGCGGCAACACGGCCCTGGTGATCATCGGCGCGGTCGTGGTGGCCGTCGTGGTCATCACGATCGCGGCGCTCGTCCTGCCCCCGCTGCTCAGGAGCGACACCAAGGCCGACCCGCGCAAGACATACGGCCCCACGGGCGAACCGACCTCCGAGCCCTACACGCAGGGCCGTACGACGCCTCCCGCGACACCCGAACCCCCCGCCATCCCCACCACGGACCTGATCACGACCCGGCTGCTCGGCAGCTCGGCCGAGATCTACGAACACCCCGACGACCCGGTCGCCCTCACCTCCTACGAGATCAAGAACAAGACCAGCGACGAATGGGTCGACTACGCGCGTACCAAGCTCGGCGGCTCCTTCAACCGCTACTCCGACAACTGGGAGAGCAAGGTCTCGCCCGATGGCCGTTACCTGGCCGGGCGGGGCAAGAGCTATGTCGACGACTACGACACCGTGACCGTCACCGACCGCGACACCGGCCAGAAGACCACGGTCAAGACGGTGAAGGAACCGCTGATCGCCAGTGTCAGAGGCTTCTCGCGCGACTCCTCCAAGCTCCTGCTCAATGTCGAGAAGAAGACCGGCGAGGAGTGGTCGTACCCCGGCTTCGTCGTCGTCGACATGGCCACGCTCACCGCCGACGTGGTCACCGCGTCCGGCGGGGCGATCAAGGGCGAGGCGTTCGGCTGGAACGGCGACAGCGCGGGCGTGGTCAACACGCCGGGCGCCGGCAAGGACAAGACGCTGCGCTTCTACGACCTCGACGGCAGGATCCTGCACGAGACGCCGAAGATCGGCTCACTGCCCTCGGGCACGAACGAGCTGTTCTCGCCCGACGCCACGCGCTTCACCACGACCTGCTCCGGTGGCGACGACGGCGAGCACTGCATCTGGAACAGCTCCGACGGCTCGGAGGTCAGCAGGTTCTCCTCCGACTGCGACAAGGTGCTCGGCTTCTACGACGACTCCCACCTGTTCTGCTGGGAACTCGACGACACCCCCGGCAAGGACCGCGTGATCGTCGTCGACAGGACCGGCGCCGAGGTACGCGTCCTGCTCTCCCTGCCTGACGGCAACGACTTCAGCCCGATCTTCACCCGGAAGTCGTGACGGGTTCCCGAAGGACGAGCCCGGCGTGCCCGACGTGACGGCGGCCCGCCGGAGTCCTGCTGGAGCACGCGTGATGGACGGAGCCCAGGTGGCGTCCCCCAGGGGGCATGACCTGGGCTCCGCCGTAACGGGAGGGGTCAGCTCAGGGGGTGGCTGACCCAGACGTTCGGCTCGACGTACACGGCGTGGTCGTGCTCCACGTCGCAATGCACCGGCACGAGCGCCTTCGGCACCACCACGTCCCCCGTACGGTCGAACGGCAGCCCCGTCCAGCCCCGCCACTCCGCGAGCGTCCCCGCCACCGTCATCGACCGAGGCGCCACCCTCACGATCGTCCCGCCCGCCCGCACGTGCACCCTCAGCCACGGGTCGTACGGCAGGCCGTCCTCCCGCGTCCTGAAGGCGTACTCGCTCATCGGCGTCCCCGGCTCCAGATGCTTCAGCGTTGGCCGCACCGGCGCCACCAGCCGCCCGAACCCCATCTCCTTCGCCCGCTCCCGCATCGCCCCCAGCATCACCTTCGACAGGCCGGTGCCCAGCCGGTCGTTGCGTACGGTGATCTCCAACGCCGAGACGCAGTCCGCCTCCTTCCCCGCCTCCCGCGTCAGCCACCCCCGCCGCACCACCGCGTCCCACCCGTCCAACGGCAACTCCGCCTCCCCCAGCCGGAACGACACCATGAACGCCCTGGCCACCACCTCCCCAGGCGCCTCGTCGTCCTCCGCGACGAGCACACAGCCCGGGTAGGCGTCCTCCACGATCGAGTAGTACAGCGTGGCCATGGGATCCTGCTCGACAAACGCCGGCCAGGAATGCTCCATCCCCCAAAGCCCCTCAACCAACTCGGGCCGCTCAACAAGCGTGCTTATCCGTATCGCCATACCCTCCATGCTCACACGACACCGCCTCCCCCCTCCGAGGCACCTCGACCACGCAGGCCCGTCAGGCGATCGTGCAGACCACGCATGACAACCGCCAATGCCCAACGAGCTCTCGCCGCAATGGGCCAGCCACATCAAAGCCGAGGCTCCCGCCTGCACTCAGGCCCCGCAGGTTTTGCCGTCGGCCAGGCCGGAGAAATACGCCAGAGGCCCGGCGGGGTCAAGGCGAAAGCCGTCCCTGACCCCACCGGGAACCGATCGAAATCCAGCAGCCTCGGCCGATGGCAGAACCATGCACGCCCAGCTCAGAGCGTCTGCAGGAAACTTAAGAGCGCTCGTCTTGACGGCAACCCAGGCGGACATCGGCGCCCTTCAGCATGCTTCGCAGCTCCTCTCACGCGTTCCAAGAGCAGTTCAAGAGATGCAAAGACCGAGCATTAACCGATGTCCACCAAACGAGACGATCATTTCATGAGAAGAAATCGCCGAAGTCAACCTCGACCGAGTAGTAGCCAGGTGCGGCAACCAACACAGATTCGAAGCCGAGAGGCAGCCCAGGACCGACAAAATCCGGTCCACCCGACCTGTTGAACCCAAGAGTTAGACCTGGACAGAACGGATTAAGCGGATCCGACTCGTCGAGATCGATTCCATGAGCTCTAATCTGTTCCAGGATCTGCTCTGCCTGAGTATTGAAGAGGTCCATTCCGTCCCACACGACCGAGGTGTCGAAGTTCTCTTGGGGTCTCCATATCTCGATCGCAGTAACGGTCCTACCATTCTCAAAATAGGCGAATATGTCGTACGCCAGCCGTGAATCCCGCACTCGCAGCTCCGGCGTAACTCCGCCCGCGACATCCTCCGGCTTCCCCCACGACCCCAGGGCCGCACGGGCCTCTTCAAGGCCCATGCCTATCAGGAGCGGCGAGATTCCTCGCGGAGGGTCGATCTCGAGCAGCATGATCCGCCTTTCCGTGACCATCAGGGACAGCCACCAGACCCTGTCTTGTAAGCCTGGTAGGCCGTTCGAATGAGTGGGCTCGACCACCAGGCCACCGAAGGTGGCCAGTACGGCCTCGGACAAAGGGCTAGCGCGATACCCCTCGTCGATCAGAGACGCGGTCCACCGGGTTATGTCGGCCCTCCGGCCAGGTAGCCACCCCGATGCGCCAAGCGCTGCTAGCACATCGGGGTGCATCGACTCGAATTCGATGTCAGGCATTATGCGCCGATCTCTAGGCTCCCTAAGAGTCGGCGCAGTGGCCGACGCACCGCCTCGGGCTGCGCCGGGTTCTTCGGCTCGGCGTCTGGATCAGGCCTTCTATCCTGCGGCTCCAAGGCGAAGGGTTCGAGTTCGGTCCCTGGAAACCATAGGTACAGGCGATACCTTCTCTCCGCCTCTCGGCGGAGCCTCTCAATCACCCTTGCGGCATTGTTCCGGTGATCTCACGGACAGCCCGGCTGGTTACCTCCTCACGCAACCTCTCGGTCTGTATCAGTCCACTCAACACTTGAAGGTTGATCACTGCTACCTCGCCAAGACAGGGGGATTCCATCAGAAGCGCGCGAGAACTGGAGTGCTACTGGCCAGCATGTAGGAGGTGTGCAGGATGCGTCGGGTAGCTGTCCACATTTGTTGCTGCCTCCACCCGGACCCATTGTCCTACTGCCTGAGCCCAGAAGAAGGGGCGCTGCATTCCTCACCCAGCCTCACCGACCTCCCCCAACCGCCCCAGCGCACCTTCCACCGCCCCCCGCGACGCCGCCAACAACGGCAACCGCACATCAGGCGTAGGAATTCGCCCCTGGGCATGAAGTACGCCCTTGAGTACCGCCGGGCTCGGTTCGGTGAAGAGGGAGGCGGACAGGGCGGCGAGAGGGGCGGTGGTGGTGGGGCGACGGCCATGGGACCAGGTGACGGCGTGGGCGACGTACGCGCCGGTCGCCAGGTGGGCGGAGGCGAGGATGCCGCCGGTGGCGCCGAGGGACAGGAGAGGGGACAGGAGGACGTCGTCGCCGGCCAGGACGGCGAAGTCGTCGGGCAGGTCGGACAGCAGGGCGACGGTGTCCTGGTCGATCGCGCCGGGGGCGTACTTCAGGCCGATGACGCCGGGCAGCGCGCCGATCGCACGCAGGCAGGCGGGGCTCAGGGCCAGGCCAGTGCGGTACGGGATGTGGTAGGCGATCAAGGGCAGCGGCCCGTCGGCCAGGCGGGTGAAGTGGGCCACGACCCCGGCCTCCGAAGGACGCGTGTAGTACGGCACGGGCACGAGGGCGGCCGTGACGCCGTCGTGTGTGGCGAGTTCGGCCAGGGCGGCGACGCTCGCGGCGGTGTCGTTGGTGCCGGAGCCGACGACGAGCGGCACGCCCCGGGTACGGCAGACGTGCGCGCACACCTCAAGGACGACGGCCTTCTCGGCGGCGTCGAGCGTGGCGGGCTCCCCGGTCGTGCCGAGTGCGACGATCCCGGCCGCTCCGGCGTCGAGCACGTCGAGGGCGAGGCGTTCGAGGGCGTCGGCCGCGACCTTGCCGGAGGCGTCGAACGGTGTGACGAGTGGCACGTAGATCCCGGTCAGGGCGGCGTGGTGGGTCATGGCCACGATCCTGCTGGGCGTACATCGTTCAGGTCCATCGCTGATTGGTGAAGCCGAGCGTAAGCTGAGCCGATGCTCGACGTACGCCGCCTGCGCCTGCTGCGCGAACTCAACCACCGGGGCACGATCGCGGCCGTGGCCCAGGCCCTGGCGTTCAGCCCCTCCGCGGTGTCGCAACAGCTGGCCGTACTCGAACGCGAGGCCGGGCTGCCGCTGCTGGAGCGCACAGGGCGGCGGGTGCGGCTCACTCCGGCGGGCCTGAACCTCGCCCGGCACGCCGAAGCGGTGCTCGAACGCCTGGAGGCGGCCTCGGCCGAGCTGGTCGAGGCGCGCAAAGGGCTCGCGGGGCCGTTGCGGATCGGCACCTTCCCCACCGCCGCGCGTGCGGTCCTCCCGGCGGCGCTGGCCGCGCTGGCACGGCGGCACCCGGGGCTCGAGCCGATGGTGTCGGAGATCGACCCGGCCGCGATGGCCGACGCGCTGCGGGCCGGTGAGCTGGAGGTGGCGCTGATCCACGACTACGACTTCGTCCCGCAGCTCGCCGAGCCCGGTCTGGCGGTCGAGCCGCTGTTCAGCGAGAGCATGTACCTGGCCACGCGCGACCCCTTCGACACCGCACGCGGACCGCTGATCGCCCAATGCGCGGACGCCGCCTGGATCACGGCCTCACCCGGTACGGCATGCCACGAGATGACCGTTCGCGCCTGCCAGGCGGCGGGGTTCGCGCCGAGGGTCAGGCATCGGATCGACGAGTTCGCCACCGTACTCGCCATGGTCGCGGCCGGGCAGGGCGTCGCCCTCGTGCCGCAACTCGGCGCCGTGGACACGCCTGGCGGTGTCGTCCTGACCCCGGTGCCGATACGCCGCCGTACGAAGATCGCCATCCGCAGCGGCGCGGCGGGGCATCCGGCGGTCACCGCCATCACCTTCGCCTTGCGTGACACCGTTCCGGACGGGCTCGGCAAAGACTGGTGACCCACCGCCGCAGACCTCTCGCGCTCCGTGAGCGACTCCCATCCCCGGCCCACACCTCCCCACCCCCCGGCCTCACACCGGCCGCCCACCCCTGACAGATCGTTGTCACGGACCCCCGCTCACCGCTGTGGGAGGAGGTATGTGCTGTTGTAGCGTCGATCACATGAGCGAACTCGATGCCCGGCTGCGGGCGGTCTGCGAACTGGCGATGCCCGCGATCCGCAGCGACGGCGGACGGCACGAATACGACGGACAGATCCAGGACCTGTCGCCCACAGGCGTACAAGCCGGACTGGCCAGGCTCGGGGCGGGCCCGGCTCCCGTCGATCCTTACGACGCCGAGCTGCTGCAGGTCTTCGAGCAGGCGGCCTACGTCGGGTACGGCGAGCTGGAGCTGCACCGGCGCAACCCGCTGGTGCACATCGGCAACCTCGACGTATCGGGCTACGACCGCGAGTACGCCCCAGAGGCGGACCGCGCCGAGGCCAGGGCCAGGCACCTGGCGCTGTGGCCGGAGGCCGTCGGGCATGCGATCGCCTCGCTCGACCAGGTCAGCGCGCCCGTCGCCACCTCGCTCGTCGGCGCGGCACGCGGACTCGCGGCGGGCGTCACCGACGAGGACGCGCTGGGCGCGCACCGGCTGCTCGTCGCGCACCTGGAGCGGGCCGCCACCGTGGGCGACCCGGACGCGGCGCTCGGCGGTGACGCGCTGGCCAGGCTCATGGGCTCGGGCGACGGCGCCGATGTCGACCTCGGCCGCCTGGCCGAGCGCGCCGACGCCGAGCGCGACCGGCTGTCGGAGCTGCTGGCCGAGGCGTGCGCCAAGCTCGGCGAGAAGGACAGGCCGCCGCTCGAGGTGTGTCGCGAGCTGGTCAGGGACCACCCCGACGCCGACGGCGTGATCGAGGCGGCCCGCATCGGCACCGAGGAGGCCATCGCGTTCACCCGTGAGAAGGACCTCGTGCCCTACCACGACGGCGAGTGCCTGGTCGGGATCGCGCCGGAGTCGCAGCGCTGGGCGATGGCGATGATGAGCTGGAACGGCCCCGGCGAACCCGAAGGTCCCTCCTGGTACTACATCACCCCGCCCGACGCCTCCTGGCCCGAGCAGGAGCAGCAGGAGTGGCTCGAGGTCTTCAGCCGCACCACGCTGCCCGCCATCAATGTGCACGAGGTGGCGCCGGGCCACTTCTCGCACGGCCGGGCGATCCGCCGCGCCTCCTCGGACGCGCGCAGGCTGCTGCTGTCCATGGCGTTCGTCGAAGGTTGGGCGCACTACGCCGAGGAGCTCTGCGTGGAGGAGGGGTTCATGGCCGACGATCCGCGTTTCGAGATCGGCGTGTGGCTGGAGGCGCTGATCCGCGTGACCCGGCTGGCGACCGCGATCGGCGTGCACACGGGGGCGATGAGCGTGGAGGACGGCGCCCGCAGGTTCGCCGCCGACACGCATCTGGCGGGCCCCGCCGCACTGTCGGAGGCGCGAAGGGCGACCTTCGACCCCACCTACGGGCGCTACACATGGGGCAAACTGGAGATCATGGAGCTCCGGGAGCGTGCCAGGCGCGAGTGGGGGGCGGGGTTCACCCTGCAGCGTTTCCACAAGGCCATGCTCGACCTCGGGGCGCCGCCGCTGGGCCTGCTGGCGCGGGCCCTGTGACCTTCGGGCGCCACGGCAGCGGCCGTGGCGCCGCCGTCCATCGCGTCGCCTACGGTGACGTTGTCCGTCACGTCGCCTACGGTGACGCGTCTATCGCGTCGCCTACGGTGACGTCGTCCGTCACGTCGCCCACGGGTGACGTCGTCCTCACGTCGCCTCCGGTGACGATGATCGCACTCGTGCCGTGATTCCCCTGACCGGGCGATCACGCTAGCGTCGAGTGCCAAGCGAGCGCTAGGGAGCAGTCCGATGCGTGAACTCTCCGGCAAGGTGAGCGTGATCACAGGCGCGGCGAGCGGCATCGGCAGAGCGCTTGCCGTTCGTCTGGCCCGCGAGGGCATGCGGCTCGTCCTCGCCGACGTCGACGCGGCCGGCCTGGCCGAGACGGCCGCGCTCGTCGCGCAGGCCAGGGGCGAGGCGGCGGACGTGCCCACGCTCACCCAGATCACCGACGTCTCCGACGAGATCTCGGTGCGCCACCTGGCCAACCGGACGTTCGGCGAGTACGGGGCCGTGCACCTGCTCGTCAACAATGCCGGCGTCTACCAGGGCGGCCGGATCTGGACGCGCACCGACGAGGACTTCTCCTGGCTGCTCGGCGTGAACCTGTGGGGCGTGCTGCACGGCATCCAGGCGTTCGTCCCGCGCATGATCGAGCAGGGCGAGGAGGGTCACATCGTCAACACGATCTCGGTGGCGGGCCTGCTGACCTCGCCCTACAGCGGCGCCTACGCCGTGTCCAAGCACGCCGCGCTGGCCGCGACCGCCGCACTCGCCCAGGACCTGGCCGTCGCCGGATCAAAGCTCAAGGTCACCGCACTGTGCCCCGGAGGCGTGAAGACCGCCATCAACCGCTCCGAACGCGTACGGCCCGCCGATCTCGTCGTCCCGAGGACCAAGGACGACATCGAGGCGCGCTCACGCATCGACGCCCTGGTCGGCAAGGGCATCGAGCCGGAGGAGGTGGCCGAGGCCGCCGTCGAGGCCATCCGCGAGGAACGGTTCCTCGTCCTCACCCACGACGGCTACGAGCAGGGCCTGCGCGAGCACATGGAAACCCTGCTGAGCGGCCGCGTGCCGTCCAGGCCCGCCTTCGAGTAGGACCTCCAGGCATCGGGCCCGCCTGTACCCGTCCACGAGTGGGGATTCAACCCGGCCGATACACTGAGGACACCGCATTCGTCTTACTGGGGGGTCTTCTCGGTGTCTGAGTTCGACACAGTGCTCGTGGTCGACTTCGGTGCGCAATACGCGCAGCTCATCGCCAGGCGGGTGCGTGAGTGCCAGGTCTACTCCGAGGTCGTCCCTTCGACGATGCCGGTCGCCGAGATGCTGGCCCGCAATCCCAAGGCGATCATCCTGTCCGGCGGCCCCTCGTCGGTCTACGCCGACGGCGCCCCCGCGGCCCCCGAGGGCCTGTTCGAGACCGGTGTGGCCACGTTCGGCATCTGTTACGGCTTCCAGGTCATGGCCCAGGCGCTCGGCGGCGAGGTCGCGAGGACGGGTGTGGCCGAGTTCGGCGGCACCAGGCTCGACGTCTCCGACGAGGGCGTGCTGTTCGCGGGGCTGCCCGCGACGCAGACCGTCTGGATGTCGCACGGCGACGCGGTCGCCTCGGCCCCTGAGGGTTTCGCCGTCACCGCCTCGACGGGCGAGACGCCGGTCGCCGCGTTCGAACACCCGGCCAAGGGCCTGTACGGCGTGCAGTTCCACCCCGAGGTGATGCACTCCGAGCACGGTCAGGCCGTGCTGAAGAGGTTCCTCGACGCGGCGGGCTGCCGTCCGACGTGGACGATGAGCAATATCGTCGAGGAGGCCGTCGAGGCGGTCCGCGCCCAGATCGGCCCGGAGGGCAGGGCGATCTGCGGCCTGTCCGGAGGCGTCGACTCGGCCGTGGCCGCCGCCATCGTGCAGCGGGCCATCGGCGACAGGCTGACCTGCGTCTTCGTCGACCACGGCCTGCTGCGCAAGGGCGAGGCCGAGCAGGTCGAGCGTGACTTCGTCGAGGCGACGGGCGTGAAGCTGCGTGTCGCCGACGCCGCCGACCAGTTCCTCAAGGAGCTCGACGGCGTCACCGACCCCGAGGACAAGCGCAAGATCATCGGACGCGAGTTCATCCGCGTCTTCGAGGCCGAGCAGCGCGAGATCATCGCCGACGGCCCGGTCGACTTCCTGGTGCAGGGCACGCTCTATCCCGACGTGGTGGAGTCGGGCGGCGGCACCGGCACCGCCAACATCAAGTCGCACCACAATGTCGGTGGCCTGCCGGACGACCTGCGATTCTCGCTGGTGGAGCCGCTGCGCATGCTGTTCAAGGACGAGGTGCGCAGGGCGGGCGAGGAGCTCGGCCTGCCCGCCGCGATGGTGTGGCGCCAGCCGTTCCCGGGTCCGGGTCTCGGCATCCGCATCGTCGGCGCCGTCACCAGGGACCGGCTGGACCTGCTGCGCGAGGCCGACGCCATCGCCCGCGAGGAGCTGTCCAAGGCCGGGCTCGACCGTGACATCTGGCAGTGCCCGGTCGTCCTGCTCGCCGACGTGCGCTCGGTGGGCGTGCAGGGCGACGGCCGTACCTATGGGCACCCGATCGTGCTGCGTCCGGTGTCGTCGGAGGACGCGATGACGGCCGACTGGTCGCGGGTGCCCTACGACGTGCTCGCCCGGATCTCCACGCGCATCACCAATGAGGTGCGCGAGGTCAACCGCGTCGTCCTCGATGTGACCAGCAAGCCCCCGGGCACCATCGAGTGGGAGTAACCAGGCGTCGCCCTCAGGCCGGTCGGCCCGCGCTCACCCGTTCGACGGGAGCGGGCTCGACCGGCCTGAGCCGTCTGGCCAGCCGCCGCCCGACGCCCTGCATGGGCAACTCGACGAACCGGTAGCTCAGATAGCTCACCCCGACGATCGCCCCGATCATCGCCAGCCCCAGCCCGAGCTGCGCCGTCCAGTGCAGCGACCGGGGATCGCCGAACGTCACGAAGAACAACCGCAACAACGACGCGTGCAACATGTAGACCGAGTAACTGATCAGCCCCAGCCACACCAACGGGTACGGCAGCCGCCGCTCGCGCAGCGCCATGAAGAGCGCGAACGTGCCCGCGGCCAGCGCCACCGTCGCCAGATGGGCGGGCCCGTTGATGGTGACGGGCTTGAGGAACGGCGTCAGGCAGACGAGCACGGCCACCCCGAGCACCGGCCAGAGCGCCGAGCCCTGCCGGTGCTGCCAGCGGTAGATCACCGTGCCGGTGAACATGACGGCCAGGATCATCGCACCCTGCCACGGCACCCGGCTGCCGACGGCGATCAGCGTGAGCGCCACCAGGGCCAGCACCCCGGCGCCCGCCGTACGGACCGGGCGTGATCCGGCGATGACGCAGGCGAGGCAGGCGGCGACCAGGACCAGCACCACGGGCGCGACCACGGGACCGGTCAGCAGGCCACGGGCAGGCAGGACGAAGGCCACCAGCACCGAGAGCGCGGCGAAGCAGAGGGCGAAGACGCCGCTGCGCCGGTGCACGCCCGCCACGAACAGCGAGGTGACCAGCAGGTAGAAGACCATCTCGTAGGAGAGCGTCCACATCGGCTCGGTCAGCGCCCAGGAGCCGGTGACCTCCATGAGCATCGAGATGTGCGCGACGGGGTCGATGTTCTTACGCAGCGGGGCCAGCGGGATCATCGCCAGCACGATGACGACGGTCAGCAGGTAGAGCGGGTAGAGCCGGAAGGCACGGCCGATCCAGAAGGCCCGCACGTCGCCCCTGCGCTCCAGCGAGGCGGGGATGATGTAGCCGCTGACGAGGAAGAAGACCAGCACGCCGTAGGTGCCGAGGTTGAACCACGTGGGACGCAGACCCGGCAGGAAGCGATAGGTCATGTGCTCGAGGAGCACCGCCATCGCGCCCAGACCGCGCAGGGTGTCGAGCCAGGCGAGCCTGGCGGAGGGGGAGTGGTCAGTCATAACCTGAGTCACCCTACCTGCGCTCCGCGCCTCAAACCGGGCATTCACTCCTGTCGCCGCCGGGGCAGCAGGCCCAGCAGCAGGCTGGGCGCCAGCAGGACGCCGATGAAGATCGGCGCCGCCATGTAGCGGAAGTCCTGGGCCGAGATGTTCGCCAGCACCGCGAGCTGCAGCCCGGCCACGGGCGCGCCGACGCCGAGTATCCAGCGGTTGCGCCGTACGGCGGCCAGCGCCGCGACCGTGACGTAGGTCAGGTAGCTCCAGAAGGCGCCGCGCCAGAAGAGCCATTCGTGCGCGCTGGCATGCGCCCAGGCGCCGAGCCAGCTGTCGGCGAGGTTGTACAGCCCCTGGGACGGCGGGCGCAGTGCCATCTTGGCCAGCTCGGGATGCGCCCGGACGAGGGCGAGCCCGGCGTAGTCGATGGCCGACGGCCGCCTGGAGAACTTGTAGGTGTCGCCGTCCTGGTCCCAGGGGCCCGGTGTGACCTTCCAGGCGATCTCGCCCCGGCACAGCCGGGTGCGCACGATGAGCATCGGGTCCTGCCAGAGGACACGCCCCCAGAGCGCGACCAGGTCGTCGGCCTCGATCTCGGCCAGTTCCCAGCTGAAGTCCTCACGCCAGATGAGCGGGTTGACCGTGTAGCAGTTGCCACCGGCCCACCATCTGGCCAGCGGCGCCACCCGTTCGAGCACGGCCAGGTCGGCGGAGGTGAACAGCAGCGGATCGGTGCGGTAGGCGACCGCCAGATCGGCGAAGGCCGTGTGGTAGACGTAGGTCCGCGACGGCGGCTCGATCCCGGCCCTCGGCAGCACGAAGGCACTCAGACCGAGCGGCAGCACCACGGCGGCCACGCCCACGAGCGCGAGCCGTGCCCGCGCGGTCCTGGTCAGCACGAGCAGGACGGCCACGGCGAAGCCCGCGATGAGGAAGCCGTTGGCCCGGAAGAGGCCGAGCCCGGTGAACAGGGCGAGCAGCGCCACCAGATGGCCCCGGCTCGCCCCGCGCGCCGCCGCGATCCTGGCGCAGACCGAGGTGATCGCGATCATGCAGGCGGTGAAGGGCACGTCCTTCCAGAACGTCACCGCGAACACCCCGAACGGCGGTGCGAACGGCAGCAGCAGCGCCACCGCCGTGGTCAGCCGGGGCGGCGCGCCCAGCCGTTTGAGCGACTGGACGAGGTGCACGACGGCCGAGGCCATGGCGGCCGACTGGGCGAGCGTGACCAGGCTCACGTCGCCGCTCACCCGAAGGCTCAGCCACAGCGCCGCGTCGTAGAGCACCGAGTGGTCGCTGCGCCACGGCCCGACCAGCGTGTGGGTCAGGTAGAGGACCGAGTCCTTGCTGAAGAGCCCCGGATAGAACGCCAGCCACCAGCCCAGCAGCACGACCTGGATCCACGCGAACATCAGCAGTGGCGTGCGGTCGCGCCTGCGCCGGTGCCGGTAGGCCTGGCGCAGGGTGTTCCTGATGACGGTCGCCCACCGGGTGTCCGGTTCGCCGGGCGTGGTGGGAGAAGGGGCGAACCCGGGCACCTTGCCCCCTCCCGTAGGCGCTGATGCGGGTATTCAAGGGGTGTTCGGGGCCGAGAGCAAACCGGCGGTCAGCGCGGCCAGCTCTCGCCCGCCTGCAGTGTGCGCCCGCGCAGCAGCGTCGTGACCGTGACCAGGTGGAACCCCTGCCGTTTGAGCTCCTTGACGAGTGCGGGCACCGCGCCGACGGTCTGCGGGACGATGTCGTGCAGCAGGACGACGGTGCCGCGCTTGGCGACCTTCAGCACCACGTTCCTGATCTTCTTGACGTCGCGCAGGCGGTAGTCGCCCGTGGCGCCGTTCCAGAGCAGCTGGGTCATGCCCGCGTAGCCGATGAGCTCGCGGATGCGCGCGTCCGTCGCGCCGTAGGGCGGGCGCATCATCGTGGGCCGCTTGCCGACGGTGTCGGCGATGACCTTCTGGGTGCTCTCGATCTCGGCCAGCACCTCGTCGTCGATGAGCTCGGTCAGCCGGGCGTGCGACCAGGTGTGGTTGCCGATGTCGTGGCCTTCCTTGGCCATCCGGCGCACGAGGTCGGGGCGCTTGCGCACGCTCTTGCCGACGAGGAAGAACGTGGCCTTGGCGCCCTGCTCCTTCAGTACGTCGAGCACGACGCCCGTCTCCTTGCCAGGGCCGTCGTCGAAGGTCAGCGCCAGGCATTTGACCTTGGCGCAGTCGACCTTGGCGCCGGTCGCCGCCTCGGCGGGGCCCGCCGACACCACGGTCGGCACTACCGCCAACGCCGTAACAAGCGCCAACACCCTGCGAACCATCACGTCTGCCTCCGTATCCTCGCTGTCCGGTCAATGGTGCATCAAGCCGCCGCCTGTCACCATCGGCTGCGCAATGTCGTCATCCATCCTGATGCAGCATGAGACGCGGGCATCTGGCGGTAGCCGTACCGATGGTGGTGGCGGCATTCATGGCGTTCTGGGCGATCACCGAGCCGGTGCCGTGGCGGGACGAGGCGGCCACCGCCGATGCCGCCCGGCTGAGCTGGAGCGGGCTGGCCGCACTGCTGTCGCACCTGGACGCTGTGCACGGGGTCTACTACGCGGGGATGCACGTGGTCACCGGTGTGTTCGGCGACGGCGTGGCCGTGCTTCGGACGCCTTCGGCGCTGGCCGTGGTCGCGGCGACCGGCGGGGTGGCGGTGCTCGGCGTGCGGCTGGCGGGGCCGCTCGCGGGGTGCTCGTCCGGGCTGGTGCTCGCCCTGCTGCCCCAGGTGAGCAGGTACGCCCAGGAGGCCAGGAGCTATGCCTTCGTGCTGCTGGCCGGGGTGGCGGCGACGTACCTGCTGCTGCGCCTGCGCGACTCGCGGCGCTGGGTGATGGCCTACGGCGTCGCGTGTGTGGTGCTCGGGCTGCTGAACGCCGTCTCGTGCGTGTTGCTGCTGGCCGCGCACGCGGTGACGGCGTGGGCGCGCGGCGACCTGCGCGGGCAGGCGCTCGCCGCGGGGAGCGCGCTGGCCGTGCTGTCGCCGCTGCTGCTGCTCGCGGCCGGGCAGGGCGAGGCGGTGAGCTGGATCGCGCGGCCGACGCTCGCCACGGCGGGGAACGCGGCCGTGCTGTTCGCCGGGTCGCTCGGCGCGCTGGCCGTGCTGCTGGTGCCGGTCGTGCTCGGGGCCAGGGGGCAGGTGGCCGCCGTCGCGCTGCCGTGGCTGCTGGTGCCGCCGGTGGCGCTGCTGCTGCTGTCGCAGCTCCATCCGCTGTACGTCTTCAGGTATGTGCTGGTGGCCGCGCCCGGCCTCGCGCTCGCCGCCGGGGCCGGGCTGGCCGTGCTCGGGCGGCTCGCGGGGGAGCGGGTCCGGGCGGCGGCCTGGGCGCCGGTGGCGGCGGGGCTGGCCGTGCTCGCGGTGCTCCTCGTGCCGGTGCATCGGCAGGTACGCGAACCGGCCAGCAGGGGGGACGACACCAGGGCCGCGGTCGCCGTGCTGAGGGCCTCGGCCAGGCCTGGCGACGCCGTGCTGTACGTGCCGGGTTCGCGCCGGGCCTTCGCGGTGCTGCACCCGGAGGCCTTCGGCGGGCTGCGGGACATCGGAAGGGGACGCGGAGGCGGCCAGGCCCGGACGGCGAAGGTGGCGCACCGGCTGACCGGGGTACGGCGGGTGTGGTTGTTCAAGGTGTCCGGCATTTCGACATCTGCGGTGGCCGCCGGGCGGGAGGAGAGGGCGAAGATCGGGCTTCTGCCGGAATTCCGGCAGGTCGCCTCCTGGGCCGCAAAAGGGGTCACACTCCGGCTATATGAACGTCACGACTTCGCCTCTCCTGTTTGGTCACGCTAAGTCGGTCGAGGTTGGGCTATTACCTTGATGTCCATGGCCCCACTTCTGAGCGTTGTGGTCCCGTTTTATAACGTCGAGGCGTATTTCGAGGAATGCCTGGATTCCTTGGCGGCTCAGACGCTGAAGGACGTGGAATTCGTCCTGATAGACGATGGTTGCTTCGACGGCAGCGCCGTGCTCGCGAAGGAGCGGGTGGCGGCCGATCCTCGCTTCCGGCTCCTCCAGCAGGACAATCTCGGCCTCGGGCCGGCCCGCAATGCGGGAGCCGCGCAGGCCACGGGCGTCTACCTGGCCTTCGCCGACAGCGACGACGTGCTGCCGCCCATGGCCTACGCCCGGCTGGTCGCCTCGCTCGAACGCACCGGGTCCGACCTCGCGTGCGGCGCGGTCAGGCGGATCGGCGCGACGGGCGTGAGCGAGTCGTGGCTGCACGCCGAGCCGTTCGCCACCGGCAGGGAACGCACGCACATCACGCGCTTTCCCGCCCTGGTCAAGGACAGAACGGTATGGAACAAGGTGTTTCGCCGCTCGTTCTGGGACGCGCACGCCTTCACCTTTCCCGGCATCCTCTACGAGGACGGGCCGGTGATGATTCCCGCCCATGTTCTCGCCGGATTTGTCGACGTCATTCCAGATGTCAGCTATTTCTGGCGTATTCGCAATGACGGCGGATCAATCACACAACGTCGGTACGAAGTGGCCAATATCCGCGACCGGATGGCCTCCGTACGACGGGTGGGCGACTTCCTGCGTGAGCGGGCGCCCGCGCTCAAGGCGGCACACGACGCGACCGTCCTCGCCGTCGACCTCAAGATCCTCATCGAGGCCCTCGACCGGGCGGCCACCGACGCCGAACGCGCCGAACTGGCCGGCCTCGCCTCCGCCTGGCTGGCCGGGGCCGACCCCGGCGTGCTCGCCGCCCAGCCGGTCGCGGCCAGGCTCAGGCTGCACCTGCTCGGCCGCGGCCTGGTCGAGCCGCTGCGCGAGGTGCTGGCCCACGAGCGGGAGTCGTCGCTCACCCCGCCGACCGTGCGCGTGCGGTGGCCGCGTCCGGGGCACTTCGCCGCCTATCCGTTCTTCCGCGATCGGGCCATGGGGGTGCCGGACGAGGTCTACCGGCTGGAGTCCGAGCTGGAGCTGCGGGCACGGGTGGAACGGGCCGACTGGCACGACGGCGTGCTCGTGCTGACCGGCCATGCCTACGTCGCCAGGCTCCCGGCCACCGGGCCGCGCACCGGCCGGGTCAGGATGTGGCTGCGCCACACCAGGACGCGGGCCGAGGTGCCGGTCGCCGTCGAGCGCGCCCACCGTCCCGACATCACGGCGGGCCGTCGCGACCAGGCCGGGTACGACTGGTCCGGCTTCACCGCCAGGATCGACCCGCGCGAGCTCGAACCCGGCCCCGGCCTGTGGCTGCTGCATGCCGAGGTCAGTACGGCGGGCCTGCGGCGTGAGGGCCCGGTCAAGGCCCCGTGGCAGGGCCACGACCGCTTCCCACCGGGCGCGAGACAGCAGGGCAGGACCTTCGTCTGGCCGGTCGCCGACGACAGGGCGTTCGCGATCAGGGCCGAACGGCCCAAGGCGGTGGCGACCGGCTGCCGGATCGACGGCGAGTGGCTGGAGATCGACGGCAGGCTGGCCACCCGGGTGCCGGGCGGCAGGCTGCTCGTCACCAGGGGAGAGGGCGGCCCGCTGGTCGCCGAGGCCCCGCTCGAACCCGTCGGCAAGGGCGGCTTCCTCGCCAGACTGCGCCTGGCCGACCTGGCCGAAGGCGGCGACGTGGCCCAGGAGTGGCCGATCGCGGTGTCGGCCAAGGGCGTGCACAGGCTGGCGGCGGACCCGGCGGTGGCCGAGCCAGGCGTGGTGCTCGACGGCAGGGAGGTCGGGCCGGTCAGGACCCGCTACGGCAACCTGTCGATCGTCAACAGGCCGGAACGGCTGACCGTGACCGGTGTCGCCTGGGTGCGGGACGTGCTCGTGCTGAGCGGCGTGCGCACCGATCCGCGGGCCGATCTGCGGGCCGGGCGCAGGGCTTCGGCGCTGGTGCTGGTCAACGGCAGGACGGCCCGGACCTACAGCTTCCCGATCACCTGGGCGGGTGACGCCTTCCGGGTGGAGTTGCCGCTGTCGCGGGTGCCCGGCGCCTTCGGCGCGCTTCCCGTGGGGGACGGCGTGTGGGAGATGCGGGCCGCAGGGGCGCCGGTCGGGATCAGGCGTGGGCTCATGCACACCGTGCCAGGGGCCAGGGAGATCGGCATGCACGAGGTACGGGTGCAGTTCCACCGTACCGACCAGCTCAAGTTGTCGGTCAGGGCGGCGCTCGGGCAGGCCAGGGGGCCGCTGGCGCAGCGACGGCTGCAGGAGGGGCGCTACCGGAAGGCACGCAGGTCGAGGCCGCGTGACGTCGTGCTGTTCGAGAGCTACTTCGGCGGACAGGCCGCGTGCAACCCCAGGGCGATCCACGAGGAGCTGCGAAGGCGGCAGGCGCCCTTCGAACTGGTCTGGAGCTCGGCGGACGGCCGGTTCCTCGTCCCGGAGGGCGGCAGGGCCGTCCTGCGCGGCACGCCCGAGTACTACGACCTGCTGGCCACCGCGCGCTACGTCGTGAACAACTGCGCCCAGCCGCGCTACTACGTCAAACGCAAGGGCCAGACCTACCTGCAGACCTGGCACGGCACCCCGCTCAAGCGCGTGGGGCTCGACCAGTCGGGCGCCAGGTACGCCGCGTCCTTCGCCGACCCGGGCCGGATCGGCCGCGACGTGGCGCAGTGGGACTGGCTGGTCTCGCCGAGCGCGTTCGCCACCGAGGTGCTGCGCCGGGCCTTCGGCTACCAGGGCCGGGTGCTGGAGAGCGGCTACCCGCGCAACGACCTGATGCACACCGCACGCGAGCACCGGCAGCGCATTCGCCAGGCGCTCGGCGTCGGGCCCGAGACCAGGGCCGTGCTCTACATGCCGACCTGGCGCGACGACGTCTATCTCGACAAGGGGCGGGACGCGACCCCGGCGCTCGACGTGCGGGCGATGGGGCAGGCGCTGGGACGCGGACACGTGCTGCTGCTGCGTCAGCACCATCTGCTGGCCGAGCGGACGAGGGCGCAGGGCGGCGGCTTCGTCGTGGACGTGACCGGGTACCCGAGGGTCGAGGAGCTCTATCTCGCCGCCGACGTGCTGGTCACCGACTACTCCTCGGCGATGTTCGACTTCGGCGGCACGGGCAAGCCGATGGTGTTCTTCGCTCCCGATCTCGCACGGTATCGGGACGAGGTACGCGGGTTCTGCTTCGACTTCGCCGCCGAGGCGCCGGGTCCGGTGCTCGCCACGACCGGGGAGGTGATCGAGGTCCTGCTGGCCGGTGCGATCGAGGCGCCGGGCTATGCGAGCTTCAGGCGGCGCTTCTGCGCGCTGGACGACGGGCTGGCCTCGGCCAGGGTGGTGGACGCGGTGTTCGGGGGCTGAGCGGGGTTCAGCGGCCGAACACCCAGCGCTCCATCGCCAGGTAGCGGACCACCGTCAGCACGCCGCAGGCCGCGACGGTGGCCGTCACCTCGACCAGCGGCGAGTGCCCCGAGGTCAGCAGCAGGGCGCAGGAGGTGGCGGCGGTGTAGGCGGCGAACAGGACGGCGGCGCGGGTGTGCTGGCCGAGCCTGGACCCGGACCGTGCCTGGAAGGTCCAGCGCCTGTTGGCCTCGGTGTTGAGCACGACGAGCACCCCCATGGCGACGAGGTTGGCCCCCCACGGCCCGAGAACGCCCCGAAGCCCCGCATAAATGCCGACATATGCCAGCAATGAACCTGCGCCGATAACGGAAAAAGTCACAAGCTTTCGCATGCGGCCGTGCCGTACGGCGGGCGGGCGGTATTCGGTCACGATCTGGTCGGTCATTCGACGATGGTCTCGTGAGGCGGTTAAAGCATGTGGCGATGTCCGGCCTCGGCAAGGTGAAGTCACTAGGGTGACCGTGCTCGCACATCCAACGGGGGAAGAATGTCGACGACACGGCTGGAAAGCGCAACAATTCCATTCACCCGCACCTTTCTCACCGGCCTCGAACACGAATATCTGACGGCCAGCATGGCCAGCGGGGCGCTCGCGGGGGACGGCTCGTTCACCGAGCGGGCCACGCGGCTGCTGGCCGGGCTCACCTCGGTGCGGTCGGTCCTGCTCACCACCTCCTGCACGCACGCGCTGGAGATGGCCGCGCTGCTGCTCGACCTGAGGCCGGGCGACGAGGTGATCATGCCGTCCTTCACCTTCGTCTCCACGGCCAACGCCTTCGCGCTGCGCGGGGCCGTACCCGTGTTCGTGGACTGCAGGCCCGACACGCTCAACCTGGACGAGAGCCTGGTCGAGGCGGCGATCACCGAGCGGACCAGGGCGATCGTCGTCGTGCACTACGCGGGTGTGGCCTGCGAGATGGACACGATCGGGGCCGTCGCCGCACGCCACGGCCTGGCCGTCGTCGAGGACAACGCACACGGGCTCGGCGGCTCCTACCGGGGCAGGCCGCTCGGCTCGTTCGGCGCGATGGCCACGCAGAGCTTCCACGTCACCAAGAACGTGCAGTGCGGCGAAGGCGGCGCCCTGCTGGTCGGCGACGACGCGCTCGCCGCACGGGCCGAGATCATCAGGGAGAAGGGCACCAACAGGAGCCAGTTCTTCCGGGGCCAGGTCGACAAGTACCGCTGGGTCGACATCGGATCGAGCTACCTGCCCGCCGACCTGCTGGCCGCCTTCCTCACCGCACAGCTGGAGTGCTTCGAGCGCATCCAGCGCGAACGCGGCCAGGTGTGGGCGGCCTACCACGAGCGGCTGGCCGACTGGGCGGCGCAGCGCGCGGTGGGCAGGCCGTCCGTGCCTCCGTGGTGCGCGCACCCGGCCCATCTGTACTACCTGCTCATGCCCACGCTCGCCGCCAGGCAGGACTTCATCGGCTACCTGCGCGAGCGCGGCGTGCAGGCCAGCTTCCACTACCAGCCGCTGCACACGGCGCCAGCCGCCGCCCGCCACGGCCGCACCGCGCCGGGCGGCTGCCCCGTGACCGAGAGCGCCGCCGACAGGCTGGTACGGCTGCCGCTGTTCGCCGGGATGAGCGAAGCCGAGCTCGACCAGGTCGTGGCCGCCGTGCTCGGCTTCGACCCGCGTTAGCGCCCGGCGTGCGAGGGGCGCGGGATCTCGATCGCCGAGCCTTCGCCCCGCTCGCGCACCACATAGGTCGGACAGCCCATCCCGCCCGCGTGGATGCGCCCGACGTACTCACCCAGCACGCCGATCGCCAGCATCTGGGCGGCGGAGAACAGGGCGATCATCGAGCCGAGCATGGTGAAGCCCTCGACGGTCGTCGCGCCGGTGTAGTACTCCCACAGGATGCGCCCGAGCAGCCCGAGCCCGAGCAGCCCGACCAGCACCCCCAGATAGGTGACCAGCCGCAGCGGCGCCGTGCTGTAGCCGAAGAGCATGTTGCCCGCGTGCCGCAGCAGCCCGCCGATCGTGTAGCCGGAGCGGCCGTTCTCCCGATGCGGCATCACCACCCTGACCGACGTGATCCGCGTCGTACCCCACGACAGCGCCACGTCGACCGAGACGTGCCTGCTGCTCACGCCCTCGAAGCCGTCGCGCAGGAAGGTGCGGAACAGCCGGAACGAGCTGATCGTCTGCGCGCCCCTGACCCCGAGCGGCCCGGCGAGCGCGGCCTTGACCGTGCGCGAGGCCAGGCTCCTGACCCGTCCGTGCTCCTCGCGGGCGGCCACCGCGTAGACCAGGTCGACGCCGGGCGTCAGCGCCCTGATCAGCAGCGGGATCTCCTCGGGCGGGTGCTGCAGGTCGTCGTCCATCGTGACGACGACCTCGTGCAGGGCGGCCCTGACGCCCGCGACGGTGGCGTTCTGCTGGCCGTAGTTCCTGGCGAGCTGGATCGTGCGCACCGAGGCGACCCTGGCGGCCAGGCCTTCGGCGACCGCGCCCGTCGCGTCGGGGTCGCCGTCGACGACCAGGACGATCTCGTGCGCCGAGCAGTGCTGCGGCAGCACGCGTTCGAGCCGCTCGACGACCTCCGGCAGCGTCGCGGCCGAGCCGTAGCAGGGAATGACGACAGAGATCTGCACAGAATGCCCCCGACGTTCGTGTGTGATCACCTGGATTGGGCAAAACTCGGCGGCCCGGCGCGGGACCGGGCGATATTGTCGCAGGAACAATGCGGTGACCGGTCGTGCGACTTTCCAAAACGAACACATTCATTGCCGTGGCATTGCCTTGGCGGACGGGGAGAAAGAGCGCTCAATGAAGGCACTTGTGCTGGCCGGTGGAAAAGGCACGCGACTGCGGCCGCTCACCCACACCTCCGCCAAACAACTCGTCCCCGTCGCCAACAAACCGGTGCTCTTCTACGGCCTCGACGCCATTCGCGACGCGGGCATCACCGATGTCGGCATCATCGTCGGCGAGACCGGTGAGGAGGTGCGCGCGGCGGTCGGCGACGGCTCCAGGTTCGGGCTGCGCGTCACCTACATCCCCCAGGACGAGCCGCTCGGCCTCGCGCACTGCGTGCTGGTGGCCCGCGACTACCTCGGCGACGACGACTTCGTCATGTACCTCGGCGACAACTTCCTCGTGGGCGGCATCACCGGCCTGGTCGAGGAGTTTCGCGCGGGCGACTACGACGCCCAGGTGCTGCTCACCCGCGTGAGCGAGCCCGAGTTGTACGGCGTCGCCGAACTCGGGCCGCACGGCGACATCATCGGCCTGCAGGAGAAGCCGAGCCGCCCCAGAAGCGACCTGGTCCTGGTCGGCGTCTACATGTTCACCGCCGCCGTGCACGAGGCCGTGCGCGCCATCTCCAGCGCGCCCAGGGGCGAGCTGGAGATCACCGACGCCCTGCAGTGGATGATCGACAACGGCCTGCGCGTGCACTCCCACCGCGTGAGCGGCTACTGGAAGGACACCGGCAGGCTCCAGGACATGCTGGAGTGCAACCGCATCGTGCTGGAGTCGGTCGAGCCCAGGATCGACGGCAAGGTGACGGCCGACTCCCGCCTCGACGGCCGGGTGGTGATCGAGGCCGGGGCGAGTGTGGAGAACTCGGTCCTGCGCGGCCCGATCGTGATCGGCGCTGGCTCCAGGATCTCCGGCTCCTACATCGGCCCCTTCACCTCCATCGCCGAGCACTGCGAGATCGAGGACGCCGAGATCCAGTACTCCATCGTGCTGGGCAACTCCCGCGTGCGCGGCGTCTCGCGCATCGAGTACTCCCTCATCGGCAGGGACGTCGAGGTCACCAGGGCGCCGTCGGTGCCTGACTCGCACCAGCTCATGGTCGGCGACCACAGCCGCGTGCAGGTGCGCGGATGATCGACAACGAAGCCGGGCGCTCGCCGCGTGCGACGGCCGCGGGAACGGGGAGTCGTGCAGGCCGCTGACATCCGAAGGTTCGCCGCCATCGAGGAACGCCACTGGTGGTATCGCGAGCGCAGGGCCGTGCTCGCCCGTGAGCTGCGCGGGCTGGGCCCGCCCACCGCGTCCGGCGCGCACGGCGCCGCGATCGACGTCGGCGCGGGCGGCGGCGGCAACACGCAGGTGCTGCGCGAGCACGGCTGGCAGGCGCTGGCCGTCGACTACTCGCCCGAGGCGGTGCAGCTGGCGACCGAGCGCGGGCTGAACGCGATCCAGGCCGACGCGTGCGACCTGCCGGTGCCGACCGGCGCCTACGACCTGGCGGTCAGCTTCGACATGCTGGAGCACATCGAACACGACCACCTGGCCGCCGCCGAGCTGGCCCGCGTGCTCAGGCCGGGCGGCACCGCACTCGTCGCGGTGCCGTGCGACATGGCGCTGTGGTCGGCGCACGACGAGGCCTGCGCGCACTTCCGCCGCTACACCAGGGCCTCGCTGCGCGCTCTGGTGGAGGGCGCCGGGCTGGTCGTCGAGGAGCTGTGGAGCTGGAACGTCATCCTCAGGCCCGCGTTGCGGCTGCGCAGGCGCTCGCTCAAGGGCGCCGACCTGGACGAGCCGCCCGCACCGCTCAACGCCGTGCTGGGTGCGATCGTCGCGGCCGAACGCCATCTGCCGCTGCGCTCGCTGCCGGGCGTCTCGCTGATGCTCCGCGCGACGAAACCGCACGCCTGAGGGGTCACCGCACGGCGTCGCCCGCGGGTACGGCGGCGCCGGGCAGTGCGGCGATCATGTCGCGGCCGAGGTTCTCCACGCGCACCGCGCCCAGCGACTCCATCAGCGAGCGGAAGCCCGCCTCGTCGAAGCGGAAGGTGTGCCCGCCCGCCTTGGTCGCCGCGCCCAGCCCGGCCAGGCGGGCGATCCACGGCACGCTCGCCTGCGCCAGGTTGTGCACGGGCTCGCAGATGAGCAGCGTGCGCCCGGCCGCACGCTGCAACCGGCGCACGAACGCCTCGGCCTCGGTGTGGAAGTGGTAGAGCGAGGCCTGCAGCACCACGACGTCGGCCTGCGGGAACGGCTCCGAGCGCACGTCGGCGACCCGCGCGGCGACACCTGACCGGGTGAGCGACCTGACGAACCTGGGGTTCTCGTCGAGCCCCAGATAGCCGACGGGCCGATCGGCGAGGCCGTGCCTGCGCAGGACGCCGGTCCCGCAGCACACGTCGAGCACGCTCTCACCGTCCCGGATGGCGGCGGCGATGCGGGCGACACGCTCGTGCGCGCGCTTGCCGTACATGACCCGCAGGGCCAGGTCGTAGCCCGCGGGGTGCCAGTAGACAGGACTGATCATGGGGTCACCTCGTATACGGCGCAGTCGCCCGCGCGGTGGCGCAGCCTGACGTGCTCGCTGCGCGCGAGGGCCAGGCCGCCTGAGCTTTCGTCGGCGAACAGCCACCGCACGCCGTAGTGGTCGCGCAGGCGGCCGAGCGTGGCGGCGGAAGGCAGGGTGAACGCGGCGTCGTTGTCGGCGAGCCGCCGCTCGTCCCAGTACGGGACGTACAGGTTGGCCCCCTTGCGTGGGGGGATGTCGCTCTCGCGGGCCGGGGTGAAGCTCCAGCCTTCGAGCAGGATGCGGCGTTCGGCATATCCGGCCAGCCAGAAGTGCCTGGCATTGCAGCCTTCGGCCCGCCTGAGCCGCTGGCAGTGCATGTTCGTGGCGACGAGATCGCCCGGCGCCGAGTGCGCGCGCAGCCATCTGGCCGCACCCACGCCACCCTTGGGTATCTCGGCGGCGACGGGCGCGACCGCACGCCACCCGTGCTCGGCGGCCGTGGCGGCGACGCCGTCGACGGTCGCGGCCCACGGAGCCGCGCCCATCGCGGCGGCCAGCACCAGCCCGAACCCCAGCCGCCTGCGCCGCACCTCGGCCGACCCCGCCACCAGCCCGCCCCACACCAGCAGCCCCACCCCGACCAGCAGCCCGTACGGCGCCAGCACCCCGGCCACACCGCCCGGCCGATCACCCCCGTCGAACACCGCACCGGCCAGCACCTCGGCCACCCACGCCACGCCGAGCCCCGCCGCCACCCCCATGGCCACCCAGCGCACGGCCACCCGCCCGGGCAGCGCCGCCGCGATCCCGCACGCGGCGGCCACCGACAGGTACGGCCTGGCGGAGTTGAGCAGGAAGTGCTGGCTGAAGCCCGGATGGCCGAGCAGCACCATGCCGCACACGGCCGAGGCACCCATCCCGAGGAACAGCACGAGGACGGGCCCGGGAGCGCGAAGCCCCGCCACACCGCCCCACATGAGCGCCCACGCGAGCAGGCACACGCCCATGACCGCCACCACGACGCCGACGCCGGCGCCGCCGCCGGACACGGCATGGTCGTAGACGGCCATCCACTGCACACCCGAGCCCGGCGCCAGCGTCATCCCGTTGGACGTGCCGCCGTACAGCACCCCTTGGGCCAGCCCCAGCACCACGCACGTGATGCCGGTCGCCGTCGCGGCGGCCCGGTCGAGCGTGCGGGAGCGCACCAGGCGCACGGCGAGCACGGTCAGCAGCCCGGCCAGCAGCATCGGCAGGAACGTCGCCTTGCCGCCCGCGACCACCACCAGCAGCACGGTGAACAGCACCCACCGCGCCGGGCCGCGCCGCCCCTGCAGCAGGTCGGCGAGCACCAGCATCGCAGCCGCGCACAGCAGGGTGGCGAATACCTGGGTCGGGCTCAGGAACGAGCTGAGCGCCCCTTCGGCGAGCGGCCGGTCGCGCAGCCACGCATAGGGGTTCGGCGCGTAGACGCACGCGCAGATCAGCACCGCGAGGCCACCCGCCCACCAGCGCCCCGACAGCCTGCGCCCGAGCGCGGCCACCAGCACATAGGTACAGGCGAGCATCGGCAGCACGCTGAGCCGGTACAGCAGCGTCTGCGCCTCGATGCCGGTCACCCAGCTGCTCGCGGCGGCCTCGGCGTAGAAGAACCAGTGGTAGTACAGCGGCTCGCCCGCCACCGGGGGATAGGTGGGCGGCATGTGATGACGCAGCTCGCCGATCAGGGCCAGGTGGTAGGGCATGTCCCAGTTCGGCGTGGCGTTGCGCGGCCAGGACAGACCGTGGCGCGCGTAGAACCATCCGGCGTTGACCGTGAGGACGGCGGCCACGACCCCGGCTATCGTCCACGCGCAGCCGGGCGGCATCGGCTCGCCGCCTCGCCAGTGCCGTCTGAGGCCGGGCACGACGGTGAAGACGGCCAGGACGAGCGCGGGCCAGGCGAGCACCAGCAGGGGCAGTCCGGCCCAGCGCGCGGGCACGTAGGTGAGCACCTCAAGGGCGTAGCCGAGCGCCGTGCCCGCCGCGAGGTCGGTGGCGGTGCCGCCCGACCGGCCGCGCAGGGCGCGCCAGAGCAGGGCGCCGGGCACGGTGACACAGACCAGCACGTAGCCGCAGAACAGCCCGGTCGTGACCGGCGGCACGCCGTACGCGCGCAGCAGCACGGTGGTCAGGGCGGCAACCAGCAGGGCCGGGATCCAGCCGGAGGCGAGCAGGACGGTGACCGGGCGGCGGGGGCCTGGCCGGTCGGGGGCCGCGGTGGGTGCGGCGGTGGTCAGCATGGGGTCGGGTCAGCTCCACGTGAGGTGGTCGACGACACGGGCCGCCGCCCCGCCGTCGTCCAGATGGCAGAAACGGGCGGCGAAGGCCGCGTGCCTGTCGGCGTGCGCGGCGGCGACCTGGCCGAGCGAGCGCAACGCGTCGAGGACGTCGTCGGCCTCACGCAGCAGCGGGCCCGGCGCCTCGGCCTCGAAGTCGAGGTAGAAGCCCCTGAGCCGGTCGCGGTAGTGCTCGAGGTCGTGGGTCAGGAAGAGCATCGGCCTGCCCGTGGCGGCGAAGTCGAACATCAGCGAGGAGTAGTCCGTCACCAGCACGTCCGCGATCAGCAGCAGCTCGGCCACGTCCGGATAGCGGCTCACGTCGAGCGTCCTGCCGCCGCCGAGCCCGGCGGCGGGCGCGCTGTGCAGATGGCCGCGTACCAGCAGCACGTCGTGCCGGTCGGTCGCACGTTCCCAGCGCCCGGCCTCGAACGGCAGGTCCATGCGGTAGCGCCCGCCGCCCGCCGAGCGGTCGTCGCGCCAGGTGGGGGCGTACAGCACGACGCGCTGTTCGGGCGTGAGGCCGAGTCGCGCGCGCACGCGTGCGGCGACCGCCTCGCGGCCGGGGCGGTGCAGCAGGTCGTTGCGCGGGTACCCGCTCTCCAGCACGGGGCCCTCGTAGCCGAAGGCGCGCCGGAAGATCGGCGTGCTGAAGGAGTTGGGCGACAGCAGCAGGCTCCACCTGGCCACTTCCAGGCCGAACGACCTGAGGTACTCGGCGCCTCCCGCGAAGCGGATCTCGGGGATGTCGCGGCCGATCCGCTTGAGCGGTGTGCCGTGCCAGGTCTGGACGTAGGTCTGGCCGGGACGCCTGACGAACCAGGCGGGCGCGTTGTCGTTGCCGAAGACGTGCCTGGCCACGGCCATCGCCTTGAAGTGCTCGCTGCTGTCGCGCAGGACCACCCTGACGCCGGGGGGCGCGTCGACCTGGCCGTCGGCCGACACCCACACGCACTCGCGGTCGTCGCCGCGTCTGCGCAGCTCCTCGTAGATCGCCCGGGGACTGTCGGAGTACTGCCTGCCGCGCCACGACTCGAAGACGGCGACGTCGGCCAGCGGGCGTCCGCGCATCAGCGGGTAGGCGCTGTCGCGCAGGCGGCGCTGGGCGTACTTGCCAGCGTCGGCGCCGCGCATGAGCTTGACGTGCACATGGGCCTCGCCGCCCGAGCCCGCCTGCAGCTTGAACTGGTGTGCGCCGAGCACCTTGGGCCCGGGCAGCATGTCGAGCAGTCCCTGGGAGAAGCGGATCGGCTCGTCGCCCTCATCGGTGCGGGCCAGCAGGTCCCACACGCCTGACCTGAGCGGCACGCTGGCCCCGAACTGTGGCATCCGGCCGGGGCAGAACTCGGCGGCGAACCCACCCCCGTGCCGGTGATGGGGCAGGACGAACTCCTGCCCGTCGCCCCTGCGCCGCAGCACGAGCGCCCGTGACCTGCCCGTCTGCTCGCCCGCGGGCAGGTCGCCGGAGACGGCCAGCATGGCGTCGCCCGCCCAGGCCGCACGCGCCAGCACCAGCTGCGGCGGGCGCTCGTCGGCCCCGAGCCCGCCCATGTACGTCGCGGCGAAGGTGACCTCGCGGCCGCCCACCGCATGCCTGGACTCGGGCAGCCCGTCGGCCAGCATCACCCTGGCCGCCCTTCCGGCGCCGAGATCGAGGGTGAAGCGCCACTGCCTGCCCCGGCGGGCCGCATGTCCCCCTTCGACCAGGTCGGCCAGCGGCACGGCCACCGCGAAGGCGGTCGAGCTGACCGACAGCTTGGTCAGGGTGAGCGGCCAGCGCCTGCTCTGCGTGCCCGCCGCGCTCCCGGTGCGCGCCCTGCCGATCAGCGCGGCCTCGCCCCACGGCAGGGCTCCGTCGAGCTCGGCCCAGCCGGTGAGGGTGGCGACGCCGTTCTCGACGCCGATCGCGGTGACCTCGGCGCGCAGGCGGCTGATCCTGACGACCATGCGGCCTTCGGAGGCGAGCACGCCGAGCCAGAGGCCGGGCGCGACCTGCCTGCGCGCCGGCCGCCGTCCCTGCCCGTCGCCGGGCAGCCGCAGCGCCGCCGTGCGCTTGACCCCGGCGGCCGTGACCTCGACGCCGATCTCCCAGCGCCCGCCGCGCCGCCCGCCGTCGGTCAGCTCGGCCGGGTCGACGACGACCTCGAACCCGGACCAGTCGTAGCAGACGGCGTCCTGCCCCGAGGAGGCCGTGACGTCCGGCCGCCGTAGCCGGTGGACGGGCGGGCGCAACTCCTTGCCGTCCCTGCCCCGGCGCAGCACCACCGCGATCGTGGAGCCGTTCGTCTCGCTCAGGTCCAGGCCCTTGATATAGGCGTATCCCGAGATGGACAGGTACCTGCCGATGCGCCACCGCGTCCAGTCGGCCGAGCCGACCAGCTGGAACTCCTCGTCGTTGAGCCGGAACACGCGTCGTGCGACCTGGCCTGACCTGCGGTAGGGGTGGTCGGCGTACCAGCCGCGCCAGCCCTTCCTGAACGCGTGGCCCACCCCGCCGCCGCGCTCGCGCAGCACCTCGGCCAACTCGTCGGCTAGCCCGGCCTCGATCAGGTGGTAGGTCAGCCGGTCCAGCCAGGGCAGCCGGTCGAGCACCTGCCGGTCGAAGCCCCTGACGAACGCGCCGACGCCTTCCAGCAGTCTGGCCCGGTAGTCGTCGTCGCCTCCGGTGAACTGCCCGACGAACGGCGGCAGGTCGCTCAGCAGCACGCAACGGTCGAAGGCGCGCAGCAGGGCGGCGGGGCCGTGCCCTTCGAGGAAGGCGCGCACCGAGGCGACGGAGGCGAGCCTGTCCTCCAGATTGCCGGGCGCCGTCCTGCTCTGCGTGATGGACGGCTCGCCCGCCTCGCGCTGACGCCAGTAGTAGACGGGACCGGCGAGCAGGTCGACCGATCCGGCCAGCACGTGCGCGGGGATGGTGACCGGGGCGTCCTCGTACCAGCCGGGCGGGAAGGCGAAGGCGTGCCTGTCCCAGAAGCTGCGGCGGTAGACCTTGTTCCAGGCCGTCCTGTCACGCAGCAGCCGGGGATCCTCGCGGATGTGGGTACGCCTGACGTCGCGCTCGAACAGGCCCGCGTGCAGCCGTGAGGCCCAGTCGCCGGTGGAGTTCATACAGCGCACGCCGCCCGCCGCCAGGTCCGAGCCGGTGCGTTCGAGCGAGCCGACCAGCCGTTCGTAGGCGTCGTCGGCGAGCACGTCGTCGCTGTCGGCGAAGGCGAGATAGCGGCCGGTGGCATGGGCGGCACCGGCGTTGCGCGCCGGGCCGAGTCCCGTGTTGTCCTGCTGGAGCAGTCTGAAGCGGGAATCGCCTGTCATGCGCTCCTTGACGATCACCGCACTGGCGTCCGGCGAGCCGTCGTCCACGCAGACGACCTCGAAGTCGCCGAGCGTCTGCCTGGAAAGGGAGGCCAGGCAGTCGTCGAAATAGGCTTCCACTCTGTAGAAAGGCACGACGACACTGAGAAGTGGGGCCAAGAGAGTGACTCCTTGCGCTGCTCACGGGCTGCTACAGCATCGCTTATGTCCGTGTCGTGCGGCGCGGGAAAGGAACGGCCTGCCGATCTGTTGAATCGCCCTTGACCTCTTCTTGGGGCGGCCCCGCGGGGGTGGGGCGGGGCGGTCGGCCGCCTTTCAAGGAATCGGCGCATTCGGGTAACGGGAGGGTGTTGGCGGGGAGGTCGCCGACCTGCTCTGGCCCACACTTGGAGCGATCTCGCCGATGGCCAGCGGGGCGGGAACGCATAGGCAGTGAGGGGCAGACTTTGGCGCCAAAGCTCAGCGTGGTCGTGCCATTTTATAATGTGGAGCGATATTTCCGGTCCTGCCTTGACTCGATCGCCGGGCAGACGCTCGCCGATCTCGAGGTCATCTGCGTGGACGACGGCTCGGCCGACGGCAGTGCGGTCATCGCCAAGGCCTTCGCGGCGAATGATCGGCGCTTCCGGCTGATCCAGCAGGAGAACAGGGGCCTCGGCCCGGCCCGCAACGCCGGTGCCGAGATCGCCACGGGACGATTCCTCGCATTCATGGACAGCGACGACGTGCTTCCCGCCGACGCCTACGAGTTGCTCGTCTCGTCGCTGGAAAGCACCGGCTCGGATTTCGCCTGCGGAAATGTGGAATACGTGAACTCCGCCCGGCGTTGGCCGTCCCCACTGCATGCCGGGCCGTTCGCCGGCAACCGCAGGAAAACACATGTGACCCGGCATCCGGCGCTGCTGCTCGACCGGACGGCATGGAACAAGGTCTTTCGCCGTGCATTCTTCGCCGGACACGGTTTCGCCTTTCCCTCGGGACTTTACGAGGACGCGCCCGTCACCATTCCGGCGCACGCGCTCGCCAGGTCGGTCGACGTGCTCAAGGACGTCGTGTACTACTGGCGCAAAAGGGAGTCGGGCCGGCTTTCCATCACCCAGCAGCGGACCGTGCCTGGCAATGTCGAAGGCAGGTTCGCCTCCATCGCGCACACCCGCGAACTGCTGGCCATCCACGGCCGGGGCGAGCTCGGCCTGGCCTACGACCGATCGGTGCTGCGCAGCGACGTGCCGATCTACGTCAACCAGTACCTCGCCGGCGACGACGACTACCGGGCCAGGATGACGGCCACGATCGGCGCGTTCGCCGCCCTGCTCGACGAGAACGCGGCCGACGAACTGCCGTGGGAGCAGCGGCTGGTGTTCGACCTGATCAGGAAGGGCCGGACCGACGACCTCGCCGTCGCACTCGCCGAACGCGCGGCGGGCAGGGGGCGCAGGCTGGTCAGGAAGTGGTCGGGCTGGCAGGTCGACCACGTGCTCCGGGACCGGCTGCCCGCCAGGACGTTCCGGATCGACCCGGCCGCGACACCGCCCGTCGTCCGGGTGGACGAGCTGCGCTGGACCCGGCACGGCCGGTTGCGCGTCGCCGGTCTCGCGCACATCCCGGGACTCGGCGTGCCCACGCCGGAGGCGACGCCGCTCACGCTGACGCTGGTCGACCGCAAGAGCGGCAGGCGTACCCCGCTGCCGGTCAGACGGGCGCAGCGCCGGGCGCCCGTCGCCCGCGCCGACACCCCCTTCGACTGGGCCGGGTTCGAGGCCGACCTCGACCCGAGGGACCTGCCGGGCGCGATGAGCGTCAAGGGCGGCTCGTGGCTGCTGCACGCGAGCCTGAGCGAGAGCGGCGTCACCGGCGAGACGTGGGCCGAGGCCGCGGGCGAGGCCAGGCAGTTCACCGGCGTCGAACTGCACCCGAGGATCTGGCTGCACTCCGAGAGCGCGGACGGCGACGCGCTCGTGCTGAAGACCCAGCAGGTGACGGCCGCGGGCGGCATCGGCGTGGGCGACGAGGGCCGGCTGCTGGTCAGCGGCTGGATCGCGGCCAAGGACGAGGGCGCGGAAGGCACATTGCACCTGCGGCTGCGCCGGGGCGGCCACGAGATCACCACACCGCTCAGCCTGACCAGGCTCGGCGGCGGCCTGCTCGCCTTCGAGGCCGCACCCGTCGTCGCCGTGCTCGCCGAAGCCGCGCTCGCCCGCTCGGCGCCCGCCTCCCAGGACACACCCGCCGATCCCGACCCGCACTGGGACCTCTACGTCTCGGTGGGCGCCCAGCCGCCCCGCCGCCTGGTCAGCGCCGATCCGATCAGGACCGAACACCTCACGCTGTACGGCCGCGCCGAGGTCGCCGCCGTCGCGGCCAGGCACGGCTATCTCAGTGTCGTCGTGCGCGCGGCCAGGCCCACGGTGAACCAGATCGGCTGGGTCGCGCCCGGTGCGCTCGCCGTCGCGGGCGCCTGGCCGGGCGGGCCGGGCGGCGGCGAGCTGGTGCTGCGCCGATGCGGCGGGGCGGGCGTGCACCGGGTGCCGCTCGCCTGGTCGGGCGAGGCCTT
This sequence comes from Nonomuraea sp. IBHARD001, assembly GCF_056106265.1. Taxonomy (NCBI): domain Bacteria; kingdom Bacillati; phylum Actinomycetota; class Actinomycetes; order Streptosporangiales; family Streptosporangiaceae; genus Nonomuraea; species Nonomuraea sp. IBHARD001. Next base: position 1,095,380 of record NZ_JBWBBW010000002.1, read on the forward strand.
CACCGCCACTGTCCGGCCGTCGGACCTCACGGCATTCGGCGAGCGCGTCCCGCTGGCGAGCGGCGACTGGGAGGTGCTCGTCGGCGAGGCCGTGCCGGCGGCCGTACGGGTGAGCAGGGAGTGTGCCGCGCATCTGCCGCGTGACACGGTCGTGGGCGCGCATGTCGTGGGGCCGCGCCGCAGGTTCGCCGACGGGCTGCACCTGCGCAGCGCCGTGTGGCTCGGCCCGGACGAAGGCGCCAACGCCCAGCGCGGGCTCAAGGAGCACGCCTATCCGGCCTTCCGCCGCAAGCGCGTGACCGAGCTGGTGGTCTTCGAGTCGTGGGGCGGCAGGCAGTACTCCGACAGCCCCCGGGCGATCTACGAGGAGCTGCGCGGGCGCGGCGACGACCGCGAGTGCGTGTGGGTGTCGGCCGACGGCCAGGTGCGCCCGCCCGCCGGTGCGAAGGTCGTCCTGCGCGACAGCAGGGCACACGCCCAGGCGCTGGCCAGGGCCGGACACGTGTTCGCCAACCACCACGCGCCCACCTGGTACGTCAAGCGTCCCGGCCAGGTCCACGTCCAGACCTGGCACGGCACACCGCTCACCCGCTCGGGCCTGACCGCACCCGCCGAAGCGGGGGACTGGGACCTCCTGCTGTCCCCGAACCCGCCGAGCACCCCGGTCCTCACCCAGGCCTTCGGGTACGGCGGGCAGGTGCTGGAGTCCGGCCACCCGCGCAACGACGTCCTGCACGGCGCGCGGCGCGACGAGGTCGCCGCCAGGGTGCGCGCCGCGCTCGGCCTGCCGGAGGGCGGGCGCGTGGTGCTCCACGCCCCGGCCAAGGGGCGGGAGCGGGCTCACCTCACGATGGGCGGGCTCGACCTGGGCAGAGCGCGGCGGGCGCTCGGACGGGAGCACGTGCTGCTGCACCTGGGCGATCCGGACGCGGCCGACACCGCACGGGTGGCGGGCTCCGGGGTTCTCGACGTCACGCTCTATCCGGACGCGGCCGAGCTGCTGCTGGTCGCGGACGTGCTGGTGACGGACTACTCCTCGCTGATGTTCGACTTCGCCGCGACGGGCAGGCCGATGCTCTTCCTGACCGGCGACATCGAGCATCACCGCGACCTGAGCGGCGGTTTCGCCTTCGACTTCGAGCACGAGGCGCCCGGCCCGCTGCTGCGCACGTCCGACGAGGTGATCGAGGCGCTCACCGCGATCGACGACGTGGCGGGCGCGCACCGGACGGCGCACCGGGCCTTCGCCGAACGCTTCTGCCCCTTCGACGACGGCTCGGCCGCCTCCCGCGTGCTGGATCACGTCTTCGGCGCGCACTGATCCCCGTGCCCTGAGCCGGATACCGATCGGCTCAGGGCACGGGGATCAGCCAGGCAGGCGGCGGAAGACCGAGCGGGGCAGGTGGCGCACCGCCGACATCACCCAGCGGAGCTTGCCCGGCGCCCAGACCGTGTGCGCGCCGGTCCGCAGCCCTGTCATGATCGCCTCGGCCACGCCCTGCGGCGTCGTGGCGAACGGGGCCGGCTTCAGGCCCGTCGTCATCTTGGTGTGCACGAAGCCGGGCCTGACCACCAGCACCTGCACCCCTGTGCCCTGCAGCGAGTCCCCGAGCCCCTGCGCGAAGGCGTCGAGCCCGGCCTTGGCCGAGCCGTAGAGGAAGTTGGCACGGCGCGGCCGTTCGGCGGCGACCGAGGAGAGCACCACCAGGGCGCCGTGCCGCTGGCGGCGCAGGGCGTCGGCGCAGACCACGGCGGCCGAGACCGCCCCCACATAGTTGACCTGGGCCACACGCGCGGCGGCCAGCGGGTCGTGCTCGTCCTTGGCCTGGTCGCCGAGCACGCCGAAGGCCAGCAGCACGATGTCGATGTCGCCGGTGGCGAAGACGTCGTCGAGCACCTTCTCGTGGTCCTCGACGGCGAAGGCGTCGAAGCCGACGGTCTCGACGGAGGCTCCCGCCGTGCGCAGGTCGAGCGCGGCGCGGTCGAGTGCGGGCGAGGGGCGGCCCGCCAGCACCACACGACGCACCCTGCGGCCGACCAGCAGCCTGGCGGTGGTGAGGGCGATCTCCGAGGTGCCGCCGAGCACGAGCAGGGACTGGGCCTCGCCGAATGCGTTCTTCACAGGTGCAGCCTCCTGGCCAGGTCGGATTGGAACACCCCGCGCGGGTCGAGCGCCCGCCGCAGGGCACGGAAGCGGTCGAGCGAGGGGTACATCACCGGCAGCAGCTCGGGCGCGAGCCGCGAGTCCTTGGCGAGGTACACGCGCCCGCCGACTGCCACGACCTCCTCGTCGAGCCGGTCGAGCAGCGCGGGCAGCCCCCGGGTCGCGGCCGGGAAGTCGAGCGCGAGCGTCCAGCCCGACGTGGGGAAGGACAGCCAGCCCCCGCTGGCCGGTCCGAAACGCTTGAGCACCGACAGGAACGAGGGCGCGCGGGCGGCGCTGATCGCCTCGACGATGCGGCGCAGCGTGTCCTCGGCGCCCGAAGGCACCGCGAACTGGTATTGGATCAGCCCGGCCCTGCCGTAGACCCGGTTCCAGCCGGAGACGAAGTCCAGCGGGTGGAAGAAGGAGCCGATCGGCCTGGTGTGCGTGGCCTCGCGGGGCGCCTTGGCGTACCAGACGTCGTTGAACAGGGCGACCGTGCGCCGGTTGAGCAGCCCGCCGGGCACGCGCTTGGGCGCGCCCGCCAGCACCCTGGGTGCGAACGCCAGGTCGCCGCGCGGGGCGTGCTCGCCGCCCTCGAACACCGAACGGCCGAGCGACCTGCCCTTGGCCAGGCAGTCCAGCCAGGCGACGGTGTAGCGGTAGCGCGAGTCGGCCTCGGCCATGACCGTCATGATCTCGTCGAGGTCGCGGCAGCGCCTGGTGTGCACGACCATGCTGGAGCTCTCGACCGGGATCAGCCTGAGCGTCACCCTCGTGATCAGTCCGGTCAGCCCCATGCCTCCGGCCGTCGCCCAGAACAGCTCCTCGTCGGGGCGCACGGTCCGGCTCAGCCCGTCGGCGCCGATGAGCTGGAACTCGGTGACGTGCTGGGCGAAGCTGCCGTCGACGTGGTGGTTCTTGCCGTGGATGTCGGCCGCGAGCGCCCCGCCGACCGTCACGTTGCGGGTGCCCGGCGTGACGGGCACGAACCAGCCTTCGGGCAGGGTGACCCGCATGAGCTGGTCCAGGCTGAGCCCGGCCTCCGCGGTGACCTGCCCGCCGGAGAAGGAGACGATCCGGTCCAGGCCCGTCATGTCGAGCACGGCGCCCCCGGCGTTCTGCGCGGGATCGCCGTAGCTGCGGCCCAGCCCTCTGGCGATGAGCCCCCTGCCCGACGCCGAGCGGATGGCGTGGGTCAGGTCGCCGGTCCCGGCGGGTCTGCTCAGCAGTGCCACGCTCGGCGCGGTGCGGCCCCATCCGGTGAGCACGGCCTCACGCCGCTCAGCCATGGAACACCCCCGCGGCGAACAGCGCGGCCCAGGCGGCGCCCAGCCACAGCAGCGCGCGGTCCTTGAGCACGACGTCTTCGGGCTCGCCCGCACTGCCCCTGTCGATGTGCCAGGCGTAACGCAGGAAGACCAGGGCGAACGGCACGATGGTGAACCTGGCCCACGGGTTCTCGAACGCCCACAGGCAGTAGGTCGTCATGGCGACGGCCGCGGCCGACTGCCACACGAAACGCAGGTACCCCGGTGTGTACCCGGCCAGCGAGCGCCGTGTGCTGGCCGCCTCCTCGCCCATGACGGTCAGCTCGGAGGAGCGTTTGCCCGCCACCATGAACATCGAGGCGGCCCCCACCACGATGAGGAACCACTGCGAGATGGCCAGCCCGGCGATCACCCCGCCGAGCGCGGCCCGCAGCAGGAACCCGGAGGCCACGATCGTCAGGTCGAGGATGAGCACGTGCTTGAGCCGCACGCAGTACGCCGCGTTGAGTGCGAGATAGCCGCCGATCATCGCACCGGCGACGGGACCCTGCGAGGCGGCGAGCCCGAGCGCGGCGGCGGCCAGCGTCGCGCCCACGGCCAGCGCCAGCGGCGCCGGGACCACCCCGGCCGCGACCGGCCGCGTGCACTTGGTGGGATGGGCGCGGTCGGCCTCGCGGTCGAGCACGTCGTTGAGGAAGTAGACGGCGGAGGCGGCCAGGGAGAAGACGGCGAAGGCCAGGGCGGTGGCGAGTGCTCCCGCGCCGGTGAAGGCGCCTGCCGCCAGCGGCGCGGAGGCCACCAGGATGTTCTTCACCCATTGCCTGGGCCGTGCGGTGCGCACGATTCCCCTGAGGGTCCCGCCCGTCGTGACGGTGACAGGGCGTGCCTCGGTGCTGATCAGACTCACGAGCGGCGTCCCCCCGAACTAGCGCTCTGATGTCGAATGACTACGTTAAGTTAGCGCTGTTCTTGCCTCCTGACCACCGGAGTGTGAAATGACGCTGACGCTGCGCGACCTGTCGTTCGACTCCCCGCACGTCGTGCGGCCGAGCCGCCTGCCGGTGGTGGCCGCCGTCGCCGTGCCGATGGCCGTGCTGGTCGTGCACGCGCTCGCCTACGGCTCCTGGCTCGTCGACGACGCGGGGATCACCTTCGCCTATGTGCGCAGCCTGGCCGAGGGGCACGGCTTCGCCCAGCAGCAGGGCGCCCCGAACGTGGAGGGCTACTCCAACCCGCTGTGGCTGGCGCTGCTCCTGCTCGGCCGGGTGGCGGGGCTGTTCGACCACGGTGCGGTCCTCGGCGTGCCCGACTACGTGCTCTTCCCCAAGGTGCTCGCGCTGGCCTGCTGTCTCGGGGTGCTGCTGGCCTTCCAGTGGGCGTTGCGCTCGGCGTGGGTGACGCTGGCGGCGGGGCTCGCGCTCGCGGTCAATCCGTCGTTCGTGCACTGGGCGATGTCCGGGCTGGAGAACCCGCTGCTGGGGTTGCTGGTGGCGGTGCTGTGCGCGGTGCTGATCAGGGGGGACCTGCGTTCGGAGCGCACGGCCCTGGCATGCGGGCTGCTGGCGTTCGGCGCGGCGCTGACCAGGCCGGACGGGGCCGTCTATGCCGCCGCCTTCCCGCTGGTAGCGCTGGTGACCTGGCGTGCGGGCGCGAAGGCGGTCGGGGTGAGCGTGGCGGCCTTCGCGCTGCCCTATGCGTTGTTCCTCGGCTGGCGGCATGTGATCTTCGGGCTGTGGGTGCCCAACACCGCCATCGCCAAGGCACAGGGTGTGCCCGCTCTGGCCGATCTGGGCAAGGCGGGCGACCTGCTCGGCTACGCGGGCTGGCTCACGGTGCTGCTGGTGGCCGGGCTCGCCGGAGCGGTCGCGGCCAGGCCGGAGCGGCGTGAGGTGCTGGCGGCGATGCTCGTGCCCTCCGCGCTGGCGCTCGCCGCCTACGGGGTGCTCGACCAGGACTGGATGCAGTTCTTCCGCTTCGCCACACCGGTCTGGGTGCTGGGCTCGCTGGTGGCCGGGTTCGTCCTGGTCGAGGTGCTGGGCGCCGCCTCGACCCGGAGCAGGGCCGTGCTCGCCCCGCTGGTGGCGGGTGGCGTCGTGCTGTCGGTGGCCGGGTTCGGCGTCGTGCAGGAGCGCATGCTGGCCGCGCCCACCGTGCCGCTGTGCCACGTGGCCGATCGGTTCGGCCGCCTGACCAACGCCTGGGCCGACCGGCTCGGCCTGACCTCGGGCTCGATCCTGCTGCCCGACCTCGGCGGCACGCTGCTGACCAGCCGCCTGGTGGTGCACGACCTGGCCGGGCTCACCGACGCCACGATCGCCAGGGCGCTGAAGAACCAGGACAAGGCCGCGATCGGTGACTACGTCTTCGACGTCGTACGGCCGACCTTCATCCACACCCACGCGGGCTGGTCGCGCAAGAGCGGTGTGCTGCGCGATCCCCGGCTGGTCCGCGACTACCTGACGATCATCGACCGGGAGGACTTCGTCCGCCGCGACGCCGTCCCCGACCCCGCCGCCTTCGCCGCGATCAAGGAATCGGCCGGACGGGAGACCGGGCGGTTGCACGGACTGCGGCAGACCGCTCCGTTGCGAGCCTGCGGTCAGACCCTGACGCCACGGTAAGCGACACGGAGATCATCGGCTCGACCTGTCAAGGGTTGGTCATGTCCGGCCACGGGGGTGATCTAGGCCGTGGAGACGGCCCAGGTCGCGGGGGCATTCTGGCGATTCGGAAGAACTTCGGATCAGCTGGAAGGGCTCAACGTGCCGCGAATCAGCGTCATCGTCCCGATCTACGACGTGGAGCCGTACCTGGGGCCGTGCCTGGAGTCGATCGCCGCCCAGAGCTGGCAGGACTTCGAGGTCGTCATGGTGGACGACGGCTCTCCCGACGCCAGTGCGGAGATCGCGGCTGGATTCGCCGAGCGGGACCCGCGTTTCGTCCTGCACGGCCAGGCCAACGCCGGGCTCGGCGCGGCCAGGAACGCGGGCATCGCCAAGGCGTCGGGGGAGTGGCTCACCTTCCTCGACAGTGACGACCTGCTGCCGTTGCACGCCTTGGAGGCGATGGCGGTCAGCCTGGAGGAGACGGGCTCCGACCTGGCCTGCGGCAACGTCCAGCGCTTCAGCAGCGCGGGCGTGCGGCAGTCGGCGATGCACCGGGCGATCTACGCCACCGGCCGCGCCCGCACGCACGTCACCCGTGACGCCGTCCTGTTCAAGGACAGGCTGGTCACCAACAAGCTGTGGAAGCGCTCGTTCTGGGAGAGCAACAAACTGGCCTTCCCCGAAGGCGTGCTGTGGGAGGACATCTCGGTCGCCCTGCCCGCGCACTTCCTGGCCTCCTCGGTCGACGTGCTGTCCACGCCCGTCTACCTGTGGCGTGAGCGCGAGGGCGACTCCCTCTCGATCACGCAGGACCGGGCCCAGGTCAAGGGCATCGAGGACCGCATCGCCGCCGTGCGTGCCGTACGCAGGTTCCTGCTGGAGAGCGGCAGGGCGGCCCATGTGCCCATGTGGGACCGTGTCGTCCTCGACAGCGACCTGCCGAACTTCCTCCAGGTCCTGCACGAGGGCGACGACGCCTACCGGCAGCGCTTCCTCGAGCTGGCCAACGACTACCTCGACGGGGTGTCGGCCGAGACGCTCGCCGAGGTGCCCGCCGTACGCAGGCTGAAGTGGCACCTGGTACGGCAGCGCGACCTCGACGGGCTGCTGGAGGTGCTGGAGCGGGAGAAGAAGGGCAAGCCGCGCGCCATGCGCAAGGGCCGCAGGTACTACCTCGACGGGCCGGTCGCGCAGGAGGTGCCCGCCGAGGTGGTGCGGATGCGCGAGGAGCTGACGCTGCAGCGACGCGTCGACCGGGTGGGCTGGGAGCAGGGGCAGCTCGTGATCGAGGGCAGGGCCACGCTGAGGTACCTGCGGCCCTCGCGCCGGATCCACCAGCAGATCTTCGCCTGGCTGGTGCACGAGGACACCAAGCGGCGGGTGCGGGTGCCGGTCAAGGCGACCAGGCGTGAGGCGTTCGCCCAGGCGCTCGGATCCGGATCGGCGCTGCACTGGGGCGGCTTCCGTATCGTGGTGGACCCGGCCAAGCTGCTGGCCGAGCAGAGCGGCACCTGGCATGTCGAGCTGACCGTGCTGCACCGGGGCATGCTGCGCAAGGAGCGGCTCGGCGGTCTCGGCCGCGACGCGCTCACCGGCGTGGGCACCGCCGAGCCGGTGCCTGGCACCAGGGTGGCCCCGCGCTGGAGCGAGGCGGGCGAGCTGGCCGTCGACGTGCTGCCGCAGACGCTCAAGGTGAGCTCGTGGGAGGTCGACGGCTCCCGGCTGCGGCTGTCCGGCGAGGTGCTCGGCAGGCTGGACCTCCCGGCCGAGCTGACCGTGAACAGGGCGCTCGGCGGCAGGCCGCTGCGCTCGGAGCTGGTCGTCATGGACGGCTCCTTCCATGCCGACGTCGACCTGACGTGCGTCGCGCAGGACAGGCTGCGCGGCCTCGATCCGGCCTCGCCCGAGGCGGTGGCGCTCGACGTGCCGGTCGACTGGCTGTTCCGGGTGGGTACGCATCGCCTCAATGTGGGCGACGAACTGGCCGACACGCGGCATGCCGTGGGCGGCAGGGAGGTTGTGCTCGGCGGTGTGCCGACGGGTGAGTTCGTGATGCGCGAGCACAGCCCGGCGGCCTCCGTCGAGGCGGCTGGCTGGGGGCGCGACGGCCTGCTCGCGGTCACCGGCGCCGTCACCGTCCCGGTGGCGGGCCCGCTGGAGCTGGTGCTGTCGTCGACCGATCGCGTGGAGGAGCGCGCCTTCCCCGTGCAGCAGCGCCCCGGCGGCTTCGCCACCGCCTTCAACCCGACCGCCCTCGAATCCCTGGCCGGCCGCCTGCCGCTGCCCGCGGGCCGCTACCGCGTCGCCCTGCGCGGCCCGGACGGCGAACTGCCCCTGGAGTACGGCTCGGCCGAGGCCTGCGTGCACGAGTTCGGCCACAGGGAGGTCAAGCTGTCGGCCGGACGCCACGCCAGGGCCGTGCTGACGATGGGGTCCGACCTCACCGAGGACGAGCGCGGCGGCGCCAACCAGCGCGCCCTGCGCGAGGAGAGGTACCCCTCCTGGCAGCGTCAGCCGATGCGCGAGGCGGTGTTCTTCGACTCCTACACCGGCAAGCAGTTCTCCGACAGCCCCAAGGCCGTCTACGAGGAGCTGCTGGCCAGAGGCGCCCGGCTGGACTACCTGTGGAACGTGCGTGACGCCCAGGTTGAGGTGCCCGAAGGAGTGCGGCCGATCAGACTGCACAGCGCCGAGTACTTCGAGGCGCTGGCCCGATGCCGCTATGTCGTCACCAACGCCCATCTGCCCGCCTGGTTCAGACGGCGAGAGGGCCAGGTGGTGCTGCAGACGTGGCACGGCTCGACGCTCAAGCGGATCGGCTTCGACATCGAGAAGGTGCTGTTCGCCAGGCCCGACTACCACGAGCGCCTGGCCACCGAGATCGCCCAGTGGGACTACCTGGTCTCGCCGAGCCCGTGGTGCACGCCGATCGTCAGGAACGCCTTCCGCTTCGAGGGCGCCATGCTGGAGACCGGCTACCCGCGCAACGACGTGCTCAGCCGCCCGGACACGGCCGATGCCGTACGCGCCCGGCTGGGTCTGCCCGAGGGCAGGAAGGTCGTGCTGTACGCCCCGACCTGGCGTGACGACAAGTACTACGCCAAGGGCCGCTACCGCTTCGAGATGAAGCTGGAGCTGCGGCGGCTGTGGGAGGAGCTGGGCGAGGACCACGTCGTGCTGGTGCGCCGCCATCCCAACATCACCGACCGGGTGACGCCGGTCGGCGAGGACTTCGTCTTCGACGTCTCCACCTATCCCGACATCCAGGAGTTGTACCTGGTGGCCGACGTCCTGGTCACCGACTACTCCTCGGCGATGTTCGACTTCGCGGTGACCGGCAGGCCGATCCTGTTCTACACCTACGACCTGGAGCACTACCGCGACGAGCTGCGCGGCTTCTACTTCGACTTCGAGGCCGAGGCGCCGGGTCCGCTGCTGCGCACGACCGAGGAGGTGCTGCGGGCCCTGCGGGAGCTGCCCGAGGTGGCCAGCAAGTACGAGGCGCAGTACGCCGCGTTCGTCGAGAAGTTCTGCCCGCTCGACGACGGCGGCGCGACGGGACGCGTGGTGGACGCCGTGTTCGACGATGCCGTGTTCGACGGAGGCGTGTTCGGCGAAAGGTCAAGAAGCGGCATGGACATCGCCCAATAGTCGCAGAGAGTAACCAGTGGTGAGCGCGCCGAAGCCATGCTGGAATCCATGAGGACCTATTCGCTCGATGACGTTCACGCGACACGCAAGCGGAGAGATTCCTGGTGGACCGTGTTCTTCGTCGACCCGGTCGCGTGCCGGGCGACCCTGGTGGTGGCCAACAGGACGAGCCTCACGCCCAATGCGCTGACGATCGGCTCGCTGGTCGTCGGCATGGTCTCGGCGGCCTGTTTCGCCGGTGGGGACCTGGTGGCGGGGGCGGTCCTGTTCTACCTCAGCTTCATGATCGATTGCATCGATGGGAAGATCGCTCGGCTGAAGGGCACGGGGACGCCCTTCGGCCTGTGGCTCGACTATGTCGGCGACCGGATCAGGGTGGTGTTCTGCGCCGCCGGTCTGGCCTACGGGCAGTACACCGCCACCGGTGACGTCGACTACATCGTGCTCGGCGCGGCGATCGCCGTACTCGACCTGTTCAGGTACGTCAACGCGCCGCAGATGAAGCGGGTGCGGGCGGCGCTGTCGGAAGGTGTCGTGGTCGCGGAGGAACGGACCGGCGTGGTGCGGCGGGGGCCGTTGCGCCGGTTGAACTCCCTGCTCGCCAGGCGTCGTGTGCGTTCGCACCTGATCAGCGGCATCGAGTTCCACGCCGCGGTGTTCGTGGTCGCTCCGCTGCTCGGGGCGTACGCGCTCATTCCGTTCTCGCTGGCGGCCAGTGTGCTGCTCCTGGCCAACGAGATCTTCCTTGTCTACCGGATGTGGCAGTTCACACGCCGTGCGGCGGCGCCTGTGAACGAGAGCCGTGAGCACGCGCTCGCCTGACAACGGGGGTAATACAGAAATGTCCGACCGGCCAGTATTCGTCATTGGCTGTCCACGTTCGGGGACGACGATGCTGCAGCTCATGCTGCACTCGCACCCGAGGATCGCCGTCCCGCCGGAGACCCGCTTCCTGGTGCCCGCCTACTACCGGCGCCGCGTGTTCGGGGACATGCGCGTCGAGGAGAACCGTCGCACGCTGGCCGAGTGGATCGCGGGCGACCGCAGCACCAAGTTCCGCGAGCTCGGCATCGACAAGGAGCGGTTCATCGGGCAGGCGGCCGAGGGGCCCGGCTCGCTCGGCTCGGTGATCGGCACCGCCTTCCGCGACTACGCCGACAGGTTCGGCAAGGCGCGGTGGGGCGACAAGCGGCCCAGCTACGTCAAGCAGGTCGACCTGCTGCTGCGGCTCTTCCCCGACGCCCAGTTCGTGCATCTCATCAGGGACGGCCGCGACTGCGTCTCCTCGCTGAAGGAGATGCCCTGGTACACCCTCGACTCCTTCCACGCCATCTCCACCTGGGCCGAGGCCATCGACGCCGGTCGCAGGCTGGCCAGGACGATGCCGGCCAACAGCTACTACGAACTGCGTTACGAGGACCTCACCGACGACCCCTCGACCGAGCTGAAGAAGCTGTGCGTCTTCCTGGACGAGGACTTCGACCAGGCGATGTGCTCGCCCCGCGCGGCGGCGAGCATCGCGGTGCCCGTGCACAAGGTCTGGCACAGCAACACCCACGGCGACGTGACCAGGTCCAGGGTGGGCAGCTGGGCCAAGCGCCTCGAACCGTGGGAGGTCGCGCTGTGCGAGCAGATGCTCGGCGAGCGCCTGGAGTCGCACGGCTACGAGCTGACCGGGGCGGCCAAGGCCACCAGGGAGCACGTCCTGGCGCTGCAGAAGACCATGCAGAAGCGCCGTGCCGGCCGGATGCGCAAGACCGTGCGTGACAGGTTCAACAGGTTCCGCGAGCCGGGACCGGTGGCGGCCCTGCTGACCAGCGGCCAGCGGGCACTCGGCGGCTTCCCCCAGCAGCGCGCCGAGTCCCCGGCGATGGAGCAGACGCACGTCATCTCCTGACATGCGCGAAGAGGGCTTCCCAGCGATCGAGCACGCGATCGAGCCTGAAGTCCTCGGCGCCCGCACGGGCGGCGGCTCCCACCCGCCGCCGCCCGTCCGGCGCTTCGGTCAGCGCGGCGAGCGCCCGTGCGAACGCGGGGACGTCGCCGGGCGCGACCAGCACCGGCCCGGCCGAACGCACGCCGCCCGAGACGTCGAACGCCACCGCGGGCACGCCGTGCGCCGCCGCCTCGACCAGCACGAGCGGCAGCCCCTCGTGCTCGCTGGAGAGCCCGAGCACCGAGGCGGCCAGGTACTCGGCCGTCATACGCTCGGCCGGGACCCGCCCTCTGAAGACCACCCGATCGGCGACGCCTTCGGCCAGGGCGTGCGCGCGCAGCCGTTGCAGTTCGGCCCCGTCGCCGATGAGATGAAGCTCCCACGGCGCCCGCGTGCCCATGGCGAACGCGGTGATCAGCCGGTCGAACCTCTTGACCCCTTCGAGCCTGCCCACACCGAGCACCCTGGGCGCGGTGAGTTCGGAGACCACGGCGGGCCAGTGCGGCAGCGGATTGGGCAGCGCCCAGGTGTTGGGCAGCAGCGCCTGCTCGGAGAACTGCCACGCGTCGTCCTCGCTGAGGAAGACCGCCTGCTCCAGATCCGGGTAGTGCCGCCTGATCGAGCCCAGGTGCCAGGAGCCCCGCGCGTGCTCGAACGAGCCGTGGTACTGACCGATCGGCCGCATCCGCCTGGGCAGCATCGGCGCCAGCCTGGTCACCACGCCGGGCGAGGTCAGCACGGCGAAACCGGGCCCGACCCCGTCGAGCAGCGCCCGCAGCTTCCGGTCGGCCGCCCTCCTGGCCAGCCGCCCCTCGGCTCCCATCGGCGCCCTGCTGATCACATGGTGGCGGTAGCCGGGCTCGGCGACGTAGCGGAACGGCTCGGCCGCCCGGTGCAGCCCGACGACGCGCACCGCGTGCCCCCGTCCGGCCAGCCCCTGGGCCACCGTGTGGGTGACCTGCTGGATGCCGCCGAGGGTGTCGGCGTCCATGCACGCGAACACGATCTCGCTCATCCGAAGAACTCCTCGACCACGCGCTCGGCCGCATGCCCCCGCTCGTCGGCGCACCACATCCGCCGCCACGCCTCGTACCTGCCCGCATAGGCCTCCCGTACGGCGGGCAGCTCGCGCAGTGAGGTGATCAGCTCGGCGGTCGTGGACACGCACGGCCCCGGCGCGATGGCGGGCAGGTCGTAGTTGACCCCGCGTTCGGTCAGCCGGTACTCCTCCCAGTCGTCGACCAGGAAGACCATCGGCTTGCCGGTCACCGCGTAGTCGCACATCAGCGACGAGTAGTCGGTCACCAGGGCGTCGGAGGCCAGCATCAGCTCGTTGACGTCGGGATAGGACCCGGCCGGCCGGACGAAGTGCCGCACGTTCTGCGGCACGCGGAAGCGCTCGACCGGATGGGTGCGCAGCACCAGCACCCAGTCGTCGGCCAGCGCCTCGGCCATCTCCTCCAGGTCGGCGCGCACCGAACGGCCCGACCCCTTGGCCTGGTCGCGGTAGGTGGGCGCGTACAGCAGGATGCGGTGGCCCTGCGGGATCTCCAGGCGGCGTCTGACCAGCTCGTCGTCGAAGTCGCCCAGCAGGACGTCGCAGCGCGGCGAACCGAAGCGCAGCACCCTGCCGGTGTAGCCGTTGGAGGGCACGAACGTGCGCTCGAACTCGGCGCCGGGCGAGACGAGCGCGTCCCAGCGGGCGACGGCGGCACGCCACTGCTCGCGCGGCCTGGCGAAGTCGGAGCGCAGGTCGGGCGCGTCGAAGCCGATCGACTTGATGCCCTGGCCGTGCCAGGTCTGCAGGTAGCGGGTGCCCTGCGGTTTGGGATAGTCGAGCGGCAGGCCGTGGCTGTCGATCCAGTACCCGGCCCTGGCCATCGTCCAGATGTAGCGCCAGCTCATCCGCCTGACCTGCCCGGCGTCGGCGGGGAAGTTCTTGCGGCCACGCGCGACCGACCAGACGGCGTCGACCGGCAGGCCGCTGCGGCGCATCTGCTCGTAGATGGCACGCGGGCTGCCGGTGTACCCCTTGCCGCAGTCGGACTCGAACAGTGCCAGGTCCTTGCGCCTGGGCACCACCTTGATCAGCGCCTTGTACACGCGCAGCTTCATCGCCGGTGTGCTCACCCTGGCCAGCACCTTGGCCCGCAGCGACCTGAGCGTGCGCAGGCCCGGCAGGCGTGAGCGGGAGGGGTCGGCCGTCGAGCTGACGCGCAGCACCCCGGCGTGGCCTTCGGGCCCGACCGTGAGCGTCCTGCCCTCGCCGCGCAGGGTGATCGGCCGCAGGCCGGGGTCGACGAGCAGCCTGTCGGTGGTGGTGTGGCCGTCGTGCTCCCGGGTGAAGCCGATCCTGGGGTCGGCCTTGACGACGTGGGCGAGGTCGAGCGTGGCCTCGCTGACATAGCCGCCCTCGCCCGCCGGTCTGGGGTCGAGCTTGGCCCTGGCCTTGCCGCATCGGATGAAGGCCGACCACTGGCGCGGCAGCACGCCGAACGGGTCGTAGGTCCGCACGACGAGCGAGAGCCTGGAGCCCTCGCCGCTGATCTCGACGACCTCGTGCCGCAGCCTGGTGGCGGTGAACGGCAGCTCGGCCAGACGCAGCCGGGTGATGTCGAGGCCGGGCGCGACCGTCGTGCCCCAGTAGGTACGGCCTTCGTGCCGTACGGCGGACCTGGGCGCGGCCTTGGGGCCGGTCAGCGAGCGGGCGGCCACCATGAGGTCCTCGACACGGTCGGCGGCGATCAGGTGGCAGCACACGCGGGTCATCGGGTCGATCCTGGCCAGCACCTCGGGTTCGACGCTCTCCAGGTAGGGGCGCACCAGCGCGGCGAACTCCTTGACCCAGACCGCGTCGCGCGAGGGCAGCGGGTTGAGGTAGACCATCAGGTCCTGGCGCAGGAAGCGGTGCTGGCGCTCGGGCACCAGATGGGCCAGGCCGCGCTCGCGCAGGATGGCGTCGGCCGCCCACGCCGCCCGTATCCTGTGCCTGACGTTGGCCATGTCCTTGACGCTGAGCGAGATCGAGGTCGGCCCGCTGCCCGGCGCCGCCCGGTGCCAGTGGTAGATCACCCACGGCACCACGGCGAACCTGCCCGCCGCCGCGTACAGCGCCGCGGCGAACACGTGGTCCTCGTAGTGCAGGTCCTCGGGGAAGCGCAGCCGGTTGCGCCGCAGGAACGCCATGTCGTAGAGCTTGTTGGTGCTGAAGGAGTCGACGAACAGCTCGGGCTCGGCGGCGATGCCCTCGACGACCCGCCGCCTGGCGAACAGCGAGGGGTAGTAGCGCTGGGTCCTGCCGCTCGCCTCGTACAGCCGGGAGATCTGCCCGCTGACGAAGTCGGTCCCGGTCCGCTCGATCTCGGCCAGCAGGCTCTTGCACGCGTGCCTCGGCAGCGTGTCGTCACTGTCGAGGAACATCACGTACGGTGAGGCGACCACGTCGAGCGCGTCGTTGCGCGGTGCGCCGCAGCCGCCGCTGTTGACCTCCCTGCGCAGGTAGCGCACGCGGGGGTCCTCACGCATGAGGCGCCTGGCGACCTCCTCGGTGGCGTCGGTGCTGGCGTCGTCCGAGATGATCACTTCGAGGTCGTGGAGCGACTGGTCGAGCACCGAACGCACGGCCCTGGGCAGGCGGGCCGCGTCGTTGTAGGTGATCACGACCACACTGCAGTCCGGCATGCCGTCCCCCGATGTCGTCGGCTGTCCTTTCAGCCCATTCCCGCTCTTCGGGGTGATGTGTCCGGACTTGGCGGTATTTTTACTGCCGTGATGTGCGGAGAATCCGCCGGACCAGCCAGACGACCAGCCCCAGCAGGGCCAGCCCCCCGACCACAGGCGCCACCCGCCTGAGCAGGGGAGCACCCGCGATCTCCAGCAGGTCGAGCGCCTCCTCGTCGGGCGTGCGCGAGGTGCGCAGGGTGCCGGGACGCCCCTCGGGCCGCTCGGCCGGGTGCAGATCGGGGGCGTCCGTGACGGGAGCGTCAGGCACGGCCGTCAGATGCCTCTCGCCGTCGCCGGACCCCTCCGTGCCGAGCGCCTGCTCCACGTCCCCGGTCGCGGGCGCGGGCTCGCTCAGCAGGGCCGACGCCAGATTGGCGGCGAACCTGTCGATCAGCCGCTGCCCGACCTCCGCCATCACACCGCGCCCGAACTGCGCCGGTCGTCCCGTCACGCTCAGCGTCGTGCGCACCGCCACCGTCGTCGTCTCGCCCGACGCCGAAGAGGTGAGCGCGGCCACCACCGTCGCGTCCGCCGTGCCCGGGCCCCTGGCCTCCTTGCCCGACGCCCTCAGGGTGACCGAGCGGTTGTCCTTGTCGACGTCCTCGAAGCTCGCCGACCCCCGGTAGGTGATGGTGATCGGCCCGACCTTCACCTTCAGCCTGCCGTCGAACCGCTCGCCCTCGACGGCCTCCACGCTCGCCCCCGGCACACACGGGGCCACCCGCTCCACGTCGAGCAGCACCGCCCACGCCTGCTCGACGGGTACGGGGACCGTGAACTCGTGCTCGAACCGCATCGCCATCGATCCGCTCCTTCCGCTGAATGAGACACTACGACCGGAAGGGGGCACCCCGAAAGGAGCGCCCCCTGGGACCGGCACGAGGATCACGGCGCGGCAGCGGCCACCCGCACCGCGCGATGGGTCAGCACCCTGGCCAGATGCCGCCGGTAGTCGGGCTGGGCGTGCAGGTCCGCGGTGGGCGAGGTGCCGTCGGCCGCGCCCTCGCACGCCGCGCGCAACGCCTGCCCGACCTCGGCCCCGATCAGCGCCGACTCCACCACTCCCGCCCGCAACGGCGTCGAGCCCATGTTCGTCAGTCCGATCCGCGCCTCGATCACACTCCCGTTCGCCCGCCTGACCGCCGCCGCCACCCCGACGATCGCCCACGCCTGCGCCGTACGGTGGAACTTCTCGTAGTGGAAGCCCCACCCGGGCCCGAGCTTGGGCACCTTGACGCCGGTCAGCAGTTCGCCGGGCCCGATGGCCGTCTCCAGGTAGTCGACGAAGAACGCGGCGGCGGGCACCTCCCGCACCCCGTCGGCCGACTGCAGCACGAAGACGCACTCCAGGGCCAAGGCCACGGCGGGCAGGTCGCCCGCCGGGTCGGCATGGGCCAGGGAGCCGCCGAACGTGCCGCGGTGCCGTACGGCGGGGTCGGCGACCTTGGCCGTGGCGAGTGGGACGAGCGGGCACTCGGCCAGCAGCAGGTCCGAGCGCATGACCTCGTCGTGACTGGCCATCGCGCCGATGAGCACGTGGTCGTCCCGGTCGTGCACGCCGTGCAGCTCGGGCAGCCTGCCGATGTCGACCAGCGTCGAGGGATAGGCCAGCCGCAGCCGCAGCAGGGGCAGCAGCGACTGGCCGCCCGCCAGCGCCTTGGCCTCCTCGTCGGCGGCGAGCGCCTGGCAGGCCTCCTCGATCGAGTGCGCGCGGAGATAGTCGAACTGCGCCGGGATCATGACTGGCTCCTGTTGATCGCGCGCCACACCCGCTCTGGGGTGCAGGGCATCCGCACGTCGTGCACGCCGTAGGGGCGCAGCGCGTCGACGATGGCGTTGACCACGGCCGGGGTGGAGGCGATCGTCCCGGCCTCGCCCACGCCCTTGACGCCGAGCGGGTTGGTGGTGGCCGGGGTCTCGGTGCGGTCGGTGACGAAGTCCGGCAGGTCGGCGGCCGACGGCAGCAGGTAGTCGGCCATCGTCGTGGTCAGCAGATTGCCCTCGGCGTCGTGCACGGCCTCCTCGTACAGGGCCTGGGCGATGCCCTGGGCCAGGCCGCCGTGCACCTGGCCTTCGACGATCAGCGGGTTGACCACCTTGCCGACGTCGTCGACGGCCACATAGGACCGGATGCGCGACATACCGGTCTCGGTGTCGACCTCGATCGCACACAGGTGCGTGCCGTGCGGATAGGAGAAGTTGTCCGGGTCGTGCGTGGCACTGGCGTCGAGTTCGGGCTCGAACCCGTCGGGCAGGTCGTGCGCGGCGAACGTGGCCAGGGCCAGCTCCTGGATCGTCCTCGACGTGCCGGTCCCGCGCACGGTGAAGGCGCCCGCGCTGAACTCGACGTCGTCGGGCGAGCACTCCATCAGGTGCGCGGCGACCACCTTGGCCTTGTCCTTGACCTTCTCGCACGCCGCCACCAGCGCGGTGCCGCCCACCACGAGCGAGCGCGAGCCGTAGGTGTCCATGCCCTTGTGCGCGACCGCGGTGTCGCCGTACACGACCGCGACGTCCTCGAACGGCACGCCGAGCGCGTCGGCCACGATCTGGCTCCACGCCGTCACGTGTCCCTGGCCGTGCGGCGACGAGCCGGTGACCACCTCCACCTTGCCGCTGGGTAACATCCGCACCGAGCCGTGCTCCCAGCCGCCGGCCCCGTAGGCCAGCGAGCCGAGCACCCGCGAAGGCGCGAGGCCGCACATCTCGGTATAGGTCGACACGCCGATGCCGAGCTGGACGGGGTCGCCCCTGTCCCGCCGGTCGGCCTGTTCGGCGCGCAGCTTGTCATAGCCGAACAGCGTCAGCGCCCGATCGGTCGCGGCCTCGTAGTTGCCCGAGTCGTAGGTCAGTCCGGCGATCGTGGTGTAGGGGAACTCCTCGTGCCTGATCCAGTTGCGCCGCCGTACCTCGATGGGGTCGAGGCCGAGTTCGGCGGCGAGTTCGTCCATCACGCGCTCGATGGCGTAGGTGGCCTCGGGGCGTCCGGCGCCACGGTAGGCGTCCGTCGGCATCTTCGTGGTGAACACGCCCGTGCACCTGAAGTCGAGCGCGGCCATCTTGTAGATCGAGTTGTACATGAACGCGCCCAGCAGCGGCACACCCGGCGTGACCAGCATGAGGTAGGCGCCCATGTCGGCCAGCAGGTCGACCTTCAGCCCCCGGATGCGCCCGTCGGCCTCGGCGGCCAGCGTGATGTGCTGGATCTGGTCGCGGCCGTGGTGCACGGTCAGGTTGCCTTCGGAGCGCGACTCGGTCCACTTCACCGGCCTGCCGAGCTTGCGGGTCAGCAGCAGCGCGAGCACCTCTTCGGCCGTCACCTGGAGCTTGGAGCCGAAGCCGCCGCCCACGTCGGGGGCGATCACGCGCAGCCGGTGCTCGGGGATGCCGGTCGTCAGCGCCAGCATCAGCCGCAGGATGTGCGGGATCTGCGTCGCCGACCACAGCGTGAAGCTGTCGCCGTCGGTCGAGGCGAGGACCGCGCGCGGCTCCATCGCACTGGGGATGAGCCGCTGCTGCACATACGTCCGGTCGATGACGACCGGCGCGTCGCGCATCGCCTCGTCGATGTCACCCTGGGCGAAGAGCCAGGTGAAGGCCTGGTTGCCCGCCTCGTGTACCTTCGGGCTCGCCGCGTCGAGCGCCTGGTTCATGTCGAGCACGGCCGGGAGCGGCTCGTAGTCGATCTCGATGGCCTCCAGGGCGTCGGCGGCCAGGTACCTGTCGGTGGCCACGACGCAGGCGACGGCCTCGCCGACATAGCGCACCACATCGGTCGCCATCGGCGGATGCTCGGGGATCACCACGTCGTCGCTGACCGGCCACGCGCACGGCAGGCTGCCCTGCTCGGCGGCGAAGTCCTGGCCACTGAAGGCCGCGACCACACCGGGCAGGCCGATCGCCCCCGACACGTCGACCGAGGTGATCCTCGCGTGCGCCATCGGGCTGCGCAGGTAGGCGACGTGCAGCAGGCCCGGCGGCTGCAGGTTGTCGGTCCACTGCGTGCGCCCGGTCAGCAGCCTGGCGTCCTCCTTGCGCCTTCGCGCCCTGCCCACCTCGGCGCCGGTCACCGTCATGCCGTCACCTGCCCGTTCATCTCGGCGGCGCCTCGCCGTACGGCGCGCACGATCGTGCAGTAGCCGGTGCAGCGGCACAGGTTGCCTTCGAGGCCCCGCCTGATCGTCTCCTCGGACGGGTCCGGGTCGTGGGTGAGCAGGTCGACGGCGGCGATGACCATGCCGGGGGTGCAGTAGCCGCACTGCAGCGCGTGCTCCTCGTGGAAGGCCTTCTGCATGGGGTGCCAGGAGCCGTTCGCCGCGAGCCCCTCGATGGTGGTGACATCGGCGCCGTCGGCCTGTACGGCCAGCACCGAGCAGCTCTTGACGCTCTGGCCGTCGAGCAGGACCGTGCACGCGCCGCAGTTGCTGGTGTCACAGCCGATGGGGGTGCCGGTCTTGCCGAGCCGTTCTCTCAGGAAGTGCACGAGGAGGAGCCGGGGCTCCACCTCCTCCTCGGAGGGGACCGAGTCGACCGTGACTTTGATTCGGGGCATACGTCCTCCCTATGACGGGGACTGGAGGAGTGAAAGCCGGATAGACGTGAACGTACGCCGTTGTAGTCGCCGGTCAACCCCACGTGTGCACGGGGTCGTTGCCGTGCATACGTTCGATGTAGGCCAGTGTCATCCGGCGCAGTCCCTCGTGCCGGTCGCCGCCGTGCGCCTCGACGGTCTCGACCTGCCAGGTGGCGCCGGTGCGCCCGGTCAGGCAGCGGCCCTCGATGACACCGAGCAGCCGGTCGGCGATCGGCGTGTCCACGCCCCACGCCCGCAGCCCCTCGTGTGCCATGGGCAGCAGCCTGCGCAGGATCAGCTCGCCCGCCGGGACCTCGCCCAGGCCGGGCCAGTACAACCGGGACTCCAGGCCGTGCCTGGCCGCCGCGGCCAGGTTCTCCTCGGCCGCGGCGAACGACATGCGCGTCCACACCGGCCGCTCCTCGTGCGGCAGCATGCGCATGAGGCCGTAGTAGAAGGCGGCGTTCGCGGCGACGTCCACGACCGTGGGCCCGGCGGGCAGCACGCGGTTCTCCACCCGCAGGTGCGGCACGCCGTCCACGACCGCGTACACCGGCCGGTTCCAGCGGTAGACCGTTCCGTTGTGCAGGGTGAGCTCGGCCAGTTCCGGTGTCACGCCCCGGTCCAGCGTCTGGCGTGGGTCCTCCTCGTCGCACAGCGGCAGCAGGGCGGGGAAGTAGGTGACGTTCTCCTCGAACAGGTCGAACACACTGGTGATCCAGCGCTCGCCGAACCACACCCTCGGCCGCACGCCCTGCGACTTGAGCTCGGCGGGCCTGGTGTCGGTCGCCTGCTCGAACAGGGCGACCCTGGTCTCGGCGTGCAGGTGCCTGCCGAACAGGTACGGCGAGTTCGCCGCGACCGCGACCTGCGCGCCCGCTATGGCCTGGGCGGCGTTCCAGTGCGCGGAGAACTGCTCGGGCGCCACCTGCAGGTGCAGCTGCACGCTCGTGCAGGCGGCCTCGGGGGTGATGGAGTCGGCATAGGTGTCGAGGCGTTCCTGGCCCTCGATGCACAGGTGCAGGTCCTCGCCCCTGGCGGCGAAGATCTGCTCGTTGAGCAGGCGGTAGCGGGGATTGGCCGACAGGGTGCCCTCGTGCACGTCGCGCTCGCGCAGCGTGGGCAGGATGCCGATGAGCACCAGATGGCCGCCCACGGCGCCCGCGCGTTCCTCGGCGTGGTTCAGCCTGGCCCTGACGTCGTCCTCAAGGCGCTGGGCGCCGTCTCCCGCCAGCGACTGGGGGGCCACATTGATCTCGACGTTGAACTGGCCGAGCTCGGTCGCCCAGTCGGGCCTGGCGATGGCGGCCAGGACCTCGGCGTTGCGCATGGCGGCCTCGCCGGTGTCGTCGACGAGGTTGAGCTCGATCTCCAGTCCGGCCAGGGGGCGGTCGTCCTCGAAGCGGGATTCGCGTAGCATCCGGGCGAAGACGTCGAGGCACTGGCGGACCTTCTCGCGGTACCTACGGCGATCGTCGCGGCTGAACAGCGTGACCGGTACATCTCGCCCCATGCCACGAAATGTCGCACGATAGCGTGAAACTGCCTAGACCTAGAGTCAGACCAGGCGGCGGGCCGTCGCCCAGCGGGACAGCTCGTGCCTGTTGGACAGCTGCAGCTTGCGCAGCACCGACGACACGTGCGTCTCGACCGTCTTGACCGAGATGAACAGCTCCTTGGCGATCTCCTTGTAGGCATAGCCCCTGGCGATCAGCCGCAGCACCTCGCGCTCGCGCTGGGTCAGCGAGTCCAGCTCCGGGTCGATCGACGGCGCCTCCGACGAGGCGAACGCGTCCAGCACGAACCCGGCCAGCCTCGGCGAGAACACCGCGTCGCCGTCGCTCACCCTGCGGATCGCGTCGGTGAGCTCGCGTCCGCTGATGTTCTTGGTCACATAGCCCCTGGCGCCGCCCCTGATGACGCCGATGACGTCCTCGGCCGCGTCCGACACCGACAGTGCGAGGAAGCGCACCTGCGAACCCGAGCCGAGCACCCGCCGCAGCACCTCCTGGCCGCCGCCGCCCGGCATGTGCACATCCAGCAGCACGACGTCGGGCTGGAGCTCGGCGATCGCCTTCACGGCCGACTCGACGTCCTCGGCCTCGCCGATGACCTCGATGGACTCGCCCAGCTCGGCGCGCACGCCCGAACGGAACAGCCGGTGATCGTCGACGATGAGCACACGGGTCATGACTCCTCCAGCTTCATGGTCAACATCACTTCTGTCCCCTCGTCCGGCTCGGTGCGCACCCTGGCGGTGCCGCCGTGCCGTTCCATCCTGCCGATGATGGACTCGCGAATGCCCATCCGGTCCTCAGGAACGTCGTCGAGAACGAAACCCTTACCTCGGTCCCTGACCGAGATGAGAACCTCGCGCCCCTCCACCTCCGCATAGACGGAGATGAGTGGGCTTCCAGAATATTTCGCCGCGTTGACCATAGCCTGCCTGGCCGCGTGCAACATCGCCGACAGCCTGCCGTCGCCCTCCATCTGGACGTCGCCCACGCACACGACCTCGAACGGCACGCCGTGCGAGTCCTCCTCCTCGGCCGCGATCCTCCGTACGGCGGCGGCCAGGGAGACGTCGGCGTCCTGCTTCGGCTGGTACAGCCAGTTGCGCAGCTCGCGCTCCTGCGACCTGGCCAGGCGCTGCACCTCGCGCGGGTCGTGCGCGCTGCGCTGGATGAGCGTCAGCGTGTGCAGGACCGAGTCGTGCACGTGCGCCGCCACCTCGGCGCGCTCCTCCTGCCTGATGCGCTCGCGCCGCTCCAGCTGCAGCTCCTTCCACAGGCCGGCCAGCCACGGCGCCGCGATCACCAGCATGCCGCCGACCACGACGGCCGTGAACATCAGGCCGGGCCTGGCCTTGACCAGCTCGCCCTCGGCGAACAGGAAGCCGATCGCGCCGAAGATGACCAGCAGCATGCCGAGCAGCGTGCGGACCCGGTTCTTGCGGATCTGCTTGGTCGCGCCGCTGACCCAGCTCGTCCGCCGGTCCGGATCGGCCTGCTGCCACAGGATCAGCGCGCCGATCCCGCCCACGGCGAACGGCAGCATGCCGAGCCCGCCCTGCGAGGCGCCCGTCAGCCAGCTGAACGCCGACAGCGCCACCCCGATCGCGGTGAACGCCGCCAGCTGGCTCCAGTCGCGTGCCGGGTCCGCCCCCTCGTGCGGGCGTCTCGGGGTGAACATCCACAGGACCGCGTAGGCCACGAAGCCGACCCCGTCCACGACGGTGAGCAGCACGAAGGCCAGCCGGATCGCCACCGGGTCGAGTTTGAGCTGCTCGGCGACGCCCTGCGCCACGCCCACGACCAGCTGGCCGCCGACCGGCCTGGTCAGCCGGGGGTACCCGGCGGGTTCGTTCTCGCGCAGCGCCTGCTGGGGCTCGCGTAGTGTCTGTTGGTCAGCCATAACGTCGTTATCGTCACACGCCGCATGCCGACGACGCATCAGGGCCTCGCCCTGAACGGCCCCTGACCTGAGCTTCTCCGGGTTGCCTCAGGGGTGTCCCGGATGGAGATCGGGGCGAGGTGACGACACGATGGGGTGCATGACCGAAGCACCACGCCCAGAGACCACCGCGCCACCACGTCTGCTGCAGCGCAGCGGCGAGGGGCGGATGATCACCGGCGTGTGCGCTGGCCTCGGCCGTTACACGGGCATCGACCCCGTGCTGTACCGCATCGCCTTCACCATTCTGCTCTTCGGATCGGGGATCGGGCTCGCGCTCTACGCCGCGGCCTTCCTGCTGATGAAGGAGAACGGCGGCGGTCCCGGCTACCTCGAGCAGTGGACCAGGCGCGACTTCGACGCCGAGACCGTGTTCGCCCTGCTGACCGCGGTGTTCGGGTTCGGGCTCGCCCTGAACCTGGCCTCGGGCGGCATCGGCACCGGCACCCTCGTGGTGGCCACCGTCCTGGCCATCTCCCTGCTCGCGGCGCATGCCAGAGGCGTCGACCTGCGCGGCCTGGCCAGGTCGCTGCCCGACCGCATCGGCCGCCGCCGCTCCACCCGCACCCGCCACCAGCCCCCGCCTCCCGTCGGCAGCCCCCAGGCCCGGCCCTACGACTTCCCCGCCGCCGCCTTCCAGGCCCCCGCCCCGCACCCCTCGACCGCCCCGCCGTCCCCGTACGGCAGGCCCCAGGCCCCGCCCGCTCCCATGGCTCCCGCCGCTCCTACGGCTCCGGCCGCTCCGGCGGCTCCCGCGGCTCCGGGAGCGTTCGAGGAGAGCACCGTGCTCCCCGAGGCGCCGCGCGCCCGCTCCCACGACGTCGAGGACGGGCGTACGAAGGTCGGCGAGACGATCCCGGTGCCGCAGGCCGAGCCTCCGGCCCCGTACGGCACGCTGGCCGACGAGCCGGGCGCGACCTACGCCGGGACCGCGCACGACCACCGGCACGGCTACGCGGGCGGCGGCTACAGCGACTACGGCAAGGGCGAGGCGTTCGCGCCGCACGGGCCCTTCCAGCCGCTGGACCCGCGCGGGCGAGCCGGATACTCGCCCTACGACCTGCAGCACCGCACCGAGCAGGTCATCGAGCGCCCGAAGCGACGCAGGTCGTTCGTCGGCGCCGTCACCATGCTGCTCGCACTGATCATTGGAGGGATCGTCGTGGCCGTCCAGTCCACGTCGGGATCCGTCAACCTGCCGGTCGCCGCCGGGGCCATGCTGGTCACCATCGGCGCCGGGCTCGTGGTGGCGACCTGGTTCGGCCGAGGCGCGGGACTCGTCGCGGCGGGCACCGTCATCGCCCTGGCCGTCGGCGCCGTGCTGCTGCTCAACAACGTGCCCCCACGCGTCGGGGAGAGCTCGTGGAGCCCCGCGACGGTGACCCAGCCGGTCAACACCTTCGACGTGGGCGTGGGCGAGGGCGAACTCGACCTGACCAGGCTCAAGGTGGCGCCGGGCTCGACGACGACGTTCAACGCCACGCTGTCGCTGGGCGAACTGCGGGTCATCCTGCCGCCCGACGTACGCGCCGAGGTGCACGCGACCGTGCGCGCCGGGGACATCCAGATCGACCACTCGATCCAGGGCGGTGCGAACGTCAACTTCAGCAAGGACCTGGATCCTGAGGTGAAGCCCAAGGGCGACGTGGCTACGATCGTGCTGAACATCAAGGCCGGGTTCGGCGACGTGGAGGTCCGGCGTGCGGCCTGACCTGGACAGGAAGGCTCCGGTGGACAAGGGGCGCGGGCACAGGACCGATCTGATGGCCCTGCTCAGCGGGCTGCTGTTCATCGCGCTCGGCCTCTCGCTCATCACCGGCGACCTCAACGAGCCGCTCGGCCTGGTCTTCGCCCTCGTGGTGGGGCTCGGCATCGCGGGCATCGTGTCGGTGTTCGCGCGCTTCGCCAGACGTCGATAGGTATCGCCTGGGCCGTGCCGGTCGGCGACGATGGAGGGGTGACCCCTCGTCTCGCTCTCGCCCTCCTGCTGGTGCTCGTGTCGGTGCTGTCCGGCTGTTCGGTGCTCTCGCCGCCGCGCTCGCGTGACGTGCAAGGGGACTCGTTCGAGGAGGACGTGGCCGCGGCGCGGGTGCACACCGAGGAGTTCTGGAGGCAGCAGTTCGCCGCGCAGGGCATCGCCTACCGGCCGATCGAGGCGTTCGTGCCCTATGCGGGGTCCAGCGGGCAGGGGCCGCCCTGCGGCGGGCAGCCCGCGGTGCCGAACAACGCCTTCTACTGTCCGGCCGGGCACTTCGTCGCCTATGACGAGGAGTGGATGGCGGCGTTCTGGAGCGAGATGGGCGACGCGTCGGTCTATCTGATCATTCCGCATGAGATCGGGCACGCGGTGCAGGCGCAGCTCGGCACCAGGTTCGAGCTCGGCGTCCAGCAGGAGCTGCAGGCCGACTGCTACGCGGGCGGCGCGCTCGGCGCTCTGGTACGGGCCGGGGTGCTGCTGCCCGACCCGGGCGACGAGGACGAGCTGCTCATCAACCTGGCGGCGGTCGGCGACCCGACCGACGACTGGCTGCGCCCCGACGCCCACGGCACGGCCGAGCAGCGCCAGACCTCGTTCGCCTCCGGCTACACCGGCGGCGTGCGGTCCTGCTGAGCCCTGCGCCGCGCACCGTACACACCGCGTCGTCCTACGCCGCGCAACGTACGCACGTGTCCGCCTGGAGACGGATGCGGGGCCATGCTGGCGGCACTAGCGTGGGGGCATGCGCATCCGCGAGATCGGATGGGCCAGACGGGGAGCATGCAGGACGAGTGATCCTGACCTGTTCTTCCCCCTTGCGCCCTCTACGTCCCAGGAGGTGCGGGCCAAAGCGGTCTGCGCCACCTGCCCGGTGCTGGGAGAGTGCCGCGACTACGCCATGCGGGCGGGCGAGCCCGAAGGCATCTGGGGCGGCCTGACGCCCGCCGAGCGCCGCGCCGGCCGCTTCCCCGAAGGCTGGCGCACTCCGGCCTGAGCCGTGCCCGCATAGTCTGCAGATGTGCTCGCGCCCTCGATCGCCGTGCTCGCCGCGGCCAACGTGCTCAACAACCGCATCGCGCCGAGGCTGGCGCCGCTCACCTCGCTGGCCGCCACCGCCGCCCTGGTGGCGATGGCCAGGCGCTCCGGGCTGTCCTGGCAGGAGCTCGGCTTCGAGCGCAGGCGCAGGGGAGCACTGGTGGGCGGCGCACTGGCCTTCGGCGTCGCGGCCGTCTACTCGGGCGGCATCGCCCTGCCGAGGACCCGCCCCCTGTTCCACGACGAACGCGCACTCGGCCTCTCCCGCGCCCGCGCCTTCGAGGAGGCCCTGCTCCAGGTCCCCGTGGGCACGGTCCTGCTGGAGGAGGTCGGCTTCAGAGGCGTCCTGTACGGCACGCTCAGCCGCTCGCACGGCCCGGTCACGGCCACGGCGGTGTCCTCGGCCCTCTTCGGCCTGTGGCACATCCTGCCCTCGATCGACATGGCCACGGCCAATCCCGCCCTGAGCGAGCTGACGAGCGGCGAGCCCGTGGCCGGGCAGGACGAGGCGCAGGGGCAGGCCCCGGGCCCGGGCGGCGTCGCGAAGGTCGTGGCCGGAGGCGTGGTGTCGACGGCCCTGGCGGGCGTCCTGTTCTGCGAGCTGCGCCGCAGGGGCGGACTGCTGGCGCCGTCGTTGCTGCACGTGGCGACTAACTCGCTGGGCTATCTGTTCGCCCGAATCGCCCCCGGGCCACGAGCTCGACCGTGACCAGCACCGCCGCCGCCTCGGCCGCGAGCAGCGCCACCAGGACGACGAGCTGGACGACTCCCGCCTGCAACGGGTCGGCCCCGCCCAGCAGCATGCCGACGAACGCCCCCGGCAGGGTCACCAGGCCGACCGTCCTGGTCTGGTCGAGCGCGGGCACGAGCGCCTGGGCGGCGGCCGGTCGGCAGATCTCCAGGGCCGCCTCCCGCGCGGGCAGGCCGATCGCCAGGGCCGCCTCCACCTCGCCCTTGCGCTGACGCAGCTCGTCCACGGCCCTGCGCCCGGCGAGCGCGGTGGCGGTCAGGCAGCCGCCGAGCAGGATCCCGGTGATCGGGATGACGACCACGCCCTGGCTCGGCGCGACGCCGGTGCCGAACAGCAGGGCGAGCACCGGCAGTGTGCCCGCGGCGATCGGCAGGGCGGCGGCCCAGGGGTGCGTCCTGCTGATCCGCCGCCCCGCCGTCAGGCTCGCGACGCCGTACATGATCAGGACGAATGCCGTCACCCCGGCCGCGGCGCCGACCACCCAGGCGATGACGAAGCTGACCGCGCCGAGCTGCACCGCGGCGCGCAGGCAGGCGGTGAGGATGTCACGGGCGTGGCCGAGTCCGCCGATGCGGGCGACGGCCGCGCCCGCCGCCGCGAGCAGTGTGGTGACGACGGCCAGCGCGGGGCCGACCGTCAACAGGGAGCTCATGGGGTCAGTCTGTGGGCACGACCTGGAAACCCTCGGCGAAACTGCCTTCGGGCAGGCCCGCGTTCGCGGCGATCTGGGCCGACCTGGCCCGCAGGTAGTCCTCGAGCCCGTCGACGTGCGCGACCTGACTCTCGTGCGCGCGCAGCGCCTGCAGCTTGCGGTCGAAGGTGGCGGTGATGTCGACGAAGTGGTTGGGCGTCATCCCGCCGTTGAGCCAGACCTCGCGCACGGTCCACGCCTCAAGCCCCTCCTGCAGCAGCAGGTCGGGGAAGGCGTAGGGATTGCGCGCGTCGGGGTACACGGCGTCGAGCGTGCTGGCGCCGACCGCGCGGTGGTCGGGATGGCTGGGGGCGATGTTCACATAGTTGCGCTCGGGGGTGTGGGTGATCACCAGGTCCGGCCTGACCTGCCTGATCACCCTGGCGATGTCCTTGCGCAGGTCGAGCGAGGGCACGACCGTGCCGTCGGCATAGCCGAGAAAGCGCAGATCGCTCACGCCCACGGCCTTGGCCGCCGACGTCTGCTCGCTCCTGCGCAGGCGGCCCATGCCGCTGTTGTCGAGATCGCGATCGTTGCCCCCCGCGTCGCCGTCGGTGACCAGCAGGTACGTCACCTCGACGCCTCTGTCGGTGAAGGCCGCGATCGTGCCGGCCGAGCCGAAGTCGGCGTCGTCCGGATGCGCGGTCACGACGAGCACCCTGGAGATCTCGTGGTCGGCCAGCATGTGTGAAGCCCCTTCCGTCCTTCGGGGCAACCCGCTCGCGCGCCCCCGCATTCCACCGGTGTGCACTCGAATGTCGGTGCGTCGCCTTACCCTAGGGGCGTGCCGACCCATGTCTCTGTTGACCACCCGCTCCTCGACGGCCTCAACCCGCAGCAGCGGGAGGCAGTCGTCCATCACGGAAGCCCGCTGCTCATCGTGGCAGGGGCGGGATCCGGCAAGACGCGGGTGCTCACCCATCGCATCGCCTACCTGCTCGCCGAGCGCGACGTGCATCCGGGGGAGATCCTCGCGATCACCTTCACCAACAAGGCCGCGCGCGAGATGAAGGAGCGCATCGACCGGCTGATCGGCCCGCGCTCCAACGCCATGTGGGTGATGACCTTCCACAGCGCGTGCATGCGCATCCTGCGCCGTGAGGCCAAGCGCCTGGGCTATCCGTCGAGCTTCTCCATCTACGACCAGGCCGACTCCCAGCGGCTGATGGCGATGGTCTGCCGCGAGATGGAGCTCGACCCCAAGAGATACCCGCCGCGCTCGTTCTCGGCGCAGGTGAGCAACTTCAAGAACGAGCTCATCGACTACGAGAGCGCGCTGGACCGCGCCGGCTCGCACCTCGAACGCACGCTCGCGCAGGCCTACAAGAGCTACCAGCTCAAGCTGACCGAGGCCGGCGCGATGGACTTCGACGACATCATCATGCTCACGGTCACGCTGTTCCAGCTCTTCCCCGAGGTGGCCGAGCACTACCGCATGCGCTTCAGGCACGTGATGGTCGACGAGTACCAGGACACCAACCACGCGCAGTACATCCTGATCAGGGAGCTAGTCGGCCACTCCGAGCTGCGCACGGCCGACGGCGACGTCGTGCGGCAGGGCTCCGACCGGTCCGAGCTGTGCGTGGTGGGCGACGCCGACCAGTCGATCTACGCCTTCCGCGGTGCGACGATCCGCAACATCCTGGAGTTCGAGCGCGACTATCCCGACGCCAGGACCATCCTGCTCGAGCAGAACTACCGCTCGACCCAGACCATCCTGACCGCGGCCAACGCGGTGATCTCGCGCAACGAGTCGCGCAAGCCCAAGAACCTCTGGTCCGACCAGGGCGACGGCGCCAAGATCGTCGGTTATGTCGCGGACAACGAGCACGACGAGGCCATGTTCGTCGCCCAGGAGGTCGACCGGCTCGGCGACGAGGACGACGTGCGACCGGGCGACGTCGCGGTCTTCTACCGGACCAATGCCGCCTCGCGTGTGTTCGAGGAGATCTTCATCAGGACCGGCCTGCCGTACAAGGTGGTCGGGGGGGTGCGTTTCTACGAGCGCAAGGAGGTCCGCGATCTGCTGGCCTACCTGCGGATGCTGGCCAATCCCGGTGACGTCGTCTCGCTGCGGCGCATTCTCAATGTGCCCAAGCGCGGGATCGGCGAGCGGGCCGAGGCGATGATCGAGGCGTTCGCCTCGCGGGAGCGGATCACGTTCTGGGAGGCGCTGCGCAGGGCCGACGAGGCCTACGGCATGGCGACCAGGTCGGTCAATGCGATCAAGGACTTCGTGGCGCTCGTCGAAGGGCTGCTGGCCAAGGCCGAGGGCATGCCGCCGTCCGCGCTGGCCGAGGAGGTGCTGGGTGCGACCGGTTACCGCGCCGAGCTGGAGGCCTCGCAGGACCCGCAGGACGAGAGCCGCCTGGAGAACCTCAACGAGCTCATCTCGGTCGCGTCCGAGTTCGAGGACGCCCATCCCGAAGGGACGCTGGTGGAGTTCCTTGAGCAGGTGTCGCTGGTGGCCGACGCCGACCAGATCCCCGAGGCCGACGGCGGCCAGGGCGTGGTCACGCTGATGACGCTGCACACCGCCAAGGGCCTGGAGTTCCCCGTGGTGTTCCTGACCGCGATGGAGGACGGCGTCTTCCCGCACGTGCGCTCGCTCGGCGAGCCGAAGGAGCTGGAGGAGGAGCGGCGTCTGGCCTACGTGGGCATCACCCGGGCCGAGCAGCGCCTCTATCTGACGCGGGCCGCGGTGCGCAGTTCGTGGGGCTCGCCGTCGTTCAACCCGGCCTCGCGCTTCGTCGCCGAGGTGCCCGCCCGGCTGGTGGACTGGCGCACCGACCCGGAGAAGTCGGCATGGAGCGCGGCCACCGCCAGGTCCACGTCCACGGCCTCGCCGGTGGCGGCCAAGAAGAGCGGCCGTGCGGTGCCGTCGCTCACGCCCGGCGACCGGGTGACGCATGACGCGTTCGGGCTCGGCACGGTCGTCGCGGTCGACGGGGTGGCGGAGAAGACCAAGGTCAAGATCGACTTCGGCAGCGGGGGCGAGAAGACGCTGCTGCTGGCTTATGCGCCTTTGGAGAAGCTCTAGGCGCGGGCTTGGTGTGCGAGCGCTCTAGGCGCGGGCTTGCTGTGCGAGCGCTCCGGGCGCGGGCTTGGCGGGCGGGCCGTGAGTTCCGACTCACGGCCCGCACGCGCCTTCGGGCTCAGTCCGTCGGGATGACGGCCTCGTCGCTCACCTGGCCGGCGGGCGGAGGCTTGATGGTGATCTTCGAACCCCACGAGGAGTAGGTCGCCGTCACCGTGGTCACCAGGTTGTGGTCGGAGCCCTGGACGACCTTGGTCGCCTTGTACGTCGAGGTCAGGCGCTGCGGCAGGCCGGAGGGGCCGACCGTGAGCTCCCACGTCATCGTGGTGAACTCGGGGAGATAGGTGTTCTTGGTCCACGCCGACAGGCGCTGCAGGGCCTTGGGCGTCAGCGAGCCCCGGTACACATTGCCCTTGCGGGCCGATCTGGCGAGCAGCGCCTTCAGTGTGCCCACGTCGGCGACGTTCAGGGCGTCGCTGCCGCCCGTCGGCCGGTGCTTGGACTTGAGCCAGGGGCGCTCGTCGGGCACGAAGAGGGAGATGATGCCGCCCTTGATGTAGGTCGTCCCGTCGATGTGGATGACCCGTGTGCTCTGCTCGAACGCGTCGTTGACCGGACCGGGCGTGCCGGGCTCACGGTAGGGCTTGGTGGTGATGTCGTAGGCGGGGATGCCGCCCTTGGCGCCCTTGCCGTACGTCATGGCGCCCTTGGTGCGGTCGGAGACCCAGGTGCGGGCGAGGGTGAGGTTGCGGACCTTGGTGGTCTCGGCGAAACGCACACCCTTGCCCGCCTTCACCAGCGCCTGGAGTGCGCTGACGGGGCTCTTGGGCGCGGCGTGGGCGGCGGGCGGCAGGGCGAGCAGGGCGGCCGAGGCCGCGGTGACGACGGCGATCGTTCGTTTCATGGGGGGAGTCCTTCGGAACGGCCGGGGGCGATGGAGAGGAAGAAGGGCGAGGCGCGGGTGACGCGCCTCGCCCTTCTCACGACCTCATCTGCTGCGGAAGAGGAGGAAGGTCAGCCGATGTTCAGCAGCGAGCCGAGCTCGGGAAGCTCGTCGGCGTCGCCCTCGAGCTTGGTGGTCACCGTCGAGGCGTCGGGCGCCTTGATGGAGACCGGGCCGCCCCAGCCGCTGTACGTGCTCTCGACGGTCACGAACTCCTTGCGCTTGCCGCTGCCGAACGCGGCGGCGTCGTAGGTGATGACCAGGCGCTTGGCCAGGCTCTTGGCGTCGAGCGTCAGGCGCCACTTGATGGGGGTGCGCTTGACCTTGGCGGGCAGGGAACCGCTGAGCACCGACTTGGCCCACGGCGAGACCTTGGTGAGCTCGCCGAAGGTGATGGCGCCGCTGTAGGTGCCGGTGCCGGGCTTGGCCTTGGCGAGCAGGGCCTTGAGCGTGTTCGGCTCGGCGACGTTGACCACCTGGCTGAGCCCGCCGAACACACCGCCGGCGGGTGCGCCGGGCAGCTTGATCCAGTCGTAGCCGTCGGGGATGAACGTGCTGAACAGGCCGCCGGACAGGTACGTCGTCTTGCCGATGGAGATGACCTTCTCCGGCTTGGCGAGCGCCTTCAGCTCATCACTCGCGTCCTCGGGCAGGTCGCCGGCATTGATGGCGAACTTGCTCGTCAGCTCGGAGGCCGTGATCCCGGCCCTGCCGAACTGGAACGATCCCGTACGGCGCAGCATGACGGTCTTCTCGCCGAAGACCTCGACCACGGTGCGGTCGGTGAACTTCACCCCCTTGCCGGGGACGAACTGGCTCTTGAGTGCCTTCACCGGGTCCTTGGGCGCACTGGTGGCGGCCATGGCCGGCTGGGCGGAAACGAGGGCGGCGGCGGAGAGCACCGCGAGGCCCGCGATCAAACGCTTCATAGAGATCCTTCTCAGAGAGGGGGAAAGGCGATTGTGCCAGAAGAATGGCACTAAATGTGCATCGATTTTTATGTAGAAAATATATAGTTCGTAGGCGAACTGTGCAGATACTGGAGGCGAATGGACGACGAGGAAGCGTTAAGCGAGCTGGCAGGCCTGTACGCGGCCGCCAGTCGCCGCTTCAGGCCCTCCGCACGCCCGGTGTCGGGGCACGGGATCACCGCCCGTATGCACGCCGTCCTGAGCCGTCTGGCGGCTGCGGGACCGCTCACCCTCGGCGAGCTGGGCCGGAGCCTGCATCTGTCGAAGGCGGCCACGACGGAGCTCGTCGACAGGGTGGAGGAGCGCGGGCTGGTCGTCAGGTTCAAGGACGACCGGGATCGGCGCAAGGTGTTCGTACGGCTGACCGGCGAAGGGGGCGCCGCGGCGGCCGGAGCCGCGCCTCGCATGCCCGAGTGCGAGCGTTTCTCGCGGGCCGTACGCGCAATGTCGGCACGGGAACGGCGGGCGCTGGCGGCGGGGCTGCTGGCATTGTTGCGAGAAGAGGCATGAATGGCGGGCGACGCACGGCCGGAGAATTCTCCGCCGCACGCCGCCCGGTCTCACGGGCCCCTCTTGCCGGGCTTCCGGCATCTGCCATTCACCGGACCCCGGACACGCGTCGTGCCTGGCCGTGGGGGTGTCTTTGCCGGGCTTCCGGCACTACCGTGCCTGCCGGCCTGAGGCTTCCCCTGGTGGATTTCCGGCGCCTTCGGGTGTCGTGCGCCGTCGGCGCTACTGGCCGGCGATCTCGCTCAGCAGGCCGGGGGTCTCCGGGACGTCGATGTTCTCGTCGAGTTCGTCGAAGGCGATGACCTGGTCGGCCGGAGGCGCCTTGACGCTGACCTTGGTGCCCCAGGCGGAGTAGCGGGTGTCGGTGATCGCCGTCGTCTTGCCGAGCATGCCGAAGTCGAGCGTCCACTTGGTGGTCAGGCGGGAGGCCAGGTTGCGGGAGTCGAGGAGCAGCTCCCAGTTGATCTTGATCTTGCCGAACCTGCCCAGGCTGCCGACGTTCTCCTTGAACGCGGGGGAGGCGTCGGTGAGCTGCTTGAAGGTGATGACGCCCTTGTAGAGGTGTCCCCTCTTGGCCTTGGTCGTGCCGATCAGCGCCTTCAGCGTCCCGGGGTCCAGGACGTCGATCACCTGGTCGCCGTTGCTCTGGGCGCCGTTGTTCATCGGGAAGCTGATCCACTTCTTGCCCTCGGGCAGGTCGGCGGAGTAGATGCCGCCCCCGATGTAGGTCGTCTTGCCGACGAAGATCGTCCGGGACGGGCCGAGCATGGCGGCGAACTCGTCGTCCTTGGCCAGCTCCTTCTTGACCTCGGGGGGCAGGCTGGTCCTGCGGGTCAGGTCGCCCGAGGCGACGCCGGACCGGTCGAACCCGTACACGCCGGTCAGCTTGAACGCGCCGCCGGCGTCCTTGCCGTCGAACACCGTGCGTGTCGTCTGCGAGATCTTCACGCCGTGGCCCTTGGCGAACTGCTTCTTCAGCGCCACGACCGGGTTCGGCGGAGCCTGTGCGAAGGCAGCCTGCGCGGTGAGGGGCAGGGCCGCGACGACCGCGGAAGCGGCGATCCCGGCGGCGAGCGAACGCCTCATTTGATCTTCCTTCGTTGGAGTCGGGAAGATCACCGTAGCGGTACGAAGTGGACAATCTATTATTTTGCGAAACTTTGCCGTACTTCTTGGGTGGCCTGCGAGAGACAACTGTGACCCGATGACCTGGGCAGGTCGGGCTTGCGGCTAGGCTTCACTGGCGGAAAACGCCCGGAACACGGGGTGGCCCCGGGCCCGGCCGTCGACAGAAAACCACCAGTCGGACAAGCAAGGACGGACCCTCGTGGACCTGTTCGAACATCAGGCGAAGGAGCTCTTCGCGGAGTACGGCATCCCGGTGCCGCGCGGCATTGTCGCGCACACCGCGGAGGAGGCGCGCAAGGCGGCGGAAGAGCTGACAGGGCGCGTCGTCGTCAAGTCTCAGGTCAAGACCGGCGGGCGAGGCAAGGCGGGTGGCATCAAGCTGGCCGACGACGCCGCCGACGCCCAGCAGAAGGCGACCGAGATCCTCGGCATGGACATCAAGGGCCACACGGTCCACAAGGTCCTCGTCGAGGAGGCCAGCGCGATCGCGGAGGAGTACTACTTCTCCTTCCTGCTCGACCGCGCCAACCGCACCTTCCTCGCCATCTGCTCCGCCGCGGGCGGCATGGACATCGAAGAGGTCGCGCACAACACTCCGGAGAAGGTGGCGAAGGTCCCGGTCTCCCCGCTGACCGGCGTCGACCGCGCCAAGGCACGTGAGATCGCCGTCGCGGGCGGGCTGCCCGAGCAGTCGCTCGACGGCGCCGCCGAGCTCATCGAGAAGCTCTGGGCCGCCTTCGTCGACGAGGACGCCACGCTGGTCGAGGTCAACCCGATGATCCTGTCGGCCGACGGCCAGGTCAAGGCGCTCGACGGCAAGGTCACGCTCGACGACAACGCCTCCTTCCGCCAGCCCGAGCACACCTCCTACGAGGACAAGGCGGCGGAGGACCCGCTGGAGGCCGCGGCCAAGGCCAAGGACCTCAACTACGTCAAGCTCGACGGCAGCGTCGGCATCATCGGCAACGGCGCGGGCCTGGTCATGTCGACGCTCGACGTCGTGGCCTACGCGGGCGAGGCCTTCCCCGGCCGTCCGAAGCCGGCCAACTTCCTCGACATCGGAGGCGGCGCCTCCGCCGAGGTCATGGCCGCGGGCCTGGAGATCATCCTCTCCGACCCGGCCGTGAAGTCGATCTTCGTGAACGTCTTCGGCGGCATCACCGCCTGCGACGCGGTCGCCAACGGCATCGTCGCCGCCTTCAAGCTGCTGGAGGAGCGCGGCGAGACGGTGGCGCGCCCGCTGGTCGTACGCCTCGACGGCAACAACGCCCTGCTGGGGCGCCAGATCCTGCACGACGCCGCACTCAAGGGCGTCGAGCTGGTTGACACGATGGACGACGCGGCCAAGCGCGCCGCCGAGCTCGCTGCGGTAGGTGCGTAATGGCTATCTGGCTGACCGAGAACAGCAAGATCATTGTTCAGGGCATGACCGGCGGTGAGGGCACCAAGCACACCCGCCGCATGCTCGCCTCCGGCGCTCGCGTCGTGGGCGGCGTCAACGCCCGCAAGGCCGGCACCACGCACGAGGGCCTCCCGGTCTTCGGCACCGTGGCCGAGGCCATCCGCGAGACCGGCGCCGACGTCTCCGTCGTCTTCGTGCCCCCGGCCTTCACCAAGGACGCCGTCAAGGAGGCCATCGACGCGGAGATCCCGCTCTGCGTGGTCATCACCGAAGGCGTGCCGATCCATGACTCCACCGAGTTCTGGGCCTACGCCGTCGAGAAGGGCAACAAGACCCGCATCATCGGTCCCAACTGCCCCGGCATCGCCTCGCCCGGCGCCTCCAACGCCGGCATCATCCCCGCCGACATCACCACCGCCGGTCGCATCGGCCTGGTCTCCAAGTCGGGCACGCTGACGTACCAGCTCATGTACGAGCTGCGTGACTTCGGCTTCTCCACGGCCGTGGGCATCGGCGGCGACCCGGTGATCGGCACCACGCACATCGATGCGCTCAAGGCCTTCCAGGAGGACTCGGGCACCGACGCGATCGTGATGATCGGCGAGATCGGCGGCGACGCCGAGGAGCGCGCGGCGGCCTACATCGAGCAGCACGTCACCAAGCCGGTCGTCGCCTACGTGGCGGGCTTCACCGCCCCCGAGGGCAAGACGATGGGCCACGCCGGTGCGATCGTGTCCGGCTCGGCCGGCACCGCCCAGGCGAAGAAGGAGGCTCTGGAGAAGGTCGGCGTGCGCGTCGGCAAGACGCCTTCGGAGACCGCCCGCCTCATGCGTGAGGTCATGCAGTCGCGCTGACCCCGCGTTCGGGGGTGAGAGCACGAGAGGGGCGCCAGGACCACGGTCCTGGCGCCCCTCTCGTCGTGTGGCGGGCCAGGCGGCTGGGTGGGGTGGGCCGCCTGGCCCTGGAGGGTGGTTCGGGGTGCGCTACCTGGCCGATGCGGGTACGGCGGCGCAGTACACGATGGCCGTGAGGTTGTCGGTGAAGACCAGCGAGTTGTTGTGCGCGCGGACCGTCCAGCTCTTGGCGCCGCTCGCGTAGGAGTCGAGGATGACGAGCTGGCCACGGGCGTGCTCGCCGTTGGACTGCTTGAAGCCGCCGCCGATGGCCACCGCGTTGCCCGCGCAGGTCGCGGTCGCCGAGCCGATCTTCTTGCCGCCGATGGAGGCGGGGCTGCTCTCGGCGCTGGTGATGGTCAGCGCGCCCGAGGCTCCGGCGGGACCGGTGGCTCCAGTGGCGCCGGTGGCTCCGGCGGGGCCCCTGGCGCCGTCCTCGCCCTTGGCGCCCGGCTTGCCGTCGGCGCCGTCCTTGCCGTCGGTGCCGTTCTTGCCGTTGACGCCGTCCTTGCCGTCTTTTCCGTCTTTTCCGGCTTCGCCCTGGGGGCCGCGTGCGCCGTCCTCACCCTTGGCTCCGGCGGCGCCCGCCGGGCCGGTGGCGCCGGTCGCGCCCTTGAGGCCGGGTGCGCCCTTCGCGCCGGGGGAGCCGGTGTCGCCCTTCACGCCCTGCGGTCCCTGTGCGCCGATCCTGCCGTCGGAGCCGGACAGTCCGGGCGGTCCGGCCTGGCCCGCCTTGTTCCACTCGATCTTGTACTGGGTCGAGGGGCAGGTGGTGCCGGCCTTGACGATGCGCATGGCGCCGCTCTTCTTGGCCACGCAGGCATAGAGGGCGTCGGATGCCGATCCTGCGGCGTAGGCGACCGCGCCGGTGGTGGCGAGGAGCCCGGAGGCCGCGGCCACCACGAGGACACGGCGAAGCTTTGTGGAGATGGTCATGAAAGGTGGCCTTCTGGTGCAGATGAGGGTGACGAGGGGGGTGGTAGATGAGTTTGGCGTGGAAGGTTCCAAAAGACCAGAAAGTTGAGAGGTCAAGTTTGTTGACGGTTTCGGTAGCACCTGCTTGGTGTGACGTGTTAGGACGAATCGGACTCGCTTCGGCGCGGCTCAGCCGTACTTGACCGAATACTTGAGAACATCGACCACTGTGACGGCCCTTCTCGACCAGCTTCGGACGGCCCCCCGGACGGTCCTCAGCAAAATTCCAGGGGTCTCCGGCGACGACGACGAGACGCGCAGGCCGCTTCCCGTCTCGGGCATGCTCGCCGCGGCCTCGACCTTGGGCGTCGGCATGGCCGTGCTCACCACGCTCACCCTGATCGGCTGGATCGCCGCCCCACGAGGCACGTTCGGCTCAGGCCTGCCCGCCGTCTTCCGTACGGCGGCGCAGTTGTGGCTCGCGGCGCACCACGCCGGTTTCGCCATTCCCGGCGGCCGGGTCGGACTGCTGCCGCTCGGCCTGATGGTGCTGCCCGCGCTGCTGCTGTACCGGGCGGGGCGCTGGATGGCGCGCGACGCCGACCTGCGGTTGCGCCTTCCGGCCCGGCTGCCGAAGAACAGCCCCAAGGAGAAGGCGGACGCCCGTCGCAAGGCGCAGCTCGTCCTGATCGCCCAGGCCGGGATCTCGCTGGCCGCGCCCTACGCGCTGCTGGCCGGTGTGATCGCCCTGGTCGCGCGCAACGACGCCACCCAGCCCTATGTGGGCGAGGCGCTCGTCAGCCACTTCCTGCTGGCCTTCCTCATGGGCGTGCTGGCCATCGCCCGCACGATCGGGCCGTGGCGTTCGATGGTGCGGCTGCTGCCCGAACGGGTCAGGGCGGTCACCGTCGGCACGGCCGTGGCCGTCGCGCTGCTGCTCGCGGCGGGGCTGCTGCTGGTGCTCCTCGCCATCGTGCTTGGCTTCGACCAGGTACGCGACCTGTCGGACCAGCTCGCGCCCGGATTCGTCGGCGGCCTGCTGCTCCTGCTCGTCCAGGGGTTGTACCTGATCAACGGCGTCATCTGGGGCCTGGCCTACATCGCCGGGCCCGGCTTCGCCTTCGGCGCGGGCACCCTGGTCGCGCCGACCGGGGTGCAACTCGGCGACGTGCCGATCCTGCCCATACTCGGCGCACTGCCGGACAGCGGTCCCGTGCCCTCGTGGATGATGGCGGTGATCGCACTGCCGTTCGCCGCCGGAGCCGTGGCCGGGGTGGTCGTGGTGCGGATCGCGCCCTCGCCGTCGTACGAGGCGGCGCCGCTGTGGGGGTTCGTCACCGGTGTCACCACGGGCCTGACGGCGGGCCTGCTGGCCGCACTGTCCGGCGGGCCGATCCGCGACGGCAGGCTCGCCGCCGTGGGCCCCTCGCCATGGGAGGTCGCGCTGTCGGTCGGGCTGGAGGTGGCCGTGGCCGCGGGCATCTCGGCGGGCCTGGCCAACTGGGTCTTCCTGCACCGCGAGGCCAAGGCCGACAGAACCACCCCCGTACGCAAGGCGGGCGCCGCCCTGGCCAAGGCCGCGACCAAGGTCGGCCTCACCGACTCGTCGGCCAAGCCCCTGCCCGGCCACTGGATGGACGCCACCGAAGGCGACACCCAGCCCATCCCGGTCATCCGCGACGACTGGCAGGACGAACACGCGTCGGCCGAGGCCGAGACGCTGGCCCAGACCCGCACCCGCCAGGAACCACGCCCACCACGCCGCGACATCGTCGACGAGACCGACGACAAGGGCGGCCACGTCATCTACGTCGACCCCTACGCCTGGGACCGCGACTGATCAACCGGGTCCCCGGTGTCAGGGGCGCAACGGATCCAGCGACGTGCCGAGCGGCGCGCCGACCTTCTTCTCCAGCATGCCCTTGAACTGCGTGAAGCACTCGTCCTGCGCCACCACGGTGCCCGCGCCCTTGAGGCACTCGGT
Organism: Nonomuraea sp. IBHARD001; assembly: GCF_056106265.1. Taxonomy (NCBI): domain Bacteria; kingdom Bacillati; phylum Actinomycetota; class Actinomycetes; order Streptosporangiales; family Streptosporangiaceae; genus Nonomuraea; species Nonomuraea sp. IBHARD001. The sequence continues at coordinate 1,134,974 of NZ_JBWBBW010000002.1, forward strand.
GTAGGCGTTGAGCTCGTCGCGCAGCCAGAACTGGCCGATCGCGATGAGCCCGGCCAGCACCAGGACGATCGTCGAGATGACGATCCCGGCGACGGCGGTCCCCTGGGGGCGCATCGCCTCACGCAGGACGGGCAGCGCCCGTATCCCCGACACGAGGGCGAACACACCCATGAACAGCCCGGCGAGCGGGAGCATGAACGTCATGGCGAGCGCCGCGAGGGACAGCCACATCGCCCTGCGCCCCGCCGAATCGGCGGGCTGCGGCCCTGCCGGTCTCTGGACCGGTGTCGTCACCGGACCTCCTCTTTCGTCGTGCGGGCGGCCGGGCCGATACCCTGGGCACCTACCCCTTACTGCTGAACGGAGTTCGCCCGTGGTGCGGCTTGTCGTGCTCGTCTCCGGTTCTGGGACCAACCTACAGTCCCTTCTGGACGCCACCGCAGACGAAGGCTACGGAGCCGAGATCGTGGCGGTCGGCGCCGACCGTGACGACATCGAGGGACTGGCCCGGGCCCGGCGTTCGGGGGTGCCCACGTTCGTGGAGCGGCTGAAGGACCATCCGGACCGCGCGGCGTGGGACGTCGCGGTCGCGGCGGCCGTCGGGGAGCACCGGCCTGACCTGGTGGTGCTGGCCGGGTTCATGAAGATCCTCGGCGCTCCCACCCTGTCGGCCTTCCCCGTGCTCAACACGCATCCCGCGCTGCTGCCGTCCTTCCCCGGCGCGCACGGCGTCAGGGACGCGCTGGCCTACGGGGTCAAGGTGACCGGCTGCACGATCATGCTGGCCGACGCGGGCGTCGACACCGGGCCGATCATCGCCCAGGAGACCGTACGCGTCTACGACGGCGACGACGAGGCCGCGCTGCACGAGCGCATCAAGACCGTCGAGCGAGGTCTGCTCGTCGACACGGTCGGCCGGATGGCCCGCGAGGGCTGGACGGTCACCGGCAGGACCGTACGTTTCGGACGACCCGGCAGATGAGCCGGGCTTCCATCGATCAGGAGGAACCCGCAGTGAGCCGCATCCCCATTCGGCGCGCGTTGATCGCGGTGTATGACAAGTCCGGCCTTGAGGAGCTGGCCAGGGCGCTCGACGCCGCAGGCGTGGAGATCGTCTCGACCGGCGGCACCGCCGCGAAGATCGCCTCCTTCGGCGTTCCCGTGACCAAGGTCGAGCAGCTCACCGGCTTCCCCGAGTGCCTCGACGGCAGGGTCAAGACGCTGCACCCCCGCGTGCACGCCGGTCTGCTGGCCGACGTGACCAAGGAGCACCACGTCAAGCAGCTCGACGAGCTGGAGATCGACCCGTTCCAGCTCGTGGTGGTCAACCTCTATCCGTTCGAGCAGACCGTCGCGTCCGGCGCTTCGGACGCCGAGTGCGTCGAGCAGATCGACATCGGCGGCCCCGCGATGATCAGGGGCGCGGCCAAGAACCACAACACGTGCGCGGTCGTCGTCGACACCGGTCGTTATGCCGAGGTGCTGGCCGCCGTGGCCGAGGGCGGCTTCACGCTGACCGAGCGCCGCAGGCTGGCCGCCCAGGCCTACGCCCACACCGCCGCATACGACACGGCCGTCGCCACCTGGTTCGCCGAGGTCTACGCGCCCGAGGGCGAGTGGCCTGCGTTCAAGGGCGCGGCCTGGCGGCACAAGGCCACCCTGCGTTACGGCGAGAACCCGCACCAGAGCGCGGCGCTCTACGGCGGCGAGCACGGCGGCCTGGCCGGAGCCGAGCAGTTGCACGGCAAGGAGATGTCCTACAACAACTACCTCGACGCCGACGCGGCGTGGCGGGCGGCGTGGGACTTCACCGACCCCTGTGTGGCGATCATCAAGCACCAGAACCCGTGCGGCATCGCCGTCGGCGCCGACGTCGCCGAGGCGCACCGCAAGGCGCACGCCTGCGATCCGGTCTCGGCATACGGCGGCGTCATCGCGGTCAACGGCGAGGTCACGGCCGAGCTGGCCGGGCAGATCGCCGAGGTGTTCACCGAGGTCGTGGTGGCCCCCTCGTTCACCGCGCAGGCTCTGGACGTCCTGCGGGCGAAGAAGAACATCAGGCTGCTGGCCTGCCCCGAAGGCCCGGCCGACCGCAGCGAGTTCCGGCGCGTCGACGGCGGCCTGCTGGTCCAGGCGGTCGACCGGGTCGACGCGCCCGGCGACGCGGTGCGGGCCTGGGAGCTCAAGGCGGGCCCGGCGGCCTCGCCCGAGGTGCTGGCCGATCTGGAGTTCGCCTGGCGGGCGTGCCGGTCGGTCAAGTCCAACGCGATCCTGCTGGCGTCCGGCCGTGCCACGGTCGGGGTGGGCATGGGCCAGGTCAACCGGGTCGACTCGGCGCGGCTGTCGGTGTCGAGGGCGGGCGAGCGCGCCGTGGGCGCCGTGGCCGCCTCCGACGCCTTCTTCCCGTTCGCCGACGGCCTTGAGGTGCTGATCGAGGCCGGGGTCAAGGCCGTGGTCGAGCCCGGCGGCTCGGTGCGTGACGAGGAGGTCGTCGCGGCGGCGGAGAAGGCGGGCGTGACGCTGTACTTCACCGGCACGCGGCACTTCTTCCACTAGGCATCGGCCGCTCGGGGTCACGGGACAGTGGCCTCGAAGGGAGATCGAAGCGGGCAGGGGCATGGCCGACGCCCCGCTAGGGTGAGGCACCACCTGTCCGCTTCTTCCCCCGGAGTCCCCCTTATGGTGTCGCTTGACGCAGTTCTGTATGCCTTCGTCACCGTGCACGGCATGGCGGCCAGCCCGTTCGTCCTCGTGCTGCTGGCCTTCGTCGGGGCCTATCTGGGTGGCAGGCTGATGGAGGTCATCCCGTTCACGCGGCGCATCATCGAGCGGCGTGAGGCCCAGGCGGAGCAGCGCTGAGCACCTCGATCGCCACCACGGGCGCGTACTGACAGCGTCCGAACCACATCACCTTCGCCAGCGCCCACCCCTGTCCGGGCCTGGCCTCCTGGGGCACGACCACGGGCAGCGCCACCTCGGCCGACCCGCCCGGGGCCACGGCGAAAGCGGCGCCCGGCTCGGGCAGCAGCTCCCACGTCCCCCACGGCGACGCCACCTGCACCTCACCGCGGATCTCCCCGTTCGTCCCGTTCGCCAGCCGTACGGCGAGCACCCCGCGCTCGCCCGGCCGCAACGCCAGCCGGGACGTGGCCGTGCGCACCGTGAGCCCGGTGCCGGGCTCGGCCCGTGACGAGGTTCCGGCGAGCTGGTCGACGGCCGGTGGCATCGGCCCGGGGGCGGGCAGCTGGGGCGGATCGCCGATCGCCACCGTGACGACGTCCTCGATGAGGTCGCCGCCGTACGTGGTCCTGGCGGCGACGAACCACAGCCCGGTGGCCGCCTCCCGCGCGGGGGTGACGGTGACGGCCAGCCGCGTGTACCCGCCAGGCTCCAGCCGGTAGGCGTGCGAGCCGGGCTCGGCCACCCAGCCGGGCGGCGCCTCCACCTCGACGACGCCCTCGCAGGAGGAGTCGGTGAGCTGCGAGGCCACCACTACCTCGACCTCGAAGGCCGCCCCGGCCGCCCTGACCAGGCCGGGCGACAGCGCGATCGACACCGGCAGGAAGCCGATCGGCGCGGGCCCCTTGTTGTGCAGCCAGTACCGGCTGAACACCGGCTGCACCGCCTCGGCCGAAGCGCCGATCTCCTCGCAGGGCACGGCGACCGGCACGACGAACGTGGCGACATCGGACCCGGCCAGCTCGATCGAGGCGGCATCGGCCCCGGGGCGTTCGAGCAGATCGGCCTGGCGCATCCCGTCGAGCGGCAGCACGGGCGAGGTCAGGCGCACACGGGAGCCGAGCCCCGTGGCCTCGGCCAGGCGGATCGTCACACCGTCCGGCGCCGTGACCCTGCCCTGGGCGTGCGGGTGCCCGGTGGCCTTGACGGTGCCGAGCAGCACGTCGCGGGCGGGCTCGACGCCGAGCAGCGAGTGGACGGCGGGCAGCGGGCCTTCGGCGGCGGGCACGAGCCTGGTGTGCAGGGGAGTGATGTGCTCCTGCCCGGCCGATGGAAGAGCCAGGGCCCGCCAGTCGCCAGGCCCGGCCATCAGCGCGTAGTCGAACGTGTGCGTCCAATGCTGCAGCTGGAACCCCGACCCGTCCGGCGTCGTCCGGCGCGGCGGATCGAGCCACACGCCTGACGGCCAGCCCGTGCACGAGCGCATGAGCGAGAGGTGCAGCGCGCCCGAAGGATCGACGGCGAAGCCGGGCAGCCCGTAGGTCAGCAGCGCCACCGTCCTGTCCTCGAGCACGTCGTGCCCGATGCCCGCGACCGAGGCCGGGCAGACGGCGCCGATCCTGGCCTGGGCCAGTTCGGCCAGGACCGGGCGGAGGTCGCCCGCCAGGATCAGCGCGGGCAGCGCCCGCAGGTCGCGCAGGTCGGCGCCCGGCCGCCACACCCGGGCCAGCGGCAGCCCGGCGGGCACCCAGACCCTGGCCGTGCCGCAGGCGTCGAGCTGACGCTCCAGCTCGGCCGTACAGGCGGGGTCGGCGTCGGCGAGCAGGGCGGCCGTCACCGGGTTCTGCCGTGGCCCGCCGAGCAGCACGCGGACGTCGGGCAGGTTGGAGTCCACGTCGAGCCAGCCGTACCTGGGGCCGGACGCCACCGAGGTCGTGGCCGTCACCCCCACCCTGGCCAGCGCCACCACCAGCTCACGTGCCGACGACGGGTCCGACGCCGTCACGACCTCCGCCACGCCGATCGCCCGCTCGCCCTCCTCGCCCAGCGACACCCGGGCCGTGCACGACAGGCCGAACCAGGTGTTGGCGGGGTTGTCCAGCGTCCAGGGATGTACGGCCGAGTCGACGTCAGGCAGGGCGAACCCGCGTGCGATCACCGCGCCCGCGACGTCGCTGACCGGGAGCGCGCCCGGCACGGCGGCCGGGAAACGCACTCTGAGCAGCCGATCGGCCCCGGTGTAGTCGAGCACACGGGTGCTGAAGCACACCTGCGGCGAGCCGCGCCACAGCGTGACGACCTGTTCGTAGCCGACCTCGCCCACCCGGCCGGTGACGACCAGCCGCTCGCCCAGCGCGCTGCGCTCGGCCCGTACCTCGGCGGGACAGTCGCCCGAGCCGATGACCGAGCCCGTCGGCGTGAGGTGCCACGGGCCTTCCCCCATGTCGGGATGCGAGGGGTACTCCCGGTAGAGCCGCAGCTCGTTGCCCAGGCCGGTGAGCAGCTCCCGCCCGGTCGCGAGCTCGACGACGGAGGTCAGGCAGCCGCCGCGCGCCGGGTCCGCCCGCACCCGGAAGTGCTCGTTGGCGATCGGCAGTGCGGGGTCGGCGGGCTGCCAGCCGTTGGCGGGGCCGCGTTCGACGGGGAAGGCGCGCCAGCCGGTGGGGGGCACGTCGCGTGCGGCGAAGGTGGTGAGACCGTCCTCCAGGACCGATGCCGTCCCGGCCGGGCGCATGCCTTCGGGCAGGCGCACCCGGGCCAGGCCGTCCCGGGCGAACGGCAGCGTGTTGGCCACGACGACGGCCTCCCGCGCCAGGCCGATCGAGGCGACCAGGGCGTCGAGCGCGCGGTCGCGTACGGCCGATGCCAGGTCGTGCGCCTCGCGCCAGCCGGTGAGCAGGTCGATGTAGACCTGGTCGGACTCCGAGCCGGTGATCGCGTCGTGGTGCGCGCCGTAGGCGAGATGCCGCCAGACCTTGTCCAGCCTCGCGTGCGGATAGCGGCCGAGCCCGAGCAGCGCGGCGAACACCGCCAGCCGTTCGGCGTCGAGCGCGGCGACCTCGGCGGCGCGCTGGGCCTGCTTGGTGTCGATGTAGGAGACGTCCTTGCCGGTGTAGACCGGGTTCATGTCACGCGTCTGCGGACTCCACGCGCCGCACTCGGCGCGTACCGCGGCGAAGAAGGCGCGCGGCGTCGAGCACACGAAACGCGGCCACACGTAGCGGGCGGCCCACCAGCGGTGCAGCTCGGTGAGCCACTTGTTGGGCGGCGTGTAGTCGGTGCCGACCGGCAGCAGCACGTTGCGTGTGGCCGCGACCGGCCTGAGCTTGACGAACAGCTCGTGCACGGCCTCGGCCGCGGCCTCGACGGTGTCGGCCGAGTCCATCCACCAGCCGGCCGAGTAGTGGTGCGGCATGTAGTGGGTCAGCACGCCACGGCCGGACGGCGAGAGCCACTCGAACTCGCTGGGGAACTGCATGAGCGTCGCGTCCTCGCGCGCCGGTCCGAAGTTGCGCTGGATCGGCCCCCACTGGTGGAAGGGCCCGCGCGCCCAGGCCGACGTGGCGAGCCCGGCTCCGGCCAGGTACCCGGGGAACTGCGGGTCGTGCCCGAACACGTCCAGCTGCCAGGCCGTCGACGGATCGCCGCCCAGCACGTCACGCTGGTAGCCGATGCCGTACACCAGGTTGCGTATCGTGGACTCCGCGCCGGTCAGGTTCGTGTTCGGCTCGTTGGCGGTGCCGCCGACCAGCTCCAGGCGGCCTTCGGCGAGCAGGGCGCGCAGATCGGCCCTGCGCCACGGCCTGGTGTCGAGGAACGGCTTGAGATAGTCGACCTCGGCCAGGACGAACCTGTAGTCGCGATCGCGCAACGCCAGCTCGACATGCGCCTCGACCAGCGCGAAGGCATTGTGCTCCCACAGCGGCCTGGTGCCGCCGTCGCCGCCGAGCAGCTCCCACGGCGAGGTGTAGGCGGCCTGGGTGTTCCACCACACCGGGTCGTAGTGGAAGTGCGAGACCAGATGCACCGTCCAGCCAGGCTCCTCCGCCCGCACCTCGGCCGGCACCCGCTGCCCGCCCGCCCGCACCACACACGGCGCCACCCGCCCGTACGGCCCCGCCACCACGAGCGGCGCCTCCACGGTGACGACCCCGGACCCGGCGGGGACGGTGACGGGAGCGGCCTGCGTGACGGCCTCGCCGTGCACGGTGACGGCGACGTCCCTGTCACCCCGCCGGGCGGTGACGCGCAGGATCTGGTGCGGAGCGCCCGGTGAGCCGGTGAACAGACAGGTGGACCTGGCGGAGATCAGGCGGAAGGCCTCGCTCATGCCTTCATTGAAAGACCTGTGGTGCCGCCGGGAAAGGATCTCGTGGAAGGATTGGCCGTCATGAGCGCAGTGAGACTCGACGGCAAGGCGACAGCGGCCAGGATCAAGGCCGACCTCACCACGCGGGTGGCCGCGCTCAAGGAGAAAGGCGTGGTGCCGGGGCTCGGCACCGTGCTGGTGGGCGAGGACCCTGGCAGCCAGATCTATGTCGCGGGCAAGCACCGCGACTGCGCCGAGGTCGGCATCGCCTCCATCCGCGTCGACCTGCCCGCCACCGCGACCCAGGCCGACGTCGAGGCCGCGATCGACGAGCTCAACGCCTCGCCGGGCTGCACCGGCTACATCGTCCAGCTCCCGCTGCCCCGCCACCTGGACACGATGGCGCTGATCGAGCGCATGGACCCGGCCAAGGACGCCGACGGCCTGCACCCGATCAATCTGGGCAGGCTCGTGCACATGGTCGACGCGCCGCTGCCCTGCACCCCGCACGGCATCGTGCTGCTGCTGCAGGAGTACGGCGTGCCGATCAAGGGCGCCGAGGTCGCGGTCGTCGGACGCGGGATCACGGTCGGGCGCTCGCTCGGCCTGCTGCTGACCCGGCGCAGCGAGAACGCCACCGTGACGCTCTGCCACACCGGCACCCAGGACCTGGCCGCCCACACGCGCAGAGCCGACATCGTCGTCGCCGCCGCCGGTGTACCCGGCCTGATCACACGTGACATGGTCAAGCCCGGCGCCGCCGTGCTCGACGTCGGCGTTTCCAGGGTCGACGGCAAGATCGCCGGCGACATCGCCTTGGACGTCGCCGAGGTCGCGGGGTTCATGGCGCCCAACCCCGGCGGGGTCGGGCCGATGACCAGGGCCCTGCTGCTCAGCAATGTCGTCGAGGCAGCCGAAAGGCAGCTCTGACGCGGATGTCACCCGGTGCGGCGGGCGGGCTCACGACGCCCGCCGCATGAGTTACGACGCGCGGCGGCCGGCCGCCGACGGTTGGGACTCCGTTGCGGCCGAGCCCGCCGACCGCTGTGGCGGCACGACAGGTGTGGGCCGCACCAGACCCAGCGCGACGACCTCGTTGGCCAGCCGGGTGCGCCGGTTGGTGCCTTCGGGGATCCTGAACTTCTGATAGAGCCGCAGCAGGTGCTGCTTCACCGCCGCCTCTGTGACGACCAGGTCGTCAGCTATCTCGCGCGCGGTGGCCGGGGCGACGAACGCCTCGTCCGACAGCGCTGGACGGCAGAGCGAGGTCAGGACGTCGACCTCGCGTCTGGTGAGTTCGGGTGCGGCGGCTCTGCGCAGCTCGACCTCGGGGGTGAAGTCCTCTCTGGGAACCCCACCGACCCTCGCCCTAGCCGCGCCGAAGGATACGACGTCACCGTCGTCGAGAACCCTCCGGGCGATCGGCCTGCCGTTCACCCTCGTGCCGTTGCGGGACAAGCCCAGGTCAACGACGTACAGGTATGGACCCCGCCTGACGAACTCGGCATGCAGGCGCGAGACGCTTGGATCCGTGAGCCGGATGTCAGCGCCACGACCTCTGCCGATCGTCGTGATCTCGGGGCGCAATGGGACCACCTCGCCAGTGTCCTCAATGCGTATGAACGGCCCCTCCACGGCAGTTCCTCCCCAGGTAGCCCGCCGTAACTATTACTACAGCTCCGGCTTACCCAAACGAGGGGATGGGGAATCTCCTTTGCCGTAAGGAGAATCCAACGTGAAATTGGTCTGGACCTCTGCGGCTGGTTTTACCTGCTCACAGGTAGACTTCGGACGAGATAAGCGGAGGAACATCACATGGCGGACAAGCCCACCAAAGGCCTGGCCGACGTCGTAGCCGCGTCAACAGCGCTCAGCGACATCGACGGGAAGGCCGGTCGTCTCTTCTACCGTGGATATGACATCCACGACCTGGCCGGCCGCGCGACGTTCGAAGAGACCGCGCACCTGCTGCAGTACGGCAGGCTGCCCACCGAGGACGAGCTGAGCGCCTACGGGGCCGAGCTGGTCAGCGGTCGCACGCTGGGCGCGCTGGTCGAGGCGAACATCCCGGAGATCGCGGAGAAGCAGGAGCCGATGGAGGCGCTGCGCACGCTCGTCTCGCTCGCCGCGGCCGACGACCCGGACAAGGACTCCAACGCGCCCGAGGCGAACCTGCGCAAGGCGGCGCGCCTCACCGCGCAGCAACCGCTCCTGGTCGCCAGGTACCACGCCGCCCGCACCGGGACCCAGGCGCCCGAGCCGGACCCCGGGCAGAGCATCGCGGCCACCTTCCTGCTGCAGATCACCGGCTCGGTCCCCACGCAGCGCGAGGTCGAACTGTTCGACGCCTGCCTGGTCCTGCACGCCGACCACACGATGAACGCCTCGACGTTCGCCGCCCGGGTCTGCGCCGCGACGTTGTCGGACATGCACTCGGCCATCGTCGCCGCGATCGGCACCCTGAAGGGCCCCTTGCACGGCGGAGCCAACGAGCAGGTCATGAAGACCCTGCAGTCGATCGAGCCGGACCAGGTCGCCCAGGTCGTCGGCGACAAGCTGGCCGCGGGCGAGAAGATCATGGGCTTCGGCCATCGCGTCTACAAGACCGAGGACCCGCGCGCCACCCACCTGCGCCGCATGTCGCAGGAGCTGGCCGAGGTCAAGGGCGACGACACCTACTACCGGATGTCGAAGGAGATGGAGCGGGTCGTCTTCGAGACGAAGGGCCTGTACCCGAACGTGGACTTCTACGCCGCGTCGGTCTACCACTACCTCGGCATCCCCACCGACCTGTTCACCCCGGTCTTCTCGATCAGCCGCATGTCCGGATGGACCGCGCACGTGATCGAGCAGCACGCCGACAACCGCCTGATCCGCCCGGACAGCGAGTACATCGGCGAGCGCGACCAGAAGTGGAAGCCGATCACCGAGCGTTGAGCGACAGCACACGGGAGAGCTGGGGACCGTACCCGCTGATCATGGCGGGTGCGGTCGCAGCCGTGCTCGTGAGCGTGCTCATCGACGTCGAGTGGGGCGGATTCGCCCTCGGCGCCGTGCTCCTGATCGCCGCCGCCCTGCGCTTCGCCGGGTACGGCGGGCAGCTCGCCATACGGTCGAAGAAGGTCGACGTCGTGGTCATGAGCGGGTTCGGTCTCGCCATGGCGGTCACGGCGTTGTTCCTGGAGTACCCGGCACTCAAGTCGCTCATCATCCGATGAACCGGCGTTGAAGGCCATCCGATAGCCTCGATCGGCCAGTGAGCCCTGGCCAGTTGTATGTCATGAAGGGAACCCACCATGCCCAAGATCAAGGTAGAGAATCCCGTAGTCGAGCTTGACGGCGACGAGATGACGCGCATCATCTGGCAGTTCATCAAGGACCAGCTGATCCTTCCCTACCTCGACGTCGACCTGAAGTACTACGACCTCGGCATCGAGCACCGCGACGCCACCGACGACCAGGTCACGATCGACGCCGCCCATGCCATCAAGCAGTACGGCGTCGGCGTGAAGTGCGCCACCATCACCCCCGACGAGGCGCGGGTGGAGGAGTTCGGCCTCAAGAAGATGTGGAAGTCGCCCAACGGCACGATCCGCAACATCCTCGGCGGCGTCATCTTCCGCGAGCCGATCATCATGTCGAACGTGCCGAGGCTCGTGCCCGGCTGGACCCAGCCGATCATCATCGGCCGCCACGCGTTCGGCGACCAGTACCGTGCCACCGACCTCAAGATCCCCGGCGAGGGCACGCTCACGCTGACCTACACCCCCAAGGACGGCTCGGAGCCGATCGAGCTCGACGTCTACGACTTCCCCGGTGGCGGCGTCGCGATGGCGATGTACAACCTGGACGAGTCGATTCGCGACTTCGCCCGCGCCTCCATGCGCTACGGCCTCAACCGCGGTTACCCCGTCTACCTGTCGACCAAGAACACCATCCTCAAGGCCTACGACGGCCGCTTCAAGGACATCTTCGCCGAGGTCTTCGAGAGCGAGTTCAAGGCCGAGTTCGAGGCCGCCGGAATCACCTACGAGCACCGCCTCATCGACGACATGGTCGCCGCGGCGCTGAAGTGGGAGGGCGGCTACGTCTGGGCCTGCAAGAACTACGACGGCGACGTCCAGTCCGACACGGTCGCGCAGGGCTTCGGCTCGCTCGGCCTGATGACCTCCGTCCTCATGACCCCCGACGGCCGCACCGTCGAGGCCGAGGCCGCACACGGCACCGTGACCCGGCACTACCGTGAGCACCAGAAGGGCAAGCCCACCTCGACCAACCCGATCGCCTCGATCTTCGCCTGGACCCAGGGCCTGCAGCACCGCGGCAAGCTCGACGGCACCCCCGCGGTGACCGAGTTCGCGCAGAAGGTCGAGCAGGTCTGCGTCGAGACCGTCGAAGGCGGTCAGATGACCAAGGACCTCGCCCTGCTCGTCGGCGGCGACGCCAAGTGGCTGACCACCCAGGACTTCCTGGCGGCCCTCGACGAGAACCTCAAGAAGAAGATGGCCTGACCTCCATCCCTTCCCGGCATGTGACGCGGGGCCGTCCACCGACGGCGGTCCCGCGCCGCTATGCCCGCAGCCTGAAGGTGAGTCCCGCCGCGCGCAGGCGGCCGGTCAGCGCCTCGCCCATGGCGGTGGCCGTGGTGAGCTGGCCCGCCGTGTCGGGCAGGTCGTCGAAGGCCAGGCACAGCGCCGACTCCGCCAGCATCGTGGCGGTCTCGCCGTAGCCGGGGTCGCCGCCCGCCACCTCGGTGATCACGCGTTCGCCGCCGCCCTCGCCGACGAAGGTGACCGTGAACCAGCCGCGTGCCCGTTGCTCGGCCGTCGGTCCCTCGCCGGGCCGCAGCCGCCGCAGCAGCCACTCGCGCGTGGGCGCCATCCGGGCCAGTCCCGCCACCGCCGCCGTGCCCGCGACCAGGCCGGCGGCCGTCGTGAGCCGCCTGACCGCCACGTGGTGGCGATAGTCGAAGTCGGGTCCGTAGCGTTCGAGCGCCCGTGCCGACCTGCCCACGATCTGCGCGTCGATCGACGGGAACGGCAGCGCCCACCCGCCCACGTACCTCACCGATCCCGGTCCCGAGCGCACCTTCCTGCCCTTCGGGCGCGGCTCGGCGCCGCGGCGCGCGGCGGCGGCCTGTGCCATCTGGCGTGGCCTGGACAGGGCGGTGAGCGCCGAGTGGAAGGTGCCGCCCGACGGCCTGCCTCCGGCCCTGACGAACCCGGAGATCCGCAGGGGCACGCCCTGGGGCAGCAGGCCGACCGTGTACAGCACGCCGAGGTCGTGCGGGACGGAGTCGAAGCCGCACGCGTGCACGATCCTGGCGCCGCTGGCGAGTGCCCGGGCGTGGTGGGCCACGTACATCCGGTCCACGAACTCCGGCTCGCCCGCCAGGTCCACATAGTGCGTGCCCGCCCGCGCGCACGCCGCCACGAGCGGCTCGCCGTACGTCAGGTACGGCCCGACGGTGGTGATCACCACGCGGGCCTGCTCGGCCATGGCCTCCGGCCGGTCGGCGTCGGCGACGATGTAGGGCACGTCGATCCCCAGCCGCTCGCGCAGGGCCGCCAGCTTGGCCCGATCGCGCCCGGCGACGGCCCAGCGGGTGCCCGGCGGGCAGTGGGCGGCCAGGTAGGCGGCGGTGAGCTCTCCGGTGAAGCCGCTGGCCCCGAAGAGCACGATGTCGTAGGCGCGATCCATCTCCTGAGGCTCCCCTCCCGAGCCCGGCACGGCAAGCACCGAGAGCCCGTATCTACCCGGCATGTCAGGGCGAACTGTGACGTCACGAACCTTTAACAGTTCCCTGAGAACTTCATGAGCAACGTAAAGTCTTCTCGTCAGGCTTGATGGCGACGTGGGGTGACGAATGCCGGAAATCGCGCCTTTGATGGCGGGGGATCCCAGCCAGCTGGGCTCTTTCCGGCTGTCCGGGCGCATCGGCGAGGGCGGCCAGGGCATCGTCTACCTCGGCGTCAACCAGCACGGCGAGCGCGCGGCGGTCAAGCTGCTGCACATCAAGTTCTCGGGCGACGCGACGGCACGCTCCAGGTTCGCCCGCGAGCTGCGCGCGGCCCAGCGGGTGGCCTCCTTCTGCACGGCCAGTGTGGTCGAGGCCGACCTGGACGGCGACACCCCCTACATCGCCAGCGAGTACATCGACGGCCGTCCCCTGCGGGAGATCGTCGACACCGACGGGCCGATCAAGGGCTCGGCGCTCGAACGCCTGGCCGTCGGCACGGCGACCGCGCTGACCGCCATCCACCACGCGTCGATCATCCACAGGGACTTCAAGCCGGACAACGTGCTGATCGCGGCCGACGGGCCGAGGGTGGTCGACTTCGGCATCGCCAGGATCATCGACTCGACCGGCACCATCACCTCCAGGGCGATCGGCACGCCCGCCTACATGGCGCCCGAGCAGATCTCGGGCGACGACGTCGGCCCCTACACCGACGTGTTCGCGTGGGGCGCGACGATCGCGTTCGCCGCGACGGGCGTGACGGCGTTCGAGGGCGGGTCGATCGCGGTCGTGCTCAACCGCATCCTCAACCACGAGGTGGACGTCAGCCCGCTGCCCGAGCCGCTGCGCGGTGCCGTGCGCTCGGCGCTGTCGAAGGACCCCGCCGAACGGCCGACGGCCGACCAGCTGCTGCTGCGCCTGCTCGGCCGCACCGACGGCGTGGGCGCCTCCACCGCCGTGCTGTCGCAGGGCGCCCAGCTCGCGGGCGACGAGGCCACGCTCGCGGCCGACGGCCCCACCCCTCGCTCGGGCGTCCCGACCCGAAGCGCGGGCCCCATCCCGACGACGGGCACCCGCCCTCCGCACACCGGCACCGTCCACCAGTCGCCCGCTCCCGGCGCGTACGCCACCGGCACGCAGGCGCCGGGCGCCCAGGGCATGCGCGCCCAAGGCGTCGCCGCCTACGCGGGACCGCAGTCCTCATGGAGCGACGCCCAGGGCTGGCAGACCGGGGCCGGTCCCTTCCAGACGGCGTACGGCGACGACAGGTCTCCGGCGACGCCGCCTCCCGCACGGCCTCCGGCCAGGCGGCCGGGCCGCAAGGGGCCCTGGATCGCCCTGGCGGTGGCGCTCGTGGTGATCGCGGGCGCCGTGCTCGCCGTGCGTACGGGGGTGTGGTCGCTGGGGGCGTTCGTGACCGGGCCGAGCGCGTCGGCGGGGCCGGAGGCGCCTTCGGGGTCGGTGGTGGACCGGGCGGCGCAGACCGGGACGTTGCGGATCGGCGTGCGCGGGGACCTGCCGGGGATCGGGCTGGCCGACGGCGGGGCGTTCAGCGGGTTCGACGTCGAGGTGGGCAAGCGGATCGCCAAGCAGCTCGGCGTGCCGGAGAGCGGCATCACCTGGGTGCGGGTCGGCCGGGCCGACCGGGTCAGGGCATTGCAGAGCGGCACGGTGGACCTGGTGATCGCGGCGTACTCGATCGGCGAGGACGACGTGACCTTCGCCGGGCCGTACTACGTGGCGCACCGCGACGTGCTCGTGCGCGACGGCGACGGGTTGCGGCAGCTGGCCGATCTGAAGGGCAAGCGGCTGTGCGGGCTCAACAGCGCCACGGTCGGGATCGTGCAGAAGGCCGTGGAGATGCGCCTGGTGCCCGCCGCCGACTACAGCGAGTGCATGAACAAGCTCCGGGCCGGAGAGGTCGACGCGGTGCCCGGCGACGACCTGCTGCTGGCCGGGTTCGCGCACCGGGAGAACGCCAGGTACAAGATCCTCGCGGCCCGGCTCAGCTCCGAGCGCTACGCGGTCGCGCTCAAGCGCGGTGACGTCAAGGCGTGCAAGGCCGTGACCGGGGTGATCGGCGACCTCTACCGGGGTGGTGCGATGCGCAGGCTGCTGGCCTCGCACTTCGGCAATGTGGAGTTCACGCCGGAGACGAAGGCTCCGGCAATGGAGTCCTGTCGCTGATGCCCCACCCCTTGCTCTCCAGGTCGGCCACCGTCGACTCCGCCCACTCCAGCGTCGCCCTGGTCTGCGCGATGCCGAGTTCGAGGGCGTAGCCGCCGAAGTGGCTCGACGGGTCGCCCCGGCGCAGGCTCTCCAGGTGCTGGAGCGACCGGCCGCGGAAGACGATCTCCTCACGCAGGATGGCGATGGCCTGCTCGGTCTCCAGCAGCGGCAGCATGAACGCCCGTAGTCCCAGCTCGCTGCGCGGCACCCGCTGCTGCGACGGCTCGACCAGCCACGTGCGCAGCGCGCTCAGCCCGGCCGCGGTGATCGTGTAGGTCTTCCTGCCGCGCGGGCCCTCCTCGTCGGCCACGCGGATCAGGTCGTCGGCCGTCATCTTGGCCAGCTCCGGATAGATCTGGCTGTGTTTGGCCTGCCAGGCGTGGTTGACCGACGACTCGAACTTCTTCGTCAGGTCGTAGCCGCTCGCCGAGCCGCCCTGGGCCAGAAGGCCGAGCAGTGCGTACCTCAGGGACATGGACTCATCATACTCATCTGTTGACATGTAAGGACAGACATGTCAGCTTCTACACGTGGCTAGAGACACGTCAAAGAACGGGCTGCTCCTGTTCGCCGCGATCGGCGGCATGTTCCTCGCGATGCTCGACCAGACGATCGTCGGCACCGCGCTACCCCGGATCGTCCAGGAGCTCGGCGGGGCCGACCACTACACCTGGGTCGTCACCGCCTACCTGCTCACCTCCACCATCACCGTGCCCCTGTACGGCAGGCTCTCCGACACCTACGGGCGCAAGCCGCTGCTGCTCGTCGGCGTCTCGCTCTTCCTCGCCGGGTCCGTGCTGTGCGGGGTCGCGCAGGACATGACCCAGCTCATCGCCTTCCGCGGCCTGCAGGGGCTCGGCGCCGGAGCGCTGCTCCCGCTGTCGCTGGCCCTGGTCATGGAGCTGTTCCCGCCCGAGCGCAGCGGCCGGGTGCAGGGGGCGCTCGGCGGCGTCATGGCGCTCAGCTACGTCGCCGGGCCCTACCTCGGCGGCGTCTTCACCGACGAGCTCACCTGGCGCTGGGCGTTCTATGTGAACGTGCCGATCGGACTGCTGCTCGTCGCGATCATCGTGGCCCGCCTGCCGTACGTGCGGGGGCAGGGTAAGGGGGCCAAGCCCGACTATCTGGGCATCGCGCTGCTCAGTGCGGGGATCGGGGCGCTGCTCATCGGGCTGACGGAGAAGGCGGGCAACGCGTGGGTCAGCGGGCCGGTGCTCGGGCCGCTCGTGCTGGCCGCGGTGCTCGTCGGGGTGTTCGTGTGGTGGGAGGGGCGGGCCGCCCATCCGATCGTGCCGCTGGAGCTGTTCCGCGACCGTACCTACACGCTGGTCAACATCACCTCGTTCGTCACGGCGTTCTGCATGTTCGCCGGGGTGGTGTTCCTGCCCAGGTACTTCCAGGAGGCGCAGGGGCTCAGTGCGACCGAGTCCGGGCTGCGCATCTATCCGCTGATGCTCGGCATGGTCGTGGGCAGCGCCGCCGCGGGAGCGATCATCACCAGGACGCGCAGGTACAAGCCCGTGTTGCTGGGCGCGCCCTTCCTGATGATGGCCGGCGTGCTGCTGTGCGCCGGGCTGAGCAACCAGACGCCCGCCGGGTGGCTGGCCGTGTGGATGGCGCTCATCGGGCTCGGCATGGGGCCGATGCTGTCCGGGCTGACCGTCGCCGTCCAGGTCTCGGTGGCGCCCGAGCACATCGGCACCGCCAGCGCCAACCTCGCCTTCTTCCGGCAGATCGGCGGCTCGGTCGCGCTGGCCATCGCGGGCACCACCTACGCCGCCGTCGTGCGTGAGCAGGCGCCGCTGGCCGGACTGCCCGCCGCACACGCCGCCGCGAGCGCCACCGTCATCCCGTGGCTCGGCCTCGCCGGGGCGGCGATCGCGCTGGTCGCACTGGCCCTGCTCAAGAACGACCGCGTCGTCGTGCGCGATCTCACCCGACCTGACACACGCGTGCTGGTCCCCGAGGGGTAATGTTTGGCCGTCACCATACGTCCACGAGTTGGGGGAAGGCCATGGCCACGCCCGTCAAGGTAACCGTCACCGGAGCCGCCGGTCAGATCGGCTACGCGCTGCTGTTCCGGATCGCCTCTGGTCAGCTGCTCGGCGCCGATGTCCCGGTCAGGCTGAGCCTGCTGGAGATCCCGCAGGCGGTGAAGGCGGCCGAGGGCACCGCGATGGAGCTCGACGACTGCGCGTTCCCGCTGCTGCGCGGCATCGAGATCACCGACAGCGCCGACAAGGCGTTCGACGGCGCCGGCGTCGCCCTGCTCGTCGGCGCCCGTCCGCGCACCGCGGGCATGGAGCGCGGCGACCTGCTGCAGGCCAACGGCGGCATCTTCGGCCCGCAGGGCAAGGCGATCAACGACAACGCGGCCGACGACATCCGCGTCCTGGTCGTCGGCAACCCCGCCAACACCAATGCGCTCATCGCCCAGAAGCACGCGCCCGACGTCCCCGCCGAGCGCTTCACCGCGATGACCCGCCTCGACCACAACCGCGCGCTGTCCCAGCTCGCGGCCAAGCTCCAGGTGCCGGTCACCGAGATCCACAAGATGACCATCTGGGGCAACCACTCCGCCACCCAGTACCCTGACCTGTTCCACGCCGAGGTCGGTGGCAAGATCGCCGCCGAGCAGGTGGACGAGTCCTGGCTGCGCGACACCTTCATCCCCACCGTCGCCAAGCGTGGCGCGGCCATCATCGAGGCCCGCGGCGCCTCCTCGGCCGCCTCCGCCGCCAACGCGGCCGTCGACCACGTCTTCGACTGGGTCAACGGCACCGACTGGACCTCGGCGGCCGTTCCGTCCGACGGGTCCTACGGGGTGCCCGAGGGCATCATCTCGTCGTTCCCGGTACGGTCGGTCGGCGGGCGCTGGGAGATCATCCAGGGCCTGGAGATCGACGCGTTCTCGCGCGAGCGCATCGACGCGTCGGTGCGGGAGCTCGTCGAGGAGCGCGACGCCGTGGCCGGGCTGGGGCTCATCTAGTCCCGATCGGCTTGGTCGTCCGGGCGCGTATCTCCTTCGGGGGTACGCGCCCGACGCGTTGTGCGTGGGGCGTAGCGGCGGGCGGTGTGCGCGCACGAGGGGCGTCGAGCGGTGGGGCCCGGCCACGGGCGGCGGGGGAGCAATGCGGGGGCCTGCCGTAAAGGGGGGCCTCAGAGTGGGAACGAGGGAGCCGGGGCGTTCACGGCCGAGTGGACGTCGGCTATCAGGGTCGCGGCCTCCTCGGCGGCGATGGCCTGGAGGGCGGCCGTGTCGAGGTCGCCCCGGTAGTACATGCAGGCCGAGGTCGAACGCCTCCGCCCGCCCCGTCGGCGTGTTGGGCAGGATTTGCGCAGGTCAGAGGGGGAGAATCAGGGAAATCCAGCAGTACGGGGGGCGAATGTTCGCAAGGTTGATGGCGGAGCGGGGCGGGCGTGTCGCGGTGGCGGCCGTGTCGGGCGTCGTGCTGCTGGGCACGCCGCAAGGGGCCCAGGCCGATCGGTGGGGAGGCGCCGACCTCTCGGTGCGTATCACCGCCACGCCCGCCGTGGCCCAGCCGGGCCAGCCGATCATGTTCCAGGTCAGGGTGCGCAACGCCGGACCCGGTGACGCCGTGCTGCCCGTCCTGACGGTGAAGGTGCCGCCGGGCGTGGACGTGATGAGTGTGGACGTCGCCGCCTGCCGTCCGGGCCGGACGAAGAACGAGGTGGTGTGCCCTTCCCCGACCGATGTGCTGGTGGGCAGGACGGGCGCGGTGACGATCGGCGCGATCGTGCGTCCGGGTGCCAAGGGGCCGCTGCGGACGTCGGCGACACTGGCCTCGGAGGTCGTCGACGACAACGAGAGCGACAATGCCGCGACCGCGATCACCACGGTGGGCGAGGGGGCCGACCTCGGCGTGCGCCTGGCCCGGGGCAAGGCGGCAAGGGCGCTGAAGTCCGGCGGGAAGAAGCGCGTCACACGGTTCGGGCTCGACGCCGTCGTCCGCAATCGGGGTCCGCTGGTCGTCGGGGACGGCCAGGTGTTCGTCCAGACCGGCGGCGCCACCCTCGTCAAGGCCGCGGGCGCCACCTGCCGCGACCGCCCCGGCTATGTGGGCTGCCGCCTCGACCGGCCGCTGCGTCCGGGCAACCGCGTCCGGGTCCGGCTGTCCTTCAGCACCCCCCGCAAGTCCGTCAAGGCCCAGGCGGGTGTGTACTCCAACCGCATCGGCGACCGCCGCCCGGAGGACAACCAGACGAGGCTGCGCCTGGCCGTTCGCTAGTGGCCGCGTCCTGAGGGCGTCGTGCTGGGCGAGGCCGGTAAGAAGGTGGCGGGGGCCGCCGAAGGGCCGGTGGGCGGGCACTGCGCGGGCGGCCGGGGAACGCCGGGCGTGGTCGCGAAGACGACACCGGCGGTGGCGAGGGTGCCGGCGAGCAGCACGAGTACGCCGAAGAGCAGCTTGGCGGCTCCCGGCGAAAGGTTTCTCACATTTCCGTATGAGAGCACATATTCACCGCCTGCACCCATAGAACCGCACAAAGTCACCGAGGCATGGCGGCCCAGGCGTCGGACACGATGTCGTGCATCCCGGAACGTTCGGGCTTCCAGTCCAGTTCGCGCTGGATCTTCTCCGACGAGGCCACCAGCACGGCGGGGTCGCCCGCTCGTCTCGGCTCGGCGTTGGCCGGGATCTCGTGCCCGGTCACCTCGCGGCAGACCGAGACGACCTCCTGGACCGAGAAGCCGAGACCGTTGCCCAGGTTGTAGATCTTGTGTTCGCCCTCCTCGCAGGCGGCGAGCGCCAGCAGGTGCGCGGTCGCCAGGTCGGCCACGTGCACGTAGTCGCGCACGCACGTGCCGTCGGGCGTCGGGTAGTCGGTGCCGAACACACTCACCGACCCCCGCTCGCCGGTGGCCACCTTGAGGATGTTGGGGATGAGATGCGTCTCGGTGGCATGCCGTTCGCGATAGACGCGGCCGTCGGGCGCGGTGTAGGCCCCGGCGACATTGAAGTAACGCAGGCTGACGGCGCCGAGCCCGCGCAGTCCGGCATAGGCGCTCAGCGCGGTGTCCACGGCCAGCTTGGAGGCGCCGTAGGGATTGGTCGGCCGGGTCGGGTCGCTCTCCAGGATCGGCGAACGCTCGGGCTCGCCGTACGTCGCGGCCGTCGAGGAGAAGACCAGCCTGCGCACCCCGGCCGCGTGCATGGCCTCCAGCAGGGCGAGGGTGCCGCCGAGGTTGTGCGACCAGTACAGGCCGGGCTTGTCGACCGACTCGCCGACCAGCGACTTGGCCGCGAAGTGCAGCACGGCCTCGACGCCGTCGAGCGCGTCGCCCGGCTCGGTGATCGAGCGCTGGACGAACCTCGCCTCCGAGGGCACGGCGTCGGCATGGCCGGTCGACAGGTCGTCGAGCACGGTCACCTCGTGGCCGGCCTGCACGAGCCTCGCGGCCACCACGCTCCCGATGTAGCCCGCGCCTCCGGTCACCAGCAGCTTCATGTTCACCTCTGTTTGAACCTGTTTGATTTTGTACGACTTGCCGCCCAGCATACGCGTCGGAGGTGTCGGGTGGGCGTGAGTACTCTGTCAGGACTCATGTCGGCCCCGTGTCGGAAGCAATCGCCGTGAACATCGTCGTGGCCAACATCGCGCTCGTTCTGCTCTTCATCCTGGTGGGCGGATTCTTCGCCGCGGCCGAGATGGCGATGGTCTCCCTGCGCGACAGTCAGATCCGCAAACTCGAGCAACACGGGCGCAGAGGCGCCAAGGTCGCCAAGCTCGCCAGAGATCCCAACCGCTTCCTTTCGGCCGTGCAGATCGGCGTCACGGTGGCCACCATGCTGTCGGCCGCATTCGGCGCCGACCGGCTCGGCGTCGAGCTTGAGCCGGTCATCGAAGGGTGGGGGCTGCCCGAGGCCGCGGCCAGGCCGGTGGCGCTGGTGCTGGTGACGCTGGCCATCTCCTACGTCTCGCTCGTGCTCGGCGAACTCGCGCCCAAGCGGCTGGCCAGGCAGCGGGCCGAAGGGCTCTCGCTGCTCGTCGCGCCCTTCCTCGACCGGCTGGCCTCACTGTCGCGGCCGGTCATCTGGGCGCTGTCGAAGTCGACCGACGGCGTGATGAAGCTGCTCGGCGGCAATCCCGACACCGACAGGGAGGCGATGACGACCGAGGAACTGCGCGACCTGGTCGTCGGGCACGGCGACCTGACCAACGACGAGCGCAGCCTCATCGCCGAGGTCTTCGCCGCGGGCAAACGCCAGCTGCGCGAGGTGCTGCTGCCCCGCACCGAGGTCGAGTTCATGGACATGGAGACGTCGCTGGCCGAGGCCGCCGTGCTGGCCGCCGCGATGCCGCACTCCCGCTTCCCCGTCTACCGCGACTCCTACGACGAGATCGTTGGCTTCGTCCACGTCAGGGACCTGCTCGACCCGGTGCTGACCGGCCGCATCGAGCCCATACACGAGCTGGTCCCGATCCGCCCGGTCAAACTGGTGCCGATGAGCAAACGCGTGCTCACCACGCTGTCGGAGATGCGCGACGAGGGCCACCACCTGGCCATCGTCATCGACGAGTACGGCGGGACCGCGGGCATCGTCACGCTGGAGGACCTCGTCGAGGAGCTGATCGGCGACATCAGGGACGAGTACGACCCCGACCAGCACCCCATCAAGCTCCCGGCGGGCGAGATCGAGATCGACGGCCTGACCAACCTCGGCGACTTCCACCAGGACACCGGCATCCGGCTGCCCGACGGCCCCTACGAGACGCTCGCCGGGTTCGTCATGGCGGCGCTCGGCCGGGTGCCGGTGGCGGGCGACCTGGTGGAGATCCCCGGCTTCGGCCTCACGGTCACCGAGATGGACGGCAGGCGCGTGGCCCGGATACGCGTCAAACGCCGCAGTGCCCTGGAGCCGCCGGTCGAGTCGCAGGGCGGCCCGGATTCCTGACACAATTGACGGCTATGGCCAGACCACGCGTACTCTCCGGCATCCAGCCCACCGCGGACTCCTTCCACCTGGGCAACTACCTCGGTGCGGTTCGTCAGTGGGTCACGTTGCAGGACACGCACGACGCCTTCTACTGCGTGGTCGACCTGCACGCGATCACCGTGCCCACCGAGCCGGCCGACCTGCGCCGCCGCACCCGGGTGGCCGCGGCCCAGCTGTTCGCCTCCGGGCTCGACCCCGAGCGCTCGACGATCTTCGTGCAGTCGCACGTGCGCGAGCACACCGAGCTGGCCTGGATCCTCATCTGCCTGACCGGCATGGGCGAGGCGGCCAGGATGACCCAGTTCAAGGACAAGTCCGCGAAGTTCGGGGAGAACGCCGCGAGCGTCGGCCTGTTCACCTACCCGATCCTGCAGGCCGCCGACATCCTGCTCTACCAGGCCGACAGTGTGCCCGTCGGGGCCGACCAGAAGCAGCACCTGGAGCTGACCCGCGACCTCGCGCAGCGCTTCAACCACCGCTTCGGCGACACCTTCACGCTGCCCGCGCCGCACATCCTCAAGGCGGTCGAGAAGATCACCGACCTGCAGGACCCCTCGGCCAAGATGTCGAAGTCGTCCTCCAGCCCGGCCGGCATCCTCGACGTGCTCGAGCAGCCGGGCCCGCTGCGCAAGAAGGTCATGCGCGCGGTCACCGACACCGGCTCCGAGGTGCTCTTCGACGAGGCGGGCAAGCCCGGCATCTCCAACCTGCTGCGCATCCAGTCGGCGCTGACCGGTGTGGAGATCCCCGCGCTGGTCGAGCGTTACGCGGGCCAGGGCTACGGCACGTTCAAGAAGGACGTCGCCGAGGCGGTCGCCGAGGCGTTCACCCCGATCCGCGAGCGCACCGAGAAGCTGCTCGCCGACGAGGCCGAGCTCGACAGGCTGCTGGCCATCGGCGCCGAGCGCGCCCGCGCGGTGGCACGCGAGACGATGGCCCAGGTCAGGGACAAGGTCGGCTTCCTGCCGACACCCGGAGCGTGACGGGCGGCCGGTGAGGCGGAGCGAGCGGCAGGAGAGCGACCCCGACCTCGGGGTGCTCGGCGCCGCCCTGCTCTTCGGCGTTCAAGGGGAGCTGTTCAGGCGGGCGGCCGAGCAGGGCTTCGACGACATCGGCCCCCGGCACGGGGCCGTGCTGGCCCACCTCGACGCCGAGGGGATCAGGCCCGGCGAGCTGGCCAGGCTGTCCGGGCGGCACAAACAGACGATCGGCGCGATCCTCGACGAGCTCGAAGCGCTCGGCTACCTGCGTCGTGAGCCGGACCCGGCCGACCGCAGGGCCAGGCTCGTGGTGCCCACGCCCCGCGGCCTGGAGATGATCCGCGTCGCCGACGCCATCGTGGCCGACATCGAGTCCCGGCATGCCGAACACCTCGGCGCCGAGACCTACACCGCCTTCAAGAGTGTGCTGCGGACGATCGTCGCCATGGGGCGGCCCGGGTAGATCTTGCTTTTTTGCTGGGATGGGCGTGAGGGTTCTCCGGGCACGCCCTGGCTGTGGCGCAATATCAGACGAATGTCGCGGTCGCCGTCATCATGGCGACGTTCTTCATCGTGCTCGGCGCCCTGCCGTTCGTCTCCAGGCAGTATCGGATCTTCGGCAGGGTGGGCCTCTGGTCGGGGCTGGTCGCCGCGGCCGTGGTGCTCTACGTGTGCGCGGTGGTGGCGTTCACGCTGTTCCCACTGCCCTCCTACACTGACGAGGCCGCCTTCTGCGCCGCCAGGGCGGGCCTGGCCAGTCCGCAGCTCGTCCCGTTCGCCTCGCTCGACGACATCGTCAAGGAGAACCCGGGGGCGAGCCTGCCGCAGATCCTGCGCAGCAGGGCCTTTCTGCAGGTGTTCTTCAACTTCGTGCTCTTCGTGCCGCTCGGCTTCTTCCTGAGGTACCGCTACCGCCGCGGCCTGCTCGTCACCGCGCTGGCGGGCTTCGCCCTGTCGTTCGCGGTCGAGTGCACGCAGCTCACCGGCGACTGGGGGCTCTACCCGTGCCCCTACCGCCTGTTCGACGTCGACGACCTGCTCACCAACACCACGGGCGCGGTCGCGGGCTGGGCGCTGGCCGTGCCCCTGGCCGCGGTGCTGCCCGGCGCCTGGCCGAGGCCGCGCGCCGACGACCGGCCGCCCGGCCTGGTCCGCAGGATCGTCGGCGACCTGCTGGACTTCGCGGTGTGGTGGCTGGCGGCGGCCGTCATGTACGTGACGCCGGCCGTACTCGTCGAAGGCGGGGTGCCGTTGGACGGCGAGCGGCTCGACGTGGTCGGTGACGTGCTGCTCTACGCGCTGGGGCTGGTCGTGCTGCTGGTGGTGCCGTTGCTGCGGGCCGACCGGTCGGGGCCCGGCAGGGCGGCGCTGCATCTGGCGCTCGTCGCAGGCGTAGGGGGCGCGCCCGCGGGCAGGCGTGCCGTACTGATCAGGTTCGCCGTCTTCCCGCTACCCTTCGTGGTGCTGTTCGCGCTTGAGCAGGCTCTGGCGGTCGTGGTGCTGGCCTTCCTCCACCTGGTGGTGGTGCTGGCGGGCAAGGACCGCAGGAGCCTGGCCGGGCTCGCGGCCGGCACCGTGACGGCGACGCGGGCGGTGGCGCTCGACGATCCGCCCGACGCGTTGGAGTTCCCCGACGCGGCTCGCCGGATGTGGTCGAGGCCAAGAGGGTAGAGGGAGGCGCATGGGAGGCTTGCTCGCGCGGGTCGAGGCGGCCAAGGAGCGCGGTCGCCGGATGCTCGAGGCCTGGCGGGTGCGCTGGCACTGGTTCGACCATCTGCTCAGAACCGTCCAGAGGTACCAGGTGCAGTTCGGCGATCGGCTCGCCGGAGCGGTGACCTATTTCGCCTTCCTGTCCTTCTTCCCGGTCGTCGCCCTGGCGTTCGCCACGTTCGGTTACGTGCTGGCCGATCGGGCCGACCTCAAGGTGAAGCTGGAGGACGCGATCAAGGAGCAGCTGCCCGGCGTAG
This sequence comes from Nonomuraea sp. IBHARD001, assembly GCF_056106265.1. Lineage (NCBI taxonomy): Bacteria > Bacillati > Actinomycetota > Actinomycetes > Streptosporangiales > Streptosporangiaceae > Nonomuraea > Nonomuraea sp. IBHARD001. The sequence continues at coordinate 1,159,837 of NZ_JBWBBW010000002.1, forward strand.
CCGACCAGCTCAACCTCCAGGCCATCGCCGATGCCAGGGTCGGGGTCGGCCTCATCGGCCTGCTCGGTCTGCTGTACGCCGGGCTCGGCGCGCTCGACTCCCTGCGCGGGGCGCTGCGCGAGATCTACATGACCACGACGCCTCCCCTGAACTTCTTCGTCGGCAAGGCGCGAGACGTCGCCTCCCTGCTGCTGCTCGGCGTCACGCTGCTGGTCTCGGCCGCCGTCGGCGGGTTCGCCACGCAGTTCACCACCACGGTGTCGGACTGGCTCGGCCTGGGCTCGTCGGTCGCGGCCAAGGGCGCGGTGGGCGTGGTCGGCGTGCTGGCCAGCCTGGCGGCGGACGTCGTGCTGTTCGTCATCATCCTGGGGTGGGTGGCCAGGCCGGTGCAGCCGTTCAAGGTCGTCATCAGGGGGGCGTTGCTCGGGGCGATCGGGTTCGGGCTGCTCAAGCAGCTGGCCACCCTGCTGCTCGGGCACACGCTGTCCAATCCGATCTACGGCACGTTCGCCGTGATGGTGGGGCTGCTCGTGTGGATCAACTTCGCGGCCAGGCTGACGATGTACGTCGCCGCCTGGACCGCGACGGCCGGCCTCGGACCGCCGCCCAATCCCTCACCGCTTCCCGGCAACGGGTCGGGGACTGAACCGTGAGCGACCTATCGGCCCGATGCCGCGCGGCGGCGGCGGATGCCGTACAGGACCCAGGCGATGCCGCCCAGCAGGCCCGCGCCGACGACGACGGCGCCGATGAGCGGGCCGGAGGCCGACTGGACGGTGGCGGCGGTGCCGAGCAGGCCGAGCGGCTCGGCGGAGGCGCTGGGGGAGGTGCTGGGCGTGACGGCGGGTGCGACATTGGCGGGGACGGGCGGCAGCGGGTCGACGAGCTGTCCGACCGGCGCGACCTTGCCGCGGTTGGCGAAGCCCCAGTCGAGCAGTTCCTCGACGTCGTTCCAGAACGGGCCCTCGTGCCGCATGATCGTTACGATGATGGTGTTGCCGCCCCTGGTGGCCGCGCCGACGAAGCTGCCGAGCGCCTTGGACGTCCAGCCGTTCTTGACGCCGATCATGCCCTTGTAGCGCCACAGCAGCTTGTTGTGGTTGCCGATCTCGTAGTACCCCTTGGGCGCGGGGAAGCGCGAGCTCTTGGTGCTGACATAGCGCCTGAAGTCGGCATCGGCCAGCCCGGCGCGTGCGATCAGCGCCAGGTCGTAGGCCGAGCTGGACTGGCCGGGCTTGTCCAGGCCGCTCGGCGTCTTGGCCACGGTGTCGTTGGCCTGAAGACGCCTGGCCACGTCGTTCATGTCGCGCAGGGTCTTGGTCAGGCCGCCGTTGGCCTCGGCCAGCGCCATGGCCGCGTCGTTGCCCGATGACATCATCAGGGCCTTGAACAGGTCGTCGACCTTGTAGATCGGCTTGGGGGCGAGGCCGACGGCGCTGCCCTCCTCGTTGACCGCGCGCAGGCTCGGTCTGACCTTGAGCCCGCTGTCCAGTTGCGGGATGAGGGTCAGGCAGGTGAGCGTCTTGAGTGTGCTGGCCGGAAGGTAGCGGCCGTGCGGGTCCTTGGCCGCGAGGACCTGGCCGGTGCCGAGATCGGCGATGACGAAGGACCTGGCCCCTGTCTTGGGCGGCTTCCTGACGCCCGGAGGCGAGACCATGCCTCGATCGCCCAGCAGTTCGCCGCCGATCGGCGTGCTCTCGGCCGCGGCCGGCTGGGCCACGGCGGTGAACGTGACCGCGGCCAGCAGTGCTGCGGCGGGCGCCAAAGTCATCCTCATGGTGGCCTCAGCGTAGCTTCGTCACATTGCGCATGTACGTCACCTCCCCCGCCGATCCATCCTCGATACTTGGAAAATGGTCATGTCACGCAAGATCGCCGGATTCCTGATCGTGCTGGGCGCGTTCATGATCTTCGAGTGGATCAATCTTGGGTTTAACCTCGCCGACGGGCACGAGCGGAGCTTCTATGTCGTGCACGGCATCCTGATCGGCGTGAACCTGGTGCTCGGGGCCGTGCTGGCCGTCATCGGGCTGAAGGCGCTGAGGGCACTGAGGACACCGAAGGCGTCGAAGGGACCGCGCCGAGCGCGAGCCTCGTGATCCGGTGCAGCTCGGCCGCCTCTTCGGGCGAGTCGCCGATGCTGGTGAAGCCCAGCTTGCCGTACTCGGGGACCGCGCCCAGCAGGTGCAGGACGTTGCCGGTGTGCCTGGTCGCGTCGAACCCGAGGCCGAGCTCCTCCACCAGCGCCACGATCTGACCGGGTGTACGGCCGCGCAGCCGGGGTGAGGCGCAGTTGTCGGTCGCTGTGTAGTACTTGGCCTGGTCGCCGCGCTTGAGCAGGCCGGTGGCGGGGTCGTAGGCGCCGCCGGTGGTCAGCAGGGCCGCGCCGAACGGATGGGTGGTCCCGCCGATGCGCAGATTGATCTCGCACAGCAGCGCGCGGTACCCGGCGTCGGTCTTGAGGGCGAAGAAGTCCATGCCGAACAGCCCGATCACACCGCGTTCGGCCAGCGCCTCGGCGATGCGGGCCGCGCACTCGCCGACCTCGACGCGGTACTCGGGTCTGGCGGGGAAGGTGCAGCCCTGGTAGACGTCGGCGTTGGAGCCGCCGAGCACCTGGTCGTGTGTGGCCACGACGCCGTGCTGGCCGCCGGGGGTGATCCTGGCCAGCGCGCTGGGACAGTACAGCGGGCGGTGCTCGATGAACTCCTCGACCACGGCTCCGCGCTCGGCGATCTTCTCCCCGAACGTCGTCCAGGTCTCGCCCGCGGCGGAGAAGCTGGTGGGCAGCTCGACGAGCGGCCAGGCGCCCTTGGTGACGATGGCGTTGCCGAGCCCCGAGTAGCTGTCGTTGAGCTTGACGATCACGCGGTCGCCCGGCAGCGAGAGCATCGCGTCCTCGGCCTCGGCGATCGACATGAGATCGGCGTACCCCCTGGCCATGGGCACGGTGGCGACATGGCCGATCTCCCGCGAGCCGCTCTTGGAGCCGTAGTAGGCGTGGGCGGTCGCCGGGCCGTACACCGGGACGCCGAGTTCGGAGGCGAGCTGCTCCTCCAGGTCGCTGAGCACGAACGGCACCAGCCAGGCGTCGTCGTCGATCAGCTCGCGTACCCGGGCCACGACGTCGGGCCTGGCCAGGACGCTGCTGGTGAGCGGCTGGGCGTGCGGGTCGTCCACGCTGATCATGGTGAGCCTGGCGGCGGCTCCGGCCGGGTCGGGCAGGAAGCCGAAGTAGTAGTCGACGATCGCCTGGTCGATCGGGGCCGAGGACAGGTAGACCACCTTGACGCCGGGTTCGCGCAGGGTGAGGAGGAGGAAGAGAAGGCGTTCCTCGTAGCAGCGGGCGCCGGTGATGCGCTTGAGCTCGTCCTGCGGAAGGGACAGCGATGGGATGACCACCAATGTCCCCTCTTTCGGTTCGAAGATGCTCAGACCCGCATGCTTCTCACTGAACCGGATATTGGTGATCATACAAGGAGTGAAGCACGCATTCTTCTCATATGCATGCATCGATCCGGTGTGATTGACCAGTCCGCAGGTGACACGATTTGAAATCCGGCGGATGTTTGGAAGTGGCATCTCTGGGCCAGTCTCATGTGATCCGTTGTGACTAGGGAGGATGGTTTCCGGATCGCGCCATGGGTCACACACCGTGACGACCAGCGGTTACGGGCATGCCACAGGCCAACTTTTGGTGTAGTTGTCCGCGTGAAGGGCAGCGACCGGGATAAAGTCAGTGCATCGTCATCGGGCTATCGGCTGAAAGAGCCGCGTTGTCCCGTATCGGCGATCTCCCGCGCCGGTTCCTCAGGTGCGCGTCCCACGTGGGGTCGGGACGCAGCCCGAACCGTACGGCCCCCGCGGGCACAACATACGCAAGAGGCGCGAATCAAGCCATGCTGGATACGCTGCATGGGGGATGGGACGGTGACTTGATGCGGGGACGTGAGCTGCGGGGGGAACTCGACGCGTTCCTCGCGGAGGCTGAGCAGGAACTCGTGGCATTCCGCCGCGACCTGCACATGCATCCCGAGCTCGCCTTCGCCGAGTACCGCACCACCCAGCGGATCGCCGACCGCCTGACGGCCGCGGGCCTGCACCCGCAGGTGCTGCCGAGGGGCACGGGCGTGATCTGCGAGGTGGGAAGCGGCGACGGCCCGACGATCGCACTGCGTGCCGACATCGACGCGCTCGCGCTGCCCGACGAGAAGGACGTGCCCTACCGCTCGACCATCGCCGGGCTGTGCCACGCGTGCGGTCACGACGTGCACACCACGATCCTGCTCGGCACCACGCTGTTCCTGGCCCAGCAGGCCCAGGCGGGGCTGCTGCCCGGCCGGGTGCGTTTCATCTTCCAGCCGGCCGAGGAACTGCCGGGCGGCGCGCTGGAGGTCATGGCGCAGGGCGGGATCAGCGGCGTCGACCGCATCTTCGGCCTGCACTGCGACCCTCGCGTGGACGCGGGCCAGGTCGGGCTCAAGGTCGGGCCGATCACCTCGGCCTGCGACAAGGTCGCGATCAGGGTCGCCGGTCCCGGCGGGCACACCGCCAGGCCGCACCTCACCGCCGACCTGGTCTTCGCCCTGGCCAAGATCCTCACCGAGCTGCCCGCCGCGCTCTCGCGCCGGGTCGACCCGCGCTCCTCGCTCAGCCTGGTCTGGGGCCGGGTCGAGGCCGGATCGGTGGCCAACGCCATCCCCGACGACGGGATCGCCGAAGGCACCGTGCGCTGCCTCGACGAGGAGGCCTGGCATGCCGCGCCCGACATGATCAAGACACTCCTGGAGTCGGTCGCGGGCGCCTACGGCGTCGAGGCGACGATGGACTACAGCCGGGGCGTGCCGCCGGTCGTCAACGACGAGGACAGCGTGCAGATGCTGGCCGAGGCCGCCGAGCGCGCACTCGGCGAAGGCTCGGTCGTGCCGACCCAGCAGAGCCTCGGCGGCGAGGACTTCGGCTGGTACCTGGAGTCGATCCCCGGCGCCTTCGCCAGGCTCGGCACCCGCAAGCCGGGCGCCGAGGAGCAGCACGACATCCACCAGGGCACCTTCGACGTCGACGAGCGGGCGATCGGCCTGGGCGTGCGCTTCATGGCCGCCACCGCGCTGACCGCACTGTGGGAGGGGCGGCGCCCGCCGGCCACGACCGAGCAGGTCGCACTCGCGGGCGCGGGCCCCGACGGCTCACTGCCCGCCTTCGACCGATAGCTTCGAACGGCCCGTGGACCCCTTCGTCCGGTCCACGGGCAGTTGCAGCTCGTCACCCTTGTAGGACGCCTCGATCCGCCCGCCGTGCTGCTTGGCCCCCTTGATCACCGTGCCGAAGTACGGCTCGCAGATCGCGGCGCTGTGGTTGCCGAGCGCCTCGCTCGCGGCGTTGAGGGCTGCCACCGTGGCCACGTGCGTGTAGAACACGTCGGGCTCGCCGGTGCGCAGGGGCCCGTGCACGGCGACCTGCCCGCTCACGGTGACCCGCTCGTAGGCCGCACCCCTGGTGCCGCTCTCCATGCGCAGCAGGGTGGCCGTGTCGACCGGCACGACGATGCCCTCGACGTTCTGCGGCGCGGCCGAGCCCGGGGTGGCAGGCCGTACGGTGAGCAGGAGTTGGTGGGTGGGCTGGTCGACCTGGTAGACGACCGTGTCGTCGGGTGTCAGCTCGATCGCGGCCGTCCACAGCCGGTGGTGGCCGCGCAGGGTGGCCTCCTGGTAGTCCTCGCCCCTGATCGGTGTACGGCCGAGCAGTCTGGCCAGTTCGGACAGGTCGATCAGCGGGCCGTAGACGAACACCGCGTGCCTGACGTCGTCGCGGAAGCGGTCCCAGCCCTGCCACTTGGCCGCGCTCCTGGCGTCGCCCGTGTCGTGGTCGGGATAGATCGGGTAGAACCTGCCGATCCTGAAGTCGAGGTCGCTGGCCAGGTTGAACCACTGCTCCTCGACGATGTCGGTGCCCAGGCCGATGGCCCGTGCCGACAGTCTGACCAGGAGCTTGGCCTTGTGCGGGTCGGGGATGTGCTTGCGCTGGATCGAGGTGATCGGCAGCGCGGGCACGGCGTCGTCGACGGGGATCCACACGGTGAAGGGCGCCCACGGTTCGAGCGAGGGCCAGAACCTCTCCGTCGCGGGCTCGCCGTCGCCGTCGAGCACCTGCAGCGGCACCTTCATGTAGACCGGGCTGCCGTCCCCGGCCGAGTCCTGCATGTATCTCAGGTAGACCTGGCAGCGCAGATCCACGATGCCCAGATTGTGCAGCCGGTTGTAGAAGCGCACCGCGATGACGGCATGGTCGCTGCGCGCGTGCTCCTTGGCGTACTCGGGGTCGTCGGCCTGCGAGGCGAGGGAGACGCTGGCGGGCCTGCGCCAGACGAACGGGCGCACGGAGAACAGCCGGATGAACACCACGCCGACGAACAACGCGGGCACCAGGGCGCCGATGATCGAGGTCAGGGCGCCGAGCGCGGCATGGGCGGCGTTGTCGTCCTGCCCTTCGACCGGGTCGCCGCCGAGCACCGCCTGAAAGGCCTTCAGCCATTCGATGAGCAGATTGCTTTTCGTGCCGCCCGTCGTCTCATATCCGAGTGCGACGAGGAATGCGATGAATGCCAGCAGAACCAGCGCCGACAGCACCAGCAGCGAGGCCGATCGAACGGCGATCCACCAGCGCCAGGACTGCTGGAAAGCAGGATGGGAAGCGCGACCGAACCAGGACACGGGGGCCTCCGGAGTAGTCGTGAAGTGGAAATATCGTAAATGCCGGACGCCTTTTCCGGTGCGGAAGTCGAGCGCGTATTCCGCCGCCGCCTGGCATGATGCACGGGGCACGGGCAATCATCAAGATGCCGACGTCGTCGTGGAAGGCGGTCACCATGCAGGACAGGAGCCTTGAGGTCCTCGGGCTCGCGGGTGTGCCCGCGTTGGATCCCCTGCTCTACCCCGGTGTGATTCCCTCCTTCTCCGCCCTGCTCAAGGGCCGCCACCTGCTGACGCTCGACGTCGAGCCGGAGCGCAGGCTGGGGGAGTGGCGGGTGCGCGAGCTCGGCTCCTCGCTGGACGAGGCGCTCGCCGACGCGGGGGAGGCGGGCACGGGCAGCAGGTTCCCCGTGCTGTCGGTCGGGTCCAACGCCTCGCCCGGCCAGATGAGCCACAAGCTGGAGCGGCTGCATCTGTCGACGATGGTGCCGATGGTGCCGGTCGAGGTGGGCGGTGTGCGGATCGGCCTGTCCGGGCACGTCAGTCCCGCCGGATACGTCTCGGCGTCGCCGTACTACGAGCCGGGTGCGGTGACCACGATGGTGGCGACCTGGCTCGACGACGCGCAGATGGAGGCGGTCGACGCCACCGAGACGCCCTACCACCGGGTGCTGCTGCCCGGCTCGGCCTTCCCGATGACGCTGCCTTCGGGGGAGCGGCTCGACGGGTGCTATCTGTACGTGCATCGGCGCGGTGTCATCGCCGGGGCCGACGGCAGGCCGGTGCCCGCGACCGACCAGGTGTCGGTGCTGACCGCACTGCTGGCGAGGTCGGCCAGGCTGCGCACGGCGTTCGGCGACGACCCGCAGACGTTCGTGGCACGCGGCGCCGTCGACGAGGAGTTGCGCGACCTCGGCACCACGATCATCGAGGAGGAGGGCTGGGTCCGGCCGCAGCCGGAGTTCGACCCCTTCGTCACCGACGAGAGGGCCATCGCACGTTATGGGGACCTGTCGCCGCTGGAACGGCTGGAAGGCGCCGACAGCCCGAGCTCACGCTGACCGAAAAGGCCAGTCAGGACGGCCCTCCGGGCGGCCGAAGCGCGGCTGCGGGGGGCCATAGCATCGACAGATGGTCAACTTGAGGGTAGGCCGGAACCCGGGTCGGCTGTCACCCTGGTGCGCGGATCGTGCGTCAGTCGACCAGATGGGGAACCGTCGTCATGAGGGTGGCATTCGTCGGTAAGGGCGGCAGCGGCAAGACGACGCTGTCGGCTCTGTTCGCCAGGCATGTGGCCGCGAGCGGCCGGTCCGTCGTCGCCGTCGACGCCGACATCAACCAGCATCTGGCCATGGCGCTGAACGTTCCCGACGGCGAGTCGCCGCCACCGCTCGGCTCGCACCTGACCGAGATCAAGGAGCACCTGCGCGGGGACAACCCGCGTATCTCCTCGGTCTCGGCGATGGTCAAGACCACGCCTCCCGGCAGCGGCTCGCGGCTGCTGTCGCTCGGCGACGACTTCCACGCCACCTACGCCGTGCCCACCCAGGCCGGGCCGAGCCTCATGGTCACCGGTCCCTTCGCCGAGGAGGACCTGGGGGTGGCCTGCTACCACTCCAAGGTCGGCGCGGTCGAGCTCTATCTCAACCACCTGGTCGACTCGCCCGACGAGTACGTCGTGGTGGACATGACGGCCGGGGCCGACTCGTTCGCATCGGGGCTGTTCACCAGGTTCGACCTGACGTTCCTGGTGGCCGAGCCGACCCGGCAGGGCGTGGGCGTCTACCGGCAGTACCGCGACCACGCCGCCGAGTTCGGCGTGCGGATCGCGGTCGTCGGCAACAAGATCCACGGCAGGGACGACGTCGACTTCCTGCGTCAGGAGGTGGGCGAGGACCTGCTGGCCTGCCTTGAGCACTCGGCCGCGGTGCGCGCGATGGAGCGCGGCGGCCCGCTCGGCCCGCAGGACCTGGAGGCCGCCAACACCGCGGCGCTCGAACTCCTGCTCGTGCACGCCTCCGAGCAGGACAAGGACTGGCAGCGCTTCGGCGAGCAGGCGGCCGAGTTCCACCTGCGCAACGCCAAGGCATGGGCCAACCGGGCGGTGGGCGAGGATCTGGCCGACCAGATCGACCCCGACTTCGTGTACGGCCCGCAGTCGGCGCAGAAGATCCCGGCCTGAAAGGCGACGCCACCACACCGGGAGGAGCAGGGACGGCTCGGGGCGGCCCCTGCGTCTGGTGCGGTGGCGGTCCGAGCGGTCGTGAGGCGGGACCTCCCGCCTCACGACCGCCTTGTTCTTCCTACGACACCTAGGACAGCCTGCCGAACACGACCGGCAGCTTCAGCGACGAGGCGCCGGGCGCCACGGTCACGTTGGTGCCGGGCGGATAGCGCAGTGTGAAGTCGACGTCGGTCGACAGCAGCACGACGCCGATCTGGTGCCCGGCCTTGAACAGATGGTCCTGCGGCTGGAAGTCCCACTGGAACTGGTACTCCCGCCCGGGACGCACCGGCTGCGACCGGTCGGCCCCGTTCCTGTTGCGCACGTCGAGCCAGCCCCGCGAGACGATCTTGTAAGGCGTCTCGGCCGTGGCGTGCACCCGGATGGCCGTGCACCCCGTGTCACCCGGCACGCCCTGCCCGTAGCACCAGGTCTCCCCGGTCGGCAGCAGCCCGCCCGTCGGCCGTACCCCGGCGCCGTAGTCGACCAGCAACGCCGTCAGGTACGGCGAGGCGCCGTCCTTGAGCGAGGCCTTCACCGAGATCTCGGGCGTGCCGGAGATGCGCACGTCCTGCCTGAGCGGCGAGGACAGATAGGCCAGGCGGTTGGGATCGGCGGCCGGAGCGGTGGCGACCAGCTCCTCGGCGGTCCTGACCTTCTGGTCGACATAGGACTCCTTGGCCGACAGCGGCTTCGGCAGCAGGCCGAGCTTGCCACCAGAGCCGAGCCAGAGCCTGACGTCGTGGGTGCCGGGCAGCGGCCAGGAGGCGTGCGTGCCCCACACGCCGGGCTCGATCTCGACATCGGCCTGCGGCTCGCGCATGATGCCGTTGCGGATGCCGTACAGCCAGTGGTCGAACCAGCCGTGCAGCTGGCGCAGCCATTCGCGGGCGCGCAGGCTGAACGGGTCGCGGTGGGTGCCCTGGTGCAGCCAGATCTTGCGCGGCGTGCCCTGCTTGGCGAGCGCCTCCCACCACTGGGCGGCCTGCTTGGTCTTGACGTTCCAGTCGTTGAGGCCGTGGGCGAGGAAGACGCTGGCGCGGACCTTGTGCACGTCGTTGAGGTAGTTGCGCACGTCCCAGAAGCGGGTGTAGTCGCCGCTCACCCGGTCCTGCGTGGCGGTGAGCCTGTCCATGACCGGGCCGCAGACCTGCTTGCCGTTCTCGCGCGTGAGCACGAACTTGGCCAGCACGTCGGCGTCCTCGCCCTGGTAGCCGCCGGGCGCGACGACGCCGCCGTTGGCCCGGTAGTAGTCGTACCAGGAGGAGATGGCGGCGATCGGCACGATGGTCTTGAGGCCCTTGACGCCGGTCGTGGCGACGGCGTTGGGCAGGGTCCCGTTGTAGGAGGTGCCGATCATGCCGACGGCGCCGGTCGACCACGAGGTGGCCGAGACCGGCTTGCCCTCGGTGTCGAAGGCCTTGGCCCGGCCGTTCAGCCAGTCGATGGCGGCCTTGGGGCCCGCGGTCTCGTTGCGGTCGCCCGTGGTGGGACAGCCGGTCGCCCTGCCGCTGCCGAGGTTCTCCACCAGCACGATGGCGTAGCCGCGGGGCAGGAAGTAGTTGTCGTAGTAGCCGTCGAACGGCAGGTTCCACGTCTTGGTGTCGAGCAGTTTGGCGCGTAGTTCGGGGTTGCCGTCCTCGTCGACGTCGACGACGTGGTTGGGCACGGTGTAGTCGCCGCCCGCGTAGTACGGGCTGGCCTCCATGATGATGGGGACCTTCAGGCCGTTCAGGGTCTCCTTGGGGCGCAGGATGTCGACCGCGACGCGGTCCGGTTTGCCGTCGCTGTCGCTGTCGGTGCCCGCTACTTCGACGAAGACGGTCTCCTTGATGGCGTCGGCGCGCGAGAACACCGGTTGGGTGGCGTTGTTCTCGATCTTGATCGCGGGGTCCTCGGCTAATGCTGGGGTGGCCGTCATCGTGGTGACTAGGACGACCGCCAGCGGGAGGACGAGCCTCTTCCAATGGCGCATGGGGGTGCTCCAGGTTGTGTGACACTCCAGCTTCCAGACTGAAATGTCCGGCATGATCGGCTTGTCGGCAAGATCTTGACAAGGGGCAAAGTTGGGTAAAGGTGTGGTTTGTGAGCTGTATGGGCGATCGGCCCCGCTCTAGCCTGCTGACGGGCCCTCCCCGGGCGCGTACGCACCGCGCCCAGGTCACGGACTCGCCTGATGTCCATAACGGAGCGGTTGCGGACCTGTGCGCCGATTTGGTCTGCCCTGGTGAACGAACTATGTTCCGTGCAGGGTTGCCGTGCGTCTTCGCGCGTGCGACGAGAGTTGGACGGCGGGGAAATGGAAGGAGTCACCTTGCTCACCAAGAGGATTGGCAAGCTGGCTGTTGGATCGGTGGCCGGTGCCATGCTCATGGCCGTCTCGGCCTGTGGTGGCACGAACAGCGACAGTGGTGCGACCAGCAGCGCGGCGCCCAGCGCCGGTGCGAGCAGCGAGGCGCCCGCCTCGACGCTCAAGGTCGGCCTGGCGTTCGACGTCGGCGGCAGGGGTGACAAGTCCTTCAACGACTCCGCGTACGCGGGTCTGGAGAAGGCCAAGACCGACCTCGGCGCCGACATCAAGGACCTGAGCCCTGCGGGCGACGGCTCCAACCGCGGTGAGCTGCTGCGTCAGCTGGCCGACGCCGGCTACAACCCGATCATCGGTGTCGGCTTCGCCTACGGCGAGGACATCAAGAAGGCCGCCGCCGAGTACCCCGAGATCCAGTTCGCGGTCGTCGACTCGCCGTCGAGCGGCCCGAACGTCACCGGCCTGCTGTTCGCCGAGGAGCAGGGCTCCTACCTGGCGGGCGTCGCCGCGGCGACCAAGGCCAAGAGCGGTCACATCGGCTTCGTCGGCGGTGTCGAGAGCGAGCTGATCAAGAAGTTCGAGGCCGGCTACGTCGCCGGTGCCAAGTCGGTCAAGGCCGACGCGGTCATCGACGTCAAGTACCTCACGCCCGACGGTGACTTCACCGGCTTCAAGGCGCCCGACAAGGGCAAGACCGCGGCCGAGAAGATGTTCCAGAGCGGCGCGGAAATCGTCTACCACGCCTCCGGCGACTCCGGCCTCGGCGTCTTCCAGGCTGCCGCGGCGGCCAAGAAGAAGGCCATCGGCGTCGACTCCGACCAGCGTCAGACCGTCAAGGAGGCCGACCTGCAGTCGGTCATCATGACCTCGATGATCAAGCGCGTCGACGTCGGCGTGTTCGAGTTCATCAAGGCCTTCCAGGGCGGCGCCAAGGGCGGCAGCAACAACATCTACGACCTCAAGGTCGACGGTGTGGGCCTGGCGACGACCGGCGGCGAGATCGACGACATCTCCACCGAGCTCGACGCGGCCAAGAAGAAGATCGTCGACGGCGAGATCACGGTTCCGACGAAGCCGTAACCGGGTACTGGATCCGGTGACCAAGCCGTAGCCGGATCCACCGTCCGGAACAGGGCCCGGGGTTGCATCCGCTCCCCGGGCCCAGCCCTATATCCAGGCTCCTCCAGGAGATCGCATGAGCTCGGACACCCTCGCCACGGTGCAACCCGCCGTCGAGCTGGAGGGCATCACCAAGCGCTTCCCCGGCGTCGTGGCCAACCACGACATCCGCATCACCGTCGCCGCAGGCAGCGTCCACGCCATCGTGGGTGAGAACGGCGCGGGCAAGTCCACCCTGATGAAGATCCTGTACGGCATGCAGCGGCCGGACGAGGGCACGATCAAGGTCGACGGCAAAGAGGTCGTCTTCCGTTCGCCGAGCGACGCCATCGCCGCGGGCATCGGCATGGTGCACCAGCACTTCATGCTGGCCGACAACCTCACCGTGCTGGAGAACATCGTCCTGGGCTCCGAGCCGAGGAAGGGCGTGCGGCTCGACTACGCCGGGGCGCGCAAGCGCATCATCGAGCTCGGCGAGACCCACGGCCTGCGCGTCGCCCCCGACCGTCTGGTCGAGGAGCTCGGCGTGGGCGACCGGCAGCGCGTGGAGATCCTCAAGGTGCTCTACCGCGGCGCCCGCATCCTCATCCTCGACGAGCCCACCGCGGTCCTCGTGCCGCAGGAGGTCGACGAGCTCTTCGACAACCTGCGCGAGCTCAAGGCCGAAGGCCTGACCGTCATCTTCATCTCGCACAAGCTGGACGAGGTGCTCAGCATCGCCGACGCGATCACCGTGATCAGGCGCGGCACCACGGTCGCCAGCGTCGATCCGCGTGACGTCACCGCGCGTCAGCTCGCCGAGCTCATGGTCGGCAGCGAGCTGCCCACGCCGGAGACCAGGGAGTCGACGGTCACCGACACCGTCGTGCTGGACGTGCGCGGCGTGAGCGTGCCCGGGCCCGGACGCGCCGTGCTCGACGAGGTGGGTTTCCCCGTCAGGGCGGGCGAGGTCGTCGGCATCGCCGGGGTCGAGGGCAACGGGCAGTCCGAGCTCATCGAGGCGATCATGGGCCTGGTGACCCTGCAGGCCGGGCAGATCCACCTGGGCAAGGAGGACATCACCTCCTGGTCGACGCTGCGGCGCAGGGAGGCGGGCATCGGCTACATCCCTGAGGACCGCCACCGCCAGGGCCTGCTGCTGGAGGCCTCCCTCTGGGAGAACCGGGTGCTCGGCCACCAGACGAGAGCTCCGGCCAAGAAGGGCATCTGGGTCAACAGACCGGGCGCGCGGGCCGACACCGAGCGCATCGTCAAGGCCTACGACGTGCGCACGCCGGGCGTCGACACGCTCGCGATCGCCCTGTCGGGCGGCAACCAGCAGAAGCTCATCGTCGGCAGGGAGATGAGCGGCGATCCCAAGTTCCTCATCGCCGCCCACCCCACCCGAGGCGTCGACGTCGGCGCCCAGGCCGCCATCTGGGACCACCTGCGCGACGCCAGGGCGGCCGGGCTGGCCGTGCTGCTGATCTCCGCCGACCTGGACGAGCTGATCGGCCTGTCGGACACGCTGTACGTGATCTATCGCGGCCGGTTGGTCGCCAAGCTCGATCCCGCCGACGTGACCCCCGAGCAGCTCGGCGGCTACATGACCGGCGCGATTACGGAGGGTTCGTGATGCCCGCAGGGCTCTACCGTGCGCTGCTGACCACGGCCGGGGCGGTCGTGGCTATCCTCGTCGCCGTCGCGATCTCCAGCATCGCCATCCTCGCGGCGGGCGCCAACCCGCTGGAGGCGTTCGCGGCGATGTTCGACTTCGGCGCCACCCAGGCCGCCGTGGACAAGAGCATCGCGTTCATCCTCAACCGGGCCACACCGCTGTTCATCGCCGGACTCGCGGTCGCCATCGGCTTCAGGATGAACCTCTTCAACATCGGCGTCGAAGGTCAGTACCGCATCGCGGCCATCGTGGCGGCGTTCGTCGGCTCGCAGGTCGACCTTCCGGCGCCGCTGCAGATCACGCTGATCATCGTGGTCGCGATGCTCGCCGGTGGCCTGTACGCGCTGATCCCGGCCCTGCTCAAGGTGCAGCGCGGGGTCAACGAGGTCATCGCGACCATCATGCTGAACTACATCGCGATCAACATCGCCGCCTGGCTGGTTCGCGGCCCGTTCGCCGCGACCAAGACCGACGGCACGCTCACCACCTCGACCCCGCCGATCCCCGAGTCCGGCTGGTTCCCCAACTTCAACTTCCTGTTCGAGCTGTTCGGCCTGCCGGTCCCGAGGGGCGGCGGCGGGCTGTGGGGCTTCATCAGCATCGCCATCGTGGTCGGCATCGTGGTGTGGATCATCCTGGAACGTACCCGCTTCGGCTTCGACGTCAAGGCCAGCGGCCTGAACCCGACGGCCGCACTCGCCTCGGGTGTGAACCCCAAGAAGATGGTCATCTCGGCCATGGTCCTGTCCGGCGCCATCGCCGGGCTGATCGGCCTGCCCGAGATCCTCGGCTACACCCACGCCTACGGCACCGGCTTCACGCCGGGGCTCGGCTTCCTCGGCATCGCGGTCGCCCTGCTCGGCCGGAACAAACCGGTCGGCATCGCGATCGCGGCCCTGCTGTTCGCCTTCCTCGACCGGGCGGCGACCCCGCTGCAGTTCGCCGACATCCCGCCCTCGGTCGTCGTGATCATCCAGGGCACGATCGTGCTCATGGTCGTCATCGCCAACGAGATCACCAGCCGGATGGCGCTGCGCGAAGAGGAGCGCCGCGCCGCCCGACAACTCGGCACCAACACTCCCGCGAAGGTGGCATCGGCATGAGTGCGGCTACGGCTACCGCCTCCGAGCTTCGGAGGGTTCGCGGCTATCATCTGGCGCTGGTCTCCGTCGCCGGACTGATCCTGCTGCTCTCGCTGGTCAGAGTGCTGTCCGGCGACACCGACCTGACCTCGTCCGGCACGTTCTCGGCCGCGCTGCTGCTGGCCGTGCCGATCGGCCTGGCCGGGCTCGGCGGGCTCTGGGCCGAGCGGGCGGGCATCGTCAACATCGGCCTCGAAGGCATGATGGTGCTCGGCACCTGGTTCGCCGGATGGGCCGGGTACCAGTGGGGGGCCACGGCCGCCCTGCTGGCCGGGCTCATCGCCGGAGCGCTCGGCGGGCTCATCCACGCCGTCGCCACCGTCACCTTCGGCGTCGACCACATCATCAGCGGCGTCGCCATCAACCTGCTCGGCCCCGGCATCACGCGCTTCCTGTCCGAGGTGCTCTACAAGGAGGGCAGTGCGGCCTCCGAGGCCGGAGGCGGCATCACCACCTCACCGGCGCTGTCGTCCAAGCCGCCGGAGGTGAGCCTGCCGCTGCTGTCGTCGGGACCCGACTGGCTGGCCTCGCTGGAGAACACGCACTGGTTCCTGCTCTCGGACGTGGCCGGGATCCTGCGCGGGCTCACCCACAATGTCAACGTGCTGGTCATCCTGGCCGTCGCGATGATCCCCGTGACCTTCTGGGTGCTCTGGCGCACGGCGTTCGGCCTGCGGCTGCGCTCGGCGGGCGAGAACCCGTGGGCGGCCGAGTCGCTCGGCGTGAACGTCATCAGGACCAAGTACCTCGCCACCGTCATCTCCGGCGCCTTCGCCGGGCTCGGCGGCGTGTTCCTCGTCTTCATCACCACGAAGTACGTCGAGGGGCAGACGGCCGGACGAGGCTTCATCGGTCTGGCCGCCATGATCTTCGGCAACTGGCGGCCCGGCGGACTGGCGGCGGGCGCCTCGCTGTTCGGGTACGCCGACGCGTTGCAGTTGCGCAGCTCCGACGCGGTGACCGGGCTGTTCCTGTTCGGCGCGCTGCTGCTGCTCGGCTATGCCGGGATGCAGATCCGCAAGAACCTGGGCACCGCCACCGCCAAGAGCTACACCGCCGTCGCGTTCGCCGCGCTCGGCGCCGTCGTGCTGTTCTGGCTGTGGCTGACGGTCGACCACCTGCCCAACGAGTTCGTCTTCATCACCCCGCACGTGCTGACCCTGCTGGTGCTCACGGTCGCCTCCCAGCGGCTGCGTCCGCCGAAGGCCGACGGCGTGCGCTACCGCCGAGGGGAACAGCATTGAGCGTCGACTGGGAGGCGCTGCGGGCCGCGGCCGCCGAGGCCATGCAGCACGCCTACGCGCCGTACTCGAAGTTCCCCGTCGGCGCCGCCGCGCTCGTCGACGACGGGCGCGTGGTCACCGGCTGCAATGTGGAGAACGCCTCCTACGGGCTGGCCCTGTGCGCCGAGTGTGGTCTCGTCTCGGCGTTGCACGCCTCCGGCGGGGGCAGGCTGGTCGCGTTCACGTGTGTGGACGGGCACGGGGAGCTGCTCATGCCGTGCGGGCGGTGCCGGCAGTTGTTGTACGAGTTCGGCGGGCCCGACCTGCTGGTGGAGACGCCTGACGGGCCATGGCGGATGGCCGAGGTGCTGCCGCACGCCTTCGGGCCTGACGATCTTTCACGGGGGGCATGAGGCATGGACGTCATCGAGGTCATCGTCACCAAACGCGACGGCGGCGAACTGCCCACCGCGCAGATCGACTGGGTGATCGACGCCTACACCCAGGGCGTGGTCGCCGACGAGCAGATGTCGGCGCTGGCCATGGCCATCCTGCTGAACGGGATGAACCGGCGCGAGATCGCCGACTGGACCCAGGCGATGATCCGCTCGGGCGAGCGCATGGACTGGTCGATGCTGGCGGGGCCGACCGCCGACAAGCACTCGACCGGCGGTGTCGGCGACAAGATCACACTGCCGCTGGCCCCGCTCGTCGCCGCGTGCGGGGCCTACGTCCCGCAGCTCAGCGGGCGCGGCCTCGGTCACACCGGCGGCACGCTCGACAAGCTGGAGTCCATCCCCGGCTGGCGTGCCTCGCTGTCCAATGCCGAGATGCTCGACGTCATCCGCGACGCCGGAGCCGTCGTGTGCGCGGCGGGCGCCGGGCTCGCACCCGCCGACAAGAAGCTCTACGCCCTGCGCGACGTCACCGGCACGGTCGAGTCGATCCCGCTCATCGCCTCCTCGATCATGTCCAAGAAGATCGCCGAAGGCACCGGGTCGCTCGTGCTCGACGTCAAGGTCGGCTCGGGCGCCTTCATGAAGACCGTCGAGCAGGCCCGCGAGCTCGCCCGGACGATGGTCGCGCTCGGCACCGACGCCGGTGTGCGCACGGTCGCCCTGCTCACCGCCATGGACCAGCCGCTCGGCCGGGCGGTCGGCAACGCGCTGGAGGTCGAGGAGTCGGTCGAGGTGCTGGCCGGTGGCGGTCCGTCGGACGTGGTGGAGCTGACCGTGCGCCTGGCGCGCGAGATGCTGCAGGCGGCGGGCGTCTCGGGCAAGGACCCGGCCGAGGCGCTCAAGGACGGCTCGGCGATGGACGCCTGGCGCCGGATGATCTCGGCACAGGGCGGCGACCCCGACGCCATCCTGCCGCGCGCCGCCGAGACCATGACCGTCAACGTCCCCGCATCGGGCGTGCTGACCCGCCTGGACGCCTACGGGGTCGGCCTGGCCGCCTGGCGGCTGGGCGCCGGGCGCGCCCGCAAGGAGGACCCCGTGTCGTTCGGCGCCGGTGTCACCCTGCACGCCAAGCCCGGCGACCTGGTACGCGAGGGCCAGCCCCTCCTCACCCTGCACACCGACGAGACGGCACGCTTCGACCGGGCGCTGGCGGCACTGGATGGGGCCTACGCGGTGGGCCCGGCCTCGGCCGAGCACCTGCCGCTGATCATCGACCGGATCGCCTGAGCCGCCGGCGGGTCGCGGTGATCAGCTCGCACCCGTGAGCAGCAGCGACTCCGCCACCTTGCGCAGGTCCTGGCTGAAGGGCTTGGGGCGCAGGGTGCCGGGGTCGATGTTGACATTCACCCTGCGCCCTTCGGCGTGCACGAGCGAGCCGTCGCGCGACAGGACGCGGAAGCCGTACACGGCGCTGGTGGTGCCGAGGTGGTCGATCCAGAAGTGCACCGGGATGTCGCCCACGCCGACGATGGGGGCGTTGTAGGTGATGGTGAACTCCCGCACGACCAGGAAGCCGTCCTCGAAGCGGGATCTGGCCAGGTCGAACGACCAGCCGTTGTCCAGCCAGAAGGCGGTGATGGCGCGTTCGAGCAGGACGGCGTAGTGGGCGTTGTGCAGCAGGCCCATGGCGTCGAGGTCGTCGAAGTGCACCTGGGTGAGTGCGGTGTGGCCGCCTTCGAGTACTGAGGTGGTCATGGCGTCAGGCCTCCGGAAGCAGGGACGGGTCGGTGGACAGGGAGCGCAGGCGCTGCAGTGCGGCCTGGCGGGAGTGGGCGGCTCCGGCCTGGCCGTCGAGCAGGCGGGTGTGCAGGACGACGGTGTCGCCGAAGGCGTCGAGTTCGAAGGCGAGCAGGGCGGGGTCGACGTCGTCGCGGAGCTCGCCGAGCACGACGGCCTCCTCGATCAGCCGCCTGAGCAGCGCGATCCAGTCGCCGAGCGCCTTGGCCACGGCGGCGCGCAGTGGTCCGGGCCGGTCGTCGAACTCGGCCTGCACGGTGAGGAAGAAGCACCCGCCCGGCAGCACGCCGTCGAGGTAGAAGGCCAGCCGCCGCTCGTGCAGGGCGAACACGCGTCTGACGCCCCGGGGTTCGGCGAGCGCCGGGGCGACGATGTGCTCGACCCACTGCCGGGTGGCCCAGGCGACGGCATCGAGCTGCAGATGCTCTTTGTCCGGCCAGTGAGCGAAGAATCCGGACTTGCTGATGCCGGTGGCCTGTGACAGACGGCCGAGCGAGAGGCCGTCGAGCCCTTCGACGGAGGCCAGCGAGACCGCCTTCTCCAGAATGACGTCGCGGCTGCGCTGCCCCTTGAGCCTGCGGCCGTCCTGACGGATGCGATCGGTCATACGCCCCACTCTATATGACCGATCGGTCGTGCTTTTTTAGGGGTACGGAAAATCGTCGCTCGGGTGGACCCCGGGGTCAGCCGAACACCTTGGCCAGGATGGCCCGGTGGGCGGGCAGGGCGTCGGCGTGCCGGGCGCGTCCGGCGTCGGTGATGCAGACCGAGACGCCCCTGCGGTCGCTTGAGCAGACCGAGCGCGAGACCAGGCCGGACCTCTCCAGGCGGGCGATCACGCGGGAGAGCGCGCTCTGGCTCAGATGGACGGCGTCGGCCAGCTCCTGGACCCGGAAGGTCCTGCACTCCGACCCGACGATCCTGTCGAGCACCTCGAACTCGCTCGGGCCGATGCCGTACTTGTCGCCCAGCTCGCGTTCCAGCAGGCAGGAGGCGCTGGCGTGCTTGGCGAGCACGTCGTGCCAGCGGGCGACCACCGCCTCATCGTTCATGTCGCGGAGCGTACCACCGCGTTAAATCTTATGCAACGGAATTAAATGCTGTTGCATAAGATGCAGGTGCATGTAATGTCTTCCTTCATGACCCGCTCGACATCTGGTTGGGGCGCGCTCGCCGTGCTCTGCGCTGTGATCTTCCTTGACGCTCTCGACGTGTCCATGGTCGGAGTCGCCCTGCCCGCCATCCAGGCCGACCTCGGCATGGAGCCTGCCTCGCTGCAGTGGGTGGTCAGCGGCTACGTGCTGGGCTACGGCGGTCTGCTCCTGCTCGGGGGCCGCACCGCCGACCTGGTCGGGCGACGCAGGGTGTTCCTGGTCGCTCTGGCCGTCTTCGCCGTCGCCTCGCTGCTCGGCGGTCTCGTCAACGACCCGGCGCTGCTGATCGCCGCCCGCTTCGTCAAGGGGGTGAGCGCCGCGTTCACCGCGCCCGCCGCCCTGTCCATCATCACCACCACCTATCCGGAAGGCCCTCAGCGCAACAAGGCGCTGAGCATCTTCACCGCGAGCGGGGCCAGCGGCTTCTCGCTCGGCCTCGTGCTGTCCGGTTTCCTCACCACGCTCGGCTGGCGCTGGACCTTCCTCATGCCGGTGCCCGTCGCGATCATCGCGCTGGTCGCCGCGCTCAAGCTGCTGCCCAAGGTGCGCGAGGAGCGGGCCGAAGGCGGCTACGACATCATCGGCGCCGTCACCATCACCGGCTCCATGCTCCTGCTCGTCTACGGCGTCGTGCAGGCGCCCGAGGTGAGCGCGCTGCAGACCGTGCTGACACTGGCGGGCGCGGGGGCGCTGCTGGCGTCGTTCGTCTTCGCCGAACTGCGGGTCAAGCACCCGCTGATCCGGCTCGGCCTGCTCAGGTCCGCCCCCATCGTCCGGGCCAACCTGGGGCTCGTCATCCTGTTCGGCTCGTATGTGGGCTTCCAGTTCGTGGCCATGCAGTACTTCCAGAACATCCTGCACTGGTCGGCGCTGGAGACCGCCTTCGCCTTCCTGCCCGCCGGGCTCATCGTCGCGCTCACCTCGACCAAGATGGGCGACGTCGCCGACAGGTTCGGCACCGGCAAGCTCATCGTCATCGGCTCGGCCGCGCTGGCCGGAGGCTATGCCATCTTCCTCGGCGCCGACATGACGCCCAGTGTGGCCGGGATGGTGCTGCCCGCCATGGCGCTGCTCGGCGTCGCGTTCGGGCTCTCCTTCCCCTCGCTCAACATCCAGGCGGTGGCCGGGGTGCACGACGACGAGCAGGGGCTGGCCTCCGGGCTGCTCAACACCTCGGGACAGGTCGGCGGCGCGGTCGTGCTCGCACTGGTGACCGCGGTGTTCACCTCGGGCTCGACATCGGCGGACCCGATCGAGGGGCTGCGCTCGGCGCTGGTGGTGCCGCTGGTGCTGGCCCTCGTGGGGCTCGCGGTCGCGGCGACCGGACTGTCGTTCCGGCGCAGGCGCGAGCCGGCCGTGGAGGAGGCCAAGGTCTACGAGACCGTCTGAGCACACCCGCCTCGCATCGCGGCCCCCGGGGAGACCTCCTCCGGGGGCCGTCGCCATACCGTCCTGGTACGGCGGGCGTCAAGGCGGCTGTCGTGGGCATCTATCGGGTATGCGCTCCTCCCGTGTGCTCGCCGTACCGGCCGTGCTCGTGTTCGCGTCGATGGTCGCCGCGGGCTGCGGGCCCGTGGGGCCGGGTACCACGACCGGTGGGCCCACCACCTCGGCCAGTGTTCCCGTGACATCGCCTCCCGTCGCCACCTCGGCGCCCGCCCCGACCGTGAAGCCGTCGCCGCCCGTCGCGGTGCCGACCAGTACGGCCGAGGTCAGCAAGGACAATCCGGTCTCCGAACCGCCGCTCGTCACCGCCGTGCGGTTCGCCGCGCACGACGGCTTCGACCGGGTGGTGGTCGACCTCAAGGGCGACGTGCCGAGCTACCGCGTCACCTGGGTGGACGAGCTGGTCCAGGACGGGTCCGGCGATCCCATCGACGTCAAGGGCGGGGCCTATCTCCAGCTCACCATGAACCCGGCCAACGCCCACACCACCACGGGCAAGCCCACCTGGAGCGGCGGGCCGATCTTCGTCGCCGACCTGGGCAACGTGCAGAACGTCGTCAAGACGGGCGACTTCGAGGCCACCGTCGGCGTGGGCATCGTGCTCGACCACAGGGCCGGATTCAGCGTCAGGAAGCAGACCGGGCCGAACCGACTGGTCATCGACGTGGCACACTGACATCCGTGGTGAGAAAGATCGAAGCGGCGACCCGGATCCCGGTGCCGGGCGGCAAGGTCATCGAGGAGCACATCGGCCGCGTCAACAGCGGCGACGAGGCTCTGTCCATCGCGCACATGCGCGCACCCGCGGGCTGGGAGGAGCCCGCCCAGACGCCCGAGTTCGACGAGTACACCGTCGTGCTGCGCGGCACGGTCGTCGTCGAGCACGCGGGCGGCACGACCGAGGTGCACGCGGGGCAGTCCATCGTGACGGAGGCGGGGGAGAAGATCCGCTACAGCTGCGGCCCCGAAGGGGCCGACTACATCGCGGTCTGCCTGCCCGCCTTCCACCCGGACACCGTGCACCGAGACGAGTGAGCGGTGGGTCGCCGGTGCGTAGAATGACGAAATGAGCCAGCGACCTACCCTCGACGAGATCCGCCGCGCGCCCAAGGTGCTGCTCCACGACCACCTCGACGGTGGTCTGCGGGCCGCGACCATCGTCGATCTGGCCCGCGAGAGCGGCTACGACCGGCTGCCCACGACCGACCCCGCCCTGCTGGGCGAGTGGTTCAGGGAGGCGGCCGACTCGGGGTCGCTGGAGCGCTACCTGGAGACGTTCGATCACACGGTCGGCGTCATGCAGAGCAGGGAGTCGCTGGTCAGGGTGGCGGCCGAGTGCGCCGAAGACCTGGCGGCCGACGGCGTGGTCTACGCCGAGGTGCGTTACGCGCCCGAGCAGCACACCACGACCGGGCTCACGCTCGACCAGGTGGTCGAGGCCGTGCTCGAAGGGTTTCGGATCGGCTCGGAGGGACGCGGGATCAGGGTCGGCACACTGCTGACCGCCATGCGGCACCAGGCGCGCTCGATGGAGATCGCCGAGCTGGCCGTGCGCTACCGCGACGTCGGCGTGGTCGGCTTCGACATCGCCGGCGCCGAGGCCGGATACCCTCCCACCCGCCACCTCGACGCGTTCGAGTACCTCCAGCGGGAGAACGCGCACTTCACCATCCACGCGGGCGAGGCGTTCGGGCTGCCCTCGATCTGGCAGGCCATCCAGTGGTGCGGCGCCGACCGGCTCGGCCACGGTGTGCGCATCATCGACGACATCTCCGACGACGGCGCCAAGCTCGGGCGGCTGGCGGCCTATGTCCGTGACAAGCGCATCCCGTTGGAGATGTGCCCGACGTCCAACCTGCAGACCGGGGCCGCCGCCTCCATCGCCGAGCACCCGATCGGCCTGCTGCGCCGCCTGCACTTCCGGGTGACCGTCAACACCGACAACCGGCTGATGAGCGGCACCACGGTCTCGGAGGAGTTCGCCAAGCTGGTCGAGGCGTTCGACTACGGCTGGGACGACCTGCAGTGGTTCACGGTCAATGCCATGAAGTCGGCGTTCATCCCGTTCGACGAGCGGCTGGCGCTGATCAACGGCCGGATCAAGCCCGGCTTCGCCCAGCTCAAGTGGCAGTCGTGACCGGCGTATACCGCTCGCGTTTCGCCTTCGTCCTCGGCTGGATCTGGGTCGCCTTCGTCGCGGCCAACGCGCTGGATCTCACCCTGCGCTACAACGGGGCGCCGTCGCTGGTCGCCGGGGCCGTGCTGGCCGTGGTGACCGCGATCGTGTACCTCACCTCGCTGCGTCCGGCGACCGTCGTCACCGAGGACGTCCTGCGCGTGCGCAACCCGCTGCGCACCGTAGTGCTGCCGTGGGCGTCGGTCGGCGAGGTCACCGTGTCGCATGCCATCGCGATCACCTACGGCGAGGGCGCCACCGTGCGCGCCTGGACGCCGCAGGCCTCGGCACGCGAACGGGCCAGGGCCGTACGGCGCGGCCTGCCCGTCCAGCAGCGCGGCCCGCACCGGACCGAGCCGGTCAGGACCAAGGCCGAGCAGGCCGCCGCCGAGGCACTGGCGGGCAAGACGCATGCCGACTGGGTGGCCGAGCAGATCAGGGAGAAGGCCGAAGCCGCCGCCCGCCGCCCGGCCGAGTCCGCCCCCGCACAGGTCACCTGGGCATGGGACGCCCTCGCGGTCTGCGCGCTGGCCATCGCCATGGTCGTGATCGCCTTCGTGGCAAGCTGAGTTTGTGGTCAGCGTGTGGTGCAGAGGGTCGCGTCGAGGAGGTCGAGGAGGCGGGGGGTGACGTCGTTGGGGTGTTTGTTGATGGTGATGGCGACCTGGCGGCCGTCGGGGGTGCTCGCGGCGAGGGTGCGGTAGCCGATCCAGCCGCCGCCGTGGCCCCACCAGGTGCCCTTGCAGTGCTTCAGGGCCGTCCCGAACAGCCCGAGACCGGCCTTGGCGCCCGGCCACATCCGGGCGGGGTCGGCGGGCACGGTGGTGCGCATCTGCCTGAGCTGGGCCGGGCGCAGCAGCCTGCCTGACGACAGGGCGCCGAAGAAGCGGTTCAGGTCCGACGGCGTCGAGATCATGCCGCCGCCGGGCCCGGCGAACGACATGTTCCACTCGGTCACGTCGTAGAGCGTGCCTTCGGCGGCGAAGTACCCCCGGGCGTGCCGCCCCTTGATCTTGGGCTGGTCGCCGGGCCACAGGGTGCCGCGCAGGCCGAGCGGCTCGACGATTCGCCGGGTGATCTCCGTGCCCACCGGCCGGCCCGTCACCTTCTCGACCAGCAGCCCGGCGACGGCGTAGCCGGTCGTGGAGTAGCTCCACGCCTTGGCCGGCCTGGGCATGCGCAGCCCGGCCGCGACCAGGTCGGGCAGGTCGAAGTGCTGGAACCTGCGCTTCTCGGCGTCGGCGAACTCCTCGGAGTCGACATAGTCGGCGAGCCCGGCCGTGTGCTGCAGGACCTGCCTGACCGTGGTGGAGGCGTCGGGCAACGTGCCGGGCAGGTAGCGCTCGACGGGGGCGTCCAGGTCGATCCTGCCCTCGCCCGCGAGTTGCAGCACCACGGTGGCGGTGAAGGTCTTGGTGACACTGCCGATCCGGAACCGTTCGTCGCCGCGCATGGGCCGTTCGCTCCTGCGATCGGCGACTCCGGCCGCGAGCGTCGTGGAGCCGCAGCGCGGTCCGGTGATCGCCATCGCGATGCCGGGCGCGCCTCCGCTCCTGACCAGGTCGTCCAGGGCGCGCTGGGTCGCCGCGCTCGCACAGGCGGGCCTGCCGGCCGCCTGGGCGGCAGGGGTGAGGCTCAGTACGAGGCCCGCCGCGGCGGTGAGGGCCAGTGCCGTCTTCGGTGTTCTCATGCCCACGAGCCTGTCGCGGCGGGCCCCGGCCCCACATCGGGCAAAGGTCGCTCGGCACTCCGTCCTCAGCAGGAGCGCCGCCTTCATCCGTCGTGCGGCCGACGCGCCGCCCGCTCCTCCTGGGGCGGGGAGGCGCTCTCATCCTTGGGCGAACCTGATCGCCACGCCCTTGGCCTCGGGCGAGGTGAAGGCGAGCAGCGCGGTGCCCTCCTCGATCAGCGCCTGCCGTACCCCGGAGGGCAGGGGGACGAAGGGGGTGATCTCCAGGGCCGACTGGCTCCTGGTCTCCACCAGCTTCCAGGTGCCCGCGACGAAGCCGTCGACCAGGACGGTGGCCCTGATGATCCCGTTGACGGTGAACACCGCACGGCGATGGGCGGGGTCGAGCACACGGGTGCGGTCGGCATGCGAGAGCAGCAGGTTGTCGAACTCGGGCACGAACCTGACCGGCGCCTCGGTGTCGGCGTCGGGCAGCTCGGCCCCCGCCAGGTCGTAGAGCTCGACGCCCTGCTCGTCGGCGTACCTCACCAGGCCGGGCAGCCGCTCGACGACCGCACGCAGGCCGGTCAGACCGGACCACGTCTGCACGTCCTTGACCGAGGCGGGCCCGAACGCGGCCAGGTAGCGCGTGACCATCTCCTCGACGGCCGATCCGTCGCCGAGCGGAGCGCCGAGCCAGCTCTCCGCGCTGGTGTGCCTGGCCTGCGACACCGCGCCCCAGATGCCACGCGGCGGCACCTGGACGAGCGGGACCAGCCCCCTGATCACCTGGGCCATCGCATCGCCGTCCGGCCACCGCTCGCCCAGCAGCACGCCGAGCTCGTCGTAGGTGAGCGGCCGTTCGTCCACGTGCGCACGGCCCTGCGCGGCCACCTCGGCCAGCACCGACTCGGCCATGCCCTTGCCGTGCGTGGTGCGCAGCCACCGGTCGAGCAGCGGCTGGATCACCGGCCGCAGCTGCAGGCAGTCGCGGGCGCTGACCAGGTGGATGGTCCCGCGCATGAGCACCAGCCGTACGGCGGCGCGCTCGGTGAGCAGAGCGCCGAGCTCGTCCTGGTGGAAGGCGGTCAGCCGTGTCCACAGCCCGATGTGCGGCGGGTTCGGCGCCTGCGACTGCATACCGACGAGGTGCTCGACGGCGGCGAGCGGCGTCATCGTGTGCCTGCGCAACAGCAGCTGGCGATCGAGGAGGGCACGGTTGAGCGCACGACGCGAAAGGACGGGCGTGGTGGTCGGCATGCGGTGATTATCCGCCGTTGACCAGCGGGGAGCGAGCCAGCGTCGTGGCCGGAGGCGGCGGCAGCGGCGGCAGCTCCCACGTCTCGGGCGGTGTGAAGTCGCACCACGTGCCGTCGAAGGGGAACGCGCCCGCCAGCGCCGTCTCGATCACCCGAACCCCCTCCGCGCGTACGGCCTGGGCCTCCTGGGCGCTCCAGTACGCCGGATGGCCGGTCTTGGCGGCGAACGACTCCTCGTCCTTCCACTGCCACGACCGGTCGGCCGCCACCGTGACGTCCAGCTCCAGGTCCTCCACCAGCAGGTCGACACCTCGCCTGACCCGTCGTTCCAGGTTGACGTACCAGCCCTGGAAGCGTCTGACCGCGTCGAACAGCCACCAGACGGCATGCCCGGCGCCCTCCGGCTGGAAGATCAGCGTGTCGTGGCGCTGCCAGTGGTCGGCGACGACGGGCAGGCCGCCTTCGGGGCGTCGCTCGGGCGGCACGTCGCGCAGGTGGGCGCCCGGCGGCAGATCGGTGCGCCACATGGGCGAGCGCGCGGCCAGCCAGAGCACCAGTCCCGCGTCGGTGTGCTCGACGACGCGGAACGGGGCCGTCATACCGAGCTGCCCGCCGAGGTAGAGATGGAGGTGAAGGATCTGGCCACGCTGATAGAAGACGGGTTCACAAGACACGGGTTCACAGGAGGCGGGTTCATAGGGCACGGGTGGACATGATGGCAGCCGCCGCCGGTGTTCGCGCCGTCATCGACGCGAACACCCGATGGCTCAGCGGTAGTCGCGCAGTGACGCCCGGAGGTCGCCGACGACCAGGTCCGGCTCCTCCATGGCGGCGAAGTGCCCGCCCCGGTCGAACTCGGTCCAGCGCACGATGTTGTGGTTGGGCTCGGCCAGCCGCCTGACGGGCACGGCGATGTCGTGCCGGAAGTGCGCGACGGCCGTGGGCACGGGGGAGTACGGCTCGGGCTCGCCCCAGGTCTCGATGCCCTCGTTGTAGTAGCGGGCCGACGAGCCCGCGGTGCGCGTCAGCCAGTACAGCATGACGTTGGTCAGCATGGCGTCACGGTCGACGGCGTCCTCGGGCGCGTCGGTCGAGTCGGTCCAGTCCTTGAAGCGCTCGACGATCCAGCCGAGCTGGCCGACGGGGGAGTCGGTCAGGCCGTGTGCGACCGACTGCGGCCTGGTGGCCTGGATGCTGGAGTAGCCGCCGAGTTCGTACTGGTAGCGGTATCCGGCCTCGACGCTGCGCTTTTCGGTCTCGACGGAGAAGTCGGCGTTGTCGGCACTCGCACTCGCCGAGAACATCGAGGTGAGGTGCAGTGCCACGACGTGCTCGGAGTCGATGAGGCCGAGCTGCCTGGAGATGACCGCGCCGAAGTCGCCGCCGTGCGCGGCGTAGCGGGAGTAGCCGAGCCTGGCCATGAGCTCGGCCCACGCCTTGGCCACCCTGGCGATGCTCCAGCCGAGCTCGCGGGTGGGGCCGGAGAAGCCGAAACCGGGGATGGAGGGCACGACGACGTGGAAGGCGTCGGCGGGGTCGCCGCCGTGTGCGGCCGGATCGGTGAGCGGGCCGATGACGTCGAGGAACTCCACGATCGAACCCGGCCAGCCGTGCGTGAGCACGAGCGGCAGCGCGCCGGGCTCGGCCGAGCGCACGTGCAGGAAGTGCACCGGGTGCCCGTCGATCTCGGTGGTGAACTGCGGGAAGGAGTTGAGCCTGGCCTCCTGCGCGCGCCAGTCGTAGCCGGTGCGCCAGTGCTCGGCCAGCTCACGCAGATAGCTCACGGGAGCGCCGTGGCTCCAGCCAACCCCTTCGGGCTGCTCGTCCCATCGCGTGTGCTCCAGGCGGCGGTGCAGGTCGTCGAGGTCGGCCTGGGGGATGTCGACGCGGAAGGGCTTGATCTCGGTCATGACCTCGACGTTAGGCGTAATTGCGGACAGTTCCGGTCCTCGGTCGGCAACCTTGACGGGCCAACTTTTTGCTGCTTAGGTATGCCTTGCCTTTGTTAGTTAAGGCTTACCTAAGTTAGTGAGGCGCGACAGTGAAGCGCGGAATCGTCACCCTGCTCGCCGCGGGGGCGCTCGCCCTCGCCGGTTGCGGACAGGCAGCTCAGCCCCAGGCCGCGACCGAGCCGGCCGCGGGGGCCTCCGCCTCCGCCCCCGGCACGCAGGCCCCCGCTGCCGCCGCCCGGGTGATTGCGCTGACCGGCGATGTCGCCGAGATCGTGTTCGCACTGGGCCAGGCCGACCAGGTCGTCGGCGTCGACCTGTCGGCGATGGGCCTGCCCGAGGCCAGGACCAAGAAGCAGATCGGCTACCAGCGGGCCCTCGCGGCCGAAGGCATCCTGTCGCTCAAGCCAACCCTGCTCATCGGCACCGAGGAGGCGGGCCCGCCGCCGGTCATCGAGCAGCTCAAGGGCGCCGGTGTGCCGCTCGTGCTGGTGCCCACGGGCGCGGCCTCCGTCGACGAGGTGCCCGGCAAGATCGAGCAGGTGGCCGCCGCCCTGGGCCTGCAGGACAAGGGCGCGGAGCTCGCGGCGAAGACGAAGGGCGAGATCGACGCGGCCAAGGCCAAGGTGGACCAGGCGGCGAAGAAGCCGCGTGTGGCCTTCCTCTACCTGCGCGGCCAGTCCAAGACCTACCAGATCGGCGGCGCGGGCACCCGGGCCGACGCCATGATCGTCGCCGCCGGTGGCGTGGACGCCGGGACCGAGGCCGGGGTGAAGGGCTTCAAGCCGATCACCGCCGAGGCCATGGTCGAGGCCGCCCCCGACGTCATCCTCGTGATGAGCATGGGCGTGGACTCCATCGGCGGCGAGAAGGGCCTGCTGGAACTGCCCGGCGTCGCCCAGACCCCTGCGGGCAAGGCCAAGCGCTTCGTCTCCCTCGACGACCTGGAACTGCTCGGCATGGGCCCGCGCACCGGCCAGGCGCTCGACAAGCTCGTCACGGCCTTCGCCACGAAGTGAACCCGCCCCCCGACCAGGTACGGCAGGCGCCGAGCGCCGGCCATACCCAGCACGGGGCGTCGCCCGCGGACGACGCCCAGCACGAAGAACCGCCGCCCGTGAACGCGGGCGGCGCCCAGAACGAGGCGCGTCCCGTGTCCCACAGCGTGGGGCGTGCCACGGCCGTCGGCCGGGAGGAGGGGGTGGGGGCTGCGCGGTCGTCCGCCCCCTCGCCCGGCCGCACGGTGGTCAAGATCGCGCTGATTCCCGCTCTCGCGGTGCTGCTCGCCACGCTGTGCGTTGCGTCGGCGGGGATCGGCGCGGTCCAGATCCCCTTCGGCGACGTGCTCACCGGCGGCGGAGAGCACCAGCAGGTGTTGTGGCAGATCAGATTCCCCCGCGTGGTGCTCGCCGTGGTGATCGGCGCGGCGCTCGCGGTCGCGGGAGCGGGACTGCAGGGCGTGTTCGGCAACCCGCTCGCCGAGCCGGGCGTCATCGGCGTCTCCGCCGGGTCGGCAGTCGGCGCGGTGGGCGCGATCGTACTCGGCGTCAGCGCGTTCGGGGAGTGGTCGGTCGCGGTGTCGGCCTTCGTCGGCGGACTCGTCACCACCTTCGTCGTCTATGCCATGGCCAGGTCGCAGGGGCGTACCGAGGTCGTGACGCTCGTGCTGACCGGGATCGCGATCAACGCCATCGCCATGGCGATCGTCGGCCTGTTCACCTTCATCGCCACCGACGCGCAGTTGCGCTCGATCTCCTTCTGGAACCTCGGCACGCTCGGCGGTGCGACCTGGCCGCTGGTCGGGGCCGTGACGCCGTTCGTGGTCGCCGGGCTGGCGCTGATGCCGCCGTTCGCACGCTCGCTCGACCTGCTCGCACTCGGTGAGCGCGGCGCACGTCATCTCGGCGTCGACACCGAGCGCGTACGCGTGGCCGTCATCGTCGTCGCCGCACTGCTGACCGGCGCGTCCGTCGCCGCCGCCGGGTCGATCGTCTTCGTCGGGCTCGTCGTGCCGCATCTCATCAGGCTGGTCGCCGGGCCCGGACATCGCATCCTGCTGCCCGCATCGGCGCTGGCGGGCTCGTGTGTGCTGCTGCTGGCCGACCTGGTGGCCAGGACCGTCGTCGTGCCCGCCGAACTGCCGATCGGCGTGCTGACGGCGCTCATCGGCGGGCCGTTCTTCCTGTGGCTGCTGCGCCGTACCAGGGCCGAGCAGGGAGGGTGGGCATGATCGCGGCCAGTGGGGTGTCGTTGCGGGTGGGCGGGGCGCTGCTGCTCGACGACGTCGGGGTGGACGTGGCGCCGGGCGAGCTCGTCGCGGTCGCGGGGCCCAACGGGGCGGGCAAGTCGACCCTGTTGTCGGTGCTCGCCGGAGACCTCAGGCCGCAGAGCGGCACGGTCACCATCGGCGGCGGCTCCCTGACCGGCCTGCGTCCCGCCGCACTGGCCAGGCTGCGCGCGGTGCTGCCGCAGAAGGTCACCCTGGCCTTCCCCTTCACCGTGGCCGAGGTCGTCGCGATGGGAGCGTACGGCAGGGCGCACACCCCCGCCGAGCTCGACGAGGCGCTGGCCCGCACCGACGTCGCCCATCTGGCGCACCGCAGCTTCCCCACGCTGTCCGGCGGCGAGCAGGCCCGCGTCTCCCTGGCCCGCGTCCTGCTGCAACGCGCACCCGCCCTGCTGCTCGACGAGCCGACGGCGGCCCTCGACCTGCGCCACCAGGAACAGGTCATGCGCATCGCCAGGCAACGCGCCAGGGCGGGCGACGCGGTCCTGGTCGTCCTGCACGACCTCAACCTGGCCGCAGGCTACGCCGATCGCATCGTCCTGATGAAGAACGGCAGGGTGACCGGCTCGGGCCCGCCGCATGAGGTGCTCGACCAGGACCGGCTCAGCGACGTCTACGGCTGCCCGCTGGAGGTACGGCGCAGCGGCGACGACCTGCTGGTGCTGCCCGTGCGCTCCGGCTGACGCGGCGGCCTGAACCGACCGCGCCGGGCCGGGGCCACTTCATGAGCACTACTCTGGTTATTTCGTACGGGATCGATCACTGGAGAGTGTGCCTCATGACCGACCACACCACCCTCGTCGACGAGCTGACGAAGGCCGAACACCGCCTGCAGGCGGCACAGCTCGCCGGGGACGTCGAGGAACTGGACCGGCTGATCGACGACCGGCTCGTCTTCACCGGACCGCCGGACAACCGCAGCCACTCCGATGCCAAGCAGCTCGACCTCGACAACCACCGCTCACGCACGCTGGTCCTGACGAAGCTCCTTCAGGAGGACCTCACTGTGCTCGTCGCCGGCGACACCGGCGTCACCTGCTTCCTCGGCACCCTGGAGGGCAGCGTCGCAGGCACGCCGTTCGCCGGACGGATGAGCTACACGCGCACGTGGATCCGCACGGACGAGCACGGCTGGCGCATCCTGGCCGCCCACGCCGGCCCGGCGTGAGGCCTCCCCGCCGATCGACAACCGGCGGGCGGGCTTGCACCTGACACGGTGTCACCCCCTAGACCTGGAGGAGTCATGTTCAGCATCGGAGACTTCGCCGGGCTGGGTCGTGTGTCGGTGCGCATGTTGCGGCACTACGACGCGATCGGCCTGCTCAGACCCGCACACGTGGACCCCGTCACCGGGCATCGCGGCTACCAGGCCGGGCAGCTCGCCAGGCTCAACCGCGTCGTCGCGCTCAAGGACCTCGGCTTCACCCTGGAGCAGGTCCAGGCCATCCTCGACGACAAGGTGAGCACCGAGGAACTGCACGGCATGGTACGCCTGCGCAGAGCCCAGCTGGAGGCGCGGATCGCCGCCGACGGGGCCAGGCTGCGCCGGGTCGAGACGAGGCTCCGGATGATCGAGAAGGAGGGGCGCATGCCCACCGCCGACGTCCAGCTCAAGTCCATCGCCGCCGCCAAGGTCGCCCAGCTCGAAGCCGTCGTGGCCAGCTACGACGGCGAGGACATCGGACCTGTCCTGACCCCGCTGTTCCAGCAGCTGTGCGCCGTGCTCGACGCGTCGCGCACCCGGATGGCCGGACCCGGGGTGGCCGTGTACGAAGCCCGCCCGGACGGCCGGGTCGACGTGCGGGCCTGCTTCCCGGTGGCCGGTGAGCCCGCGGCGGGCCAGGGGTTCGACCTGGCCGTGCTGCCCGGTGTCGAGCTGGCCGCCACCATCGTGCACAACGGGCCGATGGAGGAGGTCGACCCGACCTTCCAGGCCCTGGCGCACTGGATCGAGGAGAACGGCTACCAGGCGCACGGCCTGGCCCGCGAGGTGTCGCTGGACTGCCCCGCGGACAAGGCCCTGTGGGTGACCGAACTGCAGATCGCGGTCACCGAGGTGTGAGCACGGCCTTCAGGTCGTCTTCGAGCGCCCGCAGCCCGGCCGACGCGGCCTGCCTGGCCTCGGCCACGGTCCCGGTGACGGGCACCACGACCTCCAGGTAGGACTTGAGCTTGGGCTCGGTCCCCGACGGCCGCACGACCACGCGGGCGCCACCGGCCAGGTGGTACCTCAGCCCGTCGGTCGGGGGCAGCTCGGCCGAGCCGAGGCTCAGGTCGTCGGCCCGCTCGACCGCACGCCCGCCGAGCTCGGCGGGCGGCTCGGCGCGCAGCCGTTGCATCATGGCGGTGATCAGCCCGAGATCGGCCACCCTGACCGACACCTGCGAGGTCGCGTGCACGCCGTGGCGCACGGCCTGATCGTCCAGCAGGTCGAGCAGGGTACGCCCCTCGTCCTTGGCCTTCGCGGCGAGCCCGGCGACGGTCAGGGCGGCGCCGATGCCGTCCTTGTCGTGCACCGGCAGACCGGCGTCCGAGCCGACGCTGTAGCCGAGCGCCTCCTCGTAGCCGAAGACCAGGCCCTCGCCCGCCTTCATGATCCACTTGAAGCCGGTCAGCGTCTCGCCGTAGCGCACGCCGTGCGCCGCCGCGATCTTCCCGAGCAGCGAGGACGACACGATCGTGGTCGCCACCAGCCGGTCGGGCGCCGAGGTGCCCTCGATGACGTGCTCGGCCAGCAGGCCGCCCACCTCGTCACCGGTCAGCATGCGGTAACCGCCCCCGGCCAGCGGCACGCCGACCGCGCACCTGTCGGCGTCGGGGTCGTTGGCCAGCACCAGGTCGGCGCCCACCTCGGCGGCCAGGGCCAGCGCCAGGTCCATCGCGCCGGGCTCCTCGGGATTGGGGAAGGCGACGGTGGAGAAGTCCGGATCGGGATCGCGCTGCTCGGTCACCGCGACCGGGCTCTCGAACCCGGCCGCGAGGAAGGCCCCGTTGAGCGTCGCCGCCCCCACGCCGTGCAGCGCCGTGTAGGCCACCCGCAGCGACCTGGCCCCGCCGATCGGCAGGGCGACCACCGCGGCGATGTAGTCCTCGACCAGCGCGTCCCCGAGCTCGGTGAACGTGCCCGACCCGGCCGTCTTGTCGTAGGGCGCTCCGAGCGGGAGTTCGTCCACCGGGCCGGTCGCGTCGATCGCCGCCGAGATCCGCGCGTCGATCGGCGGCACGATCTGCGAGCCGTCGCCCCAGTACACCTTGTAGCCGTTGTCACGCGGCGGGTTGTGGCTCGCCGTCACCGTGACGCCAGCGTCGGCGCCCAGGTGGCGTACGGCGAAGGCCAGCACCGGCGTCGGCAGCGGCCTGGGCAGCAGCGAGACGTGTATCCCCATGCCGGTCAGCACGGCGGCGGTGTCACGGGCGAAGACGTCTGACTTGTGCCTGGCGTCGTAGCCGACGACGACATGCCTGCCGGGGCCGAGCACGGCGCCGAGCCCGGCGGCGGCCCGCATGACGGTGACACGGTTCATCCGGCTGGGACCGGCGCCGAGCTCGCCGCGCAGGCCCGCCGTACCGAACTCCAGCCGGGAGCCGAATCTGGCGGCCAGTGCCGCGGGGTCGTCGAGCAGGGCTTCGAGTTCGGCCCTCGTCTCGGGGTCGGGGTCCTGCGCGAGCCAGGCCCGCGCCTGCCGCAGCACCTCGTCGGCGTCGCTCACAGCTGGTCGACCACCTGGGCGAGCAGGACGCCCATCCGGGTGGCGGTGCTCCTGCCGACCTCAAGCACCTCCTCGTGGTTCAGCGGCTCGCCGACCAGGCCCGCGCCGGGGTTGGTGACCAGCGACAGGCCCAGGACCTCGGCCCCGGCCTCACGGGCGGCGATGGCCTCCAGCACGGTGGACATGCCGACCAGGTCGCCGCCCCACGTGCGCAGCATGCGG
Organism: Nonomuraea sp. IBHARD001; assembly: GCF_056106265.1. NCBI lineage: Bacteria > Bacillati > Actinomycetota > Actinomycetes > Streptosporangiales > Streptosporangiaceae > Nonomuraea > Nonomuraea sp. IBHARD001. The sequence continues at coordinate 1,194,269 of NZ_JBWBBW010000002.1, forward strand.
ATCTCGGCGGGCGTCTCGTAGGTCGGGCCGCGGAAGGCCACGTAGACGCCTTCGGCGATCGAGGGGTCGACCCGGCGGACGAGGGCGCGCAGGCGCTTGGAGTACACCTCGGTCAGGTCGATGAAGGTGGCGCCGGTGATCGGGTTGGCGCCGGTGAAGTTGATGTGGTCGCTGATGAGGACCGGGTCGCCGACATTCTGCGTCTCGGGCCGCAGCCCTCCGGCGGCGTTGGTCAGCACGACCGTGCGCACGCCCGCCGCGACCGCCGTGCGCACGCCGTGCACGACCGGCTCGACGCCCAGGCCCTCGTAGTAGTGCGTGCGGCCGAGGAAGATCAGCGCGTGCTTGCCCGAAGGCGTGCGCACGACACGCACACGGCCCGCGTGCCCCGCGACGGCGGGCGGGGCGAACCCCGGCAGCTCGGTCACGGGGACCTCGGTCAACGTCTCGCCGATCGCGTCGGCCGCGGGCACCCAGCCCGATCCCATCACGAGGGCGACGTCGAAAACATCGAGGTCGGTGGCCTTGCGCAGTGCGGCTGCGGCTTCCTGGGCGCGGGTGTAGGCGTCGTTGCTCACACGCTCGAATGTATCTCAGTACGTCATAAGCAGCCGATCCAGGACACGGGTCCCGAACTGCAACGCGTCGACCGGCACCCGCTCGTCCACGCCGTGGAACATCGCGGCGAAGTCGAGCCCGGCAGGCAGCCGCAGCGGCACGAAACCGAACCCGCGCACCCCCAGATCGGCGAAGAACGTCTTGTTGTCGGTGCCACCCGACATGCAGTACGGCACGGCACGCGCGGTCGGGTCCTCGGCCTTCAGCGCGGCGATCATCGACTCGACCAGGGCGCCGTCGAACGTCGTCTCCAGCGCGATGTCATGGGTGACGAACTCCCTGCGCACGTGCGGCCCGAGCAGCGTGTCGAGCGTGGCGAAGAAGTCGTCCTCGTGGCCGGGCAGGAACCTGCCGTCGATCACGGCAGAGGCCTGGCCCGGGATGACATTGGCCTTGTAGCCGGCATTCAGCATCGTGGGATTGGTGGTGTGGCTCAGCGTCGCGCCGACGAACCTCACCAGCGGCCCGAGCCGCTCCAGCGTGGGCCCGGGGTCGTCCGGATCGAACGGCAGGCCGAACGCGTCGGACACCTCGTTCAGCAGCCGGTGCACGGTCGGGGTGAGCGTGATCGGCCACCTGTGCTCGCCGATCCTGGCCACGGCCTTGGCCAGCTCGGTCACCGCGTTGTCGGAGTTGAGCATGGAACCGTGCCCGGCCGTGCCGTCGGCGACCAGGCGCATCCAGGCCAGGCCCTTCTGCGCGGTCTCGATCAGATACAGGCGCAGCGACGGGTCGACCTCGACCGAGTAGCCGCCGACCTCGCTGATCGCCTCGGTCACGCCCTCGAACAGCTCGGGATGCTTGGCCGTCAGGTGCTTGGCGCCGAACTGGCCGCCCGCCTCCTCGTCGGCCAGCCAGGCGAAGACCAGGTCGCGCCGTGGCCTGCGGCCCTCACGGGTGAGCTGGCGCAGCACGGCCAGCATCATCGCGTCCATGTCCTTCATGTCGACCGCGCCACGGCCCCAGACGTAGCCGTCGCGGATCTCACCGGCGAACGGGTCGACGCTCCAGTCGGCGGCGTTGGCGGGCACGACGTCGAGATGGCCGTGCACCAGCAGAGCGGGCAGCGAGGGGTCGCCGCCCTCGATGCGCGTGACGACATTGCCCCTGCCGGGCGCGCTCTCGATGTAGTCGGCCTCGATGCCGACCTCGGCCAGCCTGGCCAGCACGACCTCGGCCGCGGCGCGCTCACCCGGACCGCTGCCGTCGCCGTAGTTGCTGCTGTCGATGCGGATCAGCTCGGCGGTGAGGTCGGCGACCTCAAGCTCAGCGGGCGTCATGCGCGAACTCCACGATCTGGCTCCACGACCGGGCTCGCCGATCAGGTGCCGAGGGACTTGCACGGCCGGCCACGCAGGTCCTTGACGTAGTCGTCAGGAGCTCCCGCATGCTCGGCCGCGTCGGACAGGATGCCCAGATACCGGGCGGAAGGCAGGCCGCCCTCGTAGCTGTCGAGGACGTAGAACCAGGCGACGACGTCGCCGTCGAGGGTGTGCACCCGCAGCCTGACCTTGTGATAGAGGCCGCGCGCCGCGCCCTCCCACTGGTCCAGCGAGGTCTCGTCCCACTCGGGCACGTCGTACAGGACGATGAACACCTGGGAGTCGCCGTCCTCGACGATCGAGGCGAGCGCGCCCTCCCAGCCGAGGTCGTCACCACCGAATGTCAGACGCCATCCCTGCAGCCACCCCGTGCCCCGCATGGGGGAGTGGGGCGCACGCATGGCCATCTGTTTCGGGTCCATGTTGCTGCCGTAGGCGGCGTAGACAGGCACAGCAACCAAGACTAGCGCCCGGCTGCCTCCCCCGTTCGTCGCGCGGGCCCTGGATACGGAAGAATGGGACACGTGACGAGGATCGTGATCATCGGCGGCGGGCCTGGCGGCTACGAAGCGGCGCTCGTGGCCGCACAACTGGGCGCACAGGTGACGGTGGTCGAGCGCGAAGGGCCGGGCGGCGCATGCGTGCTCACCGACTGCGTGCCCTCCAAGACGCTCATCGCCACCTCCGTGCGTAAACAGGCCCTCCTGGACGCGCCCTCGCTCGGCGTGCACTTCTCCGGCGGGGCCGACGGCGACGCGGGCACGGCCGAGGTCGACATGCCTCTGGTCAACAAGCGCGTGGTGGAGCTGGCCCAGGCCCAGTCGGCCGACATCGGCGCCAGGCTCGCGGCCGAAGGCGTCGAGATCGTCAGGGCGGAGGGCAGGCTCGTCGACCCGAGCATCGTGCGCGCGGGCGACCGCACGATCAGGGCCGACGTCGTCCTCGTCGCCACCGGCGCCACCCCGCGCATCCTGGACACCGCCGAGCCCGACGGCGAGCGCATCCTCACCTGGCGTCAGCTCTACGACCTCGACGAGCTGCCCGAGCACCTGGTCGTGGTCGGCTCGGGCGTCACCGGCGCCGAGTTCGCCGGCGCCTACCGCTCGCTCGGCTCGGAGGTCACGCTGGTCTCCAGCCGCGACCGCATGATGCCCAACGAGGACGCCGACGCCGCCGAGGTCCTCGAAGAGGTCTACCGCCGGCGTGGCATGAACGTCATGGGCCGCTCGCGCGCCGCCTCCGTCAAGCGCACGGCCGACGGCGTCGTCGTCACGCTGGAGGACGGCCGCACCGCCGAGGGCACGCACTGCCTGATGACGGTCGGCATGGTGCCCAACACCACGGGCCTCGGCCTCGAGGAAGCGGGCGTCACGCTGGACAAGGGCGGTTTCATCCAGGTCGACAAGGTCTCGCGCACCTCCGCGCCCGGCGTCTACGCGGCGGGCGACTGCACCGGCGTGCTCATGCTGGCATCGGTGGCCGCCATGCAGGGCCGGATCGCGGTCTGGCACGCGCTCGGCGAGGCGGTGCAGCCGCTGCGCCTGGCTACCGTCGCCTCCAACATCTTCACCGACCCGGAGATCGCCTCCGTCGGGGTGTCGCAGAAGCAGATCGAGGCCGGTGAGATCGAGGCCAACGTGGTCAAGCTGCCGCTGGCCACCAACGCGCGCGCCAAGATGCAGGGCTTCAACGACGGCTTCATCAAGCTGTTCTGCCGCCCGCACACCGGCATCGTGCTGGGCGGCGTCGTGGTGGCGCCGCGCGCCTCCGAGCTGATCCTCGCGGTGTCGGTCGCCGTGCAACAGCGCCTGACCGTCGACCAGCTCGCCCACACCTTCGCGGTCTATCCCTCGCTGTCCGGCTCCATCACCGAGGCGGCCCGCCGCCTGATGCAGCCTATGACCTCGATCGGGATCTGACCCGCTGCAGCGCGTTCCTGCCGTCCTGTACGGCCTGGGCGACGAAGTGCAGCTCCGAGGTGCTCCTGGCGACCGACAGGGCGCGCTTGGCCGCCTCGTAGGCGTCCAGGGCGAGACGCCAGTCCATGTCGCCGGACGGCGTGCCCCGGTAGCCGACCACCTTGACGTCGAAGTCGAGCGCGTCGATCTCCTCGCCCAGCCTGGTCACCTCCTCGTCGGAGACCTGCCTGGCGAAGGCGAACCTGGCCGCCGCCTTGTGCCGCCGCTGCGCCGCCGACGCCCACACCACCAGCGTGACGGCGAGGCCGACCGCGCTGACCACGACGAGGATCAGGCCGACCGGCAGCTTGGCCGCCAGCGGGGTGCCTGCGGCGGTCGGCGTGCTCTCGGGCTGGTCGCCGGTCGAGGGCTGCTCCTCGCCGTCCGGCGTCTCCAGGGCCTCGGTGATCTGGCCGATCATGTCGTCGGGCACGCTCTTCGGCTTGCCGACCGAGCCGGTCAGGTTGAGGTCGTCGGCCATCGTGAACACGGCGTCCTGCACGTTGGCGCCCTGGAAGCTCGCGCCGTCCAGGTCGGCCATCGTCAGCTCGACCTCGCGCATGTCGGCGTCGCGGAAGATCGCGTTCATGCCCGTCAGCGAGCTCATCTTGGCCTCGTGCATCTTGGCCCTGGTGAAGTCGGCCTTGCGCGCCTTGGCCTGGCCGAACGAGGCGTCGGTGAGGTCGGCGCCGACCAGCTTGGCGAGGGTCAGGTCGGCCTGGCCGAACACGCCCCTGGTGAGCTTGGCGCCGCTCAGGTCGGCCTTGGGCAGCTGCGCCTGGGTGCCTTCGGCGTCGATGAGCAGGGCGCCGCGCAGGTCGGCGTAGTCGCCCTGCACCTGCCCGAGGTCGGCCTCGCTCAGGTCGGCCCCCCGCAGGTCGGCGTACTTCAGCGTCACCTGGGTGAGATCGGCCTGGCGCAGTGAGGCGTCACGCAGGATCGCCCCCGTCATGTCCTTCTGCGTGAGCTCGACCCCGTCGAGCTTGGCCTTGGTCAGATCGGCGCAACGCAGGCTGTAGGGCAGCTGGCGGCGCCCGTCGGTGAAGTCCTTGCCCCTGAGATTGGGACCCGACCCGGGCCGGCACGGCCCCTGAGCCGAGGCGTAGGCGGGCGAAGCAAGGGGTACGGCAAACGCCGCGAGCAGGGCAAGCGTGACTAGACGTCGCATGAGGGGGCCTCCTAGAACCGGCCCCGAGTCTGCCAGCCGATCTTTGACATTCACTTGCCAAAAGCTTACAAAACGAAACCGCCCCGCCCGTAGAACACGGGCAGGGCGGTCATCGAGCTCAGTGAGCCTCGTGCGGGCCTACCAGTCGCCGCCGCCGAAGTCGCCGCCACCGAAGTCGCCACCGCCGCCGAAGTCGCCCCAGCCGCCGCCTCCGCCGCCGAAGTCACCCCCGCCGCCGAAGTCGCCACCGCTGGCCGCGCCGTCGGCATATCCGGCGCCGTAGCCGCCCATGCCCAAGCCGCCGAACATCATGCTGCTCATCATCGTGCCGACGAACATCATGGTCATCACATCGCCGAAGCCGCCGTAGTAGCCGTAGGCGTAGGGCGCGTAGGCCGGACCCGCGTCGTAGTACGGCCTGCGCTGGCCGTTGACCATGACCTCACGCATCTGCGGGTCGTAGCCCTGCTCGATGGCGTGGGCGTCCGCGGCACAGGCGGGGACGTCGCGCACCGCGCCGCCGGGAGGCGCCCAGCGCACGTCACGGACCGAGGGGCCGTGCTGCGGGTTGAAGAAACAGGGCGCACGGCGCTCGGGCACCGGCTGGTCGTTGACCCGCGCCTTCACGACGGCCAGCGCGTAGCGGCCGTCCTCCAGCGTCGAGGTGACCTCGCGGATCTGCTCGGCCTGCTTCACCTGGGCGAGCTGCGTCTTGGCCTTCTCGTAGGAGTCGAGCGCGGTGGCCCACTCCGTGAGGTGGCCGCCGCCCTCGCCGAGCAGCGTCACGTCGGCGTCGAGCGCGGTGATCTCCTCGCCGAACGCGGTGACGTCCTCCTCGACGGTCTGCTTGACCGCGGCGAGGTCGGCCGCGTCCTTGATGGCCTGCTTCTTCTTCTTGTTCTTGGAGTAGAGGAAGTAGCCGCCGCCACCGGCCAGCGCGATCACGCCGAGACCGATCAGCGCGCCGCTGCCGCCGCCCGAACCGCCGACCGCGCCGGAGTCGAGCGCCGAGCGGGTCTTGCCCTCGGCGGCCAGGTTGACGCGTGCGACGAAGTCGTTCATCCCGTCGACGATGTTGTCGTTGTTGCGCACGGCGAGCTGGGACAGCTGGTTGGTCAGCCCCGCCTTGCCGAAGTTGGAGCCGGCGAACAGCGAGGGCCCGTCGAGCAGGGCCACGGTGTACTCACCGGACTTGCCGGTGGCCGCCACCGCCTTGCCCAGGTCGGAGATGTAGGTCTTGGGGTCGGTCACCGTGCCGTCAGGCAGAGCCGCGACATAGACCTTGGACTTCGAGCTCTCCAACGTGTCACGCAGCGCGGACTGCTGGTCGGCGTCGAGCGCGGCGCCGTCCTGGACGTAGAGCGGCCCGTTGTCCTTCCAGGACGCCACCACGGTGGCGGCGTCGGGCGGGGCCGCGGCTAGCGCGGCGGGCGAGAGAGCGAACACGATGAGCGTCGCGGCGAACAGCGCGAGCAGCGCTGCACCCACTTTGCGCATCGAACTGATCATGGTCACGGCAGCAAGCCTCCTTCGCCCATGAGGACGAATGAGCGGTCGACAAAGTTCCTCGACCTCGACGCTACCCCGCCGGACCACCGATCAGCGTCAGGCCTTCCCGATCCCGGGCGCCCGGCGGCGCCGGGATGCGGGAGGCGCGACCCCGCGGCGCGGTGCCAGACGGTGTGGCCGAGATCACACCCGGCCGCCTCGGTCAGGCGTCCTTGATCTCGCACAGCGTCGCGCCGGAGCTGACCGCCTGGCCGACGACGGCCGTCAGGCCGGTCACCGTGCCCGCCTTGTGCGCGGTCAGCGGCTGCTCCATCTTCATGGCCTCCAGCACCACGACCGTGTCGCCTTCGGCCACCGCGTCGCCGTCGCCGACCAGGACCTTCACGATCGTGCCCTGCATGGGGCTGACCAGGCTGTCGCCGCCGGCCGCCGGCTTCCTGGAGGCGCTCCTGCCACGCTTGGGCGCACTCGCCCCGCCCTGCGGCCCGCGCCGCGCGCCGAACCCGGAGGGCAGGACGACCTCGAGCCGCTTGCCGCCCACCTCGACGGTGATCCGCTCGCGCTCGGCGGGCTCCTCGGCGGGTGCGGCGCCGCCGTACGGGGGGATGGTGTTGTCGAACTCGGTCTCGATCCACCGGGTGTGCACGGTGAACGGCTCGGCGACGAAGGCCGGGTCGGTCACGATCGCGCGGTGGAAGGGCAGCACGGTCGGCATGCCGTCGATCTCGAACTCGGCCAGGGCGCGGCGCGAACGCTCGACGGCCTCGCGGCGCGTGCGGCCGGTGACGATCAGCTTGGCGACCAGCGAGTCGAACGTCTGCGGCACGGTGGTGCCCGCCTCGTAGCCGGAGTCGAGCCTGACGCCGGGGCCGCTCGGCGTGCGCATGGCGGTGATCGTGCCGGGGGCGGGCAGGAAGCCCCTGCCGGGGTCCTCGGCGTTGATCCTGAACTCGATGGAGTGGCCGCGTGCCTCCGGGTCGCCGTATCCGATCGGCTCGCCCTCGGCGATGCGGAACATCTCGCGTACCAGGTCGATGCCCGCGACCTCCTCGGTGACCGGGTGCTCAACCTGGAGCCTGGTGTTGACCTCGAGGAAGGAGATCGTGCCGTCCTGGCCGACCAGGAACTCGCAGGTGCCCGCCCCGACGTACCCGGCCTCTTTCAGGATGGCCTTGGAACTGGTGTACAGCAGGTCGATCTGGGCGTCGTCGAGGAAGGGCGCGGGCGCCTCCTCGACCAGCTTCTGGTGGCGGCGCTGCAACGAGCAGTCGCGGGTGCTGACCACCACGACGTCGCCGTGCGCGTCGGCCAGGCACTGCGTCTCGACGTGGCGGGGCCGGTCCAGGTAGCGCTCGACGAAGCACTCGCCCCTGCCGAAGGAGGTCACCGCCTCCCTGACCGCCGATTCGTACAGGTCCGGGATCTCCTCCAGCGTGCGGGCCACCTTGAGGCCGCGCCCGCCGCCCCCGTATGCGGCCTTGATCGCGATGGGCAGGCCGTGCTCGGCGGCGAACGCGACGACCTCGTCGGCGCCGGACACCGGGTCCTTCGTCCCGGCGACCAGGGGCGCGCCCACCTTCTGTGCGATGTGCCTGGCCTGCACCTTGTCGCCGAGCGCCGAGATCGCAGACGGCGGCGGGCCGATCCAGGTCAGCCCGGCGTCGATGACGGCCTGGGCGAAGGCGGCGTTCTCGGCGAGGAAGCCGTAGCCGGGATGCACGGCGTCGGCGCCGGTCTCGGCGGCGATGCGCAGCAGCTTGCCGATGTCGAGGTAGGTCTCGGCGGGCGAACTGCCGCCCAGCGCGTGCGCCTCGTCGGCGACCCTGGCGTGCAGGGCGTCCAGGTCCTGGTCGGAGTACACGGCGACACTGGCCAGGCCGGCGTCCTGACAGGCGCGTGCGACCCGCACGGCGATCTCACCGCGATTGGCGATCAGAACCTTGCGCACCGGCGTCGTCCCCTTCGTTCGTGCGGGCTGGCGAACCTCTCACGGAGTGTACGACTCGCCGATCGGCGCGTCCGTGCGGGCCCGGGACCTTCTACCTTCCCAAATAGGCGCCGCCGTTGACATGCACGACCTGTCCGGTGATGTGGCGCGCGCCGGGAGAGGCGAGGAAGGCGACGGTGTCGGCGACGTCGGCGGGTGTGCCGGGCCTGCCGTTGCGGGTGCCCTCGACGCGCCGCCTGATGCCCTCCTCGGTCAGCCTGCCCCTGAAGAACTCGGTGTCGACGACCAGGCCGGGCGAGACGACATTGGCCGTGATGCCGCGCGGGCCGAGTTCGGCGGCCAGGTCGCCGGTCCACGACTCCACCGCGGCCTTGGCGGCGCCGTAGGAGCCCGAGCCCGTGCCGCGCGCGGCGATGGAGCCGATCGTGACGACGCGGGCGCCGTCGCTCAGCCGGGGCAGCAGCGCGGAGGTGACCAGGACGGCCGACATCAGATTGGCGTTGAGGTTGGCCCACCAGGCCTCGGCGACGTCCATGAGGTCGCCCGGGTCCTGGCCCCTGTCCAGATTGGTGTTGCCCCCGGCATTGTTGACCAGGACGTCCACCGTGGCGGGCAGCCTGCCGAGCGCGTCGTTCACCGCGACGGGGCTGGCCGCGTTGAAGCTCACGCACCGCACGCGCGGGCCGATGCTGAGCCGCTCGGCGGCGGCCTTCAGGACGTGCTCCCTGCGGCCGGTGATGGTGACGCTGTCGCCCAGGGACAGGAAGGCCGCCGCGATCGCGTAGCCGATGCCGGTGCCGCCGCCGGTGACCACTACCTCGCGCATGCCGCTCCTTCGGGTCCATGAAGTTCTCCGAGCGAAGGTAGCCGTTCATAGCCGCTCGGCATAACGCCCTTGTCCTGGCGGATCGGACGCCTAAGGTGAGGTCGCTTGCTCGCACGATGCTTCAAGACGACCTTCGCTTCAAGAGGAGACGCATGAGCCAGAACCTGCTCGGTGGCAATCCCGCGGAGATGCAGCAGATGGCCACCCAGTTCACCCAGCAGGCCGACCAGGTGCGCACGACGATGGCCGCCCTCGACCGTGAGGCCGCCAAGGTCGGCACCGCGTGGACCGGCCCCGGCGCCGAGCGCTTCAACGGCGCCTGGCAGAACTATCGGGCCGCCTTCCAGCGCATGGCCGAGGAACTGCAGGAGGCGTCCCGCGTCATCAACACCTACCGGGGCAATATCGAGTCGGCCACCCGCTGACCTGATCGACCGGCTTCGCGCCCCTCCGCGCTAGCGGCTGGGGCGCTTCGTCGTGCCCTGGGATCGTGGGTTTCTGGTGGGATATGTCGGTGTTGATGCCGACAAGCTAGGCTTCCCGGTCATGATCGGTCGGGGTTTCGCCCCAGGCGTTCTGACGCGGGGCATCCGTCGGGGGACGGGGAGAGGGACTCGTCGGGTGACGGGTGCGCTGGTCGCCGCCGCGCTGGTGGCGGGCACGACGGCATTCGCCGCACCACAGGCCGCCTTTTCGGCCGCCGCCTGCCACCGGCCCGAGAGTCTGGCCGTCGCCGAGCCGTGGGCGCAGCGGCGGCTCGACGCCAAGCGGGTGTGGCACCTGACGACCGGCAAGGGCGTCACGGTCGCGGTCGTCGACAGCGGTGTGGACTGGAAGCACCCCCAGCTGCGGGTGGCCCAGCATGCCGACCTCACCCACCAGGGGCTGAAGCCGTGCCTGGGACACGGCACGGCCGTCGCGGGCATCATCGCGGCCAGGCCGACCAAGGGCGTGCTGTTCGTCGGCGTGGCGCCCGACGTCAAGCTGATCTCCATCAAGCAGAGCCACGACCGCATCGGCGACGTGCTGCTGCTGGCCGAAGGCATCAGGAAGGCCGCCGATCTCGGGGCCGACGTGATCAACGTCTCACTCCAGGCGAGCGACGTGCCGCAGCTGAAGTCGGCCGTGGAGTACGCCAGGGCCAAGGACGTGGTCGTCGTGGCCGCCGCCGGGAACCTCAAGGAGGACGAGAAGCCGGTGCCCGCCTACCCGGCCGCCTACGAAGGCGTGCTGTCGGTGGGCTCGGCGCTCAGCGACGGCAGCCTCGCGCCCTCATCGAACTACCTCACGCCCGTCGCCGTCATGGGGCCGGGCAAGGACATCACGAGCACCTGGATCGGCGGGACCTTCCAGTCGGACCTGGAGGGCACCAGCTTCGCCACGCCGTACGTGGTCGGGGTGGTGGCCCTGGTCCGCGCCCGCTTCCCGCACCTGCGCGAGGACGCGGTACGGCGGCGCGTCGCCCAGACCGCCGACGGGCAGCTCGGCACCGGCACCGGGGCCGGAATGGTCAATCCGCTGGCCGCGGTGACCGCGATCCTGCCGGGGGAGTCGGCCAATCCCGCGCTCGCGCCGCCCAGGCCGGAGCCGCTGCCGCCCGAGGCGATCAGCAAGGCGCCTCCCGTGGACGAGCGGGCGCTGACCATCGGGCTCTCGGTCGGCGGCGGGGCGCTGGCCCTCGCGCTGATCGTGCTGACCGTGCGGGTGGTCATGCCGATGGGCAGGCGCAGGGGCTGGCGGGCCGGACCGGCGAACTGACGACAACTTGACGGTGAATTGTCGATCAACCGCTGAAACCCCTGATGCGTATGGGACGAATTTGGTTGAATGGCACCTGGATCATGACTTGGCGCTGGAAGGATTGTTATGGGGGAATTAAGCCCCTTGGGGCCGGGGGAGCCCGAGCAGATCGGCGACTACGCCGTACTCGGGCGGCTGGGCGCGGGACCGCGCGGCGCGATCTATCTCGGACGGACCGCCGATGACGCGGACGCCCGCGTCATCAAGCTGCTGCCCGCCGCGCCCGACGCGAGCCCCGAGGTCAGGGACGAAGTCGTCGAGTGGCTGCTGGCTGCTGGAAACGTTTCGAGTTCGTTCGTGGCGCGCACGCTGGAGGCAGGCTGGCACGGGGACCAGCCCTACCTCGTACGCGAACACGTCGAGGGCCGCACGCTCTTCGACGTCGTCAACCAGGACGGCCCGCTGTCGGGGGTCGCACTCGAACGCGTCGCCGTCGGAGTACTCACCGGGCTCACCGCGATCCACCTCGCGGGCATCCCGCACCGGGGCCTGACCCCGACCAACGTCCTCATCGGCCCCGACGGGCCGCGCATCACCGACGCGGGCGTGGGCGAGCCCGCGGGCGCCGTCGCCTTCCGGGCACCCGAAATCCTGAACGGCCTGCAGTACGGCCCCTACGCCGACGTCTTCGCCTGGGCCGCCACCGTCGTGTTCGCCGCGACCGGCACGCCGCCGTTCGGCAACGACGCGAGCGCCGTCCTGCACGCCGAACCCGTGCTGGGCGAGCTGTCGCATCCGCTGCACCGCGTGGTCTCGGCCGCGCTCGCCAAGGATCCCGCGGGCCGCCCCACCACCTACACGGCGATGCTGCAGGTGCTCGGCGGCAAGAACGTCGACAGGCTGGTCGCCGGTGCGGGCAAGGCCATCACGGCCGGACCCCTCGCGGCCGAGACGGCGGCACTCGCCGACCTGTCGGGCGCCGTCGCCGACGTCGACGAGCCGCTCGAAGGGGTCACGCTGGCGCCGGAGGCCGGGCCCGTCGACCAGTACGACGACGCGCACGAAGGGCAGATCCTGCCGCCGCAGCCCAAGGGCGAGACCTGGGCCGCGCCCGGCATGCCCGAGCAGCAGTCCTGGACGCCGCTCACCGCGACCGTGCAGCCGGCCTCGCCCAAGCGCAAGTTCCCCATCGGCCTGGCCGCGGCCGTCGCCACCGTCGCGCTCATGTCGGGCGCCGGACTGTGGGGCGCCAGCCAGTACGCGGGCGACGAGAGCGCCTTCACCCCCGCCGCGGCCGAACAGGCCGCCGCTGACAAGGCCAAGTCGGGCGCCGACCAGACGGGCGGCCAGACCGGAGGCGGCGACGGCGGCGGTGGTTCCGTGATCGGCGCCACCCAGCAGCCGCAGCCCGAGGTCACCGTGCCGTGGGCGCTCAAGACCAACCCGTCCGACGACGTCGGCGTGCGCCCGCTCGACCTGGAGCCCGAGGCGTGGGCGTCCAACGGCCCCAAGGAGCCCGAGGTCATCCCGGTGCCGACCCCCCAGGGCACGGTCACCGTCGCCCCTGTCGTCGTGCCCACCGCCCAGCCGCCCACCACGCTCGCGACCCCCACGGTCACGGCCAAGGGCAAGGCCAAGCACGACCCGGCCCCGACCGCGAGCCCGACCCAGCCGAACGTCTCGCCCTCGCCGGCGGCCACGGTGACGGTGACGGCCTCGCCTTCGGGCTACCCGTCGCCGTCCGGCTCGCCGACGGCCTCGCCCGGTCCGACCACGACGGCTCAGCCGAGCCCCACGGTCACCGTGGCCCCGTCGCCCACCCACGCGCCCGCGACCGTCACGCCGGCTCCCGTCGCGCCGGTGCCTTCGGCCACGCCCAAGCCGGTCACGAGTGTGAAGCAGCCGACCAAGCCGCCGGTCAAGCAGTCGATCACGCCGCAGCCGCCGAAGCCGGAGGAGCCCAAGCCCGTCCCGCCGCCGCCCGCCGAGAAGCCCAACCCGTACACGCCCGCGAGCGTCTGCGGTCCCGGCTTCGGGCTGCAGCGCTCGATGCCGTACAGCGGGGGCACGCTCTACCAGCTCTACAACGCCTCGACCGGCCAGAACTGCGCGACCGCCATCAAGTCGACCGACGTCGGCAAGGCCACGCAGACCAGCATCACGCTGGAGGTGCAGGGCGGCGCCTCGGTCAGTGACAGCGGCGCCTTCGAGTACTTCGCGGGCCCCGTCAAGGTCCACGGCAAGGGCAAGTGCGTGAAGATCTCCGGCGGTGGCGCCACCCAGGCCACCACCCCCTGGGGCTTCTGCGGCTGAGGCCGCCTGAAAGGACCACCATGAAAGAGCCCCGCCCCGCCCCCCTCCGCCGCACCCTGACGGAGGTCGTCACCTCGGACGGCCCCCTCACCGGGCAGGCATTGGAACGGCTGGCGGTGCAGCTGCTGGGCGCACTGAACGCTCTGCATCTGGCGGGGCTCTTTCATGGTGGAGTTTGTCCTGGGTGTGTGGTGGTGGGGGCGGACGGGGTTGAGCTTGTCGAGGCCGGGCGGAGTGGGGGCGAGGCGGCTGGGGCCGGGGCGGTCGGGGTGGTGGATGTCGCGTATTTGGCGCCTGAGCAGCGGATGGGGCTGCGCCATGGGCCTTCGGCTGATGTGTTCGGGTGGGCGGGGTGTGTGGTGTTTGCGGGGACTGGGCGGGGGGCTGGGGATGTAGGGGACGAGCTTGTGGGTGGGCTTGTGGGGGTTGGTGAGGCGTTGAGGCGGGTGGTGGCGGCGGGGTTGGCTGAGGAGGCTGGGGGGCGGCCTACGGCTTCCATGGGGTTGTTGCAGTTGCGTGGGGGGTTGGGGCGGGAGGAGTCGGTGGGTGAGGTTGGTGCGGTGGGTGAGGTTGATTCGGTGGATGCGGGGGGTTCTGGGGGGTTGGTGGGAGCGCTTCCTTCGGGTGGAGTGGTTGTGGGGCCTTTTGTGGGGGCGGCGCCGTTGGGTGGGGCGGTTCCCGGCGAGCCTGGCGGTGGGGGTTCGGAGGGGGAGGCGCCTTCGGCCTCGCCTTTGGGGGAGCCGGGGGTGCCTGAGGGGGAGCCGGGGGGAGGGGAGTCGTCTGGGGGTGAGGCTTCTGAGGGGGGTGGGGCGTCTGGGGTGAGATTGTCTGCGCCTGGTGTGTCTGGTACGTCTGGTACGTCTGTTTCTGAGGCTTCTGTGTCTGCGTCTGGCGCGACGTTCGAGCCGGATGCCGCGTTCGAGCTTGCTGCCACGTTCGAGCCTGCTCCGGGGTCCTTGCCCGCCGCGGCGTCCGCGTCTGCGACGACGCCTGCGCCTGCGACGACGTCCGTGCCTGCCGCGACGTCCGCGTCTGCTCCGGCGTCTTTGCCCGGTTCGAGGCCCCTGCCTGCGACGACGTCTGCGCCTTCTGTCGCGTCCGCGCCTGATGTGACGTCCGTGTCTGCTGCCACGTCGGGCTCGGCGCTTACGCCTTCGGTGGGGGAGGGCTTGGCGTCTGGGGTGCCTGGGGTGGGGGTCTCGGCATCGGCGTCCGAGGGGGTGGCTGCGGGGGAGCTTGTGGAAGGGGAGGTGTTCGTCTCGGGGGTGGCCGGCTCTGAGCCTTCTGCCGCTTCCGGTGCCGGTGCCGATGTGGCTGAGGACATGGGTGGGTCTTCCGTCGTGCCTGGCGAGGGTGACGTCTCGGGATCGGGTGGGCGGGGTGACGGGGTGCCGGGGAACCTCGGTGCGGGGATGCTTGCCGTAGAGGAAGGTGGGGGGTCGGTGTGGGGGGTGCCGCCGATGCCTCAGGGGCGGGCGGCGGGTGGGGCGGCTGCGGAGCAGGCGCCTGTACGGCGGGCGCGGCGTGTTCCGGTGGGTTTGGTGGGGGCGGTCGCGGTGGTGGTGGCGATGGGCGGCCTGGGTGTGTGGGGTGTCACGCAGTACTCAGGTGACCACCTACGCCCGGCCGCAGCCGAACAGGCCGTGGAGCTACCGCCCCAGTCCCTGCAGCCCGCGATCGCCCTCCCACCGCCGCCCGACGAGCCGATGCCGTCGGACGCGCCGGAGAACGCCGTAGGACCGATCGACCTCCACTCGGACGCCCCCACACCCGACGTGCCCGAAGTGGTACCTCCGCCCCAGCCCCTCCCCACCCAGCCCATCGTCCAGCCCCACACCGTCGCGCCCCCACCCAAGCCCACCAAGAAGCCCACCCCCAAGGCCACGAAGGCCTCCAAGACCCCCAAGCCCACAAAGCCCACAAAGAAGCCCACCAAGCCCGCACAACCCCCCAAATCCAAGACCACCCAACCCCCAACCCCCAAGCCACCCACGCCCAAACCTCCCACCACCAAGCCGGCGACTCCCCAGCCGGCCCCGAAGCCCACGACCGCACCCCCGAAGCCCCCCACCCCGAAGCCCACGCCCAAACCGACCACCGCACCCCCGGTGGCCCCGCCGCCTCCACCACCCCCGGCCCAGCGCAGCAACCCCTACACCCCCGTACAGGTGTGCGGCTCCGGCTTCTACGTCCAGCGGTCGAGCGGCTTCACCGGCGGCACCGTGTACCAGCTCTACAACAGCTCCACCGGCCAGAACTGCGCCGTCGCCATGAAGACGTCGGACGTGGGCAAGGCCACCCAGGTACGCGTCACCCTGGAGGTCCAGAACGGCGGCTCAGCAGCCGACAGCGGCTCCTTCGAGTACTACGCCGGCCCGGCCAAGGCCTACGGCAAGGGCAAATGCGTACGCGTCTCAGGCGGCAGCAACACAGGCAGCACAAGCCTGCCCTGGGGCAACTGCGGTTGAGTATCGACCGCTTCAAACGGCGGCGACCATCACAAGTCCCCACAGGGCTCTCCCACGTGGGCCACTCGCCCCATGTGAGCGCCTTGGGTAGCGACAGCGGAAGAGGTAGCGGCAGTTCGCCCTGGGCGGGCAGCATGAGCCTGCCCAGAGGCAACTGTGGTCAGGCGTCACGGGCCTTCAACAGCGCCACCTCCGAGAAACCCCCCGCGAGTCCCGTTGTGCGCTCTCTGTGAGCTTCTGTGAGCCTTCGGAGCCTCTCCCGGCTTCGACAACCGCGCCCTTGCGTACGCATCCCGGGCAGCTGCGCGGGATGCGTACGCATCTGCCTCAGGGCAGCTGCGACTGCGCGTCACACGCCTTCAACCGCACCGACACCACGAGCCCCCACGAGTCCCCGGCGGCTCTCTAGGGAGCATCTCCCGACGCCGACCACCACGCGCGCCCCCTCAAGCGCGCACTCACTAGCCCACGACCCACGACCGCCCCCGCTCAATACCCCCGATACCCGCTCCCCGTCCGCAGCCCCACGATCCCGGGTACGTTCGACACCGACCCGTACCGGTCGATGGCATACCGGACCCCGGCGATGATGTTGTCCACCGGGTTGTAGATGTTCTTGTGGCCTTCGGCTGCCCAGCGGTCGAACGTCGGGTCGATTGTCTGCATCAACCCCTTGGACGGAATCCCGGCAGCCGCGTTGGAGTCCCAGTTGTTGATGGCGTGGGGGTTGCCGCCTGACTCGTGCTGGATGATGGTGGCGATGTCGCCGGGGTTCATCTTCTCGACGGGGTAGCCCATGGCCTTCAGGGCCTCGATGGCCTCGTCGATCCAGGCCTTGACCTGTGCGGTGGGCGCGGCGGCGCCGGCCGACGGCGGTGGGCCGCTGGAGCCGTATCCGCCCGAACCGCCGTCGCCGCTTCCGGAGCCGCCCCCGGAGCCGTTGCCGCCTCCACCCCCGCCACCTCCGCCGTCGCCCTTGTAGCCGGCCGTGCGCTGCCAGTCGATCGTGCGCTTGCCGTCGGGGGTGAAGGGCTGGTCGCCGGCGGCGGTGATCGGCAGGAACGAGGCGGGACGTTCGTCCATGTACCTCTTGATGGCGGTGTTCGCGGTGACGACGGCGTCGTCGGCGGTCTTGAGGTGGCCCTGTACGTCGGTCACGGCCTGCTTGACCCAGGGCGTGATGACCTTGGCCACCTCCTCAGGCTTCTGGGAGGGATTGGCCTTCGTATGGGTGTTGACGTCGAGGATGAGCTTCCCGGACACGCTGTTGATCTTCGACTGGGCGGACTCCAGAGCCTCGGCGAGCAGGGTGAGGGAGTTGGCCGCGTCGATCAGGGCGTCGTGCATGGCGTCGCCCGCCTTGCCGTACTTGAGCATGTACTCGTCGAAGGCCTGGGCCGAGGCGCCCTGCCAGGCGTCGTCGACGCGGCCGACGGCCCTGCCGAGACTGCCGGTGTGCTCGTCGAAGCTGCCCGCGGTGGCACGCCAGCGTGCGGCGACGGCGCGCACTGCCTTGGGGTCGCACACGATCTTGGCGATCTCGGCGTGGAGCGTGGCCGTGTCGGGGACGAGGGACAGCGGGTCGGTCATCGGACCCCCGAGGCGGCGTTGGCGTTCTTGACGTTCGTCTGAACCTGGTCGAGTGCGCGTTCGACGCCGACGAGCAGGCTGCCCACCCGGCCTGCCTCCTCGTCGACGATCTTCTCGACGGCGTTGACCTGGGCCGCGAGCGTGGAGGCGGTGGGCAGGTTGCCGAAAACCGCGGCATTGGTCGCGGCGGCCGGATAGCTCTCGGCCACCGAGTTGAACTTGCCGCTGAGTGTCAGGGTCAGCGATCGGCACTCGTCGAGCGCCTTGTAGTGGATGTCCATACCGGTCATCGGCGCTCCCCTTTGCCCCGCCACTGGTCGTGAGATCCCAGCCAACGCCGAAGATCCTACTCGCATGCGATCTTATGGCGATAAGTCCGGAGAGTCGCTAAGGTCCAAGTTTTCAGATCGGACTTGCGGAGATGAGCATGAGTGATGACCTCACCAGGGCCATCCAGGGGCTGACCGAGGACTACAACCGCCAGGTCGCCAGGTTGAGCGAGATCGCGGGACAGGCGGGAGAGGTGACGGCGACCAGCAGCTCGGCCGACGGCCTCGTCTCCGTGACGGCCGGACCCCATGGCCGGATCCTGGACATCAAACTGGACCCGCGTACGTACAGAAAACTGAACACCGCCGAACTCGCCGAGACCCTCCTGCGTCAGATCGACGAGGCGAACACGAAGGCGGCCGAGGAGGCGAGGCGGCTGCTGTCCCCGCTCCTGCCACCGGGGATCTCCTACGAGGACCTGGTCGACCCCACGACACCCACCCCCTACCCCTCCGACCCCAGATGAGGCCCCGGCGGGGGAGGGGGCGGCGGCGTCACTCCTCGGGAGGCGTCTGGAAGGCCGTCTGGCTGAGCCGCGCGCCGAACTTCCTGTCCACGTAGTACCCACGGCCGGGCGGCAGCGGATGCGCCCGGACATTGCCGAACAGGAAGCCCTCGTCCTTGGACCCGGACAGGATGACGGCGGGACTGGCCAGGTCCTTCATCCGCTGCAGGATCGGGTCGAACATGGCACGCCCGAGACCGCCCATGGCCCGCGACATCACCAGGTGCAGTCCGATGTCGCGGGCGACGGGCAGCAGTTCGGCCAGCGGGAGCAGCGGATTGGACGAGCCCGAGACCAGGTCGTAGTCGTCGACCACGATGTAAAGGTCGGACCCCTGCCACCAGTCGCGGGCCCGCAGCTGCTCGGGCGTCAGGTCGGCGGGCGGCAGCCGTTTGAGCAGGGCGCTGCGCGCGTCGCCGATCAGCCCGGCCGCCGCCGCGCTGGAGGCGGCATAGCCGATGCGGTTGTCGCTGACCGCCGTGTCCAGCAGCGACCTGCGGTAGTCGATCACGATCAGCATCGCCTCACGCGGCGTGTACCTGGCGACCAGGCCCTCGGAGATGACCTTGAGCAGGTTCGACTTCCCGCTTTCGGTGTCGCCGACCACGATGAAGTGCGGATCGACGTCGAAGTCGAGCAGCACCGGGCTGAGTGTCGCCTCGTCGATGCCGATCGCGATGCGCTTGCCCGTCTCGTCCGGCCCGGGAAGCGTCGCGGCGGGCAGCACCGAGGGCAGCAGCCGTACTCTCTTGGCCGGAAGTCCGGTCCACGCGTCCCTGACCGCCTGGACGAGCGCCTTGGCGCCCGCCGGAAGGTCCTGGGCGCTCTGCACGCCGTCGATGCGCGGCAGCGCGGACAGGAAGTGCATACCGTCCTTGGTCAGCCCACGGCCGGGCACACCTTCGGGTACGGCGAGCGACTGCTTGCGGTTGATCTCCGACTCGTAGGCGTCGCCGAGCTTCAGTTCGACCCTGGTGCCGAACAGGTCGCGGATGCCGGGCCTGAACTCCGACCACTTGTTGGTCGCGGCCACGACGTGGATGCCGTAGCCGAGGCCGCGCGCCGCCAGGTCGGTGATGACCGCCTCCAGCGCCTCGAAGTCCTGCCTGATCGTCAGCCAGCCGTCGACGACGAGGAAGACGTCCCCCCAGCCGTCGCCCTCGATCGACTGGTCGGCCAGGGCGCGGCGATAGGCGTTGATCGACTCGATGCCCTGCTCGGCGAACTCGCGCTCACGCTGTTGCAGCAGTCCGGCCAGTTCGGCCACCGTGCGCCTGACCCGGTCGCCGTCCAGCCGGGAGGCGACGCCGCCGACGTGCGGGAGGCTCTCCACGGCGGCGAGCGAGCCGCCGCCGAAGTCGAGACAGTAGAACTGCACCTCGCGCGGGGTGTGGGTGAGCGCCATGCTGGTGATCAGCGTGCGCAGGACCGTGCTCTTGCCGCTCTGCGTGCCGCCCGCGACGCCGACATGGCCCGCCGCGGCCGACAGGTCCAGCCAGAACGGGTCGCGCCGCTGCTCGAACGGCTTGTCGATGATCCCGATGACCGCGTTCAGACTGCCCCTCCCGCTCCAGCCGGGCGTGGACAGGCCGTACTCGGGCGTGATGGACAGCTGCGGCAGCAGGTGGGCGAGGGTGGGCGGCTCGACCAGCGGGGGCAGCCAGATGCGGTGCGCGGCCGGGCCCTTGCCCTCCAGCTGTCTGACGACGACGTCGAGCAGGCTGATCTGAGGCGTCTTGCTGTCCTCGTCGGCAGGCCGTTCGGGCTCGTGCACGACGGGCACGGGGGCGTAGACGGGGCTGTACTCGACCACCTGCGCCGAGACGGGCTTGCCGTCGACGATCGGGGCGGAGCGCAGGTCCGGCAGGTAGGGGCCCGACACGTAGGCGGCCTTGAAGCGGGTCATCGCGGTCGTGTCGAACTTCAGGTACCCGTTGCCCGGCGAGGACGGCAGCTCGTAGGCGTCGGCCACGCCGAGCACCACCCGGCTCTCCATCGCCGAGAACGTCCGCAGACCGATCCGGTACGACAGATGGGTGTCGAGCCCGCGCAGCCGGCCCTCCTCGAGCCGCTGCGAGGCCAGCAGCAGGTGCACGCCGAGCGAACGCCCGAGCCTGCCGATCATCACGAACAGCTCGATGAACTCCGGCTTGGCCGTGAGCAGCTCGCTGAACTCGTCCAGCACCACGAACAGCGTCGGCATCGGCGCGAGGGCCGCCCCCTGCTCCCTGGCCCGCTCGTAGTCGCGCAGCGAGGCGTAGTTGCCCGCCGAGCGCAGCAGCTCCTGACGCCTGACCATCTCGCCGTGCAGGGCGTCGTGCATACGGTCGACCAGGGGGAGCTCGTCCTCCAGGTTCGTGATGACCGCCGAGACGTGCGAGAGCGTGTCGAGGCCGAGGAAGGTCGCGCCGCCCTTGAAGTCGACCAGGACGAAGTTCAGAATCTCGGAGGAGTGGGTGAGGGCGAGGCCGAGCACCAGCGTGCGCAGCAGCTCGCTCTTGCCCGAGCCGGTCGCGCCGATCACCAGGCCGTGCGGTCCCATGCCGCCCTGCGCCGACTCCTTGATGTCGAGCTCGACCATACGGCCGTCGGCGCCCAGGCCGATCGGCACCCTGAGCCTGTTGCGCCCGGCGCGTGGCCGCCAGGTCTCGCCCGTGTCGATCCGGCCCGCGTCGCCGACGCCGAGCAGGTCGGTGAGCGAGGTGTTGACGTTCAGCAGGTCCTGCACCTCGCCGTCGCTGGCGGCCGTGGAGGCCCGCAGCGGTGCGAGCTGCCTGGCCAGCCCTTCGGTGCGCAGGAAGTCGAGCCGGTCGGGATCGCCGAGCCGCGTCTCGCTCTGCTTGCCCGCGTGGTCGAGCTTGATCATGTAGAAGCCGTCGGGCTGGACGTCCAGCCGCAGCGTGCCCTGCTCCTCGACCGCGCCCGCCGACCCCGACAGGTCGATGACGGTCACCCCGCTGATGGCGTCCCCGCCGAGCTGCGAGTCCGAAGGCACCCGCCCGCCGTCAATGATCAACACGTGGTACGGCAGCGCGTCGCCCGAGCCGCCGGGCCTGAAGCGCGCCCGTTCCTTGAGGTCGGCCCCCACGAGCCTGTCCAGGTCGCCGAGGTTCTCGGCCATGAGCCGCACCGGGCCCGCCGCGTCGACCTCGTCGGGATGCAGGGCGTGCGGGAGCCACTTGACCCAGTCCCACTGGGCCATCCACTCCTTGCCGGCGCACACCATGATCCGCATGTCGTCCGGCGAGTGGAACACCACCAGTTGCGCGACCATCGCCCGGATCAGGTCGCGTACGGCCGCGGGGTCGCCGGTGACATTGATCCTGGCGAACGAGCTCAGTGCGACGGCGACCGGCAGTTCGGCCACCGTCGAGTGCGCCCTGACGAACCTGCGCAGCGCCCCCGCCGACAGTGCGTCCAGGTCCTCGACCGGCTTGGTGTCCGGCGGGATGAGCTGGATGGCCAGCTTCTGCACACCGGTGCCGAGCCTGGCGGTGCCGAAGTCCTCGTCGCGCGGGCGACGCTCCCACAACCTCGGGCCGAGCGCGATCCACCACAGCGACTCGGGCGGCGGGCCGCCCCACTCCAGCGCCTCGCGCTGCTGGCGCGCGGTCGTGCGTACTTTTCTGCGGACCTGTGACAGGTAGCGGAAGTAGTCGCGGCGCAGGCCGTTGAGCCGGGACTTGCGCTCGCCCGCCTGCCTGCCCATCTGGCCGAGCGTCATGCCGACCATGGAGATGGCGAACATGCCGCTCGCGACGTACATGATGGGATTGCTGTTGCCGCCCGCGGTGAACATCAGGCCCATGGCTGCGGCCCCCGCCACCATCGGCAGGTAGGTCAGCACGGCCTGCATGCCCTGCGCCTGGACCTCTGGAATCTCGGGTGGAGACTCCAGCAGGATCTCGCCGCGTGGCGGTTTCGGACTGGGTCGGCGCTCGGGGCGCCTGACGATCACGATGCTCACTCGGTGAGGCCCCCTCCGGATCGCTTGCAGGGATCTTCATACCAGAAGTCGTTTTCCGGATATGTTCGACATCATGTGTTACGCGGGGGAAGGGAGTGTTCTGTGAGGTCGTTGGCCCCCCAGGAACGATTGCCGCAGGGCGCGCTCACGCAGGTCGCGGCGCCGTTGCCCGCCCTGTGTCACATCACGATCGTCGGACCGAAACGCCGGGCCGATCTCGCGCTGCCCGCCGACCTTCCGCTCCCGCACGTCCTGCCCGGACTGCTGCGCGCGCTCGGCGAGATCGGCGGCGACGCGTCCGGGGCGCCGGGCTGGACGTTGCAGCGGATCGCGGGGGCGCCGCTCGACATCGGCCAGAGCCTCGGGGCGCTCGGCGTGCTCGACGGCGAGGTGCTCTACCTCAGGCCCGCGACCTCCACGATGCCGCCCGCGCTCTTCGACGACGTGGCCGACGTGGTCGCGACGGGCGTGGAGTCGGGCCCGGCCAAGTGGGAATCGCGTCATACCCGGCTGCTCGGCATCGGCGTGGGCGTGGGGCTGCTCACGGCGGGCGCGCTCGTCCTGCCGATGGCCGGGCCGCCGTGGATCGTACCGGCCGTCATCGCGGGGGTCTTCGCCGTTCTGCTCGTCGCGGCGGGTGCGATTCTCAGCAGGGCCGTCGGCGACTCCTCGGGCGGCGCCCTGGTCGGCTACGCGGCGCTGCCGTACGCCTTTCTCGCGGGGTTGCTCGCGCCCGCCGGGGCGGCGGGGCTGACGCTGACGCCGCCGCAGTTGCTCGCGGCCTTCGCCTGGACCGCGCTCATCGCCACCGTGGGCGGCACCACGATCGCCGACGGGGTGCCCGGGTTCCTCGGGGTGGCGGTGTTCTCGGTGATCGCCGCGGTCGTCTCGGCACTGGTCATGATCTTCGACGTGTCGGCCGTCGGCGCCGCCGCCGTCGCCTCGGCGGTCATGGTCGGGTTGAGCGCGCTCATCCCGACGCTGTCGTTCAAGCTGGCCAGGGTGCCGCTTCCGGCGATGCCGACCACGGCCGAGGAGCTGCGCGCCGACAACCAGCGGGTCGACAGCGAGGCCATCCTGCGCCGTACCGGCCAGGCCCAGCGCTACGCCACCGGCATGGTCGCGGCCATCTCGCTCGTGGCGCTCGGCGGACAGGCCCTGCTCGCCTTCGACAGCGGCTGGATCGCCAAGGTCATGTCCGGCGTGCTCGCCCTGGTGCTGGTGCTCAAGATCCGCGTGTTCCACGGCCTCGGGCAGCGGCTCTGGCTGGCGATCTCCGGCTGCGCCGGGCTGGCGCTGCTGGCGGTGTCGCTCGGCTCGGCGGGCAGCAGGGTCTCGGTGATCGCCGTGGTGATCGGCCTGCTGTGGGTGGCGATGATCCCGGCGGGCATCGGGCTGTGGCTGCCCAACGGCAAGCCTTCGCCGTTCTGGGGCCGCGCCGGGGACATCGTCGAGGTGATCCTCATCGCCGTGCTCTTCCCGCTGGCACTCGGCGTCCTCGAGGTCTACACCTGGGTACGCGGCCTGTCGGGGTAGACGTTTTCAGTCGGCGTAGCCCGATCGGCGTTCGAAGTCGTCCTGCGACTCGGCGAACAGCCGCCCGGCGTGGCCGTCCGACAGTCCCGTCATCAACTCGTGCTTGGCCCGCGAGGCCGCCTCCTGCGCGGCGTGCACGGCCTGCACGATCGCCTCGCCCATCGTCACCCCGTTGAGCCTGCGGCGGCTCAGCGGATGGATGTCCAGGCGCAGAGGCGCGCCCACGGCGTTGACCGTGGCCACCACCCGGCCCTCGTCGGCGCTTCCCGTGAACTCGCGCACACTCCACGCCTCGGCGGCCTCCCGCCTTTCGGCCTCCGAGCGGTCGAGGCTGTCGAGCAGCTTCTCAAGCTCCTTCATCCTTCAGCGCTCCCCTAGAACTCTGGCGATGTGCTCGGCCAGTGGATCGTGCGTCGGCGCCGCCCCCGAGGGCTCGCCCAGGACCTCGCTCAGCCGCTCCATCGTGGCCGCCTGCGCCAGGTCGATCGTGTCGAGCACGGCCTGGGCCAGCTCTTTCTCGTCCAGGTCGCGCATGGCGGCGGGCGAGAGGACCACCTCGCGCAGCCTGCCGCCGCCGGAGAGCACGACCCTGACCCGGCCGTCGGGCGAGAGCGTCTCCACCTTGCCCTCGTTGAGTGCGGCCAGGGCGCTGCCGAGCGCGCCGACCAGGCTCTGGAAGTCGCGCATCATGCCGTTGACGTCGCTCATGGCTGTGCCACCGCCGGCTGGGCCACCGGTGTTGTTCTGGGCTTCCACGAGTCGCTCTGCCCGATGGTGTCGGTGACCGCGCCCGGCATGCCGAGCTGACGGGCGCCGAGCGCCGGGTCGCCCGAGGTGTAGAAGGTGGCGAGCAGTTCGTTCAGCTGCATCTCCAGCTGGTTCAGGGTGCCCGCGTGCCCGTCGAAGACGTTGAGGAAGTCCTTGAGGTTCTTCAGCAGCAGGCCGAGCAGGCCGACCACGACGGTGATGAGCGTGATGCGTCCCGCCGGGGTCGAGGCGAAACCGAGCAGTACGGTGATCACGCCGCCCGCGCCCATGTGCGCGTTGACCAGGTCGATGTCGTAGGTCCTGACATCGACGCCCTGGCTGTGCATCGACTTGCTCATGTCCTCCATGATCGAGCCGAGCTGGCTGAACAGGCCGTTGAGGTTGAATCGCACATGGCCCTGCAGCAGGACCACGGCGTCGCCCTCCCAGTTGGGCTGGATGTCGTCGAAGAAGGAACGCCAGATGTCGACCCTTCCGCCTTCGAGGGTGCCCGTCATGTCCTGCCAGGTGTCGCGGCGGCTGTAGTACATCCACGGGTTGCCGAGATTGGCGACCGCCATCGCCTCGATGGCCAGCCCGGCGGCGCCCAGGCCCGACAACGCGATCCCGGTCCTGATGGGATGCCTGGCGGTGGAGACGCGCAGGACGAGCTTCCTGAACACTCCCGGATCGGGCGGGGGCGGCGCGACCTTGGGCGTGGTGATCGAGGAGGCGGGCCTGACGCCGTTCGTCGCCACGCCGGTGGGCGCGGTCTTCCAGTTGGTGGAGCCTTGGCCCTTGGCGGGCCAGGAGCCGGCGTTGTTCGGTGTCGACATGTTCGGCTCCTAGCCTCCGGTCCGAGGATTGCCGCCCGTGGCAGGCGAGGGCGTCGGCGTGGCGGTCAGGGCCGCGCCCGCCTGGGTCGCCTGGGCGTCGGCCGTCTGGTAGTTCTGCGCGTTGCGCATGATCTTCTGGCCGTCGGTGCTCGTGATGTCGACCAGGATCTTCGCGCAGTCGGTCCACCGGGTGCTGATGGTGTTGTACCGATCGGCGGTGAAGGTCGCGATGATCGGCATTCCGGCCAGCGGCCAGTAGTTCGACCCCTCGAACCTCGGGACCACCTGGACGAGCCCGCCGACCGTGCCGCTGGTCCTGCTGAGCGTCTCGGAGAACGTCCGCAGATGGCCGGTGGCGACCGCGTAGCCGTTGCCGGTGTTCGCATGGGGGGGTGGCGTCGCCGTACCGGGGGCCGGGGGGGTCGGGGTCTTCGGTGCGGCGGTCGTGGGGGTGGAGGACGGGCGCGGGCCGCAGGGGGCCGTGGGGCAGGGGGGTGAGTGGGGGCAGGGGCTGAGCATGGAGGGCGGTGGGGTGGTGGGGACCGCGGTGGGGGTGGTGCTCGGGCTGGTGCTCGGCGTGGGGGTGGCGCTGGGGGATGGGGTGGTGGTTGGGGTTGGAGTCGGGGATGGGCTTGGGGTCGCGGTCGGAGTCGGAGTTGGGCTTGGGGTCGGTGTTTCGGTGGGGGTCGGTGTCGCAGTGGGGGTGGGGGTCGAGGTGGGGGTAGGGGTGCTGGAGGTGGTTGGGGTGGGGGTGGGGGTTGCTGTGGGGGATTCGTTGCTGTTGGGGGAGTTGGACATGGGATCTCCCTATCACTGAGATCATCACGCTTTCCAGGCACCCAACGGCGTTTGCCCTGGTAGAGGGTGATGTTCACAAGCCCTTCGACGACCGGCCACCCCAAGATCGGAATGGGTTCACGGATTGCGAAGAATCCGGCTGTACGGCTAGCTTTCTGAGCGAAAGATCGCCTATGCGTGGGGAAGGCCTGCTGATGACGGAGTTCGGGGACTTCGCCAACATCGACATCGACAAGCTGATGGCCACGGCCGAAGCACAGTTCGGCCAGATGGAAGAGATCCAGAAGCGGATGGGCGACCTCGTCGGCCAGGCCGAGGACGAGGAGCAGTTCGTCGCGGCCGAGTTCACCGGCACGGGTCTGAGCGAGCTCTACATCCACCCCAAGGCGATGCGGCTGAGCTCGACCGAGCTGGCCGACAAGGTCAAGGAAACGGTCCGGGCGGCGGCCCAGGACCTCCAGGACCAGAGCAACGCGCTGATGAACGAGCTGTTCGGCGAGGAGAACAACCCGCTGAAGATGCTCAACGACCCCGACGCCGCGCTGAGCCAGGTCAAGGAGGCGGAGGCGGCCTACAACCGTACGTTCGACGACGTCATGGGCGAACTCGACCGCATCCGCCGCCGCCTCGACCTCTGAGCGACGCGGATCAGGCGGTCTTGGCGGGCGTGGTCAGCGAGATCCGCGTGAAGTCGGGCTTGCCGCCTTGGGGCTCGTCGACCTGCTTGTTGATGTCGAAGAGCTGGTCGACCGTGTACCCCTCGGCCACGACGACGATCGCGGCGATGGCGGCGACGACGAACTTCATGGAGCCGAGCACGGCTATGGTCGCCTTGGCGATGAGGGCGACGACACCGGTGGCCGCGATCTGCGTCGGACCGGCCGAGATGGGATTGCTCCTGCCGATGTGGACGGCGACGGCGGTCATGATGAGCGCGGCGGCGATGGCCCCGCACACCACAGCGCCGATCTTGCCCAGCGTCGCGTACTGGTTGTAGGAGTCGGCGCACGACTCGTTCACCAGCGCGCTCTTCTTCAGCTCGGCCTCGTACGCGGTCAGGTCGGCCTTGCAGGCCTCGGCGTCGTTGGCGCTCCAGTTGCTGGGCGGCGCCGCCTTCTTGGCCTTGTCGATGATCTCGGCGAGGTTCCTCAGCTCGCCCGACGAGGACTTGAACGCCGTGGCGATCTCGTCGACCTGCGTGGGGCTCATCGTGAAGGCGACCATGCTGCCGGGGATCGCCGCGTGGAACACGGTGACCGGAGGCCCGATCTGGCCGAGTGCGATCGCGGACGCCAAGGTGGAGGCGACATAGGCGATCTGGTACTGGTCTGCCATGGGGTTCCCCTACGTCGGTCCTACGGTGTTGTTCTTCTCGGCCTCGCGCCAGGTGGCGGCGTTGTCGTTCAGCCGCTTGGTCCACGCGTCGAGCAGTTTCTGGCCCGAGGCCATGTACTGCGTGGAGGTGTTGACGTGGGTGCTGTGCTGGAGCTGGAGCGGGATGCCGACGATGCCGAAGTCCAGCATGGAACTGGTGTTGTTCTCCATCTTCGCCATCGCCTGGTTCATCGTCGGGGCGCCGTCCTTGACGATCAGCCTGGCGACGGTGTCCATGGCGGCCGGGTCTGCGGCCTTGGTCTTGTTCTCGGCCGGTGGGGCGGGCTGGCCGGTCGTGCCGGTGCTCTTGCCCGTGCCTCCGCCGCCGGTCGGGGCGCCGCCTCCGCCCGATGGGGAGCCGCCCCCGCCCGAGGGCATGCCGCCTCCGCCGCCTGACGGGACCTTGGGCGTTTCGGGCTCCTTGCCCTTGTCGTCCTCGCCCGGTTTGGGAGTCTCCGTGCCGGGGGTCTCGGGGCTGGGGGTCTCGGGCTCGGGGATCTCGGGTACGGCCGGGTCTTCGGGCTTGCCGTCCTCGCCTGGCTTGTCGTCCTCGCCCGGTTTGGCGGGGTCGTCCGGCTTGGTGGGGTCGTCCGGGTCGGTCGTATCGGTGGGCGGCTTCGTGGGGTCGTCGGGTGTGCCCGGGTCCTGGGGCGTACCGGGAGTTTCCGGGGCGCCGGGGTCGGCGGGAGCGTCGCCGGGGGCTTCGCCCTCGACCTCCTCCGGATCGGCCGTCCCCGGGGCGCTCTCGTCGTCGAGGTCCGGGGGCTCGCCGTAGTGCCAGGTGTCGTCGCCCCCGTACGGGTTGCCGCCGTCGTCGTCCGTCGAGCCGTTCCCGCCCGTGCCGTCGCCGTCGCCGGTCTGTCCGGTCGATCCCGTCGATCCGGCGTCGCGCGGGGTCTTGTCGTCGATGTCGTGCAGGCCTTCGAGCTGGCCCGAGGCGTTGCGGGAGTCGGGGGCCGGTGGTTCGCCGCCTCCCGACGACGGGTCCTGGGCCTCGCTCCCGGACGTCTCGTGCGGCACGGCCGTCTGGGTGTCCTGGGCGGGGCCCGCCGTCTCGGGTGCGCCCGCGGCGTCGGTGGGGGAGTCGTCGGCGGGGGCCTGCGGATCGACATAGGTCGGGCCGGCGACCGTACCTGACGTGTTGCCGACCAGGTCGGCCTCGGTCGCGGCGCCTCCGGGCGCGCCGGGGCCGGCCGCGCCTCCCGTGGGAGAGGCCGCGCCCCAGTTCAGAAGTACGTCGATGCTCGGTCGATCGACCACGCTCGGCTCCCATTCCCCGATAGAACCCAAGTGATCGTCGACCCTACTCGATACGCCAGAACTCCGTATAGAACGGGAGAAAGTGTTATGTTCCGTCTCAGGAGTCACACGGCCAACAACGCCACACGGGGTGGTATGGGCTTCACCTGGCCGTTTACGGGATTGTCTAGAAAACGTTATCTGCCCGCAATGTAGATACATGTTATCTATGTGACTTCTGATGACTAGCATGCCGAATGATGATGATCGCGGGGATCGTCGAGACCGGCCGGGGGCACGAAGTCGTGACCGTCGACTCGACACGCCCCGTGACAGGTGATCATGCCGAGCGTCACGGAGGTGGCACATGTCCGAGCTCTTTGGGGCAAGCGCGTCGAAGATCAACGAAGCGGCGGTCAAGGTCGTCGACAGCGCGCAGTACGTGGAAGGTCTGAGGGTCTCCATCGAGACCACCGCCAACGGTCTGCTCAGCACCGGCTGGCTCGGCCCGGCCGCGACGATGTTCCGCCGTGCCATGCAGGTCTGGGACCAGTCGATGCGCGACGTACGCACCGACCTGGAAGGCATCGCCGACACGATGGGCGTCAACGCCGTCGTCTACAACGCCAACGACCAGGACGTCCAGCAGGCCGTCGGCGCCCTTGAGTCCCTGCTCAACGTCAAGGTCGGCTAGAGCAGACCCAGCCAGCAACGAAGGGGAGTACGTCCGTGTCCACGGAACTGGATTTCACCAAAGTCAACTTCGGCCAGATGCAGATGGCTCAGGCCGACATCGTCAAGGTCGTCAGTCTCCTCGAAGAGGAGCTCCAGAAGCTGATGACGGGGCTGCAGACCACGCTCGCCGCCAACTGGGAGGGCGAGGGCGGCGCCCGCGAGTTCTTCGACCAGCACCAGGCCAAGTGGAACGCCGAGGCGCAGGAGATGCGCGGTCAGCTCGACGAGATCCAGAAGGCCATCCAGATCGCGGCCGAGAACTACCGCGCGACGGAGAACCGCAACATGTCGATGTGGTACAACGGCTGATCGTTTTGCCGGATGTCACGAGCCCTCGGTCATCGCAAGCGATGGCCGAGTTC
Organism: Nonomuraea sp. IBHARD001; assembly: GCF_056106265.1. Lineage (NCBI taxonomy): Bacteria > Bacillati > Actinomycetota > Actinomycetes > Streptosporangiales > Streptosporangiaceae > Nonomuraea > Nonomuraea sp. IBHARD001. The sequence goes on from NZ_JBWBBW010000002.1 coordinate 1,224,158, forward strand.
TGCTCGTTCGCGGCGGCTTCGCCGTACCGGAGTAGAGGGTGTCGGGGAGGACTGCAATGACCAGCCGTGATGCGATGTACGGGGAGCGCGACGCGCTGACGCTGCCGGACTGGCCGGGTCTCGACCCGAAGCAGGAGCTGACGTTCAACGTCGCCAGGATGCGCGCGATCGCCGACGAGCTGGAGCGCGCGCTCAAGCCGCTCATGGAGCAGGGCGCGGGGTCGCTGGCGCACCTGAAGGACAACGCGCTGCTCAGCGAGGACAAGTTCGGCGGATGGCCGGCGGCGAGGGACTTCGCCAAGTCGGTCGGGTTCAAGCCGGACCCGGGGGGCCTCGTCGACCAGGAGAGCAACGGCAACGCGCTCGCCTCGGTGTATCTGCATGTGGTCGACAGCTGGCTGAACACCATCAGGGCGCTCAGGCAGCACGCGACCAACTATGAGATGGGTGAGACCGCCAGCGGGGCCCGCTAGGGCGGCTCCGTCTGACGGGGAGATGAGGACACATGGCAGGCGAGACGAAAATCGTTGTCATCAAGGACGCATCGTCGCCGCCCAAGCCGGGCCACGGAGGCGCGAGGCGAGCGCAGATCGAGGCTTGGATCAGGAGCGCCGACCCCGCGGCGATCGTGAAGGCGGGCGAGGCCTACACCGCCGCCTCCAAGCTCATCGCCGGTATCCAGGACGACCTTTCGGCGCATGCCAAGGCCCTGGCCGAGGTCTGGAAGGGCCCGAGCGCCGCCGAGCTGCAGTACTCCCTGCAGATGCTGCACGCCACGGCCGGTGAGCTCTCGGGCAAGATGACGATGATGTCCTCGACGCTGACCATGTACGGCAAGGAGCACCTGCCGGCCGCGATCAGGTCGCTGGACAGCATCGTCACCGCCGACACGCCCGCGCCGACCCACACGCCGAAGCCGGAGCCGGGCGCGGTGCCCACACCGCCGCCCACCAGCACGCCCACAGCCAAGCCCACCACGACCGTGCCGCCCGTGGTCACGGCGCCCAAGCCGCCCACCGCACTCGGCCCCGAACTGCTGCCGCAGGCCGCCGACGTCGAGGACGGCACCTGGCGGGCGCGCCAGGCGCTGCAACTGCTCAACGAACAACTCGTCGTGCTGTACGACCACTGGGTGCCGCCGTCGGTGACGTACTCGCTCGGCACCGTCGAGGTGAACCCGGCCACGCCTCCGGTCAAGGAGATCGTCTACCCCGAGAACGGCGGCAACAGGAACGGCAACGGCGGCGACTGGCGGCCGACCGGCGGCACCGGAAGCGGTCCCGGCTGGACCCCGGCGGGTCCGGGCAGCTCCACCCCTGCCCCCGGCCCGGGTCCGGCGGGCCCCGGAGTCGACCCGCCGGTCCAGGGCGGCCCGGGAACGCCGAACCCCGGCGGACCCGGCACCGACAACCCCGGCACCCCGGGCAATCCCGGTACGCCAGGCGCCCCCGGCAGTCCCGGCACGCCCGTCCCGACCCCCCAGGTTCCGGGCACCACCGCGCCCGCCGACGGCACGGCGCCTCCGGTGCTCGACGCGCGCACGACCGAGACGGCCGGGTACCAGCAGCCGCTCTCCACCCAGCCGACGACCGCCCTGCCGCACACGACCACCACGCCGAACCTCATCGGCACGCCCAACATGGTCGCGACGCCGAACCTGATCGGCACGCCGAACCAGGTGGGTGTCATCGGCACCAGCCCGATCGGCACGCCCGGCCCCGCCACCGCATACGGCGGCAACGGCGTGATCACCAACAACACCGTCTTCCCGGCGGGGAGCGGCAGGGGAGCGCCGTCCGGCATGAGCGGCATGCCGTTCATGCCGATGGGCGGTGCGCCTCCCCAGGAGCAGGGTGAGCAGGAGGCCGGCGCGAGCCTGTTGCGCGGCGACGCCAACGACTACCGAGGGAACGGGAACGTCGTGGATCCGATGATCGACCACACCAGGGAGGCTCGTCGTGGCGTTTGAGCTGGACCCCAACTGGCCCGGCCTCACGAAGGAGGACGACGCCGGCGCCAAGGGGCCCGAGATCAACTGGGGCAAGGCCCGCGAGGTGGCCAAGGTGCTGCACCAGCTGGAGCAGGTCCTGCGGCTGCCGACCACTCCTCCGGCGATGTCGGCCGGCCACAAGCCGGGCGACGAGCTGGGCGACGTGCCGAAGCCGCCTTCGGGGGCGGGATCGCTGGCCGACGTCAGGTACCAGTGCCTGCTCACCGAGGTGCACATGGGGGAGTGGCAGACCGCCAAGCAGTTCGGGGCCGCGGTCAACTCCGAGTACCAGATGCTCATCGCCGACGGCGGGCTCTATCCCACGGTGATCGACGACCTGGCCGACACGGTGAAGATGATCTACGACATGGCCGAGGCCGCCGAGCGTGCGAGCAAGGCCAACGAAGGCACACCCAAGCCCGTCTGAAAGGAGTTCGCACCGTGGACACGCGTATGCCCATGATGGACGAGCAGTTACCGCCGTCCATGATCGACTCCAACCTCAAGCAGATCAAGAAGTGGCTGGACGACACCCACCCGCCGACCGTCCAGCGCGCGGCCGACTACTTCCAGGCGGCTTCGGTCCTGCTGAACGAGGCCTCCCGCCAGCTCAAGGAGCAGGCCGCGAAGCTGAACGAGCACGTCAAGGGGCCCGCGGCCGTACCCATGCAGCAGAAGCTGCAACTCGTGGACGCGACGCTGCGCGAGCTGGCCAAGAAGATGGGGGCGATGGCCCCGCCCCTGCACGAATACACCAAGACGCTCGTCTCGGCCCAGCGCAATGTGGTCGAGGGCTTCGACGGCCTGGTCGCCAGGGACTCCAGGACCGACCGTGACATCGACTGGGCGGCGACGCTGTCGTTCTTCCCCTTCGGCGAGATGCGGCAGGAGGACAGGGCGGAGGCGCACTTCAAGCGGGTCAACGAGGAGATCGCCAAGCACTACGACCTGCTGCCGCCCGGGGTGACGGGGTTCGCCGGGCCGCGCCCGCAGCCGACGCCGCTGCCCTTCCTGCAGACGCCGCAGCTGCCCGGCGGTCCCAGCGGCCAGATACCGGGGGGCATCCCGACCATGGGGGGCCTGGACAACACCGGCCTGGACAACGCCGCCCTGAAGTCGCCCGACAACCTCGGCGGCCTGCCCGGCGGCAACCTCCCCGGCGGCCTGCCCGGCGGCCCCGACCTCAACGGCAACCTGCCGGGCAACGGCAGCGGTACGAACCTCAACCCGGGTGGCCTCACCACCCCCGGCCTCGGCGCCGACCAGAACCCCTACGGCCTCGACCCCAACGCCCTCGGCGCGAACGGCCTGACCAATCCCAGCCTGACCTCCCCCGACCTGCGCGGCACCCAGCTGGCCGCCTACCAGGAGCCGAACCTGTCCGGCCTGACCGGCGCCCAGGGCATCAACCAGACCGGGTACGGCAACGGCACCGGCGGCGTGCCCGGCTACAACGGCGTGGGCGCGGGCGGCACGGGTTCGGGATCCGGCCTGAACGGCATGGGCGCGAACGGCCTGCGCGCGGCCAACGGGCTGCCCGGGTTCGGCGGTATGCCGATGGCGGGCATCCCGCACGGCGGCCAGGGCGGGGAGCAGCAGGAGAGGGAGAACACCTCGGCTTTCGCCTACCAGGACGACGACGTCTGGGGCGGGCCCACCGGCAACACCACCGACTCCACCCTCGGCCGCCCATCCACCCAGGACGGCCCCCGCCTGCGCCGCACCTGACATCCGCGCGCCTGTGCTCTGGGAGACCAGGGCCTGGAGCGAGACCAGGCATCCACGAATCCAGGCACCCACGAGAAGGTGAACGAGGGACATGGCCGAGCAGAAGCCGCAGACCACGCCGACAACGCAGTTCACACAGTCGTTCCCGACGGCCATACCGAAGCCGCAGAACGAGCTCGCGTTCAAGGCGGAGTCGGTCAAGGCGCTCGGCGACAACTTCGGTAAGCAGGCGCCGGTGCTGAGCAAGCTCTCCGGCAGGATCGGCGCGATCTCGGTCTCGGGCGTCGGCTTCGGCGTGGCCGGTAGCGGCCTCAGCGACGCACACGAAACGCTGAAGGCCGGGCACGCCAAAACGCTGGGCAGTGCCAAGGAGGTGCTCGACTCCTGGGGCAAGGGCCTGCCCGCGATGGCGGCGAACTACGACAAGAACGAGCAGACCACCCAGCAACAGCAGCAGCAACTGGGCCCGTTCGGCACCGGAAATCTCGGTGGTCTCGGCTCGGGCGGCCTCGGCTCGGGCGGTCTCGGCGATCTGGGCGGGGCTCCGAAGCTGGACGGCCTCGACCCCAACGCCCTGAAGCCCTCCGACCTGCCGGGCGGCCTCAAGCCCGGTGACCTGCCGGACGGCAAGCTGCCGGACGGGAAGCTCCCCGACGGCAAACTCCCGAACGGCTCGCTGCCCAACCCGTCAGACCTGGGCAACCTCCCCAAGCCGGGTACGGCCGACCTCAACGGCATCAAGCCGCCGAGCATCGAGGACCTCAACCGCTCGACGCCGGGCGACGGGCTCGGCGCCAACGGCCTCGACCCTCGCCTGACCGGCCTGGCGGGCAACGACCCCAACGCACTCGGCCTGCAGAACGGCACGACGCTTCCCGGCCACGGGACCTATCCCGGCGACGGCTCGGGTACGAGTGCCGGACGCGGCGGCTCCGGCACCGGGGTCACGCCCGCCTCCTTCAACGGCAAGGCCGGTGCGAACGGCATGGGCGGCATGCCGTTCATGCCTCCCATGATGGGCGGAGGCGCGCCGGGCGCCAACGAGAAGGAGAAGGAGAGCGAGATCAACATGCCCGCGATCGACGAGGGCGTGTGGGGCGAAGAGGACTCCGCTCCCGCCCTGCTCACCCACGAGATCTGAGCGAGGACCTCTCATGGCCTACGAGTCCGGTCAGACGTTCTTCCTCTCCGGTCTGGCGATGGCGGGCAGCGCGGCGCTCATCCTGCGTACGCCCGCCGCCTTCTCGGTGTGCGCCGCCATCGGCACCCTGCTGGCCAACCCCGGCGACATCGCCAAGGCGGCGTCGGAGTGGCGTGATCCCCTGTCGGGCGGCTCGGACGAGATGGTCGAGCTCAAGGCGCAGGTCCGAACGCTGTACGACGGCATGGTGAAGAGCGGCGAGTGGAAGGGCCCGGCGTTCGACAAGCTGACCGAGGCGGTGACCGCGTTCGAGGCGTACTGCGACGAGGAGGTCCAGCACCGGCGCGGCGTGGGCGACTGCCTCGACCAGACCGCGCAGATCACCTTCATCGAGGGCATCGTGTGCTGCGTCATCGGCGCCGTCATGCTGGTGATCGCGCTCTGGACGCTGGCCGCGCGGATGTTCGGCTTCAGCGCGCCGCTCGCCGAGCTGAAGTCCTGGAAGGACACCGTCGAGATGCTCAAGAAGCTCGGCCAGATGTTGTGGAAGAAGAAGATGATGGTCCTCCTGGTGGGCGGCATGTTCTACGGCATCGCCCAGCTCCAGGAGCAGCAGGCCCAGCTTCTGCCGTTCATGAAGACCCTGCCCACGGGCACCTTCGAGGGCCCCGACGCCGCCCTCGTCTACGACCCCACGCAGAACACGCTCCAAGCCCAGCCCACCACGTTCGACCCCAGCACGCTCGGCAAGAGCCCCAGCATCGCCAGCATGCTGAACCCGCTGTAGGCGTCCGTGGTGTGGCAGAGGCACGTGGGGCGGGAGTGACGGAGCTTCTATGCTTCGGTGGCTCCATGCTTGTGTGGAGGTATGTCCTGACTCGGGGGAAGTGACGTGCAGACCCGCAAGGATCTTTACCAGGCGCATCGGCTCATGCAGCAGCGCCTGGGGATGGCGTTGCTGCAGGCGGAGCCCGATGTGCCCGAGCCGCCCATGCGCAGGCACACGGTGGCCATGTTCTGCGGCATCCTGCTCGCAGTGGTGGTCGCCGCCGGGTTCGGCATCTGGGGCATGCTGAAGTCCGGCGGTGCGACCAAGCTCACCGACCCCGGGCAGTTGCTCGTGGAGGAGGAGACCGGCGCCACCTACGTCTACAGCGAACAGCAGCAACGCCTGCTCCCTGTCGCGAACTACGTCTCGGGCAGGCTGCTCCTGGACACCGCCGACGTCACCGTACGCAATGTGTCGGCCGAGTCGCTGGCCGGGTTCGAACGCGGGAGCCGCGTGGGCATCGCCGGAGCGCCCGACTCACTGCCCAAACAGGACAAGCTCGTACGGGGCCCGTGGTCGGTCTGCGTCCTGGAAGGCGTGGCCCCCTCCGGCGAGCGCAAGCCGTACGTCACGCTCGTCGGGGGCACCGGGGTCGGCGGCGCTCCGCTGGGCGGCGACCAGGCGCTCGTCGTGCAGGACGACCAGCAGGCGTGGGTGATCTACGGCAACCAGCGCATGCGGGTGCCCGCCGAGAACGTACGCCGCCTGGCGGGCGGCGCTCCGCGCAAGGTGCCGACGGCCTGGCTGAACTCCATCCCCGAAGGCGTGCAGTTCCAGAGCCCCTCGATCACCGACCGGGGCCGCAAGGTCCAGGGCCCCGACGGAGGCGCGTCGGCCGTCGGCCGGATCTACAAGGTCCCGCCGACCACCGGCGACCAGCCCCGCTGGTTCGTCCTGCTGAGCGACGGCCTGTCCCCCCTCACCGTCACCCAGGCCACCATGCTCCTGGAGGACCCCGCCAGCAAGAAGGCGTACGGCAGGCTCGACGTCGCCCCCATCGAGGTCGACGCCGCCACCGCCAACGCCGCCCGCCTGTCCGCCACCAAACTGCCCGGCGGCCTGCCCCCCACGATGCCCACCGTCATCACCCCCGCGGGCACCTCACCCCTGTGCTCGGTCTTCTCCGCGACCCGCGCCGCCTCCGTCGCCTCCCAGATCACCGTCGGCGGCACCCTGCGTCCCGCTCCCGGCCGCATCGAAAGCGCCCAGAACTCGGTGGACCGCGTCATCCTCCCGCCCGGCACCGCCAGCATCCTCGTCCTTCTCCCCGGCGAAGGCCAGGTCCCTCCCGCCGGCCCGTACTACCTCCTCACCGACGAGGGCATCAAATACCGCATAGCAGCCGACCAAATCACCAAACTCGGCTACGACCCCACCACCGCCTCCCCCCTCCCCACCAACCTCCTCCACCTCATCCCCGAAGGCCCCACCCTCGACCCAGCCGAGGCCCACAAGCCTTTGCCCATCGGCAAGTGACCAGATTTGCCCATCGGCAAGTGACCAGACGGGAGGACGGCCGTGGGGGAGGACCGGAGAGGGGAAGGCCACTGACTCGCAGGCGCGGCCGAGTCACAAGCCCAGGTATTGCAGGACCGGGCATTTCAGGCTGTGGCATAACAGGACCAGGCATTACAGGCTGGGGCCTTGCAGGACCGGACCTTGCAGGACCGGGCGTCCTGCCTAGCGGTGAAGCGCCCGAATAGCAGGCCGAGGGCTCCTGCCTAGCGGTCAAGTGCCTGAATTGCAGGCTGAGGGCTCCTACCCAGAGGTCAAGACCATGGGAAGACGCGCTTCGGCGGAGCTGCAGCGCAGGGCGATGCGGAAACCTGACGGCCCCGCAAACGCGCTCACACCCAACCAAGCGAGCCCCTGCCCTGCCCCGCCCTGGCCTGCCCGGCGACTCTGGACCTCAAGCCTGCCCAGTGCCCCCGACAGCGCACGTGCGCTCTTCCATTGCCCAGCCTCGCCCTCACCCCGTAGGCAACTCCGGCAAAGCAGCCTGCACAGGACTGACATTCCCCAACGTGACCAACAGCCCACGCCCAGGAGGGCCGCCGGTCGCGCCGCGCGGAAGCCGTACGGTGAAGAGGTCGCCGTCCGCAGGGCTCTGGACGGCCAGGAGTAAGCCGGTGCGGGACTTGCGGGTCTCGGCGACGAAGCCTCGGTACGCGGTGGCCAGGTCTCCCGTGCTTCCCGAGATGATCAGGCCGTGCTCCCCGTCCCGGCCCGTGCGGAGGATCTCCTCAAGGGCCATGCCGAGCGGCCCGTCCGGATTGATCAGCTCGGCATCGTCGACGACCACCACGAACCTCTCCAGCCCGGCGACCAACTCCTGCAACCCGCTCCCATTGCCGTCGAGCACGGCGAGAGCCCCCTGAAGCTCACGTAACGGGCTGCGCCGAGGAACGATCGCCACGACCGGAGTACCGTGCTCGATCAGCGACATGGCCGCAGTCATCAGCACCGACGACCGCCCCGACCGAGGTGGCCCCGCGATCACCGCCCCCGGCCCCTGCGCCAGAAGATCGACACCCAACGGCGCCAGCGCGTCCCCACCGGCCCCGAGCAACGCCCAGAGCGGCGAAGGCGCACGGAAGCCAGGACTCAGCTCCAACGCCTGCGCCGCGGTGATCCGCAACGGCAGCGCATCCACCCGCAGCGGCCTCTCCCACGCCACGCCGGAAGCACCCTCCCCCGAAGGACGCGACTCCCCACGCCCTCCCCCCTCGGCCCCGTACGGCGCCGCATGCCGCTTCGACCGCCCAACGCCCTCGTCGTCAAGCCAGTCGGAGCCGGAGGAGACGGCGCTGAGGCGTCGGTGGGACTCCCTGGCCACAGCCTGCAGGGCCGCTACCTGTGCTGGGCCGGAGGGGTCGTCGGTCAGCAGGGCGATCTGGCTTTCGGTCAGGCCGTGTTCGCCGGTGGAGAGGGCTCGTCCGGGTGGCATGGCGGCGGGCAGGTCCTTGAGGGACAGACCGGCCAGGCCGTAGTCGGCGGGTTCGGCGAGGCGCAGCAGGAGGCGGTCGTCGAACACGGTCGAGACCTGCCCGAGCAGAGCCGAACGATCACCGGTCACCACGGCCCGCAACCCCACGGCCGGACCCTCACGCAGGATCTGCAGCAATACCTCGGTCAACCGCCCGTAGTCGTATCCCTCGAACGCGGCGACGAACCCCTCCCACCGGTCGAGCATCAGAACCAGCCAGGGCAGCCGATTTCCGGCCTGCCGATACTCGCCCAGCGAGGCATGCCCGGCCTCGGCCAGCAGTTGCTGCCGTCGGCCGATCTCGCCTCTGAGCCTGGTGAGCAGGCGTTCGACCCGGTCGAGCTGGTCTCGCGTGACGACCGCGCCGCAGTGCGGCAGGGCGACGAGCGGCAGCAGGGCGCCGGAGCCGCAGTCGATGGCATGCAGGTGGACGTCCGCAGGCGACGTACGCGCGCCGATACACCCGGCGATCGTCCGCAACGCCGTCGAACGCCCGCTCCGGGCCGACCCCGCGATCAGCAGATGGCCGCCGTGCGCCAGATCGATGACGAGCTTGCGCCGCCCCTGCTCCCACGGCATATCGGTCAGCCCGAACTCCAGGGGCTCCACCTCGCGCCAAGCGGAATCCGCCCACTCGTCCCTCTCGCTCGCCTCGGTGTCGAGCACGAGATGACCGGGCAGCGGCGTGAGCCACGGACTCGGCTGACGCGTCGCACCGGTCAGACGGGCGGCGTCGATCAGAGCCTCGGTGAGGATGGTCAGATCGGTGACCGGACTGCTCTCGGTCGTCTCCAGCGCGGCCGGGAACGGCTGGCCGAGCGCACGCCAGTTCATGTCGACGACGCGTACGAGCCCGCCGGACCGCGCCGCGCCTCCCACCGGCGAGGCGGCGTCGCGCAACGCCGGAGTGTTCGGGCTGCGACCCCCCACCCGAGCGGTCTGCACGGCCGACACGGCTCCCGCGCCCGACTTCACATAGCAGCGCCCCGGAGTCGCCTTCGAGATGTGCGCGGCGTCGGGCCGATCGATGACGTCACTGGACTCGGTCGCCTCCGTCACCCGCAGGGCGATACGCAGGGACGTGTTCGCCTGGATGTCGGCCGTCACGACACCGGCGGGCCGCTGGGTGGCCAGAATGAGGTGAATGCCGAGCGAACGCCCTCTCCTGGCGATGTCCACAAGCCCGGCGACGAAGTCGGGCAACTCACTCACCAAAGCCGCGAACTCGTCGATGACCAGCACCAGCCTGGGCATCGCCTCAGGCAACGGTGTCAGCCCCGACCCCGCTCCGACCGCAGCGACCGGAGCGGCCATGAACTCCCCGCCGCCGCCGCCGCCCTGCCGCTTGCTCCACCCGGCGCCGTCGCCCGCCGTACCTCCGGCATCGCCCCCGAACCCTCGGTCCGCGCCGTCCCCGCGGATGTCGGCGTCCCAGCCCGCCCCGTACGGACCACCGCCTCCGCCGCCGGACGAACCCGGAATGCCGGACGAGCCCGGAAAGAGCGAACGCGGGGAGCGTGAGCGAGGCAGCGAACGGCCTGCCAGCGGGGAGCGGGTCTCGGGCCGGCGGGGATCGTGGGTGACCTGCTGATGGAGGGCACGGCTGTGCAGCTCGTGGGCTCGTAGGATCCGGCCCCGGTTGTCCTGGTAGTCCTCGATGTCCTTGGCACCGACCGTGAGCAGAAGGCGTTCGCGGCGGCGGATCTCGGCGGCGAGCGAGGTGAGGGCGCGCTGGGTGAGATGGCCGTCGAGATCGCTGACCATGCCCACCGTGTGCGGCAGCAGCGCGCACTCCTTGAACGCCGCCCCGCCCTTGTAGTCGACCAGGACGAACGTCATCTCGTCCGGGCTGTTGGCCACCGCCAGTGCGCTGATCATCGTCTGCAGCAGCTCGGACTTGCCCGCGCCCGTCGTACCGGCGATGAGCGCATGAGGCCCGTCCACCCGCAGATCGACCGTGAACGGCCCCTCGGGCCCGGCCCCGATGAGCGCCCTGGTCGTGGGGCCCTCACTCCAGCGCTGCGCGAGATCGTCGGCGGAAGGGTACGGCATGCGCAGGAGGTCGAGCAGGCGCAGCGACTCGGGCAGGCTGCCCGAAGGGTCGTCCCTGCTGACGTCACGGATCGGCGAGAGGGCCCGGGCCAGCCGGTCGCACCAGGGCGGCGACACCTGGTCGATGACGATACGCCCGAGTGCGTCGAGGCCGCCGCCGCGCAGCCGCAGATGCCCGTCGGGAGCGCACGCCGCCACCGTGGCGCACTCCTCGGGCAGCAGGCGCTGGTCGTCGTCGAGCGCCAGTGTGTACACACCCGCGCGGGGTCCCTGGCGCAACACATGCGGCATACCGGGCAGACCGCGCAGAACCTGGGCTCCGTCGAGCACCACGAGGACGTCATAGGGCTGCTCGTCGTACGAGGCGAACGACGGCTCCTTCGCCGTGCCCGCATTGGCTCCGCCGCCGAGGTCGTCCCAGCCGGTGGGGATCTTGCTCATCCCGCCGAGCCCCGCACCCGAGCCCGCCGACCGGCCGAACGTCGACCCCCGCCCACCCGACCGGCCCGCCGTACCCAATCCGGGCAGGGCGGGCTCGTCCAGGCGTTCGTCGATGAGGGAGGCGAGCTCGGCGACGCGGCGGGCGGCGCTGTCGGGGTCGGTGCCGACGAGGGCCACACAGTCCTCACCGCCGTGGGGGGCGCAATGCGGCAGCCAGCGTACCCAGCTCCAGCGCTCACGGCCGTCGGCATGCGCGGACAGGACGACGATCGCCAGGTCGCGGGGGCTGTGCAGGGCGGCGGCCTGGCCGACGAGCCAGCTCACCAGGCCGGTCGTGGCGGCGCGTGGCCCGGTCACACCCGCGACGCCGAGCCTGCGCATGGCCAGGGCGACCGGAACGGCCTGGCACTCGGGTACGTCGGGCAGTGGCCCATCGCCCCCGCGTTCGGCGACGAACTCCAGATCGGCGGGCAGATCCGCGAGCCCGACCCTGAGGCGTAAGGCGTCGGGGTCGTGGCTGCGCCGCTCCCACAGGCGCCTGCGCGGGCCGGTCGCGGTCAGAAGCACCTCGGCGGGGTCGGGCGCTGCGGCCCTGCGCGTCACCTCGTCGGCCTTCGTCGCCTGCTCCACCTCGTCTTTGAACACCTGCATGCGCTCGCGGTACTGCTTCATCGCCTGGCGGTACTGCTTGCGCCCGTGCCGCTTGTCGCTCGCCCACTGGCCAATCATGATCAACGGCGTCATCAGGGCGAACAGGATGAACATCCAGTTGTTGAACACGAACACCATCGCGATGCCCAGCACCGCCGGAAGGCACGCCGCCAGCAGCTGCAGCCGCATCCCCTCATTGCGCTTGGGCTCCGCCGGAACCTCGTACCTGCGCTCGACCTCGGGCCGCTTCAACCTCGGCGGCCGGTTGTACGCCAGCCCGCCGTCGTGCAGCGGATCGAGATGCGCGTCGGGCGGCTCGATCGCATTGAGCGAGAAGATCGACGCCCCACACACGAGCAACGCATGCTCAGGCCAGTCCGCCGCCTCCCCGAGCGCCACCCCCGCCAGCGTCGCCACCTCACCGTCCTCACGACCGTCCGCCCGCCGCGCCTCGTGCCCCTTGTCGCTCCTGCTCTCCTTGGCAGGCTTGGCTTTCGCGGGCGCCGTCTTCGGTACGGCGGGGCGTGGGCGGGTGGTGTGGTGGTGCGGCTCCACGGTGATCGACTCGGGCGTGATGCGGATGGTCGCGGCTTCGGGGTCCAGGGTGGGGTCCGCAGGCACCGATACCGTGCACAGGTCGTCGGAGCCGATCGTGTGCACCCCGAGGCCGAGCCGATGCACCGATCCGGCCCCTGGACCGCCTACCACCCGGACCTCGGCGACACCTTCCGGCTCCTCGATGATGGTCGCCTTGGCCAGGCGTGCGTCGAGCGTCACCCGGTCGCCGTCACGCAGCACGGCCCTGGCGGGGGCGCGGGGGTCGACCTCACGCCCGTTGCGCCACAGTCGCGGGCCGTCGTAGCTGAGGGCGTCGTTGTGGGAGGAGGGCGGGGGAGCGGTGAGTGGGGGCGAGGTGGGTGGGGTGGAGGGGGTGGTTGAGGTGGAGGGGTACGGGTCGGTGGGCTGGGGGCGGGCGGTGCCGGTGGGGGGACGGGAGACGGTGCCTGGGCGGGGGCGGGAAGCGGTGCCCGGCTGAGGGGGGCGAGTGGTTGAGGGCCTGGGAGGCGGGGGGCCCAGCCAGGGGTCATGGTCGGGGTCGCGGTGGTGGTCGTGGTCGTATGGTGCGTCGTGGGGGGTGGTGTGGGGAGACTGCGGGCTGCCTGGGCGGGCTGTCCCCGGTGCTGTTGAACCTGGTGGGGCTGTCCTGGGTGGCGTCGGCTCCGGTGGTGTTGTCGCCCTGGGGGATGAGCCTGGGTGTGACGGGTCCGGAGGGTGATTGCCCGGGGTTGTCGGGGATGCGGCGTCGATGCCGTAGGGGGCTCGAGCTCTGGAGAGGCGTAGCACCTTGGCCAACGGCTCTTCGACTTGGTCGTCGAGGGCTCGGGCGAGACGCGCGACGGTGGTGTCGTCATCGGCCTCAATCACGACGTCACGGTCGCCGCGCCGGTCCAGCACGGTGAGCATGATCCGCATCTGCCGTCTCCTCGGGTCGTTCCCCCGCCGCCAACCTAACTCGGGAGAGGTCGCTCATCCTGCCCGATGACGGCAACAGCATGAGACCGTCACAGCCAACCTGTGGATAACTCGGCTGCCTGTGGACAAAGGTGGGTGACACTGCCTTGTTTGTGATGCTAAGTGGGTAAAAAACGCCTTATGGGGCGTTTGGTGGGGGCGGTGTGGTGATTTGGCTGTGGATAGAGCTGTGGATAACTCTGTGACTACTGGGGGTGCTTGGCGTGTCGCTGGAGGGTGATTGGGGTGGGGTGGGTGGTGGGTGGAGGTGGGGTGGGGCGTTGCTGGGCTTGGGGCTGGGTGCTCGGTGGCGATGTGCTTGCAGGGTCTTGAGGGAGAGTGGGGGAGAGGGCTTGTGTGGGTGGGACGGGCGAGTCGGTGGTGTCCGCGCAACGTGCTGGCCGGGCGGTGGTCTCAAGCTGTCGGGAGCGTGGAGCGGGGAGGCTGGGCTTCGGAGGGAGGATTCTGGGAGGGAGATGGTGGGGCGGGGGGGGAGAGGCGTGGAGGTGGCGGTATTGGGATGTGCGGAGAGACCGGGCGGCAAGGTGGGGCCGCAGTGTAGGGCGGAGAAAGTCGGGGCGAGGGGGTCGGAGGCGAAGAAACGGGAGGCGAAGAGTAGGGGACGAGAGGGGAAGGGGGGGTGGGAATGGGGCAGGTTGTGGGGGCGAGGGGTGCGTATGGGTAGGGAGTGGGGGCAAGCCGGCTGAAGGGAGGGAATGTGGGAGGGCGGTGCTAACGGAGGGGCTGGGTGGACTGAGGGGTGGGGCGGAGCGTGAGGGTGTGGTGAGGGGAGGGCGGACGGTGGAGTGTGAGGCGGTGTGAATGGGGCTGCTGTTCGCAGGTGGGCTTTTGTGGTGCTGGGTTTGTTGTGACAGTTCGTCGACTGCTGTTCGCGGGGGTGCTGTTCACTGTGTGGTGTTCGAGGTGTGCTGTTCGTTTGCGACGCGTGCCCGGCGTAGGGGCATGTGTGCGAGCTGTCATGAACATGAACCGCCGTGGTAAGCACTTCGCCAGCGCAACTCCTCGTTGAGGGCGACGCACCCAACGACGTGACGCACCCAACGACGTGACGCACCCGACAGGTGCGATGGACGCGTCGGATGCAGTGCAGGTGACGGATGCAGTGCATGTGATGGATGTAGCGGACACGACGAACATGACAGATGCGACGCACGTGGCGGATCTGACGGACGTAACGGAGCCGGCGCACTCGACAGAGCCAGGCCACGCGAGAGAACCAGACCACGCGAGAGAACCAGCGCACGCATCGGATATGCCGACCCGGCTGCCGCGACGGACACAGTCCACGAGACGATCTCGCCGACCTCGACAGTCCTGCCCTGAAGTCCACTCCGAACCCTCAACCCCACCACGCCCAACCACCCACCTCACTCCACCCCGCCCGCTCCACCACCCCGCCACTCCCAACCCCATCCCGCACCACCAAACCCCATCCCACCCACCTCAACCCCCCACACCCCCACCCCGCACAACCACCCCACCCCCCTCACCAGCCACTACACCCCCACCCCACACCCCACCCCAATAACCACCAATCAAAGTGCCCAATGTGACCAGCGTGAACATATATCACAAAACGCCCATTCAAGGCCACCCTTTATTCACCCTAGGTATGGCCTCATTCGCCTTGACAGAGCTCCACCTGCGATTCGAGCATGGTTCCGGCCATTTACCTACCACCCTCTCAGTCGCCTGCACATAATGGCTTGAATTCCACAATTTGCAATGGGAGCCCCCTACCCATGAGGACCAGCGAAAAGCCCGCGCCCACCGCGGCGGGCGCGAGCGGCGCGCTCTCGGGCCCGGCGTCGCGCAAGCTCCCAGTGCCACCCCGTGAACGCAAACCGGCGCTGGCCGCGCTTGCCGTACTTCTCATCCTCGGTGGGGCGCTCGCCACCACCCTGCTGGTGCTGCGCAGTGGGGAGCGGGTTTCGGCGATCAAGGTGGTCAGGCAGATCGGGGCGGGGCAGCAGATTCCCGAGACGGCGCTGGCCGAGGTGCAGATCGCCCAGACCGACATCGAGTACGTGCTGTACAAGCACAAGGCGGCGGTCGCGCAGACGTTCGCCAGTGTGACGCTGATCCCGGGCACGCTGCTGACCAGGGACATGACCATGGTGGCCAGTCAGGAGCTCGGGCCGGGCAAGGCGAAGGTGGGGCTCGCGCTCAAGCCGGGGCAGGCTCCGGCGGGGCTGGACGTGGGCGACCGCGTGCAGGTGATCTACGTGCCCGGACGCAACACCACCAGTGCCAGCCGGGTGCTGGCGCAGAGCGCGCTGGTGCACAGCGTGCCCACGCAGGGCAGGACCGGCTCGACGGGCGTGGTGACCGTGATCGTCGACAGTTCGGTGTCGCCGGAGATCGTGGGCTATGCCGCCATGGGCGAGATCGCCGTCGCCGAGCTGCCGGGAGCGCGCTGACGTGGCGCTCATCGTACTGGCCGCCGACAAGGGCGCACCGGGCGTGACCACGGCCGCCACGGCGCTGGGCGCCGTCTGGCCCAGGCCCGTGCTGCTCGCCGAGTGCGACCCGGCGGGCGGCGACCTGGCCTACCGGCTGCCCGCCGCCGACGGCGGCGTGCTGAACCCGGGCAAGGGCCTGCTCACCCTCGGCGCCACCGCCAGGCGCGGCCTGGAGTCCGCCCAGATCCACGAGCACACACAGAAGATCGTCGGCGGCCTCGACGTGCTGGCCGGCATCACGCACGGCGAGCAGGCGGCCGGTCTGACCTGGATGTGGGGGCCGCTCGGCCGGGCGTTCGCGGCGATGCCGCAGGCCGATGTGATCGCCGACTGCGGCAGGCTCGGCG
Organism: Nonomuraea sp. IBHARD001; assembly: GCF_056106265.1. NCBI lineage: Bacteria > Bacillati > Actinomycetota > Actinomycetes > Streptosporangiales > Streptosporangiaceae > Nonomuraea > Nonomuraea sp. IBHARD001. The sequence continues at coordinate 1,240,318 of NZ_JBWBBW010000002.1, forward strand.
CCTACCCGCAGATCGGCGACCTGATCGCGGAGGCGGGACTGCTGGTGCTGTTCACGCGGGCGAGCCTCGACCATGTGGCGCACCTGCGCGAACGCCTGGCGATCAGCAAGCGCGGCCCGCAGATCGGCGTCGTCGTCATCGCCGATCCCAGGCAGTACCGTTCGTCGATCGACGACGTGCGCAGGATCGTCGGCACCAGCGCGGCCTTCGTACACGGTCTGGCCTACGACCCGAAGGGCGCGGAGCTGCTGCGCGGGCAGTGGGGCGGGCGTTTGGACCGTTCGCTGCTCGTCAGGACGGCCAGGGAGCTGGCCGGTCGCCTGGCCGGTCACCTCAGCGCCGCCCCGGCCAAGGTCCGCTACACCGACGCCCCGCCGACGGCCAAACCACAGCCCCAGCCCCAGTCCCAGCCCCAGCAGGCGCTGCCGCAGAAGCAGCCGACCGGCGGCCAGGGCGTCGTCACCAGGGGCAGGACGACCGGCAGCGCCGAGCCCGTGCCCGGCGGTGAGCCGCGATGATCGACCACACGCTGGTCAAGCGGTTCCGCCAGGACGTGGGTGACCGCCTGGCCCACCAGCGCCGCATCGACCAGGCCAACGGCCTGGCCGCGATGACGGGCGAGGACGAACGCCAGTTCGCCAGGGCACTCATCTCCCAGGTCCTGGAGGAGCACGCCAGGAACGAGATCGGCTCAGGCCGTACCCCTCCCTCCATGGAGGAGGAGGAGGGCCTGGCCGCGGGCATCCACGCGGCGCTGTTCGGGGTCGGCAGGCTGCAGCCGCTGCTCGACGACGCCGACGTCGAGAACATCGACATCAACGGCTGCGACCGCGTCTTCGTCGGCTACGCGGACGGCCAGGAGCTCACCCAGGACCCGGTCGCCGACTCCGACGACGAGCTGATCGAGCTCATCCAGATCCTCGCCGCGTACTCCGGCCTGAGCTCGCGCCCGTTCGACACCGCCAACCCGCAGCTCGACCTGCGCCTGCCCGACGGCTCCCGGCTCAGCGCCGTGATGGACGTGACCGTGCGCCCGGCGGTGTCGATCAGGCGGGCCAGGCTCGGCAAGGTGTTCCTGACCGACCTGGTGGGCAACGGCACGCTGACGCCCGATCTGGCGAGGTTCCTCGCCGCCGCGGTCTCCGCGCGCAAGAACGTGATGATCGCCGGATCGACCAACGCGGGCAAGACCACGCTGCTGCGGGCGCTGGCCAACGAGATCGCGCCGCACGAACGCCTGATCACGGTGGAACGCGCACTGGAGCTCGGCCTCGACCAGTTCCCCGAGCTGCATCCGAACGTCGTCGCGTTCGAGCAGCGCCTGCCCAACTCCGAGGGCCAGGGCGAGATCAGCATGGCCGAGCTGGTCAGGAGGTCGCTGCGGATGAACCCCTCGCGGGTCATCGTCGGCGAGGTGCTCGGCGACGAGATCGTCACGATGCTCAACGCGATGACCCAGGGCAACGACGGCTCGCTGTCCACCATCCACGCCAACTCCAGCATGGAGGTCTTCAACCGCATCGCCACCTACGCCCTGCAGGCCCGCGAACGGCTGCCGATCGAGGCCTCGCACATGCTCATCGCGGGTGCGATCGACTTCGTGGTCTTCGTCGAGAAGCGCAACGACTACCACAGCGGCGGCAGGCTGCGGCGCTACGTCTCCAGCGTGCGCGAGGTCAACGGCTGCGACGGGCGCGTGCTGTCGTCGGAGGTGTTCGCGCCGAGCCACGACGGCACCGCGATGCCGCACGCCCCGCTGTCGTGCCTGGACGAGCTCATCGCACACGGGTACTCACCCGGAGGCTACGCATGATCCCCCTCGACCCCCTGGCCCTGCTCTCCGGCGCCCTCTGCGGAGGCGGCCTGTTCCTGCTGGTGATGAGCCTGTACGGCATGCGCCCGAGGGCGGCGATGCCCAAGACGCGCAGGCGGCAGATCGTCAGGGCCCTGTCGACGCGGGTGGCGATCGCGACGGCGACGTCGGTGCTCGTGCTGGTGTTCACCGGCTGGCCGGTCATGGCGGTGGGCAGTGCGGCCCTGATCCTGGCGTGGGGCGGCCTGACGGGCGGCGCGGCCGAGGAGCGCACGGCGATGCACAGGCTGGAGGGGCTGGCCGCCTGGACGGAGTCGTTGCGCGACACGATCGCCGGTGCCGCCGGGCTCGAACAGGCGATCCCCTCCTCCATCCGGGCTGCGGCCCCGGCGCTGAAGCCGCATCTGCGGGCCCTGGTCGACCGGCTGCACACCAGGATGGCGCTGCCGGACGCGCTGCGGCTGTTCGCCGACGAGCTGGACGACCCTTCGGCCGACCTGGTGATCGCCGCACTCGTCCTGAACTCGAAGCTGCGCGGTCCCGGCCTGCGCGACGTGCTCGGCGCGCTGGCGGTCTCGGCACGCGAGGAGCTGGACATGCGCCGCCGGGTCGAGGCCGAGCGCCGTTCGACCCGGCGCAGCGTGCAGATCGTGGTGCTGACCGCCGTGGTGTTCGCCTCGCTGCTGATCGTCTTCAATCCGAGCTACGTCTCGGAGTACCAATCCCTGCTCGGCCAGGCGGTGCTCGTCGTGGTCGCGGGGCTGTTCGGGGCCGGGTTCGCGTGGATGCGCAGGCTGGCCCGTTTCGACAAGCCGACCAGGCTGCTGACGGGCGCGCTGGAGACGACGGGCGGTGCCGGACATGGTTGAGGGCGTGCTCGCCGGAGGGCTGCTGGGGATCGGGCTGTTCCTGCTCATCAGGGCGCTGTTCCCGGCCAGGCCCGGCCTGGTGGCCCAGCTGATCGCCCTGGACGCCGTACGCGAGGAGGGCACGGCCCCTTCGTTGCGGCTCGTGCTGCCCGACGAGGAGGTCGGCGCGTTCCGGCGCGGTCTCGGCGTGCGCCTGGCCCGCTTCTACGCCGCACGCGGCTGGGAGGCCCGTTCGACCAAGGCCGACCTGGCCCTGGTCGGCCGTTCGTTCGAGGGCTTCCTCGCCACGAAGGCGCTGCTGGCCGCCTCCGGCCTGCTCGCCTTCCCGCTGCTGGTCGGCTGGCTGGCGCTGATGGAGTGGGGCACCTCCGCGACCATCCCGCTGTGGGCGGCGCTCGGCATCGCCGTCGTGTTCTTCTTCCTGCCCGACCTCCAGGTACGGCGTGACGCGGCCTCCAAGCGCCGCGACTTCCGCCATGTGGTCGGCGCCTTCCTCGACCTGGTGTCGATGAACCTGGCGGGCGGCAGGGGCGTGCCCGAGGCCCTGATGATGGCCGTTTCGGTCAGCGGCGACGCGCCCAACTGGGCGATGGCCCGCATCCGCGAGGCGCTCAACGGCGCCAGGATCGTCGGCATCACCCCTTGGCAGGCGCTCGGCCAGCTCGGCGACGAGATCAATGTCGACGAGCTGCGCGACCTGTCGGCGGCACTCGGCCTGGTCGCCGACGACGGCGCCAAGGTGCGTGCCTCGCTCACCGCACGGGCGGCGACGTTGCGCAGGCGTGAACTGGCCGAGATCGAGGGCAGAGCGGGAGAACGCTCGCAGTCGATGCTCGTCGCCCAGCTCCTGCTCTGCGCGGGATTCGTGATCTTCCTCAGTTTTCCGGCCGCTATGAAGATGTTGGGGTCATGATGATGAACCATCCATGGATCGTCTACCTGGTCGCCTACCTGGGCGTACGCATTCACCGAGCCCGCACCGCCCCCTCACGCGGCGCCTCGGCCGTGGAGTGGGTGATCATCACCGCGATCATCGCCGGGGTCGCGCTCGGCCTCGCCACGCTCATCAAGACGCTCGTCGAGCAGAAGCAGGGCGAGCTCGAAGGCAGCTTCGGCGGAGGAGGCGGCGGCGGAACGGGCGGTGGCGAAGACGGATGACCCGTAGCGCTGCGCCACGCCGTACCCGCAGGGACCGGGGTGCGACGGTGATCGAGCTGGCCATGCTCATGCCGGTCCTGCTCGCACTGGTGCTGCTGATCGTCCAGGTCACGCTGTGGTTCCACGGCCGTCAGGTCGCCGACGCGGCGGCCAGGGAGGGCGCGCGCATCGCCAGGGCGGCCCCGCACGACTCCGGGTCGTGGGAGGCCGACGCCGAGGCGCGTGCCGTCGACCTGGCCACGGCGATCGGGCCCAAGCTGCTGACCGAGGTCGAGGCGGAGGCGCAGGAGAAGGACGGCGACGAGCGCTGGGTCACGGTCACCGGCCAGGGCGTCGCGGTGATCCCGCTGCTGCCCGAGCTGACCTTCACCATCACGGCCTCCTACGGCGGGCCGATCGAGTGTTTCCGCCCGGACGACGGGAGTGGCGAGTGCGGCTGAGAAGGGCCGATCGCGGCTCCATGGCGGTGGAGACGGTCATGCTGGCGCCGGTGTTCCTGCTGTTCCTCATGTTCCTGGCGGGAGCGGGCCGGTTGGTCGAGGCGCAGGGCGAGGTCAACGGCGCCGCGCGCGACGCCGCCAGGTCCGCTTCGGTGCAGCGCACGATGGCCGACGCCGAGGAGGCGGCCACGGCCACGGTCGAGGACGTGCTGGACGGCGAGTGCGAAGGGGCGAAGGCCTCGTTGTCGGGCACCGAGTGGAAGGCGGGCGGCCAGGTCGAGGCCGAGGTCACCTGCGAACTCGACCTGGAGCTGTTCGGCTTCGGGATCGGCAAGACGATGACGGGCACGGCGGTCGTGCCACTGGAGCGGTTCAGGAGGGTCGAGTGAGGGCGTCGGCGGGCTCCGACAGGGGGTCGATGTCGGTGTTCACCGTGATCTTCTCGGTGATCGTCTTCCTGCTCGCCGGACTGCTGGTGGACGGTGGAGCGGCGATCAACGCCAGACTGCGCGCCGCCGACATCGCCGAGCAGGCGGCGCGGGCCGGAGCCGACGAGATCGACGTGGAGTACCTCAGATCGACGGGCAAGGCCAGACTGCTGGGCGAGGGCGAGGTGTGCGGCCGGGCCGAGGAGATCGTCTCGGCGCACGGCGAGGACGAGGTGGCCACCGGATCGTGCTCGGTGGGCGGCGCGGCGGAGGAGGTCACGGTGGAGGTGAGCGTGAAGTGGACGGCGTTCTTCCTCAGCGCGCTCGGCTTCCCCGGCTCGGACATGAAGGCCGAGGCCACCGCCGGACCGGAGGCCAGGTGAGCGCGACGGCCGGTGTAACACGGCGGGGAGTCAGACCGAAACGGTCCTGTGGGTGGCCGGGAGGGACAGCCGGGGATCACGCTGGAGAGGAAGGGAGTGGCGATGCCGACGCGAGAGCCCGCACGTCCGCCGGGCGGTAAGCGACTCCCCGATCCGGCCCGCCCGAGCGGGGACCCGCCCACCAAGAGGCCGGGCCGCCCGATCAACGACCCGCAGGGCCCGCGCAAGCACCCCGCCGCCCGCATTCCGGTCAAACGTACGGCGGGCGACGTGCTGGCCGGGCTCGGCGCGCTCGTCATCCTGGCCGCGCTGCTGGGCGGCGTGCCCTACGCCCTGCTGACGCTCGTCGGCCCGCCGGTCGCACCCGAGCTGCTCGACCTCGACCTGCTGACCAGCCAGGTCGGCACCAGCACGATCGTGGCGATCCTCGTCCTGTTCGTCTGGCTCGCCTGGCTGCAGCTGACCGTGTGCGTGCTGGTCGAGCTCTACGCCGGGGTGCGCAGGATCGGCATGCCGGCCAGGGTTCCGCTGTCGGGCGGCACGCAGGTGCTGGCCAATCGCCTGGTGTCGGCGGCGTTGCTGCTGTTCACCGCGGGAGCCGTCGCCGTGCCGATCGCCAAGATCGGCACGCCGGCCGACGCGACGCCGCCCGCCGTGAGCGTGGTGTACTCCGCGCCCGTCGCCGAGCAGGGCACGCTGGAGCTGCGCAAGGCCAAGAAGGTCTACGTGGTCCAGCCGCCGCACGGACGCCACCACGAGAGTCTGTGGGAGATCGCGGAGAAGTGTCTCGGCGAGGGACGGCGCTACCCGGAGATCTTCAAGCTCAACGAGCACAAGCAGCAGCCGGACGGCAGCAAGCTGCACATGGCCGATCTGATCAGGCCCGGCTGGGTGCTCGACATGCCGGACGACGCGGTCAATGTGCACATCGTGCCCGAAGGCCAGCAGCGCGAACGCACCCTGAAGGAGAACCCGGGCAAGCCCGCCGAGCTCGACGGCTCCTCCCAGCAGGTCGTCTCCAGGCCGGAGGCGGTGCCCGCACCACGCCTGCCCGACGCCGCCGAGTCCCTCCCCCTGGAGGAGTGGCTGGCCCCCGCCGAACCCGAGGCGAAAGCCGAGCCACCCGCGAAGGCGGAGCAACCGGCGAAGGCCGAACCCCCGGCGAAATCGCCGATCCCGGCGCAGGAGAGCGGCGAGCCGGGCGACTCCCAGCCCGCGCTCGACCTCGTCGACTACCTGGCGGGCGCCTCCCTGGCCGCCGCCGGGCTGCTGGCCGCGCTCGGCAGGCGCAGGCGTGAGCAGCTGTGGCGCAGGGCGTTCGGGCACCGCCTGACCAGACCGCGCGACGACGCGGCCACGGCCGAGGTCGCGCTCAGGCTCGGCGCGGACGCGCCCGGCGCCCGGATGCTCGACAGCGGCCTGCGCCTGCTCGGCTCCGAACTCGCCGCGCAGGAGCGCACGCCGCCGACCATCTACGCGGCCCACCTGTCGCCGCGCACGCTCGATCTGTGGATCCACCCGCCCGACACCGAGGCGCCGCTGCCGTGGACGGCGCACGACGGCGGCCAGGTCTGGCGGCTGGCCGCGCACGAGGGCAGGCTGCTGGCCGACCAGAGCGGCGGCGCGCCGTACCCGGGGCTGGTCTCGCTGGGGGCCGACGCCTCGGGGCGGGTGCTGATCGACCTGGAGGCGGCGCAGGGGCTGATCAACATTCGCGGGCCGCAGACCGCCGCCGCGCTGGCCGCACTGGCGGTCGAGCTGGCGACGAACCGGTGGTCGGACGAGATGCGGCTGACGCTGGTCGGGTTCGGCGAGGCGCTCGACGTGATCGCGCCCGACCGTATCCGGATCGCGGGCAGTCTGGCCGAGGTGCTGCCCGAGCTGGAGGAGCAGGCCGAGCCGCGCGCCCAGGTGCTCACCGGTCGCATCGGCGGCACACCGGGCAAGGCGCACTACCTGCTGTCGGCCGTCGCGCCGACGCCCGAGGAGGCGCGCAGGCTGGCCCAACTGGCCCGCACCGACAGCGGCGGCTATGTGGTCACCGGTGAGATCCCGCACGCCACCTGGACGCTGGAGATCACCGAGGACGGCATCGCCAGGATCCCCGAGCTCGGGTTCGAGGTGACGGCCCAGCTGCTGCCCGTACGGCACTACCAGGCGCTCATCGACCTGTTCGGCACGGCGGTGCACTTCGAGGGCGAGGCGATGCCCGACGAGCCGCCGATGGAGGAGATGCTCCCGCCGCAGGTGGAGATCAAGCTGCTCGGCCCGATCGAGGTCGCCGGGGCCAAGCCGATGGAGGAGGGCCGGATGGCCCTGGCCACCGAGCTGCTGGTGTACCTCTCCACCCATCCGGGCGGTGTGCATCCCGTCGTGCTCGGCGGTGTGCTGTGGCCGCGCGGCGTGCAGTCGGTCGTACGCGACGCGACGATCGCCAGGGTCGCCGACTGGCTGGGCGAGGACGAGGACGGCAACCCCCACCTGCACACCGACGAGGCGGGCAGGCTACGGCTCGGCCCGCACGTCCGCACCGACTGGGCGCTGTTCCGCGAGCTCGTACGCCGCTCGCACGGCGACGTGACGGCCAGAGCCGTCCTGCTGGAGCGCGCCCTCGGCCTGGTCAGGGGCCCGCTGCTGGCCGGAAGACCGCGCGGGCGCTACTCGTGGCTGGCGGCGGACGAGCTGGAGTACGACGTGGCCGCCGGTGTGGCCGACGCCGGGCACCGACTGTGCGAGATCCACATGGCGCACGACGAGGCCGACCGCGCGGTCGGGGCGGTGCGGGCGGCGTTGCTGCTGGCCGCCGACGACGAGGGCCTGTGGCGCGACCTGCTGCGGGCCACGCACGCGACCGGCGACCCGCTGCGGATGCGGGCCGTGGTCGACGGGCTGAGCAGGCGTTCGGCCTCCCATCCCTACGGCGCGGGCATGGCACCTGAGACCGAGGCTCTGATCGACGATCTGCTGCCGACCTGGCGGATCCATGTGGTGAGGGAGAGCTCCGCATGACGCCGGAGGCAGGGATGATTCATGCCGAACATCGCATATCGCTGGTCGTGTCCTGGTCGGCGGTTCTAGCGTGATCGCCATGAGATGGCGGGTTGGCCTGCTCGCGCTGGTCCTGTTCGGCGCGGGCTGCGGCACCGACACCGACCCACCCTTCGTTCCGGGTACGGCCGTGCACGCCTCCGGCTCGGCGAACGCGGGCACGCTCGCGCCGACTCCCTCCGTCGAGACCGTCAAGCTGGGCTCCAGGCTCACCGTGCAGATCGAGCGGCCGGTCGTCGCCGACCCGGTGCACGGCGATCTGATGCGCGCCTACACCGAGCTGTACCTCGCCATGTGGAAGGCCGTCGTCACCAAGGGCGGCGACACCGCCTATCTCGGTCTGGTCCAGGAGCCCGCCGGACGCGAGGCGTACCTGTGGGTGCACGAGTTCTTCACCGACAAGCGCTCGGTCAGGGGCACCGCGAAGATCTACTCGATGAACGTCACGGCGGTCGAAGGCGGTGGCGCCCAGATCAACGCCTGTGTGGACGAGACCGGCATGCGGCTGACCTCGGCCGTCACCGGCAGGGCGGTGCCGACCCAGCCGCACTGGACCCGCGCGCCGTACCTCCAGGCCATGGTCACCCATCGCGGTGACGACGGCGTCTGGCGGATCAAGGCCTTCCGGCATGCGAAGCTGCCCGACGACCGTGCGAAGGGATGCGCCCGATGAGACTGTTCTCGCTGCTGCTGGCGGGCCTGCTCGCCTTCGATCCCGGCGGTGCGCACGGCGAAGGCTGGCAGAAGGGCAACACGGCGGGCGTCAACCTGTTCAACTCCAAGATCATAATCTCCGGCAACGGCACCAAGGGCGGCAAGGGCGACGGCTACACCGTCAAACGCCCGTGCTGGTACGAACCCGGGCCCGACGCGAGCGAGATGCTCAAGTCGCAGGAGGACGTGCGCGCCTGGTGGTTCCGGATGAACCCGCAGGGCAGCGACGCCGACTTCGAGCGGTTCCTCAAGCAGTTCAAGGACCAGATCGGCAAGCCGGGCCGCTGGTGGGTCCCCGCGTACAACGAGGCCGACCCCAAGGGTGCGGCCTGCTGGGGCGCGCTCGACCAGTTCGTCTGGGTGCCGCCGGGTTCGACGCCGCCCTCGGGGATCACGCTGGCGGAGCTGGCCGACCTCGCCAGGGCGGCGCTCACGGTGCCCGAGCCGCAGATCAAGCTCAGTCCCGACGCCAAGAGCTATGTGAACCTGCCGACGTTCGTCTGGCTCGAAGGCGTCGGCGCGACGACCCGCTCGGTCACGGCGTCGATCCCGGGCGTCATGTCCGCCACCGTCACCGCGACGCTGGAGGACATCAAGATCGACTCGGGCACGACGGCCGCGCGGGCCGAGGTCAAGACCAACTGCGGCTCCACCGGCACGCCCTATGCCAAGGGCGCGGCCTTCAGCTGCGGTGTGCGCTATCTGCGCTCGTCGATCGACCAGCCGCGTGAGGTCTACGTGCTGACCGTGACGGCCGTGTGGCCGATCGAGGTGCAGGACTCCGTCGTGCCGTTCGCCTACGACCCGGTCGAGGCGAGCGCCACCCGCGACGTGCCGGTCGGCGAGGTGCAGAGCAACGTCAAGCCCTAGACGGCGCTGCGGCTCGCGGCCACGACGGCGGCGAGCGGCGCCAGTTCGGGGATCGCGGCGGCCTCGGTCAGCACCTGTTCGAGGACCTGGTCGTGCACCGGGCGCGCGGCGGCGAGCAGGCTGCGGCCCGCCGTGGTGACCTCGGTGTAGATGCCCCTGCGGTCGTCGCCGCACAGGTACCTCGACAGCAGGCCGCGCTGCTCCAGCCTGCTCACCAGCCGGGTGGTCGCGCTCTGGCTGAGGACGACGGCGCGGGCGAGCTGCTGCATGCGCATGTGCCAGCCGTCCTGGCGGCCGAGCACGTCGAGCACGGTGTACTCGCTCACGCTCAGCTCGTGCGCCGCCTGCAGTGCGCGTTCGAGCCGTTCCTCGATCCTGGCGTGCAGGGCGGCGAGGGTACGCCAGCCCTGCGCGCGTGCCTCGACGGCGTCGTCGGCCAGTGTCATCGCTCACACTCCTTGGGGTCGGATTGGCATGCGAGGTACATGTGTGGTCATATAGTCGGCGTCTGCAACTATTGCGGGCGCTCACTATCGGCTTGTAGTTCCACTCTACCCTTTGGCGGTCCTCATGCCTCTCGCCCTCTTCGCGCTGGCGATCAGCGCCTTCGGCATCGGCACGACCGAGTTCATCATCAACGGACTGCTGCCGGAACTCGCGGCCGACTTCGGGGTCAGTATCCCGAGCGCCGGACTGCTGGTCTCCGGTTATGCGTTCGGTGTGGTGATCGGCGCGCCCGTTCTGACCGCGCTCGGCTCGCGCATGCCGCGCAAGGCGATGTTGCTCGGCCTCATGGTGCTGTTCATCGCGGGCAACCTGCTGTCGGCGCTCGCGCCCGGGTACGGCGTGCTGATGGCCGGGCGCATCCTCGCGGCCTTCTCCCACGGCGCCTACTTCGGCGTCGGGTCGGTGGTCGCGGCCAGCCTGGTGGCGCCGCATCGGCGTGCCAGTGCGATCGCGCTCATGTTCACCGGGCTCACCCTGGCCAACGTGCTCGGCGTGCCGCTCGGCACCGCGATCGGCCAGAACCTGGGCTGGCGTGCCACGTTCTGGGTCGTCACCGCCATCGGGCTGGTCGGGCTGGCCGGGGTCGCCTTCCTGGTGCCCAGGCAGCCTCGTCCCGAAGGCGGCGGCCTGCTCAAGGAGCTCGCGGCGTTTCGGTCGTCGGCCGTGTGGCTGGCGCTCGGGATGACCGTGCTCGGGTTCGCGCCGGTCTTCACCGTCATCACGTTCGTCGCGCCGATGATGACGGATGTCGCGGGCTTCTCCGCCGGGGCCGTGCCGATCGTCATGGCGCTGTTCGGCGTCGGGCTGGTCGTGGGCAACCTCGTCGGGGGCCGGTTGGCCGATCGTCACCTCATGCCCAGCATCTACGGCTCGGTCGCCCTGCTCAGCGCGCTCGCCGTCGTCCTGGCGCTGACGATGAGCTCCCAGATCGCCTTCGTCGTCACCGTCGTGCTCTTCGGCGCCGCCGCCTTCGGCGCGGTCGCCCCCCTGCAGACCCGCGTCCTCGACGCCGCCTCCGGCGCCCCCACCCTGGCCTCGGCGGCCAACATCGCCGCCTTCAACCTGGGCAACGCCATCGGCGCCTTCCTGGCCGGGCTGACCATCGACGCGGGATTCGGATACACGTCCCCGGCCTGGGTGGCGGCACTGCTGGGGCTGGGAGGACTGCTGGTCGCGGCGGCGGCGGGCCTGCAGCTCAGGCGCACGGCATCACTCGCGAACGCCTGACGATCGAGGGCGGCACGGGATCTCACCGTGCCGCCCTCAGACGTTGGTCAGATCTTCCCCGACTCGTGCGCCAGGAGCCATTCCTTCACCGGCACGCCGTAGTAGTACCCCCCGTACCCGCCCGTGGACGGCAGGACGCGGTGGCAGGGGACGAAGGGGGCGATGAGGTTCTGGGCGCAGGCGGAGCCGGCGGCGCGGGCGGCGGTGCGGGGGAGGCCGGCGCGTTCGGCGAGTTCGGCGTAGGAGACCGTGGTGCCGGCCTTCACCTCGCGCAGCGACTGGTGCAGGCGCTTGCGCGTGGCGGTGCCGGGCTGGTCGACGGGCACGGCGTCGAGGGCGTCGAGGTCGCCGTCGAAGTAGGCGGTGACGGCCTTGGTCACGTCGCCGAGGTCGTCCACCAGGCGCAGCCCTTCGGCACGCAGGGCGGGCGAGAGCCTGACGAACATCTCGTCGGGGTCGGCGGTGAACCCGGCCGCGACCAGCACGCCGTCGCGTACGAGCAGGGCCAGCGGGCCGATGGGCGTGGGCAGGGTCTGGGCGTCGATCATTCGGAGCTCCAAAGGTGCAGTGCGGCATAGGCCCGCCAGGGGCGCCACCGCTCGATGTGGTCGCCGGAGATGCCGAGTGCGGCCATGGCCCGCTTGAGGCCGAGGTCGCCTTCAGGCCAGGCGTCGGGGTCGCGCAACGCCCGCAGTGCGATGTAGCTGGCTGTCCACGGGCCGATGCCGGGCACGTGCAGCAGATGGCGTACGGCCTCGGCCGGATCCTGGCCGCCGTCGAGGTCGATCTCACCGGACGCGACCCGCTCGGCGAGATCCTTGAGCGTGCCCACACGCCTGGTCGTCAGGCCGAGCCCGTTCAGATCGGCGTCGGCGAGCGCCTGCGCCGAAGGGAACAGCCGCATGCCGTCGGCCACGGGCGTGCCCGCGCGCGCGAGGACGCGCCCGAGGATCGTGCACGCGCCCGCGACCGAGATCTGCTGCCCGACGACCGCGCGCACCGCCAGCTCGAACCCGTCGAAAGCGCCGGGCACCCGCAACCCGGGCCTGGACTCGACCAACGGCCGCAGCGCCGTCGCGCCGAGCGCCTCGTCGATCGACTCGGGGTCGGCGTCCAGGTCGAGCAGGCGACGGCTGCCCGCGACGATCCTGGCCAGCTGCCGGGTGTCGTCGAGCGTGACGTCGAGTGCGAAGTACCCGGCGACGGGCGTGAGGGTGAGCCTGCCGCCCGGCACCACCCTGCTGTAGGACGCGTCGTGCGCCACCTCCAGACCGGGTACGGCCCTGGCCTTGAGATAGGCGAAGACGGCGGCGACGTCGTAGGGCTCACGCCGATGCAGCTTGAGCCGCAGCACGGCGGCGCCGCCCGGCTCCTGCGGCTCGGCCGTGCGCGCGGCGGCCGGGCCCGAGGTGGCGCGCAGCTCGCTGGGCGTGAAGCCGTAGGTCTCCTTCATCGTGGCGTTGAACTGCCGCACGCTGCCGAACCCCGAGGCGAAGGCCACGTCGGTGATCGGCAGTGCGGTCTCGGTCAGCAGCTGCTTGGCCAGCAGCAGCCGCTTGGTCCTGGCGACGGCGAGCGGCCCGACGCCGAGTTCGGCGACGAACAGCCGGTGCAGGTGCCTTTCGGTGATGTGCAGCCGGGTGGCCAGGCCGTGTACGCCGCTGTCGTCGGCGTCGCCCCTGTCGATGAGGCGAAGCGCACGGCCGATCACGTCGCCCCTGACGTCCCAGCCGGGATCGCCGGGGCTGAGCTCGGGCCTGCACCGCTTGCACGGGCGGAACCCGGCGGCCTCGGCGGAGGCGGCGTGCCGGTAGAAACGCACGTTGCGCGAGGCGGGCGTGCGCGCGGGACAGATCGGACGGCAGTAGATCCGGGTGGAGGTCACCGCCGTGTAGAAGCGCCCGTCGAACCGCGCGTCGCGCGCGGACACGGCGCGGTAGCAGGCGTCGAAGTCGAGCTCTGTAGCGGTCATGTCATCGAATCTAACCCCTGCAGGCGACCCCCGACCGGCGGGTTTCGGACCTCACCGTCGACCGTGCGTCAGCGGGATTCGGACCGCACGGGAGACAGCAGGAACGGCGTCCAGCTCAGCCCCATGAGCACCGCCCCGGCCCACAGCGCCGCCCTGACGCCCCACACCTCGCCGATCACCCCGGCCAGCAGCCCGCCCACCCCGACGGCCCCCATGAGGATCACCCGCATGGTCGCGTTCAGCCTGCCGAGCATCGCATCCGGCGTGATCTCCTGCCGCAGACTGACCAGCAGCACATTGTTCAACCCGGTCCGGTACGTCAGCACGAACCACGCCGCGGCGGCCACCCAGAGCATCGCACCACCGTCCAGGAGCGGCACGAGCAGTGCGGCCGGAGAGGTGAGCAGGCCGACCAGCCACACGGCACGCCCCCGGCCGAGCCGTCGCCTGACGAGATGGGCGGTGGCCGACCCCGCCAGCGCACCGAGCCCGCCCACGGACAGGAACGCGCCGAGCGTCCACGCGGGCAGCCCGAGATCGGTGACGAGCAGCACCGGCAGCAGCACGGTGGTGAGCGGGAAGGCCAGGTTCGTCATGGCGCCCTGCGCCGCGACGGCGACCAGCGTGCGCTCACCCGCGAGGAAACGCACCCCTTCGATGATCGTAGGGAGCATCGGCGCCCTGGCCGAGGCGCCGGGCTCGGGCTCGGGCCGCCTGATCATCCGCAGGCCGAACGCCGATCCCAGGTACGTCACGACATTGAAGCCGATCGCCGTGTGCGCCCCCGCGACCTGGACGAGCAGCCCCGCCAGGCTCCTGCCGCCGATGTCCATGCCCGCCCCCGTGCCGACGAGCAGCGAGTTGGCCTCGGTGAGCCGTTCGCGCCCGACCAGGGACGGCACCATGCTGAGCGAGGCGACGTCGAACAGCAGGGTGCCGACCCCGGTCGCGACGGCCACGACGTACAGCTGCTCCATCGTCAGCAGGTCGAGCCACCAGGCCACGGGCACCCAGGCCAGGACGGCGGCACGGCCGAGATCGGCCGCGATCATGACGGGCCGCCTGCGCGTCCGGTCGAGCCACGCCCCCGCGGGCAGCCCGAGCAGCAGGACGGTGATCGTGCTCAACGCGCTGAGCAGCCCGACCTGCCCGGCTCCCGCGCCCAGCGCCGTGACGGCGAGCAGGGGAAGCGCCACGTACCCGACCTGGCCGCCGAGCTGGCTGACGGCGGAGGCGAGATAGAGCGAGCGGAAGTCGGCGTCACGCAGAAGCGGCATGGCCCACACGATGGGCGGACACGGATCCGGACGGCCACTGATTAAGGCAGGATGGAATCCGTGCCCAGCCTGGAGCTCGTCTTCACCCCGCAGGACGTCGCGGCCACCAGGTTCGCGCTGTCGCCGCTGTGGGAGGTGGTGGCCGCCGTGCGGGTGCTGAAGGACCCGGCCGCGCACAGTGTGAACCGGCCGTGGGCCGAGCAGGTGCGCAGGCGGGTGGCCGATGTCGACTGGCGGCTGCTCGGCGACCTGGTGCCGGTGCCGACGGTGTCGATCGTGGGATTCGTCAGCCCGCCGCCCGCCACCCAGGTGCCCGACCTGGAGCTCGAACTCGCCGGGATGCGCGCACTCGCCGACGGCGTCCGGGCCGAGCTCGACCTGGCGGGCCTGCCCGACACCGGGCCTCTCGCGGCGTTGCGCGCCGACCCCGTCGCCGGTCTGGAACGCCTTTCGCAGGAGATCAGGGCGTTCTGGGACGCGGCGCTGCTGCCGTACTGGCCGAGGATCAGGACGTTGCTCGAAGGCGACCTGATGTATCGGGCCAGGGCGCTGGCCGAGGGCGGGGTGAGCCGGATGCTCGACGGCCTGGACGCCGCCGTGTCGTGGGACGGCGAGCGGCTGCGGCTGCTCAACCGGCACTGCGAAGGGGTCAGGCCGCTCGGTGGGCGCGGGCTGCTGCTGGTGCCGTCGGTGTTCGCCTGGCCGAGGGTGTTCTCGATCACGGTGCCGCCATGGCAGCCGACCCTGAGGTACGTGCCGCGCGGAATCGCGACCCTCTGGGAACGACAGGCCGCCGACCCGCCGCGGGCGCTGGCCGCCGTGCTCGGCCGGGCCAGGGCCGCACTGCTGGCCGAGCTCGGCCAACCGGCCTCGACCCAGGAGCTTGCCCGCCGCACCGGCCTGTCGGAGCCGGGCGCCAGCCAGCACCTCACCGCCCTGCGCAGGGCGGGCCTGGTCAGCGCGCACCGCACCGGCCGTTACGTCATGTACGCCCGCACGCAGGTCGCCGAGGCCCTGCTCAACGCGTGAGGCCCGGCCACGTGTCCGACATGTGCGCTGCTGAACGCGTGCGGCCCGGCTACTTGCTCGACACGCCGACGCCCAGGTCGAACTCGCGATATACCCGGGCCCAGAAGCCGTCGCGCAGCCACACCCGCGCCTCGGGATAGGGGCGCAGCGAGTGGCCGAGTTCCTTCTCCGCCTCGATGAGCAGTTCGGTGTCGATGACCGTCGGCAGGATCGGCCCGGGCAGCAGATCGCGGATGTTGTCGCGGCCTCGGGTGAGGATCCACTTCTGCGCCACGTGCTCGCCGACGTCCTCGACCCTGGGCCTGCTCGGCCCGAGCTTGGCCACCTGGCCGGGCTTGACCGCGGGCTTGACCGGAGCCCTTCCGGCGAACACCTGGGCGGGCGAGGGGGCCACCGCGGCGGGCGGTGTGACGACGACCGGCTGCGGCGCCCTGCTGAAGTAGGCGCGCAGGAAGTCGGCGGAGATCACCTCGACCGTGTCCGACTCCCAGACCAGCCGTTCGGCCTGGTTGGTGCCATACGGCGGCTCCACGCCCCACAGGTGGATGCGCACGCCGTAGGCCTGGGCGGCCTCGACGGCGGGGACCATGTCCTCGTCGCCGGCCAGCAGGATGGTGTCGGTGACGGCGTGGTGTCTGGCCAGGGCCTCCAGGTCGCTCCTGATCTGGGCGTCGACGCCCTTCTGCTGACCACGCGCGTTGAGGTTGCCCAGCCGTACCTTGACCCAGGGGAGCTGGGCGATCACCCGTTGGTCGACGGTGGGCACGCGGTCGCGGGCGGCGTCGTACCAATAGATGCGGAGCAGCTCACCCGATATGCGCTCTTCAGCGTGTTTCTGCAGCGCCTGGATGAGTTCGTCGGCGGCGACACGGTATTCCTTGCGCTCTTTCGCGCCCAGGAGAACTTCGCCCGCCGCAGCATACAGATAACCGACGTCGACAAGGACGGCATACTTAGCCGCCACAGGATGCGGCAGAAGGTCCGGGATGCCCATGTCGTCCTCCACGCCGCACAGTGCACGTTGATCGGCTGACTATATACGCCTACTTTTCTAGATAGTCCCAACTCTTGAGGAACTTGACACGCGTTTCCACGGATCTATCTACGGCAACGCGCCGGCGCGCCAGGCAGACTTCCCCGGGGACAGCGGCTTACGCATCCCTCTTGCCGGGTTTCGCCATGATTGGGGGCGCTCTTCGGCCGGAGACGCCGTTTCATCGCCCCGTGCGGCGAGCACCACGACCAAGGCCGCGATCTCCTCGGGAGTGGCGTCGCCGCGTACGATCCTGAGCTCCGTCATAGAGGGATGTTCCCATGCTTCTTCGGCGGCAGGGTGGCCCTCTTGTTGCGCAGGGCACGCAACGCCTTGACGATCTGCGGCCGGGTTTCGGACGGCCTGATCACCTTGTCCACATAGCCGCGCTCGGCGGCCAGATAGGGATTGGCGAGCGTGTCCTCGTAGGCCGTGACGAGCCTGGCGCGCTCGGCGTCCGGCGTCTCGGCGGCGGCGAGTTCGCGGCGGTAGAGGATGTTGACCGCGCCCTGCGCGCCCATGACCGCGATCTGGGCGGTCGGCCAGGCCAGATTGATGTCGGCGCCGAGGTGCTTGGACCCCATGACGTCGTAGGCGCCGCCGTACGCCTTGCGAGTGATGACCGTGACCAGGGGGACGGTGGCCTCGGCGTAGGCGTAGAGGAGCTTGGCGCCGCGCCGGATGATTCCGTTCCATTCCTGGTCGGTGCCGGGGAGGAATCCCGGAACGTCGACAAATGTCAACACGGGGATATTGAAGGCATCACATGTTCGGACGAATCTCGCGGCCTTTTCGGATGCGGCAATATCAAGCGTTCCGGCGAAACTCATCGGCTGGTTCGCAACGATGCCCACCGAGCGGCCTTCGACCCGGCCGAAACCGACCACGATGTTCGGTGCGAACTGGGCGTGGACCTCCAGGAAGTCCCCGTCGTCGAGCACGTGCTCGATCACCGTGAGCATGTCGTAGGGCTGGTTGGCCGAGTCGGGGATCAGCGTGTCCAGCTCGCGGTCCTCCTCGCCCACCTCCAGGTCGGGGTGTGCGGCCAGGACCGGGGCCTCGTCCAGGTTGTTGGAGGGCAGGTAGGACAGCAGGGCCTTGGCGAAATCCAGGCAGTCGGCCTCGTCGGCGGCCTCGTAGTGGGCCACGCCCGAACGCGAGTTGTGCGTGTGCGCGCCGCCGAGCTCCTCGAAGCTCACCTCCTCGCCCGTCACCGTCTTGATGACATCGGGCCCGGTGATGAACATGTGTGATTTTTCCGACACCATCAGGATGAAGTCGGTCAGCGCGGGGGAGTACACGGCGCCGCCCGCACACGGCCCCATGACCAGCGAGATCTGCGGGATCACCCCGGAGGCGTGCACATTGCGCTTGAAGATCTCGGCATAGAGCCCGAGCGAGACCACACCCTCCTGGATGCGCGCGCCGCCCGAGTCGTTGATGCCGACCACCGGGCACCCGGTCTTGAGCGCGTGGTCCATGACCTTGACGATCTTCTCGCCGAACACCTCGCCGAGCGAGCCGCCGAACACGGTGAAGTCCTGGCTGAACACCGCCACCGGCCGCCCGTCCACCGTGCCGTGACCGGTCACCACGCCGTCGCCGTAGGGCCGCTCGCGCTCCAGGCCGAAGCTGGTCGAGCGGTGCCTGGCGAACTCGTCGAACTCCACGAACGAGCCCTCGTCGAGAAAGGCGTGCAGCCGCTCCCTGGCGGTCATCTTGCCCTTGGCGTGCTGCTTGTCGACCGCCCTCGACGATCCCGCGTTGGCCGCCTGGTCGAGGCGCCGTTCCAGGTCGGCGAGCTTGCCTGCGGTCGTGTGGATGTCGATCTCCGGCACCTGTTCGGCTGCGCTCATGCCGAACAGAGTAATCATCCGCTGACACCTTCGTCCTCATAGGGTGTGAGGTATGACAGACGCCGTTCGGACAGCAGGTCTCTACAAGAAATTCGGGGAGCAGGTGGCGGTGGCGGGGATCGACCTCGTCGTGCCCGCGGGCAGCTTCGCCGGGCTCGTCGGCCCGAACGGCGCAGGTAAGACCACCTCCCTCAGCATGATCACCGGCCTGCTGCGCCCGGACGGCGGTCTGGCCGAGATCGGCGGGTTCAATGTCTGGCGCGACCCCGTACAGGTCAAGGCCCGTATCGGTGTGCTGCCCGAAGGGCTGAGGCTGTTCGAAAGGCTGTCGGGGCGTGAGCTCCTGCACTACAACGGGCAGCTCAGGGGCATCGCCAAGGCCGAGGTCGAGCAGCGCGCCGAAGAGCTTCTCGGCCTGATGGACCTCACCGCGTCGGCCGACAAGCTCGTCGTCGACTACTCGACCGGTATGCGGAAGAAGATCGGCCTGGCCGCCGCCCTGCTGCACAACCCTTCGGTGCTCTTCCTCGACGAGCCGTTCGAGGGCGTCGACCCGGTCAGCGCCAACACCCTGACCGAGGTGCTGCAGCGCTACACCGCCTCCGGCTCGACCGTCATCTTCTCCAGCCACGTCATGGACCTGGTCGAACGGCTGTGCGACTGGGTCTCGGTGATGAGCGGCGGGCAGATCGTGGCCCAGGGCACGCTGGCCGAGGTGAGCGGCGGGCGCAGCCTCAACCAGGCCTTCCTCGACCTCGTCGGCGTGCCGGTCGGGCCCGAGCACGGCCAGGGGCTGACCTGGCTGGGATCGGGTGAGCGGAAGTGAGCACGGCGAGTCTCGTCCCGCTGTTCGTCAGGCTCAAGCTGCGCCTGATCGCGGGCAACCTACGGGGCGACACCGTGCGCAAGCTCGGCTTCGTCTTCACCCTGGTGGCGGCCGTCGCCGTGGCGGGCGGCGGCTTCCTGCTGTTCTCGCTGCTGCGCCTGGCCCCGCACGACGTCGCGGCCGACATCGCCGTCGTGGCCTTCACCGTGCTGCTGATCGCCTGGGCGGTCGGGCCGCTGCTGGCGTTCGGCGTCGACGACACCCTCGACCCGGCCAAGCTGGCGCTGTTCCCGCTGCGTACCCGTGAGCTGGCTGCCGGCATGCTGGCCGCCTCCGTCACCGGCGTCTGGCCCGCCGCCTCGCTGATCGCGACCGTGGGCGCCGTCTTCGGCGTGGCGGCCGGGCTCGGCGGCGTCCTGCTCGGCGTGGTGGGCGTGCTGCTCATGCTGACGCTGTGCGTGGTCGTGTCCAGGCTCATCACCACGGCGCTGTCCGGCCTGCTGCGCAGCCGTAAGGGGCGTGACCTGCTGGCCGTCGCCGTGCTGTTCGTCGTGCTGCTCGGGCAGCTGCCCAACCTGCTGCTCAACAGCGGCATCGAGGGCGACCCCCGTGCCGTGCTCGACGGCGCGGCGGGCGTGCTGCGCTGGACGCCGTCGGGGATGCTGGCGCATGCCATGGCAGACGGCGGATGGGCCGGGCTGGCCGAGGTCGCCGTCGTCGCCCTGCTGATCGTGGTGCTCGGCTGGTTGTGGATCAAGGCGCTCGGCCGTGCGCTCGTCTCGACCGACGCCTCGACCCAGGCCGCGTCGGTGCGCCGCTCCAGCGGCCTGCTGGAGCGCTTCCTGCCCGACGGCCAGATCACCGCCGTGGTGGAGAAGGAGCTCAAGTACGCCAGACGCGACCCGCGCGGGCGCATCGGCTGGTTCTCCGCCATCGCGGTCACCGCGGTCCTGGCCTTCGTCATGGCCAACGGCGCCGAAGGCCCGCGCGGCGCCTGGGTCGCCATCGGACCGGCCTGCCTGGGCGCGGTCATGATGAGCCTGCAGCAGTGCAACGCCTTCGGCGTCGACGGCAGGTCGTTGTGGATGAACTCCGTCGTCTACGGCACCGACCGGCAGCTGCGCACCGACCTCGCGGGCAGGCATCTGGCCGGATCGTTCATCGCGGTCCCCGTGCTGGCCGTGCTGTCGATCGGCGCCGCGCTGTTCGCCGGGGACCTGCTCTGGGCGATTCCCGCGATGCTGACCGGCTGGGGCGTCTACGGCGCCGGGCTCGGCGCGGGCGCGGTGACGACGGTGACGGTGCCCTACACCGTGCCCGACCGGATGAACGCCTTCACCGGCGCCGCGCCGGGCCAGGGAGGGGCGGCGTTCGCCGGGTCGTTCGGCGCGATGCTGGCCACCAGTGTGCTGGCGCTTCCCGTCGCGTTGCCGGTGTTGCTCGGCGTGTCGTGGTGGAGTGCGCTGGCCGTACCCTACGGGCTCGTGGTGGCGTGGGGCGGGCGCAGGCTGGGCGCGACGATCGGCTTCCAGCGCTTCCCCGAGATCCTCGCCTCGGTGTCGAAGCCCACCTGACATTGGTCTAGTCCATTAGGTGAGACCGGTCTCCGCCCGCCGGAAACGACTCGATACGCTCGACTCATGATTGACCAGGTCGTTGAGCGCCACAGTGCCGTCACGGAGATGCCCGACGAGCTGCGCGCCGACGTGCGCATGCTCGGTGAGCTGCTGGGGCAGGTGATCGCCGAGGACGGTGGTCCTGACCTGCTGGCCGACGTCGAGAGACTACGAAAGGCCGTGATCGCCGCGAGGCGTCGCGAGCTGTCGGCCGACGAGGTCGCGAGCCTCGTCTCCGGCTGGGAGATCGAGCGGGCGGTGCAGATCGCCCGTGCCTTCACCTGCTATTTCCACCTGGCCAACCTGGCCGAGGAACACTTCCGCATCCGCACGCTGCGGGCCCGCGACACCGGCGAGAAGGTGCAGCCGGAGTCGCTGGCCCAGGTGGTGCAGGAGCTCGGCAGCGAACGTGTCGCCGAGCTCGTCGCCGACCTGGAGCTGCACCCCGTCCTGACCGCACACCCCACCGAGGCCCGCAGGCGTGCGGTCGTCACCGCGATCCAGCGCATCAGCGTCAGGCTCACCGACTACAACACGCCGGGCAGAGGCGCGGCCGAGCGCGACGAGAGCAGGCGCCGCCTGCTCGAGGAGATCGACCTCCTCTGGCGCACCGCACAGCTGCGCAGCACCAAGCTCGACCCGCTCGACGAGGTGCGCACCGCGATGGCCGCATTCGACGAGACGCTCTTCCGCACGGTCCCGCAGGTCTACCGCACGCTCGACGCGGCGCTCGCCGAGGGCACCGGCGCCAGGGTGCCGCTGGCCAAGCCGTTCATCCGCTACGGGAGCTGGATCGGCGGCGACCGTGACGGCAATCCCAACGTCACTTCCAAGGTCACCCGCGAGGCCGTGCTGATCCAGGCCGAGCACGTGCTGATCGCCCTGGAGAACGCCACCACCAGGATCGGCCGCACGCTCACCGCCTCCGCCCCGACCACACCGCCGTCGGCCGGGCTGCGCAAGGCGCTGGAGGCGGCCGAGGACGCCCATCCCGAGCACGTGTCCGAGCTCGGCACCCGCTCGCCACAGGAACCGCACCGGCAGTGGCTGCTGTTCGTCGCCGCGCGCATCGGCGCGACCAGGCGACGCGACGCCGACCTCGCCTACCGGGGGCCGGACGACCTCATCACCGACCTGCGCGTCGCCCAGGAGTCGCTGGCCGGATCAGGCGCGACCCGCCAGGCGTACGGCGAGCTGCAGCACCTCATCTGGCAGGCCGAGACGTTCGGCTTCCACCTGGCCGAGCTGGAGGTGCGCCAGCACTCCCAGGTGCACGCCGCGGCGCTGGAGGAGATCAGGGTGGGCGGGCCGCTGAGCGAGCGCACCGAGGAGGTGCTGGCCACGATCCGGGTCATCGCCTGGATCCAGGAGCGCTTCGGGGTACGCGCCTGCTCGCGGTACGTGGTGTCCTTCACGCGTTCGGCCGACGACATCGCCGCCGTGCACGAGCTGGCCGCGCACGCGCTCGGTGACCGCGCCCCGGTGCTCGACGTGGTGCCGCTGTTCGAGTCCGGCCAGGACCTGGACAACTCCGCCGACGTCCTGACCGGCATGCTCGCCATCGAGCAGGTACGCCGTCGTCTCGACGACTCCGGACGCCGTCTGGAGATCATGCTGGGCTACTCCGACTCGGCCAAGGAGCTCGGCCCGGCGGCGGCCACGCTCAAGCTGTACGAGGCACAGGAACGCCTCACCGCCTGGGCCGTGGCCAACGACGTCAGGCTGCGGATGTTCCACGGCAGGGGCGGCGCGCTCGGCCGTGGCGGCGGCCCGGCCAACAGGGCGGTGCTGGCCCAGGCGCCGGGCTCGGTGGCGGGCCGGTTCAAGGTCACGGAGCAGGGCGAGGTGATCTTCGCACGCTACGGCCACGCCGCCATCGCGCACCGGCACATGGAGCAGGTGGCCAATGCGGTGCTGCTGGCCTCGACCCCGGCCGTGGAGTCGCGCACGGCCGAGGCGGCGGCCAGGTTCAGGCCGCTGGCCGAGCGTGTGGCCTCCGCCTCCGAAAGCGCCTACCGCGCGCTGACCGAGGCGCCCGGCTTCCCCGAGTGGTTCGCGCTGGTCAGCCCGCTGGAGGAGATCGGCTCGCTGCGGCTCGGCTCGCGCCCGGCCAGGCGCGGCCTGGGCGCTCCGCGCTCGCTCGACGACCTGCGGGCCATCCCGTGGGTCTTCGCCTGGGCGCAGACCCGCGTCAACCTGCCCGGCTGGTACGGCCTCGGCAGCGGCCTGGCCGCGATCCTGGAGTCCGACAGCGGTCTGGAGGAGCTCCAGGCGGCCTATGCCGAATGGCCGCTGTTCGCCTCACTGCTGGACAATGTGGAGATGTCGCTGGCCAAGACCGACCGGCCGATCGCCGAACGCTACCTGGCACTCGGCGGCAGCGACGGCTTCGCCGACCAGGTGCTGGAGGAGTACGACAGGACCAGGCGGCTGGTGCTGCGCGTCACCGGGCACAGCAGGCTGCTGGAGAACCGCAGGGTGCTGTCCAGGGCCGTGCAGCTGCGCGACCCGTATGTCGACGCGCTGTCGCACCTGCAGCTGCGGGCGCTGACCGCGCTGCGCACCCAGGAGGACCTGACCGAGGCCGAGCGCGAGCGCTGGTCGACGCTGCTCCTGCTGTCGGTGAACGGCGTCGCGGCCGGCCTGCAGAACACCGGCTGACACGCGGACGGCCGCTCGGCGCGATGCCGGGCGGCCGTTCACGGCGCAGAGGGTGTCAGCGGGCGACCCTGGGCAGCAGCAGTCCGACCAGGGCGGTGAGCACGAGCATGCCCACGACCGCGAGGAAGGCGACGGGCGCGCTGCCCGTCCCGAACAGCAGCGTGCCGAGCACCGCGATCCCCAGCGCGCCGCCGATCTGCTGCACGCTGGTCAGCGTCCCGGAGGCCGAGCCGCTCTCGTGCTCCTCGACGTCTCCCATCGCGATGTCGAAGTACGGCCCCATGACCAGTCCGGACCCGACGCCCACGACGAGCAGGGCGGGGGCGAGCTCCCACGGCGTGACGCCGGGCGCCGCCACCAGGACGAGCGCCGCCGTGCCGAGCGCCATGACCAGGCTGCCGCCGACGAGCGTCCAGCGGCCGTACCCGCGCACCTTGGGCAGTGCGGTCATGGAGGCGATCATGCCGAGCGACAGCGGGAGGCCGGACAGGCCCGCGGCGAGCGGCGCGTAGCCGAGTTCGAGCTGGGCGTAGAGGTTGAACACCAGCCCGAAGCCGCAGAAGGCGGCGAAGTAGATCACGCCGACCGCCATGCCCGCGGTGAAGGAGCGCTTGCGGAACAGCGTGGCGACCAGCAGCGCGTCGATCCGCCCCGCCTCGACCTTGGCGAACACCCCGAACAGCGCCACCCCCGCGGCCATCATCGCGAACGTCCACAGCGGCCAGCCGAGCTCGTGCCCCTG
Organism: Nonomuraea sp. IBHARD001; assembly: GCF_056106265.1. Lineage (NCBI taxonomy): Bacteria > Bacillati > Actinomycetota > Actinomycetes > Streptosporangiales > Streptosporangiaceae > Nonomuraea > Nonomuraea sp. IBHARD001. Next base: position 1,264,787 of record NZ_JBWBBW010000002.1, read on the forward strand.
CACCAGCGGGAAGACCAGCAGCACACAGGCGCTGGAGGCGAGGGCGACGCCGGGCAGGTCGAGCCTGACCCCGCGTGCGGGCCGGTCGGCCGGAAGCAGCCGGAACGCGGCGGCGAGTGCGGCGATCCCGATCGGCAGATTGATCAGGAAGATCATCCGCCACGAGCTCCCGAACAGGTCGAGGCCGATCAGCCAGCCCGACAGGATCGGCCCGCCGATGGCCGCAAGCCCCATGACCGGGCCGAACAGCGCGAACGCGCCCGCGAGCTCCTGGGGCGGGAACATCGCCCTGATCATGCCGAGGCCCTGCGGGATCATGGCCGCGCCGAACAGCCCCTGCACCACCCGGGCGGCGATCGCGGTCTCGGGCCCGGTGGCCAGGGCGACGAGCAACGATCCGGCGGTGAACCCGGCCATGCCGATGAGGAACATACGCCGCCTGCCGACGATGTCGCCGAGCCTGCCGCCCGTCATCAGGCCCGCGACCATCGCCAGCGTGTAGGCGGCGCCGAGCCACTGCAGCAACGAGGGGCCGCCGCCGAGGTCGGCCCGCATGGTGGGCCCGGCGATGTTGGTGACGGAGGAGTCGAGCAGCTCCATCGCCGATCCGGTGAGCACGACGAGCAGGGCCGGGCGGCGCCACCGGTAGCCGGTGTCGACCGCGGGGCGGACGTCGAGAGTGGTCATCGCTCCTCCAGAGAGCTAAGCGGAACGGCTTGTTCTGTTCCAGAATAGCAGAACGGAATGCTTTATTCCATACGAAAAGGCCGGCATCCGCGGGGATGCCGGCCTTCGGGAAGCGGTGCCGTCTCAGCCGGTGAAGAACCCCCGGACGTCGGCGGCGAGCACCTCGGGGACCTGCGAGGCGGCATAGTGCCCGCCGCCCTCGTAGGTGTGCCACTGGGTGATGTTCTTGTGGTCGCGATCGGCGAAACGCCTGATCGACTTGAAGTCGTCGGCGAATCCGGCCAGACCGATCGGCACGGTCGTCGGTCCGGTCGGCTGCTCGGCCCGCTTGTCCTCGTAGTAGAAGCGGATCGAGGAGCCCGCCGTACGGTAGAACCAGTGCAGGGCGACGTTGGTCAGGACGAAGTCGTCGTCGATGCCCTCGCCCATGAGCTGAGACATCCAGCCGAGCAGTCCGGCGGGGGAGTCGGCGATGGCGTGGGCGAGCGTCTGGGGGGACTGGGCCTGCAGCAGGTTGAAGGCGCCCATGTTCTCCCAGAACCACTGCAGGTGCTGGACGGCCGCCTGGTCCTCGTCGGTGAGCCCGGCGAACTCGGCCGGGTCGCCCGAGGGGAAGGAGAAGATCTGCGTCACGTGCACGCCGACCACGTGCTCGGCGTCGAGCCTGCCGAGTTCGGGGGAGATCAGCGAGCCGCCGTCGTTGCCGACCGCGCCGTACCTGGTGTATCCGAGTCTGGCCATGAGCTCGGCCCAGGCCTTGGCGACGCGGTTGCGGTCCCAGCCCTTCTCGGTCGTCGGGCCCGAGGGGCCGAAGCCGGGGATGGAGGGGATGACCAGGTGGAAGTCGCGGGCGAGGTCCTCGATGACGTCGAGGTACTCCACCACCGTGCCGGGCCAGCCGTGCGTGAGGATCAGCGCGAGGGCGTCGGGCTTGGCCGAGCGCACGTGGATGAAGTGCACGTTCTGGCCGTCGATCTCGGTGGTGAACTGCGGGTGCGCGTTGAGCCTGGCCTCCTGGGCGCGCCAGTCGAAGCCCTCGCGCCAGTAGGCGGTCATGCGCTTGAGGTAGTCGAGGCCCACGCCGTAGGCGCCTTCGGAGCCGGGCAGTTCGTCGGTGAAGCGGGTCAGGGCGAGGCGGGTGTGCAGGTCGTCGAGGTCGGCCTGGGAGATCTCGATGCGGAAGGGCGTGATGGTGCTCATGGAAGGTTCCTCTCGGCGAACCGGAACGACTTGTTCTGTTCCGACTATAGCAGAACGGAATCATCTATTCCACTATGCGCTCCGTCCCCGCGTACACGTTGCAGCGCCGTTCGCGCAGGAAGCCGACCAGGGTCAGGCCGAAGTCGCGGGCCAGGTCCACCGCGAGCGACGAGGGCGCGGACACCGCGCACACCACCTCGATGCCCGCCGCCAGCGCCTTCTGCATGATCTCGTAGCTGGCCCTGCCGCTGACCATGAGCACCGAGCCGGTCAGCGGCAGCGCCCCGCCGAGGCTCGCCCAGCCCACCAGCTTGTCGACGGCGTTGTGCCTGCCCACGTCCTCCCTGGCCGCGAGCAGGTCGCCCGAAGGCGTGAACAGCCCGGCCGCGTGCAGCCCGCCCGTCCTGCCGAACACGCCCTGCGCCGCCCGCAGCCGATCGGGCAGGCCGTAGAGCGTCTCGGCCGACACACGCGTCGGCGAGGCGGGCAGCGGCGAGCACCGCTCGTGCAGGACGTCCAGACTGGCCGAGCCGCACACCCCGCAGGCGCTGGAGGTCAGGAAGTGCCGGTCCAGCACCGGCAGGTCGGGCAGCGCCCCGGCCAGCCGTACGGTGACCGTGTTGTAGCGGGCCTCGGGCGCCACGTCCTCGTCCACGCAGTAGGCGATGGCCTCGATCACACCGGGCCCGGCCAGGCCCTCGCCGTGCAGGAAACCGGCGGCGAGTTCGAAGTCGTGGCCGGGCGTGCGCATGGTGATCGCGACCGTGCGCCTGGCTCCGGCGGCCGTCACCCTGATCTCCAGCGGCTCCTCGGTCGCCAGGTCGTCACGCCGTTCGCGCCTGAGGCCGTCCGACAGCGTGAGGACGCGGGTGCGGGTCGTCGGCCCGGGACGGGCGCTCACTGCTCGACCCTGCGCAGCGTCACGGTGGCGTTGTAGTCGGGGATCCTGGCGTCCGGCGAACGGCGCGACTCGTCGAGCAGCACATTGCCTTCGGGCCAGTGGATCTGCAGATTGCCGGGCATCAGCGGGGCGCGCAGCACCTTGCCGGTGTAGCTGCGCCCGCCCGAGGTCAGCTCGACCGGCGTGCCGTCGGGCAGGCCCAGCCGGTCGGCGTCGTAGCCGCTGATCAGCACCGCCTCACGGGTGGCGCCGTTGAAGCCGTCGCGGCGCTCGTGCACCATGCTGTTGAACTGCTTGCCGCGCCTGGTCGCCACCATGAACGAGCCGTCCGGCCGCTCCACCCGCGGCACCGGCACGGCCGAGAAGCGCCCGCGTCCGTCGGCCGTCTGGAAACGGCCGCCCGCGAACAGGTGCCGCCCGCCGTACTGGACGTTGTCGCCGAACGCGCGCAGGGCGGCGATGCCCTGGTAGAACGGCACCGCTCGCTCGATCTCGGCCCGGATCTGCGGTGTGCCCGTGTAGGTGACCTGGGCGGCGATCGCGGGCCTGGCCCTGGCGGCGAGCTCGGTGAAGATCTTCCACTCCGGCCACGCCTCATCGATCCTCGGCCCTTCGACCTCGGGGGAGAAGATGATTCTTCGCTCGGTCGAGGTCTCGGTGACACCGCCGACCATCTCGTACCTGGTCTGCGCGGGCAGCAGCAGCACGTCGCCTTCGGCGGGGACCAGCATCTGCGACGACAGCACGATGTCGATGTGCACGCGCAGCGACAGCCTGCTCAGCGCGGTACGGCAGTAGCCGGGGTCGGGCAGCACCTCGAGGAAGTTGCCGCCGCTGGAGACCAGGACGTCCAGGTCGCCGTCGTGGGCGGCGTCGATCATCTCGGTGACGGTCAGGCCGGGGGTGGCGGGCACCTCGAAGCCCCACATCTCGGTGAACCTGGCCGCGTTCGGCCCGGTGATCGGCAGGCCGCCGGGCAGTCCCGTGGCGTAGGCGCCCATCTCGGCGCCGCCCTGCACGCCGCTGTGGCCCCTGATCGGCATCAGCCCGCAGTTGTCGCGCCCGACGAACCCGCGTGCCAGCGCCAGGTTCACGATCGCCCGCACGTTGTCCTCGCCGTAGGCGTGCTGCGTGATGCCCATCGACCACACCAGCACGGCCGAGCGCGCCCGGCCCAGCAGCTCGGCCATCCGGCCCATGTCCTCGCGGGTCGAGCCGGACAGCGCCTCCAGTTCCTGCCACGACTGGGCCTCGACCGCCTGCCTGGCCTGCTCGAACCCGCTCGTGTGCGCGGCCACGAACTCCTCGTCGACCAGGCCGCGCTCGACGAGGTGCTTGAGCACGCCGTTGAGGAAGCCGATGTCGCCGCCGACGTTCACACCGAAGAACTCGTCGGTGATCCTGGTGCCGAACACCGCCGACTCGGCGTTGGACGGCACCCAGTACCTGTCCATGCCGGGCTCGCGGTAGGCGTTGACCATCGCGATCCGCGTGCCCGCCTTCTTGGCGTGGTAGAGGTACTTCATCGCGACCGGCTGGTTGTTCGACGGGTTCGAGCCGATGAACACGATGAGGTCGGAGCCGATCCAGTCGGTGTAGGAACACGTCGTGGCCGCCGCGCCGACGGTCTGCTTGAGCGCCACCGTCGAGGGCGAATGGCAGATGCGCGCCGCGTTGTCCACATTGTTGCTGCCGAGCGCCCGCACGGCCTTCTGCGCCGCGTAGTAGTTCTCGTTCGGCACGCCTCTGCTGGTCAGGTACACCCCGAACCGCGACTCCCGCACCCCGGCCGCCGCCACCTCCAGCGCCTGCTGCCACCCGATACGGCTGAACCCGGCCTCACCCCTGCGCCTGATCATCGGGCACGGCAGCCGCCCCAGGTCGCGCAGCTCCGCGCTCCTGCGTCCCGCGAGCGCCGAGACGTCGGCCAGGACCGCCGTGTCGAGCGCCGGCATCGTGTTGAGCGGCAGCAGCCTCAGCCTGATGTTGCACAGGTGGATCTCGTCCATCGTCCAGTCACGCATGCCGTGCGTGCCGAGCGCGCAGCCGTCGCACGTGCCCTGCTTCAGAATCCGCCATGCGTATCGCCTGCGTCCCTTGACCGACCTGAACGCCTTCCACAGCTCCAGGTAGTTGTTGGGTTTGCGTTCGCCGATGCCGAACGGCCGCCACGATGCCCAGTTGCCCGGATTCAGTCCCATGTCACCATCTTCCACCTGTTGCCAAGGGTCATACGCTTGGGCGGTGTCCTCTTCTCCGTACACCGACCTGGAGCGGCCTCCGCTCGTCGAGTCGGCCCTGCGCAAGGCGCTGATCCGCCCCGGCGGGCTGTGGCACGACCTGACCGTCGTGGAGCGCACCGGATCGACCAATGCCGACCTGGTCTCCGCCGCGCGATCGGGGGTCCGTGAGGGCCTGGTGATCGTCGCCGAGACGCAGTTCGCCGGGAGGGGCAGGCTCGGTCGCTCCTGGAGTGCGCCTCCTCGTTCGGGGCTGGCCCTGTCGGTGCTGCTGCGCCCGCAGCTCGCGCCGGTCAAACAGGGCTGGCTGCCCCTGCTGTTCGCCCTGGCCGCGGCATCGGCCGTGCGCAAGGTGGCCGAGGTGGACGTCAGGCTCAAGTGGCCCAACGACCTGCTGATCGGCGAGCGTAAGCTGGCGGGCGTGCTGGCCGAGCGGGCCGAGAACGCCGTGGTCATCGGCATGGGGCTCAACGTCTCGCTGCGGGCCGACGAGCTGCCGGTGCCGACGGCCACCTCGCTCGCGCTGGAGAAGGCCGCCTCCACCGACCGCGACCCGCTGCTGCGCGCGGTGCTGCGCGAGCTGGAGACGCACTACCGCGACTGGCTCGCGGCCGAAGGCGACGCCGAGGCCTCCGGGCTGCGCTCGGCCTACCTGGCGGCGAGTGCGACCGTCGGCAGGCAGATCAGGGTGGAGCTGCCCGGCGAACGCGTGCTGAACGGCCTGGCCACCGGCATCGACACCTCCGGCCATCTGCTGGTCCAGGCCGAAGGCAGGGAGCACACGCTGAGCGCGGGAGACGTCGTCCACGTTCGTCCTTCGACGTCCTCGTAGCGGAGGAGGGTGGGGACTGGCACCATTTGCCCATGAGTCTCCCCGACCATCATCTGACGCGGGACGAGCGGCGCATCCGATCGTTCCATCCGCACTGGAAGCGGCTGGTCCTGCCGCTCATCGGCCTGGTCGTCGTCGTCATCGCCTCCGGCGTGGCGATCTTCTTCGTCCCAGGAGACTGGGAGTACGCCCTCTACGGCAGGCTCGCGGTCGCCGTCATCGCCGTCCTGCTGCTGACGTGGTGGTCGTTCTGGCCCTATCTGCAGTGGAAGAACACCGCCTACACGCTGACCACCCACCGCTTCACGATCAGCACCGGCGTGCTCAACAAGTCGACCGACGAGATCCCCATGACGAAGGTGAACACGGTCAGCTCGGACCAGACCTTCTTCGAGCGCCTCCTCGGCTGCGGCACGCTGACCGTGGAGTCGGCGGGGGAGAAGGGCCAGCTCGCCCTCAGGGACATCCCGAGGATCCAGGACGTGCGGGCCGAACTGTTCCACCTGGTGGAGGATGCTTCAGACGGGGAGAACGACGGCCTGTGACCGGGCGGCGGTGGAGGACGAATGCACGGGCGGCCGACCGCTGAGCAGATCGAGAAGCTGTTCGCCGCCTCCCCGCCCCGCCACACCAGGGGCGAGGTCGCCGCGCTCGCGGGCGTGAGCCAGGAGCTCGCCGGACGCATCTGGCGTGCGCTGGGCTTCGCCATGCTGGCCGACGACAGTGTGGCCTTCACCGACGCCGACGTGGCCGCGCTCACCCGCGTGCGCACGATGCTCGACACCGGCCTGCTGGACGAGGCGACGGCCGTCAGGATGGCCAGGGCGCTCGGCCGTACGACGGCCAGGCTGGCGCAGTGGCAGGCGGAGATCGTGCTCGGCGCCCTGCTGCCCGCCGACGGGCCCGCTTCGGACGCCGATCTGGCCCACGTCCTGGGCACGGCCGAGGCGCTGCTGCCCGACGTCGAACGGCTGCTCGTGCACGTGTGGCGGGCGCAACTCGCCGCGGCGGGCGCCAGGCTGCTCACGCTCGCCGGGATCGACGACGAGGTCGTGCCCACCCGGGCGGCGCTCGCCGTCGGTTTCGCCGACCTGGTCTCCTTCACGCGTACGGCCAGCGAGCTGGACGAACGGCAGCTGGCCGCGCTGGTGGAGGACTTCGAGGCGAAGGCCGCCGATGTGATCGCCGCGCACGGCGCCAGGCTGGTCAAGACGCTGGGCGACGAGGTGCTGTTCACCGCGCCGACGGCCGAGGGGGCCGCGCGGGTCGCGATCGGCCTGCTGGAGGCGCTCGACGGCGGCGGCGGGGGCACCCGGATCAGGGTGGGCCTGGCCTACGGCCCGGTGCTGCCGATGCTGGGCGACGTCTTCGGCACCACGGTGAACCTCGCCGCCAGGCTCACCGCACTCGCCGACCCGGGCGGCGTGCTCGCCGATCCCGCTCTGGCCGATGGGCTCGACGGGGTGGCCGGGATAGAGGTACAAGAGATCGGGCCGAGGCCGGTTCGCGGTCTGGGCGTGGTACACCCGTATGTGTTACGTCCTTCAACTAAACCAGCCGTGAAGTGAGGATTGCGCATGCCGTACGAAGTCAGAGGCGTCGTCGCCCTGGGCAAGGGGCAGGGGGTCTCGGTGCAGACCGTGCACGTGCCCGATCCGGGTCCGGGCGAGGCGGTCGTCGCCGTCAAGGCATGCGGTGTCTGTCACACCGACCTGCACTACCGCGAGGGCGGCATCAGCGACGACTTCCCCTTCCTGCTCGGGCACGAGGCCGCGGGCGTGGTCGAGGCGGTCGGCGAGGGCGTCACCGGGCTGGAGCCCGGCGACTACGTGATCCTCAACTGGCGTGCCGTGTGCGGGCAGTGCCGTGCGTGCCTGCGCGGCAGGCCCTGGTACTGCTTCGCCACGCACAACGCGAGCCGGAAGATGACGCTGCAGGACGGCACCGAGCTGTCGCCCGCGCTCGGCATCGGCGCCTTCGCCGAGAAGACGCTGGTCGCCGCGGGGCAGTGCACCAAGGTGGACCAGGCCGCGGCTCCCGCCGTCGCCGGACTGCTCGGCTGCGGCGTGATGGCCGGCCTGGGCGCCGCGCTCAACACCGGCAACGTCTCGCGCGGCGACACGGTCGCGGTCATCGGCTGCGGCGGCGTCGGCGACGCGGCCATCCTCGGCGCCTCGCTCGCGGGCGCCTCGCGGATCATCGCGGTCGACGTCGACGACCGCAAGCTGCAGTGGGCCCGCGACTTCGGCGCCACGCACACGGTGAACTCCAAGGTCAGCGACGCGGTCGAGTCGATCCGCGAGCTGACGGGCGGCTTCGGCGCCGACGTGGTGATCGAGGCGGTCGGCCGTCCCGAGACCTACAAGCAGGCCTTCTACGCCCGCGACCTGGCCGGGACCGTCGTCCTGGTCGGCGTCCCCACGCCCGACATGACGCTGGAGCTCCCCCTGCTCGACGTCTTCGGCCGAGGCGGCTCGCTGAAGTCCTCCTGGTACGGCGACTGCCTGCCCTCGCGCGACTTCCCGATGCTGATCGACCTCTACCTGCAGGGGCGGCTGCCGCTGGACAGGTTCGTCTCGGAGACCATCGCACTGGACGAGGTCGAGGAGGCGTTCGCCAAGATGCACCGCGGCGAGGTGCTGCGCTCGGTGGTGGTCCTGTGATCGACAAGGTCGTGACCTCGGGCACGTTCTCCCTCGACGGGGGCACGTGGGAGGTCGACAACAACATCTGGCTGGTCGGCTCGGCCCGTGAGGTGATCGTCATCGACGCCGCGCACGACGCCGACGCCATCGCCGAACGGGTGGGCGACCGGGTGGTGAAGGCCATCGTGTGCACCCACGCGCACAACGACCACATCGGCGCCGCGGCCCGGCTCTCTGAGCTGGTCTCGGCGCCGGTGCTGCTGCACCCCGCAGACCAGGTGTTGTGGGAGCAGGTCCACCAGGACCTCGGCTACCGGCCGCTGGCCGACGGCGAGGTGCTCAAGGCCGGGGACATCGCGCTGGAGGTCAGGCACACGCCGGGTCACTCGCCCGGCTCGGTGTGCCTCTACGCGCCGGATCTGGGCGCGGTGTTCAGCGGCGACACGCTCTTCCAGGGCGGGCCCGGCGCCACCGGGCGCTCCTACTCCTCCTACGACACGATCATCGCCTCGATCGGGGAGCGGCTGCTGTCGTTGCCCGGCGAGACGGTCGTGCACACGGGGCACGGGCCTTCCACGACGATCGCCGCCGAATCCGTACCCGCCTCGTAGCTCTGGGTAACCCCTCTCGCGGGAGCAATGTCCTTTCTGTGGGGCTTCCTGCCTGTGTCGTACAACACGTAGGCAAGCCTTACCAAAGTGGGCTATCTTAGGTGTGCCTAACCTATGCACCACCTTCCGCGAGAGGCTTTCCCCCGCCATGTACGTCTGTGTATGTCGTGCTGTGACCGAAAACGAGGTCCACGACTGCATTGCGTCAGGTGCGAAGAGTGCCCGGCAAATCCGCGACACCACCGGCGCCGGAGGCGACTGCGCCTCTTGTGTCAGGAAGATCTGTGCCATCCTGAAGCGGTCCGAGGAACTGATTCCGACCGCATAGCACAAGGAGCCCGGGTCCATGCAGGGCGACAAGCAGATCATCGAGCTTCTCAACGAGCAGCTCACCGCGGAGCTGACCGCGATCAACCAGTACTTCCTGCACGCCAAGATGCAGGAGAACTGGGGCTACACCAAGCTCGCGAAATACACGCGCGAAGAGTCGATCGACGAGATGCGTCACGCCGAGAAGCTGACCGACCGCATCCTCTTCCTCGAAGGCCTGCCCAACTACCAGCGCCTGGGCACGCTGCACATCGGCCAGACCGTGCCGGAGCAGCTGCGGGCCGACCTCGAGGTCGAGCTCTCGGTCGTGGCCAGGCTCAAGCCGGGCATCGCCCTCATGCGGGAAAAGGGCGACATCACCTCGGCCCGTCTCTTCGAGGAGATCCTTGAGGACGAAGAGCACCACATCGACTACCTGGAGACCGAGCTCGGGCTGATCGACAGCCTCGGCGAGCAGCTCTACCTGGTCCGCTACGCCGAGCCGCCCTCCGCGAGCTGACCACCCGACACCTCATCGCACGCCCGCGGGACCACCGTCCTGGCGGGCGTGCGGCGTTCCCAGCCTCTCCTCGATCCGCCGCACGTCCTGCCGCTCGGCCTCGGGCAGCGGGGAGCCGACCGCACGCCTGATCGCATACGCCTCTCGCAGCAGCCCGGCCGCCTGCCGCGCCCGGCCCGCCAGCGAGTGCGCGCCCGCCAGGCCCTCCAGGGCCAGCGCCCTGGCCCTCGGGTCGCCCGACGTCTCGGCCGCCGTCAGCCCCTCCTCGTGCAGGGCCAGGGCCGCCGCCGCGTCGCCGCGCTGCTCGGCGGTGAAACCCAGCTCGGCCAGGATGAGCGCGGCGCCCGCGATGCCGTCGATCTCCCTGCACCAGGCCAGCCAGGGCCGCAGATGTCGCTCGGCCGCGTCCAGGTCGCCCGACCTGCGTGCGCCCATCCCGAGCCCGATCTCGGCGAACTGCTCGGCCCGGCGATGCCCGCCGCGCACCGCCACCAGGCGGGCCCGCTCGTGCAGGTCGCGTGCGCGTTCGTACTCACCGCGCAGCAGCGCCACCCGCCCGAGCCCCGACCACTTGTACGACACCTCGATCCACAGGCCGAGCTCCTGCGCGATCCGCAGCCCCTCGGCGTGCAGCCGTTCGGCCTCGGCGTAGTCGCCGCGGATCTCGGCCAGCGTGCTCCTGGCGTCGGCCGCGCGCAGCACGCCCCAGCCGTCGCCCAGCTGCCGGAACAGCGCCAGGCTGCGGGCCGAGTGCCGGTCGAACGCCTCCAGGTCGCCACGCATCATCGCGGGCCGCGCGGCCAGGCTCAGCGCAGCGGCGACGCCCCAGCCGTCGTCCTCGCGCTCGAAGGCGGCCAGCGCCTGCTCCGCCAGCGCCGTGCCCTCCGTCAGGTCGCCCGCCTGCACCCGGACCAGGCCGAGCATCCACAACGCCATCGCACCGCCCTCACCCCGCACCGCGTCGCGCACCGCCTCGATCCGCCCGGCCCGGCCGGTGCCGCCCTCCAGCAGCTCGAACGCGGTCATCCAGGCCGCCACCACGCCGCGCCCCTCGTGCCGCTCCGGCATGCGGCCCAGGGCGAGCGCCATCGCCCTGCGGCCCTCGCTCAGCCGGCCGCGCAGGAACCAGTGCCAGGCCTGCGCCCGTACCAGCCGCAGGGCGAGCCCGGCATCGGCGTGCTCCAGCGCCAGGCGCATGTCGGCCGCCTCGGCGTCCAGCCGTTCGAGCCACTCGCGCTGATCGGGCCCTCGAAGGTACGGCGCCGCCCGCTCGGCCAGGGCGGCGTGATGACGGCCGTGCGCCAGCCGTACGGCGTGCTCCTCGCCCGACTCGGCCAGCCGCTGCAGGCAGTAGGCGGCGACCGAGGTGAGCAGGCGGTAGCGGCGTCCCGCAGGGGTGTCGACCGCCTGGACGAGCGACCTGTCGACCAGCCTGGCGAGCGTGTCGAGCACGTCCGGCACACCGTCCGGCCCGCACACCGCCTGCGCCGAGTCCAGCGTGCAGCCGCCCGCGTGCACGGCCAGCCTGCGCAGGACGAGGCGTTCGTCGTCGCCGAGCAGCTCCCAGCTCCAGTCGAGCATCGCGCGCAGCGTGCGCTGCCTGGCGGGTGCGTTCCTCGCGCCTGAGGTGAGCAGGGTGAACCGCTCGTCGGAGGCGTCGTCGCCCTCGTGCCGTGCGCCGAGCCGGTCGGCGAGCTCGCGCAGGCCCAGCGCCCTGACCCGGGCGGCGGCGAGCTCAAGGGCCAGCGGAATGCCGTCCAGGCGTCTGCACACCGCCGCGACGGCGGCCAGGTCCCGGCCGCCCGGCGGCACGCCGAGCCCGGCCCTCGCCACGAACAGCCGCACCGCGCCCGAGTCCCGCACGGCCTGCTCGTCGTCGCCGCCGGGCACGTCCAGCGGCGGCACCGTCCACACCGCCTCGCCGGGCACGGCCAGCGGCTCCTGGCTGGTGGCCAGCACCCGCAGGCCGGGCGCGGCACGCAACATCGCCTCGGTCAGGGCGGCGACCGGCTCGACCAGGTGCTCGCAGTTGTCCAGCACCAGCAGCACCCGCCGCTCGCCCCACGCCCTGAGCGCGGCGAGCAGCTCCGCGACGGGACCGACCGGCTCACCGGCCTGCCTGGGCCCGTGCGGCGCGCCCGCCCGAACGCCGAGCGCCGTGCCCACCACCTCGGCCACCTCGGCGACGTCGCCGCCGTCCAGCGAGGCGAGCTCGACCAGCCGCACGCCACCCGGGTGGTCCGGCGCGGCCAGGCGGGCCGCCTCCAGGGCCAGGGCGGTCTTGCCGACGCCGCCGATGCCGTTCAGGGTGAGCAGGCGGTTGGCCGCCAGCAGGCCGAGCACCTCCCGGATCGCATGCGAGCGGCCGATCAGCGGGGTGAGCGCGGCGGGCAGATCGGCCGTGTGCGCGTCCAGTGCGGGATCCTGCACGAGGATGGCCTGCCGCAGCCTGGTCAGGCCGGGCCCGGGGTCGAGGCCGAGATCGTCCGCCAGCCGTTCGCGCAGGTCGCCGTAGCTGGCCAGGGCCTCGCTCTGGCGTCCGGCCAGATAGAGGGCGCGAAGGTGCGCGGCGCGCAGCCGTTCGCGCAGCGGGTGCTCGGCCACCAGCGCGCCGAGCTCGCCCGCCAGGGCGCCGTGCTCGCCCGACTCCAGCCTGGCCTCGGCCCGCTCCTCAAGGGCGACCAGCCGCTCCTCCTCCAGCAGGCCCGCCGCCGCCCTGATCGCGGGCGCGTCGCCGAAGTCGGCGAAAGCCGGGCCGCGCCACAACGCGAGCGCGTCGCCCAGCAGTGCGGCCCTGGCGCCTGCCGATCCCGCCGCCCTGGCCCTGGCCACCAGCGCGCGGAACGCCAGCGCGTCCACCTCGCCCGCCTCCAGCGCGTAACCGGGCGCCCGCGAGACGACGAGTGCGCGTGCGCCCGGCTCGGCCGCCTCCAGGGCCCTCCTGAGCTGCGACGCCTTCACCTGCAGCGCGCCCGACGGGTTCGCGGGCAATGCGCCGGGCCACAGCGCGTCGATCAGCAGATCGGCCGAGAGCGTGCGGCCGGGCGCGGTCAGCAGCAGGGCGAGCAGCCCGCGCACCTTCGTCTCGGGCACCCTGACCTCCCGCCCACCACCCGTCCGTACGGCGAGCGCACCCAACACCCCGAAACGCATGAACGCCACGGTAGTGCCGGGCCGAAAGGCATGCCAAAGCCATTCGAAAGCCCGCTCGCCCAGCATGACCGGCATGACGGACAAGGACGAAAGCAAGATCACGGTCATCGGACTCGGCAAGATGGGCAGCGCCCTGGCCACCGCCTTCCTCGCGGCGGGACGCGAGACCACCGTGTGGAACCGCTCGGCCGGGCGGGCCGCGCCGCTGACGGCCAAGGGCGCGGTGCTCGCGGGCTCGGCGCGTGAGGCGGTCGCGGCGGGCGACCTCGTGGTGGTCTGCGTGACCTCCTACCCGGCGATGCGGGCCGTACTGGAGCCGATCGCGGCGGATCTGCGAGGCAAGGTGCTGGTCAACCTCACCTCAGGAACGCCCGAAGACGCCAGGCGGGCCGCGCGCTGGGCCGAGGGGCACGGCGTCGACTACCTCGACGGGGCGGTCATGGCCGTGCCGCAGATGATCGGCTCGCCGCAGGCTCTGGTCTTCTACGGCGGTTCCAGGGCCGCGTTCGACCGGCACGAGCACACGCTGAAGGTGCTCGGCGATCCGGCGACGTACCTGGCCGAGGACACCGGGGTGGCGCAGATCTACGACGCCGCGCTGCTCGGGTACATGTGGTCGGCGCTGGTCGGGTACCTGCACGCGCTGGCCCTGGTCGGCACCGTGAACGTCTCGGGCGCCGACTTCCTGCCCTACGCCTCGATGTGGCTGTCCAGCGTGCTCACCGGCCAGTTGGAGGAGGGGGCGAGGGAGGCCGACAGCGGCGACTACAGCACCGACGTGTCCTCGCTGGACATCAACGCGGCCGGGATCGACATGCTGATCGCGGCCAGCAGGGAGCAGGGCGTGGCGAGCGACGTCTTCGTGCCGATCAAGGCGCTCATGGACAGGCGGATGGCCGAAGGCAGGGCCGCCGACGGTCTCACGACGCTCATCGAGGCCATCAGGAATCCCCGACCCGCCGCATGAGTGTTCCCGGCGTGTCGTGTGAGGACGCGGAGTGAGGGGTACGTCACTCCGTGGCGGCTCCAACCGTGGGCATTAAACCCCGACTAGGGGACATTTATCAGCGTTTGCCCAGGTCAATGGATAGGTCAACGACGAGTCAAACCGCGCGCTGCACCCGGGAAACGATCGCCTAAGGTCCTACGATCGCTTTATGACCTGCGTACTTCTCGCCGAGGATGACACCTCGATTTCCGAGCCGCTCGCGCGTGCACTACGCCGTGAGGGCTATCAGGTTGAGGTGAGCCCCGACGGCCCGCAGGCCCTGGAAAGGGCTCTGTCGGGGGGCATCGACCTCATCGTTCTCGACCTTGGCCTGCCAGAGATGGACGGCCTCGAGGTCGCCCGCCGGATCCGTGCCGAGGGGCACGGCACACCGGTGCTGATCCTCACCGCCCGCGTCGACGAGGTCGACACCGTCGTCGGCCTCGACGCGGGCGCCGACGACTACGTCACCAAGCCGTTCCGCCTGGCCGAACTGCTGGCCCGTGTCCGGGCGCTGCTGCGGCGCGGCACCTCGGAGACCCCGGTCGTGCAGGGCGTCAGGATCGACGCCGACTCCCGTCGCGCCTGGATGGGCGAGAAGGAGCTGCACCTCACGACCAAGGAGTTCGACCTGCTCCGCGTTCTCGTACGCGACGCGGGCAAGGTCGTCACGCGTGAGCAGATCATGCGCGAGGTCTGGGACACCAACTGGTGGGGGTCGACCAAGACGCTCGACATGCACATCTCGTGGCTGCGCCGCAAGCTGGGCGACGACGCCGCCAAGCCTCGTTACATCACCACCGTGCGAGGGGTCGGCTTCAGGTTCGAGCGAGAGTAGGCGATGCGCCGCCGACTACTCTCCTCCACCCTGGTCGTGGCGGTCATCGCCGTCCTGCTTCTGGGAGTGCCCCTGGGCGTCGTCGTCAGCCGCCTGATCTATGACGAGGCCGCCCAGGAGCTGCACAACGAGGCGACACGGCTGGTGGGAGAGGTGGAGTACGCCCGTATCCAGGACGCGCCCATCGACTCGCAACAACTGGAGCAGAAGTACCCCGACCGCTACATCCAGATCTACGAGCGGGGCAATCCGCCCAAGGCGACGATCGTCGGCACGCCGCCGCCCTCGGGCAACTCGATGACGGAGGAAGCCCAGTCGGAGAGCGGTATCTACGTTCGCGTGAGCCGCGACATGGCCCAGGTCGAACAGGACGTCCGCAACCGGTTACTGCTGATCGTGGCGCTGGCCGCGGCGGCGCTGGCCGTGGCGGTCGGCCTGGCGATCGTGCAGTCGCGCAGGCTCACGCTGCCGCTGCAGGACCTGGCGAAGATCGCCGAACGGCTCGGCTCGGGTGACGCCAGGCCGAGCAAACACCGTTACGGCATCCCCGAACTCGACCGGGTCGCCGAGGTGCTCGACCGCAGTGCCACCCGTATCTCCGACCTGCTCAGTCGCGAGCGCGAGTTCGCCACCGACGCCTCCCACCAGCTTCGCACCCCGCTCACCGGGCTGACGATGCGCCTGGAGGAGATCGTGGCGGCGAGCAACGAGCCCGAGATCGTGCGTGAGGAGGGCGAGGCCGCGATCGTCCAGGCCGAACGCCTGACCGCGGTCATCGACGAGCTGCTCGCCGCGGCCAGGCGTCAGCGCCATGCCCAGGCCGAGCCGCTCGCCATCGACGAGGTGCTGGTGCAACAGGTCATCGAGTGGGAGCCCGCCTTCCGCAGGGCCGGGCGCTCGCTCCTGCTCGAAGGCACCCGAGGGCTGACCGCGCTGGGCACGACCGGGGGGCTCGGGCAGATCGTCTCCTCGCTGCTCGAGAACTCCCTTGAGCACGGCGGAGGCGCGGTCACCGTCACTACGAGCAGCGGCGCGAGCACGGTCATGATCGAGGTCGCCGACCAGGGGCCCGGCATCTCCGACGACATCGCACCCAAGGTCTTCGAACGCAATGTCAGCGGCGGTCACGGCACCGGTCTCGGCCTCACCCTGGCCAGGGCGCTCGCCGCGGCCGACGGCGGCCGTCTCGAACTCGTCAGGCGACGCCCGGCCGTCTTCGCCGTCTTCCTCCGCCACACCACCACCGGCGACCGCAACCGCGTGGTGAGCGGCCCGGCCTGACCTCAGCGGATGTGCGTGGGGGAGTTCTCGTCAGGGAGCTCGGTGGGGATGGGCTCGGTGGCGGAGAGGAAGACCCAGCGCTTGTAGGACCAGAACCTGAACAGCGTGCCGAGCCCCACGCCCACGATGTTGGCGATGTTGTAGCTCAGCGTGTCGTGCAGGTCGAGCGTGTAGGTCGTGAAGCCGATGACCAGCAGGGCGATCAGCAGGCCGATGCCGTTGAGCAGGAAGAACAGGAAGTACTCGCGGGTCAGGCCGCTCTGCTCACGGTCGCGGAAGGTCCAGAAGCGGTTGCCCGCGTAGGCGAACGTGGCCGACACGACGGTCGCCAGCACCTTGGACGTCAGCGGCCCCCACTCCAGCCACACCCGCAGCAGGTTGAGCACACCGAGGTCGATGCAGAAGGCGATGCCGCCGATGGTCCCGAACTTCGCCAGTTCGTGGACGAGATGGGCGAACCGCTCGTAGGCGCGTCTGATCAGCTGCACGTCTCCTGCACGGTCCCTTCATGGCTGAGCACCGGCAGGGCCGCCGGCCACCGACACGGCCCGCCGGTCATGGGCTGGGTGCTCATGTCATGGGCTGGTGCTCATGGGGCTGGGTGTCGACCTCATCAGGCTACCGGGGCCATGCGTAGCTCGGGGCGCTGGACAGGACGCCGGTTTCTTAAGGCCATCTCAAGAATGCATTATGAAATATCAATGTATGGGCGGTTTTTCGGGAATATTCGGGGTTGTGGGTATTACGCTGCGGTTGCAGATCGCCTATGACGCTTGGGTTCTGCCGTGCCGTATCGACTGTTAGCCCTGCTCCTGGGAGTGTCCGTCCTGGTAGGCGGCTGCGGCGTCACCACCGCCGACCCGGCCGCGAACCGGACCGAACCGCCCGCCGTACCTTCGCAGGAGCGGCCGGTCGCCCTGGCGGAGGCCGAGCGGGCCTACGGGCTGCTGGCCGAGCTGGAAGCGGCCGAGGAGGGCGGCGACTGCGCCGCGGTGGCCCGGCTCACCGCATGGGCCGAGAACGTGCTGGGCGGTCGTGCCTGCGAGGCGACCCGGAACGGCCGCCCGGCTCCCGACCGTCGTGCGCACACCGACCCGGAGTACCTGCTGCCCGACGCGAGCGACTGGTTCGCCGTGCTCGCCCACGAGCCGAGCCCCGCGTACTTCGTGTTCGTACGGGAGGACGGCGCCTGGAAGCTCGGCGCCGGGCCGATCCCGGTGATCGGCAGGGCGCCCGGGCACGAGCGGGCGGGCACACCGCAGCCGCGCGCCTCGGTACGCGCCAGGCTGGTGCCGCAGCGGCACCTGACCTATCTGACCGATCCCGCCGGAGTGGGCGGCGTGCGCTTCCCCTCGGGCGACCCCGTGCGCGACCTGCTCGACGAGCTGACCACCCGGGCGGCCGAGGTCAGGCCGGACCGCCTGACCTCGGACGTGGAACTGCTCGGCGCGGGACCCTACGCCCTGGCCCTGCCCGGCGGCTCCATGCTCGTCTTCCACGCCCTGCGCCTGTCCTTCACCCAACGCCCCGGCAAAGGCCGCAAACGCCTCACCCACCCCCTGTACGGCCGGCCCGCGCGCGAGGCGTTCACCGCGACCGAGCTCGTCGTCCTGGCCAGCGCGATCACCGAGACGAACACCCTGCGCACGGTCGCCGTCCGCCGCGAACTCGCGGACGTCGCACCCGGCTGACCGGGCGGCCCCGTGGCACCCGGCCGCCCCCGGTAAGCTCGTCGCACGTGAGCAGCCCCACGTTCTCCGCCCATGAGCCCGCCCCGCCCATCGGTCCCGTCGTCGGGATCGTCGGCGCCGGACAGTTGGCCCGCATGACCCAGCCGCCCGCCGTCAACCTCGGCGTCGAGCTCCGGGTGCTGGCGGGCGCCACCGACGAGAGCGCCGCCCGCGTCATCGTGGACACCAGGATCGGCGACTACCGTTCGCTCGACGACCTGCGGGAGTTCGCGAAGGGATGCGACGCCGTCACCTTCGACCACGAGCACGTGCCCACCGAGCACATCGCCGCCCTCACCGCCGACGGCGTCGCCGTGCACCCCGGCGCGCAGGCGCTGGTCCACGCCCAGGACAAGGCCGTCATGCGCGAGCGGCTGACCGAGATCGGCGCGCCGTGCCCCGCGTGGAGCCGGGTGGCAGACGAGGCGGACGTCGAGGCGTTCGGGCAGGCCAACGGCTGGCCGGTCGTGCTCAAGGCGATACGCGGCGGCTACGACGGCAAGGGCGTGTGGGTATGCGAGTCGGCGGCGGCGTCGGCCGAGGTGCTGGCCAGTGGCCTGCCGCTGATGGCCGAGGCCTTCGTGCCCTTCGAACGCGAGCTCGCCGTCCTGGTCGCACGCTCGCCGCACGGGCAGGGCGTCAGCTACCCGGTCGTGGAGACCGTGCAGGAGCAGGGCATCTGCGTGGAGGTCCTGGCCCCGGCGCCCGGCCTCGACCCCGAACTCGCCGCGCACGCCCAGCGGGTGGCGCTGAAGATCGCCCATGAGCTCGGCGTCACCGGGCTGCTCGCGGTGGAGATGTTCCAGACGGCCTCGGGCCTGCTGGTCAACGAGCTGGCCATGCGCCCGCACAACAGCGGCCACTGGACGATCGAGGGCGCGCGTACCTCCCAGTTCGAGCAGCACCTGCGGGCCGTGCTCGACCTGCCGCTCGGCTCGCCCACGATGACCGCGCCGGTCGTCGTCATGGCGAATGTGCTCGGCGGCGACGACCCCGACCTGTTCGCACGCTATGAGCATGTTCTCGCCCATGATCCCGGCATCAAGCTGCACTTCTACGGCAAGGAGGTACGTCCCGGGCGCAAGATCGGCCATGTGACGGCCCTCGGCGACGACCTCGACGCCACCCGGGCCAGAGCCCGGCACGCCGCCACCTACCTGACCACGGGAGAGTACACATGAGCGTGGGCATCGTCATGGGATCCGACTCCGACTGGCCGGTCATGCGCCTGGCGGCCGAGGCGCTGGCGGAGTTCGGCGTGCCGTTCGAGGCCGACGTGGTCTCGGCGCACCGCATGCCGGAGGAGATGATCGAGTACGGCAGGCAGGCCGACTCGCGCGGGGTCAAGGTCATCATCGCGGGGGCGGGAGGCGCCGCCCATCTGCCCGGCATGCTGGCCTCGGTCACACCCGTGCCGGTGATCGGCGTTCCGGTGCCGCTGAAGTACCTCGACGGGATGGACTCGCTGCTGTCGATCGTGCAGATGCCCGCCGGTGTGCCGGTGGCCACGGTGGCGATCGGCGGGGCGCGTAATGCCGGGCTGCTGGCGGTGCGCATCCTGGCCGCTTCGGACGACGCGCTCAAGGGGAAGATGGTGGAGTTCCAGCACAACCTGCGCGACCAGGCGCATGCCAAGGGGGAGAGGCTGCGGGCGGAGGCGCGTGAGTTGCGGGGGTGAAGGGCTGTTCGTGACGTGCGCCGTTGCGGCGGGGCGGCGGAGTCCTGCTCCGGTCGCGTGAGTGACGGGCCCCGCCCTGTGCCGGGCGGGGGCCTCGTTGGGTTGCTTGCCGTAAAGGCTTCGTCGGGTGTGTTGCCGTGAAGGCTTCGCTGGGGTGCTTGCTCCCTGCGGGCAAGGATGGGATCAGGGGCGGCCGAGTGCGCGGTAGACCCAGCCTGCCGCGCGCCAGAGTTCGGGGTCGAGGGCGTTGCGGCCGTCGACGATCTTGCGTGTGTCGACGGCGGCGCCGAGCTTCTCCGGGTCGAGTTCCACGAACTCCTGCCACTCGGTGAGCAGCAGGACGACGTGCGCGCCCTGGACGGCGTCGAGCGCGGAGGTGCCGTAGTTCAGCTCCGGATGTGCCTTGCGCGCGTTGACCAGGGCGATCGGGTCGTAGACCGTGACCTGCCCGCCCTGACGGCCTATCGTGAGCGCCACGTCGAGGGCGGGGGAGTCGCGGATGTCGTCGGAGTTGGGCTTGAACGCCGCGCCGAGCACCGCCACCGTGCAGCCGTGGAAGGAGCCGCCCGCCAGTTCGCGTGCCAGGTCGACCATGCGGGCCCTGCGTCGTTTGTTGATCGCGTCGACCTCGCGCAGGAACGTCAGCGCCTGGTCGGCCCCGAGCTCGCCCGCCCTGGCCATGAACGCGCGGATGTCCTTGGGCAGGCACCCGCCGCCGAAGCCGAGCCCCGGGTTCAGGAAGCGCCCGCCGATGCGGTCGTCGTAGGACAGCGCCTGCGACAGCTGCATCACGTCGGCATGCGAGGCCTCGCACACCTCGGCCATGGCGTTGATGAAGGAGATCTTCGTCGCCAGGAAGGCGTTGGCCGCCGACTTGACCAGCTCGGCCGTCGGGTAGTCGGTCACCACCATGGGCACCTCGCCCAACGGCGCGTAGACGTCGCGCAGGATCTTCTCCGACCGCTCCGAACGCACACCGATGACGATGCGGTCGGGCGTGAGCGTGTCCTGTACGGCGAAGCCCTCGCGCAGGAACTCCGGGTTCCACGCCAGCTCGGCCAGCTCGCCCGCAGGCGCGAGGCGCTGCATCTTGCCCGCGAGCCGCTCGGCGGTGCCGACGGGCACGGTCGACTTGCCGACGACCAGGCACTCACGCGTCAGGTGCGGCGCCAGCGACTCGATCGCCGCGTCCAGGTAGGACACGTCCGCGGCGTACTCGCCCTGCTTCTGCGGCGTGCCCAGACACAGGAAGTGCACGTCGCCGAACGCCGCCGCCTCCTCGTAGGAGGTCGTGAAGCGCAGGCGGCCCGAGTCGAGCCCCCTGCGCAGGAACGGTTCGAGGCCGGGTTCGTGGATCGGCAGCTCACCGGCCTGCAGCCGGGCGATCTTTTCCGCGTCGACGTCCAGTCCCAGGACCTCGAAACCCAGGTCCGCCATGCAAGCCGCATGCGTGATGCCCAGATAGCCGGTCCCGATCACCGTTAGGCGATATGGCACGTGTGAGCTCCTCTCATCGCCAGGCATGTTACCGGCCCTCACCACCACCCACTGTGCCACCTGCGGGGATCGGCGGTTCATCGGCCCTTCCACCTGGTGGGAGCGGTAAACGCGGGTTGTCGATCACGTGTCGCGCGCCACGTTCATACCGACTGGTAACAATATGCTCGGACGTCCTACTATTTGTGTATGAGCTTCCCTCTCTATGCGCCCGCCGAAGAGCACGACATGCTGCGCGAGACGGTACGGGCCCTCGCCGACGAGAAGATCGCGCCACGTGCCGCAGAGGCGGACGAGAAGGAGGAATTCCCCGAGGAGGTCTACAAGGCGCTCATCGCCGCGGACCTGCACGCGGTGCACATCCCCGAGGAGTACGGCGGCGCCGGGGCCGACGCCCTCGCCACCGTGATCGTCATCGAGGAGGTCGCCAGGGCCTGCGCGTCCTCGTCGCTGATCCCCGCGGTGAACAAACTGGGCACCGTACCCCTCCTGCTGTCGGCCTCGGCCGAGCTGAAGGAGAAGTACCTCACGCCGGTGGCCGCCGGGAACGCGATGTTCTCCTACGCGCTGTCGGAGGCCGAGGCCGGCTCGGACGCCGCCGCCATGCGCACCCGCGCCGTCCAGGACGGCGACCACTACGTGCTCAACGGCGCCAAGATGTGGATCACCAATGCCGGTGTGTCGGAGTACTACACCGTCATGGCCGTCACCGAGCCCGGCGCCGGAGCCCGCGGCATCTCCGCCTTCGTCGTGGAGAAGGCCGACGAAGGCGTCTCGTTCGGCCCGAAGGAGAAGAAGCTCGGCATCAAGGGCTCCCCGACCCGCCAGGTCATCCTGGAGGACGTCCGCATCCCCGCCTCCCGCATGATCGGCGCGCCCGGCACCGGCTTCAAGACCGCCCTGGCCACCCTCGACCACACCCGCATCACCATCGCCGCCCAGGCCCTCGGCATCGCCCAAGGCGCCCTCGACTTCGCGATCGGCTACGTCAAGGAACGCAAGCAGTTCGGCAAGCCGATCGCCGAGTTCCAGGGCCTGCAGTTCATCCTCGCCGACATGGCGATGAAACTGGAGGCGGCCAGGCAGCTCACCTACCACGCGGCGGCCAAGTCCGAACTCGCGATGCACGGCACCCCGCAGAAGGACCTCACCTTCCTGTCGAGCGCCGCGAAGTGCGCGGCATCCGACGCGGCCATGGACATCACAACGGACGCCGTCCAACTACTCGGCGGCTACGGCTACACAAAGGACTTCCCGGTCGAACGCATGATGCGCGACGCCAAGATCACCCAGATCTACGAGGGCACGAACCAGATCCAGCGCATGGTGATGGCCCGGCAGCTCCTCAAGTAGCGACCAGCCGCCCGACGAACTCCCCGTCTCCAGGTGTCCTGGAGGCGGGGTCTTTGCTTTCGGGGGACTCAGCACGATCGCCTGCCGGCCTGTGTCAGCTTGCGCGTACTGTGACCTCGGCTCGGGCGGCGTGGAAGGTCAGGCGGAGGGTGAAGGTGTCCAGGGTGAACTCGTCGGCGCCGTTCCAGTCGAAGAAGGACACCTGTCCGGGTGGGGCCTCGGGGGTGGTGGTCACGCAGTCGTGTGCTTCCTCGTCCTCCAGCCATTCGACGATGCGGACATCCTCGAAGCGGATGACCACGACCGGCGTCGCCGACAGCTCGGGGGGAGTCCAGTCGGGGTCGTAGAGGAACTCCATCTCCAGGGTCGGCGGCCTGCCTGCGACGTAGGTCATGTGGGTGAGGTCGGTGTCGTGGAGGTAGATGTGGGCCGAGTCCTTGGTCCAGAACTCGTACAGGCCGCCTCTTGCGGTCACGCCGCGTCCGGGGTCCTCGGTCACGCCGGTGAAGTCGGTGACTGGCATGTGGACATGGTCTCGTGTGCCCGGTCGGTCGTGGGAATCGGGTTGGCGGCAATTCCATCATGAATGGCAGATTCCGGGCCTGATGTCGTGTGGTGATTCTGATTCAATCAGGGAGCGACATCCCCGTTCGTGAATGGAGTGGACATGGTGACCGCCAAGCGATTCTTTGTCGCGTTGACCTTATTCGTAGTTGCTCTCGCCGGAACTCTCACCTCGGCATCGGCCAATGCCGCGAGTACGGGAACGGTTGCGGTGAAGGCGCAGTCGGCGCTGGTGCTGCCTTCGGTGAACCCGTGGCCCGAGTACCAGGACACCAGGTACAACTGGAATCAGACGGACGCCACGGCCTGGGTCAACAACTGCCCGTCCGGCCGGTTCTGCACCTGGATCAGGGACACGGCGAACGCGAACACCTATCGCCTGTTCCAGTTCTACGCGTGCCAGGAATACGCACTCGGAAATTGGCACGGCACCACCGCGTACTTCAACAACCAGAATGTCCGCGTACAGCTGCTCGGTGAGCGGCACGACCACATCCGGTACCTTTCGGCGGGCGGTCAGTTCATTACGAACTGGGCTCCGGTGTGGTTCATCAACCTCTGCGCCTGACCGCACGGCGCCGGGCCGCCCTCGTCAGGGGGCGGCCGATTCCGTGGTGTCGACGAGCACGCCCTGCAGCGGATTGGCCGCCCGGTGAATACGACGGCGCAGATCGCGTACGGCCAGCGCCGAGGCGGTCACGAGCACGGCGACGAGCGAGACGACGAGCGGCCAGCCCAGAGCGGCGGCGCCGTCGTCGACGAGCGGGTACCAGATGCACCCGGCCATGGCCAGGACGAGTACTCCCGCACCGGCCAGCGCCCAGCCGATCACCAGCGTGTCGGGCATGAGTTCGGTCAGGACCATGGCAGCCAGCACCACCCCCCAGACCAGGGCGGCGGCGGCGACCCAGACGAGCCACTGCGGCTCCCACGGCCACCTACCGGTGATCGAGACGACGACACGGACAGCTCCCGGGACCAGGAGCAGCGTGTAGCCGATCACGATCGGCACGATGTAGGTGTCCAGGTCGACGAAGCTCAGCCAGGCGATCACACCGCCCACCACGAGTGCGACGACGATGGTCGCGGGCCAGCCGATGACGTCCCCGCCGGTCACCAGTCCCATCCAGCCGACCAGCCCCGCCAGGGCCAGCAGCAGGGCAAAGGCGCTGAGACCGACCCACATGTCGAACTCGCCCACCGCCAACCATTCCTCCACGGCGTAGGCGACGATCGTGATGGCCGTCCAGGCCGCGCACACCACTCCGGCCCACCCGATCCACGTCTCGCCCCAAGGCCAGGCCCCGCTCACGTAGGCGATCGAGCGGCCGAGCCCCCCGAGCACCAGCACCATGGCCAAGGACAGCAGCACGCCCTCGTATGGGCGCCGGTTGAAGGCGCTCGGCTGCCGGTGCAGCCTCCAGTCCTCCACGACGACCCTTCTGGCCTCGACGCGCAGAACGCGAGTGAACAGGGCGAGCCGCTGTGTCCTGCCCATCTGCTCCAGCAGGTTGCCTTGCACCGCTGAGAGGGATCGCCCGACCAGTTGGGTGAGGAATCGGTCGGCCGCATTCAAGCGGTCTTCAGGATCGGAGAGGTGACGCATCGGGCGCGGCGCGGGAGACCTTCGTGTCTCGTTCGATTCGGCAGCCATGGAGAGGCTCATGTCGAAGGCCGAGTAGTAGGGGTAGTCGTCCTGCTCGACGCCGAAGCCGACCATCAGAGCGCGTAGTTCGGCATCGTCGTTCAAGGGGCTTTCGCTCGCCTGTGCGTACAGGCCGTAGTGCGCGTTCTGCCACACGTCGGACAGCGGCACCGCCACCAGTGGCACCGCCAGCCGCCGGTCCACCACGACCCCTGGCGGGATCTGCTCCACCGACGACCCCTCCAGCAGGGCCGCGACCCGCTCCACCACCGCCTCGGCCTTCGGGTAGTCCTTGAGGAAGGGATCCCACACCCACGTCAACGCCGGACCGTCCGCCTTCGGCCCGGCGTCCGAGACCAGGCGCATGCCGTCGGGCAACGCCATGACGGCCCCGATGTGCCAGGCGGCCCTGGTGGCCACGTCGGGGTCGTGGGACAGCAGGGCGATGAGGCTCCGGACCGCGTCGACGGTGCCGATCTTGCCGAGGCGGTCGACGGCGTCGAGGTCGCCGTCGCGGGCCCAGTCGGTCAGGTACTTGACCGCGAGGTCGCCCATCGCCACCAGCGCCTGCCGTACGGGCTCGTCGCGTGGGGAGACGCCGCCGAGGAAGGCGGCGGCGTCGGGCAGGTTGGTACGGGCCAGAGCCCGGACGGCGGCCTCGCGCCGGTCGCCCGATGAGGCGGCCAGGTCGCGGAGGAAGGCGAGGACGTCGGCGCCACGGCCGCCTGGCCTGATGTCGGCGGCCACGGCGGCGAAAGCGGTGATCACCGCGTCGGCGTCGGGGTGTGTGGTGTCGAGTCTGGGCTTGAAGTCCTCGATGATCGCGCTGGCCACCCCGCCGTCGATGGATCTGGCCTCGGCCAGGCATTCGAAGGCGAGTACGGTGTCGTGGCGGCCGATCTTCCCGACCAGGTCGGTGGCGATGGTGAATTCCAGGCCGCACCACAGTTTGACCACCTCGCGCCAGGCTTTCCTGTCGCCCTGATAGTGGGCGAGGAGTTCATCGGGCATGTCCTGGAGCGCGCAGGCGGCGAAGTACTCCTGCATGGTCTGGTGGCCGAACGTGTATCCGAGGTCGCCCACCCGCAGGAGCAGGCCGCTCTCCTCGACGATCGCGTCCAGGAGGTGGGTGGCCTGGTTCTCGGGATAGCCGCGCCTGCTCAGCAGTAATCTCGCCGCCTCGACGACCTCGCGCATCGGCAGGTTCCCGCCGTGTCCGCGGGTGGCCGTGTGCGCCATCAGGGCGATGTGTTCGAGGGCGCTGCGTTTGAGTTCCTGCGGGAAAAGGCTCTGCTCCCGGCGTGAGCTCAGCAGGAATGCGGTGACCTTGCGGTAGAAGGCGGCCCTGGAGTTCGGCAGTTGCAGATTGCGGTCCTCCTCGCGTTCGACCAGATCGCTGTACAGATAGGCGATCATCGTGAGCAGGAGCGGATTGCGGGCCAGTTGTTTGATGAGCGGCGCGTCACGCAGGGTGGCCATCAACTGGCTGACCCTGTCGAGCGCGTATTCCTCGTTGCCCGACCACGACCAGGCGTCGAGGAACTGCCGGATCTGGGCGTCGTCGAACTCCACGATCTCCACCGTGTTGGTGAAACCGTCGTCGCCCTGCAGCCACTGGTCGTACACCTCGGTACGGCAGGTCACGATGACCTGGCAGGCGCGGTCGCCCTTGGCGTTGAGCGTGCTGTTGTGCCTGGTGAAGCGGCGTAGTTCGGCCACGACGCGGTCCAGGTCGTGCCCGGCGACCTCGTCGAGGCCGTCGCACAGCAGGGTGAGACCGCCCCGGTCGAGCAGGCGCTGGAGATAGCGCTCCGGGGTACGGAAACGCAGGTCCTTGAGCTCGCCGAGGACATAGCCGTGCAGGTCTTTGTATCGAGGCTCGACGTTCTGGCCCGGCTCGGTGTTGAACTCCTTCAGCTTCACCATCAGCATCATCCGGCCGCCACCGGCCCGCGACCGCTCGACGGACCTGGCCCATTCCAGCATGAGATGGCGCAGCAACATCGACTTGCCCGAGCCGGGCGAGCCCAGAACCACCGTGGAGGACTTCTCGCGCAGTCCGCGATAGGCGTCGTCGGCCGCACCGACCTCACGCAGCGGCACGTACACCTTGCGCATGTCCATGGTGCGGGTGGAGGTGAAGGGGATCTGGAAGCTGGAATAGGCGTCGCGGATCTTCAGGGCGTAAAGAAGGCGGGGTTTGCGATTCCAGAACCCGCCTCCGGTCAGCCGGACGAGGAGGGCGTCGCCGGCCGGAGTGGTAATCTTCTTCCACATTTCCAGGGCCGCGGCGCCGAACAGCAGCACGACCACGACGACGGCGATATACCCCACCGGATTGTCACCGAAAAACCGCTGAACGTCCTGCCAGTCGGGAATCGCCATGAACGCGCCCGCCTTCAGCTCGTTCCCCGAGCGCCATAATATCGAGAATATGTTATGAGAGCCCTCGCGAGGCTGACAAGCCGGAATGCACCCGCCGATTCTCAGGTGAGTGTGACGCCCGAGTTGGCGTTTCCTTCGCTTGAGTCGGCGTCCCCGGTCCGGCTGATATGCGCCTGCCCCGGAAGGGCGTCCGAGGGCGCGGTGAGGCCGGTGTTGGCCTGCCCGCCTCCCCGCGAGGCGGCCCGCCCGGTGTGCGAGACGCGGATCGCCGCCCCACCGGCCCCCGCGGGCCACAGCGCCCACACCGCCACCCCCAGCGCGACCACCCCGGCGAGCGCCGAGGCCACCGAGGCCAGCTGATCGGCCCGATCCCACCCCAGAACCGCGAACAGTACGGCCAGCACGGTCACGACCGCCGCCGTCACGGCCAGCACCCACCGACGTGTCGTCATGCGGGAAATTGTCGGTGTTCGAGGCCGGGGATGTCGACGTCGATGTCGGGAAGGATGGCGATCAGAATGCCGGGGACGAGCCTGGCGAGCGCGGGGAGTGTGGGCAGCCATTCGCCGGCGTCCAGGAGCTCCACGGCGAGGCGGCGGGCACGGCCCGGGTCGGCGGCGACGGCCTCGGTCGCCACGGTGGCCAGGTGCTGCATCCGGCGGTCCTCGTAGGCGAGGGAGCGGGCCAGACGTTCGGCTCCGTCGAGGTCCCCGTGCATGGCTGTATTCCTGGCCAGGGCGGATATGGCGTCCGTGTGCCTGTCGTGGTCGGCGATGGTGGTGGCAAGGGCTTCGGCTTGCGCCAGGTCGCCCGCACTCGCCAACGCGTCCACCAAGTCGGCCACCGCCAGCCCCCGGAAATCCTCATCGGTGATCTTCACGGCCAGCGCGCGGGCATGATCGATGTCGCCTTCCTCCAAGATCTGCTTGATATGGAAGTGCATGGCCCTACCGTGGGCGTACGGGTCGGTCAGGCTGTCGATCAGGGCGTCGGCGCGTTCGCGGTGGCCGAGGCGGGTCAGGCCGGTGGCGAGCTGGGAGACGGCCCTCCTCCGGAGGACCGGTTCGGTGATCGCGCAGACGGCGTGCTCGGCGCGGTCGGCCGCAGCTTGAGCGCGTTCGGGGTCTCCGCATGCGGCGTGCGCCTCGGCCAGTCCGATCAGGACGGGCATCAGGCTCCACGGGTCGATCATCGTTTCGGCGAGGGACTCGGCACGCTCGACGCAGTGGTGAGCCTGGGACAGCTCACCCAGCCCGGCCAGCTTGCTCGCCAGCTGGGTCAGGCCCGCGGCCCGGCCACCGAGGTCGGTCATGGCCTCGATCAGGCGCTCGGCGCGTGCCCGGTCGTCGAGCACCATCATCAGCAGGTCGGTGAGCGCCTGGTCGCGGTCCTGCTCGGTCGTGATCGAACACACGAGCAGTTCCGCGTGGTCCATGTCGCCGAGTTCGGCGGCGGTGCTCGCGACGTTCCTGAGCGACGTGCACCGTTCGGGGCCGGTATCGGCCAGTATCAGCCGCCCGGCGTGCTCGATCACACGCCTGGCCGACGGCAGGTCGCCGACGTCCGCCATGGCCTCGGCCATGGTGATCAGAGCCCATTGCGTCCGCTGCAGGTGCATCGCCGTGCTGGCCAGGACGAGGGCGCGCTCGGTCATCAGGCTCGCGGGCTCGCTCGCCCCGTGCTCGGTCATGAGATCCGCGATGCGGGCGACGGCCTGCGCATGCAGGATGGCAGTGGTGATCTTTCCGAGGAGCGATTCGGCACGATCGAGGTCGCCCTGATGGGCCGCAGACAGGGCCAGGGCGCAGTACGCGTCGGACTGCATGACGTCGATCTGAATGCCAGCGGCGACCTCCTCGGCACGGTCGAAGTCGCCGCGCTCGGCCAGGGCCGCGGCCACGTGTCTGAAGGCCCATGCCCGCCGGTTCGAATCGTCGATGGAATGGGCGTAGGACGTCGCCGCGGCGATGTCGCCGAGATCGGCCGCCGATGACGCGAAGGATTCCAAGCTCCAGGCGAGATGACGGGAGTGCCGGATGGCACGCGCGACCTCGTCGGCCCGCTCGAAGCGCCCGCACGTGGCCAGCGTCGTGGCGATCCGGAAAAGCACGGAGGAACGCCGATACGGGTCGGTGATTTCGACGGCCAGCGCACGTTCGGCCAGTTCGCCGGCCTGGTCGTGGCGGCCGTTGGCGTCGAGTGAAGCTGCCGCGCCACACAGGGCCTGTGCGCGGAATCCTGGATCGGCGATCCCCTCGATGAGAGCCGTCACACGCTCCAGCGGCCAATGGTCGGCCATCGCATCCGAAATGTCGGACAGCGTCTCGTCGCGCGCTTCCTGGTCGGCAAGGCCGGTGGCGAGCGACGTGGCTTCGTCGATCACCGTGCTGCGCCGCACGGCGGGCAGGTCGGCGGCCAGTGCTGCCAGCGCCTTGGCCCGGTGGCGGTCCTCGGGGATGGCTCGCACGATCGAGAGCGCGTGCTCGGCCTCACCGATCCGGGCGACGGCCTGGGCCAGTGTGATCAGGCTGACAACCCGCCAGCCCGGCGGGACGATGGCACGGGCGGCCTGCTCGGCTTGGCCGATGAGAATGTGGGCCACGTCGGTATGGCCATGGTCGACGAGCGGGCCGAGCAGTGCGCTGACGACCTCCGCGTGCTGGTAGGGGTCGATGACGGAGCGGGCGAGGCTCTGCGCCCTTTCGACCTGACCGAGCCTGACCAGGGCACGTAGAAGCTCTGGGGTGAGGTCGGCGTTGCGTTCGCTCAGTCTGCTGTGTGCGATGGTGAGGCGTAACAGTTGCAGCAGGTCGGGCTCCGCCTCACCGCTGACGAGGCGCCGGGCGGTGGCGATCTCCGTCATCGCTGCCGCGTCGCCGCCTGTGACGCTGCGCAGCCGGTCGTGGCGTCCCCGGTCGACGGCCAGGGCGAGGATCCGGTCGCGCTCGCCGGTCTGCTGCAGCATGCGGTGATACCCGCGCAGCAGGTACTCGGGCGTGTCCGGCGGCCAGCCGAGCCCCTGATGGCGTTCGGCCCAGGCGTGCAGCCGCTCGCGTACGGACGACAGCCGGGTGGGTCCGAGAAAGTGCGAGGCGGCCGTGTGCAGTTCCTCGTGCGCCAGGACGTGGACCATCGGCCCGGCCTCCGGCTGCCAGTGCCGCCGGTGCAGGGAGAACGTGCGCCCGGACACCGCGTGCAGGTGCTCCTCGATCTCCCACACGGCGAGCCCGGTCAGCTCGGCCAGGTCGGGACCGCTGAGGCCGCCTCCGGCTGCGGTGAGCAGGGCGAGCAGGTCCTGGCCGGCCGGGTCGCCGCGCAGCAGCCGCTTCAGCTCGCGTTCGGCGTCGGTGCGGATGACCTGGGCGTACGGCGAGGCGCTCAGCCGTCTGACGATCCGCCGGTCGCGCAGCGGATGGTCGTACGGCACGTCGGCGGGCACGGGCGGGTTGGGCCTGCCGGCGACGAGCACGCGGGAGTCGTGCGGCGGGTGGGCGGGCAGCAGGGCGGCGATGCT
The DNA here is from genome assembly GCF_056106265.1 of Nonomuraea sp. IBHARD001. Lineage (NCBI taxonomy): Bacteria > Bacillati > Actinomycetota > Actinomycetes > Streptosporangiales > Streptosporangiaceae > Nonomuraea > Nonomuraea sp. IBHARD001. Next base: position 1,295,358 of record NZ_JBWBBW010000002.1, read on the forward strand.
GTAGGCGTCGTCGCCCGTCGTGACGCCCCTGTCCTCGTCGAGGCCGTCGACGACGAGCATCAGCCTGCGTCCGGCTTCGCGGCAGGTCAGGGCGGCCCGGTCGAGCATGTCCAGCAGGTGGGCCTCGCGGGTGGCCTCGCTGACCAGGGCGGGCAGCGGGACGCCGGCCACCTCGGCCAGTTGCTCGAGGACGACGTCGATGAAGGCGCCCCTGTCGCTCTGCCCGGCGTACCTGGCGGTGATGAAGAACGACACCACCTGCACCTGCGGCGGAGGATGCAGGACGAACCATGACATCAACGCCGACTTGCCTGCCCAGGCCGACGCCTGCCACCACAGGTAAGGACCGCTGTCGTTCGCCGTGCCGAACGCGGCCAGCTCCGCGAGTTCGGCCGTGCGGTCCGACAGCCGGTCGGGGGCCATGCGGCGTACCTGGTGCAGGTAGGCCGAACGGGCGGCGGGTGCGCCTGCGATGTGCACGTCGCCGTTGATGATCCCGGTGTTGGCCAGACTGCCGCCTGTCGCGCGGGCGGCGCCGGTGTTCCTGGCCGTGCTCTTCGACATTTCACCGCCTCGTCCAGACAATGATCAAGCCTAGAGCCGCAGCCCGGTATTTCCCGATGGGGATTGCGCGATATATAAGGTACGAATTCTACGGTTTGAGGGTTGCCCGTACCGCCACGATGCCCGCGATCCACAGTCCCATGGCGCCTCCCGACGCCCCGGCCCCGATGATGATCGAACCGGTCACCGTACTGCCGTCGCCCAGGGCGAGCAGGGCGGCGGCGACGCCGATCAGCAGGGAGAGCAGTGCACCGGACAGGGTGCACCAGATGAGGTTCGTCTTGCTCATGGGAGTAGGAGTAGCAGGCTCGCCGTTCCGGCACACGGTGTTGGGCAGCCCCGGACGATCCCGGATGTCATCGGAAGTTTCCGGGCAATATATGTATGTGGGGTATGGCGTGCTTCAGGTGGCGAACCGTCATGAGGCTGACGTGTGGGACTATTACTGCCGATCGCACCACGTGGCAGGGTGGCTTTCCCGTCATCCGGCCTGTCCAGTATTCCTTCGACCCATTCGTACCTGAACGGCCCCCATTGATATTCGTATCCTGAACGGGTTGGATCATGAGCGGAGCGACCCAAGACGGAGAGCGCGGCGCGCGGCTCCAGCAACGCATCAGGGACCTGTACTTCCTTGAGGCCGGGCACCCCAGGCATCCGATACTGCAACGCGTCGCCGAAGACGTGTTCAAAGAGGCGGACGAGGAGCAGCGCAAGACGTTGCGAGCGCTGCCCAGGACCACGGCGGACGACCTGATCCAGGGCAGATCCAAACGAACACCCGACTGGGCGCTCATCCGATCGCTCGTCCTGGTCTGCCATCGTTTCGCGATCTCCTCCGACATTCCCATCGCGCCGCTCGACAAGCTCCTTCAGGAGTTCTTCGAGCTCTGGCAGCAGGCCAAGGAGGAGGAGATGGCCGTGCGGCGGCTGGGGCACACCACGCCGGGCACCTGGGCCGCGCTGGGGGAGCGCCGAGTCAGGCAGGCGGTGGCGGGCGACCCCCAGGCGGCGTACGAACTGTCGGTCCTGCTCGCCGTCGAGGCCGTGGCGACGGGCAAGGGCCGCACCGAGCAGGCGGCCGACGGCTGGCGCGACCTGGCGATGTTCTGGACCGGCAAGGCCAGGCAGAACCGCCGGGGATAGGGGACGAAGGCATCGGCCCTCGTCCCCGCCCCTCAGAGCACCCGCCCCTCAGAGCACCCGCCCCTCAGAGCACCCGCCCCTCAGAGCACCCGCCCCTCAGAGCACCCGCCCCTCAGAGCACCCGCCCCTCAGAGCACCCGCCCCTCAGAGCACCCGCCCCTTAGAGCACCCGCCCGTCAGAGCAGCGCAGCCACCGCCTCGGCCGTAGCCGGATGGCCGGCCACCAGCCCGGCAGGCGCCTCGCCCAGCCCGCCCGACTCCTCATCGCCCGCCGCCGCACCCGAACACCCGAGCAGCTCCGCGACGGCCGCCCCCGTCGCCGGATGCGCCGACACCAGCACCCCGGCCGGCGACGACCTCCGTACCGAGGGCCGGGCCTTGACCGGTGCCTTCTGCTCCCACGGCGGTACGAACGCATCCACGTCGGGCAACCGCCCGGGGAACGTGCGCCCGGCCTCGCGGACCAGGACGGGCACCAGCTCCGGCGCCTGCGCGCGCAACGTGCCGATCAGCTTCGGCAGCCACGGCAGCAGCACCTCGTCGGGCAGCTTGGCGAACGCCCTGGAGATCACCTCGACCACGAACGGCGTCAGCGACGGCGCGGAGTCGAGCGCCTGGACGAACCCGCTGATGTAGAGCGGCACCGACGGCACCACCAGCGGATTGCCGAGCAGCTCGCCGACCCGCTCACGCAGCTCGGGCAGGCTCAGCAGGCCGAGCTGCAACCGCGCGGTCCACAGCAGCGCCACCTTCGCCGGCGACTCCGGATGCGACTGCCGCACCGCCAGCTCCAGCTGCGCGCGGTCGCAGCCGAGCGACAGCGCCAGGCTCTCCATCGTGAACAGGAAGGCGAGCATGGCCCCGACCTGCCGTACCCCGGTGTCGTCCTCGACGAAGGCGGTCGGCAGCAGCGTGCAGTAGTGCGCGTAGCCGGTGGTGACGAAGGACTGCGCCCACGCCGGCATCGACGGCTCGCTCGCCCGGTAGTGCGTGAGCAGGCGGCGGATACGGCGCAGCACGTCGGGCGCCTCGTCCACCGTGCGCTCGGCGGCCAGCAGTTCGACCGCGCGTGCGCCGAGCTCGTCGGTGAAACGCCTGCTGTTGAGGTAGAGCAGGGAGTCCTCGACGGCGGCGAGCGCGGTGGCCGCTGTGGCCTTGGGCTCCCACACGGCCCGGCGCAGCCGCTGTTCGAGCACCTGCTCGATGGTGACGCCCTCGTAGCCGAGTTCGATGATGGAGCGCTGGTTGCGGCCGATCGCCAGGTCCCAGCTCTCCTGGTGCGAGCGCTCGCCGAGCCGCCGTGAGCCCATGATCGGCCGCACCGCGTCGTCGGGCAGCAGCCGCCGCAGGATCCACAGCAGGTGCGAGCACGGCACGAGCTCGGGACGGGCGTCCAGGTCGATGAGCGCCCGCTGGATCGTGCGTTTGGTCAGGTCGAGCCCGAGCGGGGCCAGCCGGTCGAGCACGTCGCGGGCGAGCGGCGGCAGCGAGTCGTAGCCGACCTCGCCGACGCGGTCGCCGCCGAGCAGGATCTCCACCAGCCGCCGTACGTCCCTGCGGCCGGGCACGACGTCCTTCTCGATGCAGGTGACGGCCGCGTCCTGGAAGTCGTAGGGCGTCGGCCGCTTGCGGTTGCGCATCCCGGCCAGCAGGATCGACGTCTCGTAGACGGCGATGGCATCGGCCGTACTGGCCAGGTACCCGTTGCGGCGGGCCAGCCGGACGATCTCCACACACCAGCCGAGCAGCTCCTCCTCGTCGAAGCTGTCCAGCGAGGGCGGCCGGGTGAGGAACCCGGACAGCCGATCACGCCGCTCCTGATCACCCCCCTGGACGGCGAGCGCGCTCCGCACCCCCTTACCGCCGAGCTTGTACGGCTTCAGGCGGTGGCGTTTGACCGCCTTGCCCCAGGTGGCCGCCGCGATCGAGACCGAGCCCGGCGCCAGGCCGAACTGCTCCTCGATGGCCGAATGGCTGGAGGGGATGAGGCCGTACAGCCATTGGGTGGCCGAGCGCGGGCTGATGTCGAGGTGCTCGTGCATGACGGGGCTCGCCGCGTGGAAGGCGCCGCAGACGTAGAGGCAGTCGGCGGGGTCGACGCCGGTGGCGGCCAGGTGTTCGCGGATACGCGTCCACATGTAGCGCTCGCGGTCCTCGTCCACCTCGTTGCCCGTCGGGCGCAGCCGCCTGAACAGGCTGCCGATGAGCACCATGACCTGCCGGTAGGTGTCGTGGTCGGCCCCGCTGAGCGGCTGCTCGACGTACTGGTCCCACCACTCCGACCAGTGGCGCACCTTGCCGTGGTGCAGCAGGTGCTCCTCCAGTTCGGCGAAGGCGGGCCGCAGGTCGCCGATCTCCAGGCCGACGTCGGCGGCGCCGGAACGCGGCTCCCACTGGAAGACGTGATCGACCGAGCGGTCGACCAGGACGATCTCCACACCCGGTGTGTCCAGGGCGTAGGCGATCGCCTGGTACTCGGCCGAGGACTCGGTGATCGGCGCGATCACACTCAGCGGCGCCCAGTCGGCGGGAAAGCCGTCGATGTCGGAGGCGAACGCCTGCAGCGCCACGGGCAGCCTGCAGTTGCGCAGTTCGTCGAGCACGGGCCGCAGGTCCTCGCACAGCTCCAGGTAGACGACCTTCGGCTGCTTGTCGGCCAGCCGCCTGACCATCGCCAGCGCCGACGACGGCGAATGATGGCAGACGGGGAAGATCTCCACATCGGTCCGCATCGCCTGCTCGACGTCGTCGACGAGCCCGGCGCCGAACGCCTCGGCCGCACCGGCGAGCTGTTCGCGCAGTGGGTCGAAGGGGCTGGGCAGGGTCGCCGCGCTCATGACAGGGTGGCGATCGCCTCGCGGCCGCCGTCGAGGAATTCCTGCCACGGCTCGCCGCCCGCCTGCTTGCTGCGCGGCTCGACGACGCCGTGCCAGTACTTGTTCAGGATGGCCAGGTCCTCGGGGCTGCGCCTGGCCAGCGAGCCGACCAGGGAGGCGGCCAGCGTCTGCGCCTTCAGCGTGCGCTCGCCGAAGAACTGGCTGTGCAGGATGGCGTCCTCAAGCACGCCGATCTGCTCGGCCGTCGACAGCGCCGACTCCAGCTTCTCGTCGTCGCTGGTGGCCGAGGCCGCGGCCGAACGCAGGTCGGCGAAGCTCTGCAGCAGGATGTCGAGCAGCGTCGGCGGCAGCTCCAGCTCGATCTGGTGGCGGCGCATCAGCTCGGCCGTACGGAAGCGGACGATCTCCGCCTCGCTCTTCTTGTTCGTCACGACCGGGATGCGGACGAAGTTGAAGCGGCGCTTCAACGCGGAGGACAGGTCGTTGACCCCTCGGTCGCGGCTGTTGGCCGTGGCGATGATGGAGAAGCCGGGCTGGGCGAAGACGATGTTGTCCTCCTCCAGTTCGGGGATGGAGACGTACTTCTCCGACAGGATGGAGATGAGGGCGTCCTGCACGTCGCTGGTGGAGCGGGTGAGCTCCTCGAAGCGGCCGATCTGGCCCTGCTCCATCGCGGTCATGATGGGCGAGGGGATCATCGACTGGCGCGACTGGCCCTTGGCGATGACCATCGAGACGTTCCACGAGTACTTGATGTGGTCCTCGGTGGTGCCCGCCGTGCCCTGCACCACCAGGGTGGAGTTGCGCGAGACGGCGGCGGACAGCAGCTCGGCCAGCCAGCTCTTGCCGGTGCCGGGATCGCCGATCAGCAGCAGACCGCGGTCGGAGGCCAGCGTGACGATACTGCGCTCGACGAAGCTGCGGTCGCCGAACCACTTCTGCGGGATCTCACGCTCCAGGCCGTCCGACCGCTCGGAGCCGAGGACGAAGATACGGACCATTCGGGGGCTGAGCCGCCAGGTGAACGGCTTGGGGCCGGTGTCGACCGACTCCAGGTAGTCGAGCTCCTCGGCGAACTTGATCTCTGCGGGGGCGCGCAACAAGGGAGGTCTCCTAGGTGTTCAGGAAGGTCTTGAGCTCGGTGACGAGCTTGCGGATATGGCCGGAGATGACCGGTGTGCCGAGGTCCTTGAGCTTCTGGCGGTACCAGGGGTCCACACTGGCGTTGCCCGAGCTGTTGACCGAGCCCACGGGGATGAACTTCACCCCGGACCGGTGCAACGCCTCGAAATCGGTGATCAGGGCCCGGTTGTCGTAGAAGTCGGAGATCCACACGACCACGGTGTTGCGCGGGTCGGTGATCTTCGGTTTGGCCAGCGCCATCGCGACCGTGCCGTCGGTGCCGCCGCCGAGCGTGGTGCGCAGCAGTACCTCGAAGGGGTCGCGCACCCACGGCGTCAGGTCCAGCGCCCGCGTGTCGTAGGCGACCAGGTGCACGTCGACCTTGGGCAGCCCGGCGAAGATCGAGGCCAGGATGGTGCAGTTGACCATCGCGTCCACCATCGAGCCCGACTGGTCGACCACCACGATCAGCTTGGCGGGCGTCGTGCGTTTGGCGGTCTGGCGGTAGAAGAGCCTGTCGACGTAGAGCTTCTCCTCGTCGGGGCTCCAGTTGGTGAGGTTCTTCCAGATCGTGCGTTCGAGGTCGAGGTTGCGGTAGACGCGCTTGGGCGGCACCGATCGGTCGATGACACCGGCGCTGGTCTTCTCGACCTGGGTACGCAGGACCTCGGCGACCTCCTCGACGAACCTGCGGATCAGCGCCTTGGCGTTGGCCAGGGCGATGCCGGACAGATTGGCCTTGTCGCGCAGCAGCTGCTCGATGAGCGACATGCTCGGCGTGAGCTGCTTGGCCAGCTGGGGGTCGGCCAGCACCTCACGCAGGTGCATGCGCTTGACCAGGTCGCCCTCGATCGCGGCCAGCTCGCCCGCGCACTCCTCGCCCAGCGCCAGGCGCAGGCACTCGGCGTCCTGCTTCCAGGTGGCGAGCTGGGTGGCGGTGACCGTGCCCGAGCCGGTCGCGAAGACGTTCAGCAGCAGCTTGGAGACCAGGGCGGCATTGTGCACCTCGTCGCCGTCCAGGGCGGTGAACCGCTCGCCGAGCTCGGGGAAGCGCTGCACCAGGTTGCCCACCGACACACCCGGGTCGAGCAGCGCGGCGGGCAGGCCGAGGTCCTCCACGATCGCCACGCTCGCCGACTCCAGCGAAGGCTGCTCCTGGGCGTCGAACACACGGGCCAGCAGCCGCCAGTAGAGCACCTGACGGCGGTTCTCGGATGTCGTCATGAGCGCAACAACCGCCCGGCACGCTCCTTGAGCATCGCGACCGGGTCCCCGGCCTGGGCGAGCTCCTTCTGCGCCTTGGCGTCGGTCGGCCCGAGCGCCCAGTCACCGGTGTGCACGGCCACCTGCTGCTTCTTGACGTTCGCCTGTACGGCGAGCGGCTGCAGCCGCCACGTGCCGCCGTCCCAGCGCAGCAGGCCGATGCACGCGGTCGAGGCCTTGAGCAGGGCGGGGGTGAGCGGGCCCGATGTAGGCAGGCGCTCCAGGTCGAACGCGAGCTCGCCGTCGCCCAGGCGCAACCGCTCGCCGTCGCTCTTGTAGCCCTCGATCAGCACTGGCTCGGCGATGCGCACCGGGTGGCGCTGCAGCGGCGGCACCGGCGGCGCGCTCGCGGCGCCCAGCCGTACCCTCGCCGTGGTGAAGGGGTCTGCGGGCTCTCCGGCGGAGGCGCGTTCGTCGTGCCAGAGCAGGTCGCCCGACGCCAGCAGCGGCATGTCGCGCAGCTCCAGGGTCAGCTGCCCGGCCAGCGCGCCGAGCAGCACCGGATGGGCCGCGCCGAGCAACTGCCACACGAACGGCCCGACGATCGTGTCGACCTTCGCGGCCGAGACGCTCACCCGCAGCAGCCGCCCCTCGGGTTCGAGCAGAGCATGCACCTGCACCTGTACGGCGGTGCCGTGCTCGTGCACGTCCACACCGAGCACGAGCAGCCTGCCCGAGACGAGCTCGACCGGCTCGGCGGCGGCGGGCTCGCTGCGCGTCAGCACCAGCGCACGCGCCCACAGGTCGGCCCAGCGCCGGGCGGGCACCCCGTCCACGGCCCCGACCGGGCACGAGGCCCGCAACTCGGCGGCGAACCCGTCGAGGAGCACGGCGAGCCGCCGCAGGTCAGGCCGCCCGAGCAGCGCCTCGATCGCCTGGTCGGCCCCGGAGGCGAGGTCGTGGTCGACGCCGAGCCAGCCGGTGATGGCCAGTTCGGTCAGCCAGGACCGGCAGGCGTTGACCACCGGGTCGGAGACCGGCACGGGCGCGGGGCCTTGCCAGACGGCCCGGTCGCGGCCGAGCGTGTCGTCGAGCCGGGCGAGCAGCGCGTCGTGCGCCGCCCCGAACACCGCCGTGCGGGCTGCGGCGAGCACGGTCAGGTGCTCCTCCGCGATGGACCCGGCGACGATCTTGCCGACCGCCTCGGTGGCCGCCGCGCCGAGCGGGGTGCCCGCGACGGCGTCGGCCAGCGCGTCGAGCGCGTCGGCCCGGTCGGCGCCGAGCCTGGCCAGCCCGTGTGTCAGCGCCTCGTCGACACCTCGCACGACGTCGAGCGCCTCGTCGAGGCCCGGGAGCGGCTCCGCGGCGCCCAGTCCCGCCAGTTGCACCGCCTGCATCAGCGCACCGTCCTCAGTGAGGGGAACCACTGCATCTCGGGAAGCGCCTGCGCGCCGCCCGGTGTCTCCAGGTAGGCCAGGTGCCGCAGGAACCTGCTGAACACCACGGCCGCCGGGATGGCCTCGTGCCCGCCGCCGAGATTGCGCATGATCTCGCTCGGGCCCTCTCCCTCGACCCGGAGGAACCTGGCCACGCGCTCGACGCCGTACTGCAGTGTGGCCGCCGTGACCATCAGCCACAGGTGCTTGCACGGGTCGCGGCGCAGTCCGCCGCACGGGCGGTTGTTGTTGGTACTGCAGTTGTAGCCGTGTGTGGCCGCGGTGATCGAGGAGACGTAGACCCGCTCGATGTCGGAACCGCTCGACACCACACCCTGCAACCTGCCCTCCGCCATTTCGACGAAGGGGACTTTCGCCAGCTTGCGCGGCCCGACGGGAGACAACACCCGTGCCGCGCTCAGCTGCTCGTCCAAGGACGACCTCCAGCTGTAGCGGTCGATCAATGCCCCGGAACCTACCGAAGAATCCCGACAGTTTCGGCATCGCGGCCGCCTTCCGGCCGGCGCCCTGGGGAGACGCCGGCCGGAGGAGTGAGGTCAGGGCACCCAGTGGTTGTGGGTCGCGGTGATCATGACCTGGAGCTGGATGCTGGCCGAGAAGTAGCTGCCGGTGGCGATCGGCGTGGCGACCATCCTGTTCCAGAGGGCGTCGAGCCAGGCCTGGCTGCCCGGGTCGGTCATCGCCGTGACGGCGAACGGCGCGAAGTAGGCGGCCTCGCTGCCGCCGGAGATCTGCGTGCCGTTCAGGGCGTAGCCGATTGCGATCTTGGCGGGGTCGCCGCCGGTCTTGCCCTTGATCCACGTGTTGAGCTTGCGGGCCGCGGCCAGGGACTTGGCGTCGCCGCTCGTCACCGCGTCCGCGCCGATGCGCCACGGGTCACGACAGGCGTTCCACCAGTACTTGCCGTCGTTGGCCGACTCCAGCACCTGCCCGGATGCGGGCTTGGGGGTGGTGTTGGTGTTGACCACGAAGTCGGCCAGCAGGCCGGTGGAGGCCGCGTAGGTCGCCTGCTGTGCGGCGATGAGGTTCTGGTGCGCGGTGCGGACGCCGTCCCAGAAGGTGTCGCCCGTGGCCTTCCTGAACGCGCGGAAGTGGTCGACCATCCAGTCGGACGAGCGGCTGATCCAGTAGTACTGGTCGCCCGAGCTGGTCCAGTCGCCGAGCTTCATCAGCTTGGTCGTCGGGTTGACCTCGTCTGCCTTGATGGCGTTGATGTGCCTGATCGCGAGCTGCTTGTAGTTGTAGGCGCCGGAGCTGCCCCACTGGCGGTCGGCCAGCAGCAGCCCGTAGGCCACGTCGAGGTCGCCGTCGGTCGCGGCGTCGCCGCCGTTGACGCTGACGCAGGAGGTGTTCTGCTCGGCGGCGAGCAGGTCGGGGTTGATCGAGGACGGGTGGGCGAGCTTGTACTTGACCATGCCGTCGAAGATCTTCTTGGCGTCCGGGTCGGCTCCGGCCATGGTCGCGGTGATCACCATGCCATACCCCTGCGCCTCGGCGACGTAGGGATGGTCGGCGTCGGGCGAGATGACCTGGTACCAGCCGTTGCCGCAGTTCTGCTTGACGAAGGCGGCCTTCCACTTGCGGTAGTAGTCGATCACCTTCTGGTCGTTGGCCGCCTGCCCGCCGGACGGCCTGAGCATGCCCGCCGCATAGGGCTGGGCGTGACTGCCGAACGGCACGGCGGGGCCGCCGGGCGTCGGCGTCACGGTGGGGGTGACCGTGGGGCTCGGCGAAGGCGTCGGACCTGTCGTGCTGCCGTAGACCTCGACCTCGAACAGGCTGTAGCCGTAGGCCGTGCCCCTGGCGGTGCCGTACACGCGCACGTAACGCCCCTGGCCGGTCAGGCCGGTGAGGTCGTCGACGGCGCCGTTGCCCGTGCTGGTGGAGTAGACGTCGCTCCAGGCCGAGCCGTCGGGGGAGGTCTGGATCTTGTACGTCTTGCCGTAGGCCGCCTCCCAGGTCAGTTTGACGCGGGAGACGGAGTGGGTCTGGCCGAGGTCGACCCTGATCCACTCGGGGTCGTGGCCTTCGACGGAGGCCCAGCGGGTGCCGGGGTCGCCGTCGAAGGCCTTGGACGCGGTGAAGGTCGAGTCCTCCTCCGAGGAGGACAGGGCGGGCCTGCCCTGGGAGACGAGGGTGTCGGCGGCCTGGCTAGGCAGCGCGAACAGCGCGGACACCATGGTGGCCAGTACGGCCAGCGCCAGGATGATCGTGGGACGCGATCTCGCTTGCACAGGTGGGACCTCTCTGCGGGAAGCGGTTTCCACTAGTTAGGAAAGATTCCTAACTAGCGATGAAAGGGCATCACTTCCTGACTGGATCGGTCAAGAGGGCAGGGGGCCCAAATCGCCACCGGTTATCGGCTGGGCCTGACGGAGACGCGCCCCTCCTCGCTGTGCGCGATGATCGTCCTGGCCGTGCCGGGCGACGCCTCGGGCATGCTCGCGACCGCGGTGCCGCCGTTGTCGCTGGTCGCCCTGACGACATACGAGCCGCTCACACCGGGCACGCCGATCAGCACGTTGGCCGTGCGCGAGACCGCGTCCACCCTGGTCGGAGGCTCGGAGAAGATCAGCTCGATCCGCGCGTCCTGGCTGCGCGCCCTGACGTCGGCCGAGCGCGTCCTGATCGACAGGATCGAGCCCTCGCCCGAGCGCAGGCGCAACGGCCCGGCCAGATTGACGGTCCTGATCGAGCCGCCCCTCGTGGTGACCTCGACCTCTTCGCCGAGGTCGGTCACCTTCACCGTGTCGTCGTTGCCGATCACGTGCAGGCGCAGCCGCTGCGGCACCTTGACCCGGTAGCGTGCGCCGCAGTCGCCGAACACGATCGTGCACGTCGCCTTGAGCGTGAGCTCGCCGTTCTTCATCGTCCACTCGGGGGAGTCGGCCGCCTTGCCCTTGGCCCACCGCTCCACCAGCACCTCCTCGCCGGGCGCCGGTCCGACGAGCACCGTGCCGAGCGGCACGATCAGCGTGAGCCTGTCGCCCGGCACCGCGAACGACGTCGTCGCGTGCACCTCCGGCGGGTCGAGGGGGTTGGAGCAGGCCGACAGTAAGAGCGCCGAGGCCGCCACGACGGCCGCCGATCCCAGGAATCTCCTCATGCCCACGATGATCCGATCGGCCCCGGCGCCCTCCCATCGGCCGAATGGCCGAGGCGCTCATCCGAAGATCGGCCGAACGGGTCAGAGTGCGGTGAGGAGCCGCTTCACGTGGTCCAGGGGGTCGGCGCCGATCGGCCTGACGACGACGGTGCCCGCGCCCGCCTGCCACAGCTCGCGTACCCGCTGCGCGGCCTGCTGCGCGGTGCCCGCCACGGCCTCCAGCGCCTCGGGCTCCAGGCCGAACTCCGCCGCGGGGCCGCTCAGCGCCCGCCGTACGCGCTCGGGGTCGTCGTCGACGGCCAGGTGGGCGAAGACGACCAGTTCGTGCGGGCGGTGGGCGTCGATCGCGGCCAGGGCGGCCGTGACGGCGGCGGGGCCGGTGCCCTCCGGCAGGATCGTGCCGTCGGCCACCAGGCCGGACAGCGCCAGCGACTTCGGCCCGCGCACGCCCGCGAGCAGTGGCGGCGGCTCGGCGGGCACGTGCACGAGCAACTGCTCGTGCAGGCGCACGTACGCGCCCTCGGTGCTGACGGTCTGGCCGAGCAGCAGCCGCCGCACGGCCGTGATGGTCTCGTCGAGCAGGGTCAGCGGCGAGGCGACGGCCGCGCCGACCTCGCGCATCCAGTCCTGCACGCCGTGCCCGATCCCGGCCGCCAGTCTGCCGGGATGCGCGCCCGCCAGGGTGGCCAGCTCCATCGCCAGCAGGGCGGCGTTGCGCAGGGGAGCGGGCGTGACGCCGATGCCGACCCGCAGCCGCGAGGTGACGGCGAGCGCGGTGGCCGCGGCCGAGACGCCGCCGCTCCAGCCCACGTCCTCGACCACCCACAGGTCGTCGGCGCGGGCCAGCCCTTCGAGCTCACGGGCGAAGGGCACCAGCAGTGCGGGCTTCAGGTCGCGGTCGAACAGCACGCCGAGGCGCTGGGAGGCGGGATTCACTTGATCATTATGCTACGCGCAGATGTTCTCTTTGGCGCTGCGGGTCGTGGCCGACGGGCTCGGGCTCGGCCCGGCCGTGGGCTGCGCGGGCTGCTCGACGACCTTGACCTTCTTCACCTTGAGCTGGTCGGTGCCGAGCACGACCTCGATGCCCTGCACCTCGTCGCTCTCGCGCAGCTTGGCGCCCGGCAGTGCGGCGGCCACGGTGCGGGCGGAGTCCTCGCGGCCCTTGGCGTAGCGCACGAGCGTGACGTCGTGGTCCTTCTGCGGCGTGTTGCCCGCCGTCTCCGGCACCTGGAACCCGGCCGCGATCAGCGCGGTCCGCGCCCGCGCGCCCAGGCCCTGGATGATCGTCCCGTTGAGCACCCTGATCGCGATCCTGGCCGGAGGTACGGTCAGCGCGGGCTCGTCAGGCGAGACGGAGGGCGAGGCCGACGGCTTGGCCGAGGCCTTCGGCCTGCCCGACAGGTCCTCGTCGGCGGCGATCCTGCGGAACAGGTCCCTGGCCGCGTCCTTGTCCCACAGCACGGCCGACTCGTTGGTCGGCGTCTTGAAGTCGACGTCGGCCAGCGGCACGGTGGCGAAGCGCACGTCGTCGAGCGAGACGTCCTTGACCTGCTGGGCCAGGCCGAGCAGGTCGTTCTTCAGCGCACTGTCGACCGAGATGGTCTGCAGGGTCTCGGAGACGAAGCCGCCGAGCTTGACCGGGTTGGTGAGCGTGCCCGTGCTGAACGCCTTGCCGAGCAGGGCCGAGACGACCTGCTGCTGCCTGTCGATGCGGTCGAGGTCGGAGCGCACGGTCGCACGCGTGCGGGCGTAGCCGAGCGCCTGCGCGCCCTGCAGTTCGTGCGTGCCCGCCGTCAGGTTGAGCCCGGTCTTCACGTCGTTGATCGGCACGGGCGTGCACACCGTGATGCCTTCGAGCGCGTCGACGACGCTGACGAAGCCGAGCACGTTGACCTCGACGTAGTGGTTGATCCGCAGCCCGGTCGCCTGCTGCACGGTCCTGACCGCGAGCTTGGCGCCGCCGAACTGGTACGCCGAGTTGATCTTGTGATCGCCCTTGCCGGGAATGGTCAGCCAGGTGTCGCGCGGCAGGCTCACCACCGTCACCCTGCGATGGTCCTCCGACAGGTGGATGACCATCATCGTGTCCGTGCGCTGGCCGACCTCGCGCCCGAGCTTGAGTTGGTTCTGCTGCTTGCGGGTGAGGTTGTCGCGCTTGTCCACGCCGACGAGCAGGATGTTCATCGCACCGGTCGGCGCCGAGCCCACCGTGCCCGCGTCGACCTCGCCGATCTGACCGGCGGCGTAGTTCGGCAGCGCCCACACCGCGCCCGACCCCAGCAGCACCATCGTCGACAGCGCTCCGGCCGCCACCAGGTTGCGCCTGCGCGTCCTCGCGCCCTTGGCCGATCTGCGCGCCCTGCGCTCGGCGACGGGCAACCGCACCACGCCGTAGGCGTCTCCGCCCACGTGCACGCCCGCGTCCTCGTCGCCCGCGTCGTGCATGCGCAGCCCTTTCCTCGAAGACCCGGGCGGATCGGGCTTTCGATTGCCGTCCTCCCCTGGTCGTACAGTAGCGTGAGGGCCGCCATGAAGCAGTTCCCCGACTCGCCGCCGCACGCGTCCGCAGAGACGCGCACCTGGCCGCCGATCTCCGTCGTCATGCCGGTCCTCAACGAGGAGCGGCACCTGCGTGATGCCGTGTCCATGGTCCTCGCGCAGCAATACGCGGGCCCCATCGAGGTCGTGCTGGCCATCGGGCCCTCGCACGACCGCACCCAGGAGGTCGCCGACGCCATCGCGGCCGCCGATCCCCGGGTCGTGGTGGTCCCCAACCCGACAGGCCGCACGCCCAACGCGCTCAACGCCGCCATCGGGGCGTCGCGCGCCGCGATCATCGCACGCGTCGACGGGCACGCCCTGCTGCCCGACGACTACCTCAGGGTCGCGGTCGAGACCCTGGAGGAGACGGGCGCCGACAACGTCGGCGGGGTGATGGCCGCCGAGGGCATCACGCCGTTCGAGCAGGCCGTGGCCCGTGCGATGACCTCCAAGATCGGCGTCGGCGCCGCCGCCTTCCACGTGGGCGGCACGGCCGGGCCCGCCGACACCGTCTACCTCGGTGTGTTCAGGCGCGAGGCGCTGCAGCGCGTCGGCGGCTACGACGAGCACTTCCAGCGCGCCCAGGACTGGGAGATGAACCACCGCATCCGCCAGACGGGCGGCCTGGTGTGGTTCCAGCCGCGCATGCGCGTGACCTACCGGCCGAGGCCGTCGGTCAAGGCCCTGGCCAAGCAGTACTTCCACTACGGCCGCTGGCGCCGCGTGGTGGCCCGCACGCACGAGGGCACGATCAACCTGCGCTACCTGGCCCCTCCGGCCGCCGTGCTGGCGATGCTGGCCGGGCTGCTGCTGGCGCCGTTCTTCTGGCCGGCGCTGATCGTGCCAGGCGGCTACCTGGCGGCCATCGCGGGCGGCTCGGTGCTCACCGGCAGCGGCCTGCCCAAGGCGGCGCTGCTGCGGTTGCCGCTGGTCTACGCGACCATGCACATCGCCTGGGGCTGGGGCTTCCTCACCTCGCCGAAGAAGCTCGTCTCGCCTCAGCGCTGATCGGTGAAGGCCCGCTCGACCGACGCCTCGAAACGGGTCATCGCATCCGGGTAGTCAGGGCCGAGCAGGTAGCCCTTCAGCTTGCGCCTGGCGCACGAGAGCTCGTCGGGCCCGTCGAGGAAGCGGGCCAGTTCGCCGAGCCCGGGGGTGAGCAGCACGCTCGCCTCCGTGCTCGGGTACCTCTCGTGGAAGAGCCGCTCGGGCAGGTCGGCCACATTCGTCACCGCGTACGGCTTGCCGCTGGCGATGAAGTCGGCCACCACGCTGGAGATGTCGCTGATCATCACATCGGCCTGGTTGAAGCACTCGTACAGGCTCGGCGTCGTCCCCGTCACCACCAGGTGGCGCATCGGCGCCGCGGCCGTGGCGTCACCCGTGGGATGCCTGGCCATCGCCCTGGCCCGCTCGGCCGCCTCCAGCATCGCCATGATCTGCAGATGCGCCCGCCTGGCCGTACGGTCGCGGTGGCCGGTCAGCGGGTGCGGCTTGTAGATCACCCTGATGCCCGGACTGTGTTCGAGCAGCGCCCGCACGATCCTCGGCCCCATCGTGATCAGCGAGGTGTGGAACAGGTCGTCGGTCCACCCCTCCCACGTCGGCGCGTACAACACACTCCGGTACGGCAGCGCGGGCCCCTCGGCCGACACGCCGTCCAGCTGCGGCCTGCCCACCTCGTGCACGTCCTCGTCGCGCACGCCCACCTTGGCCCGCAGGTAGCGGTCGCGTCCGGCCTGCCCGGCGACCCAGACCTCGTCGTAGACCTTCGTGAACGGGTTGAACGAGGCCTCCTTGTCGCTGTCGCCGTGCCCGACGAAGACGCTGCGCAGGCCGGGGATGCGCAGCATGTGGATGTTCTTGCCGACGTTGGCGACATACAGGCACAGCCTGGCGGTGCCGAGCGCGTGGAAGCCCATGAGGTCGGCCGCCGACGGGACGCACACGACGGGCAGGGTCGTGGGGCCGAGCAGCTCGGCCATGCCGCGCTCGCGCAGCACCACGATCGCCCTGCGCTCGATGCGCTCCAGCGTGCCGAGCCACATCCTGGCCTGGTAGGCGGCGTCCGGCGTGCCGGAGAAGTACAGCACGACCTCGGGCCGGTAGGCGGCCACCCGCTCGCCGACCACGCCGAGCACCCTGTTCCTGTCGCCCAGCGGCGCCGCCCGCCGTACGTAGGGCAGCAGGGCCAGCACACCCGCCAGGCCGATCGCCAGGGCGAGGCCCGCGCCCGCGGCGGCGGTGAAGGCGCCCAGGCAGGCGCCGAGCACCGGCAGCGCGTCCAGGTAGAGGAAACGCGCGCCCCGGTAGGTGACCAGCAGCGCGGGCGGGTTGCCCGGGATGCGCAGGGCCGAGACGTCCAGATTGCGGGTACTGACCGGCATCTGGGCCAGCGACTGCCCGAAGCGGATCGCCAGGCCGGTCTGCACCGCCCGCACCCCGTGCATGGTGAACAGGCCGACGGCCAGGGCGATGAACCACGGCGAGTCCGGCCCCGTCGTCCTGGCCACCAGCAGCAACGCCGCCATCTCGCGGATGACGAAACGCAGCGTCACCCCCAGATGCACCTTCGCCAGCAGGTCCACCAGCGGCTTGGCCACCCTCGGCGCGACCAGTTCGGCCGCGTAGGAGGCCAGGGCGGCCACCGCGAACAGCGCGGGGGAGGGCCACAGCGCCACCGCGAGCAGGACCGGGTAGCAGCCGAGCAGGGCAATCGTGACGCTGAGTCTCCTCATGCGATCAGACGGTAACAAATCCCAGCTCAAGCTCCATCGAGGCGCACGTCGATCACCTGACCGGTCAGGTCGGAGATCAGGACGTCGAGCGAGGTCTGTGCGACGGCACGCGGGGACAGCAGCGTGTGCGCGGGTTCCTCGCCGAACGCGCGCTCGCGCATCGGCGTGCTGGTGCGCTCGGGATTGACGCAGTTGACGTTGACGCCGTCGGCCGCCCACTCGTCGGCCAGCGCCTGGGTCAGATTGACCACGGCCGCCTTCGTCGAGGAATACAGGCTGTAATTGGCCCGGCCCCGCGTATAGGACGAAGATGTGTAGAGCAGGAGATGCCCGCGCGTGTCGCGCAGGTACGGATAGGCGGCCCTGGCCACGTTGACCGGGCCCAGATAGTTGACGCCCACGGTGTCGGCGATCGTGGTGTCGGTGACCTCGGCCAGCGCGCCCATGTGCAGCACGCCCGCCGTGTTGACCACATAGTCGGCCCGCCCCACCTGGGCCAGCGCCTTGCAGACCGAGGCGTAGTCCTCCACCCGCACGCCGTTCTGCGAGCGCGAGAAGGAGTGCACCTCGGCGCCGTGGCCCAGCGCCAGGTCGACCACGTCGGCGCCGATGCCGTAGCTGCCGCCGAACACCACCACGCTCTTGCCCGCCAGCGCCTCGCGGTAGTCGCGGGGCGAGGGGCTCGGCGCCGACGCCGCGGCGAGCTGGAACAGCTTGTCGGCGATGTAGACGTCGACCGGGTGGGTCACCTTCATGTTGTGCTCGCTGCCGGGCACGATGTATATCGGTACGTCCGGAAGGTAGCGCAGCACCACACCGCAGTCGTCGGTCGGCGGCTGCTTCTCGAAGTCGGGATCGGCGAAGGCACGCTCGTAGGCCTCGCGGATCACCGAGAGCCGGAAGCACTGCGGCGTCTGCCCGCGCCTGAGCCTGGAGCGTTCCGGGATGTCGCGGATGATCTCGCCACGCGGCCCGGGCGCCGCCACGACCACCGTGTCCGAGCTCGGGATGGCCACGTCGACGGCGGAGTACACCGTCAGGGCCTCGACGCACTCGGTGATGATCCGAGGCTCCAGCAGCGGCCGTACGGCGTCGTGCAGGAGCACGTTGCACTCCTGCGGCCCGAGCGCCTTCAGCGCGCGCCACGTCGTCTCGGTGCGGCTCTCGCCGCCTTCGAGCACGCGGCTGACCTTGGCGAAGCCGCCCCTGGCGACGATGTCCTCGACGTCGCCGGTGAAGCCGGGAGTCATCAGCACGATGATCTCGTCGATCTCAGGCGACTTGTTGAACAGCGCCAGCGTATGCTCCAGGATCGTCCGTCCGGCGATCTTGATGAGCTGCTTGGGCGTGTTCAGCCCGACGCGCTGGCCCACACCCCCGGCGAGGACCACTCCGACCGCACGAAGACGAGATTCCATACGTCGGAGCGTAACCGTCTAGCGCGTCGCGGCCGTGCACCCGTGATTTGCGGTCAACGTGTCGCTACGCTGAGTCGGCACTCCCTCGACACCCGAAGGGATGAGCGGTTGCCCGCATCCACGACCCGCGCGAGCCTCAAGACGGCTGCCGTGGTGCTCGCCACGACTCCGGCCGCCAGGCTCACCTGTGCCGAAGGCACCCTGTTCGACCGCATCTGCGAGCAGTTGACGCTGCTGCCCGTGCACGACATGCACACGGTGCACCCCGGCACGGGGATGGGCGACGACCTGAGGGCCGTGGCCAAGGTCGCGCGCCTTTGCACCGGGCCCGTGGCGATCCTGCCCGCCGACCTGGTCATGCACACCGAGGCGCTGGCCTCGCTGCTCGAACACCCCGCGCGCGGCACCCGCGCGCTCGTCTCGGCCGAGGGCAACGTTGGGCCGCTGCGCCCGCCCGTCCGCGTCGAGGGCGGCGCGATCGTCGCCGCGGGCAGCTCCTTCCACCTCGTGCCCGAGGCCAACGCCACCTTCCGCGGCGTGCTGCAGGTGGGCGAGGCCGATCTCGGCACGCTCGCCGAGGTGGCGAGCGAACTCGGCGAGCTGGCCGAGTCGGGCAGGCTCGGCCCCGTGACCGGTGTCGAGGTCGTCGACCTGCTGCTGGTCGGCCTGGTGCGCTCCGGCGTGCTCGTGCGCCCAGTGCCGCTCGGCCCGCTGCACGCCGACCGGGTGACCGGCCAGGCGGGCGCCGACGCCGCCGTGGCCAGGCTCGCCGACGTCGACGAGGCCAAGGTGCGCCTGGACAGTGCGGTCAAGTCCAACGACGGGCTGTTCGCCACGGTCGCGGTCAGCTCGTGGAGCAAGCACCTCGTCAAGCTGGCGGCCAGGCGCGGCCTGACACCCAATGCGGTCACCGGCATATCGGTCGGGCTGGCCGTACTGGCCGCGGTCTGGTTCTCGGCGGGGACGCGCGGGGCGCAGGTGGCGGGGGCGATCCTGCTCTACCTGTCGTTCGTGCTCGACTGCGTCGACGGGCAGCTGGCCAGGTACACCAGGACGTTCTCACCGTTCGGCGCCTGGCTCGACGCCATGATGGACCGGGCCAAGGAATACATCGTCTATGTGGGCCTGGCGCTGGGCTATGCCGTCGGCATGCCGTTCTCCGAAGGCGGGCCAGGCGGCATCTGGTACCTCGCGGTCGGGGCGCTCGTGCTGCAGGTGATCAGGCACACGATCGACTTCTCCTACGGGGGCGCGGTGGCCGACGCGGCCAAGGTGGGCTCCTCGTGGGGCCGCTCGCCGCGGTCGCTGCTGGAGTCGGCCGACGGCGGCCGCGTGTCGGTGCCGAAGCAGGGCGTGCTCGGCCTGGCCCAGCGCCTCGAACGCGAGTCGCTGACCCGGTGGATGAAGAAGGTCGTCGTCCTGCCGATCGGCGAGCGCATGGCGCTCATCGCGATCACGGCGGCGGTGTTCAACGCGCGGGTCACCTTCATCGCGCTGCTGGTCTGGGGCGGCGTCGCCGCTCTTTACACCCTTGTGGGGCGGATCGCGAGGTCGATGGCGTGATCAGTGTGAACATGACGCCCGTGCCGGAGAGCGCCGTCGTCGCCTACCGCGACGACGGCGTGCTCTCGCGCGGGATGGGCATGCTGGTCGCGGGCCAGCTCCCGCCGCTGCCGCCCGCCATCGCCGGTGCGTTCGTGACCGGCATCCTGCTGCTCGTCGGCGTCGCCGGCACCGACGGCCTGGCCGTCTTCGCCCCGGCCGTCGCCCTGCTGCTGGCGGGGCCCGGCAGCTCGCACCGCCACGACGGCAGGCTCGACTGGCTGGTGCCGCCGATCCTGCGCATGACGGAGTACGTCTTCATCGCGGCCGTCGGCTTCGGGCACGACGTGCCGCCGCTCGTCGTCTTCCTGCTGCTCGGCGCGATGGCCTTCCATCACTACGACGTGGTGTACCGGGTGACCCAGCGGGTGTACCCGCCGCCGTGGCTGGCGACCTTCGGTCTCGGCTGGGACGGCCGTATGCTCGCGGTGGCCCTCGGCGTGGTGATCGGTCAGGTCACGCTCGTCTACGTGCTGCTCGCGCTCTATCTGTGGGGTCTTTTCGTCTGGGAGAGCCTCAGTTGCTGGCTTGCCGCGCCCCGTTCCGGGGTGGATGCTGCCGATCTGGGAACGCACGACTAACGACGGATTACACGATCAGGGCCTGGAGGCAACTAACCTTTGGGGGCCTACATATAGTCATGCTCGACTGAGGAGTGCACGTTGCTGGGAATGGTGCTGGCCGCCGGGGCCGGACGACGCCTGCGGCCGTACACCGACACGCTGCCCAAGGCGCTCGTGCCGGTCGACGGAGAGACGACGATCATGGATATCTCGCTGCGCAACCTCGCTGCGGTGGATCTTCGTGATGTCGTGGTCATCGTGGGATATGCCGAGCAGGCCGTCCATGAGCGCAAGGCGGACCTTGAGCGCCGCCACGGCGTCAGGCTGACGCTGGTGCACAACGACAAGGCCGAGGAGTGGAACAACGCCTACTCCCTGTGGTGCGCGCGCGAGTACTTCTCGCAGGGCGCGCTGCTGGTCAACGGCGACACCGTGCATCCGGTCTCGGTGGAGGAGACGCTGCTTTCGGCGCCCGTCACCAGCGACCTGCTGCTGGCCGTCGACAACGTCAAGAAGCTGGCCGACGAGGAGATGAAGGTCACCCTCGACGGCACCGCGCTCAAGCGCATCACCAAGCTGATGGACCCCGCCGAGGCCTACGGCGAGTACATCGGCGCCACCCTGATCCGCCCCGGAGCGGCCGATCGGCTCGCCGACGCCCTCCAGGCCACGTTCGAGCGCGACCCCCAGCTGTACTACGAGGACGGCTACCAGGAGATGGTCGCCCGAGGCGAGCAGATCCACCTCGCACCCATCGGCGAGGTCGAGTGGGTCGAGGTCGACAACCACGACGACCTGGCCAAGGCCCGCGACATCGCCACCCGCTACTAGGAGGTCCGGTGCCCCTACTGGCGAGGATGCTCCCCGCCCCGCTGACCATGGAGGTACGCAGGGGCGCGGTGGCCCAGCTCGGCGTGCTGCTCGCCGACAGCAGGGTGGCCACCTCCGGCCGGGTCGCGGTGGCGGTCGGGCCAGGCCAGGGCGACCACATCGAGGGCCTGATCGCGCCGACGCTCCGGGAGGCCGAGGTCTTCCGGGTCAGCGACGGCTCGGTCGACGCGGCCGTCTCGCTCGGCGCCGACCTGCGCAAGGGCGCCTACGAGGTGGTGGTCGGCGTCGGCGGAGGCAAGACCATCGACGTGACCAAGTACGCCGCCTCGCTGGCCGGCATCCCCATGGTCGCGGTGGCGACCAACCTGTCGCACGACGGCATCTGCTCGCCCACCGCCTCCCTCGTCTACGAGGGCGGCAAGGGCTCCTTCGGCGTGCCGATGCCGCTGGCGATCCTGGTCGACCTCGACTTCGTGCACGCCGCGCCCTCCTCGCTGGTGCGCGCGGGCGTGGGCGACGTCGTCAGCAACCTGTCGGCGATCGAGGACTGGCAGCTGGGCAACGCCGAGCGCGGTGAGCCCATCGACGGGCTGGCCTGCTCGATGGCGCGCACGTCGGCCGAGGCGCTGATCGGGCGCACCGACTCGATCGAGTCCGACGCCTTCCTCACCGTACTGGCCGAATCTCTGATCCTTTCCGGCATGTCGATGGTGATCGCGGGGTCGTCCCGTCCCTCCAGTGGTGGAGATCATGAGATCCTGCATGCCGTGGATCAGCTTTTTCCCGGCACCTCCAACCACGGCGAGCTCGCCGGCATAGGAACCGCGTTCTGCTTCTTCCTCAGGGAGGACGCGGCGCGGCTCGACCAGGTGGTCGGCTGCCTGCGCCGGCACAAGCTGCCCGTCACGCATGACGACATCGGACTGAGCGCAGAGCAGTTCACCGAGGCCGTCATGCTCGCCCCCGCGACCCGTCCGGGTCGTTACACCATCCTCGAGCACCTCCGCCTGTCGGAGTCCGAGACTCGCGATCGGGTTGAGGCATATGTCCGCGCCATCGGTAGCTGAGCTGAGGGCGGTCGCCCAGCCCGCAGGCACCATGGACCGCAAAAGCGGTGAGCACTGGGCCGGCACGCTCTACATGCGCAAGTTGTCGATCTACGTCACCTGGCTGCTGGCCAAGACGCCGATCACCCCCAACCAGGCCACCGGACTGATGATCGCCTTCGGTCTGGCGGCCGGTGCGGTGCTCGCGCTGCCCGGACTGTGGGCGGCGATCGGCGCGGCGCTGCTCGTGCAGATCTACCTGCTGCTCGACTGCTCCGACGGCGAGCTGGCCCGCTGGACCAACCGCACGTCGATCACCGGGGTCTATCTCGACCGGGTCGGGCACTACTTCGCCGAGGCCGCGCTGCTCATCGGGCTCGGCTTCCGCGCGGCGCAGACGCTGCCCGACTGGTACGTCGTGCTCGGCTTCGCCGCCGCGCTCGGGGCCATCCTGATCAAGGCGGAGACCGATCTGGTCGACGTCGCCAGGGCCAGGTCCGGCCTGGTCGCGGCGACGGAGGAGTCGGCCGGGCAGTTCAGGTCCGGTCTGCTGGGCACGGCCAGGCGCATCGTCGGCGCGAGCAGGTTCCACCGGATCGTGCAGGCCGTCGAGCTTTCGCTGCTGGTCGTGCTCGCCGCCGTGATCGATGTCATCACCGGCGATCTGACCGCGACGCGGGTGCTCACCGTGGCCTGTGCGGTCGTGGCGGTGGTCCAGCTGGTCCTGCACCTGGTCAGCATCCTGGCATCGAGGCGTCTGTCGTGAGCGTGTGTCGGAACCCACGAGGCGCGAGCCCCGTCCTATTGATCGGGCACCCGCTGTTCGGTGGGTGTTCGCCGAGGGTTCCGATACGCTTGTCCCCAACGTTGACCGGACAAACCTGCAGATTTGGTGATCATGAAAGAGTGCCGCGCCCGTGCCTTCAACGCGTCAGGGTGATGACGCATTGAAGATCTCGTGCGTCATTCTCACCATGGGCAACAGGGTTGCCGAGCTGGACAGAGCGGTCGAGTCCGCCCTCCTGCAGACCGACGGCGACGTCGAGGTCGTCATCGTGGGCAACGGGGCCGACATCCCCGACCTGGCCGCGACGCCTCCGGCGGGCTCGTCGGCCACGGTCAAGACCGTCAGGCTCGCCCACAATGCCGGCATCCCGGCAGGCCGTAACCGAGGCGTCGAGGAGTGCTCGGGCGACGTCGTGCTGTTCCTCGACGACGACGGGTGGTATGCCAACCACAAGGTCGTCGCCCACATCCGCGAGCGCTTCGCCACCGAGCCCGACCTGGCCGTCATCTCCTTCCGGGTCATGGACCCCGACGGCGGCAACGGCCAGCGCCGCCACGTGCCCAGGCTGCGGGCCGGTGACCCCGAGCGCTCCTCGCCGGTGACCACCTTCCTCGGCGGGGCGTGCGCGATCAGGCGTTCGGCCTTCCTCCAGGTCGGCGGGCTGCCGGAGAAGTTCTTCTACGCCCACGAGGAGACCGACCTGGCCTGGCGGCTGCTCGGCGAGGGCTACCGGATCGAGTACGACGCCCAGACCGTCATGTACCACCCCCAGGTGCCGCCGACCCGCCACACCGAGTTCTACCGGCTCAACGCCCGCAACCGGGTCTGGCTGGCCAGGCGCAACCTGCCGTGGCCGCTGGCGGCGCTCTACCTCGTCGACTGGGTCGTGCTGACCCTGCTGCGGGAGCGGTCCGGCGAGGCGCTCAAGGCCTGGTTCAAGGGCTTCTCGGAGGGATTGCGCGAGCCTGCCGGAGAGCGCAGGCCGATGGCGTGGCGCACGGCCTGGCGCATGGTCAAGCTCGGCCGTCCCCCGATCGTCTGAGCGCTCAGACCTCGCGCGCGTCGCCGAACGTCATCGCCAGCCGCGACACCGTCGCACTCATCAGCGCGCGCTTCGGCAGGCCGAGCTCGCTCAGCTCCTTCGCGATCGGATGGTTGCCCAGCCGGATCAGCGCGCCCCCGGGCCGCATCCGCATCCCGCGCGGGCGCAGCGACCAGCCCGTGCGCCGGGTGACACGTTCCAAGTGCGTGTAGGCCGCCATCGCCGCCAGCGAGAACGAACCGGGCACCGGAACGCCCGGCCTGATCAGCAGGTCGAGCACCAGCCGCCCGTCCTTGCGCAACACACACCGCTTGTACGGCGAGCCGATGCGCAGGTCGATCTCGGCCAGTTCCTTGGGGAAGCCCCAGATGGACCGGCCCGCCTCCATCGTGAAGGCCTCGTCGACCGGCAGCCAGTGGATGAACGCGCCCGCGTCGCGCAGGCTGGCCAGGCCCGTGCCCGCCGACCTCTCGCCGCCCGGCGGACGCACCAGGAAGGCCACGCCGAACTCGCGGTAGGCGCCAAGATCGCCGTCGGTGTAGTCGAGGAAGACCAGTGTGCAGATCGCCTTGCCCGGCAGCACCTCGGCCACGTCGAGCCCCGAGTAGGCGATCACGGCACGGGCGGCGTCGGCCCGTACGGCGAACGTGGCGCCGCATGCCGTCGCGTCCCGCACCTGGACGGGCATGACGACCGTTCGGCCCTGGATCAGATGCGCAACCATGCCCCCAGTACATCAACCCCTGGCCCGCACGTCACGGGTGAGCCGGCAGCATTCACCCTCTGGCCATCTCCTCCACGAGGCTCTCAGTAGGCCAGGGAGCGGGCGGGCAGCACGGAGGTGCCCGCCGCCCAGCCCTCGAGGCGCGCCACGAACGATCCGGCCTGGTCGGGCCAGTGGTGTCGCAGCCGGGCCTCGGCATGCCCGGCGGCTCCGGCGGCGCATCGCCGTACCGGGTCGTCCCTGAGGGCCAGGAGCGCGGTCAGGGCCGCGGTCACGTCGCCGTGCGGGACGACGGAGCCGCAGCCGACGCGCTCCACCAGGGCGGCGGCGGTGGGCAAGGCCGTCGTGGTGACGACGGGCAGGCCGCGGCCCATGTAGTCGAGGATCTTGGTGGGCAGCGCGGCGCCGCCGGGCCCGGTCAGGCAGAGGCCCGCCAGCGCGCCCTGGGTCATGCGCAGCGCGTGCCGGTTGGGCACGTGGCCGAACCAGTCCAGCAGGCCGGTGCGCTGGGCGTCGCGCAGCATCGGGCGTACGGCGGGGTCGGCGGCGCCGATGAGGTCGAGCCTGATGCCGTGCGGGCCGAGCCGTCCGGCCAGTTCGACCAGGTCGCCCACGCCGGTCGCGGCCGACAGCCTGCCGATGTGCACCACCCTGGAGTCGCCGGGCGGCGGCGGGTTCTCGGTGACGAACGTGGCGGCGGGCACGAGCGTGTGCTCGCCCGCGAACCTCGGCGACTCCTCCTGCAGCACGATCCTCGTCCTGCGCCCGGCCCTGCTGTCGCTCCTGCGCTCCAGGAGCCGGTGCCAGGCGCCGGGCAGCAGGCCGCGGCCACGGCCCGGCCTGACGTCCCACACGGTGGGCGGGCAGTGCGCGGGCAGTGCGGCCAGCAGGTCGGCGTCGTGCACGATGAGCAGGTCGGCGTCCTTGACCGCGTGGCGGAGGGCACGGCGGGCCGCCCTGACGGCATGGGCGCGGCGGTGCCCGGTGGCTTTGGGCACGTCCATCCAGCGCAGTGGCGGTGCGGGGGTGACGTTGCAGTGTGTGAACGGGGCTATGTAGGTCACCTCGTGCCCGGCGTCGAGCAACGCCCTGATCTGTTGGTGCATGATCCGGGCGTCTTCGGGGTGATGAGTAATCGTCGCGACAACTGCACGCATATGCCGATGCTGAGCGGCCGCATCGTCCTTGGCGTTAATGCAGGAGGAACTACCGCTGAACTTCGGCTGCCGGAGGCTTCGCGGGCTGGGCCGATCTGGCCGAGGGGCGGCGGTACAACCAGGTCAGCCTCGGTTCGATCAGCCACTTGAACACCGTGCGCGTCTCGGGCAGGCACAGCACGATGGCCAGGACGAACGCGCTCGACGCGATGGCGAGCACACCGAGCGGCCCGAACAGCCAGGGCAGCTCCAGCCAGCCCATCTCCTTGGCGATCATCACGGGAATGCCGTGCAGGAGGTAGGCGTAGAGCGTGCGCGTGCCCAGGTCGGAGTACCAGGTCTCCTTGCGCGGCACCAGCGCGAGCACCGCCACACACATGGCCAGCGAGGCGACCAGCATCGCACCCCGCAGGCTCAGCCCCATCCACCAGCTCACGTCGAGGTCCTGGTAGCTGCTCTTGAAGTAGAACAGCTTGAACGGCAGCACCGGCGCCGCGAACACCGCGACCACGGCCGCGCCCACCAGTGTGAGCGCCGCCGCGACCTTCACCCACATCCGGTCGAGCAGGGCGAAGTGCTCGGGCTGCAGCACCAGGCCGATCACGAAGAACGGCAGCAGCCCGAAGAAGCGGTCCATGCTGAAGTCGCCGGTGATCTGCGAGAACCCGGCGAACAGATAGATCGCGATCGAGACCGGCACCGGGTACTTCATCCGCTTCCACACCGGGGTGGACAGTCGCCAGAACAGCAGCGCCAGCAGGTACCAGTTCAGCCAGGCCGGGTCGATGATCGTCAGCGACCACTTCATGCCCAGCGCCGTGCGCAGGGCCGCGTAGCCGACCTCGACGATCACGTACGGCACGAGGAAGGTGTCGACCAGCTTGTTGGTCTTGGCGTTGGAGTTCCAGAAGTTGCGCGAGAGGTAACCGCTGACGACCACGAACAGCGGCATGTGGAAGGTGTAGATGAAGATGTACGCCGACTCGGCCGAGTGCGCCTTCAGCGTCGGCACGAGCGAGTGCCCGACGACGACGAGCGCGATCAGGATGAACTTGACGTTGTCGAGGTACGGCTCCCGCTTGCGCTTGACGGGCTGCGGCTCCTCCGGCTGCCCTTCCTCGTGCTGCCGTTCCTCATGAGCCGCCGGGGGGCGATGCCACATATCGGTCACGGGCATCGCCTGCCTGTGCACGTGCTGGGCATGCGGGTCCAGGCCGTGCGCGGTGAGGCCGGGCTGGGGGTGCGCCTGAGGGGGGAGCTGGGGGTGGGTGTCGGGGTGCGGCTGGTGGCGCGGGTGGGGCTGGTAGTCGAACTGGGGGTGTGGCTGGGAGTCGGGCTGGGGCTGGTGGCGCGGATGCGGCTGTGAGAGCGGCTGCGGCTGGTAGCCGAACTGGGGGACAGGCTGGGAGTCCGGCTGGGACTGGTAGCGCGCCTGGGGGAGGGGCTGGGACTGCGGCTGCGGCTGGTGGTGGGACTGCGGGAGAGGCTGGGAGGGCTGTCCGGCCTGGCTTGAAAGCCCCGCCTGTCCCGAGTGCTCCCCCGACGGTGGTCCGGCCTGTCGGCCAGGTGGCTGTGTCGGGGGCTGTGAGGGGTGCTGGGGGTGGGAGGAGGAGCGGGAGGAGGGCGTGGAGGGGGTTTGGGGGTGGGGGGCCCAGAAGCCGGTCTCGGGGCCGTCCTGCTCGTTCCAGAAGGTCGATTCGCGTGCGCGCCCAGCCTCGTCGGCGGCCGCCTGCCACTCGGGGTCGGCGTTGCCGCCGTTGCTCCGCGGGGCCGGGACCGGATACGAAGATCGGGTGTCACTCACGGGGAGACGCTTCGCTATCTGTCGGGTGCCGGGGGTGCCGCGATCACGCTAACGCGGACGCCTTGCACACGGCTTACGGGCCTCCGACGAGACGGATCGCCGACCCGCACCACCTTAACGGGCGATCATCCGACTGTCGCGATGCAGCGGCGAGAATCCGCCCCATTCACAGGGAACTCGGAGACGAATCCCCAGGTATGACCTGCGAAGCCGTACCGGCCCCAGGCAGCCACCCAGGCAAAGCGCGAGTTTCGGTCCAGCCGTACGAGCAAGGGAAACAGGGAATGCGGAAAGGGCGGCCCGGAGGAGTGTGGCCGCCCTTTCCAGGAGGCTAGGCGCAGATGTCCTTGGAGTCGGCCTTGACGACCGTCTCCTTGATGCTGTCGGGGATCTTGGTGGGCACCTTGACGCCCTTGAAGTCGGCGCCGATGACCAGCTGGATGATCGGCGTCTTGGGTGCGACACCGGCGTCGGCGGTGGTCGTGGTGCCGGTCCCGGTGCCGAGGGGCGCGGTGTACGGGTCGATGGTGCCGGGCTTGATCTTGCCCGCGGCCGGTGCGACCTTCGACAGCAGCTTGCCCGACACGACGTCGGCGTAGTCGGCGCCGTCGGCCGCGTTCTTGGCGTAGAGGAGCTTGGTCGCCGACTGGCTGGTGCCGTCCGCGGCCAGGGCGTTGCCGAGCTCCACGACGTGGAAGCCCTGCTCGGCGAGTGCGTCGGCGACCTCGCGGGCCTTGCCCGATGTGGTGGTGCCGTTGATGACCTGGACACGCACCTGCTCGGGCTTCAGGGCGATCTTGGGCTTGTCGGTGGCCGCGGTGCTGGGCTTGGGGGTGGCCGTCGGCTCGGGCTCGATGTCGCTCTGGATGGCCCGGAACAGCTTGCCCGCTTCGGGCTGCTTCCACACGACGCGGTTGGGGTCGACGGTGTCGGCCATCCACGGCACGGTGATGAAGCCGACCTTGCTGGCGGTCAGCGACTTGGCGCTCATCGCGATCTGGATCAGCTTGTCGGTGCTTCCGGCCAGTTTGGTGTCCATCTTGACCGACTTGGTGGCGGCGCTGATGAAGCTGATGAGCTTGCCGGGGTCGCCCAGGATGTCGCTGCTCGTGGCCTTCTTGACGACCTGGCCGAGGAAGAGCTGCTGGCGCTTGATACGGCCGATGTCGCTGCCGTTGCCGTAGTGGCGCAGACGCACGTAGCCCAGCGCCTCCTCGCCCATCAGCGTGTGGTTGCCCGCGGCCAGCTTGAGCTTGGAGGCGCGGTCGTCGACGGGCTGCTTGAGGCAGACGTTGATGCCGTCGAGGGCGTCGACGATGTTCTTGAACCCGGAGAAGTCGACCTCGACGAAGTGGTTGATCCTGATGCCGGTGAGCGCTTCCAGCGTGCTCCAGGTGCAGCCGATGCCGCCGAGCGTGTAGGTCGCGTTGATCATGACCCGCTGGGCGGGTACGAGCTGACCCGTCGGCGTCTTGCACTGCGGCATGTCGATGAGGGAGTCGCGGGGGAAGCTGATGAACGTCGCGCCGTCCCTGTTGGGGGAGATGTGCATCAGGATGATCGTGTCGGTGCGCGCGGTGGCGCCCAGCCGGTTGTCCTTCTGGCCGTACTTCTTGTTCGCCGCACCGGCGCGCGTGTCGGAGCCGACGAGCAGCACGTTGAGCGCGCCCGTGACGTCGACGGGGCGGTTGGCGGCGAGCTGGCCCGACACGTCCTCGGTGTTGACCCCGCTGAGCAGGCTCCGGTAGACGGTGTAGCCGCTCAGCGCGCCGATCACGAGCAGTGAGGTCACCACGATGCTGACCCAGGCCCACAGGCGTGATCTGCCGGGGCCGCCGCTCTTGCCGCGTCTGCCACGCGGGGGCAGGTCACCGGGCGGCGGCGGGCTCGCGGCCCTGCGCGCGGACCGGGGACCGGGTTCGGCGGGCGCGACCCGTCGATCGTCAACGGTCACGTTGCGATAGTCACTCATGAGATCACGGCCTCCTC
The DNA here is from genome assembly GCF_056106265.1 of Nonomuraea sp. IBHARD001. Lineage (NCBI taxonomy): Bacteria > Bacillati > Actinomycetota > Actinomycetes > Streptosporangiales > Streptosporangiaceae > Nonomuraea > Nonomuraea sp. IBHARD001. The sequence goes on from NZ_JBWBBW010000002.1 coordinate 1,325,038, forward strand.
GTCCGGAGATTCGGAGCCCGCATCACGCCGGCTCGGTCGATCGCTCATCGCGCCATGACTGTAGGTCACGCGCGGCGGTCCGGGCGCCATGATCGGCCGAATTCAACCTCGATCACCTTTACTCCCGGGATCATGATCCGGCGGCCCAGCATACTCAGAATCGGACATTTCATGGAACGCAACGGACTCAAACTTTACGTTTCGCGGCGTAACGGACAGCCCCACGGCCAGGCACGCAAGCGGTACGGCGGGCAGGACATAGCGGTAGTCGAACTCGGCGACGGCCGCGGGCGTGACGAGCAGAACCACGGCGACCACCCAGGGCAGAGCGACCGCCCAGACGTCGGCCGAGCGCCCCCCGCCCCCCGACCGAGCCCCCCGCCACGCCAGAACGGGCGCGAGCACCAGCAACACCAGCAGCGCCGTGCCCGGCACCCGGACGACACCCTGATAGGCCCGCATCCACCCGGCGTACGGCTCCACGACCTCGGTGGCGATGGGCCCGCGCTCGTAGGCGACGGCCAGCTCGACCCCGCGCTGCGCCGGATGGCGCCCGGGAGGCGGAGGGGTCGCCGAGGGGAACTCGTAGTAGTCGTAGATCTCCTGGTCCGGATAGACCGGCCGCCCGAAGGTGAAGGTGCGGGCCAGCTCCGACAGCACCGACGCCGCGTAGTCCAGCGGCTGGGTGCGGATCGCCAGCATCGCGAACTGCCCGGCGATGGTGTCGTTCGCCCTGGAGAAGGTGATGCCGGGCCGCAGCACCAGCGGCGAGTCGCGGGACCAGACGTACTCCTGCGAGGGCGGCCGTTCGGAGGCGGGCCTGGGGTCGCACAGCACGGCGAGCTCGGGCGGCGGGCGCATCCTGGCGCAGTCGGCGAACGACATCGTACGGGCGTAGAGGAACACGCCGTTGGCCCCGACGATGCCCACCCGGTCGAAGGTGGCATGGAACCAGGCGCCGTATCCGGCGATCGGCACGAAGGCGGCGGCGACCAGGACTCCGGCCATCGCGACACGCCGTCTGGCCAGCAGCCACCCGGCCAGGACCACCACCAGCGGCAGCCCGACGGTCCGGGTCAGCGTGGCGGCGGCCAGCAGCAGCCCGACGGCCAGGGCCGTGCGCCATCCGGCCCCCTCCCGCAGGGCCAGCACGACGGCCAGCGCCACCAGGAACATGAACAGCGTGTCGGAGACCAGCAGGTGCTCCAGCTCGATCTGATACGCGTCGAGCAGCACGGGCGCGGCGGCCAGGGTGGCCACCCAGCGCGGCGCACGACGCAGCGCCGAGTACACCAGCACGCCCACCGCGAGCCCCAGCACGTGTTGCGCACCCGCCACCACGGCGAAGCTGTGCAATGGCTCGAAGAGCTTGATGAACAGGGAGTACCCGGCAGGCCGTACCAGGTCGGGGCTCGGCCGCATGGCGGTGACCACGTAGGTGTAGGAGTCGGGGAACCACAGGGCGGGCCGGTAGCCCAGCATCGTGACCACCCGCAGCAGCGCGCCCACGGCCAGCACGCACGCGAACCACCGATGCTCCCTGAGCAGGGTCGGCACCCCCCGCACACGTGCTCGCACCACGCCCCCTCGGCCCCCTCGCCTCGCCCGCGTCCCCAGCGCGTACGCTACCGGGCTTGGATACGCTCGCCAGCACCATGACGCACTCCTGGTCGCCCCGCGCGCTCCGGCCGTCGCCGGGTGGCGTGCTCGCCGCACTGTCGCTCGCGCCGCCTCTGCTGGTCGCCTGCTGGCTGCTCGTCGGCCTGCCGTCGTTGCTCGCGGGCGTGTTCGCGCCCTGGCCGGTCGCCGTCGCGGGGGCGCTGCTCGCGCTCGGCGCCTGCTGGTTCGCGCTGCGGGAGGCGCGGGTGCGGGCCACCTGGTGGCAGACGGGCGCGGTGCTGGCGATCGCCGCCTGCTCGGGGGTGTTCAACACGCTGCTGCGCTCGGAGCAGCTCGTCGTGCGCCGCGACCCCGCCACCTACGCGCAGTACGCCGCCTGGCTGGCCGGGCACGGGTCGCTGCCGATACCGCGCTCGGAGGCGGCGTTCGGCGGGGCCGATCCGGCGCTGGTGTTCGGCAGCGTGGGGTTCTACGACACGGCGTCGGGGGTGGTGCCGCAGTTCATGCCGGGCCCGGCGATGCTGTTCACGATCCTGGGGCCGCCGGTGCTGGGCGCGCTGGCCGTGCTGACGCTGGCCGGGGTGACGGCCAGGCTGGCGGGGGCCAGGTGGGCGCCGCTGGCCGCACTGGCGTTCGCGATCAGCCTGCCGATCCTCTACACCTCGCGCACGACGCTGAGCGAGATCCCCTCGCTGATCCTGCTGTTCGGCGGCCTCGGCCTGCTGCACGACGCACGCGCGGCCGGCGGCGGCGACCGGCGTGCGTTCTGGCGTGCCGGGCTCGGCGGGCTGGTGCTCGGGCTGGCCGTGCTGGTCAGGGTCGACGGGCTGCGCGACGTCCTGCCGGTGCTGGCGTTCGGCGGCCTGCTGGTGGCGTTGCGCCGGGTGTCGGCCAGGCCGGAAGGCCGGATGGGCCTGCCCCTGCTGGCCGGTCTCGGCATCGGCGCCGGGCTCGGCTTCCTGGCCGCCTACGTGCTGTCCAGGCCGTACCTGGAGTATCTGTCGGGCTCCTGGCGGCCGTTGCTGGCGCTGGCCGCCGCGGTGCTGGCCGCGACGGTGCTCGGCACGGCGCTCGCGCCACGCCTGGCGCGGCTGCCCAGGCCCCGGTGGCTGCCCGAGGCGGGAGCCGTCGTGGTGGTGCTGGTGATGGCGGGACTGGCCGTCCGCCCGTTCGTGCAGACCGTACGGCGGGAGCCGCGTTCGCCCGAGGACCTGCTGACCTCCACGTTCATCGAGGCCACGCAGAAGGCCAACGGGCTGCCGGTCGACGGGTCGCGGCTGTACTACGAGAACTCGCTGTACTGGGTGTCCTGGTACGTCGGGCCGCCGGTCGTCGTGCTGGCCACCCTGGCGGCCGCGGTGCTGGTCAGGCGGTTGCTGCGGGGGAGCGCCTTCGCGTGGCTGCTGCCGGTGGCGGTCGTGGGCTGGACGACCGTGACGACGCTGCTGCTGCCCTCGATCACCCCCGACCAGCCGTGGGCCTCGCGCCGCCTGGTGCCGGTCGTCGTGCCCGGCCTCGTGCTGCTGGCCGTGTGGGGGTTGCGCTGGGCGCGGGAGAAGGCGGCACGCCTGGGTCACGGGCCCCGCCCACGCCGTCTGCTGGTGGCGCTGGGTGTGGTGGCCGTTCTCGTGCCGCCCGCCGTGACGTCGGCGGGCACGGCGTTCACGCCCATCGAGCGGGGTGAGCGCGAGGCCGTCGCCGCCCTGTGCGCGCACATCCCGGACGGCGCCTCGGTCCTCCTGGTCGAACGCGTGACGGGCGACCGCTTCACCCAGCTCGTCCGGGGCATGTGCGGCGCGCCTGCGGCCCGGGTGCGCCTGGCCGGTGGCGACGTGCCCGCCCCCGAGGACGTACGACGCCTGGCGGGCCGGGTGCGCGCGGCCGGGCGCGTGCCGGTGCTGCTGGCGGCGCGTGCCGAGCAGGTGTCGGGGTACGGCCCGGCGGTGCGGGTGATGAACCTGCGCACCCGCCAGGACGAACGCTCGCTGACCGGCCCGCCGGACGGCACGTGGTCGCTTTCGATCGACGTCTGGATGACGACACTGTGAAGCCGCCCCGGCGCGCAGGCATCAGGATGTGCTCATGACCGCCGACGAGCTCGCCTTCGGATCCGAGCGGGAGCCCCGCCTCGCCCTCTGGGCGCACCGGCATCGCACGGCGCTGGCCGTCGTGCTCGTGGTGCTCCTGGCGGCGGGAGTCGTGCTGTGGCAGCTCGGGCGGCGTCCGGTCGTGCCGGTGGCGCCGCCCGTCGCGCCGTTCCCGCCCGCCGTCGGGTTCACCGTGGTGCTCAAGCCGGGCGCGGCCGTCGGCGGTGCGCAGGTCGCCGAGCGGGTGGCCGCGCTGCCCGAGGTGGCGTCGGCGCGTTACGCCACCGCGGCCGAGCTCACCGAGCGCCATCGGCGGTCGCTGGTCGTGGACGACCCCTCCTTTCTCATGCCGATCGGCGCGGTCGAGGGCGAACTGCGCGAACCCGGCGCGTACGGCTCGCTGGTGGCGAAGCTGGCCGGGGCCGAGGGCATCGAGGACATGTGGCGCAGGCCCACCGACTTCTGGTCGGGCAAGGCGCATCTCGCGGTCGTGCTGTGCTCGCCGTCGATGCCGAGCGAGACGACCTGCGGCGGCCGTGCGGTGACGGCCGACCAGCGGGCCGCGATCCTTGAGGCGATCAACGACCAGGACGGCGTCGAGCAGATCTTCCACCAGGACGGCGTGTTCGGCCTGCGGCTGATGACCCACTACCAGCCGGAGGTGCACGCCGAGGGGATCAAGGATCTTCCCGAGGCCTACTATGTGAGATTCGACCGCGAACAGGCGGCCAGACCTGCGGGAACGGCGATCCAGGAGGTGCCTGGCGTCGGGTCGGTATCCTTGGTCAATCCTTAGACGTGCGTTCGCCTGCGGGTCGGGCAGAGTATCCTCGCCCGACGTGAGCACGCCCGAGACCCCCACGCCCGAGACCCCTCAGAGTGGATTCGCTGTGGAAGCCAACCCGGCCAACCCGTACGTCACGATCGTCCTGCCCTGCTACAACGAGCAGGACCACGTCATCGACGAGGTCGAACGCATCTGCGCGGCCATGGACTCCAGCGGCTACACCTACGAGCTCGTCGCGGTCGACGACTGCTCGACCGACCAGACCCTGGCCAGGCTCGAAGAGGCGGCGCCGCGCTTCCCGCACATGCGCATCAGGGCCTTCCACCGCAACGGCGGCTCGGGCACCGTGCGCAGGATCGGCACGCAGGAGGCCAACGGCGAGATCGTCGTGTGGACCGACGCGGACATGACCTATCCCAACGAGCGCATCCCCGAGCTGGTCCAGATCCTGGAGAAGGACGCCACGATCGACCAGGTCGTCGGCGCGCGGACCACCGAGGAGGGCTCGCACAAGCTGCTGCGGGTCCCGGCCAAGTGGTTCATCCGCAAGGTGGCCGAGCGGCTGGCCGGGCAGAAGATCCCCGACCTCAACTCCGGCCTGCGCGCCTTCCGCAAGTCGGTGGCCAGGCCGTACCTCAGGCTGCTGCCGCCCGGGTTCTCGTGCGTCACGACGATCACGCTGTCGTTCCTGTCGAACCAGCACGACGTGTACTACCTGCCGATCGACTACGCCAAGCGGGCGGGCAAGTCGAAGTTCAGCTTCATCTCCGACGCCTACCGCTACATCCTGCAGGTGCTGCGGATGGTGATGTACTTCAACCCGCTCAAGGTGCTCATGCCCCCGGCCATCTGGCTGGTGGTGATCGGGCTGGTCAAGGGCGTGTTCGACGTCGTGCGCTACGGGTTCTACCTGACCAGCAACACTATTGTGATCTTCCTGTCCGGCCTGCTCATCGGGTCGGTCGCACTGCTGGCCGACCTGATCGTGAGGTCGCGGGGCGAGTGAGGATCGCGATCGTCGGGCCGACGTACCCCTACAAGGGCGGAGGCGCCCAGCACACGACGGAGCTGGCCCATCGGCTGAGCGCGGCCGGGCACGACGTGGTCATCGAGTCCTGGCGTGCGCAGTACCCCTCCTTCCTCTATCCGGGCGTCCAGACGATCTCGGCGCCCGAGGGCACGCCGTACCCCGGCACGCGGCGCGACCTCGACTGGCGGCGGCCCGACGGCTGGGTCAGGACGGGACGCGCGCTTCGGAGCGCCGATCTGGTGATCCTCACGGTGCTCAGCCCGGTCCAGGTCCCCGCCTATCTCGGTATCCTGTCCGGCCTGCGCCGCCGGGCCAAGGTGGTGGCGCTGTGCCACAACGTGCTGCCGCACGAGCGCAAGGCCTACGACAGGCCGCTGATGCGCGCGCTGCTCAAGCGGGTCGACGGTGTGCTGGCCCACTCCGAGCAGCAGGCCGAGCTGGCCAGAGGGCTGACGGCCGCCCCGGTGAGCGTGGTGGCGCTGCCGCCGCACCTGCCGTCGAGGCAGCCGGCTCGCGGCGAGGCGCAGGTGCGCGGGCGGTTGCTGTTCTTCGGCATCGTCCGGCCGTACAAGGGGCTCGACCTGCTGCTGCGCGCACTGCCCGACGGGGTGGGGCTGACGGTGGCGGGGGAGTTCTGGGGCGGGCTCGGCGAGACCGAGGCGCTGGTGGCCGAACTCGGGCTCGGCGACCGGGTGGAGCTGCGGCCCGGCTATGTGGCGGCGAGCGAGGTGCCCGCCCTGTTCGAGGCGGCCGACGCGCTCGTGCTGCCCTACCGCAACGCCACGGCCTCCCAGAACGTATGGCTGGGCCACGAGCACGGGGTGCCGGTGATCGCCACCAGGGTGGGGGCGCTGGCCGACCATGTCACCGACGGCGTCGACGGCCTGCTGGTCGAGCCGGGCTCTGCGCAGGCGCTGCGCACGGCGATCGAGGCCTTCTACGCGCCCGGCGAGCCCGAACGGCTGCGCGCCGGGGTCAAGGCCGTCGACCCCGACCCTTACTGGGCGGCGTACGTCGAGACGCTGCTCGACGCCTGAGCCCGCCGCCCCGCCAGCCACGCCACTCCCGCCCCCAGCAGGTCGGCCAGGGTGAACGCCAGCCGCGAGACGATCGCCACGACGATCGCGAGCGGCACGCCGACGACCGGGCCGAGCGCGAGCGTCATCCCGGCCTCCCTCACCCCGACGCCCGCAGGCACGAAGAAGGCCAGCAGGCCGCTCGCCCAGGCGAAGGCGTAGGCGCCGGTCGCGACCGCGTACCCGGCGCCGGGCGCGAGCACGAGGACGTGCAGCCCGTAGATCAGCCACCCGGCCACCGTGATCGCGGTGGCGGCCAGCACGGTACGGCCGGGCAGCACCTCGTCCATGGGCTCGCGCCTGGCCAGCCGCAGGGCCAGGTTGAGCCCCCAGGTGAGCACCTTGGGATGCAGGCAGACGGCGATCACCGGCACGAGCAGCAGCAACGGCCAGAACGTGCGCGCGGCCTCCAGCGTCGCGGCGGCCACCGCGACCGCCACGCCCAGGTTGATCACCAGGCCGAGCGAGATGGCGGCGAACGTGCGCCTGGGCGGGCTGCCGTGGTCGCGGCCGAGCTCCATCATCGCCGCGTAGGCCCACACCGAGCCGGGCACGTACTTGCCGAGCTGCCCCACGTACATCACCCTGGCCGCGACCCGCACCGGCAGCGGAGAGCCGAGCCCGGCCAGGATCGTGCGCCAGGCCAGCATCATCACGAACTGCCCGGCGAGCACGGCGGCGAAGGCGGCGAGCACCTGCGGCGGCGAGAGCCCGGCGAGTGCGGCGAGCGTGTCCTCGGCGTTCCTGGCCAGGCCGTAGCCGGCGAAGGCGAGTGCGACCAAGGCCAGTGCGAGGCGCAGCAGGCGGCTTGAGCGCAGGCGGCTGAGCATCAGCCCAGCGTACGCACCTGGGCTACTCGTCGGTAGGTCCGTGCCGAGTGGGTACTGTTGACGGTCATGGGTACAGAGCGCGTCGCACAGCTTGAGTACTCCGAGTTCCAGGCGGCGATGCTGGACGAGGAGAAGCGCCGCCGCAAGGCAGCGAAGATCATCGCTGTGCTGGAGCACTTCGCCGGGCCGCTGGCCGGGCGCACGGTCGGCGACGTCGGCTGCTCGGCCGGGTTCATCGCCGACGAGCTCGCCCAGGCGGGCGCCGCCCACACGCTCGGCATCGACATCGACGTGCCCGGCCTGCGCAAGGCGGCCCAGCGCTTCGGCGAGCGGGTGGAGTTCGTCTGCGCCGACGGCACCGCGCTGCCCTTCCCCGACGGCTCCGTCGACGTGCTGGTGTTCAACCACATCTACGAGCACGTGGTCGACCCCGACGCCGTCGTGGCCGAGATGCACCGGGTGCTCGCCGACGACGGCGTGCTCTACCTGGGGCTCGGCAACCGGCTCGGGATCATGGAGCCGCACTACAAGCTGCCGTTCCTGTCCTACCTGCCGCCCGCGCTCGCCGACCGCTACGTGCGCGCCAGCGGCCGGGCCGAGCACTACTACGAGCGTTACCGCACCAGGCGGGGGCTGCGCCGGATGATGCGCGCCTTCCACGTGTGGGACTACACCTTCCCCGTGCTGGCCACGCCCGACAGGTTCGCGGGCGGCGAGCTGTTCCCCGGCGCGCTCGGCAGGCTGGTGCGCACGGTGCTGGCCAGGACGCCGCGCGCGGTGCTGCGACTCACGCTGCCGCTGGTGCCGACCTATCTGTGGGTGGCGACCAAGAGGCCGCTGCGCCCGGTCGGCGCCGCGCTGCCGCAGCCGCCAGAGCCGGTCGCGACCAGGTGAAGAAGAGCCTGCGGATCGGCTTCCTGCTGGTCGCGCTCGGGTTCGGCGCATGGGCGGTGATCTCGCAGTGGGATGCCGTCTCGGCCGGGTTCGCCGAGCTGACCTGGCCCTCGCTCGCCGGGTCGCTGGCCGGGGTGATCGTCGCCCTGCTGGCCGCCATGTGCACCTGGCGCACGCTGCTGGGCGACCTCGGCTCGCCGCTGCCGTTGCGCCAGGCGGCCAAGGTCTTCTTCGTCGGGCAGCTCGGCAAGTACATCCCCGGCGCGGTCTGGCCGATGCTGGCCCAGATGGAGATGGGCCGCGACCTCGGTGTGCCCAGGCCGCGCAGCGCCGCCGCCTTCTTCCTCATGATGCCGATCCAGCTGGCGACCGGCCTGCTGGTCTCGGTCGTCGCACTGCCCCTGGCCTCGGGCGGCTCGCTGGGCAGATACGCGTGGGTGGTGCTGCTGATCCCGGTGCTCGTCGTGCTGCTGGAGCCGAAGGTGATCAACGCGCTGATCGGCTTCGGGCTGCGCAGGCTGGGCAAGGAGCCGCTTGAGCGGCCGCTGACCAGGCGGGGCATGCTGGGCGCGCTCGGCTGGGCGGTGCTCGGCTGGAGCGCCTACGGGGTGTCGCTGGCCTTCGTCCTGCACGACCTCGGCGCCTCGGGCGCGCTGCTGTTCGCGATCGGCGCCTTCGCGCTGTCGTGGTGCCTGGGCATCATGACGTTCGTGGTCCCGGCGGGCGCGGGGGTGCGTGAGGTGGCCATGGTGGCGGTGCTCGCTCCCGTGCTGGACCGGGGCTCGGCCATCGCGGCGGCGCTCGTCTCGCGCATCGTCATCGTCATCGGGGATCTGATCTGCGCGGGCATCGCCGGGCTCGCGGCCAGGTCGTCGGTCGACCAAGACTCGGTGTGATTCAGGCCACGTCTTTCGCGTCCCCGGTCATAGAGTGGGAGAGGCAGTTACCGCGTAGATCTTGAGGGGAGAGATCTTCGTGACACCTCGTGTGCTCGTCGACGCGGCCGCCGTTCCGGCCGACAGGGGCGCGTTGATCCGCTATGTCGACGGACTCGTCGCAGCGCTTCACCGTGCGGGAGCCGACCTGGCCGTCGTGTGCCAGCGCTCCGACGCCGAACGTTACGCCAGGCTCGCGCCCACGGCCCAGATCATGCCGGGGCCGGTCTCCATCACCAACCGTGCCGCCAGGCTGGCGTGGGAGCAGACCACCGTGCCCCTGCTGGCCAGGCAGGCGGGTGCGAAGGTGATCCACGCGCCCTACTACTCCATCCCGCTGCGCTCGGGCCTGCCCACGGTGGCCACCGTGCACGACGTCACCTGGTTCACCGAGCCCGAGCAGCACAGCCCGGACAAGGCCGCCTTCTTCCGCTCGGCCACCCGCACCGCCGTACGTCACGCGCAGCGCATCGTGGTGCCGTCGAAGGCGACGCGCGAGGAGCTCGTGCGGGTGCTCGCCGCCGATCCCACCCGGATCGACGTCGCCTATCACGGCGTCGATCCCGCGCTGTTCCATCCTCCGTCCGCGGCCGAGGTCGAGCGGCTGACCGGCAGGCTCGGGCTGCACGGCCAGTCGTATGTGGCCTTCCTCGGCGCCATGGAGCCGCGTAAGAACGTTCCCGCGCTCATCAGGGGGTTCGCGCTCGCGGTCAAGGACCTGGCCGATCCGCCCGCTCTGGTGCTCGGCGGCGGGCTGCGCGACACCGACGTCGACGCCGCCTGCAGCGAGGTCGCCACGACCGTGCGCGTCGTCAGACCCGGCTATCTGTCCTTCTCCGACCTGGCGGGCTTCCTCGGCGGCGCGCTGGTGGTGGCCTTCCCCTCGCGGGGTGAGGGGTTCGGGCTGCCGGTCCTGGAGGCGATGGCCTGCGGGGCCGCGGTGCTCACCACGCATCGCACCTCGCTGCCCGAGGTCGGCGGCGACGCCGTCGCCTATACCGAACCCGACGCCGGGAGCATCGCGACCGCACTGCGCGGCCTGCTCGACGCGCCCGGGCGCAGAGCCGCGTTCGGGACGGCGGGGATAGCCCGCGCACGTGAGTTCACCTGGGACTTTTCGGCCGAAGCGCATCTTCAGTGCTATCAACGGGCAGTGGAATAGTGGGTTAACCTCACACGGTGATGGATAGCTCATTGCCAGAACTTGAGGCCATCCTCCTGGTGGGAGGGCAGGGCAGTCGCCTGCGTCCGATGACGCTGCGCACGCCCAAGCCGCTGCTGCCCACGGCGGGTGTGCCCTTCCTCGCCCACCAACTCGCCCGCGCCCGCTCGTTCGGCGTGCGAAGGATCGTGTTCGCGACCTTCTACCGGGCCGAGATGTTCGAGGAGGCGTTCGGCGACGGCTCGGCCTTCGGGCTGTCGCTGACCTACGTGCAGGAGGAGACGCCGCTCGGCACCGGCGGAGCCATCCGCAACGCCGCCGAAGGCCTGTCGGCCCGGCCCGGCGACCCGGTGCTGGTGCTCAACGGCGACATCCTGTCCGGCCATGACATCGGCGAGCAGGTGCGTGGCCATGTCGAGGCGGGCGCGGCCGTCACCCTGCACCTGACCGAGGTCGACGACCCCTCGCGCTTCGGCTGCGTGCCGACCGACGAGTCCGGCCGGGTCACCGCCTTCCTGGAGAAGACCCCGCATCCCGTGACCAACCGCATCAACGCCGGGTGCTACGTCTTCACCCGATCGGTCATCGACGCCATCCCCGAAGGCCAGGTCGTCTCGGTCGAGCGTGAGACCTTTCCCGGCCTGATCGAGTCGGGCGCGCTCGTGCTCGGATATGCCGACCGCTCCTACTGGCTGGACGTCGGCACGCCGGAGGCGTTCGTCAAGGGCTCGCGTGACCTGGTGCTCGGCCGGCTGGACTCGCCCGCGCTGCCCGGCCCCACGGGTGAGCACCTGGCGCTGGCGGGCTGTGCGATCTCGCCCGAGGCCAAGGTCACCGGCGGTTCGGTCGTCGGCCCCGGGGCGGTCGTCGAGGCGGGCGCCTCGGTCGTGGGCAGTGTGCTGGGCGAAGGCGCGGTCGTCGGGCCTGGCGCCACGGTCACCGACTCGGTCGTCGGCGATCGCGCGCACATCGCCGCCGGAGCCGTGCTGCACGACGCCGTCGTCGGCGACGACGCCCACATCGGGGCGGGCAACGAGTTGCGTGCCGGCGCCAGGGTGTGGCCCGGTGTCGAGCTGCCGCCGTGCGCGGTGCGTTTCTCCAGCGACATATGACCGTCCTGCTGGCGCCCGCCGAACGCGAGTGGGCGCCGCCGTGGCCGCTCGACGTGGCCAGGGTGCTGAGCCCGCACCAGCACGGCGGCGGCGACCCCGCATGGCGCACGACACCCGACGGCGCCGTCTGGCGTGCCTGCCGTACTCCGGGTGGGCCCGGGACGTTGCGGATCTCGGCGGGTGGCGGGACGGTGCGCGGCCAGGCGTGGGGGCCCGGCGCCGAGTGGCTGCTGGAGACGATGCCCGCCCTGCTCGGCGCCGAGGACGACCCTTCGGGCTTCCAGGTCAGGCACGCCGTGCTCGACGACGTCCTGCGCAGGCATCAGGGCGTGCGCATCGGCAGGTCGGGGCGCGTGTGGGAGGCGCTCGTGCCCGCCGTGCTGGAGCAGAAGGTCGTGGGCAGCGAGGCCTGGCGGGCGTGGCGGTGGCTGCTGCGCACCTACGGCGAGCCGCCGCCCGGCCCCGCGCCCGAAGGCATGCGGCTGATCCCCGAGCCCGAGGTGTGGCGGCGCATCCCGAGCTGGGACTGGCACCGGGCGGGCGCCGAGGCGGTCAGGGCCAGGACGATCGCCAACGCCGCCGGGCACGCGGCCAAGCTGGAGGCGGCGGACGGCGCTGAGTGCGACAGGCTGCTGCGGGCGCTGCCCGGCATCGGAGTGTGGACGTCGGCCGAGACCAGGCAGCGCGCACACGGCGACCCGGACGCGCTGAGCGTGGGCGACTACCACCTGTCCAAGATCGTCGGCTACGCGCTGACGGGCGAGAAGACGGACGACGCCGGCATGATCCGCCTCCTTGAGCCATATGCGGGCCAGCGACACAGGGCGGCCCTGTACATCAGCCTGACCGGCCTGCGCCCACCCAAGCGCGGGCCCCGAATGGCAGCCAGGGACTACCGCAGGTTCTGAGCGTCGTGCCTGACCGGGCTGCGCCTGCCCGTGTGTGGCCCTCGGATGGCGGGCGGGGACTACCGCAGGTTCTGAGGGGCGTCGAACCGCCTGGTGAGACCTGGGTGCTCGCTGCATACCCAGGGGTCGTAATGTGCCCGTATGACTCTAGTCAGCGACTCCGCCCTCCGCCGTGCGCTCGCCAGGGCCCGTGACGGCAAGTCCCTCGACGTCACCGAGGCCACCGTCCTCCTGCACGCCCGCGACGCGCAGCTGGACACCCTTCTTGAGCATGCCTCCCGCGTACGCGACGCCGGTCTGCAGGCCGCGGGCCGTCCGGGCGTCGTGACCTACAGCCGCAAGGTGTTCATCCCGCTGACCAGACTGTGCCGGGACCGCTGTGGATATTGCACGTTCGCGACGGCGCCGCACAAGCTGGAGTCGTTGTTCCTGAGCCCCGACGAGGTGCTGGAGATCGCCAGGCAGGGCGCGGCGATGGGCTGCAAGGAGGCGTTGTTCACGCTGGGGGACCGGCCTGAGGATCGATGGCACCAGGCCAGGGAGTGGCTGGACGCGCACGGCTATGACGACACGCTCTCCTACGTGCGTGCGATGGCGATCCGCGTGCTGGAGGAGACCGGGCTGCTGCCGCACCTCAACCCGGGCGTGCTGACCTGGCGTGACCTGCAGCGGCTCAAGCCGGTCGCACCGTCGATGGGCATGATGCTGGAGACGACCTCGCGGCGGTTGTTCGAGGAGAAGGGCCAGGCCCACTACGGCTCGCCCGACAAGGACCCCGCCGTACGGCTGCGCGTGCTGGAGGACGCCGGGCGCTCCAACGTGCCGTTCACCACGGGCATCCTCATCGGCATCGGCGAGACGGTCGAGGACCGGGCCGAGTCGATCTTCGCCATCCGCAAGGTGGCCAGGGAGTACGGCGGTGTGCAGGAGGTCATCGTGCAGAACTTCCGCGCCAAGCCGGACACCGCGATGCGCGGCATGCCGGACGCCGACCTGCAGGAGCTGGCCGCCACGATCGCGGTCACACGGCTGATCCTCGGCCCGAAGATGCGCGTGCAGGCCCCGCCGAACCTGGTCGACTCCGAGTACCAGCTCATGATCAGGGCGGGCATCGACGACTGGGGCGGTGTCTCGCCGCTCACCCCCGACCACGTCAACCCCGAACGCCCGTGGCCGCAGATCGACGAGCTGGCCGAGCGCACGGCCGCGGCCGGGTTCACCCTGAGGGAACGCCTGACGATCTACCCCGAGTACGTCAAGGCGGGGGAGCCGTGGCTCGACCCCCGGCTGTTCGGCCATGTCCAGGCGCTGGCCGATCCGGAGAGCGGCCTGGCGATCGAGGACGCGCCGCTGACGGGCAGGCCGTGGCAGGAGCCGGACGGCGGGTTCGCCGCCTCCGGCCGGGTCGACCTGCACACCGCGGTCGACACCGAGGGCCGTACCAACGACAGGCGCGACGACTTCGACCACGTCTACGGCGACTGGGAGGCGCTCAAGGACAGGCTGCCGTCGGCCGCGCACGGGTCAGGCACGCCGAGCGACATCGCACACGCCCTGCGCAGGGCCGAGGCCGACCCGGCGGGACTGAGCGACGCCGAGGCCGTCGCCCTGCTCGGCGCCTCGGGCCAGGCGCTCGACGAACTGGCCCGCATCGCCGACCACCTGCGGGCGGAGGCGGCGGGGGACGACGTGACGTACGTGGTCAACCGCAACATCAACTTCACCAACGTCTGCTACACCGGCTGCCGGTTCTGCGCGTTCGCCCAGCGCCGTACCGACGCCGACGCCTACACGCTCAGCCTCGACCAGGTCGCCGACCGGGCCCAGGAGGGCTGGGAGGCGGGCGCGACCGAGGTCTGCATGCAGGGCGGCATCCATCCCGACCTGCCGGGCACCGCCTACTTCGACATCGCCAAGGCGGTCAAGGCCAGGACGCCCGGTATGCACGTGCACGCGTTCTCCCCGATGGAGGTCATCAACGGCGCCAGCCGTACCAACCTGTCGATCGAGGAGTGGCTGCACGCGGCCAAGGAGGCGGGCGTCGACTCGCTGCCCGGCACGGCGGCCGAGATCCTCGACGACGACGTGCGCTGGGTGCTGACCAAGGGCAAGCTGCCCACGGCCGAGTGGATCGACGTCGTCACGACCGCGCACAAGGTGGGCCTGCCGACGACCTCCACCATGATGTACGGCCATGTCGACACGCATCTGCACTGGGTGCAGCACATCAAGCTGATCCGGAGGCTGCAGGAGCAGACGGGCGGGTTCTCGGAGTTCGTCCTGCTGCCCTTCGTGCACACCAGCTCGCCCATCTACCTGGCGGGCATCGCCAGGCCCGGCCCCACGGCCGACGAGAACCGCGCGGTGCACGCCCTGTCCAGGATCCTGCTGCACGGCGCGATCAAGAACATCCAGTGCTCCTGGGTCAAACTCCAGGACGACCTGTGCCGCGAGGTGCTCACCGGCGGCGTCAACGACCTCGGCGGCACCCTCATGGAGGAGACGATCAGCCGCATGGCCGGCTCGGAGAACGGCTCCTACAAGACGATCTCCGAGATCGCCGACATGGTCACCCCCACCGGCCGCGCCCTGCGCCAGCGCACGACCGAGTACGGCGTGCCGAGTGAGGAGCGCCTGGCGGCGGCCAAGGCGAGCGACGGCGTGTGCCGGAGCGTGCGCCGGGTGCTGCCGCTGGCGTAGCCGAGGGAGCTGTTCCGCAAAGTGGGCGGTGCTGCGACAATCGGCACACTTTCGCACTATGTGTCGAGATGGGAGAGAGGTGCCGTGCGCTCGGGACGACACCGCTCCCTGACCCTGCCGATCGCGCGACGGCGGCGGCGCGCCCTGCGCCGCGGCACGCTGGCGGCGCTGGCCGTCGTCGTCGGGGCGGTGGGCACGGTGTACCTGGCGTTCGGCCGCCCGGCGCCGCCCTGTGACGCCCGGCGGCCCGTGCTGGTCGGAGTGGCCGCCGCGCTGGACGTCGCGCCCGCCGTGATGGCGTCGGCGGGGCTGTTCAACGGCACCGGGACCGGCGTCGGCGGGCGCTGCGTGCTCGTCCAGGTCACCGAGCAGCCGCCCGCCGCCGTCCTGCGCGCCCTGACCGGAGCGGGCACGGCCAGGCCCGACGCCTGGGTCGCCGACGCGTCGGCCTGGGTACGCCTGGCCCGCAGGCAGGGCGCCGGGCACGTCGCCGCCGCCGAGACCACGGTGGCGACCTCGCCCCTGGTGTTCGCCACCCGCCGGTCGCTGGCCCAGACCTTCACCGGCGGCGGGAGCGAGCTGAGCTGGCGCATGCTCCTGCCCCCGGCCGAAGACGGCCGGTCGGCGCCGGGCGCGGCCGAGCCCGACGTGGTCAGGGTGCCGGACCCGTCGCTGGCCGGAGCGGGGATCGCGGCCGTCGCCGAGGTGAGCGAGATCCTGGGGGATGGGCCGGACGCGGGCAAGGAACTGGCCGCGTTCGTGCGGTGGGTCCGGTCCGGCGCCGCGCCCGGCCACCGCTCGACGCTGGCCGCGGTCGACGACCGTTCGCGCTGGCGGCGGCCGGTCGTCGTGGTGCCCGAGCAGTCGGTGCGGGAGCACGCGCGTGCCGCCTCGCCCGACCCGGTCGTCGCCCTGCGCCCGCGCGAGGGCACACCCACCCTCGACTACCCGTACGTGGTGACCGCGCCGGACCCGGTCGAGGCCGAGGCGGCGGCGGCGTTCGGCGCGTGGCTCGCGGGGCCGCGTGGCCAGGAGCTCGTCAGGCAGGCCGGTTTCGGAACGGGCGACGGCGCACTCGGCCCGTACCCGCCGGGACCCGGCCTGCCGACGGCCTCGCCGAGCAGCAGGCCGTTGTCGCCCGAACGCGCCGACGCCGCCCTGGAGACGTGGAGCAGGCTCGCCCCCGCCCCGGAGCAGGTCAGCGGGTGAGGATGAAGTCGGCCGCGTCGCGGGCCGGCCGGTCGCGTGGGGGAGCGGCGGCGTGGCCGACGGCGACGGCGCCCATCGGGTCCCAGTCGTCGGGCAGCCCGAGCACCTCGCGTACGACCGGCCTGCAGAACATGGTCGAGGAGACCCACGCCGAGGCCAGCCCCTCGACGGCCAGCTGGACCAGGAAGTTCTCCACCCCCGCGCCCGCCGCCACCACGAACATCTCCCGCTCGGCCGCGTTGCGCCGGTCGTCGCGGTAGGTGTGCGAGCCGGTCATGACCAGGCAGGGCACCACGAGGTACGGCGCCTCGCGCAGCACGTCGCCCCTGCGCAGCCGCTTGGTGATCGACTCCTCGGTGAAGCCGTCGCCGCGCAGGTCCTCGATCCAGGCCTCGCGCATGGCGTCGACCAGCTTGAGCCTGGCGCCGGCCGACTCGACGAGCACGAAGCGCCACGGCGTGGTGTGGTGCGGCGCGGGTGCCGCGATGCCGGCCGCGACCGCCCTGCGCACGGCCTCGCCGTCGACCGGCCGATCGGCGAACGACCTGATCGTCCTGCGGGCGAACACGACGTCGCGGGAGCCGTACCTGAACATGTCCTCGTCGGCCGGGCGTACCAGGGGGCGCACGCCGGGGCCGTCCTCGTCGGTCACCAGGTGGGCCAGGCCGCGTACGACCGCGACCGGCACGCCGTCGAGCTTGCCCTTGACCAGTTCGGCGGCGGCGGCGATCTCGTCGATCAGCGCGGTGACGGTGGCGACGAGCGGATTGCCGTGGGTGTCGGCGCCGCCCCGGTAGTCGGCCAGCGGCAGTACGCCCGCGGCGCCGATGGCCACGTCGGTCAGGCCGTTGCGCCACGGGCGGCCGAAGGTGTCGGAGACGACGACGCCCACCCGCACCGGCAGGGCGGCGCGCAGCCTGCGGGCCGAGGCGTCGCTGTCCTCGGGCAGCAGCAGGACCGTGCCCGGCTCGGTGTTGGAGGCGTCGACACCGGCCGCGGCCATGACGAAGCCGTGACGGGTCTGGGCGATCACGGTGTCGCCGCGCCTGGCGACGACGCGCTCGGTCTCCCCGGCGATGGCGTCGGTGCGGTCGGCGCCCTCGCGGATCCTGCCTTCGGCCTTGCTGACGATCTTCGAGGTGACGACGAGGATGTCGCCGTCCCTGAGATCGGCGTCCTTGAGCAGTGCGGCCAGGTCGTCGCCCGGCCTGATCTCGGGCAGCCCGGCGATCCCGAAGACCTCCACCGAGGCGCTCGCGGCGTGCGGGGTGTGGTGCTCGGCCTGGTCGGTCATCGGGTCAGCTCCGTGGCGAGGTCGAGTGCGGCCTGGGCGAGGTCCTGGGCGGAGGCGGCGTCGTGCATGATCAACGGTCTGGCCACCACGCTCACCCCGTCGAGCGCCACGCCGGCGTCCTCCTCAGCGACCAGCCAGCCGTCGACCAGCGCCGCGCCGTAGAGGCCGAGCACGGCCTGGGCGCTGGTCTCGACGCCGATCGCGGTCAGACAGGCGTCGGCCATGCCGCGCACGGGCGCGCCGCCGACGATCGGCGAGACGCCGACGACGGTCTTGGCGGCGATGGCCTCGCGGATGCCCTTGATCTGCAGGATCGTGCCGATGCTGACGACCGGGTTGGACGGCGGCAGGATCACCACGTCGGCCTCGGCGATCGCATCGAGCACGCCGGGCGCGGGCACGGCCTGCTCGGCCCCGACCAGGGCGATCGACTCGGCGGGCACCGAGGCGCGCAGCCTGACCCACCACTCCTGGAAGTGCACCCCGCGCCTGCCGCGCTCGTCGGTGATCACCACATGGGTTTCGGCCCTGTCATCCGTCATCGGGATCAGCCGGACACCGGGCTGCCAGCGGGCGCACAGCGCCTCGGTCACGGCCGAGAGCGGGTAGCCGTTGTCGAGCATCTGGGTACGCACGATATGGGTGGCGAAGTCACGGTCGCCGAGTCCGAACCACTGGGGCTCGACGCCGTAGGCGGCCAGTTCCTCCTTGACGACGTGGGACTCCTTCTCCCGGCCCCAGCCCTGCTCCTCGTTGATGCCGCCGCCGAGGGTGTACATCACCGTGTCGAGGTCGGGGCAGACCCGGAGGCCGAACAGGGTGATGTCGTCGCCGGTGTTGCCGATCACGGTGATGTCGGCCTGTGGGGCCGCGGCGCGCAGGCCGCGGAGGAAACGGGCGCCGCCGATACCACCGGCGAGGGACACGATACGCATGCCCGCAAGTCTCGCACCCGCCTGTGACCGGGCCGTCCGGGAGGTGGCGTCGCTTGTCCCCGGAGATGGCTTCGGCCGTTCGGGCCCGCGAAAATTCCGACAAATATCCACTTGAACGACTATTGGGATACGCGAGGTTGCTGGGTCGCCCGTCACCAAAGTCGGCTTTGTGGCAAACTCCCATCGGGTCAAAAGGGCCCGTTGGGGGTAGTTGTGAGCAAAATTTCGGCTGACCGGCTCAAGGAGCCGGCTTCTTGGATCATGCTTGCCGTGGCCGTGACGAATGTGTTCGTGCTGGTCTGGCGCCTGTTGCTGGGGTCGGGCGGCTCGTTCACCGAGCGCGCGGCGCTCGGCTTCGGGCAGTTGACGAGCCCGGTCGTGCCCGCGCTCCTGGTCGGTGCCGTCCTGCTCGCCACCAAGGTCGGCACGCCGTCGGCCAAGGCGAAACTGATCACTTATGTCGCCGCGGGCACACTCGCCGTCGCGACGGCCTTCGGCACGCTCGCTTTCCTTCTCGGCCTGTTCGTGGTCGGCAGCTTCGGGGGATTCCTGGAGTTCCTGATCCTGGGGCTGCCCGCCCTCGCGCTCGTCGGCGTCGCCCTCCTCTGGACCCTTCCGCAGGCCGTCGGCGCCGAGACCCGCACGCCGTACCCGACCTTCCCCGGCTACGGCCAGCAGCAGCCGCAGGCGCCCGCCCAGGCCGCCGGGTACGGCCAGCAGGCGCAGGCCGCCGGGGCCGGTGGCGGGTACACGCCGCAGCACGGTGGCGGTGAGCCGACCGGCTCCAACGCCTACGCGCAGCTGGCAGGCGTCCAGGAGGCGCCCGCCACGGCCGCGCCCGTCGTGCCCCCGGTCCAGCCTGCCTACGGCTCCGGGCAGGACGCCTTCGCGCCTCGCGCCGAGCCCGCCGCCTCCGACGCCCAGCCCCCGCAGCCCGCGCCCCAGCCGGCCCCGCAGTCGGTCGCCCTGCCCGCGGCGCTTCCCCCGGCGCCCGGCTACGAGCCGCAGCCGTCGGCGTCCTACGAGCAGCCCTCCTACGACCTGCCGGTGTACGACCAGCCGCCGGTCTACGACCAGAAGACCTACGACCTGCCCTCCTACGACCCGGCCTCGCCGCTCTACGCCACCCCGCACGAGGCCCCGGCCACCGAGTCGTACGGCTACACGCCGTCGGAGACGCTCCCCAGCGCCTACCAGGCCCAGCCTGAGCCCCAGCAAAGCGCCTACACCCCGGCGGACAGCACCCCGAACGTCTACACCCCGCTGGACCCCGGCTACACGAGCGTCGACAGCTCGCCCAGTGCCTACCCGCCTCCGGCCTACACCCCGGCCGACACCGCGCCGCCGGCCCCGCCGGCCCCGCCCGCGCCGCAGCCGTACTACGACCAGCCGCCCGCCTTCGAGCAGGTCCAGAACCAGCCGTTCACCGGCTACTCGGGCCAGGAGTACCTCCAGCGCCAGGAGCCGGACCCGCCGGTCGACCCGCGCTCGCAGCAGATCCTTCAGGCCTACCAGCAGGCGGAGAACTACCAGCAGCAGACCACCGGCGCCGCGCAGCCGCAGCAACAGCACTACGACGCCGTGCCCGACTACTCGGGCCAGCAGCCCAGGCCGTACGACGATCCGTTCGGCCACCCGCAGCAGCCCTCGGCCTACCACCCGCAACCATCACAAAGCGGATGGAACGAGGAGCCCGCGGACTCGACCCTGCGTTTCGACCTCTCGGCGTATCAGGGCGGCGACGCGCTGAGCGCTCAGCCGAGAGAGAAAGACGAGCCGATCGACCCCACGGCCATCTACACGCCGAACGATCCGCGCAGGCAATAGTCCGGCAAAGCGCGAGCAGAGAGAAGGTGGTGCCTGGGCGGTCGTCAAGACCTCCCTGGTACGGTTCCGACCGCTGACAGCGTTGATCAAGTCAGGTCATGGCCATGGATTCCGGTCGCGGCCCGGACTCAACACCACATGGCAAGCACACCGGGGCGAGCTGGTCTTTCCCCGGATACCGGCATGCCGCTTGACGGCACACACGGCGCACGCGTGTAATTACAGACGTGTTGTTACGCCTTCCTCAAGTGGGGTATGGGGGAGGCGTTCCATGGGGGGCTCCATTGCGGGCGGGCGGCAGGGAGGTGTGCAGTGACCGATCTGGTCATCGCACAGGATCAGCTTGACGCTGAAGAACTGGGCTGGCAGGAACGCGCGCTCTGCGCGCAGACCGACCCGGAGGCGTTCTTCCCGGAGAAGGGTGGCTCCACCAGAGAGGCCAAGAAGGTGTGCCGCTCGTGTGAAGTGCGCGCAGAGTGCCTGGAATACGCACTCGAGCACGACGAGCGGTTCGGCATCTGGGGTGGACTGTCCGAACGGGAGCGCCGCCGGATCAAGCGCCAGGCGGTTTAGTCGATATCTCGATTCTGTCGAATCCGAGGGGTCATGCGGTGTTACGCCGCATGACCCCTTTTCGGCATCTGGGGCGATATGGTGGCCGCGCCCGCCCATCCCCGGGAGCCCCCCTGGAGCGCCAGAGCGATGTCCCGTCCCCTCGTCACGGCGATCGTCGTCGCCCATGACGGCGCCCGCTGGCTCGGCGACACGCTCAAGGCGGTGCTCGGCCAGAGCAGGCATCCCGACCGCGTCGTCGGCGTCGACAACGGCAGCAGGGACTCCTCCGCCGACCTGCTGAAGCAGGCGCTCGGCGACCACAACGTGCTCTCCATGCCCCGCTCGACCGGCTTCGGGGAATCGGTCGACCTCGTGCTCGGCAAGCTGCAGGCCGCGCGCGAGGAGTGGATCTGGCTGATCCACGACGACTGCGCCCCCGACTCCCGCGCGCTTGAGGCCCTGCTGTGGGCGGCCGAGCGCGAGCCCAAGGCGGCGGTGCTCGGCCCCAAACTGCGCGACTGGCTGGACCGGAAACTGCTGCTCGAGGTCGGCGTGCGCGTCGACCGCACCGGCCGCAGGGACACCGGCCTCGAACCCCGCGAGTACGACCAGGGCCAGTACGACGGCATCAGGGACGTCCTGTCGGTCTCCACGGCCGGAATGCTCGTCAGGCGCGACGTCTGGGAGGCCGTCGGCGGGCTCGACCCGGCGCTGCCGCTGTTCCGCGACGACCTCGACCTGTGCTGGCGCGTGCGCAACGCCGGGCACAAGGTGCTCAACGTCAGTGCCGCCGTCGCCTACCACGCCGAGGCCGCGTCCCGGCGCCGACGCCGCATCACCGCCAGCGGCGACCACCCGCGCAGGCTCGACCGGCGCAACGCCATGTTCGTGGTCATGGCCAATCTGCCGTTCGGCGCCCTGTTGTGGGCCTTGGTCCGCAATGTGGCGGGCTCGCTCGCCCGGACGCTCGTGTACCTGGTGGCCAAGCAGCCGGCCAACGCCGTCGACGAGATCGCGGCGCTCGGCTCGGTGCTGGGCGGCCCGCTGCGCCTGCGCAGGGCGCGCAGGGCCAGGCGCAAGGGCCGTAAGGCCGGATATGCCGAGATCAAGTCCCTGATGACGCCGCCGGGCGCGGGCTTCAGGCGCGTCAGCGACATGGTGCAGAGCTTCCTGGCCGGTCAGGCCGTGCTGGAGTCGGCGGGCCGCCACCACGCGGTCGTCGCGGCGCCGGGCGAGGACGACGACGAGGGCCTGCTCAACGACACCGGATTCCTGCGCAGGACGTTCGGCAGGCCCGGGGTGCTGCTGGTGCTGGCGCTCACGGCGATCACACTGGTGGCCGAACGCGCGCTGCTCGGCGGCGCCAGGCTCGGCGGCGGCGCGCTGGTGCCCGTCGTGGGCGGCGCGGCCGACCTCTGGGCGCTCTACACCGAGCCCTTCCACCAGTCGGGGCTGGGCACGTCCGCCTGGACGCCTCCGTACGTGGCCGTGCTCGCCGCTCTGGCCACACTGGCGTTCGGCAAGACCTGGCTGGCCGTCACCGTGCTTCTGCTCGGCTGCGTGCCTCTGGCGGGCGCGTCGGCCTATCTCGCCACCCGCTCGATCATCCCGGCTGTGCCCGCCAGGCTCTGGCTGGCCGCGACCTACGCGCTGCTGCCCGTCGCCACGGGCGCCGTCGCGGGCGGCAGGCTCGGCACCGCCGTCGTCTTCGTGCTGCTGCCCGTGTACGCCGCGCTCACCACGAACCTGCTCGGCGGCGAGCGGCGCCGCTCCCGCCGCGCGGCGTGGGGGCTCGGCCTGCTGCTGGCGATCGGCACGGCGTTCGTGCCGCTGGTGTACCTGTTGTTCGCCGTGCTCGGGGTGCTCGCCGTGATCGCCTTCGGAGGGGTACGGCGTGGTGTGGTCGTCTCGATGGTCATCGCGCTCGCGGTGCCGCTCGTGCTGCTCGCGCCCTGGCTGCCGCAGCTGGCGGCCGAGCCCGGCAGGTTGCTCCTCGAGGCCGGGCTGCACACCGGGGACCTGGTCGCACCCGCCCTCCAGGCGCGCGACCTGCTGACCTTCAGCCCGGGCGGGCCCGGCATGCCGCCGCCGTGGGTCACCGCCGGGCTGATCGCCACCGCGCTCGCGGCCCTGCTCATGCGCAGGCAGCGGATGATCGTGGCGATCGGCTGGGGCGTCGCCCTGTACGGCGTGCTGGTGGCGATCGGCGTCAGCAGGGTCGCCGTCGAGCCGGTCGGCGGCGGGCGCGCGGTCGCGGCCTGGCCGGCGGTGCCGCTGGCGTTCGCGGCCACCGGGCTGCTGGTGCTGGCCGCGCTGACCGCGCACCGCCTGCCCGAACTCCTGGCCGCCGGTGCGATGCGCAGGCTCGGCGCGCTCGCCGTCGTGGCCATGGCCTTCTCGACGCCGGTGCTGGCCGCCGGGCACTGGATCGCCACGGGGGTGCAGGGGCCGCTTCGCCGTACCGTGCCCGACGCCATGCCCGCCTTCGCCGCCGTGGGATCGGCCGAGGGACAGCGCACACTGCTGCTTCGCCATACGCGTGAGGGGCTGGCCTTCACCGTGTTGCTGCGCCGTACCCCGTTGCTGGGTGAGAGCGATCTGCCCGCGCCCGCGCAGGCCCGTGCGGCGGTGGCGACGGCGGCGGCCGGGCTGGTCTCGGGCAGGGGAGGCGGCGACGCGGCGGCGCTGGCGGCGCGCGGCATCGGTTTCGTGGCCGTCACGCCGCCGGTCGACCCGGCCGTCAGGGCGGCGCTGGACTCCCAGCCTTCGCTGGAGCGGCTCGGCACCTCGCTGTGGCGCCTGACCGACACGCCCGCCCCGGTCCTGGCGCCCGCCGTCGATCCCGTGCACGAGTGGGTGCTCTGGGGTCAGGCGGTCGCCGTCCTCCTGGTGGTCGTGCTGGCCGCGCCCGGCACCCGCACGCACGACCCCGCCGCCGAACCCGCCGACAGCACGGCGCCCGCCGCCGCATCCGACCTGGTGGCCGCCCGATGAAGGCACTGATCGAGAACCGCTTCGGCATGGTGGCGCTCGTCCTGATCGCCCTGCTCGCCCTGTACGGCGTCGCCTACGTGACGACGCCCACGCCCGCGGCCTCGGCGCCGCAGGGACCGAGGCGCATCGCGGTCGAGGCGGTCCACATGGTCTGCCCGCCGCCGCAGGGCGCCGACGTCAGCGTCGTGGCGCCCCCGGCCGCACTGAGCGCGGGGGAGGCGCCGGGCGAGCAGCGCACACTGACCGGCCAGGCGCTCATCGGCGAGGAGACGCTGGCCGAGCTCGGCGCGCTGTGGCGCAAGGCCTCGAAGGCGCGCGAACCGCTGGACGTCACCGGCAGCGGCGCCCTGGCGGCCGGGCTGGAGGCGGGCATGAGCAGCCGCGAGAGCGAGGGCGGCGGCCGGGGCCTGGCCGGGGTGCGCTGCACCGAGCCCGCCGGGGTGTCCTGGCTGGTCGGCCCCGGTCCCGCCGCGGCCGACGTGACCCTGTACCTCACCAACGCCGATCACGCCCCCGCCAGGGCCGAGGTCATGATCTACGCCGCCGAGGGGCCGATCGCCTCCGACGCCGCCGTCTACACGCTCGAACCCGGCGAGCACCGCGTCGTCGAGCTGTCCACGCTGGCGCCGTCCGCACTGGAGGCGGCGATCGGCGTCGTGACCACCAGCGGCAGACTGACCGTGGCCGCCCACGTGCGCGCCGACGGCGGCGGCGTCGACTGGCTGCCCCTCGCCTCGGCGCCCGCCACCCGCGTCGTCGTGCCTGGCATCGCGAGCGGAGGCGGCAAGCGGGAACTCCTGGTGGCCGTGCCCGGCGACCAGGACGCCCTGGTCCGTATCCAGGCCGTCACCGAGGACGGCGCCTACGCGATGAAGGGCCGCGAGGAGCTCGACGTGCCCGCGGGCACCCTGGCCAGGCTCGACCTCACCAACGGGATCGGCGGCCAGGCCGCGGCCCTGGTGCTCACCTCCGAGACGCCGATCGTGGCCGGGCTCACCATGACGGGCACGGGCACGCGCACCGACGTGGCGTTCACGGCGGGCGCCTCGTCGCTGGAGCTCGGCAGTGTGGTCGCCGACAACCGCAAGGGCTCCAGCCTGATCCTCACCGCGCTCGCCGGCCCCGCCAAGGTGCACGTCCAGCCGCTGCCCGGCGAGGCGTTCGAGGTCGAGGTGCCCGCCTCACGCACCCGCGTGTTCAAGCTCAAGGGCAAGAAGCCGGTCGCCGTCGTGCTCACCCCGCTGTCCGGCCAGGTGTACGGCGGGCGCGTGACGGTGGAGGGGATCAAGGGCGGCCAGCTGATCACGGCACAGCCGCTGGCCCCCGGCCGGTCGTGGGCCCTGCTCCCGGCGCTCACCGACACGCCGTCGGTCGTGCTGCTGCCCTGAGATGCTCCTGCCCTGAAAAGGGTCAGGCGTCGAAGCCGGGGTCGATGGTCTCGGGCGAGAGGCCGAGCAGGGTCGCCACCTGCTCGACGACCGTGTCGTGGACGAGGGCGCTGAGGGTCTCCTTGTCGCGGGCCCTGGCCTCCAGGGGGCGGCGGTAGAGCACCACGGACGCCGGATCGGCCCCGGCGGCGGGAGTCGCCCTGCCGAACGGCACGGGCTCGGTGCCCAACCGGCCGGGCCCGTCGCCGAGCTCGGCCACGGGCGGCACCTCCTCGACGGCGAACTCCACGGCGGCCAGCTGCGGCCCCCAGCGCGGCTTGAGCCGTTCGACGGCGTCGAGCACGAAGTCGTCGAAGCGCTCGCTGCGGGAGCGGGCCATGGGAATGTGCGAAGGGGCCAGCGGACCGCGGAGGCCGCGACCGTGCCGGTCACGCCGCCTGGGGCCACGTGTCGGTGTCACCCGCTCAGCTTAGCGAGCCGGGGCGGGCCGGCGTAGCCGTGGCCGCCGGACGGGGTTCGCGGGACGGGCGGCACGGCTGACATTGGGACATGGTGGTGGAAACGCTGCGACAGGTGTCCGAATTGTGGCGACACGCTCGTTAAGAGCGCCCCAGATAGTGGCGCCCCGCACTCTTAGCAGATACGGTCCCTCCGTGAGCCCCGTCCGCCGCTGTTCGCGCACCGCCTGCAGTCAGCCTGCCGTCTTCACGCTCACGTACGTATACGCCGACTCGACCGCTGTTCTCGGCCCGCTGGCGACGTACGCCGAGCCGCACTGTTATGACCTGTGCGCCGAACATGCCGAGCGCCTCACGGCCCCTCGTGGGTGGGAGGTCGTGCGGCTGCCGACGGACGGCACCTCGCCCAGTTCCGATGACCTGGAGGCACTCGCCAACGCCGTCCGCGAGGCGGCACGTCCGGCACCCGCCGCAGGCACCGAGCCCGTTGGGCAAGGCGTGGAGGTGGGCCGCAGGGGCCATCTGCGCGTCCTTCGCTCGGCTCAGCAGCACCGCGAGCGCTGACCCGCTCCCTCGGGGGCGGGCGCGCCGCTTCGTCATGCCCTGGAACGGGGGTCGCGTCCCGGGGTCGCCGTGTCATGTCCCCCTCTGTGCCGGAGTCGGCTGGAGTGCCGTGATGGACGGAGGGGCAGGTGTGCGGACCGTGGCCGGGCCCGTGCTTGCCGTACAGGATCTTGTGGTGTGGGCAGTAGGCTCGGAGGGATGGCGACGAGAGAGGGGGGCCGGTGGGGGATCTGAGCAAGATCTTCAAGGCCTATGACGTGCGCGGAGTCGTCCCCGACGAGTTCGACGAGGGGGTCGCGGAGGCCGTGGGCGCCGCGTTCGTCGAGGTGGTCGGGGCCGATCGGGTGGTCGTCGCCCATGACATGCGCGCCTCGTCGCCGCCGCTGGCCGCGGCCTTCGCCCGGGGGGCGCTCGCGCGCGGCGCCGATGTCGTCGACGCCGGGCTCGGCTCCACCGACCTGCTCTACTACGCCAGCGGCGCCCTCGGGCTGCCCGGCGTGATGTTCACCGCCAGTCACAACCCGGCGCAGTACAACGGCATGAAGATGTGCCGGGCCGGAGCCGTCCCCGTGGGCAGCGACACCGGCCTGGCCGAGATCCGCTCGCTGGTCGAGGCGGGTGTGACCGGCGAGGCCGCGCGCGAGGGCGTGATCGAGCGCCGCGACCTGCTGCAGGGCTATGCCGAGCACCTGCGTTCGCTGGTGGACCTGTCCGGCGTCAGGCCGCTCAAGGTCGTGGTCGACGCGGGCAACGGCATGGGCGGGCACACCGTGCCCACCGTGTTCGCCGGGCTGCCGATCGACCTGGTCCCGCTCTACTTCGAGCTCGACGGCACCTTCCCCAACCACGAGGCCAACCCGATCGAGCCGGCCAACCTGGTCGACCTGCAGCGCGCGGTCGTCGAGCACGGGGCCGACATCGGGCTCGCCTTCGACGGCGACGCCGACCGCTGCTGGGTGATCGACGAGCTCGGCGCCTCCGTCTCGCCCTCCACGATCACCGCCCTGGTCGCCGTGCGGGAGCTGGCCAAGCACCCGGGCGCGCCGATCATCCACAACCTGATCACCTCGCTCGGCGTGCCCGAGATCGTCCGCGAGCACGGCGGCGAGCCGGTGCGCACGCGGGTCGGCCACTCCTTCATCAAGGCCGAGATGGCCCGCACCGGCGCCGTGTTCGGCGGCGAGCACTCGGCCCACTACTACTTCCGCGACTTCTGGTACGCCGACTCCGGCATGCTGGCCGCCCTGCACGTGCTGGCCGCGCTCGGCGAGCAGCAGGCGCCGTTGTCGCACGTCCTGGCCGGATACGCGCGCTACAGCGCCTCCGGCGAGGTCAACAGCACGGTCGCCGACCAGGGCGAGGCCCTGCGACGGGTGCGCTCGGCCTTCGCGGGCAGAGGCGAGGTCGACACGCTCGACGGACTCACCGTCACCGGCGACGGCTGGTGGTTCAACCTGCGCCCTTCCAACACCGAGCCGCTTCTGCGCCTCAACGCCGAGGCGGCCGACGACAGTCAGATGGCAGCGATCCGGGACGAGGTCCTCGCTGTCGTGAGGAGTTGAACACGTTGAAGATCGACGACTGGCTGCTGGAGATCCTGGCCTGCCCCGCGTGCAAGGCGCCGCTGCGTGCCGAGGTCGAGGCGGACGAGCTGGCCTGCACCTCCTGCGGGCGGATCTACCCGGTGCGCGACGACATCCCCGTCCTTCTCGTCGACGAGGCTCGGCAGCCGTGAACTGGGAGCCCGAGCGGCTCGACGACCAGCGCCATCTCAGCGAGGGCGACCCGGGAGGCATGCTGGTCGCCGTGGCCGGTTCCGCCGCCCAGGTGCGCACCGGCCACCGGGCCGCGCTGGAGGCCGGTCTCGGCGACCTGGCCGCCCGGATCAGGCCGAGGGCGGTCGTCGTCGTCGGCATGGGCGGCTCGGCCATCGCCGGAGACCTGCTCGCGGCCGTCTGCGGCAACGGCGCGTCGGTGCCGATCGTCACGGTCAGGTCGTACAAACTGCCCGGCTGGGTCGGCGCCGCCGATCTGGTCGTCGCGGTTTCCTGCTCGGGGCACACCGAGGAGACGCTGGCCATGGCGGCCGAGGCCGTGCGCAGGGGATGCGCCCTGCTGGCCGTCGGCGCGGCCGACTCGCCGCTGCAGGCCGTGGCCAGGCAGGCGTCGGGGGTGTTCGTCCCGGTCGGGGCGCGCAGCCGTTCGCGTGCGGGCATCTGGGCGATGTCGGTCCCGCTCGTCGTCGCGGGCGTCGCGCTCGGTCTGGCCCAGGGCGACGACGGGCTCTACGAGAGCGTGGCCAAGCGTCTGGAGGACGTCGCGCACCGCTGCCGGCCCTCCAGCGAGTCGTTCATCAACCCGGGCAAGCTGCTGGCGATGGAGCTGGCCGAGACGATCCCGATGATCTGGGGCACCTCGCCGCTGACCGCCGTCGCCGCACACCGGCTGGCCTCCCAGCTCAACGAGAACGCCAAGTACCCCGCCATCTGGGGCGAGATCCCCGAGGCCACCCACAACCAGATCGTCGCCCTCGACGGCCCGCTGGCCGAGCGCGACATCTTCGCCGACGCCGGATCGCGTGCGGTCCGGCTGTTCGTGCTGCGCGACACCGACGAGCATCCGCAGGTCGCCCGCCGCCGCTCGGCATCGGTACGGCTGGCCGAGGATCGCGGGGTCCAGGTCACCGAACTGCTGGCCGAAGGCGAGCATCCGCTGGAGCGACTGGCCTCGTTGATCGAGCTCTGCGACTATGCCAGCACCTATCTCGCACTCGGCTACGGCGTTGATCCGACCCCGGTGTCGGTCATCAGCGAGCTCAAGGCGAGAATTTCGCAATAAGATCCCGCGTCGGGACTTGTTGACTTTATGACTGGAGTCGAGCGGTGAGCGCGAGCGGTGGTACAAAGGCGATTGTCGCGGCCCTTGCCGCGAACCTGGCGATTGCGGTGGCCAAGTTCGTGGCCTTCATCTTCACAGGGTCGTCATCGATGCTGGCCGAGTCCATCCACTCGGTGGCCGACTCGGGCAACCAGGCCCTGTTGTTGCTCGGCGGCAAGCGCGCCCAGCGCGAACGCACGAAGGAGCACCCGTTCGGCTACGGCCGCGAGCGCTACTTCTACGCCTTCGTCGTCGCGGTCGTGCTGTTCACGATCGGTTCGGCGTTCTCCATCTACGAGGGCATCCACAAGCTGGGCTCGGAGGAGCAGCTGACCGATCTGCAGTGGGCGTTCGGCGTGCTGATCTTCGCGATCATCGCCGAGTCGTTCTCGTTCCGCACTGCGATCAAGGAGTCCAACGCGGTCAGGGGCAACCAGGGCTGGGTGTCGTTCATCCGGCACTCCAAGGCGCCCGAGCTGCCCGTCATCGTCCTTGAGGACCTGGGCGCACTGCTCGGTCTGATCTTCGCGCTGTTCGGCGTCTCGATGGCGGCCATCACCGGCGACCCGGTCTGGGACGCGATCGGCACGCTGATGATCGGTGTGCTGCTCGGCATCATCGCGATCATCCTGGCGATCGAGACCAAGTCGCTGCTGCTGGGCGAGGGCGCCTCGCCCGAGGACGAAGGCAAGATCCGCGCCGCCCTGGAGAGCGCGCCCGAGGTCACCCGCGTCATCCACATGCGCACGCTGCACCTCGGTCCCGAGGAACTGCTGGTCGCCGCGAAGATCGCGGTCGAGCACGACGACACGGCCAGCGAGGTCGCCCGCGGCATCGACGAGGCCGAGCAGCGCATCCGCGCCGCCGTGCCGATCGCCAGGGTGATCTACCTGGAGCCCGACCTCGACCGCTCGACGGCGTCGGCCGCAAAGCCGTAGCCAAGCCGCAAAGCCTTAGCCAAGCCGCAAACGCGCAGAGCCCAGCCGATCCGGCTGGGCTCTGCGCGTTTCACCGTGCCGCAGCCAGGGCGTCGGCGTCCGGCGCCTCGGCCTGCTGGACCCCGCCGGGCCCCTCGTACCGCCTGCCGTACCCGGTGAGGACCGCGATCAGCATGATCACCCAGATGGCCATCGGATAGAACGAGGCGAACGCGATCGCCGCCGGGGTGGGCACCTTGCCTTCGAGGAACGGGAAGGACGCCGTGAGCCCGCCCAGCATCGACACCACGCCGATCGGCCAGATGTGCCAGGGCACCACGTAGCTGATGCTGTTGGCCACCGCGTCGACCAGGTTGGCCCGCCGGTAGGGATGCAGCAGGCGCCTGCCGCCGATCGCGTCGCTGATCGGGCCGCCGATGATGGTGACCTTGCTGTTGTTCCCGACGACGAGGAAGGCGAGGAAGGAGCACAGGGCGAGGATGACGCCCTCGGTGCCTCTGGCGCTCTTGCGGCCTCCTCCGGCGAGCTTGGCCGTCACGACGTCCAGCAGGCCGAACTCACGCACCAGGCCGTAGGCCGCCATGACGATCATCACCATGAGCATGATCGGCAGCACCTCGACCACACCGTCGGCCAGGGCGCCCATGGTCTTGGTGCCGTCGGGCAGCTTGGCCGGGAACAGCTCGGCCAGCGGCAGCTTGCCCGTCACCAGTCCGAGCAGCACGGCCGAGACGATCCCGTAGCTCAGCGACTCGAACACCGAACGCCCGCCGAGCGAGACCCCGACGACCAGCAGCACGGGCAGGAGCATCACCAGCCCGCCCGCGTCGGCGAACCTCGCGATGACGGCCTGCGCCGCGGCGTCGTCACCGCTGGCGCCGAGCCCGACGAGGAAGTGCGCGACGGCCGCGACGAGGAAGGCGGGCAGCACGTAGATCAGCCTGGCCCGCACCACGCCGCCGACCTCGGCCAGCCCGCTCCTGCGCCGGTAGCGCTGGGTGGAGGAGGAGATGATGGCCGTGTCGGACACGGGCGAGTAGTGATCACCCGTGGCGGCTCCCGAGACGATCGCCCCCACGACCAGCGCCCCGGGCAGTCCCATCAGCACGCCCGCGGGAAACAGCACGGGCAGCATCACCGCGAGCGTGCCCACGGTCGACCCGGTCGCCACCCCGACGACCGTGCACGCGACATAGGTGAACACCATGAACAGCCCGCCCGACAGCCCGAGCGTGTCGGCCAGCCAGATCATGCCTCCGGCCAGCCCGCCCTTCTCCATGAGCTGGGCGAACACCCCGACGAGCGACATGATCGCGACGACGAGCACGGCGGTGCGGTCGCCGAGCCCGGCGATGACGCCGTCCCAGTAGGCGCCCTTGTCCCTGGCCAGGAGCGAGCCGAGCACCAGGCCGAGCACGCCGACGCCGAGCAGGATCTGGGTGTCGATCTGCCCTCGGAAGCTGAAGAACACCATCAGCAGGATGAAGATCGCCAACGGCACGACGGCCAGCCAGCGGGTCAGGTAGAAGACCGGTTTCGTGGTCATGGGCAACTCCGGGTGGGGGGAGGACGGGCTCATCGGCCGGTGAAGACGGGGGGACGGCGTTCGGCCGCTGCGCTGAGCCCCTCGCGAAGGTCGCCCGAGGTGACGGTGGCGACCCTGCGCATGGCGTCGCCCATCCGGATCGCGGTGGAGAAGTCCGTCTCCAGACTGCGCCTGGCGACCTCGCGCGTGCACCGTACGGCCTGCGGACCGACCTGGGCCAGGCGGCGCGCCCAGGTCAGGGCCTGCGGCACCACCTCGGCCTGAGGCACGACCGCGTTGACCAGCCCGACGCGATGGGCCCAGGCGGCGTCGCGCGGCTCGCCGAGCAGGAGCAGTTCGAGCGCGTGGCCGAGCCCCATCAGCCGGGTGGACAGCGCCGAGGTGACGACGACGGGGATGCCGAGCGCGACCTCGGGCATGGAGAAGCGGGCCTCCTCCGAGCTGACCCTGAGGTCGCAGGCCATCGCCAGCGTCAGCCCCTCGCCCACGCAGTGCCCGTTGACGGCCGCGACCATCGGCTTGTGCTGTTCGAGCTCGTAGCCGACCCGGTCGCCGTGCACGGCCTCCCACAGGCCCGGCACGGTGGCCATGTAGGCGTCGAGGTCGGCTAGTTCGCGCACGTCCTGCCCCGCGCTGAAGGCCCGCGTCCCGGCGCCGGTGACGACGGCGGCCCAGGCGTCGGGGTCGCTCCTGAACCTCTTGACGGCGGCGTCGAGGTCGGCGTGCATGGCGGCGTCGAACGCGTTGAGCGCCTCGGGCCGGTCGAGCGTGATCACCACGACATGCGGGTCGACGGCGTCGCGCTCGTAACGCACGGTGGGGGTGGTGCCGGTCATACGTGCCTCCGGGGGAGCGTCGTGATCGTCTTGCCGGATATGCCGGACGTGGCGGATGTGCCGGACTCGTCGGTCATGCCTGCCTCCGGTACGCGTGGTCGAGGAGTTGGGCCTTGAGGGTGCCGCCGAGCGAGGTCAGCGTCCCGGCGGGGGCGAAGCGCACGTCGGCGGTGAAGCGCAGCCGGTCGTGCAGGGCGGCCCTGATGTCGGCGGCGAGCCGCTCGGCGGCCTCGGGGGCGACGTGTGTGGCCAGTTCGACCTGGACGGGCAGCGGCGGGTGGGCCACGGGCGGCGCCTGGTCCAGGACGATCCTGATCTCGCCGGTCACCAGCGGCGCGAACGACTGCACGACGTCCTTGACCGCGTGCGGGAAGACGTTGACCCCGCGTACGAGCAGCATGTCGTCGGCCCTGCCGCCCACGGTGAAGCGGAAGCCGGGCGCGCCGCACGGGCACGGCTCGGTCCTGATCGTGACGATGTCCTTCTCCCGCCAGCGGACGGCCGGGGCGCACTCCTTCTCCAGCGCCGTCACCACGACCTCGCCGGTGACGCCGTCCTCCCACGGCAGGGGCTGGAGGGTGTCGGGGTCGACGATCTCCAGGTGCACGTAGTCGTCGGCGAGGAAGTGCATGCCCGCGTGCGCGTCGCAGGAGACCGAGGTGAAGAACGAGGCGTGCGTGTGCCCGATCGTGTCGTAGACCTTCGCACCGCCGAACCCGGCCGACAGCGCCTCGCGCACGTGCGGGATGCCCGCGCCCGGCTCGCCGCCGACCAGCACCCGGCGGATGCCGAGATCGGCGGCGCTGATCCCCGCCTCCGCCGGCAGCTTGTCGAACAGGTAACGCGCGTAGCTCGGCGTGAGGTTGACCTGCACGGGCTTCATGTCCATCGCCACCTGGGCGAACCTCGCCGCGCCCGTCATCGCGCCGATCGGCACGGCGGTGGCGCCCGCGTGCTGCAGCACGTCGAGCACCGGGCTCCCGGCGATCCACATCGACAGGACGAACGCGTGCATCACCACGTCGCCGCGCGCCCCGCCGATGCGCCACTGCGCCCGCGCGCCGATCTCGTTGGTGACCTGGCGGTCGGCCTCGGTGTAGCCGGTGTAGGTGGGCTTGCCGGTGGTGCCGGAGGAGGAGCTGACCCTGACGACCTGCCTGGGGTCGCAGGCGATGTGCATGCCGTACGGGTGGCCGTGTCGTTCGCGCGACTCCTCCTGGCTCTGCCGTTCGAGGTCCTTGTCGAAGAACGGGTAGTCGGCCAGCTGCCTCAGGCTCCCGAACCGGTACGGGTCGGCCTTGGCCGCGTCGAACCTGGCCCTGACGTACGGCGAGGTCTCGTAGACGCGGACGAGCTGCTTGGCGAGCTTGGCCACCTTGAGCGCTTCGAGCTCGGGACCGTTCAGGGTTTCCGCCGCCGGGTTCCAGAGCATGAAGCCTCCGCTGCGATAACGTACTTGGTGTTCGGAATCGTATTCGGAGTTCGCTTTCTGTCAAGGTTCGGGCATGGTAGGAGCGCCTGGTGACTGGTAGGACTGTGCCGTGAGCGATCCCCCTCTCGACCGGCGTGTGCGCCGCACGCGGGCCAGCATCCAGCGCGCGCTGGTGGAGCTGGCCCTCGAACGCGGCTACGACCAGGTCGGCGTCGAGGAGATCCTGGAGCGGGCCGACGTCGCCAGGGCCACCTTCTACGCCCACTACCGCGACAAGGACGCCGTGCTCGACCAGATCAGCGAGGAGGCCATGGCCGCGATCGACCGGGCCACCCACGAGGCGATCAGCGAGACCTGGCCCAGGTACTCCACGCGTGCCATGGAGGCCTTCTGCCGTGCGGCGGGCGAGCGGGGCGAGGTCGTCAGGCTGGTCATCAGGGGAGCCGGGCACGGCAGGCCGCTGCGGCAGTGGCTGCGGCGCGTCTCCGAGGTCACCCGGGTGGCCATCGTCCGCCGCGACCAGACGCTCGGCCGCACGCCCCGCCTGCCCTACGAGCTGCTGGCCCGTAACTTCGCCTGGCAGGCGATGGCCGTGCTCGAATGGTGGCTGGAGGAGGCGCCGCACCTGGAGCCGCCGCAGGTGGCGAGGATGTTCCGCCAGGTCAACATGCTCGGCGAGGCCTGGGCGCGCCGCATCGAGCCCGAAGAGCTGGCCATCGACTGATCAGGTGCGCGGCCGTCGCTCGGTGGAGTGACGTTGCTGCAGCAGGCGCAGCGCCTTCTCCTTCTCGAAGTCCAGCGCGCGGCGCGGCGCCTGCAGCCGCCCGATGCGCAGCCCGAGATCGCGCACGGCCTGGGCGACCATGGGCTCGCTGAGCACGCGCAGGGCGAAGGCCAGCTCGGCGGGGGAGACGTCGAAGCGCTTCTCCAGCTCGACGCCCTGCGCGACGGCGGCGAGCTCCTCCTCGCCGAACCTGCGGTGGGCGCCCCTGTCCCTGATCGGGGGCAGCAGGCCGAGCGCCTCGCGGTAACGGAGCATCCGCGGGGACATGCCCAGCCGCTTGGCGGCCTCGGTGATACGCATTCTTACATTCTTATGGAAGATTCGGCCGATCGGGTTCGCGAACGGCGATCGGCGCGGCCTAAACTCGTCGCGACACCACCGGTATCCGAGGGGAATCAGATGGACTTCAAGGTCGCCGACCTTTCACTCGCCGAGTTCGGCCGCAAGGAGATCCGGCTCGCCGAGCACGAGATGCCCGGCCTCATGGCGGTCCGCAAGGAATACGCGGCGGCCCAGCCCCTCAGGGGCGCGAAGATCATGGGCTCCCTGCACATGACCATCCAGACCGCCGTCCTCATCGAGACGCTGGTCGCGCTCGGCGCCGAGGTGCGCTGGGTGAGCTGCAACATCTTCTCCACCCAGGACCACGCCGCCGCCGCGGTGGCCGTCGGCCCCAACGGCACTGCCGAGGACCCGCAGGGCGTCCCGGTCTTCGCCTGGAAGGGCGAGACGCTGGAGGAGTACTGGTGGTGCACCGAGCAGGCGCTCACCTGGCCGGGCGGCGAGGGCCCCAACATGATCCTCGACGACGGCGGCGACGCGACCCTCCTGGTCCACAAGGGCACCGAGTACGAGAAGGCGGGCGCCGTCCCGTCCGCCTCCGACGACGACGTCGAGGAGTGGAAGATCATCCTCGACCTGCTCCACCGCACGGTCGGCCCCGAGCAGAAGTGGACCAAGATCGCCCAGCAGATCAAGGGCGTCACCGAGGAGACCACGACCGGCGTCCACCGTCTCTACGAGATGTTCAAGTCCGGCACGCTGCTCTTCCCCGCGATCAATGTCAACGACTCGGTCACCAAGTCGAAGTTCGACAACAAGTACGGCTGCCGCCACTCGGTCATCGACGGTCTCAACCGCGCCACCGACGTGCTGATCGGCGGCAAGGTCGCCGTCGTGGCCGGCTACGGCGACGTCGGCAAGGGCTGTGCCGACGCCCTTCGCGGCCAGGGCGCCCGCGTCATCGTCACCGAGATCGACCCGATCTGCGCGCTCCAGGCGGCCATGGACGGCTTCCAGGTCACCACGCTCGACGAGGTCGTCGGCATCGCCGACATCTTCGTGACGACGACCGGCAACTTCGACATCATCACCGCCGCCCACATGGCGAAGATGAAGCACCAGGCGATCGTCTCCAACATCGGCCACTTCGACAACGAGATCGACATGGCCGGTCTGCAGCGCACGCCCGGCATCGAGCGCAACACGATCAAGCCGCAGGTCGACGAGTGGATCTTCCCCGACGGCCACTCGATCCTGGTGCTCGCGGAGGGCCGGCTGATGAACCTGGGCTGCGCCACCGGCCACCCCTCGTTCGTCATGTCCAACTCCTTCACCAACCAGGTGATCGCGCAGATCGAGCTGTTCACCAAGACCGACGAGTACCCGATCGGCGTCTACGTGCTGCCCAAGCACCTCGACGAGAAGGTCGCCCGCCTGCACCTCGACGCGCTCGGCGTGAAGCTGACCACGCTCACCAAGGCGCAGGCCGAGTACATCGGCGTCGACGTCGAAGGCCCGTACAAGCCGGAGCACTACCGCTACTGATCGACCTGCCGAAGATCGCTCAGCCCGGCGTCGCCCCAGGTGGCGCCGGGCTCTGCCGTACCTGAGTGACCCCATGGGGGAGGAGCAAGATGCTGGTCGAGGCGGGAGAGCGGCGGATCGGGTGGGCCGCGCGGTCGATGCCCGTGCTCACGGCGATCGGTGAGAGGTTCGCCGAGTCGCGGCCGCTGAAGGAGTTGCGGATCGCGGCGTGCCTGCACGTCACGGCGGAGACCGCGGTGCTGATGGGCGCGCTGCGCGCGGGCGGGGCGCAGATCGCGCTGGCGGCGAGCAATCCGCTCTCGACACAGGACGACGTCGCCGAGGCCCTGCGCGCCTACGGGCTGGCCGTGCACGCCAGGGCCGGGGTGGACCGCGACACCTACTACCGCCATATCCACCAGGCGCTGGACATCGCGCCCGACATCGTGCTCGACGACGGCTGCGACCTGGTCAACATCCTGCACACCGAGCGCACCGACCTGCTGGCCGGGGTCTCGGGCGGCTGCGAGGAGACCACGACCGGCATCATCAGGCTGCGGCAGATGGCGGCCGAGGACGCGCTCAGGTTCCCCGTCGTCGCGGTCAACGACACCCGCACCAAGCGCATGTTCGACAACAGGTACGGCACCGGCCAGTCGACGCTCGACGGCATCATGCGGGCCACCAATGTCATGCTGGCCGGTCGCACGGTGGTCGTGGCCGGGTTCGGGTACTGCGGCAGGGGAGTGGCCGAGCGGGCCAGAGGGCTCGGCGCACGCGTGATCGTCACCGAGATCGACCCGGTCAAGGCGCTGGACGCCAGCCTGCAGGGCTACGAGGTCGGGCCGATGGCGCTGGCCGCGGCCGTGGGCGACGTGTTCGTCACCGTGACCGGCAACCGCGACGTGATCAGGGGCGAGCACCTGGCCACCATGAAGGACGGCGCGATCCTCGCCAACGCCGGGCACTTCGACGTCGAGATCGACGTGCGCGCGCTGGAGTCGCTGGCCGAGTACGTGAACCGCGGCGTGCGGCCCAACACCGACGAGTACGTCCTGGCCGACGGCAGGAGGTTGCTGCTGCTCGCCGAGGGCCGCCTGGTCAATCTGACGGCCGCCGAAGGCCATCCGGCCGCCGTGATGGACATGTCCTTCTCGGCCCAGGCGCTGGCCGTGGCCTGGCTGGCCGAGGAGCGCAGCAACCTGGGACCCGGCGTCTACGACGTGCCCGGCGAGATCGACGTCGAGGTGGCCAGGCTGAAGCTCGCCGCCACCGGCATCGCCGTCGACGACCTCACCCCCGACCAGGAGGAGTACCTGCACTCCTGGCGCTCGGGGTCGTAGCTCGGCCGGGAGCGCGGCGTGCTCGGGGTCGTAGCTCGGCCGGGCGTGTCGCCGCCCGGGTTACATCGCCGCCTGCATCTGGGCCATGCGGCGGATCTCGGCGCTCTGGGTGGCGGTGACGTCGTTGGCCAGTTCCTCGATGCGGACGTGGGAGCCGCCGGTCAGCACGGTCTCCGACATCTTGATCGCGCCGCCGTGGTGGGCGATCATCAGCTGCAGGAAGAGCCGGTCGAAGTCGAGCCCGGTGGCGGCCTTGAGCTGCTCCATCTGCTCGGGCGTCGCCATGCCGAGCATGCCCTCGTGCCGGGCGTGATGGGCGGGCACCTCCTGCTTCTGCTCCTGCAGCCACGACGTCATGTACTGGATCTCGGGCGCCTGGGAGTCCTTGATCCGCGAGGCGAGGCCCTTGAGCTTGGCCGAGTGCGCGCGGTTGGGTGCCAGCACCGCCATGTCGATGGCCTGACGGTGGTGAATGATCATGTCCTGGACGTACTTGACGTCCACGGCATTGGCCTTGGGCGGGGCGACCGCGGTGGCGGCCTCGGCGGGGCTGAGCGTCTTGGCCGCCTCGCCCGGCCTGCCGGGCGCGATCACAGGAGCGGTCGACTGGTCGGTCGGGGCCGTGGCCTGGGGCGAAGCGCCGCTGCAACCGGCGAGGGCGAGCACGAGCGTGCCCGTGACGACGATGAGCGCGGAGCGCACCTGACCTCCATCTGTCGGGAGTGCGCACTTTAGAGCATTTGGGGATGCTCGCGAAAGATGTCAAACATGTATGAAATATGACACCGTGCTTACTGGATGACAGGTGCCTTATCGGTCGACACTTCTGTCATTTATGTTCCTCTTATAGGAGGTTCCCCGAGTGTTCACCCCCCGTAGGGCCGTGCAGCTCTTCGCTGCCGCCGCGGTGGCCGTGGTGACGGCTGCCTCGGCCATGCCCGCCCAGGCGGCCGACATCCCGGCCCCCGGCCAGATCGTCAAGAGCTCCAACATCCAGCACGTGGCCAACGTCCCCAAGCCCGCCGTACTCAACGACATCCACACCGACATGGCGTTCCAGGGCAACTACGCCTATGTCGGTAACTACGTCGGTTTCTCGATCTACGACATCCGCAACCCGAAGCGGCCCAAGGTGGTCAGCTCGGTCGTGTGTCCCGGCGGCCAGATGGACGTTTCGGTCTACGGCGATCTGCTGATCGCGTCGGTGGACTCCTCGCGCAACAACGACTCCTGCAACAGCGTCGGGCAGAGCGCCACGATCAAGGAGTCGTGGGAGGGCCTGCGCATCTTCGACATCAGCGACAAGGCCAGTCCCAAGTACATCAAGGCCGTCGAGACCAACTGCGGCTCGCACACCAACACGCTGGTGCCGGGCAAGGGCAAGGACCGTCGCAACCTGTATGTGTACGTCTCCTCCTACAGCCCCAACGCCAACTTCCCCGACTGCAAGCCGCCGCACGACCTGATCTCGGTCGTGAAGATCCCGCTGGGCAACCCGACGGCCGCCGCCGTCATCGCCACGCCGAACCTCTTCCCCGACGGCGGCAACCCCGGCGAGAGCCTGCCCTACCCGTACCGCACGTCGGCCACGACCGGCTGCCACGACATCACCTCCTACCCGGAGAAGGGCATCGCCGCGGGCGCCTGCATGGGTGAGGGCATCCTGCTCGACATCCGCAACCCCGAGGCCCCGGTCGTCACCGAGACGGTCAGGGACGACGAGAACTTCGCGTTCTGGCACTCGGCCACCTTCAACAACGACGCCAGCAAGGTCGTCTTCACCGACGAGCTCGGCGGCGGCACGCAGGCCACCTGCAACGAGGCGATCGGCCCGAACCGCGGCGCCAACGCCTACTACGACCTGCGTCGCGGCCAGCTGTCGTTCACCAGCTACTTCAAGATCGCCAGGCACCAGGCCGACACCGAGAACTGCGTCGCGCACAACGGCTCGCTGATCCCGGTCAAGGGCAAGGACATCATGGTCCAGGCCTGGTACCAGGGCGGCATCTCGGTCGTCGACTTCAGCGACTCGCGCAACCCGAAGGAGATCGCCTTCTTCGAGCGCGGCCCCGACTCCACCGCCCCGGCGCTGGCCGGAGGCTTCTGGTCGGCCTACTACTACAACGGCTACATCTACGGCTCGGACTTCAACCTGGGCCTGGACGTACTGAAGATCGACGACAGGCGGGTGCGCGGGCACGAGAACTTCCGCACCGACATCCTGAACGCCCAGACGCAGGCCAGCTACCTCGACCGTCTGCACGACCACGACGGCCACTGGGACAACTGACCCTGATCCCGTCCGACGGCTGAAGCCCGACAAGGGCGGCGCCGACCTCATGGCCGGTGTCGCCCTTCTCGCGTTCCCGACGCGTGCTGGCGGAGGGTGGCTTGCCACATCACAGGCAGTGTGCCCGCCGTACGGCAAGGGGGCAGGTCGCCAGATCTTCTGTCACGGTGCCACCTGGAGTCGCCCCCATTCCCGGGTGAGGATGAGGGCATTTGCATACATAAGGTGCGCATAAAGAATCGAGGAGGCTCAGCGTGATCAACCCCCGAAGGGCCCTCACGGTGGCGGGGACGGCGGTGGCGCTGTTACTCACGGCATTACCGCTGCAGGCGGCGGACATCCCGCCCGCCGACACCGTCGTCACCAGTCCGAACGTCACCCACGTCGCCAACCTCCCCAAGCCGGCCCCGCTCGCCGCCGGGATCAACAGCGACATCGCCTTCGAAGGGCGTTACGCCTACGTCGGCAACTTCAACGGCTTCACGATCTACGACATCGGCGATCCGAAGCGGGTCAAGGCGGTCAGCTCGGTCGTGTGTCCCGGCTCGCAGATGGACGTCTCGGTCTACGGCGACCTGCTGTTCACCGCGGTCGACTCCTCGCGCAACAACGACTCGTGCGCCAGCACCGCGCAGAGCGCGACGGTGAAGGAGTCGTGGGAGGGCGTACGGATCTTCGACGTCAGCGACAAGGCCAATCCGAAGTACCTCAAGTCCGTCGAGACCAACTGCGGCTCCCACACGCTGACGCTGGTGCCGGGCAAGGGGCGTGACAAGCACAAGAGCGTCTACGTCTACGTCTCCTCCTACAACCCCAACGCGACCTTCCCCGACTGCCAGCCGCCGCACGACAAGATCGCCATCATCAAGGTGCCGCTGCGTCATCCCGACCGCGCCGCCGTGGTGGCCTCGCCCGTCGTCTTCCCCGACGGCGGCAACGAGACCCAGCCCGGCCTGCTGCTGCCGACCACCGGCTGCCACGACATCACCGCCTACCCGGAGAAGGACATCGCGGCGGGCGCGTGCATGGGCGACGGCGTGCTGTTCGACATCTCCAACAGGGAGCGGCCGAGGGTCACCGCGCGCACGACCGACCCGAACTTCGCCTTCTGGCACTCGGCCACGTTCAGCAACGACGCCAGGAAGGTCGTCTTCACCGACGAACTCGGCGGCGGAGGCGGCGCGACCTGCAACGAGGCGACCGGCCCGACCAGGGGCGCCGACGCGATCTACGACATCGTCCGGGGCAAGCTGGTGTTCAGGAGCTACTTCAAGATCGGCCGCCACCAGGCCGACACCGAGAACTGCGTCGCGCACAACGGCTCGCTGATCCCGGTCAAGGGCAGGGACATCATGGTCCAGGCCTGGTACCAGGGCGGCGTCTCGTTCTGGGACTTCACCGACTCCTCCCGCCCGCGTGAGATCGGCTACTTCGAGCGCGGTCCCGACAGTGCGGGCTTCGGCGGCGTCTGGTCGGCCTACTACTACAACGGCCATGTGTACGCGGCCGACATCCAGAAGGGCTTCGACGTCATCCGGATCGACGACCGGCTGACGAACGGCGCCAGGCACGTGCGTACCGACAGGCTCAATGTGCAGACCCAGCAGTCCTACCGCGAGGGCGGCTGGGGCTGGGGCTACACGACCGACGACTGAAATCCGGCTGTTGAGGGGCAATTGGCGGTAGGCGCTGACATAGTGTCCTTTGCTGTTATTTGCCCCTCAACAGGAGGAATCTGTGGCGTCCAGACTCGGCCGTGTGTCCGCGCTGGCGGGAACGGTCCTGGCCCTGGTCCTGGTGGCCGCGGCCGTACCGGTGCAGGCGGAGAGCGAAACAGGCGGCGGCGAGAGTGGCACGCTCCAGAGCCGTAACGTCGTCCACGTGGCGAACGTCGCCAAGAAGGGCGCACTCGGCGGCCCCGACGCCTGGGGCACCGACCTGGCCTTCCAGGGCGGTTACGCCTATGTCGGCAACTACGAGGGCTTCACCGTCTACGACATCAGGAACCCGGCCAAGCCGGTCGTCGCCAGCCAGGTGGTGTGTCCCGGCGCCCAGAACGACATCTCGGTCCAGGGCGACCTGCTGTTCCTGTCGGTCGACGAGTCGCGCGACAGCTCCTCCTGCAAGAGCGACTTCGGCGGGCCGACCGACCGGGCGTCGTGGGAGGGCATTCGCATCTTCGACATCAGCGACAAGTCCCGGCCTCGCTACATCAAGGCGGTCGAGACGGCCTGCGGCTCCCACACCCACACGCTGGTGCCCGACAAGAGCGGCAAGTCGGTCTACCTGTATGTCTCCTCCTACGGCCCGGCCGACTTCACCCCCGAGTGCAAGCCGCCGCACGACCGCATCTCGATCGTCAAGGTGCCGCTGAACAACCCCAAGGCGGCCAAGGTCGTCTCCAAGCCGGTGCTGTTCCCGGGCGGCGGCACCGAGCGTCAGGAGAGCCTGCTCGCGCCCACCAGCGGCTGCCACGACATCACGGTCTTCCCCAGGAAGGACATCGCGGCGGGCGCGTGCATGGGCGACGGCGTGCTGCTCGACATCTCCGACCGCGAGCACCCCAAGGTCACCGCGAGTGTGAGCGACAAGAACTTCGCCTTCTGGCACTCGGCGACGTTCAACAGCACCGGCACCAAGGTCGTCTTCACCGACGAACTCGGCGGCGGAGGCGGCCCGACCTGCGACAGGTCCGTCGGCGCCAACCGGGGCGCGGACGCGGTCTACCACATCTCGGGCGGCGAACTCGTCCACCAGAGCTACTACAAGATCCCCCGCGTCCAGGCCACGTCCGAGAACTGCGTCGCGCACAACGGCTCCCTGGTCCCGGTCAAGGGCAGGGACATCATGGTCCAGGCGTGGTACCAGGGCGGCGTCTCGGTCTGGGACTTCACCGACTCCGCCGCGCCGAAGGAGATCGGCTTCTTCGACCGAGGCCCGCTCAAGCCCCGCATGCTCGGCGGCTCCTGGTCGGCGTACTACTACAACGGCTACATCTACAGCAGCGACATCCAGAAGGGCCTGGACGTCCTCCGCCTGACCGACCCCCTCCCGACCGGCCCGAACCTCCCACGCCTCAACGCCCAGACCAGCTCCATCTGACACGGCCCCATCTGATACGGCGGAGCCAGGTCGAGGCCACCGCGGCAGCGTGGCCGGGACCTGGCTCTCCCAGTACTCCAGCCGACTCCGGCGGGCCGCCGTCACGCCGCACGCACCGCGGGGCTTCCGTTCAGGCGGGAGGCGCGAACCCGCCCGGAGTGGTGCGAGGCGCCTCCTGAGGCACCCGATGCCCAGGAGGCGGCGCCACGGGCCTGCCGTACCCGGGCTGCTGGTATCCGGGTGGCGGATAGCCGGGCTGCTGATGCCCGGGTGGCGGATACCCGGGCTGGGAGT
Source organism: Nonomuraea sp. IBHARD001 (assembly GCF_056106265.1). Taxonomy (NCBI): domain Bacteria; kingdom Bacillati; phylum Actinomycetota; class Actinomycetes; order Streptosporangiales; family Streptosporangiaceae; genus Nonomuraea; species Nonomuraea sp. IBHARD001. The sequence continues at coordinate 1,368,651 of NZ_JBWBBW010000002.1, forward strand.
ACGGCGGCTGGGGCCGGGTGGTGGCGGCGAGGCGGGCCTCGGTGCGGTGGCGGCGTTCGGCCAGGACGGCGGCCAGGTAGGCGTGCGGCGGCACACCGGGCGGTGGCGGCGGGGTGACGTAGGCCGCGACCTGGGTGGCGACGCGCATGCCCATCTCGTGCTGCACGCCGGGCGACAGGTCGTGCCAGCGCGCGAGGTACTGACGGGCGGCCGTGGCCACCTCCTCGGGCAGGCGCGACAGCTCCAGCGTCGAGGCCCACCCGGCCAGCGCGTGCGGCATGGGGATCGGCTGGGAGCGACCGGCGGGACCGCGTTCGGAGATCACGATGGTCCCGGCGAAGATGTCGCCGAGCCGCTTGCCCTGCTGGTTGGCCAGCGAGCAGATGAGCGCCGGAGCGCCGAACAGCAGCCAGAACTCCACCATCCCGGCCAGACCCCGGAAAAGCGCCTGGCGGAACCGCTCGGGGCTGCCGTCGTCGCCGACCACGCGGAGCCCGAGTGCGAGCTTGCCCAGACTGCGCCCCCGCGAGAGCGACTCGAAGATCACCGGATAGCCCACGAGCACGAGCACGGTCAGCAGGATCGACAGCGCCATGTAGAGGGCCGTGTCGACGAGCGGCAGCAGCCGGCCGAGCAGCATCATCGTGCCGAACAGCACGACGAGCTGCACGGCGGCGTCGATGAACAGGGCGACCGCGCGGATCGGCGGCTGGGCCACCCGTACCTCGACGACGACGGCGTCGCCGGTAACCACCTCGGACATACTGGGAGCTTAGTGCCGAGACCTCACGCGCGGCGAAGCTGCCAGAATGGCCGACGTGGACATTGACCCTTTCGTCGCCGCGAACCGCCCGGTCTGGGACCGCCTGGAGCACCTGATCAGGCGCAAGTCCTCGCTGTCGGGCGCGGAAGTGGACGAGCTGGTCGACCTGTACCAGCGGGTGTCGACGCATCTGTCCATCGTCAGGTCGGGCTCGGCCGACCCCGTCCTGGTGGGACGGCTGTCGGCGCTGGTGGCCAGGGCCAGGTCGGCCGTCACGGGGGCGCACACGCCCGCCTGGCGCGAGCTGGTGCGCTTCTTCACCGTCAGCTTCCCCGTGGTCGCCTACCGGGCGCGGTGGTGGTGGCTGGCCACGACGGCGGCCTTCCTGGTGGTGTCGTTCGCCGTGGGCGCGTGGGTGGCGAAGAACCCGGACGTCCAGGCGGCCATCGCCTCGCCGAGCGAGATCAAGCAGCTCGTCGAGCACGACTTCGCCGACTACTACTCGGAGAACCCGGCGGGCTCGTTCGCATCGCGGGTGTGGATCAACAACGCCTGGGTGGCGATGCAGTCCATCGCCTACGCCATCTTCCTCGGCCTGCCGATCCCCTACATCCTGTGGGTCAACGCCGCCAATGTCGGCGTCTCGGGCGGGCTGATGGCCTCGCGCGACAAGCTCGACGTGTTCTTCGGGCTCATCACGCCGCACGGCCTGCTGGAGCTGACCGCGGTCTTCCTCGCGGCGGCCGTCGGCATGCGCCTCGGCTGGAGCGTGATCGACCCGGGCACGCGCAAACGCACCGAGGTGCTGGCCGAGGGCGGCCGGGCGGTCATGAGCGTGGCGCTGGGGCTGATCCTGGTGCTGTTCGTCTCGGGCCTGATCGAGGCGCTGGTGACGCCTTCGCCGCTGCCCACCTGGGCCAGGATCGGCATCGGCGTGCTGGCTGAGGCGGTGTTCCTCGGCTATGTGATCTTCTTCGGGCGCAGGGCGCTCAGGCAGGGCGAGACGGGAGACATCGAACGGGCTCCCGACCTCGCCCCCACCGCCTGAGTTACAGCCTGCCCGCTGCCTTCAGCGCCAGATAGGCGTCGGCCAGGGCGGGCGCGATGTCGTCGGGCAGCGCGTCGACCACCTCGACGCCGTGCCTGCGCAGCCTCGCGGTGACGCGCTTGCGCTCCGAGCGCGCGTGCTCGGCGGCGGCGGCGTCGTAGACCTCTTCGGCGCTTCCCCTGACCGCCGCCATCGCGGCGACCAGCGGGTCGGACACACCGGCGACCAGCACGAGATGGCGTGCGGACAGCTGCGGCAGCACCGGCAGCAGGCCCTCCTCCATGGCGGCGGCATTGAGGTCGGTCAGCAGAACGACCAGGCACCGGCGCTTGGCCCGCGACAGCACGGCGGCCACCATACCGGCGGCGTCGGCCTCGATCAGCTCGGCCTCGATCGGCGCCATCACGTTCACCAGCGCCGACAGCAACTCCGTGCGTGAGGCCCCGGCGACCCAGGCGCGCACGGCCCGGTCGTAGGCGAGGAAGTCGACCTGGTCGCCCGCCTTGGCCGCGAGCGCCGCCAGCAGCAGGGCGGCGTCCATCGACCAGTCCAGGCGCGGCCAGCCGGGCGCGGGCTCGGGGCCGGGCCCGGAGGGCTGCCCGCTCGCCCCGGCCAGGGGCACGGGAGCCGCGCCGACCCGCCCGGCGGACGTGCGGCCGGTGTCGAGCACGATGAGCACGCGCCGGTCGCGTTCGGGACGCCAGGTGCGGACCACGACGTCGTTGCGCCTGGCGCTCGCCCGCCAGTCGATGGAGCGCACGTCGTCGCCGACGACGTACTCGCGCAACGAGTCGAACTCGGTGCCCTGCCCCCTGACCAGCGCCGGGTGCTGGCCGTCGAGCTCGCGCAGCCTGGCCAGCCTGGAGGGCAGGTGCTTGCGCGACAGGAACGGCGGCAGCACCCTGACCTTCCACGGCGAGTCGTGCCCGCCCTGCCTGGCCGCCAGGCCCAGCGGCCCGAGCGAGCGCACGGTGACGCGCACGGCCTCACGGTCGCCCCGCCTGACCGGGGCCAGGGTGAAGGTGAGCCTGCGCCGCTCGCCCGAAGGCACGTCCAGGCGCCGCACCCTCGGCGTCACGCCCGCCGACGGCGCCCAGGCGTCACGCAGCACCCCGCGTACCCGCCGTGAGCCCGGATTCTCCACGATCAGCTCGACGGTGGCCGTCTGGCCGAGCCGCACGACCGTGTCGCCGGCCCGATGCAGCCTGAGCGGTCGCACCGCTCCGGCCAGCAGCACGTCGACCAGCACCGCGGCCACCAGCAGCAGGGCCACGCCGAGCGCCGCGAGCGCGGGCTCGGGCGCGAGGAACACCACGACCACGCCGACGGCCGCCACCAGCGCGGCCCGCCCTGTCAGCGCCACGCCGTCACCTGGGTACGGGGACGGAGGCGAGGATGCCGTCGAGCAGGCCGTCGGCGGTCGCGCCTTCGAGCTCGGCCTCGGGCCGCAGCTGGATGCGGTGCCGCAGCGCCGGTCTGGCCAGCGCCTTGACGTCGTCGGGCGTGACATAGGGCCGTCCGGACAGCCACGCCCACGCCCGCGAGGCGGCCAGCAGCGCGGTCGCGCCACGCGGGGAGACGCCGAGCTGCAGGGCGGGGGAGCTGCGGGTGGCCCTGGCGATGTCGACGATGTAGCCGAGCACCTCGGGCGCGACGTGCACCTGGGCCACGGCGGCCCGGCCCTCGGCCAGGTCTTCGGCGGTGGCGACCGGCTTGATCTGCGACAGGTCGCGCGGGTCGAAGCCGAGCGCGTGCCGTTCGAGCACGGTGATCTCCTGCTCGCGCGGCGGCAGCGGCACGGTCAGCTTGAGCTGGAACCTGTCGAGCTGCGCCTCGGGCAGCTGGTAGGTGCCTTCGTACTCGACCGGGTTCTGCGTCGCGCACACGACGAAGGGGTCGGGCAGCGCCCTGGGCAGGCCGTCGACACTGACCTGGCGCTCCTCCATGGCCTCGAGCAGCGCGGCCTGGGTCTTGGGCGGTGTGCGGTTGATCTCGTCGGCGAGCAGCAGGTTGGTGAAGACCGGGCCTTCGCGGAACTCGAACTCGGCCGTCTTGGCGTCGTAGACCAGCGAGCCGGTCACGTCGCCCGGCATCAGGTCGGGCGTGAACTGCACCCGCTTGAAGTCCAGCGCCAGCGCCGCCGACAGGGTGCGCACCATGAGCGTCTTGGCGACGCCCGGCACGCCTTCGAGCAGAACGTGCCCCCGGCAGAGCAGTGCGATGACCAGCCCCGTCACGACGGCGTCCTGGCCCACGACGGCCTTGGACACCTCCGCGCGCAACGCGCCGAGCGCCTCGCGGGCGGAGTCGCCCCGCGCCACCCTGGTCGTCTCCTCAACGTTCACAGCCGTGTGACCTGCCTTTCCACGAAGTCCAAGTATTCCGCCATGGCGACGAGCCCCGTGTCGTCCATGGGCGCCGGGCCGTACAGTGCGGCGCCGATCCGGTGGGAGTCCTGTCCGGTGCGTTCGGCGATGGCGGCCACCACCTCGGCCGGGCCCGCCTCGGGGGTGAGGCCGAGCCTCGGGGTGAGGCGTTCGACCGTGCCCGCCCTGAGCGCCTTGGCCGCGCTGTCCCTCGCCCTGCGCGCCCGGTAGAGGCGGCCTCTGCCTTCGACGCTCTCCGAGGCCCTGACCACGACGGGCAGCTTCTCGGTCACGACCGGGCCGAGCCGCCTGCCTCGCCACAGCGCCGTCACGAACACGGCGAAACACGCCATGACGACGGCCCACGGCACGTTCGGCGGGAGGAGTTCGCCCAGGCTCCTGCCGCCGGGCCCGGCGACCGGCTCGTCGCCGGGTGCGGGCGGGTCGGGCATCAGCCAGACCAGTCTGGGCGCGGTGCCCAGCAGGTTCAGGGCCAGGGCCGCGTTGCCGTCCTCGGCCAGGCGCAGGTTCGTGGTGAAGTCGGCGCTGCCGATCATCGTGACCGTGTTGCCGCCGTCGAGCGCGCGGACGAGTGTCGCGCCGCCGTCGCCCGTCGGGTAGCAGGAGGAGACGGCACGGGAGGCGGTGTAGGCGTATCCGCCCAGGTACGCACTGCCGGCCGCGCTCGCCGCCGGAAGGGCGCACCCGGGTTCGCGCGAGCGCTGGCGCACGCCCGAGGAGTGCTCGGCGATGCTGGCGAAGATCGAGGGCCCGGCGACGACCTTGTCGCCCGCGATGCCGCTCAGCCTGCGGATGCCGTCGTCGTCGAGCAGCATGGTGTCGGGCACGTACAGCAGGGCGCGGCCTTCGCGCATCCGCTGCTCGGCCTGGTCTAGCGTGGCCACCCTCTGCACGGCGACGCCCTGCTCGCGCAGCAGTACGGCCAGCGCCCTGGATCCGGCGGAGGTGGCGTCGCCGGGGTCGTAGGCGCGTGCGGAGCCCTCGCCGCCGGTGATGAGCACGCCGATCACCGCGGTGACCACCACGACCAGCCCGATGACCACGAGCAGCCTGTTGCGCCGCCAGATCCCGGCCGCTGTGGGCGAGGTCGGGCTGGAGCCGCCGTCCACGGCGGGTGCGATGCTCACGCGCCGCTCACGGCTTCGGCGAGCGGGACCGGCCTGGCCAGGCGCAGCCGTTCGTCGAGGTCGCGCAGCACGCCGTAGGACTCGGCGGTGCCCGGCGCGTCACCGTAGGCCACGTCGTCGAAGATACGGGCGGCGGTGGCCAGTTCGGCGGCGAACGCGGGCAGTGCCGTCCCCGCCTCGGCGGCGAGCTCGTCGGCGGTACGGCCGGGCAGGTCGTCGACCAGGGCGCGTTCCTGGAGGTCCCTGGCGACGGCGCGCAACCGTTCCTGGATCGCCTCGGCCCACTGCTCGGCCCCGGCCAGCCGTTCGGCCTCGGCCCGGTGCTCGGCGGCGGTGCGGGCGCGCTCCCCGAACAGCTCGCCGCTCGCGGCCGATGCCCTGGTACGGGCGGCCTTGCGTAGTTGCCAGAGGACGAGCGCGACGAGGGCGGCGACGATCAGCACGATGACGATCCCGGCGATCACGCCGCCGGGCCCGCCGCCGGTGCCGTCGAGCAGGTCGCCGAAGAACTGCTGGATCATCCGGTAGACCCGGTCGATCAGCGACTCGTCCTGGTACTCGGCTCCGCTGAGCTCTTGGGCCGCCCTGCGCTGTGCCTCGGCGCGCTCGATCGGGTTCACGGGCGAGCGGCGTTCGACGGGTGCCAGAGGTCGTCGGCGGAGGAGTGCACCCAGCCCTGCCGCTGCTGTTCGAGCGCGGCGGTCTGCAGGACGAGGTCGAACGCCTCGGCCCGCATGCGCCTGTCGGCGTAAAGGAGCCCGGCGACGCCCGACTGCAGCGGGTAGGTGATCATCGCGCCGAGCGTGGCGCCCACCGCGAGCAGGACCGCTGTGAAGATCGTCGCGCCGATGCCGCCGCCGCCCACGAAGCCGATGACCATGCCGATGATGGTGAAGGGCACGGTCAGGATCGAGCTGATCATCGAGGCGATCAGCGAGGTCAGCACGTAGATGCCGAGCACACGCCAGAAGTCGCCGCTGACCAGCTGCCACGAGCGCCGCATCGCCCTGATCGGCCCGAGCCCCTCCAGCACGATGGCGGGCGCGGCCAGCAGCAGACGCGTGTTGATGAACAGCACATAGGCCAGATAGAGCAGCAGGAGCAGGAGCATCAGGATGATCAGCCCGAATGCCTGCGACCCGTCGCTCACCCCGGCGACGAGCACGACGATCAGCACGAGCGGCAGCAACGGCACCAGCATCAGCACGAACAGCAGCCCGACGAACCCGAACAGGGCCGGCATCCGACCCTTGACCAGCGTCCAGGCCTCACCCAGCGTGATCTTCCCGCCGAACACCGCCCGGCCGAGCACCCTGGTGAGCACACCGGTCAGCACCGGCGTGGCGAGGAAGGTGAGCAGCAACGAGATGCCGCCGGGCAGGTACGTGGTGAGCATCTCGTTCTGCGTGGCGACGTCCGAGCCGTACGGATTGTCGAGCAACGCACCGAAATCGCGCGTGAGCAGCGCCTGGCCGATCGCCACCGGGATCGAGACGATCGCGGCCACCAGGGCCGAGAGCCCGAGCACGGTCTTGGGGTTGGACCGGACGAGTTTGATGGTGCCGTCGAGGATGTCGCCGAGGCCGAGCGGGCGCAGCGGGATGATCCCGGGACGCAGCACCAGCGGGGGAGGCGCGTAGCCGTATCCCTGGTGGCCGTATCCCGGCGGAGGCGGGTAGGGCGCTGCACCCGGTGGGCCCGGGGGCGGCATTTGGCCCGGGGGTGCTGCTTCGCCGTACCCTGGGGGTGCGGTGGGCTGTTGCCGTGGTGGTTGCGCGGGGGACGAACCTGGCGCGGTCCAGGGCGACCCGCCCTGCGCGCCGAAGGGAGGAGGCTGCTCCGCAGCCCAGCCCGGGGGCGTCTCGGGCGTGGCACCGTGACCGTCTGACATATCCCAATCCTGGCATGGTGGGCGAGTCGTTGTGGGAAGCAGGCGTCTTGCCTGACCGGTTTCACGACGGGTGATCATGATCGGGGATGGCCGAATCATGGTCGCTTAGCGCAGACTGGAAGAACGATCGGCCGTGCAGAGTCTAAAATTCGGCTTTTGGTGGTCTGATCGTTACTCCGAGTCCCGGTCATGAGCTGGACGAGGGTAATCTTCAACGACCGTTCGGGTTCGCCCAGAATCTCCCACAATGCGTAGAACGAATGAGGGGCCATGAAAGGTCGCGTGCTGGTCGTCGACGACGACGCCGCTCTCGCCGAGATGCTTGGCATCGTGTTGCGTGGAGAAGGCTTTGAACCATCCTTCGTCTCCGACGGTGACAAGGCGCTCGACGCGTTCCGCGATACGCGTCCTGATCTCGTCCTGCTCGACCTGATGCTGCCGGGCGCCGACGGCATCGACGTCTGCCGCCGCATCCGCGCCGAGTCCGGCGTGCCGATCGTCATGCTGACGGCCAAGAGCGACACCATCGACGTGGTGCTCGGCCTGGAGTCGGGCGCCGACGACTACATCGTCAAGCCGTTCAAGCCGAAGGAGCTCGTCGCCAGGGTGCGCGCCCGGCTGCGCCGCACCGACGAGCCCACGCCCGAGATCCTGCAGATCGGCGACATCACGATCGACGTCGCGGGTCACTCGGTCAAGCGTTCGGACGAGACCATCAACCTCACGCCGTTGGAGTTCGACCTGCTGGTCGCCCTGGCCCGCAAGCCGCGCCAGGTCTTCACGCGTGAGGTCCTGCTGGAGCAGGTCTGGGGCTACCGGCACGCCGCCGACACGCGCCTGGTCAACGTGCACGTCCAGCGGCTGCGGGCGAAGATCGAGAAGGACCCCGAGCACCCCGAGATCGTCGTGACGGTCCGCGGCGTCGGGTACAAAGCCGGACCAGCCTGACCTCGCCCTCCCCTCATGCCCTCCTCTTCGAAAAAGCCGCCCCGGCGCCGGACATTTCGCCAGATTCTTGGTGGAGTCCGGCGGCGGACCCGGCGTGCGGCGGGCAGGGTACGCCGCACGTGGCGGCGCTCGCTCCAGCTCCAGGTCGTCACCAGCACGCTGGTGATCTCGCTGATCGTCGTCGCGGTCCTCGGTGTCTTCCTCATTCTGCAGATCACCGAATCCGTGCTCGACGGCAGCCGCAGGGCCGCCTTCAGCGACGCGGTCGCCGACAGGGTCACCGTCGCCGGACTGCTCGACCAGCCCGCCGAGCCCAAGACCGTCGAGTCGGGCAAGATCCTCGAAACGCCCATCGACCAGGCCATGAACGCCCTCATCGGCTCCGGCGACTGGGACAAGCGCTACGAGGTGCTGATCCTCAACGAGAGCCTGCCCGGCCAGTCGCGCGCCTCCGGCGAGGCCGTCGAGGCCAGCATCCCGACCGGCCTGCGCAACAAGCTGGAGCGCCGACGCGAACAGGGCCAGCTCAACACCACCGAGCAGCTCATCGCCCCCGTCGTCTACTACGGGCAGTCCGCACCCAGGCTCGCCCTGGTCACCGGCGCCTTCATCGACGACGGCTACGAGATCTACCACTTCTTCCCGCTCGACGCCGAAGAGGCGACGCTGTCGAACGTCAGACAGGTCGTCATCGTGGTCGGCGTCGGCCTCGTCCTGCTGCTGGCCGCCATCGCCTCGCTGGTCACCCGCCAGGTCGTCACGCCGGTACGGCTGGCCAGGCAGGCCGCCGAACGGCTGGCGGCGGGCAGGCTGGACGAACGGCTCAAGGTACGCGGCGAGGACGACCTGGCCCGTCTGGCCACCTCGTTCAACGAGATGGCGGCCAACCTGGCGTTGAAGATCCACCAGCTCGAAGAGCTCTCGCAGGTGCAACGCCAGTTCGTCTCCGACGTCTCGCACGAGCTGCGTACCCCGCTCACCACCGTGCGCATGGCCGCCGACCTGCTCTACGACGCGCGCGAGGACTTCGACCCGATGGCCTCGCGCTCGGCCGAGCTCATGCAGAACCAGTTGGAACGCTTCGAGTCGATGCTCGCCGACCTGCTGGAGATCAGCCGCTACGACGCCGGGGCGGCCACGCTCGACGTCGACCCGACCGACATGCGCGACGTCGTCCTGCGGGCCGTCGGCGACTCCGAGGCGCTGGCCGAACGGCATGCCACCCGCTTCGAGCTGCGCCTGCCCAACGAGCCGTGCATGGCCGAGGTCGACAGCCGCAGGGTCGAACGCATCCTGCGCAACCTGCTGTTCAACGCCATCGAGCACGGCGAGGGCAAGGACATCGTCGTCACCGTCGGCGCCGACCGGGACGCCGTCGCCGTCGCCGTACGCGATCACGGCGTCGGGCTCAAGCCCGGCGAGGACACCATGGTCTTCGACCGGTTCTGGCGTGCCGACCCCTCGCGGGCGCGCACGATCGGCGGCACCGGGCTCGGGCTGGCGATCTCCAAGGAGGACGCCCAGCTGCACGGAGGCTGGCTTCAGGCGTGGGGGACGCCTGGGGACGGCTCGCAGTTCAGGCTCTCGCTGCCCAGGGTGGCCGGGGCCGAGCTGAAGGGCTCGCCGCTCTCGCTGGTCCCACCGGAGGTGGAGATGCGGCGCACGTGGCGAGGGCACATCACGCCGGTGCTCGCACCGGCGACAGGGGAGGGGGCCGTCCATGCGGAGTAAGGCGGTGGGGGCCGTCGCGTTCGTCCTCGTCGTGGCGTGGTCGTCGGCGGGGTGCTCGGTCATCCCGATCACCGGTGTGCCCGAGGCGGTCAGCGAATCGGGCAGGGGCGACTCGCTCAGCCTGCCGTTCCATCGGATGATCGCCACCGAGCCGCGCGACGACTGGAACCCCGAGCAGGTCGTCACCGGGCTGCAGTCGGCGATGGCCAGCTTCGACGACCCCGAGCACAAGATCCTGCGCAAGTACCTCACGGCCGAGGCCAAGAAGGCGTGGACGCCGGGCGACTCGGTGACCGTCGTCGACGACGCCCAGTCCGTCGCCCCCGTGATCTCCGAGGACGGCACCCAGGCCAGGGTCGTGCTCAAGGGCACCGAGCTGGCCACCATCCACGACGACGGCAGGTACGTCCCGTCCGGCAAGAAGAACTTCTGGGAGTTCTCGCTCGTCAAGGAGGGCGGGCACTGGCGGGTCTCCAAGCTCGACGACGAGCACCTCATGCTGCTCACCTCGGCCGACGTGCGCCGTGCCTACTTCCCCGTCGACCTGCACTTCCTCAACCGGCCTGGCGACAAGCCCGACGGCCTGGTCGTCGACCGGGTGTGGCTGCGCAACGACCCCGCCGAGCAGACCGCTGCCACGATCGTGAACCGGCTGCTCCAAGGGCCGAGCGAGGCCCTGCAGGGCGCTGTGGGCACGGCCTTCCCCAAGGGCCTGCGGGCCAGCGTCGAAAGCGGCGACGACAAGATCATAATAGACCTCGACCGGGCGCTCGACCCCGCCGAGTCGGCCGCGATCGAGGCCCAGCTCCAGCGCACCCTCGGTGACCTGGCCAAGGGCCGTACGATCGAGGTGCAGATCAACGGCGAGCCGTTCTTCGGTCCCGACAGCCCGCTGCAGATCAAGGCCGGGCAGAGCGACTACTTCGACCGGTGGATCAAGAAGACCGAGGAGGCGGCGTACTACACGCTGCGCGGCGCGGTCCACATGGTGGTCAAGGACGGCGGCGGCGCCCCCGTCTCGGGCGACGCCGGCAAGGAGACCGGCGACTACGGCAGCCCCGCGATCTTCCCCGGCGACATCCCCATGGTGGCCAGCCTGTCGGCCAAGGGCGACATCTTCGTCAGCCCGATCAAGGGTGACGGCCGCTGGGAGGAGGCGATCATGGGCGAGAACCTCACCGCGCCCTCCTGGAACCGCGACGGCACCCTCTGGGCCGTCGACAGGATCGCCGAGTCCACCTCCCACGTCCTGCGCCGCGACCTGCTGGGCGGTGTCGAACGCATCTCCGCGCCCGACCTCGACGGCACCCGCGTGGACAACTTCCGCATCTCGCGCGACGGCGTGCGCGTGGCCGCCGTCGTCACCGACAAGGTCGGCACCCACGTCCGCGTGGGCGCCATCGGCGGCACCAGCGCCGCGACCAGACTCGACCACTTCCAGACCCTGCTGACGACCGAGGACAACGAGAAGATCCTCGACATCGCCTGGCGAGACCATTCGACGCTGCTGATCCTCGTGAAGGGGAAGTCCGGTCAGACCGTACGGGCCGTACGCAGCGGTGATCCCCGGGTGGACACGCTGCAGTCGGACAAGCGGATCACGTCGATCACCGCGTTGGGCGATCGCGTGCTGGCCGGTGCCGAAGGCGAGAGCGGCGACGAGAAGGACGCCGAGGTCCTGGAGTGGGACGAGGCCCACCAGAAGTGGGTGACCTTGGTCAAGGACGGCGCAGGGACGCCTACGTTTCCGCTGGGGTAGGTCACTTCGTCGGGCTTTTTTGGGGCTTTGAGGGGCTTGGGGCGGTTGGGGCGTCGCTGAGGGGAGCGACGGCTGGCGCCTGAGGCGCGCCCCGCGACACAACGCCAGCCGTGCTGGCCCCCTCGCTTTTTCTGGCTTCCTCCCCTTACGTCCCCCTCGCGCGGCCCGGCCTGGGGCTGACGTGTGAGAACGGCCGTGGAATGTCGGTGGGGAGCGGCACACTGGGGGGATGTTCGGGCTGGGGGTGGAGGCGGTGCTGGGGTTGGTGGTGCCGCAGCGGTGTGTGGGGTGTGACGGGGCCGGCGCGGTGTTGTGCGAGGGGTGCACGGCGGGGCTTGCGGGGAGGCGGGCTGTGCGGATGCCTCGGCCGTGTCCTGCGGGGATGCCCGTCGTGTGGTCGGCGGGGCCGTACGAAGGGGTGGCGGTGCGGGCGGTGCTCGCGGCCAAGGAGCGGGGGCGTGCGGCGCTGGCGGAGGCGTTGGGGAGTGTGCTGGCTTTCACAGTGGCGGGGGCGCTCGGCGGAAGGGCGGCGGTGCTGGTGCCTGTGCCCAGTTCGCGGCGGGCCGCGCGGGTCAGGGGGCACGATGCGGTGGCCCGGATGACAGAGGCGGCTGCCGTACGGCTTCGCAAGCTGGGATGCCAGGTAACCGTGTGTCATGGGCTCAGGCAGGGTGGCGGTGTGCACGACCAGGCGGGCCTGAGCGCCACCCAGAGGGCCGCCAACGTCCGAGGCGGCATCCATGTGACCAGAGCCGCCCTCGTGGCGCTGAGCAGCGACTCAGCCCCTCCTGTGGTGCTCGTGGACGACGTGGTGACCACGGGTTCCACGCTCACGGCGGCGGCGCTGCGGCTGGGGGAGGCGGGAGTCGAGGTGGCTTTCGCGGCCGTCGTCGCCGCGACACGCCGAAGAGAGCGAACAAGCTTCGGTCACGTAGCGTAAAGAACGCCTCAACTCTGGCCTCTCACCCGGCCGCCACATCTCTCTGTCCGAAACTGGCCACCCGGCCAGGTCGTCGAGGTTCCGGCGCGCCTGCATAAGGGATGTCGGGCCGCCAAAGCCCCTAATCTGCGGGCTCGACAGGCTGTCAGATACTACGCAAAGTGATCCTTCGGCCGGACTCCAGGCTGACATTCGCCCCCGATACGGATAGCGTTCTGGCATGGCACCCGTTCGGGTCCGTGGTTGCGCAGAGCCGGGCTTCCCGGCTCTGCTAGCCGATGCCAGCCGCAGGCAAAACGGTCCACGTAAGGCGACTCTTTGTCGACCGATCACGGTGCGGCTTAGAAGTAAGTCCTGCCTTCCCGGAGGTCCAGATGGCCTCCGCCAGAAGAGAAGGGCAGTAGTGGCGAATGCGCCGCGAACCCCTCAGCAGGCGGATGTGGGGTCGAAGACCAGGTCGGCCGAGCGGGTGCCTTTGGAGTTGCCGGTGACTACGTATCGAGAGGTGGGGGTACCGGTTACGGAAAGGCAGTCAGAGGACCCCACCCGGCAGGCACGTCGCCGGGGGCTCTTCCACAGTCGTTAGACGAAGGGGGGCTGTTGCATGGACATCATCGTCAAGGGTCGGCACACCGGAGTGAGTGACCGATTCCGTGACCTAGTGACGACCAAGCTGGCCAGGATCGAGCGTCTGGACAACAAGCTCATTCGAGTCGACGTGGAGGTCTCGAAGGAGCGCAATCCACGCATAGCCGACCAGCGTGAGCGGGTCGAGCTGACCATCCACTCCCGCGGGCCCGCCGTCCGCGCGGAAGCCTCGGCGGACGACAGGTTCGCCGCCCTCGACCTCGCCATGGACAAACTCGAAGGCCGCCTCAGGCGCATCGCCGACCGCCGCAAGGTACACCACGGCAACCACAATCCGCCCTCCGTGGCCGAGCTGACGGCCGCGCTCGCCGACGTCTACGACGTACCTCCGGCCAAGGCCACGATCGTCCCCGAACAGGCCGAATCCGACGAGGACTTCGCAGACGTCGAGCTACCCGAAGACAAGCGTGACGACGACATCATCCCCATCGAGATGGACGGCGACGGCCCCCTCGTCGTCAGGGAGAAATTCCACAACGCCGAACCGATCACCATCGACCAGGCACTCCTGGAGATGGAGCTCGTCGGGCATGACTTCTACCTCTTCCGTGACAAGGAGAGCGGCCAGCCGAGCGTCGTCTACAACCGGCGCGGCTACAACTACGGCGTGTTGCGGCTCGTCGAGCCCTGATCGGCACCCGCAAGATCCTCTCGACTACCCCTAGGACCGTGAAACCCGTGTAATCATTGCGGTTCTAACGGCTCTGGCCCCCCACGAGGAGGAGACGTGAGCGAGCGAGCTCGGGAACGCGGCCCGCTCGCGTGGCCTGTCAAGGAGGCCGCGTGAGTGAGCGAGCGGCGCGTTCGGCGCGACCGGTCAAGGAGGTCGCGTGAGCGTGCGACACGCGTGGCCTGGTGAAGGAGGTCACGTGAGCGTTCGACGCATGTGGCCCGTGAAGGAGGCCACGTGACCCCGACCGACGAGGCCCGCGTGTCAGGACGCGGCGACCCGATCCGCGTGCTGATCGTGGACGACCACGAGCTGATACGCCGGAGCCTCGCCCTCGCGCTCGCAGCGGAGTCCGACATCGAGGTGGTCGGAGAAGCCAGCGACGGCAAGGAGGCGGTCGCACTCGCCGACCGCCTCTTGGCCGACGTCGTGCTGATGGACGTACGGATGCCGCGTCAGGGCGGCATCGACGCCACCCGTGCGATCAAGGCGTCCGTGCCGAGCACCCGCATCGTCATGCTGACGGTGAGCGACGAGGAGGAAGACCTCTTCGAGGCCATCAAGGCAGGGGCGACCGGGTACCTCCTCAAGGACGTCCAGATCGACGAGGTCCCCGACGCGGTCAGAGGCGTGCACGAGGGGCAGTCCCTCATCAATCCCGCCATGGCCGCCAAACTCATCACCGAGTTCGCCAACATGAGCCGCAAGGAGGCCGAACGCCCTCCCCAGCTCCCCGTCCCCCGCCTGACCGAACGCGAGATGGAAGTCCTCCGCCTGGTCGCCAAGGGCATGAACAACCGCGAGATCGCCAAGCAGCTGTTCATCTCGGAGAACACCGTCAAGAACCACGTCCGCAACATCCTGGACAAACTCCAACTCCACTCCCGCATGGAGGCCGTCGTGTACGCGGTCAGAGAGCGCATGCTGGAAATCACCTGACACCGACGACTCCCGGGTGCCTGGGGGGTGTTGTCGCGGGGTGGGCCTGCGTTGTGAGCGTGGGCTTACGTTGTGAGAGGCGTTGAGCACATCGCGCCTCACGCTTCACGTGTCGTGTCGTGTCGGGTGCTTGAGCAGTGTTCGTACGGGGCGGGTGGAGTAGTTGTTGTGCCGGGCGGATGAACCTCATGCCGGGAGAAACGGGCGAGCCCGGTATTCGAGGGGCCTTCCGTGCCCGGCGAGGCTTTAGGGGCCTTTCGTGCCCGGAGGAGCTTTCTGTGAAGAAGCCCTCCCTAGGACGAGCTGCGTGAGGGCGCGCTGACCGAGGCGCGCGACACCGCAGCCGACGAAGAGCAGCCACACGCACGCATGCCCTGGTACTGGCTCGTGCCAGGCGTACGGGGAATCCCTCGGCGCACTTCGGACAGGCGTGGGGTATGGGCATTTAGGGGGCATAGGCTCCAGACAGCCCTGATACCCGGCTTGCCCATAGCTCGGGGCATGCCGGACGTCACCTTGTCACCACGGCGTGTGTCGCCGGGCGAGGCCCTTCCTGTGGACCCCTGCCTGCGAGAGTCCCAGGCCAGACGCCCGCGCGACGCGTACCCCAGCCGGACGCCTGTCGGAAGGCGTCGGGCTAGCGGAAGTCGGACATGTTTAGAGGTAGTGCCTTGAGGAGGGCGTCGGTGTGGCCGGTGGGGGTGACGCGGTCGACGCGGATGTCGGTGAGGCCGACCCAGCCGGCCGCGATGTGGAGGGCCTCGCGCATGGCGGCGATGTCGGCTTCCCGGACGCGGGGCGATTCGAAGGACACGTGGCGGGCCACGAACGTCGTGCCTTCGCGTGCCGGGTCGACGCGGCCGATCAGGCGGCCTCCGGCCAGGACCGGCATGGCGAAGTAGCCGTGTACGCGCTTGTCCTTGGGCACGTACGCCTCAAGGCGGTGGTTGAAGCCGAACACCCGCTCGGTCCGAGGCCGATCCCACACAAGCGAGTCGAACGGCGACAACAGCGTCGTACGGTGACGCCCGCGCGGCTCGACGACAAGAGCGTCAGGATCGGCCCAGGCGTTGGCGAGAGGCGCCATGCCGGGCGAAGGGGAGGAAAGCGGACCCGCACCCCCGGGAGGGGCCTGTGGGGCTCCTGAGGCGTCCTGGGGACCCGCGCCACGCCCACCGGGTTCGGCGAAATCAGCCGAGGCCGACTCCGCGGCGGATGGCGCCAGTCCTGGAGAGGAGGAACCAGCCGCAAGCGAGCCGGCGCTGGACGACGCGTCTGTCCCGGCCGCCCCGGCCACGGCTCCTCCGGCCGCAGCCGTCCCGACCAAGGGCTCGCCGACCCCAGCCGCCCCGGCCAAGGCCCCTGCCACGCCAGGCACCCAGGCCGAAGTCCCTCCGACTCCAGCCTCTCCAGCCGAGGCCCCTCCAACCGAGGACCCCCCCACACCAGACACCCCGGCCGAAGCCGCGACTGACGCGCCCCCGCTGCGGGAGCCGGCCGCGCGAGGTGGCCGGGCGGCGGGCCAGCCGGCGACGTGGACGGGGGTGAGGCCGGCGGCTCCGCTGGCGAGGGCCTCGTCGAGCATGGCGGCGTGGCGGCCGCGCAGGCGGAGGAAGTCGATGAGGTCGGCTCGGGTGGCGACGCCGAGCGCGCGGCCGGCGATGCGGGCGAGGTGGGTGATGCATTCCTCGTCGGACGGCTCCTCGGCCAGGAGGGTGGCGGGGACCGAGCGTTCGGCCAGGTCGTAGACGCGTCGCCAGCCTGCGCGTCTGGTGCAGGCGATCTCGCCGATGTCGAGGAGCCACTCGATGGCGATCTTCTCGTCCGACCAGTCCCACCAGTAGTCGCTCTTCTTGGCGCCGCCGACGTCGCCCGTGGTGACGGGGCCGAGGTCGCGGACCTTGTGCAGGAGCTGCTCGACGCTCGCGGGGACCTCGTGCCAGCGCTGCCTGCGCTCGCGGAAGTCGCGGCGGCGGAAGGAGTACAGCGGCCAGTGCTCGATGGGCAGGATGCACGCGGCATGGCACCAGTACTCGAACGCGGTGGCGGGCTCACTCCAGTACGAGGACTCGATCGTCTGGCGGGACAGCCCCGGAGACTGCCTGGCGTAGGCGACCAGCTCGTGGGACCTGGCCAGCACCGAGATCGTGTCGAGCTGCACGGCACCCAGCCTGCGCAACATGCCGGGCACGCCCTCCTGTCTCGCTCCCGACCCGAGGAATCCCTGCGCGCGGAGAATGATGCGACGGGCCTCGTCGGCCGACAGCTCGATTGGCATGCGGCAGATGCTAGCCGCGGGGTCCGACAAAAGGCCGACGGCCGAAGGCGCGAACCGTATGCCCAAGAAGCCGTACTCCCAAGAAGCCGTACTCCCGAGAGAGGAAGCACCTCACCAGGGCCAACCGGGGCGGCGAGAAGGCGAAGCTCCTCTCGCCGCTTCACGGTGAGTGGTGCGTGTGTGTCAGCGGTGGTCTTCGGCGCTCAGGCCCGCGCGGGGAGCGTCGATCACGACGTCGGTGAAGATGTCGAAGACGAGGGCGAGGATGGCGCCCACGACGACGATGCCAACGCCGACCCAGATGACGAACCAGTTGGCCTGCGTCATTCCGACGCCGCCCACGATGGTGCCCACCAGCATGACGGTGACCGCGAACCATGACGATGCGCGCCCGGCGTGGTTGCCGAGGTTCTCCCCGTCTGCCATGACATATCCTCCCCTGCAGTTAAATCCCGCTTTTAGACGCACTGGCGCGCGAGATGGATGTAGATCGGCATACCCTCTGCCGGGACCCATACTCCCAGGCCCGTGTCGCGCCCGTTCCACCGCCTGGCTGTGTCTGGTGGTGGGAGCGCCTACGATGGCAACGGGGAAGTATGTCTCGGCCTCTCCACCTGGCGTCGCCGCCGGGGTAGACCTGCGAGGAGCTTTACATAAAGTGGCAGCCATTCTCGACAAGATTCTGCGCGCCGGCGAGGGCAAGATTCTGCGCAAGCTCAAGCGAATCGCCGACCAGGTCAACTCCATTGAGGACGACTTCAAGAGCCTGTCCGACGCGGAGCTGCGCGCGCTGACGGATGAATACAAACAGCGTCACCAGGACGGCGAGTCCCTTGACGACCTGCTGCCCGAGGCGTTCGCGACGGTCCGTGAGGCCGCGCGCCGCGTGCTCGGCCAGCGACCCTACGACGTCCAGATCATGGGCGGCGCCAACCTCCACATGGGCAACATCTCCGAGATGCGCACCGGTGAGGGCAAGACACTGACGTGTACTCTGCCCAGCTACCTCAACGCGCTGTCGGGCAAGGGCGTCCACGTCATCACGGTCAACGACTACCTGGCCAAGCGTGACGCCGAGAACATGGGCCGTGTGCACAGGTTCCTCGGCCTCGAGGTCGGCGTGATCCTGGCGGGCCAGGAGCCCAGCGAGCGGCGCAAGCAGTACGGCGCCGACATCACCTACGGCACGAACAACGAGTTCGGCTTCGACTACCTGCGCGACAACATGGCGTGGTCGCTCGAGGAGTGCGTGCAGCGCGGCCACAACTTCGCCGTGGTCGACGAGGTCGACTCGATCCTCATCGACGAGGCCAGGACGCCGCTGATCATCTCCGGCCCCGGCGAGCAGTCCGGAAAGTGGTACCAGGAGTTCGCCAAGATCGTGCCGCGCCTGCGCAAGGGCGTCGAGGCCAAGGACCCGGGCGAGCAGTCGACGGGCGACTACGTCGTCGACGAGAAGAAGCGCACGGTCGGCATCCTCGAGAGCGGTGTGGAGAAGGTCGAGGACTGGCTCGGCGTCGACAACCTCTACAAGCCGGAGCACACCCACCTGGTCGGCTTCCTCAACAACGCGTTGAAGGCCAAGGAGCTCTACAAGAAGGACAAGGACTACATCGTCGTCGACGGCGAGGTCCTGATCGTCGACGAGTTCACCGGTCGAGTCCTGCACGGCCGCCGCTACAACGAGGGCATGCACCAGGCCATCGAGGCCAAGGAGAGCGTGAAGATCAAGGACGAGAACCAGACTCTCGCCACGATCACCCTGCAGAACTACTTCCGCCTCTACAGCAGGCTGTCCGGCATGACCGGCACGGCCGCCACCGAGGCCAACGAGTTCCACCAGACCTACAAGCTCGGCGTGGTCCCGATCCCCACCAACCGCCCGATGGTCCGCAAGGACCAGGCCGACGTGGTCTACAAGACCGAGGACGCCAAGTTCGACGCGGTGGTCGAGGACATCAAGGAGCGCTACGAGGCCGGTCAGCCGGTCCTCGTCGGCACCACCTCCGTCGCCAAGTCCGAGCGGCTGTCCAAGGCGCTCAAGCGCCGGGGCGTCGTGCACGAGGTGCTCAACGCGAAGAACCACGCGCGTGAGGCGTCGATCATCGCCGAGGCCGGGCGCAAGAAGGCCGTCACCGTCGCCACCAACATGGCCGGTCGTGGCACCGACATCATGCTCGGCGGCAACCCCGAGTTCCGCGCCGACGTCGAGCTGCGCCAGCGCGGCCTCGACCCGGTCGAGACGCCCGACGAGTACGAATCCGCCTACGGCGAGGCCCTGGTCAAGGCCAAGGAGGCGGTCAAGGCCGAGCACGACGAGGTCTCCGACCTCGGCGGCCTCTACGTGCTGGGCACCGAGCGCCACGAGTCGCGCCGCATCGACAACCAGCTGCGCGGTCGTTCCGGCCGTCAGGGCGACCCGGGCGAGTCGAGGTTCTACCTCTCGCTCGGCGACGACCTCATGCGCCTGTTCAACTCCGCGCGGGTCGAGGCGATCATGACGCGCCTCAACATCCCCGACGACCAGCCGATCGAGTCGGGCATCGTCTCCAAGGCGATCGCCTCGGCCCAGCACCAGGTCGAGCAGCAGAACTTCGAGATCCGCAAGAACGTCCTGAAGTACGACGAGGTGATGAACCGCCAGCGCAAGGTGATCTACGCCGAGCGCCACCGCGTCCTGGAGGGCGCCGACCTGCACGAGCAGGTGCGCGGCTTCATCGGCGACGTCGTCGACGAGTACGTCACGGGCGCCACGGCCGAGGGCTTCTCCGAGGAGTGGGACCTCGACAAGCTGTGGAAGGCGTTCGGCCAGCTGTACCCCGTCTCGATCAGCCTCGACACGCTGATCGAGGAGGCCGGCGGTCGCGAGGAGCTCAACGCCCAGCTGCTGTCGGAGCGGATCAAGGCCGACGCGCTGTCCGCCTACGACAGGCGTGAGGAGCAGCTCGGTTCCGAGGCCACCCGTGAGCTGGAGCGCCGGGTCATCCTGTCGGTCCTCGACCGCAAGTGGCGCGAGCACCTCTACGAGATGGACTACCTCCAGGAGGGCATCGGCCTTCGCGCGATGGCGCAGCGCGACCCGCTGATCGAGTATCAGCGTGAGGGCTTCGAGATGTTCAAGGCGATGCTCGAGGGCATCAAGGAGGAGTCGGTCGGGTATCTGTTCAACCTCGAGGTCGAGGTGCAGACCAACCCGATCGTCGAGGAGGCGGAGAGCGCCGAGCTCGCCGAGACGCGTTCGATCATCGCACGCGGCCTGCGCGGTCCCGACCGGCCCACGCAGCTCGACTACTCCGCGCCCGGCGAGTCGGGCGAGGTGCAGCACACCAGTGTGCGGACCACGCCCGAGGAGCGCGCCGCCTACGGCAACGTCGAGCGCAACGCGCCGTGCCCCTGCGGCTCCGGCAAGAAGTTCAAGCGCTGCCACGGCGACCCCAAGCACGTCGAGGCCTGACCTCTGACCTGAGGCCCTGTTCCCCGTTCGCGGGGGGCAGGGCTTCAGTGCGTTCATGCGGGTGTCGCCACAGAGAAAAGGCTCACGCCGTCTCCACGTCGGTGCAGAGCCACTGCACGCCCCGGCGTTCCAGGCGTACGGCGAGGGCGTGGCTGCGCTCGCCGCAGTGGACGAGTACGCACATCTCCACCACGCCGTCGGCGGGCTGCCGGATGTGCGGCGCGGCGACGAAGGGCGGGCGGGACGTCTCGATCATGCGGCCGGACCGTACCAGTCCCGCGTAGGCCCTCGCGGTGAGCCGGTCGGCGACGGTCTCGGCCGGTCTGCGTCCCGCGAGCACCTCGGCCAGCGCCTGGGCGAGATGACGGAGCCTGCGCTCGCCGGGCGCCGCGCTCGAAGCCCCCCGGACGGCCGACGCGCCGATCTCCGCGGCCAGGGCGAGCGAGCCCTGCACGTACGGCGTGCCGGGGCGGGTGGCGGACGTGCGGCGGTCGTAGGGCGGTTCGGAGGCGGCGACGAGTCTGATGTGGGGGGATCGGCGGGAGAGCGGCACGGGGGCTCCTGTCGACGATTGGCGTGTCGATACATGGAGTTTTCGGCCCCGGCCGAAGCTGCGAATGCCGCCAACTTCTTGGTCATCACGATCGTTTTGCGGGGGAAGGCGGGAAAGATCAGGTGAACCTGGAGTGGGGGGATGATCGTTTGGGTTCGGTGTTCGTCTCGGTATCGGCTGCCGTATGGGGTTGTGGGTGGGGGGAATCGCGGGTTGGTGGCGTACTGGAATCGGCGTTTCACGGGGTGGAGGGGGGTGGGTCCGTTTTCTGGGCGGCCTGAGGCGGGGTTTCCGTTCGGGAGGCGTCGGCCGCCTGGGGTGGGGTTTCGGTGAGGGGGGTGTCGCCGGGCTCGTCGTCGGGCTCGCGGCCGGGGGTGGTGAGGTTCAGCCTGCGGATGAGGAAGGTGAAGAGCAGGTAGTACAGGACGAAGTACGCCAGGCCGAAGACGATCACCAGGCCGACCCGGTGCGAGTTGGACTTGCCCGCGTTCAGCAGCATGTCGAAGCCGCCGGCCGAGAAGGTGAAGCCGAGCCGGGCGTCGAGTTCGGCCATGAGGGCCATCGAGGCGCCGGTCAGCAGGGCGTGCACCACGAACAGCACGGGCGCCACGAAGATGAACGCGAACTCCAGCGGCTCGGTGATCCCGGTGACGAATGCCGTCAGACCGGCCGACAGCATGATGCCGCCGACGACCTTGCGCTTGTGCGGAGGCGCCGCGCGCCACATCGCGATGGCCGCGCCGAGCAGGCCGAACATCATCACGGGGAAGAACCCGGTCATGAAGATGCCCGCGCCGTCCTCGCCCGCGAAGTAGCAGTTGAGGTCGCCGGCCGCGTTCTTGGTCGCCCCGTCGACGCCCGCGTGGCACTCGGGCAGGGTGAACCAGACGATCGTGTTGAGGAAGTGGTGCAGCCCGATCGGGATGAGCAGCCGGTTGGCCACACCGTAGATGCCGGACCCGGCCGTACCGTTGTCCGACAGCCAGTCGCCGGCCGAGGTGAGCCACTCGCCGACGGGCACCCACAGGAACCCGAAGATGACGCCGAGCACGAGTGCGGCGGCCGAGGTCACGATGGGCACGAAGCGGCGACCGCCGAAGAAGGCCAGCCAGGCGGGCAGCTTGATCCGGTAGTACCTCTCCCACAGCACGGCCGCCACGATGCCGATCATGATGCCGCCGAGCACCCCGGTGGGGTTGGCCGCGCCGAAGTTGATCGCGGGCGAGGGCCCGTCGGGACTGACGACCTCCTGGGCGATCTTCTTGTAGACGGCCGTGCCGGTGTCGGCGTTGAAGAACAGCGTCCGGGTGACCCGGTCGTAGACGAGATACCCGACCAGCGCGGCCAGCGCGGTGGACCCGTCGGCCTTGCGCGCGAACCCGATCGCCACACCGAGCGCGAACAGGATGGGCAGGTTGTCGAAGAGCGCCCCACCGGCCGCCGCGAAGATGCGCGCGACACTGTCGAGAAAGGCGTTGTCCGTACGGCCGAGCAGGTCGTCCTGGCCGAGTCGCAGCAGCAGACCGGCCGCGGGCAGTGCGGCGATCGGCAGCATGAGTGAGCGGCCGATGCGCTGCAGCACCGCGAATGTCGACGAACCGATGCTCATCCCATCCCCTTTCGCTGGACCAGAGGGGGATGGTCGTCACCGAATGTGCTACCCCGGTGTCTTTGAGTTACTCGTCTCGGTTTCACCGGAGTCGACGTCGACCTCCGGTTCGCGGCCGGGCGTCATGATGTCGAATCGTTTGATGAGGAAGCTGAACAGCGCGTAGTACACGACCGCGTAGATCACCCCGAGCGCCAGGATGCCCGGCAGGTTCTGGGTGTTGGACTTGCTGGCGTTCATCAGCATGTCCAGGAGTCCGGCCGAGAAGCCGAAGCCGAGCTGCCCCCCGATGAGCGCGGTGACGGCCATGGAGATGCCGGTCAGGACCGCGTGCACGACCAGCAGCATGGGCGCGACGAAGATGAACGCGAACTCCAGCGGCTCGGTGATCCCGGTGACGAACGAGGCCAGCCCGGCCGAGAGCATGATGCCGCCGACGGTCGCGCGACGGTGCGGGGGAGCCGCGCGCCACATGGCCACGGCGGCGGCGGGCAGCGCGAACATCATGACGGGGAAGAAGCCGGCCATGAACTCACCGGCATGCGGGTCCCCACCGAAGTAGCAGTTCCAGTCGCCGCTCAGCACACGCCCCGCGACCTCGCACTCGGGCACGGTGAACCAGACGAGGGAGTTGGTGAAGTGGTGCAGGCCGAGCGGCAGCAGCAGCCGGTTGAACAGCCCGTACAGGCCGGGCCCGAGCGGCCCGAGATCGGCCAGGGCGCGTCCCGCCGTGCCGATCCACTCGCCGAGCACCGGCCACAGCAGGCCGATGACCACGCCGAGCCCCAGCGCGGCGAAGGAGGTGATGATCGGCACGAAGCGGCGACCGCCGAAGAAGGCCAGCCACGAGGGCAGCTTGATGCGGTAGAAGCGCTGGTAGAGCAGGGCGGTGACCAGGCCGATGAGGATGCCGCCGAGTACCTTGGTGGGGTTCTGCACACCGTAGTTGATGATCTCGGTGAGGTCCTCGGTCCGGACCACGACCTCGTCCTTGATCGCGGATTCGGCGAACATCACCTTGGTGACCCGGTCGAAGACCAGGTACCCGACGACGGCGGCGAGCGCGGTCGAGCCGTCGGACTTGCGGGCGTAGCCGATCGCGACACCGACGGCGAACAGCAGCGGCATGTTCTCGAACAGGGCCTTTCCCGCGGCCTCCAGCACGGCGGCCACCTCGCGCATCCACGCGAAGCCCGCCACGTCGGCCAGACCGCCGGGCGCGGCGCCGTTGGAGCCGAGCATGTCGCTCTGGCCGAAGCGCATGAGCAGGGCGGCGGCGGGCAGCGCGGCGATGGGAAGCATGAGCGAACGGCCGAGGCGCTGCAGCACGCCCATCACCTGCGACAGCTTCAGTGCGCCCCTCAGCCGGGACGCGCGAGTCACCTCGTTCACGGGGGCGATCCTCCGGGGGGAAGGGGGTATCAGCCGCGCCGAACCGGCATCTCCAGGATCGTGCGCAGCTGGTACCTGTCGGCGCGGTAGGTGGAGACGCCTAGTTCGGCGCAGACGCCGCCTGCGAAGGAGCGCCGCTGCAGCAGCAGAACGGCGCCGCCGCGGGGGAGCTTCAGCAGGTCGGCGTCGCTGGGATCGGCGATGCCACCGTCGATGGTGAGCTCGCCCGCGTCCATGACGAGTCCGTGGCGGGACTCGAGCAGTTCGTACAGGGATCGGCCTGACAGGTCGTGGTCGGCGAGGTCGGGGGCGAGCGAGACCGGGATGTGCGCCCGTTCGATCGACAGGGGTTCGCCGTCTGCGGTTCGTAGCCGCTCGATGAAGTGCACCTCTTCGCCCGGCTGGATGCCCAGCTCCTTGGCGAGGTGCGCGCTGGCCCGCACGATGCGGCGGTCCAGGTCGCGTGAGCCCGGCTCCATGCCCCTGGCCCGCATGTCGTCGCTGAACGACGTGAGCTGGAGGGCGAGCTCGATCTTGGGCCTGGCCACGAACGTGCCCTTGCCGGGCACGCGGTGCAGGCGTCCTTCGGAGACCAGGTGGTCGACGGCCTGGCGCACGGTCATACGGGAGAGCCCGAACCGCTGGCACAGCTCACGCTCGGACGGGATCGCCGCGCCGATGCTGAGCTCGTTGCTGTCGATGAGATCGAGCAGGATCTCACGGAGCTGGAAGTACTTCGGCACCGGACTGTCCGGATCGATATGCGCCACGGATCCTCCCCTCGATCTGACCTGGCCCATGAGCTATGGTTCGTACTGGTCTAGTCCGGACTAGACCACATGCCGGAAAACCGGGTCAACGTCCGAACGATAACGACCCGATGCCAAACATTGGTAATTGAAGGATGGGCGCGAGATGACCACCAAGATGCGCAGCGAGATCGCCGAGCAGCCGGCCGCGCTGCGGGCCACCCTTGACTCGCTGCTTCCCCGGGTCGACGAGGTCAAGGCGCTCGGTGAGCAGACGCGTCAGTTGCTGTTCATCGCGCGCGGCACCTCCGACAACGCCGCGGTGTACGGCCGCTACCTGATCGAGTCGCACGCCGGTCGCCTGGCCGCGCTGGCCGCCCCCTCGATCGCGACGACGTACAAGCGCAAGATCGACCTGGACGGCGTGCTGGCCGTCGCGATCTCGCAGTCGGGCCGGACCGAGGAGATCGTCGAGACCCTGGCGTGGGCCAAGGACTGCGGCGCCAAGACCGTCGGCATCACCAACGGTGGTCCGGACAGCCCGCTGGCCCAGGCCGCCGACCTGGCGCTCGTCACCCTCGCCGGTGAGGAGAAGGCCGTGCCCGCGACCAAGACCTACACTACGCAGCTCGCCGCGCTCGCCGTACTGGCGCTCGGGCTCGGCGCCGACGTGGACGCCGACGACCTGCAGCGGGTGCCCGACGCGGTCGAGAAGCTCATCGCCGAGCCCGGCGACCTCGACGCCGTCGTCGAGGGCCTGGCCGACAAGCCGGGCGTCGTCGTCTCCGGCCGCGGTCTGGCCTTCTCCACGGCGCTGGAGACCGCGCTCAAGCTCAAGGAGGCGTGCTACCTGCACGCCATGGGCCTGTCCTACGCCGACCTGCTGCACGGCCCGATCGCGGTCGTCGACGCCGACACCCCGGCGCTGCTGGTCGCCTCCAGCGAGGGCCCGACCCTGGCCGGCACCGTCGCACTGGCCGAGCGCGTCACCGGCGCGGGCGCCGCCGCCTACACCGTCGGCGGGGGCACCGCGCTCGCCGCGGCCGGTACGGCGGCGCTGAACGGGCCCGACCTGCCCGAGTGGGTGGCCCCGATGGGCCTGATCGTCCCCGGTCAGCTGCTGACCGAGGCGCTCGCCCGCCGCCTGGGCTTCAACCCCGACGCGCCGCGTGGACTGAACAAGGTCACCCAGACCGATTGATTGCACAGCGTCGTTTAGCCTGTTCAAAGAGTCATCTGAGGACTGCGACGAGGAGGACGACCATGGCGGCAGACGCCAACGCGATCATCGCCGGGCTCGGCGGTGCCGACAACATCATCGAGATCGAGCCCTGCATCACACGGCTGAGGACCGAGGTGCACGACGCCTCCAAGGTCGACCAGTCGGCGCTGAAGGCAGCCGGGGCGCACGGGGTGATGGCCGCGGGCAATGTCGTCCAGGTCGTCGTCGGACCGGAGGCCGACACGATCGCCAGCGACATCGAGGACATCATCGGCTAGGGCGCCGGTGGCGGATTTCCGCCACCGGCGCCTGTCGCAGGTTGGGGGCATCGTGACCAAGGTTCTCGCTCCGGTCGACGGAGCCGCCGTCGGCTTGGCGGCTGTGCCCGACCCGGTCTTCTCCGCCGGCATGGTGGGGCCGGGAACGGCGATCGACCCGGCCAGAGGGCCGGGCAAGGCCGTCGCCCCGATCGACGGAAAGATCATGAAACTGCATCCGCACGCCTATGTCATCGTGGGGGACGACGGCAAAGGCGTGCTGGTGCATCTGGGCATCGACACCGTGCAGCTCAAGGGCGAGGGCTTCGAACTGCTCGCCGCCGAAGGCGACAGGGTCAGCGCCGGCCAGCCGGTCGTCGCCTGGGACCCCGGGGTGATCGAGGCCGGAGGCCGCTCGCCCATGTGCCCCGTCGTGGCGCTCGACGCCCTGGCCGCCGAGGTGACCGAGGTCGCGCACGGCGATGTGCACGTGGGCGACGAGCTGTTCCGATGGGCGTGAGCGCCGCCGCGCTGTTCGACCTCGACGGCACGCTGATCAATACCGAGGCCCGCAGCATGGCCATGTGGCGGATGCTGCTGGAGCGGCACGAGGTCGCCTTCGACGACTCGCTGCTGCGCGGCTTCATGGGCCGCAGGGGCCGCGACGTGCTGCCCGAGGTGATGCCGGGCGCCGACGTCGAGGCGCTGATCGCCGAGGTCGACGGCTACGGCGAGCGCCCCGGCCTGCCCGAGGTCGTCCCCGTGCCCGGCGCGGCCGAGCTGGTCGCCAGGGTGGCCTGGTCCGGCGCGCCGATCGCACTGGTGACCTCCGCCCGGCGCGACTGGGCCGAGGAACGGCTGGTCGAGGTCGGCGTGCGCGACCTGGTCCAGGTGATCGTCTCGGCCGAGGACGTCCGTGTCGGCAAGCCGGACCCCAGCGGGTTCCTGCTCGCGGCACGGCTGCTGGAGGTGAGTCCCGGGGCGTGTGTGGTGTTCGAGGACTCCCTCGCGGGGATTGCCGCGGCCAAGGCGGCGGGTATGAGGTGCGTGGGGGTGGCCACGACGCACGCGGGAGACGAGCTGTCGCAGGCCGACCTGGTGGTGGCCGATCTCACCGGGATCGGCTGGCCGCCGTTCGGCAGCACGCCCCCGGGCAGGGACCGGCGGTAGGCCGGCACGGCAACGAAGGCACTGGAGGAGCACGTGGCTGAGCGCAAGGTGACGATCGTGTCCGAGGTGGGACTGCACGCCAGGCCCGCGGCGTCGTTCGTGCAGACGGCGGCCAAGGCGGAGGGCGAGGTGAGCGTGCACAAGCCCGGCGGCTCGCCCGTCAACGCCAAGAGCATCCTGGCCGTGATGGCGCTCGACGTCAGGCAGCACGACACCATCGTGATCACCGCCGACGACGAGGCCCTGCTCGACCAGCTCGCCGCGATCGCGTCGGCGCCGTGACCGGCGGGGGCATGACCCGTACGGGGGTCGGCGTCAGCCCCGGGACCGGCATCGGTCCCGCCTACCTGCTGGTCGAACGCATCGCCGTGCCCGAAGAGGGCCAGCGGCACGACGGCGACGCCCGGGCCGAGTACGACCGGGCGCTGGCCGCGCTCGAACAGGTCGCGGCCGACCTCGAACTACGCGGCGACAAGGCCGGAGGCCAGGCCAAGGACGTGCTGGCCGCCCAGGCCGTGATGGCCAGGGACCCGGGCATCGCGGTGGGCGTCAAGGAACGCGTCGACGAGGGCGTCGCCGCGCCGAGGGCCGTCTACGAGGCGTTCGGCAAGTACCGCGCGATGCTCGAAGGCGTGGGCGGCTACCTGGGCGAGCGGGTGAGCGACCTCGACGACATCAGGGACAGGGTGCTCGCCGTCCTGACCGGGCAGCAGATGCCCGGTGTGCCGCAGCAGGCGAAGGAGCCCTTCGTGCTCATCGCCCGCGATCTCGCGCCCGCCGACACGGCGTCGCTGTCCAAGGACGTGGTGGCGGCGTTCGTCACCGAGGAGGGCGGGCCGACCAGTCATACCGCGATCCTGGCCAGGGCGCTCGGGGTTCCGGCCGTGGTAGCGTGCGCGGGGGCCACGTCGATCGCGGCGGGCACGCGGGTGCTGGTCGACGGCGCCTCGGGCGCGGTGACGGCCGAGCCTTCGGAGCAGGCGGCGCGTGACGCCACCAGTGCGGCCTCGGCCAGGCAGGCGGTGCTCGACGCGGCCACCGGACCCGGGATGACCGCCGACGGGCGTGCGGTGCCGCTGCTGGCCAACATCGGCGGCCCCGCCGACCTGGACGCAGCCCTCGCGGCGGGCGCCGAAGGCGTCGGTCTCTACCGTACGGAGTTCCTCTTCCTCGACCGGACGAGCGCGCCCGGCGATCAGGAGCAGGAGGAGGCCTACCGCGCGGTGCTGCGGGCCTTCCCCGGCGGCAAGGTCGTGGTGCGCACGCTGGACGCGGGCGCCGACAAGCCGCTGGCCTTCCTGAGCGCCTCAGGCGAGGAGCCGAACCCGGCGCTCGGGGAGCGGGGCCTGCGGATGTTCAGGCGGCACCCGGAGGTGATGGCGAGCCAGCTCGGCGCACTGGCCAGGGCGGCGGCCGACACCTCGGCCAAGCTCCAGGTGATGGCGCCCATGGTGGCCACGGCGCAGGAGGCGGCCTGGTTCGCCGACGCCTGCGAGGCCGCCGGGCTGGCCTCGGCCGGGGTGATGATCGAGGTCCCGGCGGCGGCGCTGCGGGCGGGCGATCTGGCCGCGCACGTCGACTTCTTCTCGATCGGGACCAACGACCTGGCCCAGTACACGTTCGCGGCCGATCGGCAGGTCGGGGCGCTGAGCGCGCTGCAGGACGCCTGGCAGCCCGCCCTGCTCGACCTGGTGGCCGCCGCCGCGTCCGCCGCCGGGTCGGCCGGGGTGCCGTGCGGGGTGTGCGGGGAGGCCGCGGCCGATCCGGCGCTGGCCTGCGTGCTGGTCGGGCTCGGTGTGTCGTCGTTGTCGATGAGCGCGAGCGCGGTGCCCGCCGTACGGGCGACGCTGGCGCGGCACTCGGGCGAGCAGTGCGCGCTCGCGGCCGAGGCGGCGCGCGGGGCCGTCTCGGGGCAGGAGGCGAGGGAGCAGGCCAGGCGGCACCTGCCGGGGCTGGCCGAGCTCGGGCTCTGAGGGGCGGGACGCGGAATCGAGGGGCATCTATCAGGGTCGGCCGGACCCGGAAACGGCGGATGGCGGGTGGATAGGCCGGATTCGGTCTCTGGGGCGCGATAGCTTGGTGGGCATGGTTCGAGGCATGCGTACGGCTGGGGTTCTGATGGTCGCGACGTCGGTCGTGGGATGTGCCGGGGCGCCGCCACCGGCCACCCCCGGCGCGGCGCCATCGGCGGTCGTCACCTCCGCCGCCCCCGCGCCGACGGCGACGACGGCGCCGCCCCCGGCGGCCACGCAGAGCACGGGGACGGGCGACGTGCGGCGGGTGCTGGCGAAGATGACGCAGGCCCAGAAGGTCGGCCAGCTCTTCATGCCCGTCGTGCACGGCGCTGGCGCCGACACCGTCTCGGGCGAGAACCAGGCGAGGTTCGGCGTCGGCACCCCGGCCAAGGTCGTGGCCAAGTACCACCTCGGCGGCGTCATCCTCTTCCCGGAGAACATCAAGAGCGTCCAGCAGGTCGTCGCGCTGACCAACGGCCTGCAGAAGGCCGCGGGAGCCGTGCCGCTCACCATCGGCACCGACCAGGAGAACGGCCTGGTGTCCAGGATGTCGGCCCTGGTCACCGACCTGCCCGGCGCGTCCGTCGTGGGCGCGACGGGCGAGCCGGCGCTGTCCAGGGCGGCGGCCAAGGCGACGGGGCGCGAGCTGCTGGCACTCGGCGTCAACCTGGACTTCGCGCCGGTCGCCGACGTCAACATCAACCCGAAGAACCCGGTGATCGGCAAACGGGCCTACGGCAGCGACCCGGCCAAGGTGTCCACGATGGTCGCCGCCGCGGTCAAGGGCTTCCACGACGCCGACGTGGCCGCGACGGCCAAGCACTTCCCCGGCCACGGCGACACCAATATCGACAGCCACACCGCCCTCCCGGTGATCAAGCACACCCGGTCGCAGTGGGAGCGCCTGGACGCGCCTCCGTTCCGGGCGGCGATCGCCTCGGGCGTCGATGCGGTGATGAGCGCCCATATCGTGATGCCGAAGCTCGACCCCTCGGGCGACCCGGCCACGCTGTCCAAGCCGATCCTGACCGGCCTGCTGCGCGACGAGCTCGGCTTCAAGGGCGTGATCTCCACCGACGCGCTCAACATGGAGGGCGTGCGCAAGCGCTATCCCGACGGCGAGGTCGCGGTCAGGGCGATTCTGGCGGGCGCCGACCTGCTGCTGATGCCGCCCGACTTCCCCAAGGCGTACTCCTCGGTGCTGGCTGCGGTGAAGTCGGGGCGTATCTCGGCCAAGCGGCTGGACCAGTCGGTGACCAGGCTGCTGACCCTGAAGCTCAACCGGGGTTTCCTCGACCGGGCGCCGGTGGCCGACGCGGGCAAGGCGGCCAAGATCCTTCGCTCGGCCGAGCACCGCAGGCTGGCGGCCCGCATCATCAAGGCGGCCCGCTGACCGGCGCGCGGTAGGCGCTCAGGACCGCTCCAGCCGGGCTGGAGCGGTCCCTCGCCTCAGTCCTGGCCGGACAGGCGCTCGCGCAGCACCTGGTGCCAGCGCAGCGGCTCGCCGCCGCCCGCGGTCACCAGCAGCCCGGCGTGCGCGGCCAGCACGGTGCCGGGCGCCAGGAAGCCGGGCGCCGCCCGGTAGTCCTGCCACACGGCGCCCTCGACCGGCAGCCACGTGCGCACCCGGCCTTCGGCGTCGAGGGAGAACAGCCTGCCGTTCATCCCGCCGAACCCGACCGCGCCCGCCGAGTCGCCGCAGTCCTCCCACGTCGACGTGCCGAACACCTGACGCCACATCCGGCCGTCGGCCGTGGCCACATAGAACGTGCAGTCGGCCACGGCCAGGCCGATCGC
Source organism: Nonomuraea sp. IBHARD001 (assembly GCF_056106265.1). Taxonomy (NCBI): domain Bacteria; kingdom Bacillati; phylum Actinomycetota; class Actinomycetes; order Streptosporangiales; family Streptosporangiaceae; genus Nonomuraea; species Nonomuraea sp. IBHARD001. The sequence continues at coordinate 1,399,998 of NZ_JBWBBW010000002.1, forward strand.
CCCTTCCGGGGCAGCCGAGACCAGCACCCAGTCGCGGCCGTCCTCCAGCAGGAGCAGCCGTTCGTCCCCGGTCACGCCGTAGAGCCCGACGCTGACCCCGACCGCGGCCTCACGCGGCACCGCGAGCGCCCGGATGCCGCTCGCCGGGCCCACCGAGCGCCACGGCAGGTTCTGCCCGCACAGCTCACGCGCGAGCAACTCCTCGTCCGCGCCGACGGCATAGAGGGTACGGCCGAGCACGCCCAGCGCCCTGACGTCGGCCACCGGGCCGATGACCTCCCACGAGACGGGCGTGGGAGCCGAGAGCCGGTCGAGCACGTTGCGCGTGATCCGGTCGACGACCGGGTCGTGCAGGGTGTTGCCCCAGTTGACGGTGGCCGTGGTGAACACCGTGCCGAGACCGCTGGTGAACACGCCCATCGTGGCGCCGCCGCCCTGCCCGTAGGCCGACCAGTGCCGCAGGTCGGCCGTGGCCAGGACGACGAACGAGGCCGGGGTGCCGTCGCCGCACGTCACCCTGGGCACGCCGCCGACCTCGGCGTACTCCGCCGCGTCGGTCTCGTAGCCCAGGCAGCCCTGGCCGAACTTGTCGCCGTCGGTCAGGCCGGTCCCCTCGAACACCCAGTGCTCGGCGAACCTGGCGACGTAGGACTCCTCCAGCATCTTGGTCATGTGCGGGCCCCACGCTCCCGCCCCGGCGCGGAAGCTCACACCGGTCAGCGCGTTCTCCGGCCTGCCGATCGCCGACCACTCGACGGTCGCCAGGCGCGGGTCGTCCACGGGGTCGGCGAGCCTGTCCCGGTGACAGACCATCGTGCGGCCCTCGTCCTCGAGCCTGATCTGCCACCAGGCCGTGTTGCCGGAGAGGAAGGCGACATTGCCGCCACGCCTGACGTACTCCTCGACGGCGTCGCGCATGCCCGCCGACCAGTACTCGTCGTGGCCGTTGACGACCAGCATGCGATGGCGGCTCAGCAGGTCGAGGCCGTCGTGCAGGTCCAGGTTCGAGCAGTAGGCCACCTGGTACCCGGCCTGCCCGACCCAGCGCATGAAGCCCTCCTCCCAGCGCTCGGGAGGCGGCCCGCCGCCTGGCCGGTCGAAGGTGACGCGGGCGGCCCTGGTCGGCGACTCGGTCCAGTAGACGCTCTGGCCCGGCTCACCCGCCCTGTTGTAGGCCTGCCAGGTGGTGAAGGGCACGCTGACCAGGATCGGCGCAGTGGGCACGGCCTCCCGTACCACGAAGAAGACCTCGTTGTCCGGGCACGGCGTCGCGCCGGGCAGCGCCCTGGGCCAGGGGACGGCGTCGCCGAACCTGGCCACGTACAGCGAGCTGGCCCACTCGGGCGGCACCCGGAACTCCCAGCGCGGCCCTTCGGCCTGGCCCTGGAAGAGCACGCGGCCGTCGGTGGCGTCGCTGATGACGACGGGGGCCGGCCGGTCGAGAACGAAGCCCAGGGTCTGGCCCTGGGCGCATGAGGTGGATTCGGCATAAGCCCTGGCGAAGGAGTGCGAGCTGCTCATCCGATGGCCGTTTCGACGAGCATGCTTTCGAGCGAGCGCAGGAAGGTCTCCATCTCGGGTCGTGACAGGTAACGGGTGTCGGCGGTCAGCGAGACGCCTTCGGTGGTGACGTGTACGCAGAACCTGCAGTCCAGGGTGTCCTGGCTCATCGGCCAGGACAGCGTGGTGCGCTCGCGGGCGCGGTCGAGCTCGGCGAGCGTGCACGGCGCGGGGCCGGGGTCGGCGAAGCGCATGTCGTTGAAGCAGCAGTTGGGATGCACCTTGGCGCCGAGCCGGGCGCTCGCCTCCGACACGATCCTGGCTCGGTCGAGCGGGTCGTGGTAGGCGCTGCGGTAGGCGCGCAGCGACGCCGGTCCGGCCGCGCGCAACGTCTCGGCGAAGGAGGCTCCCGGGGTCACCGTGAACAGCCCCTCCTGCGACAGCGTGCTGACGATGTGGGTGGTGTCGCGCCTGAACCTGTTGCTGACGATCGGCAGCATGGCCAGCGTCGAGTGCCCGGTCTGCCTGGCCACCAGCTCGCCCACGGCCGCGAGCAGCACGGTGGAGGTGGAGGTCTGCCTGGCGAAGGCGATGGCCCTGGCCGCGAGCTCGACGGCGGTGGAGGTGAGCATGGCCCGCCAGAACGGTGGTCCTTCGGCGGTGTGCCTGGGCTCGGCGAACATGGTGGCGGGCGCGTGCTCGTGGCCCTTGGCCCAGTGCAGCATGGCGGCGTCGGCCACCTTGCGGCCCTCCGGGCTCTCCTGCCAGCGGGCCAGCTCCAGCGGTTGCGGGGCAGCCGGGCCGGACACGCGTCCGCGCATGATGAGCATGCGCAGCTCGCGCACCGCGATTTCGGCTCCGGCGCCGTCGGCGGCCAGATGGCAGAAGGCCAGGACGACGTGGGTGACCCGATCGCCCGCCATGACGAGCGCGGCCCGCAGCGGCCAGTCCTGGACGTAGTCGAAGCGCGGCGCGATGAGCTTGTCCAGCACCATGTCGGGATCGCCCGACGTGACGAGCACAGGCAGCCGCCCGCGCTCGTCGAGGCGCTGGTACGGTTCGCCCGCGTGGTGCGAGGACTCGCCGAGCCTGGTCCGCAGCGAGCCGTGCCTGCCGATCAGCTCGCCGAGCGCGGTGACGATCTCCTCGGCCGTCCGGATGCCCGGCACCCTGAGCACCCGGCCGAACGTGAAGTAGTGATCGTCGGGCATCGTGTTGACGATGGCCTGCCAGATGGCTCGCTGCCCCCATGTGAGCGGTGCGGCGCCGGAGCCGGGCCCGGCGAATTCGACGATCATCGCGCCGACAGGTGCCCGGCCAGGCGGTCGAGGTTCTCCAGCAGGTCCAGGCCGTCCTCGGTGAGGTCGACCTCGACGTCGAACTCCGTCTCGATGGCGTCGATCAGCCGCATCCTGGCGATCGAGGTCAGCCCGAGCGCCGACAGCGGCACCGTGGCCGCCAGCGCCTCCTGCGCGCTGACCGCTCCGTCGGACGACTCCGCCACCAGCGCGGCCAGTCTTTCTTTGATCATGTCAACTCCCTGGCGAGGCGTGCGGCCTCCTCATCGGACATCTGTTCCAGTTCAGCCAGCAGCAGCGCCTCGACCACCGCCGCGAGCCCCTCGACCGTGGGCGCGCCGAACAGCGCCCGGATCGGCACCTCGAGGTCGGCCGAGGCACGCAGCCTGGCCACCACGCGTACGGCCAGCAGCGAGTGCCCGCCGAGCACGAAGAAGTCGTCGTGCGCGCCCGCCCGCTCCAGCCCGAGCACCTCGGCATAGACCTCGGCGACCAGCTCCTCGGCATCGGTGCGAGGCGCGACGTAGTGCGCGGTGCGGGCCTGCGGCTTCGGCAGCGCGGTCCGCTCCACCTTCCCGTTGGCGTTCAGCGGCAGCCGCTCCACCCTGACCCACAGACCGGGCACCAGGTACGGCGCCAGCCCCTGCGCGGCGAAGCCCTCCAGCTCGGCGAAGTCGGCCCGGCCGCTCACATAGGCGACGAGCGTGTCCCCGGCCGCGAGCACGGCGGCCTCACCGACCTCGGGATGGGCCAGCAGCCTGGCCTCGACCTCGCCGGGTTCGACCCGGTAGCCGCGGATCTTCACCTGGTCGTCGAGCCTGCCGAGGAACTCCAGCTGCCCGTCTCGCCGCCATCTGACCCGGTCGCCCGTGCGGTAGTAGCGGCCGGGCATCGGGCCGTCGAGCTCGGCGAACCTGGCCGCGGTCAGCGCCTCGTCGCCGAGGTAGCCCTTGGCCAGGCCCGCACCGCCGATGCACAGCTCGCCGGGCGCGCCGATCGGCGCGGTGCGGCCCGCGCGGTCGAGCACGCGGACCAGTGTGCCGCCGATCGGCCTGCCGATGGGGGGCAGGCCCGGCGTGCCGTCCAGGTCGGCGGCGGTGGCGATGACGGTGGCCTCGGTCGGGCCGTAGGTGTTGACCAGCCGTACGCGCCCGCCGAAGTGCGCGTGCCAGCGTGCGGTCGCGGCCTCGCCCGCCTGCTCGCCGCCCAGGATCACCAGGCGCAGCTCCGGCGGCCAGGCGATGTGCTCGATCTGCTCGACGAGCCGGTGCCAGTAGGCGGTCGGCAGGTCGAGCACGCTCACCCCGGCCAGGTTGTCCGGCAGGGAGAGCGCCCCTTCGGGCAGCAGGGCGAGGCGGGCGCCCGAGGCGAGGGCCGGGTAGATCTCCTCGGCATGGGTGTCGAACCCGAGCGAGGCGAACTGCACGACCACGTCGCCCGGCCCGATGCCGTACTCTGCCCGCATCCAGGCCACCCGGGCGGCCAGCGCCGTGTGCTCGACGAGCACGCCCTTCGGCCTGCCGGTCGAGCCCGAGGTGTAGAGCACGTAGGCGGCCTCGCGGGGCACGGCCTGCGCCGAAGGCCGTGCGCTCTCGTGCACGTAGGCGAGCGGCGTCGCGACGGGCAGCCGGTCGGCCAGGTCCATGGAGGTGAGCACGAGCGCGGCGCCGCTGTCGGCCAGCATGTGGGCCAGCCGCTCCTCGGGATGGGCGGGGTCCAGCGGCAGGTAGGCGGCTCCCGCCCGCCAGGTGGCCAGCAGGGCGGCGATCGCGTCGGGCGTGCGGCCGAGGCAGACGCCGACGACGTCCCCCGCCTCGACGCCTCGCGCGCGCAGCAGTCCGGCCAGCTCGGCCGTACGCCGGTCGAGTTCGGCGTAGGTGACGTCGCCGACGGCCAGGGCGCAGGGGTCGGCCCGTGCGATCAGCTCGGGCACGGTGGGCGGCTCGGGCGGCAGGGCGGGGCCGGTGCCCCACGCGCGTAGCGTGTCCTGCTCGTCGGGTGCGATGAGGGCGGGCGGCTCGGCCGGGTCCTGGGTGAGCAGGCGATCGAGGCTTGCCGCCATCGCGGCGATCGTGGCCGGTGCGAACAGCGTGGCGTCGTAGGAGAGCACGACGAGCAGGTCGTCGGCGTCCAGCCAGGCCTCCAGCATCAGGTCGAACTTGACCTGCCCGAACCCGTGCGCGAACGGCTCGGCCGCGAGCCCGGCGAACGGCGAGCGGCCCGCGGTGGCGTCCTGGGTGTGCAGGATCGCCATCGTCTCGAACGAGGGAGCGCGCTCGGCGGGCACACCCTGGTGGGCGAAGGCGGTGAGCACGGCGTCGCGGGTGCGTTCCATGATCTCGGCCATCACGGGCCCGCCGCCGAGGTCGCAGCGGATGAGCAGCACGTCCGCCAGATAGCCGACCACGTCCTCCAGCTCGACCCGGTCCCTGCCGGACGTGACGGTGGCCACGGTGATGTCGTCGTTGCCGCTGTGGGCGGCGAGCACGGCCTGGTAGGCGGCCATCAGCGCCATGAACAGCGTGACGCCCGGCCGCCGCACCGAGGCGGGGGACAGGCGGAAGGAGTGGAAGGCGCCCTTCCTCGGCGCGCCCTGCCGCCTGACCAGGTCGGTGGGCAGGTCGAGCGGCGTCTGCCCGGCCAGGTGCTCGCTCCACCACTGCCGCTGCGCGCTCTGGTCGTGCGCGCGCTGCCAGCGGGCGACGTCGCCGTACTGCAGGGCGGGGGCGGGGATCGGGCGGCCCGAGTACGCGGTGGCGAGCTGGTCGAGCAGCAGGTTCAGCGACCAGCCGTCGCCCAGGATGTGATGGGCGACCAGGCAGATCACGTGGTCGCCGGGGCCGATCTCGATCAGCGTGGCCCGCAGCGGAGGCCGCGCCGCGAGGTCGAAGGGCGCGTTGGTACGCGCCGCGACCAGCGCCTCGGCGGCCTCGGGCCCGTCGGCGCGCACGCGCTCCCACACCATCGGGCCTGGCGCCTGAACGACGGCCACCGGCACGCCGTCGACCTCGGGGAAGCACGTGCGCAGGCTCTCGTGCGCGGCGGCCAGGGCGGTGAGCGCGTCGTCGAGCGCGGCCGGGTCGAGCGGTCCGATGAGCCTGCGGACCAGCCACATGTTGTAGGCGGCGTCGCCCGGGTCGAGCCGGTGCAGGAACCACAGCCGCTCCTGGCCGTGCGACAGCGGCGCGCTCTCGCCGCCCGGCCGGGGCCGAGGCCCTTCGACGGGCGCGACCCCGGCGCTCTGCACGCCTTCGTCGAGCAGCGCGGCGAGCGAGGCGACCGTCGGCCGGTCGAACAGCTCCCGTACGGCCAGGCGCACCGGCAGCCTGGCGGTGACCATGGTGGCCAGCAGCGAGTGCCCGCCGAGGGCGAAGAAGTCGTCGTGCGCGCCGACGCCGCTCACCCCGAGCACGTCGGCGAACACCGAGGCGACCAGCTCCTCGGTGACGGTGCGCGGCGGCACGGAGGCCCGCACGGCGGGCAGCTCGGCCACACTCGGCAGCGCGTTGCGGTCCACCTTGCCGTTGGGGGTGAGCGGCAGCTCGGCCATCGGCACGACGACGGCGGGCACCATGGGGCCGGGCAGCAGGGTGGCCGCGTGCTCGCGCAGGTCGTCGGCGGGCCCGGTGAGCACGGCGAAGGCGACGAGCACGTCGTCGCGCACGGCGGCGACCGCCTGGGCGACCGAGGGGTGCGCGTCGAGCACGGCCTCGACCTCGCCGAGTTCGATGCGGTGGCCGCGCAGCTTGACCTGGTTGTCGGTCCGGCCGAGGAACTCGATCGTGCCGTCGCCGAGCCTGCGCACCAGGTCGCCGGTGCGGTAGACGCGCTCGCCCGCGTGCCGGACGAAACGCTCGGCGGTCAGCTCGGGCCTGCCCAGGTACCCGTCGGCCACGCCCGCCCCGCCGATGAGCAGCTCGCCCGGCACGCCGATGGGCACGTTCCCACCGGCCGCGTCGACGACGTGCACGGTGGTGTTGGCGATGGGCGTGCCGATGGAGACGCACCGGGGGTGTTCGGGGACCTCCCACGCGGTGGACCAGATGGTCGTCTCGGTCGGGCCGTAGACGTTTACCAGACGCAGCACCCTGGCTCTGAGCTCGGCTGCCAGGCTGAGCGGCAGCGGCTCGCCGCCGGTGAGCGCGATCACCTCGGGCAGCTCGCCGGTCAGCAGCACCCGCCAGCCCGACGGTGTGGCCTGCACGTGCGTGACGCCTTCGGCGGCGGCGAGTGCGGCGAGCGCGGCGCCGTCGCGCGCGGTGTCGGCGTCGGCGACGACGACCCGGCCACCGGTGACGAGCGGCAGGTAGAGCTCAAGGGCGGAGATGTCGAACGACAGCGAGGTGAGCGCCAGCCACACGTGCGAGGGCGTGGAGGCGACGAGGCCGCCCATCGCGAGCAGGAAGTTCGTCAGCGCCCCGTGCGGGACCACGACGCCCTTCGGCCTGCCGGTCGAGCCGGAGGTGTAGAGCACGTACGCGGCGTCGGCGGGCGAGGGTCTCGGCAGGCTGCCGGGTGAGGCCCTGGCCACCTGGAGCAGGTCGGCGTCGGTCAGCACCAGCGCCGCGCCCGAGTCGGCCAGCACGTAGTCGACCCTGGCCTCGGGATAGCCGGGATCGACCGGCAGGTAGGCGGCTCCGGCCATGGCGACGCCCAGCAGGGCGACGAGCATCGCCGCCCCCCGCTCCAGACTGACCGCGACGAGCGCGCCGGGGCCGATGCCGCGTGCGCGCAGCCCTTCGGCCAGCCCCGCCGCCGACTCGGTCAGCTCCCGGTAGGTGAGCGTGGCGCCGCCGTACGTCACGGCGGGCGCGTCCGGTGTGGCCGCGGCCTGGGTGAGCACGAGGTCGACCAGGGTGAGCGGCGGCACGTCGAGCGCGGGCCCGTGCCAGGAAGCGAGCAGGTCGCGCTCGGCGGAGGGCAGCACGTCGAGCTCGGCGAGCGGCAGCGAGGGGTCGGCGACGGCCGAGGCGAGCAGGGTGAGGAAGCGCTCGCCGAGCCGTTCGGCGCTCGCCTCGTCGAACAGGTCACGTGCGTAGATCAGCACGCCGAGCAGCCCGCCGTCGTCCTGGGCGTAGCAGTCGAGCGACAGGTCGCACCTGGCCGGGCTCCAGCCCTGCGAGAACGGCTCCACGACCAGGCCGGGCAGCGGGTCGGCCACCTCGCCGTGCGTGTGCAGCGCGAACAGCGTCTGGAACAGCGGCGTCCTGCTCATGTCCCGCTCGACGCCGAGCGCGCCCGCCAGCAGCTCGAACGGCACGTCCTGGTGCGAGAGCGCCGACAGCACACCCTTCCTGGTACGGCGCAGCAGCTCGGCGAACGCCGGATCCCCGGACAGGTCGCAGCGCAGCACGACGGTCGACGACAGATAGCCGATCACCCGTTCGAGCTCCACGCTGTCCCGCCCGGCGACCGGCGTGCCGACGCAGAAGTCCTCCTGCCCGCTGTGCCGGGCGAGCAGGGCCTGGTAGGCGGCCAGCAGCACCATGAACGGCGTGCAGCGCGAGGTCCTGGCCAGCTCGGCGACCGAGGCGGCCAGCGCGGGCGGCACGCGGAAGTGCACGACGCCGCCCGATGAGCCGCGCCTGGCCGGGCGCGGCCGGTCGGCGGGCAGCTCCAGCGCGGGCGCTCCGGCCAGCCGCTCGCTCCACCAGGTCAGGTCCGTGGACAGCGCCTGGGCGGCCGGGTCGAACCTGGGCGGGTCGGGCGGCAGGTCGCGTCCGGCGTAGTGGTCGGCGACCTCCTCGCGCAGCACGTTGAACGACCAGCCGTCGCCGTTGATGTGGTGCAGCACGACGCACAGGACGTGGTCGTCGTCGCCGAGCCTGACGACGGTGGCGCGGAAGGGCGGCGCCGCGGCCAGGTCGAAGGCGACGTTGGTGCGCGCGGAGACGACGGCCTGGGCCTCTTCCGGCGTCCGGGCCGCGACAACTTCGAGCCGGAAGGCGGCGTCCGGCTCCACGACGGCGACCGGCCTGCCCGCCACCTCGGCGAAGCGGGTACGCAGGGCGTCGTGCCTGGCGACGACCGCGGTGAACGCGGCTTCCAGCCTTCCCACATCGAGGCGTCCCCTGAGCCGGTAGACGTAGGAAAGGTTGTACGAAGGGTCTGCAGGGTCGAGCTGGTTGAGGAACCAAAGCCGTTCCTGGGCAACCGAGAGCGGGCCCATCAGCAACTGCCTTTCCCCCGAGTTCCGGAAAGGTTCTTTTCAGAAAAGATTCTTAACTGTTGGCTGGCCGCCCGCAGTGTTCCATGGTTCTTCGGGGCACCGCAAGGCCCTATTTTGGCGGCGTTTGAGGGCTTGTCTCCTCTTGGTTGCCGTGCCACACTGACGGCCGTCGAGCAATTAGGAAAGTTTCTTTAGAGTAGAAGCTTTTCCTGTCCTCGGGGGCCGATCCATGAGCAAGACTCTTTCCGACCTGCTCCGTGAACGAGCCGCGACAGACCCCGGCCAGGTGGCGATGACGCTCCACGGCACGGGGTCGCTGACTTTCGGCGAGTGGGAGAGCAGATCCAACCGTGTGGCCGCGGGACTGCTGAGCCGAGGCGTGAACCCGGGCGACCGGGTGGGACTCGTGTTCGGCAATGCCGACTGGCTGGAGTACGCGGTCGCCTTCTTCGGCGTGGCCAAGGCGGGCGGCGTGGCCGTACCGCTGTCGGACAAGCTGGCAGGCGCCGACATCGAGGCCATGCTCGCGCACTGCGGCGCACGTGAGGTGCTGCGGCCGGGCGCGCTGCCCGACGGCGAGGCCGACCTGCCGCACGTGCCCGCGAGCTCGCCGGCCCAGATCCTCTACACCTCGGGGACGACGGGCAGGCCCAAGGGAGTGTCGGCCACCCATGCCAACCTCGCCTTCGGCTGCGGCGGGAAACGCAGGCCCTTCGCACACTCCAAGCACCTGGCGCACGCCTTCCCCATCGGCACCAACGCCGGGCAGTGGATGCTGGTCAACGCCGTCGACGCGCACCCGCAGGTGGTGACGCTGCCGAGGTTCACACCCGGCCGCTTCGCCACGCTGATCGAGAGCTACCAGGCGGGCACGGTCTTCCTCGTGCCCGCGATGGCCATCGAGATGCTGGCAGCCGGAGTGCACACGCGTCACGACCTGTCCAGCGTCCTGCTGCTCGGCTCGGCCGCCGCACCGCTGCCCTCACGCGTCGCCGCCGATCTCAGCGCGGCGCTGCCGAGGGCCACGATCACCAACTACTACACCTCGACGGAGGCGGCTCCGGCCCAGACCGTCATGCTGTTCGACCCCGAACGACCGGCGAGCGTCGGCCGTGCGACGGCGGGAGGCGCCGTACGCATCGCCGACGCCCAGGGCGATCCGGTGGCCGAAGGCGTGACGGGCGAGGTCTGGATGCGCTCGCCCACCGTGCCGCGCGCCTACTTCGGCGACGAAGCGGCGACCGGCGAGGTCTTCCGCGGCGGCTGGGTGCGCATGGGCGACCTCGGCTACCTGGAGGACGGCTACCTGTACCTGGTCGACAGGGAGAGCGACGTGATCAAGTCGGGCGCCTTCAAGGTGTCCACCCTCCACGTGGAGGAGGCCGTGCACGCCTGCCCAGGCGTCGTCGAGGCCGCCGCGTACGGCGTGCCGCACCCGACGCTCGGCAAGGCGGTCGCGGTCGCGATCGTAGGCAGCGTCACCCCTGAAGACCTGCGGATCTTTCTGAAGGATCGCCTGGCGCCGCACGAGCAGCCCGAGCGAATCCTCTTTCTCGAGACCCTGCCCCGCAACCACGGCGGCAAGGTCGACAAGCGCGCATTGCGGGAGGTTGTTACGTGAACGAAGCCCAGCATGGGATGTGGATCGCCGAGCGGATGGGAGCAGGATCGGCCTACCACATGCCGATCGTCGTCCGTTTCGACGAGACGCCTGACTGGGGCGCGCTGGCCAAGGCCGTCGCCGGAGTCGTCGACAGGCATCCGGTGCTCGGATGCGCGGTGGTCGAGCACGACGGGGTACCCCACCTCGAACCCGCCGCCGCGCCCCCCGTGCTGGAGCGTGCCGAGTCGGCGCACGAGGTCGTCGTCAGGCCCTTCGACCTGGAGAACGGCCCCCTGATCAGGTTCGCGCTGGTGGACTCGGCGCTGGTGATCGTGGCCCACCACCTGATCTTCGACGGCCAGTCCAAGGACGTCCTGGTGGCCGACCTGGCCGCGTGCTACGCGGGCGAGACGCTCGCCCCCCTTGAGCACGCCGACTTCGACGGCGCCAGGGCCGCCAGGGTGAGCGGCCTGCTGGAGGCCGCCAAGGAGTACTGGGCCTCGCGATGGAGCGAGCCAAGCCAGGTGGCCGTGCCGGACGGCGCCCTGCGCGCCAGGGGAGCGGGACCGGGCAGCCTGCTGGAGTTCGACCTGACCGTGCCCGACCTGCCGGGCCTGACCCGCTTCGAGGTCCTGGTCGCCGCACTGCACACGGTGCTGCGCTCCTACGGCAACGCCGATGTCGTCACCGCGCTCGACCTGTCCACCAGGACGGCCGCCGAGACCGGTCACATCGGCTCGTTCGTCAACGAACTGCCGATCGGCTCGACGCCTTCGCCGCAGGCCGCGTTCGCCGAGTTCGCGGGGGAGCTGCGGGCCGAGCTCAGACGGCTCTACGCCTTCCGCGAGGTGCCGCTGGCCCGTGCGGTCAGCGGCCTGCGCCCGCACGCGGCCCTCGCGCCCGTCTCGGTCAGCTTCCGGCTGGCCAGCCTGTCGGCCTTCGGCTCGGTCGACTGGCTGGCCTTCAACCACTCCGTCAGAGGAGCGCTCCAGCTGCAGCTCGTCGACCGGCCCGAAGGAGTGCGGGCCAGCCTGCGCTACCTGCCCGGCGAGCTCACCGACGCCGGACGGTTCGCCGCCGACCTGCGCACGGTGCTCGCGGGAGTCGCCGCCGACCCCGCCACGCCGCTCGGCGACCTGCTGCGGACGCTCACGCCGCTCGCCCCGGCCGAGCCCGTCCAGGCGCCCGCGACCGTGGGCTCGCACGAGGGCGACCCCCTGGCCGCCGAGATCCGCGCGATCTGGGAGGAGGTCCTGCAGTTCGCCCCGATCGAGCTCGACGACGACATCTTCGACCTGGGCGGCCACTCGCTGACCATCACCCAGATCATCGCCCGCATGCGCAAGCGCCTGGACGTCGAGGTCGACCTCGACGACTTCTTCGACAACCCGACGATCAACGGCGTGCTCGGAGTGATCCGCAGATGACCTCACTGCTGGAGCACCCGCACGACGTCGCCGAGCTCGACGACGCCGACCTGCGGCTCATGCTCACCATCAGGGCCTTCGAGCTCAAGCTCCTCGACCTGTTCGGCAGGGGCCTGCTCAACGGCACCACGCACACCTGCCTCGGCCAGGAGTACGTCCCGGTCGCCATGCGGGCCCTGCTCGGCCCGGCCGACCACGTCTTCAGCAACCACCGGGGACACGGCCACTACCTGGCACGCTTCGACGACCCCGAAGGGCTGCTCGCCGAGATCATGGGCAGGGCCGGCGCCGTGTGCAACGGCGTCGGCGGCAGCCAGCACATCCGCAGGGAGCGCTACCTGTCCACCGGCGTACAGGGCGAGAGCCTGCCGGTGGCCGCGGGAGTCGCCCTGCACCTGCGGCGGACCGAGCCGGGCGCGCTGGCCTGCGTCTACATCGGCGACGGCACGTTCGGCGAGGGAGCGGTCTACGAGGCGCTCAACATCGCCGCGCTGTGGCGGCTGCCGTTGCTCGTCGTCGTGGAGAACAACGGCATCGCCCAGTCCACGCCGATCGCCCACCACATGGCGGGCGACATCGCGGGCAGGGCGGCGGCCTTCGGCGTGCGTCACCACCGCCTCGACACCGTCGACGTCACGCTCATCAGGTCGCAGCTGGCGCCGCTCGTCGAGCGGGTACGCGCGGGCGAGCCGCTGATCGCCGAGTTCGTCACCGACCGGATCGGCCCGCACAGCAAGGGCGACGACACCCGCCCGGCCGCCGACGTGGCGCAGTTGCGCGAGCGCGACTGGCACACGCGTTACGCGAGCGCGCACCCCGTGCAGTTCGCCAGGCTGCGGGCCGAGGTCGACGCGCATGTCGACGCGGTCGCCGCCGACGTCACCAGCAGGCCGCCTTCGGTGTGGGAGCCGTGATGCGTGTAGCCGAGAACCTCAACGCCGCCCTGCACGGCCTGCTCGACCGCGACCAGGACGTCTACGTGCTCGGCGAGGACGTCCTGGACCCGTACGGCGGCGCATTCAAGATCACGCGTGGTCTGTCCACGCGCTTCCCCGACCGGGTGCTGTCCACGCCGATCAGCGAGAACGCCATCACCGGCATCGCCGCCGGCCTGGCCCTGTCGGGCGACGCCGCCGTCGTCGAGATCATGTTCGGCGACTTCGCCGCCCTTGCCTTCGACCAGATCCTCAACTTCGCCGCCAAGTCCGTCTCCATGTACGGCACGCACGTCCCGATGCGCATGGTCGTGCGCTGTCCGGTCGGCGGCGGCCGGGGCTACGGCCCCACCCACAGCCAGAGCCTGCAGAAGCACTTCATTGGCATCCCCGGCCTCGCCCTGTACGAGGTCTCGCCCTTCCACGACAACGCGGCCGTCTTCACCGAGATGCTCGGGCGCGAGGAGCCGTGCGTGCTCTTCGAGGACAAGGTGCTCTACACCCGGCCGATGTTCGAGCTGCCGCCGCCGTTCTCGCTGTCGGTGCGCGACGGGGTGGCCAAGGTGTCGGTGAGCGACACGCCCGACTGCGTGATCGTCGCGCCCGGCGGCGTCGCCCACCGCACGCTGGCCGCGATGCGCTCGCTGCTGCTGCAGGAGGAGATCGTCGCCACCCTGCTCGTCCCCTCCAGGCTCTACCCCTTCGACGTCGACCTCGCGGGTGCGCGGTGGGTCTTCGTGGTCGAGGAGGGCACGGCCGGAGGCACCTGGGGCGCCGAGGTGGCCCACGTCGTGCACGGGCGGCACTGGGACAGCCTGGCGGGCCCGGTCACCCTGATCCACTCGCGCGACAGCGTCATCCCCACCGCCGCGCATCTCGAACGCGAGGTGCTGGTGAACGAGTCGACCATCCACCACGTGATCAGGGAGACCCTGCGTGGCTGAGCTCCGCGTCCCCAAGCTGAACAACAACGACACCGAGTACCTGCTGGTGGAGTGGCTGGTACCCGACGGCGCGGAGGTGCACGAGGACGACGCCGTCGTCCTGGTGGAGACCTCGAAGGCGGCCGAGGAACTGCCCGCCGACGTCACCGGCGTGCTGCGCCATGCGATCAAGGCGGGCGCGTACTGCCGTCCGGACGAAGTGATCGCCACCATCGAGCCGGTCGGCTCGGCCGCGCCGGTGCTCTCCGTCGTGCCCGAGCCCGCCGCGGAGCCCGTCGAGCCGGACCCCGAGCCCGCGACGCTCATCACGGCCCCGGCCCAGGCGCTGATGGACGAGCTCGGCATCGACAGGGAGCGCGTGCTCGCGCTCGGTCTGGCGGTCGTCAAGCGCTCCGACGTCGAGGCGCTGGCCACCGCCGCGACCACCCAGGACCTCACCCGGGTGCAGCGGGCCGTCGCCAGGGCCGTGACGCTCTCGCACCAGACGATCCCGGCGGCGTACACGGTCGTGCGCATGGACCTGGCCGGAGCGCTCGCCCACGCCCAGAGGGCGACCAAGGAGGTCAGGCGGCCCGTCGGGCTGGCCGAGATCTTCGTACGGGCGGTGGCGGGGCTGCACGCCGGGCATCCGCTGTTCTTCGCCGCGATCGACGGCGTCAAGGCCGTGCTCGCCCAGGCGCCGCACATCGGTGTCACCGTCGACATGGGCGAAGGCCTGTACGTGCCGGTGTTGCACGACGCGCACGAGCGCGACCTGAAGAACCTCGCCTCCTCGCTGATGAAGCACCGCGTCTCGGCGACCACCGGCGAGTTCAGGGAGTCCGACCTCACCGGTGCGAACTTCGTCGTCACCCTGCACACCGAGGGCGGCGTCGTGCTCGCCATCCCGTTCGTCTTCCCCGGCACCGCCTGCGCGCTCGCGGTGACCGCACCCCAGGAGGAGGGCACCGTGGCCCACATCGGCCTCGCCTACGACCACCGCCTGATCAACGGCCGTCAGGCCGCCCTGTTCCTCAACGCGCTCAAAGACGCCGTCGAAGGGCTCACTTGATGTCGGTCGACCTCTCAGAGGCGAAGAAAGACCTGCTCAAACGCCGTTTACGCGGCAAGCAGGCAGCCGCGAGCATCCCTCGCAGGCCCGACGGCCACCAGCCGCCGCTCGCGCCGGCCCAGGAGCCCATCTGGTTCATGGAGCACTTCACCCCGGGCACCGCGACCTACACCATCACCCAGGCCGTACGGCTACGCGGCCCCCTGGACGCGGTCAGGCTGACCCAGGCGCTGCGGGCGCTTCCCGAGCGGCACGAGAGCCTGCGCCACCGCTTCCCCGCCACCGACGAGGGCTTGGCCGACGTCCATGTGGCCGAGAGCGCCGAGACGCCGCTCGAAACGGCGAGCGCGAGCGACGACGAGGAGGTCGTCGCGCTCATCGACGCGGCGGCGGCCGAGCCGCTCGACCTGGCGCGCGGGCCGCTGCTGAAGGGCCTGCTGGTCGAGCTCGGCCCGGAGGAGCACGTCCTGGCCCTGCTGGTGCACCACATCGCCGCCGACGGCCGCTCGCTGCAGATCCTCATGCGCGACCTGCTCGCCGGATACCGGGGCCAGGACCCGGCGCAGCCGCCGATCGGTTTCGGCGACGTCGCGGCCTGGCAGCGCGAGCGCGCCTTCGACCGCGAGCTCGCCTACTGGTCGGCCGAGCTCGAAGGACTGCCCAGGGCCGAACTCCCGCTGGAGCGGGCCCGCCCCGCGCACCAGCGCTTCGACGGCGCCTCGCACGTGCACGAGCTGGACGCCGAGCTGGTCGAGGCGGTGACCGAGCTCGGCAGGACGCAGGGCGCGACCAGGTTCATGACCCTGCTCGCCGGATTCCACACCTTGCTGTCCAGACTGTCCGGCCAGGACGACTTCGCGGTCGGCACGCCGGTCGCCGGCCGTACCAGGCCCGAGTTCGACGGTGTCGTCGGCATGTTCGTCAACACGCTCGCGCTGCGGGCCAGGCTGGCGGGCGATCCCGGCTTCGCCGAGCTGGTCGGCCGGACGAAGGACACGGTGATCGACGCGCTCGACCACCAGGAGCTGCCCTTCGCCACGCTCGTCGACGCGCTCGGCGTGCCGCGCGACCCGAGCAGGCAGCCGCTGATCGACACGCTGTTCTCGCTGCACGACCTCGGCGCCGCCGAGCAGGACGACCCCGGCGTCACCGACTTCCCGCTCAAGCCCGGCTCGGCCAGGCACGACCTGGAGCTGTATGTCGTGCCCGCCGCCGACGGGGCCCTGGCCTGCGTCTTCACCTACAAGACGACCCTGTTCGACGCCGCGACGGTGGCCGGGTACGCCGCCCACCTGGAGGCGCTGCTGCGCGCGGCGGTGGCCGATCCCGGGCTGCCGGTCAGCAGGCTGGCGCTCGCCGACCAGAGCGCCGTCGTCGCGGCGTGGAACGACACGGCCGCCGACTTCCCCGCCGACGCCACCCTGCACGGCCTGCTCGCCGAACAGGCGGCCCGCACGCCGGACGCGCCCGCCGTCACCTTCGAGGGACGCACGCTCACCTACGCCCAGGTCCAGGCGCGCGCCGACCAGGTCGCGCACCGGCTGACCGGGCTCGACGTCGGGCCGGGCTCGCTGGTCGCGGTCTGCGCCGAGCGCTCGGCCGAGCTGGTCGTCGGGCTGATCGGCGTGCTCAAGACCGGCGCCGCGTATGTGCCGCTCGACCCCGAGTACCCGGAGGACAGGCTGGCCTTCATGCTGGCCGACGCCGCCGCGCCCGTCGTGCTCACCCAGCGGGCGCTGGCCGGGAGGCTGGCCTCCGGCGGCGCGGTGATCCTGCCGCTGGACCTGCCCACGCTCTGGGAGGACGTGCCCGACACCACCCCCGTGGCGGCGGCGGGCCCAGGCGACCCGGCGTACATGATCTACACCTCCGGCTCGACCGGACGCCCCAAGGGGGTGCCCAACAGCCACAGGGGCATCGTCAACCGGCTCGACTGGATGCAGAAGCGCTTCGGGCTCGGCGCGGACGACGTCGTGCTGCAGAAGACGCCCGCCGGGTTCGACGTGTCGGTGTGGGAGTTCTTCTGGCCGCTGCTGACCGGAGCCAGGCTGGTGCTGGCCGCGCCCGGCGGGCACCGCGACCCGGCCTACCTGCGCGACCTGATCAATGCCGAAGGCGTCACCACGACCCACTTCGTCCCCTCGATGCTCGGGCTGTTCCTGGCCGAGGACGGCGTCGAGAGCTGCTCCTCGCTGCGCACGATCGTCTGCAGCGGCGAGGAGCTGCCCGTCGACCTGGCCGCACGCTGCCTGCGCACGCTGACGGCCGACCTGCACAACCTGTACGGCCCGACCGAGGCGGCCATCGACGTGTCGGCCTGGCGGTGCACGCCCGAGGCGCTGGCCGGACGGGCGAGCGTGCCGATCGGCGCGCCGATCCAGAACATCACCCTGCACGTCCTGGACAGGCACGGCGCCGAGGTGCCCGTCGGCGTGCCTGGCGAGCTGCACATCGGCGGCGTCGGCGTGGCGCTCGGCTACCACGCCCGCCCCGAACTCACCGCCGAGCGGTTCACCGAAGGCCGCTACCGCACGGGTGACGCGGCACGCTGGCTGCCCGACGGGAACGTCGAGTTCCTCGGCCGCCTGGACAACCAGGTCAAACTGCGCGGCCTGCGCATCGAGCTCGGCGAGATCGAGTCGGCGCTGCGCGAGCGCACCGGCGCGCGCGACGCCGTCGTCGTGGTCGACGACCAGCGGCTCGTCGCCTACGTCGTCGGTGTGGCGCCCGACGCCGCCCAGGTCAGGACGGCGGTGCGCGGGCTGCTGCCCGAGTACATGCTGCCCTCGCACGTCGTCTTCCTCGACGCCCTCCCGCTGACGGCCAACGGCAAGCTCGACCGCAAGGCGCTGCCCGCGCCCGCCGCGTCGGCCGTCGCCGAGTACGCCGAGTGCGTGACCGCCACCGAGCAGACCGTCGCCGCGGTGTGGGCCGAGGTGCTCGGCGTCGAACGGGTCGGGCGCGACGACGACTTCTTCGAGCTCGGCGGGCACTCGCTGCTGGCCATCCAGGTCGTCGCCAAGCTCCGCAAGGCGGGCGTCGGCCAGGTCGGCCTGGTCGACCTGTTCAGCCACAGGACCGTGCGCGAGCTGGCCGCCTTCTCCGAGGGCCCGGCGGGCGAGCGTCCACTGCTGCAGCGCCTGACCCCCGCCAGGGACGTCACCCTCACCTACGTCTGCGTGCCGTACGGCTCGGGCAGCGCGGTCGTCTACCAGCCGCTCGCCGACGCCCTGCCCGACGACCAGGCGCTCTACGCCGTCGCCATCCCCGGGCACGACGTCGGGATCGACGAGGCCGGGCTGGAGTTCGAGGAGCTGGCCAGGCGCTGCGCCGAGGAGATCATGGCCATCGAGGGGCCGATCGCCGTCTACGGGCACTGCGGTGTCGGCGCGGCGCTCGCCGTCGAGCTGACCAGGCGGATCGAGGCGGCCGGACGTACCCCCGAAGGGCTCTACATCGGGGCGATCTTCCCCTTCGCCAGGCCGAGGGGACTGGCGCGGTCGTGGTCGCGGCTCGGCCTGCTCGACCGGGTCCGCAGCTCGCAGACCGATATCAACCGCCTCAAGGCCAGAGGCGTCGACCTGGAGGAGCTGGAGCCGGGCGTCGCCGACCGCATCATCCGGACGATGCGCCAGGACTCCAAGGCGGCGGAGAGGTTCTTCACCGACCTGTTCGACGAGCCCGGCCGTACCCGGCTGCGCACGCCGATCATCTCGGTCATCGGCGAGCGCGACCCGGCCACCGACTTCTACGAGGAGCGGTTCAAGGAGTGGGGCTTCCTGTCCGACACCACGGCGCTCGTCGTGCTGGACGAGGGCGGCCACTACTTCCTGCGCTACCGCGCGGCCGAGCTGGCCGAGGTGCTGCGCACGCACAAGGCGCTCGGCCGTACCCCCGTGCGCGAGGAGGGGGCCAGCTGGTGGGTGCACGCGGTGAGCACCGGGGGCGGCACGCCGCTGCCCGACGGGGCCGACGCCGGGGTCAGGCCCAGTATGGGCAGGTTCCTGACGATCGCGTCCGGCCAGCAGATCTCGATGATCGGCTCGGCGCTGACCGGGTGGGCGCTGCCGCTGACGGTGCTGGTCGACTCGGGCTCGCTGGCGCAGTTCTCCATCCTGGCCGTGCTGAACCTGGCCGGACTGCTCATCTCGCCGCTCGCCGGGGCCGTGGTGGACCGGGGGGATCGGCGCAGGGTGCTGCTGCTGGCCGACTGCGCGTCGGCCGGGGTGCAGGCGGTGCTGGCCGGGCTGCTGTTCTTCGGTGAGCTCCAGCTCTGGCAGATCTACGTGCTCATCGTGGCGCTGTCGATCGCGGCCAGCTTCCAGCGGTTGGCCTACTCGTCGGCGGTGCCGCAGCTGGTGCCCAAGCACTATCTGGGGCATGCGATCGGCGTCACCCAGATGACCAACGGCGTCGCCCAGCTCGTCGTGCCGCTCATCGCCGCCGGGCTGCTCGCCTGGATCGGGCTCGGCGGCATCGTGGCCGTCGACATCGCCAGCTATGTGTTCGCCATCGTGGTCGTGCTGCTGGTGCGCTTCCCCAACACGCTGCCGTGGCGACCGCGCGAGCCGCTGACCACGGAGATCCGCAAGGGTTTCGCCTACACGTGGAACGAGCGCGGGCTGCGGACGATGCTGGGCTTCTTCGCGGTGCTCAACATCTTCCTCTCGCCGTTGCTGCTGCTGGTCTCGCCGCTGGTGCTGTCGTTCGCGACCTTGACCGAGGTCAGCCTGGTCTCGGTGGTGACCGGGGCCGCGGTGCTGGCCGGAGGGCTGACGATGGCGCTGTGGGGCGGGCCCGGCCGGTGGCGCTTTCGCGGTGTGCTGGTCGCCACGCTGGCCATCGCGGCCGGGAGCGTGGTGACCGGGCTCTCGCCGTCGCTCGTCGTGGTCTCGGTCGGCGCGTTCACGCTGACGTACTTCCTGACCGTGATGAATGCCATCTACTCCACGATCGTGCAGATCAAGGTGCCCTACCGCTACCACGGCCGGGTGTTCGCCCTGAACACGCTCGTGGCGTGGTCGACGCTGCCGATCGGCATGGGACTGGTCGCGCCGCTCGGTTCGGCGCTCTTCGACCCGATGTTGTCGCCGGGCGGGGCGCTGGCCTCGACGGTGGGCGCGGTGATCGGCGTGGGGCCGGGCAGGGGCATCGGGTTCATGTACGTGGTGTGTGCGATCGGCATGGTGCTGGTGGTCGCGGGAGCGCTGCGCGTGCGGCGGCTGGCCCGCTTCGACGTGGACGTGCCCGACGCGCTTCCCGACGATCTCGTGGGCGTCGAGACCATCGAAAGACGCAGGGTCCAGGCGTAGGACGGTGCTGCCCGTGTGTCGGCTCTGCCCATCGGACGGATGTGCATCCGACGCATGAACCGGTCGTATATGGTCACTAATGGGCATGATGCCGAGTGGGCCATCCCCGCTCTGCCCTGCGCAAATGACCGAAACAGGAGTGATCGTTGACTGTCCACGCCGACGCTTCCAGGCGGCGCATCGAGGAACTGCTCCGGCTGCACGAGCAGGACATCCTCCGCCGTTGGACCCAGATCGCCCATGCGCCCGCCAAGGAGCTCCAGGAGATATTCCAGGCGCTGCGCTTGGGCCTCGAATCGGGTAGCGACGACCTGTCCGACGTCAGGGGCCAGCTCGCCGAGCTGTCGCGCTCACGCGCCAGGGAGGGCTTCACCCCCACCGAGACCTCAAGGGCCGTGTTCGGGCTCAAGGAGGCCCTGTACGAGATCGTCGAGGCCGACGGCGGCGCCGAGGCGGTCAGGGGCTACATCTGGTTCTCCAGGCTGATCGACGACCTCGGCCTGTACACCTTCGAGAGCTACGCCACCGCCCGTGAGAAGATCATTCTCGACCAGGCCGAGCAGCTCCTCGAACTGTCCACGCCGGTCGTCAAGATCTGGGACGGCATCGTCGCGGTGCCGCTGGTCGGCACGCTCGACTCCGCCAGGACCCAGGTCGTGATGGAGAAGCTGCTGCAGACCCTGGTCGACACCGAGGCCGAGCATGCCGTCATCGACATCACCGGTGTGCCCGCCGTCGACACCCAGGTCGCCCAGCACCTTCTCAAGACCATCGTCGCCGCCCGGCTCATGGGCGCCGAGTGCGTGATCTCCGGCATCCGGCCGCAGATCGCGCACACGATCGTCACCCTGGGCATCGAGTTCGGCGACATCGTCACCAAGGCCACCCTGGCCGACGCGCTCGCACACGCGCTGCGGCGCAGCGGTATCACCGTGTCGGCGGCCAAGTCCACGCGCATCGCGGTCAGGGCAGAGGAAGCCTGATGGAACGTGTCCCCATCCTCAAACTGGGCGACATCCTGATCATCTCCATCCAGATCGACCTGGAGGACCAGAGCGTCCTGGCCCTCCAGGAGGACCTGGCCGAGAAGGTCGTGGAGACCGGGGCACGCGGCGTCATCATCGACATCACCGCGGTCGAGATCGTCGACTCCTTCATCGGCAGGATGCTGGCCACGATCGCCGCCATGTCGCGCATGCTCGACGCCCAGACCGTGGTCGTCGGCATGCGCCCGGCCGTGGCGATCACACTCGTCGAGCTCGGCCTGTCCCTTGGAGGCGTGCGCACCGCGCTCAACCTGGAGAAGGGCGTCGCGCTTCTCGACCATGTCAGGAGCCCGACGCCGTGACCACCGTGGCCGGCGGGGAAGTCATGCCCATCTCCAGCAACGCCGATGTGGTCGCCGTACGCCAGCGGGTCAGGAACATCGCGCTGGAGATCGGCTTCTCCCTGGTCGACCAGACCAAGGTGGTCACGGCGGCCAGCGAGCTGGCGCGCAACGCGCTGGTGTACGCGGGCGGCGGCACCTGCCACATCGAGACGCTCACCAACGGCCCGCGCCGCGGCCTGCGCCTGGCCTTCGCCGACGAGGGCCCCGGCATTCCCGACCTGGACCAGGCGCTCACCGACGGCTGGACGACCGGCAACGGCATGGGACTCGGCCTGAGCGGCTCGCGCAGACTCGTCGACGAGTTCGACCTGGTCTCGACCGTGGGCAAGGGCACCACCGTCACAGTGACCAAGTGGTCCAGGTGAGCACCACACGACTGGACACCTGGGTGCGCACCGAGGATCCCAGCTCGATCGGCGCGGCCAGGAGGCTCGCCGTCCAGCTCGCCGAGAGCTCGGGCTTCGGCGTCGAGCGCACGGGCCAGATCGCGGTGGCCGTCAGCGAGGCCGCCTCGAACCTGGTCAAGCACGCGACCGAGGGCATGGTCCTGGTCCGCTGCCATCCCGAGCCGCCCGTCGCCATCGAGGTGATCACCCTGGACCGGGGCCCCGGCATGCCGGACCTGGCCAGGGCCCTGCGCGACGGCTACTCCACCGCGGGCACGCTCGGCATCGGCATGGGAGTGATCGCCCGCAACGCCACCTGGTACGACGTGCACTCGCTGCCGGGCAAGGGCACCGTGCTCGCCATGCGTTTCGCCGATCTCGGCGTCAGCGTGCCGCGGTCGCGGGCCAGCGGCCTGACCAGGCCGATCGGCGAGGAGGTCGAATCGGGCGACGCCTTCGCCGTGCACGAGGATCACACGGCGACCACGGTCATGGTCTGCGACGGTCTCGGGCACGGTCCCGCCGCGGCGCAGGCGTCGGCGGCGGCCGTCGAGATCTTCGAAGAGGCGCCGCAGGCCGACCCGATGGCGATCGTCACCCGCGTGCACGCCGGGCTCGGTCACACTCGGGGGGGTGCGGTGGCGGTGGCCAGGGTGACGCCTGGCAGGGTCGAGTACGTGGGACTGGGCAACATCTCCGGCTGGATCACGCGGGCCGACGGACGGCAGGGCATGATCTCGGTGCCCGGCATCGCCGGACACCAGGGGCGCAGGCTCAGGCAGTTCGACTACGACCTGCCCGAGCACGCCACCGTCGTGATGCACTCCGACGGGCTGACCGACCGCTGGGACCCGGCCGCGCTGCCGGGGCTGATGGCGCGCTCGCCCGAGGTGATCGCGGCCGGGCTGCTGCGCGAGGCGGGCACGCGCAGGGACGACGCGTGCGTGGTGGCGGTGAGGGTGGGCGATGGCCGCCGCTGAGCTCGTCAGGATCAGGCTGGCCCAGGACCAGGACGTGTTCGTCGCGCGCCGTCTGGGCCGGGTCGCCGCCGAGCTCGCCGGGCTTGAGGCCCAGGACCAGATCCGCGTGGCCACCGCGCTCAGCGAGGTCGGCAGGGAGGTGGCGGGGGCCGCCTGTGTGATGACGTTCGCGCTGGCGGAGTCCGAACTGCTGATCACGATCGACCACGGATCGGCCGCCGACCTGGCCTCGACCGAAGGGATAGGACTGGCGGGGCGTTTGATGGACAGGGTGAGCGTGGACGCGCAGGGGCGCGTCGTCACGCTGGCCAAACGGCTGGCTCCGCACCAGAGGAGGCTTCCCATCGACCGGATTCGCGAGCGCCTCGCGTCGATGGCCCCTGTCAGCGCCATCGAAGAGCTCCGCGAGCAGAACAGGGAGCTGGCCGCGACCCTGGAGGACGTCCTGCGCCTCAACGCCGAACTGCAGGAGACGAACGCCGGTGTCATGGCCCTGTACAACCAGCTCTCGTCCGAGCTGGAGGAGACCAACAGAGGCGTCGTCGCGCTCTACGCCGAGCTGGACGAGAAGTCCAGTCAGCTCAGGGAGGCGGGCGAGGCCAGGAGCAGGTTCTGGGCCACGGTCAGCCACGAGCTGCGCACCCCGCTGAACTCCGTCATCGGCCTGGTCAGACTGCTCACCGGCCAGGGCGGCGAGCCGCTGAGCGAGGAGCAGACGCACCAGGTGTCGCTCATCGGCTCCTCGGCCGAGACGCTGCTGGCGCTGGTCGGCGAGCTGCTCGACATGTCCAAGGCCGAGTCGGGCAGGCTGGACCCGCAGCTGACGCCCGTCGACCTGACCGGACTGCTGGAACACCTGCGCCTGACCATGCAGCCCACCTCGGGCGTGCGCCTGGTCGTGGAGGCGGGGCCGGGCGTCGGCGAGCTCTACTCCGACGAGGTCATGCTCAACCGCGTCCTGCGCAACCTGCTGTCCAACGCGCTGAAGTTCACCGAGGAGGGCGAGGTACGGCTGAGCGCGCATGCCGACAACGCCGCCGGTGAGATCGTCCTCACCGTGACCGACACCGGCATCGGCATTCCGGAGGAGCACCTCACCCGGGTGTTCGAGGAGTTCTTCCAGGTGCCAGGCGTGCTGCAGCTGAAGTCCAAGGGCACCGGCCTCGGCCTGCCCTACGCGCGCAGGCTGGTCACCGCGCTCGGCGGCACCCTGGAACTGACCAGTACGGCCGGGCAGGGCACCGTCGTGTCGCTGCGGCTGCCGCACCACGAGGGGCCGCCCACGGTGGGCAGGGTGCTCGTGGTCGACGACGACGAGGTCTTCAGGGCGGGCGCCAGGCGCATGCTGTTCGGGTTCGCCGCCCAGGTGGAGGAGGCGGCCGACGGCGAGGCCGCGCTGGAGCAGATGAGGGCGGACCCGCCGGACGTGCTGGTCCTCGACATGCTGATGCCGCGACTGGACGGCAACGCGCTGCTGCAGGCGATGGCCGCCGACGAGCGGCTCAGTGACGTGGGGGTGGTGGTCGTGACCGTGCAACCGGGCAGGGCGCCGAGCGGATGGCCGGTGCTGTCCAAGCAGGGACTGCGCCGCGAGCAGCTTCTTGAGGCCGTCAGGGAGGCCGCGGGGAGTCCTCGTGGCTGAGCGGCCCGCCGTCGTCCTGGTCGTCGACGACACTCCGACCAAGCGTTACATCCTGACGAGCTGGCTGCGCAGGGTCGGGCACGAGGTCAGGGAGGCCTCCGGCGGGCTCGAGGCCCTGGCGATGCTGGAGACCTTCAGACCCGACCTGGTGGTGCTCGACGTCCGCCTGCCCGACCTCGGCGGGTTCGAGGTGTGCGAGCGGATCAAGGCCAACCCGGCGACCGCGTCGATCCCGGTCGTCCAGGTGTCGGGCAACGCGATCACCGCGGCCGACCGCACCGAGGGCCTGCAGCGGGGCGCCGAGGCCTATCTGTCCGAGCCGATCGAGCCCGGCGAGTTCGCCGCCACGGTCGAGGCCACGCTGAGGTACTCGCGGGCCAGGCGCAGGGCCGAGCTGATGGCTGCCAGGCTGGCCAGGCTGACCGAGGTCACACTCAGGATCAACCGGGCCGACTCCTTCACCACCCTCCTCTCGGTGGCCGTCGAGGGCACGGTGGAGATCCTCGGCAGGTACGCGGGGGCGGTCGTGTTCGCACCCGACGGGCGGGCCAGGCGGTTCAGGGCCAGGCCGGGCGAGGCGGTCACGACCAAGCCGGCGCCGCCGGGCCTGCTGGAGACGTTGAGCGAGCGCTCGCTCGGCCAGGACACGGGCGCGCACGTCTTCGACGTCGAACGGGACGCCTGGGTGGCCATGGTGCCCGACGTGCGGATCGGCTCGGCGGTGACCGGGGTGCTGTGCCGTACCAAGAAGGGCAGGCCGCCGGTCTATCTCGGGCTTGAGGCCGAGCCCGCGCTGGACGAGGACGAGGTGGTGCTGCTGCGTCAGCTCGCCCAGAGCCTGGCGCTCGCCGTGGACGCGATGCGCGTCTACACCGAGGAGCACGCGATCTCGCTCACGCTGCAGCGCAGCCTGCTGCCCACCCGCGTCCCGCAGTTCGCCGGGCTCGACATCGGGTTCAGGTACCAGCCCGCCGTGGACAACATCGAGGTCGGCGGCGACTTCTACGAGGTGCTGCCGGTCGGCGACCGGGTGCTGGTGGCGATCGGCGACGTCATGGGGCACTCGCTGCACGCGGCCACCATCATGGCCGAGCTCAGGCACGCGCTGCGCGCCTCGATCCTGAACGAGGTGGACCTGAGCGCCTCGATGTCGCTGCTGAACAAGGTGCTGCGGCACTACCACGCCCGTACGACGGCCACCGTCTGCCTGGTCCTCGTCGACCCGGTGACGGGCGAGATCGAGGTGGCCAACGCCGGGCACATCCCGCCCCTGCTGGCGGGCAAGGAGTCGCGCTATCTCAAGCTCGGCAACCTGCTGCTCGGGGTGATGGCCGAGACCTACGCCGTCGACCGGTTGCGTCTCGAGCCGGGCGAGACGCTGGTGATGTTCACCGACGGGCTGGTCGAGGACCGAGACATGGTCCTCGACGAGAGCCTGGAACGCGTCAGGCTGCTCACCGAGTCGGTCGAGGAGGACCTGGAGGAGTTCTGCGACCGGGTCCTGGCCGAGTTCGGCGCGAGGGAGGACGACGTCGCCCTGGTCGTGGTGCGCAGGCACGCCCAGGACGACGAGGGGAGG
The DNA here is from genome assembly GCF_056106265.1 of Nonomuraea sp. IBHARD001. NCBI lineage: Bacteria > Bacillati > Actinomycetota > Actinomycetes > Streptosporangiales > Streptosporangiaceae > Nonomuraea > Nonomuraea sp. IBHARD001. The sequence continues at coordinate 1,426,214 of NZ_JBWBBW010000002.1, forward strand.
TCCTAGAGGGCCAGGCGCTCCATCAGGGTCTGCAGGTCCCGGGCGACCAGGCGCAGGCGGGTACGGGTGCCGGCGGGCTCGTCGGCCCCGGCCCCGGCCAGGAAGGCGAGATAGCCGCGCACCCAGCCGCCGAACACCCACGCCTCGGCCGGGAGCAGCCCTCCGGCCCGCCGGTAGCCCGCGACGAAGGCGGCGAACCTCTCCAGATCGGTCGAGCCGTCCAGCCTGGCCGACCAGTCGAGCGCCGCGCCCGCCGCCTCCTGCTCGGCGACGTAGGTGCCCGCGGTGTCCCAGTCGATCAGTGCGAGCTCGCCGCTCGGCCTGATGAGCGCGTTCTTGGGGTGCAGGTCGCCGTGCGAGCGTACGGCCGTGCCCACGCCCTGGCCTCTGGCGGTGGCCGTCAGCAGGCTGCCGAGCAGTCTGGCGTCCTCCTCGGGCACCTCGGGGTCGGCGCCGGGCGCGTCGGGCAGCGGGGAGCCGCCCGAGCCCTTGGCGTGCACGGCGGCGAGCAGTTCGCCCATCCTGCCGGTCAGCGCCGGGGTGAGGTCGTCGAGGCCGGGCGGACGTCCGTCCAGCCAGCGGTGCACCCGGAACCTGGAGTCGCCGAGCCCCGCCACGTAGCGGCCGGTGGAGGAGTCGGCTATGGGCTCCGGCATGGGCACGCCCGCCGCCCAGGCCCGCAGCTCGATGTCCACCTCCGGCTCGCCGTACCCTGCGGAGAGTCTCTTGACCGCGTATGCCCCGGTGCAGGTGTCCAGCCGCCACACCTCGTGGTGGTAGTACCCGCTCACCCGCAGGCCGGACGTCACCGCCATGCCTAGGCCGAACCTGTCACAGACCGTGGTAACCGCAAGCTCCGTCACAAGCCGCAGTCTGCCTCAGGGACTCGGTGTGGTGAATGCGTTATGAAGGGATTTAAGCCGGATTTATGCTCGGAGGCTCACCGGGGCTTCCACCCCGGCGCGGGCCGTCACGCACGGTCGCGGGGGCGCCTTCGAGCCTGCGGCGACGGCTTCACCGACTGGAGGTGGCGAATGCTCAAGGGTGTGCTGATCGACTGGGGCGGCGTGCTGACGACCGGGCTTTCCGACTCGATCGCCAAATGGCTCACCGCCGACCGCATCGACGCCGTCGTCTACCGGCGGGTGATGCGCGACCTCATCGCGCACGCCTACGAGGGCACGGCGCCGGGCGAGAACGTCATCCACGCGCTGGAACGCGGCGAGCTCGACCCGGCCGTGTTCGAGCGCGACCTGGCCGCCATGCTGCGCACGCTGGAGGGTGCGCCGCCGGTCGCCGAGGGGCTGATCGAGCGGATGTTCGCCGGGTTCGACCCGGTCGAGTCGATGTACGACCTGCTGCGCACGCTCAGGGGCCAGGGCGTCCGCACGTGCCTGCTGTCCAACTCCTGGGCCAACGACTACCCGCGTGCGGGCTGGGAGGAGGTGTTCGACGGCGTGGTGATCTCCGGCGAGATCGGCATGCGCAAGCCGGAGCCGCGCATCTTCCGTCATGCCCTCGACGTGATCGGCCTGCCCGCGGGGGAGTGCGTGTTCGTCGACGACATCGAGGCCAATATCCTGGCTGCCGGAGAGCTCGGCATCGCGGGCATCCACCATCGCGACCCCGACACGACGATCGCCGCGGTCAGGGCGTTGCTGGCCCCGTCCGGCGGAACGGCATGATCTCATCGTGCGGACGGGCATGATGGAGCCCTTACTCGGCGAGCGGCCCCGCTCCGCCGAGCTGCACTGAGAGGTTCGGACATTGCGCGTCTATCTGCCGTGCACGCTCCCCGCGCTGGCCCGAGCGGTCGCCGACGGCGAGCTGCCGGCTCCGCTGACCGGTTACGCGGTGACCCCCGCCCTGACCGAGTGGTACGCCTCGGGCGACACCGAGGAGCTGGAGTACGTCGCGCTCACCGAGGCGGCCAGGGCCTCGCTCAGGATGCTGGCCGCCGACCGGAGCGACGGCGTCGCGGTCGGCCCGCGCCGGGTGGTGGTCGCGGCCGAGGTGGCAGACCACGCCCTGAAGACCGGCGCCGACCTGGAGGAGCGGGCCAGGGTGCGCCTGTTCGACGCCGTGCCGATGGCCAAGGTCGTCGCGGTCCACGTCGACGACGACACCGCGGCCGAGGACGTGGAGGCGGCGATCGCCGCACTGCACGACGCCGACGCCGGTGACGACGACGCCCGCTTCACCGTCGACGGCGCCGAGGCGCACGAGCTGATGTGGTACGCCTCCCAGGAGATCCCCGACCTGCTCCTCTGAATACCCGGATGAGGAATGCCCTTCGCTTTCAGTAGGCTGAAGGGCATATGAGTGAGCACATCGTTTGGGACTGGAACGGCACCCTTTACCACGACATCGACGCCGTGGTGGGTGCCACGAACGAGCTGTTCGTGGACTACGCGCTGGCGCCGCTGAGCAACGACGACTTCAGGGCCGTCTACACCAGGCCGATCTGGCTCGCCTACGAGCGCCTGCTGGGCAGGCCGCTGGCCGAGGGTGAGTGGGAGCGGCTCGACCAGGGCTTCCACGACAACTACTACCGGCTGGCCGAGGTCTGCGGCCTCGCCGACGACGCGCTGGCCACCCTGACCGGCTGGGGCGGCACCCAGTCGTTGTGCTCGATGGCCCCGCACGACCACCTGGTGCCCAAGGTCGCCTCGTTCGGCATCGACACGCACTTCACCCGGATCGACGGGCTGATCGGCGTGACCGGCGGCGAGAAGGCGCTGCACATGGCGGCGCACGTGAAGGCGCTCGACGTCGACCCGGCCACCGTCCTGGTGATCGGCGACAGTGTCGACGACGGCATCGCGGCCAGGCACGTCGGGGCCAAGGCCGTGCTCTACACCGGCGGGATGAGCACCCGGGCGGAGCTGGAGGCGGTGGGCTTCCCGGTCGTCGATCGGCTGGCCGAAGCTCTCAATCATGCCTAGATCGCCCGTGAGGCAGCTTTAACCCCTTCTCAGGCCTTACGCTGGGGCCGCATTCCCTACAGGAGGCCCCCATCAACCGTCTCGTGCTGTGGAACATCGACCTCACCCTGGTCGACGTGGCAATCGTCACCAGGGACGCCTACGCGGAGGCGTTCCGCAGGGTCACGGGCCGTCCGCTGGTCAAACTGGCTCCGGCCATGGGCAGGCCGGACTCGGAGATCGTCTTCGAGACGTTCGCGGTCAACGGCGTCGTGGCGGGCGACGAGCACCTGCCCAGGTTCCTGACCGCCCTGGCCGACACCTTCGCCGACAGGCGCAAGCGGCTGGCCAAGGAGGGTCGCATGATGCCTGGGGCCAAGGACGCGCTCAAGGCCGTCGCCAGGCTCGACGGCGTCGCGCAGACCGTGCTCACCGGCACGATCAGGAGCAACGCCGTGCACAAGCTCAAGGCGTTCGGCCTGGACAAGCACGTCGACTTCGACCTCGGCGGCTACGGCGAGGAGGTCTACCCGAAGGCGACGCTGCTCCAGGTCGCCCAGGGCCGGGCCAAGCAGCGGCTGGGCACGCCGTTCACCCTGGAGAACACGGTGCTGATCGGCGACTCGACCAGGGACGTGCAGGCGGCCAGGATCGGCGGGGCCGCGATGATCGCGGTGGCCTCCGGCCGGTCGACCGCGGCCGAGCTGCACGAGGCCGGGGCCGACATCGTGCTGCCCGACCTGGCCAACGCCTCCGAGGTCGTCGCCGCCGTCGCCGCCCTCACCAGGACCCAGACGCGCAGGGCCGGATAGCCGATCAGGCGAGGCCGCGCAGGAACGCCGACGCGATCGGCGCCGCCACCGCCGAGCCCGCGCCTCCGCCCTCCACGACGACGGCGAAGGCCAGGTCGCCCCGGTAGCCGATGAACCACGCGTGCGCCGGTGGCTCCTGGCCCGAGCCGTACTCCGCCGTGCCCGTCTTGCCCGCCGTACCCGTGGGGAAGGACACGCGGTGTGCGGTGCCCTCGGTGATCACGGCGGGCATCAGCGAGCGCAGCGCCCTGACCACGCCGGGCTCCAGGGCGCGCGGCGCGGCGCCGCCGCCGGGCACCAGGGCGGCCGGGACCAGTCTGGGCGCGCGCCAGGTGCCGTCGGCGACGGCGGCGGCCACGGCGGCCATGTTCAGCGGGCTGGCCAGCACCCTGCCCTGCCCGATCGAGGCCGAGGCGAGGTCGGTGTCGTCCCCGGGCTCGGGGAACTCGGCCCGTACGGCGGGCACCCCGGGTGTGATCGGCGCGCCGAAGCCGAAGTCGGCCGCCACCTTGGCCAGCCGCCCCTGCGCAAGCCGTCGCACGCTCATCGCGCCGAACGTGGTGTTGCACGAGTAGGCGAAGGCCTCACGGAAGGCCAGCGTGCCGTAGTCGCGGTGGGCGGCGTTGTGGAAGGGGAAGCCGCCGATGTTCTGCTCGGCCGGACAGGCGACCCGCTCCCGCGTGCGCACGCCTCCCGCCACGAGCGCCGACGCGGTGACGACCTTGAACGTCGAGCCGGGCGGGTACTTGCCGAGCAGCGCCCGGTCGAAGCCGCCCCTGTTGTTGACCACGGCCAGGATCTCGCCCGTCGAAGGCCTGAGCGCGACCAGGGAAGCGGGCAGGCGCACCTCCTTGAGCGCCGCCGCGCCCGCCTCGTGCACGCGCAGGTCGAGCGTGGTGGCCAGCGGTGCGCCCTTGCGCGCTCGCGCCCTGGCCAGGGTCTCGATCACCCTGCCGCCCTCGACCAGCTCGATCCGGGCCGATGCGCTGCCGGTCAGCCGCTCGCCGTAGGTCGCGCGCAGCCCCTGGACGAGCTGGCGCACCGAGCCGGGCGCCGAAGGGCCGTCGATGCGCTCGCCGCCCGAGGCGGTGATGGGCGCGCTCTCGGCCTCGGCGCGCCTGAGCCTGAGCGTGCGGCCCTCGGTCAGCGCCGGGTGCACGGCCGACGGCGTCCAGGCGACCCGCCACTGCCGCTCGTGCTCGACCAGGCGCAGGCTGCCCTCGTAGGACCAGTCGACACGCCCCCGGAGCTCGGCCCTGAACCGGACGACGCCGTCGCGCTCGCCGTCCGGCGTGTAGGAGGCGGCCGTGAGCCCCAGGTCCGAGCGCAGGCGGCGGTGCAGGCGCTCGAACCCGGCGGGCGCGTCGACGGTCAGCGCCCGCATGGCCGCATAGTCCTGGCGCGACCACGCCTGGAGATAGGCGGCGGCGCTCTGCCCGGCCGTACCGGCGCTCCGCAGCACCCAGATCGCGCCTGCGGCGAGCAGGACGAGGGCCAGGAGCGCGGCGGTGACCAGCGGCCGTCCGCGGCGTTTTCGGACCGGCGTTTCGGGTCTGAGATGGGTCAGCATGCCGCCGAGCACACCAGAGGCCTCGCGACTCTGTCCAATATGGATATGAGGTCGGGATTCATTACATTTGCGATATCGTGGCTGTTCATGGACATCGTCCGGCATCTGCGGTACTTCACGGTCGTGGCCGAAGAACTGCACTTCGGCAACGCCGCGATCCGGCTCGGCATGGCCCAGCCGCCGCTCAGCCAGCGCATCAAACGCCTGGAGGACGAGCTCGGCGTGCGGCTGTTCGACCGGTCGGCCAGGCAGGTCAGGCTCACCGAGGAGGGCAGGCTGCTGCTCGGTGAGGCACGCGAGATCGTGCTCAGGGTCGAACGGCTCCGCGAGAGCGTCAGACCGGCCGAAGGCGGCGTGCTCAGGGTCGGCGTGCCACCCGACCTCGGCGCCGAGGTCATCGCCGCCCTCGTCGCCGGACTGCGGGAACTGCGCCCCGACGTGCGGCTCGCCCCGGCCGAGAACTGGACCGCCGACCAGGTCACGGCGCTGGCGGCGGGCACGATCGACGTCGGCGTCGTACGCCACCCGGTCGCCGTCGGCGGCCTGCGCTTCGGCGACGTGCTCGTGCAGTCGCCCGGCGTGCTGCTGGCCGAAGGCGACCCGCTCGCGAGTGGTCCCGCCGTGCACCTGGCCGACCTCGCCGGGCGCGAGCTGGTGCTGTTCCCGCGTGAGGGCGAGCCGGGACCGCATGCCGAGACCATGGCCGAGTGCCGCAAGCACGGCTTCGTCCCCGAGCGGGTCCATCACGGCATCGGGCTCGGCCTGGTGCTCGCCGGGGCGGCCGTGGCCTTCGGTCAGCCGGTCGACCTGCCGGGCGTGCGCTGGCGGCCCCTGCTCGGCTCGCCCCTCGCCTGGCGGGTGTCCACCGCCTGGGTGCACGACTCACCCGTACTGCCAGACTTCTGTACGGCGGCCGCCACGGCACTGAGAACGAGCGCGGCCATGACCGAGGAGGGCGCGGCGCCCGTGCGCAGGATCGCCACCAGACCGGCGATGGGTCTGCTGACATGAACCTCGAACAGGTCTTCTCGGCCGCCGGGGTCACCGGCTGGCTGCACGCCGTCGACCTCGACACCGGACGCGCACTCGGGCACGACGCCGACCAGGTGCTGCCGATCGCCTCGGTGTTCAAGGTGCCGCTGCTGGTGGAGTTCGCCAGGCAGGCCGACGCCGGGCGGCTCGACCCGGCCGCCCGCGTCACCGTCACAGCGGCCGACCGGGTCGGCGGGCCGACCGGCGTGTCGGCCATGCTCGACGACGCCACGCTCTCGCTGCGCGACCTGGCCTATCTGATGATCGCCATCAGCGACAACACCTCGGCCGACGTCCTGGCCGCCCATGTCGGGCTCGACGCCGTCAACACGACGCTGACCGCCTTCGGCCTCGCCTCGACCCGCGTCGAGCAGAACTGCCGGGCCATGCTCGCCGACCTGGAGGCCACCGGCCGTGCCGATGGCAACCGCTCAAGCCCCCACGACATGACCCGCCTGCTCAGCCTCATCTGGACCGACGCCGCGGCGAGCCCCGGGTCCTGCGCCTGGATGCGGGACGTGCTCGGCCGCCAGGTGTGGCCGCACCGGCTGGCCTCGGGCTTCCCCTACGACGACGTCGCCGTCAGCGGCAAGACCGGCACGCTGCCGACGCTGCGCCACGAGATCGGCGTCGTCGACTACCCCGACGGAGGGCGTTACGCGGTCGCCGTCTTCACCCGTTCGCTCAGCCCCGCGCTCACCCAGCCGAGGGCCGACGCCGTCATCGGCACCGCCGCCAGGCTGGCGGTCGACCACCTGCGCGCCTGACGCCTATGGTGGCGGCCCACCTTCGCACCCGGCCCGATATGTGGCCGGCGATGATGACTTTCGGGTGCGGCGGCGAAAGGATGGGGGCATGGTGGATGAAGGCACGCTGGTCTGGGAGCCGTCCGACGACGTCGTCGAGCAGGCTCGGCTCACCGCATACCTGCGCTCGGCCGGAAGGGCGGGGCAGGGCTACGAGGAGGTCTGGCAGTGGTCGGTCGACGACTCCTCCGGCTTCTGGACCTCGATCTGGGACTACTTCCAGGTGGTGGGTGAGCGTGGTGACGGGCCCGTCGTCAGTGGAACGATGCCGAAGGCGAAATGGTTCACGGGCGCGAGCCTGAACTATGCCGAGAACGCCCTGCGCCCCCGCGAGGGCGTCGCCGTCGTCTCCCGTTCGGAGGAGGGCGCACGCGTCGAGCTCAGCCATGCCGAGCTGCGCGAAGAGGTCGCCAGGGTGCGCGCCGGCCTGGTCAGGCTGGGCGTCGGGCGCGGTGACAGGGTGGCGGGCTATCTGCCCAACACACCCGAGGCGCTCATCGCCTTCCTCGCCACCGCCTCGCTGGGTGCGATCTGGTCGGCCGGCTCGCCCGACTTCGGGGTGCCGAGCGTCGTCGACAGGTTCACCCAGATCGCGCCCAAGGTGCTCATCGCCTCCGGGCAGTACGTCTACAACGGCAGGCGCTTCGACCGCTCGGCCGCCGTGCGCGAGATCGCCGCGGCCCTGCCCTCCCTTGAGGCCACCGTCGTCGTGGACGGCGACGACTGGGCCGACCTGCGGGCCGAGAGCGCGCCGCTGGAGTTCGAGCGCGTGCCGTTCGACCACCCGCTCTGGATCGTCTACTCCAGCGGCACCACCGGCCTGCCCAAGCCCATCGTGCACGGGCACGGCGGCGTGGTGCTCGAACACCTCAAGTCGCTCACCTTCCACCAGGACCTCGGGCCGGGCGATGTGTTCTTCTGGTACACCACGACCGGCTGGATGATGTGGAACTACCTCATCGGCGGCCTCCTGGTCGGCGCCACCGTCGTGCTCTACGACGGCTCGGCCACCCACCCGGCGACCGACGCGCTGTGGCGGCTGGCCGACGAGGAGGGCGTCACGTACTTCGGCACGGGAGCGCCCTATCTCATCGCCTCGATGAAGGCCGGGGTGCGCCCGCCCGCCTCGCTCGCGCTCAAGGGGGTCGGCTCGACCGGCTCGCCGCTTCCGCCCGAGGGGTTCGCCTGGGTGGCCGAGGTGCTGCCCGGCGTGCCGGTGGGGTCCTTCTCCGGGGGGACCGACGTGTGCACCGGGTTCGTCGGCTGGGTGCCGTTGCTGGCCGTACGGGCCGGGGTGATTCCCTGCCGGTCGCTCGGGGCCAGGGTGGAGGCGTACGACGCCTCGGGTGAGCCGGTCGTGGGGGAGGTCGGCGAGTTGGTGCTCACCGCGCCGATGCCGTCGATGCCGGTCATGTTCTGGAACGACCCCGACGGCGAGCGCTACCGCGACAGCTACTTCGCCGACTACCCGGGCGTGTGGCGGCACGGCGACTGGATCAAGATCGACGCCGACGGCTCGTGCGTCATCTACGGCCGCTCGGACTCCACGCTCAACCGGGGCGGCGTCCGCATGGGCACCAGCGAGTTCTACCGCGTCGTCGAGCGCTTCCCCGAGATCGCCGACAGCCTGGTCATCGACACCGGCAGGCTCGGCCAGGAGGGCCGCCTGCTCCTGTACGTCACGATGGCCGAGGGCCACACGCTGTCGGACTCCCTCTACATGGCCCTGCGCAAGACCCTGCGCGAGCAGCTCTCCCCGCGGCACGTCCCCAACGAGATCATCGAGGTGCCCGGCATCCCCCGCACCCTGTCGGGCAAGAAGCTGGAGGTCCCGGTCCGCAAGATCCTTCTGGGCACCCCGGTGGACCAGGCGGCCAACCGCGACGCGATGGCCAACCCGGAGGTGCTCGAACACTTCAAGCCGTGAGGCTCGCGCCGAAGTGCGGCAGGCAGGGTTCGAGGCCGTGTATGCCGATGTCCGGGCGGCGGGTCCAGGCCGCCCGGGGCAGGCGGAATCGCAGTGTGGTGGCCGCTGCGCCCTGGCGGCTGTGCAGGTCGATGCCGTCGTGCTGGTAGCCGAGCTTGCGTGTGACGGCCAGGGAGGCGGGGTTGTCGTCGAACGCGCCGCTGGTGGCGTAGTGCGCGCCGAGCCCCTCGAACGCCAGGTGCAGCACGGCCTGGCGCATCTCCGTCCCGATGCCCTTGCCGTGATGGGCGCGGCCCAGCCAGGAGCCGCTGCCGACCGAGCGCAGGACGGCGAAGTCGTCGGCGTACAGGCCCTGCGTGCCCACCACGCGTCCCTCGTGCACGACGACGAAGGTGCAGGCCCAGCTCTCCGGCTTCCACGCGCCCCACTCGGCGAACACGTGCCGCACCACGCCCAGCGCCCGCTCCTGCGGCTCGGCGACGCTCCACGGCACGAGGAACGGCATGACGCCCTCGTCGTGCACCCCCTCACGCGCTCGCTCGGCCAACTCGTCGAGGTCGTCGAGCGAGGGCACCCGAAGCTCCAGCCGGGGCGTCACCAGCCGGAGTCCGGCCATCGGAAAGTTCCGCATAGGGCGACATTCTGCTGCGCCACCCTCCGGCCGGCATCTGATTAAGCCGTCCGCCGTCCCCGGCGCTTTGCGTGGCCTGTCGCGAGCACACCGAGAAGTCGTCGGGCAGACTTACCTGAGGGATCGTACGATTGGTGCGGCTGCGGAGATCCTCGGGACCGGAGGAGAAGGGGCGCCCGGCCGAGCCGCGCCCCACGTTGACGTCTCCCGGCTTTTCGGGTGGTATCGGTACGGCGATGCATACGCCAGGTCAATGACGACCGGGCGATTTGGGGGAGGTGTCCGGTGGCTGCCATGCCTGCTGGCGACGGCCGCTGCGCCGTTCCCTCGCTCGTCCTTCCCCCGGCCGCCGTCGTGCGGGCCCGTCCCCGTGGTGCGTGCCGTCGTGTTCGCGGGGCCCGGCTGTGGGATGCTTGCTCCACCGCCCTCTCCGCGCGTGCTCTTCCGGCCTCCGACCACGAGGCCGGTCTCGCGCCGGACGTGGCGAGGGACCGAGGGGCGCACGACGCCCTCAGGCGACTGGCCGGAGATCCACTGACGCACGACCATGCGGTCGAGCGCGGGATCGGCGCCGTACCAGGGACAGAGGCCACGACGGGTGCCTCTTTCCTGGGTATTCGTACCCGTCTGCACTACTTCCCCGTGTCGTGGGAACGAAGAGGCCGGTTGTGACCGGTCCTGAATATGGCGAACCCTCACAAAGGAGTGAGAGCGACATGCCGCTCGACGAGGCCAAGGACGAGCTGCTCAGAAGCGCCGCGGAAACGTGCGCGACGGGCAGCGACCACGTCACCCAGGAGGAGGCGCTCGCCTTCCTCCGGGTCTACTACAGGCATGTGGCGCCAGAGGACCTGCTGAGCCGCAACCCGGTCGACGTCTACGGACCGGCGATGTCGCACAGGCAGCTCGCCGAGCTCCGCCCGCAGGGCAGGGCCGTGGTGCGTGCCTACACCCCGACGCTGGAGGAGAACGGCTGGGACCCCGGCCACTCCGTCGTCGAGGTGGTCACCGACGACATGCCGTTCCTCGTCGACTCCATCACCATGGAGCTCGACCGGCTCGACATCGGCGTCCACCTGGTCGTGCACCCCCAGATGCGCGTACGCCGCGACATGACGGGACGCATGCTCGGCCGGGGCCAGGAGGAGATCACCGGGCAGATGCTCGTCGAGTCCTGGATGCACTTCGAGATCGACAGGACCGGCGACCCCGCCAGGCTCAAGGAGATCGAGCACGAACTCCAGCGTGTGCTCGGCGACGTGCGCTTCGCGGTCGAGGACTTCGCCAAGATGCGCGCGCTCGCCGTACAGACCGCCGAGGACGTCGCGGTCAATCCGCCGCCGCTCGACCTGGCCGGGGTCGAGGACAGCCTCGAACTCATGCGCTGGCTCGCCGACGGCCACTTCACCTTCCTCGGCTACCGGGAGTACCTCCTGGAGGAGGGCGAGGAGGGCGAGGCGCTCGTGCCGGTCGCGGGCACCGGTCTGGGCATCCTGCGCCACGACAAGGCCGCCTCCGACAGTTTCGCGGCCGTCCCGGCCGAGATGCGGGCCAAGGCGCGTGACCGTCAGCAGATGCTGATCATCACCAAGGCCAACACGCGTGCCACCGTGCACCGGCCCGCCTATCTCGACTACGTCGGCGTCAAGCTGTTCTCGCCCGAGGGCGAGGTGATCGGCGAGCGCCGCTTCCTCGGGCTGTTCACGCACGTGGCCTACAGCGAGTCGATCAGCCGCATCCCCGTGCTGCGCCGCAAGCTCGCCGAGGTGCTCGACCTGGCCGGGATCGCGGCCGAGAGCCACGACGGCAAGGACCTCATCGAGATCCTGGAGACCTTCCCGCGGGACGAGCTCTTCCAGACCTCGACCGACCAGCTGCTGCCCATCGCGCTCGGCGTGCTGCGCCTGCGCGAGCGCAAGCAGGTCAAGCTGTTCCTGCGCCGCGACGACTACGGCCGCTACATCTCCTGCCTGATCTACCTGCCGCGCGACCGCTACACCACCAAGATCCGGCTGAAGATGCAGAAGATGCTGCTTGACGCCCTGGGCGGCAGCAGCCTCGACTACAGCGCGATGATCGGCGAATCGGTGCTGGCCAGGCTGCACGTCGTGGTCAGGGGCGAGCGGGGCAGGCCGCTGCCGCCGCTCGGCGTCGACGTCGAGGACCTGGAGGCCAGGCTGGCCGCCGTCACCCGCTCGTGGGAGGACGGCCTGGCATCGGCGATCGCCGACATGGCAGGGGAGGAGGAGGCGCCCGCGCTGACCAGGCGCTACCAGGCGGCCTTCCCCGAGGGCTACAAGGTCGACTTCCCGCCCAAGATGGCCGTGGTCGACCTGCGCCGCCTCGAACAGCTCGCCGTCGCGCCCGACGACGAGATCGGGATCAACCTCTACGAGCCGTACGACGCCGTCGAGGGCGAGCGCCGTCTCAAGATCTACAAGCTGAACTCGCCGATCTCGCTCTCGCACATGCTGCCGCTCATCCAGCGCCTCGGCGTCGAGGTCGTCGACGAGCGGCCCTACGAGGTCGACCGCGACAACGACCCCAGTACGAAGAACGCCTGGATCTACGACTTCGGCCTGCGCTACACCCCGTCGGACGAACTCGACCGCAACGACTTCAAACGCCTGTTCCAGGACGCGCTCGGCGCCCTGTGGCGGGGCGAGACACAGGCCGACAACTTCAACGCCCTGGTGCTCGCCGGCGGTCTGACGTGGGAGCAGGTCGAGATCCTGCGCGTCTACGCCAAGTACCTGCGCCAGGCAGGCACCACCTTCAGCCAGCGGTACATGGAGCGCGTGCTCGTCGGCAACGTCAGGCTGGCCAGGCTGCTCGTGCGCCTGTTCGAGGCCAGGCTCGACCCCAAGCGCACCGACGAGGTCAGGATCGACCTGTGCGACGCGCTGCGGGAGGAGATCCTCGGCGCGCTCGACGACGTCGCCTCGCTGGACGAGGACCGTATCCTGCGGGCCTATCTGGAGATGATCCAGGCGACGCTGCGCACGAACTACTTCCAGACCGGGCCCGACGGGCGGCGCAAGCCGTACATCTCGCTGAAGTTCGATCCGCAGGCGATCAGCGTGCTGCCGTTGCCCAGGCCCAAGTTCGAGATCTTCGTGTACTCGCCCCGGGTGGAGGGCGTGCACCTCAGGTTCGGCAAGGTCGCACGTGGCGGGCTGCGCTGGTCCGACCGCATGGAGGACTTCAGGACCGAGATCCTCGGCCTGGTCAAGGCGCAGATGGTGAAGAACACCGTCATCGTGCCCACCGGGTCCAAGGGCGGGTTCGTCGTCAAGCGCCCGCCCGCGTCGGGCAGCAGGGAAGAGATGCTGGCCGAGGGCGTGGCCTGCTACCGCATGTTCATCTCCGGCCTGCTCGACGTCACCGACAACCTGGTCGACGGCAAGGTCGTGCCACCGGCCGACGTCGTACGGCACGACGGCGACGACACCTATCTCGTCGTCGCCGCCGACAAGGGCACGGCGACGTTCTCCGACATCGCCAACAGCGTGTCCAAGGACTACGGCTTCTGGCTCGGCGACGCCTTCGCCTCCGGCGGCTCGATCGGCTACGACCACAAGGCGATGGGCATCACGGCCAGAGGCGCGTGGGAGTCGGTCAAGTACCTCTTCCGCACGGCGGGCCTCGACACCCAGACGACCGACTTCACCGTGGCCGGGATCGGCGACATGTCGGGCGACGTGTTCGGCAACGGCATGCTGCTGTCGCAGCACATCAGGCTGGTGGCCGCCTTCGACCACCGTCACGTCTTCATCGACCCCGACCCGGACGCCGCCAGGGGCTTCGCCGAGCGCAGACGCCTGTTCGACCTGCCGCGCAGCTCGTGGGAGGACTACGACGCGACGTTGATCTCGCCGGGAGGCGGCGTCTACCCGCGCACCGCCAAGTCCGTCCCGATCACGCCGCAGGCGCGCGCCGCGCTCGGCATCGCCGACGGCGTCACCTCGCTGGCGCCCAACGACCTCATCAGCGCCATCCTGCGCGCCCCCGTCGACCTGCTGTGGAACGGCGGCATCGGCACCTACGTCAAGGCGTCGTCCGAGTCCAACCCCGACGTCGGCGACAAGGCCAACGACGCGCTCCGGGTCAATGCGGCCGACCTGCGCTGCAAGGTGATCGGCGAGGGCGGCAACCTGGGCTTCACCCAGCTGGCCAGGATCGAGTTCGCCCTCAACGGCGGGCTGGTCAACACCGACTTCATCGACAACTCGGCCGGTGTCGACACCTCCGACCACGAGGTGAACATCAAGATCCTGCTCGACCAGGTCGTCCGGGACGGCGAGCTGACCGACAAGCAGCGCAACCAGGTCTTCATGCAGATGACCGACGAGGTGGCCGACCTCGTGCTGCGCGACAACTACGCGCAGAACGTCGTGCTCGGCGCCGCCCGCGCCCAGGCGCCCGCGATGCTGCACATCCACGCGCGCTACCTGCGCCGCCTGGAGCGCGACGGGCTGATCAACCGCGAGCTGGAGTTCCTGCCGTCGGACAAGCAGCTGGCCGAACGCCGCCAGACCGGACTCGGCCTGACCGGGCCCGAGTTCTCCGTCCTGCTCGCCTACACCAAGATCGTCGTGGATGCCGAGCTGCTCGCCTCCGACCTGCCGGACGACCCGTACCTGGCCAACTGGCTGGTGTCGTACTTCCCATCGGCGCTGCGCACGCGCTTCCGCTCCTACATGGACGCGCATCCGCTGCGCCGCGAGATCATCACGACGTGTGTGGTGAACGAGCTGGTCAACTCCACCGGCACCACGTTCATGTACCGCTTCAACGAGGAGATCGGCGCCTCGGCGCCCGACATCGCCAGGGCCTACCTCGTCACCAGCGAGGTGTTCGACACGGCCAGCTTCCACCAGGCGGTCGAGGCGCTCGACAACAAGGTCGACACCGCCACGCAGCTCGCCATGCTGCTGGAGGGGCGCAAGCTCACCGAACGCGGCACCCGCTGGCTGCTCGGCAACCGCCGTCCGCCCCTGGACATGGCGGGCACGGCCGCCTTCCTGGTCAAGGGCGTCAACGGCCTGCTGGCCCACCTGCCCAAGATGCTGGCCGGGCCCGACCTGGCGGCGTTCGAGGACAGGCGCGACTCCTTCGTCGCCAGGGGCGTGCCCATGGAGCTGGCCGAGCGCGTGGCCGCGATGGTCCCCGCGTACTCCACCTACGACCTGGTGGAGATCGCCTCCTACACCGGCAGGCCGGTCAACGAGGTGGCCGAGGTGTACTTCGACCTGGCCGACAGGCTGCAGCTGGCCCGGCTGCGCGAGCGCGTCATCGCACTGCCGCGTGACAACCGGTGGAACGCCATGGCACGCACCGCGCTGCGCGACGACCTCTACGCCGCGCACGCGTCGCTGACCCGGGACGTGCTGGCGCACAGCACGCCGGGCTCCTCGCCGGAGGAGCGGCTGGCGCGCTGGGCCGAGGCGAACTCGGCGGCCGTCGCCCGGTCCCGGCAGACGCTGTCGGAGATCTGGGAGAGCGACCACTTCGACCTGGCGACCCTGTCGGTGGCCCTGCGCGCCATCCGTACCCTGGTCGCGACCAGCAGCCTGCCGCACACCGAGTAGGTCGGTGCGGGCCCGGGGCCTCGATGGCGGTCAGTCGCCGAAGCCCCGGGTCACGCCGCCGTTGTAGGCGATGACGGTGGCCGAGGTGGCGACCGGGATCTTCGCGACGTACTGCTGGGTCTCGGAGATCTTCAGCGAGCGGCGCAGCACATGGGTGCCGATGAGCCAGCGCGCGTCCTCGGGCACCGGGATGTAGTCGTCGACCGCCGTCTTGGTGGTGACCGTCGTCGTGCGCATCAGGGAGTACTGGATCAGCGCGCCGCCGTCGGTCGTGCGCAGCGCGTAGACCGGGTAGTCGCCCGCACTGAAGATCGAGTCGTAGCCGAACCCGTCGCCCTTGGCCTGCTCGCGATCGGCGACGATCTTCGCGGCCGTCTCCGTCGTGTACGGGCCGGGTGCGATGAGGCCGGCCGCGATGCCGCTCGGCCCGGCCTCGGCCACGGTGGCGTGCAGCGGCGCCATGAACTTCGGGCTGATCTCCATGCTCGTGTCGTCGCCGGGCACGGGAACGGCATAGCCCTCGGCGTCGAACTTCACCGAGGGCAGCTCCTGGCCGGCCAGCAGCAACGACAGCGAGGTCAGCCGCCACTCGCCCAGCTTGGCGAACGTCAGCACGGCCGTGCGGTCGTCACGCTTGACGACGGCGGTGAACCACAACACCTCGCCCGCCGCCAGCCTGGGCACCAGCAGCGTCGGCGAGCCCCAGGTGTGACGCGGTGCCTTGTCGCCGGTCGACTCGAAGATCGCGGCGGTCAGCTGCGCCTGCCCGTTGGCGGTCAGCTCGGTGGCCAGGCGCGGCTCGCGCCCGGCGCGCAGCAGGTCGTCGGTGGCGACGAACGTGCGGAACGCCTTGGCCGCCTCGACCTTGGTCACGGCTGGCGGGCTCGGCGAGGGCGAGGGCGACGCCGTCGGGGAGGCGACGGGCGAGGAGGAGGACGAGGAAGCGGCCACGGGGGAGGGTTCGGCCTGCTCCGAAGCCGAGCAGGCGCTCACCGCGGCCAGCAGGCAGGCCATGAAGATCACCCCGTACGCACGCACCGGCCCATGCTAGTTGCAGAAGAGGGTGCGAGGGTCGCGTACCCTTTCTAGACGTGGCAGTCATCGATCCGGCAGAAGAGATCAACGAGCTCGCGGGCACCCTGCGGAGCATCCAGGACGTGCTCGACCTCGACGCGATGCGCAAGCAGATCGCGGAGCTGGGCGAGCAGGTTGCCGCACCCGACCTCTGGGACGACCCCGAGCAGGCGCAGAAGGTCACCAGCAAGCTCTCCCACCTGCAGAGCGAGCTCAACCGGGTCGAGGCGCTCGCCTCCCGGGTCGAGGACCTCAAGGTCCTCTACGAGCTCGCCGCCGAGGAGGACGACGAGGACACCAGGCTGGAGGCCGACAAGGAGCTGGCCTCGCTCAGGACCGACGTCAACGCCCTGGAGGTGCGCACCCTGCTGTCCGGCCCCTACGACGCCCGCGAGGCGCTCATCACGATCAACTCGCAGGCCGGTGGCGTCGACGCCGCCGACTGGGCCCAGATGCTGATGCGCATGTATCTGCGCTGGGCCGAGCGCAAGGGCTACTCCACCGAGGTCTACGACACCTCCTACGCCGAAGAGGCCGGGATCAAGTCGGCCACCTTCGTGGTCAAGGCGCCCTACGCCTACGGCACGCTGCGCGGCGAGCACGGCACGCACCGGCTGGTGCGCATCAGCCCCTTCGACAACCAGGGGCGCAGGCAGACCTCGTTCGCGGGCGTCGACATCGTGCCCGTCGTCGAGCAGACCGACCACATCGAGATCAACGAGGACGATCTGCGCGTCGACGTCTACCGTTCGTCGGGGCCCGGCGGCCAGGGCGTCAACACGACCGACTCGGCCGTGCGCATCACCCACCTGCCGACCGGCATCGTCGTCTCCTGCCAGAACGAGCGCTCCCAGCTGCAGAACCGCGCCTCGGCGATGAACGTCCTGCAGGCCAAGCTGCTGGAGCGCAAGCGCCAGGAGGAGGCCGAGAAGATGTCGGAGCTGCGCGGCGCCACCACCACCTCGTGGGGCACCCAGATCCGCAACTACGTGCTGCACCCGTACCAGATCGTGAAGGACCTGCGCACCAGCACCGAGGCGGGCAACCCCACGGCGGTGCTCGACGGCGACCTGGACGAGTTCATCGAGAGCGAGATCCGCTGGATGCGGCGGCTGGAGTCGGGCGTCGACGCCTAGCACGTGCGATGTGACGGCGGCCCGCCGAAGTCCCGCTGGAGTGGCGTGCTTGGACGGGCCCCGGCCGGAGTTCGCGCCTGGGGGCGTTGCGGGCCTGCCGTACTTGCCGAGACGGTGGTCAGGCGCCGGTGAGGTGCTTCAGCGTGAGCGAGAGCAGCAGCAGCGTCAGCAGGATCAGCCCGATGAGCATGGGCGAGATGCCGTTGTTGTGCATGCGCTCGCGATGGGCGCGGCACAGGGCGCAGCGCCCCTCGATGACGGGGTGCGCGCACTGGGCGCAGACGAGGTGTTCACAACTCATGTCGCCCTCACTCTAGTCGCTCTCAAGGCCATGGAATCGTTTTGTTTCCGTTATGGACGTTCCATGCCAGTCTTCCCCCTAGACTGTGCTCCAGCCAACCGGAACGTCGATCATCGGTAAAGACGCCCCCGGCTGGCGGGCGGCGGAAGTGGGCTTGTGCCACCCTCGCTTCCGTCCAAACCCCTAGACTGGCATGCCGTGATGCGCTCGTGATCCATTTCGATAATGTCACCAAGGTCTATGCGAACCAGAACAGGCCCGCTCTCGACCACGTGTCTGTAGACGTGGACAAGGGCGAGTTCGTGTTCCTGGTCGGCCCCTCGGGGTCCGGGAAGTCCACCTTCCTGCGCCTCATCCTCAAGGAGGAGCGTCCTAACTCCGGTGCGATCCACGTCGCCGGGAAGGACCTCGCCAGGCTGTCCAACTTCAAGGTGCCGCACCTTCGCCGCCGCATCGGGTGCGTGTTCCAGGACTTCCGGCTGCTCCCCAACAAGAACGTCTACGAGAACGTGGCGTTCGCCCTGGAGGTCATCGGCAAGCCGAGGCGGTTCATCCGCAAGGTGGTGCCCGAGGTCATCGAGCTGGTCGGACTGGAGGGCAAGGCCCACCGCATGCCCGACGAGCTGTCCGGTGGCGAGCAGCAGCGGGTCGCGATGGCCCGCGCGTTCGTCAACCGGCCGATGATCCTGCTGGCCGACGAGCCCACCGGAAACATCGACCCCGCGACGAGCATCGGCATCATGAAGGTGCTCGACCGCATCAACAGGACCGGCACCACGGTCGTCATGGCCACGCACGACGCGGCCATCGTCGACTCCATGCGCAAGCGCGTGGTGGAGCTGGAGGACGGCAAGATCGTCCGCGACCAGTCGCGTGGCGTCTACGGCCAGGCGTACTGAGCAGGGAGTTACGGGTACAGCATGCGGGCGAACTTCATCTTCTCCGAGGTCTGGATCGGCCTCCGCCGTAACCTGACGATGACGATCGCAGTGATCGTCACCGTCGCCGTCGGCATGGCGCTCCTCGGCGTCGGCTTGATGATCAACGCTCAGGTCTCGATGATGAAGAGCTTCTGGGACGGCAAGGTCGAGGTCTCGGTCTTCCTCTGCCAGAAGGACTCGCCCTTCCCCAGCTGCAAGGGCGACGACGGGGTCAACGACCAGGAGCGTCAGCAGCTCCAGGCGCTGATCCAGCAGATGCCTCAGGTCGAGAAGGTCGATCATGAGAACCAGGAGATGGCCTTCAAGAACTTCAAGGACAGCTACGCCAGCAACCCGGTGCTGATCTCGGCCGTGCAGGTCAAGGACATGCCCGAGTCGCTGCGCGTCAAGCTGAAGGATCCCACCCAGTACGCCTCGGTGATCCAGCCCTTGCAGAGTCAGAAGGGCGTGGCCAGCGTCATCAACCAGCAGGACATGCTCAACACCTTCTTCGGCCTGCTGGAGAAGCTGCGCTGGGTGGCCCTGGTGATCGCCTTGGTCCTCGTGCTGGCGGCGACGCTGCTGATCGGCAACACCGTGCGGCTGTCGGCCTACAACCGGCGGCGGGAGACCGGCATCATGCGGCTGGTCGGCGCGTCCAACCTCTACATCCAGCTGCCGTTCGTGCTGGAGGGGGTCATCGCGGGCCTGGTCGGCGGTGTGGTCGCCGCGATCATGCTGATCGTCGCGAAGGTGTTCATCTTCGAGGAGGTCCAGAAGTTCCTCGCGGTGGGCAGTCAGCTCGGCTGGGACTCGGTCGCCTCGGTGATCACCCTGACGATGGTGGTCGGCGTCGTGATCTGTGTGCTGGCCTCGTTCGTGACGCTGCGTCGCTACCTCAGGGTCTGACGCGGCGTTCGCCTGGGTGTTCGACGCCTTCCGTACGATTCTGGTCCGCGCCGCGGGCCGGTAAGGTCGAAGCATGCCACGTGAGACCGGGCGCAAGCTCATCGCCCAGAACAAGCGTGCCCGCCACGACTACCACGTCGACGACACCTATGAGGCGGGCCTCGTGCTGACAGGCACGGAGGTGAAGTCGTTGCGCCTGGGCAGGGCGTCGCTGGTCGACGGCTATGCGACGATCGACGACGGCGAGGCGTGGTTGCTCAACATCCACATCCCCGAGTACACGATGGGGACCTGGACCAACCACGCCGCGCGCCGCAAGCGCAAGCTGCTGCTGCACCGCAAGGAGCTCGACAAGCTCAGTGCGAAGATCAAGGAGGGCGGTCTGACCCTGGTCCCGCTCTCGCTGTACTTCAAGGACGGCCGGGCCAAGGTGGAGATCGCCCTGGCCCGGGGCAAGAAGGACTGGGACAAGCGCCAGACGCTGGCCGAGCAGCAGGCCAAGCGGGAGATGGCCCGAGCACTGAGGTCGCGTCACCGGTGATGCGCATGCGCAGGACCTTGGCCGCCACCGCGGTGCTCGCGGTGTCCGGGATGACGCTGACCGGCTGCTTCGAGGAGCCGTCCGCGCATGAGGCCGTGCGCGACTTCCTGGTGGGCTGGCAGTCGGAGCGCTACGACCTGGCCGCCGGGCGCACCGACGCCGACCCCGCCGTCGTACGCAAGGCGCTCGACGACGCCAAGCGCAACCTCGACGCGGCCTCGTTCCGCTTCAAGATCAAATCGATGACCCGTGAGGGCACCGAGTCCGAGGCGCTGTTCGAGGCGGAGGTCGACCTCGGCGAGAACAACGAGCTGTGGCGCTACGAGAGCAGGCTGCCGCTGCACCTGGTCGGCGGGCACTGGAAAGTACGCTGGTCGCCCAGCGTGCTGCATCCCAAGCTCGGTCCCGGCCAGCGTTTCGCCGTGGAGATCAAGTCCGAGGGCCGTCAGCCGGTCCTCGACCGCAACTCCGAGCCGCTGCAGACCGACGACACCTTCTATGTCGCCGGTGCGACGCCCTCCACGGTCGAGGACGACGTCAAGCTGTGCGAGCAGCTCGCCGTCGTGACCGGGTTCGCCCAGGACCGGCTGCTCAGCCGTATCCGCTCGGCTCCGCCCAACACCTTCGTGCCCCTGGTGACGTTCGGCCGGGCCAAGTTCGTCAAGCTGAGCACCAAGCTGCGTGCCATTCCCGGCATCGTCATCCAGGAGCAGCAGCAGCCCGTCGCGCCCGGCGCCCCCGAGCAGATCGTCGGCAAGGTGAGCGCGGTCACGCCGCAGAGCGAGCAGAAGCTCGGCGGTCCGCAGCGCGCGGGCGACTCCGTCGGCCAGGGCGGCCTGCAGAAGGCCTACCAGGACCATCTGACCGGCTCCACCCAGACCTCGGTCATCACCCTCGACCTCAAGACCAGCCAGCAGGTCGCCGTCCTGGACAAGTGGCCCGGCCGTCCCAACGCCCCCGTGCGCACCACGATCGACGGCGGTGTGCAGCAGGCCGCCGAGCGCGCGGTGCGGACCTCGGCGCGGCCCGTCGCCCTGGTCGCCGTCGACGCGCCCACCGGGCAGATCCTGGCCGTCGGCACCAAGGAGATGCACCAGGAGCGCGACGCCCTGGCCGGGAAGTTCCCCGCGGGCACGACGTTCTCCATCGTGGCGGCCCACGCCCTGCTCAAGGGCGGCCTCGACCCTCAGCAGAAGCTGGCCTGCCCCGCGGAACGTTCCGTCGGCGGGGTGCGCTTCCAGCAGACGGGCGTGCCCGCCGGCACCGTGCCGACCCTGCGCGGCAACTTCGCCAACGGCTGCGTCACCGCCCTGGCCTCGCTCTCGCGCCGGGTCGCCGGATCCGACCTGGCCTCCAGCGCGCTCAATCTGGGGCTCGGCTCGGAGTGGAAGCTGCCGCTGAAGTCGTTCAGCGGCGACGTCCCCGCCCTCGACACCGATGCGGCCAAGGCCAAGGCCATCGCCGGGCAGAGCGTGCGGGTCAGCCCGCTGGCCATGGCACTCGTCGCCGGGGCCGTCGCCTCGGGCACCTGGCATCCGCCGCTGCTGGTCACCAGGCCGGACTCGCCGGACCCAGCCGCCGAGGTCCTGCCCGCGACCCCGCCCGCCGCCAGGCCGATCGACGCCAAGCTGCTGGCCCCTCTGCGCACCCTCATGCGCGGCGGCGTCGCCAACGGCACCGCCAGCGCCGCGGCCGTACCCGGTTCCCAGGTCTTCGGTATCACCGCGGTCGTGGCGCACGAACGCAAGCAGCTGCACTGGTTCGTCGGCTGGCAGGGCGATGTGGCCGTCGCCGTACTCGTCGAGAACGGCGACCCCGCCGCCCTCGCCGGGGCGTTCTTCGGCGGTCTGGGCGGCTCGCAGCAGGGGTCTGGCGACACACAGTAAGAAAGTTGTCACTGCGAGCAACCTATGTCCGGTCCGTTGGCGTC
The DNA here is from genome assembly GCF_056106265.1 of Nonomuraea sp. IBHARD001. Lineage (NCBI taxonomy): Bacteria > Bacillati > Actinomycetota > Actinomycetes > Streptosporangiales > Streptosporangiaceae > Nonomuraea > Nonomuraea sp. IBHARD001. The sequence continues at coordinate 1,448,318 of NZ_JBWBBW010000002.1, forward strand.
TTTCCCTATGACTGCGGCCTGCTCGGGGGGTTGTGGGCCTCAGTCGTGGTGATGAGTCCAGGACTTCATCTCGGGGGAAGTTCTGTCCATCAGGACCGGCTCGACCCTGCCGGTCGGCCCTCGGGGATGCGCGCTAGTGTGCCGTGTTCCCGGGGGCTTCCTGGTGTCCGGGGCCTTGCTCGCGGGTGTCGCGGGAATTGAGTTGGCATGGCGGGCGTTGTCACCGGTATCGTCAGTGGTGCACGCACCCTCGGGCGCGTGTTGACAACTGCACAGGGGGTGACTGGTTTCGACTTTGACTTTGCAAGTCAGGAGAAGCGGGCCGAGGACTGCGGACATAACCTCGTTAATCCTGTGACCGCAAACTACAAGTGCCAATTCTAAGAGCACTGTGGTGAGCCAGGGCGACCTGGCTCTCGCCGCCTAAGCGACGAAACCACTGTCGGCCTGAGCACGCCTTCGGCTCAGGGTCCGGCATCGCTAGAAGGCTCAACCGATCAACCCGGCCACGGGGATGATCGGGAAATCTAACAGTGGCTGAGCCTGTCGGCGTCTTGCCTGTGTGATCGCCGGGGCTGAGAAAAGCACAACAGGCTGCGCCCGGAGAAGCCCTGCCTTGGGGTTGAAGGACGCGGGTTCGATTCCCGCCACCTCCACTGTGTTCCGCGTCGTACGCGCGGGATGGATCGCATGAGGGCGATCGGTCGGCTTTTCGCCGGTCCGGTCGCCTTTTTGTTGTTTTGGGCGGTCTGGGAGATGACCTACCGGCCTAGCGTGACGTCGCGCATGAAGCGGGCGTACGACAGTTGGCCGTATGTGGTGAGTTCGTGGGCGATGGTGTGTTCCTCCTGGAGGAGGGTGTGGTGGGTGGCGCGTGCGGTGGACAGGTGCTGGTTGGCCTCGTCCAGGGATTGGGTCGCGACCATGAGTTCGGCGGTGTGGCGGTCGGCCCTGTGCTGCAGCGCGTGGGTGTGTAGGCGTTGGAGGTCGTCGCGCGCCTTGTCGCGTAGGCCCTTGGTGTGTGAGCGCCTGGCCTTGAGGTCGGCCTCCTCGGCGGCCGAGCGCGCCTCGATGGCGCTGCGCCGGGCGGCGGGGAGCACCTGGGGGACCGACGGGTGGCGTCTGGCCGCGTTCAGATGTCCCTGACGCCAGGCGAGCAGGGATGTCGCGCGTGACTCGCCCACTCCCGCCACATGGACCGAACGCCCATTACGGAGCGTAAGACGTACCTCCGGGGTCGGATAGCCGGTGGACACATGCGCGACGGCGACGAAGTCGGCAGGGGTGGAGATACCTTGCTCCGCGAGCCTGGTCACGGTGGTGCCCCCGATCCCGGAGATCGAGCCTGCCCGCAGCTCGATACGCCGCAGGTACGCGTCCACGTGCTGCTGCTGCAGTTCGTCGAGGGCGCGTTGCAGTTCCCCTGACTTCCTGCCCGCCAGCATCTGTATCTGCTGGTCCAATGGATTGAGGTGCTGGGCCGTTGTCCGGTCGAAGTGCCCGAGTTCGCGCTGCTGGGTCTCCCTGAGGGCGTGGACGTCGTTCGTGTACGCCGTTGCGTGCCGGTTGTTGTCGAGCTGGACCTGGTCGCGTCGCTTCTCGGCGTCCGCTGTCGTCTTGAGGGCCCTTCTGGCCTTCCAGCGCGCCCGATCCAGGCGAACAGCGACGGCTTTGCGCGCCCGTACCTCCGGACGCAGGGCGTGGACGCCCCTCGTGGCGACGGCGCCGAGCAGCAGGCCCAAGGCCGAGGCCACCCAAGGGAATCCGGCCAGCCACACGACGAGGGCCGCGGTGACGCAGAGCCCGAGAAAGACCACCCGGGCAGCGACGAGGAAGGCTTCCTGAGGTCTCTGGGAGACGACGACGGGAGGAGCTGGCGTCAGATGGCCACTCATCCAGCCGGGAAGCCCTGCGGGCGGCGACGACGCGGGCGGGGCCGGTGCGATGGCGACGGTTCGCAACGGGATGAGCGCCGGCACATCCGACGTCGGCCAGCGGGACAGGTCGGCGACGAAGGTGGCCAGCTGCCTGAGGTCGTCGGCGTTGTGCCCGGACAGGGCCGACATCCTGCCGCTGCGTCCCGCGAGGTCCTCGTCGGTCAGGAGAAGGTACTCGCCGCCCTGCTCGTGCAGGACCTGCCACAGCGTGGGATCGAGGGCGACCGCCACCAGCGACAGGTAGATCAGCCAGGTGGAGAAGTGATCCACGTCCGGACCGAAGTCCGTGGTGGCGCGGTGGGGCGACTGATAGTGGCGATGCCCGTGCTCGGCCGCCGCCAGGCCGTGCAGCGCGGGCACGTACATCCCGTCGTAGTCGACGAGCCTGAGCGTGCCGTCGGCTGCCACCAGGAGGTTGCCGTGCTGGAGATCCCCGTGCGCGATGCCCGCCGCGTTCAGATCGGCGGCGAGTACGGCGAAGCGCTCGGCCATGCCGAGCAGTGCGCTGCGGTCGCCGAGACGGGATTCGACCCAGCTGATCAGGCTGACGGCCTCGACCCACTCCATCCGGAGGATCGGGTACCTCTGACCGTGCACCATGATGCCGGTCGGCTGGTACTCGAAGTCGATCTTCCAGTGGTTCGAGAGTCGCCCGAGGTGGTCCGACACCGCACGGTAGCGCCGCTCCTGGTCCGGCACGTCCCGGGTGAAGCACTTGACGGCGTAGCGTTCGCCGGTCGCCGTCCGGATGGAGAACACGCTGGCGAAGTTGCCCGATATCGGCTTCGGCCTGCCGAGCTTGTCGGTTTGCGGCACCGCCGAGCGCAGTTTCGTGTCCAGGAAACAGAGGCCGGGGTTCTGCAACGCCTCGACATAGTCGCTGCCGTTGGGGAAACGCCGTCCTGCCATGGGTCACCACACATTCACGTGGATCACGGTGACGTCGTCGTTGCGCATGCCGCCGTTCGCCCGCGCCTCCTCGACGAACTCGGGGAAGTCGCGTCCGTCGGCGGTGCCCAGATCGCGCAGGATGCTCCAGGGACTATTGCCCGCCTCCGCCTCACGCAGGAACCAGGCGGCGATGGCGTCGCTGCACAGATAGACGTCGTCCTGCTGGCGTACGCCTCCCGAGGCGATGGCCACGCGATCGGCGATGAGACGGGCATCGTGGTTGCGGCTGTTCAGCAGGTCGGGATCGGTGCCGAAGGCGTCGCTCCCGGACAGGGGGAAGGCGCGGATGAGGGTGTCGTCGCGGACCTGGAACAGGCAGCAATCGCCGATCACGGCCGCGAACCAGCGCCCCTCGTCCTGCGACGCCGGGGAGTCGTCGTCCGGCGGCGGGCCGAAGCCCACCGCAAGCAGGGTCGCGTATGCGCCACGCTCCAGCTTGGGCTGCTCGTACCACTGGATGGGGCGGTTGTCGGCCTCCCTCCTGGCGGTGTACGCGCCGAGCGTCCTGTCCCAGGTCGCCGATGCCGAGACCGCCTCCCTGCCGAACGCCTCGGCGCAGCGGAGGGCTTCGACGGCCGTCTGGGCGAAGTGATCGACCAGCGACTGCGCCCACAGCCCCGCCAGCACGCTCTCCGACGCCCCGTCGGACAGGGCGATCCTGAGTTCGGCGACGTCGGTCTCGTCGTCGGCCGTGAGGGGATGGATGCGGTAGGCGTCTTCGTACTCCTCGGCCCGGCCGCCGCCCTTGTGCAGGTGGAAGGAGGCGACCGAGCCCGGTATCCGGCTACCGGAGGTCGGTCGCACGGGTGCCGATGTCGAGGAACTGCACCACCGAGGTGATGTCGGCGTTGTAGACGAAGCCGCGCGTGGCGTCGCTGACGGCGAAGCCCTCCTGGCCGGCGTAGGAGCGCATGTGCGACGGCAGCGGGCTGGACATGCCGAAGAGGGTGCGGGCGTAGGTGTCGGGGAGCGCGGCATCGGTGTCGGGGAAGGTGACAGGCGAGCCTCCGGCGTCCGAGACGTGCAGGTTGAACAGCAGCACGCCGCCGTCCGCACTCGCGAGCGACCTGATGCCCGCGGCGGGTACGGTCGGGTCGCCGTCGTTCGCCTCGCCGTCGGTCAGATTGAGGACGATGGGCGGAAAGCACGTGGGGTGCTCGCCGAGCCACCCGTCGACAAGCCGATGCGTATGCTCGAGCGCCTGCCGCATCGGCGTGCCGCCGTTGCACACGGGGTCCATCCACACGGGGAAGCGCACCGACGTTTCCACCAGGCCGCCCGCGCCGTCCGGAACCTTCTTGACGCGTTCCTCCAGGCGTGCCGGATGCTCGGCGATCTGACTGAGGGGTACGAGATCGCGGCCGGCGAGTGGGCCCGCGAAGGCGGAACCTATGGTGTTGTGGCCGTAGCCCACCACCGCGACATGGAAGTAGTCGCGGACGCCCTCTTCCTTGGCGCATTTCACCGAAAGCTCGGTGAGCAGCCGATTGATGGCGTCGGCGACGACCGCCGCCTTGCTTTTCGGAATCTCGCCGCCGATGGGATCGCCCATCGAAGCGGATTGGTCGACGAGAAAGACAAGGCAGGTGGGGTTCGTCCGGCTGATCTCAGCCGTATAGGGCATGGTCCAGTCCTTTCACACGACGCAGGCCATACGGAGCGGTGAATGCGCGGACAGTGGCGTGATCTGCGCCCAGAGTAGGCGTGCGGCCAGTGTGAATCTCGGGTTCGCGCAATTTGTCAGGTTGCGAACGGGTCACACGGCTTCGTCTTCGGCCAGCATTCTCACCGAGCGGGAGGGCAGCAGGGTGACGGTGCCCATGAGCCAGTCGGCGAGCCGGTCGCGTTCGACCAGGACGAGCGGTTGGCGTGCCGAAAGGGCTTCGAGCCTGGCCTGTTTCGTCAGGCGGCCCGAGGTGACGAGCACTCCCGTGTGGCCGTCGAAGGCATTGGCCAGCGCGCCGAGGAAGTTGCGCACCTCCGGCGCGCCCACCGATTTGCTGTACCTCTTGCACTGAACGGCATAGCGGCCGTGTCCGGGTGCGAAGGCGGTGATGTCGACCCCGCCGTCACCCGCGCGCCCGCGCTCACGCACCTGACGAAAGCCATCGGCGATCATCCGCTCGGCGACGAGATGCTCGAATGCCGGGCCGGACAAACGGTCGACCTTCTCCAGTTCGACATTGGCGGCGAGAAATCTCCGCCTGTCCGCCTCGACCATTCGGTGCCGGAGAACGAGCCCCGCCGTGAACAGGACGGCCAGCACGGCCGTTATTCCTGCGGCCCAGCCCGGATACGCACTCGCGAACCAGATGACGACGACACCCAGCAGGCAGGTCGCCATCACCGCCATCTGTCTTCTCGTGGTCCGCCGCCTGCTACGGCGTTTCCTGGAGCCCCTCGCCATGGTGTCTCCTCGGTGGTCGGTGTTGAGAAGAGTGTGTGTGAGAGCACCGACAGAACGAACGCACTCTCACCTGAGAAGCATGCGGCTGTAGCTATGGGGACAAGGCATGGTGTCGCGGGCGGTATCTGGGGCTTCGGGGAATTCGATTGCGTCTGTGGGGTGGTGTACCCGGGTGTCGCTTTCGAGGTGGAGTGCCAGTGGGAGCTTGGAGGGGAATCGCTTGCCCCATCTTATTGGGCCTTACGCATTGTCGGTGCCTGAAAAACCCCACAAAAACCTGACAATCTCGCTGTGATTCGGCGAAGGGGCATCTGCTGGTCTTAGCCTGGGCAGCCAGTTGGACAGACGAGAGAAAGGAAATGCCGGTGACTCACGGAAATGCCGCGGAGGGTTCTCCCAGAATTGAGCTCACGCTCGGCGACGATGGGGGAAGGTGGGTCGACTCCGCCCCCGAAGGCATCAGTGTCGGAGCGCTCTCGCTTCACGGTTGGGAGGTGCACCCTGTCAATGCTCTTCCAGACGCGTCGGGCGGTATGGACTGCTACCTCATAAAGATCAACTATGAGCTTGAGCTCGCCCCGGATTCCGTTCCGGTCAGCTGGCTCGAAGTCGGATTCGCATTCGCTGCCGATTCCGCCGGCCCGGTCACGGTCATGGATGCGCTGCCGCATTCCACCCGCCAGCGAGCCGACCCGACGGTGTACACGCTCACCGACTGGCTGCACCTCGTCCCGTACTCAGTAGGCGACAAGATCCACCTGCCGCTGCCCCGTATCGGGGACATCGTCGATGTGTTCGGCATCGGCGGGCCACAGGTGCGGTGGCGGCATCTGGCCAAGCGAGGCAAGGGAGTATGCGCGGGGTCGGGCGCCGCCTGGATCGTGGCGCTGGTACCGAAGGGCTGCTCCGAGCTGCTCGTCGACTTCTCGGCCAGGTATGCGCTTGCCGCAGAGGACATGGTCAATGCCGTCCCCGTACAGGGAGCGAAGGAGTTCGCGCTGCGGGTCAGGAGGGACGCCGTCGGCCCGCTGGTCATCGAGCCCTCCGCTGTCGCCGACAGCGAGCGCAGGGCGAACGCGGTGGGACCGAGGGTCTTCATCGTGTACGCACACGAAGACGAGCGCCGCATGCGTCAGGTCTTCGAGTTCGGCGAGCTCCTGGTGCGCCTGGGAATCGACCTGCACATGGACAAGCGTTCGGAGGGGCCGCGCCTGGACTGGTTCGACTGGGCGCTTCGCCGCATCGAATCGGCCGATTTCATTGCGATCATTGCCTCGCCGAAATGCAAGGCGGCCGGAGACGGTAAGATCACCGACAATTCGCACCCGGGAATTCGGACGGAGCTTTCCATCATCAAGGACAAGCTGCACGGGAATCGCGACCACTGGACGCCCAAACTGCTTCCTGTCGTTCTTCCCGGCGAGACCGTGGCGAACATCCCCGCTTTCCTCCTCCCGAACTGCGCCGACCACTACGTGCTCGATGAGCTGACCGAGAAGGAGCTCGGCTACCTGTTGCGGGCCATGGGCCGGACCAAGGACGGAGAATGGCCTCCGCCCCGGCCCATGGACGACGCCGGCTGAGACTCGACGCTAGCCGTCATCCGATTCGAAACCGGACGCCCGGTAATTGGGGTGGTCCTCGTCGACGGACTTGGCCAGGTGCAGGGGGACCGGCGAGGCGGTGCGGTCATCCCATGACAGCGTCTGCTCACACATGCGCGCGGTGATTACGGCCAGCGCCTCGGGCACCCAGGAGCCCGGCTCGACGACGAGGATCTCCTTCGCCGTGTAGGAATGCCACGGTTTGCTCAGCTCCTTGCGCCCGCCCTTGTTCTCGGGCAGGTTCCAGCGAGTCTGCCGTGCCCCGCTGTCGCCGCCCTTTGCCCTGGTCTGGACTGAAGCGCCGGGGAAGAGCCAGGTGGGGACGGCCGAGTCCTCCAGTCGGTAGATCTTGCGGCCCGGGGCAGCAGGCTGGTTCGGGTCCGCGGGTATGTTGCTCTTCTCCACTCGGGTGACGGGGCGGCCGACTTCCTGGACGTTCGTGTTCAGCCTGACGACCGCCACGTCACCACCTCGCTCACGCAGCAGGTATCCCGGCACGGGTCCTTCGCCCAGCTTGGAGTCCTGAAGTCCCTGCCAGATGGTGCGCGCGGCGCCGGTGTCGACGAAGACCACCATGGGTGTGCCCGCGAACTCACCCTGCCCCAGGGTGCAGAGGCTGTTCTCGATCAGCGTTCGGGTTCGCACCGCCTTCTCCTCCGAGCGTCCCAGACGTGACGAACCGATCGAGGCCGCGAAGAAGTCAGTGATGCCTTCGGCGGACCGGACCCAGCCGCGCGCGGGGTCGCTCCAGACCATGATCCGGCAGGAGCCGAGGTCGGAGGGGTCCACGTAGACGGCGACCATGACGACGACGAGGACCGGCTCTCCTCCTCCCGTCTGCTGCCGCCTGATGTGCATGCCGACCAGGAGGGCCTTGCGCTCCAGCGGATACGGCAGCGTGCTGCTCGTCAGTGTGTCCAGGAGCCGGTTGTCGAGGACGCCGGCGGCTCTGAGGAGATCCCTCAGGGCCGCTCGCGCTATGTGCCGCTTCTCTTCCTGATTACGTCGCTCGGTCTTGTCAGGAAGGAGCACTGGTTCGGTCGCGATGAACTGCGAGGGAATGCCGAGGTGGGCGAGGAGCCTGCGTAGATGAGGCTTGGCGTCGAGGTCCGGAGTCTCGGCCTGCGGATGGTAGACGGTCTCGGCCCAGACGGCGACCAGGCGCTCAGGGTCTTCGGCCAGCTTGCCGAGTTGTTCGAGATGCGCGGCCCGGTTGGTCGTTTCGTGGGCGACCAAGGGATGGGACCACAGGGCGATGACCTCCAGCCGTTCGTTGATCTTGACAGCTGCACCCCCTGTCTGGGGGTAGATCATGCGGTGGGTGAGCTGATGGAGACCCTCCATCATCAGGCTCCTGCCTTCCGGAGTGGAGTACAGGCAGACAAGGGTGACCTGCTTGTATCCCGTCGGGCCCACACCGTCGGCGGGGATGCCTTCGGGCATGAACTTGCGGACGGGCGGCGGCAGCCTGAGGCCCTTGTCCACGCGGTACGACACCGGCTCCAGCTCCGGCAGGACCCGCTGGAGATGCTTGTGCAGGAAGTACATGAACCTCGGTCCGACACCGTTGCCGATCGACTGGAATCGAGTGAAGACGAGCTGGGGACGCACGGTGCCGGGAATGTCAGGGAGTTCAGGGGGCAACGTCAGCGGATCGAGCTGACAGGCCTCAAGGACCGCGGCGATGGCCGGATCCAGTCCCGGTGCCCACTCCTCGCTCTTCTCGTCCCGGCGCCAGCGAACAGGGAGACGGAGGATGGGGACCGCGCCTTCGCCGCGCGAGATCCAGGCGTGTTTCGTCTGCCTGCCGTACCAGCCGGGGGAGAGACGGGACAGGTGGGCGTCGAAACAGACGATGGGGTCTTCGACACCGGCTTTCGTGACGAGCCTGACCGTGAGCTTGCCCATGGAGAACGATGTGTTGTCCTGTTTGGTACGCGCCAGCAGGTCGTCCCAGATCAGAAGCGCGCCGTCGGTGTCGATCCGTAGCCCCAGCCTCCGCGTGTCGATCTGAAGCGGGATGCTTGCGACACGACGCATGATCTTCCAGGCCGCGGTGCGGAAGACCCACCCTGGTGCTGTCGGAGACCGTTCGGGTCGCTCGGTGATGAAGTCGGCGAACGCGCGGGCCGGTTCGGGCGTCGGCAGGTGGTCGGCGAGCACCAGGGAGCCTTCACCGGCGCGCACGTGACGCTCCCACGCTCGTACGGCGGTGCGCAGGGTGAAGTCGAGGGCGTTGTCGCTGGTCAGGAGGAGCGATCGGCTCCCTGTGGCGATCTCGCCCTCGGCCAGCTCGTTCTCTCTGAACATGCACACGGGCTTGCCGGTGGCGGCGACCAGGCCGGTCGTCAGGCTCGCGTACGACGGTTGCCGTTTGCCGTTCCCGGTGGGCAGGGTGCGCCACGCGTGCGCGAAGTCCTCGGTCAGGGGATAGGCCGTCACCGTTCCGAGCACCGCGTTCAGATGCGCACGCGGGATGCGGTAGGCGAGTGTGATCAGCACGAGGGGGCTCCGTTCTCGGCGGCGTAGTCGAAGAAGGCGGTCAGCGTGGTGTCGTAGTACGTCTCCAGGTCTGCGAGCACACCGGCTGTCCGCCACTTGGCCTGGAGGCAGCGGATGAGTGTGGCCAGGTCGGTGCCTCGGGTGGTGTCGAGCATGGCTCCGTCCACCAGATGGAGCACTGCGTGCGTGCCGCCCCGGCGGGCGCGGCCGATGAGTTGGATCGCACCGTTGATGATCTCGGCGACGACGCTGAGCTTCACCTCTTCCGGCTGTGCCTGGAAGTAGGGGGGACGGTGGATGATCTCCTCCAGGAAGGTTCCCGCGATCTTCCTGCGGTCGGCCAGGAGCTGCCGGGGGTCGGCCGAAGGATCACCGTGTTCGACGTGCGCCTTCGCCTGGATGTGCGCGAGCAGCTCGGCGGGTTCGTCGATGAGCGGGATCGGCCGCACGATCAGCCACACCGAACCGAGAGCGGACTTGTCGTCCTTGCCGATGATGTTCACACCACGCTGCACCCGGGCGAGCGGCGCGATCAGGATGTCGGCGACCTCGTCACGGGGGAACATCTCCAGGCGGTCAGCGGGGATCTCCTGCCATCGCCCGGCATCGATGATCTTTCGTGATTCGTCGTCCTCGTCAGGAGGTACGGCCAGGCAGATGCGATGCGACCGCACGCCCGCCTCGGCCAGTCCCTCGGCCACGTGCCGGGCCGCCTCGTAGGACGTGGTGGCGAGCAGCACCCTTCTCCGGTCCGGATCCTCCTCGCACAGCCGCCTCAGTTCGGCGTCCAGGTAGGTGCCCCACAGGCGGGTGGCGATACGCCTCGTCGCTTCGGCGCGCTCGTAGCCGTCCAGACCGGAGATCCGGGCGCGGTTGCCGAGGTCGTCGGTGATCGGCGCCGGGAGGATCCGCACCGCGTCAGGAGTACGGTCGGTCACCCACCACTTCGGCTTGATGTGCACGTGGTGATGCGGTGCGCCGGGAAAGTAGGCGGTCGCGGAGAGGCCGAGCACGATCCGGCGGGTCTCGGCATAGGCGAGAGCGGTGGTGTCGCCCAGGTGCACGACATAGGTATGCGGATCGCCGCCGAAGGCCGCCGTCGTCAACCGGGCGGACTCCTGACCGGTGTCGTCGTAGTACTCGGTGAAGGCGAAGACGAGACGCCCCAGCGGACCGGTCGGGGTGAAGCGCCATCGGCCGTACGTGCCGAGTGCTTCGGCGATCTTCTGCGCGGACTCGACGCCGATGTCCACCAGTTGCGCATTGCTCGCCATCAGCCTGTGCAGGTGGACGCGGGCGCGACTGAGGATGGCACGGCGCAGGATCCGGTTGACCACCTTCGGCCGTTCGTGGGCGGGGACCGCGGAGGTGAGCTCCTCCAGGGCCTCCCGCGCCGCCTTGATCGCCTGACCGCCGGTGCCGCCGGTGACCACGTCCGCGAGCCTGCTCCTGGCCTCGGCGAAGGTATCGGGCTCTCCGGTCAGCGGCTCTCGCTCGCCCACGAAGAGGGAGCGGAACATCGCCATCTCCCGCCAGGTGATCTCTTCGGGCTTGATGTCGAAGATGCTGGCCACCAGCCAGTTGTCCCAGCGCCTCGGCACGATCCAGGAGCGCCAAGGACCGCGTGGGCGTGCTTTGCCGACCGGAGAGATCGCACCTATCCGCTGATAGGAAAGGTGGCTGACATAGGTCTCCGACAGATAGCGGAGCCCGAAATAGGCGTCCCGGACGTTGGCCTCGATGTCGGCATGCAGCCTGCCGAACGCCGTGCCGAAGTCGGAGTCGAACTGGCGCAGTGGCGTGTTGATCCGTCCGCCGTAGTCGAGCAGAAGTCCGCGGCCGGACTGATCGATGGCGGCTCGCTGAAAGCGGTCGACCTCGTCGATGACCACGACCTGGCATCGGCGAAGGATCAGCTCTTCGACGCTGACACGGTCGTTCGGCCCCGATCCGTCGTCGACGGGCGCCTGGAGCAGGCCGGTCAGCAGGTTCCCGTGTGAGGTCACGATGATGTCGGCCGAGCAGGCTGCTCGGACCGCGCGATACCGGCCGCAGCGTGTCCGCCACGGGCAGGCCACCGTTTCATCCCTCTTCCCGCGTGGGCGGGGACGGCGGAGTTTGGCACAAGGCTCGTGCCCGGGCCGCCAGCCGTCGATGCCGCTCTCGCTGGTGGCCGTGGCCGCAAGTCCGCAGCCGTAGCCGAATTGCTCCCAGATCCAGTCGGTGTCCGCTCCGGACGGTTCGTCGTGCGCGGTCGTCCTGGCGACCTTCATCATCGAGCGCGGCGAGACCAGCGGCACGAGGCTCACAGCCCTGTCCGGCACCACGATCCTCAGTGCCTGCTCGATCTCACGGCTCGTCTGGACGACATTGCCGTTGGTCGGCAGCACGAACGCCACGCTCACGCCGTGTTTCGCCGCCCAGCAGGCGAAGCTTTCGATCATGACGACCGACTTGCCGAACCCGGTGTAGGCCAGCAGCTCGTTGAGCTTGCCCGCGGTGATCCCCAGACCCGTGACCTGTTCGCTCCCGCTCGTCTGTATGTGCTGGGCGAACCTCTTTACGCATGTCTGCCGATAGGCGGGCTTGCCCGTGCGGCGCATCTCCTCGTCGATCGTGGCCGCTATCTCCTCGAGCTCCGCGAAGCCGACCCAATGGTCGGCCAAGGGGGGAGCGTCCTCGATCCTCGGCACGGTCGCCTTCGGCCCCTCGTGATGCGGCCGCAGGTCGAATCTGAAGTCGACGAAGATTTCGGCGGAGCCGTCCAGGCCGGGCATACGCGTCGTGGTCGTGTGCAGTCCGGCCTGGGCGACCGGCAGTTCGCGCCTGTTCTCGGTCAGGTGGGCGTCCAGCTCCCGCAGCAGCCCGTCGACGAAGGCCGTCAGCGGCATGCCGGGGTCGACCAGGATTCTCGCCTCGTCCTTGTACTCCTCCCTGATGTAGTCCTCGTCCACGTGGCAACCGGTGATGCCGCCGTCCAGCAGAAGCCGATCGAGGATCTCGCCGGACGCCTCGGCGTTGGCCAGCTGGTTGGGGCGATGCCGAATCAATCTGGCGAACCGCCTGGCGTCGTCCTCCGAGAGGTCTGCCCATCCGGACCAGTCCGCGATGTGCCCGTCAAGCACGAACAGGACGTCACCTCTCGTCGTGGTACGGCTGTCGCCCTCGCCCATGTCAATGGGGAAGAACCTGGCGGCCAGTGCGATCGCGGTGCCGAAGAGCCGTGGGGTCACCTCGGCGGCGCTTTTCTTGTTACGCATGCAAGCCCCTCTACTCCGCTCGTCCGCCGGGCCTGAGCGATTGCCTCACCTGGGCGAGGAAGCGCCTCTCCGTGGTGATACGCACCTGGGGAAGCTCGGTCCGGATGGTGTCGTACTGGTACTCATGGGTTCTCGGCAGCAGGACGCTTCCTCTGACCGGCTTGGTCTTGAGGTCGGAGATCAGGCGGTGGGGTGACCGGTACTCCTTCACGTCCACGGCGTATTCGTGCTCGCCCGCCTTCACGTGCAGGTCGTAGGAGTCGAGCTCGGGCCAGAGTTCGACCTGCGCGCCGAGGTGCCGGAGCTGGGTGCAGATCCGTAGTTCGGCCGACCCGGGAACGACGACGAAGCGCCAGACTCCGGCGTCGAGGCAGACGGACTGCTCGGCCGGACGTGCGGCAGGCGGCTTGCGCGGCCCTTGGCCCTCGTCGATCCGCCGCAGGCCGGGACGGTCATCGGCCAGTGCCCGGCCTATGGCGTACACATTGGGGTGCGGTCTGTAGGCGCAGCGCACGACCTCTCCCGAGACCGTCATGGGCCAGCGGCAGTCAGGACAGGGCCACCACCATTCCCTTCCTGCAGGGGTGAGGTATTTCTGCCCGTGGGGAATGGGGAGGTATCCGCCGGTGGCCAGGCGCGCTCCCGATGCGCTGACCAGCTCGCCGAGCTCCTCGCGTGTACTCGCCGGGTGTTCGACGAGGAGGCGGCGTGAGGCCACATAGACCTCCTGGTTGCGCATCTCGATCATCGCGGTGAACGCCTGGTGCCTGATCTGGTCGGAACGCATGCGTGTCCATTTCGGCAGCCACTCATGCGACTCCGTCAGGACGTTCAGGGGGACGACGTATTCGCAGACCAGGTCCTGCGCGTCGGGGGAGAGCCGGTCGCTGTCCTCCAGGAGAACCACCCGGCCGACCGGGTCGTCGTACCCCGCGAAGATCGGTAGATCTCCGAGCGGGCGACGCAAGGCCCGTACCAGCTCAAGGGGTGAGTACGGCCCCTGGCCTGGCCCCTGGGCCTCCATGACGACACCTGTCATCCTGGCCACCTCGTCCATGGCACGTGTATGGGCGTGCCGCGCCGACCGGGCATAGGCGGCTCGCAGTGCGGCGGTGATGACACGGTGGCGTCGTTGCGCGAGGTCGTCGGAAGGTGGAGCGATCCAGGCCGTCACGAGGTGCTCTCCGTCTCGGCACTCGGGCACCAGCGAGTGAAGACGCAGGTCCGGCACACCCTGCCGGGTTTGACGCCCATCTCGACGTCGTCATGCCAGGCCCCCGCCTCCAACCGGACGACCTCACGCGCCTCGGCGACCAGCTCGGCGTCGCCCACGTCGAACTCGGTCAGCACGGGGCCGTTGGCGGTGAGCCGCTCAAGCTCCACCCGGCATGGGGCGCCCCCCGCCAGGAGTCCTTCGGCGGAGAGGAGAATCGCGAGGGCGACCTGTGGGTAGCGTTTAAGCAGGTTGCCCTCGTACAGGCCGCTTGAGGTTTTGGTCTCGCGCAGTCGCCATATGCCCGCGTTCCGATACAGCAGGTCGACCTTGGCGATGACCACGACATGGGCGGCGGGGTCGTACACGACGATCGGCTGTTCGGGGTGGACTGCTGTCTCGTCGTCGGCATGGGTCAGAGGACAGACGAGGGAGTGGTCCGCGATCATCCGCGTCCCCATTCTCGCTTCCAGGCCGGCTTTCCTGAACGACTCGTGGGTGCTGAGGTCAGGGGCGTCGACGGGCCGGCAGGCTTGGGGCGGCGTGGTCCGGTGCCTGTCCTCGATCCAGGCGTGTACGACGCGCCCGCGCGTGGTGGCCGCACTCTCGTCCGCACCGCGCTCCCTCGGGAGCTTGAGGTCGCGGTAGTACGGGAGCGGCCCGCACCGGCGATGCTCGCGGGAAGTGGTCAGCGACCAAGGGCGAAGTGGCTTGTCGGTGCCGCCGATCCCGAGCAGCCCAGGCCGGGACGGCACCGCAGGACAGGTGCCGATCAGAGGGCATTCGACGCAGTCGTTGCCGGGTCGGCGTTCGTCGCCCGAGGCCACACGGTGCAGGAGGTCTTCTGTCTCCTGCGCATAGAGGTCGATCGCGGCAGCAGGAGTGTCGTCGAACAGTACGGTGGAGGAGCCGTCCAGACAGCCGACCTCCACGATCCGGACCCGTTTCGGCGGTTCGAAGCGGCCGAGTACGGCCCTGCTGCGCCAGTGCCTGTTCAGCGCAGGACTGCCCTCCGCCAGTACGGCGGCGGCGAGTGCGATCTCGGCCTCGTTGCGTGCCCGGCCTGTGACGCTGCCCATGCGTGCGATCCGCAACTCGCGCATGTCGTCGTTGGCGTATCGGCGGCCGGTGACGGTCTCCTCGTGGATGTGGTCCGGCCCGTGTGGCGAGGTGACCAGCTGTCTGACCCACTGACGCGAGACGGGTTCCAGCGAGCGCGCCTGCCCCAGGCTCTGCTGATAGTGCCGTACGGCGTGCTCCGTCCAGCGCGCGAGCGCCAGCGGAGCAGGCCCTTTCGCCCGCTGGGGCACGCGGCTCAGAGCGACCGCTTCCGGCTTCTTGTCCAGCTCGACGGCGTCGAGCACGTCGTGGAACAGCCCCATGCCATAGGCAGGCACGTGCTTGGCCGATGTGCTCGGTGGGTTCAGCGGAGACAGGCCGGGCCGCACCTTGAGGGCCAGGCGCAATGGACAGCTGTAGGCGTGATTGGTGACGACAGAGGGACGGAATCGTAAGAGCCGATCATCGCCCGACATTCCTTCGGGGAGTTCCCAGACAGGCACAGCGGTTTTCTCCTTCAGGTGGCGAGATGAGCGGAACGACCGCTGGTCGCCAGGGGGATGTGATAATTTCCGGCATCATTGTTCGGGCGACAAGGAGGGTGTCCGTGGCGGAGCAAAGACTTCGCGGTCTTTTCGTCGGCCTAGACTATTGCGACAAGAAGTCGAACCCTCGTTCGCTTTCCTATGCGGCCAAGGATGCAAGGGTCTTGCATGCTCTGTTCTCGGACAACTTCGCCGGCGAGCCAAATCTAGTACTGGATGAGGACGCCACCAAGAAGAAAATCCTGACAGAAATACGACAGCTCGCCGCCGACAGCGGGGGCGACGATGTTGTCGTTATCACTTTTTCCGGACATGGCACCACAAATGGCGAGCTAGTGCTGTTTGACGACGATGCTAGGGATATGGGTGGTTCTGTACTCCCGTTGGAGATCTTCGTCGAGGAGGTGCAGAAGATCTCCGCGCGGCTGCTCATCGTGGTTCTCGACTGCTGTTTCGTCGGTGGAGAGCTGGCCAAGGCCATCTGGCGTCCGCCGAATGACGGCGGCAGTCGATCCGATGTGCCGCAGATCCGGCAGGTGCTGGGCAAGATCTCTGGCAAGGGGCGGTTCGTGCTGGCCGCGTCGGGCGAGGGGCAGAGAGCATTCGAAGGAAAGGGCACCGACCACGGATTGCTGACCTATTACCTCATCCAAGGCCTGCTGGGCCAGGGTTCCGCCCGCAGGCAGGGAGAAATCTCCTTGCTGGAATTGGCCGCGTACGTGATGCGGGAGGTCGCCGCGCACCCGAAGCTGCCGCGGGGAAGTCAGCAGCAGCCGATCCTGGACACGCAGATCGGCGATGCACGTTTTCCCGTGCTCGAAAAGGGGCCCAGGTATGCCGGCGTCGTGGACGACGCGCTGTTGCTCCCTGCCACGAGAGCGCTGAGCAGCCTGCGCGAACTCGGAATCCCTCAGGCCGTGCTCGACCTGTGGTCGACACGGATCGACCGGCTCAACGAGCTTCAGGTCGACGCCATCAACAGGGGTGCATTGTTTCGCGGGCGCAATATCGTGGTCAGTGCGCCCACTTCGTCGGGAAAGACCATGGTCGGGGAACTGGCCGCGATTCACGCCGTCGCCCGGGGCGGTAAGGCCGTCTTTCTGCTTCCCACGCGGGCGCTGGTCAACGAACAGTACGACCGGTTCGTCAACGACTACCAGCCCTTCGGCATCCAGACGGTCCGAGCCACGGGCGAGTTGCGCGACCAGGTGACCGAACTGCTGAGCGGAAGGTTCGACCTGGCCATATGTACCTACGAGAAGTTCGTGGGCCTGCTCAACGTCCGCCCTGGACTGCTGTCCAGCCTGGCCGTGCTCGTGGTCGACGAGATCCAGACGATCACGCTCCCCGATCGCGGGCCGCAGCTTGAGATGTTGCTCACCTGGCTGCGGCCTCGTTGGAACAGGGGTTCAGGGCCGCAGATCGTCGGGCTGTCGACCTTGGCCGACGAGTGCGAAGAGTTCGCCGACTGGCTCGCTGCGGAGCCTTTGAGGTATGAGCAGCGCCCGACCCCGCTCGTGGAGAACGTCATCCGGCCGGGCGGCGAATTCATCTCGGTGGACGCGAGCGGGGAGTTGCACAGGACGACCCTGCCCGCCCTTCAGGACACCGAGGAGGACGACCTGATCGTCAGGCTGATCGCCCACCTGGCCGGTGAAGGGCAGGGCGGTCAGGTCATCGTCTTCAGGTCGACACGGCGCGGAGCCTGGAGCCTCGCGCAGGACCTGGGGCGCAGGCTGGGGCTGCCCGCTGCCGAATCCGTTCTGGCCGCACTGCCGCGAGGAGACGCGGCGGCAGTCGACGAATGGCTGCGCGCCTGCCTGCGAGGCGGGGTGGCCTTTCACGTGTCGGACCTCGACGAGGACGTGCGACGTCTCCTGGAGGAGTCCTTCAGGAGAGGCGACAGCGAGGTCCGGGTGCTGGTGGCGACCACCACGCTCGCGCAGGGCGTGAACCTCCCCGCTGACGCGGTCGTCATCTGTGAGCTGGAACACCCGGGCGACGAGGGCAGGCGCTACTCGGTCTTCGAGTACAAGAACATGGCGGGCAGGGCCGGGCGTACGAGGTTGAGCAAGAAAGGAACTTCGTTCATCGTCGCGAACAGCGACATCGACGCGGTGCGCAAGACCAGGGACTACGTCATGGCCGCCCCTGGCCCTCTGCGCTCGGCGATGGCGGACGGTGTTGACGATCTTCGTGATCTGATCCTGCCGATCGTCGCCGGGTTCAAGAACCACGCCCTGGACGTGCACAGTTTCCTGAACCAGACTCTTGCCACTTTTCAGGCGGGCAACGCGGCCGCCCTCCCGCCCTTCTGCCCCGAGCGCGTCGATGCCGCCCTCACCTACCTGCTTGAGGCTCAACTGGTCCGCACCACACAGTCCGGCCCGGCCCTCACGGAGCTGGGTTCGATCGCGGCGCGCAGTGGCCTGTGCGTCGAGTCGGTCGTCCTGCTCGCGGAGGCCTTGGCCGAAGTGTCCCCCCGTGAGATGAACCGCATGACCTTGATCTGCGCGGCGCAACTCATCGGAGAGCTGGAGGACGCCAGATTCTCCGATTCCTCGAACGGGCGGACGCACAAACTTCTTCAGCTGACGAGGGTGATGCAGGATCAGGGAGTCGCCGGGCCGGTCCTCAAGCGAATGCCTGTCGTGTCGGCGGGAGACGGTTCCTTCATCTCCAGGGCCAGGCGCAGCATCGCCTGCCTCATGTGGAGCCAAGGCATCGAGCTTGCGCGTATCGAGCGGGTCGTCGCCCTGAACCCGGGGCGGGCGCAGGCCAATGCCAACCCTGTACGGCAGGCAGCGCAGCGCGCTGCGGATTTCATGGGCGCGCTCATCGAGATCGGCATCTGTGTGAACCCGCTCGCCGATTTCAAGAACCTGCCCGAGGTGCTGCCCGCCCAACTGGAGCTGGGCATCGTCGAAGGGCTGGTCCCGCTGGCCGGACGCGTGGAGCGGAGGCTGCCGCGTGCCGTGTACATGAATCTGCAGCGCGACGGCCTCGGCTCCGTCGATGCGATCAGGGACGCCCCGCCGCAGGCCGTGATCACGTGCCTGCGTGACGGTGACCTGGCGAAAATCGTCCTGGAAGCTGCCGAACGGGCTGTGGAGGATCGGGAACACGAGGTCGAGCTGAGCGACCTCATCCCGGCTGCGGTCGACTGAACCCGTCCCAGGCGAGGCCGTAGGAACGATTGGCCTCCAAGGCGACGAAGGAGACTGTCATCGCACCCTTCTCGTCCAGGTGCGTCTGGTTGTCGCGGCGCATGGGATCGCCGACCTCGATGGGTAACTCGTTGTCGACGATCCACAGGCGACGAGGGCGGCAGGACAGGAAGCGGACGGTGAGTTCGAACCTCGCGCATGGATATCTCGGCGTGCAGACATAGAAAGGCACGGAGTCACGGGTGATGAGGAGGCGCAGCGCCAGCTCATGACTCTCGTGCCGCTCCAGTGGGTACGGCAGCGTCACGCGCACGCCCACGCGGGTGGTCGACATCCTCGTACGGCGCCGCCGCACACCGCCGCGCATGACTCTGATGTTCAGTTTCGTGTGTGAGCTCGGTAGTGAATAGGACAGGTCGACCTCCTTCAGCCCGGTACGGTGGCTGACGATGGTCCGTTCCTCCAGGGTCTCGATGCTCGACGGGGCCACCAGCACCGTGGCGATCAGGCGTGCGAGATGCCAAGGCGGGCCGGGCGGGCTGCCGGTCCCAGGGAGCGGGGTGGCCGCGATCTCCTGCGCCAGCTGTTCGAACGCCTTGTCCACCTGCCGGTTGACAGTGCGTTGGTGGCAGCCGAGCTCGCGGGCGAGGTGACTGAGGCGACGTTCGAAGCGCCAGTCCGAGGCGCCTTCCAGAGCAAAGGCGTACCGGCTTGCCCTGGCCAAGCTGTCCGGCAGCTTCGCGATCATGAGACAGAGGAAGGAGGCGAGCTTCCTGCTCCGCTCGGCGGGGCCGTCGTCAGGGGTCACACTGGCGAACTGCGCCAGCACCGGTCCGATGCAACCGACGGCACGCGTGTCCTTGACCCCGAACCCCTTGCGCAAGGGCTTCAACTCGCGCAGTACGTCAGCCGCCGCGACGTCCATCGGTCACCTCAAGTGTCTGTTCGGTCGGCTGCATCCACGAGCGGAGCCTCGCCTCCCCGATCACCGCCGCCTCCAAGGGCTGATCGAGGGAGTCGGCCCGCGCCCATTGCTCAGCGGCTTCGGCGAACCGATCCGAAGCTGCGGCCACATTGCCCAGGCCCGTGATCGCACGGACGCTCTCGTACCGGCTGCCGTACTGCTCGCCCAGCACCAAGGCCTGCTGGTAGTGGTCGGTGGCCTCGGCGAGGGCGCCCCAGTTGAAGTAGGCCCAGGCGATGCAGTTGTAGGACATGATCACGTCCAGGGGCAGGCCCAGTCGCTGGAACTCGCCCAGGGCCTCCAGACCGTGCGTCACCGCTTCGGAGTAGTGCGTGAGCTCGGTCTCGGCCAAGGCGATGGCCCGAAGCGTGATGGCGGCGTTTCGTGCGTTGCCCAGCCGCCGGTAGGCCGCCAGAGCCACCTGGAACTCGCGCAGTGCCGTGCCGTACTCGCCCAGGTACAAGGAGGCCCAGGCCATGTTGGCGAACGCGCTGGTCTGGCCGTGGTCATCCTCCAGGCGGCGGAAGAGTTCCAGTGCCTGCTGGTAATGGCCGACGGCCGAGGTGAACTCGCCTCGGTCGATGTGCGCGATGCCCAGGCTGTTGAGTGCGACCGCCAGCACGTCGTCGGCGCCTGCGGCACGTGCGGCCATGACCGCCGCCCGATGGGTGTCGATCCATTGATCCCAGAGCTTGGCGAGAAAGAAATAGTCGCGCAGGGCGAACGCCAGCTGCCAGCAGCGCCGATGCCAGCCGCGTGCGGCAGCAGTGGCACAGAGTTCGACCAGGGCGGGCCACTCGGTGTGGAACCACTCCAGCGCCTCGGATCTGTCGGCGAGGGACTCGAAGGCGGACACGCGGCCATGGTGGGGCGCGATGAGCCTTCCGTGGGACTCGGCCAGGAGCAGACTGTGATCGAGCAGGCGGAGGACGGCGGCGTCGCACTCCTCGGCTGTTCTACGGGGGAGTGCCTTGTCACGGGCGAACTCCCGTACGAGATCGTGCATGGCTATGCGGTCGGCCCGTTCGTAGAACACGAGATGGGCATCACCGAGCCGATCCACCGAGGCGCGGGCTCTGGCCGGGGTGGAACCGGTGAGGGCCGCGATGCTGGAGATCGAGATCTCACGCGTGGGATACAGCGCCAAGAGGGCGAAGAGCCTTTGCTCTGGTTCGTCCAGGGCGTCGTGGGAGGCGCCGAAGGCGGCGGCGATGCTGCGTTCTCCGTCATCGATGGCATCGATGTTCGACACCTCCTCTGCGAAGCGCTCGGCGAACTCGTGCAGTGTCCACTTCGGATTGCGGCCGAAGCACGCGGCCGTGATGCGTATGGCGAGCGGCAGCAGCCCGCACTGGCGGACGATGCGCGCCGGCATCGCACGCGTGGCGTCTTCCGTCTGTGCGCCGCTCGCCAGGCGGAAGAGCTTCTCGGCCTCTTCGGTACTCAGCTCGGTGACGGGTACGTGGACCGCCTCGTCGAGACTGCTCAAACGGTGGCGGCTCGTGATGATCACACGACAGCTCGACTCGGCCGGCAGGAGGGCTCTGATCTGGCTGGACGATCGGACGTTGTCGAGTATGAGCAGCATGCGCCTGCCCTGCACACGGCTCTGGTAGAGGGTGGTCCGAGCGGCGCGATCCGCCGGGATCGTCTCGGTGGGCACGTCGAGCAGCCTGAGGAGTGCGCCGAGCGCCTGATGTGTGTCGAGTTCGGGAACGCCGGGGGTGAACGCGCCGAAGTCGAGCTGGAGTGAGCCGTCAGGAAAGGAGTGGGTCGAGTTCCAGGCGGCTTCCACGGCCAGCGCGGTCTTGCCGACGCCTGCCATCCCCGTCACCAGGCAGACGTTCACGCCGTTCTCGCGCCGGAGGAAGGCCGAGAGCTCGGTCAGCTCGCGCGAGCGGCCCACGAACCACTGCGTGGACGCCTGCAGGCCGATCAGCCGGCTGGCGGGGCGGCGGGCCGGTTGCGGGATCAGCGCCACGAGAGCGCCGTCTGCCTCCAGCACTTGGTCGCACCTTCGTGCGAATGCCGGCTCGATCCGTGTTTTCCCGGACTCCACCTTGCTGATCCAGCTCTTGGAGTAGCCGGTCTTTTCCGCCAGCTGGTTCTGAGAGATTTTCGCTTTTTCGCGTCGACGCCGCAGCTCGGGACCGAAAGTGATGTCGCTTTCCGCCATGATCTCATGATGCCCTATTCGTTGCGGTCTCAGTAGAAAGATGGAGTTCCGGTCGCCGGAGACCAGGTGATCAGTACGGCCGACGTGTCGACAAATGTGTATGCACGGCGCTTTCATCCCTCTCGCGAATGAAATCTGCTGGATATGCGATGAAGTGTCGTTCGTCAGTACATTCGCCTGTTGCGGGAGGGTGGGTAAAGGGGTTTCCGGTTGACACTTAAGCCGGACAGCGGAAACCGGCTTCTACCAGGGCGTACTTCGGTGCGGTGGAATCTCCTGTGGGGACGACGTCACCGTGTGAGTCCTGAGCGGTAGGCGATGGCGACCAGGTGGGCTCGGTCGCGGGCGTCGAGTTTGGTCATGGCGCGGCCCACGTGGGTGCGTACTGTGGCGGGGCTCAGGAAGAGGTGGGTGGCGATCTCGGTGTTCGACAGGCCTTCGGCGAGGAGGGTGACGATTTCGCGTTCGCGGTGGGTCAGGGTGGGGAGGCGGGGGTGCGGGGTCGCGGGGGTGGGGTGGGTGGTGAACTCGGCGATGACGCGGCGGGTGACCGTGGGGGAGAGGTGGGAGCCGCCGTGGGGTGCGGCGCGGACGGCGCGGAGGATCTCTTCGGGGTCGGCGTCCTTCAGGAGGAAGCCGCCGGCGCCTGCGCGCAGGGCGGTGAAGATGTAGTCGTCGATCTCGAACGTGGTCAGCATGATCACGCGGGTGCCGGTCAGGGCCGGGTCGGCGACGATGGCGGTGAGGGCGGTCAGGCCGTCGGAGTTCGGCATGCGGATGTCCATGAGGACGACGTCGGGGCGGAGGCGCCGGGTCAGGTCGACGGCCTCGTCGCCGGTGGTGGCCTCGCCCGCCACCTCCAGGTCGTCCTCGGTCTCGATGAGCACACGCAGGCCGATACGGATGAGGGACTGGTCGTCGGCGATCAGTACGCGGATCGGGGGCGTCATGGGCGGCGGCTCGGCAGACGGGCGTGCACGGCGAAGCCGCCTTCGGGGCGAGGGCCTGCGGTGAGGGAGCCGCCCAGGGCTGTCACGCGCTCCCGCATACCGGACAGGCCGGTACCGGGCGGGTTCCTCGCCGCGGCTGGTGTAGTGCTCCCCCCGTCGTCGACTATCGACACCACGCTCTCCTCCACCCCGTACGCGATCATGACGGTCGCGGTCGCGGAGCCCGCGTGGCGCAGGACGTTCGTCAGCGACTCCTGGACGATGCGGTACACCGCGTGCCCGGTCGTGACATCCACCCCCGAGGGATCCCCGTGCACGACAAGGTCCACCCGCTGCCCAGCCGCCCTGACCGACTCGACCAGCACGTCGACGGAGACGGAGGCCAAGACGGAGACGGACGAAGGCCCCCCGGCCCGGACGACGTCGAGTGTGCCGCGAAGGGCGTCGAGTGCGTCCCTGCTGGTCGTGCGGATCGCCTCCAGGGCGTCCAGGGCCTGGTCGGGGCGGCGGTGGGCGACGTGCAGTGCGACTCCCGCGCGCATACTGATCACGCTGAGGCTGTGGCCGAGCACGTCGTGGATCTCCCTGGCGATGGCCAGCCGTTCGTCCTGGAGGTGGCGTAGGCGTCGTTCGTCCTCGTTCCTGGCCGCCTGGGCACGCCGTTCCCTGTCGAGGCGTATCACCGCCCCGGCCGCGTACGGCAGTGCCATCGACGCGTACCAGACGACCCAGGCGACGACATCCCCGGGCACCCACGCGCGACCCCAGCCGAGCACGTCGGCGACCAGCAGAACGGTCCCGGCGACCCCGGACGCCGCCAGCCCGTACGGCAGGCCGTACCGCACCACGACCGTGGCCACCATGACGTACACCGCGAGGAACACCGGCCCGTAGGCGTAGTGCCCGGCGAGCATCCCGGCCGAGCAGCCCAGCGTGATCGCGAACACCGTCACAGGCCGCCGCCCGCGCCACGCCAGCGCCGTCCCGGCCACCACCAGCAACCCGAAGGCAGGTACGTCGAGCGCCCTGAACGGCGGCACCCGCGTACGCGAGGCCACCACGCTCCCCACCACGAACAACAGCACGGCGACCACCGCCGCCACCCGGTCCCACATCCGCCCCCGGACGGCGGGCCCGGAACGCGCCCAGAAGATCCTCACGCCCGCGAGCCTAGGAAGCGACCGGCCCGGCGTCGTCAGCATCTGGACGTAAGAGGGGTACGGCGAGCACGGTAGCGCGTGGTTACGTCGCGGCGCCGACGAGCGCGACGGCGGTGCGACGGCACGCTGACCGGCATGAGTGCTGAACGTTCCGTCAAGGCCCCGCGCAACGGCAGGCGGGCATGGCGCAGGGCCGTGCTCGTCGTGCATGTCGGCGCCTCGGGGTGCTGGCTCGGGGCCGCGGTCGTCATGATCGTCCTGGGAGTCGTGCTGCGGCACACGCGTGATCCGGGCATCGTGTACGGCGGCTACCGCATGATGGCCGTGATCGACGATGTGATCGTCGTTCCCTTCGCCCTGCTCGTGCTCGTCAGCGGGCTGGCCGGGGGCCTGCTGAGCAAGTGGGGCGTCACCAGGTACTACTGGGTCCTGGCCAAGCTGGGCCTGGTCGTCCTGGCGATGGCCAACGGCTTCTTCCTGCTGCACGGCTGGACCGTCCAGGCGCTGGACGGCGCCGCCTCCGTACGCGGGCTGCTGGTCGGGGGCAATCTGGCGGCGTTCGCGCTGCTGGGCACGGCCACCGCCCTGTCGGTGTACAAGCCGTGGGGACGGCGGCGATGAGGGGCGCGGCGAGCTTCGTCTCGCTGGTCGCCACCGGGCTGGTCGCCGGGGTACTGGCCGGGGGCCTGCTCACGGCCGTGGCCATGGCCGGGCAGTCCGCCGAGGTGCACGCCGTCGTGGGCAGGAGCACACACGAGGTCTACGCACTGCCGATGGCCCTGCTGTTCCTGACGGCGATCGCGGGCACCGCCGTACTGACAGCGCTGTCGAAGGGGCGTCGAGGCGTGGTGGCGCTGGTGTGCCTGGTCGCGGCGCTGGCGACGACGATCGCGGTCCATGTGCCGATCAACGGGGAAATGATCGACGAATGGCCACGTTCGGGTGTTCCCGTGGACTGGGCGCAGCTTCGCGATCGGTGGAACACCTGGCATGCCGTACGGACGGGGGTGGCGGTGCTCGCGTTCGGGGCGCTGGTGGTGGAGGGGGTGCGTGGCACGGGGCGATGAGCAGGACAGCCCCGGCCGGGTGGCCGGGGCTGCCTGGGAGGTGGGGGATGGGTCAGGAGAGGGGGGCGGTGAAGGTGCGGTGGTCGGCGGTGAGGCGGACGAGGGGGGTGCCGGTGCCGTGGTAATAGACCTTGCCCTGGGGGGTGGTGACGAGGAGGGCGTCGATGTTCCAGTTGTCGCCGCCGAGGCCGCCGCCGAACGTCGTGGTGAGGTCGAGCCGGGTCAGGGCGCTGACCGGCACGGTACGGCCGAGCGGTACGCGGACGGTCTGGGGGTTCCAGCCGATCCAGCGGGCGCTGCGGTTGAGGTTGGTGACGGTGATGGGGGCCTGGCCGCGTACCGAGATGGTGGCGTTGACGTTGTCGTTGCCGCCGCGCAGGTCGTCGGCGCCGGTGTCGATGCGCAGGAGGATCTCGTTGACGGTGTCGGCGGGCGGGTTCGCGGGCGGGTTGGTGAAGACCGGCGGGCGCCGTACCTGGTAGCGGGTGTCCAGGAAGTAGGTGCGCCAGGTCTTGGAGGGGTGCTCCAGGTAGGTGTAGGTGTCGAGGTCGGGCCTGGCCACCATGGTGACGATCTGGCCGGGGTAGTTCGGGTCGGCCACGTAGATCTTCAGGTCGGTCTTGTACTGGCCGAGATCCCCGGCGTACCTGCCGAGCTCGTAGCCGACGGCGATGGCCTGGTGGTGCGGGCCGAGGATGTTGCCGGTCGGCTTGAACAGGCCGAGTGCGACCGGACGGCCGGCGTCGATGTTCTCGCGCAGTTGCTGCAACCGGCCGCCGCCGAAGCCCTGCAGCCCCCAGTTGAAGAACTCGCGGTTGCGCCAGCCGAACGGGTTGACGGTGAGCTCGGTCCACTTGTCGAGGTTCGGGGTGATCGACTGGATCTGCCGGTCGTACAGGTAGCGGTGAAGGGGGGAGCCGTCGGCCGGGATGGTGTCCTGGGTGGGCATGCGCATGTTGGAGAAGTAGTGGTCGAGGGCCGCATAGGACATTCCGCCGCACAGGCCGCCGAAGCGGATCTCGGCGACCGGCTGGCTCTGGAAGGTGTTGACGAACTTGAAGCCGTGCCTGGCCGGGTCGAACGGTGTCATCCTGCGGCCGACGGCCATCGGGAAGACGCAGGTGTGGTTGCCGGTGGGGTTGGCCTGGTACCAGACCTGGCCCGAGGGGCAGGCGGCCGTGCTCTGGGCGGTGGCGGCGGGCGGCTGGACGGTGAGGGCGCCGAGGCTGATCGCGGTGGCGAGCACGGCGGAGGTCAGCCGGGACGCCGTGGCGCGCCTGGAGGTGGGGGACATGTCATGCCTTCCTGGTGAGGTACGGGAACCGTTGCTCCACCAGGTGTAGAAGCCGGGCGCATTGTCCTGAAGGGGGCCGTACGTCTCCCGCACGATTCCCGGACATCGGGGGCGGCGCCGGGCGTCGGCTGGGTAGGCTTTGCCGCGTTCCCCGGATTTGGCCGCTCGCAGGAGGCTGGGTTGGGTCGCGCGAAAACGCCGTTGCACCCCGAGGACGGCCCTGTCGAAGCGTTCGCCGCCGAGCTCAGGCGGATCAGGGACGAGGCCGGACGTCCTTCGTACCGTCAGATGGCCAAGGCGGTGCACGTCTCGCATTCGCGGCTCGCCGAGGCCGACGGCGGCCGGGTCCTGCCGACCTGGCCGATCGTGCTGGCCTATGTCCGGGCGTGCGACGCCGACGCCGACCTGCTGGCCGAGGTGCAGCGCCGCTGGCGTCAGGCCCGCGCCCTGCACTACGCCGCCAAGGAGCGCGACATCGCGGCGACGGTCAGACCGCTGGAGGAGCGGGAGCCACGCAGGATCGGCAGGTTCCGGCTGTGGGCGAGGCTGGGCGAGGGCGCGATGGGCCGGGTGTACCTGGGCGCACGCGACGACGGCCAGGTCGCGGCGGTCAAGGTGATCAGGCCGGAGCTGGCCGACGACCCGGTGTTCAGACGGCGCTTCGCCCGCGAGGTGCGGACGGCCATGGCCATCAGCCATCCGCGGGTGCCGCCGTACGTCGACGCCGATCCCGATCCGGTCGAAGGCCCCGCCTGGCTCGCGGTCGCCTATGTGCCCGGCCCCTCCCTGCGTGAGGCGCTCGCGCTCGGCGGGCCGCTGCCCGCGCCGGTCGTGGCCAGGATGGCGCTGGCCCTGGCCGAGGCGCTGGCCGCGGTGCACGCCGCCGGGATCGTGCACCGCGATCTCAAACCGGCCAACGTCCTGCTGACCTCGGAGGGGCCGCACCTGATTGACTTCGGCATAGCCAGGGCGCTCGACGGCACCCGGCTGACGACGGCCGGGCAGCGGGTGGGCACGCCGTCGTTCATGGCGCCCGAGGAGATCGTCGACGACCGGCGTGGCGGGAGTGCGGCCGATGTGTTCTCGCTGGGCGCCCTGCTCGGCTACGCGCTGACCGGGCGTTCGCCGTTCGGTGAGGGGCCGAGCGAGCAGGCGGTGCTGCGGCGCGTGCTCGAACAGCCGCCCGACCTGTCCGGCATCGAGGATCCCACCCTGCTCGACCTGATCTCGCGCTGCCTGCGCAAGGACCCGGCCGATCGGCCGACGGCCGAGCAGGTGGTACGCCTGTGCCAGGGCCTGTCGCCGGGGGCCGAGGCCGCCTGGCTGCCTGGAGCGCTCCACGAGGAGTCCGACAGCCGCACCGTGCTCGCCGCCTCACTCCGGCACCGTGAGCGCCGGGGCGGTCGTGGCAGCCGGGGGCGTCGTCGCGGGCCGCGTCTTGGCCGGCCTGGGGTGGTGGTGCTCGGCGTGGTGTCGGTGACGGTGTCCGTCTCGGTGACCGTGACGGTGGTCCAGGTGTACGGCGGGCCGGAGCGCGGGGTGGCTGACATCGCATATCGGGAAATATCCGGACAAAAGCCGGGACCCTCAGGAGGTACGTACGATCCGGGCAACCACGCCCCCGCCACCCCGCAGCAAAGCCCCCGCCCCAAGACCAGCCAACCCCCGAAGACCGACCAACCCCCCAAGACCGGCCAACCCCCCAAGACCGGCCAACCCCCGAAAACCCCCCAACCCCAAAAGAACCAGCCACCCCCAAAAGCCCCCGCAGGCATCATCAACCAGCAGCGGGACGTAGAACTGAGCGCCGACAAACCGGGCTACGGATCCGTGGAGATCGACTACTGGCGGCAGGAGCTCGACAACCCGGCCAGCGCACCGAACGGCGACCTGTGGATGGAACGCGACCACCTCCGCACGGCCGGCGCCGCCCTGCTGGCACGGATCGAGGCCGCGCCCGACGCCACGCTCGGCCGTTGCGCCGAGATCCGGACCTGGGTGCGACGCGTCGACTTCGCCGACCTGCGTGAGGGCGGTCAGCTCTGCGCCCGCAGCAGGGAGGGCCGCTACGCGGCACTGAGGATCAATGCGCTTCCCACCAGGACGCCGGGCGACACGAGCTTCGCCTTCTTCGGACGCGTCTGGCGCAAGTGAGCTACGGCTGACCTACGACGCGCTCCCGCGCCGGGCGTCGACCTCGATCTCGATGCGGATGGCCGCGTCCGCGAAGCCGCATACGATCATGGTGGCGGCGGGAAGGACCGCGCCGAACGTACGGCGGAGCACCGGCCAGCAGGGTTCGAAGTCGGCGCGGTCGGCCAGCAGGTAGCGGACGCGGACGACGTCGGCCAGCGAGGACCCGGCCTCCTTCAGGGCCCACTCGATGTTGCGCAGGCACTGCTCGGCCTGTTCGACGACATCGTCGGAGATCGTCATGGTGGCGTAGTCGTATCCGGTCGTGCCGGACACGTGGATGCGGTCGCCGTCCACGACGGCCCTGGCATAGCCGATCTGCTGCTCGAAGGTGGAACCGCTGAGGATCGCATATCGCTCGGTCATGGGTGGCAGGTTAGGTGACCAGGCGCGATACGTCTAAGACATCTCACGACATAGTTTGATATCTCTAGGCGTATGGAGCGTCCCGAACTGCCTCTCGCGCAGTTGCACACCTTCGTCGTCCTGGCCGAGGAGCTCCACTTCGGTCATGCGGCCGAGCGGCTCGGCATCGCGCAGCCGCCGCTGAGCCAGCAGATCAGGCGCCTGGAGGAACGGGTCGGGCACGCGCTGTTCACCAGGCCGCCGGGGCGGGTCGCGCTCACGGCGGCGGGCAGGCGGCTGCTCCCGGCCGCGCGGCGGGCGCTCGGCGAGGTGGCCGACGGGCTCGCGGCGGCGCGGGCGGCGGGCAGGGGAGAGGCGGGACGGCTGCGGCTGGGGTTCGCCGGGTCGCTGGCGCTGACCGTGCTGCCCGGCCTGCTGCGTGCCCATCGGGAGCGCTGGCCGGGCGTCCACCTGGAGATCCACGAGATGACGACCACACCGCAGCTCACCGCGCTGCGCGAGGGCGGCATCGATGTCGGGCTGCTGCGGGAGCCGCCCGAACGGCCGGGTGAGCAGGAGTTGGCGTTCAGGACCGTGCTGGCCGAGCCGTTCGTGGCGGTGCTGCCCGCCGGGCACGCGCTGGCGGGGCTGCGGCGGGTGCCGGTGAGCGCGCTGGCGGGTGAGGGGTTCGTCCTGCTGCCGCGTGCGGCCGGGGCCGGGCTGCACGACCAGATCGTCGCGCTGTGCGCCGCCGGGGGGTTCACGCCGGTCGTGGTGCAGCGTGCGGTGGAGTGGCAGACCGTGTGCGCGCTGGTGGAGGCGGGGCTCGGCGTGTCGATCGCGCCCGCGGGCATCCGCAGGATCAGGCTCAGGGGAGTCGCCTTCCGGCCGGTGGAGCCGGGAGGGGCGCGTACCCGGGTGGCGGTGGCCTGGCGTGCGGGCGCGCCGGACCCGCTGGTCGGGCGTCTGCTGGAGACGATCGGCGCCCCGGATATCCTTTCGCCCCGCCGTACCCGGGCGTTGTAGGGTCCGAGCAGGCCGGTCGCGGGACTCAGGTGCGACTTCCGGAACCCGTTTGAACCACGATGATTCGCAGATCGTGCCCCTCTTCCCCGGCCGGCCGCATCCAGGGGAGAGGCGATGACGAGTGACGTCGACCTGATCGAGTGCGAGGACGTGCTGCTGTTCGCGGGCGCGGCGATCGCCTCGACGGGACAGCGCGAGTTCCACGGCACCGGCGAGGAGCAGCGGCTCTCGCTGGACTTCCTGCACCGCTACGTGCAGGGCAACTACCCGGACGTCTACGCGTCGATGCTGGCCTTGGAGATCAACGACCACAATGCCGCGCTGATCATCGCCAACCTGCTGAGCACACCGGGCTCGGGCGACGGCGAGCTGATCGCCAAGCGGCTGGCCAGGATGGCGCCGCAGCGCGTGTACCGGCTGTTCGGCGCGCTTCGCCGCGACGGCGTGAACAACAGGCGGACCAGGGCGATCATGCGCGACTGGCTGGCGGCCCGCCCCGACCTGGCCTTCGACGCGGTCAAGTACCGAGGCGCCCTCAGCCGGGCCGTACGGCACGCGCATCTCAAGCCGCCGGGCGAGCTGGGCGCGTTCCTGTTCGGCCGTGCCGCCAAGGGCTCCTTCCGGACGCCGATCCTGGAGACCTGGCGCAGGGCGCACTACGACAAGAGTGCGATCTACGACCTGCCGTACTCGGTCGCCGAGGGCTTCGCCGCCAGGCACGGGATCTCGCGCGAGGTGTTCCTCGAGAAGATCGCGCCGAGGCTGACCAGGCTGGAGCGGCTCAGGCTGGAGCGGGCGGCCGGGCGCAGCGGGGTGGACACGCAGGCCGATCTGGCGGCGATGCCGCTGGTCAGGCTGGCCTCCTACGTGCTGGCGCTGCCGATGGCCGAGCGTGAGGAGCGCAGGCGGGAGCTGACGGCGGCGCTGCGCGCGGCGGCCGTGCGGGTGGCGGGCGCGCGTGCGGGCACGTGGGGGCGGGTCGCGGCGGTGCTCGACGACAGCTTCTCCTCCTTCGGCTCGCCGGTGAAGCGCCGTCGTCCGCTGGCGGTGGCGCTGGCCTGCCATCACCTGCTGCGGGCGCTGGCGGGCGACTACCTCGACCTGTGGGTCTCGCGCCGTGCCGATCCGCTGCTGGCCAGGCCGATCGGCCCGACGGCGCTCGGCGTGCGGATCGTCGAGGCGCTGCAGTGGCGGCCCGACCGGGTGGTCGTGGTGTCCGACGGCTGGGACAACGCGCCGCCGGGCCTGGCCGCCGAGGTGCTGCGTGTGTGGCGGCTGCGGCTGGCCGGACGCGACGGGGCGCCGAGCCCGGACGTCGTGCACCTCAATCCGGTCTTCGACGCCGAGCGGCTCGACGTGCGCAGACTGTCGCCCGGCGTGCCCACGGCCGGTATCCGCGACGCCGAGGACCTGCCGGTGCTGGTGGAGCTGGCCAGGTTCGCGGGCGGCCGGACGAGCATGGCCGAACTCCGGACCTACCTCACCGAAAGGGCACGGGCCATGACATGACGGTCGTCGACTTCACCGGCCTGACGACGAGGGCCGCCCAGACGTGGGGCTCGATCCGGCTGGTCCCTCTCGTACGCGAGCAGCCGATCGAGGACCTCAGACTGCACGCCAGGCTCTACGGCGACGAACTCGCCATGGTCGCCCTGCCCGACCGCGCGACGTACACGGCCTACGTCCCCCATGCGTTCGTCGCCTCCTGGACCTCCGACGGCACCCCGGCGGCGGCGTACGGCACGCAGTTCGGCGAGCCCGCCTCGGTCATGGGACTGCGGTTCGGGCGGCGTATGGCCAGGCGCGAGCAGCCGGGCAGGCTGCGCTTCCTGCCGCTGCACCTGGCCCTCGAAGGCTTCCTCGCCCTGCACTTCGGCGGCCCGCCGATCGCCTGGGAGCAGTGGGCGCGCCGTGCGGTCACCAACGGCCTGACGCCGAGGCTGGAGGAGGCGCTCGGCGGCGCGCACGTGCGCGGCCTGGACGACGCGTTGCGGGTGTTCGAGATCCATCGCGGTCAGTGCGGCCTGCTGCTCTATGTGGGCGACGCGCTGGCCAGTGCCTTCGTCGTGCCGCACCCCGACGACTACCGGGCGCTGCACCCGACGCTCCTGCACGACCTGTACGGCGAGCTGATCCACCACTACGCCGGGCACGCGCCCGTCGCCGACTTCCCGGTCGTGATCGACGAGAGCGCGGTCGACTCGCTCGCCGACCTGCGGGCCGGGGCGGAGGCGGCCGAGCGGGAGTGGGCCGCCTTCCACGACGAGGTCATGGCCGCCGAGTTGCCGCGCGAGCCGGGCCAGGTCCGCAGGGCCTACCGGATGGGCCGCTTCACCCTGCGCAGGTTCCTGCCCGCCTTCGTACGGCACGAGGGCAACCACATCGGTGAGGTGATCACCGATGCGGACGGGCGCATGGCCTATCTGAAGACGTATCGGCTGTCGGAGGCGCAGACCAGGAGGGGAGCCCTGCTGACCACGCTGGCCGCCTACGACTGGAACCTGCCCGACAGCGCCAGGTCGCTGGGCCTGGACGAGGCCGCACTCGGCCTGCGCCTGGAACGTGCGGGTTTCGGCCATCTGCTGCGCCAGGACGTCCTGGACGGCTACCGCAAGGCCGCACGCCGCTGACGATTGGACCTGGTTTCCAAGGCTGAAATGGACCTACCGAACGGACCAATCGACGGGCAGGGTAGAGACCGAAACAGCCGCCCCCGTCGAGCCGATCGGTGAACCACCTGATGTACGTGCAGCACTCCCCAGCGATCTGGTCAGCCCACCCCACGCTCGTGGCGGGGGCGATCCATGTCGAGGGGGTCACCAAGGACGCCTCCGTGTCCGGACCGGTCGAGAGGCTCGACGCGACGACCTCGGCGCGGCTGGCCACCGGCACGGAGGCGTCCTTTCCGGAGATCCAGGCCTGGCGGCAGACCTTCTCCGCGATGGGCCTGAAGCCCACCCAGTACCGCTGCGCGTCGGAGTCGCTGCTGCGCAGGTTCCGCAAGGAGTCGGCGCTGCCGAGCATCCATCCGCTGATCGACCTGTGCAACGCGATCTCGATGGCGTTCGCGATCCCGGTGGGGGTGTTCGACGTGGCCCGGCTGACCGGCGGCCTCCAGGTGCGCCACGCGGACGGCGACGAGCGCTACCTCACGTTTTCGGGAGAGGTCGAGCATCCCGAGACCGGCGAGGTGATCTTCGCGGACGAGGCGGGCGCGGCGCATGCCAGGCGCTGGACGAACCGGCAGAGCGGCCTGTCGGCGGTGCGCGACTCGACGGCCGAGGTGCTGATCGTCGCCGAGGCGGTGCACGCCTCCGCGCCCTCCGACCTGCCCAAGCTGGTCGCGACCGTCGTCGACGAGATCACGGCGGTATGGGGAGGCAGGCCGTCCTGCGCGGTGCTGAGCGCGTCGGCGCCCAGGTTCAGCTGGTGAGCGTCCCTTCCCGGAAACCTGCGGGTAGAGCGCTCAGGCCCCTCGAAACCTACGGGTAGAGGGCGAGCAGCCGTCTGGCCGTCTCGGCGAACCTGGTCCGCAGCTCCGGCGGCGACAGCACCTGGGCCTCGGGGCCGAGCCTGAGCAGCTCGCCCAGCGCGTGCTCGACCGACTCGATCGGGACCGTCACCGTCGTCCAGCCATCGGCGTCGGGGGCCCCGGCACTGGCCAGCGCCGCCTTGACCACGACCTCGTTGAGCACGTCGGGCAGCCGCCGCACCGCCTCGGGCGAGAGCCTGACGACGGCCTCGCCCACATGCAGCCTGGCCTGGAACTCGGCGAGGTACCCGCTCCAGTAGGCGGCCAGGTCGAACCCCTCCTGCCGGGTGAAGGGCCCGAGCGCGGCCAGATCTAGCAGCTGCGAGACCCGATAGGTACGCATCTGACTGCCTTCGGCCCTGGCCACGAAGTACCACCGCCCCGCCTTGTTCACCAGGCCGTGCGGCTCGAGCACCCGCGTCACCTCCTGCGGCGCCCGCCAGCGCCGGTAGCGCACCTCGACCGCCACCGCGTTCCACACCGCGTCGGCCACGGCCCCCAGGTACGGCGAGCTGTCGCCCTCGCGGTACCAGCTGGGCGCGTCCAGATGGAACCGCTCGCCGATCCGGCCCGCACGGTCGCGCAGCTCGGCGGGCAGTGCGGCCATCAGCTTGAGCCTGGCCGCCGTCACGACCGAGCCGAGACCGAGCTCGGCGGCGGGCCCCGGCATCCCGGCCAGGAACAGCGACTCCGCCTCGTCCGCCGTCAGGCCGGTCAGCCTCGTGCGGTAGCCGCCGAGCAGCTGGTAGCCGCCCGAGGGGCCCGCGTCGCCGTACAGGGGGATTCCGGCGGCGTGCAGGGACTCGGCGTCGCGGTAGATGGTGCGGACCGAGACCTCCAGGCGTTCGGCCAGTTCGGCCGCGGTCATACGGCCTCTGGTCTGCAGCAGCAGGATGATCGAGACGAGTCGGCTCGCGCGCATGACGGCCATTGTCGCTGACAAAAGGTGTCAGTGATGCGGGCATACCTTCCCGGACATGAGCGACTTCGACTTTCTCAGAGGCTCCTTCCACGTGGTCAACCGCAGGCTCGGCACGCTGTTGAAGGGGGCGGACGACTGGGAGGAGTTCCCCGGGCTGGTCCAGGCGTCCACGCACTTCGACGGCGCCGCCAGCTTCGAGGAGATCGTCTTCCCGACCAAGGGCTGGGCCGGTATCACCCTGCGCCTGCGCGACCCGGACAGCGGGCAGTGGGCGCTGCACTGGGCCAGCAGCCGCACCGGAACGCTGTTCCCGCCGGTTGTGGGCGGGTTCGACGGCGGCAGGGGCGAGTTCCACGGCGACGACGAGTACGAGGGCACGCCGGTCAAGGTGCGTTTCGTCTGGTCGGACATCAGTCAGGAGGGGGCGCGCTGGGAGCAGGCGTTCTCGGTCGACGAGGGG
Organism: Nonomuraea sp. IBHARD001; assembly: GCF_056106265.1. Classification (NCBI taxonomy): domain Bacteria; kingdom Bacillati; phylum Actinomycetota; class Actinomycetes; order Streptosporangiales; family Streptosporangiaceae; genus Nonomuraea; species Nonomuraea sp. IBHARD001. The sequence continues at coordinate 1,483,052 of NZ_JBWBBW010000002.1, forward strand.
CGGACCTGGGAGATCAACTGGATCATGGAGTTCACCCGCGCGTGATCTACGGGTAGCCTCGACACTCGTGTCAGCTCCCCGGCATGCCCTTCTCGCCCCGGTCCGTCCAGAGACGGGGGCGCCCGTACGGAAGCATCGGCCCGAGATCGAAGGGCTGCGGGCGGTCGCGGTGCTGCTCGTGGTGATCTACCACATCTGGCCGAGGCGGGTGTCGGGCGGCGTCGACGTCTTCCTCATGCTGACCGGGTTCCTCATCACGGGCTCGCTGCTGCGCAAGCGCCTGGACGTGCCCGCCTACGCGGCCAGGCTGGCCAGGCGGCTGCTGCCGCTCGCCTCGCTGACCCTGCTCGGTGTGCTCGGCGGCATGGTGCTGTGGCTGCCGAGCACGCGCTGGCACGACACGTTGCCGCAGGTGCTGGCCTCGGCGTTGTACTACGAGAACTGGTCGCTCGCCGTCGCCGCCGTCGACTACCTGGCGGGCGGCGCCGCCGCCTCGCCCGTGCAGCACTTCTGGTCGCTGGCCATCCAGGGGCAGTTCTACCTCCTGTGGCCGGTCCTGCTGCTGGTCTTCGGGCGCAGGTGGTTCGGGTGGGCGATCGGGCTGGTGTTCGTGCTGAGCCTGGCCTACTCCGTCGTCAGGACCGGGGCCGACCAGCAGTGGGCCTACTTCGACACCGGCGCCAGGCTGTGGGAGCTCGCGCTCGGCGGGCTGCTCGCGCTGGCGTTGCCGTACATCAGGGTCGGCAGGGCGTTCGCGGTCGTGCTCGGGTGGGCGGGGCTGGTCGCGCTGGTGTCGTGCGGGCTGCTGCTACAGGTCTCGACGGTCTTTCCCGGCTATGCGGCGTTGTGGCCGACGCTGGCCGGGGCGGCGATCATCGTGGCCGGGGCGACGGGCAGCAGGTTCGGCGCCGATCGGCTGCTGACGCTCAGGCCGCTGATGTACGTGGGGAGCATCTCCTACGCCCTCTATCTGTGGCATTGGCCGATCTTCATCTTCTATCTGGCCCAGACCGGCAGGACCGGGGCGAGCTGGAAGGGCGTCGTGTTCATCCTGGCCGTGTCGTTCGCCCTGGCCGCGGCGACGACCTGGCTGACGCGCAACGCGAAGGTGTGGGTGGGACCGGCGAGCCTGGTGCCGGTCGTGGCCCTCGTGGTGGCATGGCCGGCCCAGGCCGAGCAGAAGGCCGGACTGACCCCCTCGCCCGCGACGGCGGCCAGGGACAGGCCGATCACCTACGCCGACGGGTGCAACCAGGTGACGCAGAAGAGCGAGGTGCTGGCCTGCGACTACGGCTCGAAGACACCGGTGCGGACGATCGCGCTGGTCGGCAACTCGCATGCCGCGCACTGGTTCCCCGCCCTGCACGCCCTGGCCGAGGCCAACCGCTGGCGGATCGTCAACATCACCAAGGGCGCGTGCTCGCTGTCCACCGGGCCGCAGCTCTACCAGGGCAGGCCGCAGCCCTCCTGCGAGGAGTGGCAGCGCGGCGTGCTCGCGAAGCTGGCGGCGCTCGAACCCGACCTGCTGGTCACGACCGGCACCGTCTCCAGCGAGTTCGCCAAGGGCGAGACGCTGCCCGGCGGCTATGTCGAGCGCTGGCGCGAACTCGGCCGGATGGGCGTCAAGGTGCTGGCCATCAGGGACACGCCCAGGATGGGCTTCGACCCGCCCGAGTGCGTCGAGACGAAGGGCCGGGCCGCCTGCACGGCGCCCAGGTCGCGGAGCCTGGCCGCGACCTCGCCGCTGACGCGGGTGCCGCGCAACGTCAGGGTCGCCGACTTCACCGCCACCGTGTGCCCGGGGGACAGCTGCCCTTCGGTCATAGGCGACCTGCTGGTCTACTCCGACAAGGGCCACATGACCGCCACCTTCGCCAGGAGCCTCGCCCCGGCCCTGCGCGAGGAGATCGAGCGCGCCACCGGCTGGTAACCGGGCGTTGGTTTCGTCCGCAACCGAAACTCTCGCGTGGGAGGCGTCGCCCGGCCCATGCTCACCGGCGTGCAGACCTATCGTGAGCTCTTCGCCGTGGGCGAGTTCAGGGCCCTGTTCGCGGGCCAGACCGTCAGTGTCGCGGGCAAGACGATGGCGGGCCTGGCCCTGTCCACACTCGTCTACGCCCACACCGGGTCGCCGTTCCTCGCGGCGCTCGCCTATCTGGCCGGGTTCCTGCCGCAGGCCGTCGGGGCGCTGACGATCGGCGCGCTGGCCGACAGGCTGCCGCCCCGTGCGCTGCTGGTCGGGTGGAGCCTGGTCCGGGCGGGGGCGGTCGCGGTGCTCGCGGCCGGGGTGCTGCCGGTGTGGGGGATGCTGGCGCTGGTGATGGCCTGCGGGTTCGTCGACGCGGTCGCGAACGGCGCCCGCACGGCGCTGGTGGCCGACCTGCTGCCGGGCAACGGGTTCGTGCTCGGGCGCTCGGCGCTCAACATCGCGGTCGGCGCCATGCAGATCGCCGGGTTCGCCGCCGGAGGCGTGCTGCTGGCCGCCGTCGGGGCGCATGCCGCCCTGTGGGCGGGGGCCGGGCTCGGCGTGCTGGTCGCCCTCGTCGAGCGGTGCGGGCTGCGGCGGCGTCCGGCCCGGGTGGTGGGACGGGTGAGCCGGCGTGAGGTCATGGCGGTCAACAGGGAACTGCTAGGCGACCGGCGTATGCGCGGGCTGCTGCTCGTGCAGTGGGTGCCCAACGGGCTGGTCGTGGGGGCCGAGGCGCTGTTCGTGCCGTACGCGGGGGACTCGGCGGGCGCGTTGTTCATCGCGGCGGCGGGCGGCATGCTCCTGGGCGACCTGGTGATCGGCCGCTGGAGCACACCCGCCCAGCGCGTACGGCTGGCCGTGCCGCTGTTCGTGCTGCTGGCCGTGCCGTACCTGGCGTTCGTGTTCGTGCCCGGGCCCGGTGTGGCGGTGGTGCTGGTGGCGGTGGCGTCGGTGGGGTTCGCGGCGCATCTGGGCACGCAGGAGAGGTATGTCGAGGCGGTGCCCGAGCGGATCAGGGGGCAGGCGCTCGGGCTGGCGGGCAGCGGCACCATGGCCGGGCAGGCGCTGGCGGCGTCGGGGACGGGCACGCTGGCCGAGTTCGTGCCCGCCTCGACGGCGATGGCGCTGGCGGGTGTGGCGTCGCTGGTGGCGACGGCGGTGCTGTACCCGGCGCTGACCGGCAGGGGGGAGCGGGCCGCGGACGCTAGTCGGCCGTGAGTTCGCCGAGCGTGACGGTGACCGTGGTGGTCTGGCCGTTCGGGGGCTGCAGGAGGTCGACCTGGACCTGGTCGCCGGGGGCGAGCGGGGCCAGGACCTCCGACAGGGCGGTCATGGTCGGCGTCGGCGTGCCGTTCACCCTGACGATCACGTCGCCCGGCTTGATACCGGCCTTCTGCGCCCCGCCGCCGTCGGTCACGCGGACCACGCCGACGCCCGCGGGCCGCTGGTCCTCGCCCACGACCGTGCGGGCGGTGATGCCGAGCGCGGCTCTGCGGGTGTTGGTGACCTTGCCGTCCTTGACGATCTGCCCGGCGATGTCGGTCGCGGTGTTGCTCGGGATCGCGAACCCGATGCCGGGGGCCGCGCCGCCGCCGAGTTCGGGGTCGGTGGCCGCCAGCGTCGGAATGCCGATCACCTGACCGGTCAGGTCGACGAGCGCGCCGCCGCTGTTGCCCGGGTTGATCGCGGCCGAGGTCTGGATGGCGTCGGAGATCGTCGCCCCCGGCGAACCGGCGCTCTGCGGCTCGCTGACCGTGCGGCCGAGCGCCGAGACGATGCCCTGGGTGACGCTGCCGGACAGGCCGAGCGGATTGCCCATCGCCATCGTGATCTGGCCGACGCGCAGCTTGCTGGAGTCGCCGAACGTCGCGGGGCTCAGCCCGGTCGGGTCGTCGACCTTGATGACGGCCAGGTCGCCCTGGGGGAAGGACTGCACGAGCTTGGCCGTCCTCGCCGTGCCGCCGGTGGCGAGTGTGACCTCGAACTCGGTGGCCTGGCCCACGACGTGGGCGTTGGTGATGATGTGCCCGGCGGTGTCGAAGACGATGCCGGAGCCGAGTCCGACCTTCGTGGTGATCTGCACGATCGACGGCAGGACCTTCGCGATGACTTGCTCGTAGGTCGCCTCAAGGGAGTCGGGCGCGGGAGCCGCCTGGGTGGCGGTCGCGGTGGGCGTCGTCGACGAGGCCGGGGTCGCGGCTGTGCTCCCCGAGGTGTTCGAGCCGCATCCCGCGGCGAGCAGGGCGGTGGCGGCCAGGCATGCTGCGATCATCCTCATGCCTGGCTACCTGCCCGGCTGGGGATTGGCCTTCGGGCTCTTGGGGAAGAATTGCCCGTTTCACAAGGGAAGACACGCCGCCTGCCCGCGAAGGTGGGCGGCCGGGCCTCGCGGTAGCGGACACGTGCGGCGATCCCAGTCGCCGAAAGTCACGTAATCTGCCAGCTATGGCGGACAAATCTCGGCCGGAGCGCCATGACCCCTCCCTTGAGGCGACGACGGCCCCTCTCACCCGTGTCGAGCCCGCGACCCCCGCACAGGAGGCCGGAGAGAGCACACGGGAGGTGAGGAGGCCGAAGCCCTTGGTCAGACCGCCGGCCCAGGCGGGGTCGTCGGCGAAGGAGGTCTCCCCTCGATTCCCCCTGCAGCGACCGCGGCAGCCGGGACCGCTCGACCAGCAGGCGGGCGAACGCACCGGCGATCTGCCCAGGCCGCCGTCCGCAGGGCTGTATCGGCCGCCTCCGCCCAAGCGCGGGCTGATGACCCAGATCGGCGACATCCCGATCAAGGCCGCCTACGCGCTCGGCGCCGCCGTGGTCACGGTGATCGTTGTCGTGCTGATCTTCGTCCTGTTCTCGGGCGACGAGCCCAAGGGGCCGCAGGAGTCGCAGGGGCTGCCGGTCTCCGACGCGCCCTCCGCCTCGGGGCCGGGGGCGGCCGCGCTTCCCCCGGTGCCGGAGAGCCGGGTGTTCGAGGTGTTGCCCGGCAAGGCGTCGGCGGTGGCCGGGCGGGTCACCGATCGCAAGACCGGGATCAGCTATCCGAGGCTCGGCAGGCCGTGGCAGCTGAAGTCGTACGCGCCGTTCGTGGTCGCCCAGCGCGTGGGCAAGGTCGCACAGCCGCACACGATGATCGCCTCGGCCCTGCTGCCCGGCGACGGGCTGACGGCCAGGCCGGTCGACGACGCCGGTTTCCGCGAGGCCGCGGTCGTGGCGGCGCGCTGGTCGGTGCGCACCCAGCATCCGGCGGGCAGCACGGTGACGTGGACCGCCTCGCAGAAGCTGGCCAAGGGCAAGGGCTGGGTCCTGGGCTATCTGGTCAGCTACGAGGTCGACGGCACGGCCAGGTCGTCGCAGGCCATGGTCGCCGTGGTGGACGTCGGCAAGCGCAAGCCCGCGATGTTGCTGGCCTCGATCCCCGACACGCGCAGGACGCAGTGGCGTGATCTGAACACGCTGGTCGGAGGGGTACGCCGGATCTGAGGCCGGGACACGCTCCGGCACCGCTGTACGCAGACGGAGGTTCTAGAATATGGTTCTGTAGAACCGTTGGAACCGCCCGGAGGGTGAATCATGGCGATCGGGTTGAGCGAGGAGCACGAGGCGCTGCGCGAGTCGGTGAGCGGCTGGGCCGAGCGCGCCATTCCGGCCGAGGTGCTGCGTGCCGCGGTGGGGGCCGCCGGAGCCGAACGCCCCGCGTTCTGGACCGGCCTCGCCGACCAGGGCCTGCTCGGCCTGCACCTGCCCGAGGAGCTCGGCGGCTCCGGCTACGGCCTGCTGGAGTGCGCCGTCGCCGTCGAGGCGCTCGCCGAGCGCGTGGCGCCCGGCCCCTACGTGCCGAGCGTGCTGGCCTCGGCCGTCGTGCTCGCCGCCGAGGGCAAGGCCAGGGCCGAACTGCTGCCCGGCTTCGCCGACGGCTCGCGCATCGGCGCCGTCGCCCTGACCGGCGCGCTCACCGGTGTGCGCGGCGACGACGGCGCCCTCGTCGTCTCGGGTACGGCCGAGCCCGTGCTCGGCGCGGCCCTGGCCGACGTGCTCGTGCTGCCGGTCGGCACCGAGGCGGGCGAGGAATGGATCGCACTCGACGCGAGCACCGCCCTGATCACCCCGCTCGCCTCGCTCGACCTCACCCGGCAGGTCGCCAAGGTGGAGCTGGCGGGCGTGCGCGTCCCGGCCGAGCGTGTGCTCGACGGCGTCGAGGGCCCGGCCGTGCTCAACCTGGCCGCGATCCTGCTCGGCGCCGAGGCGGCCGGTCTGGCCGCGTGGTGTGTCAGGGCCGCCGCCGACTACGCCAAGGTGCGTGTGCAGTTCGGCAGGCCGATCGGCCAGTTCCAGGGCGTCAAGCACAAGCTCTCGCGCATGCTCGTCGCACTGGAGCAGGCCAGGGCCACCGTGTGGGACGCCACCAGGGCGCAGGAGGGCAGGGAGCTCGACTATGCCGCGGCCGTGGCCGGTGTCATGGCGCCCGACGCCGCCGTGCAGTGCGCCAAGGACGCCATCCAGATCTTCGGCGGCATCGGCTACACCTTCGAGCACGACGCCCACCTGTACTACCGCAGGGCGCTCACGCTCAGGGCGCTGCTCGGCCCCGCCGCCGAGTGGGCATCGGCCGTCACCTCGCTCGCCCTTGAGGGCGTCTCCCGTGACATGGAGATCGACCTGCCGGAGGAGGCCGAGGCGCTGCGGGCCGGAATCAGGGCCGAGATCGCCGCGATCGCCGTACTCGAGGGCAAGGACCAGAAGCGGGCGCTGGCGGCTGCCGGATTCGTCATGCCGCACCTGCCCAGGCCGTGGGGCAGGGACGCCAAGCCGCTTGAGCAGGTGCTCATCCAGCAGGAGCTCAGGGCGGCCAAGGTCAGGACGCCCCAGATGATCATCGGCGCCTGGGTGGTGCCCTCGATCGCCGCCTACGGCACCCAGGAGCAGCAGGACAGGTTCCTCCCGGCCACCCTGAGCGGCGAGATGATCTGGTGCCAGCTGTTCTCCGAGCCCGGAGCGGGATCGGACCTGGCGTCGCTGCAGATGAAGGCCGAGCGGGTCGAGGGCGGCTGGCGGCTCAACGGCCAGAAGATCTGGACCTCCGTCGCGCACGTCGCCGAATGGGGCATCTGCATCGCCCGCACCGACCCGGCCAAGCCCAAGCACGACGGCATCACCTACTTCCTCGTCGACATGAAGGCCCAGGGCGTCACGGTCAGGCCGCTGACCGAGATGACCGGCGAGAACCTCTTCAACGAGGTCTTCTTCGACGACGTCTTCGTGCCCGACGAGCTCGTCGTCGGCGAGGTGAACGAAGGCTGGCGGGTGGCGCGCAACACGCTGTCGAACGAGCGGGTGTCGCTGTCGTCCGGCTCGGGCGGCACCGGCGCCTCGGTGCCCGACCTGCTCGGCCTGATCGGCAGGCTCGGCCGCGACCTCACCCCGGCCGAGAGCGGGCTGGTGGCCCAGGTGGTCTGCGAGGGCCATTCGATCAACGCCCTGTCGTTGCGCGTCACGCTCAAGCAGCTCGCGGGCGCCGAGCCCGGCGCCGACGCCTCGGTGCGCAAGCTGCTGTCCACCTCGCACGCCCAGCACGTCTCGGAGGCGGCCGTCGAACTGCTCGGCGCCCAGGCCGTGGTGGCCGCCGACATGCATCTCGGCGACGCCGGGTACTGGAACCGTGCGGTGCTCGCCACCAGGGCGATGACCATCTACGGCGGCACGACGGAGGTCCAGCTCAACATCATCGGCGAGCGCATGCTGGGCCTTCCTCGTGATCAGGAGCCTGGCAAGTAGTCTTAGCCCCCACATCAGGGGGTAAGGAGTTCGATGTCCACGCTTGTCACGGTCGGTGAGAGGTCAGACCTGGCCGTGACGCCGCGTGGGATCACCCGCTGGAACCACTCCCTCGTCGTGATGGCCGCGATCGTGACCGCCTGGGCGGGCTGGGAGCGGCGCTGGGTCACCGACGACGCGCTGATCGCCGTGCGCACGGTACGCCAGTTGCTCGCGGGCAACGGGCCGGTGTTCAACGCGGGCGAGCGGGTCGAGGCCAATACCAGCACGCTGTGGACGTACTTGGTCGCGGCCGTCGGCTGGATCTCGGGTCAGGACGCGGCGCTGATCAGCGTGGCGATCGGCCTGGCCTGCTCGATCGCGGCCGTGGCGGTCGCCGTCGACGCCACCAGGCGCCTGGCCGGGCCGGACCGGGTGCTGCTGCCCGCGGGCGTGCTCGTGGTGCTGGCGTTGCCGCCGTTCTGGGACTTCTTCACCTCCGGGCTGGAGACCGGGCTGACCTTCCTGTGGATCGCCTGGTCGTGGTGGCTGCTGGTGGAGGCGCGCACGGTCCGGCCGTTGCTCGCCGTCTTCGTCCTCGGTCTCGCGCCCCTGGTACGGCCGGAGCTGGCGCTGGCCTTTCCGCTGTTCTTCGGGGCGTTCGTGCTGATCAGGCGGCCGGGCAAGGGGCGGGCGCTGGGCTGGCTCGGGGTGGCGCTCGCGCTTCCGCTGGCGTACCAGGTGTTCAGGATGGGGTACTACGGGCTGCTCGTGCCCAACACGGCCGTCGCCAAGGAGGCGGGGGAGAGTCAGTGGCTGCGCGGGCTCGGCTATGTCGAGGACCTCGTGCACACCTACTACGTGTGGGTGCCGGGGATCATCCTGGTGGCCGCGGCGGCCAGGACGTTCTCGGGCAGGCGGTGGCTGGTGCCCGCCGTGCCGGTGGTGGCGGGGTTGCTGCTGCTGGTGTACGTGACCAAGGTCGGCGGCGACTTCATGCACGGGCGCATGCTGCTGCCGGTGCTCTTCCTGCTGCTGCTGCCCGTGCTGGTGCTGCCCTCGGTGGTGGCGTGCGCGTGCACGCTGGTCTGGGCGCTGGTGTGCGCGGCCTTCGTCCGCGTGCCCTATGCCGGGCTGATCGGGCCCAAGGGGATCGCCGACGAGCGCGGCTTCTACGTCAACGCCGTGCACGACGCCAATCCGGTCGGGATGGGCCCCTACATCAGGAGTGCGCCCCGGCTGACGGCCCTGGCCGAGCAGGACGGCCTGTCGGTCGACGGCGGCGCCTTCGTCGCCCTCGATCCGGCCAGGGGGGCGCGCACGGCCGTCTCGGGCAATGTGCTGGGCACACTGGGCACGGTGGTGCCGCTCGACGTGCTGGTCGTCGACCATCTGGGCCTGACCAACGCGGTGGGCTCGCACATGCGGGCGCCGTGCGGCGGGCGGGTCGGGCACGAGAAGCGGCTGCCCAACGCGTGGATCTACGCCGACTACGCCGCGCCCGGCTTCGTGGCCGCCGATGCCAAGCTCGCCGCCGCCGTGGCCGGGGCCAGGCGTGAGCTGGCTGGTGCGGAGCTGCGGGAACTGCGGGAGGCGACCAGGCAGCCGATGACGTTCGACCGGTTCACCGCCAACCTCACCGGCGCGGTCGGCCGTACGTTCTTCAGGTTCTCGGCGGGGCCGACCGGCTGCAGGGAATGAGGGCGGCACGCGTCGCCGTCGCGCTGGGTCCGGCGGCGCTGGGGCTGGCGCTCGGCGTGCTGGCGCTCTGGCCCGCGCTGGGAGCGGGCTTCGTGCTGCGCTACGACATGGTGTTCGTGCCGTCGCCGCCGCTCGCGCCGCCGTGGCAGGGGTTCCCGCGTGCGGTGCCGAGCGACTTCGTCGTCGCCCTGCTGGCACGGGTGGCGCCTGCGGAGCTGGTGCAGAAGGGGGTGCTGCTCGGCCTCTTCGTCCTGGCCGCTTCGGGCGCTGCGGCGCTGGTGCCGGAGGAACATCGCCTCGCCCGGCTGGTGGCGGCGGCCTGCTACGCGTGGAACCTCTATCTGGCCCAGCGGCTGCTGCTCGGGCAGTGGGCGCTGCTGCTCGGCTTCGCCGGGCTGCCGTGGGCGGTGCGGGCGGCGACGGCGCGTGCGTTCTCGCTGCCGCGTGCGGCGGTGGCGCTGCTGCCCGCGGCCGTCGGCGGGTTCCAGGCGATGGCGATCTCGGCGCTCACCGTGCTGCCGTGCGCACTGGCGTCCGGCGGGTGGCGCAGGGGCGTGCGGACGGCGGGTGTGCTGGCCGTCCTCAGCCTGCCCTGGCTGCTGCCCGCGCTCGGTTCGGGCGCGCGTACCTCGCCGGACGGCGTGGACGCGTTCGCCGCCAGGGCCGACGGCCCCTTCGGCGTGCTGGGCGGCCTGCTCGGCCTCGGCGGCGTGTGGAACGCGCAGGCCGCCGTGCCCGGCCAGGAGACGTGGTGGTCGGGAGCCGTCCGGGTGGGCCTCGTGCTGGCCGGACTGTACGGCTTCGCGCGGGCGGGGGCGGAGGGGCGGCCCCGTGGGCTGGTGGTGGCGGCCTCGGCCGGGTTCGGCCTCGCGGCGCTCGGCGCGTTCGAGCCGGGGCGTGCGCTGCTGCGGGCGCTGGTGGGCTGGTGGCCCGGCTTCGGGCCGCTGCGGGACGGGCAGGTGTACCTGGCGCCGCTGGTGCTGCTGGTCGCGCTCGGGCTGGCCTGGCTCGCCCGCGGCATGCGGCCCGCCTGGTCCGCCGGTGTGCTGGTGCTCGTGCCGGTCCTGGTGCTGCCGACGTTCGCACTCGGCGCGTTCGGGCGGCTGGAGGCGGTGCCGTACCCGGGGGAGTGGGGTCAGGTGCGCGACATCGTGGACGCCGATCCCGCGCCGGGCACGCTGGTGTCGCTGCCGTGGGGTGCGCACCGGGCGTTCGGGTGGAACGGCGGGCGGGTGGTGCTCGACCCGGCGACCAAGCTGTTCGCCAGGCGGGTGGTCTGGGACGACACGCTGCGTGTGGGCAGGCCGGACGGCACGACGATCAGGGTGACGGCCGAGGATCGGCTGAGCCGGGCGATGGGCGCGGCGGTGGCTTCGGGACGGCTGGCCGAAGGGCTGGACGCGGTCGGCGCACGCTATGTCCTGATAGCCGGAAAAGAGAACAGGTTCCGTTTGGCACCGAACGGCTGGACGCCGGTGTTCGCGGGGGACGAGCTTCTGCTGTTGCGACGGTGACCTCGGGTTACGCCTGCCGGTACTGGCATACCGGAGGGTAACTTGCTTTATCACGGTTTGACGATAGCTCTGGCCTCCCGCGTGAACACGTTCTACTCTCGGCACACTGCGCGTCCACATCTGGAGGGAGAGCTCTGTGTTGCGAGTGATCGCTGCCTTGGCCGTCGGGGCCGTTCTGGCGGTCGGGGCCTCCGTTGCAGTCGTCAATGTCGCCTCGCCCACCCCCGAGCCGCCTAACCAGCCGCTCTACAACTACGGCACCAGGTGATCGTTCCGCCTCCCGTATGACCGTCACCGCCTGACGGGGCCATGTCCATCGAGTTCGGGGCGTGGCTCCGCCATGCCGTCATGCCGTCATGCCCTCACCCAGCACATCCCGCGGCGCACACCGAGGAGCGAACGTGGTCCTGACCCGACAGCACGCGCAGGCGACGCCGTTCGCCGTGCCGAAGCCGCGCGAAGGCGGCGACGACGCCGGGCGGGCGCTGGCCGGGGTCCGGGTGGCGGTGCTGAACTTCCGCGAGCCCGCGCAGGCGGCGGCAGGCGGCGCCGAGGAGTACGCCTGGCAGGTCAGCAGGTACCTGCTGGAGCAGGGCGCGAGCGTGCACTTCGCCACCAGCCGCGAACCCGGCCAGGCCGCGAGCGAGCGGCGCGACGGCGTCGAGCTGCGCCGGATGGGCAACCGCTACCTGGTCTATCTGCTGGTCCCGCTCTGGCTGCTGCTGCGGCGAAGGCGCTTCGACGTCGTCATCGACTCGATGAACGGCATCCCGTTCTTCGCCCCGCTCGTCGTGCGCCGCCGTACCCCTGTGGTGTGTCTGGTGCATCACGTGCACGACCGGCAGTTCCATGCCTTCTGTCCGCGCTGGCTGGCCAGGATCGGGTGTTTCGTCGAAGGGCCGGTGGCCAGGCTGGTCTACCGGGGCGCCACGACCGTGACCGTCTCGCGGTCCTCGCGTGCGGATCTGCGTGAGCGGTTGCGGTGGCTGGCGCCGATCGTGATCGTGCCCAACGGCGGCAACGCCGCGCGGCCCGTCGAGCCCGCCGCCGTGCCGGGGCGGCCGGTGCTGGTCTGCGTCGGCAGGCTGGTCGGGCACAAGCGGGCCGAACGGGTCGTGTCGCTGGCCGCCGATCTCGCGCCCGGGCATCCGGACCTGCACGTGCACATCGTCGGGCGCGGTCCCGAGCTGGAAGCGCTCGGCACGCTGGCGGACGGGCTCGGCGTCTCCGGGCGGGTGCACCTGCACGGCTTCGTCGAGGAACGGGCCAAGAACGCGATCATCTCGGCGGCCGTGCTGAACGTCACCGCCTCCGCGTTCGAAGGCTGGGGCCTGACCGTCGTCGAGGCGGCGGCGCACGGCGTGCCGACCGTCGCCTACGACGTAGCGGGCCTGCGCGACTCGGTGCGCGACGGCGTCACCGGCTGGCTGGTCCGCGAGGGCGAGAGCCTGCCGGACGCGGTCGAGCGCGCCCTGACCGAACTGGCCGACCCGGCCAGACGCGAGGAGGTACGGCAGGCCTGCCTGAGCTGGGCCAAGGAGTTCAGCTGGGCCAGAACCGGCGCCGGCATGACGGCCCTGCTGCGTACGGAGCTCTCCGGCCTTGAGCGCTGACGCCGGGCGGGACGTGCACGCGAGGAGGATCCACCACAGGCTCAGGCTGCTGGCCGGATGCCTGTTCCTCGTGGCGGTCGCGTTCAACACCGCGCCCGACAGGATCCTGTCGGAAACCAAGATCGACATGGCCGCCAACCCCCTGGGCTTCCTCTCCAGGGCGTTGCACCTGTGGGACGACGGCTACTTCGGCCACCTGCAGAACCAGGCCTACGGCTATCTCTTCCCCATGGGCCCCTTCTACGCGGCCGGCCTGGAGCTGGGCATTCCCTCGTGGAACGTGCAGCGGCTGTGGATGGCCCTGGTGCTCTGCACGGCCTTCGCCGGGATCGTCCAGCTGGCCAGGGCGATGAGGATCGGCTCGCCGACCGGCTGGACGATCGCGGGGCTGGCCTACGCGCTCGCGCCGCACGCCCAGGCGCTGGTCGGGATCAACTCGTCGGAGTTCCTGCCGTCGGCGCTGCTGCCGTGGATCATGCTGCCGCTGGTGGCCGCGGCCGACGGCAGGCTCGGCACGCGCAGGGCCGCCTGCCTGTCGGCCCTGGCCTTCGCCTGCGCGGGCGGCGTCAACGCGGTCGCCGAGCTCGCCGTGCTGGTCGTGCCGCTGATCTACCTGCTCACCAGGCGCGGCGAAGGCCGGTTCAGATTGCTGGCGTGCTGGCTGGCAGCCGTGCTCGCGGTGTCGTTGTGGTGGTTGCTTCCGCTGCTCCTGCTCGGCTCCTACATCTTCTCCTTCCTGCCCTACATCGAGACGGCGAGCGCCACCACGTCGGTGACGTCGCTGGCCAATGTGGTGCGGGGCAGTTCGAGCTGGCTGAGCTTCCTCACCGTGGACGGCAGGGCGTGGGTGCCCGCCGCCTCCACGCTGGCGCTCAACCCCTGGTTCGTCGGCGTCACCGCGCTCGTCGCCGGGCTCGGTCTGGCCGGGCTGGCCGTGCGCAGGCATCCCGACCGGGCGTTCCTGGTGCTGTCGGCGCTGGCCGGTGTCACCGTGCTCGGGGCCGGGCACGTCTCGGGTCTGGGCACACCGCTGGCCGAGCCGATCAGGCTGCTGCTCGACGGGCCGCTCGCCGCCTTCCGCAACCTGCACAAGTTCGACGCGCTGGTCAGGCTGCCGCTGGCGATGGGCCTGGCGCTCGTGCTCGCCGCCGCCTCCGGCCGGGTCAGGGCGCCGCTCACGGTCGTCGTCGCCGGGCTCGCCGGGGTCATGGTGGCGCCGATCGCCGCCGCCGGGCTGTCCACGGGAGGCGCGTTCTGGCAGTTCCCCGAGCACTGGCAGAAGGCCGCCGCCTGGCTGGACGCCAACGCGGGAAGCGGGCTGGTGCTGGCGCTGCCGGGGTCGAGGCGGGGCGAGTACGACTGGGGCAGGCCGCTCGACGAGCCGATGCAGCCCCTGCTGACCAAGGCGCGATGGGCCACGCACACGATCGTGCCCTGGGGGTCGGCGGGAGGCGCACGGCTGCTGCGGGCCGTCGACGACCGGTTCTCCGCCGGGCAGGGCTCGGCCGGACTGACCGCGACCCTGCGCCGCATGGGCGTGAAGTACCTCCTCGTCCGCAACGACCTCGACCGGGCCACGATCAGCGGCGCCTGGCCCGCCAGGGTGCACGAGGCGATCGGCGAGTCCCCGGGCCTGCGCCGCGTCGCCGGGTACGGCCCCCAGGTCGGCGTCGAGCACAACAGCACGGCCTCCGGCTGGTACGACCAGCCCTACGACTCGCTGGAGATCTACGAGGTCGTCGGCACTGCTCCCGTGGCGGGCACGGTGCCGATCGCGGGCACGGTCAGGGTGACGGGCGGGCCCGAGGCGATCCTGCCGCTGGCCGACGAATGGCTGGTGACCGACGACAGGCCGCTGCTCGTCGGCGACGACCCCGGCGCCGAACGCGTGCCGACCGGGGACACCGTGCTCACCGACACGCTGCGCGAACGCCAGCACTCCTTCAGCGACGTGCGCAGGGGGTACTCGGCCACGCTGGCGCCGGGCGAGACGCACGCCAGGGACGCGCCCGCCCACGACCTCACCGACAGCGCGTGGAGCCGCTACACGACGGTCGCGGGATACGGAGGCGTCGCGGGCGTCACGGCCTCCTCCTCCGAGTCGACCGTGCTGGCCCTGCCCACCAGCAGGGATCCCGGGCGCCTGCCGTACTCCGCCGTCGACGGGGACATGCGCACCGGGTGGCGCAGCGACGGCTGGGCGGGTGCGGTCGGGCAGTGGCTGGAGGTGCGCTTCGCCGGGCCGCGCGATCCTCGGTCGGTCGTGCTGGCCTTCGACCGCTCGGTCGACGCGGCGCCCGTCACCCAGGTGGAGATCGAGACCGACGCCGGTCGCACGCGGGCGGGCGTCAGGCCCGACGCCGACGAGCAGACGGTCGCCGTGCCGCCGGGCCTGACCCAGCGCCTGAGGGTGCGCATCACCGCCGTCGCCCGGCCGGTCAAGGGCCAGGCGGCGAGCAGGGCGGGCATCCTGGAGCTGAAGGTGGCAGGCGTGCGCGCCTCCCGCACGCTCGCCGTACCCGGTGTGCGGGAGGACGGCACGGGCGCGCCGACGGTCGTGCTCACCCGGCAGGACGCCGTGCCCGCCTGCATGAAGGGCTCGTTCGCCTGGGTCTGCTCGCCCCGCATCGAGGTGCTGGGCGAGGACGGCAACGCCTTCGACCGGACGTACGAATCGCAGAGCTCCGGGACGCGGACGATCACCGGCCAGGCCGTGCTGACCGACCCGGCGGCGGTGAGCCACCTGCTCAACCTGCCCGGGGTGTACCCGCACGTCACGGCCTCCTCCACCGCCGTCGACCACCCGGCCGCGACCGCGCGCTCGGCCGTCGACGGCGACAGGAGCACCGTCTGGTACGCCAACCCGCTGGACAGGCGGCCGGCGCTTACCCTCGACCTCGGCCGGGCCAAGGAGCTGTCGCTGATGCGGCTCACCTTCCCCGACTCCTACCTCGGCCTGCCGCCTGTGAAGATCACCGTTCGCGGCGGCGGCCAGGCGCGCACCGGCTGGGTGGGCGCCAGCGGCTGGTTCGACTTCGCGCCGCTGAAGGCCAGGACGCTCACCGTCGAGTTCCATCCGGCGGCCGGTCAGCCGATCGAACTGCTCGACCTGCGCATCCCCGGCGTGACGGCCGCTCGTGCGCTGCCGGGCCTGCCCGCACGCCAGCCGTGCGGCTTCGGCCCGGCGCTCGCCGTCGACGGGCGCGACGTGGCGACCGAGGTGGTCGGCGGCACGCTCGACGACCTCTTCAACGGCCGTCCCGTCACCTTCCGCACGTGCGAGCCGGTCGCGGTCGCGGCGGGCACGACCCGGCTCTCGGCGCCCGCCTCCGACACCTACCGCGTCGACTCGCTCGCCGTCAGGCCGGTCGCCGACGGGCAGGAACAGGAACGCGCGGTGCGCATGACGGCGGCCGGGATCGGCTCGTGGAGCGAGTCGCGGCGCACGCTCAGGGTGGACGTCGCCGAGCCGAGCTATCTGGTCGTCAACGAGAACCACAACACCGGGTGGCGTGCCGTGCTCGCGGGCGAGCGGCTGCGAGCGGTCAGGCTGGACGGCTGGCGGCAGGCCTGGGTGCTGCCTGCGGGGTCGGCGGGCGTCGTCACGCTGACGTACACGCCGGACGAGGCCTATCGGTGGACGCTGGCGGGCGGTGGCGCGCTGGTGCTGGTCGTGGCGCTGCTCGCCGTGCTGCCCGCGCGCCGGGCCCGGACGCGGGTGCTGCGGCCGGTGCGGGCGCGGGCCATGGTGGTGGGGCCGCTGCTGGTCGGCTGCGGGTTCGTCGCCGCGGGTGTGCCTGGCGTGGTGCTGACCGTGGTGGGCTTCGCGGTGTTCAGGGCGGCGGCCGTGCACGGTGCGCCCGGACGCGGCCTCGGCCGCGGGGTCGCCGCCTGGGCGGCCTCCGGGGTCGTGCCGGTCGCCTTGATGCTCGGCGCCGGGCTCTGCCTGACGGCTCAGGCGCCAGAGCTCAAGGACCACCTCGCCCAGCTGCTCACCCTGCTCGCCCTGACCCATCTGGGCGCGGTGGCCGCCGGTGGTGACGCCGCGGCCGCCACGCGCGATGTACAGGGCACGCGGGACACGCCCGCGCCCGAACCGATCGGAAGTGGGCCATGACGCCAGCAGGCAGGCGGCCGGGCGGGCTGCTCCTGGCCGCGTCGGCCCTCATCGCACTCTCGCTGGTGCTCAAATGGGCCGTCGCCGTCGAGGCGTACTTCAAGGAGGACGACTTCGAGTTCATCGCCAGAGCCGCCGAAAGCGGTCTGACCTTGGACTATCTCACCCGCGTCCACCACGGGCACCTGATGCCGGGCGCGTTCGCCCTGGTCTGGCTGCTCACCCAGCTCGCCCCCTACAGCTGGGCGCTCGCGCTGGCCGTCACACTCGCCGGGCACGGCCTGGCCGCACTCGCGCTGCTGCACATGCTCGTCGTGCTCTTCGGCAGGCGGCCCGCGGTGCTGGTGCCGCTCGGCGTGTTCCTCTTCGGCGCGCTCACCGTGCCGGTGCTGGCCTGGTGGGCGGGCGCGCTGAACACCGTGCCGCTGCAGATCGCGCTGCCGATGGCGGTCGCCGCCCATGTCAGGCATGTGCGCACGGGGGAGTTCCGATATGCGTGGCGGGCCTTCGGGTGGGTGCTGTTCGGCCTGGCGTTCTTCCTCAAGGCCGCCGTGATCCCGGTGCTGCTGTTCGCCCTCACGCTCGTCCACCACCGTGACCGTGTCCGCGCGCTCGGCCGGACCTGGCTGCTGTACGGCTCGGCGGCGGCCGGATACGTCGTGCTCTACCTCACGCTGGGCGGCGCCTCGCAGGACGGCGCCACGCTGCCGGACCCGGTGACCGCGCTGCATCTGGCCTGGCGGGTCGTCGGGCCGACGTTCGCCACGTCGGTGCTCGGCGGGCCGTGGCGGTGGTTCTCCGCACCCGACTGGGCCACCGCCAGCCCGCCCGTCGGCCTGGTCGTCGCCTCGGTCCTGGTGGTGGCCGTGCTCGTCGTGGCCTCGATCCGGATGCGGCGGCACGCGGCGGGCGTGTGGGCGTTGCTGCTCGGCTATCTGCTGGTCGCCGGGGTGGCGCCGCTGCTGGTCGGCAGGGCGCAACTGCTCGGCGCCTTCACCGGCAACGACACCAGGTACGTCGCCGACGCGGTGCCCGTGCTGGCCCTGGTCGTGGGGCTGCTGCTGCTCCCGCTGGCCGGGGAGAGCGAGCCGTACCTCAGGCCGGTGCCGAGCCGGGAGATCGGGTTCGGAGTCGGCGGGGTGCTGATCGGGGGGTTCCTCACGGCCTCGGTGCTGTCGGCGAACCTGTTCGGCTCCTACCTGGGCGCGCAGAACAAGCAGAGCTTCATCGCCAACGCCCGTGAGGCGATGCGCACGCTGCCCGTCGACCGGCCGGTCTTCGACCGGGTCGCCCCCGAGTACCTGCTGCCGCCCTCCTACGCCGAATACGCGATGATCTCCCGGATCGTCGGCCCGCTCGGCGACGACGAACGCAGACGCCACCTCTACCTGCCCCAGGCGGGAGCCGACGGCCTCGTGTTCGACGACGAGGGCAGGCTCAGGCCGGTGAGTGTGCAGGGCGAGCCGCTGCGGCCGCCCGCGCAGTGCTGGCCCGAGCAGGACGGCGTCGTCCGGGTGCCGCTGCCGGCCGAGATGCCGCTCGGCGGTGTGGTCAGGCTGGGCACGCTCGCGCCTTCGCAGGGCCGTGCCACGCTCGTGATCGGCGGGCGCAGGACGCCGGTCGCGGTCGGGAACGGGCTGGCGCAGATCTTCTTCACCGCGCCGGCCGGGGTCAAGGACATCCAGGTCGCCGAGATGAGCCGAGGGGTCCACATGTGCTTCAGCGACGTCACCGTCGGCAAGGCGGTGCCCAGGCCATGAGGGTGCTCGCGCCGCTCACGCTCGGGCTCGGGGCCTTCGCCCTGGTGTTCGCGCTGCTGCTGCCCGACGTCGTGCACGAGCGGATCGCACGGCACCCGCTCGCGTACTCGGGCTCGGTGCGCCTGGAGGCCGAGGACGCGCTCTACTACGACACGGCCACGCTCAAGGAGCGCAGGGGCGTGACGCTCGCGGCCACCACGCACCTGGTCGGCGACGAGAGCGCGGGCGACGCCGACACCGCCGTGTGGACCGAGTTCGCCACCCTCGACCTCTTCGGCGGCGAGCGCGTCGACTACCGCCAGCGCCGTGTCGCCTTCGACCGGCGCACCGGCGCGACCGTCCACTGCTGCGGCGAGTACGTCACCAACGCCGCCGCCGACCGGCCCGAAGGCCTGGCCTTCCGCTGGCCGGTGCACACGGCCAGACGCGACTACCCGCTGTTCGACCCGGTCACCGCACAGGTCGTGCCCGCCTGGTTCGAGGAGGCGACCAGGCTCGACGGCGTGCCGGTGTACCGCTTCACCCAGCAGGTCAAGGCGGCCCCGGTCGGCGAGACGATCACCCTGCCGAGGTCGGAGGCCGGGTTGTGGGGCGGCGAGGAGCCGGTCGCGCTGCGCAGGTACGCCGAGGTCACCAGGACGGTGTGGGTCGAGCCGGTCAGCGGTATCCCGGTCAAGGTCGAGGAGCGGCGGCGCGACGTGCTGCGCGGCGCCGACGGCTGGGACAGGCGCACGATCCTGCGGGCCGACCTGAGGACCAGGCCGGGCGACGTGGCCGCACTGCTCGACCGGGCCAGGGCCGCGATCAGGCTGGCCGACCTGGCCGGGGGCGCCCTGCCCAAGGGCCTGCTGGCCGCGGGGGCGCTGCTCGTGCTGGCCGGGCTCTATGCGGCGTTCCGGCCTGGCAGGAGGTCAGCGCCTGCGCAGGATGAGCAGGAGGTTCCAGCTGACGATCTCGCGCAGGCCGGGCACCCTGACGACGCCCTGGGCCCAGCGCGGGTGGTAGCGGGGAAGGGCGTCGACCACGTCGACGAGTGAGCTCCTCCTGGCCCAGCGCAGCGCGTCGCCGATCGACACGGCGTACATGCTGGAGCCGTAGACGTTCTTGGGGCGTCTGCCGTGCGTGCGCTCGTAGCGCCTGGCCGCGCGGTGGCCGCCCAGGTAGTGCCAGGGGGAGGTCTCGTGGCCGCCCCACGGCGAGAGCCAGTTCGTGAACGACAGGTACACCAGTCCGCCCGGCCTGGTCACCCTGGCCATCTCGTCGGTCATCGTCCACGGTCTCGGCACGTGCTCAAGGACGTTGGAGGAGAAGCACACGTCGATCGAGCCGGTGGCGAACGGCAGTTCCATCGCACTGCCGAGCACCGCGCCGTCGGGGATGACGCCGTCGCGCGCCGACATCTCGCCCGCGTCCACGTCGACGCAGAGCGACCGCGCCCCGGCCGCGCGCAGCGCCTCGGTGAAGTAGCCGGGCCCGCCGCCCACGTCCAGGACGAGCCTGTCGTTCAGATCGGTGTAGGCGCCGAGTTGGGCGACGGTGTCCCTGGCGAGCAGGCCGTAGAAGAACTCGGGGTCGCTCTGCTCCTTGCGGAAGGCGCCGAGCAGGCGCACCGATCGGGCGAGGTCGGCGCGGAAGGGTGCGGGCGAGGACACGGGCCGCCTTTCTGCGGGGGGTGGAGCGAGAGCCTACCTTGCGGTAACCGAGTGATGTTCCGTATCTTCGGCCGCAGCTTCGGCAGGAAGGGCGTGCTTTGGCGAAGGTGAGGACGGCCGGGATCCGCCTGGGCGCGGCGTTCGTCGTGCTGCTCGTCGTCGTCGCGGCGGCGCTGCTCAGGATCAGGGTGCTGGCCAACGGCTACTTCGCCGAGGACGACGTCGCCCTGATCGGCAGGGCGGCGACCTCCGCCTTCGGGCTCGACCACCTGACGGCCTTCTACGACGGCAAGTTCATGCCCGGCGCGGTCGGCCTGGTGTGGCTCGTCACCTGGCTGGCGCCCTACGACTGGGCGCTGGCCTCGGGCGTGGTGCTCGTGCTGCAACTGCTGGCCGTCCTGGCCGTCTACCGCATGTGCAGGCTGCTGTTCGACTCGCTGGCCGGGGCGCTGGTGCTGGTGGCCCTGTATGCCTTCGTGCCGCTGACCGTGCCCGCGATCGGCTGGTGGGCGGCGGCGATCAACGCCATTCCGCTGCAGCTCGCGCTGCCGATGGCGGTCATCTGTCATGTCAGGCACGTGCGCGAGGGCAAAAGGAGGCACGCGGTGTTCGCGGCGGCCTGGATCGCGTTCGGGATGGCGTTCTTCATCAAGGGCGTGTTCGTCCCGCTGCTGCTGCTCGCGCTCACCGCCGCCTACCTCGACAGGGACGGGTGGTGGTGGCGGCGCCGTGCGCTCTGGCTCGGCTACGCCGCCGTCGTCGCCTGTCACCTGCTGGCCTATGTCCTGCGCATGCACACCTCGGTGGGGGAGGGGATGGGCGTCCCGGTGCCGGACATCGCGGCGCCGATGGCGCTGACGATGCTCGGCGTGACGTTCCCGGCCGGGGTGAGCGGCGCGTTGATGGCGTTCGGGGAGTGGGCGTTGCTGCCCTCCGTGGGCGGGCGGGCCGATCCAGCGCCGGTCGTGGTGGTGCTGTCGTGGGTGTTGATCGTCGCGCTGGTCTGGTTCTCGTCCCGGTATCGGCGGTTCGCGTGGCGGGCGTGGGGGATTCTGGCGGGGTGGCTGGTGCTGGCCGATGTGGTGTCCGCGCTGGTGGCCAGAGGGCGTGGGGCGACCGTGGGGCATGTCGCCGGGCTGCAGTCGCACTATCTGGCGGACTCGGCTCCGGTGTGGGTGCTGTGCCTCGGGCTGGCGTTCCTGGCGTTGCGGGGGGAGCCTGACGCCTTCGTCCGGGGGCTGCCCGGTCGTGGGGTGCGGGTGGCGGCGATCGGCGTTGCGGTGGTGGTGCTGGGGGCGGCGAGCGTGTCGGTGCTGCGGTACGCCCCTACCGTGCGGACGCACGAGAACCGGGCCTACTTCGAGCGGGCCGCCGCCTCGCTGGCCGTCGTGCCCGCCGACGCCGAGGTGTTCGCCGGTACGGTGCCGGGACGCGTCGCGGTGTCCTGGCTCGGCGTCAACGTGCTCACCAGCAAGGTGATGGCGCCGCTGACCACACGGGAGCGGCGCGAGCGCATGGCGGCTCCCGGGCCGACCGCGCGTGCGCTGGTGTTCGACCGTACGGGACGGCTGGTTCCGGCGCGGGTGGAGGGGCAGTTCGCCGCCGCGCCGCAGGGGCGCGACTGCTTCGCGATGGCCGAGGGCACGACCTGGCTGCCGTGGTTCTCCCTCGGCGGGCACGAGGCGGTCACCGCACTGGCCTACAGCGCCGACCGGCCGACCAGGATCGTGGCCGAACTCGGCACGCAGCGTCAGGAGGTGGTGCTACCGAGGCAGGTCGGCGGCATGTTCTTCTTCGCCTTCCGCGAGCACGGCTACGGGCTGCGCATCAGCCTCGCCGAGGACGGCGGCTCCTTCTGCCTGCGCGGCGCGGCCCTCGGCAGGGCGGTTCCCGAGACGGGCGACTAGCCACATCGCGGGCCGTTCGACCAGGCGGTGGCTCAGGTCGGCCAGGACCAGCGTCAGCGCCGCCGTGACCGCCAGGTTGACCGCGAACCCGCCGGTCCACGGCTCCTGCCCGGTGAGGTCGTACCAGAGGTGGAGCACGACGAACTGCCACAGGAACACCCCGTAGGACACCCGGCCCAGATAGCGCATCACGCGGTTGCCCATGAGCGAGGCGAGCGGCGAGGGCCCGGCGGGCAGCATGGCGACGGGCGCGACGAGGAACACGGCGACGGCGGAGTACAGCACGAGTTCGAACAGCCCGGTCCACACGTGGTCGACGCCGAAGAATCGCGGCCCCGTGACCGGCGTGGCCGCGACGGCGAAGGCGAAGGCGGCGATCAGCCAGCAGGCCGCCCACGACTCGCCGAGCGCCCTGCCCACCTCGGCGCCCTTGCCCTCCGGTCTGGCCACGGCCCACACCGACAGCACCGCGAGCGCCATCCCGGCGGCGAAGTAGGCCAGGCCGCGCGGCAGCCAGAGGTTCAGGTGCGGCTGGTAGAGCGGATAGAACGACAGCACGGTCCAGCCGTAGGACACGGCGCTCAGCGCACCGAGCCCGAGCAGCAGCCGCCTGGCCCGGCGATCGACGTCCGCGCCCGCACGCCTGGCGAACGCGGCCAGCCCCCAGGCCAGCAGCGGCAGCACGAGGTAGAACGAGATCTCGACACTGAGGCTCCACATCTGGGCCAGGCCGCGCGGCCCGAGTCCGGGCTGCCACCAGGCCTCGCCCCGGTAGATGTGGGTCAGCAGCAGCATGTCGGCCCAGGTCCAGGCGTCGGAGACCCGCCGCCCGGCCCACAGCAGCAGTGCCACGACCACCACGACCCAGTACGCGGGCAGGACGCGTGCAGCGCGTCTGGCCAGGTAGCGGCCCACGTGCGGGGCCTGCCGCCCGAGCAGCAGCGCCGTGGCCCACGGCCGGTACAGCAGCAGCCCGGACAGTACGAAGAAGATCGGAACGCCGACGTCCCCCCTGGCCAGCAGGCTGGCGGCGAAGCCGTCCTCCAGGCCGGCGCCCGTCTCCATCGCCACGTGAAAGGTCAGCACGACGAACGCGGCCACGGCACGCAGCCCGTCCAGTCCGTCGAGGTGGCCGTCGATGCGGGGGGAGCGGGGCCGCGAAGTAGAACCTGTTTCGGTCACTATTCGGCATCCCTTGGTGACGTGGGTCACTGGCCGGATTAACATTACCGCTCAGTAGAAACGCTTTCTCATCATTTCGGGCCCTCATCTCATAACACTCATGAGTACCCCCCAGGAGGATCCATGCGCCGCCTCATCGGAGTCGTTCTCTTAGCCGTCGGGGCGTTCTTGATCGTCCTGGCGCCGCTCGTGCGGTTCCAGGTCGCCGGAGCACTCATCGCCGCACCCGCCGACCAGTACGGCGTGAGCACCCTGTCGGCCACCGGCGCCCAGTACTTCAGCATCGGCGACCTCAAGGTGCTCACCGGCGACCTCGACATCACCGTGACGACCCGAGGCGACGTGGAGCAGGCGTCGGGCGCCAGGGTCGTCTGGGACGAGTTCACCGCCGTCAACGACGTGACCAACAACAAGCCGGGCATCAGCCTCACCGAACGCCGCAGCGCCTTCGACAAGTACTCGGGCGTCGGCATCACCTGCTGCGGCGTCAACCTGGACAAGGTCGCGGCCATCATGGACGGCCAGATCTACAAGTTCCCCTTCGACGTCGAGCGCAAGCCGTACCGGGTGTTCAATGCCGTGACCGGCAAGGCGTTCGAGGCGAGGTACGTCGGGGATGAGGTAGTTGGCGGCATTTCTGTCTATAAGTTCGAACAGAGCATTCCTGAGACTAAAATCGCCAGTGTGACCGCCCCCGCCGCCGTCTTCGGCATGACCGAGACGGGAGACGTCCAGCTCGACCGCGTGTACACGGCCACGAACACGTACTGGATCGAACCCGTCACCGGCTCGCCCGTCCGCCAGGAGCAGGACCGCAACGAGGTGCTCAAGAGCGCCGACGGCGTCGAGCGCTCCAAGGCCTTCGTCGCCGCCGCCAAGATGACCGACGACACCGTGGCCACCCTCGCCCAGAACGCCAAGGAGAGCAAGGCCCAGATCACGCTGATCAAGACCACGATCCCGCTGGTCCTGCTCGTGGTCGGCCTGCTGTTCACGATCGGCGGCCTGCTCGTGGTCAGACGCACAGGAGCCTGATGCCGACGGAGACGAGCACGGAGCAGCCGCCCGCCGAGCCGCGGGCGGCTGCCGCCGTCTCCGCCCGTGCGCTGTTCAGGGCGCTCAGGCCGAGGCAGTGGCTGAAGAACGCGCTGGTCTTCGGCGCGCCCGTCGCCGCGGGGGTGCTGTTCACCGCGCCGGGCCTGCGCGGCGCCCTGCTCGCCTTCGCCGCCTTCTGCCTGGCCGCCAGCGGCACCTACCTGCTCAACGACGCCGCCGACGTCGAACGCGACCGGCTGCACCCCCGCAAACGCCTGCGCCCGATCGCCGCCGGACTCGTCTCGGTACGGCTGGCCCGGGTGCTGGGCGTGCTGCTGGTCCTGCTCGCCCCCGCGGTCGCCGCACTCAACGGCGGGTGGGAGCTGCCCGCCGTCGTGACCGGGTACCTGACGCTCACCTTCGCCTACACCTACTGGCTCAAGCACCAGGAGGTCGTCGACCTGGTCGCGGTGGCCGGATGCCACGTGATCAGGGCCTACGCCGGAGCCGTCGCCGTCGACGTGCCCGTCACCGGCTGGTTCCTCGTCGTCATCTCGCTCGGCGCGCTGCAGCTGGTCGTGGGCAAGCGCGAGGCCGAGCTGCGGGCCCAGGGCTCGGAGGGGGCGACCAGGGCCATCCTGGCCGCCTACACACCCGGCTATCTCGCCCACGTCCGGGCGATGTGCTCGGGGGCGATGATCGTCACGTACTGCCTGTGGGCGCTCAACGAGCACCCCGGCGCGCTGCTCGGGCTGAGCATCATCCCGTTCATCCTCATCGTGCTGCGGCACAACCTGCTGGTCGACAGGGGAGTGGGCGAGGAGCCGGAGGAGCTGGCGCTGCGCGACAGGCCGCTGCAGGTCTTCATCGGACTCCAGCTCCTGCTGCTCGCCCTGGGGATCGCGCTCGGATGAGCCGCCGGGCGGGGCATATGGCACGCTACTCCCCATGACGCTGCTCACCGGCTGGGGGCGTACCGCGCCGACCCCCGCGACGCTCGCCCGCCCGAGCGCGGCCGAGGACCTGCCCGCCCTCGTCGCCGCCGCCGCGAGCGACAGGGGCCTGGTCGCCAGGGGACTCGGCCGGGCCTACGGCGACGCCGCGCAGAACTCCGGCGGCCTGGTCGTCGACTGCACCGGCCTGACCGCATGGCGGCTCGACGAGGCCACCGGCGTGGTCACCGCCGAGGCCGGGGTCAGCCTGCACGACCTGATGACCGCGCTCGTGCCGCGCGGCTGGTTCCTCCCCGTCACGCCGGGCACCCGGCAGGTCACGGTCGGCGGGGCGATCGCCGCCGACGTGCACGGCAAGAACCACCACGCCGACTCCTCCTTCGGCGCGCACCTGCGCTCCATGCGCCTGGTCCTGGCCTCGGGCGAGACCAGGACGCTGACGCCGGCGGACCCGCTGTTCTGGGCCACGGTCGGCGGCATGGGCCTGACCGGCCTGATCGCCGAGGCCGAGTTCACCTGCATCCCGGTCGAGACCTCCAGGGTCAGGGTCGACATCCACCGCACCCGCGACCTCGACGAGACCCTCGCCGTCATGGCCGAAGGCGACCACCGCTACCGCTACACCGTCGCCTGGATCGACCTGCTCGCCCGGGGATCGGGCCTCGGCCGCAGCGTGCTGACCAGCGGCGACCACGCCACCCGGGCCGAGCTGCCCGACCTGAAGGACCCGCTGGCCTTCGCGCCGAAGACACCGCTCACCGCGCCGCCGTGGGCGCCGGGCGGCCTGCTCAACGGCCTGACCGTGCGCGCCTTCAACCACGCCTGGTACCTGAAGGCGCCGCGTGCCAAGACCGTTTACCAGGGCATCTCGCCGTTCTTCCACCCGCTCGACTTCGTCGACGGCTGGAACCGCATGTACGGCTCGCGCGGCTTCGTGCAGTACCAGTTCGTCGTGCCGTTCGCGGCCGAGGCGACGCTGCGCAGGATCGTCGAGACGCTGGCCGCACGGGGGGTGGTGACCTTCGTTCCGGTGCTCAAGCGCATGGGCGAGGGCACGCCGGGGCCGCTGTCGTTCCCCATGCCCGGCTGGACGCTGGCGATCGACATCCCGACGCGGCAGCGCGGTCTGGCCGGGCTGCTGCGGCAGTTCGACGGCTGGGTGGCCGAGGCGGGCGGGCGGCTGTACCTTGCCAAGGACTCGCGCATGCCGGCCGAGTTGCTCGCGGCGACCTATCCGCGGCTGGCCGAGTGGCGCGCCCTGCGTGACGAGGCCGACCCGCAGGGGCTCTTCCGCTCCGACCTGGCCCGCCGCCTGCGCCTGTGACCCGCCGGTCCTGACAAGGAGAGCTCTCTGTGAAGAACGCCCTAGGTTCCGTCGACTCGGTGCTGCTGCTCGGCGGCCGGAGCGAGATCGGCCTGGAGACGGTCGCGCTGCTCGTACGCCAGGGGGCGCGCCGCGTGGTGCTGGCCGTACGCGGGGGTGAGGCCGATCGGGAGGCCGGGCAGGCGCTGGCCAAGCTCGGGGCCGAGGTGCACGTCGTGGACTTCGACGCGCTCGACCCCGCCACGCACGGGCCGCTGTTCGATCGGGCGGTGGAGCTGGTCGGCGACCTCGATGTGGTGATCTCGGCGTTCGGCGTGCTGGGCAGCCAGGTGGACTACGACGACGATCCCGTGGCCGCGGCCGAGTCGGTGGCGGTGAACTTCGGCGGGCACGTCTCGGTCGGCCTGCAAGCGGCCAGGGTGCTGCGTCGGCAGCGGCACGGCACGCTGGTGGTGCTGTCCTCGGTGGCCGGATGGCGCGTGCGCAAGGCGAACTTCGTCTACGGCTCGACGAAGGCCGGGCTCGACGGGTTCGCGCAGGGGCTGGGTGACGCCCTGCACGGCACCGGGGCGCGGGTGCTGATCGTCAGGCCTGGCTTCGTGATCGGCCGGATGACCGAGGGGCTGGCGCCCGCGCCGATGTCGTCGACGCCCAAGCAGGTGGCCAGGGCCACGGTGCTGGCGCTGCGCTCCGGGGCCGAGAGCGTGTGGGTGCCGGGGAGGCTCGGCGCGGTGTTCGCGATCATGCGCGTGCTGCCGAGGGCGGTCTGGCGGAAGTTGCCTCGGTAGGTAATTGCCTTTTTTCTGGGACTTAGTGGGAAATGTCGTAGTAGAACAGGTTCCACGGCAAGTTACTGGCGGGTATTGCCGAATCGCATCCGGCTAGAACGTGTTGTAGTTCGCCCACTCGCGGGTGGCGACGCACGCCTGGGGTGCTGTCTCAAAACTAGTGTCTCACAAATGCCGGTAGAGGGTCGCCCGTGAGACACCGAGCTCGGCGGCGATCTCGGACATGGTGTGCGCGCCTCCCGCCTGCATGCGGCGCGCCGCCTCGATCGCCTCCGGCGTCATCGCGGAGGGGCGGCCCGGCGGTCGTGCGGGCGCTGTTTCCCCGGTGGGTGTGGCGGGCGCTGCGGCTGTGGGCGGCGCGGCGGGCGCTGCGGCGCCGGAGGGTGCGGCGGGTGCTGTGTCTCCGGAAGGGGCGGCGTCTCCGGAAGGGGCGGCGTCTCTGGAAGGGGCGGCGTCTCTGGAAGGGGCGGCGGGGCGCGGGAGGTCGAGCAGGCGGGCGACGCCGGTCAGGACCTCGTGGCGCAGGGCGTCGGTGGGCTCGTCGGCCAGCAGGATCACCGGGTCGCTCAGCATCGCGACGGCCTGCGCCGCGCGTACCCTGGCGCCCAGGTCGGGATCGGGCCCGGCGATCAACCGGCTGGCCTCGGTCATCACGGTGACGAACCTGCCGAACACCGGCTCCTGCACGAACAGCGCCAGGTCGCGCAGCACCAGCCGCAGCGAGCGCCGATGCCGCAGGTACACCTCCACCACGCCCTCGCACACCTGCCACCCGAGCGTGTCGGCGTCGGGCGAGGTGGCCGCGTCGAGGGCATGCGACAGGTCGTCGAGCAGCGGCTGGGCCAGCGCACTCAGGATGTCGGCCTTCGTGGCGAAGTGATACAGCACGGCCGTCTTGGTCAGCCCCACCCGCTCGGCGATCTCGCGCACCGAGGTGTGCTGGTAGCCCTGCTCCCCGAACAGCGTCTCCGCCGCCCGAAGGATCCGCTCCCTGCTGCTCGTCCCTCTCACGCGTGCAGTCTAGCCCTTGCCTGACCGCCGGTCAGGGTCGTACGGTGATTCCCTGACCACTGGTCAGGACCGGACCTCCCCGGAAGGACAGCACCATGCCCGAAACCAACCGCGACATCCTGATCTCCGGAGCCAGCGTCGCCGGCCCCGTCCTGGCGTACTGGCTGGCCAGGTACGGCATGCGCCCCGTCCTCGTCGAACGTGCCCAGGGCCCACGCGAAGGCGGCTATCCCATCGACGTACGCGGCCAGGCCGTGACGATCGCCGATCTCATGGGCATCGGTCCGGCGCTGCGCGAGGCCAAGGTCGAGATGGCGGCGATGACCTTCGTCGACGACGCGGGCAGGCGCACCTCCGGCGTCGACACCGCCGCCATGCGCTCCCTCAGACCGACAGGCGACATCGAACTCCCGCGCGGCGACCTGGTCCGCACCCTGCACGAGGCCACACGCGACGACGTCGAGTACATCTACGGCGACTCCATCGCCACCATGCGCCCCGACGCGCACGGCGTCGACGTCACCTTCGAACGAGGCGGCCCCCGCCGTTTCGCCCTGGTCGTCGGGGCCGACGGCATGCATTCGAACGTCCGGTCCCTGACGTTCGGCCCGGAGATCGGCTTCGTCAAACACCTGGGGTACTACGTGGCCATCGCCGACGTACCCCTCCGACTCGGGCGGCCTGACCAGGTCGTCATGCACAACTCACCCGGGCGGATGGCAGGCGTCTACAGCTACCACGACCGTGCGACGGGCATCTTCGTCTTCCGCCACCCGCCCGTCGCGACCTCGGGCGGCGCCCGGGACCCCAGGGATCTGCTGGCCGAGGCCTTCCCCGGCGACGCCTGGCACCTGCCCGAACTCCTGGCCGCCGTGTCCGGCGCGCCCGACTTCTTCTTCGACGCCGTCGCCCAGATCAGGATGCCGTCCTGGTCGCACGGACGCACCGTGCTGATCGGCGACGCGGCCCACGCCCCCGCCCTGCTCTCCGGCCAGGGCACCGCACTGTCCATGATCGGCGCCTACACCCTGGCCGGCGAACTCCACGCCTCGGCCGGCGACCACCACACCGCCTTCACCCGCTACGACCACCTGCACCGCCCCCTCGCCACCAAGGCCCAACGCCTGGCCGGCACCGGCGCCGCCCAACTCATCCCCTCCACCCGCCCCGCCATCCTCCGCCGCAACCTCCTCATGCGCACCCTCAACCTCCCCACCCACGCCCTCCGCCTCCTCCCCTTCCTGGCCAACCCCACCCGCCGCATCCCCACAGCCCCGGTCACACAGTACGAACAGACGATCAGACCGTGATCACAGTGACCATGCAGTCGAACCGCCCGGGGCGAGGATTGCCGCCGGAGGCGAGAACGAGGCCTTCGCCATAGCGACGGCCTGATGAAGCTCAACGAAAGTGATCGTCGTGGTCTCCGGAGAATCCGGCAGGTCGGCGGATGGCCTCAAGAGGGACAGGGTCCTCGCTGCCGCAGAAGTCGTCGGCATCCATGACCGCGGCTGAGTTGTCGCGGAACTCATGGTGGGTGATGACCTTCATGGTTGGAGTGTGACCCAGAGGAATCCTTCAGCGCACCAGATGGGCGTACACGATGATGTTGTCCTCGTAGTGGCCGGTTGTCCGGTCGAAGGCGCCGCCGCAGGTGACCAGGCGGAGTTCGGCGGATTCTGTCGGACCGTAGACCTTCTGGGTGGGGAAGGCGTTCTTGTCGACGCGTTCGAGGGAGTCGACCTCGAAGGAGGCCACGGTGCCGTCGGCGCGTTTGACGCTGATGGCGTCGCCGGGGCGCAGGGTGTGCGCCTTGTAGAACACCGCGGGCTTGCCGTACCCGTCCACATGGCCGAGCAGGACGGCGGGGCCCTTCTCGCCGGGAGTGGGGCGGTGCTTGTACCAGCCCACGAGGTTCGGGCGGTTCAGCGGCGGGACCTCGACGGTCTGGTCGGCGTTGAGCCCGACGGGGTCGACGGGGGCCGAGCGCACGCCGATCGCGGGGACGGTGATGCTGACCGGCTCGGACCGCGACAACGTCTTGGCCGCCTCGGCGAAGACAGGCGCCGCGCTCTTCTCGACGGTCTTGGCGACGGGCGTCGAGGGATGGCTGATCGCCGCCTGGGCGGGCACCGGGTCGCCTTCGATGGCCGAGAGGGTCATCACGGCGCCGCTGAAGATCAGTACGGCGGTCGCCACGCCGGAGAGCATGCGGACGTTGGGGATGGCCATCGGTCACCCTTCCGAGAGGAGAAGAAATCCGAAGAGGAGCAGAAATCCGAAGAGAAGAAAATGGGGGTGTGCCCCGGACGCCGCTGCGGACGGCGGCCGGGGCACGGGAACGCGGGGCGGGTCAGTCCTGCTCGGCGCGGCGACGGCCGAACATGGCCGTGCCCGCGCCACCCGCCAGCAGCATGCCGCCGAGCGCCACGCCGCCCAGGCTGGAGCTCTCGGCGATGACGAAGCCGCCACCGGTCGCGGCGCCGCCGCGAGGCGTCTTGTCACCCGAGGTGGCCGGCCTGGTCTTGACGGTCAGCTTCGCCCACACCTTCTTGGCCTGCTTCATGTCGGCGCTGAAGGAGTACGTGCCAGCCTTGGTGCTGGAGGGCACGTGGAAGCGGATCGCGGCCACGCCGTTCCTGTCCACCTTGACGTTGAACGCCTTGCCCGCGGGGTCGCGCAGGGTGACGACCGTTCCGGCCTTGGCGCTGCGCGAGGTGGCGAACGCGGTGAAGTTGTCACCGGCGTGGACCGTCGAGGGGCTCAGCCGCAGCGACAGGTCGGCGCCGGGCACGACGTGCTTGGTCACGGTGAGCTTGGCGGTGCTCCTCTGCCCGCCGGGCAGCTTGGCGGTGACCGGGTAGACGCCGGGCTTGGCGTGCTTGGGCACGTGCAGCCTGACGGCGGCGACGCCGCGCTCGTCCACCGTGACGCTGTGCTGCTTGGCGTCGGGCGTGGTGATGACGACCTTCGTACCAGCCTTGACGTTCACCGTGGTGACACCGGCGATGTAGGAGCCGCCTGCCTGGACCTTGCCCGGCGACAGCGACAGCTTCAGGCCGACGACCGGCACGGCGGCCTCGACGACCTGGAAGCTGCCGACGGCCTTGCCGTAGCGGCCGAGGTCGGCGCGGACCTCGTACCATCCGGCCTTGGTGCCCGCTGGGACCGTGACGTCGAAGGTGGCGCGGCCGAGGCCCTCGCCGATGTCCTTGAGCAGGACGTCCTTGACGACAGGGGAGAAGGCGTCGGAGCCGACCAGCGCCGAGCCCGCGTGCAGGTTGCCCACGACGTCGACGGTGACCTTGGAACCGGCCTTGACCTTGTAGCTGCTCATGCCCAGACGCGGCTCGGTGATCGACGGCGCGATCACGCGGATCTCGCGGCTGACCTGGCCGTAGCCCGCGAAGTCGGCCCGTACGGTGTAGACACCGGCCTTGGCGTTCGCGGCGACGGGCAGCTGGATGGTGGCGCGGCCGACACCGGCCTCGTGCGTCGTGTTCAGCGGCAGCGTACGCGGGTGCGCCATCAGGTCGGAGCTGATGATGACCTCGCCCGCGGCGATGTTGCCGACGACGTCGACGGTGATCTCGCCGCCCGCCTCGACGCTCTCGCTGCTGACGCCCATCCGGGGCTGGGCGATGGAGGGCGCCTCGACCTTGAGCGACGCCGTGCGGCTGCCGTACTCGCCCAGGCTGGCGGTGACCTCGTAGGTGCCGGCGTCGATGGTGCGCACGACGGGCAGGGTGACGGTGGCGCGGCCCTTGCCTTCGCCGATGTCCTTCAGCGTGACGGTCCTGGCGGGACCGAAGGCCTTGGAGGAGAAGGTGGCGCTGCCGGCGCGCAGGTCACCGACGATGTCGAGCGTGACCTCACCGGAGGAGTTCACCTCGTAGGTGCTCATACCGAAGAGCGGCTCGATCTTCTTGGACTCGTCGGCGGGCGCGCTCTTGGGCGCCTTGGGCTTGGCGCTCTCGCTGGGCGCGGGCTTGGCGGGGACGACCGGCTTGGGCGTCTCGGCCGGCTTCGGCTCGGGCTTGGCGGGCGTGGAGGGCTCGGCCGGAGTGGAGGGCTCGGCGGGTGCGGAGGGCTCGGCGGTCTCGGGAGCAGAAGGCTCGACCGGCGCGGTCGTCGCCGCCGAAGGCGTCTCGGAGGGAACGGTGTCGGCCATGGCCGGGGCTGCGGTGAGTACGGCGAGACCGAGCGCACCGGCCACGGCGAGGGACTTGTTGAAACGCATGATCTCCCAATCGACGAGACGACGCGGGGTTCAGGAGACCCCCGGCTCGGGAACACGCCGTCTCGCGTCGCACATCCTCTCGCAACAAATGGGACGAAAGTGACGTAAAGCGGTCATAGAGCTCCTTTCTTGACCCTTTCCTTACCTGAATCCGTATCAATCACGTAACAGTTAGAGGTTGGTGATACTGGAGTACACGCGTGGGACAGGTGTGAAAGCGAGCGCTTGCTAGGTTCATGGCCTGCGCGTTACCCTGCGCCTGCGATCGAGGACAGGTTCGTGTCGAGGAGCCGCCATGGGCACGCTCGGTTTCTGGAGACTGGCGCAGGCCGATCCCGGCTGGATCGCCGCGATCGACCCCGACGGGAGCGAACATCGCGCCGGTGACCTGCTGGCCAGGGCCAACCAGCTGGTCGACGGGCTGCGCGAGCTCGGCCTGACCGAGGGCGACGGCTTCTGCGGCATGGCGCCCAACGGGGTCGACGGCCTGGTGCTCTATCTGGCCGCCCTGCAGGCCGGGTGGTACTACACGCCGGTCAACTGGCATCTGACCGGGCCCGAGATCGCCCACATCGTCGCCGACAGCGAGGCGAAGGCCCTCTTCGTGCACGAGCGCTACGCCGAAGAGGGCGCCAAGGGCGCACGCGGCCTGCCCGCCGAGCGCAGGTTCGCCTTCGGCCGCGTCCCCGGCTTCCGCCCCGCCGCCGACCTCACCGAAGGCCGCCCGGCCGAAACACCGCCACGCCGTACGGCCGGGGCCACCATGCACTACACCAGCGGCACGACCGGCAGGCCGAAGGGCGTCAGGCGCCCGCTCAGCGGACTCGACCCCGACGACGGCGCCGAGTTGATGACGTACCTGCTCGGCCTGTTCGGCGTCACGCCGGGCCGGCCCAACGCGCATCTGGTCACCGCGCCGAACTACCACACGGCCGTCACCCAGTTCGGCGGCACCGCCCTGCACATGGGGCACACGCTGGTCTTCATGGACGATTGGGACGCCGAGCAGATGTTACGGCTGTGCGAGCGGTATCGGGTGACCAGCTCGCACCTGGTCCCGACGCACTTCAAGCGCCTGCTCGCCCTGCCCGAGTCCAGGCGGCGCGGCTACGACCTGTCCTCGCTCCGGTGGATGATCCACGCCGCCGCGCCCTGTCCCGTGCCGGTGAAGCGGGCGATGCTGGACTGGTGGGGCGACTGCGTCTACGAGTACTACGCGGCCACCGAGGGAGGCGGCACGCTGGCCACGCCCGAAGCATGGCGCGAGCGCCCCGGCACGGTCGGCGCCGCCTGGCCGATCACCGAACTGCTCGTCGTGGACGACGACCTGCGACCGGTGCCCCCGGGCACGCCCGGCACGATCTACATGAAGATGACGGGCACCACGTTCGAGTACAAGGGCGATCCGGGCAAGACGGCGGCGGCCAGGCTCAGGGAGCACTTCACGGTCGGCGATGTCGGCTATCTGGACGACGAGGGCTATCTGTTCCTGTGTGACCGCAAGTCCGACATGATCATCTCGGGTGGTGTGAACATCTATCCGGCCGAGATCGAGAACGAGCTCATGGTCCACCCCAAGGTCGCCGACGTCGCCGTGTTCGGCATACCGGACGAGGAGTGGGGCGAGCAGATCAAGGCCGTCGTCGAGCCCGCCCAAGGCTGCGTGCCCGGCCCCGAACTGGCCAGGGAGCTCCTCGCCTCACTCGAAGGCCGCCTCTCGCCGATGAAATGGCCCCGAACGGTCGACTTCATCGACCGGATGCCCCGCGAGCCCAACGGCAAGCTCCTCAAGCGCAAGCTGCGCGACCCCTGGTGGGCGGGCCGCGAGCGCGCGATCTGAGCGGCGATCAGCCCTTGGCCGGCTCCCCGGCCAGTGCGGCGGCGGCGCCGAGACCGAGATAGACCACACCGCTGCCCACATCGAGACGACGCCTCGCCCGAGCCGACGAGCGCAGCCGCCCGCCGAGCGCCGAAGCCAGTACGGCGAAGCCACCGTCGCTGGCCAGCCCGATCCCGATCCAGACCAGCCCGAGCAGCACGATCTGCGCGGCCACGGGCCCTCTGGCCGGATCGACGAACTGGGGGAGGAAGGCCAGGAAGAAGATCGCGGTCTTCGGGTTGAGCACGTTCACCACGAAGCCCTCCCAGAACAACCGCCGCGAGGAGTGCGTGGTCAGCGCGGCCGCCTCCGTCTCGGCGCCGCGGTGCACGAGCTTGCGCACACCGAGCCAGATCAGGTACGCCGCGCCGAGGTACTTCACGACCGTGAACGCCGTGGCCGAGGCGGCGAGCAACGCGCTGACGCCCAGCGCCGCCGCCGCCACGTGCACGACCGAGCCGGCGTGGATGCCGAGCACCGACACCATGCCCGCCGTACGGCCTTGGACCATGCTTCTCGTCACGATGTAGACCACGGCGGGTCCGGGGACGAGCAGCAGGGCGAGTGAGGCCGCGCAGAACAGGGCGAGTGTGGCTAGGTCCGGCATGACCTCATCGTAAGAAGGCCGTCAATCAGTTTTGGGCCGCCGTGCGCAGGGCGT
This sequence comes from Nonomuraea sp. IBHARD001, assembly GCF_056106265.1. NCBI lineage: Bacteria > Bacillati > Actinomycetota > Actinomycetes > Streptosporangiales > Streptosporangiaceae > Nonomuraea > Nonomuraea sp. IBHARD001. The sequence continues at coordinate 1,518,109 of NZ_JBWBBW010000002.1, forward strand.
CGAGCAGGGCCGCGGTGCCCGGCGGGTCCGGCGGTTCGCCGTAGACGGCGGCGAACACGTGGCGGGTGGAACCGGGGATCTCGCTGACGTCGACCGAGGGATGGGTGAACGCGCTCAGGGCCAGGCCGGGCAGCACGGTGACTCCCATTCCGGCCGCGACCAGCGCCTGGACGGCGACGATGTCGTCGCTGCTGAAGTCGAGGTCGGGTTCGAAGCCCTCGCGCCCGCACAGTTTGAGCAGGTGGCTGCGGCATCGGTCGCAGCCGCCGATCCAGGCGGAGTCGCGATGCGCGCCCAGGTCGCCCGGCCCGTGTCTGGTGACCAGGTAGCTGGGATCGTCCATCAGATGCACCATGCGCAGGCCGGTGTCCTCGGGCGCGGTGTCGTCGTAGCGGAAGACGACGGCGACGTCGGCGCGTCCGGCGCGCAGCAGGCGCAGGGCCTCGGGCGGCTCGACCTCGGTCAGGCGCACCTGCAGATGCGGGTGCTCGCGGGCGAGCGCGGCGGCGGCCTGCGGGACGAACGTGCCGAGCGCCGAGGGGAAGGCGGCCAGCCGTACCTTGCCCGCATGCAGGCCGACGTGGGCGGCCAGTTCGTGCGAGGCGGCGTCGAGCCTGCCGATGATCTCTTCGGCCCTGTCGGCGAGCAGGCGGCCCGCTGCCGTCAGCCTGACCCCGCGCCCGGCCCGTTGCAGCAGCTTGGCGCCGGTCTCCGCCTCCAGCCTGGCCAGGTGGTGGCTCACCGACGGCTGCGAGTAGTGCAACTCCTTGGCCGCGGCGGTGAGCGAGCCGTGCCGGGAGACGGCGACGAGCACGCGGAGCCTGGTGACATCCAGCATTCATCAACCATAGCTATGAATGACGCCAATAACTTCAGTTGGACCTATGGATAGCGATGAAGCACCGTAGGAGGGGAGCAGGCAGGACCGCTTTCCGAGGGGGACATCATGAGAACCGCCATTGCCAGGCCAGGCCTCGCCCCTGTCGTGTCGGGAGTCGCCGAGGTGGTCTCCCGTGGCTTGAGCGCACGCCGCTGCGCCTTCGCGGTCGCCGATCTGCTGCGCTCGTGCCTGCCGACGCCCGAGATCCTCACGCCGGGCGAGCGGCTGGGCTCGCCCGACAGGTACGTCTCGACCGTGCTGCACGCCGAGGAGGCGTTCTCGGTGCTGGCCGTGGTGTGGCGTCCGGGGCAGGAGACCGTGATCCACGACCATGTGTCCTGGTGCACGTTCGGCGTGCTGCAGGGCGTCGAGCACGAGATCCTCTACCGCGTCGAGGACGAGCACCTCGTGGAGATCGGCAAGGCCGACAACCGGGTCGGCGAGGTGAGCGGCTTCGCCCCTCCCGGCGACATCCACAAGGTACGCAACACCGGCGCCGACACCGCGATCTCCCTGCACGTCTACGGCGCCGACGTCAGCCTGCTGGGCACCAGCGTGCGCCGCGTCTACGACCTGCCGGTCCTCGGCTAAGGCAGCCCCAGCCCGGTCAGCGTGCGCTCCAGGCCCCAGACGAACTGACCGGTCGAGACATAGGCGGCGATCACCTCCGTCGCCGCGTGGGTACGCGGGAAGGCGTCCGGGTCGACCACGACGGCCGACCTGCGGATCGCCACACGCTCGTCCTCGGGCAGCGTCGCCCCGGGCTCGGCCGCCTCGAGCGCGATGGCGCCGAGCACGTAGACCATCACCGTGTACGTGGCGCGGGCGTCGGGCAGAACGCCGAGCAGCCGTTCGCCCACCTGGAGGGCCACCGGTCCGCTGAAGGCCGAGCCGAGCATCGAGGGCACCAGCGCGGGATGCCCCATGAGCACCCGCCGCAGACCGAGCGCGAACGCCACCACCCGCTCGCGCGGCGTCCGGCCCGGATCGGCGAGCAGCTCCAGATCCGCCTCGGCGAGCAGCCGCTCCACCAGCGCGTCCACGATCGCGGCCCGATCGGGGAAGTAGGTGTAGAGCGCCCCGGGCGTCAGGCCCACCCGCGCCGCCAGTGCCCGCATGGTGAGCCCGTCCGCGTCGACGAGTACGAGCGCGGCGTCGAGCACGGCCCCTTTGTCCAGCGATCGCTGAGGTCCCCTCTTCACAACGGAACTCTATACGGTGTTTAATATTGAACATCGTTCAGAGTTTGGAGGACTCCCATGCGTTGGACACTCGTCTTCGGGGTGCTCGCCGCCAATGCCGCCTTCATCGGGCTCGGCAGCGTGTTCGGCTATCCCGACGTGCTCGGCGAGCCGTCGGCCGCCGTCCTGGCCGCCTTCACCGCACGCCAAGACGTCATCTCGGCCTGGTTCCTGCTGCTCGCGGCCGGGGCCGGGGCGCTCGTGCCCGCCGCCGTGCTGCTCGGAAGGCGGCTGCCCGACTCGGCCGCCGCCGCGCTGTCGGTGTGGTTCGGGGCGCTGGCCGGGGTCGTCCAGGTGCTCGGGCTGCTGCGCTGGCCGTTCGCCGTGCCGGTGCTCGCCGCGGCCTCGGCGTCGGGGCAGGAGGCGGCGACGACCGTGTTCGCCGTGCTGCACGCCTACCTCGGCTCGGGGATCGGCGAGACGCTCGGCTACCTGCTCACCGCCGCGTGGACGGCGGCGCTCCTGGTCGCACTGCCCGCCTCACCGCGCTGGTTCACCGTGCTCGGCGGGCTGTCGGCGCTCGCCATCACGGCCGGAGTGCTGGTGCCGCTCGACGTGCCGTGGGCCGACCAGATCAACTTCGGCGGCTACGTCGCCTGGAGCGTGTGGGCACTCTGCCTGGCCTTCAGGCGCTGGGGTCAGGGGCCCGCGACCCGGCCGTGGAGCAGTTCGACCAGGGTGGCGTGAGTCTGCTCGATCGGCCGTTCGGGATGCAGGGCGCGGCGCTCGATCGAGACCGTGAGCACCATGCCGAACACCGCGGTCGCCGCCGTCTCCACGTCGAGATCGGCCCGGACCTCGCCGGAGGCGACCGCCCTGCGCAGCACGTCCGCGTAGACGCCGAGCGCCTGTTCGCGCAGCCTGGCCACGGCCTCGTGCCAGGCCGTGCGCCACATCTCGGCCAGCAGGACACGGGCCAGCGCGCCGTACTCCTCGAAGAACCTGAGCTGGCCGAGCACGACCGAGTCGAGCGCGGCCAGCGCGCTGCCGCCGGTGGCCGCCTCGGCCAGCGCCTGGGCCAGGCGTTCGACGCTGTGCTCCAGCAGGGCGGCGAACAGCGCCTCCTTGCTGCCGAAGTTGTAGAACACCGTGCCCTTGGCCACCCCGGCGCGATCGGCGATGGCCTCGACCGTGGTGGCGGTGTAGCCCTGCTCGGCGATCAGTTCGACCGCCGAGGCGAAGAGCTTCAGGCGCGTCTCGGCCCGGCTCACAGAGCCAGCTCGGGGTGCAGGCGCTTCAGCGTCCAGGTGCGGCCCTTGTGCACCGCGTAGGTGGTCAGGGCCAGGCCGAGCAGCAGGAACAGGGTGAGCACCCCGCAAGCCTGCCACACCACCGTCGCGTCGCCGCCGCTGATCAACCGGCGCAACGCCGACACCACCCAGCTCATCGGCAGCCACGGCGAGATCGTCCGGAAGAAGCCGGGCGAGGTCTCGATCGGATACGTGCCGGCGGCCGAGGTCAGCTGCAGCATCAGCAGGGCGAGCGCGGCCACCCGGCCAGGCGGGCCGAGCAGCGCGTTCACCGCCTGCACGATCGCCAGGAACGCGGCCGTCGTCAGCAGCAGCACCGCGGCCACCCCGGCCCAGGAGGCCGCCTCCAGCCCGAGGCCGAACCGCAGCACCGACAGCAGCACCGCCACCTGCGCCGCCCCCAGCGCGAACGCGGGCAGCCATCCGGCCAGCGCCACCCGCCACGCGGCGGCACTGCCCGCGAGCAGCCTCGGACTGACCGGGCGCAACACCATGTAGGCGATCATCGAGCCCACCCACAACGCCAGCGGCAGGAAGAACGGCGCGAACCCGGTGCCGTAGTTGGGCACCTCGTTCTCGACGGTCGTGGCCAGCCTGACCGGCTCGCTCATCATGTCGGTGCGGCCTTCGCGCTCCTGCTCGCCGTACTTGGGCACCTGGTCCGCGCCGTCGTTCAGGCCTTCGGCCAGGTCATCGGAGCCGTCGGTCAGCCTGGCCACGCCGTCGCCCACCTTGGCCGAGCCCTTGTGCAGCTCGCCCACGCCCGAGTGCACCTGGGAGGCGCCGTCGCCGAGCCTGACCAGGCCGCCGCCGAGCTGTCCCAGGCCGTCGCCCAGCTTGACCAGGCCGGTGCTGAGCCTGGCCGAGCCGTCGCCGATCCTGGCGATGCCGTCGGCGAGCTCACCCGTCGAGCCCGCCGCCTTGCCCAGCCCGGTGTCCAGCGTCGCCGCGCCCGCCGCCAGCTTGCCGAGCCCGGCGTCCAGCTCCCGGTACTGCTCGCGCAGGCCGTCCAGGCGCACGCCCAGACCGGGCGCCGCCTCGGCCAGCTTGCGTGCGCCGCTCGCCAGCCGCCTGGCCTGCCCGGCCAGGTCGGCGACCGCCTGCTCCCTGCCGCCGAGGCGCTCGCGCAGGGTGGCCGTGTCCGATGCCACGCTCTGCGCCGAGCGCGCGGTCGCACGCAGCAGGCCGCGCAGTTCGGGATCGGCGTCGGGATGGCCCGCCAGGTAGTCGCGTGCGGCCTGGGCCTGGGCGCTGGTCTCGTCCGCGCCCCGGCCGATCCTGGTGACCAGCCCTTCGAGGCCGTCCGCCAGGGCGTCGGCCGCGTCGGCGACCACCTCGGCGGCTTCGGCGACCTTCGGGCCGTGCTCGTTCAGCACGGGGACGTAGCGGTCGGCCGCCGCCTCGACCTTGGGCGCGTTGGCGTGCACCTTGTCGTAGGCCTGGCCGGTGCCTTCGGCCAGTGTGCCCGCGCCCTTGGCCAGTTCGCCCAGGCCTCGGCGCAGCTCGCCCATGCCGCCTTCCGCCTTGCCCAGGGCCGAGGTGAGCTCGCTCGCGCCCTTGCCCAGGTCGCCCGCTCCCTTGACGAGCTTGGAGGTGGCCGTGCCCGCGCTGCCCAGTCCGGCGGTGAGCTGTCCGGTGGCGTCCTCGGCCTTGCCCAGTCCCTCGTTCAGCGAGGCCACGCCGTCGCCCACCTTGACCGTGCCGTCGCGTAGTTCGCCCGCTCCGGCCGCGGCCTCGGTCGTCTTGTCGTGGATGTCGCCGAACGCGACGAACACCTCGTCGAGGTAGTCGCGGATCGCCGTGCGGCCCGCCGCCTGCCGTACCTCTTCGAAGACGGCGTCGGAGATTGTGCCCATGATGTAGCTGCGGCCGGTGTCGACGCGCACGCCGAGCTGGGCGGGGGTCGGCCTGCCGTCCGATGCGGGGGAGGCCAGGCGTGCGCTGAAGTCCGCGGGGATGGTCAGCGCCAGGTAGTAGCTGCCGTCGCGCACGCCGTCGGCCGCCTGGCGGGCGTCGGCCGGGTGCCAGTCGAAGATCTCGCGCTCACGCAGCTCGTCGGCCAGGTCGCGGCCCGCGTGCAGCTCCTTGCCGCCGGTGGTCGACGGCTCGTCCTCCATGACCAGGGCCACGGGGATGCGGTCGAGATTGCCCTGCGGGTCCCAGAACGACCACAGGTACAGCCCGGCGTAGAGCAGCGGCAGCACGATCACCGCGGCCAGCGCCAGCCGCGTCAGCCGCGACCGGGTGAACCTGCGCAGCTCGAACACCGACTTCATGACAACTCCAGAACCTGGTCGGCGAGATCGGGGGCATGCACGCACGAGGCCGCGACCGTGAGGCCGCCCGCGGCCAGCGAGCCCATCAGCTCCCACAACGCGGCCTGCCGTCCGGCCGGCAGCCCCGCGTCCACGTTGTCGGCCACCAGCACGCGCGGCCGGTCGAGCAGCGCCAGCGCGACGCCGAGCCGTACCCGCTGCTCCCGGTCCAGCTCCCGCACGAGCGTCCGCCTCCCGACGTCGAGTCCCGCCCCCGCGAGGTACTCGTCGTACGGCGTGCGCCACAGGCGGCGGCGCTCGCGCAGGTGCTCCTCGACGGTCAGCGCCCTGTCCAGGTCGCTCACGCCGTCGACCAGCGCCAGGGCCGCGACCCGGCGGATGGCCCTGGGCCTGGCGTGCCCGGCCACGGCCAGCGTGCCCGACGTGGGCTTCATCCGACCGGCCAGGGTGAGCAGCAGGCTGGTACGCCCGCTGCCGGTCGGGCCCGCCACGGCGACCAGCGAGCCGGGCGCGGCGGTGAAGGTGACGTCCGAGTACACCCCGGCCACGGCCAGCCTCTCGGCGCTGATCACGGGTCCTCCTCGGCTTTTGAACTGACCAGTCGGTACAAAACATAGCGCACAAAAGAGGCCCCCGATCGCCGGGGGCCTCCCTGTGACCTACACGCCCAGGGCGGAGGGCGCGCCGAACTCCTGGAGGAAGAGCGCCTCCGTCACCGCGATCCTGCGCAGCTCCTCCAGGTCCACGCGCTCGTTGGGCGCGTGGATGTTGGCGTCCTCGTCCTCGGCGCCGAACAGCAGGATCTCCGCCAGCGGGAACTGCTTGAGCAGCGTGTTCACCAGCGGGATCGACCCACCGGCGCCCACGTCGCGCGGCGGCCTGCCGAACGCGCGCTCCATCGCCCGGTTCAGCGAGGAACGCGCACGGCCGCCCGAGTCCGCCTGGAAGCCGGACCCGACCGTGAAGTCGCCGAACGCCACCTGCGCACCCCACGGCGCCACCTGGCGAAGGAAGCCCGTCACCGCGTCGAGCGTCGTCTTGGGGTCGCCGGACGGCGGAATCCGCAGCGTGACGCGCGCCCTGGCCAGCGCCTGCACCGCGTTGACCGCGCCCGAGACGTTGGGCACGTCCAGGCCGGTCACCGTGATGGCGTAGGAGGACCACAGGCGGTCGGCCAGCGAGCCCGAACCCACCAGTGAGACGCCGTCGAGCACACCCGCCGTCGCCCTGAACTCCTCCTCCGAAGGCCCGGCGCCCAGGAACGTGCCACGCGGCAGGCCGGGCACCCGGATGTCGCCGTTGTCGTCGTGCAGTGCGGTCAGCATGCGCATCAGCGCCGCGAGGGCGTCGGGGGCCGCGCCGCCGAACGAACCCGAGTGCTGGTTGCCCTGCAGCGTGCGTACCTCGATGGTGAAGGCCGCCATGCCGCGCAGCGACGTCGTCACCGACGGGTCGCCCACCTTCGGGTTGCCGGTGTCGGCCACGATGATCGCATCGGCGCGCAGCAGCTCGGGGTTGCGCTCGACGAACGACTCCAGGCGCTCGCCTGCGTACTCCTCCTGGCCCTCGATGATGACCTTGACATTCACCGGGAAGCGGCCCTGGAAGGCGCGCAACGCCACGACGTGGGCGATGATGCCCGACTTGTCGTCGGCGGCGCCCCTGCCGTACAGGCGGCCCTCGATCTGGGTCGGCTCGAAGGGCGGGGTGCGCCAGGCGGCCAGGTCGCCGGTCGGCTGCACGTCGTAGTGCGCGTAGAGCAGGACGGTCGGCGCGCCGGGCGGGCCCGCCGCCTCGCCGTACACGGCGGGGAAGCTGCCCTCGACGGGGATCTGCTGCACGTGCGACAGGCCCGCGCTGCGCAGGAGCTCCTCCGTCACGGCGGCGGCGGCCCGCACGGGCTCCTCCGGATGGCCGGGGAAGGCCACCGAAGGGATCGCCACAAGGCGTTTGAGCTCCTCGATCGCCTGGGGCATGCCCACCGCGACAGCGTGCTCAATCTGGTCAGGAGTCACGGAAGGTCCCCCGGGTCTCAGTTTCGGTCTGACCCCTCATTGCATCACAGACGGTTCCACAGGGTGGAAACGGCCCTTGGAGAGCATGAATCGCCCTTGCGGATTTCGTTGTTCTTACATGGGTGTTCTGCGGAACTCGAAGTTCTTGCACATCGCCACCACGCTTTCGCTTGGCAAGACGCCAGGCGAACATGCACACTGTGGGGAGTTCAAGCACAAGGGAAGATAGCAATGACGAACCCGGAAAACACCGACGTGGCCAAGGTGCTCAAGGCCGCCGAAGACAATCTGTGGTTGCACTTCACCAGGCACAGCGCCTACCAGGAAGCCGAGATCCCCACCATCGTCCGGGGTGAGGGCTCCTACATCTACGACATCCACGGCAAGCGCTACCTTGACGGACTGGCCGGGCTCTTCGTGGTCCAGGCCGGACACGGCCGCAGCGAGCTGGCCGAGGCCGCCGCCAAGCAGGCCCAGGAGCTCGCCTTCTTCCCCCTCTGGTCATACGCCCATCCGAAGGCGGCCGAACTCGCCCAGCGCATCGCCGCCGAGACGCCGGGCGAGCTGAACCGGGTCTTCTTCACCACCGGTGGCGGCGAGGCCGTCGAAAGCGCGTGGAAGCTGGCCAAGCAGTACTTCAAGATGACCGGCAAGCCGCTCAAGCACAAGGTCATCAGCCGCCAGATCGCCTACCACGGCACCCCGCAGGGCGCCCTGTCGATCACCGGGATCCCGCTGTTCAAGCAGATGTTCGAGCCCCTCGTGCCGGGCTCCGTCCGCGTCCCGAACACCAACCACTACCGGGCCGACGAGATCACCGGCGTGCCCGGGATGACGCCCGAACAGTACGGCTACTGGGCCGCCGAGCGCGTCGCACGCGCCATCGAGATGGAGGGGCCCGACACCGTCGCGGCCGTCTTCGTCGAGCCGGTCCAGAACGCCGGCGGCTGCTTCCCGCCGCCGCCCGGGTACTTCCAGCGCCTGCGCGAGATCTGCGACGAGTACGACGTGCTGCTCGTCTCCGACGAGGTCATCTGCGCGTTCGGGCGGCTCGGCACGATGTTCGGCGGCCAGAAGTTCGACTACGTGCCCGACATCATCACCTGTGCCAAGGGCATGACCAGCGGCTACTCGCCGATCGGCGCGATGATCGCGCACGAGCGCCTGTTCGAGCCGTTCAAGAAGGGCGACGCCATGTTCGCCCACGGTTACACCTTCGGCGGCCACCCCGTCTCGGCGGCCGTCGCCCTCGCCAACCTCGACATCTTCGAGCGCGAGAACCTCCTGGGCCATGTCACCGCCAACGAGCCCGTCTTCCAGGCGACGCTGGAGCGGCTCAAGGACCTGCCGATCGTCGGCGACGTCCGGGGCTCCGGCTTCTTCTGGGGCATCGAACTGGTCAAGGACAAGGCGACCAAGGAGACGTTCAACGCCGAGGAGTCCGAGCGGCTCATCCGCGGCTTCCTGTCGCACGCGCTGCTCGACGCCGGCCTCTACTGCCGCGCCGACGACCGGGGCGACCCGGTCATCCAACTCGCTCCGCCGCTGATCGCGGGTCCCAAGGAGTTCGACGAGATCGAGTCGATCATCCGAGGGGTCCTGACCGAGGCGTGGGCACTCCTCTAACACCCCCTTCCTGGAAAGGAACCGCAATGAAGATCGGCGTGCCTGCCGAGGTCAAGAACCACGAATACCGCGTCGCCGCCACTCCGGCCGGCGTGCACGAGTTGGTTCGCCATGGCCACGACGTCTACGTCCAGCGCGGCGCCGGCGTCGGCTCGCACCTGTCCGACGAGGACTACCTCTCCGCCGGAGCCAAGATCCTCGACACCGCCGACGCGGTGTGGGGCGAGGCGGAGATGATTCTCAAGGTCAAGGAGCCGATCGCGGAGGAGTACCACCGCATGCGTGAAGGGCAGTTGCTCTTCACCTACCTGCACCTGGCGGCCTCACGCCCCTGCACCGACGCGCTCCTGGAGCGCAAGGTCACCGGCGTCGCCTACGAGACCGTCCAGGTGGGCAACTCCCTGCCCCTGCTCGCCCCCATGTCCGAGGTCGCGGGCCGGCTGGCACCCCAGGTCGGCGCGTACAACCTCATGCGGTTCAACGGCGGGCGCGGCGTGCTGCCCGGCGGCGTGCCCGGCGTGGCTCCCGCCAAGGTCGTCGTCATCGGCGGCGGCGTCTCCGGCCTGAACGCCGCCCAGATCGCCGTCGGCATGGGCGCCGATGTCACGGTCCTGGACACCAATGTCGACAGGCTCCGCTTCATCGACGCCATCTACCAGGGCCGCCTCAAGACCCTCGTCTCGACGTCCTACGCCATCGAGCAGGAGGTCCTGCAGGCCGACCTGGTCATCGGCGCCGTCCTCATCCCCGGCGCCAAGGCGCCCACGCTGGTGTCCAACGAGCTCGTCTCGCGGATGAAGCCCGGCTCGGTCCTCGTCGACATCGCCATCGACCAGGGCGGCTGCTTCGAGGACTCCCGCCCGACCACCCACGCCGACCCGACGTACCTCGTCCACAAGTCGGTCTTCTACTGCGTGGCCAACATGCCCGGCTCGGTGGCCAACACCTCCACCTACGCGCTCACCAACGCGACCCTGCCGTACGCGGTCAAGCTGGCCGGGCTGGGGTGGCGGGAGGCGCTCCGGGCGGACGCCGGGCTTGCGCTCGGGTTGAACACCCACGCCGGGCTCCTGACCAACGAGCCGGTGGCGGTGGCACTCGGACTGCCGTTCACGGCTGTGGGGGATGTGTTGGCTGGGTAGTTGTTGTTGGGTTGGTGGTGGCTGTGTTCGGTTGTTGGGCACGGCTTGAGGGATCACGACAGGGCTTGCTGGGTGTTGTCCGGGGGTTGCCGTCGGGGGCGTCGGGGTTGTGGTGACGCTTGACGGTGGGCCTGGGGGCGCTTGGTGGGCCCTTGTTGTGTGTTTGGGGGGTGTTGTGGGTGGGTGGGTGGGGTGGCGTTGGTTGTGGGGCGGGCGGTTGGGGTGGGTGTGGCTGGACGTGGGTGCGGGGTGGGCATCGGCTTTGCGTACGGGCTTGGGCTTTGGCCTTTTGCCTTTGGCCGTTGGCTTTGTGTGCGGGCATGGGCTTGATGGGCGTACGGGTATTGGCTTTGCGGGACGGCGATCGCATTTGATGGGAAGGCATTCGAGCGCCCTCACGAATGCGGCGGGGTCTCCGCCTCGACGTCGAATACGCGCGGGCTTGGCAGGCTTGTAGGGATTGGCTGGTGCTGGTGCTCGTGACGGCGAAGGCGAAGTCGCAGTGCATGCTGCCAGGAGGTCCTGACCTGCCGGGAACTCTCAGCCCGGGAGGAGCCCTCGCCCCAGAGAACGGCATCGGCCATATCGGCCATGTACGGCAGGCATCCGTTGGCGCTTCCGGTCGACGCGGGGAGCGGCCTGTCACTCACGCGTCCATAGCGGGACTTCGGCTGGGGTTGGCATCGTGCCTGTGATGGGTGTGGGCGTTCTTGGTGGGAGGTGGTTGGGTTAGGTGTGCTGGATTGCGGGGGGGTTGGGGGCTGGCATGGGAAGTCGTGGTTCTGAGATGATGCTTTGACCTGGGGTGATGCACTACCGGAGGACTCCGGCAGAACTGCCGCTGGAATGCTCTCTCGGGAGGCCTTTGAGCTGCTGCTTTACCATCGGGTCACCGCTCACCCCTAGAGGGTTCGCAACACGGGCGCGTGCGGGAAGATCTCCTGGTCGCCCATGTCACAGCTCACCCCTTGAGGGTTCGCAACATGATCCACGCCGTGCCGCGAAGATCCCCCCTGCAATCGACCCCACACCCCCTTGGGTAAATCCCCCTACCGCACCCCCAACCGCCCCCGCAGTTCCCGTGCCGTCCCCAGCACCCGCTGCACCTCACCCACCCCAGGCCAAGGCGACCCCCCAGGCCGCAGCAGCGTCGCCCGTACAGCCGCCAGATGCTCCACCGCCCCCCCGTGCATCCCGCTGCGCTCCACCAACCACACGACCACGTCGGCGTGGTCGCGTAGGGGGCGGGTGATGAGGTCCCAGGTGCCGAGGATCTCGGTCAGGTCGGGGGCGGGGGAGGTGATGCCGCCTCGGCGGCCCATGGCAGCGGCGGCCAGTTCGGCTCGGGCGGTGAGTTCGGGTTCGGCCAGGCGGTCCCAGGTGGGTGGGGGTGGGTTGTCGAGCCACTGTTCGGCCTCGTGTGTCTGGCCGGTCGCGGTGAGCAGGCCGCCGAGCTCCATGGCGGCCCGGTGGTGGCCGGCGAGGGCGGCCTGGCGGAACCAGTGCTGGCCGCCTGCCAGGTCGCCGAGTTCGGCGATGAGGAGCATGCCGAAGTTGAACGACGATTCGGCGTCGCCACTGGCGGCGGCGCGGCCGAACCAGTGGCTGGCGCCTCGGGAGTCGTTGAGTTCGATGGAGACGAATCCGGCCATGCGCTGGTCTTCGAGGCGTCCGGCGTTGGCGGCGCGTTCGAACCAGGCGAGGGCCGCTCGCAGGTCTCGTCTGGACAGGGCGATGCCGCCGAGCTGGGAGGCGGCTCCGGGGTGTTCGCTCTTGGCGGCCAGGCGGTAGAAGGCTTCGGCGCCTTCGGGGTCGCGGCCGGCCTGCAGCAGGAGGCCCAGGTGGTAGGCGGCGGCGGCATGGCCGCCCCGGGCGGCGAACTCCCACCATTGCCCGCTTTCGTCCTCCTCGCCTGCCTCGTAGGCGAGGAAGCCCAGGTCGTGGGCGGAGGACAGGTCGCCCTCGGCGGCGGCGCGGCGGTGCCAGTCGCGGGCGTTCGCGGGTTCGGCGGCGTCCTCGCAGATCAGGCCGAGGCGGCGTGCGGCCTGCCGGTTCCCCGCTCGTGCGGCGCTTTCGTACCAGCGGCGGGCGCCGGGCAGGTCGCCGCGTTGTTCCAGCAGGAGGGTGGCCAGGTTGACGGCCGCTTCGGCGTCGCCGGTGCCCGCCGCGAGTTCGTACCATCGCACGGCCTCGTCGAGGCCGCCGTGCTTCTCGTGCCACACGCCGAGGTTGTAGGCGCTGTCGATGTTGCCGCCCGATGCCGCACGTTCCCACCAGTGCCGTGCGGCCGACCGGTCGCCTCGCTGGGCGTAGAGCTTGCCGAGGCGGTGCGCGGCCTGCGCGTCGCCCAGTTGGGCAGCCGAAAGCAACTCCTGCTCACCGTGGCGTACGCCCTGCTCTTGGCCGATGTCCGATGGAGGCCTGCCCGCGTGCACTCGTTGCGATCCGCAGGGTATGCCCTGCTCTTGGCCGATGTCCGATGGAGGCCTGCCCGCGTGCACTCGTTGCGTCCCGCAGGGTATGCCCTGCTCCTGGCCGTTGTCCGATGGAGGCGGGTCGATGGCGTCGTCCCCTTCGTACAGGCACGGTACGGGAGCGAGAAACGTCGTGCCCTGGAACGAGGGCGGTGGCGAGACGAAGCCGTCGTCCTCCCACCCCGCGATTGGGCCAGCCTCAATCCCTTCGCTCAGCGTGACGCTGTTCGAAGGAGGTTCGACCGGGCGTGGTGAAGGGACGGTGGGTGTCGTGGTCCCGGGGTCGGTGTGCCACCGCGTCATCTGTCCTCCTGCGTCTCTCTGGGCACAGGGTGGCATGTAACCTCGTCGTCGCGGAACGTAATCGCACCAGGAATTCGGGGTGCCCGGTCAGCGAAAGTCCACGAAACCGGCGTACATCCCCATCGCGCAGACGAACCTCATCCGCCCGGGAGGTTGGCCGGCAAGGCGGACGATCCGCTGGCCGGTCGCGGGGAGGTCGACCTCCCTGTCGTCGAGTGTGAGATGACGGGTGCAGGCATAGTTTCGGTCGGCACGGAAGACCAGCTCGACGGGTACACCCGCGCGGGCGGCGGAGATCGCGGGCCGGAAGCCGCGTTCGGTGGCCCACACGGTGAGCACCTGGACGCCGTCGGCTCCCATGCGCGCGGTGGCCGATGCGGGCGTCGTGGGGCCGGGCAGCCAGCCGCCCAGGTTCAGTCCGGAGCCGATGCTCCACAGACCGACGCCGAGCGCCACGATCCCGGCGAACGCGGCCAGCCTGCCCCTGGACAGCCATTTGATGGCGAGTCCCAGCACCACGAAGGCGGGCGCGGAGCCGACGACGAACCCGGCCATGACCGAGGCCCCGCCCAGGGCCGACCCGCTCGACACCGCGACGAGCTCCGTGCTGAGCGTCACCCCGCAGGGCACCAGCACGGTCGCACCCCCGAGCAGCCACGCCCTGACACCGGCACGCGGGACCCACCCGAGGGAGATACGCGCCGTATGGCAGTGCTCGTCCCGGGCCGCCCCCCGAAGCATCCGCACCCCGAACCAGATGACCACGAGCCCGGCCGCCACCAGCAGCACGGCCCTGGCCCCCGCGTCCAGCCGTACGGCGGCGCCGAGCACCCCGAGCAGGGCCCCGACCACGACGTGCGCCGCCAGCCGTCCCCCGAGGAAGGCGGCCACCAGGCGGGCGCCGGACGCCTCCCCGCAGGACGGGCAGCACCCGCCCCGCGAGGTGAGGCCGGTCAGCAGACCACCCTGCACCGCCGTGCACGAAAGGCTCCCCGCCACCAGTCCGGCGGCGAGCCCGCTGGCGAACAGGGCACTCGGACTCACGAGTTGGAACGTAACCTCACCCGGCGCGGGCAACCAGTAACAGTTGTTTCACCCCGGGGTACGGCAGCCGTCACAGCCAGCCGGGTTTCACCAGCCCGGACTCGTAGGCGATGACCACGAGCTGCGCCCTGTCCCTGGCGTGCAGCTTGGTCATCGTACGGCTGACGTGCGTCTTGGCGGTCGCGGGCGACATGAAGAGCCTGGCGGCCACCTCGTCGTTGGTCATACCGGTGCCGACCAGGGCCAGGACCTCCCGCTCGCGGTCGGTCAGCAGGTCGAGCCTGGCGGGCGCGAGCGGCTCCTTGGCCCGGGAGGCGTACTCGGCGATGAGCCTGCGCGTGACGCTGGGCGACAGCAGCGCCTCACCGGCGGCGACGACGCGCACGGCCTGGATGAGCTCGGCGGGCTCGGTGTCCTTGACCAGGAAGCCGCTGGCCCCGCCGCGCAGCGCCTCGAAGACGTACTCGTCGAGCTCGAACGTCGTCAGGATGATGATCCTCGGCCCCTCCGGCATCAGCCGGGTCGCGGTGAGCCCGTCGACGCCCGGCATGCGGATGTCCATGAGCACGACATCCGGTGCGCTCTCACCCGCCAGCCGTACGGCCTGCGCGCCGTCACCGGCCTCGGCGACGACGGTCATGTCGGGCTGGGCGTCGAGCAGCGCGCGGAACCCGGCCCGCACGAGGGCCTGGTCGTCGGCCAGCAGTACTTTGATCATGAGGACTCCAGGGGTAGTCGCGCCTCGACCAGGAACCCGGCGCCGTGCGGCCCGGCGCTCAGCGACCCGCCCAGCGCCGAGGCCCGCTCCCGCATGCCGGGTATGCCGTTGCCGCCGCCTTCGTCGGACAGTACGGCAGGCCCGGCGGGACCGTCGTCGGCGACCCGGACGACCAGCTCGTCCGGGCCGTGCACGAGGGTGACGCTGACCGACGAACCGGGCGCGTGCCTGGTGACGTTCGTCAGCGACTCCTGGACGATCCGGTAGGCGGCGCGCTCGACCCCGGGCGGCGTACGCCCGGCGCCTTCGACGGTCAGCGTGACGTCGAGCCCGGTGCGTTCGATGAGGGCGTCGAGCCGGTCGAGCCCGGCGGCGGGGGAGCGCGGCGCGCCTTCGCGCAGCACGTTCAGCACCGAGCGCATCTCGCCCAGCACGTCCTTGGACGCCTGCTTGATCGTGGTGAGCGCGCTGCGGGCCTGTTCGGGCTGCTCGTCGATGAGGTGCAGTGCGGTCGAGGCCTGGACGTGGATGAGGGAGATGTTGTGGGCGAGCACGTCGTGCAGCTCCTGGGCGATCGTGAGGCGTTCCTCGCTGGCCCTGCGCCTGCTCTCCTCCTCCTCGACGCGTTCGCGCTCGGCGGCGCGCTCGTTCCTGAACCTGGCCAGCTCGCCCGCGGCCAGCATGAGCAGGACCGAGGCGGTGACCGACAGGTTGTGCCACCAGCTCGCCTGCCCGCCGTTGCGCAGCGTGGCGTACAGGATGAAGAACAGCAGCGCGGCGCCCGACAGCGTGTAGGCGACCAGTCGCCTGCCGCGCACGATCGCGACGAACACCAGGATGATCGGACTGATGAACGCGGGCCCGTAGACGTAACCGAGCCAGACGTAGGCGATCGTCGAGGCGAACGTGACCGCGATCGCGGGCACCAGCGAGCGCCGCGCGACGAACAGCATCGCGGGCCCGACCATCAGCAGCGCCCAGCCGAGCGGGTCGTAGGCGATCCTGTCGGTCGTCGGGTCGCGCAGCTGCCCCCATTCGGCGCCTTTGGCCAGAACGAGGGCGACGACGACGACCAGCAGCGGCCAGAGGGATTTCACACGCACGTCATGCACGCTAGAGGACCGCCCTGACCTGCGCATCCGCCCCCGGCCGGACAAACGCCTACGTCAGCGGGTGTAGTCAGGACTGCCGTCCTGGGTCAAGCTGTGGTGATCTCCCAGAGGCAGGAGGAAAGCACGTGCGCCATCACGCATTATCCGTAGCGGCACTCTCCCTCGTTCTCTTCGCCCCCACGACCCCGGCGACGGCTGGCGAGCACCGGCCGCCCCCGCAGCAGAAGGTCCCCGTCGCCGAGGGGTACGGCGGCGCCGTCGCCACCGTCGACCTCGACGCGAGCAAGGCGGCGATCGCCGTGCTCAGGAAGGGCGGCAACGCCGTCGACGCGGCGGTTGCGGCGGGCGCGGTGCTCGGTGTGACCGAGCCGTACTCGGCCGGTCTGGCCGGAGGCGGCTTCCTGGTGTACTACGACGCCAAGCGCCGCAAGGTGTTCACCCTGGACGGCAGGGAGACCGCGCCGAAGGCGATGACGGCGACCTCGCTCGAAGGCATCGCGTTCGAGGAGGCCGTCACGAGCGGCCTTTCGGCCGGTGTGCCCGGCACGCTGGCGCAGTGGGAGCTGGCCCTGCGCAGGTTCGGCACGCTGTCGCTGAAGGACGCGCTCGCGCCCGCGATCGGCGTGGCGGCCAACGGGTTCGTCGTCGACCAGACCTTCCACGACCAGACGGCGGCCAACGCGGCCAGGTTCAAGGACATCAGCTCGACGGCCAAGCTCTACCTGCCGGGCGGCGTGCCACCGGCGGTCGGCTCGGTGTTCAGGAACCCGGAGCTGGCCGAGACCTACCGCCAGCTCGGCAGGCGCGGCACGGGTTGGCTGTACGGCGGCGGCCTGGGCCAGGAGGTGGTGGCCACGGTCAAGGCGCCGCCGGTGACGCCCGGCGCCACCCGCAATGTCAGGCCGGGCCTGATGGAGCTGGCCGACCTGCGTGCCTACCGGGCGCTTGAGCGACCGCCGACCCGGGTGAGCTACCGGGGCATGGAGGTCTACGGGATGGCGCCGCCGTCGTCGGGCGGTTCCACGGTCGGGGAGGCGCTCAACATCCTGGAGTCGCTGCCGGGCGTGGGCGTGCACGAGTACCTGGAGGCGTCGCGGCTGGCGTTCGCCGACAGGGGCAGGTACGTCGGCGACATTCCGGGCGTGCCGCTGCGGGAGCTGCTGTCCGACGGGTTCGGCAAGGAGCGCGCCTGCCTGATCGGCGCGACGGCGATCGCGCATCCCGCGACGCCCGGCAACCCGGACGGCGACTACGGCCCGTGCGCCGACCAGCCGCCGACCGCCGCGGCCACACCGGTCGCCGAGGAGGGGCCCGAGACCACCCATCTGGTCGTGGCCGACCGCTGGGGCAATGTGGTGGCCTACAACCTGACGATCGAGTCGACGGGCGGCAACGGCATCGTGGTGCCGGGCAGGGGCTTCCTGCTCAACAACGAGCTGACCGACTTCACCTTCGGCCCGGCGCCCGGCGACCCGAACCTGCCGGGGCCGGGCAAGCGGCCTCGTTCGTCGATGGCGCCGACGATCGTCGTCGACGACGGCAGGCCGGTGCTGGCCGTGGGCTCGCCGGGCGGCTCCACGATCATCACGACCGTGCTGCAGATCCTGGTGAACCGCTACGAGTTCGGCCTGGCGCTCCCGGAGGCGTTGCAGGCGCCGAGGGCGACCCAGCGCAACACCGCCGCCACCCAGGCCGAGCAGGGCTTCCTCGACCGCTACCAGGCCGATCTGAGCGCACGCGGCCACTCGCTGGTCCTGAACCCGGAGATCGGCGCGGCGACGGCGCTGGAGTTCGTGCGCAGGGGCAGGGTGCAGGCGGTCGCCGAGGCCACGAGGCGGGGTGGCGGCAGCGCTCTAGTGGTTGACCTGCACAGATAGACTGGAGTTACTGGATGTAGTCAATCAACTACACAGTGCATATGGTGCGGGGTGTCCACTCTTCCCTCTTGAGAGGAACCCCCCCCATGAAGCGAATCCCTCTGCTGGTCACAGCGGTGCTGCTGGCCGGGGCGACCATCGCCCCGGCCGCTGCCGCCTCGGCCGACCCCGACGACAGCAGGGCGCTGTGCCCGTCGGGCGCGGTGTGCCTGTGGCCCCAGGCCAACTACGGCGGCGATCCCTGGGTCTGGTGGGGAGGCAACGAGTTCATCAGCTCCTTCCCCGACCATGTCGGCTCGTTCGTGGCCAATGCCGACGCCATCTTCGTCGACACCGCGGACACCGAGTGCAACTGGCACGACTGGCGCTACGCCTCGGCCGGTGACTACAGCCGCGACTACTACGACAGGTTCGGCTACAAGATGGACCGGATAGCCGGCTCGCACTGCTGACCGGGAAGATCGGCGCGGGACCCGTGGTGCGCACGCGGGTTCCGCGCCGTTCGCGTGTGCGGGTGGGGGTGCGGTCAGCCGATGAGCTCGTAGGCGTCCGGGTCGGCCCTGCGGGTGCGGGCCCAGTACTCGAAGGTGAAGCCGGGCCAGGTCGTGCGGTTGACGCCGTCGGCGTCCAGGTACCACGACCGGCAGCCGCCCTCTGACCACACCCGCCGCTCCAGGCGTCGCCGCAGCCGCCTGTTGAACGCCCGTTGCGCCTGCGGCCTGACGTCGAGCGCCCTGGCCCTGGTCCTGGCCAGTAGGCGCAGGCAGTCCATGACGTGCTGCACCTGTGACTCGATCATGAAGACGACCGAGGTGTGGCCGAGCCCGGTGTTCGGGCCGAGCAGGAAGAACAGATTGGGGAACCCGGCGGTCGTGATGCCGTGGTAGGCCTCGATGCCGTGCCGCCAGGCCTGCTGGATCGTCAGCCCGTCGCGGCCGGTGATGCGCTGCTCGGCCAGCGCCTCGGTGACCTTGAAGCCGGTGCCGTACACGATGACGTCGGCCTCGTGCTCGCGGCCCGAGGCGTCCACGAGCGAGCGCGGCCTGATCTCGGTGACCGCGTCGGTGACGACCTCGACGTTCGGCCTGGTCAGCGCCGGATAGTAGTCGCTGGACAGCAGGATGCGCTTGCAGCCGATCGTGTAGCCGGGCGTGAGCTTGGCCCGCAGCGCGGGGTCGGGCACCTGCCGCCGCAGATGCGCCAGCGCCATGGCCTCGTGCCCCTTCATCAGCCTGGGGTCGACGGTGAAGCCGAGCGCCCTGGTCTCCAGCGCCCAGTACACGGCGTTGCGCACGGCCCTGGCCGCACCCGGCACCCGCGAGGCCCAGTACGGCATGGCGAGATCGGGCTTGGGCTGCACCCAGGGCGGCGTGCGCTGGAAGAGCGTGAGCCTGGCCGCCTGCTCGGCGATCTTGGGCACGAACTGCACGGCCGAGGCGCCGGTGCCGATGACGGCGACGCGCCTGCCCTTCAGGTCGGCGCCGTGCTCCCATGCGGCCGAGTGGAAGGCGGGCCCCTCGAAGTCGTCGCGGCCGGGGATGTCGGGGAGTGCGGGCAGGTGCAGCGCGCCCACGGCGGAGACGACGGCATGGGCCCGCAGGCGCTCGCCGTCGGCCGTGCTGACCTCCCACATGGCGGCCCGGTCGTCGTAGGCGAGGCCGACGACGTGCCTGCCGTACCTGATGTGCGGGGTGACGCCGTGGCGGGCGGCGCAGGAGCGCAGGTAGTCGCGGATCTCGTGCTGGGGGGCGAACAGGCGTGACCAGTGCGGGTTGAGGTCGAAGGAGAAGGAGTACAGGGGGGAGGGCACGTCGCAGGCGCAGCCGGGGTAGGTGTTGTCGCGCCAGGTGCCGCCGAGGTCGTCGGCCTTCTCCAGGATGACGAAGTCGTGCAGGCCCGCTGCCTTGAGCTTGATCGCCATGCCGATCCCGGCGAATCCTGAGCCGATGATGACGATCTTCGCTGTATTGGACATGTCGTCCAATGTAGGGCCGGGTCGTCGCCGGGGCAAAGGTTACGCACCGACCGGTCGGTACGCGAAGGATGTGGAGAACGGCAAGAACCCGCCGCGACGGTGTCGATCGGCGGGTGGCGTGGCGGGCGCTGCCGGTCAGGGCGGCGCCAGGGGTGAGACCGCGCTCAGCGCAGGATCACGTAGGCGATGGCGGCGATGACGACGAGCGCGACCACCACGGCGACGATGGCGAGCACCGGCGACTTCTTGGGCTGCGCGGCCGCCTCCTGCTCGTTCCGCTGCGCGAACGCGCGGAATTGCTGGGTGTTGCCCGCGGGGTCGATGTTCTGGTCAGACATGCGTCGAAGCCTAGCCTGGCAAGCTGGCGGATTTGTACCAATTCGTGGGACCGGTCGGCGGACCTGATTATCGGACCGCGCGGCCGGGCGGATAGCTTGGACGCATGCTCAGGACCCTGTTCTCCCCCCGGCTGATGGGGCTGCACCTGCTGTTGATCGGGGTCCTCGTCGCCTTCTTCTTCCTCGGCCGCTGGCAATTGGGCGAGTTCGAGGAGTCGGGCAGGCCCGTCTCGCTCGCCGATCCCGCCCCCGTGGCGGTGAGCGGCCTCAGCCAGGTCGGCGCGCACATGGACCCGGCGCTCGCCGGGCGCAAGGTGTCGGCCAGCGGCACGTGGGAGGCGTCGAAGCAGTTGCTCGTGGCCGATCGGCATCCCGACGTCGACGCGGCGGGGGGCAATGCGGCCAGGGACGCCGGTTACTGGGTGCTCTCGCCGCTCAGGCTCCAGGACGGCACGCTGGTCCCGGTCGTACGCGGCTGGACGGCGACGGCCGGGCAGGCCCCGGCGCCCGAGACGGGTGCGGTCACCGTGACCGGTCGGCTGCGACCGGTCCAGGGCACCGACAGTGTGCAGCGGCGTCCCGGCGGTCTGCCCGAAGGCCAGGTGCTGACCGTGTCGACGGCCGAGCTGATCAACCTGTGGAAGGGCGAGCGCGTGCGCGACGGCTTCGTCGTCGCCCAGGACGCCCCCGCCGGGCTGAAGCCGGTCGCCGTCGCCGCGCCCACCCAGGGCGGCGGGCTCACCTGGCGCAACCTCGCCTACGCCGCACAGTGGTGGATCTTCGGCGCCTTCGCCGTGTTCATGTGGTGGCACTTCGTCCGGGACGCGGTGCGGGCCGCCAAGGGCGAACAGCGGCTGGACAGTGCAAGCCCGCAGTCCCCTGAAATCGCTCTAGAAGGTAGATAAGCCGTGGACTCCGCCCTCAAGCCCTTCCGGATCCTCGCCAATATCGTCGGCGTCATGCTGCTGATCCTCTGCACGGCCATCGTGCTCAGGTACGGCTTCGGCGTGGAGGGGCCATCGAAGGTCATCTCGCCGATCCACGGCTTCCTCTACATGCTCTATCTGATCGCGGTGATGAACCTCGGGATGAAGGCCCGCTGGACCTGGGGCTACATCGTCGCCGTGATGCTGGCGGGCACGGTGCCCTTCCTGTCGTTCGTCTTCGAGCGCAAGGTCACCAGGCGCGTCGAAGCCCAGGTCGCCGCCGCCGTCTGAGCGGAGACCCGGGCCGACGGGGGCGTGCGGTCAGCCGCCGATGCCGCGCCTGCGCGCCCTCTTCAACCGCTCACGCTGCGACTGGTCGAGCATCAGCCAGCCGACGACCGGCGCTCCGATGACGCCGATCACGATCAGCCAGGTCAGGAAAGACGGCAAGGGCAGCAGCCAGGCCACCACGATCACTGCGAGCGCGCCCAGCGCGTACTTGGACACCGGCGACATGAGACTCATCCTCCGAACGCGGAGCCCGTGCCCCGCCTCTCTCATTGTGCGTCGCCGGTTCAACGAATGGGCGCAGGGCACGGTTCCAATCGAGATATATCGTCAGCGGGCGAGCGCCTTCAGCGTGCCCACGCCTCCCGGGTCGGCGTCCGTGCTGACCGGGACGAAGGCCAGGTCGTCGATCCCGGCGGCGGCGTAGTCGGCCACGCGCGCGGCGATCTCCCCGGCCGTGCCGAGCAGTGCGATCTCGCCCAGCAGGGCGTCGGGCACGGCCGCGAGCAGCTCGCGCGGATGCGGCCCGGTCCTGGCGAAGGCGACCACGTCGGCGAACCCGGCCTCGGCGAACATCTCCCCGTAGCCGGGCGCGGCCAGGTAGCCGACGACGCCGCGCCTGATCCGGTCGATCGCCTCCCGGTCGGGGTCGACGGCCGCGATCACCCAGGCGGCCGTCCTGGTCGGCGTGCCGGTCTCGGCCGCGCGCAGCGCGCTCACCAGGCGGGCGGCCGACGCCGGGGTCAGCAGGTTCAGCACCATGCGGTCGGCCAGGGCCGCCGTGCGCACCGCCTCGGGGCCGAACGCCGCCACCGTCAGCGCCGAGCGCGGCGCGGGCAGCCGCAGCCGATACCCCTCGCTGCCGACCACCTCCCCGGCGAAGGCGGACCTGTCCCCGTCGAGCAACGGCCTGAGCACGTGTACGGCTTCGCGCAGCGCCGTGCCCGACCTGGCACGCGAGCGGCCGTGCCACTTCTGCACCACCAACGGGCTGGAGGTGCCGACGGCCACGCCGACCGGCCTGCCGACGAGATCGGCGACCGAGGCCGCGCCCATCGCGATCATCATGGGATCGCGCACGGTGACGGCCAGCGGGCCGACGGTCAGCCGCACGCGCCCGGTGCGCAGGCCCACCGCCGTCGCCAGCGCGAACGCGTCGTAGGTGGCCATCTCGCCGATCCACAGCTCCTCGTAGCCGAGCTCGTCGGCCGCGACGGCGGTCATCAGGGCCTCGTCGGCCGGGCGGTCCTGCCACAGGCCCAGGGATACGCCGTGTCTCATGACATCCTCTCCAGCACGATCGCGGAGCCGCTGCCTGCCGCGCCCGACACGGCGGCGACGCCGTACCTGGCGCCTCGGCGTTCGAGTTCGTCCACGCAGGCGGTGATGAGCAGGACGCCGGTCGCACCGAAGGCGTGGCCCATGGCGATCGTGCCGCCGCCGGTGTTGAAACGCGCGTCGTCCACCTTGAGGTCGCGCTGGAACTTCAGGCACAACGCGGCGAACGCCTCGGCGAACTCGAACACCTCGACGTCGTCGGCCGACAGCCCGGCCCGGGCCAGGGCCCGTTCGACCGCGCTCTGCCCGGCGGTCAGCATGACGACGGGATCGGCGCTCGCCGTCGCGGTGGCCACGATCCTGGCCCTCGGGGGCAGCGGGAGGTCGGAGCCGAGCAGCACGAGCCCGGCCGCGTCGCACAGGCTGGGCGAGGTGCCCCTGGTGTGCAGGTGTGAGAGCGCGCCGAGCTCCGGACGGTGGCGCAGCACGACGGCGTCCTGCTCGGGCAGGTCGAACAGCGGGTCGAGTGCGGCGAGCGACTCGATCGTCACGCCCTGGCGCACGTGCTCGTCGTGGCGCAGGTCGCTCACCGGCAGCAGCGACCGGTCGTAGCGCCCCTGACGCCAGGCCTCGGCGGCCAGCGCCTGGGTGCGCACGCCGTAGGCGTCGAGCTCCTCGCGGGTGAAGCCCTCCATGGTGGCCACGACGTCGGCGGCCACGCCCATGTGCAGCGAGCCGAGCTCGGTGCGCCACAGCGGCCCCTCGTCGGAGAACATCGCCACCCTGGAGACCGACTCGACGCCACCGGCGATCACGGTGTCGGCACTGCCGGAGGCGACCAGGGCGGCGGCGGTGCGCACGGCGTCGATGCCGGAGGCGCAGTAGCGGTTGACGGTCATACCGGGCACGTCGAAGCCGGTGGTGAGCGCGGCGGTGCGGGCCAGGTTGCCGCCCTGCTCGCCGTTCTGCGAGGCGACACCGACGACCATGTCGTCCACCTGGCCGGCCCGCAGCCCGGTGCGCTCGCGCAGGCCGTCGAGCAGCCTCTCCAGCATGGTCAGCGGGCTGACCCCGGCCAGGCCGCCACCGGGCCTGGCCTTCCCCCGGGGCGTCCTGAGCGTCTCGTAGACGTGGACGGGCCTCATCGCAGCTGCTCGCTTCGCACCCAGGTGGCGTGGAAGCCGAGCGGCACCCGTACCGGCAGCAGGACGCGGGCGATCGGTCCGGCGGAGATGTTCGCCGCGTCGAGGATCTGGACCTCGGAGCGGCCTTCGCGCTCGTCGGTGACGAAGCTGACCAGGTAGCCGTCGTCCTCGGCCGTGGCGCCCGTGCGAGGGGCGAAGGGCGCCTCGCTGCCGTAGCGGTGCTCGCCGTAGAAGTAGCTCTCCTTGGTGCCGCTCACATTGTCGTAGCGCACCAGGCCGTCGAAGAGGTTGGTGTCGGCGTCGGCCACCGAGACGTTGTAGGCGTAGCGGGTCGGCTGCCCGGTCCTTCGGGCGTCGATCGAGGGGAACTCGGTGTTGTGGTCGGCGTCCACGTACTCCTCGCTGGTCGCACCGCTCACCAGGTTGAACCGGTAGCGGTACATCCGGGCGTCGAGCTTGAGATAGGAGATCATCCTGGCCAGCGGCGACCCCTGCCCGGCGGGAGCCGGACGCGAGACGCGGCAGACGTCCATGACGATCTCGTCGCCCGCCTCCCACGCGTTGACCACGTGGTAGATGTAGCAGGGCTTGGCCTCGAACCAGCGGATGTCGTGCGCCTGCCCCCTGCGCGGGATGACGCCGAACCTCGACGGCAGGTCCCGGTC
This sequence comes from Nonomuraea sp. IBHARD001, assembly GCF_056106265.1. Lineage (NCBI taxonomy): Bacteria > Bacillati > Actinomycetota > Actinomycetes > Streptosporangiales > Streptosporangiaceae > Nonomuraea > Nonomuraea sp. IBHARD001. The sequence continues at coordinate 1,542,682 of NZ_JBWBBW010000002.1, forward strand.
GAAGGTGAGCTTGTAGCGCCCCTGCCTGGCCGCCTCCAGGTCCTGGTAGAGCGGCAGGTCCATGAGGATGGCGTAGTTCTCGGTGATCCCCATGTCGTGCGGCAGCCGCGCGCCCGGCAGGTCGAGCTCCACGCAGTGCTCGACCGCGCCCTCGGCCCCCACCACGCCATACCTCAGGTACGGCCGGCGCGGCCCGTAGTCGAACCACAGCAGCTCGCCCGTGCGCTCGTCGACCTTCGGGTGCGCCATGAAGTCGCCGGTCAGCGTGTCGAGGAAGGTCTGCGCGCCGAGCGTCTCCAGGCTGAGCGGGTCGAGGCCGTAGGGCTGCCCGCACAGGTACCAGGTGGCCAGCACCTGACCGCGGTGGAAGATGACGTCGGTGTTGGCCGAGTCCTTGAGGTTGAGCCCGCGCGTGTTGCCGAACGGGTTGCCCTTCGGGCTCTCCATCACGCCGGTCCACAGCGACTGCCCCTTGGCCGACTCGGCCTCGAACGCCCTGGTCCTGACCCAGCGGTTGCGGTAGCGCGCGGTGCCGTTCTCGAAGTGCATGGCGTGCACCATGCCGTCGCCGTCGAACCAGTGGTAGCGGCCCTTCATCGGGAAGCGCGCGTTGGGCCCGTTGCGGAGGTAGACGCCGTTGAGGTCCTGGGGGATCTCGCCGATCACCTGGAGGTTCTCGGCCGTGATCTCGTCCTGGACGGGCGCGTAGACGCCCAGCAGGTACGGGTTCGGCTCGCCCGCTTCGTCCATGATCACTGCTGTGTCGGCCATGCTCTGACGCTACGATAAAGAAAGTCAGGTCGTCAATGCTCTAAGGTTTCGCGGTGATGGACGCTTCCGCGGAAAGGGAGCTCAGCGCGATCGGGCAGGCGCTGGGCATACTCGGCGATCGATGGGTGCTGCTCCTGCTCCAGCGGGCCTTCCTGCTGCGGATCCGGACGTTCGCCGCCTTCCGCGACGCGCTCGGCATCTCCGAGTCGGTGCTCGCCACCAGGCTCAAGGAGCTGGTCAGGCATGAGATCTTCACCCTGTCCGCCTATGTCGACGGCCGCACCCGCTACGAGTACCGGCTGACCGATCGCGGGCTCGCCCTCTGGTCGCTGCTGGTCGCCATCCACTCGTGGGAGCGCGACTGGGCCGACCGCGGGGCGTTGCAGCCGCTCGTGCACGACGTCTGCGGTCAGGAGGCCAGGCCGTACCTGGGGTGTGCGGCCTGTCGCAGGGCGGTCACCGCGCGGGACACGCGGACCGAGCAGGGGCCGCTGGCGACGTTCGCCAGGATCGGGCTGCCGCGCCAGCACCGGCGCACGGTCAGGGCGGCGGCGAGGGCCGATCTGATCGGCTACTGCGACGACTCCATGGAGATACTCGGCGACCGGTGGAGCACCACGCTGCTGGCCGCCGCGCTGCTGGGCACGCGCAGGTTCGTCGACTTCCAGGCCGGGCTCGGCATCGCGCCCTCCGTGCTCACCGACAGGCTGCGCCGCTTCGTCGAACTCGGCGTGCTCGTCCCCGACGACGACGGCTACCGGCTGACCGACAAGGGGCTGGCCTTCTTCGAGGTGTTCGCCTTCCTGGTGAGCTGGGCCCAGCGCGAGCTGGTCGCGCCCGAAGGCTCCGAGCTGCGCATCACGCACAAGGACTGCGGGGCCGCGTTCGAGCCGGTGCTGCTGTGCTCCTCATGCGGTGAGGCGCTGCGCAGGCGCGAGATCCACTTCGTGCTACCCGGCGGCGACGGCCTGGAGCTCCCCGCGTAGCGTCACCGGGTCCGGGCGCTGGGCGGGCACACCCGCGAGCAGGCCGAACAGCACCTTGGCCAGCGGCCCCGCCTTGACGAACGGCGCTCCGGGCGAGGGCGGCCTGCCCTCGACCGCGGTGAACATCGTCGCGCCCAGCGCCCACAGGTCGGCCGAAGGCGCCAGATTGCCCTCGGGAGCGCTGAAGGCCGAGATGCCGTTGGGCATCAGCGCGTCGCCGAGCAGGATCCGCCCCTCGCCCGTCACCAGCACACTGCCCGGACGCACGTCGCCGTGGTGCACCCCGCGCAGATGCATCGCGAGCAGCTGTTCGAGCAGCGCCAGGCCGATCGTCGCCACCTGTGGCGGGGTGAGCGTGCCCTCGCGTGCGATGACCGCGTCGAGCGTCTCGGCCTCCTTGGAGCGCCCGAGTGCGATCGTGCGCAGGGTGTCGGCCACCTCGCCCAGCGTCGGCCGCTCACCGGGCGAGGGGTGCAGCATCGCCATCAGCAGCGCCTCCAGCGTGCCCGTGCGCTTGGCCAGCACCTGCGAGGCGGAGTACGGCGGGCTGCCCTCGATGGCGAAGAACAGCGTGGCGCCGAGCGACCACACGTCGGAGGCGGGCCCGTGGTCGTCGCCGCTGAGCCGCTCGGGCGCGTCGTATCCGGCGGGCGGCCCCGGCTGCGGCTTGGCCCGGCGACCGCGCGGGGCGTCGCGTGGCGGCGGCGGGTCGACGAGCACGGCCCTGCCGCCCGAGGTCAGCAGAACACGGCCTGGGTCCACGCCGCGGTGCGCGCCTCCGGTGGCCGTCAGAGCGTCCACCAGATACACGCCGATCCTGGCCACCTGAAGCGCCGGGAGCGGCCTGCGGCCGCGCACGGTCTGCTCCAGCGAGGCGCCGGTGAGCACATCCATGACCAGCGTCTCTCTCTCCCGGATGGTGAGCAGGAACCCCACGATATCGAGAATCGGGGATTGACGGCTGACTTCTGTTTTCGTAGTTTCTCGGCATGACGCCTCGCAGGTTGCACACCCAGGAGCGCATCGACGCCTACCTCGCCGACGGCTGGTGGACGGGCGACACCATCGACGGCCTGCTCAGGGCCCAGGTGGCGGCCAGACCCGACGCCGTCGCCATCGTCGATCCGCTCAACAAGGCCGACCTCATGCCCGGCGAGCCCCTGCGCCTGACCTGGGCCGAGCTGGCCCGCGAGGTCGACCGGGTGGCGGCCGTGCTGCACGCCGAAGGGGTGGGAGCGGGCGACGTCGTCGCCGTCCAACTGCCCAACAGCGTCGAGCTCGCGGTCACCTTCCTCGCCGTCGTCAGGCTCGGCGCGGTCGTGACGCCCTTCCCCGCGCAGTACCGCGAGTACGAGCTGGCCCAGCTCGGCCCGCTCGCCGGGACCAAGGTGTTCGTCGCCTCGTCGGGCAACGCCGACCGGGTCAAGGGCGCACTGCCGGAGGTCGCGGTCCTCGTCTGGGGCGGCGGCCTGGAGAGCGCCGAAGCGCCCGAAGCGCCCGCCCACACGGCGGACCCGAACGACATGGTCACCATCTGCTGGACATCGGGCACCGAGGCCACACCCAAGGGCGTGCCGAGGTGCCACTACGACTGGCTGGCCGTCGAGGCCACCTGTACGGCCGCGCCCGCGCTGGGCGCCGACGACGTCATCCTCAATCCGTTCCCCATGGTCAACATGGCCGGGATCGGCGGGGTGTTCCTGCCGTGGCTGCGCTCGGGCGGGCGACTCGTCCAGCACCACCCCTTCCACCTGCCGACCTACCTCGCCCAGATCCCGGCCGAGCGGGTCACCTACACGCTGGCGCCGCCCGCGCTGCTGACGATGCTGCTGCACCAGGACCTCGACCTGGGCTCGCTGAGCCGGATCGGCTCCGGCTCGGCCCCGCTGCCGCCCTCGATGGTCAAGGGCTGGCAGGAGCGGCACGGCATCGCCATCATCAACTTCTTCGGCTCCAACGAGGGCATCGCCCTGCTGTCGGACCCCCAGCACATGCCGGACCCCGAGGTACGCGCCCGCTTCTTCCCCAGGCCGGGCCCCGACTCCATCGGCACCTACGGCGCCGTGCGCATCAAGCTGGTCGACCCGCTCGGCCAGGTCATCACCGAACCGGGCGTGCCGGGCGAGCTGCGCCTGTCGGGCCCGACGGTCTTCGCCGGGTACCTGGAGGGCACGGCCACCGCCGAACCCTTCGACGAGGACGGCTACCTGCGCACCGGTGACGTCTTCCAGATCGCGGGCCCGTCGGGGGAGTACCTCCAGTACGTCGACCGGGCCAAGGACCTCATCATCAGAGGCGGCATGAACATAGCGCCCGCCGAGCTGGAGGCGCTGATCTCCGGCCATCCCTCGGTGGCCGAGGTCGCGGTCGTCGGCTACCCGGACGAGGTGCTCGGCGAGCGCGTCTGCGCCGTGGTCGTGGCCAGGCAGCCGCTCGGACTCGATGACGTCGTCTCCTTCCTGCGCGACAAGGGCCTGGCCTCCTACAAGCTCCCCGAGCGTGTGCAGGTCGTCGAGGAGCTGCCGCGCAACCCGCTCGGCAAGATCCTCAAACGCGACCTCAGGGACACCCTGTGAGCGTGCACGTCCTCGGCGGCCACCAGACCGACTTCGCGCTCAAGGCGGGCAGCCTGTACGAGCTGCTCCAGGAGGCCGTCTCCGGCGCGCTCGACCAGGCCGGAGTACGGCCCGAGCAGGTCCAGGTGGCCCATGTCGGCAACCTCGCCGGTGAGCTGTTCGCCGGGCAGGCCCAGCTCGGCGGCATGGTCGCCACGCTGGACCCGGCCTGGTCGATGCTGCCCGCCTCACGGCACGAGGCGGCATGCGCCTCCGGGTCCATGGCCGTGCTCGCCGCCATGGCCGACCTGGAGGCCGGGTACTACGACGTGGCCCTGGTCGTGGGCGTCGAGCTCATGCGCAACGTCGGGGCGAAACAGGCGGCCCAGCACCTGGGCAGCGCCGCCTGGGCCGGTCGTGAGGCCGTGGGCGCCGACTACCCGTGGCCCGCGCTGTTCGCCGACATCGCCGACGCCGTCGAGGAACGCCACGGCCTCGCCCACGAGCACCTGGCCGCGATCGCCGAGATCAACCACGGCAACGCCAGGCGCAACCCACTGGCCCAGGCCAGGGACTGGACGTTTCCCGAAGGCTGCTTCGGCGCCGACGACACGCTCAACCCCGTGGTGGAGGGGCGGCTGCGCAAGTACGACTGCGGCCGTATCACCGACGGGGCGGCGGCCGTCGTGCTGGCCTCCTCGCGGTTCGGCAGGCGCGCTCCCGTCATCTCGGGCTGGGGCCACAGGACCGCGCCGATGCTGCTGGCCGACAAGCTCGCCGTACGGGAGCCGTACCTGTTCCCTCATCTGCGCCGGGCCGCGCTCGACGCCTACGGGCGGGCGGGGCTGGCCGGGCCCGAGGAGCTCGACGTGATCGAGACGCACGACTGCTTCACCGTCACCGAGTACGTCGCGCTCGACCACCTGGGCCTGACCCCGCCCGGCCAGGCGTGGCGGGCGATCGAGTCCGGCATGATCGAGATGGGCGGCGCACTGCCGGTCAATCCGTCCGGCGGCCTCATCGGACTCGGCCACCCGGTCGGCGCGACGGGCGTGCGCATGCTCAACGACGCCGCCCGCCAGGTCACAGGTGCGGCGGGCGCCTGCCAGGTGGAGGGGGCGCGCACCGCGCTCACCCTGAACATCGGCGGCAGCTGCACGACGGTGGCGAGCTTCGTGGTGACCGCACAGGAATAGGGTTCAGCCCCGGCGAGCCAGGTCTCGTGCGAGCGGTGCGGCCGGGTGTGAGGGTCAGCCGCCGGCGAGCCAGGCTTCGTGCGAGCGGTGCAGCCGGTCCCACAGCTTGGCGCGTTCGGCGGCGTCGACGTCGTCGAGGGTCACCTTGAACACGTCGGCGAGCGCCGCGTAGTAGTCCTCCGCGCTCTCCAGCGTCACCGAGTGCTCCTGCGCGCCCATCCGGCTCAGCACCAGGCCGCGCATGCCGTCGACACCGGAGGCGTCGCGGCGCTGCAGCACGGCCGTCTTGACGAACCCGGAATCGGGCGAGGTGGACAGCTCCAGATGCTTGGCCGCGAACGCCGTCATCTCGGCCTGCTCCATCCCGAAGTCCATCCCCGCGAACGAGCCGCGCGGGTCGTGCTCAAGGCGCCAGCCGCCGGGCGCGACCGTCGAAGGACGCAGGCCGAAGGCGAGAGGCCCCTGCCGGTAGTGCCCTTCGACCAGCGGGAGCGGGGCGTGGATGGCGTCGCCGAGCCCGGTGTCGGCCAGCCAGGCGCCGCCGGGGTTGCCGGGCTCGGGCAGGCCGTGCACGGTCAGCACCAGGTGGTTGGCGGTGATCGCGGGCTCGGCGCCCTTGATCTGCACCCCGCCGACATGCCGCCGCACGTCGTAGCCGAGCTCGCGCAGCAGCAGGGAGAAGGCGCCGTTGAGGTGGTAGCAGTAGCCGCCCCTGCCGTGCAGGATGCGGGCAGCCGACTCGGCGGGATCCACACTCGTCGGGCGCCGCAGCCAGATCTCCAGGTTCTCGTAGGCCACGTGTTCGAGATGCGCCATGTGCAGGGTGCGCAGGTTCGCCGCGCTCGGCGGGGCGTCGAGGAGAGCGGAGCAACCGATGCGGGCGAGATATCCAGAGATTCGCACGATGAACAGTCTGCACCGGATGTGCACGATTGGAGAGGTGCTCTCTGCACGTCACGCCTCTACTGTCGAGCATGTGGCAGACCAGCGACGCGTCCTCCTGGTCGAGGACGACGAGACGATTGCCCTGGCCGTACGCGACCGCCTGGCGGCGGAGGGGTTCGACATCAGGGTGGCGAAGGACGGCGGGGCCGCCCTCGCCGAGCACGCCAGGCTCGCGCCGGACCTGGTGATCCTGGACCGGATGCTGCCGGGGCTCGACGGCCTCGAGGTGTGCCGCCGCATGCAGGCGGCCAGGCCCGTCCCCGTGCTCATGCTGACCGCGCTCGGTGAGGAGACCGACGTGCTGGTCGGTCTCGGCGTCGGCGCGGACGACTACATGACCAAGCCGTTCAGCATGCGCGAACTCGTCGCGCGCATCCACGCTCTGCTGCGCAGGGTGGAGCGCGCCGTCCAGCTCACCGCCGAGGACGCCGTCGTACGCGTCGGCGAGGTGGAGATCGACACGGCCGCCCGCCGGGTCTTTGTCAACGGGACCGAGGCCCAGCTCACCAGGACCGAGTTCGACCTGCTGCGCCGCCTGGCCGACCGGCCGGGCCAGGTGTTCGAGCGCGAACGGCTGCTGTCGGACGTGTGGGGCTTCTCCGAGGCCGCCGCGACCAGGACCGTCGACAGCCATGTGCGGGCGCTGCGCCGCAAGCTCGGCTCGGGCGTCGTCAGGACCGTGCACGGCGTCGGGTACGCGCTGGTGCGCCGATGAGACCCCTCGACTTCCTCGGCCGGATCAAGGTCAAGCTCGGCCTGGTCATCGTGCTGGCCGTGGCCACCGCCTTCGTCGTCAACGAGCTCGGCATCGGCTGGGGCCTGTCCTCGCCGCTGCGCATCCTGGTCGCCGTCGCCCTCGCCCTGCTCATGGTGCAACTGCTGGCCAGCGGTATGACCAGACCGCTGCGCGAGATGGCCAAAGGCGCTCAGACCATCGCCAAAGGCCACTACACGCTGAGGGTACGGGCCACCTCACGCGATGAGGTGGGGGAGCTGGCCAGGGCGTTCAACGAGATGGCCCAGGACCTCGGCGAGGTCGACCGCCAGCGCCGCGACCTGGTCGCCAATGTCAGTCACGAACTGCGCACGCCGATCACCGCACTGCGGGCCGTACTGGAGAACGTCGTCGACGGCGTCTCGGCCGCCGACCCCGTCACGATGGGCACCGCGCTGGCCCAGACCGAACGCCTCGGCCGGCTGGTCGCCCAGCTGCTCGACCTGTCCAGGCTGGAGTCGGGCGCCAGGTTGCTGGAGTCCGAGCCGGTCGAACTCGCTCCCGTCGTCGACCAGGCCGCCCGCGAGGCCGTGCTGTCCAGGGACGACGTGCGCGTCTCGCCGTCGGTCGGGGCGTCGGCCGTGGTGCAGGCCGATCCCGATCTGGTGGCCCAGGTGCTGGCGAACCTGCTGGACAACGCGGTGCGCCACAGTCCGGCCGGTGGGGTGGTCCGGGTGAGCGCCTCCGACAGGGACGGGCGCGTCGTGCTGGAGGTGGCCGACGAGGGGCCCGGGATTCCGGCGGGCGCGCAGGCCCGGGTGTTCGAGCGCTTCTCGCGGCTGGACGCCGGGCGTGCCGCCGATTCGGGAGGTGCGGGGCTGGGGCTGGCGATCGTGAAGGAGATCGTGGAACTGCACGGCGGCTCCATCGCCATCGCCGAAGGCCGGGGCTGCCGCATGGTCGTCGAGCTGCCTTCGGCCTCCGGTCGTCCGGCGGCGCTTCAGCCCGGCCCCGCCGCGGCGCTCACCCCTCCTGAGGCGGCCCCGCCGGCTGATCTCGTGGTCGCCGTCGAGCCGGTGCCCGTCGTCGAGGAGGCTCCGGTGCTCCCGGCTCCCGTGCCCGCTCCGCTCCCACCGCTCCCGGTCGCGGCGATCGTGGCCGCGCCGCCGTACCCCCAGCAGCCGCCGGTCGCCTATCTGGCCATGGGGCCCGCTCCGGAGAACCCGCCCTACCCGCAGCACGTCGCCCAGGGGCGGCTGCATGCGCCGCCGCCGCAGTACGGGCCCATGCGGCCGGGGCATCAGGGGCCGCCGCCTCCGCCGTACGTGCCGCCTCCGCTGTTTCCCAGGCCGGAGTTGCCGCCCACGCCCCGGTGGTTGCTGCCCGCCGCGGCGGGGGTGGGGGCGTTCGCCTCGGTGGCGATGCCGGAGACCGAGGCCGGGCTGGGGGTGGCGCTGGTCGCGCTGGTGATGGGGGCCGCCATCGCGCCGGTCGCGCGGGCGCGGGTGTCGCCGTGGGCGGTGGCGTTCGCCGCGATCGCCTATCTGCTGGTCGCGACCGTCGTGGTACGCGACGCCAACTGGCTGGTGCCGCCGATGCTGCTGGCGGCGTTCGGGTTCGGCGCGCTCGCCCTGTCGGGAGCCGGGCGCGGCTGGCTCGGCGTCGTGCGCGGCATGGCGTCGGTGGTGCTGGCGCTGGTGCCGGTGGCGTGGTTCATGGCCGAACCGCTCAAGGGCGTGACGATCCGCAGACGGGTCCTGCCCGCCGTGGTCGGGCTCGCGCTCTCGGTCGTGCTGCTCATGGTGTTCGGCCTGCTGTTCGCCTCGGCCGACGCGGTGTTCGCCCGCGTGCTGAGCGAGGTGTTCACCGCGCCCGACTGGCTCGACATGCTGCCCGGGCGGGTGTTCGTCTTCGGGGTGGTGGCCGTACTGCTGGGCGCGGGGGTGCTGGTGGCGCTCAGGCCGGTCGTCGATCCGCTGGGGCCCAGTGCGCGCGCGCAGGTCGGCAGGGCGCTGTGGATCATGCCGCTGGTGGCGCTCAACTCGCTGTTCGCCCTGTTCGTCGGCGTCCAGATCACCGTGCTCTTCGGCGGCGACGAACGCGTGCTGCGTACGGCGGGCCTGACCTACGCGGCCTATGCCAGGGCCGGGTTCTTCCAGCTCGTCGTGGTGAGCGTCATCGTACTGGCGATCGTCGCCGTGGCCGCGGCCGTGCTCAAGGTGGGACGCGGGGAGCGCTGGGTGCTGGCCGGACTGCTCGGCCTGCTGTGCGCGCTCACGCTCGTGGTCCTGGCATCGGCTCTGCACCGGATGGGCCTCTACACCGACGCCTACGGCCTGACCCGGCTGCGCGCCTCGGTCGGCGCCGTCGTCTGGTGGCTCGGCGCCCTGTTCGCCCTCGTGCTGGTCGCCGGAGCGGTACGGCTGGCCGGACGCGGCTCGGGCTGGCTGCCGAGGGCCGCGACCCTGGCGACCGGGATCGGCCTGGTGACGTTCGCCCTGTGGAATCCCGATCTCCGCGTGGCCGAGTCGCAGGTCGTCCACAGGGGCGTGGAGCGCCTGGACCAGCACTACCTGGGCCGCCTGGGCAGCGAGGCCGTCCCCGTGCTCGACCGCCTCCCCGAACCCCTGCGCACCTGCGTCCTGCGCTCGGTCGTCTCCTCCAACGGCCTTGGCCAGGCCGACCCGTGGAACGGCTGGAACCTGTCCCGCGCCGAAGCCCGCACCATCCTGGCCGCACATCCTTTGACGGCGAACGCGACATGCGAGGAGTCGTACTCCAGACAGGAGGAGTAACATCGCCGACCCGCCTTCGGGCGTTGAGGAGGAAGCATGGCGAGACTCGTCGCCGAGTGTTCGGACGGGATCGGCGTGGCGGACTTCTACGGTTTCGCCGACGTGGAGGTCGCCAAGGATCTCGTGCCCGGCCAGTTCGGCATCTGGGATCTCAACGGCCCGGGACGTGATGAATCGGCATCGGTAGGCCCGAACGCCCTCATCCTGTCCGACGACCACGACGCGAAGGTCTTCGTACGCTACGAGCGATGGGACGCACAGCCGCCTGCCCGCCCGGAGGCGGAGGCGTGGAGCGGTGTGCTTTTCCTGGCATCGGGCCGCGTCTGCGCCGTGAGCCTGACGGAGGGCGAACAGCGATACTTCCCCCCCTTCGACCTGGGCGCCAGACAGACCGAGTGGCACGCACGCGTGTGGTCACACAAGGTGAACAACGATAGGAACACGGACTTCCCTCACCACATCTACCAGGCCAACCTGCTCACCCTGCAACTGTGGCCGACCAGCCCTACGGCACCCAGTGGTTCCCCGTGATGGTGATCATGGACTGGAGGCGTACGGAGGCGGCGAAGTAGTCCTTCGGGCCCGGTTCGGCGGACAAGGTGGCCTGCCAGAGGGCGTCGAGCCAGGGCTGGGCGGTGGGGTCGGTCATCGCTGCGACCGCGAACGGCGGGACGAACGCGGGCTCGGGGCCGGCCTCGATCGGGGTGCCGTCGAGCAGGTAGCCCGCGGCCAGCTTGGCGGGGTCGCCGCCGGTGGCCTTGGCCGCCCAGGACGACAGGGCGCGGGCGGCGGCGATCGAGGCGGGGTCGCCGCTGGTCACGGCGTCGGCGCCGATGCGCCATGGGTCGCGCAGGGCGTTCCAGTAGTAGTCGCCGTCGTGGGCGTCCTCCAGCACCTCGCCCTTGACCGGAGCGCCGTCGCGCACGAAGTCGGGCAGCAGGCCGCTCTCGCCGGGAATGGAGGCGATCAGCTTCTGGTGCGCCTCGCGGATCGGCCGCCACGCGGGATCGACCTTCTCGAACGCCCTGAAGTGGTCGATCATCCAGTCGGACGTGCGTGAGACCGAGGCCAGCGGCTCCTCGTCGGTGGCCCAGTCGCCCAGCTTGACCAGCAGGGTGCGGGGGTTCACCTCCGACGCCCTGATCGCGGCGATGCGCTCCTTGGCCTTGGCCAGGTAGCCGCCGCCCCACTGCCGATCGGCCATCAGCAGGCCGTAGGCGACGTCCAGATCGCCGTCGGTCGCCGAGTCGCCGCCGTTGACGCTCCGGCACGAGCGGTCCTGCTCGGCGGCCAGCAGCTTGGGGTCGCCCGACGACGGATGCGCCTCGACGTAGGACAGCAGGCCGTCGAAGAGCGCCCTGTCGCCCATCGTGGCCGCGATGACCATGCCGTAGCCCTGCGCCTCGGCCACGTAGGGGTGGTCGGCGTCGGGCGAGATCACCTGCAGCGAGCCGCACCGGGCGGTGACGAAGTTCTTACGCCACGCGGTGAACGCCGTGCGGACCTGCTCGTCCAGGGCCTTGGTGTCGCCGCTCGGGCGCAGGGTGCCCTGGGCGTAGGCGGCCCTGTGGCTGCCGAAGGGGATGTCGCGTGAGGGGGCCCGGGCAGGCTCGGCCACCGGTGGCGCCGCGCATCCGGCGAGCAGGACGGCGGCGAGCGACAGGGCGAGGGCGCGACGCAAGGAGGAGTTCCCTTCGTGAGGCTAGAGCCCGGAGGGTGTGCCTTCCTCCGGCACGAGGACGTCGGTGTCCTCGTCGAGGGTACGGCCGCGGAAGAAGGCCGAGTCGTGGATCCAGCACGCGATCATGAGCAGCACACCGGCCCCGAGCGAGCCCACACCGACGACGAACACCCCGCCGACGCCGAGCAACGTGGTCTCGCCGTAGGACGGGTCCCACATGTCCACCGCGCTCTTGACGAAGGCGGCGAGCATGATCAGTCCGCCGGTCAGCGGCAGCAGTCCCTTGAACCAGAGGTTACGCGCCGAGGAGAACAGCTCGCGCCTGAAGAACCACGCGCACGACAGCCCCACGATCGAGTAGTAGAACGCCACCGCGAGGCCCAGCGAGGCGACCGAGTCGTAGAGCACGTTCTCGCTGATCAGGGAGAGCCCCACGTAGTACCCGATCGCGACCACGCCCATCACGGTCGTGGCGAACGACGGCGTGCCGTGCCTGGCCGAGACCGAGGCGAAGCGGCGCGGCAGCGCCCGGTAGGCGGCCATGGCCAGCATGCCGCGCGCGGTCGGCAGGATCGTGGTCTGCGTGGAGGAGATCGCCGAGACCATGACGGCGAGGATCACCACCCAGCCGATCGGCCCGAGCACGGAGTCGCCGAGCGCGGCGAACACGTCGTCGGCGATGCCGGAGTTGCCGAGCCCGGTCGGGCCTTCGCCCGCTCCGCCGTAGGCCAGGACGGCGACCGTGGTCAGCAGGTACACGCCGAGCAGGATCACCGAGCACAGCAGGGCGGCCTTGCCGGGTGTGTTCGCCCGGTCGGTGGTCTCCTCGTTGATCGCCAGGCAGGAGTCCCAGCCCCAGTAGATGAACATCATCAGCAGGAACGCCTCGGTGAACCCCGACCAGGAGCCGAACCGCGTCGGGTCGAACCACTCCCAGCTCGGCATCACCGAGGTGTCGAGCGCACGGCCGCCATAGACCTTCCAGAGCGCGACCGTGCTGAACAGCAGCAGTCCGCCGATCTGGATCCCGGTCAGCCAGCGCTGCATCCTCGCGCCGACGCGCAGGCCGCGATGGCTGACCCAGGTCATCAGCGCGATGCCCGCCGCCCCGGCCAGGGTGAGCGCGAGCCTGCTGTCGGCCAGTGCGTGCAGCCCGGCCAGGCGCAGGCCGTACTGTGCGGCCACCTCGGCCACATTGGCCAGCGCGACGGTGCCCGACATGGCCACGCCCCAGCCGCCGAGCCAGCCGACGACCGGGCCGAACGCCTTGGTGCCCCACGTGAACGCGGTGCCGCAGTCGGGCACGGCCCGGTTCAGCTCGCGGTAGGCGAAGGCGGTGAACAGCATCGGCACGAACGCCACCAGCGCCGCCGCGGGGGCCTGCAGCCCGACCGCGATGACGACATAGCCGATCGTGCAGGCGATGGAGTACGCGGGGGACGTGGACGCGATGCCGATGATCGCGTTGTCCCACAGGCCGATGGCGTCGCCGCGCAGCCCCTTGTCCTTCACCGGCATCCTTCAGTGTCGCGGGACAGAAACGAGCGATCGCGCCCGGCGCGTCGGCAGAGGGTAAGGGAAAGGTATGTAACCCCACAAATCACACCTTGATGGTTCAATCGTCCTGTGAGCTTCGACGTGATCATCAGTGGCGGACTGGTCCTCGACGGCACCGGCGCACCCGCCTTCCGTGCCGACCTCGGCATGTCCGGTGACCGCATCACCGCGGTAGGCAGGCTCGACGGCGCCGAGAGCGCGAGGGTGGTGAATGCCGAAGGGCGCTATGTCGCACCCGGCCTCATCGACTGCCACGCGCACGGCGACGCCGTCGTCTTCGACCCGGAGGTCCAGCTCGCCGCCCTGCGCCAGGGCGTGACCACCTTCGTACTCGGTCAGGACGGCCTGTCCTACGCCCCCGCGACCAGCAGGGCCACCCTCGACTACGCCACGCGGTACTTCGCCGCCGTCAACGGCGCGCATCCCGCGCTCGACGGGCCGGTCGGCGTGGGCGACCTGCTCGACGGCTACGACCGGGCCACCGCGCTCAACACCTGCTACCTGCTGCCGCACGGCACGATCCGCTACGACGTCATGGGCCCGTCGCCCGACGCGGCCTCGCCCGCCCAGCTCGCCGCCATGCTCGCTCTGGTCGAGCGCGGGCTGTCGGAGGGGGCGGCCGGGCTGTCCAGCGGGCTGGAGTACGTGCCGGGGCGTTACGCCGACGCCGCCGAACTCGCCGCGCTCTGCGCGCCGCTCGGGGCGCTGCCGTACGTGACGCACATGCGGGGGTACGGGCAGGCGGCGGCGACGGGGCTGGCCGAGGTGGTCGACATCGCCGAGCGTTCGGGCGCCGCCGTGCACGTGTCGCACCTGCACGGGCCCGCCGACCTGCTGCTGCCGCTGCTGGAGGCCGCCGGACGCGTCGACCTGAGCTTCGACACCTATCCCTACCTGCGCGGCAGCACCATCCTGGCGATGGTCGTGCTGCCGCCGTGGGTCCCGGCCGCCGAGGTGGACAGGGCGATCGAGGCGCTGGAGTCGAGCGAGCTCGACACGTGGTGGCCGACGCTGGAGCAGACCTGGCCACGCCTGACGCTCTCGCACGCGCCGGGCTCGGAGTGGGCCGAAGGCCTGACGATCGTCGAGGCCGCCGGGCGCAAGGGGCTCACGCCCGCGCAGTTCTGCCGCGGCCTGCTGGTGGAGACCAGGCTGGAGGCCGGATGCGTGGCCGCCAGGCCGGACGAGGGCCCGCAGGGGGAGGAGTCGGTACGGCGGGTGCTGCGCCATCCCGCGCACACCGGCGGCTCCGACGGCATCTATGTGGGCGGCCACCCGCACCCGCGCGGTTTCGGGGCGTTCGCCCGCTTCCTCGGCAGGCACGTGCGCGAACTCGGCGACTGGCGCTGGGAGGAGGCCTTCGTGCACCTGGCCTCCCACCCGGCCCGCCGCTTCGGGCTGAAGGAGCGAGGGCTGCTGCGCGAGGGCCACGCCGCCGACGTCATCGTGCTCGACCCCGCCACCGTCCGCGACCTGGCCACCTACGACAAGCCGCGTACGGTCGCCACCGGCGTCGACGACGTGTTCGTCTCGGGCGTCCAGGTGCTGTCCGGTGGCGCCCTGACCGGAGCGAAGCCAGGAAGGGCGCTTCGATAGGGTTTGCAGGGTGAAGGGTCTTATCCCAGGTGAAGAGCTCGTCGGCCGATCGATCTTCGCGGGCGGCGTCACGTTCCCGCTGATGGTCGTGCACGCCGACGCGCTGGCGCACAACATCGCCACGATGGCTCGCTTCACCGGCGAGCACGGCATGACGTTCGCACCGCATGCCAAGACGCACATGTCCCCCGAGATCACGCGCATGCAACTCGACGCGGGCGCCTGGGCGGTGACCGTCGCCACCCCGAGCCAGGCGCTGACCCTGGCCGGGTTCGGCGTCAGGCGCATCGTCATCGCCAACCAGGTCGTCGACCCCGCCGGCCTGCGCGCCCTGGCCGCCGTGCCCGGCCTTGAGCTCTACGTCTTCGCCGACTCCGTCGAAGGTGTGCGGCTGCTGGGCGAGGGGCACGTGCGCGTGCTGGCCGAGCTCGGCCACGAGGGCGGACGCGGCGGCAGCCGTAGCCTGGACGAGCTGCTGGAGGTCGCGGCGGAGGTGCGGCGCACGCCCGGCCTCGAACTCGCGGGCGTCGCGGGCTACGAGGGCGGGCTGAAGAGCGCGCCGGAGGTCGTGGCCTACCTGCGACGGCTGCAGGAGGCCGTCGAACACCTGCGCGTACGCGACCCGATCCTGTCGGTCGGCGGCAGCCAGTGGTTCGACGTGATCGGCCGCGAACTGGCCGCCACCCAGGCGCGTATCGTGCTGCGCTCGGGCGCCTACGTCTCGCACGACGACGGCTACTACCGCGAGCGCACGCCGTTCAACCGGATCGACGGCACACTGCTGCCCGCGTTCGAGATCTTCGCCCACGTGCTGTCGACGCCGGAGCCCGGCCTGGCGATCGTGGGCATGGGCAAGCGTGACGCGCCCTACGACGAGGGCCTGCCGATCCCCAGGCGCGAGGGCGTCACCGTGCTCAGGATGCAGGACCAGCACACCGTGCTGCACGACACGTCCGGCCTGCGGGTCGGCGACCTGGTCTCCTTCGGCATCTCGCACCCCTGCACGGCCTTCGACAAGTGGCGCGTGCTGCCGCTCGTCGGCCCCGGCCATGTCGTCACCGGAACGATCACCACCGCTTTCTGACCTCTTTGGAGACGCTTGTGAAGAAGGAACTCAGGACCACCGAAGGCGCCGCCCCCGTCGGCGCGTACTCCCAGGGCCTCGTGGTCGGCGACTTCGTCTACACCTCGGGCGCCGGGCCGCTGCATCCCGAGACCGGGGAGATCGTCGGCGACGACATCGAGACCCAGACGCACCAGGTCATGCGCAACCTCGGCGCGATCCTGGCCGCGCACGGGCTCGGCTTCGACGACGTGGTGAAGTCCACCGTGCACCTGCAGCACCTGCAGCGCGACTTCCCCGCCTACAACGAGGTGTACAGGTCCTACTTCACCGAGCCCTACCCGGTGCGGACCACGGTCGGCTCCGAGCTGATGAACATCCTGGTCGAGATCGATTTCGTGGCGCACAAGAGCGCGTAGGGTTCGTCCGTGGACAGTTCGATATACGTCTTCGCCGAAGACGTGCGCGGTGAAGGCCTCGACAGGCTGCTGACGACGATCGGCGGCCTCGGCGTGGCCGGAGTGACCATCGGCGCCGCACACCACGGCGCCAGGGACATCACCCCGCACGGGCTGTCCAGAGTGACCGTCAGGCACGACGGCGTGCACTTCCCGCTGCCCGACGACCTGTTCGCCGAGGCCAGGCTGGTTCCGCCCGCCGGGTTCCGCGACGTGTTCGACGGGCTGCGGGCCGGGTGCACCGAGCGCGGGCTCAAGCTGCACGGCTGGACGGTCTTCCTGCGCAACGCCACCATCGGCGCCGAGCACCCCGACGTCACCGTGCGCAACTGCTTCGGCGACAGGGGCTCACCCGTCGACCTGTGCCCTGGCCACCCCGACGTCAGGACGTACTGCACGGCGCTGGCCAGGGCCGTGGCCAGGCAGGGCGTCGACAGCGTGGTGGCCGAGGCGCTGCACTTCATGCCGCTGCGCAAGGCGCGTACCTTCACCCAGCTCGGCCCCATGGACACCTACCTGCTGGGGCTGTGCTTCTGCGACTTCTGCCTGCGCCGGGCCACCGACCTGGGCGTCGACGCCGGGCTCGCCCGCGAGGAGTGCGCCCGTATCGTCGGGGCCGTGCTCGACGGCCAGGCGCCCGCCCAGGGCGAGGTCACCAGGGCCGCGCTCACCGCCTACGCCGGTCCCGACGTCGTCGCCTATGCCAGGGCCAGGTCGGAGACCATCACCTCGCTGGTGTCCGAGGTCGCCGCCGCCGTGGCCGACGAGGGGTCCAAGCTCGTCTTCATGGACGGCACCGGCGCGGTCAAGGGCTACATCGACGGCCTGCCCTCGCCCGGCCTCGCCGCGCACGACGCCTGGCAGCTCGGCGTCGACCTGGTCGCACTGGGCGACCTCGTCCCCTCCTTCGGCGTGCTCGCCTACGCCCGCGACGCCGCACGCGTGGCCGACGACGTCGGCGCCTACCTGCGCTCGGTCGGCAAGGACCGCGAGGTCAGGGCGGTGCTGCGGCCTGGCATCCCCGACTCCGACTCGGCCGACAGGCTGGTGGCCAAGGTCAGAGGGGCCAAGGCGGCGGGCGCCTCGGCCGTCGACTTCTACGCCTACGGCCTGGTGCCCTACCCCGTGCTCGACCGCATCCCCGCCTCGCTCAGCTGAGCGCGCCCGTCAGCATCGGCAGCGCCCGCTGCAACGACCTGGTCCAGTACGGCCAGACATGACGGCCTGGACCGTAGAAGTCGGTCGTGACGGGCACTCCGGCCTTCCTCGCGGCCTCGGCGAACTCCCTGTTCTGCCGCTCGATGCCGGCCTCGCCGTTGTCGACGGCGGCGGGCGGCCTGTCGAGCGGACCCGGCCTGCCGTTGCCCGAACTCACATAGACCGGGATCTTCAGCGACCCCACCAGCCTGGTCGGGTTGTACGGCTCCGCGCTCGTCCACAGGTCGGCCGGGTTGTCGCCCGACTTGCCGGTGATGTAGTCGACATCGGCCGACGACACGTTCGCCAGGCCGGAGAAGGAGGCCACGGCCCTGAACATGCCCGGATGGCGCGCGGCGTAGGACAGGGCGCCGAACCCGCCCATGGACAGGCCCGCCACGGCCCTGGCATCGCTCGCGCCGTACTTGCTCTCCAGGAGCTGTCTGAGCTCGGTGAGGTGGAAGGTCTCCCACTTCGGGCCCTTGATCCAGTCGGCGTAGAAGCCGGCGTAGCCGCCTTCGGGGATGACGACGATGACATCGGCCTTCTCGGTGACCAGGTCGGCCCTGCCGTACTTCACCCAGCCGAGGCTGTCGCGCTGGCAGCAGCCTTCGAGCAGGTACAGAACGGGCCAGCGGGTGCCTGGACGCCACCCGGCGGGCAGCAGGACCTGCACCAGCGCCGTGCCGCCGAGCGCGGGCGAGTCGACGGTGAGGTCGACCAGCCGCCCCTGCCTGCGCTCCTCGACCACCTTGAGCACCGGCACGGCCACCGGTACGGCAGGCGCGGGCGCGGACGCGCAGCCCGCGAGCAGGGCGATCAGCAGGAAGGCGGCCAGGCCTCTCACGCCGCGGTCCGGCCGGTGAACGCCGTCATCACGCCGAGCCCCAGGTACACCACGCCGCTGGTGATGCGCAGCGACCTGGCCCTGCGGGCGAGCCGCCCGCCGAGGGTGCCCGCCGTGATCGCGTACACCATGTCGGAGGCCAGGCCGAGTGTCATCAGGATCAGGCCGAGCACCACGATCTGGAGGGCCGGGGAGCCTGCCCTGGCGTCCACGAACTGGGGGAGCAGCGCGAGGAAGAACAGCGTCACCTTCGGGTTCAGGATGTTGACCACCATGCCTTCGAGGAAGACACGGCCCAGCGGCTGCACGTTCGGCGTCTCGGCGGTCGTCGTGTCCTTGCCGGTCAGGGCCTTGACGCCGAGGTAGACCAGGTAGCAGACCCCCGCCCACTTGACCAGGTTGAACACCGTGGCCGACTGTGCGATCAGGTACGACAGGCCGGCCGCCGCCGCGGCGATGTGCACCAGGACGCCGCTCTCCACGCCCAGCGCGCTCACCACACCCGCCGCCCGGCCCTGGGCCAGGCCTCTGGCGGTGATGTAGAGATGGTTCGGCCCCGGAATGAGGACCAGCGCCAGCGCGGTTATGACGAAAAGGGCCATGGTGTGGGACGAAATCACACTTGAGGACGCTATTGCGGTCGGGCGGGGAGAAGGAAGGCCAATATCCGGGTCACGTGGGGGACCAATTCCGGGCGGCAGGATATGGCGCGAAGGCATGACATCATGACGAACGTGAACGGCCATACGCTGATCGGCAGGTCCCAGGAGCTGGGACGACTGCTCGGCGTGCTCGACTCGGCCGCCGGAGGCACCGCGGGCGTCGCCCTGGTGGGCGGTGACGCGGGGATCGGCAAGACCCGGCTGGTGGCCGAGCTCGTCGGCGAGGCCAGGGCGCGGGGTTTCGCCGTGCTCATCGGGCAGTGCGCCGAGCTCGGCGACGCCTTGCCCTACCTTCCGCTCGCCGATGCGTTGCGTGGCGCCGACGGGCAGGTGCGGGCGGCGCTGGAGACGCGTCCCGTGCTCGGGCGCATTCTGCCCGGCGAAGGGCAGGAGAGCGGGGCCGATCCGACGTCCGGGCTGACGCAGCAGCGTATGTTCGGCTCGCTGCTCGGGCTGCTGACCGAGGTGCAGCCGGTGCTGCTGGTCCTCGAGGATCTGCACTGGGCCGATCGCTCGACGCGGGACCTGCTGGTGTTCCTGAGCCGGATGCTGCAGACCGAGCACGTCTTCCTGGTCGGCACGTACCGGACCGACGATCTGCATCGGCGGCATCCGCTGCGGCGGGTGCTGGCCGAGCTGCAGCGGCTGCCCGCTGTGACCGGGCTGGAGCTGCGTCCGCTCGACCCTGGTGACATGTCTGACTATCTGGCGACATTTGGCACTTTCGGGCAGACGGATGCCCGGGTCATCGGTCAGGTACTCGAACGGGCCGAAGGCAATCCGTTCTACGCCGAGGAGCTGCTGGCCGCGGTGGCCGACGGCGACACGCTGCCCGACGGGCTGGCCAGCCTGCTGCTGTCGCGTACCGAGGTGCTGTCGGAGGCCGGTCAGCGGGTGCTGCGCGCCGCCGCCGTCGCCGGGCGCAGGGTCGAGGACGACCTGCTGCGCGAGGTGTCGGGGCTGCCGACCGCCGAGTTCGAGGACGCCGTGCGCGAGATCGTCTCGCGTGGGCTGCTGCGGCCCGAAGGCTACGGCTACACCTTCAGGCACGCGCTGTTGCAGGAGGCCGTCTACACCGACCTGCTGCCGGGCGAGCGCACGCGCCTGCATGCCGACTTCGCCCAGCGCCTGACGCTTCCGGCGGAGCTGGCCCACCACTACCTCGCGGGCCACGACCTGGCCGGAGCGCTCAGCGCCTCGGCCGAGGCCGGTCGCCGCGCCGAACGCCTCGGGGCGCCGGCGGAGGCGCATCGGCACTACGACCAGGCGCTCGGGCTGTGGGAGCGGGTCGAGGGCGCCGAGGAGCTGGCCGGGGGCGCCCGTACGCACATCGCGTTGCGCAGCGCGGTCATGGCCGCCGACAGCGGCGACAACCACCGGGCGATCACCCAGCTCAAGGGCATCATCGCCGTCGCCGGGCCGCAGAGCGAGATCTGCGAGCGCCTGGCGTACTACCTCTACGAGGAGGACCACCTCGACGAGGCCATCGCCAACGCCGAGTGCGCCGTCGAGAGCGCCGCCGACGACGTCGCCAGGGCCAGGGCGCTCGCCACCCTCGCCAGAGCGCTGACCTGGAGCCCGCGTCACGACGAGGTCGGCGTCGCGGCCGAGCGCGCCCTGACCCTGGCGCGTTCCATCGGCGCGCGCGACGCCGAGGTCAGCGCGCTCATCACACTCAGCGCCTACGCCGACTACCACGGCGACTTCGAGGCCGCCACCGCACTGCTGGCCGAGGTGATCGCCCAGAGCTCCGGCGATCTCGCGATCGACCTGCGCGCCCACTTCATCCTGGCCCGCGCGCACTACGAGCAGGGCGCGTTCGCCGAGGCGGCCCGCGTCATCGACCAGGGCAGCCGCCTGGCCGTCGATGCCGGGCTCACCTGGAGCACCTACGGCACCGACCTGCGGTTCCTGCGCTTCCTGATCCACTACGTGTCCGGCGAGTGGGACGCCGCCGAGCGCGTCGCCGCCGGGTTCGGCGTGCGGGTCGGCACCGTGCCCGAGGCGGTGCTGTCGTCGTTCTCGCTGTTCATCGAGGTGGCCAGAGGGCGTGCCGCCTTCACCGAGCGGCTGACCTGGCTGGAGGCGTTCTGGTCCGACGTCCTGGTCTCCTACATGTCCCGCGGCCTCGCCGCCGAGCACGAGCTGTGGAACGGCAGGCCCGAGATCGCTCTGGCGCATGTCGAAGCCGTGCTCGGGCTGCTGGACCCCATCGATTCCGGCAATCTACGCATCTGCGCGGTCGGCCTGTGGGCCCTGGCCGAGCTCGGCCGCCCCGAAGGGGCCGACGCCCTGCTCGCCCGCGCCCGGCATGCCGCCATCCAGGGGCCGACCGGGCTACGCGGCGAGATGGGGCTGGAGGGCAAGGCGTGGATGATCCGCGTCGAGGCCGAATGGCACCGAGCGCACGGCCGTCTCGATCCCGGCCTCTGGCAGCAGGCGGTCACCGCCTTCGACTACGGCTTCGTCTACGAGGTGGCCCGCTGCCGCTGGCGTCTGGCCGAGGCGTTGCTGGCCGGAGGCAGGCGTGAGCAGGCCCATGCCGAATGGGCCCAGGCCGTCGCCGCCGCCGCGTCGCTCGGCGCGGCGCCGCTGGCCGGGGAGCTGGAGGCATTGGGGCGCCGGGCGCGGTTCTCCGCAGCGGGGGTGGCGGCTGCCGCCGGTGGCGGACTGACGGCCCGGGAGCTCGAGGTGCTGGCCCTGGTGAGCGAGGGATTGGGCAACCGGGAGATCGGGGAACGGCTGTTCATCGCCCACAAGACGGTCAGCGTGCACGTGTCGAACATCCTGGGCAAGCTCGGCGCGTCGTCGCGCACCCAGGCGGCGGCCACGGCCCGGCGTCAGGGCCTGCTGGGGTGACCGGCCGAGCGTCTGGCTCCGGTGTGTTCTGCGGTGGTGAAGCGCCATCTGCCGGATGGGCTGGATGTCTGCCAACACCCTGACGCACTTGTGCGCGTTCGTACGTCTCCGTACGGCAGATGACACTTCAGCACCGCAGAGGCTCACCTGCTGCTGAGGAGGCGTGCCCCCTCGACGGCCCCGCTACCCGGTCTGGGTGTCGTCCGGCGAACCGCCGCCGCCCTTGGCGCGTACGGCCAGGTCGCGGACGACCTGGATGAGCTCGGCCGGGTCGAACGGCTTGGTCAGATACGCGTCCGCGCCGAGACCCAGTCCCCGGCGGCGGTCGTGGTCCTGCGCCCTGGCCGTGATGAGGACGACCTTGATGTGATTGGTCCCCTCGGTGGTCCGCAGCCGATCGGCTGTCACCCATCCGTCGAGTCTGGGCATCATCACGTCCAGCGTGACGACGTCCGGTTGCACCTCCATCACCCGATCCAGGCAGTCCTGCCCGTCGAAGGCGGTCTCGACCTCGAACCCCTCAAGGGTCAGGTTGACCGCGATGAGCTGCCGGATGACCTCGTCGTCATCCACGACCATGACCTTGCCGAGTACCTCGCCCACGGCCACGAAGTTAACCGCTGGAGCGGGGGTCACGTGCGGTTTTCGAGGGATGTGTGCCCGGACCTTTATCTTGGTGACGAGGAGTGGGCGGATGCTGGTAACGTTGTCACCGGTTGAGCCCCCTTAGCTCAGGGGATAGAGCACCGGCCTCCGGAGCCGGGAGCGCAAGTTCGAATCTTGCAGGGGGCACCACACGTCCATCAGGGGAAAACACCTCCTGAGCAGGACGGACAGCATCGAAGAGGGCGGATCTCCAGTTCACGGAGACCCGCCCGTTCTCGTTGAATGAGCCGGTTACGCCTGGCAGGTCGGGCACCAGAACAGGTTGCGGGCCGCCAAGGGCTTGGTGCGGATCTCGGTGCCGCAGACGAGGCAGGGCAGGCCGGCCCGGCGGTAGATGTACACCTCGCCGCCGTGGTCGTCCTTGCGAGGAGGGCGGCCCATGGCCTCGGGCGTGTGCTCGGGGCGCACGGTGTCGATGCGGTTGTGCTTCACGCCTTCGGACATCAGGGCGGCCAGGTCGTCCCAGATGAGCTGCCATTCGGCGGGTGTGATCGACCGGCCCGGCCGTTCGGGATCGACGTGGTGGCGGAACAGCACCTCGGCCCGGTACACGTTGCCCACGCCCGCGATGACCTTCTGGTCCATCAGCAGGGCGGCGATCGACAGCGCGCTGCGGTGCACACGCTCGAAGGCGCGCTGCGGATCGGCGTCGGCGCGCAGCGGGTCCGGTCCGAGGCGGCCGAGGATGGGCGTGCGGTCGTCGAGGAGTTCGCAGGCGGTGGGCCCGCGAAGATCGGCGATCTGCGCCTCGGTGGTGAGCCTCAGGCGCACGGTCTCGTCCTTGGGCGTCCGGGTGAAGTCCAGCCTGCCGAACAGCCCGAGATGCACATGCACCCACCGAGGCCCGAACTCCAGGAACAGATGCTTGCCGTAGGCGTCGGCGCCGGTCATCACACCCCCGTCGACCAGCGCGGCTCCGTCGGAGAACTTCCCCTGCGGACTCCCGGCCCGCACCACCTCACCGACGAACCGCTCACCGAACTCCGCAGCCAGCCGATGAATGGTGTGACCCTCAGGCACGACGCCTCCTCCTCGCTCCTCCAGGATCGTACGGCCGCCGAGGAGCTACATCATCGCCCGCACGTGCCGAAGGAACGCGTGCCAGCCCTGCGAGCGGAACCCGTGCCGGCTCAGGGTGAGGGTGAGTGTGCGCCGCAGCGGCTGGGGCGAGTCCATGATGGCCTGGTTGCGCGCGGCGAGCCGGTCCAGCTCGACCGGCAGCGGCGGGCGGTTGCTCTTGTGCCCGTTGCACGAGGTGTGGGCGGGTGCGAGGTTCCAGATCGCGTCCAGATCGAGGGACGGGCGCAGCAGCCGCATGAACGAGTACGGGAAGACGTGGTCGACGGCGCTCTCGCCCGCCGCCGTGGTGAGGGGCAGGTCGCAGATCAGGCAGCGGCCGTGCTGGAAGCCGATGACGGCCTCGGCGACCCCCGCGACCGATCGCCGCCTGCGCGTGTCGGTGATCCGCAGGCTGGGCAGGTCGACCGACACGCCCTCCTCGACCAGACTGCGGCCGATCTCCGCCGCGAACGACGTCTCGACGATGCTCCAGCGCGCCGCCAGTTCGCCGTGCAGGAGGCCGGCCTGCTCCGAGCGTGCCACCGCCCGCAGATGGTCGGTGAGGAAGACCAATCGCTCCCGCGTGCTCCCGCCGATCTCGTAGAAGCGGTGCGGCACCTCGGTGTCGCCGCGCAGATTGTGGAACTTGCGCATGACCATGCGCGGCATCGACGCCACGGCCGCGTCGAGGAGCAGGTCGGTGGGCCCGCCGAAACGCAGCGACTCCTCCGCCTCCCGCCGCGCGACGCTGAGAAAGTCGCCGTCGCCCGGCGTGATGCGGGAGGAGGCCTGCGGCGCCTCACGCATGTGCCGTACGAGCCCCATCGCGTACGGCGAGGCCAGCTCGCGCAGCGGGAGTTCGGTGCGGCCCTCGGTGGCGGCCTTCAGGAGCGCGGCGCCGAGTGCGAACTTGTACGTGCGGCTGTTGGCGCCCATCAGCACCGCGAGACGCCAGGAGGAGACGGCTGTCGGGTCGGTGTCGAAGAAGTCCAAGGAGGCAGCACCGCCGTTCGGGAAAGGGATAGGCTCAGGCGCCGTGAAATCGGTGGGGACAGAAGGGTAAGGGGCGGGATGGGGAAGTTGGTGCGGGACGGGATTCCCGGGATCATCAGGCGGCAGGGCGGGGAGCCCGTGGTGACGGTGCTGGGGGAGGCGGCGTATCGCGAGGCGTTGGTGACCAAGCTGTTCGAGGAGGTCATCGAGGTCAGGGACGCGGGCGCGGACAAGGTGGTCGAGGAGATCGGCGACGTGCTGGAGGTGTTGCGCGCCTTGGCCAAGGCGGACGGGCACGCCTGGACCGACGTCGTGAAGGCGGCCGAGGCGAAGTCGGCCGAGCGCGGCGCCTTCGACGAGCGGCTCTTCCTGGCGTGAGCGCCGAGCTCGAACGGCTGCGTGTGCGCTTGCGTGAGTTCGCCGGGGAGCGGGAGTGGGAGAGGTTCCACACGCCGAAGAACCTGGCGATGGCGTTGGCGGGCGAGGTGGGCGAGCTGGTCGCGGAGTTCCAGTGGCTGACCACGGCCGAGTCGGCCGATCTCGACGCCGAGACCCTGGCCAGGGTGCGCTCGGAGCTCGGCGACGTGATGTTGTACGCCGTGCGGCTGGCCGACGTGCTGGGCGTCGACCTGCTGCGTGCGGCCGAGGACAAGCTGGAGCACAACGAGCGGCGCTACGACGTGGGCACCTATCGCGGCTCGGCGAAGAAGGCGCCACCGCTCAGCGACCCAGCAGGGTGAACTCGGCCGACGCCCTGGGCTCGCCGTTGACGATGACGTCGAGCCTGCGCGGCCCCGGTGGTTCGGCGCGGGTGGTGACGGGCCTGAAGGAGTGCGACCTGCGCACGGTGAACGTCTCGCCCGCCCGGCTCGCCACCCGTTCGCCGAGGTGGAAGACGCGGCGCGAGCCTTCGCGCACCACGGCGTACTTGAGCACGATCGGCCCCGGCGCGTCGGCCGCAACGGTGAGGGCGAACGCCAGCGACGCGCCGACGCGCACCCGGTCGGAGGGCAGCGAGAGCGAGAGCACCCTGCCGTTGCCGTGAACGGCGCCGAGCAGGGCGAGCGCGTCGGGATGCCCGGCCCGCACCAGCCCGCGCAGGGCGTGCCGCAGCACCCGCTCGATGTGTGAGCCGCCTTCGGCCCGCCAGCGCCCGAGCAGCTCGACGACCAGGTCAGGGTGGTCCTTGGCCAGGTCGTTGACATGGTTGGCGACCGATCGCCGCACATATTCGCTGGGGTCGTCGCGCAGGGCTTCCAGGATCGGCAGGGTCGGGCCCGGCTCCATCAACCGGCGCACGCGGGTCGCCCACGGCAGCCGCGGCCGGGTGCCTTCGGAGGCGAGGCGGCGCAGGTGCTCGTCTGGGGAGCCGGCCCAGCCTGTCATGATCTTGAGGGTGTCGTCGTGGTGCCGGTCGAGGAAGGGGCGCACGGCGAACTCGCCCGTCGCGTAGGGCGTGAGCACCGCGAGGGTGGCCAGCGCCTCCTCCGGGTGGTCGAGGCCGTGCGTGGCGATGTAGTCGGTGGCGGGCCAGCCGCTCCACAGGGTGAGCGTGACCGGCCTGACCGCCTGGCGCAGGAGCGAGGCGGCTTCGGGGAAGGGCAGTGGGAGGGCCTGGTGCAGGGCCTGGGAGACGTGTCTGACCCGATCCTTGAGCTCCAGGTGTGTCAGGCCGGTCGTCGCCGCCGAGACGAAGGCGGACCGGGGGAAGGACGGCCGGACGGTCGCCAGGTTCTGGGAGAGGTCGGTCACCGATGCGGTGTTGATCATGTCTTTCAGGGGCTCGGCCACGGCTTCAGCCTGTCAGACGCCACCGACAGCCGTGGGAACGCCCGGGTTCATCCGGTGCTGCGCGAAACCATAGATCATTTCTTGGCCGCCCACCACATGTGTCCGGCATACCGGAAAAGTGGGGCGTCCTATTGGTCGCTTACCCGCACTGGTACGGGTTGGCGGCTTGGGGTGATCGCGAAAATGTCCGTAACTTCGGGCAATGAGCGGGCCGGATATGTCCTTAATTTGGACAGCCGAAACTAATCATCATAACGAAGAAGTAACCCCCATTCCATTATGCCATTGAAATCCGATACACCCATAAACGCTCAATAGTGTCTGGGTTCGTGTGAGGACTGGTGTGGATGAAACCGGAAAGACGGCGCCCCACCCATCACTACCTGCGCCTTGCCCTGCTGGCCTGTCTCGTCCCGGCCGGTCTGCTGGTGGCGGGGCCGAGTGCGGCGGCGATGTCACCCGAGACGATCGCCCTTGACCTGGTCGTCGTCGTCGACGAGTCGGGAAGTCTGACCGAGGCGGATGTCGCCAAGGAGGCCGAGGCCACCTCAGTTATCGCACAAAGCGTACTTAATCCGAAAAGTCGGGTCACCGTGTTTGGATTTGGTAGCAATAACGGCGAATCCGGACAAAATGCAGTGACGGAAATCTGTCGGCCCACGGTGGTCGACGGTGGGGTGAGCCTGCAATATCTCGCCACCTGCGCGAAAGGCGTGCACCGCCGCACCGACGCCGAGGGAAACGACACCGATCATGTCGCGGCCCTGGCCCAGGCCCTGTCCACCCTGCGCGAAGGCTCGCCCGGCGACGCGCAGAAGGTGATCCTCCTGCTGACCGACGGGCAGCTCGACGTCGCCCGCAGCCCGGCGTACGGCAACGGCTCCGAAGGCGACCCCTCGCTGGGCGGGCGGCGCAACCGCGCGGCCGGGCAGCAGCTGGAGGCCATGATCAGGCAGGCCCAGGAGCAGGGCGTGCAGATCTGGCCGCTCGGCTTCGGCGCGGGCGTCACCCGCCAGGCCCTCGACAGGTTCGCCACCGGCGGCTTCCGCCAGGGCTGCGACGATCGCGGCGAGTCCAAGCCGGTCGCCAGGATCGTCAACGGCGCGGGAGACGTACGGCGCTCGCTGTATGAGATCTACGCCGCCGCGACCTGCTCGGAGCTGAGCGAGACCGACGACGAGGTCATCACCGGCGGCCAGACCCGCGACCTGAACATCGCCATCCCGCTCATCGCCACCGACGGCACGATCACCGTCAGCAAGGGCGACCCGCTCGTCCAGGTCGACTTCCTCGACCCGGAGGGCAACCTCTCCCCGCCCAGCGGCACCGTCGGCGAGTCCACCTTCACCCGCAGCGGCGAGAACACCACCGTCGAGGCGCTGCGCATCGTCAACCCGGTCAACGGCGTGTGGACGGTCAGGGTACGGGCCCCGGCGCAGCTCGCCAGCCAACTCGTCAGCGCGACCGCCCTGTGGCAGGGCGCCGTGCAGGCCGCGATCGTCCCGGAGCCGCCGATCGCGCGCACCGGCCAGGACATCACGGTCGGCCTCTCGCTCATCACCAGGCACGGCGCGATCACCGACGAGAAGGCGCTGAACGGCCTCACCTTCGACGTCGGCGTCAGCGGCTCCGGCCTGCCGGCGCCCCAGCGCGTCCGGGTACGCGACGACGGCCAGGCGCCGGACGACCGGGCGCACGACGGACGATTCGCTGGAACGTTCCGCGCCCCGCAGGTCGAGGGCGAGCTCACCCTGACCGGTGTCGTCGCAGGTCCCGGCGTCAGGGCCGACCGGGTGCCGGTCACGGTCAAGGTCGGCGCGCAGGAGGCGGCGATCCAGGGCCGGGTGCAGTTCGACGCGGGCGGCGAGGTGTTCGCGGGCGACTCGGTCACCGGCACGCTCACCATGCGCAACGAGACGACGAGCGCCAGGCGCGTACGCCTCGTCCTGGAGGGCCCGGCCCAGGCCAAGGCCGTGCTCACGCCGTCGGCCGCGTTCGACCTGGCGCCGGGCGACACCACGACCGGCTTCACGGTGGCCTTCGGCGAGGACGCCCAGCGCGGGGGCGCCGCCCTGCGCGTGTCGCTGGTGGACGCGGCCGATCCCGCCGAGCCGTACGCCAACGGCCTGCTCGGGGTGACGGTCGAACCGCCGCCCACGCTCGTCTACCTCTACCGCTGGTACATCACCTTGGCCGCGGGTCTGCTGCTCCTGGCCGTGCTGGTGTGGTGGCAGCGGCGCAGGGCCTGGCGCAGGCGGGTCGGCGTGCACGGCCTGCACGCCTGGCTGAGCGACCAGGGCGAGCAGATCGGCCAGGAGCTCAAGGCGCCCAGCAGGTGGTCGCGTTCGTTCAGGTTCGTGGTCAACGACCCCGACGGCTACAGCCCGCGCCTGCTGCCGCCCAGGCCCGACGCCGGGGACATGGTCTTCGTGGCCACCCGGCAGGGCGACAAGGGCGTGCGGCTGCGTTCACCGTTCGGCGGGGAGGAGGGGATCGCCTTCGGGGCCGAGAGCGAGCCCCTGCCGAGCGGCCTGCGCCTCGGCTTCCGCGATGCGCGCAAGCCGAGGCGACGGCCCTCGTGGTCGGGGCTGTTCGGGCGGCGTGCCAGGCCCGCCCCGGTGCGCCCGCCCGTGCCCGTTCCCGACGACCAGGGAGCGCAGACCGTGACAGACGACCCCGACGACCCCTGGCTCTGAGCCGGGCAGGAGACACCATGAAGCTCTATCAGCCCGTCATGTTCGTGGGGCTCGGTGGGTCAGGCTGCCAGATCGGGGCCGAGCTCGAACGCAGGCTCCGGGAGGAGATCTGCGGCCCCGACGGCACGCTCTTCCAGCGCAGGCGCGAGGACGCCCTGCGCTACCAGCTGCCCGCCTGCCTGCAGTTCGTCTACGCCGACGTCAACCGGGCCGAGCTCGACCGCATGCCGATGAACGTCGTGCCCGACACCCAGTACGCCCTCGTCGCCGAGCGCAACGCGCACTATGTCAAGGACCTGGTCCCCCCGGTCGACACCTATCCCCAGGTGGCACGCAACCTGCGCCTGGCCGCCGAGAGCGCCGTGCGCGGCTGGCTGCCTCCGGCGCACGGCGAGCCGAGGGTGCTGCCCCTGCACAAGGGCGCGGGCCAGATGCCGACGGTCGGCAGGGCCGCGCTGTTCGAGACGTTCAGGGACGGCATCGGCCCCGCCGTACGCGACCTGGACGCCGCGATCGGGAACCTGTCGGGCCAGCAGGCGGCCACCGACCTGGACAAACTCGCCGGACCTGGCACGAACGTCAACACCACCGCGGTGGACGTCTTCGTCGCCTTCTCCGTCGCGGGCGGGACCGGCGCGGGCATCTTCTACGACTACCTGCACCTCATCGACCGCCAGCTGCGCGGGGTACGGCTCAAGCCCAAGATCTACCCGCTGGTCCTCATGCCGTCGGCGTTCGAGGAGGGCGCGGGCGGCGGCAGGCATGCCGAGCTCAACGCGGGACGCGCGCTGCTCGACCTGTTCCGCCTGGTCGACCAGCAGAACGGCGCCGACGCCGTACGCGACCTGCCCGGGTTGCAGCGCACGCCGTTCGACAGCGAGCAGGTGGCGGTGCACTACCCTGAGGAGGGCGAGGTGGTGATGCGGCCGGGGATCGCGCAGACGGCCTTCCTGCTGTCGCGGCCCTCCAGCGCCAGGCCGGGCGACCTGCGGCGCTCCGCGGTCTCGTTGATCATGTCGCTGATCGGCTCGGAGCTCGGCGAGGAGCGCCAGGGCGACGACGACCAGCACCAGTCCTTCGCCGACAGCTTCGTCAACACCAGCGGCATCCGCCAGACGCCCGCCACCAACGGCATCGGCAACAGGGGCGTCTCGACCGCGCTCGTCACCTCCTTCACCACACCGGTCGAGGAACTGGCCGACATCGTCGCCGGCCGCCTGCTGCGTACGGGCATCGAGGAGTTGAGGGAGCCCGCGCCCGGTCTTGAGGCGAACAAGTCGGTGATCGAGGAGTTCTTCACCCTCTCCCAGATCCACCGGGTGTTCGCCAGGAGCCACCTGGTCTTCGCCGACCCCGAGCCCGCCACGGGGGCGCGCGACGTGGCCGCCGCATTGTCGGACCGGCTGGCCGGGATGCGCTCGGCGCTCAACGAGCTGCGCGGCCAGCTCGACCGGGACGTGCCCGCGATGGTGGCCCAGTTCAACCCGGGCGACGCCGCTTACCGGCTGCTGCAGCGCCTTGACCCCTTCCGGGTACGCCGGGTGATCTTCGGCCACGACTCCCTCGCCGACCCCGTCGACAGGGAGGGCGCCGCCGGACTGATGCACAGGCGGATGGAGGCGCCGAGACCACCGAGCGGATCGCAGGAAACGCCGCCGCCGCTCCCGGCTCTGCGCGACACCTCGCTCGGCATGAAGAAGGTCAAGTGGACCGACGACGCCCCCGTGACGGCCAGGCAGGAGCAGGACATCTGGTACCGCTGGCGTACCCGGGTGCTCTGGACCGAGCCGTGGGCCAAGCTGGCGCCCAGGTGGTCGCGCGCGCTCGAACTCCTCGAGGAGGACCTGCGCGCCCTGAACAGGGCGCTCGACGAGCAGGCCAGACAGGATCCCGACCGGTTCAAGGAGCGCTCCGACTACCTCTACCGGCCGCGCGACGGCGTCTCCTTCCACCTGCCGCCCGGCAATCTGGAGCAGTTCTACCAGAGCGCGGTGGCCAGGATCAGGGAGAAGGAACTGCTCGAACCCACCGCGACGGACGCCGAACTGCTGCGCAGGCTCATCGGCGAGGACGGCTGGCGCGAGGTCTACCGCAAGGCCAAGGACACCACGCCCGAACGCGCCGTCAACGCGTTGCGCGAGCGGATCAAGTCCAGGGTGAAGACCTGCCTGCAGGAGGAGGTGCTCGGCAGGCCGACCCTGCTGCCGAGGCTGCGCGACCTGCTCGACCAGGCCGCCGGGCTCGGCCTCGACCGGCCCAGGTCGGACGACTCCGAGATCGCCGACTTCGTCAGCAGGCTCAAGGGCCTGGTCCCGGTGTCGTTCACACCGCAGGGCGCGGGCCCGATGAAGATCCTCGTCACCTATCCGGGCACCGAGAACCACTCGATCGCCGACTACCTGCGGCGCACGCTCACCTTCCCGGCCGGGCGCGACGTCACGACGGAGTTCACCAACACCAGCGCCGAGACGATCTCGGTCGTGCTCTTCCGCTCCTCGATGGGGATCACCCAGGTGGAGGAGGTACGCCACGTGCTGCGCGTCTGGGCGGACGCCGTGGCCAGGCCGCGCACCGACGACTTCCTGCCCTGGCGCCAGCGCACCGGCTACCAGTACGGCTATCTGGCCACCCGCGAGGAGCACAGGGTACGCATCCTGCACCGCCTGCTGTGTGCGATGTGGAACGGCGACGTGCACACCTCGGGCGATCCCAGGACGCCCGCCCAGGCGATGGTCAGGCTCAACGACGTCACGATGAGCCTGCATCTGAAGGCGCTGGAGTACGCCTCGTCGTGGGCGAGCATCCTGCTGGCCTACGAGCTGTGGACGCTGGCCGAGAGCAGCGACCTGGACGGGGTGTTCTGCAAGCAGCTCATGCAGACGCTGCCCAGGGGCGTCGAGGAGGGCCTGGCGCCGCCGTCGAAGCTGTTCGAGACGTTCGTCGAGCTGGCCGAGCCGCAGATCGAGAACCTCAACGGCATGCTGTCGGCGATCAACCCGGCCGCGCGGCCCAGGGCGGAGCTGCTGCTCGGCTTCTGGAGCAGGACGCTGCCCTCGGCCCTGGCCTATCCGTTCGACCTGCCGTCGGCGACCAGGCCGAACCTCAGGGAGCTGTATGCCGCCTACAAACACAGGACGGGAGGCCACTGATGAGCGGTGTCAGCAGTGTCGTCGTGCAGCTCGACCTTCGCGGCCAGAGCGGTGAGGAGGCGCTGGCCAGTGTGCGGGCGCTGCTCGCCGACGACGAGCAGGCCGACCTCACCCGACTGCTGGTCATCGAGGACGCCCGCGACCTGACCGCGCACCAGCGCGCCTACGAGGTGCTGCTGCCCTCGCGCTACACCGAGCACGTGCTGTGCGTGGCGGTCGGCCGGGCCGGGAGCACGACCGGAAGCCCGACCGGAAGCACGGCCGGGCTCGAACTGCCCGGCAGCCTGGCGCAGTCGGCCGGTGTGGTGTGGGTGCCGGACACGACCGGGATCAACTGGCGCCTTTCGGCCTCGGCGCCCGCCACCCGCAGGGAGAGGTGCGTGGAGTCCGATCCCGGGCTGCGCAGGCTGCTGGACGTGCTGACCTTCTCCGAGGTGTTCACCAGGGCGCGCAGGCTCCTCGACCGGGTGCCGGGCCGGGTGGCCAACCCCGGCCTTGAGCTCGCCGCGGGGGCCGGAGGCGGCGCCGATGCCGTACAGGCGCTGGTGGCGGCGGGGGAGAGGCTGCTGGCGTCGGGGGTCGCGCAGGCGCCCGAGTTCCCCGCGCCTGCCGCACGCAAGCCGTCGGCCAGGTCGAGGCTGCTGCCCGAGCACGGTGAGGTGGGCAGGGCGGTCGAGCAGGTCACGCACGCGGTGGCCGAGGCCGGTGAGCTGGTCGAGGAGCTGGCCGAGAGCGCGAGTCTGATCGGCGGGCCGCAGCCGGTCGAGGAGGCGCTGGCCTCGGCCGGAGGCGCGATCGAGGCGTTCAGGACGCGTCTGGAGGAGCTGTTCACCAGGGCGCACAGCACGGTCGGGCTGGCCCAGCCGCAGCGCGAGGCCATCGTGGCCGCGGGCGTCGACCTGCCGCCGCTGGTGCTGTTCGACCCGGCCGCCACGGCTTCGGCGATCGACGGCTATCTGGCGCGCGGGCTGGAGGAGGGGATCGGCCTGCCGACGCTGGTGGCGGGGCTGGACAGGCAGCAGGCCAGGCTGGTGCCGAAGGGCAGCAGGGAACGCCTCGCCGATCTGCGCCGGGCCTGCCCGCCGGAGCTGGCCCGGCGGATGACGGCGCCCGCGCCGATGCCGCTGCCGCAGCCGTGGCTGCCGCTCGTCGGCCTGCTGGTCGGCGCGCTGGCGGGACTGAGCCCCTTCGGGCTGCTCAGCGGGCTGGTCATGGCCCTGCTGTGGACGCTGCTGGTGACGCTCACCATCGTCAGAGGGCCGGGCGCCAGGCCGGGCGGGCTGGCCGCCGCCGTCGCGGGCAACGCGCTGGCGTCGGCGGCGGGGGCCGCGGCCACCGGACTGCTGGCCGGTGAGTCGGTGGCGGCGGCGCTGTGGGCGCTCGCCCTGGTCGCCGCGCTGGCCCTGGCGGGGGTGAGCGTGATGCGCTCGTGGCGCTCGCGGGTCGAACGCTGGGCGCAGGAGTGCGGGCTGCCCGAGGCGCACAGGGCGGTCGAGGACGCGCTGACCGTGCTGGGCCAGGCCGCCCTGGAGTGGACGAACGCCGACGCGAGGATCGCCGAGGCCGACGCGATGACCAGGATGAGCGTGGCGCTCGACCACGTGACGGCCGAGATCAGGCAGCGCACCCACCAGATGCGCGTCGTGCCGCCGAGCGTGACGCGCCCGGACTGGCGGGTCGGGCAGTTCTACCACGACCTGGTCAGAGCCGCGATGAAGCCGCACCTGCGCACGCTGGACGAGGGCTCGACCGCCGACCACGGCACCAGGGCGGGCAAGCGCACGGCCGAGCTCCTCGACGAGTGGATCGAGCACGTCATCGACCACGGGGTGCTCGCCCCGCCGCCGTTCGCGGCCGAGCCCAGGCCGGACTCGCGGACCGGGCCGCCCGAGGAGGAGCTGTCGGAGCTGGCCAAGGCGGCGGGCCACGACCCCCAGGGCGTCATGTGGCAGCTGTGCGCGGCCGAGGACCTGGCCCTCCTCGACGTGGGCTCGGCCAGGCCCGGCGCGGTGCGTTTCGCGCCGACGCTCGGCAGGCAGGCGAGCGAGCGCGGCCTGCCGGCCGACACGGTGTGGGTGCCGTCGATCCAGCACGCGGGCGTGGTGCGCCTGGTCCCCGTACGCGCGGGCGTGGTGGTGCAGAGCTGGGCGGGCGAGAGCGAGGTGAACGGGTCATGAGCGAGAGCGGACAGCAGCTGCGTTACCGCGAGCCGTCGGGCGGATGGCGCGAGGCCGTCGTCCTGAGCTGCGAGGAGGAGGCGGCCGGGAGCGGCGCGCGGCTGCGGGCCAGGACGCTGACGCTGGAGGCGCAGGACGGCTCCGTACGCGAGCTGCTGCAGCTCCTCCCGGCGGAGCGGCTGGCCGCCTGCTACGACGCGCTGGACAACGAGATCCTCGCCGGGGTCAGGCTGCACGCGTTGTGCGCCGACGTCGGGCATCCGCCCGAGGTGTCGAGGCTGGTCGGCTTCGACTCCGACGCGAGCGCCCCCTTCGCCCTGCTGGAGCCGTACCAGGGCAGGCCGGTGGCCGACACGACCGGCAAGATCCTGCCGAGCGACATGACCAGGTTCCAGGAGGGACTGCTCACCGCACTGAGGTGGATCAGCGCCGCGGGGCTCGCCCATCGCGGCATCTCGCCCGACAGTGTGCGCTGGGGCGACGCGGGCCTGCAGATCACCGCCTTCCACGACGCCACGGTGATCGGCGCCCCGCGCGCCGTCGTCGGGACCGAGCCGTGGGCCGCGCCCGAGCAGCGGCCGGGCCAGGCGAGCGGCACGGTGAGCGGCAAGGACGACGTGTGGGCGGCCGGGCGGCTGATCTTCTATGTGGCGACGGGGCACGAGCACCTCACCACGACACAGCTGGCCGCCAAACCCGAGCTCCAGCACCTGCTCGACGGCATTTTCGGTCCGATGGTCAACCGGCCGGACCCCAAGGAGCTGCTCGGCAGGCTGAACGTCTTCGACCCCACGCCCAAGCGGGCCGGACCGGGCGCGGCGCTGCTGGCGGGCAGGTCCGCCTTCGCCCAGGCCCGCGCGCTCAAGCACCCGGAGACCGCCGTGCCCCCACCGGAGCCCGAGCCGGCCCGGCGCCCCGACCCCGTCGAGGCGAACCAGGGCAAACGCCGAAGGCTGTGGCGCTGATGCTCACCAAACTGCACCGAGCCGTGTACGGCTGGCAGGACACCCCGCAGGGCCGTACGTTCGCCCCGGTCTGGACGACGCTCGCCCCGCAGGAGCTCACGCGCTGGGACGCCAGGATCGAGCCCTGGCTGCGGACCAGTCCGTTCGGCTCGCCCGGTGTGAGCCACTTCTACGGCACGTTCAGGGGCGAGGCCGTGCTGGTCAGACGGCAGCAGAACGGCGGCGGCGACGGCGCCGAGGCACGCGTGATCGTCGGCCCGGCCAAGGTGCTCACCCTGCGCATGGCGCTGGAGCTGCGCGACGACGACCCCCTGCTGCGCCCGCTGTCGGCGGCGGAGTTCGCCCGGTGCGGCCCCGAGCTGCGGCGCGTGGCCAAGGGGCCGGGTCCGCTCGCACTGCTGGCCCCGCTGCTGTCGCACGTGCTGGCCGGAGGGCACACGGGGCCGATCGAGGTGCCGCCGACCGAGCACGCCTACCCGATGCTCTGGGCCCTGCAGGCGATCCTCGAAGGCCTGCCGCTCGGCGAGAACAGAGACCTGTCCTACGAGACGTTCGACGACCGGCCCACCCCTCCCGCCCATCCCGGCCTCTTCATCCGTTTCAGGGCGGGGGCCGGCGAGCTGCATCCGCACCCGGTCTTCGCGGCCGTCGCCGGGCGCCTGGTGACCGACTTCGCCCGTACCCCGGGCGCCATCCCCCTTCCACCGGCCGGCCACGTCCCCACCGGAGTGCACATGCCCTCTCCTCCCACGGCACGGCCGACGCCCGGCCCTCCGGAGAAGCTGGTGACCTGCCCGATCTGCGGCTCCTCACTGAGCTGGCAGGACCCCAGGCTCTACCGGTACGACCCCGGCGAAGGCGACTACATCGAGCTGACGATCCCGGCCGACTGCAACGCCAACCGGAAGGCCGCCCTGCTGCGCACGGCCTTCGTGCGATGCACCGACCAGCTCAACGAGGGCTCGGCCCACTACCTGCCCCTGGCGTACGGCCAGCACGGCCCGCCGGTGGTGATCGGCTTCGTCGGCGAGACCGAGTCGGGCAAGACCCACCTGCTCACGGCGATGATCGGCCAGATGGAGAAGCGGGGGCTCGGCCTCGGCCTCAGGCACCAGCCGGCCGCGCTCGCCGCGCACAAGAGCCTGCTCGACGAGCAGATCGGCCCCTTCCTCAACGAGTCGAAGGTGGTCGAGCAGACCAGGTCCGGAGCGGTCGGCCTGGTCGGCTGCTACCTCATCAGGCAGGGCGCGGGTCCCGCCACGCCGGTCGCCCTATTCGACGTCGCGGGCGGCGACCTGCTGGAGATCGACGCGGCCCGGCCGTTCCTCGATGTGGCCGACGGTCTGATCTTCGTCGTCAACGCCGCCGACCTGGATCGCGACGAGCTCGGCGACCGTACGTTCGGCATCGTGCTCGGCCTGCTGGAAGGCGCGGACCGGCTGTCGGCCCTCAGTGCGGCCATCGTGGTGAACAAGGCGGACCTGCTGCGCTTCGAGGAGCCGATCGCCTCGTGGATGCGCCAGCCCGACCAGACGATCGACGCCGACGCCCTGCTCAGGGAGAGCCAGGACGTCTTCGCCTACCTGCACGCCAGGGGGGCCGAGGTGTGGACGAGA
Source organism: Nonomuraea sp. IBHARD001 (assembly GCF_056106265.1). Taxonomy (NCBI): domain Bacteria; kingdom Bacillati; phylum Actinomycetota; class Actinomycetes; order Streptosporangiales; family Streptosporangiaceae; genus Nonomuraea; species Nonomuraea sp. IBHARD001. The sequence continues at coordinate 1,579,677 of NZ_JBWBBW010000002.1, forward strand.
CCGTATCGGGAGTGCGCCAAGGCCACCCTGCACGTCGCGTCGGCCGCGGGGTCCGACGCGGTCGAGAACCAGACCTTCGTCCGGGGCGTGCGCCCGTGCCGGACGCTGAACCCTCTGCTGTCCCTGCTGGCGATGACGGGTGTCATCACCGCTCCAGGGGCCGAGAAGATCGGAATCTGAGATGAGTGCTGCGACTCAGGTGCATCAGATCGAGTTCCGCTGGCGGCCGAGCGCCGACTTCGGGCCGATCGCCTTCTCCTCGGACGACGAGCAGCTCAACGCCACGGCCAAGGCGCTGCTCAGCACGATGGCCGCGCCTCCGCCGGGGGTGGCCGACGGCCATCGCAGCGTCGTCTACCTCGTCGCGCCGCAGCGGAAGTTCGCCGCCGTGGTGGAGCGCGTCTTCGACTCCGACGCCCTGCCGGTGTACGCGGGCAGGCAGACCGACGACGGCGGCAGGCACGCGATGGCGGCCAGGGCGCTCGTCGGCTCGTGGGCGAATGTGAACGTGGAGCTGGCACTGGCCTGCGAGGCGGCCTTTCCCTCCGGAATCGGGCCCGGCCAGGTGGCGCGGGAGGAGAAGATGCACGCCCTTGAGGCCGAACGGCTGAACGTGTTCGCCCGCGACCGCCTGAAGATGATCGAGCGGAACGAGCGCCGTCCCAAGGGCCTGCACCAGGTCATCGAGGCCGCGCTGCGCGACCCCGGCAAACCGATGGCGGTCCTGCTGCCGTCGGAGAACCTCCAGGGCGAGGACGCCCAGCAGGGCGCCTACCTGCGCGGCCTCTGGTACACGGCGGGGCTGCTGCTGAGCGGGGCCGAAGGCCGATGGCTGCCGTCGTTCTCGACCTGGGAACGGCCCGGCGGGCGTACCTCGGGCCACCTCCCGCACCTGGTCTTCCGTGACATCGCCGCCAGGGCCGACGCGCCGCCGACCGAGATCAGGGGGGAGAGCGTCGTACGCCCGCACAACGGCGATCCGCACTTCGGCGCGGGCGACCCGTACTGCCAGGTGGCGTTGTGCCTGGCCAACGCCTACACGCATCTGGGCGCCCAGGCGCTGAGCGGTGTCCTGCACCGGATCGCGGCCGACCGGCTCACGGTGCGCGATCGGCTGGAGGCGGCGCAGGCCCAGCTCAGGCAGTACCGGTCGAGTGTCCCGCCGTCCCCGGCGCCGACCAAGCCGGTGCCCCAGCAGGTGCCGCAGGCGCTCACCCAACCGAGCCGTCCTCCGGCCGCGACCGACGGGACGGGCGGTCCCTCGTCGCTGTTCGAGGTCTACGACGAGCTCGACCCCGAGCAGAGCGTGGAGAGCTTCGTCGAGCTCGTCGAGTGGATCAACGGAGCCGCGGCCAGAGGGGGGAGCCTGTCGGAGGCCGAGGCGGACGCCGTCATCAGGAAGGGCAGCGCGAACCGCTGGTACTGCGCCGAGCTCGAGGAGACCTTCGGCCAACGGGCTCCGGAGAAACTGGCCGGCCTGCTGGCCCCGCTGGTGGCCAGCCGCCTCGACGACCCCGTCATGCTGCAGCGCCTGTCGTCGGCGCTCGATCGCCGTGACGTCTCGGTCGTCTATGTCCAGGCGTTGGTCCAGCTCTGTTCGCGGGTCACCGCACCGAAGGCGGCGGCGATGATCGACAGCCATGTGGTGCCCGCCCTGCTGCACCGGGTCAGACAGCACGCCCTGTCCGAGGCGGAGGACCGCGACGGCGTCGGCGATGCCGCGGTCAGGGCGCCGTGGTGGGACAGGCAGCTGTCGCTCCCGCTGTGGCAGTTCGCCGCCGCAGCCGCCGTAGCCGTGCTGCTCACCTTCGTGCTGACCTATCTCGTGAAGGGCTGAGACGATGCCTCAGGAGACGGAACGCAGGCTCGTCCTGGCCGTCAGGCTGCGCGGCTATGCCGAGCGCACCGCCAGGATGCAGGCCGTGCAGCACGAGGGGCTGGCCGCCGTGCTCGACATCGCGGCCGAGCGGGCCGGGCTGGACAGGAGGTCGTGGCGCAGGCTGCCCGGAGGGGACGGCGAGCTGGCCGTGCTTCCGCCGAGCGAGCCGGAGCCCACGGTCGCCGACCACTTCGTCAGGCAGGTGCGCGCCGCGCTCCTGGAGCACAACAGGACCGCGTCCGAGCCCGCCGCGCTGCTGCTCACGCTGGCGATCAACTTCGGCCCCGCCCATCGTGCGGGCGACTCCTTCGCCGGGTCCGCGCCGTTGCGGGCTCGGCGGATGTGCGAGAGCGAGGCCGTCGGCGCGGTGTCGGCGGCGACCTCGGCCGAGCTGGTCGTGATCGTGTCGGAGGAGGTCTTCACCGACACCATCGCCGGCCAGTTCACCTCGCTGGAGGCGAACGACCTGCGCCAGGTCGAGGTCTCCGGCCGCAAGGCGTGGATCTGGGCGCCCGGCCACCACCTGCCTCCCATGGAACCCATGCCCACTCCCGTCCCCGTCCCCGAGGAGCCCGAGGCCCCGCCGCGGACCGGGCACGGCGTCACCAACACCGGCGCGTTCGCGGGAGCCGTGATCGACGCCAGAGGCGGCAAGGTCGCCGGTCGCGACATCAACGAACGCGGCCGTGACGAGCGGGGAGGCGACAGATGAGCGAGCAGCCGCACGAGCCGGCGCCGGGCAAGGAGCAGGGCCAGGACCAAGGCCAGGAACAGGGCCACGACTCCGAACGCAAACCCCGCGACCTGGGCCGGGAGTTCTCCGCACGGGCCGCGCAGCCGGGCACGACCCAGGACAGGCTCGGCACCGAGCAGGAGGCGCTGTCCAGCTTCAACGCCGCCACCGTGAGCGCGGGACAGGTGGCGGGCGGCAGCATCACCAACTACTACGCCGTGTCCGAGGTGGCGGGCGCGGTCAGGGTGGCGCCGGTGTCGGCGGACGAGCTGGCCGCCGCCAGGAGGGACTTCGTCGCGCCCGAAGGCTTCGTCGAGCTGGTCGAGGTGGTCAAGGGCAGGCGGGTGGCGTTCCTGCGCGCCGACGCCGGGCGGGGCAAGCTGATGGCGGCCAAGCGGCTGCTGATGGAGCACGAGCCGCTGTACCTGATGGACCCGGGCAGCAGGCTCGGCGCGGTGACCGCCGAGATGCTGGCCAAGGGAGGCGGCTACATCCTGGCCGACCTGCCGGGCGCGGCGGCGCGCGAGCTGACCTCCTACGACCTGGCCGTGCTGGAGGCGGCGCTGGCCGAGCGCGACGCCAGGCTGATCGTGACGCTCACGCCGGGCCGCAGGTTCAAGCAGGACCTCGCCGGCTTCATCCTGGACCTGGGCGAGGTCAGGGACCGTATGGAGATCGTCTACCGCCGTCTGGAACGCCTGCTCGGCGACGAGGCGACCGACACGATATCCGACGATCCCGCACTGATGGAGCTGGTACGCGCCGAGCTCGAACGTGATCTCGCGCCCGGTCACGCCGCCTCGCTCGCCGCCCTGCTGGCCGAGGCGGTCGAGTCGGCCGAGGTCGTGGCCGACACCGTGCGCGACCGGCTCGCCGTACGCGACGAGGCCAGGTTCGTGGCGTGGGCCGAGCGGCTGCCGGACCTGTCGACGCAGTGCATGGCGCTGGCCGTGGCGGCGCTCAGCGGCGAGCCGTACGAGACGGTGTCGGCGGCGGCGGGTGTGCTGCAGCGGGCGCTGGAGCCGGCCACGCCCAAGGAGAGCGGCGAGCCCGAGCGCAACGCGCCGCTGGTGGCGCGCAAGAGCGCCAGGCTGCAGGAGATCCAGGCCAAGGTGGTACGCGCGACCGTGCAGACCAGGCACGGAGGAGCGCCGACCGAGGCGGTGCGCTTTCGCGACGACACGGTGGCCGAGCGCTACCTGCTCTACTTCTGGAACGAGTACGACGAGGCCAGGCTCAGCCTGCTGTCGTGGTTGCGGGTGTGCGCCGGGCACGAGCTGGACTCGGTGCGCGTGCGCTCGGCGGTCGCGACCGGCGTGCTCGCGGCCAGGTCGTTCGACCACGTGCGGGCCACCGTCATCGAGCCGTGGGCACGGGAGGGCGACCCCCAGCTGCGTGAGGCCGTGGCCATCGCCCTGCGCGGCGCCCTGCAACGCGACCCCGACCTCGCCGTCCCCATCCGCGACCTGGTCAGGTCGTGGGCCGACGACGAGCGGCCGGAACTGCGCGCGGCGGCGGCCAGGTCCTGGCGCATCGACTACGACGCGGGAGGGGCGCCGGCCGCGTTCGCCGCGCTGAAGCACCTCACCCTCGACGAGGACGACGACGAGGACGTCATGATGTCGATCTGCGAGGGCGTCACCGAGATGTGGCAGCACGCGGGCGAGGAGCTGGAGGCTCCGGCCGCGCTGCTGAAATGGCTGCCGGACGCGCGCAGCAGGACGACCGCGAGGCTCGCCTTCCTGCTGGCCGCAGCCGACCTGGTCCGCGACGTCAACGGCGTGAGCTGGCCCTTCCTGCTCTATGTCGCCGCGGTCAAGCCCGAGCGCCAGCGCGAGATCGCCGCCCTGTGGCGCGACGCGGTCAACGCGGCGGGCCTGCACCCCTACGCCAAGGAGGTGCTGGCCGAATGGGCCATCGCGGTCGAGCACAAGACGCTGGCGCGTACCTCGTTCGCCAGGCTCCTGGAGGTCGCCGCCTCGGACAGGCGCACCACGGCGATCATCATCCGCGAGGCGGAGAAATGGGCGAAAGGCGAGCGAGGCGCACCCCAGGCCGCAGCCGACGTCCTTCGCATGCTCACCAGAGAAAGGCCGTGACGATGACCGACCCCGGGCCTCATGAGCAGGCCGTACCCCCCGAGCACGGCCAGGAGCAGGAGCACGCCGTGCCGCCGCCACCGGAGGAGTGGTTCCACTCACACCGGCCGCACGTGCCGCTGTTCGTGGAGACCCCCATGGCCCAGGCCCCGAAGACGGCCGTGCAGCCGGGCAAGGCCCTGCTGTACTCCGACAGCAGAGGCAGACTCACCCGCCCGGAGAAACGCCCCGGCTGGTACGGCTCCCGCCGCCTGCACTGGCGTTACGAGGTGGACCTGGCCGACCAGCAGGCCGTCTTCCACCTGGAGGCGCCGAGCCTGTCCCCGGCGGTGAAGTTCAGGCTGACGGCCGACGTCGGCTGGCGCGTGAACGACCCCGTCAAGATCGTCGAGTCCAGGACGGCCGACGGCGACGCCATCGTACGGGCGCGCATCATCGAGCAGGTGCGCCCGATCTGCAGGCTCTATCCCATCGACAAGGACGGCTCGCTGGAGAGCGCGCTCGCCGATCGGCTGGGCGGGTCGAGGGTGCTGGCCTTCCGCGAGGGCATCGAGGTCTTCCGCCTGATCGTGCGCGTCGACCACAACGCCAGGGCGGCCGAGTGGATCACCGAGGACGTGCAGGCCGAACGGACGGCCGAGGGCAGGGCCAAGGGCATGAGCCACATGCGCGACGCCATCAGGAGCGAGGAGGACCTCGTCCTGATGGTCCTGCACGCCAATCCCGAACGCGCGCACGAGATCGTCGCCGACGTGCGCAGGCGCAGGGAGCTGAGCGAGCAGCAGCGGCTGGCGCTGTTCACCGACCTGGTGGCCAAGGACCTCATCCAGGAGGCCGACCTGGAATGGGCGCGCCAGCTCATCCTGCAGCCCGTCGAGACCATCCTCAGCTCCAGCCCGAAGGGCGCGTTCGGCATCGAACGCGCCGACGCCAAGGGCCCGCCCGCACTGCCACCGCCGCCGGGCGCCAGGCAGGACGACGACGAGGAGGAGGACGTCCTGCCCTCCCAGGTCGTCCAGGGCTCGCTCGACGGCGTCTCGGAGTGGCGTACCCCCTCGTGGAAGCGGGAGCAGCCCTGATGCGCAACTGGTTGCGGCGGGCGAGCGGCGCGACCGAGCCCGTCGTGGGCTTCCCCCGGCCGCTCGGCAGGGCCCCGGCTGCGGCGCTGCGGCCGTGGCGGCTGCCCGAGGAACCCGCGCCCGCCGGGGTCGCGGCCGATGCGGTGAGCGTCGGCGGCCTGGTCGTGCGGGCCGCCTCGATGGTCGGCGCCGGGCACAGGTGCGAGGAGCCCGCGACCGCCAGGCAGGACGCCTACCGGCTCGGGCGCGACAGTGCCAGGCGGCACCTCATCGTGGCGGTCGCCGACGGCATGTCCGACAGCGCCTTCGCCCATCTCGGTGCGAACGTGGCCGTCACCGCCCTGGTCGCCGGGCTGCGGACGATGCTCGACCGCGACCTGCGGCCGGACGCCGGAGCGCTGTTCCTCGACGCGGCCAGGCAGATGGCGGGAGCGGCCGAGCGTGCGGGCCTGACCGAGGACGACGTGCGCGCGGTCGCCCTGGCCGCGGTCGTGCCGGTCGAGCCGGGCCCCGACGGCAGGCGTGCCATGTGGCTGGCCACACTCGCCGACGTCGGCGGCTGGACCCGCGAGGGCGCGGGCTGGCGGCGTGTGGGCGGCGAGGAGAAGCACGGCCTGGACCGGGGCAGGCTGAGCCACTTCCTGCCCTACCATCCCGACCGGGTCACCAGCGCCCAGGTGCTGCTCGAACCCGGCACGGTGCTGGCCCTGGCCACCGACGGCGTCGGCGACGCGCTCGGCGAGGGCGAGGCGCTGGCGCCGTGGTTCGCCGCCAGGTGGCAGCGCCCGCCGCACATCGCCGCCTTCCTCCAGGACATCGGTTTCGAGGCGGCGGGCTGGCTCGACGACAGGACCGCGGTCGTGGTCTGGTGCGAGCCATGAGGAGCTGGTCCGACAGTCCCTTCGAGCCGGTCACGGCGCTGGCCGACCTGCGCGAGGGCGGACGCAGGATCGCGGGCGAGAACGGCGAGTCGACCGGCGTCTACGAGTGCGCCGACCACCCGGGCTGGCTGGTCAAGCACTACCGGCCCGGCTTCCCCAAGGAGCCGGTCGACGTGCTCGACGACCTCATCGCGGTGCCGCAGCGCATGACGGCCGACGACCGCGCGCTGGCCGACTCCGGCGTGTGCTGGCCGGTCTCCAGGGTCGTGGACGGCGAGGACACGGTCGGCGTCGTGGTGGCGATGGCCGGGCCCGACTTCAGTGTGCCGGTCAGGATGATCGACGGCAGCACGCGGTCGATCCCGCTGGAGATCGACCAGCTGGTCACGTCCGATCCGGAGTTCTTCACCCGACGGGGCTGGCGGCCTCCGCTTCCGGCCGAGCGGCTCGCGGTGGCCCGCAATCTGGCCTCGGTCGGCGCATTGTTCGAGCGCTACGACGTCGTCTACGGCGACTGGTCCTACGCCAACGCCTTCTGGGCGCGTGGCAGCGGCCGGGTCTTCGTCATCGACATGGACGCAGCGGGCATCGCCGGGCGGCCGTGGGTGGAGTCGAAGATGTGGGACGACCCCTCGGTCGAGCCCGGCCACCGGCTGACCACGCTCACCGACAGGTACAAGGTGGCCCTGCTCGTGCTGAGATGCCTGAGCGGGGTACGCGGGCCCGACCTCGGCGCGGCGCACGGCGCCCTGCCGCCGAGGCTGCGCAGCGGGCCGGTCGGCGAGGCGCTGCGGACCGCGCTGACCGCACGCGACCCGCGCGAGCGGCCGACGCTGAGCGAGCTGGCGCAGGCGCTGACCTCGGCCGGGGTGCGCCCGCTCGCGGCCGTGCCCGAGCCGGCGAGGCCCAGGCTCGACCCGGTGCCCGGCTCGGCCGCGGCCGAGCCGCAGGAGCGGGAGCCGGGCACCGGGGCCATGCTTCCGCTGGCCATCCTCGCCTGCCTGGTCGTCCTGCTCGTGCTCGCGGGAGTCGGCCTGCTCTCCGCACTGCTGGCCTGACCGTGTCCGACCGATCTGGAGCGTCGCCGTGTCCCATCCCACCCCGCCGGGGCCGCGTGCCGTCAACCGCGCCCAAGGCCTGCCGACCTATCTCGTCATCGACGTGTCCAAGTCCATGCGGCCGCACGAGCAGCTGCTGAACCGGACGCTTGAGGAGATCATCCACACCTTCTACACCAGTCCCCGGCTTTCGGACTTCGTGCACCTGTCGATCGTCACGTTCAGCTCGCGGCCGCACGTCGTGCTGGAGATGACCGAGATCACCAGGGTGTCGCGGCTGCCGACCGTGGTGTGCCAGGGCTCGACCAGGTTCGGGCCGCTGTTCGCGTTCCTGCGCGAGCGCATCGAGCTGGACCTGCCCAGGCTGGTGGACGCCGGGGTCGCGCCCGTGCGCCCGGTCGTGTTCCTGCTGACCGACGGAGCGCCCGCCGACCGGCCCGCCGAGCTGTGGATCGACGCCTTCGACGCGCTGACCGACAAGAGGTGGCGGCCCCACCCGCACGTCATCACCTACGGCTTCGGCGAGGCCGTCGCGGGCGTGCTCAAGCGGATGGCGACGGCCGCCGCCTTCATCGCCGACCCGTCCCAGGCCGCCGACACCGAGGCGCTCACCTCGGCGCTGAGCAACATGCTCAACTCCCTCGTCGCGACCGCGCAGGCACGCACGATGCAGGTGCCGGAGGAGGTCAAGGGGTTCAAGGCGCTTCCGCTGGACCCGGTCTGGGAGTCCTGATTGCTCCCTTCGCGGCTGGAGGCACCCGTGTACGGTCTGTGCGTCACCCTCCACGCGGGCGACTGGGCTGCCAGCCGGGTCCCCGAACGTATTCGCATCCAGGCCGACCTGGCCTCGGCCATGGAGCGGGCCTGCCGCAGCGCCGGGCTGAAGCCGGGCAGGCCGTACGACGCGCACGGCATGTGCTCGGCGCTCTCGCCCACGCCGTACCCGGGGCACGGGGTGCCCGCGCTGGTCGCCGAGCTGACGGCGCTGCTCGCCGGGCGGCCTTCGGTACGGCTGGTGCTGACGACCGGGCCGGTGCTGCCTTCGGGGCTGGCCCTGCGGGCGGCCGCGCAGAGCCAGCGCCTGACCAGGGCCTCGCTGGCGGTGGAGGAAGCCGGGCCGCTCACGGTCGTGCTGTCGGACGCCCTCTACCGTCACGTCTGCGCGCAGGCCGCGCACACCGGCGCCGACTACCGGCGTATCGGCGGCGGGAGCGGCTGGCTCTACGCGCCCGGCACGGGGGAGCCGCCCGAGGCCGAGCAGGCGCGGCCGGTCGCCGAGGCGCTCGTCTCCGGGGCGGGGGCGCTGCTGGCCTGCGGCGACCCGGCGGCGGCGCTGCACCGGCTGGAACGGGCGCTGCGCCTGCTCGACGGCCGGTGGGACGGCACGGCCGAGCGGGCGCTGCTGCTGCTCGGCGACTGCTACCGCGCCGTCGGCGGGGTGGAGGCCGCCGCGCAGACGTGGACGCTGCTGCTGGCCAGGCGCCCGCTCTGTGTGGAGGCGTGCCTGCGTCTCGGCCGCCTGGAGCTGGGCAGGGGCAGGAGTGGCCTGGCCGCGTTACATCTCGGTGAAGGCATGCGGCTGCTGCGTTCGCGCCCGGATCTCAGCAGCGAGCCGGGGCCGCTGGCCTGCGCGCTCTTGCTCGACCTCGCCGCACTGCGTGAGGAGCGGGGCGAGCACGCCGCGGCCGACGCCCTGGTCAACGAGGCCGCCGACGCCGACCCGGCCAACCCCTCCCCGCTGGTCGCCCTGCTGCGCCGCGCCGCACGCAAGGGCGACCAGGCCAGTACGGCCAGGCTCCTGGACGTGGCGCTCGCCCGGGTGCCGCCCCTCACCAGATCGGTCTTCCTTCGTGAACTACTCGAAAGTAGCCCGACACGGCCAGTGAGGCGGGCCATAATGAAAGTGCTTCTCGAACGCGGCCTGGCCTGACCGTGTTCCGGCAGAAGGATCGCCCGCCGGCTTGAGGAGAGCGCGATGCCATCCGATCCGTGGCCGAGCAGCTCCTATCTCGGTCGCCTCGCCCCCACAGTCCGCGATGCCCTGCTGAGCCTGGGCAAGGTTAAGGTCTGCTCGCCCGGCGACAACCTGGTGCGCCAGGGAGATCCGGGAGGCGTGGTCTACCTGCTGCTGAGCGGCACGGTCAGTGTGATCGGCAATGTCGAGAACGGCACCGAGTCGCTGCTCGCCGTCCGCCATCCCGGCGACCTGATCGGCGAGATGGCGGTGTTCGGCGAGACCTCGCGCAGTGCGACCGTCACCGCGCGGGTGCCGAGCACGGTGCTGGTGGTGTCGGGCGACGCGTTCAAGAGGTTCACCGCCGACCATCCGGAGGCGGCGGGCGCCATCGTCGCGGTCTCCTCCGACCGGCTGCGTCAGGCCAACGTCTACCGCGCCGACGCCGCCGCGTACGAGGTGGAGCAGCGCCTGGCCAGGACCCTGCTGTATCAGGTGGAGAAGTTCGCCATGAAGATCGAGGGCTGCTGGGCCGCCGATCTCAAGCAGGCCGAGCTCGCCATGCTGATCGGCGTCAAGGAGGGCACCGTGCAGAAGGCGTTCGGCAAGATGAAGGACGTGGTGGCCAGCAGGCGGGGCAAGGTCATCGTGCTCGACGTGCTCAAGCTGGCGGCCCTGGCCGATCTCGAACCTCCCGCCCTGTTGAGCGGTGAGCGCCCCTAGCCTCCGTGGCCGCGAGCCCGGCCAGCACCCGCCCGGCCTGTGCGGCTGCCGCACGCAGCCCTTCGGCCTCGGGATGTGCGGCTCCGGCGAGCATCCCGGCCGTGACGAGCATCTCGTGCCCCCTGCGCACGTCGGCGCCCCTGCCGAGCATCCGGCCGCGTACCAGCCAGGCCTCGCCGAGCAGGCGCAGCAGGCGCGGGGTCTGCTCGTTGGTCGAGGACAGCTCGGCCAGGCCGGACTCCAGCTCGGCGATCACCCGGTCGAGCAGGGGCCGGTCGCGGCCGAGCCGGGCGGCGGCGATCGCCGAGCCCCAGCGGCCGAGCCGTACCGCCCTGGTGTGTGGGCCGGACTCTTCGACATCCATGCGTCCCCTCCGCGGTCATGCTCCCCGGTGCGGGGTGCGCGCTGCCCGTACCAGTGCGGGTAACCGGGCGCGTCGGCGTCCGACAATGGCCGCATATGGCTGCCAACGGGAGGATTCATGTCCATGCCGCGAAGGGCGCTGTGCGGCGCGGTCGACATCAAGGGCTGGAGCGGCAGGCCGGTCCCCGAGCAGATCAGGGCCATGCAGAGCCTGGTCACGGTCGTACACGCCGCGTGCAGGCAGGCCGGGCTGCCCGAGGAGATCGTGCAGAGCAGCGGCGACGGCGTGCTGATCATGCCGCCGAGCGGCATCGACGAGACCAGTGCCATCCCCGAGCTGATCAGAGGGCTGACCACGGCGTTGCGCCAGGAGAACCGGCTGCTCAGCCAGGCCGCGAGGATCCGGTTGCGGCTCGGCCTGACCAGTGGGCTCGTCTCGGCCGGGCCGACCGGGTTCAGCGGGCCCGCGGTCATCGAGTGCTTCAGGCTGCTGGACAGCGCTCCGGTCAAGGGCGCGCTGACCGATTTCCCGGCCGCCGAGCTCGCGGTGATCGTCTCGGACTACCTCTACCGCGATGTCGTGCAGCACGGCTTTCGCGATCTTCGGGCCGAGGACTTCTGGAGTGTGCGCAGCGCCATGCCCGAGCGCGGGTTCGCGGCCAACGCCTGGGTGTGGGTGTCCGAACGCGGCGGCGCCGCCGTACCCTCCGGGGCGCGGGAGGTGGGGCCCGAGCCGGTCGGGGTGCCGCCGGTGCTGGCCGAGGCCAGGGCGCTGGCCGCGCAGGGCAGGCACAGGCAGGCGCTCGCGGCGATCGAGTCCGTCAGGCCGGGCGACGAGGAGGAGCGGCTGGCGCTGCTCGACATCAGGTCCGGGTGCCTGATCGAGCTCGGGGAGGACAAGCAGGCCATATCCGACCTTGAGGAGATGCTGCGCGCCCAGAGCACGCCGTCGTCCTCGACGCTGCTCAGGCTCGGGCGCTGCCATCTGCGGGTGGGCAACGCGCAGGTGGCACGGCACACGTTCAAGTACCTGATCGACCACGACCCCATGGCGGCCGAGGGCTACCTGGAGCTGGCCAGGCTGGAGCGCGGCGGCGGGCACAACCTCGCCGCGAAGGGGTACCTGGCCGAGGTGGCCAGGCTGCTGGCCGTCGACGGGCTCGCGGGGGCGCTCGTCGGCGAGCTGCTCGAACTGCCGGTCACCGACCCCTGAGCGGCAAAACCGTTTGCGACGGGCGCGGCGGGTGTCCTTCCATGTGATCATGCCGACACGACGGGACACATGATGAAGGGCGGGACGCCGCGCCCTTCGACGGCCAGGGCCGTGGGCGACCGGATCAAACTGCACCGGCGCACGACACGCGCCGACGGCCGCGCCTACGACGTCATCACGCCGCGCCCTTCGACGGACGCGCGCTACGCCACCAACCGCTTCCACGACACCTGGCACATCCTGTCCGACCTGCGTGGGGCCAGGCTGCTCGCCCGGCTACGGTACGGTGGCACACGTGGGGGCTCGACCCCGCCCTTGAGCGGCTCGACAGACGGGCCGCACGCCCGTTCGACCCCAGGTCCGCGATCGAGCGGATCGGCGAGGCCCTGGTGTTCAGGGGATCGGCGGCCCTGCTGCGCGACTGGGCGCTCGACCTGGCCACCCTCGGCGAGCGCTGGTACCACGGCATGGACTACGTCTACCTGGACGCCAGGCGCGACGTCTGGTTCCCACGCGACGGCGAGATGCAGATCTTCCAGGACTACCGCAGCCGGGTCTCGCTCGCCAGGAGAGCCAGGCTGGAGCTGGCCCAGCGCGGGCCCGGCCTGCCGATCAGCCAGGAGGACGTGTGGAGCCACAGCGAGACGATCAGGCGGCGGGGCGAGCTGAGCGCGTGAGGCCGAAGGTCCTGCTCGCCGGGTGCCCGGCCCTGCCCGAAGGCGACGGCGACGAGGCGGACCTGGTCGAGGCGCTGGCCGACCGCGGCGTACGGGCCAGGTGGGCGGCGTGGGGCGGAGCGGTCGAGCCGGGCGAACTCGTGGTGCTGCGGGCGACGTGGGACTACACCGAGCGCCTTGAGGAGTTCCTCGGCTGGTGCGGATCGCTCGAACGGCTGGTCAACCCGATCAAGGTCGTCCGTCGCAACACCGACAAACGCTATCTGGCCGAGCTGGCGTCGGCCGGGCTGGCCGTCGTGCCCACCGTGGTGGTCGAGCCGGGTGGCGAGCTGACGGGCGCCTGGCCGGGTGACGTCGTCGTCAAGCCGGTCGTGGGGGCGGGGTCGCGGGGAGCCGGGCGGTTCGGGCCGGGGGAGCGGGAGGCGGCACGCGCCCACCTGCGGTCGCTGCACGCCCAGGGCCACGCCGCGCTGGTCCAGCCGTACCAGAGCGCCGTCGACGAGGAAGGGGAGACCTCGCTGGTGTTCTTCGAAGGGGTCTACTCGCACGCCTTCGGCAAGGCGGCCATGTTGAGCGGCGGCGCCGTCGACACCGGCGACGGGCTCTTCCTCGACGAGCGGCTGGCGCGGGCCGAGCCGGGACCGGCGATGGTGGAGCTCGCGGCCCGATGCCTCGACGTCACGGCGGGCCTGGCCGGGGTCGGTGTGCGCGACCTGCTCTATGCGCGGGTCGACCTCGTGGGCGGGCCGGACGGGCCGCTGGTCCTTGAGGTGGAGCTGACCGAGCCGAGCCTGGGATTTCGCCAGGCGGGCCCGGTCGCGCTCAGCACCTTCGCCGCGGCGCTCGCGAGCGCCGCACGTGCCCGCTAGCTGGGCATCAGCACCTTGTCGATGATGTAGACGGTCGCGTTGGCCGTGGGCACGTTGCCGCAGACCACCTTGGCGTCGTTGACCGTGTAGCTCTCGCCCGAACCCTTCGTGGTGAGCTGGCCGCCTTCCAGGGTGGTCAGCTTCGCGTCGTCGAGGGCGGCGGGCGCCTGCTTGCCGGGGACGACGTGGTAGGTGAGGATCTTCGTCAGCATCGCCTTGTCGGCGAGCACCTTGTCGAGCGTCTCCTTCGGGATGGCGGCGAACGCGTCGTTGGTCGGCGCGAAGACCGTGATGTCCTTGGCGGAGTTCAGCGTGTCGACCAGACCGGCCTTCTGCACGGCGGTCACCAGCGTCGACAGCACCGGGTTGTTCGACGCGGCCGTGGCGACCGGGTCGTCGGCCATACCGGTGAAGCTGCCCTCGCCGGAGGCGGGCACGGCCGAGCAGGCGGCGCCGAACGGGCCGTCGGCCGACGGCGCCATGCTGGTCTCGGCCGGCGTGGCCGCCGGCGCGGTGGTGGTCATGGCGGTGTTCGTCGAGCCCGAGCAGCCGGTCAGGGCCAGTGCGGCCATCGCGGCGGCGGCGAGCAGGGCGGCGTTCTTCCTCATCGAGATCATCTCTTTCCTGGCGTGTGCGGTTGGTGTGAAGCGTGGGTTCGTCGCGGGTCCTGGCGGCTCAGGCGACCGTGACCACGACCGAGTGCCATCCCGTCGCCCCGTCGGGGAACGGCGTCACCCGCGTCGCGGGCTGGACGGCGCCTGTGCTGTCTGTGGCTCGTGCCTCCAAGGTGTGGGTGCCGGGTGTCGCCTGCCAGGTCGCCGACCACTGGCACCAGGTGTCCGAGCTGGGCACGGGTGCCAGGGTCGCCAGGCGCCACGGACCGCCGTCGACGCGGACCTCGACCGCGGTCACGCCGCGGTGCTGGGCCCAGGCGACTCCGGCGACGGTCGCGTTCCCCGCGGCGACCCGGCTGAGCGGGGCGGGAACGTCTATGCGGGACATGGTCTTGATCGGCGCGTCTGTGGCCCAGCCGCGCTCGGTCCAGTACGCGCGCTCGTCGGCATAGCGGGTCATCGTCAGCTCGACGACCCACTTCGTCGCCGACACGTAGCCGTACAGGCCGGGCACGACGAGCCTGGCCGGGAAGCCGTGCTCGGGCGGCAGCGGGACGCCGTTCATACCGACGGCCAGCATCGCGTCGCGGCCGTCCATGACGGTGGAGATCGGCGTGCCGCCGGTCCAGCCGTCGGCCGAGCGGCTCAGCAGCTGGTCGGCGTCCTTCGGCACGCCCGCCTCGCGCAGGATCGTGGCCAGCGGCACGCCGAGCCAGCGGGCGTTGCCCGCGTAGGGGCCGCCGATCTCGTTGGACACGCAGGTCAGGGTGATGTCGCGTTCGATCAGGCCCCGGGCGAGCACGTCGGCCATGGTCAGCTCGATCGTGCGCTCACCGTGCACGAGCAGCGTCCAGCCCGACGTCTCGACCCTGGGGACGACCAGGGCGGTGTCGACACGGTAGAAGTCGGCATTGGGCGTGGTGAACGGCGACAGCCCCGCCATCCGCAGATCGGCCCCGGCAGGCACCGCCCCGGCCGGACTGTCGGGAGCCGGCAGCCGGAACGCCACCGGAGCCCCCTCACCCCGCACCCGTACGGCGACGCCACCCGCCGAGGCCAGCGCGACCACGCCGAGCCCGGCCAGCAGCCCACGCCTCCCGGGCCCCTTCGGCCTGGCCTGAGGCATCTCGGCAGGCGTCTCTGCGGGCGTCTCTGTGGGCGTTCCGGCAGGCGTTCCGGCAGGCGCGGGCCGGGGCGCGGTGAGCCGGGTCAGGGCCGCGAGCGTGAAGGCCCCTGCCGCGGCGGCCACCAACGAGGGCAGCACGTCGGCAGGGCGTGCCGCCGGTCTGGTCAGCGCGGCGACCCCGCCGAGCAGGGCGAGCCCGGCCACACCCGCGCACGCCGGGCCGAGCCTGCGCCGGGCCAGCACACCGAGCAGGGCCGCGCACGCGAGCAGGACCAGCACCACGCCGCCGACCAGGATCGCCTTGTCCCAGACCCCGAAGGTCCTGACCGCGAACTCCTTCAGCGGCGTCGGCGTCAGATCGATGACGACCCCGCCGACGGCCACGACGGGCGAGCCCGCGGCGCCGGTGAGCGAGGCCGTCAGCTCACCGCAGGCGAGCGCCGCGAGGGCGCCGGCAACACCGGCCCCACCTGCGCTTATGACGCTTCGCTCAACGACTTTCACACCCGGTATTCGGAGCCGTCCCCGCCCCGGATTGTCGTACCTCTCTGAAAATGTGGGCTCGCCCCTCCCATCGGGCGCCGACCAGCAACACGAAAGGGCCGCACGCACTGTGAGCGAGCACGATCACATCCGCATCGCCGGAGCCAGGGAGCACAACCTCAAGGACGTCTCGCTGACCATCCCGAAGGACCGGATCACGGTGTTCACCGGGGTCTCGGGCTCGGGCAAGTCGTCGATCGTCTTCGACACCGTCGCGGTGGAGGCCCAGCGCCAGCTGCACGGCACCTTCCCCTGGTTCATCCGCAACCAGCTGCCGAAGTACGAACGCCCGCACGCCGACGCCGTCGAGAACCTCACCACGGCCGTGATCGTCGACCAGAAGCCGGTCGGCGGCAACGCCCGTTCCACCGTCGGCACCATGACCGACATCTACTCGATGATCAGGGCCATCTTCGCCAGGAAGGGCGAAGGCCACGTCTCGCTCTACTCCTTCAACGACCCCCAGGGCATGTGCCCCGAGTGCGACGGCCTCGGCCGCACGGTCAAGGCCGACATCGGCCTCATGCTCGACCGCACCAGATCGCTCGACGAGGGCGCGATCCTGCTGCCCGGCTACACCGTCGGCGGCGGCGAATGGCAGATGTACGGCAAGGCGGAGGGGCTCGACCCGGCCAAGCGGCTGCAGGACTACACCGAGACCGAATGGCAGCTGCTCCTGCACGGCAGCGGCTTCAAGGTCCCGCTGACGATGAAGAGCGGCACCTACAACGCCAACTACGAGGGCATCGTCGACCGTTTCACCCGCCAGGCCGTCAAGCGCGACATCAGCGCGATGAGCGAGCGCAGCCGTGAGACCTACCAGCGCTTCCTCACCGAAGGCGTCTGCCCGGCCTGCGAGGGGGCGAGGCTCGGCCCCAGGGCGCTGGCCACGCTCGTCGACGGGCGCACGATCGCCGACTGGTCGCGCATGCAGATCACCGACCTCGTCGACCTGCTGGCCGCCATCGACGATCCGGCCATCGCGCCGGTCGCCGAGGCCGCCAGGGTGGCGCTGCGCCGGGTCGCCGACATCGGGCTCGGCTACCTCAGCCTCGACCGGGCCACGACGACCCTGTCGGGCGGCGAGGGCCAGCGCCTGAAGATGGTGCGCCACCTCGGCAGCACGCTGACCGGCATGACCTACATCTTCGACGAGCCCAGCGTCGGCCTGCACCCACGCGACGTCGGCAGGCTCAACGACCTGCTGCGCGCCCTGCGCGACAAGGGCAACACGGTCCTCGTCGTCGAGCACGACCCCGATGTCATCGAGATCGCCGATCACGTCATCGACGTCGGCCCGCGTGCGGGCGCGCACGGCGGCGAGATCGTCTTCGCCGGGTCGGTCGCCGGGCTCCGGGCCGCCGACACCCTCACCGGGCAGGGCCTGCGCCGCACCGGCGAGGTCAAGTCCGCCTTCCGCAGGGCGACGGGCGCACTGCCGATCAAGGACGCCGATCTGCACAACCTGAAGAACGTCTCGGTGGAGTTCCCGACCGGCGTGCTGACGGCCGTGACCGGAGTGGCGGGGTCGGGCAAGAGCACGCTGGTGGCCGACGTCTTCATGGCGGCCCACCCCGAGGCGATCTTCGTCGACCAGTCGGCCATCGCCGCCTCCTCGCGTTCGACGCCCGCCACCTATCTCGGCCTGATGGACCCGATCCGCAAGCTGTTCGCCAAGGCCAACGGGGTGGACGCCGGATTGTTCAGCTTCAACTCGACCGGCGCGTGCGAGGAGTGCCAGGGCCGAGGCGTGATCATCACCGAGATCGCCTACATGGACCCGGTCACCACCCACTGCGACACCTGCGACGGCCGCCGCTTCAAGGAGTCGGTGCTGGCCCACCACCTGCGCGGCAAGTCGATCGCCGACGTCCTCGAACTGCCCGCGGAATCGGCGGCGGCCTTCTTCACCGAGAAGGCGCTGCGCGCCAAGCTCGCGACGCTCATCGAGGTCGGCCTCGGCTACATCAGCCTCGGCCAGTCGCTCAGCACGCTGTCGGGCGGCGAGCGCCAGCGGCTCAAGCTGGCCACCCAGCTGCACCGCACCTCCAGCGTCTACGTGCTCGACGAGCCCACGACCGGCCTGCACATGTCCGACGTCGACACCCTCCTCGCCCTGATGAACGGCCTGGTCGACGCGGGCAACACGGTGGTGGTCATCGAGCACAACCTGGATGTCGTCCAGCAGGCCGACTGGGTGATCGACCTCGGGCCTGACGGCGGCAAGGGGGGAGGGCAGGTGGTGTTCACGGGGACGCCGAAGGAGCTGCTGGAGTGCGAGGAGTCGCTCACGGGGGCATTCCTGCGCCGTTATCGGGCAGGGTGAGGACCCGGGACCGGACAGCCGAAAAGAGGAGGAAGCTGTCGGGAAAGTGAGAGTCGTCCGCCGCCCTCCGGTAGCGTGGCGGCGGTTGATGATCACGATGGAGGGTCCACGATGCACGCGCTTCCCCCCGACATATCGCTTCCCGCCGGTCGATGGCGGGTCGCCGATCCCGGGTTCGCCGCGGCGGGCTCACCCGAGGGGCCGCACTTCTGGATGAGCGACGAGCCCATCGACGGCAGGCTCTGGGCCGACCTCCAGCGGGTGCACAAGCGCTCCGGGCTGTGGCCGCTGCTGCTGACCCCGATGCCGGGCGACGAGGGCAGGCCGTGGGAGGAGGGCGAGCTCAGTCCCAGGCCGGTCGCGGAGATCGACCGGGTCGAGGTCTCGCACTTCCTGGAGCGGGAGTGGGCGAGGCTGGTGGGCGAGGGCGGCGCGGAGTTCACCGCGCCGCACGGCACGGCCTTCCCCGGCCTGGCCGACGCGGGCATGCAGGGCGAGGACCCCGACGGCGTGGCCAGGGAGACCGCACTGGTGCTGGCCGGTCTGGGCGGGCGGCTCGGCCTGGTGCCCGCGAGGAGCGGCGCCGACGCGTTGACGGCGATCGGCTGGATGGGCCCGGTCAACCACCACGACACCCCGCCGCTGTCGGCCGTGCTGCGCGGCTGGCAGGAGAGGTTCGGCGCGCGGGTGGTCTCCGTCGGGTTCGACACGCTCACCCTCAGCGTGGCGGCCCCGCCGACGTCGATCGAGCACGCCTTGGCGGTGGCCGCCGAGCACCTGGCGTTCTGCCCCGACAACATCCTTCAGGGCAGCTCGCCGTACACCCTGCGCGCCTACGCCGAGCGGCTGGTGCGCGTGGAGGGGTGGACGTTCTGGTGGGACTGAGGCCGGTGGGCCTCAGGTGAGCGCCACCGAGGCCTCGCTGGTGAGGGCGCTGAAGGTGAAGGACTCCTTGAGGTAGAGCCGTACCTCGCTCGCGGTGTGCGACTCGTAGCCGATGCACAGGTCCTCGCCCAGGTGCAGGACGAAGTCGCCGCCCCTGGTGGTCAGGACGAAGGCGCCGGAGATGGCCGGCCCCCAGATGATGTCGCCGCTGATCAGCCGCTGGATGTGGGAGAGCACCGGATGCCCGTGGTCGCTGGTCTCGGCGACCTGCGTGTAGGCGTCGGCACTGAGCACCACACTGTACGGCCCGTCCACCCCGGCCATCCGCAGCGCGCTCAGCGCCTGGGCGATGGCGTTGGGGTACTCTCGCACGTCCATCGGCAGGGCGGAGGCCGGGTTGTCGCTGCTGCCCCTGATGCCCTGGATGCCGGCGGCGGCGTAGCCCTCGAAGATGGCACGGTCCTCGGCCAGCGCCAGCGCCTTGGCCGCCTCCTTGACCGGACCCCAGTCGGCGTCGCCCGAGCCGCGCTCGGCGCTGTCGACGGCCTCGCGCGACAGGACGAAGGCACGGCGCAGCTCCACCACCGGCAGGGTCTGGCGCAGCCTGGCGACGATGCCCTCGCCCGGCGCCTCGACGGTGTGCAGATGCCCGGTGTTGACCGAGGCGAGCTCGGGCCCGGCCGGACCCTTGACGTCCACGACCCGGCGCCCGGCGACGTGCCGCTTGAACGTGCGCGCCGCCTCCTCCTCGATCTGGCTCCAGGCGGCGTCCGAGACGGGTGCGAGGTTTCGGTACAGGTTGTTCATGACTGAGGCACTCCCCTGAGGCTGCCGATGGCGAGCGGATTGACGGCGTCTTCGACGCCTGCGGTGCGGTCGTCGGCTGCTTCGAGCCCGGCCCCCGTGGACAGCTCGTCGAGCATGCCGGCCGAAGGACAGAAGAACAGCGACCCGGTCACCGCGGTCGAGAAGTCGAGGATCTGGTCGTAGTTGCCCGGCGGCTTGCCGACGAACATGTTCTCCAGCATCAGCTCGGTCGTCGCGGGCGACTTGGCGTAGCCGATGAAGTAGGTGCCGAACTCGCCCGCCGCGACGCTGCCGAACGGCATGTTGTCGCGCAGGATCTGGATCTCGGCGCCGTCCTGCTCGATCGTCGTCAGCGCGTTGTGCGCGTAGGAGGGCTTGACGTCGTCGTCGAGTTCGATGTCGGACAGTTTGGTCCTGCCGATGATCTGCTCCTGCCGCTCGGTCGGCAGCGCGTTCCACGCGGTGAGGTCGTGCAGGTACTTCTGGGTGATGACATAGCTGCCCCCGGCGAAGGCCGGGTCCTCGTCGCCGATGAAGACGGCGTCGAGCACGGCCGCCCCGGTCGGGTTCTCGGTGCCGTCGACGAAGCCGAGCAGGTCGCGGGAGTCGAAGTAGCGGAAGCCGTGCACCTCGTCCACGGCCTCGACGGCGTCACCGAGCTTGGTCATGATCTGCGAGACCAGCTCGAAGCACAGGTCCATCCTGGCGGCCCGTACGTGGAAGAGCACGTCGCCCGGGCTGGCCTTGGCGCTGTGCACGCCGTGGAACTCCCTGAAGGGGTGCAGCTCGGCGGGCTTGGGGCCGGGGAAGAGCCGGTCCCAGCAGTCGGAGCCGAAGCCGAGCACGCACGACAGCTGCCCGTCGAGCGAGCGGAAGCCGACGGAGCGTACGAGCGCGGCCACGTCCTCGCACATGTCCCGCACGGCGGCCTGACTGGCCTCGTCGGGCCGTACGTTCACGACAAGGAAGATCGCGAAGCGGGTGAGTCCCGCGTCGACGGCCTGTGAGCTGGTCATGGTCATCGATGCTATCCGCATGATCACCTGTCACCCTCGCACGCCCCCCCGATATCCGCTGGTCAGCGGATATCGGGGGAAGGCGGCGGACATGGCGAAGGGCCCGGCCTGCCCCTGGCCGGGCCCTTCGCCTTACCGCTTAGTGGTGACGGTGGTAGGAGTAGACGCGAACGTAGTCGCGACGGCTCTCCGAACCGTTGGTGTCGTCGCCACCGTCGTAGACGGCCTTGAACGTGCCGCTCTTCCAGGCCTTGGTCTTGGCCCAGAACTTACCGCCCCAGCTGGTCTTGGCCGAGGTGACCCACTTCCAGCCGCTGGAGTGGTCGGCGCGGAAGTACACGTCGACCTTGGCCCTGCTCAGGCCGTCCCAGCCGTCGTCGTCGACCTGCAGACGGCCGCTGAAGTTCAGCGTGCGGCCCTTCTTGACCGGGTCGGGACTGGCGCTGAAGCGGGTGATACGGGTGTCGGCCTTGCCCTGCTCCACCTCGACGGAGAAGTTGAGCTCGGCGGTCGCCTTCTTGCCGTGCTTGTCGAAGGCGTCGGCAATGGCCAGCCAGCGTCCTTCGGGGTCGTTCGCGCTGAAGGGAACCGTGAAGCGCCAGAGGTCACCCTCGTGCGCGATCTTCGGCTCCTTGACGCTCAGCGTGCGGAACTTGTCTGCCACTGGCCTGACCCGCAGCTCGACCTTCTCGGCGTCCGTGGTGCGCACCTCGATGGTGGCGCTGGTCCCGTCCCCCTTGACGACGACCGGGTTCGGCGAGATGTCGGTGATGCGGACGCTGAGGTCGGTTCGTGCGGCCTGGGCCGTACCTCCGGAAATCAGCATCGTGCCGCCTACGAAGGCAGCGACAATACCGGCAGCGATTCTCTTCATGAGGGTGTTTATTCCTCTCCCCGTCAGATGGGGCGGGCTCGGGTGCTCGCCCCCTCTACCTCCTTAGAGGCACGGGATGGGAAAAAGGTTGTTAGTAGGGGCAAAGTATTTCTAAAGGGACGGTGTGCATGATCGACGTCTACACCCTCGGCGAGGCCAGTGGCGTGGTGTCCAGCGGCAGGGTCCGCCATGACAGCGAGGCCCGCCTCGACGTCGGCGGCGCCGAGTTCGCGCTGGCCATCGGCCTGGCCAGGCTGGGCCACAGTGCCGCCTTCCTCGGCAAGGTGGGCGACGACGAACTGGGCGTCAGGGTGCTGTCGGTGTTGCGGGGAGAGGGCGTCGACGTGAGCGACGTCAGGGTCGACGCCAGCGCGCCGACCGCACTGCTGCTGCGGGAGTCGAGGATCGGGCACCGCACCCGATCCCTGGCCTACCGCGAAGGCTCGGCCGGGGCCAGGCTCACCCCGGGCAACGTCCTCATCGACAGGATCGGCGACTCCCGCATCCTGCACGTGACCGGCATCACGATGGGCCTCGGCCACGACTCCCAGTCCGCCGTGCTCGCCGCCGTGGCAGCGGCCCGTACGGCGGGCGTCTACGTCTCGGTCGCGGTCAACTACGTTCCGGCGCTGTGGCCTTCGGTCAAGGAGGCGGGGGAGGTGCTGGCGGAGCTGGCCTGCTACGCCGATCTGCTCTTCCTCGGGCACGACGAGCTCGACCTGGTCAAACCGGCGCTCAGTCCCGAACGCGAGGTCGTGGTCACCAGGGGCGCCAAGGGCGCGAGCGTCAGGGCCGACCGGATGCGCTACGACGCGCCGAGCCTTCAGGTCCCGGTCGTGGACACCACGGGAGCGGGCGACGCGTTCTGCGCGGGATACCTGAGCGGACTGCTCGACGGGCTGACCGCTCCCGAGCGTTTGGAACGTGGCACTCTGCTGGGCGCGTTCGCCGTCACCAGTATGAGCGACTGGCAGGGGCTGCCGACCCGGGAGGAGCTGACCTCACTTCCGTTCAACTGACGCAAATTCTTGCGCCAAGTGCCCTAGAATTTGCGGCATGACACGACGACTTGCAGAGGTGGCAAAGAAAGTCGGGGTGAGCGAGGCCACGGTCAGCCGTGTGCTCAACGGCAAACCGGGCGTGTCCGACGCCACGCGGGAGGCTGTGCTCACCGCGCTCGACGTCCTCGGCTATGAGCGGCCCACCCAGCTCAGAGGGGACAGGGCCAGGCTGGTCGGCCTGGTCCTGCCCGAGTTGCAGAACCCCATCTTCCCCGCGTTCGCCGAGGTCGTCGGGGGTGCGCTGGCCCAGCAGGGCTTCACCGCGGTCCTGTGCACCAGGACCGTCGGCGGCGTCTCCGAGGCCGACTACGTGGACCTGCTGCTGCAGCAGCAGGTCTCGGGCGTGGTCTTCGCCGGTGGGCTCTACGCCCAGGCCGACGCCTCGCACGCGCACTACGAGCTGATCCACGAGCGCAGGCTGCCGACCGTGCTGATCAATGCGGCCGTCGAGCACCTGGGCTTCCCCCAGGTCTCGGCCGACGACGTGGTGGCGGCCGAGATGGCCGTCGGCCACCTGCGGGCACTCGGCCACGAGCGCATCGGCCTGCTGCTCGGCCCCCGCGACCACATCCCCTCGCGGCGCAAGCGCGACAGTGCCAAGGTCGACCCCGACCTGGTCGAACACACGATGTTCTCCCTCGAAGGCGGGCACGCCGCAGCCACCAGGCTGGTCCGCAAGGGCGTGAGCGGCATCATCTGCGCCAGCGACCTGCTCGCACTCGGCGCCGTGCGCGCGGCCAGGCGCCAGGGGCTCTCGGTGCCGGGCGACGTCTCGGTCATCGGCTACGACGACTCGGCGCTGATGAACTGCACCGACCCGCCCCTGACCACCGTGCGCCAGCCGATCGACGCCATGGGCAGGGCGGCGGTCGAGCTGCTCGTCGCCCAGATCGACAAGGCCGTGGTGCCGGCCGACGAGTTGCTGTTCGAGCCCGAACTGGTGGTGCGCGCCTCGACCGCAAGGCCACGCAAGGACTGACATCCGGCTGCAAGCGACGGCCCGGGACTCCGACGAGTCCCGGGCCGTCGTCATGTAGTCGTTATATTTCATTGGCCTGTCGAAATATTGCAGACATCTGTCGATGATGCTTATCGTGTGGGACACCTCCCATCCACCCCCAGAAGGGTCAGATCGATGAGCATGCGCAGAGCGCTTGTGATCGCGGCGTGCCTGTCCGTCGCTGCCTGCGGCTCCACCGGCGCCGAGGAGCCCGAGACCCAGGGGTCGAAGACCCCGGCGGGGGCGGAGGCCCCGGTGACGATCACCGTCGGGTGCCAGCCGCCCAGAAGCAACACGATCGAGCGCAAGCAGTGGGACGCCGACGTCGAGGCCTTCCAGAAGCTGCACCCGCACATCACCGTGCAGAGCAAGGACGCCTTCCCCTGCATCAACCCCGACACCTTCCAGGCCAAACTGGCCGGAGGCAAGATGGAAGACGTCTTCTACGTCTACTTCACCGACGTCCAGAAGATCGTCAAAGCCGGTCAGGCCGCCGACATCTCCGCCCACGTGAGCCAGGTCAAGACCTACGGCGACCTGCGCGACGACGTGATCGGCGTGTTCAAGGACGGCGAGAAGGTCTACGGCCTGCCGCGCAAGAACTACTCGATGGGCCTGGTCTACAACCGCAAGCTGTTCACCCAGGCCGGACTCGACCCGGCGACCCCGCCCACGACCTGGGCCGAGGTACAGGCCGCGGCCAAGAAGATCGCCGCACTCGGCCCCGGCTACGTCGGCTTCGGCGAGTACAGCGCGGGCAACACCGGCGGCTGGCACTTCACCGCCTCCCTGTACGGCAGGGGCGGCGAGATGGTCACCCCCGACGGCAGGCAGGCCGCCTTCAACAGCCCCGAGGGCAAGGCCGTCCTGGCCAACCTCAAGCAGATGCGCTGGGCCGACTCCAGCATGGGCACCAAGCAGCTCCTGCAGTGGGAGGACCTCATGCGCATGATGGCCTCCGGCAAGACCGGCATGATGCTCGGCGCCCCCGACGTCGTCGAAGGGCTGCACGACCAGTTCAAGGGCAAGTACGAGGACTACGGCGTGGCCGCGCTCCCCGAGGCGAAGAGCTCGCTGAGCGGCGGCGACGGCTACATGTTCAACCCCAAGGCCACACCCGAGCAGATCAAGGCCGGACTGCTGTGGCTGGAGTTCCACGAGCTCACCCCCGGCCAGGGCCAGTTCGACTACGCCCGCGCCAAGGCCGACGGCCGCCAGGTCGGCCTGCCCTTCCCCGACCTCTTCGGCTCCTCGGCACCCGGACAGCAGGTCCTGGCCGACCGCAAGGCCAACGCCACCGTCCCGGTCGAGAACTTCTCCGGCTACCTCGACGGCTCGGCGACCATCACCGGCAGGCTGGAGCCGCCGCTGGCCCAGGAGCTCTACGCGATCCTCGACACGCCGATGTCGGCCGTACTCACCCGTGAGGACGCCGACATCGACCAGCTGCTGGCCGACGCCGAGGCCAAGGCCAACAAGGTTCTGGCCAAGCAGGGCTGATGCTCGACACCCTGCGGCGGGCCCCCGCCCGCTCCGGCAGGCGCGCCCCCTCGGCCATCGGCCGGGGGGTGCGCCGCAACCTCACCGCGTACGGCTTCCTGTGCGGCGCCCTGATCTGCTTCGCGTTCTTCTCGTGGTACCCGATGGCCCGCGAGATCCTGCTCAGCTTCCAGGAGACGAACTTCGTCGACGACCCGGTCTGGGTCGGCCTGGACAACTTCCGCACCGTGCTCGACGACCCGGCCTTCACCGCGGCCTGGCAGAACACGCTGATCTTCACCGGGCTCGCGCTGCTGGTCGGGTTCGTGGTGCCGTTCGTGGCCGCGATCGTGCTGAACGAGCTCAAGCACGGCCAGGCCTATCTGCGCTTCGTGGTCTACCTGCCGGTCATGCTGCCGCCCGCCGTCGCCGTGCTGCTGTTCAAGTGGTTCTACGACCCGGGGCCCGGCCTGTTCAACCAGCTGCTCGACGTGGTCGGCCTGCCCGCACTGGCCTGGCTCGACTCCACCGACACCGCGCTGCTGTCGCTGGTCATCGTCTCGACCTGGATGAACCTGGGCACGGGCACGCTGATCTACCTGGCCGCGCTGCAGAGCATCCCCGGCGACCTCTACGAGGCGGCCGAGCTGGACGGCGCCGGGCTGCTGCGGCGTGTGTGGCACGTGACGATCCCGCAGACCAGGCTGATCCTGCTGGTCATGCTGCTGCTGCAGGTCGTCGCCACCATGCAGGTCTTCATCGAGCCCTACCTGCTCACCGGCGGCGGCCCGGAGAACGCCACCGTCAGCGTCGCCTACCTGATGTACCAGTACGCCTTCAACTTCGGCGACTTCGGCGGCGGCGGTGCGCTCGGCCTGATGCTCATGGTGGTGCTCGTCGTCTTCTCCGCCGTCTACCTGCGCGTGTCCAGGGAGGAACAGCGATGAGCGTCCGCACGCTGGTCTCGCCGCACACCTTGAGCACGCCGCGTGGCCGCATCCTCTACTGGAGCGTGCTCACGCTCGTCATGGTGACCTTCACCGCCGTCTTCGTCTTCCCGCTGTACTGGATGGCGACCGGCGCGCTGAAGTCGGCCGACGAGCTGGCCCAGATGCCGCCCACGCTGTTTCCCGCCGACCCCGACCTCTCGGTGTACGCCGAGGCGTGGGACCTGCTCGACCTCGGCCTCTTCCTGGGCAACACCGCCCTGTACGCCGGTGGCGCCTGGCTGTTCACGCTGCTGTTCGACGTGTGCGCCGCCTACGCGCTGTCCAAGCTGCGGCCGATCCTGGGCAAGGTCGTGCTCGGCCTCATGCTGAGCACACTCATGATCCCGCCGATGGTCGTGCTGCTGCCCGCCTATCTGACCGCCTCCGACCTGCCGATCCTGGGCTGGGACCTGCTCAACACGCCCTGGGCGATCTGGCTGCCCGCCGTGGCCAACGGGTTCTTCGTCTTCCTGCTCAAGAGGTTCTTCGACTCCATTCCGAAGGAGTTGATCGAGGCCGCCCAGATGGACGGCGCCTCGCCGGGACGCGTCCTCTGGTCGATCGTGCTGCCGATCTCACGGCCGATCCTGGGCGTGGTGTCGATCCTGTCGATCGTCACGTGCTGGAAGGACTTCGTCTGGCCGCTGCTCGTGCTGCCCGACACCGACAAGATGACGATCAGTGTGGGCATCGCCTCGCTGGCCGCCCAGGTGCCGCAGAACGTGCTCATCGCCGCCCTGGTCATCGCCAGCATCCCGGCGATCGCCGTCTTCTTCGTCTTCCAGCGCAGCATCATGGCCGGGCTCACGGCCGGAAGCCTCAAGGGCTGACCTCCAAACCGATGGGAAATACACATATGTCTGACACGTGGTGGCGGGGAGCCGCGATCTACCAGGTGTACCTGCGCAGCTTCGCCGACGGCAACGGCGACGGCGTCGGCGACCTGGCCGGCCTGCGGGCCCGCCTGCCGTACCTGGCGGAGTTGGGGGTCGACGCCGTGTGGCTCAATCCCTGGTATCCATCGCCGATGGCCGACGGCGGCTACGACGTGGCCGACTACCGGGGCATCGAGCCGGTGTTCGGGACGCTCGCCGAGGCGGAGAAGTTCATCGAGGAGGCGCACGCGCTCGGCATCCGCACCATCGTCGACGTGGTGCCCAACCACGGCTCGACCGCACAGGAGTGGTTCGTCAAGGCGCTGGCCGCGGGGCCCGGCTCGCCGGAACGCGCCAGGTTCTGGTTCGCCGACGAGCCGGGCGAATGGACCTCGATCTTCGGCGGCCCCGCCTGGACCCAGGTGGGCGACGGCCAGTGGTACCTGCATCTGTTCGCCCCCGAGCAGCCCGACTTCAACTGGACCCATCCCGACGTCGTCGCCGAGTTCCACGACGTGCTCAGGTTCTGGTTCGACAGGGGAGTGGACGGCATCCGCGTCGACTCGGCCGCGATGTGCGTCAAGGACTTCGACCGCGGCCTGCACGACGACCTCGACGGCGTGCACGACATCTACCGGGACTGGCGTGCGATCGCCGACTCCTACGGGCCAGGCCGCATCCTCATCGGCGAGGTCTGGCTGGCCGACCAGGAGCGGTTCGCCCGCTATCTGCGCCCGGACGAGATGCACACCGCGTTCAACTTCGACTTCCTGGCCTGCCCCTGGGAGCCCGCCGCCCTGCGCGCCTCGATCACCCGCACCCTGGCCACCCACGCCCCCATCGGCGCCCCCGCCACCTGGGTGCTGTCCAACCACGACGTCCCCCGCCCCGTCACCAGGTACGGCAGGGCCGACACCGGTTTCGACCACGGCGACAGACGCGACGGCGTCCCGAGCGACCTGGCACTCGGCACGCGCCGGGCCAGGGCGGCGGCGCTGCTGGCGATGGCGCTTCCCGGCAGCCTCTACGTCTACCAGGGCGAGGAGCTCGGCCTGCCCGAGGTCGACGACATCCCGGGCGAGCTGCGCCAGGACCCGATGTGGCGGCGCTCCGGCTTCACCGTGCCAGGACGCGACGGATGCAGGGTGCCGCTGCCCTGGTCCGGCCAGGCGCCTCCCTACGGGTTCGGCGGCGAGCACACCTGGCTGCCGCAGCCGGACTCCTGGGCGCCCCTGTCGGTCGAGGCGCAGCGCGCGGACCCGGGTTCGATGCTGTCGCTGTATCGCGAGGGGCTGCGGTTGCGGCGCACGCCGCTGTTCGACGGGGAGCTGACCTGGCTCGACCTCGGCACGGACGACGTGCTGGCCTTCAGCCGGGCCGGAGGGCTGACCTGCGTGGTGAACCTGGGCGCCGAAGCCGTCCGGCCTCCGGCGCACGAGGAGGTCCTGCTGGCCGGAGGGCCGATGCCCGATGGGTTGCTGCCGCCCGACACGGCTGTGTGGCTGCGCACGGCAGAATGACGACATTTTCCCTTTACCCTCCCATGGCCATATGACAAGCTCATGGCTGCGCTTGACAGCGGCATACGGGAGTGTGAATGGGGCCGTGCTTCGGCGACTTCCTGGTTTTGGCGCGCTGTGCGAGATTTGCCGTCGGGCTTCCTTCGGCCGGGGTGTTCGCGCAGGTCACCTGGGCTGAGCTGGGTGTTGCATTCGATCGCGTGGTGGCTCCCGTCGTGGTCAGGGTCATCAGTGACGGGAAAAGACGCCCGGCCGTGCTCGCCGCCCTTCGCGCGATGAGTGGGAAAATCGGTTACGCGATTCTGAGTTATGCCTGGATGGCGGGCAGGCCGTGCCAGGTCGAGGTGGCCGCACTCGCGGGTGCGGTCACCAGGCTCTACGACGACCTCTTCGACGGCACCGGCACTCCCCTGCTCGACGACCGCCCGGGCCCCGACCCCGCCTCCTTCGAGGGCGAACTCGAACGCCTGCTGATCGAGCTCTGCCTGGAGATCGAGGTCAGGGCCGGGCTGTCCGGCGACGACCCCGTCTACGCCTCGCTCGCCGCCCTGCACGACTACCAGTGCCTGTCGCGTCAGCAGCGCGACGCCGTACTGCCGGGCGACGCGCTCGCGAAGATCACCCGAGGCAAGGGCGCGATGGCGAACGCCACCCTGTGCGGCCTGGTCAACCCGCGGATGGACGAGCGGGAACGCGCGCTGCTCATGGAGCTGGGCGAGGCCTTCCAGATGCTCGACGACTACATGGACGTCGAGGAGGACCGCCTCGGCGGCGTCACCACCCTGGCCACGCTCGGTGTGATCGGCGTGGCCGACGTGGGAGCCGCGCTGCGGGCGTTGCGCGGCCCGATCGTGGCCAGATACGGACGAAGGACCAGTCGTCAGTACTTCGGCATGGTCTACTTCCTGCTCGTCAAGGCCGTCGTCGGCAGGCGGCTGCCGTTGCTGGGCTCGCTGGCCAGGCGGGTCCTGGCCAGCGGGGTGCGCTCGCCGGTCCTGACCCTGCTCACCCGTGGCGACGGCGCACTGCCGCCCGCCGCATCCCCGACCACGAGGTGGCGATGAACCGCGCCAAGCTCCTGCCCCTGATCCTGCTCATCGTGCTGGCCGCCATCGCGGTCGCCACCGTCGCCGCGGCGTGGAGCGGCCTGACCGGCAGCGGGGACGACGCCGTCACCCTGTGGGTGGGCGTCGGCTCGGTCCTGGTGCCGATCGTCACGTTCGCGTACTCGCTGTTCAAGGGCGAGGGCGGCGCCGAGCGGCCGGTGGAGGAGCGCGCGGCCGACAAGGCGGCCGACCTGGCCGCGACCGTCGGCGACGAGTGGCGAGGCGAGGAGAAGCAGAGAGGGCTGTACCTCGCCAGGCGCGCCGACGTCCGCTGGCGGCATGCCAAGGGCTCCGACCGCAACAGCCCGCTGGCCAGGGCGCTGCCCGACGGAGGCGGGCTCGGTGAGCTCATCGCCGGATTCACCCGCCACGCCACCGGCGGCGACCTGACCCGCCTGGTGGTGATCGGCGAGCAGGGCGCGGGCAAGACGGCGACCTGCGTGCTGCTCACCGTCGCCCTGGCCGCCGACGGGCCGAGGAGCGCGGTGCCCGTGCACTTCCAGCTCGCCGACTGGGATCCGGCCAGGCCCGTCGTCGACTGGATGGCCGACGAACTCCTGCGCGCCTACCCCACGGCGACCGACGCCGCCAGGGGCCGGGCGGTGGCCGAACGCCTGGTCGCCATGCACGTGCTGCCGGTCCTCGACGGCCTCGACCACATGCGGGACCCGAGGGCGGCCCTGGCCCGGATCGAGGAGGACCTGGCCGGGCGCTCGTTCGTCCTCACCAGCCGGAGCGGCCACTTCGGCCGGGCCAACGCCGCACACGTGCTGCACCACGCCGTCGTCGTCGAACTGCAGCCGCTCGACGCCGACGAGGTGTGCGCGTACCTGCGTGCCTACGAGCCGGACGACGGGCACGGCGGCAGGCTGGCGCCGGTCGTGGCCGAGCTGACCGCCCATCCCGAAGGCGCACTGGCCCAGGCCCTGCGGACGCCGTTCATGCTCTCGCTCGCCGTCGCGCCCGGCCAGGCGCCTCCCGCCGACCTGCTGGGCGCCGAAGGGCCCGGCGCCGCCGACCGGATCGAACGGCATCTGCTCAACACGTTCGCCGATCGCGCCTTCCTCGGGTCCAAGCGGTGGAAGGACGGCGAGCGGGTCAGGCGCCATCTGACCTTCCTCGCCGCCCAGGCCGAGGCGAACGAGGGCAGGCTGGCCTGGTGGAAGCTGCACACGGCCGTGCCGCGCGCGGTGTTCCTCGCCGTCGCCGTCGGCATCGCGGGCCCGGTCTGCGCCGTACTGGCCGGAGGCTTCTTCTACGTCATCTCCGGACAGCCGGG
Source organism: Nonomuraea sp. IBHARD001 (assembly GCF_056106265.1). NCBI lineage: Bacteria > Bacillati > Actinomycetota > Actinomycetes > Streptosporangiales > Streptosporangiaceae > Nonomuraea > Nonomuraea sp. IBHARD001. Next base: position 1,610,705 of record NZ_JBWBBW010000002.1, read on the forward strand.
CATCGGCCTGGCCATCGGGCTCGGCGTGGGGGTGGCCGGGGCGTTCGTCGTCGAGCTCATCCCGCAGGAGGACCCGCGCCGGGCCAGGCCCAGCCTGTGGACCGGCAGGTCGCTCTCGGGCCGCGCCCTGCTCAGGGCCGCGGGCTTCGGCCTCACGGGCGCCGCGGCCTGCGCGCTGATCGTGCTGGCCCTGTACGAGGAGCTGTCCTACGTGGTGGTGGGCGGCGCCCTCATGGGCGTGACGTATGCGATGGCCAGGTACTTCAGCGAGCCGAGCGACCCGATGAAGGCCGTCACGTCCGACACGCTGCTCAGCGGCGACCGTGCCGCCGTGCTCTACGCCTGGGCGCTGGGCAGTGTGTCGGGGGCGCTCACCGGGGCCTACCTGGGATCGGCGCTCAGGGCCGGCCATCGTTCACCCGAGCTGGACGACCTGGCCTTCGTCACCGGGCTCACCCAGGTGCAGCACACCCTGCTGGGGGCGCTCGGCGGGCTCATCCTGGCCGGGGCCGGGCTCGGTCTGATGACGCACGGCTCCAGCGCGTGGGGCAGGTTCCTCACCACGCGGGTATGGCTGGCCCTGCGCGGGTCGACGCCGCTGCGGCTGATGGCGTTCCTGCGGGAGGCGCGCTCGCGAGGCGTGCTCAGGCAGTTCAACGGCTACTACGAGTTCACCCATGCCCTGCTACGGCATCATCTCGTCGAGCCTGGCGCCGCGACCACCACCGGGCCCGACAACTCCCAATAGGTCCGCCGGGCAGGCCGCCCGCCCGCCGTGGGCCTGCCCCGGTAGCGGGCCTGGGGGAAGCGCGTCCACGCGGCTCCCGCCTGCTCGCGGCCAGGCTCGATCACCAGCTCGCCCAGCTCCCTGCTCACCTCGGCCAGCGCCTGCCGCCCGCCACCGCCCGCCCAGTGCGCGAACCCGAGCGTCGCCCGCGACCACACCCCCGCCTCCGCCTCGGCCCTGCGCCTGCGCACCAGCTCCCGCACGTCCTCGGCCCGGCCCAGGTCATAGGTACGGCGGGCGCCGGGCCTGGCCGACCTGCCGTACGGGCCCTCGACGGTCAGCCTGAGCACCTCGAACGGGCGGCGGCGCAGCACCTCGCTCTGCACGTCGAGCCAGAGCGGCTCGAAGTCGCGCTGCCGCCGCTCGGCCGCCATCAGCACCACGGTCCTGGCCACCAGGTAGCAGCCGAGCGGCACGGCCACCAGGACATACGCCCTCGACACCCACATCCCGGCCAGCGCCAGGCCCATCGTGAGCACGGTCAGGGCGGCGGTGAGGGCATGGGCCCGGGCGAAGTCCGGCTCACGCAGGCCGACCAGGGCCCGTCTGAGCAGCTCGCCCGAACCGGTCGCGGGCGGGAGGGGGACCGGCAGGTCAGGCCTGACGAATTCGGAGTCGCAGGGCTGCGCCTTCACGCCATGACCTCCCGTCGCGTGTCCTCACACTTCTCGACTGTACGCCTGCGGGGGCGGGGCGGCTCTGACCCCTGGGGGATGGTTCAGGGCGCCGGGCTTCACGCGGATTCGCGGACGATGAGCTCCGTCGGCAGGATGATCGGATCGGTGGGGCCGCCTTCGAACAGGCCGAGGAGCAGGCTGACCATGGCGGCGGCCTGTTCGACGACCGGGTGCCTGACCGTGGTGAGCGGCGGTTCGGTGTACTTGGCCGCCTCGATGTCGTCGAACCCGACCACGGCCACGTCGTCGGGCACCCGCCGCCCCGCCTGGCGTAACGCCTGCAGCGCGCCGACGGCCATCAGGTCGTTGGCCACGAACACCGCGTCGAGCGCGGGATCGTCACCCAGCAGCTGCCGCATGGCGGTGGCGCCCGACTCCCGGGTGAAGTCGCCGACCGCGACGATCGAGCGCCGGTCGGAGTCGCGCAGCACATTGCGGTACCCGGTCATGCGGTCCTGGCCGCCGATCATGTCCTGCGGGCCCGCGATGGTGGCGATGCGCCTGCGGCCGGTACGCACCAGGTGCCGCACGGCGGACTCGGCGCCGCCGATGTTGTCGTTGTCGACATACGGCAGGTCGACCGGCACGGCGGGCCTGCCGTAGGAGACGGCGGGCACCCGCAGCCTGGTCACGGCCGACGGCAGCGGGTCGGCGCCGTGCATGGAGATGAGCATGACGCCGTCGACATGGCCGGAGGCGATGTAGCGCTCGACCCTGGCATGCGACCTGGCGCTGCCCGCGAGCATGAGCACGACCTGCTTGTCGGCGGCCTCCAGCTCGGCACTGGCACTTCTGATCACGGTGGAGAACAGTGGATCCTCGGAGAACACCCTGGTCGGCGGCTCGGAGACGACCAAGGCTATGGAGTCGGTGCGCTGGGTGACCAGACTGCGGGCGGCGCTGTTGGGCACGTAGCCGAGCTCGTCGACGGCACGCAGGACGACGTCGCGGATCGAGGGGGCGACCGTGGTCTGGCCGTTGACGACGCGCGAGACCGTGGCGCGGGACACGCCCGCCCTGGCCGCGACCGCCTCCAACGTCGGTCGTCTCATCCCTTCACCGAGCCGGCCAGCAGGCCCCGGACGAAGTAGCGCTGCATCGAGAGGAAGACCACGAGAGGAATGATGACAGAGACGAACGCGCCCGACGTGAGTCGCTGCCACTCGTTGCCCTTCGTCCCCGCCATCTGCGCCAGCCGTACGGTCATGGGGGCGCTTTCGGCGGTGCCGCCCGCGAAGATCAGGCCGACCAGCAGGTCGTTCCACACCCAGAGGAACTGGAAGATCGCGAACGTGGCCAGGGCGGGCGCGACCAGCGGCAGGACGATCCTGCGGATGATCGTGGCATGGCCTGCCCCGTCGGCCCTGGCCGCCTCCAGCAGTTCGCGCGGCAGTTCGGACATGAAGTTGTGCAGCAGGAAGATGCCGAGCGGCAGGGCGAAGGCCGTGTGCGCCAGCCATACCTGGGCGAAACGGCCGGTGCCTTCGAGGTTGAGCGCGGGCAGCACCTGCAGCCCGAAGACCTCGACGCCCGAGGAGAACAGCGAGAGCAACGGCACCAGCGCCATCTGCAACGGCACCACCTGCAGGGCGAACACCCCGATGTAGATCCAGTCGCGCCCCCTGAACGGGATCCAGGCCAGCGCGTATGCGGCGAACGCGGCCATCGCCAGCGGCAGCAGCACCGAGGGCACGGTGATGACGATCGAGTTGATGAGGAAGCTGGCCAGCTGCCCCGACGACGTCGACGTACTGAACAGCACCTCACGGTAGTTGTCCAGCGTCAGCACCGGATCGCCGAAGAACGTCCACCAGCCGGTCGACTTGATGGCGTCCTCGGGCCGGAACGACGACAGCAGCAGGCCGAACGTCGGAGCCGTCCACACCAGTGCGATGACGACCGCGACCAGGCTCGCGACCCTGCCGCTCAGCCTCCCGCGCACCCTGGCCGCCGAGGTCGTCATGCGATCTCCCTACGCCTGCGAAGCGATCTGACCTGGTAGACGATGATCGGCGTGACCAGGACGAACAGGAACACCGCCAGCGCGGCGCCCCGGCCGCTCTCGCCGTAGCGGAAGGCCTGGTTGTACATCTCGTTGGCGATGACGCTGGTGTCGAACTGGCCGCCGGTCATCGTCCGTACGATGTCGAACAGCTTGAGGGTGGCGATCGACTGGGTGACGAGCACGACGACCACCGCGGGACGGATCGCGGGCAGCGTGACGCGGAAGAACATCTGCGCGGGCCCGGCGCCGTCCAGCCTGGCCGCCTCCACGATGTCGGAGGCGATGCCCTTGATCGCCGCCGAGAGCACCACGGTGGCGAAACCGGCCTGGATCCACACCATGACCACGACCAGGAACAGCGTGTTGACCGGCTCCTCCAGCAGCCACTGCTGCGGCTGCCCGCCGAGTGCGACGACGATCTGGTTCAGCAGCCCGATCTGCGCCTCCTCCTGCGGCCGGTAGGCGTAGACGAACTTCCAGATGATGCCCGCGCCCACGAACGAGATCGCCATCGGCAGGAACACCAGCGACTTGGCCAGCGCCTCGAACCTGGTGCGATCCACCAGCACCGCGTACAGCAGCCCGATCGAGGTCACCAGCACCGGCACCAGCAGCACCCAGATGAGCGTGTTGCGCAGCACGACCAGCGCCTCCGGCTGGCCGAACATCCACGCGTAGTTGTCCAGCCCGACGAACACCCTCCCGTCCCCGCTCATGAACGACAACACCGTCGTCCGTACGGCGGGCACCACCAGGCCGATCAGCAGCAGTGTCAGCGCCGGGGCCAGCAGGATCACGGCGTGCAGCCTGCCTCGGCCACGCGTCGGCGCCCGGTCGAGCGCCAGCATCACCAGGCCGACGACCGCGAGGAACGCGAGCACGCCGAGCAGCAGTTGCAGGAGCTTGGGTTGCTCGGCGGCGAGGTCGAAGTCGAGATCCATCGCCTTTCCTCCCGTTCAGGAGGCGCCGCCACCCGCGTCGGCGGGGGACGGCGCCCGACGTGCTACTTCCAGGAGGTCTCGATGTAGTCGAGCACGGTCTTGGTGTCCTTGCCGTTGATCCAGTCGGTCATGCCCTTCCAGAACGTTCCGGCGCCGACCGCGGCGGGCATGAGGTCGGAGCCGTCGAAGCGGAACACGGTGGCCGGGTCGCGCAACATCTCCATCGAGAGCCTGTCGATCGGGTTCTGCGCGTTGGCCAGGTCGACGCCCTTGTTGGCGCTGACATACGTGCTCAGCTTCATCCGCGTGTTGGCGAAGTCGGCGGTGGCGAGGTAGCGCTGCAGGGCGACGACCTCGGGCCGGTCGGCGAACGCGGCGACGAACTCGCCCGCGCCGAGCACCGGCTTGGCGGTGGCGTCGTTGCCCGGCAGGTAGAAGGCGAACACGTCGCCGTCCTGGGCGACCTTGGTGCCCTCCGGCCAGAAGTTGGCATAGAAGGAGGCCTGGCGGTGCAGGGCGCACTTGCCGGTCGTGATCGGCACGCCGCCCTCCTGGAAGGCGGTCGTCGCGATGGACCTGACCGGGCCGTAGCCGCCGTTGACGTACTTGTCGTTCTTGAGGATCGCGCCGACCTTGTCGACGGCGGCGACGACCTTCGGGTCGTTGAACGGGGTCGTGTGCGCGACCCACTGGTCATAGCCTTCGGGGCCGAGGTCACGCAGCACCACGTCCTCGATCCAGTCGGTCGCGGGCCAGCCGGTGGCCTCGCCCGACTCGATCCCGGCGCACCAGGGCTTGGTCCCCGTGGCGGCGATGGTGTCGGTGAGCTGCATGAGCTCGGCCCACGTCGTGGGGATGCTCCAGCCCTTCTCCTGGAACATCCTGGGCGAGTACCACACGAATGACTTCACGCTCGCGCCGAGCGGGGCGCCGTAGAAGGAGCCGTTCAGCATGGTGTAGTTCACCCAGTCCTTCGACCAGCCCTCGTCGGCCAGCGCCTTGACCTCGGGCGGGGCTACCTTGAGCTTGCCCGCGCTCGCGTAGCGTGCCAGGAGGCCCGGCTGGGGGAAGAAGGCCAGGTCCGGCGGCGTGCCCCCGTCGACTCGCACCTGGATCTGCGCCTCGAACTCTCCCGTCCCCTCGTAGGAGATCTTGATGCCGGTGCACTTCTCGAACGGCTTCCACGCCTGCTGGAAGAGGTCGGCCTCGACGTCCCTGATCGGGGAGTACACGGTGACCTTCTTGCCGTCGTGCCTGCCGTACGCGGCGTAGGGGGCGCACTCGGGGGAGGCCTGGGTGGGGGTGCCGCCTGCGCCTTGGGTTCCTGCTGCGCCTGGGGTTCCGTCGCTGCCACAACCGCCGACGGCCAGGACCAGGGCGGTACCGGCCAGAACTCGGAAGAGAGGGGACATGGTTCTTCCTCCGTTAGGTGGGGAGAGCGCTCTCAGAGCTTTGTTCTCCTCGATAACGATGTCAATAACTGTGATGTCACGGTTACAGCGCGTTCTGGGTTCTCTGTGGCTCTTGTGTAGGTGGGGTGGGGTTGTCATGGTTGAGAGGTCGGAGAGCGCTCTCTGGGTAGGGAAGGGGTGGGGTGGTGGGGATGGCTGGTGAGGTGGGGGATCAGGTGTCGCGCGATGCTGAAGGAGTGACCCTCGCGGAGGGCGTATCGGGAGGACGTCCCGAGGGGGAACGCGGGAGTTCCGGGGGTGATCAGGTGTCGCGCGATGCTGAAGGAGTGACCCTCGCGGAGGGCGTATCGGGAGGACGTCCCGAGGGGAAACGCGGGAGTTCCGAGGGTGAGCAGGGGCGTCCTGAGGGTGCGCGGGAGCGTTTCGAGGGCGAGTGGGGGAGCCCTGAGAGTGGCTTGGAGCCCCCTGCGGACTCGATGCGCTTCCCTGAAGGCTTTCTGTGGGGTGCCGCGACGGCCGCGTACCAGATCGAGGGGGCGGCAGCCGAAGACGGACGCGGCCCCTCCATCTGGGACACCTTCTCCCGTACGCCCGGCAAGGTGGTCAACGGCGACACCGGCGACATCGCCTGCGACCACTACCACCGTTACGCCGACGACGTCGCACTCATGGCCGAGCTGGGCCTGGGCGCCTACCGCTTCTCGGTGTCATGGCCCCGCGTGCAGCCCGGCGGCAGCGGCCCAGCCAACCAGCGCGGCCTCGACTTCTACGACCGCCTCGTCGACGCCCTGCTGGCCCGCGACATCAAGCCGATCATCACCCTCTACCACTGGGACCTGCCCCAGGAACTGGAATCCGCCGGAGGCTGGACCACACGCGAGACCGCCCGGCGTTTCGCCGACTACGCCGTTCTCACCCATGCCCGTCTCGGCGACCGCGTCGACACCTGGACCACGCTGAACGAGCCCTGGTGCTCGGCCTTCCTCGGCTACGCCGCCGGAATCCACGCCCCCGGCCGCACCGACCCCGCCGCCGCGCTCACCGCCGTGCACCACCTGCTCCTGGCCCATGGCCTGGCCACCCGCGCCCTGCGCGAATCCGGCGCCCGCGACCTGGGCCTCACCCTCAACCTCACCCCTGTGCGCGGCCCCGACGCCCCCGCCGTCCGCCTCATCGACGGCCTCCACAACCGCCTCTTCCTCGACCCTGTGCTCCGCGGCGCCTACCCCGCCGACATCATCCAGGCGACCGCCGCCATCACCGACTGGTCCTTCGTCCACGACACCGACCTGTCGGTCATCTCCGCCCCCATCGACCTCCTGGGCGTCAACTACTACCAGCCGTCGACCGTCTTCCGGCAGGCCGGAGCCCCCGCCGCCTCCGTCTTCCCCGGCAGCGAAGGCGTGGCCCACGCCGCCTCACCCGGCCCCGTCACCGCCATGGGCTGGACCGTGGACCCCACCGGCCTCACCGACCTCCTTCTCCGCCTCTCCCGCGACTACCCGGGCACCCCTCTGATGATCATGGAAAACGGCGCCGCCTACGAAGACACCCCGACCGACGGCCACATCCCCGACACCGCCCGAATCGCCTACCTCAACTCCCACATCCAAGCCGCCCACCACGCCATCCAGTCCGGAGCACCCCTCCGCGGCTACCTGGTGTGGTCCCTGATGGACAACTTCGAATGGTCCTGGGGCTACCAAAAACGCTTCGGCCTAATCCACACCAACTACCAAACCCAAACCAGAACCCCCAAACAAAGCGCCACCTGGTACGCGGGAGTAATCGCAAGAAATGGCCTATAACCCAACCCAGACCCTCACCCCACTTTCGGAGAGCGCTCCCCGAACCCTTCCCAGCCCACCTAGCACACCCGCTCCCAGTACACCCAAAGATCAACACCACCCCTCAAAAGCCTGCCCCTACCAACCACCCCGCCCCCCTCAACAGCCTGCGTCCACTGGCGATCACGATCCGCCCTCCACAACCACCAACCCTCCGAACCACCATCACCGACCTACTATCGATCACTGCCGACTGCCGACTGCCGACTACCGCCGTCAACCGGCAGCCGCCAACCATCGACCGTCAGCTGCCCGGCTATCGAGTCACCGCTCGTCCGCCTATCGACCACCGCCAGGCGACTACCACGCACAATCCGCGAATCGGCCACCCGCCGAGCCTCCGATGGGCACCCGAACCAACCGGCCGGCCTCCGCCGAAATCCAACCGCCAACCACAACCGCCACTCACCAGGCCCACCCTCGTGCCACCGCTACCCGTGCAATCGCCCGACAACGCGGGAGTACATGCGCCCCGGGCTCGACACCGACGCCGGCGTCAAAAACCCCGGCAACATCGGCAGGTCAACCGCGAACGGCTGCAACCGCTCATACACCTCATCGGCATCCGCAGGCCGATCCTCAGGCAGCTTCTCCAGCAGATCGGCCAGCAGCCTCGCGAACGCCGCAGGCACCCCAGGCACCACCGGCGGTCGCTCCTTGACCTGCTTCTCGAACACCACATACTCGGTCGGCCCGGTGAACAACTGCCGCCCGGTCAACATCTCGTGCACCACACACCCGAGCGCGTAGAGATCACTCCGAGGATCGGCAACCCCTCGCTGAATCTGCTCAGGTGCCATGTACGCCGGAGTCCCGAGAATCTGTCCCACCCTGGTGAACTGCTGGCTCACATCCCCTTCACGCAACATCGCCAGCCCGAAATCGAGCACCTTCACACTGCCGTCTCGGCACAGCATGAGGTTGGTCGGCTTGAGATCGCGATGACAGATCGACAAGGTATGCGCCGCCGACAACACCGCAGCCGCCTGCGCCGCGATCGCCGCAGCCCAGGCCACAGGCAACGGCCCATGCTCACTGACCAGATCGGCGACCGTCACCCCTTCGATGAACTGCATCACCTGGTAAAGCCGAGCCTCATGCGTACCGAAGTCATACAGAACAGGCGCCCCCGGATGCTCAAGCCGGGCCAGAATCCGAGCCTCCCTGGTGAACCGTCGCTCCAACTCCTCGTCAGGCTCCGGCTGGCTGTGCCACCCCAACCCACGCAGATGCAGCAGCTTCACCGCGACCCGCCGCCCCAGCCGCCGATCACGTCCGCCGTACACAGCGCCCATACCGCCCTGCCCCAACGGGAGATCGTCGAGCTCATACCGGTCGCCGATGACCATTGGCCCCCTCCCCAGAGCGTTCCGCCAAAAAGCTACACCTTCCCGCAAACCCCCATCCATCAACACCACCCGCTCTCACTCCACCCACCTACAGCCCACACCCAGAACGCCAGGCCCGCCCCCCGACAGCCCCAACCCCCCAAGATCCAACCCAGCCCACCATCACCCACCACCCGCCCACTCCCCAACCCGCTACCCGCCCTCAACCCGCCACCCCCGCCTGGGGGTAACCCATCCGCCCACCTATTCGGACTATCCGGACGCAGCCCATCCGCCTACCCACTCGGATGCAACCGACCATCAGCCAGCCCATCAAAGCCAAGCCGTACCAACGTCTCGCCCAGCTCGGCCGTCTCCCTCAGCGAGTCCTCAAGGGCGACCAGATCCCGAAATGCCCGCCCATACTCCTGCTGGTCGACCAACGGCAACAACGGCAGACGCGTACGCCGAGCATCGACCCGACTGGACCCCTGCGCGGCACGCCCACCCGCCGACCGCAGAAACCCAGCCAAGAAGTACGGATCCAGCCTCTCCCGATCCACGCGGTACAACGTCAGCTGCGGCCCCAACACCGCCCCCGCCGCCGCAACCACACGAGCGGTGGCGTAGCTCGCCACCACATCCCCCGCCAGCACGGGTACCAGCCCCGCCTCAGCCTCAGCCCGCCCACTGGGCGACGCGGCAGTGGGCAAATCATCCGCCAGCAACACAGGAACATCCCCCACGCCGGACACCATCCGAGCCGGAGCCTGAAGAATGCTGACCAGCCCAGCCTTGGCCAGATCGCCGATCGTCGTCACCGGATGATCCAGAGGTACGGCAAGCACCTTCAGATCGGGGGCGCTGGCGGTCGCGGCCAGGAAGCGAGCCCTGGCCGTACTGAACGCCTTCCCGAGATCAGCACCCCCTCGGGGGAGATGCCTGGCTGGACTGAGATCCACGTCATCATCCAGAAGATCGATGATGCGAATGGTGTGGGCCACCGCGCCCCCCGTCTTGGCGCCAGCCGTCGCCGGGACCTCGACACCGGCGATCGTCGCCAGCCCATCACGTTCGCGTCGACCTTCAGTCGCGGACTGCCCTTCGAGGAGCTCGGGACCCCCGCGACGCTCGCCACCCTCAGAGCCTCTGCGCCGTTCGACGCTGTCGCCGCTCTCGGGCCCCTCATGCCTTTCGCGGCGTGCACTGTCAGAGGCGGACACATCACGATTTGCCGGACCGGTCGACTCTCCTGCCCCCTCGACGTCATCCTCGCCTGAGCTGCCTTCAGTCGCCCTGTCGCGAGGAGCAGACGGAGCCAACGCCCGCGTATCCAACGCCGAGCCATGCTGCCCTTCGGCAAGAACGACACCGCCGCCCTGACGAGCCTCCCTCCCCGGATCAACACCCTGAGAACGCGCCGCCACCACCAGCTCGGCGTCCCGCGGCGGAAGCCGAAGATGGGTACGCCAGGCAGGTTCGACAGCCGACAAATCCTCGATAGCGTCCATAACCAGAAGATCGGAAGGCGGACGCTCCCCGGCCTTGGGCCGACGCAGCAACCACAGGTCGAGGCCACCCAGCGAAATCAGTGCCCGAAGCGAGCCGGTACGCAGCAGATTGGCCCGAATGCGACGCCCAGGCCGCCGACTCGCCGCGCCGGGCGGCAGCAGAATGGCGACAACCCCGCCAGGCCGTACTCGCGCAAGGCAGTGCTGTACCCAAGCGAGCTCCGACTCCCCCCGAGGCGGCAGGCCATGCTCCCACCGGGGATCACCGGTCAGCTCCTCGTAACCCCAGGCGCGCTCGTTGAACGGCGGATGGCACACCACAGCGTCGGCACGCTCGTCGGGAAAGGCGTCTGCGGTGAGCGAGTTGCCCATGGCGATCTCGGCATCAACCCCCCTCAGCCTGAGCCGGGCACCGGCGATGTCGGCAGATGTCGCCCCAAGATCCTGCCCAAGTACGCGTACCGGCAGTGGGGCTTGAGCATTCTGGGCGGCCAGAAGTAGCGTTCCGACACCGCAGGCCGGATCGAAGAGGCTGCCACCCTCGGGCAGGGCCAAGCGGACCATGAGCTCGGCGATATCGGTCCTGGTGACGTCGAGCTGCCGGGAATGAGCGTCAAGGTATCGCTCGACGAGGTACTCGAACGCGTCCAGCGGCCCCTGCTCGGCGGCCATCTCCTGCAGAAGCGTACGAAGCGAGGCGTCGAGCGCCTGCTCGTCGTCCCGTACCTCTTGAGAGTCGCCCGTCTCGCCGGGAGAGGTCGTCTGCCTTCGCTTGGCCGTGCGGTTGGTCCTCTGCTCATCCAGGGGCTGAGCTTCGGGCGATCGCGCTTCGCGGGACGCGCCATCATGCGTCGCAGAGTCGTCTGGATCGCCCTTGCCCGCCCCGGTGATCCCGTGAGCCGGGACGGATTCATCGAAGCTGTCCCGGCTCGACATGTCGTCGATCTGAGGATGATCGATTGGCCGCAAGGGCGTTGAGTCGGGCTCGGCGGAGCGTTCCTCGGCCGAGCCCTCTACACCCGAGGACGCGTGAGGGGCTTCCGGCGTGGCTTGAAGTTCAGAGGCCTCAGGAGAAGAGGAGTACGGCCGGGCGCTGGGGGCATCGAGGGCGGTGGATTGGTCGGGCAAGGGCGACATGTCGGATGGATCGGGATGGGCGGCGTCGTCGTCCAAGGGGAGGGGGCCGTGGCCGCCGGTGAGGAGAATGCCGGCTTCGGCGACCAGGGCGCCCAGATGGAGGTCGCCTGCGGCGCGGAGGCGTTGCCAGGCGTGATCGGCCAACGAGAGCTCGTAGGACTTGCCGTGCAGGCGGAGCCAGGACTCGATCTGGGAGAGGGAAAAGTGGGGTTGAGCTGCGGTTCCGCCGATCGGGCGTGGGAAGTCATCATGGCGGCGGCGCCAGTTGCTCACAGCTGCGCGCCCGACGCCGGCCAGCCGGGCGATGTCGCCCAAGTTAACGGTCGCGTCGTGGGTCATGCTGACGAGGTTAGTTCACAACACTCTTCAGCGCATCTGCTTGTGAAGTGTTTCAACCAATGATTTACTTCAGTGCATGAAGCACAGTATCCGCTACGCCGCCGGCTCCGACGTCGGCCTCCGCAGGGAGCAGAACGAGGACTCCGGCTATGCGAGTGCTCGCCTGCTAGCCGTCGCCGACGGCATGGGCGGGCACGCGGCGGGGGAGCTGGCGAGTGCCGCTGCTATCGCAGCACTCCGCGAGCTGGATGACAACCTCCCGGCGACGGATGTCGATCTGGAATCCGCCCTGGAGGCTGCTGTGCGCGATGCCGGCCGGGGTTTGGCGAGGCTGGCTGAGGATGATCCGTCGCGCCGCGGCATGGGCACGACGGTGACGGCGATGTTGTGGGATGGGTACCGCTTCGCGTTGGCGCATTTGGGGGATTCGCGGGCCTATCTGCTGCGGGATGGATCGCTTTACCAGATAACCAAGGACCACACTCTGGTGCAGTCCATGGTCGACGAGGGGCGCATCACCGAAGACCAGGCGGCCGTGCATCCACGCCGTTCCTGGGTCTTGCGCGTGCTGGGCAGTGACGGCAAGGTCGACCCCGACATTTCGCTGCGCGACGCCGAGCTGGGCGACCGGTATTTGCTGTGTTCGGATGGGCTGACCGGTGTGGTGGGCCCTGAGGCGCTGTTCGACGTGCTGACGCATGTCGAGGATCTCGACGAGGCTGTGGCCAAGCTGATCGACCTGGCCAATCAGGGCGGGTCGCCGGACAATGTGACCTGCATCGTGGCCGAGGTCGTGCCGCCGGGTGAGGGCGGGGTGGCCGTGTTCACGGTGGGGGCTTGCGCTTGACCGCTGCTGGCGGCTTGGTTCTTGTGAGAATGCCTACTGTGTCGCGATTTGGGAATTGAGTGCAGAGTTTCGGCGACCCTGTTTTGGTGAGCTTGGTCTGGGTTTCGCGAACAGTGCTGCGCCGTACTCGAAGGTGGAGGCGGCGCTCGGTCGTTGCGATTGTATTTGCCGTTCCAGAAATAGCATGAGTTATTGCTTGACTCCTTCCGGCTGGGAGACGCTTCGGTCGTTGACCTGGGCGTATGGGCGGCGTGCGCGGGCCTCGGGTTGGCGGGAGGCGGCCTGTGACGTCGTTCTGGTGTTGCGTTGTGCGTATTCGCCATGTGTCGGCTGATCGTGTCCGTTGAGAGGCGTGCGATTTGTGTTGGCGGCTGGATGTGTGAAGTGTTGGGTCGAGAATGAATTGAATGGTCGCCTGGCTGCGGGCTGAAGCGTGTGTTGCGCTCGTTTCCCGCTCTGTGGGTTGAAGTCCTGGAGCCTTGAGCCTCGGCGTGGAGGTGTCGGGTTGTGGGGGAATCGCTGGACTGGTGAGAGCTGCGATGTGCCTGCTGATGGCGGTGAATGGCGATGTGATGCCTATTGGGGTGGATTGGGCTGCTGGGGCTTGTCGGCGGGTGGGTTGGGCGTCATCTTGAGAGGGTGATCGATTGTGTCATCCCAGGAGTCACATGAGTCTCATTCGTACCACTTCGGGTATTTCGCCTCATAGTTAGACACTTTCCGGATTTGTGACGGAGGGTGGGGGCGGCGCGATTACAGTCCTGCGTTATCCGCTGGTTATGTGCGAAGGAGTCGTCCTGGACCCGCTCGCTGAGGATCTGCTGAAGGTCGTCCGCCCTGAGCTCGGTTATCGCGAGAAGGCCGGACAGGTTACGAAGTTCGGCACCTGGTACGCCAAGCACGTCGACGATCCGCAGTACAAGAACGCGCCGTGGTGCGACATGTTCATCGCCTGGGCGGCGGACCGCGCCGGGATCGAGCAGTACGTGGGGCAGTTCGCCTGGACGCCGTCCCACGCCGCGTGGTTCATCAAGCGGGGCGCCTGGTCGGACACGCCCGAGCCTGGCGCCTTGGTCTTCTTCGACTGGTCGGGCGGCAAGAGCTACAAGGGCATCGACCATGTCGGCATCGTGGAACGTGTCGACGGCTCCCGTATCCACACCATCGAGGCGAACGTCGACAAGGTCTGGCTGAAGCGCAAGACCCGCGACAACGAGAAGATCGTCGGGTACGGCCTGCCCCGAAAGGTGAAGGAGGGCGGCAGCCTCCTTGAGGTACGTCCACTAGGGGAGCCGCAAGCCGCATTGCAGCTTTCCCTGCCTACCGTGAAGGTGGTGCGGGAAGGCTCGGCTTTCGACTACTTCGGTACGTCGCAGGTCGTGCTTGTCGGGGTGGTGGCGGCGATCGTCGTGGTCGCGTTCCGATGGGCTGGGCGGGCTCGGAGGACGCGAGAGGGGTACGAGCTTCAGGGCGTGGTGGGGCTGGGTGTTCGACGGCCATGGGCTGCTCTGCGCGCGTGGTGGATTGCCCGTACTTCCAGCGATCTCGATGACTTTGGCGACTACGACAACTTCGAGGGCTTCGAGAGCTTCGAGGACCTCAGGGGAGCGGTCCGGGCTCGGCCGTTGAGCATGGCGGGTCGGGCTCACGCTTCCGGACGGCCGAGTGTGGCTGGTCGTCGGGGAGCTGGTGTGGCTTCTGAGGGCTGGGTTGTGGGGGCGATCGGGTTGAAGGACGCGGGTGGTTCGGCGGGTTCTTCGGAGGCTGGTGCTGGTGGGGACGGTCAGGGTGCTGGGGTGAGGTCGAGCGGTGAGTCGGGTTCGCGGGATGCGGCGGGCAGCTCGTCGGGGGCGATTGGCTCGCCGCGTGGTCTCTCGGGCTTGGCTGGTGCGGCGTCTTTGGGGAGTGTCGTGCGCTCGGCTGGTGGGGTTGGGGCAGCGCGTGTTCTGGGTGGGCATGGCGCTGGGGGATCTCGCGACGCCGACTCGGCGCGTCCGGCTGAGGTAGGGGGCGAGGTCGGGGAGGGCGATGAGGCCCTGTTGGGGGCTGGTGTCGGGCGGGGTGTCGTCGTGCGGTCAAGCAAAGCCACGAGGCTGGGCGGTGCTGCGGCAAGACCAAGCAGTGCGATGAAGTCGAGCAGTGCGGCATGGACAGGCGGGACAGTGTGCTTGAGCGAGGGGCCGAAGCCGAGCGAATCGGCTAACTCGGTGGGCGCCGGGCGTTTGTCCGATCCAGGGGTTGCCGCTGGTGGAGAAGGTACGGCTGGCGTGGAGGAAGCGGCGAGACTCCCCGGTGCTGGTGGTGCTGGTGGTGCTGGTGGTGCTGGTGGTGCTGGTGGTGCTGGTGGTGCTGGTGGTGCTGGTGGTGCTGGTGGTGCTGGTGGTGCTGGTGGTGCTGGTGGTGCTGGTGGTGCTGGTGCGCGGCGGCCGGTGCGGCTTCGGCCGTACGAGCGGCGGGAGCAAGTAGAGGAAGTAGGGGGTGGGCGTGGGGTCTGAGTAGTGCTGAGGGGCGAGGACGAGTGCGAGCGTCCAACTGGATGAGGTGGGCGCTCTCAGTGGTGGCGGTTGGGTGCCCAATGCTGTGCGGGTGAGGCACAGGGCGAGGTGAAGCCCGGCTCATGTAGTTGGGAGCACTGGGAATCGTGAGTGTTTTGGGGCCAATGAGGTTGGTGATGTCGGTGTGGTGGGTGAGCCTGGTCGGCGTGAGGGCGTGAGGGCGTGAGGGCGTGAGGGCGTGAGGGCGTGAGGGCGTGAGGGCGTGAGGGCGTGAGGGCGTGAGGGCGTGAGGGCGTGAGGGCGTGAGGGCGTGAGGGCGTGAGGGCGTGAGGGCGTGAGGGCGTGAGGGCGTGAGGGCGTGAGGGCGGCGGGAGGGGGTGCGGGGCTTGGCTGTTAGCCGTCAAGGCGCAGGTAGGTGTGCACGGGTAGGTGTAGGCCACGGGGTTGCGAGAGGTGGATAGATGGTTGGAGGCGTGTAGGTGGGGCCTTCTTGAAGGGCATCGGGGTGGGTGTTGTGTGTACGACGCTGGGGGGTGGGGTGGATTGGCCTGGGGGCGCGGGTGTTGTTGTGGGTAGCTCAAAGTGCTCCATGTCGGGCCTTTGGTGTGTGATGTGTGAATGCTTGGCGCGTGCGGTAGAGGCGCGTTGTGTAGTCGGAGGCTTTCTGGCAAGGGACTGGTACTCGACTGCCGCTTCGGCGTGGTCTGGTTAGCCTGCGGCAAGGGCAGTCCTGGTAGTTCCTGGTCAATTCCTGGCAGCGATGTACGCCCCGATAGGCCGTACCGCTCTCTAAGTGGCCGCTAGTGCGCAACGAGGGTCGCCTTGTCCGCAGGAAGGTGGGCTGGCCGTCCGCAACAAAACCGCCAGGTACCCAACTGGCGCCTACCCGGCCTCCAGCCCCTACGCCTTCACGTCCAAAGCCTTCAGCTCCAAACCCCAAGCCCTCACCCCCTCACCCCTCGGCCTCAGCCGCACCCCTCGGCCTCAAGCCCTTAACCCCAACCCGCTGGCCCCCAGGCCCGCCCGCTGTTCCCAAACAGCTGCCATCCCCAGGCGGCCACCCCACCCACCAAGCCAAGCAACGCCCACCCCGACCTCAGCCCACCCCGACCTCAGCCCATCCCGACCCCCGCCCCATGTGTCCCACCTCACACACCCCCCAACCAGCCGCCCCCTCCCCACCCCGCCCCCAACTCTCCCCGCGCATAGGAATTACTAGGACGTCCTAGTATCTTCAAAGGGAGGCACCTGACGAAGGAGTGGACGGGCGTGCATGTTCCGGTACATCCCACGCGGTTTGTGACGGCGGCTGCGCTGTTTGACGGGCACGACGCGGCGATCAACATCATGCGGCGCATCCTTCAGACGCAGGGCGCCGAGGTCATCCATCTGGGCCACAACCGATCGGTCGACGAGGTCGTGACCGCCGCCATCCAGGAGGACGTGCAAGGCGTCGCGATCAGCTCCTACCAGGGCGGGCATGTCGAGTATTTCAGCTACCTGGTCGACCTGCTGCGTGAGCGCGGGGCGGGGCACATCAAGGTGTACGGCGGAGGCGGCGGCGTCATCGTCGCCGACGAGATCGCCAGGCTGCACGCGCATGGCGTGACGCGGATCTTCTCGCCCGAGGACGGGCAGCGGCTCGGCCTGCCGGGCATGATCAATGAGTTGATCAAGGAGTGCGACGTCCTGCTGGAGGACGAGCCGTCGGTCGAGGCGGTCGTGTCCGGCGACCAGACGGCGCTGTCCAGGGCGATCACCCTGATCGAGTCCGGCCGCGCCTCCCAGAGGCTGCTGGAAGGCCTGCGGGCGGCCGGTCGTGACGCCCCGGTGCTGGGCATCACCGGCACCGGCGGGTCGGGCAAGTCGTCGCTGACCGACGAGCTGGTACGCAGGCTGCGGGTCGACAACGACGACAAGCTGCGTATCGCGATCATCGCCATCGACCCGACGAGACGCAGGGGCGGCGGCGCGCTGCTCGGCGACCGGATCAGGATGAACAGCCTCGGCGCGCCGACGTACTTCCGCTCGCTGGCCACCAGGGGCGCGCCCGAGCTGCCCACGGCGCTGACCGACGTGATCCTGGCCTGCAAGGCGGCGGGGCACGACCTGGTGATCGTCGAGACGCCGGGCATCGGCCAGGGCGACGCCGCGATCGTGCCGCACGTGGATGTGCCGATCTACGTGATGACGCCGGAGTTCGGCGCGGCCTCGCAGCTGGAGAAGATCGACATGCTCGACTTCGCCGAAGCCGTGGTGATCAACAAGTACGAGCGCAGGGGCGCCGAGGACGCGTTGCGCGACGTACGCCGACAGCTGGTGCGCAACCGGGCGGCCTTCGGCGTCGCGCCGGACCAGATGCCGGTGTTCGGCACGATCGCCTCGCGCTACAACGACCAGGGTGTCACCTCGCTGTACCACCACCTGCGCGACCTGCTGGTCGACAAGGGCATGCAGGCGGGTTCCGGCCTCCTGGGCAGGGTGTCCAGCCGTACCTCCGAGGCCGCCGCCGCGATCGTGCCCGCGGGACGGGTGCGCTATCTCGCCGAGATCGCCGACACCGTGCGCGGCTACCACGCCGAGACCGAGGCGCAGGTCGAGATCGCCAGGCGCAGGCAGCAGCTGACCGCCGTACAGGGCCTGCTGCAGGAGAGCAGGGGGGCGGCGCCCGAGGAGAGCGGCGAGGTCACGCGGCTGCTGGGGGAGGCCGAGCGCGAGCTGAGCGAGCCGAACCGTGAGCTGCTGGCCGCCTGGCCCGCCCTGCGCGAGGCGTACTCGGCCGAGGAGCTCGTGGTCAAGGTACGCGACAAGGAGCTGCGCACCCCGCTGTGGCGCGAGACGTTGTCCGGCAGCCGTATCCCCAGGGTGGCGCTGCCGAGGTACGCCGACGAGGGTGAGCTGCTGCGTTTCCTGCGCGCCGAGAACCTGCCCGGCCGCTTCCCGTTCACGGCGGGCGTGTTCCCGTTCAAGCGTGACGACGAGGACCCGACCAGGATGTTCGCCGGAGAGGGCGACCCCTTCCGCACGAACAGGCGCTTCAAGCTGCTGTCGGAGGGCCAGCCGGCCACGCGCCTGTCGACGGCGTTCGACTCGGTGACGTTGTACGGCAACGACCCGGCGCTGCGGCCCGACATCTACGGCAAGGTCGGCACGTCCGGGGTGTCGGTCGCGACACTCGACGACATGAAGGCGCTCTACGACGGCTTCGACCTGGCGGCGCCGAACACCTCCGTCTCGATGACCATCAACGGCCCCGCGCCCACCATCCTGGCCTTCTTCCTGAACACGGCGGTCGACCAGGCGCTCGACCGCTTCAGGTCCGAGCACGGCCGCGAGCCCGACGGGCAGGAGGCGGCCGAGCTGCGCGCGCGTACGCTGGCCACCGTGCGCGGCACCGTGCAGGCCGACATTCTCAAGGAGGACCAAGGGCAGAACACCTGCCTGTTCTCCACGGAGTTCTCGTTGCGCATGATGGCCGACATCCAGGAATGGTTCATCCGCAACGGCGTGCGCAACTTCTACTCGGTGTCCATCTCGGGCTACCACATCGCCGAGGCCGGGGCCAATCCCATCAGCCAGCTGGCCTTCACCCTGGCCAACGGCTTCACCTACGTCGAGGCCTACCTCGCCAGAGGGATGAAGATCGACGACTTCGCGCCGAACCTGTCGTTCTTCTTCTCCAACGGCATGGACCCCGAGTACACCGTGCTCGGACGCGTCGCCCGCCGCATCTGGGCGGTGGCCATGCGCGACAGGTACGGCGCGGCCGAGCGGGCGCAGAAGCTGAAGTACCACATCCAGACGTCGGGCCGATCCCTGCACGCCCAGGAGATGGACTTCAACGACATCCGGACCACCCTGCAGGCGCTCATCGCCATCTACGACAACTGCAACAGCCTGCACACCAACGCCTTCGACGAGGCCGTCACCACCCCTTCGGCCGACTCCGTACGCCGGGCGATGGCGATCCAGCTGATCATCAACAGGGAGTGGGGCCTGGCCCGCAACGAGAACCCGCTGCAGGGCGCGTTCGTCATCGACGAGCTGACCGACCTGGTCGAGGAGGCGGTGCTGCGCGAGTTCGAACGCCTGTCGGACCGGGGCGGTGTGCTCGGCGCCATGGAGACCGGCTACCAGCGCGGCAAGATCCAGGACGAGTCGATGCTGTACGAGACGCGCAAGCACGACGGCTCGCTGCCGATCATCGGCGTCAACACGTTCAGGAACCCCAAGGGCGAGGTCGCGCACGGCCCGCTGGAGCTGGCCCGGGGCACCGAGGAGGAGAAGCAGGCCCAGCTGCGCCGCCTGGAGGAGTTCCAGGCCAGGCACCGCGAGGAGTCGGGCGAGGCGCTGCGCCGGATGCGCGAGGTCGCGATGTCGTCGGACAACGCCTTCGAGGTCCTGATGGACGTGGCCAGGGTCTGCTCACTCGGCCAGATCACCGACGCCCTCTTCGAGGCCGGAGGCCAATACCGACGCAACGTCTGACCCCACGGAGCCGCCGCGCAGCCTCAGCACGTCGTCCGCCCCTCACGGAGCCGCCCGCAGCCTCAGCACCTCGGGCGGCTCAAGCAACAGCGCGGCAGGTACGGCAGGCACCGGGGGCCCCTGTTCCCCGGTGAAGCCGATCACCACGTGCTCGCCCTCGCGCACGGGCAGGGCGGGGAAGGTGTTGGCCGCGTGCTCGCTCTCCAACAGGGCCACCGATCCCTCGGCCGTGCCCAGCTCGCGCGTCAGCGCCGCGGGATCGGCGGGCCGGTGGATCACGACCGTCCACTCGGCGGCCCCGAGCGGCAGCGGCGGCGTGCCCGGCACCGGCCTGAGCAGGAAGACGTCGTCGGAGTCGATCATGGTGGCATTCGCGGCGTCCCGATGCGTCTTCCACACCGGCCCGCCGTAGAACTCCGTCAGCGAGCGCCTCCTCGCCTCCATGTCGGGGAAAGCGCGCAACCAGACGAACAGATCGGGACGGTCCAGGTCGTGGAAGCGCCCGAGCACGCGCATGCCCGCTTCCTCCTGCGGCCGGACCAGCTCACGCGTGAACAGCTCGATCAGCTCGTCCCTGCGTCCGGGATGCAACGTGTAGCGGCGTAGTTCGACAATCACCCGAGCAGGCTAGGCACGCCCCACTGACACCTCCTGTCAGTGAACGCGCCCCTTCCGTGAACCTGAAGGGCATGAGGACCGACTGTGCTGGTGACGGAAGGGGCGGTCGGTCATGGGTGACGAACGGCCGGACGAACTGCTGGTGGTGCGATGCCTGCTCGGCGAACGGGCGGCGTTCGCCGAGCTGGTACGGCGATGGCACGAGCCCGTACGGACCTACGTCCGCCGGATGATCGGCCCCGACGCAGCCGACGACGTGACCCAGGAGGTCTGGCTCGCCGTACTGCGGAGCCTGCCGCGGCTCAGGGACCCGGCCAGGTTCGCGCCCTGGCTGTTCACGATCGTGCGCAGGGCGGTGGCCGATCGGCTCAGGGCGGAGTACGCCAGGCGCGAGACGGAGCTGACCGACGAGCCGGCGGCGCCTGCCGTACTGGATCGGCTCGACCTGCTGGACGACCTGTCGGCGCTGCCGGTGCGTGAGCGGGAGGTGCTGGTGCTGTTCTACCTGGAGGACCTGTCGGTCGCCGACTGCGCCGAGGTCTGCGGCGTGCCCGAAGGGACGGTCAAGTCCCGGCTGGCCCGCGCCCGCCGCCTCCTGCGCGACCGGATGACCGAGACCGAAGCGCACGAGGAGTGCGGGCGATGACCGAAGCGCACGAGGAGGGTGAAGGACGATGACCGAAGTGGACGACCTGATCGCCAAGCTGTCGCCCGGACTGTCCGTTGGCCGCCGAGTGGTCCTGGTCGTGACCCTGTGCTCCGGTCTGGCCGGGGCCCTCGTCACCGCCGTGCTGTGGACCACCGAGCCCGCCCTGCCCATCCGGACGCATCTGGCGTTCGCCGCCTTGACCCTGCTCTGCCTGACCTGGGCGTCCTACGCGGCTTGGACGCTGGCCAGGCGCACACCGCTGTACGCCTTCGACCGGGTGCTCGCCGGGTGGATCGCGGTCGTCGCCACCACGTCCACGACGGCGGCCACGACGGCGATCGCCCTCACCCGGCCTGGCTGGACGGCCGTGGCGGGCGTGGGCCTGAGCCTCGCGCTGCTGACCTCGGCCGTCGTCCTCCTGCACCGGGCCCGGCGCGCTCGCTCGGCGCTGCTGCGGCGCAGGAGCATCCTCGGCGCCTCGCCGGAAGGGCGTTCGCGGTCATGACATACTGCGGCAGCGTGAGGGATGAGTCGTTCGAGGTGGTTGTCGGTGGGCGGGATGTGGAGTTGGGGGAGCGGCTCGATACGGCGTTGACCGCGTTCAACGCCGCGGCGACGGGGGTGGCCGAGCAGGGCGCCTTCTCCGTCAAGGTGACCGGTGACGACGGTGAGCTGGTGGGTGGGCTGACCGCCTGGACGTGGGGCGGTTTGTGTGGCATCGAGATGATGTGGGTGCGTACGGCCAGCCGGGCCGAGGGGTGGGGCAGCAGGATCCTGCTGGCCGCCGAGGACGAGGCGAGACGGCGTGGCTGCGACCGGGTGGCGGTGTCGTCGTTCACCTTCCAGGCGCCGGGCTTCTACCAGCGGCACGGGTATGTCGAGACCGGCCGCATGCTCGGCATACCGGGCGGGCACGAGGACGTGCACATGTTCAAGACGCTGACCCCGCCGGAGGCATGATGACGAGCACCGACGACATCGGCACGCGGGTCGACGTGCCTGGCGAGGTGGGCCGGGTGGTGTCGCTGGTGCCCTCGCTGACCGAGTCGGTCGCGGCGACCGCGCCGGGCCTGCTGGTCGCCGCCACCGACTGGTGCACGCATCCGGCCGATCTCGACGTCCCCAGGATCAGGGGCACCAAGAACCCGGACGTGCCCGCGATCATCGCCCTGCGCCCCGACGTCGTTCTCGCCAACGCCGAGGAGAACCGCGAGCCCGACCTGCGGGCCCTGCGCGAGGCGGGCATCGCCGTCTGGACGACCAGGATCGAGACCCTGGCGCAGGCGTTCGTCTCGCTGGAGCGTATGTTCACCCTGGCCTGCCGTACTGACTCGCCGCAGTGGTTGCGGGAGGCCGGGCGGGTCTGGGCGGCGCTTCCCGAGCCGGGCGTGCGGCGCACGGCGGTCGTGCCCATCTGGCGGCGCCCCTGGATGGTCGTGGGACGCGACACCTTCACCGGCGACGTGTTGCGCACGCTCGGGATCGACAACCTCTACGGCGAGCACGCCGAGCGCTATCCCAAGATCTCGATCGAGGAGCTCAACGCGGCCGGGCCCGACCTGGTGGTCCTGCCGGACGAGCCCTACGCCTTCCACGCGGGAGACGGCCCGGAGAGCTTCCCCGGCATCAGGTCGGTCCCGGTCAGCGGCCGCGACCTCACCTGGTACGGCCCGTCCCTCCTCCAGGCGGCCGGCCGGCTCCGCGAGGCCCTGGGCTAGGTGCTCGGGACCCGCCTGCTCAGGGCGGCGTCCACCGCCTCGGGGGACAGGACGTGCTCCATCACCATGACCGCGGTCCCCACGATCCCCGCCCGATCGCCGAGCGAGGAGGTGACGATGTCGAGATTACGCGTCGTGTACGGCAGGCTGCGGCGGTAGACGATCTCGCGGATGCCGGTCAGGTAGTGTTCGCCGGTCTCCGCCATGTCCCCGGCGAGCACGAGGACGCCGGGATTGAGCAGGCTGACCGCCGTGGCCAGCACGACGCCGAGTGTGCGCCCGGCCTCCTGGGTACGCGCGATGGCCGAGGGGTCTCCGGCCTGGACCAGCTTGACGACGTCGCGGCTGGAGCTCTGGCCCAGGTCGAGTGCGATGGCGTGGCCGCCCGCCAGGGAGGCGACGCAGCCGCGCGAGCCGCAGGTGCAGACGCGGTCGTCCTCCTCGCTGATGCGGACGTGGCCGATGTTGCCCGCCGCCTCCTCCACGCCACGGTAGATACGGCCGTCGATGACGATCCCGGCGCCGATCCCGGTCGAGACCTTGATCAGCAGCAGCGAGGGGCACGAACGCCAGGTGGACCACCACTCGCCGAGCGCCATGGCCTTGGCGTCGTTCTCGACCAGGATCGGCACGTCGAAGGTGCCGGCGAACGCCTGCTTGATCGGGTGGTCGTCCCAGCCGGGCATGAGGAAGGAGCGCAGCACCCGGCCGGTCGTGTGGTCGACCGAGCCGGGCAGGTCGAGGCCGATGCCGCACACCTGTGACGTCGGCCGCCCGGCCCGCCCGAGCAGCCGCAGGAACGTCTCGCGCACCCAGCTCAGCACCGCGTCGGGGCCTCTGTCGATGCGCATGTCGACGTGCTCTTCGGCCAGGGGTCGCGCGGCCAGGTCGGTGAGCGCGACGCGGACGTGCCCGGCGCCGAGGTCGGCGACCAGGACGAGCCTGTTGCCCGCGTCGATGTCGAGCACCGACGGCGGCCTGCCGCCTCCCGAGGCGCCGACGCCCGACTCGTGGATGTATCCGGCCCCGATCAGCCGGTCCACCCTGTCGGTGATCGTCGAACGCGACAGCCCGGTGTGGCCGATGAGCTCCTTGCGCGTGCGGCAGTCGCCCGTCCGGATGAGCTGAAGGACGTTGCCCGCCGTCAGCATGTCCTCATCCCTTCTCCGCGCCGGCCGTGAGTCCCTCGGTCAGCAGCCTCTCGCCGGCGAAGAACAAGGCCACCACGGGCAGAGTCAGAACCACAGATCCTGCCATGAGAACCGTGGTCGGGATCTCGATACTGCCCGCCAGCTGCGACAGCCCGAGGGAGACTGTCCAGTTGTCCCGCTTTTCGACAAGGAAGAGCAGGGCGAACAGGAACTCGTTCCAAGCAATCATGAACGCGTAGAGCCCGGTGGCGAGCAGGGCCGGCTTGGACAGCGGCAGGACGACCCGCCAGATGGTGCCGAGCCGCGAGCAGCCGTCGATGGCGGCGGCCTCCTCCACACTCGGCGGCACACTCTCGAAGTAGTTGCGCAGCATGTAGACGGTGACCGGCACGGTCTGCGCGATGTAGACGAGGATCAGCCCGGCAAGCGACCCGCGCAGCCCCATCATCGTGAACAGCACGAACAGCGGGATGGCCAGCACGATCGCCGGGAACAGGTACACCGCGAGGAAGAGGAAGTGCACCTGCCTGCGACCGGCGAAGCGCAGCCTGGCCACCGCGTACGCGCCGGGGATCGACACCAGCAGTGTCACGGCCACCGCGGCGACGGCCACGAGCGCGCTGTTGCGGATGAAGACGAGGAAGCCCTGCCGCCCGAGCACGTCGGCATAGGGCGCGAGCGTGACCTGCGCGGGCAGCAGCGAGCCGGGCGAGAGGATCAGCTCCTGGATGTCGCGCACCGACAGCATCACCATGTAGACGAAGGGAAAGGCGGTCACCGCGAACAGCACGCCGATCACCACGGGTCGCAGCACCCGCAGCACAAGGCGTTCGAACCGGTCACGCGTCACGCCGCTCACCTCCGAAGACCCGCAGGTAGATCACCAGGAACACCACGAGCACGGCCGCGAGCACCAGCGCCTGGGCGGCCGATGCGCCGATGTCGTCCCGGGCGGTCAGCAGGTTGTAGACCCGCACGCTGACCATCTCGGTCCCGGCCCCGCCGCCGGTCAACAGGTAGACGTCGTCGAACTTGGTGAAGGTGAACACGAACCTCAGCACGGTGAGCAGGGCGATGACCCGCCCGAGCTGCGGCAGGATCACATGGCGCAGCCGCTGCGAGGGCGTGGCCCCGTCGACGAGCGCCGCCTCCTCCAGATCGGCGGGCAGCGCCTGCAACCTGGCCAGGATGAACAGGAAGGCGAAGGGGAAGTAACGCCACGCCTCGAACGCGATCACCGTCAGCAGCGCCACCGGCACCTCGACGCCGAGGAAGCTGCCCTTGGCCTGGGTGGTGAAGGCG
The DNA here is from genome assembly GCF_056106265.1 of Nonomuraea sp. IBHARD001. Classification (NCBI taxonomy): domain Bacteria; kingdom Bacillati; phylum Actinomycetota; class Actinomycetes; order Streptosporangiales; family Streptosporangiaceae; genus Nonomuraea; species Nonomuraea sp. IBHARD001. The sequence continues at coordinate 1,635,957 of NZ_JBWBBW010000002.1, forward strand.
ATCGGCTCGGCCAGCCAGGAGTTCACGATGCCGTACTGCGGGTTCAGCATCACCTCCCACAGGAACGCCGCCGCGACGACGGGCGCGATGTACGGCACCAGGATCGAGGCGCGGACCAGCGTGCTCCCCCTGAACCGGCGGCGCAGCGCCAGCGCGGCGACCAGGCCGATCACGATCGACAGCGCCGTGCCCGCGACCGTGTAGATCAGGGTGTTGAGCACCGAGCTCCAGAACCCCGGCTCGCTCAGCACATAGCCGAAGTTGTCGAGCGTGTAGTTGCCGAACACGCCCTTCCTGCGGATGTTGATCAGCCGGGCGTCCTGGAAGGCCAGCATGACCGCCCACAGCAGCGGCGCCACCACGACGGCGAGCGTGATGACCAGGGTCGGCGAGATGAGCGCGAGCCCGGCCCTGGCCTCCTGTTCGCGCAGGGTCCGCGTCCTCACTCGCGTATCCCGCGTTTGACGGTCTCGACCTCGGTCTTGGCCTGCCCGGCCGCGCTCGCGGGGTCGAGTGTGCCGTCGACGACGGCGCTGAGCGCCTTGGGCACGGGCAGTTCGCCCATGATGGCGCCGACGAGCTTGCCCTGCCCCTGCGGGATGCCCCACCGGGCGAGCGTGTCGGGGCTGGAGCGCAGCGCCTCCAGCAGGTCGGCGGGGTAGATCTCCGACAGCGGCTTCCTGGTGTCCACCCCGGCGGGCAGCTTGTCCCAGGCCGAGGCGAACCCCTTGCGTACGGGGACCTTGCCTTCGGGCGCCATGCCGATCCAGCGTTCGTAGCCCTGGTCGAGCATGTAGGTGACGAATCTGCGGGCCGGGTCCTTGGCGGCGTCGGCCGTGATGGCCCAGGAGACGATCTCGCCGTACTGGGCGGGCTCGCTCCCGTCCGGCCCCTTCAGTGCGGTGACGACGCCGGTGTTGGCGGCCAGCCACTGCCGGTCGGCGCGGCACTGGGGGCAGCTCGGCAGGGCGTCGGCGCGCAGGCCCGCGAGCTCGTCCAGGATGAACGACGACCAGATCGTCATCGCCGCCTTGCCCGCGAAGTAGGTGGCCCTGGTGGAGTCGACGTCCTGCTCGCCCTTGACCGAGTGCTCCTTGGCCAGGCCGGTGTAGAAGGCGAACGCCGCCACGCACTGCGGGCTGTCCAGGGTGACGGCGCCCGCGTCGTCGACGAGCTGACAGCCGTTGGCCAGGGCGACGTGCTCGAAGCTCTGCGCGGTGAAGGAGTCCTTGGCCGCCACCGCGAGCGTGATGCCCGCCGTGCCGTTCCCGTCGAGCGCGGTGGCGGCGGCCAGCAGCCGCTCGTAGGTGTCGGGCGGTCGCAGCCCCGCCTTCTCGAACAGGTCCTTGCGATAGAGGATGAGCTGCGCCCACGCGTCACTGGGTACGGCCAGCAACTCGCCGCCCGCGCTGTCGAGCTCGAGGGCGCGCACGGAGAAGCTCTCCCTGCCGAGCGCCTTGACGATCTCGCCGGGCGTGCCGGTGTCGAGCAGGTCGGCGGCTTCCAGCTCGCGTACCCCGGCCAGCGGCAGTGCGCCGATGACGTCGGGCAGCTCGCCGGCGGCGGCAGCGGCGTTGACGACCTGGCTGAACTGGTCCTCGGCCACCGGCACCAGCGTGACCTCGATCCCGGTGGACCGCGTGAACTCGGCCGCGATGGCCTCCTGGACCGCCATCCGGTCGGGCAGGTTCTCCTGGGTCCACACCGTGATGGCGTCCGCGGCCCGCTCGCCGCCGTCGCCGCCGCATCCGGCCGTCACCGCGGCGAGCGCGAGCGCCGCCGCGACCCTGAACGTGATCCTGGGGGGCATGGCACGCTCCTCTACAGGGGGTTGGGCGGCCTCTACCCTTCGATTCACATCACAAGCGGCCGCAACGTGCGATAGGCGATGACGAGACCCCTCTGTACTCGTTGCGGGGTGCCGCTCCACACCGGGTCCTCGTGCTCGACCGAGACGACGCCGGTGTACCCGCCCTCGTGCAGCGCGTCGATCAGCGGCGTCCACCGCACACGCCCGAGTCCGGGCACCCGGAAGCGATACCACCCCTTGGACCCGTCGACCGGCCCGTAGTAGCCGTAGCGGTCGATGGCCGAGCCGAGGATCTCGGTGTCCTTGGCCTGCACGTGCGCGATCTGCCCGATGTACGGCCGGACGGCGGCGACCGGGTCGATCCCGAGTGCGACCAGGTGCGAGGGGTCGTAGTTGAGCTTGAGCCCGAGGCCGAACATCCATTCCCACAGCTCGGGGGAGTAGGCGAGGTTGCCCGGGTAGCCGTCGGGGTGCCAGCTCTTCATCAGGCAGTTCTCGATGACGAGGGTGACGCCGTGCGCCCTGCCGTACTCGACCAGGGGGCCGAAGACGTCCTCGGCCAGGCGCATGTTGGCGGCGACGGTGAGTGCGGGGTCGCGGCCGACGAAGGTGCCGACGGTGGGGCAGCCGAGCGCGGCGGCGGCCTCGATGCAGCGGCGCAGGTGGGTGTGGACGGCGGTGCGGCCGGGGCCGAGGTTGTTCTCGTAGTACGCGATCGAGGAAAGGGTCAGTCCGGTCTCCGCGAAAATCTTCGCGACACGTGCTGATTCGGCGTCGTCGAATCGGTCTACTCTGATGTGATTTCGGGCATCCGTTGACGGCCATCCGGCCACTTCGAGTGCCTCGAAACCCTGGTCGACGGCCCAGCGTGCGATGTCGGAAAGGTCGCTTTCCGGAAGACACGCTGTCAGGAAACCCAATTTCATTAGCTACCTCCGACAGAAGTCGTAGACTTACGAGTGAGCTCCACGCAAGTATCGCGTGCAAAAAAGCACTAAACCTCTGACTTCTGTTTGATCAGAAAGCGTAAGTGGGGGGAATGCACGTCATCACTATTCAAGAGCCGGGGCTCGTCGCCATGACCCTGGAACGCTCCGCCGCGCTGGAGCCCGGATGTGTGCGGGTGCGCACGATCTACTCGGGCGTCTCGGCCGGCACCGAGCTGACCGCGTACCGGGGAACCAATCCCTACCTCAACCGGCGCTGGGATCCCGGCCTTCGCCTGTTCGTCGAGGGGCACTCCCATGCCTATCCGCTGGCCGGTTGGGGCTACCAGGAGGTCGGCGAGGTCGTCGAGGCCGCCCCGGACGTGGCCGAGCCGCTGGTCGGCAGCCTGGTGTGGGGCATCTGGGGGCACCGCGACGAGGCCGTGCTGCCCGCGGCCAAGCTGGCCGGCCATGTGCTGCCGCAGGGCGTCGACCCGCTCGTCGGGGTGTTCGCCCGGGTGGGCGCCATCGCACTCAACGCCGTGCACGCCGCCGACGTGCATCTGGGGGACCAGCTCGCGATCTTCGGGCAGGGCGTCATCGGGCTGCTGGCCACCAGGCTCGCTGTGCTCAACGGGGCCCGCGTCACCGCCTGCGACGCCATCCAGGCCAGGCTCGCCCTCGCCCGTGCCTTCGGCGCCGCCGAGACGTGCGACGTGACGGCGGGTTCGGCGGCCGAGCGGATACGCAAGGACGGCGAGGGCGCCGACACCGCGATCGAGCTGAGCGGCAACCACCACGGCCTGCACGAGGCGATCAGGAGTGTGCGCAGGGGCGGCCGGGTCGTCGCGGCGGGCTTCTACCAGGGCGAGGGCGCCGGGCTGCGGCTCGGCGAGGAGTTCCACCACAACCAGGTCCAGCTCGTCTCCTCCCAGATCGGCGGCGTGGCCTCGTGGCTGGCGCACCGGTGGGACGTCGAGCGGCTGCAGCGCACGTTCATGGACCTGGCCCTGGCCGGACAGGTCGACACGGCCGCGCTGGTCAGCCATGTCGTGCCCGCCTCCTCGGCGCAGGAGGCCTTCGACCTGCTCGACCGCGCTCCGGCCGAGGTGCTGCAGCTCGTCTTCGCCTTCGGAGGCCGCTCGTGAAGCTGGCGGCGCAGGAGCAGCTCCTACCGGGACGCACGCTGCAGGAGAAGTTCACCTTCGCGGTCGAGGCCGGGTTCGACGCGATCGAGCTGCGCGGCAAGGGCGACTTCCACTTCGCCGGGCGGCTGGCCGAGCTGAAGCGGGCGCTGTCCGACGGGGTGGTGATGCCGACCGTCTGTGTGGACATGCCGCACTTCATCGGCGACTTCGACCCGGCGAAGGCCAAGGACGCGGTCTACCAGCTGCGCTCGCAGCTCACCGTGATCGCCGAGCTCGGCGGGGTCGGGGTGATGACGCCCGCCTCGTGGGGGCAGTTCTCGCGCAGGCTGCCGCCGTTCGAGCCGCCGCGCTCGGAGGCGGAGGATCGCGAGGTCCTCACCGAGGCGCTCGGCACACTCGGCGAGCACGCCGCGCGCAACGGTGTTCTGATCATGCTGGAGCCGCTCAACCGCTACGAGAACCACATGGTCAACACCCTGGCCCAGGCCGTCGAGCTGTGCTCCATGGACTCCATCAGGGTCGTCGGCGACACCTACCACATGAACATCGAGGAGGACGACCCCTGCCGCTCGCTGGTCGAGGCCGCGCCGTACCTCGCGCACATGCAGATCAGCGAGTCCAACCGCAACCAGCCGGGCACGGGACACCTCGACTGGGCGGCCCAGCTGGCCACGCTCGACGCGATCGGCTACGAGGGCTATCTGGCGCTGGAGTGCCGGCTGCGCGGTGAGCCCGAGATCGTCCTGCCGCAGACCGCCGCCTTCGTAAGGAAGTTCCTGTGATCGTCCGTGACGCCGTCCGCGTCCTCGTCGACAACTGGGAGGGCTCCTACACCGTGCCCTCGCGCAGGCTCTATCCGCACCAGTGGAGCTGGGACTCCGCCTTCGTCGCGATCGGCAATGCCCGCTGGTCGCCGCGCAGGGCCAGGACCGAGCTGCTGTCGCTGTTCGGGTCGCAGTGGCGCGACGGGCGGGTGCCGCACATCGTGTTCAGTCCGGGCGTGCCCGAAGGGGCCTACTTCCCCGGGCCGGACTTCTGGGAGGCGCGGGCGCCGTCGGGCGCGGCCACGTCCGGGATCGTGCAGCCGCCCGTGCACGCGATGGCCGCCTGGCAGGTGCACCTGGCCGATCCCGATCCCGCCTTCCTGCGCAGGCTGTATCCGCGTCTGGTCGCCCAGCAGGAGTTCCTGCGCCAGAGCAGGCGCGGGCCCGAGGGGCTGGTGTCGATCGTGCACCCGTGGGAGTCGGGCATGGACAACAGCCCGGCCTGGGACCTGCCGCTGGCCGCCGTGCACGCCGCGCCCATGACGGCCGGGCGCAGGGACCTGGCGCACGTCAGCGCCGACGAGCGGCCGACCGACCTCGACTACGAGCGCTACACCGCACTGGCCCGCGCCTACCGCGACACCGGCTACCGCAGGGCGGGCGAGTTCGTCGTGGAGTGCCCGCTGTTCAACGCGGCGTACGGATCGGCCGAGTCGGCCCTCGCCAGGATCGCGACCGCCGTCGGGGCCGACCCGGCGCCGCACCACCGCGAGGCCGAAGGCGTCACGGCCGCGATGATCGAGCACCTCTACCAGGACGGCCTCTTCCACGCCAGGGACGTACGCACCGGCTGCCTGCTGCGCTCGCACAGCGCCGCCGGGCTGGTGCCGCTGATCCTGCCCGACCTGCCGCGCGAGATCGCCACCGCGCTGATCGGCACGGCGCTCGACAGGTTCGCGGTCAAGGGCGGCCTGGTGCCGAGCTTCGCCCCGGGCACGCCCGAGTTCGACGCCGCACGCTACTGGCGCGGCCCGAGCTGGATCAACATCGGCTGGCTGGTCTGGCACGGCGTCAGGCACAGGCGGCCGGACCTGGCGGCCAAGCTCGTCGCCGGGATGACCAAGGCCGTCGAGCACTCCGGCTTCAGGGAGTACTTCGACCCGGACACCGGCGAGGGGCACGGCTGCCGCGACTTCAGCTGGTCGGCCGCGCTCGTCGTCGATCTGCTGGCCGCCTCAGCAGCGCAGGACGGCCTGGACGGTGTGCCTGCGCCCGGCGGCGAGATCGGTGAGCAGCTGAGGGGCCTGCGCGAAGCCGACGACATCGGTGACCACGTGCTCGCGTAACGCCGGACCGCGCGAGGCGAGCAGGGCGACCGTCTCGGCGGAGAGCCGCTCGCGGTCCCACACATGGGCCAGGCCGCGCGGCACCCTGCCGATCTGGGCGCAGCGCAGGCTCAGCCCGTTGTGGTGGAACTCCTCGCCCAGGCGTACCTCGTCCGCGCCCGTGGTGTAGAAGGCCAGGTCGATGACGCTGGCCTGCGGTCGCAGCAGCCGCAGCGCCAGGGCCAGCGCCCTGGCCTGGCCCCGGCACTGGAAGACCACGTCGGCGCCTCTGTCGGCCGGGCCGTGCCGCCAGCGGCGCTTGAGCACCAGCGCGGGATCCTCGCCCTCGGTCTCCAGCGTGCGCATCCCGAGCGCCTCGGCGACGCGCAGCCGCGCGGGCGTCTCGTCGATCACGACCACCTCGGCCGCGCCGTGCTCGTGCGCGAACAACGCCACCAGCAGCCCGACCACACCCGCCCCCACGACCGCGACCCGTCGCCCGCGCACACCGTCGCCCAGGGTGCGCACCTGCTCGCCGTACAGGTCGGCGGCGGCGTGCAGCAGGCCGTTGGCGCAGATCGGCCCCATGTGCGCCACGTACACGCCGAGCAGGGGGTCGAGGTCGCCCGGCAGTTCGACGAACCGGTCGACGAGGGGATCGGCGACATACGCGCTCCTGTGGCCGTAGGCCATGGCGACCGTCGCCCCTTCGGCCACCGCCTTGGTACGGCTGGCCGTCACGGTGGCGACCTGCATGTAGCCGAAGCCGCGCACCGGATAGCCGAGCCCGGCCTCGCCGTGCCTGAACAGGCCGAGCGCCGGGTCCCAGCCGGAGGTCAGCATCGGATTGCCGCCCTTGACGAAGGTCAGTTCGGTGCCGGCCGAGACGCCGCTGTAGAGCGTCTCGACCCGGAACCCGCCGTCGGCGGGTTCGCCGTCGTCGTCGGTCTCGACCATCCGCACCACGCCCGGGGCCTCGACGCTGAGGACGCGCACCACGCCCGCTCTCCTTTCCTCGCTCATGTCGCGCACCACACCGGGCCGCGCTCGGACGCCGATCTGGCCACGTCGAGGGCCAGGCGATGGCTTCTGAGCGCCTCGGCGTAGGGGGCGCGCACGTCGTCGCCCACGCCTCGCACGGCGTCGACGAAGGCCCGGTCGACGCGGCGTTTGGCCTCGCCCGGGTCGATGTGCGTCTCGCCAGTGCCGGTGCGCAGTTCGGTCTCGGACACCTCCAGGGTCAGCCCTTCGGCGTGCACCTCCAGGCCGATCCGGTGCTTGGCGGCGAGCACGCTGGTGGCGGCCAGTGTGCCGGTGGCGCCGCCCGCGAACCTCAGTACGGCCGCGGTCGCCGGGTCGACCTCGTCCCGCGTGGCCGCCCCGCTCGCCACGGCGTGCACCATGACGACCTCGCCGACCAGCACCCTGGCCAGGTCGAGCACATGGACGGCCTGTTCGAGGACCTGGCCGCCCGACAGCTCCCGCCTGGTCCACCAGGGCACGGGAGGCGTCTTGTCCAGCCAGTGGCCGAGTGCCAGCAGTACCTGCCTGCCGGAGAGCAGGTCCTGGGCGCGGGTGACGACGTCGAGGTATCTCCAGTGGTGGCCGACGGCCGAGACCAGGCCGCGGCGGTCGAGTTCGGCGGCGATGGTCTCGGCGGTGCCGAGATCAAGAGCAAGCGGCTTCTCCACAAATATCGGGATATTTGCAGATATTGCGGCTAATTCTGGTTCGCCGTGTGCGAAAGGCGGCACGCAGATGTACAGGGCGTCGATCGCGGCCTCGGCCAGCAGATCGGCATGCCCGGAAAATGCGGGAGCCGCGTGGCGTGCGGCGAGCGACTCGGCTTTGGCGCGGTCGGTGTCGGCGATTCCGGCGATCGTCACATCGGGGAATCCGGACAGGACGTCGGCATGACGGGCAGCGACATTTCCGGCGCCGACCATACCGATGCGAAGGGATGAAGGCACAAATGGCCTTATGCCACCGGACAAGGCGGTCAAACGATGAGGTTCTGCCTGTCTCATTCAGGGCAGCTCAGCCGTCCGAGCCTTTCGGAATGGGGCAGACCGTATGAAGAGTTACATCACCGGTGACCGCGGCGGACTCGCCCGAGCCCAGAAGTGGCTCGCCCATCGCACCAGCACCGCCGCCGACTGGCCGCTCGACGCGCTCCTGCGGGCCAAGGGCGACACCACGATCAGTGTCGTCCTGCCCGCACGCGACGAGCAGGAGACCGTCGGGCCGATCGTCGCCGCCGTCCGCAGGGACCTCGGCCGCCTCGTCGACGAGGTGCTCGTCGTCGACTCGCGCTCCACCGACGCCACCGCCGCCAGAGCCCGCGCGGCGGGCGCACGCGTCGTACGGCAGGACGACGTGCTCGCCGAGCTCGCGCCGCTGTCGGGCAAAGGGGAGGCGCTGTGGAAGGGGCTCGCGGCCAGCTCCGGCGACATCGTCGTCTTCGTCGACGCCGACCTGCGCAACTTCGGTGCGCACTTCGTCTCGGGACTCGTCGGGCCGTTGCTGGGCGACCCGGGGATCGGCTTCGTGAAGGCGGCGTACGAACGGCCGTTCACCGGGGCCGACGGTGTGGTGCGCAGGGGAGGCGGCGGACGGGTGACGGAGCTGGTCGCAAGACCCCTGCTCAATCTGTACTGGCCGGAGCTGGCCGGATTCGTCCAGCCGCTCGGCGGCGAGTACGCGGGCAGGCGCGAGCTGCTGGAGCGCGTGCCGTTCGTCACCGAGTACGGCGTGGAGTTCGGGCTGCTCGTCGACCTGCTGGAGCTGGCCGGGCTCGACGCCATGGCCCAGGTCGACCTCGGCTGCCGCGACCACGGCCATCAGGACACCGCCGCGCTCGGCAGGATGGCCGGGCAGATCATGCTCACCGCCTGGTCACGCCTGGAACGGCACGGCCGCATGGTGGGCGCGGAGCCGCCGGGCACCCGCATGCTGCAGTTCGGCCTCGACGGCGGGGCCGGCGTGCACGACGTGGCCGTCGCCGAGCGCCCGCCGCTCGCCTCGCTCACGGGACAGGCCATGGAGGAGGTCGCATGAGGGTCCTGATGAACGCGGGCCCGTGGCTGCCGGTGCCGCCCGCCTCCTACGGCGGCATCGAGAACGTCGTGGCCACCCTCGTGCCCGAACTGCGGGCCAGAGGCGTGCAGATCGTCCTCGCCACTGTGGGCGAGAGCACGATCGAGGCCGACGAGGTGGTCAGTGTGTTCGCCGAAGGCCGGTTCGGTGAGCTGCAGCAGCCGTACAACCAGGTCATGGGGCTGGCACACGCGCACCAGGCGATGGTCGCCGAGCGGGCGGCCGGGTGCGACCTCGTGCACGACCATCTGGAGGTCGTCGGGCCCGCCGTTCTGGCCGCGCTCGGCGGGCCGCCCGTCCTGCACACGCTGCACTGGGACCTGCGCAAGCACGCCGCCTTCTACGCCGCCTTCCCGCCGTCGATCGCGGTCAACGGCGTCTCGCGCTCGCAGCTGGCCAGGGCGCCCGCCGCGCTGCGGGCCGCCTCGCTCGGCGCGGTGCACCTGGCCACGCCGCTCGCCGGGGCCGGCATACGCGTGGCCAAGGGGGAGCATGCCGTCGTGATGGGCCGGATCTGCCGGCTCAAGGGGCAGCACGTGGCCGTCAGGATCTGCCGCAGGCTCGGCATGCCGCTGGTCCTGGCCGGGCCGGTCTGCGGTCTCGGCACCCAGGCCGAGCTCGACGAGGTCACCGGCGATCCCGGCCATCCCCTGCACGGCCATCCGGACGTGCGTTACCACGTCGAGGAGGTCGCGCCGTACCTCGACGGCTCCCTCGTGCGCTGGGCCGGGTCGGTCGGCGGCGCCGAGCGCGACCACCTCTACGCCTCGGCCAGGGCCGCGCTGTTCCCGCTGCAGTGGGACGAGCCGGGCGGCACCGCCGTCGTCGAGGCCCTGGCCCTGGGGGTGCCCCCGGTGGGGCTGCGCCGCGGCGTCCTGCCCGAGATCGTGGAACACGGCCGCACCGGGCTCCTGGCCGACACCGAGGCCGACCTGGCCGCCGAGCTCACCCGGGCCTCCGGCATCGACCCCGAGGAGTGCCGCCGCGAGGCCGCGACCCGCTTCACCCCCGCCGTGATGGCCGAACGCTACCTCGACCTGTACGAACGCGTGCTCGCCCGCTGATGCGGACCAGACCTTTACCGGCGCCCGGCCGTGCCGAGCCGACAATGGAAGCAATCCCGAGGAAGGGGGCGACGATGATCGTCAACCTCGCCCTGACGGCCTGCCTCACGGCCGGAGCCCTGCACGCCCCGAGCACGACGACGACGATGAAGTACGGCGTCGTCGTGCTGCACTACACCGACTACGAGTCGCCCGAGCACATGCGGCTGTGGGTCGGCGTGTACCGGGCCGACACCGGCAAGTCGCTGCGCTACATCCCGGTCTGCCTGCAACGGCTGGACGACGGGAACTGGAACACACGCTCGTGCCACAAGAGCGGCGCCGACGGCGAGACGGACTGGGTGCTCTACGTGAACAAGCGCTACCGCATCCACGTCCCCGCCACCGCCTACCACCACAGCGAGTACACCCCGTCCTTCAGCACCTGAGCGGCGCCGCTCACGCATAGCCGCGCGGCAGTACCGTCACCGGGACGGGAGCCGCGCGCAGCACCTTCATGGCGACCTCGCCCAGGAACACGCGATGGGCCTGCGCGTCCTCCGACGCGGCGCACACGAGCAGCTCGCCGGGCAGCCACTCGACCGACTCGATCGCGGCCGCCACGTCATGGCCTTCGGCGAGCTCGGCCGAGGCGTCGTCCAGCCCGGTGCTCTCCCAGGCCAGGCGTACGGCCAGGGCCAGGTCGTCGCGCAGGCGGCCCTGGTCGTCGGTGCGCAGGTCGAGGGTGAGCAGGCGCAGCGGCACGCCGAGCCTGAGCGCGGCCTGGGCGACGCGCTCGACGGCCTCGTCGCACTGCGGCCTGTGCACGTAGCCGAGCGAGAGCCGTTGCGGGCCGCTCGGCGGGACGTAGCCGTCGGGGGCGATCATCACGGCCTCGGGCGACAGGTGCAGCAGGTGGTCGCCGGTGCTGCCGACGGCGATCCTGCCGTGCCTGCCGCCCGCGGCCGAGCCGATCACGATGACGTCGGCCCTGATCCTGCTGGCCAGGACGGCCAGGCCGCGCCCGCTGCCCCTGCTCTCGAACGAGAGGTACTCGGCCGGGACCTCGCCGAGCAGTTCGGCCGCGTGGGCCAGGTTGGCGCTGGACTCGACCGCCGATCCCGGGCTGCCCGGCGGGTAGACCGTGGCGACGGTCAGCTCACCGCCGGTCGTCCTGGTGATCGCGGCGCCCAGTGCGAGCGCGTCCCTGCCACCGGCGTCGTGCGTGTAGCCGACGATCACATGCTCTCCGATCACGAACCGTCCCTACCCTGCTCAGGCGGGGAGTACGCGATGACTTAGAGCTTCTTGAACCGGTCTGTCGCCTCGATCAGCCTGGCCTTCGTCCCTGGCTCGGCCGCCGAGTGCCCGGCGCCCTCCACGAGGTGGAACTCGGCCTCAGGCCAGGCCTGGTGCAGCTGCCACGCGGTGGCCACGGGGGTGCACATGTCGTACCTGCCCTGCACGATCACGGCGGGGATGTGCCTGATGAGGGACACGTCGCGGATGAGGCGGCCGTCCTCCATGAATCCGTTGTGCCGGATGTAGTGCGTCATGATCCGTGCGAAGGCCACCGCCATCCTCGGCTCGCTGAACGCCTCCACCAGCGCCGGGTCGGGGATCAGGTTGACCAGCCCGCCCTCCCAGCGCGTCCAGGCGACGGAGGCGGGCACGCGGACGGCCGGGTCGGGGTCGTTGACCCGCCGGTGGAAGGCCGACAGCAGGTCGCCGTGCTCCTCGACGGGCACGGCCGCCAGCAGCTCGGCCCACACGTCGGGATAGAAGTGGGCGACCCCGCCCTTGAGCGCCCAGTAGGCCTCGCGCCCGCTCACCGTGTAGATGCCGCGCAGGACGAGTTCGGTGACCCTGGCCGGATGGCGCTGGGCGTAGGCGAGGGCCAGCGTGCTGCCCCACGAACCGCCGTAGACCAGCCATCTGTCCACCTCCAGGTGCTCGCGCAGCCGCTCGATGTCGGCGGCCAGCGTCCAGGTGGTGTTGTCGCTCAGCGAGACCGAGGGGTCGGAGGCGTGCGGCAGGCTCTTGCCGCAGTTGCGCTGGTCGAACAGGACGATGCGATAGGCGTCCGGATCGAAGTAACGCCGCATGTCGGGCGCCGTTCCCGCGCCCGGCCCGCCGTGCAGGGCGACGACCGGTTTGCCGCGGGGGTTGCCGCAGATCTCCCAGTAGATCCGGTTGCCGGATCCCACATCCAGGAAGCCGGTCTCATAGGGATCAATCTTCGGATAGAGGTCCATGTTTCGCATCCTGTCCGATGGGGGCTGGCAACGGGCGTCACTTCTGTCACGATGGGCGGGTGCACGTGGCCTCCCCCCTGATCCGCGCCCTGCGTGCCGCGATCTTCGCGGTGGCATGCGTGCTGGTCTCGGCCGCCGTCCACGTGCTCACCGGCGGCGCGCTCCTCGCACCGCTCAACATCGCCCTGGCCGTGGCGGGCGTCGGCGTGGCCGCCTACGCGCTCGCCGGTCGCCAGCGCGGCCGTGAGGCCCTGCTGACCGCCGCCTTCACCACCCAGTACGGCCTGCACCACCTGTTCACCGTAGATCTGGCTCCCGCCGACCCGCTGGTCGCCGGGCACCACGGCGGCGGGCTTGCCGCAGGGCTCGGCATGCTGGTCGTGCACGCCCTTGTGGCGGTCGGGTCGGCGCACTGGCTGGAGCGCGGTGAGTCCGGCCTGGCCACCCTGCTCGGCCTGCTGGCCACCCGGCTCGTCGGGCTCTGTCTCCTGCGGCCTTCGCCGGTCGCCGCGCTCGCGGCCGGGCCCGTCGTCGGCCGGGCGCCGCATCGCCCGCACGCGGCCCTTCTCGTGCGGTCCAGGCCCAGGCGCGGGCCACCCGTGTCGTTCTCCACCCGCTGACACACCCCGCGGCGCACTCGCGTCGCGGCGCGTATCCCCGTACTTGGAGAACACCGCGATGACCTCTGTCGTCGACGCGCGCCCGCAGTCGCGTCCTTCCGCCGACCCTCAGCGCTACCGTGCCGTGTGGCGCTGGCACTTCTACGCGGGGCTGTTCGTGGCCCCCGTCCTGCTCGTCCTGGCCGTGACCGGGGCGATCTACCTGTTCAAGGAGCCGTTCGAGGCCTGGCAGTACCGTGACCTGCGGACACTGCCCGCCGCCGTCCAGGCGCCGAAACCGCTCGCCGACCAGATCGCCGCCGCCTCGGCCGCACTGCCCGGCCGTGCGGTCGACTCCGTGCTGCCGCCCGCCGATCCGTACTCCAGCACGCGCGTGATCCTCAAGGGCGCGGACGGCGGGCCGTTCGCGCCAGGCATCTCGCTCTACGTGCATCCCGGCACCGGCCAGGTGCTCGGCTCCGTCGACGACTCGGCCACCTTCATGCGGACGATCCGCGACATCCACGGCTCGCTGATGGCCGGAACGGTCGGCGACCGGATCGTCGAGACGGCCGCCTGCTGGGCGCTGATCCTGGCCGCGACCGGTGCCTACCTGTGGTGGCGCGGCCCGGCGCGAGGCAGCGTGTGGCGCAGGGCCAGGCGAAAGGCGCTCACCCGGTCCAAGCTGCGCCGCCTGCACGCGCTCGTCGGCGTGGGCGCCGGGATCGTGATCGTCTTCCTGGTGCTGTCCGGCCTGCCCTGGTCGGGCGTGTGGGGCCAGAACCTGCAGACCCTGCAGAACGCCACCGGCTCCACCACGCCCGACATCACCTCGGAGTCGAAGGTGTCGGGCGACCTGTCGCACCACCCCGACGCCAAGGTCCCCTGGGCCGCCGAACGCCTGCCCGTGCCCGGCTCCACCCCCGGCGAGCACGCGGGCCACGGCGGCGACGGCGGCGCGCTCGTCCAGGGCGCCGTGCCGATCGAACGCGCGCTGGCCGCCGCCGGAGCGGTCGCCGCGCCCTGTGCGGACTGCGCGGTGAAGGTCCTGCTGCCGCAGGGCCCGAGCGGCGTCTACACCGTCGTCACCGACTCGGCCACCGACCCGGCCGCCGGTCGCACGGTGCACGTCGACCAGTACTCGGGCCAGGTCCTGACCTCCTTCGGCTGGAGCGAGTACGGCCTGCTGGCCAAGGCCGTCGAGCAGGGCATCGCCATCCACGAGGGCAGAAGGTACGGCGCCGCCAACCTGGTCGTCATGCTGGGCGCGTGCCTGGCGCTGGTCACGCTGACGGTGACCGGCGTGTGGATGTGGTGGAAGCGCCGCCCCGAAGGCCGTATCGCCGCGCCGCCCAGGACCACCGACCGCAGGACGGCGCTCGGCGTGGTGCTCATCATGCTCCTGCTGGGACTGGTGTTCCCTCTGGCCGGAATCACCATGGTGGCCGCCCTGCTCTTCGACCGGGCGGTGATCCACTACAGAATGGGGCAATGGACCTCATAACGATCGACGACATCCGGGACGCCGCCGACCGCATCGGTTCGGCTGTGCTGCGGACACCGCTCGTGCCGTGGCAGGGGATCTGGCTCAAGCCGGAGAGCCTGCAGCGGGTCGGCTCGTTCAAGCTCCGCGGGGCGGTCAACGCGATCGCCTCGCTCAAGCCCACAGGCGTGGTCACCCACTCCTCGGGCAACCACGGCCAGGCGCTCGCCTACGCCGCCAAGCAGTACGGCGTGCCCTGCGTGGTCGTCGTCCCCGAAGGCACCCCGGAGGTCAAGGCCGCCGCGATCCGCTCGCACGGCGCCGAACTCGTCGTGGTGCCCGCGGCCGAGCGCGTCGTCAGGGCCGAGGCGCTCGCCCTGCAACGGGAGCTCACGCTCGTGCCGCCCTACGACCATCCGGCGGTGATCGCGGGCCAGGGCACGATCGGCCTGGAGATCATCGCCGATCTGCCCGACGCCGAGGTCGTGCTGGTGCCGGTCAGCGGCGGCGGCCTGGCCTCCGGCATCGCCACGGCGGTCAAGGCGCTGCGGCCGGACGTCACCGTGCTCGGCGTCGAGCCCGAGGTCGCGGCCGACGCGGCGGAGAGCCTGTCGGCCGGGCGGCTGGTGTCGTGGCCGCCCGAGCTGACCTTCCGCACGATCGCCGACGGACTGCGGGCCGACCTGTCGGCCCTGACGTTCGCCCACCTGCGCGAGCGGCTCGACGGCATCGTCACGGTCAGCGAGCAGGAGATCAGGGCGGCCATGGGCGTGCTGGCCCGCTCGGCCAGACTGGTGGCCGAGCCGAGCGGAGCCGTCGCCACCGCCGCCTACCTCACCGGGCGCACGCCGCCGGGCCGTACGGTCTCCGTCGTCTCCGGCGGGAACGTCGACCCCGTGCTGCTGCGCGAGGTGATCTAGCGGTCAGCTCCAGGCGTGCTCGGCGAGGAAGGCGCGCTCGCCCGTCGCGTAGTCGTGGAAGGCCCGCCTGACATCGGCCAGGTCCGTGACGTGCGCACGGGTGAGCTCGCCCTCCTTGTACTCCAGTTCGTAGCCGCCGGGCTCGGGGGAGACCTGGACGAAGTGGCTGCCGAACACCACGAGGGCGGCGAACGGATTGTGCGCCGACAGCGTGCCCAGCACGTCGTGCACCAGTCCCAGGTCCGGGTCGGTCACGACCATCCCGTCGCCGGTGTGCAGCTGCATGCCCGGATGGACGCCGAGCGGCTCCCGGTTGTGCACCAGGTCGCGCTGCGGGTCGTAGCAGGTCAGGCCGTGCTGTCCGGCCAGGGCGAAGACCCGGCCCGACACCTCGTCCATCTCGGCCAGGTCCATGCGCACCCGCACGTGACCAGGGTAGGTGACGGCGTGGCCGGGCAGCTCGGCCGCGAACCCGGCCAGTGCGGGCGTGCCCGCGGGGCCCGGCTCGTCCGCAGCGGCCGAGGCGTGGCGCGCGGCGGCCTGCGCTCTGGTCACCGGGGCCGTCGCGGGCCACACCATCAGCTCGACCTGCTCTTCGCTCATTCCCCCATGCTCGCAGCTTCCTGCCTGAACCAGGTCAGCGCCTGCGGCAGCCCGGCCTTCATGACGCCGAAGTGGTCCACCTCGCCGACGTCGACGAGGGTGGCCGTGACGCCGCCCGCCTTGAGATCGGCCAGGCAGCTCTCGGAGTTGGCGATGGCCACGTCCCGGTCGCCCTTGGCCGAGAACAGCCGCACCTCGGTGCCCGGCCTGAGGTCGGCGCAGGTGGAGTCGTTGAGCCCGGCCGCCTTGAGCAGGCGTCCCCGTGGCTGCTTGAGAAGTTTGCGATAGGCCGGGGTGACGAGCTGCTCGGGCGAGGCGGGCAGCGCCTTGACGATGGTGTCGAAGTCCTTGTGCCCGTCGAAGAGGCCGGGCACGCCGGGCGACCTGAACACCTGGGCCGGATCGCGGTAGATGTCGTAGACCCTGTCCATGGAGCTCAGCCAGTACCCCAGGTAGAACGTGGCCGACCTGGGGTCGAGCCTGCCGTCGAACAGAGCGGGCAGTTCGGCGTCGAGCACGTCGAACGGCCCGGCGAGCGGCGCGACGGCCGCGGGCTCCAGGGCCGGGTCGTCCTGCAGCGCCCTGGCCAGTGCCATGGCGGCATGCCCGCCCTGGGAGAAGCCGGTCACCATGACGTCGGCACCGAGCTTGTGGCCCTTGCCCGCGGCGAACGTCCTGGCGGCCTTGATGAAGTCGAGCGAGGCCGAGGCCTCGGTGGCCGCGTGCATGTAGGGGTGGGCGCCGGGCCCGTCGCCCAGGCCGAGGTAGTCGGGCGCGAGCCCGGCGAACCCGGCGGCGGCGAAGTAGGCGGCGGCGTAGCCGCCGTCGCTGTGCTCGGCACGGGAGGGCGCGTCGCGCTTGGTGGCGAGCGTGCCGTGGGTGTAGCTGACGGCGGTGAGCCGCTCGCGTGCGTTCCGGGGCAGGGCGACCGCCCCCGAGGCGTGGGTCGCCCTGCCCCTGACATCGACCGTTCGGTAGGAAAGGCGGTAGAAGTCGACGCCCGAGACCGGTCCCTGTGGCGGGAATCCGGCCTGGGTGAGCAGGTCGGTGACCTGGTCGGCGGTCAACCGGCGGACCTTGGTCGCGCTGATCAGCTCGCCGCGCGGCACGCCGGAGGCCTGCGCGCTTGTGGCCGCGCCCGGACGGGCGGAGGCGGAGGCGCCGGTGACGGCGGCGAAGGGAGCGACGGCGACGGCGGTCGCACAGGCGAGTGCGAGGACGCGGCGAACGGTCGAGGTCATAGCAGAACCGTAGATTTCCCGACCTGTCATCCCCAGCCGGTCGACCCCCAAATCCTGGGTAGTGCCTGCCCTACCCCGGATTTCCCGCTAGCCTTCGTTGCTCACGATATGTGATTTTTCGACTACTGGTCGTGAGGTGTGATCCGTGTCCATCAGGGGCAACCGGGCCTTGGCCAAGCCGTACCGTGATCTCGTCTGGCTCGCCTATCTCGCGTTGCCGGTGGGGGAGCGGCGCATCGTCGTCGCCCATCGCCTGGTCGCGAGCGTGCTGTCACGGCGGCCGTACGCCGGCGAGGACGACATGCCGGGCCTGCGGGCCGAGGTGCTGCGCAGGGTGCTCAGGCATCGCATGCGGCCGTGGAGCGGCTGGTCGCCCGCCCTGGTGCTGGCCCCGGCCATCACCCGCAGCGGCGAGCAGGACTTCACCGACGCCCTCGACGCCCTGCCGCCCGCATCGAGGGCCGCCTACGCGCTGGCCAGGATGTCGGAGCTGGACCGCGCCGCCATCATCGACGTCCTGCGCGCGGCGGGCGTGGCCGATGTGGCCCAGGCCATGGCCAGGGTAGCCGACCTGGAGCGCGATTTCGGCGGCGGCTCCCTGCACCGCCCTTCGACCGACCCCCAACTGGCCCGCGTGTACGGCAGGCGCGTGCACCCGAGGGCGAGGCTGGCCGTGGGCGGCGTCGCGGTGGCGCTGGCCGTGGTCGCGTTCGTGCCGTGGCTGGTCAGGGAGCAGCCCAGCAGGGCGGGAAGCGTCGCACCCTCGGCCGGGGCCCCGCTGGTCACCGTCACGCCTGGCACCTGGCGCAGCACGA
The DNA here is from genome assembly GCF_056106265.1 of Nonomuraea sp. IBHARD001. Lineage (NCBI taxonomy): Bacteria > Bacillati > Actinomycetota > Actinomycetes > Streptosporangiales > Streptosporangiaceae > Nonomuraea > Nonomuraea sp. IBHARD001. Next base: position 1,653,985 of record NZ_JBWBBW010000002.1, read on the forward strand.
CCGACCTCGACATGGCGGCGTGGGAGCCGCGAGGCGCACTGGCCGGTGACCGCGCGCTGGCCGCGAGGGCGCTGGCCGCCTGGCCCAAGCTGGCCGTCGCCTTCGACGGCGCGCCCGCCGACCCGCCGAAGGGCGCGCCGCACCTGCTCTACGCGGGCCGCCACGACGGCGCGACCGTCGTGCTGCTGCGCGACCTCGGCCGGGTGGCCCGCTACCGGGAGGGGCCCTCCGGCCTCAGCTTCGAGGTGTTTCCCGAGCCCAGGGTCAAGCCGGACGGCGCCAGCCCGCTCAAGCTGTCGGAGTCGGCCAAGGGCGCGCGCTACCTGCTGCCGCCGTGGGTCGAGGAGGTCTCGGCCGCCGGTCTCGGTCCGGCCGAGCCCGGCTGGCGGAAGGTCAAGGTGAGCCGCGGCGTCACCGCCCCGATCCCGGCCGCGGCGGGCCGGGCCGGCTGCTGGCGCGGCCCCGTGCTCCGGCTGCGCGCACCCAAGGTCGCGCACGGCCAGCCGTACACGATGGTCGATCTGGGGCGGATGACACTGGCCAACATCAGGTACGAGCCGCCGCCGCCCGCCGAGATCAGGAGGTTCGGGCCGCACGAGCTCGACACCACGGCGCAGGGCTGGCGGGCGTGGGGTGCGATCGGGTGCGCGCTGCCCAGGCCGGAGCGCGAGGTGCAGTCGGCCACGGCGTGGGAGTTCTGGGCCGGGGCGCTTCCGGCGGGGGCGAGCGGCCGGTGGATGTGCGTGCGGTTCACCCATGCCGACGGCGGCAGCGGCGCCTACGCGGTGCTGTTCGCGACCGCCAAGGGGCGCACGACGGCCACCCGGACCGGCTCCAGGCTCGACACCTGGGACTGCAGCAGGCTCAGGCGTGACCTGGTGGCGGGCACGTGGTGGCGCGACCCCGGCGGCAGGCAGCACTACCTGGCCGCGGCGAGCAGGCGCATCCTGCGCATCGAGATCGGCGACAGGATCGCATACGGGCAGTTCGCCTCGGTCGAAGGCAGGGGCGGCAAGGCGCCGAGGTTGTCGGCGGTCAGCGAGCCGTCCGGCCCGGTGACGGTGTTCAGGGCGGCGCCCTGACCGCACCTAGGCGGGCGGCCGTTCGGCCTCGGGGGCCACGGCGCTGACCTGGGCGGTGCAGAAGGCGCAGCGGGTGGCCTCGACGGGGATGTCGCTGCGGCACTCGGGGCACTGGCGTTCGGTGGCGGCCTTGTCGCGCTCGAAAAAGGCCAGCAGCCTGGCCATCGGCATGACGACCAGCCAGTAGACGACGGCCGCGATGATGAGGAAAGTGAGCAGGTGGTTGAGGAAGTCGCCGTACTTGAACTCGCTGCCGTTGACGCTGAAGGAGTAGTCGGCGAAGTCGGGCTCACGGCCGCCCCTCACCGCGCCGATCAAAGGGGTGACCAGGTCGGCGACGAGCGCCTGGACCAGGCCGGTGAACGTGGCGCCGATGATGACGGCCACGGCGAGCTCCACGATGTTGCCGCGTAAGAGGAACTTCTTAAATCCACCCATGGCCAACGCCTATTGCCTGGCCAAAGCAGGTGAAACCCCATCAGAAGCGGGAATGGGCCGCTCATGCCTACCAATCGCCTGACGGTCAGTATTCCGAAGCCACACCGCGAACCGCCGGGAGGCGTCATACTCACCATGATCGACGTCTCGACACCCGTCAGCTAGCCGGGAGAACATGTGGGAATGGTCGAGATCTGGCCGGGGGACCCCTATCCCCTCGGAGCCACCTACGACGGCGCGGGCACCAACTTCGCCCTCTTCACCGAGGCCGGGGACAAGGTCGAGCTCTGCCTGTTCGACGACGACGGCCGCGAACGGCGCGTCACGTTCACCGAGTGCGAAGGCTTCATCTGGCACGGCTACCTGCCCGGCATCGGCCCGGGGCAGCGCTACGGATACCGGGTGCACGGGCCGTACGAACCCGAGCAGGGGCTGCGCTGCAATCCGGCGAAACTTCTGCTCGACCCCTATGCCAAGGCGGTCGAGGGCGGCGTGCGCTGGGACGAGGCCGTCTACGGCTACGCCTTCGGCGACCCGGCCAGCCGCAACGACACCGACTCGGCGCCCTATGTGCCGCGCTCGGTCGTGGTCAATCCGTTCTTCGGCTGGGGGCACGACCGGCCGCCCGCCACGCCGTACCACGACACCGTGATCTACGAGGCGCACGTGCGCGGGCTGACGATCGCGCATCCGAAGATCCCCGAGCACATCCGGGGCACCTACGCGGCTCTGGGACATCCCGAGATCATCGATCATCTGACCGGGCTCGGCGTCACCGCGATCGAGCTGATGCCGGTGCACCAGTTCGTCACCGACCACGTGCTGGAGCAGCGCGGACTGACCAACTACTGGGGTTACAACACCGTCGGCTTCTTCGCCCCGCACAACGCCTACTCCAGCCAGGGCCAGCTCGGCGGGCAGGTGCTGGAGTTCAAGGCGATGGTCAGGGCGCTGCACGAGGCCGGGATCGAGGTCATCCTCGACGTCGTCTACAACCACACGGCCGAGGGCAACCACCTGGGGCCGACGCTCAGCATGCGCGGCATCGACAACCCCAGCTACTACCGCCTGGTCGACGGCGACCGGCAGCACTACATGGACACCACGGGCACCGGCAACAGCCTGCTCATGCGCTCGCCGCACGTGCTGCAGCTCATCATGGACTCGCTGCGCTACTGGGTCGTCGACATGCACGTCGACGGCTTCCGCTTCGACCTGGCCTCGACACTGGCCCGCGAACTGCACGAGGTGGACCGGCTCTCGGCCTTCTTCGACCTGGTCCAGCAGGACCCCGTGCTGTCGCGGGTCAAGCTGATCGCCGAGCCGTGGGACGTCGGGCCCGGCGGCTACCAGGTGGGCAACTTCCCCTCGCGATGGACCGAGTGGAACGGGAGATACCGCGACACCATCCGCGACCTGTGGCGGGGCGAGCCTGCCACGCTGCCGGAGTTCGGCTCGCGGCTGACCGGGTCGAGCGACCTCTACCAGGACGACAGCCGCCGCCCGGCCGCCTCCATCAACTTCGTCACCTGCCACGACGGCTTCACCCTCACCGACCTGGTCTCCTACAACGCCAAGCACAACGAGGCCAACGGCGAGGACAACCGCGACGGCACCGACGACAACCGCTCGTGGAACTGCGGCGAGGAGGGGCCCGCCACCCTGGCGATCGAGTCGCTGCGCGAGCGGCAGAAGCGCAACTTCCTGACCACGCTCTTCCTGTCGCAGGGCGTGCCGATGCTCTCGCACGGCGACGAGCTCGGCCGTACCCAGCAGGGCAACAACAACGTCTACTGCCAGGACAACGAGCTGAGCTGGGTCGACTGGTCCGACATCAGGGAGAACTGGCTGATGCTGGAGTTCACCCAGCGGCTGGTCAAACTGCGCAAGGAGCACCCGGTCTTCAGGCGCAGGCGCTTCTTCTACGGCAGGCCGGTGCGCGGGCTCGGCGACATCGCCTGGCTCACGCCTTCGGGCGAGGAGATGACCGACGCCGACTGGAGTGTGGGCCACGCCAGGTCGCTGGCGGTCTTCCTGAACGGCGAGGCCATCACCGAGCCGGACAGAAGAGGCAGGCGCATCGTCGACGACTCCTTCCTGCTGCTGTTCAACGCCCATCACGAGACGATCAGGTTCACCGTGCCCAAGGATTACGGCGAGATGTGGCTGACCGAGATCGACACCGAGATGCCGATCAGCCTCGACGCGCGTATCTGCCGGGCGGGAGAGGCCATCCCGGTGGGGGGCCGCTCGGTGCGGGTGCTGCGCCGTGTCTAGCACGCACAACCGGCCGATCTCCACCTACCGGCTGCAGCTGACGCCCGCCTTCGGCTTCGCCGAGGTGGCCAGGGTCGCGCCGTACCTGCGTGAGCTGGGCGTCAGCCACGTCTACCTCTCGCCGATCCTCCAGGCCGTGCCCGGCTCCCAGCACGGCTACGACGTCGTCGACCACTCCCGTATCCGCGAGGAGTTCGGCGGCGCCAAGGGCTTCAGGCTGATGGCCGAGGCGCTGGCCGCGGCCGACCTGTCGATCGTGATCGACATCGTGCCCAACCACATGAACACCGAGGGCAGCGCCTGGTGGGCCTCGGTGCTGAGCGAGGGCCGCGATTCGCCCTACGCCCATCATTTCGATGTGGAGTGGGACGCCGACGGCCGGATGCGGTCCTACCGGCGCTTCTTCGACGTCTCCTCGCTCGCCGGGCTGCGCCAGGAGGATCCCGGCGTGTTCGACGCCACCCACGAGGTGATCCTCTGGCTGGTGGCCGAGGGGCTGGTCGACGGGCTCAGGGTGGACCACCCCGACGGGCTGGCCGACCCGGCGGGCTACCTCCGCCGCCTGCGGGCCAGGACCGACGGCGTGTGGACGGTCGTGGAGAAGATCCTCGTCGGCGACGAGGCACTGCCTGCCGACTGGGCCTGCGACGGCACGACGGGCTACGAGACGCTCAACCTGATCACCGCCCTGTTCGTCGACCCGGACGGCCGGGCGCCTCTGGTGGAGCTGTTCACCCGGACGAGCGGGATGACGGCCGACTACCCGGCGGTCGTGGATCGTTCGAAACGCGATGCGATCGAGCTGTTCTTCGGCGGTGAGGTGGCCAGGCTGGCGGCCGTAAGCGGGCGTTCGGCGGCCGAGCTGACCGAGGAACTCGTCGCGATGAAGGTCTACCGCACCTACGAGGCGGGCGGCGAGGCCGTCACCAGGTTCCAGCAGACCAGCGGCCCCGTCATGGCCAAGGGCGTGGAGGACACCGCACTGTACCGGTGGTTCCCGCTGGCCGCGCTCAACGAGGTCGGCGGCGAGCCCGACCGGTTCGGCCTGTCCGTCGAGGCCTTCCACGCCCACGCCGCCCGGGCCAGGCCGTACTCGATGACGACCCTGTCCACCCACGACACCAAACGCTCCGAGGACGTACGGGCCAGGCTCGCGGTGCTGTCGGAGATGCCGGGGGAGTGGGGCGAGGCGGTGGCGTCGTGGTCGGCGCGCGTCAGCTTCGATCCGCACCTGGACCTGCTGGCCTGGCAGAGTGTGATGGCCGCCTGGCCGATCGACGGCGATCGGCTGGCCGCCTACCTGCTCAAGGCCGCGCGCGAGGCCAAGCTCCGTACCTCCTGGCTGCGGCCGGACGCCGGATACGAGGAGGAGCTCACGGCGTTCGCGCACGCGGCGGCGGCACTGCCGGTCGGTGAGTTCACCGCCGCGATCGAGCCCTACGCGATGGCCAACTCGCTCGGCCAGAAGCTCGTGCAGCTGCTCATGCCCGGTGTGCCCGACCTCTACCAGGGCAACGAGACGACCGACTTCTCCCTGGTCGACCCGGACAACCGCCGTCCGGTCCGGCTGCCCCGCGTCCCGGTGAGCGCCTGGGACGAGGCCAAGCTGCTGCTCACCACCAGGGCGCTGCGCCTGCGCCGCCGCCTCGACCCCGAGGCCCCCTATCTGCCCCTCGAAGGCGGCGAGCACGTGGTCGCCTTCGCCAGAGGCACGCGTGCCGTCGCCGTCGCCACCCGCCTGCCCGTACGGCTGGCACGGCGCGGCGGCTGGCACGCCGAGACGCTCGACCTGCCGCGAGGACGCTGGCGCGACCTGCTCACGGGCTGCGCACACACGGGCCGGATCCCCCTGGCCCACCTGCTGAACCGATATCCCGTCGCACTACTGGAGCGAGATGGTGTTTGAAGTCTGGGCGCCCAAGGCCACCACGGTCGAGGTCGAGATCGGCGCCCGGCGACATCCCCTTGACGCCGACGAAGGGGGCTGGTGGCGAGGAGAGGTCGCGGGGGCCAGGCACGGCACCGACTACGCCTTCGTCCTCGACGGCGACGGGCCCTACCCCGACCCCCGCTCGCGCTGGCAGCCCGAGGGCGTGTTCGGGCCGAGCCGCCGCTACGACCACGCCCGGTTCACCTGGGGCGACCACAACTGGCGCGGACGCGACCTGCGCGGCTCGGTGATCTACGAGCTGCACGTGGGCACGTTCTCGCAGGAGGGCACGTTCGCCGGGGCGATCCGGCATCTGGACCACCTGGTCGGGCTCGGCGTCGACTTCGTCGAGGTGATGCCGGTCGCTCCGGTGCCCGGCGGGCGCAACTGGGGTTACGACGGGGTGGACCTGTTCGCGGTCAACCACACCTACGGCGGGCCGGACGGGCTGAAGTCGTTCGTGGACGCCTGTCATCGGTCGGGGCTCGGCGTGATCCTGGACGTCGTCTACAACCACCTGGGGCCTTCGGGTAACTTCCTGCACCCGTTCGGGCCGTACTTCGCCGGATGGCAGGGCAGCTTCTGGGGCGAGGCCGTCAATCTGGACGGGCCGGGTTCGGACGAGGTCAGGCGCTACTTCATCGACAACGCGCTGCAGTGGCTGCGCGACTTCCACATCGACGGCCTGCGCCTGGACGCCGTGCACGCGCTGCACGACGGCTCGGCCACCCATCTGCTGGCCGAGCTCGCCGACGAGGTGGACGCGCTGGCGTGCGCGGTGGGCAGGCCGCTGTCGCTGATCGCCGAGACCGACCGCAACGACCCGGCCACGGTGACGCCGCGTGAGGCCGGGGGCCTGGGCATGACCGCCCAGTGGAGCGACGACGTGCACCACGCGCTGCACGCGGCGCTGACGGGGGAGCGGCACGGCTACTACGTCGACTTCGGGCCGCTCGCGGTGCTGGCCAAGGTGCTCACCTCGGCGTTCTTACACGACGGCGGGCACTCGACGTTCAGGGGCCGCGCGCACGGACGGCCGGTGGGCGACCTGCCCGGCCACAGGTTCGTGTGCTGCCTGCAGAACCACGACCAGATCGGCAACAGGGCGACCGGCGACCGGCTCGGTGTTGAGGCGCTGCGCCTGGGCGCGGGCCTGCTGCTGACCTCGGCGTTCACCCCGATGCTGTTCATGGGCGAGGAGTGGGGGGCGCGCACGCCGTTCCTGTTCTTCACCGACCATGTCGAGCCCTCGCTGCGCCAGGGCGAGGCCGAGCGGCGGCGCAGGGAGTTCGAGAGCCACGGCTACGACTGGGCGCGCCTGGCGCCGGACCCCTCGCACGAGGAGACGTTCCTGCGCTCCAAGCTCGACTGGGAGGAGCTCAAGGACGAGGAGCACTGGACCCTGCTGGGCTGGTACCGCGATCTGATCGCGCTGCGCAAGGCCTTCCCCGAGCTGTCGGACCCGCGTCTCGGCCGGGTCGCGGTCTCCTTCGACGAGGCGGCCGGATGGCTGGTCGTCCGCCGGGGAGCTGTATCGATCCTGGCCAATTTCAGTACGGATTCTGTGACATTGCCCATCTCGGTAGGGGCCCTTTTGCTGGCCTCCGACGATGGTGTTTCCGCTGGTCCAGGCTTTGTTCACATACCGGGTCTGACAATTGCGATCTACCGGACAGTAACCGCCTTGTGACATTGATCCCGATACTCTGCCCGACGGCGTCATAGATCCGTCAAGTCGTTTTCAAGGCCTGGCCATGTGACGTCCTCTCATCGGGGGTATCGCCAGTTCGCGCCAGCATGCCCTCGTTTCACAGCGAACGGAGGGCGATGGGCAAGTACCTGCTGCGCAGGTTCGCGACCAACCTGCTCCTGGTGGCGATCGCGGCCAGCCTGGCCTACCTCCTGGCCGCCGCGAGCCTCAACCCCCGGCACAACTACGAGGGGCGCAACCCGCCGCCTCCGGCCGCCGTGGTCGACGCCGCGCTCGACGAGGCCAACCTCAACGACAAGGACCCCCTGATCGTCAGGTACGGCAGGTGGGTGTCCGGCGTCGTGCAGGGCGACTTCGGCAAGTCGTGGGACAACGGCTCGGTCAACGAGGAGATGGGCCGCCGGGTCGGCGTCAGCCTCAGGCTGATGCTGATCGGCACCGTGCTCGGCTCGGGGATCGGCGTCGTGGTCGGCGCCTTCGCCGCCGTCAAGCAGTACCGGATCAGCGACCGGATCATCGGGGTCTCCTCGTTCGTGATCATGGCGATTCCCGTGTTCGTCATCGCGACCGCGCTCACCATCGTGGTCTCCAAGGTCAACGAGGTGACGGGCACGACCTTCGAGTTCCTCGGCGAGTACAACCCCGCGCTCACCGGCTGGGACCAGTTCGTCAGCCGGTTGAACCACCTCATCCTGCCGACGATCTCGCTGTGTCTCGGGCAGATCGCCTTCTACAGCCGCATCCAGCGCAACATGATGCTGGACGTGCTCGGCCAGGACTTCGTGCGCACCGCGATGGCCAAGGGGCTGCGGCGCCGTACCGCGTTGTTCAAGCATGCGTTGCGCACGGCGTTGATCCCGGCGGCGACCTACTTCGCGTTCGCGTTCGGGACGCTGTTCACCGGGGCCACCTTCACCGAGAAGATCTTCGGCTGGCACGGCATGGGGGCCTGGCTGGTCGACTCGATCAACGCCCAGGACGTCAACGCCGTCGCCGCCGTGAGCTTCTTCACCGCCGTGTGCGTGCTGTTCGCCGGGCTGCTTTCCGACCTGATCGTCGCGTTCCTCGACCCACGAGTGCGGGTGAGCTAGCCATGCGCAACAAGGTAGTTCTGGCCCGCCTGCTCAGGAACAGGCAGGCGCGCTACGGGCTGATCTGCGTCCTGCTGCTGGTGCTGCTGGCCTACGTCGGGCCGTACCTGTCGCCGCACGACTGGATGGACAAGGACTTCCTGGCCTTCAAGGAGCCGCCGTCGGCCGAGCACTGGTGGGGCACCACCCAGGTCGGCGCCGACGTCTTCGCCACCACGCTGCGCGGCATGCAGAAGTCGATCGTCATCGGCTTCCTGGTCGCGCTGTTCTCGACCGGGGTCGCGGCCGTGGTCGGCGCCGCCGCCGGGTACTTCGGCGGCTGGCTGGACAAGGCGCTCATGTGGGGGGCCGACCTGCTGCTCGTCCTGCCCAGCTTCCTGATCATCGCGATCATGTCGCCGCAGTTCAAGGGCGGTAGCTGGCTGTGGTTCGTGCTGCTGCTCGCCCTCTTCTCCTGGATGATCACCTCGCGTGTGGTGCGCAGCATGACGTTGTCGCTGCGTGAGCGTGAGTACGTGCAGGCCGCCAGGTACATGGGCATCCCCGGCTGGAAGATCATCCTTCGCCATATCCTGCCCAACCTGTCGTCGCTGCTCATCATCGACGCCACGCTGAACGTCAGCGGCGCCATCATCGGCGAGACCTCCCTGTCGTTCTTCGGCTTCGGCGTCCAGGCGCCCGACGTCTCGCTCGGCACGCTCATCGCCGCCGGCAGCAACGACGCCTACGCCTACTGGTGGCTGTTCGCCTTTCCCGCCGGACTGCTCGTCGCGCTGGTCCTCAGCGTGAACCTCATCGGCGACGGCCTGCGCGACGCACTCGACCCGGGGAGCACCAAGTGACCCTTCTTGAGGTGCAGGACCTCACCGTCACGTTCGCGGGCGGCGTCGAAGCCGTACGCGGCGTCAGCTACACCGTCGGCAGCGGCGAGGTGCTCGGCATCGTCGGCGAGTCGGGATCGGGCAAGTCGGTCACATCGCTGGCCGTCATGGGCCTGCTGCCCGCCAGTGCCACCGTCAGCGGCTCGGTCAGACTGCACGGGCGCGAACTGCTCGGCATGGACGAGAACGAGCTGATCAAGGTACGCGGCAAGGCCGTCAGCATGATCTTCCAGGACCCGCTGTCGGCGTTCACCCCCGTCTACACCATCGGCGACCAGATCGCCGAAGCCGTGCGCATCCACCAGAACGTGGGCAAGGACCAGGCCGCCAAGCGCGCCGTCGAACTGCTCGACCTGGTCGGCATCCCGCATCCCGAGGTACGGGCCAAGGCCTTCCCGCACGAGTTCTCCGGCGGCATGCGCCAGCGCGCGATGATCGCCATGGCCATCGCCAACGACCCCGACCTGCTGATCTGCGACGAGCCCACCACGGCGCTCGACGTCACCATCCAGGCCCAGGTGCTGGAGGTGCTCAAGGAGGCGCAGCGCGAGACCAATGCCGGCATCGTGATGATCACCCACGACCTGGGGGTCATCGCCGGGCTCGCCGACCGGGTCGTCGTCATGTACGCGGGCAAGCCGGTCGAGAGCGGCGAGGTCGACGAGGTCTTCTACCGGCCTCGCATGCCGTACACCATGGGGTTGCTCGCCTCGATCCCGCGCCTGGACGGGGAGCAGGGGCCGCTGGTGCCGATCGAGGGCAGCCCGCCTTCGCCCAGTGCGCTGCCGCCCGGCTGTCCGTTCGCGCCGCGGTGCCCGATGGCCGTCGACATGTGCGCCGAGGCCGAGCCCGCGCTGGAGAACATCGGCGGGCGGCACGTGGCCTGCATCAGGGCGCGGGAGATCGCGGCGAACGACCTCAAGGGCGCCGACGTCTACCCCGTGCCCGTCATCCCGGTCGCCGACGTCGTGCGCAGGCCGCGGGCCGAACGCGCCACCGTGCTCGAACTCGACTCGCTCGTCAGGCACTACCCGCTGATGAAGGGCGCGATCATGAAGCGCCGGGTCGGCACCGTGCACGCCGTCGACGGCATCAGCTTCGACATCGCCGAAGGCGAGACGCTCGCCCTGGTCGGCGAGTCCGGCTGCGGCAAGACCACCACGCTGCAGCAGATCATGCAGCTGGAGCCGCCGCAGGACGGGCGCGTCGTCGTGCTCGGCAAGGACAGCGCGACCCTGGACAAGAAGGCGCGCCTGGCGCTGCGCCGGGACCTGCAGATCGTCTTCCAGGACCCGATGGCCGCCCTCGATCCGCGTATGCCCGTCGGCGACATCATCGCCGAACCCCTGCGCGCGCACGGCCGTACCCAGGGCATGCGCGAGCGCGTCGCCGAACTGCTCGCCCTGGTCGGCCTCTCGCCCGAGCACGCCGAGCGCTACCCGCAGCATTTCTCGGGCGGACAGCGCCAGCGCATCGGCATCGCACGCGCGCTCGCGCTCGAACCCAAGGTGCTCGTGCTCGACGAGCCCGTGTCCGCGCTGGACGTGTCCATCCAGGCCGGAGTCATCAACCTGCTGGACGCGCTCAAGGCCGAACTCGGCCTGTCCTATCTGTTCGTGGCGCACGACCTGGCCGTCGTCAGGCACCTGGCCGACCGCGTCGCCGTCATGTACCTCGGCAGGATCGCCGAGATCGGCACCGTCGAAGAGGTGTACGGCAGGCCCGCCCACCCCTACACGCAGGCGCTGCTCTCGGCCATTCCCCTGCCCGACCCCGTCCTTGAGCGGACGCGCAAGCGCATTCTGCTCGAAGGCGACCTGCCCAGCCCGGCCGACCCGCCTTCGGGTTGCCGGTTCCGCACCCGCTGCCCGAAGTTCGCGCTGCTGAAGGCCGACGAGCAGCGCCGGTGCGTCGAGGAAGAACCCCCGGTCATCGGGCTGGCGAACGCCGCCGATCATGGCGCCGCCTGCCACTACGCCGAGGAAGTCGAGGTCATCGCGACCTCTCATGAGGAGGAAAAGTGAAGGTTCGTTACCGGGCTGCGGCCGGTATCGCCGTCCTCGCCCTGGCCGTCGCGGCCTGTGGCGGCGGCTCCGGCTCCGGCGAGAAGGCACCCGCCGCCGAGGCGTCGAAGAAGGCCGAGGAGGTCGCGGCGACGCTGCCCTCCAGCCAGGTCAACGCGCTGCCCTACGAGCAGGTCTCCGACGGCGGCACGCTGAAGCTCCCGCTGCAGACGTGGCAGACCCAGTGGAACTACCACCAGGTCAACGGCACCAAGGGCGACGTCAACGACGTGCTGGAGACCCTGATGCCGTCACTGTACAAGTCTGACGACAAGGCGCAGATCTCTGCGAACCCGGACTACGTCGTGGAGTGGAAGGAGGACTCCTCCTCCGGCAAGCAGGTCGTCACCTACAAGCTCAACGACAAGGCCAAGTGGTCCGACGGCACGCCGATCACCTACAAGGACTTCGTCGCCCAGGCCGCCGCGCTCAGCGGCAAGGACGAGAAGTACCAGATCTCCTCCACCGACGGCTACGACCGCGTGGAGAAGGTGGAGAAGGGCGCCAGCGACACCGAGGTCGTCGTCACCTTCACCAGGCAGTACCCCGACTGGCAGGGCATGTTCTCGCCGCTGCTGCCCGCCTCCGCCATGGAGAGCGCCGAGGCGTTCAACAAGTCCTGGCTGAACAAGATCCCGGTCACCGCGGGCCCGTTCAAGGTCGGCAAGATCGACCAGACCGCCAAGACCATCACCGTCGTGCGCGACGACGCCTGGTGGGGGCAGAAGGCCAAGCTCGACCAGGTCATCTTCCGGGCCATCGACCTGTCTGCCGACGTCAACGCCTTCGCCAACGGTGAGATCGACGCTGTCGCGATCGGTGCGGACGGCGCCAAGTACAAGCGCGCCCAGGGCGTGCAGGGCGGCGAGATCCGCAAGGCCGCGGGCAAGCTGTTCCGCCACTTCACCGTCAACGGCGCCAGCGAGGTCCTCAAGGACAAGTCGGTGCGCCAGGCCCTGCTCGTCGGCATCAACCGCGACGCCATCATCCAGTCCGACCTCAAGGATCTGGACTGGCCGATCCGCCCGCTCAACAACCACCTGTACATGAACACCCACAAGGGGTACGTGGACAACGCGGGCGAGCTCGGCAAGTACAACCCCGAGAAGGCCAAGCAGCTGCTCGACGCGGCCGGTTGGAAGCTCGAGGGCGACGTCCGCAAGAAGGACGGCAAGGAACTGTCGATCAGGTTCATGTACTCCGCCGACCTGCCCGTCGCCAAGCAGGAGGGTGAGCTCACCCAGGCGATGCTGAAGGAGGTCGGAGTCAAGGTCGTCATGGACGCGGCGGTGCCGGAGAAGTTCTTCGAGCGCATCTCCGCCGGTGACTTCGAGATCACCCCCTTCGTCTGGGACGGCACTCCCTGGCCGATCGGCGCCCTGCCGCAGATCTATCCGAACCCGAAGAAGGAGGGCGAGCTCACGGCGAACAACTTCGCTCGCGTGGGTACGCCCGAGTTGGACGCGGCCATCGACGCGGCTGTCGGGGAGATGGACCCCGCCAAGGCGATCGATCTGGCGAATGCGGCCGACAAGATGCTGTGGGACCTGGTCGGCGTGATTCCGCTGTTCCAGCGCCCCGACATCCGCGCGACCAAGGCGACGGTGGCGAACTACGGTGCGTTCGGATACCAGTCGAAGGACTGGACGATCATCGGGTTCAAGAAGTAGGCCGGTTCTGGACGTAGGTCGGATGCGGCGGATGGCGTCGCTGGTCTAGTGCTTTTCTGGTTCGCGATGGGCCCTGGTCGGGAGGCGGCTGGGGCCTGTTGCGTTTGTGGTGTGTTTTGTTGTGGCGTGTTGTGGTGGGCGGGGGTGTTTTCGGCTTGTGCCTGTAGGCCGTCTTGGTCTTGAGCCTGTAGGCCCGCGCTTTTCCGGGGACGGCGGGCGGCGGACGACGGCTGGGTCGGTGTCGAGGGTGTTGTGCTGCTCCTCAGGGTGGAGACGGACATGTGTTCCGGGCTTGGCGAGACGCGGAAGCGGGCCACCGGCGTTCGGGGGCACTCTGGGCGATGTCTGTTGGTGGCGGGGGTGTCCTGGGTGGTGGTCGCTGGTGGTCGGGGTTGCCTGGTGTGATGTCTGTTGGTGGTTGGGGTTGCCCTGGGCAGTAGTCGTTGGTGGTCGGAGTTGCCCAAGGAGATATGCGCTGGTGGTTGGGGTTGCCCTCGGCGGTAGTCGTCGGTGGGCGGAGTTGCCTGGGGCGATTCCCGCTGGTGGTCGGGGTTGCCTGGGGTGATATCCGCAGGCGGTCGGAGTTGTCCAGGGCGATTCCCGCAGGCGGTCGGAGTCGCCTTCGGCGATATCCACAGGCAGTCAGCGTCGCCCGCGGTGATATCCACAGAACGCGGTTCGCCAGAAACGGGCCGCGAGCTGACACCAGATCATGATGACCTCACCACAACAGGAGCCATCATGAAGATCACCTTCCCCCTCCCCGCCCACATGACCTCCACCTTCGTCGTAGCGGCCGACCGCCTCCCATCCGACCTCGACACGGTGGTCCCTTGGCGCATGACCCGACCCCACCGCCGATCGGCCCTGGAAGCCCTCGGCTCACCGGCCCTCACGATCTCCAGACATCGCACGCCCTGGCGCCCCGTCGACGCCAACCTCACCGACGACGAACGCCGCAGGCTCCGCCGTACCCGGCATCACCTCACGATCTCCGCCTCCAGCGCCGGTCCGGGCGCCCACCTGCCGCACGCCCAGACCGCCAGAGCCGCGGCCCGCGCCCTGTCCGAAGCATGCGACGGCCTCCTCATCGACACGGCGACCGGCTCGACCGTCTTCACCTGTCCGGGCTGCACGGGCGAACGGCCTGAGTTCCGCCTGGCCGACGACTGGCTCGGCTGGGACATCGAGGTGCACGACGACGCCTCGTGCCCGCCGTGGGACCCGACGGGCACCCAGTCGTGCAGCTGCCTGCGCGTCACCTCACGCGGTCTGCGCCGCTTCGCCCTGCCCGAACTCGCCCTCGACGGCGCCGCCTGTGCCCACAGCCTGTGCGCCATCGCCACCCTGCGCACGGTCGCCCAGCGCCTGCTGGCCGACCACCTCGCCTACCTGACCGCCCACCCGGGCGCGACCGAGCGAACCATCGACGACCACCTTCGCATCGACGGCACCGGCTACGCCGTCATCTGGTCAGGCGACGGCCCGCCCGCCCAGCCCGACGACATCACCCCATCAACCGCGGTCACGGCAGAGCCCGACCGCCCCCTCCTCGTACGCCTGACCCGTGCGCAGAGCCGTTCGATGTGCCTGAAGGTCACCCCTCCGGCGGACTTCCCCGGCACCCTCAACGACTGGCTCTGCCAAACCTCCACCGCCCTGCCTCCGGCCCCACGCCGCTCCTGCTGCGAACCATCGCCCCTGGCGGCGTAGGGCCCTGCGGCCATGACCTCAACGACAGAGCACCTGGACCAGCACGCGTTCCAACGTGCCCACCGCATCCGGCAGGACCTCACCGGCCCGCCAGGCCACATACCCATCAGGCCGCACGAGTACGGCTCCGCCCGGCCGCACGCCGTACCTCGTGCACCAGGCTTCGACGGCGTCCTCCGGTATGACATAGGCGACCAGCTCAACGCCGAGCCGCCCCGCGACGACACCCGCCGCCTCCGCCCACGACGCCTCCCCTTCCGGCTCGGCGCCGCTCGCATCGGTCAGCACCACGAACCCGGCCCCGAAGAGATCCACGATCGACCTCCCCTCCACCCGGATGTGCGCCGCCCTGCTGCCCGGCCGCCCGCTGGGGTTGCGCGGATCCTCCCAGAGCGAGCCGTCGTCCCCCTCCTCGTGCAGCAGCGCAGGCGAGCTCGGGTACCTGTGGCTCAGCATCACGGCATAGGGATCCTCCACCGGCTCCGGATACCCGATCCGCTGCGCCGGTGGCATCCGTACCCCCAGATTGGCCAGCTGGGCATCCGCGATCAGCTCCCCGATGGGCCTGCGCTCAGCGTCATAGCTGTCGAGGAACCCCACCCCCGCCTGCCCCGACAGCACCAGCCAGAGCCGCCAGGCGATGTCACACCCATCCTGAAGCGCCGTACTTCCACCCTGCCCACCGGTCGGCGGCATGGTGTGCGCAGCATCTCCCGCCAGAAAGACCCGCCCGTCCCGATACCGATCGGCAAGCACGTGGGCGAGGGCGAAGCTGGCTTTGTCGAGAAGGCGAACGTCTGTGCCTGTGGGGGCGGCATCGAGTTCCTGTCCTGGGGCCTGGGCGTGGGGTGGCGCGGGACGGCCGAGGGCAATCTTGATCAGGTCGAGGCAGCGCTCGTCGGTGAAGTCGGCTTCGCTTTCGCCCTGACTTCTGTCGAAGTTCACGCCGAGTACGTGGGCGCCGACGCCGGTGCCGGTGACGATCGGTCCGGTGAACGTCTCGTTCTGCAGGTACCAGAGCGTCACCTCGCGCTCCCGTACCAGGTCCGAGATGTCGGCATCGAACATGATCGAGACCATGTCGCCCAGCGACCCGTGCCCCTTCGTCTCGATGCCGAGCCGTTCCCGTACCCTGCCGCGGAAGCCGTCGGCCGCGATCGCATAGTCGGCGCGTACCCGCGATGTCGCCCCCGTGGTGACATCGCGGACGAGCGCCGTCACGCCATCGGCGTCCTGATCGAGTTCGACCAGCTCGGTGGAGAAGCGGATCTCGGCGCCGAGCTCTTCCGCCTTGCTCCGCAGAACACGTTCGACGATCGCCTGAGGCGCTCCCACCTGCATGGCAGGGGTGACGTCGGTGATGAAGTCCAGATCGCCGTCGTAGTCGAGGATCATCTGCGGCTGTGGATCACTCAAACTACGGGCGATCGCGATACGCATCCCGTCCCCGATGCGCTCCCAGGTCTTACCGAGCTCGCTTTCCAGCCCCGGCACCAGGCGCAGCATCTCCATCGCCCGAGGATTGACCCCGAAGGCCTTCGGCTGAACGGACGTACTGGGATGCCGCTCGACAACCAGCACCGACACCCCGCGCAACGCCAGCAGCGCCGCGGCACTCAACCCCGCATAGCCGGCCCCGACCACAAGTACGGGTACTCGCTCTTCGCGCATGATCTCACTCCCTGGATCACGATATGTCGCGTGTTGCGTTCTGAAGGCGATATTACGCGTCTTGGGGAGTGGGTCAAGACATATCGCGAATTGGCATGTATGAGGCGCGAGACGAGGCGCGAAGGGTGGAGTCGGCATGCGAAGCGTGATCTGGGGAGACGTGTTGTCGCGTACAGCTTGTGCCGCCACACCTCTCACACAGCTCCGATTGCCACTAGGGCGTTCGGCCCGAATGGGCGGATGGACGGATGGGCAGCGAATCGTGGGGCGGTGGCTGGACCTGCGCGGGTCCTTGTCGGCCTGAGTTCTTCGGTGGCTCGGCCTGTGAGAGGCATCCGGCTTGGAGGGCGCGTCCTGCTGGGAGTTGACTGACCTCGGGCGGCCCAGGCGACCGGTCAGGCAGGCGTCGACTCCGGCAATATGTGAGCACGCAACGCACAGGATGAGCTGGCTGGCCAGAGGGATGGGCGGGCTGACGAGTGCGGCAGGGGTGGCTGGCTGGCAGGCTGGTTAGAGGCTCGGCGGGGACGCTGGTCGGGGAGAGGATGGGGCGGCGCGGCGGGGTGGCTGGGGCGCGGCGGGCGGGCTGGTTGAGGGTTGAGCGGGGCGGCCTGTCTGGCGCGGCGGCTTGGGGGTGGTGGGCAGGTTGGAGTGAGGGGGTGAGGGGCGGTTAGGGGTGGGGGGATTGGTCGGGTGAAGGAGGGGAGATGTGTGCTTCCAGGGACTCGATTTTGGAGGTCATGGCGTCTGTTACGCCGGGTCTGAGGTCGGCTTTGAGGACGAGGCCCACGCGGGGGGCGACTTCGGCTACGGCGTCGACGGCGGCCTTGATGACGGACATCACCTCGTCCCATTCGCCTTCGATCGTGGTGAACATGGCGTCTGTCCTGTTGGGCAGCCCGCTCTCACGTACGACCTTGACCGCCCGCGCCACCGGCTCGGCCACACCCTCCCCAACACCCAGCGGCGTAATGGAAAAAGCCACTATCACAACAGTCTCCGTCCTACTTGCTCAACTGACCTGATCCCAATACTCCTACCAAGATCCAACCCTCTCAAATCCGGGTCCCGACTCTCGTAGTTGCCTTTGCCACTTGCCGACTGCCGGCCGTCTCGCTCTGTCCTAAGCTCGTTGGCGTTGGCGTTGGCGTTGGCGTTGGCGTTGGCGTTGGCGTTGGCGTTGGGCTCTGGGCGCTCTGGGCGTCGTTCGGCTTTCGCGTTTTGTGGGCGGCATCGAGTTTCTGCGCTTCGTCGGCCTTCCTGGTCTGACCTCCGGGGGCGGCGTCGCTCCGGCAGAGTCTCTTGTCCAATCCCGGATCGCCATGGGACGTGGGGCGCCGCCCGGCGAGGTCGGCTCAGTCCGGGCCAGATGTGCCTTGCAGGGCTGAGGGCTTGGCCGAGGCTTCGGCTGGTGCGGTCGTTCAGGGGGGGGCGGAGGCCTGGACTGTTGCGGTCGTTCGGAGCTGTGTGAGCCGCTTGGTCGGTCGTCGTCGAATGACTTGCCGCCTCACGATGCATGCCATGCCATGCCACGACATGCCATGGCTTGCCTTGTGGGTCGCAGCCTTGCCTTGTGGGGCGCCGCAATCCGTGTTCACGGTGTCGCAACCCACACCCGCGCGCTGCCCCACGCCTCACATGCCTGCCACAACGCCGCCCGGGCGACTCGGGCGAAAAGTCCCCGCGCCGCGCCTGCCGTACCCGATCTGTGTCGTTGACGACGACGAGCTCAGAGGACCGAAATGGAATGATTGTGTCGCTGAAATGACAGCAGCGCGGTACCCCGTTCTCACGGAGGCCGCGCTGTTGATGTCGGGCAAAAGGGTGGAGCTCAGTGCGTGTGACCCTCGTGGTCGTCGTGGTCGTGCTCGTCGTCGTCGCTGGGGCCGTCGGAGGGCTCGACACCAAGTACGGCCTCGCGGGGCTCGACCTCGTTGATGTGCTCGATCAGCGAGAGCACGTGGTCGGGCTCGATCAGCCACTGCAGGGCCGTGGCGCCGGTCTCGTCGGAGGTGACCAGCTCGGCCTGCTCGGCGCGCTCGTCGGTGTCGAGGTCGGCCTCAGGGTGGTTGATCTCGGCCAGCGCCGCGGCCTGGAGGGCGTCAACGTCAAGCACCTCCACGGTCAACTCAACCGTGAGACGCAGATATCGCTCGGAAGTCTCTACTTCACTCATGGTCATGATGCTAGGGGAGTTTCCACTCGACAGGAGTGGTGCCCTGCTGTTCCAGGAGCTGATTGGCCCGGCTGAACGGCCTGGAGCCGAAGAATCCGCTGCGAGCGGACAGCGGGGACGGGTGTGCCGACTCGATACGAGGTACCTCGCCGAGCATCGGCGCGAGGTTGCGGGCGTCGCGGCCCCACAGGATCGCCACCATCGGCTTGTCCCTGGCGACGAGCGCCTTGATGGCCTGCTCGGTGACCTGCTCCCAGCCCTTGCCGCGGTGCGAGGCGGGCTTGCCGGGCAGTACAGTCAGCACTCTGTTGAGCAGGAGTACGCCCTGGTCGGCCCACGGGGTGAGGTCGCCGTTGGTGGGCTTGGGCAGTTCGAGGTCGGCCATCAACTCTTTGTAGATGTTGACCAGGCTGCCAGGAAGCGGGCGTACATCAGCTGCCACGGAGAAGCTCAGCCCGATCGCGTGCCCAGGGGTGGGATAGGGGTCCTGCCCCACGATCAGCACCTTGACCTCGTCAAAGGGCTGGTTGAACGCACGCAGGACATTGCTGCCCGCAGGGAGGTACTGCCTGCCTTCGGCGATTTCCTTACGCAGGAACTCGCCCATCTCGGAGATCTGCTCGGCTACGGGCTCCAGAGCCTGGGCCCATCCGGCTTCGACGACTTCATTCAGGGGACGACCAGCCATGGACGATCACCCTATCCGTGTCCGGTACGGCATGCGTCCGGAATGTGGGCAAGAGGGCGGGGGGCTGGGGGTGCCGGTGGGGGAGGAGGAGGCGGTGTTGTGGGCCGAGCGCCCTTGCCTGGCGGGGGAGGGAGTCGCAGGGGACAGGCGGCGAGAAGGGCGAGTGGAGGAGGGCTGGGCGACTTTGGGGAATACGGGAATTAAGGGAACGATGGGCTCGTGAATTGCGGGAAGAACGGCACAGCTCGCTTTCTGGAACGGCACTGCTCGCTCTCTGAAATCCTTTGGCTTGGTTTCTGTGGTTCAGGCGTCATAGGCTAGATGCTTGCAGGTCAGGTGCTTGACGACCAGGAGCCTGCAGCCTCAGAACGTAAAGCGTGCGCGGGCCTAAGCACGCGCAGCCCATAGGTGGCTCGAAGTGTGTAGACCTCGCCAATGCGGACGTGAGAGCTCAGGCCCCACGCAAAGGACGAAATGAGCAATGTGTGAGACCAAGCGCGAAACATAGCTCCACCCGAATACCGGCCCCACAACCCCCAGTCCACCCCACTCCCCAATCAACCGGAGGGGCGGTGCCATCAAGGCCGCCGCCCCTCCGTCAACGCCACCACTGCCTCAAAGCACCTCCACAACCTCCCCCGCTCCCACGGTCAGCCCACCCTCGCGGATGGCGAACCGCAGTCCGGGCTCCACCCCGACCGCCTTCCCGAGCGACACCGTCGCCTGCACCGTGTCGCCCGGCAGTGCCAGGTCGTCGTCGGGGAGCTCCAGGCGGCCGGGCACGTCCGTGGTCCTGAGGTAGAACTGCGGGCGGTATCCGGTGGCGATCGGCTTGGTACGGCCGCCCTCCTCGGTGGAGAGCAGGTAGAGGCGGGCGGTGAAACGGGTGGAGGCGGTCTGGGTGCCGGGGGTGGACAGGAGCTGGCCGCGGCGTACCTGGTCGCGGCGGACGCCGCGCAGCAGGAGGGCGGCGTTGTCTCCGGCCTCGGCGTGCTCCATCGTCTTGCCGAACGTCTCGACGCCGGTGACGACGGCGGTGAAGCCGTCGCCGAGGCCGACGACCTCGACGGTGTCGCCGACGCGTACGGTGCCGCGCTCGACGGCTCCGGTGACGACGGTGCCTCGGCCGGTGACGGTGAGGACGTTCTCGATCGGCAGGACGAACGGGCCGTCGACGTAGCGCACCGGAAGGGGCACATGGTCGTCTACGGCCTGCAGCAACGCCTCGATGGACGCCGTCCAGACCGGGTCGCCTTCCAGCGCCCGCAGTCCGGACACGCGTACCATCGGCACGTCGTCGTAGCCGTGCTCGGCCAGCAGCTCGCGCAGTTCGAGCTCGACGAGGTCGGCCAGCTCGGGGTCGGCTCCGTCGGCCTTGTTCAGCGCGACGACGAGGTGCTCGACGCCGACACGCCTGGCCAGCAACGCGTGCTCCTTGGTCTGCGGCATGATGCCGTCGATCGCGGAGACGACGAGAATGGCGCCGTCGAGCTGGGCCGCGCCCGTGATCATGTTCTTCACGTAGTCGGCGTGGCCCGGCATGTCGACGTGGGCGTAGTGGCGGGTGGCGGTCTCGTACTCGACGTGCGAGATGTTGATCGTGATCCCCCGCGCCGCCTCCTCCGGCGTGCGGTCGATCCGGTCGAACGGCACGTACGCCGCGCCGCCGATGCGACTGAGCACCTTGGTGATGGCGGCGGTGAGGGTCGTCTTGCCGTGGTCGACATGTCCCATGGTGCCGATGTTGAGGTGCGGCTTCGTCCGCACGTAGGTCTGCTTGCTCATGTTCGGTGCTGTCCTTGCTGTCCTGACCTGGTCGGTGACCCCGGCGCGAAGCGACCACCCTTTCCCGTGGGGTCACTCAGGACGACCGGGAAAGGGTCAGCGCTCAGCGCCGCCGGAAACAGCAAGAAGCAGTGAACCGGGACCGAGCAGGAACCCGGGCACAGCAATGGCACACGCCGAGACACCCGCACGGGCGGGCGTCTCAAGGAAGGTGTGCCGGAACATGCCACCCAGCATGAGGTACGGCCCCACACTGCCGCAAAGGGTTTTCCACACCACCCAAAACCCTAGCTCCAGGCCCGGAGACGAGCCCCAAAGCCCCAAAGCCCCAAAGCCCCAAAGCCCCAAAGCCCAAAAGCCCAAAAGCCCAAAAGCCCAAAAGCCCAAAGCCTCAACCCCCAAAGCCCCCCAAAACAACGATGTCGCCCGCCGCCCCCGTGGGAGGCGGGCGACATCTGGGTGGCTATTTGACCGAGCCGGCCATCATCCCCTGCACGAAGTACCGCTGGAAGGCGAAGAACAGCACCAGCGGAATGATCAGCGACAGAAACGCCCCAGGCGCGAGGATGTCGATGTTCGTCCCGAACTGCCGCATCTGCGACTGCAGGGCCTTGGTCATCGGCTGGGACGAGGAGTCGGCGAAGACGAGGGCGATGAGCAGGTCGTTCCACACCCAGAGGAACTGGAAGATGCCCAGCGAGGCGATCGCCGGCTTACCGAGCGGGAACACGACCGTCGAGAAGATCTTCCACTCGCTGGCCCCGTCCATCCGCGCCGCCTCCAGCAGCGAGCGCGGAATCCCGACGAAGAAGTTGCGCAGCAGGAAGATCGCGAACGGCAGTCCGAAGGCCACGTGGAACAGGACCACGCCGGGGATCGTGCCGAACATCCCGATGTTGCCGTAGAGCCCGGCGATCGGGATCAGCGCGATCTGGATCGGCACGATGAGCAGCCCGACGACCACGAGGAAGAGCAGGTCGCGCCCGGGGAACTCGATCCAGGCGAACGCGTAGGCCGCCATGGCCGCGATGCCGATCACCAGCAGTGTGGTCGGCACCGTGATCATGACCGTGTTCCAGAAGGACGCGGTGAACCCGGTGGCCAGCAGGCTGGTGTAGCTGTCGATCGTGAGCTGGGCCGGCTGGGTGAACACCGTCCACCAGCCTTCGGCGTTGTTGACGGTCTCGTCGCGGAGCGAGACCACCAGCAGGCCGAGCGTGGGCACCAGCCAGAACAGGCCGACGATGATGAGCACCGTCTGGACCAGCCCGTTGCCCAGCCGGTCGGAGACCTTGGCCAGCACGCCGCGCTTGGGAGCGCCACTGGCGTGGGCGGCGGTGTGCCGTTCGACGGTGGCCGTCATGACTGCTCCCTTCTGAAGCGCCGGATGTTCATGATCATGAATGGCAGGACGAGAACCAGCAGGAAGATCGCGAGCGCGCTGCCGAGCCCCTGGTTGTTCCCGCCGCCGAAGGCCACGCGCCACATCTCCAGCGCGATCACGTTCGCCTGGGGTTGCACCGAGCCGGGCGCGATGACGAAGACCAGGTCGAAGACCTTCAGGGTATTGATGATCATCGTGACGAACACGACGAGCAGCACGGGCGAGAGCAGTGGCACGGTGATCCTTCTGAACACCTGCCACTCCGAGGCCCCGTCGATGCGGGCCGCCTCCAGCGCGTCCCTGGGGATAGCCGCGAGCCCGGCCGCGATGAGGACCATCGCGAATCCGGCCCACACCCAGATGAAGGCGCCGATGATCGCCGGTGTGATCAGTGCGGGCCCGAGCCAGCTCAGGCCGTTGAAGGGCGTCTCGAAGTTCGCCTGCGGCAGCCGTACGGTGTAGGAGCCCTGGGGGAGGGCGGCGAAGGTGAAGGTGCCGTCGGCGGCGGTCGTGGTGGTGGCGGCCACCGTGCCGTCCTTGACGGCTTCGACACTGACCCCGGCCAGGCCCTTCTCCGTGGAGTCGACCTCGCCGTTCTTGCCGCCGCCTCCGGGGGTGAAGTCGAGCCAGACGGTGCCGGACAGGCCCGCGCCGGACGGCGCCGCCTTGGCCGGTTGCGCGTCGGCGGGCATCGCCTCGGGCTTGATGCCGACCAGCGGGATCAGCACCGGCTGCCCGGGACCGGCCGCCTGCTTGGTGACGACGGCGCCGTCGGCGAGGGCGACGGGGGAGGTGTCGTTCTCACGTGGTCTCGCGCCCGGGTAGCCCTGGGAGGAGGAGAAGACGTCGTGCACCGAGGTCATGATCGCGTTCGCGACGCCCTTGTCGGGGTCCTGCTCGTAGACGAGCCTGAAGATCACGCCCGCCGCCATCAGCGAGACCGCCATCGGCATGAACACGATCAGCTTGAACGCGGTCGCCCAGCGGATGCGCTCGGTCAGCACGGCGAAGATGAGGCCGATCGTGGTGACCAGGATGGGGGCGACGACGACCCAGATGAGGTTGTTGCGGATCGTGGTGAGCGTCGCCGCGTCGGAGAAGATCGTCGCGTAGTTCTCCACCCCGACGAAGACCTCGTTGGAGGCGTCGAAGAGGCTGCGGAAGAGGGAGTAGACGATCGGGTAGACCACCCACACGCCCAGCAGCAGGGCGGCGGGCAGGACGAACAGATAGGCGAGCAGGGGGTTCGGCCCCAGGCGGGACCGCTTGGGAGCGGTCGCCGCCCGGGAGCCGGGCACTTCCTGCGGGCCGTCGAACCGTTCGGTTGTCACGGCCGCACCCTTCTACTTCTTCCAGGCCTTGGCGGCCTCGTCCTCGAGCGACTTCTGGATGCCCTTGATGTCGGAGGGGTCGCGCAGGAAGTCCTGCAGCAGCTTCCACTCGCCCTTGCCGTCGGTGCCGCCGAAGGCGCTGGGCGCCAGGTCCGACATGTCGTAGCGGACGGACTCACCCGCCGAGATGATCGTCTGCGCGAGCTGCTTGGTCAGCTCGGCCGGGTAGTTGTCGGGCGAGACGTTGCGGTTGGGCGACAGGTAGCCGGGCGTCTTGGCCCAGATCTCGCCGCCCTCCTTGGAGGCGAGGTACTCCAGCAGCGCCATCGCGCCGGGCGACTCCTTCAGTGCGACCGCGACGTCGCCGCCGAGCACGACCGGGTCGGTGTCGCCGACCTTCGGGAACGGGAAGATCTTGGCGTCC
The DNA here is from genome assembly GCF_056106265.1 of Nonomuraea sp. IBHARD001. Taxonomy (NCBI): domain Bacteria; kingdom Bacillati; phylum Actinomycetota; class Actinomycetes; order Streptosporangiales; family Streptosporangiaceae; genus Nonomuraea; species Nonomuraea sp. IBHARD001. The sequence goes on from NZ_JBWBBW010000002.1 coordinate 1,678,300, forward strand.
TCGCCGATCTTCGCGCCCGACTGGGCGGCGGAGGCGGCGACGAAGTCGGCCTCGATCACCATGGCGGCCTTCTTCTGGCCGTAGACCTGGGTCACACAGGTCGGGAAGTCGGTCTGGAGCGCTCCCGAGGTGCCTCCGGCCACGAACTCCTTCTTGCCGGTGATCTGCGCGATCTTCTCCAGCGCGGTGGTGACGCTCGGGTCGGTCCACGGGATCTCGTGCTTGGCCAGCTTGTCGTAGTTCTCCGGACCGGCCGAGGACAGGTAGACGTTCTCGAACAGGTCGGTGAGCGTCCAGCCGGAGGCGCCGCACAGCGAGAACGGCGGGGTGCCGGAGTCGGCGATGGTCTGCGAGGCCTTGACCAGCTCGTCCCACGTCTTGGGCGGCTGCACACCGGCGTCGTCGAACGCCGGAGCCCGGTACCAGATCAGCGACTTGTGCGCGGCCTTGACCAGCACGCCGTAGACCTGGCCGCCCGCCGAGCCGAGCTCCTTCCAGTACGGCGTGTAGTTGTCGTCGATCTGCTTCTGCACCTCGGGCGAGAGCGGCTTGAGCGCCTTCTGGTCGGCGTACTGCTGCACCAGGCCGGGCTGCGGCAGGATGGCGATGTCGGGCGGGCTGCCGCCCTGGATGCGCGGGCCGAGGTAGGCGCCGGTGTCCTCGCCGGTCGAGGCGTAGGTGACGTCGGCGCCGGTCTTCTCGGAGAAGGCCTTGAGCACCTGCTCGAAGTTGGCCTGCTCCTCGCCCGTCCACTTGGCGGCGACTTCGATCTTGACGCCTTCCAGCGTCTTCGCGGCGGGGGCCGCGGTGGTGGAGCCTGCTTCCGGCGTGGCGGGGGTGGTGGTGGGGGCGTTGCCGCAGGCCGCGAGGGCGACTGCGAGGCCCGCGACTACAGCTGCCGCGGAAGACTTGCGCATCATGCCTAGCCTCACATCACTGGGTTCGGATGATCTCGGAGAGTTCGGCCTTCATCGAGGCGACGACCTCGTCGCTCGACTCGCTGAAGGGGGAGGAGAGCGCCCGGGAGACCGCACTGGCGATCACCAGGCTCACCTGGTCGTACGTGGCACTTGCCGGTCTCGGCTCGGCCGAGAGGATGCTCTCCTTGAGCACCGGCAGGTAGGGGAAACGCTTGATCAGCTCGGGGTCGTCGTACAGTTCGGCCCACACCGGAGCGAAGGATCCCTCCGTGAGCACCCGGCGCTGGTTGTCCAGGCCGGTGAAGTAGCGGATGAACTCCTGGGCGGAGTTCTGCCGCTTGGAATAGGCGCTGATGGCCAGGTTCACACCGCCGAGCGAGCTCGACCCCGGTCCGTCGAGGCCCGGCAGTCGTGTCACCGCGAACTTGCCCGCGACCGCGGATCCGGGCGCGGCTGCCGGCCCGTAGGCGTACGGCCAGTTACGGGCGAAGGCCAGCCTGCCCTCCTGGAAGGCGAGCCTCGACTCCTCCTCCTTGTAGGCCAGCGACTCCTCGGGGATCCAGCCCTCCCGCCGGCCCTGCATGAGGAAGTCGAGTCCGGCCTTGGCCTTGGCCAGGTCCATCGTCACCTTGCGCCCGTCGGCGCTGAGGATCTCACCGCCCGCGGACTGTACGGCTTCCGCGTAGTTGACGGTCAGGCCCTCATAGGCGAGAAACTGCCCTGCGTATCCGCCTATAGCGTTCTTCTTGACAATCTGGGAGGCCTGTTCCCGCAACTCCGCCCAGGTCGTGGGCGGCCTCTTGACGAGGTCGGTGCGGTAGTAGAGCAGGCCGGCGTTGCTGTTGTACGGCACCGCCCAGAGCTTGCCGCGGTAGAGAGCGGTCTCGACGACAGGAGGCAGGAACCTGTCGAGCGGGAAGTGCCCGCGCTCCAGGGGGATGATCCAGCCGTTGTCGGCGAACTCCGCGGTCCACACCACGTCGAGCCCGAGCACGTCGTATCTGTCGCTTTGGGCCTGAAGGTTGGCGACCATCTGGGCCCGCTGCTCGTCCGCCGCTTCGGGCAGCTCGATCAGCGTCACCTTCTCGGCCGGGTGGGCCTTGTTCCAGCGATCCAGCAGGGGTTGCAGGTACGCCGTGGTGTCACGCCCGGTGGCGAACGTTATGGGACCGTTGCCACCGGTCCCGCGCTCGCGGCCATCGTCGGTCTCGACCGCCGCACATCCGGCCAACAGGGCTATGGCCAGGACGGACAGCGCCGGACGCAACACGTGGCCTCCAGGTTTCGAGCTGATTACATACGTGTTAGGTAGATGCATGCATGTTATGCACAGCGGTAATGTGGGCGTCAACGGAAAAGCCCGTAACGCTCAGGTAACAGGAGGTGGGGCGTGCGGCTGTCGCTGCTGGCGCTCCTCGCGAAGGAACCTGCCCACGGGTACGAGCTCAAACAGGCCCTGGAGCAGACCTTCGGGAGCGCGTACCCCTCTCCGAACATCGGTCAGATCTACGTCACACTCGGCAGACTGGAGAAGGACGGCCTGATCAGAGCCGTCGACGTCGAACAGTCCAACCGGCCCAACAAGAAGGTGTACTTCCTCACGGCGCTGGGCCGCGAGAAGCTCACCGACTGGGTGGAGGAGCCGACCGAGGGGCCACGGGTGCGCGACGAGTTCTTCATGAAGCTCGTCCTGGCTCCGCTCACCGGCATCGCCGACCGCATGGCGCTGATCAACAGACAGCGCAGGCACTACCTCGCGATCATGCGCGAGCTCAACGACCTAGCCGAGCGGACCGATCAGGGGAATCGGGTCGCGCTCCTGCTGATCGAGGGGGCCATGCTGCATCTGCAGGCCGACCTCGACTGGCTCGAACGCTGCCAGGAGGACCTCGCGTGACCGACGTCTTACGCACACTCAACCTCGTCAAGATCTACCAGAACAACCACCTGCCCGTGCCCGCCGTACGAGGGGTCGACCTGACGGTCGAGGCGGGGGAGTTCGTGGCGATCATGGGGCCTTCGGGCTCGGGCAAGTCGACGCTCGTGCACATGCTCGGCGGGCTCGACGTGCGCACCAGCGGGGAGATCTGGCTCGACGGCAAGCGCGTCGACACGCTCTCGGAGAGCGCGTGGGCGCTGCTGCGGCGCCGGAAGGTCGGCTTCGTCTTCCAGTTCTTCAACCTGGTGGCCAATATGACCGTCGCCGACAATGTGGAGCTGCCCGCGCTGCTGGCGGGGATGAGCGCCAGGCAGGCGCGCGAGCGGCGCGAGTACCTCCTCGGCTCGCTCAACCTCACCGAACGCGCCGACGCGCCGCCCGCGCAGCTGTCGGGCGGCGAGCAGCAGCGGGTCGCCCTGGCCAGGGCGCTGGCCAACCGGCCGAGCCTGCTGCTGGCCGACGAGCCGACGGGCAACCTCGACAGCCGCAACACCCGTGACGTGCTGCGCCTGCTGAGCGAGGTGCACAAGGACGGCCAGACGATCATCATGGTCACCCACGACGCCCGCGTCGGCAGCCTGGCCGACCGCGTGGTCTCCCTGCTGGACGGGCAGGTCGTCGACGACGGCCGCATCGCACGCCGCAGGCCGAGCAGGGCGGGAAGCGGCGCCGGAGAGGTCATCGAACTGCGGTGAGCACCACACGAGCGGGGTGGCGCTGGATCTCGGCCGACCTGCGGGCCAGGCGCGGGCCTGCCCTGCTGACCGTGCTGGCCGTCGCCGGGATCGTCGCCGCCCTCATCACCGGCGCCACGCTGCTGCAGGAGGGCACCAACCCGTGGCGCAGCCTGTTCAGCCAGACCAACGGCGCACACGTCTGGATCCACACCAAGGGCACACCGCCCATCGACAGGCTCGCCGCGCTGGACGGCGTCACCAGGACCGCCGGGCCGTACCGGACCGCGCCCGTCGCGGTCGTGCGGCACGGCAAGCGCACGCCCGCGGCCCTGCGCGCGGTGCCGGCCAAGGCGCCGGGTGTCTCGCGCCCGCTGCTCGTCGAAGGCGGCTGGCTCGACCCCGGGCAGCCGGACGGCGTGGTGATCGAGCGCTCGTTCGCCAAGGCGCTCGGCGCCAGGCTCGGCGAGGCGCTCACCGTGACCGCGCTGAGCGGCTCCAAGCACGTGATGTACGTCAGGGGCATCGCCGACTCGGCCGAGCAGGGCTTCTACCCCGAGTGGACGCCCGGTCTGGCCTGGGTGCTGCCCGAGAAGCTGGACCGCGTCGAGCCGCAGCCCGGCCGCAGCGAATGGGTCACCGGCCTGCGCCTGGCCGACGCCGAGGCCACCAGCTTCGTCGCCCAGCGCACGGTGACCATGCTGGAGGAGCAGGTCCAGCGGGTGGCCACCTGGCGTGAGGTGCGGGCCGCGATGGAGCTGGACAACCGGCTGCTGGGCACGCTGCTGGCACTGTTCGGCGTCGTCGGGCTGATCGCCGCAGCCCTGGCGCTGGCCAACGCGGCGGGCGGCCGGGTGCTGTCGCAACTGCGCGACCTGGCGACGCTGAAGTCCATGGGGTTCACCGGCCCCCAGGTGGCCGTCCTGCTCGTCGCCGAGCACGGCGCGCTCGGGCTGCTCGGCATCGGCGCGGGCCTGCTGGCCGGATGGCTGGCAACCGCCCTGGTGATCGGCTCGTTCGCGATGACGCCGGTCTCGCTGCTGGCCATCGCCGCGGGCACCGCGCTCGTCGTGCTGGTCGCCGTCGGCGTCCCCGCCTGGCGCGGCGCGCGCACCCCGCCCATCCCGGCGGCGCCCGCCGCGCCGCCACGCGGCCACCTGTCCCGGCTGGCCAGACTCGCCCTGCTGGTACGGCTGCCGCCCGCCCTGGTGCTCGGCACGCGTGACGCCTTCACCCGGAGGGTGCCCGCGTTCATGACGGCGTTCGGGGTGGCGGTGCCGATGATGATGATCACGATCGGCCTCGGCGTGTGGGCCACGCTCGACACCTTCCGCAGCCATCCCGAACAGGTCGGCCAGCACGCGGCGCTCGTCGTCAGGCCGGACAAGGTCAGTCCGGAGAAGGCGGCCCAGTTCGTGGCCAAGGATGGCGACGTCGCGGCCGTCTATCCCGCGACCGAGGTCAACGCCCTGGTGCCGGGCCCGGCCCGCTCCATCCGCGTACGCGCCGTCGGCGGCTCGACCCTGGCCACCTCGGGCCCGGCCGGGCCGTACCCGTTCCCGGTCGTCGAGGGGCGGATGTACACGGCCAGAGGTGAGGCCGTCGCCGGGCAAGGGCTGCTCGACCTGCTCGACGTGCGCATCGGCGACCGGGTCAGGCTGACGATCGGCGGCACGCCGCTCATCGTGCGCATCGTCGGCAGGGCCGTCGAGCACGAGCTGGACGGCGAGGTGCTCTCGCTCGGTCTGGACAGCCTGGCGGCCAAGGACTCGACGCCGCCGCAGTTCTACGCCCTGGCCCTCAAACCGGGCGCCGACCCCGCTGCGGTGCGCAGCCGGATGCTGGCCGCCTCGGGCGAGAGCCTGGAGATCGAACGGGTGGTGAACCCGGCCGACCGGCTTTCGCCCATCAGGTTCGTCATCGTCGCGCTGATCGTGGTGCTGGCGCTGATCGGCCTGGCCAACCTGCTGACCGCCAGTGCGCTCGGCCTGCGCGACCATGCGCTCGACCTGGCCGTGCTCAAGGCGATGGGGCTCACGCCGCGTCAGGTGATGGCCACCCTCGTCACGGGGACCGGCCTGCTGGTCGTCCTCGGTGTGGGGGTGGGCGCCGCCGCCGGGGTGTCTGTGGTGACCGGGCTGATCGATCTGCAGGGGCATACCAGCGGCGTCGGCGCGGGCATCGGCAGGCCGCCCTCGACGCTGGCGCTCATCCTGGCCGCGCTGCTCGCGGTGGGGGCCTCGCTGGCGGTGGCGCTGATCCCGGCCAGGCGTGCGGCGAGGGCCAGGGTGCCGGTCACCGCACGCTGAAAATACCGGCCGGCTCCGCCGTCTGAGACAGGCGGAACCGGCCGGCGCCTGCTGGAGCGGCCTACAGCTCCGGCTTGAGTGCGAACCAGTAGAACCCGTGACCCGGCAGGGTCAGCAGGTACGGCAGTTCGCCGATGGGCGGGAAGTGCACGCCGCCACGGGCCTCGACGGGCACCATGCCGGCGAACCTGCGCAGGTCGAGCTCGACCGGCTGCGGGTACTTCGACAGGTTGTTGACGCAGAGCATCAGGTCGTCGCCCTCCTCACGCAGGTAGGTGAGGACGGCGGGATTGGACGACCACATCTCGGTGTAGGCGCCGGTCCCGAACACCGGGTGCTGGTGCCTGATCTGCAACATGCGGCGGGTGAAGTGCAGCAGGGAGCTCTCGCTCTTCTGCTGCGCCTCGACGTTGACCGCCTGGAAGCCGTAGATCGGGTCCATCACGGCGGGCAGGTAGAGCCGTCCCGGGTCGGCCTGGGAGAAGCCGGCGTTGCGGTCGGGGCTCCACTGCATCGGCGTGCGGACGGCGTCGCGGTCCTCCAGCCAGATGTTGTCGCCCATGCCGATCTCGTCGCCGTAGTACATGACGGGCGAGCCGGGCAGCGACAGCAGCAGGGCGGTGAACAGCTCGATGCGGTCCCTGTCGTTGTCGAGCAGGGGCGCGAGCCTGCGCCTGATGCCGAGGTAGGCGCGCATGCGCGGGTCCTTGGCGTACTCCGCGTGCATGTAGTCGCGCTCTTCCTCCGTCACCGTCTCAAGCGTGAGCTCGTCGTGGTTGCGCAGGAAGATGCCCCACTGGGCGGTGTCGGGCAGCTTGGGGGTACGCGACATGATCTCGGAGATCGGCTCGCGGCTCTCCTTCTTCACCGCCATGTAGATGCGGGGCATCAGCGGGAAGTGGAAGGCCATGTGGCACTCGTCGCCGCCGGTCGTGGGGTCGCCGAAGTACTCGACGACGTCCTCGGGCCAGCCGTTGGCCTCGGCCAGCAGCACCCTGTCCGGGTACAGCCTGTCGACCTCGGCGCGTACCTTGCGCAGGTAGGCATGGGTCTCGGGCAGCCCCGAGCACGCCGTGCCCTCCCGCTCGAACAGGTACGGCACGGCGTCGAGCCTGAAGCCGTCGATGCCGAGGTCCAGCCAGAACCTCAGCACCTCCAGCATGGCCTCCTGAACGGCGGGGTTGTCGTAGTTCAGGTCGGGCTGGTGATGGAAGAAGCGATGCCAGTAGTACTGCTTGCGCACCGGGTCGTAGGTCCAGTTGGACTCTTCGGCCCCGATGAAGATGATCGGCGCGTCCGGATAGCCGGTCGGATCGTCGGCCCAGACGTAGAAGTCGCCGTACGGGCCTTCGGGGTCGTGCCGTGAGGCCTGGAACCACGGATGTTTGTCACTCGTGTGGTTCATCACCAGGTCGGTGATGATGCGCAGGCCGCGCTCGTGCGCCGACTCGATCAGCTGGATGAAGTCCCCGAGGTCCCCGAAGTCCGGGAGGATCTTCATATAGTCCGAGATGTCGTATCCGCCGTCTTTCAGCGGTGACTCGTAGAGCGGAAGCAGCCAGAGGCAGTCCACTCCGAGCCATTCGACGTAGTCGAGCTTCTCGATGAGTCCGCGAAGGTCTCCTGTGCCATCCCCGTTGGAGTCCTTGAACCCCCGGACCAGCACCTCGTAGAACACCGCCCGCTTGTACCAGCGCGGGTCCGCGGAGACGAAGCTCTCGGACACCGGCTCCGGCGAAGGGGATGCGTTGATCATATTTCGCTCACAGATATGAGTAAGGGCAGAACGAAGTCACCGGATACCCCGGCGTGCTGTTAGCTGGTGACCGCGCCGCGAAGTGGAGTCGTCATCCCTGCGATCTCCATGCCCTGAACAGGACGGACTCGTGGTCTTGTGCCCTGATTCCTGCGGCGCTTACGGGCCGAACACTACCAGCCCGAAGGCGCGTGGGAACCCTGTTACGCAGTGCTCGCCGTAATACTCGCGGGATGCGCACGTAATCGCGTCGTTACCTTGCGTTCGTCCCTTGTCCAGGATTGCGACAGCGCGCTCGACAGGGAGAAAGGGCGACTAAAAGGGCGGAGTGAGGTCCGGCAGATCGCTCTCGAAATCGGTGAGCCAGGCCCCGAACAGCACCAGCCCGCGCACCCAGAACCTGTCGTTCCACCCGCTGAACCTGGTGAGCGCGTCGGGCCCGGCCGCCACGGCCTCGTGCAGCCCCTCCGACACCAGGGCGGGCACACGGTCGGCCACGACCGACAACATGCGATGCGAGTAGGCCCGCGCGGGAGCCGCCGTCGAGCGCAGCGGCACCCGGTGCAGCGGCTGCTTGACCACGTTCGTCGAGGGCAGCGCCGCCACCCGGGGATGGGCGGCGTGCAGGACCTCACGGTAGAAACGCCCGTCCGCCTTGCGCGCGACACCGACCGACAGGGCCGCGTCGAAGAACGCCGGATGGATGAAGGGCGCGGCGAACGACGCCTCCGGTCCGACCAGGTTGACCGCCGAGCGCGCGATGCCCCGAACGGTCCTGGTGTGCAGCACCGAGAGCGGCAGTTCCGCCTTGTGTCCGTGCAGCATCGACGTCGCCGCGGCGAACTCCGCCCGAACCACCTCGTCCGTCCACGCCTGCGCCGCCTCCGACAGGAACGGCTGCGAAGGGGCGCCGAGCGACAGCGAGCCCAGCAGCGCCTGCTGGCGCTCGGCCTGCGAGGAGGCCGTCAGCGCGGCGCCGCTCACCATGAAGTTCTTCAGCAGCGGCCCGCCCGCGAGCCCGTCGACCAGCACGCGTCCGGCGCCGTGCACCTCCTTGGCGAAGGGCGCGTACCAGGCGTGGTGCGGCGTGAGGTACTCCAGCCTGCGGGCCACCTCCAGCGCGTCGGCCGGATAGGCGGCGGCGTCCTGCGTGATCACGCGGTGCGGCACGCCGAGCTCACGCGTGATGGCCCTGGCGAACGCGATGTCGGTGTCGGTGCCGTCGTCGGGACTCGTCGTCCACGACTCCACGTCGAACCCCTCCTGCACGGCGACCGCGCACAGCAGCCTGGAGTCGTAGCCGCCGCTCACCGGCACCAGCAGCGCCCGGCCCGCGTAGTCGCGGTAGACCTCGCGCAGGATCTCCACGATCTCGCCCGCCGTACGGCCGGCCTCGTAGGGCTCCTCGCGCAGCCACCTGGGCAGCCGCCGCTCGGTCGAGAGCCTGTCCCCGGCGAAGACCAGCGCGCTGGAGCCGGGCAGCCGCTTCACCCGGGAGTACGGCGTGGCCTCGCCGAGGGGGAAGGTCACCTGGAGGATCGAGGCCCAGGCCGTCCAGTCGAGCTCGACCGGGACGAGCGACAGCAGCGGCTGGATCAGCGAGGAGAAGTAGACGGCGCCGTCGATCGTGACGTAGTACACGTCGACCAGGCCGAGCGCGCCCGTGTGCAGGCTGATCCGCCCACCGGCGTTGATGAGGCCGGGCGTCTCGTAGGTCTCGGCGACCGTGATCCACTCGGCCGGGCCGTCGGGCCTGCGCTCTCCCCAGGAGAAGGCGTAGTCGTCGCCCGCGCGGTGATAGGGCGGCAGCGGGGCCGAGCTGTACAGCGCGGCGTGCGGTGTCTGCAGGGCCGGGCGGACCTTGGGCCCCGCGCCCGACAACTTCTCCAGCAGCCCGGAGTCGATGCGGCCGACAGCGCCGCACACGTACGGCCTCACAGTGAACTGCACCGAATCTCACCTCTCCGAGCCGCTTATCGCAGAAGAGTATCCTTTGGCGGGCCATCGGGGACGATGGGCGGAACGGGATGAGGAGCCGAACGTGAGCACCGAACTGGAGAGCACGCGTAGGGCGCTGCGCGAGGCCGTCGCCCAGGCCGAGCGGGCCGCCGAGCTGGCCAGGCTGCTCGAAGCCGCCCAGTCGGGGCTGGCCGAGGCCGAAGCCGCCACCAAGGAGGCCCGCGAGCTTGCGGCCAGGCTGAGCGAGGCCGAGGACAGGCTGGAGCAGGAGCGCACGGCCGCCGAACGGCTGCGCAAGGAGCTGGCCGAACAGCGCTACCAGGCCGAGGTCGCCAACTGGAAGCTCTCCTCGCTCAAGGTCGCCCGCTGGAACCGCATCGGCGACGCCATCAAGACCGGCAAGAGCAATCCCGTACGGCTGGCCAAAGGCCTGAAGGGCGCGGCCAAGCCGGTCAAGCGCCCGGTCGCGCCGCAGCGCCGCCGGGTCGACGGCGCCGCGACCCCGGCCGGGCAGGAGCGGCCCGGCGCCGCCTACCAGGCCACGACGTCGACCAGGACGCTCGGCGGCAACCGCTTCACGCTCAAGCCGTTCCGGGTGCCGACCGGGCCCAACACCCGTCCGCACCTGACGGCCGCCGTCGTCGCCGACCCGCACACCGAGGCGCTGCTGCGCTACGAATGGCGGCAGACGACCGGCTTCACGCCGCGCGACTTCGCCAGGGTGCTCGCGCTGGAGGTGCCGCACCTGCTCGTCGTGGAGTCGGTCACCACCGGGCCGTGGGCCGACGAGCTGACCGGCAGGCCGGGCGAGGGGCTGCGCGCACTGCTGGCCTGGTGCGCCGAGCGTGGCATCCGTACCGTCTTCTGGCACACGCAGGGTTATGCCGCCGACTACGAGGCGTCGGCGGAGCTGTTCGACCACCGCTTCACCACGGGCTCGGCCGCCGGATGGCCCCGGCTGGCGCAGGCCGTGCAGCCGAGGGTGCACAATCCGATCCCGCTCACGGGCGGGCGCTTCGACCGGGCGCTCACCCTGGAGCAGCTGCTGCCCGACAACCTCACCTATCCCGACGTGCTCACCTCCTACCGCTGGCCCGCCGCCGTACAGGTGCCCGCGGGCACGCCCGCCTGGCGGCTGGCCGAGATCGCCGCGTGCGGCACCTCCATCGGGCCCGAGCCGGACGAGCGCAGGGCGCACGCCGCGCTGCGCCGTGCCTATGCCGGGGGCACGATGACCGAACGCGTCGACGACCTGCTCGACGCCGTCGGCCTGCCGAGCGCCCGGGCGACGCTGAACATCTCCGTCCTGCTCGTCGTGCCCGACGACGCCCTGCTGGAGCGGGCGCTGTCACAGGTGGCCAGGCAGTCGGGCGTCACGCAACTGGTCATGTACGCCGCGCCCGGCGCCGAGGCCAGGGCGCGCTCGCTCGTCCCGCACGTCGCGCTCACCCACCGCGTGCTCGACCCCGCGCTCAGCACCGGCGCCATGCTGGACCGCGGCCTCGACCTGTGCGAAGGCGACCTGGTCGCCGTGATGGACCCCCGCGACCTGTACGGCGCGCACCACCTGCACGATCTGTCGCGCGCCTTCCTCTACAGCACCGCCGACATCGTCGGCAGGGCCAGCTTCTACGCCCATCTCACCGGCCCCGGCGCCACCCTGCTCAAGCAGCCCGGCGCCGAGTACACCTATCTGCCCGAGGTCGCCGGAGGCACCCTGCTGGCCCGCCGCCCGGCCCTTCGCGCCTTGGGTTTCGCCGACCTGACCGACGGGTGGGACGAGGTGCTCATGCGGCAGTGCCGTGCCGACGGGGTCAAGGTGTTCTCGGCCGACCGTTACAACTACATCCGCGTGCGGGACGAGGACCGGTGGCTGCTCGGGGCGGCGCAATTGGTGGAATACGGGTCGGCGGAGCCGCATGCATTCGTTTGACGGGGCGCCTTTTGGTGGGGCGACTTGGTAGGGCGGCTTTCCGGAATGGCCTGACAACTTAGAGTTAGTGTCGGTAACTTTTCGTTCATGGTCAATTCCCCTCATGAAGCGATGCACCGTATTTTCCAGGAGGACACCTTCCTCTTCGGGCGGGCGTTCGAGCGTCTGCTCCAGGTGCCCTTTCCCCGGCCGTACTCGGTGATGGTGGTCAACTGCGATGTCACCGAGATCGCCCCACTGGAACGCAGGGTCGACACGCTTCTCCTGCTCGACACCGAAAGCGGTCACCACCTTCTGGTCATCGAGGCCCAATCGGCAAAAGACGAGAAAAAGCGCAAAAGTTGGCCGTATTACCTGACATATCTGAATTCCAAGTTCGATGCCCCTGTCACTCTTCTCGTCGTCTGCCATGACCTCAAGACCTCGGAGTGGGCCTGCAAGCCCATCACGATCGGCCTGCCGGACAACCCCTCCGTGGTGACACGCCCCTTCGTCCTCGGCCCCGACAACGTCCCCGCCATCACCGACCCCGCGGAGGCCGCGGCCGACATCGTCATGGCCGTCCTGTCGGCCCTGACCCACGGGCGCGACGCCCAGGTCAGTGGCATACTGGAAGGACTGGCAGCAGCCCTGGACACCACAGACGCCGACACCGCAGGCTTCTTCGCCGAGTTCACAGAAGTCGGCCTCGGCTCCACACCGGCACAAACGATATGGAGAGCTCTGATGGCCACAAAGACCTACCGCTACCAGTCGGAATACGCCGAGACCCTCCGCGAGGAAGGCCGCGCCGAAGGCGAGGCGAAGGGGCTCGCCAAGGGGGAGGCCGTGGGCCTCGCCAAGGGCGAAGCCAAGGCCCTGCTCGTGGTTCTGGAGGGGCGGGGTGTCGCGCTGTCGCCGGAGCTTCGGGAGCGGATCGCTTCGTGTACGGACGAAGCTCAGCTGGTGAAGTGGCTGGGGCGCGCTGGGACCATCGTCGATTCGGGCGATCTGTTCGCGTAGTTCCCAGTCTCAGGTCCACGATCAGCGAGGGCGCGGATACCGGATGGCGACGAAGATCTACAAGTATCGGTCCGAGTACGCCGAGATCCTCCGCGAGGAGGGCCGCGCCGAAGGCGAGGCGAAGGCCCTGATCCTGGTTTTGGAGGGGCGGGGTGTCGTGCTGTCGCCGGAGCTTCGGGAGCGGATCGCTTCGTGCGCTGACGCGGCTCAGTTGGAGAGCTGGCTGGATCGGGCTGCAACGGCCGTCGATTCGGGCGACCTGTTCGCCTAGCTCCAGGTTCGTCCACGGAAGTATGGGCGCGGATACCTCAGGCTTGAGGTGTCCGCGCCCGTAGTCGTTTGTGAGAGTGAGGTGCGGTGACGCCTGGGGTTTTGGGTGGGGTTTTGGGGGAGTTTCCTGTGCCGCAAGGGGAGTGGGAAGCGGGGGCCGTGTATGTGTCGGCTGCGGCGTTGCGGTTGGGGGTTGGGGGGGAGGGGCTGGCTCGGCGGGTGCGGGAGGTGGTGCCGGGGGGGTGGGTCGAGGTGCGGGGGAACGGGTTTCTGGAGATCGGCGTGCCGGAGCCCGGGTGGTTGCTTGAGGAGGTCGGGCCGGTCGAGTTGCCGTTCGATGCGCCTGATCGGCCGCGTACGTGGGGAAATGTGGGGTTCGTAGTGCGCTATGCCAGGCACAGGGCGTTGGCGGTGCGGCGGTGGGCGGGGGAGTTGGGGGTGCCGCCGGACGGTGAGGGGTTCGACGCGGCGCTGCTGGACTCGGCTGCCGAGCGGGCGGTGCTGCGTGTCCTGGCCGAGTTGCCGGGACGCCTGGCGGGACGGGCATCGGCCTGGGAGGGGTACCTGCGGCGGTTGGCGCTCGCCTATCACGACGTGCACGAGCATCTGCCTGCCGTACCGGGGGGGCTTGAGGAGGCGCAGGCGGTGCACACGGCTCGGGTACGGCTGGCGCGGGCGGTGGGGGACGTGCTTCCAGGGCCGTCGCGCATCTGAGCGGGATCGGCGCTGGGCGAGGGTCGGTTGGGGGTGGGGATCGGCTCTGGGTGGGGGAGCGGTCCTGGGTGGGGTCGGCTCTAGAGGGATCGGGCCGTTCTGTGGTCTCTGTCACCCTGCGTGAGTCGCCTTCGTAAGAAATCCCGAAAAATCGTCTAATTGCGCAAAATCCTGTCCAGAAACGGGAGATCCTGTCTCGATACGTGGGCACACGTCCCACTCCGATCACGGGTTCCGATAGCCTCGTTCGGGTGAGTCGATTCGCCCATCCCGCAGGGGACCGGCACGCCGAGATGCTGCCCCACGAGCGCCCCCCGCTGGCGCCCGCTGACCTCAACCGGATCAACCCTTCGATCTGGCCGCGAACGTCGCAGCGGACGGGTGGCGCGCTCACGATCGGCGGCGTCGACGTCCGCGATCTGGCCGCGGAGTACGGCACGCCGCTGTACGTCATGGACGAGGACGACGTGCGCTCGCGCCTGCGCGACTACCGCAGTGCGTTCGACGGCTCCGAGGTGCACTACGCGGGCAAGGCGTTCCTGTGCAAGGAGATGGTGCGCTGGGTCGACCAGGAGGGCCTCGGCCTGGATGTGGCCAGCGGCGGCGAACTCGCCGTGGCGCTGAGCGTCGGCTTCCCGCCCGAGCGCATCACGCTGCACGGCAACAACAAGTCCGTCGCCGAGCTGACCCGGGCCCTGGAGGTGGGGGTCGGCCATGTCGTCGTCGACTCCTACGAGGAGATCGCCCGCCTGGGCTTCCTCGCCGACAAGCTGGGCAAGCGGCCCCAGGTGATGATCAGGGTCACCACGGGTGTCGAGGCGCACACCCACGAGTTCATCGCGACCGCGCACGACGACCAGAAGTTCGGCCTCTCGCTCAACACCGGCGCCGCCGCCGAGGCCGTACGCCGCATTCTCAAGCTCCCCCAGCTCCAGCTCGTCGGCCTGCACTCGCACATCGGGTCGCAGATCGTGGACACGGCCGGGTTCGAGGTCGCGGCCCGGCGGCTGGCCGCACTGCTGGTGCAGATCAAGGACGAGCACGACGTGGTGCTGCCGGAGCTCGACCTCGGCGGCGGCTACGGCATCGCCTATGTCGACGACGACCTCGCCCCGGACATCAAGGTCATCGCCGACGCCCTGCGCGAGATCGTCGCCAAGACGTGCACGGCGGCCGGACTGCCGGTGCCGAAGCTGACCGTGGAGCCGGGCCGTGCGATCGTCGGGCCCGCGGGCGTGACGCTGTACGAGGTGGGCACGGTCAAGGACGTCGAGGGCCTGCGTACCTATGTCAGCGTCGACGGCGGGATGAGCGACAACGCCAGGACCGCGCTGTACGGCGCCGAGTACACCACCGTGCTGGCCTCGCGCGAGAGCCAGGCGGGGCCGATGCTGTCGCGGGTGGTCGGCAAGCACTGCGAGAGCGGTGACATCGTGGTCCGCGACCACTACCTGCCGGCCGACCTGGTGCCGGGCGACCTGCTGGCGGTGGCGGCGACCGGTGCGTACTGTCGTTCGCTGGCCAGCAACTACAACTACCTGCCGCGCCCTGCCGTGGTCGCGGTGTCGGGCGGCAAGGCCCGAGTGATCATCCAGGGCGAGACCGAAGACGACTTGCTGAGGGGACAGCTGTGAACCGCAAACCTCTGAAGGTGGCCCTGCTCGGGTGTGGTGTCGTGGGTTCGCAGGTGATCAAGCTGATGGAGGAGCAGGCCGACGACCTGGCCGCCCGCATCGGCGCTCCCCTGGAGCTGGCCGGCGTCGCCGTACGCAAGCTGGGCCGCAAGCGTGACATCGAGGTGCATCCCTCGCTGCTGACCACCGACGCCGAGGCCCTGGTCACCAGGGACGACATCGACATCGTGGTCGAGGTGATCGGCGGCATCGAGCCGGCCCGTTCGCTGATCGTCGCGGCGATGACGCGCGGCAAGTCGGTCGTCAGCGCGAACAAGGCGCTGCTGGCCGAGGACGGCGCGACCGTGCACGAGGCGGCGCGCACGGGCGCGGCCGACCTGTACTACGAGGCGAGCGTGGCGGGCGCGATCCCGCTGCTGCGCCCGCTGCGCGAGTCGCTGGCCGGTGACCGGGTCAAACGCGTGCTCGGCATCGTCAACGGCACCACGAACTACATCCTCGACAAGATGGACTCCACCGGCGCCTCGTTCAACGACGCGCTGGAGGAGGCCCAGGCGCTCGGTTACGCCGAGGCCGACCCGACGGCCGACGTGGAGGGCTTCGACGCCGCCGCCAAGGCCGCGATCCTGGCCGGTCTGGCCTTCCACAGCCGGGTCACGGCAGCCGACGTGCACCGTGAGGGCATCACCGAGATCACCGCGACCGATGTGGCCTCGGCCAGGTCGATGGGCTATGTGATCAAGCTGCTGGCCATCTGCGCCCGTTCGGACGACGGCCGTTCGGTGGGCGTGCGCGTGCACCCGGCGATGATCCCGAGGACGCATCCGCTGGCCGGGGTGCGCGAGGCCTACAACGCGGTGTTCGTCGAGGCGGAGTCGGCGGGCCAGCTCATGTTCTACGGCAAGGGCGCGGGCGGCGCCCCGACGGCCTCGGCCGTACTCGGTGACATCGTCGCCGTGGCGCGCAACCGCATCGCGGGCACGCGCGGCCCGGCCGAGTCGACCTACGCCGATCTGCCCGTGCACCCGATGGGCGAGACGGTCACGCGCTGTCACGTGGCGCTGGACGTCGCCGACAAGCCGGGCGTGCTGGCCACGGTGGCCGATCTGTTCGCCCAGCAGGACGTGTCCATCCAGACCGTGCGTCAGGAGGGACACGGCGACGACGCCCAGCTCGTCATCGTCACCCACCGGGCGACGGACGCCGCGCTGTCGTCCACGATGGAGGCGCTGCGCGGTCTCGACATCGTGCGTGCCGTGGCCAGTGTGATGCGTGTGGAAGGCGACGAGCAGCCCAACTAGTCGGATTATTTGCCGCTATTGGTGGGTACGGTGTGGGCGTTACGCGCCGTACCCAGGGCGTTTCTGTGGGAATGCTGGGACTTACCAGTCAAACCCCATCAGACCACCTTGGTAGGTGGCTCTTCGGGATAGTGTCCCTTGCGCGTAAAGTAGCGCTGTTCTGGCGCAGAGCGACAAGGAGAGCGACACATGACAGCCACCCCCAGCCTTGTGCGGGGGACGCCCAACGGTTTCGTTCGGACTTCCGAGCAGGGAATGACCGAGCTTCTGCCGACCGGCGACGGAAGCTGGAGTGTGGCGGGCCGCCCCCTGGGCGAGATCGAGGACCTGCGCTCCCTGCGTGGCCTTCTCGTACGCTGGCCCGAAGGCGACCCCGCGATCGAGACGCTCACCCTGCTGGCCGCGGCGGGCGTGCCCCTGCATGCCGAACGTGTGCCCGCCCAGCTCAGAGCCGTCGATCCCGGCCTGGCCGACCTGCTGGCCGACGGCTCCTGGCTGCGTGAGGACACCGGGGACGGCCTGGCCGAGCTGCGCAGGGAGGAGCACAGCGTCAGACTGCGCCGCCACGCCCACCGCACCGGCGAACGCCCCACGGTCAGTGTCGTCATGTCCAGCATGCGCCCCCACCTCGTCGGCACCGCCCTGGCTCAGATCGCCCGCCAGCGCCACGTCGAGGCCGAGATCCTCCTCGGCCTGCACGGCTTCACCGAAGACCACCCCCTGGTACGGCAGGCCGTGGCGACCTGCCCCCTGCCTATCTCCGTCGTGGCGGCAGGCACGGAGGTGCCGTTCGGCGAAGTGCTCAACCGGGCGGCGGCCAAGGCGTCGGGGGAGTACCTCGCCAAGTGGGACGACGACGACTGGTACGGCTCGGAGCACCTGTCGGACCTGCTGCTGGCCAAGACGTACTCGGGCGCGGACGTCGTCGGCTGCACGCCGGAGTTCTGCTACCTGCAGCCGCTGAGCACGACGGTCAGGCGCACGATCTACCGCAGCGAGGTGTGGACCGACTTCGTGGCCGGAAGCACGATCATGCTCGCCCGTGACGCCTTCCCCGGGTTCGAGCCGCTGCCCAGGGCCGTCGACGCCGCCCTGCTGCGCGCGGTGCGGGCCGAAGGCGCGACGGTGTATCGCACACACGGACTCGGCTACATGCTGCGCCGCACGCTGACCGACGGGCACACCTGGCAGAAGCCGCTCGCGCACTTCCTGCGTACGGCCAGCGACCAGTGGCGTGGTTTCCGGCCGAGCCTGCTCCTGGACGTCGCCGCATGAGCACGCCTCGCGTCAGGGACAACGACTACCGCACGCTGCCGGTGCCCGAGCTCGGCACCTGGGAGCCCCGGCTGCGGGTCAGCGTGGTCGTGCCCGCGTTCGGGGCGCAGGACAAACTCGACCTCACCCTGGCCGGGCTCGCCGCCCAGTCCTACCCGGCGCGGCTGACCGAGGTGCTGGTCGTCGACAACGGCAGCACACCACCGCTGCGGCTGCCCGGCATCAGGCCGGAGGGCGCCAGGCTGATCCGCTGCGAGCGGCCGGGCAGGGCCGCGGCGCGCAACGCCGGGCTGGCCGAGGCGACCGGCGACGTCATCCACTGGCTCGACTCCGACATCGTGCTCACGGCCGGAGCCGTCGAGGCGCACATGCGCTGGCATCATCTGGCGCCCTACCTGGCGGTGACCGGCTCCATCCGCTTCAGCGAGGCCGAGCTGCCCAGCCCCGAGCGCGTCGTCGAAGGCGATCTGGAATCGATCTTCGAGCCCGCCGAGCCGCACGCCTGGATCATCGCCATGCTGGAGCGTTCCGACGGGCTCGCAGTCAAGCCGAAACGCCCCTTCAGCCTGCACGTCGGCGGCGCCACCTCGGTCAACGCCAGGCTGGTCGCCTCGGCCGGCCCGATGGACGGCGAGCTGATCCTCGGCCAGGACACCGAGATGGGCTACCGGCTCGCCCAGGCGGGCGCGGTGTTCGTACCCGAGCCTGAGGCACGCGCCTACCACCTCGGCCCGACGATGCGCATGCGCGAGCGCGCCGCCATCGACCGGGTCAGCCATGCCTTCGTCGCCGACCGCATCCCCGCCTACCGGTGGTTGCGCTCCCATCCGGGGCGACAGTGGAAGGTGCCCTACCTGACCGTGCGGGTCGAGGCGGTGGGCGCGAGCTACGAGCAGGTCAGGGCCACGGTCGACGCGGTGCTCGGCTGCAGTGTGGCCGATGTCTCGGTGGCGCTGATCGGCCCGTGGGACGACCTCGAACGCGACGAGCGCGCCCCCCTGCGCGACCCCGCCCTGGACCTGGTGCTGGTGCACGGCCACTACGAGCACGAGGGCAGGGTCGCCTTCGCCGAGCCCGACCCCGCCGTGCCGTTCGTGCTGCGGCTGCCCGCCGGGTGGGTGCCGGGCGAGGACAGCCTGGCGGTGCTGCTCGACCAGGCCAGGGACGAGGCGCTCGGCCTGATCGGCGTCCTGCTCGCCGAGGACGCCGAAGGCATCGCCGCGGCCAGGCTGGAGCGCACGGCGGCCTTCGCCCGCGCCCTGCTGGTCCGCGAACCGGGCGAGGACCTCGACGACGTGGTCGACCAGGTGTTCGGCGCCCGCTGGGTCGACGGCGAGACGCACGGCTTCGTGCCCTGGGCCGACGCGGTCGCACCGAAGGGCAGGCGCAGTGCGATGCGCGCCAGGATCGAGGCCGAGCGGGAGGCGGCCAAGCTGGCCGACGAGGTGGAACGGCTGCGCGCACAGGTCGTCAGGTGGCGCGAGGAGTCGGCCAAGTGGCGGCGGGGCGCGGTGGAGCTGCGCCGCGAGGTCGGCACCCTGCGCCGCCAGCTCACCGTCGCCAACCGGGCCCAGAACGGCCTGCGCACCCAGCTCACCGCCTCGCTCAAACGCGCCCTGCGCCGGGGCCGCATCGCACGCGGCTGAGCCTCAGCCCGACCGGAGCGCCGAGCGCAGCCGCCCCAGCAGCGAGCGCTCCTGCTCGGCGACCGGCGTCTCGGCCGCAGCCACCGGACTCGCCTTCGCCGGCCAGTAGCGCACCGGCGACACCCGCAGCACACCGTGCGTACGCTCGATGATCTCGTCGTGGTCGTCGCCGCGCCCGGCCAGCAGCAGGGCGCGGCCCAGCGCCGACGTGCGTTCGAGCCGGGCCACGCCGCCGTCGGCGAACGTCACCTCGACCACGCCGTGCAGGTCCTTCTGCGCGGTCTCGACCAGCCGCTCCAGCGTCACCGGCGCCAGCGGCTGCCCGATCGGCCCGCGGTAGCGGAACGGGATGGGGAACGGCGTCGCCGCCTCCTCGTCGATCAGCCTGACCCGCTGGTCGTGCGCGTACAGCTCCCGCAGCGCGTGCAGGTCGAAGTCGGGATCGGCGAGCACCGCCCGCCTGCCTTCGGCCAGCCGCGACCAGGGCGCGACCAGCGTCACCACGACGTCCCGCACCCCGCCCTCCAGCGCCGCCGCGACCGCCTGCCGTACGACGGTCTCGGAGGCGTCCCCGACCTCCAGCACCACCTCCACGTACGGCACCAGCCACCGCCGCCCGCGCTCCTTGCGCAGGTCGCGGCGGAGCGGCACCCGCTGGGCGAGGTACGGCTCGACGGCTTTGACCACCCTGTCCTTGTGCACCCGCTGGGCCGGGAGCCCCAGATGGGCGGCCTGGGCGGCCGTCTCGGGGACGAAGACCACGCCGTGCATCGCCAGCCGGTAGGCGAACTCGGTGTCGCCGCCCCGCAGCACCGACGGGTCGAGCCCGCCCACCGCATGGAAGATCTCGCGACGCATCGCCACCGTCGGCCCGGTGCACACGTGGTACGGATTGCGTGAGGCGCGCAGCATGTCGGTGCGCTCGATCGTGGCCTCGGTCGAGCTGGCCACGGCTTCGGCCAGGCCGAACAGCTCGGCCATGGCGCCCTTGCGCACGTGCTCGTACACCTCGGCGGGTGCGATCTCGCGCTCCTCGACGAACCTCTTCATCCCGATCGAGACCAGATAGTCGCACCGGTGGTGCCAGCGGGCCATCGCCTCGATGTGCTCGCGGTTGGTCACCATGTCGGCGTCGAGGCGCTGCAGGATCTCGCCGTCGGCGGCCAGGGCGCCGGTGTTGACGGCATGCGAAATGCCCCAGCCGTCGTGGGTCGTCACGATCCGCGTGGTGGCGGGCGCGAGATCGGGCACCCGCAGCGCCGGGGTGGAGCCGTCGTCGACGACCACCACTTCCAGCAGATGCGAAGGGTAGGTCTGGGCGGCGAGCGCGGCCAGGGTGAGGTCGAGCCGCTCCTGACCCCCGTGTGCGGGTACCACCACGCTGACCGGCAACGAGGGCGTCCAGCCGCCGATGTCGGGCGCGATGACCGGTGAATAGTCGTTCTGCCGCAACGCCGGACGCGCGTTCATAGTGTGATGTCCTCCCCGTCCCCTGCGGGAACCTTATCCGTGGATGCTGAGTTTTTCGGCAATAGTGATGTCCACGCTCTGGACCCGGCTCGGCGTTTCGCCCCGGCTGGCCCTAAACTCAGACCCCAACACCGCAGGTAGTCGGGTAGGAGAAATCATGACCAGGGCATGGCGTGGCCTCATCGAGGAGTATCGTGACCGGCTTCCGGTGACCACGACGACGCCCGTGGTGACGCTTCTGGAGGGCGGCACCCCGCTGGTGCCCGCCCATCGCGTCTCCGCGCTGACCGGCTGTGAGGTCTACCTCAAGGTCGAGGGCGCCAACCCCACGGGGTCCTTCAAGGACCGCGGCATGACGATGGCGATCAGCAAGGCCGTCGAGGAGGGCGCCAAGGCCGTCATCTGCGCCTCCACCGGCAACACATCGGCCTCGGCCGCCGCCTACGCCGTGCGCGCCGGGCTCACCTGCGCGGTCCTCGTGCCGCGCGGCAAGATCGCGATGGGCAAGCTGGCGCAGGCGCTCGTGCACGGCGCGACGCTGCTGCAGGTCGAGGGGTCGTTCGACGACTGCCTCGACATGACGCGCAAGCTGTCGGAGAGCTACCCGATCGCGCTGGTCAACTCGGTGAACCCGTTCAGGCTCCAGGGGCAGAAGACCGCCGCCTTCGAGATCGTCGACACCCTCGGCGACGCGCCCGACGTGCACTGCATCCCCGTGGGCAACGCGGGCAACATCTCGGCCTACTGGATGGGCTACGGCGAATACGCCGACGACGGCGTCGCGACCAGGCGCCCGCGTATGTTCGGCTTCCAGGCCAGCGGCTCGGCGCCCATCGTCAACGGCGCCCCGGTGACCCACCCGCACACGATCGCCACCGCGATCAGGATCGGCAACCCGGCCTCGTGGCAGCTGGCCGAGGCGGCGCGCGACGAGTCGGGCGGCGACATCCAGGCGGTCACCGACCGTCAGATCGCCGCCGCCTACAAGCTGCTGGCGCAGGAGGAGGGCGTGTTCGTCGAGCTGGCCTCGGCCGCGAGCGTCGCGGGCCTGCTGCAGGCGCACGCCGCCGGGCAGATCGAGCCGGGCCAGCGGATCGTGTGCACGGTGACGGGCAACGGCCTGAAGGACCCCGACTGGGCGATCTCGGGCGCGCCCGCGCCGGTGACGATCCCGATCGACGTGCACGCGGCCGCCTCGGCCCTTGAGCTGGCCTGAGGCCTTCCGCGTGATCTCGCGGGCGTCCGTCGTACGGGCGCCCGCCCCCTTGTGAGGAGCTGCATGACCGAGAGCACGGTCGTCGTCCGCGTCCCGGCGACATCGGCCAACCTGGGACCCGGTTTCGACGCCCTGGGGCTCGCGCTGAGCCTCTACGACGACGTCGAGGCCACACTCTTCACGCCTTCGGGCGAAGGATGTGTCGCCGAGGTGACGACCGAGGGTGAGGGCACGGGCGAGCTCGACCTCGGCGACGGGCATCTGATCGTCCAGGTGATGCGCAAGACGTTCGAGCGCATGGGAGCGGCTCAGCCGCGCGGCATCCGGTTGCACTGCGTCAACCGCATCCCGCACGCGCGTGGTCTCGGCTCCAGCTCGGCCGCCATCTGCGCGGGCATCCTGGCCGCCAGGGCGCTGGCCGCACTGCCGTACTCGGGGGTGAGCCACCCCGACGGGCCCGAGTTCAGCTATGAGCCGAAGAATTTCTCCGACGACGATGTGTTCGCGCTGGCCACGGAGCTGGAGGGGCACCCGGACAATGTCGCTCCGTGCCTGGCGGGCGGCCTGACCGTGGCGTGGAGCGACCAGTCGGGCACGCCGCATATGGTGAAGCTCGTCCCGGATGCAGGCATCCGTCCGGTCGCGCTCATCCCGGCGACCAGGCTGTCGACCGAGACGGCGCGCGGACTGCTCCCGAAAGAAGTGCCCCACAAGGACGCCTCTTTCAACGCGGGAAGGGCCGCGCTGCTGATCGCCGCGCTCACGCAGCGGCCGGAGAGCGCACTTCTGCTCGCCGGCAGCGAGGACCGTTTGCACCAGGAATACCGCGCGCCTGCGATGCCGCAGAGCGCCTATCTGGTAGAACGGCTCCGTGCGGTGGGCGTACCCGCGGTCGTTTCGGGAGCGGGTCCCACAATTCTCGCGTTTTCGACCTCGGATACGCAGGATTTGATCGCGCCAGAAGTGGGTAATGACTGGCACATCCAGCTATTGGACGTCGACCCCGACGGTGCGAAAGCCTCAAGCCCCGAGACACGCTGATGCCTCTTCGGACCTTCAGGGAATAGCCGTGCGCGCTGGTGATGTTAGGCTGAGAGCCGCACCAGATGCCCCCTTGTTGGGTGCGTGCTTGTCAGCCACACATCGCTGCATCATGCTTCACGTCGCGAGGCGTGAGCAGCACGGCTGTCTCCCCGAATCCGTAGCCTCCGGATGGCCCACACCCGGTTGGCGCAACGCGAGGCGGCGTATGCGGGGATGTGCGCGTTCGAACCATCTCGACATCTGGCTGGCGACAGCAATCTGGGGGGTGTCCTCCGAGCCCCACGGTCCTGTGGTGGTGACCGACGCGCCCCTCCCCAACAGTGGCGGCCGTCTCGAACGGCGGCCGAAGATCGCGATGTGCACCCCGACCCGGTCTGTCCCGCCGGATCGACAGCACCTCCGGGACGTACGGCTGCACATGGCCGGCGCCCGACCCCTGGGAAGGACCCTTAGTTGAGCGACACCACCGAACTCCTCTCCGACGCCTCTGCGCAGGCGTCCGGCGACACCCCCGCCCGCGCCGCGGCCAAGCCGCGCGCGCGTCGCTCCGGCACCGGCCTCTCGGCCAAGGTGCTGCCCGAGCTGCAGGCCATGGCCGCAGAGCTCGGCATCAGTGGGACCGGTCGGATGCGTAAGAGCGAGCTCATCGCTGCCATCCAGGAGAAGCAGGGCGGCTCGGGCGAAAGCCCCGCTGTGGCCGCGGCTCCCGCGGTGACGGCGGAGCCCGCCGCCGAGCGCCCCACCCGTACTCGCAGGGAACGTTCCCGCCCTGCTCCCGTCGCCGAGGCCGTCGAGCGGCCCGAGCCGGTCGTGGCGGCCGAGCCCGTCAGCGCCGCTCCGGTCGCGACCGTCGCCGCTCCCGTGAGCGCCCCCGAGCCCGTCGCCGAGGCCCAGGCCGTCGACGCCGGAGCCGGTGAGGCCAGGCAGGAGCGCGGCGAGAGCCGTCGCGAGCGTGGCGAGCGCCGTGGTCGCGGCGACCGTCGCGAGCGCGGCGACAGGGGCGACCGCGGCGAGGGCGGCCGTACCGACCAGCGCCCCGCGGCAGCAGCCGCGGACGGCGGTGAGCGGTCCGACCGCGGTCGTGGCAACGACCGCCTCGACGGCAGGAACGACACCAGGACCGACAGGCAGGAGCGCGGCGAGCGCACCGACCGCGGCCGGGGCGAGCGTGCCGAGCGTGGCGGCGACCCGCGCGGCGAGCGTGGCGAGCAGCGCACCGAGCGCGCCGAGCGCGTCGACAGGTCCGAGCGCGCCGAGCGGGTCGGCGTCAACGACCCGCGCGGCAACGACGACCGAGGCGGCGCCTTCGACGACGACGAGCGCGGCGGCCGTGGCCGCAGGGGCAGGTTCAGGGAGCGCAACCGCGGCCGTGGCCGTGACCGCTTCGACAGCAACGAGCCCGTGGTCGGCGACGACGACGTCCTGATCCCGATCGCCGGAATCCTGGACATCCTCGACAACTACGCCTTCGTGCGGACCAGCGGCTACCTGCCCGGCTCCAACGACGTGTACGTGTCGCTGGCCCAGATCCGCCGCAACGGCCTGCGCAAGGGCGACGTCGTCACCGGCGCCGTTCGCCAGCCGCGCGACGGTGAGCGCCGCGAGAAGTTCAACGCGCTCGTCCGTCTCGACACGGTCAACGGCATGGACCCGGACCAGGCCCGCAACCGGCCCGACTTCAACAAGCTCACGCCGCTCTACCCGCAGGAGCGTCTGCGCCTGGAGACCGAGCACAACATCCTGACCACGCGGATCATCGACCTCGTGTCGCCGATCGGCAAGGGCCAGCGCGGTCTCATCGTCTCCCCGCCCAAGGCCGGTAAGACGATGGTGCTGCAGTCGATCGCCAACGCGATCACGCACAACAACCCCGAGTGCCACCTCATGGTCGTCCTGGTGGACGAGCGGCCCGAAGAGGTCACCGACATGCAGCGCTCGGTGAAGGGCGAGGTCATCCACTCGACCTTCGACCGTCCCGCCGAGGACCACACCACGGTCGCCGAGCTCGCCATCGAGCGTGCCAAGCGCCTGGTGGAGCTCGGTCACGACGTGGTCGTGCTGCTCGACTCCATCACGCGTCTCGGCCGTGCCTACAACCTGGCGGCCCCGGCCTCCGGGCGCATCCTGTCCGGTGGTGTCGACTCGACCGCGCTCTACCCGCCGAAGCGTTTCTTCGGCGCCGCGCGCAACATCGAGAACGGCGGCTCCCTGACGATCCTCGCCACGGCCCTGGTCGAGACCGGGTCCAAGATGGACGAGGTCATCTTCGAGGAGTTCAAGGGCACGGGCAACATGGAGCTCAAGCTCAACCGCTCGCTCGCCGACAAGCGCATCTTCCCCGCGGTGGACGTCGACGCGTCCGGCACCCGTAAGGAAGAGATCCTCATGGGCAAGGACGAGCTGCAGATCGTCTGGAAGCTGCGCCGGGTGCTGCACGCGCTCGACATGCAGCAGGCGCTCGAACTGCTGCTGGAGAAGATGAAGGAGACGAAGTCCAACGCGGAGTTCCTCCTTCAGGTGCAGAAGACGACGGTCAGCAACGACCGCGACTGACCTGACACACGAAGAGAGGGGCGACGGGCCACGACGGCCCGCCGCCCCTCTCTTTTTCGCATGTGCCCCTGGGCGGCCCTGAA
Source organism: Nonomuraea sp. IBHARD001 (assembly GCF_056106265.1). NCBI lineage: Bacteria > Bacillati > Actinomycetota > Actinomycetes > Streptosporangiales > Streptosporangiaceae > Nonomuraea > Nonomuraea sp. IBHARD001. The sequence goes on from NZ_JBWBBW010000002.1 coordinate 1,703,998, forward strand.
AGCCCCCCTGAACGCTGTACGGCCTGCGCCCGGGGTTGGGGGCGCAGGCCGTACACCGAGGGTGTGGCGGTGGACTACTTGACGTCGACGAATTCCTGTGCCGACATCGAGCTGTAGGTCTTGCTGGTGCCGGGGACGCGGATGCGCCAGTAGCCGTCGTACTTCGGCTTCACGGTCTTGGCGTACTTGCCGGTCGACGTCGCCTTGACGAAGCCGACGAACTTGTACTTCGAGGTGCCCTTCTTCTTGTAGTAGAGCTCCACGATCTTGCCCGAGTAGGCCTTGGTGCCTCGGTAGACCTTGCCGTAGATCTTGATCGACTTGCCCTTCTTCACCTTCGAAGGAGCGGCGATCGTGACCTTGGACTTGGCCTTCTTGGAGGAGCCGCCGACCGGGGCCTTGACCGAGAAGGACTTGACGCCCTTGATGCTCTGGCCGCCGCGGGTGCCGGTGATCTCCAGCGTCCACTCACCGGGCGCGGTGTCGTCACTGAAGTAGGTGTTGCCACGGTAGTAACCGTCGCTGCCCTTCTCCAGGTCGCCCAGGTCGTAGTAGTCGGAGGTCTCCTCGCTGTGCAGCTTGGCCGTGACCGAGGTCGCGTCCTTCACCGCCGCCTTCACGCTGACCTTGACGTCGTAGCCCTTCTTCAGGGCGACGGGGTCGGGGGTCACCGAGGCGCCGGAGATGCCGGCCTTCTCGGCGACCTTGACGGTGAAGGTGTTGTCGACGGTGGCCGAGCCACGCGCGACCTTGACGCTGAGCTTCCAGTCGCCGGCCGGGTCGTCCTTCTTGATGGTGAACTTGCCGGTGATCGCGACCTCGGTGGGAGGCGCGGCGGCGGCCGCTGCGGAACTCGAGGTCGAGGCCGAGGCGGAGGTGGTGACGGTGGGGGAGACGGTCGGCGTCGCCGTGGGCGTCGGGTTCGTCCTGGTGTAGGCGATGTCGACCGCGCGAGCGTCGGTCTTGCCCGCCGGGACGATGGAGCCGGTGACGGTGTCGACGTCATGGGCGAAGCGGTCGGAACCGCCGCCCTGGGGGTACTTCAGCTTGAACGTGAGCGTGACTTCGTTGTCCTTCTCCAGGGGAACGAAGGCATCGCCCGTGGGCTCGCCGTTGAAGTCGTCGGCGGCGGCGAAGACGGCCTGCGAAGCGACGGCACTGGACGTGGCCAGGCTCACCCCTCCGGCGAAGACCGCCACCCCCGTTGCGGTCGCCAAGAGCAACCGCATTCCCTTTCTCATGATGAGTGCCCCTAACATCGGTCAATTAATGGGAAAAGTTACGGTTTGGGCACCGGAGCCTAGTGTGACTGGAGTGACTCGTCCATTAGGGCAGGTCAAACTCCCAGGGAATGCTCAGTGGCCTGGGTTGGTTGCAGCATCTGGCACACTGGTAGCTGAACCGATGCGGTACCGGTTCCCGCCCGCGCGCACCCAGCAGTGTGCGACAGCGCGCTAGCCCCACATCACGTGATGGCGACCCGGCGACCGCTCCCTGAAAGGACAGCAGCACATGAAGCGCGACATCCACCCTGAGTACAACCTCACCCAGGTGACCTGCACCTGCGGCAACTCCTTCACCACGCGCAGCACGGCGAAGAGCGGATCGATCCACGCCGACGTCTGCTCGGCCTGCCACCCCTTCTACACCGGCAAGCAGAAGATCCTCGACACCGGCGGCCGCGTGGCCCGCTTCGAGGCGCGCTTCGGCAAGAAGGCCTCGGGCAAGTAGCTTTCCCACGCCGGCCCGCCATCGCCACCCTCGCCTGCGAGCGGTGCGAGAACGGGCCGGCGTTCTTGCTGACAGGGCTTGCGCGACCGGGTTCGCGCGACCGGGCTTGCGCCACTGGAAGGACACGCGGTGAATCTCGACGAGTTGCTCACGGAATACTCCGAGCTGGAGGTGCAGCTCGCCGACCCCGCCGTGCATTCAGACCAGTCCAAGGCCCGCGCGCTCGGCAAGCGTTACGCCCAGCTCACCCCGGTCGTGACGACCTACCGCGAGCTCGACGGCGTCCGTGAGGACCTCACGGCGGCCAAGGAGCTGGCCGCAGAGGACGCGGCCTTCGCCGAGGAGGCGGCCGAGCTGGAGGCGCGCATCCCGGCCCTGGAGGAGAAGCTCACCCATCTGCTCGTCCCGCGTGATCCCAACGATGACAAGGACATCATCCTGGAGATCAAGCAGGGCGAAGGCGGTGAGGAGTCGGCGCTGTTCGCGGGCGACCTGCTGCGCATGTACCTGCGCTACGCCGAACGCCTCGGCTGGAAGACCGAGATCATCGACGCCCAGCACTCCGACCTGGGCGGCTACAAGGACGTCACGGTGGCCATCAAGGCCAAGGGGCCCGAGGGCGTCTGGTCGCGGCTGAAGTTCGAAGGCGGCGTGCACCGCGTGCAGCGCGTGCCCGTCACCGAGTCGCAGGGCCGTATCCACACCTCGGCGACCGGCGTGCTGGTCTACCCGGAGGCCGAGGAGATCGACGTCCAGATCGACCCCAACGACCTGCGCATCGACGTCTTCCGCTCCAGCGGGCCCGGTGGGCAGAGCGTCAACACCACCGACTCGGCCGTGCGCATCACGCACCTGCCGACCGGCGTCGTCGTCTCCTGCCAGAACGAGAAGAGCCAGCTGCAGAACAAGGAGTCGGCGCTTCGCATCCTCCGGGCCCGGCTGCTGGCCGTCGCACAGGAGGAGGCCGAGGCGGCAGCCCAGGCCGAACGCAAGTCACAGGTGCGCACAATGGACCGTTCTGAGCGCATCCGCACGTACAACTATCCCGAGAACCGCATCTCCGACCACCGCGTCGGCTTCAAGGCGTATAACCTCGACCACGTCCTCGACGGTGAACTCAACGCCGTCACCCAGGCCCTGATCGACGCCGAGATGGCGGAGAAGCTCGCCGCCCACTCATAAAGAAGCCATGACCTTTCTGCTGGACGAGATCGCCCTCGCAACCGCCCGGCTGGCCGAAGCCGGAGTGCCGTCGCCGCGCACGGACGCCGAAGAGATCGCGGCTTTCGTCCACGGCGTGCGCCGAAGCGAGCTGCACACCGTCAAGGACTCGGATTTCGACGCCCTGTTCTGGGAGGGAGTGGCGCGCCGCGAGGCCCGCGAGCCGCTCCAGCACATCACCGGGCACGCCTACTTCCGCTATCTGGAGCTCAAGGTGGGGCTCGGCGTGTTCGTGCCCCGCCCCGAGACCGAGGTCGTCGCCGGATGGGCGATCGAACGGCTGCGCGAGATGGACGTCGCCGAGCCGCTCGTCGTCGACCTGGGCACCGGCTCGGGGGCCATCGCGCTGTCGATCGCCCAGGAGGTCGCACTCGCCCAGGTGCACGCGGTCGAGGTCGACCCCGACGCCTACGGCTGGGCCAAGCGCAACATCTCCGAACACGGCCAGGGCCGCGTCACCCTGCATCCCGACGACCTGGCCACCGCGCTTCCCGAGCTCAACGGCCGGGTCGACCTGGTCATCTCCAACCCGCCCTACATCCCGCCCGGCGCGATCCCGCGCGACCCCGAGGTTCGCGACTACGACCCCGACAAGGCCCTGTACGGCTCCGGCGCCGACGGCCTCGACGAGGTACGCGCGGTCGAACGCACGGCCAGGCGGCTGCTGCGTCCCGGCGGCTGGGTCGCGGTCGAGCACGCCGACCAGCAGGGCAGACCGGTCTACCTGCTCTTCCCCGAGGACAACGGCTGGCGCGACGTACGTCTGCGCCAGGACCTGACCCGCAGGGACCGCTTCGTCACGGCTCGGTTCGGCCAGGAGTAGGGTCTTACCCGCATATCGAAGGACAGAGGAGTGGGCGTTGTGGGACGACGATTCGACTGCTCGGACGCTGAAGAGCGCGAGACGGGGCTGACCGAGGCCGTCACGGCCGTGGGCAAGGGCGAGCTCGTCGTCCTGCCGACCGACACCGTCTACGGCATCGGCTGCGACGCCTTCGTCCATGCCGCCGTCGCCCAGCTGCTCGAGACCAAGGGGCGAGGGCGCGACATGCCGACCCCGGTGCTCGTGGGTACCGTCAGAGCGGCCAACGCGCTGGTCGAGGACCTCGGTCCGTACGGTCAGGACCTCATCGACGCCTTCTGGCCCGGCGCGCTCACGCTGGTGTGCCGCTCCAACCGGGCGCTGTCGTGGGACCTCGGCGACACCAAGGGCACGGTGGCGCTGCGCATGCCGTTGCACCCGGTCGCGCTCGACCTGCTCAAGCAGACCGGCCCGATGGCCGTATCCAGCGCCAACCGCTCGGGCATGCCCGCCGCGACCAGCGCCGCCGACGCCGAGGAGCAGCTCGGGGACGCCGTCTCGGTCTACCTCGACAGCGGGGTCGCGGCCGACGACACGCCGTCGACGATCCTCGATCTGACCACCGCCGTGCCCAGGTTGCTGCGTCGTGGCGCGGTCTCTGTGGAGAAGTTGCGGGGGATCATCGGATACGTGGCGACCGACGCTGATTCCTGAGCTATGCCGTCTGTTTATCCCTGACCTCATTTTCGGCCGTTGGCACCTACCGTGAAGTGCGCCGACACTTCCGGGAGTGGCCCATGGGCAAGTTCGACGGGATGGATCCCCAGCTGGTCCGCGATCTGCTCGCCGAGGTCGGGCGGGCCGGGGCGCAGATGCGCACGCTCGAAGGGCGTGTCGCCCAGCTGGTGAGCGCGGCCGGGCTGGCCGCCCAGTCGACCCACCGGCCTGTCCAGATCGCCGAGCGCGTGGACACGATGGTCCGTGACGTCACGGCCAGGCTTGAGCTGCTGGAGAAGAAGGAGCGCGGCCCTCGCCTGGAGGGGCAGTCCGAGGACAGCACCCGCAAGCAACCGGAGCCGACCGCAGGCGAGAAGTCCGACGCCCCCGGCGCCAAGGACCCGTCCGGCAAGGAGTCCAAGGAGCCCACCGAGCCCAAGGACAAGGGCACCGGCGACAAGGGCTCCCGCGACGACAACCCACGCGACGACTCCTCCCGGGACGACAAGAAGGACGACGCCAAGAAGGACGATCCGCCCAAGGACGAGGCCAAGCCCAAGGAGCCGGAGAAGGGGGCAGAGAAAGGGGCGGACAAGAGCCCTGACAAGCATCCGGACAAGGAACCGGACAAGGCCCCTGAGAAGGAGCCCGCGAAGGAGCCTGAGAAGGACTCCGGCAAGGGCGACAAGGAGCCGCCCTCCAAGGGCACCGACGGCGACAAGGCCCCCGACAAGACGGAGCCGGACAAGACGGAGCCGGACAAGTCCGAAAAGGGCGACAAGGCCCCGGACAAGACCGAGCCCGACAAGACTGAGCCCGACAAGACGGAAAAGGGCGACAAGGAGCCGGGTAAGGGCGAGGACTCCCGCGATCGTGGCGACGACCGGGACTCCAAGCGGGAACGCGACGCCGATCAGGTCAGACGCCCCGAAGACGGGCTGAACGACATCGACACCCCCCGCAAGGACCACCCCTCCGACATCGACCAGACCGGTGCGAAGGTCGTCGAGGTCGACGGCGTCAAGGTCCTCCAGGTGCCGCTCGACCCGCCGCCCACGGCCGACGAACTCGCCCAGCTGCTGAACAACTCCAGCCAGGTGGAGCCGCAGGACATGCCGTCCGTGACCGGCGACCAGGCGGCGGCCCCGCCCAGCACCACGGTGGGCCCCGACGGTGGCGCGGGCCAACTCCCGCCGAACCCTCCGGCGGGCGACACCCAACTCCCCGCCCCAGGCCAGAACCCCGCCACCGGCCAGAACCCTGCCCCCACCCAGGTGCCCGCTGCCGTACCCGCGGACGCACCGGCCTCGGGCTCCGTCGCGACCGCCGACGGCGACCTCCGCGTGTCCGTCACCGGCAACGACGTCAAGATCGCCGCCGACGGCGCCTTCAACGTCTCGGTCACCTCCGACGGCGTCATCATCACCTCGGACCCCACCGACGCCCCCGTAGGCACCCCCGCCACGACGAGCACGACCGGCACCCAGACCGTCGGCACCCAGCCGACAGGCACCCACCCGGTCAGCACCCAGCCGACCGACACCCCCGGCACCCAGGCAACCGGACAGGGAACGGGCACCCCGGGGACGGGCACCCAGGCAACCGGCACCCAGCCCGCCCCGACCACGGGCACGCCCACAGGCACGGGCGCCCCGGCCACGCCACCGACCCCGGCGACCGGCCCTCCGAACCACCCGCCCCTCCCACCGGGAGAACCGCTCACCACGCCGACCACCGGAACCCAGGCCCCGGCCGTACCGCCGACCAGCGGGACCCCCGCCCCCGCCGCTCCAGGTGGAGGCGAGACGATCGTGGTGGACACCGCGCGTCCGGGAGGCGGTACCTCGCAGGTCTCGGTCGGAGTGGGGGATCCGCTGCCGTGGGGGAGTGGGCCTGACCAGCCTCCGCCCGGGTACGCCGCCGACGGTGCCTCCGGTGGCACGGCGCCGGTCGCCGGTGGGAGTTCGCCGCCGCCTCCGTCGTCGGGTGGTGACGGTGACGTGGTGTCGGTCGACGCCAAGCCGCCCACGCTCGAAGCGCTGAAGACACTCGTGGACAGTGCCCGTGAGATCGAGCCCCTCGACATGCCGAGTGTGCAGGTGCCGCCGGGTGAGTGGGGCAAGGGCGACTGGGTGGCCGAGGACTTCGGGCCCGACGGTCCGCCCGGCACGGTCGAGCTGAACGCTCCGAATCGCCCCATTCCACCCCCCGGCGGGTGACATGGTGGCAAGGACGGGCTCGAAGGAGAAGGGAACGGTCTGAATGTACGACGATCCGCCGGCGCCGCAGCCGCGTCAGCCGGGTGAGACGCCGCCCACCTCCGGCGGAAGCGACCCGCTCGGCGGGCAGCCGAGGGCGTGGGAGTTCAATCCGGACTACCAGCGCCTGGTGACGCTGTGGCAGCAGGTACTTCCCATGCTGGAGACCCTCAGCACCAGCCTCGACAAGGCGCACCAGATGGCCCGCAGCCCCCAGGTCTGGGACGCGCCCGTCGGCGAACGCTACGTCGAGGACATCGCCGAGTGGCGCAACCGCCTGGCCCTGTACCGCCAGTCCATCCTGACCACCATCAGCGACCAGGCCGCCGACACCCCACGCTGGATCCCCAGCGAGGTAGGCGCCCCTCACGCCTTTTCCTGACTTCCCCACCCCCGCACAGCACCCTCAGCCCACCCACAGCACCCTCTCGCCGAGACCGACCCATCTCACCCTCCTCCTTCTTGCTTCGGCACCCTCCGGTGCGGGGACTTCGGCGGGGTTGATGCGCATCACGCTTTTTCGTGACTTCGGCGAGCTGCCGCATGCTCCGGCATCGGCTCATCGGCGCGCTGGTGCGTCTCGCGATTGCCCTGGCCTTGGCAGGCCCCGCTGTCGGCTCTCCGTACGGGGCGGTGCAGCTCGTGCATCGTCCCGACCTCGGAAACCCGCAGTGCGGCGCCTCCCAAGCCTCTGTGTCGAACCCCCGACGCACCTCCACCCTCACGCCCGATCTGGGACGAAAGCCAGATCCGTCCTACAGTAAGGAGAAGTCGCCTGGGCAGGAGGTGATGGGGTGTGGGGAGTCGAGAGTTGGAGCCCTTGGTTCTGTTGCGGTATATCGGCTCGGCGCCGGCATCGGCCCTCGGTGGGGCGTACACCGCGTGTGACCAGCGGAAGGCGTCCCCGGGTGGCGGGGGAGGCGGAACGTTTGACGGCGTGGGCGGCGGTGTGGCCGGATTCGGGGCTTGAAGTGCGGGAACGAGTCTCGGCTAGGGTGGCAATCCGTCGTCCATATCTCAGCGAATAATAAGCTGGTTTGTGTCGTTTTCCGGTCACAGGTGGCCGGAGCATCCGGGAAACTAGGTCCGTGCGCGAATACCTCTTCATGGCGCTGGCAGCGGCAGTGGTGACCTATCTGCTGGTCCCGCTCGTCCGTCGCTTCGCGATCCGCATCGGAGCCATGCCAGAGGTGCGCGACCGCGACGTGCACACGACACCGACGCCGCGCCTGGGCGGACTGGCCATGTACGGCGGGCTGGTCGCAGGGCTGCTGGTGGCCTCGCAGCTGGACAAGACGGGCGAGACCCTGGCCAGGGACCACACGGTGATCGCGCTGATCGCGGCGGGCGGGCTGATCACGCTGACCGGCTTCCTCGACGACTGGTGGGGCATGGACGCCTTCATCAAGCTCGGCGGGCAGATCGCGGCGGCCGGTGTGCTGGTGTATTTCGGACTGTTCCTGCCCTACATCCCCTGGGTGGACGGCGTCTCCATCGCGCTGGACCCGACGCTCATCACCATCATCACGATCCTGATCGTGGTCGTGGCCATCAACGCGGTGAACTTCGTCGACGGCCTCGACGGCCTGGCCGCGGGCATCGTGGGTATCGCGGCGCTCGGCACCTGGGCGTACTCGATCTTCCTGGAACAGAGCCTCGACGGTGATCGCATCAACACCACGGCCGCGATCACCGCGATCCTCATCGGCATGTGCCTGGGTTTCCTGCCGCACAACTTCCATCCGGCCAAGATCTTCATGGGCGACACGGGTGCGATGCTGCTCGGTCTGGTGCTGGCCTCCTCGCTCATCACGGTCACGCCGGTCGACCCCTCGACGATCGACGGCATCAACAGGTTCGGCACCCTGCTGCCGCTGCTGCTGCCGGTCGCGGTGCTGGTGCTGCCGCTCGTCGACCTGGTCAGCGCCGTGGTCCGGCGCACCTCGTGGGGAATGTCACCTTTCGCCCCCGACCGAGGGCACCTGCATCACCGGCTGCTCGACATCGGGCACTCGCACCGGCGCACGGTGCTGATCATGTACGCGTGGACGTTCCTGTTCGCGGCGACGGTGATCGGGATGTCGTTGCAGGGCGTGCCGCTGGTGATGTTCCCGGTCGTGATCCTGGTCGCGATCGGCTTCCTCGTGCTGATGATGCGTCCGCGCTGGCGGGGCAGGGGCGGTGCGCACGCCGCCTCGCGTCGGCCCAGGCCGGACGAGGACGACGACGGCCCGCCGACCGGTCCGATGCCCGCCGTACAGGTGGAGGCTCCTGTGTCGCGGCCCATGCCAGAGGTCTATGACGGGCCGTCCGACGACACCGCCGTCATTCCCGTGTTCCCCTACCGTTCATGATCGTTAACTAGAAACGGCAGGTAAAGGCGGCCTTCTGTGAGCTTGTGATATCTTTCACGAGCAGGGGCCCCGCGACTGCACACACCAGCGGGGTAGCAATCGCTCGCTTGACAACCGTTTTCTGGAGCACTGATGCAGCCCAACGACCTTCGACTGCTCAGGGACGCCGCGATCCCGACCGTTGCGGTCGGCGTGGTCGCGCTCATCGTGTCCGCGTTCGTCGCGGGGGCGAAGGGCGCGCTCGGCTCAGGGATCGGTGTGCTCATCGTCACGGCGTTCTTCACGATCAGCCTGATCGCCGTGGCCTACGCCGCGCGCATCTCCCCGACGATGATGATGGCCGCCGCGATGGGCACGTTCTTCGTGAAGATCGTCGTCCTGGCGGTCGTGCTGAAGTCGCTCGAAGGCACAACGGCGTGGAACGTCATGGCCTTCACCTGGACGGTCATCCTCTGCACCGTCGCATGGACCTTCGGCGAAGCCAGGGGATTCATGAAGCTGCGCATGCTCTACGTGGAGCCCGGCACCAAGGTGCCAGGCACGTATGAGGACAAGAAGTAATGCTCGCCCATCACCGCCCCCCGCCCCCCGGTCACGCGCTGTGCTCGCCTTCCCATAAACTCACGGTGGCGGGAGCGGCCGAGCCGGTCGTCGAGGTCGAGAGCCGCAGCGGCTGGCCCGATATGACTAGTCACAGTCGCGCCTGCTATCGTCGCGTGCGCGATAAGGAAGCGATAAGTGTGCCTTCCGGGCCCCGGCTTCCGTTCGGTCGCAACACCCATCTGCTTGGTTCTCCCGACGCCCAGTCGTTCCGGGGGAGCATCCTGATCCACCACGACGAAGGGAACGCCGAGTGAGCGCCCCGCTTCTCGCCGCCGAGGAGTTCCAAGCCCCTGGGCTCGGCCTGTTCGATTGGCCGCCCCTCGTTGCAGGGGTGGAATGGTTCAACAAGCCGGCGCTCCTCGCGCTGATCACGGCCCTGATCGGCATCGTGTTCGCCTACTCGGCCTTCTCGCGGCCGAAACTCGTGCCCCGCGGCGTGCAGAACGTCGGCGAGATGGCCTATGAGTTCGTCCGCGAGCAGATCGCGCGTCCGAGCCTCGGCAAGGACAGCGACAAGTGGATGCCGCTGCTGCTCAGCCTCTTCCTCTTCGTGCTGGTCGGCAACCTGTTCGGCTCGATCATCTTCATCCAGTTCCCGTTCATGTCGATCATCGGCTACCCGGCGATCCTCGCTCTGGGCGTGTTCGTGCTGGTGACGGTGCTGGGCGTCAAGCACCAGGGCCCTGTGGGCTACTTCAAGAACATGATGTTCCCGCCCGGTCTTCCCGGCTGGATGTACGTCCTGGTCGCGCCGATCGAGTTCATCTCGACCTTCATCCTGCGCCACGTCACGCATGCTGTGCGACTGTTCGCCACCATGATGGCCGGTCACCTGATCCTCGCGCTCTTCTCCGAGGTCGGCTGGCACTTCCTGTTCGTGCAGCTCACTCCGCTGGGTGCCCCGATCGGGCTGCTCGGCGTCATCATGACCATCCTGCTGACCGCCTTCGAGCTGTTCATCCAGGCGCTGCAGGCCTACGTGTTCGCGATGCTGACCGCCATGTACATCGGCGGCGCGCTGCACGCCGAGCACTGAGTTCTTCCAGACCCCAAGCCAGACAGCTCCGGTGGACATCCCACCGGTCGATTGAAAAGGAAACAGAAGCATGAGTGGTGTGCTCGCTGAGGTCACCGGCAGCGTTGGTTCCATCGGTTACGGCCTCGCCGCGATCGGCCCCGGCATCGGCATCGGCATCATCTTCGGTCAGGGCGTGCAGGCCATCGCCCGCCAGCCCGAGGCCTACGGCCTCATTCGTCAGAACATGATGCTGGGCTTCGTCTTCACCGAGGCGCTCGCGCTGATCGGTATCGCGCTCGCGTTCGCGCTGTAGTCGTCGACCATCCCTGACGGAAGGCAGCACCAATGAATCTCCTGGCGGCGGAGTCGGCGAACAACCCGCTGATTCCCCACGTTTCCGAGATGGTCGTCGGTGGCTTCGCGTTCCTGCTCATCCTGGTCGTTGTCGGCAAGATGCTCGTTCCGCGGATCCAGAAGACTCTGGTGGAGCGGACCGACGCCATCGAGGGTGGCCTGAAGAGGGCCGCCGACGCACAGGAAGAGGCTCAGCAGACGCTCGCTCAGTACCGCGAGCAGCTTGCCGAGGCTCGGCACGAGGCGGCTCGTCTTCGTGACGAGGCTCGTGAGCAGGGCGCCCAGATCAAGGCGGAGCTCCGCGAGGAGGCGCAGGCCGAGGCCCGTCGTCTCGTCGAGGCCGCGCACGCCCAGATCGAGGCCGACAGGCAGCAGGCGTTCGCCCAGCTTCGTAATGAGATCGGTCGCCTCTCGACCGACCTGGCCAGCCGCATCGTCGGCGAGTCCCTTGAGGACGAGGCCAGGCAGCGTCGCACGATCGACCGCTTCCTCGACGAGCTGGAGAGCTCCAACGCGCAGGCGGTGCGCTAATGCGCGGTCTGAGCAGGGCCTCGCTGACAGAGGTCGAGGAGCGCTTCAACGCGGTCGCCGGCAGCGCGGACCTCGGCACGCTCTCCGACGAGCTGTTCGCGGTAGCGGACCTGCTCGACCGTGAGCACGGCCTGCGCCGCGCGCTTTCCGACCCGGCCCGCCCGGCCGAGCAGAAGGCGCAGACGGTCGCGATCCTGCTGGAGGGCAAGGTCGGCGCCGCCGCACTCGCCACGACCGAGGCTGCCGTCTCGGTCAAGTGGTCGCGTGCCGGTGACCTGGCCGACGTCCTTGAGCGGCTCGGAGTCGTCGCCGCGTGCGCCGAGGCCGAGGCCCAGGGCACCCTCGACGACGTCGAGGACGAGTTGTTCCGCTTCGGTCGCATCCTCGCGGCCAACCCGGACCTCCGCCGTACCCTCGCCGACGCTTCCCTGCCCGCGGAGGGCAAGCAGCAGCTGCTGCGCGACCTCCTCGGCGCCAAGGTGGCCCAGCCGACGCTGCGTCTCATCACGCAGCTCGCTGTGCACGCCAGGGGACGTAACCTGGAGAGTGGCCTCGCGGAGTTCGGCAATCTGGCGGCCCAGCAGCGACAGCGCCTCGTGGCGGTCGTGCGCAGCGCGGTCGCCCTGACGGAGGAGCAGAAGCAGCGCCTCGGCGCCTGGCTTCGCGCCTCGTATGGCCGCGACGTTCACCTGAACGTCGAGGTGGATCCGCGCGTGCTCGGTGGATTCTCGGTCCGCATCGGCGACGAGATCATCGACACCACGATCGTGGGACGAATCGAAGAAGTCCGCCGCCGGTTGGCCGGCTAGGCGATAGAGGAGACAGAGTAGAGATGGCGGAGCTGACGATCCGGCCGGACGAGATCCGGGACGCGCTTGAGCGCTTCGTCCAGGCGTACGAACCGGAAGGCGCCGCGCGCGAGGAGATCGGGACCGTCGTCGACTGTGGCGACGGAATCGCCCACGTCTCCGGCCTGCCCTCGGCGATGGCGAACGAGCTGCTCGAATTCGAGGACGGCACGCGCGGCCTGGCACTGAACCTCGACACCCGTGAGATCGGTGTCGTTATCCTGGGCGATTTCAGCAAGATCGAAGAAGGCCAGACGGTCCGCAGGACGGGCGAGGTCCTGTCCGTGCCCGTCGGCGACAACTTCCTCGGCCGAGTGGTCGACCCCCTCGGCGTACCGCTCGACGGCAAGGGCGCGATCGAGTCCGAGGGCCTGCGCGCCCTTGAGCTCCAGGCCCCGTCCGTCGTGCAGCGCCAGCCGGTCAAGGAGCCCCTGGCCACCGGCATCAAGGCGATCGACGCCATGACCGCGATCGGCCGTGGCCAGCGCCAGCTGATCATCGGCGACCGTGGCACCGGCAAGACCGCGATCGCCGTGGACACCATCCTCAACCAGCGCGAGAACTGGCTGTCGGGCGACCCGACCAAGCAGGTTCGCTGCGTGTACGTCGCGATCGGCCAGAAGGGCTCGACGATCGCGCAGGTCAAGGGCCGCCTGGAGGAGGCGGGCGCGATGGAGTACACCACCATCGTCGCCGCTCCGGCCTCCGACCCCGCCGGCTTCAAGTACCTCGCCCCCTACACCGGTTCGGCCATCGGCCAGCACTGGATGTACCAGGGCAAGCACGTTCTCATCGTGTTCGACGACCTGACCAAGCAGGCCGACGCCTACCGCGCCGTCTCGCTGCTGCTGCGTCGTCCTCCGGGCCGTGAGGCCTTCCCCGGCGACGTCTTCTACTTGCACTCGCGTCTGCTGGAGCGCTGCGCCAAGCTCTCCGACGACCTGGGCGCGGGCTCGATGACCGGTCTGCCGATCATCGAGACCAAGGGCAACGACGTCTCGGCGTTCATCCCGACCAACGTCATCTCCATCACCGACGGACAGGTCTTCCTCGAGACCGACCTGTTCAACGCCGGTGTGCGTCCGGCGATCAACGTCGGTGTCTCCGTCTCCCGAGTCGGTGGCTCGGCGCAGACGAAGGCGATGCGCAAGGTCGCGGGCACGCTGCGTCTGGCTCTGTCGCAGTACCGTGACCTGGAGGCGTTCGCCTCGTTCGCCTCCGACCTCGACGCCGCCTCCAAGGCTCAGCTGGAGCGCGGTCTGCGTCTGGTCGAGCTGCTCAAGCAGCCCCAGTACAGCCCGTTCTCCCTTGAGCGCGAGGTCGTCTCGGTCTGGGCCGGTACGACGGGCGAGCTCGACGAGGTTCCCGTCGAGGACGTGCGTCGCTTCGAGTCGGAGTTCCTCGACTACCTCGCGGCCGGTCACAAGGGCATCTTCGACAGCATCCGTGAGACCAAGGAGCTGGCCGACGACACCGTCACCAGCCTCAAGGACGCCGTCACGGAGTTCAAGAAGGGCTTCACGACCTCCTCCGGTGAGCTTCTGGTCAACGACGAGCCGGTTCCGGCACTCGGCGCGGACCAGGTCGGCCAGGAGAAGATCACCAAGCACGTCCGTACGGCAGAGAAGAAGTAGCCGATGGGTGCCCAGCTAAGGCTGCTGCGTCGCCGGATCAAGTCGGTCAAGTCGACCGCCAAGATCACGCGCGCGCAGGAGCTCATCGCCTCCTCACGCATCGTGAAGGCGCAGCAGCGGATGCAGGCGGCCGTGCCGTACGAGCGCGAGATCACCCGCGCCGTGTCGGGCGTCATCAGCAACACTGCCAGCGTCGACCACCCGCTGACCGTGGAGAAGGAGCAGCCGGCCAAGGCTGGCGTGCTCATCATCACCAGTGACAGCGGGTTCTGCGGCGGCTTCAACGCCAACGTCCTTCGTGAGGCGGAGGCCCTTCGGGGCCTCCTGGCCTCCCGCGGGATCGAGGCCGTGCCGTTCGTCACCGGACGCAAGGGCGTCGCGTGGCACAGCTTCCGCAACCGCGCCATGAGCGGGCAGTGGGTCGGCTTCTCCAGGAAGCCCGCCTACGCCGACGCCAAGGACATCGCGGACACGCTGATCGAGTCGTTCAAGGCCGAGGACGGGATCGACGAGATCCACATCATCTCGACCCAGTTCGTCTCGATGCTGACGCAGGAAGTCGTGGTCAAGCGGATCCTTCCGCTCGAGGTCGTCGAGACCACCGAGCAGCCCAAGGACGGGCCGCTGCCGTACTTCGAGTTCGAGCCGACCGCAGGTGAGGTCCTCGATTCGTTGCTGCCGCGCTACATCGAGTCGCGCATCTTCAGCGCGCTGCTGCAGTCGGCGGCCTCCGAGGAGGCTTCGCGCCGCCGCGCCATGAAGTCCGCGACGGACAACGCCAACGAACTGATTCGTGTGTTCACCCAGCAGATGAACCAGGTTCGCCAGGCCGAGATCACCCAGGAAATCAGCGAGATCGTCGGTGGCGCCAACGCGCTGGCTGACGCCGCAGCGGGGAAAGAGTGAAATGACTGCAGAGACTGTTGAGACCGTGACGACCGGCGTCGGCCGCGTGGCGCGCGTCACCGGTCCCGTCGTCGACGTGGAGTTCCCCGTCGAGGCGATGCCCGACATCTACAACGCGCTCAACGTCGAGGTCGTACTCGGCGGCGAGACCAAGAAGCTGACCCTGGAGGTCGCCCAGCACCTGGGTGACAACCTGGTCCGCGCCATCTCCATGCAGCCCACCGACGGCCTGGTCCGCGGCGCTGCGGTGACCGACTCGGGCACGCCCATCTCGGTGCCGGTCGGCGACGTCGTCAAGGGTCACGTGTGGAACGCGCTCGGCGAGTCCCTCGACGTGCCGACCGCCTCGCTGAAGATCACCGAGAAGTGGGGCATCCACCGTCCCTCCCCGGCCTTCGACCAGCTCGAGTCGCGCACCGAGATGCTGCCCACCGGCATCAAGGTCATCGACCTGCTCACCCCGTACGTCAAGGGTGGCAAGATCGGCCTGTTCGGCGGCGCGGGTGTCGGCAAGACCGTTCTGATCCAGGAGATGATCCGCCGAGTCGCGCTGAAGTTCTCCGGAACCTCGTGCTTCGCGGGCGTCGGCGAGCGTACCCGTGAGGGCAACGACCTCTGGCTGGAGATGGAGGAGGCGGGCGTTCTCAAGGACACCGCTCTCGTCTTCGGTCAGATGGACGAGCCGCCGGGCACGCGTCTTCGCGTCGCGCTCTCCGCGCTCACGATGGCGGAGTACTTCCGTGACGTGCAGAAGCAGGACGTGCTTCTGTTCATCGACAACATCTTCCGCTTCACCCAGGCCGGTTCCGAGGTCTCCACCCTGCTCGGCCGTATGCCCTCCGCCGTGGGTTACCAGCCCACGCTGGCCGACGAGATGGGTGTGCTCCAGGAGCGCATCACCTCGACGCGTGGTCACTCGATCACCTCGATGCAGGCGATCTACGTGCCCGCCGACGACATCACCGACCCGGCCCCGCACAACGCGTTCGCGCACCTCGACGCGCAGACCGTGCTTTCGCGGCCGATCTCGGAGAAGGGCATCTACCCCGCGGTGGACCCGCTCGACTCCTCCTCCCGCATCCTCGACCCGATGGTGGTCGGCGAGGAGCACTACCGGGTGGCCCAGGAGACGAAGCGAATCCTGCAGAAGTACAAGGAACTGCAGGACATCATCGCCATCCTCGGCATCGACGAGCTCTCCGAAGAGGACAAGGTCACGGTCAACCGGGCCCGCCGCATCGAGCGCTTCCTGTCGCACCCGATGTACGCCGCCGAGGCGTTCACCGGTCAGCCGGGCGAGTTCGTGCCGCTGGACGAGACCATCGCCTCGTTCAAGGGTCTGTGCGAGGGCGAGTACGACCACCTGCCCGAGCAGGCGTTCTTCATGGTCGGTGGCATCGAGCAGGCCATCGCCAAGGCCAAGGACCTCGCCAAGTAATCGCCTCCGGTGCGGGCGCGGCCTGCCGTGCCCGCACCTGATCAGGAAAGGAACCTACACACGTGGCGAAGCTGCAGGTAGGTGTCGTCTCACCTGAGCGTGAGATCTGGTCGGGCGAGGCCGACATGGTGATTGCCAAGACCGTGGACGGTGAGATCGGTATTATGCCGCAAGCCGCCCCTGTTCTCGGCGTCCTCGTCGAGGGCGGCGTGCTGCGGGTCAAGCGCGGCGCCGAGGGCGACCTCGTCGCGGCGGTGCACGGCGGATTCATCTCCGTGGCCGACAACGAGGTGTCTATCCTGGCCGAGGCGGCCGAGCTCGGCTCCGAGGTCGACGTCGCCGCGGCGCGTGACGCGCTGCAGCGGGCTCAGGCCTCGCTTGAGCGCAACATGGAAGACGCCGACGCGGCGGTCGAGGCCAAGCGGGCCAAGGCCCGTCTGCGCGCGGCCGGCGAAGAGGTCTGATCTTTCGGTAACGACCGGTGGGGGCGGCGATGGCGGCAACGCTGACGATTCTGGCAGTGGTGCTGCTCTGCGCGGCCCTCATCGTCTTCCGCGGGTTCGCACTCGCCCGCTCCCGAGGGAGCGTGCCGTGCCGGCTGCGAGTGGCCGAGCACGGCTGGCAGAGCGGGGTAGCCCGCTACGCCGACGGGGAACTGCACTGGATTCCCCTCCTGGGTGTGCGGTTGAGGCCGCGCCACGCGATCGCGAGGCGCGGCCTCACTGTTTCCACCCGGCGCCCGCTGGAGGGCGGCCTGTGGGCCGTCGACTGCGCCGGGCTGTCGATCGCGATGAGCGAGGACGCGCTCACCGGCTTCCTGGCCTGGCTGGAGTCGGCGCCGCCCAGCGCCTACCTCGACGTCGCCTAGCGGGTCCCGCCCGGCTTCCAGAGGATCTCCGAGCCGTCGTGCGCCACACGGCACAGGATGAACAGCAGGTCCGACAGGCGGTTGAGGTACTTCGCCGTCAGCGGGTTCACATCGTCGTGCGCCTCAAGGGCCGACCACGCCGTGCGCTCGGCCCGCCGTACGCTCACCCTGGCGACGTGGAGCTGGGCGGTGGCCAGGTCGCCTCCCGGCAGGATGAAGCTGCGCAGCGGCCGTAGGCCGGCGTTGAAGCGGTCGCACTGCTCCTCCAGCCAGTCGATGTAGGACGGCTCGACACGCAGCGGCGGGAACTCGGGCTCGGCCACCACGGGTGTCGCCAGGTCGGCGCCCACGTCGAACAGCTCGTTCTGCACCCTGCCGAGCACAGCCGCGATCTCCTCGGGCAGCGTGCCGTGGGCCAGGGCGACACCGAGCAGGGCGTTGGCCTCCTCGACGTCGGCATAGGCGGCCAGGCGCGGATCGGTCTTGGCGGTGCGGCTCATGTCGCTCAGCGCGGTGGTGCCGTCGTCGCCGGTGCGGGTGTAGATCGTGGAGAGGACGACTGGCTTGTCCTTGTCTGCGCGTGTCATGGGATTCAGCGTAATGACAAATGTCATCGACGAGGGGCATGAGATCCATCCGGGGCCGGTGATATCGGCGACTACAGCGCGGTAGCCGTTCCCGACACGATTGACCCATGAGAACAGAGCAGGAGCTGACCGGTACGCAGACCGGCACCGGCCGGGCGGCGATCGAGGTCGAGGACCTCAGGCAGAGCTACGGCGACTTCGAGGCCGTGCGGGGCATCTCCTTCCAGGTGCGTCCGGGCGAGCTCTTCGCTCTGCTGGGCACCAACGGGGCGGGCAAGACCACCACGATGGAGGTGCTCGAAGGCTTCAACAAGGCGGGTTCCGGCAGCGCCAGGGTCCTGGGCCTCGACCCCTACCGCCAGCGCGGGCGGCTGCGGCCGAAGATCGGCATCATGCTGCAGGAGGCCGGGTTCTTCGGCGACCTGATGGTCTCGGAGACCATCCAGCTGTGCAAGGGCCTGGTCGCCGACACCGGGCGTAAGCCGATGACGGGCGACCCGCTGGCCACGGTGGGCCTGACCGACAAGGCCAAGGTGAAGGTACGCCAGCTGTCGGGCGGCCAGAAGCGCAGGCTGGACCTGGCGCTGGCGATCCTGTCCAGGCCGGAGGTGCTCTTCCTCGACGAGCCGACGACGGGCATGGACCCCGAGGCCAGGCTGGCCACCTGGCGGGTGATCGGCGAACTGCGCGAGCAGGGCACGACCGTGCTGCTCACCACGCACTACCTGGAGGAGGCCGAGCGGCTCGCCGACCGGCTGGCGATCATGCATCGCGGTGTCATCCGGACCTACGGCACGGTCGAGGAGGTCGTCGCCACGACCGGGGACCAGATCTCCTTCCGCCTGCCGTACTCGGTGGGGGAGCTCAGGGGGCGGCTGGCCGACGGGCTGCCGTTCGTGGCGGGGGGCGCGCCCGTGCTCAGCCATGCCGACGGGCACACGCGGGCGCTCTACACGGTGAAGGGCGGGGCCGACCGGGCGCACGCCGCACTGTGGCCGCTGCTCGGGTGGGCCGAGAGCAACAACCTGACCCTTGAACGTCTTGAGGTGCGTCCCGGCACCCTTGAGGACGTCTTCCTGCGCGTTGTCGAGGAGAACAACTGATGCGTACCGATGTGCTGCACGTCATCCGCCTGGCCAGGGTCGACCTGAAGCTGCTCGGGCGCAACACCACGGCGATGTTCACGATCCTGCTGATGCCGTTGTTCTTCGTCTTCGTCTTCTCCACGTCGGTGAGCGGCGAGATGGGCGGCGTCGACTCGGCGACGTTCGTGCTCGCCGGGCTGCCGGGGATGATGCTGACGTTCGCCGTGTTCGTCAACATGGTGAACTCCTTCACCGCCAGGCGTGAGGAGCTGGTGCTCAAGCGGCTGCGCGGGGGGCAGAGTTCGGCGGTCGCCATCTTCGGCGGGCCGGTGCTGGCCTCGCTGGGCATCTACCTGGCGCAGGTGGCGCTGGTGATGATCTGGATCCAGCGCACGACCGGCGAGCTTCCGGCCAACATCCCGCTCATGCTGCTGGCCGCCGTACTGGGCGTGGCGGTGTTCGGCCTGCTGGCCGCCGCCTTCTCCGGGATCACGCCGAACGCCGAGATGGCGCAGATCGCGGTGCTGCCGGTGCTGATGATCGCGATCTTCCTCTCGCCCACGGTGGCGACGCTCGACTCGATGCCCGACGCCATGCGGGTGGTCGCCACGTTCATGCCGGTCACCGCGGTGGCCGAGATGATGCGCTCGGCCTTCTTCGGCGCCGACTTCTACGGCACCGCGGGCGGCGAGCTGTCGATGGGCGCCCAGTGGGTCGCGGCGCTGCCCTCGATCGCGATCCTGCTCGCCTGGATCGTCGTGTCCGGCCTGCTGGCCAGATGGCTCTTCCGCTGGGACCCCCGCCACTCCTGACCACTAGGTTGGTGCCCACCATGCGCACCCGCCCGCTCGTCCCGCTCCTGCTCGGACTGCCCGTAGCCTGGCTCGGCCCGTTCCTGTCGCCCACCCCCCGAACGCCCGCCCAGGTGGCGGGCTTCGCGGCGCTCGGCGTGTTCTCCGTCCTGTATGTCCGTGCCGCCCAGCACGTCGCAGCCGGGCGGGAGCAGCCGCTCGCGGTGACGTACGCGGGGGCGGCGGCCGTGGCGGTGGCGATGACGGCTGGATGGTGGCCTGCGTTGTCGGCGTGGGCCGGGCTGTCGGTGGTGCAGGGCGGGCCGGTGCGGGCGGCGGGGATGTGCGGGGTCGCGGGGGTGGCGGCGTACGCGCTGACCGCCGAGTGGTCCTCCGGGCTGTCGGCCGGTCTGGTCGGCGTCGGGCTCGTCGTGGTTGATCGGTTGGTCGGTTGTCGTGTCGGTGGGTGGGGCGCGGCTGATTTGTAGGTTGTGGACTGTGCTTACTCAGTACGACAAGTTGAAGAAGGTGACCTTCTGGTCGCTGCTCGTCGGGTTGGCGGGTGTGTGGTTCGGGGCGGCGCTGGAGACGCTCGGCGGGAACATGGCCGGCGCCGCGCTGCCCGTCCTGGCCGCCGCTCTCGTGGCGCTCGGCGTGTTCTCCTATCTGTACGTCAGGGGTGTCCAGCGCGTCATCGCGGGGCAGGGGCTCGGCCGTCAGGGGTACGCCGCGGGGATCGCCGCGCTGATCGTCGTGATCGTGGTGAGCAAGGGCGTCGAAGAGCCGATCACCTATCCGTTCGGCTGGGTGCTCGCCCTGCCGGTCTGGGCCGGGCTGGTGGCGTTGGAGGGCGGCAGGGCGCGTGCCGCGCTGCTGTGTGTGGTCGTCGGGCCGTTCACCGCGTGGCTGGTGGGCGGCATGCCCGAGGGAGTCGTCTTCTACACGCTGATGGCGGCGGCGCTGACCGGGGCCAATCGCTTCCAGATCTGGTTCTGGGCCGTCGTGAAGGACGCGCACGAGGGCAGGGAGGCGCAGGCCAAACTGGCGGTGACGGAGGAGCGGCTGCGCTTCTCCCGCGACCTGCACGACACCGTCGGCCACAGCCTCTCGGCCATCGCGGTCAAGAGCGAGCTGGCCGTACGGCTGGCCGAGGCCGATCCGGCCAAGGCGGCGGCCGAGATGGCCGAGGTGCGCAGGCTGGCCAGGGAGTCGCTGCGGGAGATCAGGTCGGTCGTGCGCGGCTACCGTACCGTCGATCTGCAGGCCGAGCTGCGTGCCGTCAGGGCGGTGCTGGAGGCCGCGGGCATCAGGTGCGTGCTCACCGCGCCCCAGGACGGCCTGCCGGACGAGATCGGCACCACACTGGCCTGGATCGTCCGCGAGAGCACCACGAACGTCCTGAGGCACAGCAGCGCCACGTCCTGCCGCATCGCGCTGACGGTCGAGGACGGCGTCGCGGTACTGGAGGTGGCCAACGACGGCGTGGGCCGCGCCGGTAGCCTGCCTGGCAGCGGCCTGGCGGGGATGACCGAACGCGTCACCGCGCTCGGCGGCGTGCTGACGGCCGGGCCGGGCGCCGCAGGGGAGTTCAGGCTGCGCGCCTCGGTGCCGGTCGCGTGAGGGTACGGCCTGCCGTACGTGGAGAGGGAAGACGATGATCCGTGTGCTGCTCGCCGACGACGAGCATCTCATCAGGCAGGCGATCGCCGCCCTGCTGAACCTGGAGCCCGACATCGAGGTGGTGGTCCAGGCCGGGCGGGGCGACCAGGTGGTGGCGGCGGTGGCCGAGCACGGGCCCGATGTGATCGTGCTGGACATCGAGATGCCGGGCCTGGACGGACTGAGTGTCGCCGAATCGCTGCCGGGACGGGCGATCATCATCCTGACCAGCTTCGGCAGGCCGGGCTACCTGCGACGGGCGCTGGCGGCGGGGGTGCGCGGGTTCATCCCGAAGGACGCGTCGGCCGAGGAGCTCGCCTCGGCGATCAGGAAGGTGCACGGCGGAGGGCGCTACCTCGATCCGGAGATGGCGGCCTCGGCGATGATGGCGGGGGAGTCGCCGCTCACCGACAGGGAGCGCGGCGCGCTGGCCCTCGCGGCGGCCGGGTCGTCGGTGACGGAGATCGCCGCCGCGATGCATCTGACGGAGGGCACCGTACGCAACTACCTGTCGAGCGCGATCACCAAGCTGGGGGCGACCAACCGCATCACCGCCATCGCCACGGCGCGAGACATGGGATGGCTTTGACGGGGTAGGAGGGCGATGCCCGATCCCGCAGGATTACCCAGAGTAACGAGCGAATAGGAGCGATGCCGGAAAACACGGTGTCGGTGTTCACTTCGTCGGGACGCTGTGGGATGGTATGGCTACGTTGCGTAGCGAAGTGACAGGACGCAGCGTAACCAGTCAGGCCGTCGAGGCGGCCGGACCTGAGGAGGTGGCATGCGCGTCCGGGGGAAACCTGGAGCACAGGTGATCGACGTCGGGCCCAGGCTCGATGTGGGAACCGTCGCTGGAGTACGCCCGCGACTGCACGCTGCAGTCGATTCCGGAGACGGTGACCTGATTGTCGACCTTTCCGCATTGGAGATGATCGACGCCACCGGCCTCGGGGTGCTCGTGGGCACGCATCGTCGCGCGTTGAGCGCGGATCGCCACCTCGTACTGAGGGGGGTGCCCCCGCGGATCATGCGGGTGCTGGCGGTGACTCGGCTGAATCGAGTGCTCCGCGTCGAGGTGCCGGCTGCCGCGGTGGCCTGAAACGGTGACGGTGATTTCGGGGGGATCTGCCGGACGCCGACCATATTCGAGGGCGGGTGGCGATCAGCCGTGACCCGCCCTCAATCAGTCCTTCAAGTCTCCTCGCGCAGCTTGGCCAGCGTGGTGGGCTCCTGTGCGTCGAGCCAGTCGGCCAGCTGCTCGAACGAGACGCAGCGCACCTCGTCCCTGGTGCAGACCTCGTCCATGAGCTTGATCAGCGCACGCATGTAGATGCCGCCGTTCCAGCTCTCGAAGTGGTTGCCGATGAACACCGGCGCGCGGTCGCCCGCCGAAGCCCGGTCGACCGCCTGGATGTAGGCCTGGGTGGTCTGGCGCTCCCAGCGGCCCCACTTCTCGGGCGAGCGGGTACGCGCGCCGGACTGGATGGCGAAGAAGTTGTAGTCCATGCCGAGCACCTGCCGCCCGGTGCCGGGGATCTCGATACTGGGCAGCGGGAACTGCCACAGTCCCGCACGCTTGTGCGGCCAGCTCACCGTGCCCGTGCCGCTGGCGTCGTAGCGCCAGTCGTAGGAGTTGAACGCCGAGAACATCGCCTTGCGGTCGCCTTCGAGGCACGGCGTGCGCCCGCCCCGCACGACGTCGCGGATGCGGAAGGGCAGTTCGTCCTCCTCCTGGAGTCCGGCGTTGGCCCGCCAGTTCTCCACGAAGGAGTAGAACTGCTCCAGCTCCTGACGCCATTCGTCCGCCTGCCAGGAGCCGACGCCGCTCGCGCCGCAGAAGTGTCCGTTGAAGTGCGTGCCGAT
This sequence comes from Nonomuraea sp. IBHARD001, assembly GCF_056106265.1. Lineage (NCBI taxonomy): Bacteria > Bacillati > Actinomycetota > Actinomycetes > Streptosporangiales > Streptosporangiaceae > Nonomuraea > Nonomuraea sp. IBHARD001. The sequence goes on from NZ_JBWBBW010000002.1 coordinate 1,727,269, forward strand.
CTCGTGCCCCTCGCGCCAGGCCGCGCTCAGCTCCCTGGCCTGCTCGCTCATCCGCGAGCGCCGCTGGAAGCCGATGTCGGAGGCGCCCCGCGCGTGGCCCGGCGCCTTGTACAGCCTGGCCTTGTGCTCGGGCAGCATGTACACGCCGGACAGGAAGAAGGTGAGCGAGGCGTCGTTGCGCTCGGCCGCCTGCCTGAAGGCGGGGAACCAGCCCTGGTCGTCGACCCCGGCGCCGTCGAAGGAGATGACGACGAACTGCGGCGGGCGCTCGGTGCTCCTGAGGCGGCAGCGCTCGCCGCCCGGCATCAGGTCGGGGCCGGAATCCTGGCGCATCAGCCGGGTGCCGGGTGCGCTCGACTCGGGGCACCAGGAGCGGCGGGCCTCGAAGGCGGTGGCCCGGGTCACCGCCTCACGTTCCTCCGCCCGCGCGCTCTGTTCGGGCGCGGGCGCGGGGGAGGAGTCCTCCGCGGTCAGGCCGATTCGCTCGTTGAGCGGCACAGCGGTGACCTGGCCGCACGCGGCGGCGAGCAGGGCGACCGAGATGCCGATTACCGGTGTAATAATCCCCCGTCTCACCCGGTCATGTAATCACGCTCCGTAATCAGAACCTGGCCGCGCATCACCAAGGACAGGTCAGGATAATGCCGCGAAAGATCTGCTGAAGATGTGGACAGCGGTTCTGACCAGCTCGTCAACCGATGGTGGATCGTCGGCGAGTACCCATTCGATGAGCAGCTCTTGCAGCGCTCCAATCAAACCCAGCGCAAGCAGGTGCTTGCTGATGCGCAACGGTTCGGTGAATTCCGACGAGGCTTCCTCGACGATCCTGGCGAATGCCTCTATGGCTCGCTGCCGCGATCCGGCCAGTATGTCACCGGCTCGGCGTACCTCCAGATGCATGATCCGGGCCCGCCGCCAGTCTTGGGTCGCGAATACGATATAGGCCGAAATCCCGCTCGATATCCGCCCTTCGGGGGTTGGGGGAGCATCCTGGAGGGCTTTGGACACGGCATCGAGCGTTTCGTCGATGCAGCGCTCGTGCAATGCCTGGAGCAGTTCCTCCCGGCCCGCGAAGCATTCATAGAAGGCGCGGTTGGAGATGCGTGCCTCCGTGCAGAGCCGCTCGATGGTCGTGGCCGCGAATCCCGGCTTCGCGTAGAGCGTGTAGGCAGCACTCATGAGCCTCTCACGTCTGTCCGCGAGCCTTTCCTCCGCTGACATCCCACGGTAAGACCGTGCGTTCAAATTCCACCCGCCAAGCATGATCGTGAGCCCCCAGAACCCACAATTATGGACGGACGATCTTATTTCGGGAAGAGCGTGACATTATCTCCTGCGTTGGCCGTGCGTGAGAGTAACAAGTCTGATCAGTCGGTCAAACTGATCGGACACCTCCACCACACGCCGTTTTGGGCCCTACGCGCTCAGCAGGCCCCTGGCCATCGCCGTCGTGACCGCGGCCGTGCGGTCCGACACCCCCAGTTTGCCGAAGATGCGCAGCAGATGCGTCTTGACGGTGGTTTCGCTGATGAACAGCGACCTGCCGATGTCGGCATTGGTCAGGCCCTTGGCCACCAGGGCCAGCACCTCCACCTCGCGCGGCGACAGCGAGTCGGCGACCGGCGCCCGCATCCGCGTCACCAGCCTGGTCGCCACCGACGGCGACAGCACGGTCTCGCCGCGCGCCGCCGCGTGGATCGCCGCGATCAGGTCGGGCCTGCTCGTCTCCTTGAGCAGGTAGCCCGCCGCACCCGCCTCGACCGCGCGCACGATGTCCTTGTCGCTCTCGTAGGTGGTCAGCACGATCACCCGGCAGCTCTGGCGCTCGGCCAGGATGCTGGCGATGGCGCCGACCCCGTCGCCGCCCGGCATGCGCAGGTCCATCAGGATCACGTCGGGCGTCAGCTCGCGCGCCCTGGCCACGGCCTCGTCGCCGGATGCGGCCTCGCCCGCCACCTGCAGCCCTGGAGCGGCCTCCAGCATGCCGCGCAGGCCCTCGCGTACGACGGGGTGGTCGTCGACGATCAGGAGTCTGATCATGCGGGCACCGCCAGCTCCAGTGTCGTTCCGGCGCCGGGTGTGCTGGACACCGACAGCGAGCCGCCCGCCTGCTCCACCCTGATTCGCATGCCGCGCAATCCGAACCCCTCCCCTCGCCCGACCGCGAATCCCTTGCCGTCGTCGGCGACTCGCAGGCTCACCAGCTCCTTGCCGTACTCCAGTGTCACCCGCAGCGCCGCCGCCTCCGCGTGCCTGCGGACATTGGCCAGGCCCTCCTGGAGGGTCCTGATCAGCACCACCTCGATCTGCGGCGGCACCGGCCTCGACAGCCCGCGCATCTCGAAGCACGCCCCGAGCCCCAGCTCCTCGCCGAGCCCCGAGGTGAGCCTGCGCAGCGCCTCCTCCAGTGTGGAGGAGGTCAGCGGCGCCGGACCGAGCGCCGCGACCAGCGCCCGCGCCTCGGCCAGATTGTCCTTGGCGGTCTGTACGGCGAGCGCGAGATGACGACGCGGATCGGGCTGCGCCTCGGCCGCCTGGATCAGCATGATGATGCTGGTGAACCCCTGGGCCAGCGTGTCGTGGATCTCACCGGCCAGCCGTTCGCGCTCGTCGAGTGCGCCGCGCTCGGCCGAGAGCCTGGCCACCTCGGCCCTGCTCGCCTCCAGCTCCTCGATCAGGTGCGCCCGGTCGCGGCTCTGCTGGGTGATGTTCTCCACCCACACCCCGAAGGCGGCCGAGAAGAAGATCACAATCGTGATGAGCACGAGAAAGTCGAAGGCGTCCTCGAACGACCTGCTCATCAGCGAGAACCTGACACCCGGCCCCACCGCCAGGCCGACCACGCCGATCACCGCCGACTTGGGCGGCAGCGCCATGAAGCACTGCGGGCACAGCCCGAACAGCATGAACGTCGTCTCCGGCGCGATCATGGAGATCGGCAGGAACAGGCAGACGACGAGTGCGATGTAGATCGCGCCCCGCCGTCTGTCCTCGACCACGATCGCCGGCCTGCCGAAGCTCACGTACAGCAGCACCAGCGCGGCGAGCAGGGCGATCGTGGCCGCCTTGGCCCCGCCCCGGTAGTCGCTGAGCAGCAGGAAGGAGGCCTCCAGGGCCAGGACCACTCCGAAGAGCAGGTCCCAGCCCCACATCTTCTCCCATGCGTGCGGCCCGACGGCGCTCATCCGTCGCGTCGGCTCTTCCATCGGAACGTCGTCAGGCACAGCACCAAGCCTCCGACGACCCAGGCTGCCAGCACCAGGGCCACGCGGTCCAGTTCGTAGGAGTCGGTGAGTTCGAGCCCGACACCGGCGTCGCCGACGAAGACCGACCTGAACCCCTGGCAGATCCACTTCAGCGGGAAGAACGACGACACGTCCACCAGCCAGCGCGGCAGCTCGGTGAAGGGGATGAACACCCCCGAGATGAACTGCAGCACCACGAACGGCAGCGTGATCACCGCGGACGCGCTCTTGGCCGACTTCGGCAGGCTGCTGAAGGCGATGCCGAGCAGCGTGGAGGCGGTCAGGCCGAGTACGAAGATCCAGGCGAAGGTGAGCCACTCGGTCGGCAGCTGCACGTCGTACATGAGCACGCCGACGGTCAGCAGCAGGGCCACCTCGATCGCGGCGATGAGCAGCACGCTGAGCGTCTTGCCGATGAAGTAGGCCGACTTCGGCATCGGTGTTCCGGCCAGGCGCTTCAGGCCGCCCTCGTCACGCTCGATGGCGATGGCGATGCCCAGGTTCTGGAAGCTGACGCTCATCACGCCCGCGCCGATGAGCGCCGCGGTGTAGAGCTGGGCGACTGTGACGCCGCCGTCGTTGACGGTGCCGCTGAAGATCGAGCCGAACAGCATCAGCAGCACGATCGGGAAGGCGAAGGTGAAGACGACCTGCTCGCGGTCCCTGAAGAACAGCTTGGTCTCGTAGCCGCCGCGCAGGACGCCCAGGGCGATGGCGCCCGGCAGGGTGGCCGTCTTGGCGGGGGTCAGGGTCGTGGTCATGAGGCGTTCTCCTCGATCAGCTTCAGGTAGATGTCCTCCAGGGTCGGGCGGGTGACGGTGAGGCCGGGGATCTCGCCGTCGTAGCGCTGGATCAGCTCGGCCACGGTCTTGGTCGGCGTCTCGGTCGAGACCTCGCCGTCGGCCCACGACACCAGTGCGCGCGCGCTCTCCCTGCCGCCGAGCGTCGAGGGCGTGCCCTCGGCCACGATCCGGCCGCGGGCGATCACCGCCACCCTGTCGGCCAGTGCCTCGGCCTCGTCCAGGTAGTGGGTGGTGAGGACGATCGTGGTGTCCTCGAGGGAGCGGATCAGGTCCCAGAACTGCCGCCTGGCCTCGGGGTCGAACCCGGTCGTCGGCTCGTCGAGGAAGACCAGGTCAGGCTGCCCGACGAGGCCGAGCGCCACGTCGACGCGCCGCCGCTGGCCGCCCGACAGCTTGCCTACCCTGCGGCCCGCCGCCTCGGTCAGGCCGACGCGGGCGATCACGTCGTCGGGGTCGAGCGGCGAGGGGTAGTAGGCGGCGAAGTGCCGCACCACCTCGCGTACGGTGGCGTCGGCCGCGTCGCCCGCCGACTGCAGCACGATGCCGATCCTGGCCCGCCAGGCCCGGTCACCCTTGGCCGGGTCGACGCCCAGCACGCTGACCTCGCCGCCGTCACGCTTGCGGTGACCTTCGAGGATCTCCACGGTGGTGGACTTGCCCGCGCCGTTGGGCCCGAGAATGGCGAAGGTCTCGCCGGTGCGGATCTCCAGATCGAGCCCGCCGACCGCCTCGATGTCCCCGTAGCGCTTGGTCAGTCCTTTGACGCTCACTGCTGTGGTCATGACCCAAGCGTCCTGCGTGGCCCGCCCTGGCGACACCTTCGGCCGGTGGACCGGCTGTCCTTCGAACGGAGGACAGCACCGCGCTAGAAGAGCGTGGGGTTCTCCGGCTCGATGCCGCGCAGCGCGTCGTAGTCGAGCGTCACGCAGTCGATGCCACGGTCGGCGGCCAGCACCTTGGCCTGCGGCTTGATCTCCTGCGCGGCGAACACCCCGCGTACGGGGGCCAGCAGCGGATCGCGGTTGAGCAGCTCCAGGTAGCGGGTGAGCTGCTCGACGCCGTCGATGTCGCCCCTGCGCTTGAGCTCGACCGCGACCGTCGCGCCCTTGGCGTCGCGGCACAGGATGTCGACCGGGCCGATGGCCGTCATGTACTCGCGGCGGACCAGGCTCCAGCCCTCGCCGAGCGTGGTGATGTGCTCGGCCAACAGCTCCTGGAGGTGCGCCTCGACGCCGTCCTTGATCAGGCCGGGGTCGACGCCGAGCTCGTGCGAGGTGTCGTGGAGGATCTCCTCCATCGTCAGCACCAGCCGCTCACCCGTCTTGCCGTGGGTGACCGTCCAGGTGCCCTGCTCCTCCTTGAGCTTGCACGGCGGGTTCATCCAGTTGAGCGGTTTGAACGCCCGGTCGTCCGCGTGGATGCTGACACTGCCGTCAGCCTTGATCAGGATGAGCCTGGGCGCCATGGGGAGGTGCGCCGTCAACCGTCCCTCGTAGTTCACGCTGCACCGCGCGATGACCAACCGCATGAGCGCCAACCCTACCGGCTGTTCTCAGGGGGCCGGCTGTTTTTGGGGACAGGGTGCCGCTCTGGGATGCTGGGCACATGGCGATGGAAACGGTCGGTGTGGTGGGGCTCGGCACGATGGGTGCGGGCATCGCCGAAGTGTTCGCCCGGTCCGGGCTTCGGGTGATCGGCGTGGAGGCCGACCAGGAGGCGCTGCGGCGCGGCCGTGGCCATCTGGAGTCCTCGACCGGCAGGGCGCTGGCCAAGGGCAGGCTGAGCGAGCAGGAGCGGGAGCGGATTCTCGGCCGGATCACGCTGACCACCTCGCGTGCCGATCTGGCCGACGCCGATCTGGTGATCGAGGCCATCCCCGAGGTCATGGCGTACAAGGTGGCGCTTTTTCGTGATCTCGACCGTATCTGTAAGCCGTCGGCGGTCCTGGCCACCAACACCTCCTCGCTGTCGGTCACCGCGGTCGCGGCGGCCACCGGGCGGCCCGGTCGTGTGGTCGGCATGCACTTCTTCAATCCGGCGCCGGTCATGAAGCTCGTCGAGGTCGTGCACACGCCGGTCACCGAGGCAGGGCTCGCCGACGAGATCGCGAGGCTGGCCCGCTCGCTCGGCAAGACGCCGGTGAGTGTGGGGGACCGGGCCGGGTTCGTGGTCAACAGGCTGTTGCTCGGCTATCTCAACCATGCCGCCACCCTGCTGGAGCAGGGGCTGGCCGGGCGCGACGACATCGACGCCGCCATGCGGCTGGGTGTCGGGCTGCCGATGGGGCCGTTCGCGCTGCTCGACCTGATCGGGCTGGACACCTGCTACGAGATCTGCGAGGTGCTGTTCGGCGAGAGCCGCGATCGGCGGCACGCCCCCGCGCCCGTCCTTCGTGAGCTGGTCAGCGCCGGGCTGCTCGGCTGTAAGACGGGCGGCGGCTTCCACGGCGCCGCCGAGGAGCCCGCCACCGAGCCGCCCGCCTCCGTGCCCGTCTCCTCCGTGCTCGTGGTCGGCGAGGGGGCGGCGGAGCTGGCCGACCGGCTGGGGCGGGCCGGGTTCAAGGCCACGGCCGCCGCCGAGGTGAGCGACCACGACCTGGTCGTCGTGCTGGGCGAGCGTCCGGTGATCGAGCACGCGGCCAGGCTCACCCGCCCCGACCGGCTCGTCGGGCTGCACCTGGCCGGGGCGAGCGTGGCCGAGGTCGCCTCGACCGTGCTCACCTCGCCGCAGGCCGCCCAGGCGGCGGCCGACCTGGTCACCGTGCTCGGGCTGACGCCCGTGCGGTGCAGGGACCGGGCCGGGTTCGTCGTCGACGCGCTGCTGTATCCCCATCTCAACGACGCCGTACGGATGTACGACCACGGCTATGCGAGCATCGAGGACATCGACGCCGCCATGCGCCTGGGCTGCGGGTATCCCGCCGGGCCCTTCGCCCTGCTGGAGGCCATCGGCCTGGAGAAGGTACGCGACGGGTTGCGCGCGCTCTACGCCGAGTACCGTGAGCCCGCCTTCGCGCCTTCGCCGCTGCTCGACCAGCTCGTCACCGCGGGCCTGACCGCCTTTCCCCGCGCATGAGCCCGCGTCGCGCCCGCCGCCAGGACCTGTCGAAGGCCCTGGGCTTCCCCGCGGGCAACGACAAGGTTGAACAGTGGCCCGACGGGGAGTGGAAGGTCCGCATGCTCACCGGCGCCTCCTCGCAGAAGGGCTACCGCTGCCCGGGATGCGACCAGGAGATCGCGGCGGGACAGCCGCACCTGGTCAGCTGGCCCAACTGGACCGGAGGCGACGAGGAGCGGCGGCACTGGCACACCACGTGCTGGCGCAAACGCCTGGACCGCGGCCCCGGCCGCAGCCGTTACTGAGAGAGGCACTGCCATGGAGATCCGCGCCGCGACGGTGCTCGCCGCCAGACGCGACCCGATCGAGCTGCACACCGGCGACGGGCTGACCCTGGTCGGCGAGCTGGCCCAGCCGTCGGAGCGCCCGCCGGTCGCCACCCTGGTCACCCTGCATCCCCTGCCGACGCACGGCGGCTTCATGGACAGTCACCTGTTCCGCAAGGCGGCCAACCGGCTGCCCGCCCTGGCCGACCTGGCCGTGCTGCGCTTCAACACCAGGGGGACGACCTCGCCGCGCGGCACGTCGCAGGGGGAGTTCGACGGGGGAGAGGGCGAGCGGTTCGACGTGGCGGCGGCGCTGGAGTACGCCGAGTTCAACGACCTGCCGCGCCCCTGGGTGGTCGGCTGGTCGTTCGGCACCGAGCTGGCTTTGAAGTGGGCGCACGATCCGCTGGTCGAGGGGGCGATCCTGCTGTCGCCTCCCCTGCACAGGGCCACCGACGCCGACCTCGACGCCTGGGCCGCCTTCGGGCGTCCGCTGGTGGTGCTGGTGCCCGAGTTCGACGACTACCTGCGCCCGGAGGAGGCCAAGGCCAGGTTCGCCAGGGTGCCGCAGGCCGAGGTGATCGGGGTCGAGGGCGCCAAGCACCTGTGGGTCGGCGAGCCGTACGTCCGGATCGTGCACGACGAGATCGTCAAGCGGGTGAATCCGGCGGCCTGGCCTCTGCCCACCGAGACGGACAGCCCGTAGAATCTTGTTCTGCCCGAGTGGGCGGGAGGAGAGGAGTGCCGTGCGCGCGTTCGAGCTGAGCGGGAAGAAGGCCCTGGTGACGGGGGCGTCCAAGGGCATCGGCCGGGCCATCGCGCTCGCCTACGCCGAGGCGGGCGCCGATGTGGCCCTGGTCTCGCGTTCGGGCGACGCGCTGGGCGAGGTGGCCAAGGAGATCACCGCGCTGGGCCGTCAGGCCGAGGTCGTCGTGGCCGATCTGACCGACAGGGACGCCGCCGCTGCCGCCGTGCACACGGCCGTCGCCGCACTCGGGCACGTGGACATCGTGGTCAACAACGCGGGCGGGTCCAACTTCCTGGTGGAGTTCAAGGACCTGCGGCTGAGCGGGTGGGACAAGCTGATGCGGCTCAACCTCGACTCGGCCATGGTCGTGTGTCACACGATCGCGCCGCATCTGCTGGAGCGCGGCTCGGGCTCGGTCGTCAACATCGCCTCCGTCGCCGCGCTGGGCGCGCCCTTCCTGGCGCCCTACGCCGCCGCGAAGGCCGGGCTGGTGGCGTTGACCAAGTCGCTGGCGCTGGAGTGGGCCGGATCCGGGGTCAGGGTCAACGCCCTGTGTCCCGGGTGGACGGCCACCGACCTCAACCGCGCGTTGTGGCAGGACGAGGCGGCCGGTGCGGCGACCGTCGCCACGGTGCCCATGCGGCGCTGGGGGACCGCCGAGGAGATGGCCGCTCCCGCCGTGTTCCTGGCCGCGCCCGCGTCGGCCTACATGACGGGACAGGTTCTGTACATCGACGGCGGAGTGACGGCGACCTGACGGGGCCGGTGGGGTCCGGCGACGGTGACCGCGACCTGACGGGACGATTTTCGGGGATGACCGGCCGGTGACCGGCGGCTTTTCGGGAAGTCGGCTTTTCGGGTGAACTCGGCATATGTCTGGCGATGATTGTCCGGCCGAACCGCGTTACCGTGATGCTCGTGCAGCTCTACACGAGATCAGCGGGTAGCGGTGTTCCGGTCGTCCTGCTCCACGCCTTTCCGCTGTCGTCGGCCATGTGGCTGGCCCAGCGGGAGGGGCTCGCGGCCTCGTGCCGGGTGATCACACCCGACCTGCGCGGGTTCGGCGGCTCGGTGCTGGGCGACGACGAGCCTTCGATCGACCTCATGGCCGACGACGTCGCCAGGACCCTCGACGCCGAAGGGCTGGACCGGGTCGTCGTCGGCGGCCTGTCGATGGGCGGGTACGTGACGATGGCGTTCTGCAGACGCCATCCCGACCGGGTGCTCGGCGTGATCCTCGCCGACACCAAGGCCACGCCCGACACCGCCGCCGCCAGGGCCAACCGCGAACGCCTGGCCGGGGCCGTGCTGGCCGACGGCACGGGCGTGCTGGTGCAGGAGATGCTGCCCGCGCTGCTCGGCCGTACGACCAAGGAGCGCAGGGCGATGGTGTTCGGGCGGGTCAGGGGGCTGGTGCAGGCGGCGCCACCCTTGGCCGTGGCCTGGGCGCAGCGGGCGATGGCCGGGCGGCCCGACTCCTTCGACACGCTGGGCGCGCTCAAGGCGCCCGTCCTGGTCGTGGTCGGCGAGGAGGACGAGATCTCGCCGCTCGCCGACGCCGAGGCCATGGCCGCCGCCGCGCCCGACGGTGTGCTGCACGTCATCGAGGCGGCGGGGCATCTGAGCGCGGTCGAGCAGCCGGAGGCGTTCAACGCGGCGGTGGCGTCGTTCGTGGAGCGGCTGGGCTAGTTGAGCGCCTGGCGGGGCAGGACGACCTCGCGCAGGATGAGGGCGATCGCGGCGGCCACCGGGATGGCCAGCAGGGCGCCGACGATGCCGAGCAGGGCGCCGCCGACCAGGGCGGCGATCACCGTGACGGCCGGGGCGACGTTCACCGAGCGGTTCATCACCCTCGGGTAGATCAGATAGTTCTCGACCTGCTGGTACACGATGAAGAACACCAGGCACGCCAGGCCGAGCGGCACCGACTGCAGGAACGCCACCGCCGTCACGACGGCCGCCCCGATCGTGGCGCCGACCAGCGGGATCAGGTCGGTCACCGCGACGACCAGCGCCAGCGCCAGCGCGTAGCGCACGCCCGCGATCGACAGGAACGCCCAGCTGAGCACTCCGGCGATCACCGAGATGAGCACATTGCCTGCCACGTAGCCGCCGATGCCGTCCAGGATCTGGTCGCTGATCGCCTGGGTCCTCGGCCGTCTGGAGGCGGGGACGAGCTTGAGCAGGTACTCCTTGATCGTGTTGAGCGAGCCGAGGAAGTACAGCATGAGGACGAGCAGCGTCACGCCGGTGAACACGCCGTCGAGCACCACGAGCCCGGCTCCCACCAGGCCGCCCGCCACGCTGGTGGCCATGCTCGCGGTGACGAACTCGGCCAGCTTGGGCAGGAGCTGGTAGTCGGCGTCGAGCTGGCGCAGCGTCGGATTGGCCATGAGCTGGTCGAAGTACCCGGGCACGGCGGCGAAGAAGTCGGCCGACTCCTTGCTGACCGGCGGCACGATGGCCAGGCCGAACAGCACGAAGATGAAGATCACGCCGACGAACACACTGGAGATCGCCCAGCGCCTGGCCATACCGCGCCGCTGCAGCGCCTCGACGACCGGATTGAGGCCGACGGCCAGGAACATCGCCACCACGACGAGGATGATCACACTCAGCGAACGAGTGATCATCTGCGCGATCGCGATGGCGGTCAGCACGCCGAGCCCGCCGACCAGCCCGAACAGGAACGGCCCTCTGGCGAACGGCTTGCCCGGCAGCCCGAACGGCGTCCCGGTCGGCTGTGGCTTGGACACCTCGGGGGCGGTGGACTCGGTGTCCCGGCCGTCGCGGGCGCTGGGGACATGGGCGTCGGGGTGCACGGCATCCGGCACGCGAGACTCCTGGGGGATCGGAGGGGGGAAGGGGGAGGGGAACACGTCGCGTGATGCGGCCGGGAACACAAGGTCGCGTGATGCGGCCGGGAACAAAAAGAGAGCCTAGCGACCGAAATGGTCACCAGGCTCTCTTCAGCCGTCGATCAGCCCCGAGGTTCTGCGTCGTACTCGTACTGCGGTGTCGCGGTGTGGCGGACGCCTACTCCTGCCACCACTCCGCGTCGTCGTCGCTCTTGGCCGGCGCCTTGGTGGCGGTGGCGGTGGGAGCGGGCTTGTCGCCTCCGTTGGAGGCGGCGATGGCCGGCTTGACCGGAGCGGCCGCGACGGGCGCGGGCTCGGGCTCCATGCCGGGCAGCGCGGCGCCGCCGAGCAGCTGACGCAGCTGGGCGAGGTGGCTGGTGATGCTGTCGCGCTGGCGGGTGAGCTCGTCGACCTGGCGCTGCATCGAGGAACGGGTGCGCTCGGCCTCTGCCTTGGCCTCGCTGACGATGGACTCGGCGCTCGACTTCGCCTCGGCGACCACCTGGTCGGCGTTCTTCTTGGCGTTGGCGACGAGCTGCTTGGCGTGCAGGTCCGCCTCGCGGCGGCTCTGGTCGGCCTGCTGGGTGGCCTTGGTCGCGCGCTGCTCTGCCGTGGCGGCGCGCTGCTCGGCTTCGGCGACCAGCTTCTGCGTGGCCGCCTGCGCGGTGGCGTGGCGCTCTGCCTCCTGGCGCTCCGCCTCCTCGCGACGGCTGGCGAGCTGGATCTCGAACTCGGCCTCGTCCTGGGCCCGCTTGGCCTCGGACTCCTCAAGAACCCGCTGGGCCTGGGCGCGCATCTCGTCGGCCTGGCGCTTGGCGGTGGTGAGAACCTCGTCGCGCTCACGCTTGGTGGAGGCGCGCAGCTGGGCGACCTCACGCTCGGTCGTGGTGCGGAGCTTGGCGATCTCGCGCTCGGCGTCGGCGCGCTTCTCGGCGACCTCGTGGTCGGCGGTGGCGCGGAGCTTGGCGACCTCGCGCTCGGTGGTCGCGGTCAGCTCGTCGGCCTCGCGGCGCGCGGTCGAGCGGATCTCCTCGGCCTCGCGCTCGGCGGTGCTGCGCATGTCGTCGGCCTCGCGGGTGGCGAGAGCGCGCTTCTCGGCGGCCTCGTTCTCCGCGGCGGCCCGCATGTCGGCGGCTTCCACCTTGGCGGCGGCCTTGATCTCGTTGGCCTCTGACCTGGCGGCCTGGACGAGCTCGGTGGCCTGCTCCTCGGCGAGGCGCAGCAACTGCTCAATCCTGGCACCGAGGCCGGAGTACGTCGGGCGTTCCTGCTCCTGAAGCTGGCGCTGCGAGTCGGAGAGGTCACGCTGGAGGGCGGTGAGCTGCTCACGGGACTGGCGGAGCTCGGTGTCGATCTGCTTCAGGTGGTCGTGGACCTGGTGCCGGTCGTAACCGCGAAGCACCACGTCGAACTCACGCGCGGGAGCGTCCTCAAAGAAGTTGTTGAGCTGGGCGTCGATGTCGGACTGCATGGAGGCTCGATCCTGGGTTGTCGAGACGGCTACACGGGCCGGACGGGGGGTTCGGGGGCAGCCGAACCGAGGAGCCCGTGCCTCACGGCGGGCTCCACGTCCGGTGGAAGGCCAGCGTACTCCGCTGTTGCGGTGTTGGCGGCCCCCTCCGACTTTCTGCGCGACTCGTTACGTATGAACCTTTCTTGCGTTTGGAGTGCTATGCCGGGTGAGAGGGTGCCTGGACTAGCTCCGTCAGCATTCCTCCCACATCCTTGGGGTGCAGAAACGCTATCGAAGAGCCCATTGAGCCGTGCCTCGGCACCTCGTCCAGCAACCGCACGCCCTTGGCGCCGATGCGCTGAAGGGCGTCCGTGACGTCCGGAACGCCGAACGCCACATGATGCACCCCTTCGCCACGCTTGGCCAGGTACTTGCCCACCGGGGTGTCGGGGCCGAGCGGTTCGAGCAACTGGATGTAGGAGCCGCCGCCCTCGCCGTCGGCGATGTGCAGCATCGCCTCCTTCACACCCTGCTCCTCGTTGACCTCACGGGCCACCACGGTGAGCTCGAACGTCTGCTCGAACAGGGCGATCTTCTCCTCCAGGTCGTGGCAGGCGATGCCGATGTGGTCGATGCGCAGGAACATGTGGGCTACCTCTCATAGCGGGCGTCCGGCTACTCATGGGTATCGTGGCATGACCCCTCACGCGCCTAGGAGGCCCCATGTCTGGTTCCGTCATCGTCGCCGGAGCTCGCACGCCGATCGGCCGTCTGCTCGGCTCGCTTTCGGCGCTGCCCGCGGTCGAGCTCGGTGGCATCGCCATCAAGTCCGCACTGGAGCGCGCGGGCATCACGGGCGAGCAGGTCGAGTACGTGATCATGGGTCAGGTGCTCCAGGCGGGAGCGGGCCAGATCCCCTCGCGTCAGGCGGCCGTCAAGGCGGGCATCCCCATGACCGTGCCGTCGCTGACCGTCAACAAGGTCTGCCTGTCCGGCCTCGACGCCATCGCGCTGGCCGACCAGCTCATCAGGGCGGGCGAGTTCGACATCGTCGTCGCCGGTGGCATGGAGTCCATGACCAACGCTCCCCACCTGCTGCCCGGCCTGCGCAAGGGCGTCAAGTACGGCGGCGCCGACGTCGTCGACTCCATGGCCTTCGACGGCCTCACCGATGTGTTCGACCAGGTCTCCATGGGCGAGTCGACCGAGCGGCACAACACGCGTCTCGGGCTCGAGCGGGCCGAGCAGGACGAGTTCTCGGCCCGGTCGCACCGGCTGGCGGCTTCGGCGATCAAGAACGGCCTGTTCGAGGAGGAGATCACCCCTGTCTCCATCCCGCAGCGCAAGGGCGACCCGGTGATCTTCACAACCGACGAGGGCGTACGCGGCGACACCACCGTCGAGACCCTCGCCAAGCTCAGGCCCGCCTTCGACCGCAACGGCACCATCACCGCGGGCTCGGCCTCCCAGATCTCCGACGGCGCCTGCGCGGTGGTCGTCATGTCCAAGGCCAAGGCCGAGGAGCTCGGGCTGTCCTGGCTGGCCGAGATCGGCGCGCACGGCAATGTCGCAGGGCCGGACAACTCCCTGCAGTCGCAGCCGGCCAACGCCATCAAGCACGCCTTGGCCAAGCAGGGGCTGAGTGTCGACGACCTCGACCTGGTGGAGATCAACGAGGCGTTCGCCGCCGTGGTGCTGCAGTCGGCCAAGGAGCTCGGGATCTCGCTGGACAAGGTGAACGTCAACGGCGGCGGGATCGCGCTCGGGCATCCGATCGGCGCCTCCGGTGCGCGGATCGTGTTGACGCTGGCGTATGAGCTGAAGCGTCGTGGCGGGGGCGTCGGGGCTGCCGGGCTCTGCGGTGGCGGAGGGCAGGGGGACGCGTTGATTCTTCGCGTCGGGTGAGGCGGAGGTCCTTCCCAGGGGGGAGAGCGTCCTTGCCCGGCACGATGGGCGGGGAGCGTAGTCCTGCTCCGGGCGCGTGAGTGATGGGCCCCGCCCTGTGCCGGGCGGGGGCTGCCAGGGAGGCCCGCCGTAAGGGGGGCCCGCTGGTCCGGCTACAGCGGGTCTTCGATGAAGGTGATGGTGACCTGGGTGAAGCCCAGGGACTTCAGCAGGCCTTCCAGCATGGTCTTGGTGTTGGTGTCGGCCCTGGCGCGGAGGTCGCTGGCGGCGGCGGCGTCGGCGATCTTGCGTTCGGCCAGGACGTAGAGCTCCTGCTGGTTCTGGGGGGAGGTGCTCAGGAAGTCCTGGACGCGGTCGAGGATGCCGCGCTGGTGGGCGAAGACGTAGGAGCGGGTGTTGTCCAGCCGGGTGGGCTCCAGATCGGCGTGCGGGATCTTGATGGTGACCTGGGTGCGGTCGGGGGAGACCGTGATGGCCTTCTCGCCGAGCTTGCCGAAGTCGACGTAGGCGTCGACGTTCCCCGCGCCGACGAACAGCGTGCGCGTGCCCTTGATGGCGTCGGGCAGGAACGCGGCGTCCTTCTCCATGTCGACCACGACCTGGTAGTTGCCGGTCGCGGCCTCGTAGCGGCTGAGGTCCTGGATCGACTTGAGCATCGCGGGCTGGCTGCGGTCGATCGTGGTCTCGGCGAACGGGTTGAACCACGACCAGGTGAGCCTCGCACCCACGACGACGAGGACGGCCAGGACCAGCAGTCCTGCGACATATCGCCACAAGCGGCGCTTGGGGGGTTTCATGGCTAACCATCTTCCCTGGGAGCGGCAGAGCTCACGCGCTCAACGCGGTGACATCTCCGGTCCCCAGCTCGGTTCGCCGCTGGAAGTGGGATAAACGGGATAGCCGGTCGAATTGGCCCCGACGCGCGCCGGGTCCGCCAGGGGTGCGGCCGAGCCGCCGCCGAAGTGCCCGGCCGACAGCTTGCATCCGGCGAAGTCGGCATAGAACATGCGCAGCCACTCGCGCCTCTGGTGTTCGCTCAGCCCGGAGAACCAGGCCGCGGCGTACTGGTGCTCGGGCAGTGGCCCGCCGGGCAGAGGCTCCCCGCGCAGCCACGCCATGACGATCTCGCGGAACCCGGCTGCCGGAGTGCCCTCACACCGTCCGGCCAGGCTCTCGATGTATTCGTAGGCGGCCTCGTCGGCGAAACCGGCCGACAGGTCGTCGACGTGGATCGGCACGATGCCGGTGCTCTGCTGCGGGTCGTCCCCGCGCGGGCGCTGCTCCACCCGGGTGAACTCGGCCGGTGTGCCGGACAGGCGCGAGGCGATCTTGGTGAACGCCGCTCCCAGCTCGGTCAGCCCGCTGCGCATGCCCGGATGCACGCAGACCGTGATCGGCCACTCCTGGCAGCTGTAGGCGACGGGCTGCGCGGAGGCGGCCTGCGGCTCGGTCAGCAGCCTGGCCACGCCGGTCCCGGCCGCCAGCACCGCCAGCATCGCGAACGCCAGCACCAGCGCCTGCCGCGTCACCACGGCGGCCCAGCCGAGCAGCAACGCCGCCGTGACCCCCAGCAGCCACAGCGTCTGGTCGAGGAACGCCGAGCCGTTGAGCCCCTGGAACAGGTCATAGGGCTCACGCGTCGCCGGAGCGAGCTTGTCGGCCCACGTCTGCCCTTCGGCGAGCCAGGTGAACAGCCCGTAGCAGCCGAGCCCGGCGACGACGGGCGTCACGGCGTGCGGCGCGAGCCAGCCCGCCACCCAGCCGAGGATCGCATAGAGCCCCAGACCGGCCATCCCCATGGCCAGTCCCGCCGGATTGAGCCGTCCGGCCTGCTCGGTGAGCACGGTCTTGACCGCCAGGACCATGACCGTCGCGCCGAACGACCCCACCACGACCACCAGGATCGCCAGCGGCGCCTTCACCGCCTGCCACATGGTCAGCGGCCTGCCCCTGGTGCTCCTGCGCTTGCGCACGGCGACCCAGGCGGCGAACGCCGCGGCGACGGGCCCCGTCAGACGCAGTGAGCCGATGACGGCCACCACGATGTTCTCCCAGGCGTCGACGCCTGGGAGAAGCACGCTCCACGCCGCCACCAGGCCGAGCGCGAGCAGCACGGCCACCGTGACGGCCGCGCTCTGCTTCAGCTCCTCGCGTGAGACGTTCACATGCTCACGCACTCGTGTTCCAAATGATGAAGCTCATCAAGCACCCCCCGTGCCCCGTGGTGACGGGGTGCGACTCGCCCCTCCGCCGGTCCCCTCGGCGGGCGGCCCGTTCCCCACGGGCCTGGGCTAACGCAAACTCCTCGTCACCGTTCGATGCGAGAACCATAACTGAGCGTGATGATTGGCGTCCGGGTTCTTGGTCAACGCATGAACCTCGGCACTCATCGTGGGCTGACGAATCAGGACGAGGGCCGCGCTAACGTAGCGCTGTGTCGCTCAACCTGCCGTTCGATCCCATCGAGCGCGCCGCTGAGACCTGGCGTGTTCACTTCGGACCTTCCTCCGCCATGGCCGCCGTCACGTCGATCATGAGAGCGCATCAGATCCTCCTCGCGCAACTGGACGCGCTTCTCAAACCGTATGACTTGACCTTTGCGAGGTACGAAGCGCTCGTGTTGTTGACTTTCAGTCGAACAGGATCACTTCCCCTTTCCAAGATCGGCGAGCGGTTGATGGTCCATCCCACGAGCGTGACAAACACCGTCGATCGCCTGGAAAAGGCGGGGCTCGTCCGCCGCATGCGCAATCCGCGCGACGGCAGGGGCGTGCTCGCGGAGATCACCGACAGAGGCCGGGAGGTCGTCGCCTCCGCGACCGCCGATCTGATGGGCGCCGACTTCGCCATGCCCATGTACGGCGAGGCCGAACTCGGCGAGCTGTTCGGCCTGCTGCGAACACTCAGGGTCGGCGCGGGAGACTTCGCGGCCGGTGAGACAGGGGATCGCGCGCGGGAAACGTCCGCCGGTGTTGGAGGCGGTGACTTCATCAGCCCTGCGGATACGGCAGGATTGGAACCATGAGCCCAGCGGACTTCTCCTCGCGACCCGGATCGCTCTACGGCGCCGTCGACCTCGGCGCGCGCAAGCAGGCCATGGAGGCGCAGGCCCGCAGGCAGGCCGCCCCCGAGGGCAGTGCCGCCTCGCAGGTCGTCGACGTCACCGAGGCGACGTTCGGCAACGACGTCGTCGAGCGCTCGATGACCACGCTCGTGCTGCTCGAACTCACGGTCACCCGCTCGGAGCAGGCCCAGGGCTACAGCCGCCTGCTGGAGAAGCTCACCGCCGAGGCGGGGGGCCGATGGGTGCTCGCCAGAGTCGACGTCGAGACCAACCAGCAGATCGCCCAGGCCTTGCAGGTGCAGAGCCTGCCCGCCCTCTACGCCATCTTCAGGGGCGAGCCGGTCTCGGCCGTGCCCGGCATGGCGACCGAGCCCGAGCTGCGCAGCTGGCTCGACCAGCTCGTCGAGGCGCTGGCCCAGTACCTTCCGCCGGTGCCCGAAGGGGCCGAGGGCGATGGCCAGGAGGTCCCGGCCGAGCCGCCGCTCGACCCCGACCTGCTGGCCGCCGAGCAGGCCATCGACGCGGGCGACCTCGAAGCGGCGGCCGCGGCCTACCAGCGCCTGCTGGCCCGCAGCCCCGCCGACGAGGACGCCAGGATGGGCCTGGCGGGCGTCGGTCTCATCGGCCGCACCCAGCACGCCGACCCCGCCGACGTCCGGCGCAGGGCCGAGGCCGACCCGGTCGACCTGGACGCCCAGCTGCTCGCCGCCGACTTCGAGATGCTCGAAGGCGATGTCGACAAGGCGTTCGAGCGTCTGATCGCCACCATCAAGCGCACCTCGGGCGATGACCGCGACCGTGTGCGCAAGCACCTGCTGGGACTGTTCGACGCGCTTCCCACGGGCGACCCGGCCCTCACCAAGGCCCGCAGAGCCCTGGCCAGCGCCCTGTTCTAGAAGCGGGGCGGGCGCGTTCTGGAAACAGGGCGGCCTCGCGGACCCGAATGTGGTTCTGGGCTCTGTCATTCCCGTGGTGGCGGCCCTAACCTGGGAATATGCGTGTGGTCACGATCTCGGCGACCTACGGCACGGCCGGGAGCGTCATCGGCCCGGCCGTGGCCGAGCGGTTGGGCGTGCCGTTCGTCGACAGGGCGATCCCCGCGGCCGTGGCCGAGGAGCTCGGCTGCTCGTTCGAGGAGGCGCTCCTGCACGACGACCGGGCCGAGCACGGTCTGGGCAGGCTGCTGTCGGGGGCGATGCGCCTGCCGACGGTGACGTTCGGCGGCGTGGACATGTACCTTCCCGGCGGGATGCCGCTCCCGCCCGAGGAGTTCGTCCAGCGGACCGAACGGATGATCAAAGAGGGCGCCGGGCGTCAGGGCGGCGTCTTCCTCGGCAGGGCGGGCGCGATCGTGCTCGCCGACCATCCGGGAGCCCTCCACGTGCGGCTCGACGCGCCCGTGCGGCGGCGCGTGCTGCAGACGGCCGCACTGGTCGAGCTGTCCGAACGCGAGGCCAGGCGCGTGATCGAGGACAACGACCGGGCCCGCATGGCCTACGTGCGCCATTTCTACCGCTGCGACCCCGCCGATCCGAAGCTCTACCAGCTCGTGATCGACAGCACCAGCATCCCGGTGCCGACATGTGTCGAACTGATCGTCACGGCCGCGGAGGCGCTGGGGTGACCCTTTCGTGGGGCCGTTCACTCCCGGAAGGTGGCACCATGGAGACATTCTTGGTCAGGCGCAAAGGAGCGGATTGACGTGGCCACCGTCCCGAGTGTGTCGTACTCCATCACCGTGCGACTCGAGGTCCCCGCAGGCGGCAAGGCCGTCAGCCAGCTCACCCACGCGGTGGAGTCGGCGGGTGGAGTGGTCACCGCCCTCGACGTCACCAACGCCGGGCACGAGAAGCTCCGCATCGACGTCACCTGCGCCGCGCGCGACACCGACCACGCCCAGCTGATCGTCGACCAGCTTGAGGGCATCGACGACGTCGTCATCCACAAGGTGTCCGACCGCACGTTCCTCATGCACCTCGGCGGCAAGATCGAGATGAAGTCGAAGGTGCCGCTGCGCAACCGCGACGAGCTGTCCATGGCCTACACGCCCGGCGTGGCGAGGGTCTCGATGGCCATCGCGCGCAATCCCGAGGACGTGCGCCGCCTGACCATCAAGCGCAACAGCGTCGCGGTCGTCACCGACGGCTCGGCCGTGCTCGGCCTGGGCAACATCGGGCCCGCCGCGGCACTGCCGGTCATGGAGGGCAAGGCCGCGCTGTTCAAGAGGTTCGCCGGCATCGACGCCTGGCCGATCTGCCTGGACACGCAGGACGTCGACGAGATCGTGCGCACGGTCCAGGTCATCGCGCCCGGCTTCGGCGGTATCAACCTGGAGGACATCTCGGCGCCTCGCTGCTTCGAGGTCGAGCGCAGGCTGCGCGAACTCCTGGACATCCCGGTCTTCCACGACGACCAGCACGGCACCGCGATTTGCGTACTCGCCGCACTCACCAACGCCCTGCGCGTCGTCGGCAAGTCGATCGGCGAGGTGCGCATCACGATGGCGGGCGCCGGGGCCGCGGGCACCGCCGTACTCCGCCTGCTCATGGCGGCAGGCGCGCGCAACGTGGTGGTGTGCGACTACCTGGGCGCGGTGCACCTGGGCCGCACCGACCTGGACGAGTCGCTGCGCTGGATCGCCGAGCACACCAACGCCGAGGGCTACTCCGGCGACCTGCGCGGTGCGATCAAGGGCGCCGACGTCTTCGTGGGCGTCTCCGCGCCCGGCATCCTGACCGGCGACGACATCGCCACGATGGCCGAGGGCGCGGTCGTCTTCGCGCTGGCCAACCCCGAGCCCGAGGTCTCGCCCGACGACGCACGCGAACACGCCGCCGTCGTCGCCACCGGTCGTTCGGACTACCCGAACCAGATCAACAACGTCCTCGCCTTCCCCGGCGTCTTCCGCGGCCTCCTCGACGCCCAGGCGGCCGGTGTGTCCCAGGAGATGCTCCTGGCCGCCGCCCACGCCCTCGCCGCCGTGGTCACACCCGAGGAACTCGGCCCCAACTACATCATCCCCAGCGTGTTCCACCCAGACGTCGCAACAGCGGTCGCCGCCGCGGTGCGGGAGTCGGCGGGCGGCCGGGCGCGCGGGTTCACGGAGGCGTAGTACTCCAGCCGCACTTCAGAGTTGGGCGGCAACGGCCTGCGTCGTGCTGTAGCGCGCTCGTCCATGCTTGAGCACGCTCGTCCATGCTTGTAGCCGGGTGAAAGACGAGCGACCACCGCTGTGATCATTCAGGTGTGTTGGAACTGAAGATCATGCGGTGGCCGCGTTGGCCAGGGTAGAACATGTCAGCGCCGCTGGTCTGCAAGCGGGTCTGGATGACGCCTTCGCGCTGGTAGCCGACCGGTTCAAACGTCCCGAAGTTCGACAGCGTGCACGTGCTTGCCTCGGCGGGCTGCTGTCCGGGCTGGAGCGTAAGAACGGCTGGTCGCTGGCCGAGTACGCCGGTGAGGCCACCCCGGATGGCATGCAGCGGCTGTTCAACGCCGCCAAGTGGGACGTCGATGGCGTGCGCGACGATATCCGCACCTACCTGATGCGGTATCTGGGCGAGCCCGATGGGGTGCTGGTCGGCGACGACACCGGCTTCGCCAAACAAGGCACCCGCTCGGCAGGGGTGCAGCGGCAATACACCGGCACCCTCGGCAAGGTCACCAACTGCCAGATCGGCGTGTTCCTCGGCTACGCCTCCAGCCGTGGCCGGGCAGTGCTGGATCGTGAGCTCTACTTGCCCAGAGACTCCTGGATCGCCCGGCCGGACCGCTGCGCGAGCGCTCATGTCCCCGAGCAGGTCGGCTTCGCCACCAAACCCCAACTCCTGCAGGCCATGATCGGACGGGCGCTCGCGGCCGGCGTGCCGTTCGGCTGGGTGACCGCCGATGAGGCATACGGCGACAACGGACCCCTGCGCCGTTACCTGGAAGACCAGCAGATCTCCTACGTGTTCGCGGTCTCCCGTGCCCACCAGATCGCCACCGGCGTGGGCAAGGTCCGCGCCGACGTCATGGCCGTCAAGGTGCCCAAGAGCGGATGGCAGCGCCTGTCCTGCGGCCCTGGAGCCAAGGGCGAACGGCGCTACGACTGGGCGCTGATCGCCACTGACAGCCCTGCGCGCCGCCTGCTCATCCGCCGCTCGCTCAGCAATCCCCGCGACCTGCCTTCTACCTGTGTCACACTCCGCGACCGGTGCCACTACAGCGCCTGGTCGAGGTGGCCGGCGCTCGCTGGACGATCGAGGAATGCTTCCAGACCGGCAAGAACGAAGCCGCCTTCGACCAGTACCAGGTGCGGCTCTATACCGCCTGGTATCGCTACATCACTCTGGCCATGCTCGCCCTGGCCTTCCTGGCCGTGACTCGTGCAGTCCTCAGCGCCGCACCCGTCCCACCGGCCGGCACCGGCCAGCTCATCGAGATGTCCGCGAACGAGATCCGCCGCCTCTTCGGCCTGCTGACCCGGCCGCCCATCAGCCGGTCTCACATCCTGCACTGGTCACGCTGGCGACGACGCCATCAAGCCCGCTCCCGACGAAGCCACTACCAGCGACAACACCTCAAAGATCGATAAGTGCGGCTGGGGTAGTAGGCGGGGGCATTTGCCCTTTGCGTGGCAGGTGCCTTTTGTTTTGTGCGACAGGTGCCTTTTGTGGGGCAGGCGTCTTTTTTGGGGCTTTTACGGCAGGCATCTGTCAGGGCCTCCGTCCGGCACGTGGCCAGGCCCGTCACTCACGCGACGCTAGCGGGACTTCGGCTGAGGGGGGCTACGTGCCGGGTGGGGGGTGCTTGTGTTTGGCGGTGGGGTGGGTGGGGTGGGGGTGGCTTGCTCGGGCTTGTGGGGCGTTGTGAGGTGCGCGGTTGGTGGCAGGCGCTATTGAGTTGCTTGTGTTGAGACACGGCTGCTCATGTTGAGACACGCATCTTTGGAGCAAGAGCTCCTAACGGAATGAGCTACCCTCAGATGCCCTGCGCCTGACCATGTGCCCTGCGCTTGCCATGCTGTGTGCTCTGTCTCGCGCAGTCTGTGCAGCTTGCGGTCCGACTGTGGTCCCCCTGTGGTCGGACGGAGGTCCCGGCCGCCGTCCGACTGCGTTCTCGACTGCCTGTCCCGACTAGCGGAATGGCGGAGCGGCGCCGCATTTCGATAGGAACAGCTCAAGGCTCCCGGCAGAAGCCGCCGCCCAGACTCTGGCGACACTCGGTGCTTTCAACAGAATGAGTGGTCTCAGCGACTTTCCACGCTCTCAACAGGAGGAGCCACCTCACGGCGGTATCTGCTCGGACGTGTCGCTCAAGCTGGTGCCTGCCGTACTGCCTGCGAACTCCCTACTGCTCCACGCCGGCATCCCCTCGGACGGTCGTTGCCGGTTCGGGTGTGCGTTGGCGGTGGTCGTAGGAGGCGCGTTGGTGTTCGATGCGTTGTTCGTGGTCCAGGGCCCAGGTGATGACCGGCCAGGCCGAGGCGAGCATGGTGTGGCCGAGGTCGGTCAGGTCGTAGTCGACCCTTGGGGGGACCACGGGGAAGACCGTTCTGACCAGGAGGCCGTCGCGTTCGAGGGTACGGAGGGTGGCGGTCAGCATGCGGTGGCTCAGGCCGGGGATGGCTCGTTTGAGTTCGGTGAAACGCTTGGTGCCCGAGGCGAGTTCGTAGGCGACACGCAGGGTCCATTTGTCGCCTACCCGGTCGAGAACGCTGCGTACCGCGCAGTTCGGCTCGGCGACGGGTGTCGTCGTCATGGTTCCCTCCTGGTGCCTGAGGCAGAACAAAGTGCGATCTTTCGTGGTCGTTCCATGGTTCCGCAGAATGAGCTCGGTTACTAGAAAAAACCCATCGAACGGACTGGGAAATATCATGACGACCGCCGCTCAGGCACCCGAGCTCGACGACTCCTACGCCGTACCCGCCGAGGCGGAGCAGATCGAACGTACGGCCAAGGCATTGCGGGCCAACAACTACACCGTTCACGTGGTCGACACCGTCGAACAGGCTCGTGAGCTGGTGGCCACGCTGCTGCCCGTCGACGGGGACGTCTTCACGGCGTCGAGCGAGACCCTCCGGCTGTCCGGCATCCTGGCCGACATCGACGAGGGCGAGAGCTTCGTCTCGGTACGGCGTAACGCGGGCGACCTCGGCGACGACGTCGTCGCCAGGATCAGGCTCGGCGCCACGCCCGATGTCGTCGTCGGCAGCGTTCACGCCGTCACCGAGCAAGGCCACCTGGTCGCCGTCTCGGCCAGTGGCAGCCAACTCGCTCCGTACGCCTCGGGAGCACGTCAGGCGATCTGGGTGGTCGGCGCCCAGAAGATCGTCCCCGACCTGGAGACCGCCCTGCGCCGCGCTCGTACCCACAGCCTGCCCAAGGAATGGCGCCGCCTGAACGACGCATACGGCCAGACCTCGTTCATCGGCAAGATCCTCATCCTGGAACAGGAAGCCCTCCCAGACCGAGGCACCGTCATCCTGACCCGCGAGGCGATCGGCTTCTAACAGCCGCCCTGGAGCCAGAGGTCATGCACAAAGCCCTTAGAACGCCCCCAGGCGTGGCCTCACCTTCAGGGCCTGGCGGTAGGGCGAAGGATCGTACAAGAAGCGAGGCTGCCCACTCATTCCCAGCAGGGAGGCGCGCGGCAGAGACGGCAACGCCCGAGTCGCCACCTGGAAGAACCAAGCCGACCCGACCGAACCGCGAAGCGCGAGACGCGCAACTGGACAAGCCGACCTCAGGAAAACGAGCCGCAGACGCGAGAGGAGGGCGCGAGACGAAAGACGCAAGGCTGGGCAGCGCGGGAGACGGCTAAGCGAGTGGTGGGCAGTGCGCGAGACGTAGACGTGAACACCGACAGGCCATGCGCGAGACGCAAAGGCATGAAGGGCCGGTGGCAAGGCATGAAACGTGGCCGGAACGAGCACGGCGCGAGACGATCACGTGAGTGGTGGGCAGTGCGCGAGACGTAGACGTGAATGCCGACAGGCCGGGCGCGAGATGCGACTCGCAACGACACGAAAGCCCCGGCGCAAGACTCGAAACGTGGCCAGAACGAGCACGGCGGGAGACGCGAGACGCAGGACTGGGTAGCGCAACGGCTACACGGGTGGAGTGCAGGCGCGAGACATAGACGCGTACAGCGAAGGCAGCCACGAACGCGAAGGCCCGACAGACCAGGCGCGAGATGCGAACGAGCGAAGGGCTGGGCGTGGGACGCGAAGGCCGAGAAGGGCTGGGCGCGAGATGCCAAGGCCGAGAAAGGCCGGGCGCGAGACATGAAACGTGGGTGGAACGCGCGCGGCACGTGAAGCGTGGGCGAACGGGCGCGGCGCGAGACGCGAGACATAGGGCTAGGCAGTACAGGCCAGGCGGTGCGCGAGACGGCAACGCGGGGTGGAAGACGCGGGGTGGAAGCCAGGGCGCGAGACCGACGAGCGGGTCGAAGAGAAAAGCCGAAGAGAGAAGAAGCGAAGAGAGAGGTTGAAGGGAGAGGTCGAAGGGAGAAGAGAACAAGGGAGAAGTCAAAGAGATGAAGAGAAAGCGAAGAAGGGGAGACCGAGCCGCGCAGGACTCCCTCCTTCACCCCCATCTCACGACCGCCCCCCACGCCTCTCCCCACCCCAAAGCAACCCCAGCGAGGCCCGGAAGTCTGGCACCCCGGCCAGCGTAGGAAGTTCGGCATGCGGGTACATGGCTATCCCCGACAAGGAGGAGACGATCATGCTTCCCGGTTGTGGACAGTGTTCATGTGAGGACGTGCTCTCGACGGCCACCCCGCCCCGATGGAGCCTCATCCGGGTGGAGTGATGCCAAGCGCGCACGCTCGAACCAACCTGCCGAGGCCCCCGGACACGTCCACCGGGGGCCTCGGCACATCCCGCATCGGACCTGCGACGTATGGCCACCGTCCTGCTCTTCGATGCCAAGCATCCGGAGGGGGCGGCGCACGCCGTATCAGGCTGGCGACGTGTGGACGCCGTCTCGGCCTCTAGAGCCAAGCACTCTGAAGCCTCGACGCATGCCGTACCGGACCAATGACGTGTGAAAGCTGTCCCGCTCTCCAAGGCCCAGCATCCGGGGGCTCAGCACATCCCGCGTCGGCCCAGCAACGTGTGGAAGCCGTCGGGTCTCCAAACCAAGCCTCCAGGCCCCGGCGCATGCCGTACCAGACCAGACCAGACCAGACCAGGCCAGACCAAGGGACAGGGACCCCACCGACCAGGCCAAGCCCGTCACCCCCACACCAGCCCCTCAAGCCAAGCAACGACGACCTCCCCACAGTCAGAACCCACCCCAGCCCCACCCCCCAAAGCCGTCACAATGCCAGGATCCGCTTCCGAGCCACGACCAGCAGCACCCCTCCGCTGACCAACGCCACCACCCCGGACCCCGCCACCACCAACGCGAACCTCCCACCCCCGGTGACCGGCAATGCCCCGCCGGAAATCCCGGAAGCCCGAGGCCCAGGCCCCTTCCCGCCCTCTGCCCCCGCCCCGGCGGCCCGGGACGGCGAGGGAGAGGGGGAAGGAGTGGGAGGAGCCTTCACCAGAACGACCTCCTTGGACAGGCCGAGGCCGTGGCCGACCGGTTCCTGGCCGCCGGTCGCCTGTGAATGGGTGACGACGGCGTCGAAGCTGTAGCAGCCGGGTAGCCCGAGGCGTACGGGTGGTGTGGTGATCGTGGTGTCGTGGTCGATCGTGACGGGGGCGAACTCGGTGATGACGGGGACATCGGGGGCCTCCCAGTCCACGGCGGCGCAGCGGCCGTCGTCGCCGGGCGGGACGGGGCCGTACAGGGCGGCCTTGATGGTCAGGGTGCGGCCGGGGAGCAGGCCGGTGACGGTGATCTCGTCGGTGACGGTCTGGCGGGGGGTGATGGTGGAGGGGAGCGCCTGGGTGGTGACCTCCAGGGGAGGCGGGATCAGGCGGGGGAGTACGCGCAGGGTCTCGGCCGTCTCGCCGGGCAGGAAGGCGATCGCGTCGCCGGTCGTGGGGGCGAGGACGGCGCCGAAGGAGTAGCAGCCTGGCCGGTCGAGTACCTCGGCGGGGGTGTCGACGGTGCTGTCGCCGGTCACCGTGACGGGCGCGTACACGCGGTGTATCGGCAGCGTCGCCACCTGGCTCCAGTCGATCTCCGTGCACCGCTCGTCCGTCCCGCCGGGCGGCACGGGACCGTACAGCGTCGCGGTCAGGGTGGCGTCCCCCTTGAGACCGGCGACGAAGAGGCGGTCGGAGACGTTCTGACCGGTTTCGAGTACGGCGGCGGACGCGCGGCTGGAGACGCGCGGCGGGTCCAGGGGGGTGATGACGACGCTCTTGGCGGACTTGCCGGTCAGTACGACCGGCTGGGCGAGCATCATCGACTGCACGCGCGCGGCGGGGTCGCCGACCATGAGCGTGCCGATGCCGGACTGTACGGGACCGGCCGCCGCGATGACGGCCTGCGCCGCGCTGTCCGACCTGAGCCACAGCCGGGCGCCGGGCGCCAGTGTGCTCCCGCTGGTGAACGGCTGGGCGCCCGCAGCGTCCGTGTACGCCGATGCGCCCGTCACCGTGACGGTGAGGTCGCCCGTGGCGTTGGCGCCGACGGTGTGGGGCCCGACGAGGTCCCCGGCGCCACCGCCGTTCGGCCCTTCGATCGCGGGCGCCGGATCGGCGGGCTCGGCGACCGGCCCGGCCGCGAGCACATCGGTCACCATCTTCCGTACGACCTCGTAGAGCGCCGCGTCCTGGTAGTCGGGCGGGAGCACCACGCCGTCGGTGAAGTAGTGGACCGCCATGGCCACCGTTCCCGAGCGCTGACGGTTGATCACCGTGGGATTCGTCGACGGTACGGCGGGCAGGTTCGTGGCGGGCCAGTAGTCCTGGAGTACGCGTCTGACGTATCCGGCGTTGCGCACGGTGCCGCCGTCGGGCTCGGGGCCGTACCCGGTGCCTGACGTCTGGCCCGCCGCCCACTGCACGCAGTACGCCGATGAGATGATCACACTGCTGGGGTCCTGGCGTGGGTCCTTGTCGCGGAAGACGTAGCGGCAGGAGTTGGTCCCCGTGGTCGGCGTGTAGCCGCTGCTGTCGTAGCCGAAGTCCGGGTAGCCGTTCATGACGTCGTAGCCGGAGGGCACGAAGAGCGGCTTGGGCTGGCCGGGCCTGACGCCGACCTCGATGCAGCCGTTCGAGCCGTACTGCACGGCGGCGAAGGGCGGCTCGGGAGTGCCGGCCGACGCGGGTGTGAAGCCGAGCGTCGCCGACAGGCCGATGAGCGCGGCCACGACGACCGTCCTCAGCAGGCGGCGTCGCCGGCCCGCGCGAGGCAGGGCGGCACGGAAGGTGTGCATGAGGGCGCACGGTATCGGCCACCGTCACTCTGTGTCATGGGCCCCCGTCGTATCAAGGGACAACGCGGGGTGGGGCGGGGCGGCGGGCGTTGGTGGCGGGGTTTCCGGGGGCTGTGCGGGTGGGGGTGATGCACGGCACCAGGCGCATCTGCGTTGCCTCCTGGGATGGGGCTTACCCTCCCCGCAACGGCACGGCACGGCACCAGGCGCACGTGCGCTGTCGATGTCGACGTCGCTGACCCGGAGGGAGCGTGGTGCGGAGGACGTACTGCCGGACACCTCCACATTACGAGCGCCCACGCGGAAAGATCACGAGCGCCCACGCGGAAAGCGCCCCCCATGTGGAAGGCGCCTCCGCGATGCCGTTCGTTACAGGTCGAGGTCTGGGTAGCGGCGTTTGCCCTCGGGGGCGCGGGTGAAGGTGAAGGGGGCGTTGGGGGTTTGGCGTGGCCAGAGGGAGCCGTACCACCAGACGATGCCGCCGGTCAGCATCAGGCCTCCGGCGGTGGCGAGTTTGGCCATGAGGTCGTTCGGCGGGCCGGTGTAGGGGAGGTCGCCGTTGTGTGACTTCTTGGGGCAGCCGTTGTAGACGCGCTGGGAGTCGACGAGCTTGTCGTCGTTCTTGTTGTTGACGTAGTAGACGTCGAGGTCGGCCGAGCGGCCCCTGGTGACGGGGACGTAGACGGTGACGTTCTTGCGCGCCTTCACCGTGCCGCGTTCGACCAGCTGGCCGTCCTCCTCCAGGCTGAAGCCGGAGGCGTAGTCGCTGACGCTCTGCAGCGTGACGGGGACCATGTTGGTCTTGCAGTTGGCCTTGCCCACGGACATCGTGAACGAGTCGCTGTAGTCGGGCTCGGCGAATGCTGCTGCTGGGAGGAGGAGCGTTGCGCTCAACGGTAGGGCGGCCAGCGTGAGGCGGGCAGCGAATGACATGGGACTCCTCCCGGAAAAGCGATCTTTGATACTTACCGTGCCCATTTGACTGCGGAAAGTAACATCTGGAACGTGGCTGCGGCGAGGGACGCCACATGAGTCATGATGGATGCATGGCGGAAGCGATCTACGTCGGCGGGTTGCTGGTGGCGACGCCACTGCTCGACGACCCCAACTTCCGGCGTAGCGTCGTGTTGATCCTCGAGCACGACCAGGACGGCGGCACGCTCGGCGTGGTGCTCAACCGGCCGAGCGACATCGCGGTGACGCAGGTGCTGCCGGTCTGGGATGCTTTGGTGACCGGTCCTCCGGTGCTGTTCCAGGGGGGTCCTGTGCAGACCGACAGTGCGCTGGCGCTGGCGGCCGTGCCGAGTGGCGGCGAGCCGCTCGGGTGGCGGCGGCTGCACGCGGGCACACCGGCGGTGTCGCGCCTGGGCACCGTGGACCTGGACGCGCCCCCCGAGATCCTGCAGGACGAGATCGCGCAGATGCGGATCTTCGCCGGTTATGCGGGATGGACGACGGGGCAGCTGGAGAGCGAGATCGCCGAAGGCGCCTGGTATGTCGTGGACTCGGAGCCGGGTGACACCTTCCACCCGGACGCCGAGGAGTTGTGGCGCAGGGTGTTACGCCGCCAGCAGGGCGAGCTGGCCTTCGTGGCCACCTATCCGGAAGACCCCTCTATGAACTGAACGCCCGCCCACGTCAGCAGCCCAGGGCCGTGAATCCCAGGGCCGTGCATCCCAGGTCTGCCGCCCCGCGGTGCCCGGGTCCGTGAGCCTCTGGTCTGTGAGCCTCTGGTCCGGGAATCCCCGGCCCCCGCCTCGGCAGCCTGGTCCGAGCCTTGGCGGCCCAGGCCGCAGCAGCCCGGGCCGTGCCTCAGCAGGCCAGGTCCCACCCTGGTCGCATGGAGCGTTCGGCGAGGTCGAGGGCCTCCTCGACGCGGCTGAACAGGGCGGGTATGTCGACGCCCTCCTGCAGCATGCACTCGAAGCCGACCCGTACCGCCGCGGAGGCGTAGGCGACGACCAGGTGGGGCAGCTGGGTGGTCTGCGGGTCGCAGCCCTGGCGTCTGGCGACCTCGGCGGCCAGGCGCTTCTCGCTCTCGGTGTGCCGGGCGAAGGAGCGGCCCATCAGGGTCGGGGTGGTCTCGATCACCCGCTGGAGCTTGAGGAAGCGCTGGGTCTCCTCGGGTGTGGCCGCGGAGATCGCACGCAGCATGCCGCGCATCGCCTGACAGAGCGAGGTGAAGGGCGGCTCGCCTTCGGGGCTCTCGCGCAGTCTGGCCAGGATCTCCTGCTCGTTCTCCTCGTGGAAGAACAGCGCCAGGCCCTCCTTGCTGGCGAAGTAGCGGAAGAACGTCCTGGAGGAGACCTCCACCGCGTCGGCGATCTGGTCGATGGTGGTAGCTTCGTACCCCTGTTCGAGAAACAGGTCGAGGGCGGCGTCGACGAGCGCCAGCCGGGTCTTCTCCTTCTTGCGTTCGCGTAGACCCATGCGTGTAACTCCCTCGCAACCCTGATGTCATCGTCTGTCAGAAGTCATCCTCTGCCCAATAAAAGGATTTGTCATCTGTCAGTCTCTGACATAAGTTACCTGAGGCTTAGAGGTGAGATGGCCCGGTTTGGGCTGCAGGTGAATGAGGGGGACTCCCAATGGCTCAAGCGAAGACGGTGGCGCCACCACCGCCCTCGGGACCGCAGGCGAGTGGCAGCCATCCGTGGCTGACGCTGCTGGCCGTCTCGCTGGGCGTCATCATGGTGATGCTCGACGGCACGGTGGTGGGCATCGCCAGCCCCGTGATCGCGAAGGATCTGGGAGCGTCGCTGGCCGACCTGCAGTGGGTGACCAGCGGCTACCTGCTCGCCCTCGCGGTGTTCCTCATCACGGCGGGCAAGCTCGGTGACCTCTTCGGGCACAAGCGTATCTTCCTCATCGGCGTGGCCGGGTTCACCCTGACCTCGCTGGCGATCGGCTTCAGCGGCTCCATCGGCATGCTGATCGGCCTGCGCGTGGCCCAGGGCCTGTTCGGCGCGCTGCTGCAGCCCGCCGCGCTCGCCCTGCTGCGCAACGCCTTCCCCGGCGACAGGCTGAACATGGCCATGGGCGCCTGGGGCGGCATCATCGGCCTGTCCAGCGCGGCCGGTCCGATCATCGGCGGCCTGCTGGTGGAGAACGTCAGCTGGCAGTCGGTCTTCTTCATCAACGTGCCCGTGGGCATCGTCGCACTCGGCGTCGGTTTGTGGATCATCAAGGAGAGCAAGGCCGAACTGCTCTCGCGCATCGACTGGCCCGGTGTCGCGCTGCTGTCGGGCGCGATGTTCTCGCTGGTCTGGTCGATCATCAAGGCGCCCGAGTGGGGCTGGGGCGACCCCAAGACGCTGGGCTTCCTGGCCGCGTTCGCCGTGCTGACCGGACTGTTCATCTTCTGGCAGTCCAAGGCCAGTCAGCCGCTGGTGCCGCTGGCGCTGTTCAAGAACGCCTCGGTCTCCATCGGCACGGTGCTGATGATGCTGGTCGCGTTCTCGATGTTCGGCGCGATGTTCTTCCTGACCTTCTTCTTCCAGGGCGTGCACGGACTGAGCCCGCTGGACGCGGGTCTGCGGATGCTGCCGATGAGCGCGGGCATGATCGTCGCCTCGCCGCTGGCCGGTGTGCTGATCGGCAAGCTCGGCCCGAGGATCACGATCGCGGGCGGCATGGTGATCACCGCCGTCGCGATGTTCCTGATGTCGAGGCTCGGCGTCGAGGCCACCTTCTTCGACACGGCCGTGCCGTTCGTCCTGCTGGCCTTCGGCCTCTCGCCGGTGTTCGTCGGCGCGACCGAGATCATCGTCGGCAACGCGCCGATCGAGCTCAGCGGTGTCGCAGGTGGCGTGCAGCAGTCGGCCATGCAGGTCGGCGGCGCGCTCGGCACCGCGATCCTGGGCGCCATCGTGGCCGCCGAGATCAAGGACGTGCTGCCCGGCTACCTCGGCCCGGCCGCCGCCCAGATCCCGCCGGACCAGATGGCGGGTCTCGAGGCGCTGGCCGCGATCGGCACCGCGCCTCCCGGGGCGAGCGACTTCATCGTGAGCGCCGTGCACTCCTCCTTCATGGACGGCCTGCACCTGGCCTTCACGATCAGCACCGGCGTCGCGGTGTTCGCCGCGATCATCGCGCTGTTCGTCAAGGCGGGCCGCAAGACCGAGGGCGCCCCGGTCCACGTCGGCTGAGCCCGGCAAAGCAGACAGTCGGCTGAGCCCGGCAAGACAGACAGCCGGCTGAGCCCGGCACAACAGACACCAGGGCCGCCGTCCGCATCGGGACGGCGGCCCTGTCGTCGTGTTCAGGCCGGTGTCACGGTCAGGGTGACGCGCCCGGACGCGGCGGTGGCGACGGTCAGGACGCGGCGGGCGGCGTCCCAGGTCCCGGTGCCGCCGGTGACGCGCCCGCCCTGCGGGAAGGCCGAGGCGGGCAGGTAGATCTCGGTCGGCCCCGAGCCGTTGGCCTCGAAGACGACCGTGACCCGGCCGGGTTCGACCTTGATCGTCTCGGGCGTCCCGCCGATCGCCCTCGGATAGGCCCGGTCGTAGACGGCCACCAGCGGACCGGCCTTGCCCTTGTCGTCGTAGGGACCCCAGGGGCCGGGGTCGCTCGACCAGTACGCCCTGCCCATGCCGCTCTCGTCGGTCAGGTCGAGCACGCGCTCGACCAGGTCGGCGGCGCCCGGCCTGGTCATGTCCAGGCCGAACTCGCCGAGCACGACGGGTGCGTCGAGCCGCTCGGCCGTACGCAGCATGTTGTCGCGCCACCAGGTGAGGGTGCGGTCGGTCCAGGTGCGGGAGTCGCCGGTGTAGTCCATGCCGAGGTCGAGCGGCAGCGGATAGACGTGCGGCGCCAGGCCGATGCGCGCCTCGCCCTCGCGCGGGTCGTCGAAGGCGGGCAGTGCGCTCGGCAGTCCCCAGTTCACCCCGACGGCCTGCGGCTCGACGAAGATCCAGTTGTCCTGGTCCACCTCCCTGATCCGGGCGATCGACCTGCGGTACAGCTCGGCCAGCGGGCCCCTCTCGAAGGCCGCGGCCTGTACGGTGCCGCCCCAGGGCTCGTTCATCAGGTCGTAGCCGATGACGGCGGGCTCGTCCTTGAAGCGTTCGGCGACCGCGCGCCAGGCTCCGGCGTAGTGGTCCATGAGGTCCGGGTGCTCGCCCGTGGTGTTCCAGAAGTGGTCGAAGGCCCGCAGGACGCCGGGCTCCATGTAGTACATCTCCCACGTGGGCTGCGGTGAGCGCACGGGCAGGCCGTCGAGGTGGGTGGCCCAGCCGGGCGCCCCGTTGCCGTGCTCGCCGCCGGGTGTGATCTGGTTGCCCCACAGGTCCTGGTGCATGTCGAGCAGCACGTGGTAGCCGCGCTCGGCGTACCAGGAGACGCGCTCGGCCACCTGGTCGAGGTAGGCCCGGTCGTGCACACCGGGGCTCGGCTCGACGGCACGCCACTGGATGAGGAAGCGCACGAAGTTGGTGCCCATGGCGGCGTACTCGCGTTCGACGTCGGCCTCGGTCCACTTGGGCAGGGCGTCCGGCGTGCTCTTGGCGCTGCTCTGGGTGTTGAAGCCGTGCAGGATCAGCGCACGGCCGCTGTCGTCGGTGACGTACCTGGTGACCCGTTCGGGCGCGGTCCTGGTGGCGGAGGCGACCCCGCCCGTGGCGACGACCGCGAGCAGCAGGGCCCCTGCGACCAGTCGGGTGCGCTTCACGTGGATCTCCTTCAGGCGGCTGGGGGGTCGCGAATCGCCTGTGGTGCGGGGCTTTCGCGGACGGCCTTCGCCCGTTAGCCTGCCGAACATGAGCTTTGTTCGCAATAGCCTGCCCGCGATCGTGACCCTCGTCCTCGTGGTCGCCTTCGGCCTGTACGGCGGGACGCTCGCGACACATGTCGGCTACCTGACCGTGCCTTCCGCGATCGGCGTGCCGTACGGGCTGCCGGGGTTGCGGCCGGTGCCGGTGGGGGAGAGCGGGTGGCTGGTGACGTTCGTCGAGGCGCTGGCGGCGCTGGTGCTGGTGGTGGCGGTGGCCAGGAGCGGCGGGCGCTTCCTCGGCACGTGGGGGGCGTTCGTGCTCGGGCTGCTGGCGGCCAATGTGATCAGGTCGGTCGCGCTGGTGCAGATGGCGAATGCGGGGCTCGGCGCGTATGCGGGACAGGTGGTGGGCGGGCTCGTCGCCGCGTTGCTGTGGGGGCTCGCACTTGGCTGGCTGCCCGCGCTCGGCGCCCTGGCCGGGCGCCGGAGGCCGGTCGTGCCCGCCGCAGAGGAGGGCGCGGCCGTACGGGCATAGACTCGTCACGTGAGTACGAAGATCCTTCCAGAGCAGGAAGTCACGCCGAACCTGTCGCACGGCGACGGCGACCACGAGCGGTTCTCGCACTACGCCGACCGCAACAAGATCACCGAGAGCATGGTCACGGGCACGCCCATCCGCGCCCTGTGCGGCAAGGTGTGGGTGCCGAGCCGAGACCCGAAGAAGTACCCGGTCTGCCCTGACTGCAAGGAGATCTACGAAGGTCTGCCCAAGGGTGGCGACGGCGAAGGCGGCGGCGACAAGCAGTGATCGGCGAAACGCCGAGAGTGTTGATCACGGGTGATCGCCTCCGCTGGAGTTACGGTCGGGATACCGACTAGCTCGTCCAACGGGGGACTGCATGGCCCGGCGTGCGACCGCCGTTGTTCTGGTGTGCCTGCTGGCGGCTCCTGGAGCCGTCCGTGCCGACGTCGAACGCCCTGAGGCCGCCTGCGCGCCCGCCGAGGCGGCACGGAGCGCCGTGCGCCACGAGGCGGGCCGCACGCCGGGCCCGGGACAGGTCGCGGCCATGCTCGACGACCTGCGCGGGCGGCTGCCCGCGGCCAGGCTCGACCTCGGCGCGCCGATCACCGTGCCCGTCTGGGTGCACGTCATCACCGACGGCCGCCGCCGCCCGCCGGACCAGGCGATCACCGCACAGCTCGACACCCTCGACAAGGCGTACGGCGGCTCCTACGGCGGCGCCGCCACCGGGGTGCGTTTCGAACTGGCCGGGATCACGGTCAAGAACAACGCCGCCTGGTTCACCGACCCGCTGGCCCACGAGCGCACGATGAAGACCAGGCTGCGCAAGGGCGGCCCCGAGACGCTCAACCTCTACATCGCCCAGCTCAGCGAACTGGTGCTCGGCTACTCCACCTACCCCTACTGGTACGAGGACAGCCCCGTGCTCGACGGCGTGGTCATCGACTGGCGCAGCCTGCCGGGAGGCGCGTTGCGCAACTTCGACCGCGGGTACACCGGCGTGCACGAGATCGGCCACTGGCTGGGCCTCTTCCACACCTTCGAGAACGGCTGCGCCTCGCCCGGGGACGGCGTGGCCGACACCCCGGCCGAGGACCAGCCGACCGAGGGCTGCCCGAAGAGCAAGGACTCCTGCCCGGCGCCGGGCGACGACCCGATCCACAACTTCATGGACTACGCGCACGACCGGTGCATGTCGGAGTTCACCGAGGGCCAGGCCCGCAGGATGCACGAGATGTGGGCGGTGTACCGGGCCGGGAGTCCCAAGAGGTAGTCCGCCTGTAGGCAGGTGAAGCCGACAATTAGTATGGATCGGTGACAGCACCGAAGACGATTGACACTCCATACTCCCCGCCCCGGATCTTCGGCCCCGAGTACCGAGCCGCGACGATCGGCATCCTGCTCGTCGTCACCCTGATCGCCTTCGAGGGCATGTCCGTCGGCGTCGTGATGCCGGTCGTCTCGCACGAGCTCGACGCGCTGAACCTCTACGGGATCAGCTTCTCCGCCTTCCTCATCGCCAGCCTGTTCGCCAATGTCGTCGCCGGACTGTGGTCGGACAGGCGGGGGCACACCGTGCCCTTCCTCGTGGGCGTGGTGCTGTTCGTCGTCGGCATGGCGCTGGCGGGCGCCTCCGGCACCAAGGAGCTGTTCATCCTGTCGCGGGCCATCCAGGGGCTCGGCGCCGGAGCCGCGATCGTCGCCATCTACGTGATGATCGCCAAGGTGTACCCGCCCGACGCCAGGCCCAAGGTCTTCGCCGGGCTCTCGGCCGCGTGGGTGGTGCCCGCGATGGTCGGCCCGGCCGTGGCCGGAGCGGTCGCCGACAGCGTCGGCTGGCGCTGGGTCTTCTACGGCATCGTGCCGCTCGTCGTGCCCGCCCTGGTCATGCTGCTGCCCGCACTCAGGCAGAGCGCCGGGCTGGTCGGCACGCCGTCGACGGGACCGCGCTCGCGCCCGGTCGCCATGACGGTCGCCGCCACCGCGACGGCCGCGGGCGCGGGCGTGCTGCTCTACGGTGTGGACACGCTGCACCTGACGCTGCTGGCCGGAGCGCTCGCCACGGCGGGCGGGCTGGTCCTGCTGGCGTTCGGGCTGCCCAGGCTGCTGCCGCGCGGGGCGCTCAGGTTCGGTAGGGGACTGCCCACCACGATCATGATGCGTGGCCTGCTGTCCGCCTCGTTCTTCGGGGTGAACGCCTTCATCCCGCTGGCCCTGCAGCAGGTCAAGGGCTTCGGCCCGACCGCGGCGGGCATCGCGCTCACCACGGGCGCGCTCGGCTGGTCGACCGGCTCCTACCTGCAGAGCAGGCGCAAGGCCGAGCCGTACCGGCGGATCAGGCTCGGGGCGTTCGCCGTGTTCACCGGGGTGGCGCTGACCGTGTTGTCGGTGGTGCCGTGGATCTCCGGGTGGATCGCGGTGCCCGCGTGGATCGTGGCCGGGTTCGGGATGGGCATCGGCATCACGACGGTGAGTGTGACCGCGCTCAAGCAGTCGCCCGAGAACGAGCAGGGGGCCAACTCCGCGGCGCTCTCGGTCACCGACATGCTCGGCTCGGCGCTGGCGATCGGCATCGGCGGTGCTCTGGTCAATGTGATCGGGCACAGCTCCGCGCAGATCGCGACCGGCTTCGCGGTGATCTGCGGGCTGATGGCGCTGGTCGCGCTCTCCGCCACTGTGCTGGCCGTACGAATCAAGGGCTGAGACTCTTTCGTACCGTCCGACTCTGTGATCACATTTTTTCTGATCGGCGTTCTGTGAGGTGATAGGACAACGACGAGGAGGTGTGATGGACGCACACGTCTCAGGTCCTGATCCCGCGCCCAGGCGGGCCCTGGACGAGCCCGCGCCGTGGGAGAACGACGAGCCGCTGCCGTGGGAGGCGCTGCCGCCGTCCGCGCGCTTCTACGGCGAGCCGAACGCCCCCGGCGTGTCCACCAGGGCCAGGAACCGGATGCGGCGCTGGAAGAGGTTCGGGATCGTCGTCGGCGGACTGCTCGCGGCCGTCGGGCTGGTCGTGGGGCTCGGCGGTCTGCTGCTGCGTCTGACCTCTCCCGAGCCGGTGCCGACCAGGCTCGACGACCCGCTCGCGCGGATCAGCCTGACGCTGCCGCCCGGCTGGAGCGAGGGCGAGGTGCCGCCCGTCACCGGGTTCACCTCCGTGGCGCGCGACGGCAGGGGCGCCACCGTGCTGATGCGGCAGGCGCCGGAGGGCGCCGACCTCGACACGCTGACCGAGCTGTACACCGATCTGATCCTGCACGGCGACAAGGTGACGGCCGTGGGGCCGGGCGCGGTGCTGGCCGAGTACAAGGACGTCGTCAATCGACCGGCGTTCCTGAAAGTGATGCTCGTCACGGACGCCGTACTCGTCGGCGTTCTGCAACCGGACGAACCCGCAGCAAGGAGGGCCTTGGAGGCCGTCATGGCCAGCGCCGGATGACCGCGAAGCACTCATTAGCACGCAGAGGCCACCTTGGCCAGCTTCCCGCGAGCACGGCACGTCTTGTCGGTGGGGCCGACTAACCTGGGGACGCGTGAGAGAGCGAAGCGAACGACCCGGCGAACCCAGCATGTGCTCACAGTCCGACGAGCGAATCGAGGAGGTGCTGTGAGCACCTTTGCCGCGTCCCACCTGTCGCCCTCCTACCCGGACCGCGCCGCCTGGGGCACCGCGCCCAAGCTGCGCGCCTGGCAGCAGGAGGCGTTCGATCTCTACACCCGGCGCGAGCCGCGCGACTTCCTCACCGTCGCGACGCCCGGCGCGGGCAAGACCACCTACGCGCTGCGCATCGCCAGTGAGCTGCTGGCCACCGGCGTGATCAAGGCGATCACCATCGTGACGCCGACCGAGCACCTCAAGCGCCAGTGGGCCGACGCCGCCGCAAAGGTCGGCATCGGCATCGACCCCGAGTTCAAGAACAGCCAGGGCACGACCTCGCGCGACTACATCGGCGTCGCCGTGACCTACGCCCAGGTCGCCATGCACCCGGCCCTGCACCGGGCCCGCACCGAGGCGCGCAAGACGCTGGTCGTCTTCGACGAGGTGCACCACGCGGGCGACGCAAAGTCGTGGGGCGACGGCATCCGCGAGGCGTTCGAGCCCGCCACCAGGCGGCTGCAGCTGACCGGCACGCCGTTCCGCTCCGACGACAGCCCCATCCCCTTCGTCGAGTACGCCGAGGACGGCGAAGGGCTCAAGCGCAGCGTCTCCGACTACTCCTACGGTTACGGCCCGGCGCTGGCCGACGGGGTCGTCAGGCCGGTCATCTTCCTGGCCTACTCCGGCGAGATGCGCTGGCGCACCAGGGCGGGCGACGAGATCGCCGCCACCCTGGGCACGCCGCTGACCAAGGACCAGCTCTCGCAGGCCTGGCGCGCCGCACTCGACCCGAAGGGCGACTGGATCCGCCAGGTCATGCAGGCGGCCGACCGCCGCCTGACCGAGGTACGCAGGGGAGTGCCCGACGCGGGCGGCCTGGTGATCGCCACCGACCACGAGGCGGCCAGGGCCTATGCCAGGCATCTGCGTGCCATCAGCGGCGAGGGCGCGACCGTCGTGCTGTCGGACGATCCGGGGGCGTCCAAGAAGATCAAGGACTTCGCCGCCTCCGAGGACCGCTGGCTGATCGCGGTCCGCATGGTGTCCGAAGGCGTCGACATCCCGCGCCTGTGTGTCGGGGTCTATGCCACCTCGACCTCGACGCCGCTGTTCTTCGCCCAGGCCGTGGGGCGTTTCGTGCGGGCGCGCAAGCGCGGTGAGATGGCGTCGGTCTTCCTGCCTTCGGTGCCGACCCTCATGGGGCTGGCCAACGAGATGGAGCTTGAGCGCGACCACGTGCTCAACCGCAGGCCACCCGAGGACGGGCTCGACGACAGCCTGCTGGAGAATGCCAATCGCAAGAAGGACAACCCCGACGTTCTCGGCGACGAGCTGCCGTTCGAGACGATGGAGGCGACCGCCACCTTCGACCGGGTGCTGTTCGACGGCGGCGAGTTCGGCACCGGCGCCGAGGTCGGCTCGGCCGAGGAGGAGGACTTCCTCGGCCTGCCCGGCCTGCTGGAGCCCGACCAGGTGGCCTCACTGCTGCGCAAGCGTCAGGCCGACCAGCAGGCGGCCAGGCGCAAGACGCCCAAGGCCGAGCCCGCCCCGCTCGCACCGCACGAGCAGATGGCCGAGCTGCGCAAGGAGCTCAACGGCCTGGTCGGCGCGTGGAACCATCGCACGGGCCAGCCGCACGGCGTGATCCACTCCGAGCTGCGCCGGGCCTGCGGCGGCCCGCCGATCGCCCAGGCGAGCGCCGAGCAGGTCCAGGAGCGCATCGACAAGATCCGCCAGTGGGCCACCCAGCGCTCCCGCTGACCGCACGAGCCTGACAGGCCTACGCCGAAGCCGGCCCCGGGAAGCTCCGGAGCCGGCTTTTCGGCGTCTGTCGTGTCTCACGGGGTCTGCGGGATGCGCTCCCCGCTGCGGCCGTCGATGGCCAGCAGCCTGGCGGGCTTGGCGACCGCCGGCTTCAGGGTGAGCTCGACGGCGGCGCGCCCCTCGCTGACGTGCACGGGCAGGGTGCGAAGACCGGGATGCACGCCGTGCAGCGGGCCCTCGTGCACCCAGATGCGCATCTTGCGGCCCTTGTGGCGCAGGGCGACGCGGGCGGTCGCGCACTCGCGCTCGACCGCGGCCCAGCTGAGCGTGAGCCGTCCCTCGTCCAGCCTGGCCAGCTCCGGCACCGGGTTGCGGGCCAGGCACGAGACGGGCGCGACGGCTGCGGCGACGGGCGGCGCGGGCGCCGGGGTCGAGGGAACGGGGGCGGAGGCGGGCACGTCCGGCTCGGGGGCCGAGCTGTTGGAATAGCCGATCGTGGCCAGCTCAAGGGCGACGAGCACGACCGCGCCCGTGACCCGCAGGGCGGTCGGCCCCTTGATGAGCAGCAGGACGGCGAGGGTGCCGAGCAGCAGCCAGGCCGTGCCGAGAAGGATCGCGAGCATGCGAGACCCCATCCAGTGCGTGAGTGAATGACGACTCTCCGTGGTCACTCTAGGCTCGCATGCTCTGGGCGCACTTGGGTGTCGTATGACCCAAGCGTTGCCCTAAGAGCTCCATTCCCGAGGAGCCGTCCCGCGCCTAGGCGGCTCCGCCGGCCGGGGCGCCGTGCAGGGTCGCGCCCGCGTCGGCGAGTGCGCTGAGGGCGATCTCGGTCGTCTGCGGGGAGACTGCGGCGGTCAGGCCGAGCAGCACGCGGGTGGCGAAGCCGTACTTGACGGCGTCGAGTGCGGTGGCCTTGACGCAGTGGTCGGTGGCGATGCCGACCACGTCGACGGCGTGCACGTCGCGCTCGCCGAGCCAGGCGGCCAGCGAGATCCCGGCCTCGGAGGCGCCTTCGAAGCCGCTGTAGGCCGCCTCGTGCGCGCCCTTGCTGAAGACCTCCTGCACGGCGCTGAGGTCGAAGGCCGGATGGAAGTCGGCGCCGGGGGTGCCGACCACGCAGTGCGGCGGCCAGGAGCGGACGAAGTCGGGGGAGTCGGAGAAGTGGTCGCCGGGGTCGACGTGGTAGTCGCGGGTGGCCACGACGTGGTCGTAGCCGTGGGCGGCGACATGCCTGGAGATCGCGGCGGCGACCTCGGTCCCGCCGGAGACCGGCAGGCTGCCGCCCTCGCAGAAGTCGTTCTGCACGTCAACGATGATCAGCGCGGTGCTCACCCTTATGACGATACGTCAGGCGAACTCCGTTGGAATGGCGGCATATCCCCGGGCCAGATGCAGGGCGTCCTTGGGCAGCCTGGCGACGGCCTGCCCGTGCCTGGCCCTGGCCGCGTCGAGGGGCTCCTCGCCCACCGGCTCGCCCGCCCTGACCAGCTCGTGCAGCAGTCTGATCCCGTCCTGTGCGGGGTCGGCGCCGCCCGTGACGATCAGCTCGGTCTCGAATCGGCCGTCGTCGTCCAGCAGGCGGAAGGCCTCCTTGCGGCCGCCCCTGCTCGGCTTGCCGACCGAGCGCTTGGCGACGGCCTGCATGCCGCCGACCGAGGTCTCGCGCGCCACCAGCTTGTACACCAGCGCGGCCGTCGGCACGCCGGACCCGGTGACCAGCGAGGTGCCCACGCCGTAGCCGTCGACGGGCGCGGCGGCTAGTGCGGCGATGGCGTACTCGTCGAGGTCGGAGGTGACCAGGATGCGCGTGTTCACGGCGCCGAGCGCGTCGAGCTGCTCGCGTACCTCGCGGGCCGCCGCGGCCAGGTCGCCCGAGTCCAGCCGGACCGCGCCGAGCCCCGTCCCGGCCACCTCGACCGCCGTGCGCACGCCTTCGGCCACGTCGTAGGTGTCGACCAGGAGCGTGGTGCCCGGCCCCATCACCTCGACCTGCGCCTCGAAGGCGGCACGCTCGGAGTCGTGCAGCAGGGTGAACGCATGGGCCGCCGTGCCCGCCGTCGGCACGCCGTAGAGGCGTCCGGCCATGAGGTTGGAGGTCGAGCCGAACCCCGCGATGTAGGCGGCACGCGCCGCGGCGACGGCGGCACGCTCGTGGGTACGGCGTGAGCCCATCTCGATGATCGGCCGATCGCCGGCCGCGTTCGTCATCCGCGAGGCGGCCGATGCGATGGCGCAGTCGTGGTTGAGTATCGAGAGGATCACCGTTTCGAGCAGCACGGCCTCGGCGAACGTGCCCTCGACGACGAGGATCGGCGAGGCGGGGAAGTACAGGTCGCCCTCGCGGTAGCCGTACACGTTCCCGGAAAATCGGTAATCGGCGAGAAACGCCAGAGTTTCCTCGTCCACGACGCCGTGCTCGCGCAGGTAGGCGATGTCGTCCTCGTCGAAGGAGAATCGCCGCAGTTCCTCCAGCACACGCCCGACCCCGGCCACCACTCCATATCGCCGTCCACCGGGCAAATGCCGTGCGAACACCTCGAACACCGCCTTGCGATGGGCGGCCCCGCTCCGCAGGGCGGCCTGCACCATCGTCAGCTCATAGTGATCTGTCAGCAACGCACTGCTCATGGCCATCTTCACGACTCGAAGACTACGACCGAGGTAGGGCAGGATGGGGGATGTGGGTAGCACCGCTCCAAACACCGTCGAGCGTCCGTCAACGGACCTCCGACCCGATCTGCCATGGGTCACGATCGTCTGGAACGACCCTGTCAATCTCATGTCATATGTGACATATGTCTTCCAGACTGTTTTCGGCTACTCCAAGGAGAAGGCCGAGAAGCTCATGATGGACGTGCACCAGAAGGGCAAGGCCGTCGTGTCCAGCGGCACGCGCGAGGAGATGGAACGTGACGTGCAGATTCTTCACTCCTACGGCCTGTGGGCGACTCTCCAGTCAGACTCCCTCACATGACCCGGAAGAGTCACATGACCCGCGAGAGGACGAGGTGTCGGTGAGCTCCGGCTTCAAGCAGCGCGGCGGCGGCGGCGTGATCGCCGAGTTCGAGGCAGCCGAGGTCTCCATCCTGCGCTCGCTCGTCACCCAGGTGCTCGGCCTGGTCGAGCCGGGCGAGACCGGCGACGACCCGCTGGAGCGCGCACTCGGCATCGGCTCGGGCGCGGCGCCCTCCGACCCGGTGCTGGCCAGGCTCTTCCCATCGGCCTACCAGGACGACGAGCTGTCGACGGAGTTCCGCCGCTACACCGAGGCCACGCTGCGCGACGCCAAGCGCGCCGACGCCCAGACCATGCTCGACACCGCGAGGCCGGGCCGCAACGAGCTCACTCAGGATCAGGCCCAGGCCTGGTTGCGCTCGCTCAACGACGTGCGGCTGGCGCTGGGCACCAGGCTCGAGGTGACCGAGGAGATCCACGAGGAGATCGCCCAGATGTCGGAGGACGACCCGCGTTATCCGGCGTTCGTCACCTACGACTGGCTGACCTACCTCCAGGACACGCTGGTGCGCGCGCTCTGGTAGCGACGAGCCCCTTGTAACGGGGACAGGGCGTGCAACGCTGACATAGTGATGCTCCCCCTCGCAGCGCCCGAGCTCACCGACTACATCCAGGACTGGCCGGTCGCCGTCATCGTCGGCTTCCTGGTCCTGCTCGTGCTCAAGCAGCTCTGGGACGCCCTCGTCCTGGTGGGCCAGTTCCTCGGCTGGGCACTGCCGCAGCTCTCGCCCGCCCGTTACACCAAGGCCGCACGCGAGGAGGTACGGCGGCGCAGGCGGCTGGCCAGACTGCTGCTGCAGAGCCTGGACGCCCGCGAGCAGGAGCTGCACTGGCAGCGCGCCACCTTCACCAACCTGACCGTCAACATCGAGGCCATCGACTCCACCCGGCCGATCCGCTCGGGCCTGCTCGGCCTGCGGGCCCAGGCCAGCTA
Organism: Nonomuraea sp. IBHARD001; assembly: GCF_056106265.1. Taxonomy (NCBI): domain Bacteria; kingdom Bacillati; phylum Actinomycetota; class Actinomycetes; order Streptosporangiales; family Streptosporangiaceae; genus Nonomuraea; species Nonomuraea sp. IBHARD001. Next base: position 1,770,604 of record NZ_JBWBBW010000002.1, read on the forward strand.
CCGGACGAGCTCGCTGTCGCGGGCGCTGGCCGCCGAGACCGGCAAGCTGGTGCTGCTGCAGGCCGCGCCGGGCGCGGGCAAGAGCGTCGCCATCCGCCACCACGCCAGGGCCGTGCTGGAGCGGGCGCTGCGGACGCGGGCGCGCGTGGTGCCGCTGGCCGTGTTCGTCAGCCTGCGCGACTACGAGCGCTCGCCCGAGGACACCACGGTCGACTCGTTGCGCGACTACATCGGCACTACGGTCAACCCCAAACGCTCCACCGAACTGGACAAGTACCTCACGCAGGACGAAGGCCTGACCAAGGACCTGCAGGACGGCACCGTCACCCTGCTGCTCGACTCCTTCGACGAGATCCCCGCCGTGCTCGGCAGCGCCAACATCGACAAGGCCGTCATGCCGTACGTCGAGACGATCACCGGCCTGATCGGGGGCGGTGAGGCGCGGTGCATCGTGGCCTCGCGGGAGTACAAGGGGCCCAGGGTGCAGGGGTGGAGCCGGTTGGAGATCATCGGCCTGCAGTACGAGGAGCAGGTCAAGCTGCTGTCGCGGTACGGGACGACGCCCGGCCAGGTGGAGCTGGTCGAGTCGCTGCTGCGCGATCCCCGGGTGGGGTTCGCCGGGGACCTGCGCAATCCGCTGTACCTCTCGCTGCTGGCCGCCTATCTGGAGCGCCACCACCGCTCGCCGACCAGGCCGAGCGAATTGTTCGAGGACTACACGCGCAACCAGATCGCCGACGCGGCGCCCGCCGAGTGGAGCGAGGAGCAGACCGACAGGGTGCTCGCGGCGCTGGCCGAGCTGGCCTTCGAGATGACGGCCACGCCGGGCACCGGACTGGTCGCCGAGGAGGCGGCGCTGCGCGCGCTGATCGGGGAGCCGCTGCTCGGGGTGGCCAGGTCGAGCAAGCTGCTGCTGGTGACGCCCGGCGGGCGGCTGGCCTTCGTGCACCGCCGCGTCCAGGAGTACTTCGCCACCAGGGGCGCGCTGGCCAAGCCGGGTGCGGTGGCGCCGCGCGAGCTGGTCGTCAACGGGCGCTGGCGCGAGACGGCGGTGACGCTGCTGCAGGTCGGCGGCCAGGGCGAGACCGGCCCGCTGGTCGCCGAGATCGAGCAGGTGCTGGGCGAGGAGCTCGCCGAGGTCGGCGCGCAGGGCGACTACGCCTGGACGCCGCAGGCCGTACACGTGCTGGAGCTGCTGGTGGCCGCCTACGGGCCGGGTGGCGCCGAGCCGCCGCAGGGGGTGCGCGACCAGGTGGAGCGACTGGTGAGCGCCGCATGGAACGCGCGTGCCATCTCCGACCGCAAGTTCGCCCTGGACTGCCTGCCGGTCACCACGCCGGAGCACCAGGTCAAGCTGGTGGAGGGCGCGTTCGGCGGCGGCAGCAACTGGCTGCGGCTGGCGGCGTTGCGCGACTGCGCCGCCATCCATCCCCTGCCCGACTCCATCGACGAGGCGATCAGATGCCTGCTGATCACCATGCTCAGCCGGGGCCAGCTCAAGGCCCAGGGCCGGGCGCTGGACAGCGACCTGGGCAGGCTGTACCAGAAGCAGAGCCTGGTCCGCGTGCGCAGAACGGTGGCCAGGGTGCCCGCCACCGTGCTGGCCCTGTGCCTGGTCTCCTTCACCTACGGCCTGGTCGCCTACGGGAACACGCCGACGGTGTCGGACGTGCGCGGTCAGCTCCTGTACTGCCTGCTGATGCCGATGGGCTGGTTCTGGCTCTACCACGGCGCCAGGCCCATGACCTATCTCTCGCGCTCGCCCATGCAGCGCTTCTTCAGGAGGTTCGGCAGGATCGTCGGCTGGGACTTCGAGGGGGTGCGGCTTGAGGCGTTGCTGCACATCTATCTGATACTCGGCTTCTTCTACCTGCTCGCACTCGCGGTCGTGAGTGTGTTCTCGATCGTCGGGGGGCAGACCGCGCCGATCGTGATCAGTGCGATCGACGGGCTGTTCCTGGTGTTCTATCCGTGGATGTGGGGTCCGGCGGTGCTGACCCTGATGAGGTTCGAGACCGGCAGGCAGCTGCGTCCGATCGAGCTGGTCTTCCCGCAGTTCTCCTTCTGGCCCTACATCTCCTACGGCCTGCGCGACGTCGGCGTCGGCGCGCTGGTCGGCGCCATCGCACGTGGGCTGGCGTGGCTGGTGTTCTGGGTCGGGCTCGGCTGGGTGCTGACCACGTTCGGCGGGACGATCGGCAAGATCGTGATCTGGGGGATGGGCGCGGTCCTGCCCGCGTTCCTCGTCGTCGCGGTCGTCAGGGAGGTCATGTCCAGGCGCAGGCTCAGGCGTAGCACCCGCGACACCAGCCTGCTGTCGGACGCCGTGCTGGTGCAGCGGCTGGCGGGGTTCGCCGACTCCATCGAGGCCGCGGCGTACCTGAGGTTCGTCCGGGTCAGCCGTTCCCAGGACGCCAAGCGGCTCAGCCGGGAGACCGTGCGGGCGCTGTCCGGGCTGATCGAGTCGGCGCCCGACTCCGACGAGGTGCTCGCCGGGCTGATGTGGAGCCCGCCGGAGTGGCTGGAGCAGGCGCCTGGCGTGGTCAGGGCCGCGGTCGAGGACGGCAGGCTGGATGCGCACAGGCTGGGCCGCTGGCAGGGCGAGGTACTCGACGAGCTGGGGCAACTCGACGAATTCCTCAGGGAGAAGTGACCGTTACCCTTGGCCTCATGCTCACGATCTCGCAGGAACTGGTTGACAAGATCATCGCGCACGCGCGGGCCGACCACCCCGACGAGGCCTGTGGCATCGTCGCGGGACCGATCGGCTCGGGCAGGCCCGAGCGCTTCGTCGCGATGGAGAACGCCGAGCGCTCGCCGACGTTCTACCGGTTCGACTCGCTGGAGCAGCTCAAGGTGTGGCGCGAGATGGACGACCGTGACGAGGAGCCGGTCGTCATCTACCACTCCCACACTGCGACCGAGGCCTACCCCTCGCGCACCGACGTGAGCTACGCCTCCGAGCCGAACGCGCACTACGTGCTGGTCTCCACCCGTGAGGACGACACGACAGAGTTTCGTGCGTACCGCATCGTGGACGGGGTCATCTCGGAGGAGCAGGTCGTCATTGAGTAATATGTCGGGCATGACGACTGCCGCTCCCGCCGCCGCGCGGGTCCGGCACGTCCAGAGTTATCTCTTCGCGCACACCCCCTCCGTGGTCGTCTACGACTGTCGCTGAGCGCCGGTCCCCGGACGTGTGACGGCCCTTTCCCGGCCGTCCTGGAATCCCACCACCCCTGCCGGTGTTTGCCCCGGTGGTACGACCTGACCTGAGGAGATTGACCTGCGATGGCCATCGAGGTTCGCATTCCGACCATCCTGCGCACCTACACCGACGGCGCCAAGGCCGTCGACGCCGAGGGCGCGACACTCGACGAGCTGATCAGCAACCTGGAGGCCCAGCACCCGGGCATCAAGGCCCGGCTGATCGACCAGGGCGCGCTGCGCCGCTTCGTCAACGTGTACCTCAACGACGAGGACGTGCGTTTCCTCGGCGGTCTCGGCACGCCCGTCGCCGACGGCGACACCGTGACGGTGCTTCCCGCCGTCGCCGGCGGCTGATCGTGCGCTACGACTCCCTGATCGACTCGGTCGGTCGCACCCCCCTCGTCGGGCTGCCCAGGCTCTCGCCGTCGGCCGACGTGCGGGTCTGGGCCAAGCTCGAGGACCGCAATCCGACCGGGTCCATCAAGGACAGGCCGGCGCTGTGGATGATCGAGCAGGCGGAGAAGGACGGCCTGCTCACACCCGGGTGCACGATCCTGGAGCCGACCTCCGGCAACACCGGCATCTCGCTGGCGATGTCGGCCAGGCTCAAGGGCTACAAGCTGATCTGCGTCATGCCGGAGAACACCTCCGACGAGCGCCGCCAGCTCCTGCGCATGTGGGGTGCGGAGATCATCTCCTCACCGGCGGCGGGCGGCTCCAACGAGGCCGTGCGCGTGGCCAAGGGCCTGGCGGCCGAGAACCCGTCCTGGATCATGCTCTACCAGTACGGGAACCCGGCCAACTGGCGCTCGCACTACGAGTCGACCGGTCCCGAGATCCTCGCCGACCTGCCGACCGTGACGCACTTCGTCGCCGGGCTCGGCACGACGGGCACGCTCATGGGCGTGGGGCGCTTCCTGCGCGAGCACGTGCCGGGCGTGCAGATCGTGGCGGCCGAGCCGCGTTACGGCGAGCTGGTCTACGGGCTGCGCAACGTGGACGAGGGGTTCATTCCCGAGCTCTACGACGAGTCGGTGCTGACCACGCGTTTCTCCGTCGGTTCGGGCGACGCCCTGCGGCGCACGCGTGAGCTGCTGGCCGCGGAGGGCATCTTCGCCGGTGTCTCGACGGGAGCCGCCCTGCATGCCGCCCTGGGTGTGGCGCGCAAGGCGGTGCAGGCCGGTGAGCGGGCCGACGTGGTGTTCGTGGTCGCCGACGGCGGCTGGAAGTACCTTTCGACCGGCGCGTACGAAGGCACGCTGGACGAGGCCGAAGAGCGGCTCGAGGGTCAGCTCTGGGCCTGAGAGCAGACCCGCAAGACCGGCTCCGGGCCTGAGACCGGATCCGCGTGTGGAAGCCCCGCTCGTGTGGCGGGGCTTTCGCGTTGCCGGACGCGGCCGTCAGCCGGTGAAGACGCCCGCGCGGGCCGCCGCCGCGGCCGATGCCGCCGCCCTGTCGGCGATCGCGAGGTCGACGGGCTCGCCCGAGACGAACAGCCGGTAGTACATCGGCGCGATGGCCACCCGTACCACCTCGACCGCGTCGGTGCCCTCGGGCAGTTCCCCCCTGGCGACGGAGCGCCTGACCAGCTCGGCCGACTCCTCGTGCCGTGAGGCCAGGAAGGCGTGCAGCGCCTCGGCCGCAGCCGGGCTGCGCATGGCGGCCAGCACGAAGGCGGAGGCGACGGGCCCGGCGACCGGGTCGGTGAAGCCGGTCACCACCAGTCTGGCCAGCTCGCGCAGGTCGTCGTCGAGCGACCCGGTGTCCGGCGTCGGCCACGGCTCCTCGCGCGCCAGTGCCAGCGCGTCGGCGACGAGCCCGTCGACGGTGTTCCACCGCCGGTACACGGTCGTCTTGTGCACCCCCGAAGCGGTGGCGACGCCTTCCACACTCAGCCCTTCGTAGCCCTTGAGCGCCAGCTCGGCCAGCGTGGCCTGCCGTACGGCGTCGCGGATGCGGGCGGATCGGCCGCCGGGGCGTGGCGTGGCCATATTGCGACTCCAGTTGCGTTAGTCGGATCGGGTGTGCCATGCTCAGCTTAACGCAACCGCAGTTGCAATACGGGGGGGATGTCGTTCTGAGTACCACGCAGCTCGCCATGCACGGCGTCGGCAAGTCCTACGGCGACCGGCTGGTCCTCGACCACGTCTCGCTGGCCGTACGCCCGGGAGAGCGGGTCGGGGTCGTCGGGGAGAACGGCTCGGGCAAGTCGACGCTGCTGCGCCTGATGGCGGGCGACGAGCGGCCCGACGACGGCACGGTGACGGTGTCCGCGGCCGGTGGGGTCGGCCGGCTTGCACAGACGCTCGCGGGCGGGACCGTCCAGGACGCCGTGGACGCGGCGCTGGCCGCACTGCGGGGGATGGAGAGGCGCATGCGCGAGCTAGAGGCCGACCTCACACCCGCCAGGATGGAGGAGTACGGCGAGCTGCTGACCGCGTACGAGGCCAGAGGCGGCTACGAGGCCGACGCCAGGGTCGGCAGGTCCCTCGAAGGGCTCGGACTCGCCGGCCTCGACCGCGCCCGCCCGCTGACCGGGCTGTCCGGCGGCGAGAGGGCCAGGCTCGGCCTCGCCTGCCTGCTGGCCGCCTCGCCCGAGATCCTGCTGCTCGACGAGCCCACCAACCACCTGGACGCGGCGGCCACGCACTGGCTGGAGGAACGGCTGCGCGGCCACCACGGCACGGTCGTCGTGGTCAGCCACGACCGAACCTTCCTCGACCGGGTGAGCACCGCGATCGTCGAGGTCGAGGGCGGCTCCCTGACCAGGTACGGAGGCGGCTACCAGGCATTCGTGGCCGCACAGGCGGCGGCGAGGCTGCGCTGGGAGCAGGAGTTCGCCGCCTGGCGAGCCGAGATCGCCCAGGTCGAGACCTATGCCGAGACGACCGCGCACCGGGTGGCCCAGGGCCGTGCCATCAAGGACAACAACAAGATGGCCTACGACCGCAACGCCGGCCGGGTGCAGAGCTCGGTCGCGAGCAGGGTGCGCCAGGCGCACGAGCGGCTCAGACGCCTGCACGCCGACCCCGTGCCCAGACCGCCGCGCCCGCTCACCTTCGCCGGAGCCTTCGACGGCACGGCCGCGGGCGGCGTCGAGGCGTCCGGCATCCGTGTGGGCGACCGGCTCCACGTCGGGTCGCTGCGGGTGGGGCCGGGCGAGCGGCTGCTGGTGCGCGGCGCCAACGGCTCGGGCAAGTCGACCCTGCTCAAGGTGCTCGCGGGCGAGCTGATCCCGGACGAGGGCGAGGTACGCAGGCGCGGCAGCTTCGGTGTGCTCGCCCAGGACACCGCCTTCGACGAGCGGCTCACCGTGGTCGAGGCGTTCGCCCAGGGTCGTGCCGGGTACCCGGACGAGCACAGGGACGGGCTGGCGGTGCTCGGCCTGCTGCGTGCCGACGCGCTCGACCTGCCGATCGGCGCGCTCAGCGCCGGGCAGCGCAGGCGGGTGGCGCTGGCCAGGCTGCTGGTCTCGCCCGTCGACGTCCTGCTGCTGGACGAGCCCGCCAATCACCTGTCGCTCAGGCTCGTCGACGAGCTGGAGGCGGCGCTGGAGGAGTACAAGGGCACCCTGATCGTGGTCTCGCACGACAGGGCGCTCGCCGGAAGGTTCGCCGGACGGCGGATCGAGATACGGGGAGGTCGCATTGTTGAAGATCACTGAAGTCGAGGTGCCTGGCACGGGACCCTATGACGTCGTCACCGGCCCTGACGGAGCCCTGTGGTTCACCCTGGTGCACAGCGACCAGATCGGCAGGCTGGAGCCGGGAGGCCGGGCCGAGCTGTTCGACCTGCCGCCCGGCTCCGGGCCGACGGTGATCGTCGCAGGCCACGACGGCGCGCTGTGGTACACCGCGTACAAGGGCGACGCCGTCGGGCGGATCGGCACGACGGGCGAGGTGACGACGTTCCCCGTGCCCGGGGCCGGGCCGTACGGCATCGCGGCCGGGGCTGACGGGGCCATGTGGTTCACCGCGATGAACACCGACAGCCTGGGACGCATCGGCCCGGACGGCGAGGTGTCGTGGTTCGCGCTGCCGTACCAGGGGGTCTATGTGTCGGCGTTGGTGAGCGGAGGCGACGGGGCGTTGTGGTTCACGCTCAACGCGCGGGGGGCGATCGGGCGGATGACGACGCAGGGGGAGGTCACCACCTACGACCTGCCGACGCAGGGGGCCGCGCCCGTGGGGATCGCGGCGGGCGGCGACGGGTCGATCTGGTTCGTGGAGATCGGCGCGGGTCAGGTCGGGCGGATCGCGCCCGGCGGCGGGCCGAGGGAGTACCCGCTGCCCGACCGGAGTGCCAAGCCGCATGCGATCGTCGTGGACGCCGATGGAGGCGCGTGGTTCACCGAGTGGGGGAGCGGCAGGGCCGGGCGGGTGACGGCCGAGGGGGAGTTCGAGCACGTCGACCTGCCGGGTGGGGGGTCCGCTGAGCCGCACGGGCTGACGATCGGGCCGGACGGAGCCGTGTGGGTCGCCCTGGAGCTCGGCGCGCTGGCCAGGATCGAGCCGTAGGGTCCGCTGGGTCAGACGCGTTCGAGTTCCTTGCGGGCCAGGTTCAGGTGCAGTTCGCCCGTGCCTTGGGAGGCGATGCCCTCCCAGGGCACGTGGTGGCTGCCCGCGTAGATCACGCGGGCCACGAGCTGGGAGACCCAGCCGAACCTGCCCTCCAGGTCGCGCGTGATGCCCAGCATGATCGGTCCTCGGGTCGCCGAGACGACCAGGCCGTAGACGCGATGGCTCTCCTGCATGCCGTGTTTGTCGCCCTTGTTCTTGACCATACGGACGTCCACGACATGTCCCACCCAGACGCCTCGTTTGTCCCAGACGCACTGGCCTACCAGTTCATTCACTGCCCCCATACCGGACAACGCTGTCATGCGGTGCACGTTTGCGCAGGTAGGCGCGCGGATGGGTGGATGCCGTAGAGTATGGACCGACTAGAATATAGTTCGGCCCCGAGGGAAGCGCGCATGACGAAGTTCGACGAGGCGACGCAGGCGATCAGGATCGACGAGCACACCTACGACGTGTGCCTCGACCCGGGATACTCCATCGGCGGGCCGCTCAACGGCGGCTACCTGATGGCGGTGATCCTGCGTGCCGCCGTCGACGCCGCGCCGCACGCGCACCCGGTGAGCACCTCCGCCCAGTTCCTGCGGGCGCCCAGGCCCGGTCCCGCGCAGGTGCGGGTCGAACAGCTCAAGAGCGGGCGCACGGCGGCCTTCGCCAGGGCCACACTCCTGCAGGACGGCCTGCCGTACATCGAGACCTCGATCACCACGGCCACGCTGACCGGCCAGGGGGAGCCGGACTACGCCTCCGCGCCCTCGGTGGCGATGCCCGCGCTCGACGCGTGCGTGCGGCTGCCCGAGCCCCGGCCGGAGTCGGGGATGACGCTCAACGCCCAGGTGGAGATGGTGTTCGACCCGCCGACCGTGGGCTGGCTGAACGGGCGGCCGAGCGGGGTGCCGGAGTCGCGGGCCTACTTCCGCATGGCCGAGGCGCAGGACCCCGATCCGTACGTGCTGGCGCTGGCCGTCGACGTGCTGCCGCCCGTGGTGTTCTCGGCGGGGGCCAGGGGATGGGCGCCGACCGTCGACCTCACCTGGCACCTGCGTGCCCTTCCCGCGCCCGGGTGGCTCACCCTGCTCGGCAGCGGACGGCTGATCGGCGACGGCTGGTTCGACGAGGAGGTCGAGGTCTGGGACTCGGCGGGCCGCCTGGTCGCCCAGTCGCGCCAGCTCGCGCGGGTCGGCAGAGGTTGAACGTGTTGTGAGGATTCTTACGGTGAGCCGGAGGCCAGGGTCGCCTAATCTCTGAAACGTGCCGGAAGCGAGCATCGGAATCTTCGACAGCGGGGTGGGCGGCCTGACGGTCGCCCGGGCGATCATCGACCAGATGCCCCACGAGTCCATCACCTACGTCGCCGACACCGCGCGACAGCCCTACGGCCCCAAGCCGCTGGCGGAGCTCAGAGGCTACGCGCTGGAGGTGATGGACCATCTCGTCGCCGACGGCGTGAAGATGCTCGTCATCGCCTGCAACAGTGCGAGCTCCGCCGTGCTGCGCGACGCGCGCGAGCGCTACGACGTGCCGGTCGTCGAGGTCATCCAGCCGGCCGCCAGGAGAGCGGCGCGCGCCACCCGCAACGGCAGGGTCGGCGTCATCGCCACCAGGGCGACCATCGAGTCCATGGCCTACGAGGACGCCTTCGCCGCGGCGCCCGACGTCCAGCTCACCGGGGTGGCCGCACCGCTCCTGGTGGAGTACGTCGAGCGCGGCGAGACCACGGGCGACGAACTGCTTGAGGTGGTCGGGGACTACCTGGCGCCGATCAGGGCCGCCGGGTGCGACACGCTCATCCTCGGCTGCACCCACTATCCCTTGCTGGCCGGAGCCGTGGCCTATGTCGCGGGCGAGGGCGTCACGCTGGTCTCCAGCGCCGACGAGACGGCCAAGGATGTCTTCCGCATCCTGCACGACCGCGGTTTGGCGAGCGGCGGCGCCTCCCCCCTGCACCGCTTTCGCGCAACCGGCGATTCCCTCCTTTTCGCCCAGCTCGGGCGGCGTTTTCTGGGACCGGAGATCGAAGGGGTCGAGCTTGCCGCAGTCGGGGGTACATCCTCAAACGGGAGGTCGGCATGAAGGTGACCATCGTCGGCTGTTCGGGCAGCTTTCCCGGACCGGACAGCCCCTCGTCCTGCTATCTGTTCGAGGCCGAAGGCTTCCGCATGTTGCTCGATTTCGGCAACGGCGCGCTGGGAGCGCTCCAGAGGCATATCGGGCTGTATGACGTCGACGCCATCTGCCTGACCCATCTGCACGCCGATCACTGCCTGGACATGTGCCCGTACCACGTCGTCCGTACCTACGGACCCGACGGCGCCCTGCCCAAGGTCCCGGTCTGGGCGCCCGCCGACGCACCCCACCGCCTGGCCGCCGCGTACGGCATGCCGGACGAGCCGGGGATGGAGACCGCGTTCGACTTCACCGCGCTCGCGCCGGGCACGTTCGAGGTCGGGCCCTTCCGGGTCACCGCCGGGCTGGTCAACCATCCGGTCGAGGCCTACGGCTTCCGCGTCGCGCACGGTGGCAGGACCGTGACGTACTCGGGGGACACGGGGGAGTCGGCCGAGCTGGTCAAGCTGGCCGAAGGCGCCGACCTGCTGCTGTGCGAGGCGTCCTTCCCCGACGAGCCCGGACTGCCCGCCGATCTGCACATGACCGGGCGGCAGGCGGCCGAGCACGCGGCCAAGGCCGGGGTGGACCGGCTGGTGCTGACCCACCTGGTGCCCTGGTACGACCAGCGCGCGATCCTGGCGCACGCCCACACGGCGGGATTCGAGGGAGGGATCGACCTGGCGAGAAGTGGAGCCGTCTACGACCTGGGCTGACCGGCCCGTCGGCTCGTCGGTTCATGGGGGCAGGGGTCTCACAGGGGCGCCTGGTCGAAGGTGCGCATCCGCGCCAGCGGGGAGAACAGCAGGGGAAGCGGGGAGATCAGCTTGCCCGTCATCAGGATCCACAGCGCCTCACGGACGCCGACCTGCTGGGCGAGCGCACCGCCGAGCAGGGCGCCCAACGGGATCGTGCCCCACATCAGCATGCGGATCGTCGCGTTGACCCGGCCCAGCAGGTGCTCGGGTGTCACGGTCTGGCGGTAGGTGATCTGACCGACGTTGTAGAGGACCGAGCCGAGGGTCAGGGCGATCGAGGTGATCGCGAAGAACGAGATACGCCAGTCGTTCTCCGTCATCGGCAGCAGCATGGCGAACGGGGTCGAGAGGAGCGGCGCGTACAACGTCAGCTTCGGCGCGCCGAACCTCCTGGATAACCGGGTGCTGGACGCGGCGCCCAGCAGCGCGCCGACCGTGCCGGACGTGAGCAGCACGCCGATCAGCGCCGGTCCGAGCCCGACCAGCTCCGACAGGAACAACACCGAGAGGCCGAGCACGCCCGCGACGCTCAGATTGGCGATCGCCGTGCTCAGCGCCAGCATGCGCAGCAGCTTGTCGCCCAGCACGAACGCCAGTCCCTCGCGCATCTCCGCCCACATTCCGGTGCGCGAGTTCACGGCCGGAGGCGGATCGGCGGTGCTGACCTGGCCGAGCAGCAGCACACTGGCCAGAGCGCTCAGCGCCGTCACCAGCAGGGTCCTGGGCGCGGCCAGCGCCTGCACCAGCAGGCCGCCGATGCCGGGACCGCTCACCCCGCCCAGCGCGCGTACGAACTCCAGCCTGGCGTTTCCCTCGGTCAGCTGCTGCTTGCCCACGAGGGTCGGCAGGTAGCTCTGGTCGGCGATGTCGTTGAACAGCTGCGCGCACCCGACCAGGAGCGCCACGCAGTACAGCATGGGCATCGACAGCACGCCCAGCGAGGCGGCCAGCGGAATACTGGCCAGCAGGACGAACCTGACGGCGTCGGCTGTCACCATCACGCGGCGGCGGCGCATCCGGTCGACCCAGACCCCTGCGGGCAGGCCGAGCACGAGAAAGGCCACCGTCTGCGTGGCGGCCAGCGCCCCCACCTCGAACGGCGAAGCATGCAGTGTGACGACCGCGACGAGTGGAAGAGCCACGCGGGCGACGTTGGCACCGAGCTCGTTGAACACATGGGAGCCCAGGAACCGGAGGAAGTCAGGGTTTCTCAACACCCCCGTTGTCATTGGGTAAGGATCTATGTTTCATTGTGCGGCGGTCAAGGGTGTTCGGCGGCGAGGATAGGGTGATCTGCATGTCTCGACAGGATGGGCGCACGCCCGACCAGCTCCGCCCGGTGACCATCACGAGGGGTTGGCTGGCCCATGCTGAAGGCTCGGTGCTCGTGGAGTTCGGCGGCACCAAGGTGCTCGTGGCCGCCTCCGTGCAGGACAGCGTGCCGCGCTGGCGCAGGGGGAGCGGGCAGGGCTGGGTGACGGCCGAGTACTCCATGCTGCCGAGGGCGACCAACACCCGCAACGACCGCGAGTCGGTCCGGGGGAAGATCGGCGGCAGGACCCACGAGATCTCCCGGCTGATCGGGCGCTCGCTGCGGGCCTGCGTCGACTACAAGGCGCTCGGCGAGAACTCCGTCGTGCTCGACTGCGACGTGCTGCAGGCCGACGGCGGCACCCGCACGGCGGCCATCACCGGCGCCTACGTGGCGCTCGCCGACGCCGTCGCGTGGATGCGCAAGCGCAAGATGTGCCCCGGGGACCCGCTCGTCGACTCGGTCGCGGCCGTGTCGGTCGGCGTGGTCGGCGGCACGCCGCTGCTCGACCTGTGCTACACCGAGGACGTCTCGGCCGAGACCGATATGAATGTCGTCATGACCGGCTCGGGGGCGTTCGTCGAGGTGCAGGGCACGGCCGAGGGGGCGCCGTTCGACCGGGCGGCGCTCGACGCGCTTCTCGACCTGGCCGTGACCGGCTGCGAGGAGCTGACCCTGCACCAGCAGGAGTCCCTGGGCCGATGACGTTGGACGGAGCAGCCGTATGAAGATCATTCTTGCCACGCGCAACGCCGGGAAGATCGAGGAGTTGCGCCGTATTCTGGCCGGCTTCGACATCGTGGGCCTGGAGGAGTTCCCCGAGATCGGGGAGGTGGCCGAGACCGGCCTGACGTTCGCCGAGAACGCCCTGCTCAAGGCACATGCCGTCGCCAAGGCCTCGGGCCTGCCCGCCGTCGCCGACGACTCCGGCCTGTGCGTCGACGCGCTCAACGGCATGCCCGGCGTCTTCTCGGCCCGCTGGTCGGGTCCGCAGGACGCCGAGGTCAAGGACAAGGCCAATCTGGAGCTGCTGCTGGCCCAGATCTCCGACGTCTTCGACGAGTTCCGCACCGCGCACTTCACCTGCGCCGCTGCCCTGGCCCTGCCCAACGGCGAGGAGCACGTCGTCGAGGGCATCTTCCCCGGCGCGGTCATCCGCACCCCGAGAGGCACGGGCGGTTTCGGCTACGACCCGATCTTCCTGCCCGACGGCGAGACCCACACCCTGGCCGAACTCTCCCCGCAGCGCAAGGACGAGATCAGCCACCGGGGCCGCGCTTTCCGTGCCCTCGTTCCTGTCGTACGGCAGGTCCTCGCCGCGGGCTGAGGCCCGGAGGTGTGTCTGACGGCTGGGATTCGGGTGCACGCCTTGGAGTCACGCCGTCCGGCAACCTGAGCGGCATGCCGTACCCCCTTCATCTCACCGGTTGCCCGCCTGGAGGAGCACCTCCGTGAGGGCCTTCGGCTGGGAGAGCATCGGCCAGTGGCCGGTGGGCAGGGTGGTGAGGCGCCAGTGGGGGCTCTTGAGGAGGGTGGCGACTGCGGGCATGGGGTCCTCGCCGTCGAGCAGGCACTTGACGTAGGTGGCGGGCAGGTCGGCCAAGGGGCGGGTGAGGACCGCGGGCTCGGTCAGGCAGGCGCCGGGGTGGGGCGTGGCGCGGGTGAGGAGGGTGGCGATCTGCTCGTCGGACAGGTCCTGGCCGGCGAAGTCGGCGGCGGGCGGCGGCGGCCAGAAGCCGTCGGCGGCCTCGATCGCGGCCACGACCGACCGGCCCCATTCGGGCCAGGGCGAGACGAACGACTCCCCGTCGACGGGCACGTTGGAGTCGACGAACACCACATGCCTCAGCCGGTCCCCGATCCGCTCGGCGGCCTGCCCCACGGGAATGCCGGAGTAGCTGTGCCCGACCAGCACGACGTCACGCAGGTCGAGCCGCTCGACCTCCTCGACGACGTCGCGCACGTGGGTCTGCTGACCGGCGGGCAGGTCCTGCCTCTCCGCCAGGCCGGACAACGTCAGGGGATGAACGCCGTGCCCGGCCTCACGCAGCCCCGGCGTCACCTCCTCCCACGCCCACGACCCGAGCCATGCGCCTGCGACGAGCACGTATTGCGTCATGCGGGCACCCTAACGAAGGCCACCGACAGTCCCGGCCCCTACGCGCCGACGGCCGGGCAGGAAGCCAGCACACCCAGCAGGCCGGGCCGTTCCAGCGTCGTGGTGGTGAAGCCGTTGGCATGCAGTTCGGCGGGTACCTTGGCGGCGAGTTCGGCCAGCCGATCGGCAGGAGGCTCGTAGAACAGCCCGAGCACCCCGCCGGGGGCCAGCAGCCGCCTGACGACGTCGAGCTCGACGGCGGCGGGCCGGGTCCAGAACAGGTTCACATTCACCGCGAAGATCTTGGCGAACGTCTCGCCGAGCCCGTCGAGCCCGGCCAGTTCGTCGACGCGGAAACAGGCGAGCCCGGCGTCGATGTGACGCTGGTTGCGCCGGGTGGCCAGTGCGGTCAGCGTCACCGAGCGGTCGACGCCGAGCACACGGCCGGTCGTGAGCGACTCGCACAGCACCTCGACGGCCACACCGCTGCCGCAGCCGATCTCCAGGACGTGGTCGGCGGGGTCGACGGCCATGCTCGCCACCGCCCATCGCAACCGTTCGGGAACGTTCACCGGAAGGGGCGTCATGCCGGGAATGTACTCCGGACGATCCGGCAAGGGGAGACAAGCGGGCGAGCGCCGTCACCACCACGTAAGATCCCGCGCCCGCCCATGGGCGTAGCGTCTGTGGGATGAGGAGCGAAGCGGGCGTGCCCGCGTGGGCCGGAGCCCTGGCCGGTGTGGTGTCGGGCGCCGTCGGCCTGGGCGTCGCACAGGCGGTGGCCGCGGTGATCAACCCGTCGGCCGCGCCGGTGGTGGCGGTGGGCGACGCCGCGGTCGACCTGTCCCCGGCCCCGCTGAAGGAATGGGCGATCGCCACGTTCGGCGCCAACGACAAGGCCGTCCTGGTCGGCGGCATCCTGGTGGTCCTGCTCGCCCTCGCGGCCGGTCTCGGCATCCTGGCCATGCGCCGCCCCGCGTACGGCAGAGCCGGGTTCACCGTCGTCGGCCTCGCCGGGCTGGCGGCCGTGCTGACCAGGCCGGACACGGGCCCGCTCGACCTCCTGCCGACCCTGCTCGGCATCCTCGCCACCCTCTGGACCCTGCCCCGCCTCCTACGCCGCGCCCAAGGCCCCCAAACCGCACCCATCCCCCAGACGGAGCCCACCCGCCAAACCGAACCCACCCCCCAGACCGAACCCACCCCTCAAACGGAGCCCGCCAGCCAAACGGACCCCGCCGCCACCCACGCAGCCCAGCTCCCGCCCGTGATGCGCCCCACCAGGCCCGTCCCCCACACCTTCGACCGCCGTTCCCTGCTCACCGGCGCGGCGGGCGGCCTGGTCGTGGCCGGTGTGGGCGCGGGCGTGGGGCGCCTGATCGGCGGGCGTCAGGTCGCCGAGACCGCACGGGCGACGATCGCCCTGCCGAGGCCCGCGCACCCGGCCGCGCCGCTCCCGGCGGGAGCCGATCTCCGGCTGGACGGCCTGGCCTCGTTCGTCACCCCGAACCGTGACTTCTACCGCGTCGACACCGCCCTGGTCATCCCCCAGGTCGATCCGGCCACCTGGACCCTGCGCGTGCACGGCCTGGTGGACAGGCCCGTCGAGCTGAGCTTCGCCGACCTGCTGAAGCGCCCGCTGACCGAGGCCGACGTCACGCTGACGTGCGTGTCCAACGAGGTCGGCGGGCCGTACGTGGGCAATGCGCGATGGCTCGGCGTCCCGATGGCCGACGTGCTGCGCGAGGCGGGCGTCAGGGCGGGCGCCGACATGCTGCTGTCGACGTCGGCCGACGGCTGGACCTGCGGCACGCCGGTCGACGTCGTGATGGACGGCAGGAACGCGCTGTTCGCCGTCGCGATGAACGGCGAGGCGTTGCCCGTGGCGCACGGCTTCCCCGTACGCCAGGTGGTGCCCGGCCTGTATGGCTATGTGTCGGCCACGAAGTGGGTGGTGGACGTGAAGGTGACGAGGTTCGACGCCGACGAGGCGTACTGGACGCCCAGGGGCTGGTCGGCCAAGGGACCGATCAAGGTCCAGTCGCGCATCGACGTGCCGGGAGGCGGCTCGCTCGCGCCCGGCCGTACGGCGATCGCGGGGGTGGCGTGGGCGCAGCACACGGGCGTGGAGGCGGTGGAGGTACGCGTGGACTCGGGCGCGTGGCAGCGGGCCCGCCTGGCTCCGACGCCCGGCCCCGACACCTGGCGGCAGTGGTCCTACGACTGGGACGCGACGCCGGGCGAGCACACGATCGAGGTACGCGCGACGGACGCCTCCGGCCGTACCCAGACCGAGGAGCGCATGCCTCCGGCGCCCGACGGAGCCACGGGGCTGCATGCGGTCAGCGTCCGGGTCGGCTGACCGGCTTGGGGGCGTTTGCGCTGGTACGGCCCTTGGCTTGGGGTGTGGATGTGGCCGACTTGGCCGCCAGGACACGTCGCTCGCCCTACGATCGGTCGTCAACTGACAGGAGGCATGGACGTGTTCCGCGACGACTACCGCGGCGTCCGGTGGAGCCTTCCCGAGGGGCAGTACAACCCGGTGGTGGCCGACGGGGTCAGATGGCGCGACTACGAGCGCGCCGCTGACGCCGCGGATCTGAGCCCGCCACCGCGTCCAGACCCCGCCTCTCCGGTGCCCGCTCCAGGACCCGATTGGTTCGACCTGCCGGACCGGCCCCCACGGCTGGCCGACTGCCGTCCCTACGGCGTGAAAGGCGGGCTGGCCAGGCCGGACCCGCAACTGGAGGAGGACCTCGCCAAGGCGGTGCCGCCCGAGGCCCGCTTCCCCGATCCGCGTGGCACGTGGATCAGGCTGATCAACGGCTCGGGCCCGGCCGAAGACCCCTTCCGATCGAGCAATTCCGCCGACTGCGCGCTGGCCGTGCTGTCGACCTGGCACGGCGAGTCGGTGGTCGCCGCGCCCAGGCAGCCCGAGTACGACAGGGTGGGGCGGCCGTTGCTCACAGGGGAGAGCGGTGCGACGGCCAGGATCGAGAGGTGGACCGGCCAGGCGTTCGAGTGCGCGGGGCAGGGCCGTCACGCCTACCCCTTGGTGGCCAGGAGGCTGACCGAGGCGGGACACGGCGCGGCGGCCGTCCTCGTGGTGCGCTGGCCGGGAGGCGGCTGCCATGTGTGGAATGCCGTCAACTCGGGCGGCGAGGTCATCTGGATCGACGCCCAGCGCGGCCACATGGCGGTCGAGCCGCCCTACGGCTCGGTCACCGGCGTGTTCTGCGTGATCATGGACAGGAAGGGCGAGCCGAGGTGAACCTCGACCAGGCCAGAGCCATAGCGGAGGAGTACTTCAACGGCGTGCGCCCGGCCGACGAGGCGGTCCCCGTCGGCCTGCACGGCTTCAACGAGGGCTATGTGGCCTGGGCCCGCGAGCCCGAGCCAGAGGACCTCGCCGTCCTGCCCGACACCCTGGGCGGCGGCTGTGTGGTGATCGACAAGAGCACGGGCGAGATCGTGATCAGGCCCCTGCTCGATCCCGAGACGGTCGCCGAGCAGTGGCCGGGACGCCACACCCGCTGACGGCCGAAGGGCCGGGCGCCACCCCCATCCGGCGCCCGGCCCCTCGACCCCTCCCGCTCAGCCGCCGGCCAGCGACCCCACGATGGAGGCGCGTGCCGCCTTGCGCGCCGGAAGCACCGCGGCCAGCACGCCCGCCAGACCCGACAGGGCGATGAACGCCAGCACCTGGAGCACCGGCGCCACGAACGTGGCGTTGTCGCTCATCGTCTGCACCGCGGCCCAGCCGAACACCGCCCCGAGCGCCACCCCCACCAGCGCCCCGATCAGCCCGAGCACGAACGCCTCGACCGAGAGCATCCGCCGCAACTGCGGCCTGGTCAGCCCCAGGGCCCGCAGCAGCGCCGACTCCCTGGTGCGCTCGTGCACCGACAGCGACAGCGTGTTGGCGATGCCGAGCAGCGAGATGAGGATCGCCAGACCGAGCAGCCCCGTGATGATCATCAACATCATGTCGAGCGCCTCGTCGAACTCCCCCCTGATCTCCGTCGAACTGGCCACCTGCACGGTCGGGTACGGCTGCGCGACGGCCTCGACGATCTTGCGTGCCGCGTCGGGATCGACGCCGTCCCTCAGATTGACCATGACCTGCGCGTCGGGCACCTTCCCGAAGTAGGAGGCGAAGTCGCGTTCGGGCACGGTCAGCTCGGGCAGCAGCGACCCCTCGGTCTTGAAGATCGCCGCGACCTTCACCTCGGCCTTCCCGTGCTCGGGCGTGGCCAGGGTGAACGTGCCGCCCACCTTGACCCCGAGGTCCTTGGCCGCCCAGTCGACCAGGGCGATCGAGCCGGGCCCGAAGTCCTTCATCGATCCGCTCTGCAGACCGGCCGCGGTGTTGAGCGGGCCGCTGAACGTGCTGACCGTGTAGGCCTGCTTGCCGATCTTCGCCTCGGCGCCGCGGATCTGCACGACGGAGGTCAGCTCGGCCTTCGTCCGCAGGGCGGAGGCGACCTCCAGCGGGATCGTGGAGTCGTTGCCCTGCGTGGTGAGCATGTAGTCGACGGGGAACTGCCCGTCCAGCCGATCGGTCATGGTCACCCTGGCCGACGCCGTGACGACCGAGATGAGCGTCATCAGCGTCACGCCGATGGTCAGGGCGATCGTCGTGGTCGCGGCCCGCCTGGGATTGCGGCCCGAGTTGTCGACCGCGAGCCTGCCGGGCACGCCGAACGCCTTGCCCGGCAGCCAGCCGACGAGCGCGCTGAGCGGCTTGACGATGACCGGGCCGAGGATCAGCACGGCGACGAACGTCAGCGCGCCGCCCGCCGCCACCACGATCAGCGCGTCCTGACCGGGCTCCTTGGTCACCCCGAACGCCGTCGCGGCCACGCCCGCCAGCAGGAACAGCGCCGCGAAGAGCGAGCGCAGCACGCCGGTGCGGAACGTCTGCTCCTCCACCTGGGTCCGCAGCGCCGCGATCGGGGCCACCCGGGTGGCGCCCCTGGCGGGCAGCACGGCGGCCAGCACGGTCACCAGCACGCCGACGACCAGCCCGACGACGATCGTCCTGGGGGCGAGCGAGGCGCCCACACCGACCGGGATGGGCGCGCCGGTCCCACCGAGCACGACGAGCGCGAGCGCGCCGAGGCCGTAGCCGACCAGCAGGCCGAGCACCGACGACAGCAGCCCGACCACGGCCGACTCCAGCAGGATCGAGCCGAAGATCTGCCTGCGCGTCGCGCCGATGCAGCGCAGCAGCGCCATCTCCCTGGTGCGCTGGGCGACCAGGATGTTGAAGGTGTTGTAGATGACCAGCGCCGCCACCATCATCGAGATGACGCCGAACATCAGCAGGCCGAACGTCAGGAACTCGGTCTCGAGCCCCACCTCCTTGGCCAGGTGCGAGGCGAGCTCCGCACCGGTCTTGGCACTCAGGCCCGAGCCGACCGCGGTGGCGACGCTGTCGCGCAGGCTCTGCGCGTCGGTGCCGTCGGCGGCGACCACGTCGATCTCGGCGAAGTTCGTGACGCCGGTGACCTCGTGCGCCTTCGCAGTGGTCAGGCCGACGCCGCCGGTGTAGGCGAGCTCCTGGTCGGTGCCGCCGTCGAACAGGCCGACCAGAGTGAACTCGTGCCTGGCCTGGTCCTTGCCGAGCACCGTCACCCGGTCGCCGACCGCGAACTTCTGTGTCCTGGCCGTGTTGGTGTCGACGACCGCCTCGGTGGCCGAAGCGGGCGTGCGGCCCTCGGTGATCGTGGTGCGGTTCAGCTGTCCGGTGCTGACCGAGACGACCGTCGTCGGCTGGCTGCCGATGGCCTTGCCGTCCTTGCCGAGCAGCGGGGCCGGGCCGCGTACCAGGCCCTGGGCGTCGGCGACGCCGGGCAGGGCGCGGACCTTGGCCAGCGTGGCGGGGGACAGGACCGGGGGTTCGCCGCCGCGCCCGCCCGGTTGGGGGATGACGGCCACGTCCACCTTGTCGGCCTGTGCGGTGATCTTCTGGGCGAACCCGGCGTCGATGCTGTCGGTGAGCACGAACGTGCCCGCGATGAAGCCGACGCCGAGCGTGATCGCCAGCGAGGTGAGCAGCAGGCGCAACTTGTGCGCCCTGAGCCCGGCCAGTGTGGTCTTCAGCACCGGCTCAGACCTCCAGCTTCATCAGCGTGTCGTGCACGGACTGCGGCGTGGGCTGGTTCAGCTCGCTGACCAGCAGACCGTCCCGCAGGAAGATCACCCGATCGGCGTAGGAGGCGGCGACCGGGTCGTGGGTGACCATGACGATCGTCTGGCCGAGCTCACGCACCGAGGTACGCAGGAAGGAGAGGATCTCGGCGCCGCTGCGCGAGTCGAGGTTGCCGGTGGGCTCGTCGGCGAAGATGACCTGCGGCTTGCTGATCAGCGCCCTGGCCACGGCCACACGCTGCTGCTGGCCGCCCGACAGCTCCGTCGGCTTGTGCCTGAGCCGGTCGCGCAGGCCGACGGTCTCGATGACCCGGTCGAAGAGCAACTGGTCGGCCTGGCGTCCGGCGATCTCCAGCGGCAGCCTGACGTTCTCCTCGGCCGTCAGCGTGGGCAGCAGGTTGAACGCCTGGAAGATGAAGCCGATGCGGTCCCTGCGCAGCAGCGTGAGCTGCTTGTCGCCGAGACCGGTCAGCTCCACGTCGCCGATGTGCACCGAGCCGGACGTGACGGTGTCCAGACCGGCCAGGCAGTGCATGAGGGTGGACTTGCCCGACCCCGAAGGGCCCATGATGGCCGTGAACGCGCCCGTGGCGAAGGCGACGTCCACCTCGCGCAGGGCGTGCACCTGGGCGTCGCCCTGGCCGTAGACCTTGGACAGTCCCCGCGCCACGACGGCTGGCGGTGCTTGGCGGCGGACATCGGTGACTGCGGTCACGTTCACTCACTCCTACGAAGGGGCCGGATTCGACGTCACCAACGCTAGAGCGGGCCCATGGCCCGGACCTGGGCCTTGAGGAGGGACTTCGGGTGCGACTGCGGTGGAACGCGGGGTCGGCCATTCGGCCGATCCGGCGCCTCGCCTCAGCCCTTGGGACGATCGGCGGGCACGATCAGCCCGGCCTCGTAGGCGTGGACCACGACCTGCGCGCGGTCGCGCAGGTCCAGCTTGGCCAGCACCCTGCCCAGGTGCGTCTTCACCGTGGCCTCCGCCAGGTCGAGGCGTTCGGCGATCTCGGAGTTGGACAGCCCGCGCGCCACCAGCAACATCACCTCGCGTTCGCGTGCGGTGAGGGCCGCGACGTCGCCCGGCTCCTTGTGCGGGCCGATCGGCAGATGGCTGGCGAAGCGTTCGAGCAGCCTGCGCGTGGTGCTCGGCGCCATGACGGCGTCGCCGCTGTGCACCGACCTGATCGCACTGACCAGGTCGCCGGGCGGCACGTCCTTGAGCAGGAAGCCGGAGGCGCCCGCCCTGATCGCACTGAAGGCGTACTCGTCGAGGTCGAACGTCGTCAGGATGAGCACCCTCGGCCCGTCCTGCCCGGCGCAGATCAGCCGGGTGGTCTCGACGCCGTCCAGGCGCGGCATGCGCACGTCCATGAGCACGACGTCCACCTCGGTGTGCGTCAGCAGGTCGAGCGCCGCCCGGCCGTCGCCCGCCTCGGCCACGACCTCGATGTCGGGCTGTGCGCCGAGCACCATGCGGAAGCCGGTGCGCAACAACTCCTGGTCGTCGACCAGCATCACACGAATGCTCAAGCTCGGACCTCCACGGCTCTGCCGGTTTCGCGGGGATTCATCGGGATCAGGCCGCCTTGGCCGAGGGTACGGGCATCGTCGCGCACACCTGGAAGCCGCCTCCCGTCCTGGGTGAGGCCGAGACCGCGCCGCCGTACATGCCGACGCGTTCGCGCATGCCGACCAGGCCGTGGCCGCCGCCGGTGGTGCCGGCCGCGACGCCTCTGCCGTCGTCGGTCACCCTGACGGTGACGTCGCGCCCGCCGTAGGTGAGCTCGACCGTGGCGCTGACCTCGGGGCCGCCGTGCTTGAGCGCGTTGGTGAGCGCCTCCTGCACGATGCGGTAGATGGCGAGCTGCTCGCCTTCGGGCAGGTCGACCGGTGTGCCGGAGACGGTGAGCACGGCGGGCACGCCCGACCCCTCGATGAGGTCGGGCAACTGCCCGAGCCCCGGCTGTGGCACGTACTCCGCCGGAGTGCCCCCGTCCTGGCGCAGCACGCCCACCATCCTGCGCATCTCGGCGAGCGCCTCCCTGCCGGTGCGTGAGATGTTCTGTACGGCGATGCGGGCCTGTTCGGGATCGCTGTCGATGGCATATCCGGCGCCGTCGGCCTGGACGATGATCACGCTGACGTTGTGCGCGACGACGTCGTGCAGTTCGCGGGCGATCCTGGCCCGTTCGGCGGCGGCGGCGAGCATGGCCTGCTGGTCGCGTTCGAGCTCGGCGCGTTCGGCGCGCTCCTCCAGGCCTTCGAGGTATCTCCTTCGCATGCTGGCGTAGATGCCGGAGATCCAGATCGTCATCGGGATGACCGACATCGCGACGAACACACTCAGCCGAGGCGTCTCCACATGGCTGAGCCCGAGGAAGACGCCCAGCTCGGTGACCAGCAGCGAGGCCACCGCCCACGGCCGTGAGCTGCGCGAGGCGACGGAGTACATCGCCACCAGCACGGCGACGTTCGGCGCCAGCGGCTCGGTGCCGGACAGCCACTGCGCGAAGCTGGTCAGCGCGATGACGGCGTAGACGGCACGCGGATGGGTGCTGCGCCACAGCAGCGGCGCGAGCAGCAGCACGCACAGCATCGCGTACCCGGCCACGTCGAGGATCTCACGCCCCTCGGGCGGCTGCGCGCCGATGTAGGTCAGCCCGAACAGCAGGCAGAAGGCGACCAGCGGCGTCATGAGCAGGACGTCGACCAGCCTGGTGTGGCGCCGGGACCAGGCGCGAATGCTGCCGAACACACCATCAGGCTACGTACGGGCAGAGGATGCGCCTTCCACCCATAGGTGGAGGTGCGCATACGACTGTGGTCGCACATCGGCCGTGCTTACGCGGTCCTTACGGCCCGTTGGGCAGAGTCTGTATTGGGAGCGCCTTCGGGGCGAGTAAAGGGAGATCGTGATGGCGGATCATGATCGTGATGCCGGGTCGCGCGGCGAAGAGGAAGCGTCGCGCGACCCATTGGCCGAGCAGGCCACCGTACCCGAGCAACCGGTCCACGGGCGCCCGGACCCCGACCCGCAGGCCTCGCCGCCGCGGCCGTCGGAGACCGGACCCGTGGCCGGCTCCCGCCAACCTCCGGGCGGCGCCGGTGACCGTGTGCCGCCGCGTGACGGGTTCGGCGAGTTCGCGCGCAGGCACTCGACGCAGCTGGTCGGGGTCGGGCTGATCGCCCTGCTGGTCGGCGCGGTGCTCGGCGGGGCCGGTGTGATCATCCTGGGTGGGCTCTTCGATCGGCTCGGGCCTCGCGGTGGGCACGAGGTGATGCGCGAGTGGCGAGGGCACGCGCCCTTCGACCGCGGAATGCCCCGTGGCAGGGGTCAGGCGGAGTTCTGCTCGTCGAACCCGGAGGGCGGCTGGTATTGCGTCATGCCGCGTGAGGATCGGTTCTTCCCGCCGCCGGGCCGGATCATGCCCCCGCAGCCGCCGTCCGCTCCCAGCCCCGGCCCGGTGAGCCCTAGTCCGAGCAGCACGGGCACCTGAGCGAGCGGGCGCACGTGGGGCCGGTGGGATTCGAACCCACACTGTAAGGCACCTAAAGCCTTCGCCTCCTGCCGTTGGGCTACGGCCCCTCTACGCCTTGCCGCCCTGCCCGGCGGGGGTGTCAGCCCCTTGCCGGACGCCCTGATCTTACAGCCCAACGCCTCATGGCGACCACGCGTTCGCCCCGCCGCCGCGAGACGGCGGGGCCCGCTCAGGCCAGGCCGAGCTTCTTCTTCAGCGAGGCCACGTGACCCGTCGCCTTCACGTTGTAGAGCGCCAGCTCGATCTTGCCGTCGCCGTCGATCACGAAGGTCGAGCGGATGACGCCGACGACTTCCTTGCCGTAGAGCTTCTTGGGCCCGTAGGCGCCGTAGGCCTTGTGCACGTCGAGGTCCGGGTCGGACAGCAGCGGGAAGGTCAGCGCGTCGTGCTCGGCGAACGCGCGCAGCTTCTCCGGCTTGTCCTTCGACACGCCCAGCACCACGAACCCGGAATCGGTCAACTGCCCCAGGTTGTCGCGGAAGTCGCACGCCTGCTTGGTGCAGCCTGGCGTCATCGCGGCTGGGTAGAAGTACACGATGACACGCTTGCCCCGGTAGGCGGCCAGCGACACGGGGTCGCCCTCTGCTGCGGGTAGCGTGAAGTCGGGCGCGGCGTCGCCGGGTGCGAGCTTGGTTTCGGTCACGAACTCCTCCTGAGGTTCCGTGGCCAACCTACCGGCCTGCCCGGCGTGCCGTACGTTGGTGCGACCTGACAGACTGATCACTTGACCACGAGGGGAGTGCCATGTCCGACATCGATCCCGATGAGCTGGAGCGGCGGATCGCGCAGACGCGCACGGAGCTGGCGCAGACGGTGGACGCCATCGCCGACCGGGTGAGTCCCAAGCGGGTCGCCGAGCGCGGCGTGGCCAAGGTCAAGTCCGACGTGGGGCAGTTCGTCGCCTCGGTCGGCGACCTGGTGGGCGTCACGCCGAGGCCGGTCACCTTCGGCGACGACCCGGACGACCTGTGGGACGACGAGCGGCCGAACCTGGCGCCGTTGCTGATCGGCGTGGGGGCCGTGCTCGTGGTGGGGGCCGCGATCGTGCTGTTCCGACGCCGCCGCCGATAGGCTCGGCAGCCCGTTCGGCCGGTCGCTCAGAGCCGATCGCTCAGAGCCGGTCGCTCAGAGGGCCGGTCGCTCAGAGGGCCGGTCGCTCAGAGGAAGGTCCTGCCCTCGCCGCGGTAGGTCGGGACCTCGTCCACGCGCTCGTCGCCGTCCACCAGATGCAGGCTCGCGAACCGCTCGCACATCTCGCCCGCCTTGGCGTGCCTGAACCACACCCTGTCGCCGACGCGCAGGTCGTGCGCGGCCTGCCCGAGCAGCGGCGTCTGCACCTCGCCCGCCCCCTCGTCCGGCGCGTAGGTCAGCCCCGCAGGAAGGTACGGCTGGGGCAGCCTGCTCGGGCCCGCCGCGCCGGAGGCGGGGTACCCGCCGCCCAGCACGGTCACGACGCCGGGCGACGGCCGCCTGACGACCGGCAGGGCGAACAGCGCGGCCGGCCTGCCGGTGAAGGCGCTGTAGTGGTCGAACAGCCTGGGATGGAAGAATCCCGATCCGGCCGCGACCTCGGTGATCGCCTTCTCGCGCACGGTCCGCTCGATGCTGCCGGTGCCGCCGCCGTTGACGAACTCCAGGTCGGCATGCTGCCTGACGGCATTGACGATACGGCCTCGCCGTACGATCAGCTCTCTGGCCGAGCGGCTCTGCATGAGTCTGACAACGCGGCTCATGGCGGCGTTGCCGGGCACCTCGTCGCCCACGCCCGCGATCTGCGCCTCGTAGGCCATGAGCCCGGCCAGCCTGAACCCGGGGCGCTCGGCGACGGCGGCGGCGAGGTCGGCGGCCTGCTCGGGCTCGCGTACGGGCGATCGCAGGGCGCCTGCCCTGAACCTGCCGCCGAACGCGACATATCCGGCGTCGATGTCGAGGCTGAGCCTGATCTCGTGGTGGCCCGGCGGCAGCGCCTCCTCGATGAAGTCGAGGTGTTCCAGCCTGTCGACGGTGACGGTGATCTCGCGTGCCGCCCTGGCGTCGGCCCCGAGCTCGGCCAGCGCCGCACGGTCGGCCGTGGGATAGGCGACCAGCACGTCGGTGTGCCCGCACGCGACCAGCCACAACGCCTCGGGCAGGGTGAAGGCCATGATGCCGCTGAAGCCGTCCATCGCCAGGATGCGTTCGAGCACGGCCCGGCTCCTGATCGACTTGCTGGCCACCCTGATCGGCTTGCCCGCCGCCCGCCGTACCAGGTCGGTGGCGTTGGAGCGCAGCGCTGCCAGGTCGAGGATGGCGAAGGGGGCCTCCAGGTCGGCGGTCACCCGGTCATAGCGCTGGCGGTCGTCCATAGCAGCAGCGTAACGGGCTGATGTCCGGTTGAACATGAGTGGGTGTCACATTAACTCCCTCGCCGTCCATCCTTTTCCCAGCATCGGGCAAAACACCGGCGGCGCATCTGCCGCTGTGCTCGCCCGTCCGTGTACTCCTGGGCGATGTGACGACCACACTGCAGCAGATCCGGCCGAGCGCCTATGCCGAGGAGACACCGCGCCGCAGGTCCAGCCGTACCCTCAGACCCGCACGCACCCCCGCGGGCGTGGGCGTCGCACTCGCCAGCACCGCCGCGCTCGGCCTGACCGTGGTCGAGGTCGTCGCGAGGCTCATGGACAAGCCGATCGGCCTGCTTCCCGTCGACCAGGCGCTCGCGCTCGCCGGATCGCACACCTGGGAGGAGCCCCTGCTGTCGGCCGGAGCCGCCGTCGTGGCCGCCGCCGGAGCCGCCCTCGTCACGCTCGCACTCGTACCCGGCCGGTCGCGTCTGGTGCCTCTGGAGACCTCCGACCCGCTCATCGTCATCGGCATCACCCGCTCCGGCCTGCGCCGTACCCTGCGCTCCGTCGCCCAGCAGGTCGAAGGCGTGGACAAGGCCAAGGTACGGCTGCGCCGCCGCCTCATCGAGGTCACCGTCGTCACCCGCGCCGAACGCACCGGCGTCGTGCTCCGGCAGGTCGGTACGGCGGTCGGGGATCGGCTCAACGGGCTCGGGGCGCTGTGCGGGGGAGAGGTCGTGGTGCGGTTGCGGAGGAAAGGGCTGTGAGGGCGGGGGCCGCGATCGTCGGATGGTGTGGGAAGGGGCTTGTGTGAAGCAGTACACGGGTAATCGCTGGGGGCTCGGCATCGTGGGAGGCGTCCTGCTGCTGCTCGGCGCCTACGCCTGGCTACGCGGCCAGGGCCGCCTGCCCGGCCTGCCGCCCGGGACCCGCCTCCTGCCCGCCAAGACCGCGGCCGCCGTCGCCGCCCACCCCTGGTCGATGTGGGTGGCGTCCCTGGCCATGGTCCTGCTCGCCCTGCTGGCCCTGCGCTGGCTCCTGCTGGCCCTCGGCTGGGGCCGCCTCGGCGTCCGCACCGGCACCGGCACCGCCCTGCTGTGCGTCGGCCTCAAGGACATCGACGGCATGGGCCGGGCGACCGTACGCGTGGTCGGCGACGTCGACCGCCTCCGCATCGGGGTGACCTGCCCGGCCTCGGCGGACGCGGGAAGCGTGGTGGGCAAACTCGACCGCGAGATCGTCGGCCGCATCCGCCGAGAGGTCTGCGACGACGCCCTGGGCGCGGTCGTACGGGTACACGTGTCACGCCGGTAGGGTGCCGTGCGACTCAGGTCAAGGCCTCGACAATCGAATGCGCCAAGGGCAGGGACGACGCCGCGACGAACTTGTGGCGATCGTCCATGGCGGCCACGATCTCGGCGACCGACGTGAACCCGTAGTCCAGTGGAACGGTGTCACCTCGCAGGTCCACCACGACGCCTCCCGCCGCGTTCAGGATGTAGTGGCCGGGGGCGAGGTCCCATACGGCGAAGCCCTTGTTGAACTCGATCACCGAGTCGGTGAGCCCGGCCGCCACGTGGCACAGGCTGATGGAGCCGAAGTCCACACCGATGCGCCCTCGGCCCGACCGCCCGAGCTCCTCGAACAATCGGCTCTGCCCGGCCAATGCCGTGAACCGGCCGGGCTTCATCAGGAAATTGGTCACCAGTGCCTCCTGGAGAGGCGCGAATCGGTTCAGGCGCAGAGCATGGCGGGTTCCGTCGCGCTCCAGCAGCCAGGCATGGTCTCGCCCGTCCTCGTCCCGCGCGGCGAGATACAGCTGAAGCTCATGAAAGATGTCGCCCACCGCCGCGGCCACCGGACGTCGCAGGCTCCGGGAGTAGACCATCACGTGTGTGTAGCCGAAGAGGGAACGCACGGCCATCTCACTGGTGTCCAGTGGATCGACGAGCACGCAGAGGTCCGGGTCGGAGGCGGTGCCGACGATCTGAGGATCGGCTTCCTCGGAGGCGTAGACGAAGGAGGGAAAGATATCCGTGAGCAGTTCCCGATATCGCTCGTGCAGCTGAAGGTCGAAGGCCGACAGGAAGTTGCCGGCATGGCGGGAATTGGCGAGATCGGCATGGTCTCCGGTCAGAGCCGCCTTGATCAATTGCGGTCGGATCTCCCCGATCAGGGTGGTGACCAGCCTGGCGAGGTCCTCGGCGATGCCGGGCATCGGACGGTGCGACATGGGTGGCCTCCTGATGTCAACGTAGCTCCAAGGGCGGTTCGAGCCCCGGAGGGCTCATCGTGGCGGCTATGAAGACCGCCTTGAAGTCGGCGGCTCGCATGATCGCCGCCCCGGTCAGGTCGTCGAAACCGGCCACTGCGAGGTCGCGTTCTTTCGTCATGGCCCCGAACACGGCGAAATAGATCTCCGCTCCCGGATATCGGTCGCGGATCTTCTTGGCAATGAATCCCACGACGTCCGCGTGCTTGACCTCGAAGTCGGTGAGAACGACCGAAGGGGCCTCGGGAAGGTCCGGATAAACCGAGGCCGGGTCGAGGGTGATGGAGTCACGGCTGGTGTTGCACTTGAGATAGCCGATGGGACACCTTCCGAATTGGGCCGACGCGAGAAATGTCGCCATCACCAGTCCTGCCTCGTTGATTCCGAAACAGGCGTCGACGTCGAGGCGTCGCCCGACATTCTTTATCTGGTGTATCAGCCGTTCCACTCCGAAGCCGAAGGAGGCCCAGTTCAGGCTCAGCAATTGTCCGGGATCGGGGTTGGGAAGGGAGCGGACCAGCCTGTTCGCATTGTCGTGCTCCGGCGTCGGCGCGGCGAGCACGAAATCCGAGCCTATGTCGGTGGCGTTCCCGGCGTGTCGCCGCAGTCCGGGAACGGGTGACGGCACGCGGACCGGGTGATCGGCCGTGGTGAATCTCCGCAGGGACAGCCGGTCCTCGGGGGCGAGGCGTTCGTATGCCCCGGCGACCAGGTCGCTGGGGGAGAGCTGTTCGTCGGCGATGCCGAGCGGCCCTCGGCCGTACGCCATGGCGAGGATCACCAGGGTGGAGAAGGTCGGCGGCGATCCCGCGCGCCCGCGCGTCCGAGCCCAGGTTTCCCAGGTGTTGATGGATGTGCCACCCAATCCCGTGGTGTTCCCCGTGACCTCGTTGTATCGGGTTGCGGCTTGATCCTGGGACAGTGCGCAGACGTAACGATGAGCCTGAAGGCTGGGTATGTCCGGGTGTCGAGTCATCAACTCGATTGCTGCGGCCTTTACTGATTTGGCGTCTTGCCATAGCTGCTGTCCAATTCGAGCCAGTTCGCGACCCCGCGCCTGAGGACTGACTCCAAGACGTTTCTGGGTTGACACCCCACATCCCTCCGGATTCACGAGCAGATTACCCATTCCGATGGGCGGCTGCTCGGGAATCTGCCGTCCGGCCAGGTCGGAGTTACCGCCATTCCCGAGCGCCCTCCGACCTCCTCGCAGGTGTGCGTGCCGACCTCGGAGTTCTACCGTCGGGAGGTGCCTCCACGTATGTCCACCAGCCCGTCGAGAGATGAGGACGCCCGATGAATCTCTACATGGCCGACACGCGAGACGCCGTCCTGGTCCCGCTGTGCGGCGGCAATCAGCAGGAGGAGGAGATGGACTCCTGCCTCACGTTCGCCCGCATCCCCGGCATCGAGGACGCGTACCTGCTGGGCGACTCCAAGCTGCCCGGCGCGACCCTGCGCTTCACCGGCGCCGAGCTGCGAGCAGCAGGCGTCGACACCAGTCACATCTAGCTCGACACCGTCCATGCCTCCGTCCGGAAGGGCGGAGGCCTGTCTTGAGGGGAAGGCATGCCGAACGTCGCAGCCGTCAGGGTAGGCCACTGGCATGCCTACCAGTGGGCCGGGCAGGGCAGGGAGCGCGAGCAGGAGTCGCTGCGCCGCCCGTCCGCCGACGCGGCCGCCCAGGCCGCGTTCCTGGCCTCGCCTCTGCCGCCCAATCGGACCTGCGACTGGCTGCTGAAGGGCCGGACGCAGATCAAGGCCACCTTCCACGAGGTGGACGAGGCGGTGATGTGGCTGGAGAGCCAGTGGCACGGCTACTGCGGGCGGATGCCGAGCCATCGGGACAACCGGCTGGGCCACCGCGAGCAGTTCCAGCACCGCGTCAAGAACGCCCGGGTGAGCCTGCCGGGGCAGGTGGATGTCCAGTGGGGCGACTGGCTGGAGGGCGGAGCCTTCATCAGCACGGCCGTGATCTGCTGCCCCAACTTCCATGCTGCTCATCGATGCCCGGTCGGCTCATGACGGGGACCTCACGTCTTGCGCGAGGTGACCCCTGCCTGCCCGGCCAGGCGCTCGGGGCCGCTGCCGAGCAGACAGGGGTCACTCGCAGTGGTAGCGAGCCTGCAAGATCTGTCGATCCGCCACCTGCCAATGGACGTAGTCCTCCCAGCTCTGGCTGGTGAAAGCCACCTTAATCGCGTGGTCTCGTCACCGACCAAGTCGTGCTGCTCGTATCGTCCGCCGAGAGCCTCCTGGTAGGACCTGATCAACCGGCGGGCGGCGCCCAGGAGGCACGCCCGCCTTCAGCACTCGATGATGTTGACCGCCAGTCCCCCCCGTGACGTCTCCTTGTACTTGTCGAGCATGTCGCGGCCGGTGGCCTTCATCGTGCGGATGGCCTTGTCCAGGGAGACGAAGTGCTGGCCGTCGCCTCGCAGGGCGATGCGGGCGGCGGTGATCGCCTTGATGGAGGCGACGGCGTTGCGTTCGATGCAGGGGATCTGGACCAGGCCGCCGATGGGGTCGCAGGTCAGGCCGAGGTTGTGTTCGATGCCGATCTCGGCGGCGTTCTCCACCTGTTCGGGGGTGCCGCCGAGTACCTCGGTGAGGCCGGCGGCGGCCATCGAGCAGGCGGAGCCGACCTCGCCCTGGCAGCCGACCTCGGCGCCGGAGATGGAGGCGTTCTCCTTGAACAGCACGCCGATCGCGGCGGCCGTCAGCAGGAAGCGTACGACGCCGTCGGTGTCGGCCTGCGGGATGAAGCGGGAGTAGTAGGTGAGCACGGCGGGGATGATGCCGGCCGCGCCGTTGGTGGGGGCGGTGACGACGCGCCCGCCGGAGGCGTTCTCCTCGTTGACGGCCAGGGCGAACAGCGACACCCAGTCCATGGTCTGCAGCGGGTCCTTCTCGGGCGCCTCGATCTGCAGCCGACGGTAGAGCTTGTTGGCCCGGCGCTTGACCTTGAGTCCGCCGGGCAGCACGCCCTCCTGGGCGATGCCGCGCTGGACGCATTCGGACATGACGCGCCAGATGTTGAGCAGTTCGTCGCGGATCTGCTGGGCCGATCGGCCGAACGCCTTCTCGTTCTCCAGCATCAGCCCGGAGACGGAGAGCCCGGTCTCCGAGCACAGGGCGAGCAGTTCGTGCGCGGTCGTGAAGGGGTAGGGCAGGACGGTGTCGTCCTGTTTGATGCGGTCGGCGCCGGTGGCGTTCTCGTCGACGACGAAGCCGCCGCCGACCGAGAAGTACACCTTCTCGCGCAGGGGGTGGCCGTCGTCGGTGAAGGCGGTGAAGCGCATGCCGTTGGGGTGTTCGGGCAGCGAGATCTTGCGTTCGAACACGAGGTGCTCGCCGACGACGAAGTCGATCTCGTGCTGGCCGTACAGGCGGATCCTGCCGGTGGTGCGCATGTCGGCCATGCGGGCCTCTACGGTGTCGACGTCGACGAGTTCGGGCTTGTCGCCCGAGAGGCCGAGCAGGACGGCCTTGTCGCTGCCGTGGCCCTTGCCGGTCAGGCCGAGCGAGCCGTACAGGATGCAGTCGACGCGGGCGGTCTTCTCCAGCAGGCCGTCCTCGTGCAGGCCCCTGGCGAACTTGTGTGCCGCGGCCATGGGGCCACCGGTGTGCGAGCTGGACGGGCCGATGCCGATCTTGAAGAGGTCGAAGACGCTGATCGCCATTGATGTGCGCCTTTCAGGCGGCGAAGGGGAAGCGTGCGGCCGGGGCCGGCCGGCTGGTGGAGCTCTCTCCAGAGTAACGGCCCCGGCCGAAAAGTCAGGAAGCGCCCGACGTCAGTGCCGAGTACTCCTCGGCCGTCAGCAGGTCCTCGGGGTCGCTGCTCAGGCGGACGCGGAACATCCAGCCGTCGCCGTAGGGCTCGGAGTTCACCAGGTCGGGCTTGTCGGCCACCTCCTGGTTCACCTCGACGATCTCACCGCTGACGGGGGCGTAGATCTCGCTGACCGACTTGGTCGACTCGACCTCGCCGATGGAGTCCCCGGCCTCGACGGTGGAGCCCTGCTCAGGCAGCTGTACGAAGACCACGTCGCCCAGGGCCTCGGCCGCGAAAGCGGTGATGCCGACGGTCACCGTGCGACCGTCGTCGAGACCGCTCACCCACTCGTGCTCCTTGGTGTAGCTCAGCTCGTCAGGGATGGTGCTCATTTCTTCCTCCTGTAAAAGGGCAGCTCCACCAGGTCTACAGCCTCTTGGCTGCCCCGGATGTCGACGGCCAGACCTTCGGTGGCGTCGGTGTCCACGTAAGCCATGGCGATCGGCCTGCCCAGGGACTGGGACGGCGCTCCGCTGGTGACCTCGCCGACAACGGCGCCGTTCTTCGTGACCGCGTACCCGTGGCGG
Organism: Nonomuraea sp. IBHARD001; assembly: GCF_056106265.1. Taxonomy (NCBI): domain Bacteria; kingdom Bacillati; phylum Actinomycetota; class Actinomycetes; order Streptosporangiales; family Streptosporangiaceae; genus Nonomuraea; species Nonomuraea sp. IBHARD001. Next base: position 1,803,324 of record NZ_JBWBBW010000002.1, read on the forward strand.
GGTACCCGGCGGCCCGTCGCGACCAGGCCGACCAGGCGGCGGCGCGGCGGGAGGTCCTTCAACGGCTCAAGAGCGGCGCGGCCCACGAAGTCGCCCGGCTTCTCGAACTTCACCACACGCCCGAGCCCGGCGTCGAACGGCGTCAGCGCCGTGCTCAGCTCGTTGCCGTAGAGCGGCATACCGGCTTCGAGCCTGAGGGTGTCGCGACTGGACAGCCCGGCCGGAATCAGCCCGTACGGCTCGCCCGCCTCGGTCAGCGCCTGCCAGAGCGCCACGGCGTCGGCGCCCGCGACGAACAGCTCGAAGCCGTCCTCGCCGGTGTAGCCGGTCCTGGCGATCAGCGCCTGGACCCCGGCGACGACGCCGGGCAGCCCCGCGTAGTACTTCAGACCGGCCAGATCGGCGTCGGTGAGCCCGGCCAGGATCTCCTGCGCGCGCGGACCCTGTACGGCGATGAGCGCCCACTGGTCGGAGCGGTCCTCGACGACCGCGTCGAAGTCCTTGGCCCGCTCCAGCAGCTCGGCCGCGACCAGCTCGTAGTTGGAGGCGTTGGCGACGACCATGAACTCCTCGTCGGCCAGCCGGTAGACGATGAGGTCGTCCAGCACACCGCCCGCCTCGTTGACGATCATGGTGTAGCGGGCCCGGCCGGGGTCGAGCGCGGACAGATGGCCGACCAGCGCGTAGTCGAGCGCCTGTCCCGCCTGCGGCCCGGTGAGGTGGATCTCGCCCATGTGGGAGAGGTCGAACAGGCCGGCCGCGGTGCGGACGGCGTTGTGCTCGGCGGACTCGCTGCCGTAACGCAGCGGCATCAGCCAGCCGGCGAAGTCGGTCAGCGTCGCGCCGAGACTCTCGTGGACGTCTCGCAACGGTGTCGGTCGGGACATTGTTCGCACCTCAGAAAGGGTCGGATGCCAGGATCCTCCCCCTCTGTCATCGGTGCCTGAGAGCTTCGCCCGGATTTTGGCCGGACTTTCACCTTCGGCGAGGCCCACAGGGCCTGCTTTCCAGAGGTCACCCTGGCCCGTACGGTCCTTTGCCTTGAGAGGTTCGCGGGGAGGGCTTGCTCCTTCAGGGGACCTGACCGGATGTCAGGACGCTCTCCCGCACGGGTTCATCGGTGTCGGAACCCAGACTAGTGGGCTCGATGGGTCCGGCGAAATCCCCACGAGGGCGACTGTCGTGCCTCCTGTGGCCCTGACCTCGGAGACAGGCCTTTCCGCAGGCCGCTGTTTGTCGGGCGATACGTGGTTACCATTCGGTAAGCACTGCGCGGCCAGTCATCGCGGGAGGACAGTGTGATCGGTACTGCGGGCCACGGGCGAGTGGGGAACCTACCCGTGGAGACGACGAGTTTCGTCGGCAGGTCGAGGGAGCTGGCCGACGCGGCCGAGCTGCTCGGTCACGAACGCCTCGTGACGCTGACAGGAGTCGGCGGGGTCGGCAAGACCAGGCTCGCCCTCCGGGTGGCCACAGGACAGGCGGAGGCGCATCCCGACGGGGTCTGGCTGGTGGAGCTGTCGGCGCTCAGGGAGGCGAGCCTGCTGGCGCACACCGTCGCCAGCACGGTCGGGGTGACGCCGGAGGCCACGCGGTCACAGGCCAGGGCGCTCGGCGACTACCTGGCGGGCAGGCGTGCGCTGATCGTGCTCGACACCTGCGAGCATCTCGTCGGCCCCTGCGCCAGGCTGGCCGACGCGCTGCTGCGGGCCGCGCCCGGCCTGCGGCTGCTGGTCACCAGCAGGCAGCCGCTGCGCGCGACGGGTGAGCACGTGCTGGCCGTGCACCCGATGCCGGTGGAGGCTCCGGCGGGCGGGCCCGAGGGGGCGGTCACGCTGTTCGCCGAGCGGGCGGGCGCCGTCAGGCCGGGGTTCACGGCCGGGGAGGCGGTGTGGCGGCTGTGCCACAAGCTCGACGGCATCCCGCTCGCCATCGAACTGGCTGCGGCGCACCTGCGCACGGTGTCGGCGGACGAACTGCTGACCACACTCGGCGAGAGACTGGCCTCCGGCGACGGGGAGCGGCCTTCGTCCAGGCACAGGACGATGCGCACCGCGATCGGCTGGAGCCACGAGCTGTGCACGCCGCTGGAGCGGCTGCTGTGGGCCAGGCTCTCGGTCTTCCACGGCGACTTCGGGGCCGAGGCGGCGCTGACCGTGTGCGCGCACGCCCCGCTGACCCCGCGCCTGGCCGAGCAGGCGCTGGCCTCGCTGGTCGACAAGTCGATCGTGCGCGCGCTCGACGACGGGCGCTATCGCATGCTCGACACCATCAGGGCATACGGCGCCGGATGGCTGCGCGAGCTCGGTCTGGCCACCGACATGCGGCGCAGGCACCGCGACTTCTACCTGGGCCTGGCCCGATGGTTCCACGCCGAGTGGAAGGGCCCGGACCAGGTGGGCTGGTCGCGCCGGATGTCGAGGGAGCTGCCCAATCTGCGGGCGGCGTTCGGGCACTGCTGGTCCGACCCGGACGACTACGCGGCGGGCCTGGACCTGGCCACCAGCCTGGTCTACTTCTGGGTGGCGTGCGGCCATCTGCACGAGGGCAGGCACCAGCTCGGCAACGCCCTGGCCCGCTGCCCCGAGCCGGGCGGCACGCGTACCTCGGCGTTGTGGGCCTACGCGCTGGTGACGATGATCCAGGGCGACCACGACACGGCGGGCCGCCTGCTCACCGAGGCCGTGGCCGCGGCGGCCGAGCAGGGCGACGTGACCGCGGGCGCCTACGCGCACACGATGCGGGCCCTGCTGGCCGTGCTCAGGGGCGATCTCGGCGAGGCCATGAGGATCGCCGAGGAGGCGGCGGCCATCCACAGGAAGCTCGGCGACCCCGGGTTCGGCGTGCTGATCTCCCAGTCGGCCGGAGCGCTGGCCCTGGTGATGCAGGGCACCGACCTGTGTGCGGCCGAGCGTCTGGTCGAGGCGATGTGGCGAGGCGCGGACGCCTTCGGCGGGCACTGGCTGCGCTCCTACGCCGACCACCACATGAGCGGTGTACGGCTGCAGCGGGGCGACCTGGACGGAGCGGCCGGACTGGCCCGCCGATGCCTGGCCACCAAGTGGAGCATGCGCGACATGCTGGGCACCGCGCTCGCCCTCGACATGCTGGCCAGGATCGCCGTGGCCGGACAGGAGGGCAAGGCGGCGGCCGTGGCGCTGGGGCTGTCGCAGCAGGTGTGGGACAGGCAGGGCGCGGTCTCCATGAACGCGCCAGGCCTGACCGCCCTGCGCCGGGAGTGCGCGGGATCGGCCCGGCGCCTGGCGGGTGAGGAGGCCTACGAGGCCGCGTTCCGCTTCGGCGCCGAACGCGACCTCGACGAGGCGATCACCGCACTGTCGACGCCCTAGGCCGTGCCGTCGCGCCGATCGCGGGCCGCGGCGACCAGCGCCTCGAACAGCGTGCCGTCGTCGCCCGCCTCCGGGTGCCACTGCACGGCCAGGGCGAAGGTGGCGGCGTCGAGCTCGACGGCCTCGACGGTGCCGTCACCGGCGACGGCCGAGACCGTGAGGCCTTCGCCGAGCCTGTCGATGGCCTGGTGGTGGTAGTGCCTGACGACCTGCTCGCCCTCCAGCAGCTTGGCCAGCCTGGTGCCGTCGGCCGGGTGCACCGGCATCAGGCCGAACTCGGCGGGCGCGGGCGCGTGATCGGTGTGGCCGGTCACGTCGGGCAGGTGCTGGTGCAGCGAGCCGCCCAGGCTGACGTTGAGCACCTGCAGCCCCCTGCACACGCCGAGGAAGGGCAGGTCGGCCTCCAGCGCCGCACTCATCAGCCCGAACTCGGACGCGTCGCGGAACTCGCGGATGTAGCCGGTCTGCTCATGAGGTTCGGCCTGGTAGCGGGCGGGGTCGATGTCGCCGCCACCCGCGATGATCAGTCCGTCCAGCCTGGAGATCAGGTCGGCGGGCGTGCCGATCGGCGGGATCATGACGGGCTGGCCGCCCGCCCGCACGATGTGCTCGATGTACATGAAGGGCAGCAGGGCGGTCGGCAGGTCCCAGACCGTGAAGCGCGCGGGTTCGACGTAGCACGTGACGCCGATGACGGGCCTGCTCATGACAGCGGGGTGACATAGGCGCCGGAGATGCCTCCGTCGACGAGGAACTCAGAGCCCGTGATGAACGAGGCGTCGTCGGAGGCCAGGAAGGCCACCGCCGCCGCGATCTCGCTCGCCTCGGCGAACCTGCCGACGGGGATGTGCACCAGGCGGCGCTGGGCCCGCTCCTGGTCCTTGGCGAACAGCTCCTGCAGCAACGGCGTGTTGACCGGCCCCGGGCACAGGGCGTTGACCCGGATGCCCTCCCGTGCGAACTGCACGCCGAGCTCGCGCGACATGGCGAGCACGCCGCCCTTGGACGCGGTGTAGGAGACCTGTGAGGTGGCCGACCCCATCACCGCGACGAACGAGGCCGTGTTGATGATCGAGCCCTTGCCCTGGCGCCGCATGTAGGGGATGACGTACTTGCAGCACAGGTAGACGCTGGTCAGGTTCACCTCCTGCACCCTGCGCCAGGCGTCGAGACCGGTGGTGAGGATCGAGTCGTCGTCCGGCGGTGAGATCCCGGCGTTGTTGAAGGCGATGTCCACACTGCCGTAGGCGTCGAACGCCGTCTCGTACATCCGGACGACGTCGGCCTCGCTGGTCACGTCGGCCTTGACGAACAGCCCGCCGACCTCGGCCGCGGCGGCGGCGCCCGTGGTCTCGTCGAGGTCGGCGCAGACCACCTTGGCGCCCTCCTGGGCGAACCTGTGCGCGGTGGCCAGGCCTATCCCGCTCCCGGCGCCGGTGATGACGGCGACGCGATCCTGCAAACGCTGCATGTTTCCCTACTCCGATGCGATGAAGACGTTCTTGGTCTCGGTGAAGGCGCTCAACGCGTCAGGACCGAGCTCCCTGCCGAGGCCCGACTGCTTGAATCCGCCGAACGGCGTCCAGTAGCGGACCGACGAGTGCGAGTTGACGCTCAGGTTGCCCGCCTCGACCGCACGCGCCACCCGCAACGCCCTGCCGACGTCACGGGTCCAGATGGAGCCGCTCAGCCCGTAGGGGGTGTCGTTGGCGATCCGCACGGCCTCCTGCTCGTCGGCGAACCCCACCACCGAGACGACGGGCCCGAAGATCTCCTCGGTGAAGGCCCGGTCGGTGACCTGCGAGGTCAGCACCGTCGGCGGGAACCAGTAGCCGGGCCCGGCCGGGCATTCCCCTTGCAGGTACGGCGTGCCGTCGACGAAGCCGCGCACCCTGGCCAGGTGCTCGGCGCTGATCAGCGGGCCCATCTCGGTGCCCTCGTCGAGCGGGTCGCCGACCCTGACGCCGGACACGGCCGTGCCGAGCAGGTCGAGGAACTCCTCGCGCACCGACTCCTGCACCAGGATGCGCGAGCGTGCGCAGCAGTCCTGCCCGGCGTTGTCGAACACGGCGTAGGGCGCGGTGGCCGCGGCCTTGGCCAGGTCGCAGTCGGCGAACACGATATTGGCCGACTTGCCGCCCAGCTCCAGGGTGAGGCGCTTGACGGTGGCGGCGCCCCTGGCGGCGATCTCCTTGCCCACCTCGGTCGAACCGGTGAACACGATCTTGGCGACATGCGGGTGCTCGACCAGCCGGGCGCCCGCGACCTCGCCCAGGCCGGGCAGCACCTGGAGCACGCCTTCGGGCAGTCCGGCGTCGAGGGCCAGCTCGGCCAGCCGCATCGCGGTCAGCGGCGTCCACTCGGCCGGTTTGACGATCACGGTGTTGCCCGCCGCCAGCGCGGGGGCCACTCCCCAGGTCATGACCACCATGGGGAAGTTCCACGGCACGATGACGCCGACCACGCCCAGCGGCTCGTGGAAGGTGACGTCCAGACCGCCCGCCACCGGGATCTGCCTGCCATACAGGCGTTCGGGGGCTGCGGCGTAGTAGTGCAGGACGTCGCGGACGTTGCCGGCCTCCCAGCGGGCGTTGCCGATCGTGTGCCCGGCGTTGGCCACCTCCAGCAGGGCGAGCTCTTCGGCGTGCGCCTCGACCGATGCGGCGAAGGCGCGCAGCAACCTGGCCCGGTCGCCGGGAGCGAGGGCCTTCCAGGGGCCGTGGGCCGCCCTGGCACGCTCCACCGCCCGGTCGACCTCGGCGGCGTCGGCGGGCTCGACGTCGGCGAGCACGGCCTCGGTGGCCGGGTTGATGATCTTCACAGTCGCTCGAATCCCCTGAACAGTTCCCAGTCGGTGACGGCGGCGTCGAAGGCGGCCAGCTCGACGCGCGCGTTATTGGCGTAGTGTGCCACCACCTCCTGTCCGAACGTTCGGGCGGCCAGCCCGGATGACTCGAACAGGGCGAGAGCGTCACGCAGTGTGTACGGCACGCTGTCCGCGCCGCTGTCATAGGCGTTGCCCGCAAACGCCTCCTCCAGCGGGAGCCGCTCGTCGATGCCGTGCAGCCCGGCCGCCACCAGGGCGGCGACCGCGAGATAGGGATTGACGTCGCCGCCGGGCACCCGGTTCTCGATGCGCAGGGAGTGGCCGTGGCCGACCAGGCGCAACGAGCACGTGCGGTTGTCGACGCCCCACTTGACGGCGGTGGGGGCGAAGCTGCCCGGCACGTAGCGTTTGTAGGAGTTGATGTGGGGCGCGTACATCAGCGTCAGCTCGCGCAGGCAGGCGAGCTGACCGGCGATGAAGTGCTCGCCCAGCGGTGACAGGCCGTGCGCGCCCTCGCCCGCCATGACGGCCGAGCCGTCCTTGCCGCGCAGCGAGATGTGGATGTGGCAGGAGTTGCCCTCACGCTGGTTCGGCTTGGCCATGAAGGTGATCGACCTGCCCTCCTGGGCGGCGATCTCCTTGGCGCCGTTCTTGTAGATCGAGTGGTTGTCGCACGTGCGCAGCGCCTCGTCGTACTTGAAGGCGATCTCGTGCTGGCCCAGGTTGCACTCGCCCTTGGCCGACTCGACGTACATCCCGGCGCCGTCCATGTCGCGCCTGATCCTGCGCAGCAGTGGTTCGACCCTGGCGGTGCCGAGCAGGGAGTAGTCGACGTTGTACTGGTTGGCGGGCGTCAGATCGCGGTAGCCGCGCCGCCAGGCGTCCTCGTAGGAGTCGTCGAACACCACGAACTCCAGCTCGGTGCCGACGAAGGCGACCAGGTCGCGCTCGGCCAGGCGGGCGAGCTGGCGGCGCAGGATCTGGCGGGGCGAGGCGACGACGTCGGAGCCGTCGGCCCAGGTGAGGTCGGCCATCAGCAGGGCGGTGCCCTCCTGCCACGGCACCCTGCGCAGGGTGGACAGGTCGGGCTTCATCACGAAGTCGCCGTAGCCGCGCTCCCACGACGACATCGCGTAGCCCCCGACGGTGTTCATGTCCACGTCGACGGCCAGCAGGTAGTTGCAGCCCTCCGAGCCGTGTTCGAGCACGTCGTCGAGGAAGTAGCGGGCGGCCAGGCGCTTGCCCTGGAGGCGGCCCTGCATGTCGGCGACGGCCAGGAGGACCGTGTCGATCCGGCCTGCGGCGACTTCTTGTCTGAGTTCGTCGATCGACAGCAGTCCCGACACCGCACGCTCCCTTTTATTGGGCTAGTGTCAGACCATTGATGTGCATCGTGGGATCGGTTGTCAAGAGCCTGAGGACACCTTGGACGAGTCGGCGCGGTTGATGACGGTGTTGCGTCCCGTGCGGGCGGGCAACGCCTTCGAGGAGACGGTCGAGCGTCTGCTGCAGGCCATCAAGCTCGGCGTCGTCGGGCGGGGCGAGAAGCTGCCGCCCGAGCGCGAGCTGGCCGTACAGCTGGGCATCAGCAGGGTGACGCTGCGCGAGGCGATCAGGGCGTTGCAGGAGGCGGGCTACCTCGACGTGCGCAGGGGGCGCTACGGCGGCGCGTTCGTCACCTACAGCCCGGCTCCGCCCCGCACGGGCGACCTGCGCAGGGTCGTCACCGACATGGGCACCGACGACCTGCACGACGCGCTCGTCTTCCGCATGGCCGTGGAGTGCGGCGCGGCCCAGGTGCTGGCCACCACCGCGCTGACCGAGGCGCAGCGCGCGGCCCTGCTGCGGCGCCTGGCCGACCTCGACGACGCCAGGCCCGAGGACTACCGGCGGCTCGACACGGCCTTCCATCTGTCGATCGCCGAGCTCACCGGCTCGCCGCTGCTGGCCGCGGCCTGCGCCGACGCCAGGCTGCGGGTGACCGATCTGCTCAACGCCATTCCGGTGCTGCAGCGCAACATCGAGCACGCCGCCGCCCAGCACGCGGCCATCGTCGCGGCCATACTCGCCCAGGACCCCGAGGCGGCGCGCAGGGCGGTCGCCGAGCACCTCGAAGGCACGGCTGCGCTGCTGCGCGGCTTCCTGGCCAGGCCCCCTTCGATGGCGTGAGGAGTTGAAAGGGCTCGTAGCATCGAATTCGAGACCTATGGGGCAATGGCTGGAAGAACGGATCATCGACACGGGGCGGCTGCCGCTGTTCTGCTTCTTCGTCGCGCTCATCGTGTCGTTCATCGCCACCCGTATCAATGTCAGGCTGATCAGGGCGAAGATCGGCTGGTTCCGTAACGTCAACGTCGGCGAGATGCACATCCACCACGTCGTGTTCGGCGTCGTGCTCATGCTGCTCGGCGGGGTCACCGGGCTCATCGTCTCGGGCACGTCGGAGGCCTGGTACGCCGTGGCGGCGGGCGTGTTCGGGGTGGGGGCGGCGCTCGTGCTGGACGAGTTCGCGCTGATCCTGCACCTGCACGACGTGTACTGGGAGGAGGAGGGGCGTACCTCCGTCGACGCCGTGTTCGTCGCGGTGGCGGTGACCGGGCTGCTGCTGCTCGGGCTACGGCCGCTGGCCTGGGACTACGGCACGCCGGTGGGGTCGTGGCTGGCGGCGCCCGTGCTGGTCGGCAATCTGGGGCTGGCCGTCGTCACGCTGCTCAAGGGCAAGATCTGGACCGGTCTGGTCGGACTGTTCGTGCCGGTCCTGCTCGTCGTCGGCGCGGTGCGGCTGGCCAGGCCCGGCTCGCCGTGGGCGCACTGGTTCTTCGCCAGGAGCTCGCCGCGCAAGCTGGCCGTGGCCATCCATCGCGAGGAGCGCTGGCGCAGGCCGGTGATCCGGGCGAAGATCGCCTTCCAGGAGTTCCTCTCCGGCCGCCACGACCTGCCCTCCTCGCGCAAGAAGCGCCGTTAGAGCACCGCCGCCGAGCGCAGGGCGAGCCCGGCGCCGAGCACGACGACCATGGCGGCGGTGCCCACGGGTGCCAGGCCGGACAGCCTGGCGGCGAACGCGTGCCCGCGCGCGGCCCTGCGCTCCAGCCGGTCGCCCACCTTGACGAGCAGCAGTCCCGTCGCGGTCAGCGTGGCCGCCATCCCGACGCCGTACGCCGTCACCAGCGCCACCCCGAACCACGTCCGGCCCAGTGCGATCGCCCCGAGCAGCACGATCAGCGCCGAAGGACTCGGCACCAGCCCCCCGGCCACCCCGAGCCCGACCAGCCCGGACCGCCCATGCCCGTGTCCGTGTCCGTGCCCGTGCCCATGTCCGTGCCCGTGCCCATGGCCGTGCCCGTGTCCGGCCTCCCCGCCGGTACGGCGGGCCGCGACGAGCAGCCTCGCGCCCACCACCACGATGAGCACGCCGCTCGCCACCCCCAGCCAGCCCAGCACCGACTCACCGGCCAGCGACGTGAACACACTCAGCAGCGCCCCCACCACCAGCACCCCGGCCGTGTGCGTGCCCGTCACGGTCGCCCCGACGATCAGCGCGTCCCTGGGCCGCCCCCTGCGTCCGGCCAGGTAGGCCGCCATGATGGTCTTGCCGTGCCCGGGAATCAGCGCGTGCCCGGCGCCCAGCACGGCGGCCAGCGCCACGGCCAGCAGGCCGAGCGGCACCGTCAGGTCGTCGGCGCCGACGAGATCGGTGAACGTGGCGTCGACGGCGCCGAGGAACTCCCCGACGGGCCCGCCGATCGACAGGCCGCCCAGCCCCTCACCCGCGGGAGCCGCCCGGCCGATCGAGGCCGTGCCCTCGCCCAGCGTGAAGGCGGCGCCGCGCTGGTCCAGCGGCGAGGAGAGCAGGTCGTCCGGGTAGGCGCGCAACTCCCGGCTCACACTCGTGGCGGGGATCGCCGACGGCGCGAGCCGTACCCCTTGGGCTCCGGCGGCGGTCAGTTCGCGCCAGCCGATGCGGTCGGGCTCGAAGCCGTCGTGGAAGGCGAACCCGCCGCGCGCCGAGGCGGACGCCTCCAGGCGGCAGGTCAGGCGGCTGACCCGCAGGCCGCCCTGGCCGGGCGCGTAGGCGAAGGAGGCCGAGGCGACCCGCCAGGCGACCGCCGCGCCGTCCACGGTCAGGCGCTGGGCGGCGGCGAGCGCGGCGCACCTGGAGGCGGCGTAGGCCACCTGGCCGGCCGCCGCGACCTCGGGCTCGGCCTGCAGTGTGGGCAGCTCGGCGGCGTCGAGCACGGCGGTGTTCTCGATCGCCGACGGCAGCACCCGCAGCCCGTTGTAGTGGTTGACGGTGAAGTTGCCCAGCGGATGGGCGGCGGCGGGCCGGGTCAGCAGGAGCAGCGACACCAGCAGCGCCAGGCCGGTCGTCAGACAGAGCCGGATCGCGCGCATGGAAAACCTCTCAGGCAGTCGTCACGAGAACCGCGCCAGCGCGGGCAGGGCGGGGTCGAACAGCGGATTGAACCGCGCGGCGCGTGCGGCCGAACGCCCGGCGGCGCGATCCAGGCCGAGTGCGCGCTCGATCTCGGCGCGATGATGCTGCAGCAGCGCGTTGCGCCAGCCGGTGCCGGTGGCCCGCTCGGCATAGGGCAGCGCCTCCTTCGAACGCCCGGCCCGGTGCAACGCCCACGCCAGCGCGTCGGCCGCCACCAGGTTGGGAGCGCGCCCGTACTCCGCCTCCGCATGCCGTACGGCCAGCAGGGGGTCGCCGTGGTCGGCCTCGAACTCGGCCAGTGTCAGGTCGTCGAGCACACCGGCCGCGGCCATCAGCCCGCGCTGGGCCCGCAACAGGGTCCAGTCGGCGGGCAGCCCGGCCTTGATCCGCACCTCGCCCTGTTCGAGGAGGTACTGCGGCAGCGGCAGCCGGTCGACGACGCGCTGGTAGAGCGTGAGCGCCTCGGTCGTCCGGCCGCGCAGTGCGGCGAGCCTGGCGAGTCCGGCCATCGCCGGGGTGAAGGCGGGATCGGCCCGCAGCGCCTCGGCGTACCTGGCCGAGGCCTCGCCGAGTTCGCCCGAGCGCAGGGCCAGCTCACCCAGGTAGTGGGCGCTGTAGGCCCGGTCGGCGCGGCCGGTGGCATCACGCAGCGCGTAGCGCAGATGGTCGCGTGCCGCATCGGCGTCGCCGCGCAGTTCGGCCGCGTAGGAGGCGCGGGTGAAGGCGGCGACGCCGGGCCGCAGGGCGAGCATCCTGTCGACGGCACGCTGGGCGCCTTCGAGGTCGCCGAGCTGCGTCCTGGCGTCGGCGAGCACGCCCTGGGCCGCCGCGCCGTAGGGGTTGGCCAGCACCGCGCGCTCGGCCAGCGAGGCGGCGGCGGCGAAGTCGTGGCGTGCCGCGGCCAGTGCGGCCTGTCCGGTGAGCACGGCGTCGTCGCCGGGGTCGAGCCGGGAGGCGGTGGCCAGGGCGCGCTCGGCCTTGGCGTAGAAGGCCGGGTCGCCGGTCAGCCTGGCCTGTTCGATGTGGGAGACGCCGAGCTCGGCCCAGGCGCGATGGTCGCGGGGCAGGCGTTCCAGCCTGCTCTGCAGGGTCTCGGTGAAGGGCCGCTGCTGCTGCGAGGAGGCGGCGGGTGTCGAGGGGGGAGCGGCCACCGCGACGGCGGTGACGAGTGCGACGGCGGCCAGCGTGCCGCCCACGGCCACGGCGAGCGTGCGCATGGCGAGGTCCTCTCACGGACGGGAGGGAGCGCCCTGCCCGGGGAGGGCCGGGCAGGGCGCGGGAGATGGTCAGGACTGGTTGACCGACTTGTTCCCGGGAAGCGGGATGTACGGGAAGACGGTCCCGAACGGCTTGTCGTTCTTGTCGACCTTGTCGCCCGCGGCCAGCGCGGGGACCAGCTTGCCGGTCAGGGCGGCGCCCGCCATGGCCTGCAGCGCGATGTCGACGACGTCGTCGGACAGGCGCCTGCCGTTGGGGAAGCCCTGCAGGTCTCCGGCCAGGACGCCGAGCCTGTTGGGATCCTTGGCCGGAGCGATGCCCATGTTGAGGCGCAACATCTCACTGGGGCGCAGCTTGCCCGCGTCCTTGTTGAGGGACTGCGAGTTCAGATCGGCCTTGATCGGGCCGTTGGCCTTGGCGATGCCGGTCAGGAAGATCTCCACCAGGTCGTTGCGTGGCGTCGCGGGAGCCTTGATCCCGTAGATGCTCTCCAGCAGACGGGCCACCTCGGGGTCGGTCACACGCTTGACGACCGCCGGGATGTCGGCGTCCTTGTCGGGGCCGATCGAGTTGAAGGCGTCCTTGAGCCTGGCCGGGACCACGACCTCGTTGACCAGCGGCTGGCCCAGGCGCGAGACCTGGACGTAGCCCTTGGGGCTCCACTTGTCGGTGGTGGACCACACGCCGATCACCGGGTTGCGCTTGGCGTCGCCCTTGAGCGCCAGGTCCTCGGCGGGGATCTGCAGGCCGAGCGTGTGCACGTTGTAGCCGCGCGTGGTGTCCTGGCCGACCTCCGACAGGTCGCCGCCGTAGAGCAGGTCGAAGACGCGCAGGTCGAGGAAGAACGCCTCGTCCGACTGGCCGGCGAACGTCTGGCCGCCGCCGGGCAGGCTCTTGATCGACTGGGCGCGCAGCGTGCCGTAGTCGGGCATCGAGGCCGGGCCGACATTGCTCGGCGCGACCACACCGTTGGCGATCAGCGTCTTGGAGCCGCCGTCGGTGATGCGCTTGAGCGTGTAGCGCTGGCGGTAGAGCAGGTTGGGGTCGTCGAGCGAGGTGACGGGCCCGTTGTTGTAGAGGAAGGTGCTCTCGCCGCGCTTGTCCTCGTCGCGGAAGGTCCACTGGTAGGTGATGTCCGGCTTGGCGTCGCCGTCGTTGTCGACCTTGATGTTGTAGCGCGAGTTGGTGTCGAAGGTGTAGAAGTTCGGCCCGCCGTTCGGCTCCTCGAAGGGGATCCAGTTGGACAGCAGGGTCACGGTGTCGGCCTTGTCGGGGCTGACGAACGCGTAGACGTCGGTGTTGTCGTTGCGCGGGTCGCCCGCGATCATCGGGGCCTCGCGGTGCGAGGAGGCGGTGCCGGTGTCAGTTCGGAGCAGGGCGAAGGAAGAGACGGTCAGTGCCGCCGCGACGCCGAGTCCGATCACAGCGCGCCGGTTGATCCGGAGCTCCATGACGGTCCTCTCGATTCTCGATGGAAGTACTTCGGAGAGGTTCCGGCCGGGTTCCTCGACGGCCTATTCGCGGTGGAGGCCGCAGCGGATTGCTGCGTCAAGCAAAGTTGACATACTTAAGTCGTCAATTTAGGTTGACGGGTGAGGAATTCGGGTCGCCGGACGTTGGGGGAGTTGTGGAGAATGTGAAGTCGGAGAGAGCGCCGCTACGGGCGCTGCTGGCCTATGTGCGGCCGCACCGGAAGGTCCTGGTGCTGGGCGGCGTACTCGGCCTGGTCGGCTCGGCCGCGGGACTGGCCATGCCCCTGCTGGCCAAGTACGTCGTCGATGCGTTCGGCAGCGGCACGTCGATCATGGGTCCGCTGCTGGGCCTGACGGTCGTGGTGCTCGTGGGGGCCGTGGTCTCGGCCTACGGCACCTACATGATGGAGAAGACCGGCGAAGGCGTGGTCTACACGGCCAGGCGCAACCTCGTCGACAAGCTGCTGCGGCTCAAGGTGGCCGACGTCGACCGGCTCAAGCCGGGCGACCTGCTGTCCAGGGTCACGGGCGACACCACACTGCTGCGCTCGGTGCTGACCAACGGCATCGTCGACTCCATCAGCTCGGTCTTCATGCTGGTGGGCGCGATCGTGATGATGGCGTTGATGGACGGCGTGCTGCTGCTGGTCACCCTGCTGGTCGTGGTGGTCGTCGGCGGGATGACCGGGCTCATCATGCCCAAGATCCAGAAGGCCCAGCACCAGGCGCAGGAGGCCGTCGGCGAGATGGGCTCGGTGCTGGACCGGGCGCTGCAGGCCTACCGCACGGTCAAGGCGAGCGGGGCCGAGGACCGCGAGGTCGAGATCGTCGGGCAGGCGGCCGAGCGGGCGCGTGCGCGTGGTCTGCAGGTGGCCGGATGGACCTCGCTGGCCGGGGTGTCGACCTGGATGATGGTCCAGATCGCCTTCCTCGCCGTGCTGGCCGTCGGCGGCTCGCGGGTCGCGTCCGGCGCGATGGAGGTCTCCTCGCTGATCGCGTTCCTGCTCTACCTGTTCTACCTGGTGGCGCCGATCGGTCAGATCGTCGAGGGCGCGGTGCAGTTGCAGAACGGCCTGGCGGCGCTCAAGCGCATCAGGGAGGTGGAGGACCTGCCGGGCGAGGTCGCGGTGTCGGTCCGCTCCGGCTCCGAGCGCGACGGCGACCTGCTGGGCGTGCGGTTCGACGACGTGGTCTTCGCCTATGGCGACGACCGGCCGACCGTGCATCACGGGGTCACGTTCGAGGTGACTCCCGGTGGGCTGACCGCGCTCGTCGGGCCTTCGGGGTCGGGCAAGTCGACGGTGTTCGCCCTGCTGGAGAGGTTCTACGAGCACCAGGACGGGCTGATCCGCGTCGGCGGGCGCGACATCCGCGACTGGCCGCTCGGCGAGCTGCGCGCGGCGCTCGGCTATGTGGAGCAGGACGCCCCGGTGCTGGCCGGGACGCTGCGCGAGAACCTGCTGTTCGCCGCGCCCGACGCCACCGACGAGGAGGTGACGCGAGCCCTGGCGCGTACCAAGCTCGACGACCTGGTCTCACGGCTGCCCGAAGGGCTGGAGACCGCGGTCGGGCACAGGGGGATCATGCTGTCGGGCGGTGAGCGGCAGCGGGTGGCCATCGCGCGTGCCCTGCTGCGCAAGCCCAGGCTGCTGCTCATGGACGAGGCCACCTCGCAGCTCGACGCGGTCAACGAGCTCAGGCTGCGCGAGGTCATCGCCGAGGTGTCGAAGGAGACGACGGTCCTGGTGATCGCGCACCGGCTGTCCACCGTGGCCGAGGCCGATCGCATCATCGTCATGGAGGCGGGCATGGTCAGGGCGGTGGGCACGCACGACGAACTGGTCAGCGGCGACGCCCTCTACCGTGAGCTGGCCGCGACGCAGTTCATGGTCACCGGGTAGACCGGATGCCCGGCCTTTTTCCTGGGGTTTTCCGGCTTTTGTGACTTGGCAGGACACATCTGGCATGAGGGGTTGACGAGCGCCCGAGCAGGGAAGTCCCGGGATGCGGAGCCTCTCTTCCGTGTCATGCCGGTCGTCGTTCGTGCGGAGCCCCGGCCGGGGTCTGCAAGCGGGGCGTTCTCCACTCTAGGAGAACGCCCCGCTTGACCTGTAGTCTCCGGGTGACAAACATGAATACATCCATTCACCGCATGGGGGAGACAGCCATGACCAGCAGCCGGACCGTGCGCGCGCCCCGCGGCACCACGCTCACCGCCAAGGGCTGGCCGCAGGAGGCGGCGCTGCGGATGATCCAGAACAACCTGGATCCCGAAGTCGCCGAGCACCCCGAGCAGCTCGTCGTCTACGGCGGATCGGGCAAGGCGGCCCGCGACTGGCGCTCCTTCGACGCCATCACCCGCACCCTCACCACGCTGGAGGGCGACGAGACCCTGCTGGTGCAGTCGGGCCGTCCCGTCGGCGTCTTCCGCACCCACGAATGGGCGCCGCGCGTGCTCATCGCCAACTCCAACCTGGTGCCCGACTGGGCCAACTGGGAGGAGTTCCGCAGGCTCGAAGCCGCTGGCCTGACCATGTACGGGCAGATGACCGCGGGCTCGTGGATCTACATCGGCACGCAGGGCATCCTCCAGGGCACCTACGAGACGTTCGCCGCCGTCGCGGCCAAGAGGTTCGGCGGCACGCTGGCCGGGACGATCACGCTGACCGCCGGGCTCGGCGGCATGGGCGGCGCCCAGCCGCTGGCCGTCACCATGAACGGCGGCGTCGCCATCTGCATCGACGTCGACCCCCGCTCGGTCGAGCGGCGCATCGAGCACCGCTACCTCGACGTGCGCGCCGACTCGCTGCCCGAGGCGCTGCGCCTGGCCTACGAGGCCCGGTACGCGCGCCGCCCGCTGTCGATCGGCGTGGTCGCCAACGCCGCCGAGGCCCTGCCCGAGCTGCTCGCGGGCGGCGCCGAGATCGACATCGTCACCGACCAGACCTCCGCGCACGACCCGCTCATGTACCTTCCCGTCGGCATCGCCTTCGAGGACATGGCCGACGCCAGGGACAAGGACCCGGCCGGGTTCACCACCCGCGCACGCCAGTCGATGGCCGCGCACGTCGAGGCCATGGTCGGCTTCCAGGACGCGGGCGCCGAGGTCTTCGACTACGGCAACTCCATCAGAGGAGAGGCCCAGCTCGCCGGATACGGCCGCGCCTTCGACTTCCCCGGCTTCGTGCCCGCCTACATCAGGCCGCTGTTCTGCGAGGGCAAGGGCCCCTTCCGCTGGGCGGCGCTGTCCGGCGAGGCCTCCGACATCGCGGCCACCGACAAGGCCATCCTGGAGCTCTTCCCCGACAACGAGCCGCTGGCGCGCTGGATCCGCATGGCGGGCGAGCGCGTGCACTTCCAGGGCCTGCCCGCCCGCATCTGCTGGCTCGGGTACGGCGAGCGGCACCTGGCGGGCGAGCGGTTCAACGACATGGTCGCCTCGGGGCAGATCCAGGCGCCGCTGGTGATCGGGCGCGACCACCTCGACTGCGGGTCGGTGGCCTCGCCGTACCGGGAGACCGAGGCGATGGCCGACGGGTCGGACGCCATCGCGGACTGGCCGCTGCTCAACGCCATGCTCAATGTGGCGTCGGGGGCGGCGTGGGTGTCGATCCACCACGGTGGCGGGGTCGGCATCGGGCGTTCGATCCACGCGGGACAGGTCACGGTCGCCGACGGCACCGCGCTCGCGGGGGAGAAGCTGCGCCGTGTGCTGACCAACGACCCGGGTATGGGCGTCATCCGGCACGTGGACGCGGGCTACGACGAGGCGGTCAGCGTGGCCGACGAGAAGGATGTCCGCATTCCTATGCGTGAGTCCTGATCTGCTGGAGTTCCAGCCGGGCTGTGCGGGCACGTGGGAAGCTCTTGAGGTTCCTGAGGTGTTGGAGGTGGCGTGGCGGACGGACTGGAGAGGCTGATCGACGGGCGCAGGCTGTCGCCGGTCCAGCGGCGCATTGCCCACTATCTCGACCTGCACCTGGAAGAGGCGATCTTCCTGTCGAGCGTGGAGCTGGCCGAGCGGGCGGGCGTCAGCCAGCCGTCGGTGACCAGGTTCGCCATGGTCCTGGGCTTCGCCGGGTACCCCGAGCTGCGTCAGGCGCTGCGTCCGCTGGTGCTCGGCGGCAAGGCGCCCAAGGCGGGCGGGCTGGTCAGGGAGGCCGTCGACGCCGAGATCGACAACCTGCGCCACACCCGCGACCGCCTCGACCGCCTCCCCCTGCGGGAGACGGGCGAGGCGCTGGCCGCCAGCGAGCCGCTGCCGGTGCTCGGACTGCGCGTCTCCAGCGGCCTGGCCACCACTTTCGCCTACTACGCCAGGCGCATACACCCCGACGTGCGGCTGCTCGTGCACGGCGGCTCCGAGCTCATCGACGGCCTGCACGCCGCCCGCAGGGCCGGAGCCGGATGGGTGCTGGCCGTCGTGCTGCCGAGGTACCCCGCCGAGACGCTTTCGGCCCTGGACTACGCGGGCAAGCTGGGCCTGAAGCGAGCGGTCATCACCGACAGGCCGGGCCTGCCCGCCGAGGTCGTGCTGGACGCCCCCGTCGGCGAGCGTCTGGTCTTCGACTCCCACGTCGCCCCGCTGGCCCTGGCGATGGCCCTGGTCGAGGCGATGGCCGACGCGGCGCCGCTGCGCACGCAGGCCAGGCTGGAGGAGTACGAACGCATGACCGACGAGACCGGCGTCTTCTCAACCGGCGATCTTCCGCAGTGACCTGACCGACCAGCCGAGCGTCAACGCCGCCAGCGCCAGCATGATGCCGAACGCCAGCGGCACCGAGGCGTCGCCCAGGTCACCGGCGAACAGCGCCCGGCCCGCCGTGACCGGATGGTAGAGCGGGTTGAACACCGCCACCGACCGCATCCACTCGGGCGCCAGCGTCATCGGCAGCAGCGCCCCCGACAGCAGCATGATGGGCAGTGCGAAGAAGTTCATGATCTGCGACATGCCGTTCTCGTCCCGCAGGGCCAGCGCCAGCCCGTACGCGATGCCGGAGGAGAACAGCCCGGTCGCCGCCAGCAGCGCCATCATCACCGCCAGCCCGGCGGGCGAGACCCGCATCCCCATGGCCAGCGCGATCACCACCACGACGGACGACTGCACGACCAGCACGACCACATCGCGAAGGGTACGGCCGAGCACGATCGCCGGTCGCCACGCCGGGCTGACCGCGATGCGCTCGAGGACGCCGCTGCGGATCTCGAAGATGAGCGCGTAGCCCACCGCGATCGACCCGAACAGCGCCGTGATGACGAGCATGCCGGGCGCGAACGAGGTGAGCGCCTGCGCCGTGCTGCGGCCGGGCACGGTCCCGGCCACCAGCGGCCCGAACAGAAGCAGGTACACGACCGGCTGCACGATGCCGAACAACGGCCAGACGGGGTTGCGGAAGGTGCCTCTGAGCTCGTAGCCCAGGAAGAGCAGGGTATGTCTGAGCATGGGGGTGTCCTAGGTCGGAGTACGGCTGGGGCTCAGGCGGCGTCGCGCAGCGAACGGCCGGTCTTGGCGAGGAAGACGTCGTCGAGCGTGGCCCGGTCGAGTGCGATCGAGGTGATGGCCAGGCGGTGGCTTTCGAGCGTGCGCAGCATGTCGGGCAGCGTGTGCTCGCCGTCGTCGACGTACACGCGCAGGACCTCGCCGTCGGCGCGGATCTCCCTGGCCATCGGGGTCAGTGCCTCGGCGGCGCGCTCGCGCTCCTCCAGGCGCAGGGTGACGACGTCGCCGGTGACCTCGCGCTTGAGCTCGCCCGGCGTGCCCTCGGCCACGACCAGGCCGTGGTCGACGATGGCGATCCTGTCGCACAGGGCGTCGGCCTCGTCGAGGTAGTGCGTGGTGAGCAGCACGCTGGTGCCGAGGTCGCGCAGGGCCCTGATCTGCTCCCAGAGGTTGGCCCTGTTCTGCGGGTCGAGGCCGGTCGTCGGCTCGTCGAGGAAGAGCAGGGGCGGCCTGTGCACCAGGCCGAGTGCGATGGCGACCCTGCGCTTCTGGCCGCCCGACAGCGTGCGGCCCGGCCGGTCGGCCACCTCGGTCAGGTCGAAGCGGCTCAGCACGTCGGCGGTCGCGGCGGCGGGGTCGGGCACGTCGTGCAGGCGTGCGGCCATCACGATCTGGGCCCGCGCCGACGCCGCGTCCTCCACGCCTCCCGCCTGGCTGACGTAGCCGAGGCGGGGCCGGATCCTGGCGGGCGCGCCGAGCAGGTCGTGCCCGGCGACGGTGGCGCTGCCCGCGTCCGGCCTGATGAGGGTGGCGAGCATCCGTACGGTGGTGGTCTTGCCGGCGCCGTTGGGGCCGAGAACGCCGTAGATCTGGCCGCTTTCGACCGTGAGGTCGACGCCGCGCACGGCCTCGACGCTCTTGGGGCCCTTGCGGCTGCGGGTGGGGAAGCTCTTGCGCAGTCCTTGAGCAGTGATGATCACTTTGGCTCCGGTCAGGGGGGTCAGGGAAGGTCGCCGTTGCGTACCTTCTCGAAGGCCTCTTCGCACCAGGCGAGCTGGGCCTGGAGCATGCCGATGTTGAGCTTGAGGTTCTCGTCGATGTGCCGGGGCGCGCCGAAGGCCTGTTTGCCGCCGAGTGCGTGCTCGGTCATCGTGATGGAGAACTTGAGCTGCTCGATGCGCGCCCTGAAGGCGCCGCGCAGCTGGGCGTTGTCCAGGCGGTCCATGAAGGTGAGCGCCACCTGGAAGGGGTCGACGATGGGCTTGATCTCGTACCAGAAGCTCATGAGCAGCCGGTGGAACTCCATGCGCCCGTCCTCGGTCAGGGCGAAGACGGTCTTGCCTCCCTTGCCTCCTTCCGTGATCTCCAGCAGGCCTTCGTCGGCCATCTTGTTCAGCCCGTGGTAGATCGAGCCGAAGGCGACGTTGGCCCAGAAGTCGGCGCCCATGACCTCCAGGCGCCGCCGCACCTGATAGCCGTGCTGCGGGCCGTCGAGGAGCATGCCGAGAATGAGAACACGAGTGGAGGACATGTTCAAGTTTGTATATAAATTTGAATAGGTCGTCAAGTACGCTGATCACATGACACGACGACCTCTTGCCCTGGTGACCGGAGCCTCCAAGGGCATCGGCCGAGCGGTGGCCGAAGCGCTCGCGCCCACCCACGACCTGGTGCTAGGCGGCAGGGACGAGGCCGCACTCGCCCGCCTGGCCGCCTCGCTGCCCGGCGCCAGGGCGTGGCCGGTCGAGCTGACCGGGGTCGGGCCCTCGGACGTGGCCGGGATCGACAGGCTGGACGTGCTCGTGCACAGTGCGGGCGTGGTGCGTCTCGGGTCGATCGCGCAGACGCCCGCCGAGGTGTGGCGCAGCACGCTCGATGTCAACGTGGTCGCGGTCGCCGAGCTCACCAGGCTGCTGCTGCCCGCGTTGCGTGCGGCCGGTGGGCATGTCGTCTGTGTGAACTCCGGTGCCGGGCAGCGCGCCAATCCGGGCTGGGTGTCCTATGCGGCCAGTAAGTTCGCCCTGCGCGCCTTCGCCGACGGCCTGCGCCTCGAGGAGCCCGAACTGCGGGTGACGAGCGTCCATCCCGGCCGTACGGCCACCGACATGCAGCGCGGCGTGCGTGAGCAGGAGGGCGGCGACTTCGAGCCCGACCGCTACCTGACGCCGCAGAGCGTGGCCTCGGCCGTGCTCGCCGCCGTGTTCGCGGGGCCGGACGCCCATGTGACCGAGGTGACGATCAGGCCCAGAGGCTGACCCGGCTTGGCTGCTTAGGTAAGGCTAAGCTAATTTCTTGAGGGTGAGCGATGAGAACCAGATCCAGCCCCATCGGCCCTTCCACGTCAGGGTCGCCTCCACCGCGCGGCTGAGCCCGAGCTTCCTGCGCGTCACGTTCGCCGGGGACGACCTCGGCGGATTCGGCGACCACGGCTTCGACCAGCGCATCAAGCTGCTGTTCCCACACCCGGAGCACGGCTTCACCCACGTGCCCGACGGCCCGGACTGGTATCGCCGCTGGCTGGCGCTGCCGGGCGAGCTGCGCTGCCTGATGCGTACCTACACGGTCAGGGCGGTCAGGCAGGGCAAGGGCGAGATCGACGTCGACTTCGTCCTGCACGGCGACAGCGGTCCGGCCTCGGCCTGGGCCGGGCGGGTCGCGCCCGGCGACCGGCTGGTCGTCGTGGGGCCCGACGCCCGCTGGAGCGGCCCGCCCGCCGGTCTGGACTTCAGGCCGGGGCCCGACGCCACCCGGCTGCTCGTCGTCGGCGACGAGACCGCGGTGCCCGCCGTTTCGGCCATCGCGGAGAAGCTGGACGGCGACGCGCGCGGCCGGATCCTGCTGGAGGTGCCAGACGAGGACGACGCCCTCCCGCTGCAGCTCCCGCCCGGTGTGGAGATCACCTGGCTGCCCAGGGGTGAGCGCCGCCACGGCGAGCTGCTCGTGCCCGCCGTGCTCGCCGCCGTCGCCGGGCTCGGCCTGACGGGCGCGGCCGAGGCCGAGCTGGAGGACGTCGACGTGGACGCCGACATCCTCTGGGAGGTGCCCACCGGCACCGGCGACTTCTACGCCTGGCTGGCGGGCGAGGCGGGAGTCGTCAAGCAGTTGCGCCGCCATCTGGTCCAGGAGATCGGCGTCCCGCGCGAGCAGGTCGCGTTCATGGGCTACTGGCGGTACGGCAGGGCCGAGCTGAACTGACCCCTCCATATGAATGGATTCATTCACTAGAGTGGATCCATGCTGGATGAACTCGCGCACATCGGACGAGACCCCGCGACGGGCGGCTACCTCAGGGATGCCTGGTCGCCTGCCGACATGGAACTGCGCGAATGGTTCCGTCAAGAAGCCGGGCGCAGGTCACTCGACCTGGACGAAGACCGCAACGGCAACCTCTGGGCCTGGTGGGGCGACCCCGCGACCGGGCCAGGCGTCGTCACCGGCAGCCATCTCGACTCGGTGCGCCAGGGCGGCGCCTTCGACGGGCCGCTGGGCGTGGTGTCGTCGTTCGCCGCGCTCGACCTGCTGCGCGAGCGCGGCTTCGCCCCGGCCAGGCCCATCGGCGTGGCCTGCTTCACCGACGAGGAGGGCGCCAGGTTCGGGGTGCCGTGCATGGGCTCACGGCTGCTGACCGGCGTGCTCGCCCCCGAGCGCGCGCTCGGCCTGACCGACGACCAGGGCCTCTCGCTCGCCGAGGCGCTCAAGGGCGCGGGACGCGACCCGCACGCGCTCGGCGCCGACGCCGAGACGCTCGCCCGGGTGGGCGTCTTCGTCGAGCTGCACGTCGAGCAGGGCAAGGGCCTGGTCGACCTCGGTGCGCCCGTCGGCGTGGCCAGCGCCATCTGGCCGCACGGCCGCTGGCGCTTCGACTTCGCCGGTGAGGCCAACCACGCGGGAACCACCCGGCTGGCCGACAGGGACGACCCCATGCTGCCCTTCGCCAGGACCGTCCTGCACGCCAGGCAGGCGGCCGAGCGCAGGGGAGTGGTGGCGACGTTCGGCAAGGTACGCGTCTCGCCCAACAACGCCAACGCGGTGCCCGGCCTGGTCTCGGCCTGGCTGGACGCGCGCGGCGGCGAGGAGGAGGCGGTGCGCGCGCTGGTGGCCGAGGTCGCCGAGTTCTCCGGCGCCGAGGTGAACGTGGAGTCGTGGACGCCGGTCGTGGACTTCGAGAGCGGCCTGCGCGACCGGCTGGCGGCGGCGATCGGGACCGCGTCGGCCGCCGGGACGCCCGCGCCGGTGCTGCCCACGGGAGCCGGGCACGACGCCGGGATTCTCGCCTCGGCAGGAGTGTCGAGTGCGATGGTGTTCGTTCGCAATCCAACGGGAATCTCCCACTCTCCGGCAGAACACGCCGAGGACGACGACTGCACGGCCGGGGTCGAGGCCCTGGCCACCGTTCTGGAGGAACTGGCACGATGACCACGTACTGGTGCGAACTGGCCTGGCTGCCCGAAGGCGTGACGGAGAGTGTGCTCGTCGAGGTGTCGGGCAGCCGCATCGCCGCCGTCGGGCAGGGCGAACCCGGCTCGGCGCACCGGCTGACCGGACTCACCCTGCCCGGCCTGGCCAACGCGCACAGCCACGCCTTCCACCGGGCGCTGCGCGGCCGCACCCAGACCGGCAAGGGCGACTTCTGGACCTGGCGCGAACAGATGTACGGCGTGGCCGAGGCGCTCGAACCCGACACCTATCTCCAACTGGCCAGGGCCGCCTACGCAGAGATGGCCCTGACCGGCGTCACCTGTGTGGGCGAGTTCCACTACCTGCACCACCGCAAGGACGGCACGCCCTACGACGACCCCAACGCCATGGGACACGCGCTGATCCAGGCGGCACGCGAGGCGGGCCTGCGCATCGCCCTGCTCGACACCTGCTACCTCACCGGCGGCATCGGCGCCGAGCTCGCCGGGGCGCAGGTCAGGTTCGGCGACGGGGACGCCGACCGCTGGGCGCTGCGGGCCCAGGCGCTGGCCGAGGCCTACGAAGGACAGGAGGACGTCGAGATCGGCGCCGCCATCCACTCGGTCAGGGCGGTGCCGCCCGAGCACATGGGCCCGGTCGTGGAGTTCGCGCGCAAACACGCGGCTCCCCTGCACGCCCACGTCTCCGAGCAGCGCGCCGAGAACGACGCCTGCGTCGCCGCGCACGGCGCGAGCCCCGTCGCCCTGCTGCACGACAGAGGCGCGCTCGGGCCCCGCTCGACGGCCGTGCACGCCACCCATCTGTCGCAGGCCGACATCGCCCTGCTCGGCCGGACTCAGACATACGTGTGCATGTGCCCCACCACCGAACGCGACCTGGCCGACGGCATCGGCCCGGCCCGCACCCTGTACGAGGCGGGCTCGCCCATCACGCTCGGCTCCGACAGCCACGCGGTCGTCGACCTGTTCGAGGAGGCCAGGGCCGTCGAGCTGAACGAACGCCTGGCCACCGAGCGCCGCGGCCACTGGCCGGCGGCCGACCTGCTCACGGCGGCCACCGCCGCCGGCCACGCCTCGCTCGGCTTCCCCGACGCCGGCACGCTCGTGCCCGGCGCCTTTGCCGACCTCGTCTCCGTGGCCCTGGACAGCCCGCGTACGGCGGGCGCGACACGCGGGAGCGCCGTGGAGGCCGTGGTGTTCGCCGCGACGGCCTCCGACGTGCACTCTGTGGTGTCTGGCGGACGGCGGGTGATCTCCGAAGGTCGCCACATACTCGGGGACGTCGGTGCGATGCTGAACGAGGCGATGGGACGACTGCGATGACCTCTGTGGTTTTCGACCGTATTGGCGTTCTCTACACCGGGGATCCGGGGCGTGAGGAGATCGAGGGCGCGGCACTGGTGATCGACGGCGGCACCGTGGTCTGGACCGGCCCCTCGGGACTGGCCCCGCACGCCGACGAGCGCGTCGACGTCGACGGGCGATGCGTGCTGCCCGGTTTCGTGGACAGCCATGCCCATCTGGTCTTCGCCGGGGACCGGACGGCCGAGTTCAACGCCAGGATGTCCGGCGTGCCGTACTCCGCCGGAGGGATCAGGACCACGGTCGCGGCCACCCGGGCGGCCTCCGACGCGCTGCTGGCCACCAATGCCGCCGAGCTGGTCGCCGAGATGCTCTCGCAGGGCACGACGACCATGGAGATCAAGAGCGGCTACGGGCTGACGGTCGAGGACGAGCGCAGGGCGCTGGAGATCGCCACGGCCTTCACCGACGAGACGACCTTCCTCGGCGCGCACGTCGTCCCGGCGGGGGAGGACCCCGACGACTACGTGCGCTCGGTGACGGGCGAGATGTTGCAGGCGTGCGGGCCGTACTCCAAGTGGGTGGACGTCTTCTGCGAGCGCGGGGCGTTCGACGGGGACCAGACGCGTGAGATCCTCTCGGCCGGGATCAAGGCGGGGCTGCGGGCCAGGGTGCACGCGGGGCAGCTCGGTCTCGGGCCGGGCGTGCAGATCGCGGTGGACCTCGACGCGGCGTCGGCCGACCACTGCACGCATCTCAGCGACGACGACGTGGAGGCGCTCGCCTCCTCCGACACGGTGGCGACGCTGCTGCCCGGCGCCGAGTTCTCCACCCGCCAGCCCTATCCCGACGCGCGCAGGCTCATCGACGCCGGGGCGACCGTGGCCATCGCCACCGACTGCAATCCCGGCTCCTCCTTCACCTCCTCCATGCCGTTCTGCATCGCGCTGGCCGTACGCGAGATGCGGATGACGCCTCTTGAGGCGGTCAGGGCGGCCACCGCCGGAGGGGCGAGGGCGCTGCGGCGCAGCGACGTCGGCGTGCTGCGGCCGGGCTCGCGCGCCGATCTCGTGATCCTCGACGCGCCCTCCTACGTGCACCTGGCCTACCGGCCAGGCGTGCCGCTCGTGCTGCAGGTGTGGCAGGCGGGGCGCAGGGTCGTTTAGCGGTATTCACCTGGGGTAACGCGGTGTCCTCCTCCTCAAGGAGGACACCGGAAACCGTCCTGTGGGCGTAGTTGTTTAGGGAATCTTTGCCACGGGCCGGACGTTGGTCGGGTAAGTACGCAGCTTGCGGGAACGAGGTGCCTGGGGATGGCAAGGCCTACGGGGAATCGCACGCAGGAGCAGCATGTCGCCGATCGCGACCTGCTGGGGACATATCTGGCCGAGATCGGCAGAGTCCCGCTGCTCAGCGCCGAGGGGGAGGTCGAGCTCGCCAAGCGGATCGAGGCCGGACTCTTCGCCGAGCAGTTGCTCGACAGCGGGCTTTCCGAGCCGCGTGTGTCGGACGCGGCGGACGAAGAGCTGGAACGGCTGGCGGTTTCGGGGCAACGCGCCAAGGACGAGTTCATCCAGGCCAACCTGCGCCTGGTGGTGGCGGTGGCCAGGAAGTACTCAGGGCGGGGCATGCCCCTGATCGACCTGGTCCAGGAGGGCAACCTCGGCCTGGTGCGCGCGGTGGAGAAGTTCGACTACCGGCGTGGTTACAAGTTCTCCACCTATGCGACCTGGTGGATCAGGCAGTCGGTCGGCAGGGCCATCCACGAGCAGGCGCGGCCGGTCAGGCTGCCCACGCACGCGGGTGAGCAGATGACCAGGCTGATGCGCGTGCGCCGCGACATGCTGGCCGAGTTCGACACCGAGCCGACGGACGTCGACCTCGCCGAGGTGCTCGACCTGCCGATCGAGCGGGTGCGCGAGCTCAGGCGCTGGGCGTCGGACCCGGTCTCGCTGCAGCTCGGCGTGGGCGACGAGGACGAGACCGAGCTCGGCGACATGATCGCCGACGACACCTGGGCCGACCCGGAGCAGCAGGCGATCGACATCCTGGAGCGCGAGCGGCTCGACGTGTGGCTGACCGGGCTCGAAGGCGACACGCGCGACATGCTGCGCTGGCGCTACGGGCTGGTCGACGGCCGTGAGCACACGCTGACCGAGGTCGGCGAGCGCTACGGCATCGGCCGCGACCGGGCGCGCAGGATCGAGCGCGACGCGCTGGCCCGCCTGCGCAAGATGGCCACGGCCGCCGCCTGAGCCGCCCGATCCGCCGGTCGCGTCACCCGGCGGGCGCCGGGGTGATCTGGAAGAAGGGGCACTTCCACACGCCGTCCTCACGCACGAGCACGGTGGTGGCATAGACGCGCTGCGTCAGCTTGTCGTTGCCGTCGACCAGCACGTCGATCTCCACCGTGCTGGTGTGCACCGCGCTGTCGGCGCTCAGCAGCCGCACCCGGTGGTCGGACTGCTCGGTGCGCACGTAGGGGTTGTGGTTGGCGGCGAACCCAGCCAGGATCGCCGCCCTGTCGCTCATGATGCCCCAGTGCGAGACGCTGACCGGGTCGTCGGTGAGGAAGGCGTCGTAGAAGGCGGCGTCGCCCTCCCTGTTGGCCTGCCACGAGCGCTCGCTCAGCTCGATGATCTCCTGGATCTCCTGAATCTCCTGGCCCATCGTCTTCTCCTTCATGAGCGGCTGCTGACACCAGTTTAACCGGTGTCAGATGTTACGCTTTGTTCCATGGATGAGGCAATCGGGCTGGTGCTGACCGGGCGCGACGGGCAGAGCTTCCGCTTCGACGCGGGGACGATGTGTCTGGAGTTCCTGCTCAGCGGCTGTCTGCCCGAGTGGGAGCGCTTGCACGCCCCGGCCGACCTCGCCGACTGGATCACCTCCTCGACGCGCTACGGAGCCGGAGGCGCCGAGGCCGGGCAGGCCGACCTCGACGCGGCCAAGCGCCTGCGCGCCTCGGTGTACCGGCTGGCCGTGCTCGGCGCCGAAGGCGATCTCGCCGCCGCGCCCGCCGCCGATCTCGCCGTGCTCGCCGCCGCCGCCACGCCGGCCCCTCCCGTCCCCACGATCGCGCCAGGCGCGTCGGGGCCGGTGTCCGGCTGGCTGGGTCCGGTGGCGGCCTCGCAGTACCTCTCCGCGGTCGCCAGGGACGCCGTGGAGCTCTTCAGCGGGCCTTCGGCCGCCCGCATCCGCGTGTGCGGGGGCGAGCGCTGCCTTCTCGTCTTCCTCGACACCTCGCGGCCCGGCGCACGGCGCTGGTGCTCGATGGAGCGCTGCGGCAACCGGCACAAGATGCGCACGCGCAAGGACCGCCACCACAAAGGCTGAGCTCAGCGGTCCTCATCCCGTGTGGTGCGCGGTCCGAAACACCGGCGAAATCTCCGGTGACCGGGTTTCACGCCTGCGAAACAGACGCGGTCCACCTCTGAAACGGCGAAAGAACACGATTCTCCTCAGTCAGTGCGCAGCCGGTCGACGGTGCCCGTGGAGGCGTCACTGCGACACGAGAAATCGGCCACACGCCAATCGAAGGAGGGTCGCGTCGATGATCGACAGCGGCACTACCGCCTGGATGCTCGTATGCACCGCACTGGTGCTGCTGATGACACCGGGCCTCGCGTTCTTCTACGGGGGCATGACCCGGGCCAAGAGCGTGCTCAACATGATGATGATGTCGTTCGTCAGCATCATCGTGGTGACCGTCGCCTGGGTGCTCTACGGCTACTCCCTCGCGTTCGACGCCTCGGGCAGCGACACGCTCAACTACGTCGTCGGCGGCCTGGACAACATCGGGCTCAGCGGTGTGTTCAACGCCGTGTACGAAGGGCTCACGGTCGCGGGCGGGCAGGTCACCGAGGAGGCCGCCGCCGCCGACAACTTCCCGATGATGGTCTTCTCCGCCTTCCAGCTCACCTTCGCCGTCATCACCGTGGCCCTGATCAGCGGGGCCGTCGCCGACCGGGCCAAGTTCGGGGCCTGGGTGCTGTTCTCCCTGGTGTGGGCGAGCGTGGTGTACTTCCCCGTCGCCCACTGGGTGTGGGGAGGCGGCTGGCTCGGGCAGCTCGGCATCGAGGACTTCGCCGGCGGCACGGTCGTGCACATCAACGCGGGAGCGGCGGCCCTCGCCCTCGCGCTCGTGCTCGGCAAGCGGGTGGGCTGGCGCAAGGAGCCCATGCGGCCGCACAACCTGACGCTGGTCCTGCTCGGCACCGGGCTGCTGTGGTTCGGCTGGTTCGGGTTCAACGCGGGCTCCGAGCTCGCGCCCGACCAGACGGCGGGCCTCGCCTTCATGAACACCCAGATCGCCGCGGCCGTCGCCGCCGGAGGCTGGCTGGTGGTGGAGAAGCTGCGCGACGGGCACGCCACCACGCTCGGCGTCGCCTCCGGCGCGGTCGCCGGCCTGGTCGCCATCACGCCCGCGTGCGGGTTCGTCGACCCGTGGGCGGCCGTGGTGATCGGCCTGCTCGCCGGTGTGGCCTGCGCCTACGCCGTGGGCCTGAAGTACCGCCTCGGCTTCGACGACTCCCTCGACGTCGTCGGCGTGCACCTGGTCGGTGGTGTGATCGGCGCGGTCAGCCTCGGCTTCTTCGCCGCCTACCCCTTCCTGGAGCAGCAGGACGAGGGCCTGCTGTACGGCGGGCCGCTCAGCCAGCTCGGCCTGCAGATCCTCGGTCCGGTGGCCGTCGGGCTCTACTCCTTCGCCGTCTCCTGGGTGATCGCCAAGGTCATCGACAAGACGATGGGCTTCAGGCTGGACGCCGAGGAGGAGGTCGCGGGCATCGACGTCACCACGCATGCGGAGACCGGCTACGACCTCGGATCCGTCCACGCCTCCGGCGTGGTCTCGGCGGGTGGGCCCCTCGTGGTGCCCGCAGGCAAGAAGGTGGACGCATGAGACTCATCACCGCCGTCGTCAAGCCGTTCAAGC
The DNA here is from genome assembly GCF_056106265.1 of Nonomuraea sp. IBHARD001. Taxonomy (NCBI): domain Bacteria; kingdom Bacillati; phylum Actinomycetota; class Actinomycetes; order Streptosporangiales; family Streptosporangiaceae; genus Nonomuraea; species Nonomuraea sp. IBHARD001. The sequence continues at coordinate 1,832,722 of NZ_JBWBBW010000002.1, forward strand.
TCGACGACGTCAAGGCAGCCCTTGAGCAGTTCGGCATCAAGGGCATGACGGTCAGCGAGGCCAGCGGCTACGGCCGCCAGCGGGGGCACACCGAGGTCTACCGGGGCGCCGAGTACCAGGTCGACCTGGTGCCCAAGGTCAGGCTGGAGGTGCTGGCCGAGGAGGACGACGCCGAGGACGTCATCGACGTCATCGTCAAGGCGGCGCAGACCGGGAAGATCGGCGACGGCAAGGTCTGGTCGGTCCCCGTCGACACCGTCGTGCGGGTGCGCACGGGGGAGCGGGGCCCCGAGGCCCTGTGACGGACGAGGGCGGCGCGCGGGCCACGACGGCCCCGCGCCGCCTCATGCCGTGGATACGCGGGTCGCGAGCGGAGGCTGAGCTGCTGCTCCGGATCGGCCCGGTGGCAAGGACGCGGATACGCGGGTCGTGCAGGTCGAAGTCGAAGAGGAGCTCGGGAGCGTATGAGAGGTGACGCCAGGTCGTTCGCGGGAGCTCGCAAGGAACGGGGCGCCGATGTCGACCGCTGGCTGAACGACCTGCTGCGCACGGCCGCCGGCCCGGAGGGCGCACAGCCGGGTGGTCCCCGAGGTGTCGCGCTCGTCGCCGTCGGCAGCCTCGGACGCGGAGAGCTCGCACCGGGCAGCGACCTGGACCTGGTGCTCCTGCACACCGGCAAACACGACATCCCGACGATCGCCGATCGCATCTGGTACCCCATCTGGGATTCCGGCCTCGGCCTCGACCACTCGGTCCGCACGGTCGACCAGGCCGTGGACGTGGCCGGGAAAGACCTCAAGGTGGCCCTCAGCCTCATCCAGGCCAGACATGTGGCAGGCGACCGGGATCTCACCAGGGCGTTGCGCGAGGCGGTGCTCGCCGAGTGGCGTGCCGACGCCAGACGCAGGCTCGGTGAGCTCAGGGAGGCCGCCGACCAGCGGGCGGGCGTCAGCGGCGAGGTGGCCTTCAGGCTGGAGCCCGACCTCAAGGACGGCAGGGGCGGCCTGCGCGACGTCCAGGCGATGCAGGCCGTGGCCGCCGCCTGGGTGGCGTCGGCGCCGGGACCACGCGTGCGCGAGGCCTGCGAACTCCTCCTCGACGTCAGGCACGCCCTGCACCTGGTGACCTCCCGAGGCGCCGATCGGCTGGTGCTCCAGGAACAGGACGCGGTGGCGGGCATGCTGGGCCTGCTCGACGCCGAGACGCTCATGCGCGGGCTGGCCGAGGCCGGCCGTACGGTCGCGCATGCCTTCGACGGCACCTGGCGCACGGTCGACCGGCTGCTGTCGGGCCCGGCGCCGCGCGGGCGCAGGCCGCTGGCCGACGGGGTGGTCGAGCACGGCGGCGAGGTGGTGCTGGCCAGGGGCGTCGATCCGCGCAAGGACCCGGTGCTGGTGCTGAGGGCGGCTGCCGCCGCGGCCGAGTCGGGGCTGTCGCTGGCTCCCGCCACGGTCGCCGCACTGGCCTCGGCCATGCCCGCCAGGGGCCCGGCGCTGCCTTCGCCGTGGCCGGAGGAGGCCAGGGACGCGTTGGTGGCGCTGCTGGGCGCGGGGCGTGCGGCGGTGCCGGTGTGGGAGGACCTCGACCAGGCCGGTGTGCTGGTCAGACTGCTGCCCGACTGGGAACGCGTCAGGCACAGGCCGCAGCGCAACCCGATACACCGCTTCACCGTCGACCGGCATCTCATCGAGACGGCGGCGGGCGCGGCGGCGTTCACGCGTGAGGTGAGCAGGCCGGACCTGCTGCTCATCGGCGCACTGCTGCACGACATCGGCAAGGGCTGGCCCGGCGACCACTCCACGACGGGCCAGGTCGTGGTCCGCGACATCGCGGCCGGGCTGGGGCTCCCGGCCGCCGACGCGGAGATCCTCGCCACCATGGTCCGCCATCACCTGCTGCTGCCCGAGACCGCGACCAGGCGCGACCTCGACGACCCGATGACGATCAGCAAGGTGGCGCAGGCGGTCGGCACGCGCGAGGTGCTCGACCTGCTGGCCGCACTCGCCGTGGCCGACGGCCTGGCCACCGGCCCGGCCGCCTGGAACTCCTGGAAGGCCTCCCTGGTCGCCGACCTGGTCAGACGGGTACGGTCGGCGCTGGCCGGTTCCCCGCCGCCGCCCGCGCCGAGCCTGTCCCCGGCCCAGGCGGCGCTGGCCAGGCACGGCGGGGGAGCGGTCCGGGTCAACGGCGGCGCGGTCACGGTCGTCGCGCCGGACCGGCCGGGCCTGCTGTGGCGGGCCGCGGGCGTGCTCGCCGCCCACCGCATGGTGGTACGATCCGCCGCCTCCGCGGCTGCGGGCGCCACGGCGGTCATCGAGTTCTCGGTCGTGCCCGAGTACGGCTCGCCGCCGGATCCGGCGACTTTGGAGGCGGATCTGCGCCTCGTTCTCGCGGGCCGGCTGGACATCGAGCAGCGCCTGGCCCGCCGTACCCGGTCGATGCGGCCGTCGCGGGTTCCGGTCGCGCCACCTCGGGTGACGCTGGTGGAGGACGCCTCCGCCACCGCCACGGTCGTCGAGGTGAGGGCGCACGATCGCCCGGGGCTTCTGTGGCGTATTGGGAGAACTTTTGGTGAATGTGGCCTTGACGTGAGAGCTGCTCGCGTGGAGACTCTCGGCGCAGAGGCGGTGGACGTCTTCTATGTGGTTGACCGCGCCGGACGCCCCCTCAGCGACGACGCGCAGCGCATCCAAGTGCGCGATCTAGTCCTCGCCGCCCTGCGATAACCAACTACTGTCACATTTGTAACGATTCTCCCGTTTTGCCTGGTAGTTGGGTGAATCATGGTGACCTTGTGGTCGAATGAGGCCACTCGTACTGGGCATGTCTGAGGGGTATCGATCGGTGACGACGGGGAATTCCGACAGCGGCCGTGCCGCGAGGCGGGACCGCGGAAAGCGGTCGCTGCCACGCCTCGGTCTGCGCAACTGGCGTGTGAGATGGCGTCTGACGGCGCTCATCCTGGTGCCCACCATGGCCGGCGTCATCCTCGCCGGCGCGAGGGTGGTCTCATCGGTCGACAGCGTGGCCGCCTACGACCGCACCGCGGTCGCCGCCGAACAGGCGGGCCACCTGCGCGAACTGCTGCAGGCCATCGCCCTGGAGCGTGACACCGGCGGCTGGTACCACGCCACGCGGAAGAACAGCAAGCTGGAGAAGCCGTTCAAGGACCGCAAGGCCGCGGTCGACCGCCTGGTCGGCGTGGTCCAGGCCGACCTCGCGACCATCGACGACAGCTACGGCCCGCGTATCTCCTACGCCGCCACGCTCGTCAGGCCGATGCTCAAGCGGCTCCCCGCGCTCCGCCTGGAGAAGGCGTCGGAGCGCTACGAGATCATCCAGAACCTGCTGCTGCGCCTGCACGAGGAGCTCTCGCTCATCAGCGACGACCCGCAGGTCACCGGTAACTTCCGTGGACTGAGCACGCTGGCCAGGGCCAAGGAAGAGGTCTCCAAGCAGCGCGTCAGGCTCCTGGTCGGCGTCTACCAGCCCTCCAGGATCGACAGCCAGGAGGTCGAGAAGTTCATCGCCTCCAGGTCGCTGCAGGTCGACGAGATCAACAGCTTCAGCTCAGAGGCCGGTCTCGCCTTCGGCCAGCTGCTGCTGAAGGAGCTCAACACCGAGGAGTACTACCGCGCCGAGCTGACCAAGTCCCGCGCGATCGTGCTGGCCAGCGACAGGCAGCGGGGAGCCACCTTCCGCGCCAACCTCATCGAGGACGTCGGCCAGTGGTTCGACGACAACAGCGCGACGATCGCGCTGATGCAGCGGGTGGAGAAGAAGGTCGGCGACGCGGTGCTCACCCGGGCCCGCGACCTGCGCGACAGCGAGCTCAACAACGCCATCCTGGCCGGTATCTCCATTCTCGGCCTGCTGGTGCTGGTTCTGCTGCTCACCGCGCTCATCGCACGCTCGATGGTCGCCCCGCTGCGCCACCTGCGCTCGGAGGCGCTGGAGATCGCCGGCTTCCGCCTGCCCGACGTGGTGCGCAAGCTGCGCGCCTCCAACGACAGCACGCCGCCCGACGTCGATCCGATCGACATCGACGGCAAGGACGAGATCGGCGAAGTGGCGCAGGCCTTCGACGAGGTACACCGTCAGGCCATCCGCCTCGCGGCCGAGGAGGCCGACCTCCGCAGCAACATCAGCTCGATGTTCGTCAACCTCTCCCGCCGTACCCAGACGCTGGTCGAACGGCAGATCTCGCTCATCGACGGTCTGGAGAAGGGCGAGCAGGACGGCGGCAGGCTGGCCGACCTGTTCAAGCTCGACCACCTCGCCACCCGCATGCGGCGCAACTCCGAGAACCTCCTGGTCCTGGCCGGGCACGAGCCCACCCGCAGGCGCAGCCAGCCGGCCAAGCTCGTCGACGTCGTCCGCGCCTCGCTGTCGGAGGTCGAGGACTACGAGCGCGTCCAGGTCAAGGTGCACAGGGCGACCTCGGTCGTCGGCAGTGCCGCCAACGACCTGGTGCACCTGGTCGCCGAGCTGGTCGAGAACGCCATCCAGTTCTCGCCGAAGAACACCCAGGTCATCGTCTCCAGCAGCCTCATCGAGGGCGGCGGCGCCCTGCTCTCGGTCAGCGACGCCGGTATCAGCATGACGGCCGAGGAGCTCGGCGAGGCCAACCGCCGCCTGGCCGAGCCGCCCGTCGTCGACGTGTCGGTCTCGCGCCGCATGGGCCTGTTCGTGGTCGGCCGTCTGGCCCTGCGCCACGGCATCCGCGTGCAGCTGCGCCAGGGCGAGGGCAGCGGCCTCATCGCGATGGTCCTGCTCCCGCCGAACGTCATCGTCGACGGCTCCCAGCCGCCCGCCCCGCAGCGTCCCGCGTTCGGCGGCTCGGGCCAGCCCCAGCAGGGGTTCGGCGCGCAGCCCAACGGCACCTTCGGCCAGTTCGGCGGCAAGCAGCCCGCTGGAGCCTTCGGCGGACCGGCACCCCAGCAGGGGCCCGGCTCCTTCGGCGGGCCGCCCTCGCCGTTCGACTCCTTCGAGAGCGGCTCGTTCGCCGACTCCGGCCCGATGCGCCCGCCGGGTCTCGGCTCGTTCACCGCCGACACCTCCGACAGCGGCGGCTTCCGCAGGGGCCAGCTCGGCGGCACCGACAGCCCCAGCCAGGGCGGCTTCAACAGCTTCGACACCGGCGGCTACGGCAGCCAGGGCGGTCAGGGCGGTCAGGGCGGCTTCCCCGGCCAGGCTGGTTTCCCGAGTCAGGGCGGCTACCCGAGTCAGGGTGGTTTCCCGAGTCAGGGCGGCTTCGACACCGGCGCGGGCGGCTACCCCAGCCAGAGCGGCTACCCGAGTCAGGGCGGCTACCCCAGCCAGGGCGGGTTCGACACCGGCAGCGGCTTCGGCGGCTACCCGTCTCAGCCGGACCTGCCGCGCCGCGAGCCCAGGCAGGGCGGCCCCGGGCCGGGCGCCTTCCCGACCCCGCCGCCGTCCTACCCCTCGTACGAGACCTCGGGCGAGGGCCGCAGGGGCGACTTCAACGCCTGGCACACCCCGAGTGTCGACGACGCCCACACCGCGTCCATGCCCGCCGTGGACGTCTCCGCGCTCGAACACGAAGAGGAGTTCCTCCCGATCTTCGCCTCGGTCGAGTCGGCCTGGTTCCGCAAGCCCGAGGAGCCGGTCGAGGCCGAGGAGGCCGTGGCGGAAGAGGTCGAGGCCGAGGTCGTCGAGCAGGCCCCGCCTGTCACGTCGGCCGAGCCGGCCAAGCCCTCGCCCGTCGCGGATCCGCCCCCGAGGCCCGAACCCGTGCGGCGGCCGCAGGCCGTACCCTCGGGTGGGGACGTCTGGCAGAACGCCGCGGACGCCGGATGGCGGGCGGCGGCGGCGGCCAGCGACCCCAGCCTCGGCGGCATCACCTCCGCCGGGCTGCCCAAGCGCACTCCGAAGGCCAACCTCGTCCCCGGAACGGCAAGCAAGGCCGCCGAGCCGCTCTCCCCGATGCCGCCGGTCTCGGCCGATCGGGTACGCAGCCGGATGTCGAGCTTCCAGCAGGGGGTACGGCGAGGCCGGGCAGAAGTTCGTGATGACTCCACCCCGTCCGGGATGGAAAAGGAGGAGGGATCGTGACGACTCTCAGTCACGAGGCACACCGGTTCGACTGGCTGATCACTGACTTCGTCAGGAACACCCCCGGTGTCGCCCATGCGGTGGTCGTCTCAGCCGACGGCCTGTGCCTCGCGAGCTCGGAGGGCTTCCCCCAAGACCGGGCCGACCAGCTCGCCGCGGTGTCGGCGGGACTGCTCAGCCTCACGGTGGGCGCCTCACGGGTGTTCGAGGGCGGCGCGGTGACCCAGACGGTCGTCGAGATGCAGCGAGGCCTGCTGCTCGTGATGGCCATCAGCGACGGGTCCGTGCTGACGGTGCTCGCCTCTCCCGAGTGCGACATGGGCCTGGTGGCCTACCAGATGACGCTTCTGGTCGACAGGGCGGGACAGGTGCTGACGCCGGCACTGCGTGCCGAGCTCCAGGCTTCCAGGACACGGTGATCGCCCGTGTACGGGAGTGAGGGGACAGGGGACGACGAGCCGCTGTTCCGTCCGTACGCGGTCACGGGTGGCCGGTCGGAACCGCGCTACCACCTGGCGTTGGAGACGCTGGTCTCGTCCATGTCGATCCCGGACGACGAGATGGCCCTGCTCACTCCCGAGCAGGAGGCCATCATGACGCTGTGCCGGTCCTTCAGGTCGGTGGCCGAGATCTCGGCGCTCCTGCGCGTCCCGCTCGGCGTGGCCCGAGTGGTGGTGGCCGACATGTCCGACGAGGGCCTGGTCCGCCTCCACCAGCCGCGTCTCAGCTCGGGACAGCCAGACCTCAACATGCTCGAAAGGGTGCTCAGTGGACTTCGCAGGCTCTAGCGGCGGAGGGCTCACCTCGACGAAGATCGTCGTCGCGGGCGGGTTCGGCGTCGGCAAGACGACGTTCGTGGGTGCGGTGTCGGAGATCCTTCCGCTCACGACCGAGGCGGTCATGACCGACGCGTCGGCCGGCATCGACGACCTCGGCATGACTCCCAACAAGGCGACCACGACGGTCGCCATGGACTTCGGGCGGCTCTCCCTCGACCGCGACCTGATCCTCTACCTGTTCGGCACGCCTGGACAGCACCGGTTCTGGTTCATGTGGGACGACCTGGTCCGCGGTGCGATCGGCGCCGTCGTGCTGCTCGACACCCGGCGGCTGGCCGACAGCTTTCCCGCCATCGACTACTTCGAAGAGGCCAGGCTGCCCTTCGTGGTCGGGATCAACGGCTGGGACGGGCACTTCCTGCACAGCGAGGACGAGGTGCGCGAGGCGCTCGCCCTGGCCCCGCACATCCCGATCGTGCGCACCGACGCCCGTTCGCGCGACTCGGTGAAGGCGACGCTGATCTCGCTGGTCGAGCACGTCGTCCGGGTCCGCGCCGCCTACGGCGCGCCCGCGTAGTCCTGCTCCTGCTTTCGCGAGGGCCTCGCCGCGTGTCGGCGGGGTCCTCGCTTGTTCGTGCCCGGGTGTACGTCCTTTTCGTGCCCGGGTGTACGTCAGGCCGCGGTGGTGCGTCCGGCGATCAGGGCCTCGATGCCGTCCAGCACGCGGGCCAGGCCGAACTCCAGGCTGTGGGCCGGGCTCAGGGCAGCGCCGTGCGCCTCGCCTGCGGCGGTGCCGACGCGTGCGGCCGTCGGGTAGCGCTCGGCGTCACCGATCCTGGCCAGGAAGGGCGCGTGGGCGTGCCACCACTGCTCGTCGTCCATGCCGGTGTGCCGCTTGGCCTCGGCCGCCTCGACCGCGCCCCTGGCGACGCCGTGCACGAATCCGGTGATGAGCGTGACGACAGAGTCCATCTCGACGTCGCTCAGCCCGATCCCGTCGACGGCCTTCAGCTCGTAGTCGTACTTGGCGGTGAAGTTCGGCCCCAGCACCGGCCTGGTGGTGGCGACCTGCAGCAGCCAGGGGTGGCGCAGGTAGAGCGCCCAGTTCTCCCTGGCGATCTGCTCGAGACGGCCACGCCACCCGCCGGGCACGTCCGGCGGCCTGGCCGTCTCGGCGTAGACGGTGTCCAGCATGACGTCGAGCAGTTCGGCCTTGCCTGGCACGTAGGTGTAGAGCGACATCGTGCCGACGCCGAGCCGTTCGGCCACCTTGCGCATGGACAGCGCGCCCAGGCCTTCGGCGTCGGCCAGTTCGATCGCGGCCCGGACGATCCTGTCGACGCCGAGATCGGGCTTGCCCTTGCGGCTCGGCCGGTCGCTGGTGCGCCACAGCAGGGCCAGACTGCGGGCCGGATCGCCCTTGCCTACGTACTCGGTCGTCATGATGCGGCCAGCCTATCGCCTGCCGTACAGCGTACGGAAGAGGTGGGGAGGGCGGCGTGGCGTGGTCAGGAGACGCCGTGGCGGTGGAAGGGGGTGTGGTCGGCGGGCAGCGGGGTGCGGCCGAGTATGAGGTCGGCGGCCTTCTCGGCCAGCATCATCACGGGGGCGTAGATATTGCCGTTGGTGACGTACGGCATGACCGAGGCGTCGACGACGCGTAGTCCCGCGAGGCCGTGCACCCGCATCGTCGCCGGGTCGACCACGGACATCTCGTCCACGCCCATCCGGCAGGTGCACGAGGGATGCAGTGCGGTCTCGGCGTCGCGGGCCACCCAGGCGAGGATCTCCTCGTCGGTGGTGACCGAGGGGCCGGGCGAGATCTCGCCGCCGTCCAGGTCGCGCCAGGCGGGACGGGACATGATCGCGCGCGTGTGCCTGATGGCCTCGACCCACTCGCGCTTGTCCTGGGCCGTGGACAGGTAGTTGAAGCGCAGGGCGGGCTTGACCCGGGGATCGGGCGACTGGATGCGGACCGAGCCCCTGGCGTCGGAGTACATCGGCCCGATGTGCACCTGGTAGCCGTGCCCGCCCGCCGGGGCGCTGCCGTCGTAGCGCACGGCGATCGGCAGGAAGTGGAACATCAGGTTCGGATAGTCCACCTCGTCGTTGGACCTGATGAAGCCGCCCGCCTCGAAGTGGTTCGTCGCGCCGGGCCCGCGCCGCAGGAACAGCCAGGCCGCGCCGATGAAGGGCCGCCGCCAGGGCGACAGCGACGGCTGCATGCTGACCGGCCTGCGGCAGGCGTGCTGCACGTAGACCTCCAGATGGTCCTGGAGGTTCTCCCCGACGCCGGGCAGATGGTGCACGACCTCGATGCCGAGCGGCTTGAGCAGGGCGGCGTCGCCCACGCCCGAGACCTGGAGCAGTTGCGGCGAGTTGATCGCACCACCGCACAGCACGACCTCGCGCGCCTTGATCGTCTCGCCGTCGCACACCACGCCCGTCGCGCGCCGCCCGTCGAACACGATCCGCTCGACGAAGGCCCGTGTGCGCACGGTCAGGTTGCGGCGGCGCCGTACCGGATGCAGGTAGGCGCGGGCGGCGCTGAGCCTGCGGCCCCGGTGCAGGTTGCGGTCGAAGGCGGCGAAGCCCTCCTGCCTGAAGCCGTTGACGTCGTCGGTGAGCCGGTGGCCCGCCTGCTGGACGGCCGCGAAGAACGCCTCGAACAGCGTGCCGCGCGCGGGCCCGCGCTCCAGCTTCAGCGGCCCCGACGCCCCCCGGTGCGCCGAGCCGGGATCGGCCAGGCAACTCTCCATCCGCTTGAAGTACGGCAGGCAGTGCGCGTAGTCCCAGTGCTCCATGCCGGGATCGGCGGCCCAGCGTTCGTAGTCGAGCGGGTTGCCGCGCTGGAAGATCATGCCGTTGATGCTGCTGGAGCCGCCGAGCACCTTGCCTCTGGCGTGGTAGACGCGCCTGCCGTTCAGATGCGGCTCGGGGTCGGACTCATACCTCCAGTCGTAGAAGCGGCTGCCGATCGGGAACATCAACGCGGCGGGCATGTGGATGAAGACGTCCCACAGCCGGTCCGGCCTGCCCGCCTCCAGCACGAGCACGTTCACACCGGGGTCGGCGCTGAGCCTGTTGGCCAGGGCGCAACCGGCCGAGCCGCCGCCGACGACGATGTAGTCCCAGGTGGTCAATTGGGCAGCCAGTCCTTCCAGATGATCTTGTTCTGGTCGATCCAGCGGGTGGCGGCGTCGTCGGCGGTGAGGCCCTCGTTGACGATGTCGCTCGCGACCGCGTTCTGGTGGTCGTTGGTCCAGGAGAAGTTGCGCACCAGCTCGTAGGCCTTGCCGCCGGTGCTGGCGAAGCGGCTGCTGACGATCTTGTCGAGCAGGTACGGGGGGTAGTCGCAGGCCACCTTCGCCGGGTCGGCGTCGCAGCCGATCGCGTGCGGGGGAAGGTTGATCTTGACGAGCTTGAGTTTGGTGAAAAGCCATTGCGGCTCGTAGAAGTACATGAGCAGCGGCGTGCGCTCGGCGGTGGCCGTTTTCGCCGCTTTGATCAGCGCGTCCTCGCTGCCGGCATAGACGACTTTGTAGTCGAGGTCGAGATTTTTCACGATGGCCTCGTCGTTGGTGACGAACGAAGGATCACCGTCCAACATCTGTCCGAAATTCCCGGATTTGTCGGTCCGAAAGAGCTTGGCGTACTTATTGAGGTTGCGCCAGTCGGTGATGTCGGGATACTTGTCGGCCATCCATTGCGGGACGTACCAACCGATTATTCCTTTGTTACCGTTCAGTCCGGCCGAGACCGCGACCTTGCTCTCGTCGATGTATTTCTTCTTCTCCTCCGGATGGCCCCAGTTCTCGACGATGACGTCGATCGAGCCGCTCTCCAGGCCCTTCCAGGCGTCCACCTCGGTGAGCACCGTGCGTTGCACCTGGTAACCGAGCTGCTTCTCCAACAGGTGGGTGAGCACGGCGGCGCTCGCCTCGTACCCGAGCCACTCGTTGACGGCGAGCTTCACCACGCCCTTGGGTTCGGGCGCCACGGGGCTCTCCCGGGCGCTGCACGCGCTCAGCAGGAGCAGGAGGCAGGCGAACGACAGAGTTCTGCTTCTCATGGCGGACATCTCACGATTCGACGGGGACAGAGGGCCGCGGCCGCCACGGCCGGGCGACGGATCGGCGGGGGAGGCTCAGCCCTGCGGAAGCCAGGCCTTGACCTTGTCTGGATTGGCGTCGACCCACTTCCTGGCCGCCTCATCGGCCGACAGGTCGTTGTTCTGGATGTCGTTGGCGACCGCGTTCTGGTCGTCGTTGGTCCACTGGAACCTCTTCACGATCTGGAACGCCAGGCTGCCGCCCTCGGCGAACCGCTTGGCCGCGATCTTGTCCAGGTCCAGTTCGGCGTAGTCGCAGGCGACCTTCTTCGGATCGGCGTCGCAGCCCTCGCTCCAGGCGGGCAGGTTGACCCTGACCAGGTCGACCTTGTCGAAGAGCCAATGCGGGTTCCAGAAGTAGAACAGCAGCGCCTTCTTCTGCGCCTGCGCCTGGGTGGCGCCCTCGATGAGCGCGGCCTCGCTGCCTCCGGCCACGACCTTGAGGTTCAGCCCGAGGTTCTTGATGATCGCCTCCTCGTTGCTCACGTAGGAGGGGTCGCCGAACAGCAACTGGCCCTTGCCGCCCGACTCGGAGGTCCTGAACAGCCCGGCGTACTTGTTCAGGCTCTTGTAGTCGGTGATGTCGGGGTACTTCTCGGCCATCCACTTGGGTACGTACCAGCCGATCACTCCCTTGTTGCCGGTGGAGCCCGCCTCGACGGCGACGGCCTTCTGCTCGATGTACTTCTTCTTCTCGTCCGGGTGGCCCCAGTTCTCGACGATGAGGTCGACGTCGCCGCTCTCGAAGCCCTCCCACGAGACCTGCTCGGTGAGCTCCTTCTTCTCCACCTTCACGCCGGCCTCGCGCTCAAGGACGTGACCGAGTACGGCGGCGCTGGCCTCGTAGCCGACCCAGGGGTTGATGGCGATCTTGACGGTGCCGCCGCTGCCGGGGGCGGGTGCCTCCGTCGCCTTCGTGGCCGGGGGCAGGGCCGTGCCCTCGCTCGTCACTCCGACGCACCCGGTGGCGGTCATGCCGATCGCGAGTACGCCCACGAGCAGGCGGCCTCTGTGTCCGAGCTTCATCTGGGGGGTTCATCCTTTCGATTGCGTGCCTTGGGTGATCCGGTCGAGCATGATTCCGAGCAGGACCGTCGCCACCCCTGCGGCCAGCCCCAGGCCGAAGTCGGAGCGCTGCACGAATCCGGAGACGACGTCGTAGCCGAGACCGCCCGCGCCGACCAGGCCGCCGACGACGACCATGGCGAGCGTCATGACGATGCCCTGGTTGGCGGCCAGCAGGATGGAACGGCGGGCCAGGGGCAACTGGACCTTGCGCAGGAGCTGGCCCGGCGTCGACCCGCTGGCCAGGGCCGCCTCCACGACCGAGGGCGAGACCCCGCGCACACCGTCCTCGACCAGGCGCACGACGGGCGGCGCCGCGTATATCACCGAGGCCAGGATCGCGGTGAACCTGCTGGCCCCGAACAGGGCGAGCGCGGGCAGCAGATAGACGAAGGCGGGCATCGTCTGGGCGGCGTCGAGCACGGGCCGCAGCACGGCGGAGAAACGCGGCGCCCGCGCCGAGATCACCCCGAGCACGAGTCCGGCCAGCAGCGTCAGCGCCACCGCGACCAGCACGGTGGTCAGCGTCTCCATGCTGTGCTCCCACACGCCGAGCAGCGCGATCGCCAGCAGGCACGCCACCGCGACCGCCGCCTTGCGCCACCCGCTCGCCCACCAGGCCAGGACGAGCACGGCCGCCACCACCAGCCACCACGGCGAGCCGGTCAGCACCTGCTGCAACGGGTTGAGCAGCCCTTCGGACACCGCGTTCCGCACCGCGTCCGTCCAGCCGTACCAGCTCACCTTGGCCCAGTCCACGGCCGCGTTGACGGGTACGGCGAAGCCCACCGACAGCGGGAAGGCGGCGGGAAGCACCCAGGTGAGGCCCACACCGGCGGCCGTGACGGCGACGGCGGGCAGCAGGCGCGTGCGAGCCCGGCCGCCCCGCGTGGCGGCGGCCATCGTCATGCGGTCGAGCACGATCGCCATGACCACGATCGCGATCCCCGCCGGCAGCATGTGCCCGACGTCGGCCCTGGACAGGCCCCTGACGATGTCGGAGCCGAGCCCGGGAGCCGCGATCAGCGCCGCGATCACCACCATCGACAGCGCCATCATCACGGTCTGGTTCACCGCCAGGGTGATCGTCTCGCGGGCCAGCGGCAGGTGCACCTTGCGCAGGGTCTGCCAGCGGGTGGCGCCGAGCGCGGCCGAGGCCTCCACGGCGGGCGGCGAGACGCGCTCGATGGCCAGCGCGGTGATCCGGATCGCCGGTGGGAGCGCGTATATCAGCGTCGCCACCGTGGCCGAGGCGGGCCCGATCTGGAAGAGCAGCACCATGGGCGCGAGATAGGCGAAGGTCGGCATGATCTGCATGACGTCCAGCAGTGGAGCCAGCGCCCTGCGCAGCCTGGGCGAGCGCCCCGCGCGAATGCCTAGCGGCAGCCCCACGACCAGCGCGAGCAGCACCGAGGCCAGGACGAGGGCCAGCGTGCGCACCGACGCCTCCCACACCCCGAGCAGGCCGAAGGAGGCGAATCCAAGCCCGGCGAGCAGCCCGACGCGCCAGCCGCCTGCCAGCAGCCCGAGCCCGGCCAGCACCCCGATCAGGCCCGGCCAGCCGAGCAGCAGCAGCCCGGTCTCGATCCCGGCGTACAACCAGCCCACGTACAGCCGTATGTAGTTGACGAAGAACAGGAAGAACGGATCGCTGTCACGCCCGGCGTCGACGGCCTCGCGGGCGTCGTTCGCCAGCAGGAAGGGCGCGGCCTCGTCGTCGTGCGGCAACGTCCACGTGCCCTCGAACGCCAGGTACCCGGCCGTGAACAGCACGGCGACCGCCACGGGCGCGACCCATCGGGGCACCCGCGCCCCCCTGAGTGGGAGCGCGGCCACCGAGACCGTCACGACGCACCCTCACTGACCAGTGGGAGCGCATCCACCCCTCGGGGTACGGCGTCGCCGGGCGCGGCCATCGCCGACAGGATGTCGACCCGGTCGACCACGCCGATCAGCCGGTCGCCGTCCAGTACGCGGATCGGCCTGGCCGAGGCGGTGACGGCGGGCACGGCGTCCCTGATGACGGTGCTCGCGGGAAGCGAGGGCCCGTTGAGGTGCTCGTCCACGTCGGGCGTGCGGCAGATCCAGCGCAGCGAGAGCACGTGGCTCCTGGGCACGTCACGCACGAAGTCGGCCACGTAGTCGTCGGCGGGCGACCCGACCAGCTCCTCGGGCGTGCCGATCTGCACGATGGCGCCGTCCCGCATGATCGCGATACGCGCGCCGAGCTTGAGCGCCTCCGACAGGTCGTGGGTGATGAACACCATCGTCTTGCCGACCTCGCGGTGCAGCCTGATCACCTCGGCCTGCATGTCACGCCTGATCAGCGGGTCGAGCGCACTGAACGGCTCGTCGAACAGCAGGATCTTGGGGTCGGCGGCGAGCGCCCTGGCCAGGCCGACGCGCTGCTGCATACCGCCGGACAGCTGGTCGGGGTAGTGGTCGGCATGGCCTTCGAGGCCGACCAGGGCGAGCATCTCCCTGGCGCGGGCGCGTCTGGTCCTGCGGCGCACGCCCTGGATCTCCAGGCCGTAGCCGATGTTGTCGAGCACGCGGCGGTGCGGGAGCAGGCCGAAGTGCTGGAAGACCATGCTCACCTCACGCCTGCGCAGGTGCCGCAGCCGGGAGCGCGAGGCGGCGCCCACGTTCTCGCCGCCGATCCTGACCGTGCCCGCCGTGGGCTCGATCAGGCGGGTGAGGCAGCGCACCAGGGTGGACTTGCCGCTGCCTGACAGGCCCATGACCACGAAGACCTCGCCGGGCGCCACACTGAGGGTGACGTCCCTCACGGCCACCGTGCAGCCGGTGCGCTCACGCAGCGTCACGGGGTCGAGGTCCTGGGCCGAGGTGCCCATGATGCGGTCGGCCTTGGGGCCGAAGATCTTCCACAGCCCGTCGACTTCGATGGCCGGATCCACGTTCTTCTCCATCTCCTCCATGAGGCTGCCGCCCGTCGGAAGGGCTCAACATAGGCCCTAAATAACGCGAATCACAATGTCGGAACCGGTATCTAGGTGATGGATCGCTCCAAGTGGGCAAAAATCGCCAAAGCGCCAATATGAATATTAAGTGATGCCCGAAAATGGGGCTCCAAGTTCTCGACGCATCGGCGGTCCGCGCTGTAGTTTGTCGCGTTACGTTCTACTAGCCTGTTGCTAAATTGCGATTTGCGCCAAATGCAGCTCAATGCCGCCCAATACAGCTCTATGCCGCTCGTGCTGGAGTTATCCCATACGCCGAGGTGTCGCGTTCGGTGAGTAGAGACAACGCACGATCTGTCGAGGACAGTGGCTGGCGCCTGCGCAACTGGCGGGTCCGTGCCCGCCTCGTCGCGCTCATCCTGGTGCCGACCGCCGCAGCCGTACTGCTCGGCGGTGTCCAGGTGCTGTCCTCGGTCAACGGGGCACAGGACTACGGCCGGGCCAACTCGCTGGCCAAGCTCGCGGGCAAGGTTGGCGAGCTGACCCACGAGCTCTCCGCCGAACGCGTGCTGACCTCCTGGTACATCGCGCTCGGCCGCCCGCAGAAGCTCAAGGTCGACGTCAACGCGCAGATGGGCCGGGTGGACGGCGCCGTCGACGAGGTCCGCACCTACGCCGAAGGACTCGGCGCCGACGTCAGCGGACGCACGGCCGACGAGGTCGACACCGTGCTGTGGCGCATCGAGGACCTCAACGCGCTGCGCGACCAGGCGCTCGACTCCGAACTGCTGGCCGGAGCCTCGGTCGACCTGTACACGCTGCTCATCGCCGACCTGCTCTCGCTGCACGACGAGCTGGCCAAGGGCAGCGACGACGACGTGCTCTTCCGCCAGTCGGCCACGCTCGACGCGGTCTCCAGGACCAAGGAGAGCGTCTCGCTGCAGCAGGCCCTGCTGACGGTCGTCCTGGTCAGAGGCCGTTTCGAGCAGAACCAGCTGAAGACCTTCCTGGGCGAGCTCGCCCGCGAGAGCAACGGGCGAAGGGCGTTCTCCGGCGAGGCCACGGCCGTCGAGCGCAGGTTCTTCGACGAGACCGTCAACGGCCGAGGCGCCGACCGTGCGCTGTTCCTGCGTGAACTGGTCCTCACCAGGCAGGCGGCCGGAGCCTCCCTTGAGGGCCTCGACCTGGCCAAACGCGACGACGCCGGTGAGTGGTACAACGCCCAGCAGGTCACCGTCGACGCCCTGCGCACGGTCGAGCAGCGCCACTCCGACGCCATCGTCGCCAGGACCTTCGAGCTGGCCGAGGCCGAGCGCGAGCGCGCCTACTACGTGGCCGGAGCCGTGCTCGCCCTGCTGCTGGCCGTCCTGCTCATCACCACGGGCGTGGCCCGCTCCCTGGTCAAGCCGCTGCGCAGGCTGCGCACCGAGGCCCTTGAGGTCGCGGGCGAGCGGCTGCCGGAGTTCGTCCAGCGGCTGCGCGAGTCGCGTGACGGGGCCGAGCCCGCCGAGGTGCACCCGATCGGCGTGTTCTCCAAGGACGAGGTCGGCGAGGTCGCCAGGGCCTTCGACGAGGTGCACCGCGAGGCCGTGCGGCTGGCCGGCGACGAGGCCAAGCTGCGCAGCAATGTCAACGCGATGTTCGTCAACCTCTCGCGCCGCAGCCAGACCCTGGTCGAGCGGCAGCTCACGCTGATCGAACGCCTGGAGCGCGGCGAACGCGACGACGGCAGGCTCGGCGACCTGTTCAAGCTCGACCACCTGGCCACCCGCATGCGCCGCAACAGCGAGAACCTGCTGGTCCTGGCCGGGCAGGAGGCCGCGCGCAAGTGGAGCGAGCCGGTCGAGCTGATGGACGTCGTACGGGCCTCGCTCGGCGAGGTCGAGAGCTACGACCGGGTACGCCTGCAGGTCTCCTCCGAGGTGGCCATCGCGGGCCAGGCGGTCAGCGACTCGGTGCACCTGCTGGCCGAGCTGGTGGAGAACGCGGTCTCCTTCTCCTCGCGCGACACCCAGGTGACGATCTCCAGCAGCCGCATCGACGGCGGCGGCCTGATGATCGCCGTCTCCGACCACGGCATCGGGATGAACCAGGAGGAGATCGTCGCGGCGAACTGGCGGCTGGCCAATCCGCCGGTGGTCGACGTGTCGGTCTCGCGGCGGATGGGCCTGTTCGTGGTCGGCAGGCTCGCGCTGCGGCACGCCATCCGGGTGCAGCTGCGCCGGCAGGACAGCGGCGGGCTGACCGCGATGGTCCTGCTGCCCGAGAAGCTCATCGCGCCGATCCCCGGCACCCCGACCTCGGCCCAGCCGACCGGTGTGTTCGCCCAGGCGCACGCCGGACCGCAGGGCGCGCCCCGCCCCTACGAACCGGCCCCGGCCAGGCCGTACGCGCCGCAGCCGACCGGCGCCTACGACACGCAAGGCCCGTCCTCGTACTACGGCCATCCCTCGTTCGACGGGCCTGAGCCGGGCGCCGACCGCTCCGGAGCGGCCTCCGGGCCGGGTACGGCCGAGCCCACGTGGTTCGCCGCCGAGCGCACCCCGACGGGCCCGGCGCCGACCGGCCTGCCCCGGCGTACACCCGGCAGCGCCTCCCCATCGCCGAGCCTCGGCCCGCCGCGCCGCCCCGGCACCCAGCCCCATCCCGGCCAGCCCCATCCCGGCCAGCCCCATCCCGGCAGGCCGGGACCGCAGATCAGGCCGGGACCGCTCGACGCCAAGCCGGACCTGGGCACACCCGACCAGCTCGGGCGGCCGGGCCAGTCGGCACATCCCGGCTTCCTCAGCGAGTTCGGCCAGCCGGACCTGTGGCCTTCGCTCAGCGACCCCGGCGACGCCGAGAACGTCCCCCAGGGCCCGCTCGACCGGCACCTGCGCGAGGGGCTGCGCAGGGACCAGCCGAACTACGACGAGACCGGACCGCTGCCCCGCGTGGAGAGCGCGGACGAGGACTTCCTGCCGATCTTCGCGGCCGTCGAGTCCGGCTGGTTCACCAAGGCCGAGTCCACCCAGGACGAAGCCGCCGAGCCGCCCGAGCAGGCCAAGCGGCCCGAACCGCAGCCGGAACGCGACTGGTCGTCGCCGTCCGACCCCGGCTGGCAGGCGGCGGAGGCGGTGAAGGACCCGCAGCTCGGCGGCCTGACCTCGGCGGGCCTGCCGAAACGCAAGCCGAAGGCCAACCTCGTCCCCGGCACCGCGGGCCCCTCCGCGGCCAAGGGACCGCCGTCGCCGCCGCCGCGCGTCTCGCCCGACCGGGTGCGCAGCCGGTTGGCCGGCTACCAGCAAGGTGTCAGGAAGGGCAGGGCCGAGATCGAGGCCGACGTCGAGGAGGAGAAGCCGTGAGCGGCGGACGAACGACAGACTGGGGCGCGCAGGCCGTGCGCCGGGCTCAGGAGCCGAGCCAGGCTGCCAGGGACGTCAACTGGCTGATCAGCGGGTTCGCCGAGGAGGTGCCCGGCGTCGCCCATGCCGTCGTGGTCTCCTCGGACGGCCTGCCGCTGGCCTTCTCCAGGGGCTTCCCCCGCGACAGCGCCGACCAGCTCGCCGCCGTCGCGGCCGGGCTGGTCAGCCTGACCCAGGGCGCGGCCAAGGTGTTCGAGGGCGGCGGCGTGACCCAGACCATGATCGAGATGCAGCACGGCCTGCTGCTCGTCATGGCGATCAGCGACGGGTCCTGTCTGTCGGTCCTGGCCTCGCCCGACTGTGACATGGGCCTGGTGGCCTACCAGATGACGGTCCTGGTGGAGCGCGCGGGCCTGGTGCTCACGCCTGCCGTACGCGCGGAGCTTTCGGCCGTACGGCCCTGGTGATGACCTGGTCGAGGGGAGGCGTCGTGCCGCAGTGGGACGAAGGCGAGCAGCAGGAGCCGCAGGAACGCAGCTCCCTGGTTCGCATGTACGCGGTGACAGGGGGCCGGACGACCCCGCGCACGGTGCTGGCCATGGAGGCCCTGGTGTCGTCGGCGACGTCGGCGCAGCTCGGCCTCACCTACACACGTGAGTATCGGGCGATCAGCGAGCTGTGCGGGCAGGTGAGATCGGTGGCAGAGATCTCGGCGATGCTCGGCATGCCGCTCGGCGTGGCCAGGGTTCTCGTGGCCGACATGGAGGCCGAGGGGCTCGTGCGGATCTACCAGCCGCAGCTGGAGGAGGGTCTGCCCGACCGGAACCTGCTGGAAAGGGTGCTGAGTGGACTACGCAGGCTATGACAACGGGCTGACCTCGACGAAGATCGTCGTGGCCGGAGGGTTCGGTGTCGGCAAGACGACGTTCGTGGGAGCGGTCTCGGAGATCCTCCCGCTCACGACGGAGGCGGTCATGACCGACGCCTCCGCCGGGATCGACGACATCGGGATGACACCCGGCAAGACCACCACGACGGTCGCCATGGACTTCGGCAGGCTGTCGCTGGACTCCCAGCTGATCCTCTATCTGTTCGGGACGCCGGGCCAGCATCGGTTCTGGTTCATGTGGGACGACCTGGTCAGGGGGGCGATCGGCGCCGTGGTGCTCGCCGACGCCAGGCGGCTGGCCGACAGCTTCCCCGCGATCGACTACTTCGAGGAGGCGCGCCTGCCGTTCGTCGTCGGGCTGAACGGCTGGGACGGCGCCTTCCCGCACCAGGAGCACGAGGTGCGTGAGGCGCTCACGCTCTCGCCGCACGTGCCGCTGGTCCGCACGGACGCCCGCTCGCGCGAGGCGGTCAAGAGCACGCTCATCACGCTCGTCGAGCACGCCCTGACCGCGCGCACGGCCTACTGAGCCCGGGACCGGGCCGCCGCGCGCCACCAGCGGGCGGCGAGGAGCTCGGCGACCAGCGTCTCGGTGAGAAGAGCCACGTCCGGCTCGTCGTCGTGCCGGTAGCGGATCGAGCCGCGCTCGCCGTCGACGTGCCCGCCGACCGTCAGCACCGCCGAGCCCCGCTCGCGTACCCACTGCATCGCCTGTTCGTCGTAGGCGGAGCCGGGGAACAGCAGCGCGCGGTAGTCGCGCGTCTTGGTCAGGTACACGTCGACATGCGACCAGTCGCCGCTCTCGCACGCGTCGGCGACCCGGCGCGGCCCTTCGCGGACCATGAGCGCCGACTGCTCGGCGGACGACAGCCGCTCGACCGGAGCGATCATGTAGACACCGTCGGGCCCGTCGAGCAGCTCGTCGGCGGCGGGCAGCCATGCGTCCCTGCGCTCCAGCAGGTCGGCCGTGGCCTGTGCGGTGCGCCTCACCAGGCCGGGCAGGTCGGCGGCCACACCGGTCAGCCGGGCCTGCAGGGCCAGCAGGAGCACCAGCGTGTGCTGGAAGCTACGGCACGACACGCCGCCACGCTCCTCACCGGCCAGCATCGGCACGACGAGTCCGGCATGCCGGGTGATCTTCGACTCCGGTGTGTTGGTGAGCGCGGCGACGAAGGAGGAACGCCCGGCGTAGGACTCGACCGCCTCCAGCGTCTCCCTGCTGCCGCCCGTCGCCGAGATCGGCACGACGAGCGTCTCCGGCCCGGCGGGGAAGGTCGCGGCGGCCGAGCCGTACTCGGCGTAGGCGTCGAACCCGGCGGCGCGCAGGCGCAGGGCGGCGACCCCGGCGGCGTAGCGGGAGCTGCCCATGCCCAGCAGCACGACCCGTCGCAGGCCCTGCGGCAGGCCCGCCCACGGGTCGCCCGCTTCGAGCGCTCCGGCCAGTGCGGCCAGCGCGGCGGGCTTGGCTTCGAGGTCGGCCTGGAAGAGGTCGGGATTCACTGGTTCTCCTTAACGTGCCCCGAGGGATCGTGCCCCGAGGGATCGTGCCCCGAGCGATCGTGCCCCGAGGGGTCGTACCACGTGCGCAGCACGCCCATCGGGGCGTATCGCCAGCGCGGCAGGTGCCTGGCGGCGTAGATGAGCTCGCGGCACTCCTGTTCGATCGCGCAGGCGCGGATCAGCCGCTCGTCCAGCAGGTGCCCGGCCCTGGCCCGGTAGGCCGCCAGCATCGCCCCGGCCGCCCGGGCCGCCCATCGCGCGGCGGACCCGGCCTCGACGCCCCTGCGCAGGATCGCCACCTGCGCGACGTGCTCCAGGCTGGTCCACAGCTGTGCGATGTCCCGCGCGGCCTGCTGGTACGGCGGCGCGTCGGCCAGCGTGGGATTGCCGTCGAAGTCGATCACCGCGTACCCGCCCTCCCAGCGCAGGACCTGCCCGACGTGCAGATCGCCGTGCACCCGGATGGGCGCGACGCCGTACGGCCCGGCCAGCGGGGTGAGCCCGGCGCGCATCGCGGGTGCGACCGAGTCCAGCCACGGGTCGCCGGTGAGCTCCAGCGCCTCCCGCAGGGCCAGCTCGGCCCTGACGAGCTCGGCGTCGCCCCGCGCGGCGACGGCGCCGGGGGGAGTGGCCGCGGCCAGCGCGAGATGCAGATCGGCGGCCAGCCTGCCGAGCGGCTCGGCGAAGGCGACGTCGTCGGCCTCGGCGTCGTCCACGCACCACTGCCACCCGTCGCGCGCGCCGGGCAGGAACCCGGTGACGAGAGCGACCAGCCGCTCGACACCGCCGGAGGTGAGCGTCACGGCGGCGTACGGAGGAGCGGTGTCGCCGAACCCGGCCGCGACGAGCGATGCGAAGATCTCCGGTGTGGGATGCGGCATCGGCTGCGCGGGTGTGAGCCACTTCACCACGACCCGCTCGCCGACGACGACGGACCGATGGGTCTGGTCCACATCGAAGCCCCGCTCTGAAGGACTGAGCAGAGGCGGGCAGGACTGGTACCGGCTGACCCGGAATGGCATCGGGACTGGACCGGAAAGCGCGGCGAGCAGGGCTGAGGAGAGTCCGTCGCCCGCCTGGGGCGTGCTCGCGCGCTCACCGAGGGAGCGCAGTCGTGCCCATATTGAAGCCGAGTTCAATTCACAGCCCAAACTTCCACGTGGCAATGTCATGAAAAGTCTTGCCCATGTTGATGTTGACTGCAACACTCCTGCTTTGGTCGGATGCGCCCGTTTACGGAGTGCGTGGCCCCATGTACATCTGAATGTAGAAGGAGTAGCGGTCGTGTCCCGAACCCGGTACGCCCGTCGTCTTCAGGGCGCCGCTCTGATCTCAGGTCTCGCACTCGCCGTGGCGTCGTGCGGCGGTGAGTCGGGCGGCGAGGCCGCGGCCCCGAGCGCGGCGGCCACCCTCGCGGCCAACGCCGACCTCACCAAGCAGAGCGTGACGATCACGGTCTGGGACGGCTACACCCCCGCCGAGCTGCCCGCCAAGGCCAAGGAGAAGCTCGGCATCCAGGAGCTCAAGGTCGGCAAGCACGCCACCAACGAAGAGGCGATGGCCAAGCTGACCACCGGCGCCGACAGCGGCATCGACGTGGCCTTCGTGTCCGGGCAGTACGCCCAGGCGCTGCAGGAGCAGGGCCTGCTGGAGCCGATCCACCCCGAGCTGATCCCGAACCTGGCCAACCTCTACCCCGAGGCCACCCAGCTGTCCTACGACAAGGGCAACAAGTTCTCCGTGCCCTACACCTGGGGCACCACGGGCATCTGCTACCGCAAGGACCTGGTCAAGGCCGAGCCCAAGAGCTGGAACGACCTGCTGAACCCGCCGGAGTGGGCCAAGAAGAAGGTCACGCTGATGACCACCGAGCGCTGGCTGGCCCTGCCCGCCATCAAGTCGCTCGGCTACTCGGTCAACACCGCCAAGGACGACGAGATCGCCAAGGTCAAGCAGCTGCTCGTCGACGCCAAGCCCAACCTGCTCGGCTTCGACGACACCACCTTCGGCGACAAGCTGAAGAGCGGCGAGGCCCTCATGGTCGAGGCGTGGGACGGCTGGTGCCCCACCACCGACGAGAAGCAGAACATCGGCTGGGTGGTGCCGCAGGAGGGCAGCGACCTCTGGGTGGACACGATGGTCGTGCTGAAGTCCTCCAAGAACAAGGAGGCGGCGCACGCCCTCATCAACTACATCCTCGACCCCGAGATCCACAGCTGGGCCGCCGAGAACATCAACTACAAGGTCCCGAACAAGGCCGCGATGGACAAGGTCAAGCCCGGCCCCGGCTCGCTGCTCGGCATCACGCCCGCCGAGCTGCTGAACGGCGAGTCCATCATCGACCTCGGCGCCGACTCCGCCAAGTACACGCGCCTGGCGACCGAGGTCGCGGCGCAGTAGCGGTGGCAACCGACGTGACATCCCAGCCGGCGCCCCGAACGAGGGGGCGCCGGCTGGCCGCGCTGGTCTTCCTGGCGCCGGGCCTGACCTATCTGGTGGTCCTGCTGCTGGTGCCGCTCGCCCTGGTGCTCAGCTACACCGTCTTCGAGCGCGGCCGGTTCGGCGGCGTCGTCCACGAGTTCACCACCGAGAACTTCACCCGCCTTTTCGATCCGCTCTACATGAACGTCGTGCTCGGCTCGCTCAAGCTGGCCACGATCACCACGGTGCTCGCCCTGCTGCTCGGCTATCCGACCGCCTATGTCATCGCGCACCTGCCGCGCAGGTGGAAGACGCTGGCGCTGATCGCGGTCGTGCTGCCGTTCTGGACGAACTTCATCATCAGGGTCTACGCCTGGATCGTCCTGCTCAGCGGACCCGGCCTGGTCAACAGCGCGCTGGGCAAGGTCGGGCTCGGGCCCTACGAGCTGCTCTACAACGAGGGCGCGATCGTCACCGGCCTGCTGTACTCCTTCCTGCCGCTCATGGTGCTGCCGCTGTACGCCGCCATCGAGAAGCTCGACCCGCAGCTGCGCGAGGCCTCGGCCAATCTCGGCGCCACCCCGTTCACCACCTTCCGCAGGGTGACGCTGCCGCTGACCACACCGGCGATGCTGACCGGCGCGCTGTTCGTGTTCGTGCCGAGCTTCGGCAACTTCGTCATCCCCGAACTGCTCGGCGGCGGGCGCTCGGTGATGGTCGGCAACCTGATCCGGACCGAGTTCCTCAAGTCGCGCGACTGGCCCTTCGGCTCCACGCTGGCGCTCGCGCTCATCGCGGTGCTGGTCGTGCTGCTGCTCCTGCAGGCGAAGGCGGCCCGCCGTGGCTAGGCCCCGACTGCTGCACGTGCCGTTCTGGCTGACCTACCTCTTCCTGTACGCGCCGATCGTCGTGCTCGTCGTCATGTCCTTCAACGGCGGCGACTCGCCGTACGTGCTGGAGGGCCTGAGCCTGAAGTGGTACGGCGAGCTCGCGGGCAATGCCGATGTGCGGCAGGGGCTGGTCAACACGCTCATCGTGGCGGCGGGCTCGACCGTGCTGTCGACGGTGCTCGGGACCATGCTGGCCGTGGGGCTGGCCAGGTACACGCGCTCGCGGGTGCTCGACGCCATCGGGCTGCTGCCCGCCGTGCTGCCCGATCTGGTGCTGGCGATCGGCCTGGTCGTCTTCTACGGCATGGTCAAGATCACACTCGGGCTGCAGTCGGTGATCCTGTCGCATGTCGTGTTCGGCATGGCGTTCGTGGCGGCCGTGGTGCGCACGCGGCTGACGCATACCGACACCTCGCTCGAGGAGGCCTCGCGCGATCTCGGCGCGGGTGCGGTCACCACGTTCTTCAGGATCACGCTTCCGCAGCTCGCGCCCGGTGTGATCGCCGGTGCGCTGCTGGCCTTCACCCTGTCGATCGACGAGTTCGTCATCGCCTTCTTCACCGCGGCTCCCACCGAGCCGACGCTGCCCATCGTCATCTACTCGATGATCCGTTTCGGGGTCAGCCCGGAGATCAACGCGCTCGCCTCGGTGCTGCTGCTGGTGAGCTTCACCGTGGTGATCGTGGCCCAGCGGATCACCAAGCTGGGGGAGTCCGATGCTTGAAATCCAGGGAGTCACCCGCAGGTTCGGCGAGGTCACCGCGCTGCAGGAGGTGTCGCTTTCGATCGGCCAGGGCGAGTTCTTCGCCCTGCTCGGGCCTTCGGGCTGCGGCAAGACCACCCTGCTGCGCATCCTGGCCGGCTTCGAGTCGCCGGACGCGGGCACGGTCACGCTGGACGGCGCCGACCTGCTGAACCGCCCGGCGCACCGGCGGCCGATCAATCTGATGTTCCAGTCCTATGCCCTCTTCCCGCACATGTCGATCGCCAAGAACGTCGCCTACGGCCTTGAGCAGGAGAAGCTGCCCAAGGCCGAGGTCGCCGAGCGGGTGGCGGGCGTGCTGGAGACGGTGGGGCTGAGCGAGCAGGCCGGGCGCAGGCCGCACCAGCTGTCAGGCGGCCAGCGCCAGCGCGTCGCCCTGGCCAGGGCGATCGTCAAGCGGCCCCGCCTGCTGCTGCTGGACGAGCCGCTCTCGGCGCTGGACAAGAAGGTGCGCGCGGAGATGCAGCTCGAACTCAAGCGGCTGCAGCACGAGGTCGGCATCACCTTCGTCGTGGTCACCCACGACCAGGAGGAGGCGATGTCGCTGGCCGACAGGATCGCCGTCTTCGACCGCGGCCGCGTGCGTCAGATCGACGAGCCGATCGCCCTGTACGAACGGCCGCGCACCAGGTTCGTCGCCGACTTCGTCGGGGCCAACAACCTCTTCGAGGGCGTCGCGACCGCCGAGGGCATCGCCGTGCCCGAACTCGGCGAGCTGCCGGGCACGGGCGAGCTGGCCGAGGGGCAGGAGGCGTTGCTGGCCGTACGGCCGGAGAGGGTGCGGCTGGGGGAGCGCGGGCTGCTCGGGACGGTGCTGGACGTGAGCTTCTACGGCGGCGTCTCGCACATCTCGGTCACGGTCGCCGGGCACGCCAAGCCGGTGCTGGTGGCCGAGCAGGGCGCCAGCAGGGTGGAGGCGGGCGCCCAGGTGCGCCTGGGCTGGGAGGCGCGAGACGCCGTGCTGATCCCGAGCGGTCAATGAGCCTTCAGGTCGCAGCCGGTCGCCGTGCGCGCGTAGGACAGGATCAGCTCGGCCGCCTCGGCCGGGGTGATCACCGGGTGCCTGGCGGTGATCCGATAGCCGTAGGCGTCCTCAAGAGCCACCAGGTTGCGCGAGATCGTCAGCGCCTGGCCGGTGAGGGTGAACCTGCCGAGCGCCGAGCCCACCTCCAGGATCGACTGGTACATCGACACCTGGCGGTCGTAGAGCGTGGTGAGCAGCATGCCGTACATCCTGTTGCGCCCGGCGGCGCCGCCGAGCTCGTTGAACAGTCGCACGTCCGGGTCGTCCGGGCCGGTCGGCAGGCCGCAGCGGATCGTCATGACGAGCTTGGCCGCCGGGTCGGAGATGCCCTGGATCTGGCGCAGCCGCTGCTCGTAGAAGCGTTCGATGCCGGCCTGGTGCGCCTCGATGAGCAGTTCGCTCAGGTCGGGGTAGTGGTAGAGCACCGCGCCGGAGGTGAGACCGGCCTCCTCGGCGACATGGGCGAGATGCACGCCGTCGATGCCGTGGCCGATGATCGCCCGCCTGGCCGCCTCGATGAGGTCCAGACGCCGGTCGGACCGGCTCTTGCGCACCGCCATGAATACTCCCGCTTATTACGGTCAGGTGGAAATCGGACCTGAGCCCCCGAGGGCCATAGTGCCTTGAAGTTGACCTTCACGCTAGATCAGCATTTAAATCGAAATTCAGATGGATTCCCCCGGAGTTGATGATGTCACTCACCATCCTGTTCATGCCGGAGAGCGCCTACGGGCCGACGAACAACAGCATCGGCGTCGGCGACATCCTGCGCAGGCGCGGTCACCGTGTGGTGTTCGCCGCCGAAGCCTCGTGGAAGGGCAAGCTGGAGGCGCTCGGCTTCGAGGAGGACCTGGTCGACCTGGCCCCTCCGGCCCCGGCCGACGAGGAGCAGGACCCGGGCCAGTTCTGGAAGGACTTCATCCGCGAGACCGCGCCCGAGTACCGCAAGAGCACGTTCGAGCAGATCGAGACCGTCACCAAGCCCATCTGGGAATCGCTCATCGACGGCGTGAAGTACTGCGAGCCGCAGCTCAAGGAGATCATCGAGCGCGTGCGGCCCGACGTCATCGTCGAGGACAACGTCATCACCTTCCCGGCGCTGCTGACCTCGGGCAAGCCGTTCGTGCGCATCGTGTCCTGCAACCCGCTGGAGGTACGCGGCGAGGGCGTGGCCCCCGTCTTCTCCGGCCTGCCGGCGGCCGATCGCGCCGACTGGCCCGCCTTCACCGCGGAGTACGAGCGCACGCACCGCGAGCTGTGGACGGCGTTCAACGCCTGGGTCGTCGAGCAGGGCGCCGAGCCGCTGCCCGACCTGGACTTCATCCACGAGGGCGCGCTCAACCTCTATGTGTACCCGGAGATCCTCGACTACACCGCCGAACGGCCGCTCGGGCCCACCTGGCACCGTCTGGACTCCTCCGTGCGCGAGACCGACGTGGAGTTCACGCTGCCCGAGATCAAGGGCGAGGGCTCGCTGGTCTACTTCTCGCTCGGCTCGCTCGGCTCCTCCGACGTGGAGCTGATGCAGCGCGTGATCGACGTGCTCGGCACGACCAGGCACCGCTTCATCGTCTCGCTGGGCCCGCTGCACGAGGAGATCGAGCTGGCGGCCAACATGTGGGGCGCGGAGTTCGTGCCGCAGACTAAGATCATTCCGCTGGTCGACCTCGTCATCACCCACGGTGGCAACAACACCACGACCGAGGCGCTGCACTTCGGCAAGCCGATGATCCTGCTGCCGCTGTTCTGGGACCAGTACGACAACGCCCAGCGTGTCGACGAACTCGGCTACGGGGTGCGTCTTGCCACCTACGCCTTCACCGACGAGGAGCTCACCGGGGCCGTGGAGCGTCTGCTCGGCGACACCGGGCTGCGCGCCAGGCTGGAGGCGGCGGGTGCGGAGATCCGCGAGCGTGACGGCCTGCGCAGGGCCGCCGACCTGATCGAGGAGCTCGGCCTGCGGGCCTGAGCCCCGCTGTTGTCATCACATCCCAGGTGAGCCGCCGCCGCCCGGCGGCCCGCCTGGGCCAGACCCGCGAGAGGCCGCCGCCCGGCCGCACGCGGACCGCGACTCGCCGTAGACCGCCGCCCGGTCCCCGGCGAGAGATCCGGGTGGTACGGCCCCCGCCGTACCGCCCTGTTGTGGGGGGTTTTGCAGATGCGTGAACTGATCAACCCGGCGACCGGCCAGGTCGCGGACACCGTGCCGGACACGCCGGTGGAGCAGGTGGCGGGTGTGGTGCGCCGGGCGCGTGCCGCCTTCCAGGAGTGGTCGCAGGCCACGCCGGGCGAGCGCGCCAAGGTGCTGCTGCGCCTGGCCGATCTGGTCGAGGCCGACGCCGACGAGCTGACCAGGCTCGAAGTGGAGGAGACGGGCAAGCCGCTGGCGGTGTTCAGGGACGGCGAGCTGCCGTTCGCCGCCGACAACCTGCGTTTCTTCGCGGGGGCCGCCCGCTCGCTCGACGGCAGCGGGGCCGGTGTGTTCAGCACCGGGTACACCTCGGTGCTGATGCGCCGTCCGGTCGGCGTGGTCGGCTCGATCGCGCCGTGGAACTTCCCGTTCGTCATGGCCGTGTGGAAGATCGGCCCCGCCGTGGCCGCGGGCAACGCCGTCGTCATCAAGCCGGCCCCGCAGACGCCGCGTACGACCATGCGCCTGGCCGAACTGCTGGAGCGGGCCGGTGCGCCGAAGGACCTCGTCCAGGTCGTCACCGGCGACGCGGAGGTGGGCTCGGCGCTGGTCACCGACCCGGGCGTCGACATGGTGAGCGTCACCGGCTCGACCGAGACCGGCAGGGCCGTCATGGCGGGCGCGGCACGCACCCTCAAGCGCGTGCACCTCGAACTCGGCGGCAAGGCGCCGGCCCTGGTCTTCGCCGACGCCGACCTCGCCGCCATGGCCAGGGGCGTCGCCATGGGCGCGACCTACAACACCGGCCAGGACTGCACCGCCGCCACCCGCGTCTACATCGCCAGGGAGGTCTACGGCGAGGCCGTCGAGGCGCTGGCCGAGACCCTGGCCGGGATCGTGGTCGGCGACCCGCTGGACGCCGCCACCGACATCGGCCCGCTGATCTCGGCCGCGCACCGCGACCGCGTGCACGGCTTCGTCGAGCGCTCCGGCGCGCGGCTCGTCAAGGGCATCGGCGAGCGCGCGGGCGCCCGGCTGGTGGCCGGGGGGACTCCCGTCGAGGGGCCCGGTTTCTACTATCCTCCGACACTGATCGCCGGAGCCCGTCAAGACAGTGAGATAGTGCAGGGAGAGCTTTTCGGTCCTGTCCTCGTCGCCCTGCCGTTCGACGGCGAGGTGGAGGCGGTCCAGCTGGCCAACGACACGAAGTACGGCCTCGCCTCCTCGATCTGGTCGAGCGACGTGACCCGGGCCGTGCGGGTTTCGCATCAGCTCGACGTGGGTGTGACCTGGGTGAACGACCATCTTCCCATCGCTTCGGAGGCGCCGCACGGCGGTGTCAAGGGCAGCGGCTTCGGCAAGGACATGAGCCAGGAGGCGGTCCAGGAATACTCTGTGACCCGTCATCTGATGATCAAGCACGCGGCTCCGCAGTCCGATGACGAGAAGGACTCGTTCCGGCCAGCCTAAAAAGCGTGCGGCGATTGCGACCTACTATCCCTTTTTGGTCGTCTTTAATGGGGTTTGTTCCGTTGGCCGTTCTAGGCGGGGTGTGTTCCAATTACCCTCGCCCGCGGAATCCCATGCGCCGCATGCGTGACAAGTTTCTGCACGCGCAGGCGAGAGGTTGAGTAACTCAGTGAGGACGGAAAACCCCCGGCACGCTGCCGCCCCGGGGGAGCAGACAGCCAAGCCCGAGACGCACAGCCGTTTCCGGCTTGCCAACTGGCGGGTGCGGTCACGACTCGTGGCGCTCATCCTCATCCCCACGGTCGTGGGCGTGCTGCTGGCCGGTATCCAGCTCGCCGACTCCGTGGGAACCGCGGCCGAGTACCGGCGGCTGACCCAGGTCGCCGAGCTCGTCCAGCGGGTCGGCGCGCTCTCCCACGAGCTCGGCAAGGAACGGGCGCTCATCGCCTGGTACATCGCCGACCGGCGCAGGCAGGGCAGGCTGAGCCAGGTCAGGGAGCAGCAGGACGTCGTCGACACCGCGGCCAAGGCCGTCACGAGCGCGATCGGCGCCGTCGACGAGTCGCATCCCGCACGCGTCAGGCACCAGGTCGAGCAGGTCACCCGCTGGATGGACGGCCTGTCCGGCTTCCGCAAGTCGATCGTCGGTGACGACAGCGTGCCCGCACGCGCCGCCGTGCGCACCTACTCCACGATCATCGACGTGCTCGAAGGGCTGCAGGGCGAGCTCGCCACCGGCACGGCCGACGACAGGCTCGTCGGCGACGTGAGCGCGCTGGCCGCATTGCACCGCACCAAGGAGGAGGTCTCGCGCCAGCAGGTCATCCTCGTCGTCGCCCTCGTCGAGCGCAGCCTCGACTACGACGACCTGTCGGACTTCCTCGGCTCGTGGAACCGCCAGCAGACCGAGCTCGCCACGTTCGAGGCCGAGGCCGGGCCCGCCGACCTCGCCGCCTACCGCGCGAACGTCAGGGGCGTGGCCGTCGACCGCGCCGACGCCATGCGCCAGCGCGCCCTGGCCCAGCTGCGCGAGTACAAGGCCGTGCGCGACCTCGACATCACCTCACGGCGCGACCTCACGCTCTGGTACGACAGCACCACGATGACCGTCAACGCCATGCGCAAGGTCGAGGAGCGTATCGCCGCCTCGATCGTGGCGCGGAGCCAGGCGCTCACCGACGCCGAGCAGCGCAGCGCCATGATCCTCGGCGCGGTCATCCTCGTCCTGCTCATCCTGGTGTTGCTCATCACCGTCAAGGTCGCGGGCTCGCTCGTCCGCCCATTGCGCAAGCTGCGCGCCGAGGCCCTCGAGGTCGCAGGCAGCAGGTTGCCCGCGACCGTGCAGTGGCTGCGCGAGTCCGGCGACACCAATCCGCCCAAGGTCGCCTCGATCGGCGTGCTCTCACGCGACGAGATCGGCGAAGTGGCCCGCGCCTTCGACGAGGTGCACCGCGAAGCCGTACGGCTGGCCGGTGAGGAGTCCAGGCTGCGCAGCAACGTCAACGCGATGTTCGTCAACCTCTCGCGTCGCAGCCAGACGCTCGTGGAGCGGCAGCTGTCGCTCATCGAGGGCCTGGAGCACGGCGAGGAGGACGAGCAGCGACTGGCCAACCTCTTCAGGCTCGACCACCTGGCCACCCGCATGCGCCGCAACAGCGAGAACCTCCTGGTGCTGGCGGGCCAGGAGGCCGCGCGCAAGTGGACCGACCCGGTCGAGCTCGTCGACATCGCCCGCGCCTCGCTGTCGGAGGTCGAGAACTACGAGCGGGTCCAGATCCAGGTGCCATCGGGCGTGCAGGTGGTCGGCCCGGCCGTCACCGACGTCGTGCACCTGCTGGCCGAGCTGATCGAGAACGCCATCGCGTTCTCGCCGCGCGAGGCCAAGGTCAATGTGACCAGCGGGCAGACCGACAGGGGCGTCGTGCTCACGGTGCGCGACTTCGGCATCGGCATGACGGCCGACGAGCTCGGCGACGCCAACTGGCGGCTGCTCAACCCGCCGGTCGTGGACGTCGCGGTGTCGCGTCGCATGGGCCTGTTCGTGGTCGGCAGGCTGGCGCTGCGGCACGGCGTCAAGGTCGAGCTGCGGGCCCAGCAGCCCGGTGGGCTCGCCGCCATCGTGCTGCTGCCGCCCTCGCTCATCGCCCTGGGCGGCGGGCAGTACCCGGCGGCGTTCGGGCATGGCGCGAAGCCCGGCACGCCGGGCTTCGACTCCTCCGACGGCTTCGGCGGTGTCCGCACGCCGTTCGGTGAGCCGGTGCTCGCCGCGCCCGCCTTCCCGGCCGCTCCGGTCAAGCCCTACGGGGCCGACACGCCCGACGCCAGGCCGCCCTTCGAGGGGGCGCCGATCCACACGCCGTGGCCGGACAACATCCCGGCGCCCGGCAGCACCGGCTGGCCCACCATCGACGGGCCGAAGGCCGAACAGCCGCTCGGCGAGAGCCGCGACCCGTTCGACAGCTTCGACAGCTCGGCGATCACCGGTCCGGGCAGCTCGTTCTTCGACGGCCAGGACGACCGGGCCTTCGGCGACCCGCCGCAGACCGGCGCCTCGGCCTTCGGCACCCCGCTCCCGCCCGCGGGCACGTTCGGCGCCGACGACCCGCTCGCCTCGCAGAACACCGGCGTCTTCGACACCGGCGCGGCCTTCGGCGAGCCTCTGCCGCGCCGTTCGCCTGAGCCGACGGGCGCGTTCGGTGAGGAACTGCCTCGCCGTTCGGCCGAACCAACGGGCGGGTTCGGTGAGGAACTGCCTCGCCGCACGCCCGAGCCCGCCGCTCCCTTCGGCGAACCTCTGCCGCGTCGCATGCCTGAGCCGACGGGCGCGTTCGGTGAGGAACTGCCTCGCCGTTCGCCCGAGCCGACCGGTGCGTTCGGCGAGGAGTTGCCGCGGCGTGCGCCTCAGGGCGGAGGGACGAGGGAGTTCGACGCCTTCAGCGCGTTCACGCCGCCCGCGCCGGTCGAGCACGACATGACGGGCCCGATGCCGGTCGTACGGGACGCTCCCGCCGAAGGCGAGTACCTGCCGATCTTCAACCAGGTCGGCTCCGACTGGTTCCGCAGGCCCGACGCGTCCGCCGAACCCGTCGCCGAGCCGCCCGCGCCCGTCAGGCCGCGTGCGCCGCAGGCGTCCGAGCAGCTCAGGCCAGCGCGTCTCGCGCCCGATGAGCCGCTCGTCCGTCCGGCGCCGCAGCCGGGGCCGCTCGACCCCCCGCCGGGCATGCCGCACGGCGACTCCCTGTCCTGGGACTCGCCCGGCGACGGCGGCTGGGCCGCGGCCAGGGCGGCCGTCGACCCGGCGCTCGGCGGACTCACCCAGTCGGGGCTGCCCCGGCGGGTGCCCAAGGCCAACCTGGTGCCGGGCACGGTCGGCTCGGGCGAACCCGCCCTCGCCGAGCCGCGCGAGCCGATCTCACCCGATCGCGTGCGCAACAGGCTGTCCAGCTTCCAGCAGGGCGTACGGCAGGGCCGTGCGTTCAAAGAGAACCAGGAGGATGACCGATGAGGGAGCTTAGCCAGGGCGCACGGGGCGTCAATTGGCTGATCACCGACTTCGTGAACAACGTGCCCGGTGTCGCCCACACGGTCGTGGTGTCGTCGGACGGACTGCCGCTCGCCTACTCCGAGGGATTCCCCAAGGACAGGGCCGACCAGCTCGCCGCGGTGGCGTCCGGACTGATCAGCCTGACCCAGGGCGCGGCCCGCGTCTTCGAGGGCGGTCAGGTCAGCCAGACCGTGGTCGAGATGCAGCGCGGCCTGTTGATGATCATGTCGATCAGCGACGGCTCCTGCCTGGCCGTACTCGCCTCGCCCGACTGTGACATGGGGCTCGTCGCGTACCAGATGACACTGCTCGTCGAGCGGGCGGGACAGGTGCTCACGCCTGCCGTGCGCGCGGAGCTGCAGGCCACACGACCTCGTTGACGGCGGTGACAGGAGAACACAGTGACTCACGGTTGGGTTGGTGATAACGATCCGTTGCCTCAGGCGGCGTCGCCCCCGCAGAAACCGAGCTCCCTGGTACGGCCTTACGCCGTGACCGGGGGGCGCACGGCGCCGCGGATGAAGTTCGCGCTGGAGGCTTTGGTGTCCTCGGCGACGTCCGACCACCAAGATTTATCCCTCTTTACTCCGGAATACCAGGCGATCATCGCGTTGTGCCGACAGATCAGGTCGGTCGCGGAGATCTCCGCGTTGCTCAACATCCCCCTGGGTGTGGCACGCGTGTTGATCGCCGACATGGCCTCAGCAGGGTTGATCCGCGTGCACCAGCCACAGCTGGACGCAGGTAAGCCGGACCTCAACCTGCTCGAAAGGGTGCTCAGTGGACTTCGCAGGCTCTAGCGGCGGAGGGCTCACCTCGACGAAGATCGTCGTGGCGGGCGGGTTCGGTGTCGGCAAGACCACATTCGTGGGCGCCGTGTCGGAGATCCTCCCGCTCACGACGGAGGCGGTCATGACCGACGCCTCCGCCGGAATCGACGACCTGGCCCACACGCCGAACAAGACGACGACGACCGTCGCGATGGACTTCGGCAGGGTCTCGCTCGACCAGGATCTGATCCTCTATCTGTTCGGCACACCGGGACAGCACCGGTTCTGGTTCATGTGGGACGACCTCGTCCGCGGCGCGATCGGCGCCGTCGTCCTGGTCGACACCCGCCGCCTGGCCGACTGTTTCCCGGCCATCGACTACTTCGAGGAGGCCGGCCTGCCGTTCGTCATCGGGATCAACGGCTGGGACGGCAACCACGCGCACGCCGAGGAGGAGGTGCGCGAGGCGCTGACGCTGAACGGCGCCGTCCCCATCGTCAGGCTCGACGCCCGCAACAGGGAGTCGGTCAAGACGACGCTGATCCGTCTGGTCGAGCACGCGCTCACGTGGCGGATGGCGCTTCCCGGCTGAGGTGCGGTTCTGGCCCGACCAGAACCGCACCCTTCGGCTGTGATCTGTATTACACGTGGCTTTGGGGGTGCTTTGGGGGTGTACGCGAATGCTGTGGGGAATCAGAATGGCGCTCGCGGACTTGTCCTGTTCAGCGGTTTATGTGGGGGTAGACCGCTAAAGTCATGCTTGATCGCGTTTGGACGCTGCGGAGGGTGACTTGTCCGATGACACTCGGGGGCACGACGGCTGGGCACCGCAGGGCATCGACCTGACGAAGGCCAGCGCGGCCCGCGTGTACGACTACCTGCTCGGCGGCAAGGACCACTTCGCCGTCGACCGCGCGGCCGGTGATCGCATCCGCGAGCGCATGCCCGGAGTACATCTCGGTGTCTCCGAACAGCGTGCGCTGCTGCGCCGCGTCGTGCGCTTCCTCGTCGGCGAGGTCGGCATCGACCAGCTCGTCGACATCGGCACCGGCCTGCCGACCGCCGACAACGTGCACCAGGTGGCCCAGGAGGTCGACGAGAACGCCAAGGTGGTCTACGTCGACAACGACCCCATCGTGCTCGTCCACGCCCGCGCCCTGCTGGCCAGGGACTCGGGCACGATCGTCATCGACGGCGACCTGAGGCGGCCCGAGGAACTGCTGGCCAACCCGGCGCTGGTCCACCACATCGACCTCGACCGGCCGGTCGGGCTCATCATGTGCGGGGTCCTGCATCACGTCGCCGACGTCGACGACCCGTGGACCAGTGCGGAGAAGCTGGTGTCGGCGCTCGCGCCGGGCAGCTACGTCTTCATCCACCACCTCGTCGACACCGGCGACGCCCAAGCGCACGCGCTCCAGGCCCTCAACCGGGGCAGGTACCGCAAGGTCGAGCAGATCCGCAGGTTCTTCGGCGACCTCGAACTCGTCGAGCCCGGCCTCGTGCCCGCCGCCGAGTGGCGTCCCGATCCCGATCTGGTGCCGCTCAACGACCATCCCGTGCTGCGGCTCGCGGTCGCGGGTGTGGGCCGCAAGCTGCGCTGAGCGACTCCCGCGCCAGGCGTCGGTGGAGGGTTGGTTTCGGATGGCCGAAGTCGATTGACAGCGGCTGCCGGAAATGATCTTATTGCCCGGCCTCCTGACCCCCAACGCTTGCGGGAGACCTCATGTCAAAGCGTAGAGGCTTCACCCTGGCCGCCACTGCGGCCCTTCTCCTCCTCACCGTGACGACGCCGAGCGCGTCGGCCGTCGCGATGCTGGGGCCGAACGACCCCGGGCCGGTCTACCAGACGGTGACCGGCCTGAGCGGCAAGCTCTCCCTGCAGACCAACGGCCGTCCCGACGGCCAGGACATGGTCTTCAGGATCTCCGGCTCGGTCTACGCCAACGTGCCGGGCAACAACCTGGCGCCGCACATCGTGCACGGCCAGAAGCTGTTCAACATCGAAGGCTTCAACATCCGGCGGCTGTACCGCGTGCCCAACACCACGCAGCTCTACCAGCTCTCGCGCGAGATCGTCTTCTATACCGACCCGGCCAACCCCACGCAGATCCTGCAGACGTGGTACAACCCGGTCAGCAGCACGACCTATCCCGTCGT
Source organism: Nonomuraea sp. IBHARD001 (assembly GCF_056106265.1). Classification (NCBI taxonomy): domain Bacteria; kingdom Bacillati; phylum Actinomycetota; class Actinomycetes; order Streptosporangiales; family Streptosporangiaceae; genus Nonomuraea; species Nonomuraea sp. IBHARD001. The sequence goes on from NZ_JBWBBW010000002.1 coordinate 1,868,579, forward strand.
CCCCATCAACAACGACGCGGTGAACTTCGGCCCGTTCAACGTCACCCCCGGCTTCGCCGGACCGCCGCTGCGCCAGATGCACGACGAGACGCAGTGGACCTCCGACATCCCGGTGCGCACCGACTACGGCGCCACGCTGAGCGAGACCTTCGGCCTGCGCAACGGCGTGTACGTGGCCCAGGAGATGTTCGACTTCTATGTCGACGACCGTGAGGTCGCCGCCCGTACGGTCACCGGCACGGTGCCGACCGGCGCGATGAAGACCAAGATCAGCTGGGCCAGGACCAGCCCGTGGACGCCGTTCATGTGCATGCCCGAGCAGGTCATCGGCGGACAGCTCACCTACCACGCCCGCGCGTGGATCCTCGACAGCTACAACGACGTCGAGCCCTGGCTGCGCACGGCCGTCAACACCAACTACCCGCTGTACCAGGCCTCGCCCACGGCCCCAGGCCCGAGCGAGAACTCCTGGACCTCCTTCTACAAGAAGCAGCTCAACAACGGCGCCACCACCTGGCCCAACTGGTGCACCGCCAACGGCAGCAGCTAGCCGTACACCCGGGCCCGGAAGTTCAGCAGGAGGCAACCGTGACAGACGTCAGGAATCCGCTCACCGGACAGGTCGAGCGTCAGCTCGCCCCGCCCTCGGCGGAGCGGCTCGCGGCCACGGCCGACGAGCTGCGCGCGCTCGCGCCCGCCTGGCGGAACGCCGATCGAGGCGCCGCCCTGTCACGGTTCGCCGCCGCGCTCGCCGACGACACCGCCCTGCTCGACGCCCTGGTGGCCGACACCGGCAGGCACGTCGAGTCGGCCATGGAACGCCAGATCGTCGCCGCCATGCTCCAGCGCTGGGTACGGCAGGCGCCGGACCTGCTGGTGGCGGCGCCGGACACGCAGGCCGCCATGCCGGGCGTGGTCGTGGGGGCCGAGCTCGTGCCCTACGACCTCGTCGGTGTGATCAGCCCGTGGAACTTCCCGCTGCTGCTCGGCCTGATCGACGCCGTGCCGGCGCTGGCGGCCGGATGCGCGGTGCTGGTCAAGCCGAGCGAGGTCACCCCTCGCTTCATCGAGCCGCTGATGCGGCTGGTGCCGCCGGAGGTGCCGCTGCGGGTGGTCGAGGGCGCGGGCGAGACGGGCGCGGCGCTCGTCGACCTGGTCGACGTCGTCGTCTTCACCGGCAGTGTGCCCACCGGCCGCAAGGTCGCCGAGGCCGCCGCGCGTGCCTTCGTCCCGGCCTTCCTCGAACTCGGCGGCAAGGACCCGGCGATCGTCCTGGCCGGGAGCGACCTGGAGCGCGCCTCGTCGGCCGTCCTGTGGGGCGGCACGGCCAACGCCGGGCAGTCCTGCCAGTCGATCGAACGCGTCTACGTCGAGGAAGCGGCGCACGAGGAGTTCCTCGCCCTGCTGACGGCCAAGGCGGCCAGGACCGGGCTCACGTGCGAGGGCGGCCCGATCGGCCCGCTCATCTCGGCGGGCCAGGCCGACCGCATCGCCGCCCATCTGGCCGACGCCGTCGAGCGCGGCGCCGTCGTGCACACGGGCGGCACGATCGAGACGCACGGCGGCGGGCTGTGGTGCCGTCCCACGGTGCTTTCGGCCGTCGACCACTCCATGGCCGTGATGACCGAGGAGACGTTCGGCCCGATCCTGCCCGTCATGCCGGTCGCGGGCGTCGAGGAGGCCGTACGCGCCGCCAACGACTCGGTGTACGGCCTGTCGGCCGCCGTGTTCGCCGCCGACGAGGCCACCGCGCGGGCCGTGGCGTCGCGGCTGCTGGTCGGCGCGGTCAGTGTGAACGACGCCTCCCTGACCGCGATGGTGCACGAGGGGGAGAAGAACTCCTTCGGCCTGTCCGGCCTCGGCGGCTCCCGCATGGGCCCCTCGTCGATCCGCAGGTTCCTGCGCCACCGCTCCCATCTGGTCAGCCGTTCCACCCGGCCGTCGCCGTGGTGGCACCCGCTGGGCTAGGAGGCGTCCGTCAGGCGATCCAGCCCGGGGTGCCGAAGTCGGCGCCGTCGGCGCCGGCCGCCCTGGCCCGGCCCTGGGCGGTGACGATGGCGCTGAACCCCTCGTCCGCGCCGGGCGTCACGCGGCGCGGCGTCCGGGGCGGCATCACCACGGTGTCGCCCTCCGCCACGGTGAAGCTCTCGTCGCCCAGGTCGATCGCCGCGCTCCCCCTGAGGAACGTCCACACCTGCTCGCTGTCGAAGTCGTGCAGCGGACCGGCGGCCTGCCCGGCCGCGGCGTCGACGCGCCACAGCGACTGGGTGGCGCCGCCCTGGGTGGGGGAGGCGAGCGTGGTCATGACGGCGGCGGGGGTGCTGGTCGTACGGTTGTCGGCGTTGCGCATGACAGTCATCCGGTCGATCTCCTAAACTGGTCAATGTGATTGTCTATATCGTCAACCAGGTTGTCCATCATGTCAAGTAGCCCCCAGGACCCGCCGGGCTTCGAGCTCCCGCTGCGCCTGTTCCTCGGCTTCCGCGTGCTCATCGACGACCTGCACGCCGAACTCGCCCGCCAGGGGCATCCCGACCTGCGTCCCATGCACGGCTTCGTCCTGCAAGCCGTCGGCCCGCACGGCACCACGGCCGTGGAGCTCGCCCGTACGATCGGCGTCTCCAAGCAGGCCGCGGGCAAGACCGTGGAGACGCTGGAGCGCCTCGGCTATCTCGCGCGCACTCCCGATCCGCACGACGCGCGCTCCAAGCGCATCCACCTGACCGGCAGGGGAGTCGACGCGCTGGCCCGATCGGCCCGTGTCTTCGACGACCTGCGCGCCTCCTGGGCCACGCGTCTCGGCGAGGCCAACCTCCGCCGGATGGAGTCGGACCTGCGCAAGGTGACTCCGCCCGACATCTTCCGGCTCGACGTGCCGGGCTGGTTCGGCGGGTCGATGTAGGGCGTGTGCGGAGGTGGGGTCAGTGCGCGGCGGGGCTCTTGATGCCGCGCACGAGGCGGCCCACCTCGGCGCGCAGGTGCACGAAGGCGGGCAGTTCGCGGGTGGCGATCTGGTCGCGCGGGGAGGGCAGGTCGACGGGGAGGTCGCCGATGACCGACGACGGCGACTTCGACAGCACCACCACGCGGTCGCCCACGTACACGCTCTCGTCGATGTCGTGGGTGATGAGGACGATCGTCATACCGTGCACCTCGCGGACCTTGAGCACCAGGTCCTCCAGGTCCTCCCGTGTCTGGGCGTCGACCGAGCCGAAGGGCTCGTCCATCAGCATCAGCCTGGGCCGGTAGGCGATGGCCCTGGCGATGGCGACGCGCTGCTGCATACCGCCCGACATCTCCCACGGGTACTTCTCACCCGCGTCGGCGAGTCCGACCTGCTCCAGCGCCTCCTGGGCCTGGCTGCGCCTGGCGGCCTTGTCCAGGCCCTTGCGGCGCAGGGGGAGGGCGACGTTGCTCGCGGCCGACATCCAGGGGAACAGCGAGCGGTTGTAGTCCTGGAAGACGACGGCGAGGTCGTCGGGCGTGCCCTGGACCTGGACGTCGTTGAGCCTGATGGTGCCGCCCGTGGGCTTGAGCAGCCCGGCGACCGACCTGAGCAGGGTGGACTTGCCGCAGCCCGACGGGCCGACGACGCAGACGATCTCCCCTTCGGCCACCCGCAGGTCGATGCCGCCGAGAATCTGCTTGGCGGCGGGGCCGGTGCCATAGGTGTGGGTGAGATTGCCGATCTCAAGCATGTCTGTCCCTATTCACAGTCGAAATAGCGATATATCCGGATTGGGGTGCTCGTTGACACTGGCGGGGCGGGAGTGATCTTATGGTCGGCGCTCGCTCTGCGTTCCCGGAGTTCCGTGCGCGCACCAAAGACGTCGTCCGGGTGGAAATAATGGCATATCGGGCACTTGCCCTCCAGGTGGAGACGCGTGCTGTGAACAGCGTCGCCGATCCGAGGGCCGAGATTCGGGCCGCGGTCGAACGCGTGAATGCGAAGATCGGCGGTGCTCGCGCCTGGATCGGTCCTGACCTGCGACTCGTCGTCCTGCCGGAATACGTTTTCACCGGATTCCCCTTCGGGGAGAGCATCGGAGAATGGCGGGACAAAGCCGCACTCGCCCCCGACGGCCCCGAGTACAAATCGCTCGGCGAGATCGCACGCGCTCACGGCGTCTTCCTCTGTGTGAACGCCTACGAGAGCGACGAGCACTTCCCCGACCTCTTCTTCCAGGCCTCGGTCGTGTTCGACCCCACCGGCGCCGTCGTGCTGCGCTACCGGCGGCTGCACTCGATGTACTCGCCCTCGCCCTACGACGTGTGGGAGCGCTACCTCGACGTCTACGGCATGGACGGCGTGCTGCCCGTCGCCAGGACCGAGATCGGCAATCTGGCGGTGATCGCGTCGGAGGAGATCCTCTATCCCGAGCTCGCCAGGTCGCTGGCCCTGCGTGGCGCCGAGGTGTTCCTGCACCCGACGTCGGAGGCCACCTCGCCGATGCTCACCGGAAAGGCGATCGCCCGCAGGGCCAGGGCGGTGGAGAACATCGCCTACGTCGTCTCGGCCAACAGCGGCGGCCTGCGCGGCATCTCCATCCCCTCCGACTCCACCAACGGCGGCTCCGAACTCCTCGACTACGAGGGCAGGCAGCTGGTCCAGGCGGCGGCGGGCGAGTCGGTCGTCGCCGCGGCCGAACTCGACATCGAGGCCCTGCGCCGCCAGCGCACCCGCCCCGGCATGGGCAACCTGCTGTCGCGGGTCAAGCCCGCGCTGTGGGCCCAGGAGTACGGCAGGCACGACGTCGAGCGCCCCAACGGCCTCGAACACGTCGTGCCGGACCGGGCCTGGTTCGCCCAGCGCCAGCGCGAGGCCATCGAACGGCTCTACGGAGCGCCCTGACGGCAGGCCCCGCGACAACGGCGGCCCCGCCGCGGAGCCGTGCACGGCTGTGCGCTCCACGACGGGGCCGCCCGGTCCTTGACGCGTCAGGTCGTCCTCCTGGCACCCCTGTGCCAGCTCAGCAGGTGCCGCTCGGCGGCCAGGAAGCCGGTGTTCAGCAGCACGCCCAGCACGCCCAGCAGGACGATGCCCGCCCACATGGCCGGGATGTCGAACGCGCTCTGCGCCTCCAGCATGCGGTGGCCGATGCCCTCGCTGCTGCCGTACAGCTCGGAGATCACCATCATGATCAGGGCGAGCGAGACGCTGAGGCGAAGGCCCGCGAAGATCTTCGGGGCGGCGGCGGGCAGGATGACGCGCAGCAGGCGCTGGGTCCGGCTGACCTTGAACACCTCGCCGGTCTCGATGTACTGGCGGTCGACGAAGCGGGAGCCGTCGATGGCGTTGATCAGGACGGGCCAGATCACCCCGTAGACGATCGAGGCGAGCTGCATCGGCGTACCGATCTTGAACAGCAGCAGGAACACGGGCAGCAGCGCCGAAGGCGGCACCGAGCGGCCGAAGTGCAGCAGCGGGTCGACGAAGGCGGTCAGCCGCTGCGAGCGGCCGAGCGCCACGCCGAGGCCGACGCCGATGACGGCGGCCATCGCCCAGCCCGCGGCCAGTCTGCCCAGGCTCGGGATCAGGTCGTCGACGGCCTCGTCGGTCAGGAAGACCTGCGACAGCGGCCCGGAGAACCACATCTCGTGCAGCCTGGCGACGATCGTGGTCGGCGGCGGGAAGTACACGGCCTGGATCGAGCGGGTGCTCAGCTCCCAGGCGACGGCGGCGACCGGCAGCAGCCAGTACCAGCCGAGGCGGCGCAGCACGTTCACGTGGTCTCTCCAGCCCTGGCCTGGTGCCAGCGGAACAGCCGCCGCTCACCGGCCGTGAACAGCGCGTTGGCCAGCAGCCCGATGACCCCGGCCCACACGGTGGCGCCGAGCATGCGGTCGATCCGGTTGGCGCTACCCGCCTGGACGAGGAAGTTGCCGATGCCGCCGTCCCCGCCCGCGACCAGCTCCACGCTGACCGCGACGATCAGCGTGACGCCGACCGCGATCCGCACGCCGGTGGCGATGAAGGGAGCCGCGCTCGGCAGCGAGACCCGCAGCACGACCGACAGCGGCCCGAAGCCGAAGCTGCGCAACGTCTGCTTGGCCACCGGGTCGACGTCGCTCAGGCCGTACATCGTGTTGATGAGCAGCGGCCACGAGCAGGTGTAGACGATCAGCGCGGTCTTGGCGTCGTGGCTCTCGGTCCACAGGAACATCGCCAGCGGGATCAGCGACACCGACGGGATCGGCCGCAGGAACTCCACCAGCGGCCTGACCGACCGCTCGACCACGGGCACGGTGCCCAGCACCAGCCCCACGGGCACGGCCACGGCCACGGCGATGACGAGCCCGGTGGCGCAGGCGGCGAGCGTGGCGCCGACGTGGGCGAGGAACTCGCTCTCCACCAGCAGCCCGGCCGCCGCGACCAGGACGGTCGAGGCGTAGGGCAGTACCTCGGGGTCGATGAACCCGAGCCTGCCCGCCGCCTCAACGAGCACGAGGGCTCCCAGAACACCCAGGAGCCCTCGCACGATGTTCTTCAGTGTCATCCGAGCTTTGCCGCGATCAGCGTGGAGACGTCCGGCTTGGTCTTGAGGTAGCCGTAGCCGGTGAGCATGTCGGCGAGCTTCTGGAAGCTGGCGACGTCGGGCTCGGCGGAGAAGACGCCGAGCTTCATGGCGGCCGCTGCCTCGGCCGGGATCTGGGTATAGGTCGGGATGACCTCGTCGATCGCCTTACGGTCGGTGCCGGCCAGGGCCTGGGCCTTGGCGAGCGCGCGCTTGAAGGCGGCGGCGGTGTTCGGGTTCTTGGTCAGCCACTCCTCCGACACGCCCCAGCCGTCGATCGGCAGTCCGGCGGTCGGGCCGCTCATCGTGTCGATGAGCACCCGGTGACCGGCCTGCTCGGCGGCGGCGAGGAAGGGCTGCACCAGCCAGGCGGCGTCGACCTTCTTGCTGGACAGGGCGCCGAGCTGGTCCTGGAACTGCACCGCGACGAAGCTGACGTCCTCGGGCTTGAGCCCGGCCTCCTGCAGGTGGGCGTTGGTGACGGTCTGGCCGAGCGCCTTGAGCACGTTGACCGCGACCGTCTTGCCCTTGAGGTCCTTGGCCTCCTTGATGGGGGAGTCCTTGGGCACCACGACACCGGCGATCCCGGGAGCCGCCTCCTGCACGTGCTGGAACAGCTTCAGCTTGGCGGCTCCGGAGTCGTTGATGGTCAGCAGCGAGACATAGCTGGTCAGGAAGGCGTCCATGCTGCCGTTGAGGATCTTCGGCATGACCGCCTGGGGGGCCTGGATGATCTCGGTCTTGACCGTCAGGCCCTCCTCCTTGAAGAACCCCTTCTTCTCGGCGATGAACAGCGGCGCCGAGGACGGCACCGGCACCACGCCGATCGTCAGGGTGGTCTTCTCCAGCGCTGCTCCGCCGCCGCTCTTGGCGGGTTCGGCGGACTTCGCCGCGTCGGTCGTCCCGCCGCAGGCCGCGAGGGCGAGGGCGAGGGCCGTCACGGCCACGCTGATACGTGCTGACTTCATGGGATCGGTGCTCCTACTGTCCGGGGCCGGTGAAGATCATCGATTGGACGTCGACTTTGCTCTTGAGGTAGCCGAGTTCCAGCAACAGGTCGGAGACCCGCTGGATTCTGGTCGCGTTGAGCGAGGTGGGGAAGGTCCCCATGGCCATGGTCATGACGGCCTCCTTGGGGATCTGGGTGAAGGTGGGGACGACCTCGGCCAGCGCGCTGCGGTCTTCCGCGATCTCGCGCTGAGCCTTCGAGACCGCGCGCTGGAAGGCGGCGGCGGTCTTCGGGTACTTGATCGTCCACTCTTCTGTGGAGCCCCAGCCGTCGATCGGCATCGACTCGGTCGGCCCCGTGTTCGTGTCGATCAGGAGCGTGGCGCCGCTCTGCTGAGCGGCCGACAGGAACGGTTCGACCAGCCATGCGGCGTCGACCTGGCCGGTCTTGAGCGCGCCGATCTGGGCCTGGAAGTCGATGGCGACGAAGTTGACGTCCTCCGGGACCATGCCGTTGACCTGGAGATGGGCGCTGACCTGCATGGTGCCGAGGTTGTTCAGCGAGTTCACGCCGATGTTCTTGCCCTTGAGGTCCTTGGGCGAACGGATCTTCGACCCCTTGGGCACGACCACGCCCGAGATGCCTCGCGCACCCGCCAGGGTGTCTCCGAGGATCTTGAACTTGCCCATCCCGCTGCCCTGCATGGTGCAGAAGGCGACGTAGCTGCCCTTGAAGATGTCGATGCTGCCGTTGAGGATCTTCGGCATCACCGCCTGGGGAGCCTGGATGACCTCGGTCTTCATCGTCAGGCCCTCGGCCTTGAAGTAGCCGCGCTTGTCGGCGAGGAAGACCGGCGCCGACGCGGCGATGGGCACGATGCCGATGGTGATCGTCGACTTTTCGAGTTTGGTCGGGTCACCCGTGGCGTTCTCCCCTTCGGGGCTCGAGCCGCTGCAGCCGGCGAGTGCCAGCGCTGTGACGAGGCCGATTATGGACACACGGGTGAAAGGCCCGAAAGTCATGAGACTCCTCGACAGGTGACGCGGGGGACCGCACCCGGTTAAGGGCCAACTCGCGATGAGGCTGATGCCGGGCGGACAGGCGAGGATCGTACAGGAGAAGGTTTGGTATTGCCATGAATTGCCCGAATTCATTAGCCCGGATTTTGGCCATCCGTCACGAGTGTCCGAATACCTACCCATATTGAGCGGTTGGGGCTGATGTGAAAAATGTGAAGGTCGCCCAATTTGGAACGATTGAAACAGATGAGACCTCTGTAATGTTGGCCTGACTCATCAGTATGTGCTCCAATTGCCTCTTGTCTCAGGGGCGTCCGTTCACCCCCTGTACCCCCGTGGATCCGCGAGAGGGATGCGAGTCACGTGAGGACAGGAACGACCGCGAACGACCGCGGCCCCCATCGGTCCGGGCTTTCGCCCGCTGCGGGAGGAGCAACTCCCGTGACAAGAAGGGCGACACGCGTGAAAGACGGCAGGTTTGCGCTGCGCAACTGGCGCGTGCGGTGGCGTCTCATCGCGCTCATTGCCGTTCCCACTGCGGTAGGTGTCTGGGTCGGCGCGCTGCAGATCGTGGACTCGGTCGCCCGCGCCAACGACTACCAGCGCATCCTGCAGAAGGCCGAGCTCAGCGACTCCGTCGCCGGCCTGGTGCACGAGCTCTCCCTTGAGCGCGACCGCGCGGTGTACTTCGTGGCCAGCGGACGCGGCAGCAGGGCGAAGGCCAGCCTGCAGGACCAGTTCAAGGTCGTCGACTCCGCCGCCGCCGCGGTCAAGGCGAAGGCCGCCCTCATCGACGTGGACCACGGCCCCGGCGCCTACGCCATCGTGCAGCAGATGACCGGCCGCCTGGCCGAGGTGCCCTTCGCCAGGAAGACCGTCGTGGAGTCGGAGCTGCCCGCGCTGCCGACCATGCAGAAGTACGTCCAGATCATCGACGTCTTCCAGAAGTTCCACGACGAGATCGGCCGCGGTGACACCGACGAGACGCTGATCGACAGCATCCGTGCGCTCGGCGCCCTGACCAGGGCCAAGGACCAGGTCTCCCGCCAGCGAGGACTGCTGTCCTCGGCGATCCTGAACGGCAGCTTCCAGGCCAACGAACGCACGACCTTCCTCGCGGCACGCGCCCAGCAGGAGAGCGAGGTCGTCGCGTTCAAGTCGCTGGCCTCCATCGACCAGCTCCAGACCTACGAGGACACCGTCACCGGCGCCAAGATCGACCGCGCCGAACTCTTCCGCCTGCGCGCCATGGCCCAGGCCGACGAGGGCGTCAAGCTGGACGTCGACCCCAGGAGCAGGCAGGACGCCGACCGCTGGTTCGAGGCCGTCAGCGGCACCGTCGACACCATGCGCGCGGTGGAGAAGCGCCTGTCGGACTCCATCAACGTCCAGGCGCGCTCGCTGCAGGACTCGGCCCAGAGCTCCGCGCTCATCGCCGGTGTCGCCAGCGCCCTGCTGCTGCTCCTCGTCCTGGCCGTCACCGCCCTCATGGCCCGCTCTCTCGTACGCCCCCTGCGCACGCTGCGCGCCGAGGCCCTGCAGATCGCCGGACAGGGCCTGCCCGAGACCGTGCGCCAGCTGCGCGAGTCCGGCGAGGAGGCGGTGCCCGACGTCGCCCCGATCGGCGTCGACTCCCAGGAGGAGATCGGCGAAGTCGCCCGCGCCTTCGACGAGGTGCACCGCGAAGCCGTACGGCTGGCCGGTGAGGAGTCCAGGCTCCGCAGCAACATCAACGCGATGTTCGTCAACCTCTCGCGCCGCAGCCAGACGCTCGTCGAGCGCCAGATCACCCTGATCGACGGCCTTGAGCAGGGCGAGCATGACGAGGGCAGACTCGCCAACCTCTTCAAGCTCGACCACCTCGCCACCCGCATGCGCCGCAACAGCGAGAACCTCCTGGTCCTCGCCGGGCAGGAGACGCCGCGCCGCTGGAGCCAGCCGGTGCAGCTCGTCGACGTCGCCCGCGCCTCGCTGTCGGAGGTCGAGAACTACGAGCGCGTCACGCTCCAGGTCTCGGCCGGTGTCGCCGTCGCCGGCCAGGCCGTCAACGACGTCATCCACCTGCTCGCCGAGCTGGTGGAGAACGCGCTGGCCTTCTCGCCCCGCGAGACCCGTGTCATCGTCGCCGCCAACCGCATCGACACCGGCGGCGTGATGATGTCGATCACCGACTCCGGCATCGGCATGACGCCCGAAGAGCTGGCGCAGGCCAACTCCAGGCTCACCGACATGCAGGCCGTCGACGTCTCCGTCTCGCGCCGCATGGGACTGTTCGTGGTCGCCAGGCTGTCGCAGCGCCACGAGATCCGGGTGCAGCTGCGCCCGCACGGCTCGGGCGGCCTGACCGCCATGGTGCTCCTGCCCGAATCGCTGGTCGGCGCCCAGTCGGCGATGTTCAGCGGGGTCGGCGGCCGGGCCACCGAGGCCACGACCGGCAACTGGAGCGACGGGCCCAGCGGCGCCTGGACCGACTCGCCGAGCGGGGCGTGGACCGACGCGCCCAGCGGCAACTGGGCCGGAGCGGGAGCCGGGGGCCCCAGCACCACCTGGCCGCCCTCCGCGGGCTGGCCGTCCGACCCGGGCACCGGCGGCTGGCCGTCGGACCCCGGCACGGGCTGGGGCAACACCGGACCGCGCGAGCCCGCCGCACCCAGCGCCTGGAACACCTCCGACTCCCAGCCGCCCGCCGCGTGGAACTCCAGCGACCAGCAGCCGGGCAGCTGGAGCAGCCTCGACCGCACCAGCGGCAACGCCTGGGGCGAGCCGCGCCCGCAGGGCGCGCCCTCGGCCTTCGGCGGACCGCCTCCGGCCGCGCCACCTCGCCAGGGCGGCGACGCCTGGTCGACCGGTGGGCGCCAGGGCGGCGGCGACGTCTGGCAGAGCGCCGACCAGGGCGGCAGGCAGGCCGACGCCTGGCAGGGCGACCCCTCCGACCGCGACCGCACCTGGAGCTTCGGCGACCGGGCGCTGTCGGGACCGCTCGGCGCGCCCGTCGCCCAGCGCAGGCCCGACTTCGACTTCCCCGAGACCGAGTCGGCCGCGACCGGCCCGATCCCCATCGTGAAGCCGGCCGGCGGCGACGAGTTCCTGCCGATCTTCGCATCGGTCGAGTCGGCCTGGTTCCAGCAGGGCGAAGGCGGCCAGGAGGCGCCCTCGTGGGGCAGCGCCGCCGCCGACGCGGGCTGGAGCGCGGCCGAGGTCGTACGGGAGCCGGTCAAGGAGGCGCCCACCGCCGCGGGCCTGCCCAAGCGCGTGCCCAAGGCGAACCTCATCCCCGGCTCCGCCGACGTCGCCGCCGCACCCAAGCTCGCGCCGATGCCGGAGGTCTCACCCGACAGGGTGCGCAGCAGGCTGTCCAGCTTCCAGCAGGGCCTCAGGTCCGCGCGGGACGACATCAACGAGGGCCGGGCGTTCCCCAGCGGCCCCAGGGAGGAGGGCGAATGAACGAGCTGAGCCACGCGGCCAGAGGCGTCGACTGGCTGATCACCGATTTCGTCAACACGGTCCCAGGCGTTGCCCACGCGGTCGTGGTGTCGTCGGACGGACTGCCGCTCGCGGCCTCGTCCGGCTTCCCCAGGGACCGGGCCGACCAGCTCGCGGCCATCGCCTCGGGGCTGATCAGCCTCACCCAGGGCGCGGCCAGGGTGTTCGAGGGCGGTGTCGTCAACCAGACCATCGTCGAGATGCAGCGCGGCCTGATGCTGATCATGTCGATCAGCGACGGCTCCTGCCTGGCCGTGCTCGCCTCGCCCGAGTGCGACATGGGATTGGTGGCCTACCAGATGACGCTCATGGTCGACCGGGCAGGACAGGTCCTCACACCCGCGGTGCGGGCCGAACTACGATCCAGCCAGTCCAGGTGATGTAAGTGACGGACCACTGGCAGCCCCATCAGCCGATGCAGCCCGAACCGGCATCGCCGGTCCGTCCCTACGCGGTGACGGGAGGCAGAACCGCGCCGCGCACGAACTACGCCATGGAAGCACTGGTCTCCTCGGCGACCTCGCAACACCATGACCTCTCCCTGCACACGCCGGAGTACCAGGCCATCAGCGCGCTGTGCCGGCAGATCAGATCGGTCGCGGAGATCTCGGCGCTGCTGCGCATCCCGCTCGGCGTGGTCAGAGTGCTGGTCGCGGACATGGCGGCCGAGGGCCTCGTCCGCGTGCACCAGCCACAGCTGGACGCCGGCAGACCGGACGTCAACCTGCTCGAAAGGGTGCTCAGTGGACTTCGCAGGCTCTAGCCGCGGGCTGACCTCGACGAAGATCGTCGTGGCGGGCGGCTTCGGGGTGGGTAAGACGACGTTCGTCGGTGCGGTGTCGGAGATCCTCCCGCTCACCACCGAGGCCGTCATGACCGACGCCTCGCGCGGCATCGACGACCTCGGCCTCACGCCGAACAAGACCACCACCACCGTGGCCATGGACTTCGGCCGCGTCTCCCTGGACCAGGAGCTGATCCTCTACCTGTTCGGCACCCCCGGCCAGCACAGGTTCTGGTTCATGTGGGACGACCTGGTACGAGGGGCCATCGGCGCCGTCGTGCTGGTCGACACCCGCAGGCTAGAGGACAGCTTCCCCGCGGTCGACTACTTCGAGGAGGCGCAGCTGCCCTTCGTCATCGGTCTCAACGGGTGGGACGGCTCCCACCCGCACGGCGACGACGAGGTACGCGAGGCGCTGACCCTCTCCCCGCAGGTTCCCATCGTGCGACTGGACGCGCGGTCGCGCGACTCGGTCAAGGGCACGCTGATCACGCTGGTGGAACACGCGCTCACGATTCGCATGGCCGTACCCGGTTGGGGCCGTTAGGTTTCGCGGGAGCGCTCACACGGTGGGCCTGACCGGGTCGTCAGGTCCGCCGGAGCGGTTAGGCTGAGTCGGAGACCACGCACATTCGCTTCGAGGGCTGGCCAATCACGTGTTCGAGACGCTTTCCGACCGGCTGACATCGGTCTTCTCCTCTCTCCGCGCCAAGGGACGCCTCTCCGAGGCCGACATCGACGCCACCTGCCGCGAGATCCGCATCGCGCTGCTGGAGGCCGATGTCGCGCTGCCCGTGGTGAAGGCGTTCGTCGCCCAGGTGAAAGAGCGCGCGCGGGGTTCGGAGGTCTCCCAGGCGCTCAATCCGGCGCAGCAGGTCGTCAAGATCGTCAATGACGAGCTCATCGAGATCCTCGGCGGCGAGACCCGCAGGCTCCGCTACGCCAAGAACCCGCCGACCGTCATCATGCTGGCCGGTCTGCAGGGTGCGGGCAAGACGACGCTCGCGGGCAAGCTGGCCAGGTGGCTGAGCGAGCAGGGCCACGTGCCGCTGCTGGTCGCGGCCGACCTGCAGCGTCCCAACGCCGTGCAGCAGCTGGCCGTCATGGCCGAGCGCGCCGGTGTGGCCGTCTTCGCGCCCGAGCCGGGCAACGGCGTCGGCGACCCGGTCGCGGTGGCCAGGCAGTCGATCGAGCAGGCCAAGCGGGCCCAGCACGACATCGTGATCATCGACACCGCCGGTCGCCTCGGCATCGACCAGGAGTTGATGAAGCAGGCCGCCGACATCCGCGACGCGGTCTCGCCAGACGAGATCCTGTTCGTCGTCGACGCCATGATCGGTCAGGACGCCGTGAGCACGGCCCAGGCGTTCATGGAGGGCGTCGGCTTCGACGGCGTCGTGCTCACCAAGCTCGACGGCGACGCCAGGGGTGGCGCCGCGCTGTCGGTGCGGCACATCACCGGCAAGCCGATCATGTTCGCCTCGACGGGTGAGAAGCTCGAGGACTTCGACGCCTTCCACCCCGACCGCATGGCCTCGCGCATCCTCGACATGGGTGACATCCTCACCCTGATCGAGCAGGCGCAGAAGACCTTCGACGAGGCCGAGGCCGCCAAGATGGCGGGCAAGCTGACCTCGGGCGAGGGCTTCACGCTCGACGACTTCCTCGAGCAGATGCAGATGGTCCAGAAGATGGGCCCGATCAAGAACCTGCTCGGCATGATGCCCGGCATGGGGCAGATGCGCGATCAGATCAACAACATCGACGACCGCGACCTGGACCGCGTCGCCGCGATCATCCGCTCGATGACGCCGGGCGAGCGCCAGGACCCCAAGATCATCCAGGGCACGCGCAGGGCGCGCATCGCCAAGGGCTCGGGCGTCACGGTCACCGAGGTCAACAACCTGGTCACCCGCTTCTTCGAGGCCCAGAAGATGATGAAGCGGATGGCGGGCGGCATGGGCATCCCCGGCATGCCGGGCGGGCGCGGCAAGGCCGCCAAGGCCGCGCAGAAGAAGAACAAGAAGGGCCGTCGCGTCAGCGGCGACCCGCGCAAGGCCGCGCTCGGCAAGCAGGCCCAGCCCCAGCCGGAGCAGCCCGCGTCCGGCGGCACGGGCGGCGGCGCGCTCGGCAATCTCGGCGGCAAGCTGCCGCCGGGCCTGCAGCTCCCGCCCGGCTTCGACCCGTCGAAGTTCAAGCTGCCGGGCCAGGACAAATAATCACGGTCGCGAGCGGGTGTGTCCTCCTCACCCTCTCGCGTCTGGCACAATGACATGTTGGAACATCGTGGCCATGCGGGTGCCCTCTCACCCCCGCCGGTCATGCCTGTCCCTCGAACGGCCTGCACGTCGTGCCCCACTCGATGAGTAGCCCGCTCACCCACGCACTAATGCAGGAGAGACCACTCAAGTGGCAGTCAAGATCAAGCTCAAGCGGCTCGGCATGATCCGCAACCCGCAGTACCGCATCGTCATCGCCGACAGCCGCACCAAGCGTGACGGCCGGGCGATCGAGGAGATCGGCCTGTACCACCCGAAGGAGTCGCCCTCGCGCATCGAGGTCAACGCCGAGCGGGCGGCCTACTGGCTGGGTGTCGGCGCGCAGCCGACCGAGCCCGTGCTCAAGCTCCTCAAGCTGACCGGCGACTGGCAGAAGTTCAAGGGCGAGGCCGCTCCGGCTCCTCTCCTCGTGGCCGAGCCCAAGGCCGACCGGCACGCGATCTACGAGGCCGCGGCCAAGGAGGCCCTGTCCGGTGGCGACACCGGCTCGACCGCCACCACGCCGAAGAAGGCCAAGAAGGCCGTCGCTGAGGCCCCGGCTGAGGCCGCCCCCGAGGCTGCCGCCGCCGAGGAGAAGACCGAGGGCGAGGCCTGACGTGCTCGAGGAGGCACTCGAGCACCTCGTTAAGGGCATCGTCGAACACGGTGACGATGTCCGGGTCCGTGCTCGCCGCATCCGCAGCGGGCGCGTGCTGGAGGTCCGGGTCCACCCCGAGGACCTCGGCAAGGTCATCGGCCGTGGCGGCCGGACGGCCAAAGCGCTTCGCACGGTCGTGAACGCGCTGTCCGATGGCAAATACGTCAGGGTCGACCTGCTCGACCTCAACGAAGCCGTCCGCTAGCCACACAGTCAAGAGTCGCCCTCATCGGTTCTCCGGTGGGGGCGCTCCTGCTTTTCTCCCAGCACTTTTCTCCCAGCACTTTTCTTCCAGTACATTTCGACAGCTCTCAGGACGTCTCAGGAAGGTAGGTTGCCGCCGTGCAGCTAGTCGTCGGCCGGATCGGCCGCCCGCACGGGGTGCGCGGTGAGGTCACCATCGAGGTCCGCACCGACGACCCCGAGCTGAGGTTCGCCGCCGGGAGCACGCTGGTCACCGACCCCGCCTCGCGCGGGCCGCTCGTCATCGAGAGCCGCCGCTGGCACCAGGAGGTGCTGCTGCTGCGCTTCGCCGGGGTCACCTCACGCGAAGGCGCCGAGGAACTGCGCAACACGATGCTGGTCATCGACTCCGCCGACGTCGCCGCGCCCGAGGACCCCGACGAGTTCAACGACCACCAGCTCATCGGGCTGCGCGTCGTCACCGTGGGGGGCGAGGACGTCGGCGAGGTGTCCGACGTGCTGCACCACGGCCAGGACCTGCTCGTCGTCAAGCGCGCCGCAGGGCTCGACGACGCCTACGTGCCGTTCGTCAAGGCGCTCGTGCCCGATGTCGACCTGGACAAGGGCATACTCGTCGTGGACGCGCCGCCCGGACTTCTGGACTCCTGATGCGCCTCGACATCGTCTCGCTCTTCCCCGAGTACTTCTCCCCGCTCGACGTCTCGCTCATCGGCAAGGCGCGGGCCAGGGGCACCCTCGACGTGCACGTGCACCAGTTGCGCGACTGGGCGCACGACGTGCACAAGAGCGTCGACGACACGCCGTACGGCGGCGGTCCCGGCATGGTGATGAAGCCGGAGGTGTGGGGCGAGGCCATCGACGAGATCGCCGGAGACGGCGCCCCGCGCCTGGTCGTGCCCACCCCGAGCGGTCGCCCCTTCACCCAGGAGCTGGCCCAGGAACTGGCGGGCGAGCCGTGGCTGCTGTTCGCCTGCGGCCGCTACGAGGGCATCGACTCCAGGGTCATGCAGGAGTACGGCTCCCGCCTGCGGGTCACCGAGGTCAGCATCGGCGACTACGTGCTCGCCGGGGGCGAGGTCGCGGTCCTGGTCATGGTCGAGGCCGTCGGCAGGCTGCTGCCCGGCGTGCTCGGCAACGCCCAGTCGGTGGCCGACGACTCCTTCGCGCCCGGCGCCATGCGCAACCTGCTGGAGGGCCCCGTCTACACCAAGCCGCCCGTATGGCGTGGCCACGAGGTGCCCGACGTGCTGCTGTCCGGCCATCACGGCAAGGTCGCCCGCTGGCGTCGCGACCAGGCCCTTCGCCGCACGGTGGGCAACCGGCCGGACCTGGCGGCGGGGCTGGACCCGGCCTCGCTCGACAAGCACGACCGCAAGCTGCTCGATGAGCTGTCGTTTCGCTTGTCGCCGGAAGATGTGGCAAACTGAATCGCTGCCGACCGTCCTTCGGTCCGGCAGGCATGCCCGAGAAAGCCCAGCGGGCGTCATTCGAATCCAGCAGGCGTGTCCCCCTCGTCGCGGTGTCCCGGTCCGGGGCACGGCCGGGTGGACCTCCGCGTGCTCGCGAAACCTGAGGAACTAGCTGTCATGCACACGAAGATCCAGGAGCTTGAGAAGGCCACCCTGCGCAGCGACGTCCCGGACTTCCGTCCCGGTGACACGCTCGAGGTTCACGTCAAGGTCGTCGAAGGCAACCGGTCCCGCGTCCAGGTCTTCAAGGGCTTCGTGCTCCGCCGCCAGGGCAGTGGCGCCCGCGAGACCTTCACGGTCCGCAAGGTGAGCTACTCCGTCGGCGTCGAGCGCACCTTCCCGGTGCACAGCCCGGTCATCGAGAAGATCGTTCTCGTGACCCGCGGCGACGTGCGCCGTGCGAAGCTCTACTACATGCGCGACCTGCGCGGCAAGGCCGCCCGCATCCGCGAGAAGCGCGACGCCCTTCCGGCGAAGTAAACGCACTCCCGCTTTCCGAACGGCCCGTACTCCCGTTGAATGGGGGAGTGCGGGCCGTTTCGCGTGTTCTCCAGGGTGTGGGCGAGGCCGGTCGTGCGACGTCGCGGCGAGGGGCGGAGTCCTGCTCGGGCAGGCGTGATGGACGGAGGGTGGGCGGTGACCACGGGGGGCGTGCCTTGGCGGTAGCCGTCATATGTGGGGGCGAAAGGGGTAGGGGCCTTCCTTTATGTCGAGCGACGCGTCGGCGGTGTAGCGTTTCTCGGGCCTGGACATCATCTAGGCTCGTCAGCGATGACTAGCGAGAGCCAGGAGCACGGTGCGGCGCGCCGCCCTGTCGAAGACGAGGTGGACGTGGTCGCGGAAGACACCCAGAAGCCAGCCAAGAAGTCGAAGGACAAGAAGGGGTCGTTCTGGCGAGAACTTCCCGTTCTGGTCGTCGTCGCGCTGGTGCTGGCCCTGATTATCAAGACCTTCGTGATTCAGGCGTTCTACATTCCGTCGGAGTCGATGGAGAACACCCTGCTGAAGAACGACAGGGTCCTGGTCAACAAGCTCGTCTACCACACGCGTGACATCGAGCGCGGCGACGTGGTCGTCTTCTCCGGCGTCGACTCCTGGGACGGCGAGGTCCAGTTCGAGGAGCCGTCGAACCCGATCGCGGCGTTCTTCCGCTGGGTCGGCACGGCGTTCGGCGTCGTGCCCGGCGAGAAGGACTACATCAAGCGCGTCATCGGCGTGCCGGGCGACACCGTCAAGTGCTGCGACCCCAAGGGCCGCGTCACGGTCAACGGCACCGCCATCGACGAGGAGAGCTACCTCTATCCGGACGACGCGCCCTCGCGCGACTTCTTCTCGATCAAGGTTCCGCCTGGCCGGCTCTGGGTGATGGGCGACCATCGCGGCGTCTCCTACGACTCCCGCTCGCACCAGGGCGATCCGGGCGGGGGTACCATCCCCATTGGCCAGGTCATCGGCCGGGCGTTCGTGATCGTCTGGCCGTTCAACCGGGCCACCACCCTGTCCATCCCCGAGACGTTCTCGCAGCCGGGTCTGCAGGCGGCCGGGGCGCTGACCGGTGCCGTGCCGTTCCTGGCCGGATTCGTCGGTGCTGTGCCGCTGGTCCTGGTGCGTCGTCGCTGGCTTTCGAGGCGGTAGCCGTACCTCATGTCCGTTGTCGATCCCTCCACCGAAGAGCCCACCGAGCAAGAGCCCTCCGGATCCGACGCCGAGCCCGCCGCCAAGAAGAAGGGCGGGGGGCTGAAGGAGTCGGTCTTCCTCGTCGTGCTCGGCGTGGTCGTGGCGCTGCTGTTGCAGGCGTTCGTGCTCGGCTCGTTCTACATTCCGTCGGAGTCGATGGAGAACACCCTGCGTATCAACGACAGGGTGATCGTGAACAAGCTCAGCGGCTCGCCCGGGCGTGGTGAGGTCGTGGTGTTCAAGGGCTGGGACGGGCTCGACACGATCAAGAGGGTCATCGGCGTGGCCGGGGACACCGTCGAGTGCTGCGATGCCAAGAAGCGCATCAAGATCAACGGGGTGCCGCTCGAAGAGGACTACCTGTTCCCCGGGGACTTTCCTTCCGGTGACAAGTTCAAGGTCACGGTTCCGGCCGGGAAGTTGTGGCTGATGGGGGATCATCGCACGGCCTCGGCCGACTCGCGGGCGCACATGGATCAGCCCGGTGGCGGGTGGATCTCGGTGGATTCGGTGATCGGGCGGGCCGTGGCGCTGTACTGGCCGTTCTCGCATGCCGGGATCCTGTCGACGCCGAAGGGCTTCGAGAGCATCAAGTGATGGTGCGGGGGCTTCGCGGGGCTCAGGGGCTTCAGGGGCTTCGCGAGGTTCAGGGGCTTCGGGGTTTCGGGGGTTTCCGGTGGCTGGGGTCGGGCGCGTTCGCTGAGAGCTTTTCGGTCGCAGTTTGCGGTGATTGGGGCGTACGCTGCCTCTGTCATGACACATGCGTTTCGTCCACGGCCCAGCGTTGTACGGCGCGACTCGGGGCTCTACGCCTACGAGCGGGCGCTGGCACGTCGCGGCCTCAGCCCCATCGCGGGCGTCGACGAGGCCGGACGGGGCGCGTGCGCGGGCCCGCTGGTCGTCTCGGCCGTGATCCTCGCGAAGCCGATCGAGGGCCTGGGCGACTCCAAGATGCTGACCCCGGCGACCAGATCCAGGCTCTGCGACCAGATCATGGCTTCGGCCGCTAGCGTGGGTGTCGTGGTCGTACCCTCCACCGAGATCGACGCGCGCGGCGTGCACAAGTGCAACGTCGAGGGAATGCGCCGCGCGGTGGCGAGGTTGACCCTGGCTCCCGAGTACGTCCTCACCGACGGTTTCCCCATCCCCGGCCTGGCGGTGCCTTCGCTGGCCATGTGGAAGGGCGACCAGGTGGCGGCATGCGTCGCCGCAGCCTCGATCGTGGCCAAGGTGACACGGGACCGGATGATGGAGTCGCTCGACGTCCTTCACCCGGAGTACGGCTTCGCGGTGCACAAGGGGTATACAACCCTCGCGCATCGCAAGGCACTGGTGGAGCATGGGCCATGTGCCGAGCATCGCTTCTCGTTCGTCACCGTGGCGCGTACACGGACCCACGGGGGTAAGGGGATGGGCGAGAATGAAGTGGGGGCCGGTGTTGCCTGATCGGGCGGACCGGGGTTTGGGTTCAACAGGAGGACCGGGATGAGCGCAGAGGATCTCGAGAAGTACGAAACCGAGATGGAGCTGCAGCTTTACCGCGAGTACCGCGACGTGGTCGGCCTGTTCACCTATGTCGTCGAGACCGAGCGGCGTTTCTATCTGACCAACTCGGTGGACCTCGACGTGCGTACGGCCGAGAACGGCGATGTGTTCTTCGATGTGAAGATGCAGGACGCGTGGGTGTGGGACATGTATCGGCCTGCGCGGTTCGTGAAGAACGTGCGCGTGGTGACGTTCAAGGACGTCAACGTGGAGGAGCTGGCGAAGCCTGATCTGGAGATGCCTAAGGAAGGGTTCTCCAGCTAGGGGGTGGGGCTGGGGTTCGGGGGTGTTGGGTGGTGTGTGCGTGGCTTTTGGTGTGCGGTTTGGGGGATTGTCGTGATTTGAGAACCCGCGGGTTGGCGGTTGGTGGGGTGGAGGTTCTGGCGACCGCTCGGTGGTGAGGTGATGCTCGTCGGTGCCGGGCGGTGCCGGGCGGTGCCGGGCGGTGCCGGGCGGTGCCGGGCGGTGCCGGGCGGCGGGGGCTGGTTCGCTGGGTGACTGGCTTTTCGCGGGGAGGTCGGTAAGCGGTGGCCTGTTTGGAGAGGGCGTCGTCTCGGGCGTGGAGTAGATCTGCGCGGAGAACTTTCGCTGCGTCCCATGAAGGCTGCGTCCCATGAAGGCAGGGCAGGGCAGGGGAGGGCAGGGCAGGACGGGCATGGGTGCGGGCCTGTGGCTTGACCTCAAGTCCGGTAGAGGTTGCAGAGTGGGTGCGCTCCAGTAGATCCACCGGAAGGAACGGTCATGCGCGCCGTCGTACTGCACGAGTTCGGTCCCCCTGAGAACCTTCGCTACGAGAGCGTCCCCGATCCCGTGCCGGGGCCGGGCGAGGTACGCGTCTCGGTGAGGGCCGCGGGAGTCCACCAGATCGAGACGGCGATGCGCGAAGGGCTGGACATCGGCCCGCCCCTCCCCGAACTCCCGGCGATCTTCGGAGGTGAGATCGCCGGCACGGTCGAGTCCGTCGGGCCGAACGTGGACGAGGCCTGGCTCGGCGCCCAGGTGGTAACCGCGCAGAGCCGACCCGGTGGCTACGCCGAACTCGCCGTCGCCGACGTGTCGTCCCTGCACCGGATTCCGCCCGGCCTGACGTACGAGGCCGCCGTCACCATGGTCGTCACCGGCACCACGACCGTCGGGCTGCTCGACATCGCCGAGCTCACGCCAGACGACGTGGTCCTGGTCACCTCCGCGGCCGGAGGCATCGGCCGTCTGGTGGTCCAGTTCGCCCGTGGTCTCGGCGCCACGGTCATCGGCGCGGCGGGCGGTCCGGCCAAGACGGCGGCCGTACGGGAGCTCGGCGCCGACGTCGCAGTCGACTACAACCTGCCCGGCTGGACGGACGCCGTACGCGACGCCTTGGGTGGGCGTGCCTTGGGCGGGCGTGGCGTCACCGTCGTACTGGACGGCGTCGAGGGGGCCAAGGGGCGCGCGGCGTTCGAGTTGCTGGGCGAGGGAGGGCGTTACATCACCATCGGCGCGGCATCGCGGGAGGAGTTCCGCCCCGACGAGGCGGAGCTGAAGAAGCGCGGCGTGCGCTTCACGGATGCGCTGATGCTGCTCCTGGAAGGGCAGGACGCCCTTGCCGACGAGGCCCGCGCTCTCTCGGCAGCTGCTGACGGGGCCATGGTGCCCGCCTTCCAGGTGTTTCCCCTATCGCAGGCGGCTGCGGCGCATGCTGCTCTGGGGGCTCGGGCCACGACGGGCAAGGTCGTCCTTGTTCCTGATGTCTACCTGTGAGGTGTGGTGGGGTGAGCGTGGGGGGTGATGCCTTGCGCTAGTGATGGTGGGCGTGGGGTGGTTGATGCCTTCTGCGTGTGACGCTGGTGGGCGTGGGTCGGCCTTCTGACGCCTGCCTAGGTCGGCTCTGGTGACAGGCGCTTGGCTTGCGGCGGTGGCTCTGGCGTCACGCGCGTGGCCTATGACAGTGGCTCTGGTGTCACGCGCCGTGCTGGCCGTTCATATCCGGCATCACGTGCATGGCCTATGACGACGGCTCCGGTTCCGCGCGCCGGGCCGGCCGTTCATACCGCTGGTTCCACGCGCCCGGCCAGCCGCTCATACCGCTGCCGTGCCGCCTGGGCCGTACCCAGTCCCAGGCCGAACGCGATCTCCTGCCAGGTGAGCCCACGCCCACGCGCCATGAGCAGCAGCGCCGCCTCCAACTGATCCATCTCGCCCCGGACCAACGGCACCAGCGTCAACGCCGCAGTGATGTCGGCATTGTCGACTTCCGCCTCGCCCTCCTCCCGCAAGGCACTCCCACCCGCCAGAAACGACACCAGTCGCACGGCTTCATGCGCTCCCAGCACATCCGGATGAACCTGCCGAGCCCTCTGCTCCGGCGTAGCCGCATGCCGCTCGGCAATCCGCATCAACGAGGCGTAGACACGATGCGCCCGAGCCTGAGCAGGGTCGGGCGGAGTGAACGGATCGTTTCCATCAGTCATAGGCCCAAGAATGACAACACAATCAATACGTTGTCAACAGCCTGATGCAAACAGAACGTTCAAAACACATCATTCACGCCCACGCCCACGCGTCGAGCATTGCCAGCTCAAGATCGTCAATCGTGCAGGCTTATCCACAACCTCACGCCACCCGAGCGCCTCCGTCCCCAGAACCTCATTCGCCCGCCCGGCCCCACCCCCACCTGCGACACCCTCAACCCCGGAGGTGGTCACATGGCCGCGAAGGACGAGTTGGGCAGACACGGCGAGCAGGTAGCGGTCGACTACCTGACGGCCCAGGGCATGCAGATCCTCGACCGCAACTGGCGCAGCCCCCAAGGTGAGATCGACGTGCTCGCCCAAGACGGCACCAAGCTGATCGTCGTAGAGGTGAAGACCAGATCGGGCCGCACCCACGGCACAGCCCTCGAATCCGTCAGACCGTCCAAGATCGCCAAGCTCCGCATCCTGACCGGCCAATGGCTGTCGGCCCACCCCCAGCGTTTCGACTCCGTCCGCATCGACGTGATCGCCCTCGAACGCCTCGGCGACGACTACACCCTGCGCCACGTACGGGGGGTGTTCTAGATGGCGGTGGCCCGCACCCGCAGCGTCGCCCTGGTCGGCGTGACCGGCCGAAGCGTCGAGGTCGAAGCCGACGTGGCCAACGGCCTGGCCGGAATCCACATCATCGGCCTACCGGACACCGCCCTGAGCGAGGCCCGGGACCGCGTGCGCTCGGCCGTGGTCAACAGCGGGTACTCATGGCCCGACGCCCGCATCACCGTGAGCCTGTTCCCCGCCAGCCTCCCCAAGCGCGGCAGCCAGTTCGACCTGGCCATAGCCGTCGCCATACTCGGCGCAGCGGGAGTGGTCCCCGCCGACCGCATCGTCGAGCCGTTCTTCCTCGGCGAGCTGGGCCTCGACGGCAGACTCAGACCCGTACGCGGCGTTCTGCCCTCCGTCATCGGCGCGGCGAAAAGCGGCGACGCCACCATGGTCGTCCCAGCGGCCAACGCCGCAGAGGCTAGCCTCGTCCCGGACGTCGCCATCGTCGCCATTTCCGACCTACGCCAACTGGTCACCTGGCTCCAGCGCGACAGGGACGCCCCCGCCGCCGCACCCGAGCCCCCTGTCGACCAGCCGAGCGCCGGATCGCTCATCCCCGAGCCGGGCCCTGTGCCGTCCGAGCCGCCCACAGTCGACCTCTCCGACGTCGTGGGCCAGGCGACAGGCCGCCGAGCCATCGAAATCTGCGCCGCAGGCGGCCACAACCTCTGGCTGCTCGGCCCGCCGGGCACCGGCAAAACCCTCCTGGCCGAACGCCTCCCCACCCTGCTGCCCGACCTGGAGCCGGACCACGCCCTGGAGGTGACAGCCATCCACTCCGTGGCCGGGGCACTGCCGCACAACAGCCCGATGATGACCCGTCCACCGTTCGTCAGCCCCCACCACACCGCCACGGCCGCCTCCATCATCGGCGGAGGCAGCGCCGTCATCCGTCCGGGAGCAGTCTCCCTGGCCCACAGGGGAGTGCTTTTCCTGGACGAGGCTCCCGAGTTCCCGCGCCACGCCCTCGACTCCCTTCGCCAGCCCCTCGAATCCGGCAGCGTCACCGTCGCCCGCTCGGTCGGCACGGTCACCTTTCCTGCCCGCTTCATGCTGGTCCTCGCGGCCAACCCCTGCCCGTGCTCCCAGCCCCCCACAGCCACAGACCTGTGCCAATGCTCACCCGTCACCAGACGCCGCTACCTGGGCAGACTGTCGGGCCCACTCCTCGACCGCATCGACATGAAGGTAACCGTCGCCCGTTCCACCCGTCGCGAGCTCATGGCCGACCGAGCCTTCGTCGAATCCAGTCAAACCGTCGCCGAACGCGTTCTCCTGGCCCGCGACCGCGCCGCCAAACGCCTGGCCGCAACCCCGTGGCGCACCAATGCCGAGATCCCGTCCTCGGCCCTGCACAGCACGTTCCGCCCCGCCCCTGCGGCCATGAAGCCGATGACGTCCTGCCTCGACTCCGGCACCCTCAGCGCCCGGGGCCTGGACCGCGTCCTCCGCGTCGCCTGGACCATCGCCGACCTGTCCAACAGGCCTCGCCCCACAGAAGAAGAAACCACCCAGGCCCTCGCATTCTGGCTAGGAGTAGGCCGTTGACCCCCACACAGCCCACCCCAACGCCACCACCATGCGACACCCCCGACCCCAACCACACGCCACCGCCCCTACCTCAGACGCCCCCAAGCAGCGAAGCCCCCACCCCGACCACCCATCCTTACCCCCATCACACACACGACCAAGATCGTGCTGAACTCCTCGCCCGTGTGGCACTCATGCGCGTCACCGACTCCGGTGACCCTGCGATGGGTCGCCTGGTGACGGAGTACGGCGCCATCGAGGCCGTGGCCCGAGTACGCGCAGGCACCCTCCCCGAGGCGTACATCGCCGAAGAACACCACCTCGACCGCGCCGACAGGCTGGAAAAGCGCCTGAACAGCTGGCACGCCCGCCTCGCCCACACCGACCCCAGAGCCGACCTGACCGCAGGCGAACGCTCGGGAGCCCGCCTGATCATCCCCAACACCGTCGAATGGCCCAGCCAACTGAACGACCTGGGCCCCACCACCCCCCTGGCCCTCTGGCTGAGCGGCACAGCCGACCTCCGCTACACCTGCCTGCGCTCGGTAGCCGTGGTCGGCGCCCGAGCCGCCACGCCGTACGGCACGCATGTGGCAGGCGAGTTCGGCATCGCGCTGAGCGACGCGCAATGGTCGGTGGTCTCGGGCGGCGCGTACGGCATCGACGGAGCCGCCCACCGAGGCGCACTGGCAGGCCCCACGCCCACCATCGCCGTACTGGCCTGCGGCACCGACGTCAGCTACCCGACCGGTCACCACGACCTGTTCGCTGCGATTCGCGCCCAAGGCCTGGTGGTCAGCGAATGCCCTCCCGGCGTACACCCGACAAGGGCGAGATTCCTCATCCGCAACCGCCTGATCGCGGCCCTCTCCCGAGGAACCCTCGTGGTCGAAGCAGCCCTCCGCAGCGGCGCCCTGAACACCGCACACCACGCCATCACCCTCGGCCGTCACGTGGCGGCGATCCCCGGCCCGATCATGTCGAGCATGTCCATGGGCTGCCACCGCCTCCTCCGCGAAGGCAAGGCCGTCTGTGTCACCACACCACCCGAGCTGATCGAACTGGTAGGCCACCTCGGCGAAGACCTGGCCGAACGCCCCCAAGGCCCCATCATCCCCCGCGACCACCTGAACGAAGACAGCACAAGAGTCCTCGACGCCGTCCCCGCACGCACCGGCGCGGGCCCAGCCACCATCGCCCTCCAGGCCGGCGTCGACCTCAACACCGTCCTCACCTGCCTGGGCCGCCTGGCCGCCGCCGGCTACATCGAACGAGTCCCCAAAGGCTGGCGCACCCGCCGCATCAACACCCCTTGAACCCCCCGAATACGCAGCATGCGTTTCGGGCGCTTTGAGACCAACCGTGTGACACGCGCGGCGAGTGCGTTGTGTCAGAAATGCTGGGTGATCAGAGGCAAGGTAGGGAGATACACATCAAAGAACGGCTATGAGGGAGGAAGGCATGATGTCTGCCCAAGGCGAAGTCCCCACCACCGACAAGCCGCCGACCGACGTCCCCGAATCCCGCCGCAAAGGTGTGACAACCACAGGGGCCGACGCCCGCCACCCCAAGCCCGAAGCGCGAGCCCCCCAGAAGACCAACGAGCCGAGGAAACACAAGCAACCTGCAGCAGAACGGCCAGCCGATCCCGACAGGGGTGGCCCCGCCACCCCAGACCTGGTAGAGGGCAGCCCTGCTGCAGCCGGATCTGCTGAGGCACTAACAGAGTTCGAACGACACTTGAAGTTCGAACGAGATCTGTCCCCTCACACCTTGCGGGCGTACGTGAGGGACGTACGGGCGTTGCTGGAGCTGGTGGACGGCGAGGTATCCGCCTTGGACATCGCGCTCCTGCGCGAGTGGCTGGCCCAACAACATGCCGTCGGCCTGTCACGAGCAACACTCGCCAGAAGAACAGCCTGCGTACGAACATTCACGGCCTACGCGGTACGTCGAGGCTGGCTAGACAGCGACCCGGGCCTATTGCTGGGCGCCGCCAAAGCAGGCCGCGAACTGCCGGCCGTACTCGATCAAGAGGACGCGCGTGCCGTGCTCGACAGCGAGTACAACGAGGACCCGAAGGGCCGCCGAGACCGGGCAATCATGGAGTTGCTGTACGCCACCGGAATCCGAGTAAGCGAACTGTGTGCCCTCGACGTGGACGACGTCGATCGCGAACGACACGTGGTCCGCGTACTAGGCAAGGGCAGGAAGGAGCGCTCGGTGCCGTTCGGGCTGCCCGCACTGCGAGCGCTGGACGACTGGTGCATCCGAGGGCGTGTGTTGTGGATACGTGAGGGGTCAGGCCCTGCGCTGTTCCTGGGAGCGCGAGGCGGGCGGGTGGACGCGAGCACAGTCCGACGGGTGGTGCACGCGCGTCTGGGCGGCGTCGAGGGCGTGCCCGACATGGGACCGCATGGCCTCCGGCACTCGGCTGCCACCCACTTGCTCGAAGGCGGAGCCGACCTACGAAGCGTCCAGGAACTGCTCGGCCACGCGTCCCTCAACACCACACAGGTCTACACGCACGTGTCCATCGACCGGCTGAAGGCCGCGTACCAGCAAGCTCATCCAAGGGCGTAGAACACCGGGCGGAAGGTGGAGGGCGGTAGCGGCGAAGGGCTAAGGCGCCGAGAGAGTGAGGGGCCGAGGGGCTGAGTGGTGGTGGGAGGGTGCGGTTCAGAGCTCTCAACAGAATGAGGTGCTCCTCCTATGCCCCGCGTGGTCTGCGCGGGCGCGGCGTGTGGCTAGCACCTGCGGTTGCTCATGCCTCTGCGCTCTGCGAGGTGCTTTGAGAGGGAAAGGCATGAGAGGTGAGGGACGCGGTCAGTGGTTGTGCGGGGTGGCGAAGGTGCGGCGGTGGGCTTGGGGTGCGGGAGGGAGCGGGGAGGCGGGCCAGACGGGGAGCAGGCGGATTGGGCCTAGGCCCAGGAGGTGGAGCGGGTCGAGGTAGTGGGTTCCTCTGAGGAGGCCCCAGTGGAGGCATGTGGTTGGGCAGTGGGGAGTCCTGGTGGAAGTTTCGGTTGGGCTTGGGGTGGGTGTGGGGGCGGCGGACACAGTGCCTAGCAGGGTGCCTGGGGAGATCTGGTCGCCTGGTTGTACGGCGGGGTTGAGGTTGAGGGGGAGGTAGGTCGTGCGGAGGCCGTTTGGGTGAAGGACGGTTATTACGCCTCGGCCGTCTATGGGGCCTGCGAAGCCGATATGGCCTGCGCCTGCGGCTGACACAGGGGTTGTGGGGGCTGCTGCGAGGTCTACGCCTCGGTGGCCTGAGAGCCAGGGGGCTGGGGGAGGGGTGAAGGGGCGTAGGACCCTTGGGGTTCCAGGGAGTGGCCATTGCCAGGTGGGTGGGGCGGTGGGGAGAAGTTGCTGGGGGTGTGACGGAGGGGGTTGGGGTGGTGGGGGAAGGGCGAGGGCTGTGAGGGGAAGTGTGTTGGTGATGCCCGTGGGGTCTGTGGGGTCAGGAGGTTGTGTGTTGGTTGGGGCTCTTGCCGTGAGGGAAGTGGGGCGGAAGCTGGTTGGCGCGGTAGCGGAGGCTGTGGGATTGGTGAGGTGGGTGGCCATTGCGAGGGGGCCCACGTGTGTAGCCGCGGAGGAGGCGCTGGAGATGTAGACGAATGCGCAGGTCAGGGTGAGTAGGAGGACGGCCTGCGCCAGGCGTCTGAGGGTGGGATTGAGGTGGGCGGGAGTCGTCATGGAAGGAGGATGACGTTGGGGCGAGTGGGGGGCGGAGGTGAACGCGGTTCTGTGGAAAGGGCATGGCGGATGAGGATGGCTGTGGATAGGCGGTCGAGGTACAACTGGCCGGGAGCCGGGAGCCGGGAGCCGGGAGCCGGGAGCCGGGAGCCGGGAGCCGGGAGCCGGCGGGTTGGCCGGGTCGGGAGCTGGTGGGTCGGTGGGCCGAGCACCGACTACGTGTGTTGAAGCCCGTGCCGAAGGCGTTCGTCGAACCTCGTGGGATCGTTGGCCCCAAGGCAGGGGCTGAGCTGGGCGAGGATCTGTGGCCACACGCGACCTGGGGAAGCGGTGAGCTTCCTACGCGTGAAGGGCAGGTCAGCGCGCCGACATGTCAGCATGTCAGCACCTCGCCAGGTCGCCAGGCTGGTCGATGGTGGCGGTGGAGTCGGGAGGGGGTGGCGTTGGGTATGTCGGCAGGTGTGATGGGGATTCGCGTCGGGTGGCCGGGGTGGGGCAGGCCGGTCTGGTGTGGGCGGCGGTGAGTGGGTGGGTTACATGTAGGAGCGGTGGGTGTGGAAGGTTTTGGCGGCCATGAGGGTGTTGATGTGGCTCTGGTCGTGGGGGTGGGGATTGTGGGCGAGGGGAGCGCGCGGGTGGGGGAAGGAGCGGGGTCGGCGGGGTGCTGGGCGGGGGCGGAGGGGGGAGAGCCAGATCCAGAGGGTTGCGGCGGTGACGCCTGTGGTGGCGATCCATAGGACGGGGCGGAGGCCGAGGAGTTCGCCGAGGAGGCCGCCGGTGAGGGCGCCGAGGGCTATGACGCCCTGGATGGCGAAGGTGAGGGTGGCGTCCACGCGGCCTCGGGCTTCGGCAGGGGCCTCGCGGAGGACCACTGCGCTCATGCAGGTCGCAAAGGCGACAATCGTGGCGCCGAGGACGAGCGAACTGGCGCATAGCATCGCCGTACGCATCCAAAGAGGGCCGGACGCCAGCCCCAGGGTGATCAGGTCGCAGGGGAGAAGGAGTACGGCGACCAGGAGGATTTTGTTCGCGCCGAAACGGTGGTTCAGGCGGGCGGTGACAGCGGCGCCGATGAGGCCGCCGATGCCGAAGGCCGCGACCAGTACGCCGATGAACGCCTTGGGCATGTGCAATTCGTCCAGCATGTACAGCACGTGGACGGCGTGGTACGTCGTGAAGAAGAAGTTCACCGTCGCACCAGCGCACAGGAGTGCTCGCAGTACGGGGTGAGTCAGGCAGATCCGCATACCGAGGGCTATGTCGCGCCACATGCCCTTGGAAGGGGCGGGGGTGCGGTCGTCGGGTGCACGGATCGCGCGCAGCATCAGGGCCGAGGCAAGGAAGGCCAGACCTTCGACCAGTACGGCGAACGGTGCGGTGAGCACTTGGACGAGCACGGCGCCGAGGCTGGGGCCACCGATGTAGCCGACGGAGTACGCGGCCTGGAATCCGGCGATGGCCTCCGTACGCTGCCTTTCGGGGATGACCGCGGCCAAATGCAGGAAGTTCGCAGCGCGGAACAGTACGGCGCTTGAGCCGATCACCAGGGCGACCACGATCAGCCAGGGGATGCTCAGCAGGCCGGTCAGCCAGGCGATGGGCACGCTGATGGCCGCCGCGGCCGCGACCAGCTCGCAGCCGATCATGAGTGGCCGGTGCCGATGCATACGGTCGACGAGCGACCCCGCCTGCAGGCTGATCAGCAGCGCGGGCACCGACGCCGCCGCGGTGAGCAGCCCCATGTCGAACGGCGACGCGGCCAGCAGGGTGACGGCGGTGAGGGGCACCGCCAGCCGCGACACCTCCGAACCCGTGATGGAGGTCGCACGTGCCGACCACAACAGCCGATAGTCGCGCTGCTTGCGGAGCGGGATCGCCGGGTAGGCAGAGGAAGCATCTTTCTGAAGGATTTGCTTCATAGTTCTGAAGGTAATCCTTCAGAGTTGTGAAGGCAATACTTCATATCGAAAGCGGGTACCGTCGTGACCATGAAGCAGGGACGTTCTCCGGCGGTCAGCGACCCCAAGGCGATGCGGGCACTCGCCCATCCGGCGCGGCTGGCGATCATGAACCGCCTCATGGTCGAAGGCCCCGCGACCGCCACCGAGGTGGCCGAGGTCGTAGGCGTTACGCCCAGCGCTGCGAGCTATCACCTGCGCATGCTGGAGAAGTACGGCTTCGTACGGGACGCGCCCGCCAGAGGGGATGGCCGCGAACGGCTGTGGCAGGCGGCGGTCCAGGGGCTGAGCGTGGTGACCACGCCCGAGGACGCGCCTGACGTACGGCTGGCGAAGGACCTGCTGATCAAGACCATTCGCGACGACGCGGACGCCGAGTCGAGCCGGGCGCTGAGCAATCTGGACAGCGAATCACTCGAATGGCGAGACGCCACCAGCTGGCAGCGGACGATCATGCTGCTCGACGCACGGGAGATGCAGCAGCTCGTCGAGGATATTCATGCGCTGGTGAACCGGTATCGGATTCAGGCCCGGAATCCCGCGGACGTGCCGAGCGGGGCGCGGTTGTCGGAGGCGATCGTGGACATCTTTCCGCGTGCGCCTCGGCGGGTTCCTGGAGTGCCTACGGAGTCGCATGGGTGGCTTGGGGGCGCTGGGGTTAGCGATGCTGGTGGGGCTAGTGACACTGGTGGGCTTAGCGACGCTGGTTGGGCTGGCGATGCTAGTGGGGCTGGTGGGACTGATAGGGCTAGCGAACCTAGCGGGCCCGGTCGGCCTGGCGGGCCGAATGAGGCTGGCGGGCCGGATGGGGCTGATGGCGTGAGTGGGGCTGATGGTGTGGGTGGGGTTGATGTGGCGGGGAGCGAAGGGCGGGTGCAGTCTGGAGTTTCGGAGCCTTTGAGGCCTCCTGTCCCGCCGACGCCGCCTCCCGCTGCTCCTTCCGCTCCTGTTCCTGTTTCTGTTCCTGCTCCTCCCGTTCCTGCTGTTCCTGCTGTTCCTTCCGTTCTTGCTACTCCTCCTACTCCTACTCCTCCTGCTTCTCCGGGCGTTGCTGGGCTGATGGGTGGGCTGGCTCCGCGAGAGGATTCCTGAGCCGCAGGGGGTGGCGGCTCCTGTAGAGGTGCTAGAGGGCATAGAGGTGCTAGGGGCGGTCAAGGAACAGAGCGGCGCCGAGCAGCCCGGCCGGTGGCGGCTTCTGTAGAGGTGCTAGGGCGTTGGATGTGCCAGCCTTGCCTGGCCGTCGTCGAGTACGCCGAAGGCCCGGGCTCACCGCCCCCAGATGCGCTTCTGTCGGGTGCTGGGCCCTGGGTGGGCTCGGCGTGTGGGGGGCGTCTCGGCTCGGGTCGAGTGGTGGCATGTCCAGTGAGTGTCTGCGTGTCGCGGATGGCGTGATCGGTCTGCCGTGTTGCTGTGGCTGCGCCATCGGCTCTTGGGTTTGTTCCAGTACCTGGTGGATTGGGGTGGGGGCTGGGCGTGGGGTGGGGGTGGGCAGGTGGGGGTTGGGCTGGGGCGGTCGGGTGGGGGTGCTGCGGGAGGTACACTTTTCGATGGCCTGTCAGTGGCGGGCCGACTTCGCATGCCTCGTCGCGAACCGTTCCCTCGGTCCGGGTGAGAGTCCGGCTGGAGCGGATGCGGGGCATCAGGGCGACGGTCACAAGACCGCCGCGTCGAAACCGAGAACCGCGCTCACGGCCGTGGGCGCGCCGACCTGGAGGACCAGCACATGGCCCCCGTCGTCACCATGCGACAGCTGCTCGAAAGCGGCGTTCACTTCGGTCACCAGACCCGGCGCTGGAACCCGAAGATGAAGCGCTTCATCTTCACCGAGCGCAACGGCATCTACATCATCGACCTGCAGAAGTCGCTGTCGTTCATCGACCGCGCCTACGACTTCGTCAAGGAGACGGTCGCCCACGGCGGCACGATCCTTTTCATCGGTACGAAGAAGCAGGCCCAGGAGGCCATCGCCGAGCAGGCGACGCGCGTCGGCATGCCGTACGTCAACCAGCGTTGGCTGGGTGGCATGCTCACCAACTTCTCCACCGTGCACAAGAGGCTTCAGCGTCTGAAGGAGCTCGAGGAGCTCGACTTCGACAACGTCGCCGGCTCGGGGCTCACGAAGAAGGAGCTCCTCATGCGCCGTCGTGAGAAGGACAAGCTTGAGCGTACGCTCGGCGGCATCCGTGACATGGGCCGCGTGCCCAGCGCCGTGTGGGTCGTCGACACGAAGAAGGAGCACATCGGGATCAACGAGGCTCGCAAGCTCGGTATCCCGGTTGTCGCCATCCTGGACACCAACTGCGACCCCGACGAGGTCGACTACCCGATCCCGGGTAACGACGACGCCATCCGCGCCGTCAGCCTGCTCACCCGCGTGATCGCCGACGCGGTCGCCGACGGTCTCATGTCGCGTTCCGGCGCCAGCCGTGGCGACGAGAAGCCCGCCGCCGCCGAGCCGCTGGCCGAGTGGGAGCGCGAGCTGCTTGAGGGCGCCAACGAGCGCGCCGTCGAGGACTCCGCCGTCGCCACCGAGGCTGTCGCCGAGGACACCGCTGAGGTCGCCGCCGAGACCGAGGCCGCTCCGGCCGAGGCCGAGGCCGGCGTCGAGGCTGAGACGGTCGCCGAGCCGGTCGTCGAGGCCGAGGCCGAGGGCGAGGGCGAGCCCGAGAAGGCGTAGTGCCTGTCCGCGCGATACGCGCACGCCTCCGGCATCGAGGCGGCCACGGTCGAAAGGCCACGTGACCGCCTCGCCGGAGACGAGCAGCCGGATCGCGCGGGCCTCGGGGAGTGACGGAAGCGTGCCCCCGAGGCCAGGGCCGAGACGTGAGGTACGTGTTCGCGTCACACAGGCGTACGCCCATCGAGCCGACGAGGCTCAACGGGCGCATGCCGTCTGACCGGTCGGAGCACCGCGACCATCCCGCTCATCGCGAAAGCGACGAAACGGGAAGCGCCGAGGTACGAAGGCCGCACGACACAACACGACGTGCACAGCGCCACACCGGCGCAGGCCCCACGACTCCACGCCCACGGTTCACGGCCCACGGCTTTCAGAGGCCCCTCGGCACACAGTGCCGAGGGCCGGGCTCCAGGGCCGGGCTCCAGGGCCGGGCTCCAGGGCCGGGCTCCAGGGCCGGGCTCCAGGGCCGGGCTCCAGGGCCGGGCTCCAGGGCCGGGCTCCAGGGCCGGGCTCCAGGGCCGGGCTCCAGAGCCGGGCTCCAGAGCCGGGCTCCAGAGCCGGGCTCCAGAGCCGGGCTCCAGGGCCGGGCTCCAGAGCCGGGCTCCAGAGCCGGGCTCCAGAGCCGGGCTCCAGAGCCGGGCTCCAGGGCCGGGCTCCAGGGTGAACGCACAATGGCTCACGCCGAACGCGGACACCCGGCCCGCTCCCGCCCCAACCCGGCCAAGCCAGGCCAGGACCAAGCCAGGCCAGACGAGCACCCCGAAGCGAAGGCGTGAACAGCAGTACACCCCGCCCAGCGGGGCAGTACCACTCAAGCGCCACCGCCGTAGGCCGACGCAGCACCACCCACGCCGGCATACGACCAAGAACGCGAACCAAGCGTGAACCAACAGCGCGAACGTACTCAACCGTACGAGCGCGACCGCGGACACGGCACGACCGCACGTACAGAACCGCATGCGCGTGACAGCAGCACCGGGTCGCGCAGGATGGCGGGGACGTACCCGGGCGGGCCGTATGCGCACCACAAGGCTTCCTGACGGTGGGGGCCGGACCGGAACCCACCTGATCCACGACGAACTTCCACGAGGAAAAGCAATGGCTTCCGTGAACATGGCCGACGTCAAGCGGCTTCGTGAGCTGACCGCCGCGGGCATGATGGACTGTAAGAAGGCGCTCGAGGAGTCCGACGGCGACTTCGACCGCGCGGTCGAGATCCTGCGTCTCAAGGGCGCCAAGGATGTCGGCAAGCGCGAGGCGCGCACCGCGTCCAACGGCCTCGTCGCCCTCAAGCAGGACGGCGACTCCGCCGCGGCGCTGCTCGAGCTCAACTGCGAGACCGACTTCGTCGCCAAGGGCGAGCGCTTCCAGGAGCTCGCGGGCCAGGTCGTCGACCACATCCTGGCCGCCAAGCCGGTCGACGTGCCGAGCCTGCTGGAGTCCTCCTTCGACGGCAAGACCGTCAAGGAGCACCTGGACGAGGCCAACGCCGCGCTGGGCGAGAAGATCGAGATCCGCCGTTTCGCTGTCCTCGAGGGCGGCTTCATCGGTGCGTACATGCACAAGACCGACCCCCAGCTTCCCCCGGCCGTCGGCGTGCTCGTGCAGCTCGACAAGCCCAACGCCGAGGTCGCCAAGGACATCGCGCAGCACGCCGCCGCGATGGCGCCCAAGTACCTCGACGCCGCCGCCGTACCGGCCGACGTGGTCGAGAAGGAGCGGGCGCTGTTCGAGGAGATGACGCGCGACGAGGGCAAGCCCGAGCCGGCCATCGCCAAGATCGTCGAGGGTCGCGTCAACGGCTGGTACAAGGACTTCACCCTGCTCCAGCAGGCCTTCGTGAAGGACAACAAGAAGTCGATCGCCAAGTACGCCGAGGACAACGGCGTCACCGTGCTCGGGTTCGTCCGCTTCAAGGTCGGCCAGGCCTAGGAGGGGTCGCGGGTGCGGGGGGCGTCTCCCCGCGCCCGGCCCCGGGTCTAGGCTTGGGTCGAGCTTTCCAGCGAACGCCAAGCTTCCAGTCATCAGCGCCGTCAACGAGGAGGCCGCCGCCGTGCAGGAGAACCAGGAGCCCGCTACGTCGGCGGCTTCGTCGTATACGGGAGCACTCGGCTGGAAGCGGGTGATGCTCAAGCTGTCAGGCGAGGCGTTCGCCGGCAGCGAGCCGCTGGGCATCGACGCCGATGTCGTCGGCCACCTGGCCGATTCGATCGCCGAGGCCGTGCGTGAAGGCGTGCAGGTCTCCGTGGTGGTCGGCGGGGGCAATATGTTCAGGGGGGCCGCGCTGTCCGCACGCGGCATCGACCGGGCGCGTGCCGACTACATGGGCATGCTGGGCACGGTCATCAACTGCCTGGCGCTCCAGGACTTCCTGGAGAAGCGCGGCATCGACACCCGGGTGCAGACCGCGATCACGATGCAGCAGGTGGCCGAGCCGTTCCTGCCGCGTCGTGCCATCAGGCACCTGGAGAAGGGCCGCGTGGTCATCTTCGGCGCCGGGCTCGGCTCGCCGTACTTCTCCACCGACACGTGCGCCGCGCAGCGCGCCCTGGAGATCGGGGCCGAGGCGCTGCTCAAGGGCACGCAGGTCGACGGGGTCTACGACTCCGACCCGCGGAAGAACCCCGACGCCGTGCGGTTCGACCACCTGGAATACGGTGAGGTGCTCACGCGCGATCTCGCCGTCATGGACCACACCGCGATCAGTCTGTGCAAGGACAACGGCCTGCCGATTGTGGTATTCGACCTTATGGGCGAGGGCAATATCCTCCGCGCTGTCCGCGGTGAGAAGATCGGCACGCTGGTGAGTCCGGCAGGTAAATAGGGAGCCGCTGTGATCGACGAAACCCTCCTCGAAGCCGAGGAAAAGATGGACAAGGCCGTCACGGTCGCGAAGGAGGACTTCGCGGGCATCCGGACGGGTCGCGTCACCCCGTCGATGTTCAACAAGATCAATGCTGAGTACTACGGCTCGCCGACCCCGATCCAGCAGCTGGCCTCGTTCCATGTGCCCGAGGCCCGCATGGTCATCATCCAGCCCTACGACAAGGGTTCGATGGCCGCGATCGAGAAGGCGATCCGCGACTCCGACCTGGGCGTCAACCCTGGCAACGACGGAGCTGTGATCCGTGTGGCCTTCCCCGAGCTGTCGGAGGAGCGCCGCAAGGAGTACATCAAGGTCGCCAGGACCAAGGGCGAGCAGGCCAAGGTCTCGGTGCGCAACATCCGCAGGTCGGCCAAGGAGACCCTTGACAAGATGATCAAGGATGGCGACGCGGGTGAGGACGAGGTGCGCCGCGCCGAGAAGGAGCTCGACGACATCACGCAGCGCCACGTCGCGCAGATCGACGAACTGCTCAAGCACAAGGAAGCCGAGCTGCTCGAGGTCTGAGACCTCCGGCGCAGGCGTGTGCCTCCTGGTCCCCGCATCCCGCACCTGGGGTGCGGGGGCCGTGGCATATCCGCCTCGGAGGACATATCCGCTTGGGGAGACATGTTCGCTTGGGGAGACATGTTCGCCCGGGACGCATATGCGCCCGGGAGGCATCGCCACCCGCCCCGAGGGCAGGACGGCGTCGCACACCCAGTCCGAAAGCCGCGTTCGGGACACCGGAAGCGCCTATCCGAGAGCCGCGTTCGGGACACCGAAGTACCCATCCGAGAGTGAGACCCGTCAGTGGACAGTACGGCCGGCACCCAGCCGAGCGGCGGTAGCCGTACCGGGCGCAATCTGCCCGCCGCCATCGCGGTGGGTGTGGGGCTCGGTGCGCTGATCATCGTTTCGCTCTACACCGTCAAGGAGATCTTCCTCGCGGTGGTCGTGGCGGCGGTCGGCGTCGGGGTGATGGAGCTCGTCAGGGCGTTCGGCGCGCGGGAGATCCGGGTGCCCGCCGTTCCGGTGCTCGCGGGCATGGCGACGATGATCGGCGGGTCGTACTGGGGCGGGCCGACGTGGCTGGTGTTCTCGCTGGCGGCGACGGTGTTCGCGCTGTTGCTGTGGCGGATGTTCGACGGCCGGGGCGCCGATGGCTATGTGCGTGACGCGACCGGGTCGGTGTTCGTCGCGGTCTATCCGGCGTTCCTGGCCGGGTTCGTGGCGTTGCTGCTCGCGCCGGACGACGGGGCGCACCGGGTGGTGGTGTTCATCGCGACGACCGTGGCCAGCGACGTGGGCGGGTACGCCGCGGGTGTGCTGTTCGGCAGGCACAAGATGTCGATCATCAGTCCGAAGAAGACCTGGGAGGGTTTCGCCGGGTCGGTGCTGGCATGCATGGCGGTGGGCGCCTGGCTGGTGGTCTGGCTGATGGACGGGAAGATCTGGCAGGGCGCGCTGATCGGCGTGCTGGCCGCGGTGATGGCGACGCTGGGCGACCTGGTCGAGTCGATGATCAAGCGGGATCTGGGGATCAAGGACCTGGGCACGATCCTGCCGGGACACGGCGGGCTGATGGACCGCCTGGACTCCCTGCTGGCGACCCTCATTCCGTGCTGGGCACTGCTGACGCTGTTCTTCCCGGCCCAGTAGAGTCCCGTACCCTGGTGGACGCTCAGTCCTCCAGATGTGCCACCGGCTGCAGCCAGAGCCAGCGCACCACCTCGCCCCCGAATGCGAACCCCGACATGTTCGGCATCCCGGGATGGTCGGCCGTCATCAGCACGCCCTCGTAGCCGGGCCCGAGCGGGAACGTCGACGGCTCGTGGTACCACCGGGCCGTGTGCCCGTCGCCCAGCCAGGTCACCGAGTGCCAGGGGTACTGCGACAGCCACACCAGCAGCAGTGCGGCGTCGCGCGGATCGCCCTGGGTGGCCACGGCCAGTTCGATCCTGGCGAAGGCGTCGGGCCGTTCCAGGTACTGCTCCACGGTCGGCATCCGCTGGCAGCTCATCCCGACCGTCGACAGGATCGTGAAGGCACGCCCGGAGTGCGCGGGCCGCTCGGTGATCCCGACGGTGGGCAGCCGGTCGCCTCCCGCGTCCCAGTAGCGCCCGGCCGGTCCGGCCACCCGGTCAAGGTGGCCCATGACGAACTGCTGGAAGGAGGGCCAGGCGCCGTCGCTGTGCCGCCACTGCCAGTACGCCTTGGCCTTGGCCAGACGCGGGTCGAGCCCTTCGAGCGCCTCCGACAACGCCCAGGCGAACGGTGTCTCGCCGATCGCGTCCCTGGCGTAGCCCGGCATGCCGCGTGACATGTCGGCCCAGCCCGGAATGACGGCGAGCAGGTCGTCGTTCTCGTAGATGGCGACGCCGTCGCCTTCCTCGAACCAGAGGGTGGTCAGACGGCCGAGCGGCGGGCGGCCTGTGGGATGACGGGTGTTGGTCCTGGGCATCACCGGAGGCAGTCCGGAGTTGAGCCTGGCCAGATCGATCACCTCGGGGGCGTCGCGGTGGTTGGCCAGCCATACGGCTCCATGCACCGCCCCGTCCGGCGAGCAAAGGTAAGCTACCGAGGATGTCTCGTCGCGTTCGACGACCAGCGTGCGGCTGCCGTAGGGGTTGCCGTCGGTGAGCACGACCTCTTGATCGCGTGGTTCACCGGAGCCGGACGCCGACCGGATTATCGCCATACATCTGGACTTTAGATCACTGAACGCCTCCGTCCACGGCTGTCGGACGATTGCGTGAGGTGAGGCATGAGTCCACTGCCGATCGACAGGCCGGCCGAGCCCGCAGCACGTGCACGGGTCGTGCGCGGAGCCGCTGAGGAGAGAAGTCGCATGACCGCCGACAAGACCCGCCCGTTGCTGCAGTTCGCGGCGCCGCGCAGGGCCAAGCCCGCCCGCCACATCGCGGACCTCTCCATGGCCGAGCGCCGCGCCGCGGTCGCCGAGCTCGGCGAGAAGCCGTTCCGGGCCGACCAGCTCTCCCGCCACTACTTCGAGCGCCTGACCACCGACGTGGCCGAGATGACCGACCTTCCGGCCGCCGCCCGCGAACGGCTCGGCACGCTGATGCCGCCTCTGCTCACCTCGGTACGCGAGATGACCAGCGACGGCGGCACCACGCGCAAGACGCTCTGGCGGCTGTTCGACGGCGCGCTGGTGGAGTCGGTCCTCATGCGTTACACCGACAGGACCACGATCTGCGTCTCCTCCCAGGCGGGATGCGGGATGAACTGCCCCTTCTGCGCCACCGGCCAGGCCGGGCTGACCCGCAACATGTCCACGGCCGAGATCGTCGAGCAGGTCGTCGCGGGCGCCAGGGCGCTGGCGAAGGGCGAGGTGCCGGGTGGGCCGGGCCGGATCAACAATGTGGTCTTCATGGGCATGGGCGAGCCGATGGCCAACTACAAGGCCGTGATCGGCGCGGTCAGGCGGATGGTCGACCCGGCGCCGGACGGTCTCGGCATCTCCGCACGCGGGATCACGGTCTCGACGGTCGGCCTGGTGCCCGCGATCGAGAAGCTGTCCAACGAGGGCCTGCCGGTGACGCTGGCGCTGTCGCTGCACTGCCCGGACGACGAGTTGCGCGACACGCTGGTCCCGATCAACACCAGGTGGAAGGTCGCCGAGGTGCTCGACGCCGCCTGGTCCTACGCCGCCAAGACCAAGCGCCGTGTCTCGATCGAGTACGCCCTGATCAAGGACGTCAACGACCAGGAGTGGCGGGCCGACCTGCTCGGCAAGCTGGTCAAGAACAAGCTGGTGCACGTCAACCTGATCCCGCTCAACCCGACGCCCGGCTCCAAGTGGACGGCGTCACGCCCGCAGGACGAGCGCGCGTTCGTCAGGCGCCTGGAGTTCCACGGCGTCCCGGTGACCGTCCGCGACACCCGGGGCCGCGAGATCGACGGCGCCTGCGGCCAGCTCGCCGCCGCCGAGTGAGGCGTCGGCCGAGCCCGTCGTTTCCGGCCCCAACCAATTGTGATCTTCGGGACTCTAACCGGATGTGGAACCGCAGAGGGTAGGGGAGTACTGGCTGGCCGGACGCCTGGGCGCCGGCGGTCAGGGCGTGGTCTACGACGCCTACGACGGCCAGGGCAGGCGGGTCGCGCTGAAGATGCTGCACGGCCCGGACCCGGGGCGTCTTCGGCGTGAGGCGGTGGCGGCGCGGGCGGTCGCCAGCTTCTGCACGGCACGCGTCCTGGAGGCGAACCTCGACGCCGACCAGCCGTACATCGTCAGCGAGTACGTCCAGGGCCCGAGCCTGCGGGCGGCCGGCCGGGTGTTCGAGGGCGACGACCTGCACCGGCTGGCCACCGGCATCGCCACCGCCCTGACGGCCATCCACGACGCGGGAGTCGTGCACAGGGACCTGAAGCCGGACAACGTCCTGCTCGGCCCCGACGGCCCACGGGTGATCGACTTCGGCATCGCCAGAACCCTGGACATGACCTCGACCAGGACGGGCGAGGTCTCGGGCACGCCGAGCTACATGGCGCCCGAGGTGTTCACCGGGCAGAAGGCGGGCCCGGCGGCCGACGTGTTCGCCTGGGGCGCGGTCGTCGTGTTCGCCGCGATCGGCCGGGACCCCTTCCAGGGCGACACCATGGGCGCGGTCATGCACCGGGTGCTGTCCTCGGACCCCGATCTGGGCGCCCTGCCGCCGCTGCTGGCCACCCTGGTCGCCTCCGCCCTGGACAAGGACCCGTCGCGGCGACCGGCCGCCAGGGACCTGCTGCTCGCCCTGCTGAGCGTGGTCCCGAAGGCACGGGCGACGGCGGGTACGGAGGATCAGCTGGCCGAGGGCAGCCGGACGGCCGAGGCGTTGCGACAGGCCGCGACGGCCGACCCGGGGCTCGGCACGATCGCCGAGGACGCCTACGCGGCCCTGCGTCAGGAGGAGCGCGCCGTGGCCGCCGAGGTGTTCCTCCGGCTGATCTCGGTCTCGCGTGACGGTGACGAGGGCGTGCGCGCGGTCTCGCTGCGGGAGTTGCTGGGCG
The DNA here is from genome assembly GCF_056106265.1 of Nonomuraea sp. IBHARD001. Classification (NCBI taxonomy): domain Bacteria; kingdom Bacillati; phylum Actinomycetota; class Actinomycetes; order Streptosporangiales; family Streptosporangiaceae; genus Nonomuraea; species Nonomuraea sp. IBHARD001. The sequence continues at coordinate 1,909,936 of NZ_JBWBBW010000002.1, forward strand.
GGCGCGGCGAAGCGGAGTGCGAGGCGATCGGCCGTGTCCTGCGGGCGTTCGCGTATCTGGTCGCCGAACGCGACGGGGTGATCTCGCTGTCGCGCCCGGCGGTGCTGCGGGCCTGGCCTCGGCTGCGGACGTGGGTGGAGGCCGACCGCGACGGGCTGGCCGTACTGGGGCAGATCAGTGCGTCGGCCGGGCACTGGGCCGAGCACGGGCGCAAGGACGGCGACCTGCTGCAGGGCTCCCGCCTGGACCAGGCGCTGACCTGGGCGGCGGCCGACCGGCGGCACGTGACGCTGACACCGCACGAGCGCGACTTCCTGAGGGCGGGCACCCGGCTTGCGGCCAGGCGCGCACGCCGTCGCCGTACCACCACGGCCGCCCTGGCCGGGCTGCTGCTGGTGGCGCTGGTGGCGGGCGGCGCGGCCGTGTGGCAGGGGCGGCAGGCGGCGGCGCAGCGTGACATCCTCTCGGCCAGGCAGATCGCGGTCGAGGCCGACCGGCTGCGTTCGGTCGACCCCAGGGCGGCCATGCAGCTCAGTGTGGCGGCCTGGGAACTGGCGCCACAGGTGGAGACCCGCGCCGGCCTCACCGCGGCGCTCCAGCAGCGCGAGCTGAGCGCCTTCCGCGACCCGCAGGTCAAGCAGGTGGCCACCCGCACGCTGAGCCCGGACGGCCGCACGCTCGTCAGCGTCACCCGGCAGGAGGTCACCCTGCTCGACGTCGTGACGGGCCGCAGGACCGGCGGCTGGCCGCTGCCGAGGTTGAAGGGCGACCTGATCGAGCCGACGCTCAGCGCCGACGGCAGGCTGATCGCGATCAACACCTTCGGCGACCCCGGCGAGTGGGCGGTCTTCCGTGTCGCCGACGGCCGGCGGCTGAGCGGCGGCGAGTTGAGCGCGTCCGGCGAGGGCGGCCTGAAGGCGACCTTCAGCGGTTCGGAGAACGTGATCGCGGTGTGGTGGGCCGCGGGCCTTGACGCCCTGTACGACGCCGGGACCGGCGACATGATCGGCACGAGGTTCCCGCCCGGCGGCGAGATCACGCACTCCGACGTGCCCGCCATCGATCCGAAGGGGCGCGAACTGCTGACCACCGGCGACCGCTGGAATGCGGTCACCCTGCCCGGCAGGCAGCCCAGCGGGCGCTACAAGGGCTGCGCCGATCTCCACCACGCGGCGGCGTTCAGCGCCGACGGCAAGGCGATGGCCTGCGCGGGGGAGTCGCTGGTCGTCCTGGACACCGCGAGCGGCACAACCGTGCTGCCCCGGTCGGACTCGGCCGTCTGGAACTGCGCGATCTGCGCCGAGTACGGCACGGCCCTGCGCTTCAGCGGCGACCGTCGCCACCTGGCCGCGTTCAACGGGCGCGACATCGTCGTGTGGGACATCCGGCAGGGCGTCGTCGTGCTGACCCACCGGGCGGGCGGCCGGCTGAGCGACGTGCGCTTCGACGCCGAGCGGCCGATCCTGCGCTACCTGGCGGGCGACACGGTCGTCGGCCTCGACCTGCTGCCGCACGGCCCGCGCAGGCCGATGCCGAAGGGCGAGGTCCAGGTCGCGCCCGGCGGTCATTGGGCGGTCGTCCAGGAGTTCGACAGGGAGCCGGTGCTGTGGGACGTGCGGGAGGGCGCGGCGGCCTGGACGATTCCCGACCGCGACGCGACGCTCAAGGGCTTCGACCTGTCGGGGACGCGGCTGCTGACGGTCTCCGACCGGGCCAGGCTGTGGGACCTGAAGAGCCGCAAGCAGGTGTGGAGCCTGCCGGGGAACATGCTCACCGAACTGAGCTTCTCACCCGACGGGCGTCTGGTCGTCCTCACCTACATGCTCAGCCAGGGCGGCAACGCCGACGTGGTGACCGTCGAGGCCGCCACCGGAAAGGTCCTGCACACCACGGCGAACACCACCACGCTGGGCGGCCGGTTCCTGCCCGACAACCGCACGGTCGTCGCGCCGTCGGGCGCGCTGCACGACGCGCTCACCGGCGAGGTCAGAGGCGCCGTCGACGTCGCCGAGACCCGCGCGACGGCGGTCAGCCCGCAGGGGCTCATCGCCATGGCCACGAGCGACGGCCGTCTCGCGCTGTGGAAGGACAAGGGGCCCGAGGCGGTGCGCCCGGCTCTGCCGCGTCCTGCGGGCGAGGTCGAGGCGATGGCGTTCGCCCCGGACGGCGGCGTCCTGGCGGCGGTCGGGGAGGCGGGCCTGCAGCTGTGGGACGTGGCGGGAGGCAGGCTGCTCGGCGAGGGGTACGGGCTGGACATCACCGAGCCGTCCTCCGTCGCCTTCACCGAGGACGGCGGCGCGATCCTGGTGAGCGGGCAGAGCGAGGGCATCCGGGAGATCCCGCTGGCCCCGGCGCGTGTGGCGCGGGCGGTGTGCGCCAGGTCGGGCCCGCCGCTGACCGAGGCGGAGTGGGCCGCGCACCTGCCCGACATCCCCTATCGCCGGGTCTGCGGCTAGGGCCTGCTGCGGCGCAGCCACGTGTAGGCGGCGACCGCGGCCAGCGACCAGGCGAAGGCGGGCAGGGCGAGCACGGCGGCCTGCGCGGCGAGTGCGCCGTCGCTCGCCGCGCGCATCCAGCCGGTCAACGGCACCAGGAAGCGCCCGGCGGGCGACATGCTGAGCAGGAGAAGGGCGAGGTACCCCAGCAGCAAGGCCATGATCGACAACGCGGGAGAGCCGAGGATCGCCCGGCTGGTCAGCGCCCCGACCGCGGTGCCGACCAGCGCCGCGACGCCGTACAGGACGATCACCGCGGTCAGGGTCTGGCCGGACGGCTGTGCGCTCAGCCCGAACACCAGCCCGCAGCCCAGTACGAAGGCGGCCAGGGCGAAGGTGACCAGCGCGGCGGCGGCGAGCCCGGCAGACACCTCGCGCGAGGGGCCGCCGACAGCGGTGGCCGAGATGGCGCGCTGCGTGTCGGGTTCGGCGTCGAGCAGGCCGCGTGCGGCCCAGGCCAGCAGCGGGATGACGAGCACGGCGGCGTCGGTCAGCGTCGAGGCCTCGCCGCCCACGGGGGCGCGCTGGGCGAAGACCAGGGCCAGCAGGATGAGGATCGGCAGCAGCGCCTGGACGATCCGGTGCGAGAGCACGTAGGCGGCCAGCCGGAAGCGCACGAGAGCGATCATGATGTGGGTATCCTCGCCGCGTAACCGCGTCTGCGCAGGTCGGTGAGCAGGTCGTCGGCCTCGCCCGCCGGAAGGGTGACCTCGATCGTCGCCATCGTGGCGGTCTCGGCCTCGGGGGCACGGCTCTCCTCGCGCAGCCGGGCCCCGGCGATCGTCCAGTAACGCGCCGGGAGCGACGAACGCAGGCCGCCCTGGTGGTCGCTGACCACGATCATGCTCCCGGCCGAGGCGAGTTCGGCCACGATCGCGGGCAGTTCGGCCCGCACACCGGCGTCGAGCCCGGCGAACGGCTCGTCGAGCACGAGCAGGCCCGGCCTGGCCATCAGCGCCTGGACCAGGCCCACCTTGTGCGCGCTGCCCTTGGACAGCTCGCTCAGCCGGTGGCCCATCAGCTCGCCGAGCCCGAGCCGCTCGGCCCAGGGCTCGAACGCGGCCCCGCCTCGCACCCGTGCCAGGTGCCGCAGGTACGCGGTGACGGTGAACGGCTGGTCCGCCGGCAGGTGGTCGGGCGCGTAGCCGACGGCGGCGGGCCTGCCGGTGATCGTGCCGGAGAGCGGCCTGGTCAGTCCGGCGAGCAGTCTGAGCAGCGTCGACTTGCCCGCGCCGTTGCGACCGGAGAGCTCGACCACGTCTCCCGCCGCCAAAGAGGCCGTCACGTCACGCAGGACGGGCGGGGCTCCTCGCCGATACCTGAAGGAGATGTCCGTGAGGTGCATAGGCCTCGAAGCCTAAGCGGTCGGGCCTTTCGCCGTGCTCCGGCGGCCGGTGGACTTCCTGCGGGCCCACTTGAGCGCGCGCGACACGACGGGACCGGCCAGGCTGATCTCGCCGGTGGCCCGCTTGAGCGCCTCGGTCGTGCGCTTGAGCTCATCGGAGGTCCTGCGCAGCTCGGCGCTGATCTGCTTGAGGTCGGGGGCGGCGGCGGGCGCGGCCTTCTTCCTGGCCTGGTTGATCCGCAGCAGCTCCCAGTCGCCGAAGGAGTCGGCGGCGTGCCACAGCTCCTCCTGCCCGGTCAGCCACTGCCGCAGCGCGGCCCTGATCGGCTCGGGGTCGCTCCAGGTGGCGTAGAGCTTCTGCGTGCTGACGCAGATCGGGTGCAGGCCTTGGGCGGACACCGCCTCCCAGACGGCCAGCGAGACGCCCGGCGTGTGCTCGCTGCGGTAGTCGTCGAACACCACGACGCCGCCGGGCCGCAGCACGGCACGCGCCGACTGGACGTCCTGCCGTACGTGGACGTAGAGGTGGGAGGCGTCGACGTGCACGAATCTGCACGAGGTGGGCTTGACGTGGTCGAGGATGACCGAGGTCGGGCCGTGGACGACGTGCGGGAGGCGCTCGTGGAAGGTGAGGTAGTGCTCCTCGAAACGCCGCCTGGTGAGCTCGGCGTAGGAGGCGCTGGTCTCCCTGTTGTTGGCCTCTTCGGGCGCGTCGGACTCGAACAGGTCGCAGACCGTGAACCGCTCGCCCGGCCGTAGGTGCTCGCCGACGAGGATGGCGCTCTTGCCCATGAAGACGCCGAGCTCCAGCAGGTCGCCGGGCTCCTCCGCGCTCAGGAACCAGCGAAACAGCGCCCTGTCGGTCGGCCAGAACCAGCCTGGTACCCGATCGAGGGCCTGCGCGGTGACGGCTGCAGTCGGCATGGCCGGACGCTAACAGCAGACAGGGGGTGCGAAACCGGGTGCGGCGAGGTGTTCACCCAGCCGACGCCCGTGCGTCAGGCGGTGGCGACCTGCCGGTCAGGCGGAGGCTCCTGGGCGTTCTTGATCAGCGCCACCAGTACCGAGGCGACGGGCGCGGCCAGGAAGGCCCCGGTGATCCCGGCCAGCACGCTGCCCAGTGTGATCGCGATGAGGATGACGGCCCCGGGCAGGTCGAGCGCCCTGCCGTAGATCTGCGGCGCGAGCACGTGGCCCTCGACCTGCTGCACGAGCACGGTCACCGCGACCACGACGAGCGCGACCAGCCAGCCCTTGGCCACGAATGCCACCACCGCGGCCAGCAGCCCGGCCATGAACGCCCCCACGACCGGCAGGAAGGCCCCGACGAAGGTGAGGACGGCCAGCGGCAGTGCGATCGGCACGCCGAGTATCCACAGCGCGATGCCGATGAAGAACCCGTCGACGAGGCCGACCATGGCCACGCCCCTGATGTAGCGCCCGACGACGTCGAACACCGTGTCGCCCGCCTCGCGCGTGTGCTGCCTGACGCTCGGCGGCAGCAGGTCGGTCAGCCAGGTGAACAGCCGGTCGCCGCCGTGCACGAAGTAGATCGACAGGATCACCGCCAGCACCGCGCCGACGACGATCTCGCCCGCTGTCTTGGCCCCGGCGAGTGCGCCGGTGGCGATGCTGGAGCTCTGCTTGGCGAACCACTCCCTGCCCTGGGCGACCATCTCCTCCAGGCGTTTGTCGTCCAGGCCGAGCCTTCCGGCCAGGGAGTGCAGGTCGTCGACGGCATGGCCGACACTGGACTGCAGCTGGGCGAACCCGTTGACGGTCGGCGGCACCAGCAGCGCCACGAACGCGCCGCCGAGCACGAGCCCGCCGACGCACACCAGCGTCGTGGACAGCCCTCTGCCCATGCCGCGCCCGCGCAGCCATCGGGCGGGCGGCAGCAGCAGGGCGGTGATGAAGACGCCCAGGATGACGGAGATCACGACGGTCCGGACGAGGGCGATCGTCCAGAGTGCGACCCCGATCAGCGCCAGGACGCACAGCAGGTGCCAGGCCCGCACGCCCGCTCGTTGGAGACCTCCACTAGCCATACGGGGATCCCTGCCCGGAAGGCAACCCAGTTGAACTGGGCAAATGCCTAAAGTTCCGGCTTTAGCGGGTGCCCCAGGAGTAGGTCTGCTTGCGGAGCTTGAGATAGACGAAGGACTCGGTGGTCCGGACCGAGGGGATGTTGCGGATCTTGCCGAGGATCTCCAGCAGATGGCCGTCGCCCTCGCAGACGACCTCGACGATCAGGTCGAAGGAGCCGGCCGTCAGCACGACGTAGTCGATCTCCTCGATGGCCGACAGCTTGTCGGCGACGACCTCCAGGTCGCCCTCGCACTTGACGCCGATCATCGCCTGGCGGGGGAAGCCGAGCGTGAGCGGGTCGGTCACCGCGACGATCTGCATGACGCCGCCGTCGAGCAGGCGTTGCACGCGCTGGCGTACGGCGGCCTCCGACAGGCCTACGGCCTTGCCGATGGCCGCGTAGGGCTTGCGGCCGTCCTCCTGGAGCTGCTCGATGATCTGCTTGGAGATGTCATCGAGTACGACCGGGCCACCGCCCTGCCGGGACTCCGGCGCACGGCGTACTTTGGGCGGGGTCGTCATTCGACGATTCCTCCTACATTGCGGGGGTTACCGGTGGGTTCCCGGCGCGTTGCCGTCCTGGTGCGACATGTTGTCAGTTCTAGGCCTTCTGTCAAGCGATTTCGTAGCAATTTGATATCTTCACGACGAAATCCCTTGTCGTGATGCACCTGCTCTGTCAGAGTCGCGGCAACTCAGCCACCTCACCTGGAGGTCAACGTTGACCACCCGTCTGCAGAACTTCATCAACGGTGAGTTCGTGGACGCCAAGAGCGGCCGATTCTCCGACGTCGTCGACCCGTGCACGGGAGAGGCCTATCTCCAGGCCCCCGTCTCCGGGCAGGAGGACGTCGACGCAGCTTACGCCGCCGCGGCCGTCGCGTTCCAATCCTGGGGCTCCACCACACCCGGCGAGCGCGCCGGTCTGCTGCTGAAGATCGCCGATGCGATCGAGGCGCGGGCCGACGAGATCAACGAGGCCGAGTGCCTCAACACCGGCAAGCCCCGCGCCCGCATGGCCGAGGACGAGACTCCTGTCGCCGCCGACCACTTCCGGTTCTTCGCCGGGGCCGCGCGCACGCTGGAGGGCCCCACGGCGGGTGAGTTCCTCGCCGACCACACCAGCGTCATCAGGCACGAGCCGATCGGCGTCATCGGTCAGGTCACGCCGTGGAACTACCCGATGATGATGGCGGTCTGGAAGATCGCCCCCGCGCTGGCCGCGGGCAACACCATCGTGCTCAAGCCGTCGGACACCACGCCGGTCTCCACGGTCAAGCTCGCCGAGATCATCGGAACGGTCCTTCCGCCCGGCGTGTTCAATGTCGTCACCGGCGACCGCGAGACCGGCGCCCTGGTCGTGGGCCATCCGACCGCCGCGATGGTCGCCATCACCGGCTCGGTCGGCGCGGGCATGGCCGTGGCCAAGACCGCGGCCGACGACCTCAAGCGCGTGCACCTCGAACTCGGCGGCAAGGCGCCCGTCGTGGTCTTCGAGGACGTCAAGGACCTCAAGGCCGCGGCCGAGTCCATCGCGACCGCCGGGCTCTACAACGCGGGCCAGGACTGCACCGCCGCCTGCCGCGTGCTGGTGCACGAGAGCGTGCACGACGAGTTCGTCGCCGCGCTCACCGAGGCCGCGTCGGGCACCGTCACCGGCGACCTGGCCGACGAGGACGCCCTGTACGGCCCGCTGAACAACGAGACGCAGCTCAGCCGCGTCTCGGCCTTCTTCGACAACGTCCCGGCGCATGCCAAGGTGCTCACCGGCGGCCACCGGGTCGGCGACAAGGGCTACTTCTTCGCCCCCACCGTCGTCGACGGCCTGCGCCAGGACGACGACATGGTGCAGAACGAGATCTTCGGCCCGGTCATCACCGTCCAGACCTTCACCGACGAGGCCGACGCCCTGGCCAAGGCCAACGGCGTGCGCTACGGCCTGTCGGGTTCGGTGTGGACCTCCGACCACGGCCGGGCGATGCGGATGTCGAACAGGCTCGACTTCGGCGTCGTCTGGGTCAACACCCACATCCCGTTCGTCTCGGAGATGCCGCACGGCGGCTTCAAGCACTCCGGGTACGGCAAGGACCTGTCGGTGTTCGGCCTGCACGACTACACCCGTGTCAAGCACGTCATGCACTACATCGGCGAATAACCACAACGCCTGATAGCCGCAAGACACTAGATAGAGGGATAATTCCTGGTCATGACCGAACTGCGGGATGCGACGAACACCCCCCACGTCGCGCAGGTGCCCGCCATCGAACTGGATGGCGTCGTCAAGGAGTACCTCTCGCACGGTGAGGTCGTCCAGGCGGTCAAGGGCGTCACGCTGAGCATCGCCGAGGGGGAGTTCTTCTCCCTCCTCGGCCCCTCAGGCTGCGGCAAGACCACGACCATGCGCATGATCGCCGGTTTCGAGGATCCTTCGCGTGGCGTGGTCAGGCTGCACGGCAAGGACGTCACCGACGTGCCGCCGAACAAGCGTGACGTCAACATGGTCTTCCAGTCCTATGCGCTGTTCCCGCACATGAACGTCTGGGACAACGTCGGGTTCGGCCTCAAGCAGCGCAAGGTGCCCGACGCCGAGATCAGGCGCCGCGTCGGCGAGATGCTGGAGATCGTCGACCTGACCGGGCGCGAGAAGCGCCGCCCGCGTGAGATGTCGGGCGGCCAGCAGCAGCGGGTCGCCCTGGCCAGGGCCCTGGTGAACAACCCCAGGGCGCTCCTGCTCGACGAACCGCTCGGCGCGCTCGACCTCAAACTGCGTCAGGCCATGCAGATCGAGCTCAAGCGCATCCAGCGCGAGGTCGGCATCACGTTCGTCTACGTGACGCACGACCAGAACGAGGCCCTCACCATGTCCGACCGCATCGCGGTCATGAACGACGGCCTCGTCGAACAGCTCGCGGGCCCGCGCGAGATCTACGAACGCCCCGCCACGGCGTTCGTCGCGGGCTTCATCGGCACCTCCAACCTGCTCAGCGGCACGCTGGCGAGCGAGGGCGTGCTGAAGCTCGGTGAGAGGGGACGCGTGCTCGTCGAGGGGCAGGCGGGCGCGTCCGTCGTCGTCACCGTGCGGCCGGAGAAGATCACGATTTCCACCGAGGAGCCGACGGGGGACGTGAGTGCCGTGCCCGGCACCGTCTCCGAGGTGGTCTATCTGGGGACCTACAACAGCTACACGGTGCATGTCGCCGATGGAGCCGAGGTGACCGTGTTCCAGCAGAACGCGGTCGACGCGACCACCACGGCAGAGCGTGGTGACTCCGTATGGCTGTCGTGGCAGCCGCAGCACTCGTACGCGATTGGACGTTGATAGCACCCCATGGACCCCCGCACGAACCCCGCCTTCCTCCGTGGCATGACCACCTCGCGCCGTGACGCGCTCAAACTCGCCGGTCTGTCGGCAGCGGCCCTCGCGCTCAGCGCGTGCGGCGTGCAGGGCAAGAAGGTCGAGGCGCCCAAGAAGGACGCCATCGCCGACTACTGGGCGAGCAAGAAGCAGAACGGCTCCCTGCGCTTCGCCAACTGGCCGCTCTACATCGACAAGGACGGCAAGAGGTACCCGTCCCTGGAGAAGTTCACCGCCGACACCGGTATCAAGGTGACCTACGCCGAGTCCATCCAGGACAACGGCACCTGGTTCGGCAAGATCCAGCCGCAGCTCGCCGCCGGCACCGACATCGGCTGCGACCTGATGGTGATGACCAACGGCATCCAGCTCGGCAAGGCCATCGCCCTGGGCTACCTGGTGCCGCTGGACCACGCCAAGCTGCCGACGTTCGCCGCCAACGCCGCGCCGAAGGTCAAGAACCCGCACTGGGACCCGAACAACACCTACACGATCCCGTGGACGATCGGCGTCACCGGCATCGCCTACAACCCCAAGTACGTCGACGAGGTCACCACCATGGCCGACCTCTGGAACCCGAAGTACAAGGGCAAGGTCGGCATGATGCTCGACACGCAGGAACTGGCCAACTTCGGCCTGTTCGCCCTCGGCATCGACCCCGACAAGGCCACCGAGGCCGACTGGCGCAAGGCAGCGGTCAAGCTCCAGGAGCAGCGCGACGCCGGACTCGTCCGCAAGTACTACGAGAACGACTATGTCGAGGCGCTGGTACGCGGCGACATCTGGATCACCATGGCCTGGTCGGGCGACGTCTTCCAGCAGATCGCCGAGGGCAAGGACCTGAAGTTCGTGGTCCCCGCCGAGGGCGCCACGATCTGGACCGACAACATGTGCATCCCCAAGACCTCGCAGAACCCGGTCGACGCCCTGGCCCTGATGGACTACGTCTACAAACCGGACATCGCGACCATGCTGGTGGAGTACATCAACTTCATCACCCCCGTCCCGGCCTCCAAGGACCTGGTCATGGCCAACGCGGCCAAGGCCAAGGGCGAGGACAAGGCCTTCCTCGAGCAGGTGGCGGGCAGCCCGCTCATCTACCCGTCCGAGAGCGACATGGCCAAGCTGCGTTCGTACCAGACGCTGACGCCGCCGCAGGAGAAGGTCTTCGAGAGCATCTTCCAGCCCATCAGCCAGGGCTGACCGGCCATGAAACGCCTCACCCCCTACCTGCTGGTCCTGCCGGGCGGACTCTGGCTGGCGATCTTCCTGGTGGTGCCGATGGTCTTCATGGCCTCGGTCTCCACCCAGGAGGGCGACGTCGTCAACGGCTTCGTCCAGACGTTCAACGTCGGCGCCTACGCCGACGTGCTGGTGCAGTACAAGACGCAGTTCCTGCGCTCGGCCTGGTACGGCCTGGCCGGGACGGTGGTGTCGATCGCACTCGCCTATCCGATGGCGTACTGGATCGCCTTCAAGGGCGGGGCGCGTAAGTCGACCTATCTGCTGCTGGTGCTGCTGCCGTTCTTCGTGTCGTTCGTGCTGCGGACGGTGTCGTGGAAGTTCCTGCTGGCCGACGAGGGCATCGTGCTGGAGCCGTTGAAGGCCGTGGGCGTGCTGCCCGAGGACTTCCACGTGCTGCAGACGACGGTGGCGGTGGTGGGCGGGCTGGTCTACAACTACCTGCCGTTCATGATCCTGCCGATCTACGTGGCGCTGGAGCGGGTCGATCCCCGGGTGGTCGAGGCCGCGCAGGACCTGTACGCGACGCGGCGCAGCGCGTTCGCCAAGGTGGTGCTGCCGCTGTCGCTGCCGGGGGTGTTCGCCGGGGTGCTGATGACATTCGTGCCGATGACGTCCGACTACGTCAACGCCGGCATTCTCGGAGGGCCGGAGAACACGATGATCGGCAACATCATCCAGACGGAGTACCTGCAGAACAACGACTATCCCTCGGCGGCGGCGCTGTCGTTCACGCTGATGGCGGCGATGCTGATCGGCATCTTCGCGTATGCCAGGGCGCTCGGCACCGAGAACGTCCTCGAGGCGGCGGCCCGATGACCCGGCTGCCCGACCGGCTGCTGAAGGGCTATGTCTGGCTGGTGCTGGCCTGGCTGTTCCTGCCGATCGTCGTCATGATCGCCTTCGGCTTCAACGACATCACCAGCAAGTCGAACGTCAGCTGGGAGGGGTTCACGCTCAAGTGGTGGACCCGGCTCGACGAGTATCCCGACCTGGTCGCGGCCGTGCGCAACTCACTGATCATCGCGGTCGTCTCGACGGTGATCACCACGGCCATCGGCACGCTGATGGGGCTGGCGCTCGGGCGCTACCGGTTCAAGGGGCAGGGCGCGACGAACCTGGTGATGTTCGCGGCGATCTCCTCGCCCGAACTCGTCATGGGCGCCTCGCTGCTGTCGTTGTTCATCAGCGCGGGCGTGCAGACCGGTTTCGTCACTGTGGTGATCGCGCACGTGCTGTTCTCGCTGTCGTTCGTGGCGGTGACCGTACGGGCCAGGGTGGTCGGCATCGATCCCTCGATCGAGGAGGCGGCCCGTGACCTCGGGGCCTCGACGCTGGTCACGTTCTGGCGGATCACCCTGCCGATGATCATGCCGGGTGTGGTGTCGGGCGCCTTGCTGGCGTTCGCCCTGTCGATCGACGACTTCGTCATCACCCAGTTCACCACCAGTGGCGACGTCCAGACGTTCCCGTTGTGGATCTGGGGGGCCACCCGTATCGGGGTCCCACCCCAGGTGAATATCCTGGGCACACTCATCTTCGCGGTGGGCGTGGCCATCGCCGTGGTCAACATGGTGCTGTCGCGCCGCCGTGCCTAGAGTTCCGGCGTCCCCCGCTCCGGCGGGGGATTTCGGCATATCCACAGTCGTCTGCAGTGAACAGGGAGGCGAGATCGGATTTCGGCGGGGGGAACCCGTGCGTGGTCGAAAGGGCCGCGCGATACCACCAAAAAAGATGAATCTACGCTTCACGTAGGGAAGTGAAATGTGTGGATCCGCTGAAGGCTCTTGCTGACGCGGAGCGCAAGCCCTTCTGGCTGGACACTCCGGCCAGACCCGAACCGCTGAGGCGGCTCGTCGGGCACACGGACGCCGACCTGGTCGTGGTCGGCGGTGGCTTCTCAGGGCTGTGGACGGCCCTGATGGCCAAGGAACGCGACCCGTCCATGGACGTGGTCCTCCTCGAAGGCCGCCGGATCGGCTGGGCGGCATCGGGACGCAACGGGGGATTCGCGATGGCGACCCTCACCCACGGCATCGCCAACGGACTCGAACGCTGGCCGCAGGACATCGAACGCCTGGAACGCATGGGCGTGGACAACCTCGATGAGCTGGAGCGCACCGTCGAGCGCTACGGCATCGACTGCTCGATCGAGCGCACCGGCGAACTGCACGTCGCCACCGAGCCGTGGCAGCTCGACGACCTGGACGAACATCTCGGCCTGATCCAGGAGCTCGGGCTCGACTACGTGCCGATGGACCAGCAGCAGGTGCGGGCGGAGGTGAACTCGCCCACCTACCTCGGCGGACTGTGGGAGCGCAGCGGCTGCGCCATGCTCGACCCGGCCCGCCTGGCGTGGGGGCTGCGCGACGCGTGCGTGCGGCTCGGCGTGCGCATCTACGAACGCTCACCCGTGCGCTCGCTCGACGACAACGGCGTCACCATCGAGCTGCGCACACCGTACGGCACGGCCAGGGCCGGGCGGGTGGCGCTGGGCACAGGGGTGTTCCCGCCGCTGCTCAAGCGGCTCAAGCACTTCCTGGTGCCGGTCTACGACTACGCGCTGATGACCGAGCCGATGTCGGCCGAGCAGCTCGCCTCCGTCGGCTGGCACAACAGGCAGGGCGTGGGCGACTCGGCCAACCAGTTCCACTACTACCGGCTGACCGACGACAACCGCATCCTGTGGGGCGGTTACGACGCCGTGTACTACAACGGCGGTCAGCTCAAGCCCGAGTACGACCAGCGCGACGAGACCTTCGTCAAGCTGGCCGGGCACTTCTACACCACCTTCCCGCAGCTCGAAGGGATGAGGTTCACCCACCGCTGGGGCGGCGTCATCGACACCTGCAGCCGCTTCAGCGCCTTCTACGGCCAGGCGCACGGCGGTCGTCTCGCCTATGCGGTGGGCTACACCGGCATGGGCGTCGGCGCCACCAGGTTCGGTGCGAACGTGATGCTCGACCTGCTGTCGGGCGAGCGCACCGAGCGGACCGAGCTGGCGATGGTGAAGGAGAAGCCGGTGCCCTTCCCGCCCGAGCCGGTGCGGTCGGGGGTGATCCAGTTCACCCGGTGGTCGATCGCACAGGCCGACCTCCACCAGGGCAGGCGCAATCTGTGGCTGCGCACGCTCGACCGCTTCGGTCTGGGGTTCGACTCCTGACCCGTCCACGGGGGTACGGCTCGCGCCCGATGGTGCGAGCCGTACGCGCCGCCGTACACAATGGCCGGTATGAGCGAGCGGATCGAGTTCACCGTGGACGGCCTGCGCCTGGTCGGCGACCTGCGGACGCCTGCCGGGCCCGGCCCGCATCCGGCGCTGGTGCTGACCGGGCCCCTCACCGGGGTGCGCGAGCAGGTCACCGGGCTCTACGCCGCACGCCTGAGCGCGCTGGGGTTCGTCACCCTGGCCTTCGACCATCGCAGCTGGGGCGAGTCGCAGGGTGAGCCCCGCTGTCACGAGGACCCGCAGGGCAAGCTGCACGACCTGCGGGCCGCGGTGTCGGCGCTGCGGGCCAGGCCCGAGGTCGACGCCGGGCGCGTCGGCGCGGTCGGCATCTGCCTGGGCGGCGGCTACGCGCTGAAGTTCGCGGCGTTCGACCCCAGGGTGAAGGCGTTCGCCGGGATCGCGGGCGGCTATGCCAACCCCTACGGCATGCGGGGCGAGCAGGAGGAGTCGCTCGGCGAGCTCACGGCGGTGCTGGAGCGCCAGGACCTCGGCGGCGAGGTGGAGTACATCGCGGCCGTGGCCGAGCAGGGCGAGGCGGCCATGCGGGGCGCGGAGCCTTTCGCCTACTTCGGCACCGCGCGCTCGGCGGCGCCGCGCTGGCGCAACGAGGTGACGCGGGCCTCGCTCCGAGAGCTGATCACCGTCGACAACATGATGGGCGCCGACTTCCTCTCGCCCAAGCCCGGCCTCATCGTGCACGGCGTCATCGACGCCTCCTGCTCGCCCGAGGGCGCCGAGGAGGCCTACAAGCGCCTCGACGAGCCCAAGCGCATCGTCTGGGTGGACGCCAGACGCCATGTCGACCTGTACGACGCCGAGCCGTACGTGAGCCAGGCGGTCGAGGCGACGGCCGCCTTCCTCCACGAGTACCTCTAGCGGCCGCCTGCCTGCATACAAGGATGTAGGCCGATCTCGCCACGGCGGACGATTCCCGGCCCGGCCCGGCGCGCGACGCTGGAAGCATGCGACGCATCGATGCCCTGGACGTGCTCCGGGGTGTGGCGATCATGGGCACCCTCGGCACCAACATCTGGATCTTCACCGCTCCCGGCGGTCCCGCCGCGCTGACCGTCGCCGGGGCCGGGACGGGCATCGTGGAGATCGTTCTGAGGTTCCTGTCCAACGGCAAGTTCCTCGGTCTGCTCACGCTGCTGTTCGGCGTGGGGCTTGAGATCCAGTACCGCAGTGCGGTGCGCAGGGGCATGGGCTGGCCGGGCAGGTACTTATGGCGGGCTGCGCTGCTGCTGGCCGAAGGGGCGCTGCACTACGTCCTGATCTTCGAGTTCGACGTGCTGATGGGCTATGCGGTCGTGTCGATGCTGGTCGCCTGGCTGATCGGCAGGAGTGCCAGGACGGTCGGCTGGTGGATGGCCGGGGCCGGGGTGCTGCACGGAGGCGTGGTGGCGCTGCTCACCGTCGTCCTGCTCGGCCTGGGCGACGCGGCGTTCACCGGTGCTCCGGGCACGCTCTACAGCCAGGGCGGTTGGTGGGATCAGGTCGTGGCGCGGGTGGCCTCGATGGGGGCGTACCGGATCGAGATGGTGTTCGTCGTCCCGCTGGGGATCGTGCTGTTCCTGGCGGGATCGCGGTTGATGCGGGCGGGCGTCTTCGCGCCCGAGGGTGAGCGTCTGCGGGGGCGGCTCATGCTCGTGGGGCTCGGAGCCGGGCTGCCGCTGAACCTGGTGACGTCGTTCGCCGGGCCGGCCTGGTTCCTCGTCGACCGTTACGTCCTGGCGCCGCTGGTGGCGGTCGGCCTGCTGGGGCTGATCACCTCGCTCGTGCTGCGGCTGGGGGAGCGGCAGGGGCCGGTCAGGCGGGGGCTGGTCGCGGTGGGGCGCACGGCGTTGTCCGGCTATGTGCTGCAGAACCTGGTGGCGAGCGCGCTGTGTTACGGCTGGGGGCTGGGGCTGGCCGTACGGCTGGACTGGGCGCGGCCGTGGTGGGTGCCGGTGGCGTGGGCGGTGATCTGCCTGGGGCTGGCGGTCGCGGCCTCGTGGTGGTTGCGGAGGTTCTCGCGCGGGCCGCTCGAGCTGGCCTGGCAGTGGGCTTACCAGGCGCCCTTCCGCCGATCTTCCGGCAAGAAGCGGACGAGTGTGGCGGCATGACCATCGGGGCAGAGATCACCCAGTAGCCGGATATCGCCGCCCCCGGGTGAGATCACGTGATTGACCCGGGGGTGGGGCATGCGTCGTGCATGGACGGTATTGGTAGGTGGCCTGCTGATGGCCGGATGCGGCAACGCGCCACAGCAGGCGGCCGTGCCCTTCGCCTGGAAGCCGCTCGCCGACGCGCCGGTCTGCGTGCAGAGCTACCGCGACCAGGCGGCGGCAGACAAGGCCGAGACCAGGCTGGTGTCCGCCGTGCGCCGCTACATCGGCAGGCGGCCGGGCCGCGTCGTCTTCATGGCGCACGACCTGCGCACCGGCGCCTCGTTCGGCCATCGCGAGCACGAGCACGGCATGATCACTGCCAGCGGCTCCAAGGTCGACATCCTCACCGCCCTGCTCATGCGCAGGGGCAAACTCGGCGAGACCGAACGCGACCTGGCCAAGCGCATGATCACCGAGAGCGACAACCACGCCGCCGACGCCCTGTGGTGGCGCGTGGGCGCGGGAGGCGGCATGAGCCGTACCTATCGCAAGCTCGGCCTGCGCGAGACCGAGCCGGGCCCGAGCAGGTTCTGGGGCGGCACCAACACCAGTCCTTCGGACCGGATCAGGCTGCTGAAGGTGCTGGTCAAGGGCGGCGGCGGGATGAACGCCGAGGACAGGCGCCAGGTGCTGGCCCTGATGGAGCAGGTCAAGAAGGACCAGGCGTGGGGGGTGAGCGCGGCGGCCCGCAAGGGCGACAAGGTGGCGCTGAAGAACGGCTGGACGCCCAGGCCCTTCATCCACAACACATGGGCGGTCACCAGCTACGGCCGGGTGCACGGCAAGGGCCGCGACCTGCTGCTGGCCGTACAGACCGATCTGCAGCCCGGGGAGGCGACCGGGATCGGCACGATCGAGGGGGTGGCCAGGATCGTCGGGGCGGGTGTGGACAAGCTGGACGCCAGGAAGAGCAGGCCGTGCCCGCAGCCGGCGAGTGCGCTCGGGCACTACCGGGCGCGATGAGCCGTCGGCGCCTGCCTTGTGGTTTGGGGTAGAATGGCGCTTTTGGTTGACCGCTCGGCGGCCGCTTGTCGGTATCACCCCGGTCGAAGCCCACCACGACGGTGCGCCTCCCGGGCTCTCCGTCATGACCTGGCCGGAGACTTCGTGCAGTCCTATCTCGCCGTGCTCGCCACGCCCGGCGCCTGGCGCTTCCTGCTGCCCGCGCTGGTGGCCCGCCTGCCCTATGCGATGATGCAGCTCGGCGTGCTGCTGCTGGTGCAGTGGTCGACCGGCTCCTACGGCGCCGCGGGAGTCGCCGCGGCCGCCGCCGCGCTGGCGCAGGCCGTCGCGGGGCCGCAGACCGGCAGGCTGGCCGACAGGTACGGCCAGGCCCGGGTGCTGCTGCCGCAGGTCGCGGTGCATGCCGTGGCCATGGGCGCCCTGCTGGGGCTGGCCTCGGCGGGCGCGCACGTCGCCTTCCTCGTGCTCGCCGCCGCGCTGGCCGGGGCGAGTGTGCCGCAGGTCGGGGCCATGGTCAGGGCGCGATGGGCGAACACACTCGGCGGGTCGGGACGGCTCAACACCGCGTTCGCGGTCGAGTCGATCACCGATGAGCTGACGTTCACGATGGCGCCGGTGCTGCTGGTCGCGCTGTCGACGGGGTTCAGCCCGGTCGTGGCGCTGCTGAGCGCGCTGACGCTGATCGTCGTGGGCACGGTGGCCTTCGCCCTCGTCAGGACCTCGGCGCCGGAGCCGGTGCCGGTGCGGATCAGGGCGGGAGGCGGCGTGCTGCGCCTGCGGGGTGTCGCCCTGCTGGCCGCCGCTTTCCTGGCGATGGGGTCGGTCTTCGGCAGCCTCCAGGTCGGCATCACCTCCACCACGACCGTGCTCGGCCAGCCCGCCGCCGCCGGGGCGGTCTACGCCACGTTCTCCGGTGCGAGCGTGCTCGGCGGGCTGCTGTACGGCGCGGTTCGCTGGCGGGTGCCCGCTCCCGTGCGCCTGGTCGCGGGCCTGCTCCTGCTCGCCCTCGCCACCAGCGCGCTGACGGCGGCGAGCTCCCTGCCCCTGCTGTACGGCGCCGCCGGGCTGGCCGGACTGGTGATCGCCCCCGTGGTGATCACCGGATACACCGTCATCGACGTGCTGACCCCGGCCGAGGTCAGGACCGAGGCCTTCACCTGGCTGAACGGCGCCATCGGCCTCGGCATCGCGACCGGCGCCGCCGTGGCCGGGCAGCTCGTCGACCACTTCGGTCCCTCGCTCGCCTTCGTGGTGCCGCCGGTGACGACCGGGCTGGCCGCGCTCCTGGTGGCGTTCAGGAGGCGCAGCCTTCGCCCGGCCGAGCGGCTCGGCGAGCACGTGGACGCGCCCGTCACGAGTGGGCGGCGCTGAGCGCGTCCTCGGAGATCACCTTCGGCACACCCCGCAGCGTCACCCACGACACCGCCGCCAGCACCAGCAGCAGCCCCGTCGTGAACAGCGACGTCACCTGCATCGCGTCGGAGAAGGCCAGCCGCGCGGCGTCGGTCACCGAGGTCGCCATCTGCGGCGGCAACGCGCCCGCCACGGAGATCGCCCCGCCCAGACTGTCGCTCACGTACGGCAACGCCACGGCGGGCACATCGGCGGGCAGCCGCAGGTTGTCGCGGTAGGCCCCGCTCAGGATGCTGCCGAGCACCGCGATGCCCAGCGCGCCGCCGAGCTCGAACGCCGTCTCCGAGATGCCGGCCGCCGCCCCGGCCCGCTCCTTGGGCACCGAGGCGATGATGGTGTCGTTGGTCACGGCGAAGGTGAAGCCGATCCCGATCCCGCCGACGACCATGCCCACGACCAGCGACCAGAACGTCGTGTCGACATCGGCCGTGCTGTAGACGGCGAACGAGACGGCCGACAGCGCCAGGCCGAGCGCCACCACCCGGTTACGCCCGATCCGGTGCAGCAGCGGCCCGGCCAGCACACCGCCGACCGCGCCCGCGAGCCCGCCGGGCAGGGAGGCCAGACCCGCCTGCAGCGGCGACCAGCCCAGGACGAACTGGAAGAACTGCGCGAAGATCAGATTCAGTGCGATCATCCCGAAGATCGCGAACATATTCGCGGCGATCGCCCCCGAGAACGCGCGGTAGCGGAACAGCCGCATCTCGATCAGCGGCTCGGCCAGCCGCGTCTGCCGCAGGCCGAACAGCACGAGCGCCGCCACGCCGCCGGCGGCCGTGGCCCAGACCTCGCCCGACATGCCGTCGATGACCCCGGCCTTGAGCGCGTAGACGCAGGCCACGATGCCCGCGACCGACAGCAGCACACTCGGCGCGTCGATGCGGCCCGGATGCGGGTTGCGCGACTCCGGCAGCACGATGAACCCGGCCACCAGGATCACCACCATGATCGGCACATTGATCAGGAAGACCGAACCCCACCAGAAGTGGTCGAGCAGCACACCGCCGACGATCGGCCCGAGTGCGAACCCGGCGGCGCCCATGCCGCCCCAGATGCCGATGGCCGTCGTGCGCTCGGCCGGGTCGGTGAAGACGTTGCGCACGATGGACAACGTCGAGGGCATGATGGTCGCGCCCGCGACGCCGAGCAGCGCCCTGGAGGCGATGAGCAGTTCGGCAGAGGTGGCGTACGCGGTGACGACCGAGGCCAGGCCGAAGGCCACCGAGCCGATGAGCAGGAGCTTCTTACGGCCGATGCGGTCGCCGACATTGCCCATCGTGATGAGCAGCCCGGCGAGGGCGAAGCCGTACATGTCGCCGATCCAGAGGATCTGGGCGGCGCTGGGGGACAGTTCGGTGGTCAGTTTGGGGATGGCCAGATGCAGCACCGTCAGGTCGACGGAGAGCAGAAGCTGAGCGAGGCAGACGATGGCCAGGCTGCCCCACTTGGTGGTCGTGGGTGTCATGCCGCCCATCGTGCGCGCCCGCGCTGACCGCCCGCGCACCACTCACTGACCGCGCCGCAGGCCGGGCCACTACCAGGCGGAGAGCATGGAAAGCGCCTCGGCGGGCGTGCAGGCGCGCAGGCGGGCGGCGAGCCCGGGGTCGCCGCGCCGGTCGGCCAGGGCGGCCAGGCCGGCGATGGCCCGGGCCGAGAGCGGGGAGGCCGGCTGACGGTCGGTCGCCTGGGACAGCGCGCCGAACTGCCAGTCCCACGCCTGCGCCGGATCGTCGGCGTCGATGGCCAGCCTGCCGAGCCCGAGCATGATGCGCACCCTGGCCTCGCGTGCGCTGTACCAGGCGGTCGGGCAGGCGGCCAGGGCCCGCTCCATCAGCTCGCGGGCCTGCTCCAGCCTGCCGGTCAGCCTGGCCACCTCGCCCCTGCCGAGCCAGGCCAGCGCGCCGACCTCGGGCGAGACCTGGGCCCTCGCCTGGTCGGCCACCGAGGCGTACTCGGCGTCGGCACGGGCCAGCTCCCCGAGCCCGACGAGCGCGTCGGCCCGGCGGCAGCGCAGGTCGAGCAGGTCGTCGGCCGATTCGAGCTCGTGCGCGAGCACCAGCGCCTCGTCGATGAAGGTGAGCGTCGTGGCGTGGTCGCCCTGCATGTAGGACACGTCGGCCAGGCCGGAGAGCATGATCGTCGCCCCCCAGCGCTCGCCGAGCGTCTTGAAGCTCTCCAGGCCGTCGCGGAAGCACTGGGCCGCCTCCTCGAACCTGCCCTGGTCGGAGCGCACGAACCCGATGCCGCCGAACGACAGCGCCTGGGTCCACGGATCGACCGCGCCCCGATAGAGGTCGAGCAGGGCCAGCAGCGGCTCGGCGTCCTCCGGCGGCCCGGTGAACATCGGCCACATCATGTTGAGGAACGCCAGCCGGTACGGCCTGCCCGACTGCGGCAGCATCGGCTTGAGCGCCTCCAGCCGGGCCGAGAGCTCGGCCGACTCGGCGCCGCCCGAACTGGCCAGCAGCACACACATCGCGTACTCGTCGAGCAGGTCGTGCTCGGGCAGCTCCCGGCCGAGCTGGGCCAGCAGGTCGGCGGCGATGCTGGAGCTCTCGACCCGGCGCCCGCGCAGCCACCAGTAGCAGGCCAGCCGTCCCACCATGCGCAGCGCCCGCCTGATGTCACCGCTGTCCAGCGACCAGCGCAGCGCCGCGTGCAGGTCGTCGCGCTCCTGGTCGAGGCGGCTCATCCAGTGCAGCTGGGAGGCCGCGCGCAGATGGGGGTCGGCCTCGGTGGCCAGCGCCTCGTAGTACAGGGCGTGCGCCAGTCTGAGCCGCTCCACCTCGCCCGCCTCGGCCAGGCGTTCGGTGCAGTACGCCCTGACCGTCTCCATCATGCGGTAGCGGCCGTCGACCTGCGTGATGAGCGACTTGTCGGCCAGCGAGGTCAGCACCTCGACGACGTCGCCTCCGCCGAGCCCCTCGTCCGGGCACACCGCCTCGGCCGCGTCCAGCGTCACCCCGCCGACGAACACCGTCAGCCGCCTGGCCAGCCGCTGTTCGGCCGGGTCGAGCAGGTCCCAGCTCCACGCCACGACCGCGCGCAACGTCTGGTGCCTGGGCAACGCGGTGCGGCTGCCGCGGGCCAGCAGTTTGAACCTGTCGTCGAGCCTGGCCGCGACCTCGGCGAGCGGCAGCGAGCGCAGCCTGGCCGCCGCCAGCTCGATGGCCAGCGGCAGGCCGTCGAGCGCACGGCAGACGTGCAGGACGTCGTCGAGGTTGGCGGCGTCGACGGTGAAGCCGGGCAGCACGGCGGCGGCCCGGTCGGCGAACAGCCTGACGGCGGCGCCCTCCATCGCCTCGGCCAGCGGCGTGCCCGGCCTCGGCACCGGCAGCGGGGCGACGGGCACGATGCTCTCACCGGTGATGCCGAGCGCCTCGCGGCTGGTGCAGAGCACGCGCACGTGCGGGCACGAGGCCAGGACCAGGTCGGTCAGCTCGGCGGCCTCGGCGACCAGGTGCTCGCAGTTGTCCAGCACGAGCAGCAGCCTCTCCTCCGCCAGCGCCCCGACCAGCCGCGTGGTGGGATCGGCGAGCCTGACGCCGCCCGCCGGAGGCTGGAACAGCGCGCTGTGGCGCACGCCGAGCGCGTCGAGCACGGCCTGGCCCAGCTCGTCCGGCTCGCCGATCTGGGCCAGCTCGACGAAACACACGTCGCCCGCCGCGCGGTGCGCCGCCTCGACGGCCAGCCTCGTCTTGCCCGCGCCGCCCGGCCCCACCAGGGTGACCAGGCGTGAGTGCGTCAGCAGCTCGCCCACCCTGCCGAGATCGGCGGCGCGTCCGACGAAGCTGGTCAGCTGGGCGCGCAGCCCGAGCCGCCTGGACTCGCGCGGACGCCGCTCGTGCTCCTCGCCGCGCAGCACGGCCAACTGGGCGGCGACCAGCTCGGGACCCGGCGTGACGCCGAGCTCCTCGTCCAGCATGACCCGGCTCTGCTCGTAGACGGCCAGCGCCTCGGCCTGACGCCCGTCGGCCCGCAGCGCCCGCATGAGCTGGGCCCTCGGCCGTTCGCGCAGGGGATGCGTCTCGGTCAGCGCCCTCAGCTCGGTGACGAGCGCGGCCGGGGAGGGGGCGGGTGCGGCGGCTTCGAGCAGGTCGAGGTCGGCCTGGATCCGGTCCTCGGTGGCGTTGAGCCGCTGCTCCTCCAGCCGGGCGGCATGCGCGGCGAGCGCGGGCACGTCGGCGAGCGCCGGGCCGCGCCACAGGGCGAGCGCCTCGCGCAGCACCCGTGCGGCCAGCGCGGGCTCGCCCTCGTCCAGCGCTCGGGCGCCTTCGGCGGCCAGCCGGGTGAAGCGGTGCGCGTCGACGTCGCCCGGCTCGACGGCCAGAAGGTACCCGGCCGGGTGGAACTCCACCAGCTCGTTGCGGCCGAGCGTCCGGCGCAGCCGCGAGACCTGCGACTGCAGCGCGTTGGCCGTGCCTTCGGGCGGCGTGTGGCCGTACAGGCCGTCGACGAGGCGTTCGTGCGAGACGATGCGGCCTGCGTCGAGGAGCAGCAGCGCCAGCAGGGTACGCACCCTCGGGCCGCCGATCCCGGTCGGCCCGCCCGCGTCAGGGTGTATCCGCGTGGAGCCGAGCACATCGAACCGCATGTCTCGATTATCGCGCTTTCCCCTTGCGCGGTGGGAATCACCGCCCGGCGTATGTCAGCGCAGCGGCTCGGGGTCGAGGCCGAGCAGATCGCGCAGGCGGGTCAGTCCCGTCTCGGTCACCCGCAGGGCGCGCTGGCCGCCGACGCGGCGTACCCAGCCCTGGTCGAGGGCGTGCGAGCACAGGGCGGCTCCGGCCGTGCCCGCCAGGTGCGGGCGGCGTTCGGTCCAGTCGAGGCAGGGCCTGGCCATCGGCCGTGCCCGTGAGCGCCTGGCCGCCAGGTCGATGCCGAGCCCGCCGTACCAGCGCATGCCTTCGGCGGTGACGGCGAAGCCGGTGTCGAGCTGGATCAGGTCGCGGGCGAGCAGGGCGTCGGTGACCATGACGCCGAGCCTGCCCGCCAGGTGGTCGTAGCAGGTGCGCGCCCTGGCCATCGCGGTGCTCGCGGTGGCCGATCGCAGCGTCTTCGGCAGCGTGAGGCCGGGTGGCCTGTGGCCCGCGAGGTCCTCGATGAGCTGGGCGGTCGCGGTGTCGGCGATGCGGACGTAGCGGTGCCTGCCCTGGCGTTCCTCGGTGAGCAGGCCGCCCTGCACCAGACGGCTGATGTGCTCGCTCGCCGTCGAGGGCGCCACGCTCGCCGCCTTGGCCAGCTCACCCGACGTCCAGGCCCGCCCGTCGAGCAGCGCCAGGCAGAACGTGGCCCGCGTCGGGTCGGCGAGCAGTGCGGCCAGAGAGGCGAGCTGAGAAGCGGACATACCCCCACGGTACGGCGAGCACGGTTCGGCACGCGCCGAAGAGTCAGGCGGCGGTGTCGAGCCGGGCGGCCGAGGTGCCGGGCACCGGGGCGGAGGCGGCGGCGGGCGCGGTGAGCAGCGACTCCACCCGGGTGGCGTTGGCGACGGCCACGACCAGCGCGATCTCGGCGGCCAGCAGCACCCGCTCCAGCAGCCCGTAGTACGCCTCGCCGTTGATCAGCGCACTGGTCGGCGAGGCCGGGTGCGCGAGCAGATAGGCGGCCAGCACGGCCGCGGACGTCACACCGAGCGAGCGGACCAGGTGCCAGCGCGGACGCGTGTGACGCCCCCTGGCCAGCGACCACGCGGCCACGGGCAGGGTGGTGAAGACGACGGCGGCGGCCCAGCGGTGGATCTCGCCCTCCATCGTGGACAGCGCGGCGCTGCCGTCGGTCGGGAAGATCGCGGTCAGCATCAGCCCACCGGCCGCGGCGATCAGCAGCACCCTGGCCGCCGCCCCCCGCGTCGGCTGGTGGATCGCCAGGCCGTAGGCCAGGGCCAGGCAGCCCGCCGCGAACGCCAGCGTGCCCAGCACGACGGGCAGCAGACCGTCGGCGACCAGCGCGTAGTCGCTGACCAGCGGCTGCGGCGCCAGCGTCAGCTGGGCGTAGGCCAGCACGCCGAGCGCGGTCACCGGCAGGGTGAGCGCGGCCAGCGCCCAGCCGGGATACGCGGGCGGGGAGGCGGTCATGCGGTCACCTCGGAGTAGATCTCCTCGAAGCGGGCGAGCGACGCCTGGTGGTCGTGGGTGAGGGCGAGCTCACGGCTGGCCCTGCCCATGTCGGCGCGCAGGTCGTCGACCGTGAGCAGCGCGGTCAGCCGCTTGGCCAGGCCGATCACGTCGCCGGGCTCGAACAGGAAGCCGTTGTCGGCCACCAGGTGCGGCAGCGCCATCGCGTTGGCCGCCACGATCGGCAGCCCGCTGGCCATGGCCTCGAGCGTGGCGATGCTCTGCAGTTCGGCGACGCCCGGCATGGCGAACACGTCGGCGGCGGCGAACGCCTGCGGCATGGCCTCGTCCGGCACGAAGCCGAGGAAGTGCACCCGCTCGCCGACCCCGATGCGCTGGGCCAGCCGCTCCAGGATCGCGCGCTGGTTGCCCTGCCCCACCAGCGCGACCTGCGCCTCGGTGTCGTTGAGCACGTACGGCAGCGCCTTGACCAGCTCGTCGATGCGCTTCTCCTCGTCCAGCCTGCCGACGAACAGCACGGTCGGCGCGTCCGGAAGGCCGAAACGCCGTCTGGCCCACACCTTGGGCTCGCTGTGCGGGTGGAACCTGCTCAGGTCGATGCCGCACGAGACCGGCTCGACGTCACGGGTGAAGCCCATGTCGCCCAGCAGCCCGGCGGCGATGGCCGTCGGCGTGGTGATGTGGTCGGCCTTGGAGAAGACGCGGCTGAAGTCGCGCCAGGCCAGCCGGCCCGCCTGCTCGCGCAGCCGGTCGGGGATGTGCGCGAACTGGAAGAGGTTGTCGGGCATGAAGTGGTTGGTCGCCACCACCGGCACGCCGTTCCTGCGGGCGGCCGAGATGGCGGCCCTGCCGACCACGAAGTGCCCCTGGGTGTGCACGACGTCGGGCCTGACGGCGGCCAGCAACCTGTCCAGCCTGGTCGGCACGCTCACCCGCATCGTGGGGTGCACGAGCAGCCTGGCCGAGCGCAGCCGGTGCACGATCACGCCGTCCAGCACGTCGGCCCTGGCCGGGCCCTGCTCCGACGCGCAGACCACGTGCACCTCGTTGCCCCGCTCGGCCAGGCCGGTGGCCAGGCGATGGGTGAAGTAGGCGGCCCCGTTGACGTCGGGCGGGTAGGTGTCGGTGGCGATGAGGACACGGCGCGGGCGTTCGGCCACCGTTTCCAGTGCGGGCAGTGCGCTCAGTGGCATGGGCATGGCCATGGCGTTCTCCAACTCAGGCGGGGGGATGTGAAGGTCAGGACGTGGGGGTGTGCTGCATCGGACTGGTTCGGGCGAGTGCGACGGTTCCGGCGGCGGCCAGCGCGGCGGCGGCGAGGGGAGCGATGCCCGAAGGCAGCGGCTCGCCGAGGAGGATGGCGCCGAAGGCGACGGCGGTGAGCGGGTCGGCGATCTGCAGGGAGGCGAAGGAGACCCCGAAGTGACCCGCCGCGTAGGCCCGCTGCAGCAGGGCCAGGGCGACCAGCGCGGGCACCGGGATGGCCAGCAGCAGCCCCCAGCTCCACTCGCCGTCGGCCAGCACCCGCATCAGCGTGGCGGTGGCGCCGTAGAGCACGCCCGCCCCCGTGGCCAGCAGGGCGGCGCGCCCGGCCGCCTGGGCGACCTTCGAGCCCGCCCACAGCAGCACCGCGGCCACCGCCGACACGGCGATCAGGGTGAGCACGCCGCTCGGTGTGAGCGTGGTCGGCCCCGCGTGTTCGGGTACGAACCAGACGAGCCCGATGAGCCCGGCCGCGACGGTCGCGGCGGCGATCAGCTCCCTCCTGGCCGGGCGGCGGCCGTGCAGGGCGGCGGCGATCGGCAGGGCGAACAGCAGGCTGGCCACGCCCATCGGCTGGACCACGGTGAGCGGCCCGATGCTCAGGGCGTAGATGTGCAGGACGCCTCCGCCGGTGATGGACAGGCCGCCGAGCAGCCAGCGCGGGCGCCTGAGCAGGGTCAGCAGGCGGGGCTTGGTCTGACCCGACGCCTCGTGCTGCTGCAGTGCGGCGCCGAGCGCGAAGAACAGCGAGCCGATCAGGGCCACCGCCGCAGCCAGCGCAGTCATCTGCTCTCCTCTCAATGGGATGAAGCCATGCGGAGGTGTCCGAAACCGGCGTCAGGGATGAAGCCGGGCCGAACGCCAATCGACGCTCAGTCTTGCGAGCCGGTCTGCGACGCCCCGACGAGTTCTCTGTGCGATCCCTGTGAACGCGAACGGCGCTTGCGGACGATCCGCACCACCTCGGTGATCGCGGTGATCGTCAGGGCGATGCCCAGGCCGAGCAGCAGGCCCTTGATCGGGTCGTTCTCGAAGGCCATGCCACCGAAGAAGCCGATCAGGGCCGAGTAGACCGCCCACGAGGAGGCGGCGATGGCGTCGAAGAAGGCGAACGAGCGCAACGGATAGCGCACCGCCCCCATGGTCAGCGTGGTGGCGGTACGGCCGCCCGGGATGTACCGGGCCACGACCAGGACCAGGCCGCCGCGTTCGGCCAGCGCCTT
This sequence comes from Nonomuraea sp. IBHARD001, assembly GCF_056106265.1. Lineage (NCBI taxonomy): Bacteria > Bacillati > Actinomycetota > Actinomycetes > Streptosporangiales > Streptosporangiaceae > Nonomuraea > Nonomuraea sp. IBHARD001. Next base: position 1,936,779 of record NZ_JBWBBW010000002.1, read on the forward strand.
CTCGGCCCAGAGCAGCGCCTTCTTCTTGCGCAGCCGCCCGCCCGACTTGTAGCCCAGGCCGTAGGAGATGTGGTCCCCGGCGAAGGCGCCGAGTGCGGCGACCAGGATGATGAGCGCCAGGTTCGGACTGCCGCTCGCGGCGAACACACCTGCGGTGATCACCGAGGTCTCCGCCGGAACGACGGGAAAGAAGCCGTCGAGCATGGCGAGGGCGAAGATCGCGAGATACACCCACGGCGAGGACATCACGTGGTGCAGCTGATCCAGAATGGCTTGGGTCATGGGAACGCACTTCCAGGAGGTTTCGGCGACGGGTGTCGAGCCCCACACGTAGCCTCTCGGCGAGCGCTCGCCCTGCCCATCGGGTATTGCCCCGGTCGAGCACGTGCCCGCCCCTGAGAGGCCTCAGGGCCGTACTTCCTCGACCGTAGGAGGGCCGCACGGCCTCTCACATTGGACGATCGCCTCGACCCACCCCCGACTTTCGTCAGGGGCCGGGGTCATACCCCTGGCTGATCCCTGACTTTCGTCAGGGGTCCGGCCTTGCTTACGGCAGCGTCGGCGGGCCGGGGGCGGCGCTAGTTTCGAGGGCGTGAGACATCGCGAGCGCCTGACGGACCTGATCGTGTGGGCCGTCCTTTCGATCCTGGCCGCCGCCGCCGGGCCCGATCCCTTCGCGCGGCCCGGCGCCTTCGCCCTGGAGACCGGCGGCAGGGTCGCGTTGCTGGCCCTCGCGGTGTGGGTGGGCAGGAGCAGGCCGCTCCTGGCCGTGCTCGCCCTGCTGCCGTTCGGTCCCTGGGACTTCACCGACAGCGTGGCCACGCTCGACCTGGTCTGGCCCGAGCAGCTGCACGGGGTGAAGGTGGTCCCGGTCAGCGTGCTGGTGGTGGGCGTCGTGCTCTACGCCTACCGCTCGGGCCGTATGGTCGAACGGCTCGGGCCCGCGCTCGTGGTGCTCGGCGTCGTGGTGGCGGTCGGGATCGGCGTGGTGTGGGCCTCGGGGCCCGGCCTGGCGCCGTGGATCATGATGGGGTCGGGTGTGCTGGCCGTCTACGTGCTGCCCTTCGGCGCCGGGGCGCTCCGGCGGCGGCAGGCGCTTCAGCGGGCCGGGACCGACCGCTCGCTGCAGGCGCAGGCCAGACTCAGGGAGCGGGCCAGGATCGCACACGACATGCACGACCTGCTCGGGCACGACCTGGCGCTGATCGCGGTGCGCGCGGCGGGCCTTGAGGTGTCGCCCGGCCTGGCGCCCGCCCATGCGGAGGCGGTCGGCGGGCTCAGGGAGGCCGTGGGGGAGGCGTCCGAGCGGCTGCGGCAGATCATCGGCCTGCTGCGCGACGACGTCGAGCAGGCCCCGCTCGTCCCGGCGGACGAGAGCGTCGCCGCGCTGGTCGAACGGGCGAACGCCTCCGGCATGACGGTCACCCTGCGGCACGAGGACGACCTGGTGCCCGAGATGGCGCACCGCGTGGTCCAGGAAGGCCTGACCAACGCCGCCAAGCACGCGCCAGGCGCCGCCGTCGCCGTCCGCACCAGCGCCGGCGCCATCTCCGTCGTCAACGGCCCCGCCACCGGACGCCCCGCCGCCGCGTCCGGCGGGCTCGGCCTCAGCGGCCTGCGCGAACGGGTACGGCTGGCGGGAGGCACGCTGAGCGCGGGCGCGACGCGGGAGGGCGGCTACGAACTGCTGGTGACCCTGCCCTGAGCCGGACCTCCCCCGCGCGGGGGAGCGGGATCCCCGTACGGCGGGAGGGCCGTGCGCCCGGTCGCGGGCAGGCTCGGACCATGAGCACAGTGCACAGAGCGGGCAGAGCGGGCAGGGGCAGGGTGGCGGCGGCGGTGGTCGCCATGGCGGCGGCCGTGCCGTACCTCACGATCAAGGCGTTGTGGCTGAGCGGCCGCCCGGTCGGGGTGTCCGATCCCGGGCTGCTCGACTCGCCGGTCATGGTGGCGATGAACACCCTGACGCTGGGGCTGGACGTCGTCGCGTTGGTCCTGGCGCTGGCCTTCACCACGCGGTGGGGGATGCGGCTGCCCGCCTGGCTGGTGCTGCTGCCGATCTGGGTGGGCACCGGCCTGCTGTCGATGATCGTGGCCGCGGTGCCCGTCGCGGTGGCGATCGGCGGTATCGGGGTGTTCGACACCGGAGGGCCGATCGCGCCGTGGGTGTACATGACGGTCTACGGCGGGTTCATCGGCCAGGGCGTCGGCCTGAGCGCCGCCTTCGCCCTGTACGCGCGTGACCGCTGGCCGGTGCTGTTCGCCGGGCGTACGGGGGACGCGGGGCCGACGGCGACGTGGGGGCTGCAGGTGGCGATCGCCTGGGGCGCGCTGGTCTGCTGCGTGCCGCTCGGGCTGGCGCAGGTCTACTGGGGCCTCGGCGGCGACGTCGCGCTCTCCGCCGAGGCGGCCGAGGTCGGCGCCAACCCTCAGGGGGTCGTGCAGGGCCTGTTCGTCCTGGTGGCGGGGCTCGGTCTGCTGGTCGTCGTCAGGGGCAGGCCGGACACGGGGCTGAAGGTCCCGCTGTGCGCCGCGTGGATCGCCTCGGGCAACATGTTCGGCTCCGGCCTCTACCTGATGGTGGTCAGGCTGCTGCAGGCCCCCGTGGCAGGTGACCCGGCGGCCGACACGACGGCCATGGACCTGGTGACGCTGTTCGTCATGCTGACCGGGTTCGCGATCGGCCTGGGAGGCGCGGTCGGCCTGGTCGAACGGGTCGCCTCAGGCGGTCGAGACGTGCAGGCGGCGCAGGACGCGCTTGAAGGCGAAGATCGAGAAGGCGATCGCGAGCCCGCTCACCAGGGCCACCGCTGAGGTGCGGATGACGAGATAGGCGGTGATCGTCTCGTGCAGCACCAGCCAGATGCTCATCGCCGAGTTGGTCAGCAGGACGAACGCCCACAGCAGGGTGATCCGGGCGAAGAACCTGCGCACCCGCTCGTGCTTGAGCACGGCCTGCGGCAGGTGGATGTAGTCGAGCGTGAGCTTCTCCACCATCGGCCTGCGCAGCCTGACCGACGCGAGGAAGACGGCGGCCAGGCAGATCGTGCCGAGTTCGGGCTGGATGAAGAAGTACTCGTCGTTGCCCGTCACCAGCGTGACCACGGTCCTGATCGTGATGGCGAGCGCGGCCAGCATCATCGTGGCCGGGACCTTGGTCCTGCGGATCAGCCGCAGCAGCAGCCCGCCGTACACCCAGGCGGTCGTCGCGATCGTCGCGCCGGTGACGCCGAGCAGGGTGAAGGTCGCGTAGAAGACGGCCAGCGGGGCGACCACCGCCTCGAGCAGGCGCGGGGTGGCCTGCTTCACCAGCGTCGTGAGGCGCGGGAGGGTGACCGGGGGATGGTTCAAGGCTGCTCCGTAGGAAGGCCGACGGATGGCGACTACCCGAACAGGTCGGGCGTAGTCGCACCGGGAGATACCCGATGCGCAAGGGGACGCCCACCGGTGGCTTACGGTACCCGACGGTCGCCGATGCCACCGCCCGATCGCCCAGGGAGGGGATGAGTTCCGGCCGAAAGCCGCGAAGCGGTCAGTCCCCGAAGGCGAGGACGACCTTGACGTCGTCGTCCTGCGGGGTGAACGCCTCGGCGTAGCGCTCGACCGGGACCCTGCGCGTGATCAGCCGCTCCAGCCAGCCGATGTCGGCGGCGGCGAGCGCCTGGGCGGCGGCGGCGAAGTGGTGCAGGTTGGCGTTGACCGAGCCGACGATCACGTCGTTCTCCAGGACCACGGCGGTGTTCATCCGCCCGATGTCCACCGACAGCGACCGGCCGGGCCCCGAGATACCGGTCAGGCAGGTCACACCGTAGGGCGCGTTGGCCTCGATCACGTCGAAGACGATCTGCCCGTCGCCGGTCGCCTCGATGATGACGTCGGGCCTGCCGCCCGCAACGGCCCTGGCGACGCCGTCGTGGTGGTAGGTCGCGCCGAGGTCGGTGACCAGGTCGGGCTTGGGCCCGTCGCTCACCCGGTCGAGCACGTGCACGTCGAGGCCGCGCTGGACGCCGAGCAACGCCGCCAGCAGGCCGATCGGGCCCGCGCCCGTCACCAGGGCCGTACGTGGCTCGAACCAGGCGCGTGAGCCGACGCGCTCGACCTGGTCCCAGGCCTTGGCGACGACGGAGGCCGGCTCCATCAGCACACCGGCCTGGTGCAGGGCGGGGTCGACCTTGACGGCGTACTCGGGCTCGATCACCCAGACGTCGCTGCCGAAGCCGTGGACCTGCTTGATCCCGCGCTCGACGTAGTCCCCGTTGCGGCACATGTCGAACTGCCCGGCCGCGCAGGCGCCGCACGGCAGCGGGTCGGGACGGCGCACGACGCCCGCGACCAGGTCGCCGGGTGCGAAGTCGCTGCCCTGAGGGGCGTGGCGTACCCGGCCGAGCGACTCGTGCCCGAGCACCAGGCGTTCCTCGCCTTCGGGCGCCCAGCCGTACTGGCCTTCGGCGATCTCCCTGTCGGTGCCGCAGACGCCGAGCGCCAGCGCGTCGACGACGAGCCAGCCCTCCGGCGGCTCGGGTTCGGCGAGCTCGCTCAGTGTCAGGGAGTCCTGCTGCGACGGAACAACGGTCAATGCACGCACACCGGACAACTCCCCGCGATCGGGAGCGGCTAACGGGGTGTGCCTGTTGCTTTGTCGGCTCTTGACGCAGCTCAGCCCAGGCTCGTGGCCCAGCTCAGCCCAGGCTTGCGGTGGCCAGCCTGGCGCCGAAACCGAGGAACAGCACGCCGACACCGGCGGTCAGCCCGGCCGAAAGCGCACGGCGGCGGCGGAACTGCCCGGCCAGGAAGGTGCCGCTGTAGATGAGCATCGACAGGTACATCAGGCTGAAGACCTGCACGATCGCACCCAGGATGAGGAACGACAGGGCGGGCGCGCCGTAGCCCGGGTCGACGAACAGCACGAAGAACGAGACGAAGAACAGGATCGCCTTCGGGTTCAGCAGGCTGATCACCAGCGCCTTGCCGAACGGATGGCCGACCTGACCTGGCTCCACCTGCTCGGCCGACGCCTCGACGGTGGCCTTCCTGCCCTTCCAGGCGCCTCTGATCATCTGGAAGCCGATCCAGCCGAGATAGGCGGCTCCGGCGAACTTCACCACCGCGAACAGCACCCCGTTGGTCTGCAGCAGCGAGGCGGCGCCTCCGGCCGACAGCGCCATGAGCACGGTGTCGCCGACGAAGACGCCTGCGGCGGCCTGATACCCGGTGCGCACGCCGCGCTGGGCGGCCGTCGACAGGACGTAGAGGGAGTTCGGGCCGGGGAGCAGAACGATGAAGAAAGCACCTAGGACAAAGGTCCACAGATCGGTAATCCCGAAGTACATGGATATGACGGTATCGCGCGCCGACCTGTGGCGACATCCCTCCGGACAGGCCGCTGAGCAGGGATCATCGTGGGATGCGCTACGCCTTCGACCCCGAGCTCGCCGCCTTCGCCGAGTCGTTCCCCGATCGAGACTTCACCGACATCGCCCAGGTCAGGGCCGAGCTCGCCGCCCTGACCTCCCAGGTGCCGCGCAAGCCGTACCCGGCGGGGCTCGAGGTGGGTGACGAGGTCGTGTGCGGGGTGGCCGTGCGGGTCTACACGCCGCCCGGGGCCGAGGGGCGGGTGCTGCACATCCACGGCGGCGGGTTCATGCTCGGCGGGCTGGACTGGCCGGACGAGAGCGCCGCCGACCTGGCGGTGCGGACGGGAGCGGGCGTGGTGTCGCTGGACTACCGGCTGGCGCCCGAGCATCCCTATCCGGCCGCGCTCGATGACTGCTACGGCGTGCTGGAGTGGATGGCCGGGCGGCGGGGGCCGATCGTGGTGAGCGGCGAGAGCGCGGGCGGCGGCCTGGCGGCGGCGGTGGCGCTGCTGGCCAGGGACAGGGGCGGGCCGGAGATCGCCCTGCAGGCCCTGACCATCCCCGAGCTCGACGACAGGCTGGGCACGCCCTCGATGCGCGACTACGCGGACACGCCGCTGTGGCATCGGCGCAACGCCGAGATCAGCTGGCGCAGCTACCTGGGCGGGCTGCGCGAGGTGCCCGCGTACGCCGCTCCGGCCAGGGCGGCCGACCTGTCGGGGCTGCCGCCCGCCTTCGTGGACGTGGCCCAGTACGACCCGCTGCGCGACGAAGGGCTGATCTACGCCCAGCGCCTGGTGCAGGCCGGGGTGCCGGTCGAGCTGCACATGTATCCGGGCACCTTCCACGGCTCCACGATGGTCACCGACGCCGAGGTGTCGCGGCGTCAGCGCGGTGCGTTCGTCGCGGCGATCGCACGCGCGCTGCGCTTCGCACGGGCCGGGCGGGTCAGGGCCTGAACCACAGCCCGCCACGCGCCCGCTCGTGGCCGAGGCTGCGATAGGCGGCGTCGGCCAGCGCCTGGCCCCGCGCGTTGATCCCCAGGCCGATCGCCTGCTTGTTCATCGTGTAGGCGAAGGCCAGCCCGGCCTCCGGATCGCAGAACCCGGCCGAACCTCCCATCCCGGCATGCCCGAACGCCGTGGCCGACAGCAGCGCGCCCTCGCTGTCGGCCTCGGGCAGATACCGGTTGTCCGTCGCCTTCATGAAGCCGAGCCCGAACCGCGAGGGCACCCCCAGCACGGCGTCGTGCCCGGCCGACGTCGTCAGCCGCATCAGGGCGAGCTGCGCGGGCGAGACGAGCGGGTCACCGCCCAGCGACAGCGGCCGGTACATCCCGGCCAGTCCCCGTGCGTTGGTGATCGCGCCGATCGCCCCGAACTCGGCGGCGTGCGCCGCCCTGGAGTCCGACTCGCCGGGCGTCAGCATGAACCCGCCCTCGTTGCCGAGCACCAGCGCCGGGATGGACGCCGGATCGCCGAACGCCGTCAGATAGAACGAGGGCGGCACGGCGGGCGGATCGGCGGGGATCGTCGGCGCGACCCTGCCCTCGTGCTCCTGCGGCAGGCCGATCCAGAAGTCGAGCCCGAGCGGCCCGGCCACCTCCTCGTGGAAGAACGCGCCGAGCGTGCGGCCCGCGACCCGGCGCACGACCTCGCCGACCAGGTACCCGAACGTCAGCGCGTGGTAGCCGTGCCTGGTGCCCGGCTCCCAGAACGGCTCCGCCGAGGCCAGGGCGTCGGTCATGACCTTCCAGTCGTACAGCGCGCCCCGGGGGAGGGGCTCGCGCAGGGCCGGGAGCCCGGCCTGGTGCGCCAGCAGGTGCCGTACCAGCGTGTGCTGCTTGCCGTGGGCGCCGTATTCGGGCCAGTAGGCGGTGACGGGGGCGTCGAGGTCCAGTTCGCCCCGGTCGGCGAGGATGTGGGCGCACAGGGCGGTGGCCGCCTTGGTGCATGACCAGACGTGGCCGATGGTGTCGTGCAGCCAGGGGACGCCGGGCGCGGCCTCGCCGCCCCAGAGGTCGACGACGGTCTCGCCGTCGACGATCACGCAGACCGACGCGCCCGTCTCGCCGCGCGCGGCGAAGTTCGCGGCGAACTCCGCCCCGACCTGTTCGAATCGCGGGTCGCACCTACCTTGTACCGTCATTTCCCGATTTCACCGCGAAAGCAGGTAGGCGTCCACACCCGCAGACCCGGCCCCGATCGGCTATTTACCGTTAATCCCTATTGGTTTACTATGAATTTATGAAGAGCAACCTCATCACCGAGGACTGGGCTGCGACGGCCGTGGGGCTGATCCTGCTCGTCCTGGTCATCACGGGAGTGATCCCTGTGGGCCTGGTGCCCTGATGACGACCGCCGCCACCCCCCGGAGCGCCCGATCCACCCTGCAGTGGAGCGCGCTCGGCGTCCTGGTCGTCCTCCTGCTCGCCGCCGCCACCCGCTACCTGGAGCAGACCGTCCCCGACGCCACCGCCGACGGGCCGCTCGCCGGGCTGGGAGCCGCGATCGAGTACCCCGTGTACGCGATCGTCCTGGGCCTGCTCGGCAATGCCGTGCTGACCGTGACCGGCCTGCGCGATCGGCTGGCCGGAGGGTTCAGGACCGAGTTCTTCATCAAGACCGGGCTGGTCCTGCTCGGCGCCTCGATCAACCTCGGCGTCATCGTCACCGCCGCCGGGCCCGCCATCATCCAGGCCGTCGTGCTCATCAGTTCGGTCTTCCTGTTCACCTGGTGGCTGGGCGGCAGGCTCGGCCTCGACGACAAGCTGCGCGCCCTGCTGGCCGCCGCCGTGTCGATCTGCGGGGTCAGTGCGGCCATCGCCGCCGCCGGAGCCGTACAGGCCAAGAAGGAGCAGCTCGCCTACAGCGCCAGCCTCGTCATCGCCTTCGCCCTGCCCTCGATCTTCATCCTGCCGTGGGCCGCGGGGGCGCTCGGGCTCAGCCCGGCCGTGGCCGGGGCCTGGATCGGCGGCAACATCGACACCACGGCGGCCGTCACCGCGGCGGGCGCCATCGTCGGCGAGGACGCGCTGCAGATCGCCTCGATCGTCAAGGTCACCCAGAACGCCCTCATGGGTGTGGTGGCCGTCGCGCTCACCGCGTGGTTCGCCTTCCGCGTCGAACGCCGTCCCGACGCCGAGCGCCCCGGCCTCGGCGAGCTGTGGCGGCGCTTCCCGAAGTTCGTGCTCGGCTTCATCGCCGCCTCGGTCATCGCCACCTGGTACCTGTCCACCGTGGACAAGGCCGAGGGCAAGGCCGTCATCGGCGTGGCCAACGACCTTCGGGTCTGGTTCCTCATTCTCGCGTTCGTCAGTATCGGCCTGGAGTTCCGGGTCGCGTCGCTGCGCGAGGCCGGGTGGCGGCCCGTCGGCGTCTTCGCCGCCGCCACCGTGGTGAACCTCGTCCTGGCCCTGGGCCTGGCGGCCCTGCTGTTCAGCGGGTTCACCCTCTGATCCGGGTACGGCCGGCGTAGCCGGGGGTGGTCTGCGCCGGCCGTACCCGCTTGTTCGTTTCGGCACCTTTCGCGGCTGGGCGAGAGGTGCCGAACGGCTTTCGCGGGTCGCCGATCCACGGTTAGATCGTCCTCAGGAGAAGGTCCGCCGACCGAATCTGCGAGGTCGTCCATGATCGCCGCATCCGAGCCCCGCCAGGGGCCGAGCAGCCGCCGGGGCGATGGCGCAGTACCGGACGCGTGCCCATGAGCGAGCAGCCGATCGACGGCGACCTGGACGCCCTGGTCGCGGCGGCCGTCGAGGGCAAGGAGCAGGCCTGGACCGCGCTGGTCGACAGGTTCAGCGGCCTGGTCTGGTCGGTCGTGCGTTCCTATGGCCTGACCGGGGCCGACGCCGCCGACGCCTTCCACACCACCTGGCTGCGCCTGGCCGGACGCCTCGACCGGATCGAACGCCCGCAGAGCCTGCCCGCCTGGCTGGCCACGACCGCGCGGCGCGAGTGCCTGTCGATCATCAGAGTGGCCACGCGGGTGCGACCGGTCGACCCGGGTGAGCTGGAGCCCGGCATCGACACGCGCTCGCCCGAGGCCATCGTGCTGGAGCGCGAGCAGGCGGCACGCGACGAGGCGAGGTCCAAGCTGCTCTGGGAGTGCTTCGAGGCGATGCCCGATTCGTGCAGGCGGCTGCTGCGGGTGCTGATGGCCGCGCCGCCGCCGAGCTACGCCGAGGTCTCGGCCGCACTGGACATGCCGATCGGCAGCATCGGCCCGACCAGGCAGCGCTGTCTTCGCAGGTTGCGCGAGGATCTGGCCGGACGCGGTATCAGCCGGGAGGTGGGCGACTCTTGACTGTGAGCCCTGGGAGGTGGTCGCGATGACCGGTGACGGCGACACCGAGCTGGAGAGCGAGCTGCGCGCCCTGGCGGCCGAGCGGGAGCCGCTGCCCGAGACGGCCCGTCGTGCGGCGCTCGCGGCGTTCGGCTGGCGGCGGCTGGACGCCGAGCTGGCCGAGCTGACCTACGACTCGGCGCTGGAGAGCGGCGTGGTGCGCAGTGCGGCCTCGATCAGGCTGCTGACGTTCAGGATCGGCGAGCGCGGGATCGAGATGGAGGTCGACGCGCTCGGCAGGGTGCTCGGGCAGCTGCTGCCCGTCGGGCAGGGCGAGGTCGAGCTGCGCAGGCCGGGCTCGGTGGTGGCGCTGGAGACCGACGAGCTGGGCAGGTTCGAGGCCGACCTCACCGACGGCGGGCCGCTGAGCGTGTGGTGGCGGCCCGGCGACGGCGGTCCAGCCGTGGTCACCGACTGGCTCGTGGTCTGACGGCCTGTGGTCTGACGGCTCGTGGTCCGAGCGTTCAGGCCTCGGCCAGCGGCTGCGTGCGGTGCGGGACGACGCACGACAGGGTGATGACCGTGGTGCTGCGCCTGACGCCGCCGATGGTGAGCATGCGGTCGATGACCTGCTGGATGTGCTCGTGGTCGCGCCCCGCCACCCGGCACCACAGATCGCCCTGACCGGTCACGATGTAGGACTCCAGCAGCTCGGGTATGGCGTGCAGGGCGGCCGAGATGTCGGCACGCGAGGCCTGCTCGACCTCCAGCGTGGTGAAGGCCTGCACCGGGTAGCCCAGCGCCTTGGGCGACAGGTTGGGCCCGAAGTCGGTGATCACGCCGTCGGCGACCATGCGGTCGAGCCTGGCCTGTACGGTGCCACGCGCGACGCCGAGCAGCCTGGCCAGTTCGAGCAGCCCGCTGCGTGGCCGCTCGCGGACCAGTCTGAGCAGCCGGAGGTCGAGATCGTCGAGGCCGCTGCGTCGTGCTGGCATATCCCACCGTATTTCCCGACTTGACTGGCAGATAGGCAGCATAGAAGCACATGTGTTGTCTCATCCGGCAGTCTCCCGCAGACTGCGATTCCTATGGAGCACACATACCCCTTCATCCCCTACCGGCCCGAGCGCTACGCCGAAGCCGACATGCTGGCGCGGGGCAAGGAGTTCTACGCCCACGTCGACAGGCGGCGCAGCGTGCGCTTCTTCAGCGACGAGCCGGTGCCGCGCGAATGCCTCGACCTGGCCATCAGCGCGGCCAACACCGCGCCGTCCGGCGCGCACCAGCAGCCGTGGAAGTTCATCGTCATCGGCGACCCCGAGACCAAGAGCCGCATCCGCGAGGCGGCCGAGGTCGAGGAGCGCCAGAACTACGAGGGCGGCAGGCTCACCCCCGAATGGCGTGAGGCGCTCGCCCCCTTGGAGACCGGCTCCGACAAGGAGTACCTGGAGGTCGTGCCCTGGCTGGTCGTCTGCTTCGCCGAGAAGTACGGCGTGCGCCCCGACGGCACCCGGGTCAAGCACTACTACGTCAACGAGAGCGTCGGCATCGCCTGCGGCCTGTTCATCACCGCACTGCACACGATGGGCCTGTCCACCCTGACGCACACGCCCAATCCGATGGCCTTCCTCAGTGAGATCTGCGAACGGCCGGGCAACGAGCGGCCCTACATTCTGTTCCCCGTCGGGTACGCGGCGGCCGACGCCGAGGTGCCAGACCTGGCCAGAAAACCGCTTGCCCGCGTGCTCGGCTGATTCCTACGCTCGGCCGCATGGTCGACTGGCAGGCGGTCGCGCACGAGCACCATCCGTGGTGGGAGGCGCGCGACGAGGCGGAGGCCGTACGCGATCGGGCGGCGCTCGACGCGCTCGGCGTCAGGCACAGCCCGGCCGAAGGCTGGGACCGCGGCCCCTACCAGCCGCTCGAAGCCTACGGCCACGGCCTGCCCGCCCTCGTCGCCGCCCTTCCCGCCCACGAGGGGCGCGGCGCGCCCGGCTGGCTCGCCGTCGAGCACCACACACAGGGCTTCGGCTGCATGCACCACACCTATGTGCTCACCGTGCTGGCGCCGCTGCCGGAGGTGGCCGATGCGATGGCCGAGCTCGCGGCCGGGTACGCGGGGAGCAACCTGGAGGAGCCGACCCTCGACGAGCTCGACGCCTACCGGCAGTGGCTGCGCGCGAGACTCGGCGTCGACTGCGACCGCTCCTTCCGCCTGCTGGCCGAAGGCCGCTACCCCGTCGACGTGGCGCACGCGGCCACCCTGACCGGGCAGCGGCCCGACCTGCCCGACGGGTGCGAGCTGCTGGTGCTGGGGCCCAACGGCGCAACCGTGCCCGAGGGGCTCGGCGAGCGGCCGGAGCCCCCGCGCGGGCCGAGCGCGTCGTGGTCGGGGCCGTACCTGCCGCTGGGTGAGCACGGGCTGAGCGGGCCCGTGCTGGTGTTCGCCGCCGAGCGGCCGGGGCCGTCGGCCGTGCTCGATCCGGGCAGGGACTGGCCGGCCGTCGAACACGCGGGGACGGAGCTGGTGCTGACCGTGCTCGACCCGGTTGCCGAAGCGGCCGCCGGGCTGCGGGCGCTGGTCGCCGGGATGGGCCGTCTCGACGCGGAGCCGGGACTCGGGCAGGTGCTCGCCTACCGGGACAGGCTGCGCGAGCTGACCGGCGCCGACTGCCGCACGAGCTTCGACGACCTCGACGGCGAGGGCGTCTACCCGATCGACACCGAGTTCCTGACCGCGCTGACCGGCCTCGACGAGCCTCCGGCCGCGGGCGGGGCACGATGGCGGCTGCTCCTGCTGGCTTGAGCGCGGGCGGGTTTCTGTGTGTGGTCGATGTTCCTGCCGGCCTGAACGCGGGCGGGCTACTGCGTGTAGCCGAGGAGCGTGCGCATGTCGGCCAGGGTCTCCTCGGCCCGGTCCGGCCTGCCGGTCCTGCGCAGGTGATCGGCCATCGCCGCGTAGGCGAACAGGTTGCCGCCGGTCATCGCCTTCCTGAGCGTGCCCTCGGCCTCGATCGGCCTGTCGGTCGCGGCCAGCAGGCTGGCCAGGGCCGCGGGTGCGAACAGGTCGCCCTTCTCGATCTCCCTGCGCAGCCAGGCCTCGCCGACCTTGTCCACGGTCGCGTCGCCGGGCGCGGCGGCCGGTGCGGGCGAGTCGTAGGCCTGCGCCCTGGTGGGGGGCGGGTCGTGCGCCTCCTTCCTGGCGCTGACCCTCAGGTGCTCGGCGTCGTCGTTCCTGCCGAGCCGCTCCAGCAGGGCGGTCAGCCGCCACATCGCGTAGTGGTTGCCCGCCTCGGCGAGCGGTCGCCACACGTGACAGGCGGCTTCCGGGTCGCCCGCACGCTCGTGCAGGTCCGACAGGATCGACAGTGAGATCGGGTCGCCGTTGAAGGCCATGTCGGCCAGCCAGGTCTTCGCCTCGTCGAGTGCGCCCTTGCGTTCGAGCAGGGTGGCCAGCTTGCGGATGCTCTCCCTGTCGCCCTGTTCGGCGGCCTTGCGCAGCAGCAGTTCGGCGTTGGTGTGCCTGCCGTTGTGGTCCATCAGGCGGGCCAGCTCCCGCATGGCCGTGATGTCGCCCGCCTGCGCGGCCGGTCGCCACAGCTCGTAGCCGCCCGCCAGGTCGCCGCTCATGATCAGCAGCTCGCTCAGCTCGCGCATGGCCAGGTGCTCGCCCCTGTCGGCGCGCTCGCGCCACAGCGCGCAGGCGTCGGCGTAGCGGCCCAGCCTGCGCAGCAGCCGGGTGGCCGACTGCAGCGCCGGAAGGTCGCCGTCGAGCGCCGCCGCCTCCCAGATCGCGTACGCCTCGGTCAGGCGGCCCGCCTGCTCGTAGCGGTCGGCCAGCCGCTTGGCCGCCGCGAGGTCGCCGTGGTCGGCGGCCAGCATCAGCCAGTGCTCGGCCTCCTCCTGCTGCCCGGCGTCGGCGAGGGCCTCGGCCAGCGTCCACATGGCCGTGATGTCGCCCGCCTGCGCGGCCGGTCGCCACAGCTCGGCCGCCTCGCCCGCTCTGCCCGCCTTGCGCAGCTCGTCGGACTGGGCCCACAGGGCGAAGGCGTCCTGCGGATCGGCGTTCGGCTCGGTCCGGGCGCCACTCGTGTCCTCGATGCGCCCGGCCAGCGACGCCGCGTGCCCGGTCGAACCGGCCAGCGCCCGGACCAGGCGTTCGGTCGGCTCCCAGCGGCCGGGCCGCCAGTGCGGGCCGGTGAGCAGGTCGTGCACGGTGGTGTGGCTGTAGCCGATGCGGGCGGCCAGCTCGCGGGTCGAGGGGCGTCCGGCGGCCTGCCAGATCTCCTGGAGGTAGCCGGTCAGCGGGTCCGGCGCCACCGATTCGAGCAGGCTGCCGCCGCTGCGGCGCAGCCGTCTGAGGTCGGCCTCGACGGCCGCGGGCGTGACGCCGAGCCTGGCGGCGACCTCTTGGGTGCTCCAGCCTTCGCCGCGCAGGAACGCCACCGCCGCCGCCCTGCCGCCCGCACGCCGCAGGATCTGCCCGGCCGCCAGCCGCTCGCCCACCACGTCGGCCGGATCGGGGTCGAAGCGCTCTTCGGCGTACTGGGCCAGCTCGTCCAGCAGGGCGCGCTCGCAGGCGACCTGGTGGCCGAACGCGGCGACGTGCCTCGCGGTCCTGGCCTGGACCCAGGTCTTGACGTCGACCTCGGCCCTGATGCTCGCCCACTGGTAGTAGGCCTCCAGCATCACCTGCTGGGCGAGGTCCGCAGCCGCCTCGGGCGACAGCTCCTTTCCGGCGAGCGCCGCGCGTACCCAGCTCAGGCCGAGCGGATAGAACTCCTCGAACCGGTAGGGGACGCGCACGCCCTCCCTGATGCTCAGCTCGGCCAGGGCCCGCCTGGCGCTCCACTCGTCAGGGTCGGCGTCGAGCGCCCGCACCAGCCTGCGCAGCACGGCGGCCGAGGGCAGCGAACGGCCGGACAGGGCCTCCGACAGTGAGGCGGGGCTGTAGAAGGTGGAGGCGCTGAGCCTGCGCAGCGAGGGCGAGCCCGCATCGGCGCGCAGCCTGCGCACCTCGGCGACGAACTCGGCGACGACCTGTCCGGCGGTGACCGGAGCCAGGTTCCACGGGTCCTTCCTGGCCGTGACGGGCGTCACGGCGGAGGCGGCTCCGGGCAGCGGCGGCGCGGCGTGGCTCCTGCGCTGGCTGAGCGCGTGCGCGATCTCGTCGGCTCCCGTCGGGGTGATGCGGTAGTAGCGGCGGCGCGGCCCCCGGCTGTGGGCGGGCGAGACCTCCCAGGCGCCCTCGATCCAGCCGTGCCGCTCCAGTCTCGACAGCAACGGATAGACGGTGCCGGTGGGTCTTCTGGTGGCGTGCGCCACTTCGAGACCGTAAACGTCGCGTGCCGCGCTGGAGGCGAGCACGTCGAGCACATCGAGCGTGGCCTCTGTCAGGCGAATGGCGGTCGGCATCTCAGGTCCATCTATCTATGTAGAGATAGGGTGAAGTGTTCAGTCTCATGAGGTGTAATGGGAGCAATGAGAAAGGGGCGAAGGCTCGCCCAGCGGGTAACTGACACGAGCCTCCACCCCTTCTTTGATCGCACCACCGCCCAGCTGGCTCCCGGGCTCTTGGCTAGAGCCCGGGCCAGCTGTCGCGGACGACCTCGAACAGCCTGATCACCAGTGCGGCGATCCCGCTGTATTGCGCCGTCTCGCGCATAGTGCGGCGGAGGCGGGTGCGGGCCCTTCGTCTCCTCCGGGCACCGGGCCGCGGGCGGTCCGGCTCATCGCGCGACTCTCTGTCGCTCTGCGAATCCTGCATCCTTGCCTCTTTTCTGGTGAATTGGCGGCCCCCGCGGGGAGTCGCCAACACAAACACCAGCTGCAAAAGGCTGTGATTAGCCTAGCCCTTTAGGCCCACAAATGAGGTCAAAGGCAACAGGGTGGCCAGGGGTACTCGTGAGCAACAACCGAAACCCATATTTAAGCCTGCCCTAAGCTCGCCCTAAGGTTGCGGCCCCGTGTCTGGGGAGGTAGAGGGCGTGTGTCACGGACTTGGGCCTTGTTAAGGGGTGTTGTCAGAGCTACGATCCGACCAACTCTTAGGAAACTTTCCTATAAGAAATCATGGATCGAGGCCCCCATGGCTCGCGCGTCACCCTGGTGACATACGGCTAACTGCGGAAACAGTCGCATTCTCCTGCTCGACCCCGCGTCGGCGGCCATAGGCGCGGACCACCCCCCACAGTTCCCTCTGCCGGGAGCGATCATGCGACGCACCACCCCCTCACTCGACCTGACTCCCTCCGCAAACCCGCTGCCCGGCCGTCGCACGCCCGGAGGCGGTCCCGCCGCGCCGATCATCGTCGCCGCCATTCAGGACACCACGCCCGCCGGATCCCCGGCGCCGAGCGTGCCCCTCTGCCTGAGATCGGCGTTCCGACCGACGACATCGGCGTCGCCGGGGGGAGCTCCATGATCGCTCCGTCTCGGCCCGCAGGGCCTCGTTGACCCACCTTCCAACCGGTCCCCGCCCCCTCCTGCTCGAGCGGGGACCGGTGCCCGCCGTACGGCTTGCGCCAGCCTCTCGCAACCCCCCAGCGCAAGCCGTACGGCACCCACCCCCCGAAAGGTAAGGACCACACGTGAAACTGCGCGTCATCCTTGGGGCGATCATCGCGCTCGCCCTGACTTTCATAGCCGTACCCGCCTATGCGGCCGCACCCACCGCCGTCTTCACCAAGACGCAGGACTGGGGCTCCGGCTTCGGTGGCCGCGTGACGATTACCAACGGCGGCACGACCACCATGAACGGGTGGAACGTGCAGTTCGACCTGCCGGCCGGGTTCTCCATCCCGTCGGCGTGGGACGCCACGATGACCCGCAGCGGTCAGCACTACACCTTCACCAACCCCAGCTGGGGCGGCCAGGTCGCCGCGGGCGCCAGTGTGAGCTTCGGCTTCAACGGCTCCCCGGGCAACTTCTCCACCATCACCAACTGCACGCTGAACGGCCAGCCCTGCGGCGGCGGCGACACCCCGGTGCCCGGCACGCCCGGCACCCCGACCGCCACCGCCACGACCAACTCCTCGATCTCGCTGAGCTGGGGCGCCTCCACCGGCACCGTGACCGGTTACCGCGTGTACGAGGGCACGACGCAGGTCGCGCAGGTCACCGGCACGACGGCGACCATCGGTTCGCTGGCGACGTGTTCGCCGCACACGTACACGGTCAAGGCCTACAACAGCGCGGGCGAGTCCGTCGCCAGCGGCTCGGTCAACGTCACCACCAGCGGCTGCACCACCCAGGTGCCCGGCGCTCCCGGCACCCCGCTCGCCACCGGCGCGACCAACTCCTCGATCTCGCTGACCTGGGGCGCCTCCACCGGCACCGTGACCGGTTACCGCGTCTACGAGGGCACGACCCAGGTCGCGCAGGTCACCGGCACGAGCGCGACCATCGGCTCGCTCGCCACCTGCACGCCGCACACCTACACGGTCAAGGCCTACAACAGCGCGGGCGAGTCCACCGCCAGCAACCAGGTGACCGCCTCGACGGCCGGCTGCACCAACCCGGTCCCCGGCAAGCCCGGCACGCCCACCACCAGCGTCACCGACAGCGCGATCACCGTGACCTGGGGCGCCTCGACCGGCACCGTGACCGGCTACCGCCTGCGTGAGGGCTCCACCCAGCACTACCAGGGCACGGCCACGACCACCACGGTCTCGCCGCTCGCCTCCTGCTCCACCCACACCTTCCTGGTGACCGCCTACAACGCCAACGGCGAGTCCGAGGCGGCCAGCGTCACCGCCACGACCGGCGGCTGCGTCGAGACCACGCTGCCCAAGCACTTCCTCACCGGCTACTGGCACAACTTCACCAACCCGGCCGTCGAGCTGAAGCTGTCGCAGGTGTCCGACGACTACGACCTCATCGCGATCGCGTTCGGCGAGGCCACCAGCACGCCCGGCGAGGTCACCTTCGGCATCGACCCCGAGCTCGCGACCGCCGTCGGCGGCTACACCGACGCGCAGTTCAAGGCCGACATCCAGGCGCTGCACTCGCGTGGCAAGAAGGTCATCCTCTCGGTCGGCGGCGAGCTCGGCCGCGTCCAGGTGGCCAGCTCCGCCGCCGCGACGAAGTTCGCCGACACCGTCTACGCCATCATGCAGAACTACCGCTTCGACGGCATCGACATCGACCTGGAGAACGGCCTCAACGCCACCTACATGGGCCAGGCGCTGCGCTCGCTGCGGGCCAAGGTCGGGCCGAGCCTGATCATCACGATGGCGCCGCAGACCATCGACATGCAGTCGACCGGCTTCGAGTACTTCAAGCTGGCGCTGGCCATCAAGGACATCCTCACCGTCGTGCACACCCAGTTCTACAACTCGGGCGCGATGCTCGGCTGTGACCAGATGGCCGCCTACTCGCAGGGCACGGTCAACTTCATCACCGCCCTGGCCTGCATCCAGCTGGAGAACGGCCTGCGGCCGGACCAGGTCTCGCTCGGCCTGCCCGCCGGTGCGGGCGCGGCCGGAGGCGGCATCGTCGCCCCGACCGTCGTCAACCAGGCCCTCACCTGCCTGGCCAGCCGTACCTCGTGCGGCAGCTTCGTACCGCCCAGGGCCTACCCGGACATCCGCGGCGCGATGACCTGGTCCATCAACTGGGACGCCAGCCACAACTGGAACTTCTCCCGCACCGTCAAGGCGCACCTCAGGACGATGCCGTGAAGCGACTCGTCATAGCGATCCTCCTCGTCATGGGCGTGGCCCTCGTCGCCACGCCCGCCTACGCGGCCACTCCGACCGCCGTGTTCACCAAGACCCAGGACTGGGGCTCGGGCTTCGGCGGCAAGGTGACCGTCACCAACGGCGGCACGACCGCGATGAGCGGGTGGAACGTCCAGTTCGACCTGCCGGCCGGTTTCACCATCCCGTCGGCCTGGGACGCGGTGATGACCCGCAGCGGTCAGCACTACACCTTCACCAACCCCAGCTGGGGTGGTCAGATCGCCGCGGGCGCCAGTGTGAGCTTCGGCTTCAACGGCTCCCCGGGCAACTTCTCCACCATCACCAACTGCACGCTGAACGGCCAGCCGTGCGGCGGCGGCACCACCCCGCCTCCCGGCCAGCCGGGCGCGCCCAGTGTGAGCGCGGTGACCAACACCACGATCGCCCTGTCCTGGGGCGCCTCGACCGGCACCGTGACCGGCTACCGGGTCTACGAGGGCACCACCCAGGTCGCGCAGGTCACCGGCACGAGTGCGACGATCGCCTCCCTGGCGACCTGCTCGCAGCACACCTACACGGTCAAGGCCTACAACAGCGCCGGTGAGTCGACGGCCAGCACCTCGGTCTCCGGCACGACGAGCGGCTGCGGCACCGGGGTACCCGGCCAGCCGGGCGCGCCGGTCATCACCGCGCAGACGACCACCTCGGTCGCCCTGTCGTGGGGCGCCTCCTCCGGCACCGTGACCGGCTACCGCGTGTACGAGGGCGCCACCCAGCGCGCCCAGGTCACCGGGACGACGGCGACGATCACCGGTCTCGCGGTGTGCACGTCCTACACCTACACGGTCAAGGCCTACAACGCCTCGGGCGAGTCGGTGGCCAGTGTCGCCATCGCCGTCACGACCGGCGGGTGCCCGCCGCTGCCCGGCAAGATGGACGGCGCGCCGTACCTCTACATGGGCTGGGGCAGCCCGCCCGCACCGGCGACGGTGATGGCGGCGACCGGGATCAAGTCGTTCACCATGGCCTTCATCCTGGCCCAGAACGGCTGCAACCCGGCCTGGGACGGCCAGCGTCCGCTGACCGGTGGGGCCGACGCCGCCGCCATCAACGCCATCAAGGCGGCGGGCGGCAGTGTGCAGATCTCCTTCGGCGGCTGGCAGGGCAACAAGCTCGGCCCGAACTGCTCGACCCCGCAGGCCTTCGCGGCGGCGGTGCAGCAGGTCATCACCGCCGTCGGTCCCGCGGTCGTCGACTTCGACATCGAGAACACCGACGAGTTCGAGAACTACACCGTGCAGGACCGCATCCTGAACGGCCTGAAGATCGTCAAGGCGAACAACCCGAACGTCAAGGTGGTCGTCACCTTCGGCACCACGACGACGGGCCCGAACCCGCACGGCGTCAGGCTCGTCAACCAGGCCAAGGCCCTGAACGTGCCGATCGACAACTTCACCATCATGCCGTTCGACTTCGGCGGCACGAACATGGCGCAGGACACCATCAACGCCGCCGAAGGCCTGAAGAACGTGGTGAAGGCCGCCTACGGCATCAGCGACGCCGATGCCTATGCCAAGACCGGCATCTCCGGTATGAACGGCCTGTCCGACCAGCAGGAGCTCACCACTCCCGCGGCCTGGACGCAGATCCGCGACTGGGCCAAGTCCAAGGGCCTGACCCGCTTCGCCTTCTGGTCGACCAACCGCGACCGGCCGTGTCCCGGCGGCGGCGTCCAGGAGACCTGCAGCGGCATCGCCCAGGCCGACTGGGAGTTCACCAAGATCACGGCAGGTTTCTGAGATGAATCTGAAGAAGAGGATCGCGGTCGTCACCGCGCTCTCCTTCGGTCTGGCCGGGCTCCTCGCGAGCCCGGCCTCGGCCGCCAACATCCTTCCCAACTCCGGCTTCGAAAGCGGCCTGACCGGCTGGACCTGCGCCTCCGGCCAGACGGTGACCAGCCCGGTGCACGGCGGAACGACGGCCGTCAAGGTCACCCCCGCCGGCAACGACCTCGGCCGCTGCCAGCAGACGATCAACGTCAAGCCGAGCAGCACCTACCAGCTGTCGGCCTGGGTCCAGGGCAACTACGTCTTCCTCGGCGCCACCGGCACCGGCGTCACGGCCAGCACCTGGGCCGCGCCCGGCGCCGCATGGGGCCAGGCCAGGACGTCGTTCACCACGGGCGCCTCCACCACGTCGGTGACCGTCTACGTCAACGGCTGGTACGGCCAGGGCGCCTACCACGCCGACGACTTCGTTCTCGACGGCCCGCCCGGCCAGGGCCAGGTGCCCCCGGCCCCGACCGGCCTGAGCGGCAGCGGCAACTCCAACACCGCGACGCTGAACTGGGTCGCCTCGGCCGGGGCGACCGGCTACAACGTCTACCGGGGAGGCGCCAAGGTCGGCTCGACCACCGGCGCCACCACCTACAGCGAGCAGCCGGGCGCCGGGTCCTTCAGCTACGAGGTCACCGCCACCAACGCGAGCGGCGAGTCGCCGAGGTCCAGCCCGTACCCGATCACGGTCGGCGGGACCAACCAGCCGCCGAACGTGCCGACCGGCCTGGCGCTCGGCAACCCCACCACCACCTCGCTCACCGCCACGTGGAACGCCTCGATCGACGACTCGGGCCTGGCCCCGCGTTACGAGGTCTCCCGTGACAACGCCACGGGCGTCAACGTGGGCACCGCACGCACCCACACCGCGAGCGGCCTCACCCCCGACACCTCCTACAGCTTCCGGGTGCGGGCCTGCGACGCGCAGGACCTCTGCTCGGCCTACAGCGCGGCGGTCAGCGGCAAGACGGCCAAGGACGGCGACCCGCCGACAGGCGACATCCGCTACGCGCCCTACATCGACATCACCAGGACCACCCCGTCCCTGGTCAGCGCGGCTGCGGCGACCGGCGTGAAGAACTACACGCTGGCCTTCGCGCTCGGCGACAGCTCCGGCTGCAACCCGGCGTGGGGCGGCACCATCCCCGTCGACGACGCCCGCATCATCAACGACGTCAAGGCGCTGCAGGCGCAGGGCGGCCAGGTCATCGTGGCCACCGGCGGCGCGCAGGGCCCCTACCTGGAGCACATCTGCGGCACCTCCGCCGCACTGCTCAGCGCGTACAAGAAGGTGCTCGACACCGTCGGCACCAACCATCTCGACGTCGACATCGAGGCGTCGATCGACATCAACAAGGTCAACACCGCACTCAAGCAGCTGCAGACCGAGCGCGGGACCGTCGTCAGCTACACGCTGCGCATCCAGGGCCAGGACTACGGCGTGGACCCGTTCTCGCTGCAGATCCTCCAGGACGCCGCGGCCAAGGGCCTCACCGTCATCGTGAACCCGATGCTGATGAACTTCGGCTACACCGGCGACTGGGGCAACGCCATGGTCGCCGCCGCCGAGGCGACGCTGAACCAGATGCGCGGCGTCTGGCCGGGCAAGACCGACGCCCAGCTGAAGAAGCTGCTCGGCCTCACCCCGATGATCGGCAAGAACGACACCGGTATGACCACCACCCAGGCCAACGCCCGCACCCTGCTGACCTGGGCCAACGCCAACCACGTCGCCTTCATCGGCTTCTGGTCGGCGGCACGCGACAACGGCGGCTGCCCCAACGGGCAGGTCTCGCCCTCGTGCAGCGGCATCGCGCAGTCCACCTATGAGTTCACGAACATCTTCAAGGGGTTCACCGGATGAGCCTGAAAAGGATCGCGGTCATGGCCGCGCTGGTCCTCGGTTTCGCCGGGCTCACCGCGAGCCCGGCGCAAGCCGCCAACATCCTCGCCAACCCGGGGTTCGAGAGCGGTCTGAGCGGCTGGACCTGCTCCGGCGGCCAGGCCGTCACCAGCCCCGTGCACGGCGGAACAGGCGCGGTCAAGGCCACACCGGCCGGAAACGACCTGGCCCGCTGCCAGCAGGAGATCACCGTCAAGCCGAGCAGCACCTACCAGCTGTCGGCCTGGGTCCAGGGCAGCTACGTCTTCCTCGGCGCCACCGGCACCGGCGTCACCGCCAGCACCTGGGGCTCGCCCGGCGCCGCCTGGTCGCAGCTGCGCACCTCCTTCACCACCGGCGCCTCGACCACGAGTGTGACCGTCTACCTCAACAGCTGGTACGGCCAGGGCGCCTACCACGCCGACGACGTGGTGCTCGACGGCCCGCCCGGACAGGAGCAGCCTCCGCTCGCTCCGACGCTGAGCGGCTCGGCCACCTTCACCACCGCCTCGCTGAGCTGGACGGCATCGGCGGGCGCGACCGGATACAAGGTCTTCAGGAACGGCGTGCAGGTGGCGACCGCCGCAGGCACGACATATAGCGAGAACCCCGCTCCCGGCACCTACACCTACCAGGTGAGCGCCACGAACGGGGCGGGCGAGTCGCCCAAGTCCAACTCCGTGAGCCTGACGGTCGGCAACGACGTGCCGCCGCCGCCCCCGGCTCCGACCGGCCTCACCGCCACGGTCAGCGGCACCGGCGTGAACCTGCGCTGGAACGCCGCCGCCACGGCCACCGGCTACAACGTCTACCGGAACACGGTCAAGATCGCGACCGTGACCACGACGTCCTACACCGACAACCCGGGCGTGGGCACCCACACCTATGTCGTGCGGGCCTTCCACACCTCGGGTGTGGAGTCGCCGGCCTCCGCATCGGCGCAGGCCACCATCACCGGCGACGGTGACGGCCTGCCCAAGCGGGTGCTGGTCGGCTACCTGCACGCCTCGTTCGCCAACGGCTCCGGCTACATCCGGATGGCGGACGTGCCCAGCGAGTGGAACATCATCAACCTCGCCTTCGGCGAGCCGACCTCGGTGACCTCGGGCGACATCCGCTTCAGGCAGTGCCCCGTCACCGAGTGCGCCAACGTCGAGAGCGAAGCCGACTTCATCGCCGCGATCAAGGCCAAGCAGGCCCAGGGCAAGAAGGTGCAGATCTCGATCGGCGGCCAGAACGGCCAGGTCCAGCTCACCACGACCGCCGCGCGCGACAAGTTCGTCGAGTCGGTCTCGGCGATCATCGACCGCTACGGCCTGGACGGGCTCGACGTCGACTTCGAGGGCCACTCGCTCTACCTGAACCAGGGCGACACCAACCTGGCCAACCCCACCACCCCCGTCATCGTCAACCTCATCTCGGCGTTGAAGACGCTGAAGGCGAAGTACGGTGCGAAGTTCACCCTGACCATGGCGCCCGAGACGTTCTTCGTGCAGCTCGGCTACCAGTTCTACGGTCCGGGCCCGAACAACGCGGCCGACAGGCGGGCGGCGTCCTACCTGCCGGTCATCCACGCCATGCGCAACGACCTGACCCTGCTGCACGTGCAGGACTACAACTCGGGCCCGATCATGGGACTGGACAACCAGTTCCACAACATGGGCGGGCACGACTTCCATATCGCGATGACCGACATGCTGCTGGCCGGATTCCCGATCATGGGCAACACGGCCAACATGTTCCCCGCACTGCGCCAGGAGCAGGTCGCGATCGGGCTGCCCGCCTCACCGCAGGCGGGCGGCGGCTTCACCACGGTGGCCGAGGTGCAGAAGGCCTTCGACTGCCTGGCGAAGGGCACCAACTGCGGCAGCTACCGTCCCAGGGGCGTCTACCCGAACCTTCGCGGGCTGATGACCTGGTCCATCAACTGGGACAAGTTCCACAACTTCGAGTTCTCCAGGAGCCACCGGAGCTATCTCAACAGTTTCTGACCCGGTAGCAGGCATCGCCGGCGCCCGTCCGTGTGACGGGCGCCGGCGATAGCCGTCAGCGGGCCGAACCGATCGTGATCGGCGTCGGCCCCGCGCCCGCGCTCCCGCACCGGCACTCGGGCCGCCGCCAGGAGTCGGGCAGCACGTGCCTGCCGTACTCGGGCGCCGTCAGCAGGCGGTGCATGGCGAGCAGTTCGGAGCCGGGCAGTTCGCCGTCGGGCGCGTCGAGGCCGAGTGCCAGCGCCCGCATGTGCGCCCGCATCTCCGCCAGGCGGCCGAGCGCCCGGCGCACCGGCTGTCTGTCGCCCGCGGCGAACAGCGCCGCCAGGTAGTCCAGCGGGATGCCGAAGTCCTCGTCCCCCTCATCGGGTGACAGGGGCGGCACGTACCAGACCATCGGCAGCGTGCGGTACTCCGGGTGCAGCGGCAGCGCCAGCCGCCAGCTGGACACCAGGTCGTAGACCGGGGAGCGCAGCGCGGCGGCCATCCAGTCCTCGGGCAGATCGGCCTCGCGCACGACGGGGTCGCGCGGGTCGAGCAGGATCGACAGCTGCGCCTCGTACAGGCCGCGTTCGTCGGGTGTGGCCGCCACCTCGGACACACGGTCGGCGTCGTAGAGCAGCACGCCTGCGAAGTCGGCCGACAGCGGCCCGCACGCGGCGCACGTGCCCGCCTTCCCGGTGCCCGCGTCGGAGTAGACCTTCTTGTACGGGCAGGCCGAGACGCAGGCCTTGGCCGCCGAGCACCGGGCCGTGTCGACGCCGACCAGCCCGGCCTCCGACCTGATCGCACCGGTCGGGCACGCCGCCACGCACGCCGGGTTCACGCAGCTCTCGCACACCCTGGGCAGGTGGAAGCCGAAGGAGTGCTCGAAGCCCGCGCGCATCCGCTCCAGCAGCACGTCGGGCCCCTCGACCACCGCGTGGCCCGGCTGTTCGACACCGCGAAGCAGCCGTCTGAGCCTGCCGCCCGAGCGCATGCGGAGCCTGCCCTTGGGGTCGAGCTCCCAGCCGCCGCGCCAGCGTTCCTGATCCTGCCAGCGCGCCGGGTAGCCGGGGCCGGGCCGTGCCTCCACATGGCGGTGCCAGGCGTGGTCGAGCCCGCCGGAGCCGCCCGCCTGGCGCTCGGCCACCGAGCAGTCCTCCACACAGGTGTCGAGGTTGATCACCATGGCCAGATGGGCGGTCACCCGCATCTCGTGTCCTCCTGGTGCCGGTGGCGTACCAAGTGCGTCGGTTTGACGGCGACGGCCCGGCCCGGCGGGCGGTAGACCGGCAGCGCCTCGCCGTACTCGTGGGTCCAGTCGTGGTCGGCGAACACGCTGGCGCGGCCCGAAGGCGTCAGCAGCGGTGTGCCGGGCCCGGCGGGTGCGGTCCTGGGCGGCGGGGGAGCGGTCAGCCGGGAGACGATCTCGCGGTGCTCCTGGCCCAGGTGCTCGACGGCCAGCTTGGCGTAGGCCTCCGCGACGGGCAGCACCTCGCGCGGCAGCACCAGGTCGGCCCGCGCGCTGGGACCGATCAGCAGGTCGAGGCCCTCGGCCAGGACGTCGCCGATGGGGGCGTCGTCGGCCATGCTCAGCACCTTCGGCGCGTCGGCGGGCACCTCGACCAGTCCGGTCGCGATCGCCTCGGCCAGCACGTCGCCCGGCGTCCTGTTGTTGAACACGCCCTCGCCCAGCGGCCAGCTCAGCGCGCCCGCGTCGGCCCGGTCGGCCCGCCCCGAATGCACGAACAGGTACGGTTCGAGCGGCACGGCGCCCGGCGGCGGTGTGTGCTGCGCCGCCCAGCCGCCGCCCTCGACGCCGAAGGAGCCGGTCAGCACCAGCAGCGCCAGCATCGCCCGCTGCGCGGTGTCGGCATGCGGGGTGCCGAGCTCGCCCGGCACGATCACACACCGCCCGCCCGACAGCTCCGCCGTCGAGGCCAGCTCCCTGGCGATCTTCACCGCCCTGCCCGCGCCCACCCCGGTCAGCGCCGCCTGCCAGGCGGGTGTGTACGGCGAGCGCGCGTCGTCGTAGCCGTCGGGCCAGCGGCCGGGCAGCCCGTCGCGGCGCACGCCGTACACGGCGAGCAGCAGGTCGTAGACCGTCGTCACCACGTGCTCGCCCACCCGCACGACGGGCACGCCCCTGCGCAGCGGCTCGGCGCCCTGGATGTCGAAGCGCGGCAGCAGGACCTCGACCGAGCCGCCGTTCTTGTCGATGAGGCTCAGCGCCGGGTCGGTCTCCAGGCTCAGGTTCCAGCGCGCCTCGTCGTCGCGGAAACCGAGCGAGCCGTTGGGCACGACGGGCCGCCCGCCCCTGCCGAGCAGCACGGTCCTGCGCACGGCCTCGGCGTCGGTGTCGCCGAGATCGGCCGCGTTGAGCAGCCGATGCGGCACGTAGGCGCCGCCGCGCTCGCGCAGCCGTACCAGGAAGGGCAGGTCGGTGCGGCGTTTGGCGGCGAGCGACTCGGGGGTGAGGTACTCGGTGAGGATCACGTGTCCCATGGCCATGGCCAGCGCGCCGTCGGTGCCCCGCTTGACCACGAGGGTCTCGTCGGACAGGCGCATCGGGTGGCCGCCGATCGCGACGACCTTCTGGCCCTTGTACCTGCCCGCGATGAGCAGGCGTGAGGGCTGGACCCGGTCGCCCCACAGGATGATGTAGGCCGCGCTCGACGGATCGGCGACGGCGAAGCGCGGCCCCAGCGTCTGCAGGGCGGCGACCTGCGGCTCGGCCAGCGCCACCCCGCCGATCGCGGACACGAAGGCCGCCATCGAGGGACAGTGTGCGGCGATCTTCGAGGCGCCGTGCGCGATCACGGTGTGCACATGCGCGGCGGCGGCGAGCTCGGCCGCCTCGGCGTCGGCCAGCGGCACGAGGGCGGTGCGGCCCCTGGCCCGCTGGTAGGCGCGACGCCGTTCCGGATCACCTGTGACCTCGGCCCACGCGGCGACCGGATCCTGCGTCCTGCCCCGCGCCTCTCGATAGAGCCCGATGAGCACGCCGTTGGCCCGTGATCCCCCCATGCAGCAAGTTGACCACAGAGAGTGATGATCCGTCGTGCTAGGTCACCGCATGTCGCAATCGCCTTTCGCCACTCCAGGTGGCAGCAGTCCGTCACTTGGGGCAGGCTGTAGCCCGTCATGGACTACGCAATTCTCACGGGGTCGATCCTCGTCATCGGTGTCGCACTCGCCATCGTCGCCCAGTGGCGTGACTGGCGGCCATCCCTCGCCCTGGCCATCGTGGTCGGCGTCGTGGTCCGGCTGGTGATCATGTACACGTCGGCGATCGACACCTGGCAGCCCGTCGACTTCGTCAACAGCTTCAAGCCCGCGGGCGAGGCGATCCTCAACCGGCAGGACCCGGTGCTCGGCAGCAACGGCGGCTGGCACTTCCTGCCGACCATCCCGTACGTCTACGGGCTGCTGCTGTGGATGGGCATCCCGTGGGAGTACGCGGGACGGCTGGTCACCGTGGTCGCCGACATCGCGCTGATCCCGCTGGTGGCCAAGCTCGCCGGAGGCCCGAAGGCCTCGCTGCGCGCCTTCCAGTACGCGCTGAGCCCGCTCGCCCTGCTGGTCGCCTCGGTGCACGGGCAGGTCGAGCCGGTCGCGCTGGCGTTCGGCGTCGCGGCGTTCGTGGTGGCGCGCGGGCCCGGCGACCCGCACAGGCACGGGGTGACGATGACCGTGCGCGAGGTGCTGTCCGGCCTGTCGTGGGCGGCGGCGCGCGAGGCGCTGCGGTTCAGGGCGGACGAGCGGCCCGCCTATCGCCGCGCGGTGTACGCCGGGCTGCTCATGGGCCTGGCGCTGTGTGCGAAGAGCTGGCCGATCTGGCTGATCCCCGGCATGCTGCTGCTCCTGCCCGGCCTGCGGGCCAGGTTGGTCGCGCTGGTCGCCACCGCGGTGCCGCCGATCTTCTTCCTGCTCACCCTGCCGATCTTCGCGGGTACCTCGCTCAGCCAGATCCCCGAGGTCATCCGCGTCATCCAGGACATCAGGCCGATCGTCGGCGAGTGGGGCTGGACGGCCGTGGCCGTGGGCGGCGACTGGACGCTGCACTCCGGCTTCGCCAAGTTCGGCACGTATCTCATCTACGCCACCGTGCTCGCCGTGTGCTGGCTGTGGCGCCGGGCCGACCCGGTCGATCTGACGACGGCGATCCTGGTGGCGTTCATGGTGGTCACGCCCAGGCTCGGCGCGCAGTACCTCCTGTGGTTCATGCCGTTCCTGGTGGCCAGGCCCACCAGGTTCGCCTGGCCCGCCATTCTGGGCACGTCGCTCTGGGCGGGCATCGGCTACATCTGGCTCACCCAGAGCCATCACATCTGGGCGAGCGGTCATCCGATCTGGGCGATGTCGTCCATCGTGCTGCTGCCGGTGCTGGCCCTGGCCATGCCGTGGGAGCGCAGGGTGGCGCCCCTGCACGACCAGCAGCCCGAGCTCGCCAGGCTCTAGCCGCCCTGGCTCTGGTCGCCCCGGCTCTGGTCGCCCCGGCCGCGTCCCGCGTCGGCCACGATCGTGCGCAACGCGCCCGCCAGGTCGGCACTGGAGGGCGCGTTGTCCGGGTCGGTCAGCCATTGGGCCAGCACGCCGGTGAGCACCGCCTGGTGGAAGGCCCCGGCCCGGTCGGCGACCCGCTCGTCGGTCCCGGGGCCGAGGTTCTGGAACAGCTCGGCGAGCCCGAGCCTGGCCTGCCGGTTGACCTCGGTGAAGGCGGCGCGCAACTCCTCGTCGCGCGTCATCTCGACGAGGAGCTCGAACTGCACGGCCCACAGCGCCCGATGCGCCCCGAACGAGGCGATCACCCGCTCCCACGCCTGCTCGAACCGCTCCAGCGCGCCGAGCTCCGCCGTGTGCTCGCCGCCGAGCGCCTGGCCGATCTCCTCGCCCCACTCCCGCACCGCGTCGACGAGCGCGGCCCGCATCAGGGCGTCCTTGGAGCCGAAGTGATAGCCGATCGCGGCCAGGCTCGCACCGGACGCGGTGGCGATGTCGCGGGCCGTCGTGCGTGAATACCCCTTGTCGTAGAGGCAGCGCCTGGCCCCGGCCAGCAGGTCTTCCCGGTTTCCCATGATCCGGATGCTATCAGACGCTTGTCCAAGACGCTTGTCTCATCCGGGGTGCCTTTGAGCGGGCATTGAGCTCGGTGGGGTAGACCTCGAAGGGTGACAGAGGAACGACCGGCCAAGGTGCTCGTGGTCGACGACGAGCCCAACATCCGCGACCTGCTCTCGCAGACCCTGCGACTGGTCGCCTTCGAGGTCGCCACCGCCGAGACCGGGCAGCAGGCGCTCGCCGCCGCCCGCGACTTCGCACCCGACATCGTGGTCCTCGACGTCATGCTGCCCGACCTCGACGGTTTCGAGGTCGCCAGACGGCTCGGCGAACGGGTGCCCGTGCTGTTCCTCACCGCCAGGGACACCGTCGAGGACCGCGTCCAGGGCCTCACGCTCGGCGCGGACGACTATGTGGCCAAGCCGTTCAGCCTGGAGGAGGTCGTGCTGCGCATCCGCGCCATCCTGCGCCGCAGCCGCACCGGCCCGCCGCCCGCCGACGTGCTCCGCTTCGCCGACCTCGAACTCGACCCGCACGCCCACGAGGTACGGCGAGGCGGCATCGGCATCGACCTGTCGCCGACCGAGTTCAACCTGCTGGAGTACCTGCTGACCAATGCCGGAAGGGTGGTCAGCAAGGCGCAGATCCTCGACGGCGTCTGGCGCTACGACTTCGACGGCGACTCCAGCATCGTGGAGTCCTACGTGTACTACCTGCGCAAGAAGATCGACCGGTGGGAGCCGCCGCTCATCCACACCGTGCGAGGGGTGGGCTACACGCTCAGGCTGCCCCGGTGAGTAAACAGGTGAGTAAACAGGTGAGGGTGCGGCCCAGCCGCTGGACGCTGCGGACCAGACTGGTCGTGGCCTCGCTCGCGCTGACCGCCGTCGCGCTCGTGCTGGCCAACGCGGCGGGGCTGACGCTGCTCAACTCCTATCTGATGAGCAAGGTCGACCAGCAACTGCTCATCACCACCAACCTCGCGGCGAACGCGGGCAGGCCGATCGCGCCGCCGCCCTCGCTCGACCCGCGCCAGCCGGAGGCCGGGCTGATCCGCAGGCTCGGCGAGGACAACCGCGTCGCCTTCTACCTCGAAGGCCGGCTGATCCGCACCGTCCCGGAGGGCAGCGACGCGCCCGGACCCGACCTGGGCGACTACGCCACCGACATCGAGCCGCGCATCGGCGCCACCCACACCGTGCCCGGCGTCGAAGGCGCCTCCTGGCGGGTACGCGCCGAGTACACCCGGCACGGCACGGTCGTCGTCGTGGCCGTGTCGCTCGCCGAGGTCGAGGGCATCAGGACCAGGCTGCTGGCCATCGACGCCGTCGTGCTGCTGCTCGTCCTGGTCGTGCTCGGCCTCGCCGGACTGGCCGTCGTGCGGATCGGCCTGCGGCCGCTGACGCGGATGGAGCACACCGCCGGGCAGATCGCCGACGGCGACCTGTCCAGCCGTGTGCCCGACCCCGATCCGCACACCGAGCCCGGCCGCCTCGGCGTCGCGCTGAACGTCATGCTCGACCGGGTCGAGTCCGAGATCGCCGCCCGCACCGAGTCGGAGGCCAGGCTCAGGCGCTTCCTGGCCGACGCCTCGCACGAACTGCGCACCCCGCTCACCTCCGTGCGAGGCTTCGCCGAGCTCTACCGGCGCGGCGGCACGCCCCGGGGCCCCGCCATGGACGAGACCATGCGCCGGATCGAGGACGAGGCCACCAGAATGGGCGCCCTGGTCAACGACCTGCTCACCCTCGCCCAGCTCGACGAGGAACGCGCACTCGAACGCCATCCCGTCGACCTGCTCGAGGTCGCGGCCGACACCATACGCGACGCCAGGGCCCGGGTGCCGGAGCGGCAGGTCAGGCTGGCCGGATTCGGCGCCAGGCTGCCCGGTCCCGTCCTGGTGTGCGGGGACGAGCACCGCCTCAGACAGGTCGCGGCCAACCTGGTCGCCAACGCACTCGCGCACACCCCGCCGGAGGCGAGCATCACCGTACGCGTCGGCTCCGATCCCGGCTTCGGCGTCCTGGAGGTCGCCGACACCGGTCCGGGCGTGCCGCCCGAGCACGCGCCGCACATCTTCGACCGCCTCTACCGCGTCGCCCAGGGCCGGGCCAGGGGAGCGGGCGGCGCCGGTCTCGGCCTGGCCATCGTCTCGGCCATCGTCAGGGCGCACGACGGCAGGGTCGAACTCGACTCGGCCCCGGGCCGGGGCGCCACGTTCCGCGTCCTGCTCCCGCTGGCGTCGTAGCCGCGCGGCTTTTCCGAGGCGGCTCCCAGGTTGTTCCCTGCTCGTTCCGATCCCGGCCCGCGAGCATGCGAGCCATGAGAAGACTCATCGCGCTCCTCGCTCTCGGCCTGGCCGCGGGGTGCGGGCAGGCGCAGTCCTCGACAGGGGTCGCATCGGTCACCGGGACGGGCGCCCAGGCGGCGCCCTCCGCCTCGCCGACCACCTCGGCCGACCCCCAGGAACAGGCCAGGAAGTTCGCCCAGTGCATGCGCGACAACGGAGTGGACATGCCGGACCCCGACCCCAACGGAGGCGGCGGCGGCTTCAGGGCACTGGGCAAGGACATCGACAGGAAGAAGCTGGACAAGGCCAGGGACGCCTGCCGGGACGTCGCGCCCGCCCGTACCCGGCCGACCCTGGACCCGGCCCAGGTCGAGCAGATGCGCAAGTTCGCCGCCTGCATGCGCGAGAACGGCGTCGACATGCCCGACCCCTCCGCCGACGGCGGCATGCAGGGCATGGGCGGCGGCCGGATGCGCCCGGACGACCCCGCGTGGAAGAAGGCCTTCGAGGCCTGCAAGGACACCTTCGTCAGACCAGGAGGAGGACCCAGGTGAAGCGGAGCGTCACCAGAGCCGCGTGGACGGCGGGAGCGGCGCTGCTGGCCGCGGCCGTCGCCGCGGCGGCCGTCGGATTCGGCGGCGAAGGCGAGGGCACGGCCGCCGCGACCCGCACGCCACCCGCGACCGCCAAGGTCCAGCGCACCACGCTCGCCGAGACCAAGAGCTTCACCGGCGACCTCGGCTACGGCGACCCGGTCACCGTGACCGCGTCGGGCCAGGGCGTCGTCACCTGGCTGCCCTCGCCGGGCGCCGTCGTCACCCGGGGCAAGGCCCTCTACAGCGCCGACGCCGACCGCGTGGTCCTGCTGTACGGCACCATGCCCCTCTACCGCACGCTGGAGAACGGCCTGGAAGGCGCCGACGTCGCCCTGCTCGAACGCAATCTCGCCAAGCTCGGCTACACCGGGTTCACCGTCGACGACGCCTATTCCTGGGCCACGGCCGAGGCCGTCGAACGCTGGCAGGAGGACCTCGGCCTGCCCGTCACCGGCACCGTCGAGCCGCGCTCGGTCGCCGTCGCGCCGGGCCCGGTCCGGGTGGCCGAGCTCAAGGTGGCACTCGGCGCGGCGGCGAACGGTCCCGTGCTCACCCGCACGGGGACCACGCGCGACGTGTCGGTCGCCCTCGACGTCGCCGACAAGCACCTGGTGAAGAAGGGCCTAGCCGCCACCGTCGAACTGCCCGACGGCACGCGGGTCAAGGGCAAGGTCGCCTCCATGGGCAAGGTGGCGACCACGACGACGTCCGGCAACGAGAGCACCACGACCGTCCAGGTCGTCGTCTCGGTGTCGGGCAGGCTCGGCTCGTTCGACACCACGCCCGTCGAGGTGACGATCGTGTCCGCGACCAAGGCCGACGTGCTGGCCGTACCCGTGGGTGCGCTGGTCGCGCTGGCCGAGGGCGGCTACGGCATGCAGGTCGCCGACGGGGCGGGCACGCGTTATGTGGCCGTCGAGACGGGGATGTTCGCCGACGGCAAGGTGGAGGTGTCGGGACCGGCGGTCACCGAGGGGCTGACCGTGGTGGTGCCCAAGTGAGCGCCCTGCGCGTCGTCGAGCAGAGCGACGGCGCCCCGGCCGGGCAGCGTGGCGGCGCCATCATCGAGCTCACCGGCGTCGGCAAGAGCTACGGCGAGGTGGCCGCGCTGCGCGGCGCCGACCTGGCGATCGGGTACGGCGAGCTCGCCGCCATCGTCGGGCCCTCCGGCTCGGGCAAGTCGACCATGCTCCACCTCATCGGCACACTCGACCGGCCCTCCACCGGCACCGTGCGCATCGCCGGGCACGACGTGGCCGCCCTGTCGGACCGGCAGTTGTCGGCGTTGCGCGCCAGGACGATCGGCTTCGTGTTCCAGCAGTTCCACCTGGCCTCGGGCGTGCCCGTGCTGGACAACGTCGCCGACGGGCTGCTGTACGCGGGCGTCGCGCCGCGCGAGCGGCAAGCCAGGGCCAAGGCGGCGCTGGAGCGCGTCGGCCTGGGGCACCGCCTCGACCATCGGCCGCACCAGCTGTCGGGCGGCGAGCGTCAGCGCGTGGCCATCGCACGCGCGGTCGTCGGCGACCCGCCCCTGCTGCTGGCCGACGAGCCGACGGGCAATCTGGACCAGACGTCGGGCGCGGGCGTGCTCACCCTGCTGCGCGAGCTCAACGAGGCGGGCACCACGATCGTGGTGATCACCCACGACCGTGACATCGCGGCGAGCCTGCCGCGCCGGATCGACATCCTCGACGGCCAGGTCGTCGGCGACACGGCGGCGGGGGCGGTGGCCTCGTGGTGAGCACGGCGGCCCTGGTCCCGGCCAGGCTCGGGCCGCGCGACGTCGTCAGGGTGGGCGGCGCCGGGCTGCGCGCCAGGCCGCTGCGCGTGTTCCTGTCGGCGCTCGGCATCGCGATCGGCATCGCGGCGATGATCGGCGTCGTCGGCATCTCGGCCTCCAGCCAGGAGGACCTCAACCGGCAACTGGCCGCGCTCGGCACCAACCTGCTCACCGTGTCGCCAGGTCAGACCCTGTTCGGGGAGGACTCGCACCTGCCCGCCGAGGCCGAGGCCATGATCGAGCAGATCGCGCCGGTCACCGCCGTCACCGCGACGGGCGAGACCGGGGCCAAGGTCTACCGCAACGACCGCATCCCCGAGAGCCAGTCGGGCAGCCTGTCGGTCGTCGCCGCACGTCTCGACCTGCCCGCCGACACCGGCGTCGGCCTGGTCAGCGGCACCTGGCTCAACGCGGCCACGCACCGCTACCCGGCGACCGTGCTCGGCTCGACGGCAGCCGACCGGCTCGGCGTCGTCACCGCGGGGCCCGAGCAGCGCGTGTGGCTCGGCGAGCAGTGGTTCACCGTCGTGGGCGTGCTGGCTCCCGCGCCGCTCGCACCCGAGCTCGACACCGCGGCCCTCGTCGGCTGGCCGGTGGCCGAGGAGCGGCTCGGCTTCGACGGCTATCCCACGACCGTGTACGCCAGGGCGCAGGAGGAGCACGTCGTGGCCGTGCGTGACGTGCTGGCCGCCACCGCCAACCCGGCCGACCCGAACGAGGTCGAGGTGTCGAGGCCTTCGGACGTCCTGGCCGCCAAGCAGGCGACCGATGCCACGCTCAACGCCCTGCTGCTCGGCCTCGGCGGTGTCGCCCTGCTGGTCGGCGGGGTGGGGGTGGCCAACACGATGGTCATCTCGGTGCTGGAGCGGCGGGCCGAGATCGGGCTCCGGCGCTCGCTCGGCGCGACGAGGGGGCAGATCAGGCTGCAGTTCCTCGCCGAGTCGCTGCTGCTGTCGGCGCTCGGCGGGATCGGCGGTGTGCTGCTCGGCATCGGGGTGACGGCGGGCTATGCGAGCGTGCAGGGCTGGCCGTCGATCGTGCCGGTGTGGGCGATGGCGGGCGGAGTGGCCGCCACGCTGGTCATCGGCGGCCTGGCCGGGTTCTATCCGGCGGTGCGTGCGGCGCGTATGTCGCCGACCGAGGCGCTGGCCGCGCCGTAACCGCCGTGCGACGGCCTCGGCCCGGTGTTCAGCCGGTCGAGGCCGTCCTGCGGCGCAGCAGGTACAGCCCGGTGCCGCCGAACAGGACGAAGGTCGCCAGCGAGCCCGGCACGATGCCGAACAGCGCGTCGCCGTGTCCGGCGTAGCGCAGATGGCCGTTCATCAGCAGTGGGGTCACGATCGCGTTGCTCACCGTGGCCAGCAGCACGCCGGGCCAGATCGAGCCGGTGCGCACCCGCAGCTCGCCGTAGAGCACGGCGAGCGCCACGATGCCGACCAGGAACGCCGGAAGGTACACGGCCGGCGGCAGCGTGGTGGTCCGCTCAAGATCGGCCCGCGCCATCCACACCAGGTAGAGCGGCAGGTGCCAGAGCCCCCAGACCAGCCCGACCAGCACGTGCGGCACGACGCCCGGCAGCCCGAGCGCCATCGCGGTACGCGTGCCGTACCCGCGGAAGATGAGCTCCTCCAGCAGGTTCTTCACCAGCAGGAAGACGAGCGAGGCGGCGAAGGTGGCCAGCAGCGGCGGATGTCCGGCGCCGGGTTCGAACGAGAACGACACGGCGCCGAACGCCGCACCGGCGGCGATCGAGACGGTGGTCGTGACCAGGCAGAACACCGCGGCGAAGCCGTACCAGCGCAGCTCGCCCCGCAGGCGGAGGGTGAGGCCGAGCGGCCCGGCGCCGTCCCTGCCGAAGAGGTACAGCGCGAGCACGGCCAGGGCGGGAACGGCGATCCACAGGCCCTGCCCGGCGGAGGCGCCGCTGGTGGAGTCGACGCCGCCGGTGCCCGTGCCCTGCCCCATGACGCGGTCGAGCAGGACGAACAGCCAGCCGCCGCCGACCGTGACGAGGGCGAAGAGCGCGAAGCCGATCCTGGCGCGCAGCGGCGAAGGCGGGCGGTGGCGCGGGCGGGCGCCCGCGAGGGCGGGGGAGGCGGTCATGGTGTGTGTTCTCCGTCCGTGGGGGTGTCTTCGAGGTTCGCCGGGGTGTTCTCGGGGGCGGGCAGGGCGCTGTCGAGCATCGCCAGCGCCTCCTCGACCCAGGCGATGACGCCCTGGGCGCCGTGCCTGCCCGCGGAGATCGTGGTCAGCATGAACGGCAGGTCGGGGGAGCCCGCCTCGTCGGCGGCGAGCGAGCGGGCCAGGCCTTCGTACTCGGCCAGGCTCTTCTCGGCGTCGGCCCTGGCCTCGTGCAGCAGTCGCCTGCACGCCTCGGCGCCCAGCGTGCGGCCGAAGAACAGACGCAGCAGCAGCCCGTTGCGCGCGGGCACCGAGACGATCGGCTCGCTCAGCAGCTCACGCAGCCGGGTGGTGCCCGACTCGGTGATGACGAACGTCGAGGAGCCCGATCGCGGCCCCTCCCTGCGTTCGACGTGGCCCTGCTGTTCGAGCGTGGTGAGCGTGGGGTAGATCTGCCCGAAGCTCTCGCTCCAGAAGTGCCCGAGCACGTCCCTGATGGCCTCGCGCAGGGCGTAGGCCGTCATCGGCTCCATGCTGAGCGCACCCAGCACGGCGGTCTCGGTCTGGCTCTTCCTTGCCATGTGCTTCCATTTCTCTCTGCCAGATATATCTAACAGACATATTAGAGTAGTCGTGTCCTTCGACCGGTGGATATCGCGTGCCCGCCCTCGTCGGCTACGACCGTTCGACGAGCAGGCGCAGCAGGTGGCCGTGGCCCCGGTAGCCCGGCGGGTCGCCGTCCAGGACGCCGGTCACGCACTCGAACGTGTCCGGGCCGCTCTGCCGTACCAGGAAGAGCGGTTCGGCGATCACCGACAGCAGCCGGACGACCGCCCGGTGCAGGTCGATCGCCTGGCACGGCTCGTCGGGGCGTGCGGTCACCTCGTAGACGCCGTCGTCGAGCAGCCGGTCGCCGAGCACACGCCACCCGGGTACGGCCCGCAGATGCGGCAGCAGGTGCGCCTCTGGCTCCTCCGTCACCCAGCCCTCGATCGCCATGGCCGCCAGCAGCGACCCGGCGATCGGTGCGAAGGCCGCGCCGTCGCCGATGCCGGTGTGACGGGTGTCGATGTCCCAACGCCTCGGTTCCATGGTCGCGATGAAAGCACACCCGGCTACGGCAGGCGGCACGCGCGCGACCGCCCTTCACCCTCGGTGTGAGCGACATGGGTGAAGGGCGGTCCGGAGCACGCCTCCGTGGTCGGCCCCCCAGCCGTCGACCGGAGGCGTGCTGTCTTGGGGAGGTCCACCCCGCCCGTGAGTGACAGGCTCACGGGCGGGGTGGCATGGCGCGTGTCTCCGCGGTTGGCCCCCCAGCCATCAACCGGAGACACGCGAGTCCGCCTGGGCGGCGCGCTGCCGGTCCCGGTCGGCCCCCAGCCGTGCCCGAGACGCGCGGCGCCGCACCGAGTCCCCGCAGGGACGTGGACGGACCGTTCGGAGAGGTATACGTGAACGCGGCTCAGAACAGGTTGATCGAGCCGTCGAGGAGTGTGACGGTGAAGGTGACGACCACGAGGGCGAGCACGAGGCCGAGCATCCTGGAGAGGTAGGCGGTGTCCTGGGTGTCGAGCGTGCGCTCGCAGTCCTGGAGCACCGCCTGCCGGTATCTGGTCATGGATGGGCGACTTTCTGCGGGTGCACGAGATGAATCGCGGCGGGCTGCGTTGAGAGCATCACCTGCCCGGCATCCGTGGATATAGCCAGTGGTGATGCATTTTGACCATGTTGTGATATTTGGTCCCCGATGGACGGCTCGGCCGCCTTGGCCGCCGGTGGTGGCGCGCTCGGCCAGTCGCTCTCGGGGTCGGGAACCGGCGTAGGTTCGGGCTGGAAGGTGAGCGGCAGGCGCATCGGGCGCTGTGCCGGCACCGGCTGCCACCCCTGCGGGCTCTGCGGTGTGAAAGCGAGCGCCGGCTGGAGAGGAGGCGCGGGCGGATGCGCGTGGGCGTGCTGCCGCT
Source organism: Nonomuraea sp. IBHARD001 (assembly GCF_056106265.1). Taxonomy (NCBI): domain Bacteria; kingdom Bacillati; phylum Actinomycetota; class Actinomycetes; order Streptosporangiales; family Streptosporangiaceae; genus Nonomuraea; species Nonomuraea sp. IBHARD001. The sequence goes on from NZ_JBWBBW010000002.1 coordinate 1,974,597, forward strand.
CGTGCGCCTCCCTCTCCAGCTGGCTGTGGATGGCCTCCAGATCTGACTTCCAGAAGACCACGGCCGCCGCGATGCGCTCGGCGATGATGATCGCCTCTCGGACGGCACGCCAGTCGTGACGTGAGACGGGCAGGCGCAGGTTGCCGATCGTCAGCACGGCCTCGTTGTCGGTGACGCGGTGCCAGACCCGCTCGGTCGTCAGCCGCGACTGGTCCACGTACACGGAGTTCATCGCAGGCTCCAGCGGTGCCGGCCGCTCCACAGGAGCAGCGCGAGGCCCGCGTCGAACAGTACGGTGACGGCCAGGACCGCGCCGAGCGAGAGCCCGCCGGTCGAGACCAGGACCAGCGCCGCCGCCCCGGCGACCAGGGCCGGGAGGTCCGTCGATCCGCCCGGCCGATCGGCATGGTGTGCGTGCCCGGACAATCCGGGTACCGGCCACAGTGCGGCCACGTTCATTGGTGCCACCCCTCATATGTCGTCGCGTGCATGTCGTCACTTCGCTCGCGTGGCGTCCAGCAGCTGGAGGATCGACTGCCGGTTGACACGGCGAAGACCGCGTATCTTGAACGACTCCAGCTGGCCGGTGCGGATCATCTCTTCGACCGTCCGGCGACTCAGCCGTAGAAGCTGCATGACCTCCGGGATCGTGTGGATGAGAGGCTCCTCATCCCGTGCGTAGCGCTGAGGCATGGCGGTGATATTACGCAGCACGACGCGTGAGGCGCAAGCTTTACGCGTATTTTCTCTACCCGCCTTGCGGGACGCCATGCAGATAGAGGCCAACTTTTTTCCTCCCGGGACAGGGTGGTATACGCGAGAGTCCGCTACAGTCCGCGTAGATACGCGCGAGTTGGCCCCCGAGCAGTGAGGTGTCCGATGGCAGAGGATCGCGGTCTCCCGCTGGAGGCAGCACTGATCCGCGAGCGGCGGGAGCAGATGTTGCCCAAGCTGTCGATCCGCAAGGCGGCGGCGAGAGCGGAGATGAGCGAGGCCGCGTGGCGGCACATCGAGAACGGAAGGTACGTCGGTCCCGCCGACAAGATCGCCATGATGGCGAAGATCGTCTCGGTCGCCCCCGAAGAGCTGGACGAGGTGGGCAGGCCGGACGCGGCCAGGATGCTCACGGCCGACGTGCGCCAGCGTGCCGTACGCGAGCCCGCCTTGGCCGAGGTGGAGGCGCAGACGACGTCGGAGGCGCTGCTGCAGCTCATCCTGCAAGGGCTCGACGACATCAGAAGGGCGCCTTCGCTCAGCGACGAGCAGAAGAAGGCACTGGAGAAGTCGCTCATCCGCTCGGTGATGGCGGTATTCAGCGGCCAAATGGAGCACATTAAAACGACGATTGATATCGCGCGCGGTGAGAAGTAGAACACCTTCGCCTGGGGCGCGGAAGGCGCGGCACGCCGGTTCATGTGTCGCACAGGGTCACGTGACCGGCGTGCCGGAACGCCATGCCGATCTGGCGTTGTGTGATCGGCCGATCGCGGGTGTCGTGCGCGCAGGTCCTACGGGGGCGGGGATGCGGGATCGCGGGCGTGTTCCTGCAAACGCGACGATGTCACGCGGCGTGAGCGGGCGGCTCGGATTGCGGATCTTGCGGGCACGGCCTTCGGGGTGCCCGATATCAACACACGGTAATGGCGGCGAACATGAGCCCATTCATGATCACTCACCGTAATGCCAATTGCTGTTCCTTGTGAATAAGGGCTCATATAGGCATATCTACCGATACCTGCATATTGTGACATAGTGTCATAATTTGGCCCGCAAAGTCACCCGCGTAACAGGTGACTACTTCATTGCAGGAGGGTGATATGAACAAAGTGAGGCGAAGACTCCTCGCGGTATCAGCGGGCGGGTGCTGGCTCGCCGCCGGCGTCCTGGCCCTGCTCGCCTCCTTGGGGGCACCCGCCGCCGGTGCCGGCCTGATGGACAGACTGCTGATCCTGGCCGCTGCGGCCGGCGCCGTCCTCACGGTCCTGCACCACATCGACGGGATGGTCACGCGCAACGTGACGACCGCGCCCGTCGAGATCGCCCACGGTCTGGGGTTCCAGCAGGGCTGGAAGGCGGCGCAGGTGAAGCAGATCGAGCAGATCAGGCTGCCCTAGCGCCGGGGCTCCGGCCGTACTCGGCAGCGGGCCGCCATGCCGAGGCGGGCGCCGGCAGTGCCGTAGGTGAGCGCCCAGAAGCTCGCCTGCCACCGCCGCGGCCGTGAGCGCGGGCAACCGGGCGGCTCGAAGTCCCTGCGTCCCGAGCAGGCATCCACCCTCACGCCGCGCGGCCGTCCCCGCGCCGCATGAGGGGCGCCCCGCGCAGCACGACCGCCGGCGACGCCGCCCCGGCCGGGCGCGTCCCTCCTTCCGGCGGCCTCCTCCTCACGCTTTCGCCGCGTCCGCTTCGGGCGCCGGATCCTCGCCCGAGATCAGGGCGGCAGCCCAGCGCGCCCTCGGATCGCTGTCGATGAGCAGCGCCCTGGCCAGCAGGCTGAGCGGGATCGCCAGCAGCGCGCCGAGCGGCCCGAGCACGAACGCCCACACGATGAGCGAGAGCAGCGTCATCGTGGTCGTCAGCCCCACCGCGTCGCCGAGGAACTTGGGCTGGATGAACGACTGGATCACCACATTGATCGCCATGTACGCGGCGATCACCAGCAGCATCTTCTGCACCCCGCCGTCCAGCAACGCCAGCGTCGCGGGCGGGATGAGCCCGAGGATGAAGCCGATGTTCGGGATGTAGTTCGTGATGAGCGCCAGTACCCCCCACAGCAGCGGGATCGGCACCCCCAGCAGGTAGAGCGCCCCCACGTCGAGCGCCGAGCAGATCAGCCCGAAGATCGTCGAGACCACCAGATAGCGCCGCGTCTTGTCGGCGAACGTCGACAGCGCACCCACCAGCAGCGGCTTGCCGGTGTTCGACCCGATGATGCGCGACAACGTCGGCGCGTCCAGGCACATCGCCAGCAGCAGTACCACGATGAGGAACAGGCTCGACAGCACCCCGACCAGCCCCGAGACCAGCCCCTGTGCCACCCCGATGACACTGGCCGGGTCGAACGACTTGATCGCCTTGTCGATCTGCTCGTTCGTCAGCCCGAACCGCCCCGTGAGCTCCTGCGCCTGCGAGGTGAGCTCCTTGAACTGATCGGCGTACGCGGGCAGCAGGGTGGCCAGCTGCGCCACCGACAGGGTCAGGATCGCGACCATCGCCAGCAGCACCAGCACCACGATCACGAACGGCACCGCCACCTGCACCCAGGCCGGGCTGCCCCGCGCCGCCAGCCAGGTACGCACCGGAGACACCGCGATCACCAGGACCAGCGCCAGCAGCACGGGCCCGACGATGGAGGCGACCTCCCTGATCCCGGCCAGCGCCACCACGGCCCCTGCCGTACCCACGAGCACGATCACCGCTCTGGGTATCGCTTGTCCACTCATGTCATAGAGCTACCCAGAATGACGCCTTGTGAGCTCCATGATCCAGTTATCGTGCCAGGTACGGCCGTCCAGCGAGAACGCCTGCCGGAAACGCGCCGTACCTGCGGTGATGTCGTCCCACACGTGCCGCACGTGAAACCGCACCCCGCCGGGCCCCGTCGCCATCTGCCGGAACACCCCCACCCCCGCCTCGAACCTGCCCACGTACGGCTGCCAGTCGGGGCCGCCTTCGCCGTGGACGACGTTCGACCACTCGCCCGTGGCAGGGGAGTAGGCGTGCACGTCCACCAGCTGTACCCGTCGGCCGTCGGGGAGGCGCCCGTCGTAGTGGTCGACGACCACCTGGCCGTCCATGAAGGCGACGCCGGTGTTCACCGCGCCGAACTCCTCCCAGCCGCTGCGCGCGGTCGCTTCCAGATCGGTCGTCAGCGAAGGCACACGCCTGCGCTGGTTGCGTACGTCGTTCACACCCAGGAGGAAGTCGAAGTCGTTCATGTGGAGAGCGTGAACGGGACGGGCCGGGGCCTGCCACGATTTCGTTGTCGCCTAATGGTGGGTGCCTAGAATTCGGAAGTGTGATCGAGTACCTGCTCGACCGGAACGACGTCGCCAGGGTGCGTTTCGCCGCAGCCTCGCCGCTGCACGAACTGGTGGCCAGCGTCCAGGTCCTCCTCCAGCCTGTTCCACATCCGCTGCATCGGCCTTGGATCGCCTCCGTACGGACTCGTCCCGGGCCGTTGCTTCGCGCGCTTCTGGCCGATCAGCGGGTGCAGCCTGATTTCCTCATGCCGTTTCCCGGTGGCTCGTCGTCCTTTGCCGATCAGGTGGCTCAGGTGCGGGAGTCGTCCGACGCGTGGGTGCGTAAGGAGTTCGCGGACGGGCCTGGTGCGTTGCGGGGGTTTCTTGACGATCCGGCTCGGCATCTCGGGCGGCTCGTGGACGAGGTGGCGGGGTATTGGCGTGACGCCGTGGAGCCGTATTGGGGGCGGTTGCGCGCGGTTCATGACGCCGAGGTGGCTCGGGGCGGGCGGGAGATGGTCGAGGGCGGGCTTGAGGCGTTGTTCGCCGGGGTGCATCCCGAGGTGGAGTACACGCCTGGGTCGGTTGTGCTCAGGAAGCCGCATCATGACTTCGTGCGGGCGCTCGGCGGGGGTGGGCTGGTGCTGGTGCCGACCGTGTTCGCGGCTCCGCGGCTGATCGCCGCGCACAGTCCGGCGTGTGTGCCCGCGTTGATGTACGCGCCTCGGGGGGCTTCGGAGGTGTGGGGCGCGTCCGCGCCTGCCGGTCGGCCTGTGGGGCATCCTGCCGGTCGGGCGCTGAATCGGCCTCTCGGGCGGCTCTTGGGCGGGACGAGGGCGCGGCTGCTGGAGTCGCTGGATCTGCCGACGACGACCACGGCGCTCGCGGCGGCGATGTCGCTCACTCCCGGTTCGGTCAGCGTGCATCTTGCCGTGCTGGTCGACAACAACCTGGTCACCCGGCGTCGAAGCGGACGGCGTGTCCTCTACTGCCGCACCGGTCTCGCGAACCGGCTGCTGGATGCGGCCAACTGATCCGCATAAGGCATTCAAACGGACATCGCTCGGCGACACGCAGTCTTGATTTGACGACTTGGGGAGCCGTACATAGAGTTCACCAGTCCCCACCGAGCAAGGCGCAGTTCGCCATGTTTCGGCAGACTCCCTCCGCGGGTTCGATTCGACAAGGATCGGATGCGGGAGTAAGTTTGAGGGGTTGCCTCGGAAACGAGGTGGTCGAAATTCCTGCAGGCCGGACCATGAAAAGTCAAATCGCTGGATTTGACAGAGAATGGAACGGCTGAAAGAATAAAGACACAACGACGGAATGAACGCCACCTGGTGGTCGAGGGTGTACGCGTCCGTTTCTTGAGAACTCAACAGTGTGTTAAAAGCCAGTGCATGATGCACAACCCCGTCGCGCTCACATTGTGGGTGTGATGGATT
>NZ_JBWBBW010000002.1:1982500-5617500 GCF_056106265.1 Nonomuraea sp. IBHARD001
GAAAGGTGAAAAGCGCCCCGGTGAGGGGTCGTGAAATAGTACCTGAAACCGTGTGCCTACAAGCCGTAGGAGCTTGCACCAGCTTGTCTGGTGTGTGATGTGACTGCGTGCCTTTTGAAGAATGAGCCTGCGAGTTATGGTGTGTGGCGAGGTTAACCCGTGTGGGGGAGCCGTAGCGAAAGCGAGTCTGAATAGGGCGTTTGAGTCGCATGCTGTAGACCCGAAGCGGAGTGATCTACGCATGGGCAGGTTGAAGCGAGGGTAAGACCTCGTGGAGGACCGAACCCACCAGGGTTGAAAACCTGGGGGATGACCTGTGTGTAGGGGTGAAAGGCCAATCAAACTCCGTGATAGCTGGTTCTCCCCGAAATGCATTTAGGTGCAGCGTCACGTGTTTCTTGCCGGAGGTAGAGCACTGGATGGCCGATGGGCCCGACAAGGTTACTGACGTCAGCCAAACTCCGAATGCCGGTAAGTGAGAGCGTGGCAGTGAGACTGCGGGGGATAAGCTCCGTAGTCGAGAGGGAAACAGCCCAGATCACCGACTAAGGCCCCTAAGCGTGTGCTAAGTGGGAAAGGATGTGGAGTCGCAGAGACAACCAGGAGGTTGGCTTAGAAGCAGCCACCCTTGAAAGAGTGCGTAATAGCTCACTGGTCAAGTGATTCCGCGCCGATAATGTAGCGGGGCTCAAGTACACCGCCGAAGTCGTGGCATTCACACTGCAAGGTGTGGATGGGTAGGGGAGCGTCGTGTGCTGCGGTGAAGCGGCAGAGTGATCTAGCCGTGGAGCGTACACGAGTGAGAATGCAGGCATGAGTAGCGAATCGAGGGTGAGAAACCCTCGCGCCGGATGACCAAGGGTTCCTGGGCCAGGCTAATCCGCCCAGGGTAAGTCGGGACCTAAGGCGAGGCCGACAGGCGTAGTCGATGGACAACGGGTTGATATTCCCGTACCCGCTTTAACGCGCCCATACTGAACCTCGTGATGCTAAGAGTCCTTAACCCCTCCTGTGACCTTCGGGTCTTGGTGGGGTGAACGCTCGGACCGATCGGGTAGTAGGTAAGCGATGGGGTGACGCAGGAAGGTAGTCCAGCCCAGGCGATGGTTGTTCCTGGGGTAAGCATGTAGGGCGAGACGTAGGCAAATCCGCGTCTTATTAAGCCTGAGGTGTGATGCCGAGCCGATTGTGGCGAAGTGGATGATCCTATGCTGCCGAGAAAAGCCTCTAGTGAGTGTTATGGCGGCCCGTACCCTAAACCGACTCAGGTGGTCAGGTAGAGAATACCAAGGCGATCGGGTGAACTGTGGTTAAGGAACTCGGCAAATTGCCCCCGTAACTTCGGGAGAAGGGGGACCTCTGCTGGTGATAGGCCTTGCGCCTGGAGCTGGTGGGGGTCGCAGTGGCCAGGGGGAAGCGACTGTTTACTAAAAACACAGGTCCGTGCTAAGTCGTAAGACGATGTATACGGACTGACGCCTGCCCGGTGCCGGAACGTTAAGGGGACCGGTTAGCGACGTAAGTCGCGAAGCTGAGAACTTAAGCGCCGGTAAACGGCGGTGGTAACTATAACCATCCTAAGGTAGCGAAATTCCTTGTCGGGTAAGTTCCGACCTGCACGAATGGCGTAACGACTTCCCCGCTGTCTCAACCGCAGACCCGGCGAAATTGCACTACGAGTAAAGATGCTCGTTACGCGCAGCAGGACGGAAAGACCCCGGGACCTTCACTACAGCTTGACATTGGCGTTTGGAACGTCTTGTGTAGGATAGGTGGGAGACTGTGAAGCTGTCACGCTAGTGGTGGTGGAGTCATTGGTGAAATACCACTCTGGTCGTTTTGAACGTCTAACCCTGGTCCGTGATCCGGATCGGGGACAGTGTCTGGTGGGTAGTTTAACTGGGGCGGTTGCCTCCTAAAGAGTAACGGAGGCGCCCAAAGGTTCCCTCAGCCTGGTTGGCAATCAGGTGTCGAGTGTAAGTGCACAAGGGAGCTTGACTGTGAGACTGACGGGTCGAGCAGGAGCGAAAGCTGGGACTAGTGATCCGGCGGTGGCATGTGGAAGCGCCGTCGCTCAACGGCTAAAAGGTACCCCGGGGATAACAGGCTGATCTTCCCCAAGAGTCCATATCGACGGGATGGTTTGGCACCTCGATGTCGGCTCGTCGCATCCTGGGGCTGGAGTAGGTCCCAAGGGTTGGGCTGTTCGCCCATTAAAGCGGTACGCGAGCTGGGTTTAGAACGTCGCGAGACAGTTCGGTCCCTATCCGCTGCGCGCGCAGGAGACTTGAAAGGAGCTGTCCCTAGTACGAGAGGACCGGGACGGACGAACCTCTGGTGTGCCAGTTGTTCCGCCAGGAGCACGGCTGGTTGGCTACGTTCGGAAGGGATAACCGCTGAAAGCATCTAAGCGGGAAGCTCGCCTTGAGATGAGGTCTCCCACCATGAGAGTGGGTAAGGCTCCCAGTAGACGACTGGGTTGATAGGCCGGAGGTGGAAGCACGGTAACGTGTGGAGCTGACCGGTACTAATAGGCCGAGGACTTGACCACAAAGCAACTTTTGCTCGCGTCCACTAGGCAATTCTGAAACCACAAACAGCTGGTCTGTTTGACAGTTTCATAGTGTTACGGCGGTTATAGCGTGGAGGAAACACCCGGTTACATTCCGAACCCGGAAGTTAAGCTCTACTGCGCCGATGGTACTGCACTCGGGAGGGTGTGGGAGAGTAGGTCGCCGCCGGACAATCTTTCGAGAAGGGCCACCCTGCTTGTGCGGGGTGGCCCTTTTTGCGTTGTACCGAAGAATGTTGCGCCGAAAACGCCGAAGAATGCTGGAAGCGGGATGCTGTCGGCTAGAGCAGGCGTTCTGCGGTGAGGAGGTAGGGCTGGGCCTGACTCACGGAGCCGAGGCTCTGGATGAACAGGCCGCTGGAGACGCGTTCGAGGTAGCCCCATTGCCAGATGGCCGTTTCGTCCACGTCGGTATGGGTGGCCAGGAGGCGGCAGTACCGGCGGGCCAGGGCGACGGGGTCGGGAGAGGCGAGGAGTTCGGGCGTCCAATCGCGCAGCACCACGCCCAGGTCGTACGCCGGGTCCGAGAGGAAGCCGTCCGGGTCGACGAAGACGAAGCCGGACTCGGCGCCCGCGCGAGGCGTGGAGATCTGGAGGGCGTTGGCCGGGTGCGGGTCGCCGTGGACGACCACGCAGCGCTCCGGCGAGTAGGCGTCGATGCGCTGCTGAGCGTAGTCGAGGGCTCGGGCGACGACGCGTTCCGGGCAGGGCCGGTCGAGTGTGGTCCACAGGTCGGTGACCAGGTCGACGAGCTGCTGCGCCTTCTCGTCGGTGTCCGGGACGGAACAATTCGTAGGGCGAGGCACCTGCCAAGCTTGTTGAAGCGTTCGTGCGAGAATCTCGATCTTCCGCTCGGGAGGGAGAGGCGAATCCTCCAAGGACGTACCGAGCGATTCGAGCAGGATGGCATGCCGCGCCGCGTCGTATTCCAGAAGGCGTACATATCCGTGGCCGTCGGCGGCGGCGATCGTACGGACCTGCTGGTCGAACGTCAGGTCCGGGGAGGGAAGCTCCAACTTGAGCACAACCGCCCGACCATCCGCGGTACGAGCCCGTGCCACATACGCGGCCGACCCACCCGGCAGCGACTCGCCCACCGTGATCGCCCACCGCCGCTCAAGCTCCCCCACCAAACCCGGCAGGCCGGCCACCCACCGTAGCCCCACCTCCCCAAGCTGCCGCGCCCGCTGCTCCACAAGCGGCTGCACTTCCACACCCTGCACCCTCTCCATGGGCAGCACTCTTTCATCGCGAGGGCTGGCGTTTCATCTGAAATATGGTCGCCCGGTTGTTGGCGTAAGGGGAGAGGCATGCGTATGGGGAGGCGTGACTGGGCGCCTGCGTGAATCTGGCAGGCCGACACCCAGCCACGAGGAAGCGCCAGGATCGAGAGGCGCCTATCGCCAAGCGCGCCAACGAGAGCGCGATGAGCGTCAGCCTCGACGCTGTGTCCATGCAGTCCGCGCGAGGAGTCGCTGGCGGGGCGGCTCATTCTGCTGGGAGCTCTAAAGGGTCTAAGCAGAATGCGGTGCTCGCTCGGTCGCCCCTTGCTTGCTCGGCCTTGCTCTGCTGGTGAGGGTAAGCCTGCGCTGACTGTATGTGGGGAAGCTCAGGGCGAGGAGCAGGGGAGGGCATTCTGCTGGCAACCCCAAGAGCGCCCAGCAGAATGCGGTAAGCGTCAATCGCAGCAGCGCGTGCGCGCGGACTGCACAAGGCGGAATGCTGGCAGGCTAACCCTGCAAGCCCAGCTCACCCTGCTGGACACCTCACCCTCCTGCAGCTAAGACCCGTCCTACCCCAAGGGGCTCGGTCGCTTGGGGTCCTTGATGCTTGCCCCTCAAGCAGCTGCCTGCTTGGCCATCCGGCTCCACGCCCAAGCCCCCGCAACCCACCCACCCGACACGCCAACCCCCCGCCCCAAGGCACCCCGATGGCGGCAACGCCAGCTGTGCGCCTACCGGGGCGGGCATAGACACGCGTACGATCCGGCGAGCCGGTCAGCCCCTACCGCGGTAGCACCAGCAGGGCATCCCCAACCGGGCGCTCGCGGCCGTCGGATGGGGCGTTGACGACCTTGCCGGAGACCACCATGGCCGTGGAGCCGCCTCCGTCCAGGTTGATCGCCTGGACGGCGCCGAGCCAGCGCATGAGTTGGGCGGCTTCGATCATGTTGGCGCCTACGGTGACGCCGGGCTTGCGGCCGTCGACGGTGGCGAGGATGAGGCCGCCCTTGCGGGTGATGCCGACCAGGGTGCGGGGGTGGCGGCGCAGGACCATGTTGACCGAGGCGTGGCCGTCCTGGGCGGCGGTGACCTTGACGCGGCCGTTGCGGACGAGGCCTACGCCGCCGCCCACGACGTGCAGGTCGGGGGTGAGCCGGAGCGCCTTGCCGGTGCGCTTGTCGACGACCTTGGTGTCGATGCCGATCTTCCAGCCTTCCCAGGCGTGCTCCCACAGCCATTCGCCCGCGACGCCGGCGCCGTGCAGGACGCGGGTGCCCTTGGGTACGGCTCCGCCTGCCGTACGGAGGGAGATGACGGTGCCGCTGGCGTCGATGACGGCTTCGGCGCCGCCGTCGGCGGGGGTCTTGGCACCGTACTCCTCGGTGTAGAGGATCATCTCGGCGCCCTTGCCGAGGCGGTTGACGCCCTTGACCTCGTAGCGGGCGCCGTCCTGGGAGGAGGCGGTGACGGCGGTGGTGAGTTCGGTGACGTGTGCGGTGCGGCCCTTGAGCACGACGGCCGAGCGACCGGGTACGGCCTCGCTGAGCAGGCGGCCGGCGACGACGGAGACGCCGACGGGCTCGCCGCGCAGGGCGGGCAGGGTGTGGATGTTGAAGAAGCCGCCGTTGACGGCCGCGACGGCCTTGGCCTGCTTGGCCATGGCCGAGGTGGTCTCGCGCTTGGCGACGGAGGTGCCGAGGCTGGCGGCGAAGGAGCCGCGGAAGGTACGCGGGTCGATCATGAGGACGCGCATGTCCCAGGGGCCCGTGGTCTGGACGCCGTCGTCGCCGAGGTAGTCGGCCTTGGCGCGGATGTCGGCCTTCTTGAGCTTGGCGACCATCTTGCCCGCCTTGGCCTGGTCCTTGAACGACCACAGGCCGACCCTGACGGTCCAGATCTCCTCGGCGGGGTCGTCGGCGACCGCGGGGCGGATCACCTTCTGCACGCTGGGCACCTCGCCCGCGGCCTCGACCTCGGTGGCCTTGAGTTCGGCCTGCTCGCGGGTGCCGTGGTCGCGGCCGTTGTCCAGGATGACGGTGGCGGTCCAGCCGTCGGTGGACTTGCCGGCGAGCACGTTGTAGAGCTCGATGCCCGGCGTGACGGATCTGACGGACTTGGCGGGCAGTGTGCGTTCGCCGAGCGGGAACTTCGTTGAGGGGAAACCGACGCTCGCTTGCTGGGCTGCGGCCGCCGGCACGGCGGAAACCGTGAGCACGGTGGCCATGGACAGGCCGACGATGACGCGTCGTGACATGAAGACTCTCTCCCCGGGGGTGGAAAACGATCCGCACCATACTGTCGGGATCTCTGCGCGCAGACCCGTGAAACACGCGAAACCCGGCAAAGTGAGCAGGGTTTGTTACCTAGTCGTGCTGGTCAAAATGGATCAGTCATCGACGTTCTGCTGCGAGCGATCGCAGGTCGGGGCTACGGTGCGGTAGGCCGCTTACGTCATCAGGTCAAGCGGCACGTACTCCCGAGAGGCAGCCGTCATGGGGCTGGGCATCCTCCTAGTGATCTTCGCAAGCGTCGTACTCGGCTTCATCCTTGGCGCGATCATGGCGCGTCCCCGTAGATGGGATCTCTACATCTGCGCCGACGACACCATCCACGCCGAAGCCTCATCCGATCGTCACGGCTGAGGCCGTACGATGGAGTTATGACACGCGTCAGCATGTGGTGGCGGCCGGACGACGGCCGCTGATCTTCGCATGCGCGGGCCGTCCTCGGACAGCCCGCACGGTCTCTCCCTGGACGGTCCTCGACCGACAGGGATCCCGGCCGACGGGGCCCCCGCGCGGGTCGCCTCGCCGGCACGGGACTGCCAGAGAGGGACCCCCGACATGACCGACCTCGATATGCCCGACGCCGATATGCCCGACCTGGTGCTCACAGGCGACCGCCCGACCGGGCCGCTGCATCTGGGCCACTACTTCGGCACGCTGGCCAACCGGGTCAGGCTGCAGGAGACGCATCCGATGGTCGTGCTGATCGCCGACTACCAGGTGATCACCGACAGGGACCGGCCCGGCCGGATCCAGGACAACATCGACCATCTCCTGGCCGACTACCTGGCCGTCGGACTCGACCCCGCGAGGGTGACGATCTGCAGGCACAGTGCGCTTCCCGAGCTGAACGAGCTGCTGCTGCCGTTCCTGAGCCTGGTGAGCGTGGCCGAGCTGCAGCGCAATCCCACCGTCAAGGACGAGATCGCGCACAGCTCGCAGAGCGCGGTCAGCGGGCTGATGTTCAGCTATCCGGCGCATCAGGCGGCCGACATCCTGTTCTGCAAGGGCACGCTGGTGCCGGTGGGCCGGGACCAGCTCCCGCACATCGAGCTCACCAGGACGATCGCCAGGCGCTTCAACGAACGCTACGGGCCGGTCTTCCCCGTGCCGGAGGCGATGCTCGGCCGGACGCCGCTGCTCATGGGCCTGGACGGCGGCAAGATGAGCAAGAGCCGCGGCAACGCGATCGCGCTATCGGCCACGGCCGACGACAGCGCCGCCCTCATCCGCAGGGCCCGCACCGACGGCGAACGCCTGATCACGTTCGAGGAGGAGCGCCGGCCGGAGGTGGCCAACCTGCTGCGCCTGGCCGGCCTGTGTCTCGGCCGCGCACCCGCGGAACTGGCCGACGAGATCGGGTACGGCGGCGCCGCGGGCCTGAAGAAGCTGACGACCGACGCCGTCAACGACTTCCTGCGCCCGATCCGGGAACGAAGGGCGCAGATCGACCCGGCGGACGCCAGACAGGTGCTCAGGGAAGGCAACGAGCGCGCCAGGCACCTGGCCGTACGCACCCTGAAGGAGGTGCACACCGCCATGGGCCTGTGACCGTCGTCAGCCTTCCAGGCGCCAACCGTCCAGGCTCCAACCTTCCAGGCGCCGGCCCGCACGAGATCGCCGCCGCCTCAGCGCACCGCGAGGGCGAGTTGTGTCGCCGGGGAGCGCAGGGGCCGGCGGTGGCGGGGGCGGGTGAAGCCGGAGGCGGTGAGCATGGCCGCGACCTGGGCGTATGTCCTGATCCGGCCGCCCACCGCGATCAGGTAGTTCAGGTCGAGCAGGTCGAGCAGGGTACGGCTGGCCCGGCCGGGCATCAGGCCGCCGCGGAACTGCTCGCCGACCACGACGACGCCGCCCGAGTTCAGCGAGCCCGCCACCCGCCGCAGCAGCAGGGCGCACTCCTCGTCCGTCAGGCCGTGCAGCACGTTGAACACCAGGGCGATGTCGTAGCCGTCGCCGAGTTCCTGGTCGAGGAAGGAGCCGGGGCGCAGCGTCACCCGTCCGGCCAGGTCGGCGTCGATCTCGGCCGACTTCAGCGCCTGGGGCAGGTCGACGACGGTGGCGTGCAGGTCGGGATGGCGGCGCAGCAGGGCGCAGCTGTAGGCGGCGTGGCTGCCGCCGACGTCGAGCAGGTTGCGCGCGTGCGGGTGCACGGGGATGGCCTTGACGGTCGCGGGCCCCTGGCGGCGGGCGATGGCCGAGGTCCAGGCCTGGAACGAGCGCGACAGCTCGGGGTCGCTCTCGGTCAGCCGGTAGAAGGGCACGGGCGGACCGCCGTCGCGTACGGTCTGGGCGAGTGCGGTCCACATCACGCACGCACTGCGCTCCCAGAACTCCAGCCCGTCGACGAGTGTGCTCGGCGAGTCGCCGACCAGCCAGACCTTCGACGCCCTGGTGAGGCGGTAGCGTCCGCGCCGCGCCTTGACGTGGCCCAGCCCGGTCAGCGAGCGCAGCAGGACCTCGGTGGCGCCGGGGTCGGCATCGATGCGCGCCGCCAGCTCGGCCGGGGGCATCGGCCCGGCGGCGAGGGCGTCGAACAGGCCGAGCCTGACCCCGGCGAGCAGGGTGTGGAAGCCGAGCACGCCGAAGTAGTCGGCCAGCATCGGCGGTACGACCGTGAGGCGGAACGCGGTCGCTTCGAGGGGGTTGGGGAGCAGCGGCACATATCCGACGTTAGGTGGTTGTGGCGAAAACGCCAGAGCCCACCGGCCCTCACCTGGAGTGGTACACCTTGCGTAGCGTCTCGTGCACGGTCCACGTCGTCCGCGCGCCTTCGGCCAGCAGGCACACGTCGCCGGGTCCCACCTCGACCGTGGCGCCGCCCTCGACCTCGATCGTGGCCCGGCCGGACAGCACGACGAACAGTTCGTCGCTCTCGACGTCGGTCACCACGCCCGGCGTGATCTCCCAGATGCCCCGGCCCTCGCCGAGCTCCGCGCTGGCGGTGGTGGGGCCGTCGGGGACGAGCGTGACGTCGGCGACGTGGTGCACGAGCACCCCGGCGGCGGCGAGATCGGTCATCGGGTTCCTCCTGAGACTCCTGAGACTCCTGAGACTCCTGGGGCGAGCAGGGCGGCCAGCCGGGCGCCGTCGAGGGCGTGTGCGGTGACGCCGTTCATACCGGTCATGGTCTCGGCCGCGACGAGGGCGTTGACGATGGCCTCCTCGGTCGCCTCGATCACCGCGTCGTAGAGCGGCGTGATGTAGTCGTCGGCGAGCACGTTCACCGTGTGGACGCGGGGCGGGTCCGCGTCCAGGGCGTTGGGCGGCAGGTTGCGGTTGCCGGTGGAGAAGCACAGGAAGCCGTCGCCGCTGGTGTTCTCACCGGCGCCGCCGAGCCTGGCCACGCCGAGCCCGGCGCGCTGGGCCAGCCGTGTGCACTGGTGCGGCAGCAGGGGAGCGTCGGTGGCCACGACGGCGATGATGGATCCGGCGCCCTCGGTCTCGGGACGGCCGGGCCGCGGCACGTCGGGCATCGGCACGGGCACGCCGTTGACCGCGAACCTGTCCCTGCGCCCGTGGTTGGCCTGGACGAACACCCCGACCGTGTACCCGTCGACCAGGCGGGAGGCGGTGCCCGAGCCGCCCTTGAAGCCGTGGCTGATCATCCCGGTGCCGCCGCCGACCGATCCTTCGGCCACCGGCCCGCCGGAGGCCGACGCATAGGCGGCCTGGACGTGGGCGAACCGTACGTGCTGGCCGTCGATGTCGTTGAGCCGGCCGTCCCACGTCTCGCCGACGACGGGCAGCGACCAGGCCTGGCCGCCCCGGCCGCGCTCGCCGAGCTCGATGCGGACCAAGGCGTCGCGCACGGTGCCGACCGAGGAGGAGTTGGTCAGCCCGATGGGCGAGGCCAGCAGGCCGAACTCCCGCATGTACGCCATGCCGGTCAGCTCGCCGTTGCCGTTGAGCCAGTGGTACCCGGCGAAGACCGGCTGTTCGAAGGTGAGGTCCTCGTGCGGCAGGATGAGCGTCACACCGGTGCGGACCGGCCTGGGGCCGTCGTCGGAGATGATCGTGCTCTGGCCCACCCGGACGCCGGGCACGTCGGTGATGGCGTTGAGCTCGCCCGGTGTGCCTGTGCCGATGACGATGCCGTGGTCGCGGGCCCTCATCTGTTCTCCCTTCGGAAGGACTCCAGCGCCAGCAGCGCGACGTGCAGCGACAGACAGGACTCGACGTCGTCGAGGTCGGTGTCGAGGATGCGTTCGAGTCGTCTGAGCCGGTCGTAGAAGGCGGGCCGCGACAGGTGCGCCCGCTGGGCGGCCACCGCCTTGTTGCGGCCCGCGTCGAGGTAGATGCGCAGGATGCGGGTCAGGTCGCCGCCGCGTTGCGCGTCGTGCGCCAGCAGCGGCCCGAGCTCGCGTTCGGCGAACGTCTGGATCCTGGCGTCGTCGCGCAGCAGATG
This sequence comes from Nonomuraea sp. IBHARD001, assembly GCF_056106265.1. Taxonomy (NCBI): domain Bacteria; kingdom Bacillati; phylum Actinomycetota; class Actinomycetes; order Streptosporangiales; family Streptosporangiaceae; genus Nonomuraea; species Nonomuraea sp. IBHARD001. Next base: position 1,992,989 of record NZ_JBWBBW010000002.1, read on the forward strand.
CAGCAGGCCGCGCAGCCGCAGGTCGGGCAGCCGGTAGTAGGCCCTGCCGTCCGGCTGGCGCACGGCCACGTCGGCGACCTGCTCGGCTTCGAGGAAGCTGCGCCGTACGTCCCTGATCGACTCCACGACCGATCCGGCGGCCAGGACGAAGGCGCTGCCGGGCTTCCACAGCACGCGCAGGCGGTCGGCCAGGGCGGTGAGCGCGGGCTCGGCGTTGGTACGCGGGGGCAGGGGCAGCAGGACGCCGATGCGGTCCTGGTCGAGCGCGCCGACGAGGGCGGGCAGCCGGGCGTCGCGGCAGGCGGCGGCCGCGGCCTCGGCGAGCTCGCCGAGCTGGGCCTGGCCGTCGAGTGCGGTGTCGACCTGGTCGACCAGGCGGAGGACCACGCTGATCAGCTTGCGGCCGGTCAGCGGCACGCCGACGGCCCGAGCCCTGGCGGCGGCCTCGTCGGGATCGGCGTAGGCGTGGGTGAGGATGCCGGTGATGATCGTGCCGTGCGCCTGGCGTTCCAGCGACTCCTGGTGGCGTTCCAGCAGTCGGCCGAGCGCCAGCGTGGTGGCGGCGCGTTCGGCGAGAACGAGGTCGCGGGGGCCCGGCTGCTGGTCGCAGATGAGGATCAGGCGGCCCCAGTCCTGGCCACGCGCGCCGACGGTGGTGACCAGCCAGCCCGATGCTGGGTCGTAGGCGGTGCGTTCCGGCGGGGCGACCGCACGCGAGCGGCTCTCCCACCCGGCCAGCAGCGTGCCGGTGTCACGTCCTCCGGACTCGCAGGCGAGCACCTGGTGGGCCAGGTTCTCCAGCAGGACGGCCTTGCCCGACAGGCGTACGACCTGGGCGAGGACCTCGGCGGGGGAGGCGCCTTCGACCGACAGCTCGGTGAAGACCTCGTGCAGCTGTTCGGAGGCGCGTAGCTCCTCCAGCTGGATGTCGATGATCCGGGCGTGGACCGACTCGGTGATCTGCACGAACGGCGTCTCGCGTGCCAGCACGATGAGCGGGAGCCCGTGCTCCTCGGCCGCCTTGACGACGGCGTGCGGCAGCTCGCGCACGAACTTGCGGCCGAGCTCGACGACCAGGCCGGAGGCGCCGACCTCGGCCAGTTCGGCGATGTAGTCGACCAGCTTCTCCGGCTCGTCGGGCAGGGCGACGCCGGTGGTGAGGACCAGCTCGCCGCCGCGCAGCAGGTGCGCGATGTCGGTGATCTCCCCGACGTGGACCCACCGCACACGGGTGTCGAGCCGGTCGGCGCCCGCCACGACGCGAGGATTGCCCCGGCGGACGGTCTCCAGGGCCAGCACGTCGGCGATGGTGGGCAGCACGGCCCAGAGCCTAGCCGATCAGAGTGTAAGTATGGAGATTAGCCTCATTACATGCTGAAACGCGGCTCGATGAGCCGCGTTTCAGGACGACCCCGGCGTCGCTGTGGTGGCGTCCGCGCCGACGCCGTTGGCGACGCGGACGAGCTCCGGCTGACGTTCGCGATCGGAGTGGCCGCCCCAGTGCTGGCCTCAGGTCTCGCGGTGGTCGGGCGGCACCTGCCGCCGGGGTCGGGATCATGGGTTCGCCCGTGCGACGGGCACTCGGCGACCATGGCGGCGGGGGTCACCGCCGCCATGGCCACGGGGTACGGCCTGCGGGAGCCGGGTGTGGTGGTGGCTCCCGCTTTCGTTCACCGCCGTGATCGGCTGTTCGCCGGGCCCACGGCCGATGAAGCTTTTCGGGCAAAAGAAGGGACGGGCGGTCCCCCGGCGACCGCCCGCCCTTCGTCAGTGGGTCAGATCTGCTGCCAGAGAGCCGGAACGTTCGGCGGCTCCCAGCCGGGCAGGGACGTGTGGCCCTGCAGGCATCGGTAGCTGACTCCGTTGTAGGTCACCACGGCGCCCACCGCGTACGCGGTCCATTCCTGCCAGGTGGTGCCCTGGCCGCCGCCGATGGTGAGGTTGAAGGAGGTGGAGCGGTCGACCGAAGCGCCGTCGCCGGTGATCGAGATGTTGCCCGACGAAGCGCCGGCCGCGGTCGCGATCGTGACGGTGGAGCTCTGGCCCGCCGTGATGGTCGAGGGGCTGAAGCTCACCGTCACACCGCTGGGCACGTTGCCCGCGGTGAGCGAGATGCTCTGAGCGCTGCCCTGGGTGACCTGGGTGCTGACGGTCGTGGTGGTCGACTGACCGGCCGTGACCGTGGCGGAGGACGGGTTCACCGAGATGGAGAAGTCGTCCGTGCTGCCGCCGCCGACCGTGAGGTTGAAGGCGGTCGTACGGTCGACCGAGGTGCCGTCACCGGTGATGGTGATGCTGCCCGAGCCGGCGCCGGCCGAGGTCGCGATCGTGACCGTGGAGCTCTGGCCCGAGGTGATGGTCGCCGGGCTGAAGCTGACGGTCACACCGCTGGGCACGTTGCTCGCCCGGAGCGTGACGCTCTGGGCCTGGCCCGAGGTGACCTGGGTGCTGACGGTCGCGGTGGTCGACTGACCACCGGTGACCGTGGCGGAGGACGGGTTCACCGAGATCGAGAAGTCGTTCGTCGGGATCGGCGTGCTACCGACGGCGAGCTTCCAGATGCCGTAGGCGGCCGCGTCCGAGGCCCGGTCGAGAACGATGTCCTTGATGTTGCTGATGTTGTCGCAGGAGGCGTGGTAGCAGCGGTCGTAGGCCGTGTTGGCCTGGCCGCCCCACTTGCTGGCCTGCGCCGCCGTCATCCTCGCGCTGGCACCGGCTGCCACACCCGAGGTGGGGATGCCGGCGTTCCTGAAGGAGGCGTCGTCGGAGCGGTTGGCGCCCTCGGTGTTCTCCTCGGGCGACAGGTTCAGCGAGGTGTAGAACTCGCGCAGGTAGCGGGCTGCTTCGGTGTTGATGTTGTTGATGAAGTAGCCGCCGTTGGGCGAGCCCACCATGTCGTAGTTGTGGTAGGTCTTGATCTTCGCGCGCTCGGTGGCGCTGAGGGAGTTGACGTAGAACCTGGAGCCCAGCAGGCCCTGCTCCTCGTCGGTCCACCAGCCGAAGCGAACGTGCTTGTCCATGGTCGGGTTCTGCGCGGCCAGGGCAAGGGCGACCTCGAGCAGCGCGGCGGAGCCGGAGCCGTTGTCGTTGATGCCGGGGCCGGCGGAGACGCCGTCCAGGTGCGCACCGGCCATGATGACGTTGTTGGCGTCACCACCGGGCCAGTCGGCGATCAGGTTCGGACCGGCGCCCGCGGTGCAGCCGCTGGTGCAGGCCTGACGGACGACCGTGTAGCCCGCGGCGCGCAGCTTGCCCTCGACGTAGCTCACCGAGGCGGTGTAGCCGGGGCCGGTGGACCTGCGGTTGCCGCCGTTGCTGCTGGCGATCGACGCGAACTGCGACAGGTGCGCCTTGACGTTGGCCAGGCTGATGTTCGGCGGGTCGGTCGGGTTGGTGGGACCGGAGCCCACGGTCAGCGAGTACGCCGCCTGCTTGTCCTCGTTGGCGCCGTCGGCGGTGATCCCGATGGAGGCCGTGCCGTTCGGCGTGCCGGAGGTGGTGGAGATCGTCACGGTGGACGACTGCCCGGCGGTGATGCTGGCCGGGTTGAAGGAGACGCTCACACCGGCGGGCAGGCCGGTGGCCGCACGCAGGGTGATCGCCTGGGCGCTACCGCCGGTGACCTGGGTCGTCAGCGTCGTGGTGGCGGAAGAGCCGGCCGTGACGGAGCCGGCCGTCGGGTTCAGCGTGACGCTGAAGGTGTTGCCGCCCTGAACGGTGCAGGTGGGGTCGTTGGTCGCGGGGACCGAGACCGCCGTCCACGCGGCCTTGACCGCGTTGAACTCGACACAGCTGCTCGGGAAGGCCGACTTGGCCGCGTTCAGCGTGGCGATGCGGGCCTTGGCGTGGGTCCACGGGGAGGTCTTGAGGTTGAGACCGCCCATGAAGATCTTGCCGGCCGCCTGGATGCCGATGCCGGTCAGGCTGCTCGGGCCGCCACAGACGCCGCTGGCGGGCTTGCCGGGCGGGTTGGTGCCCTCGGCGAGCAGGTAGAACCAGTGGTTCTGCGGGCCGGCCGCCGCGTGCACCTCGGTGTTGGGGATCTGCGAGGAGTAGCAGTTCGGGTCGCCGAGCGCGCCCGGGTTGTACATGTTGCGGATCGGGCCCTGGCCGACCAGGTTGACCTCTTCGCCGACGAGGTAATCAGGCTCGTCGTACTGGGCCGGGGCGTTGACGAAGTGCTCGGTCAGCGCGCCGAAGATGTCACCGGTCGACTCGTTGAGGCCGCCGGCCTCGTTGCCCGAGCCGGCGCCGCCGCTTCCGGAGAACTGGAAGATCGCGTGGCCGTACTCGTGGGCCACCACGTCCATCGGCGTGGCCTGCTTGGTGTTGGCCTGGTTGTGGCCGAAGTTGGTGTAGCTGCCGTTCCAGTAGGCGTTGACCTCGTTCAGGCCCACGCGGGCCGGGAAGGCGCCGCCGGAGCCGTTGAAGCCGTTGCGGCCGACCCACTGGCTGAGCATGTCCCATTCCTTCTGGGCTGCCCACATCGCGTCCACACAGGCGGTCTCCAGGTTGGTGCCCGAGCCGTTGCCCCATGCGTCGTCGGTGCCGGTGTAGGCGGTGCCGCCCTGCCCACCACAGCGAAGACCCGAACGCGTCGTGTCGGTCATCGAGTAGGAGCTGCCGGAACCGGAGGTGTTGAAGGTCACCGGGCCGTTGAAGTGGCCGGTGCCCGTGCCCGCGCGCACGTCGTCGTAGCTGTCGAAGACCTTGCCGGTCTTGGCGTCGACGAAGACGTGAAGGACGCTCTCCTGGCCCTTCGCGGAGGCGCCCTTGACGACGACCTCGTAGGCGAGCCTGGGCGTGTCGGTGGCGGCGTGCACCAGAAGGGTGGGAGCCGAGACCGACTGGACGGTCGGGAGCTGGCCGCGGGCCGTGGCGGCCGCCTTGGCGGAGCTCACTCCGGCCTTGGTGGCGACCTTGACCTCGGCGGTCTGGCCGGTGGTCACCGTGTCGACGGCCTGACCTGTGGGGTCGGTCGCCACGATGACGTCGCCGCCGTAGACGGGCAGGCCGTCGTGCGAGCGGTTGTAGAGCAGGTACTTGAGTCCGCGGTAGCCCACGGTGGTCTTCGCCAGGCTGTACTCGTCCTGGTCGGAAGTGTGGAGGGCTTCGGCCTTCGATGCCAGTGTGCTTTCGGCGAGAAGGACGGCGCGGGTGAGCGCAGCTGGATCGGGCGCGGTGGACGCCCCCGCCGCTGCGGCGCTTGTGGCGCCTGCGGCTATCGTGGCGTTCGCGGCGCTTGTGACGCCCGCCAGTGAGGATGCGGTCAGGGCCGCCGCCGATAGCACGGCGACGGCGCCCAGCCTGAGCTTGGGGTTCACTCTCGGTGACTCCTATCCCTTGGGGGGTGGAGGGATGTGTAGCGGAGCCCGGCCGGGGCTGGAACCCAATGTGGCATTTGCCGTGTGCAGGGAGTAACCCTTCAGATTTCTATACTCTTGCGCTATATCCGGTGGGCTGAGGCAGAGGTCCGTGCCGGTCGAGCCAGCCGCGATAGGCCACGGCGTTCTCGGTGTCGGCCCAGTACACCTCGCGCACGGCCTCCACGAGCTTGTCCCCGTACGGCTCGACGGGTCCTGCGACCGTCCAGCCGATGAGGTTGCGGAACTGCAGCGGGGTCCCGACCAACGGCCGGATCGCGACGCCCGGATAGCCCCTGGTCGTCGCCTGGAACATGCCCACGCACCGGGCGCTCGCGATGACGTCGATGGCCACCGTGACCGAGACCTCGAAGGCGACCTCGGGGGTGAACCCGGCTCGCGCGCAGGCCTCCCAGAAGTGTTCGCGGTGCCCGGCCTCCATCAGGGCGGGCAGCGACCAGTCCTCGTGCGCCAGGTCGCCGAGCTCGATCTCGTCCTTGGCCGCGAGCGGGTGGTCGGCCGCGACCCCGACGAAGATGGGCTCGACGGCCACGGCCGAGTACACCACCCCCGGCGGGGCGGTGAGTTCGTGGCCCGGATAGTCACCGAGAGTAGCCAGCTCAAGCCGATGCGAGGCCAGCAGGCCCGGCAACATGTCGAGCGACTCCTCGGTGCGCATGGTCATACGCGCCTCCGGCATGAGGTCGCGCAAAGCGCCGCTGACATAGGCGGCCAGATGGCTGGGCATGCATCCTGCCCTGATCGTGACCGTGCCGCCGTCGAGCACGGCGTATCGTTTGCCGTCGCGTTGGAGTTCGTCGAAGGCGGGCAGCAACGACCTGGACCTGACCAGCACCCACCTGCCCAAAGGGGTGGGCTGGCTGCCGTCGCGGCCCCGGTCGAAGAGCGGGCCGCCGAACATGGTCTCGATCCGTCGCAGCTGCGCCGCGAGGGCTGGTTGAGAGGTCTTCAGCGCCACGGCCGCCTTGGAGATACTTCCATGATCGGCTATCGCGCAGATGGCTCGGAGGTGTCGCACTTCTAAGTCCACAATGAACAGCGTAAAAGTAAAGAACCTTTCCAGTAAGACCCAAATTCGCCGGTCAGAGGGTGAATTCGCGTCCTGGGGCCTGCTCTCGCAGCTCAACGCGCCGAATCTTGCCGGAGATGGTCTTGGGCAGGTCCGCGAACTCCAGGCGCCTGATGCGCTTGTAGGCCGCGAGGTTGGCCGTCGTGTGCTCCAGGATCGAGCGCGCGGTCTCCTCGGTCGGCTCGAAACCGGGCGCGAGCAGCACATACGCCTTGGGTACGGCCAGGCGCAACGGGTCGGGCGCGGGCACGACCGCGGCCTCGGCCACCGCCTCGTGCTCCAGCAGCACACTCTCCAGCTCGAACGGCGAGATGCGATAGTCCGACGCCTTGAACACGTCATCGGTGCGCCCGACATAAGTGATGTATCCATCGGCGTCCCGGGTGGCCACATCCCCGGTGTGGTAGTACCCATCCCGCATCGCGTCGCCGCCTCCCGAGACGTACCCGGTCATCAGCCCGGCGGGACGCCGGTCGAGCGGCAGGCAGATCTCGCCGTCGTCGCCGGGCTCGCCGGTGATCGGGTCGAGCAGGGCGACGTCGTAGCCGGGCAGCGGCAGGCCCATCGAGCCCGGCTTGACCGGCTGGCCGGGTACGTTGCCGATCTGCGCGGTCGTCTCGGTCTGGCCGTAGCCGTCGCGGATCGTCACGCCCCACGCCTTGGCGACCTGGTCGATGATCTCCGGGTTCAGCGGCTCCCCGGCCGCGACGACCTCGCGCAGAGCCAGCGGCCAGCGGGGCAGGTCCTCCTGGATCATCATCCGCCACACGGTCGGCGGCGCGCAGAACGTCGCGACCGACTCGTCGCGCATGACGTCGAGCAGGTCGGGGGCGGAGAACCTGGCGTAGTCGTGGATGAGCACGGTGGCCCCCGCGTTCCACGGCGCGAACACGTTGCTCCACGCGTGCTTGGCCCAGCCGGGCGAGGACACGTTGAGGTGGACGTCGCCGGGACGCACGCCGATCCAGAACATCGTCGACAGATGGCCGGCCGGATAGGAGGCGTGGGTGTGCTCGACCAGCTTGGGCTGCGAGGTCGTGCCCGAGGTGAAGTACAGCAGCAGCGTGTCGGCCGCCTTGGTGACGCCGATCGGCGTGAAGGCGGCCGTGGCGCCCGCCGAGTCGGCGAACGGCAGCCAGCCATCGGCCTCGCCGACGGCGATCCTGGTGAAGTCGCCTTCGGGGAACCTGCCGGCATCGGTGGCATTGGCGATCACGTGGGCCACGCCGCCGCGCTCGATGCGGTCGCGCACGTCGGCGGCCGACAGCAGTGTGGTGGCCGGGATCAGCACGGCGCCGATCTTCATCAGGGCGAGGATCGACTCCCACAACTCGGCCTGGTTGCCCAGCATGAGCAGCACGCGATCACCCCGGCGCACGCCCTGCGCACTCAGCCACGACGCCACCCGGTTGGAGCGCTCCGCCAGCTCGGCGAAGGTGTAGCGGGCGCCACTGGTGATCTTCAAGGCGACGGCGTCGGGCGTCTCCGCGGCCAGCACGCCGTCGAACCAGTCGATCGCCCAGTTGAACTCGTCGAGCTCGGGCCAGCGGAAGTCACGCTTGGCGGTGGCGTAGTCGGCGTCGAGAAGCAGGTCACGGGCGGCGCGGAAAGTGCTCATGCCCCGATCCTGCTACGCCGGTGCCGCCGCTCTCAAGCAGGGGGCGTGCTCAATGCCCGAGTCTGGCCTGGATGCCGTCCAGGATGCAGGTCAGGCCGAAGTCGAAGTTCATCGTCCTGGCCGTCTCGTGGTCGAGATGGGCGTACTTCTCGAACTTCTCCACCAGTTCGGGATGGACCGAGGCGGCGCGGTGCACCTGGGGGCGCAGGTGTTCGTCCCACTCCTGCGCGCTCGCGCCCGAACGCTCCAGCGTCGTGCGCCAGGTGACCTCGGGTGTGACCGCGCCCAGCACGTAGGAGAGCACGGCCGAGGTCGCCCTGTCGGTGTCGAGGCCGCTCAGCCCGGCCCGGCCGAACACCTTGCCGACATTGACCGACAGGGCCAGCGCGTTGGGGCCGATCGAGGGCACGGTGCCGATGAGCGAGACCGCCCAGGGGTGACGGAACAGCGCCGCGCGCATGTTGTAGGCGAAGGCGATCGCGGCGGCCCGCCACGGCGTGGTGTCGGGCCCCTGGTCGACGAGCTCGCCGAAGACCTGGTCCAGCGCCAGCTCCAGCAGCTCGTCCTTGGTGGCCACGTGCCAGTAGACGCTGGTGGCGCCCGAGCCCAGCCTGGCGCCCAGCTTGCGCATGCTGAGCGCGTCGAGCCCCTCGGCGTCGAGCAGCTCCAGCGCCGCGCCGACGATCTGGTCGCGGCTGAGGCCCTGGGGCTTGGCCTGGCGGGCCTCTCTGGTCCAGACCGAGGTGAAGAGCTGCTTGGTCATGAGCCCATCCTAATTCAGCTCGCACAGTGTGCGAGAATCGTCGTACAGTGTGCGAGTGAAATCGAACGATGTACGAGAACCGGATCCGAAACGCTGGTGGATCCTTGCCGTCCTGTGCCTGAGCCTGCTCGTCCTCGTGATCGACGGGACCGTGCTGAACCTCGCCATCCCCTCGCTGGTCGAGGATCTGGACGCCGGGCCGCACGAGATCCTCTGGATCATCGACTCCTACGTCCTGGTGTTCGCCGGGCTGCTGATCACCGCGGGCAGCCTGTCCGACCGGTTCGGCAGGCGGCGCTTCCTGGTCGTCGGACTGGCCGTCTTCGGCGTGGCGTCGTTGCTGGCCGTACTGGCGAGTGAGCCTTGGCAGCTCATCGGGGCCAGGGCGCTCATGGGGGTGGGCGGGTCCATCCTCATGCCCTCGACGTTGTCCATTCTCATCGTCACCTTCGACGAGGGGGAGCGGCGCAAGGCGATGGCGGCGTGGAGTGCGGTGGCCATGGTGGGGGTGATCGCGGGGCCTACGCTCGGCGGGTTCCTGCTCGAGCACTACTGGTGGGGGTCGGTGTTCCTGCTGAACCTGCCGGTCGCGGCGCTCGCCATCGTGGCGGCGTTCACGCTGATGCCCGAGTCGAAGGGGCCGGCCCGGCGCGTCGACCCCGTCGGCGTGCTGCTGTCCATCACCGGGATGACCGCACTGGTCTATGTGGTGATCGAGGCGCCGAAGCAGGGGGTGAACGTGCCGGTCGCCGTGCTCGCCGCGGTGGCGCTGGCCGCCTTCGTGTGGTGGGAGCGCCGGACGCCCGAGCCGATGGTGCCGCTCGGGCTGTATCGCAGGCGCGACTTCAGCGGGGCCTCCTTCTCCATCCTGCTGATGTCGTTCGGGGCCGGTGCGGTGATGCTCATGCTGACCCAATACCTCTACTACGTGCTGGGGTACGGCGTGCAGCAGGCCGGGCTCGCGCTGCTGCCGTACGTCGTGGCCGCGGCGGTGTTCAACGGGGTGGGGGCGGCGCTCGGGCAGAAGGTGAGCAATCGGGCGCTGATCGCGCTCGGCCTGCTGGTCATGGGCGCCGGCTTCGTCGTCCTGGCGACCACGACCGGATACCCGGCGCTGCTGACCGGACTGCTGATCATGGGAGTCGGCGGCGGCCTGGCCGGGCCCGCGGCGTACGCGACGCTGATGGGCGCGGTGCCGGTGGAGTCGGCCGGGGTCGGCTCCGCGCTGAACGACACCGTGCAGCAGGTCGGCATGGCCTTCAGCATCGCGGTGCTCGGCAGCGTGCTGACCGGCGTCTACAGCTCCGCCATGCCGGACGGCGTGCCGGAGGCGGCCAGGGAGTCGGTCGGGCAGGCCGTCCTGCTCGGCGATCCGGCCGTGACGGACCTGGCCAGGGCGGCCTACACGAGCGCGATGCACCTGGGCGCGTGGGTCGGCGCCGGATTCTGCGTGGCGGCGGCCCTGCTGGCGTTCACGGTCCTGCGTGCCCCGGTACGGGAGGCCGTCATGTCATGACATGAAGCCGGATGCGAGGGAGCAGAGTGTAAGGCGATGTGCGATCCCTCCGACAGAGTGATGGTGGGAGTTCGGGTGGGCAGCCGGGATACTCGGAGCATGTCGGAGCTTCTCGCGCGCCACCGGGCAGTGATCCCCAACTGGGTGGCCCTCTACTACAACGAGCCCATCGAGATCGTCGGCGGCAAGGGCAACCGTGTCGTCGACGCCTCGGGCAAAAGCTACCTGGACTTCTTCGCCGGGATCCTGACCAACATGATCGGCTACGACGTGCCCGAGGTACGCGAGGCCGTCGAGCGGCAGCTCGCCACCGGCGTCGTGCACACCAGCACGGTCTATCTGCTGCGCGGTCAGGTCGAGCTGGCCGAGAAGATCGCCAGGCTGTCCGGCATCCCCGACGCCAAGGTGTTCTTCACCAACTCCGGCACCGAGGCCAACGAGACCGCCCTGCTGCTGGCCACCTACGCGCGCAAGAGCGACCAGGTCCTGGCCATGCGCCAGAGCTACCACGGCCGCTCCTTCGGCGCCGTGTCGGTCACCGGCACCCGCGCGTGGAAGAACAACTCGCTCTCGCCGCTCAACGTCACCTTCCTGCACGGCGCCGACCGGCACCTGACCCAGTTCAGGGGCCTGAGCGACGCCGACTACATCAGGGCCTGCGTCGATGACCTGCGCCACGTGCTGTCCACCACGGTCACCAACGACGTCGCCGCCCTCATCGCCGAGCCGATCCAGGGCGTCGGCGGCTTCAGCATGGCGCCCGACGGCCTGTTCGCCGCCTACAAGGAGGTACTCGACGAGCAGGGCATCCTGTTCATCTCCGACGAGGTGCAGACCGGCTGGGGACGCACGGGATCGGCCTTCTTCGGCATCCAGAACCACGGTGTGACGCCGGACATGATGACGTTCGCCAAGGGGCTGGGCAACGGCTTCGCCGTCGGCGGCATCGTGGCGCGCGGCGACCTGCTCGACCAGCTGCACGCGGTGGGCCTGTCCACCTTCGGCGGCAACCCGATCTCGATGGCCGCGGCCAACGCCACCCTCGACTACGTGCTCGACCACGACCTGCAGGCCAACGCCCAGCGGACCGGCGAGATCATCATCAACGGGCTGCGCGAGGCCGCGCCCCGGCTGCCGATCGTCGGCGAGGTCAGGGGCAAGGGCCTGATGTTCGCCGTCGAACTCGTCGAGAACGGCGCTCCCTCGCCCGCGCTGGCCGGGCGCTTCATGGAGGAGAGCAGGAAGGCCGGACTGCTGGCGGGCAAGGGCGGCCTGCACGGCAATGTCATCCGCATGGCCCCGCCGCTCACCCTCACGCCCGACGAGGCCGCCGAAGGACTCGGCATCATCCTCGCCGCGCTGGAGACCGTCAACGCAGAGGTTCAGTCGTGAAGCACGTCCAGCACTGGATCGGGGGCGCGCTCGTCGACGGCGCCTCCGGCCGTACGTCCGAGCTGTTCGACCCGGCGACCGGGCAGGTCAGCGGGCAGGTCGCGCTGGCCTCGCCGGCCGAGGTCGACACGGCCGTCGCCGCCGCCGTCGCCGCCTTTCCCGCATGGCGTGACGCCTCGCTGGTCAAGCGGGCGCAGGTGCTGTTCCGCTTCCGCCAGCTCATGGACGCCCATCGCGACGAGCTGGCGGCCCTGATCTCGGCCGAGCACGGCAAGGTGCACTCCGACGCGCTCGGCGAGGTCGCGCGCGGCCTCGAGGTCGTGGAGTTCGCCTGCGGCATCCCGCATCTGCTCAAGGGCGGCTTCTCCGAAGGGGTCTCGACCCGGGTCGACTCCTACTCGATCAGGCAGCCGGTCGGGGTGGTCGCGGGGATCACGCCGTTCAACTTCCCGGCCATGGTGCCGATGTGGATGTTCCCGGTCGCGATCGCGTGCGGCAACGCCTTCGTGCTGAAGCCTTCGGAGAAGGACCCTTCGGCCTCGCTGCTCATGGCCAGGCTGTGGCGCGAGGCCGGGCTGCCCGACGGCATCTTCAATGTCGTCCAGGGGGACAAGGCGGCCGTCGACCGGCTGCTCGAACACCCCGACGTCCGCGCGATCTCCTTCGTCGGGTCGACGCCCATCGCCAAGTACGTCTACGAGAGCGGCACCGCGCACGGCAAGCGCGTGCAGGCGCTCGGCGGGGCGAAGAACCACATGCTGGTCCTGCCCGACGCCGACCTCGACCTGGTCGCCGACTCCGCCGTCTCGGCCGGGTTCGGCTCGGCGGGGGAGCGGTGCATGGCGATCTCGGTCGTACTCGCCGTCGACCCGGTCGGCGACGAGCTGGTCTCGAAGATCGTCGAGCGGGTGTCACGGCTGACGATCGGTCCGGGCGACGATCCGGCCTCCGAGATGGGGCCGCTGGTCACCGCCGAGCACCGGGACAAGGTCGCCTCCTATCTCGACCTCGGGGTGGCCGAAGGCGCCAAGCTGGTCGTCGACGGGCGGGAGACCGTACTGTCCAACGGTGAGAAGGCCGCGCAGGCGCCCGGCTTCTGGCTCGGCCCCACCGTGCTCGACCACGTGCCCGCCGGTTCGCGCGTGCACGTCGAGGAGATCTTCGGCCCGGTGCTGTCGATCGTCCGCGTCTCCTCCTACGAGGAGGGCCTCGCTCTCATCAACGGCGGCGAGTACGGCAACGGCACGGCGATCTTCACCAACGACGGCGGCGCGGCCAGGCGCTTCCAGAACGAGGTGGAGGTCGGCATGATCGGGATCAATGTGCCGATCCCCGTGCCGATGGCCTTCTACAGCTTCGGCGGGTGGAAGGCGTCGCTGTTCGGCGACACGCACGTGCACGGGAGCGAGGGCGTGCACTTCTACACCCGGGGGAAGGTCGTCACCTCCCGCTGGCTCGACCCCTCGCACGGCGGGGTGAACCTCGGCTTCCCGACCAACGGGTAGCCCTTCTCCCTCTCCTGCGCTCCCTCTCCTACTGTCCTTCTCCTACGGCAGGCGCCTCGCGGTGACGCGGGGCGCCTTTCCATTTGCGGCGTTTCTCCGGGTTGTCGAGAAATTCCGCACGCTTGTCCTGACCTTTGGGACGGGGTGGATAGTAATAGTCCGTAAGCCCTCAGCCAGCGGAAACTTCCCAATTCTGGGTTGATTTGCCCTGGCCGGGAGGAGGAGAGAGCATATCGTGGTTTCCATATTTCGAAAGGGCGTGGTGGGCGGAGCGCTCGCCGCGGCCGTTCTCATTTCGGCGCCCGCATATGCGGGGACGGCAGAGGCCAGTACGGCCGGATGCGCCGGGGCGGGTAAGTCCCGTCTCGGACCCGGTCCCGACGTGTCCGTCAGCGTGCCTTGCACCCCACCCGGCTACGTAGCACTGCCGGTGTGGATCGTTCTGCCGGAGGCCTTCGCCAAGCCGGGCGAGAAGGGCGACACCGGCCCCGCCGGCCCCCAGGGACCTGCCGGTCCTGCGGGCGCCGACGGCGCGCCCGGCGTCAAGGGCGACACGGGCGCCGACGGTGCTGTCGGTCCCGAGGGTCCGGCCGGTCCTGCTGGTCCTGAGGGGCCTGCGGGTGTCGACGGAGCCGTCGGTCCCGAGGGTCAGGCCGGTCCTGCCGGTCCTGCCGGTCCCGAGGGGCCTGCCGGTCCCGCGGGCGCCGACGGGGCGCCCGGCGTCAAGGGCGACACCGGTGCTGCCGGTCCGGCGGGGGTTGCCGGTCCTGCCGGTCCTGCCGGGGTCAAGGGCGACACGGGTCCTGCTGGTCCGGCGGGTCCTGCCGGGGTCAAGGGCGACAGCGGTCCTGCCGGTCCCGCTGGGGTCAAGGGCGAGAAGGGCGACACAGGTCCGGCGGGTGCCGCCGGGGTCAAGGGCGACAAGGGCGAGACCGGCCCTGCTGGTCCGGCGGGCGCTGACGGCGCGACCGGTCCTGCGGGTGCCGACGGTCAGACCGGTCCTGCGGGTCCTGCGGGTCCTGCGGGTGCTGACGGTGCGACCGGTCCTGCGGGTGCCGATGGCGCTGCGGGCCCGGCGGGCGCTGACGGTGCGGCTGGCCCTGCGGGTCCGGCGGGCGCTGACGGTGCCGCTGGTGCCGAGGGTCCGGCTGGTCCTGCGGGTCCGGCTGGTCCGGAAGGCCCGGCTGGTCCGGCGGGTGCCGATGGCGCGGCGGGTCCTGCCGGTGCTGACGGCGCGGCTGGCCCCGAGGGCCCGGCTGGTCCGGCTGGCCCGGCGGGTGCTGACGGTGCGGCTGGCCCTGCGGGTGCCGATGGCGCTGCTGGTCCTGCGGGTCCGGCGGGTGCTGACGGCGCTGCGGGTCCGGCTGGCCCCGCTGGTGCCGAGGGTCCGGCTGGTCCTGCGGGCCCGGCTGGTCCGGAAGGCCCGGCTGGTCCGGCGGGTGCCGATGGTGCCGCCGGTGCGGAAGGCCCGGCGGGTCCTGCTGGTCCCGAGGGGCCTGCGGGGATCTGCGGACCGTGCGGGGCGGAGGAGTTGCCGCCGTGCGCCGTCGAGCCGTCCGAGGAACTGCCGCCGTGCGCGGTGCCCGAGCCGGAGGAGACGCCCTCACGTCGGGGCTAGTCCAAAGGCAGAGGTGAAGTAACGGGGGTGCGGGCCGAACCAGGCTCGCACCCCCTCGCCAACTCCGACCCCTCGCCCCGCGTACTCCAGAAAGGGGCGGTGGACAAACACTTAGTCGGCCGCGACGCGAGTGAAGGGGCGGAATGCTCCGCACCAGCGGCTCCAGCCGAATGAAGGATCACCAAACCTAACGCCCGCCTTAGTTTGGCAAAGCGGGATAAACGGTAAGGAGAAGCCACTGCACCTCCTCCCAGATCGAGGAATCCGGATGGCCGAAAGCGACGACCGTCGACGACCCGATGTGTTTCAGCGAGCCATTGAACGCAGACGGAGCCAGGAGACCGCGCACGACTGGTTCGAGGTCATCGACCGGGCCCAGCGAGGCCCTCACGCTCCACGAGTGACAAAGGTGCCTTCGGCAGACACAAACGTGCCCTCGGAAGACAACAGAGCCTCGCGTCTCGCGACGCTTCTGGCCAGGCTCCGCTCATGGGTCCGAAAGCGGCCGGACGCGTAGGGCCGGTCGGCCGCAGCAGAACGTCTCTGTGTCTCGCCCGGAGAGGATCTCTCCCCATGAGGAGCGGCCCGGAGCGGTCTCCAGCCTGACCACACCCGCGAGCTGTACTCGCCGGTGGGTGGGTGGTGCGTGCGCTGTCGGGAATGCCGTGCACTTCGCCTATGTGGACCCTCGCTGCGAATACCGAGCCGCCCACCTCGGGTCCTTCGTCGACCTCGCCCCAGCCCCCTCCCACCTGCGACCCCGGTAAGCTCCACCGGGAAACAAGGGGGAGATCCGTGGCTCGTCGTACACCGGTGGTGTCGGGCGTCGTCGGCGTGTGTCTGGCGCTTGCCGCCTGTACGAGCGCCGGAGCCGCACCGGCGAAGACGACGACCACACCCGCGACCACGCCCACGGCAACGCAGAGCACCACCCCGAGCACCACGCCCCCGACCAGGACGACGACGCCGTCCCCGCCCCCGCCGAGCGACGGCACCCTGCAGATCCTCACCTACCGCGGCTACGCGGAGTACGGCGCGTCGGGGCCGAAGCGCAACTGGGTGGGGCCGTTCGAGAAGGTCACGGGATGCAGGGTGGCCAGACTGGACTCGGTGGGCACATCGGAGGAGATGGCCGTCAAGCTGGGCCAGCGCTCCTACGACGTGATCTCCGCCTCGCCCGACCTGGCCGCGCAGCTCGTCGCGGACCAGCAGGTGCAGCCGATCGACACGGCGAGGATCAGCGGCTGGGCCGACGTGACGAAGAAGCTCAAGCAGGGCCAGGGCCAGCAGGTCCACGGCATTCCGTACCTCTGGGGCTCCTACGACCTGCTCTACGACGTGAAGAAGGGTAAGCCGCGTTCGCCGCGTGAGCTGTTCGAGTCGGATCGGGCGGCGCTGCACGACAGTCCGATGACGATCGCGGACGTGGCCCTGGCCTACCGCGACGAGTTGGACGTCAAGGACCCCTACCAGCTCACGGCCGCCCAGCTCGACGGCGTCATGGCCAAGCTGGAGCAGCACGCCGACCGGCTGTACTGGAAGGACCCGCTCGACCTGGTCAAGGGGTTCGCGACGGGCGAGCTGGCGATGGCCCAGGCGACGCCGTACTATCGCGACCTGCTGCGGCGGGCCGGTAAGCAGGTGCCTTCGGTGAAGGTGAAGGCGTTGAAGACGCCGATGACGACCGGATGGGTCGATTCCTGGATGCTGGCGGCGAACGTCCCGAACCTGGACTGCGCCTACCGCTGGCTCGACTACATGTCCACCGCCGACGTCCAGCGCCAGGCGGCGGCGTGGGCGGGTCTCGCGCCGGCCAATCCGAAGGCGTGCAAGGGCGCGGCCAAGGAGATGTGCGAGATCTACGGCGTGGGCAGGCAGGCGAGGCTGGACAAGATCGCCTTTGCCGTTCGCCCACCGGGGGATTGCCGGGGCCAGGACGGGGAATGCACTGACTATGCCACCTGGACGACGCGGTGGCGGGGGCTGGTGAGCTGACCGGGGGCTTTCCTCTGCGTTAGAGCTGCGGGCGCGTCCGTCCCCCCGCTGGGCGCGGCCTGCCGGGGCGCCCGGCGTTCCCCCCGACCTGGGCGCCCCATCCCCCCACTCAAGCCTGTACGGCTGGCGCCCCGTCATGCCCACCGTGGGCACCGGGCAGGGGCCCGTCCATCACGCTCCTCCAGCAGGACTTCGGCGGGCGCCGCCACATCGCCCGCACACCCCGCACGCCCGCACGGGCTCCAGAATTTTGTCCGATTCCTCTAGTGACTGAATGACCAGTCAGTGGGTAGGGTCGGGCCATGCGAATCCTTCTTGTGGGGGCCGGCGGCGTCGGCTCCGCCGTTGTGCCCATTGCCGCTCGCCGAGATTTCTTCGAACACATCGTGGTCGCCGACTCCAAACAGAGCCGCGCGAGCGCCGCGGTCGCCCAGGTGGACGACCCCAGGTTCAGCGCCATCGCCCTCGACGCCTCCGACCGCGCCCAGGTCGAGGCCGCTATCGCCGAGCACCGGATCGACGTGCTGTTCAACGCCGTCGACCCGCGTTTCACGATGTCGCTGTTCGAGGCGGCGCTGAGCGCGGGCGCGCACTACCTCGACATGGCCATGTCGCTCAGCAGGCCGCACCCGCGCAGGCCGTACGAGTTGACCGGGGTCAAGCTGGGTGACGAGCAGTTCGCCAGGGACGGCGAGTGGCGGGGCAAGGGCAGGCTGGCGCTGGTCGGGATGGGCGTGGAGCCGGGGCTGGCGGATGTGTTCGCCCGGTATGCGGCCGACCATCTGTTCCAGAGCATCGACGAGGTGGGCATCAGGGACGGCTCGAACCTCGTCGTCGAAGGACACGACTTCGCCCCGACGTTCTCCATCTGGACCACGATCGAGGAGTGCCTCAACCCGCCCGTGGTGTGGGAGGACGGCGAGTGGCGCACGACCGAGCCGTTCAGCGAGCCCGAGGTGTTCGACTTCCCCGAGGGCATCGGCCCCGTGGAGTGCGTGAACGTCGAGCACGAGGAGGTCCTGCTGGTGCCGCGCTGGATCGACGCGCGGCGGGTGACGTTCAAGTACGGGCTCGGCGAGGAGTTCATCGGCGTGCTGAAGACCCTGCGCAAGCTGGGCCTGGACAGCGCCGACAAGCTGCGCGTTGGCGGCGCGGAGGTGGCGCCGCGCGACCTGGTGGCGGCCAGCCTGCCCGACCCGGCGACGCTCGGCGCGCTGATGCGCGGCAAGACGTGCGCGGGCACCTGGGTGAAGGGCGTGGGCAAGGACGGCGCCCCGCGCGAGGTCTACCTCTACCACGTGGTGGACAACGCCTGGTCGATGCGGGAGTACGGCTCGCAGGCCGTCGTGTGGCAGACGGCCCTGCATCCGGTCGTCGCACTGGAACTGCTGGCGCGCGGCGTGTGGCAGGGGGAGGGCGTGCTCGGCCCCGAGGCGTTCGACGCGGTGCCCTTCCTCGATCTGCTCGGCGACTACGGCTCACCGTGGGGCATGCGCGAGGAGAACGTGGTCGTCGCGGCCTGACCTCCGGCTCCGGTCAGTAGCCCGGGAAGGCGAGGACGGTGGCGAGCGGCGGGGCAGGGGCGAGCGCGTCGGCGCAGTCGTGGCAGGCCAGCACGGCGCAGTCGTCGGGCAGGCGGCCGACGCGTACTCTCGGACGCGGCCAGCGTTTGTGGCACACCACGCACGCGTCGCCGTCTCGCTGGGCCCACGACAGGCCATCAGGGTCGAATGTCACCATCACCCGCGCCGTCCTGCTCGGACCCCAGTCCATCACGCTCCTCGTGGCAGTCGTCCGGCCCTGTACCGCAACCGTTATAACCCTCTCTGCGATCAGGCCGACCCCGCTTGACGTCAAGAGAGGGTCAAATCCCCCCACTACTGCCCGCCGTACGGCAATAAAACGGGCATCCGACCGCAAGTCGGATGCCCGTTCTATTGGGATATGTCGATGGGACTACAGCGTCGACAGGCCCTTTTCGATGATCGACAGGCCCTCGTCGAGCAGGTGCTCGGGGATGACGAGCGGGGGCAGGAAGCGCAGCACGTTGCCGTAGGTCCCGGCGGTCAGCACCAGCAGGCCTTCGGCGTGGCAGAGCTTGGCCAGTTCGGCCGCGGCCGTCGGGTGCGGCTCCTTGGTGCCGGGCACGACGAGTTCGATGGCGATCATCGCTCCCCGGCCGCGTACGTCGCCGACGACGTCGAAGCGCTCGCGCATCGCGTTCAGGCGGGGCAGCATGATCTCGCCGATCCTGGCCGCCTTGGCCACCAGGTCGTCTGCCTCGATCGTCTCCAGCACGCCGAGCGCCGCCTCGCAGGCCAGCGGGTTGCCGCCGTAGGTGCCGCCGAGGCCGCCGACGTGCACCTTGTCCAGCAGGTCGGCGCGGCCGGTGACGGCGGCGAGCGGCAGGCCGCCCGCGATGCCCTTGGCGGTGCAGATGATGTCCGGCACGATGCCCTCGTCCTCACAGGCGAACAGCTGTCCGGTGCGGGCGAAACCGGTCTGCACCTCGTCGGCGACGAACACGATGCCGTTGGCCCTGCAGTACTCGGCGATGCGCGGCAGGAAGCCCTTGGCCGGCTCGATGAAGCCGCCTTCTCCGGCGATCGGCTCGATGACGACGGCGGCCACGTTCGAGGCGCCGACCTGCTTGTTGATCATGTCGATGGCCTGCGCGGCGGCCTCCTCCGCGCAGTTGTCCGCGCCGCCCGGCCAGCGGAACGGGTAGGCCAGCGGCACCCGGTAGACCTCGGGGGCGAACGGGCCGAAGCTGTGCTTGTACGGCATGTTCTTGGCCGTCAGCGTCATCGTCAGCAGGGTCCGGCCGTGGTAGCCGTGGTCGAACACCACGACGGCCTGCCTGCCGGTGGCCGCGCGTGCCACCTTGACCGCGTTCTCCACGGCCTCGGCGCCGCTGTTGACCAGGAACGTGCGCTTCTCGTGCGTGCCCGGCGTGAGCTCGTTGAGCCGCTCGCAGACACTCACGTACGACTCGTACGGCGCGACCATGAAACACGTGTGGGTGAAGTCGGCCACCTGGCGCTGGACGCGTTCGACGACGCGGGGAGCCGCGTTGCCGACATTCGTGACCGCGATGCCGGAGCCGAAGTCGATCAGGGAGTTGCCGTCGGCGTCCACCACGACGCCGCCGCCCGCGTGGGTCACGAAGACGGGCAGCGTGGTGCCGATGCCGGGCGGCACGGCCGCCTGCTTGCGCGCGAACAGCTCCCTGGACTTCGGGCCGGGGATCTCGGTGACGAGGCGGCGCTCCTGCGGAAGCGAGGGGCCTCCCTGAATGTTGGTCATGACTGTGACGGTAAGCCCACCGCCCACCAGCGCCGATATGTCGCCATGGCACAATGGCAACGACCAGCTTGGCCGGAATGGATAACTATGGCGCCCTCACTCGACATCGTCGTGCGACGCATGCGACTGCGGGTGCTCGCGGGTTCCACCGACCATCCCGTGCGCTGGGTCGCGGTCAGCGAGCTCGAGGACCCGACGCCGTTCCTCGAAGGCGACGAACTCGTCCTGACGACCGGTATGCGGTTGGCCGCGCCCTACGACGACTATGTCGCCAGGCTGACCGCTCGCGGGGTGGCCGGGCTCGGGTTCGGCGTGGGGCTGAGCCATGCCGAGGTGCCCGCCGAGCTGGTCGCCGCCGCCGGGGCGGCCGGGCTGCCGCTGCTGGAGGTGCCCAGGCGCACGCCGTTCATCGCGATCGGCAAGACCGTGAGCGAACTGCTGGCCGCCGAGCAGTACGAAGAGCTCAGCCGGGCCTTCGCCGCGCAGGGCAGGCTGACCAGGGCCGCGCTGCTGCCCGAAGGCACCCATGCGGTCATCGACAGGCTCGCGGCCGAGGTCGGCGGCTGGGCGATGCTGCTCGACGAGTCGGGCGCGGTGCGCCACGCCACCCGCGACGCCAGGCCCGCCGCCGTCACCGCCGAGCTGGAACGGCTGCGCGGGACCGGTCGCGACCAGGTGGCCAGCCTGTCGCTGTCGACACCGGGCGAGCACATCATCGTGCAGCCGATCGGCGCGCTGCGCAGGGTGCGCGGGTACTTCGCCGTGGGGGCGCCGATGGCGTTCAGCCCGGTCGTGCACACGGTGGTCAACGCGGCGGGCTCGCTGCTCACCCTGGCCGTCGAGCAGCGCGGGCAGCAACTCGCCGCCGTGCGCCGGTTGCGTTCGGCCGTGCTCAGGCTGCTGGTGGCGGGGCGGGTCGCCGAGGCCCGCGAGGTGCTCGGCACGCTGGGCGAGCTGCCCGCGGGCGAGGTCGTGGTGCTGGCCACCGAGGGGGAGTCGGCGCTGGATGCCATGGAGGGACGCGTGTTCGCCGCCTTCCTCGACGACGAGGGCCCGGTGATCGCCCTGCTGCCCGCCGGTGACGCGCTCGTCTTCGACCTCGAACCTGTCGGTCTCGGCTCGCCCGTCCCGCTCGGCGACCTGGCCACCGGCGTCGAGCAGGCCGTGCGCGCCCTGGACACCGCCAGGCGCAGCGGAGGCGCGATGCGGTTCGCCGATCTGGCGGGCCAGGGGCTGCTGTCGCTGCTGGACCCGGCCGCCGCCCAGGCGTTCGCCGCCGCCGTGCTGGCACCGCTGCGCGACTACGGCTCGAAGGCGGACCTGGTGGAGTCGCTGCGCGCCTACCTGGGCAGCAACGGGCACTGGGATTCCGCCGCCCAGCATCTCGGCATCCACCGGCACACCCTGCGCTACCGGATGAAACGCGTGTCCGAACTCCTCGGCAGGAACCTCGACGACCCGGGCGTACGCGCCGAGTTGTGGATCGCGCTGAACTGGGCCCGCTGACGACCGCTGAACCCGGGCCTGCTGACCTATCGAACCCGGGCTCGTTGACCTATCGCTGCACGAGGTAGCAGCAGATGGTGGCCGTGGTGACCGCGTCATAGGTACGGCTGTCGCGCAGGTGTCCGGCGCGTTCCAGGCTGATCGCACCCTGCGCGGCGGCCCAGAGGGCGTCGGCGATCTTGCGGGGCTGGGTCGGCACGAGGTACCCGGCCGAGATGCAGTCGGCGATCACCCGGTCCAGGATGTTGAGCGCCGCCCTGGCCAGGGTCCTGGCCCGCTCGCTCGGCTCGAAGCCGGGGATGGCGCGCTCGAACATGAGGCTGTAGTAGCCGGGCTCGGACAGGCAGGCCTCGCGATAGGCCGGGCCGAGCGCCGCGAGATGCTCGAACGGGTCCTTGCGGGCGGGCACCTTGTCCAGATGCCGTCTGAAGCGTTCGAAGCCCTCCAGGTAGAGCGCCTCGGCCAGGCCTTCCTTGCTGCCGAACATCGTGTAGATCACGGTCGTCGAGCAGTCGGCCTCGCTGGCGATCCTGCGCATGGACAGGCTGTCGGGGCCGTCGCTGACCAGCAGGGCGCCCGCCACGTCGAGCAGGCGCGAACGCAACTCGTCGTGCGAGGCGCGCTCGCCGAGCAGATAGGCGCCTTGCAGCCCGAGCGGCGCCGAGGGGTTCATGGCCACGCCCTTCTGCTCGGGGGCCCGCCGCACTCGGAACCCACTCACTTGATGTAGCCGGTCCGGGCTTTCCCTAAACCGCGCTCCGCCAATAAACATCCCGCTTTGGTGGTAGTTGTGTTACAGAACCGGGAAAAATACATGCTTATGCGTAACGGAGTGGTGAGTGGAGAGTGTTGTGCACTCCGGCGCAAGGATGAGGCGTCTGCGGTGTCATAGCGTCATGGCATGGATGTCCGCCCCTTCTGGCTCGCCGGCCGCCCCACCACCGGGGACGCCGAGCTCACCGTGACGAACTCCCACGACGGCCGTACCGTGGGTGTCTACTCTGTTCCGACCGCCGAGCAGGTCGAGGCGGCCGTCGCCGCCGCGGACGCGGTGCGCAAGCAGGCCGCGGCCCTGCCGATCCACGTCCGGGCCGAGGCGCTCGCACATGTGGCCCGCCGCCTGGCCGAACGGGCGGAGGAGATCGCCCAGCTGATCACCGGCGAGAACGGCAAGCCGATCCTCTGGGCCAGGGGCGAGGTGAACCGGGCGGTCTCGACCTTCCGTTTCGCCGCCGAGGAGACGCGCAGGTTCTCCGGCGAGGCCATGCGGCTCGACACCGAGCCCGCGGCCACCGGCAGGCTCGCCTACATCTCGCACGTGCCGCGCGGGCCCGTCCTGGCGATCACGCCGTTCAACTTCCCGCTGAACCTGGTCGCGCACAAGGTCGCGCCCGCCATCGCCGTCGGCGCGCCCGTCATCGTCAAGCCCGCGCCCGCGACGCCGCTGTCCTCGCTCGTGCTCGGGGAGATCCTCGCCGAGACCGACCTGCCCGCCGGGATGTTCTCGGTGCTGCCCGTGCCCAACGACCGGGCCGCCGGGCTGGTCGACGACCCCAGGCTGCCGGTCGTGTCGTTCACCGGGTCAGGGCCCGTCGGCTACTCGCTGCTTGAGCAGGTGCCGCGCAAGCACGTCACGCTGGAGCTCGGCGGGAACGCCGCCGCCGTCGTGCTGGCCGACGCCGACCTGGACTGGGCCGCCTCGCGGGTCGCGCTGTTCTCCAACTACCAGGCCGGGCAGAGCTGCATCGCCGTCCAGCGGGTGATCGTCGAGGAGTCGGTCGCCGACGCGTTCGTCGCCAAGCTGCTGCCCGCCGTCGACGCGCTCGTCACCGGTGATCCGCTGGACGACAAGACGCAGGTCGGCCCGCTCGTCTCCGAGGCCGCCGCCGAACGCGTCGAGCAGTGGATCGCCGAGGCGGTCGCGTCGGGCGCACGCGTCCTGGCCGGTGGCACCCGCTCGGGCGCCACCGTGGCCCCCACCGTGCTGGCCGACGTGCCGGCCGAGTCCAAGGTCTCCTGCGAGGAGGTCTTCGGGCCCGTCATGATCATCCAGCGGGTCGCATCGGCCGACGAGGCCTTCGCCTGCGCCAACGCCTCCAAGTACGGCCTGCAGGCGGGCGTCTTCACCCGCTCCCTCGACCTCGCCTTCCGCGCGAACCGCGAGCTGGAGGTGGGCGGCGTGATCATCGGCGATGTGCCGTCCTACCGTGCCGACCAGATGCCCTACGGCGGCGTCAAGGAGTCGGGCATCGGGCGGGAGGGTGTGCGCTCGACGATGATGGACCTGACGTACGAGAAGGTCATGGTGATCACCGGGGTGTCGCTCTAGGTGGTTCACGCCCTGGCGGGACCGTTCTCGCCAGGGCGGCGTCCCCTGGGCGTCAGGCCCGCTCGGCCGTGGCGTAGAGCTGCTTGGCCGACTCGCCGAAGTACGGGCCGTACATGGTGGAGCGGTCGTCGCTGTACTTGAAGCTGCTCACCGACATCAGGGTGCCCTTGCCGGTCGAGGCGTCGAAGGGCGAGAGCCAGGGGCCGCCGCTCGAACCGGCGGTCATGGCGCAGCCGAGGCCCTGGTCGCGGGTCTGCTCGTGCGGGTCGTCGTGCACGCGGCCCGCGCAGTAGATGAGCTCCTCGCCGTCGTAGGGCGGGTCCGCGGGGAAGCCGAAGCCGTGGACCTGGCCGCCTCTGGCGGTGTTGAAGGCGATGTTCTGCGCGCCGACGGCGTCGGTGACATGACGGCCGCCCGCGGTGTTGAGCGCGACCATGCCGAGGTCGTAGGAGTCGTTGCCCGAGCGCGACCACGGCCCGGCGACGAACATGCGCCTGGCGGTGAAGGAGCCGTTGGGCCGCCCGCCGCCCGCCTGGTAGCCGGGGACGAACGTCCAGTTGTCGGCCCACGAGCCGGTGCCGTCCTTGACGCAGTGCCCGGCGGTGACGACGACGTCCTTGTTGGTGCTCTTGACCGTGCTGGCCGAGCAGACGAAGTCGAGGCCGTCCATGGTGAGGAAGACGCGGCCCGTGGTGCTGACGACCGCGCCGCCCGCGGCCCAGCGCGCGCCCGTGGTGGTGGCAGCCGGCTGGGCGGCGTGTCTGCTGGGGGTCACCACCTTGCCGCTGCCGCCGGTGAGGTCCGGCCTGGTGGTCAGGCCGCCGGAGCCGGTCAGCCCGCTGAGCAGGCCGCCGTCCTTGGTCAGGCCGTCCTTGGGCAGGGCGTCCTTGGTCAGCGTGCCCTTGGTGACGGTGCCGAGCAGGTCGATGGGCAGGGCGGCGGCCATGCGCTGCGGCGTCCAGTAGGCCAGCACGCGACTCTGGTCGACGGCGGTCGCCGCGGCCGCGTGCTCGACGACGTCGGGGCGCTTGCCGACAGAGGTGACGGCGGGGACGGCGGGCACGGCGGGTCGCTTGGCGGGGCTGCTGAGCACCGGGGTCTGCTGGATGGGCGTCACGCCGATGAGGGGTGCGCCCATCAGCCCGGCGACGAGCGGAGCGGCCGCAAGCAGGGGGAGGCTCGGGGTCATGGGGACCGAGTGTGCACTACGACATGTGTTCTTGTGACTACTTTCGGTAAATCAGGTGAGGGTATCGCGGCCGAACGAGGAGGGTATCCCGGCAGCGGTCAGCGCACGTCTGTGTTTTGCGCGGCGTTGTAGACGGCCTGGGCTTCGGTCCCGAAATAGGGGCCGAACATCCAGTTCGTGGCAAAGCTGTATTTGAAGCTGTTCACCGAATTCTGCGTCCCGAGCCCGGTCGACTCGTTGAAGCTCAGGAACCACGGGCCACCGCTCGACCCACCCGTCATCGTGCAGGTCAGCCCGAGATCGCGCGAGGTCAGGAAGTCGTCGAACGCCCTGCCGCTGCAGTAGGTCAGCTTCGACCCGTCGTACGGCGCGGCGGCGGGATAGCCGAAGGAGTGCATCTGCTGCCGTCTGGCCTGGTTGAACGCCACCCCCTGCCCGCCGACGACCTCGGTGAGCGTCCTGCCGTCGAGGGGCGCGACCACGGCGGCGGCGACGTCGAAGTTGATGTCCTCTCGGGCGTTCCACTGCGGTGTGGTGAGCAGGGTGGTGGCCACCCAGGTGCCGAGCGGACGCTGCCCGCTGACATAGCCGGGCACGAACACCCAGTTGGTGTGGAAGGCGCCTCCCATCTTGACGCAGTGGCCCGCGGTGAGCACGGTGCTCTCGTTCGCGCTGGTCACGGCCGTGCCCGAGCAGGAGGCGCTGCGGCCCTGGTAGGTGAAGAACACCCGGCCAGCGGTCTTGGCGACGGCGCCGCCACCCGTCCACGTGCTGCCCTGCGTGGCCTTGGCGACGGTGGGCCTGCGCGGGTCGTCCTCGTCGTCGGGGGGAGTCGTGGGCTGGGTGATCCACGGGATGCCGGTCGAGGGTTCGCCGGGCGCGCCCATCTTGGCCGACGACGACTTGGGCGTGCTCACGTCGAGCGGCACCGCGTTCTCCATCTTCGCCTCCGTCCAGTACTTCTGGACGACGCGCTGCTCGGCCTTGGTGTCGGCGGCCTCCTCCTCGACCGGCGGTTTCGGAGCGGGTACGGCGCTCGCGGCGGCCGGGTGCAAGGCGGCGGCCGAGGCGATGACGAGGGCGGGGAGCAGAGCGAGTCTGCGGTGCATTGCGAACCTCCCTGGACGGATCCTGAACCGGATCTGAGGTTGGAAGGTAGCGAGCCCAATATCCCCATTTCTCAATATTTGCGGGTATGGATATAACGGAATTCCGGCATAAAACCCCTCGTTTATCAGGCGTCTCTGTGGTCCCCGCGCGGAGGGGCGTACGAGGGCTTGGTGGACAATGGGCGGGTGCACTCAGACCTTTCTCCCCGCTCCGTCGCCGCACCCGGTTCACCCCGCTCCGTCGTCGTGCTCGGCTCGACCGGTTCGGTGGGCACCCAGGCCCTGGACGTGATCTCCCGCAATCCCGGCGCCTTCACGGTGGCGGGGCTGGCCGCGGGAGGGGGCAGGGCCGATCTGCTCGCCGCCCAGGCCGCGCGGTTCGGCGTCGATGTGGTCGCCGTGGCCGATCCCGCCGCCGTGCCCGCGTTGCGCGAGGCGCTCGCCGCGCTCGGCGTCGCGCCGAGGGTGCTGGCCGGGCCCGAGGGGGTCGCCGAGGTCGCGGCCTGGCCGTGCGACGTCGTGCTCAACGCCGTCACGGGCGCGCTCGGCCTCACCTCGACGCTGTCGGCCCTGCGGGCGGGGCGCACGCTCGCGCTGGCCAACAAGGAGTCGCTGATCGTCGGCGGGCCGCTGGTCAAGGCGCTGGCGGCGCCGGGCCAGATCCTGCCGGTCGACTCCGAGCACTCCGCGCTGCAGCAGTGCCTGTGGGCGGCCGGGCCGCGGGGCGAGGAGAGCGAGCACGCGGCCGGGCGGGTGCGCAAGCTGGTGGTGACCGCGAGCGGCGGCCCGTTCAGGGGGATGAGGCGCGGCGAGCTGCACGACGTGACGCCGGAGGCGGCGATGGCCCATCCCACCTGGTCGATGGGCCCGGTGATCACCATCAACTCGGCCACGCTGGTCAACAAGGGCCTGGAGGTGATCGAGGCGCATCTGCTGTTCGACATCGGCTTCGACCGGATCGACGTCGTCGTGCACCCGCAGTCGATCATCCACTCGATGGTGGAGTTCGTCGACGGCTCGACGATCGCCCAGGCGAGCCCGCCCGACATGCGGCTGCCGATCGCCCTGGCCCTGGGCCATCCCGGCCGGGTGCCGGACGCGGCGAGCGCGGTCGACTGGACCCGCGCGCACACGTGGACGTTCGAACCGCTCGACGACGAGGCCTTCCCGGCGGTCGCCCTGGCCAGGCACGTGGGCGCCGAGGGCGGCACCGCGCCCGCCGTCTACAACGCGGCCAACGAGGTCTGCGTGGCGGCCTTCATCGAGGGCAGACTCCCGTTCCTCGGCATCGTGGACACCGTGGCCAAAGTGGTGGAAGAGCACATAGTCCAGCCCGCGACAAGCGTCGAAACCGTCCTCGCTGCCGACGAATGGGCACGTAGAAGAGCTAACCACCTCACAGCCGGATAAATGTACGCGTTCTGAACGACGTCCCCAGCCTGTCCAAATCCCGGCCTAGACTGGATGAGTCGTCGACAAAGCAAGGGTTGAAATGACATCTGTAGCTCTCGGCATCCCGTCCGTACGGCCCAAGCCGATCGCCGAGCGGCGCCCATCCCGTCAGATCATGGTCGGCTCCGTCGCGGTCGGCGGTGACGCCCCCGTCTCGGTGCAGTCGATGACCACCACCGTCACCGCGGACGTCAACGCCACGCTGCAGCAGATCGCCGAGCTCACCGCCTCCGGCTGCCAGATCGTCCGCGTCGCCGTGCCCTCGCAGGACGACGCCGACGCCCTGCCGATCATCGCCAGGAAGTCACAGATCCCGGTCATCGCCGACATCCACTTCCAGCCGAAGTACGTCTTCGCCGCCATCGAAGCCGGCTGCGCCGCCGTCCGCGTCAACCCGGGCAACATCAAGAAGTTCGACGACAAGGTGGGCGAGATCGCCAAGGCGGCGGCCGAGCACGGCGTGCCCATCCGCATCGGCGTCAACGCGGGCTCGCTCGACCCCCGCCTGCTGCAGAAGTACGGCAAGGCCACGCCCGAGGCGCTGACGGAGTCGGCGTTGTGGGAGTGCTCGCTGTTCGAGGAGCACGGCTTCCGCGACATCAAGATCTCGGTCAAGCACAACGACCCCGTCGTCATGGTCCAGGCCTACCGGCTGCTGGCGGCCCGGTGCGACTACCCGCTGCACCTCGGTGTGACCGAGGCGGGCCCGGCCTTCCAGGGCACGATCAAGTCGGCGGTCGCGTTCGGCGCCCTGCTGGCCGAGGGCATCGGCGACACGATCAGGGTCTCGCTCTCGGCGCCTCCGGTCGAGGAGGTCAAGGTCGGCAACCAGATCCTGGAGTCGCTCGGGCTGCGCGAGCGCGGGCTGGAGATCGTCTCCTGCCCCTCGTGCGGGCGGGCCCAGGTCGATGTCTACACCCTGGCCGAGCAGGTGCAGGCCGGGCTCGAAGGGCTCAAGGTGCCGCTGCGGGTCGCGGTCATGGGCTGCGTCGTCAACGGTCCCGGCGAGGCCAGGGAGGCCGACCTCGGCGTCGCCTCGGGCAACGGCAAAGGCCAGATCTTCGTCAAGGGCGAGGTCATCAAGACCGTGCCGGAGTCGCAGATCGTCGAGACGCTGATCGAGGAGGCGCTGCGCCTGGCGGAGCAGATGGGCGTCGAGATCGACTTCGACGACGACGACGAGAACGCCGGTCCCCAGGTCGTCGTCGGCTGACCCGTCATCGGGCGAAAGCGGTTCTTGGGCAAGCTTCTGGCAATACACTGCGTACACACTTCCTCACTCTGAGAGCATCTCCAGCGTTCTATGAGCAGAGGAGATCGAGTGAAGCGCGTCGTCGGGATTGTCAGTGGGGTGGCGTTGCTGGCCGTCGGCATCGGGGGAGCCGACGGAGCGGCCGCCGCCCGGGTGGGTGAGATCGAGTGGGGGTCGTGCGCCGAGCCGCAGGAGCGGTCGGTGCTGGGCGACGTGTTCGGCGGTCTCGGGCTGTTCGGCACGGCGCAGGCCGAGCCCGAGACCGGCGGTGTCGAGTGCGCCATGGTCAGGGTGCCGCTCGACCACACCAGCCCCTACGGCCAGAGCATCAAGATCGCGATCAACCGGATCAAGGGCAAGGTCTCCCGCGACCACAACCACCTGGGCACGCTGCTGGTCAATCCGGGTGGTCCGGGCGCCTCGGGCCGCGACCTGGCCGAGTACGTCGCCGCCGCGCTGCCGCCCAAGCTGGCCGAGCGCTTCGACGTCGTCGGGTTCGACCCGCGCGGCGTCGGCCGCAGTGAGCCCGCACTGCACTGCGTCGACCCCGAGCGCTACTACGCGCCGCCGCGCCCCGACCACGTGCCGAGGAGCAGGGCCGAGGAGCAGGTGCTGGTCGGCCGGGCCAAGGACTACGCCCAGCGCTGCGGCAACCTGTGGTCGTGGATGCTGCCGCACCTGACCACGGCCAACGCGGCCAAGGACCTCGACGTCGTCAGGCGGGCGCTCGGCGAGGACAAGGTGAGCTACCTGGGCTACTCCTACGGCACCTACCTCGGAGCCGTCTACGCCTCGCTCTTCCCCCAGCACGTCAAGCGGCTCGTCCTGGACAGCGTCGTCGACCCCAAGGGCGTCTGGTACGGCGCCAACCTGGCCCAGGACGCGGCCTTCGACCGCAGGCACCGCGACTTCCTGGCCTGGACCGCGGCCAACAACAAGGTCTACCGGCTCGGCAGGACGCCCAAGGCCACCACCTTCGCCTGGTACGCCATGCGAGACCGGCTGCGCGCACGTCCGGCCGAAGGCATCGTGGGGCCGAGCGAACTCGACGACATCTTCACCGTCGGCGGCTACACCGACGCCGTCTGGCCGCAACTGGCCGCCGCCTTCTCCGCCTATGTGAAGAAGGGCCAGACCGCCCCGCTCATGCAGTCCTACCGCCAGCACGCTCAGCAGGACGCGGGCGACGAGAACGGCTACGCGGTCTACCTGGGCGTGCAGTGCCGTGACGCCGCCTGGCCGCGCGACTGGGCCAGGTGGCGTTCGGACATGAGCAGGCTGCACAGGAAGGCGCCGTTCCTGACCTGGCCCAACGCCTGGTACAACGCGCCGTGCGCCTTCTGGGACGTGCCGGGTGGCAAGCCGCCTGTGATCGAGTCGTCGCCGGAGCTGCCGCCGATCTTGATGATCCAGTCGCGCAAGGACGCGGCGACGCCGTACCCGGGGGTGTTGAGCATGCGGGCTCTGCTGCCGGGGGCCAGGCTGGTGACCGATCCCGGTGGCAACCACGGGATCTCGCTGGCGGGCAACGCCTGTGTCGACCGGCATCTGGCGGCCTATCTGAAGGACGGCACCCTTCCGGCCGCGAAGATCACGCGGTGCCCGGGGCTGCCCGCGCCGAAGCCGGTCGCCAGGATGGCCTCGGGCACGGCGGGGCACCTCAAGCTGACCGAACTGCTCGGGGCTGCTCGGTAGGTGACAGGTAGGCGTCGGTTCACCGCAAAGCGGAGAGGGTCGCGTAGTCTGACCCGTGTGATGCTGCGTACTACGGCGTCGCGCGTACTCGACGACTTCGACAGGGACGAGGCGCTCGCGCTTCTCGACACCGATCCGGTCGCGAATGTCTTCGTCGCCTCCAGGGTGCGGACCGTCGGCCTCAGTCCGGCCAGGCTCGGCGGCCAGATGTGGGGATTCGGGCCGCGGGGCGCACTCACGTCGCTGTGCTACGCCGGCGCCAACCTCGTGCCGGTCAACGCCGGGAGCGAGGCCGTGCACGCGTTCGCCGACAGGGCGCGCAAGCAGGGCCGTCGCTGTTCCTCCATCGTGGGCCCCGCGCCCGCGGTGGAGTCCCTGTGGGAGCGGCTGCAACCGCACTGGGGCCCGGCCAGGGCGATCCGCTGGGCCCAGCCGGTGATGGCGACCTCGCAGAAGGCGCCGGTCGCGGCCGACCCGCTGGTGCGCAGGGTGATGCCCGAGCAGTTCGAGACGTTGCTGCCCGCGTGTGTGGCGATGTTCACCGAAGAGGTGGGCATCTCGCCCAACGGCGGCGACGGCGGCGCCCTGTATCGCACGAGGGTGTCGGAGCTGATCAGGATCGGCCGCTCCTATGCCCGGATCGAGGACGGCCGGGTCGTGTTCAAGGCGGAGATCGGCGCGGTGACGCCGCAGGCCTGCCAGATCCAGGGCGTCTGGGTCCATCCCGACCTGCGGGGCCAGGGCTACGCGGTGGCCGGGATGGCGGCCGTGGTGGAGCAGGCGCTGGCCTGCTTCGCGCCGGTGGTCTCGCTGTATGTCAACGACTTCAACTCCTCGGCCCGCGCGGTCTACCGCAAGGTCGGCTTCCGTGAGGTCGACACGTTCATGTCGGTGCTGTTCTAGCGTTCAGAGCACCAGGCGGGCGAAGAGGCGTCGCAGCTCGGCCTCCGGATCGGCGGTGAGTCCGGCATGCACGGGGCCGGTCTGCACGATCGTGCTCCTGGGGGCCGTCAGCCAGCGGAACCTGCTGCCCAGCGACTCCCGGGCCAGCGGCCCCCGCTCGTCGCCGCACGACAGCTCGTAGGCCGACAGCGCCCGGCGCACCCCCTCGGGCTCGGCCTTCGGGTCGAGCGCCCGCAGCCTGGCCTCGTCCAGCGCGACCCTGGCGCACAGGTAGGCGCGGGGCTGGCAGTACAGCAGCACGCCCGCGTTGATCTGCTCGCCCCGCTCCATCTGCGGAATGACCCGGATGACGGCGTATTCATAGATCTCGCGCATGCTCAGGCCCCCCGGTGGAAAGCGCCGACGGAGCCGGGACCCTGCTTGGGCCTGCCGCCCGTGGAGGCGCCGAGCCAGGCGCGTGGCCCGTGCGCCCTGGCCAGCAGATGCTCGACATACGCCTGACGTACGGCGTCGGCGGAGTCGAAGCCGGGCTCGTCGTCGAGCCAGGCGCCCGGCACCAGCGAGGTGACCTCGTCGAGCAGGTCGCGGTCGATCCTGGCGGCGAGGTCGGCGCCGACGTCCTCGGTGGCGAAGGGCGCGAGCACGTGGTCGCTCGCGTCGAAGGGACGTTGCGGGTCGGCCGACTTCCAGTTGTGGTGGAACCACAGCGAGGCGCCGTGGTCGATGAGCCAGACGTCGCCGTGCCAGAGCAGCAGATTGGGATTGCGCCAGCTGCGGTCGACATTGTGGATCAGCCCGTCGAACCACACCACCTGCGAGGCGAAGACCGGATCGGGGTCGGCCCAGGTGAGCGGCTCGAAGCCGAGCGCTCCCGGCAGGAAGTCGACGGCGAGATTGCGACCGGCGCTGGCGTTGAGCAGATCCTGGATCTCCTCGTCCGGCTCGCGCAGGCCGAGCTGCGGGTCGACGTCGATCACCTTGAGCTCGGGGGTGCGCAGGCCGAGCCGTCTGGCCAGCTCGGCCGCCACGACCTCGGCGACCAGCACCCTGCGGCCCTGCCCGGCGCCGACGAACTTGACGGCATAGGTGCCGAGGTCGTCGCCCTCCATGACGCCGGGCAGCGACCCGCCCTCCCGCAGGGGCGTCACGTAGCGGGTCGCGGTGATCTCATCCAGCACGCCGTCCAGGCTATCGGGTCGCCCGGTCGCGGATGGCGGCGAGCATCATGCGCCTGATCAGCCCGCTGCCGAGCCTGATGACCAGCCAGTACCTGCCCATGGCCCGGCGGGCGGCCGGGCTGGTGGCGTGCACCTTGGTCTCGGTGATCAGCCGGATGCGCCCGTCGTCGCCTTCGAGGCGGAAGACGAACACCCCCTTGGCGTAGCCGGGCAGGTCGAAGGACTCGAACGCGGCACGGTCGGCGAAGGCGGCGTTCTGCGCCCGGCCGAGCCGCCACCATTGGCCGATCGTCGCCTGCACCACCTCGTGGCCGTGCTCCTCGGCGAGCGTGACGAAGGCGGGCACGCGCTTGGCCGCCGTGCCGGTCGTCACCCGTGAGATCAGGTCGCGCACGGCGAACAGCGGTTTGGCCGCCTTGAGGTCGCCGGGCTCGAACGTGGTGAGCGCCTGCCACACCCGCTCGCGCGTGGCGGGCACGGTGACCTCGTGGCGTTCGGCGAAGTGCCAGGCCGGCAGGATCGCGTCAGCGGCTGAAGGCACGGCCGGCCTCCGTGGCGAGGTTGGCGAGCAGCTGCTCGATCACCTTGTCGTGCTGCCGTCTGATGATCAGCGGCCACAGGAGCCTGAACGCGCCCGGCGGCCTGCCCTTGACCTCGTGCCGCACCAGTGTGCCGGTGCGGACGGGCCGCAGTGTGAAGCCGTGGCCGAAGCCGTCGTCGATCGTGAACCAGAGCCGCTCGCCGTGCTCGACGCTCTCGACGCGGTAGACGCGGCCGAGGTGATGGACGGGCGCGCCCGGCCGCAGCCCTTCGGGCAGCCCGAACCCGCTGCCCGGGTAGTGCCGCTCGACGTCCAGCAGCAGGGACCAGGCCTCGTCCGGCGTGCAGGGGAGCACCTTTTCGTGCACGTTGTAGATCATCGCCGTGCCTCCATACGGTTGCGTATGGCATGACTATACGCCTGCGTATGGCAGGCTGGTCGCATGGGTCGGTTGACAGCGGAGGACTGGGCGAAGGCGGCACTCGAAGCGCTGGCCGAAGGCGGCCTGGCGGCCGTGGCCGTGGAGCCGGTCGCGGTACGGCTCGGCGCGACGAAGGGCAGCTTCTACTGGCATTTCGCCAACAGGCGTGCGCTGGTCGAGGCGGCGCTGAAGGAGTGGGAGGACAGCACCGAAGAGGTGATCGCCGAGATCGAGGCGATCGCCGACCCGGCCGCGCGCATGCTCACCCTGCTGGAGCTCGCCTACGGCGACATGCGCGACGCGTCGGTGTCCTTCAGGCTGATCAGCGCGGCCGACGACCCCGCCGTGCACGAGATCGCCCGCAGGGTCAGCACCCGCAGGCTGAGCGTCATGCAGGCCGCGCTCGAACAACTCGGCCAGTCGCCGCAGGAGGCCAGGGCGAGGGTGGTGGCCGGATACGCCAGCTACCTGGGGCTGGCCGGGCTGATCAGGATCGGCGCCGTCGCCGAGGCCCCCGCCGACATCATCGGACAGGCGATGCGCGAACTCGGCGTCACCCCTGTGCCGTGACGAACGGGGAAGGCCTGGTTTCTCCGCGTTCGCGATGCGTGGTAATCATGTCGCCATGCCCACGACGTCCCTGCGATCCACCGATCCCCGGCACGTACGGGGATACCGGCTGTGCGAGCGGCTCGGCGCCGGCGGACAGGGCGTGGTGTACCTGGCCGAGTCGCAGGACGGCGAACGCGTCGCGCTCAAGCTGATGCACGCGGGCACGGCGGGCTCCGAGCGGCGCTTCCTGTCGGAGGTGGCCAGCCTGCGCCGGGTCGCGCCGTTCTGCACGGCCAGACTGCTGGACGCGGGCGTCGAGAACGGCCGGCCGTACCTCGTGAGTGAGCTGGTCGACGGCGTCTCGCTGGACGAGCACGTGCGGGCCGAGGGGCCGCGTGACGAAGGGGCGCTCGAGCGGCTGGCGATCGGCACGATGACCGCGCTCGCCGCCATCCACAGGGCCGGGATCGTGCACCGCGACTTCAAGCCGCACAACGTCCTGCTCAGCCTCGACGGGCCTCGCGTGATCGACTTCGGGGTGGCCAGGCTGCTCGACAGCTCCAGCACGGTGAACGCGATGCCGGTCGGCACGCCCGCCTACCTCGCACCCGAGCAGGTCGCGGGCGAACCGATCGGCACGCCGGTCGACATGTTCGCCTGGGGCCTCACGATGGCCTACGCCTCCAGCGGCCGTCCCGCCTACGCGGCCGACTCGCTGCCCGCGGTCCTGGGCCGCATCCTGTACGGCGAGCCGGACCTCGGGGAGCTGTCGGGGTCGCTGCGTGAGCTCGTCGTCGCCTGCCTGGCCAGGGAGCCGGGCGAGCGGCCGACGGCCGAGCAGGCGCTGGCGAGGCTGCTCGGCGCGCCCGAAGAGCGGCCGCACGCCCCCACCCTCACCCCCGTGCCGGTGGCGCCCGTGGCCGTCGCGCCGCGCAGGCCGTGGTTGTTCTGGGGAGTCGCCGTCGCGGTGGTGCTGACCCTGCTCGGCGGTGTGACGATGTGGGTGCTGGGCCGGCAGGAGGCCGACGAGCAGGGCGGCGTCGCCGGGCTGTGGCGTGGTGCGGCCAGCCATCCGACCTCGCGCACGTCCTTTCCCGTGGAGATCAGGCTCGGCGAGGCGGCCGGGTACATGCGCTGGGGCGAGAGCATGCACTGCAGCGGCACGCTGACCAGGGTCGACGGGCTGGTGTATCTGCTGACCCTGGTCGAGGGCAAGGCGTGTTACCCGGGGACGCTGGTGCTCACCGAGCGGTCCGACGGGTCCATGGGGCTGGAGGTCACCCGCCAGCGCGAGGGCATACCCCGGTATAGCGGAACAGTCCGGAAATAGTGCGATCACAGCACTGTCACGGTACGTGTCCGGACCGTTGACGGCGTTCGATCTCTCGCCTTCAGTGGAGGAAGAGCAACGGGTGGCGGCGAGGGGAGGCGCCCGTGCCATATGCGCAGCCGCTCAGAACGGGGGACCCGGTCAGGCTCGGCGACTACGATCTCGTCGGCCGGTTGGGTGAGGGCGGCCAGGGACTGGTCTATCTGGGCAGCCGCGACGGCGTGCGCTACGCGGTCAAGCTGCTGCACGGCTCCGTGGGCCAGGGCAGTGCGGCCTTCCTGCGCGAGGTGGAACTGGCCAAGCACGTCGCCAGGTTCTGCACCGCCCAGGTGGTCGACGCCGGGTTCGACGAGGATCGGCCCTACATCGTCAGCGAGTACGTCGACGGGCCGTCGCTGCATCGCGAGGTGGCGCTGACCGGGCCGCGCACGGGAGGCGCGCTCGAACGGCTGGCCGTGGGCACCGCGACCGCGCTCGCCGCCATCCACCGGGCGGGCATCGTGCACCGCGACTTCAAGCCGCAGAACGTCCTGCTGGGCGCCGACGGCCCCCGGGTGATCGACTTCGGTCTGGCCAAGGCGCTGGACGCCGCCGCGACCGTCAGCGGGCGGGGCGTCGGCACGCCCGCGTACATGGCGCCCGAGCAGATCACCGCCTCGCTGGTGACCGGCGCCGCCGACGTCTTCGCCTGGGGCGCGACGATGTGCTTCGCGGCCAACGCCGCCGCGCCCTTCGGACAGGACTCGGTCGCCCCCGTGCTGCATCGCATCCTGACCGCGCAACCGGTGCTCGGCCGGTTGTCGGGGCAGCTCAGGGACCTGGTGGCGGCCTGCCTCGACAAGGACCCGCGCGGGCGGCCCAGCAGCAGGGAGTTACTGCTGGCGCTGCTGGGGGAGGGGGAGGGCGTGGCGGCGGAGGCACTGCGCTCGCCTCCGCCGCACCCGTATCCCCGGTCGGCGGCCGCGCCGTCGCCGTCGGGGGCCTCGCCCGACGCGTTCGCCGAGCCTGAGGGCAGCGGCGCATCCGGCGCGTACTGGTTGCTCGAGGTCACCGGTGCGCATGCCGGGCCGTCACGGCCCGCCGCTCCGACCGTCGAAAGCCCTCGGTGGGGCGGGCGTCCGGCCAGCAGGGGGCTGCTCGCCGTGTCCGGGGCCCTGCTGATCAGTGCCGCCGTGCTGGTGGCCGTGCTGGTGCCCGCCCTGCGGGCCGACGAGCGCACGGCGGGAGCGGCGGCGGCCCGGCCGTCGGACACCGCGGCCTCGCAGGCCCCGGTGCGGGAGCCGTCGAACTCGGCCAAGGAGAGCAAGGCCACACGCCCGCGCGGGCAGAGCCTGATCACGCCCGGGCTCAGGATGCCCGGCGTGGTGGGCATGGGCAGGGCGGACGCCGTCCAGGCGATCAGGGCGGCGGGGCTGACACCGGGCCGGGTGCGCGAGGTGGACTCGGCCGAGGCGGTGGGGCAGGTCGTCTCGACCGTCCCGGCGGCGGGCACGGCCGGGCTGGCCAAGGGGGCGAGCGTGGACCTCACCGTGTCGGCGGGCGTCCGGGTGCCCGCACTGGCCGGGCTCACCCGGACGGCGGCCGAGGCCAGGCTGGCCGCCGCCGGACTGCGGGTCGGCCAGGTCACCCGGGCGTGCGGCACGGGCCAGGAGGGCGGCGTGCTGTCCTCGAAACCGGGCGCCGGTCGCAGGCTGCAGGCGGGAAAGGCCGTGGCGCTCGTCGTGACCAGGCACGGCGCCGCCGTACCCGGGGTGACCGGGCTCGCGCCGCCCGACGCCAGGGCGGCGCTGCGGGCGGCGGGCTTCGCCGTACGGCAGCGGGGCAGGCTGGTGGAGGATCCGGCGTCGGTCGGGGTCGTGCTGGCGCAGAGCACGGCGTCGGGCACGTGCGCCGAGCCGGGCCTCACGGTGGTGCTGACGGTCGGGCTGCTCGCCCAGACGGGGCCGGAGCCGGGCCCGGATGAGCCCGAGCCCGGCCCGCCGACGAGTGCGCCTCCGACGAGCGCGCCGACCGAACCCCCGGCCGACCCCTCGGTGGGGGAGGCGCTCTAGTCAGATCGTGGTGGCCTGGATCGGTATGCGGTTGTACCAGAGGGTGGGGATCCAGCTCGGCAGATCGGCGCTGCGGGGCAGGACGCGCGACTGCTTGGGGCCCGGCTTGGGCAGGCCCGCCCCGTAGGCGCTGAGCACGCGGTGGACGTGGTCCATGCAGTTGTTGGTCAGGACGATGTAGCCCGACCTCTCCACCTCGGTGACCGCGGCGCGTGCGGCGCTCTCGTCGGCCGCGTCGACCGCCACGCACTTGTAGGAGGTGTAGCGGTTGGGCGAGTGCAGGGTGCCGCCGAACTCGGCCCGCATGTCGGACAGGGTGCCGTACGCACGCCAGGCGCCGGTGTCGCCGCCCGCCGGGATCCGGGGGGCTCCGGAGGGGTTCTCCGTCGAGCCGTACACGTACAGGTCCTGGCCCGACGACGAGCGCTGCCTGACCTTGAAGGCCCAGCCGACGTGGCCGAGGTGGACCACCCCGCCGATCGGCGCGCCCTTCGGCGCGTGGAACACGCACGCGCGTCCCGTCCACGCGGCCGTGCGGGGCGGCGAGCCGTCGTCGCCGCTCGCCCGCCTGCCGCCGCACTCGGGCACCTGCCGGGTGATGTCGCCCCCCGTGTCCAGCCACACGTCCGGGATGTAGCCGGTGCGGCCGTCGATGGCGGTCAGGTTCCAGTACGGGTTCGTCCCTCCCCATCCGCTGACGTCCTGGTCACCTCGGACGTAGCAGCTGACCGTTCCGCTGTGTCCGGTCGGGATGCGCGTGGCGACCGGCGAGCCGACCCGCGGCTCGACCCGCAGCCCGACATCCGGTACGGCTCGCACGACGCCGTTCAGGGCGGCCCCCGTGGCGGCCTGAACGGGAGTGGGGGCGGCGAGCAGGGCGGCGAGTGCGGCGATGGAGGTGAGGAGGGCGGGCAGGCGGGATCTGCGGGGGGACGGCATGGCGAATCTCCTGTTCAGGGGGAATCTCAAGGGGAACGGTGTCTCGCCCAGTTATGTCACCGCGCCACGCACAGCAACCAGTCGTGAAATATGGGGACAAAGGGGGGACATTGTTCTTGATCCACAAGCTGGGCGCAGTGGACAATGAGCCGCCGTTCCCGCTGTCGGCATCCAGCCGCCTTCCCGCTGTCGGCATCGCTCCACTGTTTCCCGTCTCGCCCGTCCCCCTTCCGCCAACCGTCCGAGGCTCGGCTGTGATCAAGCTTGCTGTGGTGGATGACCATCCCTTCATGCGGGAGGGCGTCGTGCGCTTCTTCCGGGACGTGGCCGACGTCGAGGTCGTCGCGAGTGCGGCGACGGCGGGCGAGGTCGGCGGGACGCCCGACGTGCTGCTGCTCGACCTCTACCTGGCCGACGGGCAACCGGCCGTCGCGGTCATCGAGGACTGGGCGCCGCGCACGAGGGTGCTGGTGATGTCGGCATCGGGCGAGCAGGCCGACGTGGTGGCGGCGTTGCGGGCGGGTGCGTGCGGGTACCTCACCAAGAACTCCGAGCCGGTGGAGTTCCACGCGGCGGTCGTGTCGGTCGCCTCCGGCGGGTTCGTGCTGGGCAACGGGCTGGCCGCGATCCTGCGCGGGCAACTGGCGGCCCCGGCCTCGCCGCTCGCGGGGCGGCCCGCGCTCGCCCCGCGTGAGGCGGAGGTCCTGGCCCACCTGGCCAAGGGGCGCACCCGCCGCCAGACGGCCACCCGGATGGGCGTGGCCGAGTCCACCGTGGACACGCTGGTCAAACGCATCAGGGTGAAGCTCGGCCTCGGTCACCTGGCCGAGCTCATCCGGGCGGCCGACGAGCTGGGCCTGCGCCCGCCGGACGAGTGAGCACACGCGAGCACGGCTCGGCCGAGCGCACGCTGCTGGTGGCGTTCGCGGTGATCAGGGCCGGGGCGCTGAGCACCCTGCTGGTCACGGCGGCGACCGGCGAGGCGCGCTCCTGGCCTGCCGTACTGCTGGTGGTGGAGGGGGTGGTGCTGGGGGCGCTGGCCTGGCGGTCGGGGCGGGTGCCGCCGTGGTGGCTGGTGGTGGCCGATGCCTGGCTGCTGGCTGTGATCATGGCATTGGTCGTCGTGCAGACGCGTGACCCCGGCGCGCACAGCTGGTCGAACTGGCCTTGGGACTACGCGGTGCCGACGGCGTTCGCGGTGGGGCTGGGCGCGGGGCGTCCCGCGGTCGCCGTGCTCTCCGTCGCTCCCGTGCTCGGCGTCGTGGCCTGGAGCGCGCCCGCGGTCGGGCTGCCGATCGGCCACACGTTCTTCGACCTGGCGACGGTCGTCGTCAACGTCCTGGTCGGCGTGCTGGCCGCACGCGCGGTGCGCCGCAGGGCCGCGGAGGCCGATTCGGCACGCGAGGCGACGACGGCGGCGCAGGCGGCCGTCGCACGCGAACGCGAGAAGGCGGCACACGCCCGGGTCCTGCACGACGAGGTGCTGCAGACGATGGAGACGCTCGCCCAGCCGGGCCAGGTCGCCGACGCCAGGCTGCGGGCGAGGGTACGCGCCGAGGCGGGCAGGCTCCGCGACCTCATCGCACTGCCCGCACGGGCGGCGGGCCCGCACACGGCGCTGGCCGACGCCGCCGACCGGGCCAGGCGGCTCGGCCTGACCGTGGACCTCACGCTCGCGGGCGACCTGCCGCCCGGCGGCTGCGCGCAGGCGGGAGCCGCCGTCCGGACGTATCTGACCGCGCTCGCCGCCGCCGACGAGCCGTGCAAGGTGGTGGTGCACGCCGAGGCCGAAGGGGACGTGCTGGTGGTGACCATGACCCACCGGGGCGAACCCGCGGCTCCGGTCGGGCCGCACGGGGTCGTCGAGCACACACCCGGTGAGGGCACCGAGGTCGAGCTCAGGTTCGCCTGCCGATGACGACGCGATTCGGACGGCAGGGCACCGAGCGCTCGGTGGCTCTCGTCTTCTGCGCCCTGCGCGTCGGCTTCGGCGCGCAACTGCTGGTGATGGCGCTCGGCGGCAGGAACGAGTGGCTGACCGGCCCGCTCGGACCGCTGCTCGCCGTGGTCGCCGCCGAGGCCGCGCTCCTCGTCGTCTGGGCGGTGCGCAGGCGCAGGCCGCCGCCCGCGTGGGCGGTCGTGGCCGACGCGCTGCTCCTGGCCGTGGTCGTCCTGCTCTGCTCGGGTCTGGCCGAGCCCGGCTGGACCTATCCCTACGCCTCGGTCGTCGTCGTGGGGGCCGGGCTCGCGCTGCGGCGGCTGCCCGTGTTCGTCGCGGCCGTCGCTCCGCTCACCGTGGTGGTGTCGGCGGCGATGGCGGGCGTCGACCGGCCGGTCGTGGTGGGTACGGCGATGGCCGGGATGGGCCTGATGGCCTGGACGAGCGCATGGGCGCTGCGCTCGCAGGCCGACGCGCTGGACGCGGCCAGGGAGCAGGCGGGCACGGCGGCGGCCGAACTGGCCAGGGCCGAGGAGCGCGCCGCGCACGCCAGGCTGCTCGGCACCCGTGTGCTCGGCGTCTTCGACGAACTGGCCTCGGGCGAGCGGGTCCACGACTCCCGCCTGCGCGCCCACGTGGCCGACCAGGCCCGCTGGCTGCGCTCCTACCTGCGCGAGGCGGGCGACACGGCCCCCGTACGGCTCGGCGCGGCGATGCGCACGCTCGTGGCCAGGGTCGAGGGCCCCACGCTCGCCGTCCGGCTGGAGCTGGGGCCCGCGGCCGAGGCGCGGTTGCCCGGGGAGGTGGGCCGGGCGTTGACGGCCGCGGTGCAGGAGGCGCTGGTCAATGTGCGCAAGCACGCCGGGGTGGGCAGGGCCAGGGTGCTGGCCGAGATGGAGTGCGGGCGGCTGCGCGTGAGCGTCGTCGACCGGGGACGCGGGTTCGCGGTGGGGGAGCGGGCGGGGTTCGGGTTGCGCGAGTCGCTGGCGGGCGCGGTCGAGGCGGTGGGCGGCGCCGTGGTGGTGGAGTCGGCGCCGGGCGAGGGGACCCGGGTGGTGATCAGCGTCGCGGCCGAGCCGAGTTCCGCCTGAAGCAGGCGTCCCCTGAACCGGGTGTCCCCGGACCAGGTGTCCCCAGAACCGGGGACACGCTCACCCTCGCAGCACGCTCACCCTCGCAGCACGCTCACCCCCGCAGCACGCTCACCCCCGCAGCACGCTCACCCCCGCAGCACGCGCAGTACCGAGGCGAGCAGGACCGGGCGTACCTGCTCCTCCGGCAGGTCGATCGTCTGCACGACGGCCGCCTGGACGGCCCCCATGACGGCCCATGCGGTGACGCGGCGTTCGGCGTCGGGATCGGGCCCGGTCACGCGGGTGTAGATCTCATCGCGAAAGGTACGGATGGCCTCGCCCGGCGACCCGGGAGGGGCGTGGTCGGCACAGCCGATGTCCTCCATGAGCAGCCGTATGACCGTGCGGTGCCGTACGACGAAGGCGACGAGGGCGCTCACGAACTCCTCGTGGCCGGCGAACTCGGCGCCGAGCAGGGCGAGCATGTCGTCGGCGGCGGGGGCGATGAGCTCGGCGGCGAGCCGGTCCTTCGGATGGAAGTGGTAGGCCACCGCGGTCTTGGTCAGGCCGACGGCG
This sequence comes from Nonomuraea sp. IBHARD001, assembly GCF_056106265.1. Lineage (NCBI taxonomy): Bacteria > Bacillati > Actinomycetota > Actinomycetes > Streptosporangiales > Streptosporangiaceae > Nonomuraea > Nonomuraea sp. IBHARD001. The sequence goes on from NZ_JBWBBW010000002.1 coordinate 2,035,190, forward strand.
GCGGCGATGTCGGACAGCGACGTGGCCGCGTAGCCGCGCTCGGCGAACAGCGTCCTGGCCGCGGCCAGGATGCGCGTCCGGGTGTCGTTGCCGTGGTCGAGTGTGGTCATCATCTCAATTCCGACGAAGCTACAGCTTTACCCGAATATCCCGCCTAATCTCAGCCCATAGGGGGCTGAACGGTCGTACAGGACGGGCGTTTCGTGGGCATTTTCATACTTGCATAGGGTGGGCGAGGCCGATGACGCGTTTCCTTGGACGGCTGGGCGGCTGGTGCGCCAGGCACGGCTGGGCCGTACTGGCGTTGTGGGTGGTCGCGGCCGTCGGGCTGACCGCGACGAGCTTCGCCCTGGGCAGGCCGGTCAGCACCGACGCCTCGATCCCGGGCACCGACGCCCAGCGCGCGCACGACCTCATGCGTGAGGGCTTCGGCCCCGGCCTCGACCCGGGCGGCACGGTCAGACTGGTGCTGTACACGGCCGAGGGCAAACTCGTCGACGAACCGCGCAAGCAGGCCGTCGAACGCGCGATGGCCGCCCTGCGCGAGGCGCCCCACGTGGTGGAGGTCGGCACGCCCTACGCGATGGGCGGCCTGGCCCCGAACCTGGCCATCGGCGTGATCACCGTCAGGCTCGAAGGACACGACCCGGTGAAGGTCGCCGAGACCACCCAGGTCCTGTCCAAGGCCGCCGAACCGGCCCGCGCCGCCGGGATCGAGGTCGTGCCCGCCGACAGCTCCACTCCCGCCGACAAGGAGATCAAGACCGGGCCCAGCGAGATCATCGGTGTGATCTGCGCCCTGCTCGTGCTGCTGTTCGCGTTCGGGACGCTGGTGGCCGCACTGGTGCCGATCTTCACCGCGCTGATCAGCGTCGCCACCGGGCTCGCGGTGATCGGCCTGCTCGGCCATGTCGTCGACGTGCCCAAGCAGGCGGGCATCATGGCCACGATGATCGGGCTCGGCGTCGGCATCGACTACGCGCTGTTCCTGCTCTCGCGCCATCGCAGGCTGCTGGCCGACGGCGTGCCCGTGCCCGAGGCGGTGCGCCGGACGACGGCGAGTTCGGGCGGAGCCGTCGTGTTCGCGGGCGGCACGGTGATCATCGCACTGAGCGCGCTGCTGCTCGGCGGGTTCCCGCTGCTCCAGACGCTCGGCTGGATCACCGGCATCTCGGTCGTGTGCGCCGTCCTCACCGCCGTGACGCTGGTCCCCGCGCTGCTCGGCCTGCTCGGGCATCGGGTCAACGCGCTGCGGATCCCGTTCATCGGGCGTTCGGACGACTCGGGCTGGGCCGGGCTCGGCCACTGGGTGGCCAGGCGGCCGTGGAAGGTGCTCATCGGCAGCCTGCTGGTGCTCGGCGCGCTGGCCGCCCCCGCGCTGGCCCTCAAGCTCGGCCCGCTCGACGACGGGTACGGCGAGCGCGACTCGGCCGCGCGGCGCTCTTACGACCTGATGACGACGGGCTTCGGCCCCGGCAGCAACGGACCGCTCCTCGTGGTGGCCGCCCTGGACACGAGGACGGCAGCCACCACGCCCGCCGATCCCGCCCTGCAGATGCTCAAGGCCAAGGTCGAGCAGGTCGACGGCGTCGCCCACGTCACCGAGCCCAAGCTCAACACCGACGGCCGCTCGGTCCTGCTGCAGGCCGTCCCCGAGTACGCGCCGAGCGACGACCGCGCCGCGGACGTGGTGCGGGCCGTACGCGCGATCGAGGTGCCGGGGGCGCGTGTGCACGTGGGCGGCGAGGTGGCCGCGATGGCGGACGCCTCCACCCGGATCACCGAGCGCACGCCGCTGGTGATCGGCGTGGTCGTCCTGCTCAGTGCGCTGCTGTTGCTGCTGGCCTTCAGGGCGCCCGTGGTGGCGGTGAAGGCGGCGCTGATGAACCTCGTCTCGCTCGGCGCCGCGTTCGGGGCGCTGGCGCTGGTGTTCTCCATCGGGCTCGGCAGCGGGCTGGTCGGCATGGACGCACCGGCGAGCGCCTCCGACGGCTACCTGGTGACGTACTTCTTCACCGTGCCGATCGACGGCTACGTGCCGCTGATGCTGTTCGCCGTGCTGTTCGGGCTGTCGATGGACTACGAGGTGTTCCTGCTGACGGCCGTACGGCAGGCGTATCTCAAGCACGGCGACAACCGCAGGTCGGTGGCCGAGGGGCTCGGCTCGACCGGGCGGGTGATCACGTCGGCCGCGTTGATCATGGTGGCGGTGTTCGTCGCGTTCATCGCCTATCCCGATCCGCTGGTGAAGGTGTTCGGCGTCGGCCTGGCGGTGGCGGTCGCGGTGGACGCCACGATCATCAGGGGCTTCCTCGTGCCCGCCACCATGGTGCTGCTCGGCCGGGCGAACTGGTGGTGCCCGCGCTGGCTCGACCGGCTGCTCCCGAACCTGTCCATCGAAGGACACGAGGACGACGAGAGCCAGGCGCCCGCCAAGGAACTGCTCGGCACGCGCTGAGAACCGCACGGGTCCGGAACGTCATACGGTGGTACTCGGCTCGGCGTGGGCTCCGTAACCTTTCGGGAGAGCGGTGGAGTTTCGGGTACTCGGTCCCGTTGAAGTGTGGGACAGCGGTCGGATGGTACGTCTCGGCGGTCCCAAGCCGCGTGCGCTGCTGGCCGCCCTGCTGCTGGAGTCCGGCCGTGTGGTCTCGGTCGAACGGCTCATCGACGTCCTGTGGCCCGACGACCCGCCCGGCAGCGCGCCCGCCCTTGTCCACACCTACGTCTCGGCCCTGCGCAAGCAGCTCGGCGTCATCGAGACCAGGACGCCCGGCTACCTGGTCAGGCTGAACCCGGGCGAGCTCGACGCCGACCGTTTCGACGCGCTCACGGCGCAGGGCCGGAAGCTGGCCGCCGAAGGCAGGGCCGAGGCGGCCGGCGAGACGCTCGCCCGGGCCCTGGCCCTGTGGCGCGGTGCGCCGCTCGGCGGCATCGGCGACGCGCTCACCGCCGAGGCCGTACGGCTGGCCGAGCTCAGGACCGCAGCGATCGAGGACCGCGTCGCCGCCGACCTGGCCAGAGGGGCGCAGGCCGAGCTGGTCGCCGAGCTGAGGGCGCTGGTCGCCGAGCACCCGACGAGGGAGCGGTTACGCGGCCAGCTCATGGTCGCGCTGTACCGGGTGGGCATGCAGGCCGAGGCGCTGACCACCTTCATGGCGGGCCGGGCGCTGCTGGTGGACGAGCTCGGCGTCGAGCCGGGCGCGGAGCTGCGCGCGGTGCACGAGGCGGTGCTGCGCGGCGACGACGGCGTTCTGTGCTCGACGGGCGGCGGCATGCCCGTCGTCAGGGTGAGCGCGTCCGCCTCCCGGCTGTCCGGCGCCGTGGTCAGACCGGCGCAGCTGCCGCCCGAGCCCGCCGATTTCACCGGCAGGTCCGACGAGGCCGCCGTGCTGATCGCCCAGATGCGCGTCCGCCGAAGCGTCCCCGTTGCCGTCCTGGCCGGGCAGGGCGGCAGCGGCAAGTCGGCACTCGCCGCGCACGTCGGCCACCGGCTGGTCGCCGACTTCCCCGACGGCCAGATCCACGTGGAGCTGCGCGGTATGTCCGACGCGCCCGCCGCGCCCGGGGAGGTGCTCGGCAGGCTGCTGCGCGAACTCGGCACCGAACCGGCCGATCTGCCCACCAGCCTGGAGGAGCGGGTGGCCAGGTACCGCTCGGTCCTGGCGGGCAGGCGGGTCCTCGTCGTGCTCGACGACGCGGCCGACGAAGGGCAGGTGCGCCCGCTGCTGCCCGGCAGTCCCGGCCCCGGCGTGCTCATCACCTCGCGCAACCGGCTGCCCGGCCTGGCCGGAGCGGTGCTGACCGAGCTCGGTGTGCTGCCCGAGTCCGAAGGCGTGCTGCTGCTCAGCAGGATCGTGGGCGAGCAGCGGGTGGCGGCCGAGCCCGGAGCGGCACGCGCGATCGTCGCCCTGTGCGGCAGCCTGCCCCTGGCCATCAGGATCGCGGGCGCGCGTCTGGCCGCACGCCGAGGCTGGTCGCTCGACATGCTGGCCGGCAGGCTCGGCAGCGAGCGGCGCAGGCTCGACGAACTGTCGGCGGGCGACCAGGAGGTGCGGGCGAGCATCGAGCTGAGCCTGCGGGCGCTGCCCGACCCGGCCAGGCGGGGGCTGCGGCTGCTCGGCGTGCTCGGATCGCGCGACTTCTGCGCCAACACGGTCGCGGTGGCGCTCGACGTGACACAGGAGAGCGGCGAGGCCGTCGTCGAGAGCCTCGTCGACGCGCAACTGGTGAGCCTCGGCGGCAGCGACGCACGCGGACGGCTGCGCTACCGGATGCACGACCTGGTGCGCATCTTCGCCCGCGAACGCGCCGAGGCCGAGGACCCGCGCGAGCTGCGGATCGGGGCGGTGCGACGGGTGCTCGGCCAGTGGCTCGCCCTGATCAGGCGGATCACCCTGGCCGAGCCGAGAGGCGCCATCCACCTGCGCGAGAGCTACGAGCACGCCCTGGAGGTCGACGAGGCACACGCCGCCGATGTGCTGGCCGCCCCGCAGGCGTGGCTGGAGTCGGAGCAGGCCTCGATGGTCGTCGGCGTCGAGGTGGCCGCCGCCATGGACCTGGACGACCTGGCGGGCGAGCTGGCCTCGGCGCTGTTCGGCGCGGTCTTCGTCATGCACAACCAGTTCCAGGCCTGGACGCGTACCCACGACGCGGCGCTGGCCGCCGCCCGCCGCGCGGGCAACACGCACGGGGAGGCCAGGCTGCTGGCCGAGCTGGGCGAGCTCAGATACGCCCAGGACCGCTGGGCCGAGGCCCGCGTGTGCCTGACCAGCGCCCTGGCCATCTTCCACGACGAGGGCGACGTGCCCGGCGAGGTGTCGATCATGTCGACGCTCGGCGCCGTCTGCCGGGAGCAGGGCAGGCTGAAGGAGGCGCTCACCCATCTGGACCGGGCCCGCGCCCTGGCCGAAGGCAGGGGCGACGCCGCCGCCGTCGGACCGGTGGCCAGGCTCCAGGCCTCGGTGCGTCTCGAACTCGGCGACTTCGGCGGCGCCTTCGCCGACATCGCCCGCTCGCTGGCCGCGCACCGGCTCGACGGCAGCCGCAGGGGAGAGGCGCTGGCCCTGCGGACGATGTCCACCGTGCACAGGGCCGTAGGGGAGCTCGGCCTGGCCGAGGAGCTGTCGGTCAGGGCGATCGGCATGTTCAGGGAGGTGGGCGACGAACTCCTGGAGGCGTTCGGCGTACAGGCGTGGGTCAAGACGCTCGTGCGTCAGGGGCGCACGGCCGGGCTGGGCGAGCGCATGGAGACGGCGCTCGCCGCGCACCGCAGGGCGGGCGACAGGTTCGGCACGGCGCTCAGCCTGCGCACGGCCGCGGAGCTGCACCTGGCCGAAGGCGAGCACGCCGCGGCCAGGGCCAGGTTCGCCGAGGCGTTCGCACTGTGGCACGAGCTCGACCTCCCGCTGTGGCGCGCGCGAACCCTGCGCGACCTGGCCACGCTCGAACACCGCGAAGGCCGCGCCGAGGCCGCCGCGACCGCCATGACCGAAGCCCTGGCCATCTTCAAGAGCCACGGCTCACGCGAGTACGGCGAGCTCACGCGCGAGCCTCACGGCGGCCAGGACAGCGGCCCGTAGCGGGCGTCGGAGCCGGTGGCCGCCGCCCAGTACCTGTCGCCGTAGGACCAGTGCCACCACTCGGTCGGATAGTTGACCAGTCCGGCACGGCCCAGCGCGGTGAGCAGGATCCGCCGGTTGGCCACCGCGCGTTCGCCCAGCCCTTCGGCATGCGTGTAGCAGGCGCCGGACGCCTCGTCGGGGTCGGCGTTGACCTCGCCGCCCATACGGATCTCGTTGCCCTCCTCCGTGCACAGGGTGAGGTCGACCGCGCCGCCGCTGACGTGCGGCGCGATCGAGGGCGGGGCGAGGGCACGGCTGGTCTGCACGCGCAGGTGCTCCTCGCTCCACTCCGGGTGCCTGGCACGCAGGTCGGCGGCGTAGGCGTCGAAGTAGGCCACCTGCCGCCGCATCGGCCGATACCCCTCGACGACCAGCAGGCGCAGCCCGGCGGGCAGCGACTCGGCGGCGCGGGCCAGCCGCTCGGCCACACCCGACCTGGCCATGGCGTAGGCGCCTTCGGCGTCGGCCAGGCGTGCGTCCAGCCGCAGTCCGGGCACCTGCCGGAGGTCGACCAGCGGCTCGCCGCACTCGGCCACCGTGACGGCGGCGAGCCTCGGGTCGGACATCAGCATGATCTCGGCCATCGTCGCCCTCTCCGGCGGTGGTGGTCAGCAGGTCGGGATGACCATGCCGGTGTTGTCCTTGGCCTCGTCGTCGCCCCAGCGCGACAGGTACAGCGCCGAGACGTACTGCCCGCGCCACGGGTCGCCCGAGTCGAGGTCGGTGCACAGCCACCAGTGGTTGTAGGCCGATCCCGCCCGCATCACCGGGCCCCAGACCTTGCAGTACACATAGTTCGTCCCGGCCCGCAGCGTGCCGGTCGCCGGGCCGCCCGGTGTGGCGCTGCCGGGGGCGTCGGCGTAGGTGTCGACCAGGTAGGTGGTGAGGACGGGCTCGGCGTAGCCGACGATGCTCGTGGCGGACCTGGCGTAGCTGCGGCTCCTGATCTGGCTCGGCGTGCCGCTGTTGCCGTCGATCGTGCTCAGCGTGCTCGCGTTCGCCGTTTTCACCACGCCCACGTGGTCGATGACGCCGTCGCCGCCCCAGTCGAAGACGACGGCGTCACCGGGTTGCGGTGTGTAGGCGCTCCCCGCGGCGTGCCAGGTGCCGAAGGTCTGGCCGTAGTCCCTGAAGGAGGAGGCGTTGCCGGTCAGCACGCCGCCGCTCCCCTCGGGCACGTCGGCATGCCGTACTCCGGCTGCCTTCCACACGTACTTCACGAAGTCGGCGCACCAGTCGCTCTCGCGCCATCGCACGCCGTCGGTGGTGGGGCAGGACGGGGTGGCGGGCTTCCAGGCGCGGAAGTAGCCGGTGTAGTAGTTGCACACGCCCCATGTGCTCTGCGGGCCCGTGCCGTGGTTGCGGGTGGCGTCCGCCTGCTCGGCCTCGGCCTTCTCGATGATCAGCGCGCGTCCCGTCGAGGCCGACGCGGCGCCCGCTCCCGCCGCGAACTGCCCGATGGCCGCCACGAGTGTGAGGGCCAGAGCCGTGCTGAACCGCCTTGACACCATCGCGTGTCCCTTCCTGCCGTCGTTCCGGCCCTCCCCGGTGGGGCCGGGTGTTGCCCGGTGCGGTTCGAGGGCGGCTCGAACCGACGGGACCCACTGTGCGGCACGCGCCTATAGATCTCCTCCAAGCGCGGGGCGGCGGCAGGACAGGGGCTCAGGCGCGGTGGCGGCCCCTGCCGGGGACGAGGACGGGAGCGGCGGCGGCAGTGGCCGTAGCCGTGGCCGTGGCGCCGCCTCTGTGCCTGCGGCCGCGCAGCGGCGCGTCCTGGGTGAAGGCGGGCGTCGAGGGGACGTGGTGGTTCAGCAGGTCGTCGCGCTGGGTGAAGACCTGGCCCGCGGGCATGTGGTCCCTGCGGCTGTGCCGGCGACCGCGCAGCGGACCGTCCTGCGTGAACGTGGTGCTCTCCTCGACCGGCAGCTCACGCGACCTGCGCCGCCCCCGGTAGGCCGAGGCGGCCCTGGTGCGCGGCGACAGCCTGGGCGTGAAGGCCTCGAACTCCGACGCACGGCCTTCGGGCTCGCCGGTGAAGGACGGCGCGGCCAGCACCAGGTCGGGTACGGCCAGCGTGGAGCTCTGCGCGTGGCGGCCCGCCGCGGCTCCAGCGAGTTCGGCGATCGGCGCGGCGGTGACCGAGGTGAGCTGGACGGTCGAGGTCTCGGCCGCGACCGTGGGCGCCACGATCGTCGAGGACTCGTGGACCTCCTGCGTCTGCGGCACGGTCGTGCTCTCGGCCACACGCTCGGCGGCGAACGCCGTCACGCTGGGCACGGCCGTACGCCTGCGGGTGCCCGCGCGTCTGCGGCCGGGCTGGCGGGCGGGCCGCGACAGCAGGGCGGCGGCGGGGGCGAAGCGCAGGCGTACCTGACGCGACTTGGCCACGGCCAGGACGGCGAGCGCGGCGATCAGGGCCGGGCCGACGAGGGCGGGTGAGCCGAGTGCGGGCATCGGCGAGGTGGCGGAGGCGTCGGCGAAGGACGCGAGCGGCTCGGCGGTGACGGCCTTGGTGTCGGCGGTGGCCGGTTTGGCGTGCTTGCCGGTCTTGCCGGGCGCCGGAGCGGCTGCCTGGGCCGGGACGGCGGCCTTGGGCTCGGGCGCCTTGGCCACCGCGTCGGCGCTCTTGGGCTCGGCGGCGGCCAGCAGGGGCGCGTGGGCGGGCTCGGGCGAGGCGGGGGCGCGGTCGGGCACCAGGGCGGTGATGCTCGGCGGCAGCCGCAGATGGCCCACGTCGCTGTCCTTGGCGGCCTGCGACTGCTCCAGCAGGGCCTGCTCGTGCGCCTCCTCGGCGGCCTTGTCGAGCCTGGCCTTGATCTTCTCCGGGTACCCGTATCCGACGACCTTGCTCTGGTCGCGCTCCTTGCGCTTGGCGACGCCCCCGTCGATGTTGCCCTCGATCGTGAAGATCTTGTCGCCCTGGACCTTCGTGACGATGCCGACATGGTCGATGTCGTCGATCTCGTCGCCGCCGCGCCAGTCGTAGAAGACGAACGCGCCCGGCTTCGGGGTGGTGCCCCAGGCGTCCTGCTCCTTGAACCATTCGGCGTGGTAGACGGTGTAGGCGAACTGGCCCACCCACTCCTCGTAGCCGAGCTTGTGCGCACCCCACGACAGGAACATGTCGCACCACGGGGCGCCGGAGTAGTCGGCGTCGAACTCGACGTTCTTCCCGTACCAATCGCCGAACTTGGTGTCGCCGCCGTTGTCGTGCTCGGAGTAGCCGAGCTCGCCTTCGAGCAGCTCGATGAGCTTCTGCGTCTCTGGAGTCATGGAAGTACGGGGGAACCTTCCGGGCATGGCGGCAACGGGGGAGAAGCCTGGGGCATACGGGACGAAACCATCTGCGTGATGAGGGAGGCTACCTGTGCAAAAGAGCAGGTCAAGCCAGCGTCAACCACACGCCAAGTCCGTCGTCCCGGGAAAACCGCTGGTCACAAGGCTCCCAGACATATCTCGCAAAAGCCGACATCATGCAAAAAGATCTACCAAACTTCAGCGAGGAACGCGACCGAAACGTGACCATTCCCAGGCCGGAACGGCGATTCGCCTGCCGAAAGAGGGGGCTCACTCCCCTTCCACCTCGTCGGCAGACGTGCTTTCGACCGCGCCGCTCCCCATGGACGCCGTGCTCGCCGCGGGCGTGGTCTCGCCCGGCGCGGAGGCGGAGGCGGAGGCGGGGGTGGGTGCGGGCGCGGGAGCGGCGACGGTGGTGGGGGCGGGCAGGGGCGTGCGGAAGGTGGAGGCCGCGGTGGGCGTGCTCGGATCGGTGCTCCCGCCGGGAGGCGACGCCGTGGAGGGCGGGGCCGTGACGGGCGGCGGTGAGGTGACGGAAGGGGTGGGGCACGGCGGGCCGGTCACGGTGACCTCGCTGATCTGGGGCCCGTTGGCCGCCGCCGGCTCGGTGAACACCATGAGGCCGAAGTGCGCCTGCCTGCCGCACGCGACGTCGTCCACGTCACGCCGCACGCCGACGGAGTAGCCGCTGCGCCCGGTCAGCGTCGTCGTCGTCTGGTGCACGGTACGGGCGGGCCCCTCGCCGTCGCGCCGCGTGTAGGACACGCGCAGCCGTACGGGACCCGGCCCGCTGGCCGAGATGCGCAAGGCTCCGGCGGAGCCGTTCCAGCGGGAGATCTGCGCGGCCTTGACCGCGGGGGTGCGCGAGGCGGACGGCGGGGTGGGGACGGGCGGCTCGGGCGGTGTGGCCATGATCGTGCTGGGGGCGGCACTGGCCGAGCCCTTGGCCTTGGGCGGGCGCTGGGTGGAGCGTGCGGCCTTCGACGGGGTGATCTCGGTCGCGGGGGCCGACCCGGCCTCGACCGTGGACTGCGGCGGCTGCAGCAGCGCGCCGGGGTCGGGCAGCAGCCGCCCGCCCGAGACCAGCAGCGCCACCACCACCGCCAGCATCGCACCGCCCGCCACCCACACCCTCGGCGGCAGCTTCGGCACCGTGCCGATCGCCCTGGTGACCGGCGTGCCGCGCGGCGGCGTGCCCGCGCTCGCGACGGTCTGGGCGAGCGGGAAGCGCAGCGCGAGCACGGTGGCGAGTTCGGCCAGGTGCCTGCGCCCCCGCTTCTCCCACTCCGGCCCGTAGCTCGCGAGCGCGTCCTCCTCGACCTCGGCGGCGAACGCGGCGGCCGAGTCCGGCCGGTCGGCGCCGTCCTTGGCCAGTCCTCTGCGCAGCAGGTCACGCAGGGTGTCGGGCGCGACCTCGACCGGGATCGGCTGGTTCAGATGGGCCTCGCGCAGCCCCGGCACGTCGTCGATGCGGTACGGCGGGCGACCCTTGACGCACTCGAACAGCACACACGCCGCCGCGTACAGATCGGCGGACGTGCCCGCCTCCCCGCTGGTCCAGAGCTCGGGCGCCATGTACGGCGGGCTGCCCGCCGGAACGCCGGGCTCCTCGGCGTGCACGGCCAGCCCGAAGTCGGCCAGCTTGCTGGTCCCGTCCGCCTGGATGAGCACGTTGTCCGGCTTGACGTCCCGGTGTGGAATGCCCCTCCCGTGCGCGGCGTCCAGCGCCAGCAGGACGCCCTTGAGCACGACGAGCGCCGCCTCGGGCGACATGCGCGTGTGCTCGGCCAGCAGGGCGCGCAGCGACACCCCGTCGACGAGCTCCATGACGACGGCGGCCCGCTTGGCGGTCTCGACGTACTCGTAGAGCCTGACGATGTGCGGGTCGTCGAGATCGACCAGCGCGGGCGCCTCGTCGCGGTATCTCCGCATGAAGTCGGCGTCACGGCGCAGCGTGGCATTGAGATATTTGATGGCGACGTATGCGCCTGTTGTGGCGTATGTGGCGAGGAAGACGCGGCCAGTGCTGCCTGCGCCGAGCTGGCGCACTTCGCGGTATCCCGGAACCATCCATCACCCCGAATCAGATTCGTTCAGAACTTCGACGGTCTCACCCGGGGTTCCGGTTGTCACGAGTCACGATATTTCACTCTTGGCGTAAGGGGTATGACGCTCTGTAATCAAGGTGAGGGGATCTCGATGCGCACCCACAAGCCCGACCTACCGCTTGTAGCGGTGACCGTGGCGATGCTGCTCGGCGTGGTGGTCTGGGGCGCGCTCGGCACCGAGTCGCTCAACGACACCGGCGAGGCCGCACTCGGCTGGGTCCTGGCCAATCTCGGCTGGGTCTTCGTCGTGGCGGCCGACTTCTTCCTCGTCCTGGCCGTCGTCCTGGCCGTGAGCAAGTACGGCAGGATCAGGCTCGGCAAGGACGACGACGCACCGGAGTTCGGCAACCTGGCCTGGTACGCGATGATGTTCAGCGCCGGGATGGGCATCGGCCTGATGTTCTACGGCGTCGCCGAGCCGATGGAGCACTTCCTCGCCCCTCCGGGCGGCCTCGGCGTCACGCCCGGCACCCCGGCCGCCGCGCGCACCGCGATGGAGTACACCCTCTTCCACTGGACCCTGCATCCCTGGGCGATCTACGCCATCACCGGCCTGGCCCTGGCGTACTCGACCTTCCGCAAAGGCAGGGGCAACAGGTTCAGCGCCGCCTTCGAGCCGCTGTTCGGGCAGCGCAAAGGCGTGGGCCGGGCGCTGGACGGGCTGGCGGTGCTCGCCACCGTCTTCGGCACCGCGACCAGCCTTGGTCTCGGCGCACTGCAGGTGGAGTACGGGCTGAACCAGCTGTTCGACGTCGGCGGGCGCAGCGCCGAGGTGGTCATCATCGTCGTGCTGACCGCGGCCTTCGTCCTGTCGGCGGCCACCGGCGTGCACGGCGGGGTGCAGTGGCTGAGCACGGCCAATGTCTACCTGGCCGGGGTACTGGCCCTGGTGATCTTCGTATTCGGGCCGACGGTCGCCATCCTCGACCTCATCCCGGCCTCGGTCGGCAGCTATCTCAACGACCTGATCCCGATGGCCACCCGCACCGGCGCATTCGTGGACAAGGCCTGGCTGGGCGCCTGGACGATCTTCTACTGGGCGTGGTGGCTGTCGTGGGCGCCGTTCGTCGGCGCGTTCATCGCCCGCATCTCGCGCGGCCGTACGATCCGTGAGTTCATCGTGGGGGTGATGGCCGTGCCGAGCGCGGCCAGCGTCATCTGGTTCTGCGTCAGCGGGGGGAGCGCGCTCACCCTGCAGCGCTCCGGGGCGGCCGACCTCGCGGGCCCGGTGGCCGAGAGCCCCGAGGCGGGAATGTTCGCCCTGCTCGACGCGCTGCCGATCAGCGGCGTCACCACCGTCGTCGCCGTGGTGCTGGTCGCGCTGTACTTCGTCACGGGCGCCGACTCGGCCTCGCTGGTGCTCGGGTCGCTGTCGTCGAAGGGGTCGCTGCATCCGCCGCGCACTCTGGTGATCATGTGGGGCGTGCTCATCGGCGCGGTGGCGGTGGTGCTGCTGGTCGCGGGCGGGCTGCAGGCCCTGCAGCAGGCGACGATCCTGGTGGCACTGCCGTTCGTGATCGTGATGCTGTTGCTGTGCGTCGCGGTGGGCAAGGAACTGCGCCACGACCCCGGCGCGGGCCCGCCCCACGTACGCGCACGCGGCTACGGCCTGCCGATCGCGATCAAACGCGTGGTCGGCCGCGACACCAGGACCTGAGCGCCTACAGGCAACGGTAGGCGGCCTCCGTGAGCAGGAGGGCGCGGCTGTCGCCGACGAGTGAGCCGGCCATCCTGTTCATCACATAGGCCAGCGCCAGGCCGCTCCCGGGATCGCCCAGCCCGAGCGACCCGCCCATCCCGGTGTGCCCGAACCCCCCGGGCCCGCCCGGCACCGGGAAGGCCGCAGACGGCCGCATGAAGCCCAGCCCGAACGACGACTCCCCCCGCATCACCCGGTCCACCCCGGACACCCGGGCGCGTACGGCGTCGCGCAACGTGCCGGGCCCGACCAGCCGTCCCTCCAGCAGCGCCGCGTAGAACCCGGCCAGCCCCCGTGCCGTCGCCACCAGCCCGGCCGCCGGCCACCCGGCGCGCAGCAGGACCGGATGGTTGGCGCCGCCCTTGAGCAGCGTCATCCGAGGCCGGTTCAGCGCCTGGTTCAGCAGGCCGGACGGGTCGAGCTCGGGCGCCGCCCGGCCCGGCGCACCGGCGAGGACGCGCTCGCCCGCCGACGACATCGCCGTACGGGAGATCACGTCGTCGGGTGCGCCCAGCCACATCTCCAGGCCGAGCGGCCCGGCGATCTCGGACGCGACCAGCTCGCCGACCGATTGCCCGCTCGCCCGGCGCACGACCTCGCCCAGCAGGAAGCCGAAGGTCAGCGCGTGATAGCCGTGCGCCGTGCCCGGCTCCCAGATCGGCGCCTGGGCGGCCAGCCGGGCGGCGATCGCGGGCAGGTCGCCGAACTCCTCCACCGGCACGTCCGCCTCCAGCACCGGCAGGCCCGCCGTGTGGGTCAGCAGGTGTTCGACGGTGATCCCCGCCTTGCCCGCCGAGGCGAACTCCGGCCACACCCGCGCCACGGGCGCGGCCAGGTCCAGCAGGCCGCGTTCGGCCAGGCGCAGCACGACGACGGCCGTCACCGCCTTGGTGCAGGAGAAGACCGTCACCGGCGTCTCGCGCAGCCACGGCCTGCCGGTGCGCCGGTCGGCGACGCCGCCCCACAGGTCGGCGACGCGTTCGCCCGCCACGTGCACGGCCACGGCCGCGCCCAGCTCCAAGCCTTCGGCGAAGTGCCGCTCGAACACCTCCCGCACGGGCTCGAACCCGGGTGCGACATACCCCTCGACCGTCACGACCGACCTCCCGCCTGCGCCGACGCCACCCACCCTAGGACCGGTCCCGGGGCGGTTAGGATCGCGCCATGCGCATCTCCGCCGCCCAGGCCCGCTGCCCCTGGCTCGACCCGGCCGAGGGGGTCCGCAAGGTCGTCGACTTCCTCGGCCGCGCCGCCGGCACCGGCGTCGACCTGCTGGCCTTTCCCGAGACGTTCCTGTCCGGCTATCCGCACTGGCTCACGCTGACCGGCGGGGCGCGCTTCGACGACGCCGAGCAGAAGCGGGCATACGCCGCCTACCTCGACGCCGCGGTCGAGCTGGAGGGGCCCGAGCTGAAGACCGTGACCGAGGCGGTGCGCGATCTCGGCGTCTTCACCTATCTGGGCGTATCGGAGCGGGTGCACGGCACGGTCTACTGCACGCTGGTGGCGATCTCGCCCGCCGAAGGGATCGTCTCGGCGCACCGCAAGCTGGTGCCCACCTACGAGGAGCGGCTGGTCTGGGGCGCGGGCGACGGGCACGGCCTGCGCGTGCACCAGGTGGGCGACGTCCGCGTCGGCGGCCTCAACTGCTGGGAGAACTGGATGCCGCTGGCCCGCCAGGCGCTCTACGCCCAGGGCCAGGACCTGCACGTGTCGGTCTGGCCGGGCTCCACCGGCCTGACCAAGGACATCACCAGGTTCATCGCCAAGGAGGGCAGGGTCTACTCGCTGGCGGCCGGGGCGCTCATCTCCTACGACGACGTGCCCGCCGCCTTCCCCTTCCGCGCCGAACTGGCCGAGCACCTGTCGGGCTACGACGGCGGCTCGGCCGTCGCCGGGCCCGACGGCGAGTGGATCGTCGAGCCGGTCTCCGGCGTCGAACAACTCGTCACCGCCGACATCGACCCGGCCGTCGTGCGCGGCGAACGCCAGAACTTCGACCCGGTCGGCCACTACGCGCGCGGCGACGTCTTCAAGGTCGAGGTGAACAGGCGCAGACTCGCGCCCGCCGAGTTCACCGACTGACCGGCCGGCGGGAGCGTCGATCACAAGCGGGGCAGGCCGACAGACAACCAGTAATGTGCCCAGTAATGTGCACGACGTGACAGTCTTCCTGCCGGGCCTGCGCCTCACCGACCACGAGTTCACCGTGCCCCTCGACCACGCCGACCCCGGCGGCGCCACGATCCGGGTGTTCGCCCGTGAGATGGCCGCGCCGGACGCGGGCGAGCGGCCGTGGCTGGTCTTCCTGCAGGGCGGCCCGGGCGGCAGGTCACCGCGTCCCGTCGACGCGAGCCAGTGGGGTCCCGTGCTCGCCACCCACCGTGTGCTGCTGCTCGACCAGCGCGGCACCGGCAGGAGCACGCCCGTCACCCCGGCCGATCTGACGGGCTCACCGGCCGAGCAGGCCGCCTACCTGTCCTGCTTCAGGGCCGATGCGATCGTCGCCGACTGCGAGCACATCAGGAAGGCGCTCGGCGTCGAGCAGTGGGAGACGCTCGGCCAGAGCTACGGCGGCTTCGTCACCCTGACCTACCTCTCCCTGGCCCCCGAGGCACTCAAGGCCTGCTACATCACCGGCGGCCTGCCCGGCCTCACCGCGACGGCCGACGACGTCTACACCCGCACCTATCCCCGCGTACGGCACAAGCTGCGCGAGCACTACCGGCGCTTCCCCGCCGACGAGGCCGCCGTGCGCCGCATCGCCGAGCACCTGGCGACGACCGAGGAGCGCCTGCCCGACGGCGACGTGCTGAGCGTGGCCAGGTTCAAGACGATCGGCCACCGCCTGGGCATGGGCGACGGCTCGGCGCGGCTGCACTGGCTGCTGGAGGAGGCGTGGACGGGAGCGGCCCTGTCGGACTCCTTCCGCCACGAGGTCATGGCCGAGACCGGGTTCGCCGGAAGGCCGCTCTACGCCGTCCTGCACGAGCCGATCTACGCCCAGGGCGCGGCCACCGCCTGGGCGGCCGACCGCACGCTGCCCACCGACTTCCACCGGCCCGAGATGCTGACCGGCGAGATGATCTACCGCTGGATGTTCGACGAGATCGGCCTGCTCAAGCCGTATGCCGAGGCGGCCGACCTGCTGGCCGCACGGGCCGACTGGCCGCCGCTCTACGACACCGCCAGGCTGGCGGCCAACCGGGTGCCGGTCGCCGCCGCCGTCTACCACGACGACATGTACGTCGACGCGGGCCTGTCGCTGGAGACCGCACGCGCGGTCGGCAACGTGCGCGCCTGGGTGAGCAACGAGTGGGAGCACGACGGCATCCGCGCCTCCGGAGGCGCCGTGGTCTCCCGCCTGATGGACATGGCCGCAGGGCGCCTCTGAACGCTCAGGCCGTGACGTCCTCCTGCTGGGTCTCGCGCAGCGGCAGCCGTACCTCGAACCAGGTCTGGCCTGGTTCGGAGCGGACCTTCAGCTCGCCGCCGTGGTGGCCTGCCACGATCCGGTAGGAGATGTCCAGGCCGAGGCCGGTGCCCTTGCCCACGCTCTTGGTGGTGAAGAACGGCTCGAAGATGCGCTCCTTGATCTCGTCGGGGACGCCGTGCCCGGTGTCGCCGATCTCGATGATCGCCTCGTCCTCGTCGTGGCCGGTGCGGACCGTCAGCGTGCCGCGCTCGCCCATGGCGTCGAGCGCGTTGTGGATGAGATTGGTCCACACCTGGTTCAGCTCACCGGCGAAGGCCGGGATGTGCGGCATCGTGCGGTCGTAGTCGGTCACCACGGTGACATTCGGCGAGATCTTGCCCCTGAACATCGCCAGCGTGCTGTCCAGCAACTCGTGCAGATCACACACCTGGTACGGCGCGCGGTCCATCTGGGAGTACTGCTTGGCCGACGACAGCAGCGAGCTGATGCGCTCGGTCGCCTCGGTCACCTCGCCGAGCATCTGCGAGATCTCCGTCGCCTCGGCCAGCCAGCGCAGCGCGGCCCCGGTGTGCTCCTCGCCCACCTTCGAGCGCACCTTCTCCAGGCCCGCCACGTCGAACCCGGCGTTGACCAGCGCGGGGGCCAGCTCCCACGCGTCGTCGACGCCGATCTCCTCCAGCGCGTCGCCGAGCTCGTCCTCGGCGTCGGAGATCTGCAGCGGCGAGCGCGGCGGCAGGTTGCCGACGGCCGAGGCGCACCGCTCCTGCATCTCGATCAGCGCACGCAGCTTCTCCGGCGCGATCCCGGCCTCGGCCAGCCCGGCGAGCTGGGTACGCGAGGCGCCGATGAGCTGACGCAGCTCGCTCACCGCGCGCACGGCCGCGGCGGCCGGGTTGTTCAGCTCGTGGGTCAGCCCGGCGGTGATCTGGCCGAGCGCGGTCAGCCGCTGCCGCCTGTCGATGATCTCGCGCTGCGCCCTGCCGCCGAAGGTGAGCCCCTCCAGCAGGTGCATCGCCATTGGGAACCACTCCGACACGATGTGCGCGAACTTCGCCGCCGGAAGCACGAACATCCGCGTCGGCGCGGTCGCCCGCAACGAGTGCGAGTAGCCGGGAGGCGCCTTGTCGCCGAGATAGGCGGCGATGGCGCCGCCGTACACGCCCGGCTGCGAGGTACGGCTCATCGACACGACGCCCGCACTGGTGTCGGTCGACATCACGATCTCGCCCTCGACCAGCACGACGAAGCAGTCGGCCGGGTCGCCCTGGCGCACGACGAGATCGCCCTGCTCGAACTCGGCGATGCGCCCGGCGGCCCCGAGCTTGGCCAGCTGCTCGTCGGTCAGCCGCTCGAACAGGAAGAGCTTGCGCAGGATCTCGATGTCGACGCTCATGCCTTCTCCAGGTAACGATGGACCAACGCCACCGCCATGGCGCCCTCGCCGACGGCCGAGGCGACCCGCTTGATCGAGTCGGCCCGCACGTCACCGGCGGCGAACACACCGGGCATGTTGGTCTCCAGGTAGTACGGCTCCCGCCTGAGCGGCCAGTTGCGCGGCCGTCCGTGCATGACCAGGTCGGGCCCGGTCAGCACGAACCCCTTGGCGTCGCGCTCCACCGTGTCGCCGAGCCACGTGGTGTAGGGCTCGGCGCCGATGAAGACGAACAGCCACTGCGCGTCGACCGTGCGCCGCCCAGCCGGGCCTTCGAGGGTCAGGCTCTCCAGGTGCCCGTCGCCCTGCGCGCCGACGACCGAGGTCTCGACGTGCACCTCGATACTGGGGATCGCGGCGATCTGCTCGATCAGGTAGTGCGACATGGACTTCTCCAACCCGTCGCCACGTACCAACAAGTTGACCTTGCTCGCGAATCCCGACAGGTAGACGGCGGCCTGCCCGGCCGAGTTCGCCGCGCCCGCGATGAAGACCTCGCCGTCCTGGCAGCCGGGCGCCTCGGTCATCGCGGCGCCGTAGAAGACGCCGCTGCCGACGAAGTCGTCCAGGCCGGGCGCCTCCAGGCGGCGGTAGGCGACGCCGGTGGCCAGGATGACCGCGTGCGCGGCGATCTCACCGCCGTCCTTGAAGCCGACCACCCTGGCCTGGCCCTTGCTCTCCAGGCTGACCACCTTGCGCGCGGTGAGCAGCTCGGCGCCGAACTTCAGCGCCTGCCGCCTGGCCCGGTCGGCCAGCTGCCCGCCGGACACGCCGTCGGGGAAGCCCAGGTAGTTCTCGATCCTGGAGCTCTGCCCCGCCTGCCCGCCGGAGGCGAGCGCCTCGACGAGCACGGTGTTGAGCCCCTCGGAGGCGCCGTACACCGCCGCGCCGAGCCCGGCCGGGCCGCCGCCGATGACGATCAGGTCGTAGAAGTCGGTCGCGGGCGTCGTCGACAGGCCGACGGCCGAGGCCAGCGTCGACTGGTCGGGCGCCTGCAGCGACTCGCCCTCCACGGTGACGACCAGCGGCAGCCTGCACTCGTCGCCCACGGCCGCGACCAGCTGCGCGCCGTCGGGGTCCTCGGCCAGCATCCACTGGTAGGGCACGTGGTTGCGGGCCAGGAAGTCGCGCACCTGGTACGACAGCGCCGACCAGCGGTCGCCGACCACGCGCAGCTCGTTGCGCTCGACCCGGTCGGTGCGCTGCCAGGCGTCGAGCTGGCCGTCGAGCACCGGGTAGAACTTCTCCTCCGGCGGGTCCCACGGCTTGAGCAGGTAGTGGTCGAGGTCGACGACGTTGATCGCCTGGATGGCCGCGTCCGTGTCGGCGTAGGCGGTCAGCAGGACCCTTCTGGCGTAGGGGTACATGTCCATCGCCAGTTCGAGGAACTGCACGCCGTTCATCTGCGGCATGCGGTAGTCGGCCAGGATCGCGGCCACGTCGTCCCCGCGCAGCCGCATCTCGCGCACGGCCTCGATGCCCTGGTCGGCGGACTCCGCCCTGACGATCCGGTACTGCTGGCCGTACCTTCTGCGCAGGTCGCGTGCCACGGCACGGGAGACTCCGGGGTCGTCGTCGACCGTCACGATGACGGGCTTGTCCATTCGCTAGCCTTTCCTGTCGCTTCCTCAGGGGAAGCATGACACGCGGGCCGCCGGTGTCAGGCGATCACCCTGCTCTCACCGCCGTCGACCAGCAGCGACACGCCGTTGACGAAGGAGGCGCGCTCGCTGGCCAGGAACGCCACCACGTCGCCCACCTCCTCCGCGCGGCCGATCCTGCCGACCGGCACCTCCCGGGCCTTGGCCGCCAGGCCCTCCTCGGTCAGCATCGAACGCAGCCTGCCGGTGTCGATCGGGCCGGGCAGCACGTTGTTGACCAGCACGCCGTCGCCGCCGACCTCCCTGGCCAGCGTGCGCACGATCCCGGCGACGGCCGAGCGCGTCGCGTTGGACAGGGCCAGGCCGTCGAGCGCCTCGCGCACCGACCGGCTGGTGATCGTCACGATCCGGCCCCAGCCCGCCGCCCGCATCCCGGGAAGTACGGCATGCAGCAGGCGTACGGTGCCCAGCAGGTTGCGTTGCACGGCGACGTCCCAGTCGGCCGGGGCGGTGTCGACGAACCTGCCGAACGGCGGCCCTCCGGCATTGGCGACCAGGATGTCGGGCCCGCCCAGCACCTCATGCGTCTCGGCCACGATCCGCGCCGCCGCCTCGGGGTCCTCCACGTCGCCGAGCACGGCGTGCACGAGTCCGCCGTACTCCTGCAACTCCACCACGGCGTCGGCCAGCCGCTCCGGGCTGCGTGCGCTCACGCACACCGAACAGCCCTCCCTGGCCAGGCTCTTGGCCGCCGCCAGGCCGATTCCCGCACTGCCGCCCGTGATGAGGGCGACCTTTCCCTTGATACCGAGGTCCATGGACGGACTATAGGACGCGATAGATCTTCACGAAAAATCCTCCCTGGAAAAGTATCCCTACCCGTGATGAGCTGGGCAGATGGCGAGAAATCTGATCCTTTCTGGAGGCCTCTTCCACGATTTCGACGCTACGTCCAAGGCTCTCGCGGACGTGCTTGCCGACATCGGCGTCGAATCAGAGATCACCGACGACATCGCGGGCGCGCTGCGCGAACCGTCGGAGGTACAGCTCATCACCGTCAACGCCCTGCGCTGGCAGATGCGCGCCGACCGCTTCGCCGACCAGCGCCGCCAGTGGGCCTTCACCCTCCCCGCCGAGGCCCGCACCACCCTGCTCGACCACCTCGACCGAGGCGGCGGCCTGCTGTGCATGCACACCGCCTCGATCTGCTTCGACGACTGGCAAGGCTGGTCCCGCGTCCTTGGCGCCACCTGGAACTGGTCGACCTCCCACCACCCACCCCTGGGCTGGGCCTCCGTCTCGGTCAACGACACCCACCCCATCGTCGAGGGCCTACGCGGCTTCGACGTCGTCGACGAGGTGTACGCGGGCCTGGACGTCCTGCCCGACGTGCGCCCCCTGGTGTCGTCGGTGACCGGCGAGCCCCTCGTGTGGGCCCGGCCGGTCCGAAGGGGCCGGGTGGTGTACGACGCACTCGGGCACGACACCCGCTCCTACGACAGCCCCGTGCATCGCACGCTGCTGCAGCGGGCGGCGCTGTGGCTGCTGAAGCGCCCCCTCATCTGAGCAGCCGCCTGGCGCGGGCCAGGAGGTGGGGGTGCGCTTCCTGGCTCTGCGCGAGGAGGGCTCTTATGGAGGCGCGATAGGGGCCACGCGCCAGGCCCAGCTCGACCAGGGCCACTTTCCAGCGCAGGGCTGGGGGGCCGGTGACGGTGAACAGCGCTATGTGTGGTCTGGTCCGAACCGTCGGTATGACTCGGATTCGTGGGCCAGGCGGCGCAGTACGTCGAAGGCTTTGCCGTACAGGACCGTGCCGAGGACCAGGCGTTCGACGGCGGTGTCGCGGGGGCCGCCGACGGGGATGCTGTCGATCTCGATCTCGGTGACCAGGCGCAGGGCGGCTTCGGCGTAGGGGCGCAGGTCGCCGGTGAGGCCGACCTGGCGCAGGCGCAGGAGGGTGTGGGCGAGTTCGTCGCGAGGGGGCGCCGAGGGGGTGATCGACCAGCCCAGGTCGGTGAGCAGGGCGTCGACCTCGGCCCTGGCCTCGGCCCACTGCTCGCTGTCGTCGGCGGGCACGGCGGGGGCGAGGGCGTAGTGCGCGGTGCCCAGCATGGTGTGGACGGGCAGCGACTCGTCCTCGACGGCGTCGATCACGGCCTTGATCGAGGCCACGGGCACCCTGCCGACTTCGAGCAGCGCTCTGACCAGGCGCAGCCGTCGCAGGTGCGACTCGTCGTAGTCGGCGCGTGTGGCCGCCGTCTGCAGGCCCGGGTGCAGGAGGCCTTCGCGGAGGTAGTACTTGATCGTGGGCACGGGGACGCCCGACTCGGCACTGAGCTGCGAAATCCACATAGTTGGATACTATAACTATCCAATCGCTGCCGACGTGCGCGCCAGATGGCGTGCCGCGGTCAGCAGGTCGGTGAGCGGGGCCTGGCGGTTCCACAGGTACACGACCTCGATCGGCGGCACCTCCTCGACGATCGGCAGGAAGGCCAGTGTGTCGGGCACGGGCCCGCCCTCGCGTACGGCCAGCGTGTACCCGGCTCCGGCGTCGACCATCGCGATCGTCAGGTCGTGGCTGGCGGCCGAAGGGGCGAGCCTCGGATGCAGCCCGTGCCTGGCGAACGCGGCCAGGAAACGCCTGGCCCCCGCCACCGCGTCCGACTCGGGCAGCACCAGCGGCTCGTCGGCCAGCGCGCCGAGTGAGACGGGGGAGTGCGGAGCCTCGGCCGCGAGCGGATGGTCCTTGCGCAGCAGCGCCCTGACCGGAGCCCGCTGCAGGACCAGCCTGGCCAGCCCTCTGGGCAGCGAGCCGGGCGCGTACCCGAGTCCGGCCTGCAGGGCGCCTTCGGCGATCGAGACGACCTGCTCGGCCGTGCCCATCGGCGCGACCCTGAGCCTCGGCCCTCTGGCCTGCGGCTCCGACAGCAGGCTGGCCAGCACGTCGCCGAGGCCGTCGGCCACACCGAGCCTGATCGCCTCGCCCGTGCCCCTGGCGGCCGCCACCGCACGTTCGAACGCGTCGACGGCGACGGTGGCCTGGGCCAGGAAGACCTCTCCCGCCTCGGTCAGGCTGACGCCCGACGCCGAGCGCGTGAACAGCTCCACGCCGATCTCCTTCTCCAGGGCGCGCAACTGCTCCGACAGCGTGGGCTGGGCGATGCGCAGCACGGCGGCGGCCCGCCGCAGGCTCCCGGCACGGGCGATCGCCAGCGCGTATCTGACCTGACGCAGGTCCATCGCCGACCTCCCTCGGCGGCGACACCTGGCGATAGGGGCCGCCTATCGGATGATCGCACCCCAAAGCCGCGAAAGGGATCCCCCCAAGGTGAGATCCCTCTCCGAAGCCCGAAGCCCGAACCCAGGCCCCAGCCCTGATGACCGAGGCCCGAGCCCCAGGCGCGTGCCCTGATCGTCGAAGCCCGTGCCCTACGCGCCTGCCCTGATCTCCGAAGCCCGAGCCCTAAGCGGGTGCCCTACGCGCGTGCCCTGATCACCGCGACCGGGCATCCGGCGTGGTGGAGCATCGCATGGCTGACCGAGCCGAGCATCATGCCGACCAGCAGACCGCGCCCGCGCGAACCGACGACCAGGAGCTCGGCGCCGTCCGACTCCTCCTTGAGCACGTCGGCCGGATGCCCCTTGACCGACTCCTCCACCACGTTCACCCCGGGATGAGCGGCCCGCGCGTCGGCCAGCGCCTTCTTCAGCACGCCCGGACCGCCCTGCGCCTCGTCGACCCCGGCGGGCGTCAGCGACGTCCAGGTGTGCACGGCACGCAACGTCGCCCCACGCCTGGCCGCCTCGGCGAACGCGAACAGCACCGCCGCCTCGCCCTCGGCCGAGCCGTCCACGCCGACGATCACCTCACGCCGCTTGGCCGCCGAACTGTCGCGTACCACGACGACATCGCACGGCGCGAGCCCGGCCAGCCCGTAGGCGACCGAGCCGACCATGAGCCCGCGGAAGCCGCCGATGCCGTGATTGCCCACCACGAGCAGCTCGGCCTCGGCCCCGGCGTCGATGAGCGCCTGCCTCGGGTCGCCGGGCAGCAGCACCGACTCGACGACCACGCCCGGCGCCTCGGTGCGGGCCCGTTCGACCGCGGCGTCGAGCACGCTCTGTCCGCCTTCGCGCATCCACTTGGCCACCTCGGCGAGCCTGCCGGTGCCGTCCTCGGCGCAGGCCCACTCCGGCACCGCGTGCGCCACCCTGAGCGGCACATCGCGCAGCACGGCCTCCTTCGCGGCCCAGCCCGCCGCCTCGAGCCCGGCCAGCGAGCCGTCAACCCCAACAATGATCATGGTCATGTCCTGCCCTCCCACGTCCGTGGCAAAGCACCGGAAGCTACCAAGAGCCGGTGAACAGGGCGTGCGGCGGTTCCCCGTCGCTCACCCTGAGCGCGGCGAGCCATGCCGCCGCGCCCGCGCCGTCACCGGCCGTGGCCTGTGGCACCTCGCCCAGCAGCCGCCGTACGGCATGCCGTACGGGGCCCTCGTTGGTCAGGACGCTACCCGCCAGCACCACGGGACCGCCGATGCGCACGCGGGTGACCTTCGCCACCAGCAGCGCGGCGGCCTGCTCCAGGATCGAGGCGGCCTGGGCGTCGCCCTGCTCGGCGGCGGCGACGGTGAGCGGGACGAGTGCGGCCAGGCTCATGTGACGGGCCTGGGCCAGCCGTACGATGCGGTAGGCGGCGTCGCGGCCTTCGGCTTGCTCGCCGTCGAGGTAGTGCGCGACGACGAGACGGGCCAGCGGCGAGTCGCCTCCGGTGTCGAGCAGGTGCACGACGGCCTTGGCGCTCGCCCTGCCGATCCAGAAGCCGGAGCCCTCGTCGCCGAGCAGCCAGCCGAGCCCGTCGTAGAGCTCCTCGACCTCGCGCCCCTCGAACCTGGCGGCCACCGCGCCGGTGCCGGACAGCAGCAGCGCGCCGTCGGGTGCGGGCGTGCCCGCGGCGTAGGCGATCGGCACGTCGCCCATGACCTCCAGGCCGTGCGGGCCTTCGGCCGGGTTCGACCTGGCGCCCGCCAGCGTCGTGCGCTCCCATGCGACCTTGATGCCGTGCTCGGCCCACACCCCGGCGAGCGCACGGCCGAACAGCGGCAGGTTGCCCGCGACCCCGCCCACGCTGGAGACGATCAGCGAGGGGTCGACGCCGCCCAGCGCCTCGCGCAGGGCGGAGGCGACGTTCGCCGAGGCCGTGCGCAGGCCGTGGGCGCTGGGGTTGCCGCCGCCCGATGTGCCGTAGCCGACCCTCTCGCCGGACAGGGTGAAGATCGCGATGCGGCTCGACGTGCCGCCCGCGTCGAGGCCGAGGACGAGCGCGTTGTGCATGGGTCACATCCTGGCCCTTGACGGAAGCGATAGGCAAGAATAATTTTCATGAAAGGATCGAGTGTTCGGAAGGAATATTCGTGACCGCTGGCGCGCTCGGCCGCATCGAGACCGAGCTCTCCACGCTTCCCGAGGCGCTGCGCCGGGTGGGTGCGGCCGTGCTGGCCGATCCCGAGGCGGCGGCGCGCTCGACGATCACCGCACTCGCCGGGCGCGCGGGCAGCTCGCCCGCCACGGTGACCAGATTCTGCCGTGCGTTCGGCTTCTCCGGCTATGCGGGGTTGCGGGTCGCGCTGGCCACCGAGACCGGCAGGGCCGCCGCGGCGGGCTGGGACGCGGGAGTCGGCCACCAGATCGGTCCCGACGACCCGCTTGAGGCCGCCATCGCCGTCATGGCGGCCACCGACGCCAGGCTCATCCAGGACACCGCCGCGCAGCTCGACCCCGCCGTGGTCGCCAAGGTCGCCGACGCGCTCGTCGCGGCCCGCCGGGTGCTGCTGGTCGGCGTCTCCACCAGCGCGGACGTCGGCGCGCTGATCGAAGGCAGGCTGCGACGCATCCGCATCCCCTGCTGGAGCACCGGCGACGCCCACCAGGCGCTGTCGGAGGCGGCCCTGCTCGGCGCCGGCGACGTCGCGATCGGCATCTCGCACCGGGGCAGGACCCGCGAGGTCATCGAGGCGCTCGGCGAGGCGTCGGCGCGTGGCGCGATCACGGTCGCGGTCACCTCGTTCGCCCGTTCGCCGCTGGCCGAGGCGGCCGGACTGGTGCTCACGACCGCGAGCAGGGAGACCACCTTCCGGCTCGGCGGTCTGGCCGCCGTGCACTCCCAGATCTTCGTCCTGGACGCCGTCTACATGGCGGTCGCCCAGCGCACCTACGAGCGCACCAGCGAGGCGTTCGAGCTGACGATCAGGGCGGTGGACGGGCACCGGGTGGAGAAGGGCTGGTCGCCGGCATGAACGAAGGTCCGGCCGAGGCCGCGAGGGGACCGCCAGCGCGCCTGCCGGTCGACATCGCCGGTGGCGACGAGCATGACATGGAGCAGTGCACCCGCTTCCGTTCGCACCAGCCAGGCCAGGAGGTACGACCGTGTCCACCACCCCCATGACCAACCCCATGACGCGAAGGCAACTGCTGGGCAGCGCGCTCCTGCTGCCGGTCGCCGGAGCGCTGTCCGCCTGCGCGACGCCGGGCGCCCCGCCGGGAGCCGCGCCCACGGCGGCGCCGGTCGCGACCGGGCCGGACAATCCGTTCGGCATCGCACCCACCCAGCCGTTCGAGACCGTCATCTTCGACGGCGGGTTCGGCGACGCCTACGCCAGGACCATCCACCAGCCCGCCTTCACCGCCAGGCATCCGGGCGTGCCGATCAGGCACACCGCGCTCAAGGAGGTCGCCAAGACCCTCCAGCCGAGGTTCGCCGCGGGCGATCCGCCCGAGCTCATCAACAACTCCGGCGCCGACGCCATGGACACCGGCGCCCTCGTCCAGGACGACCAGATCCAGGACCTCACCGCCCTGCTCGACGCGCCGAGCTGGGACGACCCCGCCGTCAAGGTACGCGACACCATCCTGCCGACGGCCGTGGAGATCGGCACCTACGACGGCACGTTCCGCGTCCTGCCGTACGCCAGCACGGTCTGGGGTATCTGGTACTCCAGCAAGCTCTTCGCCGACAACGGCTGGCAACCGCCCAGGACGTGGGCCGAGTTCCTGCGCCTGCTGGAGGCGATCAAGAAGTCCGGCAGGACGGCTCCGCTGACCTATGCCGGGAAACACCCGTTCTACATCTACGAGACCATCCTCACCCTGGCCGCCAAGATCGGCGGGGTGGACGTGCTCAAGAACATCGACAACCTCGCCGAAGGCGCCTGGAGCGCCGCACCGGTGCTGACCTCGGCCACCGCCTGGTCGGGCATCGGCTCGACGTACCTCATGCGGGGCACGGCGGGCCTGGACCACGTCCAGACGCAGACCGCGCAGAACAAGGGTCAGGTCGCCCTGCTGCCCTGCGGCTCGTGGCTGGAGAACGAGCAGAAGGACAGCACGCCCGCCGACTTCGGCTACGCCATGTTCCCGCTGCCCGACTTCTCCGCCTCCGACGCCCTGCCGTACGGCACCGTGCACTCCAGGCCGGGTGAGGAGTTCGTGGTGGCGGCCAGGTCGGCCAATCCGCGCGCCGGGATGGAGTACATGCGGGCGATGCTGTCCAAGCAGGCGGCGGGCAGGTTCTCCGAGCTCGTCAGCACGCTCACCGTCGTCAAGGGCGCGGCCGAGGGCAGGACGCTCAAGCCGGGACTGCGCAGCGCCTCGGCCGCCCTCGCACGCGCGGGCGAGCACACCGTCCACTTCCGCTTCCGCCAGTGGTACCTGCCGCTGCACGACGAGGTCGCCGCCGCCACCGGCCAGCTCATGAACGGCCGCCTGACCCCGGCCGCCTGGGCCGCGCGCATCGAGGCCAAGGCCGCCGAGATCAAGGCCGATACCTCGGTCAAGAAGTTCACCCGCACATGAGCGGCAACGGCCGATGAGGTACGGCAGAGGGCGGTTCGTCGTGGGCTTCCTGGCGGCCCCGGTGACGCTCTACCTCGTCTACGTGATCGCGCCCTACGTCCAGGCGTTCTCCATCGCGCTCACCGACTGGCGTGGGGTGAGCGCGACGCCGCGCTTCATCGGCCTGGAGAACTTCGGGCGGCTGCTCGGCGACACCAAGGTGCATCAGGCCGTGCTGCACAACGGGCTGCTGCAGATCCTGCTGCCGCTGCTGACGATCGGCGTCGCGCTGCTGTTCGCGTTCCTGCTGGGGGCCGGGGGCGTCCGGGGGGCGAGGTTCTACCGGGTGCTGTTCTTCTTCCCCCAGGTGCTGGCCGTCGCGGTCGTCGCGGTGCTGTTCCAGCAGGTCTACCGGCCCGACGCCTCCGGCATGCTGAACGGGCCGCTGATCGCGCTCGGCCTCGAACCCGTCGGGTTCCTGTCCGACCCGTCGGTGGCGTTCTGGTCGGTGCTCGCCGTACTGGTGTGGCAGGCGGTCGGTTTCTACGTCGTGCTGTTCTCGGCGGGGATGGCGTCGATACCGCGTGAGGTGTTCGAGGCGGCGGCCATCGACGGGGCCGGGCGCGTGCAGCTGTTCGTACGGGTGACGCTGCCGCTGCTGTGGGACACCGTGCAGGTCGGCTGGGTCTATCTGGGCATCGCCGCGCTCGACGTCTTCGCCGTGGTGTGGGTGATGACGGCCGAGCACGGCGGGCCCGACTCCGCCACCACCGTGCTGGCGGCCGAGATCTACCGCAACGCCTTCCAGTACTTCAGGTTCGGCTACGCATCGGCGCTGGGGGTCGTGCTGTTCGTGTTCACCGTGGGGTTCGCCGCGCTCGCCCTGCGGTTGTCGCGTCGCGAGAGGATCGAGTACTGATGGCCTTCTCGCGCAGGGCGGCCCGGCTTGAGGGGCGGGCCAGGCTCGGGCCGCTGCGGGGGCTGTCGCATCTCGCGCTGGTGGTGTGGGCGGTGCTGGTCGCGGTGCCGATCCTGTGGACGTTCCTGGCCTCGGTGAAGAGCGAGAGCGAGATCTTCGGCGACGCGTGGTCGCTGCCGCGGACGCTGCGCTTCGACAACTACGCCAGGGCCTGGCAGCAGGCGGGCATCGGCTCGGCCATGCTCAACAGCGTCGTCGTGGTGTTCTTCGGCGTGGCCGGGACGATGCTGCTCGGGTCGATGGCCGCCTACGTGCTCTCGCGGTATCGCTTCAGGGGGAGCAGGGCGGTGTACCTGCTGTTCGTCTCGGGACTGGCCTTTCCCGTTTACCTGGCGTTGACGCCGCTGTTCTTCGTGGTGCAGAACATGGGTCGCGTCCCGCTCGTCGGGCCGTTCATCGGGCTGAACACGCATGCGGGGCTGGTGCTGGTCTATGTGGCCTACTCGCTGCCGTTCACGGTGTTCTTCCTGGCGGCCTTCTTCCGCACGCTGCCGGGAGCGGTCGCCGAGGCGGCCTTCGTGGACGGGGCCTCGCACAGCAGGGTGTTCTTCCAGGTGATGCTGCCGATGGCCAGGCCGGGCATCGTCAGCATCACGATCTTCAACATCCTCGGGCAGTGGAACCAGTACCAGATCCCGCTGGTGCTGCTGGCGGGCGACCGGTCGAAATGGGTGCTGACCCAGGGGATCGCCGACATCTCCACCGCCTCCGGCTACGACGCCGACTGGGCCGCCCTGTTCGCCGCGCTCAGCATGGCGATCCTGCCCATGCTCGTCGTCTACACGATCTTCCAGCGCCAGATCCAGGCCGGCCTCACCGCGGGCGCGCTCAAGTAGACCGGCTCTGGACCTTGATCGTCGGTGGTCGCATACTCCTGGGATGACGACCGTCTTCACCACCCCCCGCCTGCGCGTGCGCCCTTGGACGACCAGCCGGTCGGACCTGGACCACGTCGCCGACATGTACGGCAGGCCCGAGGTCACCCAATACCTGCCCGCCGTCGAGCTGACCCCCGTGCAACGGCTGGAGCGCTGGATCGCCAGGACCGGCACGACCTACGGCATCTGGGCCGTCGAGCCGCTGGCGGGCGGCGCCCCCGTCGGCACCGTCCTGCTGGTCCCGCTCGCCGACGGTGACGGCGAGGTCGAGGTCGGCTGGCACCTGCACCCCGACCACAGAGGAAAGGGCTACGCCACCGAGGCGGCCGGGGGAGCGCTCGAACGCGGCTTCGCGGCGGGCCTGGAGGAGATCCTCGCCGTCGTCATGCCGGCCAACGAACCGTCCAAGGCGGTGTGCCGGCGCCTGGGCATGGAGGCGCTCGGCCTGACGACCAGGTGGTACGGCGTCGTGGCCGATCTGTTCAGGATCACCCGGGAAGGTTCTTCAGCGCCTCACGGCGACTCAGCCCCGTGATGCCCTTGGCGTTGACATAACGCACGACCTCTTCGGGATTGACCTTGGCATGCTCGCGCAACGCCCAGCCGATGGCCTTGCGGGCGAAGAAGTCGGTGTCGGACAGGCTCGGCTCGATGCAGGCGTAGAGCAGGCCCAGGTCGGTCTCGGCATGGAACTTCAGCTGGCACAGGATCGCCGAGCGCCGCTTCCACAGGTCGTCGCCGTGCGCCCACTCCAGCATGAGCGGGCGCATCGCGTCGGGGTAGCGCCGCAGCAGCCCGCCGATCCGCCCGGCCGCGATCTCGTCGACATAGTCCCACCAGGCGCCCGTGACGATCATCTCTTCGTACATCGGCACGGTGTAGAGCGTCTGGAAGTCCTTGTAGTAGCGGAAGCCGGACAGGGCGATGGCGGCGTAGCGCTCCTCGCGATACTCCGCCTCGCGCCACAGGGCCAGGACGGCGCGCCGCCAGTCGGGGGCGCGCTCGATGCGGTGCTCGGCGAAGACCTGACGCAGGGCCAGGCGTCGTGGGGTCGCCTGGACGCCCAGGAAGGGCATGTCGGACTTCATATAGGCGCGCATCGGCTCGGCCTTGTCGGGCTCGGCGACCTCCTGCAGGGCGATCCGCACCGCCTTGCCGAGGCTCATCCCTTGTGTGACGTGCGCTCGCCCTTGGCCAGGCCGTCGAACAGCACGGTGATGTAGTGCTCGGCCAGCCCTGTGGTGTTGAGCCTGCCGCCCGGTTTGAACCAGCGCACCGCGACCCAGATGGTGTCGCGGATCATCCGGTAGGTCAGCTTGGGGTCGACGTCGGCCCGGAACTGGCCTGCGGCCTGCCCGGCCTTGATCTGCTCCACCCACATGCGCTCGACCTCGTCCTCGGCCTTGACGAGATAGTCGAAGCGCTCGAACTGCTGCAGGTAGTTGTAGTCGTTCTGCATGACGGTGATGGCGGCGCGGTGCGGCTCCAGCGTGCTGAAGCCGATGCGCACCATCTCCGCAAGCGCGTCCCTGGGCTCGCCGCCCTGCTCCAGCGCCGCGCGGTAGCGGGCGATGAGGTCGTCGAGGAAGGTGGAGAGCACCTCGTCGACGATCGTCTCCTTGGAGTCGAAATGGTGGTAGAGACTTCCGGAGAGGATGCCCGCCTCGTCGGCGATCTCGCGGACGGTGGTCGCCTGGAAGCCCTTGCGCGCGAACAGCTCGGCGGCGAGCTTGACGAGGTGGTCGCGGCGCTCCGATGCCGATCCTGACGCGGTCGTCCGCTTGGCGGTGGCGCGCTTCGCGGATGTCGCGGTGGCGCCGCCGGTGTTCTTTCGCGTGGTCACCCTCCCCATTATGGGCCCTTGCGCAATCGCTTGTTCACCGAACTCGCCCAGCTCACCCGCACTTCTGTGTGCGGCCAAGCGTTTGCTTTAGGCAAACGCTTTCACAGCAAGTGCGAGGCCCGACACCCCTGGTATCGAACGTCTGTGATGTCAGGATTGTCCTATGCCAAATCCCTTCACACTGGGCGTGGCATCGGGGGAGCCACTCCCTGATGGCGTGATCATCTGGACCAGACTCGCGCCCGACCCCGTGCACCCCGATCCGAACCGGCCGGGCGGCATGGCGGCCAAACCGGTCGAAGTGCGCTGGCAGGTCGCCGAGGACGAGCGGTTCGCCACGATCGTCCAGCAGGGCGTCGTCCAGGCGCTGCCCGCATGGGCGCACAGCGTGCATGTCAAGATCGTGGCACTGCGCCCGGCGACCGACTACTTCTACCGCTTCCGCGCCGGATCGGACCTCAGCCAGATCGGCAGGACGCGCACCGCGCCCGCGCCCGGCTCGCTGCAGCCCGTCAGGTTCGCCCTGGCCAGTTGCCAGCGCTACGAGCACGGCTTCTACCCCGCCTACCGCCACCTCGCCGCCGAACGCCCCGACCTCGTCCTGCACGCGGGCGACTACATCTACGAGTACGGCAGGCCCGCGGGCACACCCGGCCCCGGTCGCTGGGTCAGGCCCCTGGAGCCTCCGGCCAAGGAGGTGACGACGCTGCACGGCTACCGCAACAGGTACGCCCACTACAAACGCGACGCCGACCTGCGTGCCGCACACGCCGCCGCGCCCTGGGTGGCGACCTGGGACGACCACGAGGTGCGGGACAACTACGAGGGCATGTCGCCGGGCGACGGTTCGAGCGCATCGGCCTTCCGCAAACGCCGGATCGCCGCGTACCAGGCCTACTACGAGCACCAGCCGCTGCGGGTACGGCCGCAGCAGGCCGATCTGCAGATGTACCGCCGCAGGACCTACGGCCAGATCGCCGACTTCATCGCCCTGGACTGCCGCCAGTACCGCGACGACACCACGATGCTCGGCCGGGCGCAGGAGGAGTGGCTGATCTCCCGGCTGCGGACCAGCGGTGTGCGGTGGAAGATCCTGCTCCAGCCGCTCTTCTTCGCCAGGCGTTTCGTGCCCGGCCCCGCGCCGAACCTCAGACTCGACGCCTGGGACGGCTACCCGGCCGCCCGCGCCCGCATTCTCGGGGCCGGTGCGTCGGGTCTCGTGGTGCTCAGTGGTGACGTGCACAACAGTTGGGCGGCCGATCTCAAGGCCGACTTCCTCGACCCCGCCTCGCCGATCGTCGGCGCGGAGTTCGTCGGCACCTCGATCTCCAGCCTGCCCCCCGCGACCGACAGTGCTGCGGTGCTGGCGGCCAACCCGCACCTGCGCTTCTTCGAAGGACACCGAGGCTACGTCACCGGTACGGCGAGCGGATCGGAGTTCAGCGTCGCCTTCCATGCGGTCGACACGGTGGCCGACAGAAACGCTCCGTCGCGGACCATGGCGGAGTTCGTGACGGAGGGGAGGGGCATAAGACGCCGAGAGGTCTGAACAACATGGCGGTGACGTCTGTAGAACGGGAGGTCAGCCCCCCTAGAGAATAGTAAAGTTTCCTATTAGATTACGGGCATGCCCAAGAGCGGTGTTTCATGACACGGCCTGGCCGCGACTTGCTGCGCCTTGCCGACTCCGTCCTCCTGCCCGGCTTCGTGGGAAGGACGCCCCCCGACTGGTTGCGCCGCCGCTTGGACGGCGGACTCGGCGGGGTGGTGCTGTTCTCTCGCAACATCGACAGCTCCACCCAGGTCGCCGAGATGACCGAAGAGATGCGCGCGCACAACCCACACCTTCTCGTCGGCATCGACGAGGAATCGGGGGAGGTGACGCGGCTCGAAGTCGCTTCGGGAAGCAGCCGTCCGGGAAACTTCGCCCTCGGCGTCGTCGACGACGTCGAGCTCACCGAGCAACTGGCCCGAGATCTCGGCCACGACCTCGCCGCGGCAGGGGTGACGATTGATTTCGCACCCGACGCCGACGTCAACTCCAATCCCGACAACCCCGTCATCGGTCTGCGCTCGTTCGGCGCCGACCCCGATCTGGTCGCCAGGCACACCACAGCCTTCGTCCGCGGTCTGCAGGCCGCCGGGGTGGCCGCCTGCGCCAAGCACTTCCCCGGACACGGCGACACTTCGGTCGACTCCCACCACGGCGTACCCCTGGTCGCCGCGGGCATCGCGGAGCTGGAAGAGATCGCGCTGCGTCCGTTCAGAGCGGCGATCGAGGCCGGTGTGCGCTCGGTGATGACCGGGCACCTGCTGGTCTCGGCGTTCGACGACGAGACACCGGCCACGCTCAGCCCACGCGTGCTGACCGGTCTGCTCCGCGACGAGCTCGGTTTCGAGGGCATGATCATCACTGACGGCATCGAAATGGCGGCCGTCTCCGGCGTGTACGGCATCGGCGGAGCCTCCGCCCGTGCCATCGCGGCCGGCGCCGACGCCATCTGCATCGGAGGCGAGCATGCCGACGAGGCGACCGCAGAGGAGGCCCGCGACGCGATCGTGGGCGCGGTCGTCGACGGCTGGCTGCCTGAGGAGCGTCTCGCCGATGCGGCCCGCCGGGTGACCGAGCTGGGCGCCTGGGCCTACCAAAGGCGAGGGATCGTACGTGAGGCGTGCGACGGTGAGGTGGGCCTGATCGCCGCCCGCCGCGCGATCAGGGTGACGAGGAGATCGGCCACGGCAGTGTTGCCGCTGACCGTGCCACCACAGATCGTGGAGTTCGCGCCGGAGATGAACCTGGCGATCGACAAGGGCACCCCCTGGGGTGTCGGAGAGCCACTGGGCAGGATGCTGCCCGGCACGGAGGTCACCCGCTTCGTCATGGGCGAGGCAGGTGGCGCGGCGATCGAGGAAGTGCTCGCGGCGGCCTACGGCAGACCGCTCGTCCTCGTCGCCAGGGACGCGCACCGCTATCCGTGGCAGACGGAGGCGTTGCATCACTTGCTGAGTGCGCGACCCGACGCGGTCGTCGTGGAGATGGGACTGCCGGTGCGCTCCGATCTGGGCGCCGTGCACATCGCCACGCACGGGTCGGCCCAGGTATGCGGCCAGGCCGCGGCCGAGGTGCTGACCGGCGCACTGTAAACGCCCGGTGCTGGAACCGCCGCAGTGTAAACGGTTCGCGGCCGGGGCGCAGGCGGGGCGGGACTCGGGGGTCCTGCCCCGCTGGAGTCTGCGCACATTCCTCCAGCACCACCGGAAAGCGAGGCACCTCGTGAGGCGTCTCATCACGGCGGGAGCCCTGCTCAGCGCAGCCTTCTCCGCCCCCGCGGCGGTCACCGATCCTGTGGACATCGTGTTCCGCGCAAGGCGCTGACGCCGGCCCAGTCGCGCTGCGCATGCACGCGCTCAACAGTGCGATCCAGCTGCGCCTGCGCTGACCTGCCCACCGTGTACGGCGAGGCCCGGACTGTCGGCGCCTCGCCGTACCATCGCCGGATGGACCTCACGCACGCCCGCGAGTTCAGCGGCCTCGACCTGTCACACCAGTCCCACGAGCTCGGCGACGAGGGGCCCTACGTCTTTCGCGAGTGCGACTTCACCGAGGCCGATCTGTGGGGGGCGTTCCTGCCGGGGGCGAGGTTCGAGTCGTGCGTGCTCGACGGCGTCGACCTGCGCAAGGCCGATCTCGACGGGGCCGTGTTCACCGGCGGGGGCGGGATGCGCGCCAGGTTCGTCGACGCCGATCTCATCGATGTGGTGTTCACCGATGTCGATCTGTCGTCGGCCCAGTTCGGCGGGGCGCTGCTGACCGACGTGTCGTTCACCGGGTGCCGCATGATCGGCGCGGTCCTGACCGGTTCGCGTGGCACCGGGTTCAAGGTCAGCCGGAGCAATCTCACCATGGCCAACCTGGGCGGCTGCTCGCTGCGCGGGCACGAGATCGAGGGCGTGCGCTTCGACGACGCCGATCTGTCGGGCTGTGATTTCACCGACGCGGTGTTCAGCGACTCCCGGTTGATCGGGGCGAAGGTGCTGCGGACGAAGTTCACGAAGGCCGATCTGCGGGGGGCGGACATCGGGCATCCGGACGACGAGAAGCTCCGCGCGCTGACCGGGGCGATCATCACACAGGCGCAGGCGGCGGCCATCCTGGGGGATCGGGGGATCACCGTTCTCTGACGGTTTCCGGCGCTTCCGGCGGCGGACGTTCGGTGTTCGGCGCCGGCGTCTCGTGGGTTCCGACACGCGCGGTGAGGTGTGGCGGCACGCGGGTGAGGGGTCGGGGGAGCTCGACCGGAGCATGGCTGTGAGCTGGGGTTTCTCGGGGGCCGGGGATGGCCGGGCAGGGGATTTCGTGACCTGGAACAATCTTCTGATTACTTACAGCTATCCATCATCAACGCTCAGTTATAT
Source organism: Nonomuraea sp. IBHARD001 (assembly GCF_056106265.1). Lineage (NCBI taxonomy): Bacteria > Bacillati > Actinomycetota > Actinomycetes > Streptosporangiales > Streptosporangiaceae > Nonomuraea > Nonomuraea sp. IBHARD001. The sequence goes on from NZ_JBWBBW010000002.1 coordinate 2,070,336, forward strand.
GATCGCTTTGGCTTTGACCCCCCAGGGTCAACCGGAGTCAAAGTAGTCGTCACGTGCCGTCGGGCCCGGGTTTCGTGATGACTCCTCCGATTTCGGCTCGGGGCCGACCTCACCTGGCGAAGGAGCTCAAGAGTGTTGAAGAAGCTGTGTGCTACAGGCGCGGTGCTGGCCGCGGCGACGGGTGCCACCCTGCTGGCGACGCCCGCTCACGCCGACAGCTGGACGAGCAACTGGAGCAGCAACAGCGACGCGGTGCAGTCAGGCAACAACCTCGGGAACGTCGGTGCTTCCAACGACGGTTCGGGCCGCTCCACCAACGTCAACAACATCAACGGTATCGCCACCACTGCCTCCGGCAGCAGCATCTCGGTGACCTACATCTTCAAGTAGGCCACCACTCGATCTTCTCTGCACTTCCCCGACCGCCGGGCACTTCGGCGGCCTGCATTCCGTACCTTCATCCCCTTCTCGGAAGGATTTGTCATGTTCAAGAAGCTCTGCGTCACCGGTATCGTCGTCGCCGCTGCGGGCACCGTCCTGATGGCCGTCCCGGCTCACGCCGACTCGACGACGGACAACTCGAGCTGGAACAACGACTCGCTGCAGTCGGGCAACAACTTCGGCAACGTGTTCGCCAGCAACGTCGGCACCGGCCGTTCGACCAACGTCAACAACATCAACGGCAACGCGGTCACCGCCTCCAACGGTAGCCGCGTGTCGGTCGACGTTCACGCCGAATAGCCCGACAAGACGAACGCGCGAGCCGGATTCGACGGGATCCGGCTCGTGTCGTTCAGCGCCGTTTCGCCCATCCTCGCCGACCATGACCGTGACGACTGTCGTGGTCGCGGCCCGGGTGGACGTTGTGGCGTTCCGGCGAGCTGACGCACCGGCGTGCCGATGTACGGCCGCGCCGATGTGCTCGTGGCTGCCGCACCAGCTACGGGGGCCATCGGCAGGTCGCACAGGGCGTGGGCGCGTCAGTCGCATCGCAGTCGCGTGACCGCATCGGTCGCATGACCGCATCGGCTGTGGATCGCAATCGGCTGTGCGGTCCGGCCAGCCATGGGGATCGGATCGGTGAGGCGATCGCCGTGGCCACGTGATCGCAGTGGGTTCGATGCCGCAGGTGATTGGGTTGTCGCCGACGATCGTGCCCACTGAGCGCGATCGCGTTACCCGGGTGGTTGAGGTGATCGCGGTCCTCGTGACGGCTTGGGCGATCACAGGGCTCCACACACACGGCCGTCGCCTCGTGACAGCCGTGGGAGCACTGTGATCGCCTTCGCCGTGTGCGGGGGCGCGTTTGGAGGACGCGCACTCGCGTGCCAGCTGCGCCCAGCCGTCAGCCGCCAACCCCACCCCTGCGCACAGCTCCACCCACTACCCCCGCCATACCCCCCTCAACCGCACAAACCCGTAAAGCATCTCTCCTACCATGTGATACGTGACTACCAGTGCATATGTGACATTCGCCGACCCGGACGCCAACGACAACGAGCAGGAGGTCGTGCTCGCGGCGTGGCGGGAGGTCGGGGTGCGAGGGCGGGCCGTGCGGTGGGACGACGCCGAGGTGGACTGGGCGGAGTTCGATGTGGCGGTCGTCCGGTCGGTGTGGGACTACGTGACGCGGCGGGTCGAGTTCGTGGCGTGGGCGCATCGCGTCGAGAAGGTGACGAGGCTGCTGAACCCGGCCTCGGTCATCGAGCGCAACACCGACAAGACGTACCTGCGTGACCTCGACGTGCCGATCGTGCCCACGCACTGGTCGTCGGAGGGCCTGCCGCAGTGGGCGGAGTACGTCGTCAAGCCGGCCGTCTCGGCGGGCGCCCTGCAGACGATCAGGACGGCCGACCCGGCCGTGGCCAAGGCGCACGCCGCCATGCTGGAGGCCGAAGGCCGTACACCGATGGTCCAGCCGTACCTCGACATGGTGGAGTCGGAGGGGGAGACCTCGCTGCTGTACTTCAACCGGACGTTCAGCCATGCCGTACGCCGTAGCCCGATGCTCGCCAAGGGGGCGACGCTGTCGGACAACGCGCTGGCCACGCTGCGTGCGCCGGACCCCGACCAGGTCGAGCTCGCCGAGCGGGTGCTGGCCGCCGTGCCCGAGGACCTGCTGTACGCCAGGGTCGACCTCGTCCGCCTGGCCGACGGCGCCCCGGCGCTGATCGAGCTGGAGCTGACCGAGCCGTACCTCTATCTGAGCCACTCCGGCGACGCGGCCAAGCGCCTGGCCACCGCCCTGACCGAACTGCTGTAGCCGGGCGCCGCCCTTCCCGGAGGGCGGCACTCCGGTGTCGTCAGGCGGCTCCCGGTCCGGGCAGCACGTCGACGTCCGTCGCCCGCATGGGCCCGCCGCACTCCGAGCAGTGCAGTTCGACGTGGGCGATCCGCCCGCAGCCGTGATGCCGGTACAGCACGGGCGGCCCGGCCTCGCCCGCCGTCCAGCGATCACCCCACCCGACCATCACCAGCAGCAGATCGCACAGCTCACGCCCCTTGGCGCTCAGCGTGTAGTCGTGGCGCACCGGCCTGACGGAGTACTCGCGCCGGTCGAGCACGCCGCTGTCCACCAGCCATCTGAGCCGTTCGGCCAGCACCTTCCTGGAGATGCCGAGCGACTGCTGGAGCTGCTCGAACCGGGTGATGCCGACATACACATTGCGCAGGATCAACGGCGACCACGGCTCGCCGATCACATCCAGGGTGCGGGCGATCGAGCACGCCATGTCGCCGAATTGCGTTCGCTGCATCCGATCAGTCTAGGGGTAAGGGTTCCCTCAGGGAACGGTCGCTGCTAGCGTCGGGAACGAGAGGGTTCCTTCAAGAAACGGAAGGGAGGGGAGACATGAGCCACAGCCACCCCGACATCGTCTCCCCCGAGCAGTGGCAGCGGGAGCGTGCCGCCCTGCTGGTCAAGGAGAAGGCCCTGACCAAGGCGCTCGACGCCCTGGCCGCCGAGCGCCGCAGGCTGCCGATGACCGCGCTGCCCGGCCTGGACGCCTACCGCTTCACCGCGCCGGACGGCGGCGCCACGGACCTCGCCGGTCTGTTCGCCGGACGGCGGCAGCTCGTCGTGTACCACTTCATGCTCGCCCCCGGCCAGGACGACATCTGTGGCGGCTGCGCCTCGTTCACCGACAACATCGCCGACCAGACGCATCTCAACGCCAGGGACACCACCCTGATCCTGATGTCGGAGGCGCCGCAGCGGGAGATCGAGCCGGTCAGGAGCCGCATGGGCTGGAGCGTGCCGTGGTACTCCTCGCGCACGCCCGCCTTCTACCGCGATCTCGGCCTGACCGGCGGCTTCGCCCTCAACGTCTTCCTGCGCGACGGCGACGACGTCTTCCGCACCTACGTCACCCAGGGCCGAGGCGTGGACCGCCTGCGCCTCGACTTCAACCTCCTCGACCTGACCCCGTACGGCAGGCAGGAGCAGTGGGAGGACTCGCCGCCCGGACGGCCGCAGGATCCGACGATGAGCTGGCTGCGCCTGCGCGACGAATACCCGGGCGCATGAGCGGGCCGCTGACCGAGGCCGAGCGGGAGCGCTTCCTCGCCCTGCCGCACATCGCCGTGCTCAGTGTGGCCTCGGGCGACGACAGGCCCCCGCTGGCCGTACCCGTCTGGTATGCCTATCGGCCGGATGGCGAGCTGACCTTCTTCACCGGCACCCAGGGCAGGAGCGCGCGCAAGACGGGACTGCTGGAGCGGGCGGGCGCCTTCAGCCTGAGCGTGCAGAAGAGCGACCCGCCCTACAGGTACGTCACCGTGGAGTGCGAGCTGACCGGGGTCGACCGCTCGCCTTCGGCCGGGCAGGTCGTGGAGATCGTCTCGCGCTATCTGCCGCAGGAGGCGGCGCTGGCCTTCGCCGAGGCGGAGGTCGCCGCGCCGACGGGTACGTTCGTGCTGTTCACCGGCCGGCCGCTGCGCTGGCTCAGCCACGACTTCGCCTAGGGGACGGCCCGTGCCGGCTACAGGCCGGGCAGCCGTCCGTTGCGGAACAGGTCGACGAACGTCTGGTGGTCGAGCCGCGCCCTGGCCCCGTAGGTGTGCGCGAACTCCACCAGCATCGTGGTGAACCCTTCGGCGTCGCCGCCCACGACCTTCTCGATCGCCTCCTCGGTGGAGAAGTCCACCAGGTCGTGGCTGGACTCGTCGTCGGCCACCGAGTGCATCCGTGCCACCGCGCGCCCGAGATCGCTCACCACGGAGGCCAGCTCGCCCGGCTCGTTGACGTCACCCCAGTCCAGGTCGGCGGAGTACGGCGAGACCTCGGCGACGAGCTGGCCGACGCCGCCGAGCGAGGTGTAGCCCAGCCACGGATCGGCATAGGCCTGCAACGCGCGCTGCGACTCGGCCGTGCGGTGCCCCTGGTGCAGGAAGTACGAGCGCACCCGGGAGTCGTCGATGTAGCGGGCGACGGCGGGCACCTGGGCCTGCTTCATATAGAGGATGACGTCGTTCTCCAGGGCCTGCGTGTGTCCTTCGAGCAGCAGGTTGTAGGAGGGCAGCCCGGCCGAGCCGATGCCGACGCCCTTGCGCAGCGCCACGTCCTTGATCGTGTGCTCGACGCCGCCGCCGTCACCGGGCAGTGTGGTCAGGTAGTCGGCGAACGCGGCGAGCACCGCCTCACGCGTGCCCTCGTCCACCGCCTCCCTGCCGTCCATGAGGGCGAAGCGCCGGTCGTAGTTGTCGATCGTGGTCTCGACGTCGAGCATCGCCACCCTGGTGTTGAGCCTGGCGGTCTGCAGCACCTTGTGCAGGACGCCGGTCGTGGTGTCGAGGGTGAGCGAGCCGATCGCGTCGTCGCCGCCGTGCGCGATGCCGGTCAGCTCGTGCAGGTAGGAACCGGCGAAGTCGCGCACGAGCGAGGTGATCGCCTCGTCCGACAGCGCCTTGGCGTAGCCGATCAGCGCCACACTGGCCACGAACCTCTTCAGGTCCCAGGTGTAGGGCCCGACATAGGCCTCGTCGAAGTCGTTGACATTGAAGACGAGCACGCCGGAGGCGTTCATGTAGGTGCCGAAGTTCTCGGCGTGCAGGTCGCCGTGGATCCAGGCCCTGCTGGTCGGCCCGTCGAGGAAGGCGTCGTCGGCGAAGGGGCCGGTCATGTCGGCGTAGAAGACGCACGCGCTGCCCCGGTAGAAGGCGAACGGCGAGGCCGCCATCTTGCGGAACTTGCGGGTGAAGGAGGCGGGGTCACGTTCCATCGACGAGCCGAACTCGGCGATGAGGACCTCTAACAGGTAGTCGGCGCGTGCCATAGAGGGCAGGTTACGGCCCGTGAGCGTCGCGCGACTAGAGGCGGAGGGCGCCCCGCGCGGTGGTGGAGTGCGTGCCCTGGCGGGCGTGGGGGACCCGCCAGGACACGCCTCCCTCCCCGACGCGACGGCGCGAGGACCCCGGCGAGGGATGGGGTCCTAGGCCGACTGCTCGCGTACGGAGTCGTTGGGGGAGTGCGCTTCCGGAAGTTGGTAACGCCGCGCGATGCGGTCGGCCGCGCCGACAGGATCGTCCAGCGGGTGAGTGACGAGCTCTCCGTCCTCATTCCACATGAACAGTCCATCTTTGCACCACACAGTGACTTCCGTCAGTACCGACAGCACGGACATGCCATTCCCGTTGCTCTGGTAGGTGTGGGTGAAGCCCTGGCGATGCAACGCGTAACGCAGTAAACGTGTTGCCTCGCGAGGGTCGTGCCAGGGCAGGTACGGCGCGTTCGCACGGACCGGCAACACCGGCGGTCACCCCCTCGCCGACCTTTCGATGGATTTGTACCAACGAATGGATAATGCGGCTGTCAAGGGCATGCGGTCAAGGGGTTGTGGCTAGGTAGAACCAGATCGTCTAAATTGTTGGAACAAAAGGGGTGAAAGTGGCACGGTCGTCGCTGTACCAGCAGGTGGCTTCGGAACTGCGCAGAGCCATCTACTCCGGTGACCTCGGTCCCGGCGACCAGTTGCCGACCGAGGCGGACCTGATGCTGTCCTATGGAGTCAGCCGCAACACGGTGCGGCTGGCCCTGGGTGAGCTGGTCAACGAGGGGCTCGTCACCCGAACGCCACGCCGCGGCACCGTCGTCAGAGACCGCAGGCCACTGCTCATGTACCCCCAGCGCGAGCTCGCCTCGCAGCCGGAGGGGGAGCTCAGGGAGGCCTTCGCCTTCGCCGTCTCCAAGGAGGGGCGCGATCCCAGCCAGGTGATCGAGGTCTCGATCGTGCACCCGCCCGAGGAGTACGCCAGTCGTCTCGAACTCGCCGACGACGGGCTGGCCGTCGTGCGCAGGCGGCTCAGGTTCGTCGACGGCCAGCCGTACAACACCAACGACTCCTTCTTCCCGCTGGCCCTCGTGGCGGGAACGGAGATCGCCCGTCCCGGGGACATCGCCCGTGGCGCCAACCGGGTGCTGGAGGAGCTCGGCTACGCGCAGGTCCGTGTGGTCGACGACATCATGGCGCGGATGCCCAACGAGGTGGAGGCCGAGCGCCTCAAGCTCGAACTGGGCACGCCCGTCGTCGTCTACGTGAGGGTCGGATACGACAGGAACGACGCGCCCGTGCGTGTCGCGGTGTCGGTGCTCCCCGCCGACAAGCACTTGATCAGATACGAGCTCGGTAGCCGCTGATCAGGGGTTCCGGGCCGGCTTGGGGGTGAACCCGCCGCCAGGGTAGCTGGCGGCGGACGGCTCGGTCGGGTTCTGCTTCCCCGCTGAGCGAGGGGGAGTCGTGCATACGCCCCCAAATTCCGATTTATCCGTCTATATCTACACGAAAGCCGTGTGCCGTCGAGTGAGCACACTTCGTGTTCATTCTGCTACCCAATGCAACTGCGCCACCCGAAGCAACTGAGCAGCCCAGGCGCACCGGGGCCACCAGAGGCAACTGGGCCCCTGCGCGCCGCCGGGCTTTTCGACGCCCCGATGCCCGTCCGAGCATCGGTGCCCCCGGCGCAGGGACGGCCCTCAACGCCATGAAGGGGCTCATCATGCACTCCAACACCCTGCTCCACCCGCTCACCCTGCGCCGGGCCAGGCCCGAGGACCTGCAGGGGGTGCTGACCCTGCTCGCCGACACCGCCGAGTGGCTCTACTCCCGGGGGGTGCGGCAGTGGCCCAGGGGCGGCTTCGGGCCCGAGCGCATCGAGCCGCTCATCGACGCCCAGGTCCTGCACGTCCTGGAGAGCCGCGAGCACACCGTGGCCACCATCGCCGTCGACGGGCATGCCGATCCCGAGTTCTGGGCGCTGTCCGATCGCCCGGCCGATGCCCTCTACGTCCACAAGCTGGCCGTGGACCGAGCCTGGTCGGGCGACGGCATCGGCGACGCCCTGCTCGACTGGGCGGGCACCCGCGTGCGCCAGGCCGGGCTGCGCTGGCTCAGACTCGACTGCGCCAAGGACAACCCGGGCCTGCAGGGCTACTACCGCAGCCGTCGCTTCACCCACCTGCGCACGGTGGATCTGCCGCACCGCGCCTCGGGGGCGCTGTTCCAGCGGCCGGCCATCATCCGCACGGGCTCGCTCGACTTCCACCAGCCCGAGCTGATCGAGGCCTGACGGCTCCTAAAGTCGTCTGATCTGGTCTGACAGGCGGTCCTCACCGTTCGGGGGAACCGCCTGTCAGCCACCCCCTGCCACCAGGTGGGGGGCGAACCACCCGATAGCCTCACCATCATGACCGGATCCCTTCTTGAGGTGATCGCACTGGATGTGCGAGACGCCGTCGCCGCCGAGCAGGGCGGCGCGGACCGCCTGGAGATCGTCGCCGACATGGCGTCGGACGGGCTCACCCCGGCAGCGGAGACGGTCGCCGAGATCACCAGGGAGTGCGCGCTGCCGCAGATGGTGATGCTCAGGCTGGAGGCCGGGTTCGGCGCCGACGCCGACATGCTCGACCGGCTCAAGGGCTCGGTGAAGGAGCTCGCACAGGCGGGCGCCGCCGGATTCGTCTTCGGCTTCCTCGACGAGGCCGGTGCGGTCGACCTGCTCGCCACCGAGGCGCTCATCCACGCCGTCTCGCCGCTGCCGTGGACCTTCCACCGCGCGGTCGACCACGCCGCCGACATCCAGGCGGCCTGGCGCGCCGTGCGGCTGCTGCCGAACCTCGCCACCGTGCTCACCTCCGGCTCGGCCACCGGCGTCGGCGACGGGCTCGCCCTGCTGAAGACCAGGGCCGAGGCCGGGGACGGCGGGCTGATCCTGGCGGGCGGCGGGCTGAAGCCGGCGCACGTGCCGCCGCTGCTCGACTACGGCGTGCGCGCCTTCCACGTCGGCAGCGCCGTACGCGCCTCGTGGAGCGATCCCGTCGAGGCGCCGCTGGTGGCCGAGTGGCGCTCGGTCGTGGACGCCTTCTAGGCCACGGCCGCCACGGCCTCGATCTCGACCAGGACGTCCGGGTGGAACAGCCCGGCCACCTTGACCAGCGAGCTCGTCGGCGGGCGCGCGGTGTCGACGAACTCGTCGCGCACGGCCCGTACGACCGGCAGGTGTGCGGTGTCGACGACATAGATGGTCAGCTTGAACACATCCGCCCACGTCGCACCGCCTTCGGCCAGCGCCGCACCCAGATTGCGCATGACCTGCCTGGTCTGCGCCTCCCAGTCGCCCGGGCCGACCAGCGTGCCGCGTGTGTCGTAGGGCACCTGGCCCGAGGTCCACACGATCCTGGCGCCGGGCGCGATCGAGGCGACGTGGCTGTAGCCGGTCGCGGGTGGCAGGTCCCGCGTGCCGCCGAGTTCGACGGTGGTCATGTCCGGATCTCCAATGCGTGCTCGGCCCGCCGCAGAGCCGCGGCGAGTGTCTTGACGGTCGCGGGCTCGTCCATGATCCCGCCACCCGCCTCCCGCCTGTCGCGCCACGCGCCGACCCGGGCGGCGTACTCGTCGTGGCGGGCCAGATGGAAGGCGTGCACGGTGGCGAAACGGCTGACCAGGTGCGAGGGATGCATGTCCCAGCCCTGGTAGAAGCCGTTGCCCAGCGAATGGCGTACGAGGGCCGCGTGCCTGCGCCACAGGGCGTGCACGTCGGCGGCGGCCTCGGAGGCGGGCGATGCGGCCAGCGAGCCGTCGGACAGCTCGACGCCGGTCCCGGCGAACGCCGTCTGCATGACGTGCCTGGCGTGGTCGCAGGACGGATGGTCCAGGCGTTGCTCGTGCGGCGGCAGGCCGATCGAGGCGGTGTAGTCGAACACGCCGAAGTGCGCGCCCGCCAGCCGTTCGCCGAGTGTGGAGGCCAGGTCCGGGCGCAGGAACGCCACCGTCTGCGGCGCCTCGACCTGCAGCTCGAACCGCAGCCCGGCCAGGCCGAGCCGGTGTTCGAGCCGGTCGAGCACGGCGCCGAACTGGGTGAGGTAGGCCTCCATCAACACCTTCGGGAAGGTCACCACGAACCCGGCGGGCAGCACCCCGGCCCTGGCGGTCACCTCGGTCAGGAAGCCGTCGAGCGTGCGCACCGCCCTGGCCGCGTCGCCGTCGGCGAAGGACTTCACCCGCAGCCCCCAGCGCCTGGGCAGCGTGCCTCTGGCGTGCAGCGCGGCCACGGCCTCGGCGGCCAGCGTGACGTGCTCGTCCTCCTCCTCGCCCGCCCGTACGCCGTAGCCGTCCTCGAAGTCGATGCGCAGGTCCTCGACCGGCTCGGCCGCCAGCTTGGCGAGCAGCCGTTCGCGCACGGCCGCGGCGAGGGGCTGCGGCAGGCCGAACACCTCGGCGAGCGTGCCCGCGTCGGCCAGGTGCTCGTGTGTCAGCCGCAGCGCCTGCTCGCCCCACGCGATCGTCGTGCCCGCGTCGAACCTGTCGGCGGGCACGTAGACCGTGTGCACCGGCTGCCAGCCCGGCTCCGCGTAGGGGTAGCGGATCTGCTGGCTGTCGTGGGCGGCTGCGAACCCGGCCACCGGCTTCTGGTCGAGGGTGATGCGCATGGCCGCACCCTACCCAGACGATCAGCGCGGCCCCGCGCCGCCCTACGCCCGCGCCGCCCGCACGGCCGCGTGCATGGCGTCGAGGCCGACGAGCTTGACGCGCTCGCCCCTGCCGAGCCGTTCGGCGAGCGCGGCCTCGGCGTCCTCGATGGCACGCCAGTCGGCATAGGTGACGGGTTCGACGCCGCGCGCGGCCAGCAGGTCGTCCAGCGAGGCCAGGGGGGTGGCCCGGCGGTCGGCGAGATCGGCGAGAAGGGTTCTGACGGTTTCGGCGGCGTCGGACTTGTTGGTGCCGATCACGCCGGTCGGCCCGCGTTTGAGCCAGCCCGCGACGTACTCGCGCTCGCGTACCCGTCCGGCGTCGTTGGGCACGGTCATCGTCGCGGTCGAGAACGGCACGCCGGGCAGCGGCACGCTCTGGTAGCCGACCGAGCGCAGCACCATGCCGACGGCGAGCGTCTCGAACTCACCGGTGCCCACCACCCTGCCGTTGTCGTCGAGCCGCGTGCGCTCCAGCCGCAGGCCCTCGACCCGGGTGGAGCCGAGGATCTCCACGGGCTTCATCCAGAAGCGCACGTCCAGACGTCGGGGCCTGCCGAGCGGCGCCCTGCCCGCCCACGACTGCAGCACGTCGATGTTGCCGCGTACCTGGCGGGGGTAGTCGGCGCCGGGCACGGCGGCCTCGTCCGGGCGTACGCACACGTCGGCGTTGGTCAGCTCGCCGAGCTCACGCAGCTCCTTGAGGGTGAACTTGGCATGCTCAGGGCCACGCCTGCCGATCATGTGGATGGCCTTGACCTGGCTGAGTTCGAGCCGGGCGAGCACGTCGTGCGGCACGTCGGTGGGGCTGAGCTCGGCCGAGGTCTTGGCCAGCACCCGCACGACGTCGACGGCCACATTGCCGACGCCGATCACGGCGACCTCGGGGCTGTCGAGGCTGAAGCGGCCGGGTTCGACGTCGGGGTGCCCGCAGTACCAGTTGACGAAGTCGGTGGCGGCCACACTGCCGGGCAGGTCCTCGCCCGGGATGCCCATGCGCCGGTCGACCATGGCGCCGGTGCAGTAGACGACGGCGTCGTAGCAGGTCAGCAGGTCTTCGGTGGAGACGTCCTGGCCCAGGGTGAGGCCGCCGACGAAGCGCACCTGGGGGAGTTCGAGCACTTTGCGCAGGTAGCCCGCGATCGACTTGATCGAGGTGTGGTCCGGCGCCACGCCGTACCTGACCAGGCCGTAGGGCGTGGGCAGCCGTTCGAGCACATCGACCCGGACCGCGCCTGCCGACTGCTTGACCAAGGCTTCCGCCGTGTAGATCCCGGCCGGTCCAGATCCGACAACCGCGACATTCAAGGTCATATGGACCTCCCTACGCGCGATTGTGTAACACCCCACCCTGTCACACCAGATGCAACCTCCCGATGTGATCGAGATATCCCCTGTCACCTGTGCGGACGAACCCGTCGCGGGTGAAGACACCCGGAGGGGTACGGCCGACATAGCCGCTCATCACGGCCTTGGAGCGCAGCAGGACGTGCCCGACGTCCCCCGCGACGACCTGGCGCCCGTCGGGTCCCCTGATCGAGACGTCCACGCCGACCCTCGGCCTGCCCACGGTCTCCTCGGCGTCCTCCGGCGGGTCGCCGGGCGAGGTGCCCATGCCCAGGCCCGCCTCCGTGCACTGGTAGCGGTTGCACACCGGCACCCCGTAGGTCTCGCGCAGCGCCTTGACCAGCGGCGCGGGGACCGGCGCGCCCGAGGTCAGCACCAGGCCGATCGAGGGCGGCCGCACGCCGAGGTCGAGCATGGTGGCCAGCTGGGACGGGCTGCCGTGCAGGACGGGCAACTCGTGCTGCACCACGACGCCGAGCGCCGAGACCGGGTCCCAGCGCGGCAGCACGTGTGTCGTCCTGCCGGTCTGCAGGGCCACGGGCAGCCGGGTGGCGAACGCCGCGTGCGCCAGCGCGTGCGGCACCAGCCTGGGCTCGCCCAGGCCCCACCGGGTGCCCGCGTTGTGCGCCCGGATCGCGGCCAGTTGCGCGTCGCCGAACACCACGCCCTTGGGCCTGCCGGTCGTGCCCGAGGTGTAGGAGATGACGACGGGCCGCCACGGATCGGGCGGCAGCGGCGGCGGAGGCGGCTCCTCGCGCAGCAGCGGCCCGTAGCTCACGCCGTCGCCCGGCAGCACGACGACATCACGCCCCGGCAGCGGCGGCAGCACACCGGGCGCGGTGATCACCAGGTCGGGTTCGAGGTCGTCGAGAAGGGTGCGCAGACCTCGCTTGCGGATGTCCAGCCCTGCCGTGACCGCGCTGATCTTGGCTGCGGCCAGGTAGCAGACCACGAACTCGGGCCCGTCCGGCAGTGCGGTGGCGACCACGTCGCCCACCCGAAGGCCCCTGTGGGCCAGCCCTGCGGCGACCGAGTCGGACATCCGATCGAGATCGGCGAAGGTGAGTGCGACCGTGCCGGTGACGAGCGCCGCGCGAGCCCCGAACCTCCGTGCGGCCTCTCCGGCGAGCATGCGAAGCATGAGCGGCTCCAGAGAAGTACGCCCTTACACGCTACCTCCCGAAACCCCGCCGAGCGCGCCCTCATCAGGTCTTTTTCAGTACGGCCTGCGCCGCTCACCCGCCCCGCGCCCGCCCGAGATGGTGCCCCCGCTCATCGACCACGACACCGTACGGCGTGAGCCCCGCCCCCTCGCCGACCGGCTCGACGCCGATCCGGACCGGGCTGACCGCCCGCACCGCCCGCCGCAGCCGCTCGTCGGCCTCCGGGTACGGCTCGGCGAACGCCACGGCGAGCGAGGCGACGTCGAGCGCGCCCGGCCTGCTCACGGTCAGCCGCCAGCCCGACACCCCCTCGACCGGCCGCAGCGCGGCGCCGAGCGCGGGCAGCGACAGCCATACGCCTCTGAGCAGGATGTGCTCGCCGATCGTGTGCTCGGGGGCGGGCAGCGCCGGGCCGCCTTCGAGCCTGACGACCTGCCCGGTGCGCAGCACCTCGCCGTCGCGTACGACCGACAGTTCGGCCAGGCCAGGCGCGTACGGCGGGGTGAGCAGTTCGTCCTTGTCCAGCGGGCACAGATCGACCAGCCCGCCCGGCACCGGTGTCAGCGGCTCGTCCTGCGCGCCGCGCCTGGCGATCGCGGCGCCGCTGAACGGATCGGCGTACACCTCGCTCACCTGCGCGCCGGTCGCGGCGGCCAGGGCGCGCAGGGTGCCGGGGGAGGCGACTTCGCCCGTCACCACGATGCGTCCGAGCCGCGGGCCGCCTCCCGCTTCGAGCAGGTGCACGGCCCCGGTCGGCGTGCTCACCAGCACGTCGGCCCGCAGCGCGCCCAGCGTCCCGAGCAGCCTGGCCCGCCCGCGCGGGCCCAGCGAAGCGGCGGCGGCTCCCGCGTCGGCCCCGGCCCGCGCCCACAGCGACCCGAACGGCTCGGCCAGCGTCACCGCGATCCGGTCGCGCCGGGTGACCCCGCAGGCGGCGAGCGCGGCGGCGGTGACGGCCTGGTGCTCGGGGGTCACGGTGACGGCGCTGGAGGCGTCGGGCGCCACGTGCAGCAGGCCGGGCGGTTCGTGCGCGGTCGTGCCCAGGTCCTGCCTGGTGTGCCAGCGGATCACGGGACCCCACCTCCGTCGCGGACCGGTGCGGCCCCTGGGGTCAGCCTGGCCCCGCCCCGCGCCGCCGTCCAGGCACGGACCGGACCGAGATTTGGCCTACACCGGATCCTGGGAGGCCTTGCGGGAAGGGGCCGGCTCGATCAGAGTGTGTTCTCGTGGGATCTGGCGCTTCGATGCGGCGAAACAAGGGCGCGAGGCGGCCCAAGGATGGCACGCTCCCAGACATGAGGGGTTTCCGCAGGACGCGCGAGACGCCGCGTGACCTGGACAGCGCGCGACGCTTTGAGGCTTTCGGCCGGGTCATGGCGGCTTTGGCGAGCGAGGCCGAGTTCATCGAGACGTGCCGCGACCTGAGCTGGTGGCTCGGCGCCGATCACAGCTGGCATGTCGAGTGGCGTGAGGGTCCCTTCGCCAGCGAGGTGACGACCCTGCTGCACGAGACCGTGCGCGACCCCGCCAAGCCCGCGGGCCTGGTGACGCCGATCGGCCCCGGCACCCGCACGATCGCCATCCTCGACGTGCTGGGCGTGCGTTTCGAGCTGCATGCCGTCGACCCGCTCGGCAGGGAGCGGATGCGGGCCAAGTCCGGGTTCTGGAGACTGAGCGAGGCGCTCGACACCACCCGGAGCACCAACGCGCGCAGGCCGTGGGAGGAACTGCTCGGCGGCTGAGCGTGCTGCGGGTTCTCGCTGGTCATCGGTGGTGTGCGCGGACTTTCATCAACCAAGCGATTGCTGGTCGCGTGAGAGCGTGACTTGTGGTTGACCGAAATTTACTTTTCCTGTAAGTCCGCATACTCTCCACAAAGCTACCTTTACAGGTGGTAGGGGGGAGGTAACCGATGAACGACACGATGAACCACAAGAAGCTACCTATCGACTATGCGGACTTCGCGGAGTACGACCGGCGGCTGCGTGGCATCCAGCGTCACGTGCTCGTCGCGTTCGTTCTCGGCCTCGGCGCCGGTGCGGTGGGCATGCTCGTCTCCGCGCTCGGCCTGCAAGGGGTGGGGGAGTTCTACGACCCCTACGCCTATCTCGCGGTCGCGATCTACGTGGGGGTCAGCGCCTCGGGGTTCGGCTGGGCGCTGCTGACCACCTTCCTGGCCTCGACGGCCACGCTGGTGGCGGCGATGGGCGGCAACGCGTTCATGGGCGACATGGACTTCGACGCCATCGGCGGCAGTGCGGCCGGGCTCAACATGCTGATGTTGCTGCTGGTCGTGCTCGGCATGCTGGGCTATCTCACGCGCAGGCGCGACGCCTGGGGCGACCTGGCCGCCGGGCTGATCACGGGCCTGCTGCTCGCCGACGTGGTCGACAGGGCCACACCGGGCTTCGTCGACTCGCAGGCCGGATTCTGGCCGGTGCCCGCCCTGGTGGTCGCCACCCTGTCGATCGGGCTCGCGGTGGCGCTGCGGGAGGGCGCGGCGGGACGGCTGCGGGCGGTGGCCATCGCCCTCGTGGTGGCCGGGGTCGCCACCTGGACGATGCTCGCGCTGTAGCGCACCGCCGGTAAACGTGAGCGCTTCAGGTGCGCGATGTCGATAGCCTGTAAGCCTTCACCTGGTTTCCGAGCAAGGAGTGGCCGTGCTGCTGCGCATGTCGTCGTTGTTTCTTCGCACCCTGCGGGACGACCCGGCAGACGCGGAAGTCCCGAGCCACAAGCTCCTGGTCCGCGCCGGATATGTGCGCAGGGTCGCGCCCGGCGTCTACTCCTGGCTGCCCCTGGGCAAGCTCGTCCTGGAGAACGTGACGCGCGTCGTGCGCGAGGAGATGAACCGGATGGGCGCCCAGGAGGTGCTCTTCCCCGCCCTGCTGCCCCGCGAGTACTACGAGGCGACCGGCCGCTGGACCGAGTACGGCGACACGCTGTTCCGCCTGAAGGACCGCAAGGGCGTCGACTACCTCCTCGGCCCCACGCACGAGGAGATGTTCACCGACATGGTGAAGGGCGAGTACTCCTCCTACAAGGACTACCCGGTCACCCTCTACCAGATCCAGACGAAGTACCGCGACGAGGCCAGGCCCAGGGCCGGCATCCTGCGCGGCCGTGAGTTCGTCATGAAGGACTCCTACTCCTTCGACCTCGACGACGACGGCCTCAAGCGCTCCTACGAGCACCACCGCGACACCTACATCAAGACGTTCGACCGGCTCGGCATCGACTACAAGATCTGCTTCGCCACCTCGGGCGCGATGGGCGGCTCGGCGTCGGAGGAGTTCCTGGCCCCGACGCCCACCGGCGAGGACACCTTCGTCGCCTGCCACACCTGCGGCTACGCCGCCAACGCCGAGGCCGTCACGACGCCCGCGCCGCCCGCCAAGGCGATCGACGGGCCCGCGCTCCAGGTGCTCGACACCCCGGGCACGCCCACGATCGAGAGCCTCGTCCAGCACGTCAACGACCACCACGGCCTGGGCATCACCGCGGCCGACACGCTCAAGAACGTCGTGGTCAAGGTGAGCACGCCCGGCTCCGCCGAGACGCAGACCCTGATCATCGGCGTCCCCGGCGACCGCGAGGTGGACTTCAAGCGCCTGGAGGCCGCGCTGGCGCCCGGCGAGCCCGCGATCTTCGAGGCGGGCGACTTCGCCAAGCACCCCGGCCTCGTCCGCGGCTACATCGGCCCGCAGGTGCTGCGCGAGCTCGGCATCCGCTATCTGGTCGACCCCCGCGTGGTCACCGGCAGCTCCTGGGTGACCGGCGCCAACGAGAGCGGCAAGCACGCCGTCAACGTGGTGGCGGGCCGTGACTTCGAGCCCGACGGCACGATCGAGGCCGCCGAGGTGCGCGCGGGCGACGCCTGTCCCCGCTGCGGCTCCGAGCTGTCCATCGACAGGGGCATCGAGATCGGCCACATCTTCCAGCTCGGCCGCAAGTACGCCGACGCCGCCGGGCTCGACGCGCTCGGCCCCGACTCCAAGCCGATCCGCATCACGATGGGCTCCTACGGCATCGGCGTCTCGCGTGCGGTGGCCGTGGTGGCCGAGCAGCGTCACGACGAGCTCGGCCTGGTGTGGCCGCGTGAGATCGCGCCCGCCGACGTGCACATCGTGGGCACCGGCAAGGAGAACCAGATCGAGACCGCACTCGACCTGGCCGCCGAGCTGGAGTCGCGTGGCGTGCGGGTGCTCGTCGACGACCGGGTCGGCGTCTCGCCCGGCGTCAAGTTCAAGGACGCCGAGCTGCTCGGCATGCCGACGATCGTGGTGATCGGCAGGGGCCTGGCCAACGGTCTGGTCGAGCTGCGCGATCGGGCGGCCGGGTCCAAGGAGGAGATCGCCCTGGCTCAGGCGGCCGATCTCATCGAGGCGGCCGTACGCGGCTGACCCGGTATTCCATACCTTCGTCTTATATACGGCCGTATATACAAATGACTCGTTGAGTTCACGGGCCGGCAACCGGATTTTTATTCGGGTGCCGGCCTTTGTGCTGCCCTGTACTGGGCGGACTTAGATGGAACCCCAACTACTTGACACTCACTCGTAAAATGCTCAACTAACACCATTTACTGTTAGGAAAGTTTCCTTTAGATTCTGGTCCGACCCCCCAGCACGGAGCACGACCTCGGGCTGTTCGATGCTCCGTCATCGAAAGGAGACCGATGGATCTCTTCCGCGGCACAATCGTGTCGCTCTTCCGCGTCGTCGTCGGGCTGCTGTTCGCCTGCCACGGTGCGGCGAGCCTGTTCGACATCATGGGCGGACCGTTCAACGGTCAGGTGCCCGAGATCGGCGCATGGCCGCATTGGTGGGCCTCGATGATCGAGCTCATCGGTGGCAGCTTCGTGGTGCTCGGTCTCGGCACCCGCGCCGCCGCCTTCATCTGCTCGGGAACGATGGCCTACGCCTACTTCTCGGTGCACCTGCCACAGAGCGTCTTCCCGCTGCTCAACGGCGGCGAGCTCGCAGCTCTGTACTCCTGGGCCTTCCTGGCCCTCGTCGTGATCGGCGGTGGCGCGTGGTCGCTCGACGCCCTCATCGCCCAGTATCGCCAGAGGGGAGCCGGTGAGACGGGGAGCGAACCCACTCCCGCCTCAGCGGTGGCGCCCCAAGCCTGATATCTCCTTCTCACACTCCGTCACCCCCGTACCCGGCCGGGCGTGACGGACCCAGGGCCTCGTCAGCGCTCCGTCACCCCCGTACCCGGCCGGGCGTGACGGCCCGGAGCGCACGACGATTGACCTGAAGGCCGGTTGAGGTTGCAGCATGGCTCCACGGGGCGCGAACACGCGCCCGCTACGAAGGAGTGGACGACATGCGCGTGGCCCAGGTGACCAAGTACGGCGAGCCCGACGTTCTGCGGACCGCCACGGTGCCCGATCCCGTGGCAGGGCCCGGCCAGGCCGTGATCACCGTCGAGGCCGCCGACACCCTTTTCCTCGAGACCGAGATCCGCAGGGGCAACGGCGTCGGCTGGTTCCCCGTCGATCCGCCGTACGTGCCCGGAGGCGCGGTGGCCGGACGCGTGCGTGCCGTGGGGCCCGGCGTGTCCGCCCAGCTGGTCGGCGCCGCCGTCGCCGTACGCACCGGGGTGAGCGGTGGCTACGCCGAGCAGGTGCTCGCCGATGCGGCCGGCCTGGTGCCCGTGCCCGAAGGGCTCGCCTTGGATGTGGCCGCCTCCCTGCTGCACGACGGGCCCACCGCACTCGGCCTGTTCGACGCGGCCGGGGTCGAGCCCGGCCACCGGGTCCTGGTGACCGGCGCCAGCGGCGGCCTCGGCGTGCTGCTGGTCCAGCTCGCCTCGGCCGCGGGCGCGCACGTGATCGCCACCGCCAGGGGCAAGACCAAGGCCGACCTCGTACGGGAGCAGGGCGCCGCACTCGTCGTGGACACCACGGCAGAGGACTGGACCGACCTGCTGCCCGCGAGCGGCGTCGACGTCGTCTTCGACGGGGTCGGCGGCGAGGTGGGGCTGCGCGCCTTCGAGACGGTGGCCGACGGCGGTCACTTCTCCGCGCACGGAGCGCCCGGCGGCGGCTTCGCCGCGATCGACCCGGCCCTGGCCGCAAGCAGGGGAGTACGGCTGGCGGGGATCGAGCAGGTGCAGTTCGCGCCGGAGGAGA
Organism: Nonomuraea sp. IBHARD001; assembly: GCF_056106265.1. Taxonomy (NCBI): domain Bacteria; kingdom Bacillati; phylum Actinomycetota; class Actinomycetes; order Streptosporangiales; family Streptosporangiaceae; genus Nonomuraea; species Nonomuraea sp. IBHARD001. The sequence goes on from NZ_JBWBBW010000002.1 coordinate 2,088,946, forward strand.
TCGGGCCGCTCGTCGTGCGCTCGCTGGTCGAGGCCGCGGCCGGGCGGCTGCGACCGGTGATCGGCCAGAGGTATCGCCTGGAGGAGGCGGCACGCGCACACGCGGCCATCGAGGAGCGCACGGTCGTCGGCAAGACCCTGCTGCAGCCCTGACCCTCGCGCGTCGGTAGCCTCGTGCGTCAGTAGCGGAAGCGGCGCCCGTGCGGGCCGCGACGGGAGCCGCCCAGCGTCTTGCCGATGTGGAAGCCGCCGGGAAGACGCAGGCTGACATGGCGGCGGCCGTCGGGCGCCGTGCTCACGTGCACCCGTCCGGCGCCCACGCCCACGCCGCGCCTGGAGAGGTTGATCCGGAACGGGCCGATCTTGATGGACTTGTGATAGTGCCAGCTCATCGCGGCTCCTTCGGACATGTTCGAGGGTGCCCTGACAACGAAGGGCACCCTCGAAGAGTTCCGTACGGCGAGTTCCGTGCGGCGAGTCCCGTGCGGCGCGACGCCTAACCGCGCTTGGCGCGCCCGCTCAGCGTCTTGCGCCAGTGGAAGCCGCCGGGCAGGTTCACCGACAGCGTCCTGCGTCCGTCGGCCGTCCGGGTGACCCGGAACATCCGGTTGCCCCAGCTGTGGCCGACGCCGCCCCGGGAGAGGTTGAGCCGGAACGGCCCGAACTTGAGTGACTTCCTGTATCCCCAGCCCATCGGATCCTCCATAACGGTGAGCCCATCGGCTACCCGGTAAAGAGAGGTTCAAGCCCGGCTTCGCTCAGCCGCCCTGAGGCGAGGCCGGCGCCGAGGCGGAAGGCTGCTGCGCGACCGGCTCCGCCGCCATCCCGGGAAAGGCGGCGATCTCGGGACGCATGGAGTACGACCTGGCGACCGACTCCTGCATGGCCAGCGCCGCGTATCGCCGCAACGCCGCGTCGCCCGACGCCACCAGCTCCAGATAGGTCGCCGTCACCCCCGCCTCCAGATGCACGGCCAGCTCCACCGCCTCACGCGCCGAACCGGGCGAGACCGGCAGCGTGTAGGACGCCTCCGGCTCGGCGGGCTTGGCGCCCTTGGCCGTGATGAGCGCGCGCACCTGGTCGCGCCGTGCGCGATGGGCGTTCCACGCGGCGCCGAGCCTGGCGCGCAGCACACCGGTCGTGCGCGCCGCGACCATGCCGTAGGCGTAGACGGCGGCATGCTCGGCGGCCAGCACCTTGCGCAGGGCGGCGACGTCGGCGTCGGCCGATGCCGTGGGCGTCGCCGTGGGATCGGCCGTCACAGGGGCCTGCCCAGCGCGATGACATGGGCGGACTCGCACGCGCCGATGCTGGCGATGAGCTGGGCGAGCGCGGGCGAGGCGGTGGCCAGCTGGCGCGTGCGCAGGGCGACGGCCTTGCGCTCGGCCTCACGCAGCCGCGACTGCGACGGCTTGACCGGCGCCGAACCGGAAGGCGAGGCCGACCCCGAGGGAGAGGCCTGAGGAGAAGGGGAGGGCAGGCGCTCGCGCAGCTCCGTCAGATGGGCCTGGTGCCGCTCGCGGAACGGCGTCAGCTTCGTGCGTCCCGCCTCGATCATCGCCGTGTAGAGCGCGACGATCTCCTCCTTGCCCTGGACGAGCTCGCGCAGCAGGACGTGCTCGGGATCCGGCGGCGGCGTGACGGCCTCGGTCGCGGCGGGCTCGGGCGAGCAACCGGACAGCAGCGCCGTCGACCCCGCGATGACCACCGTCGCCGTGCCGCCCGCGATGACGGCTCGCCGGGACAGGGGGCGCACAGGATCGACCTCCGGGGTGTGGGATACGGTTACGCGACGCGCACACAGCATCGTACGGGCTCCCGGGTGCGCACACCTCCGAGACCGTCGGGCGCCGCGGCAGACCGCGGCCTTCGCCGCTCCGGTGCGACCGAGTGGCGCTCTTTCCATGCCTTGATGTGGATAGGCTGGTTACCCGCATGGGCGAGTTCCGCCCGAGCGGATGACTCATGATGAATATGGGAGGTCGATATGGGCAGCGCCTCATCCCGCGACCACCTGATGAAGCTCCTTGAGCCCGTAGTGGCCGCAGAGGGCCTTGATCTGGAGGACGTCACGGTCACCACGGCGGGCAAGCGGCGTCTGCTCCGCGTGGTCGTCGATCGTGACGGCGGCATCAGCCTCGACGACATCGGTGAGGTGAGCCTCGCCGTCTCCACGGCGCTCGACGAGGACGCCTCGATGGGCGAGGCCCCTTACACCCTTGAGATCTCCTCTCCCGGCATCGACCGTCCGCTGACCGAGCCACGCCACTGGCGTCGTGCGGCCAAGCGGCTGGTGAAGGCCGATCTCAAGGACGGCAGCCAGGTGGAGGGTCGCGTCGTCGCGGCCGACGAGTCCGGCGTGCAGCTGGACCTGGGCCGCGGCACCAAGCGTTACGAGTTCGTTGACCTGACCCGAGGCCGGGTGCAGGTGGAGTTCCGCCGGTTGGACGACGAGGACGAAGACCTCGACGACGGCGACGAAGGCTAAGGGGGAAGCCTCGTGGACATCGACATGAGCGTCCTGCGCAGCCTTGAGCGGGAGAAGGACATCTCCTTCGACCTGGTCGTCAAGGCGATCGAGGACGCGCTGCTGATCGCATACTTCCGCACCGAGGGCGCCGCGCCCAAGGCGAGGGCCCAGCTCGACCGCGCCAACGGCCACGTCACCATCTGGGCCGCCGAGATCGACGACGACGGCGAGATCTCTCGCGAGTTCGACGACACCCCGGGCAACTTCAGCAGGATCGCGGCCACCACCGCCAAGCAGGTCATCCTGCAGCAGCTGCGCGACGCCGAAGACGAGATCAACTTCGGTGAGTTCGCCAGCCGCGAGGGCGAGCTGGTCGCGGGCATCATCCAGCAGGGCAAGGACCCGCGCGTCGTGCTGGTCGACCTCGGCAAGATCGAGGCCGTCCTGCCGCACAACGAGCAGGTCCCGGGCGAGGACTACGTGCACGGCGAGCGGCTGCGCTGCTACGTCGTGCAGGTGAAGAAGGGCCACAAGGGCCCCTCGGTCACCCTGTCGCGTACCCACCCCGGCCTGGTGAAGAAGCTGTTCGCGCTGGAGGTGCCCGAGATCGCCGACGGCACCGTCGAGATCGCCGCCATCGCCCGCGAGGCCGGTCACCGTACGAAGATCGCGGTGCGTTCGCGCAGGCCGGGAGTCAACGCCAAGGGCGCCTGCATCGGCCCGATGGGCTCGCGGGTGCGCAATGTGATGACCGAGCTGCACGGTGAGAAGATCGATATTATCGACTGGTCGGACGACCCGGCCGAGTTCGTGGGGAATGCCCTGTCGCCCGCCCGTGTTTCGCATGTCGAGGTGCTTGATCTCGACGGGCGGGTCGCGAGGGTGACGGTCCCCGACTACCAGCTCTCCCTTGCCATCGGCAAGGAGGGGCAGAACGCCAGGCTCGCCGCGAGACTCACCGGGTGGCGGATCGACATCAGGCCTGACACCCAGGCCGAGGATGCCGCCGGTTCCGTAGATGCGTCCACACGGTAAGCTGGAATATGGTGGCCAGGCTGCCCCGCTGAGAACATGCGTGGGCTGCAGGGTTCGCACGGCCAAGTCCGAGCTGCTCCGTCTGGTGCTGGTCGAGGATGTCATCGTCCCTGACCTGCGCGGACGCCTCCACGGAAGGGGTGCCTCAGTGCATCCCGACCCGAGATGTCTGGAGCTCGCCGAGCGCCGCCGAGCGTTTCCACGCGCCTTTCGCGTGCCGGGACCGCTTGACGTCTCGCGGCTGCGGGCGCACCTAGAGGGAGAACCACATGTCATGTAGGACGCCGAGTTGATGGGCGGAGTCAGATTGCTATGAGCGCCTGATGAGCACGCGGCGATGAAGACGTCAAGGTAGCGACGGTCCGGCGGCACTGCCAGCCTCCCGGGCCGAGTAAGGGAGTGCAGTGGCAAAGGTCCGGGTATACGAGCTCGCTAAGGAGTTCGGCGTGGAGAGCAAGGTCGTCATGGCCAAGCTCCAAGAGATGGGAGAGTTCGTCCGTTCGGCGTCCTCGACCATAGAGGCGCCGGTCGTCCGCAGGCTCACCGAAGCTCTGGGCGCACCCGCAAAGGGTGGGTCCTCGCGGGGCGGCGGTTCGCCGTCCAAGCCGCAGCCGCCGAAGGCTGCGCCCCGTCCTGGTGACAACCAGGCGGCAAACACGACTCAGGCACCGGCCGCACCCGGCCGTCCTGGTCCTGGTCCCAAGCCGGGCCCCAGGCCCGGTCCGGCCGCCGCGCCGCGGCCGCCGGTTCCGATGCCGCACGTGCAGCAGGAGGCTCCGGCCGCCGAGGCTCCGCGTGTGGAGGCCGCTCCGCGTGCCGAGGCTCCGCAGGCTCCGAGGTTCGAGGGCGCGCGTCCCGCGCCGTCCAGCGCCTCGGGTCCGAAGCCCGGCCCCCGTCCGGCCCCTCGTCCCGGTCCCGCCTCGCCGCGCCCCGGCGCGCCCGCGGGCCCGCAGGACCGTCAGGGTGGTCAGGAGCGCCAGGAGCGTCAGGACAGGCCGGAGCGTCAGGAGCGCCAGGGTGGCGGTCAGGGCACGCGCCCTGCCGGACCCGGCGCGCCTTCCGGCGGTGCTCGTCCGGGCCCCGGTGGCCCGAAGCCGGGTCCGCGCGGTCCGCGCCCCGGCAACAACCCGTTCTCCTCCAACGCCAGCGGCATGGGCCAGGCCCGTCCGCCGCGTCCCGGTGGCCCTCGTGACGGCGCTCCGCCGCGCGACGGCGCCGGACCTCGTCCTCCGCGTGAGGGCGGCGGCGCTCCTCGTGAGGGTGCCGGGCCTCGTCCGCCGGCCGGACGCACCGGTGCTCCCGGTGCGGGCGGTCCGCGTCCCGGCCCCGGCGCCGGTGGTCCCCGTCCCGGTGGTCCGGGTGCGGGTGGTCCCCGTCCCGGTGGGCCGCGTCCCAACCCGATGATGATGCCGCAGGGTCGCCCCGCGGGTCCGGGTGGCGGTGGCGGCGCAGGCCGTCCCGGCGGTCCCGGTCGTCCCGGCGGCGGTGGCGGCGCGGGTCGTCCCGGTGGCGGTGGCGGCGGCGGTCGTCCCGGTGGCGGCGGCGGTTTCGCCGGTCGTCCCGGTGGTGGCGGCGGCGCCGGCCGTCCCGGCACCGGCACGGGTGGTCCCGGTGGCGGCGGTGGCGGTTTCGCCGGTCGTCCCGGTGGCGGCGGTCGCGGTCGCGGCGGCGGCACGGCGGGCGCCTTCGGCCGTCCCGGCGGTCGTCCCACGCGTGGTCGCAAGTCCAAGCGTCAGAGGCGCCAGGAGTTCGACAACATGGCGGCGCCGGCGATCGGCGGCGTGCAGGCTCCTCGTGGTGGCGGTGCGACCATTCGCCTGCCGCGCGGCGCCTCGCTGTCGGACTTCGCCGACCGGATCGGCGCCAACCCGGCGTCGCTCGTGCAGATCATGCTGCACCTCGGCGAGATGGTCACGGCGACGCAGTCGGTCAACGAGGACACCCTTCAGCTCCTCGGCGCCGAGCTCGACTACAACATCCAGGTCGTCAGCCCGGAGGAGGAGGACCGCGAGCTTCTCGAGGCCTTCGACATCGAGTTCGGCGAGGACGAGGGCGACGAGGCCGACCTGGCCGCACGTCCGCCCGTCGTGACCGTCATGGGTCACGTCGACCACGGTAAGACCAAGCTGCTCGACGCGATCCGCAAGACCAACGTGGTCGCACGCGAGGCCGGTGGCATCACCCAGCACATCGGCGCCTACCAGGTCTCCGCCGAGCACGAGGGCGAAGAGCGCAAGATCACCTTCATCGACACCCCCGGTCACGAGGCGTTCACCGCCATGCGTGCCCGTGGTGCGAAGGCCACCGACATCGCCGTCCTGGTGGTCGCGGCCGACGACGGTGTGAAGCCTCAGACCATCGAGGCGCTCAACCACGCCCAGGCGGCCGACGTGCCGATCGTGGTCGCGGTCAACAAGGTCGACAAGGAGGGCGCAGACCCCAACAAGGTCCGTGCCCAGCTCACCGAGTACGGCCTGGTCGCCGAGGAGTACGGCGGCTCGACCATGTTCGTCGACATCTCCGCCAAGAACGGGACCAACATCGAGAGCCTTCTCGAGGCCATCCTGCTCACGGCGGACGCCGAGCTCGACCTGCGGGCCAACCCGACCATGGACGCCCAGGGCATCGCCATCGAGGCGCACCTCGACAAGGGCCGCGGCCCGGTCGCGACCGTCCTCGTGCAGCGCGGCACGCTCCGCGTCGGCGACTCGATCGTCTGTGGCGAGGCCTTCGGCCGCGTCAGGGCGATGCTCGACGACAACGGCGAGCCGGTCGAGGAGGCCACGCCTTCGCGTCCCGTCCTGGTGATGGGTCTGACCGCGGTGCCGGGCGCCGGTGACAACTTCATCGTCGTCACCGACGACCGCATGGCCCGTCAGATCGCCCAGCAGCGCGCGGCGCGCAAGCGCAGTGCCGACATGGCGAAGTCGAGCCGTCGTCTCACCCTTGAGGAGCTGTTCAGCAACCTCGAGAAGGGTCGCGTCGACGAGCTCAAGCTCATCATCAAGGGTGACGTGTCCGGCTCGGTCGAGGCCCTGGAAGACGCCCTGCTCAAGATCGATGTTGGCGACGAGGTCAGGCTCCGTGTCCTGCACCGCGCGGTCGGCGCGATCACCGAGTACGACGTCAACCTGGCCGTCGCCGACGACAACGCGGTCATCATCGGCTTCAACGTGCGTCCGGAGCCTCGGGCGCGCGACCTGGCCGAGCGCGAGGGCGTCGACATTCGCTACTACTCGGTCATCTACCAGGCGATCGAGGAGATCGAGGCCGCGCTCAAGGGCATGCTCAAGCCCGAGTTCGAAGAGGTCCAGATGGGCACCGCCGAAGTCCGCGAGGTCTTCAAGGTGCCGAAGATCGGCAATGTCGCCGGTTCGCTGGTCCGTTCGGGCACGATCGTGCGCAACAGCAAGGCCAGGATCATCCGCGACGGTGTGGTCATCGCCGACAACCTCACGGTGTCGTCGCTGCGCCGCTTCAAGGATGACGCCACCGAGGTCCGCGAGGGCTTCGAGTGCGGCATCGGTGTCGGCTACAACGACATCAGGATCGACGACGTCGTCGAGACGTTCGAGATGCGGGAGAAGCCGCGCGCGTAACACGCGGCAGGGCGCCCGGCGGGCCATCCGCCGGGCGCCCCTCGCACGCCGAGGGCCTGACGGCCCGAGCGGCCCGCTTTCCACCGCAGCGGGCGCGGCGTGCCTCACACACCAGCACAGCGGTGGTTGCCAACGATGTATGTCGGTGCCCTGACCCTGGACATCCTGCTCGGCGACGTGCACTCGCTGAAGCAGAAGCGCTCTGTGGTACGTCCCATCGTCGCGGAGCTGCAGCGGCGCTTTCCCGGCGTGGCCGTCGCCGAGACCGGCCATCTCGACCTGCATCGCAGGAGCGAGATCGGCGTGGCCGTCGTGTCCTCCTCAGCGGGCAACTGCGGCGAGGTGCTCGACGCGGTCGAGAGGCTGATCGCCTTCCGCCCCGAAATCGAGTTGCTGTCGGCCAGGCAGCGGCTCTACAACGACGAAGATTGATCGATCAGTACGGCCGGCACGCGAAGCCGCCCTTCGTGGGCCCGGCCGTCGTGAGTTGAGGGGGAGCCACCATGGTGGACGCCGCACGAGCGCGCAAGCTCGCCGACCGCATCCAGCAGATCGTCGCCGAGATGCTGGAGCGCCGGATCAAGGACCCGCGCCTCGGCTTCGTGACCGTGACCGACACGCGCATCACCAACGACCTGCGCGAGGCCACGGTCTTCTACACGGTGTTCGGCTCCGAGGCCGAGCGCGGCGACACCGCCGCCGCGCTGGAGAGTGCCAAGGGCATCATCCGTTCGGAGGTGGGCCGCCAGACCGGTGTGCGCCACACGCCGACGCTGACGTTCGAGCACGACCCGCTGCCCGACAGCGCCCGCCAGCTGGAGGACCTGCTGGCCGTGGCCAAGGCCAAGGACGCCGAGGTCGCGGCCAAGGCGGCCAACGCCGAGTACGCAGGCGAGGCGGACCCGTACAAGAAGCCCGAGCTGGACGAGGACTTCGACGACGAGGACGACGAGGACGAGGTCGAGACCTCCGAGAACGCGGGACGCTCGGCGACGTGACGTCCGACGCGTCTGTCATCTCCGAGGACGACTGGGACAGGGCGGTCGCCCTGATCCGGTCGTCCGACGAGGTCGCACTGGTCTGCCACGTCTCGCCGGACGGCGACGCCCTGGGGTCGATGCTGGCCGTCGGCCTGGCGCTGAGCGCGCTGGGCAAGAGGGTGGTGGCCTCGTTCGGCGACCGCAAGTTCGACGTGCCGAGGCTGCTGCACTTCCTGCCGGGGCAGGAGCTGCTGGTCAAGCCCGCCGACTATCCGGCCGCCCCGGCGCTGATGGTGTCGTTCGACGCCTCCACGCTCGACCGGCTCGGCCTGCTGGGCGACAACGCCACCAAGGCGGGCGAGCTCGTGGTCCTCGACCATCATCCGTCGAACTCGGGGTTCGGCACCCTTCGCCTGATCGACCCGAAGGCGGCGGCGACCGCCGTGGTGGCCGAGCAGCTGATCAGGCGGCTCGGCGGCACCGTGGATCGTGACATCGCCACCTGTCTGTATGTCGGGCTCGTCACCGACACCGGTTCGTTCAGGCACTCCTCGACCACGGCCGCCGTGCACGAGATGGCCGCACGCCTGGTCGCACACGGCCTGCGCACCGACGAGATCGCCCGTGAGCTGTGGGACCGCTCGCCGTTCGGCTATCTGAAGGTGCTGGGCGCGGCGCTGGAGCGGGTGGTGCTCGAGGACGACCTCGTGTGGACCTCGGTGCCGCATGCCGACCGGGCCGCGCACGGCCTGCCGTACGACGAGATCGAGGGGGTCATCGACGTGATCCGCCGCACCGACGAGGCCGAGGTCGCGGTCGTGCTCAAGGAGGACGACTTCGGGGCCTGGCAGGTCTCGACCAGATCCAAGGGCGCGGTCGACGTCGGCGCGCTGTGCACCGCTCTGGGCGGCGGCGGTCACGCCTATGCCGCCGGTTTCACCTCGCACGAGTCCGTCGAACAGACGATGGCCCGTTTCCGCGACCTCCTGAGGACGACCCGATGACCGAAAGCGGCTTGATCATCGTCGACAAGCCTTCCGACTGGACCTCGCACGACGTGGTGGCCAGGATGCGCAGGCTGGCGGGCACCCGGAGGGTGGGCCACGCGGGCACGCTCGACCCGATGGCCACCGGCGTACTGGTGATCGGCGTGGAGAAGGCGACCAGGCTGCTCGGCCATCTGGCGCTGACGGAGAAGGTCTACGAGGCCACGATCAGGCTCGGCGAGACGACCAACACCGACGACGCCGAGGGCGAGACGAGCGCGCGCGTCCCGGCCGGGCACGTGAGCGCCGAGGCGATCGCCGAGGGCGTGGCCGGGCTGAGCGGTGCGATCATGCAGGTCCCGCCGCAGGTCAGTGCGATCAAGGTGAACGGCGAGCGCGCCTACAAACGGGCCAGGGCGGGCGAGGACGTGGAGCTGAAGCCGCGTCCGGTCACCGTGCACGAGTTCACGGTGAGCGCGATCAGGACGCAGGGCGACGTGGTCGACGTGGACGCGGTCGTGCGCTGCTCCAGCGGCACCTACATCAGGGCGCTGGCCCGCGACCTGGGCGCCGGGCTCGGCGTCGGCGGTCATCTGACGGCGTTGCGGCGCACGCGGGTCGGGCCCTACGACCTGTCGCGGGCGCGCACGCTGGAGGAGCTCGCGGTGGAGTGCGTGGTGCTGCCGATCGGGGAGGCGGTCTCGGCGGCCTTCCCGCGCAGGGACGTCACCGCCGACGAGGCCAGGGTGATCTCGCACGGCGGCAGGCTGCCGTCGGCCGGGCTCGGCAAGGGACCGATCGGCGTGTTCGGCCCCGAGGGCGAACTGCTGGCCCTGGTCGAGGAGCAGGGCCGGGCGGCCAAACCGCTGGCCGTCTTCGTGGGGTAGGCGCGAGGCCTTCAGGCCGGGCGGCGGGCGACCATGATGTCGCGCACGATCGCCTGGTCGACCCAGTGTTCGAAGCTCGGGTAGTCGGTCACGACGTCGAGCCCGGCCTCCCCGAGCACCTCGGCCAGCTCGGCCCGCTCGCCGCCGTAGGTGTTCCAGGAGATGCCGAGCGCGCCGCCCGGCTTGAGCAGGGAGCTCCAGACCGGCGCGGCCTTCCTGATCAGCTCCATCGGGCTGCGCGACATGCCGCCGCCGCCGCTCCTGCTGCCGTGCTGCACGCCGTAGGGCGCGTCGGTGACGAGCACGTCGAACGAGCGCGGCTTGAAGAACTCACGCCCGCGCAGGGTGTCGGCGTTGACGACGGCGAGCTGCTGGACCTCTCCCGCCTTGTAGGCCTCCTTGGTGGCGGCGAACGCCACATTGAGCCTGCGCCCGGCGATGGCCCGCTCTCTGCGTACGGGGACGATCTCGGCGGTGTGCTTGAGGCGTTTGTTCTTCAGCCAGGTCTTGACGAAGCCGCAGTAGGCCTCGAAGTCCTTGGTGTCGAGGTCGATGCCGTAGGCGTCGTAGCCGTACATGAGGGCCTGGTTGAGCGTGGTGCCGCGGCCGCACAGCGGGTCGAAGACCGACAGGCGGCCGTCGAGGGGGCGCTCCCCGGCGAGCACGGTGACGTTGAGCAGCAGCTTGGTGAAGTGCTCGTTGGTCTTGCCGGCGTATTTCTGGATGGTGAGCAGGTCGCTGCTGAGCCGGTCGAGCGGTGTCACGGTGAGCGGTCGCAGCAGCTCGCCCTCGACGCCGAAGATCGCGTAGACAGACGACAGGTTGGACAGCAGTGCCACGTCGCGCTCGGTCAGCTCGCCGGTGAAACCGACGTAGGGCACCCCGCCGATCACCCGCTCCTCGACCTCGCCGATCTTCCCTTCGAGTGCGCGTGCGCCGAAGACGGCGAGCTCGCTCTGGGTGAGGCGGATGGAGCTTTCGCCGTAGACCCGGTTGAAGGCGGGCAGGATCAGGAGCGCGTATGTGGCCATGGTCCTCCGATGGTACCGGCCCTGTTATGGTTCGCTCAGCAGACCATATCAAGGAGCCCCCGATGAACGTGTCCTTCGCCTCCCACCTGCCGGTGGATCTGCTCGTGTCGCCCATGCCGGACGCCTACGCCGACTTCGGCGACGAGCTCCTGGTGCCCGCTCCCGAAGGCGCCAGGCTCTACCTGGCCGACGTCACCGGCCCGGCCGAGGTACGGCGGGCACTGCTGCAGGCGGGCCCCACGCTCAGGCGGTTCCGCCGGGTCGGTGTCGACCTGCCGCACCCGGAGGTCGTCGTCGAGGCCGTTCGGGAGGGCTGCTATCGCTTCGACGGCTACAAGAGCGACCCCGAGCCGATGCGCCTGACCGATCTGGTCCTGCACGCCGAGCCGTTCGACCTCACCCGGGCGCATGTCGTGTCCGACGCGGTCGAGCTGGTACGCGACCTGGTCAACACGCCCGCTGGCGACCTCGTGCCGATGGACCTGGCGGCCAGGGCCGAGGAGATGGCCGGGCGCGACGGGCTGACGGTCAGGATCCTGGACGAGCGCGCGCTGCGTGCGGGCGGCTACGGCGGGCTGCTCGGCGTCGGGGCGGGCAGCGCGAACCCGCCGTGCCTGATCGAGCTGAGCTACGCGGGCACGGGAGGCGGCACGGTCGGCCTGGTCGGCAAGGGCATCACCTTCGACTCCGGCGGCCTCGGGATCAAGAGCCTCAAGCAGATGGCCACCATGAAGTGCGACATGGCGGGCGGCGCCACCGTGCTCGCGGTCGCCCAGGCGGCGGCCAGGCTCGGCCTGCGCACCGGCGTGACGGCCGTCGTGGCCGCCGCCGAGAACATGGTGAGCGGCTCGGCGACCAGGCCGGGCGACGTGCTTAGGCACCGCAACGGCCGCACGACCGAGGTGCTCGACACCGACTGCGAGGGCCGCCTGGTGCTGGCCGACGGCCTGGCCCACCTGGCCGAGCAGCGGCCGGACGCGCTCATCGACGCCGCGACGCTGACGTACTCGGTGACCCAGGGCCTGGGCGAGGACTTCACCGGCGCGATCGGCTCCGACAGGGGCCTGGTGGCCGAGCTGATCGCGGCGGGGGAGCGGGCGGGCGAGCCGCTGTGGGAGCTGCCGCTGTGGCGGCCGTACGCCAGGCGCCTTGACTCCAGGATCGCCGACGCCACCAACGACGGCGGCGCTTCGGCCGACGCCATCATCGCCGCGCTGTACCTGGAGCCGTTCACGGCCGGGCTGCCGTGGGCGCACCTGGACGTCGGCGGTTCGGCCTACGACAGTGCGAGCGGCGCGACGGGTGTGCTGGTGCGCACGCTGATCGGCTATCTGGAGAGCCGTTCCTGAGCCCTGGCCAGCATGGTGCGCATCATGTCAGAGGTCATCGAGAAGTGGCGTTCGGCCAGGGTGCCCGCCTGTTCGGCGTCGCCCTTCACGATGGCCTCGTAGATGGCGCGGTGCTCGCTCAGCGCCTGGTGGTAGGCGCTGGGGTCGTCCTCGCCGTAGGGCTCGACCGGGAAGCCGAGGCTGACCCTGGTCATCATGACCCGGCTGAGCGCCTGGATCTTGGGATTGCCGGTGGCGGCGAGCACGGCGGTGTGGAAGGCGGCGTCTCCCGCCTGCTCCTCGCGCAGCGTGCTCGCCCGTGCGTAGCGTTCGATGGCGGCGCGCATCTGGGCCAGGTGCTCGTCGGTCCTGCGTTGCGCCGCCGTACGGGCGACCAGGCCTTCGACCAGGCCGCGCAGGTCGAACAGCTGCTCCAGCTCGGGCCAGCGGGGCAGCAGTGTGCGTTGCACGGCCGATGCGGTGGCCTCGGTCCATCCGGCGCGCACGTAGGCGCCGCCGGTGCGCCCGCGCCTGATCTCCACGATGCCCACCGCCTGCAGCCTGCCGATGGCCTCGCGCACGGTGGCCCTGCTGACGTCGAGGATCTGGGCCAGCTCGCGCTCGCCGGGCAGCCGGTCGCCCGGCAGGTAGTCGCCGATGGCGACGGCCGTCATGAGCCGGTCGGCCACCTCGGTGGCCACCGACTGCACGCGCACGGGGCTGAGCGTGCCCGCCGGAGCGCCGTCGTCGAGCACCTGGCCGAGCATGCGGGACAGGTGGTCGAGGGGGGCGTCGTGGTGAGGCTGCACAGGCGGCACGTTACACATACCGACCGTTATTTAAAAGGTATTGTGCTCAGGCCATTCATCCATAAGATGTCCACAACACGGACATATGTCTCATCTAGCGACACTGGAGTGCTGCGGTGGCGATCCCTCCCCCGACCACCCAGGGCCTGGCCCCCTTCAAGGACTGGACCACCTGGTACCGCGTCACCGGCGACCTGACCTCGGACAAGGCGCCCCTGGTCGTCCTGCACGGCGGTCCGGGCGCGGCGCACGACTACACGCTGCGCATGGCCAGGCTGGCCGAGCGCGACCGTGCGGTCGTGCACTACGACCAGATCGGTGTGGGACTGTCCACCCATCTGCCGGAGCGTGGCGCCGACTTCTGGACGGTGGAGCTGTTCCTGGCCGAGCTGGACAACCTGCTCGCCCATCTCGGCATCTCCGGCCGCTACCACCTCATCGGCCAGTCGTGGGGCGGCATGCTGGCCGCCGAGCACGCCGTACTTCGGCCGGGCGGGCTGCGCGGTCTGGTCATCGCCGACTCGCCCGCCTCGATGAAGCTCTGGATCGAGGAGTGCGACCGGTTGCGCCGCGAGCTCCCCGCCGAGGTCGAGGCCGTCCTGCGCGCCCACGAGGCGGCGGGCACCACCGACCACCCCGGCTACCGCGCCGCGGAGAAGGTGTTCAACGAGCGCCACGTCTGCCGCGTCGTGCCCAACCCGCCGGAGGTCCTGGCCAGCGACGCCAAGACCGAGCAGGACCCGACCGTCTACCACACGATGAACGGGCCCACCGAGTTCCACGTCGTGGGAACGCTCCAAAGCTGGTCGGTCGTCGACCGGCTGCATCTGGTGAGCGTGCCCACCCTGCTCGTTTCAGGACGCTTCGACGAGGCCACCCCTCGTACCGTCCAGCCCTTCGCGGACCACATCCCCGACGTCCGCTGGCAGCTGTTCGAGCAGTCAAGTCACATGCCGCACATCGAGGAGGAGGAGCTCTTCCTCCAGGTCGTCGGCTCCTTCCTCGACTCCACGGACTAGGACACCCATGAAGCGCTTCCCCATCGTGGCCCTGCTGGCCCTTTCGCTGGCCGCCTGCTCCTCCGGCGGCGGCACCGAGGCCGCGCCCGCCGCCGCACCGGGCGCGGCCGACACCGCCCAGCACAAGGGCGGCACGCTCAAGCTGCTGGCCAAGGCCGGTGACGGGACCATCGACCCGCACATCAACTACAGCAACGGCAACTGGCAGGTCTTCCAGGCCCTCTACGACGGCCTGCTGGCCTTCAAGAAGGTCGGCGGCGAGGCCTCCTACGATCTGGTGCCCGACCTGGCGGAGAAGATGCCCGAGGTCGGCGCCGACGGCAGGACCTACACCTTCACCCTGCGCAAGGGCGTGAAGTTCGCCAACGGCGACCCGGTCACGGCCGAGGACGTGGTTGCCTCCTTCACCCGCATCTTCAAGGCCTCGGGCCCGACGTCCGGCACCTTCTACGCGGGGATCGAGGGCGCCGCCGCCTGCGTGAAGAAGCCGGCCGACTGCGACCTGACCGGAGTCACCGCATCGGGCGACACGGTGACGATCAAGCTGGTCGAGCCCGACTCGGAGTTCCCGCTCAAGCTCGCGCTCCCGCATGCCGCCGTGCTGCCCAGGTCGACGCCCGGCAAGGACCAGGGCGCCAAGGGCATCCCCGGCACCGGCCCGTACACGATCGCCTCCTACGACCCGAACAAGCAGCTCACGCTGGTGCGCAATCCGCACTTCGCCGAATGGTCGAAGGAGGCGCAGCCGCAGGGCTACCCGGACGAGATCCACTACTCCTACGGCCTGACCGCCGAGAGCGCCGTGACCGCCGTGCAGAACGGCCAGGCCGACTGGGTGTTCGACCCGCTGCCCGCCGACCGGCTCCCCGAGATCGGGACGAAGTACGCCTCCCAGGCGCACGTCAACCCGCTCTCGGCCCTGTGGTACGCCCCCGTGAACGTCAACCTGGCCCCCTTCGACAAGCCGGAGGCCCGCCAGGCGCTCAACTGGGCCATCGACCGCGAGGCCATCGTCAAGATGTACGGCGGCGCCAATGTGGCGGCCCCGGCCTGCACCATCCTGCCGCCGGGCATCCCCGGCCACGCCGACTTCTGCGACTACCCCAAGCCCGACCTGGCCAAGGCGCAGGAACTGGTGAAGAAGTCGGGCACCGCGGGCCAGGAGGTCGCGGTCGTGGTGGCAGACGACGAGGTCAGCAAGCAGATCGGCGAGTACCTGCGCAGCACCCTTGAGCAGATCGGCTACATCGGCAAGCTCAAGGTCATCTCCACCAACATCCACTTCACCTACATCCAGAACACCAAGAACAACGTCCAGCTCAGCGTCTCGCAGTGGTACGCCGACTACCCCGCAGCCTCCGACTTCCTGAACGTGCTGCTGTCGTGCGCCTCCTTCCGCGAGGGCAGCGACTCCAGCATCAACATCTCCGGCTTCTGCGACAAGCAGATCGACGCCCGCATGGCCGAGGCGATGACGCTCGACCGCACCGACAAGGCGGCGGCCGGGACCAAGTGGGGACAGCTCGACCGCGACCTCGTCCAGGCCGGTGCGCTGATCCCGCTGTTCAACCCCAAGCAGATCGACTTCGTGTCGTCGCGCGTGGGCAACTACCAGTTCCACAAGCAGTTCTTCATGCTGATCTCCCAGCTCTGGGTGCAGTGACCGATGGCCGCACCTCGGATCGGCGCCGGACCCTGGCGACAGGCGGCCCGGCGCCTGGCCCGCAACCGCTCCGCGTTGCTCGCCGCCGCCGGGCTCGCCCTCATCGTGCTGCTGTGCCTGCTCGCCCCCGTCTACGCGGGTTCGATCGCGCACACCGACCCGTTCGTGTCCAACCTGTCGGGCACCACCGTCGTCGACGGCCGGAGCGTCCCCGTGCTCCAGCAGAGCACGGAGGGCCTCGGCCTGGGCGTCACCCCCGTCGGCCCGACCTGGGACCCCGCCCACTACTTCCTCGGCGCCGACCAGCAGGGCCGCGACGTCATGGCCAGACTCCTGTACGGCGGGCGCAACAGCCTGCTGATCGGCGTCGGCGCCGCCCTGCTGTGCTGCGCCCTGGCCACCCTGCTCGGCGTCGTGGCCGGGTACTTCGGCGGCTGGATCGACGCCGTGCTGGCCAGACTGTTCGACGTCATCTGGGCCTTCCCCGTGTACCTGCTGGCCATCTGCCTGTCGGTCGTGCTGCTGACCAGCGGCCTGCACGTCGGGCCGATCCACATCGACGCGGGCAGCCTGGCGCTTCCCGTGGTCATCATCGCGCTGATCTACGTGCCGTACGTGGCCAGGCCGTTGCGCGGGCAGGTGATGGCGCTGCGGCAGAAGGAGTTCCTGCACGCGGCCGTCGGTGTCGGCGCCTCCGACATGCGGATCATGCGCAGGGAGGTGCTGCCGAACGTGCTGCCGACGGTGGTGGTCTTCCTGCCGCTGATGACGGCGCTGAACATGCTGACGGAGTCGGCGCTGTCGTTCCTCTCGGTCGGCGTGCAGTCGCCCGACGCCAGCTGGGGAACGATCATCAACGACGGCCTGGCCCTTCTCTACACCCGGCCGATGATCACCATCAGCGCCGGGCTGTTCGTCGGGCTGACCGCGGTCGCGCTCAACGTGCTCGGCGACGGGGTGCGTGACGCCCTCGACCCGAACGCCCGGTTGCGAGGGGTCGCCTGATGCTCGGATACATCCTGCGCAGGTTCGGCGCGGCCGTCCTGGTGCTGTTCGCGATCAGTGTGCTGGTCTTCCTCATCTTCTTCGCCACCCCGGGCGTCGACCCGGCCGCCCGCATCGCCGGAAAGAACGCCGACCCGGCCACCCTGGCCGCCGTGCGCGCCTCCTTCGGCCTCGACGAGCCGCTGCCCGTGCAGTACGCGATGATGATGAAACACCTGTTCGTCACCCACGACCTGACCTCGTTCGTCAACCGGGGCACGCTGGTCATCCCGCAGATCGTCGAGGCCATCCCGGTGACGCTCTCGCTCGTGGTGGGCGCCGCCGTCATCTGGATGGTGCTCGGGGTGGCGATGGGCACACTGGCCGGAGCCATGCGCGGCACGTTCGTCGACCCGCTGGTCATGCTGCTGGGCGTCTTCGGCGTCTCGCTGCCCGTCTACTGGCTGGGCGAGGTGGTCAACCTCCTCACGCAGAAGCAACTGCACGACTCGGTCTTCTCCTGGGTGCCGCCGCTCGGCTACGCGCCGCTGTCGGAAGGGGTGGGGCAGTGGGCGCTGCACCTGCTCTTCCCCTGGCTGACCCTGGCCCTGCTGTACGCGGGGATCTACGCCAGGCTGCTGCGCGGCGAGCTGATCAACGCCATGAACGAGGACTACGTGCGCACCGCGCGGGCCAAGGGCCTGTCGGAGCGGCGGGTGCTGATCAAGCACGCGTTGCGCTGCTCGCTCATCCCGATCGTGTCGCTGTTCGGCCTCGACTTCGGGGCGCTCGTCGGCGGCGCGGCGCTGCTGACCGAGGTGGTGTTCGGCCTGCCGGGCGTCGGCAAGCTCACCTACCAGGCGCTGCAGAACCTCGACCTGCCCGTGATCATGGGCTCGGTCCTGTACGCGGCGTTCTTCGTCGTACTGGCCAATGCCGTGGTGGACGTGCTGTACGCCCGGCTCGACCCGAGGGTGCGCCGTGCCTGAACCCCTTCTCGAAGTCGAGGACCTGCGGGTCGCCTTCGGCTCCTTCACCGCCGTCGACGGCCTGTCCTTCACCGTGGGCCGGGGCGAGATCCTCGGTGTGGTGGGGGAGTCGGGATCGGGCAAGAGCGTGTCGATGCTCGGCCTGCTCGGTCTGCTGCGCGGCGCCCAGGTCTCCGGCCGTGTCCGCTTCGGTGGCCGCGACCTGCTGGCCCTGCCCGAACGCGAGATGCGGGCGCTGCGCGGCGGCGAGATCGCGATGATCTTCCAGGACCCGATGACCGCGCTCACCCCCGTCTACACGGTCGGCTGGCAGATCGCCGAGCAGATCAGGGCCCACCACAAGGTGTCACGCCGCGCGGCCAGGACCCGGGCGATCGACCTGCTCGAACAGGTCGGCATCCCGGCGCCGGGCAAGCGCGTCGACGCCTTCCCGCACGAGTTCTCCGGCGGCATGCGCCAGCGCGTGGTGATCGCCATGGCCCTGTCGTGCGACCCGGCCCTGCTCATCGCCGACGAGCCCACGACCGCGCTCGACGTCACCACCCAGGCCCAGATCCTCGACCTCATCAAACGCACCGGCTCATCGGTCGTGATGATCACCCACGACATGGGCGTGGTCAGCGAGATCGCCGACAGGGTCCTGGTCATGTACGGCGGGCGCGCGGTGGAGCGCGGCGGGCGCGAGGACATCTTCCGCCGGGCCCGCCACCCCTACACCAGGGGCCTGCTCGACTCGGTGCCCAGGGTCAGCGGCCCCAGGCTGCGCCGCCTGGCCACCATCCCCGGCTCGCCCGGAGCCGCGAGCGGCGGCGGCTGTCCCTTCGCCGACCGTTGCGCGCACCGCCACGACGCCTGCGCGACGGCTCCCGAACTGACCGGCTCGGGCTCGCACCTGGACGCCTGCTGGCTGCCCGTGGAGGAGAGGACGCGATGAGCACGCTGCTCAGGGCCACCGACGTGGTCAAGCACTTCAAGAAGGTCCAGGCCGTCAACGGCGTCTCGCTCAGCGTCGAGCAGGGGGAGACGCTCGGCGTGGTCGGCGAGTCCGGGTGCGGCAAGTCCACGCTCGGCCGATGCCTGGTCAGGCTCACCGACCTGACCTCGGGCACGGTCGAGTTCGACGGCCAGGACATCACCTCCCTGTCGCGCCGCAGGCTGCGCCCGATCCGGCCCGCCGTCCAGCTCGTCTTCCAGGACCCCTACGCCTCGCTCAACCCGCGCCGCACCGCGGCCGACGCGGTGGCCGAGCCGCTGCGCATCCACGGGTACAAGGGCGATGTCAGGCGACGGGTGAGCGAGCTGTTCGACCTCGTCGGCCTGTCGGCGGCCCACCTCGACCGCTACCCGCACGAGTTCTCGGGCGGCCAGCGCCAGCGCATCGGCATCGCACGCGCGATCGCCCTTTCCCCCAAGCTGGTCGTCGCCGACGAGCCGGTCTCGGCGCTGGACGTCTCGGTGCAGGCCCAGGTGCTCAACCTGTTCGCCGATCTGCAGGAGGAGCTCGGTCTCACATATGTGTTCGTGGCCCACGACCTCGGCGTCGTGCGGCACGTATCCGACCGGATCGCGGTCATGTACCTGGGGGAGGTCGTGGAGCTGGCCGACGCCGAGTCGCTCTACGCCGCTCCCGCGCATCCCTACACGCACGCGCTGCTGTCGGCCGTGCCGGAGATCGACGACGGTTCGGGTGCGCCCAGGCGTGAGCGCGTGGTGCTGACCGGCGACGTGCCCAATCCCATCGACCGGCCCTCCGGCTGCTCCTTCCATCCGCGCTGCCCGGCGGCGCGTGCGCTGTGCCGTACCGAAAGGCCGCTCGCGCGGCTGGTCGGGGGGCGTCAGGTGGCCTGTCACTTCCCCCTGGTGAACGACGAGGGCGCCGGGCATGGCACGCTTTAGGGGATCAGTTCCACAGCTGCAGTAGCGACAGGGGAAGAGGCCGAGGTGCGAGGCTGGCACGGACTCGACGAGGTGCCCGCGGACTTGGGCAGGCCGGTGGTCACGCTGGGCGTCTTCGACGGCGTACACCGGGGGCACCAGGAGATCATCAGGCGGGCCCGCGCGCTGGGCGGGCCGTTGGTGGTGGTGACGTTCGAACCGCATCCCGACGAGGTCGTCAGGCCGGGCAGCCATCCGCCCAGGCTGACCACCGCGCGCCACCGCACCGACCTGCTGGCCGAGCTGGGCGCCGACGCCGTGCTCGTGCTGCCGTTCACCCTTGAGCTGTCCAGGACGAGTGCGGAGGAGTTCGTCCGCACGGTGCTCGCCGACACGCTGCACGCTGGTGTCGTCGTGGTCGGCGCCGACTTCGTCTTCGGCCACAAGGCGGCGGGCGACGTGGAGACGCTGCGCAAGCTGGGCGAGGAGCTGGACTTCACCGTGGAGGCGATCGACCTGGTCGGCGGGGCGGCGGCCGTCACCTCGAGCCGGGTGCGCACGCTCATCGAGGCCGGGGACGTCGAGGCCGCCGCCGTCGCGCTCGGCCGCCCGCACCGCGTCGAAGGCGTCGTGGTCAGGGGCTACCAGCGCGGCCGTCAGCTCGGCTTCCCCACCGCCAACGTCGAATGGCCCCAGCACACCGCCATCCCCGCCGACGGCGTCTACGCGGGCTGGCTGCAGTGCGTGCCGTCGGGCAACCTGCCCGCCGCCTACGACGCCTGCCGCTGGCCCGCCGCCATCTCGGTCGGCACCAACCCGACCTTCGAAGGCGTCCAGCGCACGGTCGAGGCCTACGCGCTCGACCGCGACGACCTCGACCTGTACGGCCTGCACGTGGCGGTCGACTTCGCGGCACGGCTGCGGGGCAACACGAAGTTCGACTCGATCGACGCGCTCGTCGTGCAGATCCAGGCGGACGTGGACGAGGCCAGGCGGATCACGTCGAAGCGCCAGGACGGTTGATCTCTCGACCGATTTGGATGACTATGAGGTTGCTCATCCGGTTCCATGGTCGAACTGATGGAGATTCGTTGTGCAGCTCGGGGCTGAACAACCACTTCAGGGTCTGTCCTTAGGGGTCGAGGAGGAGTTCATCCTCATCGATGGCAAGAACGGAGGCGCGAGCGACTCCATAGACGAGATCTATGCCGAGCTCGACGCCGACCTGCTGCCCGACATAAGACGCGAGTACCTCTTCGCGCAGATCGAGATCGCGACACCGCCCCTGCGCGACCTGCGCGCCCTGCGGGTCAGGCTGCGTGAGCTGCGCTCGGGCGTGGCCGCCGCGGCCGAGCGGGTGGGCGTGCGCGCGGTGGCCATCGGCTGCCCGCCGACGGCCATGCCGACGCTCGCGCACCGCGACGTGCCGCGCTACCGTGCGCTCGCCGAGAGGTTCGGCGCGCTGGCGCCGGGCGCGCTCAACGGGCTGCACGTCCACGTCGAGGTGCCGGACCCGGCCACCGGGGTGCAGGTGCTCAACCACCTGCGGCCGTGGCTGCCGCTGCTGCAGGCGATGAGCGCCAACTCGCCCTTCGACGCCGGGCGCGACACCTCGCACGCCAGCTGGCGCTCCATTTTGTGGGCGCGCTTCCCCGGCAGCGGGCCGCCGCCGTACCTGCGCTCGGTCCAGCACTACGACGAGCTGACCGACGCGCTCGTGCGCTCGGGGGCGATCCTGGACCGGGGCATGCTCTATTGGTACGCGCGGCTGTCCAGCGTCTATCCGACCGTGGAGATCAGGGTCGGCGACGTGTGCGCCTCGGTCGACGACACCATCCTCATCGCCGCGCTCGCCAGGGCGCTGGTGGCCCAGGCGCTGGCCGACGTGCGCAGGGGAGTGGATCCCGAACGGCCGCCGCAGGAGGTGCTGCTCGCCGCGCACTGGAGCGCCGCGCGCTACGGGCTGGAGGGGCCTGCCGTCGATCCGTTCACCGGGGCCACCGTGCCGGTGCGGGCGCGGGTCAACGCGCTGCTCGACCTGGTCAGGCCGCAGCTCGCGGTGGCGGGTGACATGGAGCTGGTCGAGACGCTGCTGGCCAGGCTGATGGCCAGAGGCACGGGTGCGTTGCGCCAGCGCAGGATCCACGCGCGTACCGGCCGGGTCGAGGACGTGCTGGACCAGCTCGCCATCCGGTGAAATGATCACTGCGGGTGCGACGATGTGCTACGCGCCGAACCGCGATGGTAACCTTGCATGTCGGCTCTGTGACGGCTGCGCTTCGCGCTGCCCGTTGGCCTTCGGCGGCGACTGTAGGCACGCACGGTCGCTCGCGTCTTCACCTTACTGTTCACGCGTGTCCACATCATGAATGGAGAGCCGTGTCCCTCGACACCGCTGCCAAGAAGGCGATCATCGCCGACTACGCCACCGCAGACGGCGACACCGGATCGCCCGAGGTCCAGATCGCTCTGCTCAGCAAGCGCATCAGCGAGCTGACCGAGCACATGAAGAAGAACAAGCACGACTTCCACAGCCAGCGCGGTCTGCTCCTGCTGGTCGGCCGTCGTCGCCGGCTGCTGAAGTACCTTCAGGCCAAGGACATCACGCGCTACCGCTCGCTGATCGAGCGGCTCGGCCTGCGCCGATAGTGTGACAAGGGAGCGGCGTCCGCGTCGCTCCCTTCTCATGTCGCCACCGGCGTGCCGCCCACGCGCGGCAGCCGAGGCTGGCGTACAACTGAATTCCGGCCACCGATGCGCGAGCACGGCGGCCGAGGACCACAACTGAATATCCCGAGACACACAGCCCCCGCGTCCGCACAGCACCACGCGACCCGCGACGCCTGCGGGCCGGTCCTCGGTAGTGGCTTCCGGTATGCGATACCGGGCGCTTCGATCGAAGACCGGCGCTGCACCTTACGAGGGTGCCGGTGAGAGAGGGCGCGGGTGACCGACCGACCAAGGAGGTCCCCCGTGGAGGGTGTCCACAGCACGGAAGCCGTGATCGACAACGGCTCTTTCGGCACGCGCACGATCAGGTTCGAGACCGGTCGCCTCGCGCGTCAGGCGGCGGGTTCCGCCGTCGTCTACCTCGACGACGAGACGATGGTGCTCAGCGCCACGACCGCGTCTAAGAACCCCAAGGAGAACCTCGACTTCTTCCCCCTCACGGTGGACGTCGAGGAGCGCATGTACGCCGCGGGCCGCATCCCCGGCTCGTTCTTCCGGCGTGAGGGCCGTCCCTCCGAGGACGCCATCCTCACCTGCCGGCTCATCGACAGGCCGCTGCGTCCCTCGTTCGTCAAGGGGCTGCGCAACGAGATCCAGGTCGTCGCCACCATCATGGCGCTCAACCCCGACCACCTCTACGACGTGGTCGCCATCAACGCCGCCTCGCTGAGCACCCAGCTCGCCGGGCTGCCGTTCTCCGGCCCGATCGGCGGCGTCCGCGTCGCGCTGATCGACGGCCAGTGGGTGGCCTTCCCCACCCACCCCGAGCTCGAGCGCGCCACGTTCGACATGGTGGTCGCCGGTCGCGTCCTCGACGACGGCGACGTCGCGATCATGATGGTCGAGGCCGAGTCGACGCGTGACACGCTGAAGCTGGTCGCCGAAGGCGCCGTCGCGCCGACCGAGGAGACCGTCGCGCAGGGCCTTGAGGCGGCCAAGCCGTACATCAAGGTGCTGTGCGAGGCGCAGTCGAAGGTGGCGAAGGTCGCGGCCAAGGAGACGGCCGAGTACCCGATCTTCCTGGACTACCAGCCCGACGCCTACGCCGCCGTCGAGGGCGCGGTCAAGAGCGAGCTCGCCACCGCGCTGACCATCGCCGGGAAGCAGGAGCGCGAGCAGGAGCTCGACCGGGTCAAGGCCCTGGTCGTGGAGAAGGTCGGCGCCGACTTCGAAGGCCGTGAGAAGGAGCTCGGCGCGGCCTTCCGCAGCCTGACCAAGAACCTCATGCGCGAGCGCGTCATCAAGGAGGGCGTGCGCATCGACGGCCGCGGCCCGAAGGACATCCGCGCACTCGGCGCCGAGGTCCACGTGATCCCGCGCGTGCACGGCTCGGCCCTGTTCGAGCGCGGAGAGACCCAGATCCTGGGCGTCACCACGCTCAACATGCTCCGCATGGAGCAGATGATCGACACGCTCAACCCCGAGCGCACCAAGCGCTACATGCACAACTACAACTTCCCGCCGTACTCCACCGGTGAGACCGGCCGCGTGGGTTCGCCCAAGCGCCGCGAGATCGGTCACGGCGCGCTGGCCGAGCGGGCGCTCATCCCGGTCCTGCCGACGCGTGAGGAGTTCCCCTACGCGATCCGCCAGGTCTCCGAGGCGCTGGGCTCCAACGGCTCCACCTCGATGGGCTCGGTCTGCGCCAGCACGATGGCCCTGCTGGACGCCGGTGTGCCGCTGCGCAAGATGGTCGCGGGCATCGCGATGGGCCTGATCAACGAGGGTGACGACTACGTCACGCTGACCGACATCCTCGGCGCCGAAGACGCCATGGGCGACATGGACTTCAAGGTCGCCGGCACCGACGAGGTCATCACCGCACTGCAGCTCGACACCAAGCTCGACGGCATCCCCGCCTCCGTGCTCGGCGCCGCGCTCAAGCAGGCCAAGGGCGCCCGTCTGGCGATCCTCAGTGTGATGCAGGAGGCGATCGACTCCCCGGCGGAGATGAACGCGACCGCGCCGCGCATCATCACGATCAAGGTCCCGGTCGACAAGATCGGCGAGGTCATCGGCCCGAAGGGCAAGATGATCAACCAGATCCAGGACGACACGGGCGCCGAGATCACCATCGAGGACGACGGCACGATCTACATCGGCGCCACCGACGGCCCCAAGGCGGAGGCCGCCAGGTCCGCGATCAACGCGATCGCGAACCCGCACATGCCGGAGGTCGGCGAGCGTTACCTGGGCACGGTCGTCAAGATCGCCGCCTTCGGCGCGTTCGTCAGCCTGCTGCCCGGCAAGGACGGCCTGCTGCACGTCTCGCAGATCCGCAAGCTCCACGGGGGCAAGCGCATCGAGAACGTCGAGGACGTCATGGGCGTCGGCGAGAAGGTCCAGGTGGAGATCGCCGAGATCGACTCGCGCGGCAAGCTCTCCCTTGTGCCCGTCGAGGTCATCGAGAAGGAGGCCGCGGCCAAGGCCGAGGGCGGCGGCTCCGACGACGACGCCCCCGAGGGCGACGCGCCCGCCGCAGCGTCCTCCGGCGAGGACAAGGCCCGCGAGGAGCGTCCGCGCCGCACCCGCACGCGTGCGCCGCGTACCTCCGAGCGGTCCGACCGGGGAGAAGACCGCAACTCGTGATCACCATCACCGGCGAGGCTGCCTACGGGCACGGAGCAGTGGAGACCCCATGAAGACGACCGTCCTGCACCCCGGCAAGGACGGCGTCGGGGTCGTGCGACGCACCGTGCTCCCCGGGGGGCTGCGCGTGGTGACCGAGACCATGCCGACCGTGCGTTCCGTCGCGGTCGGCATGTGGGTCGGCATCGGCTCGCGAGACGAGGCGCCCGAGCACACGGGCGCCACGCACTTCCTGGAGCACCTGCTCTTCAAGGGCACGCCGACGAGGGACGCCATGGAGATCTCGGCGTCCATCGAGGGCATCGGCGGTGAGATCAACGCCTTCACCGCCAAGGAGTACACCTGCTACTACGCCAGGGTCCTCGACGAGGACCTGCCGGTGGCGGTCGACGTGCTCGCCGACGTGGTCACCTCGTCGCTGATCACCGAGGAGGACGTCGAGTCCGAGCGCGGCGTGATCCTGGAGGAGATCGCCATGCACGACGACGACCCCTCCGACGTGGTGCACGAGCAGTTCTCCGCCGCGCTCTACGGTGACACGCCCATCGGCAGGCCGATCCTCGGGACGGTGGACTCGATCAACGCGATCGAGCGCGACCGGATCGTGGAGTACTACCGGCGTTACTACCAGCCGCCGCGCACGGTCGTCTCGGTGGTGGGCAACATCCGCCACGAACACGTGGTGGAGCTGGTCGCCAAGGCCTACGAACGTGCGGGCGGGCTCGGCGAGGCCGCCGACAGCCTGGCGCCGCGCACCACGGGCGAGGGCGCCGAGACGCGCTCCAGCGTCCGGGTGGTCGACCGCCAGACCGAGCAGGCCAACCTGGTGCTCGGCACGACCGGCATGTCCCGCACCGACGATCGGCGTTTCGCACTCGGCGTGCTCAACGCGGCGCTCGGCGGCGGCATGTCCTCACGCCTGTTCCAGGAGATCAGGGAGAAGCGCGGCCTGGCCTACTCGGCCTACAGCTACACCTCCGCCTACTCCGACACCGGGCAGTTCGGCATCTATGTCGGCTGCCTGCCCTCCAAGATCGACGAGGTCCTGCGCATCTGCCGCGAGGAGGTCGCCAGGGTGGTCGCCGACGGCATCACGCCCGAGGAGATCGCCAGGGGCAAGGGCCAGATGCGCGGCGGGCTGGTCCTCGGCCTGGAGGACACCGGTTCGCGCATGTCGCGCATCGGGAAGAACGAACTGGTCTACGACGAGTTGATGTCGGTCGACGAGGTGCTCTCCAGGATCGAGAAGGTCACCGAGGACGAGATCGACGAGGTGGCACGCGACGTGCTGAGCCGCCCGCTCACCCTCGCCGTCATCGGCCCCTACGGGGACAAGGACTTCAGCAAGGCCATCGCCCGCTGAGGTCTCAGTAGAAGTGCCTGAGCTGGGGCCAGATCGCCGACCACGGCGCTCTGGCCCCTTCGCACACCAGCACCGCCGCCCCCTGCTCCTCGTTGTCCACGCCCTGGCCGTTGTCCACGGCGCCGCTCTCGCGGCAGCCGGTGAACATCGTGCGGATCCTCGTCTGCCCCTCCTGGTGCACCAGCACGACCG
Organism: Nonomuraea sp. IBHARD001; assembly: GCF_056106265.1. Taxonomy (NCBI): domain Bacteria; kingdom Bacillati; phylum Actinomycetota; class Actinomycetes; order Streptosporangiales; family Streptosporangiaceae; genus Nonomuraea; species Nonomuraea sp. IBHARD001. The sequence goes on from NZ_JBWBBW010000002.1 coordinate 2,115,474, forward strand.
GTCCGTCGGCGGTGTCCGGAGGCGGTCCCCAGTCGGCGAAACTCATGTGCCCCGAGTACGGCGTCGCCGTGCCGTACCTGGCGATCGCACCCGCCTGGCCGTAGTTGGCGGTGAACACGACGCTCGCCGCCCGCCGCTCCGCGGGGATCTCGGCCAGGGCCGCCTCGACCGTGCGGGCCAGCTCGGGCCAGCCGACCTGTTCGCCCTGCTCCTTGTTGATCGCATTGACGACGCCGAGCGAGGAGGACGGCAGGACAGGCAGCGTGATCACCGCATTCACCACGACCGCGACGACGACCAGCACGCCCACCAACACGGGACGCTTCGACCGGGTCTGCGGGTCGCGCCCGGCGGGTGGTACGGGATGCTCCGACCGGGTCTGCGGGGCGCGCCCGGCGTCCAGTACCGGATGCTCCCACCGGGCAAGCGGCTCGCATCCGGCGGCCAGCAGGACCAGCAGCAGCGGAAGCGCATAGTACGACTTGCCGCCCAGCGCGAGGACCAGCACCAGCAGCGCCGGGTAGGCCACCGCGAACGGCCTGGCCCAGCACAGGTCCGGCTCCCGCCACACACGTAGCAGCCCGGCGATCCACACCGGCACGAAGAGCGGCGACAGGAAGATCAACTGCTGGGGCAGCAGCATGATCCGGTTCTCCATGCCGTCGTCGGCGCTGATCCCGCCCGCCACGGTGAGCTGCGGCCAGCCGTTCTGCGCCTGCCACCACAGGTTCGGCGCCGCGATCAGTACCGCCAGCGCCACCCCCGCCCACACCCACGGACCGCGCAGCACCCGCCGCGGCCCCGTCACGAGCACCCCCGCGAGCAACGCCACCACCAGCAGCCCGACGAGGTACTTGTTCTGTACGGCCACCCCCACCGCCAGGCCGATCGCCACCCACCAGCGCCCCTCGCCCGTACGCAGCAGCCGCAACGCCAGCAGGCTGACGACCAGCCAGGCGAGCATGTCGAAGGTGGCGGTCGAGACCATGTGGCCCAGCGCCATGACCATGCTGGACCCCGCCGCGCCGATCACGGCCAGCACCTGTGCCCTGCGCCCGCCACCCAGCTCCCTGGCCACCAGCCCCACGACGAGCGCGATGGCGAGCCCTGCCACCGCGGCGACGACCCGAAGGCCGGAGGGGGAGTCGCCGAACAGGGCGGTGGAGGCCCTGGCCAGCAGTGGGGTCAGGGGCGGCTGGTCGACATAGCCCCAGGCCGGGTGGTCGCCCGCGACCATGAAGTAGAGCTCGTCACGGTGGAATCCGTATCGACCCGACAGCGCACCGAGCCCGACGGCCTGCACCGCCAGCACCACGGCGATCGGCCGCCAGGGTAAGGGGGAGAGCATGGCGCGATCATGACACCAGCGGGGGCTGGCTGCCAGCTTTGAGGGGGCTTGGGGTGGTGGGGGCTTGATGTTTAGGGGTGCTTGGGGCGGTGGTGGGTTTGGGTGGGGACCTGCCTGCTCGACGTGACCGGACCGGGGGTCGGTGGGGCTTGGGGGAGTGCGGTGCCTGCTGGATGGTGCCCGCTAGGCTTGGGGTGTGATCAGGGTAGGTGTGCTGGGCGCCAGAGGGCGCGTGGGTGTCGAGGTGTGCAAGGCCGTCGAGGCGGCCGACGACCTGGAGTTGGTCGCGGCGGTCGATCAGGGCGACGCGATCGAGGAGCTGGAGGGCGCCGAGGTCGTCGTCGACTTCACTCATCCCGACGTCGTGATGGACAACCTGAGATGGTGCATCGCCCGAGGCGTGCACCCGGTGGTCGGCACGACGGGCTTCGACGACGAGCGGTTCGCCGCCGTGCGTGGGTGGCTGGCCGACAGCCCTGGCACCAATGCGTTGATCGCCCCCAACTTCGGCATCGCCGCCGTGCTCATGATGACGTTCGCCCAGCGGGCTGCCAGGTTCTTCGACTCCGCCGAGATCGTCGAGCTGCACCACCCGTACAAGGCGGACGCCCCCTCCGGCACCGCCAGGCGCACCGCCGAGCTGATGGCACGGGCGCGGGCCGAAGCGGGCGTCGGCCCGATGCCGGACGCGACGAGCTCCGAGCTCGACGGGGCCAGGGGCGCCGACGTCGACGGGGTACGCGTGCACTCGGTCCGTCTGGCCGGCCTGATCGCACACCAGGAGGTGCTGCTCGGCCTCGACGGCGAGACACTGACGATCCGCCACGACACGATGAACCGCTCGTCCTTCACCCCGGGCGTCCTCCTGGGCGTACGCAAGGTGACGTCCCTGCCCCCCGGCCTCACGATCGGCCTTGAGCACCTGCTCGACCTGTAGCCGGTCGGCGGCTGGACACGGTTCGCCCATACCTGCGACATCCTGGTGCACACCCCGGCTCGACCGTGAGCGGGTCGCGGCACCTGGACCTTGTCCCGATGCCTGCGCCATCCCGGGTACGCCCCTGCGCGACCTGTAGCCGGTCGGTGTCGAGACAAGGTTTCCCCATGCCTGCGATCTCCCGGATACGCCCTGCGCAACCGGCGCCGGCTCCGGGCCCCGTAGCGAGACGGGGCCCGGACGATTCGGGCGCACTCACAGTCGCTGGAGCGTGTCCCTCATGGAGGAGGGCGTTCGTGACCGGGCTCCGCACAGCCAGGCTCACGATCACTCACCTTAGTGCTGGCCAGGGTGATAATCGCTGGAAACATGAGTGCGTGTCGGGCAAGGATGACGCCATGGTGAGATGGGCCGCCGAGGCGGAACTGAAGGATCTGGTGGCGATCGAGCTGGCCGCCGACGAGGTGTTCGCGAGCGAGGGCATCGTGTTCCCGCCCGGCACCACGATGGTGGAGGAGGCCGAGGACCCCGGCGCCGTACTGGTGGTGGGCGAACCGCCCGTCGGCTTCGCGATGTGGAGCTGGATCGACGCCCAGGTCCATCTCGACCAGCTCGCCGTACACCCCGGCCACATGCGCCGGGGTCACGGCGGGCGACTGCTGACCGCGGTGTGCGACCATGCGCTCGCCGTCGGGGCGGCACGGGTGACGCTGACGACGTTCAGGGACGTGCCGTGGAACGCCCCCTGGTACGCGGGGCACGGCTTCGCCGTCGTCGAGCCCGGCGATCAGGGCCCCGAGCTGAGGGCGTTGGTCGAGCACGAGAGGGCGCTGGGCCTGGAGATCAGGCCAAGAGTCGTGATGAGCAGAGAGATCCGGTGAGTGGCTATCCCGCTCACCGGTGGGGTGGGACGAGCAGGGAGCTCCGGTGGATGAGCGTCCCGCTCACCTGTGGAGCGGGACGAGCAGGGAGCTCCGGTGGATGAGCGTCCCGCTCACCTGTGGAGCGGGACGAGCAGGGAGCTCCGGTGAGTAGGCGTCCCGCTCGCAGGCGGGTCAACACGAGCAAGCCGATACCGCGAGTGACCGTCGCCCCCGCAAGCTCGGCCGGATGACCAGCGCGATCCGGTGAGCCCGATACAGTGAGTGAGTGTTCCGCTCGCAGGTGTGGCAGGTCGTCGAAGGTGTGTACGGCCGTATTCTGGCCCATCCCTTCCTCACCGGCCTGACCGACGGTTCCCTGCCGCGTGAGGCGTTCCGCCACTATGTCGTACAGGAGGCGCACTTCCTGCCCGACTACGCCCGTGCGCTGGCGGGGGTGGCCGCGCGGGCGCCTGAGCCGGATGCGGTGCACAGGTTCGCGGCCGATGCGGCCAGTGCGATCGAGGTCGAGCATCGGCTGCACACGGAGCTGCTGGCGGCGTTCGGCCTGGAGGCGGCCGAGGCGCGCAGGCTGACCCCGTCGCCGACGACGGTCGGCTACAGCTCCTATCTGCTGCGCGCCTGCCACCTCGGCACGTTCCCCGAGGCGCTGGGTGCGATCGTGCCGTGCTACTGGATCTACGCCAAGGTGGGCGAGGCGCTGCTGGCCAGTTCGTCGCCCGATCCGCTGTACGCCTGGTGGATCGAGACCTACGGCGGCGAGGGCTACCAGGAGACGGCGGACGGCGTGCTCGACCTGCTCGACGAGACGGCGGCGGCGCTGAGCCCGGCCGAACGCGAGCGGCTGCTCGGCCATGCGCTGACGACCGCGCGCTGGGAGTGGATGTTCTGGGACGCCGCCTGGCGCCATGAGACGTGGCCATGCGGCTGAGGGACCTCACGCTGGACGACAGCCTCTCGCTCAAGGTGCTGACCGGGCACGACCTGCTCGACCGGCGGGTACGCGGCGTCTCGACCACCGACCTGATCGAGCCGGGCCGCTTCGTCAAACCGGGCGAGCTGGTGCTGACCGAGCTGACCTGGCACACGGACGCGGCCTCGTCGCGCACGTTCGTCGCCAATCTCGGCCCGGTGGCGGCGCTGGTGGCGGGCACGGCGCTGAAGGTGCCGCCTGCCGATCTCATCGACGCCTGCGCCGAGGCGGGGCTGCCGCTGCTGAGCCTGCCGGTCGACGTGCCGTTCAGCCGGTTGACCGAGCACGTGCTGCGGGCGTTGATCGCCGAGATGGGCGCGACGCCGCGCGGTTCGGGCGGCGGCAGGCGCAGGCTGGCCAGCACGCTGGTCGACGGCGGCAGCCTGTCCAAGCTGGTGACGACGGTCGCGGGCGAGCTCGACGTGCCGTGCTGGGTGATGTCGGCGACCGGCAGGGTGATCGTCGGCTCCCAGCCGCTGGCCGCCGAAGACAGGCAGCGCCTGGCCCTGACGTACCTGTCGGCCAGGCAGCTGCCCGCGATGGACGGACGGGGGCTGTCGGTCTTCCCCGTGGCCAAGGGGGCGCCGCATCGCATCGCCAACTGGTATCTCGCCTATGCCGGGGAGCGGGCCAGGGGTGAGGCCGAGGACGTCGTGGTGGAGCTGGCCGCGCTCGTGGCGCTGGAGCGCTCCCGCCTGGAGGCCGCGCAGCGCATCGAGCGCCGGGTGTTCGACCAGCTCCTGCAGCTGCTCGACAGCGGCGAGGCGAGCCTGCCCGGCGTGGTGTCACGCCTGCACACCCTGCATGTGGAGACCGAGCACGGCCTGGTGGCGGTCGCCCTGGCAGTGCGCACGGACAGACCGGACGCCGACGCCGAGACCGCCGTCGCCGTACTCGACGAGTTGCTGCGCCCGCTCGCCCCCGGTGTGGTGACGGCGGCGGGCGGCGAGGCCGTGGCGCTGGTGCCGCTGGCGGGCAACACCGCACGCGAGCTCACCGCCCATGTGCTGAGCGGCGCCCGCACGCTGGAGGCCGGGCTCGGCGACGGCCGGATCACGCTCGGCGTCAGCGGCGCCACCCAGGGGCCCGCCGCGATCGGAGCGCTGATCGAGGAGGCGCGGCACGCCCGCACGCTGGCCTCGCTCGGCGCGGGCAAGGTCAGTGTGATCAGCGGCGACGACGTCAGCTCGCACCGCTCGTTGCTGGCCGCCATTCCGGCCGATCTCAGGCGTTCGTTCAGGACACGCCTGCTGGGCCGCCTCGAGGATTATGACGCGGCCAACCAGACCGAGCTGCTGGAGACGCTGGAGACGTTCCTGGCCGAGTCCGGCTCATGGGCCGCCACGGCCGAACGCCTGCACGTCCATGTCAACACCCTGCGCTATCGGCTCAAACGTATCGAGGAGCTGACCGGCCGCTCGCTCACCTCATGGGACGAACGGGTGGATTTCATGCTGGCCCTGCACATGCGCTAGTGGATCGTTCCGCCCTTTGCTGTGACGCAGATCACATTTCACACTGACAACGGCCTTGACCCGCACTTTTTCGGACCTGTGGAATCGGCGGCTACCACGGGCGAGCGCCCGCCCGTTGACCCGGCCTTGATCGTCGATCACCATCCCCCTCAGGCAGGGTGCCTTCCGAAGGGATATGACATGGCGGAGCGGCGATATGCCCTGGCCTTCTGGGCGGCTTCAGCCACCACACCGCGCCGGGCCTACGAACTCATGACCCGGGGCGAACTCGACACCTTCGAGCCCGCCCTGGCGGTAACCGCCTTCCGGGCGGCGCTCATCGCCCGCTGGCCGGACGCCACGGCCATGCTGGAGCCCCGGCAGGCCGCCTCCGACGGCCTGTCGCGATGTGTGCTCATCACCCTGCCCTGGGACGCCGTCGAGCGGGTCACAGCCGTGCTGGAGACCGCACATGAGTACGGCCTGCACGGCTACGACCCCCAGAGCGAGGAGCCGCTATGACCGCGCGGCGTAGTCGTCCAGCTCGGCCAGATAGCCGTCCTTCACCGGCCGGGGCAGCCAGGAGATCTCGAACGCATTGCGGGCGAGCCGGACCACCTCCTGCCGGTCCAGAGCGAGCTCGTCGGCCACGACCTCGAGGTTCTCCTGTACATATCCGGCGAAGTAGGCCGGGTCGTCGGAGTTGACGGTGACCCGCACGCCGAGGTCGAGCAGCCGCCTGATCGCCTCGGTCTTGGTCGAGTCGGTGACATAGCCGTTGGAGATCGGGCAGACGGTCAGCCCCAGGCCCCTGTCCACGATCTTGGCGATCAGCGAGGGGTCGTCCAGCGCATTGACGCCGTGGTCGATCCTGTTGACGCCGATCTCGTCCAGGCACTGGCGGATGTGCTCGGTCGAACCCTCCTGGTCGACGTCGCAGTGCATGGTCAGCAGATAGCCCTCCTGCCTGGCCCGCTCGTAGACCGCGGCGAACTTGGCCGGAGGATTGCCCTTCTCGTCGGAGTCGAGCCCGACGCCCACGATCCACTCACGGTAGGGCAGCGACTCCAGCAGCGTCGCCATGGCGTACTCGGCCTGGAAGTCGCGCAGGAAGCACATGATGAGCTGCGCCCGCACCCCCAGCTGCGTCTCGGCGTCGAGCAGCGCCCGGCGCAGCCCCCGGATGACCACGTCGAACGGCACGCCGCGCGAGGTGTGCGCCTGCGGGTCGAAGAAGATCTCGGCGTAGCGCACGTTCTGCGAGGCGGCCTTGCGCAGATAGGCCATGGCCAGGTCGTAGAAGTCGGGCTCGGTCAGCAGCACCCGCATGCCCTCGTAGTAGATCGTGAGGAACGACGGCAGATCGTCGAAGTCGTAGGCCGCCCGCATCGCGGCCACATCGGGGTACGGCAGAGCGAGCCCGTTGCGCGCGGCCAGCTCGAACTTGAGCTCGGGCTCCAGCGTGCCTTCGATATGCAGGTGCAGCTCGGCCTTGGGCAGTCCGGCGATGAAGTCCTTCATGGGTGTCAGGCCTCCGAGACGATGGGTTCGACGATCTCCAGCTTGACGCAGTCGACCAGACCGAGGTCGGTGACCGCATAGTCCGGGATCGCGGTGATGGACAGGAAGAACAAATACATCAGCGGCGCGGGAAGGGTGCAGCCCAGCGACCTGGCCAGGTCGTCGAGCCGCTCCTCCAGCACCGCCATCTCGGCCGCGGGCAGGTCGGAGACGATGCCGCCGATCGGCAGCGGCAGCAGGGCGAGCACCTCGCCGTCCACGACCACGGCCTGGCCGCCTCCCGCCCGCACGACCGTGTTGACCGCGAGCGCCATGTCCTCGCGGGAGACACCGGCGCAGATGACATTGTTGTCGTCGGGCGCGGCGCTGGTGGCGATGGCGCCCTTGCGCAGGCCCATGCCGCTGACCATGGCCATCGGGCGGTTGCCCGTCCGGCCGTAGCGCTCGACGACGGTGACGAGCAGGGCGTCCTGCTCGACGCACGACTCGACGACGCCGTCGGTGACGGGCACGGTGACCTCGCGGCCCTTGCGGACGAACACCTGGTCGGTGAAGCCGAGCGTCAGCACGGTGGCCTGGGTGGCGGCCGGGTCGGCCGTGCGCAGCACCAGGTCGCCCGCCGTCAGCTCGGGCACGGGGAACGGCGTCACCTCGCCACGCGAGGGCGGCACGGTAGGCGTGATCATGGCGCCGTCGCGGGCGACGAGCTTGCCCGAGGCCACGACCTCGCGCACGGTGAAGTCGGCCAGCGAGTCCACGATCAGCACATCGGCGAACCTGCCGGGTGTGAGGCTGCCGACCAGATGGTCGATGCGATACATCTCCGCGCAGTTGACGGTGGCCATCTGGATCGCGGTCACCGGGTCGATCCCCTCGGCGATGGCCATCCGCACCAGTTTGTCCATGTGCCCGCCCGCCAGGACGTCGGCGGCGTGCACGTCGTCGGTGCAGAACGCGACGCGACGGGCGCCGACCTGCTCGACGATGCGGATGTTGTCCTTGAGGAAGTGCGCCACCGACGACTCGCGCACGATCGCGTAGATGCCGAGGCGCAGCTTCTCCAGCGCCTCCTGCGCGGAGTACGACTCGTGGTCGAGGCGGACACCGGCGGCGGCCAGGCCGTTCATCCGGCGCGTGTCCGAGAGCGGCGCGCAGCCGAACACCGGAAGGCGGCGCTCGGCGGCCAGATCGAGCGCCTCCAGCACAGCCGGGTCGCCGTGCTCAACGAACTCCTGCACGGTCTCCCAGATGCCCACGCACTCCGGCCACTCGTGCGCCAGGCGATGCTCGGCGGGCCCGAACGTGTGGCCGACCGTGGACTCGGGCACCGTGTAGGGCGCCTTGGCCGGTGCGCCCCACCAGATGCGCATGCCGGTCCGCTTGGACTCGTCGAGGAAACGCCGCACACCGGGCAGGCCCTCCACGACGAGGATCTGGTCGAGGCCGGACACGACACCGGTGGTGCCGAACGGCACGACGAGGTCGGCGAAGCCGGTCACCGACAGCTTGCTGCACTCGATGTGCAGATGGCCGTCGATCAGGCCCGGCACCAGATGGCCGCCGCGCGCGTCGATGACCTTCGTGTCCGGGCCGCGCTCCAGCGACTCGCCGACGCAGGCGATCCGGTCGCCGACGATGCCGATCTCGGCCGGATACACCTCGCCGGTGATCACATTGACCAGCGTGCCGTTGGCGATGACCGTCTCGGCCGGGCGCCTGCCGTACGCGACGTCGAGCAGGGTGCGATCCATGGGTCAACCGACCTTTCCACTGAAGAGGGGACTGGTGCTCACGGGAACGGAGCGCGGGCTGAGGGCCAGATAGGTCACGCCCGCGACCAGGAAACCGGCGAAGATACTGAAGTCCGACCCGCCGGTCGCGGCCGAGATCGGGCCGACGAAGGCGGCGGAGTTGATCCACAGGGCGGCGGCGGCCATGCCCAGGACCTGGGCGATGATCGCGGGCCAGCGGACCTGACCCGGCCCCTTCTCGTCGAACAGCGCCGCGGCGTCGTAGCGCCCCTTGCGCCGGACCCAGTCGGAGACGTAGACGCCCGCCCACGGCGCCAGCCAGATGATCAGCACCCCGAGGAAGGTGTTGAGCATCGTGTTGAAGGAGTCGGACATCACGGCGACATAGGTGATGACCACACAGATCGCCAGATCGGCCAGCACGGCCACCCAGCGCTTGACCTTGATCCCGGCGGCCTGCAGATTCAGCCCCGAGGAGTACAGGTCGGTGGTGTTGACCGCGAACAGCGTCACGATCGCCAGCACGAGATAGGGCACCACGAACCACGAGGGCAGCGCGCCGGGCAGCCCGGAGATCGGATCGCCCGCATCCTGCACGACGGTGGCGACGGCCGCGCCCAGCGTCATCAGCAGCACGTACGGGATGAAGCCGCCGAGCGCTGCGGAGAAGAACACGGCCTTGCGCGAGGAGCCCGCCGGAAGGTAGCGCGAGTAGTCGCCGCCCAGCGGCCCCCACGACAGCCCGCCCGCCGACATCACCAGCGCCACCGCGATCGTGAACGTGGCGAAGTCGGCGCCGCCGCCGGTGGCGGCCACCGAGACCTTGGGTGCGATGAGCACGGCCATCAGCCCGAACAGGGCGACGAACACCCAGGTGAAGTACTTCTGCGCCTTCATCACCGCGGCATGCCCGATGAGCGGCAGCACGAGTTGGATGAGCGCGGCGACCAGGATGACGGCCACCTTCAGCCCGGCGCTCTGCTCGGTGACGCCCGCCTGCTCCAGCAGCGACAGCGAGGCGAACGTGATCAGCACCATGCCGCCGGCCTCGAAGCCGACCATGTTGAGCCAGCCGAAGAAGCTCAGCGCCCTGGCGCCCTTGGTGCCGAACGCCGCCCGCGAGACGGCCATGGTCGCGGTGCCGGTGGCCGGGCCCTGCAGACTGGTCAGCCCCACGAGCGGGAAGGCCAGCAGGTTGCCGATCACGATGGCGGCGATCGCCTGCGGGAAGCTCAGCCCCAGCGCGATGATGACCGTGCCGTACACGAGCGTGAAAACGCCCATCGTGGTGCCGGACCAGAGGAAGAACAGGTCACGCGGGCGGCCGTACCTCTCCCCGGCCGAGACCAGCTCGATCCCGCGTTGCTCCATCAGGGCCCCTCCCAGGTCGCCGACTGTCCACAGTCAGTGCACCAAAGAAGGCCGGGACGCACCCTTGTACGGACGTCCAGCGTGCGGGAGGGCAGTTGTAGCCGCCTACAAGGTGATCGCGAGTCCCACGGTGAACAGCAGCCCGAAGCCGAGCTGTACCTTGCCCGTGGCCTGCAGGGTCGCGATCAGCGCGGGCCCCGTGGCCCCGTGGAGCACCGCGCGCACGGGCGCGACGGCCAGCGCGGCCGCCGGCAGCGCCAGCGCGCTCCACGGCGTCCACGGCACGATCGCCAGCGCGATCACGAACGGCGCCACGAGGCACGACGCGTAGAGCACGCGCGTGCGGGAGTCGCCGAGCACCACGGCCAGCGTGCGCTTGCCCGAAGGCCCGTCGGTGACGATGTCGCGCAGGTTGTTGACCACGAGCATCGCGCAGGCCAGCAGCCCGACGGGCACCGAGGCCACGACCGCCAGCCAGGAGAGGTAGCCCATCTGGACGTACGCCGTGCCCGCCACCGCGACCAGGCCGAAGAACACGAACACCGACACCTCGCCGAGCGCACGGTAGCCGTAGGGGCTCCCGCCGCCGGTGTAGAACCAGGCCGCGGCGATGGCGGCCACCCCGATCAGCAGCAGCCACCAGGCCCGCGTGGCCACCACCAGCACCAGCCCGGCCACCGCCGCCGCCAGGAAACACCCGAGCGCCGCGGCCAGCACCTGACGTGCGGGAGCCGCACCGGAGCCGACCAGGCGCATCGGGCCCACCCTGGCGTCGTCGGTGCCCCTGATGCCGTCGCTGTAGTCGTTGGCGTAGTTGACGCCGATCTGCAGCAGCAGCGCCACCAGCAGGGCGAGCAGCGCCCGCCACCAGACGGCCTGACCGAAGTGCAGCGCCACACCCGTGCCGACGGCTACGGGGACGACGGCTGCGGGAAGGGTACGCGGGCGCGCGCCCGCCACCCACTGGCTGAGGTTGGCCATGAACTCTCTAACGCTTGGGATCTCTCACACAGGATCTCTGTGAACGCTTAGGATCTCTCACCCCGGGATCTCGGTGACACGCCGGGCCCCTGTAACACTTCGGGCCCTGTGACATTCAGGGCAATGACCGCGCCTTCAGCTGATGTCGGTGCTGAGCCTGACCATGCGGACAGGGCGTCCCATGTCGAGCACGCGCTCGGCCATGTCCTCGCCCCAGCCCGCCGACTCCAGGAAGCCGAGCACCGCGTGGTTGTCGGCGAACACCCATGTCACGATCATCCGGAAGCCGTCTTCGCGCAGGTGGTCGACGGTCGCGTTGAGCAGCCTGCTGCCGTGGCCGCGCCTGACGAAGTCGGGGTCGACCAGCAGGGTCAGCATCTCGGCCGCCACCGTGGGGTCGAGGTCCGGGTCCTCGGCGGGAGCGTGCGAGGCGAGCCCGACGACCCGCTCACCGCCGCGCGGCGTCGAGGTGCCCGCCGCGACCCCGCCGGGGCCGAGTGCGGTGAACCCCTCGGTGTCGAGAATGGTCTCGACCGCCACCAGAACCCGGTGCATGCGGGTGGGCGGGGCGACGATCGCCTCGTCCCACTGCCGCAGCCACATCTTCTCGGCCGCCGCGCCCGTCATCTGCTCAAGCGGGCCCTCGGGCAGGAAATCCCGATAGCCGTAGCGCCAGGCGCGGATCTGGGTATTCGCCACCTGGAGCACATCCTCGCGCCGGGCCGCCCGGACGCCTACGTCTGCCATCTCGGCCCGCTCCTTCGCATGCCGTCATGCCCGCACGACTCGGAGGATCTCGGGGGCACGAGTAACACCGTATCGGTGATTGGCCCCTAGGGATGACGCGATCCGGGGTCGACCTGCCTTCTTGCCCGGTATGCCCGAGTCTTTGTGCGATTGCCACAGAGCTTCATTGAGCACCACGTACGTGAACGGTTACGGGTGATGTCGATGAACGCCCACTGGCACGTTCCTTCCTGGCAGACCTTCATCCGCTCCCAATGACCCTCCACCTGGGCGATGACCATGGCCGCGACGATCCAGGCGATGCCGCCCGGCACACCGTCCTCGACAGGGGCGACGTTGAGTGTGTTGTTGATCACGGCTCGCAGAGGCAGGCGGTCGAGGACCGGGTAGTGGGCCGGGCCCTTGTGCTTCAGCGCGTCGCGCAGGCTCTCGCGCAGGGCCACCGCGAGCGCCAGGTCGTCGTCGGTCGCCCCGAGGTGGTCCTCGATGAGACCTTGGTCGTGCAGCCACAGCGTGAGCTCGGCGGGAGAGGACCACTCCTCGTGTTCGCGCTCCTGCTCGAACGTGTTAACGAAGTCGAGCACCAACGTCGTCGCGCGTGTCATGGACGTCATCGTAGGAGAGTGAGGGGCTGTTACGGGGTGTGTCGGGCGAGGGCGGTCGCCAGGCGGTGCACACCTTCGGTGAGTTCGGAGGCGTGGGTCGTGGCGACGTGGGTCACCCTGATCCTCGGTCCCGGCGGCTCCGACGGGTAGTACATGCGTCCCGGGCTCACCAGCACCCCGGCCCGCATCGCCCCCTCCACCAGCGCCGTCTCCTCCACCCCGGGCGGCAGCCGCAACCACACGTGCAGCCCGCCCCTGGGCACCAGATGGACCTCCGCAGCCGGCAGCCGTGCGGTGAGCGCGGCGACCAGCAGATCGCGCCGCACGGTCAGCTCGGTGTGCACGGCCCCCAGGTGACGACGCCACGCGGGCGACCCCACGAACTCGAGCGCCGTCTCCTGCAACGGCCTGGCCACGAAGAACGACTCCACCAGCTGACTGGCCCGCAGGCGCTGCGCGGCCGGACCCCTGGCGATGACGGCGGCCAGCCTGAGGCTCGGCGCGAGGACCTTGGTGAGGGAGTTCACGTGGACGACCGTGCCGTGCGCGTCCATGGCGATCATCGGGATCGGCGCCTCGGCCGTCAGGTAGCGCGCGTAGTCGTCCTCGACCACGAACGCGCCCGCGGCTCTCGCCACCTCCAGCACCTGCCGCCTGCGCTCGGGCCCGAGCGTGGCGCCCGTCGGGTTGTGCAGCGTCGGCTGGCAGTAGAACACCCGCGCCCCCGTCACCCCGAACGCCTCGGCCAGCAGCTCCGGCCGTACCCCTTCCCGATCCATCGGTACGGCTGACGCCCGCAGTCCCGCCGCCTTGAGCGCGGCCAGGGCGCCGGGATAGGTCGGCGTCTCCACCAGGACCGGCGTGCCGGGCGCGGCGAGCGCCCTGAACGCATGGGTGAGCGCCGCCTGCCCGCCGCTGACGACGAGCGTGTCGGCGGCGGTCACGTCGCCTCCCGCCTCGGCGGCGAACCAGCGCCGCAGCTCCTCCAGCCCGCCGAGCGGCGGCAGCGCCCAGACGTCGGACCTGCGCACGGCTCGGCCCGCCGCCGCCGACAGCTGCTTGGCCGGGCGCAACGCCGGGTTGAGGTAGCCGCCCGTGAGCGGGATGACACCCTCGGGCGGCGCGGCCAGCAGCGCGCCGACCCCCGAGGCGTCGATGCTCCTGTCGCCGAGCGCCACGGTCTGCCAGGACAGGTCCGCGGCGTCGCCGTGCGCCTGGGGGCGTTCGGCGGCGAACGCGCCGCTGCCCGGCCTGGTGACGACCCGGCCCTCGGCGGCGAGCCTGCCGAGCGCGCGCGAGACCGTGACCGGGCTGACGCCGTGCCGCCGCATGATCTCCCTGCTGGACGGCAGCCGGTCGCCAGGCCGTAGCGATTCGAGCTCTTCGCGCAGTATCGCGGCGATATGGGCGACACTGCTATCGTTGGACATGAGAGTCAAGGATAGCGCTATCGCAACCGAGGTAGTAGCGGAACGCCGTGGCGCGGCCCGCTCTGGGACCCTGCTGGCCTTCGTCGGCGTGCTGGCGTTCTCCGGGTCGTTCCCGGCGACCGTGTTCGCGATGCGGGGCTTCGACCCCTGGCTGGTGGCGATCGGCAGGGCGGTGGTCGCCGGGCTCGTCGCCCTGGTGTGCCTGAAGGCGGCCAGGCTGCCGTTGCTGCCGCCTCGGGGTGATTGGCGGGCTTATGGGTTGATCTCGCTTGGTGTGGTGTTCGGGTTCCCGGTGTTCAGCGGGCTGGCGTTGCATCTGGGGGCGAGCACCTCGCACTCGGCCGTGGTGATCGGCCTGCTGCCCGCCGCCACCGCCGCATTCGCCGTACTGCGGGCGGGGGAGCGGCCAAAGCCGATGTTCTGGGCGGCGTGCGCGGCCGGGGCCGCGGCCATCTGCGCGTTCACGTTCTCGCGCGGCTCCGGCTCCGGTGGGGCCTCGTGGGCCGATCTGCTGCTGGTGGCCGCGCTGCTGTCGGCGGCCGTCGGCTACACCGAGGGCGGCAGGCTCTCACGTGAACGGCCCGGCTGGCAGGTCATCTCCTACGCCCTCGTCGTCTCCCTGCCGGTCAGTGTGCCCGTGACCGCGGTGCTGGCCGTCGGCACGCCTGTGACGCCGTCGTGGGAGGCGCTGGCCGGGTTCGCGTACGTAGGGCTGGTGTCGATGTTCCTCGGTTTCGTCCCCTGGTACGCCGGTCTCGCCAAGGGCGGCATCGCGCGCGCCGGTCAGACGCAGCTGGCCCAGCCGCTGCTCACGCTCCTGTGGGCCTGGCTCCTGCTCGGCGAACGTTTCGGGGTGGCCACCGTCCTGGCCGCGCTCGCCGTACTGGCCTGTGTGGCGGTGACCCAGCGGACGCGGGGGTGAGGTCCTTGCTTGATATGACACTTCGGCGCAGGATGGGCCTTGGAGGTGTCACACATGGCGGACCTCACGATCCCCGAAGGCGGCTTCTGGCCGGCCCCGGAGATTCCGCAGCCCAACATCTACCCGATGGAGTGGCGGGTCGAGACCGACAAGCTCGCCGCCATCTACGAGAAGTCGAAGCGCACGGTCTGGAACCCCGCCGACCTGCCCTGGGACGACCTCGACCCCGGCGACTTCACCGTCGAACAGCGCCTCGGCATCATGTACTGGTTCTCGGTGCTGGCCAACTTCGACGCCTCGGGACCCGCCGTCTTCGCCAGGGCCACCATCCAGGCCTTCGAGAAGCACGAGGAAGATCCCGTACGTAAGTGCTTCTTCTCCATCACCCGCGACGAGATGAACCACGAGGAGTGCTGCCAGCGCTCCATCGCGAAACTCTGGCCCGGCGGCCCGCTCGACTGGACCCCTCGGACCGACCTGGAGAAGGCCGCCCACAACAACATCGGCTGGTTGTACCACAACGGCGGTCGCTACTGGACCGGCTACAGCAGCGCCATCGGGAAGTACTCGCTGCCGGTGCTGTTCACCAGCTTCATGATGGGGGAGATGGCGGCCTCCACCCTGTTCCGCGGTATGGCGAGCGGCGCCCGGCATCCCGTGTTCAGCGAGATGTTCCACAAGATCGGCCGCGACGAGTCCAGGCATCTGCAGATCTGCATGACCATCCTGGAAAACGAATGGCCCGGCCTCACCGACGACGTCCGTACCCTCATCACCAGGCAACTCCGGGCCGGCTTCGTCTTCCTGTCCATGATCCTCTGGGAGCCCCCCGACGGGTTCTGGGAACTGCCGCCGTACTTCCTGGCCAACCATCGCGTGCTCATGGACCACGCCCGTGACGCCGGGCTCGGGCTGCTGTCGTACGAGGAGCAGGCGGACAACTGGCGAGTGGCGATGGCCAAGGTACGGGCGATCGTCGAGCGGTGGGGGATCGCGTTTCCGGCGATTCCCGAGCTGGACATCGAGGGGGTGGAGGTGGACTTCATCGACCCTGAGGAGATCATTCCGGTGTTCTGAGGGGGCGGGGTTGGGGTTGGGCCAGGCTTCGCCTGGAGTGAGGCTGGCTCACCTTGAGCTTGGCCTCGGTAGGGCTTCGCCGGAAGGCGTCAGGTAGGACTTCGTTTTCAGTTGCGCCTTGAGTCCTCACCCGCCTGGAGTCCTCACCCGCCCTGCGCTGCCCTCATCCTGCGCCGCCCCGCTCTGTGCCCCCTTACTCGGCGCCGCTCCCCATCTTGCGCCGCCCCCCGCCCTGCGCCTCCCATCGCCCTGGTCCTCCCACCCTGCGCCTCGCTCCCACCCTGCGCCCCCACCCGAAGCGCGCCTCCACCCCCTTAGTAAGGTGCCCGGATGAACGCGCTGGAGATGACGGACGCAGGTGTCCGTGTGGTCGGCAGGACGTTGCTCGCCGGGATCGACTGGAAGGTCGGGTACGGCCAGCACTGGGTGGTACTCGGCCCGAACGGCGCAGGCAAGACCACCCTCCTCTCCCTGGCCGCCGCCGTACGCCACCCCACGACCGGCGCCGTCACCGTCCTCGGCCGACGCCTGGGCCGAGTCGACATGCGCGAACTACGCCGCGAGATCGGCCTGGTCGCCTCCAGCCAACGCCTGGTCGACGAGGCCATGCTGGAAGAGGAAGGCGCCACCGCCCACACGGTCGTCCTGACCGGCCATACCGGCACAAGCGCCCCCTTGTGGCACCAGTACGGCCCCGCCGAACACGACCGGGCTCACGCCCTCCTGTCCGACCTCGGCTGCAAGGACCTGGCCGACCGCCCCTTCCGCGTGTGCTCCCAAGGCGAACGCGCCCGCGTGCGCGTGGCCCGCGCCCTGATGGCCGACCCGCGCATCCTCCTGTTCGACGAGCCGTTCGCCGGTCTGGACTTCCCCGCCCGCGAGGACCTGATCACCGCCATCGAGTCCCTGGCCACGACCCGCCCCGCCCTCACCACGATCACCGTCACCCACCACCTGGAGGAAGTGCCCGCCACCACCACCCACGCCTTGCTCATGCGAGACACCCGCATCCAAACGTCCGGCGAAGCCACCCAAACTCTGACCCCACCCCACCTGGCAGGCTGCTTCGGCCGCGACCTCCAGGTAACCCACCACCCCGACGGCCGCTGGTCAGCCCACGCAACCCGCCACTGACCACACCCACCGGCGTTCGAAACCCCACCAAGGGCCATCCGCCCCGGCCATGCGCACCTCGTTTGGTGACCGGCTCGCGCCGCGACCCGGCGAGGACCCTACTTCGCCTTCGGGTTGATCCCCCGCAGTCGGCGCGACGCGGCCAGTCTCACGGAGCGTAACCCTCCGAAGCCCCCGCGACCAGGCCTACGCCACAACATCCACGATCATTCACTTCTGTCCCGTGAAGGGGCCGGACAGTCAGGCCAGGACTCCTCTGATGCCACATAGCTGCCCCGCTGGGCGACCGTGTAGATCAGTCCGGCCTGCCGGAGGGCCGCCATGGCTTTGCGCACGGTTTCGCGGGCGCAGTCGTAGCGCTGCACCAATGAGGTCTCGCTGGGGATGGCCTTGCGGGGGCGTAGCTCACCTGAACGAATACTGTGCTCGAGGTCGTGTGCGATCTGCTGGTAGATCGGCGTCGTGCGAGCAGCCCGGGGCGCCTCGCCGGGCGAACCCACGAAGGTGCCTTCGCCTTGCACGGAGTACAGCAGCCCTTCCCGCCTGAGCAGATGAACCGCCCGGCGTACGGTGGTGCGGGCGACACCGAACTCACGCTGGAGCGCGGCCTCGCTGGGCACCGGTGCCCCCGGGCGCATGTCCCGGGTGATGCGCGTACGAAGCACCTGGCTGAGCTGAACATAGAGATGCGTATCGCCGTCCGGATCCAGCATGCGAACAGGCTAGAGGGCTGGTACGACAATCGACGGACGTGCTGGAGGTCAGGCCTCCGGCCAGTTCTCAGGCTCGGTGGCGTACGTGCCGCGGTACGGCACGGTGTACGCGTAGCCGTTCTCGCGAAGCCATGACACGGCCTGCCGAACGGTCACCTTGGCCACGCCGTACTGCTGCATGAGTGTCTTCTCGCTCGGGATCGGCCGGTTGGGACGGATCTCGCCGGCTCGGATGCGTGCCGCGATCTCCTCGCCGATCGTTTGGTACAGCGGCGTCTTACGCGGCAGCCGTGGTGCGCCCGGCTCGCCGACGAATGTGCCCTCGCCCTGGATCGTGTAGACGAGTCCACGCTCGCGCAACTCGCGATGTACGCGCCGAGCGGTGGTCCTGGCGATGCCGTGCTCACTTTCGAGCTGCGCCTCACTCGGCATGGCGGCGCCTTCGGCGAGCTCGCCGCTCTCGATGCGATCGCTGATCATGTCGGCGATCTGCTTGTAGACCGGTATAGGTCCGTCGCGATCCAGCACGCTCGCACTCTAGACCAATAGGTACATGCGACCACAAAGCAGACACTCACTTGAGCGTCTAGATACGGGTGGGTAGACCTATTGAGACGTATGACCTATGGTTGAAAAGTGTTCCCATTCGAATGGTGTACGGGAAAGCAATGCTTCTCGCCGCATCCTGCTCTTGAAGTGGAGCGGTTCCTGGCCACCTCATGGCGGCGACCAATGTCGAGGGCGGAGCGCGTTCGGGTCCGAAGTCACACCTGTTCATCGCTGCCCGTGTCTTACGAGCTTTGCCATGCGGGCGGCCTTCTTTTCATCCGCCGCACCATGATCGTTAGAGCGGAGTCGGGGCGGCTTACAACAGAGGTCGAGGAGTCGGACTGGCAGAGCTACCGTGTCGTTGAAAGGCAGCGGAAGGCATTGTTGACAGGGCGCCTGCCGCCGACTATTCGCGGCACCGCACTCGAATGCTCCGACCTGGGGCCATCAGACGACGGGTCGGTCGAGGGGGGAGTGTTCAATCGACAACTGGCATTGACCGGCTCACCGAGTTGCAGTGGTTGAATGCCGGGTCGTTGTCGCTTCCCTTCATATCTGGAAGGGCGGCCCTTCACGCCTTTCCAATCGAGCTCCGGTCAGTCCTGAGCCGGAGAGCTGAGCGGCTGTACCTAGCCGCCCAGGTTTGCGAACGCCAAAGGCACCGCGTTCGCCGGGCCCTCGGCAGATTCATCCGCACGCCGATCTGCCGGGGGCCCACACTCAACGCAGTTCGACCACGATGTAGCTTCCTTTGATGTGCCATGTGCTCACGCGCCTCGGTAGGGACGAGATGCTCCAGCGCCCGTGCATGTCGGCGCATACCCCTGTCGGCCATCCCTCATGAGCCCGGACATTCCTTGGTGTGTCGGGCCTGCGTATTTCCGGGCCCACCTGTTTTCGATTCCCGGACTGCTTTTCGGCGACCTATGTGATGGTCGGAATTGGCGGCCTACCCTGGTTGCCGTCACGTCGGCGACAATGCCTCACTTCCCCCATGGCTCTGATGCCTTGAATCGCATCCACGGCGCTCTCGGTTTGCCACGATGGTGGTCACCGGCTGCTGGCCCGTCGCAGCATCAGTGATGCTACCGATGCTGCTGCTGATATCGCCTACTTGTTTCGGCCCGACGGGAACGCCAGTCGAAGAGTTGGTCCGCATGGCTGGCGGCCGATGGGCGATCGAGGAACGCTTTCAGGTCACCAAGAACGAAACCAGCCTCGACCACTACCAGGTCCGCCGTTACCAAGCCTGGCGTCGGTGCATCACTCTTTTCATGATGGGAGCGGCTCTTCTCCTGGTCATCCAACACCTGGAACGAACGGAGAACACCGAAAAGGCCGACCCTAATGTCATCGTCCAGCCCCGCAACGAAATACGCCGCCTCTTCAATCGCATTGGCGACCAGCCAACACCCCGCACCGGTCGACATAGAGACGAACAAGCCAATCCCGCGCCCCTCTCAGCCACCACCGAAGACCCCGCTATCACGACCTGTCGTTGTCGTACCAAGAGGTCCTAACAGACAGGTCAGCGGACGAGGCGTCGCCAGCCAATGATCGCTGCAGCGAGTTTCAGGAACGCTTCGTGGATGTCGTCGCGAACCTCCCAGCGGATGCGCAGGCGGCGGCACCAGTGCAGGAGCGCAATCGCCTGCTCGACCACCCATCGGTGGATGCCCAAGCCGGAGCCGTGCAGGATGCCGCGCCGGGCGATGATGGGCTTGATACCGGTACGCCAGACCAGGCGGCGGTGCTTGTCGTGGGCATAGCCCCGGTCGGCGTACATGCAGTCCGGCCGCATGCGGGGTCGGCCGATGCGGCCGCGCCCGGGGGATGGCCTTGATCAAGGGCAAGGGTTGGGTGAGGTCGTTACGGCTACCGCCAGTCAGGGAGATGGCCAGCGGAATGCTTCCTCTCATCGGTGATGACGTGGTGGTTTCGAGCCTGGTTTGGCGCGGTCGACCGGCTCGGGTCCGTTTCGGGCCGCCCTTGAGCACTCGGATGTACAGGCTGTCGATCACCGCCTTGGACCAGTCGAGCCGCCCGACGGTGTGCAACTCGGCGAGCAAGACCTGGTGCAGCCTGCCCCAGACACCGGCCGCGTGCCGGTCACGCTGCTGTCGCCATTAGGTCATCCCCGAGCCGAACCTCAGCTCCTGGGGCAGAAATCCCCATGGGGTCGCGCTGCAGAGCACGAACAGATGCCCTGCGATGCCAGCCGGCCATCGAGACGTTTGCGCCCCGGATGACGTCGGCGACGCTCCACCTTCGGCAGCAGCAGCCCAATCCGCTCCCGCAGGCTGTCCTGCACGATCCACTGCAGTTGCTCGCCCTTCTTCACACGAAGATCAACGCCTTGCAGCACGGCGGGGAATGCCTCTAGATCATTCTGTTAGGACCTCCAAGCGCCCCGTGGCCTTGCACCTGCCGCAGCTCACAGTGGCTCCACCCGTCGCCACCCGTTCTCCGTGATGATCACATGGTCGAGAAAACGGAGTCCCACAGTCGCGGCCGCCTCCTGCAGACGTGTGGTCGTCTCCCGATCGCTGAAGCTGGCATCGAGCGACCCGCTGGGATGGTTGTGCGCCACCCCGAACGCCGCACCCGCAGACGTGAGCACCGATGTAACGATCTCCCGCACCGGCGCCGCCGTATGGTCACTCCCGCCTTCGGTCAGGAGAGTACGGCGCAGCACCGCGCCCTTGTGATCGCACACCACGATGGCCAGCCGCTCACGAGGGTGCCCCCGAAGCAGCGGTGCCGCGACGGTCGCCAGGTCGGCCGTGGAAGCGATACGCCGCCGCTCGGGCTCGGCCTGGGAGCGGCGTACGAGATGAAACGCGGCCGCGACACGAGCGGCCTTGGCGGGTCCGATGCCTGGAATGGCCAGCAGCCGATGTGCCTCGGACTGAGACAGGGCGCCGAGATCCCCACAATGCGCGATGACATTGGCGGCGAGGTCGATGGCGTTGGAACCGCGGTTACCCGCCCCCAGGAGCAGCGCGAGCAGCTCCCGGTCGGCCAGGGCGCCAGGCCCCTGGGTGAGCAGACGCTCTCGCGGACGATCACAGGCAGGCAGGTCCTTGACTCGACGCACCGACGACACCTCCCGAACAAGGGCCGACCGTACGGAAGGCGATCGGCACCTGGTCCGTCTGTCATATCAACGCCGACCGACAGTCGATCTTCCCTGATCAGAGCCCCGATCTCCACCGACCAACCCCCGCCGAACACACACGCACACGACCAATCCGAAGACACGGAAGCACGACGGGGCGGCGACAAGCCGGCGTTGCGACCGCTCGCAGCGACCAAAAGCGACGCCGTGAGTGCGCGTGCCCGAGCCATAACGTGCGTGCCAGAGCGACAAGCTGAAGCACATCCGCAACTGAGATTCCTCGAAGCCTCGTACCGGCGCAAGCAGAACACCAGCCAAGTCGACATGGCGGGGGATAGCTGCGTGCTCTTGGCCCTGCTGATCGACAACAGGCTCTTCGGTGTGACGGCGACCCTTGTGACGCGTCAACGCCTGGCATCAGCCCGAGAGCTGCCGCCAGCCCACGAGCCAACACCTCCACATATCTACGCTGAGCCCTGAAGGCCCACAACAAGGCTGCGAGACAAGCGCCCGGGCAACCAAGCCAGCCTCCTCGTCACGGCAGCCCCTGTGGCCTTGTGGGCCACGACCTCACAACATCTCCCACGACCACCCGAATCTCCAACGATCACCCGACGAACGCAATCCAGAAGCCTTCGAGGCCCTCCAGACCGTCCACGCCTCAGTTTCTTCGCCGATCAAAGCGTTCAATCAGGGCCATAGCCCGCCAGGTGGACTTCGCTCCACGACCGGGCCAAACACACTTCCGCAATCAGCAGTCGAGCTTTCCGCCCAACAAGGCTCACCAAGGCCCGACGCCAACTCCCCGCAGAACACCCCCTAACGAGGATGTCCTCAGAAGAAGGCCGGTGGTGTGAGCAGCCGCGTTGCCTCGGTAGACGGCTGCCTGGCCCACCGGCCGGGGGGACATCGTGCCCGGACCGAAACCCGGGCTCCGACCGAGCCGAAGCCCAGCCCAAGCCCGGACCGCAGTGCGAGCCCCCGGACCGTAGTCCGAGCTAAACGTGAACCGGCGTGCTGTAGACCACGCGGAACCGGTCGCCCGGCACCACGATGTCGCTGGTCTCCACCGGTCGGTCGCCGGCCCAGTGAGTACGTTCGATGTGCAGCACATGCACCCCCGCCGGAATATTGAGCGCGTCGCTCTCTGAGGGGCGGGGGACGCGGGTGTGCACGCTCTCGACGACCTCGGTGATCTTGACGCCCTGGGCGGCCATGCGGCTGACCAGGCTGCGTCGTTCGTCCTCGGCGTGACCGGCGAGCTCGATCGGCTCGTAGGAGGTGGCGAGCTGGAGGGGCTTGCCATCGCCGCGGAACACGAAGTGGGTCCGGGTCACGGGGGCGGATTCGTCGAGCCGCAGCCGTAGGGCGATCTCGGGCGTCGCGTCGGCCGCTTCACTGTGCCAGTCCCAGGTGGCCCTGCGCCCCTGAGTCTGCATATCGGCCACGAAAGGAGCATGGTGGTCGTGGAACCTCCAGCGATGCAAGGGCACCAGGATCGGGCGTTCGCGGACGTAGTGACCGGAGCCGACGCGGCCGAAGATGAGTCCTTCGGCGGCGAGCACGCGCAAGGCGTGTCGGGCGGCCGTTTCGCCCACTTGGTACTTACGGGTCAGTTGCGCCCGAGAAGGGATGGGCGCGCCTGGGGGGAGGGTGCCGTCTGTGATCTGCCGCCGAATGTCTTCGACGACGCGCAGGTAGACCGGATCGGAGCTGGCCACTAGTCCATCCCTTGGGGTTGGGGTGAGGCGTTGCCCTATGTTGCCGTATTCGACAGGTAACCGACCGTCATCAAGGTAAATTGGAGCTCCAACTTTGCCAAGCGAGTCGTGCCGCAACCCGGGTCTGGGAAAAATTGTCCCGAGATCTGTGTAACGCCCACGAAGGGGTCTCCGATTGACGGTAGAGGTCGTCGATGTGTGTACCCCCGAGCACATATCGGCGGCCTCTTTCCATGTCCGACATATGGGACCCCCCAGGCGGTAGCAAAGCGGACACCAATACCATTCGTTCTCATGCTTGGACGTTCGGCGCTCGGTGTCGCTTTGATCTTCATTCCCCTCATATCGCCTACGCGGGCGTACGCCGTAGTCGATCACAATCCTGTGCCCTCCACCGTGCCCGCCGTCTGGGAGTGGATCGGCGGCCATGGACCGGTCAAACTCACGACGAATACCCGTCTCGTCGTCACCCGCGAAGCCCCAAACGCTGCGAAGAGCGCAATCGCCGCGAACGTCACGACTCCCACAAGCAGTGCGATTCCCGCGAACAACGCAACCACCACAAACGCCTCGCCCTCCCTGAACGTCGAAGAGCTCGCGGCAGACCTGCGCTCGATCACGGGCTTGCCGCTCCCGACCGCCTCCGAGCAAGGAGACGGCGTCGACATCGTGCTCGCCCCGACCGCCAAGCTCGACCCTGAGCTGGGTTCCGAGGGTTATGCCATGCTCGCCCGCGAGGACGGCATCACGATCACTGGCACCGAGACCGGCGTCTTCTACGGCGTCACGACACTCGCGCAGATCCTGAAGTCGGGCCGCGTGCCGATGGGTGAACTTCGCGACCGGCCACAGCTGGCGCACCGGGCGATCAGGCTGGACGTCGTGCGACGGTGGTGGCCGGTCGCCGACGTGAAGAAGCTGCTGGCCGATATGGCCTGGCTCAAGCTGAACGCCCTGCATCTGAGATTGGCCGGCGATGCCACGACTCGACTGGCTGCTCCTGGTTTCACAGTGCCCGTAGAGCACTACACGAAGGAGCAGATCACGGAGATCGAGGCGATCGCTCGCCGCAACCACATCACGATTGTGCCCGAGTTCGACGAGCCGTGCGACCGGTTCGGCGAGGCCGTCACCACGTTCGCGCGATGGTTCGCCTCGCCGTACATCGGTGCAGGTCAGGACTGTGATGGGCCCGTCGGTAAACAGCGGATTCTGTCGGTACGCGAGGCCGCGCAGGCGCCGCCGGAGCCCGGTCTCGTCCTGAACCTGGGTACGGCGGGCACCGGCACCGCATTGCGTACACAAGGGCACAAGGTGATCGACACGGCAGGCGAGGCGGGGACGTTCAGGGTGGACGCCTCGCGGGCTCCCGCGCAGGGCGAGGTGCTGGCCTGGACGCCGGACCAATCGGCCTTCGGGCAGGCGATCACCGTCGAACCGGGACGCTTCGGCGAATCCTCGGCCGTAGAGGCGCTGCTGGCACGACCAAGGGCCGAACTGGCCGAACGTACCTGGAACCCGGCGTCCGACGAGGCCTTCGAGCAGCGGGTACGAGCCGCGGGCAATCGACCGCGAAACACGACAAAGGCGGCTCCGGTACCGACCGGGCTGCTGCACAAGTACACGTTCGACACGCCGTTCACACCGGGCGGCCAGCTGCTCGGCGTACGCGACGACGCGGCGGGCGCGCACGGCACCGCCCTCCGGCCTGCGGCGCCCGCGATGCCGGTGCCGGGACGGATCAAGGGGGCGGCCAGGTTCACCACGGCCACCGAGCTCGAGGTGGGCGTCGCATCGACGCCTCCGCCGTGGACGGTGACATTCTGGCTCAATCGCACCGACGACTCCCACGGCACGCTGCTCGGCACCCTCGACCGAGGCCTGACCATCGAACGCGGCGAACCCGCCATCTCCGGCGAACGTGACTTCTCCTTCGGCTACACCGCTCCGCGCGACCAATGGGTACACCTGGCGGTGGTCGCGACTCCCGCCGGAACCACGTTGTACGCTGACGGCCGCCAGGTCGGCGCCGCGCCCGACCTCATCGACCTTCCACTGGGCAGAATCGGCCCGTTCGCCGGAATGATCGACGAACTCGCCGTCCACGGCAGGGCGCTGTCGGCGCGCGAGATCGCCGCATTGGCCGCCGATGACGGCACCGACCTCGCCCTGGGCCGCACCGCGACCGCCTCGGGCGTCGAAGGCGAGGGCCTGGGCCCGGACAAGGCGTTCGATGACGACCCGAAGACGCGCTGGGGCTCGGCCAAGCGCATGGACCCCCAGTGGCTCCAAGTCGATCTGGGCGGTATGCACTCCATCTCCCGCATAGAACTCACCTGGGAAGCCGCCTACGCGGCCGGATATCTGGTCGAAGGTTCGCCGAACGGTCGCGACTGGACCACCCTCGCCACCGTCACAGACGGCAACGGCGGCCTCGACGAACTGAGCGGCCTTGAGGCGAATGCCCGCTATGTACGCGTGACCGGAGTACGGCGAGGCACCGACTGGGGGTACTCGTTGTGGAATCTGGCGATCTTCTAGGAGGATCTGTCGATCTTCTTAGAGGGGTGTCGGGGTCCAAGGTTTTTGCGAATCCAGGTAGCGTTCGCACTATGGCATCGCCCAACGCAACCTCCGACGCCCCCTTCGGCCGCATGCTGACCGCCATGGTCACGCCGTTCAACGCCAACGGCGAGGTCGACATCGAGGGTGTGCAGCGCCTGGCCACCTATCTGGTGGACGAGCAGCGGCACGACGGCCTGGTCGTCAACGGCACGACCGGCGAGTCCCCGACCACCAGCGACGAGGAGAAGGCCCGCATGGTCCGGGCCGTCGTCGAGGCCGTCGGTGACCGCGCGACCGTCGTCGCCGGCGCTGGGAGCTACGACACCCACCACAGTGTCGCCCTGGCCAAGGCCGCCGAGCGCGCAGGTGCGCACGGGTTGCTGGTTGTCACGCCGTACTACAACAAACCTCCTCAGGAGGGTCTCTACCGCCACTTCACCACCGTGGCGGATGCGACCGGGCTACCTGTCATGCTCTATGACATCCCCGGCCGCAGCGGCGTCCCGATCACCACCGAGACGCTGGTACGGCTGGCACAGCAAGAACGGATCGTGGCCGTGAAGGACGCCAAGGGCGATCTCTTCGCGGGCTCGATGGTTCTGACCGCCACTGACCTGGCGTTCTACTCGGGCGATGACACGCTGAACCTGGCTTGGCTCGCGATGGGCGCAGCTGGTTTCGTGAGCGTTGTCGGACATGTCGTGGGCGCCGAACTTGCCCGCATGATCGACCTCCACAGGTCTGGCGACGTCGCCGGGGCGCTCGCCGTACACAGGCAGCTCCTGCCCGTGGTGGACGGGATCATGAACAGGGCGGGCGGCGCGATCATGGTGAAGGCCGCGCTCGACCTGGTCGGGCACCCGGTGGGAGGCCTGCGGTTGCCGCTGGTCGCCGCCGATGACAAGCAGATCGCCGAGCTGAGGACCTGCCTCGTGGCCGGCGGAGTGAAGTTGGTATGAACGGGGAGGAACGGACGATTTGAGAACAAGATGTAGCCGGTCAGGGGGCGCCCAGTGAGCCACCCGCATCCGGAACTGGGCGTGCCACCGCGACTTCCCGAAGGCGGCCTGCGCATCGTCGCGCTGGGCGGTCTCGGGGAGATCGGCAGGAACATGGCCGTCTTCGAGTTCGACGGCAGGCTGCTGATCGTCGACTGCGGAGTGCTGTTCCCTGAGCCGGACCAGCCAGGCGTCGATCTGATCCTGCCTGACTTCGAGTACATCCGCGATCGGCTCGACGACATCGAAGCCGTGGTGCTGACGCATGCGCACGAGGACCACATCGGCGCCGTGCCGTACCTCCTGCGTGAGCGTAGGGACATTCCGCTCGTCGGGTCGAGGCTGACGCTGGCCCTCATCGAGGCCAAGCTCACCGAGCACCGCATGCAGCCGGTCAAGGTCGAGGTCGTCGAGGGCGAGCGGCACAGCTTCGGGCCGTTCGAGTGCGAGTTCCTCGCGGTCAACCACTCGATTCCCGACGCGCTGGCGGTCGCCATCCGCACACCGGCCGGAATCGTGCTGCACACCGGCGACTTCCGCATGGACCAGCTGCCGAGCGACGGCCGTCTCACCGACCTCGGCGGCATGGCCCGTCTCGGGTCCGAGGGCGTCGACCTGCTGATGTCCGACTCGACGAACGCCGAAGTGCCCGGGTTCGTCACCAGTGAGCGTGAGATCGGCCCCGTCATCGACGAGGTCATCAGGACTGCGGCCAAGCGCGTGGTCGTGGCCAGCTTCGCCTCGCACATCCACCGCGTGCAGCAGGTCGTCGACGCGGCCGAACGCCACGGTCGCAAGATCGCGCTGGTCGGCAGGTCGATGGTCCGCAACATGGGCGTGGCCCGTGACCTCGGCTACCTCAAGGTGCCGCCGGGCCTGATCGTCGATGCCCGCGACATCGAGGAATGGCCCCCGGAGGACGTGGTGCTCATCTGCACCGGGTCGCAGGGTGAGCCGATGGCCGCGCTCTCGCGCATGGCCAACCGCGACCACGCGATCCGCATCGCCGAGGGCGACACGATCCTGCTGGCGTCCTCGCTCGTTCCCGGCAACGAGACCGCAGTGAACAAGGTCATCAACGGCCTCACCCGCTGGGGCGCACGTGTCGTGCACAAGGGCAACGCCAAGGTGCACGTCTCCGGCCACGCGGCCGCGGGCGAGCTCCTCTACGTGCTGAACCTGACCCGCCCGTCCAACTTCATGCCGGTACACGGCGAATGGCGACACCTGCGGGCACACGCCAAGCTCGCCGCGTTGACCGGCGTACCCGATGATCACATCGTGATCGCCGAGGACGGAGTCGTCGTCGACCTGGTCGACGGCCGTGCCAGGATCGTCGGCGCGGTGCCGGCCGGCTACGT
Source organism: Nonomuraea sp. IBHARD001 (assembly GCF_056106265.1). NCBI lineage: Bacteria > Bacillati > Actinomycetota > Actinomycetes > Streptosporangiales > Streptosporangiaceae > Nonomuraea > Nonomuraea sp. IBHARD001. Next base: position 2,143,631 of record NZ_JBWBBW010000002.1, read on the forward strand.
GTACGTGGACGGCTCGTCGGTAGGCGAGATCACCGACACCTCGCTCAAGGACCGCCGCATCCTCGGCGACGAGGGCTTCGTCTCGGTCGTCATCGTGGTCGACTCCACCACCGGCAAACTCACCGCCGGGCCGGAGATCCACGCGCGCGGATCGGGCATCGACCCCGACCGCTTCGACGAGATCATCCCGCAGATCGAGAAGGCCTTGGAGAACAACGCCGCCGACGGTGTCGTGGACCTCCAGCAGGTCCGCCGCATTGTCCGTCGCACGGTGGGCCGTTGGGTCAGCGACACCTATCGTCGCCGTCCCATGATCATCCCCGTGGTGGTCGAGGTCTGACCTTCCCGTATCCGGCCAGCCGCGGTCGCCGCGCTGGCCGGATACGAGGGGTGCACATAGCATGTTGAACGCTCCTCCTGTGATGGGGCGGGCTTGGCGAGAGGCGGAACCCGCGCTGGGCGAGATGGACATGTCTGCGGGGGTTGGCAGGGTTTCTCTGAGGCTGCCTTGACGACTGCTCCGCCGTAGCGAATGGCGCGCGGGTGCGCGGGTGCGCCATGGAACGGGCGTTTGAGGGATAGGGCGGTTCGAGGCGGTGTTGGCAGGTTGGTGGCTACTCGGAGCCTGAGGCGGTATCAGGTGCTAGGTGGGTCAGGCGTCCCGGCGTAACAGGATGGCCAGCCCCGCGCCCAGGGGTACGACTGCGTAGAGCCCCATGACGACGACAGCCATGGGAGGCGAAAGCAGCCCTCCGAACACCGAGCTGCTCAGATCTCCTCCAGTGATCTCTCTCGGTAGCGCCCCGAACATCACCGACCCGATCCGCTCGCTCCACGGCTCCGGCAGGTTCCCAACGATGATCGGCACCACGTACGTGATCGCCACCAGCACGGTGACACCCGCTGCGGTCGAGCGCAGCACGGCTCCAAGCCCGACGCCGAACAGCGCGAACACCGCCACCGACACGCCGCACACCAGCAGTAGCCCGAGCTGATCCGCCAGCGGCGTCGTGTAGACCCCCATGAACCGCGACCCGATTGTCGCCCGTGCGACGAAGTAGCTGCCTAGGACCACCGCTGGCCCCACCAGCAGCGCAATCCCGCCCACCACTCCAGCTTTGGCCGCGAGGACGGGCCAGCGCCGTGGCGTCGCCGTGAAGGTGGACCTGATCAGCCCCGTCGCGTACTCAGAGGTCATCGCGAGCACCCCCATCAGCCCGAAGCACAATTGCGGTACCAGCAACGCCACCTCCTCCAGCCCTGCCATCCGGGCGGAGGCTTTGGCCGCAGGAGGCGCGCCGTCGAACGAGGCCGCAGCCGCAGCCGCGATCCCGTACGTCAACAGCACCGCTCCGACGGAGATCGCGATCAGTAAGTACGTCGATCGAACCGACCACAGCTTGATCCATTCAGCGCTCATCGCGCTCCTCCCGTGTCGAATGCGCATCATCGGGCGGCTCGGTAGTCGATGTCGCCGGCGGTCAGGGCCAGGTACGCCGACTCCAGCGAGGAGTGGGCCGCGTTGAGCTCGGCCATCGTCGCGTCGGCCAGCAGGCGGCCCCGGCCCACGATGATGATGCGGTCGGCGGTCACGGCCATCTCGCTCATCAGATGACTGGACAGCAGGACAGTGCGCCCTTCGGTGGCTAAGGCACGCATCAGCCCACGGATCCAGAGAACGCCGTCGGGATCGAGACCGTTGACCGGCTCATCGAACATCAGCACCGCCGGGTCGCCGAGCAGAGCGGCGGCGATGCCGAGGCGCTGCTTCATGCCGAGGGAGTAACCTCCGACTCGCTTTCGCGCGACGCCGGCCAGTCCCACGTGCTCCAGAACGACGGATACGCGTTCGCGCCCTATGCCGTTGGCCGCGGCGAGCCAGTGCAGGTGGCTGAAGGCGCTGCGCCCGCCGTGGACGGCGTTGGCGTCGAGAAGTGCACCCACCTCGTGCAATGGTCGCCTCAGAGAACGGTATGCCTTGCCGTTGACGAGAGCAGTGCCTGATGTGGGTCGGTCGAGGCCGAGGACGAGACGCATGGAGGTTGACTTGCCTGCGCCGTTGGGACCGAGGAAGCCGGTCACCAAACCAGGTCCCACCTGGAACGAGAGGTCGTCGACAGCCACGGTGGCGCCGTAGCGCTTGGTCAGATTTCTTAGCTCGATCATGCCGTCGAGATTGGCCGAACGAGGGCCGCCGTCGCGTCGGAGCAGGGTCTGATGTTGGCTCGGTTCTCATACCCAGGTCTGACGCGCTCGCCGTACGCCCGCAGCTACCTTCAGGGGGTGAACGAGTCGCTGCTGGCCAAGCGGATGAGCCGGAGGCAGCTGGTCGGGCTTGACTGCCTTGCCGGGCTGGCCTTCGCGCTGACCTTCCTCAGTGTGGCATCAAAGTTCGACGGTCCAGACTGGATCAAGGTCGTGCTGCCGCTTGCCCTCGGCGTTCCTTTGGGCGTGCGCAGGATCTGGCCGGTCGGTGTGTTCGTGTTCGTCCTTGCGATGGCAGTGGTGGCCGAAGTCGGTTCAATCATCGGGTTCGCCTACTTGGCTCCTTGCGTCGCGCTCTACGCGGTGGCACTCGACGATCGAGCTGCCAGGCACGTGCCGACGCTTGGCATCGCCGGGGCGACGGTGTTGGCAGGATTGGCTCTCGCCGTGGCTGGGGCTCCTCTGCCTGCGGGGGATGTCATCGGCGATGTCGTACTTCGTGGAGCAGCCCTTGGTGGCATATGGACGATTGGGCGTGCCGTGGCCGAGCGTCGACGGCAGGCCGCGCGGGAAGCGACCAGGCTGGCCGAGCGGGCGGTAAGCGAGGAACGCCTGCGTATCGCCAGAGAGATGCACGACGTGGTCACGCATGGCATGGGGGTGATCGCGGTCAAAGCCGGCGTGGCCAATCACGTTCTGAGCACTCGGCCTGAGGAAGCGCATGACGCTTTACGCGTGATCGAAGGGGTGAGCCGGGACTCCTTACGGGAGTTGCGGCACATGCTTGCCGTCCTCCGGTCGGAGCCGACGGATGGCGGGGATGAGTGGGGTTGGTATGGGACGGCTGGGGCGTCGGTGCGTGGGGATGACGCGAGGGAAGCCTCGCCCGGGCATGGTGGGGCTGGACGCAGCGTAGAAGGGCCTCAGGGCGATGAACTGGGGATGGCGGCCTGGCAGGAGGAAAGTGCGCCGGAGTCGGCCGACGGCATGCAGAGAACGCTTGCGGCGGGCTCATCTGAGGGGACGTCTCGTGTGGGCGGCGTCGGGAGTGATCGGATCAAGGTGACGGACGAAGAGGGAAGGTCTGCCGAGCTGGGAGTTGGCTTGGGTGAAGATACGGGCGCACTGACTCTTGCTGGTACGGCATCGGGAGCTGGCGTTGGGTTGGCTGGTCTCGGGGATAGCGAAACGGATCTTGCGTGGAGGCCTACGCCGGGGATTGGGGATCTTGGAGCTCTTGCTGAGCGGGCCAGGATGGCGGGCGTGATCGCTCGATTGGAAGTGCGAGGGGAGGCTGAACCGCCGACGGGGGTGGCGCTTTCGGCGTATCGGATCGTTCAGGAGGCGCTGACGAATGTGGTCAAACACGCGGCTCCGGCAAGCTGCCTCGTGCTGGTCGAAGTGAATGAGCGTGAGGTGCGGGTGGAGGTCTCCGACGATGGGCCTGGTCGGCGGGTACTGCCTGCCAAGGCGGGAGGGCATGGACTGATGGGTATGCGGGAGAGGGTGGCTGTGTACGGCGGCGCGTTTCATGCCGGACATGCTGGGGCGGGTGCGCGAGGGTTCAAGGTGGTGGCGACACTGCCGTACGGGGATTTGCAGTGACTGTTGTGGAGGTGTGCGGCGGACAGCTGGCTTGGAGGCGTATGTCTCAACGCAGAGGGAGGGGTGATCGGTGATCCGGGTCTTGGTGGCCGACGATCAGGCGTTGCTGCGCGGGAGCTTCAAGGTGTTGGTGGATTCGGCGCCTGATCTTGTTGTGGTGGGGGAGGCGGCCACGGGGGTTGAGGCCGTCGCTCGTACGCGGGAGGTGCGGCCCGATGTCGTCCTGATGGATGTGCGGATGCCGGAGATGGACGGCATCGAGGCCACCCGGCGGATTGGTCGAGGGGCGAAGGTCTTGGTTGTGACGATGTTCGACCTGGATGCGTATGTGTTTGAGGCATTACGGGCTGGGGCGTCTGGATTCTTGCTCAAGGACACGCCACCTGCGGAGTTGCTGGCCGCGATTCGGGTGGTCGCGGCTGGAGATGCGCTGCTTGCGCCGAGTGTCACTCGCAGGCTGATCGGGCGCTTTGCTCGGTTGTCGGAGGCGGAAGCGCGCGGCGGTGCCGGAGGGCGCCGGACGGCTGAGCAGGTTGCTCGGTTGAAGGTTCAGGGGATCACCGATCGCGAGCGTGAAGTCCTGGTGGCTATCGCCAAGGGGCTTTCCAATGCCGATATCGCCGAGGAGTTTCACCTGAGTCTTGCCACTGTGAAGACGCATATCGGGCGTCTGCTCGCCAAGCTTGAGGCCAGGGATAGGGCACAACTGGTCATCGCTGCGTATGAGAGTGGGCTGGTGCGGGCGCAGGTGGGGAAGGGCGTTGGCGGGAGCTTGCCGGAGGGCGGAACGGCTGGCGGAGGTGGGAGCGGAAATGTGGTTGTCACACGGCGGGGTGTGCCGTAGCGTCCCGGCGGTGACTGAGGTAAGGGTGGTTTACCGGAAGTACGGCGGGGCGCTGCACTGGAATCATCCGGCGTGGCTGCTTGGGGAAGACGAGTACGGAGTCTGGGTCGGGTGTCCGGCTGGGACTCAGGGGAGCAAGGGGGACGGGCCGCTGATCACGTGGCAGCGGGCGTTCGTCATGCTGTTTCCGCGTGATGCTTGGTGGACGGCTACGTTCAATGCGCAGCCGCATCCTGTGGATATTTACTGCGATATCAGTACCGTGCCTGAGTGGCGGGGGGACGAGGTGACGATGATCGACCTCGATCTGGATGTCGTGTTGCCTCATGAGAAGGCGTTGATCCTTGATGACGAGGACGAGTTCGCCGAGCATCAGGTTGTTCTTGGGTATCCGGCCGAGATCATCGCGGAGGCGGAAGCGTCGGCGCGGTGGTTGCTTGAGGCGGTTGGTACAAAGGCCGGGCCGTTTGGAGGGGCTCATGTGCCGTATCTCGATCGGGTAGGTCGAGGGGAGGCGGCGGCGATCTTGGGGGATCGGGGATGAGGTGAGGGGCAGCGTTTTCGTCGCTCTGGTGGTGGGTGAGGGGCGGCGGAGGGTGCGATGGGGTGTGTTCGGCGGGGAGGTCTTGGATCGAGGTGTTGAAGCTAGCCTCGGCTTGGGTTTGCGGGAGAGGGCGCATCGCTGGGGCGCGGTGGGATGGCTTGTGTGGCTACCTGCGGGGGGGAGATTGGTGTGGGGCTTCGGCGGTGGGCTTGGAGCGTGACTCGCTGGGGTGAGGTTGGTCTGGGAGCGGCCGAGGTGCGTTGAGGCGGGCAGCCTTTGTCGGTGAAGGCGTGAAGGCGTGAAGGCGTGAAGGCGTGAAGGCGTGAAGGCGTGAAGGCGTGAAGGCGTGAAGGCGCTGTTCTTGGGGTGTGGGGTTATGGGTGGGGGTGGTGTTTTAGGGCTTCTGTGAGGGTTGATTGGCGGGTGGGGCTGGATAAGCCGGCGTGGTAGAGGTGGAGTTCTTGGGCGCCTGCTTCTGTGTAGGCGTGGATTAGGGAGGTTAGGGCGGTGACTGTGGGGGGTCTTGGGGGGAGGGTGAGGATGTGGGCGCCTACGCGTTGGTCTGGGTGTTTGGCGGCCAGCGTTCGGAGGGTGTGTAGGCGGGTGGTGTCGGTTGTGAGGTTGTTCGAGCAGTTGCCTACCAGGACTTGGGGGCGGGGGTCGCCTTCGGGGAGGGCTGCGAACTGGCCTGACGCCCATGGGTCGGGGTCGGCGTGGAGGGTGATGGGGATGTGGGGTGGAATCTCGGCCAAGAGGGCGGCTCGGAGGGTTGCCGACAGGCCGATGCGGGATTCCTGGATGGCGAGGGAGAGGTGGCCGAGGGCTTCCTCCATCGAGTGGGCGTTGAGGTCGGTGTCGATGGCGGCTTGGACGCGGATTCTCGCGCCTGACGGATAGCGGGGTTCGCAGGCGTCGCAGAAGCACAGGGACAGCAGGTCGATCTCGACGTCGCTCCAGTCGGCGCCGGCGGTTTGTTCGTGGTGTCCGGAGTGTGCGAATCCCATCGGGCCGCATGCTTCGAGGATGACGGCGTCGGGCTCGGCGATCTCGACGATCTCCCTGATCAGGTGCATGCCGTACTCGATGACGTCCTCGTGGGCGGGGCAGAGGGCGTAGGGGTACGGGTCGCCGAAGGCGTTGCGGGTGACGAGGGTGGGGTGGGTGGTGCCCAGGTAGGTGTTGTGGGTGATGACGGTCCAGGCGTGTACGCGCAGGCCTGCTGATTTGAGGGCGTCGCGGGCTTGGAGGTAGGCGTCTGGGGGTGTCCACGTAGGGGAGGCGGGGGTCAGGCGTGCCCAGGAGTGGCGGCGTACCGGGAGGTAGAGGGCGGAGTGGCGGGCGTCGACGATGCGGTGGGCCGGGTGGAAGGGGGTGGCGGCTCTGGTCGAGTGGTAGGAGACGGCTAGGGCTACCGCGTTGACGCCGAGTCCTGCGATGCGTTCGGGGGCGGCTGGGTCGCCGACGACGTCCCATGGGTAGACGTAGGCGATGGTGTTCACCGGCTGTGCCTCCTGGCCGAGGCAGTGGTGTTCATGCGCTTCCTCTCCGGGCCAGGGGTGTCGTTTTCATGCGCATCATCTCCCGGATGGGGGAGCTTTGTTTTGCGTTGTGACGTTCTGCCCGAAAGTGCGCTGTTCACGCGGTACGTCGGAATTGGTATGGCGGGTGTGTGGTCGAACGGGGGCAGGGGTGGGCAGGTGACGGTGGGGCGAAGTGGCGGTGCGGAGGGGGAGGGGGTATTGAAGGGAGGGGCAAGCGTGTGAAAGGGGGGCGAGAAAGGTTTGGGGGTGGGCGGTAGAAGAGCTTGCCTTGGTGCGGGTGGTGCGGGTGGTGCGGGTGGTGCGGGTGGTGGAGGGGTTGTGGCTTGTTAGGGGCGGCGGGAGGTTAGGCGGAGGAGGGTTCGGGTTGCGTTGAAGAGGGCCATGCCTACTGCGCCGACTATGGGTTCGCGTTCTTCTTGGGCTGTGGGGCCGGGGTCTGGGGATGCGGGGGCGGGGGTGCCAGAGCGGACGGCTTCCAGTTGGGCGGCGAAGGCGAGGCCTAGGAAGAGGGCGGTGGAGCTGAGGAACGACCAGAGGAGGAGGGCCATGACGGCGGTCAGGGAGCCGTAGGTCGAGTCGAATGAGCCGCTTTGGCCGGTGTAGACGGCGAGGCCGAGGGTGAAGACGGTCCAGAGCAGGAGGGCTACGAAAGCGCCGAATGCCAGCCAGGAGTGGCCGGGCTGGCGGCGGCGTGGGGAGGCGCGGAACAGTACCGAGGTGGAGAGCATGGTGAGGAGGAAGCCAGTCGGCCAGCGGGCGATGTCGAAGGTGCGCAGCGCGCCGGGGCCCCAGTCGTACACCTCGGCCAGGGCTGGGCCGATGGCGCCGCCGCCGACCATGAGGACGAATCCGCCCGTCATGAAGGAACCGGCTGTGATCGCCAGAATGAATGCGCGGCCGTACTTGCGGTGGAAGGGGCGGTCGCGTTCGACGCCGTAGAGGCGGTTGGCGCCGCGTTCGACCTGGGCCATGGCGCTGGTCAGGGAGAACAGTGCGGTGATGAAGCCGAGCCAGAGGGCGAGGGTGGCCTGGCGGTGGCTGCCGGTGAGGACTTCGCGTACTACTGTTCCGCTGCCGTCGGGGGCGAGCCTGGCGAGGACTAGTTCGAGGACTTGGCCGAGTTCCTTCTGGTTGACGACTGTACTGAGGCCTACCAGGGCGATGGCGCCGGGGATGATCGACAGGCAGAGCTGGAAGGCGAGAGCTCTGGAGTTCGTCATGCCTTCGCCGTACCGGAATCTGACGAAGGAGTCCCTGGCCAGGTGCCAGCGGCCGTACTCCCGCAGGGTGTCCCACGCGTGGTCGGCGGAGAGCTCCATGTCGCGTGTCTGCGGCACGCGGGTCGCGGTTCCCACGCCGGGAGCGTACCAATCATCCGATTTGTCGATTTGTCGCCTTGTTGGGCGGGGGGTGAGGAGGGCCTGGGGGCGGGGGCGGGGTCGGTAGTGGAGCGAGGGGGTGGCGTGGGGTGGGGCTGAGGGAGTGGAGAGGGCTGGGGTGGATTCGCGGGAGTGGGGCGGTTGATCATGCTCTGGTGCAGGTGGTGCAGGTGGTGCAGGTGGTGCAGGTGGTGCAGGTGGTGCAGGTGGTGCAGGTGGTGCAGGTGGTGCAGGTGGTGCAGATGGTGCAGGTAGGGGTTTTGGGTGGGTGGGGGTGTTGTTGTGGGGAGGGGGTTAGGGGGCGGTGCGGAGGAGGGTTACCAAGGGGGCTGCGGTCAGGGTGAGGAGGCCGCAGGTTAGGAAGAGGAGGAAGTAGTTGGGGCCGTTGGTGAAGGGGTCGGTGCCGATGCCGAGGAGGAGGGGGGCGATGGCGGGGCCGATGGCGCTGGGGAGGTGTTTGGCCATGGAGAAGGCGCCGAGGTAGCGGCCTGCGTCGCGTTCGTCGGGGAGTACTTGGGTGACCAGGCCCAGGTCGACTGCGTAGTAGACGCCGGTGGCCGCGCCTGAGATGACGGCGACGAGGATCACTACGGGCACGCTGGCGGTTGATGCTTTCAGGATGAGCATGGCGGCGAGTACGACGGTCGCCCACAGGACGAAGGGGCGGCCTCTGCCGGTGCGGGAGGACAGGCGGCCGCCGAGGTAGGCGAACAGGCCGGACAGCAGGGTGCTGACGATCACGGTGATGCCTACCAGGGCGGCGGCATCGGCGGTGGGCATGGCCAGGCGGCTCTGCAGGTAGTACAGCGAGTAGGACGAGATCAGGGCGAAACCGAAGCTGACCAGGAGACGCTGCAGCCAGAGCAGGCGGTAGTCGCGTGCGCCGCGGGGGAGTACGAGCAGGGCGGCGGCGAGGGTGCGCAGGCTGATCGGGCGGCGTTCGGCGTGCGGGAGTCGTCGGTCGGGCAGGAGGGCGCACAGGACGCTGGCCGCGGTAACGGCGAGGGCGCCGCAGATCGTGAACTGCAGGAGTAGTGATCCCTTGAGTACCTGGGACAGGAGCATTGCGGGTACGACGCCGACGACGTTGCACATGGAGAACACGCCGGCTACGTGGGTACGTCGTTCGGCGGGGAACTGGTCGACGACTGTCGCGGTGAGGCCGGCGACCATGGCTTGGTAGCCGCATACCGCGACCATCCAGGACAGGGCGACCATGACGATGGTGGGGGAGAGGGCCAACATGATCAATCCGGCCAGGCCCACGAGGGAGCCGCCGAGCATCCAGGGGCGGCGCATGCCGTACTTGCTGGTGGTGCGGTCGGACAGGTGGCCGCTGATCGGGTTCGCCAGGACGGTGGCGATGCCGCCCAGCGCTGCCACCAGGCCAAGGGTTGTTTCCTTGCCTTGGGGGGCCAGTTCTTGGATCTTCATGCCCAGGCCGAGGAGGAGGGGGAGGGCTCCGGCTGCGGCGTAGAACAGTTCGGCCATGCCGATGGCGGTGATGAGGCCGCGTTTGGTGGAGGCGGGGGCAGGGGGTGGCGTTTCGGGGGTGAGGGTGAGGGACATGTGGTTCTCCGGGGAGACGCGGGAGTGGAAGTGGGTGGGGAGGGCGGAGGGGGTGGGAGTGAACGGGAAGGTGGGGGATGGTGCGGTGGGCGCTTCGATTGACCGAGGAGCTGCGGGGCTGAGGGCGGCGGAAGGGCTCTCGGCGGACTGAGGTGCTCTTCGGTGTCGCTTCGGGTGGTCTTGGTGAGCGTGTTGCTGTGGCTGAGCTCTGCTGGGTTCTAGGTGAGTAGTTCGGTGTGGAGTTGGGTGATGTGGGTGCTGGACAGGCCGTGGCCCTTGAGTACGTGGGCGGGGCCGCCTCGGTCGGTCAGGGCGTTCAGGAAGGTCTGCATGGCGGACTGCGGTGCTTCGAGGAGGGCGGGGTGGGAGGGCGTGGTGGTGGGGAGCATGGTGAGGATGGCGGGGAGGGAATGGGTGGTTTGGGTGTAGTCGCGGATGATGGCGGAGTGGGGGATGTCCAGGAGGGCGAGGGTGAGGGCTATGACCAGGCCGGTACGGTCCTTGCCTGCGGCGCAGTGGACGAGGGCGGGCAGGCCTTCGGCGAGTTCGGCCAGGATCGAGGCGAACCAAGGGCCTTTGTGGTCGAGCATGAGGACGTAGAGGTCGCCGAGGGTGATGTCGGGTGGGAGGCCGGTCAGGTCGGCGGGGGAGCCGGTGAGGCCGGGCAGGGATACGGCGACGTTGTGCCCGTGGGTTTCGGACCAGTCGGAGGGGGTGCGTTCGGGGGCGCTCCTGAGGTCGACGATGAGGCGCAGGCTCCGGGCGAAGGCGGTGTCGGCCGGTGAGAGCGTGTGCGGCTGCGCCGAGCGGTACAGACGGCCGGGGCGAAGGCGGGGGTCGGCTGTGGCCACGTCGCGGAGGTTCAGGAGAGGCATGGGTCATATATATGAGTGCCTCGACGACGCGAGTGGAGCGGTCATGTGGACGACGGATGAACACACCGGCAAATCGGCCGGGTTGTGGCGCTTGGCCGTAAAGTGACCCGCGTGTCCAGACAGGCCCGCTACCGGGAGATCGCCGCAGGCCTTCGGATTCGCATCGAGTCGGGGGACCTCGCGCCGGGCGAGCGGCTGCCCACGGAGGATGCGCTGGCCGCCGCGCACGGGGTACACCGGCTGACCGCGCGGCAGGCGATGGTCGAACTCAGGCGTGCGGGACTGGTCGAAACCAGGCAGGGGCTGGGCAGCTTCGTCAGGACCAGCCCTCGCCGTATCGAGGTGTCGATCGACCCGGCCACCCGTCGACACCATCCGCACGATGTTGAGGGGCTGGCCGCTACGTTCGCGGACGGCGAGGAGGTCGTGTCGCGAGGGCTTGTCGATCATCCTGTCGCGGCCGGGCATCTGGGGGTCGAGGGGCCGGTGTACGAGATCGTCACGCGGTTGCGGGCGGGCGGTGTCGTTTGTGTGGTGAGTCGTTATCACCTGGGGGTCGAGGTGGAGGTCGATCCGGGGCTGGGGGTGCTGGGGTCGCTTGAGGGGGCCGGGTCTGCGTACGTGTACCTCTGGCATGCGGTGTCCGCTGATCTCGCCACTGCGGCCGATCAGCCGGTGCTGGGGGTTGACCCCGGGGCTCCGGTGCTTGTACGCGAGGGGCTTGTCGCCTTTGACGGCAAGCCCTTGTGTCATGTCGAACGGCGTTGCAGGGGGGATCGGATCTCGTTCGTTACTCGCTACGCGTAGGTGGTTGTCGCATCCCTGGTGTGGGTGGTGTGGGTGGTGTGGGTGGTGTGGGTGGTGCGGGCCCAGGGCTTGGGCTGTGGCCTGGTGGCTACAGGGCTTGGGGCTGTGGTCTAGGGGCTATGGGGAGTGGGGGTGCGGGGGCTCGGGGTTGAGTGCGGGCAGCCTGTCCCCACGTGTCTGCAGGAGGTGTGGGCGTAGGGGTGTGAGGGGCTGCAGAAATGCGTGTGCGGGTACGAAGGGCTGCCAGAGGTGCGGGTTGTGGGGGATGTAGGGCATGTGGGGCTGTGGTGCCCACTGAAGTGCGGGGCTGTGGGTGTTTGGGGTGTGCGGGTGCACGGGGTTGCGGGGACAGGAGGAGAGCGGGGGACTGGGTTTGCCGAGTGTGGGTGTGAGGGGCCGCAGAGGTGGAGGTGTGAGGGTCTGCGGCGGTGCGGGGCTCGGGTGTCTGGGATGTCTGGGGTGCACGGCGATGCAAGCGCACGGCAATGCGGGTGCACGGCAACGCGGGTGCGCGGGGGCGTGGGGAAGCGGGGAAGTGGGTTTGCCGGGTGCAGGTGTTCAACGCATGCTCGTACCGGCCTTCGGTGGGCGTGCGAGGCGTCCTGGGCCATCGGTGCGAGGGCGTCCAGTGCCTGCTCGTTACCCGGCGCGAGTATGCGGGCGACGCTGCTGGGGCGCTTGCCCGCCACAGGCCAGCCGCACACCAAACACCCCCACCGCCATCACTCCCGCCGCCATCACCTCTACCCCGATCACCCCACCCCGGTGCCCCTCACCCCCATCACCTCACTCCCATCACCCCACCCCCCATGCCACCCCCATCACCCCCCATGCGCCGCCATGTACCCCAAGATGACCGACGTCTCCACCTCGTAAACCGCCTCCCCACCCCCAAGCGGCACCACCGTCATAACCACCCCACCACCCGACACATCCACCCGCCCGAACGCCCGCGACGCCACCCCACGAGTCCACCCTTCGGGCGCCAACGCGTCCCCCGAGTACGCACTACTGGGCCCGACCCACACAGGAATCCCCCCAAGCGCCCCAGAAGTCGCACAATGCGTATGCCCCGCCAGGATCGCGCGTACATCCGACCCGATGAGTGCCTCGGACAGCCGGTGTGGATCGCGTAGCCCGATGCCGTCCATCAGGGGTAGCGCGCTGGGGATCGGCGGGTGGTGCAGCACGAGGACCGTGCCGTGCGGTGCGGGCGTGGCGAGCTCGGTACGGAGCCAGGCGAGTTGCGAGGCGTCGAGTTCGCCGTGATGGGCGCCGGGCACACTGGAGTCCAGCGTGACGATCCGCAGCCCTCCGACCATCGTCACATGATCACAAGACGCAGGCCGTACGGAGACGGCGGGGAAAGCGGCGCGGAAGGCGGTGCGGTCGTCGTGGTTGCCCATGGCGGGTACGACGACCGCGGACAGCCGCCCGGCCGCGTTCTGCAGCAGGCTCGACGCCACAAGGAAGGACGCCTCGTCCCCTTGGTCGGTGATGTCGCCGGAGACGATGATCGCGTCGATGTGCTGTCCGGACGCCACGACCGCGTCGAGGGCCTCGCGCAGGGACCGGGTCGAGTCCGTCGTGCCGTGCAGCAGTCCGTCGGCCACCACGTGGGTGTCGGACAGGTGGATGAGTGTGTACCTGTAGTCCATGGCGAGACACGCTGTCCTACGCGGCTGAACCCGACCAGTCATCTATATGAATTCCGCCTGTCGGACATTTGCCCCGGATCGGCGAGCCTCCTCCCGTTGGGGAGAGCGGCGTCGTAGGTTTGCCATCATGGCCACCCGTACGCCCAAGGGCGCAGCGAAGGGCCCGGCGAAGCGCACGACGTCGACCCGCACGCCCCCCGCCAAGCGGGCCGCCCCGTCGAGGACGAAGCGACCCGCGCCGGCCCGCAAGACCAACGCGACGCATCCGGACCCGATCACGTGGGTGTTCACGATGATCGGCAAGCTCATCGTCGGGCTGTGGATGCTCGTGGCCAACGGCATCGGGGGAGCGGCGAGAGCCCTCGGCAAGGGCGCGCGCGAGCTCGACCCGGCGCACCGGCGCGACGGCGTCGGCCTGGCGGTGCTCGGCGGCGCGATCGTGCTGGCCGCGATGACGTGGCGCGACGCCAAGGGCGCGGTGTCCCAGGTCGTCGACATCGTCATGCACGGGGTCTTCGGGTCGCTGGCCTGGGCGCTGCCGTTGCTGCTCGGGCTGCTGGCCTGGCGGTTCCTGCGCCACCCCGACCAGAACGCCGACACCGGCCGCATGGTCATCGGCTGGAGCGCCCTGCTCATCGGCATCCTGGGCGTCATCCACGTGGCGGGCAACGTGCCCTACCCCTCGGGTGGCAAGGGCGACGGCATGGACAAGGTGTCGCAGGCCGGTGGCATCATCGGCTTCATCGTGTCGGCGCCGCCGCACAGCATCCTGCCGCCGTTCATCACGATCCCGCTGCTGATGCTGCTGTCGGGGTTCGGCATCCTGGTGATCACCGCGACGCCGGTGCACCGCATCCCGGAGCGGCTGGCCGAGCTGCAGCACATGCTGTTCCAGAAGGGCGCTCCCGGCAGTGCGCCGGTCAGGAAGCGCACGCGCAAGCCGTCGGGTCCCGAGGTCGGCGACACCGTCAAGCCGTACGACACGCCGGTGGTCACCGAGACCAAACGGCCGGACCACTCGCCCGAGATCGTGCCGGGCCTGGTCGACGCCGAGGAGGAGCAGGGCGAGGCACCGCGCAAGCTGGAGCCGCCCGAGCCCTCGCCCGCGCCGCGCAAGGTCGAGCAGCTCGTGCTCTCGCCCCAGGCCGGGCCGTACGTCCTGCCCGATCTGCAGACGCTCAAGACGGGCAGTGCGCCCAAGCCGCAGACCAAGGCCAACACGACGGTGGTCAACGCGCTGACCAGTGTGCTGGAGCAGTTCACGATCGACGCGCAGGTGATCGGGTTCACCCGGGGGCCGACCGTCACGCGCTACGAGATCGAGCTCGGGCCGGGCATCAAGGTGGAGAAGGTCACCGCGCTCACCAAGAACATCGCCTATGCCGTGAAGTCGGCGGACGTGCGCATCCTGTCCCCGATTCCCGGCAAGTCGGCGATCGGGGTGGAGATCCCGAACGCCGACAAGGACCTGGTCTCGCTCGGCGACGTCCTGCGCTCGCAGGTCGCCCAGGCCGATCATCACCCGATGATCGTCGGACTGGGCAAGGATGTCGAAGGCCGAACGATCGTGGCGAACCTCGCCAAGATGCCGCACCTGCTCATCGCGGGCGCGACCGGCGCGGGCAAGTCCGTCTGTGTGAACGGCCTCATCACCTCGATCCTGATGCGCGCCACGCCTGACGAGGTACGCATGGTGCTGGTCGACCCCAAGCGCGTCGAACTCAGTGTGTACGAGGGCATCCCGCATCTCATCACGCCGATCATCACCAGCCCGAAGAAGGCCGCCGAAGCCCTCGAATGGGTCGTGGGCGAGATGGACAGGCGTTACGACGACCTGGCCGCCAGCGGGTTCCGGCACGTCGACGAGTTCAACAAGGCCGTGCGTGCGGGCAAGCTGGTGCCGCCGCCGGGCAGCGAACGCGTCTACCAGCCCTACCCGTATCTCCTGGTGATCGTCGACGAGCTCGCCGACCTCATGATGGTCGCGCCGCGTGACGTCGAGGACTCCATCGTGCGCATCACGCAGCTGGCCCGTGCCGCCGGTATCCACCTGGTCATCGCCACCCAGCGACCTTCGGTCGACGTCGTCACCGGCCTGATCAAGGCCAATGTGCCCTCGCGCCTGGCCTTCGCCGTCTCCTCGCTCACCGACTCGCGCGTCATCCTCGACCAGCCGGGCGCCGACAAGCTGGTCGGCCAGGGCGACGCGCTGTTCCTGCCGATGGGCGCCTCCAAGCCGCTGCGCCTGCAGAACGCGTTCGTCTCGGAGAAGGAGATCGCCGAGATCGTCGCGCACTGCAAGACGCAGATGCAGGCCGAGTACCGCGACGACGTCGCCGTGGTCGCGGTCAAGAAGGAGATCGACGAGGACATCGGCGACGACCTCGACGTCCTGATCCAGGCGGCCGAGCTGATCGTCACCACGCAGTTCGGCTCGACCTCGATGCTGCAGCGCAAGCTCAGGGTCGGCTTCGCCAAGGCGGGCAGGCTCATGGACCTGCTCGAATCGCGTGGCGTCGTCGGGCCGAGCGAGGGTTCGAAGGCGCGTGAGGTGCTGCTCAAGCCCGATGACCTGCCCGGACTGCTGGCCGACCTGCGCGGCGAGTGACCCCGGCGGCATTCCTCCCCCTGATAGCTGGTTGAATAGGGACCACTACGCAGCGTCAGGGGCGGGGAGGCGTTTGTCGTGAAAGAACAGAGCATCGGGGCTGCGCTCGCGGAGGCGAGACGCACGGCGGGGCTGACGGTGGGGCAGCTCAGCGCCACCACACGCATCAGGGAGGCGCTGCTCTACGCCATCGAGCGTGACGACTTCTCGCTGTGCGGGGGCGATTTCTACGCGCGCGGGCACATCAGGAGCATCGCCAAGGTCGTGGGGCTCGACCCGGAGGCGATGGTCCACCTCTACGACGAGCAGCACGGGGGTGTGCCGCTGCCGGTGCGGGCCGCGACCGTGTTCCAGACCGACCGCAAGGTCAAGCTGCGCGAGCGGCGCGGCCCCAACTGGACGACCGCCCTGGCCGTCGCCCTCGCCATCGTGGTCGTGTTCGGCGTCGTGCGGGTGATGGGCGGTTCCGGGCAGACGCCGACGGCGGAGATACGACAGGTCGCCAGTGTGCCGACCGTGCCGCCCAATCTGCCCGTCTCGGCCGCCCCGCGCCCGCCTGCGAAAGCACAATCCACCACCAAGCCCAGCAATATGGTGGTAGTTACGGCAAAGGCTAAAAGATCGGCTTATCTGAGTGTCCGGGACGCCAAGGGTCGCCGAATCTTCGCCGGCACCTTGCGTAAGGGCAAGAGCGGCACGTTCCGCGCCAAGTCGGAGGTGAGAGTGCTCATAGCCGACGGCAGCGCCGTATCCGTGCAGGTCAACGGCAGAAATCTCGGCACGCTCGGCGACACGGGCGAGACCGTGCGGCGCTCGTTCGGCCCTACGGCCCCACGCCGACGCTGACGAGAAGGGGGGAGGTGCGCCGGGTAGTGGCCAACTCCCGATACCGTAGTGTTCACCATGTCTTCCCGCCGAACAGCATCGCTGATCACACTGGGCTGCGCGCGCAACGAGGTCGATTCCGAAGAACTCGCCGCGCGACTTGAGGCTGCCGGTTGGCAGCTCGGAGACGACGACCCCGATGTCGTCGTCGTCAACACGTGCGGCTTCATCGACTCGGCCAAGAAGGACTCCATCGACACTCTGCTGGCCGCCGCCGACTCCGGGGCCAAAGTGGTCGCCGCGGGATGCATGGCCGAGCGCTACGGCAACGAGCTCGCCTCGGCGCTGCCCGAAGCCAGTGCGGTGATCTCCTTCGACGACTACACCGAGATCGGTGAGCGCCTCGACGACGTGCTCGCGGGCAAGTCGCTCAAGGCGCACACGCCGCGTGACCGCCGCACCCTGCTGCCCATCTCGCCGGTGGCCCGCGCCGCCGCGCCCAAGACCAACATCCCCGGCCACGGTGACCTGCCCGACGGGCTCGCGCCCGCCAGCGGGCCCCGTGTGCTGCGCAAGCGGCTCGACGAGAGCCCGGTGGCCTCGCTCAAGCTCGCCTCCGGCTGCGACAGGCGCTGCACCTTCTGCGCCATCCCGGCCTTCCGCGGCGCCTACGTCTCGCGCCAGCCGCAGGACCTGCTGGCCGAGGCCGACTGGCTGGCGCACCGGGGCGTGCGCGAGCTCGTCCTGGTGTCGGAGAACTCCACCTCCTACGGCAAGGACCTCGGCGACCTGCGGGCGCTGGAGAAGCTGCTGCCCCAGCTCGCGGCCATCGAGGGCATCGAGCGGGTGCGCGCCAGCTATCTGCAGCCCGCCGAGCTGCGTCCGGGCCTGCTCGACGTGATCGCGGGCACCGAGGGCGTCGCCGCCTACTTCGACCTGTCCTTCCAGCACGCCAGCGGTTCCGTGCTGCGTCGGATGCGGCGTTTCGGCGACCCGAAGCGCTTCCTCGACCTGTTGGAGATGGTCCG
The DNA here is from genome assembly GCF_056106265.1 of Nonomuraea sp. IBHARD001. Taxonomy (NCBI): domain Bacteria; kingdom Bacillati; phylum Actinomycetota; class Actinomycetes; order Streptosporangiales; family Streptosporangiaceae; genus Nonomuraea; species Nonomuraea sp. IBHARD001. Next base: position 2,161,119 of record NZ_JBWBBW010000002.1, read on the forward strand.
CGACCGCGCCCCCGAGGCCGGTGTGCGCTCCAACTTCATCGTCGGTTTCCCCGGTGAGACCGACGAGGAGTTCGGCGAGCTGGTCGGCTTCCTGGAGGAGGCCAGGCTCGACGTCATCGGCGTGTTCGGCTACTCCGACGAGGACGGCACCGAGGCCGCCGGGTTCGAGGGCAAGCTCGACCAGGAGATCGTCGACGAGCGGGTGCGCATCCTCACCGAACTCGCCGAGGAGCTCACCTCCCAGCGGGCCGAGGACCGCATCGGCACCGAGGTCGACGTGCTCATCGACGAGGACCTCGGCGACGGGGGCTACGAAGGCAGGGCCGCGCACCAGGGCCCCGAGGTCGACGGCTCGGTCACGGTGCAGGGCATCGGCCTGGTGCCGGGCCAGATCGTCCGCGCGGTCGTGGTCGACGCCGAGGGGGTCGACCTGATCGCGCGTATCAAGGCCGGTCCATGACCAAGGACGAGCGCCGCGTGGTGAGCCCGTGGAACATCGCCAACGTCCTCACGGTGCTCAGGATGGCGCTCGTCCCGTTCTTCGTCGTCTGTATGTTCCTGCCGGGCAACGGGTGGCGACTGGGCGCGCTCGTGGTGTTCGCCGTCGCCTCGCTCACCGATCATCTCGACGGTGAGCTGGCCAGGCGCTACGGGCTCGTCACCGACTTCGGCAAGATCGCCGATCCGATCGCCGACAAGGCGCTCACCGGCGCCGCGCTGGTCAGCCTGTCGTGGCTGGGCGAGCTGCACTGGTGGGTCACCCTGCTGATCCTGACCAGGGAGCTCGGCATCACGCTGCTGAGGTTCTGGGTGATCAAGGACGGCGTGATCCCCGCCAGCTACGGCGGCAAGATCAAGACCGTGCTGCAGATCGGCGCGATCATGTTGTACCTGCTGCCGGGCATTCCGCCGCTGCTTCGCGGCGCGGTGATGGGCCTGGCCGTTCTCGTGACGGTGGGCACCGGTGTCGACTACGTCGTGCGTGCCGTACGGCTGCGCCAGGTGGCCAGGCAGGCCAGGGCGCAGTGAGTGCCGCGTCGCCGGGCGGGACGAGGGTGGCGCGCCTGCTCAAGGCGGCGCGTGAGGCGGGCGTGACGGTGGCCGTGGCCGAGTCGCTGACCGGCGGGCTCATCGGAGCCGCGATCACCTCGGTGGCGGGCGCCTCCTCGGTGTTCAGGGGCGGGGTGATCTCCTATGCGACCGAGCTGAAGCGCGACCTGCTGGGCGTGCCCGGCGCGTTGCTCGAACGCGAGGGCGCGGTGCATCCCGAGGTGGCGGCGGGCATGGCGGCCGGTGTCATGCGCGTGTGCGGCGCCGACTACGGCCTGGCGGTCACCGGGGTGGCCGGTCCGCAGCCGCAGGACGGACAGCCGGTCGGCCGGGTGCACGTCGCCGTCGCCGGTCCCGGCGCCCGAATCTGGCACAGATCCCTGAATCTACGGGGGTCACGCGAGCAGATCAGGGTAGAGACCGTGCACGAGGCCGTTGATCTGCTAACAGGTGTGCTGGAGGCGAACGTGGGGGAACATTCCCGATGATTACCGTGTTACGTCCCCAGCGAACATGCGATACACGGTCTGACGCGCTGTCGGTGGATACGGGTACGGTGGAGCTGTGAGTGAGGTCCGTGAGCCATTGACAAGCGAAAGCCCGGCGGGCGGGCCCAGAGCGGCCGTCGGCCGCCAGAAGATGACGGCGAGGAGTATGTACGGAGCGAAGAAGAAAACTGGCGAAGCGCCGCCTATCAAAGCGATCGCGCGGGGCGTGGCCAAGGCCTCGGTCCCGGGGAGGGAGCGACAGATGATCCTGCTGCGTCAGCTGCTCGGTGACGTGCTGCGGCGGCTGAGAGTGCGGCAGGGGCGCACTCTTCGTGAGGTTTCGACGCTGGCCCGTGTCTCGCTCGGATACCTGTCCGAGGTGGAGCGAGGTCAGAAGGAGGCGTCCTCCGAGCTGCTCGCATCCATTTGCGGCGCTCTCGGTGTTCCCCTCTCCCAGGTGCTGCGCGAGGTTTCCGACCAGTTCGCACTCGCCGAGCTTCAGGCCGCCCCCGTGCTGGCCGATGTGCCCGAGCGTGAGCGTCTGCCGCTGGCCGAGACGGTGCCGGGTTCGATGTCCGAGCCGCTGTTCCCCGAGGTCAAGGACATGGTGGCCGCCTGACGACCCCTCAGGGCCGATAGGGCTCGCCAGGCTGGCAGCGGGCGCACCAGAAGATGAGGCGCTCCTGCGTTCCAGCCCCCATTTCCGTACGACCGATGCGCGTGCCGCATCGGTGACAGGGCCGTCCGGTCCTGCCGTATACCCACGTCCGGAACCCCGGTCGTCGATCACCCGTGGTGACGACCTCCCAGCGATCCCATCGTGGATCCACACCGGCCGCGACGGTCATGGCCTCGACCTCGCGCTCCCCGGCGTCCGCGCCGGCGACGGCTCGCCGTTCCATCGGGACCGTCCACCGACGACCTCCCGCGCCCCCGGACCGCCTCCCAGCCGCTCGTGAACCACCCTCCCGCGGTGGTGCAGGCTCGCCGACATTGGCCGCCAGCAGGCGTTGCGCCAGCGTGACCACGCCCTCCAGATCATCGACCTCGCCCACGGGCCGCCACGGCGACAGCCCGCTGAGGAACAGCGTCTCCGCACGGTAGATCGTGCCGATGCCCGCCAGATTGCGTTGGTCGAGCAGCGCCTCGCCGATCGTCACGCCGGGTTTCTCGCGCAGCCGCAGCACCGCCTGGGCCGGGTCCCAGCCGGGGCCGAGCAGGTCGGGGCCCAGATGGCCGACGACCCTGTCCTCGTGCTCGGTGCGCAGCAGGTCCACCATGCCGAGCCTGACCCCTGTGGCCTGCCATTCGGCATTGGCCAGGATCAACCGGACGATGTCGCCCGGCGCCGAGCGGCGGCCGTGCTCGGCGATGCGCCATGAGCCGTCCATCCGCAGATGCGTGTGCACGGTGAGCGCGCCTTCGACCCGGGTGAGCAGGTGCTTGCCGACGGAGACGGTCTCCAGCACCCGCCGGCCCGTGAGGTCGGCGGTGGCATGCCTGGGCACCCGGAAGTCGGATCTGGTCAGCGCCCGCCCGTCGAGGGCGGCGCCGAGCCTGCGCGCGGTTCTGTGGACGGCGTCTCCCTCTGGCATGCCGTCCAGTCTAGAAAAGAGCCGAGCGCCGGATCAGTCCCAGGCGGCGGGGTCGGCCGACAGGCTGCGCACGCTCTCCGGCAGCGCGCCGGTGGCGACGTGCTCCAGCGTCACCTCCTCCAGGATCGCGCGCTCGCTGGCCCGCAGGGCGATCCAGACGGTCTGCAGGGCCTCGGCGGGTCCCCGGTAGCCGACGTGCTCGGGCCGCTCCCCCCTGACATTGGCGAGGGGGCCGTCGACGGCCCTGATGACATCGGCGAGTGAGATCTCGGAGGCGGGACGGGCCAGCACATAGCCGCCTTCGGGGCCGCGCTGGCCACGGACCAGACCGGCCCTGCGCATCTGGAGGAGGATGTTCTCCAGATACTTGGGCGGCATGTCCTGCTCCTTGGCGAGCTCACCCACCGTGGTGGGGCCCGCTCCGGCGGCGGCCAGTTCGGCGGCGGCTCGGAGGGCGTAGTCGACACGAGCGGAAAGACGCATGTAACCGATTATCCCGCCTGGCCAACACTGGTTAGCCGCAAGGCCACCACAACGGGCAGATGATCTGAGTACGGCACGTGCGGAACGTCGGCGGACACCGCGCTCACCCCTTCGCCGAGCAGGACATGATCGATACGTTCGACCGGCCGGTCGGCCGGTGAGGTGGGCGGGTCGCCCATCGCCAGCAGCGGGTCGTTCAGCCCCGCGGCCAGCAACGTTTTCATTCCGGCGTCACCGTGACGCAGGTTGAGGTCGCCCGCGACGACCACCGGCAGACCGTCCGCCCGCAACCCGGTCACCAGGTCGGCCACGTGCCGGGCCTGCTCGTCGGGAGCCTGCAGATGCGTGTTGACGAGCGCGACCTGCCTGCCGCCCACCTCCAGCACGACGGTCTGGGCCTGCGCGCCCGTCGCCTTGCCGTACGCGGGCAGGGGGTGGCCGGCGATCCGGGTGATCGGCAGGTTGGTCAGGACGGCGTCGCCCCACAGCCGGTCGGCGGCCGGGGCGAACACGTGGCGCATGCCGAGGCCCTTGGCGATCCGGGCCAGGTCGTCGTGCCCGCCGTTGAGCAGCCAGCCCCGGTCGACCTCGCTGAGCAGGACGACATCCGGCCTGCGTCCGGCGGCCCACGAGGCGATGGCGTCGAGCGAGAGCCTGCCGTCGAGGCCGAAGCCCATCCGTATGTTGTAGGCGACCAGCGTGAACGTGTCGCGCCGCACGGCCTGCACGGCGGGAGCGGGCCCGCTCCAGACCAGACCCACGGCCAGGGCGAGAACCAGCGAGACGGCCAGGAAGGCGCCGACACCCCGCGCGGACGGACGCGGCGGCGCCGCAGAGTCGGCAGGCGTCCTGAGGAGCACCACCGCCACCCCGAACGCCACCCCGATCGGCACCACGACGTTCGGAAAGCCGAGCACGATGTCGTAGGCGGCGTAGTACACGAATGTGGCGACCAGGAACAGGAGCATCCCGGAGAGCACCGCGACTCCGGGCCTGCGTGGCGCCCGGCCGGTCAGGGCCAGCGTGCCGAGCCCCCAGCCGAGCGCGGCGGCGAGAAGTTGCGCGACGCCCGCCCAGCCGCCCAGCGCGCACCCCAGCGAACCGCCCAGCACCAGCACCGCACCGATCCATCGCCCGTACGGCACCAGCCCGGCCAGGAACGTCGCGCCGAGCAGCCAGGCGGCGGCCAGGGCCTGACTACCGGCTGCGAGCGGAGCAGGATCCGGCGGTGTCAGGCCGTACATGCCCACCAGCAGCAGAACAGGCCCGAACAGCACCCAAACCCCAGAAGGGGCCAATTCGTCCGTCACAGGCGGCGTCAGGCGCGCACAGGCGGTCACCAGCGCCCCGCACACGATGATCACGCCGATCCACGGCCCCACACCGTCGCGCCAGACCAGATCGACGCCGCCGAGCAGCAGATGCGCCGTCACCGCGACGGCCACCCCGCCCGTGAGCCCGGCGGGCACGTCCGCACGGGCCAGGGTGCGGGCGCAGCCGTACAGGAAGATCAGGCCCGCGCTCACCGCGACCGAGGACAGGTAGAGCTGCGCCGGACCACCGGGGAAGGCCTGCAGGGCCACGCGGAGCAGAGCGAGGGCGATCCCGGAGACGATCAGATTCAGACGCGGGTGAAAAAGGGCGGCGATGAAGGGGACGAGAAACCATACAGCCGCGTAGGCTCCCATGAGCTCGGCAGGCGTCTCTCCGGCCCGCCCGAACAGGGTGATCAGCGACGGCAGAAACACACGGAGAACGTCGAAGAGGACGACGACGCCAAGCCCGAGCAGTAAGACCGGGCCCCGGGAAATGGGCATGAGCCATCCTCATGTCGGCCTGTCCAGGCTGGCAAGGCGCATGAGCGCTAAACTTCCAACAACATTGATGAATTGACGGTGGGAAACAGCGTGGAGCGACGTCCTGGTGTGCCCAGATTGCTGCGGGAGATCAACGACAGGGCCGCTCTGGAGCTGCTCCTGACGTCTGGCCCGATGACCAGAGGCCAGATCGGCGAGATGACGGGCCTGTCCAAGGTGACCGCCTCGCAGACGCTGGCCAGGCTCGAGGAGCGTGGCCTGGTCGAAGTGGTCGGCGAGCAGGGCGGTGGCAGAGGGCCCAATGCCGCGCTCTACTCGGTGGTCTCGACCTCCGCGTATGTCGCCGGCCTCGACGTCGGTCCCGAGCTCGTCTCCACGACCATCGCCGACATCCACGGCCGCACGGTCGCCGAGGTCACCGTCTCGCCCAACGGGCACGACGATCCCGTCTCGGTCGTGCACAGCGCCGTGGTCAAGGCGTGCAGGAGTGCCAGGGTGGCGCTGACCAAACTGCGCGGCGTGGTCATCGGCACGCCGGGCGTCGTCGACCCGCGCAGCGGCGACGTGCGCTTCTCCTTCGACCTGCCGGGCTGGCACGAGGGCATCCACGAGGCGCTCGCCCGTGACCTGCGGCGCGAGGTGACGATCGAGAACGACGTCAACCTCGCCGCCATCGCCGAGCGCGAGTCGGGAGCGGCCAGGGGAGCAGACGACTTCGTGCTGCTGTGGGCCGGCCGTGGGCTCGGCCTCGCGGTCGTGCTCGGCGGCAGGCTGCACCGCGGCAGGTCGGGCAGCGCGGGCGAGATCGGCTATCTGCCGGTGCCCGGCGTGCCGCTGGCCGAGGAGGTCGTCGTGGTGCCTGGCCGGCTGCCGACGCTGGCCGGAGGTCTGCAGTCGCTGGTCAGCTCCGAGGCCGTGACCGGTCTGGCCAGGCGTCACGGGTTCGAGGGCACGAGCGCGGCCGAGTGCGTCGAGGCCGCGGTGGCGGCGGGGCGCGCCGGTGAGGCCATGCTCGACGAGGTGGCCTCGCGGCTGGCGCTCGGCGTCGCCTCGGTGTGCGTGGTGCTCGACCCCGGCATGGTCGTCCTGGCAGGAGAGGTCGGCCATGCCGGGGGAGCTGCGTTGACCTCCCGAGTGGAGGAGGCGGTCGCGAGGATCTGCCCGATCAGGCCCGAGGTGGTCACCACCAAGGTCGAGCAGAATGCGGTCCTGCACGGAGCCGTCCTCGCGGCCCTGGACCAGGCCCGCGAGGAACTCTTCAGCTCCTGAGGCTCGCGGCTAGGCCGTGAGCAGTTCGACGGCGGCCTGGGTGTTGGCCCGGGCCGCCCCGTAGGTGGCGATGTAGGCGGCGCTGTCCGGCCGCCAGATGGGCAGGCCCATCTCGATCACCGTGGCGTCGGCCCTGGCCGCGACCAGTCGCGAGACCAGCGCCTGCGACTCGGCGTAGCGGTGGGCGTCCTTGACCACGACGACCAGCGAGCGGTCCTTGGCCAGGGCCAGCAGCGCGCTCTCGTCGGCGTCGCCCGGCTTGACCCGGACGATCTCGGCGTCGGGCAGCCACGGAGCCACACCCCACGGCACGTCGCCGACGGCGATCGTGGGCGGCGTGTCGATCTCGACGACCAGCGGGTCGACCAACGGAGCGGCCTGGCCGGTCAGCTGCACCGCACGCCGGGCGGCGTGCAGCCCGACCACGGTCTGCTCCGACACGGCGCCGTCGCCCGAGCCGAACCACGCGCGCAGGGCGGCGGTGCGGGCCGCGGCCTCCTCCAGGCGGGCCAGCGGGAGGCGCCCGTCCTTGACGGCCGCGACGATCCCGTCGATGACCTTCAGGACCTCCTCGTACGGCGGGATCGGCCCGAGGCAGAGCAGGTCGGATCCGGCGGCCAGCGTCTGCACGGCGCCTCCGGCCAGGCCGACGGTGTCGGTGATCGCGTGCATGTCGAGCGCGTCGGTGACGACGACGCCCTGGTAGCCGAGTTCGCGTCGCAGCAGCCCGGTGAGCGCCGCTGCCGACAGCGTCGCCGGGATGTCGCCGGTCACCGAGGGGACCGCGACGTGAGCGGTCATGATGGACTTGGTGCCCGCGTTGATCGCCGCCTGGAAGGGCACGAGCTCACGCTCACGCAGCACGTCCAGCGAGACGTCGACGACGGGGACGGCCAGATGCGAGTCGACGCGCGTGGCGCCGTGGCCGGGGAAGTGCTTGACGCAGGCGGCGACGTTGACCGACTGCAGGCCCTGTACGGCGGCCACCGTGTGCCTGGCGACCAGGGCGGTGTCGTTGCCGAACGAACGGGTGCCGATCACCGGGTTGTCGTCCTCGGTGTTCACATCGGCATCGGGCGCCATGTCGAGATTGATCCCGCAGGCTGCCAACTCCGAGCCGATCGCCCGGTAGACGCGGTGGGTGAGCTCCACGTCGTCCACCGCGCCGAGCGCCGCGTTGCCCGGGTACGGGCTGCCGACGTGGTAGGCGAGGCGGGTGACGTCGCCGCCCTCCTCGTCGAGCGAGATCACCGGGTCGCCCGCTGCCTTGAGCGCCTGGGTGAGCCCGGAGAGCTGGGCGTTGTCGTGGACATTGAAGCCGAAGAGCGTCACGCCGCCGAGACCGTTCTCCAGCTCGCGGAGAATCCAGTCCGGTGCGGTGGTGCCCTGGAATGCTACGAGCAGCGTGCCGGCCGCGAGGCGACGCAGCCCCCGATCACTCTGACTCATGGTTCCTCATCACATGGGAGAAGCAGGGTTCGTACGGCCCGCGCCCAGCGCTCTGACGCGTGTGGCGAGCCGTACCCCCTGCGGGTGGGCAGGGTGAGGTACGGCTCGCGCAGTGGGTGAGCGCGAGCCGTACGAGGCACCTGGAAAAGGTCAGCCCTTGACGGCGCCGGCGACGAGGCCGGAGACCATTCGGCGCTGGACCAGGAGGAAGAAGATGACGACAGGGATCGTCATCATCGTCGAGGCCGCCATGATGGCGCCCCAGTCCGTGCCACGCTGGCCGAAGAAGAACCTCAGGGCGACCGGCATGGTGTAGCCGGTGGAGTCGTTCATCAGGATCAGCGCGAAGACGAACTCGTTCCACGCGGTGATGAACGAGAAGATGCTGGTCGCGACCAGACCGGGGGCGACCAGCGGGAACAGCACCTTCCAGAAGGTGGTGAACCTGGTGGCGCCGTCGATCCAGGCGGCCTCCTCCAGCGACTTGGGCACGGCGGCGACGAAGGTGCGCAGCATCCAGATGCCGAAGGGCAGGGTGAGGCCGACGTTGATCACGATCAGGCCGAGCAGCTGGTCATACAGGCCGAGGCGCTTGACGCTCAGGAACAGCGGGATCAGCAGCGCTTCCGCGGGGATCATCTGCACGATGAGCAGCAGGATCAGGAAGGTGTTGCGACCCTTGAAGCGGAACCTGGCGATGGCCGTGGCCGACAGCAGGGCGAAGACCGCGCCGATGAGCACGGTCGCCAGTGCCACGATCGCGCTGTTGCGCATGTAGACCCAGATCGAGTTCCCCGCCACACCCTCGGTGAGGATGCGCTCGAGGTGGTCGAACGTGAACTCCGTCGGGAACGGAATGAAGTCCGTGGTGAAGATCTGGTCATTGGTCTTGAAGGCGGTCGAGACCATCCAGTACACGGGGAAGACCGCGAACAGGAACACCAGCACACCGGCTGTGTTCAGTGCGATCTTGTTCAGCCGCTTGCGTGCGAGCGGGGTCATGACACCTCCTCCGACTTGACCATCTGCCGGATGTAGACAGCGGTGACAATGAGCAGGATCACTGTCAGCACCACCGCGATGCCCGCACCGATGCCCATCTTGGGCGGGGCCTTGAAGGCCTCGGCGAAGGAGTAGATCGACAGGTTGAACGCCTCACGGTTGGTGGGGCCGTTCGTCAGGACGTAGAGCTGGGCGAAGACCTTGAAGTCCCAGATGATGGACAACACGGTCAGCACCGAGAAGACCGGCTTGAGCATGGGGAAGGTGATCTGCCGGAAGATGCGCCAGCCGGTGGCGCCGTCCACCTTCGCGGCCTCGTAGAGCTCGGTGGGAATGCCCTTGAGCCCGGCGAGGACCGATACCGCGACGAACGGGAACGAGGCCCAGACCACACAGATCGTGAGGATCGTGTAGAGCGGCAGCACGTCGTTCAGCCACGGCTGACCGGTCCAGTCCGACCTGCCGAACAGCAGGTTGGAGAACCAGTCGGGAAGCATGTTGAGCGACCAGTTGATGATTCCGGCCTCGGAGTCGGCCAGCCACTTCCAGATGACGCCCTGGGCGATCGGAGGGACGGCCCACGCCGACATGATGCCGATGATCACGAACGTGGACATCCGCTTGCTCAGCTTGTTGAGCAGGACGCCGACCGCGGTGCCGAGCACCAGGGTCAGGGGCACTGCGACCAGAGCGAAGAGGAGGGTGTTGCGAAGCGAGGACCAGAAGATGTCGTTTTCGAAGATCTGCTGGAAGTTCTTCCAACCGACCCACTCGGCCGGCACGCCACGGCTGATCGTCCTCAGGCCGATGTTCTGGAAGGCCATGACGGACATCTGGAACAACGGGTAGATCAGCAGGATGGCGATGACCAGCACGCCGGGGATGAGCAGCACATAGGGGACCGCCCAGTTGGGCAGTCCGCTGGCCTTGGCCGGTCGGCTTGCCCTTCGGCGGCCCCGGTCCGGGGTGGGGGGGTTGCCCCCACCCCGGGCGCGAGTAGTCGTGTTCGTCATAGTTACGACTGGTTCAGAATCTCTTCGAGTTCCTTGTTGGCCTTGGCGAGCGCGTCGTCAGCGCTGGCCTTGCCCTCGATGACCGAGCGGGCCGCGTTCTGCAGAACGGCCTTGGTCTCGTTGGCCTCGGTCCAGTTCGGGTCGGCCGGGAAGGCCTTGGCCTTCGCGAAGGCGAGGGCGAACGGGGCCTGAGCCGGGTCGTCGGCCAGCTTGGAGAGCTGGTCGGTGTAGATCGGCAGCAGACCGCCTTCCATGGCGTAGCGGCCGGCCCACTCCTTGTTGGTCGCCAGCTTCAGGAACTCGGTGGCGAGCTCCTTGTTCTTGGCGTCCTTCCAGAGGGCGATGTCGTTGCCACCGAAGAACGCGGGGGCCTCGCCGCCGGCCTTCGCGGGCAGCGGGAAGAACGCGAGCTTGTCGCCCTTCAGCTTGCCGTTGGAGTCCTTCTCGATGCCGGACAGGTCCCACGAAGCCGTGAGGTACATGCCGACCTTGTTGTTGGCGAAGCGCGTACGGATGTCCGTCGTGTTCTGCGTGAGACGCGACTTGCTGGACAGGCCGTCCGTCACCAGGCTGGTGTAGGTGGCGAAGCCGTTCTTGAAGGCGGGGTCGGTGAGCTTGCCGACCCAGGCGTCGCCCTCCTTGAGGGCGTACTCGCCGCCCTCGCTCCAGGCGAGCGAGGCGAGCAGGTGGTTGGCGTCGGAGCCGCCGTTGAAGGCGAAACCGTCGACGTCCTTGCCCTTCTCGGCCTGGACCTTCTTGGCCGCGGCCACGACCTCGTCCCAGGTCTTCGGGACCTCGATCTTGAGCTCCTTGAACCAGTCCGCGCGGTAGAGCACAGCGCGCGTGCCGCCACCCCACGGCAGGGCGTAGACCTCGCCGTCGATGGTCTCAAGACCCTGAAGGTTCTTCGGGATCTCGGCCTGCTCGCCGGCGCCGACGATGGCGGTGACCGGCTCCAGGGCGTCCTGGCTCTGCCACAGCGGCACCTGGTCGTTACCGATCTCGGTGACGTCCGGGCCGGCGCCACCCGCGGCGGCGGCGGTGAACTTGTCGTTGACCTGCGGCCACGGCACCCACTCGACCTTGACCTTGGCGCCGGTCTCCTTCTCGAAGGCGGCGACAAGCTCGTCGGTGTACTTCTGTGCGGCGGGGTTGGTGTCACCAAGACGCCAGAAGGTCAGTTCCTGACCGGCGAACTTCGGACCGGCCGCCGTGGTGGCGTCGGCCTGCGGCGTGCTGGCAGGGGTCTCAGGCTCGCTGGAGCCACAAGCGGCCAGGCCAAGGGCCAGGGCGGCCGTGGTGACCGTCGTGGCCGTGATCTTCGCGATCCTCACTAGGGTTCTCCCTTCCCGGCTTACGCGTCGGGGTTTGCGCTCATCGGTGCCGGCTCAGGCGATCCGCACCAGGTGGAGACGTCAGTTCTGCGAATCCCGGAGCTTTGATCGTCAAGCTGTGATCGTCAGCTCCAAGGACTGCTGCTAAACTAACAAGAAACTTTCTTAAAAGAAACAGGTGTTAGCTGATCGTGACGAGAGGAGGAGCATCCATGACCCGGAGCCCGGGAACCCCACGGTTGCTACGTAGGCTGAATGACCGCTCGGCACTGGAGCTCCTCCTGGCTGACGGCCCGCTGACGCGTGCTGAGCTGGGGGAACGCACCGGGCTCTCCAAGGTAACCGCTGGACAGTTGTTGTCACGTCTAGAGGAACGAGGTCTCGTTCAGGTCACGGGTGAGCGTGCCGGAGGCCGTGGGCCCCACGCCGCCTTGTACGGCGTGGTTCCGTCGAGTGCCTATGTCGCCGGGCTCGAAGTTCTGCCCGACAGCGTTACAGCGGGTGTGGCCGACATCACAGGTAAAATTGTTGTCGAGGTCACTGTCGACCCCTCCGAAGGCAAAGATCCGGTCAGGACAGTGCAAGGCGCCGTCCAACGGGCCTGTGATACCGCCAACGTCGACATGTCCCAGCTTCGCTCCTTCGTCATAGGCACCCGAGGAGTGGTCGACCCGCGCAGCGGAGACGTGCGATTCTCCTACGACCTGCCGACCTGGCACGTCGGGGTGCTCGCCAGCCTGCGCGAACGCCTCGGCGCCTCCGTGCTCATCGAGAATGACGTCAACCTAGTGGCGCTGGCCGAACATCGCTATGGGGTGGCCAGAGGTCAAGATGATTTCGTTGTCATTTGGGCCGGTGTCGGACAGGGACTCGGCGTCATGCTCGGCGGCCGGCTGCACCGCGGCATCACCGGTGGCGCGGGCGAGATCGGCTGGCTGCCGGTGCCCGGGGAGCCGCTTCCCGCCGATGTCTCCCAGCCGCAGTCGGGCTCCTTCCAGCGCCTGGTCGGGCACGAGGCGCTGAGCGGGCTCGCTGCCATGCACGGTGTGGGCGGCCGGTCGGCGGCCGAGCACGTGCGGATGGCGGTCGCGCACCACGACAACCCCTTCCTCGACGAGGTGGCCGGCCGGCTGGCCGTCGGCGTGGCCGCGGTGGCGGTCGTGCTCGACCCCGGGCTGATCGTGCTCAGCGGCGACATCGGCAGGGCCGGAGGGGCCGAGCTGGCCTCCCGGGTCGAGGCCGCCGTCGCCCGGATCTGCCCGTCGCAGCCGACCGTCTCGGCCACCGGCGTGGCGGGCAATCCGGTGCTGCGCGGAGCGCTCGTCGCAGCCCTCGAACAGGCCCGTGAGCAGGTCTTCTCCGACACTGTGTGATCGATCCTGTGATCGGCGAGGCGGGAACGGCGGTGCTCGGGGGCGCCGCCGTTCTGTGTGAGAATTTTGGGCTATGCGTTCAGAAGACGGCTCCATTGTCCTGATCTCCGACCCGCAGGTGTCCGCCGTTCCGGTGCGCGAGTCCGGCGAACCTCTGCAGGACGTACGCGGCCGGTTGCGCGTCGACGACCGGCTCGCCGACGCCGAAGGCGCCTACGCGCATCTGCGGGCCGGGCTGCTGCGGCGGCTGGAGCTGGCCCAGAGCCGCCTGCCCGCCGGGCACCACCTGCTGATCGTCGAGGGCTATCGGCCGATCGCCACCCAGCGGCGCTACTTCGACGACTACCGCGACTCGCTGGCGCCCCAGCACCCCGGCCTGCCCGCCGCCGAGCTGCACGTCCTGGCCAGCAGGTACGTCTCGCCGGTCGACGTCGCACCGCACACGGCGGGAGCCGCGGTCGATCTGACGTTGTGCTCCGACGACGGGGTCGAACTCGACATGGGCACCGCCGTGAACGACAACCCCGAGGACAGCGCGGGCGCGTGCTACACGGCCTCGCCTGACATCTCCGGCCTGGCACGTTCCCATCGCAAGATCCTCGGCGCGGCGCTGGAGTCGGCCGGGCTGGTCAACTATCCGACCGAGTGGTGGCACTGGTCGTACGGCGACCGCTACTGGGCCCTGACGACAGGCGCCGCGCATGCGAGCTACGGGCCGGTGGAGCTGCCGCGGGACTGACGCGACCGGAGCCGCGCGCCCGTGTCAGAAGGGATAGCGCACGCCGGTGAGCTCCTCCGACACCGACCACAGCCTGGCCGCGGTCGCGGTGTCCTTGGAGGCGGCCGAGGAGTCGACGATCCTGGGGTAGCCCCGCGACTCCATCAGGCCGTCGGGTCCCACATAGGAGCCGGGCGGCAGGTCGCGCACCGTCGAGGCGTAGAGCAGCGGCAGCGAGCCGCGCTCGGCGCTCTGCGCCACCAGCGCGTTGCCGATGCGGGCGGCGACCTCCATCAGCCTGTTGCCGGTCATCCTCGCGCCCGCCGTCTGCAGGTTCGTCGCGGCGAAGCCCGGGTGGGCGGCCACGCTCAGCAGCCCGGTCTCGGCGGCCCTGCGCTGCAGCTCGTAGGCGAACAGCAGATTGGCCAGCTTGGACTGGGAGTAGGCCGCCCAGCGGTGGTAGCCGCGCTCGCCGCCCAGGTCGTCGAAGTCGATGCGGCCCGCCCGGTGCATGCCGCTGCTCACGGTCACGACCCTGGGCGCCGCGCTGCGCATCAGCGCGGGCAGCAGCAGTCCGGTCAGGGCGAAGTGGCCCAGGTGGTTGGTGCCGAACTGCATCTCGAACCCGTCGGCCGTCCTGCGGTGCGGCAGTGCCATCACGCCCGCATTGTTGACCAGCAGGTCGACGCTCCCGGTGAACAGCGCGGCGAACTCCCGCACCGAGGACAGATCGGCCAGATCCAGTCTGACCACCTCGACCTCGGCATGCGGCACGGCCTTGCGCATCCTGTCGCGCGCGGTCGCGCCCTTTTCGGTGTCGCGGCAGGCCAGCACGGTCACCGCGCCCCTGCGGGCCAGCTCTCCCGCCGTGATCATCCCGATGCCGCTGTTGGCGCCGGTGACGATCGCTGTGCTACCCGACAGATCCGGAATGTCGGCTGCAGTCCACCCCATGGAATGCCCTCCTTCGACGATCTGCCTCACGCTATCCCCCCAGCCGCCGGACCGCGTTCCACATCGTGACCGACTGATTCCCCGACCGGGACTCGAATGAGGACACCCCCACATGGATGACCCCATTCACCCCACTGCTCCTCCGGCTGCTCGGCCCCCCGCTCACGACTGACCTCATTCAGCCGCCGCCTGTGGTCACGCCCGCAACCTCAGCCCCCGAGGCGTCGGATGGAACCCGGCCGCCTCCAGCGCCGCCCCCAGCGGCGAGTCGTTGATCGAGGCCCCGTCGGCCCGCTCCACGGTCAGCTTGCCCAGCGCCCCATCGCGTACGGCCAGCGCCAGCGCGTCCACGGCGGGCTGCAGGCGCTCGTCGTCGGCGAAGGACAGCAGGGACTTGCCGCCGCGCTCGACATACAGCGTGAGGAAGCCGTCGACCAGCACCACCAGCGCCCCGGCCTTGCGCCCCGGCTTGTGGCCGATGTCGCCGGGATGGCTCGGCCACGGCAGCGCGGCGCCGTAGGGATTGGCGGGGTCGGCGGCGGCCAGCACCACCGCACGCCTGGTCGGCTCGCGGGTCGCGCCCCAGGCCTCGGCGGCCTTCGGCCCGGCGTCAGGCGCCATGGCCCGCATGCGGTCGACGGCTCCGGGCAGGGCGAACTGGGCGCCGCCCAGGCCCTCGACGAAGTAACCCCGGCGGCAGCGCCCGCTCTCCTCGTAGGCACGCAGCACCTGATAGACACCGGCGAACCCGCCGGGGATGCGCTCGGCCATGACCGCGCCCCTGGTCACCACGCCGTGCCGCTCCAGCAGCACCTCGGCCTGCGCCTGGGCCCGCTGGGTGGCGTCGGGCGAAGGCTCGGGCAGCAGCCACCAGCGCCCGGCCACCGTGGGCGGGCCCGACCGGGTGGGCAGCACGGCACGCCGCCGTCTGCTGCTCGCGGCCGGCCGGTGCGCCGGGCGGCCCGAGCCGAGTGCGGCACGCAACGGCGCCAGCGTGTCGCCCGACACCCGGCCGCCCCACACCAGATCCCACAGCGCCGTGGACACGGCCGCGTCGTCGAGCGCCCCGGTCCGGTCGGCCAGCGCGCGGAAGAACAGCGCGCCACCGCCGCCGAGCAGCTCGACCAGCTGATCGTGCAAGGGCGTCATGGTGATCGGCGCGGGCTCGGGCAGCAGCAGGGGCGCGGTGTCGGAGAAGTACAGCCCGATCCAGCCGTCGCCGCCGGGCAGCGAGCCGTGCCCGGCCCACATCACCTCGCCCGACGCCGTCAGCTCGTCGAGCATCGCGGGGGAGTAGCCGGGCACCCGCGAGGGCAGCACCAGCGTCTCCAGCGCCGATGCGGGCACCGCGGCGCCCTGCAACTGCTCCAGGGCCGCGACCAGCGCATCCATGCTCCTGGCCGCCCCGCCACTCGCCTTGCCGCCGATCGCGGCCATGCCATGCCAAGCGGGTGCGAACAGGGCCAGCGTCTCGGGCGCGACCGGCTCGACCTCCTTGCGCAGCCGGGCCAGCGAGCGCCTGCGCAGCAGCCGCAGCACACCGGCGTCGCACCACTCCTCGCCCCTGCCGCCCGGCCTGAACTCCCCGTTGACCACACGGCCGGAGGCGGCGAGCCTGCGCAGCGAGTCGCTCACCACGGCGGCGCCGAGCCCGAACCGCCCGGCGGCCGTGCTCGCATGGAACGGCCCCCGGGTGCGGGCGTGCCTGGCCAGCAGATCGCCCAGAGGATCGGCCACCGGCTCGAGGAAGGCATGCGGCACCCCGACCGGCAGCGGCACGCCGAGCGCGTCACGCAGCCTGGCGGCGTCCTCGACGGCGGCCCAGCGCTCCTCACCGGCGATCCTGACCCGCAGCGCCCTGCGCGAGCGCTCCAGCTCGTCGAGCCAGGCCGGGTCGCCCTCGCGCAGCCCGACGTCCTCGGCCACCAGCGGGCCGTGCGTGCGCAGCAGGTCGGCCAGGTCCTCCAGATCGCGCAGGGGACGGTCGAGCCTGGCCAGCTCACGCTCGGCGTCGGCGATGACATCGGGATCGAGCAGCTCACGCAGGTCGGCCTGACCGAGCAGCTCGGCCAGCAGCGCGGTGTCGAGCGTCAGCGCCTGCGCCCGGCGCTCGGCCAGCGGTGCGTCGCCTTCGTACATGAACGCACCGATGTAGTGGAACAGCAACGCCGCCGCGAACGGCGAGGCCTGCGACGTCTCCACCTCCACCACCCGCACCCGCCGCGCCGCGATGTCCCGCATGAGCTCGACCAGCCCCGGAACGTCGAAGACGTCCTGCAGGCACTCGCGCATGGTCTCCAGCACGATCGGGAACGAGGAGTACTGCCCGGCCACGGTCAGCAGGTGCGCGGCACGCTGGCGCTGCTGCCACAGCGGCGTGCGCCTGCCCGGACTGCGCCTGGGCAGCAGCAACGCCCGCCCGGCGCACTCACGGAAGCGCGAGGCGAACAGCGCCGAGCCGCCCAGCTCCTCCACCACGATCTGCTCGATCTCCTCGGCGTCGAAGGCGGCCACGTCGGAGGGCGGCTCGGACAACGTGTCCGGAATGCGGAGCACGATCCCGTCGTCGGAGTGCACGGCCTGCACGTCGACGCCGTAGCGCTCGCGAAGCCGCCTGCCGATCGCCAGCGCCCACGGCGCGTGCACCCGGGCCCCGTAGGGCGAGTGGATCACCACCCGCCAGTCGCCGAGCTCGTCGTGGAAGCGCTCGACCAGCAGCGTGCGGTCGTCGGGCACATAGCCGGTGGCCTCGCGCTGCTCCGCGAGGTAGGACAGCAGATTGGCCGCCGCATAGGCGTCGAGCCCGGCGGCGAGCAACCGCTCCCCGGCCTCCGGCTTGACCGCCTCACGCAGGAACGCGCCGATGGCACGGCCGAGCTCGGCCGGTCTGCCCATCATGTCGCCGTGCCAGAACGGCAGCTTGCCCGGACGGCCAGGCGCGGGCGAGACCAGCACCCTGTCGGCGGTGATGTCCTCGATGCGCCACGAGGTCGCGCCGAGCACGAACACGTCTCCGGCCCGCGACTCGTAGACCATCTCCTCGTCGAGCTCGCCCACCCGTGAGGCCTTCTCGCCGACGAGGAAGACGCCGAACAGGCCGCGGTCGGGGATCGTGCCGCCGTTGGTCACCGCCAGGCGCTGGGCGCCCGGCCTGCCGCGCAGCACGCCCGTCACCCTGTCCCACACGATGCGCGGCCTGAGCTCGGCGAACTCCTCGCTGGGATAGCGGCCGGCCAGCATGTCGAGCGTCGCCTCCAGCGCGGTGCGCGGCAGGGTGGCATAGGGGGCGGCACGCCGTACGAGGGCCTCCAGGTCGTCCAGGGGCCAGTCGTCGAGTGCGGTCATGGCGACGATCTGCTGGGCGAGCACGTCGAGGGGGTTGCGCGGGTAGCGCATCTCCTCGATCTGGCCGCTCTTCATGCGCTCGGCGACGACGGCGGTCTGGATCAGGTCGCCACGGTACTTGGGGAAGATCACGCCCTTGGACACCGCGCCCACCTGGTGGCCCGCCCTGCCGATGCGCTGCAGGCCGCTGGCCACGCTCGGCGGCGCCTCCACACAGGCGACCAGGTCGACCGCGCCCATGTCGATGCCGAGCTCAAGGCTGGAGGTGGCGACCACGGCGGGCAGCCTGCCCGCCTTCAGCGCCTCCTCGATCTGCGAGCGCTCCTCCTTGGACACCGAGCCGTGGTGTGCGCGCACGATCTCGGGGACCGTGCCCTTGCTCGCCCCCGCCTGCGCCATCAGCTCGGCGGGAACGGCGTCGACATACAGAGCCTCGGGGCCTTCGGCGCGCTCGTAGGCCAGCTCGTTGAGCCTGGTCGACAGGCGCTCGGCCAGGCGGCGCGAGTTGGCGAACACGATCGTCGAACTGTGGGCCTCGATCAGGTCGAACAGCCGCTCCTCGACATGCGGCCAGATCGAGCGCTGCGGCTGGTCATCGCCGCCGCCCTCCATCGCGGTCATGTCTTCGACGGGGACGACGACCTCGACCTCGATCACCTTGTCCGACGGCGGCTGCACGACGGTCGCGGGACGCGTGCCGCCGAGGTAGGAGGCCACCTCGCTCACCGGCCTGACGGTCGCAGACAGGCCGATGCGCTGGGCCGGGCGCTCCAGCAGGGCGTCGAGGCGCTCCAGGCTCAGCGCGAGATGCGCGCCGCGCTTGGTGGCGGCCACCGCGTGCACCTCGTCGACGATCACGGTCTCGACACCGCTCAACGCCTCGCGCGCCTGGCTGGTCAGCAGCAGGAACAGCGATTCGGGAGTCGTGATGAGAATGTCGGAGGGCCGGTTCGCGAAGCGCCTGCGCTCCTCGGCCGGGGTGTCGCCCGAACGGATCGAGACCGACACGTCGGGCACCGCGACGCCCAGCCTCCTGGCCGTCTGCCTGATGCCGGCCAGCGGCGCGCGCAGGTTGCGCTCGACGTCGACGGCCAGCGCCTTCAGCGGCGACACGTAGAGGACGCGGCAGCTCTTCTTCCCCTCCGGCGCGGGTGTGGTCGCCAGCCGGTCGAGCGACCACAGGAACGCGGCCAGCGTCTTGCCCGACCCCGTCGGCGCGACCACCAGCGTGTTGTCTCCCCTGGCGATCGAGGCCCACGCGCCCTCCTGGGCGCTCGTCGGCGCCTCGAAGGCGCCGGCGAACCACTGCCTGGTCACATTGCTGAAGTGCTCGAGCGCGCTCACGTGCCCATACTGCCTTCCGCCACCGACAGAAACCGCAAGGGGGCTCCCCGTCACCGAGGTGCCCGTTCAGGAGATTGTCGCCCCCGTGCGCGGTTGAGCCCGCGCGGCCATGGAGATACAGCGGGTGAGGTGAGCGTCAGTGAGCATCGACCCCGGGGCCATCGAGGCCACACGCGAGCACATACGGCAGACCTATCTGAGCGAGCGCCGCCCACTGTCCAGTGCGCGCGGTCTGCATCATTTCGCCCTGCTGTCGTCGGACGTCGAGCAGACCGTCCGCTTCTACCAGGAGTTGCTGGAGTTCCCGCTCACGGAGATCTTCGAGAACCGCGACTACAAGGGGTCCAGCCACTTCTTCTTCGACGTCGGCAACGGCAACCTGCTGGCCTTCTTCGACTTCCCCGGCCTCGCACTCGGCCCCTACGCCGAGGTGCTGGGCGGACTGCACCACATCGCGATCTCGGTCGACCCCTCGACCTGGGAACGGCTGCGCGGCAAGCTGGAGGCGGCGGGCGTGCCGCACCAGATCGAGAGCGGCGCCTCCATCTACTTCCGCGACCCCGACGGGACCCGCCTCGAACTGCTGGCCGACCCCTTGGGCGAGATGTACGGCACGAGCGTCGCCTAGAGCGCTGCTCCGGGCGCTAGCGGCGTGAGGCCCGTCTGCTGCGTGGCCTGCCGCTCTTCGGTTCCTGCCTGGCCTCCTGGTGCCGCTCGGCACGCTCGGCCTTCTGCTCGAGTACGGCCAGGCGCAGCTGGTGCTGGATCCTGTTGCGCCGGGCCTTGTTGGCTTTGGGGGGATTGGCCATGCCGGATGTTCTACCCACTGCCGGGGCGGTTCCATACTTGGGTGATGCGCCTGACCGACTTCTGGAATCGAATGCACGCCCACTTCGGTGAGGCCTATGCCGATTCGTGGGCGCACGACTACGTCATCGCGCCGCTCGGCGGGCGCACGGTCGTCCAGGCGCTGGCCGACGGTGAGAGCGCCAAGACCGTGTGGCGTGCCGTGTGCCAGGTGAGCGACGTGGCCTCCGGGCTGCGCTGAGCGCTGTCCTGCGGCCTCAGCTTTTACCTGCGACGGCGGCCCGCACCCGCTCGCGCAGCCACCTGTGCGTCTCGTCGGCGTCGTTGCGCGGGTGCCAGGCCATGCCGATCTCGATCGGCGGCAGTTCCAGCGGGATCTCGAACCCCGTGAGCCCCGGCCACCGCCAGCCCGGCGAGACCGGCGCCAGTCCCACCAGATCACCGGCTCCCACCACGAACAGCGCCGCCGCGTAGCTCGGCACCACGGCCGCGACCCTGCGCCGCAGCCCGAGCGCGGCCAGCCCCTCGTCCACGGGCCCGCGCGTCACCCCGCGCCGCGACACCCCGATGTGCCCGGCCGAGGCGAACCTGCGCGCGGTGACCTGCCGGGCCAGCAGCGGATGCCCCTCGCGCACCACGCCTCCGGCGCGCAGCGTCGTCAGCGGTTCGCGTACGGTCTCGGGGTCGACGTGGTCGAGCACGCCCACCTCCAGGTCGATCAGCCCCTCGCGCAGCGCGGCCGTGCCTTCGGCGGTGTCGGGCGCGAACCTGAGCGTCACACCCGGCGCCTCGGCGCGCACCGACTCGATCAGCCCCGCCGCGAGCCCCGCCAGCAGCACGTCGCCCATCTGCAGGGTGAACGTCCTGCTCAACGCCGCCAGATCGGGCGAGTACGCCGGTGTCAGCAGCCCTCGTGCCTGCCGTACCAGGGCGCGTACGGGGGCGCGTAGTTCCAGTGCCCTGGGGGTGGGGACGAGGACGCGGCCGGCGCGTACGAGGATCGGGTCGTCGAGGGCGCGGCGGATCCGGGCGAGCGTGCGGCTCATGGCCGGGGGAGAGGTGTGCAGCCGTTCGGCGGCGGCGGTGACGCTCTCGGTCTCCAGCAGGGCGTCGAGGGCGAGCAGCAGGTTGAGGTCGAGCTCCATGGCCTCTCCTTGGCGTGAGGTACGTCACGCGGATACGGCGGCAGGGGACGCCGGCCTTGGAGATTGTCTCAGGTGGAATGACTCCTTGCTGTTATTGCACTGGAGGTCATCCGTGGGGCTGTCTACGGTCGCGGCGTAACCGTATTTCAGGGGGAGCTCTCACTCATGTTCATCGTGCTCGACATCCTCAGCGCAGCCTGCTCCGGAGCCGCCTTCCTCCTGTGGGGGGTGTACGCGGCGCTGGCGGGCCGGTTGCGCAGGCGGGGGCTGCTGGTGTGGCTCGTCGTCTGCGTGGTGCCGCTCGTGGCCAAGGCGGTCGTGGTGGGCCTGCTCTGGTCGCGGCACGGCTGGCCGTTCGTCAACGACCAGGTTTTGCTCGAACTGCCGCTGCCGCTGGTCCCCGCCGCGGTCGCCGGCTGGCTGCTGGCGCGCTCGCTGCCGCACGCGGTCTTCGCCGTACGGGTGGCGACGGTGGGGGCGGGGCTGGCGGCGTTCGGCGCGTTCACCGTCAAGCCCGAGACGCCCGCGGTGTTCGCGCAGGTGGCGCTGCTGCTGCTGATCTCGGCCGCCGTGCGGGCCTGGCCGATGCTGCCGCGCAAGGCGCTGCGGCGGGTGGTGGCGCCCGCCGGGGTGCTGGCGCTGGCCGGCGTCCTGGTGTTCAACGAGGCCGCGAGCAGCATGTGGCCCGAACGCATCAACATGAGCGACCACAGGGGAGCCGTCCACGACACCCACGGCGCCGCCGCCACGCCCGCGACACCCGTCGACCTGACCACGCTCACCGGGCCGCGTACGGGGACGCCCGACAGGACGTACACGCTCACGGCGTCCGAGCGTGAGATCCGGCTCGCCTCGGGGGCGAAGGTGAGCGCGTGGACGTTCAACGGGCAGACGCCCGGGCCCGAGCTCAAGGTCTCGCAGGGCGACCTGGTCGAGGTCACGCTGGTCAACAAGCTGCCCAAGCAAGGGGTGACACTGCACTGGCACGGCATCGACGTGCCCAACGCCGAGGACGGCGTCGCCGGTCTGACCCAGGACGCGGTGCTGCCCGGCGCCTCGCACGTCTACCGCTTCGTGGCCGAGCGGGCCGGGACGTACTGGTACCACACGCACCAGGCGTCCTCCACAGCCGTCGTACGCGGACTGTTCGGGGCGATCGTCGTGGAGCCGAAGGTCGCCAGGCAGGCCGTCGGGCTCGATCTCGTCGTCATGTCCCACGTGTGGAACACCGGGTCAGGCCTGCGTCCCGCCTTCGGCGTCGCCGACGCCGTCACCCGGCGCAAGGTCGAGGCGGGTACCCGCGTGCGGCTTCGCCTGGTGAACACCGGCAACAACACCGTCTCCGACGCCGAGGCCACCACCTTCGCCCTCACCGGCACGCCGTACCAGGTCACCGCCATCGACGGCACCGACGTCAACCGGCCCGGCGACCTGAACGGGGTACGGCTCGCCCTGGCGACAGGAGGGCGCTACGACCTGGAGTTCACCATGCCGGACGGCCCCGTGCACCTGCGCGACCTGGCCGACCCCAAGGCCGGGCTGCTGCTGAGCCCGGGCGACGCCGTCACACCCGCTCCCGAGCCCGGCGCGGCCGTCTTCGACGCCTCCACGTACGGCGCTCCGGCGAAGGCACCCTTCGGGGCCGGGAGCGAGTTCGACCGGGAGTTCACGATCGTGGCCAGTGACGGCGTCGGGTTCATGAACGGCGGGATCGACCTGATCCAGGCGTTCAACGGCAAGCTGTACCCGCACATGCCGATGCAGATGGTGCGCGAAGGCGACCTGGTGAAGATGAAGCTCATCAACAGAAGTCATGACAACCACCCCATGCACCTGCACGGCCACCACGCCCTCGTCCTCACCGCGAACGGCCGCCCCGTCACCGGCAGCCCCTGGTGGACCGACACGCTCGACATGCCGCCAGGCACCTGGTACGAGATCGGCTTCCTGGCCGACAATCCCGGGCTGTGGATGGACCACTGCCACAACCTGGACCACGCGGCGGCCGGGATGGTGATGCACCTCGGCTACGAGGGAGTGAGCACGCCGTACGTGAGCGGGACGAAGACCATCAACCAGCCTGAGTGAGGGGGCTGTGGGTGGTGGGCTGCGGGCTGGGGTGGGGGGCTGCGGCTGGTTGGGTGTGGTCAGCGGTTGCCCGGAGGGTGGCCGACCACGCTGGTCTGGCCCATCAGGGCTTCTACCTCGGCTCGGCTCATCGTGGTGGTGCCGGGGTCGTCGGTGTTCGTGCCGTCGGCCTCGGCGGTGTCGTGGCCGTGGCCGGCCGGGCCTCGGCGTACCGGGGTTTCGGTGAGGGTGGGGAGAGGCGGGGGCGGGGCGCCGAGGATGGGGATGTGCGGAGGTGGGGGGCCGAGGGCGGGGATGTTCGGGGGTGCGGGGATGTTCGGGGGTGGTGGTGAGAGGGCGGGTTGCCTGCGGGGGGAGGAGATTTCCGGTGTGGGGTTGGGAATGCGGTGGGGGAGCGGGGGGCTCGTCCTGGTGTTGCTCGGTGCTGCTTCTCCGGCTTTTGTGGCTTCTGCGGGTTCGGCGGCTTCTGTGGTTTCTGGCGGTTGCGAGAGGACCGACTTCAGGGTGGTGGCGACGGTGTCGGGCTCGTCGGCTCGGGCCTGGCCGGCCGGGGACCACAGGAGCAGCCAGCCGTTCTGCGAAGGTGTGGCGAAGATGATCGTCTGGCGTCCGGTGCGCGGGTGCCAGACCCAGAGGACGGGGTCGTTCCCGCCCAGCATGCGGCTGACCAACCCCTTGGCAGGGAGCACTGCGGCGAGTGCTTCGAGGTAGGCGCGCCGGTCCTTGGTGTACGTGCTCGTCACGTCGCATCCTCCCGAAAGCCCTCGGGTTTCTCTCAGGATCTCCCCAGCTCACGGCCATGGCAACAGGTGCAGCGGAATGCCCCGGAATGTCGTCGGGGAGCCCTCGGCGTGTTCGGACGCCATCGAACAGTCGTTCGGCTACTATGGCAATCCCACGCGACGACGAAGGCCGTCTTGCGAGTGTCTCCGGAAATTGTCGGTGACACCCCGTAGCTTTCACTCGACCGTCCAGACACAACCCTCCAGGGGGGCTCCCATGGCTATCAACGACCGCGAGAAGGCCCTTGAGACAGCCCTCGCACAGATCGAGCGGCAGTTCGGCAAGGGCTCCGTCATGCGCCTCGGCGACGAGGTGCGGGCCCCGATCGAAGTGATCCCCACGGGATCGATCGCCCTCGACGTGGCCTTGGGGATCGGCGGGTTCCCGCGCGGCCGCATCGTCGAGGTCTACGGCCCCGAGTCGAGCGGTAAGACGACCGTCGCGCTCCATGCCGTCGCCAACGCCCAGCGTGCGGGTGGCATCGCCGCCTTCATCGACGCCGAGCACGCCCTCGACCCCGAATACGCCAAGAAGCTCGGCGTCGACACCGACGCCCTGCTCGTCTCCCAGCCCGACACCGGTGAGCAGGCGCTGGAGATCGCCGACATGCTGATCCGCTCGGGCGCCGTCGACCTCATCGTCATCGACTCGGTCGCGGCCCTGGTGCCCAAGGCCGAGATCGAGGGCGAGATGGGCGACAGCCACGTCGGCCTCCAGGCCCGGCTCATGTCGCAGGCGCTGCGCAAGGTCGCGGGCGCGCTCAACAACACCGGCACGACCGCGATCTTCATCAACCAGCTGCGCGAGAAGATCGGCGTCATGTTCGGCTCGCCCGAGACCACGACCGGTGGCAAGGCGCTGAAGTTCTACGCCTCGGTCCGGCTCGACATTCGGCGCATCGAGACCCTCAAGGACGGCACCGAGGCCGTCGGTAACCGCACCAGGGTCAAGGTCGTCAAGAACAAGATGGCTCCGCCCTTCCGCGTGGCCGACTTCGACATCCTCTACGGCGTGGGCGTCTCGCGTGAGGGCGGCCTCATCGACATGGGCGTCGAGCACGGCTTCGTCCGCAAGTCCGGCGCCTGGTACACCTACGAGGGCGACCAGCTCGGCCAGGGCAAGGAAAACGCGCGTAACTTCCTGAAGAACCACCCCGACATGGCCAACGAGATCGAGAAGAAGATCAAGGACAAGCTCGGTGTGGGCCCGCGCCTCGACGCCCCCGCCGACGCCCCCGCGGCCCCGCCCACTCCTCCGGCTCCCACCGGCCGCGGCTCCAAGGCCGCCGCCACGCCGAAGCCCGGTGACGTCTAAGCGACCTCGTCATGAGCGACGTACCATCCAACGCGCCCCGGTCTCGCGACTGGGGCGCGTGGGTTGACGATTCTGAGGCTGGGCTTTCCGGGGCTGAGTTTTCCGGGGCTGGGCTTTCTGAGGGTGGGGTTTCTGGGGCTGGGCTTTTCGGGGGTGACTCCGAGGCGGGGGCTGCTGAGGGGGGCTTGGGGGCGGGGGCTGCTGGTTCTGTGGATTCTGGGGCTTCTGCTGGTTCTGGGGCTATTGCGGGGGCTGGCGGAGTCGGGGGCGAAGGGGCTGCGGGGCGTGGTCGTAAGCGTCCTCGTCGGTCGGCTGGCGGCTCGTCCCGTGGGGGTGGGGCTTCGGGCAGATCGGGTTCGGTTGGTTCGCCAGGTTCGTCCGGGGGTGCGGGGCGGGGCTCTCGGGCTGTGTCCGGGGCCGATGGGTGGTGGACCAAGGAGGTTTCTGCTCCGGCCGACGCCTCGCTGCCTGCCATCGAGCCTGGTGCCGAGTCCAGTTGGCGTCCTTCCGGGGTGCCTTCCGCTGCGACGGAGAATGCCTGGTGGGTTCCCAAGGGGGATGACTCTTCGGCGGTCGTCTCCTCGTTCATCGGCGGCGATCCGGGGGCGGCATCCACTCGGCGTCACGCCTTCTTCGAGAGCGGCCCGGCGTTCCGGCCCGGCTTGTCGCCGGGTGGGGAGTCGTCGGGGGTGGCGCCTGTCGTGGAGCCGTACCGGTTTGTGGATCGGTCGGGTCGATTGGATCGGTCGGATGGGTCGGATCGATCCGATTGGTCGGGTCGATCCGATTGGTCGGGTCGGTCGGATCGGTCGTTGGAGGGGGCGCCTTCGAGGGGGGTGCCTGCGGGGGGTTCGCTTTCGGAGGGTTTGCCTTCGGGCGGTTTGCCTTCGGCGGGGGTGGCTGAGGATGGGGTGCCTGGGACTGCTGGCCTAGGTCCTGCCACTGCGCCTACGCCTGCCCCTGCCCCTGCCCCTGCCCCTGCCCCTACCCCTGATCCTGTGCCTGCGCTTGCCCCTGTGCCTGCGTCTGCCTCTGCCTCTGCCTCTGCCTCTGCCTCTGAGCCTGTGCCTGCTCTTGCGTCTGTCCTCGGTCCTGAGATGGAGCCTGTTTCTGGGGTTTCGTCCGTGGTGCCAGCTGTTGTTTCATCCGGGGTTTCGCCTGTGGTTGAGGTGTTGCCTGAGGTGGTGGGGCCGGATCGGGCTTCGCGGCGTGGGGGGAGGCGATCGGCTGACCTGGCTGTTTCTAACGTTGCGGATTGGCCTGACGTCATACCGCCTCGTGAAAGGGGTGACGCGTCGCACGAGTACGTGGAGCCGAGCCTGCCTGCGCAGCCGTCGGTCGTCGTGCCGGACAAGACGCCTTCTCGTCCTCGTCGTAGTGCCAAGGCCGAGACGAGTGATGCCAATCCGCATGACTGGGGCGGCTGGCCTGAGGTCGACAAGCCCGCGAAGCCGAAACGCAAGAGCGCCGAACGTACACAGCCGATCGACGACGAGCCCGCACGTGAAGGCGACGACCAGGCTCCGGCAGCGGGCGAAGCGACGACAGGCTACGAGAGCGGCCGGCGGCGCGGTGGTACGAGCGGCGGCCGACGTGGACGCGGCGGCGGCAGGCGATACGAACGGCGTGGTGAACGCGACCGGTCCGAAGACGCCGACGGCGTGGGCCACGAGGCCGAGGAAGAAGCGAGCACCGGACGGCGTGGAGCCGGGCGGAAGCCTGCCGACCCCGAGGCGGCGGCACGGAATGTATGCCTTCGGCTGCTCACGATGGCTCCCAAGACGCGTGCGCAACTCGCCGAGGCGCTGCGCAAGCGCGAAATTCCGGACGATGCCGCGACGAAGGTACTCGACCGGTTCCAGGAGCTCGGCCTGATCAACGACGAGGCGTTCGCCGAAGCCTGGGTCGACTCTCGCCATCACGGTAGAGGCCTGGCCAAACGGGCACTCGCCAACGAACTACGCCACCGAGGAGTCGACGGCGAAACGGTCAAGGAAGCCGTGGAACGCCTCGATCCCGACCAGGAAGCCGAGACCGCCCGACGCCTGGTCGACAGGAAGCTCTCCTCGACACGAGGCCTCGACCCGAAGGCGCGTACCCGACGACTCGCCGGAATGCTGGCCAGAAAGGGCTACGGAGCGGGACTGGCGTTCCGGGTGATCCGCGAAGCCCTGGAGAGCGAGGGACAGGCGGTCGAGGACGACGATTTCGAGTAGCCGCTCACTCCGGAATGCCGTACGGAACCTCGTCGCGCAAGTGGGCGACGAGAGCACCCGCGGGCCCGGCCGGTAGGGAGCCGTGCAGCAGTTCGACGCGGAAGACGACACGAGGGCTGAGCAACGGCACCACCACGACGGACGGCCATGCAACGGCCGAAGCCGGAAGCAGGGTCAAACCATGCCCGGCAGCCACCAACTGCAACAAGGTATGCATATCCATGCCCGCGTACCGAAGCGCCCGGCGGAACCCGTCGCTCCCCGTGAGATGCCGAAGCCTGCCCAGCGGCGCCACGGCATCGGCGTCCAGCCACAGCGCGTCCGACAGATCGCCGAGCCGTAGTCCCCTGTCGCCGCGTTGCCCCGGCCGTACGGAAGGTGCGAGTGGGTGGGAGGCGGGCAACGCCACCATGACGGCCTCCTCCGACATCCCCGCGGCGGTGAGAGGCCCCAGCTCGGGCAGCGGCAGCGGATCGGTCGGCGCGGCCAACCCCGAGATCAGCGCCAGCTCGGCCCCGCCCGACGAAACCGCCCGCGCGGCATCGGCAGGCGAGGACAGCTCGACGCCCACCGTGAGACGAGGCAAGGCCCTCCGCGCCCGAGCCAGCCGATCCGCCAGTACCTCGCCCAACGCCAGCGGCGATACCGCCATCGTGACGTGCTGAGCAGGCATGGCCGCCGTACGCACGACATCCGCCCGAGCGGCCTCATGCCGAAGCAACAGAGGTACCGCATGCTCCAGCAACCTCGCCCCCGCCTCGGTCGGCACGACCGGCCGCCGCAGCAGGACCGGCACGCCGAGATCGCTCTCCAACGCGGCGATCTGCTGAGACACAGCCGACTGGGTGTACCCCAACTCCTCAGCCGCCCCCGAAAAGGAACCGAGCCGAACCACAACGACAAACGTCCGCAGCAGGTGGGGGTCCAGAATGACTGCCTCCTCGTGTTGGCGATCGCGCCGGGGACCGGCTCGGCCGACTTGGCTTGCGGGGTCTACGGTCCCTCGGTGGATGTCATGGAGCCGCGTGGTGGGTGCTGCATCAGTGTTGCTTATTGGTGGAGCAGGAACCATCGTTGGTGCTTACCGTGGGGCTGGGGTGAGGATGAGGGCATGAGAATTGCTCTGGTTGCTGATCGGTCGCCCAGTGTGCGGGCGCATGGGCGGGTACCTCTGCTGTTGGAGGCGTTGCGGGAGCGGGAAGGCCTGGTCGTCGATGCGTACTGGATTCCTACCGACGAGGTGGGCGACCTGACCGGCTTCGACGGCATCTGGATGCTTCCGGGAAGTCCGTACCGCAGCGAGGACGGAGCGGTGGCGGCGGCCAGGACGGCACGTGAGGACGGTATTCCCTTCCTGGGGACGTGTGGAGGATTCCAGCACGCGGTGCTGGAGTACGCGCGCAACGTCTGCCGCCTCGACGCCGCCCACGCCGAGAACGGCCCAACCGGCGGACGTGAAGTCCTGGTCATGCCCCTGGCCTGCTCCCTCGCCGGCCATGAAGGAGCGGTACGGCTGACGCCGGGTTCGTTGGTCGAGGCGATCGTCGGGGTGAACCGTACGGTGGAGCGGTATCACTGTGCGTTCGGGGTGAACTCCGCCTACCTGACGGTGCTGGAGGAGGCCGGTCTGCGCTTCTCCGCCCACGACGAGGAAGGAGAAGTACGCGCTGCCGAACTGCCTGGGCACCCGTTCTACCTGGCCACCCTGTTCCAGCCGGAAATGTCCGGCGACGGACGAAAGCCGCACGCCATCATCACCGCCTTCGCCAGGGCCGCCAAGACGAAGGCTGCCGAGAGGGCGGGGATTGTGGGAGCGGTCGCCTCGACAGGGTGAAGTCCGGACAGGCGGCGACCTGCGATCGACCGGTCCTTTCCCTTCCCTAGCGTTCCTGTCGAGAGCCTGCCGAGGGCCTGCTGAGGGCCGGTCGCGGGCCGGTAGCGGGCGCCTTCGCCTCTCGACTCCCGCCTCTCACCCTTCACCCTTCACCCTTCACCCTTCGCAATTGTGAAGCCCGAATGAAGCCGGAAGACCTGGACTGTGAGCAACGGAAGCCGGAAGGGCGCACCGCCGGAAGGCGCAGGACAGCCATGCGGTTAGGTGCAACCCGTGCGAGCTCGCATCGCCGCGTGCCGATACGAATGCGAGTGTGAGTGCGAGGGCCAAGGAGAGAGCGAGGGCCAGCGAGGGCGAGGGTGATGCGACCGTGAGGGCGAGGCCGATACGACCGGGAGGAACGGACGCGTACGCATCCAAGCCAGCCACGCGTAGCCCGCGCCCCCACAAACGACCGTCCCTCCCGGCGACTGACCGCTACCCAAAGCACCCCCCTGCCCAAAAATCCCCCGAACCGATCCCCAATGACGGGTGTGACGGTGGGGATGGTGGGGGAGGAGGGACAGGACGTGGTGTTTGGGATGTGTAGGGCGACGCGTGATAGGTCGGGCCACTGGGCGGGGTTTCGTCTGTCTATCTTGGCAAAAGTCGGATAAAGAGGGACGTTCAAGGCGAAGCTGGGTGGATGGGGTAATCCGTGAAGCAGAGCTGGTCGGACACGCTCGACCGCATGTCTTTGCTTGCTCGTTACCTCTTCGACGCATAACCTCGACGGCAGTGAGGAGTTACTCCGCGCAGTGCGGATTGCCATACCGGTGAACGACGGACGAGCAGGCTTGACAGGCAGAGGCAAGCGAGGTGTCGGCTCGATGGGTCGGGACCGGGTTCGTCCTGGCTTGATATGTGTCTCGGCGACAGCCGTAGCCGAGGCCATCCGTGCTGTGCATGTGACACCTCCCGTGGTTGGAGACCGCGTTTCAGGTTGGCGACGCGAGGAGGGTGAGCGCACATGGCTTCCGGAGTGTTCGTGATCGTATTGTCGGTGGCGGTGCTGGTGCTTGCCGCTGTGACGATCGCCGCGCTCGTCGTGCTGGTGCGCCGCACTGGAGGACACCTCCCACAGGCGAAGGGCCCTTCCCCCGAACAGCTGGCCGAGGTGCAGGCCGAGCTCGACGAGGCCAAGCAGACCGCCCGTGAGATCAGGTCGAGGGCCGAGAACGAGGCCGCCGACACGCTGCGCCGATCCGAGCAGGCCGCCGACGGCGTCGAGCGGCTGCGCAAGGAGGTCGAGGAGGAGCAGCGCATCCTCAAGGCCGAGGTCAAGGACCTGCGCGCCGACCTCGAACGCAGAGAAGGACGCCTGGCCGAACGCGAGCAGCGACTCGACGAGGAGGCCCGCAGGCAGCTCGAACGCGGGCGCAAGCTGGCCGAGACCGAGACCGAGCTCGCCGACAGGCGCGCCGAGCTGCTGCAGGTGGAGGGCGAACGCCGGGCGATCCTGCAGCGCGTGGCCGGTCTGACCGCCGAGCAGGCCAAGTCCGAGCTGGTCAAGGAGATCGAACGTGACGCCAAGCGCGAGGCCGCGCTGATCGTCAGGGAGATCGAGGGCGAGGCGCGCAAGGAAGGTGAGAAGCGAGCCTGCAAGATCGTGACGCTCGCCGTGCAGCGGGTGGCGACCGAGCAGACGGCCGAGTCGGTGGTCAGCGTGCTGCACCTGCCCGGCGACGAGATGAAGGGCCGCATCATCGGCCGCGAGGGCCGCAACATCAGGGCGTTCGAGTCGACGACCGGCGTCAACCTGATCATCGACGACACCCCAGAGGCCGTGCTGCTGTCGTGTTTCGATCCGGTACGTCGTGAGACCGCGAGGTTGACCCTGGAGAAGCTCGTCCTGGACGGCCGGATCCATCCCCAGCGCATCGAGGAGGCCTACGACCGCAGCAAGGCCGAGGTCCAGGACCTGTGTGCGCGGGCCGGTGACGACGCGCTCGTCGAGCTCGGCATCACCGACATGCACCCGGAGCTGACCCTGCTGCTCGGCCAGCTGCGCTACCGCACCTCCTACGGCCAGAACGTACTCAAGCACCTCATCGAGTCCGCCCACATCGCCGGCATCATGGCGGCCGAACTGCGGATGAACCAGACGCTGCTCAAGCGCTGCGCCCTCCTGCACGACATCGGCAAGGCGCTCACCCACGAGGTGGAGGGCAGCCACGCCCTCATCGGAGCCGAGATCGCCAGGCGCTACGGCGAGCACGAGGACGTCGTGCACGCGATCGAGGCCCACCACAACGAGGTCGAGGTACGCACTGTCGAGGCCGTGCTCACCCAGGCGGCCGACGCGATCAGCGGCTCCCGCCCCGGGGCACGCAGGGAGTCGCTGGAGGCCTACGTCAAGCGCCTTGAGCGCCTGGAGGAGATCGCCCAGTCCTACGAGGGCGTCGAGAAGGTCTTCGCCATGCAGGCCGGGCGCGAGATCAGGGTCATGGTCAAGCCCGACTCCATCGACGACATCCAGGCCCAGGTCATCGCCCGCGACGTCGCCAAGCAGGTCGAGGAGGAGCTGACCTACCCCGGCCAGATCCGCATCACCGTCGTCCGAGAGTCCAGAGCGACCGAGTTCGCCCGCTGAGAACGCCCACGGCAGACGCAAGCCACAGTGCTGCGTTCGCCGCCCGAGATGCAGCCGGCGAGCAGCCGTTCTCCTGAAAGCTCGAACAGCGCCTATCGAAATGTGCTGGGCGTCAGCCGTCGCACCGCGTTCGAGCTGTTCGCACGAGGTGTCGCTGGAAGGGCGACTCATCATTCAGGCGGGAGCCAGCCCCCCAAAGCCCCCAAAGCCCCCAAGTCTCCGAACCCGCCCCACCTACCCAGGCTCAGAGAAAATCTGCAGATAAAACGCCAGCTCAGCCGCCAGCGCCGCCGTACGCGTCTCCGCGCGACGAAATCCGTGGGTCTCTCCCTCAAAGGTCAGATACGTACACGAAACCCCCCGCGCCGCCAACGCGTCAGCGAACGCCGCGGACTGCTCAGGCGGTACCACCACATCGTCCAAGCCCTGCAGCAGCAGCATCGGGCAGCTGACCCCGTCGGCGAGGGCGAGAGGCTCGCGGGTGGCGTACAGGGCGGCGTCTTCGGGGCCGACCAGCCACTCCAGGTAGCGGGACTCGAAGTCGTGCGTGTGGGCGTTGAGGGGAGCCAGGGCGCTGACGCCGTAGTAGGACACGCCGCCGGCGAACACCTCGGAACGGCAGCAGGCGGCCATGACCGTGAAGCCTCCGGCGCTGCCGCCGCGTACGGCGATGCGGGCGGGGTCGGCCAGGCCGGAGGAGGCGAGCCATTCGGCGGCGGCCACCGTGTCCTCGACGTCGACCACGCCCCACTGCCCGCGCAGCCGTTCCCGGTAGGCGCGTCCGTAGCCGGTCGAGCCGCCGTAGTTCACATCGAGCACGCCGATGCCGCGCGAGGTGAAGTACGCCTTCTCCATGTCGAGCGCGCTGAGCGAGTGATGCGAGGGCCCGCCGTGCAGGAACACCACATACGGCGGAGCGGCGTCGCCGACGGACGCCGTCGGATTGGACGGCGGGTACAGGAACGCGTGCACGTGCCTGCCGAACCTCCCGGTGAACTCCACCGCCCTGGCCCGGGGCAGGTAGGCGATGTCGGGCAGCTCGTCGACGTCACGCCGCAGCCCCTCCACCCGCCCGGTGACCGTGTCGACGCGTACCACCGACCGGGGGACGTCCGACCCGTACGCCACCCCGGCCAGCATCGTCCCGTCGGCCGAAAGAGCCGCGTCCCAGCCGGAGTAGGGCACGTCGACCTTGCTCAGCACACCGGTGTCGGGATCAAGGATGCCCAGCTCGAGGTCGCCCTGCCCGTGCAGCACCGCGAGCCTGCCGTCACCGAGCACGAGGTACGGCAGGCCGCCGAGCTGCCACATCGGCCAGGCGAACTCCGCCTCGGCGGGACAGAGCGCCTGCGAGGAGGTGCCGTAGATGCCGATCTGGTAGAGGTTCCACCAGCCGGACCAGTCGGACACCAGGTACAGGCTGGAGTCGTCGCGCCAGCGCGGCGCCAGCACCGATTCGGTGGAGCTGCCCTTGACCGTCCAGGAGTTGCCGTCGGCTACCCGCGTGATGCGCAGCTCGGTGCCGATCCACGGCATACGGGGATGGTTCCAGCAGATGTAGGCCAGATGCCGCCCGTCGGGCGAGAGGGCGGGAGAGGCGTAGAAGTCGCTGCCGCTCACGTGCTCGACGACCGGCCCGCCTTCGACCGGGAGCGAGACGATCGTGCGCACGACCTTGCCGTTGTCGTGGTGCTGTTCGCGTACGCACCAGACGCGGCCGTCGCGTACGAGCAGTTCGGCGTAGCGCAGGGCGCACGGCGCGTCGGGCTCGGGGGTGATCGGGGTGGGCTCCTCGTAGGCGGGGTCGCCTTCGCGCAGCAGGTAGAGCCGCTGGTCGGCGAAGTTGGCGAACACGACGCCGACATCGGGCGCGACGACGTAGGAGCGCCCGCCGTACTCGTGCACGCGGGTGCGGGCGCTCCACGGCGTGCTCAGCAGTTCGGTGCGCACGCCGTCGGCCGCGCGGTGCACGATCGTCGTCCTGCCGCCTTCGCCCGGCCTGTCCTCGGCCCACCAGACCTGCTCGCCGAGCACGGTGGGCCAGCCGAGGCGCAGCCCGGACCGGGCGACGTCGGTGGTGGAGATGGGAGAGGGCCAGGCAGAGTACGGCACGGTGGCACGCTCGGGGGGCATAGCCGCATCCTGCCCGATAACCGCGTCCTGCGTGGCCCATAAGGCGCTCTGGGGTGAAACGCCCGGTTTCCTGTTGAAGTGCGGCTATGCAGTGAAGTCGGCAGCCAAGTACGGCTACGCCTTGATACCAGCCGCCAAGTACGGCCGTGCCGCAAAACCGGCCGCCAAGTGCGGCTATGCCGCAAAACCGGCCGTCATGTGTGGCCGTGCCGCAAAACCAGCCGTCAAATGTGGCTATGTCTTGATGCCGACCGCCGTGATGGGGCCGATCGCGGTCACGGTGGTCTTCCTGCTCCGCCTGCTGCGCCGTTCCAGGGCGCCGGCCAGCAGTCCGAGCAGCAGGTTGATCACCACATAGATGGCCGCGATCACGATGGCGCTCGGGATCAGGTTGCCGTAGTTGGCGCCGATCTGCTTGAGCCCGGCGTTGAGCAGCTCCTCGTAGGCGATGATCCAGCCGAGTGCGGTGTCCTTGAGCAGGACGACCATCTGGCTGACGATGGCCGGCATCATCGCGGTCGTCGCCTGGGGCACCAGGACGAGGCGCATGACGTTCGTCTTGCGCAGGCCGATCGCATAGGCCGCCTCGGACTGCCCGCGCGGCACCGCGAGGATGCCCGCCCTGAAGATCTCGGCCAGCACCGACCCGTTGTACAGCGTCAGGCCGAGCACCACCGCGGTGAAGGCGGGCACGTTCATCGTGTAGCCCGACAGGGTCGCGGGACCCGCCTGGATGAAGAAGATCAGGATGAGCAGCGGGATCGCCCTGAAGAACTCCACGATCCAGCCGGACACTCGCCGGACGACCGCGTGCTCCGACAGCCTGCCCAGGCCGAACACCACGCCGAAGACCAGCGCGAGCACGGCGGCGAGCCCGGCGGCCTGCAGGGTGCCGATCAGGCCGGGGATGATGAACCCGGTCCAGGTGTCGGCCCGCAGGAACGGCTCCCACAACTTGGCGTCGAGCTGCCCCTTGTCGGCCAGGGTGGACAGCACCAGCCACACCACACCGAGCAGGGCGGCCACCGAGACCAGGGTGAGGACGTTGTTGCGCAACCGGGCGCGGGGGCCCGGCGTGTCGAACAGGACCGAGGTGCTCATCGGACCACCGCCAGTCGCTTGGCCAGCCAGCCGAAGAAGTAGCCGGTGGGAAGGGTCAGGATCATGTACCCGGCGGCGAATCCGGCGAAGATCGGGATCGTCGCCCCGAAGTCGTCGAACATCTGCTTCATCTCGGCCCCGGCCTCGAGGTAGCTGGCCACGATGACGATGGTGGTGTTCTTGGTCAGCGCGATCATGATGCTGCCGAGCGGCGCGATCACCGTACGGAAGGCCTGGGGCAGCACGATCAGCCGCAGCGACTGCAGGAACGTCAGCCCGATCGCCCGCGCGGCCTCCGCCTGGCCGAGCGGCACCGTGTTCACACCCGAGCGCAGCGCCTCGCAGACGAAGGCCGCGGTGTAGGCGGAAAGCCCGGTGACGGCCCACCAGTAGTAGTTGGTCGACGGCTCGTCGGAGAAGGTGAGCTGCATGACGTCGCTGAGCCCGAGCGCGCACAGGATGAGCACCAGGGTCAGCGGGATGTTGCGCACCGTGTTGACGTAGACGGTGCCGGCCAGGCGCAGCACCGGCGTCGGCGCCACCCGCATGCCGACCAGGATCGTACCGAGGACGAGCGAGAGGATCGCGCTCATCACCGTCAGCCGGATCGTCGACCAGAACCCCAGCAGGATCTTGTCGGCGTTCTCGATCAGGGGACCGAAGTCCCACAGAGCGTTCATCGAACTCCCCGTGATATGGGCGCGCCGGTGAGCGGGCGGCTCACCGGCGCGGTCCGTGCGCGAACGGTCAGGCGCAGCCGGCCGGGGTCGGGGCCGTCGTCGACCACTTCAGGCCGGTGTTGTTGAAGTGCTTCTCCAGGAGCTTGACGGCGGTGCCGTCGGCCCACATGGCGGCGACCGCGTCGTTGATCGCCTTGCAGGACTCCAGGTCGCCCTTCTTGATGCCGATGCCGTAGTTCTCGTCGGTGAACGGGGCGCCCGCGACCTTGACCGAGCCGCCCTCGCGTGCGGCGAAGCCCGCCAGGATGGTGTCGTCGGTGGTCACGGCGTCGATCGCGTTGCCCTTGAGCTTGGTGATGCACTCGTCGTAGCCGCCGGCGGGCACGAGGGTCGCGGCGACCTTCTTGTTCTCCTTGTTGGTGCCCTCGACGATGTTCTTCCACGAGTTGGAGCCGCTCACCTGGCAGACCTTCTTGCCGGCGAGGCTGTCCAGCGTGGTGATCGAGGTGTCGTCGGCGCGGATCAGCGTGTCCTGGTGGGCCACGTAGTACGGCCCGCCGAAGGTCACCTTGGGCTTGCGCGCCTCGGTGATGGAGTAGGTGGCGATCACGATGTCGACCTGGCCCTGCTGCAGGAAGGTCTCACGGTTGGCCGAGCGGGCCTCCTTGAACTCGATCCCGCTCTCCGGCACGCCGAGCTTGCCGGCGATGTACTTGGCCACGTCGACGTCGAATCCCTCGACGGTGCCGTCCGGCTTCTTCAGGCCGAGGCCCGGCTGGTCGTACTTGACGCCTACCACGATCTTCTTCTCGTCCTTGGCCTTCTGCAGGACGCTTGCGGGAGCGCTCTCTCCACAGGCGGCGAGTCCTGCGACCAACAGACCGGCGGCGGCGAGAACGGCTCCCACGCGACGAATACGCATCAGCGATACCTCGGCTTTCTCAGTGCGGAAAAATCGGTGCGTCAGGATCAGTGCGTCAGGGTCAGTGGGTCGGGATCAGTGCGTAAGGATCTTGGAGAGGAAGTCCTTGGCCCGGTCGGTCTTCGGCGAACCGAAGAATCCGTCGGGGGTGTCCTCCTCGACGATCTGGCCGTCGGCCATGAACACGACGCGGTTGGCCGCCCTGCGGGCGAAGCCCATCTCATGCGTGACGACCATCATGGTCATCCCGTCGCGGGCCAGTCCGATCATCACGTCGAGCACCTCCTGGACCATTTCCGGGTCCAGTGCCGAGGTGGGCTCGTCGAAAAGGATCATCTTGGGGTCCATCGCGAGCGCCCGTGCGATCGCGACGCGTTGCTGCTGGCCGCCGGAGAGTTGAGCCGGATACTTCTGTGCCTGTGCGGCGATGCCCACCCGTTCGAGCAGCTCCATCGCCCGCTGTTCGGCCTGCGCCCTGGCGATGCCGCGCACCCTGGTCGGGCCGAGTGTGACGTTCTCCAGGATGGTCTTGTGCGCGAACAGGTTGAACGACTGGAACACCATGCCGACCTCGGAGCGCAGCTTCGCCAGCGCCTTGCCCTCGGCGGGCAGGGGGTTGCCGTCGAAGACGATGGTGCCGCTGTCGATGGTCTCCAGACGGTTGATGGCCCGGCACAGTGTGGACTTGCCACCTCCGGATGGTCCGATCACGACCAGCACTTCGCCTCGGGAGACCGTCAGTTCGATTTCCTTCAGGACGTGCAGGGTCCCGAAGTATTTGTTGACGTTCTCCAGCCTGACGAGTGGAGTCGTGTCCCCGTTCTCCGTCATGGCTCAAAACGTAAAGCGGTCTGGGACACCCGTCACTAACTGGCCGGTACCGATCAGATCACGGCCAGATCACTAGAGGGCGATTTATGCATTTACATCCATTTTCACGCTCTGTGATACGACTCGTTCGAGGCGTTGACCGGTACGACACTGGCCCTGGCAGCGCCTACCCTGGATACCGAGATGACTGTGACCCAGGAGAGCGCCCGCACGTACCAAGTGCGTACCTATGGGTGCCAGATGAACGTTCACGACTCCGAGCGGCTGTCGGGCCTGCTGGAGGACGCCGGCTACGTGCCCGCGGCCGACGGCGACGCCGCCGACGTTGTCGTGTTCAACACGTGCGCCGTGCGCGAGAATGCCGACAACCGCCTCTACGGCAACCTCGGCCACCTGCGCCCGGCCAAGATGAGCAACCCCGGCATGCAGATCGCCGTGGGCGGTTGCCTGGCCCAGAAGGACCAGGGCGAGATCGTCCGCAAGGCGCCCTGGGTCGACGTGGTGTTCGGCACCCACAACATCGGCTCGCTGCCGGTGCTGCTGGAGCGCGCCCGCATCGCGGGAGAGGCCCAGGTCGAGCTCAAGGAGTCGCTGGAGGTCTTCCCCTCCACACTGCCGACCAAGCGGGAGTCGGCCTACGCCGCGTGGGTCTCGGTGTCGGTCGGGTGCAACAACACCTGCACCTTCTGCATCGTGCCCGCACTGCGCGGCAAGGAGAAGGACCGCCGTCCGGGCGAGGTGCTCAACGAGGTGCGCACACTGGTCGAGCAGGGCGTCCTCGAGGTCACGCTGCTCGGGCAGAACGTCAACACCTACGGCGTCGAGTTCGGCGACCGGCTGGCGTTCGGCAAGCTGCTGCGCGCCTGCGGCGACATCGAGGGCCTGGAGCGTGTGCGCTTCACCTCGCCGCACCCGGCCGCCTTCACCGACGACGTCATCGCGGCCATGGCCGAGACGCCCAATGTGATGCACCAGCTGCACATGCCGCTGCAGTCCGGCTCGGACCAGGTGCTCAAGGCGATGCGCCGCTCCTACCGTGCCGATCGTTACCTCGGCATCATCGAGCGCGTGCGCGCGGCCATGCCGGACGCCGCGATCTCGACCGACATCATCGTGGGCTTCCCCGGCGAGACCGAGGAGGACTTCCAGGGCACGCTGGAGGTCGTCAGGCGCTCGCGCTTCGCCAACGCCTTCACCTTCCAGTACTCCATCCGGCCAGGCACGCCCGCCGCGACCATGCCGGACCAGATCCCGAAGGAGGTCGTCCAGGAGCGTTACGAGCGCCTGGTCGCCCTGCAGGAGGAGATCGCCTGGGAGGAGAACAAGAAGCAGGTCGGCCGCACGCTCGAGGTGCTGGTCGCCGAGGGCGAAGGCCGCAAGGACGAGGCGACCCGCAGGCTGTCCGGCCGTGCGCCCGACAACCGCCTGGTGCACTTCGCCGTGGGCGAGGACACCCCGAGGCCCGGCGACATGGTCACCGTCGAGGTCACCTACGCCGCGCCGCACCACCTGGTGGCCGACGGCGCCATGCTCGGCCTGCGCCGCACCCGCGCGGGCGACGCCTGGGCCGCCAGGCAGGGCGCACCCGCCCCCGCCAAGGGCGTCTCGCTCGGCATGCCGACCATCGGCCGCCCCGCCCCCCTGCCGGTCGCCGACGCCCCCGGGTGCGCGATCCCCGGCTGACCTTTTCTGTTGTACGGCGTGCGCACGCCCGTGTTCCGCGATCGCGGAGCGCGGGCGTGCGGCCGTTCGCACCGGGGCGGCCCGGGGTAGCCCAGGAGGCCGGGTCACTCCTGGAGGCAGGGGTGCTCCTGGGGTCCGGGTCACTCCAGGAGGCGGGCTCAGCCCAGCAAGTGGTCGAGGATCATGTGGCAGTAGTCGCGGCGGGTGTCGCGGAAGGTCGCGCACGGGTCGGGGCCGGAGGGCGGCTCGGCCGACGGGGTGTCGCGGCGCGGCGGCGTCGCCTTCCTGCGGCGCTCGCCGGGCGCCGCGGCGACACTGCGGTTGGGGACCGGGCGGGCGAGGACACGCCGGCCCGATGCCGGGGCGGGCACGCGTCTGGTCCAGCCCCTGGCCGCCACCGGGGGCGTCTCGGTCTTCCCGGTCTTCCCGGTCGCATCGGGCGAGGGGGAAAGCGGCCTTATCGCAGGGGGAGAGGGGCTTTTCTCCGTGGCCGTCGGCGATTTCGCCGCCCTCGACGGAGTGTAGGGAAGATCGTCAGGAGCGGCCGATCGGCCGAGCAGAATTCCGGCCCCGCCCACCCCCGCGACCACCACTGTGATCATCAACGCACCCCGCCAGCCTGCGCGTATCCATGCGAGAAGGGACAAGTCGTGATTCCTTCGTGATAGGTGCGTGGGCATTGCACTACTGCGGCTAGTGTGGGCCAACACCCGCGGAAGCCGTGGCGGTTTCCCCCCAATACGACCGCAGGAGTTGTCACACATGGACGGGCACGCCGACCCCACTCCCGCCAAGACGCCGAACCCCCGGCGCAAGACCTGGCTCGTCGTCGCGGCGGCCCTCGTCGCCGTGCTGGCCGCGGGCGGCATCGGCTTCGCGCTGGCCGGCTCGACCTCGGGCACACCGGACGGGACGAAGACATCGGA
This sequence comes from Nonomuraea sp. IBHARD001, assembly GCF_056106265.1. Taxonomy (NCBI): domain Bacteria; kingdom Bacillati; phylum Actinomycetota; class Actinomycetes; order Streptosporangiales; family Streptosporangiaceae; genus Nonomuraea; species Nonomuraea sp. IBHARD001. The sequence goes on from NZ_JBWBBW010000002.1 coordinate 2,201,448, forward strand.
CACGGCGGGCAAGGGACAGCCGGCCGTACCGTCCGACGGGCCGAGCGCAGGCCCGAGCGAGTCGGCCGAGTCCGCCGAGCAGGGCGCCTCCGACGACCTGGGCGACGACGGCCAGGGCCAGTCGGGCACCGCCACCCAGGACGACCCCGGCACCGGCGACGCGGGCACGGGAGACTCGGGCACCGGTTCCACGGGCTCCACCGGTTCCACGGACAAGGGCTCGGCGGGCCAGGGCACCGGCAAGCCCAAGCCCAGCTCCAAGCCCAGCACCCCGCCGAGCGAGCAGCCGGACGACCCGGCCGACGGCCCCGGCGGCCTGGTGGGCGGCCAGTGCTCCAAGAACGGCTGCTGACCGGCTCGTACCCGGCGAAGCGGTATCCCGGCCACCGGCCCACCCCGGCGAAGTGGTACCCCCGATATGCCCCCCGATTGGCTCTTACCGGCTCCCACCTGCGCCCATAGAGTCGCTCGGCATGACGGATGTGAGTGCGGGGGCGCTTCGGGCGCTGCATGTGGCCGGGCGGCCCGTGGTGCTGCCGAACGTGTGGGACGCCGTGTCGGCCAAGGCCGTACAGGCGGCGGGGTTTCCGGTCGTGGCGACGGGGAGTGCCGCGATGGCCGAGGTGCTGGGCTACGACGACGGTGAGGACACGCCCGTCGCGGAGATGATGGCGGCGATCGCCCGCATCGCCAGGGCGGTGCGCCTGCCGGTCACCGCCGACGTCGAACGCGGCTACGGACTCGACCCGGCCGAACTGGTCGCCAGGCTGGCCGACGCGGGCGCCGTGGGCTGCAACCTGGAGGACACCGACGCCGGCACCTCCACGATGATCGACGCGGAGCAGCAGGCACGGTTCCTGGCCTCGGTACGGCAGGCGGCCGACGCCGAGGGCATCGACCTGGTGATCAACGCCCGGATCGACTCCTACTGGGCGGGATCGCGCACCCTGCGGGAGGCGGTCGAGCGCGGCAGGCGCTATCTGGACGCGGGCGCCGACTGCGTGTACCCGATCAGCCTGCAGGACCTGGGAGAGATCGAGGAGCTGGCCTCCCAGGTGGGCGGCCCGGTCAACGTGCTGTTCAAGCGCGGCGGCCCCTCGCTGGCCGAGCTGGCGGAGGCGGGCGCGGCACGGGTGAGCTTCGGGCACGGCCTGCACGCCTCGGCCGCGGAGCACACGGCCGCCCAGCTGATCCGCATCGCCGACGGCCGCGACCCCTACGTGTAGCGAGCACCGGTCCCTGAAACGGCCAATCGGCCCGATCCCCCCAGGCGGATCGGGCCGAGCGGCCGCATGTCCCGGTGCGGTCTTAGCGTGGGTTGTCGGTCGAGAGCCGGTAGGACTGGCCTCCGAACGTCACCACGAAATTGGATGGACTGGCGATCGGCAGGTCGTAGCGGAGCTGGATCTCCTTGGACGCGCCGGGGGCGATGCTCTCGTAACTCGGGACTGTGATCTTGACCCGATGGAAGTCGCCCTTGAGTCCGCCGACGTTCGTCCCCGTATGGCCTGCGGTGACCGTGAGCGGCCAGCCGGTCGTCTGGCTGAGTGTCGCCGGAGCCGACGTGCCGTAGTCGAACTCGATCGTCGCGTTGCCGGGGATGGCGGTCGTGGAGTTGTTGGTGAACTTGATCTTCGGTGAGATCGGGTAGTTGGCGTCGCCCACCGCGAACCCGCCCAGGCTGACCTGGACGTTCAGCGTCTGCGTCGGCATCGTTCTGGTGCCGGCTCGCAGGTTGCCGTACGGGGCCGCGGTCTTGAAGGTGTTGTAGATCTTGGTGGTGAGCGTGTCGCCGATGAAGTACTCGCCTCTGCCGCCGTCACGCTGGGGGTAGTAGGCGTAGTCGCCCGCCAGCTCCCAGATCATGATGCCGCCCATGCCCTTGGCCGCGACGTAGTCGGCCTTGGCCTGCACCGACTGGTCGTCCTCGGTGGAGAGGTAGACCTTCTTGTCGTTGTTCCACAGCCACGGCGCGACCATGGAGGTGGAGTACTTGCGGACGTAGGTGCCGGAGATGCGGTCGGTCGGGTCGGTGTCGGGCGTCAGGCCGTACTGGGTGATGTAGCTGCCCTGCTTGCCCTCCTGCAGGTTCTTGAAGTGCCAGACCGGGTTCACACCGGCGGGCACCTCCTTGCCGCCCGCGTCGAGGTCGTGCCAGACGTTGTCGATGCCGATGGCGCCGTCGCCGCAGGGCACGGTCGAGCCGATGTCGGACCCGGTGCCCTTGGGGCACTTGGTCTGGTCGGCGAGTTTCGACAGGCCCCAGAGCCCGTCGACGCCGCCGGTCACGCCCTTCCAGCCTCGGCTGTAGTAGCCCAGGCCGAGGTTGATGCGTCCCGACTGCATGGCGCCGCGCAGGTGGTGATAGGCCCAGTCGCCGTTCATGTACCCGATGCCGCTGTAGGTGCCGTAGACGTTCCAGTGCTTCATCTCGGCGTCGCTGCCGTCGTCGTAGAGCGCCTGCAAAGGCCCGACGAACTGGTTCCACGCGCCGTGGAGGTCGTACGTCATCATGTTGGCGAAGTCGAGGTACTGGGTGACCTGGTAGTTCTCGCTGCCGCGCAGGATCCAGCCCGACGCCGTGGTCGCGGCGGTGAGCAGGTAGTACTTGCCGTCGGCCACCGAGGCGGCGTCGAGCTTCTCGCGCAGCGTCTTCATCAGGTTGACGTATCCGGCCATCAGCGTGGCGCGGCGCGGGTTGGAGAACTGGAAGTCGTCAGGGTTTCCGGCGTTCGGCGCGGACGTCGCGTACTCGTAGTCGATGTCCAGGCCGTCGAAGCCGTAGTCCTTGAGGAACTTCACCGCGGAGTCGGCGAAGGCGTTGATCGAGGCCTGCGAGGAGGCCATCGTGTAGAAGCCGCCGCTCGGCTGACGCACGCCGTTGTCGTCGATGTAGCCGCCGGTCTCGGCCCAGCCGCCGACCGAGAGCATCGTCTTGACGTTCGGGTGCTGCTTCTTGAACTTGTTGAGCAGGTTGAAGTGTCCCTTGTAGGAGTACGCCGGGTCCATCTCGGCGCCCGCGACGCCGGGCCACTCCATGCCGGTCGAGACGTTGTTCGGACCGGGCCCGCCGACCGAGACCTTGTTCTGGCCGTCGATGTGGGCGAACGCGTAGTTGATGTGGGTGATCTTGTCCCACGGGATGTCCTTGGCGAGGTAGGACGGTGCGCCATTCTTGCCGGTGCGCCAGTTGGTGAAGTACCCGACGACCCGGCGGGGGTGGTCGGCGCCCATCTTCTCTCGCCCGTTGGTGTCATAGACCGTGCAGTACGGCACGCCGGTCACATTCGGCGCGCGGTAGAGGCCGTCGGGGCGGCAGGCCGACTGGTCGGTCGGCTGCTGCTCGGTCCTGACGGTGACGGTGCCGGAGTAGGCCGAGACGTTGGCCGCCGCGTCCTTGGCCCTGACCTTGAAGGTGTACTCGGTGTCGGCGGTCAGCGAGCCGACCGTGGTGGTCGTCGCCGGGGGGTTGCCGGTGACGGTGGTGGCCAGCGTGCTGCCGTTGTACACCTCGTAGGCGACGACACCGGTGTCGTCGGTGGAGGCGCCCCACTGCAGCGTGACGCTGGTGGTCGTCTTGCCGGTGGAGGTGGGGGTGCCCGGCGTGGTGGGCGGCTGGAGGTCGGGCGCGTCGGTCCTGACGGTGACGGTGCCCGAGTGCGCGGAGGTGTTGGCCGCCGCGTCCTTGGCCCTGACCTTGAAGGTGTACTCGGTGTCGGCCGACAGGGAGCCGATCGTCGTCGTCGTGCCCGGCGGGGTGCCGGTGACGGTCGCGGCGAGGTCGTCGCCGTTGTACACCTCGTAGGCGGTGACGCCCCTGTTGTCGGTGGAGGCGTCCCACTGCAGGGTCACACTGCTCTGCGTCTTGCCGGTGGAGGACGGCGTGCCCGGCACGGTCGGCGCGTCGGTGTCGGGCGCCTCCGGCAGGGTGCGCACGGTGGTCTCGGGGGAGGGGGGAGACTCCTGGCCGATGGTGTCCTTGGCGCGCACGGTGAAGGAGTAGTTGCTGTCGGCGAAGAAGCCTTCCATCAACGCCGAGTTGGTGGTGACGGTCTTGGCCTTCTTACCGCCCACGTACACGTCGTAGGAGGAGACGCCCTTGTCGTCGGTGGAGGCGGCCCACGTCAGCGAGACGGTGGTGATGCCCGGCGTGCCGACCGGTTTGCCCGGTGCGGTCGGCGGGGTGTCGACGGGACCTCCGGCGCAGGGATTGCCGTTGATCTTGCAGTTGAGGGGAGGGGTCTTCGGACCCATCCCGACGAAGCCGAAGCTCCTGGTGCCCGTGGTCCCGCCTGCGGGCACATTCGCGTTGGTGCTGGCCGGGCGTACGGTGACATGGCTGCCGCTCACGGTCGGCGTGCCGTTCCACCAGTTGCCTATGGTCTGTCCGGCGTTGAGGTCGAATTCGAGGGTCCAGGTGGTGGCTGCTGCGTCGCCGGTGTTCTTGACTTCGTAGCCGCCCTGCCACCAGGTGCCTCGATCGCTCGCGGAGAAGGTGGCGGTCAGCGTGGCTGCGGCGTACGCGGCTGTGGCGCCTGTGGCGACCAGAGCGAGCGAGACGACCGCGACCAGCACAGCCCTCCAGGAACGGAGACGGGACATGGTGCTTTCCTCTCTGACGGAGGAATAAAAGAAAGGAAACTTTCCTATTAGTTCGGGAAGTTACGCACGTCACACCAGGTCGTCAACCCAACACTTTGTCGCTGCTACGGCGTTATACCGGTATGTGGACGGAATGCGGGTGGGACGTGGGCCGGGCGCGGGTGGGGAGTCGTGCCCGGTCGCTCCGATAATCTGGCTCGCGTGCTAGTCGCCGCGGCCGTGTGCCCGCACCCGCCCCTGCTCCACCCCGCCCTGGCCGGTGCCGCCGCCCCCGAGCTCGACGGCCTGCGCGCCGCCTGCGACGAGGCCGTCACCGCCCTGCTCGGCGTCGGGCACGACACGCTCGTCGTCGTCGGCGGCGGTGAGCGCACGGCACGCCACGCGGGGGACGCCGCCGGGTCGCTGGCGCCCTGGGGAGTGGACGTGCGAGTGGGCGAGGGTGAGGCGGTGCTGCCGCTGTCGCTCACACTCGGGCGCTGGCTGCTCGGCCCCTCACGGGCGCCCGACTCGATGGACGAGATCGGCTTCGACGCCGACACCGCCGAATGCCTGGCGCTCGGCGCCTCGCTCGGTGGCGATCGGCGGGTCGCCCTGCTGGTGATGGGGGACGGATCGGCGTGCCTGAGTGAGAAGTCGCCCGGCTATCTGGATCCCGACGCCCAGGGCTACGACCAGCGGATCGGCGCCGCGCTCGGGGCGGCAGACCATCGCGTGCTCGCCGGGCTGGACGTCGCCGAGGCCGAGCGGTTGCAGGTCGGCGGGCGGGCCGCCTGGCAGGTGCTCGCCGGTGCCGCGGTGGGGTCGAGCGGTCTGACCGGGCGGTTGCTCGCGGCCGAAGCGCCCTACGGGGTGGGGTACTTCGTCAGCGTCTGGGGACCGGGATTCGCATGAGGTCGCGGGCGATGTGCACCTCGCCGTCGTAGCTTCGCCGTACCTCCTCCAGGAAACGGGGCTCGTCGGCCGGGCCGTACCTTTCCGAGAAATGGGTCAGGACCAGGCGTCTCACACCCGCCTCCGCCGCCACCTTGCCCGCGTCGGCCGCCGTCAGATGGCCGTGCTCGGTGGCCAGCGCCGCCTCGGGCGACAGGAACGTCGACTCGATCACCAGCAGGTCCACGCCTTCGGCCAGGTCGAACACGCCGTCGCACATCCGGGTGTCCATGACGAAGGCCATGCTCTGCCCCTTTCGCGGCGTGCTGCACTGCTCCAGCGTCACACCGCGTACGGCACGGCCTCGCTGCAACTCGGCGATCTCCGGGCCGCTGATGCCATAACGCCTGAGCATCTCGGGAAGCATCCTGCGGCCCGCCGGTTCGTCCAGGCGGTAGCCGTAGGCCTCGACCGGGTGCGACAGCGGCCTGGCCGTCAGCCCCTCCAGCCGCCATTCGCCGCCCGACACCGGGTGCTCGGTGATGCGATCGGTGTCGGCGAACGCCGCCGCGTGCCTGAGCCCGCGCCAGTACCTCTCGCCGGAGGCCGGGTACACCGCCCGCACCTCGTGCCGCACCCGGTCACGCGCGATCCGCTGCACCACGCCCGGCACCCCCAGGCAGTGGTCGCCGTGGAAGTGCGTGACACAGATGTGCGTCACGTCGTGCGCACTGACCCCCGCGAGCAGCATCTGCCGCTGCGTGCCCTCGCCCGGGTCGAACAGATACCCCTGGCCGTCCCACAGCAGGAGATACCCGTTATGACTGCGATGCCGCGTAGGCACGGCACTCGCCGTCCCCAGCACGACCAACTCTCTGACCGACACGCCCCCGATGGTAGGCGCTGACAGCCGGGGCGGACCAAAGCGTCACGGCAGCAAGGTGAAGTGGCCGCCACGGGAGTTCTGGACGGCTCCGAAGTGACGATGATCGATGGTGGCGATCTCCGGAACGCCGAGCCGCTCGGCGACGGCGATCACGGCGGCGTCCACCGCTCCCAGCGGGAAGTCGGCGTATTTCACCACCAGACCTTTCATCCTGGCCACGTCGGCGGTGGTCAGCGGCTCCATGGTCAGTTCGCCATCCACGATGGACTGGAGGAAGGCGGCTTCGGCGGCAGGCCCGACCCGGGACTCCAGCAGCCAGCAGACCTCGGCCAGTACCGGGCCGGGAAGAATCAGCGGACCGGCGTGGGTCTCAAGAAGATCAAGGCAGCGGGCGCGTGGTCCTTGTCCTTCCGATTCATCGCCGCGTACAGGGGGCCGGTGTCGCAGATCAGCACTAGCGGGCCCGGAAGCGGTCGAGGAGGAGTTCCTCTGCGCGCTCGGCGCTGTCGGGGGCGTCGGCGATGATCCCGGCGAAGGAGAGTCGCCGCCGACGTCCGTCCGATTCCCCGGGCGGGGGCGCGGGATCGCTTTCGACGAGTTCGAGTGCGACGGCGCGCAACGCTCGCGCCTGGTTCGGCGTCAAGCGGTCGACCAGCCGGTGCAGGTCGTCGTACTCCTCGTGTGCCGCGCTCATGAGAGTGAGCTTACGCCGCACCGAAGATCGTCAGGATGCGTCTCGCGTCGTTCACCAGCTCGTTCAGGTAGTCGGCTGCCGGGCGGGGGTGGGTGAGGGCGGCGGACTGGCCGGACCACAGGTTGGTGTGGGCGGGGGAGCCTGCCTGGCGGATGGGGAGCATGAGGGTGTTCTGGATCGGGTACGGCGGGACGTCGGGTTCGGCGTGGGACAGGGCGGTGGTGAGGTCGTTGGGGATGGCGCGGGCCAGGCGGCCGGAGAACAGGCGGGTCAGGATGGTCGTACGGGCGTGGGGGCCGTGGAGGGCCGCCTTGTGGATCGGGCTCGCGCCGGACTCGTCGGTGGCGAGGAAGCCGGTGCCGATCTGGACGCCGTCGGCGCCGAGGATACGGGCGGCGGCCACGCCACGGCCGTCGGCGATGCCACCGGCGGCGATGACGGGCACGGTGACGGCATCGGCGACCTGCGGCACCAGGGAGAACGTGCCGACGAGCGACTCCCGCACCGGACGCAGGAACGCCCCGCGATGGCCTCCGGCGTCGCTGCCTGAGGCGACGACGGCGTCGAGCCCGGCCTCCTGCAGCGCCACGGCCTCGTCGACCGTGGTCGCGGTGCCGATCGTCAGGATGCCCTTGCGCCTGGCCTCGGCGAGCACCGGGGCGGGCGGCACGCCCATGACGAAGCTGATGACCGGCGGCTCGGCGGCCAGCAGGGCTTCGGCCTGGGCGGCGAAGTCCTGCCCGGTCAGCGAGTCGATCGGCGGCGGCGTCACGCCGAGCTCGTCGTAGTAGGGACGCAGCCGCTCGATGTGGCGTTCCAGGTCGTCCGGCACCTCGCCCTCGCCCGGCTGCGGCACCCACAGGTTCACCGCGAACGGCTTGCCGGTCGCCGCACGCAGGTCGGCGACCAGGACGGGCAGCGCGTCGGGTGCGAGCGCGTGCGCGCCGAAGGAGCCGAGACCGCCCGCCTCCGACACGGCGGCGGCCAGGGCGACGGAGGAGTTCCCGCCGCCGAACGGGCCCTGGACGATGGCGTGCTCGATGCCGATCAGGTCTTCCAGATGTCTGGTCATGTCGTGATCTCCGGTTCAGAGGGTGGCGAGGGCGCGACGGCCGTGCAGGAGTTCGGCGGCGGTGGTGGCGACCCGCCTGCCGAGGTGTTCGGCCGTACGCAGGTCGGCGGGTGAGGGCGCCTGGTCGGGTCCGATGTCGGTGGGCGACTGGGCCATCGCACCGGCGAAGCCGCCGAGCCTGTTGAGGTCGTCCGAGCTGCCGGTCGAGGTGTAGATCCAGCCGGGCGGCAGGCCGAGCGTCACCCAGTGCATGCCGTGCTGGGCGGCGAGCAACATCATCGAGGTGAGGGTGTTGAGCTTGTCGCCGCTCGCGCCCGCCGAGTTCGTGAAGCCCGCCGCGATCTTGTCCCGCCAGCCCGCACGCGCCCACACGCCCGAACTGGCCTCGGCGAAGGCCTGGAAGACGCTGGACTGGCTGCCCATGTACGTCGGCGAGCCGAACACGATGGCGTCGGCGGCGTCGAGCGCCTCCCACAGTCGCTCGTCGAGGTGGGAGACGTCGTACAGGCCGGCACGTGCGCCTGGCGCCGAGCCTGCTCCTTCGGCCACGGCCTGGGCCTGGCGTGCGGTGTGGCCGTAGCCGCTGTGATAGGCGACGGCGACGGTGACGATGGTCATGCGGTCCTCCGGATGGGTGGTGACGCCGACGCTAGACGACCGGTCAACTATTACGCAAGCCGGATAGTTGACCGGACGTATACTCGCCCCATGGGACGGACGAGCACAGCCAGGGAACGCCTGGTCGAAGCCGCATGCGAGCTGATGCGCAGCCGTGGGTACGGAGCGATCGGCGTGGCGGAGATCTGTGCGCGCGCCGGTGTGCGCAAGGGCAGCTTCTACCATTTCTTCGAGTCCAAGCAGGCGCTGGCCGTCACGGTCATCGACACGCACTGGCAGGCGCAGCGCGCCGTGTGGGGGCGGGCGCTCGCCGCCGACGTGCCCGCGCTCGACCGGCTCGAGCGGTTGTTCGCCGCGCAGGCGCTGGCCCAGTCCGAGGCCAAGGCCGGCGGCGGTGTGGTCGACGGGTGCCTGCTGGGCAATCTCGCCGTCGAGCTCAGCGGGCAGGACGAGGTGCTGCGCACCCGGCTCGGCGAGGTGTTCGACGAGCAGATCGCCCTCGTCCTGGCCACCCTCGCCGACGCCGTGACCGAAGGCGCCCTCGCGAGCGCCGACCGCGCGACCGCCAGGGCGCTGGTGGCCCAGCTCGAAGGCATGGTCCTGTTCGCCAAGCTGGCCGACGACCCTCACGTCCTCGACGGGATGTGGGCTCAGGCGCGGCTGTTGCTGGCCGCGTGACACCTGGGAGCCGCGTGACACATGCGAGCTGCAGGCCCTCGCCGCGTCGTGATACGGCGAGCGCGTAGGACCCGCCGATTCTGTCGGTGGGCGTGCGTACGATGCGTGGCATGACTGTCGCATTCGCCGACTTTTCCACGCCGACCGGTCAGATGATGGTCGCGGTGTCCGAAGAGGGCGTGGTCGCCGTCGGATGGCGCACCGGGCCGGCCGCGCGGGCCAGGCTGGCCGAGCAGCTCGCGCTCACCGAGGTCGTCGATCCGGGCCGCACGACGGCCGTGCTCGCCGAGTTCGACGCCTACTTCGAGGGTGAGCTGCGCACGTTCGCGACGCCGCTGGACTGGCGGCTGACCTCGCGCAGTGCCCGGCAGGTGCTGCAGGCCCTGCACGCCGTGCCCTACGGCAAGGTCGTCACCTACGGCGAGCTGGCCAGGCGGGCCGAGTCGTCCGTGCCTGCCAGGGGGATCGGCTCCATCATGGGGGCCAATCCGATCCCGATCATCGTGCCGTGTCACCGCGTCGTCGCGGGCAACGGGCTCGGCGGGTTCAGCGGAGGCGTGGGTGTGGAGTCCAAGCGCTGGCTGCTGACCCACGAGGGGTATCTGCAGCCAACGCTGGAGCTCTTCTAGCGGCCGGGGCTCAGCCCTGCTTGCCGTCCAGCTTGTCGGCGACGTTTCGGGCGGCTTCGGCGCCCTTGTCGATGTGCTGGCTGTACTTCCCGTCGGTCGCGCGGTCGGCGGCGTCCGCGGCCTTGTCGATGCCGCTCTTCGCGGCCTCCTCGGCCTTGCCCATGAGGTCGCCGGTCTGCTCCTTGAGCTTGTCCATCATGCCGCCCGCCGAGTCCTTGGCGTCGGCGGCGGCGCCCTCGGCCTTGGTCGTGGCGCTCTCGGCTGCCGACTTCGCCTGCTCAGGGACGGTCTGCGTCTTCTCGCCCTCGCCGCCCAGCATTTCCTTGACCTTGTCGAAGATCGACATGTCGTTCCCCCCGATGGTTCTGGCTGCGGGCCGATGGCCGCAGTGGTGTTCCCCGGTTCAGTCATACCCAGGGAGTTGACACACTTATCGATGTGGGTCAGCAGCCAGTCATCGCCGTCGTGGGTCCGACCGCGGCAGGAAAGTCCGATCTCGCCGTGGATCTAGCGCTTCGGCTGGGGGGTGAGTGCGTCAACACCGACTCCATGCAGCTTTACCGAGGAATGGACATCGGAACGGCCAAACTCGACCTTTCCGAGCGCAGAGCCGTACCTCATCACCTTCTCGACATCTGGGATGTGACGGTCACCGCGAGTGTCGCCGAGTACCAGCGGCTGGTCCGGCCGCTCATGGACTCGATGCTGGCAGGCGGGGTGACGCCGGTGCTGGTCGGCGGGTCGGGGCTGTACGTCCGGGCGGCGCTGGACGACCTGGAGTTCCCCGGCACGGACGCGTCGATCAGGGCCAGGCTCGAGGCCGAGCTCGACGAACGCGGCGCCGCGCCGCTGTATGCCAGGCTGGCCGAGCTCGACCCGGTAGCGGCGGCCAACATCCTGGCGACCAACGGCAGGCGTATCGTCCGGGCGCTGGAGGTCATCGAGCTGTCCGGACGGCCGTTCTCGGCGACGATGCCCTCCTACGACGCGCTCTATCCCAGCGTGCAGGTGGGCGTCGAGGTGCCGCGTCCCGTGCTCGACGAGCGCATCACACTGCGGGTCGGCCGGATGTGGGAGGCGGGCCTGGTCGACGAGGTGCGCGGCCTGCTGGAGCACGGCCTGGCCGAGGGGCGCACGGCGAGCAGGGCGCTCGGGTACGCCCAGGTCCTGCGCTTCCTGGCGGGCGAGTGGAGCGAGGAGCAGGCCTACGAGGAGACGGTCAGGGCCACCCGCAGGTTCGCCCGCAGGCAGGAGTCGTGGTTCAGGCGCGATCCCCGGGTGATCTGGGTGGCGCAGGACGACCCCGCGCTGCTGGATAGGGTGATGGCATGCGTTTCCTGAAGGGGCACGGCACCGAGAACGACTTCGTCATCCTCCCCGATCTCGACGACGAGCTCGACCTGACGGCCGCGCTGGTCGCCCGCGTCTGCGACAGGCGCGCGGGCATCGGCGCCGACGGCGTGCTGCACGTGGTGCGCACCAAGTCCAGCGACGAGGTCGCGAGCCAGGCCGGACAGGCCGAATGGTTCATGGACTACCGCAACGCCGACGGCAGCGTCGCCGAGATGTGCGGCAACGGCGTGCGCGTCTTCGCCCGCTACCTCGTCGACGCCGGACTGTCCGGGCCGGGCGAGTTCGGCGTGGCCACGCGTGGCGGCGTCAAGCGCGTGCGCCTGGGCGAGAGCGGCGACGTCACCGTCGACATGGGCCTGCCCGTCGTGTACGGCGAGAGCGTCACGTCCGTCGCGGGCGTCGACTACACCGGACTGCACGTCGACGTGGGCAATCCGCATCTGGCCTGTGTGATCGGCGACCCGGTCGCCCAGCTCGACCTCACCCACCAGCCCGCCTTCGACCCCGCGGTCTTCCCCCAGGGCGTCAACATCGAGCTGCTCAACGCCGTCGGGCCGAGGCGCGCGGTCATGCGGGTGTTCGAGCGCGGCTCGGGCGAGACGCGCTCGTGCGGCACCGGCGCCGTCGCCACCGCGGTCGCCGCCGCCCACCTGGCGGGCGAGACGAGCGGCACCTGGGCGATCGAGGTGCTCGGCGGCACCGTCCAGGTCACCCTCGACGAGGAGAGCAGCTACCTGAGCGGCCCCGCCGTCATCGTCGCATCGGGCGAGCTCACTCTCTGACCGCTGCGCGTACTGCGCCTGCCGTACTTGCCGAACGATGTTCTAGTAAGTGATGCTGAACCCATGGACCCCAAAGCGACGGCTGCGGCAGTCAAGATCCCGATCGGTGCGCTCGGCGGCGGATTCATGATCTCCCGCGAGGTCAAGGCGGCATGCGAGCGCAGCGGTCTCGGCGCACGCGAGATGTACTTCCGCGGGCGCTGCGGCGTGCTCGGCGAGGTCGACGCGTCGGTCGTGACGGCGGCTACGTTCTTCTTCCCGCCCGAGCACGTCGAGGAGCACTGGGACGCCGGACGCGCGCTGCCGGTCGGCGAGGCCGTCGAGCTGTTCGCGGCGGCGTGCGACGCCTGGGGTGCGCGCAGGCTGGCGCCCGACCACGACTGCGTACGGCTGGCCGAGATCCTGCTGCCCGTCGTCGAGCAGGCCTCCGTGCTCGGGGCGCCGCTGTTCGCCGGGTGGCGCGCGCTCCCGCTGCCCGCCGATCCGGCCGCCAGGGCCATGCGGCTGCTGCACCTGGTGCGCGAGTTGCGCGGCGGGCTGCACGCGGTCGCCGTGCAGGCCAGCGGGCTGACCCCGCTGGAGGCAACGCTCACCGGCGAGCACGGCGGCGCGCCGCTGGGCGTCTCCGCCGGGGTGGCGATGGCCAGGTTCTTCGAGTGGCGGGAGCCGTACCCGGAGCCGGGGCCCGAGACGGTCGCGCGCAGGGCCGAGGCGGAGGCGCTGACGGACGAGCTGATGGCGCCCAGCTTCGCCGTACTGGCGGGTGACCAGAGACAAGAGTTGCTACGCCTGCTGCATGTGTGAAGGTCAGCGGTGTGCCGAGGGCTGAATGCGGTCGTTCGCGTTTGGGGCACCCCCCGTGACCTGGCAGACTGACGGACCATGGACGTGGACATCTGGGCCTGGGTCGGCGACACCCAGCGGCAGCTTGCTGAAGACGGAAACGCCGGCCTCGCCATGGCGTTGGGCGACCTGCCCGCGCAGGCCTACGAAGGCCGCTACGCGCAGCTCGACGTGATGGCTCCGGCCATCGCGCAGCAGGCGGAGGTGCTCGGTCTGCCCTGGATGGAGTTCTACGCCCGCTACTGGCACCTGATCGGCAGGGTCGGCGACCGGGCCCAGGGCGTGGTCGCCATCGGCGACGCCGAGGAGCTCGTCGCGTTCTCGCGGCGCGAGGACGTGCGCGACTGCCCGGCCGCGCCCGCGGCCGTCGAGGCGCTCGCCCAGACCTGGGCCAATGCCGACTCCGCCGGTTACGCCGCCGAGCGGCTGGCCACGGTGGGTCCCGTCCTCGACTCCGTCGAGCCGGACTCGCCCGCCTTCTGCGGCCTCGTGACGCAATACGTCTCGGCGCTGACCGACGACGGCAGGGCCGAGGAGGCCGTGGCCTACGCCGAGGCCGCCGTCGAGCGGCTGAGTGCCGCCGGGGCCCAGGCGAGCTGGGAGCTCGGCGCCGAGAGCGCACGCGCGCTGCTGGCCGTCGGCCGCACCGAGGACGCGCTGGTCGCCCTCCAGGCCGCCGCCGACTTCAAGCCGGACGACCCGGTCGCCAAGCCGCACCGCGAGGGTGTGCGCCGCGCGCTCATCCTGGCCACGCTCGGCAGGCCGGCCGAGGCCGTCGACGCGCTGCCCGACCTCGATGTCGTCGGCGACCACCCGCGTTCGTTCGTCGAGTGGTCCCACGCCGTCAACAAGCTGGCGAGCTCCTCGCAGATCACCAACACCTGGCAGCTCGGCCGGGTGCTTCGCCAGTGGACCGACTACTTCGGCATGATGGGCTGCTACCGCTCCCGTGTCGAGCTCGCGCTGGTCGCGGGCGATCTGGCCATCGCGCGCAAGGGCCTGTGGCAGGCCAGGCTGCTGGCCGACGTGGCCGAGGCCGGCACCGCCGAGCTCAGGACCACCGAGGGCCTGCCCGAGCGGATCGCCGCCCTGCGCGCCGCCGCCGACGCCGCCACCCCGGCGCCCGCGCCCGGCCCGGCGGCCGAGCTGGTCGGCATCTTCGACGCCGCCGACGGCCGGGTCGCCGACCCCGAGGCGTGGATCGGCTGGCTGGCCCCGCTGTCCGGCCAGGACGTCGAGGCCACGCGCAGGCACACCACCACGCTCGGCTTCCTCGGCTACCCGGCGACCGGCGCCGACGTCTACTGGACGATGCTGGTCGACGGCGGTTCGATCGCCACGGCCGACGCCGAGGACGTGGGCTACCTCACGACGCTGCTCATCGAGGCCCGTCAGGACGAGCGTCTGGAGCAGATGGCCGCCCTGCTGCCGCATGCCGCCCAGCACCTCACGCTGGCCAGGCTGCACGCGGCCCGCGAGCGCTGGGCCGAGGTCGTGGAGGAGGCGGGCCATGCCAAGGAGGCCGGGGCCGGCATCGAGGCCAAGCGCCTGCTCGCCGGGGCCCTGCAGCAGCTCGACCAGGACGGCAAGGGCGCCGAGGTGCTCCGCGAGGCGCTGTCGGACGCCGACTCCGGCGACGAGGACGTCTGGCGCATGATCGTCATGGCGTCCGCCGCCGAGGACTGGGAGACGGTCAGGGCGGGTGCCGCCAAGCTCGGCATGCCGCTGACCTCGACCGAGGGTCCCGTCGAGGAGGAGATGGGCCTGATCAGGGTCATCCTGCCCTCGCCCGACGGCGGCCAGCGCCAGGTGCTGAGCCTGCGCACCGGCCCGGCCACGGCCCGCCTGGCGCTCCCGCAGCCGCGTGGCATGGACTACAACGCCGGAGACCTGGTCGTCTTCAACCCCGAGCTCCTCGAGCCGATCCCCGACGACCCCGAGGAGCAGCAGAACTTCGTCCCGCCGTTCGCGGCGGTGCGCATCCTGCGGCCCGGCGGCTACACCAGCTACTTCTTCGACGGCGCCGCGCCGAGCGAGGAGGACTGGTCGGAGTTCAACGAGGTGCTGGCCGAGCGCGGCTGGCCCATGTGGGTCTACAGCGACGAGAACTACCAGGTCACCCATCCCACGACCGGCGAGTCGCTGCCCGGTGTCTTCGGCTGGGTGGCCGTGCCGCCGACCGTGTCGCCCGCCGAGGTCGACGCCCTCCTCGACGACGCCACCGAGCGCTGGGTGCACCCGCTGGCCTGGCTGGAGCTGGCCCAGCAGCTCGAGGTCGAGGTCGAGCGGCACGAGCGCATCGTGAAGGAGTACGGCCTCTAGGCCGAAGGCGGGACGAGGGGCGGAGGCGTGAGCTTCCGCCCCTTTCACGTGCGCTCGCCCCTCAGGAACACCGCCGCCAGCACGCCACCGGCCGCGGCGAGCAGGGCGTTGACCAGGATCGCGGCGCTCACCCCGGTGAGCACGGAGGAGCCCGAGGCGACGACGGCGGTGGTGATGGTGCTCATGACCGGGATGCCCATCGTGATGCCGATCTGCTGCGTCATCGTGGCCAGGCCGGTCGCGAGCCCCTGCTCGGCATCGGGCAGGCCGGACGTCGCGGTGACCATGAAGCCGACGATCGCCACCATGTTGCCCACACCCCCCGCGAACGTCGCCACCAGCAACACCGGCAACCACCCACGCGAGTCCCCGAGCGAGACCAGCGCGAGCGTGGCCACAGCCTGTACGGCGAAGCCGACGACAAGGGCGCGGCGCGTGCCGAGCCGGGCCAGGACGCGAGGCGCGAGCACGCCGCCCGCCACGGTGCCCGCGCCGAGCACCCCGAACGCCAGACCGGTCGCCAGCGCCGAGTACCCCAGCACCTTCTGCAGATAGATCGTCAGCAGGAACACCAGCGACGTCTCGGTCAGGAAAGCCAGCAACCCGGCCACATTCCCCCAGCTCACCGAGCGACGCCGCAGAATACGCACGGGCACGAGCGGCGAGCCCACGCGCCTCTCGACCGCCCAGAACACCGCGAGCGACGCCACCCCGAGCGCCAGGAAGCCGATCGCGGCGGGGTCCCCCCAGCCGTGCTCGCCCGCCACCGTCAGCCCGTAGACCAGCGCCAGCAACCCACCGGTGACCGCGACGGCCCCGGGCACGTCCAGCCTGCCGCCCCCGTCCTGACGGCTCTCGGCGAGCAGCCTGGGCGCGACGGCGAGCACGCCCAGCACGACGGGCACATTGACGAGGAAGGCCCACCGCCACGACAGCAGGTCGGTGAGCAGCCCGCCCAGCACGGCTCCCGCGGTGAACCCGGCCGACATCAGCGCGCCGTTGAGCCCGAGCGCCCGGTCGCGCAGCCTGCCTTCGGCGAAGGAGGTGGTGAGCAGCGACAGCCCGGCCGGTGTGACCATGGCGGTGGCCAGCCCCTGAGCGACGCGCGCCGCCAGCAGGACGCCGGGGCTCGTCGCCAGGCCGCCGGCCAGCGAGGACACGCCGAGCAGGACCATGCCGAGCAGGAACAGCCTGCGCCTGCCGAACAGATCGGCTATCCGCCCGAACAGCAGTGTGAACCCGGCGGCGGTGAGCGCGAACGCGGTGGCGATCCACTGCAGCGACCCGAGCGGGAACCCGAGGCCCTGGCCGATCACCGGCAGTGCGACGTTGAGGATGGAGAAGTCGACGGCGAGCATGAACTGCGACAGGAGCAGCACGACGAGAACGGCACGCTGCCGAGACGTCATGCGCTCCCCGGGCCTTGCGAGGACTGCGGTCATGAGATGAACCCCAAACGGGAGATTTGTTCCGTTAAGATGATGGGGACGCTAGCACCTCTTCGCGCTTAATGGAACTGGAGACCCATTTGGACCCCACCCCCGGCACCGTACGGCCAGGCGGACGCACCGCGAAGGTCCGGCAGGCGGTCATGGAAGCCACGCTCGCCGAACTGCTCGACGGCGGCTTCCACGGCCTCAACATGGACCGCGTCGCGGTCAGGGCGGGCGTCGGCAAGACGACCGTCTACCGGCGCTGGGGCCACACGATCGGCCTGGTCACCGACCTGCTGATGGCGCTCGTCGAACGGGCGACACCCCTGGTCGACACCGGCTCGGTCGAGGCCGACCTGACCGCCATGGGCCGGGGCATGGCCGCCTCGCTCACCGACCCCGCGACCAGGGCCGTCGTCGAGGCCGTCGTCGGCGCGGCCACCTGCGACGCCGACGCCTCGGCCGCCCTGTCGGCGTTCATCGACGGCAGGACCGGCCAGTGGGGCGAGGTCGTCGACAAGGCCGTGGCGCGCGGCGAACTGCCGCCGGGCACGGCGGGTATCGAGGTGGCCCGGGCGGTCGCCGCGCCGATCTACTACACGCTGCTGATGCGCCGCAGGCCGCTCGGCGCCGAGGTGGCGGACGCGGCCGTGCGTGCGGCGCTCGCGGCGGCCAGGGCGGGTGCGTTCACGGCGGAGCCCGGCCTCTAGAATCTCCTTCGGTAGCTATCTGGGAGGTCCAACGTGCTCGACCGGTTCAAGCTCGACGGCAAGGTCGCGATCGTCACCGGAGCGTCGTCGGGGCTCGGCGTCGCGTTCGCGCGGGGTCTGGCCGAGGCGGGCGCCGACATCGTCGTCGGCGCGCGGCGCAAGGACCGGCTCGCGGCCACGCGGGAGCTGGTCGAGGCCGCGGGACGGCGTTGCCTTGCCGTACGGACCGATGTGACCAGTCCGGAGGACTGCACGGCGCTGGCCCAGGCGGCGCTGGAGGAGTTCGGCGCGGTGGACGTCCTCATCAACAATGCCGGGGTCGGCACGGCGGTGCCTGCGTTGCGCGAGACGCCGCAGGAGTTCAGCCAGGTCGTCGAGATCAACCTGCACGGCACGTACTGGATGGCCCAGGCCTGCGCCCGCGTCATGAAGCCGGGCTCCTCCATCGTCAACATCGGCAGCATCCTGGGCGAGACCACGGCCGGGCTGCCGCAGGCCGCCTACAGTGCCTCGAAGGCCGCCGTCATCGGCCTGACCCGCGACCTGGCCCAGCAATGGACGGGCAGGCGCGGCATCCGGGTCAACTGCCTGGAGCCCGGCTTCTTCGCCTCGGAGATGACCGAGCAGTACGCCGAGGGGTACCTGGAGCGCATGCTGGAGCAACGCGTGCCGATGGGGCGCCCCGGAGACCCGGCCGAACTCGTCGCGGCGGCGATTTTCCTGGCCTCCGACGCGTCGTCTTATGTGACCGGCGTCACTTTGCCGGTCGATGGCGGTATCCTCGTCACCTGAGCTCCGTAGGGGATCACCCTGGCTTCACCCGGGAGTCTCCGGAGCAACGTGTGCAGGTCACCGGCCTGTGCCACAGTTCATCTCATGACTTCGCAGGGCGACGATGGAGGCATCTTGCTGGACAGCGACCGGCTCGACAAGGTGATCCGCGACGAGCGGCCATGGGGGGCGTTCGAGCAGTTCACGCTCAACGAGGCGTCCACCGTCAAGATCATCACCGTGAATCCGGGCCAGCGGCTGAGCCTGCAGCGCCACGAGCACCGCGACGAGCTGTGGGTGGCGCTCGACCCGGGCGCCGTCTTCGAGATCGCGGGCGAGCGCATCGAGCCCGAGGTCGGCGACCGGGTGCTGATCAAGGCGGGCCAGACCCACAGGCTCAGCTCCAGCGGCCCGGCGACCCGCATCCTGGAGGTCGCGTTCGGCTTCTTCGACGAGGGCGACATCGAGCGCCTCGAAGACTCCTACGGCAGGGCCTGAGCCACGGCCGCGAGGTGAGGTGGGGACGCCGGTTCTCCACCTCATCCGGACACTTGTTCGCAGCCGAATGTAGCTCTATGTTCGGTGCGTAGTCCGGGACGATCCTCACCGGAGGGCGCATGGCAGGCCGGCCGCGTTTGCTGATCATCGGTGCCGGCATCGTGGGCTGCGCCCTCGCCGACGAGCTGACCGCACGCGGCTGGAACGACGTGACGGTCGTCGAGCAGGGCCCGCTGTTCGCCGCCGGAGGCTCCAGCTCACACGCGCCCGGCCTGGTGTTCCAGACCAATCCGGCCAGGACGATGACCGCGTTCGCGTCCTACACGGTCGCCAAGTACCTCAGCCTCGGCTGCTTCGAGCCGGTCGGCGGCCTCGAGGTGGCCACGACGGCCGAACGCTGGGCCGACCTGCACCGCAAACACGGCTGGGCCCAGTCGTGGGGTGTGCCCGCACGCCTGCTCGACCCCGCCGAGTGCGTCAGGCTGTGGCCCCTGCTCGACCGGAAAGCCGTGCTCGGCGGCCTGCACGTGCCTGGCGACGGCCTGGCCGACGCGGTCGGCGCGGGCGAGGCACAGGCCCGCAGGGCCGCCGAACGCGGCGCCAGGTTCCTCGGCGGTCACAAGGTCGTCGACATCGAACAGCGCGGCGGCCGGGTCACCGGCGTCGCGGTCCTGGCCGGTGGCGAGGAGCGGCTCATCCCCGCCGACGTCGTGGTCTGCGCGGCCGGATTCTGGGGCCCGGCGATCGGCGCGCTGGCGGGCGTGAGCGTGCCGCTGCTGCCGATGGCACACCAGTACGCCAGGTCGGGCCCGCTCGACGGCGTCGCCGACGGCCTGCCGATCCTGCGCCACCAGGACGCCGATCTGTACTTCCGCACCCACGGCTCCCGTCTCGGCATCGGCTCCTACGCCCATCGCCCGATGCCCGTGCGTCAGCACGAGATCGAGGAGCGGGCGACCACGATGGCCTCGGTCCAGGAGTTCACGCCCGCCGACTTCGTCCCCGCCTGGCAGGAGGCCGCCAGGCTGCTGCCCGCGCTCGGCGCCTCGGCCTTCGAGCAGGGCATCAACGGCGTCTTCTCCTTCACCTCAGACGGCTTCCCGCTGATCGGCGAAGCCCCCGAGCTGGAGGGCTTCTGGCTGGCCGAGGCGGCCTGGGTGACGCACTCGGCCGGGGTGGCCAGGGCGCTGGCCGAGGTGCTGGTGACCGGGCGCTCGTCGGTCGACCCGCACCAGTGCGAGATCAGCAGGTTCGAGCCGGCCCAGCTCAGCCCGGCCTATGTCGAGGAGCGCGCGAGCAGGAACTTCGACGAGGTCTACGACGTGATCCACCCCCTGCGACCGGCCTCGTCCCCCAGGCCGACGCGGATCAGCCCCTTCCACGTCAGGCAGGCCGACCTCGGTGCGGTCTTCGCCGAGAGCGCGGGCTGGGAGCGCCCGCAGTGGTACGAGAGCAACGCGGCCCTGCTCGACACGCCCGGCCTCGACACCGGCGAGAAGCTGCGCGACGCCTGGGCGGCCAGGCACTGGTCGCCGATCGCCGCCGCCGAGGCGCACGCCACCCGCGAGCACGTCGCCCTGCACGACCTGACCTCGCTCAAGCGCATCGTCGTCGACGGACCGGGCGCCACGGCCTTCCTGCAGTACTTCACCACCAACGACGTCGCCAGGCCGCCGGGCTCGGTCGCCTACACGCTGCTGCTCGACGCCAAGGGCGGCATACGCTCCGACCTGACCGTCGCCAGGATCGAGGAGGAGCGCTTCCAGATCGGCGCCAACGGCAACCTCGACCTCGACTGGCTGATGCGGCACGCCCCGCCGAAGGTGAGCGTGCGCGACGTCACCCCGGGCACCTGCTGCATCGGCGTGTGGGGCCCGAAGGCGCGGGAGCTGCTGCAGCCGTTGACCGACATGGACCTGTCGTTCGGCTACTTCAAGCTGGCCAGGGGACATGTCGGGCACGTGCCGGTCACCGCGTTGCGCGTCTCCTACGCGGGCGAGCTCGGCTGGGAGCTGTGCACCAGTGCCGATCTCGGGCTGGCGCTGTGGGACACGCTGAAGCGGCCGCACGTCGCCGCGGCGGGCCGAGCCGCGCTCAACAGCCTCAGGCTGGAGAAGGGCTACCGGCAGTGGGGGGTCGACATGACCTCCGAGCACACGCCCTACGAGGCCGGGCTCGGCTTCGCCGTACGGGAGGACAAGGACTTTCTGGGGCGGGAGGCGCTGGGCAAGGAGGTGACGCGCAGGCTGGTCACCTTGCTGACGGCCGAGGTGGTGATGGGCGGTGAGCCGGTCGCCGGAGGCGGCTACGTGACCAGCGCGGCCTACGGGCACACCGTCGGCAGGCCGATCGCCTATGCCTGGCTGCCGGTCGAGCGCAGTGCGCCCGGCACCGAGGTCGAGGTGACGTACTTCGGGCGGCGGGTGCCCGCCGTGGTGGCGGCCGGGACGCTCTACGACCCGGAGCGGGAGAAGATCGGGCGGTGAGCCCGCCTGAGCCGCTGTGGCGCGACCCCGATCCGCGACCCGCCTACGACGTGGTGATCGTCGGCGGGGGCGGGCACGGCCTGGCCACGGCGTACTACCTGGCGGCCGAGCACGGTGTCACGAATGTCGCGGTGCTGGAGAAGGGCTGGCTCGCGGGCGGCAACATGGCGCGCAACACCACGATCATCCGCTCCAACTACCTCCAGGACGCGAGCGCGGCCCTGTACGAGCACGCGCTGACGTTGTGGGAGGGGCTGGCGCTGGAGCTCGGCCACGACCCGATGTTCAGCAGGCGCGGTGTGCTCAATCTGGCGCACGACCAGCACGACGTGCGCGAAGGCAGACGCCGGGTCAACGCCAACGTGCTCAACGGCGTCGACGCCGAATGGCTGGACGCGGCGGAGGTGGCGAGGTTCTGCCCGATCGTCAATGTCGGCCACTCGGCCAGGCACCCGGTGCTCGGCGCCACGCTGCAGCGCCGGGGCGGCGTCGCCAGGCACGACCACGTCGCCTGGGCGTACGCACGCGCGGCCGACCGGCTGGGCGTCGACCTGATCCAGGGCTGCGAGGTGACCGGGTTCGAGATCACGGGCGGCCGTGCCACGGCGGTGCGCACCTCGCGCGGCACGGTCGCGGCCGGCCGGATCGCCCTGGCGGCGGCGGGACACACCTCGGTGCTGGCCGCCATGGCCGGGTTCAGGCTGCCGCTGCGCTCGCACCCGTTGCAGGCGCTGGTCTCCGAGCTGCTCGAACCCGTGCTCGGCTGCGTGGTCATGTCCAACACCGTGCACGTGTACGTCAGCCAGGCGGCCAAGGGCGAGCTGGTCATGGGGGCGGGCATCGACGCCTACGACTCCTACGGCCAGCGTGGGGCCTTCCGGGTGATCGAGGAGCAGATGGGCGCCGCGCTGGAGCTGTTCCCGATCTTCGAAAGGGTCAGGGTGCTGCGGACCTGGGCCGGGGTCGTGGACGTCTCGCCCGACGCCTCCCCGATCATCGGCCGCACGCCGGTCGACGGGCTCTATGTCAACGCCGGGTGGGGCACGGGCGGGTTCAAGGCCACACCGGGCGCGGGCCGGGTCTACGCCCACACGCTGGTGAACGCCGAGCCGCATCCGCTGGCGGCGCCGTTCGGGCTGGAGAGGTTCGGCACGGGCGCGCTGGTCGACGAGCACGGCGCTGCGGCGGTGGCGCATTGATGTCGCTGGAGTGCCCGCACTGCGGGCCGCGCGACGAGAGCGAGTTCGGCTACGGCGGCCAGGCGGGTATCGCCCTGCCCGATCACCCGCAGGAGTGCTCGGACGCCGAGTGGGCCGAGTACCTGTTCATGCGCGACAACCCGAAGGGCTGGCTGCGCGAGCGCTGGTTCCACGTGCACGGCTGCCGTACCTGGTTCACCGTCGAGCGGCACACGTTCACGCACGAGACGAGGGACGCCGGGTGAGGTTCAGCTTCGACGGGCGCGAGCTCGAAGGCCGTCCGGGCGACACGCTGGCCTCGGCCCTGCTGCGCGCGGGCGTGCGCGTCACCGGACGCAGCGCCGTGCTCGGCCGCCCGCGCGGGATCTTCTCGGCGGGCGTCGAGGAGCCCAACGCCCTGGTCAGAGTGGGATCCGAGCCGATGGTCGCCGCCACGGTCGTCCCCTTGCGCGAAGGCTTGCGCGCGTGGAGCCTGAGCGGCAGGGGAAGGGCCGAACTCCCCGCGCGCGGCGACGGCGTGCACAGCGACAAGGGCTACCTGCACTGCGACGTCCTCGTGGTGGGCGCGGGCCCGGCGGGGCTGGCCGCAGCCCGTGCCGCGTGCGCCCAGGGCGTGCGCGTGGTGCTCGTGGACGACCAGCCCGCACCGGGAGGCGCACTGCTGAACCACGCCGACCCCCGCGTACGCGCCTGGGCGGCACCGGTGGCCGCGTCGCTCACGGCCAGGGTGCTGGCCAGGACGACGGCGATCGGCTACCACGATCACAACTACGTGGTGGCCGTGCAGCGCGGCGAAGGCTGGGAACGCCTGTGGCACATCAGGGCGCGCCAGGTCGTCCTGGCCACCGGAGCGCACGAACGCCCGCCCGTCTTCCCCGGCAACGACCGGCCGGGCGTCATGCTCGCCTCGGCCGCCGCGACCTACGCCAACAGGTACGGCGTGCGGCCAGGCGCCAGGGCGGTGGTGTTCACGCTGGCCGACTCGGGCCACCGGGCGGCAGCCGACCTGCGGGCGGCGGGCGTCGAGGTGGCCGATCTCGTCGACCCGCG
The DNA here is from genome assembly GCF_056106265.1 of Nonomuraea sp. IBHARD001. NCBI lineage: Bacteria > Bacillati > Actinomycetota > Actinomycetes > Streptosporangiales > Streptosporangiaceae > Nonomuraea > Nonomuraea sp. IBHARD001. The sequence goes on from NZ_JBWBBW010000002.1 coordinate 2,224,944, forward strand.
CGAGGACGGCCGCGTCGTCACCGGCACCAGCGCCGACGCCGACGGCGTGCTGAGCGGCGTGTGGATCGGCGAACGTCATGTCGAGGCCGATCTGCTGGCCGTGTGCGGCGGCTGGAACCCGGCCGTGCAGCTGTTCGGCCAGGCGCTGGGCACGCTGAGGTACGACGAGGCGCTGCGGGCGTTCGTCCCGGGCCTCGCCGTACAGGCCGTGCGGGTGGCCGGGGCGTGTGCCGGGGAGTACGGCACGGGCGGGGCGCTCGTCCAGGGGCATGACGCCGGGCTGGCCGCGGCGGGCGGGGCCGGACGGCCGGTGGAGGCGCTGGTGGATCCGGCGCCAGAGGACGGGCCGGTGCGGGAGCCGTCGGGGATGTGGCTGGTCGACGGCGATCCGGACGAGTCGTTCGCCGATCTGCACCGCGACGTGACGGTGGCCGATCTGGCCGGGGCCACGGGGGCCGGGCTGCGCTCGGTCGAGCACGTGAAGCGATACACGACGGCCGGGACGGGAGCCGACCAGGGCAAGACGTCGGGCGCGGTCGTCGTCGGGGTGATGGCGGCGCTGCTCGGCTCGGCCCCGGGCGAGGTGGGCGTCACGACCTTCCGCCCGCCGTACGTTCCGGTCGCGTTCGCCACGCTGGCCGGGCGGGACAGGGGCGCGCTGTCCGATCCGGTGCGCACGAGCGCGATGCACGCGGCGCACGAGGAGATGGGCGCGGTGCACGAGGACGTCGGGCAGTACAAGCGCCCGCTGTGCTTCCCGCGCGAAGGCGAGACGATCGCCGAGGCCGTGGCCAGGGAGTGCGTGGCCGCGCGGACGGCGGTCGCCGCCATGGACGTCTCGACGCTCGGCAGGATCGACGTCGGCGGGCGCGACGCCGGGCTGTTCCTCGACCGGATCCACACCGGCCGTATGTCCACCCTGGCCGTCGGCGCCTGCCGCTACGGCGTGATGTGCCGCTCCGACGGCATGGTGTTCGACGACGGCGTCACCACCAGGCTCGGCCGCTCGCACTACCTGACGACCACGACCACGGGCAACGCCGCCGCCGTGCTCGACTGGCTCGACGAATGGCACCAGACCGAGTGGCCGGACCTGGACGTGCGCCTGACCTCGGTGAGCGACCACTGGGCCGCCGTCGCGGTCGTGGGCCCGCGGGCCAGGACCGTGCTCGCCGCACTCGCCCCCGGGCTGGGCGACCTCGCGTACATGCGTTACGCCGAGACCGAGGTGCTCGGCGTGCCGGGCCGCGTGTTCAGGATCAGCTTCTCGGGCGAACTCGCCTACGAGGTCAACGTGCCCTCCTGGTACGGCGAGGCGCTGTGGCGTGCGGTGACCGGGCTCGGCGTCGTGCCCTACGGGACCGAGGCCATGCACGTGCTGCGGGCCGAGAAGGGCTATCCGATCGTCGGGCAGGAGAGCGACGGCACGGTCACGCCGCAGGATCTCGGGCTCGGGCGGCTGCTGTCGGGCGACTATGTGGGCCGCCGCTCCCACCGGCGTCCGCACACGGCGTCGGCGGGCCGCAGACGCCTGGCCGGACTGCTGGCCGACCCGCCTGACGCGCCGATCGAGGAGGGCGCGCAGCTGGTCAGGCCGGAGGGCGGGCCGATGTTCGGCCATGTGACGTCCGGCTATGCGAGCGCGACGCTGGGGCGTACGTTCGGCCTGGCCATGGTGCGGGACGTGCGGGAGGGGGAGCGCCTGGTCGCGGTGTCGCACAGGCGGCGGGTGGCGGTCTCGGTGGTCGCGCCCGTCTTCTACGACCCCGGCAACACGCGCAGGGACGGCGATCCGGCGGGGCCCGCGGCCGGCCCGTCTCCCGGGCCGCTCGCCGCGCGCAGCCCGGCCGCCGCCTATGCCGGGCGTTTCGAGGCGGCCGGTGGTGCGGGCGTGCGCGTGCGTGAGGTGGCGTTCGAGCGGATGTGGGAGGTCAAGGGGGAGGATCCCGGCCGTGGGCTGCGGATCGGGCCCGACCGGTGGCTGCTGGCCGGCGGGCTGGAGGGGGTGGCGCCGGAGACGGCGGTGGAGGTGTCGGCGCAGCGGGCCGTGCTGGAGGTGGCGGGGCCGAGGGCGCGGGAGGTGCTGCTCACCGGGTGCGCGGTCGACCTGGATCCGGCCGTGTTCCCCGGGGTGGCCCAGACGCTGCTCGGCCGGGCTCAGGTGATCGTCGAACGCGCCGGGCCTGACGTTTTCCGGATCCACGTGCGGTCGTCGTATGCCGGTTACCTCAGCGAATGGCTGATCGATGCGATTTCTTGGGATAAAGCATGGAATCAGGGTGATTGATATACCTAGTCATTAACTACGGACTAGGTGGGGGTTACGGTGGCTGCACGCGAGGGACGGACGGTCCTCGCAGGACTGGCCGCCGCACTGCTGTTGTCGGGATGCGGCGCACTTGAGGCCGCCGACCTCGACACCGCCGGTGGCGGCGAGAAGCCCGGCAAGAGTGAGAAGATCGACGTCGCCAAGGCCCGCAAGGCGCTCGGAACCCTGGACGTCAAGGGCCGGGCCCCGCGCACGGGCTTCGACCGGGACAAGTTCGGGCCCGCCTGGTCCGACGTCGACCACAACGGCTGCGACACGCGCAACGACATCCTCAAGCGCGACCTGGTGGACGAGACGTTCAAGCCGGGCACCCACGACTGCATCGTGCTGACCGGCGTGCTCGACGACCCCTACAGCGGCAAGATGATCAAGTTCAAGCGCGGCCAGGACACCAGCACCGCCGTACAGATCGACCACGTCATCCCGCTGTCGGACGCCTGGCAGAAGGGCGCGCAGCAGTGGTCGGCCGCCACCCGCAAGGAGTTCGCCAACGACCCGCTCAACCTGATGGCCGTCGACGGACCGCTGAACGGCCAGAAGAGCGACTCCGACGCCGCCACCTGGCTGCCGCCCCGCAAGGCGCACCGATGCGCCTACATCGCACGGCAGATCCAGGTGAAGGACAAGTACGACGTCTGGGTCACGGCGGCGGAGAAAGCCGCGATGAGCGGCATCCTGGACGGCTGCTGACCCGAAGGCCGTCCAGCCGCCCGTCAGCCCCTTCGATCAGTCGTCGTCGTTGTCGTCACGGTCGTCGTCGGCGTCGTCGGCGTCGTCCTTGTCCTCCTCGAAGGCGACGATCTTGCCGGTCGCGGCCGACACCGTGACCTCGTACTCGGTCGTGCCGTTGCGCAGGTCGACGTCCCAGGTGGGCTGGTCGTTGTCGTCGTCGTCGCGCTCCACCTCGGTGACGGTGGCGCCCGGCACACGCTGCTTGGCGGTCTCGACGGCCTGGGCCTCGCTCACCCCACCGGGTACGGCGGGCGCCGGGGTCGCGGGGGTCGCCGGGGCGGGCGCCGACGTCGTGGTGACGGGGGCCACGGGCGTGGGGGAGGCGGCCAGCGCGGCGGGGGCGCCGATCGCGACGGCGGCGACGGCGGCGGAGGCGGCGAGCAGGAGCTTGCTTCGGTTCGTCATCATGCTCCACAGCCTCGCCCGGCCCGCGATAGCGCCGCGCTAGGAGGTCGTTAAGGCCGGGCTAAAGGTCAGCGACACCGTCGCGCCAGGCCCCTGCGACACCTCGAACGCCGCAGCGGTGCGCCTGGCGATGTCCAGCCCGAGCCCGGTCGACCCGGCCCCGCTGCGCCCCCGCTCCAGCTCCTCGGCCGCGAACCCGGGCCCCTCGTCCGACACGGTCAGCCGCACCCCGGGCTCCAGCCGTACGGCGAAGGCCACGCCCTCGGGGGTGTGGGCGAACACATTGCCGAGCAGGGCGTCGACACAGGCGGCCAGATCGGCGGCGGGCACCGTGACCGGCAGCGGGCCGGGCGCGACCTCGATCGTGAACGGCCGGTCCTGGTCCTCGGCCAGCACCGACCAGAACGCGGCGCGCTCGGCCACCACGGCAGCCGCGTCGCACCCCGAACGTTCGCCGGTGCGCCGCCTGGCCTCGGTGATGACGGCGCTGACCGCGCGTTCGAGCGCGTCGGCCCGCTCCCTGATGCCGGCCGCCTCCTCGGGGTCGCGCAGCGACTCGGCCTCCAGCCTGAGGCCGGTCAGCGGGGTGCGCAGCCGGTGCGACAGATCGGCGACCGACTCGCGCTCCTCGGCCAGCAGGTCGCTGATCCTGGTGGCCAGGTGGTTGAGCGCGAGGGCGACCGAGCGCACCTCCTGCGGCCCTTCGGGCACGGCCCTGGCGGCGAGGTCGCCTGCGGCCAGCCGGTGCGACACCTCGGCCATCGTGCTCATCGGCCTGGTCAGCGCCCTGGCCAGCCGATCGGCCACGACCACGCCGACCGCGATCAGCGCGAGACCGAGCACCAGCAGCCCGAGCCAGGCCTCGCGCACCCCGGCCCGCAGGTCGTCCTCGCCGACGAACACCCTGACCACGGCGGTGCCGTCGGCCGAGAGCACCGAGACCAGCACCTCACGCCCGCCGGGCGCCTCGGCGGTGACGCTGCGCCCGAGCGAGGCCAACCTGACCGCGGCCGAGCGCGGCGCGGCCTGCCCGACGACCGCGCCGCCGGGCAGGAACACCGTCATGGGCCGATCGGCCTGCTCAAGGGCGAGGGCGAGCTCGCCGGGGGCGACGGCGGGCACGGCGAAGGCGACCGACTCGGCGGCTCCCGTCGCACCGTCCATGGCGGCGTTCTCGGCGACCGAGCGGATCAGCAGCGCCATCGGCACCAGCAGCGCGACCAGGACGAGCGAGGTCGTCGCCGCGACCAGGAGGGCCAGCCTGCGCCTCACTGCGGCTCCACCAGTCGCACGCCGACCCCGCGCACGGTCTGCAGGTACCTGGGCTCCTGCGCGCTCTCGCCCATCTTGCGGCGCAACCACGACAGATGCACGTCGACCGTCTTGTCGGCGCCGCCGTAGGGCACCTGCCACACCTCGGTCAGCAGCTCCCGCTTGGTCACCACCTCGCCCGGCCTGCCCGCCAGGTAGCACAGCAGGTCGAACTCCCTCGGCGTCAGGTCGAGCTCCTCGCCGTCGAGCGTGGCGACACGCGTACGCGGATCGACGCCGAGCCCGCCGACGACCAGCGCCTCGTCCGGCCGATCGGCTCCGCTCCTGCGCAGCACGGCCCTGATCCTGGCGTCGAGATGGGCGGCGCTGAACGGCTTGACCACATAGTCGTCGGCCCCCGCGTCCAGCACGGGCACCATCGCCGCGTCGCCGTCCCGTGCGGTGGCCACGATGACCGGGACCCGGCTGACCGCGCGCAACATCCGCAGCAGTTCGGCCCCGTCCAGGTCGGGCAGCCCGAGGTCGAGCACGACGAGGTCGGGCCGGTCGCGCACGGCCAGGCGCAGCCCCTCGAAGGCGGTCGGCGCCGAGGAGACGGCGTGCCCCAGCTCCCGCAGCCCCCGCGTGAGGCCGGTCCGGATGGTCACGTCGTCCTCGATGAGCAGGATGTCGGACATGTAGCCACACCGTAGACGCATCCCGGCCATGCGGTAACCCGCCTTATCGCGCTCTTAACGTGGCGTTATCACGACCTGGGGGAGAGTGGGGCCATGCGTCGAGGAGTCATGCTGGCAGGAACCGGTTGGCTGGTCGCGGCCATACTCGCCACAGGGGCGGGCGTGGCCGTGCTCCAGCTGATCGGCGGCCCGATCGCGGCCGACGACGAGCGTGTGCTGTCGGCGGCCGAGGTCGAGGCCGCCCTGACAGCCGCCTCCGCCCACCCCCAACCCTCGGGTACGGCGCCGCCGCAGCCCTCGGCCGATCCCCAGGGGCGTTCCAAGGCCATCAGAACGCCAGGCGGCACCCTCGTCGCCGAGTGCGCGCAGGGATCGGTCAGGCTGCGGTCGTGGAGCCCGGCCCAGGGTTTCGCCGCCGACGACGTCGAGGCCGGACCGGCCCCGGTGGCCAAGGCCGAGTTCGAGAGCGAGGCGGCCGAGGTCAAGGTCGAGGTCACCTGCGGCCCGGACGGCACGCCGGTCGAACACCTCACCACCGAGCTCGACGACCCGTCCTGACGGGCGGGCCTCAGTTCTCTGCGGCCAGCGCCGACTTGGTCAGCTCGGCCTGCTGCCCGATGCGTTCGAGCACCAGCGGGTTGACGCCCTTGGCCGCGAACGTCGCCACCATGCCGTCCAGCACGGTGAAGGCCCGCTCCAGGTCGCCCGAGCGGGCCTGGGCCCTGGCCAGGCGGCGGAAGACCAGGTTCAGCGTGATGTTGTCGATGCTCGCGCTGCGGGCCACCACCGACAGCTGCCGTATGCCCTCCTTGGCGTCGGGCGCGCGGACGTGCAGGCGCTTGGCCGCGGTGAGCTCCTTGAACTCGCGTTCGGCGTTGAGCCCCTTCACCAGCCGCGCGTAGACGGCGAGCGGGTGCTCGCCGTACCTCTCGACGACCTCGTCCAGGGCGGCGTTGCCGCTGCTCAGGGTGGAGGAGTCGGAGCCGAGCAGGGAGAAGAGCTTGCCCTGGTCCTCGCCCAGCATGAGCTCGGCGACGTGCTGGTCGGTCTCGCCCAGCGGGTAGCGCACCCGGATCGCGCACGGCGGCGAGACGATGCGGGAGCCGTCGGCGGCGATGTACTGGCCGCGCACGACGTACTCGCCCGGCTGCTGGAAGTAGTGGCCGTCGCGGCCGTGGCCGATGTAGGCGCTGCGGTACATCGCCGGGTTGTGCTCGTCCAGGCGGATCTCGGGGGAGGAGTCGACGCAGTGGCGCATCATCGGGCGGTACAGCACGGTCCTGCCGCCCGGCTGGGTGATGCTCACCTGGGTGAACTCGGTGTCGGGGTGCAGGTGGTTGTGCGTGGTCCTCGGCTCGCCCGCATGGCCGAGCTTGAGTTCGACCACGACGGGCTCGCCGAAGCCGAAGGAGTCCTTGGCCCGCAGCTCCAGCTTCAGGCCCGAGTGGTCGCGCACCGGCTCGGCGAACGGCTCGATCTCGGCCGCTCCGGCCGCGAAGGCGCTGCCGCCCATGGCGACGTCGCGGAAGAAGCCGTGGCGCAGGTGGCGGAGTTCGGCGTCGGTGAACTGGAAGGGGAAGGCCGCCCAGTAGCCCGCCTCACCCCCGGGACGGTAGTTCTGCACGTAGTTCATCCACGACAGGTCGCCGAACCCGCCGTCGGGGCCGAGCGGCTGCGGTGGTCTGGCCAGGTTCTTCTGCCAGGAGTGCAGCAGGTTGAACGCATGACCGAGCTCGTGCACGTAAGTCCGCAGCTGGGCGCGCTGGGCCGCGGGCGAGTCGCCCTTGACGGCGTCGTGGAACACGGCCGAGCCCTGACGCTGGCAGGCGTCGTTGTAGTCGAACATGATGCCCCGGAAGCCGCCCACGTGCTTGCTGGCCACCAGCATCCACACCCGCCACTGCGCCTGGTCGGCGAACGTGCTGAAGTGCTGCGTCATCGCATGGTGCAGCTCGGCGTCGTCCCACGCCAGGTCGCGCCCGGCCCCCTGGACGCCGATCACGCCCGGCCGCGCCACCCGCAGCTCCACCCCCGCCTCCCCGAACGCCCCCGCCACGTCGAGCGAGCGCGCCGCACCGACGCCGGGCCCCGGCAGCAGCCCCGTCTGGTAGGAGACGAACGGCACCGCACCCGCCACCGAGTCCTGCTCCAGCAACACACTGCGGAAGTACGGCGAGACGAACGCGACCCGGTAGGCACGTGCCTGTCCACGCCCGGAGAACGTCACCACGGCGTCCTGCCCGTTCACCTCCACCCGGACGTCCGGCCGATCGGTGGCGAAGGTGAACGAGCCCTTGCCCGCCAGCCCTTCGACGACGAACGAGCCGACGTACGACGTGGTCGCGCCCTGGACGGTGAAGAAGTCGCCGCTGACCCGGTGCTGCGGCCTCGGGCCGTCGACGTCGACACGGAGTTCGAGCTGGGACTCCCCGTCCGCGCCTCGGTACAGCCCGCTGATCATGGCAGCCTCCTTGCGTCTCGGGATACCTAAAGGACGGTTCACCCGGGGAAGGAGCCTGTCAATGGGGTCAGGCCCACACGACGGACACGCCGAGCTCGGCCTCCACGACCGTGATACGGGAGGCGTAGGCCATCCCGCCACGCGGGGCGAAGGCGGAGGGGATGTTGTGCCCCCACAGCAGCCCGACCGCGCTCGCCTCGGTCGCGTCGTTGTCGACGATCACCAGCGATCCCGAGTCGCCCTTCTGACAGAACGAGCCGCCGGGCGTGTGCACGGCCATCTGCTGCAGCAGGAACGCGTCCGGCCCGCCCGAGGGCCAGTTGAGCGAGACGTGGTCGTGCACGATCGTGCCCGAGGTGACGCCGGTGACGAAGCCGCGCTTGCGCACCGGCATGGTGACGCCGGGAAGCACGGTCGAGGTGACGGCCCTGACCAGGTCGGGAAAGCCGTGGTCGTGCCCGGCGATGCCCCCGGTGACGCCCCTGCCCTGCGCCCGCGCCGCGTCGAGCGAGAAGACCGCCGAGTCGGTGTCCCCGGCCAGGATCGGCAGGAACGGGATGAGGTGGATGTGCGGGAAGTCCACCCGCAGCACGTCGCCGACATTGTCGTCCTTCGGGATCGGCGAGCCGAAGATCAGCGGTGGCGAGTCCGGCTGCCAGATGTTGCCGGGGAAGGGCTGGCCCGGCTGGCCGGTGACGTGGAAGCAGGTCAGGCCGAGCAGCTCGCCCGTCGAGGTGTCGAGCACGACCGCGCCCATCGTGCCGGACCCGGCCATCGGTGAGGTGATCTTGATACCGCCCTTGAGATCGGCATACCTCGTCGCGTCGGGCAGCACGCACGGCTCCACATTGCGCTCGACCACGCACACCGGCACGCCGAGTATGTCGCCTGGCAGCCCCTCGGGCACCGAGGTGAAGTCCGAGACCATGATGACGACGGCCAGTTCGTCGAAGAACTCGCCGTTCTCCTCGCGCATGCCGAGCCCGATCCCCGTCACGCCGGGCAGGGCCAGGATGGACGGTTCGACCAGCGACTTGGCCTCGACCAGCTCGAAAGGGATCTCCATGAGCGCAGCCTGCCGCGTGTGGTCGCGCCCGTCATGAGTAGGGGCTACTCACCGTCGCCGCTCAGGCGTGGTAGCCGATCCTCCGGCTGATCTCACGCGCGCCGTCGGCCATCAGCGCGCCGACCTCGGCGATGCGCCCCGGCGTCAGCCGGTAGCTCGGGCCCGACACGCTGAGCGCGGCCACGACCGAGCCGTCCGGGCCCCTGACGGGCGCGGCGACCGCGTTGAGCCCGACCTCCAGCTCCTCCACCGTCCAGCCGTAGCCGAGCCGCCTGATCTCGGCCAGCTCGGCGGCCAGCTCGTGCGGCGAGACGATCGTCTGGGCGGTGTAGCGGTCGAGGTGCTCGCACGCCAGGCCGCGGAAGGCCAGCAGGACCTTGCCGCTGGAGGTGGCGTGCAGCGGGGTGCGCCTGCCGACCCAGTTGTTGCCGCTGATCGCCGAAGGCCCGACGGCCTGGGCCACATTGACCGTGTGCCCGTCCAGGACCACCGCCAGGTTCACCGTCTCGCCCAGCGTCCCGGCCAGGCGCTCGCAGACCTGCCTGCCCTCCTTGGCCAGGTCGAGCTGTGCGGTCGCCGCGCCCGCCAGCCGTACGACGCCGAAGCCCAGGCGGTAGCGGCCGCGTTCCTCGCTCTGTTCGACGAGGCCGCCCTGCTCCAGGGCGTTGAGCAGGCGAAAGGCCGTGGACTTGTGCACGGAGAGCTCGACGGCCAGATCGGTCACGCGGGTGGGGCCCCTCCGGGCCAGGATGTCGAGAATGGCGATCGCCCGATCGACGGACTGAACCGAGCTGTTGCTCATAGCGCGAAACACTATTATCTCGCCGCGTAAAGCACAGTCGATGAAGGAGAGACCATGGCCGCGGCCAAGCGCACATGGGTGTGGAAGGCGTTCTTAGCGGCCGTCGTGGCCGTGGTGGTGCTCGGGTTCACCGCGACCGGGTGCTCGCGGGTCAGCACCCAGCCGGACGAGGTCGTGCTGCACTACGCGGGCGGCACGTTCGAGGCGATCAAGTTCGAGCGGTGCATCAACCCCTCCAGCGGCGCCACCCTGCTCGGACCGGGCGACACCGGCTACTCCTATCCGTTCGGGCAGCGCACGTTCGACTTCTCCGGCGCCGGGGACTCCGAGTCGGGCGGCATCAGCATCGTCTCGCGCGACAACGTCGAGATGAAGGTCGCCGGTTCGGCCACCTTCACCCTCAACACCGACTGCAAGGTGCTGCAGCAGTTCCACGAGAAGATCGGCCGCAAGTACGGCGCCTACTTCGAGGACAACGAGTCCACCGGATGGGCGCGGATGCTGAACTTCTACTTCAAGCAGCCGCTCGACCGGGCGATGGACGCCGCCTCGCAGGAGTTCGAGTGGAAGAAGCTGTTCAACGACCCCGAGGTCAAGCAGGCGTGGGAGCAGCGCGTCGGCGCACTGGCCAGGCAGTTCATCCGTGAGACCGCGGGTGCCGACTACTTCTGCCAGCCCAACTACGGCGGCACCGGCGACTGCGGCGACGTCGTGCTGACCATCCAGAAGCCGCAGCCGCCCGACAGCCTCATCGAGGCCCTCGCGGCCGAGCAGGCGGCCAAGCAGCAGAACCTGGCCCAGCAGCAGATCAACGCCAAGGTCAAGACCGAGCTGGAGTCGATCGAGGACCTGGTCCGCGTGCTCGGCCGCGAGGGCGCGATCACGTGGAAGGCCATCCAGGACGGCAGGGTGGAGGTCATCCCCGTCCCGCAGGGCTCCGGCATCACCGTCACCACGCCCAAGCGCTAACCCAGCTCCGCCCCGAACTCCTTGGCGATCAGCCGCATCCCGGCCGCGAGTTCGTCCCGGTCGAGCGCGTCGATGCGCTCGGCGGGGCCGGACACCGACATCGCGGCCACCACCCTCGTCCCGTCGTGCACGGGCACGGCAAGGCAGTGCACACCGAGCTCCTCCTCACCCAGGTCGAGGGCATACCCCCTGTTCCTGACCAGGTCGAGCTCGGCGAGCATGGCGTCCGCGTCGGTGAGCGTGTTGGCCGTACGGCGGGCCATGCCGGTGCGGCCGAACAACGCACGCGCCTCGGCCGGGGGCCGCTCGGCCAGCAGCACCTTGCCCACCGCCGTGCTGTGCGGCAGCACCCGCCGCCCCACCTCGGCGAACATCCGCAGCCTGCGCGGCGAAGGCGCCTGCGCCACATAGACCACGAAGTCGCCCTCGAGCACCGCCATGTTCGCCGTCTCGCCCGACAACTCCACCATCCTGACCAGGTACGGCTGCGCCCACACGGCCACCATGCGTTCGGCGACGCCGCCCAGCCGCACCAGCGCGCCGCCGAGCGCGTAACGCCTGTCCGACTCCTGACGCACATAGCCACGCAGCAGCAGCGTGCGCAGCAGCCGATGGATGGTCCCGTAGGGCAGCCCGGTCCTGGCCGCGATCTCGGAGAGCCCGGCCTCGCCGCCGTGCGCGGACAGCGCCTCCAGGACGTCCAGCGCACGCTCGACCGACTGCACCCCCGTGTTCGGCCTGCTCTCGTTCACAACGCCACCCCTCGCATCGACGCGTCGAGCACCTGGGCGGTGTGCGCGACGCGTATCTCCTGGCCTCTGCGGCCCATCGCGGCCGCGATCTGCAGGGTGCAGCCGGGATTGGCCGACACCAGCACCTGCGCCCCCGTGCCCGCCACGCCGCCCGCCTTGCGGTCGCCCAGGTCGCGGGCGGCACGCGGCTGGAAGATGTTGTAGGTCCCGGCCGAGCCGCAGCAGATGTCGGACTCGGGCAGCTCCCGCAGCACCAGCCCCGGCACGGCGCGCAGCAGCTCACGCGGCTGGGCCCGCACGCCCTGGGCATGGGCCAGATGGCAGGCGTCGTGATAGGCCACGGTCAGCTCCAGCGGCTCACGCCTGGCCGCCGGTCCCAGCTCGACGAGGTACTCGGCCAGGTCCAGCACACGGAAGGGCGGCTCGGCGCCCAGCAGGTCCGGGTAGTCCTTCATCGTCGAACCGCATCCGGCCGCGTTGACCACGACCGTGTCGACGCCCGCCCTGGCGAACGTCGCCACCGTGCGCGCGGCCAGCCGCCGGGCCTGGTCGCGGCGTCCGGCGTGCACACTGAGGGCGCCGCAGCAGCCCTGCGCCGCCGGGATCACCACGTCGCAGCCCTCCATCGCCAAGACCCTGGCCGTGGCCGCGTTGACCTGGGGGAAGAACTCGCCCTGCACACATCCGGTGAGCATGCCGACCACCGCACGCCTGGGTCCTCTCGCCCGCACCCGGCGCGGCAGCCGTACGCGCGGGCCTGGGGGTGGGGCCAGGGCGGCCATCGCGCCCAGGCTCGGGTGCACGCGGTCGAGGAACGGCGCCAGCCGCCCGCTCAGCCGCATCGGCAGCCGCAGCGCCCGCAGCCTGCGCGGGTAGGGCAGCAGGCCGAACACCAGGGCGCGTACGGCACGCTCCTGCGGATCGCGTTCGTGCAGCCGCTCGACCTCTGCCCTGGCCCCCTCGATCAGCCGGTCGTAGCGCACGCCCGAAGGGCAGGAGGTCAGGCAGCCCATGCAGCCGAGGCAGGCGTCGAAGTGCCCGGCCATCTCGGGCGTCAGCGGCACGCCTTCGACGTGCTGCTTCATCAGATGGATCCGGCCGCGTGGCGAGTCCATCTCCTCGCCCCACAACACATACGTCGGGCAGCTCGGCAGGCAGAAGCCGCAGTGCACGCAGTCCTTGATCAGCTCGGGGTCCATGGCGTCAGATCCCTCCGACGAAGCGCCCGGGAGACAGCCTGCGCCCGGGATCGAACCTGTCCTTCACCCTGCGCATCAGCGCCAGCCCGTCGACCCTGCCCCACCGGTCCAGGCGCCTGGCGACGTCCTCGGGCGCGGTCACCACGCGCAACCTGGCCCCGGCGTCGTCCAGGTCGCCGCGCAACGCCGAGACGAACGCGGCCACGCCGGATGCCTCGCTCCCGCCGGGCAGCGCCACGTGACACACGGGCTCGGGCATCAGCCACACCTTGACCGACGGCCGTACGCCCGAGCCGCGCGCGGCCGCGTGTACCGCGATCATGGTCGTGGTGATCGAGGCGGGGCCGGGCACGACGGCCAGCAGGATCTCCTCGCCCGGCAGCAGCCCCCATCCTGGCGGCGGCGTGCTCACGCCCTGTGGCACGCGTCCGGCCGCCGCGTGCCCCTCGTACAGCGCCGAGACCGTGAAGGGGCCGTCGTGGGCCGGCCAGTCGAGCTCGACGCCGCTCGGCTCGGCCTGGCTGGCGGCCAGGGCGCGCAGCAGTTCGTCGGGATCGGCACGCCACCGGGTGGAGTCGTGCGGCGCCGCGTCGTCGTGTGCGTGCCTGACGCTGAGCGGGCCCGGGTGCTCGGTGCGCGTCCACAGGCGCTGGGCGGGGATCGGGTGCAGTCGGAACGTGGCCTCGGCGATCACACCGAGCGTGCCGTACGAGCCGGTGAACAGCTTGCCGAGGTCGTAGCCCGCGACGTTCTTGACGACCTTGCCGCCCGATCTGGCCACGGTGCCGTCGGCCAGGACGACCGTGACGCCGATCAGCAGGTCGCGTGCGGTGCCGTACCTGAAGGCCCGGGGGCCGGCCAGGGCGGTCGCCAGCGTGCCGCCGACGGTGGCGCCGGGCACGGGCGTGTCGAGGGCGAGCTCCTGGCCCGCCTCGGCCAGCCTGCTCGCCAGGGCGTCCATCGGCACCCCGGCCTGCGCCCTGACCACCAGGTCGCCTTCGGCGTGCTCCAGCACCTCGTTCAGGCAGCACAGGTCGAGCAGCACGTCGCATCGGTCGGGCCTGCGGCCCCAGTGCAGCTTGCCGCCCGCGCCCACCGGCACCACGGCCAGGTCGCGTTGCGCGCACTCGCGCAGCACCTCGGCGATCTCCTCGACCGTCTCGGGCAGCGCCACCCACCGGGGCGAAACGCCCGACACCGCGTCGCCGGGCCCCGCGGCCCTCGTCGTCACCACTGCTCGGCCTCTCCCGATGCGACCAGGGGATGCACGCCCTTGCGCACGCCGGGCGCCTCGCCGCACAACCTCGGGGTGGGGAAGATCTTGCCCGGGTTCGACAGGCCGTGCGGGTCGAAGGCGCACCGCAGCAGCTGCATGGTGTCCAGGTCGTCCGCGGTGAACATCTTCGGCATCGAGCGCGCCTTGTCCACGCCCACGCCGTGCTCGCCGGTGATCGAGCCGCCGTGCTCCACGCACAGCTCCAGGATGCGGCCCGAGACCAGCTCGGCCCGCTCGGCCTCGGCCGGGTCGGCGTCGTCGAACAGCACCAGCGGATGCAGGTTGCCGTCGCCCGCGTGGAAGACGTTGGCCACCCTGATGCCGTGCTCCGCCGAGAGCGCGTCGATCCCGGCCAGCACCTGGGGCAGTGCGGTGCGCGGCACGACGCCGTCCTGGACGATGTAGGCGGGACTGATCCTGCCGACCGCGGCGAACGCCGACTTGCGGCCCTTCCAGATCGCCGCGCGCTCGGCCGGGTCGTCGGCCACCCGCAGTGCGAACGCCTCGCCGCACATCGCCTCGATCCGGGCGAACTCGTAGGCCACCTCGGCGCTCGGCCCGTCGAGCTCCACGATGAGCACGGCTCCGGCGCCCTCGGGGTAGGAACAGGCCACCGCGGCCTCGGCCGCCTCGATGGCCAGCGCGTCCATCATCTCGATCGCCGAAGGCAGCACGCCCGCCCCGATGATCGCCGAGACCGCCCTGCCGCCCGCCTCGATCGTCTCGAACGCCGCCAGGACCGTCATCACCGTCTCGGGGGCCCGCGTCAGCCGTACGGTGACCTTGGTGGCGATGCCGAGTGTGCCCTCCGAGCCGACGAAGGCGCCCAGCAGGTCGTAGCCGGGGTTGGCGTCGCTCAGTTCGACGATGTCGCCGTCCGGGGTGACGATCTCGCAGGCCTGCACGTGGTTGACGGTGAAGCCGTGCTTGAGGCAGTGGGCGCCTCCCGAGTTCTCGGCCACATTGCCGCCGATCGAGCACACCTGCTGGCTGGAGGGGTCGGGCGCGTAGTAGTAGCCGTGCTCGCGTACGGCCTCGGTGATGGCCAGGTTGGTCACGCCCGGCTCGACCACGGCCCTGCGCCTGCCGATGTCGACCTCCACGATCCGCCGCATCCGGGAGGTCACGATCAGCACGCCGTCGGCGCGGGGCAGCGCGCCGCCCGACAGGCCCGTGCCCGAGCCGCGCGCCACGAACGGCACGCCGTGCTCGTTGCACAGCCTGACCACGGCCGCGACCTGCTCGGCGTCGTCCGGCAGCACGGCCACGGCCGGGGTCGCCCTGTGCACGGTCAGGCCGTCGCTCTCGTAGGTGCGCAGCCGTACCCGGTCGGTGATGACCTGGCCGGGGCCGAACGCCTCGACCAGGCGTGCGCGCAGCGTGTCCAGCGGTGTCACAGGGCTCATCCTCCTCCACGGCGACGCCGGGGGCTACGGCATCCGCTCGTAGGCCGGGAGCGTGAGAAACTCGGCGAAGTCGTCGTCGAGCGCCACCTGCTTGAACAGAGCGGTCGCCTGCTCGTAGCGTGCGGCGTCGTAGCCGGGCTCGGCCGCGATCTTGGCGAGCTCCTCGGCGATGATCTCCTCGACGAGTGCGCGGGTGACGACCCGGCCGGTGTCGGCGAGTTCGATGTCGTTGTGGATCCACTGCCAGATCTGCGAGCGCGAGATCTCGGCCGTCGCGGCGTCCTCCATCAGGTTGTGGATGGCCACCGCGCCGAGCCCGCCCATCCACGCGGCCAGGTAGCGCAGCGCCACGTCCACGTTGTTGCGCAGGCCCGCCTCGGTGATCTCGCCGGGCGTCTTGGCCACCGACAGCAGGTCGGCGGCCGACACCGAGACGTCCTCACGCAGCCTGCCGAGCTGGTTGGGGCGCGTGCCGAGCACGCCGTCGAAGACCTCGCGGCAGATCGGCACCAGGTCGGGGTGTGCCACCCAGGAGCCGTCGAAGCCGTCGCCGGACTCGCGGGTCTTGTCGGCGCGGACCTTCTCCAGGGCGATCGCATTGACCTCGGGGTCGCGGCGCGAGGGGATGAAGGCCGCCATGCCGCCGATGGCGTGCGCGCCGCGCTTGTGGCAGGTGCGCACGAGGAGCTCGGTGTAGGCGCGCATGAACGGCGCCGTCATCGTCACCGCGTTGCGCTCGGGCAGCAGGAACTCGCGGCCCCGCGTGCGGAACTTCTTGATCACGCTGAACAGGTAGTCCCAGCGTCCGGCGTTGAGCCCCGCCGAGTGCTCGCGCAGCTCGTAGAGGATCTCCTCCATCTCGAACGCGGCAGGGTAGGTCTCGATGAGCACGGTCGCCCTGATCGTGCCCCGGGGGACGCCCCTGAGTTCCTGTGCCCTGACGAACACGTCGTTCCACAACCTGGCCTCCAGATGCGACTCCATCTTGGGCAGGTAGAAGTAGGGGCCCTTGCCCTTGGCCAGTTGCCGCTCGGCGCTGTGGAAGAAGTAGAGGGCGAAGTCGAACAGCGAGCCCGAGACCGGTGAGCCGTCGACCAGCAGGTGCTTCTCCTGCAGGTGCCAGCCGCGCGGGCGCACCACGACGGTGGCGAGCTCGTCGTCCGGCCTGAGGGCGTAGCTCTTGCCGCCGGTCTCGAAGTCGATCGTGCGGTCGAGGGCGTCGCGGAGGTTGAGCTGGCCGTTGACGGCATTGTCCCAGGTGGGGGAGTTGGCGTCCTCGAAGTCGGCCAGCCAGACCTTGGCGCCGGAGTTGAGGGCGTTGACGGTCATCTTGCGGTCGACCGGGCCGGTGATCTCCACCCGCCTGTCCTCGAGGCCGGGAGCCGGGGGCGCGACCTGCCACTCGCCCTCGCGCACGTGCACGGTCTCCGGCAGGAAGTCGAGGGTGCCGCCCGCCGACAGCTCGGCCTGCCTGGCCTGCCGCGCGGCCAGCAGCTCCAGCCGCGTGGCGCCGAACTCCCGCTGCAGCGCGGCCGCGAAGGCCAGCGCCTCAGGCGTGAGGATCTCGTCGAACCTGTCCGCCATCGGGCCGGTGATCTCGATGCCGCTCATGAGCTCCCACTCCCTCTTTTCCATATTGTGGAAAAAGACTTCTGGATTATGGAAGCGAAGCTACTCCACGGCCGGGCAAGGGTCAAAGGCGGGGTAGCCTCCGGGGTTTCCCCGATGCCTCAGGTCCTACCCAGGCGGGAGGATCGTCGACATGAAGACGAAGAACGTCGTGGCCGCCCTCGCGGCCCTCGGCTCGTGCGCCCTGCTGACGGGATGCGGTCTGGCCGGCATCGGTGGCCCGACCCAGGAGGACACCGTCACCTACGAGGTGTCCGACCGCGTCGACCTCATGCAGGTGTTCGCGGAGGCCGGCGACGTCGTCGTCACCCAGTCGGCGTCCACCACCGTGCGCGTCGTCGAGACGCTCTACTGGCGCGGCGACCGGCCCAGGACCGAGCACAAGGTCGACGGCTCGACGCTGACCCTGCGCTACGACTGCCCCAAGAGGTTCGGCAGCTGCGGGGTCAACTACCGGGTCGAGGTGCCCGCCGGGCTGCGCGTCAAGGCCGACTCCGGCTCCGGCGACATCACCCTGCGCTCGTTGTCGGGCGACGTCGAGGCCTCCTCCGGCTCCGGCGACATCGAGGCCGGCTCGCTGACCTCGCCCAAGGTCTTCGCCGAGAGCGGCTCCGGCCACGTCAAGCTGAGGTACTCGGGCGTCCCCCGCAGCGTCGAGATCGAGACCGGCTCGGGCGACGCCGAGGTACGGCTCCCGCAGGGCCCCTACGACGTCACCAGCGACACCGGCTCGGGCCGCAGCGACATCAAGGTGACCGACCAGCCGGGCGCGCCCAACAAGGTGACGATCTCCACGGGCTCGGGCGACGTGGACGTGCTGCCTGGTTGAGGGTGAAGGACCAGCCGGGCGCGCCCAACAAGGTGACGATCTCCACGGGTTCGGGCGACGTGGACGTGCTGCCTGGTTGAGGGTGACCTGAACGACGAGCCGGGCGCGGGTGACGGGGGTCTCAGGGCTTTCCGGGGCTCGGCGGTGTGAACGTGCTGCCTGTTCGACGGTGTGCCGATGCGTGATCGGCGGGCATAACCAGGTGAACCCCGGTGGGATGTCATGTCACCATCGGGGAAGACACCACGGTGTCCAGACGTTGCCTACAAGAGATGACACGAATGCACAACGACTCCCGTACTCGCTTCACCCGTGACTCCGCCCGGCAGTGGGACGACCTCGAAGGCGCCCCCGACACCGGCGAGATGGACCTGGAGGAGCGCCAGGCCCTGCGGCGCGTGGCCGGTCTGTCCACCGAGCTCCAGGACGTCACCGAGGTCGAGTACCGCCAGCTGCGGCTGGAGCGGGTCGTCCTCGTCGGCGTCTGGACCTCAGGTACGGCGACCGACGCCGACAACTCGCTGCTCGAACTCAAGCTGCTCGCCGAGACCGCGGGCTCGGAGGTCCTCGAAGGCCTCATCCAGCGGCGCCAGAAGCCCGACCCGGCCACCTACATCGGCTCGGGCAAGGCGCTGGAGCTGCGCGACGTGGTCGAGTCGACCGGCGCCGACACCGTGATCTGCGACGGCGAGCTGACCCCTGGTCAGCTGCGTCAGCTCGAAGAGCTGGTCAAGGTCAAGGTGATCGACCGCACCGCGCTGATCCTCGACATCTTCGCCCAGCACGCCAAGAGCCGCGAGGGCAAGGCCCAGGTCGAGCTGGCCCAGCTGCAGTACCTTCTGCCGCGTCTGCGCGGCTGGGGCGGCAACCTGTCGCGCCAGGTCGGCGGCCGGGCGGCGGGCGGCGTCGGCATCGGCGGCCGAGGCCCCGGTGAGACCAAGATCGAGCTGGACCGCCGCCGCATCCGCGAGCGCATGGCCAAGCTCAGGCGTCAGATCGCCGAGATGTCGACCTCACGCGAGACCAAGCGCGCCCAGCGGCACCAGCGCGAGATCCCCGCGGTCGCCATCGCCGGATACACCAACGCGGGCAAGTCCTCGCTGCTCAACCGCGTCACCGGCGCGGGCGTGCTGGTCGAGGACGCCCTGTTCGCCACCCTCGACCCGACCGTGCGCAGGGCGCGCACGCCGGAGGGCAGGCTGTTCACGATCGCCGACACCGTCGGTTTCGTCAGGCACCTGCCGCACCAGCTCGTGGAGGCGTTCCGCTCGACGCTGGAGGAGGTCGCCGACGCCGACCTGATCCTGCACGTCGTCGACGGCTCGCACCCCGACCCCGAAGGCCAGCTGGCCGCGGTGCGCGAGGTGTTCGCCGACATCGAGGGCGCCTCCGACGTGCCCGAGGTGATCGTGGTCAACAAGGCCGACGCGGCCGACCCCGATGTGATCGACCGGATCACCCGGCGCGAGCGCAACTCCATCGTGGTCTCCGCCCGCACGGGCGCCGGCATCGAGGAGTTGCTGGCGCTGATCGAGCGCGAGCTGCCGAGGCTGGACCACGAGGTGCGGCTGCTGGTGCCCTACGACAGGGGCGACCTGATCTCGCGTGCGCACAAGGAGGCCGAGGTGCTCTCCATCGACCACACCGAGGACGGCACCGTGCTGCACGCCCGTGTTCTGCCTTCACTTCTGCACGATTTGGAGAAGGTCGCCAAGCCGGTGGAAATGGCATAACAGTAACCCAGAGTGTCAATGTGTGGACTCACTGTAGTGGGTTCGCACATTGCCATTTCCGGGGCATCGGTGATCGTTGTGATGTATACGCAGGCCGGGGGCATGATGCGCCGTTGTGCTCGATGCGGGCGCTCGTTGCTGCGAAACTTGCAGCGGAATTCGCATTCGGCGACAAAAACGACAGTGGTCCTTCATCCTTGTGATTGCTAGGATAAGCCAGGCCTTACGAACTAATGGCGTGGGTTTGAATGATGGCTTCAGCGGGCAGACGGGCGGGACCCCGATGGGGGTCGCGTGCCGAGTGTGATCAGTGGGCTTTCTTCGCAATAAGCCTGTACACCGAGCCGACCTGTGAAATAACGTAACTGAACTGAAATCGCCGGATCATCATGAGCCCGGCGACAAGGTCATCTCGCGCATGAGAGCAGGAGACCCCCCAATGTCGTCCGGACCCGGAGCGGACCCCTTGGGCGCGGCGCCAGCCGTGCCGTGGGCGCTGCGCGCTCTTGGGGAGGTGGTGCGATGACCGTTCGGCTGCTCACCAACATCGGCCGTCTGTGGACCGGCAACGACGTCTGCAGCAATGCCGCCATCCTCGTGCACAACGACCGCATCGCGTGGGTCGGCCGCGCCGCCGACCTGCCGCAGAGCGTTCCCGGCGTCGTCGACGACATCGTCGACGTCGACCACGTGGAGAACCTCGGCGGCGCACTCGTCACGCCCGGCCTCATCGACGCCCACACCCATCCGGTCTACGCGGGCAACCGCTATGCCGAGATGGCCATGCGCTCGGGCGGCTCCAGCTCGTCCGCGATCACCGCTGCGGGCGGCGGCATCGGCTCGACGGTGACCGTGACCCGCGGCACCGACCCGTGGACCCTGTGCAACGGCGTGCGCGAACGGCTTCGCGCCTGGCTGCTCAGCGGCACCACGACCGTCGAGGCCAAGACCGGCTACCACCTCACGCGAGACGGCGAGCTGTCCGACGTGCGTCTCCTGCGCGAGCTGGAGAAGGAGCCGATGATGCCGCGCGTGCACGTCACGTTCCTCGCGGCCCACGTCGTGCCTCCGGAGTACTTCGGCCGGCAGCGCGACTACGTCGAGGCCGTGGGCGCATGGTGCGCCGACGCCGCCGCTGCGGGCGCCGACAGCGTCGACGTGTACTGCGACGAGGGCCACTTCACGACCGAGGAATCACGCTGGGTCCTCGCCTCCGGCCGCAACGTCGGCCTGCTCCCACGCGTCCACGCCGGCGCCTACAGCCGCCGCGGAGCCGTACAACTCGCCGCCGAGCTCGGCTGCGCGTCGGCCGACCTGCTGCACAAGACCTCCGACGAGGACATCGCGATCCTGTCGCGCTACGGCGTACCTGCCGTCGTGTGTCCCGCCACGGCCATGCAGCGCGGCAGCCTTCCTCCTGTGCGGCGCATGCTGTCGCAAGGCGTGACGGTCGCGCTCGGCAGCGACCACAATCCCGGCCACTGCGGGATCACGTCGATGTCGCTGGTGATCTCGCTGGCCGTCGCGGCGTTCGGGATGAGCGTCAACGACGCGCTCCGGGCGGCGACACTCGGCGGTGCGACCGTACTCGGGGCGCCTGACCGCGGCGTGCTCGCGCCCGGACGGTTGGCGGACATCGTGCAGTGGGACGCGGATCACGAAGGCGCGTTCGCTTGGTCGTTCGGGTTGAAGCCTCGCCGGGTTTGGCGCGGCGGGACGCCTGTGCAGTAGGTCGGGGGTCCTGGAGGCTCTGGGGGCTCCCGGGGTTGGCTGGGGCGTTTGCCTGCCTGCCTTGGGGGCTTTTGGGGGCGGCTGGCGGCTGTGGGGTGGCTTTCTTGGTTGTTGCGGCCTGTGTTGTGCGGCGGGCGGCTTTAGGCTGAGGTGTGAGGGGTGAGGGGTGCTGCGGCTTGCTGGGGGTTTTCTTGTTGGGCTTCTTCGGTTGGTGGTGGGCTGGGGTTGAAGTGTGTGTTTTGGCGGGGCTTTGGGGGCGTGCTTGGTGGGGCGGGCTGTCTCGTTGTCCTGGCTTTGGGTGAGTTGTCCTGGTGTGGGGCGAAGAGATGATCGGCTTTGGGTGGGCCGGGTCGAGATGGTCGGCTTCGGACGGGCTGGGGCGAGATGATCGGCACCGTGGACGTGACCCCGGATGGCCCGGATGGAGTTGATGGCCTCGGGTGGCCCGGATCGAGATGATCGGCCTTGGATAGCTGGAAACATCCCCCAAGTGGGTAGCCTCCGTACATGTCGCCATCCGTCGCCATCATCACGGACTCGACGGCCTATCTTCCGCCGTCCCTAGTGTCCGCTCTGGGCATCACCGTGGTCCCCCTCCAGGTGATCGTCGGCGGCAAGCCCCACGACGACGTCACACTCGACGCGAACACCGTCTTCGACGCCCTCGGCGACTGGTCACCCATCACCACCTCACGCCCCGCCCCCCAGCGCTTCGCCGACGCCTACGAGGCCGCAGCCGCCGCAGGCAGCGTGGGCGTCCTCTCCCTGCACCTGTCCGCCGAACTCTCCGGCACAGCCGACTCCGCCCGTACGGCCGCCGCCGACGCCCTCATCCCCGTCGAAGTGATCGACAGCCGCTCGATCGCCATGGGCCTGGGCTTCCCCGTCATCGCCGCCGCCCGCGCCGCCCAACACGGCAGCCCCCTGTCGCAGGTCGCCGCCGCCGCGCGTACGTGCATGTCCGGCATGCGCAGCTACTTCTACGTCGACACCTTGGAGTACCTCCGCCGCGGCGGCCGCATCGGCGCAGCCGCCACCCTGCTGGGCTCCGCCCTGATGATCAAACCGCTGCTGCACATCGAAGGCGGAAGCATCGTCCCTCTGGAGAAGGTACGGACGTCGTCCCGGGCCATCGCCCGTCTCGAGGATCTGGCAGTCCAGGCGGCAGAGCGCGTCGACGGTGTCGTGGATGTGGCGGTACAGCATCTGGCGTCACCCGGCCGGGCCGAGGCGCTGGCGGAGCGGGTGGGGCAGCGGGTGGGGAAAGTCGGCGAGGTGGGGGAGTTGCTGGTGGTGGAGGTGGGGGCGGTCATCGGAGCCCACGTGGGGCCGGGGATGCTCGGGGTGACGATCGCGCCTGCTGGAGGGTGATGCCGAGGCGACTCCGTCGCGGAGCGCATCTAGCTTTCACAACGACTCCCACCCTTCGCCGCGGAACCCTGGCCGACTCAACCATGTGAACTCACGGCTCAGCCGTGCGAGCCCATGACTCAGCCGTGCGAGCCCACGATTCAACCGCGTGAACCCACGGCTCAACCAGGTGAACCGACGACCACCCCGAGGCCAGGCACACCGCCGCCCGTCTACCGCCCAACCCCGGCCACGTGCCCATCAACCGGCGCAGTCCGTCGCCTTTTGGGGCGAGTCCGCGGCGGCTTCGGCCCCCACCCGGACGAACTACGGCGGAGTGGTGCCGATTGGAGGCCTTCGGCCTGGAAGTGTCGCGGTTGATCGCCCACTTCGATCTGTGCAGCTGCTGCTTTGTGGGTGGCTTGTGGAACCTTGTGCGGCCAGTTGCGGTGCTGTTTGGTCGTGGTTGCGTTCCTTGGGCGGGGCGGAGTTCCGCCGACGATGGAGTCCTCGAATGGCCGCGGTGTGCTGTGGGCGTATGGCCTTCGACCGGAACGAATCGCCCATCACACCCGCATAGCCGTCGTCCGGCGGTCACTCCCCGAGGTAGGAACGAGGCGCCGATCCGCATCCCGCATCGCGATGTCGGCCGTCACTCCCAGGGTAGGAACGCGGCGCCCATCCACACCCCCGCGCAATGGCCGCCGTCACTCCCAGAGATACGCACAAGGCACCCATCCACACTCCACAAAGCGACGCCGCCGTCATCCTCAGAAGCGCGAACGAAGCGCCGATCCACACCCCATAACGCGATGCCGGCCGCCATCCCCAGAACCACGTTCGCCCTCTTCAGGCCCACCAGCCGCCCCGTACGTTGACCGACGTGCGGAGCAACCCCCAACCAACAGAGCGAGCCATAGCGGAATCCCGCCTACGCCGCCTCACCATGACGGCTTGGACCCCCGCCCCCTCGCCGCCCCTCCACCATGCGCCCCATACCGAAACCACCCTCTCGCCATCCCTCCGCCACAGGCCCTCCACCGGAACCGCTCCCTCACCGCCCCTCCGCCAGACGCTTCAAGGCAGAACTACCTCCCCACCCTCTCCGCCTCCTTACTCCTCGAACCACGACACCAGCCAGCCCTTGTCCGTTCCGTCCTTCGTAGACGACAGAGCGGCCTCTCACAGTCCCGAAGGGCTACCCCTCCACCTCCATACGCCCACGTCCGACACCCTTCACGATCCGCGCACTCGGCCCGGCCCGCCCAACCCACACACCTCGTACATACCTGTCGAGCTGTACGCCGCCTCGGAGCCCGACGAGGCCCAAGACTGGCAAGCCGACCAAGGCTTCCCCGAGCCATCCCCTTTCAACGACCCTCACTACTCACCTCCCACCCGGCAGGACCCCCACTCGCCACGCCGCCACCCATACCACCAGCCACATGGCCTGCCTCCTGGACCCTGGACACCTGACGCCCAGCCGCCCGATCCCCAACCCTTCGACGCACTCTCCCCACCGGACCTCGCGCCATTCAACCCCACCCCGCATGGCCCCTTGCCGCCCGCGTTCGCCCTCCCCGCTCTCGCCCCATCCGACCTCGGCCCGCAAGGCCTCGCCTCACACGACCTTGGCCCACACGGGTTCGCCTCACACGACTTGGTGCCGCACGGTCTCGCCCCACATGACCTTGTGTCGCCTGGCCAGGTCGTCTACGACCAGGCATTGCACGACGCCCCCTCGCACGGCGACTCCTCATACGACCAGGCTTCAGCCGATCAGTCGCCTCCCGGTCGGTCTCCTCACGTGTGGTCGCCTGCGGATTGGCCTTCCGAGGACTGGGTGCCCAACGATCAGCAGCTCGCCAACAGGCAACATGTGGAACGCCAGCTCACTGACGGCCAGCTCATGAACAGCCAGCCCAAGGACGGGCAGCCCATGGACGGCCAATTCACAGACAGGCCGTGTACGGAGGAACGGCTGACCGGCGACCGGCCCCGCGCCGGCCAATCTCCAGCCGCCCCCTCACCACAAGCATCCGCCCTCTCCTCCTTCACGGCCTTCAAAGCGGCGGTCGAATCGGGCGTGTCATCCCCAAACGGCGGCCGTTCAGGCGGAGTACGCGTCCTCATCGCCCTTGGCGTACTGGCGGCTGTCGCCGCAGCCATCTACGCATGGCGCTCCCAGCCGGAACCCGTCCCTCTACTCCCTCAACAGCCAATCGCCACCACCTTCCCGTCCACAACAGCCGCCGCCCCCAACCAAAATCAGCCAATCACCACATCGACCCCACCACGTCTGACAGTCCATGTAGCCGGCAAGGTACGCAAGCCAGGCGTCTACGAACTCCCCACCGGCTCACGCGTAACGGACGCCGTACAAGCAGCAGGCGGCCCGCGACCAGGCGCATCAACCAATTCCGTAAACCTGGCCAGAAAACTGATCGACGGCGAACAAATCGTCGTAGGCACTCCCGGCTACGCCGCCCCCGTCACATCCTCCGGAGACCCAACCTCCACAACCCCGACAGAGCCACTCGACCTCAACACAGCCACCCCGGCCCAACTCGAACAACTCCCCGGCGTAGGCGAAGTCCTAGCCGCCCGAATCGCCGAACACCGCGCCACTCACGGCGGCTTCCGCACCATCGAACAACTCCGCGAGGTATCCGGCATCGGCCCCAAAAAGTACGAAGACCTCAAATCCAAAGTCCGCATCTAGCCCCGCCCTCCACCTCGGTCCCCCGCATCTCTCCCGCCCTCCCTCCGCCTTCCTTCTGCCTGCTCCCTGCTCCCTGTAGACGGTTCTCCCGAGTGCCCTCACTTCCTGTTCCCGCCCTCATGTGCTCCGCCGCTGTCTGCCCTCTATCCCGGGACTTCGCCAATCCCTGCGCTCTCGGCGCCGGGCCTCCAGCCCCGACCCTCTTCCCTTCGACCAGGAAGGACCCAGCCGTGGAGCCCGGTAGCGAGGTGCTGAAGCGTTCCCATACGTGGACTCTCGTACCACCAGCTTTCATGGTTTGGGCCAATGCTCTTGTCCTGCTCGGCGCTCCGGTCCTAATCATCGTTGGGGCGGCCCTTCTCCAAGCCTTGGCCGCCGTCGCCCTGGCAATTCGCAGAGGCCAACCGTCACGAATCGGGCATGCGTCGGCCTCAGCAGTACGGCGCCAAGCCTCGCCACAAGAACCAACACGCGCGCCAGCCGAGGACGACCAACTCGCTCACCCTCAACAGGCTGCGGCCCAATCCGCGCAAACCCATTCCCCGCACGCTCACCAACCGCAATCCGGCGCAACGCCTGATCACCAACCCCAACTCCTCCCGATCGCTCGTAGACTTCCCACGGCAAGCAGCCTGTCCGCGTTCGCGCGATCGCGCCTCCATCGGACGACAGCCGCGCTATCGCAGGCCGGTCAGATGCGTAGCGCGCTCACCGCCATGTTCGTCTGTGGTGCAGCGGCGGCTGCTTCGGTGGCGTTCCACGTTTTGGCCGTTACGACCGGTCCCGTCCCCAGCCTGGCTGCGACGCGTGCCCAGATATCCGGCGAGATCGTCCTGACCGACGATCCCAAGCGCCTCAGGTCAGTCGAGGGCGTCCAGCAGCAGGAGCGCTTCGTCGTCCCAGCACGCCTGGAGATGTACGTCCGGCCGGGCCACGCCTCGATCGCGCGTCAAGCCGTACGCGTACCGATCACTGTGTTCGGGTCCGGTCCGGCCTGGCGGTCCTTGTTGCCGAGTCAGAGGCTCCAGGTGTACGGCAGGCTCGGGCCGGGGGAGCAGGGGGAGTTGGTGGCTGCCGTGATGTTCGTGCGGGGGGCGCCGCAGGTGCTTTCGGGGCCGACGGCGGTACAGGCGGTGGCGGGGGAGTTGCGGGAGGGGCTTCGGGAGGCGGCTGATGTGCTGCCTGCCGATCAGCGGGGGCTGTTGCCGGGGCTGGTGGCGGGGGACGTGTCGCGGATGGAGGCCCAGGTTACGGCTGACTTCAAGGATGCGGGGCTCAGTCATCTGACGGCTGTGAGTGGGGCGAATCTGGCCATTGTGGCTGGGGCCGCGCTCGCGTTGTCGCGGCTGGCGGGTGTGCCGCTGGGGGCGCGTGCCGTACTGGCTGCGGTGGCCATGATCGGGTTTGCGATTGTGGCCAGGCCGTCGCCGAGTGTGTTGCGGGCGCTGGTGATGGGGCTGGTCGGGGCGGTGGCTCTGGGGAGTGGGCGGGCGAAGGACGGGGTCGCGGCGCTTGGGGTGGCTGTGCTGGTGTTGGTGTTGTTCGATCCTGGGTTGGCTCGGTCGTATGGGTTCGCGCTTTCGGTGGCGGCGACGGCGGGGATCTTGCTGCTTGCGCCTCGGTGGCGGGACAGTCTGGCGAGGCGTATGCCTCGTTGGGCCGCCGAGGCCATCGCGATCCCGGCTGCGGCTCAGGCTGCTGTGACGCCGGTGCTCGTACTCATGGTGGGCGAGCTTTCGCCGATCGCCGTTCCGGCGAACCTGCTGGCGGGGCCGGCTGTCGCGCCCGCCACGGTGCTGGGGTTCGGGGCGGCGCTGGTGGCTCCGGCGTTTCTGGAGGTGGCCCGGCTGCTCGTACTGCCTGCCGGGTACGCGGTTGGCTGGATCATCGTTGTGGCCGAGCATGCCGCAGCCGTGCCGATGGGTACGTTGCGTTGGCCTGGCGGGGTGTTGGGGTTGGTGCTGCTCGCCTTGTGCACGGTGGTGGCGGTCTATCGGGCGTATCGCCGGTCCGTGCGCGGGGACGAGGAGGCGGGGGCGGGGGCGACTCGTGTCGTCCTGCCGCTTTCTCGGCGGTTCCTTGGGCGTGCTGTGTTGGCTGTCGGGGCGGGGGCGCTGGTTGCGGCGGTTGGTGTGGTGCCGTTCGTGAGCGCTTGGCCGCCTGGTCGTTGGGTGATGGTGGTGTGTGACGTAGGGCAGGGGGATGCGATCGTCCTCGCGGCTGGGCCGGGGCGAGGTGTGGTGGTCGATGTCGGGCCTGACACGGTTTCGGTGGATCGGTGTTTGCGGCGGCTTGGAGTGCGTGATGTGCCGCTGCTCGTGCTCACTCATCCGCATGCTGATCATGTGGGAGGTCTGGCCGGACTGTTCCGGGGGCGTCGGGTCGGGGCGGCGCTGGTGGCGGGGACGCCTGGAGGGGAAGGCGGGCGGGTGGCGGGGGAGTTGAGGCGGCGTGGGGTGCCGGTATGGGAGGCGGTGGGCGGGATGCGCTGGGTGTACGGACCTACCGAGGTGACTGTGCTGGCGCCGGTCGGGGTCGGAGGGCCGGTGCCGCGAGGGCCGGGGGACGGGGCGGATGTGAACAATTCCAGTGTTGTGCTGCATGCACGCTGGCGTACGGGATCGGCCTTGCTCAGTGGGGATGTGGAGACCGAGGCGCAGGCGGATTTGGTGCGTAGGGGGGTGCCTCGGGTGGATGTCCTCAAGGTGCCGCATCATGGGGCGGCTCGGCAGGACGCCGGGTTCCTGGCGGCGGTCGGGGCGAGGGCGGCGTTGATCAGCGTCGGGGCGGGCAACTCGTACGGACATCCGGCTCCGGCGACGTTGGCGCGGCTGTATTGGCTTGGCGCTCGGGTTCACCGTACCGATCAAGGGGGTGATCTCGCGGTTGTGGAGCGGGGGGCGAGGGCTGGTGGGCTGGCCGTTCTGTCACGGGGGGTGAGTGGGGAGGGGCGGTGAGGAGTGGGGGCGAGGCATGGAGGGGGCGGAAGGGCGGTCAGGGCTGTGAGGTGGCGGGAAGCGTCGGCGGGGCGATGGGAGCGCATGCGTAGGTGTCGTTGACGCGTGGGTGGCGTTGGGCGTCTGAGGGGCATTGGGGCCGTGCGGGTGTGGGGTGTGAGTGGGGCGGATCAGGGAGGGAGCTCAGGGCGAGGGGAGCTTGTGAGGGGTGGAGATGGGGATTGGGTTCTCGTGGGGAGGGGGTGTCGTGGCATGCTGCACGGCATGGCTAGCGAACCCGCACTTGTGACGCTCGTTGTCGGCGACGAGGAGCTTCTGGCGGAACGGGCGGTATCGCTCGTGGTGGCGGCCGCGCGGGCGGTTGATCCCGAGGCGGAGACGCAGGACCTGGTGGGGTCGAAGGTCGAAATGGGGGAGTTGACGCGGCTCGCTTCGCCGTCGTTGTTCGGGGATCGGTCGGTTGTGGTGATTCGATCGGCTCAGGATCTGGGCAAGGATGTCATCGCCGAGGTTGTGGCGTATGCGAAGCAGCCTTCGGATGATCTGGTGCTGATCCTCGTTCATCCGGGAGGGGTGAAGGGGAAGGCGCTGGTCGACGGGATCAAGAAGACGGGCGCTTCGCTGGTCACCGTGACCAAGCTGACGAAGCCCGCCGAACGGCTTGAGTTCGTCAAGAGCGAGGTCAAGCGGGCGGGGCGTGGGATCGCGGGAGACGCCGCTCAGGCCCTGCTGGACGCCGTTGGCAATGATCTGCGGGAGTTGGCGGCCGCGTGCAGCCAGCTGGTGTTCGACACGCAGGAGAAGACGATCGATCTCGCGGCCGTTGCCCGGTATCACAAGGGGCGGGCGGAGATCAGCGGGTTCACGGTGGCGGACTCGGCGATCGAAGGCAGGCTGGGGGATGCGCTGGAGCAGTTGCGGTGGGCGATGGGGACCGGGGTTGCGCCTGTACTGCTGGTGAGCGCATTGGCCGGGGGGTTGCGTTCGCTGGCCAAGGTCGGGGGAGCGCCGCGCAATCTGCGGGGTGGGCAGTTGGCGTCCCATTTGGGGATGCCGCCGTGGAAGGTCGATCGCGTACGGCGGCAGCTCAATGGGTGGGGGCCCGAGGGGTTGTCGCGGGCGTTGCAGGCGGTGGCCGTTGCGGACGAGCAGGTCAAGGGGGGCGGTGCTGACCCGGGGTATGCGTTGGAGCATGCCGTGCAGACGATCGTGGGGAGCCGGAACGGGCGGTAGTTCTTGGGCCTCGGGTCGGGGGCCGGTAGTTCTTGAGGCCTCGGGTCGGGGAGGCCGGCGAGTTTTCGGTCCTCGGTCGTTTGTTCCGATTCTTATCGTCTGTTCTGTTTCTGGCCGTTTGTTCGGTTTTTGGCTGACCGTTCTGTTTCTGGTGTTCTGTGCCTGCCGGTCTCCCGTTGTTGGGTTGGGATGTTGTGGCTGCTCGTCGTGGCGCGAGGTGGGGCGGTTGCTAGTGCTTCTGGATCGTCCCGTTTGGCGGATCGTCTCGCCTTAGGTTCTCGCGGTGTGCTTGTGGCTATGGGGTTGAGGTTGGGGGGTCTTGGGGTTCGGTGGTGAGGAGGAGGCGTTTGAGGAGGGCGGAGAGGGTGTCTTGTTCGGCGGGGGTGAGGGGGGTGAGGAGGGCGTGTTCCACGTCGGCTCGGATGTCCATGGCGGCCATCCAGAGGTCGTGGCCTTTGGGGGTGAGTTCGACGTCCACGCGGCGGCGGTCGGTGTCGCTGCGGAGGCGGCGGATCAGGCCGGCGCGTTCGAGGGTGTCCAGGCGGCCGGTCATTCCGGCGGGGGACAGGCGGAGTTCGGTGGCGAGTTCGGACGGGGTGGCCTGCCAGGGGGCGCCTCGGGCGGCCAGATGATGGAGGGTCTCGAACTCGAAGTCCTGCATGCCCACCTGTGCGAGCGCCGCCTCTTTGGTCGTACGCAGGTGCTTCACCAGGTACTGCATCCGCGTGACGATCGCCTCGACGCGTTCGTCGAAGGGGGCTTTGCCGCGCCAAAGGGCCAGGTGGCGATCTACGGAGTCCTCCATCGAGCCAGTATGCCAGGGCCGGGTACGACGATACGTCGGCGAGTATTTAGTTGACGAAAGATTAGCCAACGAAATACATTCGCCTGGTGATTCTTCGCCTCGTTCTCGGGCGGTCGCTGTCGGCTCTCGCCACCGCGCTCGTGCCCACCACGCTCACCCTTGCCGTGCTCAGGGCTACCGGGTCGGCGGCTGATCTTGGGATCGTGCTGGCCGCGGAGTTGGTGCCGCTGCTGTTGTTGCTGCCGGTGGGCGGGGTGCTGGCTGACCGTTTCGCGCCCGAGCGGGTGTCGCTGGTCGCCGACCTGGTGCGGGCGGGGGCGCAGGCGTCGATCGGCGTACTGCTGGTGCTGGGGGTGGCCCGGATCGCCGATCTTGCGGTGCTGGCGGGGGTGACGGGTGTGGCGATCGCATTCGGTACGCCTGCCGTGCCCCGGTTGGTGATCGCGGTGGCGCCCGCGGGGGAGCGGTTGCGGGTGAACTCGCGGATCGGGGTGGCGACCAGCCTGTCGGCCGTGGCGGCTCCCGCGCTGGCCGGGGCGGTGGCGCTGGCGGCGAGCCCGGGCTGGGCGTCGTTGCTGACGGCTGCGCTGTTCGTGTGCTCGGCCTTGACCCTGGGCGGGGTGCGTACGGTGGCTGCGCATGGTGGGGGGCGAGTGCTGGCGGGGCGTGTTGGCGCTGGTGCTGGTGCGGTCGTATCCGGTGCGCTTCAGGGGGTGAAGGCGGGAGCTGGGGCTGTGGGGGCGGCGGGGAATTCGGGCCGGGGAGGTTCCGCGGTCGAGGGCGGACATGCGCGGGCGGATGTGAAGCGGGCGGGACGGTGGGGGCTTGGTGGGGTTGGGCGGGAATTGGGGGAGGGCTGGGAGGAGGTACGGCGGCGGCCGTGGTTCCTGGTGAGTGTGCTGGGGCATGGGGTGTGGCACTTCGCGGCGGGCATGTTCCTGACCTTGGGCCCGTTGATCGCGGTCACGGGGATGGGGGGTGAGGCCGCCTGGGTGGTCATCATGCAGAGTGGGACGGTTGGGCTGGTGATGGGGGTGTTCGCCGCGCCGAGGTTGCCGATTCGGCGGCCGCTGGTGGTGGTGGCCGTGGGGGCCGCGCTGTACGGACTGCCGTTGGGGGCGCTGGCCGTACCGGGGGCGCTTGGAGTGGTGGCGGGGGCGTACTTCGTGGCGATGTTCGGGCTTGGACTGCTCAGTCCGTTGTGGGAGACCGTGGTGCAGAATCGGGTGCCTGAGGAGACGATCGGGCGGGTACGGTCGTTCGATTCGCTGATCTCGTTCGCGGCGAGGCCGTTGGGGTTGGCGGTGGCGGCGCCGCTGGCCGGTGTGGTGGGTACGGCGTGGCCGTTGTCCGTTGCGGCCGTGCTGGTGGTTGTGGCGAGTTTGGCGGTTATCGCACTGCCTGACGTACGGGTGAAGGAGTCGAAGGGCGCTGCCGCGTGAACGTCAGCTGGCCCACCACGGTCGCCGCCAGCGCGAGGACGAATCCGGCGAACTGCAGTGCGCCCATGGACTGGTCGAGCACGACCCAGCCGAGCACCGCTGCGGTCAGGGGGCTGAGCGTGCCGAGAAGCGAGACCTGTACGGCGGGCAGGCGCGAGATGCCGCGGAACCACAGCGTGTAGGCGGCGGCCGTGCCGACCAGGCCGAGCCAGAGGTACCCGCCCACGGCCGCGGCGTCCATGGCCGGGGGAGGGCCCTCGATGATCAAGGCGAGCGGGGCGATCAGCAGGCCGCCCGCCGTCAGCTGCCAGCCGGTCAGCGCGAGGTCGGACACGCCCTGCGGCTTGCCCCATGCCCTGGTGAGTACGATGCCCGACGCCATGCCGACTCCGGCCAGCAGCCCGGCGAACACTCCCAATGCGTCGAGGGCGGCATTGGCCCGCAGGACCACCAGGCTGACGCCGATGGAGGCGACGATTCCGGCGATCACACGGTGTACGGCCACACGCTCGTGGAGCACGGCTCGGGTCAGGCCGGCGACGATGAGCGGCTGGATCCCGCCGAGCACCGCAGCGACGCCTCCCGGCAGGCGATAGGCCGAAAGGAAGAGCAAAGGCATGAACATGCCGATGTTCAACGCGCCCAGGACCGCGGCTCGCCACCACCAGTCGTTGCGGGGGAGCAGGCGGGTCACGGCCAGCAGGAGAAGCCCGGCTGGGAGTACGCGGAGCAAGGCGGTGAGGAGGGGGCGATCGGGTGGGAGGAACTCGGTCGTTACCAGGTATGTCGTACCCCAGACGGTGGGGGCGGCGGCGGTGGCGAGGATCAAGGCGGGTCGCATTGTGGTGCCTTTCGGGTGGGAGGTGCTGGGCGGGGTGAGGTACGGCGGTGCGGGGAAGGCTGGGTGGCCAGGTAGCTCGTTAGTAATTAACTTAGCACTAAGCTATTTAGTGTCAAGCTTTCCCGGTAGGGTGATGGGTATGACGGAGGACGCGGTGGATCGCATCGTTGAGCAGTGGCGTGTGGAGCGGCCGGATCTGGAGCCTGATCCGATGGCGCTCTTCGGGCGCATCTACCGGATCTCGCGGTTGATGGGCGATCGGATGGAGACGATCTACGGGCGGTTCGGGCTGGGGCGGGGGGAGTTCGATGTCCTCGCCACCCTGCGTCGAGCCGGTGCGCCGCACGTCCTGTCGCCCAAGGCCATGACGGAGAGCCTGATGCTGACATCGGGCGGTATGACGGGGCGGCTCGACAGGCTGGAGCGTGCAGGGCTGGTCACACGGGAGCAGGATCCCGGGGATCGCAGGGCGTTGCGGGTCGGCCTCACACCTGAGGGGCTGCGCGTGATCGACGACGCCGTCGCCGCGGGACTGGTCGATCAGCACGACGTACTCGCCGCCATGCCGGAGCAGGACCGCGCCCGCCTGGCCGACCTCCTCCGCGACCTCCTCCACATCCTCGACTAGCCACACCCGCCTCGACTGGCTGTTCTGTCCTGAGAGGTTAGGAACACGACTGGGTGGCTGGCCGCCGAGTGCGGTGTGACCGCGGTGGTGATTGTAGGCGTGCAGCCACTGTGGGAGTGTCCGGCGGCGCAGAGGGGCGGGGCCCCAGACTCTGGGTGAAGGATCGGCTCATCCCAGACGCTCCACCCAAAGCTCCACCAGAAGCCCGCGCACCCCCGGCAAATGCGCGCCCACAGGGGCGAGCCCCCGTCAGCCAGACCAGCACAGACCCCATAAGACGCCACCGAAAAGCGCCCCGCCAATCATCCTCCAAGCCCTTGGCCCCAAGCCTCAAGCCTCAAGCGTCAGGCGCCAAGCCCCAAGCGCCAGGATCCAAGCCTCAGGCACCAAGACATAAGCCCCAGGCTCCAAGTCCCAAGGTGCCACCAAAAGCACCCAAGCCCCCCTACCCCCCCACAACCGCCGCCTCATGCAAGATCCCATCGCTGATCTCCAGCACCCGATCAGCCAGCGTGATCAAAGACGGATCATGCGTGGCAACAAGCGCCGTAACCCCCTCACTACGCACCAACGCCCGGATCAGCTGCATGATCTGCCGCCCGGTCTGCGAGTCCAGCTGCCCGGTGGGCTCGTCCGCGACCAGCAACCGAGGCCGGTTCGCCAAGGACCGTGCGATCGCCACACGCTGCCGCTGCCCTCCGGACAGTTCGTACGGCCGTTGGTTGACGTGCTGTTCGAGGCCGACCAGCGACAGCAGCATGCGGACGCGCTTGTCGCGTTCGGCGGACGGCGTACGGGACAGCCGCATGGGCACGCCGACGTTCTCGGCGGCCGAAAGGACGGGAATGAGGCCGAACGACTGGAACACGAACCCCACGACGTCGCGCCTGAGCGCCAGCAACCCCTCCTCGGGCAGTGCGGTGACCTCCTGGCCCGCCACGACGACGCGCCCGCTGTCGGGACGGTCGAGGCCGCCGATCTGGTTCAGCAGGGTGGTCTTGCCGGACCCCGACCTGCCCCTGATCGCGATGAGTTCGCCGGGGTAGGCGGAGAACGTCACCTCCCGCAGCGCGACGACCTCCTTGGGGCCGGTGCGGTACACCTTGCGCAGGCCCTCGACGACGACCAACGGCTCACTGCTCATCAGCGGGTTCCTCCCGGGCCGGCCACACGCCGATGTGGTCGGATTCGAGTTCGAGGCGCACGCGGCGCTCCATCTCCAGGGCGTTCATGAAGTCGCGGGGGAGCTGCAGCCGCCCGACCCGGTCGAGCACGGCGTACTCCTCGGCGATGATCTCGCCTTCGGCGCCCTCGCGGCGCAGCGTCTCGCTGCTGGTACGGCCGTCGCGGATGCCGATGGTCCGGTCGACCTGCTCCGAGACCAGGGCGTCGTGCGTGACGATCACGACCGTGACACCGAGTTCGCGGTTGGCCCGGCGCAGCGCCTCGAACACCTCCTCCGACGTCTCGCTGTCGAGTTCGCCGGTGGGCTCGTCGGCCAGGATGAGCTGGGGGGAGTTCGACAGCGCGACGGCGATGGCCACGCGCTGCTGCTCGCCGCCCGACATCTCCGACGGCCGCCGCCCGGCGCAGTAGCCGACGCCGAGCAGTTCGAGCAGTTCGAGCGCCCGTCCCTTGCGGGGCTTGCCCGCCAGCTTCATCGGCAGTTCGACGTTCTCGCGGGCGTTGAGGTAGGGCAGCAGGTTGCGCCCGGTCTGCTGCCAGATGAAGCCGACCACCTCACGCCGGTACCGGAGCCGATCGCGCGCGGTCATCGCCAGCAGGTCGGTGCCCGCCACCTTGGCCAGGCCCGCGGTGGGCACGTCCAGGCCGGACAGGACGTTCAGCAGGGTGGACTTGCCTGAGCCGGAGGCGCCGACGATGGCGACCAGTTCGCCCTTCTGGATGAGCAGGTCGAGGCCCTGGAGCGCGACGACCTCGACGCCTTCGGTCTTGTAGATGCGCACCAGGTTGTCGCACACGATATGAGCGTCATGTCCGAAGGCAGCCTTCTCCTGGGTGGCCTGCGCCTCCAGCTCGGACAGGGTCGGATTCACTGAGCCTCCTGTGTTCCTTCGATCCACAACGCGATCCACAACGCGATCCACAACGACGTGCCACCCGGGCCACTCGCTCCACCCATGTCAGTCACCCACCCGCAACACCGACCCGAGCCTGCGACGCCGGCTCACGGCGGTGTGCGCGTAGGCCCCGAGCACGGCCACGGCCGCCAGCCCGGCGGCCAGCACGACGGGCACGGTCAGATCGGGCGTGAGCTCACCCACCGCCATGCCGCCCCCGTACGAACTGAGATCGACGCCGGGCCCGAGCGCGAGCGGGAGGCCGACCCCGAGCAGCAGCCCGGCCAGCGCCGTGATGATGATCATCGGAGACACCTCCAGCACCGTGAGCCGTTGCGCCTGACCTGCGGACAGCCCCAGCGTACGCAGGAACGACAGCGCCTTCGCCCGGTCGTCCGCGCTGATCACCAGGGCCAGGACGACCGCGACGAGCGCGTACCCGGCCAGGGCGATCGTCACGATGAGGAGCGTCGTCTGGATGGTCCCGGTGAGCGGCCTGTCCTTGATCGCGGCCAGGGCGGACGCCTGCGAGGTCACGGTGACCCCGGGCAGCCCGATCGCCGCCTTGATCGCCCCGGCCGAGGCGTCGCCCTTGACCAGCAGGGTGTTCACCTGCAGCCACGAGCCGGACCTGGCGGGCGCATCCAGCGGCACGACGACGAAGTTGCCCTCGGTGAACAGGCCGGGCACCCGTTCGACGATGCCGGTCGGCGTCAGCGTCATCCGGCGGAACCAGCCGATCTCCAGCGTGTCCAGGCCGCGCAGGTCGCGGGAGAACAGCGCGGGGATCCCGGGCCCCTTCGGCGGCGGCGGCAGGACGAGCGGCCCGTCGTCGAGGATGCTCTGGTAGTCGGCCAGGTCGACCGCGATGATGGCGGTCCTCCTGCCGCCGAGCCCGATCTGCGCCTGCCCGACCTGGGCGGTCACGACGTGCTCGACGCCGGGCGTGCTCCGCAGGCGTGCGATGGCCTCGGGGGCGATGGTGGCCTCGCTGACGACCCTGATCGGCGCGCCGACCTTCTCCCACGCGGCGCGCTCCTGCGTCTGCGCGATGCCACCCGAGATGATCGCCGCGAACACCGAGACGGCGAGCGCGGGCAGCAGCACCAGCACCGGCAGCACGGTGAACGACTTGGCCCTGGCGGCGAGCGTGAGCCCCAGGAACGGCACGGCGGGCCTGCGCCGCGCGGCGAGCCCGAGCATGGCCCGCAGCGGATAGGGATACAGGCGCAGGGTGACGAGCGCGGCGGCCACGGTCAGGGCGATCGGCACCAGCAGCAGGAACGGGTCCTGCCCCTGCGTGCGTACCTCGGTGGTGAGCCCCCGGGTGCGCAGCAGGTAGGCCCCGCCGAGCGCCAGCCCGACTACCACGACCTCCAGCGTGACGCGCTTGGCCGACGGCCGCGCCCTGACCACGTCGTCACGCCGTTCGGTCACGGGCGAGCGATGGGTGTGCGCGAGCCGAGCCGCGGTGAAGGCGACGGCGGTGAGGAACACCAGCACGGGCGCGAGATGCACGATCAGCACGGCAGGGCCGGGCACCAGCCCCGACAGGGCGTAGCCGGCGAGCGCTGCGGGCGCGGTGACGAGCGCGACCAGCGCGGTGCCGGTCCCGGCCACCCGCGCCAGCGACCCGCCGCGCGCCCGCATGAGCGCCAGGGCCGGGTCGAGCCGCTCGGCCAGCAGCTGCACCGCCAGCACGATGACACCGAGCGCGACGATCAGCAGACCGCCGAGCACGAGGTACATCACCGTCTGCGCGGTCGACAGCTCCCCGAGGAAGGTGCCGAGCAGCTGCGGCAGCCCGGTCTGCAGCCGGTAGGTGGAGGCGTCGGCCGGCTGCAGCGACACCACGCGCCCGTAGTCGGCCAGCGACCTGATCACGCCCGGCACGTCGAGCGCGTCCGCCTTGGCCGCGTCGACGCTCAGCACCCAGCTGTAGACGAGGTTGCGGTCGGCCCCGCTGAGCATGGACAGCCCGGCCGAGGGGATCAGCGCCGTGATGTGCGTCTCCTGCTCGGGGCTGCCGGGCACGGTGACGATATTGACCTTGGTGATGTCGCGGTGGTGGTCCCAGTACGGGTCGGCCTCGTCGTCGACCTTGAACACACCGGTGACCTTGACGGCGGCGAAACGCGTGTTGCCGACCACGGCCAGCGTGCCGACGTCCAGGCCCATCATGCCGACGGCCTGCTCGACCACGCCCACCTCGAAGATCGGCACGACGCCGACGTCGGGACGGCCGGGCACGGGGCCCCGCTGCGGCGCGCCCGGCGCCCTGCCCTTGACCCAGCGCACCCTGGAGTCGGCGTCCGACAGCCAGGCCATGTTGATGTACTGCATGCCCCGGTCGTTGGCGGGTGTCTGGAAGGTCTTGGCGCTCTGGTGCGTGGTGCCGCCCGATGGCCGTACGACGGCGGCGAGCCGGGGCGGCAGGTTCTTGCGGAACAACGCGTCGCGCTCGGTGAACTGGCGCGTCTCGCGCAGGTCGTCGCCGCGCGACTCGTAGGTGATCGACAGGTCGCGGGCGTCGGCCTTGGCCGTGCCGATCGAGTCGCGCAGCGCCTGGTCGTAGGAGCCCTGCAACGCGCGCGGCATGCCCGCGACGAGCAGGCACGCGCTGAGGGTGAGCGCGGCCAGCACGGCCACGGCGCCGAGGTGCACCCGGGCCAGCAGCAGGGTCTTCACTGGTCCTCCCCGATGCGCAGCACCTGGCCGAGGCCACGCCTGCGCAGGTTCCTCGCCAGCGCGGCGACGATCGCGAACAGCAGGACGGCCACGACGGCGAGCATGAGCAGCGTGGCCGGCCAGGGGATGTCGAGCAGCACCGACGGCGTGACGGCCGCGGCCTGCCCGGTGAGCACGATGTGCGGCACCACCAGCGTCCCGACGACGAGGGCGAGCACGGTGCCGGAGACGAGCGAGAGGCCGATGATGAACGTCTGCTCGATCGCCAGCAGCCCGAACACCTGACGGAAGCTCACCCCGAGCGCCCGAAGGATCACGAACTCGCCCAGCCGCTCGCGCGCCGCGACGGCCGCGTTGACCAGGAAGCCGAGCGCGGCGAACACCAGCGCGGACAGGAACCCGAGCACGAGCGCGCCCTGCAGCCCGCTGGCCAGCGGGTCGTCGCGCAGCTTGGCGGTCAGGCCAGGCAGGTCGACGGCGGTCGTGGCCCACTCCGGCTTGGCGGCGAGCGCCTTGAGCGCGGCCGAGGTGTCGCCGCCGCCGGTGCTCATCCACCATTCGGTCGCGGGCTGCGGCAGTGTGGCCGAGGCGAGCGCCCGGCCCTGCAGCGTGTCCCAGTCGACGAGCAGGGCGGGCCGGTCGGGGGTGGTCGTCGGCATGCGCTCGACGATGCCCGCGACCCTGACCTCGATCGTCCTGCGGTCCATGCTGATCGGCGCGACCTGGCCGGTGACGAGCTTGAGCTCGGTGGCGAGTTCGGCGGTGAGCACGACGGGCAGCGGCTTGAAGATCCCGGCCCCGGCGCTGCGCGGCGGCGCGAACAGGGCCTGGTCGTCGATCTCCTGGGGTGCGGGAAGCACCACGTACGGCCGTGCGTCGCCGTCGGCGCCCGCCTCGGGGGGCGGCGCCTTCAGGGTGAACATCGCGCCCGTCGCACTGATCTCGGGCGTTGCGCCCCGCGTCCCCGCCGCCCACCGCACGCCCTGCGGGAGCGCCAGGTCGCGGCCGTCGGCGGCGACGCGGTCCACGCTCACCCCGACGCTCGCCGTACCCGGTGGCACGGTCACGGTGAAGCCGCGCAGGCTCAGCGGGTAGGACAGCGTGCCGCTGCGGCCGGCCAGCGCCTTGAGGTCGACGCGCACCTGGTTGGCGCCGAGCTTGAGCGGCCCGACGACGATCTCACGCCACACGCCGAGCGCGTCGGAGAGCGTCATCCGCACGGGCAGGTTCGTGTACGTCCCGGCCTGCGCCGCGGGCGCCTCGACCCTGACGTCGAGGACGAGCGCGTCCGGCTCGCCGGGCACGGGAACGGCCACGATCGAGGGCCTGGCCGCGCCGAGCCGCTGGGCCATCGTGGCGACCGGGTCGTCCGACAGATCGGCCCGCAGGGCGAACAGGCCGGGCATGCGATCGGCGTCGAGCCCGAGCAGGGTGACGTCGGCCCCGCCGAGCTCGGCCTGCCCCCTGAAGGCCGGGGCCGCCTCCCGCACGCCGGGCAGCGCCGCGAACGCCGTGCCCCGGCCGAACACGCCGAGTTCGGGGCCGTCGGGCGGGCCCGAGACGCGCAGGTCGGCCCCGGCCTGGTGCCTGGCCTGGTCGGCCTGCGAGGAGCGCCAGGTGGCGGCGGTGGCGATGGACACCACGCCGATCGCGACCGCCATCGTGAGCAGCAGCGCGGGCCCCGCGTACCTGAGCGGCCTGCGGCTGACCTGCCACGCGCCGAGCGCGGGAGCCAGCGACGTGCGCCGTGAGGTGATCTTCTCCGCCAGCGCCGAGATCCGTGGCACCAGCCGCAGCCCGAGCATGCCGCCGCACAGCAGCGCGAGCGCCGGACCCGAGATGATCAGCGGATCGATGCCGAGCGCCCCGGTGGCCGTCGCGGTGACCGGCGCCCCGTAGTGCCGCAGCTGCCAGATCGCCAGCCCCGCCACCACGAGCAGCGCCAGGTCGGCCCCCGCACGCTGGATCAGCCCCCTGCCCCCGCTGCGCCCACGCGCCGACTGCTCCTCGACATAGGTACGGCGGGCGCCGCTCAGGGCGGGAAGCGCGAGCAGCACGGCCGAGGCCACGGCCACCGCGACCGAGACGGCGAACGTGCTCGCCTCGACGGAGGGCGTCAGCCGTACCCCTGTCGACTCGATCCACGGGATGGAGGCGACCAGGCGCAGCAGTGGCGGCCCGAGGAACGGCGCGACGAGCGCGCACGGCAGCGCGACCAGCAGGGCCTCGCCCCCGGCCAGCGCCACCAGCCGGACGGTTCCGGCGCCGCGTGAGCGCAGCAGCGCCACCTCCATGCGCCGATGGTCGGCCAGCAGCCTGGCGGTCAGCATCAACGCGTAGGCGGCCAGCAGCAGCAGTTGCAGCACCGGGATGAGCATGGTCGAACGGGCCACCAGCGAGGCCGTGGACAGCTGCGTGAGCATCTCGGGCAGACGGCTGGACGCCGAGCAGTTGACGCATCCGGCGGCCCGCAGGTCGTCCTTGAGCTCGCCGACCCCCCGGGCGAAGGGCCGCAGCCGTTCGGGGGAGAGCGTGCGCAGGTCGGGTACGGCCAGCCAGGTGGCGGTGACATTGCTGGCGAAGCGCTCGACGAAGGTGTCCTGCGGCACGACGAGCGGGCCGTAGGTGGTGAAGTTGCCGACCTCGACGCCCCGCGTGAGCAGCTGTTCGCCGTCCCACCGGTCGGCGCCGGGGTCGTTGAGCTGGAAGACGCCGGTGATCTTCACCTGGACGGGCGCGCGGTCGATCCTGGCCTCGGTCGTGATGACCTGGCCGGTGCCGAGACCGAGCGAGGCGGCCGTCGA
This sequence comes from Nonomuraea sp. IBHARD001, assembly GCF_056106265.1. Lineage (NCBI taxonomy): Bacteria > Bacillati > Actinomycetota > Actinomycetes > Streptosporangiales > Streptosporangiaceae > Nonomuraea > Nonomuraea sp. IBHARD001. The sequence goes on from NZ_JBWBBW010000002.1 coordinate 2,265,763, forward strand.
CATCGAGATCGCGGCCTGCACGACGCGTCCCTGCGCGGGGCCCGGCCAGGCGCCGTCGGTGAGCCGTGCGTTGCGGTCGAGCTGCTGGTAGGAGGCGAAACGCAGGAGTTCGGGCGTCTTGCGCTGTTCCTGGCCGGGCAGCACGTAGGAGTCGGAGCGCAGTGCGGTCGTCACCTGGGCGGGCACGCCCTGGTACACCTTGGCGACCTGCGCCCTGACGGTGGCGTCGCGCTGGGCGAACGTCTCGGCGGTGACCGGGCCGCTGACGGTGGCGGCGACCGTGCGCACGGAGGCGGTCTCCATCGTGCGCCGCACGCCGACCTGGGCGATCGACGAGGCGTACATGGTCAGGGCCACCAGCGTGGTGGTGGCCAGCAGGATGGAGCCGAAGGCGGCCAGCAGCAGCATGGGCTGGCTGAACGCACGTTTGACCACCAACGGCACGCGCCCCCGCATGAGCCCCCCAACTCCCCGTATGTCCTGTTCAATGAACTTTTGCGGAGAGTCAAGGTCATGGGCAAGACGATCTTCCCAACGGTGACGGACCTGATGCGCTGCGGCGATGCGTGCGTGATATCGAAACTGTGACAGTCTTCACACGGAACTGTGACAGCTCCTATGCACCCACATACGGACTGAGATCAACTCCCGGCCCCAGCACGGGGGCGAGGCCGAGACCGAGCAGCAGACCGACGACCACGGCCACCACGATCATCGGCCCCACCTCGAGCAACGTCAGGCGCCGAGCCTGCCCCCTCGACAGGCCCAGCGTGCGCAGGAACGACAGCGCCCTGGCCCGGTCCGACGCGGTCAGCACCATGGCCAGCACGACGGCGGCCACAGCATAGCCGCCGAGAGCCAGCGTCACGATCAACAACGTGCTCTGCACCGTCCCGGTGAGCGGGCGCTCCTCGATACGGCGCAGCGCGCTCTCGTAGGTCGTGACCACGACGCCCGGCCCGGCCGCGGCCCTGAGGTCCTCCTCGCGCAGGCCTTCGCCCGCGATCAGCACGGTCGTCACCTGCTTGACGACCTCGCCGGGCAGCACCACCAGGCTGTGCACGCCCGCAAGGCCCGGCAGCGTCTCGACCGTGCCGCCCGGTGTGACCTTGATCAGCTGGCGCTCCCAGCCGACCTGGATCTCGCCGACGTTCAGCTCCTTGGACACCAGCGCGGTGCCGTCGAGCACGTGCGGCACCGACAGCGGCGTGCCGTCCAGCAGCCCGCTGTAGGCGGCCAGGTCGACCGCGACCACGGTGGCGTTCCTGCGCCACCCGGCCCCGATCTGCGCCGAGCCGACCGTGGCCGTGCCGATCTGCGCCGTCACCGCCTTGCGCACGCCCGGCGCCCGGCCGATCCTGGCGACGGTCTCGGGGCTGAGCGGCGTGCCGCTCTGGATCCTGGCGTGCGCGCCCACCTGCTGCCAGGCGGCCAGGCTCTGGCTGTCGGCGATCCGCCCGGCGATCACCGCCCCGAACGTCGCCACCGCGAGCGAGGGCAGCAGCACCAGCACCGGCAGCACGGCGAACCGGCCCGACCTCGAGGCCAGCGTCAGCCCGAGGAAGGGCACCGCGGCCGGCCGCCTGGACGCCAGCCGCGTCATGAACCGCAGCGGAAAGGGATAACACCGCAGGGTGAGCACGGCCGTGGCGACGGTCAGCCCCAGCGGCACCGCGAGCAGCAGCGGATCGGCCCCGCCGGATGCCACCCCCGTCGTCAGCCCGCGCTCGCGCAGCAACCAGGCTCCGGCCAGCGCCAGCACCACCACCGTGAGCTCAAGGGCCACCCGCAACGGCGAGGTACGCGTCACGGTCACGTCGTCGCGCTGCTCCAGGGCCGGCGCCCGATGCCCGAGCGTCAGCCGTACGGCGGCCAGCGCGACGGTCGCGAGGACCACCAGCAGCGGCCCCACGTGCGCCGAGGCCGTGGCGGGCCCCGGCACCAGCCAGGACAGCCCGTAACCGGCGCCCCCCGCGAGCACCGAGACGAAGGCCACCACGGCCGTCCCCGCACCCGCCACCTGGCCGAGCGACCCGCCCCGCGCCCTGGCCAGCGCCAACGACGGCGACAACCGCCCGCACACCAGCTGTACGGCCAGCACGATCACCCCGAAGGCGACCACGAGCAGCCCGCCGAGCACGAGCGACATGACGGTGTCGGCGGCGGCGAGCTCGCCGAGGAAGGAGGTCAGCACCGTGCCCAGATCGGTGTCCGTCGAGAACACGCTGGCGTAACCGCCGGGACCGAGCGGCTCCACCTTGACGGCACGCGCGAAGTCCTGCACGGCCTGGGAGGCGGTCGCGGCCGTCCGCACGTCGGCGGAGACGGGGTCGACCGCGATCACCCAGCTGAGGCCGAACCTGATCTCACCGGGATCGATCGTGGCGTAGGCGGTGTCGGAGACGACGGCGCTGATGTGGTTCTCGTCGTAGCCGCCCTCCGGCACCGAGATCAGCCTGACCTGGGTGACGTCCGCGTTGTGCTGCCAGTAGCGGTCGGCCGGGTCCTTGACCTCGAAGACACCGCTGACCTGGGCGATGAGCCCGCCGGGCGTGCCCAGGGTCACCGTCGAGCCGGTCGGCAGCTTGAGCAGCTCCGACGCCTGCCTGGCCAGCGCCACCTGCAGCGGCCCGCCGCCGCCCGACGAGCCGGGCGGTCCGCCCTCGACCCATCGCACCCGCTCGCCGAGACCGGACAGCCAGGCCGGGTTGACGAAGGTGTGATCGATGCCCTGGCCCTTGATCACGGGAATGTTGGCCGACCTGGCCGCCTGGTGGCTGTGCAGCGGCCGGTCGGTCACCTGGCGCAGCCCGGCGGGCAGCAGCGCCCTGAACCTCGCCTGGAGCGCCGCGAACTGCGACGCGGTGCGCGGCTCGCCGGGCTGGCCGTAGGCGCGCATCGACACCGTGAGGTCCGAGCGCGCGGCCTCGGTCGTGCTCAGCAACCGGCCCAGCGCCTCGTCGTATGCGCCCTGCGCGGCCCTCGGCAGCGCGCCGACGAGCAGGGACGCGCTCAGCACCAGGACGGCCAGCACGGCCGCCGCGCCCGCGTGCGTCCGCAGCAGCAGCAGCGCCTTCACTTGTCCTCCCCGATGAGCAGCGCACCGCCGAGCCCGCGCCTGCGCAGGTTCCCGGCGAGCGCGGCGACGATGAGCAGCAGCACGGCCGCGACGGCGGCCAGCATCGCGAGCGTCCAGGTCAGCGGGATGTCCAGCAGCACCCCTGGCGTGACGGCCGCGGCCTGGCCGGTGAGCACGATCCTCGGCACCACGAGCGCGGCCACCACGACGGCCAGCCCGCTCCCGGCCACCAGCGACAGCCCGATGACGAACGTCTGCTCGATCGCCAGCAGCCCGAACACCTGACGGAAGCTCACCCCGAGCGCCCGCAGGATCGCGAACTCGCCGAGCCGTTCGCGCGCCGCCACGGTCGCGTTGACCAGGAAGCCGAGCGCGGCGAAGATCAGCGCGGCCAGGAAGCCGAGCACCAGCGCGCCCTGCAGGCCACCGGCCAGCGGGTCGTCGCGCAGTTTGACGGTCAGCTCGCCGAGGCTGACCACGGAGGCGCTCCACTCGGGATGGCCGCGCACGGCCTCGGCCGCACGCTCGTCGCCGCCGGTCGCCAGCCACCACTCGGTCGCGGGCCGCACCCTGCTCAGCAGCGTCTCCCTGGCCTGCAGCGTGGTCCAGTCGGCCAGGACCGCGGGCTTGCCGGTCGGCGCCGCGGGCAGCGAGTCGACGATGCCCGCCACGCGCACACTGGTCGGCACCCGGTCCAGCGTGACGCGTGCGGTCTGGCCCCGGATCAGCTTCAGCTCGGCGGCGAGTTCGGCGCTCAGCACGACGGGCAGGGGAGCGGCGAGTGTGTCGGCGAACGAGGCTCCGGCCAGCACGTGCACCGGACGCGGATCGGCCGAGGTGCGGCCGCCTGCCGCGTCGAGGGTGAAGCCGTCAGGCTCGCGCACGAGCTGGTCGCGGCCGGGCGTGAGGCTGCCGTGCGTCCACTGGGCGCCCTGCGGCGAGCCGATGCCCTCGACCGTGACGCTCAGCGGGCCGCGCACGGCGTGGAAAGTGAAGCCGCGCACGGTCAGCGCCTGCGCCGGGCGGCCGGACCTGCCGCTCAGCTCCTTGAGGTCGAACGTGTTCACGCCCGGCCGCAGCCTGATCTCGCGCCACACGCCGAGCGCGTCGGTCACGGTGAGCGCCATCTGCGTGCCCTCGTAGCCGGTGTTCAGCCGCACGGTGAGGCGTTCGGGCAGCGGCAGTCCGGCCGGGGGCGTCCTGGCCGTGCCCAGCGCCCTGCCGAGGTCGGCGACCGAGTCCTGCGACAGGTCGGGGCGCAGGCGCATGAGGCCGTCGAGCTTGGCGGCGTCGAGTGCGACCAGCGTCGCCTCCTCGCCGCCGAAGTCGGCCGCGCCCCTGAAGGCCGGGCTGATCGCCCGGACGCCCGGCAGCGCCGCGAACGTCGGGCCCCGGCCGAACACCCCCAGCTCGGGCCCCTCGGGCAGGTCGGCGATCCGCAGGTCGGCCCCGGCCTGGTGCCTGGCCTGGTCGGCCTGCGAGGTACGCCAGGTGGCGGTCGTCGCCAGCGACACCACGCCGATCGCGATCGCCATCGTGAGCAGCAGCGCGGGCCCCGCGTACCTGAGCGGCCTGCGGCTGACCTGCCACGCGCCGAGCGCGGGAGCCAGCGACGCGCCCTTGGAGGTGATCTTCTCGGCCAGCGCCGAGATCCGCGGCACCAGCCTGAGCCCGAGCATGCCCCCGCACAGCAGCGCCAGCGCCGGACCCGAGATGATCAGCGGGTCGATCCCGAGCTCCCCGCCCGCCGTCGCCGTGACCGGCGCCCCGTAGTGCCGCAGTTGCCAGATCGCCAGCCCCGCCACCCCGAGCAGGATCACATCGGCCCCCGCCCGCTGCACCAGCCCCCGCGCCCCGCCCCGCCCGCGCGCGGTCTGCTCCTCCACATAGGTACGGCGAGCCCCGCGCAACGCCGGAAGCGCCAGCAGGGCCGCCGCGGCGACGGCCACCCCGAACGACACGGCGAACGCGGCCGGATCCACGCCGGGCGTCAGCCGTACCCCGGTGGCGGCCAGCCAGGGCGCCTGCCCGACCAGGGCCAGCAGGGGCGGCGCGAGGAAGGGCGCGACGAGCGCGCACGGCAGGGCGACCAGGAGCATCTCGGCGGCGGCCAGTGCGGCCAGCCTGCCGGTCCCGGCGCCGCGTGAGCGCAGCAGCGCCACCTCCATGCGCCGATGGTCGGCCAGCAGCCTGGCGGTCAGCATCAGCGCGTACGCGGCCAGCAGGAGGAGCTGCACCACGGGGATGAGCATGGTCGAGCGGGCCACGAGCGCGGCGGTGTAGAGCTGGCCGAGCATCTCGGGCAACCGGCTGCTGGCCCCGCAGTTGCCGCATCCCGCCTGGTCGAGACGCTGTTTGAGCGAGCCGACCTCGGCGGCGAACGAGCGCAGCCGCTCGTGGTCGAGTGCGCGCAGGTCGGGGACGACCAGCCAGGTCGGGCTCAGCGAGGCGGTGTCGAAACGGCTCAGGAAGGTGGCGCGCGGCACGACGAGCGGTCCGTGCGTGGTGTACCCGCCGACCTCGATGCCCCTGGCCAGCAGCGGTTCGGTGAGCCAGCGGTCGTCGTGCGGGTCGGTGAGCTGGTAGACGCCCGAGACCAGGACGCGCAGCGGCTCGTGGCTGATCCTGCTGTCGGTGGTGATGCTCTGCCCGGCCTTGAGACCGAGTGCGGAGGCGGCGGGCTGGGAGATCGCGGCCTGGAGCACCTCGCCGGGCGCCGACTCGGCCGGCCATGCGCCTTCGAGCAGTCTGGCCCGGTCGGCGAGGCCGTCGTGGCTGGCGAAGCGCAGCAGTTCGGGCGTCTGGCGGCTCTCGTGGCCGGGCACGACGTAGGACTCCGACATCACACTGGTCGTGGTCTCGACGGGCACGCCCGCGTACGTCCGGGCGACCTGGGCCCTGATCAGGGCGTCGACCTTCGCGAAGTCCTGCGCGCGAACCGGCGCGGTCAGCACTGCCGAACTCGTCGCCACCGATGCGCTCGCCATCGTGTGCCTGACGCCCGCGGAGGTGACGGAACCCGCGTACATGGTCAGGGCGACGAGCGTGGTGGTGGCCAGCAGAATGGAGCCGAAGGCGGCCAGGAGCAGCATGGGCTCACTGAACGCACGTCTCACCAGAAATGGAACTCGCCCCCGCATACGGTTACTTTTGGGACTGGAGGCGGCTCACGGCAAGAGGTCCTGGAAAACGGTGATGGACCCGGAACCCAGGCGTGATGTTGAAATCGTGACATCACATTGATCGAATCGGCATGCGCGGCTGTCATGCGGCCCGTCAACCGGGGGGCGACATGCGAAAAACGCCGCACCCCGGAATCGGAGTGCGGCGCTCGGAGCTCGCGTCAAGCGGGCCCTTGAGGCCGGAGCGGCCTGGTGGACCTGCCTGGCGTGGACCTACTTGGCGGCCGTGAGGGCCGCGGCCTGCTGCGCGATCGCGGACTTGCGGTTGGCAGCCTGGTTCTTGTGGATGACGCCCTTGCTGACGGCCTTGTCCAGCTGGCGGGCGGCAGCCTGCTGCAGAACCTTGGCCTCGTCGGCGTTGCCCTGCTCGGCGGCCTCGCGGAACTTCCGGATGGCCGTCTTCAGGGAAGACTTGACAGCCTTGTTGCGCAGACGAGCCTTCTCGTTCTGCTTGTTGCGCTTGATCTGGGACTTGATGTTCGCCACGAAGAAGCCTCGGTGAAGGTCAGATGTCGGATGGGGCGCGCGGGCTCGTGAGAGGGCGCGCCACACGCAGTTGAACAGGTTACCAAAATTCCAGGTCGGTGCTCAAATCAACGGCCCGGGCATAAGCCTGCGATGCGAGTCTACCCGGCCCTGAACCAGCCTTCGTCGTACTCCGCCCAGTCCTCCTCGGTAGCCGCGAAGTCGACATACATCGCAAGACCGAACGAAACTCTCGATCTACCTCGGTCGGTGACGGCCAGCCTGGTCGCCTCCGCCGCGATCGCGACGCTCTCGGCCGCGTCCAGATAGGCGACGCCGTGGTCGTGGTAGGCCGGGGCGCCGATGAGCAGGGTCTTGTCCTCGGGCACCAGGTCGAGGCCGAGCGCCGCCTGCCGTACGACGTGTCCGCCGTACAGGCCGCCGGTCGGCATGAAGGAGTCGTAGGTCATGACGGCGACCTGGTCGACCCGGGCGACGACGTCGGAGAAGTAGCCCTGGGACCAGTACTTGTCGTGGCCGGTGACGACGCGGGCGGCCGGGCGCATCAGGGGATAGGGCTCGATCTGCGGTGTCGAGGTCGACAGCAGCCGGGTCAGCGGCCTGGTGCGCTCCAGCAGGTCGAGGAACTCCTCGTCGTCGTCGCCGATCGGCTCGAAGTTGTAGTGGACGCCGTCGAAGCCCAGAGCCGTCACGGCCTTGACGCCGGTGAGGATGTTCTGCCGCGTGGTGGCGTCGTCGAGGTCGAGCACGCCGTTGACCTTCTGCCCGAGCCAGGCCGACACCCGTACGCCCGGCAGATGGCGGCGTACGGCGGCCAGGAACTCGGCCGCCTTCGGGTAGCGGCTCTCGCCGAGCGTCCCGTCCCGGTTGAAGGGACCGGCGTGCACGTAGAGATCCTTCACCCCCGTACGGCTCAGCCGCGCGGCGAGCGCCCGCACGTCCTCGTCGTTCTTGCGGCCGTCCACCCACATGTGTCCCATCCACAGGGCGTCGTTGCCGGTGCTCTTCGCCCATGTCGCGGGACTGCCGGTAAACTGCAGGAGGTGCGTGGCGGCCAGCAGGCCGGCCGACGCGACCACGAGGGCCACGACCAGCGCGATCAGGCGCAGGGCGTGGCGAACGACGGTCCGGATTCTCATCCGGACATGTCACCATGAAGATTGGCTGGCTTGCCAGCCATGATCGTCATCAATCCTGTCGAAACGGACTTCGGTGCGCACTCAGCCTGGCCAGACCGATCCTTCGGTGATCCGCAACTTCTGCATCATCGCGCATATCGACCACGGCAAGTCCACGCTTGCCGATCGGATGCTGCAGATCACCGGCGTGGTCGACGACCGGTCCATGCGCGCCCAGTATCTCGACCGGATGGACATCGAGCGCGAACGCGGCATCACGATCAAGTCGCAGGCCGTGCGGCTGCCGTGGGACGGCCATGTGCTCAACATGATCGACACGCCGGGTCACGTCGACTTCACCTACGAGGTCTCGCGCTCGCTGCAGGCGTGCGAGGGCGCGATCCTGCTGGTCGACGCCGCCCAGGGCATCGAGGCGCAGACGCTGGCCAACCTCTACCTGGCCATGAACAACGACCTCACGATCATCCCGGTGCTCAACAAGATCGACCTTCCGGCCGCCCAGCCGGAGAAGTTCGCCGACGAGATCGCGGGCCTCATCGGCTGCGACCCCGCCGACGTGCTCAAGGTCTCGGGCAAGACCGGTGTGGGCGTGCGGGAGCTGCTCGACCACGTCGTGGCGACCGTGCCCGCGCCCGTCGGCGTCGCCGACGCGCCCGCGCGTGCGCTGATCTTCGACTCGGTCTACGACACCTACCGGGGCGTCGTCACCTATGTCCGGGTCGTCGACGGTCATCTCGGCAAGCGCGAGCGCATCCTCATGATGTCGACCGGCGCCACGCACGAGACGCTGGAGATCGGCGTCATCTCGCCCGAGCCCAAGGTCGCCGACAAGGGGCTCGGCGTGGGCGAGGTCGGCTATCTGATCACCGGCGTGAAGGACGTGCGCCAGTCGCGGGTGGGCGACACCGTCACCTCCAGCGTGAAGCCGGCCCCCGAGGCGCTGGCCGGATACGACCATCCCAAGCCGATGGTGTTCTCCGGCCTCTACCCGATCGACGGCGACGAGTACCCCGAGCTGCGCGAGGCCCTGGACAAGCTCCAGCTCAACGACGCGGCCCTCATCTACGAGCCGGAGACCTCGGCCGCGCTCGGCTTCGGCTTCCGCGTCGGCTTCCTCGGCCTGCTGCACATGGAGATCGTCAGGGAGCGACTTGAGCGTGAGTTCGGCCTGTCGCTGATCTCCACCGCGCCCAACGTGATCTACCGGGTCGTCATGGAGGACGGCAAGGAGCTCACCGTCACCAATCCGTCGGAGTTCCCGTCCGGCAAGATCGACAAGGTCTTCGAGCCGGTCACCAAATCGACGATCCTGGCGCCCGCCGAGTTCATCGGCGCGATCATGGAGATCTGCCAGGGCAGGCGCGGGCAGTTGCTCGGCATGGACTACCTGTCGGAGGACCGGGTCGAGATCCGCTACACGCTGCCGCTCGGCGAGATCATCTTCGACTTCTTCGACCAGCTCAAGTCGCGCACGCGGGGCTACGCCTCGCTCGACTACGAGCCGTCGGGGGAGCTGGAGTCCGAGCTGGTCAAGGTGGACATCCTGCTCCAGGGCGAGGCCGTCGACGCCTTCTCCGCCATCGTGCACAAGGACAAGGCCTATGCCTACGGCGTGGAGATGGCCAAGAAGCTGCGCGAGCTGATCCCCAGGCAGCAGTTCGAGGTGCCGATCCAGGCCGCGATCGGCGCCAGGGTCATCGCACGCGAGAACATCAGGGCCATCCGCAAGGACGTCCTGGCCAAGTGCTACGGCGGCGACATCTCGCGTAAGCGCAAGCTGCTGGAGAAGCAGAAGGAAGGCAAGAAGCGGATGAAGATGGTGGGCCGCGTCGAGGTCCCCCAGGAGGCCTTCGTCGCCGCCCTCTCCACCGACTCCAGTGCGGACAAGACCAAGAAGTAACCCGCTCAGCCCTCCCGGGCCGTGCGGAAGCGGGCGCGGTAGGCCGACGGCGTGACGCCGAGGTGGCGGACGAAGGCGCGGCGCAGGGACTCGTCGCTGCCGAGCCCGGAGCGCCAGGCCGCCTCGGTGACGCCCGCGCCCTGCGCCAGCAGGGTCTTGGCCGCCTCCACCCGCACCTGTTCGACGTACGCGCCCGGCGTGCTGCCGATCCGCTCGCCGAACAGCCGGGTCAGATGCCTGACGCTCAGTCCGCCGCGTGCGGCCATGGCGGGCAGGGAGTGGTCGGCGGCCGGATCGGCGGCCACCGCGTCGAGCAGGACGCGCAGCCCGTCGTGCCGTGGGCTCGGCGTGCGCGAGGCCACGGAGAACTGCGACTGCCCGCCCGGCCGCCGCAGGAACACCACCAGGTCGCGGGCCACCTCCCTGGCCAGGTCCGCCCCCTCGTCCGCCTCCACCATCGCCAGGCTCAGGTCGATGCCGGCGCTCACCCCCGCCGAGGTGAGCACGTGCCCGTCGCGCACGTAGATGGCGTCGGGTTCGACGCGCACCGAAGGATGCAGGGCCGCCAGCGCCGCCGCGTGCCGCCAGTGCGTGGTCGCGCGCCTGCCGTCGAGCAGGCCGGTCCGCGCCAGTGCGAACGCGCCCGTGCACACCGACGCCACCCTCGCCTTCCCCCGTGCCGCCTCCGACACCGCGGGCACGAGCGCGTCGTCGTCGGCCATGCGCGGCAGCCTGGGCGAGCCCGGCACGATCAGCGTGTGCGCCTCCTCCAGGTCGGCCACCGACCCCGCCACCTCGATCCGCAGCCCGGCAGCCGTCGTCACCGCCGCGCCCGTCGGCGAGTACACCGCCACCTCGTAGGGCCCGCCGAGCGACGCCGCCGTGCTGAACACCTCCAAGGGCGCGCTCACGTCCAGCAACCGCACACCGTCGTAGCCGAGCACCGCGATCCGCCTCGTCGTCATGCGGTCCAGCCTATGGCCGAATCTGTGGGATGTACGGCCTGATGGCCATGGAGGCGGATGTCCGCCGGCGGCAGGCTTGTCACCATGAACACGAACATCACGCCCTTCACCCTGCACAGCGCCAAGGCCAAGGTCCAGGCGGCCGAGAACGCATGGAACACGCGAGATCCGCAACGGGTCGCGCAGGCCTACTCCCTGGACTCGGTCTGGCGCAACCGGGATCGTCTGGTCACCGGCCGGGCCGAGATCGAGGCGTTCCTCACCGAGAAGTGGCAGCGGGAGGCCGACTACGCCCTGCGCAAGGAGCTGTGGGCCTTCGGCGACGACAGGATCGCGGTCCGCTTCCAGTACGAATGGCGTGACGCGCAGGGGGAGGGCGGCTGGTGGCGCAGCTACGGCAACGAGCTGTGGGAGTTCGACGCCGACGGCCTGATGCGCAGGCGCGAGGCGAGCATCAACGACGTGTCCATCGACGTGACCGACCGCCGCATCTTCGGGCCGCGCACGCAGGAGGAGACGCTCCCGCTGTGGTAGCGGGCCGGGCCCTGGCGGAGGAACGCCAAAGCCCTGCGCGTGGGCGCGGGCACACGCAGGGCTTGTCTTGGGTGTCCTGCCGCCCGCGACCGAAGGGCCGCGGGCTTGGAAACGCGGGGGGCGGAGAGAACCCAGTGCCTCCGCCCCCCGCGTGTCTGGGGGTCCGCCGACCGGGGCTGGGGGGTGAGGCCCCGGGCGGCGGAGGTGGCCGGGTCGCGACAACCCGGCCACGGTGTCCGGCGGCGGCGGGAGCGCACCGGACTGGTCCGTCAGGCGCGAGAGGCGCCGGTCGTGCGGCCCGCTAGCGCAGGATGCGCCAGAGGGCGGTGGTGAGGGAGGCCTTGTTGTCGTCCTGGTCGATGGACCACATCATGGAGCCGCCGAGACCCTTGACGCGGACGTACAGGGCCTTCGCGCTGACGGTCGTCGGGTCGTCGTAGGACCAGAACTCGTTGCCGTCGTAGATCCAGTTGGTGCCCGAGAGAATGTCGCGGTAGCGCTTGCCGGGCTTGTTGACGAGGTCCTTGTAGTCCTCGGCGCCTGCCGCCCACTTGCCGGGGGCGGGGCCGGTGGCCGGACGGTAGAGGCCGTCGCCGCCCTTGACGCCGGTCCAGCCCTGGCCGTACGCGGGGACGCCGACGACGAGCTTGCGGGCGGGCGCGCCGCGCTTCAGGTAGTCGCGCACCGTCTGGTCGAGGCTGTAGCGCACCGGGTTGGGGTCACGCCTGTCGGTGAACAGGTTGCCGTTGTGCCCGGTCTGCTTCTCCCACGTGCCGTGCAGGTCGTAGCCCTGGACGGTGGCGAAGTCGAAGTGCTTGAACAGCTTGCTGACCTCGAAGCCGGCGTCGATCTTGGCGGCGGCGGCGGGCAGGTAGGCCGTCAGCTCGTTCTTGCGCGAGTGCGCGTTCATCTGGGAGCGGAGCTCGGCGACGAAGGCGGTGAAGTTCTGCTTGTCCTCGGGCCTGATGACGTTGCCGTCGTTGCCGGAGGAGCCGGGCCACTCCCAGTCGAGGTCGATGCCGTCGAACACACCCGCGCCCGCGCCGGGCGCGGCGCCGGGCAGGTTGCCCTTGAGCCAAAGGTCGATGCAGGAGGCGGCGAGCTTGGAGCGTCCCTCGGCGGTGAGCACCGCGTCGGAGAACCACTTCGAGCCGCTCCAGCCGCCCAGGGAGATGAGGACCTTGAGGTTCTTGTGCTTGGCCTTGAGCTTCTTCAGCTGGTTCATGTTGCCGCTGATCGGCTGGTCGGCCACGTCCTCCTTGCCGTCAACGCTCTGGTCGGCGGGGACCGGGCGCTGCCAATCGGCCCACGGGTCGGAGGAGTAGCAGTTACCCTCGGCGTTGACGAAGCCGAACGCGTAGTTGATGTGGGTCAGCTTCGCCGCGGCGCCGCTCACGTCCATGTCCTTGACGTGGTAGTTGCGGCCGTAGATGCCCCACTGGATGAAGTAGGCCACACGCTTGAAGCCGTGGCCGCCGGTGGACTGCTGCGCCTCGGCGGGCACCGCGACGGCCGTGAGGCCGACGGCGAGGGAGATTGCTAAGAGAACCTTTTTCACGGGCTGCTCCCAGGGGGGTACTTATAGGAAACTTTCCTTTAAGTTTCACCGGATGCTAAGGCCGGTCGATCGGCCCGTCAATGGCTAACGGGCATGCGTCCGCACGGTCGGCGCATCACCGCTGGAACGGCAGACTTGAGGGGTGCCATCCACCCTTCCCGACGGCGAGCGGGCCCCAGAATCCGGCGAGTTGCCCGCCGCCTCCACGGCCGGTCTCGGCGAGCGGCCGTTCGGCTTCTATGTCCACGTGCCGTTCTGCGTGACCCGCTGCGGCTACTGCGACTTCAACACCTACACCGCCTCCGAGCTCGGCCCCGGCGCCTCGCACCGCGACTACGCCGACACCGCCATCGAGGAGGTACGGCTGGCGCGACGCGTGCTCGGCGAGCGGGAGCTCCCGGTGCGGACGGTGTTCTTCGGCGGCGGCACCCCGACCCTGCTGCCCGCGGCCGACCTGACCAGGATCCTCGCGGCCATCGACGAGGAGTTCGGTCTCGCGCCGGGCGCCGAGGTCACGACGGAGGCCAATCCCGAGTCGGTCGACCCCGCCTACCTCGCGCACCTGCGCGCCGGAGGGTTCAACCGGGTCAGCTTCGGCATGCAGAGCGCGCGCGAACACGTCCTGAAGGTCCTCGACAGGCACCACACGCCCGGCCGCGCCGCCCAGGCCGTGGCCGAGGCGAAGGCGGCGGGCTTCGAGCACGTCAACCTCGACCTGATCTACAGCACGCCCGGCGAGAGCGACGACGACTGGCGCGCCTCCCTGGCCGCGGCGATCGCGGCCGGGCCCGACCACGTCTCCGCGTACTCCCTCATCGTCGAGGACGGCACCAGGCTGGCGGCCAGGATCAGGCGCGGTGAGCTGCCGATGCCCGACGACGACGTCGCGGCCGATCGCTACCTCATCGCCGAGCGGATGCTGAGCGAGGCCGGGTTCGAGTGGTACGAGGTGTCCAACTGGGCCACGTCGGAGGCCGGGCGCTGCCGCCACAACCTGTTGTACTGGACGGGCGGCGACTGGTGGGCCGTCGGGCCCGGCGCGCACAGCCATGTCGGCGGCACCCGCTGGTGGAACGTCAAGCATCCGGCCGCCTACGCCCAGCGCATGGCCGCGGGCCTCTCGCCCGCCCACGCGCGCGAGGTGCTGTCGGAGCAGGACAGGCAGGTCGAACGGCTGATGCTGGAGGTCAGGCTGATCTCCGGCTATCCGCTGGCCGACGTGGCGCCGGAGGCGCGCACCGCCGTCGCGTCGGCGCTGGCCAAGGGCCTGCTGCAGGTCGAGCCGTTCAAGGCCGGGCGCATCGTGCTCACGCTCGAAGGCCGCCTGCTGGCCGACGCGCTCATCCGCGACCTGACCTAGACACGCGAAACCTGGACACGCGAAACCTGGACACGCGAAACCTGGACACGCGAAACCTGGACACGCGAAACCTGGACACGCGAAACCTGGACACGCGAAGGCCCCCTCGGCCGAGGGGGCCTTCGCGTGGTGGCGCTCAGCTGACGAAGCGGAAGTTGATCGGGTAGCGGTAGTTCGCGCCCTTGTTGGCGGCGACCGCAGCCATGATCATGAAAATCAGCGAGCCGATCCACACGATCGGGAAGAGGATCATGCCGATCAGCACGAACGACAGCAGGAAGGAGACCATGTACGCGATGAAGAGCGTGATCTGGAAGTTCAGCGCCTCGGCCGACTGGTCGCGCACATAGGGCGACTCGTCCTTCTTCACCAAGTACAGCACCAGCGGGCCGACGAACGAGGTCAGCAGGCCCAGCAGGTGGGCGAGCATCGCCATCATCGTGTCGTCGCTGCCCGGCCTGGGCCCGTACCTGCCGGGCACGTGCGGCTGGCCGTACCCGGCGGGCTGTGCGCCGTAGCCGGGAGGCTGCTGGTAACCGGGCTGGCTGTAGCCCTGCTGGCCGTATCCGGGCTGGCCGTATCCGGGCTGGCTGTAACCCTGCTGACCGTAGCCCTGCTGGCCGTAACCGGGGGCGCTCGGGGGCTGCTGGCTGTAGCCGGGGGGAGGCGGGTAGGCCTGCTGGCCGTAGGAGGGGGCGCTGGGGGGCTGCTGGCCGTAGGCGTAGGGCTGCTGCGGGCCGCTCTGCTGGTACGGGGGCGGCGCCTGGCGAGTGGCGTCGTCGTCCGGGATGTCGGGGCGATCCTGGCTCTCGCTCATGGCTGTGCTCCTAAATACGAGGTCACTTCGAGGCTATCCCGCTTCGTCCGGGGTTGTGACGAAGTCAATGAGTTCTTCCACCCGGCCCAGCAGCTCAGGCTCCAGGTCCGAGTACGTCGACACCGAGCCGAGAATGCGCCGCCACGCCTGCGCGGGCTCCATCCGCCAGCCGAGCGCCGCGAGCACGCCCTCCTTCCACGGCACCCCGCGCGGAACGTCCGGCCAGGCCGCGATCCGCAGCACCGAAGGCTTCACCGCCTGCCACACGTCGATGTACGGATGCCCGGCGACGAGCACGTACGGGGAGGTGACACGGGCGGCGATCCTGCTCTCCTTGGAGCCGGTCACCAGATGGTCGACCAGCACGCCGAGCCTGCGTCCGGGGCCGGGCTCGAACTCCTCGACGATGGCGGGCAGGTCGTCGACCCCTTCGAGGTACTCCACGACCACGCCTTCGACCCTGAGGTCGTGGCCCCAGATCTTCTCCACCAGGGCGGCGTCGTGCACACCTTCGACGTAGATGCGGCTCTCCCTGGCCACCCTGGCCCGATGGCCCTCGACCACGGTCGAGCCCGACGCGCTGCGCCTGGCCCCGGCGGGCGCTGGCGCCGCCGGGCGTACCAGCGTCACCACCTTGCCCTCCAGCAGGAAGGCGGCGGGCTCCAGCGGGAACAACCGCCGTCGCCCGAACCTGTCCTCCAGCGTCACCGCGGCCTTGTCACAGGCCACCACGGCGCCGCAGAAGCCGCTGTCGGCGTCCTCGACGACGAGATCGGGCTCGGCGGGCACCTGCGGGATCTGGCCACGCTTCGGTCGCCGCCAGTCGCCGGCGAGAACGTCACGGTCGTACATAACCGGGCACGCTAGCAAACCGGCTTACAACCGGCCTGCAAGCCGCTTGCGCGCGTTGTTGCGCCTGACCACGATCACGATGTTGAGCACGATCGCGAACACGATGCCGGCCAGCGGGATCGCGAACAGGGCGATCGTGCCGCCGACCAGGCCGCCCGCCGCCGTCGCCGCGAGCTCGCGGCCCATGCCGAACCGCGTGTCGCCCTGCTCCTGGGTGACGCACGTGACCTGGTACTCGCCCTTGCTCGGCACGCCGACGCGAAGGATCATCTCCCAGGTGTCGCCGTTGAGGGACACGGTCTGGTCGGTGGTGGTGTTCTCCAGTTCGCCCTTGTCGATGCGGCACTCGTAGTGCACGACCGAGCTGCTGCTCAGGTAGAGCGCCGGGCTGTCGGCCGGGTCGAGCGTGAGTGTGACCGTCTCGCCCGAGGCGAACGTCCTGGTCGGCGCCGCTCCGCTGACCGAGCTGACCAGACCGGTGACGAAGCCGACGATGCCCAGGATCACGCAGACGACCGCGACGCCCCACCCGACCGCGATCCACCAGGCGGCCGGCTTGACCTTGGGGGCCGGGGCCCCGCCGTAGGGGTTGTGGCCGAACTGCGGCGCGCCGTACGGAGGCTGCTGGCCGTATTGCGGCTGACCGTAAGGGCCCTGCTGGTAGGCGCCCTGCTGCTGGTAGGGGCCCTGCTGGCCGTAGCCGGGCGCGCTCGGGGGCTGCTGGCCGTACTGCGGGGCGCCGAACTGGGGCTGCTGCTGCGGGGGAGGGGCGTAGCCGGGCTGGCCGTACGGCTGGCCCTGGGGGGCGCCGGGGGCCGGGTTCTCACCCGAGGATGGAGGGAAGCGGCGGGTGGAGTCGTCCACCGGCTGAGAATCGTCGGTCATGGGCAAATTGTGCTGCCTGGGGCTTGTGGCTGGATAGCAGGTGACTTATCGCCTACGGGTTCCGTGTTATCGCACCTTGTGGGCGAGAGCCGTACACTTGGCACTCGGGAACACAGAGTGCTAGGGCAGGCGTTTTCCCAGGACCTGAAGTTCCCGGCGTCTAGGCAAGGAGGTGGGCACGTGCTCGACGATCGCAAGCTTGCGGTGCTCCGGGCCATTGTCGAGGACTACGTCTCCACCAACGAGCCGGTCGGGTCCAAGGCACTGGCCGAGCGCCACAACCTGAACGTCTCCCCGGCCACCGTGCGCAACGACATGGCCGCGCTGGAGGAGCAGGGCTACATCGCCCAGCCGCACACCAGCGCGGGGCGCGTGCCGACCGACAAGGGCTACCGGCTCTTCGTCGACAGGCTCTCGCAGGTCAAGCCGCTGTCGGGGGCCGAGCGCCGGGCCATCGAGACCTTCCTGGCCGGTGCGGTCGACCTCGACGACGTGGTGATGCGCACGGTGCGGCTGCTCGCGCAGCTCACCCGCCAGGTCGCCGTCGTGCAGTACCCCGCGCTGACGCACTCCACGGTCAGGCACGTCGAGCTGGTGCCGCTGACCGAGCGCAGGCTGATGTTCGTCCTGATCACCAACACGGGACGGGTCGAGCAGCGGGTGGTCGAGCTCTACGAGAGTTTCGACGAGTCGCGCATCGCCCATCTGCGGGCCATGCTCAACACCTGCCTCGACGGGTGTGCGCTGAGCGGTGTGCCCGAGGTGATCGCCGACCTGCCCGAGCGTCTTCCCGCCGCCGACAGGCCGGTCGCGGCGACGGTGCTCTCGGTGTTGCTGGAGACCCTGGTCGACCGGCACGACGAGAAGATCGTTTTCGCCGGTGCGGCCAATCTCGCGGGGGCCGACTTCACCACCGGGCTCCGCGACGTGCTGGAGGCGCTGGAGGAGCAGGTCGTGCTGATGCGCCTGCTCGGCGAGACCTCCGACGCGCCGTCCGCGCTCACCGTGCGGATCGGCTCGGAAAACCCCTACACCGGTCTACGCGGCACGTCCATCGTCGCGACCGGATACGGTTCAGGCGACAAGCAACTGGCACGTCTCGGCGTGCTGGGGCCGACGCGGATGGACTACCCCGTGACGATGGGCGCCGTGCGCGCAGTGGCACGCTACGTCAGCCAGATCCTGGCTGCTTCATAAGAGGGCGATAAGTGGCAAACAGCGACTACTACGGCACCCTCGGGGTGCGTCGTGACGCCAGTCCGGACGACATCAAGAAGGCGTACCGGCGACTGGCTCGCGAGCTGCACCCCGATGTGAACCCCGACCCTGCGACCCAGGAGCGGTTCAAGGAGATCACCCAGGCCTACGAGGTCCTGTCCGATCCCAGCAAGCGGCAGATGTACGACATGGGCGGCGACCCCTTCGGCGGCTCCGGTGCGGGCGCGGGAGGATTCGGTGCGGGCTTCCCCTTCAGCGACATCATGGACGCCTTCTTCGGCGCGGCCGGTGGCACCAGGGGCCCGCGTTCCAGGGCCAGGCGAGGCCGCAACAACACGATCAGGCTCGAACTCGACCTGAACGAGACCGCTTTCGGCTGCACGCGTGAGCTCCAGGTCGACACGGCCGTGACCTGCGAGGTCTGCCAGGGCGTCGGAGCCGCCGCGGGCACCCACCCCGACACCTGCGACATGTGTCAGGGCCGGGGCGAGATCCAGCAGGTCACCCGGTCCTTCCTGGGCCAGGTCATGACCTCGCGCCCCTGCCCCCAGTGCAACGGCTTCGGCTCGATCATCCGTCACCCCTGCCTGGAGTGCTCGGGCGAGGGCCGGGTGCGCACCCGTCGCACGATCAAGGTCCGCATCCCCGCGGGCGTCGAGGACGGCACCCACATCCAGCTCGCGGGCGAGGGCGAGGTCGGCCCCGGCGGCGGACCGCCCGGCGACCTGTTCCTTGAGATCGTCGAACGCCCGCACGAGATCTTCGAGCGCCGTGGCGACGACCTGCACTGCACGGTCCAGATCCCGATGACCGCCGCCGCGCTCGGCACCATCCTCACCGTCGAGACCCTCGACGGCTCCGAGGAGATCGACGTGCGTCCCGGCACCCAGTCCGGCCAGGTCATCTCCATGTACGGCCGGGGCGTGCAGCGCCTCACCGACACCAGCAGGGGCGACCTGCTGATCCACGTCAATGTGGAGACGCCCGCGCGCCTGGACGCCGAGCAGGAGGAGCTGCTGCGCCAGCTGTCGGTGCTGCGCGGCGAGGAGCGCCCGCCCGGCAAGTTCGCACCCGGGCAGCAGGGCTTCTTCTCGCGCCTCAGAGACGCCTTCAACGGGCGCTGAGTACCTTTCGATCCATGGGTGACGCCCCTGCCGGGTGGGCGGGGGAGTCGCCCATCGTCGTTTCTTCGTGGTTGTCGCATCGGGTCTGGTGGGGGTCGGCGTGAGCGTTCCTGTGTTTCTGGCCGAGCGGGCGCAGTTCGCGTCCGAGGTGTTCGTCCTGGGCGGGCCCGAGGGCAGGCACGCCGCCGCCGTACGCCGGATGCGGGCGGGCGAGCGGCTCGACGTGACCGACGGGGCGGGAGCGGTCGCCGAGTGCGTGGTGCGCACGGCGGCCAAGGACGGGCTGGAGCTGGAGGTCGTCGGCAGGCGTGAGGTGGCGCCGCCGTCGCCCCGGCTGGTGGTGGTCCAGGGGCTGCCCAAGGGCGAGCGTGGCGAGCTCGCGGTGGAGATGATGACCGAGGTGGGCGTCGACGCCGTCGTGCCCTGGTCGGCCTCGCGCTGCGTCACCCAGTGGAAGGGCGAGCGCGCGGCCAGGTCGCTGGCCAAGTGGCGTGCCGCCGCGCGTGAGGCCGGTAAGCAGGCCAGGCGCTTTCACGCCCTGCACGTGTACGAACCGGCGAGCACCGCCCAGGTGGCGACCCTGCTCAAGGGCGCCGGGCTCGGCCTCGTCCTGCACGAGGAGGCGAGCACGGGCCTGTCGGGCGTGCCGCTGCCCGGCCCCGGACAGGGCGACGTCGTGCTCGTCGTGGGGCCCGAGGGAGGCATCGCCGACGACGAGCTCACCGCGTTCGCCTCGGCCGGAGGCGTGGCGACGCTGCTGGGCGACACGGTCCTGCGCACGTCGACGGCGGGTGTGGCGGCGGCGGCCGTACTGCTGGCGCGCACCGGGCGCTGGTAGGCCCGGTCCGGCGGTGCGGCGGCGGGGTCAGCCGCCGGTCAGGATCGGGGTGGCGATCTCCGAGGGGTCGGGGGTCGGGTCCTCGGCCGGGCACTCGTCGGCGGGGCAGCCGCCGCGCGGGTCGACCAGGGACTCCGAAGGCGTGGGCGTCGGGGCGGCCGGGCACTCGGGGGCGAGCGGCGGATCGGGCTCGATCTGCGGCAGCTCGTCCGTCGGGCAGGACGGCGTGGGCTTGGGCGTCGGCTTGGGCGCGGGACGGGTCGTGGACTCGCTGGTCGCGCCCGGCTCGGGAGCCTTGCTCGTCTGCAGGGGCGCCACGATCGCCGGGTCGCTCGGCTTGGGCGCCTGCCTGCTGGGAGGCGGCGGCTTGTGCGTGGCCGACTTCTCCTTGGGCGTCTCGGAGGTGCCTTGGTCGGCGGGTGCGATCCTGACGATGTTCTCGCGCAGTTGCGGGACGGCCATCACGATCGTGGCCGCGACGACTACCGCACCGGCGGCCGCTGCGGCGGCCCGCCACCAAAACAACCCCCGCAGGCCGCGACGCTCGATGCGGGCGCGGATGATCCCCAGCCCTTCGGGAGAGGGCACAACCGCGTCCGCCTCCGCGCGGAGCACACGGCGCAGGATGTCGCCGTGCTCGTCAGAGGGATAGGTCATGAGATCTTCTCCAGTACGGAACGCAGTGCGGCCATCCCCCGTGCGGTATGGCTCTTGACTGCGCCCTTGCTGATCCCCATCGCGTTGGCGATCTCCGCCTCGGACAGGTCACCGTAGTAACGAAGGACGAGGGCCTCTCTCTGGCGCGTCGGCAGGGTCCTGAGCGCCTCGATGACGGCCGAGCGCTCGAGCTCGCCGATGGCGCCGTTCTCGGCGCTCGGGGCGTCAGGAAGGCCCTTGGGTGCGTACTTCTCGACTACCGCGCGGTGACGCAGCACGGAACGAGACCGGTTGACGACAGATTGCCGCAGGTAGGCCAGTGCTTTGTCGGGGTCGCGAAGCCGACGCCAGGCGCCATGGATGGCGACGAACGCGTCTTGCACGACTTCCTCCGCAGTTGCTATGTCACGTACTAGCAACACAGCGAGACGCACCAATGACCGAAAGTGCGCACTGTAAAGCGCAGTAACAGCCATATCGGCGTCCCACCCGACTTGCACCGCCCCCAGCGACCTGTCGGCCAGAAGGGTTTCGGTGGTCACATCAGTGGGACGCGTAGCCTTGCCAGAGGGTTTACGCTCTTCCGGTTCCTTAGGGGGCATGACCCAGTCGTGTCCTCGCCAGGTGGCCTCGCCCGACCCTGAGTTGTCTGGTTTTTCGGTGAAGTGTCGCACACACACCCTAACCGGGGGGATCTTTGCTTGCATCTGAGGATGCATTACCGATTGGCAACATGGTCCTTGATACGCGGAATGTTTGAGTGCTGTCTTACATGCCGTCTCTTTGGCGGGGTTTGAGGTCATGGAGAGAGGCGGGAGATGGAGGCGGCGAACGCCGTCCCGATAGGGTGCCCGGGTGACCGACTGTCTCTTCTGCAGGATCGTGGCCAAGGAGATCCCGGCCGACATCGTCCACGAGACCGACCGGGTTCTCGCCTTTCGCGACATCAACCCGCAGGCGCCCACGCATGTGCTCGTGATACCCAAGGCGCACCACGCCGACGCGGCGGCGCTCGCGGCGGCCGACGACGGCCTGGCCGACGCCGTGCTCAAGGCCGCGCACGCCGTGGCCGAGCTCGACGGTGTGGCGGGCGGCGGCTACCGGATCGTGTTCAACACCGGCGAAGGGGCGGGGCAGACCGTCTTCCACGTGCACGCCCACGTGCTCGGCGGACGCTCGCTGACCTGGCCTCCCGGCTGAGTCCCGGGCGCGGTGGGCGCGGCCGATATCCAGAGGAGTTGTGTCGGTCGGCCCGGCTACCATGGACGCAGGAAGACCTCAAGACGAGACCGGAGGCATCAGGCCCCAGGCCTGCCCATGTCCGAGCCACACGATTCCCGCCGCACCGCACCGCCTTCGCGTACCCAGGCCAAGGTGGTCATCCCGGACGGATACCCGATGGTCACCCTCCTCGGCTCGCGTGACGAGTTGCTGAAGGTGATCGAGAGCGCCTATCGCGCCGACATCCACGTCCGTGGCAACGAGATCACCATCACCGGCAGCCCCGAGGAGAGCAGCGCCGTCGTGCGCGTCTTCGAGGAGCTGGTCGAGCTGCTCGGCAACGGCACCGAGCTGAGCCCCGACTCCGTCGAGCGGGTCATCGCGATGCTTCGCATGGCCTCCGACCGGCCCGCCGAGGTGCTCTCCCTCGACATCGTCTCCTCGCGGGGACGCACGATCCGGCCCAAGACGGCCAACCAGAAGCGCTATGTCGACGCGATCGACAAGCACACCATCGTCTTCGGCATCGGCCCGGCCGGCACCGGCAAGACGTATCTGGCCATGGCCAAGGCGGTGCGCGCCCTGCAGAACAAGGACGTCAACCGCATCATCCTGACGCGTCCGGCCGTGGAGGCGGGCGAGCGTCTCGGCTTCCTGCCGGGCACGCTCTACGAGAAGATCGACCCCTATCTGCGCCCGCTCTACGACGCGCTGCACGACATGGTCGACCCCGACTCGATACCCAAGCTGACCGCGGCGGGCACGATCGAGGTGGCCCCGCTGGCCTACATGCGAGGGCGCACGCTCAACGACGCCTTCATCATCCTCGACGAGGCGCAGAACACCTCGCCCGAGCAGATGAAGATGTTCCTGACCAGGCTCGGCTTCAACTCCAAGATCGTCGTGACCGGCGACGTGACCCAGATCGACCTGCCGAGCGGCACCCAGAGCGGCCTGCGCGTCGTCCAGGACATCCTCGAAGGCATCCCCGACATCCACTTCTCCCAGCTGACCAGCGCCGACGTCGTGCGGCACCGCCTGGTCGGCGACATCGTCGACGCCTACGGGCGCTTCGACGCCCAGCAGGAGCTGGAGCCCAAGCCGATCAGGCGAGGCACCGGAGGCCGCCGATGAGCGTCGAAGTGGCCAACGAGTCGGGCGTCGCGGTCGACGAGGCCATGCTGGCCGAGCTCGCCACGTTCGTGCTCGGCGAGATGGGCATCAACCCGCTCGCCGAGATGTCGATCCTGGTGGTCGACGAGGAGGCGATGGCGGACCTGCACGAGAAGTGGATGGGCGAGCCCGGCCCCACCGACGTGCTGGCCTTCCCCATGGACGAGATCAGGCCGGGAGGCGGCGCGCGGGGCGAGTCCGACGCGCCCGCCGACCCCGCCCTGGTCGGCGACGTCGTGCTCTGTCCCGCCGTCGCCGCCCGCCAGGCCAAGGAGGCGGGCCACAGCACCCAGGACGAGCTCGAACTGCTCTGCACCCACGGCATCCTGCACCTGCTCGGCTACGACCATGCCGAGCCCGAGGAGCACAAGGAGATGTTCGGGCTGCAGGGCGAGCTGCTCAAGGCGTGGCAGGAGGTGCGCACCCAGCGGTGAGTCCCTGGTTGCCCTCGGCCGTCGTCCTCGTGGTGATCGGCGGCCTGATCGCTAGTGCGGAGACCGCTCTCACGCGCATCTCCAGGGTGCGCGCCGAGGAGTTCGCCCGCGAGGGCAGACGCGGCGCCCGGCACCTGCAGCTCATCGTCGCCGACCCGCCCCGCTACCTCAACCTGCTGCTCCTGCTCAGGCTGACCTGCGAGCTGGTCGCCACGGTGATCGCCACCCTGCTCTTCATCGACCTGCTGGGCGACCAGGGCTGGGCCTATGCCGCAGCCGCGGGCGTCATGGTCGTGGTGAGCTATGTCATCGTCGGCGTCTCGCCGCGTACCCTCGGCCGTCAGCACGCCGAGCCCATCGCCCTGGCCAGCGCGCCCGTCGTCTACGGGCTGACCCGTATCTTCGGGCCGCTGCCCAAGCTGCTCATCCTGCTCGGCAATGCCGTGACGCCGGGCAAGGGTTTCCGCGAAGGGCCCTTCACCTCGGAGGCCGAGCTGCGCGACCTGGTCGACCTGGCCGAGGAACGCAGGGTGATCGAGCCGGACGAGCGGGAGATGATCCACTCGGTGTTCGAGCTCGGCGACACGCTCGTGCGCGAGGTCATGGTGCCGCGCACCGACATGGTCTTCATCGAGCGCGGCAAGACGCTGGAGCAGGCGCTCTCGCTGGCCCTGCGCAGCGGCTTCTCCCGTATCCCCGTGGTCGGCGAGAACGAGGACGACGTCATCGGCATCGCCTACCTCAAGGACATCGTGCTGCGCGCCCAGGACTCGGGCGAGGACGGCATGGGCGCCCGCGTCGACTCGCTCATGCGCCCGGCGACCTACGTGCCGGAGAGCAAGCCGATCGACCAGCTCCTGCGCGAGATGCAGGCCCGCCAGATCCACCAGGCGATCGTCATCGACGAGTACGGCGGCACCGCCGGTCTGGTCACGATCGAGGACGTCCTCGAGGAGATCGTCGGAGAGATCGCCGACGAGTACGACCAGGAGGCGCCGCGCGTCGAATGGCAGGGCGACGGCTCGGTCAGGGTGACAGCGAGGATGCCGGTGAGCGAGCTCGGCGAGCTGTTCGACCTGGAGATCGAGGTCGACGACGTCGAGACCGTCGGCGGCCTGCTGGCCCACGCGCTCGGCCGGGTGCCGATCGCCGGGTCGACGGCCGTGGTCCAGGGCCTGTCCCTCACGGCCGAGAGCCTGGCCGGACGGCGCAACCGGATCAGCACGGTCGTGGTGCGCAGGGTGACCCCGCCGAGGGCCGAGTCCGACGAGGAACCGATAGCCGCAGACCAGGACTGATCACTCCATGTGCTGCAATTGCCACTCGATTGGCGAAAAGCCGCGAATCACGCAAGCGTTCTACAAGTGCTTTGCAAGCGGGTCCGTGCATCCTTGAGACATGGCACCCGGTGCGGTGGGTGCCACCGAAGAAGTCACCCGATCGCCGGGAGGGGTTCGCGGCGAAAGGGTGACGGCTTGGGGGGGAAGCGGCGTCCGATCTGCTAGCCGATCGTGGCGTTGCTTGACTTCAGGGCTCGCGTTTACCGGGTGTTTTGCCCGGCGACGCGGGCCCTAAGTGCTTTCTGGGGTTCTCTCGAACTCTTAGCGCTTTCTGTCACTGATGTGTCGTCTTAACGGACTATTGGCGACTGTGGTGGATTGCCGTATTCGGTGGCCGGGCAGGTACGTCATCGGCGTGAGCGATCATCGGGGGAGATCATGACGCGCGGACTGCGGACCATCGGCCTGGCTCTGGCCACGATGTTGCTCGCCGGCAACCTGGCCGGATGCGGCTCGGGCGAGAGCGGATTCGCCGACGCCGGCGCGAGCGCGGAACTCGTGGCGCTGCGCGGCATCCTCAAGGCCAGGCCCGCCCTGCCCGACGGCTTCTCGCTGCGGGCGCGTGACGCCTGGACGGCGCCTTTCAAGCCGGCGGGCAAGGACTGCAGGGCGCTGCTCGACCCCGCCACCGGCCATCCGCCCCTGCGCGCCCTCCAGGCGACGGCGGCGGCCAGCTACCAGGGCGACGTGCTCGGCGAGGTCGCCGCGGTCGGCCTGGCCACCTACTCGGGCGAGGAGGCGGCCTGGCACCTTGAAGACCTGGGCAAGGCGATGGCCAAGTGCGTCTCGGCAGGCACCGGCGCGCCCGGCGCGAGCACGGAGTTCACGGTGAGCGACCTGGCCGTGCAGGGCGTGGGCGAGCAGGCCGTGGGACGACGCCTCCGGGGCCGGCTCAACGGGTATCCGTACGAGGTGAACGTCATCCTGGCCCGTACGGGGGACCGGCTGGTGTCCGTCGTGCACACGGGGCTGGCCAAGGCGGACCCGGCCCGGACGCAGGCGCTGGCCAGGAGCGTGGTGGGCGAGGCCTCCTCCTGAGGCCGTGCCCCGGCTCGGGTGATTCTCCGGCTGGGCGGAGCCGTAGGCTTGGGGGGTGACTGAGACTGCGGCGCTCGACCCCGAGGACAACAAGATCATTGTGCTGGCCCGTTCGGCCAGGGCGCGCAACGGCGCCGAGCAGGGTGCGGCCGTGCGTGACGAGACCGGGCGCACCTACGCCGCCACGAATGTGGCACTCGACTCGCTCACCCTGTCGGCCGTGCAGGTCGCCGTGGCCACCGCGGTCTCCAGCGGTGCGCGATCGCTGGAGGCGGCGGCGCTGGTCGTGGCCGACGGAGGGCCGAGCGAGGCGGACACGGCGGTGGTGCGCGAGCTCGGGGCCAAGGAGCTGTTCGTGGCCGGTCCCGACGGCGTGCTGCGCGGCTGACATGCCCATGTCGCCCTACCTCGCCGACCTGCGCACCATCGTCGGCGACGCGCTGCTGCTCCTGCCCGCCGTCACCGGATGCGTCTTCGACGCCGAAGGCAGGCTGCTCATCGCCAAGCACGCCGACGGGGGCGGCTGGGCCCCGCCGGGCGGCGGCATCGACCCGGACGAACGCCCGATCGACGCGGTCGTGCGCGAACTCCAGGAGGAGGTCGGCCTCGACGTGACCGTCGAAGGGCTGATCGGCGCCTACGGCGGGCCGGAGTTCAGGACCGTCTACCCCAACGGCCATCGGGTCGCCTATGTCAACACCGTCTACGCCTGCACGGTCGGCGGCGGCGCACTCACCCCGGACGCGGTCGAGATCACCGATGCGCGCTTCGTGCACGAGGCCGAGATCGGCGACTTCAGCATGCCGTCGTGGACGCCGCACGTGCTGCCGGACGCGTTCGCCTGGCAGCGCGCCCACCTGGCGGACCGGGCGTGAGGGGGTGGCGTGGCCCGAGCGCAGGCCCGGATGGGTCACAATTTAAGACGTGACTTCGCCAGACAGTGATCAGCCTGCCCACCGCGCCGGATTCGCCTGCTTCGTGGGTCGGCCCAACGTAGGCAAGTCCACGCTCATGAACGCCCTGGTCGGCACGAAGGTGGCCATCACCTCGTCCAAGCCGCAGACCACCCGCCGGGTGATCCGCGGCATCGTGCACCGGCCCGACGCCCAGCTCATCATCGTCGACACGCCGGGCCTGCACCGCCCGCGCACCCTGCTCGGGGAGCGGCTCGACAGCCTGGTGCTGTCGACGCTCACCGAGGTCGACGTGATCGGCTTCTGCGTGCCCGCCAACGAGGCCATCGGCAAGGGCGACAGGTTCATCGCCGAGAAGCTCGCCGCCGTGAAGAAGACGCCGGTCGTCGCCGTCGTCACCAAGACCGACCTGGCCTCGCGTGAGCAGATCGCCGAGCAGCTTCTCGCGGTCTCGCAGATCGCGGAGTTCGCGGCCATCGTCCCGGTCTCGGCGCAGGCGGGCGACCAGCTCGACGTCGTACGCGACCTGCTCATCGAGCACCTGCCGATCTCGCCTCCGCTCTACGAGGGCGGGCAGCTCACCGACGAGCCCGAGCAGGTGCTGGTCGGCGAGCTGATCAGGGAGGCGTCGCTGGAGGGCGTGCGGGACGAGCTGCCGCACTCGATCGCGGTCGTCGTCGACGAGATGCTGCCGAGGGAGGGGCGCGACGACCTGCTGGACATCTACGCGCACATGTTCGTCGAGCGGCCCTCGCAGAAGGCGATCATCATCGGGCACAAGGGCGAGCGGCTGCGTGACGTCGGCACCCGTGCGCGCAAGCAGATCGAGGCCCTGCTCGGCACCCGGGTCTATCTCGACCTGCGCGTGAGTGTGGCCAAGGACTGGCAACGCGACCCCAAGCAGCTACGCCGCCTGGGCTTCTACGACTGATCGACGCCTGCCGCCTCCGATGCGGGGCTAGCCTGGTGGGGTGGTGGTGACCCGCAGGGTGGTGCTGGGTGCGGCGGTCGTGCTCGCCGGGTGTGCGGCGGCGCCCTACGCGGGGCCCGAGTTGCGGCTGGCCACCGGGCCGCCGGGCGGGCCCTACGGGATTCTCGGGGAACGGCTGGCCGCCGAGCTGCGCAGGGGCGGGCTGCCCGTGCGGGCGCGCGCCACGGCCGCGAGTGTCGAGAACCTGACCATGCTCGCCGACGGCCGGGCCGACCTGGCCTTCGCCCTGGCCGACAGCGCCGCAGACGCCGTCGCGGGCGCGGGCCCCTTCCGCGGGCCGCAGCCGGTCGCGGCCCTGGCCAGGATGTACCTCAACTACGTTCACCTGCTCACGCCGGCGACCTCGTCCCTGCGCACGCCCGCCGACCTGGCCGGGCACGCGGTCTCGGTCGGCGCCGAAGGATCGGGTACGGCACGCACGGCCGAACGGGTGCTCACCGCCGCCGGGCTCGCCGAGCCGATCGTCACGCATCGGCTGGGGCTCGACCCGTCGATCAAGGCACTGGTGTCCGGGCGGGTGGCGGCGTTCTTCTGGTCGGGCGGCGTGCCCACTCCGGCCGTGGCCGCCCTGGCCCGGCGCACCGCCGTACGCCTGGTGCCGCTGGGTGACCTGGTGGGGCCACTGCGCCGGGCGCACGGTCCCGTGTACGAGAGCGCGTCGACCCCCGTCGGCGCGTACGGCCAGAGCGCCCAGGTGGCGACGATCGGCACGCCGAGCTACCTGGTGTGCCGTGCCGCGCTGCCCGCCGACGTCGCCGGGCGCGTCACCGAGGTCCTCTTCGAGAGCCGCGACCGCCTGGAGGCCCCCGACGCCCCCGGCAGCAGACTCGACCGGCGCTACGCCATCGGCACCGGCACCGTCCCCTTGCACCCGGGCGCGGCCGAGTACTACCGAGGGGTGTACGGCTAGACCCGACTCCACGAGCGGACCCTGTGCTGCGGAAAGCCCGGCTACCCCCGAGGCAGCCTCAACACGACGGTCAGCCCGCGAGGCCGTCCCGCCTCAAGTGCGAGCGACCCCCCGCACGCCTCGGCCAGTGAGGCGGCGATGGCCAGCCCGAGCCCGCTGCCCGGGATGTTGTGATGCCCCGCCGAGCGCCAGAACCGGCCGAGCGCCGACGAAAGGTCGGGTTCGGGCAGGCCGGGCCCGTCGTCGGCGATGCGCAGGACGGCCTCGCCCGCCTCCTCGGTGAGCGAGAGCGCCACCGTCCCGCCGTACGGTACGAACTTGTGTGCGTTGTCCAGGGCGATGTCGGCGATCCTGGCCACGGCGTCGGGCACGGCACGTGCGGGCAGGACGGCGGGCAGCGACTCCCGCAGGGTGAGGCCCTGGGCGGTGTAGACCTCGTGCCAGCCGTCGAGCCGTGGCATGAGCTCGGCGACCAGGTCGACGTCGCCCGTCGCCGCGCCCGCCTCCACCCTGGCCAGGGCCAGCAGATCGGCCACCAGTCCGGCGAGCCTGTCGACCTCGGCCAGCGCCTCGGCGTGCTCGGCCCCGCCGCCGGGCACGAGGTGTGGCTCCAGGTTCTCCAGCCGCAGGGACAGGACGGCGAGCGGTGTGCCCAGTTCGTGCGAGGCGTCGGCGACGAAGGCGCGTTGCCGTTCCATCGCGCCGGAGACGGCGTCGGCCATCGCGTTGAAGCGTTGTTCGAGCCGCCGCAGCTCGGACGGCCCGCCGTCGCCCTCGCGCGCACGCGCGTCCATCCGGCCGGAGGCGATCGCCGTCGTGGTGCGGTCGAGTTCGGTCACCGGACGCAGGATCCAGTGCGCCAGCCGCCTGGCCGCCACCACCGCGCAGCCCAGCGCGGCCGAGGCGCCGAGTGCCAGCGCCGCCCACACCAGCGCCACGTCGGTGCGCGCGGCCGAGGTCGGCGCCGACAGCAGGACGGCCCCGGTGATCTGCGCGTCCTGCCCGGCGGGCTCGGCGACGAGAACCTGCGAGGGGCCAAGGGGAGTGATCGCGGGCAGGTCCTCGGTCACCCGGCCGGACAGCGCCAGCCGCGTCGCCTGCTCGTCGGGCAGGAGCGGCCCGGCCTGGGCCAGGACCCGGCCGTCACGTGAGCGCACGCGTACGCCCGCACGGTACAGCCAGGCGTAGCGTGCGACCTCGGCGGCGAGGCCGGTCCCGTCGCCGTCGTGCACGGCCTGGTCGGCCAGCTCGGCGAACCTGGTGGCGTCGGCCCGCCGGTCCAGCAGCAGCCGGTTGCCCCGATGCTGGGCGTAGAAGGCGCCGAGCGGCACCGCGAGCGCCGCCACCAGGAAGAAGATCAGCGTCGTGAACGTGACGACCAGCCTGGCCCTCACGGCGGCGAGCCGAGCCGGTAGCCGGTGCCGCGCAGCGTCTCGACCAGCCAGGGCCTGCCGGTCTTGGCCCTGATCCCGGCCACGTGCACGTCCAGCGAGCGCGAGGCCGACAGCAGCGTGTCGCCCCACACCTTGGACAGGATCTCCGCACGCGTGCGCACCATGCCGGGCTCGCGCGCCACCAGGGCGAGCACGTCGAACTCGCGCCTGGTCAGCACGACGACGGCATCGGCGACCAGGACCTGCCTGGCGCCGAGGTCGATGCACACGTCCCCGGTCTCGACCGTGCGCCCGATCGCGGGCATCGGCCGGGTGCCGCGACGGACGACGGCCTCCATCCTGGCCATGAGCTCGGCCGTGCGGAACGGTTTGACCAGGTAGTCGTCGGCGCCCGAGCGCAGGCCGCGCAGCACGTCACGCTCCTGGCGGCGCAGGGTGACCACGATGAGCGGCACCGCCGACACCTCGCGAACCCGGCGCAGCGCCTCCAGGCCGTCCATGTCGGGCAGGCCCAGGTCGAGCAGGATGAGGTCGACGTATCCGGCCAGCCGCATGGCGTCGATCCCGAGACCGGTGCGCTCCACGCGGTGGCCGTGCCGCGTCAGGGCGGTCGTCAGGGCAGCGGCGAGCTTGTCGTCGTTCTCGACCAGCAGAACACGCATGGCGTCAGGCTAGACGTCGGCCGTGACGGGCGCAGCGCTCTGCTCGGTTCGCGACAGCGGCAGGTCCCGCGTCTCGCGCATGGTCAGGTACACCACCAGCGACACCGCCCCACATCCTGCGACATACCAATAGAAGCCGGACTCCACTCCCGCGTCCTTGAACCACAGCGCGACGTACTCGGCCGTCCCGCCGAACAACGCATTGGCGATCGCGTACGGCAGCGCCACGCCGAGCGCCCTGACCTGGGTGGGGAACAGCTCGGCCTTGACCACCGCATTGATCGACGTATAGCCGGTAATGATCACCAGCCCGGCCAGCGACAGCACCAGCGCCCCCCAGAACCCGTCGACCCCCGACAACGCGGTCATCAGCGGCACCGTGCCCAGCGTGGACCCGATGCCGAACGCGATGAGCAGCGGCCTTCGCCCGATCCGGTCCGACAGCGCTCCGGCCAGCGGCTGCAGGAACACGAACACCAGCAGCGCGCAGAAGCTGACCAGCGTCGCCGTCTGCCTGGGCAGGCCAGCGGTGTTGGACAGGTACTTGGTGAGATAGGTGGTGTAGGTGTAGTAGGCCACGGTGCCGCCCATGGTCAGGGCGATGACCAGGGCGAACTCCCGCCTGTGCCGCAGCAGCTCCCGCAGCGTGCCGCGTTCGCGCCCTTCGCCGCCCTCGCCGTACACCTCGGTCTCCAGCAGGTTGCGCCGCAGCCAGAACACCACGGCCGCGCCGACGGCCCCGACGAGGAAGGGGATGCGCCAGCCGTAGGAGTGCAGGGCCTGCTCCGACATCGTGCGCTGCAGCACGATCTGCAGGCCGAGGCCGAGAAGTTGGCCGAGTGTCATCGAGACGTACTGGAAGCTGGAGGCCAGGCCGCGCCTGCCCGGTGGGGTGGCCTCGGTCAGGTACGTGGCGCTGGCGGCGTACTCACCGCCGACCGACAGGCCCTGCAGCAGCCTGGCCACCAGCAGGACGGCCGCGCCGAGATAGCCGACGCTGTCGTAGGTGGGTGCGATCGCGATGAGCAGCGCGCTGGCCGACATCAGCGTCACGGTGAAGGTGAGCGCCGCCTTGCGCCCGCGCCTGTCGGCGTAGCGGCCGAGCAGCCAGCCGCCGACCGGTCGCATGAAGAAGCCGACCGCGAAGATCCCGGCCGTGTTGAGCAGTTGGGCGGTGGCGTCCCCTTCGGGGAAGAACGAGGCGGCGAAGTAGGTGGCGAAGCTCGCATAGACGAACCAGTCAAACCACTCGACCAGATTGCCGACAGAGCCGCCGAGCACGGCCTTCCACGGCATGCGCGCGGGAGCGGGTGCAGTCACGGTGAGACCTCCTGGGGGACGGGCGCAGCCGCAGCCTTTCCGCAGGAGAGGGGAGCGGCAAGGGCGGGCCCGGGAGATCTAACGCGCGCTTAACCTACTTCACCTCGAAGGAGTCGAACCTGACCTTCAGCCCGCCCTGGTCGGGCCACGAGTAGGTGTGCACGCCGACCGGCCCGTAGGCGATCGTGCGCTTGGCGTCGGTGCGCTTGACGACCGTCTTGCCGTTGACCTTGAGCGTCAGCTTGACCGACTTCTCGCCGCCCTTGCAGCTGGCCTGGAGCGTGGTCCAGCTTCCCGGGTCGAACCCGGAGACCGGAATGTGCTCGGGGTGGTCCTTGAGGCCGCTGTAGACCTTGGTGATGTAGGCGTTGCCGTTGCTGGTCAGGGAGAACTCGTAGCGCTTGGAGCTGTCGCCCTGGCCTCTGCAGAAGACGCCGTAGTTGCCCGTGCCCTCGTCGAACCTGACCTTGGTGGTGATCGTGACGTCGCCCGTCTCGTAGGGGAGGGGCGCGAGGACCGGTTCGTAGACGTCGGCGTCGCTGGTGACCTTCAGATGCCCACCGGAGATCTTGAAGGAGCCGTCGGCCCACTTCGGCGCCTTCCAGCCGCGCTTGGCCTTGGCGAAGTTGTCGCGGAAGGGCAGGCCGGTCTCGGCCTTCTCCTCCTCCTGCGGCTGGAGCTCCTGGGGCTGGCGGGTGGTCGCGGTGTCGGCCAGCTTGGCGACCGGGGTGGCCTGCCGTACGACGGGGCTCGTGCTCGCCGTCGGGGGCGGGGTCGGGTCGGGGGTGACCTCGCGTAAGGCCAGGTCGGCGGCCACGACGGCGGTGCTCAGGCTGGGCGCGGGCACGGAGGCGCTGGCGGCGAGCATCGCGGGCGGCGGCGGTGGCTCCTGGCCGAGCAGCACGTAGGTGCCCGCGCCGAGCGTGGCCACGACCGACGCCGCCACCGCGACCGGCAGCACGAGCGCCCTGCGGCCACGCCGGGGCGCGACGGCGACGGGCTCGGGAGCACGATCGGGTACGGCGACGGCCGGATCGGCGTAGTAGAAGGGCAGCTGGCCGGGCTGGGAGTCGTCGCCGTCACGCCAGACGTAGACCGGCCTGGGGGCGGGCGTTGCCTCGGCGCCGGTCAGCTCCCGCAGGATCTCCTCGACGGACGGCCGCTCGCCCGGCTCCTTGGCCAGGGCTCTTCCCACCAGGTCACGCAGTGCGCCCTGCATGCCGCTGAGGTCCGGCTCGCCGTGCACGAGACGGTAGACCACCTCGGCGACGTTCCCCCGGCCGAACGGCGGCGAGCCCGTCGCGGCGTACAGGACGACGCCGCCCCAGGAGAAGACGTCGGAGGCGGCGGTGACGGGCAGGCCCTGCGCCTGCTCGGGCGACATGTAGGCGGGCGTGCCGGTGACCACGTTCGTGACGATGCCCGACTGGTCGGCCAGCTGGGCGATCCCGAAGTCGATCACCTTGGGCCCCAGCGCGCCGAGCAGGATGTTGGACGGCTTGAGGTCGCGGTGCACGATCCCGGCCGCATGGACGGCCTGCAGCGCGACGGCCATGGACACGGCCAGCCCGTCCAGTCCCGACCCGGTCAGCGGGCCGCCCTCCTCCACGCGGGTGCGCAGGTCGGGCCCCTCGATGTACTCGGTGACGAGATAGGCGTGCTCGCCGTCGAGGTCGGCGTCCAGCAGCGGCGCGGTGCAGAACCTCGCCACCCGGTGCGCCGCGTCGACCTCGCGGTGGAATCGCCGGGCGAATCCGGCCTCCTGGGCCAGGGCCCGATGGATCACCTTGACCGCGACCTCGTGACCGTCCCTGTCGGTGGCCAGGTAGACGGTCCCCATACCGCCTTCACCGAGCCGCCTGACGATGCTGTAGGGCCCCACCTGCTGCAGCGCGTCGGACATGCTTCCCAACCCATCATGATCGAGTAATCGGGATCATATCGGACAGAACTAAACAGTGCGTTGCCACTGCTCCCATTCGTCGAGCGGCTCGAAGCCCATCCGCTCGTTGACCGCGATCATGTGTGTGTTGGACGCGGCGTTCCAGGTGAGGACGCGGGTGACGCCCGGGTGGTGGGCGAGCGTCCACTCCAGATTGGCCAGCTTCAGCGCCAGGCCGAGACCGTGGCCGCGATGGCCCTGGGTGACCGCCGTGTCGGCCTGCAGACCCCAGTGGCCTTCGGCCGTCGGGTCGACCACCATGCGGGTGTACCCGGCCGCCTGCCCGTCGGCGACCCTGCGGGCCAGGGTGATGTAGGTGCCCAGGCCGATCGCCGCGCCCGCCGCGTCCGCGGTCTCGATCCTGGAGGGGTCCCACTGCCTGTCCTCGACGCCCTCCTGCTGCGGCGCGTCGTTCATGGCGCCGGTGAGCGCGGCCAGGTCGCCCAGCACCCCAGGTGGAGTACGGCCGGCCCAGCGCTCCAGCGTGTAGCCGGGCGCCACGTCGGCGGCGGGCAGGGGAGAGGGCACCTGGAGCACCCGTCTGGCCTCACGCAGGGTGGGCTTGAAGCCGTGCTTCGGGGCGAAGTGCGATCCGCTGCCCGTCGTGTCGGTCTCGACCATGAGCAGCCGCCTGCCGTCGGCCCGCAACCGGTCGACCGCATGGGCGAGCAGCCCGCCGCCCAGACCGCGCCGCCCCTCGGCCGGATGCACGACCAGCGGGCGCAGCTCGGCGGTGTGGGTGTTGTCCGCCTGCGGGAACGACAGCCCGTAGCCGCCCACGACCCGCCCCGCGGCGCGCGTCACCCACAGCTCCTGCCTGGTGCCGCCGAAGCCGTGCGTCAGCAGCCCGGAGAAGTACGGCAGCGACAGCAGCGGGCCGGGATCGCTCGCATTGGCCGCGACGTACACC
Source organism: Nonomuraea sp. IBHARD001 (assembly GCF_056106265.1). NCBI lineage: Bacteria > Bacillati > Actinomycetota > Actinomycetes > Streptosporangiales > Streptosporangiaceae > Nonomuraea > Nonomuraea sp. IBHARD001. Next base: position 2,300,606 of record NZ_JBWBBW010000002.1, read on the forward strand.
TCGTGCAGTGCGGCGACGAGCTCGGCTGGGTGGTCGAGATCGACCTGCTCGATGTCCATGACGTCAGGCAATCACCCCGTGCAACCGGTTTTACTGCTGGTACCCCTCGACCTCGCTCACCGGGCGCACGTCGGCGACGTCGGGGTTCTCGCCGAACTCGCGACGGGCCCGGCGCTGGCGCAGCAGATCCCAGCACTGGTCGAGCGCGACCTCGAGCTCCTTCACCCTGGCGCTCTCCTCGGCCGATGAGACCTCGCCCGCCGCCAGCCGGTCGCGCAACTCGTGCTCCTCGGCGACGAGGGCATTGATCCTGGTGAAAATCTCGTTGTCCTGCATGAGGCCGACTCTAACCCGGCCTGTTCTCACCATCTGAGACCGGGCACGGTGTGGCGCGAGACGTCTGGTAGCGTGCTTAGCGTGCTGCATGGACTGCTTCTTAGCTGCCGCGGCGGGGGCCTCTAAAGGCCGGCTCCCTCGTCGCGGAGCGAGTCATGCGCGTCGGCCGTTCTGATCGAGACCGACGAGGAGCACCGACCATGACCGCTCAGCAGCCCAGTTCCATGCCTTTCCACCGCTACGAGGCCTACGCGCCCGTACGTCTGGCCGACCGCACCTGGCCCGACAAGGTCATCACCGAGGCGCCGCGCTGGTGCGCCGTCGACCTGCGTGACGGCAACCAGGCCTTGATCGACCCGATGGACGCCCACCGCAAGCTGAAGATGTTCGACCTGCTGGTCGCCATGGGCTACAAGGAGATCGAGGTCGGCTTCCCGGCGGCCTCGCAGACCGACTTCGACTTCGTCAGGCAGATCATCGACGAGGGCCGGATCCCCGACGACGTCACGATCCAGGTGCTGACCCAGGCCAGGGCCGAGCTGATCGAGCGCACCTTCGAGTCGATCCAGGGCGCCAGGCAGGCCATCGTGCACCTGTACAACTCGACCTCGACGTTGCAGCGCCGCGTGGTGTTCGGCCAGGACCGCGACGGCATCACCGCGATCGCGGTCGAGGGCGCCAAGCTGGTCAAGAAGCTGGCCGAGGCCAGTGACGTGGACGTGCGCTTCCAGTACAGCCCCGAGTCCTTCACCGGCACCGAACTCGACTACGCCGTCGAGGTGTGCGACGCGGTCAACGACGTCTGGCAGCCCACGCCCGAGCGCAAGGTGATCATCAACCTGCCCGCGACGGTCGAGATGGCCACGCCCAACGTCTACGCCGACCAGATCGAGTGGATGCACCGCAATCTGGCCAGGCGCGACTCGATCGTGCTGTCGCTGCACCCGCACAACGACCGGGGCACCGCGGTGGCCGCGGCCGAGCTGGGCTACCAGGCGGGCGCCGACCGCATCGAGGGCTGCCTGTTCGGCAACGGCGAGCGCACCGGCAACGTCTGCCTGGTCACGCTCGGCATGAACCTGTTCTCCCAGGGCGTCGACCCCGAGATCGACCTCAGCGACATCGACGAGATCCGCCGCGTCACCGAGTACTGCAACCAGCTGCCCGTGCACCCGCGCCACCCGTGGGGCGGCGAACTGGTCTACACCGCCTTCTCCGGCTCCCACCAGGACGCCATCAAGAAGGGCTTCGACCACATGGCGGCCGACGCCGCCGCGGCCGGTGTGCCGGTCGACCAGCACACCTGGGCGGTGCCGTACCTGCCGATCGACCCCAAGGACATCGGGCGCACCTACGAGGCGGTCATCAGGGTCAACAGCCAGTCGGGCAAGGGCGGCGTGGCCTACATCATGAAGGCCGACCACCAGCTGGACCTGCCGCGCAAGCTGCAGATCGAGTTCTCGCGCGTGGTGCAGGCCCGCACCGACGAGCAGGGCGGCGAGGTGACCCCGGCCGAGATGTGGGACGTCTTCACCGACGAGTACCTCCCCAACCCGGCCAACCGCTGGGGCAGGCTGGGCCTGATGGCGCACCGCCACGTCTCCACGGTCGACGAGAAGGACCGCATCAGCGCCGACGTGCGCGTCGACGGTGAGATCCGCGAGATCGAGGGCGTCGGCAACGGCCCGATCTCCGCCTTCTGCGACGCGCTGGCCGGAGTCGGGATCACCGTGCGAGTGCTGGACTACGTCGAGCACGCGATGAGCGCGGGCGCCGACGCCAAGGCGGCCTCCTACATCGAGTGCGACGTCGAGGGCAAGGTGCTCTGGGGCGCCGGCATCGACGCCAACACCACGACGGCCTCGCTGAAGGCGATCATCTCCTCGGTCAACCGCGCCACGCGCTGACCCGGGCGGCACCCGAGCCGGGAGCGGGCCGACGAGGCCCCTCCCGGCTCCGTCGTGTCCGGGTCGGGCCGACCTGGTGGGCCGGGATCCGGATCGCGTGGTCCGTCAGGTCAGGCCGACCTGGTGGGCCAGGATCCGGATCGCGTGGTCGAAGGCCGCCCTGCGGTCCATGACGACATTGTTGAACTGCCCGAACAGCTCGAACGACAGCCAGCCGAACAGCCCCGTCCAGGCCGACATGGCCCGGAACAGCACGTCGTCTGGCACCTCCGGCATGATCGCGCGTACCCGTGAGGCGTCGTCGGCCAGCAGTGCGGGCGGCACGGGCCCGCCGGGATCGGTGAGCGCGCCCAGCTGCCACGCCTCGGCGACGATGCGCCCGTAGACGACGGTGTCGCGGATGGCGGCCTCGACCGTGGTGACGGGCGCCTGGTAGCCGGGCACGGGCGAGCCGTACAGCAGCGTGTACTCGTGCGGGTGGGCCAGGGCCCAGTCGCGCAGGCCGTGGCAGACCGCCAGCCATCGGCCGAGGTGGTCGTGCCTGTCGACGGAGGCGTCGGCCCGCTCCACGGCCTCGCCGATCGCGTTGTACCCGTCGATGATCAGCGCGGTCAGCAGGTCGTCGCGCGAGGGGAAGTAGCGGTAGATCGCGGAGGAGACCATCCCCATCTCCCGCGCCACCGCGCGCAGCGACAGTCCCGCCGCGCCGTCGGTGGCCAGCTGCCTGCGGGCGATGTCGGTGATCTCCTGGGTCAGCTCGGCGCGGACGCGCTCTCTGGCGGTACGGCTAGCACTCATGGAAGCACTGTAGCAAATCGAGAGCACCGCTCTTGACGATCGCTGCTCTCATGCGAGAGCATTGCTCACATGAACGGTGTGAAGAACGCGAACCTGCTGCTGATGTTCCTGCTCGAACTGGGTGTGCTGGCCTCGGCCGGATATTGGGGTTTCACCCTCGACGCCGCGTGGTGGGTCCGGGTCCTGGCGGCTGTCGTGGCCGTCGCGTCGTTCATCGCCGTGTGGGCGCTGTTCGGGGCCGCCAACGGGGCGCTCTTCCCGCTGACCGGACTCGCCAGGGCGGCCCTGGAGATCGTCTGGTTCGGCGGGGCCGCGGCCCTGCTGTACGCCTCGGGGGCCGTGACCCCCGCACTGATCTTCGCCGGACTCTTCGTCGTCAACGCCGCGCTGCGGCTCGTCTGGAACCAGGTGTGACCATGGGAAAGCACGTCGTATTCGGAGCAGGCCAGGTCGGCGGCCATCTCGCCGCCAAGCTCGCGGGAAAGGGCCACGAGGTCCTGCTCGTCTCGCGCTCGGGCAAGGGCGAGCACGGTGTGTCGGCCGACCTCAACGACACCAGGGCCGTCCTCGACCTGGCCAAGGGGGCCGACGTCCTCTACAACTGCGTCAACCCGCAGTACCACCGCTGGCTCACTGACTGGCCGCCGATGGCCGACACCCTGCTGACCACCGCCAGGTCGACGGGCGCCGGGCTCGTCATGCTCGGCAACCTCTACCCCTACGGCCCGCCGAGCGGCCCCATGCGGGAGGACAGCCCGCTGACCTCGGCCAGTCCCAAGGCCCAGGTCAGGGCCAAGATGTGGCAGGACGCGCTGGCGCTGCACGAGGCGGGCCACATCAGGGCGACCGAGGTACGCGGCTCGGACTTCTTCGGGCCGGGCGCCAGCGACCAGTCCTACCTGGGCGAGCGCTTCCTCGGTCCGCTGCGGGCCGGCCGTACCATCCGCACCGTGTGGCCGGCCGACGTGCCGCACACCTGGACCTATCTGCCCGACGTCGCCGAGGCGCTGGCCGTGGCCGGGTCCGACGAGCGGGCCTGGGGCAGGCCCTGGCACGTGCCGAGCACCGAACCGCGTACGTTCAGGGAGTTGGCCGTGGCGATGGCGGCGATCCTCGGCAGGCCGGCACCCAAGGTCAAGGCGTTGCCGTACTCGGCGATCAAGGTGGGTGGGCTGTTCTCGCCGATGATGGGGGAGTTGGGGGAGGTGCGCTACCAGTTCACCGAGCCGTTCGTGATGGACTCCTCGGCCTTCCAGGAGACGTTCGGGATGCGGCCGACGCCGATGGAGCAGGCGCTACGCCGTACGCTCGGCGTATGAAGATCGCCATGATCGGCCTCGGCGACATCGCGGAGAAGGCCTACCTGCCCGTGCTGTCCGCCCTTCCCGGCCTCGACCTGCATCTGTGCACGCGCAAAAAGGACACGCTCGACCGGCTCGGCGCCGCGCACCGGGTGGGCTCGCTGTCGACGTCGGTCGAGCAGGTGCTGGAGGCGGGGGTCGACGCGGCGTTCGTGCACGCGGCGACGTCCGCGCATCCGGAGATCGTGGAGCGGCTGCTGCGCGCGGGGGTGCACGTCTATGTGGACAAGCCGCTGGCCGACAACCTGGCGCAGAGCAGGGCGCTGGCGGCACTGGCCGAGGCCGAGGGGCGCTCGCTGATGGTCGGGTTCAACCGCAGGCACGCGCCCGGTTACGCGGGCCTGCTCGATCTGCCGCGTGAGCTGGTCGTGCTGCAGAAGCACCGCGACCGCCATCCCGACCTGCCCAGGCGTGCGGTGTTCGACGACTTCATCCACGTGGTCGACACGCTGCGCTTCCTGGCGCCGGGCGAGGTGCGCACGACGAGGTTCGGCACCAGGGTGCGCGACGGCCTGCTCGAACACCTCACGCTGGAGCTGTCGGGCGACGGCTTCACCGCATACGGCGTGATGAACCGCGTCGGCGGCCTGGCCGAGGAGACGTGCGAGGTGATGGGCGGCGGCAGGAAGCGCACGGTCGTCAACCTCGGCGACGTCATCGACCAGGAGGGCGGCAGGCAGACGCTGACCAGACGGCCGGACTGGACGCCCGTGGCCAGGCAGCGCGGCATCGAACAGGTCTGCCTGGCCTTCCTCGACGCCGTGCGCGAGGGCCGCACGCTCACGGCGGACGACGCCCTGCGCACGCACGAGATCTGCGAGGAGATCGTCGCCTCGGTCAGCTGACCGAGGCGCAGCGCGCCGCCGTACGGCAGGCCCAGCGGCGCATGTCGGCATCGGCCCTGGCCAGCATCGAGCCGAACGGCTTGGCCGACAGCCGGGTCAGCACCGTGAAGCCGGAGGGGTCGCGCAGCGGGTTGGACGAGGAGACCACCGCGGCCACCCCGCCGCCGCGCAACGCGGGCCCGCCGCTGCTTCCCGCCGCGACCTGGCAGTTGCGCGTGACGAGAATGCCGGGTCCGGGCAGCCCGCCCTCCTCGGCGTCGCCCAGGCAGCGGTACATCTCGTCGCCCGGGTACCTGCTGCCGAAAGGGAAGCCGAGCAGGTCGAGCCCCTTGGCCGCCGCGCCGCGCCTGCTGAGCACCGGCTTGAGGCCGGGCCCCGTCACCGCCTCCAGCGCCCTGGCGCCCAGCACCACACCGGCGATCCCCAGGTCGTAGGGCAGCAGGTCGACGGTGTAGGACCGCGTGCGCCACTTCTTGGGCACCCACGTCCGTACGGCGGGCCACACGCTCGGCCTGGCATCGGCCATGCCGCTCGCCGGAAGGAAGGCGACGTGCTCGAAGGCGCGGCGCGAGCGGCCGTGGTTGTCGTAGAGGCAGTGCGCCGCCGTCAGGACCAGGGCGCGGCTGGCCGATCTGAGCACCGAGGCGCCGCACACCAGGTCGATGCCCGCGGCCGGGTCGTGGCTGAGCAGGACGCCGGTCAGCCGGTGCGCCCCGGTGTAGGGCGTGGGCACCTTGGCGTAGCCGAGCCGGTCGCCGCCGGGGGTGAGCACGTCACGCCTGGGCACCGTGCGCAGCGCCGTACGGGCGACGGCCGCGCGGGGGCGCACGGCGGGCAGGTCGGCGGGGTGCGCGTTCTGGATGCGTTCGGGGATCCAGTAGTCGGCGACGTCCTGCGGATCCTCGGGCGGCTCGGGCGGCGGCTCCCCGCCGACGAGCAGCGCACCTGCCAGCACCTGTGCCATGAGCAGCCTGAACACCCCGGGCCCCCTTCGAGTTGATCATCTCAAACCCTAGGCCGGAGGGCGGCCCGCAGCCCACCCGCCGTGCCGCGACGAGGTCGACAATCGCGGCTCCGAGTCACGACGGGTGGGCGGTTCAGGGGGTCAGCGGCCCGCCAGGTAGCTCCTGCCGAGTGCGCGCAGCCGTTCGTGCGCGGACTCGTAGACCTGTGGCGAGCCCAGATAGGCCTTGGGCAGCTTGGCGACCATCGTGTAGTTGGTGTCGACCACATTGCCCACCGGCGCCTGCCCGCCCTGGCTGACGAGCTGGTAGGCGTCCAGCGTGTCGAGCCCGGTCAGCTCGGCCGACCAGGTGACCAGGTCGTGCTGGCTGATGCGGTAGGCGTCCTCCAGCGGTCTGGCCGAGCCGGTGGACATCAGGTGCAGGTCGTCCTCCAGGCGGGGCCACGGCGTGCCGACGCCCTTGATCAGCTCGACCGCCACGACGGTGTTCATCGCCGCCTCGACGGCCGTGCCGCACACCTCGCCGTGGCCCTGCAGGCAGTGCCCGTCGCCGACGCCGAACAGCGCGCCCTCGACATTGACGCCCAGGTAGACGGTCGTGCCCGCACGCAGCTCGGGGGTGTCCATGTTGCCGCCGTGCGCGTCGGGTGTGATCGTCATCCTGGCCTCGTTGGCGCCGGGCGCCACGCCGACCGTGCCGTGCATGGGGTCGAGCGGCAACTCCACGCTGTAGTCGCCGCGCCTGGCGTGGTAGACGGCCACGCCACGCTCGACGTCGATGTCGTAGCGCCACACGACCTCGTCCAGCGGCGGGTGCAGCATCGCCGTGTTGTGGGTGGCGGTCAGCGCGCCGAAGTGCGGGAACGTCGTGGAGACCGCCCAGTCGCGTGCGGGCGTGATCGAGACGAAGTGCAGGGCGATCGTGTCGCCGGGCTCGGCGCCCTCCAGGTCGAACGGTCCTGTGACCGGGTTGAGGTAGGGGAACTCGCAGACCGCCGAGGGCAGGTCGTCGACGGTGCGGACCTTACCCCCGAAGCAGTCCTCGGTGTACATCTCGATGATCGTGCCCGGCCGTACCTTCCGCACCGGGGCACGGCCGCCGAAGGTGTAGCTCAGGTCCTCGGGGGACGGGCGGAAGGAGAGGACGTCCACTACTTGACCTCCGAAGGAAGGGTGGGCCTGCGGCCGAGAAGGTAGGAGCCGACGAGGACGACCAGGCCGATGCCGAGCCAGGCGAAGCCGAGCAGCTGGGCCGCGACCTTGGCGTTGATCACCACGACGAGCAGGATGAGGAAGCCGATCGCCGGGGCGACCAGATGGGCCAGCAGGTCCTTGCTGCCCTGGCGTACGACGTAGTGCACGACCACGGCCACGTGCAGGATGAGGAAGGCGGTCATGGCGCCGAAGTTGACCAGCGAGCTGAGCAGCGGGACGCCGTCGGGGCGCGTGCTCATGTAGATGCCGAGGCCGAGCGAGATGAGCGCGACGGCGAGCGTGGCGTTGACCGGCACCTGGTGCTTGGGGTGCACCTTGGCCAGGAACGAGGGCAGCTGGCGGTCGCGGCCCATGGCGAACAGCAGGCGCGAGGTGGCCGCCTGGGCGACGAGCGAGTTGGCGAAGCCCCAGGCCAGTGCGGTCGCGACCGCGGTGAGCACACTGAGCCAGTGGCCTCCGGCGAACTCGGCCATGTCGTAGAAGGCGGTGCCCGCCGGGTCGCCCTCGGTGATGAGCTTCTGCCTGTCGGGCGTGAGCAGCGCGGCCACCCAGGTCTGCACCACGAACAGGATCGCGGCCAGGCCGAGTGCGACGACCATGGAACGGCCGATCCGGCGCGAGTCCTCCTTGCTCTCCTCGGCGAGGGTGGAGATGCCGTCGAAGCCGAGGAAGGACAGCACCGCGATCGAGGCGGCGCCCAGGACCAGCGACCAGGAGAAGGTGTCGGCGCTGAACAGCGGGCTGAGCGCGTCGGCCTGGCCCTTGCCCTGGGCCAGGGCGACGCCGCCGATGACCAGGAAGATCGCGAGCACGATGAGCTCGCCGACCAGGAAGACGCGGGTGATGAGCGCGGTCATCTGGATGCCCAGGTAGTTGACCGCGGTGTTCAGCGCGACGAAGACGATGACCCAGCCCCAGATCGGGATGGCCGGGACGAAGGAGTTCATCGCGCCCGCCGCGATGAGGTAGAGCAGGGAGGGCACGAGGATGTAGTCGAGCAGGATCGCCCAGCCGGCCAGGAATCCGGCGGGCGCTCCGAGCCCGCGCCCCGCGTAGGTGTAGACCGAGCCCGCCATCGGGAAGGCCTTGGCCATCTGCGCGTAGGACAGCGCGGTGAAGGCCATGGCGAGAAGGCCGATGATGTAGGCGAGCGCGACCATGCCGCCCGATGCCTGGAAGACGGCGCCGAAGATGCCGAACGGTGCGATCGGCACCATGAAGATCAGGCCGTAGATCAGCAGGTCGCTGAAGCTGAGCGTGCGCCGCAGCTCCTGCTTGTAGCCGAACCTCTCGACTGTTTCGCTCACGGGTGCTCCTAAATGTGCAGGGGGGCAGGCCCGTACCTTAGAGCGAAAACTTCCAAACGAAAAGGTTTCACTAGAAAGAAATAATGTCGAAGCCCAGTCCGTCGGCCCTGCCGAGGTGTACCCGCTGCCTGGCCTCCCGGCCCACCAGCGTCAACGGCCCGCGCGCACTCGTGATCGTCGCCCCGTCGGCGAAGGCGTCGACCACGGGTACGGCCAGCGTCCCGGCACGCGCCGCCAGGGCCGCGAGCATCGCCACGGCCTCGTAGCAGCCCTGGCCGTGCCCGTTGAGCATCGGGGCATGCGGGCCGAACCTCGCCACATAGCGCTCGCCGAAGGCCAGGCCCGCGTCGGTGGCCAGCGAGCCGAAGAAGCCCATCGCGGAGTACAGCTCGCCGCTGTCGTCGCCGCCGATGCCGAGCAGGCCGTGCTCCTCCAGCGCGCCGCACAGCCTGGCCGCCTCGATGCCGCTGGCGGCGAAGGCCCGGTTGAACTCCACCAGGTCGCTGCCGATCAGGCTGAGCAGGATGGCGTCCGGCTTGAACGCGGCGATCTCCTCGATCGCCCGCCAGGCCTGGCCGTGCCCGACGAAGCGCTCGCCGATGACGGCGGCGCCCTTGGCGTGCAGGCGCGGCTTGGCCGCCGCGTGCACCAGACGCGGCCACACGTAGTCGTTGCCCAGCAGGAACCACCGCCTGGCCCGGCGCCGCTCCACCAGCCAGTCGATGCCAGGCTCCAGCTGCCTGGCCGGGCTCTCGCCGAGGAAGTAGACGCCGGGGCCGTGCCCGTCGCCCTCGTAGGGCGGGGCGTAGACGAAGGGCACCCTGCCGCCGATCGCCCGCACCACGGCCACCCGGACGTCGCTGGCATGGGTGCCGCTGACCGCCTGGACGGCGTCGGCGTCGATCAGCTCGGCGACCTCGGCCGCGACCGTGCGGGCGTCCCTGCCGCCGTCGACGAGGACCAGCTCGACCTGTCTGCCGAGGATGCCGCCCGCCTCGTTGGCCTCTTCGGCGGCGAGTACGGCGCAGTTGATCGCGCAAGGCCCGACCAGGCCAAGCACTCCGGAGACTGGGACCACCAGCCCGATGCGCAGCGTGCCGGCCTGGATCAGCCGGGCTTCGAACGGGTCGATGATCGGCGAGACGGCGTCTGCCACGGAAACGAGTATCCTCCATGCCAGACCCACGGCGAAAGGACCCCGCGCTCATGGTGATGACGACGGGACTTGACTCATCTGTCGCCTACTTGCTCAGCAGAGCCGAGCGCAGCGTCAACCGCGGCCTCGCATCGGCTCTGACCTCGGAAGAGATCGGCGTCGAGCAGTGGCGGATCCTGCGGGCGCTGGCCGACGGAAGGGGGCACTCGATGGGCGAGCTCGCCTCGGCCGTCCTGATGCCGCACCCGACCCTGACCAAGGCCGTCGACAGGCTCATCGAAAGGGCGCTCGTCTACCGGGGCCACGACTCCGCCGACCGCAGGCGGGTGGCCGTCTACCTGTCCGACAGGGGTGCGGCCCTGCTCAACCGGGTCGAGGGCGAGGTCGCCGGGCACCATGCGGTGATCACGGCCGCCTTCGGGCGGGAGCGGACCGAGCGCCTCATGCACGAGCTGGAGGCGCTGGTCCAGGCCCTGGGCGACTGAGCCCTCCCTACGGGCACAGGCCCGGGCTGTGGCGAACCGTCATCAGGGACGGCTGAGCCCGCCTTACGGGTACAGGCCCCGCATCCGGTGGGCCTCGGCGACGCGGCCCACGCCGATGACGTGCGCGGCCTCGCGCAGCGTGACACCGCGATCGGCCGCGACCGAGCTGACCTCGGCGAACGCGTCCAGCATCAGCTCGCGCAGCTTCGCCTCCACCTCGTCGGCGCTCCAGGAGCAGGCCTGCATGTTCTGCGCCCACTCCAGGTAGGACACGACCACCCCGCCGGCATTGGCCAGGATGTCGGGCACCACCACGCGACCCGCGTCGGCGAGAATCTCGTCCGCCTCGGGCGTGGTCGGGCCGTTGGCGCCCTCCACGATCAGCCGTGCCCGCACCCTGGGCGCGTTGTCGGCGGTGATCACGCCTTCGAGCGCGGCGGGCACCAGCACGTCCACGTCCAGCTCGAACAGCTCCTCGTGGCCCATCTCGTCGGCATGCGGGTAGCCGCGCAGGCCGCCGTGCTCGGCCGCCCACGCCCGCAGGGCCGCCACGTCGAGGCCCTGGGCGTCGTGCAGGGCGCAGGTCACGTCCGACACCGCGACGACGCGGCATCCGGCGTCGGCCAGGTACTGCGCGGCCAGGGCGCCCACCTTGCCGAAGCCCTGCACCGCGACCGTCGCGCCTTCGGGTGAGCGCTCCATCGCGGCCAGCGCGGTGATCTGCACGCCGCGCGAGGTCGCGCCCGCCCGGCCGAGCGAGCCGCCCAGTGTCGTCGGCTTGCCGGTCACCACGCCCGGCACGCTGTATCCGGCGTTCACCGAGTACGTGTCCATGATCCAGGCCATCGTCTGCTCGTCGGTGCCGACGTCGGGGGCGGGGATGTCGCGCTCGGGGCCGATGAGCGGCAGGATCTCGTTGACGTAGCGCCTGGTCACGCGTTCGAGCTCGCGGGTGGTCAGCGAGGCCGGGTCGACCGAGACGCCGCCCTTGGCGCCGCCGTACGGGATGCCGACGAGGGCGCATTTCCAGGTCATCCACATGGCCAGGGCGGTGACCTCGTGGATGTCGGTCGAGGGGTGGAAGCGGATGCCGCCCTTGGCGGGTCCACGGGTGATGTTGTGCTGGACCCGGAAGCCCTGGACGACGTCCATGCGCCCGTCCTCGCGGCGCACCGGCACGGCGACCGTGAGCGAGCGGCGGGGGGTGGCGAGCATCGCGAGCAGGCCGTCGTCGAGGCCGAGCCGCGCGGCGGCCTGGTCGAGCTGGAAGAGCGCGGAGTCGAGGGCCTGTCGTCCGGGAGTGATCAGGGCCGGCGTCCTTGACGGCACCATGACGGTCATGGAAGGAGTTCCTCCTGTTTCGGACGCCCGCAATGGGGGAGTGGCGCCTTTGCCATACCCCTTGTGGGCGTTTCGTCTATTCCTAGCCGCTGATCACGCGACTGGGAACGTGACAGTGTGGCAGGCTCAACTCAGCGAATGTGCCTCGGTGTCACATTCGGTCGTCGTCACTGGGAGCAACTGCGTGCCTGAACTGGTGGTCGGTCCGATACTGCGTTACGTCGACACGGCGAGCGCGGCCATCTGGGTCGAGACGAGCGAACCCTGTACGGTCACCGTCGAGGCGGGAGGCGTGCGCGCCGATGCCGCGACCTTCACGGTGCACGACCATCACTACGCGATCGTGGACCTCTTCCTCGACGCCGACGCCGACTACACCGTCACGCTGGGTGACACCCCGGTGTGGCCGCTCGACGGCCAGGCGCCCAGCCGGATCAGGCTGATGCCGCAGCAGGGCCCGCGCACGGTGCTGTTCGGCTCGTGCCGTACCAGCGTGCCGCACGACGCCAAGCACGTCGCCACCCACGGCGAGGACGCCCTGCGCGCCCACGGCATGCGCCTGGCGACCAAGGCGGCCGACGACGAGTGGCCCGACCTCATCCTGCTGCTCGGCGACCAGGTCTACGCCGACAACCCCTCGCCCGAGATGCTGGAGTTCATCGCCTCGCGCCGCACCTCCTCGCCGCTGCGCGAGATCGCCGACTACGAGGAGTACGCCGAGCTCTACCGCCAGGCCTGGACCGATCCCGAGATCAGGGCGCTGCTGGCCACCGTGCCGACCGCCATGATCTTCGACGACCACGACCTGCGCGACGACTGGAACACCTCCAAGGACTGGCGCGCCAAGATGGCCAAGGTGGAGTGGTGGCAGCGCCGTGTCGTCGCCGGACTCGGGGCGTACTGGGTCTACCAGCATCTGGGCAACCTCTCGCCCAAGGAGCGCGCCGAGGACCCGCTGCTGGCCGAGCTCATGGCCGGAGGCGGCGCCCAGGCGCTCGACGCCTTCGCCGCCCAGGCCGACGCCGAGCCGAGCAGCAACCGATGGAGCTACTCGCGCGACCTCGGGCACACCCGGTTGATCATGGTGGACACGCGCTGCGCCCGCCAGCTCACGCCGAGGAACCGCAGGATGCTCGACCCGGGCGAGTGGGAGTGGCTGCTCGAACAGGTCGGACAGGCCGAAGGGCGCATCATCATCGGCTCCTCGATCCCCTTCATGCTTCCCGAAGGCGTGCACTTCGTCCAGAACTGGAACGAGGCCCTGTGCGACGGCAAGTGGGGCAGGCTGGTGGCCAAGGCGTCCGAGGCCTTCCGGCAGGCCTTCGACCTGGAGCACTGGGCCGCCTTCCGGCGTTCGTTCGACGAGCTGGCCACCCTGTTCGTCAAGGTGGGCAGGCCGGTGCTGATCCTCTCCGGCGACGTGCACTACTCCTATGTCGCCAGGTCGGGGCAGATCGCCCAGGTCGTCTGCTCGCCGATCCGCAATCCGCTCAGCAGGACGCTGCGCCTGGCCAACGTCTTCACCCAGTTCGGCATCGCCACGCTGGTCGGCAGCGCGCTGGCCAGGCTGGCCCGCATTCCCAGGCCGCCGATCCACTGGCGCATCACCGACGGGCCGTGGTTCCAGAACGCGGTGGCGGCCCTGGAGTTCGACGACGACCGGGTCGTCGCCGTGTGGCACGGCGCCGGAGGCGAGATCGGGCGCGTCCGGTTGTAGGCGCGAGGGGCGGCCGCGGATCGGCCGGAGATCGGCCGGAGAAAGGTGGGAACCGGGGCACGGCATGCGGCCAAGTACGGGGTGACCGCATGACAACCCCGGAGAGGAACCCGCACGTGGTGAGTGCCCAGGCACTGCTCGACGGTTCCGCGCTCGACGACTCGACGCTGATCGGGCACTCGCAGCGCGAGCCCGAGCTGTTCGCGCTGCTGTTCGACAGGCATGCCGATGAGATCTACCGTTTCGCCGCGAGAAGGCTCGGCCCCGAACTGGCCGAGGACGTGACGGCGGAGGTCTTCCTGGCCGCCTTCCGCGCCAGGGCGCGCTACGACCGTGGCCGCCCCGACGCCAGGCCCTGGCTGTACGGCATCGCCACCAACGTCGTCTCCCAGAACCGCAGGGCCGAAAGGCGGCGTACCAAGGCCATGGCCCGCTACGCGCCCGAACGGCCTGGGAGCTTCGACGAGCGCAGCGCCGACAGGGTCACCGCCGAGCTGCTGCAACCCAGGCTGGCCAAGGCACTGGCCAGGCTGTCGGCGGCCGAGCGCGACCTGCTCGTGCTGGTGGCGTGGGCCGACCTGACCTACGAGGAGACCGCCCAGGCGCTGGGCATCCCCGTCGGCACGGTCCGCTCCCGCCTGCACCGTGTGCGCGCCAAGGCCCGCAGGGCGCTCGGCGCCGACCCGTTTCGTGAGGAGCCCCAGCATGGATGACGAGATCGACCTGTTCCGCGAGGGCCGCCCGAGCGCGCCCGCCTACCCCCTGGTGGCCCGTGAGCGGGCACGACGGCGCCTGCTGGCCGAGGGCGCGCGCGGCAGGAGCTTCAGGCTGCCCAGGCTCGGCTGGCAGAGCGTGGGCGCGTTCGGACTGACCGTGGCGCTGGTCGCGGGCGTGAGCGTCGCACTGGGCGGGCAGGGCGCACGGGGCGGCGACGTCACCACGGCCAGCGATCCCGCTCCGGCGGTGGAGCAGGCGGTGATCGCCGCCACCGCGTTCGAGGAGCTCGCCCCCAGACCCGGCCAGTACATCCGCTCCGAGACCGTGACGATGTACACCTCCGAGGGCGGCGGCGGGCACTGGCTGTATCGCACCAAGCGCCAGTTCTACCGTGACGTGTCGGGCGAGCGGCCCGGCCTGCTGTTCATCGAGGGTCTTGAGCCCAAGGCATGGCCGGGCGAACGCCTGCCCGCCGAGGCGCTGCGACAGTCGCAGGAGGGCGTGTCGGCCAACGAGATCGTGCCGTTCTGCCCGCAGTGGCCGCAGTCGAAGCGTCGCGACCACACCTACCTGAGCGGTCTGCCGACCACGACCGAGGGCATGCGCGCCCATCTGGCCGGGATCGACAAGAACATCCCGCAGGCCGCCGAAGACCTGATCAGGGAGACCTACCTGCCCAAGGCCCAGCGCGAGGCGCTCGTGCAGGTGCTCAAGGCGGAGCCGGGCGTCGAGATCGCCGAGGGCGTCGAGGACTCGGCCGGGCGCAAGGGGCTGGCGATCGGCAGCAGGTCGGGCTACGGCACGCTGCGCCAGCTCATCTTCGACCCGGCCTCCTCCGGCCTGCTGGGCGAGCGCGAGACGGTCGTCGACGCGGCCAAGGCCAAGGCGCCCGAAGGCAGTGTGCTGGCGCTGACGGCCGAGCTCGGCTTCACCGTCGTCGACGCGCTGCCGCCCGCCGCCCAGGTGAGCAAGGACAGCAGCTGCGAGATGGCCGACCAGAGCGAGGCCGAGCAGAAGCTCTCTTCCTGAAGGGGGACGGCCAGGCCGGGGCGTGTGGCGCCCGGCCTGGCCGTGCTCGTGGGGCGGATCGCTCAGCGGAAGGAGGCGATGGCCTCGGCCAGCGTGTCCACCGCGTGCAGCAGGTCCTCCTCGGAGATCACGATCGGCGGCGCAAGCCGGATCGTCGAGCCGTGCGTGTCCTTGGCCAGCACACCGCGCTCCATCAGCGCCTTGGACACCTCGCGGCCGGTGGCCAGCGACGGGTCGATGTCGACGCCCGCCCACAGCCCGCGCCCGCGTACGGTCACCACGCCCTTGCCCACCAGCGCGCCGAGCCGCTCGTGCAGCAGCGCGCCGAGCTGCTTGGCCCTGGCCTGGTACTCGCCGGTGTTGAGCAGTTCGACCACGGCCACGCCGACCGCGCACGCCAGCGGGTTGCCGCCGAACGTGGAGCCGTGCTGGCCGGGCCTGATGACGCCGAGCACGTCGGCGTCGGCCGCGATGGCCGAGACCGGCACCACGCCGCCGCCGAGCGCCTTGCCCAGCACGTAGATGTCGGGCACGACGCCCTCGTGGTCGCAGGCGAAGGTCTCGCCGGTGCGGCCGAGCCCGGACTGGATCTCGTCGGCCACCATCAGCACGTTCTGCTCGGTGCACAGCTCGCGGACCTGGGTGAGGTAGCCGTCCGGCGGGACCAGCACGCCGGCCTCGCCCTGGATCGGCTCGATGAGCACGGCCACGGTGTTGGCGTCGATGGCCTCGCGGATCGCCTCGACCGAGCCGTACTTCACGATCTTGAAGCCGGGCGTGTAGGGGCCGAAGTTGTCGCGGGCGTCCGGGTCGGTGGAGAAGCTGACGATCGTGGTGGTGCGACCGTGGAAGTTGTCCTCCATGACGATGATGTTGGCCTGCTCGGGCGCTACGCCCTTGACCTCGTAGCCCCACTTGCGGGAGACCTTGATCGCGGTCTCGACGGCCTCGGCGCCGGTGTTCATCGGCAGGATCATGTCCTTGCCGGTGAGGTCGGCGAGCGCGGCGGAGAACTCGGCGAAGCGGTCGTTGTAGAACGCCCGGCTGGTCAGCGTCAGCGTGGTGAGCTGCTTCTGCGCGGCCTCGATGATCTTCGGATTGCCGTGGCCGAAGTTCAGCGAGGAGTATCCCGACAGGAAGTCGAGGTAGCGCTTGCCCTCGACGTCGGTGACCCAGGCCCCGTGGGCCTCGTGGATCACGACGGGCAGCGGGTGGTAGTTGTGCGCGCTGCGGCGCTCGGTCACTTCGATCAGCTCGGCGCTGGTGCTCATATGGATCTCCCCCTTTGAACTGGTGTTATGCCCGGATCTCGAGCGTGCAGCACTTGGGTCCGCCTCCGGCCTTGCGCAGCTCGGACAGCTCGACGGGGACCACGTCGTAGCCGGCGGCGGCCAGCTGCTCGCCCAGCCTTTTCGCCTCTGCCCCGATGACCACGCTACGTCCGTCGCTGACCGCGTTGAGACCGAGGACCTCCGCGTCGGCGGCCCCGGCGATGACCGCGTCGGGGAACATCCGGCGCAGCACCTCCTGGCTGCCGGGCGAGAACGCCTCCGGGTAGTAGGCGACATTGCGCCCGTCCAGCGGGAACAGCGCGGTGTCGAGGTGGTAGAAGCGCGGGTCGACCAGCTTGAGCGTGATCACCGGCCGGCCGAGGAACTCCTGCGCCTCCCGGTGCGCCTCGATCGAGGTACGGAAGCCGGTGCCCGCGAGCACGTAGTCGTCGAGGGTGAGGAAGTCGCCTTCGCCCTCGTTGACGTGCTCGGCCTCGACGCTCTTCTCGAAGCCGTGCTCGGTGAGCCAGCGCAGGTAGGCCGGGCCTTCGGCGGCGCGTTCCGGGTGCGCGAACCGCGCGCCGTAGACCCTGCCGCCGACCACCAGGGCGCCGTTGGCCGCGAACACCATGTCGGGCAGGCCGTCGATCGGGTCGATCAGGCTGACGGTGTGGCCCAGCCGTTCGTAGGCCGCCTTGAGCCCTTCCCACTGCCGGATCGCGAGCTCGCGATCGGCGCCGCTCGCCGGGTCCATCCACGGATTGATGGCGTATTCGACCGCGAAATAGTCGGGACGGCACATGAGAAAGTGCTTGGGCATGGACGGCTCCATCGTCGTCGAGGGGACGCCAGCCAGCCTAGGAACCACGTTTCAGCAGGCCAAGCGGCCGACATTGCGTGTGTACGCGGGTTCGTTGCGTCCTTCAGCCCGACGGCCGGGATCCGTTGCGCGTTCCCGGCACGGCGGCCCTGATGACCTCCGTGCGCGTCCCGCGCCCCGCGCTGCGCACGACCGAAGGCCGCGGCGAGGCGGGCGCGATGTCGCTCTCGTGCGCGCTCGCGACGGCGTCGAGCGGCTCGGGCACGGCGGTGCCCGGCGGCGCCTCGATGAGCCTGGACAGCACGATCGAGCTCTTGGTCCGCACCACGAAGGGCAGTGCGGCGATGCGCTCGATGACCCGCTCGACATGGCGGACGTCGGTGGCCCTGACGTGCAGCAGGGCGTCGGCGTCCCCGGTGATCGTGCAGGCCGACACCACCTCGGGATGGCGGCTGACCGCTATGCCGATCTCGGCCGGTGACGTCCTGCCCTCGCAGAACAGCTCCACATAGGCCTCGGTCGTCCAGCCGAGCGCCTGCGGCGAGACCTTGGCCGTGAAGCCGGTGATCGCCCCTGCCTCGCGCAGCCGGTCGACACGCCGTTTCACCGCCGACGCCGAGAGCCCGACCTGTTGCCCGATTTCCGCATATGTCGCCCGAGCATCCTCGACGAGTGCGGCGATGATGTCCCGGTCGAGCCGATCCAGTTCCACGCGACCTGTATACCGCCTTCCTCAGCCGAGCACGTCGGCGCGCAGCACCGGAAAGACCTTGGCCACCTTGGCCAGCAGGTACTCGCCGTAGGTCCCGGAGAAGGCCCGCAGGTCCTGCCCGTCCCACCGCGCCCTGCCCCCCTCGGTGTACGGCAGCGGCGGCACCTCGCTGTGCCAGCCGGGATCGAAGAAGAACGGGAAGCTGAGCCGTTCGTTGCCGCTGAGATTGCGGACCCGGTGCGGCGTCGAGCGATAGAGGCCGCCGGTCAGTTTGTCCAGCATGTCGCCGATGTTGCAGACGAATGTGCCGGGGATCGGCGGCGCGTCGATCCAGCCGTCGGCCGAGTGCACCTGCAGTCCGCCGTTGTCGTCCTGCAGCAGCAGGGTGAGCAGGCCGTAGTCGGTGTGCTCGCCCACGCCCCAGCCGTCGTCGCCGGGCCCGGCCGGAGGGTAGTGGAAGATGCGGAACAGCACGGTGGGGTCGGCGGTGCACCCGGCGGCGAAGTAGTCACGCGGCAGGCCGAGGCTGAGGGCGATGCCGCCCATCACGGCCTGGGCCAGCGCGGTCATCGTCCCCAGATAGGCGAGCACGGCCGTACGCAGCCGCGGCACCTGGGCGGGGAACAGGTTGGGGCCGTGCAGCGGCAGCTCGCTCGCGGGGAGTTCGGCGCCGAAGTACACGCCTTCCTTGAGGTCGGGACGGCCCGAGGTGAGCTCGCCGCCGACGGGGAAGAAGCCGCGCCAGGCCCGGCCGCCGTGCTCCATGGCGATCTCGTTCTTGAGCGGGAGCGGCAGCTCGAAGAAGGCGCGTGCGGCGGCGTCCAACGAGGTGAGCAGCTCGGGCGGCACGCCGTGCCCGGTGACGTAGAAGAAACCGCTGTCGCGGCAGGCGTCCCCGATCCGCCCTGCCACCTCCGCCACGCCCGGACCGCCGCCGGTGTCGCCGCTGTCGCCGGTGAGCAGGGGGCTGACGTCGATCACGGGGAGGCGGGCGGGTGTGCTCATGGCGACATTGTGCGACATATCCGGTCTTGACGGTGGGGGCGGGCGTGCCTAACATCGCTCGCTAACCGTCTGGATACTTTCCAGACGGTTCGATTTCCTGGAGGACCCCCCATGTCCGGAGACATCTCTCGCCGCCAGCTCCTGCGCCGTGCGACCCTGACCGCCCTTGTCGTCGGTCCCGCCGGTGGGCTGCTCGCCGCCTGCGCCACCACGGGCGGCCAGGCCGCCGGCACGCAGAGCGCGGCGCCCGCCGCCGTGCCCACCAGCCCGGCCAACCCCTTCGGTCTCGACCCGAAGAAGCCGCTGGAGGTCGTCATCTTCAACGGCGGCAACGGCGACGCCTTCGCGACCGCCCTGCACGAGCCGCTCTACAGCAAGGCGCACCAGGGCGCCCCTGTCGAGCACGTGGCCACCCAGAAGATCGGCACCCAGCTCCGGCCGAGGTTCGTCAGCGGCGACGTGCCCGACATCGTCAACAACTCCGGCCCCGAGACGCTCGACCTGGCCGCGCTCGCGGGCGAGGGCCATCTGGCCGACCTCACCGCGCTCTTCGACGCGCCCTCCTTCGACGACCCGGCCAAGCGCGTCAGGGACACGCTGACGCCCGGCGTCATGCCGAACGCGCTGATCAACGGCGCCCCGCACGTGCTGAACTACACCGTCGGCCACCGCGCGCTCTGGCACAACACCAAGCTGTTCGCCGCCAAGGGCTGGACGCTGCCGACCACCTGGGAGGAGTTCAAGGCGCTCGGCGAGAAGGCCAAGGCCGAAGGCATCGCCCTGTTCGCCTACCCCGGTCAGGTGGGCCCGTTCTACCAGGTGTGGAACCTGCTCTACACGGCCGCCAAGATCGGCGGCAACCAGGTGCTCGTCGATGTGGACAACCTCGCCGACGGCGCGTGGACCAACCCCGCGATGATCCAGTCGGTCACCGCGTGGGCCGAGATCCAGCGCCTGTACGGCGACAAGGCCTACTTCGGCCTCGACCACACCCAGACCCAGGTCAAGCACCTTCAGGACAAGGTGCTCTTCTACCCGGTCGGTTCCTGGATCGAGAACGAGATGGCCAAGGAGATCCCCGACACCTTCGAGTACGGCATCGCCCCGGTGCCCTCGGTGACGGCCGCCGACGTCATGCCGTACGGCGCGATCTTCGTCGGTGTGGCGGAGGGCTTCTTCGCCACCGCCAAGGGCGGCAACCCGCAGGGCGCGCTGGAGTACCTGCGCGTGATGCTCTCCAAGGAGGGCGCGCGCGGCTACACCGAGCGCACCAGGAACCTCACCGTCGTCAACGGCGCGGCCGAGGGACTCGACCTGCCGCCCGCACTCAAGAGCGCCGCCAAGGCCCAGGACGCGGCCGGGCAGAACATCATCACCGACATCCGCTTCGAAGCCTGGTACAAGGAGTTGTTCGACCACGCCCAAACGCAGACCAATGCCGTCATGTCCGGCCGAATCTCGGCAGAGCAGTTCGGTACGGCCATGCAGAAGAAGGCGGATGCCGTCAAGGCGGACTCCTCGGTCACCAAGCAGACCAGGACCGTCTGAGCGGCGTCGCCGCCGAGAGGAATCCGCCGTGCAAGCCTCACCGCCACCGTCGTCCGGCAGCCCGCGCGTCCTTCGCACGCTCAACGAGCGCGCCGTGCTCGAACTCCTGCTCACCACCGGCCCGCACACCAGGGCCGAGCTCGAAGCGCTGACCGGCCTGTCCAAGGCCGCCGCCGCCGAGGTGCTGCGCAGGCTGGAGGCGGCCTCGCTGGTGCGCAAGGGCGGGCGCAAGCCGGGCGCGGCCGGACCGGCGGCGCACATGTGGGCGCTGGACGGCTCGGCGGGCCATGTGGCGGGTGTCGACATCACGCCCGAGGCGATGGACGTGGCCGTGGCCGACCTCACCGGCCGCGTGCACGGCGCCCACAGCGTACGCACCGGGCCGGGACACGACCCGGTGCGCGCGCTCGCCGACGCCGTGGCGGGCGCGGCAAAGGCGGCCGGGATCGGCATGGGCGACCTGCGCCAGGTGGTGATCGGCATGCCGGGCATCGTCGACGTCACCGGCGAGCGGCTCGACGAGGTCATGCAGATGCCCGCCTGGGCGCACGTCCACGACCTGGCCCCGGTGCGTGAGGCGCTGGGCCTGCCTGCCGTACGCATGGAGAACGACGTCAACCTGGTCGCCGTCGAGGAGCAGGCGCACGGGGCCGCGGCCGGAGTGGCCGACTTCGTCCTGTTCTGGCTCGGTCAGGGGATCGGCGCCGGGGTGGTGCTCGGCGGCAGGCTGCGGCGCGGCGCCACCAACAGGGCGGGCGAGATCGGCTCCATCACCGTCGCCGACCCGGCCCGCACCGGTCGCGTGCTCGGCCCCGAGGGCGGCAGGCTCGACGCCGTGCTCAGCACGCCCGCCGTCGCCGCGCTCGCCAGGGCGCACGGCGTGCGGGCCGACGGCGTCGCCGAGGCCGTCGCCTCCGGGCACCCGGCCTTCCTCGACGACCTGGCGGCCAGGATGGCCTCGGGCGTCAGCGCCGTCGTCGGCGTGCTCGACCCCGACCTCGTCGTACTCGGCGGGCCGCTCAGCCAGGCGGGAGGCGAGGACCTGCGTGCCAGGGTCGCCGCCCGTCTCACCGGTTCGCTCGCCGCCACCCCCTTGGTCTGCAGCGCCGTCACCGGCAACGCCGTACGCGCCGGAGCCGTCGAGCACGCGCTGACGCTGGCCAGAGAGACCGTCTTCCAGGCCGGGACCGCCGGCCGTCCGACCCCTTCCTTGGAGTGACCTTGCTGAAGACCCTTGTCGTCGCCGCCCACCCCGACGAGGCCGAGATGTACGCGGGAGGCGTCAGCGCGCTGCTGGCCCGCAACGGGCACGCGGTGAAGTTCGTCTCGCTGACCAACGGCGACGCCGGACACTTCTCGATGGACCGTGAGCCCCTGGCCAGACGCAGGGCCAAGGAGGCCGTGGCCGCGGCGGAGGCGCTCGGCGTGCTGGAGTACGACATCCTCGACATCCACGACGGCGAGCTGGAGGCGTCGATCGCCCTGCGCAGGACCGTCGTCGAGCTCGTCAGGCGCTGGCGTGCCGATGTCGTGATCACCCTGCACGGCGAGGGGCCCGGCCATCCGGACAACCGGGCCGCGGGGCGCGTGGTCGCCGACGCCATCGCCTTCAGCACCACGCCGAACGTCGTCCCCGGTGTGCCCGCGCTGGAGCGCCAGCCGTTGTGCCTGCACATGGTGGACTACGCCTCGCCCGGCTACCACCGGGCCGATCTGGCCGTCGACGTCGACGAGGTCATCGAGGCCAAGGTCGCCTCGTGCGTGGCACACGCCACCCAGTTCTTCGAGTACTCGCCCGCCGCACGCGACCTGGCCCACCTCGTGCCCGACGCCTCCGACGCCGCCGGGCGCGCCGAGTTCGTGCTGACCCACTGGGCCGAGTACATGCACGTGCCCGAAGGTGCCCGCGAGGCCCTCACCACCTGGTACGGCCCCGGCCGCGCGGAGAAGGTACGGCACGCCGAGACCTTCCAGTTCGCCGCGTTCGGCCGTGCGGTCACCGACGAGGCCGAGCTGAGGCGCCTGCTGCCGGTCTTCGACTGAGCGGCACCCGCCGGGCACAATGCAGGTGTGCTCTTCAAGCAGGCCACGCTGGACGGCATCGCCAGGGGCGAGGTGGACCTGGCGTTCAGGCGCTGGCGCGCACCGCGTGCCAAGGCGGGCGCCAGGCACCGCACGGCCGTCGGCATCGTCGAGATCGTCGCCGTCGACGAGCTCACCTCGGCCACGGCCCTCGACGAGCTCACCGAGCGGGAGGCGCGCAGGGCGGGCTACACCTCGGCCGCCGCACTGCGCACCGACCTCGAAGGCCGCGACGGCGTGCTGTACCGCATCACGCTGAGCCACGCCGGGGCCGACCCGCGTGAGGCGCTGCGCGAGGAACTGCCCGACGCCGAGGCGATGGCCGCGCTCGCCGCACGCCTGGACGCGCTCGGCCCGTGGAGCCGGCGGACGCTGGCGCTCATCGCCGAGCATCCTGGCGTGCGGGCGGCCGACCTGGCCGCCCTGCTCGGGCGTGAGCGGCTGTCGTTCAAGGCCGGGGTGCGCAGGCTCAAGGAGCTCGGCCTGACCGAGAGCCTGACGACCGGCTACCGGCTCTCGCCGCGCGGCGAGGCGCTGCTGGAGACGCGCGTGCCGTCCGAGGAGCCTGGCGAGCTCGGGGAGCCCGGGGAGTAGGCCGCCTCGATGACGTCGTCGAGCACCTCACGCGAACGCACCAGATCGGCGATCATCCGGTCGATGCGGGCACGCTCGGCGGTGAGGTCGTCGACCAGGCGTGGGGTGGCGATGTCGGAGGCGCCTCCGTCGGCGTCGCGCATGCAGGGCAGCAGCTCGGCGATCTTCACACTGTGCAGCCCGGCCGCGAACAGCTCCTGGATGCGGATGACCCGGTCGATCGCGCTGTCGCGGTACTCGCGGTGCCCGCCGGAGGTGCGTTCGGCGACCAGCAGGCCCTGCTTCTCGTAGTAGCGCAGCGACCGTTCGCTGACGCCGGTGCGCCTGGCGAGTTCGCCGATGCGCATGCCGTACTCCTTCGGCGGTTCGGGACTTGAAGGCGGTTCGGGACTTGAATCTGACATTGGTGACAAGTTCTACCGTACCGGGATGTCGTACAAAGCGTCTTCCTCTCGGGCGGGGTGGGTTCTGGCCCTGCTGGCGTTCGCGCAGTTCGTCATCGCCATCGACTACAACATCGTCTATGTCGCGCTGCCCGACATCGGCAGGGAGCTCGGCTTTCCCGGGCACAGCCTGCAGTGGGTGGTCAGCGCCTACGCGGTCACACTCGGCGGGTTCATGCTGCTCGGCGGGCGTGCGGCCGATCTGCTCGGACGGCGTCGCGTCTTCGTGCTCGCGCTGGTGCTCTATGCCGTGTCCTCGCTCGTCGGAGGGCTGGCGGGCAGTCCGGGTGTGCTGATCGCGGTGCGCGCGGTGCAGGGGCTCGGCGCGGCGCTGCTGTTCCCGACCACGCTGGCGCTGATCGGCGCCCTGTTCGCCGAGGGGCCCGCGCGCAACCGGGCGATGGCCGTGTGGGCCGCTATGGGCGGCGCGGGGCTGGCGGCCGGTGCCCTGCTCGGCGGGGTGCTCACCGAGGTGTTCGGGTGGGAGTCGACCTTCTACGTCTTCGTGCTGCTGGCCGTGGTGGCCCTGGCCGGGGCCTTCGCCCTGCTGCCCGCCGACGGGCGAGCCGCGCTCGCCGCGCGGGGGCGCAGGTTCGACCTGCCGGGCGCGCTGAGCGCCACGGCGGGGATCACCCTGCTGGTGTTCGTGCCCGCGCAGGGGCCGGAGTGGGGCTGGACGTCGGCGCCGGTGCTCGGGTCGCTGGGGCTCGGCGTGCTGCTGCTGGTGCTGTTCGCCGTCATCGAGTCACGCAGCCGCGATCCGCTGGCGCCGCCCCGCATGCTCGGCAACCGCAGTCTGGTGGCGGCGATGGCGATCACAGCGGTCTTCGGGGCCGGGCTCGGCGCGCAGTACTACCTGCTCACCGTCTACCTCCAGGACGTCCTTGGCTACGACCCGTTGCGGGCCGGGCTGGCCTATCTGCCGCTGACCCTGCTCAACATCGCGGGGACCAAGCTCGCCGAACGCCTGATCACCAGGGCGGGCATGCGCACCGCCCTGTCGGCCGGACTGGTCGCCGGGGCGGCGGGCATGGCCCTGCTCGGCCTCACGCTGGCGCCCGGCGCGTCGTTCGCCGTCGTCCTGCCCGGCATCATGGTGACCGGTCTCGGCATGGGCATGGTGTGGACATCCATGTGGATCGCCGCGGGCAACGGCGTCGCGCCCGCCGAGCAGGGCGTCGCCTCGGGCCTGGCCTCCGTCACCCACCAGAGCGGCCTGGCCGCGGGCACCGCCGTCATGGTCGCCCTCACGCACGCCGCCTCCACGCTGACCACCGGCCTGAGCCTGTCGTACTACCTGGCGGCCGGGGTCACGCTCGCGGGGGTGCTGGTCACGGGCCTGGCCCTGGGCGCCGCACGGCGAGGGGCGCTCGCGGGGTGAAGGGCGGGGCCGCCCGCGCGTGCGGGCGGCCCGGCGGATGATCAGGGAGTCCGGAACGGCAGGAACTTCAGGACGGGAGCCAGGGTGAACAGCGGCTCGCCCGCCTTCAGCGCAGGCTCGCCGACGATGGCGTTGACGGCGTCGGCCAGCGGCTTGGCGACATTGAAGTGCCACGGCGTGATGCCGCCGCCGAAGCCGCCGTCCTTGATCCCGGCGACCGAGAGCAGGACCTCGGGGGCGAAGCAGGTGGCCAGCTGGATCTCCGTGGCCAGCCGCACCCCGTTGATGACCGGCCTGCCGTACGCGCCGCAGGGGGCGATGCGCACGGCGAAGCCGTCGTCGACGCGGAAGTGCCGACCGGCGTCGGGAAGGGTGAGCGCGAAGCCGCCCGGGTAGCAGATGCGCCCGTCCAGGCCGATGCTGTCGTACTGCATGCCGATCGGCATCTTGATGCCCGCGTCGGCGCCCGTCTGGTCCAGCAGCCGGGTGACGGGCTTGAACGCCTCCCACTGGGCCTCGTACTTCTTCACCAGCTGCCTGAGCTTCGGCGACCACAGCACGGTCGCCTCGCCCCACGGGGAGAAGTACAGGCCGCCCTTGGTGCTGGAGCAGTACTCCCCCTGGGGGGAGGGCGGCGGCACGGAGGCCGAGGCGGGCGCGACCGGCAGCGAGCACGCCAGGGCGGTGGCCAGGGCGGCGGCGAGTGTGCGGGCGATACGCATGATGGTGTTTCCCCTCATGATCTTCATGGGGGGAACGATCACAGTATGCACGTGCGGGAGCGCCGTGGCGACGACCGCCGGTTCGCCGTCGGCGTAGACCGGGAGGCGGGTGGTGTCGGCCATCCGGCCTACTGTGGTGGCGGAGGCCGAGGAGCGGGGAGGCGCGCATGTCCGAGGTGATCACCGGCACGGCGACGGGTGGAGTTCCGTTCACCGCGTTGCCTCCGGCCGTTCCGCTCGCCGGGCCGGCGCCGCTGGTGGTGACCTGGCACATGATGGACGCCCCGCGCACCGACGCCGCCTTCGCCGCCGCACTGCCGATGACGGGAGTGCAGGCCTGGCGCGTGCATCTGGGCATGCCGTGGTGCGGGGCCAGGCAGTGGGACGGCGGTCTGGCCGCGGCCAGGCGCGATCCCATGATGGGCTACCTCGACCCGGTGATCGGCCAGGCGGCGGGCGAGCTGCCCGCGGTGCTGTCCTACCTGCGTCAGCGCTTCCCGCTCGACGACGGCCCGATCGGCGTCGCCGGTGGTTCGCTGGGCGGCGCGGTCGCGCTGAGCGTGCTGGCCAGGCTCGGCGGGCAGGTGCCGATCGCGGCGCTCGCCCTGGTGAACCCGGCCGTCAGGGCGCGTTCGGTGGTCGGCCTGTTCGAGGGCATGGAGGGCGGCGGCCCCTATCCCTGGAGCGAGGAGTCGAGCGCCGCGGCCGATCGGCTGGACTTCGTCGAGCTGGCCAGGCAGGGGCGGGTGTCGGGGCCGAGCGGCCCTCCGGTGCTGGTGGTGAGCGGCGAGCAGGACCTGCCGCCGTTCCGGACCGACGCCGTGGCCCTGATCGACGCGTTGCGCGAGCAGCACGCCTACACCCGGCTCGTCCAGGTGCCCGGCCTGGGCCATGCCCTGGCCGAGGAGCCCGGCCTCGAACCCGCCCCCCAGCTCCCCGCCACCCGGACGGTCGACCAGGCCATGACCTCCTGGTTCCGCCTGCACCTGCCGCTACGCTGAGCGCCCTCCCGTCCGCACGGCGGAGGAGAGGGCGCGAAAAGCGAGTCGGGGGAGCGGGTCAGGCCTTCTCGGCCTCGCCGGTGGCCTGCTCAAGGGCCTCTTCGGGCGAGGCCTCCAGGTCCTGCTCCGCGTCGGCGCCTGCCTGCGCCGACGCCTTGTCCAGCCGTACCCAGCTGGTGACGCTCTCCACCGCGAACAGCACGAGCAGATAGGCGGTCAGAACGGCCAGCACGGGCGTCAGGACGCCGAGCGCCGCGCCCACGCCGATGATGATCAGCCGCAGCTCCCACCCGAGTCCGGCCTGGAAGACCCACTTGGGCGGCCAGATGCTCTGCCTGGTCCGGTAGACGGTGTCGTAGGTGTGGTAGCCGATGACATAGAGCAGCACGAACAGCAGCCACTTGGGCGCCTGCGCACTCAGCCCGACGAGAATGATCGTCAGGAACTCGGTGCCGCGCAGCAGCGGCGGGGTGAGCCAGTCGAAGCGGCCGAGATGGTCGCGCGGCGCGGTCGGCAGCACCAGCAGGACCATGATCGCCACCGGGACCAGCAGGATCGGGCCGCTTTCGAGCACGCCGGTGACGGCGACGGCGATGATGGCCAGCAGGGCGGCCAGGGTGGCGGGCACGGGCGGAAGGCCCTTGCCCAGGCGGCGGCCGACGGCTTCGACCAGCGGGCCGTCGTCGCGGTAGGCGAGCAGGCGCGCGGTCTGGATGCGCCTGCGCTCCTCGTCGGGGTCGGGGGTTGCTCCGGGAGTGGTCTGCGGCTGGGTGATCATGCGAGCGACCTCATGAGACGTCCGGTGAGGGTGTAGGCCGAGGCGACGGCGCCCCAGATGACCAGCGTGAGGAAGGTGACGCGGGCGTCGAAGAAGGCGGCGGTGATCGCGATGACGCCGAAGCGCTCGCCGATCGGGAAGACCACCATCTTGCGCGCCCAGTGCACGGCGCGGAACCTGCCTGCCCTGGTCCACATCTTCAGCAGACCACGGACGCCGGTGTTACGCGAGGCCCTTCGCTCCTCCAGCGCCTTGCGCAACGACTGGTCGCTGTCGACGGTGAAGGCGAGCTGCGGCAGCGGCGACGGCGGCTTGCGCCGGTTGGCGGCGCCGAAGGAGAAGTCGAGCAGGTGCTTGACCGACTGCATGGCCAGCGCGATGAGCGCCAGCGTCCACACGTCGCCCTGCCCGGAGACGGCGAAGCCGACGGCCAGCCCGGCGAAGACGACATACTCCTTGAACCGGTCGAACGTCGCGTCCAGCCAGGCCCCCAGCACCCCGAACTGCCGGGCGTAGCGCGCAACCTGCCCGTCGACGCAGTCGAAGACGAAGGCGAAGTAGATCAGCACACCGCCCGCGACCATCCAGGGCCGCTCACCGGTGGCGAAGCATCCGGCGGCGAGCACGCCCAGGGCGATCGAGATCAGCGTCACCTGGTTCGGCGTGAGCCCCCGCCTGGCCGCCCAGCGTGCGATGAAACGTGAGTACGTGCTGACGAAGTAGGTGGTGAAGAAGCCGTCGGCCCCCTTGACGGCATTGTTCAGCCTGGCCCTGTCCTCGTCGAAGGTGGCGAGCTCGGCGACGGCCTCGTCGGCCTCGGCCTGGGTGGCGACCCTGCGGTAGTACAGGTCGCGGCGACCGCGCAGGCCGAGCGAGACGCCCCGCCTGACCAGGCCGAAGGCGACGACCTGCACCAGGTCGTCCTCGGGCCCGAACAGATGGGCGAGCTCGGCCAGGTCACGGCAGGCTTCGGCGAGCGTCTGGGCGTGCTGGGCCTTGATGTGCAGCGGGCCGAGCAGGACGGCGTTGGGCCTGGTGACGGCGTGGTGCGCGCTGCCGACCGAGACGATGCGCGAGCGACCGGCCCGCACCCTGACCGGCAGCCCTTCGAGGAAGCGCGCGCCGATCTCCGGCTCCGCCTCGTCGATGGGGATCTGGTCGACCTCTTCCTCGGCGTTCTCGGGGCGTGGTTCCTTGGCCACGAGCGCGATGGCGCCGCGCTTGGCCTTGGTGATCTGGTAGATCAGCTCGTCGTGGATGACCGAGCTCGACGGCATGATCAGGAGGTTGTCCTGGGCCGATTCGGCGATCTCGGCGAGTGCGCGGAGCTCGGTGGCGAGGTCGGCGCTCTGTATGGTGGCAGGCTGCGGGTCGAGCGAGACGAGCTGCGAGCGCAGCCGTTCGGAGACCGAGGGGGAGCCTGGCAGAGCGGCAAGGCGAAGGCCGGGCGGAGAGCCCAGCAGGACCACGCGGGTCATGTCACCCTTTCGACGCGGATAACGCGAGTAACTGGGGGCCGAACAACTGATGAAGCACGGGCAGACGTCAAAGTCTAGTGAGCTTCGGGTAAAGCCGATCCATCCGAGGTTTGCGGAGCCGGGAATCCATAGGATGAGCAGGTGAGTCTGTACCGGGACGAAGGTGTCGTGCTGCGCACGCAGAAGCTGGGCGAGGCCGACCGCATCGTCACCATCCTCACGAAACGCACAGGAAAGGTACGCGGCGTAGCAAAAGGCGTCCGCCGTACCACCTCGCGCTTCGGGGCGCGGCTGGAGCCGTTCACCCACGTCGATCTGCAGCTGCACACCGGCCGCTCGCTCGACATGGTCACCCAGGCCGAGACCATCCGTCCGTACGGCGAGGCACTGGCGAGCGACTACCCGCGCTACACGGCGGGCAGCGCGATGCTGGAGACGGCCGACCGGCTGACGGCCGGGGAGAAGGAGCCGGCGTTGCGCCAGTTCCTGCTGCTGGTCGGAGGGCTGCGCACGCTGGCCGACGGCACGCACGAGGCCAGGCTGGTGCTCGACGCCTACTTCCTGCGCTCGCTGGCCGTCGCCGGGTACGCGCCCGCGCTCGACCTGTGCGCCCGATGCCAGACCGGGCACGTGCGCGCCTTCGCCATCGTCGCGGGCGGCGCGGTCTGCGGGGCGTGCAAGCCCGCCGGCGCCAGCGTGCCAGCGGGGGAGACGCTCGACCTCATGGTGGCGCTGCTGCGCGGCGACTGGGTGGCGGCGGACAAGTCCGAGCCTCGTCACCGCAACGAGTGCAGCGGGCTGGTCGCGGCATACCTGCAGTGGCACCTCGAACACGGCATACGCTCTCTTCGACACGTCGAAAGGGAGCCCGCAAGGTGAATGTCCGTCCCCCCGCACCCCATCCGTCCGGCGCGGTGCCGCCGCCCATCCCGCGCGAGTTCGTGCCCAAGCACGTCGCGATCGTCATGGACGGCAACGGCCGCTGGGCCAAGGGGAGAGGCCTGCCCCGCACCGAAGGGCACAAGGCGGGCGAGGCGTCGCTGTTCGACGTCATCGAAGGCGCGATCGAGCTCGGCGTCCCGTACCTGAGCGCCTATGCCTTCTCCACCGAGAACTGGAAGCGCTCGCCCGACGAGGTGCGCTTCCTCATGGGCTTCAACCGCGACGTCATCCGCCGCCGCCGCGACGAGCTCAACGCCATGGGCGTGCGGGTGCGCTGGGCGGGCAAGCCGGGCAGGCTGTGGAAGAGCGTCATCGCGGAGCTGCAGGACGCCGAGGAGATGACCAGGGCCAACCGCACGCTGACCCTGCAGTTCTGCGTGAACTACGGCGGCAGGTCGGAGATCGTCGAGGCCGCCCTGCGCCTGGCCGACGACCTGGCGGCCGGCCGGGTCAAGCCGGGCAAGGTCAACGAGAAGGTCTTCGCCCGCTACCTGGACGAGCCAGACATCCCCGATGTCGACCTGTTCCTGCGCTCGTCGGGCGAGCAGCGCTTCTCCAACTTCCTGCTGTGGCAGTCGGCCTACGCCGAGATGGTGTTCCTCGACCGCCTCTGGCCCGACTTCGACCGCCGCGACCTGTGGCACGCCTGCGAGATCTACGCCAGCCGCGACAGAAGGTACGGCGGCGCCGTGCCCAACAAGGTCTGAGGGCTCAGCCCCGGCGGCGGGCGCGGTAGGCGGCCACGTGCATGCGGTTGCCGCACGTGCGGCTGTCGCAGTAGACGCGGGAGCGGTTGCGCGACTCGTCGACGAACACGCGCTCGCAGTCGGGCGCCGAGCAGGTGCGCAGGCGCTCGCGCTCGCCGAGCACCAGGAGCTGGGCCAGCGCGACGCCGCAGTCGGCGGCGATGTGCTCCGACAGCGAGGCGTCGGGTGCGAAGTAGTGCACGTGCAGCGGGTGCCCGTCGTGCTCGGTGAGGCGCGGCGTGATGCGCGTCTCGCCGAGCAGGGAGTTGAGCAGGTCGACGGCCAGGCGCTGGTCGTCGCAGGTGAAGACCTGGTGGAAGGCCTCACGAAGGTCGCGCACCCGCACCAGGTCCTGCTGGGTCAGCATGCTGATGCCGCTGACCTTGCGCTCCTCCACGAATGCGCGAAGGTCGTCCAGGCTGGTCAGGCCGTCGTCTGATCCCGTCGACGGTGAGGTGTTGACCAGCTCGACCACGGTGGCGAGTGAATACACCATGTCATGGCCAAACGACATGTTGACTCCTGTCCAAGCCCGGTTCCGGCGTGGAGGCAGCGTATCTCCCTCCAGGGCTCCAAGGGTCCTTCCGCCGCGTCCTCATCGGTGTTACGCGCGAACGCGGCCGATCTTTCTTCCGGCCGCACGCCCTCGCGGGGTCGCGCCTCAGCCCGCCTTGGCCGCGGCCGAGCAGGACGAACAGGTGCCGAACACCTCGACCGTGTGCGTCACCTCGGCGAAGCCGTGCTCGGCGCCGACGGCCTCGGCCCAGCGTTCGACATCGGGCCCCGCCACCTCCACCGTGTGGCCGCAGCGGCGGCAGACCAGGTGGTGGTGATGGTCGTCGCTGGCGCAGGCCCGGTAGACGGACTCGCCGTCGTCGGTGCGCAGCACATCGACGAGACCGCCGTCGGCCAGCGCCTGGAGCGCCCGGTAGACGGTGGTCAGGCCGATCTTGGCGCCGTCCGAGCGCATCTCGGCATAGACGTCCTGGGCGCTGCGGAACCCCTCGCTACGGCGAAGGGTGTGGTGCACGGCATCACGTCGGGTGGTCACACGGCCTCCTTGGCTCGGCTCCGCCGTACGAATGTACCGACACCGAGGGCCAAGACGAACCCGGCGAGCGACACGAGCACGATGCTGGCGCCCGAGGGGGCCTTGGCCGACACCGTCGAGACGAGCAGCCCGCCCACGGCGGCGATGACGCCGAACAGCATGGCCAGGCCCATCGTGGCCTTGAAACTCCTGGTGAACTGCTGGCTGGTGGCCACGGGCACCACCATCAGCGCGCTCACCATCAGCAGCCCGACCACCCGCATCGCGATCACCACGGTCAGTGCGGCGACCACGGCGGTCAGCAGGCTGAGGAAGCGCACCGGCAGGCCGCTGGCCTTGGCCATCTCCTCGTCCTGGCAGAGCACGAACAACTCCCTGCCGAACACCGCGACCACCCCGATCACCACCACGGCCAGCACGCCGATGACCACCAGGTCCTCGGGCTTGACACTGGTGATCGCGCCGAACAGGTAGGAGGTCAGCGTGGCGTTGCTGCCGCCCGGCGCCAGGCTGATCAGCAGCACGCCGCCCGCGATGCCGCCGTAGAACATCAGCGCCAGCGCGACGTCACCACTGGTACGGCCGCGCGCCCGGATCAGCTCGATGGCCACCGCCCCGGCGACCGAGACGACGACGGCGGTCAGCACGGGCGCGGTGTTGGTCAGGAAGCCGAGCGCGACGCCGGTCAGCGCGATGTGGCCGATGCCGTCGCCCAGCAGCGACAGGCGGCGCTGCACGATGAAGGTGCCGACGGCGGGCGCGCACAGGCCGATGAGGAGCGCGGCGATGAGCGCGCGCTGCATGAAGCCGTACTGCAGGAGTTCGATCACGGGTTGGCCATCCAGGTCGTGGCCGGTTCGTCGGCGTGGGGATGCACATGGACGTGGTCGGGCTTGGCGCAGTCGCCCTCGGGCTCGACCGGGGGGCCGTCGTGGGCCACGAGGCCGTCGCTGATCACCACGGCCCTGGTGATCAGCGGCTCCATCGGGCCGAGTTCGTGTGCGACGAGCACGATGGTGCGACCGGCCGCCACCAGGGTCGCGAGCGCCCGCGCCAGATGCCGCTGGCTCTCGGCGTCGACGCCCGCGGTCGGCTCGTCCATGACGTAGACGTCCGGCTCCCCGGCCAGGGCACGGGCGATCAGCACCCGCTGCTGCTGGCCGCCGGACAGGGCGTGCACGGGGTCGCCCGCGCGATCGGCCAGGCCGACGCTGTCCAGGGCGGCGGACACGGCGGCGCGGTCGGCCGCGGAGGCCGGTCGCAGCCTGCTCTGGCGGGCGATGCGGCCCGAGCCGACCACCTCGCGCACGGTCGCGGGCACGCCGCCGCCCACGGCCAGGCGCTGCGGCACGTAGCCGATGCGCCGCCAGTCGCGAAAGCGCGAGGGCGGGCTGCCGTAGATCAGGGTCTGCCCGGCCGACAGCGGGCGCAGGCCGAGCAGCGCGCGGACCAGCGTCGACTTGCCCGAGCCGTTGGCGCCCATCACGGCCACCACCTCGCCCGGCTCGACGGTGAGGTCGATGCCGCGCAGCACGGGGCGCCGGTCCAGGCTCACCTGGCCGCCTGTCATCGTGAACGGTGTCTGTCGCGTCAAGAAGTGCACCCCAGTGCGCTCTGCAGGGTGGCGAGGTTCTGCCGCATGGCCGTGGCGTAGTCGCCGGTCTTGGGCAGGCTCTCCAAGGGATCGAGGACGGCGGTCCTGGCGCCGACCTCGGAGGCGAGGACCTCGGCGACCTTGGGGCTGACGAGGGCCTCGGTGAAAATGGTAGTCACCTTCTCCTGCTTGGCGACCTTCGCCACCTCGGCCAGCCGGGTGGGCGAGGGCTCGGCGTCGGGGTCGATGCCGGTGACGCCGACCTGCTTGAGGTGGTAGCGGTCGGCCAGGTAGCCGAACGCCTCGTGCGAGGTGACCAGCGTCTTGCTGGCACAGGTGGCCAGGCCCTTGGCGTACTCGGCGTCGAGCGCGGTGAGCGCGGCGGCGGTGCGGGCCGCCCTGTCCTTGTAGGCCTGGGCGTGCGCCGGGTCGACGGCGCCGAGGCGCTCGCCCAGCCGGGTGGCGACCTGGGCGAACCTGCTGGGGTCGAGCCACAGGTGCGGGTCGTAGGCGACCTCGTGCTCGTGCGCCTCCTCGTCCTCCTCGTGCTCGTGGCCCTCGATCGTCCGCACGCCTTCGGCCGCGTCGAATGTGCGCTCGCCGCCGACCTGGCCGAGCGCCTCGTCGACGGCGGGCTGCAGGCCCTTGAGGTAGACGGTCAGGCTCGCCTGTTCGAGCTCGGCGACCTGCTGCGGGGCGAGTTCGAGGTCGTGCGGCTCGACGCCGGGCGCGGTGAGCGGGGCGACGGCGAGGTCGGGGCCGCCGACCTGCTCGGTCAGCCACTGCAGCGGGTAGAAGGCGGCGACCACCTTGGGCTTGCCGTTCTCCGTGGCGCCACCGGTCGCGGCGGCGCCCGCACCGCAGGCCGCGGTGCTCAGCAGGGTGGCGGCGGCAGCGGCAGCGAGGGTGCAAATGCGGATACGTCGGGAGGAGTCTGGCGTCACCTCCCCAGTATCGGCAAAATGAAAACGGTTGTCAAAATCAGGTCAGAAGGCCCCGAACCGGTCGGCCACCAGGATCAGCAGGAAGGCCAGCAGCACCAGCCGCAGCAACCCGCCACGCAGCCCCAGCGAAGGCCACGACATGTACGCCAGCCAGCCGACGAACGCGGCCACCGGAAGCGCGGCGAGCCCGCCGAGCCAGCCGGGCACCGCGAGCGCCGTCAGCAGCAGCACGACGAGCGCGACGGGCAGAATCCAGCGCGGCAGCTGGAACAGATAGACCAGAGGGGCGGCGCTGCGCTGCTCGACGGCCTTGCGCAGGCCGGTCGCCCCCGGGGTGAAGAACTCCTCGCCGGGTGGCAGTGGACGCGCGGACTTCTTACGAGTGGCCACGCCGAGAGCCTAGACTGCACCCTGCGGCGCGCACCAGCGCCCGCGACCGTCTTCAGCGCACCGCCACACCACGGCGCGCGTGCCGCGAGCGGAGTCGACCATGGCGGACAACCGGCAGCTCAAGCCCCATGACGGGTCCTGGACGTTCAACGGCGGACGCCACCCGTCGACGGCGGTGATCGCCTCCCTGACCGGGGTGCCCGAACCGCTGGTCTTCCTCGCGGGAGGCGGCGTCGGCGCGGGCTACATCCTGTGGGAGTTCAAGCACCACAGCGCCGCCACGCTCACCCTGGGCTTCACCAACCAGTGGCAGTACTACCAGCGCTGGATGGACAAGACGCTGACCAGGCTCGGCGCCGAGTACACCGAGCACACCACGTCGGGCGCCAAGGGCGCGGCCCAGCGCCTGGCCGACGAGCTGGCCGCCGGGCGGCCCTGCATCGTGCTGCCCGACCGCCACCTGCTGGGCTACTGGCACCTGCCCGCCCATCTCGACGGCCACGGCGGGCACCCGGTCATCGCCTACCGGCTGGAGGACGGCATGGTGTCGGTCGACGACAGGGGACAGGTCCCGATCCTGGTGCCCGTCGCGCGGATGGACGCGGCCAGGGCCAGGGTCTCCTCGTACAAGAACGTGCTGTACGTCGTGGAGACGCCCGAGGAGCTCACCGTCGGGAGTGCGGTGCGCGAGGGGCTGCGCGACTGCGCCGAGCATCTGTCGAGCTCGTCGGACTCCTTCTCGCTGCCCGCCTGGCGCAAGTGGGCGCGCATGCTCACCGACACGCGCAACGCCAAGGGCTGGCCGCAGGTCTTCCCCGGAGGCGTGGGGCTCACCGGGGCGCTGCTGTCGGTGTGGGAGGGCGTGGAGCCGGTCGGGATGGAAGGCGGCAACCTGCGCGACCTCATGGCCGACGGGCTCGCCGAGGCAGCCGTCCTGCTGGAGGAGCCCGAGCTCGCCGTGCTCGGCGAGGAGTACCTCCGGATCCACCGGCTGTGGCACGACTTCGCCGAGGCCGCGCTGCCCGTCGAGCGCTACGGCAGGATGCGCGAGCTCACCACGGCGATCCGCGAGTCGCTGCTGCGTGAGGGCCAGGCGTCGGCCGCCGACTCCGAGGAGCTGTGGCGGCTGCGCGCCGAGGCCGACGAGCGCAAGCAGGAGGCCGATCTGGGCGCGCTCGCCGAGATGCTCAAGGACATCGTCGCGGCCGAGAGCGCCGCGACAGCGCGTTTGCGCGAGCTCGTCTGACATTCTGGAGCGCGTGCTCGCACTCATCCGCTACACCGTCCCCGAGGCCCAGTCGCGCGACTTCCTCACCCAGGGGCAGGCCATCGTCAACACACTCGCCGCGCAGCCCGGCTACGTGCGCGGCCGTCTCGCCCGTTCGGTGGACGAGCCCAACCTGTGGGCGGTCGTCACCGAGTGGGAGGGCGCCGGCTTCTACCGCAGGGCGCTGTCGGCGGCCCGCATGGACATGTACCCGCTCATGACGCTGATGCTCAACGAGCCCAGCGCCTTCGAGGATGTGTACACACCAGACCTTTCCTCCCACTGATCCGTTCTCCCTGAGCGGTATCAGCGCGCGGGGTCCCTTTGACGTCCCCTAAGCTGGGATCTCATCAATTTCCCCTCGCCGACCTCCAGCCGGAAAGAGACTCATTCAATGGCACGCCGGACCGACGTGATGGACACCATCGTCAGCCTCGCCAAGCGCCGCGGGCTCGTTTACCCGTCGAGCGAGATCTATGGAGGCCTGCGGGCGTCGTGGGACTACGGTCCGCTGGGCGTCGAGCTGAAGAACAACGTCAAGCGGCAGTGGTGGCTGTCGATGGTCCAGGCCCGCGAGGACGTCGTCGGCCTCGACTCCTGCGTCATCCTGGCCCGTGAGGTCTGGCAGGCCAGCGGCCACGTCGAGACGTTCACCGACCCGCTGACCGAGTGCCAGTCGTGCCACAAGCGCTACCGGGCCGACCACCTGGTCGAGGGCTACGAGGAGAAGCACGGCAGGCCCCCGGAGAACGGCCTGGCCGACATCACCTGCCCCAACTGCGGCAACAAGGGCGCCTTCACCGCGCCCAAGCAGTTCAGCGGCCTGCTGAAGACCTACCTCGGCGCTGTCGAGGACGAGTCCGGCCTGGCCTACCTGCGCCCGGAGACCGCGCAGGGCATCTTCATCAACTACCTCAACGTGCAGCAGTCGGCGCGTAAGAAGGTGCCGTTCGGCATCGGCCAGATCGGCAAGTCCTTCCGCAACGAGATCACGCCGGGCAACTTCATCTTCCGCACCCGCGAGTTCGAGCAGATGGAGATGGAGTTCTTCGTCAAGCCGGGCACCGACGAGGAGTGGCACCAGTATTGGATCGACGAGCGCTTCCGCTGGTACTCCGACCTGGGCATCAACAAGGACAACCTGCGCCTCTACGAGCACCCGAAGGAGAAGCTGTCGCACTACTCCAAGCGCACCGTCGACGTGGAGTACCGCTTCAACTTCACCGGCTCGGAGTGGGGTGAGCTCGAAGGCATCGCCAACCGCACCGACTTCGACCTCACCGCGCACGGCAAGGCCTCCGGCGTCGACCTGAGCTTCTTCGAGCAGGACACCGACACCCGCTTCGTGCCCTACGTCATCGAGCCGGCCGCCGGTGTCGACCGCGCCACGCTGACCTTCCTCATCGACGCCTACACCGAGGACGAGGCGCCCAACGCCAAGGGCGTCATGGAGAAGCGCACGGTCATGCGCCTGGACCACAGGCTGGCCCCGGTCAAGGCGGCCGTGCTGCCGCTCTCGCGCAACGCCGACCTCTCGCCCAAGGCCCGCGACCTGGCCGCGCAGCTGCGCAGGCGCTGGAACGTCGAGTTCGACGACGCCGGTGCGATCGGCCGCCGCTACCGCCGCCAGGACGAGATCGGCACGCCGTTCTGCATCACGGTCGACTTCGACACCCTTGAGGACCACGCGGTGACGATCCGCGAGCGCGACTCGATGGGCCAGCAGCGCATCGCACTCGACCAGGTCGAGCCCTACCTGCGCCAGCACCTCAACGACTGACGCCACCTCGGCTCCCGCCCCCTGTGTGTAGGGGGCGGGAGCCGTTTCACTTGAGCATGGGGGCCAGCAGCGGGATGTCGGCCGACGCCCTGGCCACGCAGTACGCGCGGCGGTATCTCGGCCACTCGCTGACGACCGGCGGCAGCGCGGCCCAGACGGCGCCGCGCTTGAGCCTTCTCGCCTCGGCGCGTGCCCTGATCTTGCAGCCCTTCAGCCCGGCGACGGTGGCGCTGCGCGTGCCGGGCCAGGGACCGCCAGGCAGCACGTAGGTGGTGGCGAACTCGTAGTCGTGCGGCAGGTAGCAGTTGACCAGCCGTACGTACGCCGGATGCGCCGTCACCCGCAGGCAGTCGCCCGGTCGCAGGTCCTCGCGGTGCGTCGAGCCCTTGGGTGCGGCGGCGAGTTCGGCGGCGGGCACCCCGGGCGGCGCGGTGGCCGGAGGGGAGTACCTCGGCTCGACCGGCTCGGCGCCGACCGCGGCCACACCGATCGTGACGGCCGCGCCGATCACCACCCACAGCAGCGAGGCGACGATCCCGCCTATCGCCATGCCGAGCCCGCGCTCCCTGGAACGCGCGATCTGCCAGGCCGAGATCATCCCGAGCGCCAGCCCCGAAGGCGCGCACATGAGCACGCCCGCGATGAGCGCGGGAAGCGCCAGCCGGTTGACGGGCGGCTCGGGCGGCAGCCCGGAGACAGGCGCCCTGCCGGGGGCGTCCAGGGTCACGGGCGAACCCGGCCCTTGAGCGTGCCGCCCTCCTGGTCCCAGTGGACCGCCAGGCACACGACGATCCGCTCGCCCGGCCATCCGGCCCTGGTGGGGGTCAGCCAGTCCGAGACGACCTCTTCACCGCGCACGGTCCCACCCCTGAGCCTGTCGGCCGTCCTGGCGGCACATCCCGTACGGCCGAGCCGGTCCACGGCGGCGGCGCCCGGCCAGTCGCCCTTCGGCAGCGTGAACCTGGCCAGCACCTCGGCCTGGTGCGCCCGGTCGCAGCGCCTGGGCCGCAGTGAGGTCGCCCGCAGGCCGTCGACGCAGTGTCCCTTGCGCAGATCGGCGAGCGCGATCCCCGGCACGGGCTTGGGCGACGGGCTGGCGGCCGGTGCGGTCGCGCGTACGACCGCGCTCTCGGTCTCCGGCTCGGGCGCGGCGGCCAGAGAGGACTGGATCTGCCCGAGCAGCCGTACGCCGAGGAAGCCCATCGCGGCCAGCAGGAGCACCAGGAAGGCGCCCAGCGCTGTGGCGAGCAGACTGCCCTTCTGGCGCGACATTTCCGGCGAAGGCGGCGTAGGCGGCTGAATGGTCACTCGGTGACGATCTCATGCTCGACGACCGGCCCGCCACCGTATCGCCGACGGGCATGACGGCTTCCGGGGTTACGGCCCCGATTACCCGCGCCCCGCCGGAAACCGCCAAGAATTCTCCTCGAATTGGTTTATACCAATTGGTGTAAACCAATTAATGTTCGGCAGATTTTTCATTGGATTAGACCGCGAAACCCTACTTGAGCTGGGTAAACATGAACTTAACGGGTAGGTGCAGTTTGTTCATCTTCATCGTCGGTAGAGTCCGGATTGAGGCGTTCATTGAAGTCGCAGAAGGAGCTGTGGTGGCCAAGTACGTTTACGACTTCACCGAGGGCAACAAGGATCTGAAGGACCTGCTCGGCGGTAAGGGTGCCAATCTCGCGGAGATGACGAATCTCGGCCTGCCCGTGCCGCCCGGATTCACGATCACTTCCGAGGCCTGCCGTCACTATCTGACGGCGGGCGCGGCCCCCGAAGGGCTGGAAGCGGAGATCGCCGAGCACCTGTCGGCGCTGGAGCGCGAGATGGGCAGGAAGCTCGGCCAGGCCGACGACCCGCTGCTGGTCAGCGTGCGCTCGGGGGCCAAGTTCTCCATGCCCGGCATGATGGAGACGGTTCTCAACATCGGCCTCAACGACGAGTCCGTGCACGGCCTGGTCAAGCAGGCGGGCGGCAACGAACGCTTCGCCTGGGACTCCTACCGTCGCCTCATCCAGATGTTCGGCAAGACGGTGCTCGGCATCGACGGCGAGCACTTCGAGCACGCGCTGGAGCGGCTCAAGGGCGCCCGCCAGGACACCGACCTCGGCGCCGGCGAACTGCGCGGCCTGGTCGAGACGTACAAGACGATCGTGCGCGAGCAGACGGGCAAGGACTTCCCCGGCGACCCGCTGGAGCAGATGCGCCTGGCCGTCATGGCGGTGTTCGACTCCTGGAACGCCCCGCGCGCCATCCTCTACCGCCGCCAGGAGCGCATCCCGGCCGACCTCGGCACCGCGGTCAACATCTGCTCGATGGTGTTCGGCAACTGCGGCGACGACTCGGGCACCGGCGTCGCCTTCACCCGCGACCCCGGCAGCGGGCACCAGGGCGTCTACGGCGACTACCTGCAGAACGCCCAGGGCGAGGACGTCGTGGCCGGCATCCGCAACACGCTGCCGCTGCAGGACCTCGAACGGCTCGACGCCTCCTCCTACGCCGAGCTCATGGCGATCATGGAGAAGCTGGAGAACCACTACCGCGACCTGTGCGACATCGAGTTCACGATCGAGCGCGGCAAGCTGTGGATGTTGCAGACCCGGGTGGGCAAGCGCACGGCGGGAGCGGCCTTCCGCATCGCGGTGCAGCTGGCCGACCAGGGGCTGATCGACATCGACGAGGCCGTCACCCGGGTCACGGGCGAGCAGCTGGCCCAGCTCATGTTCCCGCGCTTCGCCAAGGACGCCGAGGCCAGGCGGTTGACCAAGGCCATGAACGCCTCGCCCGGCGCCGCCGTCGGCAAGGCGGTCTTCTCCTCCGAGCGCGCCGTCGAGCTGGCCGCCGTGGGCGAGCGGGTCATCCTGGTCAGGCGTGAGACCAATCCCGACGACCTGTCCGGCATGATCGCCGCCCAGGGGGTGCTGACCTCGCGGGGCGGCAAGACCTCGCACGCGGCCGTCGTGGCCAGAGGCATGGGCAAGACCTGCGTGTGCGGCGCCGAGGAGCTGGAGGTGTCGGTCGCCGACCGGCGCTTCACCGCACCGGGCGGCGTCGTGGTCGAGGAGGGCGACCTCATCTCCATCGACGGCAGCTCCGGCGAGGTCTTCCTGGGTGAGGTGCCCGTCGTGGACTCCCTCGTCGTGGAGTACTTCGAAGGCAGCGCGCCCGACGACGAGCTGGTCAAGGCCGTCGACCGCATCATGCGCAGGGCCGACGAGGTACGCCGCCTCGGGGTCAGGGCCAACGCCGACAACCCCGAGGACTCAGCACGCGCCCGCAGGTTCGGCGCCCAGGGCATCGGGCTGTGCCGTACCGAGCACATGTTCCTCGGGGAGCGGCGTCAGCTGGTCGAGGACCTGGTGCTGGCCGGGTCGGACGAGGAGCGCCAGGCCGCGCTCGACGCGCTCGCGCCGCACCAGCGGAGCGACTTCGCCGGGATCTTCAGGGAGATGAACGGTCTTCCGGTCACCATCCGCCTGATCGACCCGCCGCTGCACGAGTTCCTGCCCGACCTGATCGAGTTGTCGATCAAGGTCGCGACCGGCGAGGCGGACGACAAGGACCGGAGGCTGCTGGTCGCGGTCAAGCGCCTGCACGAGCAGAACCCGATGCTGGGCCTGCGCGGAGTACGCCTCGGCCTGGTCATCCCCGGCCTGTTCGCCATGCAGGTCAGGGCCATCGCCGAGGCCGCCCTCGAGGTGCCCGGCGCCCGGCCGGAGATCATGATCCCGCTGGTCGGCGCCGTGCAGGAGCTGGAGCTGGTCAGGGAGGAGGCCGAGCGCATCCTCGCCGAGGTCGGCGTCCAGGCGCTGATCGGCACGATGATCGAGGTGCCGCGCGCCGCGCTCACCGCCGGTCAGATCGCCGAGGCGGCCGAGTTCTTCTCCTTCGGCACCAACGACCTCACCCAGATGACGTGGGGCTTCTCCCGCGACGACGTCGAGGCGGCGTTCTTCTCGCGCTACCTGGACCTCGGCGTGTTCGGCGTCTCGCCGTTCGAGTCGCTCGACCGCGACGGCGTGGGCAGGCTGGTGCGCATCGCGGCGGAGGAGGGCCGCAAGACCAGGCCCGACCTCAAGCTCGGCATCTGCGGCGAGCACGGCGGTGACCCGGACTCGGTGCACTTCTGCCACCAGGTCGGCCTGGACTACGTCTCCTGCTCACCGTTCCGCATCCCGGTGGCCAGGCTGGAGGCGGCCAGAGCGGCCCTCGCCCAGAACGACTCCGACACCCGCTGAAGACCCCCGGGTACGGCACCAGCCACGCCGTGCCCGGGATTCCCCCGTTCAGGGGCGCACCGGGGTGTAGTCCGGCTTGACGCCCATCTCGGCCAGCCAGTCCCGCATGCCGGGCACGCCGGACGGATCGGCCACCACCTTGGCCGCGTACTCCGTCACCGTGACCTCCTCGCCGTCGGTGAACAGCAGTCTGGCCGGGCTCGACCACGACAGCGTCCATCTGGCCTGGCCGTGCTGGATGAGCGTGGCCTCGAGCGCCTGGCCGAGCACACCGGCCAGCAGGTTGGCCGAAGGGCTCCACTCCAGGGCGTGCAGCTCGTTCTCCAGCTCGGCGTGCCTGCCCCTGGCCATCGCCTCGAACGCCGCGTCCAGATAGGGCTGCGGCGTGCCCATCACCCGCTGACCGGCCGCGGCCAGGTCGTACAGGGCCTCGGCGTTGCGCGCGGCGAACATGCCGCGCTCGACGAGCTCCTCCCACGACACCGGGGTGAGCTGCAGGGCGGCGGGCGCCCAGAGCGCGCTCTCGACGGCGTCGGAGGCGGCCTGAGGCTCGCGCAGCAGGACGGTCGCCGGTCTGGTGTCGGGCGTGAGCGCGGGCTCGGGCAGCCTGCCGATCGCCTCAAGGCGCTGCTGCAGCCCGGGGTGGGAGTCGTAGGGCGACTGCGGCGAAGGCTCCTGGCCGAGTGCGGTGATCTCCGCCTGCCTGGCCGGATCGCCGATCAGCGCATGGAACCCGGCGAACACGTGCGCGGGGCGGTTGCCGCCCATGCCGGTCATCGCCAGGTACCCGGACTCGAACGCCTCCCAGGCGATGGCGGTGTGGTGGATCTTGATCAGCGCCTCGCCCATGGCGGCACGGCCGGACACGGCGACCGCGAGCTCGTCGGCCTCCAGCTCCTGCCTGCGCGAGACGGCCTGGGTGATGCGCAGGTACATCTTGGCGTACCAGCGGAACAGGATCTGGATGAGCGGCTGGCCCTCCAGGCCCTGCACGGTGGCGATCAGCGCGACCCGGCCCCGGTAGACCGGCGCGCCGAGCCTGGTGTGCGCCCCGCTGTAGTGGCCGAGCTCGTGGCCGAGCACCGCGCGCATCTCGTCGACGGTCAGCGACTGCAGCAGCGGCAGGCCGATGTACATCCGGCGCCTGGTCGCCCGCAGGCCGAGCAGCTTGGTGTCTTCGGAGACCGCCGCGTTGACCTCGGCCACCAGCCTGATCTCGGCGGGAGGCGCGGTGCGCACGTGCCTGGCCAGGTCGTGCACGGTCTGCCACAGGACGGGCTCGTCGGCCGGGGTGACCACGACGCCCGGCTCGGCGTCCTCGCCGCCCCGGCTGACCTTCCATAGCGCCCACACCAGGGCGCAGGCCCCGATGCTGGTCGCCACGGCCAGTTTGAGCAGGCCCGCGCTGAAGTTCAGGTACAGCATGACGTCGAAGTACACCGCCCCGGCCACGACCAGGCCGACCAGCACGTAGAAGCCGGCGAGCAGGACGAAGGCCAGGATGGCGCGTAGCGCGGTGGTCATGTGGCTGGAGCTCCGAAAGGGGGACGGCACTCGACACGCATGACCCTAGTGGAGGGGTTTGGATGGATGAGCCCCTGATGTCGTCGCGATCAGGGGTTGACGGGCGCGTCGTGATCCTGGGCATTCGCGCATGTCCCACCGGTAGCGGGATACCATCACAAGCACATATGTCTCACTACGACGAGCACGACCAGGCGCGCTGGGTTCCCGAACCTCCCGGCAACCCGGAACGCGGCGCGTTCGAACGCGACAGGGCCAGGGTGCTGCACAGCTCGGCCCTGCGCAGGCTCGCCGCCAAGACCCAGGTGGTCGGCCCCGGCGACACCCTGCACGGCGGCCAGCACACGCCGAGGACCCGCCTGACGCACTCGCTGGAGTGCGCCCAGGTCGGCAGGGAGATGGGCGCGACGCTCGGCGTCGACCCCGACCTGGTGGAGACCGCCTGCCTGGCCCACGACCTCGGGCACCCGCCCTTCGGCCACAACGGCGAGACCGCGCTGCACGACCTGGCCGCCACCTGCGGCGGCTTCGAGGGCAACGCGCAGAGCCTGCGCCTGCTGACCAGGCTGGAGG
Source organism: Nonomuraea sp. IBHARD001 (assembly GCF_056106265.1). Taxonomy (NCBI): domain Bacteria; kingdom Bacillati; phylum Actinomycetota; class Actinomycetes; order Streptosporangiales; family Streptosporangiaceae; genus Nonomuraea; species Nonomuraea sp. IBHARD001. The sequence goes on from NZ_JBWBBW010000002.1 coordinate 2,344,674, forward strand.
CCAAGGTCCTCACCGAGGACGGCAGGAGCGCCGGACTCAACCTGACCAGGGCCAGCCTGGACGCGGCCGTGAAGTACCCCTGGACCAGCGAGCACGGCAGGAAGTTCGGCGTCTACGACGACGACCTGCCGGTCTTCGCCTGGATCAGGGACGGCGCGCCCGAAGGCCGGGTCAGCTTCGAGGCGCAGATCATGGACTGGGCCGACGACGTCGCCTACTCCGTGCACGACCTGGAGGACGCCCTGCACTCGGGCCACGTCACGCCCGAGGCGCTGCGCGACGGGGCCGAGCGCCGCGACCTGTGCGAGCTGACCCGGGCCTGGTACGCCCAGGACGCCGAGTGCGCCGAGCTGGAGGAGGCCTTCGAACGCCTGCTCGCCGACCCGCTGTGGCCGGGCCGCTTCACCGCGACCCTGGCCGACCTGGCCGGCCTCAAGGCGCTCACCAGCGGCCTCATCGGGCGCTTCTGCCGCTCGGCCCAGGCCGCGACCAAGGAGGCCTACGGCTCGCGGCACCGGGCCGACCTCGTCGTGCCCAGGGCGACCAGGCTGGAGTGCGCGCTGCTCAAGGGCGTCACCGCGCACTATGTGATGAGCCGCGAGGACCACCACGTCAACCAGGCCAGGCAGCGCGAGCTCATCACCGAACTGGCCTCGCTGATCATGCTGGGCGCCCCCGCGACGCTGGAGCCCGCCTTCCGGGCCGACTTCGTCGCCGCGCCCGACGACGCCGGACGCGTGCGGGTGGTCATCGACCAGATCGCCTCGATGACCGACACCTCGGCCGTCGCCTGGCACCGCCGCCTCAGCGGAGCCTGATCCTCGGCCGGACCGCCTGTCCGGTGTGCGCGCGACGGCCGGACGGCGGATACTTCCGCTATGGCATACGTGATCATCGGCGCCGGGCTCGCGGGCGCGAAGGCGGCGCAGACGCTGCGCGAGGAAGGCTATGACGGGCAGGTCGTGCTCGTCGGCAGCGAGAGCGAACGGCCCTACGAACGGCCTCCGCTGTCCAAGGGCTACCTCCAGGGCAAATCGGAGCGCGAGAAGATCTTCGTGCACGACGAGTCCTGGTATGCCGACAACGCGATCGACCTGCGACTGGGCACCACCGCCACCGGCCTGGACCCGGCGGCCAGGCAGGTGACGCTCTCCGGCGGCGACGTCCTGCCGTACGAGAGGCTGCTGCTGACGACCGGGGCGAGCCCGCGCAGGCTGGACGGCCCCGCCGCCTACCTGCGCACGGTGGGCGACAGCGACACGCTCAAGCGGCTGCTGGCGGGCGGCGGGCGGCTCGTGGTCGTGGGGGCGGGCTGGATCGGCCTGGAGAGCGCCGCGGCGGCCAGGAAGGCCGGATGGGAGGTCACGGTCGTCGAGCCGCAGCCCACACCGCTGCACGCGGCCCTGGGGCCCGAACTCGGCGAGGTGTTCGCCAAGGTGCACAGGGACAACGGCGTCACCCTGCGCCTGGGCGCCTCGGTGGCCCGGATCGAGGACAAGGGCGTCGTGCTCGAAGGCGGCGAACGGCTCGACGCCGACCTCGTCGTAGCCGGGATCGGCGCCGCGCCGAACCTGGACCTGGCCAGGCAGGCCGGCCTGGAGATCGGCTCAGGCGTGCGCACCGACGAGTCCCTGCGCACCTCGGACCCGAACATCTGGGCGGCGGGCGACGTGGCCGAGTCCTACAACCCGCTGTACGGCAGGCACCTGCGCGTCGAGCACTGGGCCAACGCGCTCAACGGCGGCCCGGCCGCCGCACGTTCGATGCTCGGCCAGGAGGTCGTCTACGACCGCGTGCCGTACTTCTACACCGACCAGTTCTCGCTCGGCATGGAGTTCTCGGGCGACCCGCTCGGCTACGACCAGGTCGTCTACCGGGGGTCGGTGCCCGACCTGGAGTTCATCGCGTACTGGCTGCGCGAGGGCAGGGTCGTCGCCGGGATGAACGTCAACGTGTGGGACGTCGTGGGCGACATCCAGGCCGTCATCCGGTCGGGCGAGGTCGTCGACACCGGGTCGCTGCCCGGCTAGACCGGCTCGACCAGCGGCGTCGGAGTGGGAGTGGGAGTCGGCTTCTTGGTCGGCTTCCGCTCCTTGTCCTTGTCCTGGGGCGGTGTGGCCTTCGCGCTGCACATCGTGGTGCACGGCGGCGTCTCGCCGAGCTTCCTGCGCAGGGCGAACGTCGCCTCCCTGGGGGAGTAGGTCTTGTTGCCCTCGTGCCAGGCGTCGAGGTAGTCCCACGGCTCGACCATGCCGCGCCGTACCCACCAGTAGCCCGGGCCTGTCTTCCACGAGATGGCGAAGTAGAGGTTGGAGGCGGTGTAGCGGGCGTTGCCCGAGGTGCCGATCTGGCCGAGCGGCTGGCCCGCCTTGACCTTCGTGCCCGGCTTGATGCCGGGGAGCACGGCGTCGAGGTGGCCGCCGAGGTAGCGCACGCCGTCCTCGCCGATGAGCGAGACGAACCTGCCCTCGCGGTCCTGGCCCTTGTCGGTCGAGCGGGTCCAGCGGTTCTTGACGTTCACCTCGTCGACGACGCCGTCGACCGGCGAGACGAACGTGCAGCCCTTGCCCGCCCAGATCGTCGTCTTGGGCAGGATGAGCAGCTTGCGGGCGTAGCTGGACTCACATCCCTTGACGGGATAGGCGTAGGTGTACTTCGACACCGTCGGCGGCGGCACCTTGACCGGCTCGCCCGCCTCCGGGCGCAGGCCGACGGGCAGCTGCTCGCCCGAAGGGCCGGGCTCCGGCTCGGGAATCGTCGCCGTCACCGCCGGGGTCGCGCCGACGGGCGCCACGGGAGCCTTGGTACTGATGCCCGCCACGCCGGTCGTCTGGCCACAGGCTCCGGTGAGAAGGACGGCGCCTGCCACCATGGCCAGTCGCCCTATATGCCCCGATCGCATGATCTCCACCTGTGTCACGGTATCTAAAGACGGCCTTTACCTATGCAACCGATACCTTTGTAACCGACTGTCAGAGCGGGTATGAGCCGTTCGCGGTTTTTCCCGCCCGTACGCCACAGGGCGCAGCAGGGCGCTCTCGCAGGGTGGTCGCCCGGCGCCGATCACGGCAAGCCGGTCGGAACTGTCGGTCGCGGCCAATAGACTCGCCGACGTGGCAGGCCGGATTCGTGATGCTGACATCGCGCTCGTACGCGAGCGCTCCCCGATCGCCGACATCATCGGCGAGCACATCCAGCTCCGCAACGCCGGTGGCGGCAATCTCAAGGGCCTGTGCCCCTTCCACGACGAGAAGAGCCCCTCGTTCAACGTCACACCCGAGCGAGGGATGTATTTCTGCTTCGGCTGCGGCGAGGGCGGCGACGTCATCAGGTTCGTCGAGCGCATCGAGCACCTGACGTTCGGCGAGGCCGTCGAGCGGCTCGCCTCGCGCGCCGGCATCCAGCTGCAGTTCGAGCAGGGCGGCTACACCCCCAAGCGCGACCAGGGCGAGCGCGCCAGGTTGGTCGAGGCGCACCGCGTCGCCGCCGAGTTCTACGCCGACAGGCTGCTCGCCCCCGAGGCCGCTCCCGGGCGCAAGTTCCTGTCCGAGCGCGGGTTCGAGCGGGCCGACGCCGCCGCGTTCGGCGTCGGCTATGCGCCCAACGAGTGGGAGGCGCTGTCCAGGCACCTGCTGGCCAAGGGGTTCACGGCCGACGAGCTGGTCAAGGGCGGGCTGGTCAAGGAGGGGCGCAGGGGGCCCATCGACAGGTTCCGGGGGCGGCTCATCTGGCCGATCCGCGATGCCACGGGCGACGTCATCGGGTTCGGCGCGCGCAAGCTGCTCGACGCCGACGACGGCCCCAAGTACCTCAACACGCCCGACAGCCCGCTCTACAAGAAGAGCCAGGTGCTCTACGGCATCGACATGGCCAAGCGCGAGATCTCCAAGCGCTCCCAGGCCGTGATCGTCGAGGGCTACACCGATGTGATGGCCTGCCATCTGTCCGGCATCCCGACCGCGGTGGCCACCTGTGGCACCAGCTTCGGCGAGGAGCACATCAAGATCCTGCGCAGGTTCCTGCTCGACCAGGCCGAGTTCAGGGGCGAGGTCGTCTTCACCTTCGACGGCGACTCCGCCGGGCAGAAGGCGGCGCTGCGCGCGTTCGCCGACGAGCAGAAGTTCGTCACCCAGACCTTCGTCGCCGTGCAGCCCGACGGGCTCGACCCGTGCGATCTGCGGATCAAGCAGGGCGAGGCCGCCGTGCGCGACCTCATCGCCAGCCGTGAGCCGCTGTTCGCCTTCGCCATCCGCACGATGATCGCCCGCTACGACCTGCGCAGCAACGAGGGCAGGCTGGCCGCGCTCGACGCCGCCGCGCCCATCGTCGCCGGGATCAAGGACCGCGCGCTGCGCCAGCTCTACGCCGTCGACCTCGACCGCTGGCTCGGCTTCCAGAACGAGCGCTTCGTCGTCGAGCGCATCACCGAGGTGGCCGCGCGCGGTGACGGCCAGCGCCGTCCGCAGCAGCCCCAGCAGCAGCGCAGGAGCGCCCCGGCCGACCCCAACGTCCGGGTCGAGGGCGAGGTGCTCAAGCTGGCCGTCCAGCGGCCCGCCCTGCTCGGCCCGCGCTTCGACGCGCTCGACGCCCAGGCGTTCACCACCCCCGAGCACTCGGCCATCTACGCCGTCCTGCTGGGCGCCGGCGGCGTCTCGGGCGCCGGGCCGGGCGGGCTGCCGTGGATCGAGCGGCTCTTGGCCCAGGCGCCGGACGAGGCGATGCGGGCGACCGTCACCCGGCTGGCCGTCGAGGAGTTGCGCGCAGAGCTCAACAGCGAGGAGAAGTACGCCTCGGCCATGCTGGCCGCCCTGGAGGCCATCGCGGTCGACCGGGCCATCGCACAGGTCAAGACGCGGCTGCAGCGCCTCAATCCGGTCGATGAGCAGCAGGACTACAACCGCCTCTTCGGGGAGCTGGTCGGCCTTGAGCAGCAGCGTCGCGTGCTGCGCGAGCGCGCGGCGAGCTAGGTGCTCTGACCTGCGAAGTTGTAATTGGCATTACTTTCCAGATCGAACTCCGGCTAAACCTTAATTTGATCTCGATTTGGCCGTGGTGATCGCCTTACCTTCAGTGCCAAAAATAGGTCTGCCATTTTATGGAACCAATACTGCAGACTGTGTCCCGTGGGTGCATCGGTTCTGCCAAGTGGGCCGCCATCGGTAGACCAGGTGGCGGACCTCGTCGCGAAAGGAAGGGAGCGCGGGAGCGTCACGGTCGATGACGTCGCAGCCGCGCTCGACCGATCCGAGCTGCCGTCTGACGCGCTGGAACGCGTCGTCCGCATGCTCGCCGAGAACGGTGTGGAGGTCCTCGAACCGCAAGATACCGAGGAGACCACCCGCGCCGATGAGGAGGATGTCGGCAAACGTGCCCCAACCAGCGATCTCGTGCGCATCTACCTGCGCGAGATCGGCCGGGTGCCCCTGCTCACCGCCGAGGAGGAGGTGGAGCTCGCCAAGTCCATCGAGGCCGGCCTGTTCGCCGAGGACAAGCTGTCCAACGGCGTCTCGCGTCTGGCCTTCCCCGAGTTCAGGGAGCTGGTCTGGCAGGGCACCAGGGCCAAGCAGCGTCTGATCGAGGCGAACCTGCGGCTCGTGGTCTCGATAGCCAAACGGTATGTCGGACGCGGCATGCTCTTCCTGGACCTCATCCAGGAGGGCAATCTCGGCCTGATCCGCGCGGTCGAGAAGTTCGACTACACCAAGGGCTACAAGTTCTCCACCTATGCCACGTGGTGGATCCGTCAGGCGATCACCAGGGCCATCGCCGACCAGGCGCGGACGATCCGTATCCCCGTGCACATGGTCGAGACGATCAACAAGCTCGTGCGCGTGCAGCGCCAGCTCCACCAGGACCTCGGCCGCGAGCCCGCGCCCGAGGAGATCGCGATGGAGATGGACCTGCCGGTCGACCGTGTGGTGGAGATCCAGCGCATCGCCCAGGAGCCGGTGTCGCTGCAGTCGCCGATCGGTGAGGAGGACTCCGACCTCGGCGACTTCATCGAGGACGCCGACGCCGTGGTCCCGATGGAGGCGGCGGCCTTCATCATGCTGCAGGACCAGCTCGACGACATCCTGGCCACCCTGTCGGAGCGGGAGCAGCGCATCATCCAACTGCGCTTCGGCCTGGCCGACGGACACCCGCGCACGCTGGAGGAGGTCGGGCGCGAGTTCGGTGTCACCCGGGAACGCATCAGGCAGATCGAGTCGAAGACGCTGGCCAAGCTACGGCATCCGACTCGGGCGCAGATGTTGCGGGACTACCTGGACTGAGCCCCAGGGCCGATCGTGCTGTCTAGCCGGGAGCTCCCGGCTAGACGGCTGTGGTCCGGGGCTGCCTCGGCCCGCCCGGTCAGAGGACCAGGTCGTCGTGCTCGTCGAAGATCCAGCCGTCCTCGTGCAGGACCTCGAACAGATGGCCGTCGGCGTCGGTGAAGTATCCGCTGTGGCCCCAGGCGTTCGGGGCGGCCGGGCGGGTGACGGTGGCGCCCAGGTCTGCGGCCTTGGCCATCACCTCGTACACCTCCTCGGCGCTGCGGGCCACGTACGCCAGGGCGAAGCCGGCGAAGCCGCCCGGCCCGCGGTCGGGCAGACCGGCGTCGGCCGCGAAGGCGGCACGGGACTGGAACGCGAGCGCGACCCCGCCCAGCTCGAACAGGACGAACTCCGCCGAGCCCGCCGCCGACCTCCGCCAGCCCAGCGCCTGGTAGAAGGCCACCGAGGCGGCGACGTCGCGCACACCGAGAAGAATGAGGTTGAGCCGCTGCCGCATGTCATCGCTTTCCGCCGAGGAGCCGAGAAATCGGAATTCAGCAGGTCATCCTGCCATCCGACTCTTCTTCGGGCGCACGGCCCTAGGATCGCGGGATGTCGAACGGGATGTTGAGCCGTGTGCGGGACGACGAGGGGATCGCGGCGGCCGTCGGCCGACTGCTGGAGGAGCTCGGCCTGAGCGGGCAGCCCGTACGGCGCTACGACGAAGGATCCGTGCCCGTCTACGGGATCGGCGAGAGGCATGTGCTGAAGGTGTTCCCGCCCGACGAGGAGCGGGAGGCGGCGGTGGAGGCCCGGGTGCTCGCCTTCGTGCACGGGCGGCTGCCGGTGGCGACGCCGGAGCCGTATGCCCACGGAACGTGCGACAACGGCTGGCACTACGTCCTGATGGCGCGGCTGCCGGGGGAGGGCCTGGCCGTGGCCTGGGAACGGGCGTCGCGCGGGCAGCGGGAACGCCTGGCCGAGGAGACCGGCGGCATGCTGGCGGCACTGCACGGCCTGGACCTCGCGACGGCGCCGCTCGGCCTGGATCTCGGCACGGCGCCGCCTGGCCTGGATCTTGGCACGGCGTCGCCTGGCGGTCGAGCGGCCCTGCCCGAGGTGCTGGGGCCCGCCGACTGGGCGGGGTTTCTGGCGGGGCAGCGGGCGGGAGTCGTCGAGCGGCAGCGGGAGCGGGGGCTGGCCCGGGAGTGGGTGGAGCAGATTCCCGGCTTTCTCGACTCGGTGCGGCTGGGCGGGGCGCGGCGGGTGCTGCTGCACACCGAGGTGATGCGCGAGCACCTGCTGGTCGATGCCGGGCGATGGCGGCTGAGCGGGGTGTTCGACTTCGAGCCCGCCATGGTGGGGGATCCGGCGTACGACTTCGTGGCGGTGGGGCTGTTCGTGTCCAAGGGGGACGCGGGGCTGTTCGAGCGGGTGACGCGGGCCTACGGGCGGCGGTTCGACGCGCGTGAGCTGCTGGCGCTCACCCTGCTGCACGCCTACAGCAACCTGCCGTGGTACCTGCGCGAACTCCCGCCCCCGCCACACCCCACCTTGGACGCCCTCGCCGAAACCTGGTTCGGCACCCCTTGACGGCCCTTTACGGCAGGCCCTGCCCAGCCCACCGTGGTCACCGCCCGAGCCCCGTCCAGCACGGCACTCCAGCAGGACTCCGGTCACCCGCCGTCACGTCCGCGGCGTAACGGTTTTCATCCCAGGTCTGTTGTCCCGCAGGCATAGCGCGCATAGTAGGGCATGGCGACATGTAGGCAGGGAGCATGTAGGCAGCGGCATGGTGGGTGAGGCCCGGCCGGCCGTGGACGACGCGGCGCTGGGCCGGGAGGCCTGGTCGGTGCTCGACGCGAACTGGAGCGGGGTCGCGACCGTGCCGGCGCCGGGGTTGTATCCGCACCAGTGGAGCTGGGACTCCGCCTTCGTGGCCATGGGACTGGCCAAACGCCGCCCGGACCGGGCCAGGATCGAGCTGCTCAGCCTGTTCGACGGGCAGTGGTCGACCGGCATGCTCCCGCACATCGTCTTCCACCATGCCGGCGCCTACTTTCCCGGCCCGGCCGTGTGGCGCTCGCACGAGCATCCGTCGGCGCCCGCACGCCTGCGGACGTCGGGCCTGACCGCACCGCCGCTGCACGCCTACGCCGTACGGTGGCTGTGGCAGCACACCGGCGACGACGCCTTCGTCCGCAGGGCCTTTCCCGCGCTCGCGGCCCAGCACCGCTACCTGAGCACGGCGCGGGACATCGGCGGCGGCGGGCTCGCGGCCATCGTGCACCCGTGGGAGTCGGGCATGGACGACAGCCCGGCCTGGGACCAGCCACTGTCGGCCCTGCCCGAGGTCAGATACGGCTACCGGAGCGTCGACCTGGACGAACGCCATCCGGACAGCCATCACGACCGCTACGTCTGGCTGGCCATGCGCCACCGCGACGCGGGCTACCGCGCCGAGTACCTCAGCGAGGAGCATCCGTTCGCCGTCGAGGACCCGATGTTCAACGGCATCTGGCTGGCCTCGTGCGAGGCGATGGCGGAGCTGGCCCCCACCGCCGGGGCCGACGCGGCGCCGTACAAGGAGGCGGCCGAGCGGATCAGGCACGGGCTGCTGAGCCGGTTGTGGGACGGCGGGTTCTATGCCAGGGATCTGCGGGCCGATCGGTTGATACCGATCTGCACCGTGGGTGGGTTCGGGCCGCTGCTGGACCCGGGGCTGCCGGGCGAGCACGTCGAGGCGGTCGTGCAGGTGCTGGAGTCGGCGCGGTTCATGGGGGCGACCGGCTATCCGGTGCCGAGTTGCGAGATCAGGGCGACGGCGTTCGACCGTACGAGGTACTGGCGTGGGCCCTCGTGGGTGAACACGAACTGGCTGCTGCGCAGGGCGGCGGTCGTGCACGGCAGGGCGCAGCTGGTGCAGTTGCTGACGGCGGGCACACTGCGGCTGGTCAGGCAGGCCGGGTTCAGGGAGTGTTTCGACCCGTTCGACGGCAGCGGCAGGGGGTGTCGTGACTTCTCCTGGTCGGCGGCGCTGACCCTGGACCTGCTCGCCGACGTGGCGGGCTCGGACGGGCTGTGATGTGGGCGCTCGCGGGACTGGATAGCGTGGTGCCATGAGCCTCTTTCGCCGCCTGCCGGCCGACGTCCGCCGCGCGCTCGCCACGGAGCCCGGTGAGCGGGTGCTCACCTTCGCCCCGGCGGGCGAGGATCATGTGGTGGCCACGAACCTGGCCCTGTACCTGCCCGACGGCGTGCGCGTCCCGTGGGAGAGCGTGGAGGGCGCCCGCTGGGACGAGGACGGCGTGCTGCGCGTGGTCGCGGCGGGAGGCGCGCGGCACACGGTGGCCGTGACCGAGCCCGGCCTGCTGCCCGAGACCGTGCGCGAACGGGTGAACTCCACCATCGTGGTGAACAAGCACGTGCCCCTGCCCCCGCGAGGCGGCGTCCGCCTGGTGGCCAGGCGCAGGCCCGGCGGCGACGTGTTCGGCTGGACGTTCGTGTTCGACGACGGCATGGACCCCGAAGACCCCGGCGTCCGCGCGGCGGCCGAACAGGCCCTTGAGGGAGTACGGCGCAGCATGGGCGTATGAGAGCCAGGAGGGCGTGCGGCCCGGTCCTGCGCGCTGTGGAGTCGGGCGGGCCGGCCTTCCGCGGGATGAGCGGGATGAAGCGTGTGGCCCGGTCTCCCGTCGTGGGAGCCGGGCCTCGCGCATCGTGTTGACGCCCGTGAGCGGTTGCCTAGAAGGGGATCCCGCTCTCGTTGGGCTTGGCCGAGCGGCCGGCGCCGGTCAGTTCGCCGTCGTCGGGCCAGCCGGTGCCGGTCTCCGGCCTGTCCTCCTTGTGGAGGAACGGGATCCGCTTCTGCAGCGTGTCGCCCACCTTGTTCCTGGCCACGCCCGCGACCTTCGACACCTGCGCGCCGACGAGTCCCGCGGCCTCCTGGACCGTGGGGCTGTCGGCCACTCTCTGGGCCGTGCGCTTGATCTGTTCGTAGCGCTCGCGTCCTGCCTTGCTGCCGAGCACATAGCCGACAGCGAGTCCGACGACGAACATCGCCCGATATCGCATGTTCCACCTCCGCCTTCTCGGGCCTACCCCGATGACGATGCGACACGCACCCCAAGAGTGCGCTAATCTATTCCTGCGCCGCTCGAAAGGGCCAAAGGCCCGGCCGACCAGCGCGAAAGCCCGATCCCGTGTAGCTCAATCGGCAGAGCAGCCGGCTGTTAACCGGCAGGTTATAGGTTCGAGTCCTATCGCGGGAGCAAGAGAAGGTCCCCTTCCGACCAGGAAGGGGACCTTCGTCGTTTCCGCCCGTCGTTCCCGGCCACTGCCGCCACCCGACCCCGCCACCCGTCATCACCATACGTGGCAATTTCGATCTTGCGACTACCCAGAGCGATGCATTGATCACGCGGTTTCCGATTTGGGGGACAAGTGATGGTCGGTAGGTGAAGGATGGGATTTGCCGTGCTGGAGCTGGTGCGGCGCCGCGGGACGACATGGCAGCGGCGGGGTGAGGACGCCGCGCATAGGACGGTTCGCCGACCCGGAATCGGCTGGACGGTTCGCAAACAATGGAATGTGTTGGTTGCTGCGTGCGTACGTGGATCCGGTCCTTGCGTCCCTTCGATACGACAGCCGTACCTTCGACGATGCAGAAACACCGCACGACGGTCGACCTGCGGGAGGCCGAAAGGTTCGTCAGGCTCTTTCACCAGGAGAACCCCAAGGCCGGTGACCCTCAACGGCGGCTGCGGGAGGTGGCCAGGGATGTGGCGAGGTACGGCGCCTACACCCATACGGCGGAGGAGCTGGAGTTCGGGGCCAGAGTGGCCTGGCGCAACAACAGCCGGTGCATAGGACGGCTGTACTGGCGCTCGCTCAAGGTGCGCGACAGACGGGAGGTGGAGTCGGCCGAAGGCGTGGCGATGGAGTGCGTCGAGCACCTGCGGGAGGCCACGGCGGGCGGCAGGATCCGCCCGACGATCACGGTGTTCCCGCCCGACCTGCCCGATCGAAGAGCGCCGAGGATACTCAACGACCAGCTCATCCGCTATGCGGGCTACCAGGCCGACGACGGCGGTGTGGTGGGCGATCCCCGCTATGTGAAGTTCACCGCCCGCGTGCAGGCCATGGGCTGGAAGGGCGCGGGCGGCCGGTTCGACGTGCTCCCGCTGCTCATCAGGCCGGGCGACGGCGAGCGGCAGGAGGGCGTCCTGATGTGCGAGGTGCCGGGCGACGCGGTCCTGGAGGTGCCGCTGGCGCATCCGGACTACGCCTGGTTCGCCGAGCTCGGGCTGCGCTGGCATGCCGTGCCCGCCATCGCCGACATGTGCCTGGAGATCGGCGGCATCTGCTACCCGTGCGCGCCGTTCAACGGCTGGTACATGGGCGCCGAGATCGGGGCGCGCAATCTGGCCGACCACGACAGGTACGACCAGCTCCCGGTGATCGCCGAACGCCTCGGTCTCGACATGCGGCGGGAGCGCTCGCTGTGGCGCGACCACGCGCTCGTCGAGCTGAACGTGGCCGTGCTGCACTCGTTCGAGGCGGCGGGCGTGACGATGACCGACCATCACACCGAGGCCAGGCGCTTCCTGACCCACCTGGAGCGTGAGGAGAGCTCGGGCCGGGTCTGCCCGGCCGACTGGACGTGGATCGTGCCTCCGCTGTCGGGCGCCGCGACACCGGTCTTCCATCGCTACTACGACAACAGCCCGCTGCGGCCCGCCTTCGTGCACCACCAGGAGGTGTGCGGCAGGCCCCTGACCACAGGGTGAGAGCGCCTACAGGGTGAGGCGGTAGAGGGTGAGCGGGCGGCCACTGGAGCCGCTGGTCAGATTGCCGGTGCGCTCGGCCAGACCGGCGAGCTCCAGGCGGTGCAGCATCCTGCGGGCCGTACGCTGCTGCACCGCGAGGCGTTCGGCGATCTCGCGGGTGGTCAGCGGCTGGTCGCCCGCGGTGTCCCTGGCCTCGAGCAGCTTCTCCAGCGTGGCCACCGACAGGCCGACCCTGCGGGCCAGTACCGGCAGGTTCTGCTCGCTCACCGGCGGGGCGGCGACGGACTCCAGCACGATGTCGGTGTCGGCGCGCAGCGACAGCACGGCGGCCACGTCGCCGATCCGCCTGGCCCTGGCCAGCGCCCTGCGGGCCAGGCTCTCCGCCTCGGCGGCGCTGCGGCCCAGGCCGAACCCGGCGCGTACGACCTGGCTGTAGACGGCCAGGCGGGCGAGCATCGGCAGGCAGGAGAAGCCGCCGGTGGCGTCGTAGAGCGGACCCCGGGTCGTCACCAGCAGATGGGTGCCGCCCCTGAAGGCGGCCACGGTGCCGCCGAGCGCCGTCGCCTCACGCAGCAGCCCCTCCTCGCCGTCGATCTCGATGAGCCCGAGCGCGATCTGCGCGTCCTCCTGCGCTTGGCCCTCGGCCGAGAGCAGGAGCTGGCGCAGGGCGACCCGCACCGAGTGCACCGAAGGCGCCAGCCGCAGCACGGGCAGCTCGCCGCGCAGGACCTCGTGCACGGAGCTCAGACAGGTGATCACGGCATGCGAGCCGCCGCGCCGGTGGAAGGAGGTGGCCGCCTGCGAGGTCAGACCGCTGCGGTAGGGCAGCACGCGCAGGTCGCCCGTCGGCAGCCCGGCCTCGGTGAACGTCGCGGCGACGTCGGCGCTCGACAGCGTGTCGATGGACAGCCGGGTGACGTCGTGCCCCTGGTGCTGCAGCCGGACGAGGGCGCTGAGCAGGGTGGCGCCGGAGTAGTCGACGAAGGCGGCGGGCCTGATCAGCACATCGGCCTCGTGCGCCAGCATGTAGGGCACGATGCCGGTGAACAGCCAGCCCTCGACCGCGGCCGAGTGCGCCTCGACGATCGTGGGCGCCTGCGACTCGTGGTCGTAGTCGAGCCTGAGCGTGCTGACGCCAGGTTGTTCCTCGCAGGTCGCCGCCACGTCGTCCACCAGGTCGTGGGGCCCGACGACTCCGATGAGGATCCCCACACAGGCCTCCTGGCTAGGTTACGGTCGAGGTGGTGCACGCTCACGCGCTTCCCGCCGTGGCGGGTCGTACCTTCGAACGTGTGCTTGGCTCCGGCCGCCGGGCGTCTCGCCGTCGTCGTGGCGGCACCCGGTCCAGGTGCACCGCCGATCGACGTCGCGGCCGTGGCCTCCCATCTTGGCCTACAACACGGCCGATGTCTTCGCCGACGTAGATCCACTTTCGCCGATCGCGGCCCGGCGGAAAAGCGGTGGCGGCCGTGGCGGCCGGCGGCCGATCCTGGGATATGTGCACGTTCACGACTACGCCGCGCTCGACGCGCTCGGCCTGCGCACCCTGATCGCGACCGGCGAGGTGTCGGCCGCCGAGGTCGAGTCCGCCGCCCGCACCGCGCTGACCTGGGCCGATGAGCGGCTCAACGCCTTGGCCCAGCCGCTGCTGCCCAAGGCGCTCGCGCACGCGGGCGACGGCCGGTTCGGCGGCGTGCCGTTCCTGCTCAAGGACAGCGGGCCGATGGCCGAGGGTGTGCCGTTCTCGATGGGCAGCCGGGCGATACCGGATATACCAGCTTGGCACGACAGCGAGCTTATGGTCCGATTCCGGGCCGCCGGTCTGGCCGTACTCGGGGTGACGACCGTGCCCGAGATGGTGATCAGCTTCGCCACCGAGTCGGTCAGGTACGGCGTCACGCGCAACCCCTGGGACCTCGCGCGCGGCGCGGGCGGATCGAGCGGGGGAGCGGCGGCGCTGGTGGCGGCGGGTGCGGTGCCCGTGGCCTACGCCAACGACGGGGCCGGGTCCATCCGGGTGCCCGCCTCGTGCTGCGGCCTGGTCGGGCTGAAGCCGAGCCGGGGACGCGTGTCGTCGGGGCCCGATCTCGGCGAGCCGATGTTCGGCATGGCCTGCGAGTTCGCCCTCAGCCGTACGGTCGGCGACACCGCCGCGCTGCTGGACGCCGTGCAGGGGCCGGGAGTCGGCGACAAGTACACCGCTCCGCCGCCGCTGCGGCCCTACGCCGACGAGGTGGGCGCCGACCCCGGTGTGCTGAAGGTGGCGGTGACGGCCGAGGCCTGGACGGGCGGTGCGGTCGATCCCGAGGTCGCGGCGGCCGCGCACGCCGTGGGGCGGGTGCTCGAAGGCATGGGCCACCACGTGGAGGCGGCGAGTCCCCGGGTGGACTGGGAGGCGGTGCTCGCCGGGCTGCGGGCCGAGGTCATGGCGATCGCCTCGACGTTCCTGCTCGGGCCGAGGCCGCCCGCGCGCGACCGGCTCGAAGCCGTCTCGTGGCAGGCGATCGAGGCGGTCAGGGGCGCCTCCGCGCTCGACCTGATGGCCTGCTTCCAGGCCCAGAACACGCTCTCGCGCACGGTCGGGGCGTTCTTCACCGGGTTCGACCTGCTGGTGACGCCCACGCTGGCGGCGCTTCCCGCTCCGCACGGCACGCTGCGCTACGACGATCCCGGGCACACGCTGGACAGCTGGCTGGAGTCGATGTTCGCCTACGGGCCGTTCACGCCGGTGTTCAACGTCACGGGACAGCCCGCGATCAGCCTGCCGCTGGGCTGGAGCTCGGACGGGCTGCCGATCGGCGTGCAGCTGGTGGCGGGCTACGGCAGGGAGGACCTGCTGCTGCGGGTGGCCTCGGCGCTGGAGGAGGCCGTGCCGTGGCGGGGCAGGCTGCCGGTCGTCTCGCTTGCGCGCCGACAATAGAACATGCTTCTGTAGGCGTATGTCCGATCTCGTACTCTCCCGTCTCGATGCCGGCGTGCTGACGCTGACCTTCAACCGGCCCGACCGGCTCAACGCCTGGACCGATGCGCTCGGCAGGCGCTATTTCGACCTGCTCGAAGAGGCCGAGCGTGACGCCGGGGTGCGGGCGGTCGTGGTGACGGGCGCGGGCAGGGGGTTCTGCGCGGGCGCCGACTTCGACGTGCTGGCCGGGATCCAGCAGGGGGAGGGCGTGGCCGATGTGGACCGCAGGCCCGCCACCTTCCCCACCACGATCCGCAAGCCGATCGTCGCCGCGGTCAACGGCGCGTGCGCCGGGCTCGGTGTCGTGCACGCCCTGGTCTGCGACGTGGTCTTCACCGCGAGCGAGGCCAAGTGGACCACGGCGTTCACCCGTCGCGGGCTGATCGCGGAGTACGGCCTGTCGTGGGTGCTGCCCAGGCTCATCGGCCAGGCCAGGGCCATGGACCTGCTGCTGTCCGGCCGGGTCTTCACCGGGGCCGAGGCGTCCGAGCTCGGCCTGGTGCATCGCGCGGTGCCCGGCGATGAGCTGCTGGCCGCCGCGCAGGACTATGCCGGGCAGCTGGCCGTGCACAGTTCGCCCGCCTCGATGGCGATCGTCAAGCGCCAGGTCTGGGGGGACTGGGACACCACGCTCGAGGAGTCGTCGAGGGCGGCGGTCAAGGAGATGCTGGCCTCGTTCGGGCGGCCGGACTTCGCCGAAGGGGTCGCCAGCTTCCTGGAGCGCCGGGAGCCGCGATTCCCCCCGCTCTGAGCATCTGGCGTCAAGCTGCCTGAGCGATAGTCTTCTCTTACCCGGAACGCCGCATCCCGCTGTGGATGCGGCGTTTTGTTGTTGTCGCCCATCAGGGTCTTGACAGGGATTCCTGTATTTCCTACCTTTTAACTAGGTTAATCGCGATGGACGGGAGACCAGGACGCCATGTCCGAGACCACGCTCAGCTACGCGAGTCCCGTGGACCACGATCTCCACGGTCACTACCGCCCGGGCAACCGTCCTGGCGAGCGTTACCCCTTCAAGGACTGGATCAGCGAGCCCAGGGCGGGCCGCTACCACCTCTACATCTCGGCCGGCTGCCCGTTCGCGCAACGCGCGGCGATCGTGCGGCTGCTCAAGGGCCTTGAGGACGTGGTCTCGCAGTCCTACGTCGACGACGAGCGCGACGGCAGGGGCTGGGCCTTCCGCGAGAACAGGGGACCGGACCCGATCGAGGGCTTCACCCTGCTGCGCGAGGCATACGAGGCCACCGAGCCCGGCTACGACGGGCACATCTCCGTCCCCGTCCTGTGGGACAGGCACGAACACCAGATCGTCAGCAACGACTACGACATCATCACCCTCGACCTGGCCACCCAGCCGTGGGGCGACCCGGCCGTCGACCTCTACCCGGCGCACCTGCGCGGCGCCATCGACGAGGTCAACTCGCTCATCGCCTCGGGCGTCGACCCGCAGGCCGTCGCCTCGGCCACCACCGAGCAGGAGTACACCGCGGCCAGGCGGCGCCTGATCACCACCTTCGAGGAGCTGAACGGCAGGCTGGAGCGCAGCAGGTTCCTGTTCGGCAACCGCATCACCGAGGCCGACGTCCGGCTCTTCCCGACCCTGGTCAGATTCGACCTGGCGCTCAACCCGCACGCCAGGATCAGCGGCCGTGGCCTGACCGAGTTCGCCAACCTCTGGGGCTACGCCCGCGACCTCTACCAGCGCCCGGCCTTCAGGCGCACCACCGACCTCGCCCTCATCGCCACCCACGCGCCCCGTACGGCGTCGCAGTCGTGGCGCATCCCCGTCGAGCCGGTGCTCGGCGACTGGGACGCCCCGCACGGCCGCGCCCGCCTCGGCTGATCCACCTCTACGACCCCTCCTCGACGTAGCAGCTCGTGTAAGGACACCATGAAGATCCCCCCAGCCAGGTCAGCGTCCGTGTTCGCCGTCGCCGCCATGCTCGTGCTCAGCGCATGTGGCACCACAGAGGCGCCCAGCGCCCCCGTCGGCGGCGGGTCCCTCGTCTGGGCCGTCGAGACTCAGCCGATCACCTTCAATCCACACCAGTGGGGCCAGAACAAGGCCAGGCTGCTCGTGCACAACCAGTTCGACTTCCTGGTGGCGAGGGACGCCAAGGGCGGCTTCACCCCGTGGCTGGCGACGTCGTGGAAGGTGTCGCCCGACGGTCTCGTCTACGACTTCACGCTGCGCGAGGACGTCACCTTCCACGACGGCACCAGGTTCGACGCGGCCGCGGTCAAGGCCAACATCGACAAGCTGCGCGAGCCGCAGTACGCGCCTGGCGTGGCCGCCATCCAGCTCGGCAGGCTCAAGACCGTCGAGGTGGTCTCGCCGTACGTGGTGAGGTTCACGCTGGCCTCGCCCGACGGGGTGTTCCTCGACTTCCTGTCCTCGCCTCCGGCCGGGCAGGTCTCGCCCGCCTCGCTGAAGAGCGCCAAGGACGTCAAGGCGGGCGGGCCCGACCTGGTGGGCAGCGGGCCGTTCATCCTGGACAGGTTCGTGCCGGGCCAGGAGGTGCACTACAAGCGCAACCCGGCTTACGCGTGGGGGCCGTCCAACGCCCTGCGTCAGGGGCCCGCCGCGCTGGACGAGGTCACCTACAGGTTCCTGCCCGAGGCGGCCGTCAGGGTGGGGGCGCTCACCTCGGGACAGGTCCAGGTCATCGAGGGCGTGCCCGCGACCGAGGTGGACCTCATCGGCAAGGACCCCTCGCTCAAGCTCGCCACGAGCCTCAACTCGGGCACCGCCTTCAACTACTACTTCAACCAGTCGCACGCCCCCTTCGACGACAAGAAGGTACGCCAGGCCTTCCGGCTCGGCGTCGACGTGGACGCCGTGCTGCAGGCCGTCTACCGGGGTACGGCCAAGCGCGCCTGGAGCATCGTCAGCCCGGCGAGCCCGTTCTACGACGCCTCGCTCGAAGGCGCGTACAAGAGCGACACGGCCGAGGCGGGCAGGCTGCTGGACGAGGCCGGCTGGTCGCAGCGCGACACGGCGGGCTTCCGGGTCAAGGACGGCAAGCGGCTGACCGTCAGGCTCGTGCAGATCGCCCCGTACGTCCGCGACCGGCGTGACGTGCTGGCCCAGGCCGTGCAGGCCCAGATCAAGCAGAGCGTCGGCATCGACCTGAAGATCGTCTCGCTGGACGCGGGAGCGGGTGAGGCCGCGCTGAAGAACGACGAGTACGAGTTGTTCGAGAACTCGCGCGGCGACACCGACGCGGGCAACGCCCTCAACCTGATCCTGCCGGACAAGGCGCCGATCAACCGCTTCAACTTCACCGACCCCAGGATCGACAAGTGGCTCGCCGAGGCCTCGGCCAGCTCCTCGGTCCCCGAGCGCGCGGAGCTCTACCGCAAGGTCCAGCAGGCGGCCGTCATCGAGCACGCCCTGGTCTTCCCGCTCTACGCGCCCGCCGACCAGATCGCACACCAGGCCTCGGTCAAGGGGCTCGGCTTCGAGGCCGTCTCCGGCACACCCGACAGCGCTTACGCCGTCTCGCTCGGGGGGACGGGGTGAGCGCGCTCTCCCAGGAAGCGGTACGCGCGCCGTACCGCACCGAAGACTCCACCCGGTGGCGGGGGCTGGCCGCCACCGGGTGGATCAGACCGGTCGTGCGAAGGCTGGTGGCGGCGGTGGCCGTCCTCTGGGCCGCCGCCACGGCCGCCTTCGCCGCCCTCTGGCTCACGCCGGGCGAGACCATCGACGTGCTCGTCTCCGGCGGCGGAGGCGGGCTCGACACCCCGCAGATCAGGGCCGCGATCACCCAGGAGTGGGGGCTGGACCAACCGGCGCTCGTGCAGTACGGGCGCTACATCGGGCGGTTGCTCGGCGGCGACCTCGGCCGCTCCTACATCCTGCAGCGCGGCGTCGGCGAGGTGGTCGGGGCGCACGTCTGGGCCACCGCGCAGCTCGCCCTGGCCGCCGCCGCGATCGGGGTCGTGCTCGCCGTCGTGGTCGCCCTGGTCACCGCCGGGCGCACCGGCTGGGGCAGGGGCGCGGCCGACACCCTTGAGGTGGCCGCAGCCTCGGTGCCGCCGTTCCTGACCGGCATTCTGCTGCTGTTCGTCTTCAGCTTCACCCTCGGCTGGTTCCCCGTCTCGGGGGCGCAGGGGCCGGTCGCCCTGGTGCTCCCGGCGCTCGCCCTGTCGCTGCCGGTGGCCGGGCTGCTCGGCCAGGTGCTCAGGGACGGCCTGGAACGCGCGCTCGAACAGCCCTTCGCGATCACCGCGAGGGCGCGCGGGCTGACCGAGCGCGCCCTGCTGGCCAGGCACGCCCTGCGCCACGCCCTGCTGCCCGCCGTCACGCTGACCGGCTGGTTCACCGGCAGCCTGCTCGGCGGTGCGGTGATCATCGAGACCGTGTTCGGCAGGCCGGGGCTCGGCATGATCACCGTGGCGGCCGTCGGGGACAAGGACATGCCGGTCGTCATGGCCGTCGTGCTGCTGTCGGCCGTCGTGTACGTCACGGTCAGCACCGTCGTCGACCTCGTCTACCTGATCATCGACCCCCGACTGAGGAGCGGCCGGTGAGCGCCGTCGCCCTCCTGCGGCGCGGCGCCGCGGCGCGTGCCCCCCGGCGCGCCTCGCTCTGGCCGCCCGCTGTGCCGCTGGTGCTCGCCGCCGTCGCCGCACTGTTCCCCTGGGCGCTCACCTCGGCCGACCCGCTGGCCGCCGACCCCCTGCGCGCCCTGGAGGCGCCCAGCTCCGCCCACCTGTTCGGCACCGACCACCTGGGCAGGGACGTCCTGGCCAGAGTCGTGCACGGCGCCGCCGACTCGCTGGGCATCGGGGTGGCCGCCGTCGTGTTCGCAGGAGTGGCCGGACTGCTGGTCGGCCTCGCGGCGGGCCTGGCGCCCCGTGCCTTCGACGAGGTGCTCACCCGGGCGCTCGACGTGCTCGCCACCTTTCCCGAACTGCTGCTCGCCCTGCTCGTCATCGCGATCACCGGTCCGGGCGCGGGCAATGTGATCCTGGCCATCGGGCTCGCGCAACTGCCCAACTACGCCCGCGTGGTGCGGGCCCAGACGTTCGTGGTGCGGCGCTCCGGCTATGTCGAGCAGGCCGTCACCTTCGGGCTCGGCAAGGGCGCACTGGTCGGCAGGCACGTGCTGCCCAACGTGCTCGGGCCGCTGCCCGTGCTGGCCACCATGGGGCTCGGCACCGCGATCGTCGCCGCGTCGGGGCTCAGCTTCCTCGGCATGGGGCCGCAGCCGCCCGCGCCCGAGTGGGGCGCGATGCTCGCCGAGTCGCGCGGCTATCTGCGGGTGGCCTGGTGGGAGGCGCTGTTCCCCGGCCTGGCCATCACGCTGACCGTCATCTGCCTGACCGTGCTGGGACGCAGGCTGCAACGCCGTTTCGAGAGGAGACGCGCATGATCGACGTGGCCGGGTTACGGGTCGCCTTCCCCGGTGTCGAGGCCGTACGAGGGATCTCCTTCACCATCGAGCAGGGCGAGTGCGTGGCCATCGTCGGCGAGTCCGGTTCGGGCAAGAGCGTCACCGCGCGCAGCCTCGTCGGCCTGGCCGGGCACGGAGCCGTCGTCGGCGCCGAGCGCTTCGAGATCGACGGGCGTGACGCGCTCACCTTCACCGAGGCGGACTGGCGGCGGCTGCGCGGGCGTTTCGCCGGGCTCGTCCTGCAGGACGCGCTCGTCTCGCTCGATCCGCTCCGCCGGGTCGGCGACGAGATCGGCGAGGTGCTCGCCACCCATGACGTGGTGCCGCGCCAGGCCAGAGGGCAGCGTGTGCTCGACCTGCTGACCGACGTGGGCGTGCCCGAGCCGGCCCTGCGTGCGGGGCAGCGGGCCCACCAGCTCTCCGGCGGCCTGCGCCAGCGCGCCCTCATCGCCTCGGCCATCGCGGCGGCGCCCCGGCTGATCATCGCCGACGAGCCGACCACCGCGCTCGACGTCACCGTGCAGGCGCAGATCCTGCGGCTGCTGGCCGCGCGCAAGGCCGAGGGCACCGCCCTGCTGGTGATCAGCCACGACCTGGCCGTCGTCTCCTCCTTCGCCGACCGGGTGCTGGTGATGAAGGACGGCGAGATCGTCGAGCAGGGCCCGACCGGGCAGGTGCTCAGCTCGCCCGAACACCCCTACACCAAGCTGCTGCTGGCCGCCGTGCCGTCGGCCGCCTCCCGGGGCACCCGGCTGGGCGCGGTCGCACCCGGCGGGGTCAGCCTCAGGCCGCCGCTGCCCGGCCGTACGGTCACGTCGGACGTCGAGGTGCTGGCCGCGAGCGGGCTGAGCCTGTCCTACGGCGGGCGGCGCGTCGTCGACGACGTCTCGCTCACCGTCGCCAAGGGCGAGGCGCTCGGTATCGTCGGCGAGTCCGGCTCGGGCAAGACGTCGGTCGCCAGGCTGCTGCTCGGCCTGGTCAAGCCGGACGCGGGCCAGGTCGTGCTGCACGGCGAGCCGTGGTCGGTCCTGCCCGAACGGCGCCGCCGCCCGCGCAGGCCGCTCATCCAGCTCATCTCGCAGAACCCGCTCGACTCCTTCGACCCCAGGCACACCGTCGGCCGCCTGGTGGCCGAGCCGCTCGGCGCACGGCCGGGCACGAGCAGGGCCGAGCGGCGCGAGCGCGTCGTCGAGGTGCTTGAGCGCGTCGGTCTCGGCGCGGCCTTCCTCGGCAGGCATCCCAGGGAGCTGTCCGGCGGGCAGCGCCAGCGCGTCGCCATCGCCAGGGCCATCGGTCCCCGGCCCGACGTCCTGGTCTGCGACGAGCCGGTCTCGGCGCTGGACGTCTCGGTGCAGGCCCAGGTGCTCGACCTGCTGGCCGAGATCCAGGCGCAGGACGGGACCGCGCTGGTGTTCGTCTCGCACGACCTCGGCGTGGTGCACCACGTGAGCGACCGTGTGCTGGTCATGCACGAGGGCAGGGTGGTGGAGTCGGGCGACGTCGACGAGGTGTTCTTCCTGCCGCGCCACGACTACACGCGTGCCCTGCTGGCCGCCGTGCCGCGTCTGACCACGGCGGCCGAAGGGTCGCGCTAGGCGTCAGGCCAGGCGGTGCGCGCCCGCCGACGGGGTGGCGGGCAGGAAACGGGGCTCCTTCCAGCCGCGCTCGGCGTAGGCCTGCCGTACCGAGTGTTCGACCGATGCGGCGCGCTCGTCGGCGACCAGGGCGATGGCCGAGCCGCCGAAGCCGCCGCCCGTCATCCTGGCGCCGCGGGCCCCGCCCCGGACGGCGGCCTCGACGGCCACGTCGAGTTCGGGCACCGACACCTCGAACTGGTCGCGCAGCGACAGGTGCGAGGCGTTGAGCAGGGCGCCGATCTCGGTGACCGCGCCCGCGCGCAGCAGGCCGACCAGCGCCTCCACCCGGTGGTTCTCGGTCACGACGTGCTGAACGCGCTTGCGCTCGTCACCGCGCAGCAGGCCGAGCGCGCCCGCCAGGTCGGTGACGTCACGCAGCGACTCGACGCCGAGCCTGCGCGCGGCGGACTCGCAGTCGGCCCTGCGCCTGGCGTACTGGCCGTCGGCGAGCTCGTGGTGCACGCCGGTGTCGATGATGAGGACGCCCAGGCCCTTGGCGCTCAGCTCCAGCGGCACCGCCCTCGACCCGAGCGAACGGCAGTCGAGGAACAGCGCGTGGCCCTCCTTGCACAGCGCGGATGCGGCCTGGTCCATGACGCCGCAGGGCATGCCGACGAAGTCGTTCTCGGCGCGCTGGGCGAGCAGGGCCAGCTCCATGGGCGTCATGGCCAGCTCGTAGGCGGAGTTCAGCGCGCAGGCCACGGCGACCTCCAGGGCGGCGCTCGAACTCAGGCCCGCGCCCTGCGGCACGTCGCCGTCGATCACCAGGTCCGCGCCGAGCGTCACGCCCGCCTCGCCCGCCGCGAGCATCGCGAACACGCCGACGGCATACCGCTCCCAGCTTTCGGCCTGCGCGTGTGCGGTGATCGTGACAGGATCGGCTCCCGTCTGCAGCGACAGCAGCCTGATCGTGGTGTCCTGGCGCGGGGACAGGGCGACGGTGACGCCCCACGGCACGGCGAACGGCAGCACCAGGCCGTCGTTGTAGTCGGTGTGCTCGCCGATGAGATTCACCCGGCCGGGCGCGTGCCAGACGGTCGCGGGCGCACGGCCGTACGCCGCCTCGAACGCTTCGGCGGCCCGTGTGCCGCGGGCGTGCGGAAAACCGTCAGCATCGCGCATAATTCAACACCTCTCAACAGCGACCCGACCGTAGACTAGCGCCATGCTGGCGGAGATGACGGATCCGAGCCTCGCCGGAGCCGGTGTCAGGCTCTTCCTCAAGCACGACGACAACAAAGCCCGCAAACTCCGCCACAATCTCGGCCACCCCAGGGTGCTGACCTTCGGCGGCGCCTGGTCCGGGCACATCCGGGCGGTGGCCGCCGCCGGCCGTGCGCACGGCTTCGAGACGATCGGCGTCATCAGGGGCGAGGAGCACCTGCCGCTCAACCCCTCGCTGGCCCGCGCCCAGGAGCACGGCATGCGCCTGACCTACCTCGACCGGGCGGCCTACCGGCTCAAACACACGCCCGAGGTGCTCGCCAGGCTGCGCGCCGAGCACGGCGACGCGCACGTGCTGCCCGAGGGCGGCAGCAACGCCGAGGCCGTGCGCGGCTGCGCCGAACTCCCGGCCGAGATCGAGGTCGCCTTCGACGTCGTCTGCTGCCCCGTCGGCACCGGCGGGACGCTGGCCGGAATCTCGGCCGGGCTGCGGCCAAGGCAGCGGGCGATCGGCTTCTCGGTGCTGCGCGGGGGCGGCTTCCTGGCGGGCGAGGTGGCCAGGCTGCAGCGCGAGGCGCTCGGGCGGGTGCTGGACAACTGGTCGATCGAGCTCGGCTACCACTTCGGCGGCTACGCCCGCACCGACGCCACCCTCGACGCCCTGGCCGCCCGGCACGCGCTGGAGCGGGTGTACGTGGCCAAGATGGTGTACGGCGTGCTCGACCTCGCCGGGCGCGGCCGATTCCGGCCCGGCACGCGCATCGTCGCCGTCGTGACCGGGCAGCCGTTCCCGTAGCGGCCGTTTAATGGGAGGAGAACGCTCTCACGGGCGTGAATACTGTCCCGGTGAAACGAACCGACACACCGTCCGACTGGGACGAACGATCCACCTGGACCACCCTGCTCGCCTACGCCCGCGCCACCGCCGTCGCCAAGTGCGACGGGCTCACCGAGGAGAACGCCAGGCGGGCCCCGCTTCCCGGCTCGCCGCTCATGACGATCGCCGGGGTGATCAACCATCTGCGCTGGGTCGAGCACTGGTGGTTCGAGGTCGTGATGCTGGGCGAGGAGGACGGAGGGCCGTGGACCGAGGCCGAGCCGGACAAGGAGTTCAGCATCGGCGTCGAACTGCCCCTGGACCAGGTGCTGGCCGACTACCAGGCCCAGTGCGCCCGCATCGACGAGCGCATCGCCGCGCTCGGCCTGGACAGCCGCGCCACCAGGCCCAACCGCAACGGCGAGCGCGCCACCCTGCGCTGGGTGATCGGCCACATGATCGAGGAGACCTCCCGGCACAACGGCCATCTGGACATCCTTCGCGAACTCGCCGACGACGTAAGAGGTACTTAGTACCCACTCGTCCTGTTTCGCTACCCGCCGGGCCGGGCATCGGTTGACATGACGACTCCAGCCCCCCGACTGGATCGGGGAGTGAGGGGGACGTTGTCATGAGCGCTTCCGATGACGAGCGGAACGTCGTACGGCCGAGCGTGGGGGCCGAGCCGCAGGGACCGCCGAGATCCAGGCGCTACCGGCACCCGGCGGCCGGATGGGGAGCGGCCAGGTCCGTCGGGCGTACCCTGCTCGGCCAGGGCGAACTGGTCGAGGGCAGCCGGGCCATCCTGCGGATGAACCACGAGGACGGCGGCTTCGACTGCCCCGGCTGCGCCTGGCCCGACACCAAGGGCCTGAAGCTGGACATCTGCGAGAACGGCGTCAAGCACGTCACCTGGGAGATGACCGGCAAACGGGTGGGACGCGACTTCTTCGCCCTGCACACGGTCACCGAGCTGTCCGGCTGGAGCGACTTCGACCTGGAGGACCAGGGACGGCTGACCGAGCCCATGGTCTACGACGCGGACAGCGACCGCTACGTGCCGATCACCTGGCAGGCGGCCTTCCAGCTGTTCGGCCGTGCCGTACGGGCGCTGGAGGGGCCCGGGCAGGCGGCGTTCTACACCTCGGGCAGGCTCGGCAACGAGGCCACGTTCCTCTACCAGCTGATGGCCAGGGAGCTGGGCACCAACAACCTGCCCGACTGCTCGAACATGTGTCACGAGGCCAGCGGCAGGGCGCTCACCGCGGCGATCGGCACCGGCAAGGGCACCGTCGACCTGCGGGACTGGGAGGCGGCCGACGCGCTGTTCGTCATGGGCGTCAACGCGGCCTCCAACGCGCCGCGCATGCTCACCTCGCTCGCCGACGCCTTCCGGCGGGGCGCCCAGATCGTGCACGTCAATCCGCTCATCGAGGCGGCGGCCGGGCGCACGATCGTGCCGCACGAGCTGACCCAGATGGCGCTGGGCCGCTCGACCAGGACGGGCACCCTCAACCTGCAGCCGCGCATCGGCGGCGACATGGCGCTGATGCGCGGCATCGCCAAGGCCACCCTTGAGCTGGCCCAGAGCGACCCCGGAGCGCTCGACCACAGATTCGTCGAGCGCCACACCGAGGGGTTCGACGCCTACCGCGCGCTGTGCGAGGCCACCACGTGGCAGGAGATCGTGCACCAGTCGGGGGTCACGCGCGAGGAGATCCTCAAGGCCGCCAGGATCTACCGCGAGGCCGACCGCACCATCATCAGCTGGTGTCTCGGCGTGACGCAGCACGAGCACGGCGTCGACACGATCAGGGAGATCGTCAACGTGCTGCTGCTGCGCGGCAATCTGGGCAGGGAGGGCGCCGGGCCCTCGCCGGTGCGCGGGCACAGCAACGTCCAGGGCAACCGCACCTGCGGGATCGACCACCGGCCGGGCAGCAGGTTCCTCGACCGGCTGGCCGCCGTGTGCGGCATCGAGCCGCCTTACGAGCCGGGCCTGGACACCGTCGCCACCGTCAACGCCATGCATCGGGGCGAGGTGAAGGTGTTCGTCGGCATGGGCGGCAACTTCGCACTCGCCGCGCCCGACACCGCCTACACCGCGCAGGCGCTGCGCACGTGCGAGCTGACCGTGCACGTCAGCACCAAGCTGAACCGCAGCCATCTGGTGCACGGCCGCCAGGCCCTGATCCTGCCCTGCCTCGGCCGCTCGGAGACCGACAGGCAGCGCGGCGGGCCCCAGCGCATCTCGGTCGAAGACTCCATGAGCATGGTGCACCTGTCGGCGGGCATGAAGCGGCCCGCCTCACCGCACCTGCTCTCCGAGCCCGCCATCGTCGCGGGCCTGGCCAGGGCCGCACTGCCCGGCAGCGACACGCCGTGGGAGTGGTACGTCGAGGACTACGACCGCATCCGCGACACCATGGCCGAGGTGCTGGAGGGCTTCGAGGACTTCAACCGGCGGGTCCGGCTGCCGATGGGCTTCCGGATCAAGCAGCCGGCCCGTGAGCTGGTCTTCCACACGCCTTCGGGCCGCGCCGAGTTCTCCACGGCCGACCTGCCCGACGTCGTCCCGGTCGCGGGCACCCTCGTGCTGGGCACGCTGCGCTCGCACGACCAGTGGAACACCACCGTCTACTCGGCCGACGACCGTTACCGGGGCATCTCGAACCTGCGCACGCTCGTGTTCATGAACCCCGACGACATGCGCGTGCGCGGCCTGCGGCAGTTCGACCCCGTCGACGTCACGAGCTTCGCCAAGGACGGCAGCACGCGGACGCTGCAGGGCTTCCTCGCGGTCGCCTACGACATCCCGCGGGGCTGCGCGGCAGGGTACATGCCGGAGCTGAACGTGCTGTGCTCGATCAGCGACTACAGCACGCAGAGCGACCAGCCGCTGATGAAGCACCTGCGGGTCACGATCGCCGCCGCGAGCGCGCGCCGGGTCCCGGCCGAGGTCAGCCGAACTGCTCCAGCACCGGATCCAGAAGGGCGTTGAGCTCACGCACGACGACGGCGAGCGCGCGGTGTGCGCTCTCCTCGATGCCGTCGTGCGGCCCTTCGGGAGCCGGAGGCAGGTCGGCCAGCGGGATCGGCGCCTGCACCAGCAGCGACGCCCGCAGGAACGGCCCTCGGGCGAGGTCCTGCTGCGTCGGCTCGACGTACTGGCCGAACGTCTCCTGCCAGTCGCGCCAGCCCCGGTCGCGCCACCAGGCCCGCGACCTGGTCAGCTCGCCGGGCAGGGGCGAGACGATCCTGACCTCGGCCGTCAGCGTGCCGTCCCAGGTGTTGCGCAGGCACTCGGCGCCGAGGATGCGCCGGTCCCAGCGCACGAACCCCGGCGAGAGGCCCGGCGGGCCGGAGGCGCCCGGTGGTTGCGGCGTCGTGGGAGCGGCCTGCGGGGGAGTGGCCAGACGCCAGGCCGTGCAGGCGAACCTGACCGGCGCGATGTCGCCCCACTCGAACTCCTCGGCGTGCTTGCGCACGTGGAGGCTGTAGCGGCTGAGCCCGTCGTCGGCCCGCTCGCGGTCGTACCCCTGGTCGATCCAGAACGCCTTGCCCATGGGACCCCTTTCGACGCGCCCTCACCACGCTAGGCGTTCGTCGGCCTTCTGAGTTGCGCCGTGAGCGTACTGAGCGAGCGCTTAGGATGGCCTCATGGACACCCCCGGCCTCTGGGCCGACGTCGAGCCGCTCGCGGCCAGGAGACTGCTGGAGGCGGCCGTCGTGCTGTTCGCCGAGCGTGGGTACGGCGGAGCCTCCACGCGCGAGATCGCCGAACGCGCGGGCATGAGCCCCGCCGCCATGTACGTGCACTACGCGACGAAGGCCGAACTGCTGTTCACCATCGTGCGCACGGTGCACGAGGCGGCGCACACGGCCGTGCTGGGCGCGATGGGAGCGGTGCCGGACGCCGACGCCCGCGACGTGCGGATCCGGGCCGCGGTGTGGGCGCTCGCGGGCTTCCACGCGCGGCACCAGCGGGCCGCCAGGGTCACGCAGGTCGAGCTCTCCGCCCTGGAGGACGGCAGGCGCGAGGTGATCCAGGCGATGCGCGACCGCACGGACGCGGTGTTCCGCGCCGAGGTCGAGGCCGGGGCCGCGCTGGGCGTGTTCGACGTGGCCGACCTGCCGGGCACCTCCAGGGCGATCGTGTCGCTCTGCGTCGACGTGGCCAGGTGGTACCGCGTGGAAGGGGCGCGCACGCCCGACGAGGTGGGAGCGCTCTACGCCCATCTGGCCGCGCGTATGCTTGCCGTACACTAAGCGAACGCTTAATTGGGCACCGAGGCGGAACGCCGTTCCCGGTCGGCGGTGAGAGGACGGGACGATGCGGCGCAGGCTGTACGGGGAAGACCATGAGGCGTTCAGGGAGTCCGTGCGGGCGTTCGTCGCGCGTTCGGTCGAGCCCAGGGCCGAGGAGTTCATCGAGCGGCGGCTCATCGACCGCGAGGTGTGGCGCGAGGCCGGGCGGCAGGGGCTGCTCGGGCTCGAGGTGCCGGAGCGGCACGGCGGCGGCGCGGCCGGCGACTACCGGTTCAACGCCGTGCTGACCGAGGAGCTCGCCGGGCAGAGCATGGCGCTGGCCTCGTCGTTCGCCATCCACTACGACGTCTGCGCGCCGTACCTGGTCGAGCTCACCACCGACGAGCAGCGGACGCGCTGGCTGCCCGCCTTCTGCGCCGGAGAGCTGATCACGGCCATCGGCATGACCGAGCCGAGCGGCGGCTCCGACCTGGCGGCACTGCGCACGACCGCCGTGCGCGACGGCTCCGACTGGATCGTCAACGGCTCCAAGACGTTCATCACCAACGGCTACCAGGCCGATCTGGTGATCGTCGCCGCACGGACGAGCCCGGACAAGCGGGCCAAGGGCATCACGCTGTTCGCGATCGAGAACGGCATGCCCGGCTTCGAACGCGGCCGCAAGCTCGACAAGGTCGGCCAGCCCGAGGCCGACACCGCCGAGCTGTTCTTCGACCAGGTCAGGGTCCCCGAGGCGAATGTCATCGGCGAGGTCGACCGAGGCTTCGTCGCCATGATGGAACGCCTGCCCCAGGAGCGTCTCGGCTCGGCGATCACCAATGTCGCGCACGCCTCGGCGGTCCTGCGGGAGACGATCGGGTACGCCAAGGAGCGCAAGGCGTTCGGGCAGCCGATCGGCGCCTTCCAGGCCAACAAGTTCACCCTGGCCGACCTGGTGACCCGCATCGACGTCACCCAGGCGTACGTCGACCAGTGCATCGCCGCCCACGCCGACGGCGAGCTGAGCGCGGTCGACGCGGCCAAGGCCAAACTGTGGACGGCCGACGTGCAGAACAGCGTCATCGACGCCTGCGTCCAGCTCTACGGCGGTTACGGGTACATGCGGGAGTACCGCGTGGCCCGGGCCTGGATGGACGCCAGGGTCACCCGCATCTGGGCGGGTTCGAATGAGATCATGCGCGAGATCATCGGCAGGGACCTGGGCCTGTGATGCCGTTCGACGCGGTCTCGCGTCCCGCCTGATCCGCTTCTCCTACGCTTGGCGGGATGACGCCTTCTCCTCCCTCGGTCGACGCCGCTGTGCTCATGGACGGGTTCGCCGGAGCCGTGCTCGGTGCGATCATCGGCGGGCTCGTCGCGGTGGTGGTCACGCGGCAGCTGATCAATGCCGACCGGCGGGCCAGGGCCGAGGACCGTGAGCGCGAGCAGGCGGCGGCGCTGCTGGCCGCCCTGCTCACGCTCGATCGGGCGTGGCGGGAGGAGGACAGGGGGGAGTCGTATCGGCAGATCTATGCGATCACCCAGCACGGCTGGCCGCTGTCCAGGCCGCGTCGGCGCGACTCCGCCGCGACCGCGCGTTTCCGGGCCTGGCTGAACGACGAGCTGACCACGTTGAGCGCGACCCTGGACGAGCAGGGCGACTCGGTCGGGACGCCGCTGGCGGCGCGGGTGGCTTTCCACGACCGGCTTGCCGGGCTGATCACCGGCGTCGGGGGATGGCAGGTCGACCCACGTGCGTGGCAGCGTGCCCGCTAGGGGGCTTCGCCCAGGTCGGCGGCGGGTAGCCAATGTGAGGCGCCGGGCGGCGTGACCTCCGGCAGCTCGTCGAGCAGCATCCGCAAGGCGGCCCCCGTGTTGCGGCGATGCCAGACCAGCGACCACGGATGCAGCGGCGTCGGCCCGGCGAACGGAATGCGCCGAAGCCCGGTGCCCTCCGGGTCGATGGCGATCTCGCCGACGCCCACCGCGACACGCTCGGCGAGGAGTTGGGCGACGAGGTGCCGCTGGCCGAGCGCCGCAGGTCCGAACCGCAACGGAATCCCGAACTCCGTCGTGAACCGCACCAGATAGTCACGCCACTCCACCGACCCCGCCGGATCCGGCATCGCGATCCCCGCCTCCCGCAGATCCCCGGGCCGCAACGCCGTACGCCCCGCCAGCGGATGCTCCTCGCTCACGAACACCGCCAGCGGCTCCAGCCGTACCAGCCGGTGCGCCAGCTCCTCCGGCCACGGCTCACCCAGCCCGTGCACGCGCCCGAACGCGGCGTCGATCTCCCTGCGCCGTACGGCCGGCAGCGCCGCCGCCAGCCCCTGCCGCATGCTCGGCTCCACCGTGAGCTCCGTGTGCCGGGCCGCGAACTCCCGCACGAGCGCCAGCGGAGTGAACCGCTCGTCGTACACATCCACCCGCAACGGCTCGTCCCGTAAGGCCTGCACGGCCGCGTCGAACGCCGCCAGCGCCCGCACCGCCAGCGGCAGCAGCCGTCGTCCCGCCGGGGTCAGCTCGACGCTGCGCGTGGTGCGCTCGAACAGCGGCGTGCCGAGCGCCGTCTCCAGGCCGCGTACCCGCTTGGACACCGCCTGCTGCGTCAGGAACAGCCGCGCCGCCGCCCGCCCGAAGTGCGCCTCCTCGGCAGTGGCCACGAACACCCGCAAGCCTCGTATGTCCACATCCATCTGCATATTCTGCGGTATTGACCACCAGTGGTTGTCAAAGGCCGTCGAACGGTCGTTGGACGTCGTGGGTGCTCGTCGGCTTGGCTGAGACGCGTGGAACACCTGCACGAGATTCGCCCGAACCTCTATATGATCATGCTCGACTTCGGCCAGGCGTACCTGTGGCGCGATCCGGGCGACCAGCTGACCCTGGTCGACACCGGCATCGACGGGTCGGCGCCGAGGATCCTCACCGCGCTCGCCGCGCTCGGGTTCGCCCCCTCCGACCTGCGGCGCATCGTCCTGACGCACTTCCACGAGGACCACACGGGCGCCGCCGCCGAACTCGCCGCACTCAGCGGCGCCGCCGTCCTGGCCCACCACGCCGAGGCGCCCGTCATCCGGGGCGACGTCGCGGCCCCGCCGCCCGACTTCACCCCCGAGGAGCGCACCCTGCACCGCAGCCTCGGCGCCCACCTGCTTCCCCCCGCTCCGCCGTGCCCCGTCGACGTCGAACTCCACGACGGCGACGTCATCGCCTTCGGCGGCGGCGCCCGCGTGGTCTCGGTGCCCGGCCACACCGACGGCAGCATCGCTGTGCATCTGCCCGGCCATGGCGTGCTGTTCACCGGCGACACGGTGGCGCACGTGGAGGGGCGGGTCCTGCCCGGCGTGTTCAACCTGGACCGGGCTCGCCTGATGTCGTCCTATGAGCACCTCGCCGCCTTCCCCGCCGAGCTCGCCTGCGTGGGACACGGAGCCCCCCTCGTCGCCGACGTGCCCAAGGCCCTGCGCGACGCGCTGAGGCCGTCCGCGTAAGTTCCTCCATATCCCTCGGTATGGGCGACTGGAGGCGTGCGGCATGGAATGATGCTCGACGAGGCGATGAGCGACGCCGGGCGTGGACAGACCTTATGCTCTAGCCTTGCCCTGGGTGTTCACACCGCCGAACACCTTCCACGACGAACTCCGAGAGAGAATCGTCAGTGAGGCACTATCGCCGGCGCCGGATTCCCGCGCAGCGCGAGATCGTGAATACCTACGGCTTGTCCGACGGAGTAGCAGAATCCGTGCTGCACACACCCACCTGCGAAGGCCTGCTTAAGGGCGCCATCGTGTTGGCACATTCGTACGCCTGAAGCCGAAGGTTAGCGTTTGGTCCGTAGTTGGTATCGCGCATCGCAGGGTGGTGGCCCCTTCCGGGCTGAGGTGGAGGCGCAAGGCAAGCGCGGTCATTGGGACGTCGACTCGGAAACCGTAAGGACACTCCTGCGATACAGGTGCGCCTAGGCTTGGAAGATTCTTTCAGCGACGTGTCCAACGTGATGCGAACCGCCCCACATCTTCACCGCTAACACTGAACCAGTCATGCCGTCTGCCTCCTGTGAGCCGTACGATTTGACGAAGGGATACCGGCGGCTTTTTGAGAAGTCGGGCCGCGCACTGGACGGGGTGTGGTGGACTGACCTCATGTGATTGGTGTGACGATTACACATTGGTCGGAGGTGGTTTCCGCTCGTCTCGCGCTGAATGAAGGGGCGCAGTGACTCGGCATGCCGGGCGGGGGCATTGATAATCGCGATCGAGTGCACGTATGTGCCGACGAGAGGCCTGTCGAGACTGCGGACACCTTCCTGCCTGTCGATCACCAGCAGGTGGTCTACGGGGGCAGGTTGAGGACGCTGGGCGACTGCTGGACGTTGGATGGCTTGACCCGGCACGGGGAAGGGCCTGCTTGGGGAAACGCCGCTCATCAGTGAGGACCATGGCGGCCTGCGGTGTGATCGAGGCCTCGCCGAGCCGACTGAAAATGATCTCCCCTTCTGGGAGACTGCTCAACCATGGCACGGGTCTACATCGCAGAGATCAAGATCCCGGACTCCTGCGAGAGGAAGATCCGTGAGAAGCACGGCTGCACGGGCGCGGACGTCAGTGAGGCGCTCATCTATGGCACAGACGTCGAGGTGGAATGGGTTGAGGACGAGGAGCATGGACGGCGCCTTGAGGCGAGGGGTGTCTTCTTCAGTGGTCGTCCGTTCGTGGCCTACATGGACCCAATCAACCCTTACGACCCTGAGGAGGGCACGTTCGTCTTGCGGACGGCCTTCGTCAAGTGATGGGCATCGGAACGGATTCTGGGCATGATGACAGGTGTGAACACGCAACCAGAGCGCCCGAACGCAGATGGCGATGAGTTGACATACCAGCAGGCGGCAGACCGGTTTGCAGCTCGTGGCACCGCGCAGGAGCCGGTTCGCCGGCCTCGGATCGTCGAGATTGAGTTGCGCCAGCTTGGTGACGGATCCTGGCGAGCGACCTCGCAGCAACTGCGCCGCCTGCAGGAGAAGGCCGCTAGCCGAACTTCCTTGAAACGGCAGGTAGAGGCCCGGCTGAATGGGTGGATTGATCCTGCGGTGCGAGTTGCCTACAAGGTGGTGGAGTTGCCGACATCGTCAAGAACCACACAGCCGATCATTGTCAGGGTTGAGGCGGTCGGAGGTGGCCCAAGTGGTGTGACGTTCTCTGGAGCGCATTCTCGGTCTTCCCGGACGTCGGTTGTTGGTCGAATCAACCGCCGTGTGAGCGCACCATGAAGGCATTTCTGGTTCTTTGTGACGCCGCCCAGCTTGACTCCAACGGGAAGATCAACATTCTCGGAGGGGACTGGTCGATCAAGGATCAGGTCCCAGCGAGCACTGCGTTGGCGATCTTCCTGCGTATCGGGTGGGATGAGGTAGGAAATGGCTGCTCGTTCCAACTCAGGCTCGTGAACGATCAAGATGAGCCGGTTGAGTCCGGAGGTGGAGATGAACGACTTCCGCTGGTGTTTGATGGGTCCATTCAATTGAACGAGGACACGGCCAGTCTGAGTCGCGCCGCGAAACTTGTCGATATCCACCACAGTTTCGCAGTGACTCTGCCCAACCTGAATCTCGAACCAGAACGTCGGTTCGAGTGGGTCTTTGAAGCGAACGGTGAGTTGCTCGCTACTGTGGCGTTCGCAGTCGAGCCTGATCCTGAGCTAGTGGACTAGGAGCATCGCTCCTGCTGGAAACTTGCAGTCTTGAAGGCCCTTGGATTGCGAAGTCCGGGGACCGCTGCGGCTGGTGAGTTTCAGATCCGGTCGCCAGGGGGCAAAGCCGTGCGTGCGACTGTTGCGCTCGTCACTGCGCGGCACTGCGGGCCGTATCGGCGCACCATCTCCCTGATCCCGCCGCTTTTGAGGAGCTTGCTGCTGAGGGGGACGTCGGAGTCGGCCGACTCCAGGTTGAAGCGCAGTTGCGCGATGCCGTTCAGGCGTGGGCCGGTGTCCATGAAGACACGGTGCCGCGGCGGTCGTTGAGGGCGCTGCGGGAGCAGGCGGCGGAGAGCGCTCAGGTTCGTGTCCGAGAAAGTCTCGGTGGGGATGTCGGGGATGGTGTCGGGCGATGACGTTTCCATCGAGTGCCACGGTGGTGCGCTCCTTCTTCTTGATCAGTCAGTTGAAGTAGGCCTTGAGGTTGCACCAGTGCTTCTCGGCGTTGCGGGCTCTGCGCTGGAGGATGCCGCATTCGCACGCGATAGTGCGCTCCTCGTCCGGCCAGCAGTCCTGCACGGTGAAGGCCAGGAAACTAGCGAACTTGATCAGCTTTGACTCCCTCACCGTGTCAGGCATGGAATGATGCTCGACGTAGGTGCAGAAGTGACCAGCAGTCAACATGTGGGACTTGATCGTGCCAGGTGAGCGGTTGGTGGGCTCCAGGGCCAAGGGCCTAGAAGCTCGGTCGTGCGCGGAGCCGGATATCTTCCCCTCTTGTTGGCTGGGGCGTGTCGCGAATCCCATGCTCTAACCTGAGTATGCACACTAGGCTGGGGCCGGGTTTCGAGGCTCCGGTGCCGGTCAGGCAGCACTTTCTGGGGGCGGTAGCTCAGCTGGTTAGAGCAGCGGACTCATAATCCGTCGGTCCTGGGTTCAAGTCCCAGCCGCCCCACTCTCGTTGATCAGGCTGAATCCTCGTTTGACCTGCGCTGTTGTGGCGGCGAGGTCCCTCGCGTCCGTCCGGCTATGGTTCTCGTCGATCGATGGAGGAGGTCTCCCCATGTGGGG
This sequence comes from Nonomuraea sp. IBHARD001, assembly GCF_056106265.1. NCBI lineage: Bacteria > Bacillati > Actinomycetota > Actinomycetes > Streptosporangiales > Streptosporangiaceae > Nonomuraea > Nonomuraea sp. IBHARD001. The sequence continues at coordinate 2,379,712 of NZ_JBWBBW010000002.1, forward strand.
CGATCTGCGTGGGCTTCGTTGTCGGCTGAGATGCCTCGCTCACCACTTTTCGGCCAGGGATCGGACTTCGGTTTCGAGGTCCAAGCTCCGTAAGCTCGCCAACAGCGCAACGCGAAGCACCGTAGCTGTCTGCCTGAAGATCCACTCGGAAGCCGCCACCTCATCGACACCGGCTCTGTCCACCAGCAGCACGCCGGCGGGCAGTACTCCCGCTTGCTCGACGAGCCCCTCCATGACCGCCGGAGCGAATTCCCCGACGAGGCCCACGGCGTACGGCTGGCTCCACACCATGCTCGGGCACGCGATGGCTGCTGCACCGTCTGCCGCATAGGTGACCTCGAAGCCGGTGGTTGTCCCAATCCCAGGGGTGAACTGTCCGCCCAGCAGTGCGCGTGGAGCGTGTCCTCCGAAACGTCGCAGCACCTCGACCACCACTCGTGTGGGGGCGGCGGAGGCCTGGGCTGCGGGACGGTTCGCGGTCAACAGTCCCGCAGGGGGGTAGGCCGCCTCGGGCAGGTCGTCGGCGACGGCGATCAGGCTGCGTCGCCGAACATCGATAAGGATCATGTCGTGCGCCCCATCTGTTCGCTTTGCGCTACCGAGGGAAACTCCGGGTACTTGTCGAGGATGTCGTGATCATAGTTGCCAGCCGGGTGAGCTCCACCCCTTGGTCCATGAGCTTGACCGGGTCGTGCGTGATGTTCTTCGAGGTGCCCCGATGAAGCAAGGTTGGGGGGAGTTGTGGCTGTGGACGGGCATGTGGGGCGTGGGGTGGGCCCGGAAGTAGGGGCTGGGCTATTTGGGCGGGGTGGAGAATCGTTTGGGGTGGGGTGATTTCGGGGGTGGGTGGCGCTTTTCTTGTGGGCTTTGTGGGAGGGGAGAGGGAAAGGGGCTGACCTTGAATGGGGGATGGTCGGACAGGGGATGTCAGGGGGCGGGGTGTGGAATGGCGGCTCGGTGGTGATTGGGGGCGGGGCTGGTCTGATTGGCGTTGGGGTCGGCCCGCGTTTTCGCGCTTGTGAGCCCGCCCGAGGGCCCCGCGTTGCACCCGCAGCCATATCCCGGTCGTCCGGGCCCCCGTTCGTGCCCTCGGCTCAACTCAGCCGGTGCCCCACTTTCCTGCGGCCAGACTTCGCATCCGTACTCCGGTCGACGTCTCGCCCACCCCTCACCCGTACGTGGAAATACGTATTGAACAGGAAACTTTCCTATCCAATAGTCGGGGAGGTATCCCCCCACCAGGAGGTTCCTGTGAAGCGTCAAGCTCTTGTGTTTGCTGCTGCGGTCGCGGCTGTGGTGCTGGCCGGTAGTCCGGCGCAGGCCGCGACCGTCACGACCGGGCATGGGCCGCTGTCCATCGCCATCCACTGCCAGCAGCTCTACGGACCGGGTGACTACATCGCCCCGTACGAGCCGCAGGGCATCAAGTGTCTGAAGTGGACCCCGTCCGGCTCGCAGATGGTCGGCTACGGGGTCCCGATGCAGGCCTGCCAGGTGCTCATGCCGGGCTACACGATCATCTCGGCGGTACGGGACGGCTACGGCGGCATCCGCTGCACGGGGACGAACTAAGGCCGATCGGCACCACCACGACGCGGGACACGACGGGAATTTCGTGATGTCGTCGCAAGTGTGGCACGCGACCTCTTCGTACCCAAGGTGGCGTTGGACCGGGCGCATCCGCTCTTCCTGCGGGTGATGCGCGGTCCGGCCCACGAGGCGGCCAGACAGCTGATGAACGCGGTGTACGAGGACTTCCGGGACGTCGACAGGAGCTTCGTACGGGAGTTCCAGACGAACGGGTTCTCGGCCAGGGTGTTCGAGCTGGCGCTGTTCGCCTGTCTGCAGGAGATGGACCTCGATCTGGACCGGACACACGCCGCCCCCGACTTCGTGGTGCGAGGCGGGCATCCGGTCGCGATCGAGGTCACCACCACGAACCCGGCGCAGGGTGTCGAGCCCGGCGGTCAGGCGGAGTTCGACCGGCTCGGCGCCGCGTTCGTGTTCCAGCTCGCCAAGGCGTTGCGCCGCAAGCTGGAACACCGGGATGCCCAAGGCCGGGCGTACTGGGACAGGCCGCACGTCAGCGGCGTCCCGTTCGTCGTGGCCGTGGGCGCCTTCCATGACGAGTACGCCCAGATCCACCCGCTGGGCCCGGTCGCCGAGTACCTCTACGGCCGCCGTACCGTCCTCGCGCTCGACGCCGAAGGCAACCGTGTGTTCACCACCGAGCCGATCGCCGAGCACCGGTCGGCGGGCCGCCGGATCCCGAGCGGGCTGTTCGCCAGACCGGAGGCGGCGCGGCTGGCGGGGGTGCTGTTCAGCAACGCGCACACCGTGCCGATGTTCAACAGGATCGGCACCGAGCTCGGACTGGGCGCGCCCGGCGTACGGCTGTTCAGGTCGGGACTGAGCTACGACCCGGACCCGGCGGCCGTCGAGCCGAGACGCTTCTTCTACGAGGTGGGCGCGAGACCCCCGGGTGAGCAGGAGACGTTCCTCGACGGGCTGCACCTGTTCGTCAATCCGGTCGCCGCCGTCCCGCTGACGCCGTCCGTCCTGCCGGGCGTCACCTTCCACGAGCTCCTGGCCGACGGCCGGGTGATGTCGCACCACACGGGCGGGCTGCAGCCGATCGTGTCCAAGACCTGGGTCGTCGCCGCGACGGACGAGGATCCGTGAGCGCCGGTCATGGGGTGATCCGATGCCGTTCGCCCCAGTGCACGTCGGCGGGCCGCGCCGTCGTCACGCCCAGGGGATCCACGCCGAGCATCACCACCGTCCACCCGGCCAGCAGCACCCCCCACACCACCGCACGCCGCAGGTCCAGCCGCCGCGGACGCGCCCGTGCCCTCCGCATGACGTTCGGCGAGCACGACGCGGCCACCAGCAGCGACCCGGCGGCGAGCACGACCACGGGCGCCGCCGTGTACCCGAGCACGGCCACGACGGCGGGCGGCCAGCCGCCGAGGGGGAGGCGCCCGACCAGCCACAGGCCGACGACGAGCGTGGCGAGCAGCAGCAGCACCTGCGTCATCGTGACCGTGGGCCCGTGCGGCTGCGGCGGCCTGCCGAGGCTGCGCCTGCGCCTGCGCAGACTCGGATGCCCGCGCAGCACCGCCGCCGCGGCCTGCCCCAGCGCCGCGAGCGGCCCGCCGCCCCGCCCCAGGACCGCCCACGCGCTCGGATCGGCCCCCCGGTCCAGGGCGTCGAGGTCGGCGCACAACTCCCTGCTGCGCAGGATCTCGGCATAGGACAGATACCCCAGTACGGCGGGCAGCACGGCGACCAGCACCGCTCCCGCCGGACCGGCGGGCCGATCGCCAGGCCAGAAGGCGGGCCCGGCCAGGGCCACCCACCCCATGAGCACGGCGTAGGGCGCGAGCGCCCCCCACAGGAACGCCAGCCACAACTCGCGAGCCGCGTAGCCGATCTCCACGTCCCGGTTGTCGGCGTGGGCGAGTTCGTGCAGCACGACGGCCTCGAACACGTGAGGCCGCCTGAAGGCGAGGTCGGCCAGCCCGGCGTCCAGGCTGATCGTGTACCGCCCGGCCCGGCCGAAGGTGAGGGCGCCCGCAGTGCCCATGGCGCAGGCGTCGACGGCGAAACGCACCCCGTGGGGCGGCCCGGCGCGTTCGGCCAGCCGGTCGAGCGTGGGCGCCAGGTGGGCGGGCACCTCGGTCAGCCCCCTGGACAGCAGGACCGGCCTCAGCCAATACCGTGCGAACGCCGTCAGCGTCACCAGGGCCGTCCCGCCCAGCGTGATCCAGGCGACCTCGCGCAGCAGCTCGCCACGGCAGGAGCTCACCCGCGCGAGGTGCGTCAGCACGGTCCGGTCGTAGTGGAACCCGGGCGCCGCCGGATCGGCCCCGACGACGCCCATGCAGATGCGGAGGTACTCGCCCGACAGCACCGCGAGCCCACCCCGGTGCCACAACACGGCACACGCGAGGAGCAGCAGCGCCACCAGCAACACGAACCGCCTGTTCGTCCCCTCACCGTGGATCCGCTGATCCACCCGGGGCCGCATCCTCAGCCTTCACACGCCAGCCGCGCGACCACCGCGTCCGCGAGCCGTTCCCCCACCCGGGCGTCCAGCCCCGACCTGCGCGCCTGCGCCCGCACCTGCTCCCGTACGGCGAGCAACTGGGCAGGGGTGAGCGCGGGCACGACGTCCGGCCGGGGCGGTCTGCGCAGGATGCGGCGCAGCAGCGGCCTGCCCCGGGCGGCGGCTCCGTCGACGGCGGTGTCGACGCCGCGCTGGGCCAGCGTCTGCACGACCATCCAGGCCACGGGCGTCACGAGGGCGACGACCTCGGTGACGCCGAAGCCGAGCGGGCCGCGTCGCCGTCCCCGGCCGAGGCGGCGGGTGATGTGCCTGTCGTCGAGGCCGGCCAGGCCGTCGAACAGCGGGATCTCGTGCGGTGCGACATCGGCCACCACATGGCGTACCACCTCGCGCACAGTCGCCGTCATGCCCACCTCGCTCCGCTCCCGCGTCGTCACCTGACGTGCGCGCTCAAGTACAGCGGGTGTTCAAGCGCCGGTCAAGCCGAAGGCCACGGGGTGTCGCGCAGGTCGCCGAGCGAGTCGACGAGGCCGGTGACGTAGCGGGTCTCGGCCTCCAGCATGGCCAGGCGGTACTCCTCCTCGGCCAGGAAGACCCACAGGACACCCGCCTGCCTGCCCTCGCGCAGCTCCTGCCTGCTCTCCTCGGCCTTGGCCCGGAGCGTGGTCAGCCGGGCGCCGAGCAGGTCGATCGACTCGGCGGGCGGCAGCACGGCCAGCAGGGAGAGGGCGACGCCGAAGTGCGGGTACTCCTCGTGCGGCTCGGCCACCGACTCGCGCAGCCAGGAACGCAGCTCGTCCCGGCCCTCGGCGGTGATGGTGAAGATCGTGCGTTCGGGCCGCTGGGTGTCGCGCACGGTCGCGACCTCCTCGACGTACCCGGCCTTGCGCAGCTGCTCCATCACCATGTAGAGCGAGCTCCTGGTGTACCTGACGCTGCGGTCCTGGCGGTGCTCCTTGAGCCTGCGCCCGAGCTCGTAGGGATGCATGGGCTCGAACGTCAGGTACGCGAGCACCGCCAGCGCCAGTGGGTTGGCGACCTTGCGCCGTTTGTCCACGATGCCTCCCAGGATCGACGTCGGCCCACGCCAACTATTCCTCATCCCGGGATCGGCGTGCCGGAGGGCGGATCAGCGCAGCGGCCTGGGCAGGCGGATCGTCACGATGCGGCTCTTGACGCCGCTGTCGACCAGGCGGCCGTTGTCGTCGAAGTCGCCGAGCCCGAAGTCGTTGTCGTTGGCCACCACGAGCGTACGGGCGTCGAGCAGCGCCACGCCCTCGACCTTGCCCGGCAGGGTGGGCGCGACCTCGGCCAGGTCGACGAGCAGGGACTTGCGCGCGGGACGCACGGAGGCGGGCAGTGCGGCGAGCGCCTCCAGGGACGGGCGGGTGGCAGCCCTGTCGTAGCGGCCGCCGAGCAGGTTGGCCGCCTTCGACAGGTCGGCCAGGTAGATCCGGGCGACGTTGTCGGTGCGCTCGTCGACGAGCAGGCGGCCCCTGCCCGCGTAGGCCAGGCCGGAGATCTTCATCTGGCTCTGGTCGCCCTCGGCCTTCGGGTCGAAGGCGGCGACCGCCTCGAACCTGTAGGCGTACTCGCCCGTGACCCTGCGCGAGCCGATGTCGAACGTGAGGATGCGCGCGGTGCGGGAGGCGTCGCCCGCGGCCTTGTCCGGGTTCTGCAGGGGGCTCTGCACGGCCAGGTAGAGGGTACGGCCGTCGATGGCCAGGCCTTCGAAGCCCCGGTTCTGCGGGCGGGTGGCGAGGATGGCGGGCAGCGTCTCCCTGACCGGGTAGTCGGCCCCCTTGAGCCTGAGGCCCTTGGGCACGTGGCGCTCCAGCACGCGGCCCTTGGCCGAGACGCGCAGCAGGGAGGGGCCGTACTCGTCGACGAGCCAGAACTCGCCGCTTCGGGTGCGCACGATGTCCTCGGTGTCGACGCCGCTGGGGTCGTATCGCAGGGCCTTGCCGCCGTCCCAGGTGTAGGGGCGCTCGTCGTGGCCCCTCTGGTTGGACAGGCCGGTGACGGGCCTGCCCGAGCTGCCGGTCAGGCGGATGTACTTCTTGATCTCGACGCCGAATCGGGTGGCGACCTGGACGATGGCCGGGCTGAACTCGGGCACGGGGAACGAGCGGCGCTTCTCGCCGCCCACCGTCGGCTGGCCGTTGGGGCCTCGGTCGGTGACCATCCAGTAGTCGCCGCGGCGGGCGGCGGGATACAGACCGCTGCCCAGGCCGCCGAGCAGGATGCCCCTGTCGTCGGCGATCGAGGACTGCAGCTCGCCGAGCGGCACGGGCGGGATCGTCACGTCCTTGACGACGACCGGCCGCCGGGCCCGAGGATCGGCCGAGGTCGAGGCTGAGACGGCGGCGGGAAGGGCGAGCGCGGTGGCCGCGAGCGCCAGGGCGAGGGCGGATGTGAGGGTGGCACGGGACATGGAGCCCTCCAGGGCCGTCGGTGACGCGACGAGGCCTCACCGTAGTGACCGCAGGCGACCAGCCGCTGAAGCCCCGATGAACGCCCCCCGCACACCCGGCAGCCCTGCACCCGGTCAACCGCACCTGGCCACCCGTGCCCGCGCCTCAGCGCCCCTTCACCCGCCCATGGCCGCAGCCCGTCACCCGTCCCGGTGGCGTAGCCCGTCGCAGGCGAGGCCGAGGAGCAGGCTTCGGTTCTCGGGGGAGTCGCCGAGCCAGGCGGTGCCCGCGAACAGCCCGACCAGCACCGCCTTGACCTGCATGGCGGTCAGGCCTGGCCGTACGGCTCCGGCCTCCTGGGCGCGGGCGAGCAGGGCGGCGACGGCGTCGAGCAGGTCGCGGGCGGGGCCGGCCGCGATGGGGCGGGTGTCGTCGCCCGGCTGGGTGAGTGCGCCGGTGAGCGCCTTGTTGGCGGCGCCGCGTTCGAGGGCGAAGGCGAGGAAGCCGAAGAAGGCGGCTCCCGGGTCGTCGTCCGTGACACGCTCGCGCGCCTCGACGGCGAGGTCGTGCACCGCGCCCGCGACGACGGCGTCGAGCAGGGCCTCCTTGGTGGGGAAGTGCCGGTGCACGGTGCCCGCGCCTACTCCGGCCCTGCGGGCGATCTCGTCGAGCGGCACCGCCAGGCCTTCGGTCTCGAAGGCCGTCTTGGCGGCGGCGAGCACGCGCTCCCTGTTGCGGCGGGCGTCGGCGCGCATGGGCCTGGCGGGGGATGTGGGCTGGGGGCTCATGATCAGTCGTGCTCTTCTCGTTCTTCGTGCCTGCCGCGCATCGTATCCATCGGGTGCTGCGCCCCGTTTACGCCGCGTGCCCCCCGGCCCGTCCCCGCCACCCCGGGCGCCGCGAAATCGCCGCCGATTTAGTTGAAATGCGCGTGGATAAACATTGTGATTCGCGTCACATGAGAAATCGCTATTGAATTCCCGGCGATCACTCGGAATACTTCACAATCCCGCCACCTCCCTGCGGAGAGGCGCAGTGGATAACGACATGTTGTGGATTCGCATTGGGGGGCCGATGAATAGGCGGCAATGGAGCATTCGCGGCCCGGTCGGCATGCGATGAGCGACATGCGGGTGGCCTTCCCCGCACGCGACCAATGGTCGTTGCTGGACGCGCACGGTTTCGGCAAGGCGTTCACCGGCACCTGGGTGCAGGACGACGACCCGCAGGCGGTCGCCGCCCTCCTCGGGGCCGATCCCTCCTCCGCCATGCTCTGCGACCTCGGCACCGCGATGAGCTGGTACGAGCCGATGGCGTTGCGCGAGGCGGTGTGGATCGGCCCGCACGCGCCCGGCTGGACACATGTCGTCACGATCAGCGGCCCCCCGCTCGTCACCCGGGGCCTGACCGCGGGCGGCAGGCGGTTCATGCAGATCGTCTGGAACGCTCTCGGCCTCGGCGTGCACGACCTTGAGTACGGCGACGGCGCCACCAGCGACAGGCTCAGCCCGCTGATGATCGCCGAGGTGCCGCCGGGCTCGATGTTCGACGGCCTGACCACCGGCCTGGTGCCGAGCACACCCGGCACCATCGACCTGTACTCGCCGATGCTCACCCGGCCGACCGGCAGTCTGAAGCTGTGGCTGGACAACTGGCTCTGCCTGACCGGCCGGGTCTCGGGCCGCTTCATCGACGAGGAGTGGCTCACCACCCCGCGCACGTTGTACCGCCTCACGTGACGCGGGGCGCCCGCCTACTGGTGGGCGGCCACCGCCCTGACCGGCGCCTCGCGCATCGTCCGCCAGGCCGGAGCCAGCGTCGAGGCCAGGGTGAGCACCGCCGCCGCGACCACGATCCCGGCCAGGACGAGCGGTGAGCCGGACGGCATCGGCGAGTCCTTCACCACCAGGCTGAAGGGCACCAGCGTGGTGGCCGCGACGACCAGGCCGAGCGTCACGCCGATGACCGTCACCAGCAGCCCTTCGGCCGTCACCATGCGCAGCACCTGCCCGCGCGTCCAGCCGGTGAGCCGCTGCAGGCCGAACTCCCGCCTGCGGGCGACCGTGGACATGATCTGCGTGTTCACCACGGCGATCACCGTGTAGGCGGCGATCATGGCGGCCAGCATGGAGTTGATCCACGCGCCGATCGACGACTGCTCGTGGAAGGCGCGCACCTGGGCGTTCCTGTCGCCGAGCACGACGTCGCTGCGACCGGCGGCGAACGCGCTCAACGCGGCCTGGTCGCTCGTCCGGACCAGGAGCTGGGAGGCGAGCCCGGCGGAGGTGTGCGGGGCCAGCACGGCGACCGGCATGAGCAGCACCTCGAAGCCGGGCCGCGCGGCCAGGGTGGCCACCACCTCGGCCTGCATCGCGGTGCCGTCGCCGAGCCGCAGCCTGACCGTGTCGCCGAGTCCGACGCCCCAGTACTCGGCGAGCGAGTCCGGCAGGGCGATCGAGTCGCCCGACAGGGCCGACAGCGAGCCGCGCGTCACCTTGTGCCCCGTCGTACGGCCCGCCGCCTCGGCCTCCAGGCCTTGGACGGGCCTGCCGTCGTCGGCGCCGTCGGCGGGGTCGACGACGAACACCGACGAGGTCACCGCCTGCGACACCGCGCTCACACCCGGCACCGCGCGCACCTCGTCGGCGAGCCCGGGAGCGACGCCGCCCGCCGTGGCCGTCAGCACGGCGTCGGCGCGCAGCGTGTCGGTGAAGGCCTGGTGCGCGGCGGCGGTCGTCGTGGACTGCAGGAAGATGTTCGCGGTGGCCAGCCCGACCGCCAGCATGATCGGCGTCGCGGCGGCGGCCACCCGTACGGTGTACCTCCCGGAGTTGAGCATGGCGAGCCTGCCGGGCTCGCCCGACAGCATGCGGATCGGCCCGCGCAGCAGCCGCACCGCCAGTGCGGTCACGCCCGGGGCGAGCAGCGCCAGGCCGAGCGCCCACAACATCGACGTCGGCCCGGCCGTGCTCGCCGCGATCGGCCCGTCGAACACGGCCACGGTGACGATGACGAGCGACACGCCCCCGGCGATCGTCAGGGCGGCCAGCGCCGCCCTCGGCCAGGTCAGCCAGCGCCGCTGCACCGACGACTCCGACATCGCCTGGGCCGGCCTGATCACCGCGGCCCTGTGCGCGGCGATGAGCGCGGCGCCCGCCGCGCTCAGCAGCCCGACGCCCACCGCGACGAGCACCGGCAGCACGCCCTGCTGGAAGGTCAGCTGCGGCGGCACCATCCCCGATTCGGCCAGCCTGACGAGCAGCCATCGCCCGAACCACGCCCCGGGCAGGCAGCCGAGCGCCGATGCCACCACGGCCACCAGCACCGCCTCCCCGAGCACCATCGAGCGCAGCTGACCAGGCGTCGTGCCGATCGTGCGCAGCATGGCCAGCTCACGCTCGCGCTGCTGGATCGACAGCATCAGCGTCGAGGCGATCACGAACACCGCCACCGAGATCGTCAGTCCGCCCATGACCCCGGCGATGATGATCAGCATCACCCCGGCGGCCTCGACGCCCGGAAACTCCGAGACGCCGCGGTCGTCGCCCGTCAGCAGCACGTGCCCGTCGCCCGCCGCCCGCGCCACGGCGTCCCGCACCTCGGCGAGGTCGGCGCCGGGCGCGAGGACGACGCCGACGAGGTCGGCCAGGTCCGTGCCCGCCAGCCTGGCGATGTCGGCGCCCGAGAAGAACACCGCACCGGTCGCGACCGTCCCGCTGACCCGGAAGGGCTCCGGCGTCCCGCGTACGACCAGGTCGACCGTGTCGCCGGCCCGCACCCCGAGCCCGGCGTCCACCACGACCTCGCCCCGAGCGGGCGGCTCGCCGGACGCGAGCGCATAGGGGGCCAGCACGGCGCTCGCCCACTCGTGCCCGGACAGCGCCCTGCCGCGGAAGGAGACAGGCACACTCACATCGGGTACGGCCGAGGCCACGCCCGGCACCCCGGCGACCCGATCGGCGACGGCACGCTCGACGCGCACCGCCTCGGGCAGCCTGCCGGTCTCGGCGTCGCCGCGCTCGGAGAGTGCCACCGACCGGTCGGCCAGGACGTGCACGGCGGCGGCGGCCAGGCGCTGCGGAGGCGCGGAGGCGCGGATACCGGTCTCCATCAGCGCGCCGGTGGCCAGCACGACGGCCGCGCCGAGGAACATCGCGATGAACGTCGCGGCGAAGGCGGCGGCACGGTGACGCAGGGAGCGGACGACGATGCCGAACATCAGCGCACCGCCCCGGCGACCTCGTCGTCGGCCCAGGCGCCCAGATGCGTCATGCGCTCGGCGACCGCGTCGGCCGAAGGCGCGCGCAGTGCGCCCGCGAGCCTGCCGTCGGCCAGGAACACGACCTGGTCGGCGTAGGCGGCGGCCACCGGGTCGTGCGTGACCATGACGACGGTCTGGCCGCTCTCGTCGACGGCCGCACGCAGCAGGCGCAGCACCTCGCGGGCCGTCCTGGTGTCGAGCGCGCCCGTCGGCTCGTCGGCGAAGATCACCGCAGGGCTGGTCACCAGGGCCCTGGCGATGGCCACCCGCTGTTGCTGGCCGCCCGACAGCTCCGACGGCCGATGCCCGGCGCGCTCGGCCAGCCCGACCCGCCGTACCACGCGTTCGACCAGGGCATGGTCGGCGCGCCTGCCCGCCAGGCGCAGCGGCAGTGTGATGTTCTCCATGACCGTCAAGGCGGGCAGCAGGTTGAAGCCCTGGAACACGAAGCCGATGCGCTCGCGCCGCAGGGCGGTCAGGTCACGCTCCGATAACGAGGTCAGCTCGACGCCGTCCAACGTCACCGATCCGGCGCTCGGCCGGTCCAATCCCGCCGCGCACTGCAGCAGGGTGCTCTTGCCCGAACCCGAAGGTCCCATCACCGCGGTGAACGTGCCACGCGCGAACCCCAGCGTGACGCCGCCGAGTGCGGTCACCCCGCCGCCGCCCCGCCCGTACACCTTGCGCACGTCCGCGAGGCCGACGGCCACCGCGCTCCGATCATCCATTCCGACTCCCCGTACCTGTCACTGGAACCCCAGGTGATCAGCGTATTTTTCGCGGGAACAGTGATCGATAGTGCGCGCGGTAGTCACGGGGTAGGGCTGGCCCTACCCCGTGACCGGCCGTGTGCCGCCGAAGCCGTCGCCGATCACGGTCAGCCCGGCCCACGCGCCCGGCGGCGCGCCCGGCCGGTCGCGCAGCCACAGGACCTGGGCGTACTGCAACGCCGTCGAGGGCGCGTCGCCCGCCGCCAGCCGCCGGTAGAACTCGCGCAGCACGGTGGCCGTGGGCGTGCCGCCCACGTCGACGGTCCCGGCCAGCACCCACCTGGCCCCGGCGAGCAGCGCGGCCGTCGGCAGCCCCAACGGCTCGACGGCAGCCCGTACGGCCAGCCGCCCCGACCAGCACGAAGCCGTGATGAACGCGTCCGGCAGCCTGCACCCGAGCAGGTGCGCCGCCGTCAGCAGCCCGCCGCCGCCCAGCGCCAGCCCCTGGGCCAGCCCGGGATGCCGATCGCCGTCGTCCGGAGGCGCGAAGCCGTGCGCGCTGACCACGACGGCGGCGTAGTGCCCGGCGTCCGCAAGCAGGCCGTGCAGCTCCTCCGCGCCCGACAGGGTGAGCGGCCCGAGGTTCTCCCGCAGCGCACGCTCCTCCCGCCGCCCGCCGGGCAGATCGGGGTCGAGGTAGGCCAGCGTGCCCACGCCCTCGCGCGCCGGACGCCCGCGCAGCGCCGGCCACAGGGCCAGCGAGGGCACCACGGCGAGCCTGGCCAGCTCGGCGAGATGCCGCCCGCCGACCACGACGGCGGCGACCGGCACCGGACCGAGCACACCGCCGGTCGAGACGACCAGCGGCGGATCGCCCCCATCGGCCAGCGCGTCGGCCAGCCCCTGGGGCACGACGGCACGGCCGAGCGCGGCCAGGTCGCCGAGCTGCGGACGCCACGCGGCGTCGTGCCCGGCGTGGTGGTAGCCGTCGAGGAAGGTGCGTACGGGCGCGGGCAGCACGCTCTCGTCGACGTGCGGGACGCCGTCGGGGCCGATCCAGATCCGGTTGAGGTAGGTGTCGTCCTCCTCCATGACGTCGAGCAGCAGGGCGTGGCCGCCGGGCGGCAGTGCGGCGATCACCTCGTCCACGTCGGCGCCGCCCTCGACGGCCTGGCGCATCTGGAGCGAGGTCTCGTGTTCGAGCCGCGCGTACATCTCGCGCAGCCGCGGGCCTGGCCGCGCGCTCTCCAGCGTGATGTCGCCGATCAGCTCGTGCAGCCGGGGCGTGAACCCGGCGCCCGCCCTGACGAAGGCGGCCAGCACGTCCGAGCGCGCGGCGATGGCCACGCCCAGCGCGGCGCGCCCGTCACCGGCCCTGGTGGCGCAGTGCAAAGCCAGGCCGTAGCTGTGGCGGTGGCCGACGTAGAAGGCGCGGCGGTCGGCGGGGTCGCGCAGCCGCATGCCGTCGGCCTCGTTGCGCGCGAACCCGGCCAGCGCGTACCTTGCCGCCTCCTCCACCTGGTCGTCGAGGATCAGCTCGGTCGCCAGGTGGTAGTGCACGAGGCTCGACGCGCTCGGGTCGTCGGCGACGGCGAGCCCGGCCAGCGCCTCACGCAGCCGCGAGACGGTCAGCGGCCGATCGCCCCTGTCCTTGGCGACGAGCGCGGACTCCAGAGCGACCTGGGACAGGCCCCTGGCGACGTGCGAGCCGGAATCCATCGCGACATACAGCTGTACGGCCGCGTCGAGCAGCTCGTCGGCCAGGTCCAGGTCGCCCTGGGCGCGGGCCAGCTTGGCCGAGTACACGGTCGTCAGCGCGGCGTTGGTCGGCTCGCCCGCGCCCAGGCGCAACGCCTGGGCGAACCTGCGCCCGGCACGCCGCGCCGCCGCCGGGTCCTCGGCCGAGGTGAACAGCTCCAGGTAGCCGAGCCGCCTGGCCGCCTGGGCCGCCCCCATGCGGCGACCGGCCCGCAGGTACCCGGTGAAGGCCGCGGCGTAGTGCGCCCTGGCCTCCTGCTCGTGGCCGAGCTGTTCGAGCACCGCGCCCAGCTCCCGCTCGGCGTTGGCCGCGCCCACCCTGCGGCCGATGCTGAGGTACCCGGCCCGTGCCTCGGCCAGCAAGGCCCTGGCGGCGTCGAAGTCGCGGGCCAGCCGCGCCGAGACCGCGAGCTCCCGCCTGACGTCGGCCAGCAGCTGCACGCCCTTGTCGCCCTCCTGGCGCCCGCCCGCGACCCGCTCGGCCTCGGTGAGCAGCCGGCGGGCCCGTACGAACTCCCCGGTGTGGTGGGCGACGGTGGCCCTGAGGAACAGCGCCTGGCCGAGGTCGAGGTCGTAGCCCTCGGCCCTGGCCACCTCCTCGCACCGCAGCAGCAGCCGTTCCGCCTCGCCGTGCTCGCCCTCGTAACGCGCCACGACGCCGGACTCGCGCAACGCCTCGCACAGCAGGTCGCGCGGATGCAGCCGCTCGGCCGTACGCACGGCTTCGGCGAGGGCGACGCGGGCCTGCGCATGGCGCTGGGTCGCGCCGAGCAGCCAGCCCCACTCCAGCAGCACCCGGCAGCGCCGCGAGGCGGGAAGGACGGCCAGCAGGGCGGGGGAGGCGGCCAGCGGAGCCAGCAGCCGCTCGGCCTCGCCCAGCCGATGCCCGTCGAACAGCACGGCGACCCGCGCCAGCACCTCCTCCACCGGATCGGCCCTCACCGGGCCACCCACAGCCAGGCGTCGGCGGTGAAGCCCTTCACCTCGACCCGGACGCGCCGGAAGCCGTCGGCGTCCAGACCGGGATAGCCCTCGCCGACCACATGGCGGTAGAGCGAGTCGCCCACGATCACGACCAGGTCGCTGCCCTCGTGCTCGGCCATCGCGTCGCGCAGGGGCGGGCTGTCGAGCATGCGGCTGACCTCGACGATGGTCTGGCCCGACCAGCCGATCGCGGCCACGCCGACGGGACCGAACGCGGCGGCCATGCGCAGCCGTACACGGTCGGTGTACCTGCGGTTGTCGGCCGTCAGGCGCTCGTGCCAGGACCTGACCAGGATCGGCAGCGCGACGTGCAGCTCCAGGCTGGCGGGCAGGAAGACGTTCATACCGTCGCCGGTGTCCTGGCGGTCGATCTCGGCGGGGTCGGCGCCCAGGTCGCCGAGCACGCCCGCGCACAGGGCGGCCAGCCGGTCCTGCACGTCGTCGCGCTGCGGCGAGGTCCTGGTGCTGTAGCCCACGACATCCACGGCGAACCCCAGCCTGGCCCGTACCCTGGCCGGTCCCGGGCGCGAGGCAGGCGTCCGCCTGACGGGCGCGGCCCTGCCGGCGATCGCCCCGATGTCGCGGACGTGGCCGAGTGCGAGGTCGAGATAGCGCACGGCGTCGTCCAGGTCCGCGGCGAACCACCCGGCCAGCCTGCCGTCCTCGGGCATCGGATCGCCGAGCGCCGCCGTCATGTTGGCCGAGGCGATCTCCACGGTGTGCCGCATCCTGCGCACCGCCGCGGCCGTCGTGGTGAGCCCGGCCTCGTCCAGGCGCAGCCGGTCGAGTTCGGCCGCGAGGGCGGGGCCGGGGACGCGCATGAGGTCGGGCAGCCCGGCGGCGCGTTCGTCGGCACGCCGTCTCAGCCTGTCGGCCTCCTCGCCCTCGCCCCACACCCGCATCTGGTAGCGGATCTTCGCACAGTGCATCAGGTAGCGGCCGAGCGGCGGCATCGCGGTGCCGCCGTCGCTCCACGTCCAGGCGCTGAGCTCGGCGGCGGCGCAGGCGGGCGAGAGCACGACGAGACGGCGTTCGGCGCGGTCGTCGTCCCCGGCCCCGCTCTCCCACACGGTGAAGGCGTCGTGCCGGTGCGCGGGCAGCTCCCACCAGCGCGCCCGCAGCCCCGCACGCGGCACGCACGAGCGGGCGAGCGCGGCGAGGTCGGCCGTCGAGCCCGGGGGAGCGAGCGCCTGATGGATGCGCGCGACGCCGAGCAGCGCGCCCGTCCCGCCGCCCGCCAGCTCCTCCCACAACCGGTCGAACCCGGCCCATCCGGCGTCGCCGCCCCGGCAGGTGAACCCCACCGACAGGCTCAGCACGTCGTGCAGCCTGCGGACGACGGCCTGGTGCCCGCTCACCGGGTCCTGCCTGGCCGCCAGCGCCTCGTGCGCCACAGTACGGCCGGGCCCGGACGGCAGCGCGGTGGGCAGGCCGACCCCGGCGATCGGCGCGGTCATCCCGAGACGGGTACGGCAGCGCGACCAGATCTCGCGCACCTGCTCGTGGGCCTCGGCCGCCGAAGGCCCCTCCACCGGGGCGAACACGTGCACGACCAGCTCCTGGTCAGCCGGTGCGCCGCTCATCGCCGCCTTCCTCGTCGTCGTCCTCCTGCGACGTGCGCCCGCCGAGCCGGTGCACCAGGGCGTTGCGCCGATCGCGCACACGCGGGGGAGGAGGCAGCTCGGGCGTCGAGCCGATCGGCGTGATGCGCACGGGACCGGCGAGCTCAAGGGCGGTCACGGCACGCCTGACGGCCTCCTGCTCACCGGCGGCCAGCGTCTCCTCCAGCGCGGCGAGCAGCTCGGCCACCCGCTCCCACTGCTGGGGCCCGAGCCGCCAGCGCGTCAGGTCGTCCAGCACGTCGAGGGCGTCGGCCGCCGTCTGGCCATGGGTGTCCATGGTCGAAAGCATGGCATCGCGCGTGCCGCGCGCCCATACGGATCAGTGGTCGTGGCGGAGCTCGCCGTACGCCGGGCCGTGCGAGGCGGCCATGACGGGCTGGTCGGCCTGCAGCAGCATCAGCGCGACGTCGTCGTCGAGCCGGTCCCCGCTGTGGGCCATGATCTCGGCCTCCAGTCGGGGCAGCAGGGCCGAGGGGTCGTCCTGCCAGATCTCGGCGGCCCTGCGTTCGAAGGCGAACATCTCGCCCTGGGCGTCACGGGCCTCGATGGCCCCGTCGGTGTACATGAGCAGGGCGTCGCCCGGGCCGAAGTCGAACGTCGTGGGGCACTGGTCGCCGCCGCCGCCCATGTGGTTGAGGCCGAGCGGCAGCGTCACCGAGAGCGTGGGCACCGGGCGCACGACGCCACCCCTGGCCAGCAGCGGCGAGGGGTGCCCGCACACGAGCAGGTCGGCGGTCGCCCGCGCGTAGACGTGCACCTCCATCAGCGAGGCCGTCACGAAGCTCTCGGCGGACTCGCCCGTGCGCTCGGCGACGAAGGAGTCCAGCCGCTGGGCCAGGCCGGGCAGCCTGGGCTCGTGCTGGGCCAGCTGCTCGAACGCCCTGCGCACCTCACCGGCCAGTGCGGAGGAGGGCGGGCCGTGGCCGGTCACATCGCCGATGATCGCGCGCACGCCGTAGACGGTGTCGACCACGTCGTAGAGGTCGCCACCGGCGGCGGCGCCGTCGGCGGCCTTGTGCCGCGCCTGAACGTGCAGGGAGCCGCAGCGCTCCGGCAATGATCGCGCCACGGCCTCGTCTTCTTTGTCGGGGCGGTCGTCTTGCATCCTCTGGAAGGGCTCTGACATGGAGATGCTCTCTGGGATCGACCAGTGACCAATGGTAGCCATGCGTACTATCCGTTGCGAGGCTTATACGCGACGAAGTCGAGGAGAGCATGGACAGAAACGTGGACCCTCAGCCGGGGAACCTGCCCGAGGACCTTCCGCCGTTCTTCGGCCGTGTCACCGAGCTCATCGATATCGACAACCTGCTGCGTTCCTCCAGGCTGGTCACCCTGACCGGTGTGGCGGGTGTCGGCAAGACGCGCACGGCGCTGCGGGCGGGCGCCGACGCGGCGGAGCACTACCCGGACGGCGTGTGGCTGGTGCCGCTGTCGCGGCTGCGTGACGGCGCCCTGGTCACCAATGCGGTCGGCCTCGAACTCAAGGCCCGCGACCAGACCGCGCGGCCGATGATCGAGCTGCTCATCGAACATCTCGCCGACCGCCGGTGCCTGATCGTCCTGGACACCTGCGAGCACGTGGTCGACGACTGCGCGCTGCTGGTCATCGCGCTGCTGGGGGCCTGTCCCGAGCTGAGCGTGCTGGCCACCAGCAGGACGCCGCTGGGTGTCGAGGACGAGGCGGTGATCGAGCTTGAGCCACTGCCGACGCCCCCCGAGTCCGCAGCGGCCGAGGTGGTCGCCGCCGCGGCCTCGGTGCAACTGTTCACCGAGCGGGCACGCGCCTGCGATCCCACGTTCGAGGTGACGCAGGACAACGCACGCGACGTGGCCAGGCTGTGCGCGCGGCTCGACGGGCTGCCGCTCGCCCTCGAACTGGTGGCGGCCCAGCTCGCCGAACGGCGGGTCGAGGAGCTGGCCGCACGGCCGGACGCCCGCGCCGACGTGCCCGTGCAGTGGGAGTCGGCGGTGCTGGCCCCGCACGGCAGCCTGTGGACGACGATCGGCTGGAGCCACGAGCTGTGCACCCCGGCCGAGCGGTTGTTGTGGGCCAGGGTGTCGGTGTTCGCCGGGCCGTTCTCCGACGAGGCCGCGTGGGAGGTGTGCGCGGGCGGCCCGGTCTCCAACGTCACGCGCGCGCTCGACGGCCTGGTCGCCAAGTCCATCGTGGTCCGCCAGGGCGACAGGTACCGGCTCTACGACAGCCTGCGGGAGTACGGCGCCTCCTGGCTGCACGAGCTCGGCGAGGAGCAGGCCATCAGGGGCAGGCACCGCGACCGCTACCTCATCATGGCCCGCCAGGCCTTCCCGCAGTGGACCAGGGCCGGGCAGGTCGGCTGGTACCAGCGGCTGGCCGAGGAGTTCGCCGAACTGCGCCTGGCGATGGAGACCTCGCTCGCCGAGCCGGGCTCGACCGCACTGGAGCTGGCCGGGTCGCTGTGGTTCTTCTGGTTCTCCTGCGAGTACGAACGCGAAGGTCGCGCCTACCTGGAAAGGGCGCTCGACCACGACCGCACGCCCGGCCCGATCAGGGTGCGGGCGGCCTGGGCGCTCGGCTGTGTGATGATCGCCCAGGGCGACATGGAGGGCATCGAGCGCTGCGTGCGCGAGTGCCGTTCGGCCGCGCCGGACACGGCGGCGTTGCGTGCCGCCGACTACATCGAGGGCACCGACTGGGCCATGGACGGCAAGCCGGAGCTGGCCCTGCAACGCCTCGTCGCCCTGTCCGAGAGCCCGTGGGACGACAGCGTCCAGGAGGCGGTCTGGATGCTGGCGCGTGCCGCGCTGGTGTTCGCCAGGATCGTCATGCAGGACTACCCGGCGGCATCGGCGCTGGCCGAGGAGATCAGGGTCGACGGCATGCTGCGCGGCGAGCAGAAGTTCCGCTCGTGGGGCCACTACATCCACTCGCTGGTGCATCTGTCGGCGGGCGAGCACGCGGTCGCCGCCTACCACGCCCGCACCGCGTACGAGGGCAGCAGGCAGCTCGACGACAGCTCCAACATGGCCCTGGCGCTTGAGGCCCTGGCCATCGCCACCAGCGCGCAGGGCGGGCACGAACGCGCGGCCGAGCTCCTCGGCACCAGTACGAGCCTGTGGCATCCCGAAGGCGGCAGGGCGCGTTTCACCTCGCCCGAGGTCGCCGCCGCCCGTGTGGCCTGCGAGCGCGACATCGCCTCGGCCATCGGCAGACAGGCGCTCGACTCGCACTTCAGGAACGGCCTGCAGCTCAGCCGCCTCTGACGCATGACCGGCGCGGGCGCGAGACCCCGCCCGCGCCGGGCTTTCAGGCGTCGTCCTCCCGGGCGACGCCGATCTCCTGCTCAAGACCGCTCGGCGGCAGCTCGGACTGCGGCAGCGCCGCCAGGTCCAGCGCCAGCGACACCGCCGCACGCAACTCCAGGGGTACGGCACGCGGCATGCCGGGCCTGGCCCGCGCCGACGCGGTGGCCAGCAACGACGAACGCCTGCTGTGCCCGCCGATCTCGGCCCACGCCTCGTCGGCCGAGCGCAACAGCCTGGCGCCGTCGCCGGGCCTGCTGCCGGTGAGCACCGCGATGGCGCCGATCAGCTCGACGCCCGCCGCCATCGAGGGCGTGTCGTCGAACAGCCTGGCCATGACCAGGGCCGAACCCGCGTTGGCCATGGCCTCCTGGCTCTCGCCGTTGTCCCACTGGATCTGGGCCAGGGCGTGCTGCAGCAGGGAGCGCACCCACGACTCCCCGGCCTCGTCGCAGCGGGTCATGCCCTCGTTCAGCAGCCGTGCGGCCTGGTGCAGCTCGCCGAGGCCGACCAGGGCGGCGGCCATCACCTGGTAGCCGGTCAGCAGGGCGGGCAGCGCGTTGTCGTCGAGCCGCCCCGCCGGCCCGATCTCCTCGATCAGCCGCAGTGCGGTCACCGTGTCGCCGCTGCGCATCGCGATCTGCGCACTGACCTGGACCTGGACCGGATGGATCGGGGAGCCGACCGGAGCCGTGCTGGCCTCACGCAGCCGGGCGGCGGCGGTGTCGAGGTCGCCGAGCGTGCTGTGCAGCCAGGCCGAGACCCGCAGTGCCCTGGCCCGCTCGGGGGAGCCGCTCTGGCCGAGTGCGAGCGTCCTGTCGACGAAGGCGACGCCTTCGCGCTCGAGGCCGCAGCAGATCCACACCGGCCACAGCGTGCCCGCCAGGTCCTGGGCGACCCCGGCCTCGGCGTCGTCGTGCTCGGCGGCGCGCAGGCTGGTCTCCAGCGCCTTCCTGAGGTCGGGCAGCAGGACGCGCATCCTGCGGTTGAAGTGCGTCTGGCCGCTCGGCCACTCGGCCTCGGCCTTGCGCGCCCAGGCCAGCATCTGGTCGCGGTGGCGCAGCTCGACCGTCTCGCTCTCGCCGAGCAGGTAGAGGCTCTCGGTGCCGTAGGCCCTGATCGAGCCCGGCATGCGGAAGCGCACGCCGCTCTTGTCCTCCACGCGCAGGAAGACCGACTGCTGCACGAGCGAGATCAGCGCGTCGAGCACGCGATGGGCGGGCAGTTGCTCGTCCACGCACACGGAGCTGACGGACTCGCGGTCGAACTGCCCGGCGAACACCGAGGCCCTGGCCCACAGCAGCCGGGCCTCCGGCTCGCACAGCTCATGGCTCCAGGCGATCGCGTCGCGCATGGTCCGGTGGCGTTGCGGCCAGGCCTGCCCGCCGACGGCCTCGAGGCCGAGCGTCACCCGGCCCGCCGACTCCTCCGACGGGGAGGCGGCCAGCGCGCGCAGGGTCTGCGGCAGCCGTGCGGCGGCCATCTCGATCGCCAGCGGCAGGCCGTCGAGCCTGACGGCGGCCTCGGCGACGTCGTGCGGGCCGTCGCCCGACGCCGAGGCCAGGGCGCGCAGCAGCCGGATGCTGTCGACGGCGGCCAGCGGCTTGACCATGACGAGCCGCTCGCCCGGCACGCCGAGCGCCTGGCGGGAGGTCGCGAGCACGCGCAGCGCGGGGTCGGCGGCCAGCAGCGACTGGACGAGGACCGACAGCTCGTCGACATGGGCGTCGCAGTCGTCGAGCACGAGCAGGCCGAGCCCGCCGGAGACGGCCTCGGCGGCGGTGCGCGCGGCGTCGGGCCGATCGGCGTCGACGAGCTGCACGCGCGGCGCGTTCTCGGCGAGCTTGCGGGCCAGCCTGCTCTTGCCGACGCCCGGCGGGCCGACGAGCGTGATCAGGCGAGCGCGGTGGAAGGCCAGTCGTACTTCGCCGACCTCGGCTTCCCGCCCGACAAGACCATGCATATCCACCGTTTCGCCGCTTCGATCATCTCAGCGTAGACCCGCCGACACGCAGTGTCCGCAGGACGCGAAAGAATCGCCAAGAAAGCCGCCCGCACCCCGGAGCTGCGGGGGAGAGGACCCTCGGCGACAAAGGCGACACATGTGGACGAGCCACGGCCGATCCCTCCGATGGCCGGTTCATGACGAGGATTTGCCACTCGAAGCGACAACCATGACGGCGATCGCGTCGTCCTATCCCCTGTGACGGTTGTTTCAGCAGTGCGGCCTGGGGTGGAACTGGTGCTGGTGCAGGGGGAGGGGAACGCCGGACAGGCGTGGGACGACAGCCTGCCGTGCGACGTGCTGCCGTGCCGCAACGGCGATGTGATCATCGTCCCGCGCGGCCAGCTCACGATCAGACTCACCCCCGAGCAGCGGGTACGGCTGGCGGAGACGCTGCTGGACTTCGACGTTCAGATCATGGCGAACGACTTGGCGATCAGCTCGTAGGAACGCAGGCGGTTGGCGCCGCCGTGCACACCTGTCGTGATCATGAGCTCGTCGGCGCCCGTGCGCTCGCGCAGCGCGATGAGCCCGTCGCGCACCTCGTCGCCGGTGCCGATGACGACATTGGCCAGCCAGTCGTCGACGAAGGCGCGCTCGAAGTCGGTGTAAGGGTGGCTCTCGGCCTCCTCCGGGCTCGGCACCGGCCCCGGGTTGCCGGTGCGCAGGCGCAGCATGGCCAGGCCGAGCGTGCGGGCCAGGCGCAGGGCCTCGTGCGAGGAGTCGGCTGCCACGGCGCTCACCCCGATCACCGTGTAGGGGCTCTCCAGCTCCGCCGACGGCCGGAACGAGGTGCGGTAGAGCTCGAGCGCGGGCTCGGTGTTGGCGGCGCTGAAGTGGTGGGCGAACGCGAACGGCAGCCCCATCAGGCCCGACAGCTGCGCGCTGAAGCCGCTGGAGCCGAGCAGCCACACGGGCGGGTGGTCGGCGTTGAGCGGGAAGGCCCGCACACCCGGATAGGTGCCGGAAAGCAGCTGGGTGAGCGCGGCGACCTCCTCGGGGAAGGCCTCGGAGTCGCCCCTGCGCATCGCGCGTGCCGTCGCCTGGTCGGTGCCGGGCGCGCGGCCGAGGCCCAGGTCGATGCGGCCGGGGTGCAGCGCGTGCAGGGTGGCGAACTGCTCGGCGACGATGAGCGGCGCGTGGTTGGGCAGCATGACGCCGCCCGAGCCGACCCTGATCGTGGTGGAGGCGGCGGCCAGGTGGGCGATCAGCACGGCCGGTGAGGTGCTGGCCACACTGGGCATGCCGTGGTGCTCGGCCACCCAGTAGCGATGGAAGCCCCAGGCCTCCGCCCGTCGTACGAGCTCGGTGCTGGTGCGCAGGGCCTCGGTCGCGGTGGAGCCCGCGCTCACGGTGGCGAGGTCGAGCACGGACAGCGGGAAGCCCGCTTCGCCGCGCGCGACGCCGCGGATCGGATCAGTCGTCACCTTTGCGGCAACCGCGGGGACACCGTCCGGTATTCCGCGCGGCGCGGTCCGGCATAGCCTGTCCGTCGTCACCGTGAGTGCACGGTTACCCGCCGGGCCCTAACGCGTTGACCCCAACATCGTGTTATGCCCATTTACGGATGGGGCTTATAACAACGGGCGGACAAGCCGGAATGGCGGGCCCGCCCCTGGTACCGGAGGGCGGGCTCGCCGTTCCCCGGCTCCCCGTCCGGTCGCCCGGAGGGGGAGCCCGGCTTGCTAGGGCGCCGTGCCGTAGCCCGGGTTACGGGCCAGCCAGTCGGCGTACACAGGGCTTCGCCGTACTGCGTCGGCATGGGCGGCTCTGGCGTTGATGCCGACCCATGGAGCTCCGGGCACGGAGCTCTGCCAGCCGAGTAACTGGCGCCAGCGCAGGGGTGCGCCCTTGATCGGGACGAGTACCGTGCCGGCGACCGGCTGGAACGTCGCCTGGGCCAGCACGACGGCCCTTCCGACCTGGCCGAGGTGCACACAGGTGGCCACGTCGGTCTCGTAGATCGTGCGTGGGGTGAACCCGGCCCGTGAGCAGGCCGCGGCGAAACAGTCGGCGAAACACCCGTCGCCGGGCGTCACCGCCCACTGCTCGCCGCTGAGGTCGGCCAGCTCGATCTCCTTCTCACCGGCGAGCCGGTGGTCGGCGCCGAGCAGGGCGAACACGGGATCTATCGCCACGGTCAGCCAGCTGACCGAGTCGGCTCCAGGTCCGCTGTCGCCGCAGGCGCCGACCAGGACGAAGTCGAGCCTGCCGAGCGCGGCCATGGTGGTGAGCTCGTCGGCCGACCAGGAGGTGTAGGTGGTGACAGGGCGGTCGGCGGCCAGCCGGTCGACCAGGCCGCCGAGTATCGGTCCGTTCGTCGCGCCGAGGCGGTAGCCCGTGGCGCGAGCGTTGGCGAATCGAACTGCTTCATCTTGGAGCTCCTTCGCTGCAGGGAGGAGCACCCGCGCGCGGGCGAGTACCAGTTCGCCCAGGGGGGTGGGACGCGCGCCGTTTCGGTCGCGTTCGAACAAGGCGCCGCCAAGCACTCTTTCGAGGCGCTTGAGCTGGGCCGTCAGGGCGGGCTGTGCCACGCCTAGCCGGGTAGCGGCCTTGCTGACACTGCCGGCCTCGGCGACGGCGCGAACAATCTTGAGGTGACGTAGCTCGAGGTCCATACCCGGAAGGTAAGACCATCGTGTTATCCCTGCAATCCTATATGTCAGGAAAATTGACGACAGGTGTAGGGAAGGTGCTTCCTGATTTGGGTAGAGGAATGCACATGTGCGATGACTATCACCATGACGTGCAGGCTCTGTCCGACACCGACATCCATGTCTACGAGGCGATCGCGTCGGCCGACATCGAGGGGGAAACTGCGGGGACCCGTGGCCTGGCCCGAATGACAGGGCTCGGCGAGAACGAGGTCGAGCGCAGCGTCCGCAAGCTCATCGGCACTGGTCACGTGCTGCCCAGAGACGAGGGATTCGTGCTCGGTCAGCATACCTTCGCAGTGGACTATCACTGAGTGAAATCTGAGATTTCCGGAAATCGGGGTATCCCGATGCGGGCTCCGTCGCCGGATCTGCATGCGAGATGCTCACTTGTGTCCGTCAAAGCCCGATATATGACTGAAATGGGCGAGCTGCCGGTCGAGTGGCTCCGCGCCTGAACGGTTGTCGATCTCCCAGTGCGGCACGACGGGCGGTTCGTCCACCCGGATCGCCCTCAGGTACTCCTCGAAGGCGGCCAGCTTCCCCTCGTCCCTCGCCAGGCCCCGCTCGGTCAGCCGCCTGCGCAGGGTCGCCGCGTCCGAACGCACCCACAGCAGCCGCACCGGCCCGCCGCCCAGCGCCTCGGTCCACGCGGCCCACACCTCGCGCACGTGCACCTGCGTGGTGAAGGGCCCGTCCAGCAGCACCGGGCAGCCGTGCGACCTGATCTCACGTGCCAGCCGGGTCAGCCCGCCGTACTCCAGGTGCTTGACGTGCTCGTCGTACCACGGGCCCTCGCGCTCGCCCTGGCTCCTGCCGTGCGCCTGCAGCACGCCGGAGACGAAGTCGCCGTAGACGGTGTCCTTGTCCAGTACGGCGGGCGGCGGCGAGAGCATCGCGGCCAGCGCGGCGCTCACGGTCGACTTGCCCGAGCCGGGCGGGCCGCTGACGATCCAAAGGGGTGCGCTCACCGCTCCGATCCTCGTCTACGCGGATCCGCGTAGACGACGTGCCGCGCCTGGGCGGACGACCGGCGGGGGCGTGCGGCGCGAGAGTCGTGGTCGTGATGCTCTCGGTGATCGGCAGGGCGGCCCGTACGCCGGACCTGCGGAAGAAGCTGCTGTTCACGCTCGGCGTGGTGGCGTTGTTCAGGTTCGGCCAGATCCTCCCGGCGCCGGGCGTGGACGTCGTGGCGGTGCGGGCGTGCCTGACGCAGGCCAAGGGCGGCCTGCTCGACATGGTCCAGCTGTTCAGCGGCGGCGCGATGCTGAAGATGTCGGTCTTCGCACTCGGCGTCATGCCCTACATCACGGCCAGTATCGTCATCCAGCTCCTCTCGACCCAGATTCCACGCTTGGACGCCCTACGCAAGGAAGGGCAGAACGGACAGGCGAAGATCACCCAGTACACCCGCTACCTGACCGTCGGGCTGGCCGTCGTGAACGCGACCGCGGTGGTGGCCATGGCCAGGGCCGGGACGATCATCCCGAACTGCCCGGGGCCGCTGCTGGCCGACGAGCACCTGCTGACCGCCGTCGTCATCGTCCTCACCATGGTCGCGGGCACGTGTGTCGTCATGCGGCTGGGCGAGCTCGTCACCGAACGCGGCGTCGGCAACGGCATGTCCATCCTGATCTTCACCCAGGTCGTCGCGGTCTTCCCCTCGTACCTGACGAACATCTTCGTGCTCAGCCCGTTCGCGTTCGGCGCGATGATGGTGATGGGCGTGTGCCTGGTCGCGGCCGTGGTGTTCATGGAGCAGGCCCAGCGCCGGGTGCCGGTGAGATACGCCAAGGCCACCGTGTCCGGCAGGCCGTACGGAGGGAGCGGCATCTATCTGCCGCTGAAGGTGAACCAGGCCGGGATCGTGCCGGTGATCTTCGCCAGCTCGCTGCTGACGCTGCCCACCCTGGCCACCGGGCTGCTCGGCCCCTCCAACGCGCTCACCGGGTGGATCGCCACCTATCTGCAGTCGGGCGACCATCCCCTCTACATCGTGACGTACTTCCTGCTCATCGTGGGCTTCACCTACTTCTACGTCTCGATCACCTTCAATCCGGACGAGGTGGCCGACCAGATGAAGAAGAACAGCGGCCACATCCCCGGCATCAGGCCGGGCAGGCCGACGGCCGCCTACCTGAGGCATGTGCTGTCGAGGCTCACCGCGCCCGGCGCGCTCTACCTCGGCGTGCTGTCGCTCATCCCGATCGCCGCGTTCGTCGTGCTGCGCGACCCGTCCACCCAGGCGAACTTCCCCTTCGGCGGGGCCAGTGTGCTGATCATGGTCGGCGTGGGGCTGGACACCGTCAAGCAGATCGAGAGCCAGATCCAGCAGCGCGCCTACGAGGGCTTCCTCCGCAGGCGCCGCTAGTCCGGCAGCGTGAGCCCCGCACGGTAGGCGAACACCACCAGCTGCGCCCTGTCGCGCGCCCCGAGCTTCACCATCGCCCGGCTCACATGGGTGCGCACGGTGTCGGGGCTGATCGTCAGCTCGGCCGCGATCTCGTCGTTGGAGCGGCCGGTCGCCACCCACGCCACCATCTCGCGCTCGCGCGGCGTCAGGCCGGCCAGGTCGTCGGCCGCCGCCATGCCGTCGGCGACGTGCCGCCCGAACTGGCCGATCACCGTCCTGGTCACCGCCGGCGACAGCAGCGCCTCGCCCGAGGCCACCACGCGGATCGCGTGCACCAGCTCCTCCGGCGCGCCGTCCTTCAGCACGAACCCGCTCGCCCCCGCCTTCAACGCGGCGAACACATAGGCGTCGACGGCGAACGTCGTCACCATCACCACCTTGGTACGGCCGAGCGCCGGGTCGCGCAGCACCTCGATGCCGTCCATGCCCGGCATGCGGATGTCGAGCAGCAGGACGTCGGGCGCGCTCGCGCGCACCAGCTCCAGCGCCTGCGCGCCGTCGGCGGCCTCGCCGACGAACTCCAGATCGGCCTCACGCTCGATGAGCACCCGCAGGCCCATCCTGACCACGGCCTGGTCGTCGGCCACGGCCACCCGGATCCTGGCGGGCGCGGCGCTCATGCTCCGGCGCCCGGCCGGGCGTGGTCGCGGGGGAAGCGCGCGGTCACCTCGAAGCCGCCGCCCTCGCGCGGGCCCGCCCTGAAGTCGCCGCCCTCGGCCAGCACCTTGGCCCGCATCCCGGCCAGGCCCCTGCCTTCGGCGCCTCCCGCCCAGCCGGAGCCGCGGTCGGCCACCTGCAGCACGAACGCGTCCGGCTCGCTCGCCACCCGGACCAGCGCCCTGGTCGGCCCCGCGTGCCGCAGCACATTGGTCAGCGACTCGCGCACGAGCCCGTAGACCGTGCGGTCGAGATGGGCGGGGATCGCGGGGTCCGCGGGTTCGAGGTCGACGGGCAGCCCCGCCGCGCGCACGCCGCCGATCAGCAGCGGCAGGTCGGCGGCTCCGGGCCGCTTCGCCTCGGGCGCGCCGTCCGGGTCGAGGCGGTCGAGCGCCGTGCGCAGCTCGCCCAGCGTCCGCACGCTCGTCTCGCGGATCGCCTCCAGCGACTCGCGGGCCTGCTCCGGGTCCTCCTGGAGCAGCATCAGCGCGAGGCCCGCCTGCATGGCGATGGCGGCCAGGCCGTGGCCCGCCGCGTCGTGCACCTCACCGGCGATGCGCGTCCGCTCGGCCGACAGGGCGAGGGTGAGGCGGGCGTCGTCGCGTGAAGGGCTCTGGGCGGGGCTGAGAGCGGCCGTCGCGGCCCGGAAAGCCGGGGGCGGCGGAGCAGGGGCGTCGAGGGGCGCGGTGCGGTCCTGGGCGCTTCCAGGGTCGGTATGGGTGGGTTCGGGAGTGGCGGGCCGGGCCTGGGCGAGCGCGTGCGGCGGCCAGGGGACCGCGAGCCAGCCGATCCACGCGAGCATGGCGACGACCGGCAGATCCCTGGCCCTGGCCAGCATCCCCCGCAGGCGTGTCGGCTGCTCGCCCAACGCTCACCGTTCCCCGTGACACCGCGCTGACGTGACGCCGAAGATCCTAGCCAAGTCCGGCCCTGGCGGCGTCGAGCGCCTCGTCCACGGTGCCGGGCGAGAGCACGTGCTCGATCACCATCACCGCCGCGCCGATCACCCCCGCCCGGTCGCCGAGCTCGCTCGTGCGGATGCTCAGGTGCTGGGTCGCCAGCGGCAGCGACCTGCTGTAGATCACCTCGCGGACCCCGGCCAGCACGTGCTCGCCCGCCTCGGCCATGTCGCCGCCGATGACGATGACGGCCGGGTTGAAGAAGTTCACGATCGCGGCCAGCACGTCGCCGACCTCGCGTCCCGCCTGCCGTACCAGTTGCACGGCCTGGACGTTGCCCGCGCGCAGGAGTTGCACGACGTCGCGGCTGCCCTCGGCCGCGACGCCCGCCGCGCGCAGCCTGGCCGCCACCGCCGCGCCTCCGGCGACCGCCTCGAGACAGCCGGTGTTGCCGCACCTGCACAGCACGTCGGCGTTCGAGGCCACCCGTACGTGCCCGATGTCGCCCGCCGCGCCCTGGGCGCCCCTGTGCAGGCGCCGGTCGGAGATGATGCCGCAGCCGATGCCGGTGCCGATCTTGACGAACACCAGCTGGTCGGCCTCGGGCCTGGCGGCCCAGTGCTCGCCCAGCGCCATGATGTTCACGTCGTTGTCCACCAGCACCCCGACCCCCAGCCGCGCCCGCAACCACTCGGGTACGGCGAAGCCGTCCCAGCCCGGCATGATCGGCGGACTGGTCGGCCGTCCCGATGCGTGCTCGACGGGGCCCGGCAGGCCGACGCCGATCCCGCACACCTGCGACAGCTCGTGCCCCGACTCGGCGAGCAACTCGGCGCACGTCTCGGCCAGCCAGCCGAGCGTCGCCTCCGGCCCCCTGTCGATGGGCACGTCGGCCGTGCGCTCGGCCAGGACGCGGGTCGCCAGGTCGGTGACGGCGACCCTGGCGTGGGTGGCGCCGAGATCGGCCGCGAGCACCACCCTGGCCGCGTGGTTGAAGGAGAAGGCGAGCGCGGGCCTGCCGCCCGAGGAGATCGCGCCGTCCGATGGCACGATCCACCTGTGGTCGAGCAGCGCGTCCAGGCGCTGGGTGACCGTCGACCTGGCCAGGCCGGTGAGCTCGGACAGCTCGGCCCTGGTACGGGCCCGGCCGTCACGCAGGATCGCCAGGAGCGCGCCCGCGCCCAGGGGCCCGCTCGGTTGCCGCAACATGCGTGGAGTCAACACCCCGCTTTCCGCCAGCGTCAAAACGGGGGCGGCCGTGCTCAGCCGTTGGTGAGCCAGCGGATCGGGTTGTCGTGCACGATCGCCTGGATCGTCTCCTCGGCGATCCCGGCCTCGCGCAGGCGGGGCAGCAGGCTGCGGAACACCTGCGAGTAGCCCGCGCCGCCGTACCTCTGCAGGTGGGCGACCCTGGCGACGCCCGTGCTCAGCAGCAGGCGCTCGCCGTGGCCGTCCTCGATGAGCTCGAAGGCGATGCGGGCGGCGGTGTCGGACGGCAGGCCGAGCGAGGCGAGGCCGACATAGGCGCCGGACTCGGCGATCTTGCGGGCGACGGCGGGGTCGCCTCCCGCGTACCCGATGCTGACGCGCCCGGCGGGCAGGCCCTGGCCGAGCAGGATCTCCAGCATGGCCAGACCGTCCTGGCCGTAGGTGGCGACCGGCAGCCTGGAGGCGAGCGAGGCGCGGGCGGCGGCGATCAGGCAGCGCTCCTCGGACGCGGTGGGCTCGGCGCCCCAGCAGCCGACCTCGCCGATGACGCCGGGGAAGACGCCGGTGCCGTCGAGGCCGGAGGAGATCTCGTCCATGAGCCTGCGGGTGAGGGTGTCGGTGTCGGCCTCGCCCACGTAGGTGAACGGCTCGGCGAACAGGCCGGTCGCGGCGACGACGGGCACCCTGCTTCCGGCGGCGATGCGGGCCAGCGCGGCGGCGTCCCTGCCCATGCCGATGCAGCTCAGCTCGACGACGAGGCCGAGGTGGTCGCTCTGGCGCAGGGTACGCAGCTCTTCGGTGACCGTGTGCTCCTCGTCGAGCCAGCGGTGCGGGTCGGAGTCGATGCCGACCGCCCAGCGCATGTCGCTGCGCAGGTGCTCGTGGGGGAGGACCGCGCCGGTGATCGCGGAAGCGCGGATGTGACCGTGAACGGTACGAATGAGGGCCTCGGGCATGCACGACATTAACCGATATTTGCCCTCATTCGGCTACCTGGAGCGAGAAGCTTTACCTTCGGCGGGCTTATCGATCTTCGGGGGGTGTTTGGTGATCTTCGGGGATTCTGTGATCTTCAGGGGATTTTGTGTGACTCGTCCGCTGGGCGCTCGTCGCCGGGCGGCGCCCTCTATTGTTGGGGGCACCAATCAAGTGTCCGGGGGTCAAATGTCCGGGGGGACCGTGTGGCGATCTCAGACGAGGTGAAGAGCACCTCGGAGACCGGCGACGCCGATCAGCTCAAGGATGAGGCGGCGCAGCGTTCCAGGCTGGGCGCCTGGCGCGACAACATCAGGTCCACCCGCACGGGCCGCCTCACCCTCAAGATCGTCGTAGGCGGCATCGGCGCGATCCTGGTCATCGGCGGCCTCATCATGGTCCCGTTCCCCGGTCCCGGCTGGCTCGTCGTCTTCGCCGGTCTCGCCGTGCTCGCGACCGAGTTCCACTGGGCGCACAAGGTCCTGGAGTTCGGCAAGCGCACTCTGCACGCCTGGACCGAGTGGTACAAACGCCGCGGCTGGACCGTGCGCATCCTCGTCCTCGTGGTGACCTTCGCCGTGGCCGGCGCGATCATCGCACTTGGGTTGAGCACGCTGGGGATCGACGTAGTGGGAATGGCGGGAGATGTCCTGACCTGGTTCCGCGAGCTGGTGGGCTGAGGTCGTCCCGTCCGGCTGTCTTCCTCCCCTCGCGGGGCGCGTACATCCCTGGGTTCGGGGGCGACGGGTGGAATGCTGACCACGTTCGGTGACTTCTTCATCACGGGCGGGGGTTGGCGTCGATGGGTGGCTTCTTGCGGGCGCTTGGGGCGTTGGGTGTTGTCGCTGGGGTGGCCGGCGTGGCCGGGGCCGGCTTTGGCGGGGGGTTGTCGGTTCGGGTGGACGACGGGGTGACGCGGGTTGAGGTGGGGGATGAGGCGGTCTATGTGGTGTCTGTGGTCAACCAGGGAGTTGGGGATGTCGTGGGAGAGGTGCGGGTTACGCCGCCTCGGGGGTTGGTGGGGGTGTCGGCGGTAGGGGGTGTGGTCGGGGAGTCGCGGGTGGTGTGGCGTGGGGTGTTCCCGGCCGGTGGGGAGGAGGTGTCGTTTCGGATGGCCGGGGTTCGGGGGGAGGTGGGAGGTCGTGGTGGTGGTGAGGTTGTTGGGGCTGGTGGGGGTGGGGGTGGGGTTTTGCGGGCTGTTGGGGCCGGTGGTGAGGGAGAGGTTGAGGAGGGGCGGGGGGTTGGGGCGGTGACGGCGACCGCGTGTGTGTATGTGGACGGTGGGGAGGGGGCGGTCGTTTGCGGGGCCGATATCGACACGTTGTCGGAGGAGCGGGGCGGGGTGGCGATCTTGGTGGGGATCGGCGTCTTCGGCGTCCTGGGGACTTTCGCGGCACTGGCGCTCACTCGGCGTACACGCGCTTTGGGGTGAGGGGTGTCCTTGTGGGGCCGTGGGGGGCTGGGGTGGACTTGGGGTGAGGGGGCTTTGGGGAGGCGGCCTTGGGGCCTTCCGGCGTGTTCCCCGGTCTTGGTTTTTCACGCCTTCGGGGTCTCGCGTTCTGCGCTTCCCGGCGCGTACGCCTTGGGGGCGTTTCGTTATATGTCAGGGAATTGGCCATAGGGGTTTTGATCTATGCCGATTGGGGTCGGTGGGGCGACAATCGGGAGGGGAGTTCTTAGGCTGCCGCCGTGATCGCGAAACTGCCGCTCGTCGTTGCCCTGCTGCTGCCGGCCGTACATGCCGACGACGTGCGGCTGCCGGGCACGGGGGTGACCCTGCACGAGAACGCGACCGACCCGGTCGGCGTCTCCTCCTACTGGATCAAGGGCAAGGGTGTGCACCTGCGTACGGCGGGCCGCAACGCCTTCACGCGTAGGACCGCGTACTCGGAGGTGTCGGTCAGCCCGGACGGCACGAAGGTGGCGGGCGTGGCGGGCGCGTACGTCAAGGGGCGTGACTCGGTCCTGCTGCTCGACCGGGCGACGGGCAAGGCGGTGCGGGTGCCGACGGTGGCCAGGCCGTTGCTGGCGTCGTACGCGTATTGGTCGCGCGACGGGCGCACGGTGCTGCTGACCGTGGAGAAGCGGGTCCAGGGCAAGTGGCAGACGGCGGGGTTCACCCTCGTCGACGTGGCGGGACGCAAGGCCAGGACGGTCATGGTGGAGGGCACGGGCCGAGGGGCGACGTTCCGGTGGAGCCCGGACGGCACCCTGGTCGCCGAGTACAAACGCGGCCTGCGCTACTACCGCACCGACGGCAAGGTCGCGCGTACGGTGGCCGACGTCGGCACGCCGGGCGGCGGCGAGGACGTGTTCTCACCGGCGGGCGGCAGCCTCGTGACCTGGTGTCCGGTGCGCTTCTCCGAGCACGTGTGCGTCGTCGACCGGGTCTCTGGCCGGATCGCCACCAGAGTGCCCGTCCAGCCGAAGGCGATATTCGGATGGTGGAACGACGGGCATCTGGTCGTCGTCCTGCCGAGGGGAGCGGCCTTCCAGGTGGCGGTCGTCGACCTCAAGGGGCAGACGAGACGCGTCATCGCCGACATCCCGGCGGCCGACTGGCAGAAGGACCTGTACCTGGGGTACACGCGCCGCTGACCGTGCGCGTGCCCTGCAGTGTGCCCTGCGGACCGACCGTGCGCGTGCCTGGCAGTAGGACCTGTACCTGGGCTGCACGCGCCGCTGACCAGGCACGCGCCTCCGCCCCGCCTGGGCTCAGAGGTACAGGCCGGTGCCGTGGTCGGTCTCCTGGGTGGCGACGGCGTGCAGGTCGCGTTCGCGCATGACGAGGTAGACCTCGTTGTGCACCTCGACCTCGTACTGGTCCTCGGGGTTGAACAGGACCTTGTCGCCGACCTTCACCGCGCGTACGTGCGCGCCGACCCCGCACACCTCGCCCCAGGCGAGACGGTTGGTCATCTTGACCGTGGCGGGAATGACGATCCCCGCGCCGCTGCGGCGCTCCTCGCCGTCCTGCTCGACCTTGATCATCACCCGGTCGTGCAGCATCTGGATCTCGAACTTTGGGTCTGGCACACCCGAAGCTTACGTGCCGTCCGCCTCCCGTTCGAAGTGATCATGGGATGGATGTTTTTTCGCCGACTCGGAACGGCGTGGGAATCGCGTCGGCTATAACTTTTCTGGGGCCCGGGTGAATGACGTATTCGGATGCCGGATTTCCCCGCTTCATATCCACGCCCTGGAGGCGTTTATGTCATATTTCGGGGTCAACGAGGCTTTATGATTCTCCTCTTCGGTTCCACTGGTTTCATCGGTGGCCATGTCCTGCCCGCGCTCCAGGAGCACGGCGAGGTCGTGGCCGCCACACGCGAACGCGCCGACCTGGCCACCGCGACCCACGCCGAGCTCACCGGCCTGCTCTACGAGGTCGCGCCCGCCGTCGTGGTCAACTGCGCGGGGCTGGCCGTCGGCGAGCCGGTCGCCCTGGCGGGGGCCAATGTCGTCGCCGTGGCCAGGCTGCTCGCGGCGCTCTCGGTCGCCGCGCCCAACGCCCGGCTGGTGCACCTGGGCAGTGCGGCCGAGTACGGCGCCGTGCCCATGGGCCCGCCGATCGGCGAGGGCGACGCGTGCCGCCCGACCGGCGACTACGGCCTGACCAAACTGGCGGGCACCGAGCTGGTGCGCGCGGCGGCGCGTGACGGCCTCGACGCGCTCACCCTGCGCCTGTTCAACGTGGTGGGGCCGGGCGCCCCTGCCCACAGCCTGCCCGCCAGGGTCGTGCACGACCTGCGCGGCGAGGCCGACGTCGTGGTGGGCGGCATGGCGCTGTACCGCGACTTCGTCGACGTGCGTGACGTCGTGCGCGCGGTGACGGCCGCCGCCTTCCTGCCCGAGCGCCCGCCGCCCGTGCTCAACATCGGCAGCGGCCGGGCCAGCGCCGTGCACGACGTGGTCGCCACCCTGGTGCAGATCGGCCGTCCGGGCGCCCGTGTGGTGCCGGGCAGTTCGGGCTCGCTCGCCGTGCCGTGGCAGTGCGCCGACATCACGGCCGCGCGCACCGCGCTCGGCTGGCAGCCCGAGTACGACCTCCGTACCACTCTGACCGATCTCTGGGCGGCCACCTCGTGACGCCCTTGCACCACCCGCGTTCCCTCCCGTCGCCGCAGCCCCCGAGCGTGAGCCCGGCCCAGGCGGAGCCTGTCCCGGCCGAGACGTCCGGCCCTGTGGGGATCTGCGTCCCCGCGTACTTCGGCGTGGGGCAGGAGGAGGCCTGGCGGCGGCTGGCGCTGTGCCCGCCCCGGCTGCTGGTGCTGGCGGTGGACGGCGGCGGGCCCGGCACGGTACGGGAGCCCGCGTACGTACGGGCGCTCGCGCCGCTCGTGCAGGCGGGGACCGAGGTGCTCGGCCTGGTCGACAGCGACTTCGGCCTGCGCCCGATCGCCGACATCCGCGCCGACCTGCGCCGCTACCGATCCTGGTACGGCGTGCGCGGCCTCTTCCTCGACCAGGTGGCCGCCTGCGCCGACCGGATCGGCCACTACGGGGAGGCCGTCGAAGGGGTGCGCGGCACGATCGTGCTGAACCCGGGCGTGTACCCGGACCCGGGCTATGCGGCGCTGGCCGACGTGCTGGTGACGTTCGAGGGCAGGCTCGCCGCGTACAAGTCGATGCGCGAGCCCGCCTGGGCCAGGGCGATGGCGCGGGGCAGGTTCTGCCACCTCATCCACGACGTCCCCGGCAGGGCGTTCGACCTCACCCTGCGCAGGGCGCTCAAGAACGCGGCGACGATCGGCCTGACCGACCGTTCCGGCGCCACACCTTGGGCCGATCTGCCGACCTACTATGGCACGCCGCCGAGCTGATCGCGGGGCCGCACCGCTCTGCCTATGGGCCCGATCTGCCGACCTACTACGGCACGTCGCCGTCCTGATCGCTGGGCCCGCACGGCCCTGGCCCTGATCCGATCTGCCGACTTACCACGGCACGCCGCCCATGACAGGATGACACCTATGATCATGGCCTTCGGCGCGTCGGACTGGCAGTGGATCAACCCGCCGAGGGAGTGGAGCGCCGACGACGGGCTGAGTATGGTCTGCGACCCCTCGACCGATCTGTGGCGCACCACCCACTACGGCTACGTGCACGACAACGCGCACATGTTCGGCCAGGTCGTGGCGGGCGACTGCGGCCTGGCCGTGACGTTCTCGGGCGCCTACGCCGAGCTGTACGACCAGGCGGGCGCGGTGATCAGGATCGACGACTCCACCTGGGTCAAGGCGGGCGTCGAGTACGTCGACGGCGCGCTCGTGCTGAGCACGGTCGTCACCCGCGAGGTGTCGGACTGGTCGGTGCTGCCGCTGGTGCGCCCGGCCGAGCGCGTGACCGTCTCGCTGGAGCGCAGGGGCGACACGGTGTCGGTGCGCTACGGGCTCGACGACGAGGAACCGGGCACACTCGTCCGCATGGCCTATCTGCCGCCGGGCGGCCCCGCCCTGGTCGGCGCCATGGCCGCGGCACCGTCCGGCAAGGGCTTCGCCGTACGTTTCAGTGCTTTGCGCATCACCTGCACCTGACAGCCGGGCCGCTCACGGCAGGCGCCGTACGCTTCAGCTCCTCTGCGCATCACCCGTTCACGGCAGGCGTAGGGCCGTGAACAGGGGGCGGTGGTCGGTGCCGGTGAGTTCGAGGACCTCGAAGGCGCCTACCGCCATCCGCCCGTCGGCCAGCACGTGGTCGATCACCACGCCGGGTGTGCGGCCCCCGGTCCCGGTCGGCCAGGTGACCTCCAGGGCCTTGCCCGAGGCGTCGGCCGCGTCCTGGTACCCGCCGGCCAGCAGGTCGCGCACCGGCTTGTGGTCGAGGGTGGCGTTGAAGTCTCCGGCGAGCACGCGCAGGATGCCTCCGGCGGCGGGCAGGGCGCGCAACCCGTCCTGCCAGCAGGCGATGCGCTCCTCGTACTTGGGCGCGCAGGGGTGAACCGAGACGATCTCGATGGGATGCCCGCTGTCGTGGTTCAGCACGGCTCTGGCCTGGCCGAACGAGCCGATGTCGATCGAGGGGCGGTCGGCGAGCGGGTACCTGGCCAGGACGGCCGAGCCGCCGACGCCCGGCCTGGCGCGGTTCACGCGGTGCGGGAGCAGTTCCTTGATCCCGGCCTTGTCGAGCGCGGCCATCGTCTCGGGTGTCACCTCCTGAAGGGTGAGCACGTCGGGCCTGGCCCGGCGCAGCAACGTCATCAGCTCGCCGGTGTCGGCCTGGCCGACCATCAGATTGGCGGCCATGACCTTCAGCCACGCCCCGGTCGCGGGCGGCTGCGGATCGACGAAGTGCCGGGGCACGACGATCACGCCGAAGGCCACGACGGTGGCGAGCGCCAGCCCGGTCGCCACCCAGCGGCGGGTGAGCGCGGCCAGCAGGAGCGCGAGCAGCGAGGCGGCGGCGACGTACGGTGTGAAGGCCAGCAGTTGCACCCAGCGCCACACGGGTGTCCACCCGCTGAACCACAGCAGCGCCCACCCGGCGAAGGGCAGGACGGCGAGCAGGACGAGCACGCTGAGCCAGCGACGTTTCACGGCGACCATGAGGAGGCACGTTAGCGCCGTCCGGCCGGGTCGGTACGCAACTCCCGCCCCTTTTCGATATGACTCATCCCATATGCGAAGGTGTCCCCCATGAACGATGCCGAAGCGCGTGTGCTCGACGCCCTCGACGAGCGGGAGACGGTCGAACTGCTGGCCGAGACGGTCAGGGTGCCGAGTGTGACCGGCACCGACGCCGAGTCCGACCTGCAGCACAGATTCGCCGCCATGCTCACCGAGGCCGACCTCGACGTCGACGTGTGGAAGCTGGACCTTCAAGCCCTGCGTGCCGCCGAGGGCTTCCCCGGCACGGAGGCGCCGAGGGCGGAGGGCTACGGCGTCGTCGCCACCAGCGAGGGCGAGGGCGTGCCCGCCCTGGTGCTGCAGGGACATGTGGACGTGGTGCCGATCGGCGACCCGGCCAGATGGGAGGGCCGCGACCCGTTCGGCGCGCTGGTCACCGGCAGCACGCTGCACGGCAGGGGCGCCTGCGACATGAAGGCCGGACTGGTGGCCAACCTGGCCGTGGTCAGGGCGATCCGGCGGGCGGGCCTGCGCCTGGCCAGACCGCTGGCCGTGCACTGCGTGGTGAGCGAGGAGGACGGCGGGCTCGGCGCGTTCGCCACCCTGGCCAGAGGGCACACCGGCGAGGTCGCGGTGATCACCGAGCCGACGAGCGGCGCGGTGATCACCGCGAACGCGGGCGCGCTCACCTTCCGGCTGGAGGTGGCGGGCCGGGCGGCGCACGGCGCGACCAGGACCGAGGGCGTGAGCGCGATCGAGGTGTTCTGGCCGATCTTCGAGGCCCTGCGCGCCCTGGAGGCCAGGCGCAACGCCGATCTGCCGTCGATCTTCGCGGGCAACGCCATGCCGTACCCGATCGAGGTCGGGACCGTGCGGGCGGGCGACTGGTCGAGCAGTGTGCCCGACCTGCTGGTGGCCGAAGGCCGGATGGGCGTGCGGCTGGGCGAGGACCCCGCCGACGCGCGGGAGGCGCTGGCCGGGGCGCTGGCGGAGATCGGCCATCCGTGGCTGCGTGCCCACCCGCCGTCGCTGTCCTGGCCGGGCGGGCAGTTCGCCAGTGGCAGGCTCCCGCACGGCCACACCCTCCTGGCCGAGCTCGGCGCGGCCGTGCACGACGTCACGGGCGCCGTGCCCGCCGAGACCGCGGCCCCGTACGGGAGCGACCTGCGCCTGTACACGGCGGCCGGCATCCCGTCGCTGCACTACGGACCGGGCGACGTGCGTTTCGCCCACGCGCCCAGGGAGCAGGTCGACCTGCGCGAGCTGCGCGACGTCACCAGAGCCCTTGCCCTGCTGGCCGTACGGCGGTGCGGCGTGATCTAGGAGGCACCATCCAGGGCGGCAAGTGATGGCTTACTATCGTTTTACACGCGAGGCCAATCCCGTAGTCAGTCCGTCCAGGAGATGACATGAGTGAGCCTGTGGTCATGCCCCTGCACATGCAGCGCGACCGTTTCGACCCCGTCCCCGAGCTGTCGGCGTTGCGCGAGCAGGAGGGCGTGCGCAAGGTCGGCACGCCGTTCGGGTTCGACGTCTGGCTGGTCGCCAGGCATGCCGACGTCAGGGAGGTGCTCAGTGCTCCGGAGCGCTTCAGCAACGCGCTGCCGCTCAGCTTCATCCCGCCGGGCGTGGCCGACCTGAGCGAGGAGCAGTTCGCCGCGCTCCAGGCGGGCAACCTGCTGGGCGTCGACCCGCCCGAGCACACGAGGCTGCGGCGCATGCTGACACCCGAGTTCACGATGCGCAGGATGCGGCGCCTGGAGCCGCGCATCCGCGCCATCGTCTCCGACCACCTGGACGCCATGGAGCGCGGCGGGCCGCCCGTCGATCTGGTCAGCGCCTTCGCGCTGCCGGTCCCCTCGCTGGTGATCTGCGAGCTGCTCGGCGTGCCCTACGACGACAGGGCCGAGTTCCAGCGGCGTTCCGGCAGGCTGCTCGACCTGTCGCTCTCGGTGCCCGAACGGCTTGAGGCCCAGTTCGAGGCGCGCGACTACATGGCGGGCCTGGTCGCCAGGGCGAGGGCCGAGCCGGGCGAGGACCTGCTCGGCATGCTGGTACGCGAGCACGGCGACGACCTGACGACCGACGAGCTCATCGGCATCGCCAACCTGCTGCTGCTGGCCGGGCACGAGACGACCTCCAGCATGCTCGCACTCGGCACCCTGGCCCTGCTGCGCCATCGCGACCAGCTCGAGCTGCTGCGCAAGGAGCCCGATCGCATCGAGGCGGCGGTGGAGGAGCTGCTGCGCTGGCTCACCATCGTGCACACCGGGTCGATGAAGGTGACCAGGAAGGACACCGAGGTCGCGGGCCACCTCATCCCGGAGGGCTCGCTGGTCATGGTCGCGCTCCCGGCGGCCAACCGCGACCCGGCGCTGCTGGCCGATCCCGAACGTCTCGACATCGCCAGGGGCGACCTCGGCCATGTGGCGTTCGGGCACGGCGTGCACCACTGCCTGGGCGCGCCGCTGGCCAGGATGGAGATGCGCATCGCCTTCCCCGCGCTGATCGAGCGCTTCCCCGCCCTGCGCGAGTCGGGCGAGGATCCGGCCTTCCGCTCCTTCCACGCCGTCTACGGCCTGTCCTCGTTCGAGGTGGCCTGGTGACCGGGCGGGTGAGGGTACGCGCCGACCGTGACATCTGCATCGGCGCCGGAATGTGTGTGATGACCGCCGAACGGGCCTTCGACCAGGACGACGAAGGGGTGGTCGTGCTGCTGATGCCGGAGCCGGGCCCGGCCGACGCCGACGCGGTCGTCCGGGCGGTCAGGTCGTGCCCGTCCGGCGCGCTGGAGCTGGTCGGGCCGTGATGCCCGGCTGTCGTCGAACGGCAGGTGAACGCTACCGTTGCAAGCGTGCAGGGTCAGCGAGCGGATGCGTTGCGTAACTCGGACAGGATCGTCAGGGCCGCTCTCGCCGTGCTGCGCGAGAGCGGCCCCGCCGTACCTCTGGACGAGATCGCCAGGCAGGCCGGGATCGGCATCGCCACCCTCTACCGGAGGTTCGGCGACAGGGACGGTGTGATCGGCGCGGCCTTCCGCACCTACTTCGCCGAGGAGATCGAGCCGCTGGCGCTGGCCGCGCTCGACGCCCCCGACCCGGGGCGCGGGCTGGCCGAGGCGCTGGAGGCGGCCGTCGGCACGCTGGCCGAGCATCGTGCGCTGCTGGTGGCGGCGCGCGAGTCCGGCGGGTTCACGATCGACATCGCCGAGCGGTTCATGGGGCCGCTCGGCGAGGTGCTCGCCGACGCGCAGCGGCTCGGGCAGGTCCGCGCCGACCTGCTCGTCCGCGACCTGGCGGCGATCGTCGTGATGGCGCTGGCGACCGTGTGCCCCGACGATCCCGGCCATGCCGATCCCCGCCGCTATCTGGCCCTGCTGCTGGACGGCCTGCGTCCTTCGCCCGAGGCGCTGCCCGCGCCCGCCTCCTGCGAGAGCCGTTAGCTGCCGGTCTCGACGGGCAGCCCGGCGCCGGTCCAGTCCTCGATGCCCTCGCGGTACTTCCTGACGTCGGTGTAGCCGAGCCTGGTCAGGCGGTTGGCGACGGCCTGGCTGTTGGCGCAGGCGGGGTTGGAGCAGTAGGTGACGATGGTGGCGCCGAGGTCGGGAAGCAGGCTGGGGGCCAGCCGTTCGACATCGGCCTCGACCAGGGCGATGGCGCCCGGGAGGTGCTGCTGTTCGTAGTACATGCCGCCGAGCGCGTCCACGACGGTGACGGCGCCCGCGTCGATGGCGGCCTTGAGGTCGGCTCGGTCGATGAGTGTGGTCATTGCTTCGCCCTCCATAAATGGACTACAGTCCGTTTTTGTGGATGATGTGGAAATTATCGGACTGCAGTCCGCTTCGTCAAGCGCCCAGCCGAAGGAGCGGGCCGACGCGGCCAGGAACAGGGAGAAGGTGCTGGCCGCCGCCGCCAGGCTGTTCGCCGACAAGGGCGTCGCCGCCGTCTCGATGGACGCCGTCGCGGCCGAGGCCGGGGTCGGCAAGGGCACCCTGTTCAGGCGCTTCGGCGACAAGTCCGGCCTGGCCGTCGCCCTGCTCGACGAGCGCGAGAAGGAGTTGCAGGCGGCCGTGCTCGGCGGGCCGCCGCCGCTGGGGCCCGGCGCGGAGGCGGGGGAGCGGCTGGTCGCCTTCGCCGACGCCTATCTGGACTACCTGCTGGCCCATCTCGACCTCGTGCGCATGTCCGAGACCGCGAGCCCCGGCGGGCGCTACCGGATCGGCGCCTACGCCTTCTGGCACCGCCATGTGGCGATGCTGCTGGAGCGGTCGAGCCCCGGCTGTGACGCCGACGTGCGCGCCCACGCCCTGCTCGCCCCGCTGGCCGCCGAGGTGATCGGCGTCCTGCTCGACAGGTACGGCGAGGCCCGCACGCGTCAGGGGGTGCGCCACGGCTTCGAGTCCAAATAGCTACCGGCGGGTAATCAATCTCACATGAGCCGACCTCATACTGTTCGGTATGTTCGCCCGTTTCCCTCGCCTGATCCGCTGGTCGGCCCGCGTGC
Organism: Nonomuraea sp. IBHARD001; assembly: GCF_056106265.1. NCBI lineage: Bacteria > Bacillati > Actinomycetota > Actinomycetes > Streptosporangiales > Streptosporangiaceae > Nonomuraea > Nonomuraea sp. IBHARD001. The sequence continues at coordinate 2,420,693 of NZ_JBWBBW010000002.1, forward strand.
TCGTCGCCCTGCTCGTCCTGGCGCTCGCCCTGGCCGGAGCCGTCACCTGGACCGTGACCAGGTCCTTCCCACAGCTGGACGGCGAGGTGAAGCTACCCGGCCTGGCCGCGGGCGTCACCGTCAACCGCGACGCGTACGGCATCCCGCACATCTACGCCGACACGCCCGCCGACCTGTTCAAGGCGCAGGGCTACGTGCACGCCCAGGACCGCTTCTGGGAGATGGACTTCCGCCGCAAGACCACGGCCGGACGCCTGTCGGAGCTGTTCGGCGCCTCCACCCTCGATGTCGACAAGGTCATCCGCACCCTCGGCTGGCGGCGCGTCGCCGAGCAGGAGGTCGCCCTGCTCACCCCCGAGACGCGCAAGGCGCTCGAGGACTACGCGGCGGGCGTCAACGCCTGGCTGGAGCAGCACGAGGGAGCGGCCGAACGCAGCCTGGAGTACGTCCTGCTCGGCGTGACCGGCGTCGACTACACGCCGGAGAAGTGGACACCGGCCGACTCGCTGGCCTGGCTGAAGGCCATGGCGTGGGACCTGCGCTCCAACATGTCCGACGAGATCGAGCGTGCGCTCACCGCCGCCAGTGTGCCCGCCGAGCGTGCCGCCCAGCTCTTCCCCGCCTACCCCTTCGACCGGCACCAGCCGATCATCCCGGACGCGCCGGCCGCTCCCCGGGCCGCGACGGCCACGACTCCCGTACGGGTGGCCGGGGCCGAGCAGGCGTTGCGCGAGGCCGGGGCGCTGGTGTCGGCCGCGCCGTCGCTGCTGGGCACGCCGGGCGCCGACAGTGCGGGGATCGGCTCGAACTCCTGGGTGGTCGCCGGGCGGCACACCGCGACCGGCAAGCCGCTGCTGGCCAACGACCCGCACCTCGGGCCCAAGATGCCGTCGTTGTGGTACCAGGCCGGGCTGCACTGCCGTACCAAGTCGGCGGCTTGTGGGTATGACGTGACCGGGTACACCTTCTCCGGGCTGCCGGGTGTGGTGATCGGGCACAACGACAGGATCGCGTGGGGGTTCACCAACCTCGGGCCGGACGTCGCCGACCTCTATCTCGAACGCACCAAGGGCGACACGTACCAGGTCAGGGACGAGTGGAAGCCCATGACCTCGCACCAGGAGACGATCAAGGTCAGCGGCGGCGAGCCGGTCGTGCTCACCGTGCGCACGACCGAGCACGGGCCCATCGTCTCCGGCGTGCTCGGCGACACCAGGCGGGCCGTGCCCGGCGCGTCCGCGCACGTGGGCGCGGGCGGCGGGCAGGACGTCGAGGTGGCGCTGCGCTGGACCGCGCTCGACCCCGGACGTACGGCCGACTCCATCCTGCTGCTGAACCGGGCCGCGAACTTCGAGGAGTTCCGCACGGCCGCCTCCTTCTTCGAGGCGCCGTCGCAGAACCTCGTCTACGCCGACGTCGAGGGCAACATCGGCTACCAGGCGCCCGGCCGTATCCCGGTGCGGGCCAAGGGCGACGGCATGTGGCCCGCGCCCGGCTGGACGGGTGAGCACGAGTGGAAGGGCTTCATCCCGTTCGAGAAGCTGCCCAAGGTCTACAACCCGGCGTCCGGCTATATCGTCACCGCCAACAACGCCGTCCAGCGGCCGAGCGCCGATCTGTTCCTCACCTCCGACTGGTCCTACGGCTACCGCAGCCAGCGCATCGTCGAGCGGATCGAGGGCGTGCTGGCCAAGGGGCCGATGACGGTCGAGGCGATGGGGCAGGTGCAGGGCGACTCGCGCAACACCATGGCGCCCGTGCTGGTGCCGTACCTGCTCAGGCTGGGCGACACCCGGCTCAAGGGCTGGGACTTCGGCCAGGAGGCGGACTCACGGCAGGCGGCCTACTTCAACGGCGTGTGGCGTCAGCTGCTCGGCCGTACCTTCGACGACGAGCTCACCGGCTCGGCGCGTGCGGGCGGCGGCGACCGGTGGTACGAGGTGGTCAGGGCACTGCTGGAGCGTCCCGACGACGTGTGGTGGGACGACAGGCGGACCAAGGACAGGACCGAGACGCGCGACGACGTGCTGAAGGCGGCCATGGCGGGCGCGCAGGCCGAGATCGGCGACGCGACGTGGGGCGAGCTGCACTCCCTCGACCTGACGCACGAGACGTTCGGCACGTCGGGCATCGGGCCGATCGAGTGGCTGTTCAACAGGGGACCGGTCGCCACCTCCGGCGGCAAGGACGCGGTCAACGCCACCGGCTGGGACGCCACCAGCGGCTACCAGGTCGACTGGGTGCCCTCGATGCGCATGGTGGCCGACCTGGGCGACCTGCGGCGTTCGGTGTGGGTGAACCTGACCGGCGCCTCGGGCCACGCCTTCCACGGCAACTACGACGACCAGGTGGAGCTGTGGGCCGAAGGCGGGTTCACCCCGATGAGGGACGAACCCGCCGACGTGCTCACGCTGAGGCCCTGACCTTGCGCCTGGCCTCGGGCACGATCAGCGGCGTGCCGGTCTGCGGGTCGGGGATGATCTCGCACCGCAGGTCGAACACCTCCCCGACCAGCGTCGGCGTCACGACCTCGCCGGGCACGCCCTCGGCCACGATGCTGCCGTCGCGCATCACGATGAGATGGGTGGCGTAGCGGCAGGCCTGGTTGAGGTCGTGCAGCACCGCGACCATCGTGCGCCCGGCCTCGTGCAGGTCGGCGCACAGGTCGAGCACCTCGATCTGGTGGGAGATGTCGAGGAAGGTGGTGGGCTCGTCGAGCAGCAGGATCGGCGTCTCCTGGGCCAGCGCCATCGCCAGCCACACCCGCTGGCGCTGGCCGCCCGACAGCTCGTCCACGATGCGGTCGGCCAGTTCGGCCACGTCGGTGGCGCGCATGGCCTCGTGCACGGCGGCCTCGTCGGCGCGCGACCACTGGCGCATCAGCTTCTGGTGCGGGTAGCGACCGCGTGCGACCAGGTCGGCGACCGTGATGCCGTCGGGCACGATCGAGCTCTGCGGCAGCAGGCCGAGCCTCCTGGCCACCTCCTTCGACGGCAGCGTGGTGATGACCTGGCCGTCCAGGTGCACCGCGCCGGTGCGAGGCTTGAGCATCCGGGCCAGCGCGCGCAGCAGCGTCGACTTGCCGCAGGCGTTGGGCCCGATGATCACGGTGAAGGAGCCGTCGGGGATCGCGACGTCGAGATCGGCGGCGACGACCCGCTGGTCGTAGGCGAGCGTGAGGTCCGAACCTGTCAGACGGGTCATGGGCGGAGATCCTCCGGCGAGGTGGGCGGCAGCGGGGAAAGCACAGGGGTGGGCGGCAGCGGGGACGGGCACAGCGGGGAAAGGGGCATCAGCGGCGGTCCTTCCTGAGCAGGAAGGCCAGGTAGAGCCCGCCGATCGCGGCGGTCATCACCCCGACGGGCAGCTGTACGCCGGGGATCAGGCGCTGCGCGGCGACGTCGGCCACGACCAGCAGCACCGCGCCCGTCAGCGCCGAGGCGGTCAGCGTCACCCCGGCCGAGCCGCTCAGCCGCCTGGCCAGCTGCGGCGCCGCCATCGCGACGAACACGACGGGCCCGGCCGAGGCGGTGGCGACGCCGCACAGCAGCACGCCCGCGCAGACGGCGACGGCACGCACCGCCTCCACCTTGATCCCGACGGCCCTGGCCGCGTCGTCGCCCATCTCCATCATCCGCAGGGGACGCGAGACGAAGGCGCAGGCGGGCAGCAGCAGCGCGAGCGCGGCGGCGACGGGAAGCGCGTGGTCCCAGCCGCGCCCGGCGAGGCTGCCGGTCAGCCAGGAGCCCGCGGTGGCGGCGTCGTTGATGTTGGCGGTGGTCAGCAGGTACGAGTCGACCGCGATGAGCAGGGCGTTGACCCCGATGCCGACCAGGATCAGCCGGTAGCCGAGCACTCCGCGCTTGAACGCCAGCAGGTACACCAGCGTCGCGCACACCACGCACCCGAGCAGCGACCCCCATGCGATCTGGAACGCGCTCCCGCCGAGGATGACGGCCAGCACGCCGCCGGTGGAGGCCCCGGCGGTGAAGCCGATGAAGTCCGGGCTGCCGAGCGGATTGCGCGTGAGGCTCTGGAAGATGGCCCCGCTCAGCCCGAACGCCGCCCCGACCAGCAGCCCGGTCAGCACCCTGGGCGCCCGCAGCCGCCCGACGATGAGCTCGGCCACGGGCGTGCCGTCGCCGAACAGCGCGGTGACCACGTCGCCGACCGGCACGGTGAACTCGCCGGTGGCGATGGCGGCGACACTGACGGCGGCGGCGATCAGCACGAGCGCGGCGCCCGCGGCCACGGCACGCGGCGCCAGGCGCATCGACAGCGGCCCGAGCCTGGCCGATCGCAGCCGCTTGACGTTCAGGCGCTTCACATCGAGGGAGGTCATAGCGCCGCCAGCCTCCTGCGCCTGGCCAGCAGGATGAAGACGGGCGCGCCGACGATCGCGCACATGATGCCGACCTGCACCTCGCCCGGCCTGGCGATGAGCCGCCCGACGATGTCGGCCCCGAGCAGCAGCACGGGCGCGAGCAGCGCCGAATAGGCGATGAGCCACCGCTGATCGGGCCCGACCACCGCCCGTACGGCATGCGGCACCGCCAGCCCGACGAACCACAGCGGCCCGGCGGCGGCGGTGGCGGCGCCGCACAGCAGGGTGACCGACACCGCGGTCAGCGCCCTGGTCCGGCCGACGGCCACACCGAGCGCCCGCCCGGCGTCGTCGCCGACGGCCATGGTGTTGAGCGGCCTGGCCATGAACAGCCCGAGTACCAGCCCGATCGCGAACAGCGGGGCCAGGCGCAGCAGGACGTCGCCGGTCTGCGCGGCGAGCGAGCCGGTCAGCCAGAAGCGCATGCGGTCATACGTCTGCGGGTCCATCCTCAGGATGGCGGAGGAGGCGGCGGTGAAGACCATGCCGAGCGCGACCCCGGCCAGCGCAAGCCTGGCGGGGCTGGACCCGCCGCGCCCCGCCGAGCCGAGCGCGTACACCAGCACGCTGGCCACGGCCGCGCCGACGAAGGCGAACCAGACGTAGACCGCGGGGTCGCTCAGCCCGAGCACGCCGAGTGCGAAGGTGGCGCCGAGCGCCGCGCCCTGGTTGATGCCGAGCAGGCCGGGGTCGGCCAGCGGGTTGCGGGTGAGGCTCTGCATGAGCGCCCCGGCGAGGCCGAGCGCGGCCCCGACCGCGATGCCGAGCAGGGTACGCGGCACGCGCAGGTCGCGGATGACCGTGTGGTCGTTGGACCCGTCGGGCGCGAGCAGCGCGTCGAACACGGTCGGCAGCGACACCGATCGGGCGCCCAGCGCGATGCTGAGCGCGGCCGTCACCAGCAGCAGGACGAATGCGGCGAACAGTCCGACGACCAGGGCGGCGGGTCTGCCCGCCTTCCGTGCCTTCGGTGGTGGCCCGACGGCCACCGCCGTACTGGTCGTGCTCACCGTTCCCCTCTCCCTCTGCGACTTAGGTAAGGCTAATCTAAGGCCCGATTCATGTGAACCTTGCCCCAAGGAGTGGACATGTCCGTATCCAGACGAGCCTTCCTCGCCACCACCGGAGGCGTCGGCGCCCTGGCCCTCCTCGCGGCCTGCGGACAGGGCGAACAGGGCGGGCAGGCTGCTCCTTCGGCCCAGCCGACGAAGGCCGGGCCGTGGACGTTCACCGACGACCGGGGCAAGAAGGTGGAACTCGCCGCCAGGCCGACCAAGGTCGTCGCCCAGATCAGCGCCGCCGCCACGCTGTGGGACTTCGGCGTGCGGCCGATCGCGGTGTTCGGCCCGCACAAGCTCAAGGACGGCAGCAAGGACCCCGAGGCCGGAGCGGTCGACATCACGAAGGTGGAGTCGATCGGCAACGTCTGGGACGAGTTCAACATCGAGAAGTACATCTCCCTGCAGCCCGAACTCCTGGTCGCGGGCATGTACCGGCCGGGCGAGCTCTGGTACGTGCCGGAGAAGTCCAGGGCCGACATCGAGCAGGTCGCCCCCGCGATCGGCATCGCCCAGCAGGGCAAGTCGGGCGACGAGCTGATCAAGAGGTACGAGGAGCTCGCCGTGGCGCTTGGCGCCGACCGGGACGCGCCCGAGGTGGCGCAGGCCAGGACCAGGTTCGAGGCCGCGGTCGCCGAACTCGGCAAGGCGGTCAAGGAGAAGCCGCGCAAGGTGCTGTTCGCCGGGGGCATGCCCGACCTGTTCTACGTGTGCAACCCGTCGGAGTTCCCGGACGAGAAGTTCTTCCAGGCCCAGGGCCTCGACTTCGTGGTGCCGGCGAAGACCGACGCGGGCGGCTACTACCAGTCGATGAGCTGGGAGGTCGTCGACCAGTACGAGGCCGACGCCATCTTCGTCGACGCCAGGGCGCAGTCGATGAAGGTCGAGGAGATGCTGAAGAAGCCGACCTTCGCCAAGCTGCCCGCCGTCAAGGCCGGGCACGTCTATCCGTGGCGCGCCGAGACCAGGTTCAGCTACCAGGGGTACGCCGACCAGATCGAGGAGCTGGTGTCCAACCTGCGGAAAGTCTGAGCTAGCCTCTCCTGAGTTAGGCAAGGCTTACCTTAGGAGTTGCTGTGAAGTCCGTGTCCCGCAGGGGAGTGCTCGCCGCCACGCTCGCCGTCGGCGCCATGATGGCGCTGGCCGCGTGCGGTGGGGAGCAGCCGCCCCCGCCCGCCGCCTCCGGCACGGCCGAGGCCAAGCCGTTCGGCTTCACCGACGACCGCGGCGTCACGATCGACCTGCCTCAGCGGCCAACGCGCGTGGTCGCCCAGGTCGGCTCGGCCGCGGCCCTGTGGGACTTCGGGGTACGGCCGATCGCGGTGTTCGGCCCGCACAAGCTCAAGGACGGCGGCAAGGACCCCCAGGTCGGCAATGTCGACATCACCAAGGTCGAGGGCCTGGGCAACGTCTGGGACGAGTTCAACGTCGAGAAGTACATCTCCCTGCGGCCCGAACTCCTGGTCAGCAGCATGTACGAGAAGGGCTCGCTCTGGTACGTGCCGGAGAAGTCCAAGGAGACGATCGAGCAGGCCGCGCCCACCGCTGGCGTCATGCTCACCGGCAAGAGCCTGACCGAGGTCATCGGCACCTACGCCAAGCTGGCCGAGCAGCTCGGCGCCGATCCGCAGGCCCCGGACGTGGTCGCGGCCAAGGCGCGCTTCGAGGCGGCGACCGAGGAGCTGAAGAAGGTCGCGGCCGGTGGGCTGAAGGTGCTGATGATGTCGGGCGGGCCCGAGCAGATGTGGGTGGTCAACCCGGCCGACTATCCCGACATCGTGCACCTCACCCAGAACGGCCTGGACGTCGTGGTGCCGTCGAAGGTGGACGCGGGCGGCTTCTTCCAGACGGTGAGCTGGGAGAACGCCGACCTCTACGCCGCCGACGTGGTGCTGTACGACTCCAGGAGCCAGGCGCTGAAGCTGGAGGAGATGCTGAAGAAGCCGACCTTCGCCAAGCTGCCCGCGGTCCAGGCGGGACAGGCCTACCCGTGGCGTGCGGAGATGCCCTTCAGCTACCTCGGGTACGCGACCTTCCTTGAGGACCTGGTCGCCGACCTGAAGAAGGCGAAGAAGCTGAGCTAGCCCGCCGTGCCCCGCACCTCGATGATCTCGGCTAGCGGGAACTCCAGATAGTCGCCCGCCTCCTCGCACCAGGCGTCGAGCACCGGACCGCGCAGCTCGCCGTGGCTGATGGTCGCGGTGATCCCGTCGGTGAGCGTGATGGCGGCACGCACGCCCCTGTCGACCACGAAGCCCAGCAGCGACTGCTGGGCGGTCGGCAGCCTGGTGGCCATCCTGCCGATCACCGCCCAGGTGCGCCCGGCCGGGCCGGAGTCGTCGAGGCTCGCGGCCAGCAGGCGCTGGGCGTGCTCGACCGGGTCGGGGATCGGCTCGGGGATGTGGTGCACCGGGTCGCCGAGCTCGGCCACCTGGCCGCCGGGCAGCAGGATGAGCCTGCCGTTCTGCGGCTCCTCGACCCGGGTGCGGTGGATGGCGATCTCGCCGGTGTCGGCGATCGGCACGGGCGCGTAGCCCTGCTCGCGCAGCATGGCCAGTGTGCGCTCGGCCGATGCGCCGCTGACCAGCACGGTGGGGGCCAGCAGCCGCAGCCCCAGCCCGCCGAGCCTGCGGTGCGCGGCGATCTCGGCCAGCAGGGTGGCGTCGGAGGCCTGCACGATGCAGCCGACACTGCTCACCGTGACCTCGCCGTGCCTGCGCGCCACATCGTTGATCAGGTAGTCGAGCGGCTGCGGTATCGACCCGACCTCGGCCAGCTCGGCGAGCAGCTCGTCGGCCGCATGACCGGAGTCGAGCGCCGCGCGCACACTCTCGGCCGTGAAGCGCCACACCGAAGCGGCGCCGCGCGACTCCCGCTCGGCGACCCGGTCGAGCAGCGCCGCCAGCTCCGTCGACGGCGGCCCGGTGACCACGGCGGTCAGGTCGGGCCCGAACAGCGCACTGCGCCGCACACTGGCCAGCGCCCGCGTCGAGCACTCCACCAGCAGCGGGTCGTGCTCGACCATGGGCGTGGAGTCGTCGCTCTCGTCACCGGCGGCCGAGCTCAGCCCGGCCAGCGCACGGCCCAGATCGGTCAGCGCGTCACCGGCCAGCAGGGCCAGCAGGGTGGCCTCCTCCAGCACGGCGGGCGCGCACTCGGTCAGCAACGTCTGGTCCAGCAGCGGCGCGCTCCAGTGCACATTGCGGATGAGGGCGCCGCGATCGGCGACGGCCGTGCCCGACGGCAGGTCGGCCAGGGCCGACAGCACCGCCCTGCGCACCCGGGCGACGGCGGCTCCGGCCTGGTCGTCGCCGAGCACGGTGAGGTACTTGCCCTCGGCCTTGCGCAGCGACGAGCGCTCCATGCGCCACCAGGCCGACAGCAGCACGCGCAGTCTGGCCGCGCCCTCGTCGAGCCGCCAGCGGTCGAAGCGCTCGGTCGGCACCATGCCGCAGGCGCCGTCGTCCCAGGCCAGCAGTCTGGCCACCGCGCAGACCTCCAGCAGCAGCCGGGTCTCGTCCTCCTCACAGCCCGTCTCCTTGGCCAGCCTGCGCACCTCGCGCACACCGACGCCTCCGGTCTTGAGCAGCGGCAGCGGCGCCTTGGCGGTGTTGTCGAGCAGGGCGGCGCAGCGCTCGACCAGGTGCGGGGCGGCCAGCGTCATGAGGTGGTCGACCTCGGCGGGGTCGACCGGCAGCGTGACGACCTCGGGCGGCTCCGGCGTGAACGGCGGGTGGTAGGCCGGGCCGCGCACCGCGAGCGCGACCTCGCGCGGCATCTCGGCGACGTGCCAGCTCGGCCGATACAGCAGGCCGTGGTCGGCGGCCCACTTCTCCGGCGTGCCGAGCGCGACGAACCGCCCGCCGTCGACGTCGCGCACCGGCCCCTGCCAGGCGAACTCCTCCAGCAGCCGGTCGGTGCCCGCGGGCGCGCCGGTCAGCAGCGCGCCGAGCCTGGCGGGATCGGCGAGCACCTCGGCGGCCTTGGCGATCGTGCGGCGCTTGGGCCCGCCCGGCGGCAGCCCCAGGCTGCGGGCCAGCGAGCGGAGCGTGTCCGCGCTGATCGTCCAGGAGTTGAGGAAGTGCTCCAGCGGCTCGCCGAGCCCCAGCGGCGCCGCCCACCAGCGGGTCACGGCGTCGGCCAGGCGCACGCCGCCGTCGGCGCCGGGCCAGGCGAGCGCGTGGTCGTAGAGGCGGCCGAGCCAGGGCCGCACCTCGCGTGCGTCGACGTCGAGGAAGGCGGCGAGGCGCTCGGGCGTGGCGGGCTCGCCGAGCACGAGGCAGGCCTGGGCGATCTCCAGGCACGGCAGCGGCAGGCCGCGCATGGCCTCCATGACGGCAAAGCCGTTGCCCAGGCGCTGGGACAGGGTGTCCAGCCGCCTGGGCCAGGGGGCCGCGATGGCGTCGGGCCTGTTGGCCAGGACGCGGGCGAGCCCGCTTTCGTCGAGTGTTCTCAGCCAGCCGAGCAGGTGATCATCCATCGGTCAGCACTCTCATGGGGGGTCGCGCGTGGGACTCGCCGTGAGCCATGACCATCCACGGTAATGCAGATCACGTTTTCAGGAGAGAACTGCCCAAACGATCTTCCCGTGAGGTGCGCGCGGACTCCAGCCCCAGCGCAGGCTGATGGAGTCGACGATATGCAGGCCGAGCCCGCCGACGTCGAGCGGACCGGGGTTCCTGAGCACCGGCGAGGCGGCCGACGGATCGGCGAACGCGCAGGTCAGGAAGGGGCCCATCCGTAAGAGCGCCATGCGGACCGGCTCCAGGTGACGGCCTTCGCTCAGCCGCAGCCCGTGTCTGAGCGCGTTGGTCGCCAGTTCGGACACGACGAGCTCGGCACCGTCGGCGAGATCGCCCAGGCCCCAGCCGGTCAGCGCGCCGGTGGTGAAACTTCTGGCGGAGTGTACGGATTCGGCCCTGGGAGGGAGCACGAAGGTGGCGCTCGCACAGGGGCCGGGGGGGTGGGGCTCGGGGGCGCCTTCCGGCCACCAGCCGACCGGGGGCCACCATTCGAGCGCCGTCCACGGCCGATGCGATCTGGTGGACTGCACAATGATCATTCTTCACCAAACTCGCGTGCAGGTGCAAGAGCGAATGCACGTGCAGAATGCCGTGCAGACCAACTCGCCAGGCGCTACCTTGGTCGCGCAACGGTTAAACCAGTACGAAAGGGGGATCTTGCCGCGGCCCATGATCTTTCGGCCGCAAAGTGTCAAACTGGAGGCACGGAAACGACCAAGGAGCATTGCGTGTCCATCGATCCGCCCGGTTCTGGCTCCACCGTTCGGCGCATCATGCTCGGCGCGAGCCTGAGGCGCCTGCGTGAAGGCAAGGGACTCAGTCGAGACGAGGCCGGATTCCACATCCGCGCTTCGGAGTCCAAGATCAGCCGTATGGAGCTCGGCCGTGTCGGCTTCAAGACCCGCGATGTGGAGGACCTGCTCACCCTGTACGGCGTCGTCGACGGCGCTGACAGGCGCGCCCTGCTCGAAATGGTCCGCGAGGCCAACACCCCCGGGTGGTGGCACAAGTACAGCGCCGTCCTGCCCTCGTGGTTCACCACCTACGTGGGCTTGGAGGAGGCCGCCAGCCTGATCCGCACCTATGAGGTGCAGTTCGTGCCCGGTCTGCTCCAGACACGCGACTACGCGCGGTCCGTCTACCAACTGGGCAACCCCGATGCAACCACTGACGAGATAGAAAACCGCGTGCATCTGCGCATGCAGCGGCAGGAGCGCTTCACGCGCAAGGACGGCCCGAGGCTGTGGGCGGTCATCGACGAGGCGACTCTCAAGCGGACCATCGGGGGAAGAGGGGTCATGTCCGAGCAGCTTCAGCATCTGCTGGAGGTCGCCACCCTGCCCAACATCACCCTGCAGGTGATGCCTTTCAGGTACGGCATGCACGCCGCCGAGGGTGGCGCGTTCAGCATTATGCGGTTTCCCGAGTCCGACCTGTCGGACGTCGTTTACGTCGAGCAGCTATGGGGTGCCCTTTACCTGGACAAACGTGAGGACATCGATCCGTACCTCACGGCCATGGAGCAGCTGTGCGTGGAGAGCACCACGCCGGGGGGCACTGCTGAGCTCATCGGCGGTCTTCTCAGAGAGATGTAGATGGAGCACACCTACAACGGCATGCCCGCGACCGACCTCACCGAGGTCTCGTGGCGCAAGAGCCGCTACAGCAACTCGCAGGGCAACTGTGTCGAGCTCGCCAAGCTCCCCGACGGCGGTGTCGCGGTCCGCAACTCGCGATTCCCCGAAGGCCCTGCCCTGATCTACACGCGCGACGAGATCCGGGCTCTCGTCCTGGGCGTCAAGGACGGAGAGTTCGACGGCCTGCTCGTGTAACACCGTTTTTACATCCGGCGCACGCGCTTAACGGCAGTGCGCCGGATGCGTAACCTGCGAGCCTCGTCCCTTCTGGAGGATTCAGGCACGTTCATTCGCTCATGGGGGCTGCAGATGCTGGACCAGATGACTCTCTACCCGGTCGCCGACGACGTGCTCATCGCGCCGGGCGGCAAGGTCGTGATCCGCACCTACGGCGTCGCGTCCGACGGCTCCGCCAGTGGCGCCGACAGCGGTGGCGACAGTGCGGTCGCCTACCGCACGTGGGTGACCGGCGTACGCGACCAGCCGCGCTACTGGCGCTGGGGCCACTTCGAGGACGCGACGTCCGGCCACCGCAGGGTCCTGGAGTGGCTGACCGGCAGAGGCCCGCAGCCGACGCCCGCGGCCCGGACGGCCGGAGCCGCCCCCGAAAGCCGCCGGCCAGGCTGAGGCAGATCGGCCTGGCCGGCGTGAAATCCCCTCAGACTGGGGCGTTCCACCTCAGGATGACCGGCTCGGCGTGTTCGTGGCCGAGCCTGGAGTAGGTGCCGGTGTCCAGCCTGAACAGACGGCCGTCCTCGGGCGGCAGGCCGAGCCAGCGGGCGGCGAGCACACGCAGGAAGTGCCCGTGCGCCACCAGTGCGACGTCGCCTTCGGCGGCCCCGGCGCGGGCGATCACCCGGTCGGCGCGCGCCGCCACGTCGGCCGCGCTCTCGCCCGGATGCGCGGCGTCGCCCGGCGTCACGCCGTCGCGCCAGAGGTACCAGCCAGGCCGCGTCTCGCGGATCGTGGCCGTGGTGATGCCCTCGTAGCCGCCGTAGTCCCACTCCCACAGGTCGGCGTCGGTCTCGACGCCGGTCAGGCCCGCGAGCTCCGCCGTACGGCGGGCCCTTCCGGCCGGGCTGACCAGGGCCAGGGCGAAGTGCCTGCCCTTGACGACCGGCTGCAGGGCCCTGGCCTGGTCCTCGCCGTGCGGGGTCAGCGGCAGGTCGGTGCGGCCCGTGTGGCGGCCGTTCCTGCTCCACTCGGTCTCGCCGTGGCGTAGCAGCAGCATCTCGTTCACATCGTTCATCATCGCAGCGGGTTGACCTCAACCTGAATTCAGGTTGCAGTCTTGGCGGTGTCGCAGCCCGGAACCGAACGAGGAGATCGCCATGCATGCCGTCGTCCTGCACGCCTACGGCAGGCCCGAGCAGCTGTCCTACGAGGAGATCGCCGCGCCCGAGCCCGGACCCGGGCAGGTGGGCATCGAGGTCAGGGCGGCGGGCGTGCACTTCATGGAGACCGTGCTGCGCAAGGGCAGGCCGGTCGGCCCGCACCCGGCGCCCGAGCTGCCCGCCGTACTGGGTGGTGAGGTCGCGGGGGTGGTGCGGGCGCTGGGGGCCGGGGTGGGGGAGGAGCTGCTCGGCCGCAGGGTGGTGGCGGACGCCGGGGCGGGGTACGTGGAGCTGGCGGTGGCCGACGCGGCGGCGGTGCGCGAGGTGCCGGAAGGCGTCGGCCACGCCGAGGCGGTCGCGATGCACACGACGGGCACGACCACGATGGCCCTGCTGGAGCTGGCCGGGCTCACCCGCGACGACGTCGTGCTGGTGACGGCGGCGGCCGGGGGCGTGGGCGCGCTGCTCGTGCAGTACGCCGCGAGGCTCGGCGCCACCGTGGTGGGCCTGGCGGGCGGCCCGGCCAAGACGTTCGTCGCGGGCAAGGTCGGCGCGGCGGTCGCCGTCGACTACACCCTCCCCGGCTGGGCGAACACCGTACGCGAGCGGGCGGGCGAGGTGACGGTCGCCTTCGACGGCGTCGGCGGCGAGGCGGGCCGCGAGGTGCTCGGCCTGCTCGGCGACGGCGGCAGACACCTGGTGTACGGCTCGGCGGGCGGCGAGATGGTGTTCGCGGGCGAGCACGGCGAGGCCGACGGCCGCAAGATCGAGACGATCTCCGCGATCGAGCGCATCATCGCCAGGCCCGGCGGTCTCGGCGACCTCACCGACAGGGCGTTCGCCGCCGTGGCCGACGGCTCCCTGACCCCACTCGTCCAGGCCTTCCCGCTGGCCAGGGCCGCCGAGGCGCACCGGGCGCTGGAGCAGCGCGAGACCATCGGGAAGGTCGTGCTCGTTCCCTGACGCAGGCTATGCGGGGGCGAGCCGGTACACGCCTGCGGCGACCCCGCCCATGCCCACGGCCACCAGGACCCAGGCCAGCCCGGCGACCACGGTGCCCAGCGAGGCCAGCCACGCCACGGGCACCGTGAACGGCGCCACGATGAGCACGACCGAGGCCCACACGGGCGCGGTGCGGCCCAGCAGTGCGGCCAGGCCCAGCAGCGCCAGGCCGATCAGCGCGAGGAAGAAGCCGACGAAGAACGCCGACGTCGGCAGGTCGTTGTCCAGCGTGTCGACCAGCCTGGCCGTCAGGGAGGGCGTCAGCCCGGTCTTGACGGCCGCGTAGACCACGTCGTCGGTGTTGCCCGATGGCACCGAGAGCAGGAAGGCCAGGATCAGGCCGACCAGCCCGAGCACCGGCCTGCCCGCCCGTGCCACCTTGGCCACGCCCAGCAGCCCGGGTACGAGCAGGCAGGCCGCCAGCAGCGACAGCCAGGCCGGAAGGGCGTAGGAGTCCGCCGAGGCGGCGAAGTCGGCGATGTAGGCCTCGCCGGTCTTGGTGTAGTCCACCTGGCTGAGCAGCAGGGTCAGCCCGAGGACGAGCGGGCTGAGGATCGCCGAGGCGACCATGGCGTTGCGCGCGAACGTGTCCGCCCCTGAGCGGGGGGCCGCATCGATGCCGGTCATGCGCCGAGCGTCCGCCGCCTCCGCCGCGTCGGCAAGAGTAGGCCCTACTCACCTCGGCCGGTCGGCCACGGCGTCGCCAGGTGTTCGACGAGCGCCGCCGCCACCGCCTGCTGGCCGGCCAGCGAGAGGTGGACGCCGTCGTCGAGGTGCCATGCGGTCCCGGCGTCGGCGGGCAGGGCGGCCTCCGTGCGCACGACCTGCTCGCCGCGCCGCTCGGTGATCGCCAGGGCGACGGCCTCGATGTCGGCGTTGGCCCACGAGGTGCGCACGCGTTGGAACGGCTGGTAGGCCGCCACCCTGGCCTCGTCGACCGGGGTCGGCGTCAGCCAGGTCCAGCGCGCCGCCGTGCCGGAGGTGCCCAGCCGGTGCAGCAGGTCCAGGTTGCGCACGCTCTCGCCGATGCCGACCAGCGTCGGGCCGTCGGCCGAGCCGAGCCGTCTGGCGTCGTTGCCGCCGAGCAGGCACAGCACGTGGGCGGGCCGCCGCCACCACAGGTCGGGCAGGCCGCTCAGCGCCTGCGTGGTGGTCTGGCCGGAGACGGCGAGGTTGACGAAGCTCACCTCGTGGCCGGGGCGGCCCAGCCGGACGAGGTGGCGCAGGATCTCGAACCACGACAGCAGGTCGTCGGTGGTGCTCTCGCCGACCGCCGCCACGACCTCGCCCGCGCCGAACGGCAGCCGCCCGACGAGCGCGGCGAAGCCGGGCCGCTCCAGCAGCTCGGCCGCCGCGTGCGCCGCCTGCTGGTCGAGGTCGTCCCTCAGCGCCTGGTAGGCGCCGGTCTCCAGGCCGAACAGGGCGGCCAGCCGGTCCTCGCCGACAGTGCCGAGGTAGCGCAGCACCTTCTCCGGGTGCTGGAAGCGGATCAGGCGTTCGATCATGGCCTGGTTCATGCCGCCACCCGCCCGCCGGACAGGTCGAGCGTGACGCCGGTGACCCAGGAGGCGGCGTCGGAGGCCAGGTAGAGCACGGCGTCGGCGACGTCGGCCGGTCTGCCGATCCGGCCCAGCGGGAAGCCGTCGGCCAGGCGGGCGAGCTGCTCGTCCGACATGAAGGCCCGCATGCGCTCGTTGAGCACGGCCGACGGCGCCAGGCAGTTGACCCTGACGCCGTCCGGGCCGACCTCGGCGGCCAGGTGCCTGGTGAACATCACCACGGCCGCCTTGGCACTGGCGTAGGCGATGTTGGCGCCGCCCGGCGTGCGGCCGGCCGACGAGGACATGGTGAGGATGACGCCGTCGCCGTGCTCGCGCATGCCGGGCAGGAAGGCCGCGGTGGTCAGGTAGAGCGAGGTCAGCTCGGAGTCGACGATCTCCCGCCAGCGCCGCAGGCCGAGCTCCTGCGTCGGCGCGGGCGCGCCCTGTCCGCCCGCGAAGGCGGCCAGGACGCTGACGTGCCCGAGTTCGCGCCGCACCAGGTCGCGCAGGGCGTGCACCGACTCCTCGTCGGTCACGTCGGCCGGTGCGGCGATCGCCTCGCCGCCCGCGGCCCTGATGCGTCCGACGACCGCGTCGACGGCGGCGACGTCCCTGCCGTTGACGGCCACCGCGACCCCGTTGGCCGCGAGGGCCAGGCAGGTCGCCGCGCCGATGCCGCGTGAGCCTCCGGTGACCAGGGCGGTCCTGCCTGCCAGATCGGGGTAGCGGCCTTGTGCCTCTATTACTTCTCTCATGTGAACTATTCATAGCACAGAACTATTCGTTGGCACTACCATCGGGAAGATGAACACCACACCGCCCGTGGGGGACGGCGACGGCCCGCCGCCGGGGTTCGGGCCGCCGGGGGCGGCCTTCCTGCTGGCCCAGGTGGGCGCGCACGCCGCCGCCCGCTTCGCCGAGCGCATCGGCGACCTCGGCGTCGTGCCCTCCGACATCGGCATCCTGCGCATGATCGCCACCAGGCCCGGCCGCAGCCAGCAGTCGCTGGCCGATGAGCTCGGCGTGGTGCCCAGCAGGGTCGTGGCCCTGGTCGACGCACTGGAGCGCAAGGGCCTGGTCGAGCGGCGCCGCAATCCCCAGGACCGCCGCAACTACGCCCTGCACCTGGCCGAGGGGGGCGCCGAGGTGATGGCGGCCATGCGCGAGCGCGCGACGGCACACGAGGCCGACATCTGCGCCGGGCTCGACGCCGACCAGCACGCCCAGCTCACCGCACTCCTGCGGACGGTGGCGGCCCAGCAGGGCCTGACCCCCGGCGTGCACCCGGGCTACCGGCGCGGCGGTCCTCCGGCCCCGCAGGTGCCCGTGTCCTGAGCGCGAGGCGTCTCGCGCAGCACAAAGGTCAGCCGGTCGGCAGCTTCAGGGGGCCGTTGCCGTCGCGCACCGAGCCGACCGGTACGGGCTCGCCCACCAGGGCGCCCCGCAGATCGGTCGTCACCCTGACGGCCAGTTCGCCGACGCAGCGCTCGCCTTCGAGGCGCTGGGCGCAGTAGAGGACGTGGCCGGTGAGCCGGTCGACCCTGCCCTCGTCCAGCAGCCACAGCCCGCCCGAGTCGCCGACCACGGCGCCGGGTGCGATGGCGCCGAGCCGCTCCTGCACGGCGGCGTGCACCTTCTTGACGAACTCCTGCTGCTCGGCGAACGGCCGTACCAGCCGGAAGGAGGCGGGCCGCGCCGAGGCGAGGCCGCCGGTGACCTTGAAGGTGGCGGCGTAGTACGGCCGTCTGCTCAGGGCGGCCTGCAGTTCGGTCTCGGCCATGCGCAGCAGCGTCGGCGTCTTCAGGTCGCCCGTGGGCAGCTCGCGTGCCGCCTCGGGGGACAGCAGGTTCACCGACAGCGTCGTGTCGTCGGCCGGGGCGCCGCCCTTGACGCGCTCCTGCGACCAGGTCCGCACGCAGCCGCCGATCTCGGCCAGTTTGGCGCGCACGTCGGCGTTGGTGGGCGCGGCGACGATCCACGGGTCGTCGTGGTCCAGGCCGATGCCCCTGACCGGGTTCCCGCAGCGCAGGAAGGTGGCCGTCAGCCGTCGCCACCGGTCGGCCGCGCCCTTGGCCAGGGCCACGGCATTGGTGAGCTCGCGCTCGCACGGGTTGTTGTTGCACGAGCCCTCGTCGGCGTCCACGCGCAGCCGTACCACGGCGTCCGGGTCGCCGGTGATGGCGAGCATGACCTCCGAGCCGGACGCCTGCGGGAACAGGGGACGGGCGGCGACCACCGTCAGCGTGTCGGGGAAGAGCTCGGCGGCGAGCCGCTCGGCGCGCTCGCGGTCGTCCTGCGTGCCCAGGGAGCACCCGCCGACCGCCAGCGCGAGCGCCGCGACAGCCGTACAGATCCCCCGAAAACCAGCCCATCGCCCGTTCACCTTGAGAGTGTCACATACCGCTGCGACGGGAGTGACCGGGCACAGGTGGCAGATCTTGCCAGGCGGGTGGCGTCCGCGCAGGTCGCAGCGGTACGGCGGCGCGTGCGGGTGGCGCAATCTCCTCGTTATCCCTATATCCCTACCGGATTGCTAGGTTGGGCGTGCCGGAGGAGGTGATGCACGTGCCGGACACACGACGGCGACGGGCCGATCGGGCCAGGCAGGTGGCCGACCTGCTGAGACGGCAGATCGTGCAGGGCGGTTACGCGGGCGGGCAGCTCCCGCTGGAGGCCGAGCTGGCCCGCGAGTTCGACGCCTCGCGCAACACCGTGCGCGAGGCGCTCGACCTGCTGCGCGAGGAGGGCCTGGTCGAGCGCTGCCCGGGTGTGGGCACGACGGTCGCGGCCGAGAAGTACCCGCACGGCCTGCACCGCCTGCTCGGCCTGGCCGAGACGCTGCACGAGCACGGCGAGGTCACCAACCAGGTCAGGACGATGACGCTCATCGAACCGCCCGCCCTGGTCAGCCACCGCCTGGGCCTGCCGCAGGGCGAGCAGGTCATCTACCTGGAACGCCTGCGCAGGCTCAACGGCCTGCCGCTCTCGCTCGACCTCACCTACCTCGTACGCGACGTCGGCGAACCGCTGTTCGACGCCGACCTGGAGCACAACGACATCTTCGTGCTGCTGGAGGCCATCGCCGGCCAGCCGCTCGGCCTGGCCGAGCTCACCGTCGAGGCCGTCAACGCCGACACCCACACCGCCGCCGCACTCGACGCGCCGCGCGGCGCCGCCCTGCTGATGGTCGAGCGGCTCACCCACCTGTCCGACGGGCGCCCGGTCGACCTGGAGTTCATCAGGTTCCGAGGCGACCGGCTGACCATGCGCGGGCACCTCCGCCGCGCCGCGACCCCCGAGGAGCAGCCATGGCCCTGATCAGCCAGCGCGTCGAGGTCCCCGTGACCATCGACGAGGCCCTGTGCATCGAGGGGTGCACGCTCTGCGTCGAGGCCTGCCCGCTCGACTCCCTGGCCATCAGCGAGGAGAGCGGCAAGGCGTACATGCACGTCGACGAGTGCTGGTACTGCGGGCCGTGCGCCGCGCGCTGCCCGGTCGACGCCGTCACCATCAACATCCCCTACCTGCTGCGATGAAGGACCACACCATGCGCAAGGTGTCAGCCGCCGCCGCCCTCCTGCTGGCCGTCGCCGGATGCTCGCTGTCGGGCGGGCAGGCGGGCGGCGAGGGCAGGCCCACGCTCGTCATCGGGTACCAGTCCAAGACCATCAACACCGTCACGGCCGGAACGCTCCTGCGCAGCCTCGGCTATGTGGAGAAGCGGCTCGGCGCCGCCTACGACGTGCAGTGGCAGGACTACGACACCGGAGCGCCGATCACCGCCAAGATGGTCGCCGGCAAGATAGACATCGGCTCGATGGGCGACTACCCGCTGCTCATCAATGCCGCCCGCACCCAGGGTGTGCCGTCGGCGCGTACCGAGCTCGTCTCCATCACCGGCTACAACCTGCGCGGCGGCCTCAACATGGTCGTGGTGCCGCCCGCCTCACCGGCGCGGACGCTGGCCGACCTCAAGGGCGCGAAGATCTCGGCGAGCGTCGGCTCCGCCGGGCACGGCACCCTCGTCCAGGCACTGGAGAAGGCCGGGCTCGACCCCGTGTCCGACGTGCAGACCGTCAACCACCAACCGGCCGTCGGCGCCACACAGCTGGAGTCGGGAGGCGTGCAGGGATACGCCCAGTTCGTCGCCTGGCCCGGACTGCTCGTCTTCCAGGACAAGGGCAGGCTGCTCTACGACGGCTCCGCGCTCGGCGTGCCGACCTTCCACGGGGTGGTGCTGCGCCAGGCCTACGCCAAGCAGCACCCCGAGGTGGTCGACGCCTTCATCAAGGCGCAGATCGAGGCCACGAAATACCTGCACGAGCATCCGCTCGAGGCGGCCGAGTCGGTGGCGAAGGCGACGGGCCTGCCCGCCGAGGTGGTCTACCTCTACAACGGGCCCGGCGGCATCTCCACCTTCGACGTCACCCTGAAGCCGCAGCTCAGGGCGGCACACGAACACGACGTGCCCTACCTCAAGCGCATCGGCACCGACTTCGCCGGAGTCGACGCCGCCGCCTTCGTCAACGACTCCTACCTGCGCAAGGCCTACGGCTCCGCCTACGACGCCGACCTGGCCGCCACCGCGAACCCGGCCCGGATCACCGGCGCCGACCCGGTGTGCGGCGTGGCGGCGGGCGACCCGAAGACCGCATCCGAGCTGTGGCTCAGGGGCGAGAGCGCCACCAGGCCCGCCGCCACCCCGTCCTGCCTGCTGCGCCAGCTCGCATCCGCCACCGCCGAGGTACGCGCCGCGTACGTGCCCGACGCGGTGAGCGGCACCCGCTGGTTCGCCGACAAGGCCGTCTGGCTGCACGACCCCGAAGCCGGGCCGAACGCCGCCTTCCTCCCCTTCACCACCCAGGAGGGGGCCGACGCCTACCGCGCCGCGCACCCGAAGAGCGAGCCCGTGACCTACGAGCGCGCGCTCAAGGCGGCCGGAGCGCAGGGGGACCCCCGATGAGCGAAGGACCGTGGATCTGGCTCCTCGTCGAAGGCGGACGCGGATGAGCGGGCGTTCGGGCTGGGTGGTCAAGGCCGGGGCGCTGCTGGCCGCCGCGGGGCTGTGGCAGGTGCTGACCGTCACCGACGCGCGGCTGTGGCTCAGGTTCGACAGGCTGCCCACCCTGGACGAGATCGCCGTGCGCTTCGCCGGGCAGCTGGCCACCCCGACCTACTATCTCGACCTGCTGCAGAGCCTGGTCAGGATCCTGACCGGGTTCGGCCTGGCCGCCGTCGCCGGGATCGCGGCCGGGATCGCCGTGGCCAGGTCGCGCCGGGCCCGCGACGTGGTGCTGCCGCTGGTCGAGGTCGTCAGGCCGATCCCGGCCATCGCGCTGGTGCCGGTGGCGATCCTGCTGTTCCCGACCGACGAGCAGGGCATCGTGTTCATCACGTTCGCCGCGGCCTTCTTCCCGATCATGGTGAGCACACGGCACGCCGTACGGGCGCTGCCCACGCTGTGGGAGGACGCCGTCAGGACGCTCGGCGGCGGCAGGCGGCACGTGCTGTTCGGCGTCGTGCTGCCCGGCGTGCTGCCGGGGGTGTTCGGCGGGTTGTCGGTCGGGATGGGAGTGGCGTGGATCTGCGTCATCTCGGCGGAGATGATCTCCGGTGAGTTCGGCGTGGGCTATCGCACGTGGAACTCCTACACGCTCGTCGACTACCCGGCCGTGATCGTCGGGATGGCCACCATCGGCGCGCTGGGCTGGCTCACCTCGGCCGCCGTCGAGCTGATCGGACGCAGGGCCACCCGGTGGCTGCCGCGCGGGGAGGGGAGTGGCGTATGACGACGCTCACGGACGAGGCCAAGGTCGCGCGGGCGCGTGGCGGGCTCGGCATCACGCTGGAGCGGCTCTCGCTCGGCTACCGGCACGGGCTGGTGCTGCGCGAGGTCGATCTGGAGATCGTGCCCGGGGAGGTGCTGGTCGTGGTCGGCTCGTCCGGGTCGGGCAAGTCCACACTGCTGCGGGCGCTGGCCGGGCTGCTGGCGCCGTACTCGGGGCGCGTGCTCGCCGACGGGGTGGCGGTCGCGGCGACCTCGGGGGAGCGCTCGATGGTCTTCCAGGACGACGGGCTGCTGCCGTGGCGCACGGTCAGGCGCAATGTGGAGCTGCCGCTCGGCATCCGGGGCGTCGCGCGCAAGGAACGGGCGCGTGCGGCGCTGGCCTGGATCGAGCGGGTCGGGCTGAGCGGCTCCGAAGACAGGCTGCCGCGTGAGCTGTCCGGCGGCATGCGCCAGCGGGTGCAGCTGGCCAGGGCGCTCGTCGGGGAGCCGCGCGCGGTGCTGATGGACGAGCCGTTCGGCGCGCTCGACGCCCAGACGCGGGGCCAGATGCAGCGCCTGCTGCTCGGCGTGCTGCGCGACACCAGGGCGACGGTCGTCTTCGTCACCCACGACGTGGACGAGGCGCTGCTGCTCGGCGACCGGATCGCGGTGCTCGGCGACGGCGGCGTGCGCACGGTGCTCGACGTGGCCGGGCCGCGCGACCCCGGCGCCGACCGGAGCGCACTGCGTGCCCGCATCCTGGAGGAGCTGTGATGGAAGTCCCCTCGATCGAGGACCGCCTGCACCTGGAGTGCGACGTACTGGTCGTGGGCGGCGGCACCGCCGGAACGATGGCCGCGATCACCGCGGCCGAGAACGGCGCCTCCGTCCTGCTGCTGGAGAAGGCGCACGTGCGCCACAGCGGCGCCCTGGCCATGGGCATGGACGGCGTCAACAACGCGGTCATCCCCGGCAAGGCCACCCCCGAGGACTACGTCGCCGAGATCACCCGAGCCAACGACGGCGTCGTCAACCAGAAGACGATCTACCAGACCGCCACCAGGGGCCACGAGATGGTCAGGCGGCTCGAACGCTACGGCGTGAAGTTCGAGAAGGACGAGTACGGCGACTACGCCGTCCGCAGGGTGCACCGCTCGGGCAGCTACGTCCTGCCGATGCCCGAGGGCAAGGACGTCAAGAAGGTCCTGTACCGCGTGCTGCGCCGCAAGGACATCAGGCAGCGCGTGCGCATCGAGAACCGCGTCATGCCGGTCAGGGTGCTCACCGAAGGCGGCAGGGCGGTCGGCGTCGCCGGGTTCGACACCAGGTCAGGCCGGTTCGTCACGGTCGCCGCCGGATCGGTCGTCCTGGCCACGGGGGCGTGCGGGCGGCTCGGCCTGCCGGCCAGCGGCTACCTCTACGGCACCTACGAGAACCCCACCAACGCCGGGGACGGCTACGCCATGGCCTACCACGCGGGGGCCGAGCTCAGCGGCATCGAGTGCTTCCAGATCAACCCACTGATCAAGGACTACAACGGCCCGGCCTGCGCCTACGTCGCCAACCCCTTCGGCGGGTACCAGGTCAACAACCAGGGCGAGCGGTTCGTCGACTCCGACTACTGGTCGGGCCAGATGATGGCGGAGGTGGCCGCCGAGATCGCCTCGGCCAGAGGCCCGATCTACCTCAAGCTCCGGCATCTGCCCGAGGAGAGCATCAGCGCCGTCGAGACCATCCTGCACTCCACCGAACGCCCCACCAGGGGCACCTTCCACGAGGGACGCGGCCACGACTACCGCACGCACGACGTCGAGATGCACATCTCCGAGATCGGCCTGTGCGGCGGGCACTCGGCGTCCGGCGTGTGGGTGGACGAGCACGGCGCCACGACCGTGCCCGGCCTGTACGCGGCGGGTGACCTGGCCTGCGTGCCGCACAACTACATGATCGGGGCGTTCGTCTTCGGCGACCTGGCCGGGGCGCACGCCGCCGCCTCCGGTCGTACCCCCTCGGCCGAGCTGCCGCACGGGCAGATCGAGGCCGCGCACGCGCTGGTCTACCGGCCGCTGCGCCATCCGGAGGGGCCGCCGCAGCCGCAGGTGGAGTACAAGCTGCGGCGATTCGTCAACGACTATGTCAGTCCGCCCAAGACCGGGGCGAAGCTGGAGCTGGCCCTGGAGTCGTTCGAGCGCATGCGTGAGGAGATCGCCGCGATGGGGGCGCGCACGCCGCACGAGCTCATGCGCTGCGCCGAGGTGGACTTCATCCGCGACTGCGCCGAGATGGCGGCCCGTGCCTCGCTCACCCGTACGGAGAGCCGCTGGGGCCTCTACCACGAACGCGCCGACCTGCCGGTGCGCGACGACGCCGACTGGCTGTACCACCTCAATCTGCGCAAGCGCTCCGACGGGGCCATGGAGTTCGTCAAACGCCCCGTCGAGCCGTATCTCGTGCCGGTCCCCGAGTACGTTCCGGCCCAGGGCGAGCCCGTCCTGCTCGGCGCGCACACCACCGCCGCCGTACGCCGCGGCGCCGGACCCCGTGCCGACCGTCCCGCCGTCGGCCGTTCGCCCCGCATCCTGGAGCTGCACCGCCTGGCCGACGAGCAGCCGACCGTCGAGCAGCTCGCCCCCTACCTGTCCGACGCCGACCCCAAGGTCAGGAGGGCCGCGATCGCCGCACTCACCGAGACGGTGCCCGAAGGCGCCGCCGCCGCCCTGGTCACCGCCCTGGCCGACGACCACGGCACCGTACGCCGGGCCGCCGCGACCGGTCTGCGCGAACTGGTCGAGGTGCTGCCCGCCACACCCGCGCTCGGCCGTGCCCTGACCGAACGCCTGTCGGGCGCCGACGCCCTCGTCCGGGCCACCGCCCTGGACGTGCTGAGGGCGCTCAGGCTCGGCACGGGCCCGACGTTCGCCTCGGCCATGGCGGACGAGGACCGCAGGGTACGCATCGAGGCGATCAGGGGCCTGGTCTCCCTCGACGAGAGCGACCTGGTCGCATCGGCCGCCGCCGACCCCTCCCGGGAGGTGCGTGTCTGGGCGGCGCGGGGGATCGGCCTCATCGGCAAGCCGTCACCCGCCCTGGCCACGCTCGCGGCCGACCCCGATCCGCTGGTCCGGGCGGCGGCGTTGGAGTCGTCGGGCGCGGTGGGCGCTCCGCTGCGGGCCCCGGCCGAGGCCGCGCTGCGCGATCCCGCCTGGCAGGTCAGGGTCGGCGCCGCCCGCTGCCTGGCCGCCTGCGACGAGCCGTACGCCTCGCCGCTGCTGGCGGGTGCGTTGTCCGATCCCAACCTCGACGTCCGCAAGGCCGCGGTCCTGGCGCTCTCACCGTGGGCCGGGGTGGCGGCGGTCGGGGCGGCCCTGCGCGCGGCCCTGGAGGACGCCGACGCGGACGTCCGCGCCTACGCCCGCAAGGCGTTGACCGAGGAGTAACGCGGAGAAGAAGCGCAGAGGCGGAGCGACGAGAAGGATCGCGCTGGAGGAGGGTCGGGGTGCGGGCGGCGCCACATCCGGCCCGCACCCCTCCATCCCCTCCGCCTTCCCTCAGGAAGGTGAGCCGGTTACCTGTCCAGGAAATCGACGCTCAATCCTGCGAGGCCGTTGAACTGGCCTAGAGCCATCCCCGGCGTACCGCGGCGGCGGCCAGTTGGAAGCGGCTCGTGGTGGCGGTGAGGCTCATGAGGTGTTCGAGGCGGCGGTAGAAGGTACGGCGGCTCAGGCCGAGTGTCTCGGCGGCCGCGTCGTCGCTGACCCCGGCGTTCAGCAGGACCAGGAGCCTGCGGTCGGCGGCCCGGATCGAGACGTCGGGCCCGGTCGCCGGATGCAGGGGCACGGCCGCGCTCCAGCAGCTCTCGAACAATCCGGACAGCGCCGCCAGCAGTCCGCCCGCGTACACGATCGTCAAGGTCGTCTCGCCGCCGTCCGGCCCGGTGGTGAGCCAGGCCAGGTCGTCGTCGGCGATCGTCATGTTCATCGGCAGCTCCACCGCCACCCTGGCCCGTTCGCCCGGCCCGACCCCACCGGCGGCGAGCGCGTCGTGCGCGTACACGACCCGGTGGTCCACCCCGGCAGCGAGACGGCCGAGCCCGGCCCTGCCGGTGACGTCGAGCGCGTACGGCGGGCGGTCGAGCCTGCGGACCCGATGGCGTACCCCGGAGACGAGACGCGGGACCCGGTGCCTGGCCGCGGCGGCGCCCGTCACGACCTCGACGGGCGATTCGGCGGCGGCGGCCCTGACACCGCGCTGGTGCGCCTCGAAGAGCCTGTTCACCGGGGACCTGGCCCTCCCGGCGCCGCCTCGCCGGTCCAGGAGGACGCGCTGACCGTGCAGATCACCCGGTTCCACCCGCTCACTATATGGACGCCCGTCCCCGGATGGCAGACGTGGGGCTGGGCTACAGGGCGGCTACAGGGTCGGCTAAAGGGTCGGCTTCTCCGACGGCCTCGGCTTGGGCTTCTTCGTCGGCTTCGGCTTCTTGGTGGGCTTCGGCTTCTTCGTGGGCTTGGGCGTCTTGGTCGGCTTGGGCGTCTTCGTTGGTGTGGGTGTGGGAGTTGGGGTCGGGGTGGGGGTCGGCGTAGGCGTGGGGGTCACGGTCTGGGTGGGGGTGGGCGTCGGGATGGAGCAGGTCGGCAGGTCGCCGTCGAACGGGTAGGCGTGGAACTCGTTGCCGCCGCCCCCGGCCGCCGAGGTGTGCAGCAGGTTGCCCGCGGTGAAGAAACGGCCGTTGAACCCGGGCACCGAGATCGCCGCCGTGCCCGCCGCATTGCCCAGCAGGGCGCTGCCCTGGAACTGGCCGGTGCCCTGGATCGTCACAGCGGTGGCGGTGGGGAAGTTCCACAGCAGCCGCTCGCGCAGCGCGTTGAACGGCGAGGTGTCGGTGGGGTCGCCGCTGAAGGTGTTGATGACGCGCGCCGAGCCGAGCATGTTGACCAGGACGGTCGCCCCGGCGGGTATGCCCTCGAACTCCAGGGCCTGCTGGCCGCCGCCCGCCGGGTTCACCAGGTCGAAGTTCACATTGAACACCTGGATCGCCGAGCTGCCGTCGCCGGTGAACAGCGTGCGCGTGCCCTCGTTCACCGCGGTGCCGGTGGCCGGCCTGGTGCCGCTGCCGTCGTCGGCGTAACACATGCTCGCGGCCGTGAGCTGAGGGGCGAGCCCTTCGTACGGCTCGGCGGCGTTCGGGTCGAGCACGGCATCGTCGATCACCGTTCCGCTCAGCGGGCCCGCGTGCTTGACGACGCCTCCCTCGGCCACCAGGCGCTGGCCGCTCGCGACCGTGACCGAGCCGCCGGTCGTGAGGAAGTCGGAGCCGTCGGGCGGCGGCACCCGCGAGCCGACGCCCACGATGCCGATGTTGTAGATCGCCGAGACGCCCTCGCGCTTGTTCTGGTCGAAGTCGCCGATCACCACGATCTTGCCTTCGGCCTCGGCGGCGCCCTCCCTGACCTGGTACCCGCCGCCGACGTAGATGTTGATGGCCTCGTCGCGGCCGGTGAAGTCGCCGTTGTTGAGCGGCGGGAACGTCGCGGGGCACTCGCTGCCCAGGCACGGCCCGAGTCCGCCGGGCAGGGGATCGGCACTCACCCTGGAGACCAGCACCCCGCCGATCAGCACGACGCACAACGCCGTGGCCGCCCCCGCCGTCGTCCTGCCCACGGCAGCGCGCAGTCGTCCGCCCATCACGCCTCCTCGTCGCATGGCGATCTAGGGAGGCTTGATCGCAGGTGTCACAGCGTGTCCAAGGTACGCCGCACGCAGCGTCAGCACACGCGACACGCCGTCACGAAGGCGAGGGTCAGGCGCGCTCGCCCCGGCCCGCCACGCGGTGGCCCGCCTGCTCAAGTGCGGTGATCGCCTCCTTGAGCCTGGGCTCGGGCACCAGCACCAGGTCGGCGTGGAAGGTCGAGGCCACGAACACCGCGATGCCCGCCTCGGCCAGCGGCGTGAGGACGGCGGCCAGCATGCCGGGCGTGTCGAGGCTGTGGGCGTTGCCCGTGCCGCCGTAGAGGCCGACCCAGCGCTCGCCGTTGCCTTCGGGCCAGGTCTCGCGCACGACGGTGAGGCCCTCGGGCGCACGCACGAGGGCGATCCACTCGTCGTCGTCGGGGAACGTCGCCTGCGGCAGGTGCTCGACGGCGAACACCGACGGCACCACACCGAGCCGCTGGGACATCGGCCGAGGGGACATGGCTGCACTCATGGCGACACCCTAGAGCCAGCCACCGACAGATCCGCCCAAGCCCACCACCCACCCCTCCCCACCGCCCGCTCGTCGCCACCCACCGCCCGCCACCCCCTCCCGACCCCCACCCGCGAGCGCCGCCCCTGGAGCGCGGCACCAACACACCCCCCGTCCTTCGTCCGTCTCGCCGACGCCCGGCGGCCCCGGTGTGCATAGCGTGGAGGGACCGCCTGCCGAATGGATCTCCTGTGCTCGACGACCTCGCCGAACTCGTCTCCTGCGAATCGCCCACATCGGACCCGAGCCGATGCCGTCCCGTGGTCGCCGCCATGGGCGGACGCCTGCTCGGGACGGCCCCCGAAGAGCACGGCCCGCACCTGCTGTGGCGCAACGGGCCGACCCGCGTGCTGCTGCTCGGCCACTACGACACGGTGTGGCCGCACGGCACGCTGGCCCGCTGGCCGTTCGAGGTGATCGGCGACCGGGCCACGGGGCCGGGCTGCTTCGACATGAAGGCGGGCCTTGCGATGATCTTCCATGCGCTCGCGGCCCAGGACTCGCTCGACGGCGTCAGTGTGCTGATCACAGCGGACGAGGAGATCGGCTCGCCGACCTCGCAGCGGCTCATCGAGGAGACGGCCAGGGGCGCGAGGGCCGCGCTCGTCACCGAGCCGAGCGCCGACGGCGCGCTGAAGACCGCGCGCAAGGGCGTGGCGCAGTACACCCTTGAGGTCGCCGGCAGGGCCGCGCACGCGGGACTCGACCCCGAGCGCGGGATCAACGCGGCGGTCGAGCTGGCCAGGCACGTGCTGGCGATCGACGCGCTCGGCGACGCGGCCAGGGGCACCACGGTCACGCCGACGCTGGCCTCGGCGGGCACGACCGCCAACACCGTGCCCGCGTCGGCGTCGCTGAGCATCGACGTGCGTACGGCCGAGCGCGCCGAACTCGACCGGGTCGAGGCGGCGTTGCGCGCCCTCGCGCCGATCGCGGACGGCGCCTCGCTGCGCCTGGTCGAAGGCCCGAACCGCCCGCCGCTGGAGCCGTCGTCATCGGCGGGGCTGTACCTGCTCGCGGACGAGCTGGCGGCCGGGCTCGGGCTGCCGCCGCTGCGTCAGGCGCATGTCGGCGGCGGCTCGGACGGCAACATCACCGCAGGGGTCGGCGTGCCCACGCTCGACGGACTCGGCGCGGCCGGAGGAAACGCGCACGCCGAAGGAGAATGGGTGGACCTCGCCTCCCTGCCGGGACGCACCGCCCTGCTCGCCGCCCTGGTCCGGCGGCTTCGCCTGCCGACCGACGACCCGGCGCACCCGGGAGCACACACGAGAGAGGGCGCCTGACATGCACGAGGTACTGCTGCGCGGCGGCACGGTGTACGACGGTCTCGGCTCGCCCGCCCGGGTGGCCGACGTGGCGATCTCCGGCGGCAGGATCACCGCCGTCGGCTCCGGGCTCGGCGCCGCGACCAGGGTGATCGACGTCTCGGGCCTCGCGGTCGCACCCGGCTTCATCGACCCGCACTGCCACTCCGACCTGGTGCCCTTCATGGCCGAGCCGCAGCCGTTCAAGCTCAGACAGGGCGTGACGACCGAGATCAACGGCAACTGCGGCTTCTCCTTCGCCCCGCTGAGCGACGCCGCCCTGGTCGGCGACTTCGCGCAGAACATCCCGTACGAGGCCTGGACGTTCGAGGCCTACCTGGACGCCGTCGAGGCGGCACGGCCGGTCAACCACATGGCCACACTGGTCGGCCACTCCACCCTGCGCCTGGAGGTGGCGGGCTACGCCGAACGCCTGCCGGACGGCGGCCTCGAACGCATGTGCGAGTTGGCGGCCCAGGCGTTCGAGGCGGGCGCGATCGGCCTGTCGAGCGGCCTGATCTACCCGCCCGGCGCCTACGGCGACGTCGAGGAGCTGGTGGCCCTGGCCAAGGTGGCCCACAGGTACGGCAGGCCGTACACCACGCACATCAGGGACGAGGGCGACGCCCTGGAGGCGGCGCTGGACGAGGCGGTCGAGATCGCCCGCAGGGCCAGGGTGCGGCTGCAGGTCTCGCACTGCAAGGCGGCGGGCACGGCCAACCACGGCAAGTCCCGTATGCTGCTCGACCGGCTGCGCGCGGCCAGGGCCGAAGGCGTGGACGTGCGCGGCGACCAGTACCCCTACCTGGCCGGAGGCACGGCGCTGTCGGCGCTGCTGCCGCCCGAGGCGCTCGCCGGAGGGCTGCTGGTCACCAGGCTCGCCGACCCGGCCGAACGCGCCAGGCTCAGGGCGATCGCCGAGGACCCGGCCCGCACTTCGGGCGCGGGCATCTGGCGCAACGCCACCCCGGAAGGCGTGCTGATCGGCGAGCACCGGACGGCGGCGGGACGCACGCTCGCGGCCGTCGCGGCCGGGCGCGACCCGTGGGAGACGGCCTGCGACCTCATCGCCGACGACCCGGCGGCCACCATGGTCGTGACGATGATGAGCGAGGAGGACGTGCGCACGATCATGGCCGATCCGCTCATCGCCATCGGCTCCGACAACGGCCCGCCGCTGCCCGGCGAGCACCCGCGCACGTGGGGTTGCTTCCCGCGCTTCCTCGGCGTCTACGTGCGTGAGCTCGGCGTGGTCGGCTGGGAGGAGGCCGTGCGCAAGCTGACGTCGGCGAGCGCGGCGCAGTTCGGCCTGACCGGGCGCGGGCACCTGCTGCCGGGCGCGGTGGCCGACGTGACGGTGTTCGACCGGGACGGCATCGGCCATCCCGGCGGATACGAGCAGCCGGGCCTGGACCCGGTGGGCGTGCGGTACGTCCTGCTGGAGGGCGTGGTGGCCCTCGACGACGGCGCGTACACGGGGACGCGGGCGGGCAGCGTCGTGCGCGCCGGGTGACACCGGCGTCCCCGGCCCGGGGATGTCTGTCGGTGATCGCCCGTAGGCTCATGGGCATGACCAAGCGTGTCGTCCTCGTGCTCGCCGCCCTGGCCGTCCTGGTCGCGGGGGTGGCCATCGGTGTGAGCTGGGGCAGATCGGGCGACCTGGCCTCGGTCCGGGCCCCCGCGCACGCCGACCCGGACCTGCCGGACGGCGTCTACGAGCGCACCGTCGACGTGCTGGCCGCCCGGCTGACCGACGGCCTCGCCTCGGAGTACGGCCAGGCGAGGGCCCGCCTCTTCACCGTGCCCGAAGGCAGCGCGGCCGACGAGGTCCTGGCCGAGATCGGGCGCTCGCTGGGCCCGGACTGGAGCGCGACAAGGACGTGCGGCCAGGCGAAGGACCATGCCGTGAGCTGCCGCTGGGTCGAGCAGAGCCTGCTGTGGCCGAGAGCCGTCGAGGCCGCCGTCCTGGCCTCGCCGCCCGACGTCCCTGCCTGGCCCGCGTTCGCCGTCCTCGTCATCGCCGAGAGCAGGGGCCGCTGAGCCCGCGCTACCGCTCGCCCCGCGCCGGTGTGGACAGCTCCTCGAACAAGCGCTCCCACATCGGCCCGACCACCTCGGGCGTGTACTGCGCCGCCGTGCGCGTCGCCGCACGCCCGATGCGCAGCCGTAGCTCACGGTCGGCGACGAGCCCGCCCAGCGCCCGTGCGAACGCGTCGATGTCGCCCGGCGGCACCAGCACGCCGTCGACGTCGTGGGTGAGCACGTCGCCGGGTCCGGTGGGACAGTCGAAGGCGACGACGGGCAGGGCGTGCGACATGGCCTCGATCATCACCATCGGCAGCCCTTCGAAGCGCGAGCTCAGCGCGTAGATCGAGGCCGAGGCCAGCTCCTGGTCCAGCTTCCTGGTGTTGCCCATGAACCGCACGTGCTCGCCGACGCCGTGCTCGGCCGCGATCCGCCGCAGCCGCTCCTTCTGCGGCCCGGTGCCGAAGATCTTCAGCCGCCACCGCGGATGGGCGGCCACGACCTGGGCGAACGCCGGGATGAGCAGGTCGAACCCCTTCTGCGGCACCAGCCTGCCCGCCGCGACGATCACCGGCTCGCTCTGGCCGGACGGCCCGGCCGTACTGGCGTGCACCGCGTTGGGTATCCGCACGACCGGCGTGCCGGGCAGCAGTTCCTGGTAGCCGCGCCGCTCGCCCCCGGTCAGCACCACCACCGCGTCGAGCCGCCCGTAGTGCGCCGCGATCTGCTCGCGGATCGTCGCCGGGTAGGTGGCCAGGTTCATGTGGTCCTGCGCCACCCGTACGACGCTGCTCGGCGCGCGACGGGCCGAGATGAGGTTGAGCGCGGGCCGCGTGGTGACCAGCACACCGCCGGCCAGACCCGAGACGTGCGCCACGACGGCCCGCTCGACCCGCTCGGTGAAGTACCCGGCCGCGAACTCCCCCCTGGGCACGAGCCGCCCGCGCAGCCTGCGCCAGGCCCTGCGCCCGACCGAGTCGGCCCGCACCCCTTGGCGCTGGTCGACGAGCGCGGTGAGCGTGACACGCGGATCTAGGCGGAACTGCGGCCTGGTACGGCGCCGCACGACGCTGACGACCTCGACGTCGTGCCCGAGCGCCGCCATGGCGTTGGCCTGGTTGACCACCGTGCGGATGGTGCCGCCCATGCCGTAGGCGTGCAGCAGCAGGTAGCGGATCCTCACGTGTAGCCCCACGCCTCGCACAGCGGAGCCAGCACCTCGGGCACGTCGCACGGCACCTCGCGCCCCGGCTGCACGACGCCCGATCGGATCTTGTCCTTCCAGTCGCCGAGCCCCTTGCGTACGACGTCCTGCGTGCCGTAGGTCAGCATGGAGGCGCTCCACGGCAGGCCGAGGAAGGCGCACAGCGCCCTGGTCTCGCGTTCGGGCTCGGCGGTCAGGTCCTCGTAGCGCAGCGTGTGGCCCGAGAGCGCCTTCATGGCCCGCTGGACCGCCTTCATGTACCTCAGCGCGTCGAGCGCGGCGGCCTCGGGCGTGCGCCTCGCGGGGTCGGCCTCGTGCCAGGAGGCGGCGATGGAGGCGGGATGGCGCAGCAGGAAGACGAACCTGGCGTCGGGCCAGCAGGCGGCCAGCCGCTGGAAGGCGAAGGCGTTGGCCGGGGTCTTGTCGACGAAGAACCTCTTGCCGCTGCGGGCCAGCTCCCTGTGCAGCACGCGGTCCCACAGCAGGTGTTCGAGATCGGCCCGGTTGTGGCCGAGCGCCTCCATCGCGCGTTCGGCCAGTGCGGTGCCGAAGCCGACGCCGAGCCTGCGCACGTGCAGTTCGTGCGGCGCGTGCAGGTCGGGGTGCGCGTTGAGCATGGCCCGCAGCAGGGTCGAGCCGGAGCGCACGGGCGACAGGATGAAGATCGGCGCGACGAGCAGCCGGTCGTGGTGCGGGTCGGCGGGCGGTCTGACCTGAGGTGGTTCGGGGGGAACCGCCACTTTTCTCGTATTTCCTACTCGGTTCACCTGGAAGCCGGTGAGCCTGACGAGAGCGCTGTTCAGCCTGCCGTGCCACGTCATGCCGGTGCACGCTACCCAGCCTGCCTGGCAAGTAGCTGTGCGTGAGGGTTAGGCAGTCCTCTCTCCCGCTCCCGGTACCCCCTCTCCCCGGGTCCGCGCGTGCGGCCTAAGGTCGAGGGGATGCCGATCAAGGAGGACGATGTGGAGCCGGTGGCCGTAGGACTGGTCGGGGCTGGACCCTGGGCCGAGATGGTGCACGCGCCGATGCTGGCGGCCGGGCCGCACACCCGGCTGGCCGGGGTCTGGGCCAGGCGGCCCGAGGCGGCGGGCGAGCTCGTGCGCAAGGTGGCGGCCGATCTGGGCCAGGCCGAGGCGCCGGTGTTCGAGCGATACGAGGACCTGCTGGAGGCATGCGAGGCGGTGGCGTTCTGCGTGCCGCCCGCCGTACAGGCCGAGCGGGCGCTCACGGCGGCTCGGGCGGGCAAGGCGCTGTTGCTGGAGAAGCCGCTCGCCGACAGCCTTGAGGGGGCCGAGCGGCTGGCCGCGGTGGTGGCCGAGACCGGGGTGCCGACTCAGATGATCTTCAGTCTGCGCTACTCGGACGTCACCGAGGACTTCATCGCCAGGGCGGCGGAGGTCGACCCGTTCGGCGGGCACGCGCTCAACGTCTCCGGCGCGCTGCTCGGCGGCGCGTTCGCCACCCCGTGGCGGCTGGAGCGCGGTGCGCTGCTGGACGTCGGCCCGCACGTGCTCGACCTGCTCGACGCCGCGCTCGGGCCGATCACCTCCGTGCGCGCGCACGGCGACCCGCTGCTGTGGGTCGGGCTGCTGCTCGAACACGAGGGCGGCGCGGTGAGCGAGGCCTCCTTCAGCATGGCCGCCTCCGGCGACCTGCCCCCCTCAAGCGTGTCGGTGTTCGGCCGCAAGGGCAGCGCGCTGTTCGACGGCTCAGCCGTGGGCGACGACCTGTTCGCCGAGGTCGCGGCCCAGTTCGCCCAGACGGTACGGCAGGGCGGCGGCCACCGCCTCGACGCGGCGCACGGCCTGCGCATCCAGCGCGTGATCGCCTCGGCCGAGGCGCAGCTGGCCGGGTGACCGGGTGCGGCCCGCTGCCCCTTGACAGCGGGCTGTAGCCGGGGATTGATAACGTTTGTCCGACGCGCAGTGCCGCAGCGAAGTCCGGTGAGAGTCCGGCGCTGTCCCGCAACTGTCATAGCCAGGTCGCCTGCCGCTGCGCCGACGTCGTCAACCCTCGTGGAAAAGGGTGATCCGTCGTTTCACCGGGTCTCCGTGCCGCCATGAGGTCATGCCTAGGAAAGGACCCCCTCGTGAGGCCCGTACGCACGGTCATCGCCGCAGCCATGCTCGGCACGCTCGCCCTCGCCGGATGCGGCCAGGGCTCCGGCTCAGGCTCCACGACGACATCGGCCACCCCGGCGCCCGCCGCCTCGCAGAGCGGCGCGCAGGCCTTCCCGGTCACCGTCGAGGTGGGCAACGGCCAGGTCACGCTCGCCAAGCGGCCCGAGCGGATCGTCTCGCTCTCGCCGACGGCCACCGAGACCCTCTACGCCATCGGCGCGGGCCCCCAGGTGGTCGCGGTCGACGACCAGTCCAACCACCCGGCCGAGGCGCCCAGGACCGACCTGTCCGGCTTCAAGCCGAACGTCGAGGCGATCGTCGCCCAGAAGCCCGACCTGGTGATCGTCGCCAACGACACCGACAAGATCGTCGCCGAGCTGTCCAAGGTCCAGGTGCCGGTTCTGCTCGAACCCGCCGCGAACAAGCTGGAGGAGGCCTACGACGAGATCGTCGACCTCGGCGCCGCCACCGGCAACACGGCCAAGGCGAACGAGGTCGTCACCGCGATGAAGGGCTCCATCGAGGCGCTGGCCGCGGCGGCGCCCAAGGACAAGAAGCTGACCTACTACCACGAGCTGGACGTCACGCCCTACTCGGCGACCTCCAGCACGTTCATCGGCCAGATCTACGGCCTGTTCGGCCTGGTCAACATCGCCGACGAGGCGCCGGACGCGGCGGGCGGCTATCCCAAGCTGGGGGCCGAGTTCGTCGCCAAGGCCGACCCCGACCTGATCTTCCTCGCCGATGTGAAGTGCTGTCAGCAGAACGCCGCGGCGCTGGCCAAGCGCCCCGGCTGGAAGGACCTGTCGGCGATCAAGAACGGTCAGGTCGTGGAGCTCGACGACGACATCGCGTCGCGCTGGGGCCCGCGCATCGTCGACCTGGCCAAGAGCATCGACGCGGCCGTGCAGAAGGCGGCCACGCGCTAGTGCCGCGTCCGAAGGCCGCCGCACCCGGCGGTGAAGGGCTCGCGCCCGGCAGGAACGCCGTGGCGCGGGCCAGGCCGCTGTGGCTGCTGGCCGGTCTGGTGGTCCTGCTGGCCACGATGCTGCTCGGGCTGCTCGGCGGCGCGGCCGACATCCCGCCCGGCCAGGTGCTGCTGCAGGTGCTCGACTGGCTGCCCTTCGTCTCGGCCGAGACCGGTCTGGCTCCCGTCGAGAGCGGCCTGCTGTACGAGCTGCGCCTGCCCAGGGTGTTGCTGGCCGCCTGCGTCGGCGGGCTGCTGGCCGTGGCGGGCGCCGGGTACCAGGGCGTGTTCCGCAATCCGCTGGCCGATCCCTATCTGCTGGGCGCGGCCTCGGGGGCCGGGCTCACGGTCACGCTGGTGATCGTGTTCCTTCCGGCGTTCTCGATCCCGGCCGCCGCGTTCGCCGGGGCCGTCGGCGGGGTGCTGCTGGCCTACGCGCTCGGCAACACGGCCGGGCGCGCGGGCGGCACCGCGACGCTGGTGCTGGCGGGAGTCGCCGTCACCTCGTTCCTGACCGCGATCCAGACGTTCGTGCAGCAGCTCAAGGTGGAGGAGCTGCAGCGCATCTACTCGTGGATACTCGGCGACGTCGGCGGCGGGTGGGAGCAGGTCTGGACGATGCTGCCCTACGGCGTGGTCTCGGTGCTCGTCCTGCTCACCCACGGCCGGATGCTGGACGTGCTGTCGGTCGGCGACGACGAGGCGTCGAGCCTGGGCGTGCGCGCGGGGCGGGTCAGACTGCTCGTCCTGCTCGGCGCGAGCCTGGCCACGGCCGCCGCGGTCGCGGTGAGCGGCCTGATCGCCTTCGTGGGCATCGTGGTCCCGCATGTCGTCAGGCGGCTGGCCGGTGGCTCCTACCGGGTGGTGCTGCCGCTGTCGCTGCTGGCCGGGGGCGCGTTCCTGGTGCTGGCCGACCTGATCGCCAGGACCGTCGTCGCACCGGCCGAGCTGCCGATCGGCGTGGTGACGGCGTTCGTCGGGGCGCCGTTCTTCGTCGGCGTGCTGCGGATGACCCGAAGGGCGGCGATGTGATGATCGAGACACGCGGCCTCGGTGTCAGGCTCGGCGAGCGCGAGGTGCTCACCGAGGTGGACCTGCGGGTGCGCAAGGGGGAGTGGCTGGCGGTCATCGGGCCGAACGGCGCGGGCAAGTCCACCCTGCTGCGCGCGGTGATGAGCCTGGTGCCGCACACCGGACAGGTCCTGCTCGGCGAGCGGCCGACGGCCTCGCTCAAGCCGCGCGAGCGGGCCAGGCTGGTCGCCTACGCGCCGCAGAGCCCGGCGCTGCCGCCCGACATGACGGTCTTCGACTACGCCCTGCTCGGCCGCACGCCGTACATCCCCTATCTGGGCAGGGAGGGGCGGGGCGACAGGCTGGTGACGGCGTCGGTGCTGGAGCGGCTCGACCTGACCGGCCTGGCCGGGCGTGCGGTGGGGCAGCTGTCCGGGGGAGAGCGGCAGCGGGTGGTCCTGGCCAGGGCGCTGGCCCAGCAGGCGCCCGTGCTGCTGCTCGACGAGCCGACGACCGCGCTCGACCTCGGCCACCAGCAGCAGGTGCTCGAACTCGTCGACCGGCTCAGACTGGCCGACGGCCTGACCGTGGTGACGACGCTGCACGACCTCAGCATCGCCGGGCAGTACGCCGACCGCCTCCTGCTCGTCGCCGAAGGCCGCGCCGCCGCCACCGGCCTGCCCGCCCAGGTGCTGACCGAGGACCTGATCGGCCGCCACTTCGACGCCCATGTCAAGGTGGAGCCCGGCCCCGACGGACGGCCCGTCGTGCACCTGGTCAGAGGAGGACCGTGAAGCTCACCCACCGCGTCGAGGACGGGGTACGGCTCGGCACGCTGGTATGGGAGCTGGGGCCGGGCTGGCGGACGATCTCGTCGGCGATGCTCGGCGGCGGCTTCGCCGAGCCCCTGTGGGTGCTCAACGCCCAGGTGCCCGGCGGCTACGCGCGGATGGACCCGGTGGAGCACCTGCTGGAGCTGGCCCCCGACGGCCCCGGCGTCGGCATGATGACCGCGGCCTCGGTCGAACGGCGCACGAGCGCGTGCGACGGCGGCGTCGAGGTGGTGGCGACGGTCGGGCTGCGGGTGCCGACGTGGGCCGCCTCCCCCGAGGGCAGGCCGGACCCCGAGCTCGCCCCCATGTACCTGCCGGGCACGATCAACATCGTCGCCGTGCTGCCCGTGGCGGTGACCGACGCGGCTCTCGTCAATCTGGTCATGACGGTCACCGAGGCGAAGACACAGGCCCTGGCCGAGGCGGGCTTCCCCGGCACGGGCACGGCGTCGGACGCGGTCTGCGTGGCGGTCAGGTCGGCCGGTGAGCAGCACCTGTTCGGCGGTCCGCGCTCGGAGTGGGGGGCGAGGACCGCACGCGCCGTACACGCGGCGGTGGCACGCGGCACGGCCGACTGGACGCGCCGGGCGGCGGCCGGCACCCCGGGGAATGACGCCTAGCAAGCGCTTGTCTGTGTAACGCACCTCTT
This sequence comes from Nonomuraea sp. IBHARD001, assembly GCF_056106265.1. NCBI lineage: Bacteria > Bacillati > Actinomycetota > Actinomycetes > Streptosporangiales > Streptosporangiaceae > Nonomuraea > Nonomuraea sp. IBHARD001. Next base: position 2,458,299 of record NZ_JBWBBW010000002.1, read on the forward strand.
GACATATCCGATGTGCTTGGGACGCTGGTGTCATTCCTGGGGGTAAGTCGTGAAGAGGCGTCTTGCGGTATTCGTCGGTGGCGTCATGGGCGTCGCCCTCGTCGCCGTGCCCGCCGCACTGGCCCACGAGCACCCGAGCGGCATCACCGACCTGGTCACCCCGGCGGTCGTCCGCGTCGAGGCGCGCAACACCGTCAACATCACCCTGCTCGACCACGTGGGCCAGCTCGTCCATGTGGAGCGGTCCTACGAGGTCCCGACCGGCGTCGGCACCGGCATCGTGGTCAACCCCGAGGGCGCGGTCGTCACCCTGACCAGGGTCGTACGCGACGACAGGGACCTGGCCGTCTACGCCGCCAACAAGATCTTCGCCGAGCACCACAAGGTGAAGGTCCCGGACGACTTCGACAAGCACACCGTCAAGGACCCGCTGCTCAACCGGCATCTGCAGGAGTGCTACCCGCCGAAGAAGCCGACCGCGACCTGCATCATCGAGATCGTCCCCGAGATCACGATCTACCCCAACCTCTCGCCGCCCGACAAGCAGGGCTTCAAGACCAAGGCCGTACAGGTCGGCTCGAAGCCCGACAGCCCGGCCGTGCTCATGCCCGAAGGCAGGGGCGACGGCAGCGCCGGACTGCCCACCGCGCCGCTCGCCCTTGAGGTGCCGGGCAAGCCGGGCTCGCCCGTCGCGGTCGCGGGCTTCCTGGCCAGGCCCGCCCAGGGCGTCAAGCACCACACCGACATCGCGCACCTGGCCGCCGGAGGCGCGGGATCGGCCGGTCGCGGCTTCACCGACCCCGAGGGCAAGGTCAAGGAGCCGGAGAAGCTCGGCAAGCTCGTCGACGGCGGCCTGCGCGGCGCGCCCGTCATCGGCAACCAGGACGGCAAGGTCATCGGCCTGCTCGTCGGCGGCGGCGCCGAGGCCAGGATGATCGGCGTCAGGGAGGTCGCCTCGACGCTCAAGAGCGCGGGCGTCGAAGCGCGCAGAGGCACGGTCGACGCCGCGTTCGAGGTGGCGCTGACCCGGTTCCACAGCAAGTACTTCTCCGACGCAGTCCCCGCCTTCCAGCGCGTGCTCGACCTCTACCCCGGCCATGTCGTGGCCGCCGAGCACCTGAAGACGGCCGAGGCCAAGAAGGGCACCGCCGAGGACGCCGGCACCAGGCTCAGCGCCGCCCCCGCGAACAGGTCTGCCGTGCCGTGGCTGCTCATCGGCCTGGTCGGGCTGCTGCTCCTGACCGCGCTCGCCGGGGCCTTCGTCCTGTGGCGCAGGGGCAGGCGGCCGGGCGAGCCGCACACGGCCGCGGTCCCCGAGCCCAGCAGGCCCGTCGCGCCCTTCGTGCCGCAGCCCAGCCCGACCGACCCCGGCCGGGTGCTCACCCCGCCGCCGTTCGTGGCGGGCGCGGCGGCCAGGGTCGCGGACGACAGGTCCGACCCGACCGTCGTCGTGCGCCGCAGCCAGGCCTTCCCGCTGGTCGCCCCGACCGGCCCGGCCACCTCGGGCGATCCGCTGCTCGTGGAGACCGGCTCGGCCCCCTCGGTGAAGTACTGCACGGCCTGCGGCATGCGGCTCGGCGCCGCGCACAAGTTCTGCGGCTTCTGCGGCCAGCCCATCGAGGCGCCACGGTCGTGAACGACAGATCCCTCATCGGTCAGGTGGTCGCCGGCTACTACATCGAGGACATCATCGGCAAAGGCGGCATGGCCGTCGTCTACCTCGCACTGGACCCCAGGCTCAGCCGCAGGGTGGCGCTGAAGATACTCAACCCGCTGCTCAGCGTCGACGACAGGTTCAGGCAGCGCTTCATCCTGGAGTCGCGCACGGTCGCCAGCATCGAGCACCCCAACATCATCCCGATCTACGAGGCCAACGCCGACGACGACGGCGTGCTGTTCATCGCCATGCGCTACGTCGACGGCTCGGACATGCGGCGCTTCTTCATGGACACGGGCCCGATGGAGGTCGGCCTGGCCAACCGCATCTTCGCCCAGGTCGCCGCCGCGCTCGACACCGCGCACGCCCACGACCTGATCCACCGCGACGTGAAACCGGCCAACATCCTGCTGGCGGGCGACCATGTCTACCTCACCGACTTCGGCATCACCAAGCACCGCACGTCGATCTCCGGCCTGACCCAGACCGACCAGTTCATCGGCACGCCGCGCTACATGGCGCCCGAACAGATCAACAAGGAGATCATCGACGGCCGGGCCGACCAGTACGCCCTGGCCTGTGTGGTCTACGAGGCGCTCGCCGGGCGGCAGCCGTACCAGCGGGACAACGACATCGCGCTGCTGTGGGCGCATCTGGCCGAGGCGCCCGAGCCGTTGAGCAGGGTCAGGCCCGACCTGCCGCTCGAGGTCGACGGGGTGATGGCCAGGGCGCTGGCCAAGTCGCCCGAGCAGCGTTATCCGAGCTGCACCGCCTTCGTGGGAGCCCTGCGCGACGCGATCAGCGGGCAGCTCGTCGAGACCAGGCCGGCCTCGCCGGTGCCGCAGCAGCCGGGCCGTACGCAGGGTAGGCGCAAGGTGCCGGTCCTGGCGCTGGCCAGTGCGGGTGCGGCGCTCGCGGCGCTGGCGCTGGTCGCCTACCTGGTGTTCGGGGGCGGGCTCGGCGGCGGCGAGGGGGGATGGGCGCGCTTCGAGGGCACACCGGTGGCCGGGCTCAGCTTCGAGCATCCCGAAGGCTGGGCGACGAAGGACCACGCCGATCTGTTCACGCTGGTCGCGCCGGACGTGCAGGTGTTCGAGCCGCTGTTCGTCGCGGGCGTCGACGCCGACTGGACGGCCGTCAACGCCCTCGACGACGCCCAGGGCGTCTACGCGCAACTCGCCGACACCATCGACCCCAAGGCGGACGGCCAGCAGACCCAGGAGGTGCTGCAGACCATGCTGCCCGGCACCGTGTCGGTCAGTTCGGGCCCGACCTCGGTGACGGTGGCGACCAGGGCGGCCAGCAGGGTCGAGGGCTCGGTCAGCGACCCCAAGGGCGGCGGCAGCCTGCGCTTCACCGCCTACCTGATCGACAGGCCGGGCAAGCGGGCGCTGCTCATGTACTTCTGCGCCCAGGCGGCCTGCGACGACCAGGTCGCCTCGCGGGTCGGCAGCAGGGTCGAGCTCCGCTGACGCCCGTGCCCGAGGCGGGTGTGTGCGGTGCGCCAAAGGCGGCAGGCCCGAGTTCGTCGCCGTGCACAGTTCGCCGATCGCGGGGCTGCGGCAGAGTGGGCCCATGACGACTGAGAACGTGCGCGACCTCGTCCAGGCCGCCTGCGCCCCCTGGAACAGCCCGGACGCGCCCGGTTGCGCGCTCGCCGTCGTACGCGACGGCGAGGTGGTCCACTCGGCCGCGTACGGCCTGGCCAGCCTGGAGCTCGGCGTGCCGATCGCGGTGGACAGCAGGTTCGACATCGCCTCGACCAGCAAGCAGTTCACCGCCGCCGCCGTCGCCCTGCTGGAGCTGGACGGGAAGATCACGGCGCAGGACGACATCCGGGACCACTTCCCCGAGTTCGAGCACGGCCGCCATCCCATGGTGACCGTGGGCCAGCTCGTGCACCACACCAGCGGCGTCCCCGACTACCTGTCGCTGCTCATGCTGGCCGGAAGGCCGATCGACAACCTCTACACCGAGGACGAGCTCACCGCCCTGATCGCCGCGCAGGAGCACTTCGACTTCGAGCCGGGCGAGCGCTTCTCCTACAGCAACTCCGGCTACCTGCTGCTCGGCAGGCTGGTCCGCCTGGTGAGCGGCCTGACGTTGCGCGAGTTCCTGCACGAGCGCGTCTTCGGGCCGCTCGGTATGACCTCCACCTTCGTGCGCGACGACTTCACCGAGGTGATCGCCAGGCGCGCCTCGGCCTACCAGCGGGCCGAAGGCGGCGGCTTCACCCTCGACATGCCGATCCTCGACGTCGTCGGCGACGGCGCCGTGCAGACCACCGTGGGCGACCTGGCCCGGTGGGACCGCCAGTTCTACGGCTGCACGCTGCCCGAGGGCGACGCGCTGATCGAACGCCTCCTCACCCGGGGCAGGCTGGCCGACGGCAGCGAGATCCCCTACGCCTACGGCCTGGGTCACGGCGAGCACGGCGGGCACGCGACGGTCAGCCACGGCGGCTCGTGGGGCGGCTACCGCTGCCAGTTCGTCCGCTACCCGGACGAGCGGCTGAGTGTGATCCTGCTGGCCAACACGCCTGGCGACGTCGACGGGGCCACCGCGGCCGTCGCGGCCGGGCTGCTCGGCATCGAGGCGGCGCCCGCGGAGCCCGAGGCCGTGCGCGAGGGCGACGCCGACCTCGGCGCCTTCGCCGGGTGGTACCACGACGACAGGCGCAGCCTGCTGGCCGAACTCGTCCTCACGCCCGGCGGCCTGGCGATGCGGGCGGTCGGCGAGAGCATCGCGCTGATCCCGCGCAGGGTGGAGGGCGGCGACCACGTGCTGTCCCTCGAAGGCTTCAGCGCCGGGGCCGAGCTGGTGCTGCGCGCCGACGGCACCGTGCGCATGGCGGTGCCGTACCTGCTGACGGGCGAGTTGGTGCGGGTGCAGGGGCCGGCGGGGGCCGAGGTGGCGGGCGACTACCGCAGTGAGGCGCTCGGCGCGACCTACCGGATCACCGACGACGAGCACGGCCTGCGGATCCGCAGGGGCTGGCAGCAGCCGGAGAAGCTGCTCGCGGCGGGCGACAACCTCTACACTTTCTCGATGTTCGTCGTCGAGCGGGACGAGGACGGCCTGCTGCTGCGTGGCCCCAGGGCCGGCAGCGGCATCCGCTTCGCACGCCTCGGCTGACGTGCGGTGCGCCCGGCTCCCGGCGCGGGGAGCCGGGCGCACCGACTTGCAGGTGACTTGGAAGCCACTTGGCGGGGCCGATCCCGGCATGGGAAATCGGCCAGGAACGGTCTAATCTCCCCAGCATGGCCCTGCGCATCCCCCTCCCCAAGGTCGACCTGCTGATCGGCTCGGCCGTGATCGTGCTCGGCACCCTCGAAGCGTTCACCACGGCCACCTCCTACGGAGCCACGCAGAACCCGCAGCTGTGGTGGGTCGTCCAGGCGGTCGTCACCGGCGTGCTGCTGTGGTTCAGGCGCAGGTCGCCCGTCGCGGTCTTCGTCCTCATGATCGTCGCCCAGTACGCCTGGCATCGGCAGGGCAACGAGGGCTGTCCGGTGTGGCAGCTCTCGGCGCTGCTCATCGTCTTCCACACGGTCGGGGCCGAGCTGCGGCTTCGGCACGGCGCGTTCGTCGCGCTGCTGGGCATCGCGATCTTCGACTCCGGCGCGGTCGATCACCGGTTCCTGCCGCTCGAAGAGATCATCTTCCTGACGGTGATCTTCGGCGCCGCCTATCTCACCGGGCTGCCGCTGCGCTGGTACCTGCTGCGGGCCAGGCGCGCGGCCGAGGAGGCCGCCGAGGCCGTGGCCGGGGAGCGGCTGCGCATCGCACGCGAACTGCACGACGTCGTGGCGCACAGCGTCAGCATGATGGTCATGCAGGCGGGCGTGCTGCGCCGCGTCTCCGGCCCCGAGCACGCCGACGCCCTGCACCTCATCGAGCGCACGGGCCGCGAGGCGGTCGAGGAGTTGCGCGTCATGCTCGGCGCGCTGCGCATGCCGCTCGACGAGGCCCTGCCGCAGCCCGGCCTGGAGATGCTCAGGGCCACCGTCGACACCCTGGCCTCCTCCGGCGTGCGCGTGAGCCTGGCCGTCACCGGCGACCCGGTACGGCTGCCGCCCGGCGTCGACCTGTCGGCCTATCGCATCGCGCAGGAGGCGCTGACCAACGCCGTCAAGCACGGCGGCGAGGCCGCGATCGGCGTCGCCGTCGTCTATCACGCCGACTCCGTCGAGGTCGAGGTCGTCGACGACGGCAACGGCAGGAGCACGGCCCAGGGCCTGTCGACCGGGCACGGCCTGGCGGGCATGCGCGAGCGGGCCGAGCTGTTCGGCGGGCGATTCGAGGCCGGACCACGACAGAAGGGCGGCTTCCGCGTGCACGCGAGCCTGCCGATCTCCCAGGAGGTGCTGGTATGACCGCAGTCCGTATCGTCATCGCCGACGACCAGGCCATGGTCAGGGTCGGCCTGCGCATGGTCGTCGACAGCGAGCCCGGCATGGAGGTGGTGGGCGAGGCGGCCGACGGGCTCGAGGCGCTGGCCGTCGCCCGCCGTACCCAGCCGGACATCGTGCTGATGGACATCTCGATGCCGCGCATGGACGGGCTGACGGCGGCCAAGGAGATCCTGGAGGGGCCGAGGCCGCCGAAGGTGATCATGCTGACCACGTTCGACACCGACGAGAACCTCTATGCCGCGCTCAGGGCCGGGACCAGCGGGTTCCTGCTGAAGGTCTCGCCGCCCGAGCAGCTGGTCGAGGCGATCAGGATCGTGCACGCGGGCGACGCGTTGCTCGACCCGGCCGTCACCAGCCGGGTCATCGCCTCCTTCGCCGGTCGGCACGACCCCTCGCCGCCGCCCCAGCTCGCCGAGCTGACCCCGCGCGAGCTGGAGGTGCTGCGCTTCCTGGCCCGTGGCCTGACCAACGCCGAGATCGCCCGTGAGCTGTTCGTCGGCGAGGCCACGGTCAAGACGCATGTGGCACGCGTGCTGATGAAGCTGCACCTGCGCGACCGGGCTCAGGCGGTCGTGTTCGCATACGAGTCCGGCGTGGTACGGCCGGGCGCCGCGATCGGGTAGTAGGCGGCCCAGGCCTCGTCGCCCATGCGCAGGATCTTCACCCCGATGTGGCCGAACGCGACGACCGGGACGCTCCACAGCACGGCGGTGACGGGGCCGTAGCTCACGGCGAACGAGCCGAGGTACCCGGCCGCCACCACCAGCGGCACCCACCAGCCGACGAAGCCGGAGCGCCACACGGCGACCACCAGCAGCGGCAGCCCGAGCATGCCGAAGAACATCCACGGCAGCTGGAAGCCGAACACCACGCCGGGCAGGTCCATCATCTCCCCGAGGATGCGCTGGGCCTCCTCGGGCGTGTGGCGCGCGGCCAGCCACCACTCGACCGGGTCGCTCAGCAGCAGACCGGACATCGTGATGTAGCCGACGACGGTCAGCGAGCCGGTGACGTGCCCGAATACGGTCGCCTTGCGCCGGGTGACGTGCACCAGGCCGAAGGCGGCCACGGCCATGAGCAGCCAGCTCCAGTGGTAGAGCGCCGACTGCAGCTGGGCGAGCGCCGGGTTGTCGAAGTAGCTGACCGCCTCCCGGTCGTCGCCCCAGGTGCCGGGGTCGACGACGGCGGCCACCGCCTGCAGGAGCGGTGCGACGACGATGAGTGTTCCCGCCGCGATGCGGCGGAAGGTGACCTGGTTGCTGAGCATCGAAATGTCCTTGCCATGTGCGGATCGTGTAGCCAGGACGCTAGGTGCGGCAGGCGGTCGCGGTCGTCCGCCGGGCGGGTGACCTGGGGTCATCCTCTCGGGGGTTATTGGCTAGTAGGGGGGTCATATGTGTATATTTTCCGTCAATAGACCTCTGATGCGGGAGATTTTTCATGAGGGCGTTCCCCAGTGTTCTGTTCGACGAGGCGCACAGCGAGTCATGGACCATCCGGCGTGACGTCGCCGAGGCCATGAATCCCGGGCATCCCGACGACAACAGCTATGCGCGGGCCGCCGAGACCCTGCGCCGTCTCGGCCACACCGTGACCGCGCACGCCGAGGGCGCGCTGACGCCGCAGGCGCTCGCCGGGCAGGACGTCCTCGTGATCGCGCACCCGTCGCAGGAGCGCTGGGAGCGCACGACGGGACACGGCAGCCCGCTCCTTTCCGCCGCCGAGCTCAACGCGATCGAGAGCCACGTGGCCGACGGCGGCGGCCTGGTCGTGCTGGCCGAGCACGAGCAGGACAAGTACGGCAACAACCTGGACGAACTGCTGGCCCGTTTCGGGGTGAGCATCCGTCACACGACCGTGCAGGACCCCAGGAACGCCTACCGTGACGTCGCCGCCTGGGTGCGCGGCGTGCCGGGCCAGAAGGGCGGCCTGCTCGCCGGAGCCGCCCAGGCCTGCTTCTACCGCGCCGGGACGCTGGCCGCCGGGCAGGAGGCACGCGTGCTGTTCGCCACCTCCGACAGCGCCGACCCCGCCCAGGCCCCCCTGGCCGTCGCCGTGCCGTACGGCAAGGGCCGCGTGGTGGCCTTCGCCGACTCCGACCTGTTCGGCGACGACTCCATCGGCGACCTCGACCACGCGACTCTCTGGGGCAATGTGGTCACCTGGGCGGCGCGCATCCCCGAAGGCGCGCGCGGCGAGGCGGGCGACCCGGCCAAGGCCGCGCTGTTCGCCGATCTCAAGGCCGTCGTCGAGGAGCTCCGCCCGCTGCAGGTCAAGGACGGCTCGGTCCCGGAGGAGAAGGAGCGCGCACTCGCCCTGGTGGGGAGGATCTCCGGCCTCGTGGGTGCGCTGGCGCCCTTCTTCCCGCACGACGCCGCCTACCTCGCCGCCGTGCGGGCCGATCTCGGCGCCTGGGCCGACGGCGGGCTCGGCGTGCCCGACTTCCTCGACTCGCTCGACCTCTTCCACCCCGACACCCAGCGGGTCGACGGGCTCGAACACCTCGTGCTCTTCCCCATGTACACCCAGAACGGCAATCCGAACCGCAACATCGAGGCCGTCTGGCTGCGGACGATCTGGCCCGAGTGGCTGGCAGCCCTGGAGCGGGGCGCCTACGACAACCCGATGTTCGTGCCGATCGCGTTCGTGGACTTCACCTCCGGCTACGACACCCACTCCGCCGTGCTCTTCCCCGAGACCGTCGCGGTGCGCACGACGCCCGCGCGCTTCACCTGGGGAGGCATCTTCGCCGACCGCGAGGCCGCGCGCTTCCGCGCCGTCAGCGGGGCCGCCGCCGCCACGCTCAAGCTCACCCTGCCGCCCGACGCCGAGCGCCTCGTCGCCTCGCAGGAGCTCGCCCAGGACACCTTCGTCCTGTGGGACCTCATCCACGACCGCACCCACAGCCACGGCGACCTGCCGTTCGACCCGTTCATGATCAAGCAGCGCATGCCGTTCTGGCTGTACTCGCTCGAGGAGCTGCGCTGCGACCTGACCGCGTTCGGCGAGGCCGTGACGCTGGAGCGGGAGGGCGTGCCGCACGCCAGGTACGTGCAGCTGGCGATCCTGTTCGACCGGCTGTTCCGCTTCCCGATCACGGGGGAGCGCGTGCGCAACTACGACGGGCTCGGCGGGCAGCTGCTGTTCGCCTACCTGCACCGCAACGACATCGTGCGCTGGACGGACAACGCGCTGTCCATCGACTGGGCCCGCGTCGCCGACGGCGTCGCCGATCTTCGTGCCGAGGTGGAGAAGCTCTACCGCGACGGCATCGACCGCTCCAAGCTGGCGCACTGGCTGGCCGCCTACGAGCTGGTCTCGGCCTATGTCGAGCCGCACCCGAACTCGGTGTGGAAGCGTCGTGACCTGCCCGATGAGCAGAAGGGCATGGTGGACGCCGTGCTGTCGGACGAGTTCCCCCTGAGCATGTTCTACGAGGCACTGCGTCGTAAGCTGGCCGACGTAGTCGAGTCCACGAAGGGGATCCGCGCATGATCATCCTTGTCACCGGGTCGGCAGGTCCCACGGGCCAGGCCGTCACCGACCACTTCGTCTCGCGCGGCGACACCGTGATCGGCGTCGACAAGGACGACGTCGACCTGCTCGACCGCGCCGCCGTACAGGCGCTGGCCGATCGGGTCGCCGAGGAGCACGGGCGCGTCGACGGTGTGGTGCACCTGGTCGGCGGGTGGCGTGGGTCCAAGACGTTCGCCGAGACCCGGCTCGAGGACTGGGATCTGCTGCACGACCTGCTGATCCGCACGCTGCAGCACGTCTCGCTCGCCTTCGAGCCGCTGCTGCGCGCCTCCGGCAACGGGCGCTTCGTCATCGTCTCGGCCAAGGCGGCGGAGCGGCCGACGGCGGGTGGCGCCGCCTACTCGGCCGCCAAGGCCGCCTCGGAGGCGTGGACGCTGTCGCTGGCCGACGCCCTGCGCGACACCCCGGCCGCGGCGACGATCCTCGTGGTCAAGGCCCTGGTCAACGACCAGATGCGGGCCGCCAAGCCGGACGCCGCCTTCGCCGGGTACACCGACGTGCGCGATCTGGCCAAGGCCGTGGCCGACCTCTACGAGCGTCCGGCGGGCGAGATCAACGGCACGCGACTGGACCTCACCCAGTGAGCTCCGCCGTGACCCCCCGCCACGACCCCGCACTGAAGAGCTTCGCCAGCGACAACTACGCCGGGGTGCACCCGGAGATCCTCCAGGCCATCGCCGTGGCCAACGAGGGCCACCAGATCGCCTACGGGGACGACGTCTACACCGAGGCGCTCCAGGGCGTGTTCAAGGCGCACTTCGGCGAGCGGGCGCAGGCCTGGCCGGTGTTCAACGGGACGGCGGCCAACGTCGTCTCGCTGCGCGCGATGACCGCACACTGGGAGGCCGTCGTCTGCGCCGAGAGCGCGCACATCAACACCGACGAGGGCGGCGCGCCCGAGGTGACGGGCGGCATCAAGCTCCTGCCGGTGCCCACGCCCGACGGCAAGCTCACCCCCGCCCTGATCGACAGGCAGGCCTGGGGCTTCGGCGACCCGCACCGCGCCCAGCCGCGCGTCGTTTCCATCTCCAACACCACCGAACTCGGCACGGTCTACACCCCCGCCGAGATCAGGGCCGTCTGTGACCACGCCCACGACCTGGGCCTGCTGGTCCACCTCGACGGCTCCCGCCTGACCAACGCCGCCGCCGCCCTCGACGTGCCCCTGCGCGCGCTCACCACCGACGCGGGCGTCGACGTGCTGTCCTTCGGCGGCACCAAGATCGGCCTGCTGTACGGCGAGGCGGTCGTCGTGCTCAACCCCGACGCCGCACGCGGCGTGGAGTACATCCGCAAGACGTTCATGCAGCTGTCGTCGAAGATGCGTTTCGTCTCGGTGCAGTTCGAGGCGCTGCTCGGTGGCGACCTGTGGTTGCGCAACGCCCGTCAGGCCAATGCCATGGGCCGCCGCCTGGCCGCCGCGATGTCCGGCATCCCGGGAGTCGTCGTGCCGAGGCCGGTCGAGGCCAATGCGGTCTTCGCCGTCCTGCCGCCCGACGTGACCGAACGCCTGCAGAAGCGCTTCCGCTTCTACACCTGGAACGAGGCCACCGGAGAGGTGCGCTGGATGTGCGCCTTCGACACCACCGAGGCCGATGTCGATGCCTTCGCCGCCGCGGTGGCGGAGGAGATGCGCTGAGGCCCGGCCGCTCCCTCGCGCCGTGCCGATCGGCCCCTTGATCGGCCCCTTGATCGGCACCGGCGCGTGGGCCTGGCTATCGTGTGCCCTCATGCAAAGAATGACCGGATTGTTGATTGGCGCGGTTTTCGGGATGGTCTTCGTGATCGTCAACGCGCACGCCCCCCTGGACACCGCCGTCGCCACCCTGCTCAGGGCCGCCGCCGTCCTGACGCTCGTCGCGATCATCGCCATGTGGGTCGTCGCCGTGGGCAGGGAGAGGCGCGGTGAGGTACGGCCGGAGCCGGGTCCGCCCGGCGGCATGTTCGGCAAGGGCTATGTGCTCGTCGTGGTGGCCGAGGCGGTGGCGCTGTTCGGCGGCATCGCCCTGCTGCAGGCGTTCGACCGTCCCGAACAGTCGAACGTGGCCTGGGTCGCCGTCGTGGTCGGTGTGCACTTCGTCGCTCTGGCCCGGGTGTGGAAGGCGGGCAGTGTGCTGGCGCCGGGCGTCATCCTGACCGGCCTCGGTGTGGCCGGCCTGGTCATGGCCGAGACGGCGGCGGTCGCGTGGACGCCGTTGGTCGCGGGCGTGTTGTCGGGGATCACCCTGCTCGCGGGCTGTTTCGTGGCCTCGTGGCAGGGACTGGCGGCGCAGGGCGCGCGACGGGCCGGTAAAGCTTGAATCTGGGCCTTGACGCCGGGCCGTTCAAGCGATTTATTTATAGGAAAGTTTCTTATAAGTAATTCATCGGACGTGAACCGGCTGCCGCACAGCTCTAAGGAGGGGAACTGGGCGGACGCGGCGCGCTGCCGTGCACCAGTTTAGGAAGGTCGCCGCCATGACGGAAAGCCTCCTCAGCCGTCGCAGAGTCGTCCTCGGTACCGCCGCCCTCCTCGGAGCGGGCTGGCAGGTCGCACCGGCCCACGCCGCCGGGGGTTCGCACCCCGGCGCGTCCGGCCTGCTGCCCGCTCCCACCGGGCCGCACCCGGTCGGCACCGAGATCACCCATCTTGTGGACCACGACAGGTCCGACCCCTACGCCGGAGACGGCCGCAAGCGCGAGCTGATGGTGCAGACGTGGTTCCCCGTCCAGCAGCGGCACGGGGGCAACCCGGCGCTCTACATGGGACCGGGCGCGCTGGCCAGGCTTGAGCGTCAACTCGGCGCCGCGCCCGGCTCGCTGGCCGTGATCAGGCCGAGGGCCAGGACCGGGCTCACCGCGTTGCGCTCGATCGGCGGGCTGCCGCTGGTGCTGTTCAGCCACGGCTGGGGCGGCGGCAGGGCCAACGCCACCCTGCTGGCAGAGGAGCTCGCCAGCCACGGCCTGGCCGTCGTCGCCGTCGACCACACCTTCGACGCCGCCGCGGTCGACTTTCCCGACGGCAGGGTCGTGCACTCGGTCCTCCCGGCCGAGCCGACCGAGGCCGACGACCTGATCAACATCAGGACCAGGGTCGGCGACCTGCGCTTCACCCTCGACTGGATCCTGCGCCACCGCGAGGGCAACCCGCTGTGGCGACGCGTCGACCAGCACCGGATCGGCGCGTTCGGCCACTCGATGGGCGGATCGGCGGCGGCCGAGCTCATGCTGGCCGACGGCAGGATCCGGGCGGGCGCCAACATGGACGGCGCCTTCTTCGGCACCTCCGCGCCGTCGGTCGGGCTGGACCGGCCCTTCCTGCTGATCACGGCCGACTGGGACCACTCCACCTGGGGCAGCTTCCGCGACAACCACAGGTCGTGGGGCAGGCATCTGGTGGTCGAGGACGCCGGGCACTACTCCTTCGCCGACGCGCCCTTCTACGTCGAGCCCGGCCGGTTGCGCGCGATCCTGCCGGATGAGACCTTCGACCTGCTGTTCGGCGACCTGTCCGCCGCACGCGCCGCCGCCGTGACCCGGGCCTACGTCGGCGCCTTCTTCCGCTCCTGGTTCCTCGGCGGCCACGGCTCCCTGCTCAACCGCCCGAGCCCCGCCTTCCCTGAGGTCACCTTCCGCTGGGTCGCACGCTAGCCGTCGCCGACGGGCACTCCCAGGGAGCCGAGGGCGTGCCTGGCCGCCTGGAGGCCGCCCATGCCGTGCACGCCGGGGCCGGGTGGCGTCGCGGCCGAGCACAGGTACACCCCCGGCAGGGGCGTGCGCCACGGTGCCGCCGACCACACCGGCCGGACGAACTGCCCCAGGCTGCCGAGACCGCCCCCGATGTCGCCGCCGACCAGATTGGCGTTGTGCGCGCTCATCGCGGCCGTGTCCATCGTGTGCCTGGCGAGCACCCGGTCCCGAAAGCCCGGTGCGAACCTCTCGACCTGCGCCTCGATCGCCGACGTCATGTCCACGCGCGAGCCGTTGGGCACGTGGCAGTACGCCCACACCGGATGCCCGCCCCGCGTGGGATCGGCCGACGCGGGCTGGGTCAGCAGGACGTACGGCCTGAGCGGATGGCGACCGGCGCTCACCGCACGCTCGCTCAGCACGATCTCCTCCATCGTCCCGCCCAGATGCACGGTCCCGGCCGAGGCGACACGGGGATCACGCCACGGCACCGGCCCGTCCAGCGCCCAGTCCACCTTGAACACGCCGGGCCCGTAGCGATAGCGCTCGAGGCGGCGCCGGTACCCGGCGGGCAGCCTGGCGATCCGCAGGAACTGCCGGGGCGTGAGGTCGAGCAGCACGACGGGCGCGTCGAGTTCGGCCAGGTCACGCACCGGGTGCCCGGCGACCGCCTCGCCGCCCAGCGCGGCGAACCTGGCCAGCAGGGCGTCGGCCAGCCGCTGCGCGCCGCCCTTGACGAACGGCCAGCCCACCAGATGCGCCAGCGAGCCGAGCATGAGCCCGTACCCCCCGGTGATCGGTGCGCGCAGGTCGAGCATCGAGTGCGCCGCCATGCCCGCGAACGCCGCCCTGGCCGCCCGCCCCCTGAACACGGTGCGCCCGAGCACGGTCGCGGGCAGCACCGCCGCCGCCCCGAACCGCGCCGCCGCCACCGGAGCCCCGGGCACGAACCTGCGCAGCCCCTCGCCGCCCGGCGGCCGTCCGAGCGGCGTCAGCAGGGTGTCGACCAGCGGCAGCCCGGCCCTGGCCGCCGCCCCCACGCTCGCCTCCCACGCGGCGCCGTCCGGCCCGAGCCCGCGTGCCGTACGGCGGGCGTCGCGGTGCACCAGCACGGCGTCGCGGCCGTCGAGCGGGTGCGCCGCGGCCACGGGCGGATGCGCGAACTCCACGTCCAGGTCCATCGAGCGCAGCGCGGGGGAGGCGAGGGTGAGCGGCAGCACGCTCGCGCAGACGTCGTGCAGCAGGCCGGGCAGCGTGAGCTCCTCGGTGCGCAGTCCGCCGCCGAAACGCGGCTGCGCCTCCAGCAGCAGCACGCGCAGCCCGGCCTCGGCCAGTGTCACCGCGCCGACCAGCCCGTTGGGCCCCGAGCCGAGGACGACGGCGTCGTGTGCCCGGTTCACGAGGTGCGGCCCGTCTCCTTCTCGAAGGCGGTCAGCTGCTGCTCCAGCGCCTTCATCAGCTCGAAGACCTGGGCCGGAGGAATCCTGATACGCCGGACGATCCGCGTCGGCACGCTGATGTAGCGCTCACCGGACTCGGGATCGTCGTTGAGCTGCGGCGGCCTGGTGATCACCGCAAAGTCGAGAACGAACCCATCCTGGGTATGCCAGACCGACGCGAAGTTCGCGTAGTCTCCCGCCTCGACGTCCGCGGAGATCGTGACCTCCAGCCGGCTTTCCTGATCATCGTTCGCCATGCCCCTATGGTGCCGCACGGCCGGGCGATCACTTCAGGATGGACGCGTACGGCTTGGCCGAGCGTTGCGACAGCATGCCGGTCATCAGGGCGATCTCACCGGTCTGACCGTCGACGATATTGCGGGCCATGGTGACGACCTCGTCGCGTTCGGACAGCTTGAGCAGCCCTTCGGCCATCTCCACACCGCCCTCGTGATGACGGATCATCAGCTGCAGGAACATCACCTCGGCGTCCTTGCCGCCCAGCGAGCGCAGCTTGGTCAGCTCGTCGGCCGAGGCCATGCCGGGCATCGCGTCGGGCGCCTCGGTGGTGCCGCCGTGCCCGTGGCCGGCCATCCACGCCATGTCGGGCCGTTCGGTCGCCTGGTCGAGACCCCATTGCTGCAGCCAGCCCATGAAGATGCCGCGCTGGGCGGTCTGGGTGGTGATGATGTCGTAGCTCAGGCTCCTGATGTCGCGCGACTGGCTGGCGTCACGCACGATGAAGGCCATCTCGACGGCCTGGGCGTGGTGGCGGCCCATGTCGCGGGAGAACCCGGCTTCGGGCGAGGCGTCGGCCGGAGGGCCGTTGCCGCCGAACAGGAGCAGGAGCACGGCGGCCACGACGGCCACGGCCGCGCCCGCTATGAGCAGTGGCTTGCGCTTTTCCATGGTTTTCCCAGCGTACCCAGGGTGGGATACCAGACGCCGCACGATGCCATACCAGCGGGCCCTTGCCCTTATTCTCCACATACGGCCCTAGGGCATAGGGTGGCCCGGACTTGGCATGCCGATGGAGGAACGATGACGAGGGAGAAATCGCAGGCTCGGCGCGAGCATCTGGCGAAGATGCGGGCCGACCAGAAGCGAAAGGAACGCCGCACCGCACTGCTCATGTGGGGTGCGGGAGGCGCTGTGATCGTGCTCCTCGTCGGTGTGGTCGGCTTCTACATGATCAAGCAGTCGAGCGAGACCTCGCTCGACGCCGTGACGACGGCCAAGTATGTGGGCAGCCAGCACACCACCGACAAGGTGACGTACAAGGAGAGCCCGCCGGTCGGCGGCGAGCACCACCCGTACTGGCAGAACTGTGGCATCTACGACAAGCCCATCCACAACGAGCACGGCGTGCACTCGCTGGAGCACGGGGCGGTCTGGATCACCTACAAGCCCGGCCTGGCCGCGGCCGAGCTCGACAAGCTCAAGACGCTCGCGGCCAAGGACTACATGCTCCTCAGCCCGTCGGAGGGCCTGTCCACGCCGATCGTCGCCAGCGCCTGGAACCACCAGCTCAAGGTGACCAGCGCCGACGACCCGAAGCTGGCCAGGTTCATCACCAAGTACAAGGAAGGGCCCGACACCCCTGAGCGCGGCGCAGCCTGCACCCAGGGAGTCGACACGACCGCGGACCAGGCTCCGCTGCCGCAGCCCTCTCCGCAGCCTTCGCAGGCGACCACCGAGATGCCCTCGGCCTCGCCGTCGGCCTCACCGGCCTCCTGAGGCTCAGCCGAAGACGTGCCACCGACGATCCCGGGTCCAGCGCAGGACCCGGGATCGTCGTGCTTGCACCACAGGCGCGCACGCCCCGGCCCGCCGACGTTTGGGCGTGACCACGCCGGGCATCGGGACAGCGCCGGTCGCCGTATTCCGCACGGGGGTGCGGGACACGCTGTCAGCGTTCGACACGGGTTCCCGACAGGGTGTCGGAGCGTGCGAAGCCGCTCCCCGGTTTCCTCGATAGGCTCCCTGCCAGCAACGTCAGGATGGGGTCAACGATGAGCAAGCCGCAGTTTCCGGGGGAGGGCCCGGAGCCTGCTGTGACCGGAGCGGGCGCGGCCAGGCAACCGGCGGCCCCCGGCAGGCACGCGGCTCCCACACCCGGCGGCGATCTCGGCAAGAGACCGGAGCGCAAGCCCAAGAAGGTGAAGAAGGCCAAGGCCAAGGCCGTCACCACGACCAAGGTCATGACGGTCACCGAGACCGGCGAGGAGAGCGAGCCCAAGAAGGCCGGGCCGCGCTCGGGGGCCAGCCGCGCCACCACCGTCGTCCTGATCGTCGCACTCGGCCTGGTGATCGTCTCGGCGGGCGTGCTCGGCACCATCGCCGTGCTCATGACCCGCAACCCCGGCATACCGCTCGGCGGCCAGCCCCGGTCCATCGCCCTGAACCCGCCCATCCACTTCGCGCCCGTCGCCGAGGCCAAGCCCGCGCCGTGCCCCGGGCTGCAGGCCGCGCTCGACCAGGCCCAGTCCACCTGTTACGTGCTGGAGGACGCGCTCGCCGTCACCGCCGTACAGAAGATCGAGACGGTCAAGGCCAAGAGCGGCTACGCCGTGCGGATCGCGCTCGCGCCCGCGTTCGTGCCCAAGATGGAGGCGCTGACCAGCGACTTCGTCGACGAGCAGATGGCGATCCTGGTCGACAACGTGGTGCTGGCCGCCCCCCGGGTCGGCTCGCCGCTCGCCGGTGACAGCCTGAGCATCTCCGGCCTCACCAAGGACAAGGCCGAGGAGCTGAAACTACGCCTGCTCGGCCCCTCGGCCACCATGCAGCCCACCACGCAGCCCACCATCGGCACGAGCGCCCCCACCGACCCGCTCCCGTCCGACCCGCTGCCGTCCGCCCCTGTGCCCTCCGACCCACTGCCCGCCACGCCCACCGACGGCGGCATCGGCGCCCCCGTCACGCCGGGCGCGGCCCTGACGCCGGGCACCCAGGCCACGGCCACGCCGACCGTCGAACGCGTCGGCGCCGAGCAGCGCTACCCGACCTGCCAGGCGGCCCGGGCGGCCGGGTACGGCGGCCCGTACAGCAAGGGCACGCACCAGCAGTACGCCTGGTACCCCGACACCGACAAGGACGGCTTCGCCTGTGACCCGCAGGACGTCGACGCCCCCGCCTGAGCGGCCTCACACCAGCGCCTCCTGCAACGCCGTCACCCCGAAGTAGGCGGCGAAGATCAGCGAGACCACCCACAACAACCACGGGATCTCGGCGAACTTCCCCCTGGCCGCCTTCACCACCGTGTAGGCGATCACCCCGGCCCCCACGCCATTGGTGATCGAGTACGTGAACGGCATCAGGGCGATCGTCAGGAACGCCGGGATCGCCAGCTCCAGGTCGTCCCACGGCACATTGCGGCACTGCGTCATCATCAGCGCCCCGACCAGCACCAGCGCGGGCGCAGCGGCCGCTGCGGGCACCACGGCGGCCAGCGGCGTGAACAGCAGCGTGAGCCCCAGCAGCCCACCGGTCACCAGCGCCGCCAGACCGGTCCTCGCCCCTTCGCCGACACCGGCCGCCGACTCCACGAACACCGTGTTGGCCGAGGCGCTCGAAGCGCCGCCGACCACGCCCGCGACGCCGTCCACGGTCAGGATGCGGCCCAGCCTCGGCACCCGCCCCTGCTCGTCGACCAGCCCCGCCTCGTCGCTGACCCCGATGATCGTGCCCATCGCGTCGAAGAACCCCGACAGCACCAGGGTGAACAGCACGACCGTCGCCGTCACCGCACCCGCCGTCGCGAACCCGCCGAACACATCGAACTGCCCGATCAGCCCGAAGTCCGGCACCGCGACCAGCGACTCGGGCATCGTCGGCACCACCACGCCCCACGCCTTGGGGTCGATGTCGGCCACCGAGTTCACCACGACGGCCAGCACGGCCGTCACCACGATCGAGACGAGGATCGCCGCCGGGGTCCTGCGCACGTACAGGGCGATCATCAGCAGCAGCCCGAAGCAGAACACCGCGACCGGCCAGCCCGCCAGGTGCCCGGCCGTGCCGAGCTGGACGGGCGTGCCCGCGCCCGGCGTGACGAACCCGGCGTCGACCAGGCCGATCAGCGCGATGAACAGCCCGATGCCGATGCTGATGGCGTGCTTGAGCGCCAGCGGGATGGCATTCATGATCAACTGCCGCACGCCCGAGATCGCCAGCACGATGATGACCAGGCCCTCCAGCACCACCAGGCCCATCGCCTGCGCCCACGTCATGTACGGCGCCGCCTGGTAGGCCACCACGGCGTTGAGCCCGAGCCCGGCCGCCAGCCCGAAGGGCGCGTTGCCCACGACCGCCATCAGCACCGTGCTCACACACGCGGCGAACGCCGTCGCCGTCGTCAGCTGGCCGATGTCGAGCCTGGCGCCCGTCACGTCCTTCGCGCCCGCCAGGATGATCGGGTTCAGCAGGATGATGTAGGCCATCGCCATGAACGTGGTGACGCCGCCGCGCACCTCCCTGCCCGGCGTGCTGCCCCGGCCGGACAGCTCGAAAAACCTGTCGAGCACAGTCCATCCCCCCTCGTGCGACAGGGGGATGACCTGCTCCTACCCAGAGATCGCCAGCGCGATGTCCTGAGGTCTGATCGGCACCCGGCTCAGCGCCACCCCGGTCGCGTCACGCACGGCCGCCGCGATGGCCGGGGTCGAGGACAACGTCGGCGGCTCGCCCGCCCCGCGCAGCCCGTACGGGGCGTGCGGGTCGGCGTTCTCCAGGATCGACAGGCGCATGGGCGGCATGTCGAGGATCGTGGGGATCAGGTAGTCGGTGAACGACGGGTTCAGCACCCGGCCGTCGCGCACCTGGATCTCCTCCATCAGCGCGAGGCCGAGCCCCTGCGCCGAACCGCCGTGGATCTGGCCCTGCAGCGCCAGCGGGTTCAGCACCCGCCCGACGTCCTGCACGACGTCCAGCGCCACCACCTTCACCAGGCCGAGCTCCACGTCCACGTCGACGACGGCCCGGTGCACGCACAACGCCAGCTGCGTGTGGGAGTCGCCCTGGCCGGTGACCGGGTCGAGGGGCTGGGTGGGGCGGTGGCGGTACTCGCGTGTCTCCTCGATCGGGCCGTACCTCTGCACCGCCTGCTTCGCCGTCAGACCGCCGAACCTGGCGCGCACAGCCTCGCAGGCCGCCTTGACCGCGCCGCCCGTGACATACGACTGGCGTGAGGCCGACGAGGATCCGGCCGAGCCCACCGCCGTGTCGGCCGTGGCCACCGTGACGCGTTCGACGCCGAGCTCGGTCCTGGCGATCTGGGCCTGGATCGTCACCAGGCCCTGGCCGACCTCGGCCGCCGCCGTGTGCACCAGGACGTGCGGCTCGCCCCCGGCCAGCTCCACCCGCACCCTGGCCGTGGAGTAGTCGTCGAAGCCTTCGGAGAAGCAGATGTTCTTGATGCCGACGCCGTAGCCGACGCCTCGCCGTACCTGCTCGCCGTGTGTGGTCTGCGAGACGCCGCCGGGCAGGGCCAGCAGGTCGGCCTCGTCGGGGCGCTCCTGCGGCATCGGCATGGCGGCCAGCTCGCGCAGCATCCCGGCCAGCGGCGCGGGCGCGTCGACCAGTTGCCCGGTGATCAGCCGCGAACCCTGGGACACGGCGTTGCGCACGCGGATCTCCACCGGGTCCAGGCCGCACGCCTCGGCGAGCCTGTCCATCTGCGACTCGTAGCCGAAGCACGCCTGCACCGCGCCGAACCCCCGCATGGCGCCGCACGGCGGGTTGTTGGTGTACACCCCGTAGGCGTCGACGCGCACATTGTCCACCTCGTACGGCCCGACGCCCAGCGAGGCCGCGTTGCCGACGACGGCGGGGGAGGAGGAGCAGTACGCGCCGCCGTCCAGCAGGATCTCGGCCTTGACATAGACCAGCGTGCCGTCGGCGTTCGCGCCGTGCTCGTAGCGCATGATCGCCGGATGGCGGTGCACATGGCCGAAGAACGACTCCTCACGGCCGTAGACGATCTTGACAGGCCGTCCGGTGCGCAGCGCCAGCATGCAGGCGTGCACCTGCATCGACAGGTCCTCACGCGCCCCGAACGCGCCGCCCACCCCGGCCAGCGTCAGCCGCACCAGCTCAGGCGGCAGGCCCAGGCAGGGGGCGAGCTGGTCGCGGTCGACGTGCAGCCACTGGGTGGCGATGTAGAGGTCGACGCCGCCGTCCTCGGCGGGCACCGCGAGGCCGGACTCCGGGCCGAGGAAGGCCTGGTCCTGCATGCCCACCTCGTAGTCGCCGGTGACGACCACCTCGGCCTCGAACACCTCGCCCTTCCTGACCGGCTGGTGGCGCACCAGGCTGCCCCGCTCCTTGGCCACCCTCGGGTCGGTGACCGCCTCGCGCACGTCGTACTCGACCACGATCGCCGCGGCGGCCCTGCGCGCGGTCTCCGGGTGGTCGGCCGCCACCAGCGCGACCGGTTCGCCCTGGTACCTCACCTGGTCGACGGCCAGCACCGGCTGGTCCTTGAGCTCAAGGCCGTAGTACTTCTCGCCCGGCACGTCCTCGTGCGTCAGCACCGCGAGCACACCGGGCATCGCCAGCGCCGGGCCCACGTCCACCGACCTGATCCACGCCGACGGATGCGGACTGCGCAGCGTCACCCCCCACACCATGTCGTCGAGCCACAGGTCGGAGGAGTAGGCGAACTCACCCGTCACCTTGAGCGCGGCGTCGGGGCGGCGTGCGCTGTGGCCGACGCCGTCCTCGATCACGGGGACGTGTGGTTGTGAGGAGGTGGTCTGTGTCACCTCGCCAGTACAACACCACCGCTGCGCGCTTCCAATGTCCACAGCGTGAAATCGGGTCAAGGCGTCCTTCCCGGCGCTTGTATATTCCTCCAAGTGCGTATCTCGGACCTTCTCTCCGATCCTCGGCTCCGGCTCCGGCTGCTGTGCGGCCCGGCCGACGTCGAGTTCGGCGCCGTGCACATCACCGACCTGCCCGACCCGGCCCGCTACCTGAGCGGCGGCGAACTCGTCCTCACCGGGCTCATGTGGCACACCTCGCCCGCCGACTCCACCGCCTTCGCCGAGAGCCTGGCCACGGCGGGCGTCGCCGCCGTCGCCGCAGGCGTCGCCAGGCTCGGCCACGTGCCCGCCGACCTGGTCGAAGCCTGCGAACGGCTGGGCATCACGCTGCTCACCGTGCCGGTCGAGGTCTCCTTCAGGACCGTCACCGAGGTCGCGGGCGCCGCCCTGGTCGCCTCGGCGCGCGACGACCTCGGCAGGCACCGCCGCTTCGTCGCCGCCATGGCCGACGGCGCCGGCCTGGCCAGGCTCTTCACCCTCACCGCCGCCGAACTCGGCATCACCGCCGCCGTCGTCTCGGCCACCGGAGCCCTCGTCGCCGGCCACACCGACGACCCGGTACGGCTGGCACGCGCCTTCCTCGCCGCGCCCAGGCTGCCGTGCCTGGCCTCCGGCACGACGCTCTTCCCCGTGGGCCGCGCGCACCGGGCGGCCGGATGGGCGCTCGCCTGCGAGGGCGACCTGATGGAGCGGGCCGACCTCGGCTACGAACTGGCCTCGATGGTCGCACTCGAACGCGCCCGCATGGAGGAGGGGCGCAGGGTCGAACGCCGCCTGGCCGGGCACCTGCTGGCCGCCGTGCACGCCGAGCCGGGCGGCGAGGCCGAGCTCAACGCCGGGCTGCGCTCGTGCGGCATCGACGCCGCCGAACCGTACCTGGTGCTGAGCGCCGTGCTCGCGGGCCGGAGCGGGGAGCTGGCCGGGCAGGTGCTGGAGAACCTGCTGGGCGACGCCGTCGTGGCCGTGCCGTACCAGGACGGCGCCGTGGCCCTGGCGCCGCTGCGGGTGGCGGGCGGCGACCGCACGGCGCTGACCGACCGGCTGCGCGCCGGGGCCGAGGTGCTGGCGGCGCTGCCCGGCGCGGGCGTGGCGATCGGGCTCAGCGCACCGCTCGCCGGAGCCGGGGCGCTCAAGGGTGGCGTCCAGGAGGCCGGGCACGCCAGAGCCCTGGCCGAGGCCAGGAACGGCGGCGTCGCCACCAGCGACGAGATCTACTCCCACGCCCTGCTGCTGGCCACGGTGCCTGACGAGGTACGCCGCTCGTTCGCCGACCGGCTGCTCGGACCGCTGGCCGACTACGACCGGCGCCACCAGTCCGACCTGCTGCGCACGCTGCGCACGTTCCTGGACTGCGCCGGGTCGTGGCACGCGTGCGCCGAACGCATGCACGTCCACGTGAACACGGTCCGCTACCGCATCAGACGCGCCGAGGAGCTCACCGGCCGCGACCTGTCCACGATGTCGGACCGGGTGGACTTCTATCTGGCCCTCCGCGTGGACTGACGCTCATCGCCCGCCGGATCGCGGCATGCTCGCCGAGCACCCGCCGGTCCTCAAGGGTGTTGCGCTCCATGTCGGTCCACGGAAGGGCCTGGCGTATCCAGGACAGCGCGGCCGGCAGCTCACCCAGGTGGCGATGGGCCGTGGCCAGGCGCAGCATCGAGCCGGCCACGACGCCCACGGCCTTGGCCTCGCGGGCCAGCGCGGCGGCCTGGTGCAGGGGAGCGAGCGCCTCACCGGGCCTGCCGAGACACACGAGCAGCCTGCCGATCTCGTTCAACGCCATGGCCTGATGGGTGGCGTCGCCGACCGAGGCGGCCATGTCCAGGGCCCGGCCGAGCGTGGTGTGCGCCTCCTCGTACCGGCCGAGCTCGACGAGCGCCACACCGGTCATGAACAGCGCGTAGCGCTCGCCGACGGCCGAGCCGATCTGCCTGGCGAGGCGGGCCTGCTCGCGCGAGTGGCCCAGCGACTGCTCGTAGTGCTCGGATTTGACCTCGGTCAACGCCAGATTGCCCAGCGCCCGCATCTCGCCGAACCGGTGCCCCATCTCCTGGGCGAGCACCCGCTGACGCCGCAGGTAGCCGATGCTCTCCGCGTACCTGGCCTGGCGTCCCAGGGTGGTGGAGACCTGGACCAGCGCATTGAGCTCCATCTGCCGGTCGCCGAGACGGGTCGCCAGGCGCAGGGACTCCATGCCCATCCGGTAGGCGTCGGTGGGGACGTGGATGTACTCCACACGCCAGTACAGGCTCGTGGCCGTGGCGTCGCCCAGTCTGGCCAGCGTCTCGTCCTGCTCCGCCATGGCCTGCCCGGCCGCCGCGATCATGTTGTGCTCCTCGGCGGCCAGCCAGGCGTCGGCCGCCTCGGCGTCGGGGAACAGGCCGGGCTCGACCGGGATCGTCTCCTCGAGCGGCGTGCGATGCGGATACAGCAGTGCGGTGGCCGACTTGGCCAGCCGCGAGTAGTACCGCATGACACGCGTCATCGCGGCGAGCGAGACGTCCGCCTCCTCCTGCGCGGCGAGCTCGGCCGCCACCAGCCGGATGAGGTCGTGCGGATGGTGACGGCCGCTCTCGCTCACGTCCAGCAGGTTCGCCGACACCAGCCGCCCCAGCGCCTCCCGCGCCTCGGCCGGGTCGGCGTCCATCAGCGCGGCCATCACGGCGCCGTCCACATCGGGCACCCGCAGCAGCCCGATCAGCCGCAGCGCACGTGCCGCCGCCCGATCGCGCGCCTGCTCGCTCCGATCGAGCGCCTGCACGCCGGACAGCAGGCTCGACCGTACGGCGAGGTCCTCGACCTGGAGTTCGTTGAGCCTGCGCTGCTCGTCCTCCAGCAGCGAGGCCAGGTCGCCCGCCGTCCACTCCGGCCTGTCGGCCAGCCTGGCCCCGGCGATGCGCAGGGCCAGCGGCAGCGCGCCGCACAGCCGTACCAGCCGCCGCGTGTCCGCCTCGGCCGCCGTGCGGGAGTCGCCGGTCAGCGCGGTGAGCATGGCGGTCGCCTCCTCGACCGGCAGGGGGGCGACGCGCAGCCGCACACACGCGCCGATCGCACCCAGGCTCTCCCTGCTGGTCACGATGACCGCATTGCCGTGCGGTGTGCCGAGAAGGGGCGCCACCTGCTCCGCGTCGGCGGCGCCGTCGAGCAGGACGAGCATCCTGCGTCCGCGCACCCGTTCGCGCCACATGCCTGCGGCCGACTCCGGGTCGCCCGGCACGGCCGCCGCCGCCACGCCGATCGAGCGCAACAGGTACCCCAGCACCTCGCCCGGCGTCATCCCCGCCAGGCCCGGTGTGGCCCCGCGCAGGTTGACCAGCAGCTGCCCGTCGGGAAAGTGCTCGCTCACCGCATGGGCCACATGGAGGGCGAGGGCCGTCTTGCCCACACCGGGCGGTCCCGATACGACCGACAGCGCCCCGGCCCGCGAGGTGACCGACGAGCGGAGCACGGCCACCTCCGCAGCCCTCCCGACGAACGAGCGCAGATCTCGCGGCAGCTGGCGCGGCACCTCACGTGCGGTGGAGCTCTCGTCCCTGAGCAGGCGTCCGTAGGATCGCCGCAGGCCCTCGCCCGGCTCGGTGCCGAACTCGTCGGCGAGCAGCCTGCGCCCGTCCTCGTACACGTCGAGCGCCTCGGCCCGCCGCCCGCAGATGCGCAGCGCGTCGACCAGCAGCTCGCGCATGTGCTCACGGGTCGGATGCAGCTCGCACAGCGAGGGCAGCTCCCGCGCCACCTCCTCGTGGCCGCCGATCCGGATCAAGGCCCCGGCCCGCCGCTCGACGGCGTCGAGCCGCAGTTCGCCGAGCCGGGCGCGCTCCAGCTCGACGAAGCGGCCGGACGTGCCGTGCAGAGCCGGGCCCCGCCACAGCTCAAGACCCAGCGTCAGCAGCCGTGCCGCCTCGGCGTCGTCACCGGCGCTCACGGCCGCGCCCGCCTGAGCCAGGTAGTGCTGGAACAGCAGCGAGTCCACCTGGTCGGCGCCGAGCATCAGCGTGTAGCCGCTCACACCGCCCGGCAGCACGGCGGAGGGCGAGCGCGGGTCCCTGCCGGGTTCGAGCGCGGCGCGCAGCCCGGAGACATAGGTGTAGACGCTCTGCTCGGCCGAACGCGGCGGGCTCTCGCCCCACAGGTCGTCGACGAGCCGGCTCAAAGGCACCGCGCGACCGGCGTCGGCCGCGAGCCTGACCAGGACCGCGCGCTGCTTCGGGGGTCCGGGCGCGAGGACGTCCCCGCCCCTGGCCACGCCGACCGGGCCGAGCAGCAGGACGCGGAGGCCGGGGGAGGCGCTCATGCCTGGATCCTGGCACGCGCGTGCCTGATCGCGGCGCGCTCGTCGAAGGCCAGCCTGTCCCACACGCCGTCGCGCACGTCGTCGGTGAGCGGGATGGCCGAGTCGATGTGGGCCAGCGCGCTGTCGAGCTCGCCGAGCTGGCGGAACGCCTTGGAGATCAGGACCAGGCAGGTCAGTCTGAGCCCTCCGGCCTTGGCCGCCTCCGACAGCGCCAACCCCTCCCGCAGGGGTTCGACGGCCAGAGCGGGACGCCGCATGCCGATGTGCGTGTGGCCGATCGCCGCCAGCGTCATGGACTGGTGCGTGGGGTCGCCCGCCGCCCTGGCCATGGCGAGGGCCTGGGCCAGCGGCTGCGCCGCCTCCTCGTAACGCTCCAGCTCGATGAGGGCCAGGCCGATCATCATCAGCGCGTGGCGTTCGCCGACCACGGCGCCGATCCGCCTGGCGATGCTCCACTGCTCCTCGGCGTAGTGGATGCTCTCCTCGAACAGCTCGGCCTTGCGTGCGGTGTTGGCCAGATTGCCGAGCGCGCGTACCTCACCGAACGGATAGCCCATGCGTCTGGCCAGCTCGCGTTCGCGTTCGTGGCTGGCGATCGCCTCGACGTACTCGCGCTGCCACATCAGGGTGGCCGAGATCTGCACCTGGGCGTTGAGCTCCATGCGCCGGTCGCCCAGACGCCTGGCCAGGCTCAGCGCCTCCTGGTTCATGTGCAGCAGGTCGGCGGGGCGGTAGGCGTGCTCGAGGCGCCAGAAGAGGATGGCGGCGGCTGACTCGCCGAGCCTGGCCAGCTCCTCGTTCTCGTGCGTCATCGCCTGGACGGCCACCGCGATCACATTGTGCTCCTCGCCGTCCAGCCAGGCCTCCGCCTCGGCCGCGTCCGCGAACAGCCCCGGCACCACCTCGACGGCGTCGTCGAGCGGCGTGCGATGGGGGTAGACCAGGGCGGTGGCCGACTTGGCCAGGCGCGTGTAGTGGCGCAGCGCCCGCAGCAGGCAGGCCAGGGAGTCGTCGACGTGCTCGGCCAGTTCGGCGGCCAGCAGCCTGATGAGATCGTGGAAGCGGTAGCGGCCGGACTCGCCCTCCTCCAGCAGGTTCGCGGCCGTCAGCCGCCGCAGCGCCGCCTGCGCCTCGGCGCGGCTCACGCCCAGGAGGGCGGCCAACCCGTCGGCGTGCACGTCGAGCACCCGCAGCAGCCCGAGCGCCCGCAGCGCACGCGCCGCCGCCCTGTCGGCGGCCAGACCGCTCGCCTCCAACGCCTCCACACCGCACACGAGGCCGGTGCGTACGGCGAGGTCGTCGACGATGAGCTCGGTCAGCCTGCGCCGTTCGTCCTCCAGCAGCGCGGTCAGGTCGCGCACCGCCCAGTCGGGCCGCTCGGCCAGCCGCGCCCCCGCGATGCGCAGGGCCAGCGGCAGTCCGGCGCACAGCCGTACCAGGTCGCGGGTGTCGGCGGCGGTCGGGTCGGCGCGCTCGGGACCGGCGAGCGCGGCCAGCATCGCCGCCGCCTCGGATAAGGACAGGGGGCGCATGCGCACGCGTGCGCAGTCGTCGAGCGAGGCCAGGCTCTCCCTGCTGGTCACGATGATCGAGTTGCCGAGCGGCGCCCCGAGCAGCGGCCTGATCTGCGCGGCGTCGGCGGCGTCGTCCAGCACGACGAGCACCCTGCGCCCGTGCAGCCTGCTGCGCCACATCGCACCGGCCTCGTCCACGTCGCCAGGCACCCCCGAGGCGGGCACGCCGATCGAGCGCAGCAGCCGCCCGAGCACCTCGCAGGGCGTCAACGCGGTGATACCGGGCGTGCCGCCGTGCATGCGGACGAACAACTGGCCGTCGGGGAAACGGTCGGCCACCGCATGGGCGACATGTACGGCCAGCGCCGACTTGCCGAACCCGGGAGATCCCGAGATGACCGACACCGGCTGCGCTGGCGAGCCGTCGTAGGGGGCGAGCGCCGCCGTCAGCACGGCCTTGGCCTCGGCCCTGCCGACGAACGTCCGCAGATCCCTCGGCAGCTGGCGCGGCACGTCGCAGCGCTCGGCCTCCTCCTCGGCCGCAGGCTCGGGCGCGCCCGCCTCGTCCCTGAGGATGCGCTCGTGGCACTGCCGCAACGCCTCGCCCGGCTCGGTGCCGAGCTCCTCGACCAGGTGCCTGCGCCCGTCCTGGTACAGGGCGAGCGCCTCGGCCCGGCGGCCGACCAGGTGCAGCGCGGTCATGAGCAGCTCGCGCAGCCGCTCGCGCAACGGGTGACGCGCGCACAGCTCCATCAGTTCGAGCGGGACCTCCGCGTGCCGCCCCAGCTCGATCAGCGACGCCGCCCTGTGCTCGACCGCGTCCAGCCTGAGCTCGTCCAGGCGGGCCCGCTCCATCTCGACGAACGGCCCCGAGGCCCCGCTGAGCGTCGGGCCCCGCCACATCCCGAGCGCCGAGTCGAGCACGCCGACCGCCTCGGCGTGGTCGCCCAGACTCCTGGCCGTGCCCGCCCGCTCCAGGCGCCGCCGCATCACCAGGGAGTCGATCCGCTCACGTGGGAGCAGCAGGCTGTAGCCGCTGGCCGTGCCGCTCAGCACCGCGGAGGACGAACGCGCGGTGCGCGCCGGCTCCAAGGCCGCGCGCAACCCGGCGATATAGGTGTAGACGCTCTGCTCGGCGGTCTTGGGTGGGTTCTCGTCCCACAGGCCGTCGATGAGCTGCCCCATCGTGACGACGCGCCCGGCATCGGCGGCCAGCCTGGCCAGCACGGCACGGCGCTTGGGCGGCCCCAGCGCGATCTCCTCACCATCCCTGGTCGCGGTGACGGGCCCGAGCAGGGACACCAGAAGGCCGTCGGTGTACGTGCTCTCATCGGTCAATCGTTACCTCCGTAGGCCGCGGATCCGGTCACGACCTGCAGCCTAGGGACGAGGACCGACAGTCGGCCCCGGCCGTCGGCGTCAGGTGTCATTCATGGTCAGCACAAGGGCGGCGCGCTCCTCGGCCGCGCGCGTGACCCACGGGCCGTCACGAACCTCCTCGGCCAGCGGTCCCGCCCGCTCGATGAAGTCGAAGGCCGCCTCCACCCGGCCCAGCAGCCGGTGCGCCCTGGCCAGCTCCACGAGACAGGTCAGCTCGATCCCCTTGGACCTGACCTCCCGCGACAGCCGCAACGCCTCCAGCAGCACCTCGGCCGCCGCCTCGGGCTCCCCCCGGCCGAGCAGGACACGGCCGAGGCTCGTCCCGGCCATGGAGACGTGGGTGGTGTCGCCCGCCTGCCCGGCCTGCGCCACGGCCTCCCGCAGAGCCGCCTCGGCCAGGTCGAACCGCCGGGTCTCGCGGTAGGCATGGCCCAGCATCATGAGCGCGTAGCGTTCGCCGACGTTCGCGCCGATCTCCTTGGCCATGGCGAGCTGCTGCCGGGCGTATTCGACGCAGTCGTCGTAGCGGTCGAGGTGGAGCGCCGCGGCCGCCATGTTCCCGAACGTGCGCAGCACACCGAACGAGTCGCCGAGCCGCCGCGCGAGGTCCTGTTCCCTGGCCAGGGAGGCGAGGGCCTCCTCGTCGCGCCCCTCCGACATCAGCGCGGCTCCGACGGGAACGAGCGCGCGCAGCTCCAGGGCCTCGTCGCCCAGCCGCCGCGCCACCCGAACGGCCTCACTCGCGCCGTGCGCGAGCTCGCGGTGGCGGCACTCGTGGTCGAGGTGCCAGAACAACCCCAGAGCGGTCAGCACCCCGAGCCTCGCTACCTCCGGGTCGTCGTCGTCCATGACCTGCGCCGCGGCCGAGATCATGTTGCGCGACTCGGCGGCGAGCCAGGCACGCGCCGCCACGTCGTCGGCGAACAGGCCGCTCTCCAGCGTGATCGCGTCGTCGAGCGGCGTGCGATGCGGGTAGGCCAGAGCTCCCGCCGATCTGGACAGGCGGGTGTAGTACCGCATGGCGCGCAGGAAGGGGCCGCTCCCCGCCTCCTGGGGGCCGAGCTCGGCCACCACCAGCCTGACCAGGTCGTGCAGGTGGTAGCGGCCGGGCTCGTCCTCCTCCACCAGATGGGCCGAGACGAGCCGCGTCAGCGCCGCCCGCGCCTGGCCGGCCTCGCATCCGGCCAGGGCGCCCGCCACCGGGGCCGTCACGTCGAGGACCCTGAACCCGCCGATCAGCCGCAGCATCCGCGCCGCCGCGCGGTCCAGCGCACGTCGGCTGTCCTGCAGTGCCTGCACACCGGTGATCAGGCCGGAGCGTACGGCGAGGTCGTCCACCTGCAACTCGTCGAGCCGCCGCCGTTCGTCCTCCAGCAGGGCGGTCAGGTCGCCGACACGCCGGTCGGGCTCATCGGCCAGCCTGGCTCCGGCGATGCGCAGCGCGAGAGGCAGCCCCCCGCACAGCTCGACCAGCCGCTCGGTGGCACCCGATTCGGCATCCGTCCGCCCGGCGCCCGCGAGGTGGCTCAGCATCGCGGTCGCCTCCGCCACGTCGAGCGGCTCGACCCGCAGCCGTACGCAGTCGTCGAGCTCGACGAGGTCGTCCCTGCCGGTGACGACGACGCGACTGCCGTCGGGCACGCCGAGCACGGGTTCGATCTGCTCGGCCGCCGCCGCGTCGTCGAGCACGACCAGCATCCTGCGCCCGGTGAGCCGGGTGCGCCAGACGTCGCTCGCCTCGGCGAGGTCGTCCGGCACGGCGTTCGGCGGCAGGCCGATCGAGCGCAGGAGGTAGCCGAGCACGTCCAGCGCACTCAGCCGGGGAAGGTCCGGCGTCGCCCCCCGCAGCCGCACGTACAGCTGCCCGTCCGGGTATCCGCTCGCGGCCCCGTGCGCCACATGGACGGCCAGCGCCGACTTCCCGACGCCGGGTGCTCCCGAGATGAGCACGGGGGAGCCCGATCCGGAGGCGAGCAGGGCGCGGAGCCGCCCGGTCAGCTCGGCTCGGCCCACGAAACGCAGCAGGTCCCTCGGCAGCTGACGCGGCGCCTCGACGCCGGCGATGCGCTCATGGCACCGGCGAAGGGCTTCGCCCGGCTCGTTGCCCAGTTCGTCGAGCAGGCGCTGGCGGCATCGCCGGTAGAGGTCGAGGGCCTCGTCCCCGCGCCCGCTCAGGTGCAGCGCGGTCATGAGCAGTTCGAGCGGGCGCTCACGCAGCGGGTGGCGCTCGTGCAGCTCGGCGAGCTGCGGCGGGACCTGCGTGTGGCGGCCGATCCTGATCAGGGCGGCGGCTCTTCGCTCGAAGGCGTCGAGCCTGAGCTCCTCGAGCCGTGCCCGCTCCAGCTCCAGGTGACGTCCCGGGACGCCGGCGAGCGCCGGGCCCCTCCAAAGGCCGAGCGCGGAGTCGAGGAGCGTGGCCGCTTCGCCGTGGTCGTCACGGCTCTGCGCCAGACGCGCCCGTTCGAGCAGGTCCTGGAGCGCGAGCGCGTCCACCTGTTCGGGCGGCAGGCGCAGGTGGTAGCCGCTGGAGGCGCTCAGGAGCGGCGCCCCCGATCCGCGTGGTGCCCGGTCCGGAGACAGGGCGGCCCGTAACCCCGCGACGTAGGTGTAGAGGCTCTGCTCGGCCGATCGAGGCGGGTTCTCGCCCCACAGACCTTCGATGATCTGGGACCTGGTGACGACCTGGCCAGCCCTGAGCGCCAGGATGGCCAGGACAGCCCGCTGTTTGGGCGATCCCAGCGCGATCTGCGCGCCGTGGCGACGGGCGGAGACCGGTCCGAGCAATGACACCACGAGCCCGCTCGAGACGACGTGCTCGTCCGCCATGCTCACCTCCGAAGGCCCGGCCTCTGCGCGGCAGGCAGCCTACTCCGCACGCCGCAGACGCGTGTCAACTTCAAGATCATGCGCTGCGGCGTTCGTCCCGGAGTAGCCGGAGGAGAGGGAATGCGAGGAGTGGCGGAAGCCGATCGGCCGTGCGATGCCGCCTTCCCTGAGACCGTGTGCGGCCTTCACATCTGACGTGGAGGCCGCATGTAGAAGAAATCTAGAGCGACGAAATATCGTGCTAGGGAGCAGATCGACGTTCGAACCAGAGTTCACTCTGACAGGGTTCGCGCTGAGCACCGCAGGGTTCATGTCATCGGTTCGCCTCGGACGGCTGGGCAAAGTGTTGAAGGCGGCAGATCAGCAGCAGAGAATGTTGTCATAGGCGGCGGCAGGAGACGCGGCGGCCTGTGCAGTCGTAGCATTGCTTGCGACGGTTGTAACGACCGTGAGCAAGATTCCTATGACGGACAGGACAAAACGCTTGCGCATGGGGGATGCTCCCTCGCTCAGAGTGTTGCTCGGACGTCAGTATCTCAGGGAGTGAACTCTGTGACCACCTCAGACCTGGTCGGCCTCCGCATCAAGACCGTCCGCCGTCAGCGCGGTCTTTCGCAAGCTCAGCTGGCCCATCCGGAGCTCTCCGACAGCTATGTCTCCCTCATCGAGAGCGGCAAGCGGACCCCCACCCCGGCCGTTCTCGAACTGCTCGCCCAGAAGCTCGACTGCTCGCTCAGCTACCTGGTCAACGGCGTCACCGCCGAGCAGATGAACGATCTTGAGCTGGCGCTCGGCTATGCCAAGCTCGCCATGGAGAACGGCGAGATCGCCGAGGCGCGCACCAGGTTCACCGAGCTGCTCGCCGACGGTCACCTCACCGGTCTCGCCTCGCTGCGCAACGAGGTGCTCTACGGTCTCGCCCTGGCCACCGAGGCGTGCGGCGACCTCGCGCGCGCCATCGAGATCCTCAGTGACCTGCGCAGGCAGGACGTCGCGCCCGAGCGGCACGTCGAGATCGCCCTCGCCCTCACCCGGTGCTACCGGGAGAAGGGCGAGCTGACGATGGCGGTCGAGATCGGCGAGCAGATCCTCGGCGGCGCCGTACGGCCGACCTGGACCGACGGGCTCATGGAGCTCGGCTCGACGTTGCTCTCGGTCTACATCGTCCGCGGCGACATGCTCAGGGCGCGGCAGTTCTCGGCCGAGCTGCTGGCCGCCGCCGAAGTGCTCGGCACGCCGCGCTCGCACGTGGCCGCCTACTGGAACGCCGGCTGGACCGCCCACCTGACGGGCAAGTCCGAAGAGGCGATCACCTACATCGACCGCGCGTACGCCATCCAGTCCGAGACCGGCACTCCGCGCAACCTGGCACGGGTGCGCGCATCGGCCGCGCTCATGCGCTCCCAGATCACGCCGAGCGAGACCGAGGCCCTGCGCGACCTGCTGTCCAAGGCCGCGCGCGAGATGGACGAGAGCTCGGCCGGTGTGGTGGACAAGGCGCGCATCGCCATGGCCCAGGCCCGGGTGGAATACACGGCGGGCCAGGTCGACACCTCGATCGGTCACGCGCACGCCGCACGCGACATGCTCTCGGAGGCCTCGCAGGGCCTCGGCGCCGACTCGCAGCTGCTGCTGGCGCGGGCCTACGCCGCACTCGGGTTCGACCAGGAGGCCGACCGGGCCGCCACGGCCGCCAGGGACATGCTCGACGACACCGCCGCCTCCTCCCGTGCCGCCCAGGTGTGGATGGCGACCGGCGAGACGTATGAGTTGATGCACGATGATTCGAGCAGTGTTGCCGCCTATCAGCGGGCTCTTGCCTGTGTGGGGCTGTAGCGGGGTAGGGAGCGGGCCGGGGCGTCGGTAGCCTATGGGGTGCCATGAAGAGATCCCCGCTCGCGGCCCTCACCGCGCTCCTCGCCGCCCTGTTCGTGCTCGGCACCGCGTTTGCCGGGCCGGCCTCCGCCCACGACACGCTCAAGAGCAGTGACCCGAAGAAGGACTCGACGGTCGCCGGGCTCGACGAGGTGACGCTGGAGTTCTCCGCCAGGATTCGCATGCCGTTCGTCATCGTGCGCGACGCCTCGGGAGCGGCGTTCCACGAGGGCAAGCCGGAGGCGAAGGGCGCGGTGGTGACCCAGGCGTTGACGGACGAGGGGCTGCCCGACGGGAAGTACACCATCGCCTACCGGGTGGTCTCCTCCGACGGGCACCCGATCGAGGGCGAGATCCCGTTCACGGTGAAGGGCGCGCCGAAGGCGGACCCGACCCCGGCGCAGACCGAGCCGGAGCCGCAGGCGCAGACGGAGACGGCGGCCCCGCCGCCCGCTCCGAGCCAGGCCGCGACGCCGGTGGCGCAGGAGTCGCAGGACGAGGAGGGCGGCTTCCCCGTCTGGCTGGTGATCGTGGCCGGTGTGCTGGTCGGCGTGGGCGTCGGCTTCGCACTCAGCATGCGGGGCAAGGGCAGGAAGAGATGACCAGGTCCGCGCGTCTCGTACTGGCGGCGGTGTGCGCTGCGGTAGGCACACTCGTCATCGCCATGGTCGTGGGGGGCGCGGCCTTCCCGAGGATCATTCCCGGTCTGCCGGACGAAGGGGCGTTCACCCGCTGGGGCCTGCCGCTGTCGAAGCTGGCCATGGACCTGTCCGGTGTGGTGACGGTCGGCCTGCTGCTGGCGGCGACCGTGTTCCTGCCGAGCGACAAGGGCATGCTGAGCAAGCAGGCGCTCGGCTATGTGAAGGGCGCCTCGTGGGCGGCGCTGGTGTGGTCGTTCGCGGCGGCGGCCACGATGGTGTTCACCCTGTCGGACCTGTTCGCCTACTCCGTGCTCGAAGCGATCACCGGCAAGGAGCTGGCCGGATTCGCCAGCCAGGAGAGCCAGGGGATCGCGCTCACGCTGGTCATCCTGTTCGCGGTCGCGATCGCGCTGTTCGCCCGCGGCACGATCACGGTGGGCGCCTCGGGCGGACTGCTGGTGCTGGCGCTGGCGACGCTGCTGCCGCCCGGCCTGACCGGTCACGCCTCCTCCTCGCCGAACCACGACCTGGCCACGACCGGTGTGGCGGTGCACATGCTCGCGCTCGCGGTGTGGGTCGGCGGGCTCGGCGTGCTGTGCGCGCAGGCGCTCGGTTCGGCGCGTGCGGCGAAGGCGGGCAAGGGCACGGCGAACGGCGGTGTGCTCGCGGTGTCGGCCAACCGCTTTTCGCGTACCGCTTTGTGGTGTTTTGTTGCGGTTGGTCTGTCGGGATTGTTCAGTACGGTCGCCAGGCTGACCTCGCTGGAGGACCTGTTCACCTCCTCCTACGGCGTCATGCTGCTGCTGAAGATCGTGGCATTCGCCGGGCTCGGCGTCATCGGGTACCTCCACAGGCGGCGCACGCTGCCCGCCGTCGAGCGCGGCGACTCCGGCGCGTTCACGCGGCTGGCCGTGGGCGAGGTGATGGTGATGTTCGCGACCATCGGCCTGGCCGTCGCGCTCTCGCGCACCGCGCCGCCGCCGGTGACGCTTCCGGCCGACCGCGCGTTCGACCTGCTCGGCTTCCCGCTGCCGCCCGAGCTCACCCTCGCCAACCTGGCCACCCTGTGGTGGCTCGACCTGTTCTTCGCCACCCTGGCCGCCCTGATGGCGGGCCTGTACGGCGGCGCGGTGCTGAGGCTGCGCAGGCGCGGCGACAGCTGGCCGTGGGGCCGCACGGCGGCATGGTTCATCGGCGTGGCGATCCTGGTGCTGGCCACGCAGAGCGGCGTCGCCAGATACGCCAAGGTGCTGTTCAGTGTGCACATGGTCGAGCACATGACGCTGGCCATGATCGTGCCGATCTTCCTCGTCCTCGGTGCGCCGGTCACGCTGGCGCTGCGGGCGCTCAAGCCGGCCGCGCGGCGCGGCGACCGCGGGCCGCGCGAGTGGGTGACGGTGATCCTGCACAGCAGGTTCGTCAGGTTCATCGGCCATCCGGGCATCGCGACCGCCATCTTCATCGTCTCGACCTACGCGCTGTACTTCACCCCGCTGTTCGCCGCGGCGATGGAGGAGCATCTCGGGCACATCGCCATGACGCTGCACTTCCTGGCCAGCGGCTGCCTGTTCTTCTGGGTGATCATCGGTGTCGACCCCGCCCCGTACCGCCTGCCGTACGTCGGGAGGTTGCTGACGCTGTTCGTGACGATGCCCTTCCACGCGTTCTTCGGCATCGCGCTGATGATGATGGGCACGGTGCTGGCCTCCGACTGGTACGAGCAGCTCGGGCGCACGTGGGGGGCCACGCCGCTGGCCGACCAGCAGGACGGCGGCGCCATCGCGTGGGGCTTCGGCGAGGTGCCGACCCTCATCGTGCTGATCGCACTGGCCATCCAGTGGTGGCGCGACGACGACCGCAAGGCGCGCAGGGCCGATCGCCGGGCCGATGCGGCGGCCGCCCGCACGGGAGGCACGGGCGACAGCGAGCTCGACTCCTACAACGACTACCTGGCCAGGCTGAACAAGCTTGATCGCGGAGAATAGCCGCATCACGCCCGATGGCGAGTAGCCCCGGGGATAGGGCCTGCTATCTTCGGCCACCGGTTCGGCGAGGCGCCCGGTAGCCTTGCCAACGGGGGAGTCGGGCATCGCCCGCGTGCGTGGTCTCGCGATGCGGACCGTTCCAGCGCGGGCCAGGAGGCCGGGGATCGGCGATGCTCGCTTGCGGGTCAGGAAGGCGAGAAAGTGGTCGACGAAACACGCATGCGCGGGGGACGGAGTCTGGCCCAGGCCCTGACGGACTACCTGGCCGAGTGGTCGGCGCGCACCGGGATCACGGTGGAGACGTGGGCGCTGCCCAAGCGCGACGTGCCCGCGCGCATCGCGGCCGGGGTGCTCGGGGTGATCGAGGAGGCCCTGCTCAACATCGAACGGCACAGCGAGGCCAGGGTGGCGGCCATCGCGGTCACGGTCGGGCGCACGGGGCTGCGGCTGACGGTCAGCGACGACGGCAGGGGCTTCACCCCGAAGGCCGGAGGCGGCGAGGGCATCGCCAGGATGCGGACCGGGTTCGGCGCGCTGGGCGGCACCCTGACCGTCACCAGTGTGCCCGGCGAAGGCACGACGGTGACGGGGGTCGTGCCCAGACGCCGCTAGATCGCCGCTGGATCGCCGCTCCGCTAGGGCAGGGTGAGGATCTCGCTGCCGGTGTCGGTGACCAGGATCGTGTGCTCGAACTGGGCCGTGCGCTTGCGGTCCTTGGTGACGGCGGTCCACTGGTCGGGCCAGATGTCGTAGTCGATCGTGCCGAGCGTCAGCATCGGCTCGATCGTGAACGTCATGCCGGGCACCAGCTCCACCTTCTGCGACGGGTCGTCGTAGTGCGGCACCATCAGCCCGGAGTGGAAGGTGGTGCCGATCCCGTGCCCGGTGAAGTCGCGCACGACGCCGTAGCCGAAACGCTTGGCGTAGGCCTCGATGACACGGCCGACGACATTGAGCTGACGGCCGGGCGCGACGGCCTTGATGGCACGGGCCGTCGCCTCGCGGGTGCGCTCGACCAGCAGCCGCGACTCCTCGTCGACCTCGCCGACCAGGTAGGTGGCGTCGGTGTCGCCGTGCACGCCGCCGATGAAGGCGGTGATGTCCACATTGACGATGTCGCCGTCGCGCAGCACGGTGTCGTCGGGGATGCCGTGGCAGATGACCTCGTTGATCGAGGTGCACAGCGACTTGGGATAGCCGCGGTAGCCGAGCGTGCTGGGGTAGGCGTTGTGGTCGAGCAGGAACTCGTGGCCGATGCGGTCCAGCTCGTCGGTGGTGACGCCGGGCGCGACGTGCTTGCCGACCTCTTCGAGCGCCTGCGCGGCGATGCGGCCCGCCACGCGCATGCGCTCGATGATCTCGGGCGTCTTGACGTCGGACTCGCCCGTCCTGGGCCTCTTCTTTCCGACGTACTCCGGCCGCTCGATGTGGGCGGGGACCTTGCGCATGGGCGAGATCCGCCCGGGCTGGAGCAGTGTCGTCATGAAGAAGAGTCTAGTCAGGTGTGCGAAGGGGCAGAATTCACCACGTGACCAGTGGACAGTGGTGGTTCTGCCTCAAGCACATGCGCGTCGAGCCCGACGAGGGCTGCCCCAACAAGGACCGCATGGGCCCTTATGCGAGCGAGCAGGAGGCCGCAGGCGCACTCCAGCGTGCGGCCGAGCGCAACAAGCAGTGGGACGAAGCCGACATAGACGACGACTGACGAGACGAAACGCCTGATAGCACCTCAGACGATGGCGTAGGCCCGCACCGGGAACGTTCCCATGCCTACGATCATCGGTGGCGCGGCATGGAAGCGGAACCCGGTGTCGGGCAGCCGCTCCAGCCCCGTCATGTGCTCGACCAGAGGGATGCCCGCGCCCAGCAGCACCGTGTGCGCGGGCCTCTCGCCGTGCGGAGGGGTGTCGTCGATGTTGAGCGAGTCGATGCCGACCAGCGCCGCCCCCTGCTCGGCCAGCCACACCGCGGCCTCGGGCGCCAGGTACGGGTGCCCGCCGAGATAGGCGTCGGTGCCGAAGTGCCGATCCCATCCGGTGTGCAGCAGCACCGCACGGCCCCGTACGTCGAGCCCCTGCAGCAGGTCGAGGCCGACACGGGACACGCCCTGCGCCCGGACGACGAGCCCGGGCAGGTCGGCCAGCCGCTCCAGCGGCACACCCGACAGGTCCGGGCCCTCGGGATAGCGGTGATGCGGGGTGTCCAGATAGGTGCCGGTGTTGGCGACGAGGGTGATCGAGCCGATCTCGAACTCGGTGCCGGGCGCGTAGACCTCGCGCGAGGCCGTCCGGCTCAGGTGCAGGCCGAGCTTGGGGCCGGGCACCCCGGGATAGGTGACCATGCCCTCGACGATGCGATGGCTCAACTCGACGATCACTGAGGCACTCCCGCGGACTTCTTGAGCTTGACGAGCTTGACGATGGAGACGATACCGATGCCGCTCCAGATGAGGTTGAGCACGGCCGAAGGCCACGCGGCCTCGTAGGCGGAGTTGGCCATCAGGGTGATCGCGCCGACCAGGTTCAGCCACTGGTAGGTGGCTCCGCTGCCGGACAGCCTGCCCGACGACACCATGGCATAGCCGTACAGGAGAAGGATCATGCCGATCCAGCCCACCACGGTGATGAGTACGCTCATGGCGGCTATTTTCGTGAGCGGGCCAGGTAAAGCACAAATAACGAAATCTAAATTGCCGCGTAAGCTGCCCTATATGGACATAGACCCCCGACGCCTGCGGGTTCTGCACGAGGTCGCCCGCCGCGGCGGGGTGATGCGCGCGGCCGAGGCGCTGCACCTGACGCCTTCGGCCGTCTCCCAGCAGCTGACCCAGCTCGAACGCGAGGTCGGCCTGGCGCTCATCGACCGCTCGCAGCGGCGGGTGTCGCTGACCCCGGCCGGACGGGTGCTCGCGGGCTACGCCGAGCGGGTGGAGGAGGAGCTGACCGAGGCGCGGCGTGAGCTGACCAGGTTCACCGAGCGCCTCGCGGGACCGGTCACGATCGCGGCCTTCCCCACGGTGATCACGCACATGCTGGTGCCAGCCATCAACGCGCTGGCCGAGCGGCATCCGAAGATCACGCCGCTCATCCACGAGGTGTTCGGCGGCCCGGCGCTGCAGGAACTGCGGCTGGGCGGGGTCGACGTGCTGATCACCGAGGCGGACATGAGCACGCCGACGATGCAGCAGCCGTCGTTGCTCGTCCGTACGCTCTACATCGACGAGTACCGGATCGTGACCCCGCCCGGCTGGGCCGACACGCCGACGACCGTCGGGGAACTGGCCGGGGTGCCGTGGGTGGCGGGCGTGCACGACCACGCGTGCGGGCAGGCGCTGGAACGGCTGGCCGCACTGCACGGGTTCGAGCCGCGCAGGGTGCACGTCATCCAGGAGTTCCCGCCGACGCTCGCCCTGGTCGCGGCCGGGCACGGCGTGGCCATCGTGCCCGCGCTCGCCCTGCTGGACGTGCCCGAGGGGTTCGTGCGGGTGAGCGACATCCGCGACGTCGGGGCGCGCAGGCTGGACGCCGTGACCCGCGTGAGCAGGACGCGCTCGGGCGAGCCCGACCCGGTGCAGGCCGTGGTCATCGGTGCGATCGAGGAGGCCACCCAGGCGCTGGGCGAGAGCCTCGTCGGCCATCTGAGCCCCGGGCGGGGCCAGACGCCGTCGCCGGAGTGAGTCAGTCGGCCAGCTGAGGGCCGCTGACGCGGTCGAGGAGCCTGGCCAGCCGTTCGCGCAGCCGCGGTCGTGGGACGATCTCACCCGCCGCCGTGCTGACGAGGTGCTGGGCGCCGTCGAAGGACAGCGGGCCGTCGCCCGGCACCAGCAGGGCGTCGTGAGTGAGGCCGAGCAGGTCGGGGTCGCCCGCGCCGTCCGTGCCGAGCGCCAGGATGGTGGTCCCGGTGCGCCTGGCGTCGTCGACGCGCTCCAGCAGGGGGACGGGCGCCTTCTCCTGCGCGACCACGAACAGCGTCTCGCCGCGCCCGGCGGCCTCCAGGCGTTCGAGGCCGACCCGCAGATGGGCGGGCGCGTCCTCGGGAGGCGCCCAGCGCACGAGGGTGGGGGCCAGTTGCGGCAGGCCGGAGAGCCTGGCCTCGTCGCCGAGGTGTGCGGTCAGGTGCCAGGGCTCTTCGGCGGGTGTGCCGACGAGCAGCAGGCCGCCCGGTGACCTGGTGGTCCTGAGGGCCAGGCCGAGCTCGCGGGTGCGCTCTAGCCAGCCCGACTCTGCGAGCACTTCACGGAGGAATGCCACCGATGCGCCGTCCATGGGTCCATCGTGCCTGACCGATCGCTGTGGTGGGTGTCATTTCAGGCCTTGACAGGCGGTTACCCGCGAGTAACGATCAGCTCACGGCGCCGTCCTCCGCAGACTGATTCACGAGAGAGGCGGCACATTGAGACTTCGTGTCCGCGTCAGCCTGTCCATGGTCGTCGCGCTGCTCGCGTCGATCGCCCTCGCGGGACCGGCCAAGGCCGCGTCCGCCGGTGAAGTGATCTCGGCCCAGCCGACCACCGTCTACCTGCTCCCCGGCCAGCTGCTCAAGGTGCCGGTGAAGGCCTGGCATCTGACCTACCGCTCGACCTCGGCGACCGGCGCGCTCAACGTGGTGTCGGGCACCCTGCTGGTGCCCAAGGCCGGATATCTCCTCGGCAAGCGGCCGATCATCGGCTACGCGGTCGGCACGCACGGCCTCGGCGACCAGTGCGCGCCCTCCACCAGCATGCGCGAAGGGCGTGAGGCCGAGCTCGCGCTGATCAGCCTGTTCCTGCTCAAGGGGTTCGCGGTCGCCGTCACCGACTACGAGGGGCTCGGCACGCCGGGCGAGCACACCTACATGGCGGGCATCTCCCAAGGCCATGCCGTACTCGACTCGGTCAGGGCCGCGACGAAGGTGGCTGGCGCCGGGCTGTCGGCGGGGGCGCCGATCGGTGTCATGGGGTACTCGCAGGGCGGCGCATCGGCGGCGTGGGCGGCGCAGCTGCAGCCGGGGTACGCGCCCGAGCTGCGGTTGAAGGGCGTGGCCGCCGGTGGGGTGCCGGCCGATCTGAAGGCGGTGGCCGAGCACCTCGACGGCACGGCCGACTTCGGGCTCGGCGCGGCGGCGGGTGTGGGGCTGGACGCGGCCTATCCGGAGCTGAACCTGTTCGCCGACCTCAACGACGAGGGCCGGGCGCTGCTGTCGGCCGCGCGCACCGCGTGCGTCGGCGACCTCGACGCGCTGGCGGGCAGGCGCTTCGCCGAGCTCAGCACGGTCGACCTGCTCAACCAGCCCAAGTGGGTGGCCAGGCTCACCGAGAACCGGCTCGGCGCCATCGCGCCCAGGGTGCCGATGTACCTCTACCACGCCCAGCAGGACCAGATCATCCCCTACGCCGTGGGCGCCACCCTGCGCTCGCAGTACTGCGCGGCCGGGGTAAACACGCGCTGGACGCGGATCGCGACCGGCGACCACGTGCTCGGCGCCGTGCAGGGCGGGCCGCTCGCCATCGAGTGGCTGGCGCTGCGCGTCATCGGGCTACCGGCCTCGGGCAACTGCTGAGGCGAGACCCGCAGGGGCCCGGCGCTTCCACCAGGCGGACCTGCCCGGGACAGGCGACCGGGCCCCTGGCATGATCTCGGTATGACTGACCTCCCTGAAGTGAGTGGCCTCTCGATCGGCATCCTCGGTGGCACGGGTGACCAGGGCAAGGGCCTGGCCCGCCGGTTCGCCCTGGCCGGGCATCCCGTCCTGATCGGGTCGCGCAACGCCCAGCGTGCCCAGGAAGCCGCCGACAGCATCGGCACGGGCGCGCGTGGCGCCGAGAACGAGGTGGTGGCCGCCGAGGCCGACATCGTGATCGTCGCGGTCCCGTGGGACGGCCACAAGGCGACCCTGGAGTCGTTGCGCGAGCCGTTGGCCGGGAAGATCGTGGTCGACTGCGTGAACCCGCTCGGCTTCGACAAGCAGGGCGCCTACGCGCTGCCCGTCGAGGAGGGCAGCGCCGCCCAGCAGGCCGCCGCCGTGCTCCCCGACAGCAGGGTCGTGGCCGCCTTCCACCACGTCTCGGCCGTCCTGCTGCTCGACCCCGCCGTCGAGAAGGTCGACCTCGACGTCCTCGTCCTGGGCGACGACCGCGAGGCGACCGACATCGTACGGGCGCTGGCGGGCGCGATCCCCGGTGTGAAGGGCGTGTACGGCGGCCGGCTGCGCAACGCCCACCAGGTCGAGGCGTTCACCGCGAACCTGATCTCGATCAACCGCAGGTACAAGGCGCACGCGGGCATCCGCGTCACCGACATCTAGCTCGCCGGGCCGCAGCGGCCCGGGAAGTGCGCTTCGGGCCGCCCGGTCATGCCGTGCTGCCCTCCGGCGGGGAGGTCAGCCTCAGGAGGGCAGGAGGGCGAACCGCTCAGGCAGGGCGGTCGGTCTCAAGAGGCCAGCAGGTGGCCCATCGCGGCCAGGGTGAGGGCGTGCCTGGCGGGTGAGCCGTCGGCCGCGAGCAGGCGCACCGGTGTCTGGGGTGTGGTGGCCAGCAGGTAGAGCCTGCGGATGCCGTCGCTGGCCAGGAACGTCACCTCCGACAGGTCGACGGTCAGCGGCCGGGTGCACCCCCTGCTGGCATGCAGGACGGCGCTCTCCAGCCTGGGCGCGGTCCGCCCGTCGACGACGCCGCGTACGCTCAGCATCTCCGGGCCGGGCATCTCGGTCTCGAACGCGCGCTGGGCCGAGGGCGGCATCAGCACCGGACGCGCCCAGCGATGCAGGGTGGCGGGCCTGCTGAGCCGATGAAGCATGCTCACCCGCGTGCCGCCTGGCCGCCTGTCGATGGCCAGGTCGTCGACGATCGCCCTGATCAGCGCCAGCCCCCGCCCCCTGGCCCCCTCCTCCTTTGGCGCGGCCCCCGCGGGCACGCTCCCCTCGGGTACGGCAGGCCGCGGCGCCCACGTGCCCCGGTCGCGCACGGTGACGCGCAGGCTGCCGCCCTTCTCCAGGGCGGCGCGCACCGAGACGGGCTCGTCGCCCGAGGAGTGCCCCGCGTGCGTGATCGCGTTGGTCGTGGCCTCGTACAGGGCGAGCTCCAGGTCCATGCGGTCGCGTTCGGTCACGCCGAGCTCGCGCAGCCAGGCGCTCCAGCGCAGGCGCAGCTCGCGGGCGGCGCCGAGGTCGGAGGCGATGTCCATGGTCCACTCGGCGACGGGCTGGGCGCGGCGGTGCGCGGCAAGGGCGGTCACGTCGTCGAGGTGGCCCGTCCTGGTCATCCGGTCGACGACCAGAGCGCACAGGCGTTCCGCCGGGTCGTCGGGCACGCGTGTCCCGGGGGGTGTCGTCATGGCGTCCGACGCCGTGCCGGTGAGCCTGCGCAGGCCCTCCTCCAGCGTCTGGCCGGGCCGTTCGAACAGGCCGTCGGAGTAGAGCATGATCACTTCGCCGGGTGCGAGCAGGCCCTCCGCGATCTCCGGGAGCGCGCCTCCCATGCCGAGGGGGGCGCCGGGTGACTGCTCGACGAGTTCGGCGTGGCCTTCGGCGTCGCACACCAGGGGCGGCGGGTGGGCGCATCCCGCGTGCTCGAACAGCCCGGTGACCGGGTCGAGCACGACGACGGCGACGGTGGTGGCCCTGGTGGCGGTGCTGCGTGCGGCGAAGGCGTCCAGCCTGACCAGCGTCTGGCGCAGACTCGCACCGGCGAGCAGGCTTTCGCCGATCACCGGCCTGAGCCTGGACATCGCGGCGGCGGCGTCGGGACCGTGCCCGACCACGTCGCCGACGATGAGGGCGAGCCTGCCGTCGGGCAGCGCGATGGCGTCGAACCAGTCGCCTCCCGCGTTGAAACCCGGCGCGGCGGCCAGGTAGTGCGCGGCGCTGCCCGCGTGGGCGAGGATCGGCAGCCCGGCCGGCAGCAGGCGGTGCTGCAGGGCGAGCATCAGCTCGTGGTCGGCGCCGTCGCGTGCGTCGTGGCCGGCCGGGGTGACGTCACGGCCGTGCAGCAGGACGTCGCTGGCGCCGTCCTGTGTGCTCGGCACCAGGGTGAAGGTCAGGGTGAGCGCCATCTCGCCCGAGGAGGCGCCTGACCCGCCGGGCCTGCGCCACTCGTGCACGGTGTTGTGCGTGCCGGTCGACTGCGTCTCGCGTGCGGCGTCGGCCACGTCCTGGCCGGTGACCTCGGCCAGCGGCCTGCCCACGACCGAGCCTTCGGCGTCGCCGTACACGGTCTCGAAGAGGCGGTTGGCCGCGGCGATCGTGAGGCCGGGACCCGCGCACTGCGCCAGGAGCGCGGGCGCGTGTTCGAACGCCGAGAGGGCGGCCGTGGCGGCGCCGATCCCTGGCAGGCCGTCTCCACCTGCTGCCTGGTGTGGAGCATGGGAGGCTGGCACGGAACTCCTTCGTCGGATCGGTGGCACTCAACGTACCCCGCCTGTACCCTTTCGTGGCTTTCTGAACGTATCCGGGGAGACGAGTCCGCCGGATCAGCTCGCGCCAAGGGAGGCGCAGGCCGCCTCGACGTCGTCGAACAGCGGGAGCCAGTCGGCCAGCCCGGTCAGCCACAGCACGCGCAGCCGCTGCGGCTCGGCGCCGGTGAACAGCAGGCGCCCGCCGCTCTCGGTCGCGCGGCGGTGGTGCTCGACGAGCAGGCCGAGCGAGCTGGAGTCCATGAACGTCACCCCCGCCAAGTCCATCACGACGTGCTCGCCCGGGGTGCGGAAACGCGTCTGCAGGGCCCGGTCGAGATCGGCCTTGCTGGTCGCGTCCATCGCGCCCGAGAGGGTCAGCACGACCGTGGCGCCGCGCCGATGCGTTGAGAGCTGGAGCTCATCCATGACAGTCGTCCGCCGCCGTTCTACCCGATGCGAATGAATGGCATCCTAGGCGTCGGGCACGCCGCCCAGGCGATCGGCCA
The DNA here is from genome assembly GCF_056106265.1 of Nonomuraea sp. IBHARD001. Lineage (NCBI taxonomy): Bacteria > Bacillati > Actinomycetota > Actinomycetes > Streptosporangiales > Streptosporangiaceae > Nonomuraea > Nonomuraea sp. IBHARD001. The sequence continues at coordinate 2,503,230 of NZ_JBWBBW010000002.1, forward strand.
GAGCCTCGGTCTCGGCGACCGTCACGGTCAGCCCCGGATGGCGCAGCAGGCCGAAGGGATCGGCGCCCGGCACGGGCCGGTGGAAGCCGATGCACACCCCGCGGTCGGCGTTGGTGCCGAACGTCAGGCCCCGGTCGGCGAGCGAGACCCGGGGGCCGATGGCCTTCAGCGCCGAGTACGGGCCGGTGACCGCGCTCCAGGCCACATTGCCCAGATGGGTCACGACCTCCCACGGGCCGAATCTGACGCGCAGGCCGTCGTGGGTGCCCTCATTGGTGATCGTCAGGGCGCAGGTGTCCGGTCTGATGCCGAGCAGGGCCAGTGGGCGCGTGTACCTGTCGTCGAAGGCGAACGTGAACACCGACCGTTCCTCGGTCACGGCCGTGTTCCCGCAGTGCTGGCGTCCATGCTCTGTGACCTGCCCCGGCCTTCCATCGGGAAACCGGGCTCTCTGGACAAGTGTGTCGCCTGCTCAGCAGAATGCCAGGAATCCCGAAATATCGTCAGGAGGGGTGCATGACGGTTTTGAAGCGGATTGGGCTGGGGATTCTGGCCTTTTTCGGGGTGGCGTTCGTGCTGCTGGTGTTCGTACCGGGGGGCTGGAAGATCCTGCTCGGGTTGATCGCCGTGATCGGCGTGGTCGGGTTCGGGATCTGGACCTGGATGGAGAACTCCCACCCGTCCTCCCGCGAGGACCGCTGGGAGGACGAGAAGGAGAACCGCCGCCGCGACCACTGGGGCAGGACACCTTGAGATCGGCAGGACGCCCTGAGGTCCGGGTCCGGCGGGCGGATCGTGACGTGGGTCAGATGAGGCCCTGGGCGAGCATGGCGTCGGCGACGCGTTCGAAGCCGGCGATGTTGGCGCCGGCCACGTAGTCGCCGGGTGAGCCGTACTTCTCGGCCGTCTCGTACACGGTGTCGTGGATGTCGCGCATGATGGCCGCGAGCTCCCGTTCGACCTGCTCGAACGGCCACGTCTGGCGTCCCGAGTTCTGGCGCATCTCCAGGGCGCTGGTCGCCACGCCGCCCGCGTTGGCCGCCTTGCCGGGACCGAAGGAGACGCCCGCCTCGCGCAGGATCGTGATCGCCTCGGGCGTGGTCGGCATGTTGGCGCCTTCGGAGACCGCCTTGACCCCGTTGCGGACCAGCGTGGCGGCGGCGGAGGCGTCGAGTTCGTTCTGGGTGGCCGAAGGCAGGGCCACGTCGACGGGCACGTCCCACACGCTGCCGCCCGCGACGTACCTGGCCGAGGCGCCCCTGCGCTCGGCGTAGTCGCTGACCCGGCCGCGCTCGACCTCCTTGATCTGCTTGAGCAGGGCGACGTCGACGCCCTTCTCGTCGATCACGTACCCGGCCGAGTCGGAGACGGTGACGACGTTCGCGCCGAGCGCCTGGGCCTTCTCCACCGTGTAGATGGCGACATTGCCCGACCCGGACACACTGACCTGCAGCCCTTCGAGGTCCTCGCCCCTGCGGCGCAACATCTCGGCCGTGAACAGCACATTGCCGTATCCGGTCGCCTCGGGCCTGGCCGCCGAGCCGCCCCACTCCGGGCCCTTGCCGGTCAGCACGCCCGCCTCCCAGCGGTTGGTGATGCGGCGGTACTGCCCGAACAGGTAGCCGATCTCCCTGCCGCCCACGCCGATGTCGCCCGCGGGCACGTCGGTGTGCTCGCCCAGGTGCCGGTAGAGCTCGGTCATGAACGACTGGCAGAACCTCATCACCTCGGCGTCGCTGCGGCCGTGCGGGTCGAAGTCGCTGCCGCCCTTGCCGCCGCCGATGTTCAGGCCGGTGAGGGCGTTCTTGAAGATCTGCTCGAAGCCGAGGAACTTCACGATGCCCAGATTGACCGACGGGTGGAAGCGCAGTCCGCCCTTGTACGGGCCGAGCGCGCTGTTGAACTCCACCCGGAAGCCCCTGTTGACGTGGATACGCCCGGAGTCGTCGGTCCACGGCACCCGGAACAGCACCTGCCGCTCGGGCTCCACGATCCGCTCGACCAGCGCCGCCTGCCGGAACTCGGGACGTACGGCCAGCACGGGCTCCAGGGTCTCGAGTACCTCGATGACGGCTTGGTGGAACTCCGGCTCGCCGGGATTGCGCTGGAGCACCTGGTCGATCAGCGACATCGGCTGTTGTTTCCTTCCCCTGTTTTCTCAGACCCCAAAAACCTACCCGCTCGCCTGCTTTGCCCTGGTGCCCGGGGCTACAGCCAGCCCGCGTCCTCGGCGATGCGGACGGCGTCCAGCTTGTTGCGCGCGCCGGTCTTGGTGATCGCACTCGTCAGGTAGTTGCGTACGGTGCCCGGCGAGAGGTGCAGCCTGGCGGCGATCTCCTCGGCCGACGAGCCCGCGGCCGAGTCCCTCAGCACGGTCGTCTCGCGCGGGGTCAGCGGGCTCTCGCCGTACTCCATCGCCGAGGCGACCAGCTCGCTGTCGAGCACGCGCAGTCCGGAGTTCGTACGGCGGATGGCGTCGGCGAGGCGTTCGCCGGGGGCGTCCTTGACCAGGAAGGCCTCGATCCCGGCGGCCAGGGCCCGCCGTACCTGGCCGGGTCTGCCCATGGCGGTGAGGATCAGGACGCGGCAGGAGGGCAGGCGTTCGCGCAGTTCGGCGGCGGCGGTGATGCCGTCGAGGGCGGGCAGGTCGATGTCGACGACCGCCACGTCCGGCCGCACGCGCAGGGCCTCGGGCACGATCTCGTCGCCCCGGATCACCTCGGCGACGACCTCGATGTCGCTCTCCAGACGCAGCAGCGCGGTGAGCGCGGCCCGGATCATGTGCATGTCCTCGGCCAGCAGGACGCGGATCACGCGGGCACCTCCGTGGTCGGCGGGCGCGTGCCGGTCGGGGCGTGGATCATGCGGGGAGCTCCATCGTCAGCAGGAAGCCGCCGGTGCCGTTCGGGGCCGCGTGCATGGCGCCGCCCGCCTGGGTCGCGCGTTCGGCCAGGCCGGTGAGGCCGCCGCCGGGTGGGCCCGTCCCGGCCGCGCCGTCGTTGGCGATCTCCAGGCGGACGAGGCCGCCGGTGACCGAGGTGGTGATCGAGCACACGGCGGCGGTGCTGTGGCGCAGGACGTTGGTGACGCCCTCGCGCACGGCCCAGGCCAGGGCCTCGTCGCCGGTCCTGGACAGGTTCACCTCGGCCAGGTGCAGGTGGCAGTCGACGCCGGACGACTCCAGCAGCGCCGCCGCCCTCGCCGCCTCGGCGGCCAGCGACATCTGGCGGTACCCGCGTGCCACGTGCCGCACGTCGTGCACGGCCTCGCGGGCCACCTGGATCAGCTCGCCCACCTCGGTACGCGCGGCGGCCGGGTCGCGGTCCATGAGCCTGGCGGCCAGATCGCCCTTGAGTGCGATGGCGGTCAGCGAACGGCCGAGCCCGTCGTGCAGGTCGCGCGAGATGCGCATGCGTTCCTTCAGCACGGCGGCGTCGGCGAGGTCGGCACGGGCCTGCTCCAGCTCGAACGTGACACGGACCAGGCGGACCAGCGAGTAGATCATGGTGCCGGTGATGACGACCGTGACGACCAGGTAGCTCGCCGTGCCGAGATCGGGCAGCTGCATCAGCGACATCACGAAGAACACGGCGGCCATCGCCCCCACCACCGCGACCCCGGCCCTCGGCCGCAGCAGCAGGAGCACGGGCCCCGCCAGGATCGGCACCGCCCCCCTCGACCAGCCGAGCACCAGCACCAGGTCGGGCAGGTACGCGGCGGCGAACTGCACCGCGAGCGTCAGCCACAGCAGCGGCGGCCTGCGCCCGTCGAGCGCGGCCCTGATGTGCAGGAAGTGCGGCACGTAGAAGGCGACGAGCCCCGCGACCACGGTCACCCGCACCGGCCACGGCCCCACCCGCAGGTACAGCACGGCTCCCACGAGCAGGTACCCGACCGAGATCCCGGCGATGACCCAGACGGCGAGCCTGCGGGCGGAGGAATATGTCATGTTCATCCCAGTATTTCAGGGCAGCGACACGTATTTCCGGACAGTTTCAGGACAGCATGACCGACGGCCCCCAGGTCAGGACCGGCGCGGCTCCCACCGGAACCACAGCCGCACCGCCACCACCCCGACGACTCCCCAAACGGCCAGCACCAGCACGTACCGCACCTCGAACGGCGAACTGAGCAGCCGCACCGCGGCCGTCGTCGGCAGCCACTCGAACGGCGCCGCCACCCACGACGGCAGCATCGACAGGATCGGCCCCATCGCCCCCGAACCGAGCCCCGCCAGCAGGAACACCGGCATCGTCATCGCCGCCGACAACTCCGCACGCGGAATCGCCGCCGTCCACGCCACCCCGAGCACGGCCAGCACGACGGCCCCGGCGAGCACGACGGCGGCGAAGGCCGGAGGCGAGGCCGGGAAGGGCACGTCGGCCAGGAAGTGCACCAGGACCAGGCAGAGCACGGTCAGCCCCACGGTCTGGCTCACCGTGCTGGCCACCTCGCCGAACAGGATCTGCCGATCGGTGAGCTGCGTGGTCCGCAGCCGCTTGAGCACGAGCAGGTCGCGGCGGCTGGACAGGGCGACCGCGATGTTCATGAACGCGGTGATGGCCAGCAACAGCCCGACCGACCCGTAGAAGATCTCCGTCGCGGCGGCGACGCCGTCGGCCTGCACGTTGCGCATCAGCACCGGCATACCGATCGCGAGCCCGACCGGTGTCAGCACCGAGCCGGTGAGCAGGCCCTTGTCCCGCCAGAAGAGGCGGGCGCTGAGCTTGTAGGTGGCGGCGAAACTCATGACGAACTCCAAGGACGACACGGCGGGCATTGCCGGGGGAGGTGGCGGGCTTTCAGCGGGGGAGGAGGTGGGGGAGGGCATCGGGACTCAGCGGGGAGGCCGAGAAACGCGACAGGTTTCAGCGGGAGAAGGCAGCGGGTTTCAGCGGGAAAGGTCGAGGAACAGGTCTTCCAGGGTGGCGGCGCGTACCTCCAGGCCGGTCAGCCTGACGCCGCGGCCGGCCGCCCAGCTGAGCAGCGCCTGGGCCGCCAGGTCGGGGTCGTCGGCGCGGCACACGTACAGCCCGTCCTCCAGCGACACCGGCACCGGCACCTCCGATGCCCCGACGCCGGCCGGAGGCTCGAAGGCCACCCGGCCGCCGCGTGCGGCCAGCGTCTCGGCCATGCCGCCCGAGGCGACGATCTCGCCCCTGTCCATGATCGCCATACTGGACGCCAGGCGTTGCGCCTCCTCCAGGTAGTGCGTGGTCAGCAGCACGGTGGTGCCGCGCTCGGCGAGGTCGCGCACGACGCCCCACGTCCGCTGCCTGGCCTCGGGGTCCATCCCGGTCGTCGGCTCGTCGAGGAACAGCACCTCGGGCCTGCCCAGTACGGCCAGCGCCAGGTCGAGCCTGCGCTTCTCGCCGCCGGACAGCTGACGTACCTTGGTCGCGCCCTTCTCGCCGAGCCCGGCCAGCTCCAGGGCCTCGTCGAGGGGCCGGGGCGAGGCGGTGAAGTCGCGCCAGGCGCGCACGGTCTGGGCCACGGTCAGCTCGGCGAAGAACCCGGCCTCCTGCAGCATGATGCCGGTGCGCCTGCGTACGGCCGCGCGCTCGGCCGAGGGGTCCAGCCCGAGCACCCTGACCTGTCCGGCGTCCGGCGCCTGGAACCCGGCGAGCACCTCGACCGTCGTGGTCTTGCCCGCCCCGTTGCGGCCGAGCAGGGCGAAGATCTCCCCGGCCTCGACGCCGAACGATATGTCCTTCACCGCGGGGTAGTCGCCGTAGCTCTTGCTCAGCCCGCTGACCTCGATCGTCTTCTTCACATCGACGATTCTTCGCGGGAGAGCGGGGGAACGGCAGTGAGGAATTCACGACTTGTCGGGATACGGCGCTCGTCGGGCTACGAGGCTTGGCGGGCTACGGGGCTTGGCGAGATGCGAGGTCCATCGGGATATGGAGCGCATCCCCGTTCACACGACCAGTGGACGCCTGACGGCCACGCGATCCCCGCCGCCGCCGTACGCGTGCCAGGCCGCCGCCAGCCCCTCGACCGCCGGGCCGAGCTCCCCGGGCTCCAGGACGAAGTGCAGCCGCACGTGGTCGCCGTGCCCGCCCTCCGGGGCGAACGAACCCCCTGGCGGCACCGCCACGCCGTGCCTCAGCGCCACCTGGGCGAACGACTCGGCGTCGCCGTGCGGCAGCCGTACCCACAGGGTCTGGCCGCCGAGCGCGGGCTCGAACGACCACGAGGGCAGGGCGGTGCGCAGCAGGGCGCACAGGTGGTCGTGCCGGGCGCGCAGGTGGGGCACGTAGGCGGCGCGTACCTCGTCGAGGCGCTCCAGCAGGGCGGCGGCTGCGAACTGGGCCAGGACGTCGCCGCCGAGGTCGTGGACGGCGCGCTGCCTGGCGAGCCTGGTGACCAGGGCGGGCGCGGCCCTGACCCAGCCCACCCGCAGGCCGCCCCAGGTGAGCTTGCTGAGCGAGGAGAGCGTGAGGAGCTGCTCGCCGTTCCCGCAGGCGGCCAGCGGCGGCGGCGCCTCCTGGGCGAAGGTCAGCTCGGCCGCGACCTCGTCGTCGACGATCGGCACGTCGTGCTCGGCGGCGAGCCTGGCCAGGCGGCGGCGTTCGGGCATGCCCATGATCGAGCCGGTCGGGTTGCTCGCGGTCGGCACCACGTAGGCGAGCGCGGGCCGCTCCCGCAGCCTGGCCGGGTCGCCCATGGCCCGCACCGAGGCCGCCGCGTCGCGGAAGACCTCAAGGGCGCCCGGATAGGTGGGGCTCTCGGTCAGCACCGTGCCGCCGGGCCGTACCAGCACCCAGGCGAGCAGGGTCAGCGCCTGCTGCCCGCCCGTGGTGACCATGACCTCGGCCGCCGTCGTGCGCAGGCCGCGCCGGGTGTAGTAGCGGGCGACGGCGTCGCGCAGCACCGGGTGTCCGGCCGGGTGGTAGCCGATGTCGTGCCTGATCCGCGCGACCCGCTCCACGGCCTCGCGGTAGGCCTCGATCAGCACGGGAGGCGGCGTGTGCGGTGCGGCGCAGGTCAGCAGCGTCACGCCGTCGGGCGGGTCGGTCAGATGGGCGAGCAGCGTGTTGCCGGGCGTCCGGCCCCGGGTGGCGGGCAGGTCGGCCGCCGCGACCGTGGTGCCGCTGCCGCGGCGCCGTACCACGCGGGCCTCCTGCTGGAGCAGGTCGTATGCGGCCACCACCGTGCCCCTGCTGACCGCCAGGCGTCTGGCCAGCTCGCGTTCGGGCGGCAGGGCGGCGAGGGGTGGCAGCAGGCCGTCGTCGATCAGCGTGCGCAGCCGTCCGGCCAGCAGCAGGTACAGCGGACCGCGTCCGGAGGCCCAGCGGCCGAGCAGATCGATGAGATTGGCCCTATCCATGGGCCAATTCTGCCTGATTGGATCTGACAAAGTTGGTCGATAGTCGACATTCTGGACTTATGACTGAACTTCGTCCGGAGACCAGAACCGTTCACCTCCCCCAGCCCGTGCCCACGGACAGCCGCCCGATCACCGTGCCGCTGTACCAGACGTCCGGCTTCGTGGTCGACGATCCGGCCCTCCTCGCCGAAGGACTGAGCGACCCGAACGGCCCCTTCGTCTACGGGCGCTACTCCAACCCGACCGTCAGGTCGCTGGAGCAGGCCGTCTCCGGCCTCGAAGGCGGCGTCGCGGCGTTCGCCACCGGTTCGGGCATGGGCGCCGTCAACACCGTCCTGCTCGCCCTGCTCAAGCCCGGCGACCACCTCATCGCCCAGAAGGCCCTGTACGGCGGGACCGCGGCCTCCATCAACGACCTGGTCGCCCGCAACGGCGTCACCGTCACCTACGTCGCCGAGAACGACGCCGACGCCGTGCGCGCCGCCGTCACGCCCGCCACCAGGCTGCTCTACCTGGAGACGATCGCCAACCCGATCACCCAGGTCGCCGACCTGCCCGCCATGTGCCGTGCGGCGGGCGAGGCCGGGGTGCTCACGGTGGTCGACAACACGTTCGCCTCGCCGTTGCTGTGCCGGCCCATCGAGCACGGCGCCGACATCGTCGTGCACTCCACCACGAAGTATCTCTCCGGCCACACCGACGTCCTGGGCGGCATCGCGGTCTTCGCCGACGAAGCCCTGTACCGCAAGGTGTGGGGCCATTCGACCCTGCTGGGCAGTACGCCGGACCCGTTCGCCGCCTGGCTGACGTTGCGCGGGCTGCAGACGCTGCACCTGCGGATGGAGCGGCACTGCGCCAACGCCGCGACGCTCGCCGAGAGGCTGGCCGCCCATCCCGCCGTCGCCGCCGTGCACTGGCCGGGTCTGGCCTCCCATCCTTCGCACGAGGTGGCGCTGAAGGTGCTGTCGGGGTTCGGCGGGGTGCTGTCGTTCGACCTGAAGGGCGGGCTGGAGGCGGGGGAGCGGTTCATGCGCGCGGTCAGGCTGGCCCTGCTCGCGCCCTCGCTCGGCGGGGTGGAGACGCTGATCATGCATCCGGCCACCACGTCCCACAAGTCGCTCTCGCGCGAGGAGCTGGCCAGGCACGGCATCGACGAGGGCACGGTACGCGTCGCGGTCGGCATCGAGCACGTCGAGGACCTGTGGGCCGACTTCACCCAGGCTCTGGCGTGAACGGGGGCGGGCCGGGGCAGGCTGCAGGAGGCGGACCCGCCGCAGAGCAGCGAGGGGCAGGCGAAGTCGTGGAACACGTCGGGTACGAGCAGGTGCTGGCCGCGGCCGGACGACTCGAAGGCAGGGTGCTGCGCACGCCGATGCTCTCGCTGTCGCCCACCCTGCACCTGAAGCTGGAGTGCCTGCAGCACTCGGGCTCGTTCAAGGTGCGCGGCGCGTTCAACCGCATGCTGGCCGCCGACCTGCCCGCCGCCGGGGTCATCGCGGCCAGCGGCGGCAACCACGGCCTCGCCGTCGCCTACGCGGCGCGCGAGCTGGGCGTGCGGGCGGAGATCTTCGTGCCCGACGTGACCAGCCCGGTCAAGGTCGCGGGCCTGCGCGCGCTCGGCGCCGAGATCACCCAGCGCGGCGCCATCTACGCCGAGGCGGCCGACGCGGCGGCCAAACGCGCCGCCGAGACGGGCGCGCTGTCCGTGCACGCCTACGACCAGCCCGAGGTCCTCGCCGGTCAGGGCACGGTCGGCCTGGAACTGGCCCGCGACCTGCCGGACGTCGACACCGTCCTGGTCGCCGTCGGCGGCGGCGGCCTCATCGCGGGAGTCGCCCTGGCCCTGGCCGCACTGCCGTCGCCGCCCAGGCTGGTGGCCGTCGAGCCGGAACGCATTCCCACACTGCATCAGGCGCTGGCCGAGGGCGGGCCGGTCACCGTGGGTGTGAGCGGTGTGGCAGCCGACGCGCTGGGCGCCAGCAGGGTCGGCGCCACGGCCTACCGGATCGCCGCCGACTACGGCGTGTCCGGCGTCCTGGTGTCGGACGAGGCCATCGTGACGGCCAGGAAGGCGCTGTGGGGCAGTCGCAGGATCGCGGTCGAGCACTCGGGCGCGGCGGCCTACGCGGCGCTGCTGTCGGGCGGTTACGTGCCCGGCGAGGGGGAGCGGGTGGCCGTCGTGGTGTGCGGGGCCAACACCGATCCGGCGACCCTGTGACGGCCTGACGGCGGTGGCACGTCTGGTGGGGACCGGAGTCCTGCTGGAGTGCCGTCGACCGATGGGGCCCAGCCCGTGCTCACAGGGGAGCAGGGCTGGGCTTGCCGTAAGGGATCAGGGCCTGTCGTACGGGATCAGGTGTAGCTGTGTTCGCGGGCGGGGAAGGCGCCGTGCACGACCTCGTCGGCGAACGTGCGGACGGCGCGGTCCATCTGGTCGGCCAGGTTGAAGTACTGCTTGACGAACTTGGCCGGCTCGGGGGTCAGGCCCATGAGGTCCTGCCAGACCAGCACCTGGGCGTCGGTCGCGGGCCCGGCGCCGATGCCGATCGTCGGGATGGACAGCGACGTGGTGACGCGCTCGGCCAGGTCCGTCGGTACGCATTCGAGCACCACGGCGAACGCGCCCGCCTGCTCCAGGTCCTTGGCGTCGGCCATGAGCTCGTCGCCCGACTGGCCCCTGCCCTGGACGCGGTAGCCGCCGAAGGCGTTGACCGACTGCGGGGTCAGGCCGAGGTGGGCCATGACCGGGATGCCGGCCGAGACCAGCAGCTCGACCTGGGCCAGCACCCTGCGCCCGCCTTCGAGCTTGACGGCATGCGCCCCGGCCTCCTTCATGAAGCGCGTGGCCGACTCCAGCGCCTGCGCCGGTGAGGCCTGGTAGGACCCGAACGGCAGGTCGGCGACGACCAGGGCCCTGGACGAGCCCCGCACGACGGCCGCGGTCAGCGGCAGCAGGTCGTCGACGGAGACGGGAAGCGTGGAGTCGTAGCCGTAGACGACCATCGCGGCGGAGTCGCCGACGAGCAGGACCGGGATTCCGGCCTCGTCGAAAACCCGTGCGGTCATGGCGTCGTAGGCGGTGACCATCGGCCACTTCTCGCCGCGGTCCTTGGCCGCCGCGATGTCGCGCACGGTCACCCTGCGCCCGGCCTTGCCGCCGTACAGGGCGGTCGGCGAGCCGGTCAGGGAGGTGGAGCCGGTGATGGAAGAGGACATCGTTCATCCCTCCAGATGAGTCTCGAGGCGCCCCAGTGGCGTACCCGGACGTTTCCGATGATGGCACGCATGCCTGTTGTTCAACACCCTTGGGTCCACCGGTAATCCGGTGGCGGAGCTCCGGGGGCCGCCCGTCACAATAGGGCCGGAGGTAAGCAATAAAATGGCATTCGAACCTTACAAACGGCTGTTCGCCCTGCCCGGCTTCACGATGCTCATCGTCGTCGGCATGATCGCCCGAGTTCCGTACTGCGCGGCCGGTCTGACGCTGACCCTGTACCTGGGGCCCACGCTCGGATTCTTCCAGGCCGGTGTGGTCTCGGGCGTGCTGACGGTGGGCATGGCGGTCGGCGGGCCCGTCGCCGGAAGGTTCATCGACGCCAAGGGGCTGCGCCCGGTCCTGGCGGTGTGCGCCGCCGCGCAGTTCGTCTTCTGGATGGCCGCGCCCACGCTGCCGTACCTCGCGCTGCTGCCCGCGGCCTTCCTGGGCGGGCTGCTCAACCTGCCGGTCTTCGGCGTCATCCGTCAGTGCGTGGCCGCGATCGTGCCGGTCGAGCAGCGCAAGACCGGGTTCGCGCTCGACTCGATGGCCGTCGAGCTGTCCTACATCTTCGGCCCGGCCCTGGCCGTCGGCGGTGTGACCGCGCTGGGCGCCGCCACGACCATGTACATCGTGGGCGTCGGCCTGGTCTGCTCGGGTCTCGCGCTCATCTGGTTCAACCCGCCGACCCGCACCGAGGCCGAGGCCGCGATGGAGCGCGTGCCGCGCCGCCAGTGGCTCAAGCCGAGGCTGCTGACCCTGCTCGGCACGGTCTCGGCGCTGACGCTGGTGCTGACCGCGACCGAGCTCTCCCTGGTCGCCACCCTGACCAAGAGCCACGCCATGGGCTGGACCTGGCTGGTCGTGGGCCTGTGGTGCTTCTACTCCCTGATCGGCGGCTTCGTGTACGGCGGGCTGTCACGCCCGATCTCGCCGCTCGTCATGATCGCCGGGCTGTGCGCGCTGACCGCGCCGCTCGGCCTGGTCCAGGCGGCCGGGCTGAGCTGGTGGTGGTTGTGCCTGGCGCTGATCCCGGCCGGACTGCTGTGCGCGCCCGCGCTGGCCGCCACGGTCGACGCCGTCTCGCAGAGCACCCCGGCCAGCGCCAGGGGCGAGGCGATGGGCCTGCACGGCACCGCGCTGACGATCGGCGTGGCGGGCGCGGGACCGATCGCGGGTTCGATCATCGACGGGCACGGCCCCGGCTGGGCGTTCGTGGTGACCGGGCTGGTCGGGCTGTCGCTCGTCCTGCTCGCCGTGCCGTTCTGGCGCCGATCCCCGCAGGCCGGGCAGCGGCAGGCGCCCGTCCTGACCGGCTGACGCGCCTGGGGTCCCGAGTTTACGAAACGAAACGGTTGCGTATCGGAATGCACTACGATACGGTCGCGTAGCGAAACACTACCGTATCGAAACTGGGGACGGGGACATGACAAGCGTGCCGGCGTTTGACCAGCAGACAGGCCACCCGCGCCGATGGGGAATCCTGGGTGTGCTGGTCTTCAGCCTCCTGGCCGTCGTGCTGGACAACACCATCCTGAATGTCGCACTCAAGACCATCGCAGATCCCATACAAGGGCTCGGAGCCACCCAGAGCGAGCTGGAGTGGGCCATCAACTCCTACACGCTCGTGTTCGCCGGACTGCTGTTCACCTTCGGTGTCATCGGTGACAGGACCGGCCGTAAGCGCATGCTGTTCATCGGCATGCTGATGTTCGGCCTGGCCTCGCTGGCCAGCGCCTATGCCCAGGACCCGATGCAGCTCATCGTGGCCAGGGCGTTCATGGGCATCGGCGGTGCGGCGATCATGCCGGCCACGCTGGCCATCATCTCCAACGTCTTCCCGCCGCAGGAGCGCGGCAAGGCGATCGGCGTGTGGGCGGGCGGTGTCGGCATCGCGGTGGCGATCGGCCCGATCACCGGCGGCCTGCTGATCGAGCACTTCTGGTGGGGCTCGGTCTTCCTGATCAACGTGCCGATCGTGGCGATCAGCCTGGTGCTCATCGGCCTGCTCGTGCCCGAGTCGCGTGACCCGAGGCCCTCCAAGCTCGACCCGGTCGGCGTGGTGCTGTCGGTGATCGGCATGATCGCGGTGACCTACGGCATCATCAGGATGGGCGAGCTCGGCACCGTGACCAGTGCGGAGGCGCTGATCCCGGCGGTGCTCGGCCTCGTCGTGCTCGGCGTGTTCGTCTGGTGGGAGCGGCGCATCGACCACCCCGCCTTCGACGTGTCCAACTTCAAGAACGTCCGCTTCTCCTCGGCCATCGGCATGATGGGCATCGTCTTCTTCGCGATGATGGGCGGGATGTTCTTCCTGGTGTTCTACCTGCAGATCGTGCTGGGCTACTCGGCGCTGCAGGCCGGAGCGCTGATGATCCCGTTCGCCGCCGCCCAGCTCATCTTCGCGCCGCTCAGCCAGCGCGTCACCGAGCGCTTCGGCGCCAAGCTCGTCGGCACGGTCAGCCTGGTCTTCGTCACCCTGGCACTGGCCAGCTACGCGTTCATGGACGCCGGCACGCCGATCCTGCTCATCGAGGTCGTCTTCTTCGTCCAGGGCGCCGCGATGGCCAACATCATGCCCCCGGCGACGACGGCCATCATGGAGGCGCTGCCCAGGGAGAAGGCGGGCGTCGGCTCGGCGATGAGCAACACGGTCAGGCAGGTCGCGGGCGCGCTCGGCGTGGCCGTGCTCGGCTCGGTGCTGTCGGCCAGCTACCGCGAGGAGATCGCACCCGCGCTGGCCGCACTGCCCGCCGACGTCCAGCACCGCGCGGGCGAGTCCATCGTGGCCACCACCGCGCTCATCGAGCAGCTCGGCGCACAGGGCAAGGCGCTGATCCAGCCCTCGCACGACGCCTTCATCCACGGCATGCACGTCTCGGCGATCGTCTCGGCCGTGATCGCACTGGCCGGTGTGTTCGTGGTCGCCAAGTGGATGCCGGGCAAGACGCCGCTCGTGCAGCAGGTTCAGGACAAGGAACCGGCGGTAGTGTGAACGCGCTATGACTCAGCAGACACCGGCACGGCGGAGCCCCGCACGCCACGGCGCGCAGGACGGGGCGCCGAGGCCCGCGGGGCGGCCCCGCAGCGAGCGGGCCGAGAAGGCGATCATCGATGCCACGATCGACCTGATCGGCGAGGGCATCGGGTTCACCGAGCTGTCGATCGAGGCGATCGCGGCCAGGGCGGGGGTCGGCAAGACGACCATCTACCGGCGCTGGTCCAACAAGGAGGACCTCGTCGTCGACGCCATGGTCACGCTCAAGGCCCCACTGCCGCCGGTGAAGGGTGAGTCGTTGCGCGACGACCTGGTCACCTACCTCGACTTCATGCGGGTCGAGGCGGGTGACCCCCGTCAGCGCTGCATCATGAACCTGACCCTGCACGAGCTCGACCGCTATCCACGCCTGGTCGAACGGGTGCGGAAGGCCACGATCGAGCCGCGCAGGCAGGCCACGCTGGAGCTGCTGCGGCGCGGCGTCGAGAGCGGCGAGCTGCGCGCCGACCTCGACTACGACATCGCCCAGGCCCTGCTGGCCGGGACCATGATGTTCTACCTCAAGACGCACGGGCCCGACGCCGGGCCCGCGCTCGCCGAGCGGCTGGTCGACCACGCGTTGCAGGGCCTGAGCCCCCGCTCATAGCGAGGTCTCGCGCCACCGGTTGGTGATGGGCAGGCGCCTGTCCCTGCCGAAGTTCTTCGGCGTGATCTTCGGACCCGGCGGATACTGCCTGCGCTTGTACTCCGCCAGGTCGACCAGCCTGATGATCCGCGCCACCAGCGCGGCGTCGTGCCCGGCCGCGATGAGCTCGGCCGAGCCCATGTCCTTCTCGACATAGTCGTCGAGCAGTCGGTCGAGCACCTCGTACGGCGGCAGCGAGTCGGTGTCGCGCTGGTCGGGACGCAGCTCGGCGCTCGGCTCCTTGGTGATGGAGTTGGGCGGGATCGGCTGCTCGGCGGTCAGCAGGAACGACGGGTCGCTGTGGGCGTTGCGCCAGCGCGACAGCTCCCAGACCATCGTCTTGGGCACGTCCTTGATCGGGGCGAACCCTCCGGCCGAGTCGCCGTAGAGGGTGGAGTAGCCGGTCGCGAGCTCGCTCTTGTTGCCCGTGGTGAGCACGAGGTGGCCGTGCTCGTTGGACAGGCCCATGAGGAGCATGCCGCGTACCCTGGCCTGGAGGTTCTCGGCGGCCAGGCCGGACAGCTCGATCTCCTTCTCGAAGCCGTTGACGATCTCGGCGATCGGCACGATGCGCGAGTTGAGCCCCTGCCTGCGCACCAGCTCCTCGGCGTCGCCGACGGAGTGCTCGGAGGAGTAGCGCGAGGGCATCAGCACCACGTGCACCCGCTCGGGCCCGATGGCGTCGGCGGCGATCGTCGCGGTCAGCGCCGAGTCGATGCCGCCGGATAGCCCGAGTATGACCGAGCCGAAGCCGTTCTTGGCCGCGTAGTCGCGCACGGCCAGCACCAGCGCCGAGTACACCTCGGCCGTGTCGCCCAGCCGGTCGGCCACCCGCGGCGGCTCGGGCGCCGACGGCTCGACGGGGGAGGCGCTCAGCTCCAGGCGTTCGACGGTGATCGTGGTGCCGTCGCCCGCGTCGTGCGGGAACACGCCCAGCTCGGCCGTCGAGACGGGCAGGTCCAGGTCGACGACGAGCAACTCCTCGGCGAACTGCGCGGCCCTGGCCACCAGCTCGCCCGACTCGTCCACCACGATGCTCTCGCCGTCGAAGACCAGCTCGTCCTGGCCGCCGACCTGGTTGACGTAGGCGAGCGCGCATCCGGCCTCACGCGCCCTCCTGGCCACCAGTTCGAGCCGCGCGTCGTCCTTGCCCCGCTCGTACGGCGAGGCGTTGGGCGCCACCAGCAGCCCGGCTCCCGCCCTGCCGACGACCGCGACCGGCCCGCCCTCCTGCCAGAGGTCCTCGCACACGGCGACGGCGATGTCGACGCCGTGCAGCCGGAAGATCGGCAGCCGGTCGCCCCTGACGAAGTAGCGGTACTCGTCGAACACGCCGTAGTTGGGCAGGTGGTGCTTGGCCGTACGGGTGACGACCCGGCCCCGGTGCAGGAGGGCGGCGGCGTCCAGGGGCGCGCCCTTGGGCAGGCCGACACGGGGGGCGAGGTCGGCCCGGTCGACATAGCCGACGACCACCGGCAGCTCGCCGAGCCCCTCGTCGGCGAGTCGGGCCGCGACCGCCTTCAGCGTGGCGATGCTGGCGTCCACGAAGGACGTGCGCAGCACCAGGTCCTCGACCGGATAGCCGGTCAGGAACATCTCGGTGAAGACAGCCAGGTGTGCGCCGCGCTCGGCGGCCTTCCTGGTCCACTCGACAAGCTTGCCGGCGTTGGCGGCTAGGTCGCCCACGACGGGATTGGTCTGTGCCAGGGCAATACGCAGGTGTGCCACGTCACCCAGCCTAGTACGCGGGGCTTTTTATCGTCCATGTGACGATAAGTGGGATGCGTCACCCCGTCGGCAGCAGCGCCTCCACCAGCGTCCCGCCCTCGGCCCCGCCGGTGATCGCACACGTTCCGCCCAGTTCGGCGGCCCGTTCCCGCATCGAGGCGAACCCGACGCCGCTGCGCCGCCCGCCGGGCACGCCCACCCCGTCGTCGCCGACCGCGACCCGCAGCACGCCCTCCTCGGCGGCCAGCGTTATGTGGGTACGTCCCGCCCGGGCGTGTTTGGCGACATTGGTCAGCGCCTCCTGCACGATCCGGTAGGCGGCCACCTCCACCGCCGCGGGCAGGGCGTCGAGGTCGCCGCCGGTCTCGACGCTCACCACGCCAGGCCCGGTCGCCGCCAGCGCCCGCACCGCGCCCGCCAGCCCCAGGTCGTCCAGCGCGGGCGGGCGCAGGCCGTAGACGAGTTCGCGTATCTCACGCGCCACGCCGTCCATGCCGGTGTGCAGGTCGCCGAGCAGCCGGTCGGCCGAGGTCGGCGCGGTGCGCAGGCTGACCCTGGCGATGGTGAGCGACATGGCCATCCCGGCGAGCGCCTGCCCGAGCCCGTCGTGCAGGTCGCGCCGCAGCCGCCGCCTCTCCTCCTCGCGCGCGGTCAGGATGCGCTCACGCGAACGCTGCAGATCGGCCGCCAGCCGTACGGCATGCGCCACGTCGGCGATGTAGGGCAGCGCGGAGGCCAGCAGCCTGCCGGAGTGCGCCTCGGAGAACCTGCGCGACTCCTGCGGCCCGAGCAGCACCCTGCCGACCGGCTCGCCGTGCCAGACCAGCGCGACGACCTTCTCGGGCACCTCCAGCGAGCCGACCTCGACCCTGCGTTCCGGTCTGGCCTGGTCCTCCTCACGCTGGTCGCGCTCGTCCGTCCTGGCCGGTGCGCCCACCTCGACGACCAGGCCGCGCACGCCGAGCCCCTCGCGGGTGACGGCGGCCACGGCGGCCAGCGCGTTGGCGGGCTCGCCCTCGCGCACCTCGCTCGCCAGGCGTCTGGCCAGTACCCGGGGGTCGCCGTGCGGGCCGTACATGAGGGTGTCGACCAGGCGGCGCAGGCGGATGCGCAGCGGGTTGAAGAACGCGCCGGCGACGAGGGCGGCGGCCAGGCCGGCCAGGCGGTCGTAGCCGGACAGCAGCATGCTCGCCGCGGCCCCGGCGCCGAAGTACACCGCGCCGACGACGACCAGCACGCCCGCGGCGATGAGCGCCCTGCTGATCAGCGTGTCGATGTCGAACAGCCGGTACCTCAGCATCGCCACCGCCATCGCCAGCGGGATGAGCGCGGTCGCGACCAGCCCCGCCACCCAGTAGCCGGGCCCGGCGATCAGGGTCACCGTGTAGGCGGCCATCGCGGTCAGCGGCCAGGCGATCTGACGGCGCAGCACCGGATCGGCGCCCTTGGCCCGCAGCCCGAGCGAGAGCACGGCGAGCACGAGCATCGCCTGGAGCGAGTACGCGATGCCGTACTGCACGGCCTTGTCGTAGGGCGCCATCGCCTCGACGGCCAGCGGGTTGGGCAGGACGACGGGATAGGGATAGTTGACGCCGGACGGGGTGGGCCTGATCGTCGAGCGCACGGCCTCGATCGTGGCCAGCAGCACGGCGGCCACGGCCAGCGGTCGCCAGCGGCGCGAGGGCAGCCGCCCGTTGGGCGAGTACAGCGGCATCAGCACGGCCAGCATGAGGGTGCCGACCGCCCACGCCTTGCGGTGGACGTGCCTGAGCAGCCCGGCGGCCTCCAGCTCGCCCGATGCCGCCAGGTTCAGCATGATCGGCTCGGTGAACACGTTGAGCGAGGCGAAGCAGCCGCCGATCAGCATCAGCCACGGCAGCCGGTTGCGCACCCCGTGCGTGACCAGGAAGGCGCCGATGAGCGGGAAGGCGAACCCGGCCACGAACAGCGGCGACGGCGGCTCCTCGGGCGTCCAGGCCTCGGGCAGCATCGCCCGCAGCACGGAGCCGGTCACCACCATGGCGACCGAGGCGGCGGCCAGTGCCACCGCCGTGATCTCGCGCCTGGTCATGCCCGGTCGCCTGGGGTGACCAGGCCGCACTCGTAGGCGGTGACGACGAGTTGGGCGCGTTCGAACAGGCCGAGGTGCTCCAGCAGGGTGGCGATCGAGGCGGCGACCGCGCGTTCGCCGGTGGCCAGCGTCTGGGCGATCTGCCGGTTGGTCAGGCCGCGTGCGACCAGCTTGAGCACGTCGATCTGGGCGTCGGCGAGCCCGGCGAGCGCGGGCGGCCCGTCCGGGTCAGGGCGTCCGGCGAAGGCCGAGATGAGCCGGGTGGTGACGGCGGGGTCGATGAGCGCGTCCCCGGCCGCGGCGGCCCGCATGGCGGCGATGAGCTGCTCGGGGGCCGATGTCTTGAGCACGAAACCGCTCACGCCCGCCCGCAGTGCGGCATAGAGGTTCTCGTCGGTGCCGAACGTGGTCATCATGATCACCTTCGGCGGCTCGGTGTCGGCCAGCAGCCGCCTGGCCGCCGTCAGGCCGTCGAGGCGCGGCATCTGGATGTCCATGAGCACCAGGTCGGGCCGGGTGTCGCGGACGACCGCTATGGCCTCTTCGCCGTCTCGCGCCTCGCCCACGAGTTCCAGGCCCGGCTCGCTGTCGAGGACCACGCGCAGGCCGGTGCGCACGAGCGCCTGGTCGTCGGCGACCACCACGCGCAGTTTGCCGGGGTCGGCGCTCGACGGCGCGGGGGCCGGGGAGGGGTCGAGGTGCGCGGCCTGGGCGAGCATGTCGCCTTCGAGGCGCTGCAGGGCCGCCGACAGGTCGAGGCCGAGTTCGTCGCGCCAGATCAGCCTGGCCTTGCGCAGTGCGGCGAGCGCGTCGCCCTGCCTGCCGGTGCGGTACAGGGCCAGGGCGAGCAGCCGCCAGGCCTCCTCGCGCAGCGGGTGCGCCGAGGCGTGCGCCTCCAAGTCGGGCACCAGGGCGGCCGACCTGCCCAGCCGCAGGCCCGCATCGGCCCTGCGTTCGACGGCGACCAGCCGGAGCTCCTCCAGGCGGCCCGCCTCGGTCGAGGCCCAGGCCAGGTCGCCGAACTCGGCCAGCGCCGGTCCTCGCCACAGCCCGAGCGCGCTGTCGGTGGCGCTCCACACCGCCGAGGCGTCGCCGTCGATCTTGACCAGCGCCTCGAACCGCCAGCTGTCGACCTGCTCGGTCCCGGTGCGCAGCGCGTAGCCCGGCGGGGCCGAGACCAGCACCTCGGCCTCCTCCCTCGGCGCCCGGCCCGGCTCCAGCGCCCTGCGCAGCCTGGAGACGTAACCCTGGATGGTGGACAGCGCCTGTGCGGGCGGCTCACCGGGCCAGAGTTCGTCGATGAGCATGCTGACCGGGACGGCCCTGCCCCTGGCCACGAGGAGCCGGGCGAGCACCGCCATCTGCCGCTGACCGCCGAGATCGATCGGCACGCCGTCATGGCAGGCCTGGAACGGTCCGAGCGCACTGAAAGTCACCATCGCAGGCGTAAGCGTAGAGGGGTTCGCCCCTCCGTCATATGGCGACATTCACCATCATTCCCGTCGTGTTGGCAGAAATCTTAGAGGCGTGGCGCACCACACCGGTTTCCCTCATCGGGCGGCCTCCGGCGTCACGCTCTCCACGGGGAGAACGGCCTCGACCCTGGTCGCGCCCTCGGTCGAGGAAACGCAGCGCCCGCCCACCTCGGCGGCGCGTTCGCGTGCGGTCACCAGGCCGGGCCTGTGCCCCTCGCCGTCGTGGCGTACCTCGACGACCAGCACCTCGCGGCGCTCCAGGCGGACCCGCACCCGGCCGGAGGCGCCGGCGAGCACGTCCTGCACGATCCGGTAGGCGGCCACCTCGACGGCGGCGGGCAGCTCGCCCAGCTCCCCGGCGATCTCGACCCGCACGCCGGGCCCGGCCAGGTCGCCGATCGCGCCCGCGAGGCCGAGCGCGTCGAGCACCGGCGGGCGCAGGCCGTGCACGAGCTGCCTGATCTGGGCCGTCACCGTGTCCATGCCGGCGCGCAGCTCGCCCAGGAGCCGTTCGGCCGCGTCGGGCGCGTCCCACATCGTGTCCCGCGCGGCGGCGATCGAGGAGGCCATCCCGTCGATGGACTGGCCGAGCCCGTCGTTGAGGTCGCGCCGCAGCCGCCGCCTCTCCTCCTCGCGCAGGCTCAGCGCCCGCTCCCGCGAGCGCTGCAGGTCGGTGCTCAGCCGCACCGCGTGCGCCAGGTCGGCCACGTACGGCAGCAGCATCGTCAGCACGCGCTCGGCCCTGGCCGAGGGGAAGGAGCGCGCGAGCGGAGGCCCGGTCAGCAGGGCGCCGACCGGCTCGCCGTGCCAGACCAGCGCCACCCTGCGCACGCGATGGTCGGGCCCGCCCGAGACGTCGAGCGTGCCGTCGGTGACACGCAGCGGCCTGGCCCCCTCGACCTCGACGGCGACGCCCTCGACCGCGAGCCAGCCGCGCGCCAGCTTCACCGCCTGGGCCAGCGCCCGCGCCGGATCGGCCGAGTGCACGGCCGCGGTCAGCCGTCGCTCCAGCAGGGCCAGATCGCCGCTCGGCCCGTAGAACACGCGGTCGAGCAGCCGCCTGAGCCGGCGCCGCATCGGCTGCAGCAACGCCCCGGCGGCGAGCGCGACGGCCAGCCCGGCCAGCTCGTACCGGTCGGCGAGGAAGACCCCGGCCAGCGCCGAAGCCCCCACGTACACCGCGCTCAGCAGGGCGAGCACGGCCGCGGCGATCACCGTCCTGCTGACCAGCGTGTCGATCCCGAAGAGCCGGTAACGCGTCACCGCGAACGCGATCGCCACCGGCACGGCCGCACTCGTCACCAGGGCCAGCGGCGAGTACGGCGCCCACAGCTCGACCAGCCAGTTGGCGCCCACCGCGTACAGCAGCCAGGCGATCTGGCGTCGGCGTACGGCGTCCGCGCCCCTGAATCTGACCAGCAGCGACAGCAGGCACAGCGCCTCGGCGGCGCGGCCGAGGTCGAAGGGCAGGGTCGTCAGGAAGTCCATCAGCGGAGCCGTCCACGCCACCTCCAGCGGGTTCGGCCCGAACCTCGACGCCGGAGTCGTCGTGCGCGTGATGAAGGCGAAGGCCCATGCCAGTGTCACCACGACGACGAGCACGGCGACGGGCCGCCAGCGGCGCGAGGGCAGCCGCCCTTCGGGATAGGTCAGCGGCAGCAGCAGGTCGACCAGCACGATCGACACCGCCCCGACGCCGGAGATGACATATAGGACGTAGTGGATCGGCGCGTGGTTCTGCTGCCAGGCCAGCCACTCGAACGCCGCCTGCGCGGGGCCGAGCACGGCCGTGGCCAGCCCGCCCGCGACCATCAGCCTGCCGACCACCAGTCCCGGCCTGCGCAGCAGGAGCAGCGCGCCCAGCACCGGGTAGGCCACGCCCACGACGTCGTCGCCGGTCAGCACGCTCTGCCTGACCCTGGCCGATGCGGGCAGCGCGTAGCGCGCCGCGATGGCGGCGGCCACCATGACCACGGCGAGCGTGGCCACGGCGACCACACCCGCGCG
The DNA here is from genome assembly GCF_056106265.1 of Nonomuraea sp. IBHARD001. NCBI lineage: Bacteria > Bacillati > Actinomycetota > Actinomycetes > Streptosporangiales > Streptosporangiaceae > Nonomuraea > Nonomuraea sp. IBHARD001. The sequence continues at coordinate 2,524,783 of NZ_JBWBBW010000002.1, forward strand.
TGCGGCCCCGCGCATGGTCCGTCCTCTCCCATCCCGGGTCGTACCGGGATGCGGGGAAGATATCGGGAATGAGCCAATGTCGGATCAACACCGGTTCAACACGGCTGCTCCAGGGCGGCACGCGTTCCATCTGATGGCCGGTGGGGTTGGCGTATCCCGTGTGCCGGGTGAGGCTGTGCGCGGGCCTTGACCCGCAGTCAGATGCAAGAGCAATCCAAGGCCCTCCCCGGATCATCGCAGGTATCCGGAAGGGGAGCCGAGATGACGACGAGCACACTGGCCTTGGTGGTACTCGGTCACGACACGGCCGGCCTGGCCCGCGCCGAAGGCAGGAGCGTGCGCACGCCCGAGGTGCCGCTGCACGAGGCCGGGGCCTGCGCCGACGCCGTCACCGCCTACCTGGCCGACCCGGCGAGCCCGGAGCGGGCCGTCCTCATCGGCTACGGCGTGGCGGGAGTCGCCGCGCTGACGGTCGCCGACCGGCACCCCGAACGCGTGGCCGCCGTACTGGCCGTCGGGGCGGCGGGCGAGGGGGCCTTGGGCGCGGGCGAGGTGTCGTGCCCGGTGCTGCTGCTCGGCACGCCGGACCCCGTGGTGGCCTCGGCCTTCCTCGACGAGATCGACGAGGCCGCGAGCCGGTCCGCGGCCTGCCCGGCCAGGCTGCCCGCGCTCACCCCCGTCCTGCTCAACGACCCGGACGTGATCGCACGCCTGCGTGACCTTGGAACGATCCACCGGGTCAACGCGCCCGGTGTGGCCAGCTCGTGGATCATCACCGGTCACGAGGCGGCCACCACCGCGCTCGCCTGTCCCGCCCTGACGGCCGAGGTCGCGATCACGGCCGGGTTCAGGCCGCAGTCGGCCACGCCCGGCATCACGCACCGGGGCGAGCAGGACCTCATCACGCTGGAGGCCGCCGAGCACGCCAGGCTGCGCAGGCTGGTCGGCAGGCACCTCACGCCCCGGCGCGTGCGGGACCTGCGCCCCCGCATCCAGCGCGAGGCCGACCGCCTGCTCGACGCGCTCGACCCCGAAGGCGTCACCGACCTCGTCCAGGCCTACGCCAGGCCGCTGCCCGTCATCGTGCTGTGCGACCTGCTCGGCGTGCCGCCGGACGAGCGCGCCCGCATCCGGGACTGGCTCCTGGTCCACCTGGCGGCCGGTCCGCCCGATCCGCGCGCCGACATCGACGAGCTGCTGCGCGCCCTGATCGCCGGACGCGGGCGCGTGCCCGCCGACGACCTGCTCGGCTGGGCCGTCGAGGCCGAAGGCGACGCGCTCGACGAGGCCGACCTGGTGGCGGCGGCCAGGTTCCTCATGGTCGGCGGGCACCGGGCTCCGGCCACCCTGCTGGCCAACGGGGTGGCCGCCCTGCTGGGCGAGCGCGCCCAGTGGGAACGGCTGACCGGCGACCCCGCGCTGGTGGAGCCGGCGGTGGAGGAGCTGCTCAGGGTGGTCACGCCGTTCCCCGTGGGGCTGGCGCGCACCACCTCGGCCCCGGTGCGGGTCGGCGGCGCGCTGGTGCCCGAAGGCGACCTGGTCGCGGCCTCGCTGGTGGCGGCCAACAGGGACCCTTCGGTGTTCGCCGACCCGGACGCGCTCGACATCACCCGCGGCGCCAATCCGCATCTGGCGTTCGGGCACGGTCACCACTTCTGCCCCGGCGCGGCGCTGGCCAGGGCCCAGGCGCAGATCGCGCTCGGCACCCTCGCCAGGCGTTTCCCCCGCCTGGCGTTCGCCCACGACCCGCGGAGCCTGCACTACCGGCACAACCGTGTGCGCTACCTGCTCGAACTGCCGGTCGTGCTCGCCCCGGCCGTGCCCAGGCCCTAGGAGGCCCCGCGATGGACGCGACCATTCCCCAGCTGCTGGCCTACTGCCAGGCCGATCCGGTCTTCTTCGAGACGCCCGCCCGCCTGCCCGACGAGGCCGACCTGTTCGCCGCCGCGCGCCGCGAGCCGCCCGAAGGCTGGCGCGCGACGCCCAACGCGTTGTGGATCGTGCTGCGCCCGCCGGGTCCCGCACTGCCCGAGCAGGGCTGGAAGATCCACGTCTCGGCATCGGACGCCGACGCCGCCGCGGTCTGCGACCTGGTCGTCGACTACTGCCTGACCACGGGCACGGCGATGAAGTTCCTCCGCAGCCGGGCCGCGATGCGCCTGCTCAACGGCAAGTACGCCGATCGCGGCGGCAGCGGCAAGCTGCTCACGCTCTACCCGCGCGACGAGGCCGAGCTGAGCCGGGCGCTCCCCGAACTGGCCGCCCTGCTGCACGGCCGCGGCGGGCCGTACATCCTCAGTGACCTGCGCTATCTGGACTCGACGGTCTATGTGAGATATGGGGCCTTCGTCCCGATGACCTACGCCGGGCCGGACGGCGAGCCGGTGTATGCCGTCCGCGCTCCCGACGGGCGGCTCGTCCCCGACGACAGGTCGCCGGTGTTCACCGTGCCCGACTGGGCCCCGGTGCCCGAGATCCTGCGCGAGTCCATCGCCAGACGCGAGGGCCAGGGCGGCGAGCGCTTCCCGTACCTGATCGAACGGCCGCTGCACTTCTCCAACGCGGGAGGCGTCTACCTGGCGCGCGAGGCCGAAGGCGGCGGCTATGTGGTGCTGCGCGAGGCCAGGCCGCACGCGGGGCTGGACCGCGACGGCGCCGACGCGGTCGCCAGGCTGGAGCGCGAGGCCGCGATCCTGGGCCGCCTCGACGGCCTGGACTGCGTGCCGCGCCTGCTCGGCCGGCTGGTCGTCTGGGAGCACCACTTCCTGGTCGAGGAGTACATCGAGGGCACGACGCTGATGGAGGCGGTCTTCGAACGCTACCCGCTGGTCGGGCCCGACCCCACGGCGGCCGAGCGCGCCGCCTACACGCGGTGGGCGGTCGCCGTGCTGGCCAAGGTGGACCACGCGCTCATGTCCGTGCACGCCAGGGGAGTACGCTTCACCGACCTGCATCCCGGCAACGTCATCGTCAGGCCGGACGGGCGCGTGGCGCTGATCGACTTCGAGATAGCCGCCGACCTGGACGACACCCGCGTGCCCGGCCTGGCCGCGCCCGGCTTCACCGCGCCCGCCGGGCTCACCGGGCGCGCCGCCGACGACTACGTCCTGAACTGCCTGCGCCAATGGATGTTCCTGCCGATCAGCCCGCTGCAGGAACGCGACCCGGTCAAGCTGGCCAGCCTCACCGGCGTCATCGTCGAGCACTTCCCCGTGCCCGAGGCGTTCGGCCCGAGGCTGGTGCGCAGGCTCGGCGAAGGCAGGCCGCCGCTCGGTGAGGACCTGCCCGCGCTGATGTTCGCCACGGCCGAGCCGCACTGGCCGGCCATCCGCGACTCGCTGGCCTCCGGCATCGCGGCGAGCGCCACGCCCGGCCGCGCCGACAGGCTCTTCCCCGGCGACCCCCAGCAGTTCGTCTCCGGCGGCCACACCGTCGCCAACGGCGCGGCCGGAGTGCTGTGGGCCCTGCACCGGAGCGGGTGCGAGGTGCCCGACGAGCACGTCGCCTGGCTCCTGAGAGCGGCCCGTACGGCCGAGCGCCCCAGGCCTGGCCTGCTCGACGGCCTGCACGGCGTGGCCGCGGTCCTCGACACGCTCGGCCGCGCCCAGGAGGCGCTGGAGATGCTGGAACGGGCCCGCGCACGGCATGCCGACCTCGTCACACCCGGCCTGCACGGCGGTCTCGCGGGCGCCGGGCTGTCCCTGCTGCACTTCGGTGAGCGCACCGGCGACGCCGACCTGACCGCCGAGGCCGTGCGCATCGGCGAAAGGCTGGCCCGGGAGCTGCTCGACGACTCCTCGCCGATGCTCGGGCCCGGCAGCCGGGTGGGCCTGCAGCACGGCCTCACCGGGGTGGCCGCCTTCCTGCTGCGCCTGCACGAGGTGAGCGGTCTGCCGCACCACCTGGACCTGGCGGGCCTGGCCCTGCGCCGCGAGATCGGCAGGGGCAGGTCGATGCCGGACGGCACCTTCCAACTGCTCGAAGGCAACCGCTACCACGCCTATCTCGGCACCGGCAGCAGCGGCCTGGCCCTCGTCCTGGCCAGGTACCCGGACGCCGCGCACGACCCGGCCATGGCCGCGGCCGTCGAAGGGGCCAGGCGGGCGTGCCGCTCGCCGTTCATCAGGCATCCGTTCCTGTTCATGGGCCGGGCGGGCACGATCGCCGCGCTCACCTTGCTCGGCGTGCCGCAGGACGAGCAGGTCGTACGCGCGCACGTGCGCAGGCTGGCCTGGCACGCGCTGTCGTTCCGCGGGCATCTGGCCTTCCCCGGCAACCAGCTGCTGCGCCTGTCCATGGACCTGGCGACCGGCGCGGCCGGTGTGCTGGCCGCCCTAGGCGTCGCGTTCGGCCGGAACGCGTCGATCATCCCCCTCCTCGACCTGCGCTCGCCCGCCCATCGGGGCGGCGCCTTCGAGGAGCCGCAAAGGCTGGGAAGGAGGTGAACCCCATGGCCTGTGTCCTGCAACTGCAGGCGCTCAACGCCCCTGCCGCCCTGACGGCGCACCCGTGCTACAGCCACGTGACGTCGTACGCGGGGACCTGCTGATCGGACCGGCGCCGGGGACCTGCTACGTCCCCGGCGCCGGCACGGCCCATCCCATCACCCCCGAGACCCTCTGGGAGGAATCTCCGTGCGGACGCGGCTCGAAGAGCGCAGGACACCGGGCCCCGCGTGGCGGGTGCTGGTGAGGTACATGCGGCCCTCGTGGCGGCCCCTGCTGCTCGGCGGGGCGCTGACCCTGCTCACCGGCGGCGTCGGGCTGATGCTCCCGCTGGCCGCCAGACGCCTGGTCGGCGACCTCGGCGCCGCGCGTCCGCTTACAGGCGCGCTGCTGGTGATGGCGGGCCTGGTCGTGCTCACGGCCGTGATCGGCCCCTTCGGCGAGTACGTGCTGCGCCGCACCGGGGAGTCGATCGTGCTCACGGCCAGGCGGCGGCTGGTCTCGCACCTGCTGCGGCTGCGGGTCTCGGCGCTCGACCACACCGAGCCCGGCGACCTGATGGCGCGGGTCACGGCCGACACCACCCTGCTGCGCCAGGTCAGCACCGACTCGCTGGTCGGCGCGGCCACCGGTGCGATCATGCTGGGCGCGACCGTGGTCCTCATGGGCGTGCTCGACCCCGTGCTGCTCGCGGTCACACTCGGCGTGCTGGTGTGCGCCGGATCGGTCGTACGGCTGGTCATGCCGAGGGTCAACAGGGCGGGCCGGGCGGCCCAGGACGCCGTCGGCGTCATGGGAGCGGCGCTCGAACGCATGCTCGGCGCCCTGCGCACGGTCAAGGCGTCGGGCGCCGAGCACCGTGAGGAGGCGGCCATCCACGCCGCCGCCGACGACTCCTGGCGTGCGGGCGTGCGCGCGGCCAAGTGGCTGGCGCTCGCCGGGAACACCGCCGAGCTGGCCATGCAGATCGCCTTCTTCACCGTGCTGGCCGTCGGCGGCGCCAGGGTGGCGTCCGGCGCGATCGACGTGGGCACGCTGATCGCCTTCCTCATGTACGTGTACTACCTGGTGCCTCCGGTGCAGGGGCTGGTCGGCGCGGTCAGCCAGTACCAGGTGGGCGCGGCGGCCGTGGCCAGGATCCAGGAGGCCGAGTCGCTCGACGCCGAGCCGCGCACCCCGCCGTCGCCGCTTCCCGCGCCGGGCGCGCCGCCCGCCGGGCTGGAGTTCCGCGACGTGCGCTTCCGCTATGCGGCCGACCTGCCGCCCGTGCACAGCGGCGTGAGCTTCGTCGTGCCGCCGCGCGGTATGACGGCCTTCGTCGGGCCTTCGGGCGCGGGCAAGACCACGATGTTCTCCCTCATCGAGCGGTTCTACGAGCCGGACTCCGGCGCCATCCTGCTCGACGGACGCGACCTGCGCGGCTGGGCCGTCGCGGAGCTGCGCTCGGCCATCGGCTATGTCGAGCAGGACGCGCCCGTGCTGTCCGGCACGCTGCGCGACAACCTCGTGCTCGGCGCGCCCGACGCCTCGGCCGCGGACCTGGCCCGCGTGCTGCGCACCGCCAGGCTCGACGCGCTCGTCGCCGGGCTGCCGCTGGGGCTGGACACGCCCGTGGGGCACCGGGGCGCCAAGTTGTCCGGCGGTGAGCGCCAGCGGGTCGCCATCGCCAGGGCGTTGCTGCGCAGGCCGCGCCTGCTGCTGCTGGACGAGGCCACCTCGCAGCTCGACGCCGTCAACGAGGCCGCGCTGCGCGACACCGTCGCCGAGGCGGCCCGCACCACGACCGTGCTCGTCGTCGCGCACCGGCTGTCCACGGTGACGCTGGCCGAGCGCATCGTCGTCGTGGACGCCGGGCGGGTCAAGGCGGTCGGCACGCATGCCGAGCTCGTCGCCTGCGACCCGCTCTACGCCGAACTCGCCGCCACCCAGTTCCTCGCCGCCACCGGCTGACCCGAAGGAGACAGCTCCCCATGGACGACGCGTTGCCGCTCCTCACCGTCGAGATGCTCAGGGACCTGCACGCCCTCGGCCGCCTGCGTCAGGACGGCGGGCCGCGGCACGTGAACATGGGCGGCAGGGAGCCGGGCTGGCTCCTCACCGGCTACGAGGCCGCCGCCCGCGCGCTCGCCGACCCGCTCCTGCGCGGCGAACCGCCGCAGCTGTGGCCCACCCGCGACCAGCCGCGCGGCGAGGAACTGCCCGACGAGGAGGACCTGTTCTTCCTGCCCGAGCGTGAGCACGCCAGGCTGCGCCGGATGATCTCCAGACAGCTCACCCCCCGCCGGGTCTCCGCCCTGACCCCACGCCTTCAACGGCAGTGCGACCGCCTCCTCGACGCCGTGCCCGCCGGGCAGCCGGTCGACCTCGTCGCCGCCTTCTGCAGGCCGTACCCGGTGGCGGTGCTGTGTGAGCTGTTCGGGCTGCCCGAGGAGGGGCGGGGGCACGTGCACGACTACGTGTACGGGTGGATCGCGCAGGCGGGAGTGGGCACGCCGGTCACCAAGCAGGCGGGGCTGGTGCTCGCCGGGCAGCTCAGGGCGGTCATCGCCGGGCGCGTGGCGGTGCCCGGCGACGACCTGATCAGCGCCATGGGGCTGGACCCGGACGCCGATCCGCGCGACATGCTGTCGGCGCTGCGGCTGCTGCTGGTGGCCGGGCACCGGCCGGTGACCAGGCTGCTGACCGAAGGCGTCGAGCTGCTGCTGCGCACGCCCGGCCGGTGGGCGCGCACGGCGGCCGAGCCGGGGGAGCTGACGGCGGTGGTGGAGGAGCTGCTGAGGCACATCACGCCCACGGCGCTGTCGTCGAGGTATGCCAGGCAGGACGCCGTGGTCGAGGGCGTCGCACTGGCCAGGGGAGAGGGCGTGCACTGCGCGCTGGCCGCCGTCAACCGCGACCCCGCCAGGTTCGCCGAGCCCGACGCCTTCGACCCGGCCCGTACGGTCAACCCGCATCTGGCCTTCGGGCTCGGCCATCGGCACTGCCTGGGCGCCGCACTGGCCAGGGCCGAGGCCGCCGTCGCCTTCGGCACGCTGCTGCGCAGGTTCCCACGGCTGCGCCTGGCCGCCGATCAGGGGCCCGCGCCCACCCGGGCCGGGACCAGGCGGCTCGTCGTCGTCACCGACCGCTAGGAGCCTGCCGTGCGTGTGCCCGACCATCCGCTCGAGGTCATCTGGGACATCACCTATGCCTGTCCGTTGCGGTGCACCCACTGCTACTCCGAGTCCGGCCGTCGTCCCGCACGTCAGCTGAGCGGCTCCGACCTGCTGCGGGCCGCCGACGCGCTCGTCGCGATGCGGCCGCTCGGCGTCTCGATCGCGGGAGGGGAGCCGCTGCTGGTGCCCCGCCTGTTCGACGTCGTCGAGCGCATCACGGCGGCCGGGATCAAGGTCGCGCTGTTCACCGGCGGCTGGACCGTCAGGCCCGAGATGATCGACGACATCGCCCGCTCCTTCTTCCGGGTCAGCGTCAGCGTCGACGGCGCGACGGCGGCCACGCACGACCGCATCAGGGGCCGCAAGGGCTCCTTCGACCGGGCGATGAGCACACTGGCCCTGCTCGACGCCGCCGCCGTCAGCAGGCCGCTCGGCTTCGGCGTCGACTATGTCGTCGTGCGCGGCAACATCGAGGAGGTGGAGCCGTTCCTCACCGCGGTCGTGCCGAAGTACCCCTCGCTCGGCTTCGTCTCGTTCGGGGCCGTCGTGCCCGAGGGGCTGGCCAGCCGGGCCGGGTTCGCCGAGCACGAGCTGCTGTCGGACGAGCAGGCCGAACACCTCGGCTCGCCCGCCCGCACCGCACGGCTGAGGGCGCTCGCACCGCCGTCCGTGCACGTCACGGCGACCGACAACCTGGCCCTGCAGATGCACCCCGACCGCATCGCCAAAGGCCAGTTCTTCCCCGCGCTGCAGATCGAGCCCGACGGCGAGGTACGCGCGATGCCCGCCTACGAGGGCACGATCGGCAACCTGCTCACCGATCCGGCGCCCGAGCTGTGGCGCAGGGCCGTCGCACGCTGGAGCGACCCGTTCGTCGTCGCCACCCTCACCCCCGTACGCACGATGCGCCAGTGGGCCGAGGCCACCCGTGCGATCGACCACCACTTCGGCTCCGACGCCGTCAGGGACCGCATCGCCCGCCGTCCCGCGTACGTCCCCCGGGGCGGTGCTCCGGGCGGCCGGTAGGACAGCCGGGCTGTCGGTAGCCTGGAGTCACGATGAGCCTCTTCTCCGCGCCGACCGGCGATCTCGACCTGATGCGCTATCCCGAGGACCCGCGTGAGCAGTTGCGGGCCTGGGACGCCGCCGACGAATACCTGCTGCGCCATCTGGCCGGTGAGCCCGGACTGCCGGGCGGCACGCAAGCGCCGGTGCCGCTCGCGGGCACGGTCGTCGTGCTCGGCGACCGGTGGGGCGCGCTCGCCACGGCGCTGGCCGGGCACCGGCCGGCGCAGATCAGCGACTCCTACCTCACCCAGGAGGCGACCCGCGCCAACCTGCGCCGCAACGGGCTGCCCGCCGACGCCGTCACCTTCCTGGCCACGACCGACGCGCCGCCGGAGCGGATCGACGTGCTGCTGTTCCACGTGCCCAAGAGCCTCGCGCTCCTGGAGGACCAGCTGCACCGCCTGGCCCCCGCCGTGCACGAGGGCACGCTCGTCGTCGGGACCGGGATGGTCACCGAGATCCACACCTCGACGCTGCGACTCGTCGAGTCGGTGCTCGGGCCGACGCGTACCTCGCTGGCCACCAGGAAGGCCCGGCTGATCTTCTGCACGCCGGACCCGGCCGTCCTCGGGTCGGGCGGCAGCCCGTGGCCGCTGGTCTACGACCTGCCCGGCGACGTCGGCATCGTCTCGGGGCTGCCCGTCACCAACCACGCGGGCATCTTCTGCGCCGATCGGCTCGACATCGGCACGCGGCTCTTCCTGCGTCACCTGCCCGCGACGCGGGGCCCCGAGCGCGTGGTCGACTTGGGGTGCGGCAACGGCGTGGTCGGGCTGGCGGTGGCGCTGGCCAATCCCGAGGCCGAGGTGCTCCTGCTGGACGAGTCCTACCAGGCGGTGGCCTCGGCCGAGGCGACGTTCGCGGCCAACACCGGGGCCAAGGCGCACTTCGCGGTCGGCGACGTGCTGGAGGAGGTCGAGAGCGGCTCGGTCGACGTCGTGCTGAACAACCCGCCCTTCCACTCCCACCGGGGCCTGAGCGACGCCACGGCCTGGCGGATGTTCACCGGCGCCAAGCGCGTGCTGCGGCCGGGTGGCGAGCTGTTCGTCGTGGGCAACCGGCATCTCGGCTACCACGCCAAGCTGCGCAGGCTGTTCGGCAACTGCGAGACGGTGGCGAGCGACGCCAAGTTCGTGGTGCTGCGCTCGGTCAGGCGCTGAGCTGTGCGGCCGTCGCGCGACGCCGGATGGCCGGGCCCATGGCCAGCAGCGCGACGGCCGACAGCAGGCCGAACGCCCCGGTCGTGAACCACAGCGCGTGCACGCCCTTGTCCAGCAGGACGCCGCCCAGCAGGGGGGCAAGCAGCGTGGCGCCCGACCAGGCCAGGCCGTACAGGCCGGAGTACCTTCCGCGCAGGTGGACGGGGGCGAGTGCGGCGACGATCGTGCCGCCGATGCCCGCCGTGACGATCTCGCCCGCCGTCCACAGCGCCACCGTGAGCGCGAACCCGGCCACCTCGGTCACGAAGGCGGTCAGCGCGAAGCCGACCGACATGATCGCCACGCCGAGCGCCAGGGTGCGGCCGAGGTCGCGGCGGCCGAGCCAGTCGGAGACGAGCGGCTGTACGACGACGATGAGCACGCCGTTGAGCGCCATCGCCAGGCCGTAGGCCCCGGTGCTCAGTCCGACGCCGGTCGTCATGGCCATGGGCAGGGTGGTGAACGTCTGGGCGTACACGACGGCCTGGGCGAGCGTGGCCAGGGCGAAGGCGACCATCAGCCCGTCGCGCAGCACGTCGAGGAAGCCGCCGCCCTCGGCCTGGCCGTGCTCGGGCCTGGTCTCGGGCACCGCGCGCCAGACCAGGGCGCCGAACACCAGGCAGGTCACCGCGTTGATCCAGAACAGCCAGAGGAACCCCAGCGAGGCCAGCCAGCCGCCCGCAGTCATCCCGATCGCATAGCCCAGGTTGATCGCCCAGAACAGCAGCCCGTACGCCCTCGGCCGGTCGACGGGCGAGACGAGGTCGGCCACCAGCGCGGTCGAGGCCGGCCGGTAGGCGTCGACCACGAGCCCGAGCAGGAACATCGACACCAGGATGGCGGGAAGCGTCGTGCTGTAGCCGAGCGCCAGCATCGTGACGGCCGTGGCGACCATGGCGCCGCTGAGGGTGGCACGCCTGCCCAGCCTGTCGGTCAGCCAGCCGGCCGCCACCTGCGACAGCAGCGATCCGGCCCCGAACAACGCCATCACCAGACCTGCGGCCGCGACCGAAAGCCCACGCGCCTGGGTCAGGTACACACCGGTGAACGGCAGCACCATCGTGCCGACCCGGTTGATCAGGGACCCGCCGAACAGGGCCCAGAACGGCCGGGGCAGACCGCCGAGCTTTGTCTGGATGAAGGAGGTTTCGGTCAGCGTCACGAGCCAAGAGTCCGGCAAGTCGGGTTTCGGTCGCGAACCATTTACGTCACACTAAAAGGTATGGGTGCTCAATGGGTGATGACACCGGACGACGTGGCGCGGATCAGGTTCGCGTTCTCACCGCTGTGGGAGCTGGTGGCCAGCCTGCGCACCCTGCGCGACCCGGCCAGACAGGGCCTGCACCTGCCCTGGCTCAAGACCGTCAGGCCGCGCCTGGCCGATCTCGACCTGCGTGAGCTGTTCACCCTCGTCCCGCCCGGCGGTTACATCGCCGACTTCCTCACCCCGCCCCCCGACACCTCCATGCCCGACTTCGCCGAGGAACTCGCCAGGGTACGCCAGACGTGCCCGGCCAAGGCCGCGCAGGAGCTCGACGACCTGCCGGGCGGCGATCCCGAGGTGCTGGCGAGGTTCAGGGCCGACCCGGCCGCCGGGATCCGCAGGGCCGCCGACACCCTCCAGGCCTACTGGGACTCCTGCTTCGCCGAGTTCTGGCCCAGGGTGTACGGCCTGCTCGAACGCGACGTGCTGCGCCGCTCGCGCGACCTGGCCACGGGAGGCGCCCACCATCTGTTCGCCGGGCTCGACCCCGCCGTCACCCTCGTCGGCGGCACCCTGACCGTCGACACCACCTGGTGCGAGGTCGGCAGCCTCGAAGGCAACGGGCTCGTCCTGGTGCCCAGCGCCTTCTACTGGCCGAAGGTGGCCACGATGTCGGCGCCGTACCAGGCGATGCTCGTCTACCCGGTGCAGGGCGTCGGGACCCTGTGGCTGGACGGCCCGCCGCCCGCGCCCGAGGCGCTGGCCGCGCTGCTCGGCCGGACCAGGGCGCGGATCCTCACCGCGCTGGCCGAGCCCGCCACCACGACCGCGCTGGCCAGACGTATGGAGCTGACGGCGGGCGCGGTGAGCCAGCACCTGGGCGTGCTCAGTGGCGGCGGTCTCGCCGTAGGGCTCAGGGTCGGCCGCCAGGTCGTCTACCGGCGCACGAGCACGGGAGACGCACTGGCGGACGCCGTCTGATCAGCAGGTCTGATCGGCAGGTCCGATCAGCAGGCGGGTGTGGTGGTGTTGGCCGCCTCGGAGGGCTGGACGGACGGCGGGCCGGTGACGGGCGGGGGAGGCGGCAGCGGGGAGGCGGGGGCCGACGTGCTCGCGCCGTACAGGCGGACGGTGGTGCGCTGCAGGGCGCCCGGGTTCAGCTTGAGCCCCTCGACGGTCTTGACATGGCCTTCGCTGTCGCTCACGCGCAGCCGGAACGGGCCCGCCCCGGCGCCGTCGCCCGCCACCCAGTAGCTGTCGGCGCCCCTGGTCAGCTCGCGCCACGCGCCTTCGTGCCTGATCTCGACACCGCTGAGCGGATTGCCGTGGTCGACGACCTGGACGGCGAGCCAGCGCCTGGAGGAGCCCTCCTTCACCCTGAAGGCCAGCGCCGACGGCAGTCGCGGGTCGCGCACCTGGGCGTAGACGACGTCCGCGACGCCCAGGCCGGGCCTGGCGATCCTGGCGAACGCCGCCTGGCTCAGGTCGAGCTCGCCGGGATCGCAGCTGGGGCAGTGGTCGACGACCTGGACGCGTACGGTGCCGCGTGGTCCGGTCACGTCCAGGTAGCCGCCGCACGCGCGGGATCCGGCGTACTCCTTGGTGGAGACCGAGGCGAACAGGTCGGTGCGGGCCGCGCCCGCCAGCGAGCAGTTCCCCTCGGGGGTGCTCGCCTGGTAGAACAGCGCCTTGCCCGATCTGGTCACCTGCGGCACCGGCCGCCGGTCCGCCGCGGACGCGCAGGTCGCGTCGCGCACGATGAAGACCGTCCACAACGAGACGGCGAGGGCCAGCAGGACCGACAGGCCCATCACCCCTCGCCGCCGCAGCATCGTGCGTTTCGCGTGTCGCGCCATGCTGAGTACATAGCGAAATCAAGCGATGACGTTACGTATATCTTTCCGACTCAAGTGCCCACTCCAGATGCGCCCTCGGCGCGGCCAGATACGCGCAGGCGACCTTGCTCACCGCACGCGCCTGTACGGCGGGCAGCTCGGCCAGCGGCAGCCGCCGGGCCGCGGCCTTCATGTCGGCGCAGCGCGCGGCCACCCGCCCGGCCAGCCACGAGGCCGCCTCCCGCTCGTCCAGGCCGAGCTCGGCAGCGGCCGTCACCGCCATGTTGTGCGGGTCGCCGTGCTCCTTGCCCGCGGAGGCCAGGTCGTTGCACCAGGCGACGGCGTCGGCGCACGCGGTGCGCAGGTCCTGCCACGGCTCGCTCGCGTGCAGCCAGGCGGGCACCTCCACCAGCAGGCAGGCCTCGACCACGTCGTAGATCCACGGGCCGCCGGTGTCCCTGCGCAGCTCGGGCAGGTCGCGCAGGGCGGGCCGCAGGCCGTGGCGGCGGTTGTAGGCCTCGATCCGGCACGCCTGCTCCTGCCTGGCCAGAGCGGCGGCGAACCTGGCCCGCCAGGCCGGGCCCATGGGCGCCGCCGTCGCCCGCCACAGTCCGGCGAACGCCGACTCCAGCGCGGGCCCGCCGTGCTCGCCGCCGCCCTCGGCGATCTCCAGCAGCGCGGGGAACACCTCAAGGCTGCCGCCGCGCTCGTCCAGCTCGTCGTCCAGATGGAACAGCCACACCAGCCACTGGCCGAACAGCGCCGCACGCTCCGCGTCGAACTCGGCGAACGCGCGGGCCGCCATCCGGTGCTGCCCGGCCGCCGGGTCGACCGGCAGCCCGCTCCTGCGCGACCAGTCGATCAGCGCGGCCTCGATCGCATAGACCGCCCGATGCGTACGGCACGGCGCCGCCATCGCGGGAACGCACGCGGCCAGCCCGCCCAGCACCGCGCGTGCCCCGGCGCCCCTTTCGAGGGCGGCCACTCCCGCCGGGGAGGTCACAGCGGTCCGAACAGCCAGTTGCCGGGGGCGTGCGGATCGTCGCCGGTGTAGAACTGGCGACCGGCCTCCACCAGCGTCGCCACCGCAACCGCGCCGCTGCCGTCGCGGTCGAGCCGGTCGAAGGCCTCGTCCACGTCGTCGTAGGCGGTGCCGAACGCGCTCAGCATCATCCTGAACTCCACCGGCCCGATCCGCCCGTCGCCGTCGCCGTCGCAGAGCGCCGCGACGGCCTCGACGGCCGGGTTGAAGACGGGCTCGTACCTGTCGCCCTCGATGAAGGCCGAGGTCATGCCCGTGTGGAACTCCTCGGCGGAGATGCGCCCGTCGTCGTCGCGGTCCAGGGCGGTGTACAGGGTGTGCCAGATGCCGTCGAACCCGTCGATGAGCCTGCTGCCCGCCAGTGTCGTCGGCGACTCGCCGAAGCCCACCAGGATGCGGGCGCCGAGCCCGAGCACGTCGTCGCGCTCGATCTGCCCCCTGCCGGTGACGTCCATGTGCCCGAAGGCCCGGTCGAGCTTGCGCTTACGCAGCTCAGTGGCCATGTCTGCCTCCCCCGAGACGAATCTGCGTGATCACATTAGGACGGCACGTGCGCTTTGTCAGTCAGGCGCGACCGGTCCTGGCCCGCCCCGTGACCCCTCGTAACGTGCTCGAAACACATAGCGGGCAGACTGGGAGGCGATCAGACATGTCTTCGCGCAAGGGGATGCCTTGGACCGCCAGCAGGAGTTCGTTCTCCGTACTCTCGAGGAGCGCGACATCCGGTTCATCCGGCTGTGGTTCACCGACGTGCTCGGTTTCCTGAAGTCGGTCGCGGTCGCCCCGGCCGAACTGGAGGGCGCCTTCGCCGAAGGCATCGGCTTCGACGGCTCGGCCATCGAGGGATTCGCCCGGGTCTACGAGTCGGACATGCTGGCCAAGCCCGACCCCTCGACCTTCCAGATCCTGCCCTGGCGCAGCGAGTCGCCCGGCGCGGCGCGCATCTTCTGCGACATCCTCATGCCGGACGGCTCACCCTCGCACGCCGATCCGCGCTGGGTGCTCAAGCGCACGCTGGCCAAGTGCGCCGACATGGGCTTCACCTTCTACACCCATCCGGAGATCGAGTTCTTCCTGCTGAAGAACCGCCCGGCGGCGGGGGAGAAGCCGGAGCCGATCGACTCGGGCGGCTACTTCGACCACACCCCGCACAGCTCCGGCCACGACTTCAGGCGTCAGGCGATCATGATGCTGGAGTCGATGGGCATCTCGGTGGAGTTCAGCCACCACGAGGGCGCGCCCGGCCAGCAGGAGATCGACCTGCGTTACGCCGACGCGCTCACCACGGCCGACAACATCATGACCTTCAGGCTGGTGATGAAGGAGGTCGCGCTGGAGCAGGGCGTGTGGGCCTCGTTCATGCCCAAGCCGTTCACCGAGCACCCCGGCTCGGGCATGCACACGCACATGTCGCTGTTCGAGGGCGACCGCAACGCCTTCTACGAGCCCGGCGCCGAGTACCAGCTGTCGAAGGTCGGCAGGTCGTTCATCGCCGGGCTGCTCAGGCATGCGGCCGAGATCACCGCCGTGTGCAACCAGTGGGTCAACTCCTACAAGCGGCTGTGGGGCGACGTCGAGGCCATCGCGGGGGCCGGGGGCGAGGCGCCCTCCTACATCTGCTGGGGGCACAACAACCGCTCGGCGCTGGTGCGCGTGCCGATGTACAAGCCGCACAAGAGCGGCTCGACCCGGATCGAGTTCCGCTCGCTCGACTCCGCGTGCAATCCCTACCTGGCCTTCGCCCTGGTCCTGGCCGCCGGGCTGAAGGGCATCGAGGAGGGCTACGAGATGCCTCCCGCGACGGCCGACGACGTCTGGGCGCTGACCAGCGCCGAGCGCCGGGCACTCGGCATCCAGCCGCTCCCGCAGTCGCTCGACGAGGCCATCGGCGTGATGGAGCGCAGCGAACTCGTCGCCGAGACGCTGGGCGAGCACGTCTTCGACTACTTCCTGCGCAACAAGCGCACCGAGTGGCGTGAGTACCGCCGTCAGGTCACGGAGTTCGAGCTCGGGCGGTACCTGCCGGTGCTGTGAGGTGTCCGATTCGTTCAAGACCGGGGCGCGGGCGTGTCGGTAGCTTGGGTGCATGGCACCAAGACTGAGCGTTATCGAGATCGTCGTGGCCGACATGGCCGCCTCCCTGGCCTTCTACCGCAGACTCGGCCTTGAGGTCGCGGCCGAGGCCGACGCGTTGCCGCATGTCGAGCACGAGCTGCCCGGCGGGCTCAAGCTGGCCTGGGACACGGTGGAGACGATTCGCTCGTTCTCGCCGGACTTCGTGCCGGGCAAGGGCGGCGGCTCGCTCGCGTTCGCCTGTGACGACCCGGCGGAGGTCGACCGGGTCTACGCCGAGCTGGTCGAGGCGGGCCACCACGGGGAGCTGAAGCCGTGGGACGCGTTCTGGGGGCAGCGCTACGCCGTCGTGCTCGACCCCGACGGCAACGGCGTCGACCTGTTCGCACCGCTGCCCGGCGCCTGAGCGGGACGCAGCAGGGCGCTCGGCGAGCTGCCGGTCAGCGATCTGATCTCGCGTGAGAGGTGGGCCTGGTCGGCGTAGCCCGCGTGCGCGGCCGTGTCGGCCAGGGGCAGGCCGGACCTGGCGGCGGCCAGCGCCCTCTGCATGCGCAGGATGCGGGCCAGCACCTTGGGCCCGTAGCCGAAGGCCGCGAGCGAACGCCGGTGCAGCTGCCGTTCGCCGAGCCCGAGCCCCTCGGCCGCTCCGGCCACGCTCGCACCGCCGCCGAGCCTTTCGACCAGGGCGCCGAGCATCGGGTCGACGGGATCGGCGTCCGCGAGCCTGGCCAGCGCCATCCGTTCGAGCAGCCGCCCGGTCGCCGTGCCCGAGGCGGCCAGCTCGGTCAGCCTGGCGACCTCCGGGCCCGGCCACAGGTCGGCCAGCGGCACCCGCAGGTCGCGCAGCGCGTGGGCGGGCACGCCCAGGACGGCGGGCGCGGTGCCGGGTGCGAAACGCAGACCGGTGTAGGAGGCGCCGGGCGGCCCTTCGGCCAGGTGCGCCGTCGTGTCCGGCCCGGCGACGACGAGCTCGCCGTCGGACCAGATGACGTCCATGCATCCGTCGGGCAGCACGAGCGCGTGCGATCGCGCGCCGCCGCCCGGCCGATGCCACACCACTGCGCCCCGCACGAGCGAGGCGCGTTCCCGATACACCCTTCGCAGTATGCCGTGCCTGTCGATCGGCCGGTCAGAAGTACGTGCTGGTCAGGTCGACCGAGGGCCAGGTCTTGACCGCCCTGATCGCCTCCCAGAGCAGCGGGTCGATCGCCCCGAAGTCGGGCGCCGAGCCCTCCTGGCGGCGGTTCAGCGTCACCGCGCACGCCAGGCCCTCGTAGGTGCGCATGAGGAAGGTGTAGGTGCCCGCCATCGAGCCGGTGTGCCAGGTGTTGAGCCCGCCGCCCTGGTTGCGTACCCACCAGCCGCCGCCGTACCAGGAGCCGTTGGCGTTGGCGCCGGTCTCCGGCTTGGCGAACAGCTGGGTGATGGAGGAGGCGTTGAGCACGGCGCCCGGCTTGTCGAACGCGGTGGTCAGCCTGACCAGGTCGACGGCCGAGGCCAGCCAGCCGCCGCTGGCGTCGCCGAGCTCCACGCTGAACCCGCCGTAGGGGAAGGGCACGGTCGCACCGGAGTCGTCCAGCACGCTCTTGCCCGTGTACGTCGAGACGTAGGGCACCTCGCCGGGCGCGGCCTTGGTCCTGGCGCTCCTGCCGAGCCGCATCCTGGTGATGCCGAGCGGCGAGAGGATCTTCTGCTGCACGTAGGACTCGTAGCTCTGTCCCGAGACCTTGGCGACGATCCGGCCGAGCAGCAGGTAGCCGTAGTTGCTGTAGGACACCGTGGAGCCGGGCGCGTGCTGCAGGGGTTTGGCGCCCATGTAGCGGACGAGGTCGGCGTGCCCGATCGGCAGCGGCACGTCCAGCGTGCTCGCCACGGTCCTGTCGACGAACAGCGGGTCGTACCCGGCCGCGTCCCTGTCCCAGCCGCCCAGGTGGTGCATGAGCCTGCGCACGGTCACGTCGGCCAGCCTGGCGTCGCCCGTGGTGGACAGCCCGAGCAGCGGCGCGACCGGCGCGGCCAGGCTGAGCCTGCCGTCCTGGACCAGCCGCATGATCGCGGCGGCGGTGACCAGCTTGCTGAGGCTGGCGATGCGGAACAGCGAGGTGGGCCGCACCAGCGAGAACCTGGCGAGGTACGGCGTGCCGCCCGAACCGGCGGGCGCAGGCTGCGGGATCTGCCCGTAGCCTCTGGCCAGCACGATCTTGCCGCCGCGCGCGACCGCGATCTGGGCGCAGCCGATCTCGCGCTCCTTGACGTACTTCTTGATCATCGTGTCGAACGGCGCGAGCGCGGCGGGCAGCGCGCCGGTGCCGCTGCCGGGCAGCACGGGCACGGTGGCCCTGGCCGGCTCGGCGATCAAGGCGGCGGGCACGAGACCGGCCCCTGCCTTGAGAAGATTTCTACGGCTGAGCACTGTCACTTCCGGCCCCCGAGTCACATCCGTGTCATGAAGATCCATATATTACGGATAGGGGAGGGCAAGGGAAGCTGTACGGTCATATCTGCGTTACAGCCCACTGACCGGCTCGTCATCGACCCCTGCTTGAGTGGTCAAACGGACACTCCGGTAAAATTGGTCTGTTATTAACCCTAGTTATGGCGATTCTGGCCTGTTTGGCCACCGTGGGCCCTTTGGGGTCGATGAGGAGGGTGTGGCATGACGACGGCTGCTCTGCAGACCGTGCTGTCGGTTCCCGCGCGGTTCAACGGTCCCGAGGGGATCGCGAACGGCGGCTGGATCGCCGGAACGGTCGCCGACGCGCTCCAGGCGCAAGGATCCGCCGTCGAGGTCACGCTGCACGCCCCCACCCCTCTGGAGACCGAGCTCCGCCTGGAGCACGTCGCCAACACCGCCACGCTCTCGCACGAGGACAGGCTGCTGGTCGAGGCCATCCCGGTCGCCGAGCGGCTCGACGCCCCCGCCTTCGTGCCGTTCAACGACGCGGCCAAGGCAGAGGAGGGCTTCGCCGGTTGGAGCGGGCACGCCTTCCCCGGCTGCTTCGCCTGCGGCCTGCGCGAGCCCGGCGACGGCCTGCGCGTCTTCCCCGGCCCCGTGGCGGGGCAGAGCGGCGTGGTGGCGGCCGGATGGCGGGTGCCGTTCACCGTGGCCGACGCCGACGGCGTGCCGACCTCGATCGTGGGCGCCGTGCTCGACTGCGCGACCGGCTGGGCGCACTTCGGCCCCGGCGAGAGCGCGCTGCTCGGCCGCCTCAGCCTGCAGATCCACCGCAGGCTCTACCCCGGCGGCGCCTACTCCGTCGTGGCACGCGCCACCGGCGTCGAGGGCCGCAAGCTCTTCGGCGAGAGCGCCCTGTACGAGGTCGACGGCACGCTCGTCGCCTCGGCCAAGGCCACCTGGATCACCCCGCGCTGACCGTACGGCCGGCTTTGGAGCGCTCCTTCAGCGCGAGGAGCGCTCCCCGGCCCGGCTCAGCCCTCGGTCAGGCGCCCGGCGACGACCGAGACGGCGGGCTCGGTGCTCATGATCGTGTAGTGGTTGCAGTCGAGCAGCAGCTCGTCGCGCAGCCCCGGCACCCGGCCCACCCAGTGCGCGGCCCACTCGTCGGAGAACATGCCGATGTCCTGGTTCAGCAGCCCGCGACGGGCGCGCAGCAGCAGGGGCGGCGTGCCGATCCGCGCCAGCGCGGAGGCGATCGTCTCCCCTTGGGTACGCAGCCACCGTCCGTCCTGCATCACCGCCTCGGGCACGCACCGCGAGCGCAGGGCCCCGGGCTCGCCGGTGAGGTCGTAGCGCACGTACTCCTCGAAGTCGGCCGTCCAGTTGCCGATGAGCGAGGGGTGGGCCTTGAAGAAGTCGACATACGCCTCGGCGTCGGCGAAGGTCCGGCTGAGCCTGGCGACCGCCGGGCCGAGCGTCTCGCGCATCACCTCGTCCACGTCGGCCTCCGGCGGCAGCGCGGGGAAGGGCAGGCCGCCGTCGACGAGCACCACGCGTTCGAAGGCGCGCTCGGCCGCGACCAGCACCGCGACGGCCGCTCCCATCGAGTGGCCGGTCAGCACGGCATCGGGTCCGGCCCCGACGTGGTCGGCGACCCTGGCGACGTCCTCGGCGTGCCGTTCCAGGCCCCAGGGGCCGGGCAGATCGGCGCTGTGGCCCCGGCCGCGCAGGTCCATCGCCACCAGTGACCAGCCTTCGGGCAGTCGCCTGGCCACGCCGTTCCAGGCCATCGATGAGGCGGTGATCCCGTGCACCGCGAGGACGATGCGCGGGCCGGTGCCGAAGCGGGTGATACGCAGGCCGTCCAAGTCGTCAAGCTCCATGAAGTCCATGGTAGAGAGTGAAATATGCGTATTTGTGTGATCGAGTCCGAGCCTGCCGCACCCATCGGACTCTTCGGGCACTGGCTGGCCGAGGCCGGGGTCGAGTGCGACGTCGTCAGGGCGCATCTGGGCGAGACCGTGCCCGCACGGGCCGACGGCGGGCTGATCGTGCTCGGCGGGGAGGCGTCGGCGTGGGACGACGCGGGCTACCCCTGGCTCGCCCCCACCCGTCGGCTGTTGCGCGAGGCGGTGGGCAGTGGGCTGCCGACGCTCGGGATCTGCCTGGGCGGGCAGCTCATGACGCTGGCCTGCGGCGGCGTCGTCGAGCGGGGCACGGCCGGGCTGGAGGTCGGGCTCGGCGAGGTCGCACCGCTGCCCGCCGCCGATGGCGACCTGCTGTTCGGCGGCATCGGGGCCGGGCCCGCCGTTCAGTACCACCAGGACGCCATGACCGTGCTGCCCGACGGCGCCGTGCCGCTGATGACCGGCACGCGCTATCCGAACCAGGCCTACCGGCTGGGCGGGCGCGCCTGGGCCGTGCAGTTCCATCCGGAGGCGGGCGCGGGCATCTTCACCACCTGGACGGCCAACGCGCTCGAACTCGACGGGCGCCCGGCCGCCGACCTCGACGCCGAGGTCAAGGCAGCCGACGAGCGCCTGCACGCCCAGTGGCGTCCCCTCGCCCACGCCTTCGCCGCCGTGGTGACCGCCTAGAGCCGGCGCTCATCGCGGCGTCCGGGCCGCTTGCGCCTGCGGGTCAGGACGTGGGCCAGCGCGTGCGCCCCCACGACGGCCAGCGGGAACAGCGCCGCCCCCCGCACGCCGCCACCCGCCGCCACCGGCACGCCCGATGCCCGGAGGCGGCGCCACGCCCATGCCGAGTACGGCAGCACGACCAGCGGCGCGCTCACCAGGCCGGGCGTGTACCCGCGCCACGCGGCGGCCTGCGCCAGATGCACCACGCCGTGCACCCCGAACCCGGCCAGCACCGTCTGGAACAGCGGACTGCGCCCGCCGGTCGCGGCCCCGCGGGCGGCGGCGGTGGCGACGAGCACGCCCATGAGGCCGATCGCCGTGTTCACCTGCGCCTGGGACGGCTCGGCCCGCTCCCACGGCACCTGCGGGAACTGCTCGGCCAGCACCGGCGCGGCCTGCCGTACCCAGTCGGCCATCGTGGCCACCTCCTCGGCGTCGTGCACGATCCAGGCGCCGAGCAGCCCCCAGGCGACGACGGGGGAGAGTCCGGTCATGTCCACCTCCACAGCTGAACAGAATACAACGCAACGTTGCGTTGCATTAGTATCATGAGCAGGACACCGCGCCTAGAGGAGGACCGCCGACGTGAAAGGCCCGAGAGCCGCAGCCGAGATCTTCGACGCCACGCTCAGACTGCTCGCCGAGCACGGCTACGAGGGGCTCACCGTGGAGGGCGTCGCGCTGGCGGCGGGCGTCAACAAGACGACGCTGTACCGGTGGTGGCCCTCCAAGTCCGCCCTGCTCAGCGCCGCCCTGCTGCAGGCGGGCGTGCTCGACTTCGAGCCGGTCGACACCGGCAGCCTGCGCGGCGACCTGATCGCGCTGACCGAGCACGTGATCGCCCTGCTCACCGCGCCCGGCACCGAGGCCGTCGTGCTGGCCATGGCCGGAGGCGCGCGTCAGCCCGACATCGGCGCGCTCACCAAGGCGTTCTTCGCCGACCGGTTCGAGCGGGAGGCGCCGATCTTCGCCAGGGCGGTGGCCAGGGGCGAGCTGGCGGCCGACGCCGACCCGAAACTGCTGGTCGACCTGGTCGGCGGCGCGGTCTGGGTCCGGGTGCTGCTGCGCCAGGAGTCCGTCGGGCCGGGCTTCGCCGCCGAGGTCGTCGACGCCGTGCTCCCGCCGCGCCCCCGAGGCGCAGGAGAGCGCGCCTGCGAGGATGGAGGCGAGCACACCTCGCGGCCCGGGAGGGGATGAGCGGCGTGCCCCGCATGGACTCCACGGCAGGACGGCTGGCCAGGCTCGGCTTCGCCGAAGGGCCGAGGGCCGAACGCCTGCTCGCCGAGCTCGGCCTCGAACTCGGCCGGCCGGACGCCGCCGTCCTGCTCGACGCGCTGGGCGCGACGGCCGATCCCGATCTCGCCCTGCTCTCGCTCACCCGCCTGGCCGAACGCGATCCGGGCGTGGTGGCCGACCTGCTCGCCGACGAGGACATGCGGGCCGGGCTGCTCGCCGTCCTGGGGGTCAGCGCGGCCCTGGGCGAGCACCTCGTACGGCATCCGGGCCATCGCCTGCTGATCGGCGGGCCGCCGGGCGCGGAGGGCGCGGAGGCCGAGCTGCTCGGCGCGGTGGGAGCCGATCCCGGGGCGGCCGAGCCGATCGCGGCGGGCGAGCGCGCCCAGGCCATGCTCGCCCTGCGTGTCGCCTATCGGGGCAGGCTGCTGCGCCTGGCCGCGCGTGACCTGACCGGCCGCGCCGCGCAGGCCGACGTCATGCGGGAGCTGTCGGACCTGGCGGCGGCGGCCCTGCGGGCCGCACTCGCGATCGCGCGCGCCGAGCACCCCGACGCCTCGGGCCTGGTCAGGCTGGCGGTCGTCGGCATGGGCAAGTGCGGAGCGCGCGAGCTCAACTACATCAGCGACGTCGATGTGATCTTCGTGGCCGAGCCGCGCGAGGACGCCGACGAGAGCACCGCGCTCAGGGCCGCCACCCGGCTGGCCCAGGCCATGATGCGGGCCTGCTCGGACACGACGCCCGAGGGCGCGCTGTGGGAGGTCGACGCCAACCTGCGTCCCGAAGGCAGGTCAGGCCCGCTGGTGCGCACGCAGGCCAGCCATCTGGCCTACTACCGGCGCTGGGCCAAGACGTGGGAGTTCCAGGCCCTGCTCAAGGCCAGGCCGGTGGCGGGCGACCTCGACCTCGGCGCCGCCTACGTCGCGGCGGTCGGCGACCTGGTGTGGAGCGCGGCCACCCGCGACAACTTCGTTCCCGACGTCCAGGCCATGCGCCGCAGGGTCGAGGCGCACGCGGGCGCCGACGGCGAGCGGCAGCTCAAGCTGGGGCCCGGCGGGCTGCGCGACATCGAGTTCGCCGTGCAGCTGCTGCAACTCGTGCACGGCAGGCTGGACGAGCGGCTGCGCGAGCGTGCGACGCTGCCCGCGCTCGCGGCGCTGTCCAGGGGCGGCTACGTCGGGCGCGAGGACGCCCGAACGCTGGCCGACGCCTACTCCTTCCTGCGCCGGGTCGAGCACCTGCTGCAACTGCACCGGCTGCGCCGCACGCACGTGGTGCCATCGGACGAGGCCGGTCTGCGGCGGCTCGGCAGGGCGCTGGGGGCGAGCGCCGATCCGGTGGGGGAGTTCACGGCCGAGTGGCGGCGGCACGCCAGGCAGGCGCGGCGGCTGCACGAGAAGCTGTTCTACCGGCCGCTGCTGCAGGCGGTGGCCAGGCTGCCCGAGGCGGAGGCCAGACTGTCGGCGAGCGCCGCCTCGGCCAGGCTCGTCGCACTCGGGTACACCGATCCGCAGGGCGCCCTGCGGCACATCGCGGCGCTCACCTCGGGCCTGTCGCGCCGTGCGGCCATCCAGCGCACCCTGCTGCCGGTCATGCTGGGCTGGTTCGCCGACACGCCGGACCCCGACGCCGGGCTGCTCGGCTTCAGGCAGGTCAGCGACAAGCTCGGCGCCACACCCTGGTACCTCAGGCTGCTGCGCGACGAGACCGCCGTCGCCTCACGCATGGCCCGCGTGCTCGGCACCAGCAGATACGCCACCGGGCTGCTGCTCAACGCACCCGAGGCGGTCGCCCTGCTCGGCTCGGACACAGACCTGGCGCCCCGCCCGGCCCCGGCCCTGCGCGCCGAGGCGCTCACGGCAGTCTCGCGCCACGGCGAGGACGCCGAGCAGGCCGTCGCCGCCGTGCGAGGACTGCGGCGCAGGGAGCTGCTGCGCACTGCTGTCGCCGACATCGCGGGACTGTCCGGCATCGAGCAGGTCGGGGCCGCGCTGTCGGCGCTCAACGACGTCACGATCGAGGCCGCCCTGCGCGCCGCCGTGGCCAAGGTCGAGCTGGAGGGCAGGGCGCCGCTGCCCACCGTGTTCGCGGTGATCGCGATGGGCAGGCTCGGCGGCGTCGAGTGCTCCTACGGCAGCGACGCCGACGTGATGTTCGTGCACGACCCGATCGAGGGCGCGAGCGAAAGGGCGGCGAGCGACGCGGCCTTCGCCGTGGCGAACGAGCTGCGCAGGCTGCTGGCCCTGCCGGGACCGGACCCGCCGCTGCTCATCGACCCCGACCTTCGCCCCGAGGGCCGTCAGGGGCCGCTGGTGCGCACCCTGGCCTCCTACGCGGCCTACTACGCGCGCTGGTCCTCGCCGTGGGAGTCGCAGGCGCTGCTGCGGGCCAGGCACTGCGCGGGGGACGCCGGGCTCGGCGCCAGGTTCGAGGCCCTGGCCGACACCCTGCGCTACCCGGCGGGCGGCCTGCCCGACCAGGCGGTGCGCGAGATCCGCAGGCTGAAGGCGCGGATGGAGGCCGAACGGCTGCCCAGGGGGGCCGATCCCGCCCTGCACACCAAGCTGGGCAGGGGCGGCCTGTCCGACGTGGAGTGGGTGGCCCAGCTCCTGCAGCTCAGGCATGCGGGCGCACGCCCGGCCCTGCGCACGACCAGGACACTTCGTGCGCTGGCCGCGGCCGTGGCCGAAGGCCTGCTGCAGGAGGCGGACGAGCGGGTGCTGGCCGGGTCCTGGCGCTTCGCCTCCCGCGTCCGCGATGCGATCATGCTGGTCAAGGGCAGGGCGGCCGACTCCATCCCGGCCGACGTACGCGAGCGCCGCCTGCTGGCCCGCACGCTCGGCTACCAGAGCGACGGGTCGGAGGACTTCGTCGAGGACTACCGCAGGATCACGCGCAGGGCCCGATCTGTGGTGGAGCGCGTGTTCTACGCAGACTGAGAGTGTTCGATGGGGTTGCGGGCGGTGATGAGGAGGTGTATCAAAGCGCGGGGTGATCAGTTTTGCTGTCTGTTTACATCGACCTCGCCGTCGGTCTCGTCACATCGTTCCTCCTGCTCTCGCTGTTGGTCAGCGGGCTGAACGAGGGCTTCGTCCGGCTGCTCGGCATCCGCAGCAAGTTTCTGTGGGCCTATCTGCGCGACACCATGGACGGCTCGGACAAGAACGACAGGGCCTGGCTGCCCGCGCGCATCAGGGACGTGTTCGGCGCACTGCCCTTCGGCAGGCACCGTGACGCCAGGCCCGAGTTCAACGACCAGCCGCCCGACTCCGACCTGAGCGCCATGTCGGCCGTGCCGGAGAAGGGCGACGACAAGGTCACCGTCAGGCTCTACTCCAGGCTGCGGGAGATCGACCACCCCTCCACCGGCAAGACCAGCATCTCCAACATCCCGCCCGGCCGCTTCGCGGTCGCCCTGATGGAACTGGCCGCGGCCGAGAAGGACGGCGTGCCCGGCCTGCTGGACAAGCTCGACAAGCTCAAGAGCCCCCTGCACGGCCATCTCAAGGGCCTGTGGGAAGGCGCTCAGCGCGACCTCGACCGCTTCAGGCAGGGCGTCGAGGGCTGGTTCGACACCGAGATGCAGCGCCTGTCGATGCTCTACAAGCGCTACGTCAAGTGGGTCGTCGCCGTGCTCGGCCTGCTGGTGACGCTGCTGTTCAGCATGGACGGCCTGGAGTACGGCAAGACGCTGCTGCGCGACAACGCCTTCAGGGCCTCGGTCGCCTCCTCGTCGGTCAGCGGCGAGGAGCTCAAGGCCAAGTGCGGTCCGGGCGAGTCCACCGAGCTCGTCGAGTGCCTGACCGAGACGATCAGCTCGCCCGCCCTGGTGAAGGTGTTCGACCACGCGCTGGTCGGTATCGTCGTGCCCGCCGAAGGCGACCCCAGCGTGTCGTGGAACGGCGGCGTCTGGTGGGACCGCGTCACCACGCCGGGGCACTGGCCGGGCTTCCTGCTCACGTATGTGGCGCTGCTGTTCGGCGCGCCGTTCTGGTGGGACGTGTTCAGGCGGCTGACCGGGATCAAGGCACGCAGGTAAGATCGTCTTCTCCCCCTGCCGAGAAGACGAAGGGGGAGACGGGCATGCGGATCGGATGGACGGTCGCGGCGCTGCTGCTGGTGACGGGGTGCGGGGCGCAGCAGGCGGGCGTCGGCGCCGTGATGGACCCGGCGCCGCTCGCCGCGCTGCCGCAGGTGGTCGGCCAGGGGCTGGCCACGGCCGTCGGTGTGCTGGAGAAGGCCGGGCACAGCAGGATCAAGAGCGTCGACGTCAGCGGCAGGGGCCGTATCGTCATCGTCAGGCGCGACTGGCAGGTGTGCGGGCAGCGCCCGGTGCGCGACCTCGTGGAGCTGTCGGTGGTCAAGACAGGCGAGCGCTGCCCGTCGGCCGCGGGCACGTCGGCCGCGCCGGGCACGATGCCGGACCTGCGCGGCAAGAGCATCAGGGTGGCCCGCCAGAGCCTGCCGGCCAAGACGGACTTCAAGGTCACCGACGCGACCGGCCAGGGCCGCATCACCTTCGTCGACACCGGCTGGCAGGTCTGCACCCAGACACCCGCCGAAGGCGCGGCGCTGGCGGGCCAGGTCGTGCTGACGGTCGTCAAGTACGGCGAGAGCTGCCCCTGAGGCCGCACGGGCCCGCCTGCGGGCAGGCGGGCCTATCATCGGCCGGATGGATACCGAGCGTTTGATCATGCGACGCTGGCGCGAGGAGGACCGGGCACCCTTCGCCGCCCTCAACGCCGACCCCGAGGTGATGGCGCACTTCCCCGCACCCCTGTCGCGCGAGGACAGCGACGCGATGGTGGACAGGATCGAGGCCGGTTTCGAGCACGACGGCTTCGGCCTCTGGGCGCTTGAGGTGCGGTCGACCGGGCGCTTCATCGGCTTCACCGGTCTGGCCCGGCAGACCTTCGAGGCGCCCTTCACCCCCGCGGTCGAGGTGGGCTGGCGGCTGGCCCGATCGGCGTGGGGGCACGGCTACGCGCTGGAGGCGGCGCGGGCCGCGGTGGCCCACGGGTTCGAGGTGTCCGGCCTGACGGAGATCGTGTCGATGACGGCGCTGACGAACCTCAGGTCGCAGGCCGTCATGAGGCGTCTGGGCATGACCCACGACCCCGCCGACGACTTCGACCATCCCCGCCTGGCCGAGGACAGCCCGCTACGACGGCACGTGCTGTATCGGCTGGCACACCCGTCTGCCTAGCACGCCGACCGGCTACCGCAGGGTGGTCAGGAAGGACAGCTCACGCCACTGCGTCAGCGGCGTCTCCGTGGGGTCCGCGGTGATCACCTGGAGGCAGACGTGGTCGGCGCCCGCCTCCAGATGGGCCCGCACGCGCTTCTCGATCGTCTCGGCGCCGCCGTGGGCGACGATGCCGTCGACGAGCCGGTCGCTGCCGGTCAGGTCGGTGTCGTCGAAGCCCTGCCTGCGCAGGCTCGCGGTCTGGTGCGGCGCCTGCGTGGCGTAGCCGACGACGTGCGCGGCCGCCACCTCACGCGCCCTGACCGGGTCGTGGTCGAGCACGACGGCCTGCTCGACGGCCAGCAGCGCGTCCGGGCCCATGAGACGCCTGGCCTCGCGCGTGTGCTCGACGGTCACCAGGTAGGGATGGGCGCCGAGCGTGCGTCTCGCGGCCAGCTCCAGCATCCTGGGCCCGAGCGCGGCCAGCACCCGGCGCGGGGGATCGGCGGCAGCCGGTCCGGCCAGCGGCACGGCGTCCATGGCGTCGAGGTAGGCAGTCATCGAGCGCACGGCCCTGCCCACGCTCGGGATGTCGTAGCCGTTCATGCGGATCGGCGTGTCGTCGACGCGGTGGCCGCCGAGCCCGAGCAGGAACCTGCCGGGGTGGGCCTCGTTGAGCGCGCGCTCGGCCGAGGCCATGGCGATGGGGCCGCGCAGGCCGATGTTGGCGATGCCGGTCGCGACCGTGATCCGGCGGGTGGCGGCCAGGGTGAGCCAGGACTGGCTGACGCTGTCGCGCCCGAAGCCCTCGCCGAACCACAGCGTGCCGTACCCGAGTTCCTCGATCTCGGCGGCCGTCTCGGCGAGCCGGGTCGCGGGCAGGGCGTCGAGGGCGAAGGTCCAGATGCCGACTTTTCCTAGGTTCATCAGTGGGACTCCCCGGATGCCTTATCCGGAGAGGCTCTCCGGATAGCTGTGGTCGTACAATACGGAGAACCACTCCGTTTGTGCAACGGGGACGGGGACGGGAGGCATCGATGCGGGCCGACGCTCGCCGCAACCACGACCATCTGCTGGCGGTCGCCACGGCCGTGCTGGCGCAGGAGGGGCCCGAGGTCTCGCTCAACGAGATCGCACGCCGGGCGGGGGTCGGGCCGGGCACCCTGTATCGGCACTTCCCGACCAGGACGGCGCTGCTGGTCGCGGTGTTCAGGGAGCGGATCGAACGGCTCTGCGGCCGGGCGGCCGACCTGCTCGGGCATGCCGATCCCGGTGAGGCGCTGGCCGTCTGGCTGCGGGCGGTGCTCGTGCACGCGCGCACCGACGGCGGCCTGTCCACCTCGGCGGCGGGCGGCGAGCTGGGCATCGACTGCCACGCGCTCATGCGGGAGGCGGCGCAAGGGCTGCTGACCAGGGCGGATCTGGCCGGACGGCTGCGGGCCGAGCTCGACGTCGACGACCTGTTCCAGCTCGTCCGCTCCCTGGCGGAGGCCGAGCCGCCCGAGCGCGGGGACAAGCTGCTGGAGCTGACCCTGCGCGGCATGCTCGATCCCGGCCGGTGAGGCGTTTCACAGATCGTGATCGCTCCTCCTACACTGAAGATCGCCTCAAAGGGACGATCATGGATAACAGAGACATGTGGGTAAGCGCCGCGAGCCAGGAGAACGCGGGGCAACGGCTGCGCGGCCTGGCGGCCGACTTCGACGACCAGGTCAGCGACCTGGCGGCCAGGCTGACCGGCGCCAGCTTCCCCTGGCCGGGCGAGACGACCGTCGTGGCGAGCCTGTACGCGGGGATCACCGATCGGCTGCTCGCACGCGGCCACGCCCTGGCCGCATCGGCCGGATCGGCGGGCGAACGCACCGGCGCCATGGGCCGCAACCACGCCGTCGCCGAGAGCGCGGCCGAGACGGCGCTGCTGCGCGCGGGCCGGACGGCCACGTGAGCGGCATGCTCGCCTCGCCCGCCGTACAGGTGGGGCTGGCCGTGCTCGGGGTGCCGCTTCCGCCGCCGTTCCCGTCGGCATACTCCGAGCACATCGAGGGCTGGGACGACGCCGCACGCAGGGCCGAGACCTACCTGGGCGACCTGGAGCGCACCTGGGCCCAGGTCGCCGGGACCAACCACAGTCGCGGCGTCGAGGCCATGAAGGGGGAGCTGGCCGACGACGAGGGGCCGCTGTCGGCGGTGCGCGCCTACATCAGGGACGTGCGGTTCACCGGGATCGGGCTCCGGGTGCTCAAGGCGCTCAGCACGGCGACCTGGGGCGGGATCGTGCTGGTGGCGGGCTGGGTCGGCGTCGGGGTGGCGCTGGCCGTGCACTCCGGGTCGTGGATCATGCTGCCGAGGTTCGTCGAGCGCGGCCGGGCGCTGATCGGCAGGCTGCTGGCCGCCGCACGACACCGGTACAAGCTGCTGTTCCGCAGGCTGTACGACCTCGTCGAAGGCCGGGTCACCGTACGCCCGGACAGCCGGGCCATGCGCGCCGCCTTCCTGGCCGCCCCCGTACGGCAGAAGAGCGCGATCATACGCTGGCGTCCCGCCGTGCCCGGTGAGCGCGTGACGACCAGGCTCGCCGGAGCGCACGGCGACGAGCTCGCGGCGGTGGCCAAGGACGACGGCGTCGCCAGGGTGGTGGTCACCCAGCCGCGCGGTGAGCAGCAGTTCGTCGACGCCGAGAAGTTCTGGGCCACCCACCGCGAGAACGGCGTGCCCGGCGAGGCGCTCGCGTCAGGCGAGGTCCGGGCGATCCGCAACCCGACCGGCAGGCCGCTGCGCCTCAAGACCGACTGGGGTGTCATGCGCGGCGACGCCGACAGCATCATCGTGCGCCGCCACAATCCCGACGCGCCCGACGAACTCACCGACGACTACTGGCTGATCGGCAGGCAGGAGTGGAAGGACTACTACGGCGACCTGCCGTAGTAGTCCTTCCGCTCATGCTCAGACGGTGGAGCAGGCCTTGCCGTTCAGCGCGAAGCGCAGCGGCGAGGGCGGTGTGCCGGTGTAGGAGGCGGTGAAGCCGACCTGGAGCGACGAGCCCGCACGCAGCACCCTGTTCCACGGCCGGTTGGCCCCGGCCAGCTGCGAGCCGCTCTGCGTCCAGTCGGCCGACCAGCCCGACAGCAGGCGCACGCCCGACGCCGGGTAGTCGACCGTGAGCGTCCAGCCGTCGACCGGCGTCGTGCCCGTGTTGCGTACGGTGATCTCGGCATTGATCCGGGAGCCCCAGGTCGCCGCGCGGTAGTTCACCTCGCAGGTCGGCTTGGCCGTCGGCGAGGGGCTCGGCGTGGGCAGGCCCTCCCTGGCCAGCGCCGACAACGGGTCCGACGGCAGGCTGATGTTGCCCGCCGCGTCCCTGGCCACCACCACGTAGGTGTAGCGCCGGCCGGTCACCAGGCCGGACTCGGCGAAGTTCGGGAAGCCGCTCCCCGGGAGGGTGCCGACCTTGAGATAGCCCGTCGCGCTCTCGCGGTACACGTCGTAGGCGATCACCGCCACATTGTCGGTCGACGGCTGCCAGCAGAACGTGACGCCGTGCCAGTCCTGGAGACAGGCGTCACGCAGCCCTTCGGGCCTGGACGGCGGCACGACGTCACCGGTCGGCGGGCTCGGCGTCGAGGTCGGCGTCATGCCGGTCACGGCCGCCACACTGATCAGGGCCGACGGCGGGCTGACATTGCCCGCGGCGTCCCTGGCCACGACGTACATCGTGTAGATCCGGCCGAGTTCGCCGCTGAACCCGCCCACCGTGCTGACGGTCGAGGCCGCCCGTACGAATCCGTCGACGTCCAGCCGGTACAGGTCGTAGGCGGCCACGCCCGTGTTGTCCGTCGAGGCGTTCCAGCAGATGGAGGCGTAGCCCGGCTGGGTGGGCGCGAGCGGGACCGGGCAGGGCCGCAGTCCGGCCGGCCTGGTCGGCGGGAGGGTGTCGGCCGCGGCGTCCGCCGCGTCCGCCTTGTGTACGGCGCCCTGTGCGGGAGCGGCGACGGCCGCCTGTCCCGCGGGGCCGATCGCCAGGGTGGCGATGAGTAACGCCAGCGTGAAGAGCCCGAGGGTGAGGAGGACCGTCCCCACGGGCCGACTGCTGAGTCGCATATTTCCCCTATCGCATCGTGTCCCCCGCAGTGTGTGATTCTGCGGCATATTTGACACCGCGTAAAGATGGGATTTCGGGGGATACGGGGCTGCAGGGGGGATGCGGTCAGGCCGCCGGATCGCTCAGGTGACCGCACTCATGTACCACGTGCTGACCGCTATGAGCATCAGCAGAGTTCCCCCGAAGGCGGCGCACCCGTAAAGAACGGCGCCCTTCACGGTGGTCTCCGGAGACTTGAAGATCAAGGCAGCTGCGATGCCCGCGATGATGCTGACCAACAGGAAGAGCCCAAGCACGAGCAGGCCGACGACCGGGTCCATCTGAAGTGTCCTTGCCTCTCTCCTGATCGAGAGAGGGCACAAGGGACCTCAGCTCGATCAGGCTCTCGGCCGCGCGCATGCGGCGAAAACCGGATTCGGGCTGAGTCCGCTCCGACCTTGCAGGACAGGGGCACCCAACACCCTTGGTCCTGAGAGTGGTGCTCAGGTGATGCGACAGCTTGGCCCCGCGCAGTCAGGGGCCGTGCTTTCCGTCAGGCGCAGAGAACTCGGCTGTGCGTCGCAAGGTCGCGATGAGGCCGCCGCCCCGGTCGGGGGCACCTGAAGGACGCGACCAACGTACACCGTGGGCGGGATCTTGTCTGCAGGTCAGCCGGGTTCTGAAATATGCCGTTTGTGGATTTCTCTCGACATTTATGTCAGCAGCCGGCACTCGCACATCAATATGCGGGAGCAGAAATCACGGCGTCCCGTCGGCGATCACGGAGTTGATCGTGTCCATCAGTCCGCCCGAGCCGCGCTCGCGGTAGAACTCCAGCAGCGCCTGCCCGGCCCAGTCGCCTGCCACGATCTCCTCGATCCGCTTCTCTGCCGCGCCGGGGAACAGCCTGCCGGTCAGGCCCGCCGCATGGACCAGGCAGAGGATCGCCGCGGTCCTGGGGGAGGCCTCGCCGCCCGCCAGAGCCGCCTCGACGCGCTGTCGGATCTCACCTTCGAAGGCGGGGTCGGCCTCGGGGTAGATCCGGGAGAACATCTTCCTGGCCCGCCTGAGCGCGCCGTGTCCGGCCAGCCGTTCGAGCAGTCTGCCGGGGTGCTGCTCGGTGTGCAGGATCCTGAACCAGGTCGCCGGGGTGGCGGTGGACCGCAGCGCCGCCACCCTGGCCAGCACCGCGTCGGTCTCGGCGTCACCGGTCGCACCGGCGTCGGTCACCAGGACCCCGCCGTCCTCGTCGAGCTCGGCCCGCTCCAGCAGGGCCAGTTCGGACAGCTGGGCGGCGACCAGGATCAGCTTCAGCCGCTCCTGCTTGATCAGCGACTGGCCGTCGCGCTCACCATGGGCCAGGAGGACGAACTCCTCCGCGATGCTCAAACTCATGCCTTGAGTCTGGCACCTCAATCGGATGACTGGCCGATCCGCGCGACCTGCCGTTGCTCCCTGAAGATGAGGCCGGGCAGATCGATGCGCGCGTTCTGCGGCATCTGGCGCAGGACGTCCCCGAGCTGCCGGTCGACGTCCCTGATGAAACGTCTGGCGTCCTCGTCGTCGCCGTTCCACATGTCGGAGAGCTCCCAGCCTCCCGCGTCGACCACCGCGTCGAAGCGGCTGCGCGCGGACGCGACGATCCCGGCGGCGGCGTGCAGGCCCCGCGAGAGCCGGCCGTGCACGGCGGCCAGGCCACGCGTGTTCTCGTAGATCTGGCGGATCGCCTGCAGCGCGTTGACGGCCGCCGTCCCTCGCCAGGGGGCGTCCCTCATGTCCTGCGCGCGTGCCATCAGAGCGTGCGCGGCCAGGGCCAGGCCGTCTGCGATGTCGGCGACGTCACTCGCGCGGGCGGTCAGCGGCGCGGGGTTCCAGCTCATGATGTCGTCCCTGATGCGGCTACGGCCGATACGGTCGATCACCGTGGACCTCGTCCAGGCCTCGATGTGCCCGTCGATGTTCTCCTCGGGGTGGCCGAGCAGGATCTCTCCCCGAGGGTAGAGCTGGGTCACGGGGTACTGGGAGGGGTCCCCCTCCGGGCTCCAGCTTCCGTACGCGGACAGCCAGGGGTTGCGGCCGACCAGTTCGTAGGCGTAGCCGCTCGTGGCGACCAGGCCGGCCGCCGCCGCCGTCTCCACGATCACGTCCCTGGTGACGCCCTCCAGCCGCCTGTCGAACCGGTCGACCAGCGTCGTCCAGACGTTGGCGGCCAGCCACCCTATGTGCGCGTAGCCCAGAGGCTCGTACGAGCTGCCCGGGGCGCGCTTGTCCAGGAGCTTCGCGACGTCGTCGAACTCGGTCATGAAACGTGCGGCGACGGCCCGCAGCCGGGTGGAGTCGACCTCGTACCCGGCGCTCCGCTCGATGCCGAGCCCCGGCCAGTAGGGCTGTCGCTGGGGATAGGGCTCCCACTCCGACCATTCGTCCTGGAGTGAGGCCTGGGGTTCACGGGGCATGATCGTTAAGCTATGAGCCCGGGATGACCACCAGGCGAAGAGCACATGAATGGCAACGCAAAGACCGCTTCCCCTCACGAGAAGCGGCCCTTGCCGACCTGTCCGTCAGACGTCGTAGTACAGCTCGAACTCGTGCGGATGCGGCCGCAGGCGGATCGGGTCGACCTCGTTCTCGCGCTTGTAGGCGATCCACGTCTCGATGAGGTCGGGGGTGAAGACCCCACCCTCAAGCAGGTAGTCGTGGTCGGCCTCCAGGGCGTCGAGCACCTCCGACAGCGACCCCGGCACCTGGGGTACGGCCCTGGCCTCCTCGGGCGGGAGCTCGTAGAGGTCCTTGTCGACCGGCTCGGGCGGCTCGATCTTGTTGCGGATGCCGTCGAGCCCGGCCATGAGCATGGCGGCGAAGGCGAAGTACGGGTTGCAGGAGGGGTCGGGGACGCGGAACTCCAGACGCTTGGCCTTGGGGTTGGACCCGGTGATCGGGATGCGGACGCACGCCGAGCGGTTGCGCTGGGAGTAGACCAGGTTGACCGGAGCCTCGTAGCCGGGGACCAGGCGGTGGTAGGAGTTCACCGTCGGGTTGGTGAAGGCCAGCAGCGAGGGGGCGTGCTTGAGCAGGCCGCCGATGTAGTAGCGGGCCAGGTCCGACAGGCCCGCGTAGCCGACCTCGTCGTAGAAGAGCGGCTCGCCGTCCTTCCAGAGCGACTGGTGGCAGTGCATGCCGGAGCCGTTGTCGCCGAAGATCGGCTTGGGCATGAAGGTGACCGTGTGGCCGTGCGCCAGGGCGGTGCTCTTGATGATGTACTTGTAGAGCATGAGCTGGTCGGCGGTCTTGAGCAGCGTGCCGAACCTGAAGTCGATCTCGGCCTGGCCCGCGGTGCCGACCTCGTGGTGCTGCATCTCGACCTCGATGCCGCACTCGATGAGCTTGCGCACCATCTCCGAGCGCAGGTCGGTGAAGTGGTCCATCGGCGGGACCGGGAAGTAGCCGCCCTTGTAGCGCGGCTTGTAGCCGAGGTTGCCGCCCTCGATGGCCTTGCCGGTGTTCCAGGCGCCTTCGACGGAGTCGATGTAGTAGTAGCTGGAGTGCTGGTTGGTCTCGAAGCGCACGTCGTCGAAGATGTAGAACTCGGCCTCGGGGCCGAAGAAGACCGTGTCGGCGATGCCGGTGCCCTTGAGGTACTCCTCGGCCTTGCGTGCGACGTTGCGCGGGTCGCGGCTGTAGGCCTCGCCGGTCAGCGGGTCGTGCACGAAGAAGTTGATGTTGAGCGTCTTGTGCTGACGGAACGGGTCGAGCACGGCGCTCGTCGGGTCGGGCAGCAGCAGCATGTCCGACTCGTGGATGGCCTGGAAGCCCCGGATCGACGAGCCGTCGAACATGAGGCCGTCGGTGAAGACGCCTGCGCCGAAGTTCTCGACGGGGAAGGTGAAGTGATGCGTCGTGCCCGGCAGGTCGGTGAACCTGACATCGACGAATTGCACCTTTTCATCCGCGATATATTTCAGGACATCGTCGGCGGAGTTGAACACTCTCGAACCTCCCAAGGGCACGAATGGTCATCGCGACCGTAGGACCCGGCCGTTTCCACGCGGTGTCTCGGTTGTTTCGCCTTTGTTAAAGCGGCGCCCGTAAAAGCGAGGCCGTACTCAGGTGTCCTGGACCGGAACGCAGCCCGCCTCCTCGTCGGGGTCGTCCTCGCTCAAGGCGTACGGGTCGACGGGAGCGATGTTCTCGGTCAGCTCTTTGTCCGGGGGAGAATCCGGATAGAACGGGTGAATAAAGCCGTCGTCCACATCGCAGCGCGCCGGAGCGGCGCCGTCGGCGTTCCATTGCCTGAGCCAGACCACCAGCTCGCCGCCCTCGCGATAGGCATTCACCTCGCCCACGTTGTGGGTCACGACGCGGATCGTCATGTCGGGGCGGCCCGGCCGGTGCACGGCGTACACGAAGACGTAATTGACCTTGATCCGCAGGCCCCTGCGCCCGTCCTCCCGGAAGTTGTGCAGTGTGGTGCGGCCGTTCACCTTGATCACGTCGGTGGCCAGCTGGGTGTTCATCGGGTCGAAGCTGCTGACCCATCTGCGGTGGTACCAGCCGTCCTTGTCCTTCTTGTCGAGGTACTTCAGGAAGTCGGCCCGTTGCTCGGGATGCAGCAGGGCGGCGAACGCCTTGGGCCTGCCGCCCAGCACGGTGGTGCGGTCGAGGTGACCGGCCTTGAGCAGGCTCCGCACCCGCTTGAGGGTCGCGGCCACGTCCTTCTTCGACAGGCCGTGCATCGCCTTGGCCTCGGGCATCACCAGGCCCGCCTCGCCGGTGGCGTAGCCCTCGGCCTTGGAGCCCTCGAAGGGGCCGAGCGGCGTCGGGTCGACCTTGACCGGCTGCGTCTCCTGGTAGAGCGGGTCGAGCGACAGCAGGCTCTGCCTGGCCGTGTCGAGCAGGTCGGGCCGGTAGGTCACCAGCAGACCGAAGATGGCCACCAGGGCGGAGAACAGCGTCACCGCGTACCACCACTTGCGCCGCCCTGGCCGATGCTCGCGCGGTGGCCTGGGCGCCTTGACGGCTTTCGGGCGAGGGGCGTCTTTGGCGGCCTTGGCCGCCTGGGTGCGCATCTTGCGCTGTTCGTCCTTGCCGATCTGGCCCATCAGCTCGTTGAACTGTGCGTCGAGGTCGTCCCCGCCTGGCATGCCGATCGCTCCGGTGATCCGTGAATAGGTGAAGGACCATGATGAAGGCGATCGACAGTGCGACAAAAGACATAAACGATTACGAAATTCCCGGTGGACGTCGCCGGACGGACCGCGTGGTGCGGCGGATACCGTTGGAGGTATGAGCAGCGAGCAGCAGCCCCGATGGACCCAGACCTGGCTGGGCGGCGTCAGATCGGCCGGTGTGGACCTCGGCTATCCGGGCGAGCGGCTCGGCCTGCCCGAGGAGGGCCAGGGATCCGTCGCCAGGTTCGGGCGGCGGCTGGTGGCCCTGCTCATCGACTGGGCGATCTGCTCGTGGGCCATCACGCAGGGGCTGCTGGGGATCAATCCGACGTTGTCGCCGTGGATGCCGCTGCTGGTGTTCGCGATCGCCCACCTGCTGCTGGTGGGGACGATGGGCATGACGTTCGGCATGCGCCTGGCGAACATCAGGGTCGTCACGCTCGACGGCGACCGGCCCGCCCTGGTGCCGGTCCTGGTGCGCACGATCCTGCTGAGCCTGGCCGTACCCGCGCTGATCTTCGACCGTGACCAGCGCGGTCTGCACGACCGGGCCGCCGGGACCGTCGTCGTCCGGATGTGACCCTGCCCTTTCCCGTACGGCTCTTCCCCGTACCGCTCTTTCCCGTACGGCGAGCCGTGCGCCACGCGGGTGAGAGGTTTTTTCTATCGCGGCGAGCACGATTCGCCATGGGCCGATTGGCCCTCCATTCACGGTCACGTCGCTGTCGCTTCATTCTTCTGCAGGACCGTCTGCGGTGTCCTTCCCCGACGCAGACATCCGAACGCAGAGAAACGAAGGCACATGCACATCAGGACCGGCCTGGCGCTGCTCGCGAGCGTCGCCGTACTGGCGACTCCGGCGGCCGCGCAGGCGCAGACGCCCTTGCACGCCGAGAACTTCGACTCCCTCCCGCTGTCCACCCGAGTCGACGAGACGGCCATTCCGGCCGACCTCAAGGGATTCACCCACACACCGCCCGACGGCTGGAGCGTGGCGCTGGCACCCGGCATGCCGCAGGGCATGACCGAGTGGCAGGGCTGGTCGTTCACCACACTGCCGTTCTGGACCGCGGCCGACGGCCAGGGGCGTGAGGGCTTCACCAGGGCCTCGGGCGTCTTCGCCGTCGCCGACCCCGACGAATGGGACGACAAGGGCTCGCCCGCCGCCAAGGGGCCCTTCGACTCGACACTCACCTCGAAGGAGGTCGCCCTGCCCTCGGGGCTGGCCATCGTACATCTCGGTTTCGCCAGTCACTACCTGCACGAGGCTCCGCAGAAGGGGCAGGTCACGGTCAGCTTCGACGGCGGGGCCCCGGTGCCGGTGCTGGACCTGAAGGCCGACGCGCTCAACGAGTTCTACTCGCTGCCGGTGCGGGTGCCGCAGGGGGCGAGCACGATGAAGGTGTCGTGGCGGCTCTACGACGCGCGCAACAACTGGTTCTGGGCCATCGACGACGTCCGCGTGTCCGACCAGCCGATCGCCAAGCCGCCGCTGCCCGAGCCGCCGCCCGAGGTGCCGGACGGGCCCGACGGTACGAAGGCCGACAAGCTGCTGGTCATCGGACTCGACGGGGCGATGCTCAGCAAGATCGAGCAGGCCCAGGCGCCGAACCTCAAGGCGCTGATCGCCACGGGCGTGGCCGCGCAGAGCACGCTGTACGCCAATCCCTACGCGCCGACCGTGTCGGGGCCCGGCTGGTCGACGATCGCGACAGGCACCTGGCCGGACAAGCACAACGTCAAGGACAACAACTTCGGCGCCCCGCGCTTCGACACGTACCCGGACTTCATGACGCGGCTTGAGCAGGCCGACCCGGCGATCTCCACGGCGGCGCTCGCCTCCTGGGGGCCGATCAACACCACCATCTTCGGCCCGAAGGTCGACGTCAGGCTCAACGGCGGCGCCGACTACGACGAGGGCACGACACGCAAGACGGTGAAGCTGCTGCGGGCCAACAGCCCGGACGCCACCTTCGTCCAGCTCGACAACATCGACGGAGCGGGCCACAGCCACGGCTCGGCCAGCCCGCAGTACCTCGACGCGATCAAGACGGTGGACGGCCAGGTCGGCAGGATCCTGGAGGCGGTGCGCGAGCGGCCCTCCTACGGCGCCGAGAACTGGCTGATCATGGTCACCGCCGACCACGGCCACACGGTCGCCGGCGGGCACGGCGGCTCCGACCCGCTGGAGCGCGAGACGTTCGTGGTGGCCCAGGGCAAGGGCATCACGCCCGGCACCCGCCGCGACGACGTCCGCCTCGCCGACGTCGCGCCGACCGCCCTGCGCCACTTCGGCGTGCCGGTCGACGCCGCCATCGACGGCCGCCCGCTGGCCGCCCCGAACACCGACGCCTTCGACACGCTGCGCCCCGCCCTGCGCGACCGGGTCGACGAGAGCGGCGTCCCCGCCGGGCTGAAGGGCTTCACGCACACCGCGCCAGGCGGCTGGAGCGTGGAGAACGCCACCACCGGCGGCGTCGAGGAGTGGCGCGGCTGGTCGTTCACCACCGACGCCTTCTGGACCCGCGCCCAGCGCGACCAGCAGCGCGAGGGCAATGTCAGGGCACGTGACGTCTTCGCCGTCGCCGACTCCGACGAATGGGCCGACAAGCCGTACACGGGCTCCTTCGACTCCACGCTCGTCACCCCCGAGACCAAGGTGTACGGCGGCGGCACGCTGGATCTGTCCTACGTCACCCACTATCTGAAGGACCCCCAGCAGCGCGCCGAGGTGTCGGTGTCCTACGACGGCGCCGCCCCCGTGCCCGTCACCTCCTACACCGCCGACGCGATCGCCAAGTCCGAGACGTTCAGGCTGACCGTCCCGGCGGGTGCGAAGAAGGCCAAGGTGCGCTTCCGCTACACCTCATCGGGCGACGCCTGGTTCTGGGCGCTGGACGAGGTCAAGCTGGCCGCCAGGCCCGCGACCGGTGTCACGGTGACCTCGGCCGCGACCAGGTCGGTGCCGATCGGCAACGCGGCCACCAGCACCGCCTGGCAGGCCTACGCCGACCTCACGGTGAAGGACCTGAACGGCAGGCCGGTGCACGGCGTGCTGGTCAAGGGCTCGTGGATCGGGCCGACCGACCGCGACGCCACACTGCCGACCGCCTGCTGGACCGATCACGAGGGCCGTTGCTCGCTGACCGTCACCGCGATCGGCAAGGCCACGGCCACGGTCAGGATCGAGGAGGTACGGCACGCCTCGCTCCCGCACTACACCGAGGGCGACCAGGTACGCGAGGTCACGGTGCCCAAGCCGTAGCGGCATCGCGGGGCTGAACCGGGTGTGCTCGTGAGCCCGGTTCAGCTCATCGCGGTTCCACGGCCGCAGCCTACGAGGCATGAGCCCGGTTCAGCTCATCGCCGTTCCCCTGCCGCAGCCTACGAGGCGTGCGGCTTCACGCAGGTGAACAGGGCCGTGCCCGGCAGGTGCCTGCCGCGCAGCGGGCTCCAGCCGCCCCAGGAGCGGTCGTGGCCGTCGGGCCACTCGGGTTCGAGCAGGCCGCGCAGCTCCAGGCCGGAGGCCACGATCAGCGCGATCCAGTCGCCCAGCGTGCGATGGTGCTCCACATAGCTCGGCGTGCCCGCGTCGTCCACCTCGACGTACGGCGAGCGGTCGAAGTAGGACCGGTCGGCCGTCAGGCCCCTCGGCCCGGGATCGTCGGGGAAGGCCCAGCGGATCGGATGGCTCACCGAGAACACGAACCTGCCGCCTGGCCGCAGCACCCGGCTCACCTCGGCGAGCACGGCCAGCGGATCGGCCACGAACGGCATCGCCCCGTAGGCCGAGCACGCCAGGTCGAACGAGGCCGTGCCGAACGGCAGCCGCTCGGCGTCGGCCTGGACGACCGGCAGGCTCAGCCCCGAGTCGAGGTCGATGCGCTGGGAGTGGCGCAGCTGGCGGTGCGACAGGTCGAACGCGGCCACCTGGGCGCCCTGCCCGACCAGCCACCTGCCGCACTGCCCGGCCCCGCAGCCGATCTCCAGCACCTGGCGTCCCGCCACCTCGCCCAGCAGCCGCACGTCGGCCTCGTCGACGCCTTCGGGGCACCAGACGAAGCCGGCGTCGCGCAGGAAGTCGCCGTGCTCGGCCTGGTAGTCGTCGGCCTCGGCGTCCCACCATCCCCGGTTGGCACGCGAGGTCTGCTCGGCGCTCACGGCGCCGCGCGTGACGTCGGGCACGCTCAGCGCATCTTCGGGCCGCGCGGCATGCGGGCGCCCTTGGGCATCGGGCCCTTGGGCAGCGGCATGTTGCGCGGCAGCGAGTTGAGGCGGTCCTTGACGGTGTTGACGGCGGGCTTCTTCAGGTTGCGCGGCAGCTTCATCAGATGGCGCTGCAGCTTGCCCAGGGGGATCTGCCCCTCGGCGTCGCCGCACTGCACGTCGTAGACGGGCACGTCCATGGCCACGCGCTGCAGCCGCTTCTTCTCCGCGACCAGCATCTTCTGCACCCTGCTGCCCGGCCCCTCCGAGACCAGGATGATGCCCGGGTAGCCCACGACCAGATGGATGAGGTCCTGGTCGCGGTTGGCGGCGATGGCCGGTGTCACCTGCCAGTTGCCGCGCATGCTCTGCAGCACCGCCGCGGCCGCGCCCGGCTGGCCGTCGAGCAGGGAGTACTGGGCCCGCTGGGCCAGCTGACCGAAGACCACGAGGCCGACGGTCAGGGCCAGCATCAGGCCGATGAAGATGGAATACCAGAAGAAGTCCGTGACCAGGCCGATCACGATGACCACCGCGAGCGTGCCGACCGCCGAAAGGAAGACGAGCGGCATGCCCTTGGGGTTGGCCTTCTGGATGATCTGCGCGATCATGCGGAGCTGCTTGATGCGCCCCGGCTTCTCTGGGTCTACGGACTTCGCCATGGTCTGAAGGATACAAACGCGGGGGTCAAGAAGGGAAAACGTGACCTGCCGGTCCGGGGCGAGTTCACAGCCGTGTCGTGATCGACAGCGGTCGGTCCGCCACACTGCGTCCCGCCTCGACCGTGTAGTCGCCGTGCACGCTCTCCCAGCCCGCCTCCCCCCACACCTGGCAGGCGCGCTCGGGCAGGTCGAACGTCGTCACGACCGTCTGGCCTGGCGCCGCCTCCACCACGTCGAACGCGGCGAGCCATCGCGCGGGCCGCTCGTCGCCGGGCTCGGCCGACGACAGATACACCTGGACGACCTCGCGCCCGGCCCGCTCGCCCGTGTTGGTGACCGACACCGTCACCGTGTCGCCCTCGGCCGCGATGGCGTCGTACGACCACGTCGTGTAGCCGAGCCCGTGCCCGAACCAGAACGCCGGAGTACGGCCGAGCCGCTCCCAGCCCCGGTAGCCGATGAACACGCCCTCCTCGTAGGCCACGGCGCCCTCCACCGGTGTCACATCGACGACGGGGCAGTCCTGGAGCCTGGCCGCCCAGGTGGTCGGCAGCCGCCCGCCGGGCTCGGCCACGCCGTACAGGACGTCGGCGAGGGCCAGGCCCGCCTCCTGGCCGGGGAACCAGGTGAGCAGGACGGCCGCCACCGATCCGGCCCACGGCATCTCCACGGGCGACCCGGCGTTGACCACGACGACCGTGCGCGGGTTGGCCGCGGCGACGGCGGCGATGAGCTCGTCCTGGCGGCCGGGCAGGCGCAGGGAGGTGCGGTCGAAGCCCTCGCTCTCCACCTCGAGCGTCGTGGAGGCGACGACCACGGCCACGTCGCAGGAGGCGGCCAGCGCCACGGCCTCGGCGATGAGCGCGTCGTCGCCCGCCGTCGGCCTGGCGTGCCCGAGCGTGTAGGCGACGAACGCCATTCCGGCGAAGGCGCCGGTCGGGTGGGTCAGGCTGAGCTCGACCGGCGTCCCGGCCACCAGGTCGAGCACGAAACGCTGTTCCGGCGGCGAGAGGAAGGCGGCGGCGGGATCGTCGCCTTCGAGCTCCACGACCGCATCGAAGATCGTCTCGCCGCCCGCCACGAAGGTGAAGGCGCCGACGCCCGCGATCGAGAACTCGTGCGCGCCCGACACCTCGGGCGTGTACTCCGCCCTGATCCGGACCGCGCCCAGCCGCTCCCCGTCCACGTCGGCGGGCAGTTGCCCCACCCACCGCGCCTCGGCCGCCGCCAGCGGATGCTCGGCGAGCACCTGACCGTCCCCGTCGAGGAACACCGCCCTGCTGGGTACGGCCAGCGGCGCCAGCCGTACGCGGGGGTCGGTGCCGAGGGCGTGGCGCACCTCGACGCCTTCGACCGTGCGCAGGCCCGCGAGCGGCGAGACGACCCTGTCGGGGAAGACCTGGGCGCTGCCGCCGCCCATCACGCGGGCCTCGTCGGCGGCCGAGCCGATCAGGGCGAGCGTGCCGGTCGGGCTGAGCGGGAGCAGGCCGTTCTCGTTGGTCAGCAGGGTGAACGAGCGGGCCGCCACCTCACGCGCCAGGGCGACGCCGTCGACCGGCTCGGGCTGCCCGGACTTGTCGTGCCGGTCGCCGAGGGCGCCGGTGCGGGCGGCCAGGCGCAGGATGCGGCGTACCTTGTCGTCGACGACGGACTCGGGCACCCGGCCTTCGGCGACCGCCTCGGCCAGCTTCCCGCCCCACGGCCCGAACGGTCCCGGCATCGCCACGTCGGTGCCGCCGAGCGCCGCGGCCTCGGTCGACCTGACGGCGGTCCAGTCGGAGACGACGCAGCCGTCGAAGCCCCATTCGCCCTTGAGCACGTGGTTCTGCAGGTGGTCGTTCTCGGTCATCGAGACGCCGTTGACGCGGTTGTAGGCCGACATCACGCCCCACGCCCCCGCCTTGGTCACGCGTTCGAACGGCGCGAGATACACCTCGCGCAGCACCTTGTCGGTGACCCGGACATCGACGGTGAAGCGGTCGGTCTCGAAGTCGTTGGCCACATAGTGCTTGGGCGTGGTGGCGACGCCGCCCTCCTGCACGCCTTCGACGTAGGCCGCGCCGATCTCACCGGTCAGGTACGGGTCTTCGGAGAAGCACTCGAAGTGCCTGCCGCCGAGCGGCGAGCGGTGCAGGTTGATGGTCGGGGCGAGCAGCACGTGCACACCCTTGCGCCTGGCCTCCTGCGCCAGCAGCCTGCCCACCCGCCTGACGAGGGCCGGATCCCAGGTGGCGGCCAGCGCCGTGGGGCTGGGCAGGGCGATCGAGGGGTCGGCCGAGGTCCACTGCTCGCCGCGCACGCCGATCGGGCCGTCGCTCATCACCAGACGGCCGAGGCCGATGTCCGGCATGGCGGGCAGCGACCACATGTCCTGACCGGTGAGCAGGCGGATCTTGGCATCGAGGTCGAGCCTGGCGATGAGTTCGTCGAAGTCCACAGCGCCAGTCTTCCCCGGCAAACCGAGCGATGAGTAGGTTTGTTACTATTACGTGACCAAGGCAT
Organism: Nonomuraea sp. IBHARD001; assembly: GCF_056106265.1. NCBI lineage: Bacteria > Bacillati > Actinomycetota > Actinomycetes > Streptosporangiales > Streptosporangiaceae > Nonomuraea > Nonomuraea sp. IBHARD001. The sequence goes on from NZ_JBWBBW010000002.1 coordinate 2,568,875, forward strand.
AAGAAAAGCCCGCTTTGTGCCCAAGGGCATGAAAAAGACCGCCCCGCACGCCTGCGGGACGGTCCTGTGCGAACGCCGTCAGGCGCTCTGCCTGGCCGCGATGGCCTGCTGGTAGAGCTTGCCCGCCCGGTAGGAGGAGCGGACCAGCGGACCGGACAGCACCCCGGCGAAGCCGATCGCCTCGGCCTCGGCCTGCAGCTCGACGAACTCCTCCGGCTTCACCCACCGCTCCACCGGATGGTGACGCGGCGTCGGACGGAGGTACTGCGTGATCGTCAGCAGGTCGGTGCCCGCCTGGTGCAGATCGCGCATGGCCTCCACGACCTCCTCGCGCGTCTCGCCCATGCCCAGGATCAGATTGGACTTGGTGACCAGCCCGGCCTCACGCGCCGTCGTGATCACGCCGAGCGAACGCTCGTAGCGGAAGGCGGGCCTGATGCGCTTGAAGATGCGCGGCACGGTCTCGACATTGTGCGCGAACACCTCGGGCTTGCTGGAGAAGACCTCCTCCAGCTGGGCCCGGTCGCCGTTGAAGTCGGGCACGAGCAGTTCGACGCCGCAGCCGGGCAGCAGGGCGTGGATCTGCCTGGCGGTCTCCGCATACAGCCAGGAGCCGCCGTCGGGCAGGTCGTCTCGCGCCACACCGGTCACGGTCGCGTAGCGCAGGCCCATCTGCTGCACCGACTCGGCCACCCTGCGCGGCTCGTCGGTGTCGTACTCCTTGGGCTTGCCCGTGTCGATCTGGCAGAAGTCGCACCTGCGGGTGCACTGGTCGCCGCCGATGAGGAACGTCGCCTCGCGGTCCTCCCAGCACTCGTAGATGTTGGGACAGCCCGCCTCTTCACAGACCGTGTGCAGGCCCTCGCGGCGGACGAGCGACTTGAGCTCCGTGTATTCAGGGCCGGTCTTGAGCTTGGTCTTGATCCACGGCGGCTTGCGCTCGATAGGGGTTTCGGCGTTGCGCACCTCCAGGCGGAGGAGCTTGCGGCCTTCAGGAGCAACAGTCACGGTTCCACCTTACGTCCCCGACGAAGTCACGCCTCACGGCACCCGTGCCTGCCCCGAGATCAATCCGAACCCTCGGACGGCCCGCGCGTAATGCCGATGCAGCTCGTCGTCGATCCTCGCAGATTCCGCCGCGCCGAGCAGCTCCGACGACAGCACCGCCGACCGGGCCCGGTCGAGCGCCGCACGCCTGATCTCCTCGACGCTCTCCCCGCGCAGCACGGCCGCCTGCATCGGCGCCAGGTAGCGGCCCGTCGCCTCCCACGCGTCCAGCTCACCGAGGTCGCCTGCCGTACCGACCCTGAGCGCCCGGTCCGACACCGTACGGCCGGCGCCGCTCAGTGCGCGCAGGGCGTGCTCGGCCAGCAGGACCGGCCAGCCGATCAGCCTGCCGACCGTACGGCCGAGCGAGCCCGCGACCTCGCCGACCATGTCGGTGGCGCCGACATAGCCGGACGAGGCGATGATCGCCTGGTTGGCGTCCTCGCGTGCCGACAGCGGGGCGCTGCCCAGCAAGGCGTCACGCCAGGCCGCGAGCGTCGACAGCGCGCCCTCGACGATCACGCCGACGTCCTCCTCGCTGCGCGCGCACGCCTGGCCGAGCAGGGCGACCCGCTGACCGGGCGTCGCCGCCAGCCACATCGGCAGCCCCACCACCAGCACCGGCCTGCGCCGCACGCCGACCCGGAGATAGGACGACGTCGCCTGCAGATCCCGCAGCGCCACCTCGACCGGCTCGGCCAGCCCCGCCGCCCGCACCGCCCGCTCCGCCACGCCGTACAGGGCGGGAGCCTCCTGCCGTGAGAGCACCTCCGCGTCCTTCGGCAGCCGCCGCGCCCTGGGCCTGAGCAGGACGCCGATGGCGATGAACACGCCGCCGACGACATACGCGACGGCGAACTGCGCATTCACATAGATCGTCCAGAGGCCCAGCACGGGGAAGGCCAGGGTGAGCGCGTGCACGGCCAACGCCATCACCAGGGCTGCGAGCTTGGTCACCCTCCGAGCGTAGGCAGGGTGTGTCGCGATCGGGTCACCGGCGGGCGCCCGGGTCGGCGGCGCATGAGGTCCGGGTCACCGGCGGACGCCTGGGGCGGTGGCGCATGAGGTCCGGGGCGCCGGCGGATGCCCGGGGTGGCGGCGTATCGGGTCTGGGCCATCAGCGGACGGCCGGGTCAGCGGCGCACCAGGTTCGGGGCGCCGGCCGACGCCTGGGACGGCCGCGTGTCAGGTCCGGGGCGCCGGTGAGGTCTGGTCAGCGGCGCATCAGGTCTTCCTCGTGCAGGTCGTAGCCCTCGGCCTCCAGAGCTTCGGCCAGGCGCTTCTCCGCATAGGGCAGGACCTCGTCGACGACGATCCTGCGACCGCTCTCGGCCGACAGCGAGGTGATGACGGCGTCGCCGATGCCGCACGGGATGATCCGCTCGAACCAGCGCGGGTCGTTGGCGCAGTTGAGGGCGAGGCCGTGCATGGCGACGCCTCCGGCCACGCGCAGGCCGACCGCGCCGAGCGAGCGGTCCGGGACGCCGGCCGAGGGGTCGCCCGGGATCCACACCCCGCTGCGCCCGGCGATGCGCCCGACCGCGACGCCGAAGTCGGCGCAGATCTGGATCATCGCCTCCTCCAGCGCCCGGACATATGCGGCGACGTCGCCGACCCGGAAGATCGGGTAGGCGACGAGCTGGCCGGGGCCGTGCCAGGTGATGCGCCCGCCTCGGTCGACGTCGATGACGGGCGTGCCGTCGGCCGGACGTTCGTGCGGGGCGGTGCGGCGGCCCGCGGTGTAGACCGGGGCGTGCTCCAGCAGGAGGCAGACGTCGTCGAGGTCACCGGCGACACGCTTGGCGTGCACCCGCCGCTGAAGAGCCCACGCCTGTTCGTAGGGGACATCAACGCCAAGACGCACGATCGCCAGCCTGCTCACGCTTTAAGAGTAGTTGACCCTTGTCACGAAGTAAGCAGCCTCGGGTCGATCCGGAACTCCTTCACGCCGTCGGTCCCGTCATGTTCGACCTTGTAGGCATATCCGGAGGGATCGACGCTCACGGCCTGGATGAACTCGGTGCCCACATAGTGCAACCCCACGCCCTCGTCGGCCGCATAGGAGTCGGGCAGCTCGCCGCTCGCCACCGAGGCCTGCAACAGCTGCCTGCGCTGCGGATCGGAGTTGTAGTGCACCCCGCAGCCGTAGGGCAGCAGACCGAGCCCGTCGGCCCACACCTGCAGATCAGGCCCGAAGGAGTCGGTGTTGCCGCCCACGTGCCAGCACAACGCGCCCGCGCTCTGCCCCGCGAGCACCACGCCCGACTGCCAGGCCTGCCTGAACGCGTCGTCGAGCCCGTGCAGCCGCCACAGCACGGCCAGGTTCGCCACGCTGCCACCGCTGACATAGATCATGTCCTGCTCCAGCATCCAGGCCATCGGATCTTCGACATTGGGCATCGGGAACACCGTCAAATGGCTCAGCTCGACATCCCACTCGCGAAACGCGCCATACATCTTCAGCAGCCAGTCGGCGTCGTCACCCGTCGCGGTCGCGAGCAGTCCCAGCTTCGGCCGGTCCTGACCGGTGAGGTCAAGTCCGTAGCGGAGCAGGGGGCTCGCCTCGATGAATCCATGACGGTCGGTGGCCCGGAAGGAACCGCCTCCGATGGCGAGGATGTGTGACTGTCCTGTCCTGGTCATATGCTTATCTCCCACGTTGTGGCGGACGAACGGCACACTAGAGTACGGCGGCCAAAGCGGCGTCGAGGTCCGTATGCAGGAACCTGCAACCGCTGTCCACCAGCTTCTTCGGCGCCACCCGCTGCCCGATGAGCAGCCCTTCGTCGGCGAACTCCCCGAGGCCCAGCTTCAGGGCGAACCCGGGTACGGCGAGCGGCATGGTCGGGCGGTGAAGCGCCTTTCCGAGATGTCGCGTAAATTCCGCATTTGTCACAGGATGAGGGCCTACCAGGTTGACAGGCCCGTCAAGTTCCTGATTTTTCACGACATGTACGGCGGCCTGGACCCAGTCGTCGATGGAGATCCACGACCAGTACTGCCGCCCCGACCCCAGCGGCGCGCCCAGCCCCACCTTGAAGATCGGCAGAATCGGCCCCAGCGCCCCGCCGTCCCCGCTCAGCACCAGCCCCGTACGCAACTGCGCCGTGCGCATCCCCGGCCGGACCTCCGCCGCACGCCGAGCCTCCCCCTCCCACCGCTCACACAACTCCGCCAGAAACCCCTCCCCACGCCTCCCGTCCTCATCCACCACCACGTCCCCCGTATCCCCATAAAACCCCACAGCCGATGCCGAGACGAACACCTCCGGCCCCCGCTCCACCTCACCCAACGCCCTCACCAGCGTCCGCGTACTGTCCACCCTGCTCGCCAGCAGCACCCTCTTGTACCCCTCGTCCCACCGCTTCCCCCCGACCGAGGCCCCCGCCAGATGCACGACCGCCTCGGCCCCTTCCAGCACCCCCGGATCCAACCGCCCTTCGGCGGGATCCCACGCCGCCTCGTCCTCCCCCTCCGGCCGACGCCTGACCAGCGTCACCACCCGCTCCCCACCACCCCGCAACGCCTTGACCAGCGCACTCCCCAACAGCCCCGACGCGCCCGTCACGATGATCGCCATGTACTCCACTGTATGCCTGCGCGGGGCGGGGGAGGGGGAGGGCAGGGGTGTGGTTGGGCGGTGGGTGTTGTGGGGTGGCGCGGTTTGGGCGCCTCGCCTGGCTTGCATGGGGGGCAGCGCTGTGGGCAACGCGGCGCTGTGGGTTGCGGGGTGCTGTGGGTTATGCGGCGCTGTGGGCACAGCGGTGCTGTGGGTTGCAGGGGGCTGTGGGTTATGCGGCACGGTGGCTAACGCGGCGCTGTGTGGGTGACACCTGCCACGCTTATCGCCCTTGTTGGCATGTCTGCTGGGCGCGCTCAGACGCGTTCGAGAGGCTGGTGCGGTTCCGGTGCGACGGTGACGCGAATCGCATCGCCGGCGCGTACTTCCCCGCCGTTGAGCACCACGCCCATCACCCCGGCCTTCCGTACGACCTGCCCGGCCTCGTCCCGTCCGACGACCTGCTTGAGCAGCCCCTCCTGAAACGCCTCGATCTGCACACACGGATTGCGCAACCCCGTCACCTCCACGACGGCCTCGTCGCCCATGTGCAACAACGACCCGGTGGGCAGAGCGAGCAGGTCCAACCCCCGCGTCGTGACGTTCTCCCCGAGCTCACCCGGCCCGACGACATGCCCCACAGCCGCCAACTCGTCATGCAACTCACCCGGTATGAGATGAACCTGCCGCAGATTGGGCTGCGAAGGATCCTGCGCCACCCGCGACCGATGCTTCACCGTCACCCCGCCATGCGCATCCCCCTCGACCCCCCACCCGGCCCGCAACACGATGACCTCCTCAACCGCCTTGCTGAACCCATGCACGCCACTCCGACTGACCGAACTGACCACACCATTCACTTCATCCACTTCGTCCTCCTGGCCGCGTTTGGGGGTCTATGGCATCGGCTGTGCTTCTTCAGCCTAGGGGGTGGGTTGGTGGGGGTACGGGCGACGTAACGGCGGGTGCTGGGCGCGCACGAGGGGCGTCGACCGGGGGAGGGAAGGTGTGATCACGGGGGAGCGGGAGTGGGCTTGCCGTAGGGGAGGGAAGCAGTAGGCCTTGGGGCAAGAGCCACAAGAGCGAGGGCCCCAAGAAGTGCCAAAGGGCATCAGCCAAGAAGAGCCGCCGAGCCGCCGGGCCTGCCGTCGGACTGCCAATCACCAATCGCCAATCTGGCAAGCCACCGGGCCACCGAACCGCCGGGCTATCGGCCTGCCAATCAGTCGATCGGCCAATCTGGCAAGCCGCTGAACTGCCGGGCCGTTGAACTGCCATCAGCCAATCTGGCAAGCCGCTGAACTGCCGGGCCGTTGAACTGCCATCAGCCAATCTGGCAAGCCGCCGGGCCTGCCGGGCCGTCGAACCATCGAGCCGTCGGCCTGCCAATCAGCCAAGCGGCAAATCTGACAAGCCGCTGAACTGCCGGGCTGCCAGGCTGCCAGAATATCGAGCCGCAGAGCCCGCAGAGCCGCCAGCCCGTCAAACACTCCCACCCACCCCCACCCCCACCCCCACCCCCACCCCCACACAAAAACAGCCGCGCCCTGCCAGAGCCCCAAGCCCCAACAGAACGCGGCAAAAGCAACAGCACCCAAGACCACACCCACCCACACAAGGCGCAGCCCCAAGCACCGCCCAAGGCGGAAAGCCCGTCCCCTCAGAAGCTCACTCCCACCAGAGCCCCCTCAGCAACAAGCCCCCACCCCAGACGAACAACCAAACGAACAGACGAACAACCAGCCAGCCCCTACGCCAACCCCAGCTGCGCCTCGAAGCGACCCTCCTCCAGGCGACGCTTGATCGTCGTCAGGAAGCGGGCGGCGTCGGCGCCGTCCACCAGGCGGTGGTCGTAGGTCAGCGCCAGGTACACCATCGACCGGACCGCGATGACCTCCCCGTCCGGCGTGTCCAGCACGACGGGACGCTTGACAACCGCGCCGGTGCCGAGCATGCCGACCTGGGGCTGGTTCAGGATGGGGGTGTCGAACAGGGCGCCGCGGCTGCCGGTGTTGGTCAGCGTGAAGGTGCCGCCGGTGATCTCGTCGGGCGAGACCTTGTTGGTGCGGGTGCGCTCGGCCAGGTCGGCCGTCTTGCGGGCGAGGCCGGCCAGGTTGAGGTCGCCGGCGTCCTTGATGACGGCGACGAGCAGGCCGCGCTCGGTGTCGACTGCGATGCCGAGGTGCTCGACGTCGAAGTACGTGACCTCGTTGGTCTCGTTGTTGATCGTGGCGTTGAGCTTCGGGTGCTGCTTGAGCGCCTCGACGGCCGCCAGCTCGAAGAACGGCATGAACGACAGCTTGACGCCCTCGCGGCGCTGGAAGTCGGCCTTGGCCGCCTCGCGGAGCCTGGCGATCTTGGTGACGTCGACCTCGACGACCGAGGTGAGCTGGGCCGCGGTCTGCAGCGACTCGACCATGCGCTTGGCGATGGTCTGCCGCAGGCGCGACATCTTCTCGGTGCGGCCACGCAGCGTGGTGTCGACGGCGACGGCCTCGGGCGCCGCGGCGGGAGCGGGCTGGGCAGCGGCGGCGGGCGCCGTCGCGGCGGGGGCTGCCTGGGCGGCGGCGGGAGCGGGGGCCGGAGCCGGAGCGGCCTGCTCGCGCTGCGCCTTGGCGGCCTCCAGCACGTCCTGCTTGCGGATACGGCCGCCGACGCCGGTGCCGGTCAGGGCCTCCAGGTCGACGCCGTGCTCGTTGGCCAGCTTGCGCACCAGCGGCGTGACGTAGGGGCTGTCACCGCTGGAGGGCAGCGGAGCCGGAGCGCTGGCGGGCGTCGTCGCGATCGGCGACGCCGGAGCCTGAGCCTGCACGGGCGCGGGCGCCTGAGCGGGCTCGGGAGTCGCGGCCGGAGCCGGAGCCGGCGCGGCGGCCTGGGCCGGGGCGGGCTGCGGGATCGACGAAGCGGGAGCGGGCGCCGGCTCGGGCTCGGGCTCCGGCTCGGGAGCGGCCTGCTCGGCGGCGGGAGCGCCCGCGACGCCGTTCTCGTCGATGACGGCGAGCTCGGCGCCGACCTCGACGGTCTCGTCCTCAGCCACGACGATCTTGGTGAGGATGCCCGCCGAAGGCGACGGGATCTCGGTGTCGACCTTGTCGGTCGACACTTCGAGGAGCGGCTCGTCGGCTTCGACGCGCTCGCCTTCCTTCTTCAGCCAACGGGTTACCGTGCCCTCGGTCACGCTCTCGCCGAGCTGGGGCATCTGTACGGAGACCGGCATCGTTTCTTCTCTCGCGTTCGTGAATTCGAGGGCCGACTAGTTGTGGACGTGAAGCGGCTTGCCGGACAGCGCCAGCATCGCCTCGCCCACGGCCTCGGACTGTGTGGGATGTGCGTGGATGAGCTGGGCGACCTCGGAGGGAAGGGCTTCCCAGTTGTAGATGAGCTGCCCCTCCGTCACCAGTTCACCGATGCGGCGCCCGACCATGTGCACGCCGACGACGGGGCCGTCCTTCTTGGCGAGTACCTTCACGGCGCCCGCGGTGCCGAGGATCTGGCTCTTGGGGTTGCCCGCGAGGTCGTAGACCTGCTCGACGATCTCGATGCCACGCTCGGCCGCCTGCGCCGAGGTGATGCCGACCGAGGCGACCTCGGGGTCGGAGTAGGTGATGCGGGGCACGCCGTCGTAGTCGATCGGCGGCGGGTTCAGCCCCGCGATGTGCTCGGCCACCAGGATGCCTTCGGCGAAGCCCGCGTGCGCGAGCTGCAGCGTCGGGATGAGGTCGCCGATGGCGTAGACGCCGGGGACGCTGGTACGGCAGTGCTCGTCGACGGTCACGGTGCCGCGCTCGATGGCGATGCCCGCCTCCTCGAAGCCCATGCCCTGCGAGACGGCGCCGCGGCCGACGGCGACGAGCAGGAGCTCGGCGTCGAGGGTCTTGCCGCTGGCCAGCGTGACGACGACACCGGTGTCGGTGGTCTTGACGCTCTCGAAGAAGACGCCGAGCTCGTACTTGATGCCGCGGCGGCGGAAGGCGCGCTCCAGCAGCTTGGAGCTCGACTCCTCCTCCAGCGGGAGCAGGTGCGGCAGGCCCTCGACGATGGTGACCTCGGCGCCGAACGAGCGGTAGACGCTGGCCAGCTCGACGCCGATGACGCCGCCGCCGAGCACGACGACCGAGCTCGGGATGCGGTCCATCGTCAGCACGTGCTCGCTGGTGATGATGCGCTCGCCGTCGATCTCCAGGCCGGGGAGCGACCTGGGGGCCGAGCCGGTCGCCAGGACGAGGTTGCGGCCCTCGTAGACGTCGTCGCCGACGCGGACGCTGGTGGGGCCGACCACGTGACCGGCGCCTTCGACGACCGTCACGCCCGCACTCTTGAGCAGGCCCTGGACGCCCTTCCAGGCGCGGGTGATGATCTTGTCCTTGAACGCGTGCACGGCGGGCACGTCGATGCCCTCGAACCTGGCCTTGACGCCGAACGTCTCGCTCTCCCGCGTCTCGTCGGCCACCTCGGCCGAGTGCAGGAGGGCCTTGGTGGGGATGCAGCCGCGGTGCAGGCAGGTGCCGCCGATCTTGTCCTTCTCGATCAGCAGAACACTCTTGCCAAGCTCTGACGCCCGCAGGGCGCAGGCGTAGCCGCCGCTGCCGCCACCCAGGACGACGATGTCATAGGGGCCGCTGCCTTCAGCCACAGGAAAGCTCCTTGTCGGATTGAGATGCCGTCATCTTTTCACTTGTTTCAGGCGCTTGCGTGCCGCTCGGCGAGTCCGATGAGCGTGCGCGTGGCCGCGCCGGTGCCGCCCTTGGGCGTGTAGCCGTAGGCCTCGCCCTTGTTGAAGGAGGGGCCGGCCATGTCGATGTGGGCCCAGGCCTGGCCTTCGGGCACGAATTCCTTGAGGAAGATGCCCGCGGCGAGCATGGCTCCCCAGCGCTCGGGATTGAGGTTGGCGATGTCGGCGACGGCCGAGTCGAGTCCCTTGCGCAGTTCTTCGGGAAGCGGCATGCCCCAGGCGGATTCGCCCTGCTCGCCGGCGACCTCGACGACGAGTTCGCGCACGGCGTCGTCGTTGGCCATGACGCCGGAGGTGCGCCAGCCGAGTGCGACGATCTGGGCGCCGGTCAGCGTGGCGACGTCGACGATGAGGTCGGGGGAGTCCTCGGCGGCGCGTGCGATGCCGTCCATGAGGACCAGGCGGCCTTCGGCGTCGGTGTCGAGCACCTCGACGGTCTTGCCGCTGTAGCTGGTGAGAATGTCGGAGGGGCGGGTCGCGGTGCCGCTCGGCAGGTTCTCGGCCAGGCAGAGGTAGCCGGTGACGTTGACCGCGAGGCCCAGCTTGGCGACCGCGACGACGGCGGCGAACACGGCTGCGGCGCCGCCCATGTCGGACTTCATCCAGTCCATGGCCGCGGCCGGCTTGAGCGACAGGCCGCCCGAGTCGAACGTGATGCCCTTGCCCACGAACGCCAGCGACTTGGTGGCGCCGGGGTGGGTGTGGACGAGGCGGACGAGGCGGGGCGGATTGGCCGAGCCCTGGCCGACGCCCACGATGCCGCCGTAGCCGCCCTCCTTGAGCTGCTTCTCGTCGAGCACCTCGACCGTGACGCCGGCGGCCAGGGCGGCCTGCTCGGCGAGTTCGGCGAATTTGGCCGGGTAGAGCTCCATCGGCGCGGTGTTGACCAGGTCGCGGACCAGCGTGACGGCCTCGGCCAGGACGGAGGCGCGCTCCAGCGAGCCGTCGGCCGCCGACAGCACGGTGAGGTCGGCGACGGGTGAGGGGCGCTGCCCGTTGGTGCGGTACTTGGCGAAGCCGTAGGCGCCGAGCAGGGCGCCGAGCGCCACGGCCTGGGCCTCGTCGGCGCTCGCGGCGGGCAGGGCCAGCGCGACGCGGCCGGTGCCGTCGAGGGAGCGCACGGCGGTGCCGGCGGCGCGGCGCAGGGCTTCGAGGTCGGCGTCGGCGCCGAGGCCGACGGCGACCAGCAGCGGAGCGCTCGTCGCGCCGAAGGTCGGGATCTTGGCGAGCTCACCGGGCTTGCCGGTGAAGCCGAGCGCCTGCAGCGTGGCGGCGAGCTTGCCGCCGAGAGCCGTGTCGAGTCCCTCGGCCCCCGGTGCGGGGCGGAGGCCGTCAGGGCCGTTGTGGATGCCGACGACCAGCGCGTCGGTGTCGAAAGAGACGGGGTCTGCTGAGTTCAGCCGCACAGTGGTCACGTAAACCGATGCTATCCACGACTTCTAGGTATGCATAAACAGGGGTTCATCCTACCAATAGTCGGAGGGCGGTCATTCCCGCCGATTGGTGCTAGTGTTAATAGCACCATGTTGCTCACACTCGACCTCAACGACCCCCGTCCCCTGCACGAGCAGGTGGCAGGGGCGATCAGGCGGGCCATCGGCGAGGGCCATTACGCCCAAGGCGATCGCCTGCCACCGGCCCGTGATCTGGCCGACGTGCTCGGCATCAACGCCAACACCGTCCTGCGCGCCCTGCGCGACCTGCGCGACGAGGGCCTGCTGGAGTTCCGCAGAGGCAGGGGCGTGAGCGTCGCGACCCAGCCGGACGGCCGGGCGCTGCTCGTGCAGCGGGCACGCGAACTGCTGGAAGAGGCCAACAGGTACGGCTACCGCCGTGACGACCTCATCGAGATCCTGAAGGAGTTGCCATGAAAGTGAAGGGCATCGCGCTCACCACAGGCGTGATCTGGGGAGCGGCCGTCACCGCCGCCCTCCTCGCCGCGCCACGCGTCTTCGGCGACCGGCTGCCCGATCCCATGGCGACCCACTGGCGCGCCGAGCCGGACGGCTCCATGTCGCCCACCGCCAATCTGCTCTTCGCACTGGCGTTCTGGCTGGTGCCGTGGCTGGTGCTGATGGTCATGGCGCTGGACGGCCGGGTGCTGGCCAGGCGGCTCGGCCGTGGGTATTGGTGGGGTTCGCTGTTCGGGGCCGGACTGCTGGTGCTCGGCATGCAGCTGTCCATCTATCTGGCCAACCTCGACGTCACCGACTGGCGCCAGGCCCACTCCCCGGGCTGGGACGTCGTGGGCGTGCTCGGCCTGACGATCGGCGGGGGCCTGCTGGCCGGGTTCCTCGGCAGGGGCGGCCCCGACCCCGTGACGCCGGACCACGCGGCGGGCGACCTGCCCACCATGCGCCTGCGCGCCGGGCAGCGCGCGGTGTGGGTGAGCAGGACCAGCAACGCCTGGCTGGTGGCCCTGGCCTGGATCGGGTTCGGCGCGCTGCTCGTGCTGGCCGCGCTGGAGGCGTTCGGCGTCGTCCAGGACGCCGCCCTGTGGATCGGCCTGGTGACCGCGGTGCCCGTCCTGCTGCTCGGCCTCGGTACGGCGAGCGTCAGGGTCGGCGTCACCGCCGACGGCGTGCACGTGGGCTTCGGGCCGTTCGGGCGTCCGGGCCGGTTCGTCGCCCTGTCGAGGATCGCGTCGGCGACCGTCGAGCACCGTCAGCCCGCCCAGGTCGGCGGCTGGGGCCTGCGCGGCCGGCCGGGCCACTGGACGCTCATGCTGCGCGCCGGCGACTGCCTGGTCCTGCGTTACGCCTCGGGCGGCGAGTTCGCCATCAGCGTCGACGACGCACGCAAGGGCGCCGCACTCGTCAACGCCCTGCTCGCCGAGCGCGTGCACCCGTGACCCCCGTACGGAGAATGCGATGAACAGGAGCGCCTCATGACCCCACGGCGCAGCGACTACGCCGTGTTCCTCGGTGTCGCCTTCGGCGCGGCCTGGCTGGTGGCGTTGCCGCTCTGGCTCGGTGACGGCCTCGCCTCCCCGTGGTTCTCGCTGATCGCCGTCGCGGTCATGTACACACCGGCGCTCGGCGTCCTGGCGGTGTGGCGGCACGACCGCACGCCGCGCGCCGAACTCGTCGCCGCTACCGGCCTGACGCTGGGGCCGCGCAGGCGGCGTACGTTCGGCGTGCTCGCGCTGTCGTGGTTCGGCCCGGCGGTGCTGGTGGTGCTGGCGGTCGCGCTCAGCGCGTTGTTCGGTGTGCTCACACTGGACCTGTCGGGGTTCAGCCTGCTGCGCACGCTCTATCCGCAGGCGCCGCTCGCGCCCGAGGCGATGATCGCCGTGCAGATGGGCTCGGCGCTGACGGTCGGGGTGGCGATCTCGTCGCTGGCGGCGTTCGGCGAGGAGTGGGGGTGGCGCGGCTGGCTGCTGCCCAGGCTCGTCGCCGACCTCGGCGTGCCGAAGGCGCTGCTGGCCTCCGGCGTGATCTGGGGCCTGTGGCACGCGCCGCTCACCCTGCTGGGCTACAACTACCCGGCGCTCGGCCCCTGGGCCGCGCTGTACATGGTCGGCTTCACCGTCCTGTTCGGCGTCCTGCTGAGCTGGGTCAGGCTGGTCACGGGCAGTGTGTGGCCCGCCGTCGTCGGGCACGGCGCGCTGAACTCCTTCGCCGGGCTCATCCTGCTGACGGGCTCGGCGGCCGATCCGCCCAACCTGGTGTTCGCCGGGCTCAGCGGTCTGGTCGGCTGGCTCCTGCTGGCCGTCGTCGGCGCACTCGCCTTCACCCTCACCCCGGCGCGCACACCCGGCTGAGCGCCCTCAGCCGACCAGCGCGCACACCACCAGCGCGGCCGTCACACCGCTCTCCACCAGCGCGCCGAGCACGTCCCCCGTGACACCCCCCAGCCTGCGTACGGCGTGACGCAGCACGAGCAGCGCCACGCCGATCGCAGCCAGGGGGGCCAGCACGTAGGCGGGCCGCCCCGCCACCAGCCCCGCCAGGCCGATCCCCACGACCACCACGACGCTCACCACGACCGCCTCGCGCAGCCGTACCGTGCCGGCGACCATCGCGCCGAGCCCGCCCGGCCTGGCGGCGGGCACCCCGGCACGGCAGGCCCACACCAGGGCCAGCCGCCCGCTCACACAACCGGTGAGCAGGGCGAACGGCGAGGCGGTCTCGGCGAGCGCCGCAGCCTGCACGAGCAGGGTGAACACCAGCGTCACGACGCCGAACGGCCCGATGTCGGACTTGCGCATGATGTCCAGCGCCTCGGCCCGAGGCCTGCCGCTGCCCAGCCCGTCGGCCAGGTCGGCCAGGCCGTCCAGATGCAGCCCTCTGGTCAGCACGGCCACGATCCCGAGCGCCAGCGCCGCGCCCAGCAACGGCGACAGCGGCGCCGCCATCGCCACCGCGGCCACCGCCCCCAGTACGAGCCCGACCGCGGGCGCCAGCGCCATCGCCGCGCCCGCCGTCTCCCGGTCGACGCGCTCCACCCGTACGGGAAAGACGGTCAACGTGCCGACGGCGAGCCGCGCCCCGTCGATCAGCACAGCGCCCGGCGCCCTCACAGCTCCGTCACCCGCCCGGCGACCACGAGCGCGACCTGCTCGGACTCGGCGGCCAGGCGCTGGTTCAACCGCCCGAGCACGTCGCGGAAGGCCCTGCCGCTCGCCGTGGCGGGCACGACGCCGAGCCCGACCTCGTCCGACACCGCGACGACCGGCTGCCGCACCGAGCGCCAGGCGGCCACGAGCTCCTCGCAGCGCGCCTCGACCGCGTCCCTGCGTTCGGGCCGCTCCCACGCGCCGCAGGCGTCGAACACGGCCGTCACCCAGGTGCCGAGCCCGTCGACGAGCAGTGGTGTGCGCGCCCGGCCGAGCACACCCGCCAGATCGGTGCTCTCCACCGTCTCCCAGTGCGCGGGCCGCCTGCCGCGATGCGCCTCGACCCTGGCCCGCCACTCCGGATCGCCCTCGCCGGTGCGCCCGGTCGCCACATACGTGACGTACGGCTCGGCGGCCAGCCTGAGCTCGGCCTCGGCCGACTTGCCCGACCTGGACCCGCCGAGCAGCAACGTACGGCGAGGCAGGCCAGGGGGCGGGACGGGCGTGGCGGTGTCGAGCGTGGCCCCGTCCGGCAGGACGTGCACCCGCCAGAAGCGGGCCCGCCGCCGCAGCTCGGCCGCCGACCCGACCCTGTGATCGAGGTCGACGGCCACGACATGCGTGTCCGGCCCGGCGACCCCGGCCCGCCGCAGCGCACCGAGCCGCGCGGGATCGCCGAGCACATCCACGACGACCAGCGCGTATCCACCGCCGTCCCGCTCGTCCTCGGCCGTGCTCTCCGGCCCGACGCGTAGCACCTGCGACGCGTCGTCCCGCTCGTCCTCGGCCGTGCTCTCCGGCCGGACGCGCAGCACCTGCGACGCGTCGTCCCGCTCGTCCTCGGCCGTGCTCTCCGGCCGGACGCGCAGCACCTGCGACGCGTCGTCCCACTCGTCCTCGGCCGTGTCGCCCGGCCCGACGCGCAGCATCCGTGCCCCGTCGCCCTGCTCGATCACGACGCTGGTGGGCAGCCGGTGCTCGCGCGGAGCCCGGGCGCACGACACGCACTCACATCCCGGGGCGGGCCAGCCGCTCGCGGCGGCGGTTCCCTCGAACCTGACCTTCACCGCGCAAGCCTATGGGGCGCCCCCGAAGGGCTCAGGCGCGGGCGCGGCGGCGGGTGGCCAGGACGGCGCCCGCGACGAGCAGGAGCAGGGCGCCCACGCCACCGGCGATCCAGCCGACCGGCAGCCCGGCGTCCTCGGCGGCGGGCGAGGCGGCGGGTGCGACCTCGGCCCCGCCCTTCTCCCTGGCGGGATAGTCGTTGACCGCGACCACCATGCCTTCGGCGCTGACGCGGGCCTTGGCGACGGCGGCCAGCAGCTGCGGGCCCGTCGCGGCCTCGGCGCCGACGGCGCACCTGGTGACGGCGGCGGGCGGCTGCTCGCCCTCGTAGGCGTCGCTCTCTGCGTCGCCGAAGTCGACGGCGACCGCGACCCGCTTGTGCCCGGACGCCGAGGCCTGCCGCCCGCAGATCTGCTCGAACGACGGCACCTCGCCGCCCGGCGGATCGGTGGCCGCGCCGTCGGGCGAGGCGGAGAAGCGCCAGCCGATCACGGCGCCGTCCTGCGGGGTATGGGCGGGAGCGGCCAGCCAGGCGGTGCCGTCGCTCTGCCAGTGGCTCCACAGCCGGGGCGCGCCGGGCTCGGCCGCGCCGGGAAGCGCACCGCCGGGCGCGTTCGAGGGGTCGGCCGAGGCGGGTGTGGAAACAAACATCACGACGATGAGAGAGGCGGTGAGGGCACGCCGAAATCTGGGCAGCATCGATCGACCTCCATGCGCATGCTCGGGATAGGGTTCCTTTGCCGTCGGAGGGTGCGCCGGCGAACCCGCGAAAAGGAGCGTATGGCATGACATGGCGATGGCGTTATGAAAATGCAAATGGTGGTGAGGTAACGGATCGCCCATTGCCGCGCGAGGTTTTCCCGAGCCAGGCCGACGCCGAGTCCTGGCTCGGTGAGAACTGGCGTGAGCTGCTGGAATCCGGAGTTGAACAGGTGGCTCTCCTTGAGGAGGACCGGGTCGAATACGCGGGAATGTCACTGCGTTCCGAGTGAATGAAAAAACCCCTGCGTTTCTCTGTGAAAAGAGAGACGCAGGGGGTTTTCGGCGCCGGGGCGGTCTGGGATTAGGGGCGCTTTTCCGGGCTGAAGGTCTTGGCCGGGTCGCGCTCGACGACATCGCCGAGCACGGCGTCGATCCGCTGCAGCACCTCGGCCTCCAGCTTGACGCCCGCCGCCTTGACGTTGTCACGGACCTGCTCGGGCCTGGTGGCGCCGACGATCGCGCTGGAGACGTTCGGGTTCTGCAGCACCCAGGCGACGGCCAGCTGCGCCATCGTCAGGCCGAGGTCGGCGGCGATCGGCTTGAGCTCCTGGACGCGGGTGAGCACGTCGTCGGTCAGCATGCGCTGGATGAAGCCGCCACCCGTGGGGTCGGTGGCGCGCGATCCGGCGGGCGGGGGCTGTCCCGGCAGGTACTTGCCGGTGAGCACGCCCTGCGCGATCGGCGACCAGACGACCTGGCCCAGGCCCTCCTTCTCGCTGAGCGGTACGACCTCGGCCTCGATGACGCGCCACAGCATGGAGTACTGCGGCTGGTTGGACACCAGCCGGTCGAACCCCATCTGATCGGCGATCTCCAGCGCCCTGGCGATCTGCTCGGCGTTCCACTCGCTGACGCCGACATACAGGACCTTGCCCTGGCGTACCAGGTCGTCGAACGTCTTGAGGGTCTCCTCGAGCGGGGTGGAGTAGTCGAAGCGGTGCGCCTGGTACAGGTCGACGTAGTCGGTCTGCAGGCGGCGCAGCGAGCCGTGGATGGATTCGGTGATGTGCTTGCGCGACAGGCCGCGGTCGTTCTGCCCGGGGCCGGTCGGCCAGTAGACCTTGGTGAAGATCTCCAGCGACTCGCGCCGCACGCCCTTGAGCGCACGGCCGAGCACCTCCTCGGCGCGGGTGGCCGCGTAGACGTCCGCGGTGTCGAATGTCGTGATGCCTTCGTCGAGGGCCGCCTTCACGCACGCGTTGGCGGCGTCCTCCTCAACCTGGGAGCCGTGGGTGATCCAGTTGCCATAGCTGATCTCACTGACCAGGAGACCGCTGCGGCCGAGGTGACGAAATTCCATGAGTTCGACCCTAATGGTGGGAGCGAGGTGCCCCAGGCCGCAGGTCCCTGGTTCGGCCGGGGTTTTGCGGTGTGTTGGGATAGGGTGCCCGGCGTGTTCCGGTTGATCGGTAAGGGAGTGCGCACGGCGCTGACCGGTGCGGTCGTCGTGGCGCTCGCCGTACGCCTGCGGCGCAGGAGCGGGCGGCAGGTACGCGTGGTCCCGCTGTCGATGCGGCAGCGCGGCCTGCGCGAGCCGGTGCTCGGCTATCCGGACGAGCCGCCCACCGGCGTACCGGGACGGCGGCTGGTGCCGTGGGGGCTCGGCGCCGTCGTGGTGGCGGCGGCGCTGTTCGCCTCGCAGGCGATGGTGGACGGGGCCGCACGTCAGGGGGATCCCGCGCCGCCCGGCTGCGACCTGCCGTACGGGAGCCTGCTGGAGGTCTGGAGCGACATCCCCTGCGCGATGTCCACGCCCGCACCCACGCCGACGCCGGTGAGCACCCGGCAGCCGCTCCCCGTCGCGGCCGTCGTCACCGCCTGCGCGCCGGAGGGCACGGCCCTGGAGATCCGGCCGATCGACCCCCGGGTACGGCGGGCGGTCGCGCGGCAGTGGCGTTTCGTGGAGCGGTGGCTGCGGCGCAACGCGCCCAGGACCTACGCCTCGCTCGCGGGGCCCGCCAGGGCCAGGACGATCGCGATCGCCGAGGCGCAGACGGGACTGCGCCTGCCCGACGACCTGCGCGCCTCGCTGCTGCGCCACAACGGCGGCCTGACGTTCGGCGCGGGCGAGCAGTTGCCGGTGCGCGCGCTCAGGGACGTGTGGCGCGAGCGCTGCCGTCTCGGGGCGGGCGGCGACGGCCTGATCCCGCTGTCGGTCGCCGCCGCGATGGGCCCCGGAGGCACGGGACACGTGCTCGACCCGGCGACGGGCGGCGTCGGGCTGTTCGCCGGAGGGCCGGTCGTCGCGACCCAGTGGCCTTCGTACTACGCCCTGCTCAAGGATGTCGCCACGGCGCTGCGCACGGGCGGCGCACTGCGCGGGGAGGCCTACCGGCCGGTCGTCAGGGCGGGGCTGCTCGTCTGGCGCTAGGCGCGGGGGACGGCGGCCCGGCACCGGGTGGAGATCGCGCGCGATGTCATACGCGTGGGCCGGGATCCACCCGGGTGCAGGGGCTGCTCGTACCGGCTACTTCTTCACCGGGGCGGGCTTACCGCCCGGCAGGAACTGCGGCGGCGGGAAACGCAGCTTGCGGATCTGCAGAGCGCGCATGGCGGCGTAGAAGCCGATGCCCTTCATGGACTCGTTCGGGAACTTCTCGGCCGCGAGCTTCTTCACCTTCCACGACACCCAGATCGAGGTGAACAGCACACCCACCATCATCACCGGCCAACCGATGCTGATCACCCCGAAGTAGACATAACTCCGGATGTTCGGCGGAAACGGAATCCACGTCAGCAAAAGGATGACCAAAGAGAAGGGCAGGAAGTACTGACTCACCACCCTGCGCGAGTCGACCCAGTCGCGGGCGAACTTGCGCACCGGCCCTCGGTCACGCGCGGGAAGGTAGCGCTCGTCGCCGCGGAGCATGCCCTCGCGGGCCTTGGCGCGCTCGGCCGTCTGTCTGGCGCGCAGCGCTGCCGCGGCCTCTTTACGGTTGCCGGGCGCGGTGACCGGCTGGCGGCGGTGCCTCTCGGCGTCCCGGCGCTTGGGAGTGGGACGACCCTTGCCCTGGGGCTTAGGATCGTCAGCGGGGACGGGGGTGTCGTCCACGGAGGTTTGGGAACGGCGTCGCAACACGTCGCCCAGCCTACCTGGCGTGCAACTTAGTGACGCCCCCGTGCGTTATGCGTAGGGTAATCACAGGCGGCTGCGCTGCACTGGGTGAGCCACTAGCACAACCTAAGAAGGGGACGGCCGACGCGCATGAGCGTGATGAAGAGACTGTCGATGATCTTCAAGTCCAAGGCCAACAAGGCCCTGGACAAGATGGAGGATCCGCGCGAAACCCTTGACTACTCCTACCAGCGGCAACTTGAGCTGCTGCAGAAGGTACGCAGGGGCGTGGCCGACGTCGCCACGTCGCGCAAGCGTGTGGAGCTGCAGATCAACCAGCTTGACGCGCAGTCCACCCGATATGAGGACCAGGGGCGCAAGGCGCTGTCGGTCGGGCGTGAGGACCTGGCGCGCGAGGCGCTGAGCCGTCGTGCCGGTCTGCAGACCCAGATCGCCGACCTGCGCATCCAGCACGACAACCTGCAGGCCGAAGAGGAGAAGCTGACCACGGCTTCCCAGCGGCTGCAGGCCAAGGTCGACTCCTTCCGTACGAAGAAGGAGACGATCAAGGCGACCTACACCGCCGCCGAGGCGCAGACGCGGATCAACGAGGCGTTCTCCGGCATCTCCGAGGAGATGGGCGACGTCGGCCTCGCCATCCAGCGTGCCGAGGACAAGACCGCGCAGATGCAGGCCCGCGCCGGAGCCATCGACGAGCTGCTCGCCAGCGGCGCGCTCGACGACTTCACCGGCACCCGCGGCGACGACATCCAGGCCGAGCTCGACCGCATGGGCGGCGGCACGGACGTCGAGCTGGAGCTGGCCAGGATGAAGGCCGAGCTCGGCCAGGCCCCGGCGCCCAAGAGCGCGATCGAGGCCGGCCAGCAGCAGCAGGCCCAGCCCGCTCCGCAGCCGCAGACCCAGCAGTACCGTCAGCCTGGGGAGGGCGCATGATCGTCAGGATCATGGGCGAGGGCCAGGTCCAGGTCGCCGAGTCCGACATCAAGGTGCTCAACGACCTGGACGGCGAGCTCGAGGCCGCCATCGCCGCCGACGACGAGAGCGCGTTCAGGACCAGCCTGCACGCCCTGCTCGACAAGGTGCGTCACGTAGGCACCGCACTACCGGATGAGGCTCTTGAGCCGTCCGAGCTGATCCTTCCCCCCGCGGACGCCTCGATCGAGGAGGTCCGGGAGATGCTGGGCGACCAAGGCCTCATCCCGGGGTAGCCGTGAGCACCCGGTTCGCGGCGGACCGCGGGCTGACCAGGCGCATGGTCGTGACGATGTTCCTGCTCGGCCTGCTGTACGTCGCGTTCGTCGCCGTGCTCATCGCCCTGGGCGTGCGCGCGATCCTCGTGCTGCTGCTGGCAGGCGGCATGCTGTTCGTGCAGTACTTCTTCTCCGACCGCATCGCACTGTTCGCGATGCACGGCAGGGAGGTCACACCGGAACAGGCGCCCGAGTTGCACGGGCTGATCGACCGGTTGTGTGCCTTGGCCGACATGCCGAAGCCCCGGGTGGCGATCGCGGACTCAGATGTTCCCAACGCGTTCGCCACCGGGCGCAACCAGCGCAACGCCGTGGTCTGCGTCACCACGGGCCTGCTGCGCCGCCTCGAACCCGAAGAGCTGGAAGGCGTGCTGTCGCACGAGCTCTCGCACGTCGCCCACCGCGACGTCGCGGTCATGACGATCGCGTCGTTCCTGGGCATCGTGGCCGGGCTGATGACGAGGTTCGCCCTCTACAGCGGCCTGGGCCGCAGCCGTGACGACAAGGGCGGAGTGCCCGTCGGGCTGATCATCATGCTGGTCTCGATCCTGGTCTACGCGGTGAGCTTCCTGCTGACCAGGGCGCTGTCGCGCTATCGCGAGCTGGCCGCAGACCGGGCCGGAGCCCTGCTCACCCAGAAGCCGTCGGCACTGGCCAGCGCCCTGACCAAGGTCAGCGGCGACATGGCCCGCATCCCGACGCGCGACCTGCGCGAGGCGGCGCCGTTCAACGCCTTCTACTTCGCGCCCGCGCTCTCACCCGGCCAGAGCCTGGCCACCCTGCTGGCCACCCACCCGCCCCTGGACAAGCGCCTGGAACAGCTGGCCCGTATCTCCGGCGAGCTGGGCAGGGGCGCGTGAGCCGGACAGACGACACGGAAGGGACCTGATGGGCTGGCTCGACTCGCTGCTCGGCCGGAGCAAACCGGCCCAGCCGGACCTCGACGCGCTGTTCGCCCTGCCGTCGGCCGCCGTGACGCTGCAGGCGGCCACCGGCTTCGAGCCGACCGGCCTCGGCTCGGTGTGCTTCAGGGCGGCCGAAGGCGGCGCCTTCGCGACACTGGAGCGCGACGTGACGGCGCTGCTCGGCGAGCGGGTGGAGAAGTCGGACGACGCCTACGGCTACACCTGGCTCCTGGTACGGCGAGACCCTTCGGCGCTCAGCGACCTGGTGACCGAGCTGCACGCGGTGAACTCCTCGCTGGAGGGCGCCGGGTTCGGCCCCTCCCTGCTGTGCTCGCTCGTCTCCTTCGCCGACGCCGAAGGCCGCAGGCTGGCCGTGGTCTATCTCTACAAACGCGGCACCTTCTATCCGTTCGCGCCCCTGGCCGGCCAGCGGCGCGACAACTCCCTCGAACTGCAGGCCCGCGCCGCGCTCGCGGGAGAGCTGAAGGTGGAGGCAGACCTTGGCCGCTGGTTCCCCGTCTGGGGCGCTCCGGGGCTCTGATCAGGGCCGATGGTCTAATGATCAGGTGGAGCGAAGACTCAGCCTGATCGCCGCCTGCGCCTTCCTGGTGGCCGCCGTGGTCTACACCGCATGGCTGCCCGGCCAGTACGCCGATCCGGCCATCGACCGCACCGAGGGCTACGTCAGCGAACTGGCCGCACGCGACCAGGCGTGGTCGGTGCTGTTCCGGCTGGCCGACGCGCTCGCCGGGCTGGCCTGCCTGGCCGGTGTGGCGCTGGTGCGTTACGAGCGGGCCGAGCGGTGGGGCTGGCTCGGCCTGGCCGTCTTCGGACTCGGCACCGTACTGGACAGTGTGTTCCCGCTGGACTGCGCCGCGCTGAGCGACCCGGCGTGCGAGCGGGGCGCGCTGTCGCCGTCGCATCATCTGCATGCCGTGGCCAGTTCGGTCGCGGTCGCGGGCGCGCTGGCCTCCATGGTGGCGCTGGCCCTGGTGTGGCGCACGGTCACGGCCAGGGTGCTGGCCGTCGTGATGGTCGTGGCCACCGTGCTCACGCTCACCGCGATCGCCGCGGGCTCGCTGGTCGGGGTCGCCCAGCGGCTGCAGGTCCTGGTGATCGCCGCCTGGCTGCTGTACCTGGCGATCCGCCTGGTCAACGGCAGAGCGGCGGCCGACGGCGAGGACGACGGGCTCAATGTGGTGCGCGAGGGCCAGGGACCGCCGGTCGTCGTGTGCGCGGGCATGGCCGGGGCCTGGTTCCACTGGGACGAGGTCGCCGACGCGCTCAAGGACGAGCACACCGTCATCCGCTTCGACCGGCCGGGCCTGGGCCGCAGCGCCCCGGCGAGCACGCCCGCCACCCTGCGCGGCGAGGCCGAGCGCATCGCCGCCATCGCACCGCCCGGCGCCATCGTGGTGGCGCACTCGGTCGCCGCCTGGCACGCCGAGGCCTACGCCAGGCTGCATCCCGGCAGGCTCGCCGCCCTCGTGCTGGTCGACCCGAGCTGCGAGCCCTCGGCCGGGCGCGGCACTTCGGGGGCGGGCCGCGCGCTGCAACGGGCGATGCCCGCACTCGGCGCCACCGTGGGCGCGGCGGCGCTCGCGGCCGTCGGCGGGCCGCTGGCGCACCGGCTGATGGGCGGCGGCGCCGACCCGCACGGCGTCTACACGCGGGGCGGGGTCGCCGCGGCTGCGGCGGGGGAGTGGCTGGCCTATCGCGACATGGCCGAAGAGCTGAGACAGTTGCGTGCGGCCGAGCCGTACCCTGTGGGGCTGCCGACGGTGGTGATCAGCGCGGGCGGCGAGGACGCGTGTCAGCGGGAGCTGGCGGCGAGCCTCGGCGGCCGGCTCGATCGGCTGCCCGACGTGGGGCACCAGGTGCACCTGGAGCGTCCGGCCGCGATCGTGGCCGTCTGCAAGGAGTACTCGTGACCCGACAGCGTTTCCTGTCCGCCGTGCCCAGGGTGCTGGCGACGGTGCTCGGCATTCTGTCGATCTACTGCGGCGCCATCGCGCTGCTGCGGCCGCTGCGCTTCCTGCTCATGCCGCTGACCGAGCTGGTCAACGACCTGTTCCTGCCGATCGAGCCGAACCTCGCCTACGCGGTGTTCCTGGCGTTGATGGCGGGGGCGCTGTCACGGCGCAAGCGGGCGGCCTGGTGGATCCTCGTCGTCATCCTGGTGCCGCTGCTGCTCATGCTGGCCGGGTACTTCGTGCTGTACGCCACCGACCCGGTGCTGGCCGCCGACTCCGGCGTGTGGGAGCTCGTCGACGCGATCGTCAGCGCGGTCGTGCTGGTCACGCTGTTCGTCCTGCTCATCGCCGCGCGCGGGGAGTTCTACGCCAAGGTGCAGCGGGCCTCCTTCCCCAAGGCCGTGCTGACGCTGCTCGGGCTGCTGGCCATCTCGATCGGCCTCGGCTACGGGCTGGTCAGCGTCTTCCCCGGCACCCTGGCCGCCCGCGATCGGTTCGCCTGGACGCTGGAGACCGCGCTCGGCGGCGTCATCAGCTTCGACTTCTCCCGCAGCGGCCATCCGCCGACCTGGATCGCCTTCCTCATCGGCCTGATGAGCGCGATCGCCCTGCTGACCGCGTTCGCCGTGCTGTTCCGCTCCCAGCGTGCCATCGCCGAGTTGCTGCCTGGCGACGAGGTACGCATCAGGCAGCTGCTGGCCGCCAGGGGCGAGCGCGACTCGCTCGGCTACTTCGCCACCAGGCGCGACCGGGCCGCGATCTTCTCACCCAGCGGCAAGGGCGCGGTGTCCTACCGCGTGGTCGCCGGGGTCAGCCTCGCGGGCGGCGACCCGATCGGCGACGTGGAGGCGTGGGAGCCCGCCATCAGGGCCTGGGTCGACCAGGCGTCCGGCTACGGCTGGATCCCCGCCGCGATCGGCGCGAGCGAGGAGGGCGCCAAGGCCTACGCCAGGGCCGGGATGCGCGTGCTGCAACTCGGCGACGAGGCCATCGTGCACATCGCCGACTTCACCCTGCAGGGCAGGGAGATGCGAGGAGTACGGCAGGCGGTCAACCGCGTGGAGCGGGCCGGGTACACGCTGCGGGTGCGCAGGCACGGCGAGCTCTCGCCCGAGGAGATGGCCGCCGTCATCGCCAGGGCCGAGGCGTGGCGCGACACCGAGACCGAACGCGGCTTCTCGATGGCCCTGGGCAGGCTCGGCGACCCGGCGGACGGCCGCTGCGTGCTGGTCGAGGCGCTGACGGCCGAAGGCGACGAGGCGGCGATCCTGTCGTTCGTGCCGTGGGGCGAGAGGGGCCTGTCGCTCGACCTGATGCGACGCGACCGCGAGGCCGACAACGGGCTCATGGAGTTCATGGTGTCCGGCCTGGTCAAGCACGCGCCCGCGCTGGGCGTCGAACGCGTCTCGCTGAACTTCGCCGTCTTCCGCGCCGCCTTCGAGGAGGGCGCGCGGATCGGCGCCGGGCCGGTGCTGCGGGCCTGGCGCGCCCTGCTGCTGTTCTTCTCGCGCTGGTGGCAGCTGGAGTCGTTGTACCGGTCGAATGTGAAGTACCGGCCCGAGTGGGTGCCGCGCTTCCTGGCCTACCACGACGGACCGGGCACCGCCGACCTGCCTAAGGTGGGCCTGGCCTCGGCGATCGCCGAAGGCTTCCTGTCGGTGCCGAGCCTGTCGGCGATGTTGCGCAAGGGCAGGGAACGCGCCGAACGCGCGGGCGAGCTCGACCCCCGCCTGGTGACCCCCGCACTGGCCGAGGCGTCGGCGGCCGAGCCGGAACGCAAGACCTCGGTCCCCGAGCAGGACGAGGTACGCAGGGCCAAGCTGGCCACCGTGGCCGAGCCGTACCCCGTGGGTTATCCGCGCACGCACACCACCGCGCAGGTCACCGAGGTGGGGGAGAAGGTCGCGGTCGCGGGGCGGGTCATGCTGGTGCGCGACCACGGCGGCGTGATCTTCGCCACGCTCGCCGACTGGGCCGGTGAGGTGCAGCTCATGCTGACCGACGCCGAGCCGATGGCCGCGTGGCGGCGCACGGTCGACCTCGGCGACCACGTCGGGTGCTCGGGCGAGGTCGTGGTGTCGGACAGGGGCGAGACGTCGGTGCTGGTGCGGGAGTGGGCGCTGACCGCCAAGTGCCTGCACCCGCTGCCCGACAAACGCAGGGGCCTGACCGATCCCGAGGCCAGGATCCGCCGTCGCCATCTCGACCTCATCACCAGCAGGCAGGCCCGCGACATGTTGCGGATGCGCGGCGCGGCCGTGCACGCCGTACGGGACGGGCTGGTGCGCAGGGGCTTCCTCGAGGTCGAGACGCCGGTGCTGCAGCCGGTGCACGGCGGGGCCAACGCCAGGCCGTTCGTCACCCACATCAACGCCTACGACATGCGGCTGTACCTGCGCATCGCGCCTGAGCTCTATCTCAAGCGGCTGGCCGTCGGCGGGGTGGAGAAGGTGTTCGAGCTCGGCCGTACCTTCCGCAACGAGGGGGTGTCCTACAAGCACAATCCCGAGTTCACGATGCTGGAGGCCTACCAGGCCTACGCCGACTACCGCACGATGCTGGAGCTGACCCGCGAACTGATCCAGGAGGCCTGCCTGGCCGCGACCGGCGGCCTCGTCGTGCGCGACACCGACATCTCGGGGCAGTGGCCGATCGTCACCGTCAACGCGGCCATCTCGCGGGCCGCCGGGCAGGAGGTCACCGCCGACACCGGCGCGAAGGAGCTGCGCGCGCTCTGCGACCGGCTCGGCGTGCCGCGCGACCCGGCGTGGGGCCGGGGCCAGCTCGTCCTGGAGCTGTACGAACGGCTGGTCGAGGAGCACACCACGACGCCGACGTTCTACCTGGACTTCCCCTCCGACGTCTCGCCGCTGACCAGGCCGCACCGGGAGGATCCCAGGCTGGCCGAACGCTGGGACCTGGTCGCGTTCGGGGCCGAGCTCGGCACCGCCTACTCCGAGCTCGTCGACCCGATCGAGCAGCGCAGGCGGCTGACCGAGCAGTCGCTGCTGGCCGCCGGGGGCGACGCCGAGGCGATGGAGCTGGACGAGGACTTCCTGTCGGCACTGGAGTACGGCATGCCGCCGACCGGCGGGCTCGGGATCGGCGTCGACCGGCTCGTCATGCTGCTGACCGGCGCTTCCATCCGGCAGACGCTGCCCTTCCCGCTGGTGCGTCCGGCGAAGAGGTGACGCGTTGCCGCCGATGGCACCACAATGGGGCGACTGACAGCCATTTGTGGGGGTATCCATGCCGGGCCTTGGCGCCTTGCGTCCAGGGGATCCAGGGCGGGTGGGAGACTACGACCTCGTCGCACGGCTGGGCGAGGGCGGGCAGGGCTCGGTCTATCTGGGCCGGTCGAGGACCGGGGCGCAGGTCGCGGTCAAGCTGCTGCGCTCGGACCTGGCGGGCGACGACTCCGCCACCGAGCGATTCGTCAGGGAGGTGGCGGTCGCCCAGCGCGTGGCGCCGTTCTGCACCGCCCAGGTGATCGGCACCGGCATCCACGAGCACCGCCCCTTCATCGTCAGCGAGTACATCGAGGGCCGCACGCTGGAGGCCGTGGTCAAGGACGAGGGACCGCGCACGGGCTCCTCCCTGCACCGCCTGGCCATCGGCACCATCACCGCGCTGGTCGCCATCCACCAGGCCGACATCGTGCACCGCGACTTCAAGCCGTCCAACGTCGTGCTCGGCTCCGACGGCCCCCGGGTGATCGACTTCGGCATCGCCAGGGCGCTCGACCGGACCTCGACGCTGACCGGGGCCGCGATCGGCACGCCGACGTACATGGCGCCCGAGCAGCTCATGGGGGCCGAGCCCGGCCCGGCGACCGATCTGTTCGCCTGGGGCTGCACGGTGCTGTTCGCGGCGACCGGCCGTGCGGCCTTCGGGGCCGACAGCCTGCCCGCCGTGGTCAACCGCATTCTGAACACGCGGGTCGACGTCTCGCCGATCACCGACCCGGCGCTGCGCGGGGTGGTGGAGGAGTGCCTGGCCAAGGAGCCCGGCGCCAGGCCGACGGCGGGCGAGGTGCTGCTGCGCCTGCTGGGCCACGCGGCGCCCGCCGTGCCGGGGAGCCCGTCGCCGAATGCCTCGCCGAATGCCTCGCCGGTGCTGGCCGAGGGCGTGGCCGTCGCCCAGCAGGTCCCGGCGCCCCCGCCGAGCGCCCGGCGGCTCCCGGCGCCCGCGCCGAACGCCCAGCCCTGGCAGCCGCAGCAGGGCCGTACCTGGCAGCCCCCTCCGCCCGCGCACACCCAGCCGGGCAGGCCGTACCCGCAGGGGAACGTGCCACCCGGCGGCTTCCCGCAGCCGTGGCGGCAGCCGCCCGCGCCGAAGCGGTCCAAGGGGGTCGTGTGGCTGTTCGGGGGCGTCGCCGCGATGTCGCTGCTGCTGGTCTCGGCGCTGGTCGCGGGCGCCGTGCGCGGGCCGGACGGCGAGAAGGCGACCTCCAGCCCGAAGCCGAGCGCCTCCACGACCAGGAAGCCGGTCAAGGCCACCGGCCTGCCGCCGAGGAGCACGAAGCTGCCCGGCTCGACGATCACCCTGTACGAGGCCGACGACGACCCGATCAGGCTCAGCTACTACAGCCTCGACAACGGCGGACGCGTCTACGTGCGCGACGGCGCGACCTTCAGGCTGACCAAGGACTCCTTCGAGTACGCCCTCAACCGCGACGGCTCCAAGGCGCTCAGCACCGACCAGAAGTACACCTCAGACAACTACGCCCAGCTGTCGGTCGTCGAGCCCGGCACTGGCCGCAAACGCACGGTCAAGGTCACCGTCGCGCCGATCTACCCCTCCTCGCCCCGCTGGTCGCCCGACGAGTCCCGCGCCCTGGTCTCCCTCTACAAGGCCGAGAACAACACCAGCAAGGAGTACGGCTTCGCCGTCGTCGACATCGCCAGGGGCACGGCCGACGTCGTGCCGGTCAAGGAGGACGGCGCGGGCGGCTGGGGCTGGTTCTGGCGGCCGGACGGCAGGGCGGTGGGCACCTGGGTCGGCGGCGGCGTGCACTTCTACGACCTGAACGGCAAGCGCATACGCACCCTGCCCGACGTCGGCACGCCGGTCTCGGTCGAAGGCGACGAGATCTCACCCGACGGCGAGCACTTCGTCGCGCACTGCACCGGCTCGGGCACCGAACTGTGCGTCAGGCCGTTGCGGGGCGGCGCGGCGACGGCCCGCATCCCGTTCGTCACGGCCAGGGTCATCGGCTGGTACGACGACACCCATCTGGCCGCATGGCGGGTCAAGGACGACGGCTACCAGGCCGTGGTGCTCGACTTCAGGGGCCGGGTGAGCCGGGTGCTCGCCCGCGCGCCCAAGGGGGCGGAGTACCGCAAGCTGCACTTCCGCTACACCAGGCAGCGATGAGACGACGGGTGCGGATCGGGCCATGATCGAGGAAAGTCCCCGAGTCGGTTCATCACCGTGCTTTGTGGCGGTGATGACATCGAGTCATGATCAAGCTGACTCACACGGTGGCCGCATGCGCCACCGCCTTGGCGGGAATGGGCCTGCTCGGTGGCGTCGCCACGGCCGACGCGGCGGCCCCGGTCTCCCCGAGCGTGAAGGTGGACCACATGCACGACCAGATCACGGTGCTGGGCGAGGGCGCGATCTCCGCCGTGCCCGACGTGATGCGGCTGTCGGCGGGCGTCGAGGTCAGGCGTGAGAGCGCCGCCGAGGCGTTCGCGGCGGGCCGCGCGGCGGCGCTCAAGCTGACCCAGGCGCTGACCGAGGCCGGCGTCGAGGGCAGGGACCTGCGGACCAACGAGCTCTCGCTCGGCCCCGAGTACGAGAACTACCCGAAGGTCTCCGGCTACCGCGCCTCCCAGGGCGTCGAGGCCGTCGTGCGCGACCTGGCCTCGGCCGACAAGGTCATCGACGCCGCCGCGGCCGTCGGCGAGGACACCAGGCTCAACGGCATCACGCTCGAGGTCTCCAAGCCGGGCAAGGCGCTGAAGAAGGCCAGGGCCAAGGCGTTCAAGGACGCCGCGTCCAAGGCGGCGCAGTACGCCGCGCTCGCCGGTCGTGAGCTCGGCCAGGTCGTCGCGGTCTCCGAGGAGATCAACGCGGCCCCGCAGCCGGTCTACGCGGCCATGGCGATGGAGGACAAGGGCTCGGTCAGCCCCGGCAGGCAGAACGTCTCGGTCAGCGTCAAGGTCGTCTACGCCTGGAAGTGACCGCGACACGGCGAAAGGGCCGCTTCCCCGTGCGGGGGAGCGGCCCTTTCGCCGTCGGCCCTACGGCAGGGCCAGCATGCGGTCGAGGGCGACCTTGGCCCAGTGGGTGGTGTCGGGGTCGACGGTGATCTGGTTGGGCACCTCGCCGAGCACCAGCGTCTCCAGCGCCCACACCAGGTGCGGCAGGTCGATGCGGTTCATCGTCGAGCAGTAGCACACCGTCTTGTCGAGGAAGGAGATGTTCTTGTCGGGGAACTGCTGGGCCAGCCGCTTGACCAGGTTCAGCTCGGTGCCGATCGCCCACGAGCTGCCGGAGGGCGCTTCCTGGAGCCTGGTGATGATGTACTCAGTCGAGCCCACGTAGTCGGCCTTCGTCACGACCTCGTGCTTGCACTCGGGGTGCACCAGGACGTTCACGCCGGGGACGCGCCGCCGTACGTCGTCGACGGACTCGGGGGTGAAGCGGCCGTGGACCGAGCAGTGGCCCTTCCACAGGATCATCCTGGCGTTGTCGAGCTGCTCCTGGGTGAGCCCGCCGTTGGGGCGGTGCGGGTTCCACACCACGCACTCCTCCAGGCCGATGCCCATCTCCAGCACGGCGGTGTTGCGGCCCAGGTGCTGGTCGGGCAGGAACAGCACCTTCTCGCCGCGCTCGAAGGCCCACTCCAGCGCCCTCCTGGCATTGGAGGAGGTGCACACGGCGCCGCCGTTCCTGCCGCAGAAGGCCTTGATGTCGGCGCTGGAGTTCATGTACGTGACCGGCACCGTGACGTCGGCGATCCCGGCGTCGGCCAGCGCCTCCCAGGCCTCCTCGACCTGGTCGAAGGTCGCCATGTCGGCCATCGAGCACCCGGCGGCGAGGTCGGGCAGCACGACCTTCTGGGCGTCGCCCGTCAGGATGTCGGCAGACTCGGCCATGAAGTGCACGCCGCAGAAGACGATGAACTCGGCCTCGGGCCTGGCCGCCGCCTCGCGGGCCAGCTTGAAGGAGTCGCCGGTGACGTCGGCGAACTGGATGACCTCGTCACGCTGGTAGTGGTGGCCGAGCACGAACAGTCGTGTGCCGAGCGCCTCCTTGGCCCTGCGAGCCCGCAGCACCAGGTCGGGGTCGGATGCCGCGGGAAGCTCGCCGGGACAGTCGACCCCGCGCTCGCTGTGCGGATCGGTGCCCTGGCCGAGGACGAACAGCGGCAGCCCAGTCTGGGTGGCCATGGCCATACCCCCTTATCGTCGAACTGACGACTAATGATGACACACGCCTCGGGGCGATTTATTCCGGGGTCGGAGGTGGGGCAGGAATGTGTAGCACCGGCCGGGTGTTGGTAGCGTCTGAGTAGGACGTCAGAAACAGACAGCCGTGATCGCGCGGCTGAACCAGACGCGGGAGTGCGCACATGACGGTTGAGAGCAGCGAGAGCACGGCGCAGGGCCTGCTCCTGAGCGATGCGGCCGCCGCCAAGGTCAAGAGCCTGCTGGAGCAGCAGGGCGAAGAGGGCCTGCAGCTGCGGGTCGCCGTGCAGCCTGGCGGCTGTTCCGGCCTGCGTTACCAGCTCTTCTTCGACGACCGTTCGATGGACGGCGACGTCGTCTCCGACTTCGACGGCGTAGGCGTCGTGACCGACAGGATGAGTGCCCCTTACCTCATCGGCGCGACCATCGACTTCGTCGACACCATCGAGAAGCAGGGCTTCACGATCGACAACCCCAATGCCACGGGCTCCTGCGCCTGCGGCGACTCCTTCAACTAGGCTCCCAGCGCCTTCGCCAGGTCCCGCTCCGCCTTTGTGCGGGCGGGACCTTCGCGTATTCTTCATGGGCTTCATCTGGCCTGCCGACAACGAGGAAGAAGAATCCCGTGCGCATCGCCGTAACCGGCTCCATCGCGACCGACCATCTGATGACGTTCCCCGGCAGTTTCGGTGACCAACTCGTCGCCGAGCAGCTCGACAGGGTGTCCCTGTCGTTTCTGGTCGACGACCTCCAGGTCAGGCGCGGTGGTTGCGCCGCGAATATCGCGTTCGGAATGGGCTGTCTCGGCCTGACCCCGATCCTGGTCGGCGCCGTCGGCACCGATTTCGCCGACTATCGCTCATGGCTGCAACGGCACAATGTCGACTGCGAGTCCGTGCACGTTTCCGAGACGCAGCACACCGCGCGTTTCCTGTGCACGACCGACCAGCAGCACAATCAGATCGCCTCCTTCTACACCGGCGCGATGGCCGAGGCCAGGCTGATCGAGCTCGGCCCGATCGCCGACCGGATCGGCGGCCTCGACCTGGTCCTGGTCAGCCCCAACGACCCCGAGGCCATGCTGCGCCACACCGACGAGGCCAGGCAGCGCGCCATCCCGTTCGCCGCCGACCCCTCCCAGCAGCTGGCCCGCATGGACGGCGCCGACATCCGCAAGCTGATCGACGGCGCCGCCTACCTGTTCTCCAACGACTACGAGAAGGGGCTGATCGAGCAGAAGACCGGCTGGACGGACGAGGAGGTCCTCGACCGCGTCGGCGTCCGCGTCACCACGCTCGGCCCCAAGGGCGTGCGCATCGACCGCAAGGGCGAGCCCACCCTGCACGTCTCGCCCGCCCCCGAGCTCGGCAAGACCGACCCGACCGGCGTCGGCGACGCCTTCAGGTCCGGCTTCCTGTCCGGCCTGGCCTGGGACCTGTCGCTGGAGCGGTGCGGCCAGATCGGCAACCTGACCGCGACCCACGTGCTCGAGCAGGTCGGCGGGCAGGAGTACGAACTCGGCCAGCAGGTCTTCCTGGAGCGCTTCGCCGACGCCTACGGCCCCGAGGCCGCGGCCGAGATCGCCGGCAAGGTGCGCTGCCACTACGCCTGACCCGCTTTCGCGACACCGGCGCACGCGTGTGGTGCGCCGGTGTCGTGCGTCAGGCGCCCGCGTAGATGCGGTGCACGAACGAGGCGAGCTGGTCGTCGGGCAGGTGCTTGGCCAGGTCGGCCTCGCTGATCATGCCCACGATGCGCTGGTCCTCGAGGACGGGCAGGCGCCGGATCTGGTGCTCCTCCATCCGGCTCAGCGCCTCCTCGACCGTCGCGTCGGCCGCCACCCAGACCAGCCCGGTCGCGAGGTCGCCCGCCGTCACCTTGGCCGGGTCGTGCCCAGCCGCGACGCACTTGGTGATGATGTCGCGATCGGTGATGATCCCCTTGAGCCGGTCGTCGCTGCCGCAGATCGGCAGGGCGCCCACGCCACGGTCGCGCATCATCTGGGCGGCCCTGTCCAGCGTCTCGTGTGCCGCGATGCACTCGACGCCGGGGCTCATCAGGTCGCGAGCCGTCTCGTGCGGATGTCCAGCGGTCATCAGTTTCCCCCCGAAAAGTCGATGACTGTCGGTGGAGGTTCTACCCACTTTGCGTTAGTCACGATCCTGCGCCACTTTTCCGGCACGGCATGCGTTCCCGTAAGGGGTCGTGATGCACTCAGGCCGCGAGGAGGGCGTGGGATGTCCCGTAGGTTGAAGATCGTCATCGCCACCGTCGTACCGCTGACCGCCGGAGCGCTCGCCTGGGTGCTGTGCGCGCTGAACGGCGTATCCGACGACGTCACGGGCATCGTGGTCGGCCTCGTGGTGCTGGTGCCCGCCACCCCGCTGGGGATCTGGGCCTCCCACGACGCCGAGGCGCACGCGCGGACCGTCCCCGTCGGGCCGCCCTCGCCGCCGGCGCAGGACGCCGATCGCCTCACCGGCCCGCCCCAGCAGGTCGGAGTCGCGGGACGGGTGCCGCTGGTGATCGGCGACGTGCCGCGCGAGCCGAGGGCCTTCCAGGCCAGGGCCGATCTGCGCGAACGGATCGAGGAGATCTTCGCCACCCGTCCCGTCGCCGCCGTGTGCTCGCTCGCGGGCGCCAGGGGAGTGGGCAAGACGCATCTGGCCGCCGCGCACGCCAGGGCCGCGGTGGCGGACGGCGTGCCGGTCGCCTGGCTCGGCGCCGAGACCAGCGAGCAGCTGTGGAGCGGCCTTGAGCTGATGGGCGACGAGCTCGGCCTGCGCGGGGACGGGGCCGGCCGGCTGACGATGGTACGCCGGATCAGGCGCTTCCTCGAAGAGCGGCGTGAGCCGTACCTGGTGGTGATCGACAATGCGACGGAGCCGGACGCCATCGGGGCGCTGCTGCCCTCGACGGGGGCGGCGCGTGTGCTGATCACCACGAACAACCAGGCGTTCGAACGGCTGACCGACCTGGTGCCCGTCGAGCGCTACTCGCTGGGCGAGGCCATGGGCTATCTGCGTGAGCGGGTCGGGCCCGGCGACGTCGACGGGGCCAGGCGGCTGGTGGCCGAGCTGGACAGCCTGCCGCTGGCCCTGTCCATCGCCGCGGCCAGTGTCATCGGGCCGCCGCGCTCGACCTACGACGCCTACCTGGCCAGGCTGGCGGCGACGCCGATCGAGACGCTGCTGGCCAAACCGCGGGGCGCCTCCTACCCCAGGGGCGTGGCGCAGGCCATCCTGCACTCGGTCGAGCAGGTCAGCGTCACGGCCGTCGAGCTGCTCGAAGAGCTGTCGGTGTTCTCGCCCGCGGGGGTCGGGCGCGAGCTGCTGGGGCCGGAGGCCGAGCACGCGCTGCGCGAACTGGCGGCCGAGTCGCTCGTCACCTTCACCGTCGACGACGCGACCGTCGTCGTGCACCGCCTGGTCCAGCGGGTGGTACGGGACAGGGCGATCAAGGAGGGCACGCTGGCGGGCGTGCTGGGCCGGGCTGCGGGCCACCTGCGGCAGATCGGCGAGATCGACCTCCAGGACTCCTGGCGGCGCCTGCCCGACATCATGGCGGTCATGGGCCACGCCGAGGTGATGTGGGGCCACGTCGCACCGCTGCTCGGCCCCGACCCCGACCCCGATGCCGAGCTCACCAGGACCGGGCTCGGCCTGCTGCACGCCAGGCACCAGGTCGGCTTCCACCTCAACGAGCTCAGCTATAACGAGCAGGCCGCGCGCATCTACGAGAGCCTGCTGCCCGACCTGGTCCGGCTGCTGGGCGAGGACGACGACACCGTGCTGAGCTGCGTGAACAACCTGGCGGTCGCCTACCAGATGTCGGAGTCCTTCGACCGGGCCGTCGAGCTGTTCGAGAAGAACCTGGCCGACATCGAGCGCGTGTACGGCCCGGTGCACCCCGAGACGCTCCGCTCACGCAGCAGGCTGGTCAGGGCCTACACGGTGGCCGACCGCACCGAGCGTGCGATCGAGCTGTCGCAGGGCCTGGAGGCGTTCGTCGCGGTGCTCGGCCCCGACCACTGCAACGTCCTGGACGCCCACCAGGCGCTCGGCCGGGCCTACGAGCAGGCCGGACGCCTGGAGGAGGCGGGCGAGCTGTACGAACGCACCCGCGAGGCCCAGGAGCGCCAGCTCGGCGCCGACCATCCCGACACGCTCTACACGCGTGAGGACGTCGCCGACGTCATGGCCTCGCTCGGCCGCACCGAGGAGGCGGTCGAGCTGCTGAGGGGCGTGTGGGCCGACCGGGACCGGGTGTTCGGCGAGGATCATCCGGCCACCCTGCGCACCCGCAGGGAGCTGGCCCTCATCCAGTTGAGGGCCGGTCGCAGGAGCGAGGGGCTGGCCCTGCTCGCCTCGACCCTGCGCAGGTGCGAGAGCGCGCTCGGCGCCGAGCACGCCTACTCCGTCATGCTGCGCGCCGACCTGGCCTGGCACGGCGCGCCCTGACGGTCCTTCAGTAGTTGCGCCGCACGTGGATGGACCAGCCGCCCTGCGGCAGCTCGTAGGTGCCCACATGCGGGTGCGACTTCAGCCGGCACCACGCGGGTACGTCGGTGAACGCCGCGGGATCGTCGGCCAGCACGGCGACGACGGCGTTCAGCGGCACGAAGTTGATCTGCTCGGCGAGCATGATGATCGGGATCGGGCACTTCTTGCCGAGAGCGTCGATGGTCAGCGCTGGCTGGGTGATCGCGGTCATGAGACTCCTGCGTCCTGGCGGATCCGGCGTACCGCGTCGGGCAGGACGGCGAGGAATCGGTCGACCTCCGCCGCGGAAGCCCCCCTGGGCAGCGATACCCGGACATTCCCATGCGTAAGCACGCCCATCGCCTCCAACACGTGCGATGGTCGAAGCGTACTAGCGGTGCATGAACTGCCGGACGATACCGCGAAACCTGCCTTGTCCAATTCCGTCAACAAAACCTCACCATCGACGTAAAGGCAGGAAAAAGTGACAATATGCGGGGCTCGATCGACCGGATCGCCGATCACCTCGACATCGGGCACCAGCCTGGGCACGCTCTGCCTGATCCGCTCGACCAGCTCCGACAGCCGGGCGTTCTCCACCGCCGCCTCCGCCTTCATCGCCCGCAGCGCCGCCGCCGCCCCCACGATCGCGGGCACGTTCTCGTAGCCGGGCACCCGCCTGCGCTCCCGCTCGTCCTCCGGGTACGGCGAGCGCCACCGCGTGCCCTTGCGTACGGCCAGCACCCCCACCCCGGCCGGGCCGCCCCACTTGTGCGCGCTCGCCGTCAGCACCGACCAGCCCTCCGGTATCGGCAGCCGCCCGGCGCTCTGGGCCGCGTCGACCAGCAGCGGCACGCCGTGCTCGCGGCACGCCGACGCCACCTCGGCGACCGGCTGCAGCGTGCCCACCTCGTGATTGGCCGTCTGCAGGCAGGCCAGCGCCACGCCATCGACCGCCACCGCCTCGGCATAGGCCGCGACGTCGACGCGGCCGAGCAGGTCGACGCCGATCGTGCGCACCTGGCCGCCGTCGCGCTCGTGCACCCCGGCGGCGTGCAGCACGCTGGAGTGCTCCACCGCGCCGGTCACCAGGCCGCGCCCGGCCCGCCGCCTTCCGTGTAGGGTGCCCAGCACGCCGAGATGCACGGCCTGGGTGCCTGAAGAGGTGAAGACGACCTCGTCCGGCCGGGCGCCGAGCGCCTCGGCGACCTCGGTGCGGGCCTGCTCCAGCAGCAGATGCGCACGCCTGGCCTGGCCGTAGAGCCGGGCGGGGTCGGCCCAGCCGACGTCGAGCGCCGCCGTCATCGCCTGTCGTGCCTGCGGATGCAGCGGCTCGGTGGAGGCCGCGTCGAAATACGCCACGGTCTCCATGGTCGCATCCGCGGGCGCCGAGGCCGAGGGCGCACCAGTCTACGTCGGGGCCGCGGCTTCGGCGCGCCAAGAACGGGGCCGATCGGGGGGCCGGGGTCCCCCCGCGCTAATGTGTCCTCAATCAGCTGTGCATATGGAAAAACGAGCACCCAGGAGTGACTCCTGGGCTTCATCTGTGGGGTAGGCGATCCGTGAGTCCGACACGCCGTTCGACACGGCGCCCGTTGGCCCGTCGCAGAGTGCCGCAAGCCGCCGGTTTGGCGCTGCTGCTGGCCACCGCGACGGCGTGCAGCAATGACGAAGTGAAGCGGGGGTGGCTGCCCGAGGGCATCACCAACATGGGGCCGATCGTCCAGGAGCTCTGGAACGGTGCCTGGATCGCCGCACTCGTCACCGGCGCCGTCGTCACCGCGCTGATCCTTTGGGCGTGCATCTTCCACCGCAAGCGGAAGAACTCCAGGGAGCTTCCGCCGCAGGTGCGGTACAACCTGCCGATCGAGATCCTCTACACGCTGGTCCCGCTCGTCATGGTCTCGGTGCTGTTCTTCTACGTGGCACGCGACCAGAACGAGATGACCAAGGTCGAGGGCACGCCCG
Organism: Nonomuraea sp. IBHARD001; assembly: GCF_056106265.1. Lineage (NCBI taxonomy): Bacteria > Bacillati > Actinomycetota > Actinomycetes > Streptosporangiales > Streptosporangiaceae > Nonomuraea > Nonomuraea sp. IBHARD001. The sequence goes on from NZ_JBWBBW010000002.1 coordinate 2,605,669, forward strand.
ACATGATCGTCAAGGTCGAGGCGTTCCAGTGGAGCTGGCGCTTCACCACCGAGGTCGGGGGCAAGAAGGCGGTCGTGGCCGGCATGCCGGTGAGCGACTACCGCAAGGGTCCTCAGCTGGTGCTGCCGGTGGGCAAGAAGGTGCGCTTCCAGCTGTCCTCGCCCGACGTCATCCACTCGTTCTGGGTGCCCGCGTTCCTGTTCAAGCGCGACGTCATCCCCGGCATCGCCGGTGACAAGAACCAGTTCGACGTGACCATGCTCGACAAGCCCGGCGTCTATGCCGGCCGGTGCGCCGAGCTGTGCGGCACCGACCACAGCCGCATGCTGTTCAACGTCAAGCTCGTGCCGCAGGCCGAGTACGACGCGTACCTCGCGACCCAGGCTGGGAGTGCCCAGTGACCGCAGTCAACGAACCCGTGCACGTGAGCGCCGCGCCGGCCGTCAGGCCGACCCGCAAGGGCTCGGTGATCGCGAAGTGGATGTCGTCCACCGACCACAAGATCATCGGTCACCTGTACCTCATCACCTCGTTCGTGTTCTTCCTGATCGGCGGCGTGATGGCGCTGATCATGCGAGCCGAGCTGGCCCAGCCGGGCATGCAGTTCACCACGAACGAGCAGTTCAACCAGCTGTTCACCATGCACGGCACGATCATGCTGCTCATGTTCGCGACCCCGCTGTTCGCGGGCTTCGCCAACGAGCTCATGCCGCTGCAGATCGGCGCGCCTGACGTGGCGTTCCCGCGGCTCAACATGGTCAGCTACTGGCTCTACCTGTTCGGCAGCATCATCGCGGTCAGCGGATTCCTGACCCCGAACGGCGCGGCGGCCTTCGGCTGGTTCGCCTACACACCGCTGTCGAACGCGATCAGCTCGCCCGGCATCGGCGGCGACCTGTGGATCATGGGTCTGGCGCTGTCGGGTCTGGGCACCATCCTGGGCTCGGTCAACTTCATCACCACGATCATCTGCATGCGGGCGCCCGGCATGACGATGTTCCGCATGCCGATCTTCGTGTGGAACGTCCTGCTGACCTCGCTGCTCGTGCTGATGGCCTTCCCCGTGCTGGCCGCCGCGCTGCTGGCCCTTGAGGCCGACCGCAAGCTCGGCACGCACATCTTCGACTCGGCGACCGGCGGTGCGATGCTCTGGCAGCACCTGTTCTGGTTCTTCGGTCACCCCGAGGTCTACATCATCGCGCTGCCGTTCTTCGGCATCGTGACCGAGATCCTGCCGGTCTTCAGCCGTAAGCCGGTCTTCGGCTACATCGGCCTGGTCGGCGCGACGATCGCGATCGCCGGTCTGTCGATCACGGTGTGGGCGCACCACATGTTCGCGACCGGACAGGTGCTGCTGCCGTTCTTCTCGTTCATGACCTTCCTCATCGCGGTGCCGACCGGTGTGAAGTTCTTCAACTGGATCGGCACGATGTGGCGGGGTCACCTGTCGTTCGAGTCGCCGATGCTGTTCTCGGTCGGCTTCCTGATCACCTTCCTTCTCGGTGGTCTGACCGGCGTCATCCTGGCCTCGCCGCCGCTGGACTTCCACATCAGCGACACCTACTTCGTCGTCGCCCACTTCCACTACGTGGTCTTCGGCACGGTGGTGTTCGCGATGTTCGCGGGCTTCTACTTCTGGTGGCCCAAGTTCACCGGCAAGATGCTGAACGACAAGCTGGGCAAGTTCCACTTCTGGCTGCTGTTCATCGGCTTCCACCTGACGTTCCTGATCCAGCACTGGCTCGGCGTCATCGGCTTCCCGCGTCGCTACGCCGACTACGCGCCGATCGACGGCTTCACCGACATGAACATGGTCTCCTCCATCGGAGCCTTCCTGTTGGGCGCCTCCACGCTGCCGTTCCTCTACAACGTCTGGAAGACCTGGCGCACGGCGCCCAAGGTCACCGTGGACGACCCGTGGGGCTACGGCGGTTCGCTGGAGTGGGCCACGTCCTGCCCGCCGCCGCGGCACAACTTCACCTCGCTGCCGCGCATCCGGTCCGAGCGCCCCGCGTTCGACCTTCACTACCCGCACGTCTCGGCGCCCAAGCCGGTGGAGGGTGACGCCTGATGAAGGTTCAGGGTTGGCTGTTCCTGGCCTGTGGTCTGTTCTTCGCCGCGGCCGACGTCGTGTACTGGTTCTGGTCCAGGGAGCCCGTCGGCACCACGGCCATGGCCATCTCGGTCGGCTTCGCGTTCATGATCGGGTACTACCTGCTGTTCACCGCGCGTCGCATCGGCGAGCAGCCGGAGGACGACAAGCAGGCCGAGATCTCCGACGGCGCCGGTGAGCTGGGCTTCTTCAGCCCGAGCAGCTGGTGGCCGCTGTTCGTCTGCCTCGCCGCCGCGTTCGCCTTCGTGGGCTTCGTCATCGGCTGGTGGATGTTCATGATCGGCGTTTTCGCGATCATCATGTCGATGATCGGGTTCGTCTTCCAGTACTACCGAGGCAACTTCTCGCACTGACCGCACGCGGTCGGCGCTTGCCGTACCGGAGAGCGGGTGTCCCAGCTTGGGGCACCCGCTTTTCGTGTTTTTTACCGCATGTCCTATGTGGCGAGTCGATCACTCTGGGTAGTAAGGGAGTGACGGTATCAAAACGGACTTGGGGGGCCTAGCGTGCGATTCCGTGGACCGGTCGGGCTGCTTGCGTTGGCGCTCGTGACCTCGTGCTCGACGGCCAACGCCGCCGAGGAGTCGGGCGCTCCAGCCGCCCCCGCAGCGGACGCCTCGGTGTCCGTCCTGCCGCTGGACAAGGCGGGCAACGTCCCCACCAGCACCACCGTGCTGGTCGCCGCGCAGGGCGGCACGCTGCAGAAGGTCAGCGTGCGCGGCAAGGAGGGCGAGATGCCCGGCGAGATCAGCGCCGACGGCACCCAGTGGCGCAGCAAGCGCACCGCGAGGCCCGGCACCTCCTACGAGGTCACCGCGGTCGCCACCAACCCGGCGGGCAAGAGCGTCGAGGAGAAGAGCACGTTCTCCACGCTCAAGGCCGCCAAGAGCTTCGGCATCGCCGAACTGCTGCCGAACAAGGAGGACCACGGCGCCACCGTCGGCGTCGGCATGCCGATCATGGTCACCTTCGACCGGCCGATCACCGACCGCGTGTCGGTCGAGCGCAACCTGCTGGTCAGGACCAGCAAGCCGGTCGAAGGGGCCTGGCACTGGTTCGACTCCAAGACCGTCCACTACCGGCCCAAGGCGTTCTGGCCCGCGTACACGAAGGTCAGGCTGGAGGCCAAGCTCGCCGGAGTACGCGGCGGCAACGGCATGTACGGCAAGCGCGACTACCGGCTGGACTTCAAGATCGGCCGATCGCAGATCACCAAGGGCTCGACCCGCTCGCACCACCTCACCGTCAAGCGCAACGGCAAGACGGTCAGGACGATCCCGATGAGCGCGGGGCAGGGCGGCGCGTGGAAGTACTACACGACCAGCGGTGTGCACCTGGCCATGTCGCGCGAGCCCGTCACCGTGATGATCTCGCCCGGCATCGGTCCCGGCTCGGCCGGCTACTACCGCAAGGTCGTCTACAACACCGTCCGCATCTCCAGCAGCGGCGAGTACGTGCACAGCGCCCCCTGGTCGGTCGGCTCGCAGGGCTACTCCAACGTCTCGCACGGCTGTGTGAACGTCAGTCCGGGCAACGCCTCCTGGTTCATCAGGAACACGCTGATCGGCGACCCGATCATCATCACCGGGACGCCGCGCGAGCTGGAGCCGACCAACGGCTGGGGCCACTGGCAGGAGAACTGGAAGGAATGGCTGCAGTGGAGCTCGGTCAAGTCCGGCACCACTGAGGAGCTCTAGGCCGTACGTGAACGCAGCTCGCCCGCCGTCGGCAGGCGGGCGCGTACCTCGAAGCCGCCCTCCGGCCTGGCGGCAGCCGTGAGCGTGCCGCCGAACAGCGCGGTGCGCTCTCGCATGCCCACCAGGCCGTTGCCCGGCGCGACCGGGCCGAACGCACGGCCGTTGTCGGCCACCACGAGGTCGAGGAAGCCCGGCCGCCAGCGCAGGGTGACGACGGCGGCCGAGGCGTGGGCGTGCGCCACGGTGTTCTCCAGGGCCTCCTGCACGATCCGGTAGGCAGACAGCTCCAGCGCCGCGCCCAGCTCCATCGCACCGCCGTCCTGCAGCAGCTCCACCCGCAGCCCCGAGCGCCTGATCCGCTCCAGCAGGTCGGCCAGGTCCGACAGCCTCGGCTGCGGCTCACGCGCGTCGGCGGGCGTGGGGCTGAGCAGGGCGATCATCCGTTGCAGCTCGGTCAGCGCCTGCCTGCCCGCCTCCTCGGCCACCCGCAACGTCTCCCTGGCCCGTCCCGGGTCCTTCTCCATGATCATGCGTCCCGCTCCCACGCCGAGCGTCATCACACTCACTCCGTGCGAGACGACGTCGTGCAGCTCACGCGCCAGCCGCGCCCGCGCCGCCTGCACCGCCGCGCTCTCGGCACTGAGCAGGGGAGAGGCATCGCGTACGGCCGGGCGGCGCCGGTCGATCAGCAGGAGGACGACCACGAGCGACAACCCGAGCACGGCCGTCGCCATGATCCAGAAGAGAGGCGGCATGAGCGCACAGTAAAGGCCCAGTCAAGGCTCTGGCGTCCCCATGCCGGGGGATTTCCGCTCCGCCGGTTAGGGGATGGAGTCGCGGCTTTCGTCTGCGGGCTGTGCTGTTTGGCGCCGTTGTCGTCCGGGTTTGGAGGGGGGAATCGCTTCGTGGGGGAGTGATGCCGTTGGCTGGGGAAGATTTTGCGCAGATTTCGTACGGCGAGCTCGCCGCAGGTCCGCCGTGTGCATCCGGCGGGCCCCGAGGCGCTCGCCCTGTGGGGTCCAGCTCCCGAGGCTTCGGTCCCGCAGGGGCCAGGGGCCAGCGGCCAGCGGCCTCAGTACCCCAGAAGCCGCCGTGGCCCGGGTCGTCCGGTTACGGGTGGCGGAGGGAGTTGCTGATCTCGATCCACCGGTCCAGGGTCGAGGCGGCGCGGCCGGAGTCGACGGCCTGGGCGGCTCGGGCGTAGGCGTCGATCATGGCGGAGTCGAGGTCGTCGCCGGGGCCGTCGAGGGCGACCAGGGCGCCGGCGGTGTTGAGCAGGACGGCGTCGCGGATGGGACCGGTCTTGCCGCGCAGCAGGTCGTGCACGGCCTGGGCGTTGAAGGCGACGTCGCCACCGCGCAGGGCGTCGACGGCGGCGCGCGGGATGCCGAGCACGGCGGGGTCGAACGTCGTCTGGACGGCCGAGCCGTCGCGGACGACGTACACGGTCGAGGTCGTCGCGATCGTGAGCTCGTCGAGGCCGTCGTCGCCGCGGAACACCAGCGCCGAGACGCCGCGCTCGGCGAACACCCCGGCGATGATCGGCAGCATGCGGGCGTCGTAGACGCCGATCGCCTGCGCGGCGGGCCTGGCGGGATTGGTCAGCGGCCCCAGGAAGTTGAACACCGTCGGCACGCCGAGCTCCTTGCGGGCCGGCCCGACGAAGCGCAGCGAGGGGTGGTAGACCGGCGCGAAGCAGAACGCGATCCCGGCCTCGGTGGCCACCCGCTCGGTGACGGCGGGCGGCAGGTCGAGCACGACGCCGAGGTGTTCGAGCACGTCGGCGGAGCCGCACGAGGACGAGGCCGCCCTGTTGCCGTGCTTGACGACCCTGGCCCCGGCGGCGGCGGCCACGATGGCGGCCATCGTCGAGACGTTGACGGTGTGGGCCCGGTCGCCTCCGGTGCCGACGATGTCGAGGACCGGCCCCTCGACGCTCAGTGGCGTCGCGATCTCCAGCATCGTGCGCGCCATGCCGGTCACCTCGGCGACCGTCTCGCCCTTGGCCCGCAGTGCCACCGCGAACGCGGCGATCTGCACCGAGGTCGCCGAGTCGGACATGATCTCCCGCATCGCCCACGCGGTTTCGTCCGCGGTCAGGTGCTCACCGGTGAGCAGGGCCGACAGAAGGGAGGGCCAGGTGGTACGCGCGTCCATGGTGACCTTCTTCTCGCGTGGCGCGGGGAGGGGGGAGGGATGGAACTACTTGGCGTTCAGCCGGGAGGCGGTGCGCGAGCGCATGAGGCCCGCGACGGTCTCGGCCAGCACCATCGGGTCGAGCGGCTGCGGCACGACGGCCTCGGCGCGCGACCAGTCGGCCAGCCAGCGGTCGTCGCGCCTGGCGATGATCAGGCAGATCGGCGGGCAGTCGTAGACCTCGTCCTTGGCCTGCTTGGCGATGCCCATGCCACCGGCGGGCCTGGCCTCGCCGTCGAGCACGGCGACGCCGATCTCGCCCGAGCCGAGCCACTGGTGCGCCTTGGGCTCGGTGGCGCACTCGACGATCTCCACGAACGGCACGTCGGCGGCGGGCCTGCGCCCGAGCGCCAGACGAACCTTCTCCCTGGTCGCGGCGTCGTCGCTGTAGACGAGGACCTTCATCGTGTCGTCGGTGCTCACGGTCGCTGCTCACTATCCGTCATAGGCAGGTATGGTCACCAGGGATCGTACCGGTGAGGCGGTGCGGATACCCAGGCCGGAGGGTTTGTCGGGCGTTTTGCCTGGCTTGTCCGGGTTCTCCAGGGGGTTTGTCCCCGCTAACGGGGGGTCGTGCGGCGACCCGACCTCCAGAGCCGCAATAATGCTGCCCGTGGCGACAGCATCCGCAATTACAACGACGACGACAGCGCATTCGTCCCGCAGGCCCAACTTGGTCAGCGTCGGGACGATCGTGTGGCTGTCCTCTGAGCTCATGTTCTTCGCGGCGCTGTTCGCGATGTACTTCACCATCCGGTCGGTGAGCCTCGGTCAGGGAATGCCCTGGCCGGAAGCGCACCTCAATGTCCCGTTCTCAACGGTCAACACGATCATCCTGGTCCTGTCGAGTGTGACGTGTCAGCTTGGTGTGTGGGCCGCGGAAAAGGGTCAGGTCGGCAAGCTCCGGTTCTGGTACTTCGTCAGCTTCCTGATGGGCGCCGTGTTCGTCGGCGGTCAGGTCTACGAGTACATCCAGCTCGCCCACGAAGGTCACACCCTGTCGCACAGCGCGTACGACTCGGTCTTCTACCTGACCACAGGCTTCCACGGCCTGCACGTGACCGGTGGCCTGATCGCGTTCCTGTTCATGCTGGGACGCACGTACGCCGCGAAGCGCTTCACGCATGAGCAGGCCACCAGCGCGATCGTCGTGTCCTACTACTGGCACTTCGTCGATGTCGTCTGGATCGGCCTTTTCGCGACCATCTACATCATCAAGTAAGGATCGGGGATCTCTGTGACAAGGATCACCGCTCGGCGGCGGCATCCCCTCGCGAGATACGCCGTCCTGGCACTGGCGTTGACGCTCTTCGGAGGCGGCTACGCCCTCGTCACCGCGTCCGCGGAGCCCGCGGACGCGGCGCTCGCGTCCGGCAGGATCGACGACGTGGCCGAGGGCAAGAGCCTGTTCGTCGCGCAATGCTCCAGCTGCCACGGCATGAACGCCGAAGGCAGCTCGATGGGCCCGACCCTCGTCGGCGTCGGCGCGGCGGCCGTTGACTTCCAGGTGAGCAGCGGACGCATGCCGATGGAGGCGCCCGGAGCCCAGGCCCCGCGCAAGCCCACGCCCGAGTGGGTCAACGAGGACACCATCCGCCAGCTCGGCGCCTACGTGCAGAGCCTCGGCGGCGGCCCGACCGTCCCGACCAAGGAGATGGTCGACGGAGCGCTCGGCGACCCCGCGAAGGGTGGCGAGCTGTTTCGCGCGAACTGCATCCAGTGCCACAACTTCGTCGGCGCCGGTGGCGCTCTGACGCAGGGCAAGTACGCGCCGAACCTGAACCAGTCCTCGGAGAAGCAGATCTACGAGGCCATGATCACGGGTCCGCAGGCGATGCCGGTCTTCAACGACTCGATCATCACGCCTGAGGACAAGCGCAACATGATCGCGTACATCACGCAGGTCCGCGAGCAGAAGGACCCGGGAGGGTTCGGTCTCGGCCGCATCGGCCCGGTCACCGAGGGCCTCGTGGCCTGGGTCGCGGGCATCGCCGCCCTCGTTCTCGCCGCCATCTGGATCACCGCGAAGAAGCGACAGAAGCCATGACAGACAACGAACACGAGATCGAGCGGCCCGAGGAACGCGTGCCCAAGCGCGTCATCGGCACCCCCGCTCCCGGCAGCCCCATGCTGGCCGCCGAGGAAGTCGAGGCCGAGGCCCCGACTCCGGGAATCATCCCGCAGGACCCGGTGAAGGCGAAGAAGGCCGAGAGGATCGTGGCGCTCTGCTTCACGATCACGTTCCTGGCCTCGCTGGTCTTCATCGTGTCCTACGTGTACTTCCAGGTCGGCGACATCGACGCCACCGGCGTATCGAACCTCGCACTCGGCGGCACGCTGACGCTGGCCCTGCTCGGGCTGGCCGTCGGCATGACGGTCTGGGTGCGGCAGATCATGCCGAAGTACACGATGGTCGAGGACCGCCACCCAATGGGCTCCTCGGAGTCCGACCGGGCCGCGGTCGAGAAGATCTTCATGGACGGCGCGGCCGAGAGCGGCATTCCCAAGCGCCCGCTGCTTCGCCGTACCCTGCTGCTGGCCATGGCGCCGCTGGGCCTGCTTCCTCTGGTCCTGCTGCGTGACCTGGACAACAGCAAGATGCCCGCCTCGAAGTTCCCCGAGGAGCTCAGGCACACCGTCTGGGGTCTGAAGACCAAGGAGGGCAAGGACCGCCGCCTCGTGGTCGAGGGGACCGGCGCGCCGATCAGGGCCGCCGACTTCAACTCGCCCGGCGGCATCCTGTCGGTCGTGCCCGAGGGCTACGAGCACGACCTCAACGCGCTGGCGAAGGCGACGCTGATCCTGCTCAAGTTCCGGCCGGAGGAGATCAAGTCCGGCACGAACCTGAACTGGACCCACGACGGCATCGTCGCCTACTCCAAGATCTGCACGCACGTCGGCTGCCCCGCGGCCCTGTACGAGCAGACCACGCACCACATCCTGTGCCCGTGCCACCAGTCCACCTTCGACGCCGCCGACGGCGCCAAGGTGGTCTTCGGCCCGGCCGCGCGCCCGCTGCCCCAGCTCCACATCGACGTCGACGCCGAGGGCTTCCTCGTGGCCAAGAGCGACTTCGCGGTGCCCGTCGGTCCCAGCTTCTGGGAGCGCGGCGACGCCGAGGCCGAGGTCAGGGCGAACGGAGGCCACGCATGAGCACCAACACCCAGAGCGCACCCAAGGCCATCGCCGGCCCGGCGCGTTACATCGACGACAGGGTGGGACTCGGCGGCGGTCTGAAGGTCTTCATGCGGAAGATCTTCCCCGACCACTGGTCGTTCCTGCTGGGTGAGATCGCGCTCTACTCGTTCATCATCCTGCTGCTCACCGGTACGTTCCTGACGTTCTGGTTCAAGCCCGGCATGGCGCACGTCATCTACGACGGCCCGTACGAGCCGCTGCAGAACGTGATGATGTCCGAGGCCTACGCCTCGGCGCTGGAGATCAGCTTCGAGGTGCGCGGCGGTCTGCTCATGCGGCAGATCCACCACTGGGCCGCCCTCCTGTTCATCGCGGGCATGATGGTGCACGCGCTCCGTGTGTTCTTCACCGGTGCGTACCGCAAGCCGCGCGAGCTGAACTGGATCATCGGCGTCCTGCTGCTGACGCTGGCCCTGGCCGCCGGTCTCACCGGCTACTCGCTGCCCGACGACCTGCTCTCCGGCGCCGGTCTGCGGATCACCGAGGGTGTGGCGATCTCGCTGCCGCTGGTCGGCACCTACGTCACGTTCTTCCTGTTCGGCGGGGAGTATCCGGGCGAGGACGTCGTCGCCAGGTTCTACTCGCTGCACATCCTGCTGATCCCGGGCATCCTGCTGGCGCTGATCACGGCCCACATGATCCTCATGGTCGTGCAGAAGCACACGCAGATGCCCGGCAAGGGCCGCACCGACAAGAACGTGGTCGGCGCGCCGTTCTTCCCCGCCTTCGCCATCAAGGGCGGGGCGTACTTCATGTTCACCTTCGCGGTGCTCGCCGGGCTGGGGACCTTCGCGCAGATCAACCCGATCTGGCTGTTCGGTCCCTACACGCCCGCCGACATCTCGGCCGGGTCGCAGCCCGACTTCTACATGGGCTTCCTCGAAGGCTCGCTGCGACTGATGCCCGCATGGGAGATCAACTTCCTGGGCTTCACCCTGCCGATGAGCGTGATCATTCCCGCCCTGGTGCCGATGGGCATCGTCATGACGGGTCTGGCCGCCTATCCCTTCATCGAACAGTGGATCACCGGGGACAAGCGCGAGCACCACGTCGTGGAGCGCCCGCGCAACAACCCGGTCCGCACCTCGATCGGTATGGCGGGCGTCACGTTCTACGGTGTGCTGTGGCTGCTCGGCGCCAACGACGAGATCTCGGCGTTCTTCCACATCAGCCTGAACGTGACCACCTATGCGGGTCGTGTGCTGATCTTCCTCGGCCCGGCGCTGGCCTATGTGATCACCTACCGCATGTGTCTCGGGCTGCAGCGTTCCGACGCCGCGGTCATCGGGCACGGCGTCGAGTCCGGTGTCATCAAGCGCCTGCCGCACGGTGAGTACATCGAGGTCCACGTGCCACCGGCCGAGGACATCGAGGCTCACATGCGTGGCAAGTCGCCCATTCCGATCATCGAAGACACCGAGGAGAAGGACGGCATCCCCGCCAAGGGCATGCGCGGTCCGCTCGGCAAGCTCCGGGCTCGGCTGAGCAAGGCGTACGGCGGGGAGAAGATCCCGCTCGACGACGGCCACGGCCACGACGACGACCACAAGTCGCTCACGCACTGACGCTCACGCGACGGAGAAGGCCCGGGGCACACGCCCCGGGCCTTTTCCGTTGCCGTCAGGCGCGCACCTCGGCGGCCGTGTGCCCGCGCAGGTGCGCCAGGCTCACCCCGGGAGCGGTCTCGACGAGTACCAGGCCGTCGGCGGTGACGTCGAGCACGCCCAGGTCGGTGATCACGCGATGCACGCAGGCCCGGCCGGTGAGGGGGAGCGAGCACTCCTCGACGATCTTCGGCGAGCCGTCCTTGGCCACATGATCCATGATCACCAGAACCCGCCGTGCGCCGTGCACCAGGTCCATGGCCCCGCCCATGCCCTTGACCAGCCTGCCAGGCACCATCCAGTTGGCCAGGTCGCCCCGCGCCGACACCTGCATCGCGCCCAGCACGGCGACGTCGATGTGCCCGCCCCGGATCATGCCGAACGACAGGGCGGAGTCGAAGAAGGACGCGCCGGGCCGTACGGTGACCGTCTCCTTGCCCGCGTTGATCAGATCCGGGTCGACCTCGTCCTCGGCCGGGTAGGGGCCGACGCCGAGTATGCCGTTCTCGGAGTGCAGCACGACGTCCACATCGGGCGCGAGGAAGGAGGGGATGCGGGTGGGCAGGCCGATGCCGAGATTGACGTGGTCGCCGTCACGCAGCTCGGCCGCGGCCCTGGCGACCATCTCGTCCCTCGACCACGTCACGGCCTGACCGTCCGCTTCTCGATGCCCTTGGCGGCGGCCTGCTCGGGGGTGAGCACGACCACGCGCTGGACGAACACGCCGGGCAGGTGCACCTCGTCGGGGTCGAGCTCGGTCAGCTCCTCGATCTCGGCGATCGTGACGCGTCCGGCCATCGCGGCCAGCGGGTTGAAGTTGCGGCTCGACCCCCGGAACGCCAGATTGCCGTGCCGGTCGCCGCGTGCCGCCCTGACCAGGGCGAAGTCGGTGGTGATGCCGCGCTCCAGCACATGGTCGACGCCGTCGAAGGCGCGCACCTCCTTGGGCGGCGAGGTCACCGCGACCGAGCCGTCAGGCGCGTGGCGCAGCGGCAGCCCGCCGTCGGCGACCGGCGTGCCGACACCGGCGGGGGTGTAGAAGGCGGGGATGCCGCAGCCTCCGGCGCGCAGCCGCTCGGCCAGGCTGCCCTGCGGGGTCAGCTCGACCTCCAGCTCGCCCGCGAGGTACTGGCGGGCGAACTCCCTGTTGTCGCCGATGTAGGAGGCGGTGACCCTGGCGATGCGCCGGGCGGCCAGCAGGATGCCCAGGCCGCCGCCGTCCACACCGCAGTTGTTCGACACCACGCCGATGCCGCGCACGCCCGTGTCGTACAGGGCGCGGATCAGCACGTCGGGTATCCCGGCGAGGCCGAAGCCGCCGACCGCGAAGGACGCGCCGTCGTGCACGTCGGCCAGCGCCTCCCGGGCACTGGCGATGACCTTGTCGCGTCCCACGGCACTCCATGTGTTCGCAAATCTGCGACGAGTATGCGCAGCGCGCCCGGCCCTGTCAAAGGCCGGGCGACGTCCGCTCCCCGGCCACGTCCGCCCCAGGAGCGTCGAGCGGCGGGCCCCGGCCCTGTGCTCGGAGGGGAGCGTGGGACGGCCTGCCGTACGGAAGGGGGTCAGTCCGACTCGGTGAGGCCGATCGAGAAGGCGGCGTCCAGGTCGTGGCGCGAGTAGGTGCGGAAGGCGATGTGGGTCTCGGTGCGCAGGACTCCGGCGACCTTGTTCAGGCGGCCGGGGACGACCTCGGCGATCTGCTCGTAGTCGGCGACGCGGACCATGGCCAGCAGGTCGAACTCGCCGGTGATGGAGTACACCTCGGTGACCTCGTCGATCTCGGCGATCGTCTGGGCGACCTCCGGGATACGGTCCACCTCGGCGTTGATGTGCACGATGGCCGTGACCACGTCGTCCTCCTCGTTCGGTGCCGCTTGCCAGCCGACTCTAGTCTGCCGACCGGCCGCCTCAGCGCAGCGGACGCCCTTCGCGCGCCCGCCGGTGTTCCATGCCCTTGTACGCGAAGTCGATGCGGGCCTTGTGCCGGGCGGCTCCGTGTGCGGGAAGCGCCCATTCGCCGTCGATGTCGACGAGCCTGACGCCGGGCGACTCCAGCCAGCGCAGGATGGTCTCGGTCTCCTCGGCGCTGGCCGCGTGGATGGGCCCGGGGCCGGGCACGACGGTCTCGGCGGTGGCGACCAGCGCCTCGACGAACGGCGTCGGGTGCGCGCCGCGCGGCATCATCCCGGCGGCGCACAGCCTGCCGTGCCTGATGACGTGGATCTCCCAGCCGCCGTCGAAGGCGGGCGAGGCGGCGACGACCTGCGGGATGCGGGTGAGCGAGGTGAGCCGCTGCATGCGCGCCGCGGTCCGCACGTAGGCCGCCAGCCGGTCGCGGTCGAGCGAGGCCTCCTCGTATCGCTGCTCGACCGCCAGGCGCTCCATCCGGGCTTCGAGCGCGGTGTAGACGGACGTGACGTCCAGCTCCATGGCGCGGCGGGCGCCCTCGACGTGCCTGGCGTAGTCGGCGGCGCTCTCGCGGCCCTCGCAGGGGGCGCCGCAGCGCCCGATCTCGGCCAGCGCGCAGGCCGAGCGGGTGGCGCGTGCGGTGATGCGCTCGGTGCACTGGCGCAGCGGCAACGCCTCGTGCATGGCGGTGCGGGCGTCGTCGGCGGCCCTGACGCTGCCGAAAGGCCCGAGATAGGTGGCGCCGTCGTCCTTGAGCTCGCGCACGATCGACAGGCGGGGGAACGGCTCGTCGGTGAGCTTGAGCCACACGACCTTCTCGGGGAAGCGCGAGCGCCGGTTGTAGCGCGGTTTGGCGCCGCCGATCAGGCGCAGCTCCCTGACCTCGGCCTCAAGGCCGGTGGTGCAGACGATGTGCCGCACGCGGTCGGCGATGCCGATCATCTCGCGGATGCGCGGCCTGGTCTCGCTCGCGGTGAAGTACGAGCGCACCCGGTTGCGCAGATTGGTGCTCTTGCCGATGTAGAGCACCTCCCCGCGCTGGTCCTCGAACAGGTAGACGCCGGGCGAGTGCGGCACCTGGTCGGCCAGATGGCGCTTGCGCTGCTGCTCGGGCGTCGGCGCCCTGACGAACGACTTGAGCTCCTCCAGCGTGTGCACCTGGAAGGACCCGGCCCGCTCGATGAGGCCGTGCAGCACGTCGACGGTGGCCTGGGCGTCCTGCAGCGCGCGGTGGCACGGCTCGACGGAGCTCCTGAACACGCGGGCGAGCGTGGCGAGCTTGCAGTTGGGCGTCTCGTCCCTGGTGAGCACCCGCCGGGCCAGGTCGACGGTGTCGACGACCGGGTTGGCCGGAGGCGGGTAGCCCTGCGCGGCGCACGCGGCCTTGATGAAGGACATGTCGAAGGAGGCGTTGTGCGCCACGATGGTGGCGCCCTTGACGAACTCGAGGAAGCTCGGCAGCACCGACTCGATCCGGGGCGCCTTGACGACCATGGTGTCGGTGATGCCGGTCAGCACCGAGATGAACGGCGGGATCGGCATGCCGGGGTCGACGAGCGTGGCGAGCTCGCCGAGCACCGCACCGCCCCGCACCTTGACGGCGCCGATCTCGGTGATCCGGTGTTCGGCCGCGGAGCCTCCTGTCGTCTCGAGGTCGAAGACCACGAAGGTGACCTCGTTCAGAGGGGTGCCCAGCTCGTCGAGTGTGCCCTGTACCGCGTCCACGACCAAGACCATAGAAGCAAGGACCGACAGTTGGCAGAGCCCGCCCGGCCTTCCGCAGCAAAAAACGTTGTACGACCGGATCATTCGTTAGTCTCCCGGTATGTCCGGGGGACGACTCGCCAATCGATACACGCTGCTCCAGCCGCTGGGACGCGGTGGCATGGGCACCGTCTGGCTGGCCAGGGACGAGATGCTCGACCGTGACGTCGCGGTCAAGGAGCTCATCATCCCCGAAGGCCTGACCGACGCCCAGCGCGACGAGGCGGCCACCCGCTCGGTGCGCGAGGCGCAGTCGACCGCGCAACTACGCCATCCCGGCATCGTCGCCCTGCACGACGTGCTGATCGCCAACGGCAGGCCGTGGCTGATCATGGAGCTGCTGCGCGGCCGGACGCTGGGCCAGGTCGTCAAGGAGTACGGCCCGATGCCGCCCGAGCGTGCGGCCAGGGTCGGCGGCGACGTCGTGGAGGCGCTCATCGCCGCGCACGCCCAGGGCGTGCAGCACCGCGACGTCAAGCCGGGCAACATCTTCCTCACCGACAGCGGCCGCGTCGTGCTGACCGACTTCGGCATCGCCAGGCAGGAGGGCCGCACGGCGCTCACCGAGGCGGGCATGCTGGTCGGCTCGCCCGGCTTCATCGCGCCCGAGATCCTGGAGGGCAACCTCGGCGGCCCGGCCTCCGACCTGTGGTCGCTCGGCTCGTCGTTGTACTCGGCGGTGGAGGGCAGGGCGGCCTACGAGGGCAGTCCCGGCGAGCGCATCAGTGCGACCGTGACCTCGCCGCCGCGCGTCGCGGTCAACGCCGGGGCGCTCGGGCCGGTGCTGAGCGCCCTGATGGCCCGCGACCCGGCCGCACGGCCCGACCTGGAGACGGCGCTCAGGCTGCTCAGGCAGGTGGCGGCCGGCGACGGCGCCGACTACGAGTACGACGCCACCCAACCGGCCAGGGGCGCCAGGCCGAAACGCCTGCGCGTGGTGCTCGGCGCGGTCGCGGTGCTGGCCGTCGCGGCGGGCGTCACCGGCACCGTCGTGCTGAACATGGAGCCGACGCCGCCCGAGGCGTACACGATGCCGGTCGACCTGTGCACGCTGCTGACGCCCGCGCAGGTCGGGGAGGCGCTGGGCACGGGCAGCCCGCCCACGGGGGTGCGCAGGAGCGACGGCGAGGGCACCTCGTGCGGCTGGGCCACGCCGGGCCAGGGCGTCGCGGTCCTGGTGGAGAAGGACTCCGACACGCCGCAGCCCTGGTCGATGACCCCGCAGGCGGCCGACGCGCTGTTCGACAACCGGGTCAGGATCTGGGACCGGCCGATGAAGAGCGTGCAGTGGACCTGGCCCGAGATCGGCGTGTCCAAAACACTTTCGGCCGAGTCGTCGGCGGCCAGGACGGTGGAGGGCGTGGGCGAGGAGGCGTTCGGGTTCGAGCTCGGCGCGCCGGGCGGCCGGGTGCACACGGCGAGCGTGTACTACCGGCTGGCCAATCTCGTGGTCAGGGTGGACTACTCCACGCTCAACGCCAAGCCGACCGACGAGCAGATCAGGCACAAGGCGCTGGAGGCGGCCAAGCGGACCGCCGCGGCGCTGCGGGGTGAGGTGTAGTGCTGCTGGCCGGACGCTACGCACTGGGCGAGCCGCTCGGCGCGGGCGGCTCCGGCACGGTCTGGCGGGCCAGGGACGAGGTCCTGCACCGCGAGGTGGCGATCAAGCGCGTGCGCGTGCCCACCGGCCAGGACGCCGCCGCCTACGCGCGCAGGGCCCTGCACGAGGCCAGGATGACGGCGGGGCTGCGCGACCCGGGCATCGTCGTGGTGCACGACGTGGTGCTCGCCGACGGCCTGCCGTGGATCGTGATGGACCTGGTGGACGGCCGCTCGCTCGACCGCGTGGTCGCCGACGAGGGGCCGCTGCCGCCCGAACGGGTCGCGGCGATCGGCGCGCAGATCATGGCGGCGCTCACCCACGCCCACGACCACGGCCTGCTGCACCTGGACGTCAAGCCGGGCAACATCCTGCTGGACGCCGACGGCCGGGCCCTGCTGACCGACTTCGGCATCGCCGCACGCGTGGGCGGGCACGGGGACTCGGCCACGTCGGGCACGTCCGGCTACATGCCGCCGGAACGGCTGAACGCCGTGGCGCCGACGCCCGCCTCCGACCTGTGGTCGCTCGGCGCGGCCCTGTACACGGCCGTCGAGGGCGAGGCGCCCTTCCACCGCGAGGTGCCCGCCGCGGTCGCCGCCGCCGTCCTGCTGCACGAGCCGCCACCGCCGCTGCGTGCCGGTCCCGTGCTGGGCCCGCTGCTGCTGGCGATGCTGGCCAAGAACCCGGCCGACCGGCCCGCACCGCACGAGGTCGCCGCCGTGCTCGCCGGTCCCGTCGGCGGGCCGCGCCGCAGGCCGTGGTGGCTGCTCGGCCTGCTCCCCGTGGCCCTGGCACTCGGCTGGTACGGCCTGGCCAGGCCTGACCCGCCTCCCGACGGCCGTTTCGCCGCACTGCCCGACGCGTGCGCGCTGGTCGGCGACACGCGGGCGGCCGAGCTGCTCGGCGGGCAGGTGCGCACGACGGTGCCGCGCCCGGGGGAGTGCCGATGGGAGCACCGCGACGGCGTGCGGACCGATCGTTCGCTGTCGGTCAGGCTGTCGGTCGAGCCGAGGGGCCAGGACGTCGCGAAGATCCTGTTCGACGACGAACGCGCCACGGCGGCGGCGGGCACCAAGGGGGCGATCAGGGAGGCCTGGTCGCCGACCAGGGACGTGCCCGGCCTCGGCGACGCCGCCTACGCGCACGACCACATGCGCCGTCTCGGCTTCGGCGGCCAGGGCACCGAGTACGACGCCTCCAGCCTGCTGCGGATCAGGTCGAGCAACCTGGTGGCGGTGGTCGCGGTCACGGCGCACGGCGTCGAGAGGATGTCGGACCGGGAGCGCGGGGCGGCGCTGGTCGCCGCTGAATGGGTTTCGGCGGCCCTGAATGGCTAGCATCTTCGTCCGGACATATATGGACAACGGCGGGAGTCCTTCGTGAACCCTGGTAGCGACGACGACTACCACCGGATGCACCCCGGGCAGCGACAGCCGCCGCCCTCGCCGTACCTGCAGCCCGCACAGGACCGCAGGCCGCCCTACGCCCCCGCGCACGGCACGCTCCCGCCGAACCCCACCGGTCCGACGGCGCCAGGCGGCCGAAGGCGCAGGAAGGGCGGCGGCTGGGTGATACCCGCGATGGCGGCCACGATCGTCCTGGTCCTGCTCGGCGGCATCGCCGCCTACTTCGTGTACGGCAGGCGCGACCCTTCGCCCTCGGCCCTCCCGCAGGCGTCCAAGGGCAGGCCGCAGGGCGGCGCCCCGCCCGACGTGTGCTCGATGATCCCCAAGGGCGAGGCCGAACGCCTGGTCCCGGAGGCGGCGGTGGCCAAGGACTCCAAGGACATCGACGTCGGCATCCGATGGTCGTGCTCGTGGAAGAACGACCGCATCTCGCACGGCGAGTACGTCCGCAGCCGCGAGATCCAGGTCAAGCTCTTCCAGCACAGGGGAAGCGGCAACAAGACCGGCAGAGCGATGGCCGAGCAGGCCCACGAGAGCGACTTCGAGTACTTCACCTACCGGAACACCACCAAGCCCTCCCCGGCCCCCAAGCCGGGCGACAAGCAGTACTACTCGCCGGTCGCCGAGGTGCCAGGCGTGGGCGAGGGCGCCTTCTCGCAGTACGTGTGGACCAGGTCCGGCGACCTGCTGTGGTACTCCTTCGGCGAAGGGCGGGGCCGCGTCGGCGACATCACGTTCGAGGTGAAGTTCCAGGCGGGCCAGCAGCGCAAGGACGCCAAGATCCTCACGGCCGACACCACCCGCTCGGTCAGCGAGCAGAACGCCCTGCGCACGGTGTCCGGCCTGCTCACCCACGTGGCCAAGGGCGTGACGGCCTGGCGGGCGAGCAACCCGGGCACGCTCGGCCGCCCCGATCCGGCCACGAGCGCCACCGCCGCCGCGCCCAGCGCCTCGCCGTCGGCCGCGCCCGAGCCGACCGTGCTCGCCGCCTTCCCCCAGGCCTGCGCGCGCACCGGACAGGCCGCGGCCACGGTCGTGCCGAAGGCCACCACCAGGGCGAGAGGCAGTCAGGGCGCCGGTTTCACCGAGACCGAGTGCCGCTGGCTCAACGTCGACCTGCCTGCGGGCAAGGGCCTCAGGGACATCCGCAGCGCCCTCGTCACCGTCGCCGCCTACACCGACAGGGCGGGCCGCGCGAACGAGGCCGGAGCCAAGGGCCGCTACACCGAGGAGGTCGGCAGGACGCGCTCGACCGAGGGCAGTTCGTTCGGCGGCATCGCCTGGAGCAAGGTGCAACGCCTCAAGGGCCTGGGCCAGGAGGCGTTCGTCCAGTACGTCCGTAGCGAGACCGAGAGCCCGCACGTCGGCACCGGGCTCGTCGTGGCCAGAACGGGCGCCTACGTCGTCCTGGTCGACTTCGCCGGAGCCCGCCTGCCGAAGGACGCCGAGCTCAACTCACCCGAGTCGGTGCTGATGGCGGGCGCCGAGGCGAGATCCGGAGCGCGAACCCTGGCCGAGGCCATGCTCACCGCCCTGGCGGAGGGCGGCATCGGCTGACGTGCTGCCCTGCCCGCACGCGAGGAAGGGCGTGAGCAGGCCGGGTACGGCGCGGGCGGCCACGTCCAGGCCCTGGGAGGCGCCGACGTCGACCAGGTCGTAGCGGCCGTCGCCCGCCGCCGTCGTCGCCGTGACCGTGATCAGGCCTAGCCTGCGCTGGAAGGGCGACTGCCTGACCGTCCAGCCGATGATCCCCGCCCGTTCGAGCGCGACCGTGCGCCGCGCCGTTGTACCCGAGCGGGTCACCAGGTGCAGCGGCGTCAGGCGGTGCCCCAGCGCGCGGTAGGAGGCGAGGCCGCCCGCCAGCGAGAGCGCCAGCACCGCCGCGGGCGCCGCGTAGGCCCACACCGGCATGTCCCGCCACACCAGCCCCGTGACCACGACCGCCACCAGCAGGACGCCGGCGTCGAGGAACGCCGATCGCACCCGGCGCAGCCTGGCCTGTGCCGGATGAGGGGTCAGGGCGGGTGCGAGCACGGCCGGTGTCTCCTCGTGCGTCCTGACGGCCAGGACGGCGTCGGCGATCCGCCTGGCCTCGGCGCGCGGCATCGGCGGGGTCAGGCCGGACAGGTCCTCGCTCTTGCCCTCCTCGCCCGACGTGCTGCCGCGCAGCCCGGTCGCCAGCGCCTTGACCTTGGCGCCGCCGCCCAGGCGCAGCAGGAGGGGTTCGTACAGCTCGACGCCCCGCAGCCGCCGCGTCTGCAGCGTCAGCGAGCGCGTGGTCAGCAGCCCTCTGCTCAGCCGCAGGACGCCTGGCTCGCGATCGAGGCGGTAGCGGCCCCACGACTCGGCGAACAGCGCCACCGCCCCCACCAGCCCGACCAGCAGATTGACCGCGACCAGCACCGGAACGCCGATCCACAACGACACCGAGGTGAACCACGCCCACACGCCCTGCGCATCGTCCATCGTGAACAGCTCCACGCCTATGACGTCGAGCACCTTGTCCAGCACCCGGTACAGCAGCGCCACGACGACGGCGCCGCCGACCAGCGTCCACACGGTCAGCGGCGCGTACCTGATCCACTCCCAGCGCAGCCGCGCGACGGCCGTGTCCGGCGGCTGTGCGGCGATCGTCTCGGGAGCGGCCCGGCGCAGGAGCAGGCCGCGCAGGCGTTCGGCCTCGGGTGCGGGCAGGGCGTCGAGGGTCAGGCCCGAGTTCTCGCCGCCGCCCTGCTCGCCGGTGCCCACCTTGACGACGGCCAGGCCGAACACCCTGCGTACGGGATCGGCCGTCACGTCCACGCTGCGGACCCGGTCGCGCGGGATCGAGCGGTGCCGCCTGTCGAACACGCCCGACCGCAGCTCGAAGCGCTCCTCGCCGAGCCGCCAGCGCGTCGTGCGCAGCCTGGCCAGTTCGTAGGCGAGCACCGAGGCCATGGCCAGCACCGCGACCGCCGTACCGGCCCCGGCCACGAACGCGAGCGGCACGTCCTGGCTCAGCGCCACCCTGGACAGCACCAGCACGCCGGGCACGACACCGGTCAGCGCCACCAGCGCCCGCACCGCGACCGTGCGCGCGCCGAGTTCCCGCCAGCCGGTCTCGGGCGTGCTCACGTCGCGTCCCCCTCGGTCGCCTGGGTGATCGCCGTGAGCCGTTCGGTCAGCTCGGCCGCCAGCTCCTGGTCCAGCGCCTCGATCTTGATCGCGCCCGAGGCCGAGCCGGTCGTGACGGTCACGTCGGACAGCCCGAAGTAGCGCTGCACCGGGCCCTGCTGCCTGTCGACGGTCTGGACGCGCGACATCGGGGCCACCCGCCAGGTGGCCGTCGGCCAGCCGGAACGCGTGTACACCGCCTCGTCGGTCACCTCCCACCTGGCCACCCGGTAGGCCGCCCTCGGCACGACCAGCACGAACAGCAGCGCGAGCACGGCCAGCGCGCCGAGCCCGACGCTCCACGCGGTGCCCCTGTCGGTCAGGAACCAGTACGCGAGGGACGCGCCCAGCACCAGCGGCACCGCCAGCAGCACCCCCTGCACGCTCCACAGCCCGACCGCGCGGGCGTCGGCCCTGTTGCGCGGCGGGCGCAGGCCCAGCGGGCCCGCCGCCGTCGGCTCGCTCACGCCCGCCTCCTGTCGGCCTCGCTCGTGCTCCTGCCGCTCGACCCGAAGGCCACCAGCGCGAACCCGAGCACGGCCAGCACGATCGCCGCGAAGACCTCCTTGCCGTCGAACACCGGCAGGTTGACCACCAGGACGTTCGTCGCCCAGCGCCACACGCCGAACAGATGGTTGATCAGGCCGCACACGCCCTGCACCACCACGAACCAGCCGACGACCTCGAGAGCTCTCTTCATGCTCCAAGCCTGGCCCGCGTGCCCGCCACGCCACCTCGGCCAGAGGTCGACACGTCATCGACTTTGGTCTGCTGTCGGCCGCACGCCCGCCGCCCTAACCTGGAGGGACATGGGAAAGGGACACAAGGGCGACTACCGCTGGCTGCTGCCGGGGGTCGTGCTCGGCGCCGACGACGACAGCAGGCCCGTGCGCCGCAGCACGCGCGACTGGATCGTCGACATCGTCATGTTCCTGCTCGCCGCCGCCGCGACCTGGGTGACGGTCGAGACCGGGCTCGACGACTACTACACCGCGCCGCTGGCCGGGGTCGAGCAGGGCGTGGGCGCGCTGGCGTGCGCTGCGGTGTGGTCGCGGCGCAGGTGGCCGACGCAGCTCGCGGTGGCGGTCGCGGTGATCGGCACGTTCTCGATGGCGGTCGCGGGCGTCGGGGCCATCGCCCTGTTCACGGTCGCGGTCCATCGGCCCTTCAAGGTCGCCGGGCCGATCCTCGCGCTGTATCTGCTGACGCTCGCGCCCTATCTGCTGATGCATCCCGATCCCGAGCTGCCGTACTGGGGCGCCTACCTGGTGGGCGCGTCGCTGAACCTGATGTTCTTCGCCTGGGCCATGTTCGTACGGGCGCGCAGGCAGCTGGTGTTCTCGCTGCGCAGGCAGGCCGAGCTCAGCGCGCAGGAGGCGGCGGGCGAGGCCAGACGGCTCGAACGCGAGCGCATCGCCCGCGAGATGCACGACGTGCTGGCCCACCGCATCTCGCTGCTCAGTCTGCACGCCGGGGCGCTGGAGTTCAGGCCGGACGCGCCCGCCGACGAGATCGCCAGGGCGGCGGGCGCCATCCGCTCCAGCGCGCACCTGGCCCTGCAGGACCTGCGCGAGGTCATCGGCGTCCTGCGCCACACCCCCGACGAGGACCGCCCCGAACGCCCCCAGCCCACGCTCGCCGACCTGGCCGGCCTGGTCGAGGAGTGCCGCCAGGCCGGGGTCGACGTCAGCCTCGACCTGGCGGCGGCGGGCGAGGCGCCCGAGTCGCTCGGCCGCAACGCCTACCGCATCGTTCAGGAGGGGCTCACCAATGCCCGCAAGCACGCGCCGGGAGCGCCGGTCATGGTCATAGTCGCGGGTGAGCCGGGCGAGGGGCTCACGATCGAGGTACGCAACCCGCTGCCCGTCCCGGCGCGCAGGCACGCCGCCCAGCAGGCCCAGCACACGGGCACCCGGGGGCCGAGCGGCATCCCCGGCGCGGGCACCGGGCTCATCGGGCTGACCGAGCGCGCCGAGCTCGCCGGAGGCACGCTGGTGCACGGCGTGGCACCCGACGGGGCCTTCCGGCTGAAGGCGTGGCTACCGTGGTCGCCGTGAGCACTCCGATCCGTGTCGTCATCGTCGACGACGACGCCCTGGTACGCGCCGGGCTTTCGATGATCCTGTCCGGCACCGGCGACATCCTCATCGTCGGCGAGGCGGCCGACGGCGACGAGGTGCCGAGGCTGGTGGCCGAGCAGCGTCCCGACGTGGTGCTCATGGACATCCGGATGCCGAGGGTCGACGGCCTGGCCGCGACCGAGGCGCTGCGCGCGAGGACGGGCGCGCCCGAGGTCGTGGTGCTGACCACCTTCCACGCCGACGCCCAGGTGCTGCGCGCCCTGCGGGCGGGAGCCGCCGGATTCCTGCTGAAGGACATCCCGCCCGCCGAACTCGTCGCCTCCATCCGCAAGGTCGCGGCCGGTGAGCCGATCCTGTCGCCCGCCGTGACCAGGCAGCTCATCACGCATGTCGCCGACGGCGGCATGGACGGGCGCAAGGACCGGGCCAAGGCGCTGCTGGCCAGGCTGAGCGAGCGCGAGCGCGAGGTGGCGGTGGCGATCGGCAGGGGCAGGTCCAACGCGGAGATCGGCGGCGAGCTCTACATGAGCGTGGCGACGGTCAAGGCGCACGTCTCGCGCATTCTGACCAAGCTGGAGCTGAACAACCGCGTGCAGATCGCCCTGATCGTGCACGACGGCGGCGGGTGAGGCCGGGCCTTTCCCACGCGTTCGAGGGCTGAAGCCGCCCGCGCCGGGTAGCCGGAGCGCGGGTGTTCGCGGTTGTTCGAGAGTGTCACGGCCGTTCCCGGGAAATGTCGTATATCAGCAGGCAACTGCCTGTCATGTCACCGGTAACGCAGGGCAGCGACACGGACACGTCTGCGGCAGCCGTACCCTTGTCGTGAACGACAGGACTCGAAGGGTGGCCACAGGGATGAGCTCAGCGGGTGAAGGCCTGTCCCGCCCGCTCCCCGAGCAGGTGCGGATGAACGTCGTCGACCTCGCGGCCCAGGTCCTCGGCTCGATGCCCGCCGCCGCCGTGCCGCCGCCGCTGCGCGGGATCGCCAAGTTCGACCCGCGCAAACGCGCCAAGCTCGGCAGCGCGCCGATCGCCGCCCAGCTGGAGAACGACAAGGACTTCCGCGAGGCCGTCGCCGAGATGATCAGGGCGGGCTGGCCCGAGCTGGCCACCAGCCTGTCCGAAGGCGCGGTCCCGCCCGCCGCCGACCCGGTGCTGGTCGCCGCCGCTGCCTATCTCACCAGGCCGCCCGGCTGGGTGGACATGGTGGAGACGGCACGCGCCGACCTGGAGCAGGTCGCCGCCGCGGCCGAGGGCTCGGCGCACGAGCAGACCGCGGTCAGGCTGCGCGAGCAGCTCGCCGCGCAGAAGACCGCGGCCAAGGAGGAGGCCGAGCGGCTCAGGGAGCAGCTCAAGGCCGCCCGCTCGGAGAACTCCGACCTGCGCCGCAAACTGCACGACGCCCGCGAGCGCGCCAAGGCCGCCGAGCGCAGGGCCGCCGACGTGGAGCAGTCGGCCGAGGACGTCAAGGCCGCCGCCGCCTCGGCGGGCAGCGCGGGCGAGAGCGAACTGCGCCGGTTGCGCGAGCGCGTGGCCGACGCCGAGCGCCAGCTGGAGCTCACCCGCAGGGCCGCGCGCGAGGGCAGGAGCATCGAGGACGCCCGTGTCCGCGTGCTGCTCGACGCCCTCCAGGACGCCGCCTCCGGCCTGCGCAGAGAGCTCGCCCTGCCCTCGACGATCAGCAAACCCGCCGACTCGGTCGCGGCCGTCGCCCCCGGCGCGCCCTCGGTCGCGGCCAGGGCGCTGGCCGACGACGACCCCGCCCTGCTCGACCAGATCATGGCGCTGCCGCAGGTGCACGTCATCATCGACGGCTACAACGTCACCAAGTCCGGCTACGGCACGCTCACCCTCGCCGACCAGCGCACCCGGCTGATGACCAGCCTCGGCGGCCTGGTCGCCCAGACCAGGGTCGAGGTGACCGTGGTCTTCGACGGCGCCGAGCTCAACTCGCCCGTGCAGGTCGTGGCGCCGCGCGGGGTCAGGGTGATGTTCAGCGCGCCGGGCGAGATCGCCGACGACCTCATCCGCCAGCTCGTCCGGGCCGAACCTCCGGGTCGCGCGCTGGCCGTGGTGTCCTCCGACCGGGAGGTGGCCGAGTCCGTGCGCCGCATGGGCGCGCGTCCGGTGCCCTCCTCGCTGCTGCTGCGCCGCCTCGGCCGGGCGTGATCGCTGCGATTGGTCGCGCATCGATGACAATCGCCAAGAAAAGGTGAGCTGGGCCTTACCCTTTCTGTACTATTTCGCCCCAGGTCCATTCCCCTGGGAGGCGTTGCGGTGAGGTTTGGTCGGGCACCTTTGGCGGCAGGGGTCGCGATCGGCGTCCTCGTCATCGCGCCGGGAGGCGCCGTGGCCGAGCCCAGGCCGACGATCGCGCAGGCGAAGGCCAAGCTGGCCAAGCTCAACGAGGAGGCCGACAAGGTCGTCGACCGCTACAACCTCTCCGGCGAGCGCTTCAAGAAGGCCAAGAAGGCCTACGCCAAGCTCAACGACTCCTACAAGCGCAAGGCCGCGACGGTGGCCGACCTGCGCACGCAACTCGTCGACATCGCGACGCAGAACTACACGCTGGGCGACGTCACCCGATGGCCCGCGATGCTCGGCAACGCCGATCCCGCCAGCATGCTGAGCGGCCTGGCCGTCGTCGGCCAGATGTCGGCCGAACGCGCCCAGAAGCTGGCCGTCTTCGACAGCGAGAACAAGACCCTGCTGCAGGAGCGCGACAAGGCCAAGGCGGCACTCGGCACCGCCGAGGACAACCGCGAGGAGCTGGAGCGCGAGCGCGCCAAGGTGCTCAAGCTCGTCGCCCAGCAGAAGAAGCTCCTCGACCGGCTCGGCGCCTACCGCGCCGGAGACCCCAACAGCCCCGGCATCAAGTACACCGGCCCCGCGTCGGGCAACGGCGCCGCCGTCCTGCGCTTCGCCTTCGCCCAGGTGGGCAAGCCGTACCGGTACGGCGGGACGGGGCCCGGCGGCTGGGACTGCTCCGGGCTGACCCAGGCGTCGTGGCGTGCCGCAGGCGTGAGCCTGCCGCGTACGACGTGGGAGCAGTGGAGCTGGGGCGCCCGCCGCAAGGTGGACCTGAACTCCCTGCAGCCCGGCGATCTCATCTTCAGCGAGGGCCTCGGCCACGTCAGCATCTACGCGGGCGACGGCAAGATCGTCCACGCCCCCCAGACGGGCGACGTGGTGAAGGTCGTCCCCCTGTCCTCCTACGGCAGACGCCTGGTCGGCGCGATCAGGCCCTGACGGGCTCACCTGTCCCGTACGAGCACCAGGACGTCGTCGCCCTCTTCCGGCGAGCCGTGGGCCAGGGCGATCAGGGACGCGTGCGCGGGTCTGGGCCTCGCCCGGGTGCGGGGGTGGCCGTCGAGCGCGGTCATCGCGGCCGTCATGCACATCGCGGCCACACCGAGCGTCTCGCGGTCGAGCGGCCGGACTCGTTCGAGGATCGGCTCGGCGAGCGTCCTCGCGTGCTGGGCGAGCGCGCGAGCGTCCGGCGAGAGGTCGTACGGCAGGCGCCGCAGCTGCTCCACGACGTCGTCCGCGAGTGGTTCGCCTTCCTGGACGAGGCCGGCGACGACCTCGCGCAGACGGCCGAACGGGGCGGCGGCATGGCCGGGGCAGGCCTTCGACAGTGCCTGGAAGGCGACAACGCGCGGCGGGAGCGATGAGGCGAGCTCGGCTCCCAGGCTGCGGGCGAACGAACGCGCCACGGCGGCGCGCGGAAACGACGTCGGCCTGGTGAGGTGGGCCGGGAGCCGAAGGCCACCGCTGGAGGCGGGGTCGATCATCGGAACGGCCCCCGACTCGATCAGGCTGTCCAGGACGCCCGATCGAATCCCGTCGAAGTCCGCGTCCGAGATGGTCGGCGGAGGTAGAAAGGGGCTGCGTGTGTATCGAAAGCGGGACGTGCCCCGGTTGAGGTCGTTGGCCAGCGCTGCGGCGCCTGCCCTGAGACTCGACAGGTCGACGTCATCGGGCCGGTAGGGGGCGAGGCCCGCTCCCAGCTCGGACGTCCTCCTGCCTGACCCCTCTCGTCCACAGGGTGAGCCCCGAGGGCACGGCGACCGCGTTCAGGGCCTCGACCTCCTCGGGCGCGGGCAGCCGGTAGCTCCACGCGTTGTCGCAGACGCGGTTGAGCCACTGCACGAAGCGCCGGACGTCGGACGCCCACCACCCGGTCGCTGGGGTGTGGGGCTCGCCTGGGAGGGCGGGCACATGATGGCGGGACGCGGGTCCGCGTTCGTGCTCGGCGAAGGCGTTCCAGAGGGCGACGGG
Organism: Nonomuraea sp. IBHARD001; assembly: GCF_056106265.1. NCBI lineage: Bacteria > Bacillati > Actinomycetota > Actinomycetes > Streptosporangiales > Streptosporangiaceae > Nonomuraea > Nonomuraea sp. IBHARD001. The sequence continues at coordinate 2,632,676 of NZ_JBWBBW010000002.1, forward strand.
GACGGGAGAGGCGTAGGCGAGCGTGTCCCGCAGCCACACGACGTCGCGCAGGCTGCGCGAGGCGATGACGGCCATGGAGAGGATGGCGTCGAGCCGCGCACGGGTGCCCGGCTGCAGTTGGCGGGCCTCGTCGGCGCACTGGAAGGCGAGGGTGAGCGCGGCGACCATGCCCGAGCTCAGACAGGCCGCGACGAGGTCGGTGGCGTCCGCCCGGACAGTGGCGGCAGTCTGAAGGACCAGGTCATCGCCACCCGCGCCGAGCTGCAAGCGCTCGCGCGGCGTCAACCACCCCAGGGGATAACCCATGGCCATCGACATCGCGACCCGGGACGGGAGGTGAGGCGCTACGGGGCGCTGACGTCGGGCAGGTAGGCGATGGCGGCGACGCCGAGCTTCGCGCGAGGGACGAGCGGGCGGAGGCCGCGCTCCAGGTCCCACGTGGCCACCAGGATGTGGTCGCGGGCGGTGGCGATGGGTCGCTGGCCTGTGGCGTCGCATGGTTCCCAGCCGCCGTTGAGCCAGGCCGTGGCGTCGAAGACAAATGCGCCACGCATGCGCCTCCAGTCGGTTTCGGCCAGCAGCCAGGCATCGCCGCCGTTGGCGATTGCGAGCTCTCGCTTCGGAGTTTCATGCAGGCTGATGGTTCCGTCGGCGTGGATCGGCGCTCGCCGAACGCGCATGCTTCTGTGCGGTCCCCATCCGGCAGGCAGGCCGGGTACTGCGGGGCATCGGTTGGCGGGGACGGTCCAGTGCCGCTCCAGCGCGGACCAGACCGAGCCGTAGCCGCTGGGCATCCATCCGATGCGTGCTCCACATGCTGAGCAGCGCGAGACCCTGGTCGGCATGCTCATCGGCGCCGCGTGGTGTGGATGATCTCCGCCTGTCGGTCGAGCGCTCTGCCGAGACGGGCGGCGTCCGGGCGTCCGATCATCGCGTACACGCCTGCCGCCTTCTGGGCGGGCGTGGGTTCGCTGTTCTTGATCGCCCACCACATGCCGCTGGCTTGGACGATGCGCCAGGCGGGATAGGTGGTGCCGAGGGCGTCGAGCTGGCGCGCATACAGCGATTCGGTGGCGGGCCAGGTAAGAGGTGTGCGCATCTTGGGGGCTCCACGACGGATTCGTCTTTGACCGGGGTGTGGTCGTACGGCCTGCGCGCCGCACGACCACACCCCGAAGGCCCCCTCGCGCGAGGGGGCTCTGCGGCGCGGCGGCCTTTACGCCTGGGAGCGCTGGCCGCCGCGCCTGCTCATGGGTGGCGCCGCCCGATGCGGCCAACGCCGCCGAGGATGCACCAAGGGCCGACCAGGCTCACACTGGGCGGCTCATCACGCCAGGCGAACACCTCGGTCACGCCTGGCTCCAGCTGGTCCAGGCCGTCGAAGAGTGCCCCGATCTCCAAGCTGGGCCGCGGGGAGAGCATCTGACCGCGCTCGCCATACAGCCGGACCACAGCGTGCCGGGTGGGCAGAGGCAGGTCGTCATCGCACAACGCCGACATGGCGAGCATGCTGCCGGAGGGCAGATGTGTGTGCAGTGCCTGAAGGATTTGCGCGGGCCGCGGGTCCGGTAGGTACTGCAGCATGCCGACCAGCAACACACCGACCGGCTGCGACAGGTCGAGAAGCACGGCGGCGGCGTGGTCTTGCAGTACGGCAAGCGGGTCGTGGTCAGGAGCGTCGACGACACTCACTCCTACACCCGTGATCTGGGTACGGGCGTGGATGGCCGCCAGAGGGTCAGCTACGGCGTAGACGACGAGTCCTCCTCGCGGGCGATGTGGTGTGGGCGGGTCGTCCCTGCGGGGATGCCCATCCCGAAGTCGATAATCTGCCGCACTCCGCACGTCACTATCTCGCGCGTGGCACGGAGGGCGAACGCTTGTTCGGCATGCTCCGAGCTAAGCGCGGAAGGCGCGATATCCAGCAGGGCGTTCGCGAATTCGCGGTCGACGGAACTGTTTTCAGTGCCGCCAAGGAGGGCGTTGCGCATGCGGGGCAGGCTGCCGTCGAGCTGGGTGACCATCCTTGTTCCCTTCACCATGCGAATTTCTGCGGATACGGTTAGCGAACCGCATATCGCCGCAGGTCGGTGTCGAGTCAAGAGCGGCGGAGTGGTGAAAGTGGTGAAAGATCATCTAGCCAGATGGGGCAGAGATGGCGCACACCCGCAATCTCGAACTTGCTGCGGTCATCGCGGAGGCCGGGTTGTCGCATGCCCAAGTAGCGGCAGCGATGACGCGGATCGCCGCCGAGGCGGGAGCTCATGAACTCGTCGGTATCGGCCGCTCGCATGTCACCCACTGGATCAAGGGGTCCCGGCCGTCTGGTCGAGGGCCCGCGATCCTGGCGGAAACCCTGTCGCGTGCCCTCGGACGCCTGGTGACCCTCGGCGAAATCGGCCTAGGGGACACCTCACCGAATCTGCTGGATTGGGGTCAAGATACGCTGACCTCGCTAGCAGACCTTGGGAGAGTCGACGTGGACGCCGACCGTAGAAGAATCCTTGGTTCCGCGGCTTACTCCATTGCCGCACTCACCATTCCCGGCAACGCGTGGTGGGAGGAGTTGTCGCAGCGTGGGCGCGCACGGCAGGCGAGCTCACGTCTGGTGGGGGCGCAGGATCTCGAAGCGGTTCAGGACATGGTGGCGCTCTTCTCGCGTGTGGATCAGCGGCGGGGAGGCGGGCACGCACGAACGGCTGTGGTTCAGTACCTTACGGCCGATGTGGCTGGATATCTGCGCGGCTCGTTCGCCGACGACCGCGTACGGCGTGAGATGTTCTCGGCCGCTGCAGAGCTGGCCTACCTGTCGGGCTGGATGAGCTTCGATGCGTCGGAGCACTCCGTCGCAGCCCACTACTTTCAGACGGCGCTCAAGTTGGCCGCCGAGGCGGACGATGCGCCGATGGCCGCGCATGTCCTGCGGGCGATGGCCCATCAAGCTTTGGACCTAGGACACTTCGCGCACGCGCTACATCTAGCGGAAGCCTCGACGAGCGGGCGCCGATACGCGGCTGCCTGTCCGAGGGAGCGCGCCCTCCTCAGTGTGGTCCACGCCCGAGCGCTCGCTGCGACCGGCCGTCGCGACGCGGCGTCGTCGGCGCTGCTGCGCGCCGAGGATGATCTGTCTGCCGCCGGACCCGGCGACCGGGAGCCTGGCAGGATCTTCTTCTTCGGGGAAGCAAGCCTTGCGCACGAGACTGCGGCTGCCCTGCGAGACATGGGCGATCTCACTGGAGCAGCGCACCAGTTCCGGCACAGCGTCCGCACACGGAAGGTGACATCGTTCACGCGGACGCACGCGGTCACACTGGGGTACCTGGGGGGCGTCCAGGCCAGCATGCATGACCTGGAGGAGGCATGCACGACCTGGTCGGCGTCCCTCGACGCGATGAACGGCGTCCGCTCCGGCCGTACCCGGCAGGTCGCGTTGACCATGCGAGCGACACTGTCCCCGTTCCGGCGACGCGGCATTCGCGCGGTCGCGGAGGTTGACGCCCGCGCGGCGGCCTACTTGCCGACGGGAGGCGGATCGCTCGTCGACAGGTAAGATCACGCCTCACCCCTGTCGCGGCAGAAGAGGAAGACGCTGATGTCGGAATCGTTCGAGGTCCAAGCCCTTGGTCACGTTGTCGGCGGGAGGGTCGAGCCCACCGATGACTACTGGGGCGGCACGCGCGCCATCATCCGCCTCGACTCCGAACGCTTCACTCCTGAGGCGACCAAGGGCTTGCAGGACTTCTCCCACCTGGAGGTCGTCTTCCGCTTCCACCTCACCGACCCCACCGACCTCAACCTCGGCGCCCGCCGCCCGCGCGACAACCCCGACTGGCCCGAGGTCGGCATCTTTGGTCACCGGAACATGCGCCGCCTCAACTGGCTCGGCGTCTCCCGGTGCCGCCTCATCGAGGTGGACGGCCTGGACCTGCACGTCGAAGAGCTGGACGCCGTCGATGGCACACCTGTTCTCGAAATCAAGCCGTGGTTCGTCGCGTTCGGCCCTCGGGGCGAGATCCACGAGGCGCGATGGACGACAGAGATGCTCGGCGACTATTTCGCGCCGAGCATCTCAGAGCCGGGGCCGTGACGGTACACACGCCGCAAGCGCTGGGCCAGGACTATCGCGCCCCGAGGAGGTCGACGCGCACGCCACCGGAGAACATCGAGTCGTGCAGTTCGATGGAGACCGGCTTCATGTCCCTGGGGACATCGAAGACGACCACGGCTTGCGCTCGCAAGCCGGGGTTCAGCTCCTTCATGAGAGTCTCACTGCGGATAGCCAGGGCTGCGGCCGTGCTCGCCGAGTACTCCCTGCCCTGACCGTCAAACAGCTTCTGTGAGTCCGCGAAGAAGTGCTGCGCCCTGTCCCCGATGTTGGCCACGGTGAGCGTGACAAGGACGAACTTGCCATCCGCCTTCTGGGCCATGAAGCCATCGCCCAGGGACTGTGCCTCGGCCACCTTGGTTACGGTGAACTCGAACTTGCCGTCGCGCACCTTGGCGCCGAGGCCGGCGACCTTCGAGGCTGGTTGTGGCTCCTCGTTCGGTGCGGTCTCCTGTTCCTCGGTGGGGGCGTCCTCCTGTTCGGCGGCTTCCTGTGGCGCAGGTTCGGCGTCCGCCTCGGTCTGCATGGTTCTGCTGGGCGTCGGCGTCGCGGCGACCGCGACGATGACCGCTGTGCAGCTTCCAAGGAGGACGAGGGGTAGGCCAACGATGAGTAGCCAGAAAAGGGCTCCCTTGCCCCGCTTGGGAGGCGGTGGCTGATAGCCGTAGGGCTGCTGGTAGCCGTACGGCTGCTGGGGCTGCTGCGGGTCGTGGCCGTACGGGTAGGTCATGGGGACTCCGGGGAAAGGCGGACGACGAGGCTGGCGCAGGAGGACGCCCCGAACGTCTCCTGGTGTACTGCGAGCGCAAGATGCCCTGAGGCTAGGGGGTGCGAGCCGCACGACCAGGGAAACGCTGGGGATCGCGCTGGTCGCCTGACCGTGCGGCGGCAGGTGCCCCCGCCGATGACTCCTGCTATCGCGTGTCAGGAACGTAACCCGTGACAGGCTGTGTCCCGTTCCACCCCAAACAATCTGGTAGAGATTCCTCTCCCAACGGATGAGGTTTGCACACCCTGCGGCAGGCCTGCGTTCTACCTGGGCTGCTGCCGGGCGTGCTTGACGCCGCTCGCAGTAGCACTACGCCGGGCTTGGGCCCGGCGTGTGGTGAGCGGGTCGTCCCTTGCGCATGAGCTCGTGCATGTTCGGCTTGGTGACGCCGAGGATGCGGGTGATCTCGCCGCCCTTCGTCGGCGGCTCGGGGTTAGGCGCGCAACCTGCAGTCGCGAGGCTCGGCCTGAAGCTCCTCGATGAGCGGGAGGTTGGCAAGATCCGACGCCGCCTGGTCTTCCAGGCGCTTGAAGAACCGGGCGAGGTTGGCGGGCTCCGTGACGCACCTGTCGAGGTCGTCTCGGGCGGCGGGGGGAGGCTGGCCATGGGGCAGGCGCCATCCGTCGATCGAGGATCAGGTTCAACCCGACCAAGGTAGGCCAGAGGCGACGGACGGCCCTTCGGCCTACTCGGCCCGGGTGACGACGCCGACGGTCTCCATGTCGGTCACCGACGCGCGTACCTGGCGTCTGTAGGTCCAGCCGCGGCCCCGGCGCACGCCGTCGGCCGATACCGGCTCCTGGCGTGGGTGGCGAAGGCGGCGGCCAGGGTGAGGAAGCCGAAGGCCAGGTAGGTCCAGTGCCAGCTCAGGCCGCCCGCGCCGAGCGCCTGATCGGTCGCCACACCGCCCGCGACCAGGCCCGCGGCCCCGGCCAGGGTCAGCACCGCACCACGCCACCGTCGCACCGCAGGCCTTCGCCGCCCCAGGGGGCCCGCCCGGTCTCGGCCCTGTGCCCGGAGTCCTACAGGCGACCGGCCAGTAGATCAACCGGAATGCCGTATTTCGCACTGGAACGGTCTAGATCACGGCTGACAAAGGTAAAGAATTTCGGCCGATAAATGTGATGTATGCGACATGACTAAGCGCCTGAGCTGCGGAATGTGACCAGTGTCACATTACCTTCCGGGAACCCCTCATTAATCAGGGGTTCCGTTCTTAACACACGCCTTTATTGGATCTTTACACTTGACTTTGGCTTTGCCGGGTCCTGGGAGGCGAGGTACCTTCTGGCACCGCGGCGCTCAAAGCCATGACGTCGCAGCGAAACTCCGCAGGTCATCGCCGCTCGTGGCATCCATGCCCCACCCCAACAGGTGGGGGCGGTGGCCCGCCGAATCCGTGCAGCCAGGCGCACGGAGCCGGGGAACCAATCGATCCCATCCCCATGGGATCAGGGGTGAATCAGCGCATTACGCGCCGTAGGGCGACTTCCACGCCCGAATCCGTCAGCTAACCCGGTAGGCATTCGTGGAAGCCCCAAGGAGACAAACCCTGTCCACCTCCCAGCTCCATCCTCGTCTGTCCAAGCTCACCCGCGCAGGCCTCGGCACCATGGCGCTCACCCTGAGCGTCTCGGCCGGGTCGATCGCCCTGCAGGGCACCGCGGCGCAGGCGGCGACGACGACAACGGCGGTCAGCGCCACGATGACCAAGGCGAGCACCACGGCCAAGGTCACCACGGCGAGCACCACGAGCAAGGCCGCCAAGCAGAGGGCCAAGGCCGCTCGGGCGGTCACCGTGGCCAAGAAGCAGATCGGGGACCCGTACCGGTGGGGCGCCACCGGACCCGGATCCTTCGACTGCTCGGGCCTGGTCCAGTTCGCCTGGCGCAAGGCGGGGGTCACCATCCCGCGCGTCACGCACAGCCAGTACTCGCAGATCAAGAAGAAGGTCTCCTGGGCCAACCTCCAGCCCGGCGACCTGATGTTCTTCCGAGGCCGCGGGCACGTCGGCATGTACATCGGCAACGGCAAGATGGTGCACGCCCCGAGCACCGGCAAGACCGTCCGGATCGAGAAGCTGAACGGCTACCGCAAGTCGTCGTTCGCGGGCGCGGTCCGTCCCGGCATCTAGCCGATCATCCCTCTGAGAATCCACCCGCCTCTGGGTGATTCCTCGCGAAAGCCCCGTCCATCCCCCTGGGACGGGGCTTTCGCATGTCCGGGTTAGGGTCGGATGCCATGCAGCCGCCGCCCGTTCGCCGCCGAGCCGCGCTCGCCGCACTGGCGGCGGGCCTGCTGCTGGCCGCCGGGCCCGGCCGGGCCGCAACGGGCGGCGCGGTCATGGTGGAGGAGCTGCGCACCCTGTGGCCGGACGGCGCGCACGTGGTCAGGGGCGAGCGCGCGCTGGTCGTGGGCCATGGAGCCGATCCCGCCCTGCTCGCCGACATCGCACGCCGGGCTGCGGTGGCCAGGAAGGCCGTGGCGGGCGTTCTGGGGGAGCGGTCGGGTGAGGCCCTCGTGGTCGTGCCGGGCGGCGACGACGAGGCCGCCGAGGTGATCGGCAGCACGCCCGGCGCGCTCGCCGGACTCGCGGCCGTGGCCGACCGCGGCCGTGTGGTCGTGGTGCCCGGCGGGTTCGGGCGGCTGAACGGCGTGGGGCGCGACGTCGTCCTGGCCCACGAGCTCACCCACGTGGCGGCGGGCACGGCCGGGGTGCCGGTGTGGCTGCGCGAGGGGTTCGCCGACTACGTCGCCTACCGGGGCTCGGGCCTGGCCGTCGCGCTCGCCGCCGCCGAACTGGCTGCCGAGACCGCCGCGGGCCGATGGCCGGACGCGCTCCCGCGCGACGCCGACTTCGGCGCCGGAGCCGTACGGCGGGCCCAGGCCTACCAGGAGGCGTGGCTGGCGTGCCGCGCCTACGCGGAGCGGTTCGGCGTACGCGGGCTGGTGAGGCTCTACCGTGATGTCCAGCGGCATGGGCTCGATCGGGCGTTGTCGGCGGCCGGGCTCGACCCGGAGGGGCTGACCGCGCTGTGGCTGGACCACATGCGCGAGGCACTGGCGGCGTGAGGCCTTTGGGGGGATCCGAGTGAGCGAGGAGCAGGGCGCGGACGGGGCGCGGCGGCTCGGTGGTGGGCGGCGGGCGGCCGGGGTCGCGCTGGGGGGGCTCGGGGCGGTGATCGTGGGGGTGGTGGCGTTCACGACGCCCTGGCGTGCGTTGCCCGCCGACGCGCCGTATGTCGCGCCGGACCCGGCCCGTGACTTCACCGCCGCGCAGATCGCCAGGTCCCAGGCCTTCGACGCGGCCGTGAGCGCGCCCGCCTATCTGTCGCTCGGGCTGACCGTGCTGTTCGCCGGACTGCTGGTGGCCACGCCGCTCGGCGCGAAGGTCGCGGGGCTTGCGCGCGGCCCCTGGTGGCTCAGGGTGATCGTCGGCGTGCTGGCGCTGACCGTGCTGGTGGAGGTCCTGCGCTGGCCGCTGGGCATGTGGTACGAAAGCCAGCTGCGCGAGTTCGGCCTGTCCACGCAGACGTGGGCGAGCTGGAGCGGCGACCGGATCAAGAGCCTGCTCGTCAGGGCGGGGCTGCTGGCGCTGATGGCCGTCGTGGTCGTCGCCCTGGCCAGAAAGGTGCGGCGCTGGTGGATCCCGGCGGCGCTGGGCGCGGCGGCGCTGACCCTCGTCGGCTCGTTCGTGTACCCGGTGGTGTTCGAGCCGCTGTTCAACGACTTCACACCGATGCCCGCCGGACAGCTGCGCACCGACCTGCTGGCCATGGCCGAGCGCGACGGCGTGCCCGTCGAGGACGTGCTCGTCGCCGACGCCTCACGCCGCACGACCGCGCTCAACGCCTATGTGTCCGGCTTCGGCGCCACCCGCAGGATCGTCGTCTACGACACCCTGCTCAAGGCCCCGGCCGACGAGGTCGAGCTGGTCGTGGCGCACGAACTCGGCCACGCGGCCACCGACGACGTCCTGCACGGCACGCTGATCGGCGCGATGGGCGGTGCGTTCGCCGCGGTCCTGCTCTTCCTGCTGATTCCCGCGCTGCGACGGCGCACCGGCGTCGGCTCGGCCGCCGACCCGCTGGCCGTCGGCGTGCTGCTCGGCCTGATGAGCCTGGCCACCGTGCTGTCCGGCCCCGCGCAGAACGTCGTCAGCCGCCACGTCGAGGCCAGGGCCGACGCCCACGCCCTCGACCTGACCAGGGACCCGGCCACCTTCGTCGCCATGCAGAAGCGCCTGGCCACGACCAACGTCTCCGACCTGTCGCCCGACCCGCTGGAGTACGTCCTCTACTCCAGCCACCCGACCGCGCCCCAGCGCATCGCCATGGCCCGCTCCTGGGCCCTGCTGAACGGCCTGCCGGAGCCGTGAGCGCGGCCGAGGGGCACGTCCTCATCGTGACCAACGACTTCCCGCCGAGGCCGGGCGGCATCCAGGCGTTCGTGCACGGCCTGGCCGCCCGCACACCGGGGGCCGTCGTCTACGCCCCTCGGTGGCCGGGCTGCGAGGAGTTCGACGCCGCGCAGCCGTACCCGATCGTGCGGCATCCCACCTCGCTCATGCTGCCCACGCGGGCCGTGGCGCGCAGGGCGGCCGGGCTGGTGGCCGAGTACGGCGCGCGCACGGTGGTGTTCGGCGCGGCGGCGCCGCTCGGCCTGCTCGCGCCCGGCCTGCGCGCGGCGGGCGCCGGGCGCGTGGTCATGCTCACCCACGGCCACGAGGCCGCCTGGGCCGCCCTGCCGGGCTTCAGGACGCTGCTGCGCCGCATCGGCGCGGGCGCCGACGTCGTGACCTACCTGGGCCGCTACACCCGCGCCAGGCTCGCCCCCGTGGTCGGCCCCGACCGCCTGGTACGGCTGGCGCCGGGCGTCGACACCACGATGTTCAGCCCGGACGTCCCGGGACGGGCGTTCAGGCGCAGGTTCGGGATCGGCGAAGGGCCGGTCGTGCTGTGCCTGTCGCGGCTGGTCGCGCGCAAGGGGCAGGACACGCTGATCCGCGCCTGGCCGTCGGTGGAGCGTGTCGCGCCGGGCGCGACGCTGGTGCTGGCGGGCGGCGGCCCCGGAGCCCGGAGGTTGCGGCGCCTGGCCGCCTCGCTGGGCGTGCGGGCGGTGTTCACCGGCACGCTGGCGGCCGGGGAGCTGCCCGCCTGCTACGCCGCCGCCGACGTCTTCGCCATGCCGTGCCGTACCAGGCTCGGCGGGGTGGACGTGGAGGGACTCGGCATCGTCTACCTGGAGGCGTCGGCGACCGGGCTGCCGGTCGTGGCGGGGCGATCGGGCGGCGCGCCCGACGCCGTGCTGCCGGGCGAGACCGGGTTCGTCGTCGACGGGACCTCGCCGCACGAGGTGGCGGCGGCGCTCGCCGAGCTGCTCGGCGATCCCGAGAGGGCGCGCAAGATGGGCGGGCGCGGGCGCGAGTGGATCACCGGCGAATGGGACTGGGACCTGGTCGCCGCCCGCTTCCGCGCCCTGCTCTGAGCGCCGCGCCCTGCTCTGAGCGCCGCGCCCTGCTCCGAGCGCCGCGCGCGCTCAGCCGCCGTAGAGGGCGTCGATCACGTCGGAGAAGTCGCGCATCACCAGATTGCGCTTGACCTTGAGCGTGGGCGTCAGGTGCCCGCTCTCCTCGGTGATGTCGACGGCGAGCACGGTGAACTTCTTGATCTGCTCGGCCTTGGACACCGCGGCGTTGGCCCGGTCGACGGCGCCCTGGACCTCCAGCAGGATCTTCGGGTCCTGGGAGAGGTCGGCCAGCGTCGCGCCCGCCCTGCCGTTGTCGGCCTTCCACTGCTCCAGCGCCTCGACGTCGAGGGTGATCAGCGCGCCGACGAACGGGCGGTCGTCGCCGACGACCATGGCCTGCGAGATCAGCGGGTGCGCCCTGATGGCGTCCTCCATCGGCGCGGGCGCGATGTTCTTGCCCGCCGCCGTGACCAGGAGCTCCTTCTTGCGCCCGGTGATGCTCAGATAGCCGTCGGCGTCCAGGGTGCCGACGTCGCCGGTGTGGTACCAGCCGGACTCGTCGACGGCCTCGGCCGTCGCCTGCTCGTTGTTCCAGTAGCCCTTGAAGACGTGGCGGCCCTTGACCAGCACCTCGCCGTCCTCGGCGATGGCGATCGTGACACCCGGCAGCGGCTTGCCGACCGTGCCGACCTTGTTGGCGCCCGGCATGTTGACCGCCGAAGGCGCCGACGTCTCGGTCAGGCCGTAGCCCTCGAACACCTCGATGCCGACCCCGCGGAAGAAGTGGCCGAGCCGGTCGCCGAGCGCGGAGCCGCCCGACACGGCCGCGGTCAGCCTGCCGCCGGTCGCCGTGCGCAGCTTGGCGTAGACCAGCCGGTCGAACACGGCGTGGCGAAGACGCAGCCCGAGACCGGCGCCGCCCGCGCTCTCCGCCCTGCTCCAGGTGACGGCCACGTCGGCGGCCTTGGCGAAGATCTTGCCCTTGCCTCCGGCGATCGCCTTCTGCTCGGCCCCGTTGTAGACCTTCTCGAACACGCGCGGCACGCCCAGCAGGAACGTCGGCCGGAACGACTGCAGGTCGGGGGCGACGTTCTTCATGTTCGGCGTGTGCGCGAGCACCGCGCCGGTCTCCACGAACACCAGCTGGATGACACGGGCGAAGATGTGGGCCAGCGGCAGGAACAGCAGCGCCGCGGGCTCGTCGGCCGAGAACAGCGGCTCCAGCGGCCCCTGGGCCACGTTGCGCGCGGTGAAGAGCAGGTTGTCGTGGGTGAGGCGGCAGCCCTTCGGCTTGCCGGTCGTGCCCGAGGTGTAGACGATCGTGGCCAGGTCGGCCGAGACCCGGCCGGTGCGGCGCTCGGTCAGCGTCGCGTCGTCGACGCCCGAGCCGTCGAGCCGCTCGTCGACCCGCCACACGTCGGTCAGGGCGGGGGCGTCGCCGCGCACCGACTTGACCGTCTCCTCGTGCGCGTCGAGCTCGACGAAGGCGGCCTTGGCCCCGCTGTCGGACAGGATCCACCGGACCTGGTCGGCCGAGGAGGTCTCGTAGATCGGCACGCTGACCGCGCCCGCAGCCCAGATCGCGTAGTCGATGAGCGTCCACTCGTAACGGGTGCGCGACATCAGCGCCACCCGGTCGCCCGGCTCGATCCCGGCCGCGATCAGCCCCTTGGCCAGCGCGGCGACCTCGTCGCGGAACTCGCCCGCCGTCACCACCGGCCAGGCGTCGCCGACCTTGCGGCGCAGCACGATCGCACCGGGCCGCTGTTCGCCTCGGAGGAACACCGTGTCGGCGCACTGCGCCGTGGACGGGACATCCACCAGTACGGGGACGCTGTACTCGCGCACGGATCCACTCCTCCGGGTGCTCGCATCTTGGGACGGCCTGGACGCTACCGCGTGAAGTTACGCGTGAGTAGATCCGTCACCCAGGCGTTATCAAGGGCATTCTTCACGCTAGCAGCCGTGTGACGTGCCCCCCGCCACGACGCCACCGGCAGGGGAGACTCGCGGCTCAGTCGTTACGATCGCGGCATGCGTCTCCATGTGGTCAGCGACGTGCACGGCAGGAGCGACGCCCTCGCCAGGGCGGGGGAGGGCGCCGACGCGCTGGTCTGCCTGGGCGACCTCATCCTCTACATCGACTACGACGACCACTCCAAGGGCATATTCGCCGAGCTGTTCGGCGCCGAGCGGGCCCGCGAGTTCGTCGCCCTGCGCACGGCCGGGCGTTTCGACGAGGCCAGGGCGATGTCGGGCGCGCTGTGGGCCTCGCTCGGCGGCGAGCCGATGGCCCATATCGAGGAGCAGGTCAGACGCCAGTACGCCGACCTGTTCGCCGCCATGCCGGTGCCCGCCTACCTCACCTACGGCAACGTCGACGTGCCGAGGCTCTGGCCGGAGTTCGTCAGGCCCGGCCATCAGGTGCTCGACGGCCAGGTCGTGGAGATCGGCGGGCTGACGTTCGGCTTCGTCGGGGGCGGGCTGCGCACGAGGTACCGCACGCCGTACGAGATCGACGACGAGGAGTACGCGGCCAAGGTCGAGGCGGTGGGGGCGGTGGACGTGTTGTGCACGCACATTCCGCCTTCGGTGCCCGAGTTGCTCTACGACGTGGTGGCCAGGAGGTTCGAGCGGGGCAGCGAGGCGACGCTGGAGGCGATCAGGCGCACGCAGCCGAGGTACGCGTTGTTCGGGCACGTGCACCAGCCGCTGAAGGCGCGTACCCGGATCGGCAGGACCGAGTGCATCAACGTCGGACATTTTCGCGGCAAGGGCGCGCCTTTCGCCCTCGAATGGTGAGACGAGTACCTTGTTCACATGGCTGATCGCACCACTTCGAGCATCACGATCGACGCCGACGGCGCAAGCGTGCTGGCGGTCATCGCCGACTTCCCCGCCTACCCGCAGTGGGCCGGGCAGGTGAAGTCGGCCAAGGTCCTGGAGAGCGACCCCGACGGCAGGCCGCTGACCGTGCGTTTCGTCATGGACGCGGGTGTGATCAACGACGAGTACTCCCTGGCCTACGACTGGCAGGGCGACGACGGCGTCACCTGGCGGCTGTCGGAGACCGGCAAGATGCTCTCCAGCCTCGACGGCAGCTACCGCCTGACGCCCAAGGACGGCGGCACCGAGGTGACCTACGAGCTCGCCGTCGACCTCAAGGTGCCGATGATCGGCATGATCAAGCGCAAGGCCGAGAAGGTCATCGTCGACACCGCGCTCAAGGGGCTCAAGAAGCGCGTCGAGGGCCGGACAGAGGGCAGGTAGGTGGCCGCGCGCGTCCTGCTGTTCACCGGCAAGGGCGGAGTCGGCAAGACGACGGCCGCCGCCGCCACCGCGACGCTCGCCGCCGGAAGGGGCCTGCGCACCCTGGTCGTCTCGACCGACACCGCGCACTCCCTGGCCGACGCGCTGGCCGTCACGCCCGGCGACGGGCCGACCGAGATCGCGCCCGGCCTGTTCCTGTACCAGGTCGACCCGCAGCGCTCGCTGGAGCGCCACTGGGGCGAGCTGCAGGACTACGCCCGCGACGTGCTGACCGAGCTCGGCCTGGACGAGGTGACCTCCGAGGAGATCACCGTGCTGCCCGGCGCCGAGGAGGTCATCGCCCTGCTGGAGCTGCGCGAGCAGGCCAGGAGCGGCGCCTGGGACGTCATCGTCGTCGACTGCGCGCCGACCGCCGAGACGCTCAGGCTGCTGGCGCTGCCCGAGGCGCTCGACTGGCATGTCAGCAGGCTGCTGCCGATCGGGCGAAGGATCATGAAGCTGGTCTCGCCGCTCATCCGCTCGGTGGCCCGCGTGAGCGCGCCGGGCGACGACGTCGTCAGTGCCGGGGAGCGCTTCCACCGCGGCCTGATGGAGGTACGCGAGCTGCTGACCGGCGACAACGCCTCGGTCCGCCTCGTGTTCACCCCCGAGGCCGTCGTCCTGGCCGAGGCCAGGCGTACCCTCACCTCCCTGAGCCTGTACGGCTACCGCGTCGACGCCGTCATCGCCAACCGCGTCTTCCCCTCGGGCGAGGCCGACCCGTGGCGTGCCCGATGGGTGACGGCGCAGTCGGCGCTGCTGGCCGAGGCCGTGCAGTCGTTCGACCCGCTGCCCGTGCACGTCGTGCCGTACCTGCCGGGCGAGCCCGTCGGCGTGGAGGCGCTCGCGGCCGTCGGCGCCGAACTGTACGGCGGCGCCGACCCGTTCGAGCCGCCCAAGGTGGAGGCGCCGCTGCGCATCGAGGGGCACGAGCTGGTGCTGGCGCTGCCCGGGGCCGAGCGCGAGCAGGTCGATCTGGCCCGCAAGGGCGACGAGCTCATCGTCACCGCGGGGTCCTACCGAAGGATCATCGCCCTTCCCTCGGCGCTCGCCCGCAGGAAGATCGAGGCCGCGGTGCTCCGCGACGGCGTCCTGCGGGTACGGTTCGACTCAGGAGGGCCGACGACATGACTGAGACCAGACCACCGGGCGGCGACCCGATCGGCACCGTGGCCGACGAGGCACGCAAGCTGTTCGAGACGTTGCAGAGCCGTGCCACCCGTCAGGTGGGCAAGACAGTGATCAACTCCTTCACCGGAGGCGGCGGCGGTGGCCGCCGTCAGGAGAGGGACGTGTGGGGCGAGGCCGTCGCCGACCACGACGAGGAGTACATCTGCCGCGCGTGCCCCGTCTGCCGGGCCATCGCGGCGCAGCGCGAGTCGGGCTCCGACGTGGCCGGTCACCTGGTCGCGGCCGGTGGCGAGCTGTTCGCCGCGGTCAGGGGCACCTTCGACGCGCTGACCAGACCGGCGTCCCCCCGCCGGCCTGGCGAGGATCGTGGCGACGACCACGTGGAGCACATCGACCTGGGCTGAACGGCCCCGGCGGGACAGATGGGGATGGGCACATGCTGACGATCGGCGTGGACATCGGCGGGACCAAGGTCGCGGCCGGTGTCGTTGACGAGGACGGGAAGATCGTCCAGCAGGCGTTGCGCAAGACCCCTGCCGACCGGCCCGACCTGGTCGCCGAGACGGTGGCCGACGTGGTCGCCGAGCTGGCCGACGGCAGGCAGGTCGAGGCGGTCGGCGTCGGGGCCGCCGGGTTCGTCGACGAGACCAGGTCCGTGGTGCGGTTCGCACCCAATCTGGCCTGGCGCGAGGAGCCGCTGCAGAAGAAGATCACCGAGCTGGTCGGCCTGCCCGTCGTGGTGGAGAACGACGCCAACGCCATGGCCTGGGGCGAGACGCGCTTCGGCGCGGGCAGGGGCGAGACACACGTCGTGTGCGTGACGGTCGGCACCGGGATCGGCGGCGGCATCGTGCTCGACGGCAGGCTGTACCGGGGCCGCTGGGGCATGGGCGCCGAGCTCGGCCACATGCAGGTCGTGCCCGAAGGCAGGCTGTGCGGCTGCGGCAACCTCGGCTGCTGGGAGCAGTACGCCAGCGGCAACGCGCTCGTCGCCGAGGCCAGGGCGGTCGCGGCGGCCCAGCCGGAGCGCGCCGCGACACTGCTGGGCCTGGCCGACGGCGTGATCGAGGGCGAGGAGGTCACCGAGGCGGCACGCCAGGGCGACGACGCCGCGCTGGCCGCGTTCGCCTCGGTCGCCGACTGGCTCGGCCAGGGCCTGGCCGATCTGGCCGCCCTGCTCGACCCCGGGTGCTTCATCGTCGGCGGCGGTGTGTCCAGGGCCGCCGACCTGTTCCTGGACCGCACGCGCGCCACGTTCGAACGCACGCTCACCGGCAGGGGTCATCGGCCGTTCGCGGCGATCCGGCTGGCGGAGCTCGGCGCGACGGCCGGGGTCGTGGGCGCCGCCGACCTGGCCAGACAGCGGTAGAACGACCGGGTGAGGCGCCGTGCACCGCGACCAGGCCCGCTCGCCGGCCGCCAGGGGTGAGGCCGTGATCCGCGTCGGGACCTACAACGTGCGCGGGATGAAGGACGACGTGGCGGCGCTCGCCCGGGTGGTCTCCGCCATGGACGCCGACGTGCTGTGCGTGCAGGAGGCGCCCAGGTTCCTGTGCTGGCGGCGCAGGCGTGCGGAGCTGGCGGCGGGCGGCGGGCTGAGGGTCGCGGCCGGGCTGCGGCTCGGCGGTGTGGCCGTGCTCGTCGGGCCGCGCGCCAGGCTCCTGCACACCGAGGGACACGTGCTGCGGGTCTACGCCGGGCTGGAGATCCGCTCGGTCGCGATCGCCGTGGCCGAGATCGGCGGGGTACGGCTGGCGGTCGGCTCCATCCACCTGGACCTGGACGAGGGCGCCAGGTTCGTCCACGCCAGGCAGGCGGTCGAACTGGTGGAGCTGGCCGCGGCCAGGTACGGCGCCGCCGTCGTGATCGCCGGGGACGTCAACGAGCAGCAGGACAGGCAGACCTGGCGCTACATCGCGGCCAAACTGTCGGACTGCTATCCGAGCGCTCCCAGGGGGCCGGGCCACACGTTCACGGCACGCAGCCCAGGCCAACGCATCGACGGCGTCTTCGCCGCCTCGGGGTTGCGCGTGCTCGCCTGCGGAGACGTCGAGGCGGCCCCCGCCGACCTCGTCGCCGCCACCGACCACCTGCCCGTCCTGGCCGAGCTCGCCGTCACGCCCTGACCTGCTCCGGCGCCCACGCGCCTGTCACGGTCTCTCGTACTCCATCACCCAGTTGGTCTCCCAGGTGAGTCCCGCGTCGGTCGAGACGGCCTGCTCCCAGCGGGCGGAGATGTCGCTCAGGCCCGTCCACAGGAAGCGCAGCCCCGGCGCGTGGAACTCGCCGACGCCGTCGGTGAACGAGCCGACCACCGGGGTGAAGTCGGGCGAGACGCGCGTGTCCAGCCAGGAGTGGTGCCACAGGTCGGTCGCCAGGTCGTAGGCGATCACCGCAAGCCCCTTGACCAGGACGCCGCCGGGGAAGACGCCCTCGACGTTCTCCAGGATGACCCGCCCGTCCATCCGAGGCTCGGCCCATACCGAGACGTCGAACTCCTCCCAGGCGCCGTCGGCGCCGCGTTTCGTGTTGTGTGCCGTCCAGCGGCCGATCAGGAAGTCGAAGTCCGTGCTGCCCATGACGGCAAGCCTGGGACCGGTGCCGGGGCCGCCGCCACGATTCGGCGCTGCCCTAATCCACCCGCGAAAGCGTAGAATCCGGACATGATCGACATCCACCTCGGGCTCGACGACCTCTCCCGCCTGAGGTTCGCGCGATCACCGGTGCAGGAGGCGGCCAGCAGCCTGCATCTCGCCGGTCACGGCAGCCATGCCCGCAGGCACATGCACAGGCGATGGCTGGCCGACGCCGTGCCCAGGATCGGCGCGCTCGGCCTGCGGCTGCTGCCCGCCCTGGTCGGCGGCAGGCACTACGCCGCCGACTTCCTCACGCCGCCGCCACCGCGCATGGACGTCACGCTGGCCGAGGAGATCGAGGCGATACGCGCCACACCGGACGAGGCCGTGCGCGCCGCGCTCGACGAACTGCGTGACGGCGGCCCGCTCGCCCCCGTGCTCGAACCGCTGCGCGAGGACCCCGCACGCGTGCTCGGCCAGGTCGTCGACGAGCTGAGCGCCTACTGGAGCGCCGTCATCGAGCCCGTGTGGCCCCGGCTGCGGGCGCTGCTCGACGCCGATCTCGGCTACCGCGCGGCCCAGCTCACCACGGGCGGGCTCGACGCGCTCCTGGCCGATCTGCACGACTCGGTCGGCTTCGACGCCGACTGGGTACGCATCGACACGCCCAACTGGAGCTGCGAGCACGTGCTGCGCGGGACCGGCGTGCTGCTGGTGCCCTGCGCCTTCGCCTGGCCGCACCTGGTCATCCTGACCAACGAGCCCTACCAGCCGATGCTCACCTACGGCCCGCGCGGCATCGCCACGCTCTGGGAGCCCAGGCCGTCGCCCGCCGCGCTCGGCGAGTTGCTCGGCCACAGCAGGGCGGCCGTGCTCAGCAGGCTCGACCTGCCGCTGTCGACCACGGAGCTGGCCGCCACGCTCGGCCTCACGCCCGCGACGGTGAGCGAGCACCTGTCCGTGCTGCGCCGCTCGCGCCTGGTGACCTCGCGCCGGGCCGGGCGTGCCGTGCTGTACCAGCGCACCGACCTGGCCGTCGAGCTCATCGCCGGTGACATGCCGCGTGACGGCTTGGCGGGTTGACGGCCGCTGCGCCGTGCGATGGCCGTACGATTTGGGACATGACCCGCCGCCGAGTGCGGTGCGCGCTGATCGCGTGCGCGGGAGCCGTCACTCTGCCGCTTCTCGCCACGCCCGCGCTCGCCGATCCCGCACGTTCGCCCGTCGTCGAGGCGTGGCAGCGCTCCACGACGACCGAGCTCGGCGCCGACGGCGCGCTCTCCGACATCACCGCGGTCTCGGCCAAGGACGTCTGGGCGGTCGGCCAGCAGGATATCTGGGACGTCTGGGAGAACAACGGCGCCATCCGGCACTGGGACGGCTCCGGCTGGTCCGAGGTGCCCATCCGCAACCAGCCCGCCGGGCATCTGCGCGGCGTGGCCGCCATGGCGGCGGGCGAGGTGTGGGCGATAGGCGACGGCCACGACGTCCTGCCCTACCTCGCCAAGGGCGACACCGGAGGGTTCGACCGGGTCCGGGTGGCCGGCATGCGCCAGGGCGACTGGCTCGGCGGCCTCGACGCGGGCGGCGGACGCCTGGTGACCGTCGGCAGCAGGGACGGCAGAGGCCTGATCCTGTCGGGCAAGCCCGCATCGGGCCTCTGGCGTTTCGACGAGACCAAGAGCAAGGGCGCCCTGTACGGCGTGGCGCTGAGCGGCTCGTCCGGCGGCTGGGCCGTCGGCGACACCGGCCAGCGGCCCCTCGTGCTGAAGCTCGGCGAGGGCGCGCCCAAGCCGATGCCCGTGCCGGACGTGGTCGGCGGCTACCTGCGTGACGTCCACGTGGAGGCGGGCAACAAGCGCGCCCTGGCCGTCGGCGGCGTCTACCAGGGCGTCGGCAAGGTCGACCCGCTCGTGCTGGCCTGGAACGGCAAGCGCTGGAGCCGGGTCGAGGTGCCGGGCACGGGGGCCAGGCTGCACGGCGTGACGGGCGACGGCAAGGGCAACTTCTGGATCTCGGGCTACGACCCCGAGCGCCCGGCCGAGGCGTTCCTGCTGAGATACGGCCGCAAGGGCGACACCGAGATCATCCGAGGCGGCCCCGGAACGGGCCCCAGGGCCGTCCGCCTCCAGGCCGTCACCCGCCTGCCCGGCACCGGCGCGGTCTGGGCCGTGGGCCACATCGTGGACGCCCAGGACCGCTACACCGACGTCGTCGAGACCTTCGGCCTGCCCTCCACAACCACACCGTCCTAGCCGCCCGTCCTGGCCGCCCGTCCTGGCCGCCCGTCCTGGCCGCCCGTCCTGGCCGCATGGCCGGGCGTATTCACCTGCTCACCCGGCAGCGTTCACCCACCGCACCCGTACGCACCGGGCGGTGCTCACCTTCGCCCGGCAGCATCGACCCGACCCACCCCGCACACCCCGTCAACCCCGCCGAGGCTCAGAGAACGGCACCGTCGTCCCAGCCGTTGTCGTTGGAGGGGCCGTCGCCCATGCGGACCACCAGGGCGACGAAGCCGCCGATGAAGGCCGCCACGGCGGCGAACAGCGCCCAGCCCTGCATGTCCCACTCCAGCATGGCCGCGACCAGCAGATAGGCGGGACCGCCGAACAACGCCAGCCAGGCGATCTTCGTCGTGGCGTCGACGCGGGGCAGGGGCGGCGGCGGGGGAGGCGTGTAGCCCTCCTCCTCCGTCTCGGCCTGCTCGCTGTCGGCCAGGTCCTCGGTGGCGTCGTCGGCCACCTCGATGGCCCTGTCGTCGAGCCCGGCGAACTCCGGCGGCTTGACCACCCGCCGTGGCGGCTCGGGCGAGAGGTTCTCGCTGTCGGGCCATGGCTGGTCGTCGGACGCCCGCTCGGCCGTGTCGTTGAAGGACGCGACGATCTGCCGCCAGACCTCGTCCTCATCGCTCTGGGGCGTCACCTAGCTGGGCCTGTAACTACTCATCGGCCACTCACTTCCTCCGCAAGAGATCGCGTGTCCCCCCTGGGCGCGATCAGTCCCTCTGCAAGGGTACCGACGCATGCGTCCTGATGAAGGCCAGGCTCCCCGCAAAGATGGTCTCGGCATCATTGTCCAGGGTCGCCACATGGTAGCTGTCGGCCAGCTCCCTCACTTCGGCGCCCGGCAGCCTGGCCCGCAGCAGGGCCACACTCGCCGGTCTGACCACGTGGTCCTGCGGCGCGTGGAAGATCAGCACGGGCTGGGCGACCTTGGACAACTCCGCCTGGACCAGCGACCACAGCCTGGGCAGTGAGGCCGCCGCCTTGACGGGGGAGCGGTCGTAGGCGAGTTCGACCGCTCCGGCCTTCTTGATGTCGCCGCCGACGGCGGGCATCGACGGCACGATCCATTTCAGGACCGGCGCGAGCCACATCAGCGGCACGTCGTTGACGACCGAGGGATTGACCAGCACGACGCCCCTGACCCCGTCGCCGTGCACCTCGGCCAGGCGCAGCGCCAGGCAGCCGCCGAGCGAGAGCCCGGCCACGAACACCTCGGCGCATCGGCCCCGCAGATCGGCCAGGGCCTTGTCCAGCTCGGAGTACCAGTCCTCCCAGCGGGTGCGGTTCATCTCCTGCCACGTGGTGCCGTGTCCCGGCAGTCTGGGCAGCGCCACCGTCAGGCCGTGGGCCGCGAGGTACTCGCCCCAGGGCCGCAACGACTGCGGGCTGCCTGTGAAGCCGTGACACAGCAGCACGCCGACCTGTCCGCCTTCATGACGGTACGACTCCGCACCAGGCAAGACCGGCATGTGACTGCTCCTAGTATTTTTTTCTGGATTTGCCAGATAGTCGCACGTTCTGGGGGGCTAGGGCGAGAGCTGGGTAGGAGCTTTGCCGCAAGGGTGCGAAGATGACCCTGCGTGTCGTCGCGAACTCGAGAAGAGGTGTCCGAGTGTTCTACTGGGTGGTGAAGGCGATCCTCTGGCCGTTCCTCCATCTGGTGTTCCGGCCGTGGTCGGAGGGCACCGAAAACGTCCCGAGGCGTGCGCCCGTGATCCTCGCGGGCAACCACCTGTCGTTCGCCGACCACTTCTTCGGGGCCCTGCCGCTGCCCCGCAAGGTCATCTCGCTCGGCAAGTCCGACTACTTCACCGGGCGCGGCATCAAGGGCATGCTCACCAGAGCCTTCTTCAGCGGCGTCGGCACCGTGCCGATCGACCGTTCGGGCGGCAAGGCGAGCGAGGCGGCGCTGCGCACCGGCAAGCGCATCCTGGCCGAGGGCAATGTGCTGGCCATCTACCCCGAGGGCACCCGCTCGCCCGACGGCCGCCTCTACAAGGGCAAGACCGGCGTGGCCAGGCTGGCCCTTGAGGCCCGGGTCCAGGTCGTGCCGTGGGCGATGATCCACACCTTCGAGATGATGCCGCCCGGCAGGCCGCTGCCGAAGCTGGGCATCAGGCCCGGCGTCAAGTTCGGCAAGCCGCTGGACTTCTCCCGCTACTACGGCATGGAGGACGACCGGCTCGTCCTGCGCGCGGTCACCGACGAGATCATGTACGCCCTGATGGAGCTGTCCGGCCAGGAGTACGTCGACAAGTACGCCGCCTCCGCCAAGGTCGAGATCGAACGCGCGGCCAGGGCCGCCAAGGCCGACAAGAAGCCCTGACGGCCCCTGCGTCACGCGATCTCGCGCGGCGGCAGGCGCCTGCCGCCCATGAGCAGGGCCAGGCCGCCCGCCACCAGGACCACCCCGCCGAGCGCGGCGGACGCGTACAGGAAAGCGGCGCTCGCCGCGTCGGCCCCCTCCAGCGTCCCGACCCTGCCGAGCGCCTCCAGCACGGCAGCCACCAGCACGGGCCCGGCCAGAATCCCCAGCGCCAACGGCCACACGGCCGCCCCGCTGTCCGCCCGCACGCCCTTCCCGCCCCGTGCCGCCGTCACGGCCAGGCCGCCCGCGATCACCACCGAGGCCAGCCCCGCCGGACCCAGCACGGCATACAGCCAGGCCAGCGCCACGGGCGCACGCGCCTCCCAGCTCTCCCACACCCACGCCGCTCCGGCCAGCGCCCCGTACAACACGCCCGCACCCAGCAGCGGCGCCCCGAGCACCCACCACGGCAACCGATCGCCGGGCGCGTCCCGATGAAAGCCGAGCAGCACCAGGGCCAGCGCCGCCAGGTCGAACACGGTCGCGGTCCCGGACACGGCCAGCCACATCCCGGCGTCCCCGTGCCCGGCGAACTCCCACAGCCCGAACGCGGTCAAGGGCAGCACCGCGAGCCCGGCGAACACCTTGGCCACCCTCGCCCGGCCCCGTACGAGCGCCGCGAAGGCGGCAACCCAGCACAGCGCGCCCACCACGCTCGTCATCTCGTACAGCCCGCCCGGCCACACGAGCGGCAAGCGGGCCGACGACGCCGCGCTCTGCACCAGGGTGAGCGCCCCGAACACGGCATGGAAGCCGACGGCCAGCACGGCGGCCAGCCGGGTCGCACGCCCCCAGGCCAGATGGCGAGGCGCGGCGCCCGCCCCGCCGAGGCGTACGCGCAGGGCCAGGGCGGCGACGGCCGCGACCTCGGCGATGCGGGGTTTGGCGTCCTCGCTGTCGTGCGCCCCGGCGAGGAAGGCCTCCACCATCTCCTCCTCGCGCACGGCCAGATAGGAGGCGGGCAGCAGTCGCAGCACCCGGCGATACCTGCGCTCGGGCAGGGTGGCGCTCAAGCGAGGCCGCCGCTGGGCTCGAAGCCGATCTCGAAGCCGGGCTCGAAGCGGAGCCGGAGGCGCTGCTCGGCGCTGGTGACGTTGCGGCGCAGCCTGGCGGCCTCCTCGCGCAGGGCCAGGGCCCCGGCGTCGGTGAGGCGGTAGTAGCGCCGCAGCCTGCCCTGCAGCACCTCTTCACGGTCGAGTGCGACCAGGTCGTCTGCCGACAGCCGGTCGAGCACGCCGTACAGGGTGCCGATCTTGAGTTGGACCCGGCCGCCCGACAGCTCCTCGACCTCGCGCACCAGGCCGTAGCCGTGACGCGGCTCCTCGACCAGGGCGGTGAGGACGAGGAACGCCTGCTCCGTCATCGTACGTGGCGTCATGAACACCACCATATCCTGTTAGACAGAATATAGCGAGAACGCCGAGCGGACCCGCTCCCGCAGCCAGGCGTGACCGGGATCGGCGTCGTGACGCGGATGCCAGGCCTGCGAGATGACCAGGTCGGGCAGGGCGAACGGCACCTCGAACGTCACCAGCCCCATCGAGGCCACCAGCGAGCGCGAGAGCCGCCCCCCGGTCAGCCCGACGAGATCGGAGTCGCGTACGACCTGCAGCGAGGTGCTCAGTGTCGGCACCGCGCCCACCACCTTGCGGCTCAGCCCGTGCTCGGCCAGCACGGTGTCGACCGGGCCTCGCGTCCTGCCCCTGCGCGAGGCCACCACGTGCTCGGCCGAGGCGAACCTCTCCACCGTGACGGGCGCCTCCAGCAGCGGATGCCCGGCCCTGACCACGCCGACGGGCTGGTCGGCGATGAGCCGCTCCACCCGTGTCTCGGGCGCGGGCTCGGAGATGATCGTCACCTCCAGGTCGGCCACGCCCTGCCGCAGCGCATGGGTGTCGGAGTGGCTCTCCGGCAGGAACCGCAGCGTCACCCCCGGCGCGTCCCGCGCGATCGAGACCAGCAACGGCGTGGCCACGGCCGCCATGACCGGATCGGAGGCCAGCACGGTGAACTCCCGCACCAATGTGGCCGGATCGGGCGGCGCCGGCACGGTGAACACCCGCCTGGCCGCCTCCACCAGCGCCCTGACCTCCTCGCGTACGGCGAGCGCACGCGGGGTGGGCGTCATGTGCCTGCCCGAGCGGACCAGGATCGGATCGCCCATCGCCTTGCGCACCCGGCCCAGCGTCCGGCTCATCGCGGGCTCCGACAGGTTCAGCCGCCTGGCCGCCCCCGACACGCTGCCCTCGTCGAGCAGGACGTCGAGTGCGATGAGCAGGTCGAGGCTCGGTTGCGTCTGGTGCATGTATCACCTGTGAAAGTTGCATTTGAGATCAGGTCATCGCCGAGTCTACGGTGAGGACACGAGGCAGGCGCCGCCTCACCTTCCCTTTCCACTCCTTCCTCGCAGATGAGGTCTCTTCATGCTCAGCGCGCCTGCCCTCGACACGGGCCACCCGGCCAAGGGCCGGATCCTGGCGGTGATGTCGGGATCGGTGGTCCTGTCCGTCGCCCTCGTCGCCGCCGTCAACCTGGCCATTCCCACGCTCGTCACGAGCTCGCTGCGGCCCTCGCAGACCGAGCTGCTGTGGATCGTCGACGCCTATGTGATCGTCTTC
Source organism: Nonomuraea sp. IBHARD001 (assembly GCF_056106265.1). Taxonomy (NCBI): domain Bacteria; kingdom Bacillati; phylum Actinomycetota; class Actinomycetes; order Streptosporangiales; family Streptosporangiaceae; genus Nonomuraea; species Nonomuraea sp. IBHARD001. The sequence goes on from NZ_JBWBBW010000002.1 coordinate 2,657,309, forward strand.
GCCTGTCTGCTCATCCCGGCGGGCGCGGCGGGCGACAGGTTCGGCCGCAAGGGGGTGCTGCTGGCCGGGCTCGGCGTGTTCGCGGCGGGCAGCCTGGTGGCCGCGCTCGCCCCCTCCGTCGCGGTCCTGATCGCGGGCCGGGCGCTGAGCGGCGCCGGGGCCGCGCTGATCATGCCGGCCTCGTTGTCGCTCACCATCGCCGCCTATCCCGCGTCCGGAAGGGCGCAGGCCGTCGCCTCCTGGACGGCGGCCACCGGCGTGGCGGGCGTCGTGGGCAACATCGGCGGCGGGCTCGTCATGCAGTACCTGCCCTGGCGTGCGCTGTTCCTGGTGCCCGTACCGCTGGCCCTCGTCCTGGCGCTGCTGGCCGCGTGGCTGGCGCCCAAGGCGGCGCGGCACCCGGCCCACCTCGACCTCGTCGGCGCCGCCCTGCTCGTCGCCGCCTCGCTCGCCCTGCTCACCGCGATCATCGAGGGGCCCGAGGCCGGATGGGGGAGCGCGCTGGTGCTCGGCGCCGCCGCTGCCGCCGTCGTGCTGGCCTGCGTGTTCGTCGCGCACCAGCTGCGCACCGACGAGCCGCTGCTCGATCCCAGGCTGCTGGCCAGGCCGGGCGTGCGGGCGGGCGTGCTGGGGGTGGCCGCGATGTTCTTCGGGCTGTTCGCCCTGTTCTTCGTCAACGCCAGGTACCTGCAGGAGGCCAAGGGCTTCTCCCCCCTGCTCACCGGCGTCGCCATCCTGCCGCTGGTCCTGCCCATGATCGTGCTGGCCCGCCGCTCGGCCGACCTGGTCACCAGGTACGGCGAGCGCCGGATCAGCGCGGGCGGGCTGGCCCTGATCGTCGCGGGACTGGCCGGGGTGTCGTTCGCCGACGCCGCGACGCCGTACGCGATCTATGCGTTCGGGCCGCTGGTCATGGGGGCCGGGCTCGGGCTGGCGCTGCCGGCGTTGTCGATGCGGATCGTGCGGGCGCTTCCCGACGGGCGGGCCGGGCTGGCCTCCGGCCTCAACAGCGCCGCACGTGAGCTGGGCAGCGCCGTCGGCGTCGCGGTGATGGGCACGGTCATGGCCGCGAGCGGCATGGGCGCCGGGTACCTCGTCGTGGCCGCCGTCGTGCTCGCCGCATCGGCCGCGGTGGTGGTGTGGCTGGGTGGCGACGTCGCGCGGGGCTGACGGTCGGACAAGGTGGTTGTGTACCCGGCAGGGATGTGGCTGGGTGGGGCCGACGGTCAGGACAGGTGGTTGCGTACCTGCCGGATGTGCTCGGGAGTCGTCCGGCAGCACCCGCCCACCAGGGCGGCGCCCGCCCTGCGCCACTCCTTGGCCGCCTGGCCGTACTCGGCCGGGTCGGCCAGGCCGAGCCACCTGCGGGCAGCGGCGTCCCAGGTCTCGCCCGAGTTCGGATAGACGACCACGGGAAAGCCGTCGAGCTCGTCGATCAGGCCGGGCACGAAACGCGGCGCCGTGCAGTTGACGCCCACGGCGACGACCTGGTCGGACCCGGTGAACAGCGCCGCGGCCTCCCTGATCGGCGTGCCGTCGTTGAGCCTGGCGGCGTCGCGGCAGGAGAAGGCGATCCACGCCCTCGCACCGGGCGTGGCGGCCAGCAGCCTGGCCAGCGCCTTGGCCTCGGGCAGCGAGGGGACGGTCTCGCAGGCCAGCACGTCGGCCCCGGAACCGGCGAGGATCTCCCAGCGCGGCCGGTGCCACTCCAGCAGGCCGTCCTCGTCGAGGTCGTAGACGCCGGTGTACTCCGCGCCGTTGGCCAGGTAGGCGCCGTAGGGCCCGACCGAGGCCGCGACCAGCCCGCCTCCGGCCTCGTCCCTCGCCTGTACGGCGATCTCGACCGAGAGCCCGATCAGCCGCTCGGCCTCTGCGGGCGTCATGCCGCTCCTGACGAAGCCGGGGATCGAAGCCTGGTAGCTGGCCGTCGTGGCCACCTCGGCGCCCGCGGCGAAGTAGTCGGCGTGCACCTGCCGGATCAGGCCGGGATCGGTGAGCAGCAGCCGCGCCGACCACAACTCGTCGCTCAGGTCGGCGCCCAGCGCCTCCAGATGGGTGGCGAGTCCGCCGTCCAGAACCAGATTTCTCACCTCGACAGCCTATTCGCAGTTCAGACCGATCTCTCTGCCCCCGTGGGCGGGTGGCGTGGTGCGAGCCAACTTTTCGGCAATGTCCATGCCTGAGGTTCTTGCGTGAGGCGTGTCGCGATCGGGCTGCCCGGCCGCCGTGGGCCGATGCTGCCCGCATGAATCGTGTAGCGGGGAAATGGGCGCTCCTGAGCGGGGTCACGGCGCTGGCCGCCATGACGGCGTTCGCCGGGACCGGCATGTCGGCCAGAGCGGGGGAGATGTCGTCGAGCACGGCCGTCCAGCTGACGGTCACGGACGTGCCGGCGATCTCACTGCCGGGCTTCCAGGGAACGTACGGCAAGGCCACGACGGGGGCGTCGGGAGGCGCCGACGTCGTCGACTTCAATCAGGACCCCGACGGTGTCAAGGACTACGTGGACATCGTCGCGCCCTCGGGCCAGAGCTCGGGCGACACCGGGGCCGGGGCCTGGGACGCCATCAGCGACCCGAACGTCCTGTCCCTGCGGCTGCTCCCCGGGGGACCCGACGTCCTGAAGATCCCGACCATGCACACCTACGCGCGCTGCCAGCCGCCCAACGCCCCGCAGACGCAGAACTTCGTCACCGCGCCCTCCTTCGCCGACCAGCAGCTCACCGACGGTGACAACACGGTCGAGACGACCGGCGCCCTGATGGGCTTCACCGGCGTCGGCCGGGCCACCATGAACGTCACGCTCACCCGGGTCGAGGACGTCACGCCCAACACCGCGGCCGAGGCCAGGGTCGAGATCGTCATCACCGGCAAGCTGTTCGCGCCCGACTCCGAGGACGTGGTCTACGAAGGCCCGATCGCCAAGGTCGTGCTCGGTGAGGTCAAGGCCGTCTGTTCGGGCCCCACGCCGACGCCCTCGCCCGGCAGGCTGGTCGTCACGAAGAAGGCCAACAAGAGCGTCGTCCCGGTCGGCGGCCGGGTCAGGTACACCGTCGTCATCAAGAACGTCGGCGGCACCACGCTCACCAACGCCAGCTTCACCGACGACATCTCCGACGTCCTCGAGCACGCCGACATCGTCAGGGGCCCGAAGACCAACAAGGGCACGGTCAGTGTGAACCCGCCGAACTTCACCTGGAAGGGCACGCTGGCGCCCGGCGAGTCGGCGGTCATCAGGGTCGTGGTGAAGACCAAGAAGGTCGGCAGGATGCGCAACGTCGTCATCTGGGACGCCACCCCGGTCAAGCCCACCAAGACGCCCACGCCCACGCCGACCAAGCCGACGCCGAAGCCCACTCCGAAGCCGAAGCCGAGCAGGACCAAGGTCGTCGTCCACGTCGTGCCGCCCCGCACCAAGTAGCCGTCGGGCGGGCGCCCGGTCCGGGCGCCCGCCCCCGGTCAGCCGCGCTTCCAGAACGCCCGGCGCGCCTGCGCCCGCCCGCTCCCCGCCTCTCCCGGGTGCGTGCCCCCGGCCAGCGCCCGCAGCGCGTTCACGGCGCGCGACCACAGCGCCTCCAGGTCGGCGCCCGGCCGCTCGGCCGTCTCCAGCTCCGCGGCCAGGGCGGCGAGCCCCTCGTGGCCGCCGAGATGCGCGGCGAGCGCCGACAGCCTGCTGCCGAGGTCGGCCAGGTACAGCAGCCGATCGGCGGCCGGGTCGGCCGCGTGCGCCGACAGGCGTTCCAGCTCGGTCGTGAGCTGGGGCAGCACACTGTCGAGCGAACCACCGGCGGCACGCGGCGCCGACTTGGCGAAGCCGCGTCCCCGGGGTCCGCCCCCTCCCAGCGCGGAGCCGGGAGCCGGAGCCGGAGCCGGAGCGGGAGGCGGCCCGGCGAAGGACGTCTCGGCCGCCATGGTCGAGGCCATGCGAGGCGCCGCGGCGGCCATGAACATCATCGGCGGGGCGGGAGGCGCGTCCCACCCGCTGGGCAGTTCGACCGGCTGCAGGACGCGGTGCTCGGGCCCGCCCTCGGCGGACACCCGGCTGTCGATCGCGACGAACGCCGTGAACCTGCACAGCACGCCGTACGCGAGCGAGGTCTGGACGATCTCCTCCTCCAGCGTGCGCTCGCCCATCGCGTAGCGGTCCTCCAGCTCACGCAGCCTGGCCCTGGCCCACAACGCGCGTACGGCAGGCGCCTCGACCGCGACGCCGCGTACCCGCTCCTGCCACGGCGTGCCCGCGGCCAGCCCGCGCACGGTCACCTCCGAGCCGTCGCCGTAGCGCCCGTACACGGTCAGCGGCACGCCGGGAAACAGCGAGCCGAGATGCGTGAGCGAGCCGGGGACCACGTCGAGGCCCTCCAGGGACAGGTCGGTGACCAGGGGAGCGCCGATCCGGCGGTGGATCTGCTCCATCGCCGCGTCCAGCCGGTCCTCCGACTCCACCAGCTCGCACCGGCCCGAGCCGAGCCCGGCCAGCCGCCCGAGGAATCCGGCGTTGACCGCCCTGTCGATGCCCACGACGTGCACGCGCATGGCCGACAGTCCGGGACCGGCCTGTTCGAGGATCTGGTCCTCGTTGCCCACCTGCCCGTCGGTGACCAGCACGACGACACGCTCGCGCGCGGGGTCGGCCAGCAGGTCGACGGCCTGGCGCAGCGGCGTCAGCAGTTCGGTGCCGCCGCGCGCGTCGACCCTGGCCAGGTGCTCGACCGCGCGGTAGCGGTTGCGGTCGCCCGCCGGGACCAGCCCTTCGTGCGCCTGCTCCACGACCGAGTCGAACGTCAGCACCTGGAACCTGTCGGCGGACGTGAGCGTGTCGACGATCCTGGCCGCCGCCCGCCTGGCCGCCACCATCTTCCACCCGCTCATGCTCCCCGACCGGTCGAGCAGCAGCACCAGGTCGCGCGGCCGTCGCACCTCGGGTACGGCGGGCGGCATCACGGTGAGCGCGAACACGCCGTCGGCCAGGGCCAGCGACGTGGAGGCGTCGAACGTCAGGCGCAGCACGAAGTCACGGTCGAGCCGCTCCTCGGGCCGCAGTCGCAGCAGGCCGTCGTGCTCCTCGACGACGTGCAGGCTGCAGGCGCTCTCGCGCAGGCCGAGTCCGGCGGTGTCGAGCCGCACCGACAGCGACAGGCGCACCGGACCGGGGAAGCCGGGCAGCAGCGTCGGCGGCGTGATCCGGGAGGCGTCGGGCACGGCGTCGGTGTCGGGCGCCACGCCGTCGCCCGAAGGCGGCCCGTCGACGGGCACACCCGGGACGTAGCGGGGGGCGACGACGAGCGGGAAGCGGAAGGTGGCGGCGCCGTCCTCGTAGGGGAGGGGCTGGTCGATCGTGAGGTGCACGGTGACGCGCTCGCCCGGCGCGATGTTGCCCACCCTGATCGTGAAGACGTCGGGCCGCTCCTCCTCGGCGATGGCCGCCCGCCTGCCTTCGGCCAGCGCCTGGTCGTAGTCGGCCCTGGCCTGGCCGCGCTCCTTGAGCACGCCTTCGACGACCCTGCCGTCCGCCTCCATCCGGAAGGCCGTCACCGCGCCCCTGTCGGGCAGCGGGAAGATGTAGGTGGCCTCAAGGGAGACGTCGAACGGATTGTGGAACCCCTGCGCCACCCGTACCCCGGCGCTCAGCCCGGCGATCTCGGCGGCGATGTCGACGCTCTCCAGCGGGAGGTTGCCGCGCTCGGTGCGCAGGGCGCCGAGCCCCGCCTCCGGCGCCGGGGGGCAGACGGCGGGGTCGAGCGGGATGATGTGAAGCGTCATGAGGTGCTCCCTTCGGGGCGGACTTCGTTGAGGAGCCTGCGCTCGCGTACCACCTGGAGGATCGGCTCGGCCGCCGCCCGCAGCGCGGCGATGTCGGCCTGGTCGGGGAGGCGGGACCCGTCGAGCATCAGGATCAGGCCGTGCGCGAGCGTGATCCCGTGCGTCAGGCCCTGGGGGAGGTCCCCATCGGGCTGGTACGGCTGCGCGCGGGAGGGACGGGCGGTGCCGGAGGGCGCCGGTGCCGGGGGTGGCGTCGGGGGCTGGGTCCAGAAGCGGGGACGGGCTGCGGGAGCGGGTTTCGGGCGGCCCGGATGTGGCAGCCTCGGCTTTCCCTCGGTGGACACCTCACTCGCCGGTCCCGGACCCGCCGGTTCCAGTGCCGCTCGTTCCAGCATGGCGTCGGTCGCTCCGGCCAGGCGTTCCTGGATCTGGGCGATCGTCAGTCCGGCCGCCTGCAGCCGCTTGATCGCGACCAGTTGCAGCAGGTGGCGCCTGCCGTACTGGGCTGTGCGGCCTTTGCGGGTGAGGGGTGGGTCGAGCAGGCCGATCGTGGCATACCACCTGATCAGCCGTGTTCCCGGCACGCTGCGCACCCGGCCGTTGGCCGAGCGGGAGCCGCCGTCGAGTGCGTCTCCGGCACGCTCGGCCAGCTCGCCGATGGTCCAGGTCTCGCTCATGTCTCCACTGTGACACTGTCATCGTGACAGTGTCAATGTCGGGAAGATCCGGAGCGGGTTTTCGGTTGTCCTAGTGGAAGGCGAAATGTCTGTCGAACGACTGGAGGACTCCCCATGGCCACGATCACCGGACCGCTGTCGGGTGACGCCAAGAAGATCGTCGTACCCGAGCTCCAGGGCGCTCTGGTCGACCTGATCGACCTCTCCCTGGTGGCCAAGCAGGCGCACTGGAACGTCATCGGCCCGCACTTCCGCTCCCTGCACCTGCAGCTCGACGAGCTGGTCGCCCTCGCGCGCCGGCACTCGGACGCGGTGGCGGAGCGCCTGGTCGCCATCGGCGGCAACCCGGACGGTCGCTCGGTCGCGGTGGCGGGCACCACCAGGATCGAACAGCCGGAGAACGGCTACCTGGAGGACGGCAAGGTCGTCGCGATCCTGACCGACATCCTCGAAGGGGTCGTCGCCAGGCTGCGCGAGCGCATCGCCACGACCGACGAGCCCGACCCGGTCACCCAGGACCTGCTGATCGCCGTCGCCCACGACATCGAGCAGCAGCACTGGATGTTCCAGGCACAGCGCTGACCTGCTCCCGGCCCGCAGGACCCGCCTAGAGCAGGTCGCCCGCCAGCGCGGCGATGGCCGGACGGGCGGCGAGGAGCTGGCGCAGCTCCTCCTCGCCCGTCAGCCCGGCCTCGCTCAGCACCCGCTCCCACGCGTCGCCGTCCCAGCGCAGCGCGGCGCGCTCGAGCCGGTCGAGCACCGTCACACCGGGATGCGCCTCCCTGGTCAGCGCGGTCAGCAGATGCGGCCACCGCACGGTCAGCGCGGCCAGCTTCGCCACCGCCGCGTCGGGCGTGCGCACCGCCCCGGCCAGCGTGCGCCGGTAGGTGATGAAGGAGTAGAACCGGAACACGTTCAGATACCGCTTGACCTCGCGCGGATTGGTCATCCCGAGGACGGGAAGCGCCGCGTGGATGGCCCTGAAGGCGTTCTCGTCGGAGTAGAGCTCGTCGAAGACCCGGTCGGCGGCCTGCCTGGTCTCCCTGGTCAGCTCGCCCGGCACTCCCGCCGCCTCCTGCGCGGCCCTGGCCAGCTCCTCCAGATTGCCCGCCGTCGGCCCGAGCCTCCTGATCGTGCGCTCCAGCCTGTCGACGGCCAGGTCCGACGGCGGCGACGGCCTCGGCACCCGTACGGCGGGAGCGCCGAGCCCCAGCAGCGCCCGCACGTACCCGGGCAGCCGGTCCTCGTCGTCCAGCATCGGCACGCTCAGCGGCAGCTGCACGATCTTGTCGAGGAAGCGCCACCCCAGGCCCGTACCCTCGCCGGGCAGCGCGGTCATCAGGTCGCGGTAGGCCACCTCCACATGCGCGGCCACCACGTCCGGCTCCATCGCCAGCACGAACACGCAGTTGGGGAACTCGCCCGCGAGGAACAGGTTGATCGCCTCGATCACCTGCGCCACCGTGCCCGACGAACACCTGTCCAGGTCGTCGACGAACACCACCAGCGGCCGTTCCTCGGTCGCCACCAGCTCGAGCACCCGGCGCATGTCGGTCTGCACCAGGTGCAGGAACCCGGCCCTGCCCCGGTAGCCGTGCTCGGCCAGCGCACTGTCCACGACGGGCGGGTGCCCGCCCAGCGGATCGGGCTGACGCACCAGCGACCCGAAGGCCCCGTCGGCCGACTCCGAGAAGAACCGCATCAGCCGTACGGCTCCCGCGACCACTCCGGTCAGCATCCCCGCGGACGCCACCGTCTCGGCCGTGCCCTCCAGCTCGGGCAGCAGCGACTGCGCCGCCGCCACCGCACCCGTCACCAGCGCGGTCACCACCAGGCAGAAGGCGACGGGCACCAGCCTGGTCAGCGCCAGCCAGTACACCCGGCGGCGCACGGCCTCGCGGTCCACCCTGGACAGGTTCAGCGCCAGCCAGAAGCGTTCGCGCTCGGCCCTGGGCAGGCGCTCGGTGACCTGGCTGATGATCTCGTGGGCCAGCCCGGCCCAGACCTGCTCGCCGCTCTGGTACATCCACGGGTTGAACCACACGGTGGGCCGCCAGCCCTCGTGCTCGTCCGGCTCGGCCCACTCGGTGCCGGTCTCGCGCCTCCTGAGCCGCAGCCAGGAGACCACGTCGGCATTGGTGAGCGCGGCCCTGGCCCGGCGTCCGCCCGTCAGGTGCAGCTCGGCCGAGACGTCGGGGTCGAGCAGCTCCTGGACCATGCGCATGAGCGAGGTCTTGCCCGCGCCCCACGGGCCCTTGATGCCGATCGTCAGCGGCGGCCTGGTGTCGGGGTGCCGGATGAAGGCGGCCATCGCCTCGGCGTACACGCGATGGCCGAGCTCGTCGTCGACCGTCCATCGGTCGGGGGTCAGCCTGGCCCTCGGCGCGACCGTCCGGGCATCCGCCTCACGCCTGCGCAGCAGGCCGGCCACCTCGTCGGCCTCGCCGCTCTCCAGGCGTCGCGTGCCGAGCTCGCGTACGGCCAGGTGGCCGTCGGTCAGGTGCCAGGCCTCGAGCTCGGCCAGGGCGGCGCGCGAGGACAGCAGCTCGGCCAGCTCACCGGTCAGCGGCCTGCCCTCGGGCAGCAGGCTGGCCCGGCGCAGCAGCGTGCGCGCGGCCTGGCCCAGGTGCAGGTCGTAGACCAGGGCGGCGACCGCGTCGGCCGAGGCGGGCACGACCGGCTCGCCGCGCTCGGCCAGCAGCGCCGCCGTACGCGGCAGGCCCTGACCGCCCGGGTCGCGCGGCCGCGGGACGGCGATCGCGACCTCGTCGATGTCGCCGTGCGTGAACACCATCGGGCGCAGGTCGCAGCCGAGCCGGGCGTGCCGTTCGGCGGCCAGGTCGTGCAGGGCGGCGAACGTGAGCGGCTGGTCGGCCGCGAGCAGCCCTTCGGCCAGCAGCTCCGACAGGCTCGGCGCCGGGCCAGGCCGGTCGGCGTGCGGGGCCAGGGCGGTGGTCAGCACGGCGGCGGCGACCGGCGGATCGCCGGGCACGCTCAGCGCGAGCGCGCCGCCGGGGGAGCCGGGGTCGTCGTGCCCCATCCAGTCGTGCGCCATCCACGAGAAGTCGGTCACCAGCAGCACCGCCCCCGCCACGCAGGAGCCGAGCCCGCGCCCGAACTCGGTCAGCAGCTTGGCGAAGCCGCCCGCCTCCGCGCTCCAGCGCACCACGAGAAGCTCGCCGGGCTCGGCGTCGGCCATGGCGGCGGCGAGCGCGTCGAACGTGCCGCCGCCGCGCCGCGTGTCCACCGCGAACCCGCCCGCCCGCAACGCGTGGGCCAGACGCAGGCCGGGACCCTCCTGCAGATCGAGGAAGACGAGCGCCCTGCGCGAGCCGATGCGGGGTCCCAGCCCAACCATGGTCATGAAGGAGAACGTGCAGGACACGATGACCTCGCCCGAACCGGTTTGCGGAAAGTTTGATCCAGGCAGGCAAGGGCATCTCCTGCCGTTCACGTCGTTCCGATCGAATGGATCACCCGCCTGGCCTAGCGTGGAAGTGACAGGAAGGCTCGACATGTTGCGCCGCACTCTCCTCCGGACCGGTGCCATGGTCGCGGGGGCCGCCTTCTCCGGCTCCCTCTGGCAGGGCGCCGCCCGGGCGAGCAGGGGAGCGAGCCCCTACGGCCCGCTGCTCGCACCCGACGCCGAAGGACTGGCCCTGCCCGCGGGCTTCACCGGCAGGCTGGTGGCCCGCACCGGGCGCAGGGTGGCCGGTCTGGCCTGGCACCCGGCTCCGGACGGCGGGGCCTGCTTCCCCGACGGGAGCGGCTGGATCTATGTGAGCAACAGCGAGGTCCCGCTGATCGGCGGCGCCTCCGCGCTGCGCTTCGGGGCCGACGGGAAGATCCGTGAGGCCTATCGCATCCTGTCGGGCGCCAACCTCACCTGCGCCGGTGGGGCCACGCCCTGGCACACCTGGCTCTCGTGCGAGGAGATCCACCGGGGCAAGGTCTACGAGTGCGACCCCTACGGCGTGCGCGCGGCGATGCCCAGGCTGGCGATGGGCAGGTTCAAGCACGAGGCCGCCGCCTGCGACCCCGACCAGCAGGTCGTCTATCTGACCGAGGACGAGCGCGACGGCGGTTTCTACCGGTTCAGGCCGCGCGACTGGGGCGACCTGACCGAGGGCACGCTCGACGTGCTGTGCGGCGAGGGGCCGGGCAAGGTCGAGTGGAGGCGGGTGCCGAGCCCGGCCGCCCTGCTGCGCGCCACCCGGCACCAGGTCGAGGACATGCTGCGCTTCGACGGCGGCGAAGGCTGCCACTACGCGGGCGGCGTCTGCCACTTCACCACCAAGGGCGACAACCGGGTCTGGGCCTACGACGCGGGCGCGGGCCTGCTGTCGATCGCCTACGGCGCGGGCACGCCGCTCAACGGGGTCGACAACATCACCGGCTCGCGGTCGGGCGATCTGTACGTGGCCGAGGACGGCGGCGACATGGAGATCAATGTGATCACGCCCGAGGGCACGGTGGCGCCGTTCCTGCGCCTGGACGGCCACGGCGGGTCCGAGATCACCGGGCCCGCCTTCTCACCCGACGGGCGGCGGCTGTATTTCTCCTCCCAGCGCGGCAGGTCGGGCGCGGCGGCGGGCACCGACGGGCACACCTACGAGGTCACCGGCCCCTTCAGAAGGTGACCTCGTACGCGGTGCCCCTCAGACGGTGACGTTCGCCAGTCTGGGCAGCAGGAAGTCGCCGATGCGCCACGCCTCCTCCAGGTGCGGCCACGCCGACAGCACGAACTCTTCGACGCCCAGGTCGGCGTACTCCCGCAGCCGCTCGGCCACCTCGTCGTAGCTGCCGACGAGCGCGGTGCCCGCCCCCTCGCGGACCAGGCCGACCCCGGCCCACAGATTGGGCGCGATCACCAGCGAGTCGGCCGAGCCGCCGTGCAGGTCGGCCATGCGCCGCTGGCCGACCGAGTCCATCCGGGCGTACCTGGCCTGCGCGGCGGCGATGCGCGCCGGGTCCATCCCGGACAGCAGCCGATCGGCGTGCGCCCACGCCTCGGCCGCGGTGTCACGCGCGATGATGTGGATGCGCAGCCCGAGCCCCAGCGGCCCCGAAGGCCTGCCCGCCGTCAGCGCCCGCATCCTGGCGATCCGCTCGGCGATCATCGCGGGCGGCTCGCCCCACATCAGATACGAGTCGGCCTGCGCCGCCGCCACCCGCTCGGCGGCGGGGGAGGCGCCACCGAAGTAGACGGGCGGCGTGGGGTCGAGCGGGACGGCCAGGCCGCCGCCCTCCACCTGGTAGTGCGGGCCCTTGTGGTCGAACGGCGCACCCGCCCAGGTACGGCGCAGCACCGCGAGGAACTCCTCGGTGCGCTCGTAGCGGGCGTCGTGGTCGAGGAAGTCGCCGTAGCCGCGCTGCTCGGCCGGGTCGCCGCCGGTGACGACGTTGAGCATCAGCCTGCCGCCGCTGAGCTCCTGGAAGGTCTGGGCCTGCTGGGCCAGCAGCGTGGGCAGGGTGAAGCCGGGCCTGAAGGCCACCAGCAGCTTCAGCCTGCTGGTGGTCGCGGCGACGGCCGAGCACACGATGAGCGGATCGGGGCAGCCCGATCCGACGGGGGTGAGCGCGGCCTCGAACCCCGCGCTCTCGGCCGCCTGGGCGACCTGGGTGAGGTAGCCGAGCGTGGGCATACGGTCCGTCGAGACTTCGGCGGCCACGAGGGTGGTGGCGGGCCTGACCTGGTGGCCGTCGCCGCGCGTCGGGAGAAACCAGTGAAAGCGCACGAAACGATAGTAGTACATATTTCCTATCAAAAAAGAGGGTATATATCACAGTCGAAGCGCCCAGGTCTGCTCGTTGTGCTCGCCGCGCTCCTCGCCGATCAGCTCGAATCCGGCCGCCTGGTAGATGCGCCTGGCCGTCGTCAGCACGTCACGCGTCCACAGCACGACACGTTCGTACCCCTCGGCCCTCGCATGCGCCAGGCACTCGCCCACCAGCCGCCCGCCGATGCCGAGACCCCTGGCGAACGGCTCCACCAGCAGCATCCTGAGCTGGGCCGTACGCTCGTCCTTGCGCACGCAGAACACGCAGCCCGCGCGCTCGCCCGCCACCTCGGCGATCCAGCCCGCGTCGCGCTCCGGGTCGTAGGCCGCCACGATGCCGGCCACCAGGCGTTCGAAGTCCTGGCCCCAGCCGTACTCCGTGGCATACAGCTCGCCGTGCCGCTGCACCACCCAGCCGAGATCGCCCGGGCGCGGCGGCCTGATCGCGTAGGCGCGGGGGGTGGTGCCCGGCTCCAGCAGGGTACGGATCGCCGTCATGGCCGTGGTGAGGCGCTCGCGCTCCCCGGGGCCCAGTGGGCCGAGCAGTCTGCCGATCTCCGTGGCGGACAGGCGCTCCAGCTCGCCGAACGCCGTGCCGCCCGCCTCGGTCAGCCGTACGACCTGCTTGCGTCCGTCGGCGGGCGAGCGCTCCCTGGCGACCAGGCCCTCGCCCTCGAACCTGGACAACATCCGGCTGAGGTACCCGCCGTCCAGCCCCAGTGAGCGCCGCAGCTCCCCGGCCTCCACCTCGCCCGCCCGGTCCAGCTCGAACAGCACCCGGACCTCGGTCAAGGAGTACGGCGAGTCGTAGACGCCCGCGCCGAGCACGCCGATCACCCGCGTGTAGAAGCGGTTGAACTCCCGCACGGCCAAGATGCTTGCATCAGTCAACGAATTCATTGACATAGTCAAGCATGAGAAGATGCGTGATGTGAATCTCCTTTTCGTCGGCGGCTATGGCACCGGCATCACGACCGTCTCTCGTGATCTCGCCGCGCTCGCCCACCTGCCCGCCTCCCGCGCCTCGTTCCTGGCCGCGCACCCCGCCCTTCCCGTGCTCTACGCCGTGAGCGAGGACGACCCCGGCGTCGTGCTGGCCTGTGCGGTGGACGAGGCGGGCGCGCTCACCCCGCTGGACGAGCGGCCGAGCGAGGGCGACTCGCCCTGCCATGTGGCCGTGCACCCATCGGGCACGGTGCTGGCGGTGAGCAACTACGGCGACGGCGTGGTCAGCCTGCACCGGCTCGACGAAGCGGGAGCGTTCACCGGCGAGCCGGTCGTGCTGCGCCACAGCGGCAGCGGCCCGGTCGCCGACCGGCAGCAGGGCTCGCACGCCCACCAGGCGGTGTTCGGCCCGGACGACGTGCTCCACGTGGCCGACCTGGGCACCGACGAGATCAGGCGCTACTCCCTCGACGGCCAGGCGCTCGCCTTCGTCGCACTGGAGCCGGGCAAGGGCCCGAGACACCTCGCCTTCGACGGCTCCCGCTGGTTCGTCACGGGCGAGCTCGACGGCACGATCGCCGCCTACTCCGCGACCTGGGAGCCGCTCGGGCACGCTCCGGCCTCGCGGCTGCGCATGGTCAACTACCCCTCGCACGTCGTGGTGGCGGGCGGCCTCGTCTATGTCGGCAACAGGGGACCGGACACGGTCTCGGTCTTCTCCGCCGACGACCTGTCCTTCGTGGCCGAGTCGCCGGTCGGCGGCCAGTGGCCGAGACACTTCGCACTGGTCGACGACGTGCTCTATGTGACGAACCAGAACTCGGCCAACGTGACGGCACTCGCCCTCAAGGACGGCGTGCCCGGCCCCGCCGCGCAGAGCCTCGCTCTCGAACAGCCCACGTGTGTCCTGCCGCTGACCCGATAACCTGGAGTTCCACCTAGGGAATGGCGGAAAGTGATCGACGCCGACGGAGGGTGTCGGCGCCGAACATATTGGAACGTGACCATTCCTCGTCACGCCAGGCCCGGGGCCGGATGCCATTCCGGGCGCACTTCCCCCGACCTTTGTCCTGGCTTTGTGACGGAACGTGCCCCTCCTTATTAAGGGGTTGCGCGGCGGATGACCGAATGCTTTTGTTCGATTCGAACAGAGGTAGCTGGTCCATCAGCTTGGGACTATTCAACGGGGGTTGAACCCAATGCGCGACAAGCGTTCTTTTCAGCGTGCCCGGATTCTGATCCTGGCCGTGGTGTCCACTCTTCTCGCCTCATTCTTATGGGCTCCCGTACCGATCGCGGCGGCGGCGGATCCGCCACCCGTGGCGCAGGTGAAGGCGGGTGCGGGGCCGGTCAACCGGCCTGTGCCCGCCGGTGTGCGCTCGGACAGGGCCCCGGCCAAACGGCCGCCCGTCGTGCCTCTCGGCGCCAAGGCCGAGGGCAAACCGGCCGAGGTGGCCGGGGCCCGGTGGTCGTCGCTGGTGGCCAGGCCCGCGGCCGTCGCCGACGACGGCTTCACCGACCTCGACCTGCGCCCCGGCTACGTGCTGGGCGACACCTCGCTCGTCACCTACTTCAACGGCTCAGGCGTCGATCCGTCGTGGACCGGCGCACGCGTGCGACTGTACGAGGTCGGGTCGCAGACCGAGCAGACCTCCTCGCTCGTCACGCGCGAGGACCTGGCGCTGTCGTACTGCGGTTCGGGCGGGCAGTTCTGCCGTTCGTTCGGCGCGGCGGACGGCTGGGTGCTGGACCCGGCCAAGCAGTACTTCGTGACCGTCGCCGCCGTGTTCGGCGACGGGCGTGAGGTGGTGTCGAACCCGTCGGGCGAGGCACAGCCCCGCGTGACGACCGTGCCGCCGCCGGTGCCGAACGAGCAGGCCGCCGGGTGCGGCTGCGGCAACGCGCTGGCCCTGACGGCCGCAGGCCAGGCCTCACGCGGTCTCGGCGTCAACACCGGCACCGGCGCGTTCGTCCGGACCGAGCAGGACCTGGAGCTGGCCTCGTTCGGCCCGCAGTTCGTGTCCTCGCGCACGTACTCGTCGATGAACCGCGGCGCGAGCCCGCTGGGGCCGGGCTGGAACTGGTCCTACGACATGCGGGTCACCCCGGCGGGCGAGGGCGCCGTGCTGGTCAGGGCCGAGGACGGCGCCCAGGCCAAGTACACCGCCGACGGCGACTCCTACAAGCGCCCGCCGGGTGTGCGCTCGACGCTGCGCAAGACGGCGAGCGGCTGGGAGCTGAAGACGCCCCGCCAGGTGCGTTACGCCTTCGACGCCCAAGGCCGCCTGGTCTCGGTGCGCAACGCCCGTGACGTCGGCGTGACGCTGGCGTACGAGGGGCTCGGTGTGAACATCACCGACGCCTCCGGCCGGGTCGTCGAGGTACGCATCGAGGGCGGTCTGATCAGGGAGATCAGCCTGCCGGACGGCCGCAATGTGAACTACTTCTACACCGGCGGCCTGCTGACCAAGGTGCTGGACGCGCGTGGCTTCGCCTGGCAGTACGCCTACCACGCCAACAGCCTGCTCTCGCAGGTGATCGACCCGCACCATGTGGCGATCATCTCCAACGTCTACGCCGCCGACGGCCGGATGGCCTCCCAGAAGGACGGCCTGGGCAAGCAGACGACGTTCGCCTGGGACGCGGCCAAGGAGGAGGCGGCCAGCACCGACCCCGACGGCGTGACGATCTGGGACGGCTACAAGGGCAACACGCTGGTCTACTCCCAGCGCGTGACCGGCGACTCCGACAACCACCGATACGACCCCTCGCTCAACCGAGACCTGGTCGTCAACGGCAACCAGTACCAGCACGAGGCGATCTTCGACGCCAACGGCAACCGTGTGCAGACCAACGCGCCGCGCTCGCTCGGCTTCTCGGAGAAGACCAAGTTCGACGCGAACAACAACCCGACCGAGCACACCGACGCCAACGGCCAGGTGTGGAAGGACACCTACAACGAGTTCAGCGAACTCGTCCGCAGTGTGGACCCCGAAGGCCACGACATCACCCACACCTACGACACGCGCGGCCTGCGCACCAGCAGCACCGACCAGCGCGGCAAGGTCACCAGGTTCGAGTACCTCCCGCAGGGCGGCCCGAACGCCGGTCTGATGAAGGCCTCGGTCTCGGCGGGCGGCAGACGCAGCGAGATGACCTACGACGCCACCGGCCGCCGCGTCACCTCGACCGACCCACGCGGCACCGTGCCCGGCGGCAACCGCCCCGCCTACACCACCCGGTACGCCTACGACGCCCAGGACCGGCTGCTCAGCACGCTGGAGCCCGGCAAGACGGGGGCCTGGCGCACCGGGTTCGACGAGACCGGTCGCAAGATCCGCACCCAGACGCCGACCGGCCAGACGAGTGTGTACGCCTACTTCGCCAACGGCCTGCTCAAGTCCGTCGACGACGAACGTCGCACGACCACCTACACCTACACGAACGCCGGCCGTAAGTCCGCGGTCCAGGCGCATCTGCGCACCCGCGCCCCCATCACCACGACGTACGGCTACGACGCCAAGGGCCTGCTGAAGACCGTCGTCTCGCCACGCGGCAACGAGCCCGGCGCCAACCCCGCCGACTTCACGACCACCTATTTCTACGACGCCAACGACAATCCGATCCGGATCCGCACGCCGTACCCGGGCGGTGGTTTCACCGATCGCGACATCAAGGTGGACCCGCTCGACCGGACCACCAACAAGACCGACGAACTGGGCAAGACCTCCGCCTTCCAGCGCGACAAGACCGGCCAGGTCACGGCCACGACCGACAACCTGGGCCGCAAGACCACGATGGAGTACGACCGGTCTGGTCGTCAGACCGAGATCAAGGACCCGGGCGGCAAGGCGACCAAGACCGAGTACGACCCCGCCGGGAACCGGATCAAGGAGACGAACGCGGCGGGCGGCGTCACGACCTGGAAGTACGACGACGACGGCCTGCTGGTCAGCGTCACCGAGCCGCGCGGCAACCTGGAGGGCGCCGATCCGGCCCGGTTCACCACCCGCTACGAGTACGACCAGGCCGGGAACCAGGTCAAGTCCATCGACCCGCTCGGCGCGACGACCACGATCGCCTACGACGCGACCAGCAGGGTCTCGGCGAGCACCGACCCGAAGAACCGCACCACCCACTACACCTACCGCGAGGACGACCTCCCGGCGACGGTGCACACCCCGGACACGCCGTACAACCCGGCGGATCCGACCGCCAGGTCGACGGTGTACGGGTACAGCGTGGACGGTTTGCTGGAGTCGGTGCGCGATCCGGCCGGGCGGTACACGCGGATGGCCTACGACGATGCCGGGCGTCTGATCACGCGGGCCGATCCGCTGGCCAGGCGGGTGGAGGTCACCTACGACGCGGAGAACAACGCGCTGTCGGCGATCACCATCAACGGGCCGGAGTGGGTCAGCCCTGAGGAGCGGCTGAAGCGGACGATCGTCAACACCTACGACATCCGGGGCCGCCGCACCAAGACCGCCCTGGGGTCGGAGGGCCCGGCCTACACCTACGGCTACGACGCCAAGGACCGCACCACGGCCTACGGCGACCCGGCCGGGGTACGCGAGGTGGCCTACGACGACGAGGACCAGATCACGACGGTCACCCGCAAGACCGCCGGGCTCGACGACGAGAGGTTCACCTACGGCTACGACGAGCGCGGCAACATCACCTCGCGCACGTATCCGGACGGCACGCAGGTCAGCGCGGCCTACGACGACGACTCCCGTCAGACCGAGCACAAGGTCGCGGGCGGTATCGCCGGGGGCACCAGCACCTGGACCTTCGCCTACGACGCCGCCGGACGCCGCACCACGACGACGCTGCCGGGCGGCGGGCTGAGCGAGAGGCGCGCCTACGACGACGCCGGACGCCTGACCTCCATCCGCACCGCCGACGGGGACGCGGCCCCGGTCTCGGCGTTCGATCTCACGCTGGACCCGGTGGGCAACCCGACGAAGGTCACCACCACCAGGGGGACGGCGTCGGAGGCGGTGGTCTACTCCTACGACAACGTCGACCGGGTGACGTCGGCGTGCTACTCGGCCACCAGCTGTGCGACGGGTTCGCAGATGGCCGGGCGTATCGACTACACCTACGACCTGGTCGGCAACCGCACCTCCCAGAAGCGTTCCGGTAGCGCGGGCAACGACACCACCACCTACGCCTACGACGCCGCCGACCAGCTCACCCGTGAAACCGTGGCCAAGCCCGGCTCGGTGGTGGCGCGTGACTTCGGCTACGACGTCAACGGCAACCAGATCCGGGCCGGAGCCGACCGGCTCACCTACAACCTGGACAACAGCCTGGCCACCGCCACGGTGAACGGCAACAAGGCCGCCTTCACCTACGACGCGACCGGCCTGCGCCTGTCGGCGGCCACCAGCACCGCGGGCGGCACCCTGGCCGCCACCCAGCGCTGGAGCTGGGACACCAACGGCACCCTGCCGCAGATCGCCCTGGACACCACCACCAACGGCAACGGCGCCACGGTGGAACGACAGGGCTTCGCCTACGGCCCCGACGACGAGCCGCTCGCCCTGCTCAACGGTGCCGCCCACGCCTACACCCACGACTGGCTCGGCGGCGTCGCCAACATGCTCGCCCCCGGCGGGCAGGTCGAGGCGGGCTACGACTACGACCCGTTCGGCAACCCGCGTACCGGGCCGACGCTGAGCGGGCCGCCGTCCCAGCAGGCGCCGAAGAACCCGATGCGCTTCACCGGGGCGTACCAGGACCAGACCAGCGGCGACGGTAACTACTACCTGCGCGACCGCAACTACAACCCGGGCACCGGCCGCTTCACCGCGACGGACGCCATGCCCACCGGCGAGACCAAGACCTCCGCCTACACCTACGCGGCCAACAACCCGCTCGTCTTCACCGACCCCACGGGCATGGTGCTGGACGCGGGCGGCGGCAGCGGCGGCGGCACCGCGCCGAACCAGGAGGTCGACCCGGGGCCGAGTCCCGAGGACGTGGCCAAGGCCCAGCAGCTGCAGAACAAGAGCGTGCTGGACGTCATCCTGGAGGCCGGCGGCCAGATCCTCATGGAAGTCCTGGGGATCAACGACATCATCAACTGCCTCAACGGCGACCTCGGCGCCTGCGTCATGGCCGTGGTCGGCAACCTGCCCTGGGGCAAGATCTTCAAGGCCAAGAAGATCATCGAGGCCATCTGGCGGGCCGGCAAAGCCGTCATCACCTTCTTCAAGGAACTCAACTGGGCCAAGGCCATCCTGAGAGGAGCCGAACGCGCAGCCGAAGCCGCCAAGGCCGCAGCAGCGGCAGCAGCCAAGGCAGCAGCCGAAAAGGCAGCCGCAGCCAAGGCAGCAGCCGAGGCATACGCGAAGAAGGTGGCCGCCGAAGCGGCAGAACGGGCCAAGGCACTGGCCGCCAAGGCCAAGGCCAAGACGAAGACGCCCGACAAACCGGCTCAGATAAAGCAGTCCAATCCAGGCTGCAACAGCTTCGTCGCGGGTACTCCCGTTCTTCTGGTCGACGGCACCACCAAGCCGATCGAAAAGGTCGACCTCGGTGACCAGGTCGTCGCCACCGACCCGGAGAAGGGCGTCACCAGCGCCAAGCCCGTCGTCGCCCTCATCCGCGGCGAAGGCGACAAGAAACTGATCCGCATCACCGTCGACACCGACGGCGACAAGGGCACGGCCACCGGTGAACTCGTCGCCACCGACGGCCACCCGTTCTGGGTCGAGAGCACACGCGAATGGCGCAAGGCCGTCGAGCTCGAGCCCGGTATGTGGCTGCGGACCAGCTCGGGGACCTTCGTCCAGGTCAGCGCGGTCAAGCAGTGGACCCAGCACGAACGGGTCTACAACTTCACCGTCGCCGACGTCCACACCTACTACGTCGTCGCGGGCGGCACGCCGCTCCTTTCGCACAATGCCAAGCCGAACAGGTCCGACCCCGACGAGGTCTGCTCACTCGGCAGGTACGCGGAGGAGTCCATTCCGGCCAGAAGCAAGGGCCGCGACTGGACCGAGGAGGAGATCGCCCAGAACAACCGCAACGGCGACTACTTCGGCTGCCACACCTGCGGCATCATGGATTCCGGAAGTTCGAAGGGTACATGGGTCAAGGACCATTGGCCGCCGAGCGAATGGATTCCCGACGGAATTAAGCAGCGACTATTCCCGCAATGCCGTTCCTGCAGTGCGAAACAGGGCGGATGGGTACGTCAGCTGGCGCCATTGATGCGCAAAATTTGGTCGGCGAAATCATGGTAGCCTGACCGAATGAGATGGATCGAAACGGCAGGCGGGCCTTTTGTCCTCGTCAGTCTCCCCGACGATTCCGTGTGGACGGGATATCGGGGGGACTACGAGGAGGCCTGTGCCGTCGACGACGTCACGGGAGTCGTCGAATTCGGTCCGGCCACGCAGATCCGGACGGCCCTCGTGCTGTGGGACGAGCCGCTGAGGACGGCTTACTCCGCCAAGCACGAGGCGTTCGTCCAATGGCTTTACGCGAACTCCGAGGACGGGCTGCTCCAGATGGTCGACGCCGAGATCGGGTCGGCGGTCTGGGAGAGCGGGCCCGTCCTCGTCGTTCGTGACGGGGTCCTGCTGTTCGACGCGGCGATCCCCGGCGACGAGCTGACCCCGGACGACTCGATCGAGGTCCCCCTGCCCGCCGGCCACTACCGCCTGCACACCACAGACCTGGAGCCAGGCGACCACAACGCGGCCAGGCTTCACCGGCTGCTGCCGGAGCAGGCTTCTTCCTGAGGACTTGGGACCTGGGGGAGGGCTGCTTTTTCCTCGGAGCTAGCCCCTGCGGGAATGGGAAGGCTCTTTCCTGAGGTGTGAGCGCACCGCCACCCGAGAGATGCCGCTCTCGCCTCGACGCCCACACGGCCCCCAGCGTGCCCGGCCCGACCCCGCCGCCCCAGCCCCGTGCCTGCCCCGACGCGCTGCGCGTCCCCCGACCTCCGCCTCCCTGCACGCGCTCCCTGCACGCGCCCACCCCAGGTAAGAAGGCGGCAAAGTCGCTCGGCAAGTCCCACGGCGAGGGTGAGGATGCGGGGCTGTGGCGTATCGAGCTTGGCGGCGTTTGGTGGTTCGGCTGGTGGTCGGCGTGCTGGCTGTGGCCGGGTGTGCGACGGGTGGGGAGCCCAGGGACCTGGGCGCGATGCCGGGTCTGGGCAGGGCGGCGCCGCCCGAGGCCGGGTCGCGGTTCTCGCCCGCGGTGCCGGCGCCGCGCTGGGCGCTGACCAAGCGGGGTTCGGCGCACGAGATCGAGGGGTTCGCCGACGACGCCCGGGTCCTGCCGGGCCAGACGCTCACCCTGCGCGTCTCCACGACCGCGCGCTCCTACACCGTGCAGGCCTTCCGCACCGGCTGGTACGGCGGCGCCGGAGCGGGACTCGTCTGGCGATCGCCGTCCTGGCCCGGCACCCTGCAGCCGGAGCCGCACACCCGGGGCGGCGAACGCATGGTCAGCGCCGCCCACTGGGCCCCGGCTCCACGCATCGACACCACGGGCTGGCCCGAGGGCTCCTACCTGCTGCGCCTGGACGCCGACACCGGCGCCCAGCGCTACATCCCGCTGACCGTGCGCTCACGCTCGGCCGAGGGCAGGATCGTCCTGCTCAACGCCGTCAGCACCTGGCAGGCCTACAACCTGTGGGGCGGCCGCAGCCTCTACAAGGGACCGGAAGGCTACGAGGACCGCTCGCTGGCCGTCAGCTTCGACCGGCCGTACGGCGGCTCGGGCGCCAGGCTGTACCTCGACTTCGAACGCGACGTGATCGAACTCGCCGAGCGCAGCGGCCTGCCGCTGGCCTACCTCACCAGCTTCGACCTCAAGCCGGGCGCGCTGAAGGGCGCGCTGGGCGTGGTGTCGATGGGCCACGACGAGTACTGGTCGCCCGCCATGCGCCACGAGGTCACGGCGGCCAGGGACAGGGGCGTGAACCTGGCCTTCCTCGGCGCCAACGCCGTCTACTGGAAAGTCGCGCTCGACGACAGGGTGCTGCGCTGCGACAAGGACACCGACTGCCCGCTGTGGCGCGACTCGAACCCGGAGAGCTCCCTGGTCGGCCAGGGCTACGACTGCTACCCGTCGGAGTCGGCGTTCGTCGTGCGCGACCCGGGCTCCTGGATCTTCGCCGGCACCGGGGTACGCAAGGGCACGGCCTTCCCCGGCATGGCAGGCGTCGAGACCGACCGAATGCGTACGAAGCAGGCGCCCGAGCCGATGGAGGTCCTCGCCGACTCGCCGGTGGACTGCGGCGGCCGTGCGACGCGTACCCATGCGCTGTACTACACCGCGCCCAGCGGAGCAGGGGTCTTCAGCTCGGGCACCATGCGCTGGGTGTGCGCCATGCGCGGCGCCCGCTGCGGCCACGGTGTGACCGACGCCGCCGCCGCCTTCACCCGCAAGGCCACGACCAACCTGCTCACCGCCTTCGCCGAAGGCCCGGCAGGCCGGGCCCACCCGGTGCGCAAGCCGCACGACGACTAGGAGAGGCTCACCCCCAGCCCTTGGCCCGTTCGACGGCCAGCCGCCAGCGGGCGTAGGCCTCGTCGTCGCGTTCGCCGGGCTCGAAGCGGCGCTCCAGCTCCCACGTCTCGCGCAGTTCCGCGGTCGACCCCCACACCCCGGCGCCGAGCCCGGCCAGGAACGCGGCGCCGAGCGCGGTGGTCTCCTGTACGGCGGGGCGTTCGACGGGCACGCCGAGCTGGGCGGCCTGCATGCCAAGGAGCAGGTCGTTGCCGCTGGCCCCGCCGTCGGCCTTGAGGGCGGGGACCGGCCTGCCCGCGGCCCCGGTCATCACCTCGACGACGTCGCGTACCTCGAAGGCGATCGCCTCCAGCGTGGCGCGGACGAGATGAGCCCGGGTGGTGCCCCGGGTGATGCCGACGATCGTGCCCCGCGCCGAGGGGTCCCAGTGCGGCGCGCCGAGCCCGGTCAGGGCGGGCACGAAGACGACGCCTGCGCTGTCGGGCACCGTACGGGCGACGGCCTCGGACTCGGGTGCGGTGTTGATCAGGCCGAGCCCGTCGCGCAGCCACTGCACGGCCGCGCCGGTCACGAAGATCGACCCTTCCAGCGCGAAGGTGCGCTCACCGGACGGCGTCTGCCAGGCGACGGTGGTGAGCAGGCCGTCGGGGGAGCGGACGATCTCGGGCCCGGTGTTGGTCAGGATGAAGGAGCCGGTGCCGTAGGTGCACTTGACGTCGCCGGGGTCGAAGCACGTCTGCCCGAACAGTGCCGCCTGCTGGTCGCCGGCCAGCCCGCTGATCGGCAGGCCGAGCCCGAGGAAGGCATCGGGCGCGGTGTGCCCGACGACGCCGTGGTTGGCCACGATCTCGGGCAGCGCCCCGATCGGCACGCCGAACAGCTCGCACAACTCGGCCGACCACTCGCCGCGCTCCAGGTCGTACAGCAGGGTGCGCGAGGCGTTGGAGGCGTCGGTGACGTGCGCGGCCCCGGCGGTGAGCCTGGCGACGAGGTAGGAGTCGACGGTGCCGACGACGACGTCGCCGGACAGCACGCCGGACCACGAGCGGGTGTCGTGCTCGGCCAGCCAGGTGAGTTTGGTCGCGGTGAAGTACGGG
Organism: Nonomuraea sp. IBHARD001; assembly: GCF_056106265.1. Taxonomy (NCBI): domain Bacteria; kingdom Bacillati; phylum Actinomycetota; class Actinomycetes; order Streptosporangiales; family Streptosporangiaceae; genus Nonomuraea; species Nonomuraea sp. IBHARD001. The sequence goes on from NZ_JBWBBW010000002.1 coordinate 2,681,066, forward strand.
TCGAGGCGCAGGCCGGTCAGCTTCGACACGCGCGGCTCGTGCCCGGCCTCGCGCAGCCGTTCGCAGATGCCGGAGCTGCGGCGGTCCTGCCAGACGACGGCCCGGCGCGGGGCGGCGAGCGTGCGCCTGTCCCACAGGACGGCGCTCTCCCGCTGGTTGGTGATGCCGACGCAGAGCGGCGTGACGGACGCGCCGTCGAGCGCGGTGCGGCAGGCGGCGAGTGTGGCCTGCCAGATCTCCTCGGGGGAGTGCTCCACCCATCCGGGATGCGGAAAATGCTGGGCGAACTCCTCGTAGCCCCGCGACTCGATCCGGCCTTCCTCGGTGACGACGAGCGCCGTCACACCGGTTGTGCCTGCGTCTATCGCCAAAACGGCCACGGACTCTCTCCATTTGGTCTAGACCATTGTCTGTGCCGCGGGGCACAATGCGTTGCGTCGGCGACCGAGTGAGACTCGGTCACCGGCGGCACCGCCCTCATAGTCTGGCCGTGTATCCCATTGGGAGGAACCCGCCATGCGTATCGGAGTGCTCACAGGTGGGGGCGACTGCCCCGGTCTCAACGCCGTGATCAGGGCTGTAGTCCGCAAGGGTGTGAGCGTCTACGGACATGAGTTCGTCGGTTACCGGGACGGCTGGCGAGGCCCCCTGGAAGGCGACACCATGCCGCTCGACATCCGGGCCGTGCGAGGCATCCTGCCACGCGGTGGCACGATCCTGGGCTCGTCCCGCACCAACCCTATGAAGATCGATGGCGGGGTTGACCGGATCAAGGACAACCTGGCCATGTCCGGAGTCGACGCGTTGATCGCCATTGGCGGCGAGGACACGCTCGGCGTCGCCAAGCAGCTCTACGACAGGGACGTGAAGGTCGTCGGCGTCCCGAAGACGATCGACAACGACCTCAACGCCACCGACTACACCTTCGGCTTCGACACGGCCGTCAACATCGCGACCGAGGCCATCGACCGGCTGCACACCACGGCCGAGTCGCACCACAGGGCGCTGATCTGCGAGGTCATGGGCAGGCACGCGGGCTGGATCGCCCTGCACGCCGGTATGGCGGGCGGCGCGAACGTCATCCTCATCCCGGAGAAGCCGTTCGACATCGACAAGGTCTGCGAGTACGTCGAGTCGAGGTTCAAGACGCGCTACGCGCCGATCATCGTCGTGGCCGAGGGCGCGCACCCGATCGAGGGCCAGATGGCGCTGCAGGCGGGCGAGCTCGACTCCTTCGGGCACGTCAGGCTCGGCGGCATCGGCGAACTGCTGGCCAAGGAGATCGAGAAGCGCACCGGCAAGGAGGCCCGCACCACCGTGCTCGGCCACATCCAGCGCGGTGGCACGCCGACGGCGTTCGACCGGGTGCTGGCCACCCGCTTCGGCCTGCAGGCGATCGACGCGGTCGACGCGGGCGACTTCGGGAAGATGGTCGCGCTGCAGGGCACCGACATCGTCAGGGTGCGCCTTGAGGAGGCCACCGCCGAGCTGAAGACGGTTCCGCCGGGCCGTTACGAGGAGGCCGAGGTCTTCTTCGGCTGATCGGTTCACGGCCGCCTGTAAGCGAATTGCAAGCGGCCGGGCTTACTGTTCGATCCCGAGCGGGTGCCCCGCTCGGCCCCTCCAGGTACGGCTTGCGCCGCCGTCAAGGCGGCCCAGACGCGGCGCAGGCCGTACCCCAGGGCTTGGCGTCCCGGCCGCGGTGGCCGTCAGCGCCTGCGCTCGCCGCCGAACAGGTCGACCTCGGGCTTGGGCGCCTCGCTCCTGGTCCGCAGCCGCTCGCGCAGCTCCGCGTCGCCGCGCAGCTCCCGCTCCGAAGGCGAGAGCACGACGGCCAGCAGCAGGCCCAGGGTCACGATGCTGATGCCCACGATGAGCGGCAGCAGGAAGTCGATGCCCCTGGCTCCGGCGAGCGTCTCGGTGCCGGTCCTGACCTGGACGGCCATCGCGAACATGCCGGTGTAGTGCATACCGCAGACCGCGACGCCCATGATGAGCGCGGCGCCGCCGATCGCCAGCGCGCCGCTGACCCGTACCGTGAACCACAGGGCCACCGTCGCGGCCACGATCGCGATCAGCACCGACAGCCCGACGGTCGCCGTGTCGTAGGCGACCTGGCCCGCCATGTTCATCGCGGCCATGCCCATGTAGTGCATGCCCGCGACGCCGAGCCCGGTGAGCAGCCCGCCGCCGAGCAGCGACAGCAGCCGTCCCTCACCGCGGGTCACCAGGAAGAGCCCCGCCCCGACCACCAGTACGGCCAGCAGCGCCGAGCCGATGGTGAGCAGGACGTCGTAGCGGATGGCGGTGCCGGAGACGGAGAAGCCCATCATGGCGATGAAGTGCATCGTCCAGACGCCGGTGCCGCCGATGGAGACGGCGGCACCCGCCAGCCAGTAGCCGCGCGAGCGGTCCTCGACCAGCCGGGCCCTGGCCGTCAGCAGCAGGCCGAGCATGCAGCCGATGCTGGACATGATGTAGGCGAGCGCCGGGGTGACAGGGCCGTATGCGAAATGGTTGATATGCGACATTTACCTGCGTCCCTTAGACAACGGGGTGGCCAGTGAAGTATGCCGGTATGTCCGGATATATCGCCCAAGGGATTGGTTACAGATCGGCATCAGTACTGGGAACTCTTTTACGCTGTGTGACATGGTTGACTGTCCGCCATGGGCATCGAGGGGCCGTTCTGGCGGGCGATAGCGGTCTTCCGCTTCGCCTCGCTGGCCTACGCCGCCGCGCTCATGGCCCAGCACGCCGGATATGACAGGCCGCTGCTCGGCTGGCTCGCCGTCGGCGTCATGGCCGTGTGGACGGCCTTCACCTCCTTCGCCTACGCGGTGCCCGCCTGGCGCGCCAAGCCCCTGCTGGCCGCCGACCTGGCCGTGACCGTCGCCTGCCTCATGCTCACGCCGTACGTCCAGGGCGCGCTCACCGGCGCCGTCGGCACCATGCCGGTCACCGCCACCTGGGCGGCGGGCCCGGTCCTGGCCTGGGCGGTGTACGGAGGCCGCCGGGCCGGTGCGCTGGCCGCAGCCGTCGTGGCCGTGTGCGACCTGTGGCTGCGCGGCGTGCGCGGGCTGGAGTGGCCGCTGCCGATCAACGGGGCCGTGCTGCTGTTCATGGCGGGCGTGGTCGTCGGGCACGTCGCCAGGCTGGCCAGGCAGGCCGGGGCCAGGATGCGGCGCGCCACCGAGATGGAGGCGGCCCAGCGCGAACGCGAGCGGCTCTCCAGGGGTATACACGACTCGGTGCTGCAGGTCCTGGCCCTCGTCCAGCGCCGTGGCCAGGAGATCGGCGGCCAGGCGGCCGAACTCGGCAGGCTCGCGGGCGAGCAGGAGGCGGCGCTGCGCGAACTCATCACCTCGCGCCCCGACACCGGCGGCTCGGCCGACCTTCGCGCCCTGCTCATGAGGTACGGCTCGGCCACCGTGACGGTCTCGACGCCCGCCACCGCGCTCGTCCTGCCCAGGCCCGTGGCCGAGGAGGCCGCCGCCGCCGTGGGGGCCGCGCTCGACAACGTGGTGGCGCACTGCGGCCGCGACGCCAGGGCATGGGTGTTCGCCGAGCTGGACGAAGGCGTGCTCACCGTCAGCGTGCGCGACGAGGGGCCCGGCATCGGGCCCGGCCGCCTCGAACAGGCCGAGCGCGAGGGCAGGTTCGGCGTCGCCAGGTCGATCAGGGGCCGGGTGGCCGAGATCGGCGGCACGGTGTCGATCGTGTCGGTCCCGGGCGAGGGCACCGAGGTGGAGATCGTGCTGCCCCAGGCGTCCCTGGCATCCCGCTCACCGGGCGGCGCCGCCTAGAGTTGGCGCCATGGTGCGGGTGATGGTGGTCGACGACCATCCGATGTGGCGCGAGGGGGTCGCGCGGGATCTGGCCGAGGCCGGCTACGACGTGGTGGCCGCGGTCGGCGAGGGCAGGCAGGCGTTGCGGGTCGCCGCCGCGGCCAGGCCGGACGTCGTGGTCCTCGACCTGCAGCTGCCCGACCTGTCGGGCGCCGAGGTGGCCAGGGGGCTGGCCGCGCTCGACCACTCGCCCAGGGTGCTGGTGCTCTCGGCCAGCGCCGAGCAGGAGGACGTGCTGGCCGCGGTCAAGGCGGGCGCGAGCGGCTACCTGGTGAAGTCGGCGGGCAGGCAGGAGTTCCTCGACGCCGTCAAGCGCACGGCCGACGGCGACGCGGTGTTCACCCCTGGCCTGGCCGGACTGGTCCTGGGGGAGTACCGAAGGCTGGCCGCGCAGCCCGCGCCCGTCGAGGGGCCACGCCTGACCGAGCGCGAGACCGAGGTGCTGCGCTTCGTGGCCAAGGGCCTGTCCTACAAGCAGATCGCCGACCGTCTCGTGCTCTCGCACCGGACCGTGCAGAACCACGTCCAGAACACGCTGAACAAGCTGCAGCTGCACAACCGGGTGGAGCTGGTCCGATATGCGATCGAGCGCGGTCTGGACGAGGACTAAACTTTGGTGGTTACCAACCACGCTGGAGGTCCCGCCATGACCATGTCCGCCCTGGGCGAGCCTTGTGTTCTGCTCAAGCTGGGCGAGGTCGTCCTCAAAGGCCGCAATCGCGAGATGTTCGAGCGCAGGCTCCAGGGCAACATCCGCGCCGCGCTGAAGGACCTCGACATCCGGATCGACCTGCGCCAGCGCCACGGCGTCATCGCGATCTTCCTGCCGCAGGGCGCGGGCGTCGAGCAGGCCGACCAGGTCGCCGCGCGGGTCGCCGACGTGCCGGGCCTGGTGTGGATCCACCGCGCCTGGCGGGTGGCCAAGGACCCCGACACCCTGGTCAAGGCCGGGCTCGAACTCGTGCGCGAGACGCCGCAGGTGGCGGCCAAGGCCAGCTTCGCGGTGCGCTCACGCCGCCGCGACAAGAGGTTCCCGCTGCGCTCCAACGAGATCGACCGGCTGGTCGGCGGCGAGATCAACGACGTCTACGGGCTGCCGGTCTCACTGAAGAATCCCGAGCTGACGGTGTTCGTCGAGGTGGACCGCGACGAGGTGTTCATCTTCACCGACGCCGACGGCCTGCCCGGCCAGGGCGGCCTGCCGGTGGGCACCAGCGGGCGCGGCCTGATCCTCATGTCGGGCGGCATCGACTCGCCCGTCGCCGCCTACCGGATGATGCGGCGCGGCCTGCGGGTGGACTTCCTGCATTTCTCCGGCATCCCGTTCACCACGTCGGAGTCGATCTACAAGGCCTATGCGCTCGTGCGCGCGCTCGACCGTTTCCAGGGCAAGTCCCGGCTGTGGGTGGTGCCGTTCGGCAAGGCCCAGCAGTCGATCAGGACGTCCGGCCAGGACCGGCTCGCGGTGATCTCCCAGCGCAGGCTGATGCTCAAGACGGCCGAGGAGGTCGCCCACCGCATCCACGCCGAGACGCTCATCACCGGCGACGCGCTCGGCCAGGTCTCCTCGCAGACCCTGGCCAACATCACCGCCCAGGACAACGCGGTCGACCTGCCGATCCTGCGCCCGCTCATCGGCTGGGACAAGACCGAGATCATGGCCGAGGCCCGGCGCATCGGCACGCTGGCGATCTCCGAGCTGCCCGACGAGGACTGCTGCTCGCTGCTGGCGCCGCGCCGGGCCGAGACCAGGGCCAAGATCGAGGACCTCAAGCAGATCGAGAAGCGCCTGGACGCCGAGGAGCTGGCGGTCCAGCTCGCCGACTCCATCCAGGAGTACAAGATCTAGCCGTCGCTCCGGAACGGGTCGTGCTCGGCCAGCAGCTTGTCCAGCCGCGCCTGGTCGACCCGGCTGCTCACATCGGTCAGCTCCTGCCGGTCGCGCACGACCTTGGCCAGGGTGAAGGCAGAGGTGACGACATAGAGCACGCCGACGGCGAGGAAGGCCCTGATCCAGCCGGACACCGGCAGGTGGTAGAGGCCGATCGACACGGCGGTGATCGAGAGCGCGAACGACAGCACGGCCTGGGTGAAGAAGGCGCCGGTGTGGGTGGGGCGGATCGGTTTGCTCATGCGCCGATCCTCACCCGCCCGGATATACCGGGACATCCGGCGAGCTACTTAGTTACTCGTGAGTATTGTTACTGGCCGGTACGGCGAGCATGGCTCGTGGCCTGCTCGCCGTACCTGTTCGAACGGGTGCTTGTGGCCGGTGGTAAAGCCCATCTCCTTGCCGGACTTCGCCCGGTCAGACGGCCAGGACGTCGCCGGCGACGCTCTTGCCCAGCAGCGGCGGGAACTCGCGCATGACCTTGGCCAGCTCGCGCAGGTCGCCGTCGACCAGGGCCTGCGGGCCGTCGACCAGAGCCTGCTCGGGGTGCGGGTGCACATCGATGATCACGCCGTCGGCCCCGACCGCGATGGCGGCCCGGGTCAGCGGCAGCACCAGGTCACGCCTGCCGCCCGAGTGCGACGGGTCGACGATGACCGGCAGGTGCGAAAGGCGCTGGGCCACCGGCACGGCCGAGACGTCGAGCGTGTTGCGGGTCGCGCTCTCGAACGTCCTGATGCCGCGCTCGCACAGCACGATGTCCAGATTGCCGCGCTGGGCGATGTACTCGGCCGACATCAGCCACTCCTCGATCGTCCCGCTCATCCCGCGCTTGAGCATGACCGGCTTGCCGATCTGCCCGACGGCCTGCAGCAGGGCGAAGTTCTGGGTGTTGCGGGTGCCGATCTGCAGCATGTCGGCGTAGGAGGCGACCAGCTCCACGTCGTGGGCGTCGACCACCTCGGTGACGATCGGCAGGCCGGTCTCCTCGCGCACGTCGGCCAGGATCCGCAGCCCGGCCTCGCCGAGCCCCTGGAAGGCGTAGGGGGAGGTCCTCGGCTTGTACGCGCCGCCGCGCAGCAGGGTGGCGCCCGCGGCCTTGGCCATCAGCGCCGCCTCCAGCGTCTGCTGCGGCGTCTCCACCGCGCACGGCCCGGCGATCAGCGTCACACTGCCGGGACCGATCGGCACGCCGCCGACGCGTACGGTCGAGCGTTCGGGGTGGTTGTCCCTGCTGACCAGCTTGTAGGGCGTCGAGATGCGCATGACGTCGCGCACGCCGCTCATGCCGCGCAGGTTGACCGAGCTGAGCTGGCCGACGTCGCCGACCAGGCCGACGATCGTCCGGCTCACGCCCCTGCTGACGAACGCCTCCACGCCCGCGCCCGTCACGAGGGCGACGATCGCGTCGACGTCCGCCTGGGTGGCCTCCGGGCCCATCACGATGACCATCTGAGTGTTCTCCTGGTGTGGAAGGTGAGAGGGAAAAGGTGCGGAAAATGCGGAAGGCCCCGGGTCCTTGTGGACCCGGGGCCTTCCGATTCGCCTGTCTGCTAGCGCAGCGTCAGGTGGCGAACGGTCCGACCAGAGGGTCCGTCGCCATACCAAAACATGAACGCGGTGCGCATAGGCCGCAATAGTAGCGCCTCCCGAACGATGTCCGAACCGGGGACCGGGTCCCGGCGCGAGATCGGCCGATGGCAGGATGGCCCGAGCAGACCACGAGGCGAGGGAGTGATGGTGGAGGAGTCGCGGCTGCCCCCGGGCCAGTACGTTCCGCGCGGCCGGCCCGTCATCCACTACGGCCGGGTCCCGCAGTTCCGGCCGGGCACCTGGCACCTGAAGGTGTTCGGCGCCACCGCCTCCGGCCGTGAGCACACCTTCACCTGGCCGGAGTTCGCCGCGCTGCCGCGTGAGAGCGTCCTGGCCGACTTCCACTGCGTCACCAAGTTCTCCATCATGGGCAACGAGTGGAGCGGCGTCAGCGCCGCCACCCTGATGGCCGCCGCGCCGCCCGACGTCGGCGTGCGGCACGTCATGATCTGGGGCGAGTACGGCTACAGCGCCAACATCAGGATGACCGACTTCGCCAGGCCCGACACGCTGTTCGCGATGGAGCTCGACGAGAAGGAGATCTCCCCCGATCGGGGCTTCCCGGTCCGGGCGGTCGTGCCGCACCTGTATGCCTGGAAGAGCGTCAAATGGGTGCGCGCCGTCGAGTACCTCATCGAGGACAGGCGTGGCTTCTGGGAGGAGCGCGGCTACCACAATGTGGCCGACCCCTGGCGGGAGCAACGCTACTCGTACCAGGAAGAACCGGGAGAGGGCCCTCCGTAGCGTTTTGATGCGAACACGGGGTGTGATTGGCTACCGTGGCGCCCATGTCCACCACCGGCGGGCTCGTGCTCGCCGTCCTGTGCCTGGCCCTGGGATTCGCCGCAGGCCGCAGGCGCGGGACTCCGCGTCCGGGACCGTGGCGCGACGAGGCCACCTTCCACACCCTGCACGTCGCGGCCATGGCGGCGCCCGCCCTGCGCTCCGGGCTCGACCGCGACTCCGCGCGCAAGGCCGTACGCCATCTGCGGGTGTTGCTCGGCACCACGGCCGTGGCGATCACCTCGGCCGACGCCGCGCTGGCCGGGGACGGGCCGTGCCCGGCCGACGTCATGGAGCACGCCCGGCCCGCGCTGGCCTCGTGCCGGCCGCACGTCGTGGCGGGCGAGCCGCATGGGGCCGTGGTGGTGCCGCTCGCGGTGGAGGGCAGGGTGATGGGAGCGCTGGTCGCCTACGACGCCGAGGTGAGCGCGGCGCTGGTGCGCACGGTCACCGAGGTGGCGGGCTGGGTCTCGGGGCAACTGGAGCTGGCCGAGCTCGACTCCTCGCGGCGGCGGGCCATGGAGGCCGAGATGCGGGCGCTGCGGGCGCAGATCTCGCCGCACTTCGTCTACAACGCGCTGACCACCATCGCCTCCTTCGTCCGCACCGATCCCGGGCGGGCGCGTGAGCTGCTGCTCGACTTCGCCGACTTCACACGCTACGCGCTGCGCAAGGCGCGCGACTTCACCACGCTGGCCGACGAGCTGACCTGCGTCGACCGCTACCTGCTGCTGGAGCGGGCCAGGTTCGGCGACCGGCTGCGCTTCAGTGTGCAGGTCGCGCCCGAGGTCCTGCCCGTCCCCGTGCCCTTCCTGTGCCTGCAGCCCCTGGTGGAGAACGCCATCAAGCACGGCATGCGCGGCAAGGCGGGCGAGGGCGAGGTCCGCGTGGTCGTGCGTGACGCCGGGCCGGAGGCGCACATCATCGTCGAGGACGACGGCATGGGCATGGACCCGGAACGCGCGCGCGAGGTGCTCGACGACGACCCGCGCCGCGAGGGCAACGGCATCGGCCTGGCCAATGTGGACGTGCGCCTGCGCCAGATCTACGGCGAGGACTACGGGCTGGTCGTCGAGACCGGGATCGGCGCGGGCACCAAGGTACGGCTGCGCGTGCCGAAGGCTCGTCGCCATAGCTCTTTGTAGTCATTTCTTTACCCGGTGTTGGCGTGTCGCTTGTGACCAGCGCGTTCTTGCGGCAGCGTTGAGGCATGTTACGTGTCCTGGCGGTCGACGACGAGGTGCCCGCGCTCGAGGAGCTGGCCTACCTCCTGCGCCAGGACGCGAGGATCGGCCAGGTGCTGACCGCGGCCAACGGGGTCGACGCGCTGCAGGACATGGTCCAGCTCATCGGCGCGGGCGAGCGGCTCGACGGCGTCTTCCTCGACATCCGGATGCCGGGCCTCGACGGGCTCGACCTGGCCAGGCTGGTCGGCGGCTTCCCGAGCCCGCCGCGCCTGGTGTTCGTCACCGCGCACGACGACTGCGCCGTGCAGGCCTTCGAGCTGGAGGCGGTCGACTACCTGCTCAAGCCCGTCAGGGCCGAACGGCTGGCCGAGGCCGTGCGCCGGTTGGACGCCGCCGTCGTGCCCGCCGCCGACTCCGGGCCGGACGACGTCATCCCGGTCGAGCTCGGCGGTCGCACCAGGTTCGTCCCGCAGCAGGCCGTGTGGTTCGCCGAGGCCAAGGGGGACTACGTGCGGCTGCACACGGTCGACGGGTCGTATCTGGTGCGCATGTCGCTGGCCGCCCTGGAGCGGCGCTGGGCCGCCGCTGGGTTCATCAGGGTGCACCGCAGCACGCTGGTGTCGGCCAGGCACGTGAGCGAGCTGCGTTTCGAGGGCGGCCGGGTGCTGCTGAAGGTGGGCACCGAGACCCTGCCGGTCAGCCGCAGGCACACCCGCCAGGTGCGGGCGCAGCTGGTGCACCAGTTCCGGGCGGCCATGCCCGAAGGAGGGCTGACGTGATCGGCGGGCGGCATGCGCCGCAGTCCGTCGAGGCGCCTGAGGGCCTCCCGGCGGCGCCGTACGAGCCGTGTTCCTCGCAGGAGGGGGCGCGGCGGGTGACCGTGGCGCGCAGGCCCGTGCCTGTGGGGCGGGTGGAGATCGCTCGGCTGCCGATGTTCTCGTGCAGGCCGGGTGTGCTGCCCGGCGACGACGATGCCAGGGTGCGGCGGGTGATGGCGGTTCAGCTCAGGCTGGCGGCGGGCACGCTGGGGGCGCTGGCCCTGGTGGTGGGGGCGGCGATGCTCGTGTGGGGGGTGCTGCCGCACGTGCGGGTGTTCGGGATGCCGCTGCCGTGGGTGGTGCTCGCGGGGGTGGTGCAGCCGCTGTGGGTGGTGCTGGCGGTGCACCACCTGTGGCGGGTGGAGCGGGCCGAGCGGCGGGAGCGGGAAGCGGCGTGGTGACGGCGGTCGTCTCGGCGGTCGCGGTCGCCGGGGTGATCGTGGTGTCGGTGCTGGTCGGGACCGTGCGGCCCCGGCGCTATGCGACGGTCGCCGACTTCTACGTGGCGGCGCGTGCGGTGCCGCCACTGCGCAACGGCGCCGCGATCAGCTCGGAGTTCACCTCGGCCGCCGCCTGCCTGGGGCTCGCCGGGCTGATCGCCACCTACGGCGCGGCCATGCTCTGGTACCCGGTGGGCGCGGCGGCGGGGTTCGTGGTGCTGCTGGTGCTCGTGGTCGGGCCGCTGCGGCGTTCGGGGACCTACACGCTGCCGGACTTCGCCGAGTGGCGGCTCGGGTCCAAGGGGGTGCGCAGGTTCGCCACGGCGCTGGTGGTGGGGATCGGGCTGGTCTACCTGGTCGCGCAGCTGCACGCGGCGGGGGTGATCGTCAGGCTGCTCACCGGGCTGCCCGGATGGGCGGGCGCGCTGGCGGCCGGTGCGGTGGCCGCCGCCGTCGCGCTGAGCGGCGGGATGCGCAGTGTCACCAGCGTGCAGGCGTTGCAGTTCTGGCTGAAGCTCGCGGTGTTCGCCGGGGTGGGGCTGGTGCTGTGGCTGGTGTGGCGCTGGGTCGAACCCGCGGCCGGAGGCCCCATGGCGGTCTTCACCGCGCCCTACGGAGTGGGCGGGCCGTGGACGAGCAGCGGGTTGCGGGGGCCGGGCGGCGGGGAGCTCGCGGGAGTGGGCGACCCCTCCGCGGCGGGCGTGCTGTCGGTGCTGCTGGCCTGCGCGCTCGGCACGATGGGGCTGCCGCACGTCGTGGTCCGCGTCTACACCAATCCGGACGCCCGTGCGGCCAGGCGCACGGTGGTGGCGACCCAGGTGCTGCTGGCCCTGTTCTATCTGCTGCCGCCGCTCTACGGGATTCTGGGCCGCGTGCACCTGCCGGACGCCCAGGCCGACGAGATGGTGCTGCTGCTGCCCGCCAAGGTGGTTCCAGGGCTCGGCGGGGTGCTGCTGACCGGGGCGCTGGCGGCGGGGGCGTTCGCGGCCGTGCTGGCCACTTCGTGCGGGGTGCTGGCGGCGGTCGGCGGGGCGGCGTCGGCGTTCCTGGGGCGCACGGGGGTGAGCGCGTTCAGGTGCGTGGTCGCCTCGGTGATCGTCGTCGCGCTGGGGCTGGTGCTCGTCACGACGCCGCGGGGGTCGGTGGTCATGGTGCTGCTGGGGTTCAGCCTGTCGGCGGCGACGTTCTGCCCGCTTCTCGTGCTGGGGATCTGGTGGCGCCGGCTGACCGATCGGGGGGTGGCGGCCGGGTTCGCGGTGGGTTCCGGTCTGACTGTGGCGCTGGTCGCTGGGGAGGCGGCCGGTGTGAAGGTGGGGCTTGCGGGCGGCTACCCCACGCCGCTCGCCGTACCTGTCGCGTTCGCGGTGATGATGGTGGTTTCCTGGCTCACACCCAGGCGGGTGCCGCAGGATGTGGGCCGGATGATGGCTCGCATGCATGTACCTGAGGAAGTTTCAGGCCCCTTGCCCGGCCGTTCGTCGCTGCGAAGTGACCGCTTGCCGGATGGTCACTCTCCGTATGTCGATGGCTACTGACCGTTCAACGAGCTGTCCGTAAACGGGGTTTCACGCTCAAGATCGCGACCGTAGTGTTTCCGCATCGAGCCACACCGCGGCATCGGGGGGGACTCTCACACAGGCCTGATGCGCGGATTCACCGGCGATCCCCACGGGGTCGCCGCGGCCGTCGGGCCCCTGACCGGGGGGTGGGGGCCCGCGACGGCCTGATGAGTGGAGGGGTGCCCGCTATGGCCGTTGGCTGGACCGGGATCCGGCCTCACGGGGGCGGCCGGATCGCGAGTGCGGGCACCCTCCACGCTCACCTTCCATGCTCACCCTTCATGATCACCCTTCATGCTCACTCTGCGTGACTGCTTTCGGCTAGGCGTCGCGCAGTGACTTGAGCAGGTCGATGTCCCTGCGGTGGCCTTCGGCCTTGCCGGGGGTCTCGATGCAGATCGGCACTCCGGCGACGGCGGGGTGGCGCATCATGTCGGCGAACGGCCGGGCGCCGATCTGGCCGGCTCCGATGTTCTCGTGGCGGTCCTTCTTGGCGCCGCACGCGTCCTTGGAGTCGTTGGCGTGGATCAGCTTGAGACGGCCGGGCGCGATGGCGTGCAGGGCGTCGAACGTCTCCTTCACCCCGCCTTCGGCGGCCAGGTCGTGCCCGGCGGCGAAGGCGTGGCAGGTGTCGAGGCAGACGTTGGCCCTCGGATGCCAGTCGAGGGCGGCCAGATAGGGCTCCAGGTCCTGGACCGTGGCGCACAGCATGGCGCCCTGCCCGGCCATTGGTTCGAGCAGCAGGTCGGGCCCGCCTTCGGGGATCTCCTCCAGCAGGGGCAGCAGGTGCTCGTGCAACTGGCGCATGGCGTCGTCGCGGGGCTGGCTCACCGCCGATCCCGTGTGCACCACCACGCCGAGCGCACCGCAGTCGACACCGCGCCGCAGCGTGTGCCGCACGATCGCGATCGAGTGGGCCAGCGTCTCGGGATTGGGTGAGCCGAAGTTCACCAGATAGGGCGTGTGAATGTAGGCCGGCATACCGGACTCGGCCATCATGGCGTCCTCGGCGGGCTTGCCCTCGGTCAGCGCCCAGCCGCGCGGATTGGTGACGAACACCTGGACGACTTCGGCGCCGATCTCGGCGGCGTACTTCAGGCCGCCCGTCGCCAGGCCGCCGGTGACGGACACGTGTCCGCCGATCAGGGATGTTGGGGTCATGATGCGTGCCAGTCTACGTCCGGTGCGGCACGCGCTCACGCTCCGTCGTCCCCGGGCGTCAGGTGTTGGAGCATGACACGAAAACACCTGGGCAAGGCCGGGCCCGGTTCGGAGTTCTGGAGGCTGGACCGGGGATGCCAACGATGTGTGTACTCATGGCATGCCGAACGCGACTCAGTCAGGACTGGCCGGCTTCAACGCGCTCGCCGCCGACGCGGCCGAGGCCGAGCTGCTCACCTGCTGTGCCAGCGGCGCCTTCGCGGCGACCGTGACCGCCCAGCGCCCCTACCGTGACCCCGGCCGGTTGGCCGACGCGGCCGTCGCCGCCGTACTGGCGCTGGACTGGCCCGAGGTGCTGGCGGCGTTGCGCGCCCATCCCCGGATCGGCGAACGGCCTGCGGGCGACGGGCGCGAGGCGTCGTGGTCGCGCCAGGAGCAGGCCGGGGTGCGTGAGGACCTGCGTGCGGCGCTGGCCGAGGGCAACAGGGCGTACGAGGCCAGGTTCGGGCACGTCTACCTGATCTGTGCCAGCGGCCTGCCCGGCGAGGTCATGCTGGCCAGGTTGCGCGAGCGCCTGGCCGGTGAGGAGGAGGCCGAGCGCCTGGTCGTGCGCGAGGAGCTCGCCAAGATCACCCGGTTGCGCCTGGAGAGGCTGGTGGGCGCGTGAGCTTCTCCACGCACGTCCTCGACGCCGTGACCGGCCGTCCGGCGGTGGGCCTGGCCGTACGCCTGGAGAGTGCGGAAGGGGCCCTGGTGGGAGCGGGGCGCACCGACGACGATGGGCGGATCAAGGGCTGGAATCCGCAGGCCGGTGTGCACCGGGTCGTGTTCGACACCGGCGCGTACCTGCGCGAGACGTTCTATCCGGAGGTCGTCATCACCTTCACCGTGCGTGACCCGGCCGAGCATCACCACGTGCCGTTGCTGCTCAGCCCGTTCGCGTACTCCACCTATCGAGGGAGCTAATCGCACATGTCCGTCATTCTCGGGCCAAACCGATACGGCAAGGCGGAGACGAGGGTCGTCCGTGTCGTCAGGGATGGCGCGATCCACCACATCAAGGACATCAACGTCTCCTCCGCCCTGTCGGGCGACATGGACGACGTGCACCTGACCGGCTCCAACGCCAGCGTGCTGCCCACCGACACGCAGAAGAACACCGCCTACGCCTTCGCCAGGAAACACGGCGTCGACCAGATCGAGGACTTCGCCCTCCTGCTGGCCAGGCACTACGTCGACACCCAGCCGTCGGTGCACCACGCCCGCGTCCAGATCGAGGAGTACACCTGGGGACGCATCCCGGTCGAGGGGCCGCAACGGCACTCCTTCGTCCGCGACGGCGGCGAGGTCCGCACCTGCGTCGTGCACCACGACCGCGACGGCCGCAGCAGTGTGGTCTCCGGCCTGAAGGACCTCGTCGTGCTCAACTCGACCGGCTCGGAGTTCCACGGCTTCGTCGTCGACGAGTACACCACGCTGCGGCCCACCACCGATCGCATACTCGCCACCGCCGTTTCCGCGCAGTGGCGGCACGTCGCGGACGCCTGCGACTACGCCGAGTCCTACAGTGAGGTGCGGCGCTGCCTGCTGGAGGCGTTCGCCGGCACCCACAGCCTGTCGTTGCAGCAGACGCTCTACGCGATGGGCGAGCGGGTGCTGGCCGCCCGCGAGGAGGTCTGCGAGGTGCGGTTCGCGATGCCCAACAAACACCACTTCCTCGTGGACCTGTCGCCGTTCGGCCTGGACAACGACAACGAGGTCTACCACGCGGCCGACCGGCCCTACGGTCTGATCGAAGGCGCGCTCCTGCGGGAGAACGCGCCCGACGCCGCCTTCGCCTGGGAGTGACGATGCAATTCCTGCGGCCCACCACGTGGGCGGAGGCGCTGGCCGCCAAGGCGGACCTGCCCGAGGCGGTGCCCATCCAGGGCGGCACCGACGTCATGGTCGAGATCAACTTCGATGTGCACAGGCCCAAGGCGCTGCTCGACCTCAATCAGGTCGCCGAGCTGCGCGAGTGGGAGCGCCAGGGCGACCTGATCCGGGTCGGGTCCGGCGTGCCGTACGTGCGGATCATCGCCGAGCTCGGGCGGGAGCTGCCCGGTCTCGCGCAGGCCTCGCGGACGGTGGGCTCGCCGCAGATCCGCAACCGGGGCTCGGTCGGCGGCAACCTGGGCGCGGCCTCGCCCGCCGGTGACGCGCACCCGCCGCTGCTGGCCGGTGACGCGGTCGTCGAGGTCGAGTCGCGCGAGCGAGGGGTACGGCTGATCCCGGCGTCGGAGTACTACCTCGGCGTCAAACGCAGTGCGCTACGGCCGGACGAGCTGATCAGGGCCTTCCGCATGAAGGCGGCGAGCGGCCCGCAGTACTTCTCCAAGGTCGGCACGCGCAACGCCATGGTCATCGCGGTGTGCTCGTTCGCCGTCGCCCTGCACCCGGCCGAGCGCAGGGTGGGCACGGGCATCGGCTCGGCCGCCCCGACGCCGCGCCGTGCGCTCGAGGCCGAGGAGTTCCTGGCCCGCGAGCTGGACTGGGAGGCCCGCCTCGACCCGGCCGTGCTGCGTCGGTTCGGCGAACTGGCCGCCGCTGCCGCCTCGCCGATCGACGACGTGCGCGGCACGGCCGACTACCGCAGGCACGCCGTCGGCGTCATGGCCAGGCGCACCCTCACCTGGGCCTGGAACGAGCACCGCTCGGGACACTTCGACAGGAGGACCGGCTGATGCGGGTCAACTTCACCGTCAACGGCCGCCAGGAGGCCGTCGACGACGTCTGGGCGGGCGAGAGCCTGCTCTACGTCCTGCGCGAGCGCGTCGGCCTGCCCGGCTCGAAGAACGCCTGCGAGCAGGGCGAATGCGGCTCGTGCACGGTCTACCTCGACGGCCTGCCCGTGTGCGCCTGCCTGGTCGCGGCCGGTCAGGTCGAAGGCCGCGAGGTACGCACGGTCGAGGGCCTGGCCGAAGGCGACCGGCTCGACGCCGTGCAGGAGGCGTTCGTCGAGTGCGGCGCCGTGCAGTGCGGCTTCTGCACGCCCGGCCTGCTCGTCCAGGCGCACGACCTGCTCGAACGGGTGCCCGACCCCTCGGACGCGCAGATCCGCGAGGCGCTCGCGGGCAACCTGTGCCGCTGCACCGGCTACGAGAAGATCCTCGACGCCGTACGGCTGGCCGCCGAGCGGAAGGCCGCCGCTCGATGATCATCGAGAACGTGTACATCGCACCCGTGTCCGGCCCGGAGATCCCCTCCGGCCACCTGCGGATCGGCGACGGCAGGATCACGGCGATCGGCGCGGGCCCCGCTCCGCACGCGCCCGGCGAGGAGCGGATCGACGGCTCCGGCATGCTGGCCACGCCCGGACTGGTCAACACCCACCACCACCTCTACCAGTGGGCCTCGCAGGGCCTGGCGCAGGACGCCACCCTGTTCGAGTGGCTGGTCGCCCTCTACCAGGTGTGGGCGGCCATGGACGCCGAGGTGGTCAAGGGGGCCGCCGCCGCCGGGCTCGGCTACCTCGCGCTGTCGGGCTGCACCACGTCCTCCGACCATCACTACCTCTTCCCCAAGGGCAGGGGCGATCTGTTCGCCGCCGGGGTCGAGGCGGCGCGCGACCTCGGGATCAGGTTCCATCCCGTGCGCGGCTCCATGGACAGGGGGCGCTCCCAGGGCGGGCTGCCGCCCGACGTCGTGGTCGAGTCGCACGAGGAGATCCTGGCCGAGAGCGCCGCCGCGATCGACCGCTACCACGACCCGTCCTTCGACTCCAGGCTGCGGGTGGCCGTCGGGCCGTGCTCGCCGTTCTCGGTGAGCGCCGAGCTCATGGTGGACGCCGCCGCGCTGGCCAGGGCCAAGGGCGTGCGCCTGCACACCCATCTGGCCGAGACGCTGGATGAGGAGGAGCACCTGCTGGAGCAGGTGGGGATGCGGCCGGTCGACTACATGGCCGAGCTCGGCTGGCTCGGGCCGGACGTGTGGTTCGCGCATGCCGTACACCTCAGTGACGCCGACATCGACGCCTTCGCCGCCACCGGCACCGGGTCTGCGCACTGCCCGAGCTCCAACGCCAGGCTCGGGGCCGGCATCGCCAGGGTGTCGGAGATGCTCAGGCGAGGGGCGAACGTCGGGCTCGGCGTCGACGGCGCCGCCTCCTCCGAGCTGACCACGCTGGCGGGCGAGATGCGCCAGGCGCTGCTCTTCCAGCGCGCCGCGTACGGCCCGGCCGCGCTCACCGCCAGGCAGGCCCTGGAGATCGGCACGCTGGGCGGCGCACGCAACCTCGGGCGCCAGGACGAGCTCGGCTCGCTGGAGGTCGGCAAGCTGGCCGACATCGCCCTGTGGCGCGTGGACGGGCCGCACGCCTCGGCCGTCACCGATCCGGTCTGCGCCCTGGTGTTCTCGGCCAGGCCGCTCCCGCTGGCCAGGTTGCTGGTCGGCGGCGAGACGGTCGTGTCGGACGACGTGCTGGTCACGGTGTCGCAGGAGGAGAGCGGCCGGGCGGGCGCGGCCGCGCATCGGCGGTTGCTCAAGCTGGCCGACGAGCAGGGGTTCACCGTCGCCAAGGAGGTGCACTCCTGACGTTCGGCGTGCGGCCGTGCGGCGGTCAGCGTGCGGCCGTGCAGCCGTCGGTCAGGCAGGCGCGGCTGCGGCTGCGGATGTGGGCGCACACGTCGCAGCGGTAGTAGTCGTGGCCGGAGCCGTCCTTGGCCGGGGCGAGGGTGCGGAACATCTCGCTCAGGCCGGGCAGCAGCCGGTAGCCGCCGCCCGTCACGTCGGCGATCGACACGTCGTGGTGGTTCTGCGTGGCCCCGCAGTCGTGGCAGTGCATCCGGTGCGTGTCCGACATGAGTGCCGCCTTTCCTTCGTGCCGAGGCGCTGGGTCGCCGAGGCAACGCTCTCGCGGGCGGGCGGGGGCAGACTCCCTCCGATGAGGTGATCGGGCTCCGACGAGGTGATCGGGGACGCCTATACGGTCAGCTCGCGCTCCAGCGGGGTACGGATGCGCGGGGTCACCCGGACGCCGGACAGCCAGCGCGTCAGGCGATCGGCCTCCAGGCGCACCGCGTCCCGCGCCTCGGCCCCCACGTCCTGCAGGAGCCGCACCACGATCTCGCCGTCGGCGCGCTGGGCCCACCCGCCGACCACCGCGCCGTCCCACCACACGGTGGGCCCGGCATTGCCGTTGCGGTCGAACAGCCGCTCGCGGTGCGAAGGCGGAAGATACCAGTCGCGATGGCGCCATCCCATCGTCGTCGGATCGAGCGCGGGCAGCAGCGCGGCCCACGGCCCGGCCTCATCGGCCTCCTCCACGTCCCCGGGCAGCACGAGCCCCCTGACCCTCTCGCCCTGCGCGCCGGCGATCGCCACCTCCTCGGCCGAGACCGCAGCCAGCGCCCGCCTAACCTCGCCCAGCGGCCATCCGGTCCACCAGCGCACGTCGTCCTCGGTCCCGGGCCCGAACGCGGCCAGCCAGGCCCGCACCAGCTCGGCCTGCGCCTCGGCCACCGGCATCGGCGCGAAGGGCGGCGACGCGGCCCAGCGGTGCTGCCCGCTGATCCAGGAGCCGCTCGGCCGGCCGGAGCGCCGGATGAGGCCCTCGGCCGCCAGGACGTACAGCACCCTGGTCCCGATCGCCTGCCGTGCTTCGTACGGCTTGCCCGGCGCGACCGTCACCTGCTCGCGCAGGCGGGGGATCTCGGCGCTCAGCTCGGCCGCGGTGGCGTCGATCCGGGAGCCGAGCACGTCGAGCACGGCGCGCTCGGCCTCGGCCAGCCAGGCGGCGTCCCAGCCTCCGGCCTCGGCCAGCAGCTTGAGCAGCTGCCTGCGCTCCCTGACCGCGATGGCCGCGGTGCTGGAGTGCTGCACGACGGGGGCCAGCGCCGACGGCACGACATAGACCGTGCGCCGCATGCCCGTCATCCGCACGAGCGTCCTGTCGGTGTAGAGCGCCGTCTCGACGGCCTCGTGCCCGCCCGCACGCGTCCTGGCGGCGACGGACAGGAACACGCTCGCCGGATCGGTGCCGTGCAGGACGACGACGGATTCGGCCGCCGCCTCGACGCTCCCGGCCCTCGCCCCGGCGGCCAGCGCGTGGCGCGACCCCAGCCTGGCCCTCCGCTCCCGCGTCGTGATCTCGCGCATCCGTGCCCCCTCGACCTGTCGCCACCCCGAAGCACGGAGCGTAGCGGTGCCCGCCGACAGTCCGGCTTGGACCAATGCACAAGCGGAGGCGGGAATGCGGGCACGAGCTTGGGAGCTATCGCCCCTGGCGCCCCGTGCGCCCGGCTGTGTGTACTGGAGCGGTCGTCAGGCCGGTGGAGCGCAGGTGTGATGATGGGTCACTGCCGGCACGCCGTCCTACCCGCTCGCACCGGGCAGAACGGCGTGTCCGCCCATTGTCCATGACTTCGCGGGAGCATGTAGTGGTTGAGCACGTCCTGATCGCGCCGGACAAGTTCAAGGGGTCGCTGACGGCGGCCGAGGTCTGCGCGGCGATCGCCGAGGGGCTGGGCGTGCCCAGTGTCTCGCTGCCGGTGGCCGACGGCGGCGACGGCACCGTCGAGGCGGCCGTCGCCTGCGGGTTCGCCCGCGTCACCCTGGAGGTGAGCGGCCCGACCGGTGAGCCCGTCGCGGCCTCCTACGCCCGCAGGGACGCCACGGCCGTGATCGAACTGGCCGAGGCGTCCGGCCTGCGCAGACTGCCGGACGGCCTGGCCCCGCTCACCGCCACCAGCTACGGCACCGGCGAACTCATCGGACACGCCCTGCGCGAGGGCGCCCGCCGCGTCGTGCTCGGCCTGGGCGGCAGCGCCTGCACCGACGGCGGCGCCGGACTGCTGCAGGCGCTCGGCGTCAGGTTCCTCGACTCCGAGGACGGCGAACTCGGCAGGGGAGGCGCCGAACTGCGCCGCCTGGAGCGCATCGACACCCACGGCCTGCCCGATCTGTCGGGCGTGGAGTTCGTGGTGGCCTGCGACGTCGACAACCCGCTGCTCGGCCCGAACGGCGCCGCCGCCGTGTACGGCCCGCAGAAGGGCGCATCGGCCGAGCAGGTCAAGGTGCTGGAGGGCGCGCTGGCCAGGTTCGCCGCCGTCGCCGCGCACACCCACGGCCTGGTCGGCGCCATCGAGCACGACGACGTCGTCCGACCGATGGGTGTGGCCGGGCAGGAGGGCGCGGGCGCCGCCGGAGGCGTGGGGTTCGCCGCGCTGGCCTTCCTGCGGGCGGAGGTCAGGCCCGGCATCGACTACCTGCTCGACCTGCTCGACTTCCCCGCCCAGGTCAAGGGCGCACGCCTGGTGATCACCGGTGAGGGCTCGCTGGACGCGCAGTCGTTGCGCGGCAAGGCGCCCATGGGCGTCGCCGAGGCCGCGGCCAGGGCGGGCGTGCCGGTCGTCGCGGTGTGCGGGCGTACCTCGCTGACCGGCGACGAGCTCAAGGCGGCGGGCATCGAGGCCGCCTACGCGCTGACCGACCTCGAACCCGACGTCGACCTCTGCGTGGCGCAGGCGGGTCCGCTGCTGCGACGGCTGTCCGCACGCGTGGCCGCCGACCACCTCTGACCCGGAGAAAGGCCTCACCCATGTACGACCTGGTCGTCCGCTCACGCCGAGCCGTCACGCCCGACGGCGAGCGCGCCGCCGCGGTGGCCGTACGCGACGGTGTCATCACGGGCGTGCACGCCTACGACGCCGACCTGCCCGCACGTGAGCGGCACGACCTCGGCGACGTGGCGTTGCTGCCCGGCCTGGTCGACACGCACGTGCACGTCAACGAGCCGGGCCGCACACACTGGGAGGGCTTCGCCAGCGCGACGAGGGCGGCGGCGGCGGGCGGCGTGACGACGATCGCCGACATGCCGCTCAACTCGCTGCCGCCCACGGTCAGCGTCGAGGCCCTGCGCGTCAAGCAGGAGGCGGCACACGGCCAGTGCCATGTGGACGTGGCGTTCTGGGGCGGCGCGATCCCCGGCAACACCGCCGCGTTCCGCCCCCTGCACGAAGCGGGCGTACGCGGCTTCAAGTGCTTCCTGTCCCCGTCAGGCGTCGAGGAGTTCCCCCACCTGACAGAGCACGAGGTACGGCGGGCGCTGGCCGAGGTCGCCTCCTTCGACGGCCTCATGATCGTGCACGCCGAGGACCCCGCCCTGCTGAGCGAGCCGCAGGGCCCCTCCTACGCCGACTTCCTCGACTCCAGGCCGGGCACGGCCGAGAGCGCGGCGGTGCGAAGGGTGCTGGCCCTGGCGGCCGAGACCGGCGCCCGCGTCCACATCCTGCACGTCTCCAGCGCCGAGTGCCTGGAGCCGATCGAGGCCGCGCGTGCGGCGGGCGTGCGCGTCACGGCCGAGACCTGCCCGCACTACCTCACGCTGGCCGCCGAGCAGGTGCCCGAAGGCGACACCTCCTACAAGTGCTGCCCCCCGATCAGGTCGCAGGCCAATCGCGACCGGCTGTGGGAGGGCCTGGCCAGGGGCGCGCTGCAGTGCGTCGTGTCCGACCACTCGCCCTCGACGGCCGACCTCAAGGTGCCCGACTTCGCCGCCGCGTGGGGCGGCATCGCCTCGCTGCAGGTCGGGCTGCCCGCGGTGTGGACCGAGGCCGAGCGCAGGGGGCACGGCCTGGCCGACGTCGTGCGCTGGATGGCCGAAGGCCCGGCCGCGCTGGCCGCCATCGCGGGCAAGGGCGCGCTCAGGGCCGGGTACGACGCCGACCTGGTCGCCTTCGACGCCGATGCCGGCCTGGTCGTGCGGGCGGGCGAACTCCGGCACAAGAACCCGGTCACGCCGTACCACGGCCGCACGCTCAAGGGCGTCGTGACCACCACCTGGCTGCGTGGCCGCCCCGTCGGCGGCGACCCGGCGGGCCGTTTCGTCTGAGAGAGGCACACCAGTATGAGCAGTGACTTCACCCGGCTTCCCGACCTGGCCCTGCGTTCGCTGGGCGGCTCGGTCATCGCCGCGAACGACGAGTCCTTCGCCGAGCGTGAGGCCCTGATCCGTCCCGGCAGACCGGCCTTCCAGGCGCACACGTTCGGCAACAAGGGGCAGGTGTACGACGGCTGGGAGACCCGCAGGCGCAGGGGGCCGGGCCACGACTGGGCGCTGATCCGCCTCGGCCTGCCCGGCGTCGTACGCGGTGTGGTCGTCGACACGGCCTGGTTCAAGGGCAACTACCCGCCGCACGCCTCGGTGGAGGCGGCGTCGGTCGAGGGCTATCCGGAGCCGGGGGAGCTGGAGCGGGCCGACTGGACGCCGATCGTGGCCAAGAGCCCGCTGGGCGGCGACGCCGAGCACTTCTTCGAGGTCGCGGACGAGCGCCGCTACACCCACGTGCGGCTGAACATGTATCCCGACGGCGGCATCGCCAGGCTGCGCGTGCACGGCGAGGTGGTGCCCGACCTCAAGCTCTACGACGGGCTCACCCTCGACCTGGCCGCCCTTGAGCACGGCGCGCTCGTCACC
Source organism: Nonomuraea sp. IBHARD001 (assembly GCF_056106265.1). NCBI lineage: Bacteria > Bacillati > Actinomycetota > Actinomycetes > Streptosporangiales > Streptosporangiaceae > Nonomuraea > Nonomuraea sp. IBHARD001. Next base: position 2,703,800 of record NZ_JBWBBW010000002.1, read on the forward strand.
TCGTGCTCGGACGAGTTCTACTCCTCGCCGAACAATGTCATCGCGCCCGGCCTGTCCCGGCACCAGGCGGAGGGCTGGGAGACGGCCAGGCGGCGCGACGACGGCAACGACTGGCTGATCATCAGGCTGGCCGGGCCCGGCGTGGTCAGGCTGGCCGAGATCGACACCACGAACCTGATCTTCAATGCGCCCGGCGCGGCCTCGCTCGAAGGCTTCGACGGCGAGACGTGGATCCCGCTGCTGGGCAGGACGGCGCTGCGGCCCGACACCAACCACCGGTTCCGGCTGCAGGAGCAGGGCCCGGTCGTCAGCCAGGTCAGGGTGAACATCTTCCCCGACGGCGGCCTGGCCAGGGTCCGCCTGCACGGCTTCCTGGCCTGACCCCGGCTCCTCGGCGGTCTCAGTGCCAGAGCACGACCTGGCTGCCCGCAGGGCGTTCGGTGCCGCCGATCGGCTGCTGGAGCCTGACCCGGCCGCTGCCGCCCAGGATCTGCTTGACCTTCACCCGGTAGCCCAGGTTGCGCAGCTCGTTGCGGGCGTCGTTGACATTCTTGAACATCACATTCGGGATGATCTGGAAGGTCTGCTGGTCGTCGGCCTCGGTGTCGTTGAGCCGGTCCCACCACGAGCGCCAGTCGTTGCAGCGCGCCACCGTCACCCTGACCAGCACGCCCTTGTCGACCTCGGCCTTGGCCTTGGGGTCCTGGGCGATGACCGTGCACGGCTCGGCGTCGTCGTCGACCTCGTCGATCTGGACCTGGAAGCCCTGCTCCTGCAGCAGCCTGGCCACGTCGTCCTTGGGCATGCCGGTCAGGTCGGACATGAGCAGGCCGGCGCTGAGCACGATGTCGACCTTCGTGCCCTCCCTGACCTGGTCGCCGATGCCCGGCTTGGTGCGTACGACGCGGTCGCGTGGGACGGTGAGGTTTTGGATCTTGGACACGTCGTCGAGCCGCAGCCCGGCCTCGGCGAACTTCGAGGCGGCCTCGTCGCGGGTCAGGCCCGCCACATTGGGCACCGCGACCCGCTTGGCGCCGAGCGAGGGCACCAGCGTGAGCGTCGCGCCGCCCTCGACCTCGGTGCCGCCGGGCGGGTCCATGCCGAGCACGAGGTCCTTGCCGACCTTCTCGTCGTGCCTGCCCTCGGCCAGCGTCACCTTGAAGCCCTTGGCACGGGCCTCCTGACTGGCCATCTGGACGTTCTTGCCCAGCAGGTCGGGCACGGGGACGTACTTGCCCTGGGAGAACCACCAGCCGGTGGCCACCATCGCGCCCACCATGACGACGGCGAGCCCGACCAGCAGCCAGTTGGGCCGCCAGCCGCCCCTGCGCGCGGGAGGCGCCGGAGGAACGGGCACCGAGGTCGGCACCTCCGAACGCGGCTGGACCAGCGTGTGGTTGGCGTAGGGGCGCTGCGGCATCGGCCTGGCGCCCGACATCGAGTGCGACATCGGGGGAGTGCTCTCGCGCGGCAGCAGGCGATGCGCCTCGACCGCGGCCACCAGCATGGCGCTGGCGTCGCCGGGGCGGTGCTGCGGGTCGCGCGCGGTCGCCTGGGCCACCAGCGAGTCGATGAGGTGCGGCGTCTCGGGCACCAGCGAGGAAGGCGGCGCCACCGTGTCGTGCACGTGCCGGTAGGCCACCGACATCGGCGTCTCGCCGTGGTAGGGCTGCTGGCCGGTGACCAGCTCGAACAGCATGATGCCCGCGGCGTAGACGTCGCTGCGCACATCGGCGCCGCCGGTCGTCACCTGCTCGGGCGACATGTAGCCGATCGTGCCGATCATCACGCCCGTGCGCGTCTGGTTGCTCGCCTCGATCGCACGGGCCAGGCCGAAGTCGACGACCTTGACCCGGCCGTCGTCGGTCAGCAGGACGTTCTCCGGCTTCATGTCGCGGTGCACCATGCCCTGCTGGTGCGCGGCGCCGAGCGCGGCGAGCACCGGGATCATGATCTCCAGCGCCTCGCGGGCCGGCAGCCTGCCCCGCTGCTGCAGCAGCTCACGCAGGGTCTTGCCCGGAACGTACTCCATCGACAGGTACACGATGTCGCCATCGGTGCCCTGGTCGAAGACGTGCACCACATTGGGGTGCGACAGGGACGCCACCGACTTCGCCTCGCCGATGAACCTCTGCACGAAGGAGGGGTCCTCGGCCAGCGAACGGTGCATCACCTTGAGCGCGACCGTGCGATCGAGCCTGACGTCCAGAGCCAGGTAGACCGTGGCCATGCCGCCCCGGGCGATCCGGGACTCGATGCGATAGCGCCCGTCGAGAAGCCGCCCGACGAGGGGGTCCGCAATGGTCGTGTCCACCTGGCTGAGTTTACGGGCGTTTTGCCACCGGCATAGCCTGAGCATCCCAAACCGATGCCGAGCCGTTCCACACACCGGCCCCCACCAGCGCGAACGGCATGCTCAGCGGCCCAGCGGCGAGGACGCCTCGGCGTAACGCCTGCGTGGGATGCGTCCCGCCTGCCGCGCCAGCCTCCCCGACACCACGGCCAGGCGCATCGCCTCGGCCATCGCCTCCGGCCGCTGCGCCCTGGTGACGGCCGTGGCCAGCAGGACGGCGTCGCAGCCGAGCTCCATGGCCAGGGCCGCGTCGCTCGCCGTGCCGATGCCCGCGTCGAGGATCACGGGCACGCCCGCCGCCTCGACGATGAGCTCGATGTTGTGCGGATTGCGGATGCCGAGCCCCGAGCCGATCGGCGCGCCGAGCGGCATCACGGCCGCGCATCCCGCCTGCTCCAGGCGTCGGGCCAGCGCCGGGTCGTCCCCGATGTACGGCAGGACGACGAAGCCGTCGGCGACCAGCCGCTCGGCCGCGTCGAACGTCTCGATCGGGTCGGGCAGCAGCGTGCGCTCGTCGGCGATGACCTCCAGCTTGACCCAGGCCGTGCCCAGCGCCTCACGGGCCAGCCTCGCCGTCAGCACGGCCTCGCCGGCGGTGAAGCAGCCCGCTGTGTTGGGCAGCACCTTGATGCCCCTGGCGCTCAGCACGTCGAGCACCGAGCCCCTGGCCGACGGGTCGAGCCTGCGCATGGCGACCGTGGTCAGCTCGGTGCCCGAGGCGACGAGCGCCTGGTCGAGCACCTCCAGCGAGGGGGCGCCGCCGGTACCCATGATCAGCCTGGAGCCGAACTTCTCGCCCGCGATGATCAGCTCATCCACCCTGCACCGCCGTGAGCACCTCGACCTTGTCGCTGTCGGCGAGCGTCGTGGACTCCCACGAGCTCCTGCTGACCACCTCGTCGTTGACGGCCACCGCGACGCCCGTGGTGGCAGGGGTGAGCCTGCGCACGGCCTGGGCGACCGTCGTGCCGTCGGCGACCTCGTGCGGGTCGCCGTTGATCGTCACGTTCATCCGTTGCCTTTTTCCGCTGTCACATGGTCGGTGCGGGTGGGGGAGTCGCCCGCGAAGCGTCCGGGGGAGCAGTGCGCGGCCAGCTCGTGCCCCGGTCCCCGTACGAGCTCGGCGGTGAGCGGGGCCAGCAGCACGCCGCCGCGGTGGTGGCCGGTGGCCAGGGTGAGACCGGCCTGGCCGCTCGGGCCGATCAGCGGCAGGTTGTCCGGCGTGCCGGGCCGCAGCCCCGCGACCGCGTCGCGCAGCTCCAGCTCGGTGACGCCAGGCACCAGCTCGCGGGCGTCGCGCAGCAGTTCGTACAGGCCTCCGGCCGTCACCCTGGTGTCGAAGCCGAGCTCCTCCTGCGTCGCGCCCACGACCAGCTCGCCGTCGCTCCTCGGGACGAGATAGACCGAGGAGCCGTGTACCGTGCCGCGCACACATCTGCTCAGCAGCGGCGCGGGGGAGCCCAGGCGCAGGATCTGGCCCTTCACCGGGCGCACCGGCAGTCCGGCCAGCTCGGCGCTCCAGGCGCCCGCGGCCAGGACCACCTCCTCGGCGCGCACGTCGCGGCCGTCGGCCAGCCGTACCCCTGTCACCCGGTCGCCCTCGCGCAGCAGCTCGCGCACCCGGGCGGGCAGCAGCGGGACGCGGCGGGCGCGCAGGGCGGCCAGGAGGGCGGCGCTCACCCGGCGCGGGTCGACCCACGCGTCGCCCTCGGCCAGCAGGCCGCCGCGCACCGCAGGGGCCAGCATGGGCTCCAGGCGGCGGCACTCGCGGCCCGAAAGGCGCGAGACCGGAAGGCCGAGCACCGCCATGAACGCGGCGAGCTCGTCGAGCGCGGTCAGGTCGTCGGCCGCGAACGCCACGTCGAGCGTCCCGTCGGTGCGGTAGTCGAGGTCGTGCCCGCTGTCGGCCGCGAGCTCGGCGGCGAAGCCGGGCCAGGCGTCGAGCGCGGCCAGCCCCAGGCGCAGCAGCGGCTGCTCGGTGTAGGTGACCTCGCTCACCGGCGCCAGCATGCCGGCGGCGGCGTGCGAGGCGCCCGAGCCCGGCGCGGGGTCCACGACCGTGACGTCGCGCCCCTCGCACGCCAGCCGCCAGGCGATGCTCAGCCCGACGACACCGCCGCCGGCCACGACCGTGCCGCCGCCTGGTGTCCGCTCGCTCATCAGGGGAACTCCGCTCCCTTCGCCGGCATGACCCGGATCAGGTTCATTGCGGTCGAAGGCCACCGAGCCTTCCTCTCAGCCCGGTGTGAAATGGCCGGGCTCCCGCGCGTCTTGCTACCTCCACCAGGGTACGGCGTCGCGATGAAGGCGCGAATTCGCCCCTTCTTTACGAAATCGCCATTGGCGTTGTCCCCCGCGGGCAACCTAAGGTCAAGAGCGTGGATCACGTCGTGGTGGTAGGAGCGGGACTGGCAGGGGTGCGAAGCGTCGAGGCGCTGAGGGCTCGCGGCTACGGCGGAAGGGTCACGCTGGTCGGCGAGGAGCCGCACCGGCCATACGACCGGCCACCCTTGTCCAAGGCCGTCCTGCTGGGCGAGAGCGACTCCACCTACGTCGACTCCGACCTCGACGCCCTCGAGGTCGACTTCAGGTCGGGCGTGGCGGCCAAGGGCCTGCGCGAAGGCGTCGTGGAGACCACCGAGGGCGAACTACCCTACGACGGCCTGGTCATCGCCACCGGCGCCGAGCCCATCAGGCTGCGCGGCGAAGGCCGCCAGTACGTCCTGCGCACGATCGACGACGCCCTGGAGCTCAGGGCGCGCCTGACGCCCGGCGCCAAGGTCACCGTCATCGGGGCCGGCTGGATCGGCGCCGAGGTCACCACCGCCGCCCACCGGGCCGGATGCGAGGTCACGGTCGTCGAGGCCGCGCCCGCCCCGCTGGCCCACGCGCTCGCCCCCGAGGTCGGCGCCCTGTTCGTGCCCTGGTACGAAGGCATCGACCTGCGCCTTTCGGCCATGGTCGGCTCGGTCGACCCCGGCGGTGTCACCCTCACCGACGACGACAAGATCTCCTCCGACGTCGTGGTCAGCGGCATCGGCGTGCGTCCCTCCGTCGACTGGCTGGCCGGGTCCGACATCGACCTGCACAACGGCGTCGTCACCGACGAGCACCTGTGCACCTCGCTGCCGAACGTGGTGGCCGTCGGCGATTGCGCCGCGTGGTGGTCGCGCCGGTTCCAGGCCCGGCTGCGGGTCGAGCACTGGGACACCGCGCTCGGCGCGCCCGACGTCGCGGCGGCCACCCTGCTCGGCGACGTCGCTGTCTACGATCCGGTGCCTTACTTCTGGTCGGAGCAGTTCGGCCACATGGTCCAGTACGCTGGCCACCACGCCGGAGCCCGGTTACTGCACCGTGGAGACCCCACGGCGGGAGGAAAGTGGGCGATCTGCTGGCTGACCGGCGACGACACGCTCGCCGCGATCCTCACCGTGGACCGTCCTCGCGATCTGGTCCAGGGACGGCGGATCATCGAGGGCGGGCAGCGCCTCGACGTCGCCAAGCTGGCCGATCCGGCGGTAGCCGTACGTGACTGTGTTGTTTGAGCAAGGACGCGATGTGGTAGTGGTGGATTCGTGACGCTTTCTGTTGCAGAGATCGACCGGGAGACCGACGAACTCGTTGGCGAGTGGCTCCCGCTCCCCGAAGTGGCCCGGCGCATGGGCCTGACCATCGGCAGGGCCAAACAACTGCTCAAGGACCACAAGCTGATCGGCGTGCGAAGAGGAGGCGGCGGACCCCAGGTTCCCGCGGTCTTCCTCGACGGCGACGACGTGGTCAAGGGCCTGCCAGGCACCCTCACCGTGCTGCTCGACCAGGGGTTCAACGAGGCGGAGTCGCTTCGGTGGCTGTTCACCCCTGACGAGTCGCTCCCGGGTGCGCCCATCGACGCGATCAAGGCGGGTCGCCATACCGAGGTCAAGCGACGTGCCCAGGTCCTCGGCTTCTGACCCTTCGGCCGACCGCGCGACCCGTCTGGCCGATGCCAGGCTCTACCTCTGCACCGACGGCCGCCGCTCGCGTGGCGACCTGGCCGATTTCCTCGACGCCGTGCTCTCGGGCGGCGTCGACATCGTCCAGTTGCGCGAGAAGGGGCTGGAGGCGCGTGAGGAGCTCGCGCTGCTCGAGGTCTTCCGTGACGCCTGCGACCGGCACGGCGCCCTGCTGGCGGTCAACGACCGGGCCGACGTCGCCCATGCGGCCAGGCCCGACGTGCTGCACCTCGGACAGGACGACCTGCCCGTGGCCGTGGCGCGGGAGATCCTGGGCGAAGAAGTGATCATCGGCCGCTCCACGCATTCCGCCGCCGAGGCCTCGGCGGCGGCCGTGCAGGAGGGCGTCGACTACTACTGCTGCGGCCCCATCTGGCCGACTCCCACCAAACCAGGACGGCACGCTCCCGGCTTCCCGCTGCTCAGGCATGCGGCGGGGCTGGCGGGCGGGCGGCCCTGGTTCGGGATCGGCGGCATCGACCTCGCCAACCTGGACGAGGTGCTGGCCGCAGGGGTGAGCAGGGTCGTCGTCGTCCGGGCGATCACCGAGGCCGAGGACCCGGGGGCAGCCGCCGCCGAGTTCGCCAAGCGACTGGCCTCGTAGACGCTGCGGCGTTTCTCCCCGGGTGCGTCAGGGCTTGCGGGAGGTCGCCGCCGGTGGGCCTCAGGACTTGCGTGAGGTCGCCGCGACCGCCAGCTCGACCAGGGCCGCCCTGGCGCCTGCGGCGACGGGAGCCTCGTCGAGGGCGTGCAGCGCGTCCTCCAGGTAGGTCCCGATGAGCTCCTCGCAGGCCAGCAGCGCGCCCGTGCCCTCGATGATCTCGCGAAGCGCGGCCACACCGGCCGGGTCGAGCGCCGGGTCGCCGAGCAGGGCGCGCACGGTCGCCGCCTCCGCGGGCGTGGCCGCCGCCAGCGTGCGGGCGATGAGCATCGTCCGCTTGCCCTCGCGCAGGTCGTCGCCCGCGGGCTTGCCGGTCTCGGCCGGGTCGCCGAACACGCCCAGCACGTCGTCGCGCAGCTGGAAGGCGATGCCCACCTTCCTGCCGTAGTCGACGCAGAGCCGGTCGACCCACTCCGGCGTCGCGGCCGTGCCCAGCGTGAGGCCCAGGCGCAGGGGCTGCTCGACGGAGTACTTGCCGCTCTTGTAGAGGGCGACGCGCAGGGCCGAGTCGAACGTGTTCTCGCCGTGCGCCTGCTCCAGCAGGTCGAGGTACTGCCCGCACATCAGCTCGGTGCGCATGTGGTCGTGCATCGGCTGGGCGGCGGCGAGCGCGTGGGCGGGCATGCCGCTCGTGCGCCACATCTCGCCCGACCACAGCAGCAGCAGGTTGCCCAGCAGGATCGCCGCGCCCTCGCCGAACTGCTCGGCCGAGCCCTGCCAGGCGGCCTTCTCGTGCTGGGCCTGGAAACGCCGGTGCGCCGACGGCATGCCCCTGCGCAGGTCGCTCTTGTCCATGACGTCGTCGTGCACCAGGGCGCTGGCCTGCAACAGCTCAAGGGAGGCGGCGGCGGTGTAGACGGCCGGGTCGTCCTCGCCGCCCGCGGCCCGCCAGCCCCAGTAGCAGAACGCCGGACGCAGCCGCTTGCCACCCGCCAGCAGGTCCTCGGCGGCCGAAAGAAGGGGCTCCAGGTCGGGCCCGCTGACGAGCGGGCGCTGCCTGGCGACGAACTCCCGCAGGGAACGATCCACCTGGGTACGGAGGGCGTCCATGCTGGCGACGTGAGAGTTCATGCCCTTGAGAGTAGTGGCCGGGCGGGCACACATCGATCTCTCGTGGTGGACATGGCCTTTGACGAACGCCACGGAACGGTAACCTTGGAGCATGGCATTGGGTCGATCCTCCATGTTTCCCGAGCGCGTCCCCACCGTTCGCGATCTGCTCGCCCAGGGCGACAGGTCGTTCTCGTTCGAGTTCTTCCCGCCCAAGACCGATGAGGGTGAGCGGCAGCTCTGGCGTGCCATCCGAGAGCTGGAGGCGCTGCGCCCCACCTTCGTCTCCGTGACCTACGGCGCCGGGGGTTCCACCCGCGACCGCACGGTCGACATCGTCGAGCGGGTGGCACACGAGACCACGCTCACGCCCGTGGCGCACTTCACGGCCGTGAAGCACTCGCTGCGTGAGCTTCGTCACCTCGTGGGCAGGTTCGCCGACGCCGGGGTGCGCAACATCCTGGCCGTGCGCGGCGACCCGCCGGGCGACCCCATGGGCGAGTGGGTCCAGCACCCCGAGGGCGTCCTCTACGCCGAGGAGCTGGTCAAGCTCATCCGCTCCTCCGGCGACTTCTGCGTCGGCGTCGCCGCCTTCCCGTACAAGCACCCGCGTTCGGCCACGATCGAGTCCGACACCGACTACCTGGTCCGCAAGTGCCGTGCCGGAGCCGACTACGCGATCACCCAGATGTTCTTCCAGGCCGACGACTACCTGCGCCTGCGCGAGCGCGTGACCGCACGGGGCTGTGACACGCCGATCATCCCCGGCATCATGCCCGTGACGCAGTTCAGCACGATCGCCCGCTCGGAGCAGTTGTCGGGCGCTCCCTTCCCGCCCGAGGTCGCGGCCCGCTTCGAGGCGGTCGCCGACGACCCCGCGGCCGTGCGGGCCCTCGGCATCGAGCACTGCGCCGAGCTCTGCCAACGGCTTCTCGACGAGGGCGCGCCCGGCATCCACTTCATCACCTTCAACCGCTCCAGCGCCACGCGCGAGGTCTTCCAGCGGCTCGCGATCCCGGCCGCCCTCTGAGCGAACGGTTGACCGCCTGGCCTCACGACGAGGTGATGCCGGGCGGTTCGTTGTTTCCTCGGCACCTGCACCGAACCTCGACTTCCGCTGCGCCGTGGGAGCACATCGGTCTGGTCGACTGTGGTGGTATGAGGGTCAGGGTGGGTGTCGCCGCGTTTCTCACTCCGGTGGCGCTGGGGTTGTGGGCCGTGGGGCCGGTGCTGTTGTGGGACTTTCTGCTGTGGCTGTACGGGCCGGTCTTTCCTCAGGCCGTGGCGGTGGTGGTCGGGGTGCCGGTCGTGGGGATGGTCGCGGGCGGGACCGGCGTGTGGTGGTACGACTGGTCGGGGCGGTGGCTGGGGGCGGTCGTCGGGCTGCTGGCCGCCGACGTGCTGCTGGTCGCCGGTGGCGGGCTGCTCACGTGGGGGCTGCTGTTCGGCGGGTTCCTGGGCGGCTGAGCGGGTACGGCCGACGCCCGGGAAGATGACGCCCGGGAAATTCTGAGAAAGTCGCATCCGGGATGTCGACTCCCGTGGGTCCGCTTCGACCTTTCCGTGACAGCACCACGACAGCGGATTACGAGGAGCGAGACCATGGGGAACGTCGTTCTGTGGATGCACCAGTCGATCGACGGATATGTCTGCGGGCCCGAGGGCGAGTTCGACTGGCCGGTCGTCGGGCCGGAGCTGAGCGCCTACGGGCAGGAGCAGTCCAAGGCCACCGGCGCCTTCCTCTACGGCGCCAACGTCTACCGGGGCATGGCCTCGTACTGGCCGACGGTCGACCAGGACCCCGACTGCCATCCGCACGACCGTGACTTCGCCCCGCTGTGGCGGGACACGCCCAAGTACGTCTTCTCGCAGTCCATCGAGGCGGCCGGGTGGAACACCCAGGTGCTGCGCGGCGACCTGACCGAGGAGGTGCGCAGGCTCAAGGGCTCGGTGGCGGGCGATCTGGTCCTGTACGGCGGCGGGCGGATCGCGGGGGCGTTCCTGCGGCTGGGTCTCGTCGACGATCTGAGGGTGTTCGTCCATCCGGTCGCGCTCGGCGGGGGCGAGCCGCTGTTTCCCGAGGGGGAGCGCGTCAAGGTCCGCCTGGTCGAGGCCCGGACCTTCGGCGACGCCGTCGTCCTGCTGCGCTACGCGCCCGTGCGCTGAGCCCTACTTCGCGCCCCGGGCCAGCGGCAGGGCCACGCCCGCGATCGCGTAGTGCTCGTGCCCTCCGGGAAACACGAACTGCGACAGCAGATCGGTGAACCCCATCGACCGGTACAGATGCCGTGCGGCCGTGGGCTGGTCATGGGTCGACAGGACGGCCGACCGCTCCCGATGTCCCTCGCACAGTGCGTGGATCATCGCGCGGCCGATGCCCTTGCCCTGGTAGTCGGGATGGACGTGGATCTCGGCGAGTTCGAAGGTGTCGTCGAGCCAGGCGTGGGCCACGGCCGGGCCCGCGGCCGTGGTGAGGGCGTGGTGCACGACGTCGTGCCACCACTGGCCGGGCGTGCCGTGGAAGCCGTAGGCGAAACCGACCGGCTTCCCGTCCGGAAGTTCAGCGAAATAGCACTGAAAATCGGGATAAGTCCCGTGATTTCGCATGATCGCGCACCGCCCGGCTACTTGATCGGAAGGCGGGTGCATCGCGGCGGTGTAGATATCCATCACGGAATCCAGGCGTTCGGCGAATTCGAGCCGATCCATCCCGCGAAAGGAGATCATTCGACCTCGACCGCGACGCCCCCGGTGATCCGGAGCAGCTCGTCGAAACTCGTCGGGAACACGGTGTGCGGATGCCCGGCCGCGGCCCAGACGACGTCGTACTTGCTCAGCCAGGTGTCGACCAGCGTGCGCACGGGCGCGGGGTGCCCGACGGGTGCGACGCCGCCGATCGGCTGGCCGGTGGCCTGCCTGACGAACTCGGGACTGGCCCGCCGTACCTTCGTGAAGCCCGCGACGGCCGCGATCAGCGAGGTGTCGACGCGGTGGGCGCCGCTGGTCAGGACCAGGAGCGGGGTGGCGTCGGCGTCGAAGATGAGGCTGTTGGCGATCGCGCCGATCTCGCAGCCGAGCTGGGCGGCGGCCGTGGCGGCCGTGGGCGCGGAGTCGGGCAGCAGGACGATCTCGCCGGGCGCGCCGAGGGCGCGCAGGATCGCCTCGACGTGGAGGGCGTTGGCGGGCAACTTTTCTGACACAGGCCCACTCTAATCAGATTGACCAATTGATTACCTGGAGTGCGTGGTGCGCTAGGGTCATTTGTTCACAATGTTAAGGATTTGAGGGGATGATCACGGTGGGAGCTGGGCAGAGGCGGCTCGGACTGGCTGCTCTCATGACGGCGGGCACACTCCTGCTCGCCGGAGCCGGCGCCGGCATGGCGCAGGCTTCGACGTCAGCGGGACCAACGACAACAGCGACGACGGCGGCGGCGACGGCCTCCCCGGGCAAGCAGCTCAAGCTCGGCGCCAAGGGCGCGGACGTCAAGTGGCTGCAGCAGCGGCTCACCGAGCTCGGCTACCGCCCGGGCAAGCCGGACGGCCGCTACGGCGGCACCACCCTGGCGGCCGTGTGGGCCTTCCAGAAGATCAACGGTCTCAAGACCAGCAGCACGATCGGCGCGAAGACCTGGGCCGCCCTGGACAACCCCAGAGCGCCGAAGATCCTCGTGCCCAAGGGCAAGGCGACCCGCGCCGAGGTGAACCTGAGCAACCAGACCATGGTCCTGTACGTCGGCAACCAGGTGAAGCTGATCACGCACATCTCCTCGGGCAGCGGCGTGGCGTACTGCGAGACGACCACCTGGCAGGGCAAGGCGCAGCGCTTCTGCGGCAGCGCCAGGACGCCGACGGGCGACTACAAGACGACCTGGCGCAGGAGCGGGTGGCACAAGTCCTACCTCGGCCAGCTGTACAACCCGATCTTCTTCAACGGCGGCATCGCCTTCCACGGCGCCCTGTCGGTGCCGCTGTACCCGGCCTCGCACGGCTGCGTGCGGCTGCCGATGAACGTCGCCGAAGAGCTGCCCGGCCTGCTCGGCACCGGCGTGCCCGTACACGTCAAGGGCCGTTTCCAGCGCTGAGCGCACGGGCGGGGGCGGCGCACGCCCCCGCCCGGCCGTCAGCCGCGCACGGTGCTCGTGCGCAGGTGCGGATCGGCCTTGATCTCCGCCTCGGTGAAGCGCCCCTTCACCCACCGGCCCTGCGCGAACAGCACGGTCTGATCGGAGTGGTACGGCGAAGCCGCGTTCGCCGACTGCGAGTACGTCATCACGGTCATGGCCTTCGGCCCCGCCGGGGTCAGTTCGACCGCCATCAGGAACGTGGACCCGGTGTCGACCGGCGGATAACGCCCGTCCGTGCCGAGCGGCCCCGACGTGCGGATCCGGTCGAAACAGCCCTCGCCCTCGGTGCAGCCGGGCACGGCCACCGCTCCGTACGACTGCGCCTGCCCGGCCGTACGCCCCAGCGGGATGCGGTTGGCCCGGAAGAAGCGCACGACGTCGGCCAGCGCCGTCCTGGTCTCCGCGCGGGCCCGGTCGAGGCCGCGCGGGGTGGTGAGCGGCTCGGCGGGGTCGAACGGCACGCGCCACCAGGCGGCCTTCGGCGGTCCGGGCGCCGCGGGCTTCTCGCCCGGCTTGTCGGAGTGCGGCGGGGGAGCGGTCCGGCGTCCCAGCCTGGTGAAGAACTCGCGCCACAGGACCGATCCCGCACTCGTGGCCGTCGCCCTGCCGTTCCACGCGGCCAGGACGCCGCACGCCTCGCGCACGTCGACGCGGGAGCCGTCCCCGGCCGTCATGACGGGATGCGCCGCGCAGATGGCGGCCAGATCGGCGCGGGTGCGTTCGAAGGCCAGATTGCGCTTGCCCGAGACCGAGGCCGTCAGCGACTCCAGCGTGAACCCGGGCGCGCCGAGCCCGTCGGAGCCGTTCAGCCGTCTGCCGATCATGTCCAGGCTGACCTGCGGGCGCAGCTCGGGATCGGTTCCGGAGGTGCCGAAGATCTTCGCATAGCCGGTCAGCGGCGCCGCCGGGTTGGTCAGCCACGGGCTGTTGTTGGAGTTGCTCACATAGTCGTTCCTGGTCAGGCCGGGCTTGGCGGCCGGTCCGAACAGGCCGGGCCGCACGGCGTCGGCGTCGGAGCCCCAGCCGCAGGAGGAGGTGGAGCCGTCGAGGATGTAGCTCTCCTCGTCGGGCGTGCTGACACAGCGCGCGGCGTGGGCGTCGGTGACGTGCGGGACCACGGAGGCGTCGGCGAAGTACGCCGTGCCGCCCGCGTCGGCCGCCAGTGTGTAGACGAACGGCATGCCCTGGTAGGTGGCCTGGGCCCGGCGCAGGCCGTTGACGTCGCGGGCCGCCGCCATCGCCAGCCACTCGTCGCCCGAGCGCAGGTTGGCGGCGTTGGCGTCGGCCAGCACGTACGCGCTCTTCTCGCTCCAGCCGCTCGCCAGCACGGGACCGTAGCGCGAGGTGTACAGGACACGCGTGAGCGGGCGCGAGCTCCCGTCGGGCTCGCGCACGGTGAGCGTGACCTCCTGCCTGCCCATCGGCTCGGCGACGCCGTCGACCAGGTACGCGGTGGGATCGCCCGGCGCCAGGTCGAGCCGGAACAGGGTGAAGCGCTGGGCGTGCGAGACGGTATGGGTCCAGGCGAGGCTCGCGTTGTGCCCGATCTGGACGACCGGCGTGCCGTAGAGGCTGGCGCCCGAGACGTCGAGCTGTCCCGGGATCGTCAGGTGCACCTGGTAGAAGCGCCGCACGCCGTTCCACGGGAAGTGCGGGTCGGCCACGAGCATGGAGGTGCCGTTCCTGGTCGAGGTACGGCCGAGCGCCCAGGCGTTGCTGCCCGGCGCCTGCCGCAGGCGTGGCTCGGGCCCGGGGCCGCCGTCGTCGTCGTCGGCCGAGGCCGGGGCGGAGCCGGGCGGGGCGGCTTCGGCGATGTCCTTCTTGAGCTGGGAGCTGCCCGCCATGCGGTTGAGGTCGAGCAGGTTGTGCCAGACGTCGAGTGCGGTGATCGGGCCCACCCAGTCCTTGCCCCTGCAGGCCGGGTCGGGCAGTGCGCCGACGCCGGTGTCGCTCAGGTAGCGGTTGTACCCGGCCACGTAGCCGTCGACCAGGCGGCGCATCTGCGGCGTGGGGCCGATCGGCGCCGGGGCGGCCAGCAGCCGGCGCACGACGCCCGAGGCGTGCACGCCTCGGTGGTACACGTCGCTGGCGAGGTTCGGGGCCGGCCTGATCGGATCGTCGGACAGCGCCTGCGCGCCGAAGTGCGCCGAGCGTTCGCCGCGTAACGTCAGGACCCAGGAGGCCATCGTGCACAGGTTGTCCTGGGCGAAGGCGTAGCCGTACCCGAAGCCGAGGCTGCCGTGGTCCTTGGCCGAGATGTGCGGTATGCCGTGCTCGGTGCGCCGGATGTCGGCCCGGTAGCGGCCGTCGTCGGCCACCGAGGGGGTGCGGGTCTGCGTCACCACGACAACGGCGGCGACGAGGACGAGCGCGCAGGCGAGCAGGAGCCGCGCCGGACGCCCGAGTGGTCGTGTGCTCATCAGGACTCCTGTCCGAGGTGCGCCGAGTCGGGCGCGGTCATGCGCCGCAGCAGCGGCAGCGCGGTGAGGACGACGAGCAGGGCGACGGCGAGCCCGCCACCGGCCGTCAGGAAGTAACCGGCGCCCGGCGGCGAGAACGCGACGCCGAGCTGACCGGACAACAGCCCGGCCACCCCGATCCCGGCCCCGGCGGCGAGCACGGCGGCCAGCACCAGCGGCAGCGCCGACTCCAGCAGCACCACCCTGGACAGCGTCGCCGTCGGCGTCCCGCACAGCCGCAGCAGCGTGAACGGCCTCCTGCGCTCGACCAGACCACCCCCGACCGCCACCACGAGCGCGCAACCGGCCACCAGCAGGGTGAGCCCGACCATCGCGAGCGCCACCGCCTCGATCTGTTCGAGCAGCACCGCCCTGGCCGCCGCCACCTCGTCGAACGTCATCGGCGCCTCGTCGACCCCGCTGACGGCCGTGTACGGCGTGAGCAGCGTGCGGACGCGTTCGAGCGTGGCGGCGTCGCCGGTGCCGACCAGCACGGCCGACAGGCTCAGCCCGGCGAGCGGCGTGGTGACGACCGGACTGTCGCCGCCGACGACGGGCAGGCGCCTGCCGATGGACAGCATGTTGTCGTTGACCACCACCCGCTCCAGCGAGGCGGCCACGGCCGTGGCTCCCGGCGGGCAGCTCCCGAGCGCGGGCAGCGCGGCCAGGCTCGCGCAGCCCACGATCGAGCCCGGCGGCGGCGGCCCGTCGCCGAAGCGGTCGTGCCCGTCCTTCGACGCCGGATCGGAGGCCCTGTCGTATATCGGTAGCACCGATACCCCGGGCAGGGCCCGCATTTCGGCGAGCAGCCGGGCCGCGGCCTCGGGCGGCAGCGCGCGGCCCGCGATGGCGGCGCAGTCGGGGGAGCCGCAGCCCGCGTAGGCGAACGCGGCGCGCAGCACGGGGCCGAGCGTGCCGCCGCCCACCGCGCGCTGGCCCGACACGACGGCCGGGATGATCCCGGCGATCGCGGTGCCGATGAAGACGGCGAGCACGAGCCCGTTCACCGTCCTGAACGCGGCCTTCGGATCGGCGCGCAGCCGCTGGGCGGCCAGCAGTCCGGCGGCGCTGCGCGTGTGCCTGGCCACCAGCCCGGCCGCCAGCATCGTCAGCCACGGCCCGCCCAGCATCAGGCCCGCCATGATCAGGATCAGCCCGATGTCGAGCAGGACCGGCTCGGGCTCCTTGCTCGAACCGCCGAAAGCCAGGGCGAACACCACGAGCCCGGCCCCCAGCGGCAGCAGCCGCCACCCCCTCGGCGCGGGCGAGGCCGTCCGGCCGGCCACGCCCATCGGCGTGATCCGCACCCGGCGCAGCGACCACAGCGCCGCACCGGTCGTGGCCAGCGGCACCGCGACCAGCACACAGGCGTACTGCACGGCCGACGGCACGACCAGAACGGGGAAGTAACGCGCTCCCGTGACCGCCACCTGGGCCACGGCCGGCCGTACCAGCTGGAAGAGCCCGATGCCCGCCAGGGTGCCGAGCACGGCCCCGGCGGCGGCGTCGACGGAGGCGATGACATTGATCTGCCGTGCGGTGGCGCCCACCAGCCTGATCGCGGCGTAGCGCTCCTCGCGGCGGGCGGCGGCCAGCCGGGAGGCGGTGCCGATGAGCACGAGCAGCGGGAAGATCAGGCCGACGGCCGCGATGCCGAACGCCTGGCGGTACCACGTGGAGGTGTCGTCGACGGCGGGCTCGGCCGAGATCGTGTCGACCTCCACCGTCCCCGCCATCGAGGCCAGCCGCTGCGGCGTGCCCCCCACGACGACGGCGAGCTCGTCCGGCCCCGACAGGGCCTGCCGGCCGATCAGCCCGGCCCTCGTGCCCGCGAAGCGGTCGCCGAGCTGATCGGCGGGCACCGAATCCAGCAGCGCGGCCAGCGCGGGCGAGACGAGGTAGTGTCCCGGGCCCGGCCATCGCTCCAGGCCCGGCATGACCGGAGCCCGGGCGCCGAGCGCGGCCACGTCGAGGCGCTTGAGGCCGCGACCGGCGTAGGTGTCCTCGCGGTAGTTCCACAGGGCGGTGTTCGTCGTCGCGCCGAGCGCCCAGCCACCCGGCGCCGAGCCCGTCGTGCACTCCCAGCACGCGCGCTGCCCGGTCGCGGCGAAGGCGTTGAACATCGCCAGCGTCGCCAGCAGCACCGTGACGCCCGCCCCGACCGCGACCGTGACGAGCGCGAGCCTGACGGCGGCCTCCCTACCGCCGCGCAGGGCGATGCGCAGGCCGAGCACGGCCGTCACCGCAGGCTCTGCGCGCGGTAGGGGTCGGTGACCCGGCCGTCGCGTACGACGACCTCGCGGTCGGCCCCGGCGGCCACACGGGCGTCGTGCGTGACGACGAGCACCGTCGTGCCCTCCTCGCGGGCCAGCGCGACCAGCAGGTCCATCACCTGCTCGCCGGTGAGCGAGTCGAGCGAGCCGGTGGGCTCGTCGGCGAACAGCACCGACGGCCCGGTCACCAGCGCCCTCGCGATCGCCACCCGCTGCGCCTGGCCGCCCGACATCTCGCCGGTGCGCCTGTCGCCCAGCCCGTCGAGGCCGAGGCGCTCCAGCCATCCGGCCGCCCTGGCATAGGCCTGCCTGCGCCCGGTGCGGCCGAGCAGCAGGGGCAGGGCGACATTGTCGGCGACGGTCAGCTCGGGCACGAGCCTGCCGTACTGGAACACGAACCCGAACGCCGTGCGTCGTAACTCGCTCCTGGCGTTGTCGGACAGCGTGTCGAGCCGCCGTCCCTGGAACCACACCTCGCCCGAGTCCGGGGTGAAGATCCCGGCCAGGCAGTGCAGCAGGGTCGACTTGCCGGAACCGCTCGGCCCCATGACCGCCAGCACCTCGCCCGCCCGCACCGCCAGGTCGGCCTCCAGCAGCGCGGGCGTCCTGCCGTACGCCCTGGAGACCGCGCGCGCCTCGATCACCGGGGAGTGCGAGCCCGTCAGGACGGGCGGCGGCGGGCTCATCGGCGCACCGTCTGGGCCAGTGCGCCGAGCCTGGCCGAGGTGACGTCGATCCACCGCAGGTCGGCCTCCAGGTGGAACAGGCCGTGGTCGGCCAGCAGCGCGTCGACGAGCGCGCCGCCGCGCTTGACCTCGGTCAGCTCGCGCATGCGCCGCAGGTGCGCGGCCCGCTGCGCGTCGAGGTACCCGGCGGCGTCGCGCCCGAGCATCAGCGCGAGCACCACCTTGGTGAACAGCACCGTCTGCAGGTACGGCTCGGCCTCGACGGGCTCGCTCAGCCAGGCCTGCACCTCGTCCCTGCCGAGCGGCGTGATGGCGTAGCGCTTGCGGTCCGGCCCGTCGCCCGGCTCGCTCCGGCCCGCTGTGACCTTGCCGTCCCTGGCCAGCCTGCCGAGGGTGGAGTACACCTGGCCGAACGGCAGCGGCCTGCCCCTGGCGAAGTAGGCGTCGTAGTCGCGCTTGAGGTCGTATCCGTGGCTCGGCTCGCGATCGAGCAGGCCGAGCAGGGCGAGAGGCACACTCATGCGGGGGACTATATACTGAGGGTATACACGCGGCGCATAAGCCTTGGTGGGAAGGGACTTCAGATCGTCGCGAAGAACGCGCGGATGTCGCCGGCGAGGTCGCCGGGCCGCTCCAGGGCCGGGAAGTGCCCGCCGCTGCCGAACTCGGTCCAGTGCGTCACCTTCGCCGTCCGCTCGGCCAGCCGCCTGATCGGCAGCAGGATGTCGCGCGGGAAGACCGCGACGCCCAGCGGCGTGTCCGACGGCTCGGAGCCCGTCCAGGCGTGGGCGAACTCCCAGTACAGCTGCGCCGAGGGCCCGGCCGAGTTGGTCAGCCAGTAGATCGTCACGATGGTCAGCAGCAGGTCGCGGTCCACCTCGTACTCGGCCCACTCGGTGAACTTCTCCGCGATCCAGGCCAGCTGCCCGGCGGGGGAGTCGGCCAGGGCGTAGGCCAGGGTCTGCGGGCGGGTCGACTGGATCGCCATGGAGCCGCCCAGGTCGCCGGTGAAGCGCTCCAGGCCCGCCAGCCTGGCCAGGTCGGACTCGCTCAGGCCCGCCAGCTCGCCCGGGGCGCCCGAAGGGAAGGTCGGCAGGTAGCTGACGTGCACGCCGCACACCTGCTCCGGGGCCACCAGGGCCAGTTCGCGCGAGACGCCGGAACCCCAGTCGGTGCCGTGCGCGCCGTACCTGGTGTAGCCCAGGCGGCGCATCAGCTCGGCCCAGGCGTGCGCGATGCGCCGCAGGTTCCAGCCCGGCTCGGTGGGCGCGCCGGACAGGCCGTGGCCGGGGAGCGAGGGGATCACCAGGTCGAAGGCGTGCGCCGGGTCGCCGCCGTGCGCGCGGGGGTCGCTCAGCGGGCCGATCAGCGGGCCGAACTCCAGGAAGGTGCTCGGCCAGCCGTGCGTCAGCAGCAACGGCGTCGCGCCCGGCTCGGGCGAGCGCACGTGGACGAAGTGCACCCGCACCCCGTCGATCGTCGTGACGTACTGCGGCAGCTCGTTGACCAGGGCCTCGTTCGCCCGCCAGTCGTAGCCGTCGGCCCAGTACGCGGCCAGCTCCGCCAGCGCGCCGCCCGGCAGGCCCCTGCCCTCGCCGGGAGCCGCCTGGGGAGCCCGGGTACGGCCCAGCCGCTCGCGCAGGTCGTCCAGGTCGGCGTCGGGGACGTGCAGGTGGAACGGGCGGATGTCGTGGTTCGTCATGACCTCATGGTTTCGCCCAACGCGGCAAAGCTGTTGCCGCGATAATGAGTCGATGTTGGAGACGTCCGCCAGGCTGCTGCGCCTGCTTTCGCTGTTGCAGAGCCGCCCCAGCTGGACAGGGGCCGAGCTCGCCGACCGGCTCGAGGTCAGTCCACGCACGATCCGCTACGACATCGCCAAGCTGCGCGAGCTGGACTACCCGGTGCACGCGGTGCCCGGGGCCGCCGGGGGATACCGGCTGGGGGCGGGCACGCGGCTGCCGCCGCTGCTGCTCGACGACGAGGAGGCCGTCGCGGTGGCCATCGGGCTGCGCACGGCCGCCGGAGGCACGGTCGAGGGCATCGAGGACAGCTCGGTGCGCGCCCTGGCCAAACTCGAACAGGTCCTGCCCGAACGGCTGCGCCGCCAGGTCGGCGCGCTGCACGCGCACACGATCGCCACCCAGACCGGCGGGCCCGTGGTCGAGCCCGGCCTGCTCGCCACCATCGCCGCCGCGTGCCGCGACCGGCAGCGGCTGAGGTTCGGCTATCGCACCCACGACGGGAGCGAGCAGGGACGCGACGCCGAGCCGCATCGGCTCGTGCACACCGGCAGGCGGTGGTACCTCATCGCCTGGGACGTCGCCAGGCAGGACTGGCGTACGTTCCGCGTCGACCGGATCACGCCGCGGCCACCGCACGGGCCCAGGTTCGCCAGGCGGGAGCCGCCCGGCGCCGAGTCCGTCTCGCGCGGGGTCGACGTGGCGCTGGCGCGGCACCGGGCGCTGGTGCGGGTGGGCGCCCCCGCCGCCGACGTCGCCGCCAGGGTGCCCGACTCGGTGCTCGTCGAGCCCGACGGCGAGCACGCCTGCCTGGTGCACGCCGGTGGCGACACCCCGCTCCAGCTGGCCCTTCATGTGCTCATGCTCGACGCCGACGTACAGGTCGAGGGGCCGCCCGAACTGCTGGCCGCGCTGGCCGTGCTCGGGGCCAGATGCGCCTCCGTCGTGGCCGGTGCGACCGTGATCGAGGGCGAACAGGTCACCACTTGATCGAACCTGTGTTCGTTCGAGTGTTGACAATATCGATGATCGAAATTATGTTCGATGGAGTGACGTGAGGCTAGCGGCTCACGTTGTCAGGACCCGGATGCGGGACCGCTTCCCCCAAGCGGCTCCGCGGACGGGCCCCAAGGGCGAAGGGCTCGTCCTCGTCGTCGGCGGAGACGAAGGGGCGTGCTCTGGCCGGACGGGGAGAGGGGAAGCTCCTCGTCCGGCCGCCCGGCGTAATTGTCGGTGGAGTCTGAAACTCTGGCTTCACCGGCGCAAACACCGGGAGCCGCCACAACCCCCAAGGAGGCTGGAGATGACCCCACGGCTCAACGAGTCGCACGGGCCCCGGTTGTCGCCCGCGGTCCGGGCGCACCTATCCGACGCACGCGCATGCCTGGCGGAGGCGGCATCGGCCCGCACCCCGGCATCCCGATACGTGGCGGCCCACCTGGCCGCCCTCCGAGCGGCCGCGGCGATCCTCGCCGCCCGCCCTCGTCCCATGGAAGGCCGTCGCAGGCGCCTGCGCAGTGCGTGGGAGCTCCTGCCGGAGGCCGAGCCGCAGCTGGCCGAGTGGGCCGCCTACTTCGAGGTGAGCGCCGCCAAGCGCGCCGCCGCCGAGGCCGGCGTCGTCCGCGGCATCACCTCCCGCGACGCCGACGACCTCATGTCCGAAGCCGACACCTTCGTCACCGAGGTGGAAACCCTCCTCGGGGTTCCTGGTCAGCCCGCATTGCCGGTGAACGTGCCGCTTGCGGGGTGAGCTGGGGGCTTTTGCCTTTGGGCCTGGGTTTTGGGTCTTGGGTCTTGGTACGCCTGCCGGGGCGAGGAGGGCAGGGGGCTGAGGCTGGGGCCTGAGGTCGGGTTGGCTTGAGTTGGGTGCTGGGCTGGGCCCTTGGGTGGGGGCCTGGCTTGGTGCGTTGACTGGTGTGTGATTGGCCTTGGACGTGGTTGGGGTCGGCGTTTTCGGCGTTTTGGGCGCTTGGTGGGGCGGGCTGGGTGGGTTGGGTTAAGCGCCACGCCTCTGCAAGCCCTCAACTCTCGATGCGCCCGCCTCTCGTCACACACTTCTCGGGCTCGCCTCTCCTCACGTCTCCTCGCGTGTGACTCTGCGCGCGCACGCCCCTGCGCGTGCAGGACTCTCCAAGGGTGCGCACGCGAGAGTACGTGTGGGCTGCGGTGCGCACTCTCGCGACTGCGCACGCGCTTCTCAGGTCGTCTTGCGCGCCCGCAAAGCCCTCATACGCCCTGGAATGCCTCCCGGCTCTCCTCGGGGGCCACAACCTTGTCCGGGACGCCCACGGGAAGGCCACAGGCCTGTCCAGGACGCTCGCGGTGAGGCTGCAGGCCTGTTGTCAGGGGGCATGGGTGTCTGTCTGCCTCAGATGAGACTCGCGCCCCCGCAGGCATCCCCGCACGGATTCGCCTCGCACCTCAACGCCCAACCCAACTCCACCCGCCCTGCCCCGCCTGCCCCCTGCCTCGCCTCACCCACTCAGCCGCCACCCCGCCCAATCACCCGCCACCTCGCTCACCCATTCTCCCGCGTGACTCCCACCCACCTCACTCGTACGACTCCACCCACGCACCCACTCGCGAGCCCCGCCCACCCGCTCACCCGCACGAGTCCACCCACCCACGCGACTCCCACCCGCGAATCCTCGCCGCCCAGGCACCCGCGCGGCTCCTCCCGCGCCCGCGCACGACACCACCCGACCACGCGACTCCTCCCGCGCCCCCGCATGACACCACCCGCCCACGCACCCACACCACACCGCTCACCCGCACGACTGCACCCACCCGCGCACACGACTGCACCCCCACACACCCCACGACACCACCCGCCCACACACGCGAGCCCCCGCCCAAAACCCCGCCCCACCCAATCCCGCCCCGCCCGCCAAACCCCCACCCCCACACAATCCCTCCTGAAATGCCCTCAAAAGCCGCTGTGGCGCAAATACGGAGAAGTCCCGGCAGCAACCACCTCCAAGGCTCTTCATGCGCTCTCCGGCCCTTTGAGCGCCATACCGCCCCACCGCAAAGCATCTCCCCAACGCCAATACCCCGCGAACACTCCAAGGGGGGCCCAAAACGACTCGACGCCCGCTCCGAATGGCGGAGCGGGCGTTGAGGGGGTTCGGCTCCCGGGGCGAGGCGTCAGAGGGGGGACGCCCGAAGGGGGAGGGGGTGGGTCAGAAGGACTCGACGGCGCGGCGGGCCTCGGCGTCGAGTACGCCCCAGCTGATCAGCTCTTCGGTCAGCTCGCTGGGCGACTTGTCATAGATGACGGCAAGAGAGCGCAGGTCCTCCTGGCGGATGCTCAACACCTTGCCGTTGTAGTCGCCTCGCTGGCTCTGGATCGTGGCCGCGTACCGGGCCAGGGCGCCTGCCTTCTCCTTGGGCAGGGTCGCCAGCTTCTCCAGATCGATGACGAGCTTCGGCGTCGGCCCGAGCGGGCTGGGCGCGGCGCCTCCGGGAAGCAGCTCGGAGACGGGCACGCCGTAGAAGTCGGCCAGCTCGGCGAGCTTCTGCACCGTGACCGCGCGATCGCCTCGCTCGTAGGAGCCGACGACCACTGCTTTCCAGCGTCCGCGCGACTTCTCCTCGACTCCGTGCAGGGACAGCCCCTGCTGGGTGCGGATCGCGCGGAGTCGTGCACCCAGCGACTTTGCGTACTCAGACGGCATGGTGTGGCCCCCCGGCTCGTGTATGTCGTGCTCTCAGTAGATTGTGCGCCCTTGCGGCAAATGTCGGGTCACCGGGGGGTTAGGTGCCTGGGTAGGTACCTTCGGTGACCGAGACACCTGGGTTTACCCCAGAACGCCGCGAGAAGTGGTTACGGACAGTGACGGTAAAGCGATGGAAGCTCAAGGTCAAGCTGATTGGAAAAAAGATGCCGAATCCGGTCCGGGAGGGTCCGCCTCAAAGGTCGCTCTTGTCCCACTCATAACGGTACTTCGTCACTGTTTGCCGAGAAGCCGGGCCGACGTCTCGCCCCGTTCCTCCGGGGTTCCGGATCGGCTCGACCGCATTCCGGTTACGGCTGGCCACTTCCCCTCGCGATTGTCATCCCTTCTGTGCCGGTTCCGGCCGACCGTGCCGGTCGTCCTTGTGTCCCAGTTCCGGCTGACTGTCTCGGTTCGGGCAATCACTCCGGTTCCGGCCAGTCGACCCTGTTCCGGTCGACTGGGCCGGTTGTGGTGGAGTGCGCCGGGTTCTGATGAAACCGGCCAAGATCACTTGTAGGGCGCTGAGCGGCCATAGTCAAGATCTCTTGGCCGCCGGCTGCCGGGTGAGGACCAACACGGGACGCGTCGCCGCTCGTATGATCTTGATCGACGTGTCGCCGAGGAACACCCGCCGCAGCGGCCCCGAATCGCTGGACGCGCAGATGATCAGCTCGCCCGGCAGCCACTCGGTGGCGGCCAGAGCGTCGGCGACCTTCCGGCCCTCCAGCATCTCGACCTCGACCTGCGTCTTGCGCCGATGCCCCTTGACCGCCGCCTTGAGGTCGGCCGCCGCCTGCTCGCGCAGCCGTTCGGCCATCTCGCGTTCGATCTTCGCCTTGCCGGGGCTGTCCAGCACGATCGTGACCAGCCGCAGCGGCACGTCGAGTGCCGCCGCGGTCCTGGCGGCCGTCGCCACGGCCTCGTCGCAGCCGGGCCCGCGCCGGTAGGCGACCGTGAGGCGTTCGATCGAGGCGGGCGGCTCGTCGGCGTACCCCTTCGGCGCCAGCAGCACAGGGACCGAGGAGGAGTGCAGCAGCTGGTCGGCCGTACTGCCGAGCGATATGCGGCCCTTGCCGCCGCGCGGGCCCGAGCCGATCACGACCACGTCCGACCCGCTCTTGCGTGCCAGCTCCACCAGACCGCGCCCGCTGCCCTTGTGCGCGTGGGCGACGTAGTCCACGTTCTGTTGCCCGCCCGAAAGCGCGCGGGCCTGTTCCAGGGTGGCCTCCGCCTGCTCGGCGAGGTAGGACACCCAGGCGCTCTCGTCGGCCCTGCCCGGCCCGGGCGTCGACCACGGCGGCGGCTGGATGGTCGCCACCGTGAGGTGCGCGCCCGCCTGCCCGGCCAGCAGCAGCCCGAGCGCCAGCCCGTCCCGGCCGCGCGGCTCGGGAATATATCCGGTCAGCACGTTCTCGATCTTCACAGGGTGCCTCCCTGGTTGAGCCGCGAGTGGCGATAGCCGTAGGCGAAGTAGGCCACCAGCCCGACCGCCATCCAGAGCAGGAACGCCACCCACGTGACCCCGGCGAGCCCCGCCATGACCACGACGCAGAACACCACGCCCAGGATCGGCGTGACGGGGAAGAACGGAGCGCGGAAGCTGCGCGGCAGATCCGGCCGGGTACGGCGCAGCACCAGCACGCCGACGTTCACGATGGCGAAGGCGAACAGCGTGCCGATGCTGGTGGCCTCGGCCAGCTGCCCCAGTGGAATGAGCCCGGCCAGCACCGAGACGAACACCGACACGATGAGCGTGTTGGCGATCGGCACCTGGCGGCGCGGGTTCACCTTCTGGAACACCTTCGGAATCAGCCCGTCACGCGACATGGCGAACAGGATGCGCGTCTGGCCGTACAGGACGGTGAGCACGACGCTCGCGATGGCGATGACCGCGCCGAAGGAGATGAGCAGGCCCGGCCAGGTGGCGCCGATCGCCTTGTCGGCGATGAGGGCGAGGCTGGCCTCGGTGCCGCTGGAGCTGAACTCCTGCCACGGCATCGCGCCGACGGCGGCCAGCGCCACCAGCACGTAGATGATCGTCACGATGATCAGCGAGAAGATGATGGCCAGCGGCAGGTCGCGCTTGGGGTTCTTGGCCTCCTCGCCCGCCGTGGACGCGGCGTCGAAGCCGATGTAGGAGAAGAAGACCTGCGAGGCCGCGGCGGTGATGCCCGCGATGCCCATCGGCGCGAACGGCGTCAGATTGCCGGTCTGGAAGGCGGTGAAGGCCACGATGCAGAAGAACGCGAGAATCACGATCTTGATGAGTACGAAGATCGTGTTGGCCACCGCGCTCTCCGAGGCGCCCCGCAGCAGCAGCCACGTGCACAGCACCACGATGAGGATCGCGGTCACATTGACCACGCCCCCGTTCTGCCCGGGCGAGTTGGTGATGGCGGCGGGCAACTCCCACCCGAACGCGCCCTTGAAGAAGGTGTTGAGGTACTCGCCCCAGCCCACCGCGACGGCGGCCACCGAGACGGCGTACTCCAGCATCAGGCACCACCCGCACACCCAGGCGATGATCTCGCCGAGCGTCGCGTAGGCATAGGAGTAGGACGAGCCGGACACCGGGATCGTGCCCGCGAGCTCGGCATAGGACAGCGCCGAGAACAACGCCGTGACCGCCGCCAGCACGAAGCCGAGCACCACCGCGGGCCCGGCCTTCGGTACGGCCTGCCCGAGGATGACGAAGATGCCCGTGCCGAGCGTCGCGCCGATGCTGAACAGCGTGAGCTGCCACAGGGACATGGTGCGGCGCAGCGAGCCGCCTTCCCCCTGGCCGCCCTCCGCCACGATCTGGTCGGTGGGTTTGGTACGGAACAGCTGGGCCAGTGCCACCCGGCTCCCCTCCCTGTGCACGAAGGGGGCGCCCCTCGCGGAGCGCCCCCGGTGGCGGCTAGAGCGTGCTGGCCAGCGGCCAGGTCGCGTTGGGCGTGATGATGGTGCCCGAGGAGCCTTCGAGGATCTCCAGGGCCTGATCCAGCTTGCCGATCGCGGCCATGTCACCGGTGGTCTCGACGAACCTGCACACCGCTTCCACTTTCGGCCCCATCGAGCCGGCTGGGAAGTCGATGGCACGCAGTTCGTACGGTGTGGTGTGGCCGATCTCGCTCTGCTGGGGAGTGCCGTAGTCCTTCAGTACCCTCGGCACGTCGGTCAGGATGAGGAAGGCGTCGCACTCCAGCGACTCGGCCAGCATCGAGCCGGTCAGGTCCTTGTCGATGACGGCCTCGACACCGGACAGCCGGCCCTGCTCGTCGCGTACGACGGGCACACCGCCGCCGCCGGCGCAGACCACGACGATGCCGTCGCGCACGCTCTTGCGGATCAGCCTGGTCTCCACCACCCGCTGGGGCAGGGGAGAGGGCACGACGCGCCGCCAGTACTGGCCGTCCTGCTTGACCGTCCAGCCGTTCTCCGCGGCCAGCTTCTCCGCCTCGGCCTGGTCGTAGACCTGCCCGACGAACTTCGTCGGGTTGTCGAAGGCCGGGTCGACGGCCGAGACCAGCGTCTGGGTGATCATCGAGAGCACCTGGCGGCCGGGCAGCGCGTTCTGCAGCGCCTGCTGCATCCAGTACCCGATCATGCCCTGCGTCTCGGCGCCGATGGTGTCGAGCGGGTAGGGCCTGGTCAGGTTCGGGTCGGCCGCGCTCTCCAGCGCCAGCACCCCCACCTGGGGGCCGTTGCCGTGCGTGATGATCAGCTCGTGCTTCTCCGCCACCTTGGCCAGCGTCTTGACCGCGGTGGCCACATTGGCGATCTGCAGCGCCGCGTCCGGCTTGTCGCCGCGCTGCATGAGCGCGTTGCCCCCGAGGGCGACGAGCACCCGCATCGTCATGCCCCCAGCGTGGCGACCATGATCGCCTTGATGGTGTGCAGCCGGTTCTCGGCCTCGTCGAAGACGATCGAGCGCGGCGACTCGAACACCTCCTCGGTCACCTCCAGCGCGTCGAACCCGGTCTTCTCGTACAGGTCCTCGCCGACCCTGGTCTCGCGGTTGTGGAAGGCCGGAAGGCAGTGCATGAACTTCACGTCCGGGTTCCCGGTGGCCTTCACCACCTTGGCATTGACCTGGTACGGCATCAGCAGCTTGATGCGCTCGTCCCAGACCTCCTTCGGCTCGCCCATCGACACCCACACGTCGGTGTAGAGGTAGTCGACGCCCTTGACGCCCTTGGCCACGTCGTCGGTGATGGTGATCGTGGCGCCGGTCTGCTTGGCGATGTCCTTGGCGGGCTTGACGACCGCCTTGGCGTCGGGCTGCAGCTTCTTCGGCGCGACCAGGCGCACGTCCATGCCGAACATGGCGCCGGTCACCAGCAGCGAGTGCCCCATGTTGTTGCGGGCGTCGCCGAGGTAGGCGAAGGAGATCTCGCTCAGCGGCTTGTCGCTGTGCTCCTGCATGGTGAGGATGTCGGCGAGCATCTGGGTGGGGTGCCACTCGTCGGTCAGGCCGTTCCACACCGGCACGCCCGAGTAGGCGGCCAGCTCCTCGACATAGGCCTGCTTGCTGCCCCGGTACTCGATGGCGTCGAACATGCGGCCCAGGACGCGCGCGGTGTCCTTGACCGACTCCTTGTGGCCCATCTGCGAGCCGGAGGGGTCGAGGTAGGTGACGTGCGCGCCCTGGTCGTGCGCGGCGACCTCGAACGAGCAGCGGGTGCGCGTCGAGGTCTTCTCGAAGATCAGTGCGATGTTCTTGCCGCGGAGTCGCTGCTGCTCGGTGCCCGCGTACTTGGCCTGTTTGAGGTCGGCCGAGAGCTTGAGCAGGAAGCGGAACTCCTCAGGTGTGAAGTCGAGCTCCTTGAGGAAGCTGCGGTTGCGAAGGTTGAAACCCATGGCAATTCCCCCGAAATCCCACGAAACGAAGTGTCAGATACCGTCGCGCTCGAGCGGGCAGCTCATGCAACGGGGTCCGCCCCGTCCCCTGCCCAGCTCGCTGCCCCTGATCTCGATGACCTCGACACCGTTGGCGCGCAGGAAGTTGTTGGTG
The DNA here is from genome assembly GCF_056106265.1 of Nonomuraea sp. IBHARD001. Lineage (NCBI taxonomy): Bacteria > Bacillati > Actinomycetota > Actinomycetes > Streptosporangiales > Streptosporangiaceae > Nonomuraea > Nonomuraea sp. IBHARD001. Next base: position 2,731,857 of record NZ_JBWBBW010000002.1, read on the forward strand.
GTGGTGTTGCGCTCGTAGGCGACGACCACGCCGGGCTCCAGGGCCAGGACGTTGCAGCCGTCGTCCCACTGCTCACGCTCGGCGGCGTAGACGTCCTGCGTCGCGGTGAGGATCTTGATGTCGTCCAGGTCGAGCGCGGCGGCGATGGCCTTGTGCATGGCCTCGGGAGCGTGGTCGGTGACCTTGAGCTCCTTCTCGTTGTCTCCGGGCTCGATCGTGTACGAGGCCAGCATGCCGAGCCCGGCGAACTTGGTGAACACGCCGACGTCGACATTGGTCATGACGGTGTCCAGGTGCATGAACGCCCTGGCCTTCGGCATGTCCAGCGCGACGATCTTCTTGGCCGCGCCCTTGGCGAACAGGTTCTTGGCCAGCATCTCGACGGCCTGCGGCTGGGTGCGCTCGCTCATCCCGACGAGTACGGCGCCGCGGCCGATGACCAGCACGTCGCCGCCCTCCATCGTGGCGGGCGCGACCGGCGTGCCGGGCATCCAGACGTTGAAGCCGCCGTCCTCGGGCCGGTCGAAGCCGGGCGCGAACGTCGGGTGGAAGCGGTAGATCGCCTCCAGGTTGACGGTCTCGGCCTGGCGGGCCTTCTTCTTCATCGCGTTGATGGAGACCCCGTTGTAGATCCAGCACGAGGTGTCACGCGTGAACAGGTGGTTGGGCAGCGGCGGCAGGATGAAGTCGGTGCCCTCCAGCACGTGGAAGGCCACGCTCTTGGGGTCGGCCCCGCGCTCCTGCAGTTCGCCCTTGGTGATGCCGCCGGTGAGGAACTGCTGCAGCTCGGCCGAAGGCAGCGAGTCCAGCACGTTGCGCACGGCGTCGGTCGCCAGCGGGCCGAGCCTGCGCTCGTCGATGACGGAGTCGAGGATGTGCTTGCGCGCCTCCGGCAGGTCCAGCGTCTCGCGCAGCATGTCGGCGAGCATGAAGACCGTGATGCCCCGGTCGCGCAGGACCTGCTGCCACTCCTCGTGCTCCTCAAGGGCGCGCTGCACCCACAGGACGTCGTCGAAGAGGAACTCGTCCTTGTTGGACGGCGTGAGTCGCTTCAGCGCCAGCTCGGGCTTGTGCAGGAGCACCTGGTGCAGCCTGCCCACCTCGGAATCGACGTGAAAGGTCATGTTTCTTCCCTAAGTCGTGACGATGTGATGCGGATCAGCCGGCGGCCCTGGGGCCGTACTCCCCGCGCCGGGCCTTGGTCCAGATGTAGACCGGGATACCCACGAGCATCATGAGGAAGCCGATGAAGATCGCTTCTTGACCCGCTCCGGAGGCCATCCAGAAGGCGAACAGGATCGCCACCACCGCGATCGTCAGGTCGCGCCCGAGGCGGGCCGCCTTGACCTGCCTGGCCCCGGTGACCAGCCAGAACAGCTGCGCGCACGCGGAGAAGAAGTACGGGATGACGGTGGTGAAGGTGGCGATGAGCAGGATCTTGTTGAACCCGTCCTCGGTGCCGAAGTAGTTGTAGACCACGACGAGCGAGGTCAGCGCGCTGCCCAGGATGATGCCGAACCAGGGGGCGCCCCGCCTCGACTCCTTGGTGAAGATCTTCGGGAACATGCCGTCCTTGGCCGCGGCCAGCGGCATCTCGGCCACCAGCATGGTCCAGCCGTTGATCGCGCCGATGCCGGAGATGATCGCGCAGGCCGCCATCAGGCCGCCGCCGACGCTGCCGCCGAACATGTTGTTGATGGCGTCGGCGAAGGGCGCGCTGGAGTTGACCAGGCTGTCGTGCGGGACGGTGCCGAAGATGGCGACGGTGGAGAGCATGTACATCGCGGCGCAGATGAGCACGCCGTACACGCTGGCCTTGCCGATGTTGCGCGCCGGGTTCTTGACCTTCTCCGCGACGATGGTGACGCTCTCGACGCCGGAGTAGATGAACAGCGCCAGCGCTCCGGCCGTCGACAGTGCGCCGATCCAGTTGCCGTCGGTGGCGTTGAACGGGCCGAAGTTGGCCGAGCGGATGAAGAACAGGCCGACGATGCCGACGAACACCAGCGGGATGAACTTCAGCACCGTGGTGACGAGGGTGAACATGCCGATGTTCTTCACACCGGTCAGGTTGATCAGCGCGGGGATCCACAACGCCACCAGGGCGAGCAGGATCTGGCCCGCGGTGGAGTCCCAGCCGAGGAAGTAGTTGACGTAGTTGACCCACACCACGGCCATGGCCGCATTGCCGATCCACGCTGTCAGCCAGAACGACCAGGCGTTCCAGAAGCCGGTGAACTCGCCGAACGCGTCACGGGCGTAGGCGTAGGGCCCGCCGCCGGCGGGAACGCGGGCGCCGAGCCTGCCGAAGACCATGGCCAGGGCGATGGCGCCGATGCTGACGATGCCCATGGCCAGGATGCTGACCGTGCCGAAGGCGGCCAGGGAGGCGGGCAGCAGGAACACGCCCGTGCCCACGATGTTGCCCACGACCAGTGAGGTTGCGGCGGGCAGGCCCAGCTTGCCCGACTCCTCAGCGATCTCTTTGGCGCTGTCCTCGCGCAGCGTGGCCTCATCTGAGGCGAGCCCACTGCGAGCCGGATCTCCCGATGGATCCACCATGTTGCGCCCCCCGGCACAAGAGTCCCCCGATGTCACCGAGTGGTGACACAGGGTGACGTGCCCGGAGGATTAGGTGGACAAACGCCTTAGAAATCGGGAAATTACCGACTGATGACGTGGGAGGCGGCGGCCGAATCCCCGGAGAAGATGAGCGCGATCGCGAACACGGCCAGGCAGACCATGACGAGGGCGACCGGCCAGGCGTCCCAGCGCGAGGCGATGCGCTCGGCGCTCACCGCGGCGGAGCCGCCGTGCTCGGACAGCATGCGGACCAGCGCCGGGTCGTCGGCGGCGATCTGCTGCGCGATGGCGTCGAGCGACTTGAGCTCGCGACCGGTCAGAGCCATCCGTGAAACCTCCCTCGACAAGACCTTGAGGGATGTTTTATAGCTCTTTACCCGTTTTGTCCAAATTAATGGCGCCCGCCGCTGAGCGCCTCCGCACCGCCCACGATCTCGGTGATCTCGGTCGTGATCTCGGACTGGCGGGCCTCGTTGGCCTGCCGGGTCAGCTTGTCGATCAGCTCGTTGGCGTTCTCGGTCGCAGAGGTCATCGCCGTGCGCCTGGCGGCGTGCTCGGAGGCGGCCGAGGCCAGCAGCATGTGCCACACCCTGGCCCTGACGTACTTGCGCAGCAGTTCGTCCAGCACCGCCTGCGCCGACGGCTCGAACTCGTAAGGCGCGTCCGGCAGCCGTGTGCCCTCGGCGGCCTCCTCGCTCGCGCGCTCCTCGACCTCCATCGGCAGGATCCTGTGCACGACCGTGCGCTGGGTCAGCATCGAGACGAACTCGGTGTAGACGATGTGCACCCCGCCGACGCCGCCCTCCCTGGTCGGCATGTCGAAGGCGTCGATCAGCACCTGCCCGATCTCGGCCGCCGACGCGTACTCGGGATGGCCGGTGAACCCGGCCCAGCTGCCCGAGGTCTCGACGTGCCTGAAGCGGAACCAGTCGACGCCCTTGCGGCCGATCACATAGAAGACCGGCTCCTTGCCCTGCTCGCGCAGCAGGGTGGCCAGCGCCTGGCCCTGCCTGATCACATTGTGATTGAAACCACCACAGAATCCCTTGTCGCTCGTGATGAGCAGGATCGCCACCCGTGCGGTGTCCGGCTTGTCGTTGAGGAGCGCGTGGTTCATCTGCATGTGATGGCTGAGCAGAGCCGAGACCGCCTTGGAGATCTCCCGCGCGTACGGCGCCGCCGCGTCGGCTCTGGCGCGGGCCTTGCCCACCCGCGAGGAGGCGATGAGCTCCTGCGCTCTGGTGATCTTCGCCGTCGATTTGACAGACCTGATCCGCTGTCGGATCTGCCGGAGCTGTGCTCCCATATGCGTGACCCCCCGATCACCCGTAGTTAGCACAAGCGTAGCGCGAGGGGAGGCCGGGCCTATCGTGGCTGGTGGGTGCTGGTACTGTGTGTCCCGACCGACACCCTTTTAAGACCCGTCCAGTGAGGCGGGAAAGGTGGTGAGCTTCACCATGTCCGATTCCAGGGCCGTTCTCGAAGGCCCCGACATCCACCGGGCCCTCACCCGGATAGCGCACGAGATCCTCGAGCGCACCAAGGGAGCGGGAGACGTCGTTCTCCTGGGCATCCCCACGCGAGGCGCGACGCTGGCCCATCGGCTCGGCGCCCGCATCGAGGAGTTCGAGGGCGTCAAGATCCCGGTCGGCTCCATCGACATCACTATGTACCGCGACGATCTGCGCCTCAAGCCCGCGCGCCCGCTCGGCCGCACCGAGCTTCCCGCCGACGGCATCGACGGCAAGATCGTCGTGCTCGTCGACGACGTGCTCTTCTCCGGCCGCAGTGTGCGCGCCGCCCTCGACGCGCTCAACGACCTGGGCCGCCCCACCGCCGTTCAGCTCGCCATCCTGGTCGACCGGGGCCACCGCGAGCTTCCCATCCGCGCCGACTACGTCGGCAAGAACCTCCCGACCGCCAAGAGCGAGAAGGTCAAGGTCTACCTCTCCGAGACCGACGGGCGCGACGCAGTGCTTCTCATCAAGGGGGACGCCCAGTGAACCGCCATCTCATCTCCGCGGGCGACCTGTCCAAGGACGACGCCCTGCTCATCCTCGACACCGCCGAGGAACTGGCGAGGGTCTCGGAACGGTCCATCAAGAAGCTGCCCACGCTGCGCGGCCGTACGGTGGTCAACCTGTTCTTCGAGGACTCCACCCGCACGCGCATCTCGTTCGAGGCCGCGGCCAAGCGCATGTCGGCCGATGTCATCAACTTCTCGGCCAAGGGGTCGAGCGTGTCCAAGGGCGAGTCGCTCAAGGACACCGCGCTCACCCTTGAGGCCATGGGCGCCGACGCCGTCGTCATCAGGCACGGCGCCTCCGGCGCGCCGCACCGCCTGGCCAACTGGGTGCGCGGCAGTGTGGTCAACGCCGGTGACGGCACCCACGAGCACCCGACCCAGGCCCTGCTCGACGCCTTCTCCATGCGCCGCAGGCTCGGCGGGCTCGAAGGGCGCAAGGTCACCATCGTAGGCGACGTGCTGCACAGCAGGGTCGCCCGCTCCAACGTGCTGCTGCTGGCCACGCTCGGCGCCGACGTCACGCTCGTCGCACCGCCCACGCTGGTGCCGGTCTCGGTCGACACCTGGCCGTGCGAGGTCTCCTACGACCTGGACTCGGTGCTGCCCAAGTCCGACGTGGTGATGATGCTGCGCGTGCAGAAGGAGCGGATGAACGCCGCGTACTTCCCCAGCGAGCGCGAGTACTCCCGCCGCTACGGCCTCGACCGCGAGCGCTTCGCCAAGATGCCGGACGAGGCCATCGTGATGCACCCCGGTCCGATGAACAGGGGCATGGAGATCGCCGCCGAGGTGGCCGACTCCCCGCGCTCGACGATCGTCGAGCAGGTCGCCAACGGTGTGACCATCCGCATGGCCGTCCTCTACCTGCTGCTGGGCGGCGCCGACCTCGGGGGAGAGCTCTGATGCTGATCAAGAACGTCCGCATACTCGGCGGCGAGCCGCAGGACATCCGCATCGCCGACGGCGTCGTCACCGAGATCGGCTCCGGCCTCACCGGTGCGGAGCAGGTCGTCGACGGCGGCGGCGCCATCGCCCTGCCCGGCCTCGTCGACCTGCACACCCACCTGCGCGAGCCCGGCCGCGAGGACGCCGAGACCGTCCAGACGGGAACCCAGTCGGCCGCGCGCGGCGGCTACACGGCCGTGCACGCCATGGCCAACACGATGCCCGTCGCCGACACCGCGGGCGTCGTCGAGCAGGTCTGGCGGCTCGGCCAGGAGTTCGGCCACTGCGACGTGCAGCCGGTCGGCGCCGTCACGGTCGGCCTGGAGGGCAAGCAGCTGGCCGAACTCGGCGCCATGGCCGACTCGGCCGCCCGGGTCCGCGTCTTCTCCGACGACGGCAAGTGCGTCGACGACGCGGTGCTGATGCGCAGGGCGCTGGAGTACGTCAAGGCGTTCGACGGCGTCGTCGCCCAGCACGCGCAGGAGCCACGCCTGACCGCGGGCGCGCAGATGAACGAGGGCGTCGTCTCGGGCAGGCTCGGCCTGACCGGCTGGCCCGCCGTCGCCGAGGAGGCGATCATCGCACGCGACTGCCTGCTGGCCGCGCACGTCGGCTCCAGGCTGCACGTCTGCCACGTCTCGACCGCCGGGTCCGTCGAGATCATCCGCTGGGCCAAGGGCAAGGGCTGGAACGTCACGGCCGAGGTCACCCCCCACCACCTGCTGCTCACCGACGAGCTGGTCGAGCAGTCGCCCGTCGGCGCGTACAACCCGATCTACAAGGTCAACCCGCCGCTGCGCACCCGCGAGGACGTCGAGGCGCTGCGCGCGGCGCTGGCCGACGGCACCATCGACATCGTCGCCACCGACCACGCACCTCACCCTGTCGAGGACAAGGAGAGCGAGTGGGGCGCGGCGGCCATGGGCATGGTGGGCCTGGAGACCGCGCTGAGCGTCGTGCAGGAGGCCATGGTCGACACCGGCCTGCTCGACTGGGCGGCGGTCGCCGATCGCATGTCGATCGCGCCCGCCCGCATCGGCCGCCTCGACGGGCACGGCCGGGCCATCGAGGTCGGCGCCCCCGCCAACATCACGCTCTACGACCCCTCGGGGCGCGCCGAGGTCGACCCGGCGAGCTTCGCCTCCAAGAGCCGCAACACCCCCTACGAAGGCATGACCCTGCCCGGCCGGGTCACCGCCACGTTCCTCCGCGGCAAGCCGACAGTCCTCGAAGGGAAGCTCGCGTGACGCAAGCCGTACTCGTGCTGGAAGACGGTCGCGTCTTCCACGGAACCCCCTACGGCGCCGAGGGTGAGACCTACGGCGAGATGGTCTTCAACACCGGTATGACCGGCTACCAGGAGACCCTCACCGACCCCTCCTACCACCGCCAGATCGTCGCGATGACCGCCCCCCACATCGGCAACACCGGCGTCAACGACGAGGACCCCGAGTCCGGCCGCGTGTGGGTGGCCGGATACGTGGTGCGTGAGCCCGCGCGTGTGGTCTCCAACTGGCGGGCCGACCGCTCGCTCGACGCCTACCTCAAGGAGCAGGGCGTCGTCGGCATCGCCATCCCCGGCACCCGCGCGCTGACCCGCCACCTGCGCGAGCGCGGCGCCATGCGCGCCGGGATCTTCAGCGACCCCGATCAGCCGGTCGAGGCCCTGGTGGAGAAGGTGCGCCTGGCGCCCGCGATGGAGGGCGCCGACCTCGCGGCCGAGGTCGCGACCGCCGAGCCCTACGTGGTGCCCGCCGTCGGGGCCAGGAGGTTCACGGTCGCGGCCGTCGACCTCGGGATCAAGGGCATGACGCCGCACCGCATGGCCGAGCGCGGCTGCGAGGTGCACGTGCTGCCCGCGGGCGCCACGTTCGAGCAGATCATGGCCGTCGAGCCCGACGGCGTCTTCTTCTCCAACGGCCCGGGCGACCCCGCGACGGCGGACGTGTCGGCGCTGCGCGAGGTGCTGGCGGCCAAGGTGCCCTTCTTCGGCATCTGCTTCGGCAACCAGCTGTTCGGCAGGGCGCTCGGTCTGAGCACCTACAAGCTGCGCTACGGCCACCGGGGCGTCAACCAGCCCGTGCAGGATGTGCGCACCGGCAAGGTGGAGATCTCGGCGCACAACCACGGCTTCGCCGTCGAGGCCCCGCGCGGCGCCCCCTTCGACACCCCGTACGGCCGGGCCGAGGTCAGCCACGTCAACCTCAACGACGACTGCGTCGAGGGCCTGCGACTGCTCGACGGGCCCGCCTTCAGCGTGCAGTACCACCCCGAGGCGGCGGCCGGACCCCACGACGCCGCCTATCTGTTCGACCAGTTCGTTGAGCTTATGGAGGGTAAGGGTGCCTAAGCGCACGGACATTCAGTCGATCATGGTGATCGGCTCGGGACCGATCGTCATCGGGCAGGCGTGCGAGTTCGACTACTCGGGCACCCAGGCCTGCCGCGTGCTGCGCGCCGAGGGCTTCCGCGTGATCCTCGTCAACAGCAACCCGGCGACGATCATGACCGACCCCGAGTTCGCCGACGCCACCTACGTCGAGCCGATCACCCCCGAGTTCGTCGAGAAGATCATCGCCAAGGAGCGCCCCGACGCGCTGCTGCCCACGCTCGGCGGCCAGACCGCGCTCAACACCGCGGTCGCCCTGCACGAGGCCGGAGTGCTCGAGCGCTACGAGGTCGAGCTGATCGGCGCCGACTTCGACGCCATCCAGGCGGGCGAGAACCGCGAGATGTTCAAGGAGATCGTCGCCAAGGTCGCACGCGAGCACGGCCTCAACGCCGAGTCGGCGCGCTCCTACGTCTGCCACACCATGGACGAGTGCGTCGCCGCGTCGGGCGAGCTCGGCTTCCCGCTGGTCGTGCGGCCCTCCTTCACCATGGGCGGCGTCGGCTCGGGCTTCGCCTACGACGAGGGCGACCTGCGCCGCATCGCCGGGGCCGGGCTCGACGCCTCGCCGACCACCGAGGTGCTCCTGGAGGAGTCGATCCTCGGCTGGAAGGAGTACGAGCTGGAGGTCATGCGTGACAAGGCCGACAATGTGGTCATCGTGTGCTCCATCGAGAACATCGACCCGATGGGCGTGCACACCGGCGACAGCGTCACGGTCGCGCCCGCGCTGACCCTGACCGACCGCGAGTACCAGAACATGCGTGACGTCGCCATCGCGGTCATCCGCGAGGTCGGCGTCGACACCGGCGGCTGCAACATCCAGTTCGCCGTCGACCCGGTCACCGGCCGCATGGTCGTCATCGAGATGAACCCCCGCGTCTCGCGCTCGTCCGCACTCGCCTCCAAGGCCACCGGCTTCCCGATCGCCAAGATCGCCGCCAAGCTGGCCATCGGGTACACCCTGGACGAGATCCCCAACGACATCACCCGCGAGACGCCCGCCTCCTTCGAGCCCTCGCTCGACTACATCGTGGTCAAGGTGCCGCGTTTCGCCTTCGAGAAGTTCCGCGGCGCCGACCAGACGCTCACCACCCACATGAAGTCGGTGGGCGAGGCCATGGCGATCGGCAGGTCCTTCTCCGAGGCGCTGCAGAAGGCGCTGCGCTCGCTGGAGAAGAAGGGCTCCTCCTTCGGCTGGGCGGGTCCCGTCGAGCCGAAGGACGAACTGCTCGCGGCCTGCCGTACCCCTCATGACGGGCGGCTGCGCACGATGCAGCAGGCGATCAGGGCGGGGGCGAGCGCCGAGGAGCTGTTCGAGGCGACGAAGGTCGACCCGTGGTTCGTCGACCAGCTCTTCCTCATCGACGAGGAGGCCAGGGCGCTGGGCGACGCGCCCGAGCTGTCGCGCGAGGTGCTGGAGCGGGCCAAGCGCCACGGCTTCAGCGACGTGCAGATCGGCGAGCTGCGCGGCATCGACGAGGCCCGCGTGCGCGACCTGCGGCACGCGCTCGGCGTGCGGCCGGTCTACAACACCGTCGACACCTGCGCGGCCGAGTTCGCGGCCAAGACGCCCTACCTCTACTCGACCTACGACGAGGAGAGCGAGGTGCCCTTCGGCGATCGGCCCAAGGTGCTGATCCTCGGCTCGGGGCCCAACCGCATCGGACAGGGCATCGAGTTCGACTACGCGTGCGTGCACGCCTCGTTCGAGCTGTCGCGTGCCGGATACGAGACCGTCATGGTCAACTGCAACCCCGAGACCGTCTCGACCGACTACGACACCTCCGACCGGCTCTACTTCGAGCCGCTCACGCTGGAGGACGTCCTGGAGGTCGTGCACGCCGAGCAGCAGACCGGGCCGGTCGCGGGCGTCATCGTGCAGCTCGGCGGCCAGACGCCGCTGGGCCTCGCACAGGCGCTCAAGGACGCGGGCGTGCCCGTCGTCGGCACCTCGCCCGAGTCGATCCACCTGGCCGAGGAGCGCGGCGCCTTCGGGCGGGTGCTGGCCGAGGCCGGGCTGCCCGCGCCCAAGCACGGCACCGCGCTGACCGTCGCCGAGGCCCTGGCCATCGCCGACGAGATCGGCTACCCGGTGCTGGTACGCCCCTCCTACGTGCTGGGCGGCGCCGGCATGGCCATCGTCTACGACGACGCCACGCTGAGCACGTACATGGCGGCCCAGGAGGGCGGCCACCCGGTCCTGGTGGACAAGTTCCTCGACGAGGCCATCGAGATCGACGTCGACGCCCTGTTCGACGGCGAGGAGCTCTACCTGGGCGGCGTCATGGAGCACATCGAGGAGGCCGGTATCCACTCCGGCGACTCGGCGTGCGCGCTGCCGCCGATCACCCTGGGCGGCCACGACATCAAGCGCATCCGCGCCGCCACCGAGGGCATCGCACGCGGCGTCGGCGTCCGCGGCCTGATCAACGTGCAGTACGCCATGTCGGCCGGTGTGCTCTACGTCCTCGAGGCCAACCCGCGCGCCAGCCGTACCGTGCCGTTCGTGTCGAAGGCGACCGCGGTGCCGCTGGCCAAGGCGGCGGCCAGGGTGATGATGGGCGCCACGGTGGCCGAGCTACGGGCCGAGGGCATGCTGCCGGCCGAGGGCGACGGCGGCACGCTGCCGCTCGACGCCTCGATCGCGGTGAAGGAGGCCGTGCTGCCGTTCAACCGCTTCCGCGGCGTCGACATCGTGCTCGGGCCCGAGATGCGCTCGACGGGTGAGGTCATGGGCATCGACGAGTTCTTCGGCACCGCCTACGCCAAGTCGCAGGCCGCGGCCTACGGCGAACTGCCGACCAAGGGCAGGGCCTTCGTCTCGGTCGCGAACAGGGACAAGCGGGCCATGATCTTCCCGGTCCGGGCGCTCGCCGACCTCGGTTTCGAGATTCTGGCCACGGAGGGCACGGCCGAGGTGCTGCGCCGAAACGGAGTCCATGCCAAGATCGTGCGCAAGCAGAGTGAGGGAGCGGGGCCTGACGGTGAGCCGACGATCGTGCAGCGCATCCTCGACGGCGAGGTCGACCTGATCGTGAACACGCCCTTCGGCAGTCCCGGTCAGTCCGGCCCTCGCCTCGACGGCTACGACATCCGCACCGCCGCCGTGCTGCGCGGGATCCCGTGCATCACGACGGTCCAGGGGCTCGCGGCCGCCGCCGCCGGCATCCAGGCCATCGGCAGGGGCGACGTCGGCGTGCGCTCGCTGCAGGAGCACGCGCGGGCGTTGCGGGGATGACCGCCCCAGGGCGGTGAGCCAGGGAGGGCCCGCCTTCGCGCGAGACTCCAGGGAGCACCGCCACCGGTGGCGGCTTCGGCACGGAGGTGAGGGAGACGGCCGGGACTCCGGTGCAGGTGACGGGCACGGTGCTGACCACGCGCCGGGTCGACGCCTACCATGCGCTGACCGTCGTCGCGCCCGGCGTCGCCGAGAGGTTCCGGCCTGGCCAGTTCATCTCGGTCGCGGTCGGCGGCGCGCACACCTCGATGGTGACGCGCCGCGCCTTCTCCGTGCACGACGTCAAGCCCGACTACGGCGGCACGGTGGAGTTCGTCTTCACCGTCGCGGGTCCCGGCACGACGTGGCTGGCCGAGCGCCGCGCCCGCGACACCCTCGACATCGTCGGGCCGCTCGGCAGGCCGTTCCCGCTGCCCCGCGACCCGGCGACGTGCGTGCTGGTCGGGTCGGAGTACGGCTCGGCCTCGCTGTTCGCGGTCGCCGACGCGCTGCTGGAGCGCGGCTGCCGCATCGACTTCGTGCTGGGCGCCTCCAGCGCCGACCGTGTGTTCGGCGCGATGCGGGCCCGCCGTATGGCCACCACGACCGCGCTGACGACCGAGGACGGCTCGCTGGGGCTGCGCGGCCGGGTGACCGACGTGCTGCCTTCGGTCATCGCCGAGACGCGGGCCGACGTGGTCTACGCGTGCGCGCCCATGGACGTGCTGCGCGGCGTCACCGCGGTGGCGATCGAGTTCGACATCCCGGTGCAGGTCGCGGTCGAGGAGGCGATGGCCTGCGGCATCGGCGTGTGCATGACCTGCGTGCTGCCGGTGATCGGCGACGACGGGGTCACCAGGATGGTGCGCGCCTGCGCGGAGGGGCCGGTCTTCCGCGGGGAGCGGGTGCGTTTCGAGGACGTGGGAACGATCCCGTTCGACGCCCTGGGAGCGCCTGGTGGAGGAGCCCGAAATGTCAGTTGAGCGCCATGGCAGTTGATATGCGGACTTTTCTGGCCCATGTCGAGCTGTCCAATCCGATCACCACGGCCGCCGGATGCGCCGGATCGGGACGCGAACTGGCCCAGTTCTTCGACCTGCACCGCCTCGGCGCACTCGTCACCCGTTCGATCACCATGGCGCCCCGCGCGGGCCGCCCCACCCCCCGCATGGCCGAGACCGCGTCGGGCATGCTCAACGCCGTCGGCCTCCAGGGGCCCGGCATCGACCAGTTCCTCGAGCGCGAACTGCCCTGGCTGGCCCAGCGGGGCATCAGGACCGTCGTGTCGATCGGCGGCGGCACCGTGGCCGAGTACGCCGCGCTGGCCCGCAGGCTCACCGACGCGCCCGGCGTGACGGCCGTCGAGGTCAATCTGGCCTGTCCGAACATCGAGGACAGAGGACGCGTGTTCGCCCGTGACGGCGTGGCCGCGGCCGAGGTGATCGGGTCGGTCAGGTCGGTCATGCGCTACGACGTCCCCGTGATCGGCAAGCTGTCGCCGGACGTGGCCGACATCGTGGCCGTCGCCCGCGCGTGCGTGGACGCAGGTGCGGACGCGCTCTCCATGATCAACAATCCGCTCGGCATGAGCATCGACACCACGACGCTGCGGCCCTCGCTCGCCGCCGTCACCGGTGGCCTGTCGGGACCGGCGATCCTGCCCATCGCCGTGCGCTGCGTCTGGCAGGTGCACGCCGCGCTGCCCGGGGTGCCGCTGATCGGCGTCGGCGGGGTGCTCACCGGGCGCGACGCCTTCGAACTCGTCCTGGCCGGGGCCTGCGCGGTCTCCGTGGGCACCGCGCTGTTCCACGACCCCTACGCCTGCCTGCGCATCCAGCGTGAGCTTGAGGACCTGCTGCAGGCCCGCGGCTTCCACCGCCTGGCCGACGCCGTCGGGCTCGCCCACCGGCCGCCCGGCAGCACGGCCAGGCACCTGGAGGAGAGCGCGCTGTGATCTCCTCCTCGCCCGGTTTCCCATCGACTCGGCACGTCTCGGGCGTGCCCAGCCCTTTCTAGGAGAAGCACCTGTGACGCCCGCACCCATCGCCGTCGCCCTGGACGCACCCGACCTGGAGACGGCGGCCCGCTGGGCCTCCCTCGTGACGCCGCACGTGAGCACCGTCAAGGTCGGCCTTGAGCTCTACCTGCGCTACGGGCCCGACGTCATCGCCTCCGTACGGGGGGCCAGCGGCGTTGAGGTCTTCCTCGACCTCAAGCTGCACGACATCCCCAACACCGTCGCGGGCGCCACGAAGGCCGTGGCCAGGCTCAGGCCCGCCATCCTGACCGTGCACGCGGCCGGAGGCCCGGCGATGATCAGGGCGGCCGTGGAGGCCGCGCCGCACACGAAGATCGCGGCGGTCACCGTGCTCACCTCACTGTCGGAGGCCGACCTCGCGCTGATCGGCATCAACGGCGCCGCCGACGACGCCGTACGCCGCCTGGCCGCCCTGGCCGTCGGCGCCGGGGCGAGGGCCCTGGTGTGCTCGCCGCACGAGGTCGCCGCCGTACGCGCCGAGGTGGGGCCCGGCATCACGCTCATCACACCGGGCGTACGGCCCGCCGGGGCCGACACGCAGGACCAGGCGCGCGTGGCGACGCCGGAGCGGGCGCTGGCCGACGGGGCCGACCTCCTGGTGATCGGCCGCCCGATCACCGGCTCCGCCGACCCCGGCGCTACGGCGGCGACGATCGCGGCGGGCCTGCGCAGGACCGCGGCGTCCTGAGGTGTCGCCACGTTCCTGAGGTTCTCCCGAGGCGTCAGCGGTCGCGAGGTCCTTCGCCGGACCGCGACTTCCCGAGATGTCGGTGAAGCGGGCGGCTCGGGAGTGCCTTCCCGGGGCGTCCGCGAGGCGGGCCGTTCGCGAGGGGCTCCGCCCGGCCGGGCCGGTTGGCGGTGCGCGTGGCTTTGCTCGCCGTACGGTGGTCGCGGCTGGGGAGGGCGGCGCGCGAAGGGAGGGCGTCGTCCCTGCACGAGGGGTGGTTTCGGGTGGGTTTGGGGCGTGCTGCGGCTCGATTCGTGGTGGGCTGCCGGAGGCGGGAGTAGCGCCTCGGGCGGGGTGAAACGATCTTGCCACGGTTCGGGGGCGTCATGTGGGCAGATGGCGGAAAACCCGGAAGTGAGGGCATTTTGATCTACGCAGCGTGGTTTTATGAGCACACAAAGTCATGAAGAGGCCTTTGTGATGAGAGAAACCGCTCTTGACGTTGCCATAGTGCCCATGACCAGCTAGTTTCCCTTCCCGTCCGAGTACATCGACAGAAATTCGAGGTGACCCGGCGTGGCTCTTCCTCCCCTGACCCCTGAGCAGCGCGCCGCAGCCCTTGAGAAGGCTGCCAAGGCCCGTAAAGAGCGTGCCGAGGTCAAGAACCGGCTCAAGCACGGCGCGGTTTCTCTGGCTGAGGTGCTCAAGGATGGGCAGACCGACGACGTCATCGGCAAGATGAAGGTGTCGGCACTTCTCGAGTCGCTCCCTGGCGTGGGCAAGGTCCGCGCCAAGCAGTTGATGGAGCGGCTTGGTATTGCCGAGTCCCGCCGCGTGCGGGGACTCGGTGCGAACCAGAGGGCCTCTCTGGAGCGCGAGTTCGGCGGCGGCGAGGGCTAACCTCGTTCCGTACGAACGTGTAGGTCCAACGGGGGGTTTGAAGTGTCCGAGTCCAGCAGTGTTCCAAGGACGCACGAAGGTCACTTTCCGCCCTCCAGGCGCCTGACGGTCCTGTCAGGGCCGTCGGGCGTCGGCAAGTCCACGGTCGTCGCCGAGCTCCGGCGGGCACACCCAGAGGTGTGGCTGTCGGTCTCGGTGACCACCAGGAAGCCGCGCCCCGGCGAGGTCCACGGCGTGGAGTACTTCTTCGCCACCGACGCCGAGTTCGACGCCATGGTCGCATCGGGCGAGCTGCTGGAGTGGGCCGAGTTCGCGGGCAACCGCTACGGCACCCCCCGCGACGCCGTGCTGGAGAAGCTGGCGGCGGGTGTGCCCACGGTGCTGGAGATCGATCTCCAGGGCGCACGCCAGGTACGGCAGAGCATGCCCGACGCGCTGCTCGTCTTCCTCGCCCCCCCGACGTGGGAGGAGCTGGAGAAGCGCCTGCGCGGCCGGGGCACCGAGCCCGAGGACGTCATCGCGCGCCGTCTCGACGCCGGCCGGATCGAGATGGCCGCCGAGAAGGAGTTCGACACCACGCTGGTGAACACGACCGTCCAGGAAGTGTGCCACCGGCTGATAGCCTTGATGACTGACCCTCTGGGGGTCGCAGTCGTTTCCAACCGAGAGGTCTGACAACGTGGCAGGCATTGCCCCGGTGGCCGAGGGCATCACCAACCCGCCCATCGACGCGCTCCTCGACATCGTCGACAGCAAGTACTCCCTCGTGATCATGGGTGCGAAGCGCGCGCGCCAGATCAACGCCTACTACTCCCAGCTCGGCGAGGGCCTGCTGGAGTATGTCGGCCCCCTGGTCGAGACGCACGCCCAGGAGAAGCCGCTGTCCATCGCGCTGCGCGAGGTGTCCGAGGGCCTGCTCAACGCCGAGCCCATCGAGGGCTAGTTGCCCAGCGTCGTCCTGGGCGTCAGCGCCGGCATCGCCGCGTACAAGGCGTGCGAGCTGCTGCGCCTGTTCACCGAGTCCGGGCACGACGTCCGTGTGGTGCCGACCCGCGAAGCCCTGCGCTTCGTGGGTGAGCCCACGTGGGCGGCGCTGTCCGGCCATCCGGTGAGCACCGAGGTGTGGGACTCCGTGCACGAGGTGCCGCACGTGCGCATCGGGCAGGACGCCGACCTCGTGATCGTCGCACCCGCCACCGCCGACGTGCTGGCCAAGGCCGCACACGGGCTCGCGGGCGACCTGCTCACCAACACGCTGCTCACCGCCAGGTGTCCCGTGGTGTTCGCACCCGCGATGCACACCGAGATGTGGGAGCATCCCGCCACCCGTGCCAATGTGGCGACGCTGCGCGAGCGTGGTTCGATCGTCATCGAGCCCGCCGTCGGCCGGTTGACCGGCGCCGACACCGGCCAGGGGCGGCTGCCCGACCCTTCGGAGATCTTCCAGGTCTGCCGTCGCGTGCTGTCCGGCCGTCCGCGCGACCTGGCTGGCAGGCGGGTGCTGATCTCGGCGGGCGGCACCCGTGAGGCCATCGATCCGGTGCGTTTCATCGGCAACCGCTCCTCGGGGCTGCAGGGCTACGCGTTCGCCCGCACGGCGGTGGCCAGAGGGGCCGATGTCACCCTCGTCTCGGCCAATGTCGCACTGCCCGATCCGGCCGGAGCCCGTGTCGTGCGGGTGGAGTCGGCGCTGGAGTTGCATGCCGAGATCGTCTCGCGTGCGGCCGAGGCGGACATCGTGGTGATGGCCGCGGCCGTGGCCGACTTCCGACCGGCCGAGCGCCATGACTCCAAGATCAAGAAGACGTCGGCCGAGCCCGGGGCGATCTCGCTGGTGCAGAACCCCGACATCCTCGCCGAGCTCGGCGAGCGCCGCACGGCCGGGCAGGTCCTGGTGGGCTTCGCCGCCGAGACCGACGACGTGCTGGCCAACGGCCAGGCCAAACTGGCCCGCAAGCGCTGCGACCTCCTCGTGGTCAACCAGGTCGGCAACGGCCTCGCCTTCGGCACCCCGGACAACGCGGCCGTGGTGCTGGTGGCCGGGGGAGAGGCGGTCGAGGTGCCACGGGGTCCGAAGGAGGACCTGGCCGACACCGTCTGGGACCTCGCGGCCAAGCGCTTGGTTTGAGCGGCGGGCGTGCTGGTCTGAGGGTGCGCCGGCTTGAGGGCGTGCTGGTCTGAAGGCGCTCTGGTTTGAGGGTTCTTCTGTCTGTGTACACCCTGGCCCGCGTACGCCCGAGCAGTGTGCACTCCGGCTTGGGCTTGCCTCGACCGGTGTGTCCTCGGCCTGTGCTCAACCCCACCACGGCACTGCCCTGACCTGGGCGTACTGCTATATGCCGTCATGTGTGTGGTTTGGGTTATGTGGGGATTAGTCACTCAAGAAGGGTGAATCTTCGCAAACGTGACGGGGGCGTCGGGTGGGGTTTCTTCTACGCGCGGTTGCCGCCCTTGTCGTGCTGATGGGGCTGTTCGCGCCGGCCGTGCATGCCGACGAGCCCATGGATCTCACCCAGGTGATCACCGACCCGCAGAACGTGCTCGGCGAGCGCCGTCCGGAGGTGCAGAGCGCGATCACCACGCTGGAGTCGGACGAGGGCGTGCGGCTGTATGTCGCGTACGTGCCGGACTTCTCGGGGATGAACGCGACCACCTGGGCCGATCGCAGTGCGCAGGCCACGGGGATGGGCAGGGACGACCTGCTGCTCGCGGTCGCCACGCAGGAGAGGCGTTACGGGATCTCGGTGGCGCCCGACTCGCCGATCACCGACGAGCAGGTCACGCGGGTGGCGCAGGAGGCCGTGGTGCCCGCGTTGCGGGACAACGACTGGGCGGGTGCGGCGATCGGCGCGGCCGAGGGATTCGGCTCGGTGCTGGGCGGCGCCCCGTCCGGCGGGGGCGGGAGCGGGGCCGCTCTGCTCATCGGGCTGCTCGTGGTGGTCGTCGTGGGCGTGGGTGTGTTCGTCTTCGTCAGGCGCAGGCGCACGGCCAAGGTGTCCGGGCAGTTGCACGAGCTCGACCTGGAGGCGGGCCGCGCCCTGGTGACGACCGACGACGCGGTCAAGACGTCGGAGCAGGAGATCGGCTTCGCGGCGGCGCAGTTCGGCGACGAGTCGACCAGCAGGTTCACCGAGGCGCTCGGGTACGCCAAGGGCGAGTTGCGCGAGGCGTTCCGGCTGCGCCAGGAGCTCGACGACGACAAACCGGAAACGCCCGAACAGCGCCGGGCGATGCTCCAGGAGATCCTCACGCGCTGCGCCGACGCCAACGCCAGGCTGGACGCCGAGTCCGAGGCGTTCGACCGGCTGCGCGACCTGGAGTCGCAGGCGCCCCAGGTGCTGGCCGACGTCGAACAGGCGCAGCGCGAGGTGACCCCGGCCGTCGACCAGGCGAGGGCGGTCCTGGCCGAGGCGCTGACCAGGTACGCGCCGAGCGCCCTGACGCCGGTCGCCGCCAACTGCGACGAGGCGGCCAGCAGGCTCGGCTTCGCCGCCCAGAACGCCGATGCGGCCCGCGCCGACCTCGCGGCGGGCGAGAACTCCAAGGCCGTCGTGCCGCTGCTGGCCGCCCAGTCGGCCGTCGACCAGGCCAGGCAGCTGCTGCAGGCGGTCGGCCGCCGGGTCGAGGAGCTGGACCAGGCGGCCGTGGGACTGCGACCGGCGCTCGAACTCGTCTCGGCCAACCTCGCGGCGGGCAAGGCGCTGGCCGCCGACAAACGCTGGAACGCCGATCTGTCGGCCCACATCGCCTTCGCCGAGACAGCCGCCACCCAGGTCGCCCAGGCCGTCGTCTCGGGCCCGGTCGACCCGATCGCCGCGCTGCGCCGGGTGGAGGAGGCGCAGCGGGCACTCGACCAGGCCATGGCGGGCGTGCGCGATCGGCAGGCCAGGCAGGAGCAGGCCAGGGGCATGCTGGAGCAGGCCCTGCTGGCCGCCCGCAGCGAGATCGGCGCCACCCAGGACTTCATCACCACCAACAGGGGCGCGATCGGCAGCACGGCGCGTACCCGGTTGGCCGAGGCCAAGCGACTGCTGCACCAGGCCGAGGCGCAGGCGTCCGACGACCCGGTGAACGCCCTGGCCGCCGCCCAGCGGGCCGACGCGCTCGCCGAGGAGGCGGGCCGCGCGGCCAGGAGCGAGGCGGGCGCGTTCGGCAGGCCGCAGGGCCGGGGCCAGGGGCAGGGCGGCGGGGCCGGAGCCATGATGGGCGCCGTGCTCGGCGGCATCCTCATCGAGAGCATGCGGGGATCGGCCGCCCAGCCCAGCAGAGGCGGTGGCGGCGCCGTACCCCGCAGGACCTCTGCGCCGGGCAGCTTCGGCGGCGCCCGCACCCGCGGACGCAGGGGCACGGGGGGCGGGTTCTGACCCACAGACCACAGACCACAGACCCACAAACCACAGACCACAGGTACGCGGGGCACGGGGTGCACGCGTGATCGGAACGCGGCGGGCGAAGGGTCCGCGCGGCGGATACGTACACGGGGGAACAGCAGATGACCAAGCAGTCGATCTTCGGGCGGGTGGCTCAGCTGGCGAGGGCGAACATCAACGCCCTGCTCGACTCGGCCGAGGACCCGGGCAAGATGCTCGACCAGATGGTGCGCGACTACTCCGACAACATCGCGGAGGCCGAGCAGGCGATCGCCCAGACGATCGGCGGGCTGCGGATGGTCGAGGCCGACTACGACGAGGACGTGCGGGCGGCGCAGGAGTGGGGCCGCAAGGCGCTGGCCGCCAGCCAGCGCGCCGACCAGATGCGCGCGGCCGGGCAGAGCGCCGAGGCCGACAAGTTCGACGCGCTGGCCAAGGTCGCCCTGGGCAGGCAGATGGCCTCGGAGAAGGAGGCCAGGGACGCCGAGCCGGGCATCGCCTCCCAGCGTGAGGTGGTGGACAAGCTCAAGGCGGGCCTGCAGCAGATGAAGCTGAAGCTGACCGAGCTGAAGTCCAAGCGCGACGAGCTGGTCTCCAGGTCGAAGACCGCGCAGGCCCAGGCGCAGGTCCAGGACGCGATCAAAAGCATCGACATCCTCGACCCGACCAGCGAGGTCAGCAGGTTCGAGGAGAAGATCAGGCGCGAGGAGGCCAAGGTCATCGGCGCGCAGGAGCTGGCCGCGTCCTCGCTCGACGCCCAGTTCGAGTCGCTGGAGGACCTGGGGCAGCAGAGCGAGATCGAGGCCAGGCTGGCGGAGCTGAAGTCGGGCGGCGCCAAGGTCGTCCCGATGCCCGCTCCCGCCGCGCAGATCACCTCGCAGCGCCCGCCCGCCGGCACCGCCTGAGCCCCGGACGGCAGGCCCTTGGCACGGGTGCCTCCGTATCGTCATCCGTAGCCGCATCCGTGTCCGGCAGGCCCGGCGCGGGTGCGGTATATCGGGCGTGCGCGCCGTGTGTGAGCAGGTGGGCGCGGTCGGTGCGCTTACCCGATCGAGTGTTGCGGCGCCGGGTGCCGCCTGCGGATACTGAGGGTTCGCAGGCGTGGCCACGGGGGGATGCGATGCCGGTCAGTTCGGCCGTCAGGGATCGTTGCAAGGCCCTGCTGCGTCCGGGTGAGAAGATCAGCTACGTCTTCCCCGCGATCTCCATCGGGCCGCCGGGCGTCGCGAACTTCCTCATCGTGGTCAGCGATCTGACGATCTCCGTGCTCGCCACCAAGATGTTCAGGCACGACCGCCCGATCTCGGTCTACGCCAGCCACCCCAGGGCCACCAGACTCGGTCCCATCACGCACGCGCCCGGCCCGGTGATCGAGCTCGGCACGATGACGTTCGAGGTGGACGAGGAGTACGCCGCCGTGGTCGCCGCCGCCGACGCCGAGGTGTTCGCGCCCGAGCTGATGCCTCGCGACCCGCTTCCCGATCTCTGAATTCCGGGGGCGTCGAGCACGTCGTGGTGGGTGCCCCAAATCGACCGATCTGTGAGACGATTTCGCGACGCCCTTCAGGGTAGGGCTAAACTTCCCTGAGCACTCCCAGGCTGGTCCAGGCCCGCCGGGGAGCCGACCGTCAGCAGCCGCTGCATGAGGAGCCACTGAGTTGTCACGTCGCCTGTTCACCTCCGAGTCGGTCACCGAGGGCCACCCGGACAAGATCGCCGACCAGATCAGTGACGCGATTCTCGACGCCATGCTCAAGGACGACCCCAAGAGCCGGGTCGCCGTCGAGACGATGATCACTACCGGCCAGGTCCACGTCGCAGGCGAGGTGACGACCGAGACCTACGTCGACATCCCCGCCCTCATCCGCGAGAAGATCCTCGAGATCGGTTACGACGCCTCGCACAAGGGCTTCGACGGCGCCTCCTGTGGCGTCTCGGTGTCCATCGGCGCCCAGTCGCCCGACATCGCCCAGGGCGTCGACGACGCCTACGAGCACCGCGAGGGCGGCGAGGGCGACGAGCTCGACCGTCAGGGCGCGGGCGACCAGGGCCTGATGTTCGGCTACGCCTGCCGCGAGACCCCCGAGCTCATGCCGCTCCCGATCACGCTGGCGCACCGGCTCGCCCGCCGCCTGTCCGAGGTCCGCAAGTCGGGCGACGTGCCCTACCTGCGCCCCGACGGCAAGACCCAGGTCACGATCGAGTACGACGGCGACAAGCCGGTCCGCCTCGACACCGTGGTCGTCTCCACGCAGCACGCCGCGGAGATCGACCTCAAGGAGATGCTGACCCCCGACATCAAGGAGCACGTGGTCGACCCCGTGCTCGCCGGGCTCGACCTCGACATCGAGGGCTACCGCCTGCTGGTCAACCCGACCGGGCGCTTCGAGATCGGCGGCCCGATGGGCGACGCCGGCCTCACCGGCCGCAAGATCATCGTCGACACCTACGGCGGCTACGCCCGTCACGGCGGCGGCGCGTTCTCCGGCAAGGACCCGTCCAAGGTCGACCGCTCGGCCGCCTACGCGATGCGCTGGGTCGCCAAGAACATCGTGGCCGCCGGTCTGGCCGACCGCGCCGAGGTCCAGGTCGCCTACGCCATCGGCAAGGCGCACCCGGTCGGTGTGTTCGTCGAGACGTTCGGCACCGAGGCCCTGCCGGTGGAGAAGATCCAGGAAGCCGTGCTGCAGGTGTTCGACCTGCGTCCGGCCGCCATCATCCGCGACCTCGACCTGCTGCGCCCGATCTACTCCGAGACCGCCGCCTACGGCCACTTCGGCCGCGAGGGGCTGTCCTGGGAGTCGACCGACCGCGCCGCCGCCCTGCGGACCGCCGCCGGTCTCTGACCGCACGCATTACGACAAACCCGATATCACCGTATGTTCTGCGGTGGTATCGGGTTTCTCTGTGTTCCGCAAAGGAGAAAGATCCCTTAACCGTGGCCGCAAGGGGCACCGTGTCCAAGGTCTGAGGGGTGTCCACTCATGATGGCGGCGCCGCCTGCCGGGCTGACGAGCTTGATCGGGCGTCGTCAGGAGGTCGTCGACGTACGGCGCATGCTCCAGCGCAGCAGGTTCGTCACCGTGACCGGCATCGCGGGCGTCGGCAAGACCAGGGTGGCGCTACGCGCGGCCCAGCTCATGCGCAGGGCCTTCCCCGACGGTGTGAGCGTCGTCGACATGGCCGGGACCGGCGCGCCCGCGCCGCCCGAACACGTGCTCGCCCGCGAACTCGGCCTGCGCGGCGGCTCGCTCGATCGTCTGACCGAGCACTTCCGCGACCGCCGGGCCCTGCTCGTCCTCGACACCTGCGAACACCTGGCCGAGGCCTGCTCGGCACTCGTGCAGGCGTTGCTGCCCGCCGCTCCGGGCCTGGTCGTGCTGGCGGGCAGCCGCCAGGCGTTGCGGGCGCCGGGTGAGCACATCGTGGTCGTGCGGCCGATGGCCGTACCCGAGGCGGGGTTGCCCGCGGCGGAGCTGGCGCAGGTGGAGTCGGTGGCGCTGTTCCTGGAGCGGGCCGCCGCGGCGCGGCCCGGGTTCGCGCTCACGCCTGACAACGCCGCCGCCGTGGCCGAGCTGTGCCGCAGGCTCGACGGCATCCCGCTGGCGATCGAGCTGGCCGCCTCCAGGGCGGGGGAGCTGCCGGTCGAAGGGCTGCTGCGGCTGACGGACGAACCCGACGCAGGCCGCGGCGCAGGGCACGGCGCGGGCAGGCATGCCACCATGCCCGCGGCGTTCGCCTGGAGCCACGAGCTGTGCACGCGGGCCGAACGCCTGCTCTGGGAGCGGCTGACGGTCTTCACCGGCCTGTTCGACCTGGACGCCGCCGAGGCCGTGTGCGCCGACGACGAGCTGCCCCAGGGCCTGGTGTACCAGGCGCTCGCCGGGCTCGTCGACAAGTCGGTCATCGTGCGGGACGTGAGCTCGGGGCGCACGATGTTCCGCATGCTGAACGGCGTACGCGACTTCGCGCTCGCCCGTGTGCCCGACGACCGCGACCGCGAGCCGCTGCGCGAGCGCCACCGCGCCTACTACCGCTCGCTCGCCCTGCGCCTCGGCTCGACCCGCCTGGGCCGCGACGAGCGCACCGACGGCTGGATCAGGATCCAGGCCGAGTGGCCCGACGTACGCGCCGCCCTGGAGTCCTACGGCGCCAGCGGACCCGGCGCCGAGGCCGGCCTGGAGATGGCGCTGGCCCTGTGGTTCCTGTGGGTGTTCGGCGGCAAGTCCTGGTACGGCAGGCGCTACCTGGAACGCCTGCTGGCCGGTCACCGGGGCAAGGAGAGCGTCAGGCTGGGCGCGAGACTCCTGCTGGCCCACATCGCCATCGGCCAGGGCGACCTGCCGACGGCCCGCAGATCACTGGAGCAGGTGGCCGGCCGTGCCCATGTCCTGGGCTCGCGCGGCCCGCTGTACCTGACCAAGATGCGCGGCACGCTCGGATTCGCCGAGGGCGACCTCGCCGGAGCCGAGGCGCACCTGCGCCGTAGCATCCAGGGCCTGGGCGAGGAGGGCGGCGTCATCCAGCTGCACGCCATGGTGGAGCTCGGCCTCACCCATGTCATGCAGCGCCGTCTCGGCCCGGCGGGCGGGGTGCTGACCAGGGCCAGGCGGCTGGCGGCCGCTCAGGGCGACCGGAGCACGGAGGCGTGGGCCCAGGTGGCGCTGGCCCTGGTGCTGCGGCTGCGCGGCGAGCCCGGTGAGGCGCAGCGGCAGGCCAGGGCGGCGCTGCGCACGATGGGACCGCTGCGGGCGACGTTCGCGCTGGCCTTCTGCATGGAGGTGCTCGGCTGGATCGCCGCCGACCTGGGCGAGCACGCCAGGTCGGCCAGGCTGATCGGCTCGGCGCACCGCTGCTGGGGCGGTGAGGTCGTGCCGCTGTTCGGCTCGGCGCTGCTGGAGGCCGAGAGCCGCAGATGCGTGGCCGTGCTCCGGGAGGCGATGGGGGCCGACTACGCCAGGGCGGCGGCGGCGCTGCCGGTCGAGGAGGCGCTCGCCTACGCGCTGGGCGAGGAGGACGAGCGCCCCGGCGGCGGCGAGCACGACGTCTGGTCGCCGCTGACCCCGCGCGAGCGCGACGTGGCCGTGCTGATCGCCGACGGGCTGACCAACAGGGTGATCGCCCAGCGGCTGGTCGTGGCGCGCAGGACGGTGGACACGCACGTGGCGAACATCCTCGCGAAATTGGGATACTCCGGGCGCAGCCAGGTCGCGGCCTGGGTGGCCGGGCACAGGTCGCAGGGCGCGCCTGCGTAGGCAAGGGCGGCATCGGCCCTCGCGGCCGCTCGGGGCGAGGTGGGGGATGAGTCACAGGTGAGGGGCAACCTGCCCGCGGAGTTCACGAGCCTCGTGGGGCACACGGCGGAGATCGCCGAGGGGCTGCGCAGCCTGTCCGCCTCCAGGCTGCTCACCGTGACCGGACCGGGCGGCGTCGGCAAGAGCCGGGTCGCCACCAGGATCGCCGGAAGGGCGGGACGCCGCTACCCCGACGGCGTCTGGTACGCCGAGCTCTCCCATGTCGGCGACGAGGTGTCGCTGGTCGACAAGCTCGCCACCGTGTTCGGCAAGGCGTGCAGGCGCACGGCGGAGGCGCTGGCCGCCACCCTGCGCGACCTGCGGGCGCTCATCGTCCTGGACACCTGCGAGCACGCCTGCGGACCGATCTCGCGCCTGGTGGAGATCATGCTGCGCTGGGCGCCGAACGTCAGGGTGCTGGCCACCAGCCGCCAGCCGCTCGGCGTCGCCGGCGAGCGCGTGCTGAGCGTAGGGCCGCTCGGCGAGGACGAGGCCGTCCTGCTCTACACCGAGCGGGCGCTGGCCGCCGATCCGGCCTTCGAGCTGACGCCCGGCCGCCGCGCCGTGGTCGCGGCCATCTGCCGCCGCCTCGACGGCCTGCCGCTCGCGGTCGAGCTGGCCGCCGCCACCTCGCGCATGCTGTCGGCCGAGGAACTGCTGCGCCGTACCCGGGGGCATCTGGCGCCGGTCGCGTTGCGCAGTACCAACGCGTTGCCCAGGCATCGGGACCTGACCGCGCTGGTGGAGTGGAGCTACGCGCTGTGCGGGGCCGAGCAGCGGACGTTCTGGGCGGCCCTGTCGGTGATGAAGGGCTGGTTCGAGCTGGAGGTGGCCGAGGCGCTCGGCGTGGAGGCGGGCATCCCCGAGGTACGCGTGGCCCGGGTGCTGGGCGACCTGGTCGACGGCTCGGTCGTGCTGCGCGAGGGCGGAGTGCGCTACCGCCTGCTGCACCCCTACCGCGTGTACGGCCTGCAGCGCCTGGAGGAGGGGGCGCGCAGCCGCCTGTCGGCCGCGTACGGGACCAGGACGACGGCCGCCGCGCCCCGGGTGAGCCGGGAGCGCACGGCGTGGGCCGACGTGCTCAGCGCCAGGGAGGCGCAGGTCGCGATCCTCATCACCAAGGGCCTGACGAATCTGGAGATCGCCGGGGAGCTGGTCATCTCCAAGCGCACGGTGGACGCGCATGTGCGCAACATTCTGGCCAAGGGGCATCTGGCGTCCCGGACGCAGGTGGCCGCCTGGGTCACCGCTTCGGTACGAGGATAGGCATATATACCGATATCAAGCGAGGGGGTGCCAGCAGAGCATGGAGGGGCCAGCAGGTGACGAACGGCACGGACGCGCTTCCCAGCGCTCGTCCGGCGCCAACGGGTGAGGGGTCCCCGGTCGGACGAGGTGCTCCGTGCTCGCCGCCCAGCCGGCCGCCCACCGCGCGGGCGGGGCGCGTCCGCGGCCTCGCCCGCCGGGTGGCGTCCGCGTCGTCCGGTCGCGGGTGGCGGTGTTCCCGTGGGCGTGCGGGGGCGTGGTGTCTGGTAGACGTAATCCGTGACCGACTCCGACTCCGATGACGCCCTCCTGTCGCTCGACGACGTGCGGCCCCGGCAGGCGCCCCCGGCCAAGGACACCGCCAAGGACACCAAGGGCGCGCCCGTGCCCGCCGCCTCGTCGCCGGTCGCCAGGGTTGTCGTGGACAACCCGCTGCCGCATCTGGACCGGCTCTTCGACTACCTGGTGCCCGAGAACATGGCTGAGACGGCCGTGCCCGGCGTGCGGATCAGGGTGCGGTTCGCGGGCAAGCTCGTCGACGGGTTCGTCCTGGAACGCGCCGACGACACCGAGCACACCGGCAGGCTGACCCCGCTCGAACGCGTCGTCTCGCCCGAACCCGTGCTGACCCCCGAGATCGCCTCCCTGGCCAGAGCCGTCGCCGACCGTTACGCGGGCACCCTGGCCGACGTGCTGCGCCTGGCCGTGCCCCCACGGCACGCCCGCGCCGAGGCCGAGCCCGCCGGGCCCGCGCCGGACCTGACGGAGGCGGAGCGGGAGGGGCGGGCGTGGGAGCGCTATCCCATGGGCCGTTCCTTCCTCGACGCCCTGACCGAGGGCAGGGCGCCGCGTGCGGTGTGGGGAGCGCTGCCGGGCAACGTCGGCTGGGCCGTACCCGTCGCCGAGGCCGTGCGCGCCACCCTGCTCGGCGGGCGTGGCGCGCTCGTCGTGCTGCCCGACGGGCGAGACGTCGAGACGGCCGACCGTGCGCTCACCGATGCGCTCGGCCAGGGCGTGCACGTGGCGATCACGGCCGATCTCGGGCCCGCCGAGCGCTACCGGCGCTGGCTGAAGGTCCTGCGCGGCCAGGCGCGCGCGGTCGTCGGCACCAGGGCGGCCGTCTTCGCCCCCGTGCACGACCTGGGCCTGGTCGTGCTGTGGGACGACGGCGACGACGTGCACGCCGAACGTCTCGCGCCCTATCCGCACGCCCGTGAGGTGCTGGCGCTGCGCTCGCACCGCTCGGAGGCGGGGATGCTGCTCGGCGGCTACGCGCGTACGGCCGAGGCGGCCAGGCTGGTCGCCTCGGGATGGGCCAGGCAGATCATGGCGGCCAGGGAGACGGTCAGGGACCTGGCGCCCCGGGTGCGCCCGGCGGGCGAGGACGGCGAGCTCGCACGCGACGCCGCCGCCCGGCAGGCCAGACTGCCCAGCCTCGCCTGGCGTGCGCTGCAGCAGGGGCTGGAGTCCGGCCCCGTGCTCGTGCAGGTGCCCAGGCGCGGCTACCTTCCGGCGCTCGCCTGTCAGGGCTGCCGCCGGCCCGCCAGGTGCGAGCTGCCGCCCACGCGTTCGGGCGACGGCTCCGGCCTGGCCGGGCCCGGCGGCGGGCAGGCGTGCCACGGTCCTCTGGCGCTGCGCACGGGGCACGCGGCGCCGCACTGCCGCTGGTGCGGCCGGGTCGCCACCGGCTGGCGCTGTCCCTCGTGCGGCGGTCAGCGGGTACGCGCGGTCGTGGTGGGGGCCAGGCGCACGGCAGAGGAGCTCGGACGCGCCTTCCCCTCGACGGCCGTGCGCACGTCGGGCAAGGACGGCGTGCTGGCATCGGTCGGGCCGGGCAGGTCGCTGGTGGTCTCGACACCGGGGGCCGAGCCGGTCGCCGAGGAGGGGTACGCCGCCGCCGTGCTGCTCGACGGGTGGGCGCTGCTCGGCAGGGCGGACCTGCGGGCCTCGGAGGAGGCCGTACGCCGGTGGATGAACGCCGCCGCCCTGCTGCGTCCGGGCGCCGAGCTCGTCGTGCTGGCCGACGCCGTGCTGCCCGCCGTACAGGCGTTGCTGCGGTGGGATCCGCTCACGCATGCCGACAGGGAGCTGGCCGACCGCACCGAGCTCGGCTTCCCGCCCGCGGTGCGGATGGCGACGCTGACCGGCACGCCTTCGGCCGTCAGGGAGATGCTCGGCGAACTGCGCCTGCCCGACGACGCCCAGGTCCTCGGCCCCGTCCCCCTGGAGCCGGTACGGCGTGCGACGCCCGCTCCGGCGCCGCGGAAGCCGGGCCGTGCGGCCAGGGCCGCGGCGGCGCTGGGCCGGGCGGACACCCCCGTGATCGAGGCCGGGGCCGAACCCGTGTGGCAGCAGGAGCCGCAGGAACGGGCCATGATCAGGGTGCCGCGCGCCAGTGGTGCGGCCCTGTCGGCAGCGCTCAAAGGGGCCACAGGGGTACGAGCGGCGCGTAAGTCGGCAGATGTCGTGAGGGTCAGTGTCGACCCTCTAGACCTGATATAGCCTGTATCGCCGATTCGCGGTGCAGGAGGTAAGCCGTTAGCGTCTTCCTGTGTCGATCGAATGGGTGAACCGAGCCATCGACGATCTGCGCGCTTGGGGAGGCGCGCACGAAGTCGAGGTTGATGTCGATGAAATCCGTCTTCTGTGTGATTACGCCAGTGACTATCTAGGCGTGCACGAGCTCGGCGACTTCACTCCGGCGACCTTCCACGAGCTGCTGCTCAACATCTATCCGCGCAAGGTCATCGCACCGCCCGAGAGCGCGCCCGAGACGATCGCGGCCGCTCGCCAGCTGGTCGACTTCCTGCTCGGCACCGAGGAGATCGCGGGCAAGACGGCCGGCCGCATGCGCGACAAACTCGACGAGATCGAGCCCGTCCTGCCCGTGGCGCTCGGCGACAGCGCGAACTTCGGCATGGCCAAGAGCCTGTTCAGTGCGATCGGCCCCGAATCCCTCGAACAGTCCGCCCTGTCCATCCCCGCGGCCGAGCAGCCGCCCCCCGACGAGTCCGAGCCCTGCGACTGCCCCGCCTGCACCCCCCTGCCCGCCGTACGGCTGGCGCCCGTGGCGGTGCTCGCGCGTGAGGCGCGCAAGGTGGGGCTGCTGGGCGACATGCACGAGCTGGTCGGCTGGCTGGTGCGGCGGGGGACGACCCCGACGTCCAAGGGCAGGCTGAGGGTCAAGGACGCGTCCGTCTCGCCCGTGCCGTGCCCGCACCTGGTGTGGGACCTGGCCGTGCACACGGGCCTGGTGAGCGCCTGGGGCGCGCCGATGGCCGTGCGCGAGGACTTCGGGCCGCTCGCCGGGCGTGAGGACGAGGCCGTGCTGCGGACCTGGGCGGGCACGGTCTCCTTCCTCGTGGAGCGCGACACACGCGGCGCGCTGACCGGCGACGCCGAGCTGGACGAGGAGCTCTACGACCTGTTCGACATGATGTACCGGCTGCAGGTGCCGGTGCCGGTCGACATGGTGGGGGAGTACCTCAGGGAGCTGGCCGACGACGGCGTCGAGCTGGAGGCCACCGTCGACAGGCTCGTCCACGCCGGGATGCTCGCCCGCAGGGGCGAGAGCGTCGAGCTGACCGCACCGGCCGTGTGGGGCCTTCGCGAGCTGTACCTCGGTCTCGGCCTCGAGGCGCCGATCGCGGCCGACCTCGCCGAGGCCGACGCCTCCGGTCTCATCGAGGGGCTGCTGTCCGGTGTGCCCGCAGAGCTCGCCGAGCGCGACATCGAGGGCTGGCTGGCCGGTCGCAGCCCCGCCGAGGCCGCAGGCCAGCTGCTGGCCACCGCCTCCGGCGCGCCCGCCGTGGCCAGAGGGGTCGCCATCACGATCGTCGACAGGCTCGGCCCCGAGGCCGAGGAGGCCGTGCGCGGCGCACTCGACGACGCCGAGCTCAGGCCGCACGCCATACACTGGCTCTCGGCCCGAGGGCTGGCCGCGCCTCCGCTCACGCAGGAGGAGACGCTGTGGGTCAGCGTCGACATGCTCGCCCTGGCGATGCCCGCCGCGGCCGAGGACCCCGACATCTTCGCCGAGAACATCGCCGCCTCGGGCCCGCCCGCCTACATGATCGACGAGATGTGGCGGGTCGACCATCCCGACGTCGTCGAGGTCCTCGAGCTCCTGGGCAGGTCGCTGCCCGACGGCACGGTGGCCAAGGCGGCGCGCAAGGCGGCCTTCAAGGCGCGTTCCCGTGCGATCGGCTGAGGCCCCTTCCAGGGCGGTCTCAAGGAGTGGACGGGAAGCCCGTGTTCTTTCGCGCGAGCCGTACTTTCCTGTGACTGGTGTGCAGTAAGTTTCCTGGGTGGCAAACAACGTCTTCGACCTCGACGAGCTTCGCAAGCTGGTGGACGAGCAGGCCATGGCGCGTGCCTCGGTCCTGGAGGAGATGGCCGGAGCACACGACGGGTGCGAGTGTCCCGAGTGCGACACCGAGGTGCTCAGCTTCCCGCCCGTCGGCCTCGCGCCCGACACCGAGCTGGCCAGGGCCGTGCCCGCCGTGCCGCTCGTCGCCGACGCGGTGCGCCTGACCACGTGGACGGGCAGCAGGCCTGTCGCCGCCTCCGGGCACCTGCTGCCCGGTGACGCCGCCGTGGCCTCGGCCGAGCTCGGTCTCGACGCGGCGATGGTCAAGCTGCTGTGGATCGTCGCCGTCAACACGGGGCTGCTGCAGATCGTCTCGGGCACCGCCATGCGCGGGCCGCTGGAGCTGCGGCTGTCCGACGCCAAGATGCTGGAGTTCTGGGACGGCGTGGTCATGGACGTGCTCGACAGGGCCGACGACGGGCTGACCGGCTCGCGCGTGATCGACGACCATCTGGCCGAGATGCTGGCCACCGTCTACTCGGTGCGTTCGGGCGTGCCCGCCACGACCCTGGTCAAGGGCGTGCTGCAGTCGCACGAGGTGGCCTGCGAGGCGCCCGCCGCCGAGATCCGCGAGCTCGGCTCCACCCTGCACGAGCAGCTCGCCTCCGCCCTGGCCCTGCTCGGCTACTGCGGGCTGGTCGAGCAGGTCGACGGCGGCCGGGTGCGGCTCAGCCCGCTCGGCGTCTGGGCCGTGCGCCAGGACCTGCTGCGCGAGGGGCACGACGCGCCGACGGCCGCCGAGGTGTCGGTGTTCGGCGGGCTCGACGCGGCCGACCTGGTCGCCGCCATGGCCGCGGGCGACGCCACGCCCAGCGCGGTCGCGTTCTGGCTGGAGCGCCGCTCGCCGGTCGAGGCCGCGCGCGACCTCATCGCGGTCGCCGCGGGCGGCACGGCGGGCCAGCGCGGCACCGTCGGCACCATCCTGGAGGAGCTCGGGCCCGAGGCCGAGGCCCCCGTGCGCGAAGCCCTCGCCGAGCCGCTCATGTGGAGATACGCCGCCTCCTGGCTGCACATCCGCGACCTTCAGGCGCCGCCGCTCAGCACCGGCGACCACACCTGGATCGCCGTCGACTCCCTCGCCTCGCTGCTCTACTTCGCCGACGCGACCGAGGCCATGGCCGACTTCGACGCGCTGGAGCCGGGCGAGGACCTGATCAGGCTGATCGGCGACATGATCACCGTCGCCCATCCCGACGCCGTCGCCGTGCTCGATCTGCTGGGCACCCACCACGAGGACGCCGCCGTGGCCAAGGCCGCGCGCAAGGCGGCGATGAAGGCGCGCTCGCTGGAGGCCCGTAAACTTGGCTGATCAGCCCGGCGTGAGGTGAACGGAGTGGCCAGTTGGCGATCCAGTCGATCCGACTGTTCGGAGACCCGGTGCTGCGCACCCCGGCCCAGCCGGTCGTCGACTTCGACAAGGAGCTCCGCAAACTGGTCAAGGACCTGACCGACACGATGATGGACGCGCCCGGCGCGGGCCTGGCGGCTCCGCAGATCGGCGTGGGGCTGCGCGTGTTCACCTACTACGTCGACGACACGCTCGGGCACCTGATCAATCCCGACCTGGACCTGTCGGCCGACCTCGACGAGGACGGCGAGGAGGGCTGCCTGTCCTTTCCCGGGCTCTCCTTCCCGACGCCGCGCTCGATCAGGGCCGTGGCCAAGGGCTTCGACATGCACGGCGAGCCCGTCGTGCTGGAGGGCACCGACCTGATGGCACGCTGCTTCCAGCACGAGACCGACCACCTGGACGGCGTCCTGTTCATCGACAGGATGGACGTCAAGCAGCGCAAGCTGGCCATGAAGGCGATCCGCGAGGCCGACTGGGGCGGCGCGCCCGCCCCCACGTTCAAACTCTCGCCACACGCCACCCGAGGGAAGGCACTCTGACGTGCGCTTGGTCTTCGCAGGCACACCCGAGACCGCGCTGGCACCGCTGCGCGCTCTGATCGACTCGCCACGGCACGAGGTCGTCGCCGTCGTCACCCGACCGGACGCCCAGTCCGGGCGCGGCCGCAAGCTCCTGCCGAGCCCCGTCGCCCAGCTGGCCGAAGAGGCGGGCATCGAGGTGCTGCGCCCGGTCAAGGCCGGTGACCCCGCCTTCCTCGACCGGTTGCGCGCCATCGGGCCCGACTGCTGCCCGGTCGTCGCCTACGGGGCGTTGCTGCCGCAGGCGGCGCTGGACATTCCTCGTCTCGGGTGGGTCAACCTGCACTTCTCGCTGCTTCCGGCCTGGCGTGGGGCGGCGCCCGTGCAGCATGCCGTACTCCACGGGGACGAGATCACCGGGGCGGCGACGTTCCAGATCGTCAAGGAGCTCGACGCCGGGCCCGTCTTCGGCGTGGTCACCGAGGTGGTCAAGCCCGGCGACACCAGTGGTGAGCTGCTGGAGCGGCTGGCCGTCTCCGGGGCCGGTCTGCTGGCCGCCACGCTCGACGGCATCGAGGACGGCCGGCTGCAGGCGCGCCCCCAGCCGCTCGACGGCGTGAGCTACGCGCCCAAGCTCAATCCCGAGGACGCGCGCGTCGACTTCACCGCGCCCGCCATGCGCGTGGACCGGCTGGTGCGGGCGTGCACGCCCAATCCCGGTGCGTGGACGGAGTTCCGCGGCCAGCGCGTGAAGCTCGGCCCCGTACGGCCCGCCCCTGACGCCGCTCGGCTCGCGCCCGGTGCGCTGGCGGCCGTGGGCAAGACGTCGGTGCTGGTGGGGACCGGGAGCCATCCCGTGGAGCTGGGCGAGGTCCAGCCGCATGGCAAGAGGGTGATGGGCGCGGCCGAATGGGCGCGCGGGGTGCGGCTCACGGACGAGGATCGGCTGGGTTGATGAACACGCGGGCGAACGGCGGCAAGGGCGCAGGTGGCAAGGGCGCAGGCATGGGGACGGGTGGGTTCGGCGTGAGCGGGTCTGGTGCGCGTGGGTCTGGTGCGAGTGGGCATGGTGTGAGTGGGGCGTCGGGGGGCGGGGGACGCGGCGGGGCGGGCTCGGCTTCTGGTGGTTGGAGTGGTTCAGGCTCGGGTGGTTCGGGTTCGGGTGGTTCGCGTGGTTCGGGGTCCGGTGGGCGGTCGTCCGGCGGGGCCGGTGGGCGGGCGGGCAGTGGTGGGCGTGGGGGTGCCGGTGGGCGTTCCGGGGGCGCCGGAGGGCGTTCTGGCGGTGGGCGGGGACGCGGGCCGGGGCGGCCGGTGCGGGATGAGGCGCGTAATGCGGCCTACGACCTGTTGCGTGCGGTGGACGAGCGGGACGCGTTCGCGAACCTGCTGATGCCCAGGCTGCTGTCCGATCGCGGGCTCAAGGGCAGGGACGCGGCGCTGGCGACCGAACTCGCGTACGGCACGCTGCGCGGGCTCGGGACCTATGACGAGATCATCGCGGTGTGCGGCGACCGTGCGCCTGACCCGGCCGTGCTGGACGCGCTCAGGCTCGGCGCGCACCAGCTGCTGCGTATGCGCGTGCCCCCGCACGCGGCCGTGGGCACGACCGTCGACCTGGTCAGGCTGCGGATCGGCACGGGAGCGTCCAAGTTCGTCAACGCGGTGCTGCGCAAGATCGCGGCTCGGTCGATCGACGAGTGGATCGAGGTCGTCGCGCCGGACCCGGGCGCCGACCTGACCGGGTACCTCGCGGTCGCGCACAGCCATCCGCGCTGGATGGTCAGCGCCTTCCGCGACGCGCTCGGCGGCGACGCGGACGAGACCGCCGCCCTGCTGGCCGCCGACAACGAACGGCCCCGGGTGACGCTCGTGGCACGGCCCGGACGCAGTTCGGTCGAGGAGTTGCTGGACTCGGGGGCCGATCCGGCCAGGTTCTCGCCGTATGCCGCCTACCTGCCCGAAGGCGATCCGGCCTCGGTGCTGGCGGTGGCCGAGTTCCGCGCCGCCGTACAGGACGAGGCCAGTCAGCTCGTGGCGCTGGCGCTCACCCGGGTTCCGTTGCGGGAGGAGCAGGCCGGGCGCAAGGGCGATCGGGCCGAACGGTGGCTCGACATGTGCGCCGGGCCCGGCGGCAAGGCGGGGCTGCTCGACGCCATCGCGGCGTGGGGCGACTCGGCGGGCCTTGAGGCGGGCCTTGAGCACGAGGCCGAAGGGCCGGGGCGCGCGTTCCCCGGCGGGGCGCACCTGCTGGCGGCCGAGCTGCAGTACCACCGGGCGCGCCTGGTCTGGCAGACCACGCGCAAGGCCGCCGTGGTGACGGCCGACGGCAACCGCCCCGCCTGGCGCAAGGGCG
Source organism: Nonomuraea sp. IBHARD001 (assembly GCF_056106265.1). Taxonomy (NCBI): domain Bacteria; kingdom Bacillati; phylum Actinomycetota; class Actinomycetes; order Streptosporangiales; family Streptosporangiaceae; genus Nonomuraea; species Nonomuraea sp. IBHARD001. The sequence goes on from NZ_JBWBBW010000002.1 coordinate 2,766,146, forward strand.
CCTTCGACCGTGTCATGGTCGATGCGCCCTGCACCGGTCTGGGCGCGCTGCGGCGCAGGCCCGAGTCCCGCTGGCGCCGCGACCCACGCAGCGTTCCGGACCTGGGCAGGCTCCAGCGCCAGCTCCTGGGTTCCGCGCTGGAGTCGACCCGCGACGGGGGAGTCGTCGCGTATGTGACGTGTTCTCCTCATCTGGCGGAGACCCAGGTCGTGGTCGAGGACGTCGCCAGGCATCGAGGCGACGTCGAGGTGCTGGACGCTCCCGCGTACCTGCCTGAGGTGGAGGGGCTGGGGGAGGGGGCCTACGCCCAGTTCTGGCCGCATCGGCACGGGACGGACGCGATGTTCCTGGCCTTGCTGAGGAAGCGGGCGTAGCGGTCCTTCGGCGCGTTCGCCTGACTTCCGGGGCGGGCCCGGCTTTCCGCCTGGTCCGTTCGGGAACCCCGCCACGTCCGTCAGGAAGCCGTCTGGTCCGCTCAGGAATCCGCCAGGCCGGTTCGGGAAGCCGCCACGTCCGTCGGGAAGTCGTCGCCGTGCACGTGCCCGGCGCGGCCATGGCCTCGGCGCGGCGATAGACTGCGGCGCATCATGGCCGTACAGATCTCGCCCAGTATCCTGTCCGCCGACTTCGCCAGGCTCGCCGACGAGGCCGCGCGGGTGTCGAATGCCGACTGGCTGCACGTGGATGTCATGGACAACCACTTCGTGCCCAACCTGACCCTCGGTCTGCCGATCGTCGAGGCGCTCCTCAAGGCGACCGCCACGCCGATCGACTGCCATCTCATGATCGAGGACCCGGACCGCTGGGCGCCCGGGTTCGCCGAGGCGGGCGCGGGGAGTGTGACGATCCATGCGGAGGCCGCCAAGGCGCCCGTACGGACGCTGCGGCAGATCCGGGCGGCGGGTGCGCGTGCGGGGTTCGCCCTGAATCCGGCGACGGCCGTCGAGCCCTACGAGGACCTGCTGGGCGAGATCGACATGCTGCTGCTGATGACGGTCGAACCCGGCTTCGGCGGCCAGCGCTTCCTCGACGTCGTCCTGCCCAAGATCCGCCGCGCCCGCACGCTGATCGAACGCCACGGCGGCCAGATCTGGCTCCAGGTGGACGGCGGCGTGGCCCCCGACACCATCGAACGCTGCGCCGAGGCCGGAGCCGACGTCTTCGTCGCAGGCAGTGCGATCTACGGCGCCCCGGACCCGTCCGAGGCCATCGACCGCCTCCGCGCCCTCGCCACCAAGTAACCCTTCTCCCGGGAGCCGGCGCCCTTTACTGCTCGCCGTACCGGTTACCGCTCGCCGTACCAGGCACCCTTTGCGGCAGGCCGTACCCGGCTCCACCCGCCGTTTCCCTGCCCGCCCGCCGCACGACGCCCCTCGTGCGCGCGGGCCGGTCGCCGTCACATCGCCCGGACGGAAAGCTCCCGGCGCCTCCCGGTCCGGGCGACCCGCGCTGGTGACGCCCCCGTGCCTCACCACCGCTCACATCGCTCTCGCCCCTGCGAGAGCCCCCGGCGAAAACCCCCGAAAACCCGAGGCTCCCCCTGCGGCGGCCGACACGATCACCAGCGCGGGTCCCGGTGCCAGGCCGGTCCTACGGCGTCGGGCAGGTTTCCCCATCCTGCCCGCGACGCCCCCCGATCGGACCGTCCTGGAAATCATCCGGTATCCATGAATGACACCATCGCAAGTGTCACCGACTCAACGCAATACCTCCCGAAATTCGTTGTGGAAGGTGCGCTGATTCGTTCATCGATAGGCGTTGACCAGGCCATTCTCCATCTATAGAAAGAGAGAGGGCAAGCCGCACTTCAACACGGAATCGTGACATGACCGCAGTAGTTTCACGAAATCGTGACACGGGTAATTCTTCACTTACATGGAGGTGTGCTCATGGACCACGGCCTGTTCGGACCCGATTCGGTGACCTGGCGGGTGATGGCTGAGCCGATCCTCCTGGTGGGCGGCTTCCGCGCCCTGCTCATGCAAGGGCTGCACCCGACGGCCATGCGCGGCGTCCTGCAGAACTCCGCCCTGATGGACCCCCAGGAGGCCTGGTCGCGCTTCGTCCGCACGACGGAGTTCGTCGGCGTCAGGACCTACGGCACGAGCGCGGAGGTCGAGGCGGCGGCGGCCAGGGTGCGCAGGATCCACGCCACGCTCGGCGGCGTCGACCCGGACACCGGCGCGAGCTTCAGGCTCGACGACCCCGACGCCCTGCTCTGGGTCCACCTCGGCGAGGTCGACTCCTACCTGTCGGTGGCCCGCAGGGCGGGCGTGCGGCTGAGCGACGCCGACGCCGACCGGTTCGTCGCCGAATGGCGTGCCGCGGCCGAGGTGGTGGGCATCGACCCGGCGCTCGCCCCGGACACGGTGGCGGGCCTGCGCGACCAGATCGAGCGACGGCGTCCCGGCCTGTACTTCGTGCCCGAAGCCGTGCACCCGCTGCGGATGTCGCTCAACGCCCCGCTGCCCCGGCGCCTCACCCCGCTCAAACCGGCCTTCTCCGCCCTGGCCCTGCTCGCCTTCGCCACACTGCCGCGCTGGGCCAGGAAGCTGTACGGGGCGCCGGTGACGCCGTGCGGCGACCTGTGGGCCACGGCCACGCTGAAGGCGCTGCACGCGGGACTGACCCTGGTGCCCGAACACCTGCGCCACTCGCCAGACGCCCGCAGGGCCCGGCGGCTGGCGGCGGCCTGAACTGCGCCTTCGCCGCGCCGCCCGGATCGGCGGGGGCCGGTCGCGCTCGGCATTTCGGACGTGGCAGACTGGTAGGACAAGAGAGCTAGCGTGCTCCGGGGTCGGTGAAATTCCGAACCGGCGGTGACAGTCCGCGACCCGGCCGATGCCATCGGCCGGTTGACCCGGTGAAATTCCGGGACCGACGGTTAAAGTCCGGATGGGAGGAAGCGCGCGGGTGTCCGGTGTCTCGGCCGGGCGCCTCTAGCGGTGCACTCTGTGCACCCTGCCATCCCCGGGGACCGCCGTGGCTTGTCGCTACCGGCGAGTAGGAGGCCCCCCGGGTGACCACACCCGCTGACCCGCATGCCGACGCCCCGCATGCCGACGCCCCGCATGCCGCCGATCCGCATGCCGCCGATCCGCATGCCGCCGATCCGCATGCCGACGCCCCGCATGCCGACGCCCCGCATGCCGACGCCCCGCATGCCGACGCCCCGCATGCCGCCGATCCGCATGCCGACGATCCGCATGCCGACGCCCCGCATGCCGACGCCCCGCATGCCGCCGATCCGCATGCCGACCGTGCGCACATGGCGCGGGCGATCGCCCTGGCCGCGCTCGGCCTGGGCGGCACCAGCCCCAACCCGGTCGTGGGATGCGTCGTGCTCGACGCCGAAGGCCGGGTGGCGGGCGAGGGCCACCACGCCTACGCCGGAGGCCCGCACGCCGAGATCGTCGCCCTGCGAGCCGCCGGGGAGCGGGCCAGAGGCGGCACCGCCTACGTCACGCTGGAGCCGTGCGACCACACCGGACGCACCGGGCCGTGCTCGCTGGCCCTGCTCAAGGCGGGAGTCGCCCGCGTCGTCGTCGCGGTGGCCGATCCCAACCCCAAGGCGGCGGGCGGCGTCGCCAGGCTCAGGGCGGGAGGCGTGCTCGTCGAGGAGGGCGTCCTCACCGCCGAGGCCGAGTGCGGCAACGCCGCATGGCTCACCTACCAGCGTCTCGGCCGGCCGTACGTCACCTGGAAGTTCGCCGCCACCCTGGACGGGCGGAGCGCGGCGGCCGACGGCACCAGCCAGTGGATCACCTCGCCCGAGGCCAGGGCCGACGTGCACCGGCTGCGGGCGCGCAGCGACGCGATCGTGGCGGGCATCGGCACCGTGCTGGCCGACGACCCCAGCCTGACCGCGCGCCCGCCGCGCGAACGGGGCGCCCCGCTGCTCAGAGTGGTGCTCGACACCGAGGCGCGTACCCCGCCCCGGGCCCGCGTGCTCTCCTCCGACGCGCCCACGCTGGTGGCCGTGGCCGCCGACGCCGTGACCGGGCTGGAGGCCGATCTGCTCAGGCTGCCCCGCGCCGAAGGCGGCCTCGACCTGCAGGCGCTGCTGGCCGAACTGGCCAAGCGGGAAATCGTCTCCGTCCTGCTGGAAGGCGGAGCGCGGCTGGCGGGTTCCTTCATGAGACAGGCACTGATCGATCGCGTCGTCGGCTACCTCGCCCCCGCCTTCCTGGGCGAGGGAGCCGCGGCGCTGGAGGGAGCGGGCGTCGACACGATCGCCCGGACCCACCGGCTGGTTTTCGAGGACGTCACCCCCCTGGGGCCCGACCTGAGGCTGACCGCCAGGCCGGCCCTTCGGCAACACTGAAGGAGCACGCATGTTCACCGGAATCGTGGAGGAGAAGGGCGAAGTCGTCGAGATCGTGCACCAGGCCGACTCGGCCAGGTTGTCGGTCCGGGGCAAGGAGGTCACCTCCGACGCCGGCCACGGCGACTCGATCGCCGTCAACGGCGTCTGCCTGACGGTCGTGGACGTGGACGGTGAGGTGTTCACCGTCGACGTCATGCAGGAGACGCTCGACCGCAGCTCGCTCGGCGCGCTCACCGCCGGGTCCAAGGTCAACCTCGAACGTGCCGTACGCGCCGACCAGCGTCTCGGCGGGCACATCATGCAGGGGCACGTCGACGGCACCGGGCAGGTGCTGAGCCGGGAGGCGGGCGAGCGCTGGGAGAACGTGCGCTTCTCCCTGCCCGCCGACCTCGCCCGTTACGTCGTGCAGAAGGGCTCCATCGCCGTCGACGGCATCAGCCTCACCGTCACCACGGTCGACGAGGCGAGCTTCGGCGTCAGCCTCATCCCCACCACGCTCGAACTCACCACACTCGGCGAGCGCGGCATCGGCGACCTGGTCAACCTCGAGGTCGACGTCATCGCCAAGTACGTGGAGAAGCTGGTGGTCAGACCGTGAACTGGGTGCACTCGGGGTTCACCGTACTCGGCTACCCGGTGCTCTGGACCGACCTCATCGGCAATGTGGCGGCGCTGGCCACCGTGGTGCTGGCGATGCGCAAGTCGTTGTGGACGTGGCCGGTGCAGCTGACGGGCGCGGTGCTGCTGTTCATCGCCTCGGTGAGCGCGCACATCACCGGCAACGCACTCAAGCAGGTGCTGTTCGGCGCGCTGGCCGTCTACGGCTGGATCAAGTGGACGAAGGGCGTGCGCGAGAGCGGCGGCCTGGCCGTACGCCCGGCGACGGGGCGGGAGCGGGTGGTGCTGGTCGGGGCGATGGCCGCGGGCACGGTGGCGGTCGCGCTGATCTTCACCCTGCTGAACTCGCTCGGCTGGGAGATCTCGTGGGCGCCGTGGCCCGACGCCTACATCTTCGTCGGCAGCGCGGTCGCCACCTTCGCGCAGGGGCGTGCGCTGATCGACTTCTGGTGGATCTGGGTGCTGGTCGACCTGGTCGGCGTGCCGCTGGCGTTCACCTCGGGGCTCGTCGTGTCCGGCGTGGTCTACGGGGTGTTCCTGGTGCTGGTGGTACTCGGCTTCAGGAGCTGGCTGAAGGAGTATCGAGCGAACAAGGTGATAACGGCATGACCATCCTTCTCGACCCCATCGAGCGGGCGATCAGCGACATCCGCGACGGCAAGCCGGTCGTCGTGGTCGACAACGAGCACCGCGAGAACGAAGGCGACCTCATCTTCGCCGCCTCCCAGGCCACCCCGGAACTGCTCACGTTCACCATCAAGCACGCCAGCGGGCTCATCTGCGTGGCGATGGAGGGCGAGACGCTCGACCGGCTGCACATCCCGCTGATGACCCAGCGCAACACCGAGAGCATGCGCACGGCCTTCACCGTCAGCGTCGACGCCCGCGACGGCGTCACCACCGGCATCTCGGCCGCCGACCGGGCCAAGACCATCCGCGACCTGGCCGACCCCGCCACCCAGCCGGCCGGCCTGGTCAGACCGGGACACATCTTCCCGCTGCGCTACGCCAAGGGCGGCGTGCTGGTACGGCCGGGCCACACCGAGGCGGCCGTCGACCTGGCCAGGATGGCGGGCCTGGCCCCGGCGGGCGCGCTGTGCGAGATCGTGCAGGACGACGGCACGATGGCCAGGCTGCCGCAGCTGAGGCAGTTCGCCGATCGGCACGACCTCGCGCTGGTCTCCATCGAGCAGCTCATCGACTACCGCAAGCGCACCGAGCGCATGGTCGAACGCGTCGCCGAGACCAGGCTGCCGACCGCGCACGGCATGTGGCAGGCCTACGGCTACGCCAGCTCGCTGGACGGCGGCGAGCACATCGCCCTGGTGTACGGGGGCCTGGCGGGCGGCGAGAACGTCCTGGTCCGCGCGCACTCCGAATGCCTGACCGGCGACGTCTTCGGCTCGCTGCGCTGCGACTGCGGCGTGCAGCTGGAGCACGCCATGGCCGCGATCGCGACCGAGGGCCGCGGCGTGATCGTGTACCTGCGCGGCCACGAGGGCCGGGGCATCGGCCTGCTGGCCAAGCTGCGCGCCTACGGGCTGCAGGACAACGGGGCCGATACCGTCGACGCCAACCTGGAGCTCGGCCTGCCCGTCGACGCCCGCGAGTTCTCCAACGCCGGGCAGATCCTGGCCGATCTCGGCGTCAAGTCGGTGCGGTTGCTGACCAACAACCCGGCCAAGATGCGCGGCATGGACGGCTACGGCATCAAGGTGCTCGGCCGTGAGCCCATGCCGGTGGCGATGAACCCGTACAACGAGCGATACCTCACGGCCAAGCGCGACCGCCTCGGCCACGACATCACGGGAGATGACCAAGCATGAGCAGCGAAGGCCGCCCGGCAGCCGGAGCCCCCGAGGCGACCGGCCTGAGCGTGGGCATCGTCGCAGCCCGCTGGCACGAGAAGATCACCGACCAGCTCGTCGCGCGTGCCGTACAGGCCGCACAGGACAGCGGCGCCACCGCCACCGTCGTGCGGGTCGCGGGCTCGCTCGAACTGCCCGTCGTCGCCCAGGCCCTGGCCAGGCGGTGCGACGCGGTGGTCGCGCTCGGCGCGGTGATCAAGGGGGAGACGGCGCACTTCGACTACGTGTGCGACTCGGTCACGGCCGGGCTCACCCGCGTCGCACTCGACGAGCACACACCCGTGGGCAACGGCGTCCTCACCTGCGAGACCCTCGACCAGGCCGTCGACCGCTGCGGCATCCCCGGCAGCAAGGAGGACAAGGGGTACGAGTCGACGGTCGCCGCCCTGGAGACCGCCCTGCTCCTGCGCGGTCTGCGCGTCTGACGCACCTGCGGGACCGCCGGGTGCGTGCGATAGGTTGCGTTGCGCCAGGGGGTCCCGCCCCCCGCCATCCGCCCGACGAACGATGAGACCCCGCCTGCCATGCCCGACCCCGTGACCGCTCCCGCCCTGCCCCTCGTCTGGCGCCCCCGCCGGGCCAGACACGTCGCGTACGGCTTCGCCGTGCTCATCGTGCTCGGTGCCGTGTGGCTCGCGATCGCCATCCCCGAGCCGTTCATGCTGCCGGACAAGCTGGCCATCGTCGCTTTCGGCCTGGGCGTGGCCTGGGTCCTGCACCTGCTCGGCCGTGTGCGCGTCGAGGCCGACGCCCAGGGCGTCACGATCGTCAACGCCGTACGCACCCACCGCCGCACCTGGCCCGAGATCATCGGCGTCACCCTGCTTGAGGGCGAGCCCTGGCCCAAGGTCGACTTCTCCGACGGCCTCACGGTCGGCGCCATGGGCATCCAGGGCTCCGAAAAGGCCCGAGCCCGCCAGGCCACCCTGGAGTTCAAGGCCTTGATCCGCGAACACGGCGAGGCCTGACCGCCCCCTGCCATGCGAACGCCGGGCCCAGAAGGGCCCGGCGTCCGGTGAACCGTTGTGTCAGGGACCGTTGTGGCAGGGAAGGGTCAGTACTCGACCTTCAGCGAGGTTCCGGAGAAGGCGGTCTTGGCGTGCAGGGTGATGTAGTGGTAGCCGGCGGCGGGGGAGGGGATGGTGAGGGTTTCGGTGGAGGTGGAGGTGGAGGTGGCGGAGCGGTGGGTGTGGGCGGAGGTGGTGGCCCAGGTGGCGCGGTTGTAGTAGAGGTCGGCGTTGCCGGTGCCGCCCGAGGAGGTGATCTTCAGCGAGGTGACGCCGGAGGGCAGGTAGATGTAGAGGTAGGAGTACTGGCCGAGTGCGGCCGACAGGCTGGAGCGCTTGCAGTTGCGGTCGAGTTGCCTGCGGTCGGAGCCGGTGCATTCGGGCAGGTCGGTGGAGGAGACGGTGACCTGGCGGGTGGTGGTGCCGGTGGCGCCGTCGTCGTCGGTGACGGTCAGGCGCACGGTGTAGGTGCCGGCCGAGGTGTAGGCGTGGCTGGGATTGGCCGAGGTGGAGGTGGCGCCGTCGCCGAAGGCCCAGGAGCGGGCGGCGACGGTGCCGTCGGGGTCGGTCGAGGTGTCGGTGAACGTGGCGGTCAGGCCGTTGGTCGCGGCGGCGAAGGAGGCGGTGGGCGCCTGGTTGGTGGGCGTGCCTCCGCCGCAGGAGCCGGACGCGCAGGCGGCGAGCCAGGTCTGCCAGTCGCTGTCGTAGCGGCTGCCGATGGTGGAGGTCAGGAAGGTGCGGGCGGCGCTCCACGAGCCTGAGCGGTAGTGGCCGAGCACGGTGGCCAGGTCGGCGGGCCGCTTCTCCACCATGTACCGCACGGCCAGGTAGCCCCAGCGGTAGATGCGTGTGGTGTCGTGGTCGTAGGTGGTGTTCCAGAGCGTGGACAGCGCGTAGGTGCGGTTGGCGGCTTCGGCGATCGCGGCGTCGTAGGTGAGGTTGCGGTAGGAGTAGGAGATGTACTCGGCGAAGCCCTCGATCCACCAGATGGTGGGCGTGGTGACCCCGGCGGTGAAGTCGCCGTACATGTTGAAGCGGCCGTCGAGGTAGTGGGTGTACTCGTGGTTGAGGTTCCAGATCTGGAAGTCCGGCCGCATCCACTCGGCCTCGTAGGCGATGAAGCGGGGCTGGTTGCCCGCTGCGGAGGGGTTGCCCTCCAGGTACATGCCGCCGTTGTTGGTGTCGATGCCGAAGATGGCTCCGGCGTAGGTCTGGTAGTCGGTGCTGGAGTTGAAGACGTTCACCTCCAGGCGGGTGTTGTTGTCGCCCGACACGGGTCCGTTGTCGCGCACCACGTTGTGGAAGTAGGCGTCCTGCCCGGTCATGCTGGCGCAGCTGGCCTGCAGCTGGGCGGTGGTCATCTCCTGGGCGCGGATGGTGATGCTGGAGCCGCAGGAGTGGGTGATGCCGAGCACGGCCGAGGTCAGGCGCTGCTGCAGGTCGCAGATGTCGTAGTAGGCGCAGTTGGCGTTGTCGTAGTAGTCGGCCATCTCGGCCACGCCGACCCACAGCGCCGCGGTGGAGCCGCTGATGGAGCTGCGGGTGAGCAGGTCGCGGGCCAGCGGCCTGACCTTGGTACGCAGCGCGGTGTGCTGGACGAAGCGGGTGAGCTCACGTCCGGCGTTGGAGGTGAGGAAGCCGTTGTCGGTGCCGAGCAGGGCCAGGTTGTTCACGGCGAAGGAGCGCACGGTGTCGAGCAGGCTCTGGTCGGCGGTCACGGCGGTGACGAAGGCGGGCACCTGGTGGCCGCGGAAGAGCACCGTGTAGACGTTGTTGACCGCGACCAGCATCGACCGGTACGCGTTGTAGGAGCTGTTGTATCCGTTGAGCAGTCGCTTGACCACGTAGATGTAGCGGTCGTTCTCCTGCGCGCTGTCGATGAGCGTGACGGCCTCGGCCAGGATGGCGCCGTTGGCCTCGTTCACCCGCGTGGAGCCGGAGCCGGCGAAGAAGGCGTCGAGCCCGGCCTGGATGGCGCTCTTGAGCGTCTGCCCGTACGCGCCGACGGTGGAGGCGTTGTACCACTGGACGTAGTACCCGGCCCGCAGGTACATGACGAGCTGGTCGGTCGAGGTGGAGTTGTCGCCGGGGTAGGCGGCGCCGTTGTCGCGCAGCGCGTAGGCGACCGAGGTCATCTGCGCCTCGCGGAAGGCGTAGTAGGCGTCGCTGCCGGTCAGGTTGAACAGGGTGTTGACGCACTCGCTCGTCGAGGACTTGATCTGCTGGACGAGCGCGGAGCCGGTCCTCGAGGTGAAGTCGGAGACGTTGCACGCGGCGGCGGCGGCCGTCGCGCTCTTGCCCTGGGTGGCGGCGGGCTGCGGCCGCAGCGGTTCGTCGTAGTCGCGCCTGAGCGCGTCCTTGCTGGCGGCGACGGGCGGTCGCTCCTCGGCCGTGAGCGGGCTGCGCGTGACGTGCTGCGCGGGGTCGTCGAGCACGCTGGCCGAGGCGGGCGGCGGGTCCTTGACGACACTGCTCGCCTGCGCGGGCGCGGGGGCGGCCGACGCGGCGGTGGGTACGGCCTGCAGTCCGATGCCGAGCGCCAGTAACGGCACGACGAGCGCGGCGACGCGCCTGGACAGGGGGTGACGCATGATGGGACCTCCGGGGGGTGTCCACGAGTGAACGTGAGGCTGATGTGATATGTCACATATGCAGCCGCAGTCTTAACGCGAAAGCCCACCAGGTGTCATAACCCGCCGCATAATTCTTGGCTATGGACCTAGATATCCGGCATCTCCGCATGATCTGCGCCATAGCGGAAACGGGAAGCGTCACGAAGGCGGCGGCCCGCATGGGCCTGTCCCAGCCCGCGACGACCAACCAGTTGCGCCGGATCGAGGACATCGTCGGAGGCGAGCTGTTCGTCCGCAGCAGGTCGGGCGTGCAGCCGACCACGCTCGGCCGCCAGGTCATCGCCCGGGCCAGAATCGTGCTGGCCGAGGTCGACGCCCTGTTCGGCGACCTGCGAGGCGCGAGCGGCCCGGCCGGAGGCGTACGCGTCGGCTCGGTGCACCTGGCCTGCGTCGGCAGCATCGTCGACCGGGTCGGCGACGCCCTGCCCGGCCGGGAGATCTCCCTGCGCATCGAACCCTCGACCGTGCAGCTGGCCGAGGCGCTCGCCCACGGCCAGCTCGACGCCGCCCTGCTGGGCATCATCGAGGGCTTCGACGTCACGCTCGTCGCCCCCGTCGTCAGCAGGACGCTGATCCCGCGCTACCCGATCTTCGTCGCCCTGTCGTCGAGCCACCGCCTGGCCGGCGAGCAGGAGGTACGGCTGGCCGACCTCAGGGGCGAGTCGTGGATCAACCCGCCGGGCGCCGACGACGGCTCGCTGGCCGCACTGCGGGCCTCGTGCCGTGCGGTCGGCTACGAGCCGGACGTGCGCTACGACGCCCCCAGCGGCGCCGGTCGCCCGCTCGTCGCGGCCGGGCACGGCATCCGCCTGGTCGACCCCTCGTGGGCGGCGCAACCGGGCACGGTCGTCAGGCCGCTGGCAGGCGAACCGCAGGTGGCCAGGCTGGTCGTGGCCTGGCGCAGGGACAGGCTCAGCGACGAGGCGGCGGCAGCGGTGTACCGGGGGTTCGCCGCCGCCTACTGCGACCACGTCGACGACAACCCGGCCTTCAGGCGCTGGTGGGACGCCCACCCCGAGGTCCACCCGATGATCTGAGAACGCGGCACCACGATCGCCCCTGCCCGCCACGCCGTCGCGGACGTAGCCTGGTGGCGTGCTCAGGCGGACAATCACAGCAGTGGACATCGCATCACCCGCCCAGCTGGCCGAGATCCTCGACCGGCACGACTACCTGGCAGGCGAAGGCCTGGCCACGGCGGCCTTCCTCGCGCTGCGCATGGGCAGGCCGCTCCTGCTCGAAGGCGAGGCCGGAGTCGGCAAGACCGAGCTGGCCAGGACGCTGGCCGAGGTGTTCGAGGCGCCGCTGATCCGGCTGCAGTGCTACGAGGGCCTCGACGCCTCCCAGGCGCTCTACGACTGGGACTTCGCCCGCCAGCTCCTGCACCTGAAGGCGGCCGAGGCGGCGGGCGGCGGTGACGCGGCCCGGCTCGAAGGCGAGATATACGACCGGCGCTTCCTCATCGCCAGGCCGCTGCTGCGTGCCGTCGAGACCCAGCCCAGCGTGCTGCTCGTCGACGAGATCGACCGGGCCGACGACGAGTTCGAGGCCTTCCTGCTGGAGGTGCTGTCGGACTTCACGATCTCCGTGCCCGAACTCGGCACGATCAGGGCCGCCACCCCGCCGATCGTCGTCGTCACCTCCAACCGGACGCGCGAGGTGCACGACGCGCTCAAGCGCCGCTGCCTCTACCACTGGCTCGACCATCCCGCCTTCGAGCAGGAGGTCGCCATCCTGCTGCGCAGGAACCCCCGCTGCACCGAGGCGCTGGCCGCCCAGGTGGCGGGCGCGGCCGAACGCCTGCGCCGTCTCGACCTGGTCAAGGCGCCGGGCATCGCCGAGACGCTCGACTGGACCGAGGCGCTGCTCACCCTCGGCGCACGCGACCTGGACCCCGGCCTGGCCGCCGCGACGCTGGGCGCGGCGCTGAAGTACCGCGAGGACTTCGACGTCGTGCTCGGCAGCGGGGTGCTCGGCCGTGCCTGAGGCGGCGGCGGCCGTGGCGACGCTGACCGGCTTCGCCTGGACGCTGCGCGCGGCGGGCGTGGCCGCGGACGCGCACCGGCTGCGCGGCCTGCTGACCGCGCTGGCCCACCTCGACGCCCGCGACCCCCGCGCCGTCTACTGGGCCGGACGCCTCACACTCTGTTCGGGCCCCGACGACCTGCCCAGGTACGACCGCTGCTTCGCCGCCTACTTCGGCGGCGACACCGCCTCCGCGGCCGACGCCGCCACCCCGCTCGTCGTACGGCAGCGCCACGTCCTGCCCGGCGGCGCCGACGAGCAGGCGGCCGAGACCGAAGGCGCGCCCGCGACGGCCAGTGACGCCGAGCTCCTGCGCACGCGCGACGTCGCCGCGCTCACCGCCGCCGAACGCGCCGAGGTGCACCGCATGCTGGCCCTGCTCAGGGACAGAAGGGCGAGCCGCAGATCCCGCCGCCTCGAACCGGCGCGCCGAGGCGTGCTCGACAGGCGTGCGACGATCAGGCTGGCCCTGAAGGCCGGTGAGATCTCCGCCCTGCGCCGCAGGGACCGTGCCGAACGCCCGCGCAGGGTCGTCCTGCTCGTCGACGTCAGCGGTTCGATGGCGCCATACGCCGAGACGCTGCTGCGTTTCGCACACGCCCTGACCAGGTGCGAGCCGCGTGCGACGCTCACGTACTCGGTCGGCACCAGGCTGACGCCGATCACCGCCGAGCTACGCCACCGCGACCCCGGCACCGCGATGGCCGAGGTGTCCAAGGCCATTCCGGACTGGAGCGGGGGCACCAGGCTGGGGGAGGAGCTGAAGGAGTTCCTCACCCTGCAGGCGGCACGCGGGGCCACGGTCGTCATCGCCTCCGACGGCTGGGAACGCGGCGACCCCGCCCTGCTCGGCCGGCAGATGGCACGCCTGGCCAGACGCGCGAGACGCGTCATCTGGGTCAACCCGCACAAGGGGCACGAGGGATACCAGCCCCTCACCGGGGGGATGCGGGTCGCGCTGCCGTACGTGGACGAGCTGGTGGCCGGGCACAGTCTGGCCGCGTTCGAGGAGCTGGCGGAAAGGCTGTCGCATGCGTGAGGTGCTGCCCGAGATCATGCGCTGGTGGGAGTCGGGGCTGAGGTTCGGCCTGGCGACGGTCGTCAGCACCTTCAGCAGCGCGCCCAGACCCCCGGGCGCGGCGATGGCCGTACGCGGGGACGAGGTCGTCGGCAGTGTGTCGGGCGGCTGCGTCGAGGGCGCGGTGTTCGACCTGGCCGCCGAGATCGACGCACCCGTCCTGCAGAGGTACGGCGTGAGCGAGGACGACGCGTTCGCCGTTGGCCTGACCTGCGGCGGCATCATCGACATCCTGGTCGAGCCGGTGTCGAGGGAGAGCTTCCCCGAGCTGGGCGAGATCGCCGGATCGGTGCGCGCGCACCGGCCCGTCGCGGTGGCGACCGTGCTGTCGGGCCCCGGCCGGGTGGGCGCGCGCCGGGTGGTGTGGCACGAGCGCACCTCGGGCACGCTGGGCCTGGCCCGCCTGGACGAGGCCGTCGACGACGACGCCAGGGGCATGCTCGCCCAGGGGCTGACCGGGATCAGGCACTACGGCGAGCACGGCGAGCGGCGCCTGGACGACCTGGCGGTGTTCGTGCACTCGTTCGCGCCGCCGCCCAGGATGCTGGTGTTCGGCGCCATCGACTTCGCCGCGGCCGTGGCCAGGCTGGGCAAGTTCCTCGGCTACCACGTGACGGTGTGCGACGCGCGTCCGGTCTTCGCCACGGCCAAGCGCTTCCCCGAGGCCGACGAGGTCGTGGTCAAGTGGCCGCACGACTACCTGGCCTCGGTCGAGGTCGACGAGCGCACGGTGATCTGCGTGCTCACCCACGACCCGAAGTTCGACGTGCCGCTGCTGCGCGTGGCCCTGCGGACGAAGGCGGGCTATGTGGGCGCGATGGGCTCACGCCGTACGCACGAGGACAGGCTGGTGAGGCTGCGTGAGGCGGGGCTGGCTGAGGGCGACCTGGCCAGGCTGCGCTCGCCGATCGGCCTCGACCTGGGGGCGCGCACGCCGGAGGAGACGGCCGTCTCGATCGGGGCCGAGCTCATCCAGCTGCGCTGGGGCGGCACGGGCAGGCCGCTGACCGACACCCAGGGGCGCATTCACGGGGAGGGGTGAACGATGATCGCCGGACTCCTGCTCGCGGCGGGCGAAGGGAGCAGGCTGGGCACACCCAAGGCGTTGCTGGAGTTCCAGGGCGAACGCCTGGTCGACCGAGGGGTACGCACCCTGCACGAGGGCGGCTGCCATCCGGTCGTGGTCGTCCTGGGCGCGGCGACCGCCCAGGTCAGGGGGGCCGTCGTGGTCCGCAATCCGCACTGGGCCGACGGCATGGGCTCCTCGCTGCGTCTGGGCCTGTCCGCGTTGCCGCCCGCGGCGTCGGCCGTCGTGATCGCCCTGGTCGACCAGCCGTTCGTCGGGCCGCCCGCCGTACGGGCGCTGATCGGGAGTGGGGCCGCGGTGGCGGTGGCGAGCTTCGGCGGGGCCGGGCGCAATCCGGTGCTGATCGGGCGGGAGCACTTCGCCGAGGTCGCGGCGCTGGCCGAGGGGGACGTGGGGGCGCGGCCGTTCCTGCGGGCGCATCCCGGGCTGGTCACGCGGGTGGAGTGCGAGGGCGACCCGGCCGACATCGACACGCCGGAGGACCTGCGGGCGCTCGCGCTCAGAGCCGGAGGGCGGCCGTGGCGGCCCGATGGTCGCTGCCCTTGACCTCGCGTACGTCGGCCTCGGTCGCGGTCATGCCCTTGTACAGGATGTGGTCGGGCCTGGTGATCGGGAACGAGGCCGGCCAGGTGAAGCCGAAGCCCTGTCCCGCCTCCTGCTGTGCGTCGGACAGCGGGGGCACCAGATTGCCGAGCTGGCGGTCGGTGGTGGCGGTGTTGAGGTCGCCGAGCAGCAGCAGGCGCTTGCTGTCGTCCTTGCCGATCACGCGCTGGGCCGCGCGCAACATCTCGTCGCGCTGGGCGGTCTCGCCCGGCCGCGCCGACGCCATGTGCACGGCGTAGACGGTGACCTCGCCCTTGGGCGTCTCCACCACCGCACGCAGCGCACGCGCCCAGCCCAGGCCGAACTTCAGCGGCTTCTCGTCGCGGATCGGGTACTTGCTCCACAGCCCGATCGTGCTGACCCTCGCCTTGTGCGGGAAGAACTGGTCCAGCGCCTTGGCCGCGGGCCCGCCCGGGGTCAGCTCCTGCGCGGCGAACAGCTCGAAGTCGCCCGCGAGCGAGCGGACCGCCTCACCGGAGGCGTTGTTGACCACACCGACATTGAGCGTGGCCACCCGCAGGTCGCTGTCGCCGCCGGGGGAGGAGCGCAGCATCGCGGGCAGGAACAGCACCGCCCACACCAGCGCGGGCACCAGCGCCGCGACGATCGCCGCCTTCGACCGGGTCAGCAGGGCGAGCAGCAGCAGCACGGGCACCACGGCGCCGAGCCAGGGCAGTCCGCTCTCCAGCACGGTGGTCAGGCCGCCGAGCGGAGGGATGAGGCGATGCGCCGCCAGCACCAGAGCGATCACCACGGCGAGCACGACCACGATCCGGCTCAAGAGCCATCCTTCCCCTGCCCTCCGGACGGATCGCCGTCTGCCGCGCCCCGCCCGCCCACCCCTGGAACCGTCCAGGCTAGGCGCTCGCCTGCCCGTGTGCGAACGCGCTAACCTGGTTGCCGGAGCAACGGAACAACATTCGGTTCAGATCGCCGGAAGGAATACGACATGCGCATCGGGATGGCGCTCAACTATTCGGGCGGCTTCAAGGAGACCGTCGAGGCGCTGGCCGACTACGAGAAGGCCGGGCTCGACATCGTCTACGTGGCCGAGGCCTACAGCTTCGACGCCGTGAGCCAGCTCGGCTACATCGCGGCCAAGACCGAGCGCCTGGAGATCGCCTCCGGCATCCTGCCCATCTACTCGCGTACGCCGACGCTGCTGGCCATGACGGCCGCCGGGCTCGACTACGTCTCCGACGGCCGCTTCACCCTGGGCATCGGCGCCTCCGGCCCCCAGGTGATCGAGGGCTTCCACGGCGTGCCGTACACCGCGCCGCTCGGCCGTACCCGCGAGGTCGTCGAGATCTGCCGCAAGGTCTGGGCCAGGGAGAAGCTGGAGCACCAGGGCAAGCACTACACGATGCCCGTCGAGGGTGGCACCGGTCTCGGCAAGCCCTTGAAGATCATCAACCACCCGGTACGGCCGGACATCCCCGTTCTCATCGCGGCCATCGGCCCCAAGAACGTGGAGTTGGCCGCCGAGATCGCCAACGCCTGGCAGCCGATCTTCTACATGCCGGAGAAGGCCGCCGACGTGTGGGGCGCCTCGCTGGCGGCCGGAGCGTCGCGCCGATCGGCCGATCTCGGGCCGCTGGACGTCGTGGGGCAGTCGTTCCTGGCGATCGGCGAGGACGTGTCGGGGTACCTGGAGCTCGGCCGTCCGATGGCCGCGCTCTACATCGGCGGCATGGGCGCCAAGGGCAAGAACTTCTACAACGACCTGGCCAGGCGCTACGGCTTCGAGAAGGAGGCCGGGCAGATCCAGGAGCTGTACCTGTCGGGCCGCAAGAAGGAGGCCGAGGCCGCCGTGCCGCAGGAGCTGATCGAGTCGATGTCGCTGATCGGCTCCGAGGGCTTCGTCCGCGACCGGATCGCCGCCATGCGCGAGTCGGGGGTGACGACACTGAACGTCTCGCCGCTGGCGCGTACGCACGAGGAGCGGGTGCGTCTCATCGAGCGCGTGAAGGAAATCGCCAACGAGTGACCCCCGTCGTTCTGGATCACTAGCAGCCCCGGCCGATCTTGGCCGGGGCTTTCTCTTTCTTGTGACATAGCTAACAGGTACAGTCGGGAATATGGGGAACTTTGGTCGCTGTTGGACTCACTCGTGAGGTTCTCCGTAGTGATCGTGTGGCTCGTCGAGCGGCTCCACATCGATCTGTGCCGTGCCACCGGCGCCACGCTCTGTCGCTGATCGCGTCCGTTTCGCGCTAGATCGCACCTACCCCCTTCCTCACCAGCCCGTCCAGCCGCCGTGATCCGGCGGTCCTGGGGCATGGGCTTGAACACCCGGAGCACACCTCCATGAAAAGATTCTCCTTCTCGCTGCAGTTGCTGGCAGGTCTGGTCGCAGGCGTCGCGCTCGGATTCGTCGCGCGCACCTGGGACGTCGCCTGGCTGGCCGAGACGCTGACCAAGGTCGGCTCGATCTTCGTCCAGCTGCTGAAGCTGGCCGTACCCCCGCTGGTCTTCACCGCGATCCTGATCAGCGTCGCGAACCTCCGTAACGTCACCGGCGCCGCCAGGCTCGCGGGCCGGACGCTGTTCTGGTTCCTCGCGACCGCGCTGATCTCGGTGGCCTTCGCCATCGGCCTCGGCCTGATCATCAACCCCGGCCAGGGCGTCACACTCGACACCGCCGCCGCCAAGGCCGTCGACCTCGAAGGCGCCGGAACCTGGATCGACTTCCTGACCGGCATCATCCCGACGAACATCGCCACCGCCTTCACCGAGCTCAACGTTCTGCAGATCGTCTTCCTCGGCGTCGTCGCGGGCGCCGCGGCCCTGGCCATCGGCGACAAGGCCGAGCCGTTCCTCAACCTCAGCCGCTCGGTGCTCGAACTCGTCCAGAAGGCCCTGTGGTGGGTCATCCGCCTGGCCCCCATCGGTACGGCGGGCCTCATCGGCAAGGCCGTCGCCAACTACGGCTGGGACCTGCTGGCGCCCCTGGGCAAGCTCACCGCCGGTGTCTACATCGGTTGCGCGATCGTCCTGTTCGCCATCTATCCCGTGCTGCTGGCCTTCGTCGGCAAGGTCAACCCGATCCAGTTCTTCCGCAACTCCTGGCCCGCGATCGAGCTGGCCTTCGTCTCCCGCTCCTCCGTCGGCACCCTCCCGCTGACCCAGCGCGTCACCATCGAGCGCAACGGTGTCGACAGGGACTACGCCTCGTTCGCGGTGCCGTTCGGCGCGACCACCAAGATGGACGGGTGCGCATCGGTGTACCCGGCGCTGGCGGCCATCTTCGTGGCCCAGGTGTACAACATCCCGCTGGGCGTCGGGGACTACCTGCTGATCGCCTTCGTCTCGGTCATCGGCAGTGCGGCCACCGCCGGGCTGACCGGCGCGATCGTCATGCTGACCCTGACCCTGAGCACGCTCGGGCTGCCGCTCGAGGGCGTCGGCCTGCTGCTGGCCATCGACCCGATCCTGGACATGATCCGCACCGCCACCAACGTGGCCGGGCAGCTGGTGGTCCCCGTCCTGGTCGGCCGCCAGGAGGGCCGCCTGGACGAGGCGGTCTTCAACGCACCCCCGCAGCCCCTGGACGACGCTCCGGTGGCTCGCCCCGCCAAGGGCACGGGGGCGGAACCCGCACTGGCCTGACGTATTTTTCGTGCAGGCGGGAGGCCGATCCAGTCGGTCTCCCGCCTTTTCGCATGTTGAGCTGCGGCGACACCTGATTCGGGCAGGAAAGCCGTCTAGAAGAAATGTAGATCGTCCTGCTTGGCTTAGGGCAGGGATTTCGGGTGCCGGAAATACGGCCGAGGCTCGGGAATTCGGCCGGGCTCGGGAAATGGCGAAAGCGAGACGCAGGGGCCTCGCTTTCCCGGGTGTTTCCTAGTGGGCCAGTCCGGTCAGCCTGATGTTCACGAGGTAGGAGTAGAAGGTGGGGTGGGAGCCCGTCTTACGTCTTGGGATGATCTTGTTGGCGCCCACCTCGACGCCGCCGCAGTCGGCCGGCACGAGGGTGAAGGAGGCCAGCTCGAAGTTGGGCAGGGCCGGGGTCGGGTCGACCTCGATGAGCTTGATCGTGCGGTTGGTGCCGGACAGCACCGTGGTCGGGTCGTCGAAGGCGGCGCCCGTCCTGACGTCGCCGGAACCCATGTTCACCCAGCTCGCGGCGCCGGGGAAGGAGTTGCCGCCGACCTCGAACCGGATCTCGTCGTCGCCGAAGCGCTCGGCCGCGTCCTCCGCCGTGACGTCGGCGATGGTGACGCGGCACGACCTGGCGATGTCGGCATGGGCCGAGGCCGAGGGCAGCGCCGTCAGGCCGGCCGCGGTCAGGGCGAGTGCCGCCCCGGTGAGCACGATGGATCGCATGTGTGATTCCGCCTCTCGCAGTGTGCTGGGCGAGGCCCCCCGGCTCGCGGATGGTGATGCCTTGCGGACATGGTGGCGGCGTCGCGAACGACGCTCCCGGTCCAAAGGCGCATTCGCAGCGGGTATTTCGTCCTTGTCGGCGAGAGGCCCGGCACAACGCCGAGTACGGCCCGCGTCGCGGACCGTACTCGGAAAAGAGGCTGCTATTCCTTGGACATCAATGTCATCGCGTACAGGGCGATGGCCGCGAAGTCGTCCGCAGGTTCCGACGCCTGCCAGGAACGGACGTCGTCGACGAAGCGGCTGCCGTGACCGGTGAAACGCTCGTACCTGTCAACGCCGTCGGCCGGGCACCTGGTCATCTCGTCGAAGTGGCCGCCGAGGCCGTCGTCGAAGAGGGAGGCGCTGTTGGGGCCGTTGACGACGGCGCCGGTCGCGGGCCTACCGGTCAGATTGGCGATCTGGTAGTGGGAGCAGGTGATCGCCTTCTCGCCCACGCCGGTCATGAACGACACGCCCCACGCGTTGGCGCCGAAGGCCCAGTTGCGCTGGCGGGTGCCGAACGTGTCGTAGGTCCGGTCGCCGCTCACCGACCGATACAGCCGTGAGGTGGCGGCCAGGCCGAACGTACGAGGCACCGAGTCGAACTCGTCATAGCGAGCGCCCGCCCGGAACGGGTCGGCCGCCGAGCGCTTGGCGCCGATCTCCAGCTGGGCCTTCAGGTCGCCGAGCAGGTCGTGCTCGTCGACGGCCAGGCCCTTGACCTTGGCGCCGCGCATCGCCCTGAACAGGTCGGTGTGCGCCAAGGCGCTGACGTCGTAGAGGTTGAAGGTGTCGCCGGTGTCGTGGGCGAGGTACTGGCCCGCCCAGTGCGCCGCCTGCCGTACCCACTCGTTGGCCCTGCGGTCGCCGAGGCGCTGGGCGGCCAGGGCGAGTTGGGCGCCGCCGAGCTCCATGTCGTCGCGCCACACGCTCTCCGGGTAGAACGCCCAGGGCAGGGAGGTGACCAGGCGGCCGACGTCCTCGGTCTTGGCCAGGGCGTAGATGGAGGCGGCCTGGTCGAGCAGGCGCCTGGCCTTGGCACGGTCCGGCTCGACCTGAGCGGCCAGGGCGAAGGCGGCGGCGGTGCGGCCGGCCAGGTTCGGGCTGATCGGCTGGCCGGGAGGCGCGGCGCGGAAGACCGGGCGGTTGCGGATGTACGGGTGGTCGGAGGCGTCGTCGGTCTCGGGCAGGCGCCAGATGTCGTGGTCGCCGACGAAGCTCCCCTCGGCGTTGCCCGCGCCGATGCCGACCTGGATGTAGAGGGTCTTGGTGCTCTCGTCCCACATCTTGTCGAGGTACTTCAGGCCGTGCGCCGCCTCGGCCTTCAGGCGCGGATCGGTGTACGGGCCGCCGTCGCGCCTGGCCGCCCACAGCAGGGTGTCGACGTAGGCCAGGATGTGGGTGAACTTGAGATAGTCACCCGCGTCGAACCAGCCGCCCTCGACGTCGACCGGGCCGCCGATCTTCTTCAGCTCGCCCTTGATCTGGTCGGTGTCGGGCGAGGTGAAGACCGGCCATTCGTAGACGCTCGCGGAACGGTCGTTCAGGTGGCTCGGCCTGCGGATGGCGTCGGCGCCGTCGCGCTGGCCGCCGAAGAACGTCACCGCCTTCGACACCGGGTCGGCGAACAGCCCCGCCGAGCCGATCTGGAACTCCGACGACGTCGCACCGCCCGACTTGATCCGGTACCCGCCCGGCTGCCTGACCGAGGTCAGGTCGAGCTCGTACACGTGCCCGTACGCGGCGTTCCAGGCGCCCAGGTCGCGACCGGCGCGACTGCGCAGCACGGTACGGCCCTTGCGGTCGACGACGGTGAACGCGGCCGAGGCCGCGGGGCGCTCGGTCATCAGGTAGGCGTGCTTGACCTCGGCCGGGGTGAAGCCGACCTGGTCGACGCGGATGAGCCCCGCGACGTTCTGCGCTTCGGCCACGGCGGGCGTTCCCAACGTGATGGCGGTCAGGGCAAGTGCGGCGGCGGCAAGCCTGCGTCGACTCATCGGCTGCTCCGGCCACACGTCGTCGTCGGCTTCTCCTGGCGGCTCATCGGCTGCTCCTGTGAGGGGTGGGGCGGGAGCCCGTACATGCAAGGGAAAGTTAGGAAGCTTTCCTAACTTTCCTGTGCACGCTAGCCGGGGGGAGGGAGGGCGGTCAATAGGGGTGGGGGTGAGGGCGGGGAGCGTGCGGGCGGGGTGGGTGGGGGGCCTGCGTTGTGGGCTTGGGTGTGGCCCGGGGGCGGGCTCGGAGGTGGGGTGGGGGTTGAGGGGTTTGATCGTGGGTGTGGGTGTGGGTTGAGGTTTGGGGCGTGGGTCGGGGGATGAGGCTTGCGCGTGGCCTGGGGTGGGTTGAGGTTTGGGGCGAGAGGCGAGGCTTGCGCGTGGCCCTGGGTGGGGGCTGGCGTTGGGAGGTTGGGGTTGGGCATGGGCTGAGGTGTCGGCGTGGGCCCAGAGCTTGGGGGTGGCCCAGGTTGAGGCTTGGGGGCGTGGGCTGAGGTTCAGGCCTGGGCCTGGGCCTGGGAATAGGGGTTGGGGATGGCTGGGGCCTGGAATGGGTGGGGCTTGGCTGTGGGTTGGGAGGGGGGGCGACTCGGACACGGGGCGGTGCTTAGACATGGGGTGGGGCTGGACGTGAGTTTGGGCGTGAGCTTGGGGGCTGGGGTTGGAGTGCTTGGTTTAGAAGGTTGGCTTGGGCTTGACCTTGAGCTCTCACCCAGCGCATCAACCCCAACCCCCTCACTCACCAGCCCGCCGCACCTCAGCTCCCCGCGCCCCAACCCCCGCACCCCAACCCCCGCGCCCCAACCCCCGCACCCCAACCCACCCCAACCTCCAAAGCCCCACCCCCAAACCCCACCCACCCCCACCCCCCGAAGCCCGCGTACATTAACGAAATGACCGTCAATTACGGAGATCGCCGAGCCCGTCTGGCCGCCATGCTCCCCGCGCACGACGTAGGCGCACTGCTCGTCACCTCCCCGGTGAACGTCCGCTACCTCACGGGGCTCGACAGCTCCAACGCCGCCGTCCTCGTCCGGGCCTCAGGCAGCGCGACGCTGGCCACCGACTCGCGCTACATCGAGAAGACCCAGCGACTCGGTGTCGACGTCGTCGAGAGCAGTGACGTGGCGGGGGTGCTGGCCGAGCCGGGGATCGGGATCGAGGCGCACCACATGACCGTCGCGCTGTACAACCGGCTCGTCGACGGGCTGGTCCCGCTCGAACCGCTGGTCGAGGTGTTGCGTGTGGTCAAGGACGAGGGCGAGCTTGAGGCGCTGCGCACGGCGTGCGCGATCAGCGACCAGGCGTTCGCCGACATCATGGGGGCCATCAGGCCGGGCGTCACCGAGAAGGACGTGGCGCGGATCCTGGAGGCCAGGATGGTCGAGCTGGGCGCGGACAAGGCGGCGTTCGAGTCCATCGTCGCCGCGGGCGAGAACGGCTCCGTACCGCATCACTCGCCCACCGGCCGCGAACTGCGCCCGGGCGACCTGGTGACGATCGACTTCGGCGCGCTGTACCAGGGCTACCACGCCGACATGACCAGGACCGTGGCGTTGGGCAGGGCGGCGGACTGGCAGCGCGACCTGTACGACCTCGTCGCCGAGGCCCAGCGTGCGGGCAGGCACGCGCTGCGGCCGGGCGCGGTGGCCGCCGACGTCGACGCGGCGGCCCGCGAGGTGATCGCCGCCGCGGGGCACGCCGAGCACTTCAGGCACGGACTCGGTCACGGCGTCGGCCTGGAGATCCATGAGCAGCCGTTCCTCGGCCCCGCTCGCACGGGTAGACTTGAGGATCGAGTTCCGATCACCGTCGAGCCGGGGGTCTACCTTCCCGGCCAGGGTGGAGTCCGCATCGAGGACACTCTCGTGACACGCGAGGACGGACCGGAGCTCCTCACCAAGACGACCAAGGAGCTGCTCGTCCTTTGAGAGCGGCCGCACGCGGGAGAAACGAGTGGCGACGACCAACGACCTCAAGAACGGCATCGTGCTGAAGCTCGACGGCGGTGAGCTCTGGTCCGTTGTGGAGTTCCAGCACGTCAAGCCGGGCAAGGGCGGTGCCTTCGTACGCACCAAGCTCAAGAACGTGCTCTCCGGCAAGGTCGTCGACAAGACGTTCAACGCCGGCGTGAAGGTCGACGTCGCCAACGTCGACAAGCGCGAGATGCAGTACTCCTACAAGGACGGCGACGACTTCGTCTTCATGGACACCGAGACCTACGACATGGTCAACGTGAGCGCCAAGACCGTCGGCGACGCCGCCAACTACATGCTGGAGAACACCAACGCGGTCATCGCGTTCAACGAGGGCGCCGCGCTCTACGTCGAACTGCCCGCCGCGGTCGAGCTCACCATCTCCCACACCGACCCGGGCCTGCAGGGCGACCGCTCCACCGGCGGCACCAAGCCCGCCACGCTGGAGACCGGCGCCGAGATCAAGGTCCCGCTGTTCATCACGACGGGCGAGAAGATCAAGGTCGACACCCGCAGCGGCGAATACCTCGGCCGGGCCTGAGGTGTCCGCACGGGGCAAAGCACGCCGCAGGGCGCTTGACATCCTGTTCGAGGCCGAGGCGCGCGACGAGAACATCCTCGCCATCCTCGACGAGCGTGTGACCAGGCAGGAGCCGCCGGTCAACGACTACACCGCGGCGATCGTCGAGGGTGTGGCCAAGCACCTCGACCGCATCGACGAGCTCATCACCACCTATGCCGAGGGCTGGACGCTCGACCGCATGCCCGCGGTCGACCGCAACCTGCTGCGCGGCGGCACCTACGAGCTCCTGTGGATGCCGGACGTGCCCGAGGGCGTGGTCATCAGCGAGTGGGTGCACCTGGCGGCGGAGCTGTCGACGGACGACTCACCCTCGTTCGTCAACGGCCTGCTGGCCCGCTTCAAGCAACTGAAGCCGAGCCTGTCGCTCTAGCAGGGCGATGTCCCGCCGCCGTCCGCCCCGCGGCCGGCGGCGGAGCCGTCCCACACCCCCTCAGGTACGGCAGGCCAAGCACTGCTCTCCTCGCCGTCGCCACCCGGCCCCCGCCGCACGACGCCACTCGGGCGCACGTGGCACCCGCCCGGACGTCGCCCGCAGGGCTCAGTCGTGCCTGGCGCCCTCGTGGTCGGCATGCCCCACGGGTTCGAGCTGGATGGTGGAGTGCTCCACGTCGAAGTGCCCGGCCAGACACTCGTGCAGCCGGTCCAGCAGCGGCCCCGCGTCGGCCAGGGCGGAGCGCTCGACGACCACGTGGGCGGTCAGCACGGGCAGCCCGCTGGTGAGCGTCCAGGCGTGCAGGTCGTGCACGTCGACGACGCCCTCCTTCTGCAGCATGTGCTCCCGTACCCGCGACAGGTCCATGCCCTTGGGCGTGGCCTCCAGCAGCACGTCGACGGCCTCCTTGAGCAGCCGCCAGGCCCTCGGCAGGATCATCAGCGCGACCACGACGGACGCGATCGGGTCGATGACCTGCCACCCGGTCAGCCCGATGGCCACGGCCGCGACGACGACGGCGATGGAGCCGAGCAGGTCGCCGAGCACCTCCAGATAGGCGCCCCTGACGTTGAGCGACTCCTTCTGCCCGCGGTACAGCAGAGCCATCGACACGGCGTTGACGACCAGCCCGACCAGCGCGATCACCAGGACCAGCCCGCTGGAGACCTCGGGCGGCTCGAAGAAGCGCTGGTAGGCCTCGGCGAACACCCAGATCGCGATGCCGAACAGCAGCACCGCGTTGAACACCGCCGCCAGGATCTCCAGCCGGTAGTAGCCGAACGTGCGCTGCGGCGAGGCGGGCCTGGCGGCGAAGTGCGAGGCGATGAGCGCCATCAGCACGCCGGTGACATCGGTGGCGACGTGCAGCGAGTCGGAGATGAGGGCCAGGCTGTTGGCCGCGATCCCGCCGACGATCTGCACGACGAACACCACCGACGTGATCGCCACGACGATCACCATACGGCCTCTGTGCTGCGCCGTCGCGCTCGCCTGCCCGTGCCCGTGTCCCGCGCCCACCGTGACCTCCCCGTGATCCAGTATGCCCGCCGCCCCGGCCGCGCTCACGGCGGGCCCGCCCGTACGGGCCGCGGGTGAGGCACGAGGCCTGTGCGGCTCACCGGCAGGGGTGTGTTGCGCGTAGGCTGGGGCCCTCTGGGGAGCGAAAACCCCCTCTGGGGAGCGGAAACAAGGAGGCGAGCCCACGGTGCGTGCGGAAGGCGTCACGAGGCAGGCCGGCACACCGGCGGTGCGGACGGCGGTCGTCTGGGGGGCGCTGCGGGACCTGCTGGCCGAGCGCGAGCGCGTGACGGGCAGGCAGGTGCTCGACATCGTCGACGCGGGCGGCGGCACGGGCGGCTTCGCCGTGCCTCTGGCCGAGCTCGGGCACGCGGTGACGGTGGTGGATCCCAGTCCCGACTCGCTGGCCGCGCTGGAGCGCAGGGCCAAGGAGCGCGGGGTGGGCGTGCGGGCGCTGCAGGGCGACGCGGCCGACCTGGGCGAGCTGCTCGACCCGGACGGGGCCGACCTGGTGCTGTGCCACAGCGTGCTGGAGTACGTCGACGACCCGCTGGGCGCGCTGGGCGCGGTGGCCAAGCTGCTGCGCAAGGGCGGAGCGGTGAGCGTGCTGGCGGCCAATCCGGTGGCGAGCGCGCTGCACCGGGCGATCTCCGGGCAGTTCGGCGAGGCGCAGCGGGTGCTCGACGACCCCGAGGGGCGCTGGGGCGGGCGTGACCCGATGCCGCGCCGCTACAGTGCGCAGGCGCTGGCCGAGTTGCTGAGCGTGACCGGGTTCCGGGTGGGGGACGTGCACGGCGTGCGTGTCTTCGCCGACCTGGTGCCCAGCAGGCTGGTCGACGAGCCGGGCGCGGCCGAGGCGCTGGTGGCGCTGGAGCAGGCCGCCGCCGCGCACCCCGTGCTGCGTGACATCGCCACCCAGCTGCATGCCGTGGGCCACCTGTAGAACTCATGTTCGGATAGGCTCGGGGAGTGTCACGCAAGCAGATCACCGGTGTCGGACCCGCCCACCAGGGTGGGGCCGACGACAGCGGCTGCCCGATCCTCCATGTCGACATGGACGCCTTCTATGCCAGTGTCGAGCTGCTGGAGCGGCCGGAGCTGCGCGGCAGGCCCGTCATCGTGGGCGCGGCCGGGGCCAGGGGTGTGGTGCTGAGCGCCACCTACGAGGCCAGGGCCTTCGGCGTGCACTCGGCGATGCCGATGACCAGGGCGCGCCGGATCTGCCCGCAGGCGGTGATCATCCCGCCGAGCCACGGCAAGTACGCCGAGGTGTCCAAGGGCGTGATGGAGGTCTTCCACTCGATCACGCCTCTGGTGGAGCCGATCGCCTCGGACGAGGCCTTCCTCGACGTCGGCGGCGCCAGGATGCGGCTCGGCCCCTCCTCGGCGATCGCCGCGCAGATCCGCGCCGAGGTGTTGGAACGTTTCGGGATCACCTGCTCGGTCGGCGTCGCGAGCAGTAAATTCGTGGCAAAGCTTGCCAGCAAGCAGTGCAAGCCCGACGGCCTGCTGGTCATCCCCGCGACCGAGGTGGTCGCCTTCCTGCACCCACTGCCGGTCTCGGCCCTGTGGGGCGTGGGCGAGCGGACCGAGCAGTCCCTGGTCCGCCTGGGCATCCGCACGGTCGGCGACCTGGCCAGAGTGCCGCCCGCGACGCTGCAGCGCGAGCTCGGCAACGCCTCGGGCGCGCACCTGGCCGCCCTGGCCTGGGGGCGCGACGAACGTTCTGTCACCGCGCACGTTCCGGACAAGAGCATCGGGGCAGAGGAGACGTTCGCCACAGACGTCGACGACCCCGAGGTGATCAAGCGTGAGTTGCTGCGCCTGGCCGAACGTGTCGCCTCCAGAGTGCGGGCGGGTGCTCATGTGGGCAGAACAGTGAGTGTGAAGCTGCGCCGTGCCGACTTTTCGACGATCACGCGATCGCGGACGCTCCGAGAGCCGACTGATGTGGCGCAGGAGATATACAAGGCTGCCTGCGAGCTGTACTCAGCAGCCGGTCTGGACAGGGTGCGATTGCGCCTTGTCGGGGTCAGGCTGGAGAACCTCAGGCCGGCCGACGGCGCCTCGCACCAGCTCAGCCTGGGCGAGCGCGAGAGCGGCAGGCGAGAGGTGGAACAGGCGATGGACAAGGCGATCCGGAGGTTCGGACCCTCGGCGGTGCTCCCGGCGTCGCTCGTCCGTGGCCGGCTTGATGAAATGGAGGGATGACGCCCGATGTCACGACTTCGGCCAGAGTTTGATGGAATAGATCTATGACGCCACCTCCGGTTTGGTCTGCGTTGGACGTTTCCTTTCGCCTACGTCTACAGCCTCGTATTCTGGGGATAACCGACCGCGAGGTTCGGACACCCCGTGTCGTCCGTTGCCGTCTACCCCGTCCTGGGGCCGTCCTTGGGAGGCGCCGTGCCGCTCTCTGAGCACGAGCAGCGCTTGCTCGAACAGATCGAGCAAGCCCTCTACGCCGAGGACCCGAAGTGGGCCAATACCGTTCGGATCTCCGATCCGCGCAGCCACTACAAGCGCCGTCTGATCAAAGCCCTCGTCGGCTTCGCTCTCGGCATCGTCCTGCTGATGGTGGGCGTGGTGCTGCCGGAGATCCTGATCGGCGTCGTCGGTTTCGTGGTCATGCTCGCCGCGTGTTTGTGGGGTCTGTCGAGTTTCAAGCGCATGAACGGTTTCGGGGATTCCGGATCCGCGCCCGCGCCCGGCCAGCCGCCTGTCAAGGGCGGTCGCAAGGCGGGCAAGGGAAGCTTCATGCAACGCATGGAGGAGCGCTGGCGCCGTCGTCACGACGATCGCTGACCGTCCTCACTTGTTCCGACCGCGCGCGCGGCTCCCCGCCGGATCCGCGCAGGCGCGCCTGATCCCTTGACCGCGCCTCCGCACTCCCGCCGGAGGCCCGACCGCTCGCCACCCTCGTCCCCGAGGCCCGCACCGGGCACGGGGACGAGTCGTCTCACACGTCAATGGCCGCCCCTTCCGTGGAAGGAGCGGCCACTGACGTTTTCACACCCTCAGGAGCGCTCGCCCGCCGTACGGCGGAGCCTGATGTTCTCCAGGCGGTCGAAGCCGTCGAGCACCCGTTCGCCCAGTCCTCTGATGCGCTGCATCGTCGAGGGCGGGAGCAGCACGGCCCGCAGGCGCCTGCCCCTGGAGACGGTCCTGGCCACCGCGCGCCTGACCACACGCAGGTCCTCGCGCAGCGAGCCGCTCTCGCCCGGCGCCCTGGCGAACAGGGTGCGCTCGACCGCCGAGCCGATCCTGGCGATGGCCGCAGCCGCTTCGGGGCCGAACTCGTGCTGCTCGGTCAGGCGTCTGGCCAGCGCTCTCGGACTCTCGCTCGGCTCACGGGCCATGCCGTGGTCGAGCAGGATGTCGTCGAGTTCGGCCCACGCGGCCGAGACCCGCGCATGACCGCGTTCGGAACGCACCTCGCCGGTCGAACGCGCCGGGTCCAGCCTGACGGTCCGGACCCTTCTGCTCCGGCTCGCCACCCGCAGCGCGGCGGGCACCAGCAGCACGAGCAGCAGCGCGCCGAGCCCGATGCCGATCTGCCCGGCCAGCGGCATGCCCTCGTCGACGACCGCGGGCAGGCCGAGCGGCCCCTCACGGTCGAGCTCACGCGGGTTGCGCCTGGCCGCGGCGCTGTCACCGGCCAGACCGGGCTCCTGGTTGATACCGGTCGGGTCGTCGTCGCTCGCCGCCGGACCGCCTTCGGCCTGCGGAAGCGTGTAGTCCGGCACCCGGGCCGTGCCCTGACCGAGACCGCCGGTCGGGGTCGGCTCGAACGCCAGCCAGCCCACGCCCTCGAAGTACAGCTCGGGCCAGGAGTGCGAGTCGTGCGTGCGGACCTGCCACACGCCCTCGGTCTTGGTGCCACCGGTGTAGCCGATCGCCACCCGGGCGGGAATGCCGATGATCCTGGCCAGGATCGCCATCGAGGAGGCGAACTGCTCGCAGTACCCTGCCCTGCTCTGCAGCAGGAAGTCCTGAAGGGCCGCCCTGTTGTGGCCCCGCGTCGCGGTGCTGTAGGTGAACCTGCCGGTCTTGGTGAAGAACTCCTGCAGCTTGATCGCGGCCTCGTAGGCGTTGCGCGCCCCCGACGTCTGCTCGTAGGCCAGCTCCCTGATCTCGGCGGGGACCTCGGGCAGCGTCAGGTACCTGGCTCCGACCGGCGACTGGGGGGCGACGTCGGGCGCGTTGCGCAGCATCTCGGCCGTCGGCTTCGGCTCGGTCAGCGCGATGTCGTACTCAAGCCCCGCGGCCTCGTCCCTGGTGGAGAAGACCATGAGCGAGCTGACGTCGGCACGCCAGTCGCCCTCGGCCCGTACCTGCTGGGCGGGGTAGGGCAGCGGCAGGAAGTTCAGCTCGGCGATGTCCTCGCTGACCTTGACCTTCGACTGCGTCTTGGTCAGCGGGGTGTTCGCCGCCAGACCGGGCGCCGGGGGAAGCGGTCCCTCGTTGACCCGGTCCTCGGGCCTGCCCGTCGGCGACGTCATCGTCCACTGCTCGCCGTCGAAGACGTCGAGGGCGTAGATGCGCAGGTACCTGGGCTTGTCGTCGCTGCTGGTGTAGGACAGGACCGAGCGGTTCTCCTGCAGGATGAGCTGGCCCTGGAGATCGGCGATCGGGTTCGGGATGCTGATGGAGTTGCCCTTGCCGCCGCCGCTGCCGCCCACGCCGAATCCGAACAGCGGGGCGGGCTCCAGCGTCGGCAGCAGGGCGGGCACCAGGACGGCCAGTGCGATCGCGGTGAACCCGATGCGCTTGCCGGACAGGCGCAGCCCCTGCATGTCGGCCTTGGTGTGGCCGCCCGCCGTCGCGTTGCGCGTCCGGCGCACGAGCACCGCCCTGCCCCAGTGCCCGACCCGCTCGCGGCCGTCGGCCAGCAGCAGCCCGGTGAAGCCGAGCGCCCCGAGTATGAAGGCCGGCCAGGTGATCGGATCGGGCAGGACGGCGGCCGGAACGGTGAACAGCGCCAGCAGCGGCAGCCCGGCCAGCGCCGCCCTGCGCAGCCGTACGGCGAACAGGTCGACCAGGACGGCGATCAGCCCGACACCGCCCGCGACGAGCAGGGTGATACCCGGATTGGCCGGGACCGGAGCGGCGTATCTCTGGATGTCGGCATAACCGGTGCCCAGCAGCTTGGCCAGCGCCACCACCGACGACTTGGTCGGCACCACCAGCGCCCACGCCTTGGCCGAGGTGAACACCACGGTCAGATACAGCCCGAGCGTGGCGAGCCCGGCCAGCACCGCCGCCCACGCGGGCAGGGTGAACCTGGTCGAGACCATCCCGGCCACGGTGATCGCCAGCACCGCGCCGAGCGTGCTCCAGAACCAGGCGCCGCCGTTCAGCAGGGGATAGAGCGTCAGTGCCACCGCGAACGTGGCCAGCCCCGAAGACAGGGAGAGCCTCACGCGCCACCTCCCGCCGGATTGAGGACGAATCTGCCCCGGTTGCCCGCGTCCTGCCACACCGACGCGATCGAGGTGGCCGAGGGCATCCGCACGATGCGCCAGCCCGACGCGGCGAGCACCGCCTGCGCCGCCTGGTAGGCCTCGCCGTCGCCGCGTTCGGCGTCGTCCCAGCCC
The DNA here is from genome assembly GCF_056106265.1 of Nonomuraea sp. IBHARD001. Classification (NCBI taxonomy): domain Bacteria; kingdom Bacillati; phylum Actinomycetota; class Actinomycetes; order Streptosporangiales; family Streptosporangiaceae; genus Nonomuraea; species Nonomuraea sp. IBHARD001. Next base: position 2,797,360 of record NZ_JBWBBW010000002.1, read on the forward strand.
GCGACATCGAGCATGACGGCCACTCCCGTGATGCCGCCGTGCCTGAGTCTGGCCAGCGACCTGGCCTCCTCCTCGCCGACCTCGCCGAGCACGGCCACGATCAGCCCGTCGCCGCCGCCCTGGCGCAGCGCGCCGACGCCGAGGTCGAGCGTGCGGGCCGGACTGTTGCGCACGACCGCGAGCGTGTCGAGCAGCGACCAGCTCAGCCCCTCGTCGGTCAGGTGCTCGGCGCCCTGGTCGGTGACCAGCCGCAGGCCGAGCCCACCCCTGGCCAGGTGCACGCCGATGGAGGCGGCGGCCGAGACCGCGACCTCGAACGACGAGCGCGGCCCCTCACCCCGGTGCGCGGCCTTGCGCGTGTCGAGCAGGAGCGCGCCTCTGCTCTGCCACTGCTGCTCCTCGCGCCTGACCATCAACTCGCCGTGCCGCGCGGTCGAACGCCAGTGCACCCGCCGCAGGTCGTCACCCTGCCGGTACTCGCGAGGCGCCACGTCGTCGTCCCCCGAGGCAGCCACACTCCTGGTACGGCTGTCGCCGCCGCCCGTCCACTCGCCCGACAGCCGCACGTGCGGCAGGGCGACCACGCGGGGCGTCACCACGAGGGTGTCGCTGATGGTGAACGAACGCGTCAGCTCCACCAGCCCGAACGGATCGGTGATGCGCACCGCCAGCGGCCCGATGGAGAAGCGGCCACGCAGGTCCGAACGCACCCGGTAGTCGATCTCCCTGACCCCGCGCGCCTCCACCCGGTCCAGGACGAACCTGGGCCTGGCGCCGAGCGCGTAGGGAACGGTGTCCTCGATGAGCAGCAGACCGGTCGGCAGCCTGGTGACGTTCTCCAGGCGCAGGGTCACCGTGGCCTCGCCGCCGACCTCCGAACGCGGCGGGTCGAGCCTGCGCGCGCAGCTCAGCCGGTAGCGCGTACGCGCGACGACGAGCGCGGCCAGCAGCGGCAGCGTCAGGATCAGGATGCCGATCCTGAGCAGGTCGTGCTCGCCCAGGAAGAGGGCCATCAGCAGAGCCGCGCAGCCGGAGGCCAGGAACGACCGGCCGCGCGACGTCAGCGCCCCGAGTCCGGCCCTCACGCCGACCTGGTCTCCGGCACGGGCACGCGCCGCACGAGGTCGGCCACCACCTGCTCGGGCTGGCGCCGCTGGCCCTGCGCCTCGACGCTGGGCAGCAGGCGGTGCGCGAGCACGGGTACGGCCAGCTCCTGCAGGTCGTCCGGGATGACGTAGTCGCGTCCGGCCAGCGCGGCATGCGCCCTGGCCGCGCGGACCAACTGCAGCGTCGAGCGCGGGGAGGCGCCCAGGCGCAGGTCGGGGGAGTGACGGCTGGCCACGACCAGGTCGATGGCGTACTTCTTGACCGCCTGGGAGACGTAGACGCCTCGCACGGCGGCGATCAGCGCGCGTACCTCTTCGGTGGTGGCGACCGGTTCGAGCTTGTCCAGCGGCGAGGCCTGGCCGTGCACGTCGAGCATCTCCAGCTCGGCGGTCGGCTCGGGGTAGCCCATGGCGATGCGCGCGGTGAAGCGGTCGCGCTGCGCCTCGGGGAGGGGATAGGTGCCCTCCATCTCGATCGGGTTCTGCGTCGCGATCACCATGAAGGGGGAGTCGAGCTTGTAGGTCACACCGTCGACGGTGACCTGGTGCTCCTCCATGCACTCCAGCAAGGCGGACTGTGTCTTGGGCGAGGCTCTGTTGATCTCGTCGCCGACCACGATGTTGGCGAACACCGGGCCGGGCTTGAACTCGAACTCCCTGGTCTGCTGGTTGTAGGCGCTCACTCCGGTGATGTCGCTCGGCAGCAGGTCGGGGGTGAACTGCACACGCCGTACCGGGCAGTCGATGGATCGTGCCAGCGCCTTCGCCAGCATCGTCTTGCCGACTCCGGGCACGTCCTCGATCAGCAGGTGTCCTTCGGCCAGCAGGACGGTGAGGGTCAGCCGTACGGCGTCGCTCTTGCCCTCGATCACCGATTCGATGGCTTCCCGAATCCGGTGCGCTGTGGCTACCAGCTCGTCGAGCTGGGGAGGGACGTCATGGGTTACTGCCACCAGGCCTCCATGAGACAAGTGCGACGGCGGGCCCGCGGAAGGGATGGGTTTACGGGGGCCTTGCCATTCCTTTTTCATTGTGTATACCGACCCTACGATGCCGGGGGTTCCAGAGCGACTTTTCCCGACATTCGGGAGACGAGCGACTTAAAGCCACAGTGTTCCTTGATCTGGTCCTGTTCCTGTCGCGCCGATGTGTCGATCCCGTGACACGAAGAGCGCGTCAGGTGACCGCAGAACGCTCCACTTTCCTCCACCGCATCCGTCATGGGGGGCGGGAACCCCGTATTCCTCGATCGTTTCAACCCTCGACACGCCCATGAGGGTTGGTGGGGGCCTCTGCGCCCTCCACTGGAGCCCGGCGCTCTGACCTGCGAAAACGTCCTCGAAACATGGGGTGAAGACGGTTCGAATCAGTTGACGGTGGGGAGAAGTGGAGTATGGTGGTGCGCAGTGGAGGGCAGGTGCGCCAGCGCTGAGCGCTTCATGAGGCACGGGAGGTGGGGCCGATGTTCCTCGGCACCCATCAGCCGCGTCTCGACGACAAGGGACGGCTGTTCCTGCCGGCTAAGTACCGTGAGGAGCTGGCGGAGGGTCTTGTGATCACCAAAGGCCAGGAGCGATGCCTCTACGTCTTTCCCGTGGAGGAGTTCCAGCGCATTACCGAGGCTCTCAGCACCGCCCCGGTCACCGCCAAGGCGGTGCGCGACTACAGCCGTGTCTTCTTCGCCAGCGCGTCGGACGAGGTTCCGGACAAGCAGGGTCGCATCACGATTCCACAGGCCCTGAGGCACTACGCCGGGCTGGATCGCGACTGTGTCGTCATCGGGGCCAACACCCGGCTGGAGATCTGGGACTCCCAGGCTTGGGACACCTATCTGGCCGGCCAGGAGCAGGCTTTCGCCGATCTGTCGGAGGAGGTGCTGCCAGGGGTTCTGTAGACACGGTGGATCCGTCGGTGTTGTCGTTCGGCGAGGTCTCCACCCGCAACCACTCGTCCGTCAACTGATGCACCTTCCCCGGTGTCAGAGGACGGGCGTCCACGAAGAGGGTGCGGATGGGGACCTGGCCGGACGGCCCGGGTGGGGACCCAGAAAAAGGGATGACCACCGGCCCGTCCATCACACATCCTTCTTATTCCGCGAGATACCGCAAAGCAAGTGGGGGGTTTTTGACATGCACGAGATCGGCGGGCATGTTCCCGTGATGCTCGAGCGTGTCCTGGAGCTCCTCGCTCCCGCGCTCACCGGGCCGAACCCGGTGGTCGTCGACGCCAATCTCGGCCTCGGCGGGCACTCGGAGGCCCTTCTCGCCGCGCATCCGGCGCTGCACCTCATCGGGATCGACCGCGACCCTTTCGCGATCGAGCACTCGACCAGGAGGCTCGCGCCCTACGCCGACCGCGTCACGCTGGCGCACGCCTCCTCCGACGACATGACGGAGGTCCTGCGCCGGGCCGGGCGTCCGGTGATCGACGGGGCGCTGTTCGACCTGGGCGTCTCCTCGCCGCAGCTCGACGAGGCCGGGCGCGGGTTCGCCTACTCCTACGACGCTCCGCTGGACATGCGCATGGACACCGAGCAGGAGCTGACCGCGGAGATCGTGGTCAATACCTACTCGGCCGGGGACCTTGTTCGCATCCTCCGTGAATACGGTGAAGAACGGTTCGCACCGCGTGTCGCGCGCCTAATCACCCAGGAACGGGCCAAGGACCCCATAACGTCGACTAAGCGGCTGGCCGACATCGTTCGCGACGCGATTCCCGCCGCTACCCGACGCACTGGGGGCAACCCCGCCAAGAGGACTTTCCAGGCGCTGCGCATCGAGGTGAACGCGGAGCTGACCGCCCTGGAGGTGGCGCTTCCCGCATCGCTCGACGCGCTGGCGCTCGGTGGACGAGTGGTCGTGCTCGCCTACCACTCCCTTGAGGACCGGCTGACCAAGCAGGCCCTCTCGGCGCGAACCAAGGACACGAGCCCGCAGGGACTTCCCGTCCCGCTCGCGGCTCACCAGCCGAGGTTCCGCCTGCTGACGAGGGGAGCAGAGCTCCCGACGGAAGAAGAGGTCACCCGCAACCCGCGAGCGGCCTCGGCCCGGCTCAGGGCTGCAGAGAGGATCCGTGTTGACGAGGACTGAGCAGGAGATCAGGCGGGGTGTGCCCGCCAAGGGCGGCGCGCCCAGGACCGCTCCCGGCAGGACCGGCACGCGCAGGCCCGGCGTGCCGCACGAGTCGAAGCCGTCCGTGCCGCGCCCGCGTGGCGCCGACCGGCCGTCGGCGCGTCCTTCGGGCCGGGGGCCCAAGGGGCGTCAGCGCACGCCGTTCGTACTGCTCGTCGTCGGGCTCATGTGCGGTGGTCTGGTCAGCCTGCTGATCCTCACCACCGTGCTCGCCCAGGGCGCCTACACCGAGTCCAAGCTGCGCAAGGAGATGGCCGAGATCGACCTGCGCACCGAGCAGGCCAAGCTCAGGAACGACGAGCTCGCCCAGCCCGGCACCATCGCCGACAAGGCGGGCAGGAGCGGCCTGCGCCCCGACGACACCATCGCCGTGCTTCCCGGCGGCGGGCAGGTCGTCCCCGAGGACAACGCGGTGGGCCAGAACCGGTGAGAGAGACGGGCGGCCGGGGCCAGGGTCCCGGCCGCAGTGGATCCGGCGCCGGCTCTCAGGGAGGGTCAGGCGCCGGTCGGCGCACTCAGGGCGGCCCCGGCCGCTCCGGCCGCCCCCAGAGCACAGGCAGAGGCGACGGCACGGGCCGCCAGGGCGACGGCTCCGGGCGTCAAGGCGACGGCCCGGGCCACCTGAACGACGCCGACGAACCGCGCTCGCCGCGCGAGTCACGCCAATCCCGCGAGTCGCGTGAGTCCCGCGACTCCCGCGACTCCCGTGACCCTCGCGACCCCAAGGACCGCGACTCCCGCACCCCGCGCGACCGTGCGCCCAGGGATGACCGCGCGTCCAGGGACGCCCGAGGCTTCAGGGATGACCGCGCGTCGAGGGACGATCGCACGTCCAGGGACGACCGCGCCTCCCGCGACCGCGACACCCCGCGCGACCGCCGAGGCGGAGCCGACGAGCCGCCGCGCCCCCGCCAGTCCCCGGACGATCGCCCGCGCCCCGCCAAGGGCGCCCCGCGCCAGCCCCGCGACCGCCAGACCCCACGAGCCCGCCAGGCCCCCGGCCGCGACGACATGCGCGGCCGTTCCTCGACGTCCGCCCGCGACGACGCCCGCGGCGGCCCGGCCCAGCACCGCGACGACTCCCGCACCAAGCCCTTCCCCGACCGCGACGACGCGCGCGCCCGTTCGTCCCACGACCGTGACGACCCACGCGCCCGTACAGGAAGCGACCGCGACGACGCGCGCGGCCGTACCGGAAGTGATCGCATCGCACCGGAGCGGGACATCCCGCGGAGTAGGTCGCCCAGGGAGGTGCAGGAGGCGCGGGAGGCCAGGGAGGCGCGGTTCCAGCGGGAGGCGCGGGCGATCAGGGAGCCGCGCAGGGGGCAGGGGGGCGGCAGGAGGCCGCCGAGGCCGCCTGCCAGGCCGCCGATGGTGTTGCGCCTGGGCAATCCGCGCAGGCGGGTGAACATGGGCCTGATCGGCATGACGTTCATCCTGTCGATCTTCGCCGGACGCCTGGTGCAGATGCAGGGCCTCGACTCGAAGGTGTACGAGGCGGCGGCTGCCGACCAGCGGGTGCGCACGGTCGAGATCCCGGCCAAGCGCGGTTCGATCACCGATGTGAACGGCCATCCGCTCGCCCAGACCATCGAGGCGCGCGAGATCGCCGTCGACCCCTCCAAGGTGCCGCCGGCCAAGCGGCAGTACGTCGTCGACACCCTCGCCAGGGAGCTCGGCAAGACGCCGCAGGAGGTGGGCGGCAAGCTGGCCCAGCTCAAGTCGGCCTACCAGCTCATCGCGCGCGACGTGGACCCGCTGGTGGCCGACAGGCTGATGAAGCTCAAGCCGGCCCTGCCCGCGGTCACCTCCAAGAAGACCTACAAGCGCATCTACCCGGGCAAGGACCTGGCGGGCAGCCTCGTCGGCTTCGTCGGCGACGAGGGGTCGGGCCTCAGCGGCATGGAGGTGGCCAAGAACAAGATCCTGGCCGGCCGCGACGGCGAGCAGCGGGTTGAGACCGGCCGCGACGGGCAGTTGATCCCGATGACGAGGAGCCAGCGCCAGGCCCCCGTCGCGGGCCGCGACGTGCGCCTGACCATCGACAGGGACCTGCAGTGGGCCGCCCAGCAGGCCATAGCCGCCCAGGTACGGCAGGCGGGCGCCGGCAGCGGCACGGTCATCGTCATGGACGTGCGCACGGCCGAGGTGGTCGCCATGGCCAACGCGCCTGAGCTCGACCTCGGCAACTGGCAGCGCGCCTCCCAGGAGCAGTACGTCAACAGGGCGGTCTCTGAGGTCTTCGAGCCCGGCAGTACGAACAAGGTCATCACCGCCGCCGCGGCCCTGGAGTCCGGCCTGGTCAAGCCCGAGACGGTCTTCCACGTACGGGACAACATCAGGTGCGCCGACCGCACGCTCAACGACGCGCACAAGCACCCGCCGGAGTCGCTGACCTTCCAGAAGGTCGTCGAGACCTCCAGCAACGTCGGCACCATCCTGGCCGCACGCAAGGTGGGCGACGCCAAACTGCACCAGATGCTCAAGACGTTCGGCTTCGGCCAGCGGCCCGGCGGCGGCTTCCCCGACGCCGAGGCGGGCCTGCTGCCCGACTACAAGACCTGGTCGGGCAGCCAGAGCTGCACGGTCGCCTACGGCCAGGGCGTCTCGGTGACCGCGTTGCAGACCGCGAGCGTGTACCAGGCCATCGCCAACGGCGGCGTGCGGGTCGAGCCCAGGATCGTCGCGGGAGTCGACGACGACAACGGCAGGTTCGTACCCGCCGAGCCGGGCAAGCAGACGCGCGTGGTCAGCCAGACGACCGCCAAGCAGATCTCCGCCATGCTGGAGGGCGCCGTCGGCGCCGACGGCACCGGCGAGCAGGCCGCGATCGAGGGATACCGCGTCGCGGGCAAGACCGGCACCGCGATGCGCTACGACGCCAAGTGCCAGGGCTACTGCGGCTACACCGCGTCGTTCGTCGGGTTCGCCCCGGCCGACAACCCGCGCCTGGTCGTGCTCTCGGTGGTGCAGAACCCACGTAACGGACACTTCGGCGGACAGATCGCCGCGCCCGTGTTCAAGCAAGTGATGACGTTCGCTCTGAAGAGCAGAAAGGTTCCTCCGTCCGTCGAGCCCGCCGCGTCCGCGCCACCGGTGCGGATCAGCGCCGCCCAGTGACCAGGGAAGGTACGCTCTCGCCGTGCGTCCCCCGTCGTCTATGCGTCCAACGACCAGTCCGCCCCGCCCGCTGACCGGGCTCGCCAGCATGCTCGACGCCTTGTCGGGCAGCTCGCGCTCACCGCATGCCGCGGTGACAGGGGTCACGATCGACTCCCGCCAGGTACGGCGCGGAGATCTCTACGTCGCCCTGCCCGGCACGGCCGCGCACGGCGCCGCCTACTCGGCCGACGCCCTGGCGTCAGGGGCCGTGGCCATCCTCACCGACGAGGAGGGCAGGCACGACGCCGTCGCGACCGGGCTGCCCGTGCTCGTGGTCGCCGATCCGCGTGGTCTGCTCGGCCAGGTCTCGGCCTGGGTCTACGGTCAGCCCGCCTTCGACATTCAGGTGCTCGGCGTCACCGGCACCAGCGGCAAGTCCACCACGACGTTCATGCTGGAGGCCGGGCTTCGGGCCGCGGGGCACCGCACGGGACTGGTCGGCGGCGTCGAGATCCACGCCGGCGACGTCGTGTTCGAGCCGAAGCTCACCACGCCCGAGGCCTGCGACCTGCAAGGGCTGTTCGCGCTGATGCGTGAGGAGGGCGTGACGGCCGCGGCCATGGAGGTCTCCAGCCACGCGCTGGCGCTCGGCCGGGTCGACGGCGTCTTCTACGACGTGGCGCTGTTCACCAACCTGTCGCAGGACCACCTCGACTTCCACAAGGACTTCGACGACTACTTCGCCACCAAGGTGAAGCTGTTCCAGCCGGACCTGAGCCGGGCCGGAGTGGTCAATGTCGACGACCGTTACGGACGCGAGCTGCTGGAGCTGGCGAAGGTCCCGATGACGACGTTCTCCGCGCTCGGCGCGCCCGACGCCGAGTGGCGCGCGGCCGACGTCAGGCTCGGCGCGCACGGCAGCACGTTCCGGGTGATCGGGCCCGGCGGCGTCGAGGCGGACGCCGAGCTGGCCCTGCCCGGCCCCTTCAACGTCGCCAACGCGCTCGGCGCCATCGTCACACTCGTCGAGGCGGGAGTGCGGCTGCAGAGCGCCGTGCAGGGCGTCGGCAGCCTGGCCGGGGTGCCCGGCCGCATGCAGCGCATCACGGGCGCGCAGGAGGAGTTCCAGGCCGTCGTCGACTACTCCCACAAACCGGGCGCGGTCGAGTCGGTCCTGTCCTCCCTGCGTACGGTGACGTCGGGCAGCCTGGCCATCGTGCTCGGCTGCGGCGGCGACCGGGACCGCGGCAAACGCCCGATCATGGGGGAGTCCGCCGCGCGGCTGGCCGATGTGGCGATTTTCACCAGCGACAACCCGCGTTCCGAAGACCCGCTGGCCATCCTCGCCGCCATGATGGACGGAGCGCTCAAGGTGCCCGAGCACGAGCGCGCTCATGTGATCATTGAGCCCGACCGTGCCGCCGCCATCGCACTCGCCGTCAACCGGGCGGGCCCCGGAGACGTCGTTCTCGTGGCAGGAAAAGGCCACGAGCAGGGCCAGTACGTAGCTGGCGAGGTTCACCCCTTCGACGACCGGCAGGTGGTCGCCGAGGCGCTCGACGCACGCAAGGAAAGCAGGAAGAACGCATGATCCCGATGCCGCTGGCCAGGATCGCCGAGCTGACCGCCGGTGCCCTGACGGGCCTGGCGGACCCACGCGCGGTCGTACGCGGCCCCGTCGTGATCGACTCCCGGCAGGTCGAGCCAGGCTCCCTGTTCGTGGCGATCAAGGGCGAGCGCGTCGACGGGCACGACTACGCCGCCAAGGCCGTGGAGGCGGGCGCGGTGGCCGTGCTGGCGGCCAGGCCGGTCGAGGCGGCCGGGGTGATCGTGCCCGACGTGGTCGGCGCGCTGGCCGAGCTCGCCACCTCGGTGGCCGCCTCGCTGCCCGCCGCGACCGTGATCGGCGTGACGGGCAGCGCGGGCAAGACCACGACCAAGGATCTGCTGGCCAGGCTCACCGCCAGGATCGGCCCCACGGTCGCGCCCGTCGGCTCGTTCAACAACGAGATCGGCCACCCGCTGACCGTGCTCAAGGCCGACGAGGACACGCGCTTCCTCGTGCTGGAGCTGAGCGCGCGCGACTCGGGCCACATCGGCTACCTGGCCCGCATCGCCCCGCCGCGCATCGGCGTCGTGCTGAACGTCGGCACCGCGCACCTCGGCGTGTTCGGCGGCAAGGACGCCATCGCCAAGGCCAAGGGCGAACTGGTCGAGGCGCTGCCCGCCGACGGCGTCGCGGTGCTCAACGCCGACGACCCGCTGGTACGCGCCATGGCCTCGCGCACCACCGCACGCGTCACGCTGTTCGGCCGGGCCGACGACGCCGTGGTGCGTGCCGAGAACGTCACCATGGACGAGCGCGGCCGTGCCTCCTTCATCCTGCGCACCCCCTCGGGCGCGGCCCCGGTCAAACTCAGGCTGTACGGCGAGCACGCCGTCGACAACGCGCTGGCCGCCGCTGCCGCCGCCTACGAGCTCGGCCTGCCGGTCGCCACGATCGCCGAAGAGCTGTCGGAGGCCGAGCCGCGCAGCCGCTGGCGGATGGAGGTCGCCGACCGCGCCGACGGCGTCACGGTCGTCAACGACGCCTACAACGCCAATCCCGACTCCATGCGGGCCGCCTTCGACGCGCTCGGCGTCCTGGGCGCCGGACGGCGCACGTTCGCGGTCATCGCGGCGCTGCGCGAGCTCGGCGAGGACAGCTATGCGCTCAACGAGGAGCTCGGCAGGCTGGCGGGCGGATCGGGCCTGGCGTTGCTCGTCGTCGCCGGCCCCGGCGCCGAGCCGGTGATCGCCGGGGCCAGGCAGGCGGCGCTCGGCGAGGCGGGCGAGGGCGGCGAGGTCAGGGCGGGCGCGCCGTACACGCGGGTGGTGCACGTGGCGGACGCGGAGGCGGCGGCGCAGGAGCTGGCCACCTTCCTGACGCCCGGCGACGTGGTCCTGGTCAAGGGGCCGCGCGCGATGGGCCTCGAACGCACGGCCGCTCTCCTGCTCGGAGGTCCCGCCAAGTGACCAACATCATCATCGCGGGCGCCGTCGCGCTCCTGCTGTCCATGCTGGGCACGCCGCTGGCGATCAGGCTGTTCGCCAGGCGCGGCTACGGGCAGGAGATCCGCGAGGAGGGCCCGTCGGGCCACCACGGCAAGCGCGGCACGCCCACGATGGGCGGCACGGTGTTCGTCATCGCGGCGCTGCTGGGTTACGCGGCCTCGCACCTGGCGACGCTGGAGGCGCCGACGGCCTCGGCCGCGCTGGTGCTGTTCCTGATGACGGGCCTGGGCGCGGTCGGCTTCCTCGACGACTTCATCAAGATCTACAAGCAGCGCAGCCTCGGTCTGCGCAGCGGCGCCAAGGCGCTGGGCCAGCTCGTCGTCGGCGCCATCTTCGCCATCCTGGTCGTGCGCTTCCCCAACATCCACGACATCACGCCCGCCGAGACCCGGCTGTCGTTCCTGCGTGACTTCGGGCCTTCGATCGGCCTGGCGGCGTTCATCGTCTGGGTGCTCATCATGATCGTCGGGTTCTCCAATGCGGTGAACCTCACCGACGGTCTCGACGGCCTGGCCTCGGGAGCGGCGGGCGCGGTGCTCGGCGCCTACGTGCTCATCGGCAACTGGCAGCTGCGCAACAACTGCATCGAGTGGCTCGGCCCCAACTGCTACTGGGTACGCGACCCGCTCGACCTGTCGGTGGTCGCGGCCTCCGTGCTCGGCGCGCTGATCGGCTTCCTGTGGTGGAACGCCCCTCCCGCCAAGATCTTCATGGGCGACACCGGCTCGCTCGCCCTGGGCGGCGTGCTGGCGGGCCTGGCCATCACCACGCGTACCCAGCTGCTGTTGATCATCCTGGCCGGGCTCTGCGTGATGATCACGCTGTCGGTGATCATCCAGGTCGGCTTCTTCAAGATGACGGGCAAACGGGTGTTCCGCATGGCGCCGCTGCAGCACCACTTCGAGCTGAAGGGATGGGCCGAGACCACGATCGTGGTCAGGTTCTGGCTCATCGCCGCGTTGTTCGCCGCCATCGGGCTCGGCCTGTTCTATGTCGAATGGATGCCCAAGCCGTGATCTGCGTCGCCGGGCTCGGCGTCTCGGGCACCGCCGTGGCCAGGGCGCTGGCCGCCGACGGCGAGCGGGTCGTGGTCGTGGAGGCCGTCGAGGGCGAGCGCCAGCACGCGGTCGCGGCGGAGCTGGCCTCGGCGGGCGTCGAGGTGCGCTTCGGCGAGCCCGTGCTGCCCGAAGGCGCCACGATGGTCGTCACCACCGGCTGGGCGCCGCACCACCCGCTGCTGGCCGCCGCGGCCGCGGCCGGTGTCGAGATCGTCGGCGAGGTCGAGCTGGCCTGGCGCAGGCGTCCCGGCGGCGCCGCCCCGTGGCTGGCGCTGACCGGCACCAACGGCAAGACCACCGCCGTGCGCATGCTCACCTCCATCCTGCGCGCCGCCGGGCGCGACGCCCTGGCCGTGGGCAATGTGGGCACCCCCGTCGTCGAGGCCGTACGCGGGCCGAGCGACGTGCTGGCCGTGGAGCTGTCCAGCTTCCAGATCCACTGGTCGAGCGGCCTGGCGCCGCACGCGGCCGCGATCCTCAACATCGCGCCCGACCATCTGGACTGGCACGGCTCGATGCATGAGTACGTCAGGGCCAAGGGCCGACTGCTGGAGAAGGCGGGCACGGTCGTCTACAACGCCGACGACGAGCTCGCCACCGCCCTGGCCGAGCCGTACCTTCCCGGTGCGGTGGGCTTCACGCTGCGGGTGCCGAGGCCGGGGCAGCTCGGCGTGGTGGAGGACCTCATCGTCGACCGGGCCTTCGTGGCCGATCCGGCCCGCGAGGCCGAGGAGCTCGCCTCGCTGTCGGACGTGCGGCCCTTCGCCCCGCACAATGTGGCCAACGCCCTGGCCGCCGCCGCGCTCGCCCGCACGCTCGCCGTGCCCGCGCAGGCGGTGCGGCAGGGGCTGGCAGACTTCGTGCCCGACCCGCATCGCATGGCGTTCGTCGAGCGGGTCGACGGCGTGGGCTACGTCGACGACTCCAAGGCGACCAATCCGCATGCCGCCGCCGCCTCGCTGGCCGCATACCCCTCGGTCGTGTGGGTGGCGGGCGGGCAGCTCAAGGGCGCCGACGTCGGCGAGCTCGTCAGCAGGGCGGCGCCGAGGCTGCGCGGGGCGGTGCTGCTGGGCGCCGACCGGGCGGTGATCGCGCAAGCATTGGCGCGACACGCGCCGAATGTCCCCGTGGTGGACGAGCCTGGGCAAGACACTGGGGTGATGGATCGCGTCGTCACCGAAGCCGCCAGGCTCGCCTCCCCGGGAGACACCGTGCTGCTCGCACCCGCTGCGGCCTCGCTCGACATGTTCGCCGGGTACCCCGCCAGGGGGGAGGCATTCGCCCGCGCCGTACGCGCTCTGCCAGGGGAGCGTTCCAGGTGAGCACCGAGACCACCAGGCGGCCCGTGAGCTCCGAGACCGCCGAGCAGCGCCCCGCCTACGAGCCCGGGCGCTGGGTCAAGGAGCGTTTCGCCACGGTCAGGGAGCTGCTGGAGCGCCCGCTGACCTCCTACTACTTGATCCTCGGGTGCAGTGCGCTGCTGCTGGCGCTCGGGCTGATGATGGTGCTGTCGGCCTCCAGCATCGAGGCGCTGCAGAAGACGGGCAGCCCGTTCTCGTGGTTCACCAAGCAGTCGTTCTCGGCGGCGCTCGGCGTCGGGCTGATGTGGGTCTGCTCGAAGTTGCCGCACAAGTTCTTCAGGTGGGCCGGCTATCCGCTGATGGCGTTCGCGATACTCGGGCTGGTGCTGGTGCTGTTCATCGGCTCCTCCGAGCTCGGCGCGCAGCGCTGGATCTACATCGGCAGCTTCACCGTCCAGCCGTCCGAACCGGCCAAGCTCGCCCTGGCGCTGTGGGGCGCCGATCTGCTGGCGCGCAAGGCCAGGCACGGCCGTATCGAATGGCGTCACCTGCTGATCCCGCTGATGCCCGGCACCGCGATCCTGGCCGTCATGGTCATGCTCGGGCGCGACCTCGGCACGACGCTGGTGCTCATGATGATCTTCCTGGCGCTGCTGTGGGTGGTGGGGGCGCCGGTGAAGCTGTTCGGAGGCATCCTGGCCGTCGCCGCGCTCGCCGCGATCATCATGATCCGTGTGGAGCCGTACCGCATGCGGCGTATCACCGGCTTCCTCGACCCGTGGGCCGACCCGACGGGCGACGGCTACCAGGCCGTGCAGGGGCAGATCGCGATGGGCTCGGGCGGCTGGTTCGGCCTGGGCCTGGGCAGCAGCAGGCAGAAGTGGAACTGGCTGCCGCACGGCGAGAGCGACTTCATCTTCTCCATCCTCGGCGAGGAGCTCGGCCTGATGGGCACGCTCGCCGTCGTGGTGCTGTTCGGCCTGCTCGGCTATGCCGGGCTCAGGGTCGCCACCCGGGTCAAGGACCCGTTCGTCAGGCTCGCATCGGTGGCCGTCGTGGCCTGGGTGGTCGGGCAGGGCATCGTCAACATGGGCGCGGTGATGGGCGTGCTGCCGATCACCGGCATCCCGCTCCCGCTGGTCTCCTACGGCGGATCGGCCCTGCTGCCGACGCTGTGCGCGCTCGGCATGCTGCTGTCCTTCGCCAAACGCGAGCCGGGTGCGCGTGAAGCACTCGCCGCACGTGGCCCCGGACCCGTGGTCCGGGGCCTAAGCTGGCTTGGCCTGGATGCGAAACGACTTGGGAAAGGACCGAGATGAGGGTGGTCCTCGCCGGCGGCGGAACAGCCGGCCACATCGAGCCCGCGCTGGCGCTGGCCGACGCGCTTCGCCGCCTCGACCCGAGTGTCGCCATCACGTGCCTCGGCACGGAGCGCGGCCTGGAGACCAGGCTGGTTCCCGCACGCGGCTACGAGCTGCAGCTCGTCCCGGCGGTGCCGCTGCCCAGGGCGCTGACCCCGCAGCTGCTGACCGTGCCCGGACGGCTGGCGGGCGCCATCAACGCGGCGGCGGCGGTCATGGACAAGGTGCGGGCCGAGATCCTGATCGGGTTCGGCGGCTACGTCGCCACCCCCGCCTACCTGGCCGCGCGCAGGCGGGGCCTGCCCATCGTCGTGCACGAGGCCAATCCGAGGCCCGGCCTGGCCAACCGGCTGGGCGCACGGCTGACCGACCACGTGTTCGCCGGGCATCCCGACTCCTCGCTGCACAAGGCCGACTACATCGGCATCCCGCTGCGCAGGGAGATCGTCTCCCTCGACCGGCTGTCGATGGGGGACAAGGCGCGCTCGTGGTTCGGGCTGCGCACCGACCTGCCGACGCTGCTGGTCTTCGGCGGCTCGCAGGGCGCGCGCTCGCTCAACCAGGCCGCGCTGGCCGCCGGGCCCGCGCTGCGCGCCGCGGGCGTGCAGGTGCTGCACGTCCTCGGCCCGAAGAACACCCTCGACAGGGAACCGCCGCCCGGCGACCCGCAATACGTCGTGCTGCCCTACGTCGACCGCATGGACCTCGCCTACGCCGCCGCCGACCTGGCCCTGTGCCGCAGCGGCGCGCTGACGTGCGCCGAGCTCACCGCGGTCGGCCTGCCCGCCGCCTACGTGCCGCTGCCGCACGGCAACGGCGAGCAGCGGCTCAACGCCACGCCGATCGTGCAGGGCGGCGGCGGCCTCATGATCGACGACGCCGAGCTATCACCCGATTGGATCATCCAGAACGTGCTGCCCATCCTTCGAGACCCCGAGCGCGTGGCCGCCATGTCGGAGGCCGCCGTCACCATGGGGCGCAGAGACGCCGACGAGACGCTGGCCCGCAAGGTCATGCAGATCGTCGCGGGAGGCGGGAGGTGAGCCTCGTGACACTCGTCGATCCCGTAGCGGCCGAAGAGCTCGGCCGGGTACACTTCATCGGCATCGGCGGCGCCGGTATGTCCGGCATCGCGCGCATCCTGCTCAAACGCGGAGTGCGCGTCACCGGCAGCGACGCCCGTAGCTCCCAGATGGTGGCCGAGCTGCGCGAGCTCGGCGCGACCGTGCACATCGGCCATGCCGCCTCCCACATCAAGGGCGTCGACACCGTCGTGGTCTCCACCGCGATCCGCGACTCCAACCCCGAGCTGGGGGAGGCGCTGAAGCAGGGCCTGCGCATCATCCCGAGGGCGGCTGCGCTGGCCTCGGTGATGGCCGGGCGCACCGGGGTCGCCGTCGCGGGCACCCACGGCAAGACCACGACCAGCTCGATGCTCACGGTCGCGCTGCAGAAGTGCGGCGCCGACCCCTCCTACTGCGTCGGCGGCCAGCTCGTCACCACCGGTCTCGGCGCCGACGAGGGATCGGGCAAGGCGTTCGTCGCCGAGGCCGACGAGAGCGACGGCTCCTTCCTCATGCTGGCCCCGCGCATCGCGGTCGTCACCAATGTCGAGGCCGACCACCTCGACAACTACGGCGACCCGAGGGCCGTGCACGACAGCTTCGCCAGATTCGTCGAACGGGTCGGCGAGACGCTGATCGTCTGCGCCGACGACCCGGGATCGGCCGCGCTGGTGCAGCTCGGGCGGGCCCGCGGCCTCAAGGTGGTCACCTACGGCACGGCCGAAGGCGTGGACCTTCGCGTCACCGACGTGCGTCCGGACGGCATGGGCGTGCTGTTCTCCGTCGAAGGGCTCGGCGAGGTGCGGCTGGCCGTACCGGGGGCGCACAATGCGCTCAACGCGGCGGCCGTCATCGCCGTCGCGGCCGAGCTCGGCCTGCCGTTCGACGACGTCAGGTCCGGGCTCTCCGCCTTCACCGGGGCCAAGCGGCGCTTCGAGGCCAAGGGCGAGGCCGGGGGAGTGGCGGTCTTCGACAGCTACGCCCACCATCCGACCGAGCTCGCCGCCGATCTCAAGGCGGCGCGCGACGTGGTCGCCTCGTACTCGGGCACGGGCCGGGTGATCGCGGTGTTCCAGCCGCACCTGTATTCGCGCACCAGGTTCTTCGCCACCGAGTTCGGGGCGGCGCTCGGCCTGGCCGACAGGGCGATCGTGCTGGACGTCTACGGAGCGCGTGAGGACCCCGAGCCCGGGGTCTCAGGCGCCCTGGTGGCCGGACGGGTGCCGCTGCCGCCGGAACAGGTGGCCTACGCCCCCGACAGGGCCGCTGTGCCCGCTCTGGTGGCCGCGCACGCCCAGGCGGGCGACATCGTGCTCACGATGGGCGCCGGAGACGTGACCGAACTCGGTCCGAAGATCGTCGCGGAGCTCTCGGCCCGGTGAACGCCAGGACGGTTTTCGTCGCCCTGCTCACCGCAGGTGTGGTGGGCAGCGCGGCGTGGCTGGTGTTCTTCTCGCCGGTGCTCGGCGTGCGCACGGTGGAGATCGTGGGAAATCTCACAGTCACCGCCGAGCAGGTCAGACAGGCGGCCCAGGTGCCGCAGCTGCACCCGCTCGCCACCGTCGACCTGGCCGAGGTCCAGCGCAAGGTCATGACGATCCGGAAGATCGGCAGGGTCGACGTGTCGCGCAACTGGCCCGCGACCCTGCACATCGCGGTCGTGGAACGCACGCCCGTGGCCGTCGTGCCGGTCAGCGGCAAGGCGGCGGTGATCGACAAGCTCGGCGTCGTGATGGAGTTCAAGGACGTGGCGCCCGCCAGGCTGCCCGTCCTCAGGGTGGGCACTCCGGGGCCCGCCGATCCGGCGACGCTGGCGGCGATCTCGGTCATCGGCGGCCTGCCGCAGGCACTGGCGCGCCGGGTGGCCGAGATCCACGCCTCGTCGGCGGAGAACGTCACGCTCAGGCTGCGCGACGGCAGGTCGGTGGTGTGGGGCGGCAGCGACAGGGGAGCCGAGAAGGCGACCCTGCTGACCGGCCTGCTCCAGCGGAAGGCGGACACCTATGACGTCAGTTCGCCCGACGTGGTGACGATGAAGTAACCGGACAGGCCGCGACACGCCGGACGTGCTTGCGGCGCGGTTAGTTGACCCATGTAGTGGGCGACTCCTACTGTCCGTATCAATCCTCAGGTTGACATAAATCTGAATCTCAACTTGAGGGTGAGGGTTTGGGAATCGCGGCAACGGCTTCTCCGTGTCGCATGGAATGGCAATTCAACGAGCGGAAAGGCCCCTCGTCGTGGCAGCACCGCAGAACTACCTCGCGGTCATCAAAGTCGTCGGCATTGGCGGCGGCGGAGTGAACGCCGTCAACCGGATGATCGAGGAGGGACTCAAAGGCGTCGAGTTCATCGCGATAAACACCGACGCCCAGGCGCTGCTGATGAGTGACGCCGACGTCAAACTCGATGTGGGCCGTGAGCTCACCCGTGGCCTCGGGGCAGGCGCCAACCCCGATGTCGGCCGCAAGGCGGCAGAAGATCACCGTGAGGAGATCGAGGAGGTCCTCAAGGGGGCCGACATGGTCTTCGTCACGGCAGGTGAGGGCGGCGGCACCGGCACGGGCGGCGCGCCCGTCGTGGCCAACATCGCCCGCACGCTCGGCGCGCTGACCATCGGCGTGGTCACCAGGCCCTTCAGCTTCGAGGGCAGGCGCAGGGCCTCGCAGGCGGAGGCCGGCATCGAGACCCTGCGCGACGAGGTCGACACGCTGATCGTCATTCCGAACGACCGGCTGCTGTCGATCTCCGACCGCCAGGTCAGCGTGCTCGACGCCTTCAAGGCGGCCGACCAGGTGCTGCTGTCGGGTGTGCAGGGCATCACCGACCTCATCACCACGCCCGGCCTGATCAACCTCGACTTCGCCGACGTCAAGTCGGTCATGTCGGGTGCGGGCTCGGCGCTCATGGGCATAGGGCACGCCAGGGGCGACGACCGCTCGGTCGCCGCGGCTGAGATGGCGGTGTCCAGCCCGCTGCTGGAGGCCAGCATCGACGGCGCGCACGGCGTGCTGCTGTCCATCGCGGGCGGCTCGGACCTCGGTCTCTTCGAGATCAACGAGGCCGCGCAGCTGGTGTCCAACGCGGCGGCGCCCGACGCCAACATCATCTTCGGTACGGTCATCGACGACGCGCTCGGCGACGAGGTGCGGGTCACGGTGATCGCGGCCGGGTTCGACGACGTGGTGCCCGCCGACAAGCAGGCCGCCGCGCTTCGCGCCCAGACCGCGGCCCAGACGCAGGCCAGGCAGGCCACGCCGCCGCCGAGCGCGCCGGTGTCCTCACCGCTGCGCCAGGCGCCCAGCGTGAAGGCCGAGCCGCCGAGGGTGGAATCGTCGCCGCTGCCGCCGAGGCCCGAGCCCCGCTTCGAGCCCGCTCCGGCCCGTGAGCCGGTCAGGCCGATGGCGAGCGCGCCCCAGCCGGTCGCGGAGGCTCCGGCTCCCGCCCCGGCCCCCGTGCCGCAGCCGGCGCCCGCGCCGGTCGCGGCCGAGGAGGAGCCGCCCGCCGTGTCCATCCCGAGGCCCGCGCCCGAGGTGGCCAACCCGCCCACACCGATCTCCTCGCGCATGTCGGAGCCGGCCAGGCGCCGTCCGGTCGTGTTCGAGGAGCAGGAAGAGGAACTCGACGTTCCCGACTTCCTCAAGTGACCTCCCTCACCCCGCGTCGCAGGGGTGGGGGTCGGAGCCCGTCCTGCAGGTGGACGGGCTCTTTCGGTGTTGCAAGGACGGGAAAGTGACTCGAACACAGCAGATCGCGGCCGGGCTCGCCGATGTCGAGCGGGCCATCGCGGACGCCTGCGCGGCGGCCGGTCGGACGCGCGATGAGGTGACGCTGGTCGCGATCACCAAGACCTACCCCGCGTCCGACGTGCGTGTCCTGGCCGATCTCGGCGTCACCGACGTGGGCGAGAACCGCGACCAGGAGGCCGCGTCGAAGGCGCGCGAGTGCGCGGGACTCGGCCTCGCCTGGCACTTCGTCGGCCAGCTGCAGACCAACAAGGTGCGCTCGGTCGTCTCCTACGCCGATCTCGTCCACTCGGTCGACCGACCGCGCCTGGCCGAGGCGATCTCGCGCGAGGCCGTGCGGGCCGGGCGCGAGATCGGCTGCCTGGTCCAGGTGGCGCTCGACGACGACCCCGCGAGAGGCGGCGTGCCGTCGGCGGAGGTGCCCGCGCTGGCCGACCTCATCGCCGGTCTGGAGGGCGTACGGTTACGCGGTGTGATGGCCGTGGCGCCTCTGGGCGAGGAGCCGCTCAAGGCCTTCGCCAGGCTCCGCGATCTGGCCGCCGCCGTACGGGAGCGGCATCCAGCTGCGGAGATCATCTCTGCGGGGATGAGTGGTGATATGTCGGACGCCATTGCGTGTGGTGCGACACACGTGCGTGTCGGTACGGCGTTGCTCGGCCTCCGCAAGCCCTTCGTCAGGTAATGTCCCCCCAAGTGGACCTTGAGGTCCACCTGTCAGGTAGAGGTCGATCAGCGGTCAGCTCCAAGGGGGTACGGCTACCGCCTCGGACGCCGGCCGCGAGTCGGATTTCGAGCGAGGGCGACCATGAGCAGGAGGACGACGTAGCGATGGCCGGCGCGATGCGCAAGATGGCGGTCTACCTCGGTCTCGTGGAGGACGACCGCTACGAGAGGTACGAGACCTACACCGACGACGACTACGACGACTACGACGAGTCGCGTCGAACCGGCGAGGAACGCCCTGTAACGGTCCAGGACAGGGAGGAGGAGACGGAAGCAGGAGTCCCGGCTCCCAGGCCCGCCACGACCGTTCTGGAGCGCCGCACGACCGACCTGGCGCGCATCACCACCCTGCACCCGCGCACGTACAACGAGGCGCGGACGATCGGCGAGCACTTCCGCGACGGCACCCCGGTCATCATGAATCTGACCGAAATGGTCGACTCCGATGCCAAGCGGCTCGTGGATTTCGCGGCAGGTCTGGTCTTTGGCCTACATGGCAGCATTGAACGTGTTACCAACAAGGTGTTCCTGTTGTCCCCTGCCAATGTCGAGGTGACCGCCGAGGACAAGGCCCGAATCGCGGAACGCGGGTTCTTCAACCAGAGTTAGAGTCTCTGTATGTCTATCGACCCAACCAGGATCCCCAGAGGATCGGGTGGGCACACCGCAAGGGAGGCGCGGCGCGACCGTGGGGATCGTCAGTGAGATCTTGGTGGTCATACTCTCCCTCTACCTGGTGTTGCTCATCGGCAGAATGATCTTTGAGACGGTGCAGGCGTTCGCCCGTTCGTGGTCGCCGAAAGGCGTGGTGATGGTGCTGGCCGAGGCCACATACACCGCGACCGATCCACCGCTCAAGTTCCTCCGCCGTTTCATTCCTCCCCTCCGGTTGGGTACGGTGGCCTTTGACCTAAGCTTCACAGTGCTGTTCATTGTGGTCTTGGTCATGATCCAACTCGTGTCCGCGCTTCGTTGATCGGGTACCGTCCCGCACGGACAGACTCCAGGCGCGCCAAGGAGACCAAAGATGCCCCTAACTCCCGCTGATGTGCGGAACAAGCAGTTCAGTACGACCCGGCTGAGGCCGGGTTACGACGAGGAAGAGGTCGATGCCTTCCTCGACGAGGTCGAGGCTGAGCTTGACCGTCTCATCCAAGAGAACGAGGAGCTCAGAGCCAAGCTGGCCGAGTGCCTGCGGGGCAAGGTCCCCGGCGGCATGAGCATGCCCATGGCCTCAGCCCCCGTCGCCGAGCCCAAACCCGAGATGATGCAGCCGCCGCAGCCGGAGCCCATGCAGGTGCCCCAGCCGCAGCCGGTGCCCGTGGCCATGAGCATGCCTCCCGCCGAGGACAACATGGACACCGCGGCCCGCGTGCTCGCGCTCGCGCAGCAGACCGCCGACCAGGCGATCGCCGACGCCCGCCGCGAGGCCGACGAGACCGTGACCAGGGCCCGCCGCGAGGCCGACGACATCCTGACCAAGGCGCGCCGCCAGGCCGAGCAGGTCATCGGTGACGCGCGTGCCCGTGCCGAGACGCTGGAGCGCGACGCCCAGGAGCGCCACCGCCAGGCCATGGGCTCGCTCGTGCAGACGCGCGACGAGCTCGAGCGCAAGGTGGAGGAGCTGCGCAGCTTCGAGCGCGAGTACCGAAGCAGGCTCAAGCTCTACCTGGAGAACCAGCTCGCCGAGCTCAACGTCTCTGCCGAGGGCAGCGGCGGGTTCCCCATGGTGGGCGGTCCTGTCGGCAATCCTCAGCCCGCGCTGACGCACGCCGCCGTGAACCCCGGCCCGCAGCAGATCCCCGGCGGCCCGAACCCGTTCGGGAACGAGGCTCCGCAGCACCAGGGCGCCTTCCCCGGAGGAAACGACCAGCACGACAACCGCCGCTAAAGTAACGGGTCAAACACCTTGACCCGTCACTCGAAAGAGCTCCCCCTGTGATTTTGATCAGCGCTGGTTTGGTGCTCGCGGCCATCGTCTTGTTGATCGCGGGTTTCGTGCTGGCCAAGCCCTTCTTGATCATGTGGTCGATCGTGGTCAGCGTGCTGTCCGCACTCTTCCTCGTGATCGGGGCGCTGTTGCGTCGTCACGAGCTGTTCCCCGGCGGCAAGCGCGCCGGGGTGCCGGTCCCACCGCCCGCGTCCCCTTGGGGGCAGAAGGCCGGTCAGCTCCCGCCGCACCAGGCCGCGCAGCCTCAAGGCCTGCCCCACGGGCAGCCGCAGGCCGCACCGCACGCGACGACAGGGCCGTCCCCGGCGCCCTCGTCGCACCAGCAGGTCGCCTCACAGCAGGGTGCGCTTCCGCACACCGGCGCAGTCGCCATGCCGCCGCACCGCGCGCCGAGCGCGGTCCCCAGGGCGGGCGGGATCTCTCCCGACGCGATCGTGCTGGTCATCCCCGGCCGCAAGCGCTACCACGTCGCCGGGTGCAAGCAGCTCCTCGGCCGAGAGCACGAGGAGCTCACCTACGAGGAGGCGCGCGAGGAGGGCTTCACGCCCTGCACGACGTGCCTTCCCGACGCGGCGCTCGGCGGGCGGCAGGTTCCCCCTGTCGCCGACTCCGACGAGACCATCGCCGCCTTCCGCCCCGCCGACCTGATGCGGAGCGGCGAGCAGCCACGGCCTGGTGACGCCGCCAAGGCGCCGGCCGGCCGCGCCGCCGCCGATGACGACGACATCACGCGTGACCTCAGGTCGTACCTGAACGAGGAGCCGGGCCCGGCCAAGCCCGGAGGCAAGCCCTCCGGTCCGCAGGCGGGTCAGGCGACACCGCCGGGACCGAGGCCGCAGACCGACTCCGGGCCATCGTCCGCCGTTTCTCCGGGCGCGTCCTCTGGGCCGGTTGCGGCGTCCGAATCCAAGCCTTTCGGTCCTCAGCAGGCTGTCGAAGGCCGGGCGTCCGAGGCCAAGGAGTCCGGGCCAAGCGCGTTCTTCGCGCCGCGCACTCCGCCGGCCGAGGAGGGCGCGCAGCCGCCGCGCAAACCGGAGGGCAGCCGCCCGTACGGCCCGCCGCGTCCCGCCGAGCCGCAGCCGGGATCCGCCTTCCCCCCGCCCGGCCCCGTCAGGGCGACACCGGCGGCGCAGGAGGAGGACGAGGGCGGCGCGTCGGCCAAGGCGACCAGCTGGTTCTCACCGCCCGCCGCTACCCCGGACCCCGCCCCGGCCGAGCCCGCCAAGCCCGCCGCGCAGCCTGCTCCCAAGCCTGCCGCCAAGCAGGACAAGGACGCCGAGGCGCCTGAGGAGCCGGCCAAGGACGACGACAAGGACAAGGACAAGCAGGGCGGCGGGATCGTCAAGGTCATCTCGGGCACCAAGCGCTTCCACAGTGAGGCCTGCCCGCTCATCAAGGGCGTCGCGGGCGAAGGCGTCGAGACCATGACGCTGGAGGAGGCCGAGGCCAAGGGCCTCAGCAGCTGCTCGGTCTGCCAGCACGACCGCCAGTCCGTCGGCTGACCCTCCGGCCCGCCGTACTTCACCGAACGGCCCGCCGTACTTCACCGGAAACAGGCCGCCCCGCCGTACCCCGTCGTGAAACGGGATGCGGCGGGGCGGTCTGCGGTGTGTCAGGCGCGGGTGAGGTGGAAGGTGAGGCCGAGGTCGGTGTCCTCGTACGGGGAGGCGCCGGGCAGCTCGCCCTCCTCGATCGAGTCGGCCAGGACCTCTTCGGCGATCGCGGCCCGCTCGGAGGTGAGAGCGGCGGCCAGGTCCTGCCTCGCGGTGCGCCAGCGCACGACGATCCGGTCGGTGATCGCCAGGCCGCTGGACTTGCGGGCGTCCTGGACCAGGCGGATGACGTCGCGGGTCAGACCGGCGCGCAGCAGCTCGTCGGTCATCGCCAGGTCGAGGGCGACCGTCTCGCCGGTGCCGGTGTCGATGGCGCCGGTCTCGACCGCCCAGCCCGACCTGGGCTGCTCGGTGACGATCACGTCGTCGGAGGTGAGCTCGACCGTGCCGAGCTCGCCCGCGTCGACCGACACCGTGCCGGAGGCGCGCAGCCCGGCGGCCAGCGTGCCGGGGTCGGCGGCCGAGACGGCGGCGGCGACCAGCTTGGTCTGCGAGCCGAACCTCTTGCCCAGCGCCCTGAAGTTGGGCTTGACGGTGAAGGACACCAGATCGGCCGAGAAGCCGGACAGGTCCTCGAGCGCCTGGACGTTGAGCTCGTCGGCGATGAGCTCGCGCAGCTCGGCCGACAGCGCCGACCAGCCGGGCGCGCCGACGAGCGCGCGCCCGAGCGGCTGACGGGTCTTGACGCCGGAGGAGGCGCGGGCCGAACGGCCGAGCTCCACCAGGCGGCGTACCAGCGCCATCTGCTCCGACAGCGCCGGGTTCAGCAGTGCGGCGTCGGCCTGCGGCCAGGTGCTGAGGTGCACCGACGAGGGCGCGTCGACGTCGCGCAGCACGTCCCAGAGGTAGTCGGTGACGAACGGCGCGATGGGCGCCATCAGCCGGGTGACGGTCTCCAGGCACTCGTGCAGCGTGGCGAAGGCCGAGGCCTCGCCCGACCAGAAGCGGCGGCGCGAGCGGCGGACGTACCAGTTGGACAGGTCGTCGAGGAAGTCGGCGATCCTGCGCCCGGCCCGCGCGGTGTCGAAGTCGTCGAGCGAGGCGGTGACCTCGGCGACCGTGCGGTGCAGCTCGGCCAGCGCCCAGCGGTCGATGAGCGGTCGCTCGGCGGGCGCCGGGGCCTCGGCGGCCATGGCCGGGGACCACGAGCCGGCGTTGGCGTAGAGGGTGAAGAACGAGGCGGTGTTCCAGTACGTCAGCAGGACCTTGCGGACGATCTCCTCAAGGGCGCCGTGTCCCACCCTGCGGGCCGCCCAGGGGGACCCCGCGCAGGCCATGTACCAGCGCAGGGCGTCGGCGCCGTGCTGGTCCATCAGCGGCATCGGCTTGAGCACGTTGCCCAGGTGCTTGCTCATCTTGCGGCCGTCCTCGGCCAGGATGAGGCCGAGGCAGAGCACGTTCTCGTAGGAGGACTGGCCGAACACCAGCGTGCCGATCGCCATCAGCGAGTAGAACCAGCCGCGCGTCTGGTCGGTGGCCTCGCAGATGAACTGCGCCGGGTAGAGGTCCTCCGGCCTGCCCCTGGCGCCCCACTGGGCGAACGGCATGGAGCCGGAGTCGTACCAGGCGTCGATGACGTCCGGAACGCGCTCGGCCCGCTCGCCACACGAGGGGCAAGGGAAGGTCACGTCATCGACAAACGGACGATGCGGATCGAGGGCTGACAAATCCTGACCCGCATATGACCCGAGCTCCTCCAGCGAGCCCACGCACGTGACGTGCGACTCGTCGGCCGAGCACACCCACAGCGGCAGCGGCGTGCCCCAGTACCGCGAGCGCGAGAGCGACCAGTCGACGTTGTTGCGCAGCCACTCGCCGAAGCGGCCCCACTTGATCGTCTCCGGGTACCAGCTGGTCTTCTCGTTCTCGGCCAGCATCTGGTCCTTGACCGCGGTGGTGCGGATGTACCAGGCGGGGAGCGCGTAGTAGAGCAGCGGCGTGTGGCAGCGCCAGCAGTGCGGGTAGCTGTGGTCGAAGTGGCCGCCGCGGAACAGCAGGCCGCGTCCGCGCAGGTCCTCGGTGAGCGCCTCGTCGGCGTCCTTGAAGAACTGCCCGCCGACCATCGGCACGTCGGCGACGAAACGCCCGTCGGGGCCGATCGGATTGACGATCGGCAGGCCGTACCTCTTGCAGACGCTCATGTCGTCGGCGCCGAAGGCCGGAGCCTGGTGCACCAGGCCGGTGCCGTCCTCGACGGTGACGTAGTCGCCCAGGACGACATAGTGCGCGCCGGGGATGTCGACCAGGTCGAACGGCCGCTCGTAGGCGGTGCGCTCCAGCTCCGCGCCCGTGTGCCGCGACAGCACCTCGGCGTCCTCACCCAGTACGGCCAGCAGCGGCTCGGCCACCACCAGCACCTCGCCGTCGGCGGTGCGGGCCGCGACATAGGTGACGTCGGGATGCACGGCGACCGCGGTGTTGGACACCAGCGTCCACGGCGTGGTCGTCCAGACCAGCAGCGAGGCCCCGGCGTCGGCCAGCGGGCCCGAGGTGACCGGCATGCGCACGAACACCGAGGGCGAGGTCACCGTCTCGTAGCCGCCCGGCTGGCCGAGCTCGTGGTCGGACAGGCCGGTGCCGCAGCGCGGGCAGTACGGCGTGATGCGGAAGTCGCGGAACAGCAGGCCCTTGTCGAAGACGACCTTGAGCGACCACCACACGGACTGGACGTAGTCGGGGTCCATCGTGCGGTAGGCCTGGGACAGGTCGATCCAGTAGCCCATGCGCTCGGTCATCTCTTCGAACGCGTCGACGTGCCGCAGGACCGATTCGCGGCACTTGGCATTGAACTCGGCGATGCCGTACGCCTCGATGTCCTTCTTGCCCGACAGGCCGAGTTCCTTCTCGATGCCGACCTCGACGGGCAGGCCGTGGCAGTCCCATCCGGCCTTGCGGGGGACGCTGAAGCCCCGCATCGACTTGTAGCGGGGGAAGAGGTCCTTGAACACCCGCGCCTCGACGTGGTGCACGCCCGGCATGCCGTTGGCGGTCGGCGGGCCCTCGTAGAACACCCAGGGGGCGCCACCGGCGTTCTTGTCGATCGACTGCTGGAAGACCTTGCCGTCACGCCATCGGTCGAGGACCTCGCGTTCGACGGCAGGCAGGTCGACCTGCGCCGGTAGCGAACGGAAATAGTGGTCGGACATCGCGGGCGGGCCTCCACGCTCAATGCTCAATGACGACACGGGCGTGAAGGGACGAGACCGCAACCGGCCCCGCGGTACCACCCTTCTTGGCCCCGACGTGCTGGGAGGGCCCACTCAATTGCACTGCTGCCGGGTCTAGTAGGCCGCGTGGCCGTTCTTCCGGCGGCTCGGGGGCGATATCCCTCGCGGGTCCCCTTCAGCGCCTTGCAGGCTTCACACGATAACGCAGGTGAGCGGCTTCGGCTTCCCGGTTAGCAGGAGGGTGTCGCCTGCCGTACCAAAGAAAGGTCAAATTTCAGGAATCTTCCGAGCCGCTCGTTAGTTGAATCAGCGGGTCGGAATGGTACGGGACAGGTAAACGACCCGGCGGGTCGTTTGCCGATCTGTTATCGGCGGCCTAAGCTGCCCGCACCGTTTACCGCCTTGATCAGCATGGAGGCAATAGTGGGCGCAGTCGCACAGACCGCAACCCCGGCGACGTGGTCGGAGACCGAGCTCGCGGAGGTCCGCGATCAGCTCGCCAAGGAGACCGCAGAGCTAACCGCGGACATCCTGCGGCACGAGTCGGAGATCGCCTCCGGAGACGTGACACAGGGCGCGGGTGACGACCAGGCGGATGCCGGTGCCAAGACGTATGAGCGTGAACGCGAGATCGCCCTTACCCTGAATTCGCGCGACCTGGTCGCGCAGAACGAACGTGCGATCGCCAGGATCGACGCAGGGACCTATGGAGTGTGCGAATCGTGCCACAAGCCGATCGGCAAGGAGCGTCTGCAGGCGTTCCCGAGGGCGACGCTGTGCGTGACCTGCAAGCAGCGGGAGGAACGCCGCTGAGCGAGGAGCAGCCGGACGGGACGGCCGTGCAGGCCGCTCCCGTCCGGCGGGGCCGCCTGCTGGCGATCCTGGGCGGACTCGCCGTCACCCTCTACGTGGCCGACCTCATCACCAAGACCATCGCGCTGCGCACCCTGGAGAACGAGCCACCGCTCGTGCTCATCGAGGGGCTGCTGCAACTGCGGGTCATCTTCAACTCCGGCGCCGCCTTCAGCATGGGCACCGGGATGACGATCGTGTTCACCGTGATCGCCACCGGTGTGGTGATCGCGATCATCAGGTTCGCCCGCAACCTGGGCAGTCTGCCGTGGGCGATCACGCTCGGGCTGCTGCTCGGCGGTGCGACGGGGAACCTGACCGACCGGCTGTTCAGGTACCCGGCCGGGTTCGGCAGGCCGGAGCCGCTACAGGGGCACGTCGTCGACTTCATCGAGGCCTTCCCCGGGCACTTCCCCGTGTTCAACATCGCCGACTCCGCCGTCGTGTGCGGTGGCATCCTCGCGGTCTTCCTCGCCTGGCGCGGCTACCAGATCGACGGCACCAGGGAGGTCGGCAAGTGAGCGAGCAGAGAAGTCTCCCCGTTCCGGACGGCCTGGAGGGCGAGCGGCTCGACGCCGCCCTCTCACGCCTGTTCGGCTTCTCGCGCACGCGGGCGGCCGAGCTCATCGTCACCGGCGACGTGCTCGTCGACGGGTCGCCCGCGGCCAAGTCCGACCGGGTGCACGCGGGCGCCTGGCTGGAGGTCACGCTGCCGCCGCCGGTCACCACGCCGATGCCCGTCGCCGAGCCCGTGCCCGGCATGGCCGTCATCTACGAGGACGACGACATCGTCGTGGTCAACAAGCCGATCGGCGTGGCCGCGCATCCGACCGTCGGCTGGACCGGCCCCACCGTGATCGGCGGCCTGCTCGGCACCGGCCACACGGTCGCCACCAGCGGCGCGGCCGAACGCCAGGGCATCGTGCACCGCCTCGACGCCAACACCACGGGCGCGATGGTCGTCGCCAAGAGCGAGCACGCCTACTCCCACCTCAAGCGCGCCTTCAAGGAACGCACCGTCGACAAGCGCTACCACGCGCTGGTGCAGGGCCATCCCGACCCGTTCCGCGGCACCGTCGACGCGCCGATCGACCGTCATCCGTCCGGGGACGGGCGCTTCGCCGTCGTCGCCGGGGGGAAGGACTCGGTCACGCATTACGACACGATCGAGGCGTTCAGGGCGGCGTCGCTGCTGGACATCAAGCTGGAGACGGGGCGTACACATCAGATCCGGGTGCACATGTCGGCGCTGCGGCATCCGTGTGTGGGGGATCTCATGTACGGGGCCGATCCGACGCTGGCGGCTCGGCTGGGGGTGACTCGGCAGTGGTTGCACGCCGTGTCGCTGGGGTTCGAGCATCCGTCTTCGGGGGAGTGGGTTTCGTTTTCCACTGAGTATCCGGATGATCTGGCCAAGGCGTTGGAGATTGTGGGGGAGGAGTCGTAGGGGGTGGGTGGTTGGCGCTCCGGGGCGGGGGCTCGGGGGTTTGTTGGGTGTTGATGGGCTTCTTGGGCGTGGTTGATCGGCTGGTCTTTGCTGGGGGTTCTCTTGCTGAGGCCCTTGGGGGCGGGCGTGCGGGGCGCGGGTGACGGCCGGGTAGGTCGCGGTGGCTCGTCCCTTGTGGGCTGTTGTGCGGGGTTCTCGGTTCGCACCGGTGGTTTGTGCGGGCCTCTCATGCCTCACGGGCGATTGTGGGGAGTTTTCGGGGCTCTTCGGGGATTAGCTGTCCACCTCGTGGAGTCTGTCGGGGGTGCCTCGGGTGCCTGAGGAGCGTTGCTGTGGGGCGTACTGTCTGACGCGTACCTGGCGTTCCGAGGTTGCCTTGGCTGTGCCGCCTCGTTCCTTGGTGTCCGTGGGGGCGCTGCTGGGGGCGGGGGTGGCCGGGGTGGTGCTGGCGGGGGTGGGGGTGCGGGGGGCGGGTTCGCCTATGGCCGGGCGTTCGGCTGCCATCGTCCAGGCCAGTGCGGCACCCAGGGTCCAGACCACGGCTGCGGAGAGCATTGCGGCCATGGGGGTTCTTGGTGTGGGGGCGGGCTTGCTGGTGTTCGGGGCGGGTGCGGGCGTGGGGGTGCTGGGCTGGGGGGTGGCGTAGGAGGGGGTGTAGGCGCCGGTCGCTGCCAGTGAGGTGGCGGCTTCGGTGCGGCGGCGGTGGTGACGCCGGACGCGGCGGGGGCGCTTGGGCCGGCTGGGCTGCCTGGCCTGAGGCTGCAGACGGTCGCTCGTCTCGTACGGCCTCGCGGGCGAGGCGGCGGAGCCTTGGTCGTACGCTCTCGCGGGCGAAGCGGCGGACCCCTGGGCATACGGCCTCGCGGGCGAGACGGCGGCGAGTCCGTCGTACGGGTTGGAAGGCGAGACGGCGGAATGCCGATCACGGGCGTACGGGCCTGGCTGGTGTGCGGCGGCATATGGGACAGGTGTGAAGGCGATCGTGTGGAGCCGGGTGGCGGCCTCGTCCAAGGTCATGCGGCGGGCCGGGTCCTTCTCCAGGAGGCCGGCGATCACCTCGGCCAAGGGGCCGGCCTTGGTGTGGGGCGCGGGCTCGTCGAAGCGTACGGCGGCCATCGTGGCCAGGGCGTGGTCGCGTTCGAAGGGCGAACGGCCCTCCACCGCGTAGTACAGCGTCACGCCCACCGACCACAGATCGGACGCACGCAGCGCCACGCCGCCGATCGCCCGTTCGGGTGCGATGAACGCGGGCGTGCCCAGCAGCAGCCCGGCCGCGGTCAACGCCGGGTCGCCCTCGGTCGTGGCGATGCCGAAGTCGGTCAGCACGACCCTGCCGTCGTCGGCCAGCAGTACGTTGTCCGGTTTGACGTCTCGATGCAGCACGCCTGCCGCGTGGGCGGCGCGCAACGCCTCCAGTACGGCCAGGCCGATCGCCGCCACGCGGGCCGGGGGCAGGCCGCCGCTCTCGCGTACCGCGGCGCCGAGTGTGGTCGAGCGGACGAGCTGCATGACGATCCACAGGCCGCCCTCCTCGATCACGTCGTAGACCGCGGCCACTCCCGGGTGCGTGACCCGGCCTGCGGCTCTGGCCTCGCTGAGTGTCCTGTCGGCGTACTCCGCGCGGTCGTCGCCCGTCATCGCCGGGGAGGGGGTCACCTCCTTGACCGCCACGTCACGCATGAGAATGTCGTCTCGCGCCTCCCATACGGTGCCCATGCCGCCTCGTCCGATGGGGTGCTTCAGGCGATATCGCCCGCCAATGACTCGCATCACCTCCGCCATGCGCTCCGCCCTACCCCGAGATCGGGCGGGCATGCTCGGGGTGCT
This sequence comes from Nonomuraea sp. IBHARD001, assembly GCF_056106265.1. Lineage (NCBI taxonomy): Bacteria > Bacillati > Actinomycetota > Actinomycetes > Streptosporangiales > Streptosporangiaceae > Nonomuraea > Nonomuraea sp. IBHARD001. The sequence continues at coordinate 2,827,863 of NZ_JBWBBW010000002.1, forward strand.
CGGTCAGTCGCTTCGGGCCGGAGCCGGTTCGACGATGTCGGGGTCGTCCGAGGCGGGCTGCTGGGGGTCGTCGTCGTTGTCGGGTGGGTCGCTTTCCTGGGGGGCCGGCTTGGTCGCGGATGGTTTGGGCGTGGGGGCCTTGGTCGCTGTGGGCTGGGGCTCGGAGGGTTGGGCGGAGGGGGCAGGTTGGGTTTGTTGCTGTTCGGGAGCGGCTGGGCGGGTTTCGGTGGGTGTGGGGCGGGATTCGGCGTCCGTTGGGGGAGTGGTGGGGTCGGGGGAGGCGGGGTGGACGGTGGGGGTGGTGTTGTTCGGGGTGGTGGCCGGGCCCTGGGTGGACATCCAGGCGGCCAGGCCTGCGACCAAGGCCAGGGAGAGGGCGACGGCCAGGGCCGCGCCGGTGGGGATGCCCAGGATGCGAGGTTTGGCGTGACGGGGGCGAGGGGTGGTGACGACCGGACCAGCGGCAACCCCCGCCCCCGCTCCCATCCCCACTCCTGCTCTCGCTCCCATCCCCGTCCCCGCTCCCGCTTCTGCTCCCGTCCCCGCTCCCATTCCCATCCCCGCGCCCGCGCCCGCTTCTGCTCCCCTTCCTGCTCCTGCTCCCGCGCTCGCCCCTGCCCCTGCCCCTGCCCCTGCGCCCGCTCCTGCTCCCGCCCCCGCTCCTGCTCCTGCTCCGAATGCTTTCGTGTCCGCCGGATCCGGCGGAGGTGTGTTCGCTGCAGCTCCGGTGGCATTCAGTCCAGTGACGCCGCCCCTCGCAAGCCCTGCCGCCGCGCCCACGCCCGCGGAGGCGCTTGGGTAGGCGTCTGTGGAGGCGTTGTCCCCGTCTCGCCCCCCGTCCCCTGGCGAAGAGGCGATCACCGGTATCGGAATCGTCGCGGACGGCGAGTCGGGTAAGCCCTTGGCGATCATGTGGAGCCGGGACTCGGCCTCCGGCAGGGGCATACGGGACGCGGGATCCTTGTGCAGGAGCCCGGTGATCACCGGAACGAGCGGCCCGGCCAGCCGGAACGGCGCGGGATCGGCATGCAGTACGGCGCCCAGTGTGGCGATCGGATGGTCGCGCTGGAACGGCGAACGCCCCTCGACCGCGACATACACCGTCACGCCGACCGACCACAGATCGGACGCGGCCGACGCCGAGTCCCCGGCGGCGCGTTCGGGCGCGATGAACGCGGGCGTGCCGGTCAGCACGCCGGTCGTGGGGTCGCCCTCGGTCGTGGCGATGCCGAAGTCGGTCAGCACGACCCTGCCGTCGTCGGCCAGCAGGACGTTGTCCGGTTTGACGTCACGATGCAGCACACCGGCCGCATGGGCCGCACGCAGGGCCGACAGGATGTGCGCGCCGATCGAGGCGGCTCGCTCCGGGCTCATCGGGCCCTCGGCGCGTACGGTGGCGCCCAGCGTGGTGGACTCGACCAACTCCATCACGATCCAGGGATGACCGCCCTCCTCGAGCACGTCGTACACGGCCGTCACCCCCGGGTGCGCCACCCGTCCCGCAGCCCGCGCCTCCCGCAGGGTCCTGTCGGCGAACCCCGCCATCTCGGCCCGACCGAGCCCCGCCGGAGGCACCACCTCCTTGAGCGCCACATCGCGCCCCAGTACCTCGTCATGGGCACACCACACCGTCCCCATGCCACCCTGCCCGATCGGGCGTACCAGCCGATACCGCCCGCCAACCCGCCGACCCGCCTGCGACTCACGCATCCCCTCGCGCTACCCGAGATCGCCCACCCCATTCAAACCCCTTTACGGCAAGCCAAGCGCCGGACGCTCGGACACCGCCCTTTCGGCGCCAAAGCCGGCACAAGACCCCAGCGGGACGCCCCGCCTCCGTACCCAACTGACCTCATGAGCAATGAACTCCCGCCGCACTCGGTGATCGCGCCCCATCAACCGGAGCGGAACCTGCTCCCACCGGACCTCGCAGACGATCACCATCACCGCCCCGCGTTGTCGCGTTCCATCGGCCTCCCTCTTCACGGCCAAATGTCACCCGAAAGGCCGCTACCATCCGCTTTGTGATCATTAATACGCTTGCAGCCGTCTTGCTCGCGGCCTCCCCCCTGCCTGCGGCCGACCCGATCAAGGGCGCTCCCGAGCTCACCCACAACGCCCTCTACAAGTACGGCAAGCTGCCCGCACTCTCCTGCGGTGTGAAGAAGGGCGCCTCGAAGGCCTCGACGGAGAAGTACGTCGCCCGTGTGATCGCCTGCCTCGACAAGGCTTGGGCTCCCGCCGTCCCCAAGGGCGTAGAGCCTCTTGAGGTGGAGTTCGACTTCACGGAGACCGTCGCGAACTACTGCACCAGGAACGTCGACCTGGTCGGTTCCTGGGCCATGCCCTGTCTGGCCAAACTGCACGTCAAGGTCGACTCCGACTGGATCAAGGCGAAGAACGACCTGCCGATCTTCCTGCAGCTCGCCGACGCCTACAGCGTCTACGTGATGGCCGTGACCGGCATCGAGGACGCCTACTTCAAGCTCGGCTACGGCGGCGACGAGGCCGAGCTCAAGGAACAACGCAACCGGGCCTTCATGCAGTACGACTGCCTGGCAGGCGTCTCGGCCAAGACCCTCGGCCGTACCGCCAAGGACTGGAAGCCGCTCCTGCGCGCCGAGGCCCCCATGACCGCTGCCAAGGTCCCCTACAGCAAGCGGAAACTGACCGCGAACCACGTGGCCTGGTTCATGAGGGGCTACAAGGCGGGCGGCCCCGGCGCCTGCAACACCTGGACCGCCCCCACCAAGCAGGTCTCCTGACCCCACCGGGCCGCTTTGCACGCCTGCGAACGCCGGAGCGGCAGCGGCAGGCGGCCCGGCGCTGGAGCCACCACACTCCTCATTGGACGAGCGCCTGGTAGATCTGCGGCGTCGCCGGCACCGACCCGGCCACCACCGAAAGCAGGCCCGGACGGTGCACGGGCCGCCGTCGGCACGTTGACCAGCCCGCCTGTGGCGAACGCGGCACGCATCCCCAGGCGGAACGACCGAGCTCTGCAGTCCGTCGGCGATCATCGCCCGATCACACGACGCTTGGGGTGTGAGTTGGAGAGGAAAGGGGACGGAGGGCAGGGGCGGGCGGGGGCGCCCGGGAATGGATCTAGGCTTGCGCCCTATGTGGAGGCGTTGGTCGGGTGCTGCGGCTTTTGCTCTGCTTCCTACGCCGATGGCGTACTGGGCAGGCGAGCTCATCGCGAGCACGGGGCTGTTCCATTACGACACCTCCGTGCTGGACGGCATCGGCTTCTTCTCGCTGGCTCAAGGGCTCGGCATCGGGTACCTGGGGCATGTCGTCTTCGATGCGGCCGAGGCGGTGTTGTGCGCGGAGATGGTGGTCATCGGGTACGCGCTGCCCGCGCTGGTGGTGATCGTCGCGGCCCTGTGGCGTAACCCCCGTTTCACCCGGATCGTGGCCGCTGTTCTCGTCGCTTTCGCGGTCGCCAACCTTGGCGCCAATCTGGTGGCACTCGTCTCCGACCTGTCGGCCTGCCCGCCGCTCGCCGATCAGGAATCCATCTGCCTGCGAGGCGCGGGGCGCACTCCCTTCCTGTTGTACGGCCCTGCTTATGCCTTCGCCGCCTACTTGCTGACGCCGCTGATCCAGCCTGCTCGGCATTCCGTATCGTGATTTGTCGGCATTTGCGCCAACTCAACACATGTTTCGCCCCTCAGCTGCGCACGGCCCTCCCCGGGAACGCGTCCTCCTGCAGTACGCCCTCGCGCACGACGAACTCACCCCCCACCACCACATGCCGAAACCCCACAGAAGGCTCCGCGGTCGCCTCATACGTCGCGCGGTCGGACACCACGGCGGGGTCGAACACCGTGAGGTCGGCGTCCGCGCCCACCTGGACGCGGCCCTTGCGGCGCATGGCGGGGACACCGGTGCCGACGATGTCGGCCGGTACGAGGGTGCAGCGTCTGATGGCCTCGGCCAGGGACAGGGTGCCCATCTCGCGGACGAGGACGCGGAAGGTGCGGCCGTAGGTGCCTGCCGTACGGGGGTGGGTGGCGGCGCCGGGAGGGAGGGGCCAGGTCAGGGGGGTGGGGGTGGCTTCGCGCCAGAGGAGGGGGATGGCGTCGGTGGCTATGGCGGTGTCGGGGAAGGACATGGCGCGGACGATGTGGGCGAACTCGGTGGGGGAGCTCTCGTCCAGGAGGTGGACGAATGCCGCCGAGCCGGGCTCCTCCTCGCGTACGCGGCGGAGGTCGGCCAGGGAGGTCAGGCGGGACCCAGTGGACAGCAGGCCGATGGAGTGGGGGGTGAGTCCGCGTTTGGGCAGGGCCTCGGGGGCCAGGAAGGCGGCGCCGACGCCGGTCATGCCCGCGCCGTAGGGGTAGGCCTCGGTGCTGACCTTGGCGCCTTCCGCGCGTACGCGTTCGACCAGGGCGAGGACTCTGTCGACATGGCGGATCGAGGTGCTGTTGACGTGGCAGTAGTGCATGTGGGCGCCGGTCTCGGCGGCGGCGCGGACGATCTCCTCGGCGCCGTCGATCGGCGTTCTCGGCTCGATCTCGATCAGGTCGCGGGCATGGGTGTAGGTGGGCAGCCCGGCGGCGGCGGCGAGTGCGGCGACGGCGAGGTACTCGGAGGGGTCGATGAGCGGTGCGTATCCGACGAGTACCCCGATGCCGAGTGCGCCGTCGGCCAGGTCGCGCTCCAGCAGGCTGATGATGCGGGCGACCGCGTAGCCGTCGGCGGGGCGCTGCCACTCCTCGCGGCCGATGTTGGCCGAGAAGTCGTCGAGCCTGCCGGTGGGGTCGACGTCGGCCAGCACGTGCATACGGGCGACGGCCCACGAGGTGGCGAAGCCGTAGTTGAGCGGCCTGCCCTCCGCCTCGGCCCTGCGGTGCGCGGCGGCGACGGGGTAGGCCCCGGCCTCCAGTTCGAGTACGGTCGTGACGCCGTCGAGCGCCTGCAGGCGGTGGCCCGCGATGTCGGCGGTGTGGCTGTGCAGGTCGATGAAGCCGGGGCCGACCACGAGCCCGCCGACGTCCACCCGCACGGTCCCGGTCAGCGGGACGTCCGAGACCGCGGTGATGGTGGCGCCGTCGATGCCGACGTCACGGATCGCGTCGAGGCCGGTCTCGGGGTCGATGACCCGTCCGTTGGCGAGTACGAGGTCATGGGTCGGCACGAGCTGGACACCACCTTCTGCTGGGATCGCGCCATTCTCGCGTGCCACACCCCGGGGAACTTCGTCGTCCCGGCACAAGGAAAGCCGGCCCGGTGGTGTCATCGGACAACTCACCGGACCGGCCCAGGTTTTCTCAGGTAGCCGCGGGCACCGCAGGCGAAGCCGGCTCGAACGAATGCACCCAGGGCGGCGCCCCTACAAGTGATACGCGTACTCGTTGAACTCCCAGTCGGTGACGTGCTGGGCGAAGCGGGCGCACTCGGCGCGCTTGTACACCAGGTAGGCGTCGACGAACTCCTTGCCCAGCACCCCGCCCAGGTCGTCGTCGGCCGCGAGGGCGTCCAGCGCCGACGGCAGCGACATCGGCAGCACTCCGGCCTTCGACTGGTCGTAGCCGTAGCCCTGAAGCGCGGGAGCGGGCTCGATGCGGTCGCGTACGCCCAGGTAGACGGCGGCGAGGAGGGCGGCGATGCCCAGGTAGGGGTTGGCCGAGGCGTCGCCGAGGCGGACCTCCAGGCGGGTGCCCGCGCCGCGCTCCGGCGGGATGCGGAGCATGGCGCTGCGGTTGTCCAGGCCCCAGTCGATGAGCCAGGGGGCCAGCGTGTCGGGGCCGAAGCGCTTGTAGGAGTTGACGGTCGGGTTGAGCAGGGCGGCGAGCGCGGGGGCGTGGGCGAGCACGCCGCCGATGGCGTGCCTGGCGGTGACCGACAGGCCGTCGGGCGCCGACGGGTCGTGGAAGGCGTTGGCGCCGCTCGCGTCCTGGCACGACAGGTGCACGTGGAAGCCGGAGCCGCCCTCGTCGTTGAACGGCTTGGCCATGAAGGTGGCCGAGAGCCCGTCGATCCTGGCCAGTTCCTTGATCGCGGCCTTGAACCGGAAGGCCCTGTCGGCGGCGTCGAGCGCGGCGGAGTGGTCGAGGTTGATCTCGAACTGGCCGCCGGAGAACTCGTGGTTGCCCATCGTGGCGCCGATGCCGAGTGCGCGCAGCGAGCGAAGCGTCCTGGTGACGTGCCCGGCCCTGTCGCCCTTGCGCCCGGCGACGTAGACGTTGCCGGGGGCGTCGTCGTAGCGGCGCAGGCCGCCGGAGCCGTCGGGTTCGAGCAGGAAGTACTCCAGTTCGGGCCCGGCCTGCGCGCTCAGCCCGACCTCGGCCAGCTTGGCGACGGCGGTCCGCAGCACGGCGCGCGGCGACTCGGCGACGGGGGCGCCGCTCACGGGGTCGTAGGCGTCGCCGAGGCAGTGCGCGACGCCGGGCTCCCAGGGCAGGTCGACGAGCGTGTCGAGATCGGGCCTGACCACGACGTCGGGCAGTCCGGCGTCGAGCCCGCCGGGCACGTCGACCGTGAGGCCGCCCGGCGAGGTGTGGTAGACGGCCCTGCAGAAGGCCAGTCCGCCTTCGGCGACCTCGGTCAGCCGTTCGACCAGGACGTCCTTGCCGCGTTCGGTCCCGAGCATGTCGGGGAAGCCGATCCGGACAATGTCGACGCCACGCTCGGCCAGCGTGCGGGCGACCTGATCGACCACAGCTCCTCCTCGACTCCTCGACAATCGTTTGGGCGCAAACAATACGCCGCCGCACCCATGAGGACAAGGGTCGCACCTTCGACGGCCGGGGGCTTATCGTATGGGTCCAAATGACTAGCGAAGGAGGCGCCGTGGCCACGATGCGCGGCTTCTATCCGCCCAAGACCCCCACCGGACGATCCTCGCTGATCCCGTCCCCTCCCTGGTACTACTCGGGCGACCTGCTCACGGTCGAGTACCGCACCGACCCGGCGAAGGTGGCCGCACTGCTGCCCGAGCCGCTGGCGCCCGCCGATGACGACCCCGGAGCCGTGGCCGTCATCTGGGCCGACTGGCAGTCCTGCGGCGAGGACAGGTCCGAACTGCTCGACCCGGTGCGCTCGCAGTACAAGGAGTGCTTCGTGGTCGTGCGGTGCTCCTACAAGGGGCACACGTACTCGCGGTGCGTCTACATCTGGGTGGACAAGGACTTCGCGATCGTCAGGGGCATCCACCAGGGCTACCCGAAGAAGCTCGGCTCGGTGCACCAGACCCGGCCCCACCCCTACGGCCTGGCGGCGCCGCGCATCGGCGAGGGCGCGGTGTTCGGCGCCACGCTGGCCGCCGCCGACCGCCGCCTGGCCCAGGCCGTCGTACGGCTGAGCGGGCCGAGCGAGAGCAACGGGTTCGTCAACGGCCACCCGATGGCACACCACCGCTGGCTGCCCTCCATCGAGACCGGAGGCGGCTACGCGCTGGACGAGCTGATCCTTTCGGGCGGCGCCTCCTTCGAGGGCGGGCAGGCCTGGGCGGGCGAGGCGGAGCTGGAGTTGTTCGAGGCGCCGACGGAGGAGCTGGCCGACCTGACCGTGGATGAGGTCATCGGCGGCTACTACCGTCAGGTGGGCGTGTCCTGGAACGGCGGCACGCTGCTGGAGCGGCGTTCCCCAGCCGCAGGGTGAGGCCCGTTGCTCATACGATCGGGTGGCCGGGCCCCGTGCGCGGGCCCGCCGATCGGAAGGGAGTCCCCGTGCCCTCGCACTACTCGCTGACCGAGACCGAGGAGGCGGTCAGCCGCCGGCTCGGCTCGATGCAGGTCGGCCGCGAGGCCCTCGCCGCCGTGTCGAACCTGCACAGGGCTGCCGCGGCCGTACGCCAGCACCTGGAGAACTCCGCCCTGCGCGCGGCCGATCTCACGTGGAGCGGTTTCGTCGTGCTCTGGGTGGTGTGGGTGTGGGAGGAGATCGAGACCCGGCACGTGGCCGCCGAGGCCGGCCTGTCCAAGGGCACGCTGACCGGGATCATCAAGACGATGGAGTCGCGCGGCCTGCTGCTGCGCAAGACGCACCCGGGCGACGGGCGGCTGGCCCTGCTGCGGCTGACCCCGGCCGGGCTGGAGCTGATGGAGGAGCTGTTCCCCGCGTTCAACGTGGAGGAGGGGTTCGTCGTGGGCGAGCTGAGCGTCGAGGAGACGCTGGGCCTGGCCGAGACGCTCCGGCGCATCGTCACACACCTGGAGAAGGAGGGTGAGGCCCGGCGTGAGGAACTGCGCAGGGTGAGCCCGGTGCCACCGCGCAGGGGCGGGCGCAGGCGGGCCGAGGGCGCACCCTCCTGAGGGCCGCCCCTTGACGGAGGGGACCACGTCTCCCTAATTTGTTTGGGGCCAAACGAATTAGGGAGACGTGCATGACCGTCGTCGCCGGAGTCGAAGTCGATACCGCGCATTGGATCGGAGGCGAGCGCGTCGAGTCCCCCGAGGGGTTCGACGACGTCTCGCCCATCGACGAACAAGTGATCGCCACGATCGCCAGGGGCGGCGAGCGCGAGGTCGACGCCGCCGTGGCCGCCGCGGCCAAGGCCTTCCCCGGCTGGGCGGCCACCACCAGGAAGGAGCGCGCCCGGCTGCTGCACGCCATCGCCGACGGCGTCGAGGCCAATCTTGAGCGGCTGGCGCAGGTGGAGACCGCCGACAACGGCGCGTTGCTGCGCTCGCACCTGCGCGGGGTGATGCCGAGGGTGGCGCACAACTTCCGTTTCTTCGCCGACCACCTGCTGAGCCTCGGGCACGACGACTTCGAGACCCGTGGTCACACCAACCACGTGAGCTGGGACCCGGCCGGGGTGTGCGCGCTGATCACACCGTGGAACGCGCCGCTCATGCTGGCCACGTGGAAGATCGCCCCGGCGCTGGCGGCCGGTGACACGGTGGTGCTCAAGCCCGCCGAGTGGAGCCCGCTGACGGCCTCGCTGCTGGCCGGGATCGCGGCCGAGGCCGGGCTGCCCGACGGCGTGCTGAACGTCGTGCAGGGCTTCGGCGCCGAGGCGGGAGCCGCGCTGGCCGCCCATCCCGGTGTCAGCCGGATCAGCTTCACCGGCTCGGTGCCCACCGCCAGGCGCATCGCCGCACTGGCCGCGCCGAACCTGACGCCGATGTCGCTCGAACTCGGCGGCAAGTCGCCCCTGATCGTGTTCGCCGACGCCGATCTGGACCTGGCCGTCGACCTGGCCGTCGAGCAGTACGACAACGCGGGGCAGGTCTGCCTGGCCGGGACCAGGCTGCTGGTCGACGCCTCGGTGGCGGAGGAGTTCACCGCCAGGTTCCTGCTCAAGGCCGGGGCGCTGCGCCAGGGCGACCCGCGCGACCTGGCCACCGACATCGGCCCCAACATCCACCGTGTGCACGTCGACCGGGTGGACGGCTTCGTCAGGCGGGCGCTCGACGAGGGCGCGGAGGCGGTGCTCGGCGGCGGCCCCAACAGCGAACTCGGCGGCCTGTACTACCGCCCGACCCTCATCACCGGAGCCGCGGCCGACGCCGAGATCGTCACGGAGGAGGTGTTCGGCCCGGTACTGACCCTGCAGACCTTCCGCGACGAGCAGGAGGCGATCAGGCTGGCCGACTCCACCAGGTTCGGCCTGGCCGCGACCGTCGTCACCACCTCGCCCGAGCGGGCGGCACGCGTGAGCGAGCGCCTGGTGGCGGGGACCGTCTGGGTCAACTGCTTCTTCGTACGCGACCTGCGCGCCCCCTTCGGCGGCTCCCGGCAGTCCGGTGTCGGCCGCGAGGGCGGCGACTGGAGCTTCGACTTCTACTGCGACGTCAAGAACACGGTGAGCGCACCATGGGAGAAGTGATCGGGGCGGGCCTGCTGGCCCACGTCCCCACCATCGTCCTGCCTCGGGAGACCAGGCTCGAACTCAACGAGGGCAAGGAGATCAGCCTGGTCACCGGGCTGACCGAGCTCAGGCGCGACGTCTTCGACAGCGACGACTACGACACCGTCGTCGTGCTGGACTCGCACTGGGCCACCACGGTGGAGTTCGTCGTCACCGCGCACGGGCGCAGGGCGGGGCTGTTCACATCGGAGGAACTGCCGCGCGGCATGTGCCGTATGCCCTACGACTACCCGGGCGACCCCGAGCTCGCCGGACTGCTGGCCGCGCGGGCCGGTGCGCACGGCACGTGGATCACCCCGATCGACGACCCGTACCTGCCCGTGCACTACGCCACCATCAACCTCTGGAAGCACCTCGGGGCGCCGGGCAAGCGCTGGGTGTCGATCGGCGTGTGCCAGACCGGGGACGGCGAGGACCACCTGCGCCTCGGCCGTGCGCTGGGCGAGGCCGTACGCGAGTCGGGGCGCAGGGTGCTGCTCATCGCCTCCGGGGCGCTGTCGCACACGTTCTGGCCGCTGCGTGAGCTGCGTCAGCACGAGGCGTCCGACCCCGTGCACATCCGCACGCCCGAGGCGCGTGCGGCCGACCTGGAGCGCATCGAGTGGCTCAGGGCGGGCGAGCACGCCAGGGTGCTGGACACGATGCCGCAGTTCGCCAAGGTCAAGCCGGAGGCCGGGTTCCGGCACTACCTCATGATGCTCGGCGCGATCGGCGAGCAGGACTGCACGGCCGTCGGCCGCCAGTACGGCGAGTACGAGAACTCCGTCGGCACCGGCCAGGTGCACATGTGGTTCGACCGGCCCGAAGGCGGCTTCCCGCAGCCGCGCCCCACCGCACTCGAAAGGGACGTCCATGCCTGAGTACCGCCGCATCCTGCTGGAGGGCGCCGCCGTCCAGGTCCGCCGCGAGGGCGAGGAACTGGTCAGCGCCGACGGGCGCGTCGTCGGCGTCGAGGAGGCGGTGCACCTGCCGCCGTGCGAGCCGTCCAAGGTCATCGCCGTGCATCTCAACCATCGCAGCCGGGTGCGCGAGTTCCAGGTCGAGCTCAGCGCCGCCCCCACGTACTTCCACAAGCCCACCTCCTCGCTCAACGCGCACAAGGGCGCGATCGTGCGGCCCGAGCGGTGCCGCTGGCTGAACTACGAGGGCGAGGTGGGCATCGTCATCGGCCGTACCACCAGGGGGATCACCCCGGAGGAGGCCGGGCAGCACATCGCCGGGTACACGGTGGCCAACGACTTCGGCCTGCACGACTTCCGCGACACCGACGCGGGCTCGATGCTGCGCGTCAAGGGCTCCGACACGCTGTGCCCGCTGGGGCCGGGCCTGGTGACCGGCTGGGACTTCCGCGACAAGGCGCTGCGCACGTATGTCAACGGGGAGGTGGTCCAGGACGGCGACACCGCCGAGATGGAGTGGGACATGCACTACCTCGTCGCCGACATCGCCAGGACCATCACGCTCTACCCGGGCGACGTCCTGCTGTCGGGCACGCCGGCGGGTTCGCGTCCGGTCGAGCCGGGCGACGTGGTCGAGGTCGAGGTCGAGGGCCTCGGCCGCCTGACCAACCACGTGGTGACGGGCCCCGCCCCCGTCGCACCCGGCTTCGGCGCCCAGCCGACCGAGTCCGAGGAGGTCCTCTCCACGGCCCTGGGCGGCGACTGGCCCCTGCGCGGCATCCGCGCCCCTCGCCGGTAGCCGGACAGTCCACCCGACCAAGCCCCTCCCGGTACGGCTCCCGCCCGCTCCGGGCCACCGCGGGCCGCGGGCCGGGCCCCGTCCGAGCCGTGTGCCCGGGATCCGCCCCTGACCCGCCGTCACGCCGCAGTCGTACCGCAGGCGAACGCCCCGCGCCCGGAACACCGGGCGCGGGGCGGCGGCGTCCTACCCGCTCTCGCCCAGCCGGTCGAAGACCGCCACGCCCTCCAGGAACGTCAGGTCGATCGGCACGCCCGGAATGTCGTGCGGGTCGACCTCCAGCAGGTCCCCGCCGAGCACGCACAGGTCGGCCACCATGCCCGGCTCGAGCGTGCCCTTCCACGACTCGGCGAAGTCCTGCCTGGCGGCGTTCACCGTGTAGGCGCGCAGGGCGCTGCTCAGCGGTACGCACTGGTCGGCGCCGCTGGCCCGGCCGGTGGCCTTGGACTCGCGCAGCATCATCGCGCTGACGCCCTGACGCCAGTTCGGCTCGGTGATGGGGGCGTCGGAGCTCGCGCACACGCTGACCCCGGCGCGTTCGGCCGAGCGGACCGGCCACTGGTAGGCCGAGCGCTCCAGGCCGACGACCTCGTCCATCAGGTCGGCGATCGTCCACTTGATGGCGGGCTGCATGTTGACGCCGTAGCCGTGCTCGGCCAGCGTCTTCAGGGCCTGCGGCGAGACGAAGTCGCCGTGGATGACGTAGTGCCTGGCGTCGGGCCTCGGATGTGCGGCGGTGGCGGCTGCGAACGCCTCCACGACCGCGTCGATGCCCCTGTCACCGGTGACGTGCACGCCGAGCTGGTGCCCGGCCGCGTGCGCGACCCTGATCATCTCCACCAGCTCGGCGTGCTGGGTGGCGAGGTCGGCCCCGTGCACACACAGCGCACCGTGCCCGCCCGACGGATACGGCTCGTGCATCCAGGCCGTCTCGTTGGGCGGCACCCCGTCGGCGAACATCTTCACGCCGATCACCGCGAGCCTGGCCGGGTCGATGCCGTCGGGCAGCCCGAGCCCGTCGAGTCCGGACACGACGTCGGCCGCCGAGCCGCCCATGGGCGCGGGCAGCAGCAGCACGCGCACCCGCGCGGCCAGCTCGCCGGCCTGGGCGAGTTCGACGTAGGCGGTGAGCGTCTCGGTGGACAGCCCGCCGCCGAGTATCTGCGTGCCGCCGGGCCCGAGTCCCGGCTCGGTGTAGCTGGTGATGCCCTCGGCGTGCAGCGCGGACACCGCCGACAGGATGGCGGCCTTGCGCTCGGCCACGGTGGCGGGCGGGATGAGGTCCTGGATCAGCGCCTGGGCGCTCTCCTTCAGCACGCCGGTCGGCTCGCCGTGCTCGTCGGTCTCGATGACGCCGCCCGCCGGTGCGACGGTGTCGCGGGTGATGCCGGCCAGGGCGAGTGCGGCGGAGTTGACCCACATCATGTGGCCGGAGAAGTCGGTCAGGCTGACCGGGTGCCCGGCGCTCGCCGCGTCGAGGTCGGCGCGGTGCGGGGTGCGGGCGGCGTCGGCCTTGCACTCGGCCAGGTAGCCGACGTCCCAGCCGAGTCCGGTGATCCACTCGCCGGGCGGCGTGGTCGCGGCGGCCTGCCGTACCGAGGTGGTGATGTCGGCGATGGAGTGGACGGCCGGGAAGCCGACGGCCAGGGCGTAGGGCGGGCGGGTCAGGGCCCAGGCGGCGGCGTGCAGGTGGGAGTCGTTGATACCGGGCAGCAGGGTGCGGCCCGCGAGGTCGAGCACGCGGGTGCCCGGCCCGGCCAGGGCGCGTATGTCCTCGTCCGAGCCGGTGGCCAGGACGCGTCCGTCGCGTACGGCGAGCGCCTGTGCGGTGGTGAAGGCGGCGTCGAGCGTGAGGACCACGCCGCCGGTGAGGATCAGGTCCGCTGTGTCGGACATCGTGCTCCCTTTCGAGTTCCATGCCCTGTGGCTTGACCGGCCAAATGAGCCGGTCCTATCGTTTGGGTCCAAACAGTAATGGCGAGAGGACCCCCGTGGACGTGTTTCGCAACCTGATCGACGGCGAGAGCCGCGACCCCTCGGGCGGTCGCTGGAGCGAGCTGACCGACCCCGCCACCGGCCAGGTGTACGGCAGGGCGGCGCTGTCGGAGCCCGAGGACGTCGAGGCCGCCGTGCTGGCGGCGAGCCGGGCGGCCGTGACCTGGCGCAGGACCACACCCGCCGCCAGGCAGGAGCTGCTGCTGCGCCTGGCCGACCTGGTCGACGAGCACGCAGGCGAGCTGACCGCCGCCGAGGTGCGCGCCACCGGCAAGCCCGTCGCCCTGGCCGGGAGCGTCGACGTGGCGGGCGCCTCCGACGCCCTGCGCTACTTCGCCGGAGCCGCCCGTGTCCTGGAGGGCATCGCGGCCACCGAGTACACCCAGGGCCACACCTCCTTCGTCAGGCGCGAGCCGATCGGCGTCGTCGCGCAGATCACGCCGTGGAACTACCCGCTGATGATGGCCGCCTGGAAGCTCGGTCCCGCGCTCGCCGCCGGTGACACCGTCGTGCTCAAGCCCGCCGACACCACGCCCGGCTCCACCGTGCTGCTGGCCGCGCTGTGCGCCCGGGTGCTGCCGCCCGGCGTGGTCAACGTCGTGCTCGGCGACCGCGAGAGCGGCAAGGCCCTGGTCGCCCATCCCGGCGTCGAACTGGTCGCGCTGACCGGCTCCACGCGGGCGGGCGCCGAGGTCATGCGCTCGGCCGCCGACGGGCTCAAGGACGTGCACCTGGAGCTCGGCGGCAAGGCCCCGGCCCTGGTGTTCGCCGACGCCGACCCGGTCGCGACCGCCGGGGGCGTGGCCGAGGCCGCCTTCTTCAACGCCGGTCAGGACTGCACCGCCGTCACCCGCGTCCTCGTCGAGCGGGCCGCGCACGACGCCTTCGTGACGGCGCTGGCCGAGGCCGCGACCGCACTGGCCGTGGGCGACCCGCACGAGGACGGCGTCTTCATGGGGCCGGTCAACAACGCCGCCCAGGCCGAACGCGTCCAGGGCTTCCTCGACCGCCTGCCCGCCCACGCCGAGGTCGTCGCGGGCGGACGGCGCCTGGAGCGTCCCGGGTACTTCTTCGCGCCCACCGTGGTGGCCGGGCTGCGCCAGGACGACGAACTGGTCCAGCAGGAGGTGTTCGGGCCCGTGCTCGCCGTCCAGGTGTTCGACACCGAGCAGGAGGCGCTCGACCTGGCCAACGGCGTGGAGTACGCGCTGGCGGCCAGCGTCTGGACCCGCGACGTCGGCAGGGCGATGCGGCTCAGCGCGGCGCTCGACTTCGGCGCCGTGTGGGTCAACTGCCACCAGGTGATCAGGCCCGAGCTGCCGCACGGCGGGTTCAAGCAGTCCGGCACCGGCAAGGACCTGTCCAGGTACGGCCTTGAGGCCTACACCAGGATCAAGCACGTGATGATCGCCCACAGCTGAGCTTCCCGGGTCAGGGGAGCAGGGCCTGCTGCACCAGAGCGGTGTCGCAGAACTGCTCGAACCGGACGGCGACCCCGTCCGCGCAGTCCCACACGTGGGTGAACCTGACCGAGATGGCCTTGCCCGTCGCCTTGTACACGCCGGTGTAGACGCCGATCACCACGATCGTGTCGCCGCCGTCGACATAGCGGTCGGGCACGGCCTGGAAGTCGTCCCACTCGCCGCCGAGCCGCTTGAACACACCGTCGAGCACGCCGTCCGGGCCGGTGTAGGTCCCCGCGTACGGGAAGCCCGCCATCTCGGTCCACTGGGCGTCCGGCCCGAGCAGCGACAGCAGCCCGCCCACGTCGCCTGCCGCCGACGCCTCGTAGGACCCGCGTACCGCGTCGAGGTTCTTGCTCATCGTCACACCACTCCTGCTCGTTGGTCTTCGGGGGAAAAGCCGGGGAATCCTCGCGGGAAACACCGCGGAAAAGGGGAAACGGCCGGTCCCCGGGCAGGGGAGGAATGAGCCCGGGGACCGGCCGCGGATCAGGCGGCGCCGAAGCGCGGGATGGGCAGGTCCTCGGTGGCCAGGTGCACGATGTGCGACTCGGTGTAGACGTCGATGCTGTGCTTGCCGCCCTCGCGGCCGAGACCGCTGGCCTTGACCCCGCCGAACGGGGTACGCAGGTCGCGCACGTTCTGGGAGTTGACCCACAACATGCCGGCCTCGATGGACTGGGCCAGGCGGTGCGTGCGGCGCAGGTCGTTGGTCCACAGGTAGGCGGCCAGGCCGTACTTGGTGGAGTTGGCCAGCTCCAGCGCCTGCTTCTCGTCGCTGAAGGGCGTCACGCAGACGACGGGGCCGAAGATCTCCTCCTGGAAGATGCGCATGTCCGGCGTGACGTCGGCGAAGACCGTGGCCGCCAGGAAGTTGCCCTCGGGCAGGTGGTCGGGGCGGACGCCGCCGGCCACCAGCCTGGCGCCCTCCTCCTGGCCGATGCGCACGTAGTCCATGACCCGCTCGTAGTGCTCGGGGTGGATGAGCGCGCCGAGTTCGGTGCCGGGGTCGCCCGGGGCGCCGACGCGGATCCTGGAGGCGCGCTCGGCCAGCCTGGCCACGAAGTCGTCATAGATCGTGTCCTGCACCAGGACACGCGAGCTGGCCGTGCAACGCTCACCGTTGAGCGAGAACACGCCGAACACCGCGGCGTCCAAGGCACGCTCCAGATCGGCGTCGTCGAACACCACGAGCGGCGACTTGCCGCCCAGCTCCATCGACAAGGTCTTCAACTGGGCCGCGGCGTTGCCCATGATGATGCGTCCCGTGCCGCTCTCGCCGGTGAAGGAGATGACGGGCACGTCGGGGTGGGCCACCAGGGCGGCTCCCGCGTCCTCGCCGATGCCGTGCACGATGTTGAACACACCGCGCGGCAGCCCGGCCTCCTCCATGATCTCGGGGAGCAGGCTGGCCGACAGCGGCGACCACTCGGCGGGCTTCAGCACCACGGGGCAGCCGGCCGCGAGCGCGGGGGCCAGCTTCCACGTCTCCAGCATGAACGGGGTGTTCCACGGCGTGATCAGACCGGCCACGCCGACGGGCTTGCGCACCACGTAGTTGAGCTGCGCCGAGCCGACCCTGAAGACGTCCTCGCCGAGCGTGGTGATGACGTCGGCGAAGAAGCGGAAGTTGTGCGCCGCCCGCCGGGCCTGGCCGCGCGCCTGGGTGATCGGCAGGCCGGTGTCACGGCACTCGAGCTCGGCGATCTGCTCGTCGCGCGCCTCGATCGCGGCGCCGATCGCCCGCAGCACGGTGGCGCGCTCGTCGGCAGACATCCTCGGCCAGGGGCCGTCGGTGAAGGCCCTGCGCGCCGCCGCGACCGCCGCGTCGACGTCCTCGGGGCCGCCCGCCGAGACGGTCAGGTACGGGGTGTTGGTCGCGGGCTCAAGAGCGTCGAAGCTCGCTCCCGACCGGCTCGGCACGTGCTCGCCGTCGATGTAGTGCAGGACGTTCATCGGGCGACCTCCTCACTCTTGGCCAGCAGTTCACTCACCCGCGAGACGCCGGCCTCGGTCAGCGGGATCAACGGGGGACGGACGTGGTCTGCGGCGATGAGCCCGCGCTGGTGCAGGACCCACTTGGCCGGAGCCGGGTTGGTCTCCACGAACAGCAGCTCGACCAGGGGGTGCAACGCGTAGTGCAGTTCGATCGCACGCTCGGTGTCACCGGAGGTGTAGGCCTCGTACATCTGGGCCACGGCGGCTGGGGCCAGGTTGGCCGCGGCGCTGACGAAGCCGATGCCGCCGATGGCCAGCAGCGGCAGGCACAGCAGCTCGATGCCCGACCACATGAGGAAGTCGCGCCCGCACAGGTTCAGCACGTGCGAGAAGTGCTCGAAGTCCTTGGTGGTCTCCTTGATGCCGACCACGTTGGAGTGCGCGCGGCGCAGCCTGGCGACGGTCTCGGGCGCGATGTCGACGGCCGTGCGTGAGGGCACGTTGTAGATGACGATCGGCAGCGCGGGGAACTCGCTCGCCACCGCCGAGTACCACTGGAACAGGGCCTCCTGGGTGGGCCTGGCGTAGTACGGGGTGATGACGAGGGCGGCGTCGGCGCCGAGGCGCTCGGCCGCCGCGGTCAGCTCCAGCGTCTCGTCGAGCTTGGCCGACCCGGTACCGGGCAGGAACGGCACCAGGTCGGCGGTCTCGGCGGCGACCGCGGCCATGGCCGCGATCCGCTCGGCCACGCTCTGCGCCCCCGGCTCACCGGTGGAGCCACCCGTGGAGATGCCGTGCGAGCCCTGGGCGAGCTGCCAGCGCACCAGAGCGCGCAGCGACTCCTCGTCGAGCTCGCCCTGGGCGGTGAACGGCGTCACCACCGGGGCGATGGACCCTCGGATGGTCGCCGGATCCGAGCGGTATTTCATGAGATCTCTCCTTGGGGCGAAGGCCTGAGGAACTGCGGCGAGAGGAACGCCGGGGGAGGGGAGCAGGTCTGGGGCGGCGCGGTCTGGGGAGGCGCGGCCTGGGGAGGCGCGGCCTGGAACACGGGGCTCATCGGTCGGCCCGCCATTCGTCATAGGCCTCGCGCCAGGTGGCGCCGAGCGGGTAGAGGCCCTCGATGGAGGCGCCCTCGCCGACCCGCTCGTAGATGAAGCGCTCCTCGTCCTCCTGCCGGGCTGCGTCGCGGGCGATCTCGGCCGCGAGCTGCGGCGGGATCACCACGACGCCTTCGCCGTCGCCGACCAGCACGTCGCCGGGCCGTACGAGGACGCCGCCGCAGGCGACGGGGAGCTGGGAGTCCATGGGCACGTGGCGGCGGCCGAGCACGGCGGCGTGGGTGCTGCCGTAGTAGACGGGCAGGCCGAGCTCGGAGAAGGAGGGGCTGTCGCGCAGGCCGCCGTCGGTGATGACACCGGCCGCGCCCCTGCGCAGGGCCCGCAGCGCCAGGATGTCGCCGATGGTGCCCGAGCCGTGCTCGCCGCGCGCGTCGATGACCAGCACCTCGCCGGGGCCGATCTCCTCGACCGTGCGCTTCTGCGCGTTCATCCCGTTGCCGATCTCGGCGAAGACGTCCTCGCGCAGCGGCAGGTAGCGCAGCGTCCTGGCCACGCCGACCATGCGCAGGTCGGGCCTGGCCGGACGCACGCCTTCGATGAAGTGGTGGTCGATGCCGCGCTTGCGCAGCTGGGAGGAGAGCGTGGCGGTGGAGACCGAGCGCAGCAGCGCCGCCGTCTCCTCCTCCAGCGCCGCCGCCTGCTTCTTGGGCTCGGCCCCGGCCGCGCCCTTGGCCGCGTTGGCCTCGGTCGCGTTGCCGTAGGCGGCGGCCCTGGTGGCGGCGTCGGTCCTGGGCTGCACGCCGTAGGAGGGCAGGGCGTCGTCGGCGGCGACGACCGTGTTGCGCAGCCTGGCGCCGCCGTTGAGCTCGACCTCGACGACGTCGCCCGGCTCGACGACGGTGGAGCCGGCGGGGGTGCCGGTGAGGATGAGGTCGCCCGGCTCCAGCGTCATCAGCCGCGACAGGTCGGCGATCAGCAGGTCGAAGCCGAACAGCAGCTCGTCGGTCCCGGCGTCCTGGACGAGCTCGCCGTTGACATAGGCTCGCAGCCTGAGCTGAGCGGGGTCGACCCCGGTCAGCAGCTCGGGCCCGACGGGGGTGAATCCGTCCTGGCCCTTGGCCCGCAGGTTGGAGCCGAGATCGGCGTGCTTGAAGTCGTAGACGCCGAAGTCGTTGGCGGTGGTGTATCCGGCGACGTAGTCGAGCGCGCCGTCGACGGGGACGGCGTGCGCGCGCTTCCCGATCACGATGGCGATCTCTCCTTCGAAGGCGAGCAACTCGCACCCCTGGGGCCTGACCACGGTCTGTCCACTCCACGACAGCGAGGTCGCGGGCTTGAGGAAGTACGAGGGCACGGCCGGGGTGCGGCCTCGCTCGGCGGCCCGGCTGCGGTAGTTGAGGTGGACCGCGATGATCTTCCCGGGTGCGAGTCCGAGCGGGTGCGGCATGTCTTCCCCCCGTCTGAATCGTATATGACATCATCGATGATAACGGATTGATCATGCAGGTGCTATAGACAAAAATATTCGGCTTCATACATGATTTGACGTGTCCGCTGGAGACGCCTGTCCGTACGGCGCCCGGCGCGACACCTCGGCCGCGGGCGCCCGGTGCGTGACGGGCGGCACCCCCTGCAGGCCCGACGCGAGAGGATCGGCGAAATGATCCGTACCTGTTCTCACCAGCGAGGAGCCCGTTCATGGGTGAGGTAGTGCTGGCCGCGAAGATCACACATGTGCCGTCCATCTGGCTGTCCATCCAGCCTGGCAAGCACTTCGGCATCCGCCGCGCGGCAGAGCT
Source organism: Nonomuraea sp. IBHARD001 (assembly GCF_056106265.1). Taxonomy (NCBI): domain Bacteria; kingdom Bacillati; phylum Actinomycetota; class Actinomycetes; order Streptosporangiales; family Streptosporangiaceae; genus Nonomuraea; species Nonomuraea sp. IBHARD001. The sequence goes on from NZ_JBWBBW010000002.1 coordinate 2,847,640, forward strand.
GGCTTTGGCCGAGATCGGCCGCAGGGCCAAGGAGCGAGAGGTGGACACCTACCTCGTCGCCGACACCCACTGGATGAACAGCATCGGCTTCCACGTCAACGGCAAGGAGCGCCACCAGGACTCCTACGCCAGTCACGAGCTGCCGCACTTCATCCACGACCTGGAGTACGACTACCCGGGCGACGCCGAACTGGCCGAACTGGTCCGCGAGGAGATCGCGGCCGGCGGCCAGAAGGCCATGCTGCACACCTACAAGGACCTCGGCCTCGAATACGCCACGCTGGTCCCGATGTACTTCATGAACGCCGGGTCGACCATCAGGGTGCTGCCGATCGGCTGCAACATCTACTCCACCATCGACGAGAACCGCCGCATCGGCGAGGCCCTGCTGCGCGCCGTACGGCGGAGCGACCGCAGGGTGGCCTTCCTGGCCAGCGGATCGCTCTCGCATGCCTTCCCGCCCAACGAGATCGCCGAGTCGTTGCTCAACGACGTCAGCAGCGAGATCAACAAGCAGGTCGACCTGGCGGTGCTGGAGATGTGGAACGAGGGCAGGATCGGGGAGTTCCTCGACATGCTTCCCGACTACAACAAGCGCTGTCTCGGCGAGGGCGCGATGGCCGACACGGCGATGCTGTTCGGACTGCTCGGCTGGCGCGACTACCAGGGCAAAGGCGAGCAGTTGTGTCCCTACTTCGGGAGCAGTGGCACGGGTCAGGTGGTGACGGAGTTTCCTGTGTTGAAAGACACGGTCTGAGGGGAAACGTGACCACTCTTGCCACCGTAAGATACGATCTGAAATCGTATGCGAAAACGGTTGTGAAGGGTGCACCTGATGGTGGAACGAAGCGGCCTCGCCGTACGTACGTACAGACCTGAACAGCCGGACGGTGAGCCGCCTGTGCTGCTCCTGCACGGCTTCGCCTCCGACGGGGAGCGCGACTGGGCCGCGACCGGTCTGGTGGCGGCGCTGACGGCCGCCGGCCGTACGGTGCTCGTGCCCGACCTGCCGGGGCACGGGGCCAGCCCGGCGCCCGAGAGCGTGGCGCAGGCCGGAGCGGGCGCCATCGCGCGCTCGCTCGCCGCCCTGGTCGAAGGGCCTTTCGATGTGGTGGGCTACTCGCTCGGCGCCCGGCTGACCTGGGCCCTGGCCGAGGAGGCGCCCGAGCGGGTGCGCCGGGTGGTGCTGGGCGGGCTCAGCCCGTTCGAGCCGTTCGCGGCCGTCGACCCGCAGGCGTTGCGGCTGGCCGTCACCGACGGCGTGCAGCCGGAGGACCCGCTGACCGGCATGATCGCCTCGGTGCTGGCCTCGGCGGGTGATCGCGCCGCCGATCTGCTGGTCGTGGTCGAGGGCCTGCGCGAGACGCCGTTCGAGCCCACGGGATGGCCCACCGCCCAGGCGCCCGTCTTCGTCGCCGGTCGTGAAGACATGATGTCGGCCGGAATCGAGCGTATCGTCGAGGTCGCGGGCGGGGCCGAACTGGTCATGGTCGACGGCGACCACCACGGAGCCCTCTCCGGCGCGCAACTGCGTGACGTCGTGGTGAAAGCGATCGTAAAGTGATCGTTCAAGAGGCGGAACCGCAGTCCGTCGCCGCTCATCGGCCAGGTGCCGCGGCGGGCGAGCCGGGCGACCCGGCAGATATGAGGGGACCGCGGGGAGTGAGGGGACATTGGTGAGCGCCACGAAGAGGCCCGTCCGGGCCAAGACCTCCAAGGCCGAGCTGAGCTACGACCTTCTGCGCTCGCGCATCCTGGACGGCACCTACGGCCCCGGATACCGGCTGGTCATGGACCAGCTCGCCAGGGAGACCGGCGTCAGCACGATCCCGCTGCGCGAGGCGCTGCGGCGGCTGCAGTCCGACGGGCTGGTCGAGGTGGTGCGCAACATCGGCGCACGCGTCGCGGTGTTCGACTCCACCCAGGTGGAGCACTCCCTTCAGGTGCTGGCCAGGCTGGAGGGCTATGCCACCGCCATCTCGGCCCCGCACATGAGCGCCGACCACGTCGCGCTCTCGCGGGAGATCAACACGCGGATGGTCGGGGCGCTCGAGGAGTTCGACCCGGCCGCCTTCACCGCGCTCAACCGGCGATTCCACTTCTCCATCTACCAGCACTGCCCGGATGACCATCTGCGGGCCTTACTGGAGTCGGAGTGGGCCAGGCTCGACCACATGCGGCGCTCGAGTTTCAGCTACGTGCCGGGACGGGCGCGGCGCTCGGTCGAGGAGCACGAGCGGCTGCTTGAGCTGATCGAGACGGGCGCCGACGCCCACGAGATCGAGAAGGTCGCCTGCGCGCACAAGATCGCGACGGCTGACGCGCTGCACCAGGCGCACGTCTGATTCTCCCGCTTCTCCGGCCGGGACCCCGATCCCGGCCGGTCACGGACAGAGGCCCGGTTGGTCACGACCCCTCGTGAGCAACCGGGCCTCTGTTGTCTCCGGTGACCTGTCCCGGGTGCGACGCCGTACGCGCCGACGACGTCGCGACCGATCACCGGAGGGCACAGGGTGTGACTGGTGCCCGCCGCCGCGGCCGGGGGGGCGGCCGCGGCGGCGGGGGCTTGACGCCGGTCCCCGCGGGGATCGGCGGGTCAGACCAGCAGCTGGCCGCCGTCGACCTGGACCACGGTGCCGGTGATGTGCCTGGCGTCGGCCGAGGCGAGGAAGAGCACCAGCGGTGTGAGGTCGCGGGTCTCGGCGATGCGGCCGAGCGGGATGCGCGACAGCCAGCCCTGCGCGGCGGCCGGGTCGTCCAGCAGGCCCGCCGTCATCGGGGTGTGCACAGGGCCGGGCGCCACGCCGTTGACGCGGATGCCGTGCCCGGCGAGCTCGATGGCCGCGGTCCTGGTCAGGGCGTCGACTCCGGCCTTGGTCGCCTCGTAGTGGCCGAGGCCGGGCGTGGGCTGGCGGGCGCCGATCGAGCTGATGTTGACCACGGCCCCGCCCTGGCCCGCCTCGATCATCTGGGCCGCCGCGGCCCGCGTGACGAGGAACGTGCCGCGCAGGTTCACCGCGACCACCTTGTCGAAGATCTCGACGGGCAGGTCGGTCAGCGGGCCGCCTCCGGCCACGATCCCGGCATTGTTCACCAGGACCTCGACCGGGCCGAGCAGCCGTGCGGTGTTGGCGAGCGCCGCCGCGACCGAGTCGGCGTCGGTGACGTCGACGGTGAGCGCGGTCGCCTTGATGTCGGCCGCGGTCGCGATGGCGGCCTCGGTGTCGACGTCGGCGACGACCACCCGGTCACCGGCCTCGGCGAAGGCGGTGGCGACCGCCTTGCCGATGCCGCTGGCGGCGCCGGTCACGAAGACGACACGGCCGCTCATCGGGCCTCCGCCACGATGACACGCGGGCTGCCGGGCAGCGAGCGGGTCTCGACCGGCTCCCAGCCCGCCTCGCGCAGCCAGGCCCGCACCTCGGCCTCGGGGTAGACGACGGTGCCGTCGATGACGAGGTACTCGGCCGCGTGCAGGGCGTCGATCGCGCGCTGCTCGGGGTCCTCGTCGAGGAAGAAGTCGAGCAGCAGCAGCGTCGCACCCGGCGCGGCGGCGGCGCGTGCCTGCTGGGCGATGCGCAGGTTGTCGGCGGCGTCGTAGCGGTGGGCCACGTGCTCGAGCAGCACCAGGTCGAACCCGCCGGGCACCTCGCCGGTCAGCGGGTCGCCCTGCACGATCTCCACCCGGTCGCCGACGCCGGCCTGGTCGAGCACGCCCTGCGCGTGACCGACGAGCTCGCCGCCCGAGTAGAAGACGCCCGTCAGGCCGGGCGCGGCCTTCAGACCCTCGGCCAGGAACGAGCCGGACAGGCCGCCCAGGTCGATCGCGCGCTCGTGCTTGCCGAAGTCGTAGACGTCGGCGAGCATCGTGGCGTGCAGCGCGTTGTAGGTCATCACGCCGTTCAGGAAGACGCCCATCCGGTCACCGCTCAGGTCGAGCTGACCCGGCTTGGCGGTGCGTGCGGTGGCGCCGAAGCCCAGCCAGTGCCCGTAGCTGATGGTGTCGAGGAAGGCCAGGAACGGCCGCAGGTCGACATCGTCGCCTGAGCCTGCCAGGTAACGCGTGGTGGAAGGGGTGTTGGCGTAGCGGCCATCGGTCCTGGTCAGCAGGCCGAGCCCGGCCATCGCGTCCGACAGGATCAACGCGGTGCGCTCGGGCAGGCCGGTGCCCGCCGCGACCTCGGCCGCGCTCTTGGGGCCGTCGGCGAGGGCGGCGAAGATGCCGGCCTCGGCCGCGGTGAAGAGCTGCTTGGCGGCCATGTAACCGATAGCCACGTCAACGATCCGCTCGGGACCGGCGTTCTCGGGGTGAGACGACATGTGGTGCTCTCCTTGAATACCAAACGGTATGGGGAATGCTATACGATTTGTCGCGCCCGGACCAGATCCCGCACACCCCTGGAGGTCACGGTGGCAGACACCGGCCAGATCCCCCGACGCAGGCTCGGCGCGAACGGCCCGGAGGTCCCCGTCTTCGGCCTCGGTTCCTGGAACACCTGGGACCGCATGGAGTTCGCCGACGCCGTCTCCCTCATCGCGGAGGCCGCCTCGCGCGGTCTCAACCTCTTCGACGTCGCCCACTACAACTTCGGGCCGCACGCGGAGAACGCCGTCACCGACGTCATCTTCGGCAAGGCCGTCAAGGAAGCCGGGCTGAGCAGGCAGGACTACCTGCTGTGCGGCAAGCTCTGGCTGTGGGAGTACTCGGCCGTCTCCTTCGCCTCCCAGCTCGGCGTCGCACTGGAGCGCGTCGGCACCGACCACGCCGACTTCGTGGTGGCGGGCGACTTCATGACCGACCTCGACGTACGGCAGGTCGTCGCCGACGTGGCCGAACTCGTCGCGGCCGGGAGGTTCGCGCACTGGGGCGTCAACAACTGGTCGGCCGCCGACCTGCGCCTGGCCATCGAGTTCGCCCGGGCCGAAGGGCTGACGCCGCCGTCGTTCGCCCAGCTCAAGTACAGCCTGGCCAGGCGTTCGGTGCCCGAGGGCGAGCCGTACGGGCGGCTGTTCGAGGAGTTCGGGCTCGGGCTGCAGGCCTCCGACGTGTTCGAGGGCGGCATCCTGGCGGGCAACGCCCACCCGCAGCGCAAGATCGGCGCCGACCCGGGCGGGATCCGCGAGGCGATCAGGGAGTCCTACCCGGAGGTGGAGCGCATCGCCGCCGAGTTCGGCGCCACGCCCGCCCAGCTGGCCATCGCCTTCACGCTGACCCATCCCGCCGCGGCGTCGGTGCTGTTCGGGGCCAGCAGGGCGGCCCAGCTCGCGGAGAACCTGGGCGCGCTCGACCTGCTGGAGCGCAGCGGCGCCGACCTGCGCGAGCGGATCGGCGAGCGGCTGTGGATCGACAGGGGAGTCGTCGACCCCTCGGCCTCGTGGGGCACCGACGCTCCCGCCCAGGCCTGAAGACGCCCTCGGGCCGGACGCGAGCGGCGTCCGGCCCGAGGAGCACGACCCCGAGGAGCACGACTGTGTCAGGCCGCTAGGCCTCGTGCACGACCCTGCCGCCGACCAGCGTCATCAGCACGGGCAGCTCGGTCAGCGCGGACGGCTCGACGCCGAGCAGGTCGCCGCCGAGCACACACAGGTCGGCCACCTTGCCCACCTCGATCGAGCCCTTCCACTCCTGTGCGCCGTCCTGCCACGCGGGGGTGACGGTGTAGCCGCGCAACGCCTCCGACACCGCCAGGCGCTGGGCCTTGCCGCGCTCGTCGCCGTCGAGGCCGCCCCTGGTGACGGCGGCGGCCAGCCCGGCACGCCAGTCGGGGGTCAGCACGGGGGAGTCGGAGCTCAGGCTGAGCCGTACGCCCGCGTTCAGCGCGTCGCGCACGGGCCAGGCCTGGTCAAGGGCGCCTTCGCCCAGGGCGCCCGCCAGCATGCCGGAGGTGGCGGCGGCGATGCCGGGCTGGGTGTTGAGCCCGATGCCGGCCTCGGCCATGGCGGCCAGGGTGGCCGGGCTCAGCAGGTCGCCGTGGATGAGGTAGTGCCTCGCGTCCCGCCCGTCGCGCGCCTGCGCCTTGGCCAGGGCGGCCGTGACCTCGGCGGTCGCCCTTCCCCCTGTGGTGTGCACGCCGATCTGGTGCCCGGCGTCGTGCGCCGCGTCGATCATCGCCACCAGGGCGGCGAGCCGGTCGCCGCCGGGCATCGGCTCGACCAGCAGGTCGCCGTAGCCGCCGTCGGCGTAGGGCACGTCGCTCCAGGCCGAGCCCATGGGCGGGATGCCGTCGGCGAAGATCTTGACACCCTTCACCTCGAACCAGCCGGGCACGTCGGCCGGAGGCGAGAACGAGCGCAGCCCCTCCAGCAGCGCGGGCAGCGTGCTGGGCCCGTCCAGCGCGCCGAACAGCAGCAGCGCGCTCACCCGTGCGCTCAGCAGCCCCTCGGCCGCGAGGTCGGCATAGTCGGCCAGCGCACCGGAGGCGAAGCAGCCCGTCGGCCCGTCGTCCTCGCCCGGCCCGAGGCCGGGTTCGGTGTAGCTGGTCACGCCGAGCGCGGCCAGCAGCCCCGCCGTACGCAGGATGGCGGCCCTGCGGTCGGCCGAGTCCTTGAGGCCGGAGGCGCCGGGTGCGGGGGCGTGCGGGTCGGCTCCCGGGGCGAGCTGATCCATGAGGAAGTGCGGCCACATCGAACCGAGCCACACACCGTGCAGATGGGAGTCGTTGATGCCGGGAAGCACTGAGCCGCCGCGCAGCGGCACGACCCTGGTGCCGGGGCCGATCAGGGGGCTGACCTCGGCATCGCTTCCCACACGGGCGATGCGGCCGTCGCGTACGGCCACGGACTGCGCCAGGGTGTCGTGGGCGTCGACGGTGTGTACGCGTCCGCCGCTCAGCACCAGGTCCGCGGGAGTCGGGTCATCCGTGCATACGTTGCGCAACATCTTCTTCTTCGCTCTAGACAGGCTCATTTGGGTCCGCATAACGTACACGGAATCGGATACGATTTGCGAGTGCCTGACCGTGAGCGAAGGCACCGGGCAATCGGAGGTAATCATGCCCCTGCATCCCGAGGCGCAAAGAATCATTGACAACGCCCCCAGCGTCGAGGTGCCCGGTGAGGCCGTGGGGTTCGACGCTCAGGCGATGCGCGAGGGTTTTAGCCAATCTTGGACGATGCCCGACGAGCTTCAGCCCGTCGCAGAGGTGAAGGACAGCACGCTGCCGGGTCCGGCGGGAGACATCCCGATCAGGATCTACCGGCCCGAGGGCGTTGGCCCCTTCCCCGCCCTGGTCTGGTTCCACGGCGGAGGCTGGACGATCGGCACGCTGGACGAGAACGAGGTGTCGTGCCGGGCGGTCTGCGCCGGGGCCGAGGCCGTCGTGGTCTCGGTCGACTACCGTCTCGCGCCGGAGAACCCCTACCCGGCGGCGGCCGACGACTGCCTGGCCGCCCTGCGGTGGGTGCACGCGAGCGCGGCAGAGCTCGGCGTCGACCCCGCGAGGATCACGGTCGGCGGTGAGAGCGCGGGCGGCAACCTGGCCGCCGTCGTCTCCCTGCGCGCTCGCGACCTCGGCGGCCCGCCGGTGGCGCTGCAGCTGCTGGTCTCGCCGGTGGTCGGGCATCCCCAGGACGGTTTCGCCTCCTATGCCGACTTTGCCGAGGGGTACTTCCTGTCCAAGGACAGTATGGACTGGTTCTTCACCCAATACCCCAGAGATGTGGCCGATTTGACCGATCCGTATCTGCTCCCGTTGCGAGCACAGGACCTGAGCGGCCTGCCTCCGGCCGTGGTGCTCGGCGCCGAGTACGACGTCCTGCGCGACGAGGGCGAGGAGTACGCCCGCCGCATGGCCGAGGCCGGAGTGCCGGTCGACCTGGTGCGCTACCCCGGACTCATCCACGGTTTCTTCGGCCTGCTGTCCACCGAGCTGTCCGATTCGCGGCTGGCCCACGAGCACGCCATCGCGGCCATCCGCGCCACAGGTAAAGAGCAGGCGTGATGAGCACCCCCACCACCCCCATCCTCAGCACCCGCAACCTGTCCATCAACAGGGGCGAACTCCCCGTCGTGCACGACGTCAGCCTCGACGTCGCCCAGGGCGCGGTCACCGTACTGCTCGGCGCCAACGGCGCGGGCAAGACCACCCTGATGGACGGCATCGCCGGCCTCGCGCCCGCCAAGGGCGAGATCGTCCTCGGCGGCCAGGCCGTCGAGAAGCTGCCCACCCACCGCAGGGCCAAGGCCGGACTCGGCTACGTCGAGCAGTCGCGCACCGTGTTCCGCACGCTGAGCGTCGAGCAGAACCTCCTGGTCGCCCAGAGCGGTGAAGGCGACCCCGCCACGGTCTTCCGGCTCTTCCCCGAGCTGGACAAGCGCCGCAACCTCCAGGCCGGGCACCTGTCGGGCGGCGAGCAGCAGATGCTCGTCGTCGGCCGGGCGCTCGTGGCCGACCCCAAGGTCGTCCTCATCGACGAGATGTCGCTCGGCCTCGCCCCCGTCGTCGTCGGACGCCTGCTGAAGGCGGTCACCGACCTCGTCGGGCTCGGCATCGCCGTCCTGCTCATCGAGCAGTTCGCCAACCTCGCCCTGGAGATCGGCACCGACGCCTACGTCCTGCGCAAGGGCCGTGTCGTCTTCTCCGGGCCCTGTTCCGAGCTGCGCGAGAACGAGCAACTCCTGCACGAGTACTACTTTGGGCCCCTACCGGGCCACGACCCCGGGGCCACCGTCGACGACGAGGCCGCCGAGGCAGAAAGCGAAACGCGATGAAGCTCCTCGACCTGCGGGCCACGGGTCTCGGCGTCGCCGGGGCCGTCCTGGCCTGTGTGCTGCTCCCCATGCTGTTGTCGTCGTACTGGCTCTACCTTGCCATTACCGCCGTCGTCAGCGCCGTCATCATGCAAAGCTACGGCGTGATCATCGGCAGGGCCGGCGTGATGTCGCTGTGCCAGATGTCGTTCGCCGCCATCGGCGCCTGGGTCGTCATGCGGCTCAACCTGGCCGACGCGCCCGGCGGGTTCCTGCTGTGGCTGCTCATCGGCGGTCTGGCCGCCGTGCCCATCGGCGTGGCGATCGGCCTGCCCGCGCTGCGCATCCGCGGCGTCAACCTGGCCGTGGTGACGTTCGGCTTCGCGGTGTCGGCCGACATCGTGCTCAACGCCAACGAGTTCCCCGGCACCAGCGAGCTCAAGACGCTGGTACGCCCCTCGTTCTTCGCCACCAACCAGCGCTACTTCATCCTCGTCGTCGCGGTCTTCGTGCTGCTGGCCATCGGCCTGAGCGTGCTCAGCCGTACCAGGCTCGGTATGTCGTGGCTGGAGCTGCGTCACTCCGAGCGCGCGGCGGCGGCGCACGGCATCTCCGTGCCCAAGGCCAAGCTCGCCGCCTTCGCCATCAGCGCCTTCATCGCCGGCATCGGCGGCGGCCTGATGGCCGGGCAGCTCGGACTGGTCGTGCCCGGCAACTTCGCGATGGGACAGTCGCTCGCGCTGTTCGCCATGGCCATCCTCATCGGGCCGCACAACCCCGAGGGCGCGCTCATGGGCGGCGTTTTCGGCGCCGTCATGGCCACGCTCATGGAGAAACTGCGCCTGCCGCAGGACCTGGGCGGCATGCTGTTCGGCGTGATCGCGATCTTCGCCCTGCGCAGCGGCGTCAGCCAGACCGACTTCACCCGGGCCCGCAAGCGCGAACGCGCCGCCAGGCCCCTGCTGGAGAAGGCCGCCGAAACCGCCGCCGAGCAGGCCACGGCCGAGCCTGAGCCGCCCGTGCAGCCCCCCGCGCCACGCCCCTCGACCGGCAAGCCCGCCCTGGCCGTCCGCGGCCTCACGGTGAAGTACGGCGAGGTCGTCGCGCTGGACAAGGTCGACATCACCGTCCCCGAAGGCGCCGTCGTCGGGCTCATCGGGCCCAACGGCGCGGGCAAGTCCACGGTGATCGCCGCGGTGTGCGGGTTCATCCAGGGCTACGAGGGCTCGATCGAACTGTCCGGCGCCTCGATGGACGGGCTGCGGCCCAGCGTCAGGGCCAGGCGCGGGCTGCGCCGCACCTTCCAGACGACGGTCATCGCGCCCGAGCTCACCCAGTACGAGTACCTCACGATCGGCGCGGGCCGCAGGCTCGGCAAGAGCGAGGCCGACGAACTCCTGGAGTTCTTCGGCTGTCCTCCCGGTCAGGTGCCCGTCTCCATCGTCGACGCCGGCACGCGCAGGCTGCTCGACGTGGCCGCCGCCATCGCGGCCAAGCCTCAGGTCGCACTGCTGGACGAGCCCGCAGCCGGGCAGTCGGCCGCCGAATCCCTCCGCCTCGCCGCCCGCCTCGCCGAGGCGCCGGCCAGGTTCGGAGTCTCGATCCTTCTTGTGGAGCACGACATGGAACTGGTCAGGGCAGCCTGCCGGCAAGTGACCGTGCTCGACTTCGGCCATGTCATCGCCTCAGGGCCGGCGGGGCAGGTTCTCGACGATCCTGCCGTCAGGGCCGCCTACCTGGGCGCGGCCGACGTCCCAGCCATCTGAAACCCACCACCCCCCAGACGAAGGAAGCTCACATGAAGCGTTCGTACCTGGCAGTCGCTACAGCCGCGGTGCTCGTCCTCGCCACCGCCGCCTGTGCGGAGGACGGCGGATCGAGCACCGGAGCCATCAAAGTGGGCTCCATCAACGGCATCACGGGCCTGTTCCAGACCCCGGAGGTGCCGCAGGCGGTCAAGGCCGTCTTCGACGAGGTCAACGCGGCGGGCGGCATCAACGGCCGCAAGATCGAGTTGATCACCAAGGACGACGCGATGAACCCGCAGCGCTCCACCGAGGCGGCGCTCGAGCTCATCGAGTCCGAGCAGGTCGTCGCGCTCGTCGGATCCTCGAGCGCGGTCGACTGCGGCCTCAACCGGGCCACCTATGGCAACAACGGCATCGTGTCCATCCCGGCGATCGGCGTCGACCCCGCCTGCTTCACCAGCCCGAACATCGCGCCGGTCAACCCCGGCCCGTTCAAGCTGATCACCGCGAACCTGTACTACGCCTCCGAGACGCTCGGGCACGACAAGGTGTGCATGTACTACACCGTCCTGCCCGGCAGCGGCGGCGGCATCGACGCCTCCATCAAGGAGTGGACCGAGCTGACCGGCAAGACGCTGACGGTCAAGGACACCTCGGTCGGCGAGGGTGACCCCACCCCCTACCTCGTCAAGGCCAAGAGCTCCGGCTGTCAGGCCATCCTGTACAACGCCCAGGTCGGCCCCTGGTTCGCCCAGGCCAAGACGCAGGGCATGCAGGACGTCGACTTCATCATGGCGGCCAACGCCTACACCGACGCCAACGCCGAGGTCATCCCCGACGGCATGAACGTCTACGCGGGCACCGAGTGGCAGCCGTACACCGACGAGACCCTGCCGGGCAACGCCCGCTGGGCCAGGATCGTCGACGCCAACAAGATCCAGAAGACGGCGTTCAGCCAGGGCGCGGTCATGGCCGCCGACATCTTCGTGCAGGTGCTGAAGACCATCAAGGGCGACATCACCCGCGAGTCGGTCACCAACGCCTTCAAGACGATGCAGCCCATCACCTACCCCATGGTCGGCACGCCTTACGTCTTCGGCCCCGGCAACCAGCACAACCCCATCCAGGGAAGCCGCTTCGTCAAGGTCGTGGGCGGCAAGTGGCAGGTCCTTCCCGAGGGCTTCATCGTCCCCGGCAAGAACTGACCATCCACCGCACCACCGCACCACCAGGAGGACCACGATGGTGAACTCGATCGTCGCCGGGCTGACGAGCGGAGGCGTCTACGCGCTGCTCGGCCTGTGCGTCGTGCTGACCTACCGGCTCGTCGCCGTGGTCAACTTCGCCATGGCAGCCGTCGGTACCATGGGCGCCTTCGTCATGGTGGCGCTCGCCGACGCCGGCGTGAGTGTATGGCTGGCGCTGCCGCTCGGCGTGATCGCCTCAGGTGCGCTGTCGGCGCTGCTCGGAGCCGCGCTCGTGCGCTGGTTCGGGGAGCACGACGAGCGCACCAAGGCGGCCGTCACCGTCGGCGTGTACGTCGCGCTCATGGCGATCGGCCTGCGCTTGTTCGGCAGCACCACCACCGGCGCCCGCCGCTTCCCCGCCCCCTTCGACGGACCCGCGTTCACCGTGGGCGGGGTGGTGGTGCCGACCTCGGTGCTCGTCTCGCTCGCCTTCGCGGTCCTCATCACGGTGGGCGTGGAGGTCACGCTGCGCCGCAGCCTGCTCGGCCTGCGCCTGCAGGCGCTTTCGGAGAGGCCGGCCACCGCCCAGGTGGTCGGCATCCCCGCCCCCCGTCTGGCCATCGGCGTGTGGGCCGCCATCGGAGCGATCACCGCACTGGTGATCCTCCTGGTGGCCCCCCGCCTGGGCGGGGACTTCTCCACCCTCGGCAGGCTGATCACGACCGCCCTGGCCGTCGCCATGGTCGGCGCGTTCCGCAGCCTGCCGCTCACCCTCGCGGGCGGCCTGCTCCTGGGCTGCCTCGAAGGCCTGGCGTCCTCGATGAGCGCGATCCAGCAGTACCGGGGGATCGTCCCGTTCCTCGTGATCCTCGTGCTGCTGTGGTGGCGCAGCCGCAACGAGATCTGGGACACCGCGCACAGCCGATGACACGCTGACGAACCTGTCCACCCCCAGGCAGTTCAGATCGGAGACAGAGCACTCATGCCCCTTCCCACCTCGACCAAGGCCGCCGTCCTGCGCGTCCACGGCGCGCCGCTCACACTGGAGCAACTGCCGCTGCCGGACAAGGTCGAGCCAGGCGCCGCGCTCGTCCAGGTACGCTGCGCGACCCTGTGCGCCACCGACGTCCACCTGTGGAGCGGCTCCATGTCGCTCCCGGACATGCTGCCGCTCGTGCTCGGCCACGAGATGGTCGGCCTCGTGGTCGCCGTCGGACCGGGCACCCTCGACACCCTCGGCAGGGAACTGCGCGTCGGTGACAGGATCGGCTGGTCGGAGTCGGTGTGCGGACGCTGCTACGGCTGCACGGTCCTGCGCACCCCCGTCGCCTGCCATGACAGGGGCTACGGCTTCCGCCAGCGCGCCGACCGCCATCCGTACGCGACGGCGGGGCTCGCCGAGTACAACTACGTCACGCCGGGCGCGCTGAAGGTCATCCTGCCCGACGACGTCGAGGACGCCTGGGCCGCCGCCGCCGGATGCGCGGTCAAGACCGTGCTGCACGCCTACGACCGCGCCGGAGGCGTCAGGCCCGGCTCGACCGTGCTCGTCCAGGGTGCGGGCGCGCTCGGCCTGGTCGCCACCGCCGTGGCCAAGGTCAGCGGCGCGGGACGCGTCATCACGATCGGCGCGCCCCGTGAGCGGCTGGAGCTCGCCCACCAGTTCGGCGCCGACACCACCATCGGCCTCGACGGCACCCCCGGCGACCGCGTCGCGGCCGTCCTGCGGGCGACCCAGGGCCGTGGCGCCGAACTCGTGCTCGACATGGCGGGCGCGGCGGGCGTCGGCTCCGAGGCCGTCGACATGGCCGCCTGGGGCGGCACGTTCGTCGTCGTCGGCAGCACCGGGCCGCTGCCCGAGGCCATCCCGCTCGGCACCGTCATGGGCAAGGAGCTGAACGTGCTCGGCTCGCTCAACGGCGATGTCGCCGACTACTACAGGGCCGTGGAGTTCCTGCGGACCTTCCGCGACAGGTTCGACTGGAACGCACTGTTCAGCGAGCCGGTCGGCCTCGGCGAGGCTTCGGCCGCGCTGGCGTCGATGTCGAAGCTGGAGCAGGTCAAGGCCGTCATCCACCCCTGGAAGCCCTAGCCTCCGCTCCTGCCTCCTCAAGGAGAGACATGACCGAGTCAACCACCGTCGTGCCACGGCGCAGGATCGGGACCCACGGTCCCGAGGCCTCCGTGCTGTCGCTCGGCTCGTGGCACACCTACGACCGCATGGACTTCGCCGACAGCGTCGCCATGATCCGCCACGCCGTCGACCTGGGCGTCAACCTGTTCGACGTCGGCGTGTACGGCATGCCGGGGCACCCGCCGGTGTTCACCGATGTGATCTTCTCGGCGATCGTGCGGGCGGCCGGGCTGGCCAGGGCGGACTACCTGCTGTCGGTCAAGCTGTGGCTGGAGCCCTATCCCGAGGTCTCGCTGCGCGATCAGTTGGAGCGTGCTCTGTTCCGCGTGGGCGCCGAGCACGCCGACGTCGTCGTACTCGGCGACATCCGGCGCACCGACCTCGACCTGCGCACCCTGGCCGAAGACCTGGGCGAGCTGGAGTCCAAGGGGCTCATCGGCTGCTGGGGCGTCAACAACTGGTCGGCCACCGCCGTACGCACCGTGCGCGACCACGCCCGCGCCGCGGGCTCGCCCGGGCCGCAGCTGGCCCAGCTCAAGTACGGCCCGTGCCGCCGCTCCATCGCCGACGGGGAGCCGTTCGCCGCGCTGTTCGCCGAAGGCCTGTCACTGCAGGCCTCCGACGTGCTCGAAGGCGGCATCCTCGCCGGGAAGGGCTCGCCCGGTCGTGAGATCGGCCGCGACCCCGGAGGCGTACGCGCCAAGATCGTCGATGCCGTCGACGGCATCGCGGGCGTCGCCGCCGAGCTCGGGACCACGCCCGCGCAGCTCAGCATCGCCTTCGCGCTCAGCCACCCGTCGCTGGCCACCGTCCTGTTCGGGGCCAGCCGGATGGAGCAGCTCGTCGCCAATGTCGGCGCCATCGAGCTGCTGGAGCGCGTGGGCGCCGAGCAGGTGCGCTCGCTGCTGGAGCCGTACTGGGCGGACAAGGACGTCGTGGACCCAGAAGGGCCATGACACGTGCCGGGGGCCTCACGGGTCGCTCCCCGTGAGGCCCCCGACCGCAAGGCCCCGCCCCACAGGGCAGGGCGCGCGAAAGGGGGGTATCGATGAACGAGCCGAACGCCACCGACTACCTGTGGTTCGAGGAGTTCGCCGACGAGCTGAACGAACGAGGCTTCTGCTTCGCCTTCGTGGCAGGGCCCACGCCTGACGAGGTACTGCGCAGGCTCCGGGTCAACGGCAGAGGCCAGGCCAGACCCGACGACCTGATGGGCCGCATCGAGATCGGCGCGGCCGAGTCCGGCTCGGTGCTGATCCACGTGGGCGGCTACGCCGGAGTGATCCGCGACGCGGTGAGCGAGCTGTCCGCCGGGGGTTGCCTGGCGATCGTGCAACGCAGTCCGGAACTGTACGCCCGTTTCATCCACGCGGTCGACGGCGAGGTGGTCACCGGGCTCGACCCGGTCTTCGCCGACGAACCCCGCTGGGGGAGCGGCCCCGACCTGCTCCTGGACGACCTGACCGACCTCGGCCTCATCGGCGCGGAGCCGTCCGAGCAGCGCATCGACTGCCACCGGGCCATCCGGGCCGCCTTCGCGTTGGCCGAGCGGTGCACCGGGGTACGCCTGGAGCCTCGCCATCTGCGGGGGCCTTTGCCGCACGCGGCCTCGGTGGCGCACCTGCACGACCTGCGCGACGGGTTGCCACCGGCGCTGGCGTACTGAGCCCCGCGTAGCGCTCCACTCCTGGGAAGGTGGCCCGACCCACCGGCCCTTGGGGGAGTGGGGGCGTTTGTGGGGTGGTGGCGGGCGTTGTGCGGGCCCTCCCAGGGAGCGGTGACGGCTGCCCGCTCCTGAACAGTGAGCGCAGCTCATCGCTGCGAGCCCTCCAGGGTTGAGCGGTGACCCGAGGGTAAAGCGCCTGGTCAGAGGGGCGTGGACCGGCCGTCCGAACAGTGGTCCTGCCGGTGTCCGCCAGTGGTGCAGCGGTGCAGGTCAAAGCGTCGCGGTTCTAGCCTTCCGGCGTCCCGCTCAAACGGTGATCACCACATTCCCCCGCTTGCGCCCACTCTCCACATACCGATGCGCCTCGACCAACGCCCCCATGGCATACCGCCGATCGATCACAATACGAAGCTCGTCCGCCTCGATAAGCCCCTTGAGGAACAGCAACGCGGCGTTCTTCTCGATCGACATCCCCGACACCACCCGCCGACCAGGCGACAACGACGTCCCGAACGCCAGAAGCGTGTTGTGCAGCCCAGTGGTAGGCGCGTACCGCCCCTTACGCGCAAGCACGCCCCGGGCCCGGAAGAACGACGACTTCCCCAGTGTGTCGAAGACGATGTCGTACGGCCCGCCGGACCGGCTGTAGTCCTCCTTGGTGTAGTCGATGACGGCGTCGGCCCCGAGCTCGGTCACAAGGGCGGCGCTCCGGCCCCCGCACACGGCGGTGACGTGTGCGCCGAGGTGCTTGGCGAGTTGTACGGCGTAGGTGCCGATGCTGCCCGAAGCGCCGTAGATCAGGACCTTGTGACCGGGGCGGATTCCGGCCTTGCTCAGGAAGTACAGCGCGGTCGAGGCGCCGTCGACCGAGGCGGCGGCCTCCTCGAAGCCGATGTTCGCCGGTTTGACGGCGAGGGAGGCGCGCTGCGGCAGGCAGATGTACTCGGCGTTGGCGCCGATCCGGAATCCGGCGAACCCGAACACCTCGTCGCCGGGCCGGAACCGCGTGACCCCGGCCCCGACCGCCTCGACCACGCCCGCGAGCTCCGTACCCAGCGTGCGGACCCTCCGGCGCGGACGGCGGAAGCCGAGGATCACGCGCCCCCACAGCGGCTCCCCGCGCCGCATGGCGCACTCGGCCGATGTGACGGTCGTGGCGCGTACGCGGATCAGCACGTCGTTCGCACCGGGCACGGGCTTGGGCACCTCACGCAGATCCAGCACATCAGGCGAACCGAACCGGGTGTATACCGCCGCTTTCATAGGCGTACTTCCTGTCGGGCAGAACAGGGAAGGGACGCGCCCATCATCGACGAAGGCAGCTGTGGAGAAGCTGAGAGCCGGCCCGGAAGAGGCCGATCCCTAAAGCCCCGCCCACCGCAACCCGGCGGTCACCACGGCCGCCACCGCCAGCACCAGGAGGAACGGCGCCCGCAACACCAGCGCCACCACCGCAGCCCCCAGCCCGGCGGTCCTGGCCACGTCGAAGTCCAGCCGCTGCCCATCGGTGAACATCTGCACCGCGATCAGCGCCGCCAGCAACGCGACCGGCACCAACTCGGCGAACCGCGACACCACGGGATGGTCGAGCACCCGCCGAGGCGCGGCCAGCCCGGCGAACTTCAGCGCGTAGCACCCCACGCTGACCACCACGATCGCCCACCAGAGACTCATCGCGACCTCACCAGCACCACGAGCACGGCCGCGGCCGACAACAAGACGGGCACTCCTGGCGGTACGAACGACGCCGATGCCAGGGCGATGACGGCCCCGGCCGCGGCCAACGCGCGCAGGCGTGGTTCGGCGGCGAGGCGTGGCCACAGGATGGCCAGGAAGGTGGCGGGACCGACGACGTCGAGACCGAGCACGGCGGGATCGCCCAGCGCGGAGGTGCCCAGCGCGCCCAGCAGCGTCGTAACGTTCCACATGACATAGAGGCTGGCGAACGTCACGAAGAACGCCGTCCTGGCCGAGTCGCGGTCCGGCTGGGCCATGGAGACGGCGGTGGTCTCGTCGATCACACCCTGGGCGGCGACCAGGCGGCGTGCCCCGCGGACCTTCAGCATGTCGGCCAGGCGCAGGCCGTACAGCGTGTTGCGGCCGCCGAGCAGGAGGGCGCCGACGGAGGCCGCGGCGAGGTCGCCGCCGCCGCCGACCGCGCCGACGAGGGCGAACTGGGTGGCGCCGGTGAACGTCAGCAGGCTGAGCGCGCACGCCTGGAGAACGTCGAGCCCGGCGGTGATCGCCGCGGCCCCGAAGGCGACGCCGGACAGGCCGACGGCGACCCCCACGCCCAGTCCATCCCGGATCGCTGCCGACCGGGTCGTAGTTTGTTCCATATGCCCAGGTTAGAAGGGGGGCAGATCAGCCGTCTTGTACGTTCCTGCGACTCCGCCCTGCACCCCGGCGGCCCGCTGGTAGGCCGCGGGCGGCACCCCGACGATGCGCTTGAAGTGCCGGGTCAGATGCGACTGGTCGGTGAACCCCACCAGCGGCGCCACATCGGCGGGCCCCACCCCGGACTCCAGCAGCTCGCGCGCCGTACGCACCCGCAGCGTGTTCAGGTAGGCATGCGGCGGCAGCCCGGTCACCGCCTTGAACGCGCGCAGCAACGAGAACGGCCTGGCGTCGACGGCGGCGGCGAGCTCCTCCATCGACGGCGGGTCGACCAGCCGTTCGTGCAGCAACTCCCTGGCCAGCCGTACCGCCGTGCCACCAGCCGACAGCGGATCGGCGACCGGACGCGGCGTCGCGTAGCGGGTCAGCAACTCGGCGAACGCCATCCGTACCAGCGACGTCGCCGCGAGCTCGTCGCCCTGCCCGGTCGCCAGGTGCGCCTGGACCAACAGCGAGGCCGCATGCGGATCGGCGACGACCTGACGGGGGAAGAACGGCACACCGTACGGCAGGCGGAGCTCGGCGGCCAGGCCCTCCAGGGTGGACGTCGACGGGTACAACATCCGGTACGCCCAGCCGCCCGGCTCGCCCGCCTGGCCGGTGTGCTGGTGCTCGGGATTGACCAGGACGACGTCGCCCTGCCCGGCCCGATGGAGCGTGCCACGGTACTCGAACTCCTCGACGCCCTTCGTGATCACGCCGATCGCGTAGCCGTCGTGCACGTGCTTGGCGAACCTGTGCGTGACATACGTGGCCTCGAGCAGATCTAGCCCGGGCAGTGCCGGATTGCGCCAGAACCTCGCGCGTTCCCTCATCCTCTGAAGGTATCCATGAACGTCTCGAAGTAATGCCTGGCATCGGCCCACCGCACGTCCGGCGTCTGCCACTGCAGGGCGAAGTGCCTGCCGTCCGGCCAGCGGAAACTCCGGTTCAACGCGTGGACGCGGGTCGCGCCGTCGTTCCTGACGTACTCCCAGTCGGCCGCGCGCACACCCAGGTAATGCAGTGCGGTGATGCCGACGCGCTCGTAGCCGGGGAACTCGCCCTTGCGGACGATCTCCCGTTCCAGGTTGGCGACGCGCTTGACGGCGTTCGGCTCGGGGTCCTCCGGCTCGGTCCACTCCACCAGCAGCAGGTCGTCACCCGAAGGCGGGCTCACCCGCACACTGTCGCGCCCTGGCGTGCGCACGGCGCTCCAGCCCTTGGGTACGGCGATGCTGAACCCGCCTCCGGCGTTGCGCAGCAGCCGCCACCCGGCGGGCACGGCGCGTACGGGCAGCGTGGGCGAGGGCTTGGCGGTGGGCGAGACGGAGGGCGAGGCGGAAGGGGTCGGCGAGCCGGAGGACCGGCCGGGCAGCCCGAGCAGCAGCCAGGCCCCGCCCCCGGCGGCGAGCACGGCGACCAGCGCGGCGGGCACGAGCCACCGCCCCGGCCGCCTCCGCTTGCCCGAACGCCGTCGCGGGGGTGCGGCGACGGTCACCGTGGTGGCTCCGTCCAGCCGGGCGGCCGCCTCCGCGGCGCTCATCCGCAGGCCCGGATCGCGGCGCATCAGCCCTTCGATGACCGGCGCGAGCGCCCCGGCCAGCCGTGGGCGTGGCGCGTCGGTGCTGATGACGGCGGCCACCGTCGCCGCCCACGAGTCGCGCTCGAACGGCGCTCGCCCCTCGACGGCCGTGTACAGCGTCGCGCCCAGCGACCACAGGTCGGACTCGGGCGATGCGGGCTGCCCGTTGAGCCGTTCGGGCGGCATGTAGGCCGGAGTGCCCACCAGGTGGCCCGTGGCCGTGACCCCGGCCTCGGCGGCGAGCGAGGCGATGCCGAAGTCGGTCAGCACCACCCGGCCGTCGTCGGCCAGCAGGACGTTCTCCGGCTTGACGTCACGGTGCAGCACACCCGCACGATGCGCCGCGCGCAGGGCGTCGAGCACGCGGGCGCCCACATGGGCGACCTGGGCCTGGGCCAGCGGCCCGCTCTCCTTGACGACGACGCCGAGCGAGCGCGAAGGGACGAACTGCATGACGATCCAGGGTCTGCCGTCCTCCTCGACCACGTCGTGCACGACGACGACCGAAGGATGGTCCATGCGCCCGGCGGCCCGCGCCTCCCGTATGGTCCTGCGGTTGAGCTCGGCGCGCTTGGCCTCGCCCACGCCGACGTAGCGGACCTCCTTGACGGCCACGACCCGGTCGAGCAGCTGGTCGTGCGCACGCCAGACGATGCCCATGCCGCCTTCGCCCAGCGGCTCGAGCAGGACGTACCGTCCGGCGATCCTTCGTTCCACCCGCGAATGGTATCGGGCGAATCATCCGCTACTTCGCGGGCTTGAAGGTGGCGGCGAAGCTGTCGAAGTAGTGCAGGTCCTTCTTCCAGCGGCTGTTGAGGTTGTGCCAGTAGATGGCGTACCCGCGGCCGTTGTCGGTGATGAACCCCCTGTTGCGCACCCGGGTCTTGCCCGAGTTGGTGTTCCAGGTGAAGTCCCAGTCGGCGGCCTTCTTCTGGAAGTCCACCTTCTTGATCTTGATCAGCTTGTAGCCGCCGAAGTTCCCCTTGGCCGAAGGCTCCTGGTCACGCCAGTCCTTCAGCGGGTCCGGCCCCGGATTGGAGGCCTCCTCGATGAGCAGGAACGCGTTCGGCGCGGCGCCGGGCCCGCGGAAGAAGACGCGGTTGCCGCCCTCGCGCTTGAGCACGTCCCAGCCCTTGGGCAGGCCGATCGTGAAGCCCATCTCCTTGTCCTTGTAGGACTTCCAGCCGTCAGGCAGCGCGGAGGCCGGTTCCTCGGTCTTGGCCTCCGTCGGCTCGGGCGTGGGCGAAGGGGAAGGATCTTCGGTGGGCGTCTGCGAGGGGCTGGCGACGGGAACGGTGGGCTTGACCACGTTCGCGGAGACGTCGGCGGGATCCGGAGCGGACGCCCTGCCCAGGTACAGCCCGATCCCCGCCACCGCCACCAGCCCCGCCAGCGCCGCGGCGGCCATGGGCAGTACCTTGCGTCCCGGCGAACGCGAGGACCCGCCCTCGATCGTGCGCCCCTCGTCGTGATCGGCGACCATCGCGAAGAACGGCGAATCCTCCGAACGATCGGGCTCGGCCGCCAGTGGCGTCGTCACCGGCTTGGGCGGCGTCGCATACGGCGAACGCCGCTGTGGCTCGGCCCGGGGAACCGGAGCGGGCGCGGGAGTCGGCGCCGGGGGCGTCGTACCGCGAGGCCGTCCCGAGATCTCGGCCTCGCCCGGCCAGCCGGGCGTCTCGGGAACGGCCGGAGTCCTGGGCTCCACGCCGATCCGCACACCCGTGGCGGGCAGCTCCGCGATCGCGGGCAGACTCGGATCGGTAGGCGTGTCGTCCTCGGGCACCTCAGGTACGGCAGGCGCCTGCCGTACCTGCTGGGCACGCCGTACGGGCGCGGGCGGCTTGAGCGCGTTCTCGGTCTGCCACAGGGCGTGACGCAGCAGCCGTGCGGCTTCGTCGTGGCGCAGCCGGTGCTCCGGCTCCTTGGCCAGCAGCCCCTCCACGACCGGCCCGAGCGGCCCGGCGTGCGGGGAGGGCGTGGGGTCGTCGTTGAGTACGGCATGCATGGTCGCCATCGCCATGCCCTTGTCGTGCGGGGCCTTGCCCTCAAGGGCGGCGTACAGCGTCGCGCCCAGCGACCACAGGTCGGACTCGCGGCCCGCCGGAAGGCCCTTGAGCCGTTCGGGCGCGATGAACGCCGGTGTGCCCGCCAGGCCCGTCATCGTCAGCGCGGTCTCGGTCTCCAGCGTCGCGATGCCGAAGTCGGTCAGCACCACCCGGCCGTCGTCGGCGAGCAGGACGTTCTCCGGCTTGACGTCACGGTGCAGGACACCGGCGTCGTGCGCGCTGCGCAACGCCTCCAGCACCGCCAGGCCGATCTCGGCGACCTTGGCGGGCGAGAGCGGGCCGTCCTGCTTGATGACGGTGCCGAGCGAGCGCGAGGGGACGAGCTGCATGACGATCCAGGGCCGGTCGTCCTCCTCGATCACGTCGTGCACGACGATCACGTTGGGGTGCTCGAACCTGGCCGCCGCCCGCGCCTCGCGCATCGTGCGCCGGTTCAGCAGGTGGACCTCGTCGCCGAGCACGGCGGCGTACCGTACCTCCTTGACGGCGACCGTGCGGTCGAGGAGCTCGTCGTGGGCGCGCCAGACGATGCCCATGCCGCCCCTGCCGATCGGCTCCTGCAGGTGGTACCGGCCGGCGATGCGGCGTCCGTCATGCTGTCCATCCGCCATCAACAGCTCAAACCCCCTCCTAGGCCCTCGAAATACTCCCATAGCGATGGATCAACGGCGACCTGCCCGGGAGAGAGATCCTCATGTGCGGTCGGCCATGATCCGGGGTGGGAGGTTCCCCAGGTGAAGGAGCGGTATAAGGTGGACTCTGTGACTAGGTGCTTCGTGTTTACCGAGCCGGCTCCGGGAGGGCCGGTCGCGCTGGCATGAGATAGCGACCACCTGGAGTCGGCAAAGACAGAGACGTCGGTCTCTGTCTTTTTTGTTGTCCACAGGTCTTTTTGTTGTCCAGAGTCCCTTGTTTCACAGTCTCTTGTTCACAGTCTCTTGTTCACAGTCTCTGCGGGACGGAACCTGAAGGGGAGCCGAGATGTCGTCGACCATGGAACAGCGCGTCCTGCGCATCGGTGAGCTCAGCGTCGGCGCGGGACCCGCCGTGGTGATCGGCGGGCTGAGCGGCGCCGACGCGCGCTGGCAGAGCCTGCGCGAGCACCACGGCCGCAGGCCCGCCGCCGACCTGCTGCCCGCCGACAGGCCCGCCGCCGAAGGCCCGCTGCTCGTCGAGCCGAACTCCACCGCAGACCTGCCCGTCATCGCCGAACGCGCCGACGCCGTCGTGATCGGCGCCACCTGGACGCAGGACGCCGAGCTCGTCCGCGCCGCCGCCAGGACCGGCCTGCCCGTACTCCTCCAGCGCGCCCCCTCCGCGACCCTCCAGGAGTGGCTGGCCGTGGCCGACCGGTGCGCCGCCGAAGGCAACGACAGCGTCCTGCTCTGCGAGGGCGGCACCCGCACCTCCCTGGGCCACCTCACCCTCGACCTCACCCTCCTGCACGCCGCCCGCCAGCACTCAGGCCACCCCGTACTCGCGGCCCTCCCCGACCCCACCCTCGCCCCCGCCGCCCTGGCCACCGGCGCCGACGGCCTCCTCCTGCCGCCCGACGCCTCCCCCGAGATCGTCGCCACCGTCCGGGAGTCGGTCATGCTGCTGAGCGCCCTGGTCCGGCCCGAGCATCCTCGTACGTTGGGGGAGTGCCGCGGGGCCATCGACCGGGTGGACGCGGCGTTGGCGACCCTGTTGGAGAGGCGGGCGGAACTGGCCGGGACTGTGCAGCGGTTGAAGCCCGTTGGTGGGTTCGCCGGGAGGGACATGGAGAGGGAGAGGCAGCTGGTCGCGGCGATGGCCGTCCGTGCGCCTGGGCTGGGGGAGGGGCGGTTGGGGAGCGTGATGAACGCGGTGATCGAGGCGGGGCTGGAGCTGGCGGAGGAACGGCGGAAGAGCGGGCGGGGTGAGGGGGAGCGGTGAGCGTGGGGGGTGGGGTAAACCCTCCAGGGTTGAGCGGTGACCCGATAGCAAAGCGGCAGCTCGGAGCCCCGCCAGAAGCCGGGCCGAGACGCTGTTTCGCCGGAGTCCGTCAGTAGTGCATCACCGCAGGTCAGAACGCTGCTGCGCGGCCTCGTCCGCATGCACTGCTCTCACCCGCGTACCCGCATTTCCACCGATCGCCCACCCAACACGCCCACGCAGGACCCACCACAGCACTCGGCACAACGCCATCCAAGCCCCCACCCAGCCTGCCCCGTTCGCCCACCTCACCCCCGACACCACGCTCCAAGCGCACGCACACAACGCCATACGCCCGTACGTCTCGGAAATCCCCGGACGCAAGAGCGCCCTCCGAACGCGCCACCGCGCAACGATCATGCCCGCTGAGGCCCGCCCCCCACGCCTGTACGCCCATCAGTACCGCGGCTCCCCAGCCCCACGACACCCACACACCCACCCACGCCCCTCCACCCCCCACCTCACCCCCCAACGCTTGGCCCCGCCGTAAAAGGCAGCTCACGCCTCAGCCCGACGCACGACCCGCCACCCCACCGCGATCCCCACCACCAGCACCGGGATCAAGAAGAACGCGATCCGCTGATCCTCGTCCGCGAACGGCATCAAGCACACCACCAGCCCCAGGAACCCCAGCGTCCCCCAATTGCTGTAAGGCGACAACGGCATGGAAAACGTGCTGACGTGCCCCCGCCGCCGGAGGCGGATCTGGCAGTACACCAGTGTCCCCCACGTCGTGATGACCCCGAGTGACGCGACGGCGGTGGCGATGTTGAAAGCGCGTTCGGGTACGAAGTAGAACAGCGCCACCCCGGCCACGAACACCGACGCCGTCATGAGGATGCCCCCGGTCGGCACGTGCCGGGCGCTGAGCCGGCGGCAGAAGTGGGGGGCCTCGCCCTTGTGGCCCATGGAGCGCAGGATGCGGCCGGTGGAGTACAGGCCGGAGTTGCACGACGACATGGCGGCGGTGATGACGATGAGGTTCATGGCGTCGGCCGCCCACGGTATGCCGAGTGCGGTGAACACGGTGACGAAGGGCGAGGTGTCCTTGGAGTAGACGGTCCACGGCAGCACCATCGCCAGCAGCAGCACCGAGCCGATGTAGAACACGGCGATACGCCATACGACGCCGTTGATGGCCTTCGGCATGATCTGGCGGGGATTGGCGGTCTCGCCGGCGGCGATGCCGACGAGTTCGATCGAGGAGTACGCGAAGACGACCGACTGCAGGCTCATCAGCACGATCGGGAAGCCGTTGGGGAAGAACCCGCCGTGCGAGGTGAGGTTCGACACCCCGGCCTGGTACCCGCCCACGTCCAGCGCGAAGATCACCAGCACCAGCCCGATGACCAGGAACGCGCAGATGGCCACCACCTTCAGCAGCGCGAACCAGAACTCCAGCTCGCCGAACAGCCGCACCGACACCAGGTTCACGATCAGGACGAACGCCAGCGCGATCAGCGCGGTCAGCCACTGCGGAAAATCGGGCGCCCAGTACGACACATAGGTGGCGATCGCCGTCAGTTCGGCGATGCCGGTGAAGGCCCAGTTGATCCAGTACATCCACCCGGAGGCGAAGCTGGCCCACGGCCCGACGAACTCGCCCGCGTACTCCACGAACGACCCGGACGTCGGCCGGTACAGCACGAGTTCGCCCAGCGCCCGCATCACGAAGAAGGCCGCGAGCCCGGCCACGGCGTAGGACAGGACGAGCGCGGGCCCGGCCGCGGCGAGGCGTCCTCCGGCGCCGAGGAACAGACCGACGCCGATCGCGCCGCCGATCGCGATCATCTGGACCTGGCGGTTGCCGAGCGCCGGTGCGTAGCCCTCGTCGATCTCCGTACGCGTCACCCGTGCGAGGATATCGGCGCAGGTCAGCCCGCTACGGCCGCCGCGCCGATGCTTGCAACGTGTCTGGTGTTGCCGACACTGAGGTCGAGATGACGGCGAGCGAGCCTGGATGTCCGCCGGGCCCATTAGGCTCGTGGGGCACATCCGGTCTCGCTAGAGGAGGCGCCGCTCCATGTCGTCCAGTGACTCGTTTGTACACCTGCACGTGCATACCGAGTACTCCATGCTGGACGGCGCCGCGCGCCTCAAGCAGATGTTCAAACAGGTCGGCGATCTCGGTATGCCTGCCATCGCCATCACCGACCACGGCAACATGCACGGCGCCTACGACTTCTACCGTCAGGCGACCGGCGCCGGGATCAAGCCGATCATCGGCATCGAGGCCTATGTGGCCCCCGAGGCGCGTTTCAACAAGAAGCCGGTCCTGTGGGGCGAGCCGCACCAGAAGCGTGACGACGTCTCCGCGGGCGGCTACTACACCCACATGACGATCTGGGCGCGCAACAAGAGCGGCCTGCACAACCTCATGCGCCTGTCCTCGCGCGCCTACACCGAGGGCTTCGTCCGCAAGTGGGCCCGCATGGACGCCGACATCCTCGCCGAGCACGCCGACGGCCTCATGGCCACGACCGGCTGCCCGTCGGGCGAGGTGCAGACCAGACTGCGCCTGGGCCAGTACGACGCCGCCGTGGCCGCCGCCGCCAAGTTCCAGGACATCTTCGGCAGGGAGAACTACTTCCTGGAGATCATGGACCACGGCCTCGACATCGAGCGCCGCGTGCGTGACGGGCTGACCCAGATCAGCAAGGACCTCTCGATCCCGCCGCTGGTGACCAACGACTCGCACTACACCTACGAGTCCGACGCCGCCTCCCACGACGCGCTCCTGTGCATCCAGACCGGCAAGCAGCTGTCCGACCCCGACAGGTTTCGCTTCGACGGCTCCGGCTACTACATCAAGACCGCCGACGAGATGCGCGCGGTCGACTCCTCCGACCTGTGGGCCGAAGGCTGCCGCAACACGCTGCTGGTCGCCGAGCGCGTCGACCCGGCCGGGTTCTTCGAGTTCAAGAACCTCATGCCGACCTTCCCGATCCCCGAAGGCATGACGGAGATCGAGTTCTTCCGCCAGAGCGTGTGGGAGGGCATGGACAGGCGCTGGCCCGAAGGCTTCGACGACGAGCACCGCAGGCAGGCGGAGTACGAAATCGGGATCATCGAGCAGATGGGCTTTCCGAGCTACTTCCTCGTGGTCGCCGACTTCATCATGTGGGCCAAGGAGAACGGCGTGCGCGTCGGTCCCGGCCGAGGCTCGGCCGCGGGCTCGCTGGTCGCGTACGCCATGGGCATCACCGACCTGGACCCGCTGCCGCACGGCCTGATCTTCGAGCGGTTCCTCAACCCCGACCGCGTGTCCATGCCCGACGTCGACATCGACTTCGACGACCGCAGGCGCGCCGACGTCATCCGCTACGTGACCGAGAAGTGGGGCGCCGACAAGGTCGCCATGATCGCCACGTTCGGCACCATCAAGGCCAAGGCTGCCATCAAGGACGCCGGTCGCGTCCTGGGCTACCCCTACGCGCTGGGCGACAAGGTCTCCAAGGCCTTCCCGCCCGCCGTCATGGGCAAGGACATCCCGCTTTCCGGCATCTTCGACAAGGACCACCCGCGCTACAACGAGGCCGGTGAGCTGCGCAAGCTCTACGACGAGGACGTCGACGTCAAGGCGACGATGGACCTCGGCAAGGGCCTGGAGGGCCTGATCAGGCAGACAGGCGTGCACGCCGCCGGAGTGATCATGTCGGCCGAGGTGCTGACCGACCACATCCCGATCATGCGGCGCGACGCCGACGGCGCGATCATCACGCAGTTCGACTATCCGACCTGCGAGACGCTCGGCCTGCTGAAGATGGACTTCCTCGGCCTGCGCAACCTCACCATCATGGACGACTGCCTCAAGATGATCGAGGCCACGTCCGGCGAGCAGATCGACATGCTCAAGCTGCCGCTCGACGACCGCAAGACCTACGAACTCCTCGGCAGGGGCGACACGCTGGGCGTGTTCCAGCTGGACGGCGGCGGCATGCGTTCGCTGCTGCGGCTGATGAAGCCCGACAACTTCGAGGACATCTCCGCCGTCGGCGCCCTGTATCGCCCCGGCCCGATGGGCGCCGACTCCCACACCAACTACGCGCTGCGCAAGAACGGCCATCAGGAGATCAAGGCGATCCATCCGCAGTTCGAGGAGTCGCTCGCCGAGATCCTCGGCACGACCTACGGCCTGATCGTCTATCAGGAGCAGGTCATGGCCATCGCGCAGAAGGTCGCCGGGTTCTCGCTCGGCAAGGCCGACCTGCTGCGCCGGGCGATGGGCAAGAAGAAGAAGTCCGAGCTGGACAAGCAGTTCGAGTCGTTCGAGGCCGGTATGAAGGCCAACGACTACAGCAACGAGGCGATCAAGACCCTCTGGGACATCCTGCTGCCCTTCTCCGACTACGCCTTCAACAAGGCGCACTCGGCCGCCTACGGGCTCATCTCGTACTGGACCGCCTATCTCAAGGCGAACTACCCCGCCGCCTACATGGCCGCGCTGCTGTCGAGCGTCAAGGACGACAAGGACAAGTCCGCGCTCTACCTCAACGAGTGCCGTCGCATGGGCATCAAGGTCTTCCCGCCGGACGTCAACGACTCCGACTTCGACTTCACCCCCCGAGGCACCGACATCCGCTTCGGCCTCTCGGCCGTGCGCAATGTCGGCGGCAACGTCGTCGACGGCATCATCTCCGCACGCAAGGAGAAGGGCCGCTTCTCCGACTTCAAGGACTTCCTGCGCAAGGTGCCCGCGATCGTCTGCAACAAGCGCGTCATCGAGTCCCTGGTCAAGGCCGGGTCCTTCGACTCGCTCGGCCATGTCCGCAAGGGCCTGGTCATGGTGCACGAGCAGGCCGTCGACGCCATCATCGACATCAAGAAGAACGAGGCCATCGGCCAGGACTCCCTGTTCGGCGCCGTCGAAGGCGGTGAGGACCAGACCTTCGACGTCCAGGTCCCGGTGGGCGAATGGGACAAGAACACCCTGCTGCAGTTCGAACGCGAAATGCTCGGCCTGTACGTCTCCGACCATCCGCTGTTCGGCGTCGAGCACATCCTGGCCTCGGGCGCCGACTGCTCGATCGCGGCCCTGCAGGACGAGTCCCGGGCCGACGGCCATGTCGTCACGGTCGGCGGCATCCTGTCGGGCGTGCAGCGCAAGGTCACCAAGAAGGGCGACACCTGGGTGCTCACCCAGCTGGAGGACCTCGAAGGCGCGATCGAGGTCATGATCTTCCCGTCGTCGTACCAGCTCTGCTCGACGATCCTGGCCGAGGACGCCATCGTGTTCGTCAAGGGCCGCATCGACAAGCGCGAGGACGTCGCGAAGATCATCGCCATGGAGGTCACCGCCCCCGACCTCTCCATCGAGGCCGGAGGCCCGCTCCTGGTCAGCCTCCCCCTGGCCCGCTGCACCCCACCCGTCGTAGGCCGCCTCAAGGAGATCCTCACCAGCCACCCCGGCACCTCCGAGGTCCACCTCCAGGTCCACAACGGCCCCAAGACCACCGTCGTACGCGTGGAGGACCGGCTCCGCGTGACGCAGTCTCCCTCCCTGATGGGCGACCTGAAGCAACTCCTGGGGCCCGCCTGCCTGGGCGGGTGAGCCGGCCTTCGGCTCGTGTACGGCTATCCCCGAGCGCGCCCGCGGAATGAAACGGAAGGCCCGTGGCTTTCGGGATCGTTCGCTACCGAAACCACGTACTCCCGACCCGGATACGCCAGCGCGAGAGCCGAACTCCACGTCCTGGAAAGAGTGACAGCCAGGCCTCCCAGTGCGTCGTATTCAGCGGGAGAGCGTGGCGCAAGAACGTCCCACAGATGGACGTGATTAACCATGCTCTCCACCAGCCCCGTGTCCCCCTCGTATTCCTTCATCCACGCGTCCCCAGGCGGCCAGTTGCCGCCGTATGGCCGAAGGTCGATTCTTCGGACGAGATGATTCGCTCGACCACGGCCGGCCAGGAGGGATTGTTGCCATCGCCGAGCCTGACGATCAGCAAATCCCTGAATCCCGACAGGAGCACACCGGAAGTGCCGGCATCGCAGCCCAGGGCGAAGGCAACAACGGAGCCGTACGTCCCGTCTAGGCCGTGCAGTGCCGGCCTGTGACGGACGGACTTGAATAGCTCTCGATAGTCAATGAATTATCTCGGAACGGGAATTCGTTGGGGAGTGGGTCAGCCCATAGGGCCTTGTAATTCATTGACGGGAAGGCCCGCTCTGCCTGTGAATCCATCGTAGGCTCTGCCGTTGCGACCACCACCTCACGGTGACCCCATTGAGTCCGTTTGCCGCGTCATCTCCCCACGTTGGACGTCCCGGGGGGTGACTGAATTCGGTGGACGTCCCCGCCGATCTGCTCTTTAATATTGCGCGCAACAGCCTCACATCCGCTTGATCCACAGACCTCAGAGGCGGGGCGCGGCCTTCAATTCGGACCAAGATCGCCGCATTCCCCGCTGTTGTGCGCCAGGATCGGCGTGCTACCGGCCAGTGCGCAGTGGGTGCGGATGTCCTCGACGCTCAGGTTGTTGACTCGCTGGTGCGCCGTCCAGTGCTTGACGGTCGTGATCTTGACGCCATCCGAGATTCGAAGAAGCATGCCGATCTTGAGTTCTGTGGGGGGTACCCAGAAAGGGTGCTCGGCTGTGGCGGTCAGCGACTCGGGGCGGACTCGACCCTCCCTGTCATCGCTGATGCCGATACGAACGAGCTTCTTGCTGCCCGCGCCTTCGATGGGGGCCTTGACGACGCGGGCCTCGGTTACGCCAGTCGAAGGATCGGCGGCGACGACGTTGTCGCCGATCTTGATGTTCTCGATCGGTTTGCGGGTGCCGTCGGCCATCAGGACTTTGGTGCCGGGGATGAAGCTGTTGCCGCACGAGGTCTTCTTCGGAACGAGGTTGACCGGTGGGTTCACGCGCTTCTTCCAGGCGTTGAAGGCCTGGTCGTTGCGCATGCGGCCGGGGCGGCCCGATACCGCCTTGTCGGTGCTGCCGCAGTGCCCTCCCGCTGGGCTAGGAGCAGGGATTGCTCCATTTGGGGATACGCAGGTCGAGAAGAGGGGTGGGGCTGATGGAGCGGGCCGACAGATAGGTCGGGTCGGTGGTGGAGTCCTCGATCTTCCCGAGGAAGCCGCGGTCGGTGAAGGACAGATCGTCCGCCGCCTCGTCCAGGCGGCCCCCGCCCCCGACCCCGCCGACTGGCCCGCCTGACGCGCTCTGCTCCCCCGCATCACCGCCCTGGCCGACCATACCGACCCGGCACCACCACCCTCCTCCTGGACCAGGCCGCCTCCTTCCTGCGCGATCAGGGCGCGCCCGGCCAGGCGATCGCCTACCTCGAACGCGCCCTGACCACCCCAACGCCCTGACCTCCCGCAACAACCTTCTGTCCTGAGAGGCTGGGTACGCGGCTGGCGGGTGGCTGTGCGCCTAGTGCTGATCATCCGTCTGCTGATGAGCGGTCCACATCGAGTAGATGTTCAGCTAACGATCCAAGAAGTTTCGCCTTCCGGCTGAAAAAGAGCAGCATAAAGAGGTGCTTCGCTTCGCCCGTCGATCAGTGAAATAGAAACGGGTGTCATCAGATGTTCAACGGGCACAAGCGACACCCCATTTCTCGCCAGCGTGTTGATGACCTTTTCCGCAAAGCTGTCCGGGGGCTGCTGGGCTGAGATGATTTCGCCCGGCCCATGGCCATCATCTCCCACGGAAAAGATCACCGCGTAAGGCCCCACCATGGAGAGCTTGACAATTAGCGGAGAGGCCCCGTTCACGATATATGTGAAGCACACATCGCAATCGATGTCGGTGTCATCGTCCACCCTCCACTCAACTTCTAGATCACGAAGCGCCTCTCGGTACGGGTTACGATCGCTGCTCTCTCGAACGAAGTAGAACTTTGGATGACTCAGATCTCTGTACGAGGAACGCAAGGCATCCAGGTAGGCCGAGGCGACATCGCCGTCGCGCTTGCTCACTTGTACTCTTTCCCCTTTGGGTGGGCGTGCACGTTGCCTGAGCCATCCATGTGAACCCGGACAGAGGTCTGCCAGCCGCCTCGCGGCCCCCGACCGACCGGTTTGCCGAACTCGTAGTCTCTCACGCCAGGACGGCCTGGAACCGGCGTCCCATGAGCCCACGCATACTGCGCGTAAGCATCAGCCTCGCTACGGCTATTGAACGTCGAGGTCGGCTTGCCAGCCTCGATTCGCTTGTCATAGCTCTGAGTGCCCACGACGTGACCGTCTTGCTTCTGGCGCGAAACAGGCGGCAGGGGCGGGTCGCAGGGAGTTCCGGAAGCATTGTGCACGAGAACAGGTGTCGGGCCGACAAACGCATAGTAGGTATGCAGATCCTCTACAGTGAGGTTGTTTACCTGGGCTCGATACGCAGTCCACATGGTGGCGCTCGACACCGTGGCCTGCTCGCCATCAGCTGTCCGAAGAGACATTCCAGGTCTGATCTCGGCCGCCGGCAGCCACTCGTTCTCGCTGACAACCCAGAACGGATGATTTCCGGTTGCAGTGATCGTGTTCGG
The DNA here is from genome assembly GCF_056106265.1 of Nonomuraea sp. IBHARD001. Taxonomy (NCBI): domain Bacteria; kingdom Bacillati; phylum Actinomycetota; class Actinomycetes; order Streptosporangiales; family Streptosporangiaceae; genus Nonomuraea; species Nonomuraea sp. IBHARD001. The sequence continues at coordinate 2,879,540 of NZ_JBWBBW010000002.1, forward strand.
GTGAAGGGCGTTCTGTGATGATGCCGTCACTGCGATCTTCACGAGAAGCTTGTGCCCGTGTCCGACTATGGGGGCAGCAACAACTCGTGCCTCTGTCCTGCCGGTGGCGGCTTCTGAGGCCATGACGACATCGCCGATCTTGATGTTCTCGATCGGTTTGCGGGTGCCGTCGGCCATCAGGACTTTGGTGCCGGGGATGAAGCTGTTGCCGCACGTGGTCTTCTTCGGAATGAGGTTGACCGGTGGGTTCACGCGCTTCTTCCAGGCGTTGAAGGCCTGGTCGTTGCGCATGCGGCCGGGGCGGCCCGATACCGCCTTGTCGGTGATGCCGCCGTAGCCCTCCCACTGGGCGGGGGTGTCGATGTCCTCCTGCTTGCGGATTCCGCGTTCGCGTGCCGCCTTCTTCTTGTCGGCTATGCGGTCCTTGTTCTCCTCGCGGTCGCGCTGGTCGGCCTGCTTCTGCTTGGCGAGGGCTCGCTGGCGGTCGCGGGCGGCCTTCTCACGAGCCTCCCTGTCCTTCTTGTACTTCGCGTAGGCGTCGTTGTTCTTCTTCTCCTGCTTCTTCCAGGCCTTGGACTTCTTCTGCCCGCTGGATTTGTGAGTCTTGGAGAAGGTCTTGTCGGACTTGCGATTGCCGGTGTCGACGCGCAGCCCGGTGGGGTCGGAGAAGCTGATGGGGTTGTTGCCGGCGTAGGAGTAGGGATTGCTCCATTCGGGGATACGCAGGTCGAGAAGAGGGTCGGGGCTGATGAAGCGGGCTATGGCAGGGTCGTAGAAGCGGGCCGACAGATAGGTCAGGTCGGTGGTGGAGTCCTCGATCTTCCCGAGGAAGCCGCGGTCGGTGAAGGGCAGGTCGTCCGCGCCCCGGCGCTGACCGAAGGGCAGGTAGCGTTCGCGATTGACCTGGCTGGTGGCATCGGTGATGGCCAGTTGCTCGGTGCCCTGCCCACCGGACAGCAGCCAGATGAGGCCGGTGGTCGTGGTGCGCATGGCCACGGTGGCGCCGTCGCCGGAGGTGTAGTACCTGGTGCCCTTGAGCTGGCTGTTGGCCAGTTCGAGCTCCATGTCTCCCAGGTAGAGGGTGCTCTTGCCTGGGGTGCGGCGGATGAGGCGTTCACCGTCGGCGTCGTAGACGTTCTGGGTGGGGGTGCCGTCGACGGTGGTCCGGGCGAGTTGGCCGAGTTCGTCCCATTCGAAGGTGGCGTTCTTGCCCGCGACGTTGCGGGTGAGCATCTGTCCCGCGGTGTCGTAGGTGTAGGTGTCGGTGCCGCCTGGACGAGTGATCGAGGTGACGGCGTTGGGCCTGGTCGCACCCGGACCGGCCGGATACGCGTAGGTGGCCTGCTGGCCGTTGTCGGTCAGGCGGGTGATGTTGCCGGTGCGGTCGTAGGCGTAGGTCTGCTGGTAGGGGTCGATTCCCAGGTTGTCGGCCCCGGTGACGCCCGAGGCGCATCCATCGGCCGTGGTGGTCCACGCTGCGCTGAGGCGGTGGCGTGCGTCGTAGGTGAAGCACTCCGACTGGCCGACGGTCGTACCGCTGATGGCACTGGCCCGGTCGAGAACGCGGAGCACGGCGTCGTCGATGTCGTAGCTGAAGACATCGTCCTGCGCCGTCACGGGTGTGGCGGTGTTGGCCTTGGCGACTGTCTTGAGGCCGGTGAGCCTGCCCGTCGTCTCCTCCCAGGTCAGGCTGCGCTTGACCTGCCCGGAGGCGCCGTACCTGCGGTTGTCGAGCCGCCCGGTGAGGGTGAAGGCGGTGTCCTTGACGTAGGTGGTGGCGCCACCGAAGGTGGATGTCAGGCCGTAGGCGTAGCCGAGGTCGGTGTACGTGGGGGTGATCGTCTCCTGCGGCAGGCCGCCCGCAGCGGGCATCGTCTGCTGGGTGAGCATCCCGGCGGCGTTGTAGGCCGAGGTGAAGGTGAACGGTCCGGCGGTCGCCAGCGCGCCTTCCGACGCGGGGAGTGTCAGGGTCGTGCTCGTGGGCCGGTAGTTGGCGTCGTAGGCGTTGGCGGTGCTGATGTACGGCTGGCCCGCGGTCCAGCGGGTGGTCGTGGCGGGCAGACCCTTGAGCGGAGTGTCGAAGGTCCACTCGGCCAGTTTGGTACCCGTGCTGACCTCGCCGGCCCACTGAGCGGTACGGCGACCCAAGGCGTCATAGGTGTAGGAGATCTTCTGGTTCTTGCCGTCGATCGTGTACGTCGTCTGACCTGCGGCGTCGTAGGCGGTCGTGGAGGCGCCCGCGTCCGGGTCTGTCTGCCCTGTCGGCTGGCCGAGCCAGTCGTAGGTGAAGGTGCGGATATTGCCGTCCGCGTCGATGATCTTGGTGATCTGCCCGGCGGGATCGTACTCGTAGGTGGTGTCGTTGTGGCCGGGCCCCGCGTCCGGCGGGTCGATCGTCAGGTTCTGCCACGCCGACCACGCGGAGGACACACTGCCGTCGACGCCCCGAGCGCGCCAGCGCACCTTCCAGCCGTCCGTCAGCTGTCCCGAGGGGATGGTGACCAGGGCGTTGCCACCGGAGACGACCTGTGGTGAGAAGCCTGACCAGATTAGTCCGCTGCCCTGACCTGTGGTGGCGGGGTCGTGTTCGACCTCGACCTCGGCCCTCGGTGTTCCGCCGCTGGGAGAGGTGAGTGCCGCCGACAGTTGCGGGGTGAGCGTGTCGGTGACGGTGGCTCCGCCGACGACCTGCGACGGAATCACCGACAGAGTCCCGACGACGGGCGGTTGCGCGTCGGGCAGGTCGACCTTCACCGTTTGCCAGGCCGACCACGCCGAGGTGGCCGTGGCGCTGACCGCTCGGGCGCGCCAGCGCAGTGACCAGCCGTCGGTCAAGGTCGAGACCGGGACGGCGACGGCGGCCTGCGCTCCGGCTGCGACGGTAGGGGAGGAGCCCGACCAGATCAGCCCGGTGCCCTGACCGGGAGCGGCAGGGTCGTGCTCGACCTGGAAGTCGGCGGTGAGATTGCCTCCGGCCGGATCGTCGACGATCGCCCGGAGTTGCGGCGTGAGGGACGTGGTGATCAGCTGCCCTGCCACTGTGGTGGACGGGTTGACGCTCAGCGTTCCGGTCGCAGGCGTGGAGGGGGTGACGTAGGTGACCGTCAGCTTGGGCGTGTTGGCGCAACCGCACCCCGAGGAGGAGAAGGTCCTGGAGAACTCGGGCCCCGAACTGGACTCCTGCGCCTCCTTCAGATGCACCCCGTGGTTGGCGGTGCCGCCTGCCCAGGCTTGGGCGATGGTGGTGACGGTCCACACCCAAGGGCCGGCGGTACCGCAGCCCGCCGGGTCCTTGACCGTGACCTCGCCTGCGGTGCTCGCGGCGGGCTTGCCCGCCCAGGTGAGGCTGCCCGCGCTCCACGAGGCGGTCAGCCGCTGAGCGGTGATGCCCGAACCGGAGGTGCCACACCCGCTGGAGAAGGTGTTGTTCAGCTGGAGCCTGGCGTCGGTGACGGTCTTGCCGGAGATGGCGGCGGTGTCGAACTTCAGGTACGCCCTGTCGATCTCGAAACCGCTGAACGGATCGTCCAGCACGCCTGTCCACAACTGCTGCGGGTCGCTGGGCCCGCCGAAGTTGGAGATCCAGGTATCGCTGGACAGGGACAGTGTGGTCGTCGGATCGACGGTGATGGGCAGCGTGGTGGCCGGATCGGTCAGGAACTTCGTGCTCGGCTTCAGGACGAGAACCTGCCTGCCGTTCTCGGTCAGCACCTCACTGTCGACCTTGGTTCTCCGGCTGCCCTTGCCATCCCACATCACCGGGGCCGGGGCGGAGGCCACCACCTGACCCTTTTGGCCGGGGCGGGTCAGGAGCAGACGGCCTCCGGAGCCCTCGCTCAGGTCGAGACCCGTGGTCGTCACGGGGATGCGTAGTTCGAGGGGCCCTGTGGGACGACGCCGGATGAGCACGTCATGACGGAAGCCCGTGGCCACCGCGGTGACGACAAGATCGGCGCCGGGGCCCGCGGCGTCGCGGTAGGTCGCGGTGCTGCCGGACACGACCGGCTTGGGCAGCGGCACAGGCCAGCTCAGGGCCACCCGCTCTCGCGCACCATGTGTCAAGATCGCGAAGGGACCGGAACCTCCGGCCGAGAAGGTCACGTCGGCCTTGGCCGCCTTCGGCTTCAGTACACCGTCGGCCGCGATCAGCGTGGTGTCGACGGGAACCCAGGCCCCCTGTCGTCGGAGCCTGACCGGCCCGGAGTAGACCTGAGTGGTGTAGCTCTTCCCGTCGGGATGGGCGGTGGTGGTGCTGGTCTCCGAGGTCAGCGCCGTGACCTCGACGGGCAGGCGCGTACGCTGTGCCTGCGCCGACGCCGTCCGCCCCGCCTGGAGCGCGAAAGCCTCCAGTGGTGACGGGGCGGGCACACGTGTCTTGCCGTCTCCGCTGAGCGGCGCCCTGGTCTTGTTCCTGTCGGCGCTCAGGGGCGCCTCCGCGCTCGGCGTGGCCCGCAGCTGACTCTGTCCCGCCACGGTGGTCCACTCCTCGACCTTGGTCACCCGGCCGAAGACGTCGTTGTGGTACACGGTCTTGCCGCCTCTGGGGGGCAGGACCTCGCTGCGGTCGGCGCCGGGATAGGCGGTGGTCGTACGGCGCAGCTCGGTGGCGAAGCCGTAGTCGATGTCGGCGCTCTTGCGGCCCTGATGGTCGTAGGTGCTCTTGGTCCATGAAGGCAGCGAGGTGGAGGCGGGGTTCAGCAGGCCGGAGCCCGGCGCGGCCGTGTTGTGCACCGGCTCGGCGGTCACGGCTTGGTGGCCGCGGCGGTCATAGGCGGTGACGGCGACGATTCTTCCACCGCCAGGCGACGGCGTCTGGAGCTCTCGCACCCGGCCGAAACCGTCCTCGTAGGAGTGGGAGGTGAGCCATTTCGCCGTCGCGCCCGTGCCCGTGAGCAGCTGGGAGGTACTGACCTTGACCGGGCCGTTGGCCTTTCCGGTCGTGGCGTTGACCGGCAGGGTGTAGGTGGCGGTCGCCGTGGCCGTTCCGCCGCTGCGCGGCTGGGCGGGGCCCCACACGGTTGTGGCACGGCCGAGGGCGTCGTAGTCGATCTCGCTGGTCTTGGTGTTGGGATCGACGCTCTTGGTCGCCTGCCCGTGCAGCGCGGAGAGCCAGGTGGTGCTCTGGTGGGTCAGCGCGTTGGTCACCTGGACGCCGTTCACCGGCCAGCCTGAGGCGGGGTTGTACGCGATCGTGGTCGAGCGGTTCAGCTCGTCGGTCGAGGAGGTCGCCCTGCCGTACAGGTCGTAGGTGGCCTTGGTGGTCACCACGTCGGCCGGCCCCGTCGATGCTCTGATCTCTGTGACGTCGCCGACGGTGGGCACGTTGGCCCCCGGGTCGGTCGAGCCGTCGTAGAGGGTGACCTTGCGACGGATCACGTCGCCGGAGGAACAGTCCAGCCCCTTGCGGGTCTCCTGGCCGGAGGCCGTGTCGATCATCCAGCGCCCGGATGTGGTGTTGCGGGCGTATGTGATCTTTGTGCAGGTGTCATCGGTGGTGATGCCGTCCTGGCCGAGTTCGCGTACCTCGGTCGGCAGCCCGAAGGGGTCGGAGACGAACTGCTTGTCGCCGTATCTGAAGGCGCCGTCGGCCGTCCGCTCCCTGCTGCGCTCCCGGGCGAGGCTGACTGTCACGGACGGGATCGGGCCGGTGGCACCGTTCGTCGTGAGAGCGTACTCGTAGCGTACGGCGGACTCCTCGCTGTAGGTGCTCGGCGCGGTCACACGCCAGGTCCGCTGCTCCAGAAGACGGCCGGCGAGGTTCGCGCCGTCGGTGACGCCCGCTCCGTCGAACGCCGTCAGCGTTCCGCCGACCCCCCTGAAGAACGTCTCGGTGCCCACCTCCCAGTCGGCCAGGTTCTCCGCCTCCTCGATCGTGCGGACGGTGGCGTAACCGCGCCACTGCGCGATGTCGGGCTCGGTCGGGTCGGGCACCTGGACGTAGCTCTGGTTGGCCTTCCAGGCCGGAGCGCCCAAGTACTCGTACCTGGTTACCTGGTCGGGCGAACCGGCTACCAGGTCCTTCTCGGTAATCTCCACGGCGAGCTGGCGCTGGTAGTCGGTGACAACCCAGTCGTAGCCGACGATCTCCTCTTCCCACCAGCATTCGCCCGTGTCCGGGTCGCACACCTCGACCCAGTTGACGATGTCGTACTCGTCGCGGTGCCTCCAGCAGTCGGAGGCCGTTCCCGTCGCACAGGGCGTCGCCTGGCCGTACACGATTTCTGTACGGCCTCCCATTCCGTTCTCCACCGCGCCGACGCGGGGAAGCGAGACCGGGACGGGGTCGGGGGCGACCCGCGCGTCCTTGACCGTACGGCTGACCGCCATGACGGCGTCGAAGGCGATGACCGGAACCGTGATCGGCGTGCTCGTCGCCAGGCCGGTCGTTCGCAGGGTGTCGAGCCACAGCACCGACTTCGGAGTGGGACCGCCCTGTCCGGCGACGCTCTTGTAGGTCAGGTTCACTCTGGACACGTCGTCCCAGGCCGCCCCGACCTTTGCATAGGCGGTGACGGCGTCGAGTCTCTTGGTGACGAAGAAGGCGGTCGCCGGGTTGGCGCAACCCGCTGCCGCGTCACAGCGCAGGTCCGTGGGCACGTCGGTGATACCCGTCAGCTCGCTCGTGCGGTCGACCGACGAGAACTCGATCTTCGCCGTGGGGGTGCTTCCCGCGACCCTGAGGTTGTGGCCCCATTCGACCTTCTGCGGGTAACCGCCCCTGTCATAGGCGGCGCCGGTGCAGGTGGTCGCCGTCCAGCAGAGGTGGTTGATCTCGCGGGTATAGGTGTAGTCGGTGGCGTTGCCGTGAGCGTCGGACTCCTGGTCGAGGTTCCAGCGGTAGGTTCCGGCACACAGGGGGTTGCCGGTGTTGTAGCGGTCATAGCAGGGCTCGCCGGGCTCGTTGCCCACGTACTGGGTCTGCCAGGCCGCGTCCCTGCGGTAGCCGAGCCGGTGCACGGCGCCGCTCAGGTCGGTGATCTTCCAATAGTCGCCCGCCTCGCCACCCGCGACCAGCTCGACCTTCCAGCCGTGGTCGTTCTCCGTTCGCCACTGTCCGGTCGTGCGGTCCTTCAGCAACTGCGTCGTCACACCGTCAAGGGACAGCACCAGCTCCGAATGCGCCGCATCGCCGGTCGAGGCGTCGGCGTCGTTACCGTCGGGCGACTCCCAGCACTGCAACTGCTCCAACTCGGGCCGTGCCGCCGCGTCCATGGCACACGAGGCGAAACGCCGCTCGACGAATCCGGTCGACACGTCCCAGCCGAATCCCGCCCAGCCGGATTGGGGGTTCGTCGCCCACGACATGGAGTCCACGGCCGCGGAGTCGTAGACCAGATCGAGGCCGGGGCCGTCGTCGACCGGCGATGGCGCCTCAGGCAGGGGGAAAGTCCAGGAGAAGCCGCCGTTGGAGGAGCCGGCCTGCCAGGATCCCGAAGGCTTGAGGTCGGTCGCCGAGAACGTGCCTTCCGACGAGGAACCTGTGCTGGAGGCCGACACGGCCAGCATGTACACGACTCCGGCGCTCTCGCCCTTGGCGGCGTCGACGGGCACATCGGCCACGACTCTGCCGGCGACCTCATCGTTGGTCGACGGGACCGGCACCGGCCGTGCGTCACATGCCTGCGGTCGCGGCGTGATCAGGGCACAGGCCGCCACACGAACCATGCGCAGGCGCGAGGTGAATCCACCGCCGTGCGCATCGCGAAAGCCGTCATAGGACAAGGCGAGTCGTACACGTCCTGTTCCGGATTCGCCATCGGCTCGGACCAATCCGGCGCCGACACCGATTCCTCCCAGCTCCGCGACCTTTCGGGCGTCGAATGACTCAACTCCGACGCGATCCACAATGTCGACCCGAGCCGCCGGCGCATGCGACCGAGTTCCGAAGGGGGCTCATTCCTGTTCTTGCCGCGTGGCACCTCGGAGACCAGAACCGGAAGGGCGCCCACCGGGGTCAATTGCCGCACATTGCGGATCGGCGCCTCGGATACGCCTGCCTTCGGCCACACGGCAGCGCGGGGCACGCGAGGGATCTGGTGGTCCTCTGCGGCGTTGAAGGGGCTCACACCTGGGATTTCTCGCCCGTTCACCGAGTGTTCGGGTTCGGGGGCGGCCTCTGCCACGGACTCGCGCGACAGGCCGTCGTACACGACGAGTCCGGCGGTGAACATCGTCACCACGATCCCGACAACGGTTAGATCGAACAGGATTCGCGTACGTAAGAAACCCAGCATGGCGACGCCTTCCACCCGAGCTGAAATGTCAGGAATTTCATCCTGGCTGCGATAAAGAATGCATAAGCCAAGCTCGGCCATTGTGTGGCGCAGCGGAATTTCGATCAAGGTCTACGATGATCACTCGTAGTCGTCGGCGTGAAACCTTTAGCCACAGACGCAGGTCATTTGCATGAGAATTGCCGTCCACTGAGAGCGTGACATATGTCACAGTCGGTGGCGTGTTGTGATTACCAGATATTCATGGGTCGGCAGGCCGCCAGGCAATTGTCGCGAGTTCTCATCATGCCGCTCACGACAGGTAGCCGTTGGTGAAGGACGCGTCTGGCGCGCCTGCGACCCTGCCGGGATCGGAACGGAGGGCGAGACCCACGTGGTCGTCGGCCGCGCAGGTCAGGGTGACCGCGATGCGACTGTCCCGTGCGTCTGACAGGTTGATGATCGCAGGCCGACGTGGCGAGCGGGCGAGAACGCGCTCGCCCGCAGGCTCGGCGTCCTTCCGGTGGAAAGCGCGTGCTACCGGCGTCCCCGGTTGCGCCAGGTGTATCTCGCTCCTTGGCCGTCGCGCCGTCCCCGGGCCGCGGCGGCGCGCTTCTCGGCGGCCATCTGCTCTGCCAGCCCAGGCGTGTACCCGCCCCCGAACCGCGACATGTCCGGACCCGCGAACGAGCTCTCCCTGACCCCGCGCAGGGCCGCCCGCATCGACGACACCCAGATCGGGCCGGGGAGCGCCGAGCCCTGCACCTGCCCGTAGTACGAGCGGCCGATCTTCACCCCGCGCAGCGGATAGCGGTAGGAGCCCCGGATGTCGCCCACGCTGACGGCGGCGGCCAGGTCGGGGGTGTACCCGGCGAACCAGGCCGAGGTGTAGCCGTTGTTCGTGCCGGTCTTGCCCGCCGCGTCGCGGCCGATGCTCTGGCCGCGCATCGTGCCTTTGGTGAACACGCCGGACAGCACGTGGTTGACCGCGTCGGCCACGCCCTTGTCGATGGCCTGCTCGCAGCTCGGCGGCACCTCGGTGCGCAGGCCCTCCCTGTCGACGATCTCCAGGATCGCCATCGGCCTGCAGTAGCGCCCGCGTGCCCCGAAGGTCGCGAACGACGCCGCCACCGTCACGGGGTCCATCTCGTTGACGCCGAGTGTGAACGTCGGCACCTCGCGCAGCTTGCCGCCGTCGGCGCGGCCGATGCCGAGCGCCTTGGCGGTCTTGACGACCGAGCAGAGGCCGACCTTCTGCTCCAGCATCATGTAGAAGATGTTCACCGACTTCCAGGTGCCGGTCGACAGGCTGTGCGGGCCGCCTTTGCCCTCGCCGCTGGCGTTGTAGACGCGGGCGTTCCTGTCGTTGACCGCGTTGCCCGCGCAGTCGCGGTACCCGGCGGAGGGCACGAGCCGGCCGGGCGTCTTGAAGCCCTGGTTGAAGCGCCACCCCTGCTGCAACGCCGTCGCCAGCGTGAACACCTTGAACGTCGAACCGGCCTGGAACCCGAGCCCGCCGCCGTGCGCGACGTCGGCGGGCAGGTTGAACGTCGTGTTGGGCCCGTTGTTGCGATCGCCGGGATTGCGGCCGTACCTCTTGCTCGCCGCCATCGCCCTGATCCGCCCGGTGCCGGGCTCGACCATGGCCTCGGCGGCCACCTCGGTGTCCTCGGCGCGCACCCGCGAGGCGATCGCACGCTCGGCCGCGCGCTGGGTGGCGGGGTCCAGCGTGGTCTTGATCACCAGGCCGCCCCTGGCCATCCGGCGTTTGCGCTCGGCCTTGGTACTGCCGAAGACCGGATTGGTCAGCAGCTCCCGCTGGACGTACAGGCAGAAGAAGGGAAAGTCGCTCTCCATGCAGCCGCCGCGCTCGGCGTGCAGCCGGATGCCCAGCTTGCTCTTCCTGGCCGCACTGGCCTGCGCCGGGGTGATGAGCTGCAGCTGCGCCATCCGCTCCAGCACGGTGTCACGCCGCTCCCGGAGCCTGGCCTGCTGCTTGGCCCCGAGCGACGGATCGGTCCCGTACGGCGTGCGGACCGCCCCGGCGAGGGTGGCGGCCTGGGCGAGTGTCAGCCTGGCCGCGCTCGTGGAGAAGAACCGCCTGGCCGCCGCCTCGACGCCGTAGGCGCCCGCGCCGAAGTAGGAGATGTTGAGGTAGCGCTCCAGGATCTCGTCCTTGCGGTACTTCTTCTCCATGGCCAGCGCGTACCTCAGCTCGGCCACCTTGCGCGACAGGCTCGGCGCCCTGGCCCGGTCCTGCTCGGCCTTGGTCTCGGCGTTCTCGATGAGGATGTTCTTGACGAGCTGCTGGGTCAGCGATGAGCCGCCCTGCTTGATGCCGCCCGCCTGCGTGTTGGTGATGACCGCGCGCAGGGTGCCCTTGATGTCCAGCCCGGCGTGCTCGTAGAAGCGTGAGTCCTCGATCGCCACGATGGCCTTGCGCATGATCGGCGCGACCCGGTCCAGGCCGACCGTCGTCCGGTTGGCCTCGTAGAACTGGGCGAACTGCCTGCCGTTGCGGTCGAGCAGCCGGGTCAGCTGCGCCAGCGGCTCCTCCCGAGGGGCGGGCGGCAGGTCGGTGACCTGGGCGGCGGCCGTGCGCACCGCCATGCCCGCGCCGCCGACGGCGGGTACGGCCACCGCCGCGGCGAGCACCCCGCCCAGCGCCCCCGCCAGTCCCAGTCCGCCGAGACAGGCGAGAACCCCATGCTGTCTGTCATGTCGGGAAGTCACGCAGTTGGTCTTTGACCTGCCGATCGCGAACAAACGCCCGGTTGACAAGCCTTTACCGGTTGATGCGGATATTCAGGAGCCCCTCCGGATATCCAGACCCAGCGACTGGAACTGCTCGAACGGCCGGTGGTAACCCCGCTCGATGTGATGCACCCCGCGCAGTGTCGAGGGCCCGTCGGCCACCGCCGCCGCCAGGACCGCGGAGAACCCGGCCCGGATGTCGGGCAGCTCCACATCGGCGCCACGCAGCTTGGAGATCCCGCGTACGACGGCCGAGTGCTTGGCGTTGGTGTCGTGGAAGCGGCAGGCCGGACCGCCGAGGCAGACGTCGAACACCTCGATCTCGCAGCCCATCTTCTGCAGCGCGGGCACGTACACCAGGCGGTTCTCGAACACGGTCTCGTGCAGCACCGACATGCCCTGGCTCTGGGTGAACAGCACCATGAGCGGCGTCTGCCAGTCGGTCATGAACCCCGGATGCGTGTCGGTCTGCACCGCGGCGGCCCGCAGCCCGTCGGGCGCGCAGGCGCTGACGAACTCGTCGTTGATCTCGAACTGGGCGCCCATCTTGGCCAGGGTGGTGATCGCGGTGACCAGCCGGTCCTGCGGGCAGCCGTGCACGCGTACCTCGCCACCGGTGACCAGGCCGGCCGCCAGGTAGGAGAACGCCTCGATCCGGTCGCCCGCCAGCCACGTCCTGGCGCCGTGCAGCCGCTCCACGCCCTCCACGACGATGCGCCGGTCGGGTGACAGCTCGATGCGCGCGCCCATCCGCTGCAGGAACAGCGCGAGCTCGACGACCTCCGGCTCCATGGCGGCGTTCTTGATGACGGTCTTGCCCTCGGCCCGCACCGCGGACATCAGGATGGTCTCGGTCGCGCCCACGCTCGGATAGGCGAGTTCGATCCTGGCCCCGCGCAGGCGTTGCGCCTTGGCGAACACGCCGGTGTCCTGCACCTCCACCTCGGCGCCCATCGCGCGCAGCGCCTCGACGTGGAAGTTCACCGGCCGCCGCCCGATCGGGTCGCCGCCGACCATCGGGACGAACGCCTCGCCCGTCAGGTGCAGGAGCGGGCCGAGCATGAGGATCGGGATGCGGTTGAGCCCGGTGAAGGCGTCGGGCACCCTGGGCTGGATGTCCTCGCCGGGCGCGATCCTGATCTCGCTGCCGTCGATCTCGACGTGGATGCCGAGCGCCTCCAGCATCGCCGCCGTGATGCCGACCTCGCCGACCTCGGGAGCGTTGTTGAGGGTGCTCTCGCCCGATCCCAGCATGGCCGCGACCATGTGTTTCGACACGCCGTTCTTCGAGCCGCGCACCACGACGTCGCCCCGGAGCGGGCCTGACGGGGTAATCTGCCACACCTTGTCGGAAATCACGGGGGTATTGTCTCGCGTTCGGGGCCTGAGGACAGCGTTGACGCGCCACCCGTGGTGCTGATCCCCGCCGAGGACGCGGTCGATTACCATCGAGCGGGTTCCGGACTCACAATGTCAGGGGGAATGGCGTGGTGCGCCAAGTGCGGGCTTTCGCGGTGACTGTTCTCGCGCTCGCCGCTCTGGGCGTCCTGGCGGGCCTCGCCTGGACGCTGCTCGCGCCCCGCGCGCCCTACGCGCTCACCGACGAGGGCCCGCAACTCGTCGATCCGACCACCCAGGCGATCATCGCGGCCGACGGCTGGTTCGCCGTCATCACCGGCGTGCTGGGCGGCCTGGCCGGGATTGTCGCCTGGCAGGTGGCCCGCGACCGCCCCCTGGCGATGCTGGCGGGCCTCTGCCTCGGCGGCGCGCTGGCCGCCACGCTCACGTACTGGGTGGGCACCACGTTCACCCTCGGCCACGCCACCGTCGAGGCGTCGGCCGCACCCGGGTTCGAGGTCGTCCCGGGTGCGCTCGTCCTGACCGCCAAGGGCGTCTTCCTGGCCTGGCCGCTGCTGGCCGTCGCCCTGTTCGGCATCGTCGAGGCGGTGTCCGGCTACCGCGAGTCGCCGCTGCGGCACCCGTACGGGGACCCGCAGCTCTAGAGGGATGGCCTGCGCTCGCCGTGGCGCGTGGCCGCCTCGAAGGCGGCGGCGACGCGCAGGACGCGGGCGTCGGCGAACGGGCGGCCGACGATCTGCAGCCCGACCGGCAGCCCGGAGGGCGTGAAGCCGCACGGGACCGACGCGGCGGGCGCGTGCAGCACGCTGATCCAGTACGCCGAGCGCATCCAGGCCAGATAGTCCGGCAGCGGCTCGCCGTTGATCTCCTGGACGTACGGCTGGTCGACGGGGAAGGGCGGCACCTGGCTCACCGGGGCGATCAGCACGTCGTAGCGGTCGAAGAAGGCGGCCATCCGCTGGTACAGCCTGGTCCGCAACCCTTCGGCCCTGGCCAGGTCGGCGCCGCTCACCCGCCTGCCCTGCTCGACGTTCCACCGGGTGTTGGGCCCGACCTCGTCGGCGATCGAGCCGAACGACAGCCAGTAGTACCAGGCGCGGTAGATCCTGAAGGCGTCCTCGGCGTCGGACAGGTCGAGGTCGACCCGCTCCACGTGCGCGCCGAGGCGCTCGAACACCGCCGGAGCCGTCGCGGTCACCTCGGCCGTCGCGGCGTCGACGGGCAGCCCGCCGAGGTCCGGGCTCCACGCCACCCGCAGCCCGGCCACCCCCTGCTCGGCCTCGGCGGTGAACCTCTCCCTGATGGCGTAGGGCGAACGCGGGTCGAATCCGGCGATCGCCTCCAGCATGAGCGTCAGATCGGCCACCGACCTGGCCATCGGCCCGGTCACCGCGAGGGTGAACCAGGCGGCGCTGCGCGAGATGTCGGGCACGCGTCCGGGCGTCGGCCGCAGGCCCACGACGTTGCAGAACGAGGCCGGATTGCGCAGCGAACCGCCCATGTCGGACCCGTCGGCCAGCGGCACGAGCCCGGCCGCGAGCGCCGCCGCGGCCCCTCCGCTGCTGCCGCCCGCCGATCTGCCCAGGTCGTAGGGGTTGCGGGTGGCCCCGAACACCTCGTTGACCGTGTGCGACCCCGTGCCGAACTCGGGCGTGTTCGTCTTGCCGATCGTGATCGCACCCGCCTCCTTGAGCCGCCTGACGACCAGTGCGTCCTCGGTCGGCACATGCCCGGCGAACAGCGGCGAGCCGTACGTCGTGCGCACGCCCGCGGTGTCGGCCAGGTCCTTGTGCGCGACCGGCACCCCGTGCAAAGGCCCCGCGGCGGGTACGGCGTCGGCGGCCTTGGCCTCGCGCAGCGCCTGCTCGGCGGTCAGGGTGACGACGGCGTTGATCGCCGGGTTCGCCTCCTCGATCCGCCGCAGATGCGCCTGGACCAACTCCGTGGCGCTGACCTGGCGAGTCCTGACGAGGTGGGCCATCTCAATGGCGGAAAGGTAGTGCACCCGACCGAGTCTGCCTCAGCCGCGATCTCGCCTCTTCGGCAACGGTTGCCAGGATGCGGCTACGCCTTGGCGATCGGCGCGGTCACCGCGCGGGTCAGCTCGATCAGGTTGGCCGGGGCGGTCTCGATCTGCAGGCCGCGGCGGCCGGCCGAGAAGTAGACGGTGTCGAAGGCGAGCGCGGACTCGTCGACCACGGTCGGCAGGGCCTTGCGCTGGCCGAGCGGGCTGATGCCGCCGACGACATAGCCGGTGACGCGTTCGACCTTGGCCGCGTCGGCCATCGCCGCCCGCTTGCCGCCCAGCGCCGAGGCGAACGCCTTGAGGTCGAGCTTGCCGGAGACGGGGACGACGGCGACCGCGAGCCCGGACTCGACCTCGGCGACGAGCGTCTTGAAGATCTGCTCGGGCGGCAGGCCGAGCGCGTCGGCGGCCTCCTCGCCGTAGGCCTGGGCGCCGGGGTCGTGGTCGTAGGGGTGCAGCGTGAACTCCGCCTTGGCCTTGGTCAGGGCGACGGTCGCGGGCGTGCCGGCGCCGCCGGTGCTCTTCTTGCTCACGCTGCCCCATCCTATCGTTGCTCTACTTTGTAAAGGCGGGCTCCTCCTCGCGTGCCGTCGCAGCCGTCGGCCGTACGTGGCGCAGGAAGGTGAGCACCATGAGCGCGACCAGGGCCAGCAGTACGGCGGCCACCACGGCCGCGACCTGCACGCCCGCGCCGAAGGCCGAGCGGGCGGCGGCCAGCAGCGCGGGGCCGACCTGTCCGGGCAGGTCGGCGGCCAGGGCGGTCGCGGCGGCGATGCTCTCGCCCGCGGCCTCGGCGACCTGCGGCGAGGCCGAGGCCAGCGGGCCGTGCCCGAAGGCGGCCGACAGATCGGCGCGATAGACGGAGGTGGCCAGCGTGCCGAGCGAGGCGATGCCGAGCGCGAAGCCGAACTCGGCGCCGGTCTCGTTCATCGCCGCGGCCGAACCCGCCTTGCGCGGCGGCACCGAGCCGACGATCAGGTCGGTGGCCAGCACCACCATGGGCCCGGCGCCGAGGTTCATCAGCGCGAAGCCCGTCACGGTGGCACCCATCCCGCCGCCCGCGATCAGCAGCACCCCGCACACGGCCAGCACCAGCCCACCGAAGATCACGTACGCGGGGCGGAACCTCCTGGCCAGCAGCGGCGACAGCAGGAACCCGCCGACCGACCCGGCCACGGCGGGCAGCATGAACAGCCCGGCCGACAGCGGGCTCAGCCCCTGCACGACCTGGAAGTACTGCGTGACCAGGAACATGATCGCCCCCATCAGCAGCGTGCCCGCGAGCATGCCGCCGAGCGAGGCGCTGAACGTCCGGTTGCCGAACAGCCGCAGGTCCAGCAGCGGATCGGCCAGCCCGCGCTGCCGCCGTACGAACACCACACCGATGCCGAGACCCACCAGCGCCACGCCGACCGGCACCGGCTGCCAGCCGCTCTTGGCCACCTCCTTCAACGCGTAGACCAGCGGCAGGATCGCGGCGAGCGACAGCAGCACACTGGGCAGGTCGACCCGTCCGGCCTCGGCGTCGCGGTACTCGGGCAGCAGCCTCGGCCCGGCCACCAGCAGCACCACCATGGCCGGAACCCCGAGCAGGAAGGCCGAGCCCCACCAGAAGTGCTCAAGAAGGGCGCCGCCGACGATCGGCCCGACGGCCGCGCCCGACATGAAGCAGATCAGCCAGATGCTGATCGCCTGGGCCCGCTGACGGGGCTGGTGGAACATGTTGCCGATCAGCGCGAGCGTCGACGGCGCGATCGTGGCCCCCGCGACGCCCAGCAGCGCGCGTGCGGCGATGAGCATGCCGGGGGAGGAGGACCAGGCGGCCACGACCGAGCACACGCCGAACGCGGCGGCGCCGATCAGCAGCAGTTTGCGCCTGCCGACCCGGTCGCCGAGCGTGCCCATCGTGATGAGAAATCCGGCCAGCATGAACGAATAGACATCCATGATCCACAACTGCTCGGTGGCCCCCGCGCCGAGCGCGGCGCTGAGTTGGGGCAGGGCCAGCAGCAGGACGAACACATCGATCGAGACGAGCAAGGTGGGCAGGGCCAGGACGGCCAGGCCGATCCATTCCCTGCGGGTGGCGGGTGCGGCTTCCACGGGGACCTCCTCAGGACGCGCGGTGGGTGTTTTCACCGGGAGGTCGAAGCGGGAGCCGCGATATCGACATCTATACGGGTGTTTTCTCGGCCTCGATGAGAAACCTCCTCGAATGGGCCACGAAAGGCCCCTGTTCCTGGATGAGGTCGTGCATACGCCTGAGCTCGGGGCCGTAGCGCTCGACGGAGAAGCCGGGCACGGTCCAGACGACCTTGCGCAGGAAGTAGATCACCGCGCCGACGTCGTCGAACGTCATCCGCAGCTCCTCGGGGCGCAGGTCGAGCACGCGCAGCCCGGCGGCCTCGGCCTCGGCCCGGGCGAGCGCGGGCTCACGCGCGGTGCTCGGCGGCTGCGGCCCGAGGAAGAACTCCGTCAGCTCGCCCACGGTACGCGGCCCGACCTGCTGGGAGAGGTAGGCGCCCGAGGGGGCGAGCACCCTTGCGATCTCCGGCCAGCAGGTGCTGACCGGATGGCGGCTGACGACCAGGTCGAACACCTCGTCCCCGAACGGCAGGCGCGTGTCGTCCTCCACGGCGACCACCACGACGCCACGCGGGCGCAGCAGCCGTGAGGCCTTGGCGATGTTGGGCGGCCACGACTCGGTGGCGGCGGTGAGCGGCGGCAGCACGGGCATGGTGTCGAGCACCTCGCCGCCTCCGGTCTGGACGTCGAGCGCGGCGTGGGCCGAGGCCATGCGCTCGCCGATCAGCCGGGCGTAGCCCCACGAGGGCCGCTCCTCGCTCGCCCGACCGTCGAGCCAGGAGAAGTCCCAGCCGTCGACCGACACGGCCGCGGCCTCGCCGACCAGGTCTTCGAATGATCGATCCATGCCGTCAAGACTGCCATCCGGGGCCGAGGACCCACTCGGAGGGGATGCCGAGGACTCACTCGGAAGGGATGCCGGGGCTCACTCGGAGGGGAGGACGGCGGCGAGGATCTCCTCGCACAGGTCGGCGCAGGCGGTGCAGATGCGTACGCCGGGGCCCGCGGCCATCGCGCCGGTCTCGACGGCCGGTTTGCGGCAGAACGAACAGATGTGCGCCGAGGTGGCGGGGATCGGATCGAGGGTGACCCGGTCGCTCGCGACGGGCTCGCCCGCGTCGATGGTGGTACGGGCCAGGCGGGCGCAGGTGTCGCAGATGAACGCCTGCGGCCCGGCGATCAGCTTGGTCACCTCGGGCGCCGGCAGGCCGCAGAAGGAGCAGGAGGGGTCGGCGCCGGGCTTCTTGCTCGGTTTGAACGGCGCCGCGCCGCCCGCCGCCTCGACGATCTGGTGGGCGCGCTGGTGGCTGATGTCGAGGGCTTCGGCGATCTCGCGCATCGAGGCGCCGGCCAGGTGCAGGCGCCTGATCGCGTGGTGGTAGTCGGCCTTGGCGACGTCGGCCGCGTGCTGGGCGTCGGTCAGCCTTTCGCTGGCGTCCCTGGCCTTCCGGAGGAGACTCTCGTCGAGCATCATGTGTCTATGTGTACTAGACGATTCGCCGACCGTCTAGGTTAGATAGACGTCCCGCATTCTGGACAGGACCTGATGGCACTGCCGGACTCCGTAGACTGGGCGGGTGATTTCCCGTATCGACCTGCGCGGCTCCCTGCCCGAGGACCTGCGCGACGTGCTGCCCCGAGCCGAACTCGACGTAGAGGCCGCCCTTGACCAGGTGCGGCCCGTGTGCGAGGAGGTGCGCCATCATGGCGCGGCAGCCGTGCGGGAGTTCACCAGGAGGTTCGACGGCGTCGACCTGGAGAGCGCGCGGGTGCCGGTCGCGGAGATCGAGCAGGCCCTGACCGAGCTCGACCCGAAGGTGCGCGCCGCCCTTGAGGAGTCGATCCGCAGGGCCAGACTGGTCCACCGCGACCAGCGGCGCACCGACCACACCACCCAGGTCGTGCCCGGCGGCACCGTGACCGAGCGATGGATCCCCGTCGCCCGCGTCGGCCTCTACGCGCCCGGCGGCCTGGCCGTCTATCCCTCCAGCGTGGTCATGAACGTCGTCCCGGCCCAGGAGGCGGGGGTGGCCGAGATGGCCGTCGCCTCGCCGCCGCAGAAGGAGTTCGGCGGCAGGCCGCACCCCACGATCCTGGCGGCGTGCGCGCTGCTCGGCGTCGAGGAGGTCTATGCCGTCGGCGGCGCCCAGGCCGTGGCGATGTTCGCCTACGGCACCGAGGACTGCCGGGCCGTCGACATGGTGACCGGGCCGGGCAACGTGTGGGTGGCCGCGGCCAAGCGCCTGCTCAAGGGCCGCATCGGCATCGACGCCGAGGCGGGGCCCACCGAGATCGCGATCCTGGCCGACGCCGGGGCCGACCCGGTCCACGTGGCCGCCGACCTGATCAGCCAGGCCGAGCACGACACGCTGGCCGCCTCCGTGCTGGTCACCGACTCGGTCGAGCTGGCCGACGCCGTCGAGCGCGAGCTGGCCGTGCAGGCCGGGGCGACCAAGCACACCGAGCGGGTGCTGAGCGCCCTGGCCGGGCCGCAGTCGGGCATCGTGCTCGTCGACGACATCGAGGCCGGGCTCCGGGTGGTCGACGCCTACGCGGCCGAGCACCTGGAGATCCAGACGGCCGACGCCGCCGCCGTCGCCGCCAGGGTGCGCAATGCGGGGGCGATCTTCGTGGGCGCGTTCTCGCCGGTCTCGCTCGGCGACTACATGGCCGGTTCCAACCACGTGCTGCCGACCGGCGGGTGCGCTTGCCACTCCAGCGGCCTTTCGGTGCAGACGTTCCTGCGGGGCGTGCACGTGGTCGACTACTCGCGTGCGGCCCTGGCCGGGGCCGCCGCACATGTGAGCGCGTTGTCCGACGCCGAAGACCTGCCCGCCCACGGCGCCGCCGTCAGGGCGAGGTTCGATTGGGAGATCCCGAGCTCGTGAACCTGGACGACCTTCCCCTGCGCGACGACCTGCGCGGCATCAAGCCCTACGGAGCTCCCCAGCTCGACGTGGCGGTCAGGCTCAACACCAACGAGAATCCGCATCCGCCCTCTCCCGCTCTGGTCGCCGACCTGGCCGAGGCCGTGGCCCGCGACGCCGCCGAGCTCAACCGCTATCCCGACAGGGACGCCGTCGCCTTGCGCACGGACCTGGCCGCCTATCTCGGCCACGGGCTCGGCGTCGAGCAGGTGTGGGCGGCCAACGGCTCCAACGAGGTGCTCCAGCAGATCCTGCAGGCCTTCGGCGGGCCTGGCCGTACGGCGCTCGGGTTCGAGCCGTCCTACGCCATGCACTCGGTCATCACGACCGGCACCAACACCGAGTGGATCTCCGGCACGCGCGAGGACGACTTCGGCATCGACCCGGGCAAGGCGATCGCCGCCATCCACGAGCATCAGCCCTCCGTCGTCTTCCTCACCTCGCCCAACAACCCGACGGGCACGGCGCTGCCGATGGCGACGATCGCCGCGGTCGCCGAGGCCGCGCCCGGCATGGTGGTGGTCGACGAGGCCTACTTCGAGTTCGCCAGGAGCGGCACGCCTTCGGCGCTGACCCTGCTGGCCGAGCACCCCCGGCTGATCGTGACCAGGACGATGTCCAAAGCGTTCGCCATGGCCGGCACCAGGCTCGGCTATCTGGCCGCCCATCCGGCCGTCGTGCAGGCCATTCTTCTCGTGCGCCTGCCGTACCACCTGTCGACCTTGACGCAGGCGGCTGCCAGGGTGGCGCTCGCGCATCGGCGGGAGCTGCTCGGCACGGTCGACGCGCTGCGGGCCGAGCGGGACGCCACGGTGGACTGGCTGCGGTCCAAAGGCTTGACGGTGGCGGACTCCGACGCGAATTTCGTGTTGTTCGGACGGTTCGACGACCGGCGGGCCGTATGGGAGGCCCTGCTGGCGCGAGGTGTGCTCATCCGCGAGGTCGGGCCGCCGCAGTGGCTTCGGGTGTCGATCGGCACCGGTGAGGAGATGGCGGCCTTCAGGTCCGCCCTGGAAGGAATCTTGTGACACGCGTTGGCCGCATCGAGCGCAGCACCAAGGAGACCTCGGTCCTGGTCGAGGTCGTCCTCGACGGCACGGGGCAGGTCGACGTCGCGACCGGCGTCGGCTTCTTCGACCACATGCTGGCCCAGCTCGGCAAGCACGGCCTGTTCGACCTGACGGTGAAGACCGAGGGCGACCTGCACATCGACTCGCACCACACGATCGAGGACACCGCGCTCGCGCTCGGCGCCGCCTTCCGGCAGGCCCTGGGCGACAAGTCGGGCATCCGGCGCTACGGCAATGCGTCGTGCCCGCTGGACGAGGCGCTGGCCAATGTCACCGTGGACCTGTCCGGCAGGCCGTACCTCGTGCACTCCGAGCCCGAAGGCATGGCGCCTATCATCGGCAATGCCTATGACACCACGATGACCAGGCATATCCTTGAGTCGTTCGTGGCGCAGGCCGCGATCTGCCTGCACGTCCACGTGCCCTACGGGCGCAATGCCCATCACATCGTCGAAGCGCAGTTCAAGGCCTTGGCCAGGGCTCTGCGCGAGGCGTCGGAGCCCGACCCTCGCGCCACCGGCATCCCCAGCACCAAGGGCGTCTTGTGAGCGCTCGTGGCCCGCGGGCCACGAAGGAGGCGCCGTGACCGGCAACTGGACCGCCATCGCGATGGTGTTCATCGGGCTCTTCCTCGTCGGCGGAGTGGTGTCGTTGTTCAAGCAAGGGCTCAAGGTCGGGGCGCTGCTCTGCGGGGTCGGCGCGGCTTTGGCGATCACGGCGGGAGTGCTCTGGTGGTGAACGTCGTCGTGCTCGACTACGGATCGGGCAATCTGCGATCGGCCGAGCGCGCGCTCGCCAGGGTCGGCGCCGATGTGACGGTCAGCGCCGACTACGACGCCGCGCTGGAGTGCGACGCGCTCGTGGTGCCTGGCGTGGGGGCGTTCGCCGCCTGCATGGCCGGGCTGAAGGGCGTGCGCGGCGAGCAGATCGTCGGGCGCAGGCTGGCGGCCGGCCGTCCCGTGCTGGGCATCTGCGTGGGCATGCAGATCCTGTTCGGCAGGGGAGTGGAGCACGGCGTGGAGACCGAGGGCTGCGGCGAGTGGCCGGGCACGGTCGAGCGTCTGGAGGCTCCCGTCCTGCCGCACATGGGGTGGAACACCGTCAAGGCGCCCTCCGGCAGTGTGCTGTTCGAGGGGCTCGACGCCGACACCAGGTTCTACTTCGTGCACTCCTACGGGGTACGTGAGTGGGAGTTGCAGGCGGGGCCCGGCTTCACGGGTCCGCTGGTGACGTGGGGTGAGCACGGTGTGCCGTTCGTCGCCGCGGTGGAGAACGGGCCGCTCGCGGCCACCCAGTTCCACCCGGAGAAATCCGGTGACGCCGGGGCGGCCCTGCTGTCCAACTGGCTCAAGTCCGTTGGGTGATGAGTAAGGAGCGGGCGCGCCGTCGCGCCGTACGCGAGGCCGAGCAGGCCAAAGCCGCCGAGATCGGCGCCCGTCGTGAGGCCCGCAGGGCCGGGCGGCGGGCACGGTGGCGCTCGCTGCGGCGGCGGGCGCGCTCGCTGCTGCCTCGCTCCGCGCCCAGGCCGGGCGGCCTGATCGCCAGGAGGCAGCGGGCGCAGAACGGCGTCGTCGCGCTGCTGTTTCTGGTCGTTCAGCTCATCGTCTGGTTGATGTGGTCCTCGCCGTGGCTCAGCTTCGGCGTGTTCGTGCTGTCCGTGCTGCTCATCCCGGTGCTTGTCACCATCGTTTTCGACCGGAGGACCTGAAGAAATGTCACTCGTGCTGCTGCCCGCCGTCGATGTCGCCGACGGTCAGGCCGTGAGGCTCGTACAAGGCGAGGCAGGCACCGAGACCGGCTACGGCGACCCGCTG
The DNA here is from genome assembly GCF_056106265.1 of Nonomuraea sp. IBHARD001. Classification (NCBI taxonomy): domain Bacteria; kingdom Bacillati; phylum Actinomycetota; class Actinomycetes; order Streptosporangiales; family Streptosporangiaceae; genus Nonomuraea; species Nonomuraea sp. IBHARD001. Next base: position 2,901,788 of record NZ_JBWBBW010000002.1, read on the forward strand.
GCCGCCGCGCTGGCCTGGCAGGAAGCGGGCGCCGAATGGATCCATCTGGTCGACCTTGACGCCGCCTTCGGCCGGGGCTCCAACCGGGAGCTGCTGGCTGCGGTGATCGGCAGGCTCGACGTGCACGTCGAGCTGTCGGGCGGTATCCGCGACGACGTGTCGCTGGCCGCCGCACTGGCGACGGGTTGTCGCCGGGTCAACATCGGCACGGCTGCTCTGGAGAACCCGGAGTGGTGTGCGAAGATCATCAATGAGCACGGCGACAAGATCGCGGTGGGTCTCGACGTGCGTGGCACCACACTTGCCGCGCGCGGCTGGACCGAAGAGGGCGGCGATCTCTGGGATGTCCTGGAGCGGCTGGAGTCCGACGGCTGCCCGCGTTACGTCGTCACCGACGTCACCAAGGACGGCACGCTGAGCGGGCCGAACGTCGAGTTGCTGCGCCAGATGTGCGCCCGCACCGACAAGCCGGTGATCGCGAGCGGCGGTGTCTCCTCGCTCGACGACCTGGTGGCGCTGGCCGCTCTGGTCCCCGAGGGAGTCGAGGGGGCCATCGTCGGCAAGGCTCTCTACGCTCAGGCTTTCACGCTGCAGGACGCGCTGACGGCAGTTCGCGTTTAGGTATTTGGGAGGGGGCGTGAATGGGTCACGTGAGCAGTGAACGTATGGGAACAAGGGTGTTCTCTGGCGGTGTATGGGAGGAAAGGTACGGCTACGCACGGGCGGTGGTCGCAGGACCATGGGTGCTGGTTTCGGGCTGCACCGCGACGGTCGCGGGTGAGGTCCTGCATGTGGGTGACGCATATCGGCAGACGAGGGAGTCCTTCCGCATAGCGCTCGACGCGCTGGCAGCGGCGGGAGGCGCCCGCGAGGACGTGGTGAGGGTCCGCTACTACGTGGTGGACGACCGTGACTACGACGCCGTGGGGCGTGCGATGGCCGAACTCCTCGGTCACGTGCGGCCCGCGTGCACCGGGTTGCGGGTGGCGGGGCTGATCGATCCGCGGATGCTGGTCGAGGTGGAGATCGAGGCTTACAGATCATGACGGTCGCCGTACGAGTGATCCCGTGCCTGGACGTCGACGCCGGTCGCGTCGTCAAGGGGGTCAACTTCGAGAACCTGCGCGACGCCGGGGACCCGGTCGAGCTGGCCAGGCGTTACGACGAGGAGGGGGCCGACGAGCTCACCTTCCTCGACATCACCGCGTCGTCGGGCGAGCGTGACACCATGTTCGACGTCGTACGCCGTACGGCCGAGCAGGTGTTCATTCCGCTCACGGTCGGAGGCGGCGTGCGTGCCGTCGACGACATCGACAAGCTGTTGCGGGCAGGTGCGGACAAGGTGTCGCTGAACACCGCGGCCATCGCCAGGCCGGAACTGCTCACCGAGTCCTCACGGCGTTTCGGTGCGCAGTGTGTGGTGCTGTCGGTCGACGCGCGCAGGGCCGAGGGCACGCCGTCGGGGTTCGAGGTGACCACGCACGGCGGTCGCAGGGGGACGGGCATCGACGCGGTCGAGTGGGCGGCACGCGGTGAGGAGCTGGGAGTGGGTGAGATCCTGCTCAACTCCATGGACGGCGACGGCACGCTGGACGGCTACGACCTGGAGATGATCAGGGCTGTGCGCGCGGCCGTGCGCGTTCCGGTGATCGCCAGTGGCGGCGCCGGGCGGCTGGCGGACTTCGCGCCCGCCGTCGAGGCCGGAGCCGACGCGGTCCTGGCCGCATCGGTGTTCCACTTCGGCACCTTGAAGATCGGAGAGGTCAAGCAGTCCCTGCGGACGGCGGGCCACCCGGTCCGCTGATCCCATCGGGCCGGGCACACGGGGGGACGTCGTGCCCGGCCATCGCCTTGTCGCCGCTCATTCGGCGTGCGCGCACTCTTCGCACCGGGTCTCGGCGTGCTCGCACAGGCCCAGCGCGTCGATGAGCGCGGCGGCGAACTCGTGTGCGCTGATGTGACCGGTCACCCGCTCGGTCGCGGGGTCGAAGGTGGGCAGCGTGAAACTCTCCCGCTGGATCACCGCGGTTCTCCGGAGTACACCGAAAATCAGGTTCTCAGGTCTCATGAGGGGCAGTATCGTCCTCCGGCAGCCTCGCCGCAGCCCCCTGCACCCGGGATGCTAGAACACCCGCATGTGCTGAAACACCTCGAACGCCGTGTCCTCGGCGGCGAAGGCGGCGGCCTCCGAGCGTTTGACCGCCAGGTAGGCCGCCGCGCGCAACGGGCCGAGCGCCTCCATCAGGACCTCGTCGGCCTCAAGGGCGTCCAGCGCCTCGGTCAGCGAGGAGGGCAGCGGCGGGTAGGCGCCGGGCCGGGTGGCGGGATCGAAGGCGGCGGGAGCGCCGGGCGTAAGGCGGCGCCGGATGCCGTCGAGCCCGGCATGGATGACGGCCCCCAGCGACAGGTACGGGTTGGCGGAGGAGTCGGACGGCTTGAGCTCCAGATTGGTCGAGCCGAGCGCACCGAGCGGCGAGCACACCCGCACGGCGGCCTCGCGGTTGTCGTGGCCGTGGCAGACATAGGCGCTGGACCACATCCGGGGCGCCAGCCGCCGGAAGCTGTTGACCGAGCCGCAGGTCAGTGCGACGAGGCCGGGCAGATGGGCCAGCAGCCCGCCGACGAACCAGTCCAGCACGTCGGGCTCGCTCTCGAACACGGCCCGCTCGCCCTCCCACAGCGACAGGTGCAGATGGGCGCCGTTGCCCGCCTGGCCGGCCAGCGGCTTGGGCGCCAGCGAGGCCCACATCGCCATGCGCAGGGCGACGCCCCTGGCGCTCTCGCGATACAGGACGTGGTTGTCGGCGGCCCGCAACGGCGATGTGTGCCGTACCGAAAGTTCCTGCTGGCCGTGGCCGAGCTCGGGGTGGCAGTGCTCGGGTTCGAGGCCTTGCAGGCGCAGGGCGCGCAGCAGGGTGACGGTGTAGTCGTGCGACTGGTCGAACCCGGTGGTGGAGTAGCACAGGCTGTCGTCGACGGGTACGAGGACGTCGAAACCGCCCGCCGGATCGGGCAGCCGCCTGCCGAGGGTGAACTCGGGCTCGAAGGCCGCCGCCATCGTGTAGCCCTCGGCCGCGAGGGTGGCGACCGCGTCCTTGAGGAAGGTACGCGGACATGCGGCCCAGGGGGAGCCGTCCGGCCGCCGCAGGTCCGACAGCATCGCGGCGGCGCCGGGAGAGTAGGGGAGGACGACAAAGGTGGCCGGGTCGGGGACGAGCCGTACCTCACCGACCGGACCGAGGTGCTCGACCTCCTGGAGCTGGTCGAGCATGTTCATCGCCATCATCGCCACCGTGTGGCCGATGCCGGATGCGATCCGCTCGCCCAGCCTGGAGCGTGCCACGGCCTTGCCGCGGATCACACCGCCATGGTCGGCGTAGAGGAAGCGGACCAGCTCGATGCCCTCGAGTTCGGCGCGTTCGACCGCCCTCCTGGCATCAGGATCGACCGGGTTGATCTCGGTGACGCTGTGGTGATCTTTCATCATGCCTGCGTAACACGTCACGGCTGGTTGCGGAAGCGTGCGCGCAGGCCCGGCTCCGTCAGGTCAGCACACTACTGAAGAACACGGCCAATTGATTGGCTCCATTGAGGATGCCGTCGAACACTCCGTTCACCGCCGCCGCCGCCTGGGCCGGCCGGGTGAACAGGTAGAAGACCACGAACGCCACAAGTATGTAAGTGGCGACCTTCTTGACCTGCATGGGGGGCCTCCTGCAGTCCATTCCCAGGCGTATATACCCGGATCTGGGCGATCACTGGCATCTTCTGTGAAGATGTTGTTGATCATAACTGGCGGGTGTCGCCTTCGTTACCCGGTCATGGCCATCCTACGGTTACTCTCGCGAGACGCGCAGACCCAGTGCGGGAATAGCTATGGGTGGTCTATGCCACACCGTTCGCCCGGTGTTCGCGGGTTTCAGATGCCGAGGGTGGCGTTCGTCAGGGCCGTCACGTCGGCGGGCTCGCCGGTCAGGTCGACCTTGGCGTGGGCCTGGCGGCCGAAGCAGAACAGCAGCAGTTCGCTCGCCCGGCCGGTGACCTCGACCCTGGGCGCGTCGCGCCTGCCGCCGACGCTCACGCCGCCGCCCAGCCGGTGCAGCACGACCGCGACCGGCGCCCTGCGCAGGGTGAGCCTGGCCATGGAGCTGACCCGGCGCCAGATGAGCCGCTCCAGGTCGGGCGGCAGCGTGCGCGGCTGCCAGCCGGGCTGCGCCCTGCGGACGTCCTCGTGGTGGACGAAGAACTCCAGCGTGTTGACGGCCTGGTCGAGCCCGGGCACCAGGGCGTAGACGCCGCCGGGCCTGCGGACCAGGTTGACGAGCTCGGGGTAGGGGTGCTTGGCCTTGAGGCCCTCCTGGACCGAGGCGGTGTAGGCGGCCAGCCCCTTGATCGCGATGCCGGGATTGGCGTCGAGCCTGCGCTCGCGCAGGACGAGATGGGCGGCCAGGTCGCGGGTGTTCCAGCCCTCGCACAGCGTCGGCGCGTCGGGGCCGAGCTTGTCGAGCAGGTCGCTGAGCGCGGCACGTTCGGTGCGGGCGTGAGTCACCTCTCGATCGTAACAATGTTCCGCAGGAGTGCCGCCTGGGGGAATAACTGCACCATATGACGTGATAGGGAGATATGACGTTAACTATCCCCCGTTGAAAGGACACCCCCCGAGTGGCGAGCAAGGTCACTTCAGCCGTCATGCGACAGGGACTCCGGGTACTCGGGGTGGCCGTGCGCACGGAGAAGCTGGTGTTCACCGGCGCCGTGCTGGTCAGCGCGCTCTACGGCACGATGACGGTGGCCTCGGCGTGGGCCCTCGGCTGGGCCACCGAGAACGTGGTGCTGCCGGCCTTCCGTACCCACGCGATCGCCGAAGGGGCGATGTGGACCGGCCTGCTGCTCATCATGGGCACCGCACTGCTCAAGGCCGTCGGCGTCGGCGGCAGGCGCATCCTGGCCGGAATGCTGCAGTACCGCATGCAGGCCAGATCCCGGCGTGATGTCACCAAGCAGTACCTGCGGCTGCCCCTGGCCTGGCACCACCGCCACCCGACCGGGCAGCTGCTGTCCAACGCCTCCGCCGACGCCGAGGCCGCCTGGGCGCCGCTCGCGCCGCTGCCGATGGCCGTCGGCGTGGTCGTCATGCTGTTCACGGCCGCGATCGGCATGCTGATCACCGACCCGGTCCTGGCGCTCGTCGGCTTCCTCATCTTCCCGGCGATCGCCGTGCTCAACCTGGTCTACCAGCGCCGCCTCAGCCCGCTGGCCACCCACGCCCAGCAGCTGCGCGCCGAGGTCAGCGAGATCGCGCACGAGAGCTTCGACGGCGCGCTCGTCGTCAAGACCCTCGGCCGGGAGGACCTGGAGACCGAGCGCTTCCAGGCCAGGGCCCAGGCGCTGCGCGACGCCAACATCGCCGTCGGCCGGGTACGCGGCCTGTTCGACCCCATGCTGGAGGCGCTGCCCACACTCGGCGTGCTGGCTGTGCTAGCCGTCGGCGCGGCCAGGCTCGGCAGCGGGGCGATCGGCTCGGGCGAGCTGGTCCAGGTCGCCTATCTGTTCACGTTGCTGGCCTTCCCCATCAGGGCGCTCGGCTGGGTGCTGGCCGAACTCCCGCGCAGCGTCGTGGGCTGGAACCGCGTGCAGGACGTCCTGGAGGCCAAGGGCTCGATGACCTACGGCGAGGCCGGGCTGGACGGCTCGGCGCCGATCAGGCTGCGGGTGGAGGAGCTGTCCTACGCCTACACCGAGGAGGCCCGGGTGCTGTCGCGGGTGAGCTTCGAGGTCGTGCCCGGCCGTACGGTCGCGCTCGTCGGGCCCACCGGGGCGGGCAAGTCGACGCTCGTGCAGACGCTGGTGCGCCTGGTGGACCCGGACGAGGGGCGGGTGCTCCTGGACGGGGTCGACCTGCGCCAGATCGCACACGGCGGGATCAGCGACGCGGTGGCGCTGGTGCCCCAGCAGACGTTCCTGTTCGACGACACCGTGCGCGGCAACGTCACACTCGGCCTGCCGGTCGGCGACGAGCAGGTGTGGGCGGCGCTGCGCCTGGCCCAGGCCGACGGATTCGTCAGCGCCCTGCCCTCCGGCCTCGACACCAAGGTCGGCGAGCGCGGCACCACCCTGTCGGGCGGCCAGCGCCAGCGCATCGCCCTGGCCCGCGCGGTCGTGCGCAGGCCCAGACTGCTCATCCTCGACGACGCCACCTCCAGCGTCGACCCCCAGGTCGAGGCCAAGATCCTGTACGGCCTGCGCGACGCCGCCGAGGCCTCGACCGTCGTGGTCGTCGCCTACCGGATGGCCACGATCGCCCTGGCCGACGAGGTGGTCTACCTGGAGCACGGCCGGGTCGCCGACAAGGGCTCGCACGAGGAACTGCTCGGGCGCTGCGAGGGCTACCACAACCTGGTCACCGCCTACGAACGTGAAGAGGCCGAGCGCGCCGCGATCGAGGCCGAGGAAGAGGTCAGCATCTGATGGCTCTGCAAGGAGTGGAGCGCTCCGCGCTCGCGACCGTCAGGCGTGGCCTGTCGCTGACGCCCGAGTTCAGGAAGGGCCTGGCCGCGACCCTGGCCCTGGCGATCGTCGCCACGCTCGGCAAGATCATCGTGCCGATCGCGGTCCAGCAGACGATCGACACCGGCATCGCCTCAGGCGTGCCCGACCTGCCGTACATCACCAAGGCCGTGGTGATCTGCGCCGTCGCCGTGCTGCTGACGGCGGTGGCCGGATATGTGATGAACGTACGGCTGTACAAGGCCACGGAGTCCTCGCTGGCCACCCTGCGCGTGCGTGGCTTCCGGCACGTGCACGACCTGTCGGTGCTCACCCAGAACTCCGAGCGCCGCGGCGCGCTGGTCTCGCGGGTGACCAACGACGTCGACCAGATCAGCACGTTCATGCAGTGGGGCGGGCTGATGATCATCGTCGCCTTCGGCCAGCTGCTGGTGGCCAGTGTGCTGATGGTGGTCTACTCCTGGCAGCTCACGCTGCTGGTCTGGCTGTGCTTCATCCCGCTGATGATCGCGCTGCCGAGGTTCCAGCGATGGCTGTCGGCCGCCTACACGACCGTGCGCGAACGGACGGGCGAGATGTTGTCGGCCGTCAGCGAGTCGGTCGTAGGCGCGGCCGTCATCAGGGCATACGGCTCGGAGCACAGGACGGCCGAGCGCATCGACGCGGCCGTCGACTCCAACCAGACGGCCCAGGTGCGGGCGCAGAAGATCGTCGCGTTCGTCTTCCCGCTGACCGAGGTGGTCGCCGCACTGGCCATCGGGGGCATCGTGCTGCTCGGGGTACGGCTCGGCATGTCGGGCGACATCTCCGAAGGCAGGCTGGTGGCCTTCCTGTTCCTCATCACGCTGTTCGTCTCGCCGTTGCAGATCGCCACCGAGGTGCTCAACGAGGCGCAGAACGCCGTGGCGGGCTGGCGGCGCATCCTCGGGGTGCTGGACACGCCGCCCGATGTGGCCGACCCGGGCGAGGACGGGGTCGAGCTGCCGCGCGGGCCGATCGCGGTGGCCTTCGAGGAGGTGCACTTCGCCTACCCGGGCGGCACGCCGGTGCTGCGCGACGTCTCGCTGTCGATCCCGCCGCGCTCGCGCATCGCGGTCGTCGGCGAGACCGGGTCCGGCAAGACGACGTTCGCCAAGCTGCTGACCAGGCTGATGGACCCGGTCTCGGGCAAGGTCACCGTCGACGGCGAGGACCTGCGCGAGGTGCGCTTCTCCTCCCTGCGCGAGCGCATCGTCATGGTGCCGCAGGACGGCTTCCTGTTCGACGGCACGCTCGCCGACAACATCCGGTTCGGCAGGCCGTCCGCCACCGACACCGAGATCGAGCTGGCGATGACCGAGCTCGGCCTGGCCGACTGGCTCGAAGGCCTGCCCTCGGGCCTGCGCACCGCCGTCGGCCAGCGCGGCGAGTCGCTGTCGGCCGGTGAGCGCCAGCTCGTCGCCCTGGCCCGCGCCTACCTGGCCGACCCCGACCTGCTCCTGCTCGACGAGGCCACCTCCGCCGTCGACCCCGCCACCGAGGTACGGCTGGCCAGGGCGCTGGAGGGCGTCACGCGCGGGCGCACCGCGATCTCCATCGCCCATCGCCTGTCCACGGCTGAGAACGCCGACGAGGTCCTCGTCTTCGACGCGGGCCGCCTGGTCCAGCGCGGCCCGCACGCCGAACTGGTCGGCACGCCCGGCGTCTACGCCGACCTGCACGCCTCGTGGGTGTCGTCGGCGCACTCGCCGTCCTGAGCGCCGGGCGCACAGGCGTCATCGCACTCGCCGTCCCGAGAGCAGGGCTCACAGGGTTTTGGCGAAGGCCAGCGCCCCTTCCTTGGGCCGGTCGTCGACGTCGAAGGCGGGGGTGTACCCGGCCGACAGGTAGAGGGCGGCGGCCTCCGGCTGGCGGGGGCCGGTGGTCAGGTGCATGTGCGTGTAGCCGCGCCTGACCGCCTCAGCCTCAAGCTCGGCCACCACGAGGAGGCCGAGGCCCTGCTGACGGCGTCCGGGGTGCGTCCAGACCCGCTTCACCTCGGCCGTCGTGGCGTCGTGGCGGCGGAAGGCGCCGCCCGCGATCGTCACGCCGTTCTCGACCAGGACGAGGAACGCGCCGTCCGGCGGGGCGAACTCGGCGTCGGGGTAGAGGCTGAGCTCGTCGTTGGGGCCGTAGCGGCTGGTGTACTCCAGGTGGAGCCCGGCCAGCAGCGGTTCGACCTCGGGATCGCCGATCTTGACCGCCCGTACCTCGATCACTTCGCCTGCCTCGGCAGGCCCGGTGGGTTGATCTCCGAGACCGGCAGTGCCTCGTTGGCCAGCCCCCAGCGGTCGAGCACCTCGGTGTACTTCCCGTTCTTGATCAGGGTGTTGAGCGCCTCGTTGACCGGCTTCACCAGGCCGTTGTCCTTCTTGGTCATGACCGCGATGAGGCCCTTGAGGTCGGGTCCGGCGCCGGAGAGCGTGCCCACGAGCTTGGTGTCGCCCGACACCGTGACGCTGTAGGCGACCTGTGGGTTGGGCCCGAGGTAGGCCTGGACGCGGCCCGACTTCAGCGCCAGGGCGACGTCGCCGTACTTCTGGTAGTACTGGATCTCGGCGGCCTTGAGCCCGGCCCTCTTGTTCTCCTCGTCCCAGGCCAGCAGGATCTTCTCCTGGTTGGTGCCGGAGCCGACCGAGACGCGCAGCCCGGCGATGTCGGCGGCCTTGGCGATCGCGGTGATCGGACTGTTCTTGGCCGTCTGCCAGGCCAGCTGGTCGACCCGGTAGGTGGCGAAGTCGTAGATGTCCTTGCGCTCCTCGGTGACGGTGACGTTGTTGAGCACCGCCTCGTACTTGCCCGACTTGGCGCCCAGGAAGAGGTTCTCCCAGGAGGAGTTCTCCACCTTCACCTCCAGGCCGAGCACGTCGGCGACGAGATGGGCCAGGTCGGTCTCCACGCCGATGACCGTGGTGTCGTCGTCGGCGAGGAAGACCAGCGGGGGAGAGCCCTCGCCGCTGAAGCCGACGCTGAGCTTGCCGTCGGCGGCGATCTCCTTGGGCACCTGGGCCGCGATGGCGTCGACCTTGTCGGCGCGCACGCGCTGCTGGTCCGGGCCTAAGTTGATCTTCTTGCCGTCCACGACGACGGCGGAGGCCTTCGGCTGGGCCGCGCCGGCGGTGTCGACCGGCTCTGCCCCGCAGGCGGTCAGGCCCAGGAGGGCGCCTGGCAGCAGGCCGGACAGGAGAATGGCCTTGACACGCATCCGTGTCGTCCTTTCGGTTAGAGCACTTTGCCGATGAAGGCGCGGGTGCGTTCGTGCTGGGGGGCGTCGAGCACCTGGGCGGGCGGACCCTGCTCGACGATGCGGCCGTCGTCCATGAAGACGACGGTGTCGGCGACCTCTCGGGCGAACCCGATCTCATGGGTGACGACGATCATGGTGGTGCCGCTGCGGGCGAGGTCCTTCATCACATCGAGGACCTCGCCGACCAGTTCGGGGTCGAGCGCGGAGGTCGGTTCGTCGAAGAGCACGACCTTGGGTTCCAGGGCCAGGGCCCTGGCGATGGCCACCCGCTGACGCTGCCCCCCTGACAGCGTGCTGGGATAGGCGTCGATCTTGTCGGCCAGGCCCACGCGTTCGAGCAGGCGTCCGGCCAGGGCCTCGACCTCGGCGCGTGGACGGCGCTGGGCCGAGATCGGCGCCTCGGTGACGTTCTGGCGCACGGTGAGGTGCGGGAAGAGGTTGAAGTTCTGGAAGACGAAGCCGATCTTCGTACGCTGGCGGAGGATGTCGCGCTCGCCGCGTTCGTACAGCTTGTCCTTGTGCCATCGATAGCCGACGAGTTCGTCGTCGACGGTGACCGAACCGCGTTCCACCTTCTCCAGGTGGTTGATCGTGCGCAGCAGTGTCGACTTGCCCGAGCCGGACGGCCCGAGTATGACCGTCACCTCCCCGGCCTCGACGCTCAGGTCGACGCCCTTGAGCACGTGGAGCGGTCCGAAACTCTTGTGCACGCCGGTCAGCGCCACCATGCTCATGCCCGGCCCCTGCCGTAGTGGCGTTCGACGAAGTGCTGCACGACGGAGAGCAGCGTGGTCAGGGCCAGGTACCAGATGGCGGCGACCAGCAGCATCGCCATCACCCTGCCGGTCCGGTTGTAGATCACCTGGACCTGGTAGAAGAGCTCGGGCAGCGCCATGATGTAGACGACCGAGGTGCCCTTGACCAGGCCGATGATCTCGTTGCCCGCGGCGGGGACGATGGAGCGCATCGCCTGCGGAAGGATGATCTTGAACAGCTGCCTGGTCCTGGGGATGCCGAGCGCGGCGGCGGCCTCGCGCTGGCCGTGGTCGACCGACAGCAGGCCGCCCCTGACGATCTCGGCCGCGTAGGCCGCCTGGTGCAGGGCCAGGCCCAGCGCGGCGGCGGTGAGCGGCCCGATGAGGTCCATGGTCCCGATGTCGAAGAACGCGGGCCCGAACGGCACCCCGAACGACAACCTCGGATACAGCAACGCCAGGTTGTACCAGAACAGCAGCTGCAGGATCAGCGGCACCGACCGGAACAGCCAGATGTAGCCCCAGGCGACCGAGGCGAGCAGTGGATTGGCCGACAGGCGCATCAGCGCGAGCACCGCGCCGAGTGCGAAGCCGAGCACGATGCCGAGTGCGGTCAGCTCCAGCGTGACCACGACGGAGCGCAGGACCGAGGGGGCGAACAGGTATTCGCCCACCACCTCCCATTCCCATGCGGGATTGGTGACCAGGGCGTTGGCGACCATGGCGAGCAGGAGCAGGACGGCCGCGCCCGCGACCCAGCGGCCGGGATGTCTGGTGGTGACGACGGCCGGGGCCTGTTCGCGTGGGGGTGTGCTCTGCCGCACGGGGGAGTCGACATGCATGGGCACACTTCAACACGCACCAACAATTCCGTCAAGACCTACTGGTTTAGTAGGTTTTCTTCACCGAGGTGAGTTCGGAGACCTCGCCGTCCTGCTGGTTGAATGAGGCGCATGTCCCTTGACCCCGCCGTCGCCTCCCGGCTCAAGCGCAATCCCGACGGGCTCGTGCCCGCCGTCGTCCAGCAGTACGACACCGGCGAGGTGCTCATGCTCGCCTGGATGGACGACGAGGCGCTGCATCGCACGCTGACGACGGGCCGGGCCACCTACTGGTCGCGCAGCCGCGCCTCCTACTGGGTCAAGGGCGACACCTCGGGCCACGTGCAGCACGTGAAGTCGGTCGCGCTCGACTGCGACGGCGACACGATCCTGCTACGGGTCGAGCAGACCGGCGCGGCCTGCCACACCGGCGACCGCACATGCTTCGACGCCGGGATGATCGAGGTCCTCGCGCCATGAGCGCGCCGGGAGTCGGGGGAGAGGGGCAGGCCTTGCCAAGCGACCCAGATCCCCGCGTCGTGGGCGCGCCGGTGGGGCGGCCGTGGGCCTGGCTGCTGGCGTGTGCCGCGGGGGCGGCGCTGGTGCTGCTGGCCTCCGGGCGTGCCTGGGCGGTGCTCGCCTACGAGGGCTCGCACTCCTCGGCCTCGCTGACCGGCGGCGACCTGGCCCCCGCGCTGCGACCGCTCGGGCTGGCGGGCCTGGCCGCGATCGTGGCGGTGCTGGCCACCAAGGGTGTGTGGCGGCGGATCGTCGGCGCGCTCGTCGCGCTGTGCGGCGCCGCGGTGGTCGTGCTGGCCTTCGGCGGGCTCTCGATCGAGGCCGCCACCGACCTGGCCGCCGAGCGCGACCCGCTGGTCGCGGGGCTGTCGCCGAGCCTGCTGGAGTTCAACGCCTGGCCCTATCTCGGGGCCTTGGGCGGGGTCGTCCTGCTCGGAGTGGGAATCGCCGTGCTGGTGCTCGGTGGCAGGTGGACGAGCATGGGGGCCAGGTACGATCGCCCCGGATCCGCGGGCGCAGAGGCCGCGGACGACACGGCCCCCACCGACAAGGCGCTCTGGGAAGCCCTCGACAGAGGCGACGACCCGACCGAGCGGCGCACGACCAGCCCCGAGGAGCGAGCATGACAGCCGAGCACGTACGGCACGACCACGGCAACACCCCCGCCGCGTGGACCGCGGTGACCATCATCGTGATCGCCTCGATCGTCGCGGGACTCGGCCTGATCGGCGATTCCGGCGCGATGTTCGTGGGCGGCCTCGCACTCGCCGCCGCCGGAGCGCTCGTCGGCAAAATCATGCAGATGATGGGCCTGGGAAAGATCCGGACCTGAACGGCATAAGTGGACCGTTCCCCCCGGCTTGCGTTCGTGTCACAAATTGCCCACAAAGCCGACGTCATGCCATGTGGCAGGGTGTTTCTCGCTAGGCTGCCGCGCGCAACTCGCCACAAAAAGCACACGAGGAGACGTCGATGAGTTACGGAAACCAGGGCGGTAGCGGGGGATACGGGGCTCCGCCTCCTGGCAGTGGGGGGTACGGGCCGCCGCCCGGCGGAGGATACGGACAGCCCGGTGGATACGGTGCGCCTCAGCCGCCGCCGGACAACCACCTGGTGGCGGCGATCCTCACCACGCTCTTCTGCTGCCTCCCGTTCGGTATCGTGTCCATTGTCAAGTCGTCGCAGGTGAACTCGAAGTGGGCGGCCGGCGACTACCAGGGTGCGACCCTGGCGTCGCAGGAGGCGAAGACCTGGTGGAAGCGTGCGCTGATCACCGGCCTCATCGTCAACATCCTCGGCCTCATCCTCTACTTCGTCGTCATCGCGCTGGCGGTCAGCACCAGCGGGAGCTACTCGTACTGATGACCCTTACGCACTCCGAGCGGCGCGGCGCGGACCGTATCAAGTCCGTGCTCGCGCCGCTTGGCGTCGCGGCGGTCGCGGGGGCGGTCCTCGTCTTCGTCGGCCAGGTCAACCCCAACGAACCCGGTCACTATCCGACCTGCCCGTTCCTCTGGGCGACCGGGCTGTACTGCCCCGGATGCGGGACGCTTCGCACCATTCACGCGCTCGCGCACGGCGATGTCGTGGCCGGTCTCGGCCTCAATCCGCTGGCGATGGTCATGCTCCCGTTCCTGCTGTTCTGGTGGGGGCGCTGGGTGGTTCGCGCCTGGCAGGGGCGGCCTCGCCGTACGAATCTTGCTCATCCCGCTTATATCTGGGCGTTCTTCGCGATTGTCATCCTTTATTGGATAGTACGAAATCTGCCGTTCGGCGCGTTTCTCGCCCCATAGGCGGGCCCAGTGGCAGGCAGACCCCGGCAAGGCCGATAACATCGAGACAACGGCACGGGAACCGATCGCGAGCGCTCGCCGCTGACGCGACTCCCGCCCGCCCCCAGCACAGTCGACCGGAGGGACCCTGATCGGGTGAGTCAGGAAAGCAACGGACCTCGGGGCAGCGTGCTCGACGAGATCCTCGAAGGGGTGCGAGCCGACCTCGCCACGCGGCAGGCGGCCGTCTCACTCGACGACCTCAAGGCGCGTGCCGAGCGGGCCGCCCAACCCAAGGACGCCTACGCGGCGCTCGGTGGCGACAAGGTCTCCGTCATCGCCGAGGTGAAGCGCTCCAGCCCCTCCAAGGGCGCGCTCGCCGCCATCGCCGATCCCGCCGCGCTCGCGGCCGACTACGAGGCCGGTGGCGCCCACGTCATCAGCGTCCTGACCGAGCAGCGCCGCTTCGGCGGCAGCCTCGACGACCTCGCGGCCGTGCGTGCCCGCGTCGACATCCCGGTCCTGCGCAAGGACTTCATCCTCACCTCCTACCAGCTGTGGGAGGCCAGGGCCTATGGCGCCGACCTCGCGTTGCTGATGGTCGTCTCGCTGGAGCAGCCCGCCCTCGTCTCGCTGATCGAGCGCGCCGAGTCGATCGGGCTCACCCCGCTGGTCGAGGTGCACACCGAGGAGGAGCTCGAGCGTGCCGTCGAGGCCGGGGCGCGCATCATCGGGATCAACGCCCGCAACCTCAAGACGCTCGAGGTCGACAGGGACGTCTTCGCCAAGCTCGCGCCCAAGGTTCCCGACGGTGTCATCAAGATCGCCGAGTCGGGTGTGCGCGGCCCGCACGACCTGCTCGCCTATGCGAGGGCCGGAGCCGACGCCGTGCTGGTGGGCGAGAGCCTGGTCACCGGCAAGGATCCGAGGAAGGCCGTCGAGGCCCTGGTGACCGCAGGTGCCCACCCCGCGACGCGTCCCGACCACGGGACAGAGGGATAGCGAAAGTGACCGCTTCACAGGCAGACGACCGGTCCGCCGCGGCCGAGGGCACCGTCCTCACCGCCGCCGACCTCGCGGGCAGCGGCGCCCACGGCAACGACCCCGACAGGCGGGGCAAGTTCGGCGTGTTCGGCGGGCGCTACGTGCCCGAGGCGCTGATCCCGGCCCTGGACGAGGTCGCCGACGAGTACCTCAAGGCCAAGAACGACATCGGCTTCATCCGCGAGTTCGACCACCTGCTGCGCACCTACGCCGGGCGGCCGACCACGCTGACGGAGGTGCCGCGCTTCGCCGAGCAGGCGGGCGGCGCCCGGCTGATCCTCAAGCGCGAGGACCTCACGCACACCGGCGCACACAAGATCAACAACGTGCTCGGCCAGGCGCTGCTCACCAAGCGCCTGGGCAAGAAGCGCGTGATCGCCGAGACCGGCGCGGGCCAGCACGGCGTGGCCACCGCGACCGCCGCCGCCCTCATGGGCCTGGAGTGCGTCATCTACATGGGCGCGGTCGACTGCGAGCGCCAGGCGCTCAACGTCGCGCGGATGAAGCTGCTCGGCGCCACCGTCGTGCCCGTCACCAACGGCAGCCAGACCCTCAAGGACGCCATCAACGAGGCCTTCCGCGACTGGGTCACCAATGTCGACGACACCCACTACCTGTTCGGCACCATCGCGGGCCCGCACCCCTTCCCCGAGATCGTGCGCGACTTCGCCCGCATCATCGGCGTCGAGGCCAGACGCCAGATGCTGGAGCTGACCGGCGCGCTGCCCGACGCGATCTGCGCCGCGGTCGGCGGCGGCTCCAACGCCATCGGCATCTTCCACGCCTTCCTCGAGGACCGCGGCGTGGCCCTGCACGGCTACGAGGCGGCGGGCAAGGGCCTGGCGACCGGCGAGCACGCCCTCACGCTGACCGCCGGGTCGATCGGCGTGCTGCACGGCTCGCGCACCTACGTGCTGCAGGACGACGAGGGCCAGACGATCGAGTCGCACTCGATCTCGGCCGGGCTGGACTACCCCGGTGTCGGGCCCGAGCACGCCTGGCTCAAGGACTCCGGCCGCGCCACCTACCACGGCATCACCGACGCCGAGGCGATGGACGCCTTCTCGCTGCTGGCCCGCACCGAGGGCATCATCCCGGCGATCGAGTCCTCCCACGCCCTCGCCGGAGCGCTCAAGCTCGGCCGTGAGCTCGGCCCCGAGGCGACCATCCTGGTCAACCTCTCCGGCCGTGGCGACAAGGACATGGGCACCGCGATGAAGTACTTCAACCTCTAGGACCTCCAGTGACCACACTTCAGACGGTGTTCGCCGCGGCCCGCGCGGAGAACAGGTCAGCGCTCGTGGGCTACCTCCCGGCCGGGTTCCCGACCAAGGACGGCGCGATCACCGCGTCCAAGGCGCTCGTCGACGCGGGCTGCGACGTCATCGAGATCGGCCTGCCGTACTCCGATCCGCTCATGGACGGTCCCACCATCCAGGACGCGGTGCACCGGTCGCTGGCCAACGGCACGCGGATCGCCGACGTGCTGCGGACCGTGGAGGGCGTCGCCGAGAGCGGGGCCGCCACGCTCGTCATGACGTACTGGAACCCGATCGACCGCTACGGCGCCGAGCGGTTCGCGCGTGACCTGGCGGCGGCGGGCGGGGTGGGCACGATCACGCCCGACCTCACGCCCGAGGAGGCCGGTCCCTGGCTGGAGGCCTCGGCCGCCGCCTCGATCGACACGGTGTTCCTGGTCGCGCCCTCCTCCACCGAGGAGCGCATCAAGGCCGTGGTCGACTGCTGCACCGGTTTCGTCTACGCCGCCTCGCTGATGGGCATCACGGGCGCGCGTGACAGTGTCAACGCCGCGGCCGAAGACCTGGTCAAGCGCACGCGTGCGCACACCTCGCTGCCGGTGTGCGTCGGTCTCGGCATCGGCACGGGTCCGCAGGCCGCCGAGGTCGCGGGCTATGCCGACGGTGTGATCGTGGGCTCGGCGTTCATCAGGCGCCTGCTCGACGCGCCCGACGAGCAGGCCGGGCTGGCCTCGATCCGCGAGCTCGCCGGCGAGATGGCGCAGGGCGTCAGGAGCCGCTAGCCTTCCGCGTTCTTCCGAGCAGGCGTCCGCCGTACGCGGGCGCCTGTTCGTTTGGGTGGACCCACCTTTCGCTACAGATGTAGTACTCTGTTCGGAGTGGTTTTGCGGGTGGAGCTCCGGGGAGTCGCATGAGGCAGAATCCGGCACGGCGGGCGGCGCTGGTCGACGCGGCCATCGAGGTGCTGGCCAGGGAGGGCGCCAGGGGGCTGACGTTCCGGGCCGTCGACACCCAGGCCGAGGTGCCCAACGGGACGGCCTCCAACTACTTCGCCAACCGCGACGACCTGCTCACCCAGGCGGGCGGGCGCATCTACGAACGGCTGCGCGCCAACCCGGCGGGCCTGGCCGAGCTCAACGAGGGGCCGCGCGACCGGGCGCAGGTCGCCACCCTCATGCACATCCTGGTCGACAAGATCAGCGACTACCGGTCCGGCTATCTGGCCCTGCTGGAGCTGCGCCTCGAGGCCACCAGGCGACCGGCCCTGCGCGAGGTGCTGACCCGCCAGATCGCGGCCGACCTGGAGGCCAATGTCGCCGGGCATCGCGGCTCCGGGCTGCCCGGCGACGACACCGCGGTCGAACTGCTCTACCTGACGCTCAACTGGCTGATCGTCGAGCGGCTCACGCTGCCGGAGGTGATCTCGCCCGAACGCGCGCATGCGCTGGTCGAGGCCGCGGTCGACCGGCTGGTGCCGGACTTCGGGTCTTAAGCGGCCCTTATCCCCGACGTGATCGGATGTCCATAGCCGCTGTGGCGCTTTTGCCGTCCGGCGCTGTTGACATAGGAGACGATGAAGCCCGTGACTTCATATTCGGTCGGCTCGGATCGCTCGCTCTACGCTCATGCGGCGATACCCTGGGTGACGACCGTCGCCAGACTCGTGCTGGCGGGCGTGCTGATCGCGGCCGGCTGGCTGAAGATCGGCAATCCCGCCGAGTCGGTGCGCGCGGTCGAGGCGTACAAACTGCTGCCCGACTCCGTCGCCACCGCGGCGGGCTACGGCCTGCCGATCGCGGAGATCGTGATCGGCGTGCTGCTGGTCGTGGGGCTGCTGACGCGGGTGGCCGCGTTGCTGTCCGCGTTGCTGATGCTGGCCTTCGTGATCGGCATCGCCTCGGCGTGGGCACGCGGGCTGCGCATCGACTGCGGGTGCTTCGGCGGCGGCGGTCAACTCGCGGCCTGGGAGGAGCCGAGCTACTTCTGGCCGCTGATGCGCGACCTCGGGCTGGTGCTGCTGGGGGCGTGGATCGTCAGGTTCGCGCCGGGCAGGTTCGCGCTCGACTCGGCGCTCGGCCTGACCGGGCACACCGGGCCCGACATGGAAGACGACACGCTCGGCGACGACGAGCAGCCTGAGCAGAAGGAGAACGGCTGATGGGCAAGGGTGCGCGGGAGCAGTCGGCGCGGGACCGCATCGCGGCGCAGCGCGCGAGCGAGCACAAGCAGCAGCAGCGCAAGCGGATCGTCACCTATGTCACGGTCGGCGTGGTGGCCGTGGCGGCGATCGGCGCCGGCTGGCTGTTCGCCGCCAGCCAGAACGCGTCGGAGGAACCGTCGTCGGCCGCACTCGCCCCGGTCACCGTGCAACCGGACGGTTCGGTGGCCATGGCCGCGGCGGGGGTGAGCGCGCCGGTCGTCGACGTCTACGAGGACTTCCAGTGCCCGGCCTGCAAGCAGCTTGAGGAGATCAGCGGATCGGCCTTCCGCAACCTGGCGGCCGAGGGCAAGGCCAAGGTCGTCTACCACCCGATCACGATCTTCCCCGAGTCCTTCAACCAGGGCATCACACGTGGCAACTCCGTGCGGGCGGGAGCCGCCGCCCGCTGCGTGCCCGACGGCAAGCAGTGGATGGCCTTCCACGACAAGCTCTTCGCCGAGCAGCCCGAGGAGACCGTCGAGGGCTTCAAGGTCGACGACATGGTGAGCTGGGGCAAGGAGGTCGGCGTGACCTCGCCCGACTTCGCCTCCTGCGTCACCACGCAGAAGCACGCCGCGGCCCACATCGCCTACAGCGACAAGGTCAACGACGAGCAGAAGCTCGAAGGCACGCCCACTGTGAAGATCAACGGCACCGCGATCGAGAACTCCGTCGCGTTCAACCCCGCGCAGCTGCGCGAGGCCGTTGTGAATGCGGCCAAGTAGCCCTCGGTCCGCTACCCTCACGTGACATGCCCCTTGCCTCGATTCCCAGCCCCGACACCGGGGTGTGGTATCTCGGTCCGCTCCCTCTGCGGGCCTATGCGCTGTGCATCGTGCTCGGCGTCGTCGTCGCGGTCTGGCTGAGCGAACGGCGCTGGCGCGCCCGTGGCGGCACGCCGGGCACGATGATCGACATCGCCGTGCCCGCCGTGATCTTCGGCCTCATCGGCGGACGCCTCTACCACGTCATCACCGACTGGCAGCTGTACTTCGGCGAGAAGGCGCCCAACGAACCCTACGAGGCCCTGTTCATCTGGAACGGCGGGCTGGGGATCTGGGGCGCGGTCGCACTCGGCTTCCTGGGCGGCTGGCTGGCCTGCCGCAAACGCGGCATCTCGGTCGGCGCCGTGGCCGACACCGTCGCGCCCGGCATCGCCTTCGCCCAGGCCATCGGCCGCTGGGGCAACTGGTGGAACCAGGAGCTGTACGGCGGGCCGACCACCCTGCCGTGGGGCCTGGAGATCGACGCCGAGCACGGCGGCGACCCCGGCCTGCTGTACCACCCGACGTTCCTGTACGAGTCGATCTGGAATGTCGTGCTGGGCTTCGTCCTCATCTGGGCGGGCCGGAGGTTCGCCCTGCATCACGGGCGGCTGTTCGCGCTCTATGTCGCGGGTTACACGCTGGGCCGCTTCTGGATCGAGGGGCTCAGGATCGACCCGGTGGGCGGCGTCGACCACGCGGTGGAGTTCGTCGGGCTCAGGCTCAACCAGTGGACGTCGATCGTGCTGTTCGTCGCGGCCGTGGCGTACTTCTATGCGACCAGGAACAAGACCGGCGAGGAGATCGTCGTCTCTCCGGTGCCGGAAGGAGAGCCCACGGCCACGCCCGAGGGCGACGGCGAGGGTGACGAGGCGGTCGTGCTCGCCGCCGCCGAGAGCGTGGAGGCGGGGGCCGATCCCGCCCATCCCAAGGACGCGGCCGACCCGAGCGAGACCGAGCGCCCGGCCAAGGTCGCACGGGAAGCCGAGACCGAGGGCTCGGCCGAGGACGCACGGGAAGTCCAGGACACGCCCGCCGACTCGACGGCGACCTCCGGTGACGACGACCTCACGCAGAGCACAATCGTGGACACGGACCCCGGCCCGGCGTCCACGGCGGAGGAGAAAACGAAGCGATGAGCGGTCGTGCGGAGATCCACCACGAACACCGCGACGTCAACGGCGGCTGGCTGCGGCCGTCGGTGTTCGGCGCGATGGACGGACTGGTGTCGAACTTCGCACTGATCGCCGGTGTCGCGGGCGGCTCCGACGACACCAAGGTCATCGCCCTGGCCGGCATCGCCGGTCTGGCGGCGGGGGCGTTCTCCATGGCGGGCGGCGAGTACGTCTCGGTCGCCAGCCAGCGTGAGCTCGCCCTCGCCGAGATCGACGTGGAGCGGCGCGAGCTGCAGCGGCACCCGGAGGCCGAGCTGGCCGAGCTGACGCAGACGTTCGTCGAGCGCGGCGTCGCCCCCGACCTGGCCGCCGAGGTCGCCAGGCAGATCTCGCTCGACCCCGCCCAGGCCCTCGAGGTGCACACGGCCAACGAGCTCGGCGTCACACCCGGCGATCTGCCCTCGCCCAAGACGGCGGCGCTGTCGTCGTTCCTGTCCTTCAGCGTGGGCGCGCTGCTGCCGTTGCTGCCCTATCTGCTCGGCGTCACCAGCCTGTGGCTTTCGGCGGTACTGTCGAGTCTGGCGCTGTTCGGGGCCGGGGCGCTGGTCTCGACGGTGACGGCCAGGTCGTGGTGGTTCTCGGGGTTGCGCCAGCTCGTGGTGGGCGTGGTGGCGGCAGGTCTGACCTTCGGTCTGGGCAACCTCATCGGGGCGAGTGGGCTGTGATCGGCACGCCGTCCGTGCGGACGAAGGCGAGTGGGTTGTGGTGAGCACGAAGCCGAGGCAGCGCAAGCGCAAGAAGCCCGGCAACGATCCCGACTGGAACCTGCCCCTGCTCACCGAGTGGGGCCTGCGCCCGCGTCAGCAGCGCCTGCTGGTGCTCGTCGGCTCGGGGCTCGGCCTGCTGGTCGGCGCGGTCACGCTGACCGCGGTGGTCGCCTCGCTCGGCACCGGCTACGTGCCCGAGACGGTGGCGGCCTCCGGTCTCGCGCCCGGCGGGCCCAGGCCCGACGACTACTCGGGCTGGACCTCGCCCAAGCTGCTGGCCCCCGTGCAGGAGCGGGCCAAGGACGCCAAGCCGCTCACGGTCAAGGAGGTCTTCGGCGCCGCGACCGTCTCCGACCGGCCGAAGAGCAGGCTCAAGCTGAAGCTGGCCGGAAGTGCGCTCGACGCCGACTGCGGGGCCGCCGTGTGGGGGTCGAGGCTGTCGGAGCTGCTGCGGGCCGGAGGATGCACACAGGCCGCCAGGGGCCTCTACCTCAGCACCGACCGTCGCTACGTCGCCCAGTACACCCTGCTGAACCTGCGTGACGTCCAGGCCGCCGGAGGGCTGGTCGAGGAGCTCAAGACGATGTACCGGGGCGGCTGGACCAAGCAGGTCGACAGCGCCTCGGCCGCGTTCAGGCCCGGCGGCTACTCCGAGGCGAGCGGTCATGCGCTGGGCCACTATGTGGGCCTGGTCTGGATCGCCAGGTCCGACGGCGCCGAGCCTCAGGCGGGCGACGACTTCGTCACGCTGTCGCTGGCCGTACGCAATGCGGAGAAGGCGGTCTACCGCCGCGTGGTCGCCCTGACCGGGACGCCCGCGTCGTGAGTGGTGTGGCCGCTCTGACGGGGACGTCCGCGTCGTAGGGGCGATGTGGGTCTGAGCGTCGTGCCCAGCTCCGGGCCCACGGGGCCGGGCACGACGGGTCCTGGATGACCGTGTCCCAGAAACGGAACGATCGAATTTAGGTATGCCTTACCTAAGTACGTGTGACCCGTCCCTGTCAAGGAAGATCGGGACCCCGGTCCGTCCGGCTACGCCAGGTCCGCGTGGGAGATGCTCGCCGCGACGGCGCCCGGCAGGCGCTCCAGGTGGTGCAGGGGCACGTCGAGCACGGTGACGCCCTCCGACCAGGGGGCGCACTCGCGGACCAGGGCTCTGGCGTCGTTCTTGGTCAGGGTGGCGCCCGCCGATCTGGCCAGGGCGATGAGGCCCTCGCGCCAGGTGTTGGCCAGCTTGCCGTGCGCGTTGTCCAGGATGCGGCGCAGCACGGCGTCGGCCGGAGCATCGGGCTGCGGCAGCCGTGTGGCCTCGACCCGGCCGGGAGCGACCGTCAGCGTGTAGACCGCCTCCAGCACCGACGGCAGCACGGGTACGCCGTCGAGCGAGGCGCGCACGCGGGTGGCCTTGGTGGCCAGCAGCAGGCGCGGCAGCGCGGCCTCCATGCCGGAGGGCACGGCGACAGCGACCGTGCCCGGCGAGGAGGCGTGCGGCTTGGCCAGCCAGGTGGTGAGTTTGACGCGGGGCGTGGTGAGGTCCTTGGGCCACTCGCCGACCAGCAGATCGGCCTCGGCGACCGGCTCGGGCAGCGCCGCCTTCGACTCCACCGACTGCGGCCCCTGGGTGTAGATCGCCGTGCCGTATCCGCCCACCCGGGCGGCGACCGCGGGCCGGGTCTTGCTCGTCGGGCGCAGGATGTAGAGGTCGGCCGCCGAGCCGATCGCCTCGGCACCGAGATAGGCGTTGAAGTCGGGATACATCGCCTCATAGGCGAGGTTCAGGTCATGCAACGACGTCTGCACCTTGTACGCCAGCATCGGCGTGCGCTCGCTCGCCCCGTAGGCCAGCAGGATCCGCCCCTCGTCCTTCAGCCCCTCCACCGCCCTGGCCACGAACAGCCCGATGCCCTCGGGGGTGTAGGGCGGATCGGTCAGCGCCAGGTCGTGGCCGCTCGCCGAGGCGGGCAGGCCGAGGCGCAGATCGGCCCAGCGGGTGTGCACGCCGAGGTCCTGCTCGTCGATGTAGGCCAGGATGCGCTCGTCGACGTCGACGACCGTCACGTCGACCTCGGGATGGACCAGCTTGACGGCCAGCGAGGTCAGGTCGTGGTCGCCCACGCACAGCAGCCGCGAGCCCGGCAGCCAGAACCTGGCGCCCAGCAGCAGCGCCCTGCGCACGACGGTGTCGGGCGTGGCCGAGACGTGGTCGAGCGTGTGGCGGGCGCGCGGCGCCTTGGCGATGAGCGTGGTCATCCGCTCCAGCACGCCGGAGTAGTGCGGCAGCAGGTGCGCGACCGGATCGGCCGGCGGCTCGCCGAAGGCCGAGAGGTCCTGGTAGTCGAGCGTGTGCTCGAGCGGCACCCGGAACGTCTCGCCCTCGCGTTCGAGTCTGACCTCGCGCAGCAGGGCCTCGACGGCGCGGCGTGAGGTCGCGGTGAGACGCACCAGGTCGGCGAGGGTGAGCCAGCGGCCCTCGCACAGCAGCGAGAGCGCGTGACGCAGTCGTCTGCTGTCGGCCCCGGCTTCGGACAGCAGCCGCTCAACTCCGTCACGTTCCATCGTCCGATCGTATCGGGGTGACGGAGTCGATCAGGTGAGACGCAAGGTGTTCGGGAGGTAAGACGAGGCTGTCCGTATGCCGGAACGCGGGTGAATGTTCGCGATGTGGACCTGGTGGGCAGTATTCAGGCACGGTGCGGTAACCTCTTAGAACCGAACCGCAGCAGGGCCAACGTCGTCCCCGCCTGCACGCAATTAGCAGACGAAGACGACGGGAGGGATTCAATGCCTGCTGCCCACCTCGGGTTTCCCGAGCCCCAGGGCCTTTACCACCCCGCGAACGAGCACGATGCCTGTGGCGTTGCCATGGTCGCGGACATCGCGGGGCGTCGCAGTCACTCGATCGTGAACAAGGCACTGACGGCGTTGTGCAATCTCGATCACCGAGGTGCGAAGGGTAGCGAGCCGGACACCGGTGACGGAGCCGGGATCCTGACGCAGATTCCCGATGCCTTCCTGAGGGCCGTCGTGCCCTTCCCGCTGCCCGAGGCGGGCGCCTACGCCGCCGGAACGGCGTTCCTGCCGTCGCCGGAGCAGGCGAGGGCCGAGGCCGTCGCCCTGATCGAGCGGATCGCGGCCGAGGAGGGCCTGACCGTCCTGGGCTGGCGCGAGGTCCCCGTCGACACCGCGCACGCGGGTCCGAGCGCCAGGGCCGTCATGCCGTACTTCTCCCAGCTGTTCGTCGCATCGCCGGGCGGGCAGAGCGGTCTCGCGCTGGACCGGGTGGCGTTCTGCCTGCGCAAGCGCGCCGAGCACGAGGCGGGCGTCTACTTCGCCAGCCTGTCGAGCCGGACGATCGTCTACAAGGGCATGCTCACCCCGCTGCAGGTCGAGCCGTTCTTCCCCGACCTGAGCGACGAGGCGTTCGACTCGGCGCTTGCCATCGTGCACTCGCGTTTCTCCACCAACACCTTCCCGAGCTGGCCGCTGGCCCACCCCTACCGCTACATCGCGCACAACGGCGAGATCAACACCGTCAAGGGCAACCGCAACTGGATGCGCGCCCGTGAGGCGCTGCTGGCCAGCGACACGCTGCCCGGCGACATCAGCAGGCTGTTCCCGATCTGCGACCCCGACGGCTCCGACACCGCCAGCTTCGACGAGACGCTCGAACTGCTGCACCTGGGCGGACGCAGCCTGCCGCACGCCGTGCTGATGATGATCCCCGAGGCGTGGGAGAACCACACCGAGATGGACCCTGCCCGCAGGGCCTTCTACGAGTTCCACTCCACGCTGATGGAGGCCTGGGACGGCCCGGCCTCGATCACCTTCTCCGACGGCACGCTCGCCGGAGCCGTGCTCGACCGCAACGGCCTGCGTCCCGGCCGTTTCTGGGTGACGGCCGACGGCCTGGCCGTGCTGGCCTCCGAGGCGGGCGTGCTCGACTTCGCGCCCGAGGACGTCGTCCGCAAGGGCAGGTTGCAGCCCGGCCGGATGTTCCTCATCGACACCGCGCAGGGTCGCATCGTCGAGGACGACGAGATCAAGTCCGAGCTCGCCTCCGCGCTGCCGTACTCCGAGTGGCTGCACGCCGGGCTGGTGCGCTTCGAGGAGCTGCCCGCGCGGCAGCGGGAGATCCCGACGCACGAGGCGCTGGTGCGCCGTCAGCAGACGTTCGGCTACACGCAGGAGGAGCTGCGGGTCATCCTGTCGCCGATGGCCAAGGCCGGCTACGAGCCGATCGGCTCCATGGGCACCGACACGCCCGTCGCGGTGCTCAGCGAGAAGCCGAGGCTGCTGTTCGACTACTTCAGCCAGCTGTTCGCGCAGGTCACCAATCCGCCGCTGGACGCCATCCGCGAGGAGCTCGTCACCTCGCTGTCCTCGACGCTCGGTCCCGAGGGCAATCTGCTCGACCCGGGTCCCGCCTCATGCCGTCAGCTCGTGCTGCCGTACCCGGTGATCGACAACGACGAGCTCGCGAAGATCATCCACATCAACGACGAGGGCGGCCTGCCCGGGTTCCACCCGCACGTCGTCTCCGGGCTGTACCGGGTGGCGGGCGGCGGCGAAGCGCTGCTGCACCGCCTTGAGGAGATCCGCACCGAGGTCTCGCAGGCCATCGCGGGCGGCGCGCGCATCATCGTGCTGTCGGACAGGGGCTCCTCCGAGACCCTCGCGCCGATCCCGGCCCTGATGCTCACCGGCGCGGTGCACCACCACCTCATCAGCGAGAAGACCCGCACCCGCGTGGGCCTGGTCATCGAGACCGGCGAGGCCCGCGAGGCCCACCACATGGCGCTGCTCGTCGGCTACGGCGCCGGGGCGGTCAACCCCTACCTGGCCATCGAGACCGTCGAGGACATGATCGCCACCGGCGTCCTCGACCTAGACCCCCGCAAGGCCGTGCGCAACCTGATCAAGGCGTACGGCAAGGGCGTGCTCAAGGTCATGTCCAAGATGGGCGTCTCGACCGTGGCCTCCTACACCGGGGCGCAGATCTTCGAGGCGCTCGGGCTCGGCTCCGAAGTCGTCGACGCCTGCTTCACCGGCACCACCTCGCGCCTGGGCGGCGTCGGCTTCGACGTGCTCGCCGAGGAGGTGCGCCAGCGCCACACCCGCGCCTACCCGCGCGCCGAGAACGCGCACAGGCGTCTCGAGGTCGGCGGCGAGTACCAGTGGCGGCGTGAGGGCGAGCCGCACCTGTTCAACCCCGACACGGTCTTCAAGCTGCAGCACGCCACCCGCAGCCGCCGCTACGAGATCTTCAAGGAGTACACCACCCTGGTCGACGACCAGGCCGAGCGGCTGATGACGCTGCGCGGCCTGTTCAAGATCAAGGAGGGGCGCGGCCCGATCCCGATCGACGAGGTCGAGCCGGTCTCCGAGATCGTCAAGAGGTTCTCCACCGGCGCCATGTCCTACGGCTCCATCTCCATGGAGGCGCACGAGACGCTGGCCATCGCGATGAACAGGCTCGGCGCCAAGTCCAACACCGGCGAGGGCGGCGAGGACCCCGAGCGGCTGCACGACCCGGCCAGGCGCTCGGCCATCAAGCAGGTGGCCAGCGGCAGGTTCGGCGTCACGTCGGAGTACCTCGTCAACGCCGACGACCTGCAGATCAAGATGGCCCAGGGCGCCAAGCCCGGCGAAGGCGGCCAGCTGCCCGGCCACAAGGTCTACCCGTGGATCGCCAAGACCAGGCACTCCACGCCCGGCGTCGGCCTCATCTCGCCGCCGCCGCACCACGACATCTACTCCATCGAGGACCTCGCCCAGCTCATCCACGACCTGAAGAACGCCAACCCGGCGGCCCGCGTGCACGTCAAGCTGGTGGCCGAGGTCGGCGTCGGCACGGTCGCGGCGGGCGTGTCCAAGGCGCATGCCGACGTGGTGCTCATCTCGGGCCACGACGGCGGCACCGGCGCCTCCCCGCTCACCAGCGTCAAGCACGCCGGTGCGCCGTGGGAGCTCGGTCTGGCCGAGACGCAGCAGACGCTGCTGCTCAACGGCCTGCGCGACCGCATCGCCGTTCAGGTCGACGGGCAGCTCAAGACCGGGCGTGACGTGGTCATCGCCGCGCTGCTCGGCGCCGAGGAGTTCGGCTTCGCCACCGCGCCGCTGGTGGTCAGCGGTTGCGTGCTGATGCGGGTGTGTCACCTCGACACCTGCCCGGTCGGCGTCGCCACCCAGAACCCCGAGCTGCGCAGGCGTTTCTCCGGCAAGCCGGAGTTCGTGGTGAACTTCTTCGAGTTCATCGCCGAGGAGATCCGCGAGTACCTCGCCCAGCTCGGCTACCGCACGCTGGACGAGATCATCGGCCTGGCCGAACTGCTCGACACCACCTCGGCCGAGGAGCACTGGAAGGCCTCCGGCCTGGACCTGTCGCCGATCCTGCACAAGCCCGAGCTGCCCGAGGGCACCTCGCTGCGCAAGAGCGTCGAGCAGGACCACGGCCTGGAGCACGCCCTGGACAACACCCTCATCCAGCTCGCCGAAGGCGCACTGGCCGAGGGCACCCCCGTGCGCCTCGAACTGCCGATCCGCAACGTCAACCGCACCGTCGGCACGATGCTCGGCCACGAGGTCACCAAGAGGTACGGCGGCACCGGGCTGCCCGCCGACACGATCGACGTGTCGTTCACCGGCTCGGCGGGCAACTCCTTCGGCGCCTTCGTGCCCAAGGGCGTCACGCTGCGGCTGACCGGCGACACCAACGACTACATGGGCAAGGGCCTGTCGGGCGGCCGGATCACGGTCAGGCCGCACGCCGCGGCCCCGCTCGACGGCCAGATCATCGCCGGGAACGTCGCCCTCTACGGCGCCACCTCGGGCGAGGCCTTCATCAGGGGTGTGGCGGGCGAGCGGTTCTGCGTGCGCAACTCCGGCGCGACGGCGGTCGTCGAAGGCGTGGGCGACCACGGCTGCGAGTACATGACCGGCGGCAGGGTCGTCGTACTCGGCCCGACCGGACGCAACTTCGCGGCCGGGATGTCCGGCGGCATCGCCTACGTGCTCGACCTCGCCACCGCGCGGGTCAACCGCGAGATGGTGGCGATCGAGACGCCGGGCGAGGCCGACGCCGCGTTCCTGCGCGAGATCGTGGAACGCCACTTCGCCGAGACCGGATCGCCCGTGGCCAAGGAGCTGCTGGGCGACTGGGAGGCGGGCCTGGCCAGGTTCGGCAAGATCATGCCGATCGACTACAAGCGTGTCCTGGAGGCGGCCGAGGCCGCGCGCATCGAGGGACGCGACATCGACGAAGCGGTCATGACGGCCGCGGTTCAGGGATAGGGGGCGTAACCATGGCCGACCCGAAGGGTTTCCTCACGCATGAGCGTGAACTGCCCGCACGCCGCCCTGTCGACGTGCGCATCCGCGACTGGCGCGAGGTCTACACCGACTTCCCCAAGCCGGCGCTGACCAAGCAGGCCGCCCGCTGCATGGACTGCGGCATCCCGTTCTGCCACAACGGCTGCCCGCTGGGCAACCTCATCCCCGAGTGGAACGACCTCGTCTACCGCGACGACTGGCGCGACGCGGTGGAGCGGCTGCACGCCACCAACAACTTCCCCGAGTTCACCGGGCGGCTGTGCCCGGCGCCGTGCGAGGCGGCGTGCGTACTGGGGATCAACGCCGACCCGGTGGCGATCAAGCGGGTCGAGGTCGAGATCATCGACCGGGCGTTCGCCGAAGGCTGGGTGGCCCCGCAGCCGCCGAAGGTGAGGACCGGCAGGCGGGTCGCGGTCGTCGGCTCCGGCCCCGCGGGCCTGGCCGCCGCCCAGCAGCTCACCAGGGCCGGGCACGACGTCGTCGTCTACGAGCGCGCCGACCGGATCGGCGGGCTGCTGCGTTACGGCATTCCCGAGTTCAAGATGGAGAAGCGCCACATCGACAGGCGCCTGGCCCAGATGCGGGCCGAAGGCACCGAGTTCCGGGTGAACGTCAATGTCGGCGTCGACATCACCGCCGCCGAACTGCGCGAGCAGTACGACGCGGTCGTGCTGAGCGGCGGCGCCACCCAGTGGCGCGACCTGCCGGTGCCCGGACGCGAGCTCAAGGGCGTCTACCAGGCGATGGAGTACCTCCCTCCGGCCAACAAGGTGCAGGAGGGCGACTTCGCCGTCTCGCCGATCTCGGCCGAGGGCAAGCACGTCGTGGTCATCGGCGGCGGCGACACCGGGGCCGACTGCATCGGCACCGCGATCCGTCAGGGCGCGGCGTCGGTGACCCAGCTGGAGATCATGCCCCAGCCGCCCGCCGCCAGGCCGGGTTCGCAGCCGTGGCCGACCTTCCCCATCCTGTTCAAGATGGAGAGCGCGCACGAGGAGTTGGCCGAGGACGGCGGCGAGCGCGTCTACGCCGTCTCCACGACCGCGTTCGTCGCCGACGACGAGGGCAACGTCAGGGCGTTGCGCCTGGTCGAGGTCGAGGGGCCCGGGGCCGGGTTCAAGGCGATCCCCGGCACCGAGCGGGAGATCCCCGCCGATCTGATCACGCTGTCGATGGGCTTCGTCGGGCCGGAGAAGGCCGGGCTGCTGACGGACCTGGCGGCGATGACCGAGGGCGAGTTCTTCGACGCCAGGGGCAATGTGCTGCGCGACAAGGCCTACATGTCGGCCGTCGACGGCGTGTTCGTCGCCGGAGACGTGGGTCGTGGGCAGTCGCTCATCGTGTGGGCGATCGCCGAAGGCCGTGCCGCCGCCTCGTCCGTCGACCGGCACCTCACCGGGTCGACGGCGCTGCCGTACCCGATTCCGCCGACGGCCAGGCCGCTGGTCTGACCGCTGCCGTCGCGCTGACGCCCGTCCCCGGTACGCCCGGGGGCGGGCGTTTGCCGTACGGGATGCCTTTGCGCGATCAGGTGCGAAAAATCACTTAAAGGGGTGAATAAGTTGCACATGCGGGGAGGTGTCGGGAGGATGCTCACCTTGTCGGAACGGGGAGGGTGAATGCGGCGGGGTACCAAGGCGCTGGTCGGGGGCCTGCTGGCCACGGCGATGGCGGGAACGCTCGTGGCCTGCACGGCGGGCGATCCGCAGCGGGAGCGCTCGGCGGCCGCAGTGGAGTACCTCGTCTTCTACACCGACGGCGCTCGTGACGCCGCCCTGCGCGCGGTCGCGAAGGCGGGCGGCTCGGTCGAGGCGGCCGACGACCGGCTCGGCTACCTGCTGACCAGAGGCCGGGGCGCACCCTTTGTCGAACGGCTCGCGGCCAGCCCCGTGATCGTCGGCGTCTCCACCGACCGCAAGATCGGTTACGCCAGCGCGAGACGCACCAAGGCCGTGCGGCCGGACGCCACCGTGCTCGCGGGCCACACGATCAAGGGCGAACCGCTGGCCGGGCGGCAGTGGGACATGCGCATGATCGGGGCCGACCGCGCGCACGCCGTCGACCGGGGCAGCCGCAAGGTCCTGGTGGGCGTCATCGACACCGGCGTCGACGGCACCCACCCCGACATCGCGCCGAACTTCAACCGCCGCCTCAGCCGCAACTTCGTCGTCGACAGGCCCAAGGACCGCGACGGCGAACCCCTCGACGGCAAGTGCGAGTACAAGGGCTGCAAGGACCCCGTCGACGTGGACGACGACGGCCACGGCACCCACGTGGCCTCCACGATCGCCTCCCCGCTCAACGGCAAGGGCATCGCGGGCGTGGCGCCAGGCGTGCAGATCCTCAACCTCAGGGCCGGGCAGGACTCCGGCTTCTTCTTCCTCAAGCCGAGCCTCGACGCGCTCACCTACGCCGCCGACATCGGCGTCGACGTGGTGAACATGAGCTACTACGTCGACCCGTGGCTGTTCAACTGCACGGCGAACAAGTCCGACAGCAAGGCCCAGCGCCTGGAGCAGCGCGGCATCATCACCGGCATGCAGCGCGCCCTCGACTACGCCAGGAAGAGGGGCGTCACCCTGATCTCGTCGCTGGGCAACGGCTCGACCGACCTCGGCAGGCCCGCCCGCGACACCGAGAGCCCCGGATACCCCGACGGCTCCCAGAAGGTACGGAAGATCGACAACTCCTGCATCAACGTGCCCGCCGAGTCCAAGGGCGTCATCTCGGTGTCGGCGCTCGGGCCCTCCGGGCGCAAGGCCGCCTACTCCGACTACGGGATCGAGCAGACCGACCTGTCGGCGCCCGGCGGCGACGGGCTGGACGGCAGGGGGCTCGGCGCCGAACGGCTGATCCTGGCCGCCGCGCCCGCCAAGGCCCTGCGCCGGGAAGACAAGATCGACTCCAAGGGCCGCCCGACGACGGCCGAGGTCGTACGCGACTGCTCGGGCGGCGCCTGCGCCTACTACCAGTACCTCGAAGGCACCTCCATGGCCGCGCCGCACGCGACCGGGGTCGCCGCCCTGCTGATCAGCCGCTTCGGCAAGCCCGGCAAGGGCGGCCTGACGCTGGCGCCCGCCGAGGTCGAACGCCTCCTCTACGCCACCGCGGCCAAACGCGCGTGCCCCTCGCCCAAGGCGTACGTGTACCAGGAGTTCGGCGAGAAGGAGACCCACGTGTGCGAGGGCGGCAAGGCGCGCAACGGCTTCTACGGGCGCGGCGTGGTGGACGCCTATCGCGCGGTGACCGCGAAGCGCTGATCGGCGTAGGCTCGGAGTGTGTGGTATCGCCTCGTCGCCGACGTCACGATGGTGGTGCACTTTCTCGTGCTCGTCTACCTCGCGGTGGGCGGGTTCGTGGCCTGGCTGCTGCCGCGCACGATCTGGGCCCACCTCGCCGTGGCCGCGTGGGGCGTGCTGTCGGTCGTGACCGGTGTGCAGTGCCCGCTGACCGTCGTGGAGGACTGGGGCAGGCGCAACGCCGGGCTGCACGGCCTGACGCCCTCCGGGTTCGTCGACCACTACATTGAAGGCGTCGTCTACCCCGAGGAATACACGAACGTGGCCCGCGCCGGGGTCGCCGTGCTCGTGCTGACCTCATGGGCCGGTTACCTGTACAGACGCCGCAGGCTACCGGCCGTTCACCATCGATAGCCTGTTGTCACCTGGATTTCCGCCGGGTGGGAACGCCAAGTGGTCTGTACCAATTAAGGTAGGACCCGTGACCCGTCGCGCTAAGATCGTTTGCACCCTAGGCCCCGCCACCTCCTCCGCCGAGCGGCTCCGTGAGCTCATCTCGGCCGGTATGGACGTGGCCCGCTTCAACCTCAGTCATGGCACCCACGAGCAGCACCTTGAGGTGTTCGCCAGGGTGAGGGAGGCGGCGGCCGAGCTCGGCCGTGGTGTGGGCGTGCTCGCCGACCTGCAGGGTCCCAAGATCCGCATCGGCAAGTTCGCCGACGGCCCGGTCAGGCTCGGCTTCGGCGACGTCTTCACCGTGACGACCGAAGAGGTCCCCGGTGACCGCGAGCAGGTCTCCACGACCTACAAGGGCCTGCCCAACGACGTGCGCCCCGGCGACACGATCCTGGTCGACGACGGCCGGGTCGTGCTGGAGGTCACGCGCGTCGACGGCCTCAGGGTCAGCACCCGGGTCGTCATCGGCGGCATGATCTCCGACAACAAGGGCCTCAACCTGCCCGGCGTCAACGTCAGCGCGCCCGCGCTCACCGACAAGGACGAGACGGACCTGCGCTGGGCGCTGCGCACCGGCTTCGACATGATCGCGCTGTCGTTCGTGCGCAGGCCGTCGGACGCCGACGTCGTGCGCAACATCATGGAGCAGGAGGCCGTCAGGCTGCCGCTGCTCGCCAAGATCGAGAAGCCGCAGGCCGTCGACAGGCTGCCCGAGATCGTCGAGGCGTTCGACGGCATCATGGTCGCCCGCGGCGACCTCGGCGTGGAGCTCCCGCTCGAGCAGGTGCCGATCGTCCAGCGCCGGGCGATCGAGCTGTGCCGCGAGAAGGCCAGGCCGGTCATCGTCGCCACCCAGATGCTCGACTCGATGATGTCGGCGCCGCGGCCCACCCGCGCCGAGGCCTCCGACGTCGCCTACGCCGTGATGGACGGCGCCGACGCCGTCATGCTGTCCGGCGAGACGTCCGTCGGCACGTACCCGATCGAGTCGGTCGCCACCATGGACCGCATCGCCTGCGCGGCCGAGAAGTCCTCGCTGCAGGCCACCCACACGCTGGAGCGCATGCCCGAGACGACCGGCGGCGCCATCGCCCGCGCCGCCGCCGAGGTCGGCGCCATCGTCGGCGCCAAGGCGCTGGTCGCGTTCACCATGTCAGGGGAGACCGCCCGCCGCCTGGCCCGCTACCGCTCGCCGATCCCGCTGCTGGCCTTCACCTCATCCCCGCACGTGCGGGGGCAGCTGTCGCTCACGTGGGGCGTGGAGACCTTCCACGTGCCGTTCGTGCACCACACCGACGACATGGTGCGCCAGGTCGAGTCGGCCCTGCTGTCCCTCGGCCGCCTGGAGAAGGGCGACAAGGTGGTCATCGTCGCCGGCTCCCCTCCCGGCACCCACGGCTCCACCAACGCCCTCCGCGTCCACACGATCGGCTCGGCGGTCTCCCACCCGGGGTGATCCGCCTTTAGGGCGGCTTTCCCCCTTTACGGCAAGCCACGGCCCCGGCCACCGCAGGACGGTGGCCGGCCTCCCTCCCTCACGCTCCTCCAGCCGACTTCGGTCGCCCACTGGGACGTCTCGGGCCTTGGACGCCTGGATCCGGATGCCTTGGGGGAGTTCGAGGGGCTTCAGCGCGAACGTGTGTTGAGAGGGCTTCGGTATGCGAAGCCCGAGACTTCCATGAGGACATACCGGGCAGTGCCTCCAGCGAAGTTCCCACGTTGGAGTGCCGCCTCAGGCGGACAGGCAGAGATGCTGTCCGAGACAACGGGCGTTTGACGGGGCTCTGAGCCGTTGCCTGAAACGTCAAGTCAAGCGCTGTGGACATCAGCCCGGCGGCGCGTCCGCGTCGGCGCGTGGGGTGTCACCGAGGCCATGCTGTTAAGAGCTCCGAGCCGCCCGCCCCCTTCACAGCGGCATGCACGCAACCGCCCCACATCGCCACCCCACCCACCAGCAAGCCGCCGAAGGGCCCCGCCCGCAGGCGGCAATCCCTGCGCCTGTGGTGCCCTGCCCCCCGCGAGCCCCGACCAAGAAGCCCCACCAAAGAAGCCCCCGCCCGAAACCGCCGAAGGGCGGCACGCCACCGCGTCCCGCCCCCGGAGAGGCCGCCTACCTAATCGTTGGCATGCAAGGCCGCGTTCAGCTCGATCCCGGACCCCGTGCGTTGCACGGCCTCCACGGCCCCGGTCGTCGAGTTCCGGCGGAGCAGCAAGCCGTTCGCGCCCGACAGGTCCTTGGCCTTGACGACGCGTCCGTCGGGCAGGGTGAGTTTGGTGCCTGCCGTGACATACAGGCCGGCCTCGACGACGCAGTCGTCGCCCAGGGAGATGCCGATGCCGGCGTTGGCGCCGAGGAGGCAGCGTTCGCCGATGGCGATGACCTCCTTGCCGCCGCCCGACAGGGTGCCCATGATCGAGGCGCCGCCGCCGACGTCGGTGCCGTCGCCCACCACGACGCCCGCCGAGATGCGGCCTTCGACCATGGAGGCGCCGAGTGTGCCCGCGTTGAAGTTCACGAAGCCCTCGTGCATGACGGTCGTACCGGCCGCCAGGTGCGCGCCGAGGCGCACGCGGTCGGCGTCGGCGACGCGCACGCCGGAGGGCAGCACGTAGTCGACCATGCGCGGGAACTTGTCCACGCCGAACACCGTCACCGCCCCACGCGCACGCAGGCGAAGCCGTACCGACTCGAAGCCCTCGACCGGGCACGGCCCGAAGTTGGTCCACACGACGTTGGCCAGCAGGCCGAACACGCCGTCCAGGTTGAGGCCGTGCGGGCGTACCAGGCGGGAGGACAGCAGGTGCAGGCGCAGGTAGGCGTCGTGGGCGTCGGCGGGGGCCTCGGCCAGTTTGGCGATGCCGGTGCTGACCGCGACGACCTCGACGCCGCGCGTGGGGTCGGGGCCGACCAGCGCGGCGAGTTCGCCCGCCTCCTCGGCGCTCAGCCTCCGCGTGCCGACCGAAGGCGGCTCGCCCAGGACGGGGGCGGGGAACCAGGTGTCGAGTACGGTGCCGTCGGCGGCGATGGTGGCCAGGCCGACGCCGTGGGCGCCGGTGGTGGTGGGATCGATTGCAGTCACCCGCCAAAAATACCGGCACGGGCTGAAAGCCGTCGGGTGGGGGAGTACGGCTGCCGCCTCCGCAGCGTGACGGCAGCCGTACTCTGTCACCCCTCTCACAGAGTGAACAGCAAGCATGATCGTGGATGCTGCTTGCAGAGGGCTTGCAAGCTTTGCTGATCGTTACCGACCGGTGGCCGGAGTGTTCACGCCCTGTCACCGAGTGCGATGAGTACTTCGCGCAATCGGTCGGCAAGCTCACGCGCGATCTCGTCGGGTACGTCGTGCAGCAGATCGCGGTGCGCGGCCGTCGTGGCGAGCGCGAGCTGCTCGGCCCTGGCCACGCCCGCGTCGCTCAGCCGTACCCAGGAACTGCGTCCGTCGTCGGGGTCGGGCTCCCTGGTGACCAGTCCGGCGGCGGCCAGGCGCTGCAGGATGTTGCTGGTGCCACCCGTCGTGAGCTGGGAGTGTGCGGCGAGCGCGCTGGGTTTGAGCATGTACGGCGAGCCGGTGCGGCGCAGGGTGGCCAGGACGTCGAAGTCGGCATAGGTGAGGCCTTGGGCGCCCAGCAGGGCCTGGGTGACCTCCTCGGCCCTGGCCTTGAGCCTGCCGATCCGCTTGATGATCTCGAGTTGGACGGTCGCCGCCTCGGGCAGCTCGTTGCGCCAGGCCTCGACCATCTCGTCCACGCGATCACGCTCCATGCGCTGAGAGTAGCTCCCTCACCCGGCAGCTTTTGCAAAAGCTTTCCGGCATGAGGGTGTATTCGGCCACCCTTCCGTCACGCGTTACGTAACGATATTTCGCGATAAATCCCACTGAGCCAGGTGTATGGTGTGTATGTCGTACACGGCTGGGGGAAGCGGGTGCAAGCATGTCGAATGAGACGACGATTCCGATCCTGCCCTGTCCTGACATCGACGAGATCGACGATTTCTACCGCATGCTCGGCTTCGAGAGGATCTACCGCCAGACCCGTCCCAATCCGTACGTGATCGTCAGACGCGGCGGCATCGAACTGCACTTCGCCGGTATCGACGGGTTCGACCCCGAACAGTCCTACGGCTCCTGCGTCGTCGCGGTCGACGACACGGCCGTGCTGTTCGAGGCGTTCGCCGCCGGGATGCGCGCGCGGCACGGCAAACTCCTGCTGTCCGGCATTCCTCGCATCACACGCCCACGCCGACGCAAGAACACCGGCGCCACGACGGGCTTCAGCGTCATCGACCCCGGCGGCAACTGGATCCGCGTCTTCGCCAGAACCGCTCCCGGGCCGGACGAGCCGCAGCGGCACGAAGGGGACCCGCTCAGGCGGACGCTGGACAATGCGATCGTGCTCGGCGAGTCCAAGGGCGACGACCGCCAGGCGATCAAGGTCTTGGGCGGCGCCCTGGCCAGACACGGCGAAGCGGCTCCCGCGGGCGTGCTCGTCGAGGCGCTCGTGTACCGCGCGGAACTCGCCGTCAGGCTCGACGACCTCGCCACGGCGGCAGCCGTACTCGACCGGGCGCTGGCGATCCCGCTCGACGACGCCGAACGTGGTCGCCTGACCGAAACCCTGGCCACCGCCGCGGACCTGTCCCGCCTGGCCGTACTGCCCTGAGGGTCAGGCGTCGACCCGGTTGCGGCGCAGGCCGGCGTCGAGGGCGAGGGTGTCCTCCACGACGATGTCGTCCACCATGCGCCCCCACCGCAGGGTGGCCCACTGCATGGCGATGTTACGGTACGGCGAGCCGTCGGCCAGGGTGCCGGAGACGCGCAGCTGGACCGCGACCCGAGTGCGCCAGGGCCAGCCGCCCGCCACCACGTCGACCAGCCTGAGCCGCACACCCGGCAGGTGCTCCTCGAACCTGGCGAACCACGCCCTGAACGCCTCCTGACCATGCACGTCGGCGCCCAGTGCGGTCTCGCCGACGAACCGGAACCGCACGCCCGGCGCGGCCATCGCCACCGCCGCCTCGTAGTCGCCCGCGCCCACCTTGCGCCAGACTCTTCTGACGACTGATCGTACGATCGCGTGATACATGATGCGTACGCTAGCCTGCTGGCTTGCTTCAAGCAAGGGACTGTTGGAGGCGGAAGGATGACCAGGACCGACTTCTCGGGCATCGCGTGCTCGATCGCCAGGTCTGCGGCGATCGTGGGGGACCCGTGGGCTCTGCTGATCATGCGGGACGTGTCGCTCGGGCTGCACCGGTTCGACGAGCTGCAGCGCGACATCGGGGCCGCGACGAACGTGCTGACCCAGCGGCTCGAACGGCTCGTCGAGGGCGGCCTGCTGCGTCGCGAGCTGTATACGCGGCGGCCGGACCGCTACGGCTACCACCTGACCGCCAAGGGACGCGACCTCGTGCCTGTGCTGCTCGCACTGACCGCGTGGGGGGATCGGTGGGAGGCGGGGGAGGAGGGGGCGCCGTTGGTCGTCAGGCATCAGGGGTGCGGTCGGGTCACTCGGGCCGTTGTCACGTGTGGGGAGTGTGGGGGGGAGCTGGTGGAGGGGGAGGTCGAGTATCTGGCGGGGCCAGGGGGGAGGGCGGGGCGGGGGACGGCGCTCGTGGGGACGGTGCTTGGGGAGGCGGAGTAGCTGGGTTCTGGCGGGCGGTGCTTGGGTGGGGAGTGAGGCTTCATGCTGTGCGGGCGTGCTGGGCAACGCCTGGATGGGGAGTGGGAGTCGTCCTAGCCTGCGCGCTGGGCGAGTGCCGTGCGCAACGCCTGGGCGGGGGAGTCGGAGGCGTCTGACGCCTCGTCCTCGTCCTCGTCGTCGTCCTCCGGGCCGAGGAATACCGCGACCGTGGGAAGTCCGGATGCCAGTACCTCCTGCCAGGCGGCCAGGTTCGGGTGCGGCACCGCCGTGCAGGCGGCGGCGGGGGAAAGCAGGGCGACGGCCTCGCGCAGGACGTGTTCCGGCAGGGGGTAGGTCGCGTTTCCCGACACATGTCCGAGTACGGTCGCCAGGACGACGGCGGGCAGGTTGTGCGCTCCGGCGTTCACGTGCGGGAAGCGCGTGCCGTCGGGCCCGGTCGTGCCCACGGCGTACGCGGCGGGGTAGCGCCAGCCGGGAATCGCCGCCGCGAACCGATCGCGTGCCGCCGCGATCTCCTCGACCGTCGCCCACACCTCAGTCATCTCGCCAACCCTCCAGCGAGTCATCTCGCCAACCCTCCAGCGCCACCTGACTCCAGGCTTCCGCCATCTCGACACCCTTTCGAAGCCGCCCGGCCCCAGGCTCGGTCACCTGGGCGTCCTTCCGAGGCCGCCTGGTCCCAGGCCTCGGTCACCCTGCGGTTCTCCGAGGCCGCCCGGTGCCAGGGCTGGACGCCTTGTCCGGACATACCCCACCTGTTCTACCAGCAGGAGGCCAAGCGATCGCACGCCCCCTCTCCACCCCCTCCCCTGAAGGGCGTGGAGAGGGCACTATGGACGCGACCCCTCTCACGGGAGGAGGCCGTCGTGCCGCCTGAGCCCCTTGTGCCCCCTGTGCCGTCCGATCTGCCGCAGGGGCCGCGTGTCGTCGTGGGTGTCGACGACTCGCCCTCCTCGCACTGGGCGCTCGCCTGGGCGATCGGGGCGGCGAGGTTGCGCAGGCTGCCCCTGCTGGCGGTGCATGTGAGCCGGGCGCCGGTGCAGCCGTTCCCCGAGGCGATGCCGCCGGGGCAGACGGTGATGCTGGAGGAGCTGGCCAAGGCGGCGGAGCTGGTGGAGCGGCTGTTCGACGAGGTGGCGGGCGGGATGCCGGGCGACGTGCACGTGGTGCCGCTGACCAGGCTGGGGGTGCCTGGGCCGCATCTGGTGGAGCTGGCGCGTGCGGCCGATCTGCTGGTGCTGGGGCGTAAGACGCGGAGCAGGCTGAGCAGGTTCCTGCTGCCGTCGACGCGTGGCTACTGTGCCAAGTACGCGGTCGCGACGCTGGTCATCGTGACGCCGTCGCACGCGCCCGGCCATCCGGAGGCCCGCAGCACCGACGGCGACGGGGCCAACCTGGAGTTATGAGATCGGCTGGTGCCCCGAGTGGGATTCGAACCCACACTCGATGGTGTTTGAGACCATTTCCTCTGCCGTTGGGATATCGGGGCTTATGTCCGGACTTGTCCGGTTGTAGGGAGCGGTTTTCCACAACCGAAGTCGATCAGTTGTGCGTACTCACGTGGATCTAATGTAGCGGACCTCGGTACCCTTCTGCTCGTGAGTACGCAGCGGCGAGTGGTGATCGCGGAAGACGAGGCCCTGATCCGCCTCGACCTCAAGGAGATGCTTGAAGAAGACGGGTATGTCGTCGTGGGTGAGGCGGGCGACGGCGAGAGTGCGATCAAGCTCGCCGGAGAGCTCAGGCCGGACCTGGTGATCCTCGACGTCAAGATGCCGATTCTCGACGGCATCTCGGCGGCCGAGCGCATCGTGGCCGACCGGGTCGCGCCGTGCCTGATCCTCACCGCGTTCTCCCAGCGCGACCTGGTCGAGCGGGCCAGGGACGCCGGTGCGATGGCCTATCTGGTCAAACCGTTCACCAAGGCCGATCTGGTGCCCGCGATCGAGATGGCGGTCAGCAGGCACGAGGAGATGGTGGCGCTGGCCAAGGAGGTCTCCTCGCTGTCGGGTCAGCTGGAGACCAGGAAGCTGGTCGAGCGGGCCAAGGGGCTGCTGATGTCGCAGCACGGCTGGAGCGAGCCGCAGGCCTTCCGCTGGATCCAGAAGGCCAGCATGGACCGCAGGCTGAGCATGCGCGAGGTGGCCCAGATCGTCGTCGCCGACACCGGCAGGCCGGACCCGGCCTGACATACGCTCCTCCGGACCACGTGCTCCGGCCTCACCTCCAGAGGCCGGACACCCCGACCGCGGGCTCCCGGCCTGACCGTTGAGGCCGGACACTACGAGTATGGGCTCCCGGCCTGACATACGGGCAGGCAGTCCCCCGGGCTACTGCGGGGCCTCGCCGAGGTGACAGGTCTTCTTGGCGTAGGCCAGGAAGACCTCCTGTAGGCGCTTGGAGGCGAAGACCGTCACCACGCGTTCCTCCTCGGCCCCCAGCGACACCCACGTCGTGAACAGATGCGCCTGCTTGGCCTCGGCGAAGGCGTGCGCGTCGCACCGGCCGGGGGTCAGCACAACGGGGATCTCCACGCGCGCGGCCGAGCCCGCCAGCACGCCCGCGGGCCGGCGCGGGCCCGCGACGGGCTCGATCTCGTAGTGCACGTTGCCGCGCACCTCCTGGACGGTGACCGGCGCCTGCCCCTTGCGCCTGGTGACGACGAGTGCGCCGTAGAGCTTCTCGTCGCGTTCCCGCCAGGTCTCGCCCAGGGCGATGTCGGCCGTCCGTTTGACGATGTGGGCCTTGCACTCGGCCGTGTGCAGGGCGGCCAGCAGCGGTTCGGGGTGCGGCAGGGTCCACTTGACCTCGCGCAGGGCCTGCGGGCCGGTTCCGACCCTGGCGTAGACCGTGGCGGGGCGCAGCGGAGGCACGGTGTCGTCGGCGCACACGGCGGCGCCGTACGGGATGCGGAGGTTGACTCTGACCTTGCGGATGTAGGTGTTCATGGGCTCGGCGGGAAGCGCGGCGAAGGATTCCGTCACCAGGCGCACATCTGCCACATACACATCAGCCGACCCACTGTTGGACATCTGTATCGCAAGTATGTGTTTCGGACTGTCGGAACGGTCCTGCCGGATCGTTACGGACAGCCCGGAGGGGGGTATGGCCGAAACGGGCTCCGCCGCACACGCCGTAAGACACAAAGTCGCGGCGAACAGGGGCATCAAGCGCTTCACCATATGCACATTAGGTGTGACCTCGC
The DNA here is from genome assembly GCF_056106265.1 of Nonomuraea sp. IBHARD001. Classification (NCBI taxonomy): domain Bacteria; kingdom Bacillati; phylum Actinomycetota; class Actinomycetes; order Streptosporangiales; family Streptosporangiaceae; genus Nonomuraea; species Nonomuraea sp. IBHARD001. The sequence goes on from NZ_JBWBBW010000002.1 coordinate 2,942,448, forward strand.
TGCTCTCGTAAGTTGAGGAGTTATTACGAGTCAGCATCCAAGTGCCGACAGTTCATTCACGCATCTAGATCGGGGGTTGCAGGTTTTTGTACGTTTCGCTCATTCGATCGGGAACGTCGGCGGCGCTGACAACCTCCCGGCCTGGATGAAGGAGACACTTCATGATCCGCATTGCCCCCATCGGGCGCGCGTTGGCCGTCGCGGCTGCGGCAAGCCTCGCCCTTACGGCCTGCGGCGGCAGCGACCCTGCCGCCCCCGCCGCTACCGACACGGCTGCTGCGCCGAGCGCGACGGACACCGCCTCCGCGCCCGTCGCCAAGGGTGACGGCCAGCTGACCCTGGGCACCCTGCTGCCCCAGACCGGCTCGCTCGCCTTCCTGGGCCCGCCGGAGTTCGCCGGTGTCGACCTCGCGGCCAAGGAGATCAACGCCGCCGGTGGTGTGCTCGGCAAGCCTGTGACGCCGATCCACACCGACTCCGGTGACACCACGACCAACATCGCCTCGCAGTCGGTCGACAAGCTGCTCCAGCAGAAGGCCGACGCCATCATCGGCGCCGCGTCCTCCTCGGTGTCGCTGTCGGTGATCGACAAGATCACGGGTGCGGGTGTGGTGCAGTTCTCGCCCGCCAACACCGCGATCTCGCTGAGCGACTACAAGGACAACGGCCTGTTCTTCAGGACGGCTCCGCCGGACATCCTGCAGGGCCGCGTCCTGGGTGACCTGGCCGTCGCGGACGGCGACAGCGAAGTCGCGATCATGGCGCTGCAGGACTCCTACGGCACCGGTCTGGCCGACAGCACCGAGGCGGCCGTCAAGGCCGGCGGTGGCGAGATCGTCGAGAAGATCATCTACGACCCCAAGGCCGTCGACTTCTCCGCCGACGTGGCCAAGATCAAGGCTGCCAACCCCAAGGGCATCGTGATCGTCGGCTTCGAGGAGACCGCCAAGATCCTCCAGGAGCTGGTCAAGCAGGGGCTCACCTCCGACAAGGTGCACTGGTACCACGTCGACGGCAACCTCTCCAACACCAACTACGCGAAGTTCCCGAAGGGCACGCTCAAGGGCGTCAAGGGCACGCTTCCCGGCGCCGCCGCTCCCGAGGACTTCCAGAAGAAGCTCCTCGAGATCGACCCCAAGCTGGAGGACTTCAGCTACGCGGCCGAGTCCTACGACGCCGCCAACCTGATCGCCCTCGCGGCCGAGGCCGCCAAGAGCGACGCGGGTGTCGACATCGCGGCCAAGCTGGTCGAGGTCAGCAAGGGCGGCGAGAAGTGCAAGGACTTCAAGACCTGCGTCGAGCTGCTCAAGGCCGGTAAGGACATCGACTACGACGGCGTGAGCGGTCCGGTCGAGTTCAACGACGCCGGTGACCCGGCCGTCGCCACGATCGGCATCTACCAGTACGGCGAGGACAACAAGTACGCGCCGAAGGCCATCGAGTACCGCACCGGCAACATCGACGGCTAAGTCTCGTCAGCCCCGACTGGGCCAGGGCCCGGCTCCCCGCGTGGGGGGCCGGGCCCTGCTCGTCGTCCCGGGGGGAACCCGCCGGTCAGCCGCAGGACGCCGTGATGCGGTCGGCCGCCGAGCGGTAGGCCTTCAGGAGCTCAACCTGGCGATCCCGGGGCACGTCGGCCTTGGACAGCCCCTCCGTGGCCCGCAGGAGCTCGGTGACGGCCTCGCGGGTCTGCTGCGGCATACGGGGACCGAACTGCCGTGTGATGCCGCGAGCTTCGGCCAGGCGGCCGAGCAGGGCGTCCTCGAAGACCTGCTCACCCTCCTGACCTGCGGGAAGCAGCATGAGACCGGCATAACCGATCGCGGAGACCACACGGGCGCACGGCACGTCGTCCGCGTCGCCGCCGGTGCTGAAACGCTGGGGGGCCTCGCTCTGGCAGCCGGTCAGCAGCACCGCGGCCAGGAGGAGCAGGGCGGTTCTTCTCACATCACCCATCCAACGACAGAAGGGGCCCCCACTCCAAGAGCGGGAGCCCCCCAGGCCGCGTGAGCGGCCCTGTGTCAGGTCCTGGGCGTCAGGCCCTGGCCAGCGTGCCCAGGTAGAGCTCGATGACCTTCGGGTCGTTGGCCAGCTCGCGGCCGGTGCCCGTGTAGGCGTTGCGGCCCTGGTCGAGCACGTAGCCGCGGTGGCAGATCTGCAGGCAGCGCCTGGCGTTCTGCTCGACCATGACCACCGTGACGCCCGCCTTGTTGACCTGCTGGGCCTGGATGAACACCAGGTCCTGCAGCTTGGGCGACAGTCCGGCCGACGGCTCGTCCAGCAGCAGCACCGAGGGCTCGGTCATGAGCGCCCTCGCCATCGCCACCATCTGCCGCTCGCCGCCCGACAGTGAGCCCGCCCGCTGCTTGCGGCGCTCGCCGAGCGCCGGGAACAGCTCGGTGACGAACTCGAAGCGCTCCTTGAACTTGCCGGGCACCTGGAAGGCGCCCATCTCGAGGTTCTCCTCGATGGTCAGGCTCGGGAACACGTTGTTGGTCTGCGGCACGTAGCCGACGCCGCGCGAGACCAGGGCGTGCGCCTTCATGTTCGTGATGTCCTCACCCTTCAGCAGCACCGTGCCGCTGCGGATGTTGACCAGGCCGAACATGGCCTTGAGCAGGGTCGACTTACCGGCGCCGTTGGGGCCGATGATGCCGATCAGCTCGCCGTCGCCGACGTACAGGTCGGAGCCGTTGAGGATGTTGACGCCCGGCAGGTAGCCCGCGATGAGCTCGTCGCAGCGCAGGATGGCGTTCGCGGCGCCGTCGAGGTGGGCGCTGCGGTCGGTGACCGCCGCCTTTGACTCCGGTGCTGAGCTCACTTGTCCTTCCCTTCTTCGGCCTCTGCCTCGAGCGCGGCCTCGGCCTCATGGAGTTGCTCCTCGAGCTCCTCCTCCGACAGCGGCGCGTCGTGGTGTGCGCCCAGGTAGGCGTCGATGACCCGGGAGTCGGACATGATGGTGTCGGGCGGGCCCTCGGCGATGACGGCGCCCTGAGCCATGACGATGACCCAGTCGCTGATGTCGCGCACCATGTCCATGTCGTGCTCGACGAACAGCACGGTCATGCCCTCTTCGCGCAGGTCCTTGACGTGACCGAGCAGCGACTGGGTGAGGGCCGGGTTGACGCCCGCCATGGGCTCGTCGAGCATGACCAGCTCGGGCTTGACCATGAGCGCGCGTGCCATCTCCAGCAGCTTGCGCTGACCGCCCGAGAGCGAGCCGGCGAAGTCCTCGCGCTTGGCCGCCAGCTTGAACCTCTCCAGCAGCTCGTCGGCCTGGGCGGTGATCTCGTCCTCCTGGCCGCGCCAGAGGCTGGGGATCAGCGCGCTGAAGAAGCTCTCGCCGCGCTGGCCCTGGGCGCCGAGCCGCATGTTCTCCACGACCGTGAGCTTGGACAGCGCCTTGGTGAGCTGGAAGGTACGCACCATGCCGCTGTGGGCGACCTTGTGGGCGGGCACGCCGTTCATGCGCTTGCCGTTGAAGGTCCACTCGCCCGCGTCGGCGGTGTCGAAGCCGGTGAGCTGGTTGAAGAACGTCGTCTTGCCCGCGCCGTTGGGGCCGATCAGCGCGGTGATGGAGCCGCGTTGGACCTCCACGTGCTGGACGTCGACGGCGGTGAGGCCGCCGAAGCGACGCACCACGTTGTCCACGACCAGGATCGGGTCCGGCTTGGCGACGCCGGGCTCGCGATCGAGGCCGGCGAAGGCGGCCAGCGCGGCGGCCTTGCGGGCGCTCGGCCGGGTTTCGGCGTGCGTCGGGTCAGCGTGCATCGAGTGCGATCTCCCTCTTGTCTCCGAGGATGCCCTGCGGCCGGAAGATGAGCAACAGGATGAATCCGAGACCGACCAGCATGTAGCGGACCGGGCCCACCTGGGTGGTGGTCATGAACGGGATGTAACCCGCGGCGACCGCCTCGGCGAGGGTGTTGCCGATGAGCACCAGGAGAACCCAGAAGATCACGGAACCGAGCACCGGACCGAAGACACGTGCGGCGCCACCGAGGATCACGATCGTGTAGGCGAAGAACGTCAGCTCGGTCGCGAACGTGTCGGGCTGCACGGAGGCGTAGCCCAGCGCGTAGATGAAACCGCCGAAGCACCCGACGAAGCCACCGATGATCAGCGACTGCATCTTGTACGAGAAGACGTTCTTGCCGAGGCTGCGCACGGCGTCCTCGTCCTCGCGGATGGCCTTGAGCACACGGCCCCACGGGCTGTTCATCAGCAGGTAGACCAGCAGGCACGACAGCGCGACCAGGATCCAGCCGACGGTCAGCACCCAGAGCACGCGCTCGTTGAACCCGATGGGCCCGATGCCGTACTCGCCCTTCGGGAAGGGGTTGAGCGCGTAGAAGCCGCTGGAGAACGCCTGACGGCCGTCGGAGCCGCCGAACACGTCCTTGAACGCGACCGAGCGGAACATCAGCCGGACGATCTCGGCCGCCGCGATGGTCACGATGGCCAGGTAGTCGGCCCGCAGTCGCAGCGTCGGGATGCCCAGCAGGATCGCCAGCACGACGGTGGCGGCCAGACCCGTCAGGATGCCCACCCAGAACGGCAGGCCGAACGTGGAGACCATGACGGCCAGGCCGTAGGCCGCGACGCCGAGGAAGGCCGCCTGGCCGAAGTTCAGCAGTCCGGTGTAGCCGAACTGGATGTTGATGCCGATCGCGGCGAGCGCGTAGAAGACCGTCTCGATGCCGATCGCGGCCTCGACGGTGGTGACGAAGATGGTAAGCCAGTCCATGCGATCTCCCCCGTCAGCCGATCCGCTCGCTGCGGCCCAGGATGCCCTGCGGCCGGACGAGGAGCACGATGATGAGTACGGCAAGCGCGCCGACGCTCTTCAGCTCCGGCGGGATCCAGAGCGTGGACAGCTGGACGAACAGCCCGACCACGATCGACCCGACCAGGGCGCCGAACGCGGTGCCGAGCCCGCCGAGCGTGACGCCGGCGAAGATGAGCAGCAGGATGTCCTGGCCCATCGTGTACTTGGCGGTCTGCGAGATCGCCAGCAGGATGCCGGCCAGCGCGGCCACGGCCCCGCCGACGGTCCAGATGATGCGGATGATGCGGTCGACGTTGATGCCGGAGGAGGCCGCGAGCGCCGGGTTGTCGGCGACGGCGCGTGCCGCCTTGCCGGTGCGCGTCTTGAGCAGCGCGAGACCGACCACGAGGAGCACGAGCAGCTCGATGCCCATCGACCACAGGTTCTTGGGCGCGACGCTGATCGGCCCGAACTCGACGCCGGGCTGGGCGTTGAACTCGGTGTAGGGCTGGCTCTCGCCGCCGAACAGGAACAGGTACAGGTAGCGCAGGAAGATGGCCACACCGATCGAGATGATCATCATGGCGATCGTCCCGCTGCCGCGCCTGCGCAGCTGGCCCCAGAAGAAGCGGTCCTGGGCGTAGCCGAGCGCGCCGCCGAGGATGACGGCGATGATCGCCGAAGGGATGACGCCGAGCCCGAAGCCCACATTGAACAGGTAGGCGAGCAGGGCGCCGAGCGTGACCAGCTCGCCGTGGGCGAAGTTGGTCAGGCCGGTGGTGCCGAAGATGAGTGAGAGGCCGAGCGCCGCGAGGGCGATGATCAGGCCGAGGTTGAGGCCTTCGAAGGTGAGCTGGGCGGCTCGTGTCCAGAAGGCGGAGCTGTCACTGTCGGACGGATTGGCGGCCGGCGCTCCCGCGCCCCCCGGCTCCAGCGCGAACAGGACGGTGGTCTGGTTGCCCTCGAACACCGTCGGTGTGCGGACGTTGACCCCGCCGCGTACCTGGCTGTTCGGGGGCAGCGTCGAAAGGTCGACGGTGACCTTGTACTTCCCGGCCTTGGGGACGGGGACTTCCCACGTGCCTTGGGCGTTGCTGGTGGCCTCGCCGACGGGATCGCCGCCCTCGGTGGCCACGCTGATCTTCACGCCGTTCACTGGTTGGCCTTGGAATTTGAGTGTTCCCTTCAGGCCCTCTCCGTCAGCCCATGCGTGTGCTGGGCTGGCGGCGAGCAAGAAGATGAGTCCACCCAGGAAGGCCGTGAACGCGATCACGGCTCTGCGCAATGGTGCTCCCTCGTAAAGGTCCTGGAGGAGTTGTGCCCCTCCATCTCGACACGCAGGCATCGCAGGCACTACTGGGATGCTGGCGGGAGCTTATTCCGGGAGGCCCGGTTCGCAACCGTTCGTCACCAATCGGTAATCAGTGTGTGTCGTGTACGTGAGCAAAATTGCGCCTGGTCAGGGGCTACATGCTCGTTAGGTATTTACCGGCAATATGAGAAATGGTCTGAATCGCGAACCAAAGAGCAATTCTTGGACCGTCCCATGGCACAAAAAAGGGCGCATGTCTATTGACATGCGCCACCTGAAGTGTAATACGAGCCCGCGGGAGGCTTTTGGGGCCGTCACAGGGCTTCCCCGGCCCCGGACGTTATCTACTGGGCCTCCCCGCGGGCTCTGATACGGACAACCGTAGCGACCGTCGGGGTAGGTGCGCAAAGGGTGGCGGGAGTGAGCCACCGCCTGCTATACGCACGCCCGACGGGCCGGACACGAGGCCCGGAACCGGTCAGCGGTCGCGAAGCATGCAGGTCAGGCGCGAGGTGCAGATCCTGCGCCCCTGCTCGTCGGTGATCTCGATGTCGTACGTCGCGAGCGTGCGACCGCCGTGCAGCCTGCTCGCCACGCCCGTCACATAGCCGGACGTCGCCGAGCGGTGGTGGGTGGCGTTGATCTCGATGCCCACCGCGATCCGCTCGGTGCCCGCGTGGATCGCCGCCGCCGTCGAGCCGATCGTCTCGGCCAGCACGACCGAAGCGCCGCCGTGCAGCAGGCCGTACGGCTGGGTGTTGCCCTCGACGGGCATCCTCGCCACCACGCGTTCGGCGCTCGCCTCCAGGAACTCGATGCCCATCCGCTCCACGAGCGTGCCCTCGTGGGCGGCGCCGTACGCCTTCAGTTCCTCGGGATCGATGATGGTCAAGAGGAGGCCTCCTGTCGTTCGAGTGTGTGTCGTGCCGAGGCCCCTGGTCTGCCAAGAGCTCAGGTTTTCTGTCGTAGGAGGAGACTAGGCTTCGTGTGTGCCGAAGACTGAAGCGACCCCTGCCCGCCCCCGCCTTCTCCTGCTGGACGGGCACTCCCTTGCCTACCGCGCCTACTACGCGCTCAAGGAAGCCGACCTGCGGACGACCGACGGGCAGCCCACGGCCGCCGTCTACGGCTTCACCTCGATGCTGACCAACATTCTGCGCGACGAGCGGCCCACCCACGTCCTGGTCTGCTGGGACCGCAGCGAGCCCACCTTCAGGCACGAGGCCTACGAGGACTACAAGGCCAACAGGTCGGCCACTCCCGACGACTTCAGGCCGCAGGTGCAGCTCATCTTCGAGCTCCTCGACGCACTCAAGATCCCCTACACCTCGCTCGCGGGCTACGAGGCCGACGACCTGATCGCCACGCTCGCCACCAGGGCCGAGGCCGACGGCATGGACGTGCTGATCGTCACCGGCGACCGCGACTCGCTGCAGCTCGTCAACGAGCACGTCACCGTGCTCATGACCAGGCGCGGCATCAGCGACATGACCCGCTTCACGCCCGCGGCCGTGATGGAGAAGTACGAGCTCACGCCGCAGCAGTATCCCGACTTCGCCGCCCTGCGCGGCGACCCCAGCGACAACCTGCTGAGCATCCCCGGCGTCGGCGAGAAGACCGCGGCCAAGTGGGTGCGCGAGTTCGGCTCGCTCAGCGCCCTGGTCGACCGGGTCGACGAGGTCAAGGGCAAGGTCGGCGAGAAGCTGCGCGACCACCTCGACCAGGTGCTGCTCAACCGCAGGCTGACCGAGCTCATGCGCGACGTGCCGCTGGAGCTGGAGATCGCGGGCCTCACCCAGGGCGCCTGGGACCGGGGCGAGATCGACAAGCTGTTCGAGACCCTGCAGATCCGCGGTGAGCTGCGCGAGCGCGTGTTCAAGACGCTCGGCACCGGCGAGGCCGAGCCAGAGGAGGGCTTCGAGGTCGAGACCGTCATCCTCGGCCCCGACCGGGTGGCGGGCTGGCTGGCCGCGATGCCCGAAGGCCGGGCCGGGCTGGCGTTCAAGGGCGACTACGGCAGCGGCACCGGTCGCATCGACGGCATCGCCGTGGCCTCGCCAGGCGGCACCGCGGCCCACATCGACCCGACCCGGCTGACCGAGGCCGACTTCGAGGCGCTGCGGGCCTGGCTCGCCGACCCGCAGCGGCCCAAGGCCGTCCACGACGCCAAGGGGCCGATCCTCGCCCTGTGGGCACAGGGGCTCGACCTCAGGGGCCTGACCTGCGACACGGCACTGGCCGCCTATCTGGCCATGCCGGGGCCGCGCGCCTTCCCGCTCGAAGACCTCGTCCAGCGCTATCTGCACCGCAGGCTGGAGGCCGAGGCGGAGGGCGGCGGGCAGGCCGCGCTGTTCGGCGAGGACGACGACGCCCCGGCCAAGGACCTGGCGCTGCGCGCCCACGCCGTTCGCCTGCTGGCCGGAGCGGTCGAGGGCTTCCTGTCCAAGCGCGGCGGCACCCATCTCATGACCGACGTCGAGCTTCCGCTCGTCACCGTGCTGGCCGGCATGGAGCGCACCGGCATCGCCGCCGACGGCGACTACTTCGCCAAGCTGGAGGCCGAGTTCGCCGCGGGCGTCAAGCAGGCGGTGGAGGCGGCGCACGCCGTGGTCGGCGAGCCGTTCAACCTGGGCTCGCCCAAGCAGCTGCAGGAGATCTTCTTTACCCGGCTCAACCTGCCCAAGACGAAGAAGACCAAGACCGGCTACACCACCGACGCCGACGCGCTCGCCTGGCTGGCCACCCAGACCGAGCACGAGCTGCCGATCATCATGCTCAGGCACCGCGACCAGACCAAGCTGCGCACCACGATCGAGGGCCTGATCAAGGAGGTGGCCGACGACGGCCGCATCCACACCACCTACAACCAGATCATCGCCGCCACCGGCCGGTTGTCGTCGGAGAAGCCCAACCTGCAGAACATCCCGATCCGCACCGCCGAAGGCCGCCGCATCCGGCAGGGCTTCGTCGTCGGCGAGGGCTACGAGACGCTGCTGACCGCCGACTACAGCCAGATCGAGCTGCGCATCATGGCGCACCTGTCGGGCGACGAGTCGCTGATCGCGGCGTTCGAGTCCGGCCACGACTTCCACCAGGCCACCGCCGCGCGTGTCTTCGACATCCCCGCCGAGCAGGTCGACGGCGAGCTGCGGGCCAGGATCAAGGCGATGAACTACGGCCTGGCCTACGGGCTGTCCGACTTCGGGCTGGCCGGGCAGCTCAACATCCCCGTCTCGGAGGCCAAGGCGCTCAAGGAGGAGTATTTCGAGGAGTTCGGCGGTGTGCGCGACTTCCTGCAGGCCATCGTCGTGCAGGCGCGCACCGACGGCTACACCGAGACCATCATGGGCAGGCGCCGCTACCTGCCCGACCTCACCAGCGACAACCGCCTGCGCCGCGAGTCGGCCGAGCGCATGGCGCTCAACGCGCCCATCCAGGGCTCGGCCGCCGACATCATCAAGGTCGCGATGCTCCACGTCGCCCAGGCCCTTGAGGAGGAGAAGCTCGCCTCGCGGATGTTGCTTCAGGTCCACGACGAGCTCGTCTTCGAGGTCGCGCCCGGCGAGCTCGACGCGCTGCGCCAGCTCGTGTCCGACCAGATGAACGCCGCCTACCAGCTCAGGGTGCCCCTGGAGGTCTCGGTGGGCGTCGGGCGCACGTGGGAGGACGCCGGGCACTAGCCCGGTCACCAGGGGTGGCGCGAAAGGGGCTCTCCCGTGCGGAACGGCGGGATACGCGGGGATCTGGACTAAGGTGGTGGCTTGGTCGTCCCCGATCGGCACGGGAGTTCTGTGCGGACTTCACCCACCCTCACACGTTTGATCGGCATCGCCAACGTCGTGGTGGTGAGCGCTGCGGCCGTCGCCTTGCTCCTGCTGCCCGGTGACGGGGTGCAGGTGGGGCGGGCCATGGTCGCGCCCCAGGCCAAGGTGCAGCCGCAGGCCCCCGCGCTGCCCACGGTCGGGCCGCCGCCCGGCGTGGTCGCCACCCCCGAGTTCGCCAGGCAGGTCAAGGCCAACGAGCTCGGCCTGATCCCGGTGATCATGTATCACCGCATCCTGAAGAAGCGCCTCGCCTCGATCGACCGCACTCCGGCGCAGATCAGGTCGGAGCTGGAGAAGCTGGCCAGGAGCGGCTACGTGCCGATCACGGCCGCGGAGTTCGCGCGCGGCGACATCCCCGTGCCCGCCGGCAAGCACCCGGTCGTGCTGACGTTCGACGACGGGCACGAGACGCACTTCGCGCTCGACGCCCAGGGCAATCCGAAGAAGAACACCGCGGTCGCCCTCATCTACGAGGTCGCGCGTAAGTACCCCGAGTTCCGCCCCGTGGCCACGTTCTGGATCAACCACTACCCGTTCGGGCTGCAGACGAAGGCCGGGCAGGCCAAGGCGGTGGCGTGGCTGACCGCGAGGGGCTTCGAGGTGGGCAACCACACCTGGTCGCACCCGAACCTGCGCTCCCTGCCGAAGAAGAAGGTACGCGAGCAGATCGTCAGGGCCGAACGGCTGCTGAAGCGGCTCGGCGTGCGCGGGTCGACCACGCTGGCGCTGCCGTACGGGTCGATGCCGCGCAGCAAGAAGGTCGCCAGGAGCGGGAAGTGGGACGGCACGCGGTACGACTTCGACGCGGTGTTCCTGGCCGGGGCCGAGCCTTCGTTCTCGCCGTACCACGAGGACTACGACCGGGGCGCGGTCCAGCGCATCCAGAGCAACGGCAAGAAGGGCGAATGCCGTAAGTGGTGCTCGCAGTACTGGCTGGAGTGGCTGAACAGGCATCCGGGGCAGCGTTACGTCTCCGACGGGGACCCGGCGCGGATATCCGTACCACGAAAACTTCGCGGTAACATCTCCGACAAGCGGCGGGCGCAGCTCAACGCCTACTAGGCGGGTGTGGCTCGTGGGTGTTCGCGCGATGGATCGCAGCCCGTTCCCCGCTGGAATTGACCCCGCTGGTCTCGTCTCATAAGCTGATCCCTGCGCTGTGGGCTCGCGCGTGCCTCAGACGGAGCGGGCTCGCGCTCGGTTCACGTCGATGACGCATCCTCGGCTTGATCGGAAGAGGGCCTGCCGCGCGTTCGCCACATCGACATCTGTCCGCGTTCGGAGCAATTCCACACATGACGAGCAGCACCGAGGCCACCTCGAACACCCCGCAGGTAGCGGTCAACGACATCGGCTCCGAGGAAGAATTCCTCGCCGCCATCGATCTGACCATCAAGTACTTCAACGACGGCGACATCGTCGAGGGCACCGTCGTCAAGGTCGACCGGGACGAGGTCCTTCTCGACATCGGCTACAAGACCGAGGGTGTCATTCCCTCGCGTGAGCTCTCGATCAAGCACGATGTCGACCCGGCCGAGGTTGTCGAGGTTGGCGAGCACGTCGAGGCCCTGGTTCTCCAGAAGGAGGACAAGGAGGGTCGCCTGATCCTGTCCAAGAAGCGCGCTCAGTACGAGCGGGCCTGGGGCACGATCGAGAAGATCAAGGACGAGGACGGCATCGTCACCGGCACCGTCATCGAGGTCGTCAAGGGTGGACTCATCCTCGACATCGGCCTCCGTGGCTTCCTTCCGGCCTCCTTGGTCGAGATGCGCCGCGTCCGCGACCTGCAGCCCTATGTCGGCCGCGAGCTCGAAGCCAAGATCATCGAGCTGGACAAGAACCGCAACAACGTGGTCCTATCCCGTCGCGCCTGGCTGGAGCAGACCCAGTCCGAGGTTCGCCAGACGTTCCTCAACACCCTGCAGAAGGGTCAGGTCCGCAAGGGCGTCGTCTCCTCGATCGTCAACTTCGGTGCGTTCGTGGACCTGGGCGGCGTCGACGGCCTCGTGCACGTCTCCGAGCTCTCCTGGAAGCACATCGACCACCCCTCCGAGGTTGTCGAGGTCGGCCAGGAGGTCACCGTCGAGGTTCTCGACGTGGACATGGAGCGCGAGCGCGTCTCCCTGTCGCTCAAGGCGACGCAGGAAGACCCGTGGCAGCAGTTCGCCCGTACCCACCAGATCGGTCAGGTCGTCCCGGGTCGCGTCACCAAGCTGGTGCCGTTCGGTGCGTTCGTCCGTGTCGAGGAGGGCATCGAGGGCCTGGTCCACATCTCCGAGCTGGCCGAGCGCCACGTGGAGATCCCGGAGCAGGTCGTCCAGGTCGGCGACGAGATCTTCGTGAAGATCATCGACATCGACCTCGACCGTCGTCGCATCAGCCTCTCGCTGAAGCAGGCCAACGAGGGCGTGGGCACCGAGGTCGAGTTCGACCCGACGCTCTACGGCATGGCGGCCACCTACGACGACCAGGGCAACTACATCTACCCCGAGGGCTTCGACTCCGAGACGGGCGAGTGGCTCGACGGCTTCGACAAGCAGCGTGAGGAGTGGGAGCGCCAGTACGCCGAGGCGCAGACCCGCTTCGAGGCGCACCGCAAGCAGATCGAGGAGGCCCGCAAGGCCGAGGCCGAGGCGGGCGACGTCCCCTCGACCTACACCGGTGAGACCCCGGCCACCTCGACCAGCAGCAGCAGCTCCTCGTCGTCGGCCCCCGCGGCCGGCGCGCTGGCTTCCGACGAGGCTCTCGCGGCTCTGCGCGAGAAGCTCGCGGGCGGCCAGAGCTGAGCGCACGGTAGGTCGTTGATGTAGGCATCACCCAGAGGGCCCCGCAGGGATGCGGGGCCCTTTGTCGTTTTGGGGTGAGTTACGCGGTGGTGCCGGCGTCGATGGTGAGGGTGGCGCCGGTGATGTTGCGGCCGGCGGGCGAGGCGAGGTGGGAGACGGTGGCGGCGATGTCCTCGGGGGTGCAGTAGCGGCCGAGCGCGGTGTAGGAGCGTTCGGCGTCGGCGTCCGGGCCGTCGGCGGGGTTCATCTCGGTATCGGTCGAGCCGGGCTGGATGAGGTTGGCGGTGATGCCTCGGGGGCCCAGGTCTCGGGCCAGGCCCTTGGTGAGGCCGATCAGGGCGGACTTGCTCATGGCGTACAGGGTCCAGCCCGGGTACGGGACGCGTTCGGCCAGGCTGCTGCCGATGGAGATGATGCGGGCGCCCGCACCCATCCGGGCGCTCGCCGCCTGGGCCAGGACGAACGAGGCGCGGGCGTGGATGGCGAGGGTGTCGTCGAGCTCGGCGAGCGTCACGTCTTCGAGCGGGCCGTAGGGGGCGATCCCGGCATTGTTCACCAGGATGTCGATGCGGCCGTAGCTCGCCACCGCGTGGGTCACGGCCGCGGTCAGTGCTTCGGCGTCGGTGGCCTCGGCCTTGACCGCGCTCGCGCGTACGCCGGTGGCCTCGATCCGCTTGACGACCGCAGCCGCCCGGTCCGCCGCCCGTGCGTAGGTGATGACGACGTCGGCTCCGTCGGCGGCCAGGCGGGTGGCGACGGCCGCGCCGATGCCCCGGCTGCCGCCGGTCACCAGGGCGACCTTGCCGGAGAGGGGAGAGGGGTTGGACATGGGACTCCTTAATCGGAATGCGTTCCGCTTCACAGTAAAGCGGAATGCGTTCCGTTTGCAAGCCTGTGGAGTCGCGGCCCGGGTGGGGCAGGCGGACAGGTCGTGGAAGGTGCGGGGGAGTCGTCTACTGTGAGGGCGTGGACGTCGTTGTGAATCCTCGGCGCGAGCGGGTCGACGCTGCCCGTAATCGGGCCAAGATCCTCGCTGCCGCCGCGGAGATCGTCGCCGAGCGTGGTGTCGAAGGGCTGGCGATGGCGGAGGTCGCCGCCGCCGCCGGTGTCGGCGTGGGGACGCTGTATCGCAGGTTCGGCGATCGTTCCGGTCTGGCCTACGCGCTCATCGACGAGCGGGAGCGGGAGTTCCAGGCCGCCTACGTGCTGGGGGAGGCGCCGCTGGGGCCGGGGACACGCCCGCAGGGCGGCAGGCAGGAGGCGCATCGGCGGATGCGGGCGTTCCTGCACGCGCTGGTCGATCGCACGGTGGAGCAGCTCGACCTGCTGGTGATGGCCGAGACGGCATCGCCGTACGCCAGGTTCGGCGGGGCGTACGAGGCCTATCGTGCGCATCTGTCGATGCTCATCGCGCAGGCCGATCCGAAGGCGGACGCGGAGGTGCTGGCCGACCAGCTCCTCGCCCCGACGGCCGCGCCCTTGCTGGCGCATCGGCTGAACGCCACGAGCGGGGTTACCGCCGAGCGGGTGAAGGCCGGGCTGGACGTGCTGCTGGACGCGTTCACGGGACGGCCGGGCTGATTCAGATGTCCCTATCGCTACGAAACACCTGAATCAGCAGGAAGATCCTTGCTGTCCCCGGGCCCGGGTGCTGAGTAGGGTGAGCCCGTGATGCGGATTGAGCGGGCCGGAGACGACGACGCGGGCGAGATTCTCACCGTGCAGCGGGCGGCCTATGTGAGTGAGGCCCAGCTGTACGGAGATCCGTTCATCGCGCCGCTCGTGGAGACGGGCGAGCAGATCGGCAAGGTGATCGGCTCGGGCCTGGTCCTGGTGGCGCGGGAGGAAGGCGGCCGGGTGATCGGCTCGGTGCGCGGGCAGATCGCCGGGAGCACGTGCCTGGTCGGCCGGCTGGTCGTCGTGCCCGACCGCCAGGGCAGAGGCGTCGGCTCCGCCCTGCTGGAGGCGTTGCACGAGCAGATGCCCGAGGCCACGGCGTTCGACCTGTTCACCGGGCACCTGTCGGAGGGCAACCTGCGTCTGTACCGCCGCCACGGCTACCACGAGACGCGCAGGGAAAGGGTGCACGAGCATCTCACGTTCGTACACATGCGAAAGGACCGGGCCTGAATGCTCAGGGTAGGACTGACCGGCGGCATCGGCTCGGGCAAGAGCGAGGTGGCCAGACGCCTGGCGGCCAGGGGAGCGGTCGTCGTCGACGCCGACCGGATCGCCCGCGAGGTCGTGCAGCCGGGCACCGACGGGCTGGCCCAGGTGGTGGCGGCGTTCGGCGCGGGCGTGCTGCGCGAGGACGGCGCACTGGACCGGGAGAAGCTGGGCGCCATCGTCTTCGCCGACAAGGAGAAGCTGGCCACGCTCAACGCGATCGTGCACCCGCTGGTCGGCGTCAGGGCCGGGCAGCTGCAGGACGCCGCGCCCGACGACGCCGTCATGGTCTACGACGTGCCCCTGCTGGCCGAGAACAACCTGGCACCGCTCTACGACGTCGTCGTGGTGGTCGACGCCGACGACGAGACCCGACTGGCCAGACTGCTGCGTGACCGGGGCATGAGCGAGGCCGACGCCAAGGCCCGCATCGCCGCCCAGGCCACCAGGGCCGACCGGCTGAAGCTGGCCGACCTGGTGATCTCGAACGACGGCCCGCTCGACGCACTCGAAGCCCAGGTGGAGCAGGTCTGGCAGCGCCTGCTCACCTGGCCCGCCGCACCCGGTCACAGGGGCGCGTCGAGCGGCACCTGACGTACGGCGGGCAGGTACTCATCCAGCTCGCCCGGCTCGAACCGGCACAGGCCGACCGTGTGCCAGAACTGACCGCTGACCTCCCCTTCGTACTTGTAGCGCCCGTCGGGCGACAGCGCCGCCCAGCCTTCGGCCAGTCCCAGCAGCGTCATCCGCTGGCTCGGCGACTCCCCCAGGTTCCACACGATGACCACCCCGTCGTCCCCGGCCGAGGCCAGCAGCGGCTCGCTGGGCGAGAACGCCACCGACCACACCCGCCGCGAATGGCCGGGCAGCGTGTGCAGCAGCGCCCCGGTCGAGGCGTCCCACAGGCGTACGACGAGGTCGTCGCCCGCCGTGGCGAGGATCTCGCCCGAGGGGGAGTAGGCGCAGGTCCACAGGCGGCCCACGGGATGCGACAGCTCGTGGATCGGCTCGGGCCACGACGAGGCGAGATCCCAGACGAAGGCGATGCCGTCGTTTCCGGCGCTGGCCAGCTTGGTGCCGTCGGGGCTGAACACCACGGAGTACACCCGGTCGTTGTGCCCGGTGAGCGTCAGCGTGAGCGCGCCCGACTCGACGTCCCACAGCCGGACGACCCGGTCGTCGCACCCGGTGGCGACCGTACGGCCGTCGGGGCTGAAGGCGATGGAGCGCACCCTGCCCTTGTGCTCGGTGAGCGCGGTCACCAGGCGGCCGGTCGGGCGATACCAGATGCAGACGCTGTCGTCGTCGTTGGCGGTGGCCAGATGGTCGCCCTCGGGGCTGAACGCCTCGGCCCACACGTGGTCGGTCTCGGCGCTGAGCTCGCGTTCGTAGTCGCCGGTGACGGCGTTCCAGAAGTGGATGCCGCCGTCGTTGCTCGCGGTGGCCAGCACGGGGTCGACGGGCGAGAAGACGGCGGAGATGAGCCGGTCGGCCGAGCCGGAGAAGGCGTGCAGCCTGCGTCCGGTGCGCGGGTCCCACACGCGGACGGTGCCGTCGTTGCCGCTGGTGGCGAGCATGGCGCCGTCGCCGCTGAACCGCGCCGACGTGATGCGCCTGCCGTGTCCGCGCAGGATGCGCTGGCACTGCCCGGTCAGCGGGTCCCACAGCCGGGTGGAGCCGTCGTTGCTGCTGGTGGCCAGCTGCTGGCCGTCCGGCCTGAACACGAACGGCCACACCGCGCCCCTGTGCCCGGTCAGCTCCTTGCGCTCGGGGCCCGAGCTGAGCCTGATCGCACCGTCGGAGTCGCCGGTGGCGAGCACGTCGCCCGCCGGGTTGAACGCCACCTGGTACACCGCCGCCCCGTGCGTGGTGGCCACGCCGAGCGACTCGCCCGTGCTCGGTACCCACAGCCGCACGACGCCCTTGGTGTCGCCGGTGGCCAGCAGCGAGCCGTCGGGGGAGTAGGTCAGGCAGTAGATGCGGCCCGCGTGCCCGGGCAGCTCGTGCAGCAGCTCACCGGTCGGCCGGTCCCAGATGCGCACCAGCCCCTCACGGTCGCCGGTGGCCAGCAGGTCACCGTGTACGGCGATGCGGTACACCGCGCCCTGGTGGCCGCCGAGCTCGCGCAGGAACCTGCCGGTCGCGATGTCCCAGACGCGGATCATCGCACCGGCGTCGCCTGTCGTCAGCGTGCCGCCGGAGAACACCGCGGTGTAGATCGGCGCCTCGTGCCCGGTCAGCTCCTGGTGCAGGGTGGCGTCGTCGGTGCGCCACAGCCGCATGACGCCGTCGGCGCCGCCCGCCGCGATCAGCGAGCCGTCCGGGCTGAACAGCACCGGCCACACGCCCTCCGCATGCCCGCGCAGCACGTGCAGCGGCGCGCCGGACGAGGCACGCCACAGCCTGACGGTGCCGTCGCTCGCCCCGGTGGCCAGCAGGTCGCCCTTGCGGGAGTAGGCGACGGCGTAGACGCGGCCGGTGTGGCCCTGCAGCGTGCGGATCGGCAGCCCGGTGAAGCTGTCGCACAGCAGCACGCCACCGTCCTCGCCGCCGATCGCCAGCACGTCGCCGTCCGGGCTGTAGGCGACGGGCTCGGGCAGCCTGCTGGTCTGGAAGTGGTACCCGTACGGCACGCCGAGCGCGGCGGGCCCGAGCTGCGTCTCCACGGCCTGCCCCGGCGTGACGGCGGCTCCGGCGAACAGCCCGCCGATCTCGGCCGAGGCGTCGGCGTACCTCTCCGGCGCCCCGGTGACGGCGATGAGCGAGGCGCGGTGCCAGCGGCTGCCTTCGAGTGCGGCGTCGGACATGTCGGTCCTGGCCAGCCGGGCCTGCGACAGGTCGGCGCCGCGCAGGTCGGCCCTGGTCAGCTTGGCGCGATCCAGCCTGGCGCCGACGAGCTTGGCCTCACGCAGATTGGCCCGGGTCAGGTCGGCCTCGGCCAGCGTCGCCGACGACAGGTCGGCCCCCGACAGGTCGACGCCGGTCAGATCGCGCCCCGACAGGTCCTCCCCGCGCAGGTCGGCCCCGCGCAGATCGGCCTGGGCGGGGGTGCGCAGCCTGGAGCTGATCTTGATGGCGTTGGCCCTGGCGACGTCGTCGGCTCCCTGGTCGGCCAGTACGGCGGTGGCCCAGGTACGACACTCGCGCACATCGGCCAGGTCACACAGGAACTCCACCGTAAGCGCCGACAACGTACGGCGCGACAGCAGGACGGGATCGTCGATGTGCGCGGCGATGTGCCTGGCCAGCAGCCACTCCATCACCGAGGCGTGGATGAAGCCGAACAGGCCCTCGTCGGTGCGGACCATGAGGCTGCCCGTGCCCATGGCATGCGCGGTCTGGTCGGTGGTGAGCTGGCCGTCGGCCAGGTCGGTGAGCGTCTCGGCGATCTCGGTGAGCTCGGCCAGGCCGAGGAAGGACTCCCCGGTGTCCCACAGCCGAAGGGCGAGCGCCGTCACCGCCCGCCACAGCTCGGCGGCCGACAACGACCCCGGCGAGCCGGGCACGGTCGTGCGCCGCTCCTCGAAGGCCAGCCACGAGCTGAGGATCTCCTCGTACAGCAGGGCCGGGCTGATCGCACTGCTGGCCGATGAGACCGTGCGCAGCCTGTCCTCGTCGAGGTCGGCGATGAAGCTGAGCATGCGCGGGTTCTGCGCCAGGTCGAGCAGGCTCCTGATGCCCTCCATCAGCGACATCCGGGCCTCGGCCTCGTCGTCGTCGGTGAAGCGGCCCGACAGGTAGGAGCGGATCTGGTCATGGGTGAAGTTCTCGACGCTGAAGACCCGCCGCTGCGGCAGCACCCCGACCATCTCGCCGAGCATGGTCAGCACCTGGCTGTTGGACTTGAAGTGCTGGGTACGGCTGGCCACCACGATCTTGGCCTTGTCCTCGGCGGCGGCCAGCAGGGTGGCCAGGTGGTCGGCGGCGCGGTCGTAGGTGACGCGCGTGACGAGCTCGTCGAAGCCGTCGAACAGCAGCACGATGCGGCCCTGGCGCAGCAGGTAGTGGAAGGCCTTGAGGTCGATGACCTCCTCGCCGTGATTGGCCAGGTGGGCGGCGACCAGCCCGTCGACGGTGTGCGCCTTGTCCAGCGCGCGCAGCTCGATGAGGATCGGCACCAGGTGGGGCAGCTCGGTGGGCACCCTCCTGGCCAGCTCCCGCAGCGCGAACGTCTTGCCGTGCCCGAAGTCGCCCAGCAGCAGGATGAAACGGCCGTGGTCGGCGGCCAGCAGCCGCATGAGCTCGTCGGTCAGCCCCTCCTTGATCTCCGAGCCGGGCCGGTCGAGCTCGCGGTAGCGCTGGGGCACGTACAGTCCGGCCGGGTAGCGCCTGTCCATGCGCAGGGTGCCGCTCTGTTCGGCGACATATCCCGACAGGTCGAGCAGGCCCTGGAACTCCACGAAGCTGCGCAGCCGTACGCCTCTGCGCATGAGGTCGGCGCGGACCGTGCGGTGCGGGGGCGGGCCCTGGTAGACCAGCTCGGCGCTCAGCCCGGCGGCGTGCGCCCTGCCGGCCAGCGTCTCGGCGTCCTCGGGCTTGACCCTGCCGACATGGGCGCCGATCATGACCTGCCTGACGAAGCCGTCCTCCCTGCTGGTGACCACCAGGTGGTCGGCGCCCCTGCGGATCGTGGCCCGCTCGTGCCGTGTCTCGCACACCTCGGTGATGCGGTCGAGCAGGAGTTCGATCGGGCTCGGCTCGCGTTCGGCCGGGTCGTCCGTCCTGACCGGCGGGTGCGCCGACGGGCCCTCGAACGTGCCCTGCGCGCCTCTCCAGCGCTGGGAGGCGCGCACCGGCTCCCGGTCGGGCCACCACGTGCGCGTGCCGCCCGCGCTGATCTCGATGACCTGGTGGCGGCCGGGCCTGGGCGCCGCGACCGTGGGGAAGGCCGTCTCGGCGGCCGAGCCGGAGCCGTGCAGCAGCAGGTTGAGCCGGTTGCCGAGCAGGCGTTCGAGCTGCTCGCGGTCGCGCAGGTCGCCCGGCGCGTGCCCGACGGCGCCGAGCCGCAGCCAGGCGTTGGCCTCGTGCGCGCGCAGCCGCTCGGCGAACCACGCCGCCTGCGCCTCGCCGACCAGGCCGTAGGCGTCCTTCTCCTGGTGGGTCATCGCGATCGTGGAGTTCAGTCCGGCGACGGCCAGGCGCAGCTCGGGCACCTCGAACAGCGTCCACGGCTGCGCGCTGTCGAACACGTGCCCGTCGAGCCCCTGGTACACCTCGCCGAACAGCCGGGTGAAATGCCGCCACTTGGGCCAGTACGGCGGCTGCGGCGGCAGGGCGTCGGCCTCGCAGTTGAGGAAGTAGGCCCGGGAGGCGGCCTTGGTGACGTCACGCGGGCCTGGAACCACGACCAGCCGCTGCGGCTCCAGCCCGAGCAGGACGCGGAGATTGGTGAGGAACCTGATCGCCTGGTCGAACTGCCCCGGCGTGCCGGACTCGGTGAGATCGCCGGTGACCATGATCAGATCGGGCGAGGGCATGCCCTGGTCGCGCAGTCTGGTCAGATCGGCGTAGACCCTCGGCTGCAGCTCCTCGGGGGTGAACGGCTCGCCCGGCTCGGGCAGCGCCCTGCCGAACCTGGGCCCGCCGATGTGCAGCACGCTCACCGACTCGCGCCCGCGCGCCGCCTCCTGCTGCGGCGGGAACGCCGGAGCCGTCACCGGTGTGCGCCGCGCCCGCAAAGGCGCCTCGGGCGCCCGCTGCGAGGGTACGGCGGGCGCCGCGGCGCCACCTGGCCCGTTGGGGAAGGCCGGGCCGCGCTCGGGCTTGGCCCGTCCGGCCAGCGCCTCCCTGATCCGGTCGAGCAGCATCCCCCTGGCCCGGTCGGCCTCGGTGACGCCCAGCAGGTCCACCCAGGTGATGGTGGACAGCAGCCCTTCGAGCGGCAGGTCCTCCAGTCTGATCGTCACCAGCCGGTTGGAGGGATTGTCGGGGTCGGCCCGCAGCGCGGCCTGCCACTCCATCCGGCCGTACCTGGACGTGAGATAGTTACGCGACAGCACGGCCACCACGACGGCGGCCTCGCTGACCCCTCGATCCATGAAGTCGATGAAGTTCGTGCCGGGGACGAAGTCCCACGCCTGGATCATCGTCTTGTACCCGGCTGCTTCGAGCTCCCACGCGATCCACGTGGCCCACGCGGTGTCGGCGGGGGAGTAGCTGACGAAGATGTCGGTCGGCCTGCCGTCACGTGCCATGAATCCATCATCGCCTGCCGCGCCGGGGTTGTGGAGTGGTTGTGCGATCATGTGCACGTGCTGAAGCGGTTGGGAGCGCTGGACTGGATCCGGCTGGGCCTGCTCGCACTGGGGTTGCTCTTCGTCGCCACGGGGCTACTGCCGGTCGACGAGGCCGTCGAAAGTGTGCGGGACGTCGCTCCGCTGCTCGCCTTTCTCGTCGGTGTGATCGTGCTGGCCGAGCTGACCAAGGAGGCTCAGGTCTTCGACCTCATCGCGGCCAGGCTCGCGGTGATCGGCAGGGGCGACTACGTGGCGCTGTTCCTGCTGTGCACGGCGTTCGCCTCGCTGGTGACGATCTTCCTCAATCTGGACACGACCGCGGTCCTGCTGACGCCCGTCATGCTGGCCCTCGCGCCGAAGGCCAGGATCGCGGCCCTGCCGCTGGCGATGACCACCATCTGGCTGGCCAACACCGCCAGCCTGCTGCTGCCGGTGTCGAACCTGACGAACCTGCTGGCCATGGGGCAGCTCGGACTGAGCACCCAGGAGTTCGCGAGCCGGATGTGGGCGCCGCAGCTGATGGCGATCGGCGTGACGATGGTGTTCCTGTGGGTGTTCTTCTGGCGGCTGAAGGCACGCGGCGAGGCGCGTTACCATCCGCCCGCGCCCGAGCCCGTCGCCGACCGGGTGCTGACCTCGGTGGCGGCAGGCGCCTGCCTGCTGTTCATCGTGGCGCTGCTGGCCGAGGTCGAGGTCGGGGTGGCCGCGCCGGTCGCGGCGGTGATCGTGGTCGCGGTGTTCGCGTTCAGGGATCGGGCCAAGCTGACCTGGCGGCTGCTGCCGTGGCAGCTCGTGGTGTTCGTGGTGGCGTTGTTCCTGGTCGTGCCCGCGCTGAGCAGGCTGGGGCTCGGCGATCTGATGCGCTGGATGATCGGCGAGGGCGAGCACTTCTACCGCACGGCGTTCGTGGGCTCGGGGCTGTCCAACGCGATCAACAACCTCCCCGCGTACAAGGCGGTCGAGGGGGTGATCCCGGTCGCCGAGCGGGAGCAGCTGCTGGCGCTGCTGGTCGGTACGAACGTCGGCACGGTGATCACGCCGTGGGCCTCGCTGGCGACGCTGCTGTGGTTCGAGTCGTGTCGCAGGCACGACGTCAAGGTGCCGATGCGCCGCTTCCTGCTCACGGGCGCCGGGCTGGCGCTGGTGGGCGTGCCCGCCACGGTCTGGGCGCTGGTCGTCACCGGCTGAGCGTGCTGCTCACGGGCCGATCAGCCGCAGCAGCGCCTCGATCGACTCGGGCGGGCCCGCCACGAAGCTGCGGTCGTCGGCCGTGCCTTCGATGCGGGGTTCGAAGGGGCCGCCGTCCAGCCCGACGATGCGGACGCCCGCCTCCTGGGCGATGAGCGCTCCGGCGGGCAGGTCGACGGACTCGGCGCGGTAGCCCACCACGCCGTCGAGGTCGCCCCTGGCCAGCATCGCCCACGACAGCAGCGGCGCCCACAGCCGCAGCACACGCCGCGAGCGCAGGTCGAGCGCCGACTTCAGCGCGTTGGCCCTCGGATCGGTCCTGGCCACGCCGTAGCCCTGCGTCCAGGCCAGCACCGGCCCGCGCGCCGACCAGGCACGTGCCCGCGAGGTCAGGCGGGCGCCGCCCGGCCCCCACGCCCCGGCCCCGCCGATCGCCGACCACGTGCGCCCGGTGACCGGGTCGTGCACGACGCCGACGACGGGCAGACCGGCCCGGCACAGCGCCACGCCCACCACGTACACCGGCAGGCCGATGGCCACATTGTTGGTGCCGTCGAGCGGATCGACGAGCCAGGTCCACTCCGCGCCCGCCGAGCCCAGCAGGCCGGACTCCTCGGCGATCACGGCGTGCGAGGGGAAGGCGCCGACGATGCGCTCGACGAGCAGCTTCTCCGAGGCCAGGTCGAGGTCGGTGACGACGTCGCCCTCGGCGCCCTTGGCGCGTACGTCGACCTGATCACGGGTACCCGCGAGCAGGACCTTGCCCGCGTCCTCGGCGGCGGCGGCTGCCACCCGCCTGGCGTGCTCGAGATCCACGGCTCCTCCTGGCTCACGCTTGCGGCGGACGGGTCAGGTGCCCGGCGAGCAGACGGGCCGCCCGGACGGTCTCGGCGGCGTCGAGACGGCGGCGCGGCACGTGGTGGCGGCCCGTGGTGAGCGGGCCGAGCGACAGGTCGACGCTGCCCGGGCTGCCCCTGCCGAGTGCGATCGTCACGGCGGCGCCGCCGTCGGTGATGACGCTGCTGTGGAAGCGCCCGGCCGGAAGCGTGTAGGTCTCGCCCGCGCCGAACACCTCGATCAGGCCGGTGTCGTGGCGCACGGTGCGGGCGGTCGGCTCGATCGTGTCGCCCTCGGGGCCGCTGAGCACCTCGAACACGCGATGGGTGGCCTCGCTCACGGCGTCGGCGACCTCGGCGTGCACATTGCGTACCTGGCCGTGCAGGACGTGGCTGACGAGGTCCCAGCTGTGGCAGTGGATCTGCGAGGTGGTGGACTCGGCCTGGGGCAGCTCGTCCGACCACAGGTGCAGGCACACGCCCTCGCCGCCGTCGCGCTCGACCGGCAGGCACAGGAAGCCCAGCGGGTGGCGCACGCCCGCGACGGGCGAGTGCCCGCCGGTGATCTCGCCGAGCACGCCGAGCGCCCAGGCCAGGGCGCCGCCCTCGGCCACCGCGCGCAGCACGCCCGTGTAGCTCATCAGGAGTAGGGGTCCTTCGCCTGCAGCGCCTTGCGGGTCACGTCGACCACGTCGTGGTCGGTGTAGGAGCGGGGCAGCGGCACGTCGATGTGCTGGAACAGCTCGCGCACCTCCTCGACGGTGGGCTCGTCGCTCAGCGGGACCGCCTTGTAGAGCTCAAGAGGCACCCGCCTGGCCTGCTCCAGGCTCAGCCGCAGCTCGGCGTCGCAGCTCTCGTAGAAGAACGTGCCCGCCAGTGCGGTCATCGCCCTGTTGGGGTCCTCGACGGTCATCACCAGGCTCACCGCCGACAGGTCCCAGCGGAAGGTCGTCATGGTGGCCGACAGGCCGACGCCGATGTCGAGCAGGCCGTAGCGCTGGCGGTGCCAGAAGGCGGCCAGCACGGTGGCGTAGGACTCCTTGCGCGCCCGGTCGGTGCTCCAGCGCTCGCCGGTGCCGTCCGGCTGGTCCGACAGCGAGCGCCGGTAGTGGGCGTAGGCGTCGCACACGCCTTCGTCGGTCGGGTCGATGATCTCGATCCTGACCGTGAGGTGGCGTTTGTCGCGCCTGGCCGACGCCACGCACTCGGGCAGCGTCACCGCCCTGATGTAGGTGCCGGTGCCGCCCTTGAAGCTCCAGCGGGTGGCGCTCCTGCGCGAACGGGCCAGCGCCTCGCCGATCTCCTGGCTGCTGCCGAGCACACGCACGAGCGACATGTCGTCCAGCGCCCTGCGGGTGCCGGTGACGACCGCCTCCAGGTGGTCGAGCCTGCGCAGCCGCTCGGGCAGCTCGGCCAGCGTGCCGGTGGTGATGGCCTCCTCGACGGGCGCCTGGCGCTGGCGGTCGCGCAGCAGCGCGGTGGCGACGAGCGCGAGGATGAGCAGGGTGGCGGCCGAGATCAGCTCGTCCTCACCGGCGAAGCTGCCCGGCCACAGGCCGAGGAAGCCGAGCCCCGCCGAGAGGATCAGCGCGATGGCGCCGTCGGCATTGCTGATCAACTTCGGCATGACGGTCTTGACCACGTCGAAGAATCGCCTCATGAACCCGCCCCGCCCGTTTGACGATCACCCCATCGTAACGAGCGGGTCATGCGACTGCCAGCGTGTGTTTGGGCACTTCCCCGTACCTGAGGATGATCGTCAAATCAACCTATAGGCCGATATTCACACCCGACTCTCAGCCCTAACCTAGACAAATCTGGCGTCGGGGGGCCCTACGCCTGCGGGGGGTGTACGGGTCGGCATGCGCTGTTTCGGCATGGGGAAGGTCAGAAAGGCGGGGACCGTCGTCCTCGCCCTGTGCCTGGTGGTGCTCACCGTGCTGCCCATACCGGCGATGTCGGCCAGGCTGCTGCTGGGCGGCGTGCCGCTCGGCGAGCGTTTCGTCCAGGTGGTCGCCCACCCCGACGACGACCTGCTGTTCATGAGCCCCGACCTGTTCGGGCCGATCTCGGCCGGACGTTCCACCACCACCGTGTACCTCACCGCGGGCGAGTCCGTCGCCGGCCTGGCCGACGACCGCGACCCGCACGTCTACGCCCGCGACAGGGAGGCGGGCGTCAGGGCCGCATACGCCTTCCTGGCCGGGGTCAGGAACGCCTGGCGCACCAAGGTGGTCCTCGCCGGAAAACTCCGCGTGCGCGTCGACTCGCTGCTGGAGCGGCCCCGGGTACGGCTGGTCTTCGCCGGACTGCCCGACGGCGGCGACCCCCGTGCCGATGGCGGGCGCGACGCGCTGAGCAGGCTGTGGGCCGGAGCCGGGTGCGTGCGGCCGTTCAGGGGCGAGGGGGAGTGCCTGGGCAGGCAGGACGTGCTGGACGCGCTGAACGCCCTCTACCTGCGGCTGCGGCCCAGCGTGCTGCGGGTGCTCGACCCCGAGCCGCTCGGCCGTCCGCACGACCATCCCGACCACGTGGCCTCGGCCAGGTTCGCCCTGGCCGCCGCGCACGGCCTGCGCCTGACGACCGCCTCCTACCGCGGCTACACCGTCACCCCGCTCCCGGCCAACCTCGCCGGACCCCTGCGCCGGATCAAGCGCCAGGTGTTCGGCCTCTACAGCCGTCACGACTACCGGGTCGGCGGCGGCCACCGCTACGACGCCTGGACCGAACGCATGTACCGCAGCCGATGACGGCGAGGGGCACGACGCGAACGCCGTGCCCTTCGCCGCGCTTCGATCGTCTAGAACCAGCCGCGGCGCTTGGCCATCGACTGCAGGCCGCTCTGCAGCGCCTGCTCGGCCGCGCCCGGGTGGTCGCCGTAGCGGACGGTGAAGCGGTTGTAGGTGTCCTGGCTGGAGGTGACGAAGCCGCCGCGCTTGTCCGCCTCCAGGATGACGTCCATCTGCGAGGGGCCCGCGATGAAGGTCAGCTCGAGCTCGTTGAAGTAGCGGCCCCACTGGCCGCCCGCGTAGTACTCGATCTCCTGGAAGAACGGCATGCTGGAGCCGTACAGGGTGCCTCGCTCCAGGTCGGCCTTCTTGAAGCGGAAGCCGAGGGAGTCGAGCGCGCCGATGACGTGCTCCTGGGCGGGCAGCGGGTTGACGAACAGCGGGTCGAGGTCGCCCTTGTCCAGCGCGCCCGCAAGGGCGAGCTCCGTCGCCACGCCGAGCTTCATCCCGTGCAGCGGGTGGCCGCCGATCGCGCTGATCGGCGTCTCCCACGGCACCGGGATCTCGAACGGCTGGCCGTGCTGGGCGCCGGAGGCGAGCTGGAACGGCCCGGCGACCTGCTGACGCAGGAAGCTGTAGGTCGTCTTGTACTCGTTGTCGCCGCTCTCCACCTCGACCACCGCGGTCAGGTCGACGAAGATGCCCTCGACCTTGTAGTCGGAGCCGCCGCCCTTGAAGTTGACCACGCCGCGCAGCAGCTCGCCCGGCCGTACGTTGGAGTTGTGCAGGACGGTGTCGACCTCGACGCCCGCGCCGAACGCGGCCATCAGCTTACGGAAAACCATCGGGGGTCTCTCCTCGAAAGATGGGTTGAACTACTTAACGGGCGGCTTGACCTGCTCGTTCCCCATGACGCGGGGCAGGAGCTGGGCCAGCAGCAGGGTGGACAGCGCCGAGTCGCCCGAACCGTTCTGGGTCCGTACGACCAGGGCCTGGGGCGCGCTCTCCGCGAGCTTGGCGCCGACGTCGAGACGCCTGCGGGCCAGCTCGTACTGCAGCACGGCACGGTTGTCGCGGTAGGAGTCGGCCAGCCTGCGCAGGGCCTTGGCCTCGTTCTCCGCGGAGGTGAGCTCGGCGCGGCCGCGCGCCTCGATCTCCCAGCGCACCCGCTGGGCCTCGGTCTCGTGCTCCTCGAGCATGCGTGCGACGTCCTTGCGTGCGGTGTTGTGCGCCGCCTTGACCTCGACGATGCGCGCGTCACGCATCTTCTTGGAGCGTTCGATCTCCATCAGCAGCGTGTCGATGCGGCGCTTGCGGGTCAGCTCCCACTCGCGCTCGTACGCCGACAGCTCCTTGGCCACCTTCTCCCTGGTCGCCAGGTGCTGCTGGTACTGGTCGGGCAGCTGGACCTCGGGGATGTTGGCGCCGGTGATCCGCACGCCGTACCTGCCGAGCTGGCGGTTGAGCGCCTCCTGCATGTCGCCGACGTCGGAGCCGCGCAGGTCGTAGGCGCGCTCGGTGTTGACGTGACGGCTGCGCTGCCTGATCGCGTCCTGTACGGCCGAGCTCAGCACCAGGTCGAAGTTGCCGGCGCCGATCGTCCTGACGAAGGCGATCGGGTCCTCGATGCGGAACTTCAGGAAGAACTCGATCGACTTCAGCGGCACGTTCTCGGCCGTGGGGCAGGCCACGATCGGCGCGGAGTACGGGATCTCGGTCGAGGTGTCGACCACCGCGTCCACCCGGTCCCAGGGCAGCCACAGGTAGTGCCTGCCTGGCTCCAGCACGCCGGTGATGGCGCCCCAGCGGCTGCGGACGCCCGTCGTGCCCTGCTCGATCTCGATGATCGCCCGGCGCCACATCCACACCAGCGCGACGAACAGGAAGAACACCGCGCCGAGCGCGGCCAGCGTGGTCAGGAACGCGTTGCCGGTGAAGACCGCCACGCCCGCCAGGTACAGCGACAGGAACAGCAGCGTCATCCACGCGAAACCGCGCCTGTCCTTCGGGATGACGACCGGCACGAGCTGGCCCTGCTCGCCGCCGCGCAGCAGCTGGCGGATGTCGGACCAGGCGGCCAGCGATTCCTTGATCTTGGAGAACTCGCGGCTCATCGGGTCTCGGCCTCGCCTTCGGTGATCTCGGGTACCTGGATCTCGGCGTCGTTGCGCTTGAGCAGGAGGTCGATCTCGTTCTCCCTGCCCTCCACACGCCTGGCGATCTCGTGCAGCCTGGCCCGGATGGCGGCCATGTCGTCGGCGTCGAACAGCGCCGCGCCCTTGCCGCCGACCAGCTGCTGGGCCAGGGCGAGGAAGTCGATGTCGGTGTTCTCGCCGACCTGCACCAGCTGGGGCAGGCTGGAGGAGACCGACTCGAGCTTGTCCAGCAGGTCCTGCTGGAAGCGGTAGTCGAGGATCTCGGGCGCCTCGGCCGCGCTCAGCGCCCTGATGTCGAGCGCCTGGGCCTCCAGCAGCGCCGCGTTGGCGTTGGCCGTCGACTCGGCCTCGACCAGGCGCTGGCGGGCCTGCGCCTTGGCCTGGTGGCTGGCCCGCTCCAGCGCGGTGTCCATCCTGGCCTGGTGCCCGGCGATCTCGGCCTGGATGGCGCTCAGCGTCTCCTGCAGCCCCGCGAGCTCCTTGACCAGGTCGCCCTCGTTCTGCTCCTTGCGCAGCTGCAGCTCGTACTCGTAGGTGTAGGCCTCCTTGGCCACCCTGACCATCTCGGGTGCGGCCAGGTCCATCCGGTACTCCTGGCTGGAGGGCTCGGCGTGCGTGATGTTGACGTCGGTCAGCCGTACGGCGGGCAGGAACTGCTGGTTCAGGCTCTCCAGCATGCCGTGGGTGCTCTCGCCGACCAGGTCGTAGATGTCCTCGGCGCGCTGGGCGTAGATGAGGGACCTGGTGACCTCGCTGATGGCGTTCTGCAGCTTGGACTGGAAGCCGTTGACCGAGCCGAGCACGAAGATGAACTCGGCCGGGTTCTCGATCCTGAACTGCAGGAACAGATCGACGCTCGCCTTGACGCCCTGCTGGGTCGGAGCCTCGCGGATGGGGGCGTTGAAGGGGTACTCGCGTGTGGTGTTGACGATGTAGCTGACGCGCTTCCACGGGTTGAGCAGCGTCACCCTGCCGGGGTCGGCGATCTGCACCAGCTTGCCGAACTTCGTGATCAGCGCCTTGCAGCCCTCGGGCACCATGACCACACTGCGCCGCCACCACAGGAACACCGCCGCGAGCACCAGCACGGCCCAGTAGTGCGGCCCGAACACCGCCTGCACCTCGACCAGGCCGTTGATCAGCAGTCCGATCACGCCGAGCACCACGAGGACGACGAGCGGGATGAGGACCTTGGCCGTCGTGCCCTTGGGGATCACGACGGGCGAGATCACGTGCAGGGGCTCGCCGCCGCTGCCGCGCTCGGTGAAGCTGCGGTTGACGATCTCGCCGGCCTCGTTCAGGCTGGCGGACCTGGCCTCGATGATCGTGCCGACCGAGACGCCTCCGTCGCGCGCGGCCATGAAGTCGCCGGGATTGAGCTGGAAACCGCGTTCGGCCGACGCCTGCCCGGCCAGCTGGCCCACCTGACCTATGGCCTGACCGACCGCGTCCCTGACGTTGCCTCCTTGGGCGACGGCCTGGGCGATCCCTTGTCCGGCCTGGATCATGGCCTCTCTTGGTCGGGACATCACACCTCACACTCTGTTGCGGTCCAGTAGCGGTAGAAGTCTGGTAGCCCGATATATCACGCTTTCCAGCTTTATGGCGGGCCCTAAGTGAAGCCGGGGGCGCTTGCGAAGCGCTTGACGGCTGATTGCGGTGGCCCGGGGGGCCTCGCTGAGTGGACTTGGTGCGGATTCTGTCGGTGGCGACGCCTACAGTTGCCTCTATGAGACCGGTGACAGACTTGCAGCGGAGAGTGGCGCCCTTCGAGGTGGTCACCGAGATGACCCCTTCGGGCGACCAGCCCACCGCCATCGCCGAGCTCGAGGCGAGGGTCGCGGCGGGGGAGAAGGACAGCGTCCTGCTCGGCGCCACCGGCACCGGCAAGACGGCGACCGTGGCCTGGCTGATCGAGCGCCTGCAGCGACCGGCCCTGGTGATGCAGCCCAACAAGACGCTGGCGGCCCAGTTCGCCAACGAGCTGAGGGAGATGCTGCCCAACAACGCGGTCGAATACTTCGTCTCCTATTACGACTACTACCAGCCCGAAGCTTACGTGCCGCAGAGCGACACCTACATCGAGAAGGACTCCTCGATCAACGACGAGGTCGAGCGGCTGCGCCACTCGGCCACCAACTCGTTGCTGACCAGGCGCGACACCATCGTGGTCGCCTCCGTCTCGTGCATCTACGGCCTGGGCACCCCGCAGGAGTACGTCGACCGCATGGCACGTCTGCGCGTCGGCATGGAGGTCGACCGCGACCAGCTGCTGCGCCGCCTCGTCGACATGCAGTACACCCGCAACGACCTGGCCTTCACCCGGGGCACGTTCCGGGTGCGCGGCGACACCATCGAGATCATCCCCAAGTACGAAGAGCTCGCCGTCCGCATCGAGATGTTCGGCGACGAGATCGAGAAGCTCTCGACCATGCACCCGCTGACCGGCGAGGTCATCACCGAGGACGAGGAGCTCTACATCTTCCCCGCCTCGCACTACGTCGCCGGTGAGGAGCGCATGTCGGCCGCGGTCCGCAGCATCGAGGCCGAGCTCGCCGAGTCGCTGGAGACGATGGAGCGCCAGGGCAAGCTCCTTGAGGCCCAGCGCCTGCGCATGCGCACCACCTACGACCTGGAGATGATGCGCCAGATCGGCACCTGCTCCGGCATCGAGAACTACTCGCGCCACATGGACGGCCGCGCGGCGGGCTCGGCGCCCAACACGCTGCTCGACTACTTCCCCGAGGACTTCCTGCTGGTCCTGGACGAGTCGCACCAGACCGTCCCGCAGATCGGCGCGATGTACGAAGGCGACGCCTCCCGCAAGCGCACCCTCGTCGAGCACGGCTTCCGGCTGCCTTCGGCGATGGACAACCGCCCGCTGAAGTGGGAGGAGTTCCTGGAGCGCATCGGCCAGACCGTCTACCTGTCGGCCACACCCGGGGCCTACGAGCTCGGCCGGGTCAAGGGCGAGGTCGTCGAGCAGGTGATCAGGCCGACCGGTCTGGTCGACCCCGAGATCGTCGTCAAGCCGACCAAGGGGCAGATCGACGACCTGGTCCACGAGATCAGGGTGCGGGTGGAGAAGGACGAGCGCGTCCTGGTCACCACCCTGACCAAGAAGATGTCGGAGGACCTGACCGACTACCTGCTGGAGCTCGGCATCCGGGTGCGCTATCTGCACAGCGAGGTCGACACGCTGCGCCGCATCGAGCTGCTGCGCGAGCTGCGCCTGGGCGAGTTCGACGTGCTGGTCGGCATCAACCTGCTCAGGGAGGGCCTCGACCTGCCCGAGGTGTCGCTGGTGGCCATCCTCGACGCCGATAAGGAGGGCTTCCTGCGCTCGGAGACCTCCCTCATCCAGACCATCGGCCGCGCCGC
Source organism: Nonomuraea sp. IBHARD001 (assembly GCF_056106265.1). Taxonomy (NCBI): domain Bacteria; kingdom Bacillati; phylum Actinomycetota; class Actinomycetes; order Streptosporangiales; family Streptosporangiaceae; genus Nonomuraea; species Nonomuraea sp. IBHARD001. The sequence continues at coordinate 2,973,830 of NZ_JBWBBW010000002.1, forward strand.
CCGTAACGTCTCGGGCCAGGTGCACATGTATGCCGACAAGATCACCCCGTCGATGGAGCGCGCGATCGACGAGACGTCCAGACGCCGCGCCAAGCAGGTCGCCTACAACCAGGCCAACGGCATCGACCCCCAGCCCCTGCGCAAGAAGATCGCCGACATCCTCGACTCCCTGCAGCGCGAGGACGCCGACACCGAACAACTCATGGGCAGCGGCCGCCAGCAGTCCCGCGGCAAGGCGCCCGTTCCCGGCTTCGCGGCGAAGGCCGCAGGGCAGCATGCCAAGGCGATTGCCGGGGAGATGCCTCGGGCGCAGATGGAGTCGCTGGTGGAGTCGCTCACCGAGCAGATGCATCAGGCTGCGGCGGATCTGCAGTTCGAGGTGGCGGCGAGGTTGCGGGACGAGGTCAAGGAGCTGAAGAGGGAGCTGCGGGATATGCGGGAGGCGGGGGTGAAGTAGGCGGGTTGTCCTGGGGGCTGGCCTGGGCTGGGCGTACCGGGCTGCCCTTTGGGGCGGTGAGCTCCGGAGGCGTGGGCTCTGGAGGCGTGGGCTTCGGGGGCCGCGGCTTTGAGGGGTGCTGGGCTGTGGGGAGGCTGAGGCTTCCCCACAGGCGCTGTCCCTTTTGGGTCGGGTTCTGTGGCTGGGCTGGGGCTGGTTTCGTCTTGCTTGTTCGGCTGCCCGACGTTGGGCCTGTCGCTGGCTTTTGCTCTGGTTCGGCGGGGGTCAGGGGTGGGGGACGCGGTAGGAGTTGATGAGGCGGGCGAGTTGGCGGGCGGTGGCGTGTAGGGGGGCTTCTGTGCGGTTGACCTGGGCGGTAACTTCGGCGCCTTCCAGAGCGCTGATGATGGTGGTGGCCAGGTCCTGGGCGTCTTGAGGTGGGAAGCCGGAGCGTAGGAGCTTGTCGGCGACGATGTGTTCCCAGCTGCGGAAGGCGTTGGCGCAGGCCTGCTGGATTTCGGAGTCGGTTCCCAGGGTTTCGAGCGCCGCGGCGGTGACGGGGCAGCCGTCGATCCAGTCCGACTCGCGCAGGCCTTCGGCCAGTTGGTGGGCGCAGGCCTGTACGGCTGTGGCGGGGTCGTCGTCGGTGTCCAGCGCCTGGCGCAGGAGGGCGGCGAACTCCTCGCCGCTGTAGGCGATGGCGGCGACCGCCACGGCCTCCTTGCCGCCCGGGAAGAAGTGGTACACGGAGCCCAGGGTGGCCTCCGCCTCCTTGGCGATCTGCTTGATGCCGGCGCCGACATAGCCGTGGCGCTGCAGGAGGCGTGCTGCGGCGACGACGATGCGGTCTCGGGTGGTGGCCTGTCCCATGCGTACAGCCTACTGGATAGAACGTTCGTTTTAGATACGTGCTATGTTGCTGCCAGCGCTCTAGATAGAGCGTTCGTTCTAGTCCCGAGTGTGGTGGAGGATTTCTCTTGAACAGCAAGCAGCCTGTGACGGTCATCGGACTCGGCCCGATGGGGCAGGCGATGGTCCATGCCCTGCTCGACCAGGGCCACCCGGTCACCGTCTGGAACCGGACCGCGTCCCGCGCCGATGCCCTCGTCGCGCGCGGCGCCGTACTGGCGAAGGAGGTGGGGGAGGCTGTGGCGGCCAATGAGCTGGTGGTGTTGAGCCTGACCGACTATGACGCGATGTACGGCGTGCTGGAGCCGGCGTCGGACGTGCTGGCGGGGCGGGTGGTCGTCAACTTGAGTTCGGACACGCCCGACAAGACGCGTGCGGGGGCGCGGTGGGTGGCCGAGCGTGGGGCCGTTCATCTCACCGGGGGTGTCAATGTTCCGCCGTCCGGGATCGGGCAGCCTGGTTCATCCACGTTCTACAGCGGGCCTCGTGAGGTGTTCGAGACGCATCGGGACACGCTGGAGGTGCTGACCGGTACGGATTATCGGGGTGAGGACCCGGGGTTGGCCGCGTTGCTCTACCAGATCGGCGTGGGGATGTTCTGGACGTCCATGCTCGGCTACTGGCAGGCGGTGGCGCTCGCCGACGCGTACGGACTCGCGGCGGCGGACGTCGTCCCGCATGCGACCGAGACGATGACCGGCATGTCGGACTTCCTGGCCTTCTATGCCGAGCGCATCGACGCGGGGGAGCACGGCGGTGATGTGGACCGGCTCGCCATGGGGATGGCCAGTGTCGAACACGTCCTGCACACCAATGCCGACGCCGGGGTGGACACGGCGCTGCCCGCTGCGGTGGTCGCCCTGTTCAGGCGGGGGATGGAGGCCGGGCATGCGCAGGACAGCTTCTCCAGCTTGGTAACGCTGATGAAGGCAGCCAAGGCATAGTTGGGCCGGGGCGGCGTCCGGTCGTTCGTGGCGGGCCTGGGGCGGCGTCCGGTCGTCTGTGTCGGGACTGGCGGCGTCCGGCCGTCTATGCCGGTTCGGGGGCGGCGTTCGGTCGTCCGTGCTGGTCCTGGGGCGGCGTCCGCTCATCGGTACCAGTCCTGGGGCGGCAACCGGTCATCCGCCGGGCACGCCGCCCCCGACGTCGCCTCCGCTCCTGCGCAGGGCCTCGGCTTCGCGCGTGCCTTCGCCTCCGCCCGCTCCAACGCTCGCCTCGCCTCTGCTCTGGCTCTGGCTCTGGCTCTGCGGCCCTCCCTGGCTCTGTCTCCGTCCTCTCTATCGCTGTCTCCGCCTCGCCGTGACCTGCCTCTGCTTCGGCCGTTCCAGGCGGTTGCCCCGCCTCGCCTGCTCGCGCTTCGCCATGCCGCGCCCGCCGCCTTCGCGCCCCCAACAACGCCGCTCGTACTGATATGCCGGGAATGTCGAGTGCTGCCACCCCATTGGCGGCACAGTGGGCGCATGAGGGTGGCTCGTGGACAGGGCGACGGTCGTATGCGTACTGCCGAAGCGTCAGGTGGGGTTGCTGCCGCAGGCAAGGGGGCGGTCGGCATCGGTGGCGACAGTCATGCGCCGGTGATCACCGCGGGGCCGGGGGCCTACGTCACCATCAACATGCGGCAAGCCCATCCGGACCAACCCGCAACGCCCCAACGCGGCATCGGAGTGCCGATACGACACACAAGCCCCTTGGCGCTCGGCGTCCACCCGGCCATCGCCCTGCCGGAAGGGTGTGAAGCGGAGGAACCCGACCTACCGGCCTACGTGCCGAGGGCGCACGACAGGGTGTTGGACGACGTGGTGCGGCGGGGCGGGGTGGGGGTGGCGGTGCTGGTGGGGGAGGCGTCGACGGGTAAGACGCGGGCGTTGTGGGAGGCGGTGCGTGGGCTGCCGGAGCCGTGGCGGGTGTGGCAGCCGCTGTACCCGAGTCATGCGCAGGCCCTGCTGGACGGCGTCGAACACGTGCGCCCGTACACGGTGGTGTGGCTGGACGAGAGCCAGCACTACTTCCGTACGCCGGTCGGCGCGCTGGGGGAGCAGGCGGCGGGTGCGTTGCGTGCGCTGGCCATGGGAGCGGGGGCGGACCGCGGGCCGGTGCTGGTGCTGGGGACGTTGTGGCCCGCGCACTGGAACGTGCTCACCGCCATGCCCGCACCCGGCGGCGACGACCCGCATGTCCAGGCGCGGGAGTTGCTCAAGAATGCGACTATCGGCGTCCCGGGCCGGTTCGAGGAGGTCGACCTTCGGCAGGCGGGGCGGGATCGGCGGCTCGCGGAGGCGGTGCGGTGGGCGGAGGAGGGGGAGATCGCCCAGTATCTGGCCGGAGGTCCGGCCTTGGGCGAACGGTACGACCATGCCCCGTTCGCCGCCCGCGCCCTTCTCGACGCCGCGGTGGACGCACTGCGCCTGGGACACCGGGAGGCGCTGCCGTACGCGTTCCTGGGGCGGGCTGCGGCCGGGTACATGACCGATCGGCAATGGCGGTTGCGTACGCCGGACTGGCTGGAGCAGGCCTTCGCCTACGCGGGCGACCCGAGGGCCTGCCGTGGGGCCAGCGCGCCGCTGACCAGGATCGAGCCCCGGTACGCGCCGGTCGTCCCGCCTGTGGCCTACCGGCTCGCCGACTACCTGCGCCAGTACGGGCAGAGGCGGAGGGCCGAGTGCGTACCGCCCGATGAGTTCTGGGAGGCCGCCGCCGAGCACGGCCATCCGGGTGACCTGACGGCGCTGGGCGATGCCGCGTACGGGTACGGGCTGTTGCGTCAGGCTGTGCGGCTGTATGTGAAGGCCGCCGCCGGGCGTGGGGACACGGCGGCCGTCGTCGGCGTCGTGCGGATCATGGGCTTGGTGCAGCCGCAGGACGTACGTCCGGTTCGGTGGGCGGTCGAGCACATGGACACGGGCGACGCGGCCGGGGCGTTCGGCCTGCTTGAGGTGGTGCGGGCGACTCGGTCGCACGACTACCTCGACCTGCTGGCAGGGCAGGTGGCGGCGCGCATCTCCCTCGACGACCCGGCCGTGCTGCCAGACCTGCTGGACATCCTGGACATCCTGACGAGGATCGGCACGCACCACGGGCAGGCTCTGGCGGGCCGTATCGCCACCCACATGCCGATCGGCGATCCCCGGGCCGCGGCCGTTCTGCTGAACACCATGGGCGAGTGGCGAGACGCACAGCGGCAGCTCGCCATGAGAGCGGCGACGGGGTGTGCGAGCTTCGACGACCCGGACGCGGCCCCGGCCTTGCTGGAGAGTCTGGAGGCGATCGGCGCGCGGGAGGCTCTGGGGGTGTTCGCCGCGAGGGTGGGCGAGGAGGTGCCGCTGGACGATCTTCATACCGTCGCCCGGCTGGTGTCGAGCCGAGGGGAAGCAGGCTGGCGGCCTGTCCCCGGGCTGGCCGCGAGGGCCGCTCGCAGGGCTGCCCTGGACGACGTGTCGGGAGTCGTCGTACTGCTGGAGAGCCTGCTGGACAACCTGCCGGAGCGCTTTCCGCAGAGCTCGCCGGAGTGCGATCCGGGGAGTCCGGAGTGCCCTCTGGAGCGTATGGAGGAGGCGCGGCACGTGTCGACGCTGGCCGCAAGGGCGGTCGCGGGTGTGCCGCTCGGCGATCTGCGGGGTGTGGCGCGCCTCCTCGACTGCCTGCGGCGGCAACCGGCGACGCACGACCAGGCGCGGGCCCTGGCCGAACGCCTGGCGGCGGCCGAGGTCCCCGTGCGCGACCCCGGCGGCGCCGGATGGCTGCTGGTCAGCCTGTACGAGGCCGGCGCCCATGAGCAGGCCCACGCCCTGGCCGGCCGGGCCGCCGCCCACACCCCGGCGAACGACCTGCGCGACACGGCCTGGCTCCTGGAGCGCCTGCACGACATCCAGGCCTACCGGCAGGCCTGGACGTTCGTGGAACGCGTGATCGACACAGCCGTACTGGCCGACCCGCGTGCCACCGCCGACCTGCTCGCCCGTACCTGCGCCCTCGTCGGCGAGCGACAACGACACCGCCTCGCGGCGCGCGCCGCGACCGAGGCCAGGATCGAGGATCCAGGCACGCTCGCCGAACTCCTCGCCCAACTGCACCGATCCGGCACAGCCACACACACCGCGACCCTGGCCGCACGAGCCGCCGCCGCCGACACGCTGTCGACGAGCGATCCGGTAGGCATCGTCCGCTTGCTCGACGCCGTGGACGAGGTCGGCCACTCCGCACACGCACACACCCTGGCCGTACGCATTGCCGCGAGCGCGCCGCCGAAGGGCGATCCGGTCGGCGTCGTCCGTTTGCTCGCCGTCCTGGACGAGGTCGGCCGCCCCGCTCAGGCCGTACGCGCCGCCGCCACCGACACACCGTCGACACGCGCCCCGATCGACCTCCTCCGTCAGCGCGAGGCCCCGAACAAGGTCGACCACCCCGCCCAAGCGCCCTCCCCGCCCGCGAGCTCCCTCGCCGCCGCACCCCCAAGCGACGCCCCTCGCGCGGCCATCCGCTTCCTGAACGCCCTACCGCGCGAAGACTTGGCGATACGCGCCGCGAACGAGGCCCCGGCGACGGACATCGGCGCGGTGAGCGCACTGCTGCCCCGCCTGTGGCGGCTCGCCGGTAAGGACGCCGTGAACACGCTGGCCGGCCGGGCCGCAGCCGAAGCCCCCCTCGACGATGCCCGCGCCGCAGCCGCCCTGCTGGCCGTACTGCATGCCGTACAGGCGTACGAGGCGATGACGACCCTGGCCGATCGCATCGCGGGCGAGATGCCGTTGCGGGAGGCGGGGGCGGTGGCGGAGGTGTTGAGGGGGACGGTCTCGGCAGGTGCGTTCGAGGCGTGCGGTGTCCTGGCCGATCGGGTGGCCGGCGGAATCCCGGTGGACGATGTGCGCGCGCTCGGCGTGCTGCTGGTCGCGTTGGACGACGTGGGCGCGTACGAGCCACTGGCGAGGCTGGCGGTGCGGGCGGCGGGCACGATGCCGCTGCACGACCCTCGGGCGGTCGAGCGGGTCCTGACCTGGCTACGCTCCACCGGCCAGTACGAACAAGCCTGCACACTCCTGGCACGACGCCTCCCCGACGCGGGTCTGTTCGCCCTGATCACCACGGGGCGCGGACACTTCAGATACGGCCGCGAGCCGACGCCGCCGTGGACCTGGGACGACGTGCGCCAACGCGCCTGACGACGCATGCCCGCCGGAGCGAGCGCAGCCCACACGCCCCCGCGCCACGACGACGACCATGCCCTGGACCTGCGACGACGTGCGCTAGCGTGCCTGACGACGCACGCTCCGCCGGGGGAAACGCAGCCCGCACACCCCCGCGCCCCGACCACACCCACCACCACCCACCACGGAACGGAACCCATGACGCACTGGAGCACCAGGCCCGAGACCGCCGACGACGTCGCCGCCATCCGGGCCGTCAATGTCGCCGCCTTCCCCACCCCGGCGGAGGCCGATCTCGTCGAAGCCCTGCGAGCCGATCCCGAGGCGTGGATCGACGGGCTGTCCATGGTCGCGGTGGCCCCCGACGGCACCGTGGCCGGGCACGCCCTGCTGACCCGGTGCCATGTCGACGGCGAACCGGCGCTCGCGCTGGCCCCGTGTGCGGTGCTTCCGGCGTTCCAGCGTACGGGCGCGGGATCGGCCGCCATCCGGGCAGGGTTGGAGGCGGCGAGGGAACGAGGGGAGAACCTCGTCCTGGTGCTGGGCCATGCCGACTACTACCCGCGGTTCGGGTTCGCCCGGGCTTCCCGTTTCGGGGTGCGGGCGCCGTTCGAGGTGCCGGACGAGGCGATGATGGCGATGGCGCTCGACCCCTCCCGCGAGACGCCCGCCGGTACCATCGCCTACCCCGCGCCATTCGGCATCTGACGGTTTGGCGGCCGGGATGTGAAGGGCCTCCGGTGTCAAGGTGTGAATCGCGTGATCCGCACGACACCCGAGGCCCTCGCAGGACGCCTCGATTGCACGACACCCGAGGCCCTGGCCGGTCGCCTCGATTGTTACTGCGGCATGAAAGTCGCCGCCCTCGGCGGCTTGAATGCGGGTGGTGTCGAGCCGGTCCCGCCGATGGTCCGTGGTGCCTTCGTGAGCTGCGCAAACATAATGCCGACCCTCCTGTGCCTACACCCTGCGCCGAGCTGCCGCAGCGGCTCGGATAGTGAAATCAAACGGCCGCCCTGGAAAACCTCCGGGAAATCGGCCGATAATAGTGAGGCATTCTTTCTGAATTCCCCTCGCCTCTTCACTCTCGCAAAAACAAACGTGCACCGCGAACCTTTTAAGGCTACGCTTAACACCGCTGCTCAGCGCCTTGCCGGGTCACCGTGGAGTGTGTGTGCACAGGATTCACCTGACCACCGCCGACCTTGCCAGAGTGCGCGTCGCCGCGACGCTCGGGCCGCTGGCCGAGACCATGTTCAGCCTGGTCGCACTGCGTGGGCGGGGTGAGGAGGCGGTGTTCGGGGCCTGGCGACGGCGCGTGCGGGCGGGACTGAGTTCCAAAGACGCCAGGCATGCCACGCTCGGCGCGCTCGTCCCCGCCAGGCCGCCGAGCTTCGACCTGGCCAACCTCGCCGGGTTCGGCCGCGACTACGCCGAAGGCGCTGAGCGCTTCCTGGCCAGGAGCAGGCAGGCGGTGCGCGCCGAGCTCGACTACTACGCCGATCTGCAGGCCAGGATGCCCGCCGGGCTCGCCGGGCTCGCCGACGACCTCCAGGTCAGGCGTGACGTGCTGGCCACGGTGGAGGCCTACCACGAGGAGGCGATCGCCCCGCACTGGAGGCGGGTCCAGGCCCATCTGGAGGCCGAGCGCGCCGGGCGTGGCGCGGTGCTGCTCGGCGACGGCATCGACGGGCTGCTGTCGACTCTGCACCCGGACATCCGCTGGGAGCCGCCGATCCTCCACGTCCGCAGCTCGGTGCCCGCGGCCGAGGTGTTCCTCGACGGGCGCGGGCTGGTGTTGGCGTCGTCGTTCTTCCTGCGCCTGCCCGTGGTCATGTTCGATCCGCGCAGCCTGACGCACTGCCTGGTGGTCTATCCGGCCTCGCTGACGCTCACGCAGGCGGCGGGCGTGTGGACGGGCGGCGGCTCGACGGGTGCGCTGGCCCAGCTGCTCGGCCGTACCCGGGCGGCGATCCTGACGGCCGTGGCCGACGGAGTGAGCAGCACGGGCTCGCTGGCCGGCCGTCTCGGCATCTCCCCGGCCTCGGTCAGCCAGCACACCGCCGTGCTACGCGAGAACGGCCTGATCACCACCCGCAGGCATCGCAGCAACGTTCTCCACCACGCCACCCGCACTGGCCTGGCCCTTTTGGATCACACCTCCGCCCCCTGACCCGCCCCTGAGACGGGTCAGGGGTGTCCCCGGTTGCGCTCCTGTACGCCCACCTGTAAGACTCAGCTAACAGGTGGAAGCGTGACCTGCTGAGGACGGCATGTGACTACAGAAGAGTTGCTGAACGTGCTCGCCGCCGTCGGACATCCACTCCGGCTGCGGATCATCGCTGAGCTGTCAGGGGGGCGTGTGCACGTGAGTGAGCTCGCACGCCGGCTCGAGGTCTCGCGCCCGCTGCTCTACATGCATCTGGAGCGGCTTGAGCGGGCGCATCTGATCTCGGGCAGGCAGGAGCCGGCCCCTGACGGCAAGATCATGAAGTACATCGAGCTGTCGCCGTTCAAGCTCACCCTGACGGTCGACACCGTCCTCGCGGCTCTTCGCGAGGACGACCAGGAAGGACCGAGCCAGGTGCAGGAGACGTCGCAGTGATCGACATCGGTTCCATCGTGATCCCCATCACGGTCATCTTGATCCTCGCGGCGGCGATCACGGGGAGCATCGCGTTCTACTTCAAGTTCGAGCGCCATCGCACCGAACTGCTCGTCGCCGAGCTGGCCAGGAACAGGGAGATGGTCGAGCTCGCGGTCAAGCGCCAGGACGAGGTGAGGGCCGCGGTGGCCGAGCTGACCGGCAAGGTCGCGGCCGTGGAACAACTGATGCGCAGCGTCGGTTGAGTCGCGACTGACCGGCAAAAAACGATCTCCGGGAGCGAGCGGCAACTCGCCCCCGGAGTGGAAATCGCACGACCACGCCGCAACGGCGTGCCTTTGACGCGTACGTGTTCCAAGAGAAAGGAGAGCAGCTCATGCTGCTTTCACGCAAGCCAGCACGCTGGCGGACCCTGATCGGATCGCTCGCCATGACCGCCGCCTGGCTCGCCACGGCCGTCCCCGCCGAGGCGGCGGGCGACCCGGCACAGCAGGCCCGCGCGTTCGCCGACGCCTACATCCCCGCCCAGCTGGCCAGACACCAGATCCCCGGCGCCGCGGTCTCCGTGGTCGCGGGCGGCAGCCAGGTCTTCGCCAAGGGGTACGGCGTGGCAGACGTGGCCGAGCAGAGCCCGGTCGACGCCGAGAACACGGTGTTCGCCCCGGCCTCGGTCTCCAAGCTGCTCACCGCCACGGCCGTCATGCAACTCGTCGAGCAGGGCCGCATCGACCTCGACGCCGACGTGAACACCTACCTCACCGACTTCAAGATCGACGACACCTATCCCGGCAAGCCCGTCACCCCGGCCCACCTGCTGACCCACTCGGCCGGTTTCGCCGCGGGCGACTACGGCACGGGCGCGGCGAGCGCCGACCAGGTGCACAAGCTGGGCGAGCACCTGGCCGACAACCAGCCGGCCAGGATCCGCCCGCCTGGCCGGCGCGTGGTGTACTCCAACTACGGCATGGGCCTGGCCGGATATCTGGTCGAACTGCGCTCAGGCCAGCCGTTCGCCCAGTACGTCCAGGAGCACATCCTCAAGCCGCTCGGCATGACGCATACGACGATGGCCCAGCCCGAGCCCGAGGCGATCGCCAAGGCGCTGGCGCCCGGCTACCGGCTGGTCGGCGGCCGTCAGGTCAAGGCCGAAGGCACGATGTACGGCCACATGCCACCGCACGGCGCGGGCTTCCGCAGCACGGCGACCGACATGGCCGCCTTCATGCGGGCCCAGCTGACCGGCGGCGGCCCGATCCTGAAGCCCGAGAGCGTCAAGCTGATGCAGAGCCGCAGACTCGCCAACGCCGAGGGCACGGCTGGCATGGGCTACGGCTTCCAGGAGTACACCAGGAACGGTCAGCGGCTGGTCGTGCACCGGGGCAACATCCCGGGCTACTTCGCCATCATGGCGCTGATCCCCGAGCGGGGCATCGGCCTCTACGCCTCCTTCAACGGCAGCGGCAAGGGGGGCGCCGACTCCGCGTGGGACCTGGTCAACGCCTTCACCGACGCGCTCGCCCCCTCCTCGCCGCCCTCGGTCACCGCGTCAGGCAAGCCGGAGAACGTGGCGGGCACCTACCGCTCGCTCCAGGCCTCCGACACCGCCGACCTCGGCAAGCTCGCCGCGCTCATGAACACCGTGACCGTGGCGCAGGGCCAGGACGGCCTCATCACCACGACGGGCTCGGTCGCACTGGGGCCGGTCGAGTCACGCCAGTGGGTGCAGGTCTCGCCGGGCCTCTACCAGGAGAAGAACGGCTACCGCAGGATCCAGTTCACCGACGACGGCGTGCTGGCCACCGAGAACCCGACGGGGCCGCTGGTGCGCCTGTCCTGGTACGAGCAGCCTACGCTGCACCTCATCGTGCTCGGCGTCAGCCTGGTCGTGCTGCTGGTCTCGGCCGTGGCCTGGCCTGTCGCCCTGCTCGTCAGGCGCTCGCGACGGGCCAGGCGGGCGGCTGCGGCCAAGGGGCCGAAGCTGGCGGGTCTCGCGGGATGGGCGAGCGCCGTGCTGGTCACGGCGTCGGCGGGGTCGCTGGTGGCGATGTTCGCCGACTTCGACGGCAATCAGGCGGCGTTCTTCCTCGGCGGCTCGCCGCTGTTCTCGGTGATCCTCACCCTGCCGGTGCTGGTGGCCGTGGCGAGCGCGGGTTCGCTGGTCGTCACCGTCCAGGCCTGGCGGCTGGGCTGGTGGAGCCGGGCGGGACGCATCCACCACTCGGTGGTCGTGCTGGCCGCCCTCGCCTATCTGTGGATCGCGCTCACCTACCACCTGCTCGGCTGACCGCCGCCCGTGTGCCCCGTCCCGCCGCTCGTGGGATGGGGCACACTCGGGCGAATGGACACTGCACTGCGGCAGGCGCTGGACAGGCTCGTGGCGAGCTTCGCCCCCTATCCCCGCCGGGCCGTGCTCGAAGGCTGCCCGCACTGCAGGGGCGAGGTACGCGCGGACGAGCACGACCTGTTCGCACTGACGATCAGCCTGGGCAACACCGTGGGGACGCGCGAGGACGTCAAGAGCCTGGCGCCCCTGCTGCTGGAGCGGCTGACGGCCGGGCGCGAGCTGGATCCCGGCCTGGTCCTGTCCCTGCTGGAGCGCCAGGAGTGGCGCTCCTGGCCCACCGCCGAACGCGAGGCGATCGAGGCCTACCTCGACGCCGTGTGGCGCTCGCTGCTGGCCGCACATCCCGCGCGTACGGGGGCGTTCGGCGACGCCGAGACCTTCCTGGCCGCACTCACCGGCACGGCGACGCCGTACCTCGTGGTGTGGGAGGGGTGCCGGGAGGTGGCGGCGGACCTGCATCTGGCCGAGCTGACGGCCGCCTGGGCCGCGGGGGCGCGGCTGCCGGACGAGGTGGTGGCCTGGCTGCGCGGGGCGGAGGTGCGGGGGCGGCTGCTGGCGGCGTTCGAACGTGATCACGAGCGGCCGTGGGCCGGGGAGCTGGCCAGGGCCTTCGATCTGCTCGCCTGACCCCTCGGTGTCACCACTCGTTTACGTGTGGTGGCATTAGGGGATCTAGGTGATATCTCCCCTGATGCACATGCCGGGGGGGCCTATGTGGTCGTGGTTCGTCAGTGCGATGCGGGAGCACGCCGAGATTGCGATCTTCCTCACGCTCGCGCTCGGGTTCTTCATCGGGCGGCTGCACTACAAGAGCATCGCGCTCGGCTCGGTCACCGGCACACTGCTGGCGGGTGTGCTCGTCGGGCAGCTCGACATCGCCATTCCCGACCTGGTCAAGACGGTGGCGTTCATCGCGTTCCTGTTCGCGCTCGGGTTCAAGGTCGGGCCGCAGTTCTTCGCCGCGCTGACCAAGAGCGGCATCCCCCAGGTCGTCGTTTCGGTGGTCGGATGCGTGGTCGGCCTGCTCGTGGCCTGGGGCATGGCCGTGGTGATGGGCTACGGGCCGGGCTGGGGCGCGGGCCTGCTGGCGGGCGGGCTGACGCAGTCGTCGGTGATCGGCGTGGCGACCGACGCGATCAACGCCTCGACCACGATCCCGGCCAATATGAAGGCCACCTACGTCAACCAGATCCCGGTCGGCTATGCCGTGTGCTACCTGTTCGGCACCGCGGCCGCGGCCTACTTCCTGTCGCAGGTCGCCTGGCGGATGCTCGGCTCCAAGAGCCTGATCGCCGACTCCAGGGCGATGGAGGAGGAGCTCGGCACCTCCTTCGACCCCGACGACGCCCCCGCGTACCGGCGTCTTGAGCGGCGGAGCTACCGGGTGACGGAGAGCTCGGAGCTGGACGGCACCACGGTGCGGGCGTTCGAGGAGCTGGCCGCCTCCAGGGGACGGCGCATCTTCCTCATGAGGTACCGGCGCGACGGCGAGGCGCGGTTCACCGAGCCGGACACCGTGCTGCGCGCGGGCGACGTGGTGACGGTGACGGCCGACCACGCCGACTTCATCAGGGGCCAGATGACCCAGGCGGGCGCCGAGATCGACGACCCCGACCTGCTCGGCTACGACATCGAGACGCTCGCGGTCGTGCTGACGGCCAAGGACGTCGACGGCAGGACCCCGGCGGAGCTGGCCTCGCACCCGCTGGCCCGCAATCTGTTCATCACCAAGGTCGTACGCGCGGGCATCGAGATCCCGCTGGGCCGCAACACCAAGCTGCACCGCGGCGACGAGATCACCGTGCAGGGCCCCAGGGAACTGGTCGAGCGGGCCGTGCCCGAGATCGGCAGGCCGAGCAGGACGAGTGACGAGACCGACTTCTCCTATGTCGGGTTCGGCATCTTCCTCGGCGGCCTGATCGGCATTCCCACCATCGCGATCGCCGGGGCCGAGATCGGACTGACGACCAGCGGCGGCGCGCTCATCATGGGCCTGGTCTTCGGCTGGCTGCGGGCCAGGCACCCCACCTACGGGCGCTTCCCGCCCGCCGCCGAGTGGCTGATGAACACCGGCGGGCTGTGCATGTTCGTCGGGATCGTCGGCATCACGGCGGGACCGAACTTCGTCTCCGGCCTCAAGCAGGAAGGCGTGGGGCTGCTGCTGGCCGGGCTCGTGGTGACGCTGGTGCCGATGCTCGTGGTCATGTTCATCGGCAAGGTCTTCTACAAGTGGCCGGTCCCGATCACGCTCGGCGTCACGGCGGGCACCTTCACCACCACGGCCTCCATCGGCGCGATCACCGACTCGGCCAAGAGCCAGGTGCCCGTCCTGGGATACACGGTGCCCTACGCCGTCGGGAACACGCTGCTCACGATCTGGGGCACGATCATCGTCGCCCTTCTGTCCTAAGGGAGAACCAATGACCGACCGCGACACGCAGAAGAAGTGGGAGTCGCTCAGCCCGTTCGAGCTCAAGAACGAGCTCATCGCGCTCGCGAGCGACGGCAAGGCAGCCGACTCGATGCTGAACGCGGGCCGGGGCAATCCCAACTGGATCGCCACCGAGCCGCGTGAGGCCTTCTTCCTGCTGGGCTCGTTCGCCATCGGCGAGGCCAGGCGCGACTGGGACGAGTGGGACGGCGTGGCCGGTATGCCACAGCAGGCCGGGATCGCCGACCGTTTCGCCGCCTTCCTCAAGGACAACCACGGCAGGCCGGGCGCCGAACTGCTGGGCAAGGTCGCGGCCTACGGCGACTTCGACCGCGACGCCTGGGTGTGGGAGCTCACCGACGCCGTCATCGGCGACCACTACCCCGAGCCCGACCGCATGCTCAAGCACACCGAGCAGGTCGTGCGCGACTACCTGGTCAAGGAGATGTGCGCGGGCCAGGCTCCGGCCCAGCCGTTCGACCTGTTCGCCACCGAGGGCGGCACCGCCGCCATGTGCTACATCTTCGACACCGCGATCATCAACGGCATCCTCAGGCCCGAGGACACGATCGCCATCATGACGCCGATCTTCACGCCGTACCTGGAGATCCCGCACCTGGAGCGCTACCGCTTCAAGACGCTGGAGCTCTCGGCCACCAGGACCAACAGCGACGGCGTGCACACCTGGCAGTACGACCAGGCGGAGATCGACAAGCTCAAGGACCCGTCGGTCAAGGCGCTGTTCCTGGTCAACCCGTCGAACCCGCCCTCGGTCATGCTCGACCACGCCACGCTCGACCACATCGCCGAGATCGTGCAGACGGCCAACCCGGACCTGACGATCATCACCGACGACGTCTACGGCACGTTCGTCAACGGCTTCCGCTCGCTGATGTCGACCGCGCCGCGCAACACGATCGGCGTGTACTCCTTCAGCAAGTACTTCGGCGCGACCGGCTGGCGGCTCGGTGTCATCGCCGTCAACCAGGACAACATCTTCGAGGGCAAGCTCGCCGCCCTGCCCGCGGCCGACAAGGACAGGCTGGCCGAGCGCTACGGCACGATCAGCCTGGAGCCCGAGAAGATCAAGTTCATCGACCGGCTGGTCGCCGACTCCCGGCAGGTGGCGCTCAACCACACCGCCGGGCTGTCGCTGCCGCAGCAGGCGCAGATGGCGTTGTTCGCCTCCTTCGCACTGCTCGACGAGCAGGACGTCTACAAGAGCACCTGCCAGACCATCATCGCCCGCCGTACCCACGCCCTGGTCAAGGGCATGGGGGTGCCGCTGCCCAAGGACCCGCTGGCCGCGCACTACTACATCGAACTCGACATCCTGAGCTTCGTCAGGCGTACCTACAGCCAGGAGTTCGCCGACTGGCTGGAGCAGAACTTCGAGCCGGTCGACCCGGTCTTCCGCCTCGCCGAGAAGGGCTCGGTCGTCCTGCTGAACGGCGGCGGGTTCGACGGACCCGGCTGGAGCGTCAGGGTCAGCCTCGCCAACCTCAAGCAGGAGGCGTACGAGAAGATCGGCACCTGGCTGCGCGAGGTCGTCGAGGAGTACAAGACGGAGTTCGACGCCTCGTGAACTGGCTGCAGGACCTGCTGAAGAGCACACCTGAGATCGCGCTCTTCATCTGCCTCGCGCTCGGTTTCGCGATCGGCAAGGTCAAGATCTGGAAGCTCTCGCTCGGCGGCATCGCGGGCACGCTGATCGTCGCGATCTTCGTCGGCATGCTCGGCGGCGGGGTCACGCTCAACGACCAGGTGAAGAACATCGCCTTCGCCATGTTCATCTTCACCCTCGGCTATATGAGCGGTCCCTCCTTCTTCGCCAGCCTCAACAGGAAGAGCCTGCGCTACGGCACGTTCACGCTGATCGAGGTGGTCACCGTGCTGACGCTGACCGCCATCGCGATCGTGGCGCTCAAGCTCGACGTCGGCACGGCGGCCGGGCTGATGGCGGGCGGCGCGACCGAGTCCGCCGTCGTCGGCACCGCGACCGACGCCATCGCCAAGCTCCCGCTGCCGGCCTCGGAGATCAGTACGCTGCAGGCCAATGTCGGCACCGCCTACTCCATCTCCTACATCTGCGGCCTGATCACCATCGTGCTGCTGACCAGCCAGTTCGCACCCGCCCTGATGAAGATCAACCTCAAGGACGAGGCCGACAAGCTCTGGAAGAAGCTGGGCGGCACGGCCGACGAGGCGGGCAAGGAGCCGGCGCTTCCCTCGCTGGTGGGCCGGGCCCAGAAGGTCACGACCGCGGCCGGCCGTACCGTGGCGCAGGTCGAGGCCGACATGGGCACGCGGGCCACGGTCGAGCGGGTGCTGCGCGGCGGAACCGCTGTCGACTTCACGCCCGACACCGCGCTGCTGAGGGACGACGTGCTGCTGGTCGTCGGCCTGCGCGAGGACGTCGTGCACGCCTACGACGTCATCGGCCCCGAGGTCGCGGCCCGCGAGGGCATGGACCTGGAGCTCGATGTCGCCGATGTGTTCCTGACCAGCAAGGAGTTCTCGGGCGAGACGCTGGAGCGGTTGCGCGAGGAGATCCCGGCCGACGCCCAGCACGGCGTCTACCTGACCGGCATCACCCGCATGGACAACCACCTGCCGGTACGGCCGGGCACGACGATCAACAGCGGCGACGTGGTCACCCTGACCGGCGCGGCCAAGGACGTCGACTCCTTCACCAAGCGCATCGGCTTCCGGCTGAACACCGCGGTGAAGGCGGACTTCGTCTACATCGCACTCGGCCTGGTCGCCGGCATGCTGATCGGCAAGATCACCATCCCGCTCGGCGACGTGCCGCTCTCGCTCGGCACCGGCGGCGGCTGCCTGCTGTCCGGCCTGCTGTTCGGCTGGTACCGGGCCAGGCGTCCCACGTTCGGCCAGTACGACCCCGCCGCGGCGTCCGTGATCAAGGACCTCGGCCTCGCGGTGTTCATCTGCGCCGTCGGCCTGTCGTCCGGGCCGCAGGCGGTCGCGCTGATCGCCAAGTACGGCTTCGCGCTGCCGATCGCGGGCATCCTCATGACGCTGGTCCCGGCGACGGTGTCGTTGCTGGTGGCGTGGAAACGCATGAAGCTGCCCGCGCCGCTCGCCCTGGGCGCCGTGGCCGGGCAGCAGTGCTCGACCCCGGCCATCACCGCCATCCAGCAGCAGGCGGGCAACACCACACCGCTGATGTCGTACACGATCGTGTACGCGCTGTCGAATGTGGTGCTCCCGCTGCTCGGGCCCGTGGTGGTGGCCATGGCCCACGCCATGGGCTGACCGCCGCACGCCGGATCCGCCGTGCGGCGGTGCCTTCGCTACCAATCGCACGGCGGATTTGGTGCGTCAGGACGAAGTCCGGCGCCCCGGGCGTCGGCAGGATGAGGCAATGGCTGACCTCAAGCACCTGCAGAGCCTGCTCGACAGCGAGGCGACATCCCTGCACGTCCCCGGCGCGGCCGTCGGCGTGCTGATCGACGGCGAGGAGCACGTCCTGACCACCGGTGTGGGCAGTGTCGACGCGCCCGTCCCGGTGACCGGCGACACGCTGTTCCAGATCGGCTCGACGACCAAGACCGTCACCGCGACGGCGGCCATGCACCTGGTCGAGAGCGGCAGGCTCGACCTCGACGGGCGGGTGCGCGACCACCTGCCCGGCTTCGCGCTCGCCGACGAGCGGGCCGCCGACGCGGTGACCGTCAGGCATCTGCTCACCCACACCGGCGGCTTCCTCGGCGACATCGACGACGGCGACAGCTGGGGCCCTTCGGCGCTCGCCGACGCGATCGGGCTGTTCGACCGGCTGCCCCAGCTGTTCGAGCCCGGCCTGCTCGCCTCCTACAGCAACGCCGGGTTCCGGCTGCTCGGCCGGATCGTCGAGGTCGTCGCCGGTGAGCCGTACGAGGAGGCCGTCCGCAGGATCGTGCTCGGGCCGCTCGGCATGGACTCCAGCTTCTTCTTCCCGTGGGAGGCCGCCACCCGACCGCATGCCGTCGGGCACGTCGTACGCGACGGGCAGGCTCAGGTCGCGCACCTGTGGGGGCTGTACCGCGACGCGATGCCCGAAGGCGGGCTGCTGTCGTCGGTGCGAGACCAGTTGCGTTATGCCGCCTTCCACCTCGGGCTCGCGGGCGACGGCCCGGTCGGGGCGGCGACACGGGAGCTCATGCAGACCCAGGCCGTCGCGGTCGGCGTGCCGTGGACCGGGGTCGGGCTGCCGTGGCTGCTGGAGGAGCGCGGCGGCGTGCGGCTCGTCACGCACGGCGGCAACATCAGCAACATCCAGCTGTCCACGTTCGTCCTGGCGCCCGAGCGCGGCTTCGCCGTCACCACGCTCACCAACGCGGGCCCCGGCAAGGTGCTCGGCAAGCTGGTGACCGACTGGTGCCTGGAGCACCTGCTCGGCGTCCAGCCGGACACCGGCCGCCTGGCGGTGCGCGAGCCCACGCCCGAGTACGCGGGCAGCTACGACGCCGGGCAATGGACGTTCGAGGTCGACGAGCGGCTCATCACCAGGTTCGTGCTGCGGCCCGAGCTGGTGGCCGAAGGCGTCGAGGGCATGCCGGACCTGGCGCTGGCCCTGGTCGAGGGCGGCGACGACCTGACGATGGCGGCCGATCCCAGCCGTCCGGTCGGGCGCTTCCTGCGCGACGGGTCGGGCGAGATCGCCTTCCTGCACCTGAGCGGCCGGGCGGCGCGGCGCGTGCGCTGAGGCGCTATCGTCGATGCTGTCGGATCCGCACCCTTCCGTGAGGAAGGCGCAAGATCCCCACCACAACGATGGAGGGTCTTGTCATGGGCGAAATGCGGCTGCTGAGCGTCGTGGAAGCACGCAAGGGCGCGGGGAGCAGTCCGACCGCGACCGTCGGGCGGCTGCTGGCGGCGCACCTGCTGGAGGCGGGCGACCGGGTGCGTGTGCTGGCCGAACCCGGCCTGCTGGACGGCTGGCCGGACGGCGTCGAGGTCGTCGAAGGCTCGATCACCAGGCCTTCGGCCAGCCCCGGGGCGTTCGACGGCGTCGACGGGCTCTTCCTGGCCGGAGCCGTGCCCGCGACCGTGGGGGAGGCGCTCGGCCTGGCCTCGGCCGCGGGCGTCGCGAAGGTCGTGGTGCTGTCGTCGCACGGGCCCGAGTACGAGCGGGAGTACCCGCCCGAGACCTGGTTCTGGCTGGCGATCGAGCGGGCCGCCGAGCAGTCCGGGATGGCCTGGACGCATGTGCGCCCTTCGGCGGTGATGGGGGCGATGTTCGAGGGTGGCTATCCCGCGACCGGTGCGGACTGGCCCGAGACCGTGCGGGCCGAAGGGGTGGTCAGGGAGGCGTTCCTGACAGACGGGCACTATCCGTTCATCCACGAGGACGACCTGGCCGCCGTCGCCGCAGCCGCCCTGCGCGGGTCACGCCACGAGGGCACGGTCGTCGAGGCGGTCGGCCCGCCGATCTCCACCCGCTCGCGGGTGCGGGCGATCGGCGCGGCGCTCGGGCGCGACCTCGACGCGGTCGAACTGACCCCCGAGCGGAGCCGGGCGATCTGGCGCGAGCGCGGCTGGCCGGACGACGGCATCGACGTGACGCTCTACGCGCTGAAGGAGTACGGCAGCCGCCTGGCCGAGCTCACCCGGTGGACGCTGGACCAGCGGCCCTCCGTCGAGGAGATCATCGGCAGAGCGCCGCGCACCTACGAGCAGTGGGCGGCCGAGCACGCCGATCGGTTCGGCGGCCGGGACGCGCTTCCATAACCCCGGCGGCCGACATGGCGTCCGGCCACATTGATCCGGCTCCCCGAACGGGAGAACGTGACGCGAAGGTACACGCGACACGAAGCGGGAGATGTGATGAGACGACCCCGTTGGGCATCGGCACTGCTGGCGGCGGTGCCGATGCTGGCAGCCACCCTGCTGACCGCTCCCGCCCCGGCCGCGGCGGCGACCGGCGCGGTGACGCTGGAGGCCACCTACACCACCGCCCTGGAGAACGGCTGGGCCAGGGTCGAGCGCTACCGCGACGGCGACACCGGCTTCCAGGCCGAGACCTACCCGCCGGACGGCAGGGGCGACCACGCGGGGCAGTCCAAGCGCCTGTTCGGCGATGTGGCCAGGCCGCACTCCTCTCGCTTCCTGCTCTACCACGCCCCCGGCTGGCAGAGCGGAGCCAAGGCCACCCCCGTGCTGCTCGTGCACGGCGCCAACCAGAACGCCGACCTGGCCTGGGCCAACCCCAACGCCAAGGGCGCCTACGGCTGCGGCCAGGCCTCCTGTCCCACGACCGGGCTGATGCAGCACCTGGACGCGGCCGGGTACAAGGTGTTCGCGATCGGCTTCCCGCACGTCACGGGCGACGGGTACTACTGGGCCGAGCAGATCCACGACGCGATCACCAGGATCAAGGCGAAGACCGGCGCCGCGCAGGTCGATGTGATCGGCTGGTCGAAGGGCGCCTTCAACGCCAGGATGTACGTCTCCTCGCTGCGCAAGCCGTGGGGCACGGCCTATGCGGGCGACGTGCGCAAACTGGTGCTGGTGGGCGGGCCGAACAAGGGCTTCGACTGGGGCTACCGCCACGGCTGGACCCACGATTTCGCGATATTTCCGGAATGTGGGGGGTCGTTGAACGCGCCCGCGCCGCACTCCCAGATGGTCTGCTACGGCCTGTGGCGCAACCATCCCGAGCTGAGCTACGAGGGCGACGCCTACCCGGGCTCCGACGACATGCTCTACCGCTGGGACTCGGTCTACCCGCTCCCCGTCGCCGAGCAGGACTGGTACACCACCTACCACGGCGGCACCGGCTTCTACACCAAGGGCAAGGGCATCCAGTGGGCCATCGACAAGGGCTCACTCGTCCAGCCGCTCATCGACGCGGGCACCCCGGCGAGCGTGCCCGTCTACCGGCTGTGCGGCAACTCGCCCGACATGGCCCTGCTGCACAACGAGCACACGGGGCCGTCGGACGGAGCCGTGTTCGTGGCCAGTTGCACCGCGCCCGACGGCATCACCACCAGCGGCGCCGTCGCCACCGTCGCCCTGAACCACCTCAAGCTCGGCTGGGCGGGCGCCGGCGTCACCCAGATCACCACCTGGCTCGGCTGAGCACCGCCCGCCGCCCCGGCCCCCGTACGCCACGGGAGCCGGGGCGGCGGCGCTCAGCCCAGCCTGGCCTCCGCGCGCAGCAGGGCGGCCAGCCGATCGCCGTCGGCCGCCCGCACGCCACGCCCGGCGAACCAGGTCGCCACATTGCGCGCGTCCCGGTCCAGGAAGTCGCCCCCGGTCGGATGGGCGATGACGTCCACGATCTGCGGCAGGTCGATGACCACCAGGGCGCCCTCGCGTACCAGGATGTTGTAGGCCGACAGGTCACCGTGCGCCAGCCCCTCACGGGCCAGCGCGAGCATGAACTCCACCAGCTGCTCCCACAGCGCGTCCAGCCCCCGCGACACGGTCGCGAGCCGGGGCGCCGCATAGCCGTCGGGCGTGCCGACGAACTCCTGCAGCACCTCGGTCCCCAGGATCTGCACCGGGTACGGCACCGGCAGCCCGAGCGACCACAGCCTGCGCAGCGCGTTGAACTCGGCCGCGGCCCACTGCCCGGCGATGACCTGCTTGCCGAACGCCGTGCGCCCGGCCATCGCCCGCGAGGCCCGGGTGTCGCGCATCGTCCGGCCTTCGAGGTACCCGGCGTCGCGGTGGAAGAGCCGGTGCTCGGCCGATCGGTACCGTTTGGCGGCCAGCATGCACGCCCGGCCGCCGGGCACGCCGCGCGACAGCAGGTGGACGTCGGCCTCCTTGCCGGTCTTCAGGATGCCGAGCTCGGTGTCGACCGCCGCCAGGTCGGTGACCAGCCAGGCCGGATGCGGCGCCGGACCGCGCTCGGTCGGCGTGCTGAGGTCCCAGGTGGACCACCGGTCGCCTGAGGGCGGCCCGTCCAGGGCCGCGAGATGGTCGTCCTCGGGTTCGGGCGCGACACGCTGCCGGTCGAGCCACTCGATGTCATCGGCGTCAAGGGCGTGCTTGCCACGGCGTCGATGAGGAGACTGCTTTGCCACGATGAGGTACTCCAGAAAGGAAGCCCCACCGGCCAGACGATCAGATCGGCGAATGACCGGAGGGAAGGCTTGAGGTCGCGGAGATGTGCACGCGCGCAGGCGTCGTCAGCGCAGTCGTCATCACGGTCTCGCCCTCCCCTCATGTCGCGGATCAACGGCCCCGATTATGCCGAGCCGTTTCTCCGTGGCGCAACACAATTAACGCGGCGTACGCTCCCCGCATGCGAAGGTGCGAGGCCTGCGGTTGCTGGGAGTACGGCGGCGCCCCCACGTGCGGGCGGTGCCGTGCGCTGCTCGACGCCATGGTGGAGGACGGCTACGCGGCCTTCCTCGCCGCGATCGGCCTGCCGGACGAGCCCGCGCTCGCCGCTATGGTCGTCGAGGAGATCGCGCCCTACGACTGGCGGGTGGTGGACGCCGCCTACGATCGGCTGACCTGCGGCGACTGCGGCGGGGCGCTGGGCAGGGGACCGACCGGCTGCCCGCCGTGCGACCTGGCCGACGGCTTTCGCTACTCGGCCGTCGAGACCGACAGGCCCGGCGTGCGTCCGGGCAACGAGCACGCGATCCGGGTCGGCGTCTCGGTCCTGCGCAACGCGCACAGGTACTCCGCCGAGGCGCTGCTGAGCTGGCGTCTCGGGCTGCCCGCCGTACTGGGGGGCGGGCTGCCGACGACGGCGCAGGCGCAGGGCATGCGGGCGCGTATCAACAGGGGAGCGGGGTACGCGGAGCTGGCGGCGCTGATGGACGAGGGCGCGGGGCTCGGCTCCTGGGCGCTCTCGGCGTGAGGCGCCGGGCTCAGGACGGGTCGCGGCGCTCCTGCATGGTCTTGCGGTAGAGCTCGTCGATCTCGTCGAGCGGGTCGGCCGTGCGGCGGCGGGCCTCGATCTCGATCTCGGTGCGCTGGTGCAGCTCGGTGATGCCGGTCGAGGCGTGGCTCACCTGGCTGTCGAGCAGGTCGGCGCGGATCCGGGCGCAGGTCGCGGTCAGCTTGGCCTGGTGCTCGCGCAGCCGGTCGAGTGTCACGTGGTCGACATAGGGCGAGGTACGGCGCTGCTGGGCGTACATCCCGAGCTGGGTGTCGTGCACGTCGGCCTGGCGGGTCAGCTCGCCCATCAGGCCGGGCAGGTCGCCGAGGCCCCAGCCCTGGCGCTGGGCGCTGTCCACCGCCTGGCGGGTCAGCGACACCTCACGGCGCAGGTCGAGGCGCAACCGCTCGACCTCGGCCGCGTCGCCGACGCCCATGGCGTTGACGTGTGTGCTCAGCCGGGTGCTCGCCGCCCTGGCCGATCTGGCCGCCTTCTTGCCGAGCTTGACCAGGAAGTAGATCCCGACGGCTCCCAGCAGGAGGACGAACGCCAGGATCACCAGGATGATGACGATGATTTCGCTGATCTTCGGGTCCTCCCGTCCGGCGCGGTGTCTTCGAGGATAGCCCGCAATCGGCCCTCCGGCGCGCCGTGCCGGATCGCACCGGGGCGAAAGGCGACCGCCCGGCAGCGGGGCACTCGCTGCCGGGCGGTGACGTACGTGCGGGCGTGCTTAAGGCGGGGGCCACGCGCGCGCCCGCACGGGCTCGTGCGGCGGGCCGCTACAGCGTGATCCGGACGACCTCGCCGCCACCGGGTACGAACGTCTTGTTCGTGACGTACATCGCTCCGTCACCGGCGATCGCCAGGCCGAGCGGACCGGACAGCAGGCCGGGCTTGAGCAGCTCGGTCGGCGTGCCGTCGGCCTCGACGCGGTAGAGCGACGTCTTCGGCTGGTGGTCGGCGGGCATCGGCCCGACCGAGCCCAGCACGATCAGCCTGCCGTCGGCGTCGAACGCCACGTCGACCACGGTCGTGAAGCCCTTGGCCGCGACCTGCGCGGGCTTGCCGCCGCTCAGCCTGAACACGCGCGCCGCGCCCGTCTCCTGTGGGAAGCCGCCGTGCTCGGCCACGTAGTACGCGCCGTCGGGACCGGCCGTGATGCCCATCGGCACCGACTGCATGGGCACCTTGGCGCCCTTGGGCAGCTTGAGCATCGGCGGGGCGGCGACCATACGGGCGTGGAAGACGGCCCGCGTGCTCACCTTGCCCTTGGGGCTGACCCTGAGCACGTCGTTGGCGCCGATGTCGGTGACGAGCGCGCCACCGTCGGGCGTGCCGACGACGCCGAACGGATAGGAATCGACCGCACTTCCCTTGTCCTTCTTGTCGGGGTTGTGGGTCACCTCGTGTGCGACCAGGTCGGCCAGGATCCTGACCGTCTTGGCGCTCTTGCCGCCCTTCCCGCCCCTGATGTTGAGCAGCGTGCCCAAGGCCTTGCCCTGGGGGCCGTGCCCGGCGCGCAGCTTGGCGTCGCCGCCCAGGCCGACGGTCACCAGCAGGCTGCCGTCGGCGGCGAAGGCCACGTCGTGCGGCCCCGTGCCGATGCCGCCCGCTCCCGTCGAGGGCAGCCCCGCCACCACCACCGACTTACGGCCTCCGGCCAGCTTGATGATCTTCCCGGTCAGGCCCAGGCAGGTCTTCTCCGCCTTCGCGCCCGGCTCGGCGGGCAGTGTCGTGCACTTGATCCTGCCGCCGTGCCCGGACTCGGCGACGTACAGCGCGCCGTCCGGCCCGAAGGCCAGTCCGCGCGGATTGTCCAGCTTCTTCGCCACGACCTTCACCGTGGCGTCCGCGGTGTCCGTCGTGCCCGCGGTGGCGGGCACCGCCGCCGAAGACGCGGCGAGCACGGCGCTCGCCCCCACGGCCATCGCCAGGTTGCTCAGTCGACTCACGTCAATTCCCCTCCCGATCGCGGCTCACGCTAGGAGGGGCTGACCACGCCTCACAAGGGCTCGGCGCCCCAATCACCCCAGGTCATGAGGCCCGAAGGCGACGCGTCCGCCGCGCGGATGACCGGCGCTCCGCCGCTGGGCTGACCCGCGGCCGCCCGTCACGGCGACCGGGTACGGCGAGCGGCCCGCATCCGCCGTACCCGCCTGATCGCCCACCAGGCGAACGCCACCCCCAGCACCACGACCACGATCACCAGCAGCGGCAGGAAGATCGCGATCAGGCTCACCCCGAGCGACCCGGCGTCCTCCACCGTGCTCACCACGGGCGCGCCGACCCCGGCCGTCGTGGCGTTGACGACCGGCCTCGCCGTCGACTTCACCACGTGTACGGCCAGCGCGACCACGATGCCGAGCACCCACGTCACCCAGGGGTTCTCGCTCATCCAGGTGGAGCTGTCGAGCTCGGCGGCGGCAGCGGTGGCACTGAACACGACCCCGCCGGACGCCGGGCGCACGGCGGTCTGGATCATGTCGTTGACGCTGTCGATCGCGGGCACCTTGTCCAGCACGACCTCGGCCAGCAGCAGCACCGCGATCACCGCGATGACGCCCCAGTTGGACAGCCACGCGTAACCGTCGGGCAGTTTCACCGCGTCGCTGAAGTTGGCCAGCACCCCCACCACGAGCAGCGGGATGTAGGCGTTGAGCCCGGCGGCCGTGGAGAGGCCCAGACCTGTCAGTGCGGCGAGCATGCCTCCTCTCTACCCCAAAAGGGGCGCACCGCGCTCAGGACTCGTCATCGTCGTCCTCGTCGTCGCCTTCGAGCGTCCACGCCACCGATGTCACCGAGGGCTCCAGGCTGAGCCTGCTGGTGGCCGTCTCGAACAGGCTCTCGTCCCTGCGCAGGCTGTCGACCGTGGCCACGACCTCGACGTGCCCGCGTACGTCGCCGTCGTGGCTGTGCAGGCTGCGCATCCTGAACTCCGGCCTGCTCAGCGCCGTGACGATGAGCTTGCGGACGTGGGCCTCGTCCTCGTCCGAGCACAGCACCTCGAAGCGGTAGCGGATCTTGCGTGCCGCCCTTCGCCGGTCCATGAAACGGGTGAACGGGCGCAGTGCGGTGTTGGCCCCGACGATCACCAGCGTGCCGGCCGCGGCGAGCAGGAACATGCCCGCACCCGCGAGCGAGCCCA
The DNA here is from genome assembly GCF_056106265.1 of Nonomuraea sp. IBHARD001. NCBI lineage: Bacteria > Bacillati > Actinomycetota > Actinomycetes > Streptosporangiales > Streptosporangiaceae > Nonomuraea > Nonomuraea sp. IBHARD001. The sequence goes on from NZ_JBWBBW010000002.1 coordinate 2,999,689, forward strand.
CGGCCGCCGCGCACCACAGGGTGGCCGCGGTGTTGAGCCCCCTGATGTTGAACCCCTCGCGCAGGATCACACCGGCGCCGATGAAGCCGATGCCCGAGACGATCTGCGCCGCCACCCGCGTCGGGTCGGCCCGGCCCGAGTCGTCGGTGAACCCGTAGGCGCTGAGCAGGACGAACAGCGTCGAACCGGTCGCGACCAGCATGTTCGTCCGCAGGCCCGCCATCCTGGCCCGCCACTGCCGCTCGATCCCGATGGCCGCGCCGAGCAACGCGCCGACCAGGAGTCTCAGCAGCAGGTCGGCTTCCATGCCCCAGGTCGTTCCCGCTCAGCGCGTCATGAGGCGGCGGCTTGCCGATCCGTTGCCGCGGGCATACCTGGAGCGTGCCATCCGAGCTCGGGGGAGTAGCCCCGCACCACCCTGCCGGGCACTCCGGCGATCACACTGTGGTCGGGGAACTCCCCGCGCACCACCGCGCCGCCCGCCACCACGCACTGCCTGCCGATCCTGGTGCCGGGCAGGATGATCGCCCCGGTGCCCAGCCAGGAGCCCGAGCCGATCGAGACCGGGTTGTTGCGCGGCCACTGCCGCCCGATCGGCGTCTCGGGGTCGTCGTAGACGTGGTTCTGGTCGGTGATGTAGACATACGGACCGGTGAAGACGTGGTCGCCGATGTCGATCGACTGGTGTCCCACGATGTGGCTGCCCCGGCCGATCGAGCACGATCCGCCGATGCGCACGATCGAGTGCGGACCGAGGTCGACGCCTGGCCCCATGCCGCACGAGATCGACACCCGCTCGCCGACGAGCGTGTGGTCGCCGATCTCGATCCAGCGCTCACCGAAGATCGCCCCCAGCGGGAAGGCGATGCTCACGCCCTCGCCGAGCCTGCCGAACCGGTACCCGGCCGGGGTGGCCGGAGTGATCGCGGCTGCCCTTCGCATCGCGTCGTAGACACGATGGATGGCGAGGCCGGCGAGCTTTCTGACTGACATAACGCGCTAAGTTACCGGGTAGTTGGGAACCAGGGGAATGCCGTTCGAGCATGTCGCGGGCGTTGTTTGATATCCTGAGAGCCCGTGGGCGCACGACCACACGATCGGACCACGGGAGTCTTCTTGCGCAGCGCATCGCACACCAAACATCTGTTCGTCACCGGCGGTGTCGCCTCCAGCCTCGGCAAGGGGCTCACGGCCTCCAGCCTGGGCCGGCTGCTCAAGGCTCGCGGTCTGCGGGTCACGATGCAGAAGCTCGACCCCTACCTCAATGTCGACCCCGGCACGATGAACCCCTTCCAGCACGGCGAGGTGTTCGTCACCGACGACGGGAGCGAGACCGACCTCGACGTCGGCCACTACGAGCGCTTCCTCGACACCGACCTGCACGGCTCGGCCAACGTCACCACCGGCCAGGTCTACTCCAACGTCATCGCCAAGGAGCGCAGGGGCGAGTACCTCGGCGACACCGTCCAGGTCATCCCGCACATCACCAACGAGATCAAGGACCGCATCCTCGGCATGGCCGGTCCCGACGTGGACGTCGTCATCACCGAGGTCGGCGGCACGGTCGGCGACATCGAGTCGCTGCCCTTCCTGGAGGCGGTGCGCCAGATCAGGCACGAGGTCGGCCGCGACAACGTCTTCTTCCTGCACGTCTCGCTGCTGCCGTACATCGGGCCGTCGGGTGAGCTCAAGACCAAGCCGACCCAGCACAGCGTCGCGGCGCTGCGCAGCATCGGCATCCAGCCCGACGCCATCGTGCTGCGCTCGGACCGGCCGGTGCAGACCTCGATCAAGCGCAAGATCAGCCTCATGTGCGACGTCGACGAGGACGCCGTCGTCAGCGCCGTCGACGCCGCCTCCATCTACGACATCCCCAAGGTGCTGCACTCCGAAGGCCTCGACGCCTATGTCGTACGCCGGCTCGGCCTGCCCTTCCGCGACGTCGACTGGAAGGAGTGGGAGCAGCTGCTGCGCCGGGTGCACCGCCCGGCCAAGGAGGTCACGGTCGCGCTCGTCGGCAAGTACATCGACCTGCCCGACGCCTACCTGTCGGTCACCGAGGCGCTGCGCGCGGGCGGATTCGCCAACGACGCCAGGGTCAACATCCGCTGGGTCAAGTCCGACGACTGCGAGAGCGAGGAGGGCGCGGCCCGCGAGCTCGACGGCGTCGACGGCGTGCTGATCCCCGGCGGGTTCGGCGTGCGCGGCATCGAAGGCAAGATCGGCGCCATCCGGCACGCCCGCGAGCAGCGCATCCCGCTGCTGGGTATCTGCCTCGGCATGCAGGGCATGGTCATCGAGGCCGCGCGCAACCTGGCCGGGATCGACGACGCCAACAGCGCCGAGTTCGACCCCGACAGCAAGCACCCGGTCATCTCCACCATGGCCGACCAGGAGGACGTTGTCTCCGGCGAGCGCGACATGGGCGGCACCATGCGCCTGGGCCTCTACACCGCCAAGCTCGGCGAAGCCACCCTGGCCAGGCAGCTGTACGGCAAGGCCAAGGCCGACGAGCGCCACCGCCACCGCTACGAGGTCAACAACACCTACCGCGAGCAGCTGGAGAAGGTCGGGCTCGTCTTCTCCGGCCTGTCGCCGGACGGCCGCCTGGTGGAGTACACCGAGCTGCCCGCCGACGTCCACCCCTTCTTCATCGGCACCCAGGCCCACCCCGAGTTCCGCTCCCGCCCGACCAGGGCGCACCCGCTGTTCAAGGGCCTGATCGCCGCCGCGCTCGGCTACGCCGACGGCGGCAGCCCGAAGGCGGGGCGCAAGTGAGGATCGAGGACTCGCCGGAGAGCTGGGAGGTGCTCGGCACCCGCTCGCACTTCCAGGGCCGGGTGATCGGCGTGCGCACCGACACCGTGCGCATGCCGCACGACGACGTCGCCGACCGCGACTACGCCGTGCACCCCGGGGCCGTCGCGGTGCTCGCACTCGACGAGCAGGACCGGGTGCTGCTCATCAGGCAGTACCGCCATCCCATGCGATACCTGCTGTGGGAGCTGCCCGCCGGGCTGCGCGACGTCGAGGGCGAGCCGCTCGTCGACGGCGCCGCGCGTGAGCTGGCCGAGGAGGCGGGCTACCGGGCGGCCACCTGGCACACGCTCGTCGACCTGTTCAGCTCGCCCGGTATGACCAACGAGCGCATCCGCGTCTTCCTGGCCCGCGACCTGGAGAAGATCCCCGACGCCGAGAACGGCTTCGTGCACCGGCACGAGGAGGTCGACATGCCGGTCGAGTGGATTCCCCTGGCCGACGCGGTCGAGAAGGTGCTGATGGGGATGATCCACAATTCTCCGGCCGTGGCCGGTATCCTCGCCGCATACGCGGCCTCGGTAGAGGGATTCGCCCTTTTGCGGCCCGCTGACGCACCGGAGGCCTGACAGGCTTCGGCAGCCTGACAGGAGGACGCATACGTGGAGGCGGTGCTCTCCAGCTATCTCGCCCATCTGGCCGTTGAGCGGGGGCTGGCGGCGAACACCCTGGCCTCCTACCGCCGCGACCTGCGCCGCTATCTCGACTACCTGGACGGGATCGGCCGCAACGACATCGGCGAGGTGGGCGAGGCCGACATCCTCGCCTTCCTCTCCGCGCTCCGTCAGGGCGACGAGGGCCATCCCGCCCTCGTCGCCAGCTCGGCCGCCCGCGCCGTCTCCGCCGTACGCGGCCTGCACCGCTTCGCCCTGCGTGAGGGAGTCGCCGGCCACGACCCCGCGCACGAGGTACGCCCGCCACGCCAGCTGCGCAGGCTGCCCAAGGCCATCGGCGTCGCCGAGGTCGAACGCCTCATCGCCGCCTCCGGCCCCGAAGGCGCCCCGCTGACCCTGCGCAACAGGGCACTGCTCGAACTCCTGTACGGCACCGGCGCCCGTATCTCCGAGGCGGTCGGTCTCGCCGTCGACGACCTCGAAGGCGAACAGCTGCGCCTGCGCGGCAAGGGCGGCCGTACCCGTGTCGTGCCCGTCGGCAGGTACGCCAGGCAGGCGCTCGACGCCTACCTCATCAGGGCCAGGCCGCTCCTGCTCGCGCACGGCAGGGGCACGCCCGCCGTCCTGCTCAACGCCAGGGGCGGTCGCCTGACCAGGCAGGGCGCGTGGGAGGTGCTGCAGGCCGCGGCCGAACGCGCCGGGCTCGACGGCGTCTCGCCGCACATCCTGCGCCACTCCTTCGCCACCCACCTGCTCGACGGCGGCGCCGACGTACGCGTCGTGCAGGAGCTGCTCGGGCACGCCTCCGTGACCACCACGCAGGTCTACACGCTGGTCACGGTGGACAAGCTGCGCGAGGTCTACGCGGCGGCCCATCCGCGCGCCCGGCAGTGAGCATGCCGGTCTCCCGCATCCACCGTGCGCGCGGCCTAACTCGACGGTAGAGTGCGATCTCGGTTGTGAAAGTTTGATCTCGGTTGTGAAGTCATGCGAAGCCTGGTAAAACGGCGCCGCTGGGCGTGCCGCCTTGCCCGCTACGTGATGACGCCATAGTGTCCGTCCGGACGGTCCGGTTCGAGACCGTCAGGGAGGTTCGACTGGTGACTGTGACCACCAACGGCTCGACCCGGGGGACGACGCCCGGGACCCCTGAGAATCCTTGGGGGGACACGAAGACCGACAGACCCACGAGCGGGGTCAACCTCGGGCCCACCCGGCGACCCCGCCCGGTGTTCCCCGAGCCGCCCCCGCGCGCGACGCACGGCCCCGCGAGGGTGGTCGCGATGGTGAACCAGAAGGGCGGGGTCGGCAAGACGACCACGACCATCAATCTGGGCGCGGCGCTCGTGGAGTGCGGTCTCAAGGTGCTGCTGGTCGACTTCGACCCGCAGGGCGCGCTGTCGGTCGGCCTCGGGATCAACCCGCTGCAGCTCGACCTCACCGTCTACAACCTCCTCATGGACCGCAACGTCACGGCGGCCGACGTGCTGCTCGGCACCGGTGTCGAGGGGCTCGACCTGCTGCCGAGCAATATCGACCTGTCGGCGGCCGAGGTCCAGCTCGTCACCGAGGTCGCCCGTGAGCAGGTGCTCGGCCGGGTGATCAAGCCGCTGCTGCCGTACTACGACGTGTGCCTGATCGACTGCCAGCCGTCGCTCGGCCTGCTCACGATCAACGCGCTGACCTGCGCGCACGGCGTCATGGTGCCGCTGGAGTGCGAGTTCTTCGCCCTGCGCGGCGTCGCGCTGCTCATGGACACCATCACCAAGGTGCAGGAGCGGCTCAACGAGGACCTCGAGATCGAGGGCCTGCTGGCCACCATGTACGACGCGCGTACCCTGCACGGCCGCGAGGTGCTGGCCCGTGTGGTCGAGGCGTTCGGCGACAAGGTGTTCCACACGGTGATCAACCGCACCGTGCGCTTCCCCGACGCGACCGTCGCCGGTGAGCCCATCACCAGCTTCGATCCGTCGTCGCTCGGCGCCAGCGCGTATCGGGAGCTGGCCCGTGAGGTGCTCTCGCGCTGGCCCGCGCCTGCCACAATGGCCAGGTGATCGAGCAGCAGACGGCCGGGCTCCAGGAGGAGCCCAAAGGGTTCCAGGTTCACCTCGACGTCTTCGAGGGGCCTTTCGACCTGCTGCTCGGGTTGATCTCCAAGCACAAGCTGGACATCACCGAGGTCTCGCTCTCCACGGTCACCGACGAGTTCATCTCCTACATCAGGGCCAGAGGGCCGGAGTGGGACCTCGATCAGACCAGCCACTTCCTGCTGGTCGCCGCGACGTTGCTCGATCTCAAGGCGGCCAGGCTGCTGCCGTCGGGCGAGGTCGAGGACGAGGAGGACCTGGCCCTGCTGGAGGCGCGCGACCTGCTGTTCGCCAGGTTGCTGCAGTACCGGGCCTACAAGGAGGTGGCCAAGGTCTTCTCCGGCCACCTCGCCGACGAGGCCCTGCGTTTCCCCCGCACGGTCGGCCTGGAGCCTCAGTTCGCCAACCTGCTGCCCGAACTCGTGCTCGGCATCGGGCCGGAACAACTCGCCAGGATTGCCGCGAAGGCCTTCACACCGAAGCTGCCGCCGACCGTGAACGTCGGCCACATCTACCAACCGCTCGCCAGCGTCCGCGAGCAAGCCGCTATCCTGGTCGAGCGGTTGCGGCGCATGCGCAAGGCCACGTTCCGGGCACTGGTCGCCGACTGCGAGGGCCCCTTCGAGGTCATCGCCCGCTTCCTGGCCGTCCTGGAGCTCTTCCGGGAGTCGGCCGTCAGCTTCGACCAGCTCGAACCGCTGGGCGACCTGCACGTGACCTGGACCGGCGCCGACGACGGCACCGTGTCGGTGGGCGACGACTACGACGAAAGCGCGGAGAAGACGGCAGATGACTGATTTCCCCGCCCCCCGTGACCCCGCTCCGGCCGAGCACCTCGACAGCACGCCCTCCGCACCCCGCGTACGCGGGGCGGCCTGGGCGTCGTTGCCGGGGTCGGCGGTGCTGGCGGGGGAGGGGACTGGTCGAGGCGGGGATGACGTCGAGGCTGAGGTTCGGGACGACGTCGAGGTTCGGGATGGCGTCGAGGTTGAGGGGATAGTCGAGGTTGAGGGCATTGCGGCTCCTGGCGTCGAGGCTCCTGGCTTCGAGGTAGAGGTGCGCGGGGGGGACGTCGCGACTGCTGTCGAGGTGGCTTCCGCGTCGCAGGCGGAGGGCGCTCCCGGGGCAGTGCAGGAGACTCCGGCGTCACCATCGGCCCTTGCTCCCACGCCTGCACCTGCTCCCACTTCCGCGCCTGCTTCTGGGCCGCTGCATGTTCCTCCTCCTGCGGCTGAGGCTGTGCCCTCGGGTGCGGAGAGTGGGCGGCGGGACGCAGGGGCCAGGGGGGTGGGGGCGCAGGAGTTGGGTGTGGTGGATGTGCGGGGGGCGGTGGAGGCGATCTTGATGGTGGTGGACGAGCCGGTTGCCGAGATCACGCTTGCACAGGTGCTGGAGCGGCCCACGGCAGAGGTGGGGGATGTACTGCGGGCGCTGTCGGCGGAATACTCTGAGGCAGGTCGGGGTTTCGATCTGAGGGAGGTCGCAGGCGGCTGGCGCTTTTACACGCGCGCCGAACATGCGACCCTGGTCGAGCGGTTCATCCGCGACGGCCAGCAGACGCGGCTGACGCAGGCCGCGCTTGAAACCCTCGCTGTGGTGGCCTACCGGCAGCCGGTGAGCCGCGCACGCGTGGCCGCGGTCCGCGGCGTCAACAGCGACGGCGTCATGCGGACGCTCGTCGCCAGGGGGCTGGTCGAAGAGGCCGGCACCGACCCGGAGAGCCAGGCTGTGCTCTACCGGACAACTACGTACTTCCTTGAGCGTCTCGGCCTGAAGGACATCGACGAGCTCCCCGAGCTCGCGCCCTTCCTGCCGGACGACCTGGAAAACCTTGAGGAGAGCAAGTGATCAACAGGCGCAGCACCCCGTCCGGTGATGGACGCGGTCGAGGACGCGCGGGCGGCGGTTCCGGGAGCGGTGGCTTCAGGGGCGGCAGCGGCTCTGGGCGTCCCGCCTTCCGCTCCGACAACGACCGCGGCACCGGCCGCGACGACTCCAGGGGAGACTCCGGCGCAGCCCGCGACTCCTTCCGCGCCGACCGAGGCGGCTCACGCGCCAGGTACGGCAAGCCCACAGGTTCAGGCGAGCGCGGCGCCTCCTCCCGCGACGGCGGCTCCCGCTCCGGCGAGCGCGGCGGCTACTCCCGCGACGACCGCAGCTCGTCCCCCCGCTCCGGCGGCACGTCGAGCTACGGCTCCCGCTCCGGCGGCTCCGCTTCAGGCGGCCGTTCCGGCGGCTCCTCCTCCGGCGGCTTCGGCCAGCGCTCGGGCGGATCTTCCGGCGGCTTCGGCCAGCGCTCGGGCGGATCTTCCGGTGGCTACGGCCAGCGTTCCGGTGGTTCCTCCGGCGGTTACGGCCAGCGTTCCGGTGGGTCCGGCTCGGGTGGCTACGGGCAGCGGTCCGGCAGCTCTGGCTCCGGTGGATATGGCCAGCGTTCCGGCGGGGCCGAAAGGTCCGGCGGCGAGCGTGGCTACTCCCGCTCCGGCAGCGACGAGCGCGGCGGCTACAGCCGTCCGGGCGGCGACCGAGGCGGCTACGGCCGTACCGGTGGCGAGCGCGGCGGATACGCGCGCAGCGGCGGCGACTCCCGCGGATCGGGCGGAACCGGCGGATCGGGACGTTTCGGCGGCCGTGACGACCGTGGCCCCGGCCGCCCGACCAGCCGCGACGACCGCGGCGGCTACACCCCCCGCGACGACCGTGGCGGATTCCCGTCCCGCGACGGCCGCAGCGGATTCGCCTCTCGCGACGACCGCGGCGGCTACCAGGGCCGTGACGACCGCGGTGGGTCCGCCCCCCGGGACGACCGTGGCGGGTTCCCGTCTCGCGACGACCGCAGCGGGTACGCTTCGCGCGGTGACCGCGGTGGCTACCAGGCACGCGACGACCGCGGTGGGTCCGCTTCCCGCGATGACCGTGGTGGCTACAAGCCGCGTGACGACCGTGGCGGGTACAACCGCGACGACCGTGGCGGGTCCGCCTCGCGTGACGATCGCGGTGGCTTCAACCGTGACGCGCGCGGCGGCTCCCGTGACGATCGTGCCCCTCGTACCGGTGGTGAGACGCGGGCCAGGTTCGGCAAGCGTGATGACTCCGGCGGGCGTCCGGGTGGCAGCCGTACCAGGGTGAGCTTCGGCGCCGGGCGGCGGGACGGTGTGCAGACCATCGGGGACTCCAGGGCCGGTGGCACGAAGAACAGGTACGGCCGGACCGTCAAGGACGGCGGGGCGCCGAGGGCGGGACGCGACGGAAAGCGGGGCGGGAACACGTTCAAGACCTCCCGGCAGCCGATCCGCGACCTCGACTTCTACCCGGAGGGCTACGAGGACGAGCGCGACACGACCGAGGTCCCGGACGGCGTCAGGCTGCAGAAGGTGCTCGCCCAGGCGGGTGTCGCCAGCCGCCGGACGTGCGAGGACATGATCGGCGCCGGACGCGTGACGGTCAACGGCCAGGTGGTACGCAGGTTCGGCGCCAAGGTCGACCCGGCGGCGCAGGTCATCCACGTCGACGGCAAGCGCATCCCCACGGCCCCCGACCTCGTCTACTACGCGCTGAACAAGCCGATCGGCGTCGTCTCGACGATGGAGGACCCGCAGGGCAGGCCGTGCCTGGCCGACTTCGTGCAGGAGCTCGCGCCGAGGCTGTTCCACGTGGGCAGGCTCGACACCGAGACCGAGGGCCTGCTGCTGCTCACCAACGACGGCGAGCTGGCCAACAGGCTGACCCACCCGAGCTACGGCGTGCAGAAGAAGTACTGGGCGAAGGTGCCGGGCCCGATCCCGCGCGACCTCGGCCGCAGGCTGCGCAAGGGCGTCGACCTGGAGGACGGCCTGGCCAAGGCCGACCACTTCGAGATCGTGCAGGAGCACGGCCAGCAGGCGCTGATCGAGATCGTGCTGCACGAGGGCCGCAAGCACATCGTCAGGCGCATGCTGGAGGAGTCCGGCCACCGGGTCATCGACCTGGCGCGCATCGAGTTCGGTCCGGTCAAGCTGGGCCGTACCAAGCCGGGCACGATCAGGGCGCTCAGCCTGAAGGAGGTCGGCGAGCTCTACGCCGCCGTCAAGCTGTAATCTGGCCAGAACATCCGGAGCCCGTGCTTTTCGTGAGCACGGGCTCTGAGTTCACATAAGGGTCGTTTCTCATACGACCCGGGCAGAGGCCAACGGAGGGAACGGACATGGTGCGCGCGATCCGCGGAGCCATCCAGGTCGGCGCCAACGACCGTGCGTCGATCATCGAAGGCACGACGGAGCTCGTCTCCGAGCTGATGCGGCGCAACACGCTGACCACCGACGACGTGATCAGCGTCCTGTTCACCGCGACGCCCGATCTGACCGCCGAGTTCCCCGCCCTGGCCGCGCGCAAGCTCGGCTTCCACGACGTGCCGCTGATCTGCTGCACCGAGATCGACGTGCCCGGCGCACTGCCCAGGGTCGTCAGGCTGATGGCCCACATCGAGACCGAGCGCCCCCGTCACGAGATGCAGCACGTCTACCTGCGTGGCGCGGTCGCGCTTCGGCAGGACATCGCTCAATGACCCCCACAGGACACGACATGACTTCCGGCACTGCGCTTTCCCCCGGCGACTCTGTGGTCGGCTCTGTCCTCGTCGTCGGCACCGGCCTGATCGGCGCCTCGGTGGCGCTGGCCCTGCGCGAGCGCGAGGTGCGCGTGCTGCTGGCCGACCGCGACCCCGCAGCCGTACGGCTGGCACGCGAGCTCGGCGCGGGCGCCGACTGGCAGGAGGGCGAGGTCGCCGACCTGGCGGTGATCGCCGTGCCCCCGCAGCACATGGCGTCCGAGCTGGCCAGGCTGCAGCGGATCGGCGCGGCCAGGTTCTACACCGACGTGGCGAGCGTCAAGGCCGAGCCGCTGGCCAGGGCGGCCGAGCTCGGCTGCGACCTGAGCGTGTACGTGGCCTCGCACCCGCTGGCGGGCCGGGAGCGCTCGGGGCCCGGCGCCGCGCGTGCCGATCTGTTCCTCGGCCGGCCGTGGGCCTACTGCCCGACGCCCGAGGCGCATCCGCTGGCCGTACAGGCCGTGCTTGAGCTGGTCGCGTTGTGTGGCGCCAATGCCGTCGAGGTGGACGCGGCCGAGCACGACCAGGCCGTCGCGGTCGTCTCGCACGCGCCGCACGTGGCCGCTTCGGCGGTGGCGGCGAGGCTGGCCGAGGCGTCGGACACGGCGCTGGGCCTGGCCGGGCAGGGGGTGCGTGACGTGACCCGTATCGCGGGCGGCGATCCTGCGCTGTGGCTCGGCATTCTGTCGGGCAACGCGGCGCCGGTCGCCGACGTGCTGGAGGCCGTCTCGCGCGACCTGGCCGAGACCGCACTGGCGTTGCGTTCCCTCGCCGACGGCGACCCCACGGCGGGCGAGGAGGTCACGCGACTGCTCAAGCAGGGCGTCGCCGGACACGGCCGTATCCCCGGCAAGCACGGCGGTCCCGCACCCGCCTACGTGGTGGTCCAGGTCGTCATCGGCGACCGTCCCGGCCAGCTCGCCCGGCTGTTCCAGGTGTGCGACGAGGTCGGGGTCAACGTCGAGGACGTACGGCTGGAGCACGCACCCGGGCTGCCGCTGGGTGTGGCCGAGCTCTCGGTCCAGCCCGACGCCGCCTCCCGCCTGTCGGCGGCGCTGCACGAGCGCGGCTGGCAGGTGCCGTAGGCGTCGGGTGTCCGGTTGGGGTGGGCGGGACCTGCTTGCGAGGTGTCGTAAGCGTCGGATGTCCGGCGTAGTGGGATCTGCGGCCAGGACTGGCAGTGCGAGGTGTCGCACGCGTCGGATGTCCAGTTTGTTGCGATCCGGTGGTAGACATTCGGGATGAACACCACCCTGGGGTTCCACGACCGGCTGCGCCTGATCGACGAGAGGTCGGCGGCCTTCCGTGCCGCGGTCGCCGCCGCGCCGAGCCTCGACGTCCAGGTGCCGAGCTGTCCCGACTGGACGTTGTACGACCTGGTCCAGCATCTGGGCGCAAGGCGGTACTTCTGGGCCGACGTCGTCGCCGCAGGGCCCGCCGACGCTCCCGCGCCCCAGCCGTACGAGCAGGTCGCGCCCAGGGAGCGCGAGGCGCTCGTGGCGTGGCTGGCCGACTCCGCGCGGGCGCTGCTCGACGCGCTGCGTGAGGCGGGGCCCGAGCGCGGCTGCTGGGGGTGGTGGGGCGAGTCGCAGTCGCCGCTGACCTGTGCCACGGTCGCCCGGCACCAGGTGCAGGAGATCGCGGTGCACACCTACGACGCGCAGCTCGCCGCGGGCAGGACGGCGTCGCTGCCGCGGGAGGTGGCGTTCGACGGGGTCGAGGACTTCCTGCTCACCTGCTGTTCGACGACCTGGGCCTGGCCGCACGACCCGGCGGTCGTCGACTACCACGCCGCCGAAGGGCGCTCCTGGCGCGTGCGGCTCTCCGCCGACGGCGCGCACGTCGCCCGTCTGGCCGAGCGGGACACCGCGTTCGACCTGTCCGCCGCAGGAACGGCCGAGGAGCTGGTCCTGGCCATGTACGGCCGTATCCCCGTCGACGCGCTGAAGGTCGAAGGCGACCGCAGTGTGTTCGACCTGCTCATGGCCTGGGAGCCCGGCGCCTAGCGCGAGAGGCCCTTGACCCCTGCCGGGTACGCGTGTACAAAGGCGGTAACAGCGTTACCGACGAGAAACGGTGTTGCCCGCCCATGACGACCACCGCGTACCAGCAGGCTCAGCAGGCCGGTCAGGGCGCCGTGCGCGCCGCGATCCTGGACACCGCCGTGCGCCTGCTCACCACCGAGGGACCCGCTGCGCTGACCGTGCGCAGGATCGCGGGCGAGGCCGGATGCTCGACCAAGGTCATCTACACGCTGTTCGGCGGCAAGGACGGCCTGGCCGAGGCGGTGTGGCTCGAAGGGTTCGCCGGGTTCGACCGGGCGCTCAGGGGCGTTCCTGGCGACGACGACCCCCTGGAGCACCTGACGCAGCTCGGCGTCGCCTACCGCGACTACGCGCTCGCCCAGCCCGACTACTACCGGGTGATGTTCCAGAACGCCATCCCGGGCTTCGTCCCTAGCCCGGACAGCGCCTCCAGGTCGCGCGCCTCCTTCCTGATCCTGGAGGCGGCGGTCACCGCCTGCCTCGCACAGGGACGGCTGCGCGGCGGCGACGCGGCCGAGATCGCCGACCTCGTCTGGATGGCCATACACGGCGCCGTCAGCCTCGAACTGGCCGGATACGTCGCCCGGGACGTCGCGGAGGAGCGCTACCTCGTCCTGTGCACCGCCGTCGTCTCCGCGTACAGGCCAGAGCCCCGCCCGTCAGACCCGGCTCACGCAAGGAGCACGCCATGACCACGACCCCCTTCCGCGGCGCCTTCACCCCGGTGTCGGAGGAGATCACCGCACACGACCTGCCGGTGACCGGTCGCATCCCGGCCGAACTGTCCGGCCGCTACCTGCGCAACGGCCCCAACCCCCTGGGCCTGGACGACCCCAGCACCGGTCACCTGTTCGTCGGCCACGGCATGGTGCACGGGGTACGGCTGCGCGACGGCAAGGCCGAGTGGTACCGCAATCGCTGGGTGCGCAGCTCCGTCGTCGCCGAGGCGCTCGGCGAGCCGTGGCCGAAGGGCCCGCTGCACGCCGACTTCGACTTCTCCGCCAACACCCACGTGATCGGTCATGCCGGACGTACTCTCGCGCTGGTCGAGGCCGGGCCCAGGCCGTACGAGCTGACCGAGGAGCTGGAGACCGTCGGGCCGTGCGACTTCGGCGGCACGCTGCCCGGCGGGCTGAGTGCGCACACCAAGGTCGACCCGGCGACCGGGGAACTGCACACGGTGGCGTACTTCTTCGGCTGGGAGCATCACCAGTACGTCGTGATCGACGCCTCCGGCGTGGTCGCCAGGACCGTGGACATCCCGGTGCCCGACGCGCCGATGGTGCACGACTTCGCGCTGACCGAGCGCTATGTGGTGCTGTTCGACCTGCCGGTCACCTTCGACATGGAGGCGGCGGCCGAGGGCAGGCCGCTGCCGTACTCCTGGAATCCCGGGCATGCCTCGCGCATCGGGCTGCTCCCGCGCGCGGGCGGCGAGGTGCGCTGGGTGGACAGCGATCCGTGCTGGATCTTCCACACGCTCAACGCCTACGACGACGGCGACCAGGTCGTGGTCGACGCCGTGCGCTACGACCACCACTTCCTGGACACCGCGCTGGAGACCGGCGCCAGGCCCACCCTCGACCGGTGGCGGATCGACGTGCCCAGCGGGAAGGTGAGCGAGAGCAGGCTCGACGACCGGGCGCAGGAGTTCCCGCGCATGGACGAGCGGCTGGTCGGCAGGCGTCACCGCTACGGGTACACGGTGGCGACGCGCGCGCTCGACGACATCGCCTACCGGGGGGTCGAGCTCGACCGGCTGCCCGACGAGGCGTTCGACAACACCCTCATCAAGCACGACCTGCTGACCGGCTCCCAGGAGAGCAGGCAGTTCGGCCGAGGCGCGTACGTGGGGGAGCCGGTCTTCGTGCCGTCGGGCGAGAGCGAGGGCGAGGACGACGGCTATGTGATGACGCTGGTCAACGACCCCGAGCGGGGAGCGGCCGATCTGGTGATCCTCTCGGCCCGCGACGTCACCGGTCCGGCCGTCGCCCGTGTGCACCTGCCGGTCAGGGTGCCGCTCGGCTTCCACGGGAGCTGGGTGTCGGACTGAACGGCGCCCGCCTGCCGAAGCCCGGGACGGTCATGGTCCGTGAGGCGGTAACCTCGTGAGGTTGGAGCATCGACGGTAATCGCTGAGAGGGAGAGGGCCTTGACCGCACTGGTCGTCGCCATGGACGGTCCTTCGGGATCGGGCAAGTCGAGCGCCTCGCGTGGCGTCGCCCGCGCACTGGGCCTGCGTTACCTCGACACCGGCGCGCAGTATCGTGCGATCACCTGGTGGATGCTCCAGTGCGGCGTCGACCTGGCCGACCAGGCCGCCGTCGCGGCCAAGGCGGCCGAGCCCGAGCTGGTCTCGGGCACCGACCCGGACGGCCCGACCATCGCGGTCGACGGCGTCGACGTCGCCGGGCCCATCCGCAGTTCGGAGGTGACGGGCGCCGTCTCGCTCGTCGCCGCCGTGCCCGAGGTCAGGGCCAGGCTGGTCGCCCTGCAGCGCGAGATCATCGGCTCGGGCGACATCGTCGTCGAGGGCCGTGACATCGGCACCGCCGTCGCGCCGGGCGCGCCGGTGAAGATCTACCTGACCGCCAGCGCCGAGGCCCGCGCGGCCAGGCGCACGGCGGAGCTCGAAGGCACCACGGTCGAGGCGCAGCAGGCCGCCATGGCCAGGCGTGACACCCTGGACTCGACCCGTAAGACGGATCCACTCTCGATGGCGGATGGCGCCGTCGAGCTCGACACCACGGCGCTCGACCTCGATGAGGTGATCGCCGCGGTGGTGAGATTGATCAAGGAGCGCGCCTGACGATCAGGCGCGGTACTCAAAGGACGAAATATCGTGACAGCGGGGGAAGATTTTAGCTTCGACGACGGCGACGACGCGGGCTGGTTCGAGGCCGAGCTGGCCGAGCTCGGCGTCGACGAGCGCGACGAGGAGGAGGGCACGAGCGGCCCCGTCCCCGTGCTCGCCATCGTCGGCAGGCCGAATGTCGGCAAGTCGACACTGGTCAACCGCATCATCGGCCGCCGCGAGGCCGTCGTGGAGGACGTGCCGGGCGTGACCCGCGACCGCGTCACCTACGACGCGACCTGGCGAGGCCGTCGCTTCACCGTCGTCGACACCGGCGGCTGGGACCCCGACGCCACCGGCATGGCACTGCGCATCGCCGAGCAGGCCCAGGTGGCGGTCGAGCTCGCCGACGTGATCCTGTTCGTCGTCGACGCGGTCGTGGGCGTCACCGATGCCGACGAGACCGTCGGCGCGGTGCTGCGCCAGTCCGGCAAGCCGGTCATCCTGGCCGCCAACAAGGTCGACAACCAGCAGATGGAGCTGGAGGCCAGTTACCTCTGGGCGCTGGGCCTCGGTGAGCCGCACCCGGTCTCGGCCCTGCACGGCCGCTCGTCGGGCGACCTGCTCGACGTCGTGCTCAACGCGCTGCCCGAGACCCCGGCCCAGCGGTTCGGCACCGAGCGCGGCCCACGCCGTGTCGCCCTGCTCGGCAAGCCGAATGTCGGCAAGTCCTCGCTGCTCAACCGCCTGGCGGGCGAGGAGCGCGTGCTGGTCGACCCGATGGCGGGCACGACGCGCGACCCGGTCGACGAGCTGATCGACCTCGGCGGCACGACGTGGCGCTTCATCGACACCGCCGGGATCCGCCGCCGCGACCGCGAGCTGCAGGGCGCCGACTACTACGCCGCCATGCGCACCCGCGCCGCACTGGAGCGGGCCGAGGTGGCGATCGTGCTGATCGACGCCAGCGAGGTGCTCACCGAGCAGGACCTGCGCATCATCAGCCTGGTGATCGAGTCCGGCCGTGCCATGGTGGTGGCGTTCAACAAGTGGGACCTCGTCGACGAGGACAGGCGCTACTACCTGGAGAAGGAGATCGACCGCCAGCTCGTCCGCACCCCGTGGGCCCTGCGCGTCAACATCTCCGCCAAGACCGGCAGGCACATGGACCGGCTGGTGCCCGCGATCGAGAAGGCGCTCGACTCCTGGTGCACCCGGGTGCCCACCTCGCGGCTCAACGCCTTCCTCACCGAGCTCGTCCAGGCCACCCCGCCGCCCGTGCGCGGCGGCAAGCAGCCGAAGATCCTCTTCGCCACGCAGGCGTCGACGGAGCCGCCCAAGTTCGTGCTGTTCACCTCGGGCTGGCTCGAGGACACCTATCGCCGCTTCATCGAACGCCGTATCCGCGAGGAGTTCGGCTTCGCCGGATCGCCGATCGAGGTCACGATGAAGATCCGCGAGAAGAAGAAGCGCGACGGCGGCGCCGCCAAGTCCAGGAAGTAGCCGGAGGCCCGGGCGTGCGGTGAGCGCGCCCGGGCCCCGTGTCCCGGCCGCTCGGCCCGCTCCCGCATCGGCCTGACGCACCCGACATGTCCCGCCTCAAGGCGCTCAGCACACGCGCATCGGCTCGATGCCCTGGACGTGTACGCGCCACTCGGCCTCGGTCAGGGGCGTGCCCGCGCGGGCGCAGACGGCCGAGGCCAGGCGTGGGCCGTCCAGGGGATGGCGGCGCACGACGCCGTCGGGCGTGGCGACGATCAGGGTGCGCCCGTCGGCGCTGAAGGCCATGGAGGCGTCGGAGCCGAAGCCCTCCATGACGCCCCACGCGTCGCGGACCAGGGCGATCGGCCGCCCGGACGGCACGTCCCACAGCCTGATCCGATCGCCCTGCTCATAGGTGGCGAGCCGGAGGCCATCAGGCGACCACGCCATCAGAGCGGGAAGCGCGTCGGGCACGGACATGAACGGCGCACCCACGGGCCCCCCGAAACGCGAGTCCCACACCGCGGGGGCGTCGCTCATCCCGATCGCCACCCTGCGCCCGTCGGGCGCGAACTCGTACGGCCCGTCGGCCAGGCTGCTCGACCCGCCGGGCCGCTCGACGGCCGCCCCCGTGACGGGATCGGCCAGGCTGACCTCGGGGAAGTACCCGGCCACCAGCAGCCGCCCGTCCGGACTGAAGTCCATGTGGTCGGACCCGTCGACAGGCGAGGCGGTCGTCGTGCCGCGTACCAGGTCGTGCAGTTCGAGCCAGGTCCGCTCCGACTCGCCGTGCCCCGCGACGGCCAGCCGGGAGCCGTCGGCGTTCAGCGCGAGCCCGATGACCTGGCGTACCTCCTTCTCGGCCACGTCCACCCTGTGCACCACACGGCCGCTCGCACTGTCCAGCACGACGACCTCGCGCTCGCCACCGGCGGCGACCCTGGCGCCGTTCCTGGAGAAGGCCAGCACGTCGCCGGGCGCGGCCACCGGCATGCCGATGGGGGCCGCCTGCGCGACGTCCCACAGCCACGCCTTGCCGCCCGCGTGCACGGCCAGTGCCCGGCCGCCCGGCCCGAGCCTGACGGTGCCGTCCGGGGGAAAGGCGCTGATCGGCCTGGCCAGGTCGGAGGCGAGGTCGAGGGTGACGACCTGCCCGTCCTCGGTGAGCAGCCGGAGCTGCCCGGCCGCCTCGTCGAAGCGCGCCGCGCTCAGATTGTCGGCGAACACATGGCTGAACAGGACCTGTCCGTCGCCCGTGCGCATGACGAGCAGGTGCCTGTCCTCCCAGGTGGCCATCAGGGAGCCGCCGCGGCCGAACACCAGTTGCGGACCGATGTCACCGACGTCGGTCGCGCCTCCCGCCCCGTCGCCCGGCAGCGGATCGCCCGACGGAACGGAGAACATCCGCAGCCGCTCGTTGGACCGCTCCTGGAGGAACTCGATCAGCGCCAGCGTGGTGCCGTTGAACTCCGCCCACCTGACGTCCTCCTTCAACGGCATCGAGGCGACCTCGATCCTGGTGTTCTTACGCAGGTCCCACAGCTCGGCCTTGCCGTCGCCCCTGCCGACGACCACCCCGGTCGTGCCGTCGGCACTGACCGCGTCGTACGGCGAGCGGGAGCGCGTGCGCACGTCCCACCAGCCGATCTTGTCCTGGTCCGGCACGCCGAGCAGTCGCCCGGTGGGGTCGAAACGCAGCCCGCTGATGTCCCCGTCGCCGCCGGAGGCGAAGGAGGCGCCGAGCGGTGTGCCCGTGCGCACGTCCCACAGCCGCACGCCCGTGGGCGAGTGCAGGGCCAGCAGGCGGCCGTCGGGGCTGAGCGCGGCCTGGCTCACATCGGGATCGGCGCCGGTGAACGAGCCGATCTCACGCTGTTCGGGCACGCTCCACAGCCGCACCCTGCCGCGCAGCACGGCGGCCAGCACCCGCCCGTCGCGGCCGAGTGCGTAGGCGGTGCCCGCGCTCACGTCCGGATCGGTGAACAGCTCCACCCGGCGCTGGGCGAGCGAGCCCTGCAACGCGCCGAGCGTGGTGGCCTGCGTGGGCGCCAGCCGCCACGCGGCGACACTGAGCTGCATCGCCAGCCGGGGATCACTGTCACGCAACCCCTCCGACCGTACGGCGAGCGACTCCGCCATGGCCTCGTCGCGCTGGCGGTCCGACACCCCGCGCCGATACTCGGCCAGGGCCAGCCCGCCGAGCGTCGCCACCAGAAGGACGGCGAGCACGGCGGCCAGCAGCCCCCTGCGCCGCGAGCGACGCCTGCCCTGGGCCGCGGCGGCGTCGAGGAACTCACGCTCGACGTCGAGCAGGACGATGTCCCTGCGCTCGGTCGCCGCCCAGCGCAGCGTGCGGTCCAGGCGTGAGCCCTGCAGCAGATCGCCCGGTTTGCGGCGATGCCCGTCCCAGAACAGCGCCGCCTCGGTCAGGCTCCGGTGCACGGGCAGGCTGTCACGGTTGTCGGCGACCCACCGGCGCAACCGGGGCCACGCCTGGGCCAGCGCCGGGGCGGCCAGCACATAGGTGGAGGCGTCGGCGTCCGATGCGACCAGCCCGGCGGCGCCGTACACGGTGAGCAGGGACGCGGTGGCGGGGGAGCCGGTGAGCTCGGCCGAGGGGACCTTCCTGATCGTCTCGTCGCCGTCGATCATGCGCAGGAACACGTCGGGGGCGGCGGCGCGCTCGCCCTCCGACAGTTCGGCGTAGAGGTCTTCGGCGACCGTGCCGAGGTCGGGCTCGGCGGGGCCGCGCAGGGCGGCGGCGGCGTTGCCGCCCTCGTCGAGCAGCCATTCGCCGTCCTGCCCGCCGAGCAGGCCGAGCAGCAGCGCCCTGGCCGAAGGCCGCTTGGCCGGGTCGCGGACGAGCGCGGCGGCGACCAGGCCGCGCAGGGGCTCGGCCAGGTCGCCGAGGTCGGGCCTGAAGCCGATCACCTGCGTCGCGGCGGCCATGGGCGTCTCACCGGGCACGGCGTCGTGCCCGGTGGCGGCGAACAGCACGACCAGGCCCCACGCCCACACGTCGGAGGCGGCGCTCGCGCCGTGACCGGCGTAGACCTCGGGCGCGGTGTAGTTGGGCGTGCCCATCAGCGGGCCGGTCGTGGTCGGCCCGGCCTGTCTGGCGATGCCGAAGTCGATCACCCGGGGGCCTTCGGGGCTGAGGATGATGTTGTCCGGCTTCAGGTCGCGGTGCACGATCCCGGCCTGGTGGATGGCGGTCAGCGCGGTCGCCGCCCCGATGGCCAGGCGGCGCAGCGCGTCCTCGCCGTAGGGGCCGTCCTCGGTGATGACGCGGCGCAGGTCGGGACCGGCGACGTACTCGCTGACGATGAAGTCCTCGCCCGCCTCGATGACCTTCGCCGTGCAGAAGGAGGCCACCTTGGCCGCGGCTTCGGCCTCCCTGACCAGGCGGGCCCTGGTGTCGGGGTCACCCGCGCGCGGCACCTTGACCGCGACGCGCCTGCCGCTCTCGCCATAGCCCTCGTAGACCACGCCCTGACCGCCGGCGCCGAGGCGACCGGCCAGCCAGTATCGTCCCAACCGCTGAGGGTCAGAAGGAGTAAGAGGAAGCATCAGATATGGAATTCTTGTCGATCAAACGATCATCTGCTGGATTACCGAGAAATCCGTAGGAACTCATGGAATTCCGGATCATGGGCGCGCTAGAGGTGCTGGACGGCGCCGAGGATCGCACCCCTACCGCGCCCAAGCATCGCGACCTGCTGGCGATGTTCCTGCTCAACCCGCGAAGGCCGCTGACCGTCGAGCGATTACGCGCGCTGCTGTGGCCGCACGAGGACGGCGAACGTTCGGACTCGCTCGTACGCGGCTATGTGGGACGCCTGCGACAGCTCGTCGGCACCGACGTGATCACCACCAGGGCCGGGACGTACACACTGGCCGTCGAGGAGGGGCAGCTCGACGCCGACCGGTTCAGGAGGCTGGTGGCCAGGGGCGGCTACGACGACCTGGTGGAGGCGCTCGCCCTGTGGCGCGGCCCGGCGCTCGCCGACGTCGACCCCGAAGCGGGCCGCTGGTCAGGCACCGCGAGGCTGCGCGAGGAGCTGGAGGAACTGCGCCTGCTCGCCCTCGACCACCGCATCGGGCTCGACCTGGAGGCGGGCCGGCACCGGGAGGTGCTGCCCGAGCTGCGCGGCCTGGTCGCCGAGCATCCCCGCTGGCAGCGCTTCCGCGCCTGCCACATGCTGGCGTTGTACCGCAGCGGGCGCAGGGTCGACGCGCTCGACGCCTACGAGAGGCTGCGCGCCGAGCTGGACGAGGGCCACGCCATCGAGCCGGACCCGGACGTGCAGCTGCTCTACCACCGCATGCTGCACGACGACGTCTCGCTGCACGTCTCGGCGGGCCCGCCGGTCCTGCTGCCCAGGGACACGGGCGACTTCACCGACCGGACCGACCTGCTGGAGTGCGTGATCGGCGAGCACGTCGTCGTGCACGGCGCGGCCGGTGTGGGCAAGTCGGCGCTGGCCGTGCACGCCGCCTGGCGCAGCAGGGCCGCCTTCCCTGACGGCATCCTCTACGCCGATCTGCGCGAACGCGGCTCGACGGCCGCCGTGCTGGAGGACTTCCTGCGCTGGCTCGGCTGCCCGGCCCAGGCCGTTCCCGCCGATCCGGAGCGCCGGGTGCAGCTGCTGCGGACCTACGCGGCCAACCGGCGGCTGCTCGTCGTGCTCGACAACGCCACCGACGAACAGCAGGTACGCCCCCTGCTGACGGCCGGCCCCACGGTCGTGACCAGCCGCTCGCCGCTCACCGGGCTGACCGGCGTGAGCAGGATCGCCGTCGGCGTGCTCGACGACGAGGCGGCGGCCGAGCTGCTGACCAGGGTGGCGGGCAAGGACAGGGACACGGCCAGGGGGCAGGTCGCACGGCTGGCCGGTATCTGCGGCGGCCTGCCGATCGCCCTGCGCATCGCCGGATCGCGGCTCGCGGCCAGGCCGGAGTGGACGGTGGACTACCTGGCCGACCTGCTGGCCGACGAGCGGGCCCGCCTGGACGGGCTGCACGCGGGCGACCAGACGTTGCGCGGGGTGCTGTCGATCGGCTACGAGGGGCTGCCCGAGCCGGCCAGGCGCACGCTGCGGCTGCTCGGGGCGCTGCCTTCGGCCGATTTCGCCGCCTGGGCGCCCGACAGGTTCGGCGGGTCTCCGGGCGGGCATGCCGAGGTGCTGGTCGAGGCCGGGCTGCTGGAGACGCACGGCGTGGACGCCGCCGGGCAGATGCGCTACCGGCTGCACGAGCTGACCAGGTTGTTCGCCCGCGATCTGCTCGGCGAGCGCGCGGTGCGCGGCGCGCTCGCCGATCTGGCGGCCGTCGCGACCGCCATGGTGCAGGCCTCCAGGTTCACCCTGGTGTCGGGCGATCGGCACACCGCGCACGCGACGACCGACATCCGTACCTCGGTCGACTGGCTGCACGCCGAGCGCTCGTTCCTGGTCGCCCTGGTCGGGGCGTTGCGGGAGGCCGGGCTGCACGAGGCGTGCTGGCGGCTGGCGCATCTGCTGACGCCGTACTTCGACAGGCACGGCTTCCTCGACGACTGGCGCGCGTGCGCGTCGACGGCGCTGGAGGCGGCGGAGGCGACGGGCGAGGCCAGGGCGCGGGCGCTGATCCTGCGCGACCTCGGCGACCTGCACCGGGCCGAGCGGCGCTGGGACCCGGCGCACGAGCGGCTGCGCACGGCGCTGGGTGTGTTCGTCGGGGCGGGCAGCGTCAGGGACGTCACGCAGGTCAGACGCAGGCTGGCTCAGGTCCAGATGGAGCGGGGCGAGGCGGGCCCGGCCGAGGGCACGCTGACCTCGTGCCTGGCGGCGACGGGCAACGCACGCGACCAGGCGGAGATCCTGCTCGCACTCGGCGACCTGCTGGCCAGGCAGGGCAGGCACGAGGAGGCGGCCGAACGCCTGTCCGCCGCCGCGGCACACCTGGAGCACCTGGGCGAGCGCCACCGCAGGACCGACGCCCTGCTGGCCCTGGCCGCCTCGCACCTGGCCAGGGCGCTCCCCGCCGAGGCCAGGCAGTGCGCCCAGCAGGCCCGCGCGCTCGCCGTACGGCTGGGCGACGGGCTGCTCGACGCCAGGGCGGTGCTGGCGCTGGCCAGGGTCAACCTGGCCGAAGGCGACGAGCCGCTGGCCCGTGAGCTCGCGGCGGAGGCGGCCGGGGCGTTCGGCGAACTCGGCGACGAGCGGGGCCGCGAGGAGGCGCTCGGCCTGCTCGCCCCGGCCTGACGCGGACTCAACACGACCTCAACACCGCCCGGCCTACCTTCCTGTCGTCGGCAAACGAACGAGAGGAAGACCGATGAACACGAAGATCCGGATGGCCACCGTGGTGGCCGCGGCAGCCCTGTCCATGGGCACGCTCGCGACCACCGCCTCGGCGGCCGAACTGAGCGGCGCCACCTCGTCTGCGGCCTACCTGGCGGGCGGCTGCAACGCGGCCAGGGGCAACAACGGCAGTGTCAAGGCCTACTACTACACCAGCGGCAACTACGACATCTTCAACCGCATCAACTACTACCTGGGCGGCGTCGGCCTGCGCAACAAGAGCAACGTCAACCTCCGCATCCGCAAGCACCAGTCCGGCCGCCCCGACAAGACGGTGTGGTCGTGGACCTCGGGCGACAACATCCCGCCCGGCTCCGGCGGTCGCAGCCTGAACGTCCGCGTGAAGCGGTCGGACAAGGTCCATGTCGACTTCACCTTCGTCTTCGACCGCAGCGGCTCGGACCCGAGGTGCGGCGGCAGGACCAACAGCATCTGACGCGGGTCCCGGAGGGGTGGCACGGCCTCGTGCCACCCCTCCGCCCTTTCTGACGGGATTCGTCCTTTCTGACGGGAGGTGGAGCAGATGAGGATCGTCGCCGCACTGGCCGTGGTCCTGGCCCTGACCCTGGCCGGATGCGCCCAGCCGGACCCGCTCCCCGAGTGGTCGCTGGTCGCGGTCTCGCCCGAAGGCGCCGTGCTGTTCGACGGGGGCAGGGCGCGCTACGAGGGGGTGCGCAGGAACGGCGAGCGCGTGTGGCACGAGCGGGCGGCCGTCGTCGGGGGCGGCCAGGTCGTGTGCCTGAGGACCTGCCCGGACGCGGTGCTCCCCGGCGCCCCGCCCGCGGGTTTCCCCGCCACCGGGCGCGTGCTCACGGCCCGCTCGGCCACCGACGCCGTGCTGGCCGAGCCCGCCCCAGGGCCCGGCCCCGGGTACGGCGGGCGGCTGCGGCTGCTGCGACCGGACGGGCGCGAGGCCGTGGTGCCGGTGCCGGACGCGGCGGCGGTGACCTGGAACGAGAGCCCCGACGGCACCACCGCGCTGGCCGTGACCGGGACGGGCGCACTGTGGTCGCACCGCGACGCCGGAGGCTGGCGGGCGGGCGCCCGGCTGCCGCGGGGCGAGTGGTGGGGTGGCTGCACGGCGGCGGGCGGCGCGCTGGCCGTACTGGCCGGGCCGAGGCCCGTGCTCCTCGCGCGGGGCGGGAGCACGGCGCCGGTCACGACCGATCTGGAGGTGGTCACGGAGTGCGCGGCGGGCCCCGGCGGCGCCGTGCTGCTCTCGCGCTGGAAGGACGCCGCCGGCGCGCCGCACACGGCGATGCGCGGCCTCTCGCCCACCGGAGCGCGGACCTGGTCACGCGACCTGGCCACCGAGGCCCAGGTACGGGCGGCGCCGTCGGGCGGTTACGTGCTCGTGCACGACGGCAGGGCCGAGGTGCTCGACGCGGGCGGGCGCACGCTGCGCACCCACGACGACGTGGCGTCGGCGGCGTTCACCGGGCCCGGCGAACTCGTCCTGCTGCGTCACGACGGCACGCTGACCTGGCTGAGCGGCTGATCGAAGCCGCAAAAATCATCAATGCGAATAATGCAGGCAGGAAGGCCGGTATTCCGCGAGAACCTAATCGCGGAATACCGGCCCGGCAATGCGCTGACCATTGCATTGTCGTGGTGCGCGCCTAGTCTTGTGGAGAGCACAGTCGTTCGTTTACTCATGAAGGGCGGGCCGATGACGTCTCTCAATCAAGGAGCCTGGGTATCCGGCACCACGTATTACCAGTACGGCCACAACTCGATTCCCAACATTCCGATTACCGGCGCGCCCGCCGACACGAACTTCAGGCGCTACTCCATGTTGCACGACGGCACCGACTACCGGCTCTACGCGTTCAAGGCGAGCACCGGCAACACGCTCTACCAGTTCGGCTGGAACGGCAGTTCCTATGCCTACGGGCACAACTCCATCCCGCAGCTGACCTTGACCAACATCCCGGCCGACGCCGATGCGAGCAGCTTCTCCATGCTGCACAGCGGCTCGGCCTACCACGCCTATCTGCGCCGTCTCGGCGATCCGACGACGCTGTATCAGTTCATCTGGGTGCCGGGCACCTCGACCTATCAATGGTCTTACGGCTCCTATATCCCCACATTGCGCGTCACCGGATTCCCGGCCGACACCGACTGGTCGCGGTGGTCGATGCTGCACGACGGCGCCAACTACCGGATATACGCCTTCCACTACGGACAAAACGACCGGCTCTCGCAGGGGGCCTGGAATCCGGCCACGACGAACTACGAATACGGCTTCCAGTCGATCCCGCAACTCGAACTCAGGGGATACCCGGCCGACAGTGACGTCGGCAGACCGGCGATGCTGCACGACGACGCCAACTACCGGTTCTATTTCCAGAAGCCGTAGAAAGCGCGTGACAATGCCCGCCGATCCGTCGGCGGGCATTTTCCGTGCCCGCTACAGACGTCACCTGCTACCAGACGTCGCCCTCGCGCCAGTCGGCGCTCAGCGCGCCGGTCAGGTCGAGCGGCGCCGAGCCGGGCAGCACGTAGACGCCGCCGTCGTCGTCCTCGGTCCTGGCGGGGCCGTCGGGCGTGAGCGCGTAGGTCGGGCCGTTCCACACCACCCAGCCGCGGGCGGCGTAGAGCGAGGCCGCCTCCTCCGAGGCGCTCAGCGCACCCACCTCGTAGGCGTCGCGCAGGACCTGCTCAAGCGCGGCCATCATCGCCGAGGCGTGCCCCCGCCTCCTGTGGCCGGCCCGCACGCCGACTCCCTCCACGTAGCCCGCGCGCAGCGCCCGGTGGCCGTGCAGGAGCCGCCGCTGGACGAGCGCCGCGTGTCCCACGAGCTCGCCGCCCTCCCAGACGAGCGCGTGCATCCCGCCCAGGCAGTGCTCCCAGTCCTCGTCGGAGAAGTCGCCTTCGAAGACCGCGTCGAGCAGGGTGCGCACGGCCTGGCGGGTGGCGGCGTCGAGTGCGGACGTGTGGGCCAGGCGGAACTCGGTCATGAGGATCAGCCTGCCATCGGGACGGGGTGGCCGAAAGCCAATACTTGCTCTCTAACGAGACTCGGTGTCATTATCCACTCGTTGCCACATGCGAGCCGAGGAGAGACGATGACCACCACACCGACCCTGAACCCGCAGATCGTCGGACAGGCCGAGAACGCGCACAAGCCGATCCTCGACCGCATCCTGGCCAGGACCGCGACCACGAAGGAGCAATGGGTGACGCTCAAACTGATCGCCGCCTCGGGCGGCACGGCCGACCGCGAGACGCTGGTGGCGAGGATCTCGGGCGCGCTCAAGATCGAGGGCACGCAGGTGCTGGCCGCGCTCGGCGAGTTGCGCGCGGCCGGGCTCATGCACCACTCCGACGGCACGCGGACGGTCGCCCTGACCCCGACGGGCACGGCACGTCACGACGAGATCGCGGCCTCGGTCGGCGAGGTCGTCGCCAGGGTCTACGGCGACCTGCCCGCCGCCGACCTGGAGACGGCGGCCAGGGTGCTCCTGCTCATCACCCGCAGGCTCGACGCCGAGACCGCCGCCTAGCCCCGCCGCCCGCCGCCGGGCATCAGCAGGGCGAGCGCCGCGCCCGCCAGGCACACCACGGCCGTGATGAGGAAGATCTCGGTGTACTCGACATGCAGCGCCGCCGTCACCTTCACCTGGTACTCGGCCAGCCGCACGGCATAGACGGCCGGCTCCACGCCGATCGGCAGCGGCGTGTCCAGATGGGCGGTCAGCGACTGGAACCGGTAGAAGCCCCACGCCGACAGTGCGGCGACGCCGAGCAGCATGCCCATCATCCTGGCCACGACCACGGCCGACGAGGCGACCCCGTGCTCGCCCGGGGCCGTGGCCCGCAGAACGGCCGAGGAGACGGGCGCGATGACCAGGCCGAGGCCGAGCCCGGCCACGACCAGGTCGACGTCCATGGCGGGCAGGCCGAAGTGCTCGGCGGCGGCCAGATCGACCGGCCAGCGGCTGATCAGGGCGTAGCCGAGCGCCGCGACCAGCAGCCCGGCGACCGCGACGAGCCGCTCGCCGTACCTTCTGACCAGCACGCCGCCGAGCAGCGCCGCCACCGTCAGGGCGAGCAGGAACCTGGACAGCACCAGGGCCCCGCCGGTCGCGTCGAGCCCCAGCAGGGTCTGGGCGGCCAGTTGCACGTCGACCAGCGTGACCAGCAGGGCGGCGCCGCTCAGGAAGCTCACGCCGAGCGTGGCCAGCAGCGGCCCCTTGCGCACACCGGACAGGTCCAGCAGCCGGACAGGCGTGCGCACCTCCCACCACACGAACGCGACCCCGGCCAGCACCCCGCACCCCAGTACGGCCGGACCCCACGAGGGCAGGACGGCATGCGCGGGATCGGGGTTGTAGAGCCCGGCGACCAGCAGCCCGAGACACAGGGCGAGCAGCAGACCCCCGACGACGTCGACCGAACGCCCCGCCGACGCCGTACGGGGTCCGGGAGGCGGCACCGAGCGCTGCACGGCGACGGCGGCGGCCAGCGCCAGCGGCACGTTCAGCCAGAAGATGGCACGCCAGCCGCCGAGCTCCACGCCCAGCACCTGCGTGGCGGGCACGAGCGCGGCGACGGCGGCGCCGTACAGGGGACCGAGCACGCTGCCGAGCTCCTGCGCCGCGCCGACCGCGCCCAGCGCCACGGGTCTGCGCCTGTCGTCCCACAGGTCGCCGACCAGGGCCATCGTGATCGGCAGCAGGGCGCCTCCCGCCACGCCCTGCAGCGCGCGACCGGCCACCAGCATGGGCACGGAGGCGGCCAGTGCGGTGAGCACGGAGCCGAGCGCGAACCCGGCCAGGCACGCGTGGATCAGCGGGCGCCTGCCGAAGGAGTCGGACAGGCGGCCGAGCAGCGGCATCGCCGCGATGTAGCCCAGCAGGAAGCCGGTCACGACGGGCGTGGCCCGCTCCAGATGGTTCAGCGGCACGTCCACGTCGGCGGCGATGTCGACCAGGACGGTGACGACCACGTAGGCGTCGAGCGCGGCCAGCAGCACGGCGGTGCCGCCGACGCCGAGCGCGACCCGGCGGCGGGCCTGTGGGGCGGCCATCAGCCGGCGGGCGGGGTGATCTGGACCGCGGCGTCGTAGTCGGACAGGCGCACGTGCACGGTGCCGCCCTGCAGCGGCAGGCTCACCGAGGTCAGCCTGCTGGTGGCCTTGTCCAGGACGAGGCTGCCGGTGACGCCCTGGCCGAGTCCGGGCACGAGTGCGGCCAGCGTCTGGTCGGAGAAGGTGGCGCTCACCTTGTAGCCGCCGTCCTGCTCGCCTTCGACACGCGGGTCCTTGGCGCTGCGCAGGAGGTGGGGCAGGCCCTTGGCCGGGTCGAGGATGGCCGAGGGGTCGTAGATCTGGGCCAGGTCCTTGCGCGTCATCTTCTGGTAGCCGCCGGTCGGGCCCTTGAAGTGCACGGTGTCGCCGACCAGGAAGAAGCTCATCTCCTGCGTGGTGCCGAGGATGTCGATCTGGATCGTGCCGTCGGCGTCGCCCTGGGCCGTCAGCCTGCCGTCGGCCTTGCGCACGGGTACGGCGGGCTTGCCGTCCGTCGTGATCGAGAAGGCGGCGGACTTGACCGAGGTCATCGCCTGTGCGGCCTTGGCCAGCAGGTCGGGGGCGGCCGGCAGGTCGCCGCCTCCGCCAGGCGAGCACGCCGGGATCAGCGCGAGGGCGAGGAGGAGCAGCAGCTTTCTGAGCATGCCTGGGATCGTAGCCAGCGCCGGGCCGCCACCGGCGCGCCCGGCGATATCGGTATGGCCTCAGGGGCCACGCCTCAGCGCAGGCTCTTGAGGTGCTCCATGATCGGCGCGTAGGCGTGCTCAAGGGCCTTGAGCTGGTCGCCGGTCAGCCGGTCGACGAAGTGCTCGCGCACGCTGGCCACGTGGTGCGGCGCCACGCGCTGTATCGTCGCCCAGCCCTCTTCGGTGAGCACGGCCCAGGTGCCTCTGCGGTCGTCGCGGCAGTGCTCCCTGGCCACCAGGCCCGCCGACTCCATGCGGGAGATCTGGTGCGAGAGCCTGCTGCGCGACTGGAACGTGGCATCGGCCAGGTCGCTCATCCGCATGCGATGCCTGGCGCTCTCGGAGAGGTTGACCAGGATCTCGTAGTCGTTGAGCGACAGGCCAAGTCCCTGGAGCTCACGGTCGAGCCGATGCTCCAGGAGTTTGTTGACGGCCAGATGCGCACGCCAGGCGCGCTGCTCGGACGGGGTAAGCCAGCGGGGCGTGCTCATGATCTCAAATCTACCTCAGACAACGGTAACGACTTCGTCGAAGTCCAGGCGAGGCTGCCTGTCGAACCAGGCGCCCTCGGAGGCGGGCACACCGATGTTGACCACGGTCAGCACCGTGTGGTCGCCCTTGGGGAAGAACTCCTTGCTCAGCGCGTCGGCGTCGAACCCGCTCATCGGTCCCGCCGCCAGGCCCGCGGCCCGCACGCCGACGATGAAGTAGCCGATCTGCAGACCGGTGCTGAGCTTGGCCGAGGCGACACGCCCGGCCTCGTCAGCGGCCAGCACGTCCTTGGCGCCGGGGAAGACGGGGAAGATCTTCGGCATCTCGTGGTGGTAGTCGAGGTCGGCGGCGAGGATCGCCACCAGCGGCGCCGCGGCCGTCTTGGCCTGGTTGCCGGGGCTCATGTGCCGCACGAGCCGCTCGCGCGCCTCGGGCGAGCGCACCAGGACCACGCGCAGCGGCTGGCTGTTCATCGCGGTCGGGCCGTACTTGACCAGGTCGTGCACCGCGCGCATCTGCTCGTCGGTGACGGGCTCGTCGGTGAAGGCGTTGGCGGTGCGGGCCTCGCGGAACAGCAGGTCCTGGGCTTCGGCCGACAGCTTCATGGTGGTCCTTCCGGGTGGTCGACGACGGGTACGCAGCATCCAACGTATTCAAAGTTTCAACTATTCCGGTTGCGTACAGTGATCACATGAGTTCGGGGGAGAGCTTCGGCACCGTCCTGGTCGCGGGTGCGGCCAACCTGGCCATCGCGGCGGCCAAACTGGTCGCGGGCCTGCTCAGCGGATCGGCCGCGATGTTG
Organism: Nonomuraea sp. IBHARD001; assembly: GCF_056106265.1. NCBI lineage: Bacteria > Bacillati > Actinomycetota > Actinomycetes > Streptosporangiales > Streptosporangiaceae > Nonomuraea > Nonomuraea sp. IBHARD001. Next base: position 3,029,469 of record NZ_JBWBBW010000002.1, read on the forward strand.
TCCGAGGCCGCGCACTCGGCCGCCGACACCGTGACCGAGGTCCTGCTGCTGATCGCGGTACGCGGCGGCGCCAAGCCCGCCGACACCCGCCACCCCTTCGGGTACGGCAAGGCCGGGTTCTTCTGGGCGCTGATGGCGGCCGGCGCCACCCTCGTCGGCGGTGCGGGCTTCTCCATCACACACGGCCTGCACACGATCGCCGACGGGGAGGAGCTGGGCGACTTCACCCTGTCCTACGTCGTGCTGGCGATCTCGTTCGTCATCGAGTCGATCTCGTTCGCCAAGGGCCTGTCACAGGCGAGGGGGGAGGCCAGGCAGTGGGGGGTCAGTGCCCGCAAGTACGTCTCGCGCACGCCTGACACCGCGCTCAAGGCGGTCATGTTCGAGGACACGGCGGCGCTGATCGGCCTGGTGATCGCCGCGGTCGGCCTGCTCGGCACCGAGCTCACGGGCTCGGCGCTGTGGGACGGCGCCGCCTCGGTGGCGATCGGCCTGCTGCTGCTCGCGGTGGCCGTGGTGCTGATCGTGAGCAATGTCTCGCTGCTCATCGGGCAGGCGGCGCCCCGGCCGATGCAGGCCTCGGTGCGCACGATGCTGATGGAGCAGCCCGAGGTCGAGCAGGTCGTCGAACTGCTGACGATGATGCTCGGCCCCGATCAGGTGCTGGTCGCCGCGAAGATCGACTTCGTCGACGAGGCGACAGGGGCCGGACTGGAGATCGCCTGCGACGAGGTGGACAGGAGGCTGCGCTCCCGCTTCCCCAGCATCACCCACGTCTTCCTCGACCCCACCCCCACCCGCAGGGAACGCACGTGAGGACGCCTTTAGCCGACGTCGAGCGCCATGACGATGCCGAGGCCGACCACGTGCATGAGAACGACGATGGTGATCAGCGAGATGAAGACGAACTTGGCGGGGCCGTGCTCGAAGTGCTTGCCCTCCACCAGGGGCTTGCGCTGGGCCTGACGATCGGCGATGCGCTCTTCGAGGGGCTTTTTGTAGAACACCTCATGCCTCCCTTTCGCTCCCTTCCAGGGTAGGCCACCGCGCGTCCGCCTCCGAATCCGCGGCCGGGCCTACGGGCGTGAGCGCCTGAAGACCGTCGCCAGCACCCGCAGCGCCATCACCGAGGCGATCACCAGCAGGAAGTACCCGATGAGCTGGTGCAGCGACACCGAAGGCGTCACGGCGGGCCCGGTCTCCGAGCCCATCAGCAGCACGGCCATCACCCCGGACGTGGCTGACAGCACGGTCAGCAGCACCTGGTGCAGCAGCGCGGTCAGATGCCCACGGTCGCGCTCGTCGGAGAACAGCCGGACGTTCACCGCGAACCGGCCCGACTCGGCGGCGCTCGCGATGCGTTCCAGCCGGCGGGGGAGCCTGCGCAGCATCGGCAGCAGGTGCAGCGCCTCGTCGGCCACGGCCTGGCGCAGCCGTTCCGGGCCGGTCTGCTCGCTCAGGTGGCGTGCGGCGAACGCCCTTGCCTCGGCGACGATGTCGAACCCGGGCGAGAGCCTGGCCAGCGTGCCCTCGATCGTGGCCAGCGCCCGGAAGACGGCCGCGACCTCGGGCGGCAGCGACAGGCCGTGCGCGGCCACGATACGGAACAGCGCGCCGAACATCTGCACGTCGGGCGTCGTGCCCGGCGCCAGGTAGCGGGCCATGAACCTGCCGAGCGCGCGTTCCAGCTCCTGCTCGTCGATCTCGTCGGGGCGCGGCACCACCTCGAGGAGCGCGTCGGTCAGGGCCATCGGGTCGCCCTGGTCCATCGCGATCAGCATGCGCTGCAGCGACCCGCGCAGGGAGGCGTCGAGCCGCCCGACCGAGCCGAAGTCGAGCAGGGCCAGCCGCCCGTCGGCGAGCACCATGAGGTTGCCGGGATGCGGATCGGCGTGGAAGACGCCGTGCACCATGATCTGGCTGAGCAGCGCGTCGAGCAGGCTGGTGGCCATCGCCCGCCCGTCGGGCACCGGCCCGGCCAGCGACACGCCGTCCAGGCGCTCCATCACCAGCACCCGCTGCCCGCTGAGCGCGGGGTAGGGCTTGGGCACCCGTACGGCCTGCGAGTCCGACGTGGCCGAGACGGCGGCCATGTTGGCCGTCTCGATCCTGAAGTCGAGCTCCTCGCGCAGCGCCTCGGCGAAACCGTCGGCCAGGGCCACGACGCCGAACGAGCGGCCCCAGCTCGTGCGCCGCTCCAGCGTCCTGGCCAGCCTGGCGACGATGTCGAGGTCCTTGGCCACCACGGCGGGCACACCGGGCCGCTGCACCTTGACCACGACCTGCTCGCCGGTCGTCAGCGTGGCCTTGTGCACCTGGGCGATCGAGGCGGCGGCCAGGGGCTCGCGGTCGAAGGTGGCGAAGGCCGCGAAATCGCTCTCCCGCTCCAGCACCTTCTCCACCTCGGGCCAGGGCAGCGGCGAGACGTTGTCCTGCAGCAGGCCGAACTCCTTGACGAACTCGGGCGCGAGCAGGTCCGACCGGGTGGAGAGGATCTGGCCGATCTTGACGAAGGTGACGCCGCCCGCGTCCATGGCCTTGCGCAGCGAGCGGGCGAGCGCCGCCCGGCTGGAGGGGGCGCCGAGGTCGGGGTCGCGCCCGCGCAGATAGGGGCCGAGGCCGTGCCTGACCAGGATGCGGACGATCTGGAAGTAACGCAGCGACCTGCGCAGCCGCTGGCGCAGCCCTCTGACCAGCTCGATCGGCCCCGGCAGGCTGCCGGTCGGCACCAGCACCTCGGCGACGACCAGCACGATCATCGCCGCGACCATCGCGGTCGTGACCGCCAGCAGCAGGAACCAGAACCCGGTCACCGGCGCCTCCAGCGCCTGCTCGGCGCCGCCCATGATGGCCTGGGCGATCTGTCCGGCCATCCAGAAGCCGAACAACCCCGCCAGCAGGACGCGGACGGTGCCGAAGCGCAGGTTCAGCAGCCTGCGCAGCACGGCGGCGAACGCGGCCACCATGACGAACAGGGTCACCCCGAAGAACAGCGTCGCGAAGAGATCCACAGTGGCTCACCCTAGACGCAGCCCGTCCCACACCTGAATACGGGCATTGACAATTCACTTTTCCCGCGCCCGCGCAGCTGTGAAAGATTTAGGACTTCTCACGGCGAATTATTCGGGATACGACCACCACAACGGCCATTCTTCACCAGTAAGGACAGCGATGCGTCGTATCAAACAGTTCGTCCCGAGGATCTTATGCATGCTCCTGCTGATCGCCCTGTCCGGCGGACTCACCGCCACGGCGGCGCAGGCCGCGGTGCCCAACCGATGGGGCTTCGCCTACGTCAACGTGCCCGCGGGCGCGGTCGACCCGACGCATCAGGCGGGCAGCTGGGCCCCTGGCCCGTCCGTCACCGTCGCACCCGGCCCGCTGGCCGGTGAGACCATCGTGCGCTTCCCGCAGATCGCGGGCCCCGGCGGCGTCGTGCACGTCACGGCCGTCGTCGACTCCGGCCACTGGTGCCAGGTCAGGAACTGGGGCCCCTCGGGCCTGGACGAACTCGTCTCGGTCAGGTGCTACAGGTACGGCGGAGCGCCCGGGTTCGTGCCCTTCACCATCGTCTACAACGAGAGCACGGGAGCGCTGCCCGCACCCAAGGCGTTCGGCTACCTCCACTACAACGGCGGCGGCATCCCCACCCAGTACAACTCCACGCTGGCGGCCAACACCGTGACGCCGCTCGGCGTCGGCGTCTGGCGTGTCGTGCTGCCCGGCCTCGGCACGGCCGCCCTTGAGGGCAATGTCCAGGTGACCTCGGTCGACCCGCAGCAGCCGGCCCGCTGCAAGGTGCGGGCCTGGCCCGCAGCCCCGCTCGTCGCGGGCGCGCAGACCGTCCAGGTGATCTGCCACAACGCCACCAACGTCCTGCTCAACACCGGGTGGAACCTCACCTACCAGCGCGAACGCTCGATCTTCGGCGCGGCCATCCCGCCGAAGAACTTCGCCTACACCTTCGACAACACCCCGGCCAACCCCGGCCCGTACGCGCCCGTCCCCGTGGGTGTGAACTACAACTCGCAGGGTGCGATCAACCAGATCCAGAACGGCGGCGCCGGCCTTCGCCTGGTGCGCTTCCCGAAGGTCGGCGTGCTGCCCGACGACGTGCAGGTGACGGCGTTCGGCAGCGGGCCTGAGTACTGCAACCTGCAGACGCTCTGGCTGACCAGCGGGACGGTGGCCCACGTGCGCAACGTGAGCTGCTACCTGGGCGCGGTCAAGTCGCCGAGCGCCTCGCTGGTGACCTACACATCGTCGCAGTAATAGCCGAGTAATATGGACGGCTAATCGGCCTCCTTTGTTATCCTCGGTCGGAGTGGTGAAAGTCGATCTCGTTCTTTCGCCATTCCGGCCGAGGCGCCGGGCGCTTGACTTTCCTCGGCCGGACCCATTCTTTTCCGTCGTGCCGTCGCCGGCGGTGCTGATGATCTTGAAATGCGACAGGTCCCTACAGGTCCCCAAAATGTGGGACAGGAGGGACAGGTTCGTTAGGCTGCCCGGATGGACCCGCTCGACGCCCTCGACCACATCGCGTGGGAGCGGCACACCCATCGCCAGGCGCTGGCCGAACTCGCCCTGCAGGGCTGGATCCCCGCGGGCGTGGGCGACTGGGCCATCGCCCTGCGCTCGCCCTCCGGCCGCCTGGCCGCCAGGATCTGCCCGTTCGACCCCGCGTACGGGGCCTTCCTCGATCTGTGTGCGATGGTTCCCGGCAATCCGTACCTGCCGAGGATCACGCTCGCGGCCGACCTCGACGGCGGTGCGACGCTGACCGTGCTGGAGTACCTCGCGCCGGTCGACGAGGCCGTCGCCGCCGAGGTGGCCGCCTGGTGGCGCAGGGGAGGCGGCGACTCGGCACTGCGCGAGGTCAGGCTCGCCGCCATCGAGGTGGACGCCGCCTTCAGGGGCAAGGTCCCCTGGTGGGACGGCATCGACCTCAACCCGGGCAACGTACGGCGAGCGCTCGACGGGCGCACCACACTGATCGACGTCTTCTGCATGGACGGCGCCGCTCTGTACGCCCAGGTGCTGCGTGACGCCTCGGTCGTGCGCTCCAGGCTCGGGGCCGAGCGGACCCGGCATCTGCTCGACATCCCCTACATCGCACGCGAGAGCGGCCCCGACGAGATCTACGCCCTCAGGGAGGCGTGGCTGACCTGATCGGGGCCGCTTCGCGGACGCCCGCGCGCTAGCGGATGGCGCCGAACGCGACGCCGGTGAGCGAGGCGATCACCGTGGTCACCACGACCATGATGAGCACCGTGGACAGCGGGCTGCGCGGAGCCGGTTTGGCCAGCTTCGGCGCGGCCTTGAGCATGCGCACGCTCGGTTGCGGGGTGGGGGCGGGGGTGGGCTCGGGCGACGGTGTGCGCGCCGGGCGCCGCTCGCGTACCGGCTCCACGGTCGGCTGGGCCGCCTGAAGCGTGGGGGTCGGCGCGGGTGCGGGGGAGGCCGGGGGCGGCGGGGTGGACGGGGGTGTCGGCTTCGGCGTGGGTTTGGGGGTCGGCTTGGGCTTGGGTGTGGGCTTCGGCGTCGGGACCGGCTCGGGCTCGGGAGCCGGTTCGGACGGCGGCTGCGAAGGGGCGGGAGGCGGCGGGGGAGGCGGGGCGGGCGGCTCCGGCTCGGGTTCGGGCGCGGGCGGCGGCTCCGGCGCCGGGGTCGGCGGCGGCGGCTCGGGCGGCGGGCACGGGCAGTTGTCCTGCGGCGCGCACCCGCCGAGCGAGACGCTGAGCAGCCCGCCGACGTTCAGGCAGAGCCCGATCCCGAGCACGCTGCCGGTCTCGACGTCCACCAGCGCGCCGCCCCCACCGGGATCGGAGGCGGCGGCCAGTCTGACGGTGCGCACGGTCGCGGTCCTCGCGCCCGCGCCCGCTCCCGCAGGAGCGAAGCTCGTGGCACGGGTGACGCGGAGGGGGGCGACCGGGCGAGCAGGGGAGGCGTCCGGGCGCTGGGCGGAGAGGGGGGAGAGCGCGGAGAGGTGTTCGGGGGCCGGGCCGCCGGCGGCGGGGGCGCTGGTGGTGAGCGCGGGCAGGGTGAGGGCCAGCCCCAGGCAGAGGGTGGCTCGCCTGCCTCCTGAACGGCGGGGGACCATGGTCACGCGACCCCTGCGATGCGCTGGAACTCCTGCAGCGCGGCCTGGAAGGCGTCGGGCCCCACGGCGAGCGCACCGGCGAAGACGTGGGAGATGTCGTAGGTCAGATACACCCCGAAGCCCAGCAGCGCCGCCATCACCAGCAGGGGCGCCAGGGCGAAGCCGCGCGGCCTGGCCCCGGCCAGGAACGGGAAGACGACGACCAGCAGCCCGGTCACGATCGTCAGCAGCAGCAGCCCGGACGGCGGCGTGGTGGCGGCGGAGGCGGCGCGCTGGGAACGGGCGGCGGTGAGTTCGGCGATGTGCTCGAGGACGTCGGCCTTGGCCTCCTCCTGGTCGTTGCCGTCGACGGTCATGGTGTCGACCTGGGCGCGCAGCGAGTCGAGCCGGGAGGAACCCTCGGGCGACATGCGCCCGTCGCCCATGAGCGGCCACTCGTCGGCGACCACGAACCTGATGTAGTCGTGCAGCCCGGCCCTGACCACCGAGTCGTTGCCCGCGGCCAGCCCTCCCGCCGCCCAGTAGGTCTCGACGGCGGCCTGACCCTCGGCGTAGGTGTTCTGCCTGGCGGAGTCGGCCGTGGTCCACGGGACGATGATCGCGATGGCGAAGACGAGCAGGAACAGCGCCGAGAGCATGGCCCCCGCGTGACCGCTGGAGGAGGCGTCGGGCCCCCGCTCGTCGGTGCCCTTGTCGAACTTCCTGAACAGGTACGCGGTGAACGCGACAGCGCCCATCGCCAGCGTCACTGCCAGCAGGCAGACCAGCATTTTCAACCCCCACCCTGTCGATTACTTAGAGGTGAATGACTATCACACTAGGTAATCTTTGCGTAGTTGTCTTGGGGGTAAATTTCAGAGTCATCGGCAGATCATCCATGCCTGTCGAAAAGTGCACATAGTCCGACGAGTCCGGGCAAGAAGCTGCACACGGAACGGACTTATCACTTCCCCGCTTCATGGCTTCGAGGGCGGCACCCGTCGCAGAGCGTCGCGGGCGGGTCTGGGATCATGCGGACATGACCGCCGAGCCCGCCCATGCGCTGATCGTGATCGACGTCCAGGAGGGGTTCCTGGAGGGGCCCGACGCCGTCGTGGGGGCGCGGGCGCTGCTGGAGCGGGCCGGAGTGCTGCTGGAGCGGGCCCGCTCGGCGGGTGCGCTGGTCGTGCACCTGCAGAACGACGGGCCGCAGGGCGCGGCCGACGAGCCGTACACGCCGGGGTGGCGGTTGCGGCTGCCGGTCGAGGGGGAGAGCGTGCTGCGCAAGAGCGCCGACGACGCCTTCGAGGACACCGGGCTCGAAAAGCTGCTGGCGGGCGCCGGGGTGCGGCGGGTGGTGCTGTGCGGGCTGTTGTCGGAGATGTGCGTGAGCGCCACGGCGCGCGGCGCGCTGGCCCGCGACCTGGAGGTGGTGCTGCCGCGCGACGCGCACACCACCTACGACCTGGACGACATCCCGGCCGCCGTGGTCGCCCGCGTCGCCGAGCACGCGCTGGGCGACGAGATCGAGGCTCCGGCCGGGTCGGACGCCGTCACGTTCGCACGGGCGCCGGACCCGGCCGGTTGAGGGGGCCTCAGCCCAGCAGTGCGGCCATCCAGCCTTCGAGCTCGTCCGGGTGCCTGGGCAGGCCCGCCGACATGAGCCGGGCGCCGTCGGCGGTGATGACGAGGTCGTCCTCGATGCGCACGCCGATGCCGCGGAACTCCTCGGGCAGCGTGAGGTCGTCCGGCTGCAGGTAGAGGCCGGGCTCGACGGTGAGCACCATGCCCTCCTCCAGGCGGCCGTCCAGGTACACCTCGGCCCTGGCCTTGGCGCAGTCGTGCACGTCGAGGCCGAGCATGTGGCCGGAGCTGCACAACGTGTAGCGCCGGTAGAGGCCGCTGTCCATGAGGGAGTCGGGCGAGTCCTTCAGCACGCCCCACGCGTGCAGCCCCTCGCAGATGACGCGCATGGCGGCCCGGTGGAAGTCGCGGAAGCTGGCGCCCGGCCTGAGGGTGGCGATGGCGGCGTTCTGCGCCTCGTAGACCAGTGTGTAGATCTCGCGCTGGACGGGGCTGAACGTGCCCGACAGCGGCAGCGTGCGCGTGACGTCGGCGGTGTAGAGCGTCTCGGTCTCGACCCCGGCGTCGAGCAGCAGCAGGTCCTCGCCCGACAGGCGGCCGTCGTTGCGGATCCAGTGCAGGACGCAGGCGTGCGCGCCCGAGGCGACGATGCTGTCGTAGCCGACCGCGTGCCCCTCAAGGCGTGAGCGCAGGCCGAACACGCCCTCCAGGTAGCGCTCGCCGCGCGCGTGGCCGAGTGCCGTGGGGATGGCGCGGGCGACGTCCTCGAAGCCGCGTGTGGTCGCGTCGACGGAGAACTGCAGCTCGGCGACCTCCCACTCGTCCTTGATCAGCCGCATCTCCGACAGGTACGTCTCGAACTCGGCGTCGCCCTCGCCCCTGGGCGCGGCGTCCACCCGGGCGTCGACGCCGCGCAGCACCCGGGCGGGCCCGGACAGTTCGAGCGAGCCGATGTGCCTGCATGTCACCTGGTACAGCGCCTCGGCCTCGGCCAGGTCGGGACGGCGTCCCACCCAGAACTCGCCGTAACGCCGGTCGCGGTAGAACTCCTGGCCCTCCTGGCGGGGCGAGCGCGGCCTGACGTACAGCACGGCCTCGCCCGAAGGCTCGATGACGAGGACGTCGTCGGGCTCGGTGTCGCCGGTCAGGTAGGTGAAGGCGCTGTGGGTGCGGAAGCGGTAGTCGCTGTCGTTGCTGCGTACCTTCAGCGAGCCCGAGGGGATGACGAGCCGCTCGCCGGGGAACCTCGCGGCCAGCGCCGAGCGGCGCTTGGCGGCCCACGGGGCGACGGGGAGCGCGACCAGATCGGTGCGGCTGGTGTCGGCCCAGCCGGTCGTCATGAAGGCGGCGAGTGCGTCGGTGACGGGGAGGTCGTGGCTGCCGGTGTTGAGCTTGTCGGTCATCGGGGTCCCATGGCAGTGGTGGCGAGTGGTATTTCACATAGTATCTTGGCCGGTCGCCCGGCGACAGTGAGACTATCCGGCCGGGCGAAACGGCAGATCCCGCCTGCCCCGGGCGGCCCACACGCATCACGCGTCCCGCGATTGTCGTCAAGAGCGCTTAGCAGGGCGTCCCAGGGGGCAGGTCACAGGTACCTAGGAGCCGAGGTGGTGGTCCATGCTGATTGGGACGATCTTGCGAGGTAAGGGCACCGGCGTGACGACGGTCCGGCCGGAAGCCACGGTCAACGAACTGCTGGCCAGGCTGGCCGAGCACAACATCGGCGCGGTCGTCGTCTCGCAGGACGGGGCGACGATCGACGGCATCGTCTCCGAGCGCGACGTCGTCAGGCGCCTGAACGAGCGCGGGGCCTCGGTCCTCGACGCGCCCGTGTCCTCGATCATGACGTCGGAGGTGCGCACCTGCACCCCCGACACCGACGTCGACGATCTGCGCCAGACGATGACGACCCACCGCATCCGGCACGTGCCGGTGCTGGAGGCCGGAAGACTGACGGGCATCGTGAGCATCGGCGACGTGGTCAAGAGCGCCATCGAGCAGCTCGAGACCGAGAAGGCGTCGCTGGTCGACTACCTGCATCGCTGACGGGACCAGGGGCCCCGGGACGTCGATCCCGGGGCCCCTGTCCGTCTACTGGACGGTTATCTTGTCGACCTCGACCGTGATGCCGTTCACCTCGGGCGTCGACGTCGCCGTCGTCACCTCGCCCGTGCCCCGGGCCACGCCCTTGACCTTGAGCGTGTAGGTGTAGGACTCACCGGGAGCGGCCGGAGTGCTGGTGATGCGCTGGTCCTCGACCGGAGCGGTGGTGAAATGGCTGCCACCGGTCCCGTTGAGGTTCTCCGCGCCCACCACGAGCGGCTTGCCGCCCGCGGGCAGGCCCGGCAGGTTCTCCGAGTCGTAGACGTAGGTGACGTCCTCGACGCCGTTGAGCCCGATCCACTGCTGGAACACCTTCACCCCGGTGTCACCGGCCGTGGTGACCCGCCACTCCACGACGAACCAGCGGTTGTTCGCGCCGTCACGCAACGTCGCGAACAGGATGCCGGGCGCGTTCGTACCGTCCAGGTCGGCCCAGTACGGCGCGAGCACATTGTTGGGAATGGCCGGGTTGGGCAGCAGCTGAGGCGTGGAGCTGATCTCCGAGCCCGAGGCGATGCCACCCGCGACCGTGTAGCCGTTGGAGACGATGGCGATCCTGTTGTAGGTCACACCCGCGTACTTGAACGGCGCGACGCCCACGTTGTAGGCCTGCTCGTTGCCGATCGGCACCGGCGCCACGCCCAGCGCGTCCAGCGGCAGGTACGGCGAGACGCCGAGGCCGGGCGCGATGACGGGGGTCTCGGGCTTGGCGCCCGCCAGCGTCTTGGTGACGGTGGCGATCCTCGGGCCGACCTGCGTGGCGCCGGTCACCGAGTTCAGCGACAGCTTGGCGTTGAGCGTGCTGAGCGCCTTGACCTCGGTGTCCTTGAACGTGTCGTTCTTGACGGTGACCGTACAGGTCGACTCGCCGTTCCTCGGCACGCTGGCCGGGGTGCAGGTCTGCTCGACCGGCACCGCGCCCTCCTTGCGGAAGAAGGCGACCGGCAGGTGCAGCTTGCGGCTGCCGCCGACCTGCTTGAGGTCGACCTGGCCGAAGTACTGCCCGTCGGGCAGCGCCGGGGCGGTGACGATCACGGTGAACGTGGCGCTCTTGCCCGGCTTGACCACCAGCAGCGGCGGGAGCACGGCGATGTGCGCGCCCGAGACCGTCGAGCCGGACGCCGTGTAGGTGAGCGTCTTGTTCGTGACGTTGGTGACCGTGCGCTTGGTCGAGATGACGCCCGGCATGATCGGCGCGTTGATCGAGGGCACGTTCAGGTCGATGCGGCCCTGCGGGTCGGTCGCCGATGCGGCGTAGTCGGCCGCGCTCTCGTCCAGCGTCAGGCCGGGGTCTCCGGCCTTGGTCAGGTCGACCCGGCCGCCGCCGAAGTCGAACGGGTCGGCGGGCGTCACACCGTCCTGCTTGGTGACGCTCTGCTTGCCGGTCGTCTCCAGTGCCGACTTCACCTGACCGGGGGTCCAGGTCGGGTGCAGTGCGAAGATCAGCGCGGCCGAGCCCGCCACGTGCGGCGAGGACATCGAGGTGCCCGCGATGGCCTGGTAGTAGTTGCCGGGCGGGCCGCCGACCGGCGCCTCGACCACGGGGGTCATACCCGCCAGGATGTGGATGCCGGGCGCGGTGATGTCCGGCTTGAGGAAGTCGCCGCCGGGGCCGCGCGAGGAGAAGGTCGTCATCGAGTCGCCCTTCCACGTGGACTTCTTGCCCGCGGGGAAGCTGCCGGTCGAGGCCGGGTTGGCGGCGAGAGCGGCCTTGACCTGGGCCAGCTCCGGGGTGTCGATGTGGATGGTGGGCAGCCAGTGGTTGTCGGCCATCTCGTCGGCGGGCGTGGGGTTGCCCAGGATGAGGCCGACGCCGCCCGCGTTCTTGACGTTGTAGCTCTTCAGCACGCGGTTCGGCGAGCGCTCGCACAGCACCAGCTTGCCCGCGAAGGCGCCCGCCGGGGCCGGGGTCGAGCAGGTGGCGTCGCCGTACACGGCGCCGGCGTCGACGATCGGGGTCGGCGTGGTGACACCGGCCGTGACCGAGGCGCCGGTGACCTTGACGGTGCCGTTGACGGTGAGCGTGGTCAGGAAGGCCCGCGTCTGGGTGGAGGCGCCGACCGTGATGACCCACGGGCTGCGGTGCGCGACCGTGCCCGCTCCGGGGCCGGAGTTGCCCGCCGAGGCCGACACCAGCACGCCCGCGGCGTAGGCGTCGAGGAAGGCCAGTTCGACCGCGTCGCTGTAGGGGTCCTCGCCGCCGGAGATCGAGTAGTTGATCACCCGGACCCGGTCGGTGATGGCCCTGCCGACCGCCTGGAGCACGTCGGTGTTGTAGCAGCCACCGGCGCCGCAGACCTTGTAGACCGACACGTGGGCCGCGGGCGCGATGCCGTGGATGGGGCCCTTGCTCTGGCCCAGCGGGTTGGCGTTGGCCACGGGGCCGCCCGCCGAGGTGGTCGCGGTGTGCGTGCCGTGACCGTTGGAGTCGCGGGCGCTGTCGGGATAGACCTCGGGCGGGTTGGCGCTGTTGTAGGTGTCGAGGAACTCGTCGCCGCCGATGAGCTTGCGGTTGCAGACGAACACGTCGGTGGCGGGCGTCAGCGGGTTGTCGCCGAAGTCGCACTCACGCGGCGTGCCCCCCGTGGTGGGAGGCGGGGCGGGCAGGTTGCCGGGGTCGGCGAACTGCGGGTGCTCGGGCCACGCGCCGGAGTCGAGGATGCCGACCACGACACCCTTGCCCGACCTGGAGCTGCCGCCGAGCTGGTTGTAGATCGTCGGCGCGCCGATGAAGGCGGGGCTGGAGTCGGTCTGCAGCTGCTCCACCTTGTCGACCTGCACCGCGACGACGCCGGGCAGGTCGAGCAACTCGTCGGCACGCGACGCGGGCAGCCGTACGGCGACGCCGCCGTACACGGTGCGCAGCTTCTGGCCGACGACGGCCTCGGGAACGGCCTTGGACAGCTCCGCGAGGAAGGCGCCCTCGACGCCCTCGATGTGCTTGACGTACTTGAGCGACTCGGGGGAGTCCAGCTCGAGCGCCTTGCCCGTGGTGCCGGGGCTGGTGGCGGCCAGGCCGGACAGGCCGCCCGCATATCTGGCGAGCGCGTCGTAGTCGAGCTTGACGATGACATTGGTGGTCTGCGGCGAGGTGCTCTTGAGCAGACCCTGGTCACTCTTGGCGAGCTTGCCGCTCTCGGAGACGGCGCCGTTGACCAGTTCGGGGTCGGAAGCCGCCTTCTCGACGGTGTAGGTGCGCGCGGGCGGGGGAGTGGGTGCGGCGAGTGCGGAGCCCGCGGGGACGAGGGCGACCGCGAGGCCCATCGCGGCGACGCCGGTCAGCAGCCGCTTCGATAAGCCGGAAGAGATGGTCATGCGGGTGGACAACGAACCTCCCTGGTTGCGAGGAGAGGTCGTGTCACCCCGAAACGGCGCATGAGGAAGGGAGGACCCGGCCCCCTCCCCGTTGGGGTGACGAGAGAACGCGAAACGCCCCCTCGTGAGGGGCGGTCGCGATCTTCTCGGAGTCTAACGGGCGGGGATTTTTTCGCCTAGATCGTTCCGGTGTCCGATTTTGACAGATCGTGTGGCCCACCTGTCGAGCAAGGTGTGGTCGTGGCTGATCGCCAGCACTCCCGCTCCCGTCCTGGTCGCGTAGTCGCGTACGACCGCGACCAGATGCGCCTGGGTGGAGGCGTCGAGCATCGTGGTCATCTCGTCGCACAGCAGGTACCTGGGCTCCAGCGTCAGCGCCCTGGCCAGGCACGCCCGCTGGAGCTGACCGTCGGAGACCTCGTGCGGCCTGCGGGTCAGCAGGTCGCCGGTCAGGCCGGTCTCGGCCGCCAGATGCAGGGCACTGGCGGTGGGCCGACCGGCGGCGGCCAGCGGCTCGGCGACGATCTCGGCCAGGGTCAGCTTCGGGTCGACGGCCGTCCTCGGCTGCTGGTACAGCAGCGCCACCCGGGTCCGCAGCTCGCGCGGCGCGCGCTGCCGCCACCTGGTGACCGGCGTGCCGTCGAGGAGGAGCGTGCCCGCCGACGGCTTGAGCATCAGGGCCAGCACCCTGGCCAGCGTCGACTTGCCGCAGCCGCTCGGCCCGCCGAGTCCGAGCGTCTGGCCCGGCTCGACGGTGAACGACATGCGCTCCAGCACCGTCTGCCTGCCGTACCTGACCGTGATCTCACGTGCTTCGAGCATGGTCGGCCTCCTGGATCGGGTGGTGACAGGCCAGGCCGTCCGCGGGGTCCGGCCGCAGGGCGCAGGCGGCGTCGGCGTGCGGGCAGCGGGGGGCGAACGCGCATCCGGCGGGCAGCGCGGTGAGCTCGGGCGGCATGCCGGGGATCGCGGTGAAGGCGCGGTCGGGCTGGGCGTCGACCAGTCCGGCCGAATAGGGGTGCCTGGGGGAGTTCAGGACACGGGCGGCCGGGCCCTGCTCGACGATGCGCCCGGCATACATGACCGCGATGTCGTCGGCCACCTGCTCGGCCGCGCGCAGGTCGTGGGTGATGATGAGGACGGCCCGGCCCTCGTCACACAGCTCGCGCAGTACGGCCATGGCCTGGTCGACCAGCGGCCGGTCCAGCCCGCTCGTCGGCTCGTCGGCCAGCAGCAGGCCGGGGTCGCCTGCCAGGGCCATGGCATTGGCCACCCGCTGGGCCATGCCGCCGGACAGCTGGTGCGGGTAGCGGTCGAGATCGGCGTCGCGCAGACCGAACCGTTCGGCCAGCTCGCCCGGTGTGCGGCGGGAGCCGAGCTCGGTGAGCGCCTCGCGCAGCTGGGCACGCGCGGTGCGCACCGGCGTCAGGTGGGTGGCCGGGCTCTGCGGGATCAGGCCCACCTTGCGGCCGCGCACCTGCCTGGCCAGCACCGAGGGCGAGGCGGCGAGCAGGTCGAGGTCGTCGAGCCAGGCCTGGCCCGACACCGCGGCGTTGCCCGGCAGCAGTCCGAGCAGCGCGTGCGCGAGCACCGACTTGCCGCATCCCGACTCGCCCACCAGGGCCAGGCAGCGGCCCGGCCGCACCTCGAAGGAGGCGTCCGTGACCGCACTCACCGTGGCACCCGGTATCGCGAACGACACCGTCAGCCCCTTCACCCGCAGCTTCACAGGGCCAGCTCCGATCGGGTCCTGGGATTGAGCCGGTCGCGCCAGTGTTGCGACAACACCGACACCGCCAGCGTCGGAACGAGGATGAACAGCCCCGGCGCCAGGCTCGACCACCAGTCGCCCGCCAGCAGCGAGCGCTGCCCATCGTTGATCATGTTGCCGAGCGAGGCCAGATGCGGCGGCAGCCCGAGTCCGAGGAAGCTCAGCGCGGTCTCGTGCCAGATCGCATGCGGCACCATCAGCACCGTCGCCAGCAGCAGATGGGGCGACAGGTGCGGCAGCAGATGCCTGGTCACCACCCGGGTACGGCCAGCGCCGCCCGACACCGCGGCCTCGACGAACGGCCGCGAGCGCAGCGACAACACCTCCGAACGCACGATGCGCGCCGCGGTCGTCCAGTGCGTCAGCCCCACCGACGCCACCACGGCCGTGGCGCTCGGCGCGAACATCGCCACGATGAAGATGCCGAGCAGCAGGTGCGGAAGCGCGGAGAACCCGTCGACCACCCGCATGAGCAGCCTGTCCGCCAGCCCGCCGACGCTTCCCGCCACCAGGCCCATGGTCCCGCCGATCACCATGCTGACCAGCGCCGCGACCAGCCCGACCAGGAACGAGACGCGCAGGCCGTACACACATCGGAGCAGGACGTCGCGGCCGACCTCGTCGGTGCCGAGCCAGTGCCGCCACGACGGCGGCTGCCCGGCTGAGGGCAGGTCGACGAGCTGCTGGTCGAGCTGGACCAGCGGCGGCACCAGCAGGACGGCCAGCCCGAGCAGGACCAGCACGACGGCAGCGGCCTTCGCCGATCGCGTCGCCGCCATGTCAGCTCACCCCCAGAGTACGCACGCGCGGATCGGCCACGCCGTAGGCCAGGTCGGCCAGCAGGTTGCCGGCCAGCACCGCGACGGTGCCGAGCAGGGTCAGCACCGCGAGCAGCGGGAAGTCGACGGCCAGCGCCGCCTGCACCGAGGTGGCGGCCACACCCGGCCAGGAGAACACGGTCTCGACCAGGATCGCGCCCGTCACCAGTTCGGGCACGCGGGCGCCGAGCAGGGTGAGGAAGGGCAGCAGCGCCGAACGCAGCGCGTGCCTGACCACGACCGTGCGCTCCTTCAGCCCACGCGCCCTGGCGCCGACGACGAAGTCCTCGCGCAGCGTGCCGATCACCGACTCGCGCACATACAGCACCAGCCACGACGACTGCGAGATCGCCAGCACCGTCACCGGCAGGATGAGATGCACCGCGACGTCACCGGGATCGAGCGAGGTGGAGGCGGCGTCGGTCAGCCCCCCGGCGGGCAGCCAGCCGAGCGAGACGGAGAACACGTAGATGGCCAGCAGCGCCAGCCAGAACACCGGCGCCGACTCGTTGGCGAACGCGCCGCCGGTGATCAGGCGATCCAGCCACGAGCCCTTGCGCCAGGCCGCGACCGTCCCCGCGACCAGGCTTCCGGCGAGCATGAGCACGATGGCGCACGAGGTGGCCAGCAGCGTCCACGGCAGCCGCTCGGCCACCACCTCGGCGACCGGCCGGTGGAAGGATCGCGACTCGCCGAGGTCGCCGCTGAGCAGGTTGCCCGCCCAGGTCGTGAACTGTTCGAGCACCGGCCGGTCCAGGCCCCAGTTGGCGCGGATCTGCGCCACGACCTCGGGCGAGGTGACCGTGGCCCGATCGCCCAGGTACTGCCTGACCGGGTCGAACGGCGACAGCTGCGCCAGTGCGAACATGCCCACGGTCACCGCGAGCAGCAGCGGCACCGCGAACGCCAGCCGCCAGAGGACGAGCCTGACCATCAGGCGGCCGGCTTCCACAGGTGCAGGTCGCGGAAGAGCCCGCCGGTGGCGTGCTCGTGCGCGTCGACGCTCTGCTGCACCCCGCTGTAGGCGCCGCGCACGACGTAGACGTGCTTGAGGAAGACCAGATACGTCCAGACCTCGTCGTCGTGGATGCGCTTCTGCACGTCGCGGTAGGCCTGCTTGCGCACGGCGTCGTCACCGCTCCGCCTGCCCTTCTCCAGCAGGGCGTCGGTCTCGGGGTCGGCGTAGTAGCCCGGGTTGAAGTAGCCCTTGCCCTGGTAGTCGGAGTGGAAGAGCTCGTAGTTGAGGTAGTCCGGGTCGTGCGGGCTGCCCCAGCCCATGATCAAGGCGTCCTTGCGCATCCTGGGCGTGATGGCGTCCCAGTCCAGACCGGCGAGTTCGACGTTCACGCCGATCTTCTTGGCGTCCGACGAGACGGCCAGGGCCAGTTCCTTGCGCAGGGAGTCGCCCGCCGGATACATCAGGGTGAAGGCGGCCTTGACGCCGTCCTTGGCCCTGATGCCGTCCTCGCCCTGCTTCCAGCCGGACTCCTCCAGCAGCTTGGCCGCAGCAGCCTGGTCGGCGCGCGGATTGCCGGTGACCTCGGGGTTGTGCCATGCGGTGTCGGGGGAGATCGGCCCGAACGCCGCCTTGCCCGCGCCCGCCAGGATGGCCTCCACCATGGCCTGCCTGTCGATGCCCAGGCTGAACGCCTTGCGGATGGCCGGGTCGCCGGTGACCTTCTCCTTCAGCGGGAACATGATGCCCCGGTAGTCGGCGCTGTCCACCTTGTAGACGGTCGTGCCCTGCTGCCCCTCGAAGCGCTTGGCGGCCTTCGGCGGCAGGATCGCCGCGTCGAACTCCCCGGCCGACATCCGGCTGGCCCGTACGTTGTCGTCAGGGGCGAAGGCCAGCACGACCTTCTTCAGCGCGGGCTCACCGCCCCAGTAGCCCGCGTTGGCGCTCAGCGCGACCTTGTCGCCCGGCGTCCAGGACACGAACGAGTACGGGCCGGTGCCGACTGGCTTGGCCGGGTCGCTGCCGCCGTCGGGCACGATGCCGAGCGTGGTGCGCTGGACGAGCGGGGCGTAGGGGTAGTTCAGGGTGAAGACCACCGTCTTCGGGTCGGGCGCGGCCACGTCCTTGATCGCCGCGTAGTCGCCCCTGATGGGGGAGTTGGTGGCCTCCTTGAGCACACTCTCGTAGGTGTACTCGACGTCCTTGCTGGTCAGCGGCCTGCCGTCGTGGAACTTCACACCGTCGCGCAGCGTGAACGTGACGGTCTTGCCGTCGGCCGACGTCACCGGGGCGGCGGCGGCGAGCGCGGGCTTGACCGACAGGTCGGGGGAGCGGCTCATCAGGCCGTCGAAGATCAGTGATCCGCCGTCGGCCGCGTAGCCGAGCACCGGGCTGAGGTTGTCGAACTCCGAGCCGAGACCGATGACGAAGGTGTCGTCCGGCGCTTTCGCGGGGCCGCCCGGCGCGGCGCAGGCGGTGGCGAGCAGGCCGAGGGCGATGGACAGGGCGGCGACACGCATGGGCGGGCGCGGGGGCATGGGGGACCTCCGAAGGCGGGATGCTCTGCTGACCATAGCCTGCAGTTGCATATCGTTCGCAATAAGGGGGAGGTGTGGTAGAAGGCGGGACATGGCACCCTTGGGCGGGTGATGTACGGTCCCCCGGAGTACCCGAAGCCGGCCACCAGCCCGACGATCATGTTGCTCGTGTCCGGGTTGACGGGCGTGCTCGGCTTTCTCCTCGGCTTCGTCATGGGGGTCGGGACGACACCCGACTCCACGGCCTCCTCCGAGCCTTCGCCGTACTCGGCGCCGCCGGACATGACGATGTCCATGGCGCCGCCGGTTCCCGAGGCCGGTGAGCCTGGGGTTGGTGAGCCGGGGGCAAGCGAGCCTGCTGGTCCCGGGACTGTCGCTCCTCCGCCTGCGTCTTCGCCTGCGCCCTCGGTTCCTGCTGCGACTCCTGGGCCTGCGACTCCTGGGCCTGCGACGACTCCCGGGTCTGGGGCGGGAGGTGTCAGCGGGAACGGCACGCTGACCGTCGGTGTCGACATCCTCGCCGGGACCTACAAGACGAGCGGCCCCGCGCCCGGACAGCCCGCCTGCTACTGGGCCAGACTCAAGGACACCACCGGCGTACCGAGCGACGTCATCGACAGCGGCATCGTCAAGGGGCCGACCGAGGTGGTCGTCGTGGGCACCGACAAGGCCTTCCAGTCGGGAGGCTGTTCGCCATGGGAGAGGATGGGCTCATGAAGCTGAAGCTGGATCTGCATGACATCTTCAACAAGGGCGACCAGATCGATCGCGCACTGCGCGGGATCATCGACGAGGCCATTCGGAAGAAGGCCACTGAGGTGGAAATCATTCCTGGGAAGGGCTCTGGGCAACTCAAGAAGAAGGTGCTTCGCTTTCTTGAGCGGAAGGATATCAAGGCTTTGTATCATCGGATTGACAAGGATTCTAAGAATCATGGGAGGTTGTTTGTTTATTTCAAGCACAAGTAGGGGGTAGGGGTGTGAGGGCGGGGGTTGGTGGGCGGTGTGGTGTGGTGTGGTGTGGTGTGGTGTGGTTTTAGGGGCTGTGGGCTGGGGGAGTTGCTGGGAGGGGGTTCTTGGTTTGGTGGGGAGTGGTTGGGGCGTTGGGGTTTGGGTGGGGAGGATCGCGGGGCGGGGTTGGCTCGGCTTGGTGAGGATTTGGGGGGCTCCGACCTTAATGCGGGGCGTGTTGTTTCTAGGCGTGCTGTCGTTCGGAGGTATGCCGTTGTTCGGAGGTGTGCTTTCTGGAGATGCCCTCTCTGGAGGCGTCTCTTCTTGATGCGCTCTTCCTGAGGCGCTGTTTCCTGAGGGGTGCTGTTTCCTGGGCGTCGCATTCTCGGGGTGTCTGCTCCGAGAGGCGTCTCTTCCTTGGGCATCCCCGAGATCGTGCGCGACTTCGCCCGCATCATCGACCAGTGTCTGCGCCTAGGGCGTTTCTTCCTTGGGGCGTCCCTTAGAGTCGTGCGGCTTTCCGGGGATTTCTTGCGAAAAATGCCGACATGCGTCCTTGCTTGCCCCGCCCGTCCGCCCGTCCGCCCGTCCGCCCGTCCGCCTGATCGTCCGTTGGTTCACCCGCGTCGGCTTGCCTGCGCCGCCCGTCAGTTCGCGCCCTGCTCGCTCGGCAGGCCGCCTCTTCGTCTCGTCCGCTCGCCCACCCCCAGGCGGCGTCACCCCTTGCGGTAGGTCCAGGCTTGTTCGGCGGCGGTGAGGACGGTGGGGAGGGGCTCGCCGGTGCTGGCGGTTACGGCTGCGGCTATCGCGCCTTCGATGAACGGGGCGTCGGCCAGGGCGACTCTGCCCGGCTCCACGAGGAGTCTGGCGGTCAGTACGGAGCCGCCCAGGTCGGGCAGGAGGACGACGCCGTCGGCCTGGTCGACTTCGGCGATGGCGGCTTCGATGCGTTCGATGCTGGTGCCGAGTTTGCCCTCTTCATCGCCTCCGGTGCCTGCGATCGGCACGCCGTCTCCCGCGATGCCGCGTACCAGGTCGGCGGCGGCCTGGGCGAGGGCGTGGCTGTGTGAGACGAGGACGAGTCCTACCATGGCGTGCCTTTCCGTAGCGGTGGGGTGTGGTGCGCATGAGGAGCGTCCCCTGGACGGGCGGGGGCGGTGACCGCGGGGGCGCTGGGGACGGCTTGCCGTAAAGGCGGGAAATTGCGGTAAGGGCGGGAAGGATTGCGGTAAAGGCGGGAAGGAGAGGATTGGGTCATGAGGTGAGGGCTGTCAGGAGGAGGGCGGCGGAGGTGGCGCCGGGGTCTTGGTGGCCTGCGCTGCGCGGGCCCAGGTAGCTGGCGCGGCCCTTGCGTGCCTGGAGAGGCACGGTGGCGAGTGCGCCCGCGGTGGCGGCCTCGGCGGTGAGGCGGAGGGCTTCGGTGAGAGGGAGGCCCTGGTCGGCGGCCTGGGTGAGGGCCTGGGAGGCGGGCGTCAGGGCGTCGAGCATGGTCTTGTCGCCGGACGCGGACCTGCCCAGTGCGGCCACCGCCTCGACCCCGGCCGCGAACGCCTCCGCCAGCAGCGCCGCCGACACCTCGGGCTCGCCCCCCACGGCCTTGCCCATCCGCCGCAGCAACGACCCGTACAGTGGCCCGGACGCCCCGCCGACCTTGCGTATCAGCGTGCCGCCCGCCAGCGTGAGCGCCTCGCCCGGCGTGGCGGGCGGGGTGTCGGCCAGGGCCTGGAGTACGGCGGTGCAGCCTCTGTCCAGGTTCGCCCCGTGATCTGCGTCGCCGATCGCCGCGTCCAGTTCGGTCAGCCGTTCGCGCTGCTCGGCGACCGACACCGCGAACCGCTCCAGCCAGCCGGTGAAGAACGCGACGTCCATCAGCTCTTCCATCGCAATGCCGGTGTGTCGGCCGGCGACAGTCGTTCGTCGTGCATCAGCACCCCCATCGCAGCGCGGCCGTGTCGACCGGCGAGTCCCACAGCCGTAGTAGTTCCGCCTCCATGCGGCACACGCTGACCGAGAAGCCCTGCATGTCGAGGCTTGTCACATAGTTGCCCACCAGCGACCGGGCGATGCGAGCACCCTTCGCCCGGACGTACGCCTCGACCTCGGCGAACACGACGTACAGCTCGACCAGCGGCGTGCCGCCCATGCCGTTGACCATGACGAGCAGGTCGCCCCGGAGTGGGTCGTCGCCGTGCACCGCGTCCATGGCGACGTGGGCGAGTTCGCGGGCGGTGGCGGCGGGCACGCGGGTACGACCGGGTTCGCCGTGTATGCCGATGCCGAGTTCGACCTCACCCTCGGGCAGGTCGAACGTCGCCTTCCCGGCGGCGGGCGTGACGCAGGAGGTCAGGGCGACGCCGAACGATCGGCTACGCGCGTTGACCTCGGCGGCGACCGCGGCCACCCGCTCCAGCGGAGCGCCCTCCTCGGCCAGCGCGCCCGCGATCCGCTCGACGAACACCGTCGCGCCCGTCCCCCTGCGCCCGGCCGTGTACAGCGAGTCCAGCACGGCCACGTCGTCGTCGACCAGTACGGAGGCGACCTCGACGCCCTCGTCGGCGCAGAGTTCGGCCGCGAGCTGGAAGTTCAGCACGTCGCCGGTGTAGTTCTTGACGATGTGCAGCACGCCCGCGCCGCCGTCGACGCCGTGGGTGGCCGCCACGATCGGGTCGGGGCCCGGCGAGGTGAAGATCTCGCCGGGGCAGGCGGCGTCCAGCATGCCCCGCCCGACGTACCCTGCGTGCAGCGGCTCGTGCCCGGACCCGCCGCCCGACAGCAGGCCGACCTTGCCGGTGATCGGCGCCCGAGCCCGGTACACGACGTGCTGCTCCAGGTCGACGCGCAGCGCGGGATGCGCCGCCGCCAGCCCGGTGAGGGCGTCGGCGACGACGGTGGCGGCGTCGTTGATGAGCTTCTTCATGCGGTCACCATCTGCCCGTTTTCCGGCGATGGCAACCAGCACGACCGAGCCGGGCGACTACCGCCAGCCGGAGAAGGCCGAGACCCTGATGGAGTCGATCAGGAACTCCTTCGGCAGCCGCGTGGCCGCGTTCGGCACCCCTGTCAGCGTGTCGCCGCTGGAGACCGCGACGCCCAGCCAGCGCTTGCTCGTGGAGGTGTGGCGGTCCTTGTAGAGCACGACGCCGTCGACCGAGAAGGCGAACCAGGAGGGCGTCCAGTCGAAGCGATAGGTGTGGAAGGCGTCGGAGAACACACCTGCCACCACCTTGCCGCGTTTGCGTACTCCGTCGCCGTTGGTGATGTGCGCCTTCTCCTTGCCGGGTGCGAGCAGTTCGGCGCCGCTCCAGTGCGGCTCGGGGTCGCCGCCGGGCGTCTCGGGCCACAGCAGCATGTAGCTGTCGATGCCCTTGCCCTTCGGGATCTTCGCCCGTATCTCGAAACGCCCGTAGGTCCTGGCCAGCCCCCAGCACCCGATCCCGCCGGTGGCGTACTGCCGATCGGCCCAGCGCTTGGCCGTGATGCCGAGTCGCAGCAGCCCCTTGGACACGCGGACCTGCGCGGGGTCGTACCAGCTGGCCGCCTCCCCGCCGTGCGGCGTCGGCCCGTAGCTGCCGCACCCCTTGGGCAGCGACCTGCCGTTGAAGTCCTCGTGCCGCACGATCTTCCACACCGGCTGAGGCTCGGCCGCCGGAGCCACACCCACTCCGGGTACGGCGAGCAGCGCCGCAAGCGTCACATGGAACACATCAGTGCCCTTCGTCGACGACAGCGACCGATCCTGCCATCTCGCCCATATCGCCGTCCGCCGAACGGCCGTAGCGGGTATGGTTGACAAGTATGCCTGTGCATACACATTCCGCCGACGACATCGACGTCTGGGCCCGTGTGATCCGGCTGCACGCCAGGGTCGAGCACGAGATCGCCACCGCCCTGCAACGCCATGGCCTCGGCCTGTCGGAGTACCGAGCGCTGTGCCACCTGTCGACCGTCGGCGAACTGCGCATGCAGGAACTGGCCGACCTCCTCGGCCTCAACCAGAGCTCGGTGACCCGCCTGGTCGCCCGCCTGGAGTCCTCAGGCCTCACCCGCAGGGACCTGTGCCCCGAGGACCGCCGCGGCGTCTACACCGTCATCACCCCCGAAGGCGTCTCCCGCAGGGACGAGGCCGCCGCCACCTACCGCCACTCCCTCGGCGCCGCCCTGGACACCGCAGCGGGAGACCCGGCCCTGACCCAGGTCGTGGCCGCCCTGCGCGTCGGCTCGTGATCGCGGCGCCGAGGGAGGCGTCAGCGCGGACAGGTGATGGAGGGGCCGCGCAGGGACTCGGTGCGGTTCTGCGCGGCCGAGAACGACACGTTGACGGTGATGTCGCCGTGGTAGCGCTTGCCGGACTGGCATACGCCCGGCGTCTGGAGTGAGCCGTTGATACCGGCTTGTGCCGGATTGGGGAATCGGTCGTATTGATATGACGTCTCGACTTTGTCGGGTAGTCCGCCCCTGTGTCGCCTCAGGGCCAGAGTGACCTTTACATAGCGAATTCTGCGGTTGTTGCAGGAAAAAGTGTAATTAACGCTGATGTGGCGACTGGTCGTGATGTGCGGGTTGGGTGGATAAAAGCGACATCCTGGAATAGAGGCGGCGTTCGTGCTGGCCGTCGCGCTCGTTTCTGGGGCCGCGAGGGGGGAGAGCGCCAGCGCCAGGCCCATGAAGATGGAGGCGCTTCGCCTGCCAAGTGCGATCATCTCGCCATATTCGCATTTCGTGGGGATCTGGCAATATCAAATGGCCGGATAAATCAGGATGTGGTGATTTTTGCCAGTCCCGTGCGACTACTTCCGTACGCGGAAGCGGAGCAGGGTGACGTTGCCCGACTGTCTGTTCTCGAACGGCTCCAGTTCGACCCGCTCCAAGCTCGCAGGCGTGACCCGGACGCCGTCGCCCAGCAGAACCGGCAGCACGTACACAAGGATCTCGTCGACCAGCCCGCGCCCCAGGCACTGGGCGGCCAGGTCGGCGCCGAGGATCTCCAGGTCGAGCCCGCCGGCGGCGGCGCGGGCGGTGGCGACGGCCTCGTCGAGGTCGCAGGTGAGGAAGGTGACGGAAGGGTCGGGTTCGGCGGGAGGCTCGTGGGTCAGGACGAACAGCGCTCCGCCCTCGTAGGGGGTGTCCTGCGCGGCCATGGCCTTGCCGACCTCGTAGGTGCGCCTGCCGATGAGCATCGCACCCGTGGCCGCCATGACCTCGGGAAAGAGGTCCGGAGCCACGTAGTCGCCGATCCAGCCCATCTCGTCACCGCGCGCCGCGATGAAACCGTCCAGCGACATCGCCCTGTTCACGACCACTTTGCCGTTGCTCATGCCTCACTCCGTCCGCTCGAAGGACAACCACACTAGCGATCACTCAGACGTCGCAGAAGGATCTCGGCAGGTCCCCGATGGCCGATGCGGCGCATCAGGTCCGCCAGCAGGATCGACGCCACCCACACCACCACGGCGAGCGCGAACCCGGCGGGCAGGCTCACCGCACGGCTCAGGTCGAAGGCGAACGGATAGAACAGCACCACCCACACGACCGACTGGAAGAGGTAGAAGGTGAGCGACCGCTGCCCCAGCGCCGACAGCGCCGACGCGACGGACCCGGGAGTGCGGCCGATCCGATGGGCGACGAGCCCGACGAGCGCCGCCATGCCGATGCCGCCGAGGTACCCGGTCAGGTCGTGGGCGAAGGCCGCCACCCAGGCCACCGACACGGACGGCAACGGCCAGGCCCCGGCGAGCAGCAGCGCGAAGGGCACCCGGCCGAGTACGGCGAGGCCGAGGCAGAGGGCGGCGACCCGGCGCAACAGCGGCAGGTGCAGGGACGGCTCGTCCAGGACCTTGCGGCGCGCGGCCCACAGACCGGCGAGCATGCCGGGCAGCACCATGAGCGTGGACAGGACGGTCTCGACCGGCCAGGCGGGGATGTTCGCCACCAGATGGAGGCCAGGCGTGGGCTCCATGTACGCGGCCAGGGTGATCGGCGTCCCGGCCGCGGCCGAGGTCAGTGCCGTCACGCTCTGCCAGGCCAGCAGCAGGGTCGCGGGCAGCAGCGTCGCACCGGCCGTCCACAGCAGCACCGAGTCCCTGGCCCGCACGACCGGCGCGAAGGCCAGCAGCGTCACGCCGTACACCGCGACGATGTCGATCGGCACCAGGATCACCGTGTGCGCGAACCCGATGACGGTGAGCCAGAGGCCCCTGCGCCGCAGCAACGCCCGTAAGGAGGTCCATTCGCTCTGCCGGCGTGCCATCTGGCCGAGGCCGTAGCCGAACAGGAAGACGAACATCGCCCTGGCCTGGTTGTCGGCGACCAGCGACTTGACGAAGACGGCGGGGGCGAAGTCCCAGTCGGTGATCATCGCGGGTACGTGGGCGAGCGCGATCAGCAGCAGCATGAAGCCGCGTGCGAGGTCCGGGGCCAGCGACCTGGCGGTGGTCGTCGTGGTGCTCATGGGGGCGTTCCTCCGAGGGGATCGTGCGCGGGGGAGTGCGACGCCACCCACGATCTCCACCGGACCTGACGCCGCCCTGACGCTTCCCGGGCCCCGCCGTCAGGCCCTGACCCCGCCCCGTCAGGCCGCCCCGCCCAGACCGGAAGGTCAGCCCGCCCCCGCCAGCCGTTCCAGCGCCCGCTCCCGGGCACAGCGCGCACCCTCCGCGTAGGCCTGGCCGTACCGGAGCTCGCCGAGCGTGGTGCTGAGGACGTGGACCAGGGCTCGCAGTTCGGGGTCGCCGTGGTCGAACACGCCTCGGACGGCCTCGCTCAGGCCGAGGGCGGTGGCCGCGCCCGCCGGGTCGCCTTCCAGCAGGAGCAGGCGGGCCAGCTGCTCCGCGGCCACGGCGGGAGCACGGATCGCGAAGGCCGCGTCGACGGCGGCGGGCAGCAGGTCGCGTGCCTGCCCGGCGGCGCCGGCGCTCAGCAGGCAGGCCATCCGGGCCGAGGCCAGCCGCGCCTCGACGACCTCGGCCGCGATCCCCGCCTCCCGCGCGAACTCCACCAGCTCCCGCAGCACCTCCTCGGCCAGGTCCACCTCGCCCGCGCGGCGATGCAGATCGGCCAGACGCAGCAGCAGCTCGATCTCCGAGTACGGCTGAGCGCGCCCGGCCACCAGGCGGCGCGCCGCCCGCACGTCCTGCGCCGCGCCGCCGGGATCGCCGCCCCGCACGCGCAGACCGGCGAGTTCGGAACGGTAGACGGCCTCCTCGCCCGAGCCGAACTCGGCCGCGAGTGCGACGGCGCGCTCGGCGGCGGCGACGGCCTGGCCGTACTCGCCCTGGACGGCGTGCACGCGGGCGACGGCCATCAGCGTCAGCCCCAGGCCGTAACGCTCGCCCACGGCCTCGAACGCGCGCAACGTCTCGGCCAGCACGCGCGCGCCGCCCTGCCAGTCGCCCCGGTCGGTGCGGACGAAGGAGTCCACCCAGTGGGCGGCGGCCCTGACCCACGGATGCGGATGCGCCTTGGCCAGGGGCAGTTCGCGTGCGAGCAGGTCGTCGAAGCCGAAGAAGTACGCGGGGGCGATGGCGATCACGGCCAGGACGGGGTAGCGGCCGATCGCGCCGGTGCGGTGGACGTCCTCGACGATCGCGCGTACCTCGGCGGGCTCGGGAAAGGACCCGCTGTTGTCGGCCAGCCGATGCATCGCCGTGAGCGCGGCCCTGGCCCGGCCGGGCAGCGCGTCGCCGAACGCCAGCACCTCGGCGGTCAGGCCGTCGGAGCGCGCGTCGAGTCGGGCGTTCCAGTACAGCCACAGCGGGCCGAGCAGCCGCCAGGAGGAGTCGGCGTCGCCCTCGTCGACGGCGGTGCGCAGGGCGTGCACCATGCTGTCGTACTCCGCGTCGAACACGAGCTTGGCCGCGACCTGCTCGCGCGTCAGCAGCACCGGCTCCTGCTCCTCGGCCAGGTCGCGGAAGTAGGCCACGAACCTGGCCGACACCGCCTCCCGCTCGCCCGCCAGGTCCAGCCGCCGGGCGGCGAACGCGCGTACGGTCTCCAGCATGCGGTGGCGGCCCTCGCCCTGCACGAACGACTTCTCCACCAGCGAGCCCAGCACGTAGACGACGTCGTCGGCCGGGAGCTGTCTCTCGTCCGAGCAGATCGCCTCGATCGCCGCGTCCCCGGCGTCGGCCGGGAAGATCGACATGCGTCTGGCCAGCGTGCGCTCCTGCTCGTTCAGCAGGTCCCAGCTCCATTCGACCACCGCGCCCAGCGTCCGCTGGCGCGGCAGCGCGGCCCTGTCGCCGGAGGTGAGCAGCCGGAAGCGGTCGTCCAGCCGTCTGGCGATCTGCTCGACGCCCATCGAACGCAGCCTGGCCGCGGCCAGTTCCAGGGCGAGCGGCAGGCCGTCCAGCCTCCGGCAGATCTCGGCCACCGGCCCTGCGGCGCCGTCGTCGAGCTCGAACCCGGGCCGCACCGCCCTGGCCCGATCGGCGAACAGCCGCACCGCGTCCGCCTCGCTCAGCGCGGCCAGCGGGCACAGCGCCTCACCGGTGACCCCCAGCGCCTCCCGGCTGGTCGCCAGCACCGTCAGGTACGGCAGGCGGTCGAGCAGGCGTCGCCCGAACCCGGCAGCCGCCTCGACCAGGTGTTCGCAGTTGTCCAGGACGAGCACCGCCTCGCCCGCGCTCAGCAGGTCGGCCACGCGGTCGGCCGGGTCGCCGCCGCGTGCGGGCACCCGCTGCTCGGGCGGTCGCAGATCGCGGGAGCTGACCGCGCCGAGCACGGCGTCGGCCAGCCGGTCCGGCGAGGCGACCCCGGCCAGCGGTGCGAACCACACCCGCCCGCGTTCGTGTGCCGGATGCCGGGCCACCGCCTCCAGCGCCAGTCGCGTCTTGCCCGCACCGCCTGGCCCGACGACGGTGACCAGGCGCGCGGTCGTCAGCAGCCCGGCCAGCATCCGCAGCTCCTGCTCACGCCCGACGAAGCTGGTCAGCCGTGCGGGCAGGCGGCCGGGCTCGGCGCGTGCCGGTGAGCCGAGTTCGCCGCGCAGCACGGCCAGATGGGTCCGGCTCAACTCCGCCGACGGGTCGACGCCCAGCTCGTCGGCCAGCGCCGCCCGCGTCCCCTCGTACACGGCCAGCGCGTCCGCCTGCCGTCCCGCCGCGTGCAGCGCCCGCATCCGCAGTACGGCCAGCCGTTCGCGCAGGGGGTGCCGCTCTCCGGCGTCCTCCAGCTCGGTCAGCACCTCCTCGTGCCGTCCGAGCCGCAGCGCGGCGTCCGCCCTGTCCTCGGCGGCCCGTACCCGCAGGTCGTCGAGCCGGCGTGCGGCGGCCCTGGCGAACGGCAGGTCGGGCAGGTCGGCGAGCGCCTGGCCCGACCACAGCTCCAGGGCTTGGCCGAGCAGGTCGGCGGCGTCCCCGGCCCGGCCTGCCGCGAGCTCGCGGTTGCCGCGCGTGGCGAGATCCTCGAAGCGCAGCGCGTCCACCTCCTGCGGGAGCACCGCGAGCCGGTAGCCGCCGGGCGCCGACTCCACGCCCGCGACGCCGTGCAGCGCCTTGCGCAGCCGCGAGACCAGGGCCTGCAGCGCGTTGGCGGCGCCCGCGGGCGGCTCGGCCCCCCACAGGTCCTCGACCAGCGTGTCGGAGGCCACCGTACGGCCCGCCTCCAGCGCCAGCCGGGCCACGAGCGCACGCGAGCGCGCACCGCCGATCTCGGCCTGCTGCCCGTCGCCGCCGACCATGCGTACCCGCCCGAGCAACACCATGCGCACCGCATCACCCTCTCAGAGG
Organism: Nonomuraea sp. IBHARD001; assembly: GCF_056106265.1. Taxonomy (NCBI): domain Bacteria; kingdom Bacillati; phylum Actinomycetota; class Actinomycetes; order Streptosporangiales; family Streptosporangiaceae; genus Nonomuraea; species Nonomuraea sp. IBHARD001. Next base: position 3,058,307 of record NZ_JBWBBW010000002.1, read on the forward strand.
CCGGACACATGCGGAAACAGACCCCGGACGCCCATGACCACACACCCCGGCGCTTGCAAAGACGCTGAACGTGCGATCAGGCTGGGGCGGCCAGGCAGGTCGGCCGACGTCAGGGAGGCGCCATGCGCAGTGAGCCCGGATGTGTGTTCTGTGCCATCGTCAGCGGACGCGCCCCCGCGACCGTGGTCAGGCGCTGGGAGGACGCGCTGGCGTTCCTGCCCGTCGCCCCGGTCACCCCGGGTCACGTTCTGGTCGTCCCGCACGCCCATGTCGCCGATGTCGGGCAGGACCCCGCCGTCTCGGCCGCCACGATGGCCAGGGCGGCCGAGCTCGCCTCGGGCCTGCCGGCGGCCAATGTGATCACCTCGCGAGGCGCAGCCGCGTCCCAGACCGTGTTCCACCTGCATCTGCACGTCGTGCCCCGGGTCGAGGGCGACGGGCTGAAGCTGCCGTGGACCCGCTGAAGGAGCATCGAACATGACCGTCGACGTCGTCTGGGCCCGCGAACCGATCCCCGAAGGCCCTTCGGTTTTCCTGGCGGGCCCGACCCCGCGCGCCGGAGCACACGCCGTGCCCTCGTGGCGGCCGGACGCGATCACCGCGCTGGCGGCGGCCTGGCAGCGGGAGGCGACCCTGCACGTGCTCTCGCCCGAGTCCAGGGACGGGGTGCTCGCCGCGCACTACGACGAGCAGTTCGCCTGGGAGTGCGCGGCCAGGCGGGCGGCGGGCGCGATCCTGTTCTGGATCCCGCGTGACGTCGTGACGCTGCCGGGATTCACGACGAATGTGGAGTTCGGGCATGACGTCGGCACCGGTAGGGCGGTGCTCGGCTGCCCGCCGGACTGCCCCAATCCCGAACGCAACCGCTATCTCATCCACCTGGCCCGCAGCTACGCCGTACCCGTGCACGAGACGCTGCGGGAGAGCGCCACCGCAGCGGTCGCGCTCGTCGGGGCGGGGGGCGCGTGACGGAGCGGGGCGGCGCGTAGGAGGATCTGAGCTGAGGCAGTACGAGCACAGGAGGCGTCATGTCAGTTCTGAGGCAGTTGGTGGACAGTGTCGCGGCGGGCGGCATCGAGGTCGTCGACCTGACCGCGCCGCTGTCGTCGAGCACGCCGATCCTGCAGCTGCCCGAGCCGTTCGCCAACACGGTGCCCTTCAGGCTCACCGAGATCAGCCGCTACGACGACCGCGGCCCGGCCTGGTACTGGAACGACATCACGACAGGCGAGCACACGGGCACCCACTTCGACGCGCCCGTGCACTGGGTGACGGGCCGCGACGGCCAGGACGTCTCGCAGGTGCCATTGACCAGGCTGCTCGCGCCCGCCGCCGTGCTCGACTTCGCGGCGCAGGCATCGGCCGACCCCGACTTCCTGCTGCGCGTCGAGCACGTCAAGGCGTGGGAGGCCGAGCACGGCCCCCTGCCCGAAGGCTGGCTGCTGCTGCGCACCGGCTGGGACGCGCGGGCCGAGGACCAGGCCGCCTTCCTCAACGCCGACGACAGCGGCCCGCACACGCCGGGCGTCTCCGTCGAGTGCGCCCGCTGGCTGGCCGAGGAAACGCCGGTCATCGGTCTCGGCGTCGAGACCGTCGGCACCGACGCGGGCGCCGCCCACTCCTTCGACCCGGCCTTCCCGTGCCACTCCTTCTTCCTGGGCGCGGGCAAGTACGGCCTGACCCAGCTGCGCAACCTCGACCGGCTGCCCCCGACCGGCGCGGTGGTCATCGCGCCTCCGCTGCCGATCGTCGGCGGGTCGGGCAGCCCCGTCCGCGTGCTGGCCCTCGTCGAGCGGTGAGCGGCACCGTCGCCGGAGCCGTCGGCTCGACACTGGCCGCGCTGGGCGTGCGGGCGGTGTTCGGGGTCGTCGGCAGCGGAAACTTCCACGTCACCAACGCCCTGGTCGCGGCCGGAGCAACCTTCACCGCGGCCAGGCACGAGGCGGGCGCGGCGACGATGGCCGACGCCTACGCCAGGATGTCGGGCGAGGTCGCGGTCGTGTCGGTGCACCAGGGACCGGGCCTGACCAACGCGCTGACCGGCCTCACCGAGGCGGCCAAGAGCCGCACGCCCCTGGTCGTCCTGGCGGGCGAGGCCTCCTCGCCGCTGTCGAACTTCCACATCGACCAATCGGCGCTGGCCGAGGCGCTCGGCGTGGTTCCGGCCAGGATCGGCGGGCCCGCGACGGCGGTGGCCGACACCGCGGCCGCGTTCCGCACGGCCGTGCGCGAGCGGCGGGTCGTGCTGCTCAACCTGCCGCTCGAGCTGCTCGACCTGCCGTCGGAGGGCGGCGAGCCGCCTGCCGGGACGCCGTACGAGCCGCCCGAGCCGGACGCCGAGTCGGTGGCCGCTTTCGCCGCGCTGCTGGCGCGGGCCGAGCGGCCGGTGTTCGTCGCGGGCCGGGGCGCCAGGCACGCCAGGGCCGAACTCCTCGCACTCGCCGAGCGCACGGGCGCGCTGCTGGCCACGTCGGCCGTGGCGAAGGGGCTGTTCAGGGGCGAGCCGTGGGACCTGGACGTCAGCGGCGGTTTCGCCTCCCCGCTGACCGCCGAGCTCATCGCCGGGGCCGACCTGGTCGTAGGCTGGGGCTGCGCGCTGAACATGTGGACGACCAGGCACGGCGCCCTCATCGGGGAGCATGCCGTACTCGTCCAGGTCGATCTGGACGGCTCGGCCCTGGGCGCGCACCGGCCCGTCGCGCTCGGTGTCACGGGCGACACGGCCGGGGTCGCGCGTGCGGTGCTGGCCGAGGCCGTCGCCTCGCCCGGCTATCGTTCGGACGGGCTCGCCGCCCGCATCGCCGCCAGGGGCCGCTGGCGTGACACCCCCGTCGCGCCCGCGGACACGGGCGAGCGCATCGACCCGGGCACGCTCACCGTCGCGCTCGACGACCTGCTTCCCGCCGAGCGGATCGTCGCCGTCGACTCGGGCAACTTCATGGGCCATCCGTCGATGTTCCTCGACGTGCCCGACGAGTACGGCTTCTGCTTCACCCAGGCCTTCCAGTCGGTCGGGCTCGGCCTGGCCACGGCGATCGGCGCGGCGCTGGCCAGGCCGGACCGGCTGCCCGTCGCGGCGCTGGGCGACGGCGGCCTGCTCATGGGGATCGCCGAACTGGAGAGCGTCGTACGGCTCGGCCTGCCGATGGTGATCGTGGTCTACGACGACGAGGCCTACGGTGCGGAGGTGCACCACTTCGGCCCGCACGGCCATCCGCTCGACACCGTCACCTTCCCGCCCGCCGACCTGGCCGCGATCGCCGAGGGCTACGGCTGCCAGGCCCTGACCGTGCGCACGGTCGCCGACCTGGAGCCGCTGGCCGCCTGGCTCGAAGGCCCGCGCGAGCGTCCGATCCTCGTCCACGCCAAGGTGACCAGGGGCCGGGCGTCGTGGTGGCTCGAGGAGGCGTTCAAGGGGCACTGACCAGCGGGGAGCGCCGGGCCTGAGTCGCCGGGTTACGTCAGCGTAGGTTACCGTTCGGGCATGGCTGAGATCGTGTACCCACCGGTGATCGGTGCGGCGCTGACCCTGTTTCGCGCGTTGGACCTTCGCATCACGATGGAGGGCGAGGAGAACATCCCGCGTTCCGGCGGTGCGGTGCTGGTCAGCAACCACATCAGCTATCTCGACTTCATCTTCGCCGGGCTGGCCGCCTACCGGGGCGCGGGGCGGCTGACGCGCTTCATGGCCAAGAAGGAGGTCTTCGACAACAAGATCTCCGGCCCGCTCATGCGCGGCATGCACCACATCCCCGTCGACCGGGCGGCGGGTGCGAGCTCCTACGCCGCCTCGCTGCGCGCGCTCAAGGCGGGCGAGGTCGTGGGGGTGTTCGCCGAGGCGACGATCAGCCGTTCGTTCACCGTCAAGGACATCAAGAACGGCGCCATCCGCATGGCCGCGGCGACCGGCGTGCCGATGATCCCCGTCGCGCTGTGGGGCACCCAGCGCCTGTGGACCAAGGGCCGCCCGCGCAAGCTGCTGCAGCGCCACGTCCCCGTGACCATCATCGTCGGCGAGCCGCTGTACCCCAAGCGCGGTGACGACATGGCCGCCACCACCCTCGACCTGCACACCCGCATGTCGGAGCTGCTGGACAAGGCCCAGCGCACCTATCCCGACATGCGCCAGGGCGCCTGGTGGCAGCCCGCCCACCTCGGCGGCGCCGCTCCCACCCCCGAGGAGGCCGCCGCCCTCGACGCGGCCGAGGCCCAGGCCAGGCGCGGCGACTGACCCGTCACGACGGCGGCCGGGCCTGCTGGAGGGCATCGCGCACGACGCCGAGGCGGTGCTGGTCCTGCAGCGCCTCGAACAGCGCCTCGGCCCGCCGGTAGGCGGCCACGGCCGCGTCCCGGTCCTCCAGGTACAGCAGGGCGTTGCCCATGTCGTACAGCCCGCCGGCTTCGCCGTGCGGGTCGTCCGCCTCTTGGTACCTGATGATCGACTCCCGGTGCGCGGCGACGGCGTCGTGGCCACGTCGCGACAGGTGCAGGGCGTTGCCGAGATTGCTCAGCGCCTGCCCTTCGCCATGCCGGTCGCCCATCTCGCGCAGGATGGCGACGGCCCGCTCGCAGACCTCGACGGCCTCGACGTGTCCCTCCACATGCAGCAGGGCGTCGCCCAGGTTGACCAGGCACTGGCCCTCGCCGTGCCGGTCGCCGAGCTCACGGGTGATCTCCAGGCTCGCACGATGGACGGCGACGGCCTCGGCGAACAGCCCGGAGTGCCGCAGGGCCGGGCCGAGGTTGTTGAGCGCCGAGCCCTCCGCGTCGCGGTCACCGCTCTCGCGGAAGAGCGCGGCGGCCTTCCGGCAGGCGGCGATGGCCTCGTCGAAGCGCCTGAGCTGCTGAAGGGCGATGCCGAGGTTGTTGAGCGCGACGCCCTCGCCGTGGCGGTCGCCGAGCTCCTCGCGGATGCGGAGGTCACGCCGGTACGCCTCGACGGCCTCGTCGAAACGGCGGAGCTCGGTGAGCACGTTGGCCAGGTTGTTCAGCGCCGTGCCCTCGATGTCCGGATCGCCGAGCAGGTGGGCGGAGTCGACGGCGAGGACGTCGACGCTGAGCCTGTCGGCCAGATGCCTGCTCCGGCTCAGATAGCGGTTGAGGCAGGTCGACAGCTGGACGGCCTGGCGGTGCAGGCCGAAGGCGCCGGCCGAGGCGACGGCGGCGACCAGGCAGGCGCGTTCGGCGTCGAACCAGGCCAGCGCCTGCTCCCTTCCCTCGAACGCCGGTGGCGCCGCCTGTCCGGGCAGAGCCCGCAGATGGTCGTCGGCGGCGTCGGCCGTACGCAGGTAGTGCTCGACCAGTCGCTCGATCGCCTCCTGCCTGCCGTCGTCCGTGGCCTGCCGCTCACCGTGCTCGGCGGCGTGCAGCCTGACCAGGTCGTGCATGCCCCACCGCTCGCCCGGCAGGGCGGAAAGGAGATGCGCCGCGGCCAGATCACGCAGGTCCCGCCGTACGGCGGCGCGCTCACGCCCGTCCAGCACGGCCAGCGCCCCGGTCGAGGAAGAAGGGCCGGGCGCCGCCGCCAGCAGCCTGAACAGCCGAGCCCGGCCGGGCCCAAGCCGCGCATAGGACAGCTCGAACGCCGCCCGTACGGCAGGCGGCAGCGCGGACCCGGGCGCGGCCAGCACGTCGAGGCGGCCTCCGGCGGCGTCGGCGAGCTCGTCGGCCAGGTCGGCCGGAGGGCGGTCCGGCTCGACGGCCAGCAGCGCGGCGACGATCTGCAGGGCGAGCGGCAGCCCTCCGCACAGCACGGCCAGCCTGACGGCGTCGTGCGGGGCCGAGCGCACCCGGTCGTCGGGGCGGCGGATGTTCAGCGCCGTGTCCAGGAGCTCGACCGACTCCTCCTCGTCGAGCACGGGCAGGTCGAGCAGTCTGGCGGGCAGGTCGGGCAGATGGCGTGAGGTGACGAGCAGCCGGTGACAGGCGTGTGCGGGCAGCAAGGGCCGTACCTGGGTGGTGTCGGAGGCGTTGTCGGCGATCACCAGCATGCCGAGCCCGAGCCGGGCGCGCTCGGCCTGCAGCGACCGGTACGACGCCAGCACGCCGTCGTCGTCGGCCGGAAGGTCGTGCTCGCGTACGCCCATCACGCGCAGCAGCTGTCCGGCCGCTCCCGCCGCGCTCACCCGGTCGCGCTCGTCGGGGGCGTAGCCGTTGAGGTTGACGTGGAACACCCCTCCGGGGAACCAGCCCTCGCCCATCGCCCGGTGCGCGCAGTACAACGCCAGCTCGCTCTTGCCGATCCCGCCCATGCCCGAGACGGCCGACACCACTGCCCCCGCCCCCGCCCCTGCGCCGGGGTCGAGGAAGCCGAGCAGCTCCCTGACCGGCCCCGCCCTGCCGGTGAATCCCGGTCCGACGGCCGGAAGGCCCGCGAGCGCCTGTGGCGCCGGACCCGACACCGGCAGCCACAGATGCACGTCCCCCGTCACGATCGGGGCGTGCTGGTCACCGCCGACGGATACCGCACGGTTCCCGGAGGCTCCGGGGCTGTCCTGGGGGACGAACGCCATGCCTCCCACTGTGCGGCAAGGCCCGGCGGCCGTCACGCGCCTCTTTCCGGTCGAGGGCGAGTCACCCGGGGGCGGCGCAGAGCTGGGAGGTCAGGGCGGTGCGGGCCCAGTCCTCCCAGGTGTCCGGCGACCAGTCGCGGTCGCGGACGAAGATCAGGTAGAGCTGCGGGCTGAGCAGGCCGAACAGCAGGTCCGCCGCCATCTCTGCGGAGAGGCCGGGACGGGCGTCGGGCTTGCCCGTCAGGGCTCGGGCCGCTGCGAGCTGCACGGTGTAGCGCGGGTCGGGGCCGTCAGGCCACTGTGCGGCGATCTCGGGGTCGGTGGCCGCGGCGGCCGCGATCAGCGGCATGATCGGGGCGACGCGGCCCAGGATCTCGCGGGTGCCGCGCACGTGCGCGAGCAGCTGCCCGGCCGCGGTGGGCTCGGCGCACGCGGCGCGGAACCACTCACGTTCCATGGTGGCGACCGGCTCGGCGTCCCCGGCGATGGACGTGTCGACGACGTCCTTGAACAGGGTGCGCTTGTTGCGGAAGACGAAGTAGACCGTCTGGACGGCCACACCCGCCCGGTCCGCGACCTCCTGAAGGTTCGTCGCCCCGTATCCCTGTGCGAGGAACAGGTCGCGGGCCGCCTCGACGATCTTTTCCCGGGTCCGGCGCGAGCGCTCGGCCCGCTTGTCCGGCCGCTTGACTTCATCCACCGTGCGAGTATATCTCTAGAGCTCATCACTAGAGTTCAACTCTAGACTCTTGGAGGAGACGATGAACCAGCCCGACACCACCCGAGACCAGGCCGCAACGTGGCAGGAGGCGGAGGAGGAGTCCGTCCGCCGGGCATTGGCCGGCTACTACCGCACCGGCAGGCCGCCGTGGGACACCGGCGTGACGCCACCCGAGCTGGTCGCCCTGGTCGAGGGGCACGGCGCGCTGCCACCCGGGCGCGTACTCGAACTCGGCTGCGGCACGGGGACCAACGCCGTCTACCTGGCACGGCACGGCTGGCAGGTGGCGGCCGTCGACCTGATGGAGCGCGCCGTCGGCCAGGCCAGGCGCAAGGCCGCCGAGGCGGGGGTGGAGGCACGGCTGCTGCACGGGGACGCCACCCGCCTCGACGAGCTCGACGTGCCGGGCCCCTACGACCTGTTCTTCGACCTGAGCTGCTACTGCGGGATCCCGCTGCACCGCCGCGACGCCTACGCCGCCGGGCTCACCCGCCGTGCCGCTCCTGGGGCGCGGTTGCTGATGTTCGGGTACGGCCCCGAGCCGCTCGGCGGCCCGGTCCCCGAGGTCGCCTCGTGGGCGGCGGGCGTCACGGCCGACGAGCTCCGGGCCAGGTTCTCCGGCTGGGAACTGCTCGACGTCACACCGGGCACGAACACGGTGCCGACGTTCTGGTTCACCCTGCGCCGCGACGGTTAGCCGCAATGCCGGTTAGTTAAGGTCTGGCTGCTGGTGGTGAGGGTTTCGGCTGAAGTCCGGACATGAGAACGGAGATCCAGTAGATCGGGTGATCTTCTACCACCGCCCGCACAGACTGGATCTCCGTTGGCTCGTCAGTCTGCCAGGTCTGCCCTGGCCTCCGCTATCTGTTCGGTGACGCACACGGTTCGGGTGGGTATGGGGGTGTTCGCGCCCGGTCATCTGGGCGAGCTGACACAGATCGTGCCGTTCGAGATGGTCGATGAGGTGCTGGCCGAGACCGGTGCGACCGAGCGGCGGGTGCGGGAGTTGCCCTCGCGTGTGGTGGTGTACCTGCTGGTGGCGGCGGGGTTGTTCGCCGAGCTGGGGTATCGGCAGGTCTGGTCGCGGTTGGTGGCGGGGCTGGAGGAGGGCGGGCCGGTGCCGTCATCGTCGGCGCTGGCCCAGGCCCGCAGGCGGGTGGGGGTGGCGCCGTTGAAGGCGTTGTTCGAATTGCTGGCGGGGCCACCTGCGGGGGCGGCGCGGTGGAGGGGGCTGCTGGTGTGCGCGATCGACGGGACGACGATGAGCGTGCCGGACAGCCCGCAGAACCTGGCCTGTTACGGGCGTCAGAGCGGATCTCATGGCGGATCGGGGTTTCCGCTGGTCCGGTTGCTGGCGGTGGTCGCCTGCGGTACCCGCACTGTGCTGGGGGCGAGGTTCGGGCAGTTCAAAACCGGTGAGAGCACCTATGCGCCGGACCTGTTCGGCTGCCTGCGGCCGGGAATGCTGCTGCTGGCCGACCGGAACTTCGCGGTCAAGGACCTCATCACCCAGATCGCCGCGACCGGCGGCGGCCTGCTGATCCGCTGCAAGAACAGCCGGCCGCTGCCCCGGCTGGCGGCCCTGCCGGACGGGTCGTGGATCTCGGTACTGGGCGGGGTCACGGTCCGGGTGATCGATGCGCAGATCACTCTTGGCCTCTCGGGTGGCGGCTGCCGGAGCGGTCGTTACCGGCTGATCACCACCCTGCTCGACCATCGGCGTTACCCGGCGCCCGACGTCGTGGATCTGTATCACCGGCGGTGGGAGATCGAGACGGCATACCGGGAGCTGAAATCGGCCCTCCTGGGCGGCAGGGTTTTGCGGTCCCGTACTCCTCAGGGCGTCGAACAGGAGATGTACGCCCTGCTGGTCGGCTATCAGGTGCTGCGGACCGCGATGGCCGGCGCCACCGGTCCCGACCCGGCCGTCCTGGACGACCGGGCCAGCTTCACCGTCGCTTTGTACGCCGCCCGCGACCAGATCACCGCAGCCGCCGGGATCATCACCGAGCCCGCCGGCCTGCCAGGCCGGATCGGACGGGCTGTCCTGGCCAGCCTGCTCCCCAAGCGCCGGAGCCGATCCAGTCCCCGCGTCGTGAAACGAGCGATCTCCAAACATCGCGCGAAAGGCCAGATAGACCGCACCAATCACCGCACGACCATCAACATCGACATCCTCACCGAAGCCATGTTGACGACCACCGAAGACCCTTAACTAACTGGCATTGCGGTTAGCCGTTCTGTCCTGAGAGGTGGGGTACGCGGCCGTCGAGTGTGACGTTCCACGTGCTGACTCCTGTCGCAAGGCCTACGACGGTATCGGCATGCCGTGCGCCGGACGCCACCGACATCGCCGATCTCGTCCATACCGGCGAGCGATCCGACCGGCGCTCACCGGGGCTCGGCATGGACGATCTTCGTGGCATCTTCGCAGGTCAGCGTCGTGCGTCGGCAGTATCGGACGGAGCTATGAGGGTCTGTTGGGTACAAACGATGTCGGACCTGTGTCAACTTTGAGTCAGCTCGGCCTGTCCGGCCCGGCCCCCGCATCGCCTGGCCGGACAGGTCCGACATCCCCCACCGAAAGAGCGAGGAAGGTCCACTGTGAACGCAGACAACCGACCCGGCGACGAGGGCGAAGACCGGGGCATCAGTCGTAAGGCCGTGCTCAAGGCCGCCCTGATCGGCGCGCCGATCCCGCTGCTGATGGGCGGGGCGCCCGCCCTGGCGAGGGAGGCCAAGGACTCGGGGCAGTTGCTCGACCCCACGCCGTACTGCGGCAGCGGGGACCCGGCGACCATCGCGCAGACGGAGGGGCCCTACTTCAAGCCCAACTCCCCGCTGCGCGACACGCTGCCGGGCTCGGGGACCAGGCTGGTCGTCAGCGGGTTCGTGTTCAACCGGTCGTGCCAGCCGGTCGCCAACGCGCTGCTGGACTTCTGGCAGGCCGACAATGCCGGGAACTACGACAACACCGGGTTCAACTTCCGCGGCCACCAGTTCACCAACGCCCAGGGCGGCTTCAAGCTGACCGCGATCGTGCCCGGCCTCTACCCGGGGCGTACCCGGCACATCCACGTCAAGGTGCAGGCGCCGGGCCGTGCGATCCTGACCACGCAGCTCTACTTCCCGGGTGAGCCGCGCAACAGCACCGACACCATCTTCGACTCCCGGCTGCTGATGAACGTGCGAACGGTCGGCACCGGCAGGGAGGCGACGTTCGACTTCGTGCTCAACTTCACCGGGACGCCCTCGCCGAGCCCGAGCCCGACGGCGACACCGACAGCCAGCCCCACCTCGACCACGCCGGGCGCGGCCCCGTGGCGGGTCGGCACGGCCTACCGGGTGGGCGACCTGGTCACCTACAACGGCCTGACCTACCGGTGTGTGGCCGCGCACACCGCCTACCCCGGCTGGGAGCCGCCGAGGTACACCTTCCTGTGGGCCCGCGTCTGACGGACGGCGCGTTCAGGACAGGCGGCCGACGGCCCCGACGAGCGCGGGGCCGCTCAGGTCGACGCCTTCGGCCCGGTCGATGTCCGACTCGGGCCGCCAGGCCTTGACCGGCACGATGCCGGGCGAGAGCAGGTGCGCGCCGTCGAAGTACCCGGCGATCTCCGGCAGCGACCTGGCGGTCAGCGATCCGGCCCGCGTCGCCTTGTAGACCTCGTGCCCGGCCTTGACCCGCAGGTCCTCGGCGTCGGGCGTGTAGAAGTGCGAGATCAGCAGGTGGCTGCCCGGCGCCAGCGGTTTGCGCAACGCCGTCACGATCTCGCGCACCTGCCCGTCGTCGGGCACGAAGTGCAGCAGGGCCGACATGAGCAGCGCCGTCGGCCGGGTGAAGTCCAGATGGCCCGCGACGTCCGGGTGGGCCAGGATCGCGGCCGGGTCCTGGACGTCGCCCGCGATGGCGCGGGTGTCGGCATTGTCGGCCAGCAGCGCCTGTGCATGAGCGAGGACGATGGGGTCGTTGTCCACATAAACGACCTTGGCGCCCGGCAGGACGCGCTGGGCCACCTGGTGCACGTTGTTCTTGGTCGGCAGGCCCGCGCCGATGTCGAGGAACTGCGCGACGCCCTGCTCGGCCATCAGGCGCACGGCCTTGCCGATGAAGGCCCTGTTGTCGCGTGCGGCCTCGCGGACCTCGGGGGCGATGGCCAGGATCTTCTCGGCTGCCGTCCGGTCGGAGGCGAAGTTGTCCTTGCCGCCCAGGTAGTAGTCGTACATCCGCGCCACACTGGGAACGGTGGGATCGACTCCCGGGATCGCGTGCTCTGGATCGGTCATGCGCCCAAACCCTTCGGCAGCCTCGCTTCCTTCTTTGATCTTTTCATCTGACGGCAGTGGCCGGGGCGGCGCGGGGGAGTTGGCCGGATGCGGCCAACCCCTTGGTGCCCGCCGCCCCCGATGCGATGGTGAGAGGTCGGCCACGTGGCGTGACCGCTGTGGACTCCCGCATCGCCGACCTCACCCGGGCGCGCACCGCGCTCGGCGACATCCTCGACGCCTCCACCAGGGCCCTGACCCCTGCCTGACACGACGACGCCCCGGGCCGCACGGGCCCGGGGCGTCGTCGTGTCACTCAGATGGCGGCCTGGTAGCTCGCGGCCCTGAAGTTCGCCAGGAACGCCGCCGCCTGCTGCGCCGACATCCGCAGCACGGGATCGTGGTGCAGCAGCCCCTCGATGATCGGCCGCAGCGTCCCGGCCCGCCGCGGCGGCGGATACCTGCCGCGTACGGCGAGCGCGAGCACCGTGGCCGCGTCCTTGCCCGGATAGGGCGGCCTGCCCTCGACCGCGCTGTAGAGCGTCGCGCCGAACGACCACATGTCGCCCTCCTGTGTCGCCACGCCGCCGTGCAGTCGCTCGGGCGCCATGAACGCGGGCGTGCCGCGCAACGCGCCCGACCTGGTGGTCGCCAGGTCGCCTTCGGCGGTCGCGATGCCGAAGTCGCTCAGCACGATGCGGTCGCCGGTCAGCATCACGTTCGCCGGTTTGACGTCCCTGTGCAGCACGCCGCAGCGGTGTGCGTTGCGCAGGGCCGCGAGCAGGTGGCGGCCGATCGCCGCCACCGAGTCGACAGGCAGCGTGCCCACCTGTGACAGCAGTTCGTGCAGCGAAAGCCCGTCAAGGTACTCCATCACGATCCACAGCCGACCTCGCTCCTCGATGAGGTCGTGCACCGTGACAATGCTCGGATGACTGAGCCGTGCGGCCATCCGGGCCTCCCGCAGAACCCGTCGCCGAACCGCCTCGGCCTCCCCGGCCAAGGTCAATTCCTTGAGCGCCACCTCCCGATGGAGAAGATGGTCGAAGGCCCTCCAGACCACTCCCATCCCGCCACGACCGGCCTCCTCCGCCAGCCGATAACGCCCGCCGATCTCCCGCATGTCATCCCCTCGTCGCTAGGGGTAATCATGTCATCTGATCACAAACGATATGGGCTCTCGACCCATCCCGATAGCACTGCCACCCCTGCCGCGCAGGTCAGAGCGGGCAAACTTGATTCCCGTCTCAGCCCTGTTCACACCGCTTCTACTCTCCCACAAACGATCACACCGCCACCCACCACTTCAAACCCCCACAAACAACATCCGTCACCTGGTGTCGTTCTGTCCCGTCCGAGGTCTGGTGGGGGGGTACGCGGTGTGGAGAACAACACACATGACCCATTGCCGTGCTGTCGCGTGCGGGTTCTGGTAAGGGCCGTGACAAAAGCGAGCGCGGGCCGGCCGGGGCCGGTCCGCGCGGGGTGGGGCGGGGTCAGCGCAGTGTGGTGATCCTGTCGCGCGGGCTGATGTCACCCACGTACTGCAGGAGGTCCGGCATGGTGAAGTGACCGGGCACGGACGAGGGCAGGTGAGGGCGCCAGCCGGGGCCGCCCTTGTTGAGATAGGACTCGCCGTCGCCCTGGAGCAGGCCGACGAAGACCTCGGCGATCAGCCGTGAGCCCAGCGGCCCCATCCGCAGGCCCTTGCCCCGGACCTCGGCCTCCTTCAGCACGTAGTACCAGAGCGGTGTGGAGGTGTCGAGGTGATGATCGGCGGCGACCTGACCGTCGTCGCCCGTCGCGATCTCGGCCGCGCTGAGCGGGTCGGGCAGCCGCATCCTGGTGGCCAGCTCCTGGCCCGAAGGCAGGCCGCTGCGGTTGCCCCGCCGCAGATTGAGGAAGGCCAGGCTGTTGAACGGCGCTTCCATGCCGTTCGGCAGGGTGCGGAGTGCGTCGGCCATGGTGGCGTCCAGCGGCAGCGAGGCGTTCACGGCGGGCAGCGGGTCGGCGGTGAACCCGGTGAAGGTGTAGAAGCGCCGCCAGTCGATGATCCAGCTGTCCGGCAGCGCGTGGTGAGCCTTGCCGATCTCGCCCGACATCTGGGTGAACTCGAAGAGCTGCCCCAGGCTCGCCGCATCCTCGCCGGAGAACTCCTCGTTGTAGTCGTAGGTGCCGCGCACCATCGAGTGCCCCATCCGGAACGCCGCCATCGAGAACTCGACCGGCATGTACGGCCGGTCCCGGAAGCGGTAGAACATACGGCCCTGCTGCTCGATCGTGGCCAGGAGGCCGGGCTCGGTCAGCCGTTCGACGAAGTCGTGCAGCACGATCCACTGGTAGTGCCAGGTGACGATCCTGCGGGCCAGCAGGAAACGCTCGGCCTCGCTGTCCAGATGGCCGGTCTCGCGCTCCAGCACGGCGTTGTGGAACTTCATGAACGCCAGATGCGTCTGGGCGACCAGTAGGTTCTCGTCGTTGCGCGGATCGCCGACGAGTGCGATGCCGCGCTTCTCCCTCGGCAGGTCGTTGGGCAGGCCGCCCTGGGTCGTGCCCAGTCGCAGGGCGATCGACGCCCGGCCGCCGGGCAGCGGCTCGTACAGGTGCGGGCCGGCCGAGGGGCCGCTGCCGTAGAGGGAGTCGAGGTCGAGGGCGGGGGTGCGGAAGTTGGCGATCGCCCTCGGGTCGGTGAGCTGGGTGTCGAATCCGCTGGTGTCGAAGGTGATGTCGTGATCGACGAACTGGCCGAAGTAGGTGTATCCGGCGGGCACGTCCTCATTGCCGTGCTCGCTAGGGGCCCTGTCGACGATCGCCTGGGCCAGGGCGGCGAGGGTGTCCTCGTCGGCGGCGTGCGCCGGGGCGTCGGGGAACATCCGGCCGAACTTGCCGGGGTCGTCGTTGCCCGACAGGGCGTCGAGCGAGGCGGCCGTCGGGTGCCTGCCGGCGAGGCCGTGGTGTGGGTTGAGGTTCACATCTTCCGGCATGGTGTGCTCCTGAGCCGGTCGGGGAGTACGGCAACAGCCAACATTTCCCCGGAACCCGGACAGACGCCTGAGTACCCCGTACTCACCCGGCGGAGACGAGGACCTCCTCGCTCTCGCGCGTCCGCAGCAGATGTGGCGCCACCAGCGCCAGGGCCAGCACACACAGGCCGATGGCCGTCCAGAACACGGCCGCCAGCCCGGCGACCCCCGCCAGCAGGCCCGCCGCGGCGGCGCCCAGCGGCATGCCGCCCATGCCGATCAGCCGGTAGGCGGAGTTGACCCGGCCGAGCAGTTCCTCCGGGATCAGGCGCTGGCGCATCGAGATCACCACGACGTTCGACAGCGCCCCGGCGGCCCCCATGCCGACGGCCGAGACGTACAGGGGCACGGGCGAGGGCGCGAGCACCGGGACGAGCAGCAGGAGGGTGCTGAGCGTCCACAGACCGAACAGGGCGCGTCCGTACCCGGCCAGCCTGATCAACGGGCCCGAGGCCAGGGAGGCGGCCAGCGCTCCCACGGCCATGGCCGTCATCAGCAGGCCGTACACGGCGGGTGTGAGGCCGATCCGCGAGCCGGGCCCGACGGTCCACAGGACGAACAGCGACCAGTAACCGGCGTTGGCCAGGTTCAGCAGACCGGCGGAGAGGGCGAGCGTGCGCAGGAAGGCGTGGCCGCGCAGGTAGCGCAGGCCTTCGGCGATGCCCTGGGTGAGGGTGCCGGTGGGGGCGTTCGCGGGTGCGTAGGAGCCGCGCATGCCGAGCAGGAGCAGCCCGGCGGCCAGGTACATCAGCGCCGAGAGCCCGAACACCGCCTGCGCCGCGCCCGCGGCCAGCAGCCCGGCCAGCGGCGCGCCGACGAAGTCGTTGCCCACGGTCTGCGCGCCGACGATGCGCCCGTTGGCCGAGGCGAGCCTGTCCCTGGGCACGGTCATCGGCAGCACCGACTGCGCGGAGGTGTCGGCGAACACCTCGGCGACCCCCGCCAGCAGCAGCGCGGCCAGCAGCACCCACAGCTCCAGCAGCCCGGCGGCGGACAGGAGCGCGCTCACCCCGAGCGCGAGCGCGCGCACGCCGTTGGCCAGCACCATGATGCGCCGCCTGTCGTGCCGATCGGCGATCGCACCCGCGTGCAGGGCCAGCAGCAGCCACGGCAACGTGGAGGCGGCGGCGACCAGCGAGACGAGCACGGGGGAGCGGGTCATCCCGACGGCCAGCAGCGGCGCCCCGACCTTCAGCACGCCGTCGGCGAGGTTGGCCAGGCCGGTCGAGGCCCACAGATGGTGGAAGCCGCGCACCGATTCCTCCTGAGGATCGAGGGGTGGGCTGGTACTCTACGTGCATAGAAAGTTATGCACAGATTCCTTTGCAAAGATAGGGCTGCACGCTGTGGAACGCAAGCCGAACCCAGAGGGGGCCGGGCGCTACTCGGCCCGCCAGCTCGACGCCAAGGCGCTGAGGTCGTTCGCGCACCCGCTCAGGCTGCGGCTCTACGACCTGCTCGACGAGCACGGCCCCTCGACCGCGACCAAGCTGGCCGCCCTGGTGTCGGAGAACACCGGCTCCACCAGCTACCACCTGCGCGAGCTGGAACGGCACGAGATGATCGAGGTCGTGCCCGGCATGGGCAAGGGCAAGGAGAAGTACTGGCGCATCACACCGGGCGGCTTCTCCTACGGTGCCGCCGACGCGACCGATCCCGAGACGGCGCAGGCGCTGGAGTTCCTGATCTCCGACCTGATCCGCCAGCGCGGCGAGGAGCTCGCGCGCTGGCAGCGCGAGGAGCCGTCGACGCCCGCCCGGTGGGTGGCGGCCAGCGGCCTGAGCAGGCGCTCCCTGCGCCTGACCGTGCAGGAGACGCTGGAGCTAGGCCACCGCGTGCAGGAGGTGCTCAAGATCTACCGCGATCTGTCGGACGCACGCCGGGAGCCGCCCGCACCCGGCGACGAGCGGGCCCACGTGGTCGTGCACTTCGACGTCTTCCCCGTGGGCCTGGCCGGGCGGGAGGACGACTAGAGCGGCCCCAGGTAGGCGAGGACGGCGGCCACCCTGCGGTGCACGTCGCCGCTGTTCTCCAGGCCGAGCTTGGTGAAGATGGCGTTGACGTTCTTCTCCACCGACGACACCGACAGGTGCAACGCCCTGGCGATGCCGGTGTTGGAACGGCCGTGCGCCATCTCGCGCAGCACGTCGCGCTCGCGCGGGGTCAGCGCCTCCCGGTCGCCGCGCACGTCCCTGCGGGCCAGCAGGCCCTCCACCACCTTCGGGTCGATGACCGAGCCGCCCGAGGCCACCGCCCTGATCGCGCCCAGCAGCTCCTCCAGGTCGCCCACCCGGTCCTTGAGCAGGTAGGCGAACCCCTCGGTGCCGTGCTTGAACAGCTCAAGGGCGAACAACGCGTCGGCGTACTGCGACAGCACGACGATGCCGACGCCCGGATGCAGGGCGTGGATGCGATGGGCGGCGTCGATGCCCTCGAAACCGGGCCGCCACGCGCCGCCCGGCATGCGGATGTCGGTCAGCACGACGTCGGGGGTCAGCCTGCGGACGGCGTCGAGCAGTTCGTCGCCGTCGCCGACCGAGCCGACGACCACCACCTCGCCCGACATCTCCAGCAACTGCCTGGTGCCCTCGCGGACCAGGTAGTGGTCGTCGGCGACGACCGTGCGCAGTGGTTCAGCCATCGACGGGCACCCAGGCCTCCATCCTTGCCCCCTGGCCGGGAGCGCTGTGCAGTGTCAGGCCGCCGCTCAGCGCGTGCAGGCGGTCGGCCAGGGTGGCCAGGCCCCTTCGCTGGACGGCGGTCAGGTCGAATCCCTTGCCGTCGTCGCTGATCGCCACGCGCAGCCGCCCTTCGGCCCGGCCGAGCCGTACGTCGATCCGGTTCGCGCCCGCGTGCTTGAGCGCGTTGGCGATCGCCTCGCTGACGGTGAAGTACATGGCGCCTTCGACCTGGTCGGAGAAGCGTACGGCGCGCAGGCCCTCGCTCGCGCTCACCCTGGTCGGCACCGGCAGCCCGGCGCAGCGCTCCTCGACGGCCTCGACCAGGCCGCCCTGGCTGAGCACCGAGGGGTGGATGCCCGCGGCCAGCTCGCGCAGGTCGGTGAGGGTCTGCTTGGCCTGTTCGCGCAGGTGGGTGAGCGTGTCGGGCCCGCCGCCGCCCGAGGCGCGCGCCAGTTCGAGCCCGGCGATCAGCGCGACCAGTTGCTGCTGCACGCCGTCGTGGATGTTGCGCTCGATGCGCCGCCGCTCCGCCTCCTGCGCGTTGACCAGGCGCGTGGCCAGCCCGGCGCTCTGAATGGCCAGCCCGGCCGGTACGGCGAGCGACTCCAGCAGGCGCCGGTCGTCGCCGGTCAGGCGGCCGTGCCTGCCGGGCCCGCACTCGATGCGGCCGAGCCCGCCGCGCACGTCCAGCACGAGCTCGGCGCCGCCGTCCTCGCGCCCGGCGACGACCCGGGTCCCGTCGCCCAGCCTGATCGCGGCCCAGCGCAGGTCGAGCCCCGAGCGGATGGCCGAGGCCAGCCTGCCGAGCTGCTCGACGGGCTCGGGCGTCTCCTCAAGGGCGGGTGCGAGCGTCGAGAGCACCTCGCCGACGGTGGGCCGCAGGTCGAAGACGAACAGCAGCCGCGAGCTGCGTATCCCGATCTTGACATTGACCAGCTGGTGCCTGATGACCACCACGAAGATGGCGACGGGCAGCGAGCCGATCACGGCCAGCAGCCCGGCCAGGCCGTAGAGGAAGTGGCCGCCGCCGAAGTTGAAGTACGACAGCGAGACGAAGCCGACGAGGTTGGCGGTCGTGCCCGCCACCATCCAGGCGTACTGCGCGCGCTCGCCCTTGGGGCTGCGCCGCCAGCGCACGATCAGGTTGCCGAGCACGACGAAGCCGAGCAGCCCGGCCACGGCCTGCCCCGCCATCAGCGCCAGGACGACCGGCTGCGCGGCCGGATCCGTGACGCCGAACGGATTGGCCGTACCCGTGACCGTGAAGGGGACGAGCACGGTGCCCAGGGCGTGCGCGGCGGTCACGACGGCGGCCAGCCAGGCGACGGGCCGCCAGCGCCGCGACGGCAGCTGCCCGTCAGGGAAGAGCAGTGGGATGAAAGTCCACGAAATATCGTAGTAAATCGCGCCGAAGCTTCCCAGGAGGACGCTGACCGCGACCGCCCCTTCGACCCGCAGCTGCAGGCCGAAGCCGAGCACGCCCAGCCCCAGGCAGACCGCGGTCGCCAGCAGCAGCCAGCCGTACCTGGAGTCGGGCCGTCTGCTGGTCAGCAGGTAGCCGAGCACGGGCATCAGCATCGCGACCGCGACGAACAGCCACTGCGACGGCGGTCCGGGCAGGCCGGACTCCAGCAGCGAGCCGACCGTCAAGCTCCCCGCGCCAAGCAACGCCAGCGACCCGGCGACCAGCCTCGAACCCATAGATCACCATCGTCATGAGGAAGTCAGCGGCCGTCTATGAGGTTATCCGCATACTCGCGGCGGATTTCCGCAGGTGGCAACAGGGTGGCTCGCCTGGTGGGCCGTGGCGGCCGGGTTCGGTTGGCTACAGGGGAAGCACCGAACACCGCAGATCTCACCGGAACGTAAGGAGTCACCCCATGTACTCTGCGCCGAGAGCGACCCGGGCCCTGGCGGTCGCGGCGGCGGCCGTGACCGTCACGCTGACCGCCTGTGCGGGGCAGGCCGCCCCGACGCAGGCGGCCACGAGCGCGAGCGCCTCCAGCGCTCCGGCCGCCACTCCCGCGCCGTCCGCCTCCGCGGTGGAGATCCCCGCGACCAAGGCAGGTGAGCAGCTGCGCTGGCTGCTCGACGCCGTGAACCGGGCGCCGCTGCCGGAGGCCGAGCTCAAGCAGCACTTCGTCGCCGAGTTCCTGGCCCAGGTCCCGGCCGCCCAGATCAACGGCGTGCTGAAGGACATGGCGGGCGCGAAACTCGACAAGGTGGTCGGCTCGCAGGCGCAGATGATCGTCGCCGAGGTCTCGACCGCCGCCGCGACCTACAAGGTCACGATCGGCGTCGACGCGGCCGGTGTGATCAACGGCCTGCTGGCCGGAGCGCCCGACCGCCCGCAGCCGGTGCCCGCGAGCTGGGCCGAGATCGACAAGCGCATGGCCGCCGTCGCGCCGCAGGCCGCCTTCCTGGCCGCCGAGATCACCAAGGGCGGCGCGTGCCGGACCGTGCACGCCTTCGGCGGCGACCGGGCCAGGCCGCTGGGCTCGATGTTCAAGCTGTACGTGCTGGGCGCGGTCGCCGAGCGCATCGCCGACGGCGACTTCGGCTGGAACACCAAGATCAAGATCAGGCCCGACCTGAAGAGCCTGGGCGGCGAGCTCGCCGAACGCCCCGACAACAGCAGGGTCACCGTGCAGGAGGCGGCCACGCTGATGATCTCCATCAGCGACAACACCGCCACCGACCTGCTGATCGACAAGGTCGGCCGTACCCGGGTCGAGCGGCAGATCCGCGCCTGGGACGGCACGCTCAAGGGCAATGTGCCGCTGCTCACCACCAAGGAGATGTTCCTGCTCAAGGGCGTCGACTACCCGACGCACGTCAAGCGCTACCTCTCGCTCGGGGAGGCGGGCAAGCGGGCCTACCTCGCCAGGACGATCGCCAAGCTGCCGCTGTCGAAGGTCGCGGGCTGGACCAAGCCCCGCGACCTGGACACCGTCGAGTGGTTCGGCTCGCCGAGCGACATCTGCCGGGCGCACGGGGAGCTGGCCAAGCTGGTCAAGAAGGGCACCAAGGGCGTGCACACGGCGATGTCGGCCGACGACGGCGGTCTCGCGCTCGACCGCAAGAAGTGGCCGGTCGCCTGGTTCAAGGGCGGCTCGGAGCCCGGCCTGCTGGACGTCGGCTACTCCGCCCGCACCGCCGACGGCCGCCTGTTCTTCGTCACCGCCATGGCGGCCGACCCCGACTCCCTGTTCGACGAGGCGAAGACCTATGCCGAGGTGCTGGCGCTGAGCCGGGGCGCCTTCGAGCTCGCCGCACGGTAGGCGGGCCTGAGCAGGCTCGACGCCGATTCGCCTATCCTGGCGTGATGCTGATCCACCCCTGGGACGAGGCGCCTGACGAGGCCGCGCTGGCCTATGTCAGGAGTCATGCCTTCGGCCATCTCATCGCCTCGGGCCGGGGTCGTGACGTGCCCGTCGTCGTGCCGACGCAGTTCCTGCTCGCCGACGACTCGACCGTGCTGCTGCACCTGGCCAGGCCCAATCCCGTGTGGGCGGCGATCGAGGAGAACCCCAAGGTGCTGCTGGCGGTCGCCGGGCCTTGGGCCTACATCCCCGGCGGCTGGCGTGCCGAGCCCGGGTCCGACCCGGCGCTCGGCGTGCCGACGACGTACTACTCGGCCGTCCAGCTCACCTGTCATGCCGAGATCCTCCTGGCGGAGGCGGCCAAGCTGGACGTGCTGCGCGCCCAGACGGCCGAGCTCGACCCGGAGCTCGGCGACCCCGCGCGGATGCCGAGACTGCTGTCGGGCCTGCGCGGCCTGCGCCTGACGATCGAGCACGTACGCGGCAAGTTCAAGTACGACGGCCACAAGGACGCCGGACACCGGGCCCGCGTCGCCTCCCACCTGACCGAACGCGACGGCCCGGGCGACCGAGCCGCCGCCGCGCGGCTCAGATGGTGAGTGCGTGCCCGGTCGTCGCGTCCACGTGGTCCGGGATCTCGTCGTGGCGGTCGCCCACGGTCGGCGTCCCGGTGGGCTCGAACAGCAGGATGGAGGCGCCGGACGGAGCGCAGGGCTTGTGCTCGGTGCCACGGGGGACGGTGAAGACCGCGCCCTTCGCGAGCACGACCGTGCGCTCACCGGCGGGCTCGCGCAAGGAGATGCGCAACTCCCCGTCCAGGACGAGGAAGAACTCGTCGGTGTCGTCGTGGACGTGCCAGAGATACTCGCCCTCGACCTTGGCGACGCGGACGTCGTAGTCGTTGACGCGAACTCCAACCCCTTCGAGCTCGGCTGTGCGAGCGAGATCTTCGGTCTGCGCAGGCCGGAGCTCGGTCGTGACCTCTACGACTTCAGGCTCTGCCCGCCCGAGCCCCGCACGCTGATGCGTGACGGACTCTTCTACCCTCACCGGGGTCGGCGGGCTGGAGGCGGCCGACGAGGCGGACACCCTGATCGTGCCCGACCGCCCCGACGTCGAGGTGCCCCGCCGCCGTGCCGTGCTCGGCACCGCCGCCAATCTGCGCATGCTGATGCGTCGCGCGACCGGCATCACCCCGTCGGCCCACAGACGCAGGTTCGGGCCCGAGGCGAGGTGACGCCACGTCGCCGCTACCCCTTGGGCTGGGCCCGGCGCAGCAGGAGCACGCCGAGGCCGCCCGCGGCGAGCAGGACGACACCGGCCACGACCAGGATCAGCGCCCCGCCGACGGCGCCGTCCGTCCAGTCCCACACCGCCTCCGGCACGGCCAGCGTCAGCCCGATCACCCCGGCCACGATCAGCACCCACGTCCGTTCGGCCTGGTACAGCACCAGGCACCCGACCGCGATGACCGCCGTCAGGGTGTAGCCCCACACGTGCTGGTCGCCGAACATCGGCCACTGCGCCCCGAACAGGGCGAACGCCGCGCCGATCGCCAGCCCGAGCGCCCGCTGCCCGCGCAGCGTCCCGGTCAGCGCCAGCGCCACGTACACCAGGCCCGCCCCGACGAAGCCCCAGGTCCAGCCGAGCCCGCCGTCGCGGTCCAGCAGCTCCATCAGCCCGCCGACGCTCACCGCGGTCAGCACGCCCGCCGCCACCAGCCCGATCGCCGTCGGCAGCAGCGCGTAGGCGACTCCCGCGATCACCAGCCCGGTCACGCCGGAGGCCAGCGTCTCGTACTGCTCGGCGATCACGCCCGCGCACAGCGCCGCCGTGCCCGACCCCAGCGCGGCCAGCGTCGCCGCCACCCGCACCCGTACGGCGGAGCGCTCGGCGGCGAGCAGCGCACTGCGCCCGAGCGCCGCGGCCACGCCGACCAGCAGCACCGCGATCACCGCCAGGACGCCGATCTTGACGCCTCTGGCCAACTCGTCCCACGAGGCCCCGACGAAGGTGGCCGCGCCCGCCAGCACCAGGGCGCCGCCCACATAGGCCACGATCTCGGTCCAGCCCACCTTGGCCGTGCGCGTGGCGAGCGCCTGCCGTACGGCCTGCTCCACCGGGTCGACCTGGTCGGGGGCGAGCACGCCCGTCTCGGCCAGCCGCTGCAGCGCCGCCCGTACCGCATCACTCATGCGGGCATGATCCCACCCCGCGCCGATCGCGCGCCGAAGAGGCCGAATCGCGATAGCGCTGTTACGGAAGTGAAATCTCTGGTTCGATGACAGGCATGGCGATTCGTGGCTCGATCGTGGCGGCGGCTTTACTCCTGATCGCGCTCGCCGTCCCGCACGGCGCGCACGCGGGCTCGGGCTGGGGCCGTCCCGTCCTGGTCGAGACGTTCGGCGGGGGCGCGGTCGACACCCGGCTGTGGTCGGTCTACCACTCGCCCCAGGCCTCGGTGAACCCGCGCACGTCGAGCGCGAGCAGTGTGTCGGGCGGCATGCTCAGGCTCACCGGCGGCTTCTACGGCGGCCGCGACCTGTCCGGCGGCATCGCCACCCATCTGGCGCAGGAGTACGGCCGCTGGGAGGTCAGGTTCAGAGGCGAGCGCGGCGCCGGATACGCGCCGGTCGTCCTGCTCTGGCCGGATCGGCAGGGCTCGGGCTCCGGCTACTCCGAGGTCGACTTCGCCGAGATCATCGACCCGTCCCGCCAGAGCGGCGGCATCTACGTGCACAAGGGCGGCGCCCAGGCCCAGCGCCAGATGAAGGCCGACTTCACCCGGTGGCACACCGTCGCCGTCGACTGGGTGCCGGGCAGGCTGACGTTCTGGCTGGACGGCGTGCGGGTGTGGGACTACACCGGCGACAAGGTGCCCCAGGGGCATCGCATGCACCTGGCGCTGCAGAACGACGTCGTGTGCAACCAGTGGTCGCCGTGCCGCGACCGCAGCACGCCCGCCGCGGTGTCGATGTACGTCGACTGGGTGCGCGTCTTCGCCCTGCCCAGGTCGTGAGCGCTGCCGAGGCTGTGAGGGGCGTTCAGGGCAGCAGTCTGGCTGCCTTCAGCGCCAGGTGCAGGGCCAGGCGGTCGTCGCCGTCGGCCAGGTCCCTGCCGGTGACGCGCTCGGCCTTGCCCAGGCGGTAGTAGAGCGTCTGGCGGTGGATGCCGAGCTCGGCGGCCACCTTCTGCGCGTGCCCGCCGAAGTCGAGGTAGGTCTCCACCGTCACGGCGAGTTCGGCGTCGATGCCGTGCGCCTCATCGGCCAGTTCGCGCAGATCGGCCTGGCCGAGCCTGGCCAGCAGCCGGTGCACGCCGAGATCGGCCCAGCGGGCGATCGGCGCGAAGCGCGGGAAGTGCTCGGCGACCCGCAGCGCGTTGCGGGCCTCGCGCCAGCTGTGCCACGCCTCGCCCGGGTCGTGGCGCGCCTGGCCCATTCCGGCGGCCGTGCCGTACACGGCCTGGAGGTTGCGGGCCACCTCCTCGGCCAGGTGGGCGGGGGCCAGCACCGTCACCGGCGAGCCCGCGCGGGCCAGCACGCCGCGCGGCAGCGTCCACAGGGCGGCCACCCGGTCGGGCGTCTCGCGCACCGCGACGGCCGTCACGGGCCCGCGGATGTCGATCGCGGCCGACGCGCGTTCCTCGGGGTCGGCCGACAGCAGTGCGCCGAGACCCCTGCCGAGGTCCTGGCGGGTGCGCGCGTCCTGGGCGAGTACGGCGGCGACCCTGGCCACCTGGGGCGCCACCCGCTCCAGCGCGGTGTCGGTGAGCGCCCCGGAGTCCAGCAGCCACAGATAGCCGTAGGTCACCTCGCGATGGCGCAGCGGCACGCACACCCTGGCGAGCACGGGCAGCGCGGCGTCGGCGGGGATGCGGACGGGCGCTGCGGCGCGGGCGATGCCGAAGCGCTCGAAGTAGTCGCGCACCTCCTGGGTGGCGCGTCTGCGCAGGATGGACTCCTGGCGCACGGTGTCGATGTCGCCGTGCTGCGCGCCGTACGCGAGCAGCTGGAACGAACGATCCTCAAGGGTGGCCGAAACCCCGAGCACACGGGCGATCTCGTCGACCGTTTCCTGTAGATCCGCAGTGTTGAGCATTTGTCTGACAGCCTGCCACATCCCGCGTTACGGACGTCGATGGGTACGTCCTGAACTGGGGTTTTAGGCTGGACTCATGCTCGGTCAACTTCTTCTCGCCGGATCGCGCAGCTCGCTGGTGCGGCGCGCGGTGTCCGGCTTCCCGCTCACACGGTCGGTCGTGGAGCGTTTCGTCGCAGGTGAGACGGCGCTCGACGCGCGCGGCGCGGTCCAGCGGCTCAGCGGCAGCGGCCTCACGGTCACCATCGACCATCTCGGCGAGGAGGTCCGCGACGCCGGAGCCGCCGCCGAGACCGCCAAGGCCTACATCACCCTGCTCGACGCGCTCGGCCCGCTCCGGCTCGGCGCCAAGGCCGAGGTCTCGGTCAAGCTGTCGGCCGTCGGCCAGGAACTCGGCGACGCGATGGCGCTCGACCACGCCCGCGAGATCGCCGCCGCGGCCAAGGAGATCGGCTCGACGCTGACGCTCGACATGGAGGACCACACCACGGTCGACTCCACGCTCGGCATCCTGCGCGCCCTGCGCGAGGACTTCCCCGGCACCGGCGTCGCCATCCAGTCCTACCTGTTCCGCAGCGAGGCCGACTGCCGCGACCTGGCCGTCGAAGGATCGAGGGTACGCCTGGTCAAGGGCGCCTACCGCGAGCCCGCCTCGGTCGCGCACCAGGACAAGGCGGCCGTCGACAAGGCATACGTGCGATGCCTGCGCATCCTCATGGCGGGGAAGGGATACCCCATGGTGGCAACGCACGACGACCGGTTGATCTCGATCACCGAACTGCTCGCCGACCGTTTCGGCCGCGCGCAGGGCGACTACGAATACCAGATGCTCTACGGCATCAGGACCGACAAGCAGGAGGCCCTGGCAGGGGCCGGGCACACGGTCCGCGTGTACGTGCCCTACGGCGACGACTGGTACGGCTACTTCATGCGCCGCCTGGCCGAGCGACCGGCCAATGTCGCCTTCTTCCTGCGTTCCCTTGGGGGTAAGTAAATGGATGCCGTCAGCAACGTTCCCGCGCCCGTCAACGAGTCGGTGCTCGGCTACGCGCCGGGCAGCGCCGAGCGCTCGGCGCTGGAGGACCGGATCAAGGAGCTGGGCGGCTCCGCCACCGAGTTCACCATGACCATCGACGGCGAGCAGCGCCTGGGCGGCGGAGCGGCGATCGACGTCGTGCAGCCGCACAACCACGCCTCCGTCCTTGGCCGTACCAACGACGCTACGGCCAAGGACGTGCAGGACGCCGTCGACGCCGCGCTGCGGGCGGCTCCCGCCTGGCGCGCCCTGTCGTTCGACGAGCGTGCCGCGATCTTCATCAAGGCGGCCGACCTGCTGGCGGGCCCGTGGCGGGCCACGCTCAACGCCGCCACCGTGCTCGGCCAGTCGAAGTCGGCCCAGCAGGCGGAGATCGACGCGGCCTGCGAGCTCATCGACTTCCTGCGCTTCAACGTCGCCTACGCCCGTCAGCTCTACGCCGACCAGCCGATCTCCTCGCCCGGTGTGTGGAACCGGATGGAGTACCGGCCGCTCGAGGGCTTCGTCCTGGCGATCACGCCGTTCAACTTCACCGCCATCGCGGGCAACCTGCCGACGTCGGCCGCGCTCATGGGCAATGTCGTGGTGTGGAAGCCGTCGCCGACCCAGCAGCTGGCCGCACACCACACGATGCGCCTGCTGGAGGCCGCGGGCCTGCCGCCTGGCGTCATCAACCTGGTGACCGGCAACGGCCAGGCGGTGTCGGACGTCGCGATGACGCACCCGGCGCTCGCGGGCATCCACTTCACCGGTTCGACGGCGACCTTCCAGCACCTGTGGGGCACGGTCGGCGCCAACATCGCCGGGTACCACGCCTATCCGCGCCTGGTCGGCGAGACCGGCGGCAAGGACTTCGTCCTGGCCCATCCTTCGGCCGACCCCGCGGTGCTGACGACCGCGCTGATCAGGGGCGCGTTCGAGTACCAGGGCCAGAAGTGCTCGGCGGCCTCGCGCGCCTACATCCCGCGCTCGATCTGGACGAAGATCAAGGACGACCTGATCGGCACGGCCGAGTCGCTGACCGTGGGCGACGTGGCGGCCGACCTGTCGACGTTCATGGGCGCCGTCATCGACGCCAGGGCGTTCGCCAAGCACAAGGCGGCCATCGACCGGGCGGGCGCCGCGTCGAACATCAACGTGCTGACCGGCTCCTACGACGACAGCGTCGGCTACTTCGTCCGGCCGACCATCCTGGAGTCCGCCGACCCGACCGACGAGATCTTCGTCAAGGAGTACTTCGGCCCGATCCTCGGCGTGCACGTCTACGACGACGCCTCCTACGACAGCGTCCTGGACCAGATGGAAGGCGTCTCGCCCTACGCGCTGACCGGCTCGATCATCGCCCAGGACCGCTATGCCGTCGCCTCGGCGACCGAGCGGCTGCGTTTCGCGGCGGGCAACTTCTATGTCAACGACAAGCCCACGGGCGCGGTCGTCGGCCAGCAGCCCTTCGGCGGAGCCCGCGCTTCCGGCACCAACGACAAGGCAGGCTCGATCTTCAACCTGATCCGCTGGGTCAACGCCCGCACGATCAAGGAGACCTTCGTCCCGCCGACCGACCATCGTTACCCGCACATGGGGTGACGTCCTGCCTCGGTCAAGCCTGTTCCGAGCACGCTTGACCTTCCTCCGGGTGTGACCGCTCCGCCCGGCCCCGCGCCGCCCGGACCTCTCCTGCCGAGAGTCCGGGCGGCGCTCGTATGCGCGGGGCCTTCTTTGTTGGCCTTTGTTGGCCGGATCCGGAAATGGTGTGAACCATCGTGACGGGAGTGGCGTCTCTTTCGGTGGCCCTTGTACGGGATCGCTCCACGGACGCTTCACGAATGTTCCACAGATGCTTCACGACTGCTTCACGACTGCTTCACGGATGCGGAATGCGAGGTCGGATGTGATCGAAGCGCTAGTTCTGGGCGTGGTGACGAATGTCCTCTCCCACTACATCATTGGACTGATCACCAAACGACAAACCGAACGAAACCGTGCAGAACTCGTCACACTTCTCGAAAGCGAAGTCAGGGCGAGTCCTGAACTGGAGCACACCGAGGCCATGGGCCTGGCCGTCAGAGAGCTCGACGCCGTCGTCGAGAAGGACAAAAGCCTGGCCTGGCAGGACGACCGGCTGGTCATACGCCCCGGCGGACTGCTGCGCAAGACGCTTCCCTCCGAGCAGGAGGCGCTGGACGCACTCGTCGCCAGTGTGACCGCACGCCGCCGTGAGCTGGGCCTCCCGCTGACCCCCGAAGAGGCGCTGGCGGGCGCGGAGGCGCCGGCCAAGCCCGCTGCGGGCGACCTGCTCCCGCCCGACGCCGATGCTCCCGGCAAGCCGGACCTGCGGGCCGAGGTCCTCGCCCTGCCGACCGACGTCCTGCGGGAGAAGGAACGGCGCAGAAAGGCCTCGGAGACGTGAACGACTCCATCGCCCAGCGATTCTCCGACGTCGTCGGGCTTCATCTGATCGCCAATTTCGGCCCGGACGCGCGGCCGGGAACCGCCCTGCTCCTCGGTATCCAGGGGCCGCCGGGCGAAGGCAAGACGTACCAGGTGGAGCGTATTCTGCAGGCCTCGGGAATTCACGCCGTCCTGCTGTCGGGCGGCGAACTGGAAAGCCCCGACGCGGGCGGCCCGTCGGCCCGTATTCGCGAGGCATACAAAGAGGCCGGAGCCTATGCCGAGACCGGAACTCCGGCCGTGGTGCTGCTCAACGACGCCGACGCCGCGATCGGCAGCTGGGGCGAGCTGACCCAGTACACCGTCAACACCCAGAACCTCATCACCGAGCTCATGCACCTGGCCGACTACCCCACCAGGGTGGAGGGCAGGCAGGTGCGCCGGGTCCCGATCATCCTCACCGGCAACGACTTCACCCGCCTGTACGCCCCCCTGCGACGCACCGGCCGCATGCGCATCTTCAGCTGGCGCATGCGACCGGCCGAACGCGCCGCCGCGGTCCACACGCTCTTCCCCTGGCTCACCGAACGGCAGGCCGGTGAGCTGGTCGAGCGCTTCCCCGACCAGCCGATCTCCTTCTGGGGAGCCGCACGCCGCCGCCTCGACGACTCGGCCCTGCTCACCGCGTTGTACCGGCACGGCCTGCACGACCTGACCAGGGCCCTGGTCGCACGCGGCCGGATCCAGGGCGACGACGGCGCGCACTCCTTCGAGGACATCGTCGTCCTGGTCAAGTCCATGACGGCGGACACGGCGCACGACTACCTGACCTGACCTCCCTCCTCCTCACACCCCCAGGGACAAGGCATGGCCATAGCGAGGACCGCGACCTACACCAAGACCTACGCACGCACCGAGCTCATCAAGCTGCAGATCGAGCGCGTCCTGCTGCGCAGCACCACCGACAGGGACCACGTACGCCGCCTGCTCGACGGCATCGACAACCGCTGGATCGAGGAGATCTCCATCTACGGCCTCGACGACTCCGGCGCCTGCCACGCCGAGCTGTTCGTCAAGATCGACTGGGCGCGCAACACCCTGCACCTCTCGGCGGGGCGCGACATGGTCGAGGTGGACGCCGGATGGCAGGGCGGCATCGCCACCGAGATCGACCTGGCCCTGCAGAAGTTCGAACTCGTCACCTCCGAACTCGCCCTGCGCAAGGTGATCTACGCCCGCTACGCCTCCGGCGTCGACCACGCCCGCGTCAACACCCGCCTCGGCTTCGAGGACGCCACCCCCGTCCAATGGCGCAACGGCTACGTCGGCACCACCATGAGCATCCCCGAACTCGACGAGGTAACCGTAGGCATCAACCTGGCAGGCCAGGACTAACCCAGTGGCCCGAACGAAGTCTCCGGCGAGTACGGCTTTCCGTCGCCCAGGTAGTAGGACGTGGACAGGGTGCGGGTCGTGGTGTCGGCGATGCTGGACCACAGGGTGCGGAAGGGGAGGGCCGGGTCCTCGGCCGGGCGGACGTGGAAGAGGGTGTCGCGCAGGTCGGCCGGGGACATGACGGCGTCCTTGCTGCGTTCGTGCAGGCTGCGCAGGCGGCCGTAGGTGCCGAGGGTGTGCTCGTCGTCCTCGGGCAGGGACTTGGGGTCGGGGTGCAGGTGCAGCAGGTGGTTGGTGACGCACAGGGCGCCGTCGCCGACGTCGATGATGTGCTCGGCGCCGTCCCTGCCCCGCTCCCACACGAACGCCTGGCCGTGGGCGTCGGCCACCAGGTAGTGCAGCGGCAGCCCGTGGTCGTAGTGCTTGGCGCCGAGCAGCGCGCGCTTGGCCTCGGCGGCGGTGCGGCAGGTGTCGAGCAGGAACCTGGGCAGCTGCACGGTGTTCAGGCCGACCTGGGGCGAGGTGTGGCCGGGCGGCGAGGCGGTGGCGAAGTCGGCGATGAGCAGGACGACGGCCAGCCCGGCCTCGTTGATGCCGTCCATGGCGCCGTCGAAGTCGGCCATGCTGAGCGAGGTGCTGGCCAGACCCTCGTCGGGACGTGTGGTGATGAGATGCGGCCTGGCGGCCATCGGCAGTTCGCCGGGCTGGGAGGCGCCGCCGATGATCTCGCTGGTGGTCGAGGTGAAGAAGTCGTAGTTACGGGCGATGCGGCCGTGCCCGTCGGTGGCCGCCGACGGCGGGATCCACAACGCCGAGCAGGCCTGCGGCAGGACCGAGATCGTGTCGAAGGCCAGGTCGTCGCGTTCGGGGTCGAGGCCGAGCGCCTGCGCGGCGCCTGCCGTACGGGACAGGTGCTGGGGCCAGTGGGCGCGGAACCAGTCGCGCCTGGCGGCGCCGATCGTGGGGTCGACGGGGACGGGCTCCCAGCCGAGCCGGGCCGCCTCGGTCGCGAGGGCGGCGCCGATCTCGTGCTGGGAGCCTTCGAGGGTGAGGTGGCGGACGAGTTGGAAGTCGTGCTCACTGCCCGCTATCTGGGTGATGTCCATGGACGGAGCATGCGAGAGGGCGCCTACCGGCGGCTGACCGCGTGCTGACCGCACCCGGCCGCGCCGGGCGCGAGACGGTCAGAAGGCGACGCGCCAGGTCTGGTTGACGCTGTTGTGGCAGTCCCAGATCTGCAGCTTGTTGCCCGAGTAGGGGTTGTTGCCGGTGATGTCGACACAGCGGCCGGAAGCCGGGTTGCGCAGCATCGAGCCGGACTTCTGCCACTGCTGGTTGGCGCCTCCCGTGCAGTCCCACAGCTGCAGCGCGCTGCCGTTGCCGGTGCCTCTGTCCCTGATGTCGAGGCACCTGCCCATGGCGGTGATCTGGGCGTCGGTCCTGGCCCACTTCTGCGCCGCGGTGCCGTTGCACTCCCACAGCTGCACGCTCTGGCCGTTGTAGCTGCTGGCGCCGGGGATGTCCATGCACATGCCCCGGTAGCCGGCCGACTCGATCGGGGAGCCGTTGCCCGAGGGGTTGCCGCCGCAGCCGGAGGAGGCACGCTCGGCCGCGGTCATCTGCTTGTCGTGGAAGGTGTAGCCGGTCTTGGCCAGCGCCTGGTTGGGGCCGGAGCCCCAGAAGTCGTAGAGGTACCAGTTGTAGTGCCCCCACTTGGCCGAGGGGTAGTGCAGCGTCCAGTCGCCCTGGCCGGTGACCATGGCGGCGGCGCGGTCGACCCAGGCCAGGTGGTTGGCCGGGACCTTGAGGTCCACCTGGTCGATGAGCGTGTCCGACCAGGTCCAGGTGTGGCCGTAGGCCGCCTCGACGCTGAGCGAGAAGATCTTGCCGAACCGGAATCCGGCCTCGGCCGAGACCGAGAGGGAGTTGGAGCCGCCGGTCATCTTGCGGATGCCGGTCGTGATGGTCTGCTCGGTCGTGGAGCAGTTGGCGCCGAAGCCGATCTTCTCCTGCTGCGCGGTCCAGTGCGACAGCCGCCCCTTGGGCGCGAAGTCGCATCGGTCGGTGGCCGTGCCGCAGTCCTTGAGCATCTGCTCGGCCGAGGCGATGCCGTCGAACTTGACCGAGCTGGCCTGGTCGTTCATGGCGTCGCCGATCCACCCGATCTCGCCGTGGTACTGGGTGGCGTAGTAGTCGGCGTAGCGGGCGTCGCGGTACCAGGAGGCGCCGCAGCCGTTGTAGGTCTTGTAGGAGCTGATGGAGTCGTTCCAGCCGTGGTCGCCGAGCCAGGGGAAGGAGAAGCTGCGGCTCTCGCTGCAGCCCGAGCTGCCGACGAAGGTCAGCGAGGCCCCGGCGAAGTACGCGTCGACCCAGGCGACGGCGAGCACGGTGCTGCCCGACCCGGCCGACGCGGCGATCGAGGGAGCGCGCAGCGGGTCCGAGGCAGAGGCCTTCCCCTGCTTGACCGTGGCGTCAGGCCGGTAGCCCGACGCGGGCCTGCCCGTGCCCGACACCAGCACCGTGGCGGGCGGCCCCGCCTTCTGCACGGCGGCGGCGAAGGCGTCGCTCGCGGGAGCGGCGGCATCGGCGACCCGGCCGTCGGTGGCGGCCGAGACGGCGTTGGCGAACGTGTCGAAACAGTCCATCTTCGTACTGTCCGCACGGACCACGCAATGGCGTCCGGCGGGTGCGGCGGCCAGCGCCGGAGAGGTCGAGGCCGCGCAGAGGACAAGGGCCGCGACCGCGACCGGGACTAACGGAAACAGGCGAATTCGCACTGCGTTCACTCCTGGGTGGCTCAGAACTGATGGCATCTGCGCAGACAAGGCAACACGGGGCCGCCGCCGCCCGACCAGGCGGAGCGGCAGGCAGCTTGACAGGCGGATTCCCGCACCAGAGCCACGGCGAGAGGAAACGATGCAGGCGATCCCCGCCCCCGAACAGGGATCCACCTTCGGCGCACTGTTACGCGCCCACCGGTCGGCCGCAGGTCTGACCATCGAGGAACTGGCCGAGGCCTCCACCGTGAGCGTGCGCGCGATCGGCGACATGGAACGCGGGCACAGCAGGGGCCCGCGCCGCCGATCGGTCGAGGCCGTCGCCGATGTGCTCGACCTCACACCCGAACAGCACCGCGCCCTGCTGGCGGCGGCCAAGGCCGGAAAGCACGCCCGCCCGTACGGCTCGGCGGCCTGCGTGCCCCCGAGGGCGGTGGGCGACTTCACCGGCAGGGACGCCGAACTGGACGGCCTGCGCGCCCTGGCCGCCCTCGCGGCGGGTGGCGGCTCGGTGGTGGCCGTCGTGTGGGGCCTGGCCGGGGTCGGCAAGAGCGCGCTGGCCGTACGGGCGATGGAGGAGTTGGCGCGGCTGTTCCCCGGCGGCGGGCACTTCCTCGACCTGAGGGGCATGGACCGTACGCCGCCGACCCCGGCCGAGGCGCTGAGCAGGCTGCTGCGGGCGATGGGCGTGGACGAGGGCGCGATCCCGGCGGGCGAGCAGGAGCGCGGCGGGCTGTACCGGACGCTGTCCAGGGGCAGGCGCATGCTGGTCGTCCTGGACAACGCGGCCGACGAGGCGCAGGTGCGTCCCCTGCTGCCGGGCGCGGGCTGCCTGGTGCTGGTGACGAGCAGGCGGGCGCTGGCCGGGCTCGAGGACGTGCACCGCGTGGCCCTGGGCACGCTGCCGCCCGATGACGCCCGCGACCTGCTGGGCCGTATCGTCGGCGGGAGCCGCGTGTCGGGCGAGCCCGAGGCCGCGTCGCAGGTGGCGAGGCTGTGCGGGCACCTGCCGCTCGCCCTGCGCATCGCGGGCAACAGGCTGGCGAGCAGGCCGGAGTGGACGGTCGGGCACCTGGTCGGCAGGCTGGCCGACGGTGAGAGCCGCCTCGACGCCCTGGAGGCGGGCGATCTGCGGGTGGCCGCCGTTTTCGCCCTGTCGCACGACCAGCTCGCGCCGGGCGCCAGGCTGCTGTTCAGCCGGTTGTCGCTGGTGCCCGGCCCGGACTTCGGCCCCGCGCTGGCCGCCGTGCTCGTCGGGATCGGCCCCGCGCGGGCCGCCGCCGCCTTGGAGGAGCTGGTCGACCTGGGGCTGCTGCACCAGGCGGGCCGCCCGGGCCGCTACCGCTTCCACGACCTGATCAGGCTGTTCGCCCGTGGCCGGCTGCGCGCCGACGACCAGGACGAGGTACGGCAGGCCGCCGATCGCATGAACGACTGGCTGCTGCGCACGGCCGCGACGGCGGGCCTGTGGTTCGAGCGCGACGGCGACCCGGACGGCGAGCCGGGATCGCGGGAGCGGGCCAGGGACTGGCTCGACGAGGAGGCGGCCAACTGGTCGGCCGCGGTCGCGGCGGCGGCGCGCGCGGGCGAGCACGCCAGGGTCGTGGAGGTCGCCGAGGCCATGCACTGGTTCTCCGACCTGCGCAGGCACTGGCCGCAGTGGGAGGAGCTGTTCGGCCTGTCGTCGGCGTCGGCCAGGGCGCTCGGCCGCGTGCGCGAGGAGGCGGTGCACCTGGACTACCTGGCCTGGACGATGTCGTACTGCCTCGGGCGGCACGAGGAGGCGCTGGAGCTCTCGGCCAGGGCGCTGCTGCTGGCCAAGGCGGCGGGCGACGAGCGTGAGCAGGCGTGGGCGCTGAACTACGCGGGGGCGGCGCACCTGGCCCTGTCGCGCACGCCGCAGGGCGAGGCCGCCGGGCACAGGGAACGTGCCGCCGAGCGCTTCGCCGCCTCATCCGGCCTGCTGCTGTCGCTGGGCGACGTCGTCGGGCACACGGTGGCGGCGCGCAAGCTCGGCGAGGTCCTGCGCGAGAACGGCCGCCCGGCCGACGCCCTCGACCTGCATCGCCGTACGGCGCAGGCCTACCTCGATCCGGGGCACGGCATCGGGGCCACCCAGACGCAGCTCGGGCTGGCGATGTGCCTGGCCGAGATCGGGCACGACCTCGGCGCTCTCGGGCGGCACGGGGAGGCGGCCGAGCACTTCGGGCAGGCGCTGGCACATTTCCGCTCGGCCGACGACCGCGCCTCGCAGGGCCTCACGCTGCTCGCCCTGGCCCGCGCCCACGCCCGCGACGGCGAGCACGGCCGGGCGCGGGCCGCTTGCGAGGAGGCGATCGGCGTGTTCGAGGCGTCGGGCGACCTCGCGGGCGGCCAGCGGGCCAGGCGGGAGCTCAGCGGGTACGGAGACGGTGGCGCATGAGCCACATCCCGGTCGAGGCGAACAGCAGCAGCGAGAGCAGCGAGCCGGGCGCCACGCTGGTCAGCAGGTCTCCGCTCCCGTCGAAGACGAGATGGCCGTTGAGCAGCAGGGGAGTGGTCAGGGCGTTGCCCGCGGTGTGCAGGACGACACCCGGCCAGATCGACCCGGTCAGCACCCGCAGCTCGCCGTACAGCACCGACAGGGCCGCCGTCCCGGCCAGCACGGACACGACGAACAGCGACCAGGGCAGCGAGGTCGTGGTCGCCAGGTCGGCGGGCGACATCCACACGGCGTAGAGCGGCAGGTGCCACAGCCCCCACACCATGCCGACGAGCAGGTGCGGCGCGACCCCGCGCAGGCCGAGCGCCATGGCGGTGCGGGTGCCGTACCCCCTGAAGGCGAGCTCCTCCAGCACGTTCTTCACCAGCAGGAAGCCGATCGTGGTGGCGACCGCCTCCAGCAGGGGCGCGCGACCGGGTGCGGGGGACAGGGAGAAGGTGCCGGTGCCGAAGGCCACGGTGGCCAGCACGGCCAGCGCCGTGGCCAGGACGGGCGTCAGGAGGGCGAAGGCGAACCACCGGCCGCGCCCGGCGAGGCGCACGGTCATCCCGAGCGGTCCCGCGCCGTCCTTGAGCACGAAGCGCAGCAGGACGGCGCACAGGGCGGGGGCGAGGATCCACAGTCCCTGGCCGGGTGTGCTCCCGCTCGTCGAGGTGGTCTGGCCGGCGCCGGTGAGCTCGCCGCCCGCCCGGTCGAGTGCGACGAAGAGCCAGCCGCCGCCGATCGCGACGGCGGCGAAGACGGTGAAGCCGATCCAGGCCCGGATGCGGGAGACGGGCGGGGCGGCTTCGGCTAAGGAGGGCAGGCTCATGACAGTGCTCCGTCCGGAGGAAAACGCTGGTATCTGATAGATATATCTAACAGATATGCGATCCGGAGGCAAAAGACCGGAGACAAAGACCGGAGGCAAAAAAATGCCGCCTGCCGTACCCCGGGGTGGGGTGGGGTACGGCAGGCGGAGGAGGTGGGGTCAGCGGGCGAGCGCCAGGGCGTCCTCGTAGACGCGGACCAGCTCCTGGCTGATGCGCTCCCAGGAGTACCTCGACCTGGCGCGGTCGGCGCCGGCGAAACCGATGGCCGAGCGGCGGGTCGGGTCGGCCAGCAGCTCGCGGATGACGCGGGCGGTGCGCGCGGGACGGTCCGGCGGCACCAGCAGGCCGGTCACCCCGTCGACGACCGAGTCGAGGTGCGCGCCGACGGCCGAGGCGATGACCGGCACGCCGCACGCCATGGCCTCAAGGGCGACCGTGCCCGCCGAGGTCTCACGCGGCAGCGAGACCACCACGTCGGAGCCTCGGATCAGCTTGGGCACCGAGGAGTGCGGCACCCGGCCGAGGATGCTGAGCCGGTCGGCCACGCCGTTCTGCACGGCCAGG
Source organism: Nonomuraea sp. IBHARD001 (assembly GCF_056106265.1). NCBI lineage: Bacteria > Bacillati > Actinomycetota > Actinomycetes > Streptosporangiales > Streptosporangiaceae > Nonomuraea > Nonomuraea sp. IBHARD001. Next base: position 3,094,387 of record NZ_JBWBBW010000002.1, read on the forward strand.
TTGCGCAGCCTGCGTACCTCGCGGTCGTCGTCGAGCTCCTCGGCGCCGGGACCGCCCACCAGGACGAGCTCGGCGTCGGGGATGCCGGCGAGCGCCCTGATCATGGTCGGCGCGCCGTCCGCCGGGCCGAGACTGCCGATGTGCAGCAGCCTGGGGTGCGAGGCGCGCGGCGCCGTGATGCCCTGGCGGCGGAACTTCTCCACGTCGACGCCCTGCGGCACGACCGCGATGTTGCGGCGCGGCACGCCCAGCCTGATCAGTTCCGACTCCTCACCGCCCGACCCCGCGATGACCGCGTCGGCCCGGCGGCCGATCGCACGCTCCAGCTCCAGCTGCTTGGCCTGACGCGGCGAGCCGAACTCGTGGAAGGTCTGCGTGACCGGCACGTCGAGCCCGCTGGCCCCGGCGATGGCGGCCAGCCCGCCGGTCCAGGAGTGCGCGTGGATGACGTCCGGCCTGTCCTTGTCCCAGCGCCGCATCAGCCCTTCACCCACCTGCGACAGGTACGGCATGAGCTCCTCGGCCGTCAGGGTCCGCACGGGGCCCGCGTCGAGCTGCTCGACCGTGACGCCCTGGTGCAGGCGGACACGGGCACGCTGGGTGGCGTCGGTCCTGCGGCTGTAGATGGTGACGCGGTGCTCACGGCCGAGCTCACGGGCTGCGGCGATGAGGTGGGCGCGCTGGTGGTCGGCGTAGACGGCATCGGAAGCGACGATCGCGATGTTCATGGCACACCTCGGACTTTTGGGCGCTCGGCCCGGGGTCGTTCAGGTGTGCCTGCGTCTTAGGCACGACGAATCTAGAACGAACATACCCTGATCCCCGCCAGAAGCAAACCCGGGCCCAGTCGATCGTCGAGCAACGGTCAAACCTCCGGGCCTCACGTCGCCCTGAGCGCCAGCACCACGACCTCGTCCCAGACCCGGCCTTCGGAGAAGGCGTGCCGGTCCTCCTCGACGGCCTTGACGACCGCGGCGGGCGACTGACCGGCGCACCTGGTCAGCACGTCGAGCAGCCGTTCGTCGCCGTAGGCCGCGCCGGAGGCGTCGCGCGAGGAGACCAGGCCCTCGGAGTAGAGCACCAGCGTCTGGCCCTTGCTCAGCGTCAGGTCCTCCACGGCCGTCTCGGCATCGGCGGTCAGGCCGAGCGGGAGGCCGCCGCCCTCGGCGAAACGCACGCCGCCGTCGGCGCGTAGCAGAGCGGCAGGGTGGTGACCGGCCGAGACCAGGCGTACGGTGCGCCCTCGGACGAAGGCACACGCGGCCATGACGAACAGGCCGGTGCCCTGCTTGGTGAGGGCGTCGTTGACCTTGTGCATGGCCTCGGCCGGATCCTCCTCCCACACGCTCAGCACGCGCAGGCCGCCCCTGACCATGGCCGTGACCGACGCGGCCTCCTCGCCCTTGCCGACCGCGCCGCCCAGGGCGAAGCCCCAGCCGTCGCCGATGGGGAAGACGTCGTAGAACTCGGCCCCGACCGACGCGCCCGGATGGTAGATCGCCGCGGCCTCGAACCCGGGCACGTCGGGAAGCGTGCGCGGCACCACGGTGGTGCTCAGCGCCTCGGCCGCCCTGCTGCGGTGCTGGAAGGCGCGCTGGGCGCGCATCGCCAGCCCCAGATGCGCCCCGATCTCCTCCATCAGCCCCAGATCGGCCAGGGTGAACGGCGGGCGCTCGTGCGAGCGGATCAGGGTGAGCACGCCGCCGATCGCGTCCTCGCGCCCGCCGCCGTGCCCCTCGCCCTGACCGCCGATCGGCACGCACAGCAGCGATCCGGCGCCCATGGCGGTCAGCAGCGGGCCCTGCGGCGTGGTGCCCAGCAGCGTCTCGTCCTCGACCATCTCGTGCACCGCGCCCGTGCCCTGGGTGAGCACCTGGGTCACCGCGAGCGCCCGCAGCGGGTCGGCCCGCTCGACCACGGGCACGAGCGAGTCGGCCACCTGCTCCTTGGGGCCGAGCACGACCGCGCGCCTGGCCGGGGCGCCCGGCTCGGTCACGTCGACCACCACCCAGTCGGCGAACTCGGCCGCGAGCAGCCTGGCCGCGCGCACGGCGGCGACCGGCCTGCGCAGGCTCTCGTCGTCGAGCAGCAGCCTGGTCATGGCCGCGAGCAGCTCCTGCCGCCTGGCCGAGGCCATGAGCAGCATGCCGTCGGACGGCCCGGCCGCGGCCGCGCCCTGCTCGGGCAGGCGTACCTCGGTGGGCAGCGCCACGGCGGCGACCATCTGCTGGGGCTCGCCCGGCAGGGTGAGCCTGGACAGCGCCAGCTGCACCGTGTGCACCTTGCCCTGGTGGGCCAGCCTGGTCTCGAACGCGGCCGTCGAGCCGGTGCGCAGCACGGCGGTCAGATGCGAGCGGAAGGCGGCCCGGCGCGAGACGTCGACCAGCAGCGGGAAGGCCCTGCCGACCAGGAACCCGTCGGGACTGCCGAGCAGGCGCGAGGTCTCGGCGTTGATCCGGCGCACCACGCCGCCGCCGTCGAGCACGGCGACAGGCACGGGGAAGACCCGGAAGACCTGGCGCAGCAGCTTCAGCTCGCGCTGGGAGGCGCTGTCACGGCCGCCCGTGCGCTTGGACCCCCGGCGCATCTCGGCCTGGGCCGCGGCCAGCAGGTCGAGGGCGGTGTCCAGCTCGGCCAGGGCGGCCTGCAGCGTGGAGGCGACCTCGTCGGGATAGGCGGAACCGGCTCGGTGCAGGGACGAGATGCGCTCGGCGAGCTCGCCGACCGCCTGCTCCATGGCGGGAAGAGTCAAAAGGGCATCCTTCACGGCCACAATGCGAAAGATCAAAGATTATCCGAACGGACGAGCAGGTCGACCGCTCCCGGCAGACGCTACGCCACGAGGGATTAGCCTTGCCATCCAGGGAAGGGGGTCAGTGCGATGGACACCATGCGAATGATCACACCGGCGCTGGCACGCGACCTGGCCGCTCTCGGCAGGGTCGGCGAGGACACCTCGGCCGAGAGCGTGCTGCGCGGCCTGACCACCACACTGGCGGGCGGCCTGCGCGGCTGCTCGGGCGGCTCGGCCGAGCTGTGGCGCGAGGACAGGGTGCTGGTATCCGGCTCCCACAGCGAGCTCATCATGCTGGCCGACGGCGAACGCGCGCTGGGCGAGGGGCCCTCGATCGAGGCCAGGCGCGGCGGGCACCGGGTCGTCGTGACCGACCTGCTGCGCGAGCGCCGATGGCCCGGCTACGCGGGACTGGCCGCACGCTGGGCGGTGCGCTCGGTTCTGGTCATGCCGATCGAGCTCGACCCCGTCCTGCTGGTCGTCGGCCTGTACTCCGTGCGCCCCCGCGCCTTCAACGCCCAGCAGGCCAGCCCGCTGGCCGAGATGCTGGCCGAACAGGTGTCGGTGGCGATGACCAATCTGTGGGACTTCGAGGAGGTGCGCACGGGCGCCGCCCAGATGCAGGAGGCCATGGCCGGCCGCGCCATCATCGACCAGGCCAAGGGCATCATCATGAAGACCAGCGGCTGCACCGCCGAGGCCGCCTTCGAGGAACTGCGCAGGATCTCCCAGCACCACCAGGTCAAGGTGGCCGACCTGGCCAAACTCCTGGTCGACGAGCACCAGAAGAGCAGCGCCTGACCAGCAGTGCTTAATTCATGGGCCTAACCGATGGCCCGTACGGCCTGCTCGACGGTGTCGTAGAGCGGCAGCCGCTCGGCCAGGCCGGTGATCCACATCACCTTCGACTTGGAGTACTGCACGCCGACGAGGGCGAAGCGCCCGCCGCCGCCGAGGCTGGACTGCCAGTGGTGCACGATCAGCCCGAGCGCGCGCGAGTCCATGAACGTCACACCGGCCAGATCGAGGATCAGGTCGGGGCCGTGCGCCGCCTGGCACTGGGCGAGGTGGTCGGCGAACTGGTCGCGGGTCGTGGCGTCGAGAACACCGTCCACGTCGACGACGGCGATCCCGTCAACGCTAGAGGTGGCCAGGATCAGGGTGGGTGACCCTTCTCCGTTGCCAGGCACCGTCACAGTCGCTCCTTTCGACATGGGCCACCATACTGTCCACGGCACCCCTGGCATACTCCCGGATTTCATGCCATACTGGCGACGAGGTCCAGCAGAGGGCTTCGCGACGAGTCGCGACTTCTGTCTGGGCTTTTTGCTTGCCCGGCAGACGGAGCGGCTGTGAATCCCATAGCCGGGAGCAGCAAGATGACGGTCCAGGAGCAGATCAGGCACCTCGACGACATGACCGCGGAAGAACTTCTCGCGGACATGGTGTGCGAGGACACCCCCGAATATCGCAGAGAACTCCTGCGCGAGCGCATCGTGGAGATGCACAAGTCGCTGGCGATGGAGATCGCCCGCCGCTACCGCTACCGAGGCGAGCCGCTGGAGGACCTGCTGCAGGCCGCGTACGTCGGCCTGATGAAGGCGGTCAACGGCTTCGACCCCGACCTCGGCCACGCCTTCAGGGGCTATGCCGTCGTGACGATGACCGGCGAGGTCAAGCGGCACTTCAGGGACAGGACCTGGGCGATCAGGGTCCCGCGCCTCTACCAGGAACGCCGCTCCGAGCTCAACCGCCTGCTCGCCGATCTCAGCCAGGTGCTCGGCCGCTCGCCCACGGTGGCGGAACTCGCGGTCAAGATGAAGATCTCCGAGGAGGAGGTCCTGCTCACGCTGGACGCCTCGGCCGCCTACAGCACGCTCTCGCTCGACGCCCCGCTCGGCACGGCCGACGACTCCGCCTCGCTCGGCGACGTCATTCCCGAGAGCGACGACTCCCTCGGCATGCTGGTCGACAGGGAGGCGGTCAAGCCGCTGATCGACGCGCTGCCGCCGCGGGAGAAGAACATTCTGCTGCTACGGTTCTTCGGCAACATGACACAGGCCGAGATCGCCGCCGAGTTCGGCATCTCACAGATGCACGTCTCCCGCATCCTGCGTAAGGTGCTGGAGCAGCTCAGGGCCGGTCTGGTGGCGGATCGCTGATCGGTGACACGTGAGACGCAGCACCGGATGGGCGGAGCCGGCCGAGGCGCGTGAGATCAGGCGCTGCCGGGGAGGTGGAGGCATGGTGAGCGACGAGCCAAGTCCGGCGAAGGGCGCGGCCGCCGATCCCTTTCCCTCGCCTCCCGACGGCTGTGACGTGGGCGAAGTGTCCTTCACCCTGCCCGACCTGCAGGCCGTGCGCGACTTCGCGGGAGCGCACGGCCGTGCGGCGGGCATGGGCGGGGAGCCACTGGAGAACCTGGTGGTGGCGGTCAACGAGGTCGCCACCAACGCCGTCACCCACGGCACCGAGGGCAAGGCCGTGCTGAGGGTGTGGTGCGACGACTTCGGACTGGTCGTCCAGGTGCACGACGGCGGTCGCTGGTCGCCCCAGGGCCCGCCGGGCGGTGTGCGGCCGAGCCCGCACGCCACCAGCGGCATGGGCCTGTGGGTGGCCAGACTGCTCACCACCGACATCGCCTTCGCCACCGGTACGGCCGGCAGTACCGTCACCATGCGTTTCGCCATTCAAGCGGCATAGCACTGCAAATACGGCGATCCGGGTAGAAGCTTCGCATGACTGTTTCGCCCTCCCGGATCGTCGTCATCGGCGGCGGGTACGTCGGCCTCTACACCGCCCTGCGCCTGCAACGCCGTCTGCGCCGAGGCGAGGCGCACATCACGGTCATCGACCCCGACTCCTACATGACCTACCAGCCGTTCCTGCCCGAGGCCGCCGCGGGCAACCTCGAACCCCGCCATGTCGTCGTGCCGCTGCGCCGGGTGTTACGCCGCTGCAGAGTGCTGACCGGCTGGGTCACGCGCGTCGACACCGCGGCGCGCACGATCGGCTGGCGCCCGCACCGGGGGCCGGACCGCGAGCTCGGCTACGACGTGCTCGTCGTCGCGGCCGGATCGGTCTCGCGCACGCTGCCGGTGCCGGGGCTGGCCGAGTGCGGCATCGGCTTCAAGACCCTCGAAGAGGCCATCCACCTGCGCAACCACGTCCTGGCCCAGCTGGACCTCGCGGTCTCGACCGACGACGAGGCGATCAGGCGTGAGGCGCTCACGTTCGTCTTCGTCGGGGCCGGTTTCGCCGGGGTCGAGGCCCTGGCCGAGCTGCAGGACATGGCGCACGACGCCTGCGCCTCCTACCCGGGCGTCGAGCCCGGCGACATGCGCTGGCTGCTCGTCGAGGCCTCCGACCGCATCCTGCCCGAGGTCGGCCCGGAGATGGGCGTGTGGACCCTGCGCCAGCTGCGTGCCCGGGGCATCGACGTACGCCTGCGGACCAGGCTGGCCTCGGCCGAGAAGGGCCGGATCGCGCTCGACGACGGCACCGAGCTCGACGCCGCCACCCTGGTGTGGACGGCGGGAGTGCGCCCGCATCCGGTCGTGGCCGAAGGCGACCTGCCGCTGGACGCCAAGGGCCGGATCAGGACGAGCGCCGAACTCCTCGTCGAAGGCCACGACGCCGTCTACACCGCCGGGGACTGCGCCGCCGTGCCCGACCTCACCAGACCGGGCGAGTTCTGCGCGCCCAACGCCCAGCACGCCGTACGGCAGGCGAAGGTCCTGGCCGACAATGTGCTCGCCGGGCTGCGCGGACGGCCGCGCACGCCGTACCGGCACGCCTATGCGGGGTCGGTGGCGAGTCTGGGGCTGCACAAGGGGGTGGCGCAGATCTACGGGGTGCGGATGCGGGGGCCGCTGGCGTGGTTCGTGCACCGCAGCTACCACCTGTCGCGGGTGCCGACGCTCAACCGGAAGGTCAGGGTGCTGGTCGACTGGACGCTGGCGCTGCTGTTCCGGCGGGAGATCGTCGCGCTGGGCGCGCTGAGCAGGCCGAGGGCCGAGTTCGAGTTCGCGGCCAAGGGGGAGTGGAGCCCCTGACCCACGCCCGGGGACAGGGAAGGAGGGCGGACCCCCGTGCCTGGAAGGGGTCCGCCCTCGTGGTCTGAGGTGCGTCAGCGCCTGCTGCGACCGCGCCAGCGGCCCCGGTAGCTGCCGACGCTCGCGGTGCCGATCCCGGCCTGGTGCAGCGCGAGCAGCGTCAGGCCGAGCAGCATGAACGTGGTGGCGCCGATCGACCCGCCGAGGCGGGCGTCGAGCAGGTCGAGTAACAGGCCGAGTCCGAAGACGATCGCGGCGACGATGGCGAGCATGTCAGCTGCTCTCCTTCCCCGACAGGGTCAGCAGCCGGTCCACGACGTCCCTGTAGTCGTGCAGGGCGAGCCTGAGCTGCTCGGTGTCGCTCGCGCTGGAGTTCTTCCAGCGCTCGCGCAGCTCGCCGGTGCGCGCGGTGAGCCTTTCGGTCACCGCGGCGACGATCTCGTCGAGCAGCACGTCGGCGCGCTCGACGGCCTCACGGGGGTCGTCGACGAAAGCGGCCTGCACCTCACGCCAGCGGGTACGCACCTGGTCGGGGTCCTGGTCGAACAGCGGCGCGCGCTCGGCGGCCGGGGTCGGCTGGGTCGGCAGGCGCTCCTCCGAGACCGTCTCGACGACGCGCTCCGGCGGGTCGAAGGGGTCGAGGTCGTCCTCGCGGTCGATCTGGTGCAAGGGCTCCCTGTGCTCCGGGTCGGGCTCGGCGTCGGCCAGGGGCCGGTCGTCGCGGGTGTGGTCGATGCGGGTGTGGTCGATGTCCACCTCGTGGGTGCCGTCGGACACCAGCCGGTCCTCGTGCGCCGGGGGCAGGTCGAGGTCCTGGGACTCGTCGTGCGCTCTGCGCTCGTAGGGGCGCTCTTCCATGGGGGTCACCGTCTTCCGGGGTCGCTGCTGGGGGTCTCGTGGCCTGGTACGGGGCTCTCGTCGAGCAGCTCCTGGAACAGGGCGCGGTAGTGCACCATCGCCTGGCGAAGCTCCTCGGTCGAGGCCTCCTTGCGCGCCGCCCTCGTACTGATGTCGTGGGCCTTGCGGTAGTGGTCGAGCGTGGCGCCGTGGCGCACCGACAGGTCGGACAGGCGCTGGCCGAAGTCCTCGGTCGGGTAGCCGCGCTCGGCCATGACGGCGCTGACGAGCTGGTCGGCCTCGGTCACCGCGAATCCGGGCGCGTCGACGAAGCGTTCCTGCACCTCGCTCCATCGCTGGACGTAGGTCGTGCGGGCGCTCGCGTCGAGCGGGCGGATGTCGAGGTCGTTGACGCGTCGCTCGCGGGCCAGCAGCTCCTGCTCGGCCGCGCTTCTGTCGTCGCTCTCGGTGATCGTGCGGTCGTACTCGGGGCCGAACCGCTCACGCAGGCCGCTCCGTCGCCGCTGCTGCATCACGACGTAGCCGACCGCTGCGATCGCCACCAGTGCGACCACGACGAGGGCCACCCAGATCAGGGTCTCGGCTGTCATGGTGTGCCTCCGGGGTCATGTCTCTTTGGTTGCGGCGACTGCCCGGCAGCGAAGGCTCGAAACCCGGCAAAGGTCCGCCGGTTGTCTCCTTTCTGCTCCTTTTCCTCCTTCAAGCGCTATGCGATGCTTTTTGGGGAGAGGGGGTGAATTTCCGGAAGGGTCGATTTGTCAATAACTGTCATCCCGCTACGGATTGGTAGAAGCATGTACGCCAACGACCACGATTTCGTCTCCGACGTCACCGACCTTCGCACCGTGCCACTCACGCGTTCGGCCGCGGAGAGCGCATTGCTCGGCCGCGTCCTGCACGGGGCGATCGAAACCGGCGCCGTTCCCGTCGCCGCGTTCAACTCCTCGATCTGACAGCGCGGTTCACAACCGCATTCCCCCCAGAGGTGAGCGCCACGTGCCGTTCAGGCAGTTCGTGCTCAAGGTCGCCAGCAGATGCGATCTCGCCTGTGACCACTGCTACGTCTACGAGCACGCCGACCAGAGCTGGCGCGCACGCCCGAAGGTGATGTCCGACGAGACGATCGCCAGCGTCGCCGGTCGTCTCGCCGAGCACGCGCTCGCGCACGACCTGCGCGAGATCCGCGTCGTCCTGCACGGCGGCGAACCCCTCCTGGCCGGCCGGGCGCGCCTGGCCCGCGCGGCGAAGGCCCTGCGATCGGCCCTTCCCGCCTCCTGCGCGCTGGACCTGGCCATCCACACCAACGGCGTGCTGCTCGACGAGGAGTTCTGCGAGCTGTTCGCCGCCGAGGGCGTCAAGGTCGGAATCTCGCTCGACGGCGACAGGAGCGCCAACGACAGGCACAGGCGCTACGCCGACGGCCGCAGCAGCTACGACCGCGCCACGGCCGGCATCAGACTGCTGCGCGACCACTACCCGGGCCTGTACGCGGGCCTGCTGTGCACGATCGACATCGCCAACGACCCCATCGCCGTGTACGAGGCGCTGCTGGCCCTGCGCCCGCCGCGTGTGGACTTCCTGCTGCCGCACGCCACCTGGGACAACCCGCCCCAGGGCGAGCCGGGCGAGCACGGCGCCTGGCTCATCGCGATCTACGACCGCTGGCTGCGGGACGGCAGGCCGATCGAGGTACGCGTCTTCGACTCCCTCATCAGCATGGCCAGGGGCGGCTCCAGCCGTACCGAGTCGCTCGGGCTGGAGGCGAGCGACCTGGTGGTGATCGAGACCGACGGTGGCTACGAGCAGGCCGACTCGCTCAAGACCGCCTACGACGGCGCGCCCGCCACCGGCACCGGCGTCGACGCCGACAGCCTGGACGCCGCCTACGACCATCCCGGCATGCGCGCCCGCAGGCTCGGCCTGGCCGGGCTGTGCGACACCTGCAGGCGGTGCCCGGTCGTCACCAGCTGCGGCGGCGGCCTCTACGCCCATCGCTACTCCAGTGCCAAGGACTTCGCCAACCCCTCGGTGTACTGCGCCGACCTGCTGGCCCTGGTCACCCACGTCCAGGCCGCGCTGCCGCCGCCCGCGCAGGCGCACGGCCTGCCCGCCCAGGACATGTTCAGCCTGGCGGCGGGCTACGGGGGAGCGGGCGCGATCGGTCATCTCGCGGCCGGTCAGCACAGCCTCATGCGGGCCCTCGTCGCCGCCGTGCACGCCTCGTCGCCGCAGACCGCGCCCGCGTGGAACCTGCTGCTGCGCGCCGAGGCGGCCGACCCGGCGGCCGTGGCCCGCGTGCTCGCCCACCCCTACGCCAGGGCGTGGGCCATCGGCTGTCTGGAGGGCGAGGGCGACCCTCAGGGCCTGGCCGCGCTCGCCGCCTCGGCCGCGATCCGGGCCGGGCTGCGGGCCCGCGTGCGCGTCGCGGTCACCGACGGACGCGCGCACCTGCCCACGCTCGGCACGATCGCGGGCCTGCACGGCGAGCACGTCACGCTGACCACCCACGCGGGCGGCTTCGCGGCAGGCGACGACCCCGGCGGACTGACCGTCGACCTCGGCCAGGACGAGGAGCGCTGGCAGCCCGTACGCCACCTGACCGGCGACGGGATCGCGGTCGCGATCGAGGACCTCGACCCCTGGCGGGACTGCCACCAATGGCGCGCCTCCCCGCGTCTCGGCGAACGCGAGGCGGCCCACTGGCAGGACCTGTTCGCCCAGGCCTGGAAGCTCATCAGGCGCGACCACGCCGACTACGCGCCAGGCCTGGCCAGAGGGCTGAGCGTCGTCACACCGCTGGCCAGGCCCGAAGGCGGCGGGCACGTCAGCTCCACCGCGCGCGACGCGTTCGGCGCCGTCGCCGTCGCCCTGCCCGACGACCCGGCCACCCTCGCCCTGCTGCTCGTGCACGAGTTCCAGCACGTCAAGCTCGGCGCCGTACTCGACCTGTTCGACCTGCACGACCGCAGCGACACCACGCTCTACCACGCGCCCTGGCGCACCGACCCGCGCCCGCTCGAAGGCCTCCTGCAAGGCGTCTACGCCCACGTCGCCGTCACCGACTTCTGGCGTGTGCGGCGGGCGACGGCCCAGGGCGAGGCGGCGGCGCTGGCGGCGGCCCAGTTCGACCGATGGCTCGGCCTGACCGCGACCGCCGCCGACACCCTGGCCGCCTCGCCCGCGCTGACCGACCTCGGCCGCACCTTCGCCGAAGGCATGCGCGAGACCGTCAGGCCGTGGCTGCTGGAACCGCGCTGAGAACCGGCGGCCGGTGACCGGCGACGGGGCCCTGCGTGCGGACCTGCGCGCGGCGGGAGTGCGGCCGGGCGCCACCGTGCTCGCGCACGTCTCGCTACGCGCGATCGGCGGCCTGGAAGGCGGCGCGCACGCCCTGGCCGACGCCATGCTCGGCCTGCTCGGCGAGCACGGCACCCTGGTCGTGCCCACCTTCACCCCGGGCAACTCCGACACCTCACGCGCCTACCTGCGCGCGGTGGCCCACATGACGCCCGAGCAGGCCGAACGGCACCGGCTGGCCATGCCCGCCTTCGACCCCGCGAGCACGCCCGCCGCGCTCGGCGCCTTCCCCGAGACGGTCAGGACCAGGCCGGGGGCCCGGCGCAGCGCGCACCCGCAGACCTCCTTCGCCGCCGTCGGCCCCGCCGCCGCACACCTGACCGAGGGGCACGCCCTCGACTGCCATCTCGGCGAGCGCTCGCCGCTGGGCCGCATGTACGGCTCCGGCGCCACCGTCGTGCTGGTCGGCGTCGGCTTCGAGGCGTGCAGCGCCTTCCATCTGGCGGAGTACCGCTACCGCCGGGACCCGCCCAGGCGCGCCTACCGGTGCGTCGTGCCCGGCGGCTGGACGGAGTACGAGGACGTCGTGCTCGACGAAAGTCCTTTCACCCGGATCGGCGCCGCGATGCGACGCGCGGGACTCGTGGGAAAAGGGACGGTGGGAAGGGCGGCACGCCTGACAGTGAAACTGACCGAAGCGGTCGACTTCGCCACGGAATGGCTGGCGAAGAACAGATGACTTTACCGGCGACGCCCGCAACGGCGTTTCACTCTTTACCATGAGGGATACGTCGGACCCTGAGGATTATGCCAATGAGCAGAGCCGGTGACCGCCCGCCGTACTTCTTCCTCAGCTATGCCCGCACGCCGCAGCCCGGACTGTGGGAGTCGCGATTGTTCGAGGACCTCTGCGCCGAGGTCGCCGCGCTGCTTCCCGACCGTTCGGTGCCGGGCTTCATGGACACCGGGCCGAGGGCCGCGGATCTGCCCAACGCGGTGCGCGAGGCGCTCACCGTGTGCCGGGTTTTCGTGCCTCTCTACTCGCGCGACTACTTCGGCAGCGAGGAGTGCGGGCGGCAGTGGTCGGCCTTCGCCGCCGGCCGTGGGCACAGCCTCATCGTGCCCGCCCTGTGGTCGCCGGTCGAGCGCGGGCGGCTGCCCGGCGCCGCGCGCGGCGTCAGGTTCGCCCCCGAGGAGTACGGCGCCGACTACCTCACCCGGGGGCTCTACGGGATGATGAAGCTCACGCGCTTTCGCGACTCCTACCGGCGCAGCGTCTCGCGCCTGGCCCGAGGGCTGGTCGAGACCGGCCGCACCGGACGGGCGCAGCACTCGGGGCCACTCGTGCGCGGCCGTGTGCCCAACGCCTTCGCCGACCACCCGCATCCCTACCCGCTGCGCGTCTACGTCGCCTCCGTCGAGGCCGTGCCCCAGGACTGGGACCCCTACGCCGGGCGCGGCCGTCGCACGCCGATCGCCGAGCGCGTCGCCGAACTCGCCGAGCAGCGCAACTTCCGGCCGTCGGTCGCCGACTTCGCCGACGAGGCCGAAACCCTCATCGCCGACAAGACGCCCACCTCGCCCGGCCTGCTGCTGGTGGACCCCAGGGCGATGCTGGACCCCGACCTTCGCGACAAACTAGCCAGGTTCGTCGCCATGGACCGGCCGTGGATCAACGTCCTGGTGCCGTGGAACCCGGACGACCCCGATATCAGGCGCGACGAGGGTAGGCTGAGATCACTCCTGGAGGGGGTCCTGCACCGCAGGCTCACCGAAGGGGCCATCGCGCTCAGAAGCGCCGCCGGCGGCCTGCCCACACCGGAGTCCCTGCACGACGCTCTGCCCGAGGTCATCCACGTGGCGAGCATGCACTACCTCAAGCACGCCCAGGTCTTCCCCCCGGAAGGCCGGGTGGTCGAGCGCCCGCGGCTGATCCGCCCAGACGCCGCGGCGGACACGGAGGAATACGATGACTGACGTCCCCCAGGGTCACATCGTCACCTTCTACTCCTACAAGGGCGGCACCGGCCGCACCATGGCCCTGGCCAACACCGCCTGGATCCTCGCCGCCAACGGCATGCGCGTCCTCGTCGTCGACTGGGACCTGGAATCGCCGGGACTGCACAAGTTCTTCCACCCCTTCCTCGACAGCGAGGCCGTCGCCGCCACCCCCGGCGTCATCGAGATGATCACCGAGTACGCCTGGGCCGCCGCGGGCAACGAGCGCAGGCCCGCCGACTGGCACCTGTCCTACGCCCAGGTCACCACGTTCGCCGTCTCGCTGTCGTGGGACCGCTTCCCCGGCCACGGCACCATCGACCTGGTCTCGGCGGGCAAGCAGAACCGCGACTACTCCTCGCTGGTGTCCACCTTCGACTGGGACAACTTCTACGAGCGGCTCGGCGGCGGGCAGTTCCTCGACGCGCTGCGCGCCGACATGCGCGCCAACTACGACTACATCCTGCTCGACAGCCGCACCGGCCACAGCGACATCGCCGACATCTGCACCGTGCACTTCCCCGACACGCTCGTCGACTGCTTCACCTTCAGCAGCCAGAGCGCCGAGGGCGCGGCCGACGTCGCCAGGCACATCGCCCAGCGCTACAAGGACAGGGGCATCCGCATCCTGCCCGTCCCCATGCGCATCGAGAACAACGAGAAGGAGAAGCTCGACGCGGGCAGGGCACTGGCCCGCAGCCTGTTCGACGGCTTCCCCACCGGCGCGACCCCCGACGAGGCCGCACGCTACTGGGGCTCGATCGAGATCCCCTACCAGCCCTTCTACGCCTTCGAGGAGACGCTGGCCAGCTTCGGCGACCAGCCGGGCCTGCCCTCCTCGATGCTCAGCGCCTTCGAGCGCCTCACCGGCGCCATCACCCAGGGCGCGATCACCTCGCTGCCCGCACTCGACGAGGAGACGCGGCTGCGGGTGCTCGACGGCTTCATCCGCAGGCCCGCCCCCGTGCAGGACGTGCACATCAGCTACGTCTCCGAGGACAGGCTCTGGGCCGACTGGCTCGCGGGCGTGCTCGGCAGGGCCGGCTTCCGCGTCCTGCGCTACGGGCTGGACCAGGCCGCCGACGCCGCCGACCTGCTGGAGCAGGCCGCCAGGGGCACCGTCAGCCGTACCGTACCTGTGTTGTCGGCCGCCTACCTGCGCTCGCCCGAGGCGCAGATGGTCTGGGAGGCGCTGGTGGCGCCCAGCGTCGGAGGCGTACGGCGCAGCGTCGTCGCCTTCAGCGTCACCGCGACCCGCCTCAGCTCGCCGTACGCCGAGCAGGACGTCGTCAACCTCGACCGGCTGGGCGAGCGCCAGGCCATCGAGGCGGTGCTGCGCGCGATGGGACGCCAGGGGCAGTACGCCTCGCATGCCGGGGCCGCGGCCATCGGCGTGCGCTTTCCCGCGACCGAGCCCGAGGTGTGGAACGTCGAGACGCGCAACACCGCCTTCACCGGCCGCAGCATCGTCCTTGAGCGTCTGCGCGACCAGCTCGTCGGCGGCAGCACCACGGTCGTCGTGCCGCACCGCGCCACCCTGCACGGGCTCGGCGGCGTCGGCAAGACGCAGGTCGCGCTGGAGTACGCCCACCGCTTCAGGGCCGACTACGACCTGGTGTGGTGGATCGGCGCCGAGCAGACCGACCTGATCAACTCGGCGTTCGCCGAGCTCGGCAAGCATGCCGTCAAGCTCGGCGTCAGCGTCGGCGAGAATGTCGCCGAGGCCGCCGCCCAGGTGCGGGAGGCGCTGCGCAGGGGCACCGGTTACGCCCGCTGGCTGCTCATCTTCGACAACGCCGAAGGGCCCGACGCGCTGCGCCAGTTCACCAGCGCCCAGGGTGTCGGCCACGTGCTCGTCACCTCGCGCAACCCCGACTGGCAGGCCACGATGGCCCCGCTCGAAGTCGACGTGTTCACCCGCGAGGAGTCCGTCTCGCACCTGCTGCGCCGGGTGCAGGGCCTGGCCAGGGACCGTGCCGACCAGGTCTCGGCCGCACTCGGCGACCTGCCGCTCGCCATCGAGCAGGCCGCGGCCTGGCTGAGCCAGAGCGGCATGCCCGTCGACGAGTACATCGGCAGGCTGGAGCAGGAGCCCGCCTCCACGCTCAGCCAGCCCGACGACTACCCGCTGCCCGCCGCCGTCACCTGGAACCTGTCGCTCGACCGGCTGCGCGAGCGCTCGCCCGCCGCGATCAGGCTGCTGCAGATCTGCTCGTTCTTCGCACCCGAGCCGATCCCGAACAAGTCGATGGTCCAGGGCAAGGCCATGGCCAACGCGCTGGTCAAGCTGGACTCCAGGCTCAAGAGCAGCGCCATGCTCGGTCAGGTCGTCCGCGAGATCACCCTGCTTGCCCTGGCCAAGGTCGACCAGGCCAGCGACACCTTCCAGATGCACCGCCTGGTGCAGATGGTCGTGCGCTCCAAGATGACGCCCGAGGAGCAGGACACCGCCTGCCACGAGGTACACAAGATCCTCGTCGGCGGCCGTCCAGGTCTGGAGTTCGGCGACGCCGACGAGCCGGTCAACTGGGGCAGGTACGACCAGCTGTGGCCGCACCTGCTGCCCTCGCGCGCCGCGCTGTGCGAGGAGGAGGACACCCGTGACCTGCTCATCGAGCGCGTGCGCTACCAGTGGCTGCGTGGCGAGTTCGACACCGCCCTGGCCCTCGGCGAGACGCTGACCAGGCAGTGGACCGAGCGCCTCGGCCCCGACGACATCCAGGTGCTGCGCCTGCGCCAGCAGGTCTCCAACGTGCTGCGCTCGCTGGAGCGTTTCGCCGACGCCCTCGACAGCGACAGGGACGTCCTGGAACGCCAGGCACGGCAGGCCGACCTCGGCGAGCAGCACATCGACACGCTCATGACCGCGGGCGGCCTGGCCGCCGACCTGCGTGCGCTCGGCCGTTTCGGCGAAAGCCTGGAGCAGGCGCGCGACGCCTACGAACGCTTCAAGGACCTGCTCGGCGAGGACCAGCCGCGCACCCTGGCGGCGGCCAACAACATGGCCGTGTCACTGCGCCTGGTCGGCCAGGTCTACGAGGCGCACCGCACCGACAGCGACGTGCTGCGCAGGCGTGCCCTGCGCGACCCCGACAACCCCGACACGCTCTACTCCGAAGGCAGCCTCGGCCGCGACCTGCGCGAGATCGGCGACTACCAGGCGTCGATCTCCATGCTCGGCCCGACCCTCGCCCGCTACCGCAAGGTGCTCGGCCCCGACCTGCTGCTCACCCTGCGCGTCGCCAAGAGCCTGGCCGCCTCCCTGCGCAAGGCCGGGCGGCACGAACTCGCCCTTGAGGCCGCCCAGGACGTCTACGACCGCTACGAGCAGAGGTACGGCGTGCGCTCGACCGACCTGGCGGCCTCCGTACTCGAACTGGCCTGCTGTCATGCCGCGATCGGCGACAACGACCGGGCGCTGCGGCTCGGCGAGGACGCCCTGCAGCGCTACCGCGGCCAGCTCGGCGACCGCCATCCGTTCACGCTGGCCGCCGCCGGGAACATCGTGGTGTTCCTGCGCGGGCTGATGCGGCTGAGCGAGGCCAGGGAGCTCGGTCAGACCACGCTGGAAGGGCTGCGCGAGGCGGTCGGCGAGCAGCATCCGTTCACGCTGTCGTGCGCGGTCAACCTCGCCAACTGCCTGGGCGATCTCGGCGAGTTCGGTGAGGCGGAGAAGCTCGGACGCGAGACGCTCGCCGTACTCCGTGACGTCATGCTGCCCGAGCATCCCGACACCCTGGCCTGCGCCGCCGGGCTGGCCATCACGCTGCGCGGCAGCGGGCAGATGGCCGAGGCCAACCAGACCCGCGAACGCGCCCTGCAGGCCCTCGTCCAGCGTCTGGGCGACGAGCATCCGCATGTCGCCGCGGTGCGCGACTGGCGCCGAGTGGACTGCGACCTGGAGCCTCAGCCTTGGTGAGACGGGCCTTGGCGAGACGGGCCTTGGTGAGGCGGGGTGTCACCTGCCGACCAGGTGCTCCTGTTTGAGGTCCTCCACCAGCCAGGGCAGCAGGTCGGGGAAGACGCCGAGTGCGTTGAAGTGCGTGGCACCGGGCACGATGTGCAGGGTCAGGCGCCTGCCGCTGATCTGCTCGGCCAGCCAGCGCGAGTGGCCCACCGGTGAGAACTGGTCGTCGAGCCCGTGCCACAACATCGTCGGCACCTCGATCGCGCCCGGCTCGAACCCCCACGCCTGCGTGAACGCCGTCACGTCGTCGATCCAGCCGTCCGCCGACTGCTTCAGCGCCTCCCGGTAGTTTTCCACCAGGTGCTGCTTGATGCCCGCGTCGCCGATCACGGCCTTGTCGGCCGGGCTGAGGTCGTTGTAGATGCCCTGCACGATGTGCAGCGGGTCGTCCATGATGCTGCGCGCCGACTGGGTCAGCCGCCTGGTGATCAGGCCCTCGCGTTTCAGGGCGTCGGTGTAGGCGGTGCGGTTGGAGTCGTTCATGCCCTCGAACCAGCGTTGCTCGCCCATGCCGCCCTGCAGCGGCGCCAGCGGCACCAGCGCCGCCACCCTCGACGCCCGGTGCGGCAGCAGCGCCGCGCACGCCAGCGCGTGCGGCCCGCCGCCCGAACGGCCCGCGACGGCGAACCTGCCCAGCCCCAGCTCGTCGGCGATCGCCTCGACGTCGGCCGCCGCGTCGGCGACCGTGCGGCCCCGGTGGCGTGCGGAGTCGCCGTATCCGGGCCGGTCGTAGGTGATCAGCCGTACGCCCAGTTTGTACAGCAGTGAGCTACGCGGCAGCGGGCCGCGCTTGCTGCCAGGGGTGCCGTGCAGCAGGAAGACCGGCGTGCCCGTGGGATGACCGCGCACCTCGAAGGCGAGCTCCCTGCCATCACTGGCCTGGGCCTTACTCACGTTGTCTCCCTACCGGGGGCTTTCTTCTCGTCCTGTCACTGACGGCTCACTGCTACAACGCCAGGCTGAGACTGCATCCTTCCAGAGCACGCGCCAAGCCGACTCCATAAGCGGAGATCTTTTTCGTCACGTTCGCCGCTCCCAGCTCATAGGCGTGACTCCGTCAGCCAGGGGAGCACGTCCGGGAGCACGTCCAGGGCGGCGAAGTGCGCGCCGTCCGCCTGCACGCGCAAGGTCGAGGAGGCGATGCGGTCGTTCAGCCAGCGGGAGTGCCCGATCGGCGAGAACACGTCGTTCTCGCCGTGCCACAGCAGCGTCGGCACCGTGATCGAGCCCACGTCGAACCCCCACGGCGCGCAGAACGCCAGCGCGTCGTCGATCCAGCCGTCCGCCGACAGGCGTACCGCCTCGGCGAAGTTCTCCACCATCATCGTCCTGATCCCGGTGTCGGCCACCACGCGTCGATCGGCCTCGGGCAACTCCCGGTACAGCTCACGCACCAGGTGCCTGGGGTCGGCCTTGATCGCCTCGGCCGTCGGCCCGAGCCGCGCGGCCAGCCTTCCCCTGCCCGCCATCGCGGTGACGTACTCGTCGACGTTCGAATCGGTCATCCCGTCGAACCAGTCGAGCCCGTCGGCCCAGCGCGGCGCCAGCCCCACCAGCACCGCCGCCCTCGTCACCCTGGCCGGCAGCAACGCGGCGCACGCCAGCGCGTGCGGCCCCCCTCCCGACCGGCCCACGACCGCGAACCGCCTGACCCCCAGCGCATCGGCGATCGCCTCCACATCGGCCGCGACGTCGCCCACCGTGCGTCCCGTGTCCCGCTCCGACCCGCCGTACCCCGGGCGGTCGAACGTGATCAGCTTGACGCCCAGGCGATAGAGCAGCCCACTCCTCGGCACCGGCCCCAGGCGGCTGCCCGGCGTGCCGTGCATGAACACGACAGCCCGCCCCTCGGGTTGCCCCCTGACCTCAACCGCCAACTGCCTGCCGTCGGCCGCGCGCACGACGTGGGTCAACGCCTGCCTCCCAGGAAGGATTCAGACCTCCAGCATCGCAGCGCCCGAGCGGGTGAGAAAGTCTCTGGACGTAGGGTTGTGGCTTACGCCCCTTGGTTTAGGGGGGTGGGTGTGGTGTCCGGCGCCCGGGTCGCGTCGCTCCATTGCCTCGTACGGCGGGCGCATCACCACCACACACCTGGGACGAATGGGTTGCGGCGATGGGCAAGCTGCTCAAGCGATGGTCACTCAATTGATCGCCCGGCAATGCGAAAGGGTGCCACCTCTGAAGGTGACACCCTTGTCGACCAGTAACTTCCTGGTCGGGACGACAGGATTTGAACCTGCGACCCCTTGACCCCCAGTCAAGTGCGCTACCAAGCTGCGCTACGTCCCGGTTTTTGTTGCCTCCCTCGTGGGGAGACGTCATAACCTTAGCGCACATCAGAGGGGCCTGCGCACATCAAAGCGATTAGGCGGGGCGAGGCGGAGGTGGCGGTTGGGGCGCAAGGCGGTGATCGATCGGGAGGAGCTGGAGAGGCTTGTCGCCGAGGGGCGGACGGTTCATGAGATCGCGGTGTATTTCGGGGTCAGCGAGTCCGGCGTGTTGCAGGCGAAGCGGGCGGCGGGGCTGGCCAAGGCGATGATGGATCATCGAGGCGCGTTGCCGTGGAAGGTACGCAGGGAGCACGGCCAATCGGGGCCGGCGACGAACCTGCGTAACCTCTCGGCGATCGCGCAAGGCCGGACGCCGCCCGTACAGAAGGTGAACACGGCGATGCGGTGGGCGCGGCGGCTGGTGGCGGCCAATCTGGACGTGTCGTACGAGCCGGAGAGCGGGTTCGGGGAGACGCCTGTGGCCGAGGGGGCGACGTCGCATGTCGCGAGCTTGCTGGAGGCCGCCGAACGCGCCCTGCAGGACGAGCCCGCCGTGTGAGAAGCCGCCGAACGCGTCGCGCCGCAGCGGTGCTGGACCGAGCACGCGAGCGGAGTGGGTGACGCCGCCGAACACCGCGCAGTGCGCCGGATCCCGAGGCGCACGGGGGACCGGCGGCAACGCGCTTCCCGAGGAGTACCGGTGCGGATCGCCTGCTCCCGCGACCGGTCTCTGCCGCGCTCTCGCCGGGACCGGCCCGTGAAATCGGCGTACGGTCGTGTCGGGCCGGAACGCGGGGCATCACCGAGATGAGCGAGGCAGGCATGGAAGCAAGCCTTGAGAGGGCCGCACTGGCGTACGAGCAGGCTGTCTTCGTCGGCGAGGCCGGTGAGCTGACAGCGGCGGAGCGGGAGCTGGACAAGCTGGAAGCCGATCTCGCCCTGGCCAGGGGCCGGATCCTGCACGCGCGGTTCCTCGAGGAGCGATGCGAGGACCCGGGCGAGCTGGCGCTGTTCGAGCGTGCGACCCGCCTCTACCGGACGCTGGGTGACGCGGCGGGCGAGGCGGCTTCGGTGTTCTGGGAGGGCTGTTTCCAGCAGGTCGTCCGGAACGACCCCGACCGCGCCGTTCCTCTCCTGGAGCGGTCGTACGACCTGGCCACGGCGTCAGGCGACCGGCACACCCAGTGGGAAGTGCTCCGGCACCTGGGGATCGCCGACCATGCCGCAGGTCGGCTGGACGCCGCCCGCGAGCATTTTGAGGCAGCCGTACGGCTGTGCCGGGAGCTCGGGCTGTGGGCGGCGGTCGCGGCCAACCAGGTTGGACTGATCTACATCGCCGCCGCGCAGGGGCGACGGGAGGACACGGCGGCGCTGGCCGCGCAGGCGTACGCCACCGCCGAGGAGTGCGGGGCCCGCCGCATCATGCAGCAGGTCGCGCAGGCGCGTACGCAGACCATGGCGGCTGACACCGATCACGGCGGTACCCGCGATCCGGGCTCACCTTGAGCCACTCGGGCCTCCCATCGCAGGACAGCGGCCCGCAGCGCCGTTCAGGCCGACCTGAGGGCGCCGATCTTCCGCCGACCAGGTCACGGCGGATCCGGTCGGCCAGTTCGCCCTGCCCGGCCCGCTCCAGCAGGTCTGTCACCGCATCCAGCGCGCGGTCGGCCCGGCCGGTGAGCTGATGGAAGGCGTACAGATGCCCACGGGCCCGCTCGACCAGCTCCAGCGCCTCGGTCAGCTTGCCCGCGGCCCGCACGGTGGTGTCGTCGGCGTGCTCGGGACGCCGGTGCTCGGGGGCGGGCTGGTATGCCATGGGGCAGCTCGTCCCCGAGGTTTCGCCGATGACGCACCTCCCGCCTGGGCGACATCCGGCCCGGTTTCCCGACTTGGCCGTTGCCGGGCAGGTTTTCGGTCAGCGGGGCAGGAAGGTCCGGGTGACCAATGTCGATCTCGTCTTTGCCCTGGCCGGTGTCGGCGCCCTCATGGCGGCGGTGCTGCCCGGGGTGCTGCGCCGTCTGCCCTTCTCTCTCCCCTTGGCCTGCCTGATCGGTGGGATGCTGCTGTTCTGGCTGCCGGTGCCGCTGGCCGGGCCCGACCCCGTCGCACACCGGGCCGCCCTTGAGCACGTCACCGAGATCTGCGTGGTCATCTCGCTGATGGGCGCGGGCCTGGCGCTCAACCGCCGTGTCGGCCTGCGCCGTTGGTCGTCGACCTGGCGGCTGCTCGGCTGGACGATGCCGCTGACCATCGGCGCGGTCGCGCTGCTGGCGTTCTGGTTGCTGGGCTGGCCCGTGGCGGCGGCCCTGCTGCTCGGCGCGGTGCTCGCCCCCACCGACCCCGTCCTGGCCTCGGACGTACAGGTCGGCGAGCCGGTGGACGCGGAGAACACCGACGACGAGGTCCGCTTCGCACTGACCTCGGAGGCGGGGCTGAACGACGGCCTGGCCTTTCCCGTGGTCTACGCGGCCATCGCGCTCGCCTCGGTGGGCGGCCTGGCCTGGGCCGGGGAGTGGGCGCTGACCGATGTGCTCTACCGGGTGGCCGCGGGAGTGGTCGGCGGGCTGGTGATCGGTCGGCTGCTCGGCCGCCTGTTCTTCCATGTCGGCACCGAGAACCTGCGCCTGGCCGAGCACCGCGACGGCTTCGTCGCCATCGCGGCCACCTTCCTCGCCTACGGGCTGACCGAGCTGGCGCAGGGCTACGGCTTCATCGCCGTGTTCGTGACCGCCTGTACGATCCGCAACGCAGAGCGCGACCACGGCTACAACGGCGTCCTGCACGGCTTCATCGAGCAGATCGAGCGGTTGTTCACCGCCTGGCTCCTGCTCCTGCTCGGCGGTTTCGTCGCGGCGGGCGGGCTGGCCGCGCTCACCTGGCAGGGCGCGGCGCTCGCGCTCCTGCTGCTGCTCGTCGTACGTCCGCTGACCGGCTGGCTGGCCCAGCTGCGCGGCCCGGCAGGTCCACGCGAGCGGGCCGTCATCTCGGTGTTCGGCATCCGGGGGATCGGCTCGGTGTACTACCTGGCCTACGCGCTGGGGCATGCCGACTTCGGCGTACCGGCGCAGGAGTTGTGGGCGGTGGTCGCCTTCACGGTGCTGGCCTCGGTGGTACTGCACGGCATCACCGCCACGCCCGTCATGCGCTACCTGGACCGGCTGCGCGGCACCCCGGAGCCGACACCGGTGGGCGAAGACCGCCAACCGTGATCGGCCAGCTGCCGGGCCTCTTGAACGGACGCCGGACTTGCGTCGTTCGACCGGTGCGCTGAGGCGCCGACTCACCGCGCGGCTGCGCACCTGCTTGGACTCCGCGACCGAGTGCCGGGGAGATGTCCCGTGCTTGACTGTCGGCCGGACTGTCGCGGAGCCGGGCGGCTACCGCGTGGAGGGCGTTCTGGGATGTCGGCCGCCAGGCCGGTACGCAGGGGATCCGGTCGGGGTGCTCCGCGCCCTTGAGTCCGAGGTACGCGACCACCCGACGGACGGCCGCCGCCATGTCGCCGAGGCCGAGCTGAAACAACGCCGGCAGGCGTCATGAGCGGACAACCGGTGATCGTGGTCGGTGGGGGATCGGCCGGTTTGGCGTGTGCGGTGCGGTTGCGCCGTTCGGGCGTGCCGATGACCGTGCTGGAAGCCTCCGACGGCGTGCGCGGTGACCCCGCCGGCGTCCGGGGTCGAGAGGCGCACCCGCAGGCCGTCCTGGGTGCGCTGGAGTTCGGGAGTACGGCCCAGCACCTCGGCCTCGTTGGTCACCGCCTCGCTCAACCAGTCGTAGCCGTCCGGCGTGACGGGGATGTCCTTGGCCAGGCTCTCGTCCTCCCGGTGCCAGCCGCCCAGGGCGGCCAACGCGGTGTCGATCTCATCGTGAGTCAGTCGCCTCGTCATGGCCACCCGCTGCCACCAGCGGGCTTCTTCACACCTTTGGTGGGCGTTGTTTCCGCTCCAGAGGTCCGGGCAGCAGAGGGCGTATGACGAGCCTGGAACCGGCGCGCTTCGGATTCGACTTCGATCGGGGGTACCGGCGGCAGCTCGCCACCGGGCTGGACAACCTGCGCACGGTCGAGGTGACGGGACCGTACACGCCGTTCAAGGTCATCGGCCCTCATCTCTCGCTCGTTGATCGAGGGCTGACGTTCGGCACCAACGCCGGACGCGGGCCCTGCGTGACCTTCCACCGGCCGGTGCGCGGCGGGGAGCCGACCGGGCTTGTGCGTCATCCAGGCCTGACCATGACCGTGATCGACCCCGAGGCGCTGGAAGAGGCGCTCCAGCCGTATGTCGAGACGTCCCGGCAGGCGCGGACCTAGGGTCTCCACCGTCCAGGGCAGCCAAGGCCCGATCGGGTCTACGCCACCAGGCGCCGACCGCATCGATTGCGACGGCCCTATTGTCTTGTGGACGGTGCCGGATGGCGCGGCACACCAGCGCTGAGCGGAGCGATCGACGACTGCCGTCCGGCGGCCGGGCGCTCACGGCGGACCAGATCGCGCCACCCGCACGAGGTCGCGGCACGTGCTCGGAGCAGGTTCTTCTCCTGTTGCAGCGGATCGCCGGGTAAAGGCGTGTGATTCCCCAGAACTGCAGGTCGGGTGCGGCGATACTTCCTGTCGCCCGATTGCCGCTCTTCTTGGTGACAAACCATTTCAGAACGTGCATTCAATGATGAATCCCCTCATATGTTCGGCGTGGTCACCCGATCCCCGCAGCACGTCCGAGCCGCTGATCTCGGCCCCGGACGAAGACCGTGCGACCTCGGTGGGCCGGCCACAATCGTCAGACCGGTCCCACGGGTCACCGATTGCGTCAGACCAATAAAGCGTCCCGCGAAGACGGGAAATAACTCACGGAAAATGAGACTCTTGACACGCATAGTCATGTAATAGGAGCATCGAAGGCGCTGAGGGAAACACGAAAGACGAATCCGGTCACATCTGATAGTCGCTTACCCTGTTCCGAGAAGAGGAGTGCCGGTGAGCAAAGATCTGGAGAGCTTCGACACCCTCACCACCTACAGTTCGGCGTCCACGAATTACGCCGTCATCTCAGAGGACTTCTGGGGATTCATTTCCGACGACACGATCTCGCTGCTCGATCCGGGCTCAGGACTGCGAGCGATCGACTTCTGCTGCGGCCCTGGGCCGATGACCGTCCGCCTGGCGGAGCGAGTGGGGACGGACGGCTACGTGGAGGGCGTGGACATCCTGGACGAGATGCTCGCCATCGCACGAGAGCGCGTCGACGCCCACGCGTGGCCCCACGTCACCCTGCGGCGCGGCGACGTCGACACCCTGCCCCAGGGGGAGGAGTCGTTCGACATCGTGAACTGCTCGCTCGGCATCTACTTCGCCAGTGACATGGTCCGTACTCTCTCCGCGTTCTGGTCGTACGTACGGCCAGGCGGCAGGCTCGCGATCACCACGATGGGGCAAAGGATCTTCGACCCGGTGTTGCCCGTCTTCCTCGAGGCCTGCCGCACCGCGCAGCCGGGCATGGGCACGTTCATGCCGTGGGCGCGGACGGAGGATCCCGACGTGCTGCGCGACCTGCTGGCGAAGGCGGGGGTGGACAACGTGGCGGTCACCACGAACGAGACCCTCGTCGATCTCCCCACGCCGCGCTCGTGGTGGCCCCTCGTGCACGGCAGTGGGCTGCGCAGCCTTGAGGCGGAGTTGAGCGAGGCGGCCAAGACGCAGGTCAGGCGCGTGTGCGAAGAGTGGATCGCAGAGCACCAGGTCACCGAGCTCAACGTCAGCTCGGTGCGCGCGATCGCCACCAAGGGCTGAGCTCACACCACTCGAGCATTCCAACGGGCGTCCGGCGGGCGCCATCTCATCGACGGTCGAGGAGGATCCGCATGCCCAGCAGGTCAGACGTCAGGGCGGTAGCCATCAAGGAGATCACCGCGGTCCTCGAGGAAGAGGGGGTGAACGCGCCGAAGGTCGCAGGCAGAGACACTCTGACCGACCTCGGCGTGAGCTCCATCGTGTTCGCACGCCTGGCCATCGTCCTTGAGGACGAACTGGGCGTCGACCCCTTCGAAGGCGGGCTGGGGGAGGCCGGTGTCGACACGGTGGACGACCTGGTCGACGTCTATGTCGACGCCCTGCGCAGGCAGGGGGCGGCGTGAAGCTCCATCGCGATGTGCTGACCCCGCAGATGAAGCAGTACGACGACTTCGACAATCGCGGCCACACCCGCTACCTGCCTTACCTCATGTACTTCAACCATGCGAACTACCGATCGGAGGTACTGAACACCGACAGGTTCGGGTTCAGGCTCACCCATGGCGCCAACGGGCGCGTCGCCGTCGACGGGGGGACGGGCGAAAGGGCGGTGCGCCTGTTCGTCGGCAGTTCGGTGGCGCTGGGTATCGGCGCCACGAGCGACGCCACGACCATCCCGTCGTACCTGTCCTCGACCTACGCCTCGTCGATCCCCTGGCTCAACTTCAGCGGTCGCAGCTTCAACTCCGTGCAGGAACTCATGCTGATGCTGCTCTACCGGCATCTGCTGCCGCCGATCGACGAGATCGTCATCCTCTCGGGCGTCAACAACCTGCTGCTGGCCAGGCTGCCGGCCGAGCTGCACGGCGAGCACGGAGCGTTCTTCTACTGCAACGAGTACTTCGAGCTCATGGAGCAGTTGCGCGTGCGGCACCGTCGGCCAGGCAGGCGGCTGTGGGGGCGCGCGCCCCGCGAGGAGCCCCCTGCCGCGAGACCTCCGGCCAGGAAGGCCGACCTCGATCAGCTCATCGCGCATGCCGGCGGCCTCACCGAACGGCATCTCGACGGCTGGCGCCAGCTCGCCGCCGCGAGTGGCGCGCGCCTGTCCTATGTGCTCACCCCCCTGGCGCCCTGGATCCGGCGGGAGCCGGCCGAGCAGGAGGCCCTGCTGTTCAAGGAGCTGGACAAGCTCTCCACCCTGGGCGTCCCTCTGGACGAGATGTTCAGCGAGATCGGCACCATCGAGGCCGGCCGGCAGTACGCCGAAGTGTTGCGCGCGGTGTGCGAGAAGCTCGACATTCGTTTTCTGGAGATAGCGCCCCTCATAGCCGAGGCCACCACTTCCGCGGACTGGCTTTTCGTGGACAGGGGTCACTTCACCGACAAGGGAAACGACATCTTCGCCAGAATACTCGCCGAACAGTTCGCGCTTTCCTGAAAGGAAGGATTCACCGTGCGGCTGGTGCGAAGAATCGTGGCCTGGTTTCGCAGGCGCAAACCGAATCAGAAGAACGACGACTCGATTTATCCCATGTTCTGACCATGTCGCGACCGCTCCTGCGGACGTCGTACCGAAGGACGTGAAACTGTGCAGGTTCATGCCGCAGCGCCGACGGCCGACGGGTCCGCCTGCCGCTTGTTGTTCAGCCGGGCGGCCGACCCGGAGGAGGACGTCCTGGGCGACGGCGCGGCCGACGACATCCGTGCCGAGCTGCGCGGACTGAGGGCGGCTGAGCAGGACCTCTCCGGGTTGTGCGACCTCGTCGCGAGGTGGGCGGAGGAGGAGAGGCGGCGATACCGGCTGCTGCGGAGCGAAGAGGCCGACCTGCTGGCGCGCCGAGCCGCGCTGGCGTGCGCGCCGCTGGCCGTGCACTCCGGCGCCTGGTTGCAGTGGATGAGCTGCCCCGCGAACGCCGACGACGCGGTGACGTTGCGCATTCTCGCGCTCTATGCCGACGACGTCGGCGCCGGGCATCCTCGGGCCTCTCGTGGCAGCGCCTATGTGGCCTTCCTGCGTGACGCGCACCTGGCCGAGTACGCGGTGCCCGCCGCCCGCCTCGCGCTGGACCTGCGCATCGCCGATCGCGACTTCTACCTTCCCGCCCTTCTGCTGGCCATGAGCAGGCTGCCCGGCGAGTTCCGGGCGGAGATCCTCGGCGCCGACCTGTGCCTGCGCGCGGTGGGCGCGCTGCCTCCGCTCGTCCTGACGGTGAACACGCCGGTGGCCGACGCCGGGCTCGACCAGAGCTGGGCGGCGGTTCACGCCTACCTTGAGGCGAAGGGCGCGGATCCCGGGCGGGCGGAGCGGGTCGCGCTGGGTTTCGGCTGGGCCTGGGGAGCCTTGCGGCGCTGGAGCGACGGCCTGCACGACCAGCTCCGGGCAGCCCAGGATCCCGCGTACTGCATGGCCGAGTTGTTGCGCGCACGGGCCAGAGAGGGCTCCGTCTACCACCACGGCGTCGCCCTGGCCGGGCGCCCGGTGTCGGACTGGTTGCGCGAATGCCGAGACGACCCGAGCGGCTTCCTGCAGGTACTGGCCGGGAGTGACCTGGTACGTCCCGGCCGCGCGGAGGCCAGCAGACTCGTCAACGCGCTGGTGCTGCAACGAGGGCCGATGTTCCGGGTCTTCGCGCCGGAGGACCTGCGGGTGATTCGCCGGTGGATAGACACGCTGCCCGCGGACACGGCCGCCGCCCGCCCGTCCCTCCCGCCGCGTGCGCCGGCCTCCGACCTGCCGCAGCCCCTGGTACGGTCGCGGCCGAGCACCGACAGCACGCCTGCGCCGGGCGACCTCAGAACGGCCTATCACCGGCTGCAGCACCGTCGGGACACTCCCTTCCTGCGGCACTACGCGCACAGCTACGTCCGGGTCTGGCTGGCCAGATCCCGCTACGGCATGGATCACAGGCCGGGGAGGCTCCCGAAACGCTGGACGCAGGAGGGACTGCGCCCCTGGCTGCTGGACCAGCACGATCAGCACGACCACGACTTCCTGCGCACTGCCGAGGCGCCGCTTCCCTCCAGGAAGGCGCTGATCGAGTCCACGGTGCAACTCGCACCGCTGACGCTGATCGACGGCGCGTGGCTGCAGGGGTTCGCCGACTACGAGCTCGCCTCCTCCGAGCACGGCCACTTTCTTTTCACCACGTACTGGGATGAGCTCGGCAACGGCCGACCGAGCCTGAACCATGCGCTGATCTACCGTCAGGTGCTGCGGGAGATGGGCGTGGAACCGCCCCCGACCGCCTCGGTGGAGTTCGCGCACTGGCCGCGCTTCGAGGAGCTCTCCTTCGCCCTGCCCGTGTACTGGCTGAGCATCGGCCGCTATCCGCGTACCTTCATGCCGGAGATCCTCGGCCTCAACCTGGCGATGGAACTGTCCGGCGTGGGCGGCAGCTACCGGCGGGCCCACCTCGCCCTTGAGGCGCACGGCTTCAGCACGAGGTTCGTCGACATTCACAACACCATCGACAATGTGGCCACCGGTCACGCCGCGTGGGCGGCCGACGCCGTCGACGCCTACATGGCCTCGATCCTGCTGTCCCACAGCGCCGACGCGCAGGCCGCGGTCTGGGAGCGGATCAGGGCGGGCTTCGGCTCGCTCGACCCGCCGAACGGGTTCCTGGCCCGCAGGGCCGCGAGGCGAGCGCGCCGGGCGAGCCCGCCCGCTCCGACGGCCGCCCACGAGCCCGCCCGCCGTACCGACGCGGTGAGAGCATGACGGATCTGGTGCTGGGCATCTCGGCCTTCTACCATGACAGCGCCGCCGCGCTGGTGGTCGACGGACTGCCGGTCGCCGCGGCGCAGGAGGAGCGCTTCAGCCGGCGCAGGCACGACCCCGCCTTTCCCGCGCAGGCCGTCCGCTACTGTCTGAACGAGGTGGGCGCCGAGCTCGGCGATGTCTCGGCCGTCGCCTACTACGAGGATCCGGTGCTGAAGTTCCGCCGGGTGATGGCCACCTATCTCGCTACCGCGCCCGGCGGTTACCGGCTGTTTCGGGACACGGCGCCGAGCTGGCTGTCGTGGAAGCTGCGGGCGGCGCGGACCGTGCGCGAACGGCTGGCCGACCTGCGGTGCGGGCCGGTGCCGCACGTCGAGTGCCGTCAGCATCACGAGTCGCACGCTGCCTCGGCCTTTCTGCCCAGCCCGTTCGAGTCGGCGGCCGTCCTGTGCGTCGACGGTGTCGGCGACTGGGCCACCACCACGATCTGGCACGGCAGGCGGACCACCCTGCGCAAGGTCGCCGAGATCCGCTTCCCGCACTCGCTGGGGCTGCTCTACTCGGCCTTCACCTACTTCTGCGGCTTCAAGGTCGACTCGGGCGAGTACAAGCTCATGGGGCTGGCCCCGTACGGCACCGCCCGCTATGCCGATCTCATCCGGGAGAAGTTGATCGACGTCAAAGCGGACGGGTCCTTCCGGTTGAACCTGCGTAACTTCGAGTACCTGCGCGGCAGGGTGATGACCGGCAAGGCGTTCGAGTCGCTGTTCGGCGGGCCGCGCAGGACGCAGGAGGGGCCTCTCACCCAAAGGGAGTTCGACCTCGCCGCCTCCGTCCAGGAGGTCGTCGAACAGACGCTCCTCACCCTGGCCAGGACCAGTCTGGACTACACGGGGGAGAAGCGGTTGTGCCTGGCGGGCGGGGTGGCGCTCAACTGTGTGGCCAACGGGTTGATCGCCAGGTCCGGAGTCGTCGACGACATCTGGGTGCAGCCGGCCGCCGGTGACGCGGGTGGCGCACTGGGCGCGGCCCTGGCGCTCGCCGTGGACCGGGGGGCGAGCCGGACGCATCCCGGTACGGGCCGGGACCTGATGTCCGGCGCCCTGCTCGGGCCTGCCTACAGCGACGTCGACATCGGCGCCTACCTGGACCGCGCGGGCGCGTCGTACGTCCGTCTCGACCAGGACGCGCTCGTCGAGCAGGTCACGGCGGCGCTCGCCGAGGGGAAGGTCGTCGGCTGGTTCCAGGGGCGGATGGAGTTCGGTCCGCGGGCGCTGGGCGCTCGCTCGATTCTTGGCGACCCGCGCGATCCGGACATGCAGAGCACGATGAACCTCAAGATCAAATTTCGGGAGTCGTTCCGGCCCTTCGCCCCGGTCGTCCTCGCGGAAGCGGCCAAGGACTACTTCGACCTGGGGCACGACAGCCCGTACATGCTGCTGGTCGCCGATGTCGCAGCGGCGCAGCGGGTGCGGGTGGACGAGGCGGCGGGCGCAACGGGTCTGGACCTGCTCCGGATCGTGCGCTCCAGCATTCCCGCGGTCACCCACGTCGACCTGTCGGCACGCGTGCAGACGGTGGCCAAGGGCACCGATCCCGGCTTTCATCGCCTGCTCACCGCCTTCCGCGACAGAACAGGCTGTCCGGTTCTGGTGAACACCTCCTTCAACGTGCGCGGCGAACCGATCGTGTGCTCACCGCAGGACGCCTACGTGTGCTTCATGCGTACGGACATCGACCTGCTCGCGCTCGGCGGGTTCCTCTTGCGCAAGAGCGAACAGCCTGCCTGGCAGGAGAGAGGGGACTGGCGTGCGGACATTCCTTTGGACTGAACGGCCCGGCCGGTGGCGCCCGGTCGTCCTCGCACGGAACGCGCTGCTGTTCCTGGCCTACTTCCTGCTGCTCACGCCGCTGGGCCTGCTGGCGCGGCTGATACGCGACCCGTTGCGCCGCGGTCGGCGGGCCTCGGCCTCCCACTACTGGTACTACCGCCGGCCCGCGCTGGGAGAGGACGATGGACGAGCACGAGGCACGACCGCCTGACGAATCCGCGACACATCCCGCAGCCGTGCTCGCCGGAGTCGGCCACTGGCTGCCTCCGGTCGTCGTCACCAACGACGACCTCGCCGAACGGGTCGGCTGCGAAGCCCAATGGCTGCGAAGCCGCAGCGGTGTCGCCAGCAGGCACGTGGTGCCGCCCGGCATGGCGACGGCCGACCTCGCCGTCGAAGCCGGCCGCAGGGCGATGGAGTCGGCCGGCGTCGACCGCGTCGACCTGGTGATCGTCGGCACGACGACGCCGGATCGCATCTGCCCCGCCACCGCACCCGAGGTCGCCGCGCGGCTGGGCCAGTCGGGTGTGGCCGCCTTCGACGTCGGCGCCGCCTGCTCCGGATTCCTGTACGGGCTGGCCGTGGCCGCCTCTCTCATCACCACGGGTACGGCGAGGCGAGCCCTGGTCATCGGCGCGGAGACGCTCACCTCGATCCTCGACTCCCGGGACAAGGGCACCCTGGCGATCTTCGCCGACGGCGCGGGGGCGGTGCTGCTGCGCGCGGGACAGGCGCAGGAGCAGGGCGCGATCGGAACGGTCGTCATGGGCAGTGACGGCCTGCTGAGCGACCTGATCGAAGTGCCGGGCGGCGGCTCACGGCGGCCTGACGACGATCGTCATCTCAGACTGTCGGGCACACAGGTGTTCTGGAACGCCGTCCGGCACATGGCGAGCGCCGCCCGCCAAGCGGTCCGGTCCGCGGGGTGGCGGCTCGCCGACGTCGACAGGGTGGTCGCCCATCAGGCGAACGCCCACATCCTCACCGCGGTCGGCCGCACCCTCGGCATCGCACCCGAGCGAATGGCCGCCAACATCCAGCACGTGGGCAACACCTCGGCCGCCTCCATCCCGATCCTGCTGGCGCAGGACGCGGCCGAAGGACGGATCAAGCCCGGCGACCGGGTGCTGCTCGTCGCGTTCGGCGGTGGGCTGACGTGGGCGGCCGCCACGCTCGTCTGGCCGGCGGCACCGGCTCTGCCCTGACCCGCCTAGCCCGAAGGAGTCCTCATGCACGCACCCGCCGCGGTCGTGTGTGGCCTGGGCACGAGCCTTCCGACGCGTGCCGTACCCAATCACCGGCTCATCGCCGACAACGCCCTCGACTCCGACGACCGCTGGATCGTCGAGCGGACGGGGATCGCCAGCCGGCGCATGGCCGATGCGGGCACCAGTACCGGAGACCTGGCACGTGCGGCCGGACTGGCTGCCCTCGACTCGGCCTCCGATCTCGCCGGCGCCCCGATCAGGCCGGACATCGTGCTGCTGGCCACCACCACCCCCGACCACCATTGCCCCGCGACCGCACCCGAGGTCGCCCATCGTCTCGGGCTCCACGGCGTGCCCGCCCTGGACCTGTCGGCGGCCTGCGCCGGCTTCGTCTACGCGCTCGCGTTCGCCCGAGCACTCATCACGGCCGGAAGTCATGCCCGACCTCTGGTCATCGGCGCCGAGACCTACACCACCACGCTGGTCGATCCGCACGACCGCAACACCGCGATCCTGTTCGGCGACGGCGCCGCGGCCGTACTCGTCAGGGCGGGCGCCCCCGACGAACCCGGCGCGCTGCTGGCGCAGGACCTGGGCAGTGACGGCGCCTATGCCGACGCCATCGTCGTCCCGGCGGGCGGCTCCCGGCTGCCCTCCGACGCCGACCCCGGCAAGTACTACCTCCGCATGCGCGGCGCCGTCGTGTACACCCAGGCCGTGAGGCGGATGACCGCCTCCGCGCTCTGTGCGCTGGAGCGGACGGGCTGGGCCCCTCACGACGTCGAGGCGTTCATCGGTCACCAGGCCAACCAGCGTATTCTCGACGCCGTCGCCGACCGGTTGCGCATCGCGCGCTCCAGAAGGCACGGGAACCTGCGCGAGGTGGGCAACACCGCCGCCGCCTCCATTCCTCTCGCCATGGCCGACGCCGCCTCTCGCCGGCTCGTCGAACCCGGCGCACGGACCCTCATCACCGGCTTCGGCGGCGGCCTGGCCTGGGGCGCGCACACCCTGAGCTTCCCCGAGGCCCGCCCGCGGGCCCGCTCCCCGCTCATCCCCGACGGCAAGGAGACACGATGACCTCCCGATACCAACACCTGTCGCAGCGCCTCGCGGAGAAGTTCGAGGTGGATCCCGCCCTCATCCGGCCCGAGGCCACCCTCGCCGATCTGGACCTGGACTCGCTGGCCATCGTGGAGCTGATGATGACCTTGCAGGACGACTGGGGCCTACAGCTTGAGGAGCGGGAGACTCCGCCCGAGCTGACGCTCGCCGAGCTGCTGGCCACCGTCGAGACGGCGCCGGTGACGGGAGCCTGACGACCATGCCGCACGACGGTGACGACCTCGGTCCCCAGCTGGCGCTCGGGCGGGCGAGTCCTGCCACCACGCGGTTCAGGGAACGCGTCAGGTCCTTCATCGACCAGGAGGTGGCGCCGCTGATCCCCGACGCCGAGCGGCAGAGGCGGTTCCCGAGGGCGGCGGTCGCGGCCTTCGGCGCCGCCGGACTGTTCGAGGAGCGCTGGCAGGGGGGCGGGCACGGCGACCTGGGGCGGTCGGTCATCCTGGCCGAGGAGATGGGACGAGCCGGGCTAGGCGGCGTCGGAGTCGGGATCGGCCTGCACCTGGAGGCGGCTCTGGGGCTGTTGCGGCGCTTCAGCCGTACCGAGTACTGCGCCAAGGTGCTGGCCACGGCGATGGCGGGCGAGGGAGTCTGTTGCGTGGCGACGTCCGAGCAGTACGTGGGTTCGGACCTGTCGGCCGTCACGACCGAGCTGACGAGGGAGGGCGAGAGCTGGCGTGTGCGGGGGGTCAAGTGGTTCGTCTCGCCAGGGGCTGCCGCCGACTACGCCTTGGTGTTGTGCCGCGGCGAGCGGGGCCCGGCCGTTGCGGTGGTGCCCCGGGCCGGCCTGACCGTCGTCAGGCGGCTGCCGACCACCGGCATGCGCAGCCTGGAGACCGTCCGTCTCGCCGTCGACGCGCTCGTACCCGATGACGCGATCCTGGTCCGGCCGGGGCAGGGACTGAAGGCGCTGTCGCTGGGCCTGATCTACGAGCGGGTGGCGCTGGCCGGCCTGGTCACCGGCATCGCGGAGCTCTCACTGAGCCTGGCGATCACCCACCTGCGCCGCCGCCACCAGTTCGGCACGCCGATCCACAGGCACCAGGTGCTGAGGCTGCGGGTCGCCGACCTTCACTCCCAGCTGCTCATCGCCCGCCGTGGCCTGCACGCGACCGTGGCCGAGCTGGCCGCAGGCGGCTCCGTGCCCTTGGCCGACCTCGCCGGCCTGAAGGTGACCATCACCAGGCTCGGCGAACACGTGACGGGCGAATGCCTGCACATCCTCGGCGGCCGAGGCTACGTCC
Organism: Nonomuraea sp. IBHARD001; assembly: GCF_056106265.1. Classification (NCBI taxonomy): domain Bacteria; kingdom Bacillati; phylum Actinomycetota; class Actinomycetes; order Streptosporangiales; family Streptosporangiaceae; genus Nonomuraea; species Nonomuraea sp. IBHARD001. The sequence goes on from NZ_JBWBBW010000002.1 coordinate 3,128,478, forward strand.
AGGACGAGACCCCACTGGAACGCCTGTGGCGAGACGTCAAGGTGACGAGGCTGGGAGGCGGCAGCGACGAGATGATGTGGGAACTGGTGGCCACCGGCTTCCGCCCCGACCACACGCTGTACGACCACTGGATGACCGATCGCGAGGTGGACGGGTGATCGGCGATGGGGTGTGGACTCCCGCCGGGGGCGGGAACCGATGCCGGGGGCGGTGATCTTGTCGCTTCGAGGTGGCCCGCAGGAGTACGTGACCACACAGGGTGATGTGTCCGTCGGTCACCTCCGACGTCGGCGGAGCCGAGGTGGGCGGCAGGACAACAACCGCGTCGCCACGCGGTCACCCCTTCACCCCTGGGCGCTCTCTTCACCCCGGCCCGGCGTCAAGGCCCGGTCGGCACACGCACAGAGGAGGGCATCATGTGCCTTCGCCGTATCCTGAGCATCCTGTCGGGCGTTCTGGTGCTGGTCGCCGGTCTGATGGTGGCCCCGGCCGGCGCCACGAGCAGTGTCAACCGCCTGCTGGGCAACCAGCTCCAGACCTACACGCCCGGCATCACGCTGCACAACCGGAGCGTCGCCATGCCATCTCCGGCAGCGTGACGAGCTGTATCGGCCTGAGCAGGCCCAGCCGTGACAGCGCCACCTTCACCGGCGGTGGAAGCGGCACGGCCACCTGCCCGACCGGCTCCCTGGCAACGACGGCGACGTACGTCTGGAACGACGGCGGGTCCAGTACGATCACCTCCGTGTCCGGGTGGACGTCAAGCCGCTCGGGGTTGCCGTGGTCGTCATCACCTACACCGTGACAGCGGGTGACTACCCGGGACAGACCATGATCAAGACCATCACCCTGCTCCCCAACCCCCTGGCCACACTGCTGTGCGCCGACCTCACATGACGCGGGGTTGGCGGGATGTTCCACCCGGCAAGCGGACCTGCGTCTGCGGGAGCGGCTGCACACGCCGGCGGGCGTGCTGCTGCCCCTGCCACCCCGGCTGCCCGACGCGTACGAACCGGGTCGTCCGGCGGCTATGACGATCAAGGACGGGCGGGCGCAAGGTCGCAGGATGGACTTCTACCCACGTGACGGGGCCGGATCGCTGGTCGGTATCTGCGCGGAGCCGGCCACCGGCGGGGCCTTGAAGCCGAACAGGTCGGCACTGGCGAAAGCAAGGCCGGAGACGGCCATCGCCTGTCCTTCGGGTGCGAAGACGAAGGGGTTCCAGGCGATGGCCGTGGACACCAGTGTGACGCCTGCGCACTGGCCGGCGAAGCGGATCGCGACCGATGGTCCGGACGTCTTGTGATCCTCGGCGAAGCCCATGGCCGGGGCCGGCAGCAGGTGGCCGTTCACCTGTCGTGCCGACCCCGCCCCCGGGCTCAGCTGCTCTGGTACGGCATGCTGCTGCCCCGGTCGTGCCCGACGATGTAGTTCGTGCGCCAGACCTCCTGAATGATCGGCGGAGGCGGTGGGGGAGTGGGCTCGCCGGGACGCGGGGTCGGCGGCGGTACGGGGACCTCGCGGAAGATGCGGATGTCGTGGATCTGGCAGCGCGGCGGCTGATAGGTCCAGACCTGGCCGGATGCGATGTCGCCGATGCGGTGGAGCGGGTTGCCGAACCGGTCGTGGAGCACGGCGAACTGCCGGTACCCGCCGACATTGGTGTAGACGACATTGTTGACCAGGCCGTAGTTGGAGCCCAGCCTGATGTAGTCGGACGCGGTGGACGTCTGGCCGTTCGGGCTGTGGGCGACGAGGGTGTAGGTGTCGTCACCCTCGCTGGTACCGACCTCCAGGGTGTCCTCCCACTCGTCGCCGGTCTCCTGGGTCACGGTGTTGATCTTGACGCCGTCCCGCAGGATGTCCAGCTTGACCGCGCCGCGTACCTTCCAGCTGACGGTGACCTCCTTCGGCTGGCAGACGCCGATCTGCTCCCAGTTGGTGTGGAAGGAGGAGATCTCCGGCTTGCCGGTCGTCGTGCCACGGGTGTCGGCCACGACGGTGTAGTAGTGCCTGGGGTGCTTCGGAGCCACCGTGACGTAGTAGTCGGTGACGGGCTTCAGCCCCTGGATGGTGTACGTCATCGAGCCGGTCCCCGGCCTCCCGGGCAGGATGACCTCCGTCGCCCTGGTGGTCGGCGGCGCGTAGGTGAGCCTGTAGTTCTCCTCGCCCTCGGCGTTGTCGGTCCACGACACGGTCAGCGAGGTGTCCGATCGGCCGATCACCTTCACGTCGGTCGCCATCGGCAGCGACTCCCGATAGGTCGTCTCGCACTTCTCGGACTGCGCCTCACTCGGCCGGTCGTTGCCGGCGACCAGTCGCAGGCAGTAGGTGGTGTCCCGCTCAAGAGGGCCGTACCCGGAGTACGAATCGAGGCTGCCGGCGCGTCCCCAGCCGGTGTACCTCCACTCCTCGTCGGCCTTCTTGAAGTAGTACGTCCACTTGTCGGCGTTGGCGTCACCCGCGTAGTGGAAGGTCAGTGTGGTGTCGGTGACATCCACCTTGGTGAACTTCGGGGCCTCGACGGGCGGCTTGACCGTGTAGTCCTTGCAGCCGATCTGCCTGTCGGCGCCCACGCCCGCGGCCAGGTTGCGGGCCTTGACGCAGACCGTGTGGCTGCCCGTCTCGATGGTGGCGGAGTTCGGGACGGTGAGGTCGAAGCCGTGCCGGTCGCCGTACTCCGGCTGGGTCGCCCGCTGCTGGTCGGCCACGGCGGTGTGCACGAGCGCGCCGTCGGCGTAGACGTCCACCGTGACGGGGGAGGTCTTGGCGTCGTCGTCGACGGCCCAGCCGACGACCTTCAGGTCCTTGCCGGTGCGCTCGACCTTGTCCAGCGCGCCCCACGGCAGATGCCTGGACGTATAGGAGTAACAGCCCCAGTCGCCGTGTGCGCCCTGGCCGGTGTTGATCACGACCAGGCAGAGGTGGTGATCGCCGTCGGCCATGTTCTTCTGCAGGGACGCGTCGAAACCGTGGGCGTTGCCGTACCCGGGGTGGTCTGCTCCCACGTCGGGGCGTGAGGTGTCGGCCATGATCGAGCCGAGGAAGCCCTTGCGGTCGTAGACGTCGATCTGTACGGGGGCCGCGGTGTCGGGGTCGACGACCCAGCCCTTCACGCGGATCCGGTCGCCCTCGCGGGTGGTCGACTCCCAGGCGCCGAACGGGTCGACCTTGATGGTCTTGGTCAGGCAGCCGATGCTCTTGTCCTTGCCCGGCCCGATGTTGCGTACCTTGGCGCAGATCCGGCTGCCCGCACGCGCCGGGACCACGCCGTCGAGTTTCTGCGAGCCGTCCCGGTTGGCGATCACGGTGCCCGCCGCGGCGCCGTCGACGGTGATGTCGACCGTGACCTGCTTGGCCGGGCTGCTGGGGTCGTGCGCCGTACCGGTGACCTGGATGCCGCCGGGCTGGCGGGCGACCGCGGTCAGCAGGCCTTCGGGGTCGTGCGAGCCCGGATCCGGATCGGGATTGCAGATGGGACGGGGGTCGCCCTCGCGGCATCCGGGATCGGCGGCGGCGGGTGTGACGCCGAGCGCCGTCAGGGTCGCGAGCAGAAGGACGAGGGACAGGCCCGTCCTGGATAAGCGGCGCACAGAGGCTCCTCCTCGGGTTGTGTACGCGGGACCGGGCCCGTACCTCACCCACCCAGGGGACATGCGTCCAGGCCCACATCGGCCTGATCATTTCCGCCCCGCCTTGTGCCTCGGTTGGACCTGGCCGCAACGCCGAACGACCATGGCCGCGACCGTCGTGTCGAACAATGCCCATCATCAACCAGGTAGGAATAAAGGGGAATGGAGAACGGCATCCCCGGGTAGCCGGAAATGGCCACCCGGATACTTACTTGGGAATGGTCGCGCGATGACAGTCGAGTGAACAACCTGCTCCAGACAACCGGCGAGGGGTGTCCATGAGCAAGATGATCGCGCCGTGTGCCCGACCGGCCCCGCTTTCGAGAAGGGGGCGTCAATGGTCACGATGAAGAACCAGCGAAACGGCGCATCGGGTAATCATGGCCACACCGGTCGCTTCATCGTCCTGACCGGAATTGACGGAAGTGGTAAGTCCTCCATTCTCGCACGACTGGGCAGTGCCGGAATCGCCACGACGAACTGGCGTGACCTGCGCGAACACGAGCTGCCCAGCGCCCTGGCGCCCGAGACTCCCACCCGTATCAAGAACGGCCTGATGCCCTTGTCCAGGGCGATGTTCATCGGCGGACACCTCGTCGCACAATATGAGTATCTGGTCCGGCCGCATCTCGAAGGCGGCCTGGATGTCGTGCTCGATTCCTACTACTACAAACTCCTGGCCAAGGAGCATCTGTTCGGCGTGCTGCACCACAGTCTCTCGGCATTGTGCGCCGAACTCCCGCAGCCCGACTGCGTCATCTTTCTCGATGTGCGGCCGCAGACCTCGTATGCGCGAAAGAATGGCCGGATTTCGGTCTACGAGCATTTCTCCTCGGGATCGGTCTCCGACTACGTGCGTTTCCAGGGCAGGCTGCGCGAGCTGATCGTCGACCAGCTGGCCCGCGTTCCGGTACGCCACCACATCGACGGCGAGCAGCCGCTCCCGGACCTGGTCGAGGCCATATCCACGATCATCGGCCAGCCACGCGGAAAGGACGTGTGATCACATGCTGGACGTCTCCCTGCTCGACCCGCTCTGCGGCACCGCCCTGACCACCCGGCGCCTGGAGGAGGCCGAAACGGCGCTCGCCGCCGTGTCCGGCCGTGAGCAGGACCTGCGCACCCTGCTGCGTACGCACAAGGGACTGACGTACTTCGCCGAGACCCTGCGCAAGCTGGAGGGCAGGCCGCACGTCACGCGGCTCGGCGAGCTCGTCAGGACCGAGCACCAGGCGTCGGTACGCCACCGGGACCTGCTGGGGACCGAGTTCGCCTGGCTGCGTGAGGTGCCGCTGGTGGAGTCCAGCAGGACGGCGGTCATCAAGGGCTTCAACAACCTGCGCTTCTACGACCGGCCGCAGGTGCGCTGGAGTCGTGACATCGACCTCTTCCTACCGGGCTGGGAGGAGACCGTCCTGCTGGTGGAGATCCTGCGCGAGCGCGGCTACACCTTCGACGCGGGGGAGTGCCCCTGGGTCAAGGCCGAACGGCGGCGCGGCAGGCCGGAGTACGGCCAGGTCTTCCTCGTCAGGCGGGTGGGCGAGGAGTACTCCCGTGTCGACCTGCACTTCGGCACCTTCTCCATCAGCCAGGGCGAGTACATCAGAGCGCCGCTCACGGACTTCTACGAGCGCGGCGACGGCCTGGGAGGCGTCTTCGCGCTGAACCCGACCGGCACCCTGCTGGTGATGCTCGCGCACGCGCTGTCGGACGGCTACGTCTCGATCAAGGACTCCAACGACTGTGTGGCCATCGCCGCAAGCGGCCGGGAGGTCGACTGGGCGTCGCTCGCCGCCGAGATCCGCACCCACGCCCTCGAACCCCAGGCGGGGGTGCTGGCCGGGCACCTGGCCTCCGGCTACGCGGACGTGCCCGCCGTGGCGGAGTTCGCCGCCAGGCTCGGCGCCGCCTCGGGAGGCCGGAGGCGGACGATCTGGCGGATGCACGACCGCAGCTGGACGCGCAGGGCCGCGGTCAACGCCACCTACACCTTCAGGGCCGGGCTGCGCCAGCGCAGAGGAGTACGCAAGGCCGTGGTCAGCTCCGCCCAGTGCTTCGCCTTCTACATCAGGCGGTTGTCGGCGAGCGTCGGCGGCCGGAGCCTGCGCGAGCGGGTGCTGCTGAGGTTCCTGCCCAAGTCCGATCTGCTCGGCTGGCGGCTGCGACCCGACGCCTGCCCGACGCTCGTCCACGTCGACCACCCGGTGCTGGCCGGTGTGACCGGCAAGCACGGGGTGCCCGGCGAAGGCCTGCACGGCACCGGCATGCGCAAGATCAAGGTCGGCGGCAGTGCGGACAGCCCGGTCGTGCTGATCGGCGAGGACCTGTTCGTCTGCACCTACGACCAGCGCATCCTGCCCTCCCAGGTGGAGCTCGTGAACGCGCTGACGAGCACACGCGGATGACCGGCTTCGCGCCCGCGTGGCCGTGCGCCGGATTCTTCGACTGGGCCTCGACCGCGCCGCTGTCGGGCGCGGCGAGCGCGGCCATGGCCGAGTTCAGCCGGGCGCAGGAACGTTCGCCGTGCCCGCCCGACTTCCTCACCGAGGCCACCGGCGAGCTGGGCGCGTTGCGTGCGCGGGTCGCGCGGCTGTGCGGGGCGGCGGCGCACTGGCAGGTCGTCCTGCTCAGGAGCGTGGCCGAGGCGGCCTCGATGCTCGCGCAGGGGCTGCGGGGAGTCGCGGGCCGCTCGGTCCTGGTCGCGGGCAACGACCACCAGGCCGCCGTGCTCGCCTGGGCCGCGCGTTCCGACGTCGAACTGCGCACGCTGCCCGCACGGCCCGGCCTCGACCTGGGCGAGGCGGCCGAACTCATCGACCGCTCGACCGCCGTGATCTGCCTTTCGCATCTCACCCACCTGGACGGAGTCGTGCATCCGGTCGCCGAGATCGTACGCATCGCCAGACGGCGCTCCGACGCCCTCGTGGTGGTCGACGGGGCCCAGGCGGTCGGCCGCATCCCCGTCGACCTGCGTGCGCTGGGCGCCGACGTCTATCTGGGTGCGGGCCGCAAATCCCTGCTGAGCCCGCTAGGCACGGCCTTCCTGCTGGCCGCGCCCGCCACGCTGGAGCGCATCTCCCCCCTGCTGTGGTCCACCCGATCGGCCACCCTCGACCAGGACGGCTCAGGGACCTGGACGCGGCCACCGCGCCCGGCCGCCGGACCGCAGCGGCTGGAGGCGAGCCTGCCCGACCTGCGCGGACTGGCCGGCCTCTCGGCCTCGATCACCGCCTACCTCACGGCGGGCCCCAACCCGCTGGCACGACGCCTGGCCGGCCTGGCCACCGCGCTGTGCGAACGGCTCGGTGACACTCCGTGGCGCGTCCTTCATCCGCCGAGCGCGCACACCGGCATCCTGCGACTGTCGCATTCCGGCGGCGGCGACCATCGCAGGGTGAAGGCGCGGCTGGCCGAGTGCGGCATCCGGGTCGCCGCCGCCGAGCCGTGGCTGCGTGTCAGCCTGCATCCGGCCAACACCGCCGACGACCTCTCCCGCCTGCTGCACCACCTCACGACGCCATGACGGGCGCGCTCGCCTTCTGGCAGGCGAAGAACCGGCGCCTGGCGGGCGACGACAGGCTCACCCTGCCCACCGTGCTCGGCGCGCAGGCCGTGCGGCTGGCCGTACCCGGTGGGCGTGTTCTCGACCTGGGGTGCGGGCCTGGACGTGACAGCGCGCTGTTCCTCGCGTCCGGGTTGGAGGTGACGGCGCTCGACTTCGTACCCGCCGTGCTCGACCGGCTTCCCGCAGGCGTCGCGCGGGTGGCGCACTCGCTGGCGGAGCCGCCCTATCCACTGCCCGGCCACTGTTTCGACCTCGTCTACGCGCGTCTGAGCCTGCACTACTTCGACGCCCGCACCACGCGGGCGGTGTTCGCCGAGACCGCCAGGCTGCTGCGCCGGGGCGGGCTCCTGGTGGCCCTGGTCAACTCGGTGGACGACCCCGAGTACGGCACGGGCACGCGGATCGAGGCGGACTACTTCGAGCTCTCGCCGGGGAACCGCAAACGCTTCTTCACCCGCGCGCGCCTGCGTGCCTTCGCCACCTGGCCGCTGGTGCCGAGGCTCGTCGAGCAGACGGCCGAGACGCACGACGACCCCTCCGGCCCCCTGGTCCGTCTCGTCGCCGAACGCCTGTGAGGAGCAAGCCATGCACGTGCACGTCCTGGCCCCTGACGACGGCAGGCGGCTGGCCGGGCTGACGCTCACCGAACGGGCCCGCCGTACGGTCACGTCGGCCGGTCCGCCCGGCGGGCAGACGCTCATCGTCACCGAGCCCGTGGTCTTCGACGCCGCCGCCGTACGCGCCCTTGCCTCGGGTGCGGGCCCGGTGCGCACCGCGGCGGGAAGCGCGCTGGTCCTGGCCGAAGGAGCCCTGAGCGAGGAGGCGGCCAGGGAGCTGGCCCGGTCCCCGCTGCCTGGCGAGGGCGGGCCCGGCGGGGGATTCGTGGTCAGGGTGCACGGCAGGCAACGGGCCGAACGTGCTCTGTGGGAGCGCTATGGGCCCAAGCCGTCCGACGGGTTCGTGCTGCGCCGGTTCGATCGCACGATGTCGCGTCCGATCACGCTGCTGCTGTTGCGCACCCGGGTGAGCGCCGACCAGGTGAGCGTGCTCAGCTTCCTGGTGGTGCTCGCCGGGGCGGTGCTCATCGGCGCCGGGCAGCCGTGGGCGCTGGTCGCGGGCGGGCTGGTGGTCCAGCTCGGCTTCGTACTCGACTGCGCCGACGGCGAGATGGCCAGGCTCAGGCTCCGCGAGTCGCGGCGCGGGCTGCTCATCGACACCATTCTCGACAGGTACGCCGATCTGGCCGTGCTCGCCGCCCTGGTGGTGGCGTCGGGCGGAGGAGCGTTCGAATGGGCGTGGGGCTTCGGCGCGGGGGCGGCGGCGATGCTGGTGCCGTACATCAACATGCTCAGTCCTGATGCGCCGCGCCGGGTGCTGCGCAGGCCCGAGCGCATTCTGGTCTGCTCGCTCGCGGCCGTGGTCCAGGCGCCGATGGCCGCGGTCGTCGTGATCGCTGTGCTCGCCAACCTGGACGCGGCCCGTGTGTTCTGGCTGGTGGTGCGGGCCGCGCCGAAGGCGGGTGCGTGATCAGGCCGCCATGGCCTCCTCCGGGTAGATGAAGGAGCGGAATCCGGCCAGGTCGTCGGCGTTGAGAATGATCGGCAGTCGTCGCTGCAGCGGGACGTCGCCGAGCGGGGCCAGCAGGCGGTTCCAGGTCGGCCGGTCGGCGGGCCCGCCCCAGAAACGCACCCGCTGGCCGGACTCCTCGGCCTTGGCGTAGATGCGGGCGAGTTTGATCACTTCGTCGCGTTCGAAGCCGGTCTGGAAGCGGAAGTTGAGATCGTACTTGCCGCTGATGAGGGGCACGAGGCTGGCCGGGCGCTGGAAGTCGGAGTCGTCCGCCCGCAGGAAGCTGATCACCCCGTCGCCCGCCGCGTACCGGTGGCGTTTGCCGAGGATGTAGTCGAGCGCGGGCCGCTCGCCCGTCAGCACGACGCTGACCGGCCGCTGCCGGGAGACGCCCTCGCGGTCGTATGCGGTGATGATGTCGTCGTAGGAGGCGAACAGCTCCTCCAGCGCGTCGTATAGCCTGCGGCGTTCGATCTCGTCGCCCTCGTCGCTGCAGCCGCCGAGTCCGGCCTTGATGTCGATGACGAGTTGCAGGGTGTTGCCCGGGCAGTGCGGGAACGGCTCGTTGCCGGTGGCGAGCAGATGGCGTCTGAGCGGCGCCAGATACAGCGCCTCCAGGGTCCGCAGCCTGCGGGGCGGGCTGACGTCTCCCCAGGTGTTGCCCACGAGGAACAGGTCGGGGGCCTCGATCGTGCGCCAGACGTCCACCTCGATGCTGGTGTAGCCGTGCGCGAGCGCGTCGACCAGCGGATGGTGCAGGTAGTCGTTGTGGGCATGGTGGTGGATCAGCCTGGCCGGGGTGGGCAAGGCGCTCGCGGGGGTGAACATGTCCTGGTCGGTTGTCATCTGATCTCCTGAGATCGGCACCGACTGATTACTCAAAGTGATCTTATGGTCGCCATGCGTAATTTCACATGTCGTCACCGCGAGAATGATCTAACCGCGGGAGTGGCTGCGCGAAGATCTACCTAGGTCACGGTGGCCGAGGCGCTGCCGTCCCCGCTGTTCGGGCTGTGGGCCGGGGCGCTGGCCGATCGCGTCGACCGCAGGCGGCTGATGGTCGGCGCGGGTCTGGTCAACGCCCTGCTCGTCGCCTCCCTCCCCGTGGCCTACGTCCTCGGCGTGCTGAGTCCCTGGCAGGTGCTGGGCGTCGCCTTCGCGATGCACGCGGTGTCCGTGTTCTTCGACGCCGCCAACCTCGGCGCCCTGCCGACCCTGGTGGGACGCGAGCGCATCGCCGAGGCCAACGGCAAGGTGTACGGCTCGACCACGCTGCTCGACCTGCTCGTCCCGGCGAGCGCCGGCGCCCTGCTGGTGGCCCTCGCACCCGCGCCGATCGTCGCCCTCACCGCCCTGACCTTCCTCGCCTCGGCCCTGCTCATCGGCACGGTCCGCCGCCCCCTGTCCACGGCCGGTACGGCCCGCACCACGCTTCGCCGCGACATCGCGCAAGGGCTGCGCTTCCTGTGGGCCGACCGGGTCGTACGCATCAGCAGCCTGGCCATCGCCGCGCAGGCGTTCTCCGGCGGCGCGTTCGTCGGCCTGCTCCTGCCCTGGGCCGACCAGACCCTGGGCCTCACCGTCGGCCAGGACTGGCGCATCGGACTGCTGTACGCGTTCTGGGGCCTGGGCGGCGTCGGCGGATCACTGCTGGTCGCCAGGGTCACGGCCAGGTACGGCGAGGCCAGGACGGTGCTGTGGCTGCTGCCGATCTCGGCACTGCTCGGCACCGCCACCGCGCTGAGCGCCGTACTGCCGCTGACGCTCGCCCTGTTCGTGGCCTGGGGCGCCGTCTACGCGCTGGTCACGGTCTCGGCGACCACACTGCGCCAGCGCGTCACCCCCGACGCGCTGCAGAGCCGGGTGAACACGACCGGGCGCATGCTGTCGTTCGGTCTCGGCTATCCGTTCGGCGCGTTCGCGGGCTGGCTGGTGGCCCAGGCGCTCGACGCACGCGCCGGGGTCATCGTGGGGGCGGCCGTCCTGCTGGCGGGCGCGGTCGCGGCCTGGGCCTCGCCTTTGCGGGGACTCGCCCGCTGAGGGGGGCGTACGGGGACCTGTCTGCGACCTCCGGCAGCGTCAGGGGCGGGTGGCCAGGACGAGCGACACGACGGTGCAGGTGGCCGAGGCGCTGTCGTTGGCGCTGTCGTCGGCGTCGGCGGTCTTGACGGCGTCGTCGTCGCTGGTGAAGGCGAGCCGGGTGCCGTCGGGCGACCAGCGCGGACGGCGTGCGTCCTGGATCAACGCACTCTGCCCCGAGCCGTTGGCGTTCATCACATGGAGTGCGAACGGGAAGACGTCGAAGTCGGTGTAGGCGATCCTGGCTCCGTCCGGTGACCACGAGACCGCGCGTTTGGACACGTCGGCGCCTGTGGTGAGCTGGGTCTTGCCGCTGCCGTCCGGGTTCATCGTCCACACCTGGACGCGGTCGGGGCCGGAGGTCGCCTCGTGGACGTAGGCGATCTTGGTGTGAGCATCGTCGCGAGGATCGGCACGACGAGCCGGCGGGCGATGACAGCAGTGCTGCTTGGCGGCTGCGCGGGCATGGTGATGGCATTTCTCCTTCGTGTCCGGCCTGGCACACTCCGTCATGCGACCGGGCACAGGTGCAACCTCACAACGAAAAGCCGGTCGCGCCCGGTGCCGCGTTCACACCACGTTCACGGCGCGGTTCCTAGACTCCGCTGATCCGGGCTGAAGGCCGTATCCGCAGAGGAAGCAGGAGGACCGATGGCGAGCAAACTGGTGGTGGGCACGTTCCTGTCGCTGGACGGGGTCATGCAGGGGCCCGGCGGTCCGGGCGAGGACGACTCCGGTGACTTCCCGCACGGCGGGTGGCTGGCTCCACACGTGGACGAGGGGTTCGGCCGCATCATGGGCGCGCTGTTCGAGCGCGCCGACGGCCTCGTCCTGGGCCGCCGCTCCTACGACCTGCTGGCCTCGCACTGGCCGCACGTCCCCGACGAGGAGGGCGGCGCGAAGATCAACAGCATGCCGAAGTACGTCACCACCCGGCAACCGCTGACCGCGGACTGGCGCAACAGCACGGTCCTGCGCGGGGAGGCCGCCACGACGGTCGCCGAGCTGAAGGAACGCACCGACGGCGTACTGCTGGTCCAGGGCAGCAGCGACCTGCTGCGCACGTTGCGCGAGGCCGAACTGGTGGACGAGTACCACCTGCTGGTCTTCCCGGTCGTACTCGGCCGGGGCAAGCGGCTGTTTCCCGAGGGCAGCGGCGCGGCCGGGCTGAGGCTGCTGACCTCGGAGGTGACCGGGGCAGGTGTCGTGTATGTGGCGTATGCGTGCCGGGGGGAGCCGGTGTACGGCTCGGTCGCGTAGGCGAGGGTCTCCGCAGAGGCTGCCGGCCGAGGGGCGTGGTCCGGCCGCGTGGTTGATCGACTTGGGGCACAGGAGTGGGTAAGCGGGCTTGTTGGCGTCGTCGTTCACCGTCGTTCCCAGGGGAAGTCGTAGGAGCCGTCGGCGTTCTGGTGTGGGGTGTGCGGGCCGGTGATCGTTTGTCGGGCGCCGACGGTGTCGTTGACGGCTTTGGCGCCTGCGGCCTGGGGGAGGCCGGGCGGGAGTGGGCGGCCGGAGGGCGAATGCCCGGACAGGCCCCGGGCGGTGAGGTCGCGTTCGATGCGGTTCGCGGTGCCCCAGAGGAGCAGGGGGCCTTGGGCGAGGGTGGCGGTGGCCAGGTCGTGCAGGCTGGAGGAGTCGTCGTCGGTGGCCACGTCGGCGGTGACGGTGGCGGCCAGGGTCGCGGCGCAGGCGTGCAGGAGGGTGTCGAGTCCGCGTTCGACCGACTGGTAGGCGCGGAACATATTGATCAGCGCGTTCAGTGCCGCGAGCCTGGCTCCCGCGGCGCTGAAGGGTGCGACGCTCGCCGCCAGCACCCAGGCCGCGACCGTGGCCATCGCGGCGGCCACCAGCCATTGGAAGGCGATCATCGCGAGCATCGCGGCGCCGGACATGGACAGGACGGTCGCGGTGACCAGGGCGCGGATCTCGATCCCGAGCAGGTCGCCGAGGAAGCGGTCCATCCGCTGCTGGAAGGCGCGGCCGTCCGCGCTGCGCCACCCGTTCCGCGCGACGCCGGACACCAGACCGCCGATCCGGTCGCGGGCCTGCCGTACGTCGCGGGCGGCCTTGTGCCAGGTCCGGGCCCCGTCGAAGAAGGCCTGGGGGTCGTACTGGTGGATGTACATCCTGCTGACGAACAGCCATCCGGCGGGCAGGCCGAGTGCGGACAGCGTCAGCGCCGCCCCCGTGCCGACCCGCAGGCTCAGTCCGGCCAGCTCGGCGCCTCGGTCGAGCATCAGGCCGGCCGTACCGTGCTCGCCTGTTCGGCCGCGTGCCACAGGTCGGCCGCGGCGCCCACCTCGTCGTGGATGCGGACGGTCTGCTCGGCGGTGTGGCGCAGCTCGCGCATCGTGTACGCCTCGGCCTGGCCGTAGGCGACGGCGAGGGAGTAGGTGAAGGAGGTGTAGGCCGCCTCCGCCACCGTGAGGCCGACCAGGGCGGACAGGGCGTCGTCGAGCGGTCCGGCGGCCTGGCCGAGCCCGGCCCTGATCGTTCGCAGCCGTTCGTGCTCGATGGCCACCTCCTGTGGTGTGGCGGGGGCGGGCATATGGCTTCTTCGTGGCTCGGTGCCGGGCAGCGCATGGGTTCAGCCTTGTCCATGGCGGGAGTGCGCGGATCGGTGCATACGCAGGCTCTACGGGAATGGCACGGGTCTATTCGTGATCTTGACGCGTGCTGTCCGGGCTTGTATCCCGTACCCGGGTACGGGCTTACCGTCGAGGCATGACACAGGATGAGGTCTGGGCGCCTTCGGCGTGCACCCTGCCCACGGCCGAGCGGCCGCTGCGGGTGGCCGCCTTCGACGCGTTGTTCGCCGAGGCCGTGCTGGGGGTGTCGCGGCCCGGCGCCGGGCGGCTGCGGCTGGAGCTCGCGCCTGGTCCGGAGCACGCGGCCAGGGCGGCCGGGCTCTGCGCACGGGAGAGCGGGTGCTGCTCGTTCTTCACCTTCACGCTGACCATCGGCGGGCGCGGATCGGTGCTGGAGGTCGCGGCGCCGCACGAGCACGTCGCGGTGCTGGACGCCCTGCAGGCCCGCGCGGCCGGCCGGACGCCGTGACGCCGTACCTGCGCAGTGGGCAGGTCGCCACGCGGGCCGGGGTCAACCCGCAGACCCTGCGCTACTACGAACGCCGGGGCCTGATCGCCGAGCCGAGACGCAGCCCGGGCGGGCACCGCGCGTACCCGCCCGAGACGGTCGGCCTGCTCATGGCGATCAAAGCCGCCCAGCGACTCGGCTTCACACTGGACGAGGTGGCCGACCTGATCGCCGTCGGCCGCCCCAGGCCGGACCTGCGAGCCCGGGCTCAGGACAAGATCGCCGAGCTGGACGCGCGTATCGCCGGCCTGATCGCCGTCCGGGCCGCCCTCGGCCGGGTGGCCGACGCCGGATGCGAGAGCCTGACCACCTGCACGTGCCCCGACTGCCCACTGCGGACCGCCACGCGGTGACAGGCCGGGCGCATCCGCGGAGAAGGCGATCCCAAGCCCCCGCCACATCTGCTCATCCCGCCGAAGCATCCGCCCCCGCCGACCCCACCTCCATCACCGCCCGGAGCAGATGCCGAAGCGCAGGCGCAGGCGGCCCTGGAGGCACCGCCAGTGACGTGACAAGAGCGGGTGCCGCCAGCGGGACAATGCGGACCCTGGGCAGGACGGGAAGGTCGACGACCTGGTAGAAGACCGTCCAGGACGGTGGGGACGCGCCGATGGCGGCCAGCGTGTCCAGCAGTGTGGTGAACGGGGGACCGAGCAGGGGAGCGGCGCCGGACCGGTGCAGGGTGTCGACGATGAGGTCGTGGAAGGGTGGGTTGTGCTCGCGGGGCGCCAGGCGCAGGGGCAGGGGGGCGAGCTGTTCCAGGCGGAGTACGGGCAGGGCGGCGAGCGGGTGGGAGGAGGGGAGGGCGGCGAGGAGCGGGTCGCTCCACATGGGCAGCAGCTCCAGGTTCGGCGCCTCGGTCAGGGCGCGGACCAGGGCGGCGTCGAGCTCGCCCGACCGTACGGCCGCCAGCCGATCGACCAGCCCGAGCCGGTGCAGCCGTACCTGAAGGCGTGGCGCGAGGACCGCGAGCTCGGTCAGGAGGCGGTGCATGCGATCACCGGGGCCCTGCACGCTGCCCAGGCGCAGGATGCCGTCCGCACCGGCGGCCAGGTCGGCGGCCACCTGCCGGGCCTGGTGGGCGGCGGCCAGGACGGCACGCGCCTCGGGCAGCAGCCGCTCCCCGGCCCCGGTCAGCCGCACCCGGCGGGTACTGCGGTCGAACAGCGGCACGCCGAACTCGCGCTCCAGCCGGGCGATCTGCTGACTGACCGCCGCCTGGACGATGTGCAGCCGTTCGGCGGCCCGGGTGAAGCCGCCTTCCTCGGCCACCGCGACGAAGTACTGCAACTGCCGCAACTCCATGCGATCCCCCTCCGATCCATCACGATTCGTGATCGACATCGGTAGCGAACGCTTCTGGTCGCCTGTCGTGTTCCGCGTTCGAATGATGCGGTACCCGATATCCAGGAGTTGATCATGAGTTCGCTGGTCGTGGAGTCACATGAGGCCGAGTACGTGCCGCTGCCGGACGGTGGCGGATTCCGCCTGCTGGCCGACGCGAACGCCACCGGCGGCGCGCTGGGCGTCAACCGGCTCAGCCTCGCCGAAGGCGCGAACGGCGCCGCACCGCACGTCCACACCCTGTCGACGGAGGCGTTCTACGTGCTCGACGGCACGATGGAGTTCCTGCTCGGCGACGGCATGGACACCGTGGGCCAGGGCGGCCTGGTCGTGGTCCCGCCCGGTATGCCGCATGCCTTCGGCGCCGCGCCGGGCAGTACGGCCGAGGTGCTGGTGGTCCTCACCCCGGGCGTCGAACGTTTCGACTACTTCCGTGCCCTGAGCCGCGTCCGGCACGGCCTGGAGTCGTCCGACGGCCTGCGGGCCCTGGGCGAGCGCTGCGACGTGTGGGGAGTCGACCCCCGATGAGTACCTTGTCCGTCACGCATGGCCCTGGGCCGGTATCGATCGCACTGCGCCTGGGCGGGTTGTTCGGTCCCACGGTCTTCGGTGTCACCGCCGCGGGCGTGGCGCTGCCCGCGGTGGGAGCCGCGCTGCACGCCGACGCGGCGAGTGTGGCCTGGGTGCTGACCGCGCACGCCCTGGCCCTCGGCGTGGGCACCGCGCTCTTCGCCAGGCTGGCCGGTACGCGGGGAGTACGCGTCGCGCTGCTCACCGGGGCCGTGGTCCTGGCCGTCGGCGCCGTCGTCTGTCTGCTCGCGCCCGGTCTGGCGGTACTGGTGGTAGGCCGTCTGCTTCTGGCCGCGGGGTCGGGGGCGATGGCGGCGTCCGGTGGCGCGCTGCTCACGGCGGGGGAGTTCGGCGATCGGGCGCGGATCCTGGGTGTGTACGGCGTCGTGATGGCCTGTTTCGCGGCTGGCGCGACCTTGGTCGGCGGGCTGGTCACGACCTGGCTGTCCTGGCGGTTGACCCTGGTTCTGCCCGCTCTGTCGCTGCCGGCCGTGCCGCTGTGCCTGCCGTACGCGACGCGGGCCGGTTCGGGGCGTCGGCTCGACGTCGGCGGGGCGGTCGCGCTGACCGTCGCGGTGAGCACGCTGCTGATCCTCGTTCAGGGGCGCAGCCTGGGGCTGCGGCCTCCGGTCGCCTTCGGCCTCGCTCTCGTGCTGGCAGTGGCCGCCGTGGTTCTGGTCCGGCGGACGCGTCGGCGGCCCGAGGGGTTCGTGCCCGTCGTGGTGGTCGGCGACGGCGGGTTCCGGCTCGCGGTCGCTGTCGGGATCGGGGTGTTCGGCGGGCTGTTCGCAGGGATGTACGCGGTGCCTCAGGTGCTGGCCGGTCACGGCTGGAGCGTGCTGATGATCGGGGCCGCGCTGCTGCCCGGGGCCTGCGCCGGGGCTGTGCTGTCACGCCTGGCCGGACGGCTGGGGCCGCTCGCCGGTCGTCGGCTGCTGGCTGTGGTGGCCCTGGTCACGGCGGTCGCGTACGGGGTGGCGGGCTCGGGGGTGGGCGGCGCGTGGGTGGTGGTCGCGGCTGCGTCGCTCAATCTGGCGGCGTTCGCGCTGACCCAGGTCGTCCTGCCCGCGGACATCGCCGCCCGGTTTCCGGTCGAGGTGCGCGGTATGGGCATGGGGTTGCTGAACCTGAGCCTCTTCGTCGGCGGCGCGGCGGCCTCGGCGCTCGCCGGAGCGCTGTCGGCGGCTGCCGGGCTCACCCAGGTTCTGGCGGTGATCGCGGTGTTTCCGCTGCTGACGGCGGTGGTGAGCATGCGCGGACAGAAGGCGCGATCGGCATGACGAAAGTCCTCAGACGAGAAAGCCCTCAGACGAGAAAGAAGGGAATCGCCGAGCCGATCAGCAGCGCGAGCGCGACCCCGATCGTCCAGAAGATCTTCTGCTGGCGTTCGCGCACGGCGTCCACGAACAGGGAGCGCTGTTCGCGGGCCGACAGCCGGGCCGCGCTCTGCTGCGCCTCGGCACGGGCGTACTGCAGCAGCACCGCCGCCACCCCGGCGAAGATCGCCCCGGCCACCATGAACAGCCCGGACACGATGGCCTCGGTCCGCCGGGGCCCGGAGTCGAACACCGCCGAGGTGACGAGGTTGATGCCGGTGCCGGTGATGATCCCGACGAAGAGGTTCATCGCCTCCGGCAGCGGCAGGCAGAGGACCACCGCGAGCTGGAACCCGGAGAAGCCCGCTCCGCCGCCCCTCATCGGCGTTCCGCCATGAGGGTCCAGTTGCCGTCGCCGTAGATCTCGGGGCCGAGTTCGTCGACCGCGGCGATGTAGGCGATGATCCCCTCGGACGACAGACCGGCCGCGGCCTGGGCCCGGTCGTACTCCGCGCATCTGCGGCGAAGCCCCCGCCAGCGGTGCAGCTCGTTGCGGACCTCGATCGGCACGGGACGGCCGGGTCCGCCCAGGCTGTCGCGGGCCTCGACCTCGGCGTCGCAGCGCCGCTGCAGGTCGGTGAAGGCCTCCTTGGCACGTTCGAACAGGATCAGCAGGTCCCGCTCGATGACCTCGAACAGCCCGCCCCACTCGCGGCGGTCGCCGTACAGGCGCTCCAGGAATGCCGGGAGTTCCTTGCGGGCCGTCTCCCAGATCAGGGCGACGAGCGTGCGGGCGACATAGGGCACCTTGCTGCTTTCGTCCTGGGTGTCGGCTGCGGAGAGGTTGGCCGACTCCCACGACCTGGCGTCCCCGGCCCAGGCGATCAGGCGGTTCAGCTCTTCGGACAGATCGGCCCAGCCGTGGCCGAAGAGCAGCGACGCCTCCAGCGTCTGGGCGGCGTCGACCTCCTTGCCCTGGGCGGTCCACTCCTCGCGATGGCGGTGGATGCGCTCCAGCGCTCCGGCGATCGCGTCGTCGCGCTTCGTCCCGGACATCGCCAGGGCGAGCAGGACCAGCGCCGAACTGTTGACGGTGGTGTTCCAGGTGCCGGTCCCGCTGGGCCACATCCCATCGCAGAACGGTCCATGCGGAGCCTCGGTGAGCAGCCAGCGTACGGCCGAGCGCAGGACCCGGCTCGTCGAGGTGCGCTCGCCCATCTGCGCGAGCCCGACGCACACACGCGCCGTGACCCACGGGACACGGGAGGGATAGAACGAGCCGTCGGGCGCCTGCGACCGCTCCGCGACGGCCAGCAGGTTACGGCTACGCGCCGGATCGGGTTCGAGCGCGGCCCCCTCGAAACCGAGCAGCAGCCCGAGCACCCACGTGCGGTGGAACCGGTCGGCGTCGACCTCGGACGCCTTCATCGCGAACCTGCCGTCCAGCTTGTCCTCGGCCGCCATGCGCTCCAGGATCTGGGTGAAGTCATCACGTTCAGCGGTCGCGCCGCCGACCGGCGCGGGCAGGCGCACACCGTCGGGAACCGGCCAGGCCGTGCGTACCCAGGCGGCGATGCGGCGCCAGTCTTCGGTCATCTTCAGCTCGGCGAGCGCCTCACCGGCGAAGATCGCCGATGCCACGTTGTTGGCCCAGGACGCGTCCACCTCGACCTGCCTGCCCACGTACTGGGCCAGCGTGTTCAGGCTGCTCCACACCTCCAGCAGGGACGCCCGGTCCGCCGCCTGGCGGGCGTCGATCTGCCGTGCGTCGAGCCGGTCGAGCGTGTTGCGGATCTGCTCCTCGCTGGCGTCGCGCAGGTAGGTGATGGCGATGTTCACCGGAGTGCCCTCGACGCCGGCCGGGCTCAGCGTGCTGAGATGGCGCGCGACGAACCCGGCGAACGTACGGTGCCCGAAGTAGATGTAGTCGCCGCGGCTGCGAAGGATCTTCCCGTTCAGCAGACCCCGGGCGGCCTCCTGCCCGGCGAGGCTGAGGTCGGCGACGTTCAGGTCGATCTCGAACATCGCCAGGCAGCACACCCGCCATAGGACCTTCAGCTCCTCCGCGCCGGGTACGCGGGTGCCGATCAGGGCCTGGAACGCGAGTTCGGCGATCCGCACCCGATTGGGCAGCTCCCGGGTCTCCAGATAGAGCGACAGGGCGATCTCGGCGATCAGCGCGTTGCCCGACGCGACCTCCCGCAACCCCTTGCGCACCGCGGGATCGGCGACGGAACGTTCCCCGATGATGGCCTCGACGAGTGCGGTGCCGTCGCAGGTGCCGACGGCGAGGGTGATGTCGTAGTCGGCCAGCACCCGGCGGAACTCCGGCCAGGCCAGGACGAGCGGTTTGACCGCCGCCCGGTCGAGGCTCGCGCAGAAGCGCAGGAAGGTGCCCGCGGCGGCCGGATTGCACTGCGCGTCGTCCAGGACGAGCAGGGCGAACCCGGTGGGCGCGCGACGCCGTCTCATCAACGCCAGCAGGCAGGCCAGGACCGTCGCCTCCGGGGCCGCGAGGTCGAGCCAGAGCACCGCGCCGCCGCGCTGGACGTGGTCGCGGGCCACCTCGTCGGCGACGATCGTCTTGCCCGACGCGCTGTGGCCGAGCACCACGACGCCGTCGCCGTGTCGCAGCCGCCGCGTCAGCTGGGCCTTCAGCGGAGAGCTGACGCGGACCTCCTCCGGGATGTCCTGCACCCGCCGCTCGGCCGCCGCGAAGGCGCCGGCCATCCGCTCCAGCACCTCGGCGGAGGGGATCTCGGGGACGAGGTCGGCGAAGCTCCCGGCGAACACCCTGTGCAGCAGCAGGCCCGCGAGCGACTGCTCACGGGCGAACGCCTCCCGCATCTCGGCGACGGGCACCTCGCCGCCGAGGCCGAGGTCGGGGAACTCCAGGCATAACGCGTGGTCATCGCCGCCGTCCCGCACGCTCAGCCGCCAGCGCAGGAGCATGTCCTCGCCGTCGGGCGCGTTCAGCTCGACGAGGACGAGCCGGCAGGCCGCCTCTCCTGACCTCCGTCCAGGAAGCGTCAGGAACTCCACGATGTCCTTCTGACGCATCTCCGTCAGCCCAGACGGCGTAGAAAGTCCCCGATATGCGTCTGCAGCGCGTGCTCGCGTCCGGCGAAGTTGTGCGGCGCCTCCGGAACGCATTCGGCCCGCACGCCGTCGAGCTCGGCGAGCGGGGCGAGCGCCTCCTGCGGCGAGGGGAAGGCGGCGAAGTCCGACCCACCGACCGCGACGAGCGTCTCGACGCCGAGCGGGGCGATCCAGCGGGCCTGGTCGCCGTCGCGGGAGCGGAACACATCCCACGGCCCGCCGGGCTCGCTGATCGCGAGATACGTGCCGGAGGACAGCGGCCAGTGGCCGAAGACGTCGGTGGGCACCCAGGCGGCGGGGTCGCCGTGCATGGCCTCCTGGACGCGGGCGCGGTTGGCCTTGACGGTTTCGGCGTCCTTGCCGCCGTTGAAGGCGACGATGTCGAACGGCGCGAGCAGCACGACGCCCGCGAGCTCCACCCCGGGCGGCGAGAGCCGGTCGTCGGCGAGCGCGCGGATCAGCTTCAGCGCGCCCAGGCTGTGCCCCTGCAGCACCAGGCGCGAACCGGGACGGGTGAGGGTCTCCAGCCACGCGCCGATCGCGACGAGGGAGGATTCGAGCGTCTCGTCGATCGAGCCGCCGTCATGGCTCGGCAGATTCACCGAGGCGTATCGCCAGCCGCCCTCGACATAGGTGCCGGCCACGGCGGTGGCGAACGGGTTCTCGTAGAAGTTGCCCCATGTGCCGTGGAAATGGATCGCCAGGTCGTCGCTCTGGCCCACCGACATGCCGTGCAGAGTGCCCGAGACCGACGCGCAGGTCACGAAATCAAACTTCATCGGCCGTTCACCCTCTTTTCCGCAGGACCACCCGTGTATATCGGGTGGGATAGAAATCGAGAGAGACATCCGCCACTTCGATGTGCTCGATCAAGAAGTGACGTGCGAGAACCGCCTCCGCGTCCCTCGGGGTATTGAACGAGGTGCTCGTAATATGCTGTCCATAACGCATCGCCCGTGCGAGCACATTATGCGCCGGTACGAGATGCGCGTAGGCGCTATTCTCCCACATCTCCATGATCTTTTCAGCGAACTTTTCCCGTATGAAGTTCGCCCGGTCCTGCTCCTCTTCCAGAGGCGTTGTCCGGAGTGTGGTGATGACACGCCCTTCGCTGGTGAGCATTCGTTTCCATGCGGCGAGAACTCCGTCGACCGCGCCGAGTCCGAATCGACTGAGAAAGGCATCTGCACAGATAAGGTCGACACCGCCCATGTGCCCCGGTAGGTCCCTTATGTCGGCCCGCATCACCCTGACTGGCCAGCCGCACCGCTCGGCGAACCACCCACAGGCGAACAGCGGAGTCGCGCACACATCCGTGACCATGGTCGTCATCGCAGGTCCCCGGGTTTCGGCCATCGGACTCAGATAGGCCAGGAGGGAATAGTCGGCGGCGCCGGAAACCAGGACCGAGACATTCTCGCCCGCCGTACGGGAGAACGCGCGCAGGGTTCGCCGGTAGAAATCGCCGTGCCAGGTGGGGGAGGAGACCGCGTCCAGCATCCTGAGGTACTGCCACGAACCGTGGTACCAGGAACAGCCTCCCCGACCGGCGAAGCACAGGTCGGCTGCCTTTTCGGCCACCAGTGGGGCGGATAAGGGGAGCAGCGAGCGAAGGATGTCCTCGGTGCGGGCGAAGTCCTCGAAAAGTTTCACCAGAACCCCCGGCGTCGCCGATTACCGCGGAATACAGCTTCTGCCTGGCTCATTCTTATCATGGGGGTCGCCGCGCATCGGGATGGCGCGATTCGGTCCTGCCCGGTATTCGCTCACGAGGGTGAGGCGGCTGGGATTCCAGCTTGACGCGTAGTTCTGTTCGAGAATGGCGCATCGCGCGGTTTCGGGTATGTGCGGCCGGGCGTGTATTGAGTCTGAGGGACGCGCGCGACGGGCCGGGTTCCGTAGTCGTCGGGGGCGCGCGGGGCGTGGTGCAGGGCGAATGCCAGAGTTGTGCTGATGTGACGGGAATTTCGCTGTAGGACGGGATCGCCCGCGATTCGCCGGTAGCGTCGCTGAGCGGTTCGGTCATCATCCGGCCCAGAGTCGCGCCGGGACCTTCTTGGGGCCGAGCAGGTCGTCGGCCCGCTGGGCGCGAGCAGGGGCAGGGGGTGCGGCTGAGAGCGAACGGTCGTCCCGGCGGCTGAAACGAAGGCTTGACCACCCATCTGGGCGTGACGTTACGTACGTGCTACTTGCCGTCATCGGGGGGAGGCGCCATGGGAGTGGCCGCCTTGCTGGCTCTGCTGACCGAGGAAGGGCACGCGGACCCCTGGGAGCGGTATCGCGAGTTGCGTGCCTCGGGGCCGGTGTTCGTCGCGGGGCGGCGGGTGGTGGTCAGTGGGTTCGATGCCGCTCACGAGGTGCTGCGCGATCCCGCGCACCACAATCGGAACGCCGTCTGGGCCGACGCCGCCTGGCCGGGGTGGCGCGCGCGTCCCTCCGTCGACTGGCTGATGAGGGGCATGGTGTGCGCGGGGCCCGGCGACCGTGAGGTCAGGGCGCTGTTCGGGAGGAGGTTCCTGTCGCGCGGGATCGAACGGCTCAGGCCGATGGTCGCCGCCGTCGCGGACCGGCACACCGCGGCCTTTCAGGTCGCGGCGGCGGCAGGGGGTGCCGACGCCGTCACCGGGTTCGCCAGACCGCTGGTCATGGAGATCATTGCCACGCTGATGGACCTTCCTCCGTCCGATCGGGCACGGCTGGCCATGCTCGCCTCGAGGTACGGGCGTGCGGTCAACCTCGACCCGCCGGGCGACGCGCTCGCCGACGCGGCGGTGGAGGAGCTCATGGGCTACTTCGCCGACCTGGTCGACCGCCGGCGCGGCGGTACGGGGGACGACCTCGTGACCGAGATCGCCGGCGCCTGGGCGCGTGAGGACACCAGAGGACTGGTCGCCGACCTCGCCTTCCTGCTCGTGGCGGCGATCGACACCAGCTTCAGCATGATCGTCAGCGGGCTGATCGAGCTCATGGACCGCCCCGGCCTCATCGCCCGCCTCCGGGGCGAGCCCGGCTTCCCCGCCGCTTTCACTCGGGAAGTCCTGCGATACCGCCCACCCCTGACGATGATCGGCAGGTGGGCGACCCGCGAGGTCCTGCTCGACGGTGTACGGCTGGCGCCGGGCACACTGGCCCTGGTGCTGGTGGAGGCGTGCAACCGCGATCCCGCACGGTACGCGGCGCCCGACACGTTCGACCCCGGTCGTTTTCTCGGCGCCGCGCCTGCTCCACCGCCGCTCAGTTTCGGAGCGGGAGCGCACTACTGCCTGGGGGCCGCACTGGCCGAACTCATCGGCGCCGAGGTGTTCCGCAGGGTGGCCGAGGCGCCGGGCACGTTCTCTCCAGGCGGCGCCCCTTCGCAGGAGTTCGTGGTGGTCGCGCGGGCCTACACCGCCGTACCGGTCCGATTCGATCGACAGACGTTTACTTAAAGTAGCTATATAACTACGCTATGTATATGGCGCTGTGCTCCTCTCCTGCCTGTTTCTCCGCCGACACCGTGCCCGCAGCCCTGAACGCCGCCTCGTACTCGGACGAAGCCACGCTGATCTTCCCCGAAACCGGCGAGCACCTCAGCCTGGCCGACCTGCACGCCAGGGCGACAGCGCTCGGCCGGGGGCTGGTGGGGGCGGGAGTGCGAAGAGGAGAGGTCGTCGGCATCCTGTCGCCCACCGCTCCGCAGACGCCCGTCACGCTGCTGGGGATCATGCTCGCGGGGGCCGCCGCCACCATCCTGCCGACCACACCGTTCAACCATGACGCCACCGCCCATCGGCTGAGCCGGATCATCCGGCGAACCGGCATCAGACGCCTGGTGGTGGCGGCGCCGTACGAGCCGATCGCCGCAGCGCTGCGGGAAAAGCTGCCTCACCTGGAGGTTCTTCCCGCCGATCTGGCGGCCACCGCTTCGCCGCTGCCGCGCGTGGGACCGGAGGACCTGGCCTACGTCCAGCTCAGCTCCGGGAGCACGGCGGCGCCCAAGGGCATAACACTGAGCCACCGCACCCTGCTGGCCGGACTTGAGGCGACGGTGCGCTCACTCGACATCGGCCGCGACGACGTGCTGGTCAGTTGGCTGCCCCTGCATCACGACTTCGGCCTGGTGAGCATGCTGGCCACGGCACTCGCGGGGGGCCGCTGCCACCTGTTCAGCCCGCAACGATTCGTCCGCGACCCCTACGCCTTCCTCGCCCATCTCGCCGAGCACGGCGGCACGATCTGCTGCGCGCCGAACTTCGGGTTCGAGATGATGCTGTCCGCGCTCGACGACCGGCGCGGTCCGCTCGACCTCTCCCGCTGGCGGATGGCGGTGAACGGCGCCGAGCAGGTCACCGCCGAACTGGTCCGCGACTTCGCCCGCCGCTTCGCCGCGTGGGGCGTGCGCGCTTCGGCGATGCGCCCCGGCTACGGACTGGGCGAGGCCACGCTGATCGTCACGGTCTCGACCGGCCTGCGCCCCGTGCGCGTTCTGCACGTGGACCGCGAGCACCTGACATCGACAGGCCAGGTCGTGGAGACGTCCGATCCTGCCTGCGGCCGGGCACTGGTATCGCTGGGCCCGCCCATCGCCGGCATCGGCCTGCGCATCGCCGACCGTGCCGGCGGCGTCGCGGCCGACAGAGCCCTCGGTGAGATTCAGGTGCGCGGACTCCCGGTCAGCACCGGCTATCTGTACGACGAGGAGGCGACGGCGGCGTTGTTCGACGGCCCCTGGCTCCGCACCGGCGACCTGGGCTTCATGGACCAGGGCGAGTTGTTCATCGTCGGCCGGTCCAAAGACATGATCGTCATCGCCGGGCAGAACTACTTCCCCGAGGATGTCGAGGACGTCGTCCGTACCGTTCCCGGTGTGCACAGGGGCAACGTCGTGGCCGTGTGCGACGGTGACGAGCGGCTCACGGTCGTGGCCGAACTCGGCCCCGGAGCCGACCGGAACACGGTCGTCGGCGACATCAGGGCGCGCGTGCACGCCACCGAGGGGCTGCCCGCCGTGGCCGTGCGACTCACCTGTCCCGGCGCTCTTCCCCGTACGACCAGCGGGAAGCGGCAGCGCGACCTCACCCGCTCCCTCCTGGCCACGGGAGGGCTTCCGATGCCGCGGAGCAGAGCTCCACGGCCGACCTGATGGGATGACAGATGACCGCCACCGCCCCCAGTCGCGATGACCTCCTGCGATCGGTCAAGGCCGACATCGCCGCCGAACTCGGCACCGACCCGGCAGCGATCACCGAGACGACCCGGCTGCAGGACATCGGCGACGCCTCCTCTATCAAGATCATGCGCATCGCCATGCGTGCCGAACTGACGCACGGCGTCACACTCGTGACACCCGAGACCACCGTCGCCGACACCATCGGCGGCTTCGTCGACCAGCTCCAGTCAGCGCTCACCGCCCGATCCGCCGCCTGACCCTCCCATGGGCCGGGTGATCACCGTCATCGCCGCGTGGCAGGACGTACCTCCGCTCGGAGACCAGCTGCTCAGCGTCGCCGAGCGCGCGACGGCGGCACGCCTTCCCGCGTGGCGGCTGCCGGAGTTCACCGCAGGACGGCTCACGGCCAGGGCGGCGCTCGCCCTGGCCGCAGGCGGCCTGCCCGCCGACCTGGAGATCGGCAAAGCCGGCGACGGGGCGCCCGAGCCGCGCAGGGCCGGCGTCGTCGACCCGTCGTGGAGTGTGTCCATCTCGCACTGCGGGCAGCTGGTGGCCGCGTCGGCGGGGCCCGGCCGGTGCCGCGTCGGCGTCGACGTGGAACGGCTCGACCCCGCCAACGCGCGGTTGCTGCCGATGATCACCAGTCCCGCCGACGACGTGCCCGGCTCGACCGACACCACGCTGCTCTTCGCCTGCAAGGAAGCAGCGTACAAAGCGACCAGGGGTAGTCGGCCGAGCCTGGCCGGCTACCCCGTACGCGCTCGCCCCGGCGGCGAGCTCAGCGTCGGGGCGGGCGCCGGACGACTGCGGGTGACCTGGTCGCTGTACCGCGAAGCCGTCGTGGTCACCGCCTGCACCGCCAGGCGTGCGCCTCGCGTGGTCGTGCTGAGCTCCGCCGAACTCCTCGCACTCATCGGAGGTCACTGACATGACACTTCAACGGCAGCTCAACGGCAGGCTGCTGTCGGCGGTTCCCCTCGGCCCCGGGCTGTGGCCGCAGCACACCGGGTCGGCGCACCGCATCGTATACAGCGGCCAGCGGCACGACGGCGCACCCACTCGGCTGACCGGCGCCCTCTATCTGCCCGCCACGTCGCACGCGGGGGCGACGCCTGTCATCAGCTATGCGCACGGGTCGACCGGAATGGGGGACTGCGGCGCGCCCTCGGTGGTCGGGTTGAGCCCACCCGAACGCCGGTTCGCCGCCGGATGGCTGGCCGCCGGGTACGCGGTCGCGGCCTCGGACTACGAGGGCATCGGCACGCCGGACGATCATCCGTGTATCAACGGCAGGGCGATAGCCGACGATCTGGTGGACGTCGTCAGGGCGGCCAGGGAGTTCTCCGATCGGCTCGACAGCCGCTGGATCACGGTCGGGTTCTCACAAGGCGGGCACGGCGCGCTGTTCACCGCCGCTCTCGCCGCGACGTACGCGCCCGAACTGCGGCACCTGGGCACGGTGGCGCTGGCCCCTCCCACCTTCGTGTACGAGAGCCTGCGCGACCTGACCGCCGATCCGCACGCGCCGCTGTCGCCGTTCGTGACCATGGTGCTGGCCGGGCTGTCGGTCGCCCATCCCGAGTTCGTTCCCGGCGACCTGCTCTCGGCCGCGGGCAGCCGCGTGATCGACACCATCATGCAGGCGGACCTGATGGGGACGATCAAGGCCGGGATGCTGCTCACCAACCAGGACGCGGGAGCCGTCGGCATCTGCGACGACCCCCGCACCCGAGAACTGTGCGCCAAGCTGGAAGCGCCCATCGAACTGCTTCCCGCGCCGGTGTTCCTGGCGCACGGCACCACGGACGCGCTGACCGATCACACCCGTACGCAACGCATGGCGGCCGAGCTGTCGGCCTGTGGCAACGACGTCACCTGTGTCGTGTGTCCCGGTGTCGACCATGTGTCGATCCTGGATGCCGCCTTGGGCGCCGCTCTTGCCTGGGCCGGTGCGGTGTTCGGCCGCTAGGTCGCGCGGTGGCGGTTCGGTGGTGTCTCAGTGGGGTCTGGGTGTCGCCTTCGTCGTGTTGCCGGGGGTGTCTGTCTTGAAGATCGCGGTGACGAAGAGGCTGAACTCGGTGAGTGCGGTGGTTCCCTCTCGCATGTCGACGACGTGCAGACCGTGGGTTGCGAGGTAGTGCTCGAGTTCGCGGGGGAAGATGAGGCGGAAGCTCACGTAGTCGTCGTATTGGCCGCCGCCTTCGATCTGCCATGTGCGTCGCCGGGTCAGGAGTTGGGTGTGGTGGTCGAGGGTGTAGTCGGCGCTGGCCACGGCGCGGAAGTCGCCGTGCTCGATGCGGAAGGTGCTGGGCAGGTGGGATCCGCGGGGGTCGATGATGGCGTTGATGATCTCCAGGACGACGACGGTGCCGGGCTGGCTGTGTGCGGCCAGGGTCTGGATCGCCTGGGTGAGGTCGGTGTTGTGCTGCATGTACGACAGGACGAGGCCGAGGCAGACGATGGCCTCGAAGCGCTCTTCGAGCCGGAAGGTTCGCAGGTCGCCCACGTGGAGTTCGGTGTGGGGGAGTTTGTGGCGGGCGAAGTCGATCATCTGGTGCTGGACGTCGACGCCCACGCACCGGGGTACCCGGCCGGTGAAGTACTCCAGGTCGCGTCCTGTGCCGCAGCCGGCGTCGAGCAGGGACAGCGGTGGACGGCCGAGGTGGGTGGTGAACAGTTCCTCGCACAGTCGCGGGCTGGCGTGGCCGGTGCCGTGGTAGACGGCCTGGTAGAGCTCGGGACGGGCGTAGAGCAGGTTGCTGAGCTGCTGCATGAACGACTCCCAGGCTGTTTTGATGTGCCCGATGAACCGGTGTTGTCGCCTGTGGTGAATGGTCGGGCACGCAAGGTGGTCAGTCAACACGTGGTCAGGAAGCCTTCACCGCTGCGGCAGGTGCCCTGCGGGCCGGCCTGGTGTCCGGTACGCGGGGCGGGGCGGGAAGCGGTGCCGGGGGTGTCACAAGGGGATCTCGGGGTGTCACAAGGGGATGAGGTCGGTATGCGAGATGCGCGCCACCACTGCCCGGAACTCCTCCCACCACGGCAGCGCCTCGCAGCGCGGCACGTACTCCTGGCGGTCGGCGCGCAGTTCGGCGATCGAGGCGGTGAGTGCGGTCGTCTCCTCGCGGGGCAGGTCCAGCAACGGCAGGAGGGCGGCCAGCAGGTCGTCCTCGGCGCTGTCCCTGGCGGAGTCGGCGTCGGCCAGCCAGAGCGCGCAGCCGTACACCAGGCGGCGTTCGGCGTGGGACAGGCCGTCGGGTACGGCGAGCGGGCCCGACGGCAGGCGCTGGGGCAGGGGCAGGTCCAGTGCCTCGGCGATGACCTGGAGTGCGGCCTGTTCGGCGTGGGCGATGTCGCCGTCGGCGGCGGCCATGCGCGAGGCCACCTCCAGCAGGACGCCGCGTGCCTGCGGGGACAGGGTCGCGATCGCCGCGGCGGTGCGGGCGCGCTCGCCTGCCAGCAGCCGTTCGGTGATCTGTGAGCTGCGGTGCACGTCGGTGATCATCATCGGGTCCAGGAGTTCGTCGGCCACGGGCCCGGACATGATGCCCAGCCGCACGACCGCCGTGTGGATGGAGCAGTCGTTGGCGTTGGCGTAGGCCGCCGAACGCGATCCGGCCTCGTAGCCGTAGACCGATGCGACCACGGCCGACAGGGCGAGGGTTTCCCCCGCGGTGCGCGCGCAGTGCTCGGTGCGTACCTGGAGCCCGTCCAGGCATCGCCCGGCCAGCAGCGGGATCGCGTTCGTCAGCAGGCGGCAGGACTCGAACAGGTTCTTGGCGATCACTCCGGTCCAGGCGTTGAAGTCGAGTTCGGCGCCCTCGACGGCCATGGTGATGGCGGTGTCGTTGCCGCACACCTGGTAGGCGATCTGCACGATCATCTCGGGGATGACCGGGTTGACCTTGCCCGGCATGAACGACGAGCCGGCCTGGACGGTGGGCAGGGTGATCTCCATCATGCCGGTGCGGTTGCCGCTGGCCAGGATGCGCAGGTCGCGGCACATCTTGGCCAGGTTGGTGGCCAGCGACTTCAAGGTGGTGGAGATGTGCTGGAAGATGTCGCCGTTCTGGAAGCAGTCGAAGAAGTTGGGGTGGCGGCGCAACTGCAGCCCGGTCACCTCCCTCAGGCGCGGGTAGACGCGCTCCAGGTATCCCGCCGTGATGCCCAGGCCGGTGCCGACGACCGTGCCGCCCATCGGCACGTCCAGGCAGGCCTCGGCCGCCTCCGTCAGCCTGGCCCTGCCGCGTCTGACGACCGCCAGGTAGGCGCCGAACTCCTGGCCGAACGTCACCGGCACGGCGTCCTGCAGGCAGGTTCTGGACAGTTTCACCGTGTCGCGGTACTGGTCGATCTTCCGTTCCAGGGTCTCCTCCAGCAGGGCCACGCTGTCCACCAGGGCCAGCAGGTCCCCGTGGAGGGTCAGGTTGGTGGCGGTGGCCAGGGCGTCGCTGGTGGACTGGCCCGCGTTGACGTGGTTGTTGGGATGGACGAACCGGTAGCCCTTCTCACCGCTGATCAACTCGTTGGCGCGGTTGGCCAGGACCTCGTTGACCACCATGTTGGCCGAGACACCGCCGCCGCCGCTGAACATGTCCACCGGGAACTGCTCGGGCCCGAACCGCCCAGCGACGACCTCGTCGGCCGCCCGGCAGATCGCCTCGGCCACGGCCGGGGGGATCGCCCCGATGTCGGCGTTGGCCAGCGCGACGGCCTTCTTCACCAGCGCGATCGAGGACACATAACGCGCGTGATCACCGATCGAACTGCCCGAGACCCAGAAATTGCGGCGGGCCCGCTCGGCGTGAACACCGTAGTAGGACTCGTCGGGGACCTCCACGACGCCGATCAGGTCTTCATGAGTACGCACCGGTGACTCCTTCGAGAGGGGGGCCCGCTCGCGACGAACGGCGGGGGAACACTGCGATGAATGCGTGGCCGGGTGGCCGGTATCGGCGCGGGAAGGACGAGGGCGTATCTCGGCCTCAGCCGCCGAACGCGTCGGCCGACTGGATTTCGGAAGGGATCGGACTCAGTGAGATCGGGTCTTCTCGGACGTGGCATCGATCGCCCGCATGTCGTCTTCACCTGCGTAAAGTCGCTCTATGTAATTAGTAGACTACATTAAGTGGTCGATCAAGAGTTGTGTCCGTACGAACGGTGTTCCGGCATGCGGTCACCGAGGGGGCCGGTGGCCGGGAATTGTGCGATTTCGTGCGAATCCCGGCCCTGGCGGGCCATTGCGTCACCCCGTGACCACGCGTCTTTGCGCTCATGGCCATCTGGCGTGCTCCGAAGCTCGGAATGAATATGTCGCGCTGTGGCTAACGTGTGCAATGAGTATTGCGGTCCTCCGGAAACGGCGGTGCGACACGGAGAGTGGAGGTGCGGCATTTCCGTGTCGGGTCGTGGATGAACTGTCGGGCTACAGGAGTCTTCCTCGCGCTTGACGCACTGACTGTGATTCTGTAAACACAGTGTGAAGCGCTGAATGTGCTCGAAGGTAGTGGGCGCATGGTTGCCGGACCGGCTGCAGAACAGCCAGAGGGGGCTGCCCTGATCGCTGTTACTGCAAGCGGGCGGTTTCGTCGGCGTTTGGGTCCTGATCTGGTCATTTCCGCTCGTGTCCTCGCTTCCGCAGTCCAGAATGCGGGCCGCACGCTTGACTTCACCCTGAGTAGGTTTGGGCGTATTGTGCGTGCTCCATCGAGGGCTTACGGGCGGGATTGAGGGGTTTGAGAATAATCGTCAGAAATGTCAACCCGGTTCTCTGTCGCGCATTGGCTTCACTTGTGCATAGCGCTGGCACAATCGAAATCCGCAACGCCGTCGACTCCAGCACCTGTGTTGGCGTTCAGCGTTTCAAGGAATCGCCGTAGCTGCGACGGTGAAGAATGGCTCGGCCCTTTTTTGTGGGTCGAAGCGGCCGGCCAGGCTCGTGAGGGCTTTGACCGTCGCTCCGGCGTTTGCGCTGTCGGTTCTGGGGAGTTTCGTTGGAAGTGCCTTCTGTTTGTGGCCGGTCGGCGCCTCGACATCCTGTGCCGGTATGCCGGCGACCATGTCCACACCGCCGTACGCCGGAGCAACAAGATCCATCCGACGGTCCGGAGGGCCCTCATCGAGGCAGTGAAACAGGGTGATTGCGGCATATCGCCGCGCCTCGCCGCAATGCCCTTCGTGGAGGTGGACGGCCTTCGTGGCGTCCCCGATGGCGCGAGGATGAGTGGTCACCACGTGATGGTCGTCCTTCCCGGACAGGGAGCCGCGGAGCCCTGCCCGGGACCAGGCTGGAGAGAGCACCCGTCTTGGGTGCCGAGAGAGCAGCCGCTCGGCGCTGCTCTGACCACTCCACTGCTCGACGCACAACGGGCGCCGCACACTCGGGCCGAGATCCCGGCTGTCATCGTCCTGACCTCGATCATGGCGTGGGAGGCGGTCAAGAAGGGGCCGCCCGCTTCTCCGATCGTCGCTCGGCGCCATCCCGGCCTGCTGCCTGCCCTGTACGGATGCCGCGGGGGCGGCCCTGTCGCGTGCCGCCGGGACGGATCGGGCCGACACCGGGCTTCCCGGCGGGACGGTCGCGCTGCATGCCTCCAGCACGCGGGGCGGCGCCATCTGCGCCGAGTGTCGGCCCGCGAACGGCAACGTTCCCCGCCAGACAATGATCACCGGGGCCGAACGTACGCTGAACGCGGCAAACCGGATCGGACCCTTGGCCGGGATTCGAGGCGACCCGGCTTCCCGGCGGGGACTCCGGCACACTCCCTCGACGCAGGACGCGGTCGCCCGGCCTGAAGGCGCACTCGTGCCTCCTTCCCTGGCCGTCTCCACAACGGTGAGGCCGTCTCGCCAGGACATGACCGTCTCCCGAGACGTACAGATCCCTGTCCGATGGAGGCGCCGCCCGTGGTGTCCCGGCTGCTCGTCGGGGCCGGGGACGTTCTCGCCGATCAGCCAAGACCCCCGTCGGGCCGTGGCCGGTCCGGCCGGCCCCGGCCCCTGTTCCGCATCACCCGAACGCACTGAGCGAAGTCTGGAGCGCACATGTCTGACCAATCCATCCACGAAGCCGTCGTGACCGCGATCTCCCGGGTGCTGTCTGTCTCGGAGGAGCGAGTCCGGATCGACGCCACCCTCAGCGGCGAACTCGGCGCCACCTCTCCGGACTGCGAGGAGATCGCCGAGGTCCTGTCGAAGGAACTCAACCTCGGACTGCCCTCGGACGTGATCAAGCAAGCGGCCACGGTGGAGGACCTGCTCAACCATCTCAAGACCATCACGGACCTGCTGGCGCTCGACCGATTCCTCGCCCTGCTCACCCGTGACGGCACAACGGCCGAGGTCGAGGACGTGGTCGCCGATCTCTACGTGTGGCTGGAGGGCCGCCGACGGGCTCAGCCCACGCGCGCATGGCGGCAGTTCGCCGCCGACCTGCGTAACCACCCCCTGCATCACGTCCTGCTCGCCGACCCGTTCAACGAGCTCGCGTTGCGCAAACCGCGCGGATACGCGGGTGACGCGGACATGATGGATCACTACTACGGCCTCGCCCGGATCACCTCGGCCGATCCGGTCGTGAAGGCCATCAACCACTACTCGACGGTCACCAGTCAAGCTTCCAAGATCGTCCGCTACCGGCTCTCCTGGACCCGCGCTCTCGCCGAGGAGACGATCGCCGGTCATCGGGCCGCCAGGATCGCCTCGGTGGCCTGCGGCCACTTCCGGGAGTTCGAGAATTCCGTGCCGCTGCGGGAGTCACACGGCGACGTCCGCTGCTTCGCCTTCGACCACGACGCGGACTCCCTGGCCCGCATCGAGCACAATTACGGCCCTGCCGTCATCACCTGCCGCCAATCCGTCCGCGAGATCCTCGCCGAGCGTGGCCTGTGTACCGATGGGCCCATGGACCTCATCTGGGCGAGCGGCCTCTACGACTACCTGGACGAACGCTCTGCGCAGGCGCTCACCGCCGTTCTGTTCTCCTGCCTTTCTCCTGGGGGCGACTGGCCATCGGCAATGTGACTCCAGAGTTCACCGATGCGGGCTTCTTCGAAGCGGTCCTGGACTGGCGCTTCTTCTGTCGCACGTCTCCGGCCCTCGTTTCCGTGCTCAACCAGGTTCCTCCGCACGACATCGCCGAGATCAGGGTGCACCGCGACCCGACCCAGGGGATGGCGTTCCTCCTGGCCACCCGTGTGTCGTCGTGATCAAGGCCTATCGGGCTCCTGGCGTGCAGAGCGCGTCGAAAGAGGTGTACGGGATCACGTCCACGTCGTGGCGTCCGGCGGGCCAGGGAAGCCGGTGGCCGAGCACGAACGGGTGCATTTGCCTGCCGGGAGACGTGCTGGCGCATGGGACGGTACTCCTTCATCGTCACCGCGACGGACCGGAGTCGTCGGGCGTCGACCGATCACGGATCGTGACACTTCTGATCTTGATCACCACCCGCGAGGCCGGATCGCACGCAGGCGGTTTGCCGAGTTTGCTGCCCGATTACAGCTTCGACTTTTGATCTTGGTGAGAGGAGGGAGCGGATCGGCCCGTCAACGACGCCGATGGTGGGCGTAGTCGCCCCGAACCGGGTCGGCCCCGGGCCGACGTGGACACGGCAGCGGGACCGGACCTCCAGCCGATCACCAGAACCGATCAAGGACGACGATGACGATCATGCGCACCACTGCGGCCACGGCTCTGGCGGCAGGTACCGCCATGGCCTTCCTGCTCACCGCGCCCGCGCGGGCCTTCGCGGGACACCGGACCGTCATCGACGTGTGCGGGAGCACGGTGGCCGACAATGTGGGCACCGCCGCCTTCACGGGTGCGGCCTCTCAGCCCTCCGATGGGGCCGGCAAGCCGATGACGGTCGCGCCCGTCGTCGCCGGAGTCAATCTCTTCCGCGTCGAGCTGATCTCGAGCTCCTCCGACGACGAGCAGACTTTCGACCGCTTCACCGTCACCCGCACCTGAGCCACCCGCACAAGGACCCGGCTACGGGGTGACGATGTCGAAGTCGCGGTCTGGTTCGGTCAGTAGGGACAGCAGGGTGTCGAGGGTCTTCGGGTCGCCGTCGGTTTTGATGCCGTCCAGGGTGCCGGTGGCGATCAGGCCGAGCAGGTGCGCCTTGGTCGTCCTCAGCGTCAGGTCGGGGGTGGTGGCGCCGGTGGTGCCGCTCTGGACGAGGACGCCGTTGGCGAGGCTGAGCCTGACCTCCTGGTTCAGGTCGGTGACGTGCACGTCGATGGTCAGGCGGATGTCCCAGGCGCGCGGGCCGTCGACGCGGATGGCGACGGAGTCGAAGATCTGCTCCAGGCTCAGCGCGCCCATGACGTCGGCGCTTGCGCTGTCGATGCTGGCCGAGGCCTTGCGCCCGCGCAGTTCGGCCGCGCCCTGGAGGTAGAAGTTGCGCCACGTGCCGTTCTCCGCGCCGTGCCCGAGCCGGTCGTACACCTGGGCGAGCAGGTCGCGAGCCTCGGTGTCCTGCGGATCGGCGAACACGGCATAGTTGAGCAGCTGCGCCGCCCACCGCTCCTCGCCCGCCTCCAGCGCCGCCCTGCCCTTCTCCCGTACGGCGGCGCCGCCCCCCATGGCCGCCACGTGCCTGGCCGCCGACTCCTCGGGCGGCAGCTCCCACAGATGGGCCGGATTGCCGTCGAACCAGCCCATGTAACGCTGGTAGATCGCCTTGATGTTGTGCGAGAGCGAGCCGTAATAGCCGCGTGCGTGCCAGGCCTGCTCCAGGGCGGGCGGCAACTGGACGCGCTCGGCGATCTCGGCGCCGGTGCAGCCGTCGTTGAGCAGGCGCAGCGTCTGGTCGTGCAGGTAGGCATACAGGTCGCGCTGCTGCGACAGGAAGGTCGTCAGCTCGGCATTGCCCCAGGTCGGCCAGTGGTGTGAGGCGAACAGCACGTCGGAGTCTGCGGCGTAGAGCTCGATCGCCTCGGTCAGGTAGCGGGCCCACACGCGGGGGTCGCGGACCAGGGCGCCGCGCAGGGTCAGCACGTTGTGCATGGTGTGGGTGGCGTTCTCGGCCATGCACAGCGCCCGGCGCGCGGGCAGGTGGAAGTTCATCTCGGCGGGTGCCTCGGTGCCGGGGGTGAGCTGGAAGACGATGCGCACGCCGTCGATCGTCTGCTCCTGGCCGGTCTCGGTGATCGACACGTTCGGCTCGATCAGGGTCACCGTGCCGGTCGAGGTGGTCTGGCCGAGTCCGGCGCCGACCTGGCCTTCGGGGCCCTTGCCCAGCTCCGCGCCGTACATGTAGATCGCGCGGCGGTTCATCGCCGAGCCCGCGTAGACGTTCTCGGCCACGGCGTGCTCAAGGAACCCGGACGGGGCGATGATCGGCACGTCGGCTCCGTCGGGGAGCACGCCGCGCACGCCGCCGAAGTGGTCGGCGTGCGAGTGCGTGTAGATCACCGCCGTGACGGGACGCTCGCCCCGGTGCTCGCGGTACAGGGCCATCGCCGCACGCGCCGGTTCGGCCGACAGCAGCGGGTCGACGACGATGACGCCGTGCTCGCCCTCGATGAGGGTGATGTTGGACAGGTCGAACCCGCGTACCTGGTAGATGCCTTCGGCCACCTCGTACAGGCCGTGTCTGGCGTTGAGCTGCGACTGCCGCCACAGGCTCGGGTTCACCGTGCCCGGCGCATCGCCGTCGAGGAAGGCGTAGGCGTCGAGGTCCCACACGATCCTGCCCGTGTCGTCCTTGATCTGCCTGGCCGGCCCGGTCGCCGTGGCGACGAACCCCCGGTCGGCGTTGGCGTGGTCGGACCTGTCCTCGAAGGACGGCTTCGGCACAGCGACTCCTTGGATCACGAAGGTGCGGAACTCAGGCGAGGATCTTGGCCTTGGCCTGCTCGTACTCCGGCTCAGACAGCGTGCCGCGCTGCTTGAGGTCGGCCAGCTTCTCCAGCTGCGCGGGTACGTCGGCGCCCTGCGCGGGACCGGCGTTCTGGCGGATGTAGTCCTTGAAGGCCTGCTCCTGCTCGACCGCGCGCTTGGCCTGACGCTCGTGCATGGTGCGGCCGCGCACGATGAGGTAGACGAGGACGCCGATGTAGGGCAGCACCACGACGAGCAGGGTCCAGCCCGCCTTGCCCCAGCCGCTCAGGTCGGAGCTGGAGAAGATGTCCATCACGATGCGGAACAGCAGGAACAGCCATACCACCCAGAGGAAGAACCACATCATGGTCCAGAAGAGGTTGAGAAGCGGGTAATCGTCCATCTGCGGCTCCGTTCACGGGATTGCCCTCGACGTTCCCGTGCCTTTCTTTCCGAAATCTCCCAATTGGGTCGAGATCTCTCCCGGGATGTCATGGCGGACTCTTCGGACATGAGTCGCTGATCTTGCCTTTGTCGATCTTCGGTCATGGGGCGGATGTAGCGGGTGAATCGGTCGCCTGCTTTCCGGACGTCGAGGAAATCAGTGATCAAGAGATATGGAAGGGCTCTGGCCTGGCCGCTCGCGCTGGCCACCGGCCTGAGCGGTGCCGCCGCGCAGGCCGTACCGGCCGCGGCCGACGGTGGGGTCATCACCGTGACGGTGGTCCGCGACTACGACGCCGACGGCGCACACAAGAAGGACTGGGAGCTCGGCCTGCCGGGTGTCGCGGTCAAGGTGTACGACGACTCGGGTGTGGTGGCCGAATGGGTCACCGACGACAGGGGCAGGGTCAGCTTCCCGCCGGTGAGCGGTGGTCGCTACCGGGTCGAGGCGACCCTCCCGGCGAGCCAGGCGCACCTGCGGCCCGCCGTCGCCTACGGCCAGGTCGCCGGGTCGGCCCCGCTGGCCCCGCTGGCCCCGCTGGTCAGCTTCGTCGACCTGACCGGCGGCAAGAACGCCAGTGTCGTCATGGGCGTGCAGGACCCGGCGGACTACGTCCAGGCCGACCCGCGCCTGGTCACCCCCGTGCACGCCTACGCGAGCACGGTCACCGCCAGGCCGAGCACTCAGGCCATCGCGGGCTGGGCGTGGTCGCAGCGCGGCGACAACACGGGCTACACCGCACCGGTCACCACCTACGACAAGGTCGGCACCGTGTACGGCCTGGCCTGGCACCGCTCCACGCGCACCCTGTTCGCGGGCGCCATGGCCAGAAGGCACGCCCCGTACGGCCCGCTGGGCCAGGGCGGCATCTACGCGATCGGCGCGGACGGCACGGTGAAGCAGTTCGCCACCGTGGCCGACGCCGGAACCACCCCGCACGACGCCAAGAACCCGCAGCTCGACGCGTCGTTCTGGGCGGTGCCCGGCAGGGAGAGCCTGGGCGACCTGGAGCTGTCGGCCGACGAGAAGACGCTGTACGCGGTCAACCTCAACACGCGCAGCCTGGTGGCCTACGACACGACGAGCGCCGAACTCAACGGCACCTGGCCGATTCCCGCCCAGGGCTGCCCCTCGCCGGACGACTGGCGGCCGTTCGGCCTGGCCGTGCACGAGGGCAGGCTCCACGTCGGCGGCGTCTGCTCCGGGCAGAGCACCCAGAAGCGTGCCGACATGTCGGTGCACGTCCTGACGGCCGACACCGCCTCGGGCACGTTCACCTCGCTCTACAAGCACAGCCTCGACTACAAGCGCGGCAAGGTCAACTACGTCTACGGGGGCGAGTACTGGTTCCCGTGGCTGACGACGACCAGCCTGACCCCGCCGCCTGACGCCTACACGCCGATGCCGCTGCTGTCCGACATCGAGTTCGACCGGGACGGCTCGATGATCCTCGGCTTCCGCGACCAGCACCAGGACCAGGTCGTCGGCCACAGCGGCGGCGACATCAACCGGGTCTGCCGGATCGACGGCGCCTGGTACTGGGAGGGCGAGGGAGACTGCCCGAACAACGCCGTGAGCGGCAAGATCGGTCACCAGGACAAGGCCGTGGTCGAGTACTACCCGGGTGACTACTACGCGGGCGGGCACGCCGAGGTGGCCCAGGGCGGACTGGCCTACAAGCCGCGTTTCGCCGATGTCGCCAGCACCGTGCTCGACCCGGGCGCGTACTTCGTCGGCGGAGTCGGTTTCTTCGACAACAAGAGCGGCGTCTACGACACGATCAGGGAACGCTACCAGCGGGTGTTCGCGGGCGGCTTCAACAAGAGCAACGGCCTCGGCGACCTGGAGATCCTGGCCGACCCCGCGCCGATCCAGGTCGGCGACCGCGTCTGGTTCGACCGTGACGGCGACGGCCTCCAGGACCCGTCCGAGCCCGGCCTGCCGAATGTCAAGGCCCGCCTGACCTGCGAGAACGGCGTCACCCAGAACACCGTCACCGGCACCGACGGCTGGTACGCCTTCACCGGCGTGCCCGCGAGCACGTCCTGCGCCATCACCTTCGACACCGCCGCCGCGACCGGCCTGCCCGAAGGCGTGAGCCCGGCCGACCTGCAACCGGCCAAGAAGGGCAAGGGCGGCAGCACGGACTCCGACCTCGGCCCCGACGGCATCGTCTTCACCACCGGCCTGCCCGGCACGCCGGGGTGACGGGGACGCTGCCCCATGTGGACCTGGCCGTCTACGCGGCCGACCGGCTTCCGGCTGCGCTCGGCGAGCAGTCGCCCGGCGGTGTGGACGTCACGATCGGTCTCGGGCCGCGCCTGGCGGCCCAGGTGCGCGACCTGCCGCCCTTCGCCCGTGAGCGGATCGGGCCCGGGCATCGGGGCGGCGACGTCCTGGTCCAGGTCGCAGCGGCATCGGCGCAGCTGGCCGCCCGCGCCGCGACCGAGCTGGGCGCCCTGTTCGGCCGGGCCCCCGCCTGGCGCCAGCCCGGCTTCCGCGGCGCGCCGACCGGCCGCAACCTGCTCGGCTTCCACGACCCGATCGTCAACCCCAGGACCGGGAGCGAGCTCAGGGCGGAGGTGTGGCGGGCCGACGGCTCCACCGTCGCGGTCGTACGGCGGCTCCGGATCGACGCCACCCGCTTCCTGGCCCTCCCGCTCGCCCGCCAGGAGGAGATCGTCGGCCGCCGCCGCGCCGACGGCGCCCCCTTGTCGGGCGGCGCCCCCCGCTCGGCCGCCGACCTGCACGCCAAGACCGCGCAGGGCCGATGGCTGATCCCCGCCGACGCGCACGTACGGCGGGCACACGCGCTGACGACCGGCAGCGGCATGATGCTGCGCCGAGGCTGCGCCTACGACAACGGGCCCGGCGATCGCGGACTGCTGTTCGTCTCCTTCCAGCGCGACCAGCGCACCTTCACCGCCACCCAGGCCAGGCTCGACGAGGGCGACGCCCTGCTGGACTTCACCACGTGCACGGCCTCCGGCGTCTTCTGGGTTCCCGCCTCGCCCAGTAAGTGAACTGTCGAGTACAGTTAGCCGGGTGGAAGGGAACACCGTGACGCAGCAGATCTGGACCGTGGTCCACGCCGAACGTGAGGCCCTGATCCGGGATCTGGAGGGCGTCCCCGCCGAGCGATGGTCGACGCCGTCCCTGTGCCCCGGCTGGGACGTGCACGACGTCGTCGCCCATCTCATCGACGACGCCAAGACCACCAAGCTGAGCTTCGTGCTGCGCCTGGCCGCCGCGCGCTTCGACTTCGACCGCTACAACCGGGCGGCGGTGGCCAGGGAGCGCGCCGCCGAGCCCCGGCTCACGCTCGCCGCCCTGCGCGCGGTCAGCCGCAGGACGACCAGCGCCCCCGCGCCCCTGGCGACCCGCCTGGTGGAGGCGTTCGTGCACGGCGAGGACATCCGGCGCCCGCTCGACCTGACCGGCGACTACCCGGCCGATCAGGTCGCGGCGGCGCTGCGCTACCAGCTCAAGACCGGCGTCGGCATGGGCGGCGGCAAGGAGCGGGCACACGGCCTGCACCTGGTGGCGACCGACACCGACCTCGACGCGGGGGAGGGGCCCGAGGTGCGGGGCGGCGCGCTGGCCCTGCTGCTGGCGGTGTCGGGACGGCCGGTGCGCCCCGGCGAGCTGACCGGCGCGGGCGTCGCCACCCTGACCGGCCGCTGAACCAGACTCCCCGCGCGAACACCCCCGTACATGCAGGATGTTCCCTCCGGGAGGTGCGGGCGCCGCGATCATGGAAGGCTGGAGCTCCCAACCGGAGTCGCCGTATACCCGCGAACCGGTACGGGTTGCCCTGACCCCCCGAACAGAGACGAGTCCCTGTGTCCCGCGCCCTCCTCCTGACCGTCACCGTCGCGACCGGCCTGACCCTCCTGGCGACCGGCTGCTCCGCTGACATCGGGGCGTCCGTTTCGTCCGCCACCGCCACCGCCACCGCCCGGCCGGTCTTCGCCGATGCGCAGGAAGCGGCCGACCATCTCGTCGCCGCCCGGCACGCCGACGATCGCACCGCCGCGCTCCAGGCGGCGAGTGCGAACGCGACGGCGAAGTTCTTCGAGCTGCCCGCCCCGGCCGTCGACAAGGTGGAGGGCTGCGACACCGGCGCGGATGCCGGCCGTCCCGCCTACGCCCACCACTGCTACTTCCGCTACGAGGGCGGCTCGTCACACTTCTGGATCAACGCCCATGCCGCCGGCGGCTGGCGCGTGGAGAAGTTCAGCCAGCGGGCGGACTGACCCCGGGCCGGGCTCCATCAGATGGGCAGGCGCAGCAGTGCGGTGGCGATGGCGACCTGGGCGGGTTCGAGTGCGGTCCTGCCGTCCTCGATGTCCCACAGCGCGTTCTGCAGCACCCGGCCGAGACTCCAGCCGACCGCACGCCCCCGGTCGAGATCGAGCGCCTCGGTCAGCAGGTCGAACCGGCGCAGCACCACGCGTGTCACCTCACCGGTGGCCTCGACCTGCTCCCATCGGCTGTCCAGTGCGGGCAGCAACTCGAACCCCGGATCGCCGGCCAGCGGTTCGGGGTCGATGGCCAGCCACGGCTCCCGCTCCCCGGCCAGCACGTTGTCGTAGTGCAGGTCCCAGTGCAACAGCCGATCGCCCGCCTCACCGGCCAGCTCGGCCACGGCGGACGCGCAGGTGCGCAGCAGCCGCCGCTCGGCGGGGTCGAGCAGGGCCGGCTCGGCCTGCGGGACCTGGCCGAGCATGGCGGCGGCGATGTCGGCCAGCCGCCGCACACCGCTCGGGGCGGGAGCCGCGGTCAGCCGGGCCATCAACCCGGCCAGGATCTCCATGGCCGCGTCGTCGTCGGTCACGGACGACAGCGGCCGGGCGGCGTCCAGCCGTTCCAGCAGCTGCGTGCCGCTCGGCTCGTCGCTGTCCAGCAGGTCCACGATGCCCTGCCCCCGCCAGGCCCGCAGCCCGGCGATGGCAGCCGCGGTCTCCTCGCGCACCTGCTGAAGCTTCAGTACGGCAGGCGTGCCGTCGGAGCGGCGCACGGGCAGGACCAGCGAGGCCATGCCGTACGCGGCCGTGCCGTCCTGGCGCAGCTCCCAGCGTCGCAGGAACTCGCCGCCGAGGCGAGGCAGGTCGGCGAGCCAGGCACGCGCGTCGGCTCCGTTCGCGCCGTAGGAGGCGGCGAAAGCGCCGGGCACGTCGATGACGGTCGTGGTGTTCATGTCAGATGTCTCCTTCGTAGGTCAGGTCGAACCGCGACGAACGAAGGAGGTCAGGAGGTGCCCGTGCCCCGGGCAGGCGTCAAGGCATGCCCGCACCCTACCCGGCCGCACCCGGGAGTCGGGGAGCGCGTGGCCCCCCGATCCGGGTCAGGAGGTGAGCGCGGTCAGGCCGGGCCAGTCGCGGGTGGCGGTGCCGAAGTCCTGGAAGATGATCCACTCCCAGTCGTCGTTGGGGTTGGGCCGGCCGAAACCGGTCATCGTCCCCATCGCCCGTACGGCCGACGAGCCGTTCTCCAGGCTGAACACCGGGCCGCCGCTGTCGCCGGGACGCGAGGCCTGGCCCCAGCCCCGGGCGGAGATCAGGTCGCTCCAGCACTCGTAGCGGCCGTAGATGTCGTAGCTGCAGATGCGGGGGTAGGCGGCGTCGACGTTGTAGCCGCAGCGTGCGCCGGTCGTGCTGCCCGAGTAGCACAGGGCCTGGCCGCCGTAGGTCCAGCCCCAGCCGACGACCGGCTTGCTGAAGTCGTCGATGCCCGGGTAGCCGTCCCACATGCGGCCCTGGGTGTGGGCGCGGACGAGCATCAGGTCGTGGTCGACGTGCTCGTGGGTGGCCGGGCCGATGTACTCGCCGGTGCTGTCGCGGAAGGTGTCGCCGCTCGCGCCGCAGTGGCCTGCGGTGAGCAGGTACTCCGTGCCCCCGGCCTGGACGCCCCAGCCGCCGGTGCAGGTGTAGGTGGCGCCCGAGGCCGAGCCGCAGCGCGGGTTCTCGACGCGGAACCTGTCGTTCCAGATCGCGCCGCCTCCCCACCACGGACTCCGGTCGTCGCAGCGGGAGTCGGCGGTGCTCCTGAGCGGTTCGCGCTCGACCACCGTGACCGGCACACCCACCTCGGGGTCCGGCGTCAGCGCCCGGGCGGCGCCTGGCGCGGCCACGGCCTCGATGCCGGTCCCGTCGAACGGCACCCGCAAGGCGTGGAAACGGCCGCCGCTCTCCACTCCGGACGCCCGCCACAGGGTGGCCGCCGCGGTGTTCAGCTCCTGCCGCGAGTGGGCCGCACGCCGTACCTCCACCGGGACACCGCTCGTCCGCACCTGGCGTCGGAGGCGCTCGGGCGGCGTGCCCTTCCACCACACCACGAGCCTGCCGTCCGCGGCCTCGACACCGGCGAAGCCGGACCGGGGCTCCCCGGCCGCCAGGTCGCGGATCGCGGTCGCGGCCCGGGTCAACGGCTCCTGCGCGGCCATCGCCGCACGGTCGGCGGCGCTCGCGTACGCGGCCGGCGTCTCGGCGGCGGGACGCGGCTTGGCGGCCGGAGCGGGGACGGCGCCGGCGCTCTGGACGGGGACGATCAAGAGGAGGCAGGCAGCGGCGACGGCGGTCGCCAGGCTCTTCCTTAACATGTCGGGACATGCCTTTCGTCAGGAGTCATGGGGCTTGATGCCCATGTCCGTCAGAGTGTGGAGAGAGCGCGTGGGGTACGACAACGGGGTTCATGAAGCGTTATTGGATAGTAAAGCTATCCAATACGGATGAGCTGCCTGCCGTTCATCTGGGGCTTGCCGTGTGTTCGTCCGCCCGGGCCAGGCCCAGTGCGCGGTGGCGGGCTTCGAGGCCGTCGAGCAGGCGTTGCAGGCCGTACTCGAAGACGAGGTCCAGGTCGAAGTCGAACGACTCCCGTGCGACGTGGCCGAGGCCCGGATGGGTGGTGGAGGTGGCCCATCGGCGCATGCCGGAGTTCGGGCGGCTCATCCAGTCGTCGGCCGACATCCCGGTGTCCTCCTCGGCCCGCGCCTCGGTCAGCCGTACCAGCGCCATGCCCCGGACGTGTCCGAACAGGTTGATGTGCGCGCCCAGCATGTCCTGGGCGTCGAACCCCATCGCGCGCAGGGTGGCGAGCGACCATTCGGCCAGCGGTATGACGTTGGGCATGAGCTGCGGACGGCTCAGCGAGAACACCTCGGCGGCCCACGGGTGACGACTGAAGATCGTCCAGGACAGGCGCGCGACCGCCTCCAGGCGGGCCCGCCAGTGCGTCACGGGCATCTCGGGCAGCCTGGCCTCGGTGAAGACGCGGTCGGTCATGTCCAGCGTCAGATCGCCCCGCTTGGGCACATGCCGGTACAGCGCCATCGTGGAGACGCCCAGCGTGGTGGCCACCCGCCGCATCGTGACCAGGGACAGGCCGTCGGCGTCGGCGATCCGTACGGCGGCCTCGACGATCTCGGCCCGGCTCAGGGCGGTGGGCCGGGCCGGTGTCGTGGCCGTGGCCCGCTGCCTGACGATCGTGCCTCGTCCCGGGACGGTCTCGACCAGTCCGGCGGCGCGCAGGGCGGCGATGACCTTGCTGGCGGTGGCCATCGCGACACCGTGATCCCGGACGATCTGCCGCGTGGACGGCGCCGCCTGTCCCTCCGCCGGTCGCCCCTGCCGGATCTCGTCGGCGATCTCGTCCGCGATCCGCAGGTAGAGCGCTCGGTCTGTCATGAGGCTCAAGTGTACTAGTGCACTTGATGTCAGTCGTCGTAGTGCACTACCTACTCACCTTGGGCTTCGTCGCAAGTGCACTACAGGCAGTCCGACCTTCGTCGACAGAATGCGTACGTTGTCCTCAACGACGAAGAACGAGGAGAACGAATGAACAGCATGGTGACCTCGGCCGACGGCACCGCGGTGGAGTACCTGAGCACGGGCAGCGGGCCCGGCGTGCTCGTGGTGCCGGGCGCGCTCACCACGGCCGCCGACTACGCCGAACTGGCCCGCCTCCTGGCCGAGCGGCACACCGTGCACGTCGTGCAGCGCCGCGGGCGCGGCGGCAGCGGGCCGCAGGGGGAGAAGTACGCCATGGAGCGCGAGATCGAGGACCTGGAGGCGGTGCGCGCCAGGACCGGCGCCCGCCTGCTGTTCGGCCACAGCTTCGGCGGGCTGGTCGCCCTGCGCGCGATGTGCGACGGGCCGGCCTTCGACCGGGTCGCCGTCTACGAGCCCGGCGTCTCGGTCGACGGGTCCCTGCCCGTCGACTGGATCGGCCGGGC
Organism: Nonomuraea sp. IBHARD001; assembly: GCF_056106265.1. Classification (NCBI taxonomy): domain Bacteria; kingdom Bacillati; phylum Actinomycetota; class Actinomycetes; order Streptosporangiales; family Streptosporangiaceae; genus Nonomuraea; species Nonomuraea sp. IBHARD001. The sequence goes on from NZ_JBWBBW010000002.1 coordinate 3,173,399, forward strand.
CCGGCGTGAGGTGGCGCGTGGTGCGAACTTCGAGGCGTTCCTCACGTTCGTCCGGGGCATCAATCCCGACCAGACCGGACGGGTTCCGCGCCGCCTTCTGGCGCTCATCCTGCGAATGGCGATCTCCCGCGAGGAGATGCGGCAGAACCTCGCACTCATGCCCCAGTCGCTCAACGAGCACATCGAGGTGGGGCGTTTCGCCCAGAACGTGGCCGACTACCGTCAGATCGCGGCCCCCACGCTGATCCTGCGCGGCAAGGATCATGCCGTCGGCCGCCAGGCGGTCGCCCTCGACCGGCTGTCCGAGGCGATCCCGAGGTGCGAGACGGCGAGCTTCGCCAAGCTCGACCACTTCGCTCCGGAGAAGAAGCCGGCCGGGATCGCCACCGCCCTGCTGACCTTCTTCGCCTCGTAACAGTCGACCACGATACGTATAGCTACCTCTTGGCTACGTTGAGTTATATAGTTGGCGCGGCTTACGGAAGCCGTACAAAGGAGGGGCATCGGCATGGGCAACGAGACCGTGGATCGGCTGCGGGTCAGGTTCGACCAGCTCGACACCAATGGCAACGGATACATCGAATCGAGTGACTTCGACCTGTTGGCACGCGAGATCCTGCGCACGTTCGGCGAGGAGGAGACGTCGGCGAAGGGGCGGGCCGTCCTCGACTCGCACCGGCAGTTCGCCGAGCGGCTGACCGAGCGGCTCGACAGCGACGCCGACGGGCGGATCAGCTTCGAGGAGTACCAGCACGGCGTCGCGAACGAGGCGGGATTCGACCGGATCGCCCTGCCGTACGCCCGGGCGGTGGTGGCCGTCGCCGACCGCGACGACGACGGGTATGTCGAGGGCGTGGACTTCGCCGCCTGTCTGAGCGTGCTCGGGTTCCCGCCGGACGGCGTCGCCGCCGCGCACGCCCACCTCGCCGACGCCCACGGGCGGGTCGGCGCGGCCGCGTGGGTCGCCTTCATCGCCGACTTCTACACCGCCGATGCCGAGCATCCCGTCCAGGTCCTGGTGCAGGGATGATCGAGGCCACGGCCAAGGTCGTCCGCGCCGAGGACGCGGCGCGTGCGGGCCTGCTGGGCCTGCAGGCGGTCAAGGTCACCGAGGGGGTCAGCAGGGAGAGCGTCGGCGCGCAGCGCCTGTGCCTGCACCGCGTGGTGATCCCCGCCGGGAGCCGAGGCGAACCTCACGTCCACCGCGACCACGAATCGGCCGTGTATGTGATCAGCGGCTCGCACGAGGTCTGGATGGGCGAGGACCTGCGCGAGCACATCCGGCTAGAGCCGGGCGACTTCCTCTACATCCCCGCCAATGTCGTCCATCTGCCCGTCAACCACGGCCCCGACGACGCCGTGGTGGTCGTGGCCCGCACCGACGCCAGCGATCAGGAGAGCGTCGAGCTGGTCGCGATGCCGCAGGCGCTGGGCCTGCGGCTTCAGGGCATCCTCCCGGCGGGCGCGGCGAGGTGACCCCGCCGGGTGGCGGCGGACCGAGCGCACGCGCCCGGTCCGCCGCCGCCCGGCACACGGCCTACGTCCCCGCCGCGCCCGGCCTGCCGTTGACGGACTGCTGATAGACGTCCGCGTACGTGGGCGAGTCCTTGATCAGGTCGTCCGCGAAGGCGGCCACGTCGTCGCCGATGAGCGTCAGCACACCCTTTCCGGCCGCGGCGCCCTCCTCGAAGAAGTCGAGCAGTCCGGGCAGCAGCGACCCGTCGGGCAGGCCGATCGGCCCGACCTTGAAGTAGTAGCGCTGGATCTCCTGGTAGACGATCTGGTAGTCCGGTGGCAGCGCCTTGACCCGTGCGGTGTGCGCACGCCACTGCTTCTTGCCCTCGATGATGTCGCGGATGCCCATGTCAGCCTCCCAACCGGCTCAGCCGCCTGGCGACGGTCCTGTTCAACTGCTCGCGCCACCGGTCGCGGTAGTCGCGCGCCCCTTCGCCTCCGGCCAGCGCCGCGCAGAAGCCCGCGACGTCGTCGCCCAGCACGTCGTGGATGCTCTGCCCGTCGGCCGCCGTCTCTTCGAGCAGGGCCAGGGCGCTGTCGGCGATCGGCGTCAGGTTGCGCCCGGTGAAGTCGCCGAAGGGGAACAGGCTGGTCTTGATCTGCTCCCATGCGGCCCGGTGGTCGGCGGGCAGGGCGGCGGCCCGGATCTCGAACGCCTTCCACTGCCTGCTGAGGTCGCTGCCGGTGATGGTCTCCCAGAAGGTCATCTGCCGTCCTGCCTTAGCTTGTCGATGCGGGAGGAGAGGTACTCCCACTTGGCCCAGAACGTCGCCAGTTGCCGCCTGCCCGCGTCGTTGAGCGCGTAGAACTTGCGGGCCGGGCCCAGTCCGGACGGTCGTTTCGTCACCTGGACCAGGCCGTTCTTCTCCAGTCGCAGCAGGATCGTGTACACCGTTCCTTCGACGACATCGGCGAAACCGAGTTCGTTCAGCCGCCGTGTGATGGCGTAGCCGTAGGTCTCCTCGCTGGCGATGATCTCCAGGACACATCCTTCCAGCGTGCCCTTCAGCATCTCCGTCAGGTCTTCCATCGCGGTCCTCGTCACCCGTTGCTCAAGTACTCAGTGGCACCGAGTACCACTATAGCGTACCACTAGGTACAGGTCCCCCGGTGTCGCCGGCGCGCGGCGACGGCGGTGCGCTGGGAGGGGTCGACGTGGGCCGAGCAGTCGGCTGCCAGGTGGACGGCCAGGCCGTTCCAGGTCGGGAACGTCTCGTACGCCACGCCGGTCAGGCGCGTCAGCAGGACGTGGCGTGCGCGGCGGGGAACGCCTCGCCGTGCACCTGCTTGCGGAACTGCTCCAGCACCTCGTGCGCCAGCAGGCTGCCGCCCGTGCGGCCCATCGTGAGGCCGACGGAGGCCTGGCTGCCCAGCGCGGCGACGTCGTCGAGGTCGACCTTGGAGGAGGCGTAGTTCCCGCCCGGCACCCTGGCGTCGGCGGCGCGTACGGAGGTCCGGCCGTCGAGGCGACCACGATCTCGTACTGGACGGCGATGACGGCGTTGGCCGCCGAGGCGAACCCGGCCGCGTCACCGGCCGCGAAGAGCTTGCCCTGGATCCTGGGCCTGGCCGAACGGCTCTGCTGGACGACGTGGGCCAGTTCGTGTGCGAGCAGGCCCGCGCCCTCGCGGCGATACGGCCGATGGGCGTCCCGGCCGAAGTGGATGTCCTGCCCGAAGTGCCTGCCGAAGTACGCCTGGGTGCTTGGGTCGAGCCGGCCGTCCGGCGGTGTGCGGGCGGCGGGCGGATCGGCCGACGCGGCGGCCCGGTCGGCTTCCCGCTCGTGGGCGGTGTCCTGGTCGACGACCGGCGCCAGCCGGGCCCGGACGGTGAACGCGGTCCGGGCTTCCGCCTTCGGGCGGGACGAGAGCTCTCGCACCGTGCGTCCTCTCCTCTGGGATCCGGAGACCTGACGAGACGTCACTCACCACGACGCTGTCTACGCTATGTAGCCTGCGTCACGACCTGTCGGCATTGGCCGACGCGTGGCCGAGCATGCGGACGAACGCGTGGGGCGTGACGATCGGGATGCCGTACGCGCGGGCTTTGCGTGCTTTGCCGGACAGCGAGTCGGGGTCGGCCGCGACGACGAGCCTGACCTTCTTGGTCACATGGGGGTGCGGCAGGTAGCCCGCCCGGCGGGCCCGGCCCTCCCACACCTCCCGCTCGTCGTCCATCGCGCCGGTGAACACGACCTGGTCGCCAGGGCGCAGCTCGAACCGCCGCACCGGGACGAGCGAGGCGGTGCCCACCCGCAACGCCCGCTCGACGGCGTCGGCGGGCAGGCCGAGCAGGGAGGCGATGAGGTCGAGCTCACGCCGCTCGGCCGCGGTGACACTCCCGTCGGCCAGGGCCGCGCGCGCGACGGCGGCGAGGTAGTCGCGGTGCAGGGCTTCGAGCTCGGTACGACCCAGGCGCAGCGACGTCGCCAGCTCCACCAGCGCGTCGGCCTCGGCGTCCGAGATGTGGTGGTCGAGGAGCACCCGGTCCAGCAGGGCGAGGTACGGCTCGGCCTTGGCGGGCTGTGTGGTCTGGGGGACGCGGTCGAGGATGCGGGCCAGGAAGTGGTTCTGGCGTCCGGCCGACACGCCTCTGCGCACGCAGGCCGTCCCGGTGTCGTCGAGGATCGGCCATGCGACGGTCGTACGCGCGCCGTGCAGCGCCTCCGGCCAGGGATCGGCCGGGTGTGACAGGCCGATGTAGTGGCGGAGCAGGCCGGAGGTGGCACGGGCGTCGAGCAGGGCGTCGTGCCGGCCGTCGAGCGGAATGTCGGCCACCGCGCAGCAGCCCGCCAGGTTCCTCGGCGCGTGCGGCAGGAATCGCCGTGCCTCGGTCATCGTGCACACCCCGAATTCCCGCAACGGCGGGATCTGCGTGCCGATGCGGGCGAATTCGGCGTGCAGGAACCCGGCGTCGAACCGGAGATTGTGCGCCACCGGCACCCGGTCGCGCAGCATGGCGACCAGTGCGCCGGCGATGTCCTTGAAGGTCGGCGCATGGCGGATGTCGGAGGCGCTGATGCCGTGGATGTGCTGGGGGCCCAGGTCGCGTTCCGGGTTGACCAGAGTGCTCCATTCGCCGGTCACCTGGCCGTATGGGTCGGTCTGGACGATGCCGATCTCGATGATCCGGTCGTACAGGGAAGCCCGTAGACCTGTGGTTTCGACGTCGATTACCGCGTATCCGACCGGGTGGGCGTTTCTCATGCTCATTCTCCTCGCGTTGCCTGTAGGAGAAGTCGCGCATTGAGCGGGAAACGCCTGCTCTGCAGGGGGAATGTAATTGAAGCGTGATATTGGGATGCGGTTTGCTGGAGTGCGCTGAAAATGCGCATATATACGACATGTCGCCTGTGTGGTGATGGGAATGGCTGTCTTGTCGGTGTGCTGGGCTATTGAATGGCCGTATTGTCGGAATTGATTTCTGTGGCGGTTTCGGCGGTTTCGGCGGCTTCGAGGGGTCGGGTCGTCGTCAGTCGCGCTCGCCGGGACCGTTGGCCGTGCGGTCGTCGGCCCAGAAGGCGACGAGCTCCTCGGCGGTGAACTGCTCGAACGGCGGGGCGAGCGGGACCCGGCCGCTTCGCAGTGCCCAGATCATCACCATGTACCCGGCCATCTCCTCGGCGTCACAGGGGCAGGCCGGGTACCAGCACCCGCCGGGCCCGGCGCATCGGCCGGGCGGCGCCCCGCGTACGGGCGGCGGGGTGGCGGGGTCGGCAGGCCGCGGCATCGGTGGACCCTTCGGGAGGGGAGGGGGTAGGGCGATCACGATGCCGCCCGCTCGTACCGGGCCGCCAGCGGGTCGCACGCCTTCGGACGACCTCGAACGACACCGGACGCGGCCCGGCCCCGGCGCCCGACTCCGCCGACCTCGTTCGGTGTCGTCCGGCGTCATTCGGTGCCGTCCGGTCTCGTTCGAGGTCATCCGGGATCGTCCGAGATCGTCCGGACGGTGTTTCGGCTGGTCCGGCCGGGATGGATCGGAAGATCTCGAATGATTGATCGGCGGGCGGATCGTCGCGCTTCGGTGGGAGCATGACCGTTGTCACGGTTCGTCGGCCTCGGGAGTCACGGCTGTGACATCCCCCTTCTCGAGATCACGGATCCGGCTATCAGCGATGACTCACGAGCACAGCGCTTTCATTGATCAGCTCAACGCGCTAAGGAAGCAGGCCGGCAATCCGTCGCTTTCCGAGCTGGAGAGGATGTCACGGCGGCCGCTGCCGGACGGCACGAAAGGGCGTCGCCTGGCGTCGAGCACCACTCAGGAGACCCTGCAGGGCAGACGGGTCCACCCGCCCGAGTGGTCGTGGGTGATCTCCTTCGTCGCCAGCTGCCACAAGGCCGCCCGCGAGGTGTGCCTCGACCTGGGCCCCGTGGACGTAGGCGAATGGCACGAACGCTGGCAGCACGCCTGCGAGCCCGCCCTGGCCGAGGACGAACGCTTACCCGCCCCTCCGGGTACGGCGCCGCCCGGACTCTTCGCGGACAAAGGGGCCGAGGCGAACCCCGAGGACCTCGCCGAGGTGAATGCCGCCGAGGTGAATGCCAAGGATGAGGACGCCTTCCTGGCGACCGTCCATCACTATCGCGACAAGCACGGCCGTACCGCCGGACGCCTGGCGCGCCTGGCGGTGCACGGTGACGCCGAGGCGGCCTTCCACCTGGCGCTGGTCGTCGTGGTGCAGGGGTGGGTGCGCGACGGCAAGACCTGGCTGCGCCGTGCGATCGCGCTGGGCCATCCGAGGGCCGAGGCGCTGTACGACAGTCCCGACATCCGCGCCGAGGCCGCCGCCCTGGCCTACGGTCACGGCTGCCGCCTGCTCGCCTGGGATCCCGGCAGGACCAGCATCGCCCGCTTCTACTTCCGCCTCGCGGCCGAGACCGGGCACCCTCAGGCCATCGCCAAACTCACGGGCGGCCCGGGCCGGCAGCCCACCCGCTCCATGCCGCTGGGCGCCCCGGTCGCCGACGGTCCGCTGCTGATCGAGCTGAAGGAGTTCATCTCGGGCGACCTCGGCGACCAGTGGTTTCTTCCCACCGGCTTCGGCGCCTGGTCCCCCGTACCCCCTCCTGCCGCTCCGGGCGACCAGGCCGTATGGCCGGGCTGAGCCATGTGTCGGCGGAATGGAGGGGCGCCGGGACGTGTGCTCGACGCCTCCCTCACCGGCGCCTGGACCCCAGGAGGAAAAGCTGGCGGTCCTACCCCGCCCCACCGGGTTGGGTGCGCGGGCGGCGGGGGACTGGGCATGCGGATGTCCCGGCGCGGGCGAAGCCTCTGGGGAGCTTCGGCCAGGTCGTGGGAGGCGGGCTGAAGGGCCCGGCCTGTCGTACCTGCAACGGTCTGGGCGTCGCCGCAGTGGTGGTGGCCCACCTGATCGGCCCCCTGGCCGGCCCCTGTACGGCGTGGCCGGATTCCCCCGCAGATTGACGCGAACCGGCCTGTTTGCCCGGCGTGTCGCGTGTGACGTTGATGGGGCCGATCACCCCACGGTCACACGAAGGGACCAAGCATGCGTAAGACGCTGACCGCCGTCGTCATGATGGTGTTCGTCCTGCTGGGAGGCGGCTCCGGCACGGCCGCAGCCATGGTGGACACCGACGAGCGCCTGTTCAACCTGGCCACCGAGACCTGCCTCGACGTGAACGCCGCCACCTGGTGGGGCAACGGCCACGTCACGTCATGGGCCTGCAACGGGGGCATCAACCAGCAATGGCAGGCGAACTGGACCCAGACCGCCACGACCGCCATCCGTCTCGTCGGCGAGCCCTACACCCCGCCGAACAGGTGCCTGACCGCGGTCCCCGCCGGTTGGATCCCGAGCGGCTGGATCGTCGAGACGCGGCCCTGCAACGGCAGCGGCCACCAGAGCTGGTATCTGACCACGGCCGACGAGATCTACAACATGTGGGTCGGCAAGTGCCTGGAGTTCGACTTCGGCGCGGGCAACGGCTACCAGGCGGCCCTCACCGACTGCCGTCAGCAGCGCAACACCCGCTGGTGGCACAGCTAGGCGAAAGTGGGTCCGCATTGGATCGTCTATAACAAAACTATCTGCTATGGTCTCTTCTGTGTCTCCGGGCGGCCCGACGACCGCCCTCCCACCAGCGCAGACAGGACCAAGCCCATGACCGGCCCCGCCCCTCGTACCCTCAACGACGACGAACTCGCGCGCCTGCTCGCCGCCCAGCAGTTCGGCGTTCTCGCCACGGTCACCAGCGGCGGACGTCCGCATCTGTCCACGGTCGTGTACGGCTGGGACCCCGCCGCGAGGATCATCCGCCTCTCCACCACCCAGGATCGCCTCAAGGCACGCCACATACGCGCCAACCCCCGCGTGTCGCTGCATGTCAACGGCCCGGACGTCTGGTCGTTCGCCGTGGCCGAAGGCGACGCCGAGGTGTCCGAGGCGAGCGCCGAGCCGGGCGACGCGATCGGCCGCGAACTGCTGGCCCTCACGCCCGGCTTCGCCGACCCGGCCGAGGAAGCCGCCTTCCTGCGCGAGCAGGTGGGCGAACGCCGTGTGGTGATCAGACTGCACGTCACCCGTCTGTACGGCACGGCACTCGACATCGCCGGAACGTGACGGGCGGCCCGCCTCACCCCGCCAGACGCCACAGGGCGGAGTACTGCGTGCCGCGCGGGTCACGGATGATCCCCGTCGCGTAGACCGCCGCGCCGACGACGGCGAGGTCCATGATCTCGTACGGCAGGTCGCCGTCGGTCGGCAGCGTCTGCCTGCTCCACCGTCCGCCCGACAGGCGCCACACCTCGCCCCGGCCGTCGAAGACGTGCTCGGTGTGCAGCACGGTCCACAGGCCGCCCGAGCCGTCGGGCTCGGCCTCGGAGAACCCCGCGTTCCGCCGTACGGCCGGTCCCCAGGTGCAGCTCCAGTGCCCGTTCGCATGGTGGAGCGCCACCGGCCTGGCGTGCTGCACGGGCTCGTCGCCGCCGGGCGCCCTCTCCTCCCAGCTGTACTCGGCCGTGACCCAGAACTCCTCCTCGTCCACGGCCACGACGCCACCGGGTGCGAGCGACCACTCGCCGGGGTCCACCGGGTCGGCGTCGCGGGGGAGCGGCATGGCGGGCAGGTCGACGCGTTGCCAGGCGGCGCCGTTCCATCTGGCCAGGTCGGCGACGATCTCCCTGCCCTCACGGGCGAAGTAGCCGCCGAGCAGCCAGGGCGCGTCGTCGCTGCCGCCGATCCTGCCGGTGCCCTCGATGGGGACGCGGGCGTACTGCCAGGCGGCGCCGTTCCAGTGTGCGGAGGTGTCGGCGGTGACGGCCCACCGGCCCCGGGCGGCCTGCACGGAGTCGCCGGGGTCGGCGAGGGGGGAGGTGCGCTCCTGCCAGGTGGCGCCGTCCCAGAACCAGGTGCTCTGGCCGAAGACCCACAGCTGCCCGGGGCCGGTGACGGCATAGGGCCACTGCGCGCTCTGGCCGGGCATGACGGGCAGTTCGGTACGGCCGCGGCCGTCCCAGCGCATGAAGGCGATCTTCGCATCGGCGGTCGGCAGGTTGTGCATGGCCCACAGGACGCCGTCGGCCGCGGTCGCGGCGGCCAGTCCGCCGCCCGGCGCCTTCCAGACCAGCTCCCAGCCGGAGGAGGCCGAGGTGGGGGAGAGGCCGGAGTCGCGCCGGGGCGGGCTCGGACAGGTGTCGGCGGTGGTGAGCGGCGCGACGGCGCCCGCGGTGGCGGCCGCAGGGGTGGGCGCGGGGGCGGGCGCGGTCGCGGTGCCGCACGAGCTCGTGAGCAGGAGGGCGACGGCTCCCAGGATCGCACCCGGTGAACGCCTCATCCCGTGCGCTCCTCTGGAGGCAGCCGAGGGATGTCGGCACGGTAGAGGCTGAGCACCAGCCCGTAGGCCTCGGTGCCGGGTGCGGGCTTCAGGGAGGAGGCGTGGTCGAACGATTCGAGCCGTGCGCCCAGCGCGCGGGCCTGGTCGGGGGTGAGCCAGAGGTGGTGCAGCACGGTGTGGCCGGGGTCGCCCGGCCGTACGGGGGACATCTCGGCCAGGGCCGCGTCGAGGAGGAAGCGGGCCGCGGTCTCCTCCTCCAGGCGGAAGCCTCTGCTGATCAGCTCGAAGCGCTGTTCGGTGCCGCCGCGTACCCGCCGGGTGCTCGCCAGGCGGACGAGCCCGGCGTCGCGCAGGACGCGTACGTGGTAGCCGACCGTTCCCTTGGTGGATTCGAGGGCCGTGGTCAGCTCGCCCAGGGTGGCGGGGCGCTGGCGCAGCAGGTTCACCATGCGGTGGCGCAGGGGGTGCCCGAGCGCCTTGTACTGCGCCGATGAGCGCAGAGCGAGGAGCTGCTCGTCTGTCATCACGTAAGTGTCCAGGAATCTCGACGCTTTTGACAACCCGCCCGTGCGATGGGCAGACTGCCCGGCATCGAAAGCGTCGAACAATCTAGACACTTGGATTTCGCATGCCCCTGTCCACGGCCCACGTCGCCACCGATCGCCCCGAACGCTATGCCGAACAGCTGGTCGCCCACCTGGGCCACAAGGCCGACGCGCGGCACACCGGTTCCGGCAGGGCGACGATCACCTTCGGCTCCGGCGTCTGCTCGCTGCTGTCGGACCGGCGGGAACTCGTGCTGATCGCCGCCGCCGACGACCTCGACGCGCTGAGCGGCGTGCGCGACGTCGTCACCCGGCACCTGGTGCGTTTCGCCACCCAGGAGGAGCTCCGCGTCGACTGGAGCGACCCGGTATCCGGCGAGGAGTTCGAGATCGTCGCCCCCGCCGTCGACGACTACCTGCGGGCGCACTGCACCCCGGCGGGCGACCTGCTGACCGAACTGACCGAGACGACCCGCGAGGCGACGGGACGCGCGGCCGGAATGCAGATCACGGCGGACGAGGGGGCGCTGCTGGAGATGCTGGTACGGCTGTCCGGCGCGCGCCGTGCCATCGAGATCGGCGTGTTCACCGGGTACTCGTCGCTGTGCATCGCCCGTGCTCTCCCCGCGGACGGCTCCCTGCTCGCCTGTGACGTGAGCAGCGAATGGACCGCCATCGCCAGGCCGTACTGGCGGCGTGCGGGTGTCGAGGAGCGCATCGACCTGAGGATCGGCCCGGCGCTCGACACGCTCAGGGCGCTGCCCGAAGAGCCGGGCTTCGACTTCGCCTTCGTCGATGCCGACAAGGCCGGATATCCCGGTTACTGCGAGGAGATCGTGCCCAGGCTCGTGCCCGGCGGTCTGCTCGTGCTCGACAACGTGCTGCTGGGCGGCAGTGTGCTCGACCCGGGCGTCCAGGGCGACGACCAGCGGGCGATGCGGCGCGTGAACGAGGCTCTCGTCCGCGACGAACGGCTGGAGGTGGTCATGCTGCCCGTACGCGACGGCGTCACGCTGGCCAGGAAGCGCTGACCGAGTCCTGTTGTGGAACGAAGCATTCTGTTCTGATAGACTGAACACCCCTTGAAGATGGAGTTCGCATGTATCTCGTCACTGGTGCCACCGCCCACTTCGGCCGTCAGGCCGTCGAGGCGCTGCACGCCGCGGGGCTTCCCGTCCGTGCGCTGACCCGTAATCCCGAGCAGGCCGGTCTGCCGGAGGGTGTCGAGCTGGTCCGGGCCGACCTGACCAAGCCGGAGACCCTGCCCGACGCCCTGCGGGGTGTGCGCGCGATCCTGCTGGTCCTGCAGTACGGCATGGACCCGGCGCCGCTCCTTGAGGCCGCCGGGCAGGCCGGTGTGGAGCGGATCGTCTTCCTTTCGTCGGGCGCGGTCGTGGACGGGGCCGACGTGCAGCCCGATGTGATCGCCGGGTATCACGCCGGTGTGGAGCAGGCCGTACGTGAGTCGGGCCTGGAATGGACGGTGTTGAGGCTGATGTTCCCCGCGATCAACTCGCTGACGTTCGCGATGCAGCTGGCAGGAGGCGACGTGATCCGGGCGCCGTACATCGACGCGGCCTTCAGTGTGATCCACGAGCGGGATGTCGCGGACGTGGCGGTCGTGACGCTGACCGGCGAGGGGCACACCGGGCAGACCTACTACCTGACCGGGCCCGAGTCGCTCACGCAGGCCGACCAGGTCCGTGTTCTCGGCCAGGCGCTCGGCCGTCCGCTCACCACCGAGGACCTCGAACCCGAGCCGGTGCTGCGGCAGATGGGCGCGTTCATGGACCCGACCTTCCTCGGCGCGCTGTTCGGCCTGATGGCCGCGGCGGCGAACAGGCCCGCCGAGGTCAACGACACCGTGGAGCGCATCACCGGCCACCCGCCGCGCACCTACGCGCAGTGGGCCGCCGACCACGCCGCCGACTTCTGACCGCCGACTTCTGACCGGCGACGTCAGGCCGTCGCGGGCGGCCCGGCCTTCGAGCGTGTGAGCAGCAGGGCGAAGAGGGCCAGCACCATGGCGGTGGGCATGACCACCGCCATGGCGCCCAGCGTGGTGCCGCTCAGCGGGGCGGCCAGCGCGCCGAACACGTACCCGGCGGCGCCCGACAACGCGGAGGCGGCTCCGGCGCGCTCGCGGCCGATGGTCTGCGTGATGGTCGTGACGGCGGGGAACACCCCGCCCACCCCGAACAGCGTCACGGCCAGACACGCCCACGTGCCGGCCAGACTGGGCGCGAGCAGCGCCTGGAGCGCGAGTGCGAGCGCCCCGGCCGTGCCGATGGCGAGATACCCCGTCAGCAGGACCGGCAACGCCACCCGCCTGGCCGCCAGCCCGAACCCGGCACTGGCCACCAGCATGGCCACGGCATTGACCGCGAACACCATTCCGTACTGCACGGCGCCCAGTCCGAAGCCGTCCTGGAACACATAGCTGGACGCGCCGATGTAGACGAACATCGCCCCCGCCGTCAGGCCCAGCACCAGGACGTACCCGGTGAAGGCCCGCTGCCTCAGCAGGGCCGCCATGGACCCGAAGGCATGGCCCACCCCGCCGGGCGAGCGCCGCTCCACCGGCAGCGACTCGGGTACGGCCAGCCGTACGGCCGCCAGCATCACCACGCCGAGCACGGCCAGCGCCCAGAACACCGCACGCCAGCCGGAGGCGGCCACGATCACGCCGCCGAGCAACGGCCCGGCGATCGGCGCCACGCCCAGGATCATGGCCAGCACGGAGAAGGAGACCGAAAGCCTGGGCCCGGCGAAACGGTCGGTCAGCACGGCACGCGCGAGCACCGGCCCGGCCGCCCCGGCGCAGCCCTGCAGGAACCTGCCGCCCACCAGCAGCGGCGCGGTGGGCATCAGCGCGCACACGACCGACATCAGCGCGAACGCGGCCGTGCCCAGCAGGAGCAGCCTGCGCCGTCCCAGCCCGTCGCTCAGCGGGCCGATCACCAGCTGCCCGGCGACCAGTCCGATCAGGAAGGCGCTCATCGACAGCTGCACGGCCGACTCCCCGGCCCCGAGCTCGCGGCCGAGTTCGGGGAAGCCGGGCACGTACATGTCGATGGCCAGCGGCGCCACGGCGGTGAGCAGGCCGAGTGCGGCGAACAGCACGGCGGGGGGCCGGAGCGTCGTAGTCTCCTTCATGGCGGTAAAGGTAACCCAGTAGTCAACCGGTTAACAATGAGGAGGCGGTATGACCCGCAGCACTGAACGCGTCCGCGAGCTGTGGGCCGCCGCACGTCCCGACCTCGACACCTCGCCCATGGAGGTGATCGGCCCGCTCAAACGCGTCGTCACCCTGCTGGCCGAGGGCATGGACCCGCTCTACGTCGACGCCCCGCTGACCGGGGCCGAGCTCGACGTGTGCGTACGGCTGCGGCACGACCCGCATCCCACGATCGCCCGCCATCTGGCCGACCAGGTGCGCCACTCCCGTGCCGCGATCAGCAAGACGCTGATCAGGCTGGAGCGGCGCGGCCTGATCACCAGAGATCCCAGCCCCTCCGACCGCCGCGCCGCGCTGATCCGCCTGACGCCGGTGGGCGAGGCGGCCGTCGACGCGATCTTCCCCCGGCAGTTGGCCAGGGAGGCCGAACTCCTGGAGGAGCTGGGCGCGGACCGCGAACGCGTCATCGAGGCCCTCAACCTCCTGGCCGGCGTCCTGGGGCGCCGCGTGCGCGCGGAAGGTTACTCGGAGTAGCCGTCGGCGGGGCCGGTCAGGTGCGGGGTGGTGGGGACTCGTGCGGGCGGAGGACCTCGCGGGCGTCGTGGTCCACCTGGTCCGTGAAGCGGATCGCGCCGGTCGGGCAGCCGGTGACGGCTCGGCGTACGGCGCCGGGGGTGGCGTGGCCAGGCAGGAGGAGGACGCGGCCGTCGTCCTCGTCCTGGGTGAACAGCTCGGGAGCCCACAGGGCGCACTGGCCGGACCCCGCGCACCGGTCGCGGTCGGCGGTGATCACCAGGTCACCTCGAGGCGGTGCACGCCGTACACGGTCATGGTGTCGCGCATCGGCACCTCGTCGGCGGGTACGGCCAGGCGCAGGCCGGGCAGGCGGCGCAGGAGGGCGGGCAGGGCGACCTCGACCTCCAGACGGGCCAGGTTCTGGCCGATGCACTGGTGCGGGCCGAAGCCGAACGCCACGTGATGGGTACGCGGCCTGGTGACGTCCAGGACGTCGGGGTCGCGGCACAGGGCGGGGTCGCGGTTGGCGGCGGCGAGCGACACGGTGACGAACTCGCCCTCGGCGATGGTGTGGCCGCCCAGCTCCAGATCGGTGACGGCGCGGCGGTACAGCATCGTGTCCACGACCGAGAGATGACGCAGCAGCTCGTCGACGGCGGTGCGGGCGGCGGCGGGGTCGTCGCGTACCAGGGCGAGCTGGTCGGGCCGCCGCAGCAGGATCAGGGTGGCCAGGCCCAGCAGGTTGGCGGTGGTCTCGTGCCCGGCCACCAGCAGCAGCACCGCGATCCCGACCAGCTCGTCGTCGCTCAGCCGCTCCTCGCCGCGCACCAGCTCGTCGAGCAGGCCGAGTCCGGGCTTGGCGCGCTTGGCCGCGATCAGCCCCAGGAGGTGGACCGACAGCTCGGCCAGCGCCAGGTCGGTCTCCTGCGGCGTGCCCTCACGGCTCAGCAGCCGGGCGCTCGCGGCCTGGAACAGCGCCCTGTCGTCGTACGGCACGCCGAGCAGCTCGCAGATGACGAGCGAGGGAACGGGCAGGGCGAAGTGCTCGATCAGATCGGCGGGACGGTCCTGGCGTTCGAGCAGGTCGAGCTGCGCCGCGACGACACGCTCGACGCCGGGCCGCAGCCGGTTGGCGCGCTGCAGGGTGAACCGCCCGGCCAGCAGACGGCGGTAGCGGGTGTGCTGCGGCGGGTCCATCGAGATGAACACGCCGGGCGGCGCGTCGGCCCGGCGCAGCGGCACGCCGAGTGCGCCGCCGTCGACCTCGGAGCTGAAACGGGTGTCGCCGAGCACGGCACGGGTGAGTTCGTGCGTGGTGGCGTACCAGACGTCGTCGCCGCCGCTCAGCCGTACCTTGCCGATGGGCTCGTCCATGGCGCCGTCCGGCGGGCTGAACGGGCAGGTGCGTGTGGTGGGGAGCTCTCTCATGCCAACCAGCGTGCGGGCCGGGGCTGACGCGGCCCGCACGCGGCGCTGACGAGCGCGCCTCACGCCCGCATGAGGGCGGTGATCGCGGCCCGGTCGAGCCCTTCGCCCCGGCGGTGCGCACGGCGGAAGGCCTCGGCGCCGAGCGCGTGCCTGACGCGTTCGCCCAGCTCGCCGCCGGTGGACCCGGGCAGGCCGCGCAACGCCTGCGCGGCCCCGAGCAGCAGGGCGGCGCGTTCGGCCGCCCCGCCGCGCAGGGCCACGTCTGCCATGCCCTCGACCGCTCCGGCCGCCGCGGGCACGTCCAGGGCGGCGAGCAGGACGGCGTAGGCCTCACGCAGCAGCCCGGTGTCGCCGCTGATCCGGCCGAGCCCGACGAACGCGCGGGCGCGCACCTCCTCCTCGCCCGCCCACGGCAGCCGCACGCACCCGGCCAGCGCCTCGCCGTACAGGGCCAGGGCGCGGGCGTCGTCGCCGCCGAGCCGGTGCACCTCGGCCAGGGCGTAGGTGGCCTGGGCGACGGTCTCGGCCGCGCCGCGCGCACCGGCCGAGTCGATCGCGAGCTCCAGGTCGGCGCGTGCGCCCTCCAGGTCGCCCGATCGGGCGCGGGCGGCGCCTCGGTGGGCGAGGGCCAGGGCCGTGTCCTCGCTGGCGCCGAACGCGGCGGTGAGCGCCATGGACTCCTCCGTCAGCGCCAGCGCGCCCGCGTGGTCGCCGCGCCAGGTCGCGATCTCGGCGAGCTGCAGCAGCACCTGCGCCGCCCCCCACCGATCGCCCGCCAGCCGGAACGCGGTGAGCGCGTCCCCCAGATCGGCCTCGGCGCGTGCCGCCTGACCGCCGGAGCCGACCCTGATCATCGCCAGCAGCAGCCCGGCGAACGCACGCGGCCACGGCTGGCGCGCGGCCGTGGCCCGTTCGAGCGCGGGCACGATCGCGGCATAGTCGCCCACGGCCACCGCAGGGTACGGCCGGACCATGGCGATCAGCGGATGGCAGGAGTCGGGCAGCCGTTCGGCGACCGCCTCGGCGCGCTCCAGCAGGCGGCGCAGCTCGGGCTTCGGACTGAGCGCGGTGGCCAGCTGCAACGCGGCCAGGACGAACGCCTCACCGCACTCCTCGGCGCCCGGCAGTTCGACCGCACGCGCGCTGAGCCTGACCGCCTCCTGGCTCATCCCGCGCAGCCACCAGTACAGCCACAGCGAGGCCGTCACCCGCATCGCGATCGGCGTCTGCCCCGCCGAGATCGCCCAGCGCAGCGCCGCCGTGAGGTTGTCGTGCTCGGCCGCCAGCCTGGCCAGCTCCCCGACCTGCCGATGCCCCCGCAGGTACGGCTCGGCCGAGGCGGCGAGCTCGGCGAAGTAGGCGGCGTGCGCGAGCCGTACCCCGTGCTCGTCCGGGCCGAGGCGCTCGGCGCAGAAGGCGCGCACGGTCTCCAGCATGCGAAAACGCCCGTCGCCCGCCTGCACCAGCGACTTGTCGACCAGCGCGGCCAGCAGCGCGGGGGAGGCGCCGCACACCCGCTCGGCCGCCTCCAGCGTGCAGCCGGAGGGGAAGACCGACAGGCGGGCGGCCAGCCGCTGCTCCTGCTCCGACAGCAGGGCCCAGCTCCAGGCGACGACGTCGTGCAGGGTGCGATGGCGGGGCTGGGCGTTCCTGTTGCCGGTGGCCAGCAGGTCGTAGCGGTCGGCCGCGGCCGCGTCGAGCCGGTCGGCGAGGTCGTCGGGCGACAGGGCGCGCAGCCGGGCGGCGGCCAGTTCGATCGCCAGGGGCAGCCCGTCGAGTGCGCGGCAGATGCGGACGGCCGCATGGGTGAGCACGAAGCCGGGGTCGGCGGCGCGTGCCCGGTCGGCCAGCAGGGCGAGCGCCGGGCCGGACAGCGCCTCGGCAGGCGACGCGCCGTCCGGCGGCAGGGCCAGTGGGCGCACCGGCACGACGACCTCGCCGTCCACCCCGAGCGGCTCCCGGCTGGTGGCCAGGATCCGCAGGCCCGGCGCGGTGGCCAGCAGCCGGTCGGTCAGCTCGGCGGCCTCAAGGACGAGGTGCTCGCAGTTGTCCAGGACGAGCAGCACGTCCTGGCCCGCCAGCGCCGTCGCGGGCTCGCCCGGACGCTCGGGGCCGAGTGCGGCGCGCAGGGCCTCGGCCACGTGCGCGGCGGGAGCCAGCTCGACGAAGCAGACCCGCTCGAACGCGGCGACGGTCTCGGCGGCCAGCCTGGTCTTGCCCGCGCCGCCGGGGCCGGTCAGGGTGACCAGGCGGTGCGCGGCCAGCGTCGCGCGCAGCGCCTCGACATCGGCCTCGCGCCCGACGAAGCTGCTGACCTGCGGTCGAGGGCGTGGCAGCGGGCGCCTGGCACGCGGGCCGTGCTCGCCGCGCAACACCGCCACGTGCAGGGCCTTCAGCCCGGCCGACGGCCCCGCGCCCAGCTCCTCGGCCAGCGTCCGCCGGTAGCGTTCGTAGGCCTCCAGCGCCTCGACCTGCCGTCCGGCCGCGGACAGGGCGCGGATCAGCAGGGCGCGCGGACGCTCGCGCAGCGGATCGGCGGCCACCAGCCGCTCCACGTCCTCGATCAGGGTCGCCGGGTCCACGCGCAGGGCGAGCTGGGCGTCGACCCGGTGCTCCACCGCCTCCTCGCGCAGCCGGGTCAGGCGCTCGCGGTGGCCGTCCAGACCGGGTACGTCGGCCAGCGGCTCCCCCCGCCACAGGCTCAGCGCCTCGCCGAGCAGCCGCACGGCGTCGGCGGTGTGCCCGGCACGCCTTCCCTCGGCGGCCAGGCGGGCGAAGCGGTGGGCGTCCACCTCCTCGGGGTCGACCCGGACGAGATAGCCGCCCTCGACCAGCCGTACGGGCAGCAGCCTGCGCAGCCGGGAGACCTGCGACTGCAGGGCATTGGCGCCGCCCGCGCCGCCGTAGACGATCTCGCGCAGGCGTTCGGCGGGCACCGGGCGGCCCGACTCCAGCAGCAGGACGGCGAGCAGGGCGCGCAGGCCGGTGCCCCTGACGGGCTCGCCTGCCACCTCCGTGCAGCCAAGGACGCGAAAGCGCATACCCCGATTCTCGCGCCGCACGGGCGTGTCAGCGCTCGTGTCAGCCCGATGGCGGTCGTGTGTCAGGCCCGGCGGCGACAGTGGAGCACAGCACACGGCAGACGACGGACAGATGGGGAGTGGATGGACATGGGTACGGACGTTCATACCGTTGAGCGGTTGCCGGACGAGCGGCAGGCGGGGTGTCCCTTCGATCCACCGGCCGAGCTGGTCCGGGCGCGCGAGCACGGGCCGATCAGCAGACTGCCCTTCGCGGGCGGGCACACCGGCTGGCTGGTGACCGGGTACGACCTGGTCAGGGCGGTGCTGGCCGATCCGCGTTTCAGCGCACGGCGTGAGCTCATGCGGCATCCGTCGATCGACACGACCGGGATGGAGATCCCGCCCGCGCCGCCCGGCGAGTTCCTGCTCATGGACGAGCCCCGGCACAGCCGCTACCGCAAGCCGCTGGTCGGCCGGTTCACCGTACGGCGGATGCGGCAGCTCACCGAGCGGATCGAACAGATCGTCGCCGAACACCTGGACGCCATGGAGCAGGCCGGACCGCCGATCGACCTGGTGAACGCCTTCGCCAAGCCGATCCCGGCCATCGTGATCTGCGAACTGCTCGGCGTGCCGTACGAGGACAGGGGGCGTTTCCAGGCGCAGATCGAGACGTTCCTCGGCGGGGCGACGAGCGACGAGGAGCTGATCGAGGCCTACACCGCCACGCAGCTCTACCTCGCCGACCTCGTGGTGGCCAAGCGGGCCAACCCGACCGACGACGTGCTCAGCGAGCTGACCGCGACCGATCTGGACGACGAGGAGCTCAAGGGGGTGGCGCTGATCCTGCTGGCCGCCGGGTTCGACACCACGGCGAACACCCTGGCGCTCGGCACCTACGCCCTGCTGCGCGACCCCGCGCAGGCCGCCGCGCTGCGCGCCGAACCCGGCCTGGCCGACCGGGCGGTCGAGGAGCTGCTGAGGTACCTGAGCGTGGCCAAGACGTTCATGCGGACGGCGCTGGAGGACGTCGAGCTCGGCGGGCAGCTCGTCGAGGCGGGCACGACGGTCGTGCTGTCCTACAACACCGCCAACCGCGACCCCGAGCGCTACACCGATCCGCACGCGCTCGACATCCGGCGTGCGGAGGGCGGGCACCTGGCGTTCGGGCACGGCATCCACCAGTGCCTCGGCCAGCAGCTGGCCCGCGTGGAGATGCGCATCGCGCTTCCCGCCCTGCTCACCCGCTTCCCCTCGCTGCGGCTCGCGGTGCCCGAGCAGGAGCTGCGGCTGCGGCCCGAGAGCGCGGACATCCACGGTGTGATGAGCCTGCCGGTCACCTGGGAGGGGTGAGCGGGCGTAGGGTGAGGCTCCCGCATCGGACGGAGCTGGAGGCGTGATGGCCGGGACGACGGTGGCCGCCGGGACGACGGTGGCCGAGATCATGGCGGAGCTCGCCGGGCTCGAGGACGCCCGCGCGCGCGAGGTGAACGAGAGGCACGGTGACGATCACGGTGTGAACCTCGGCAAGCTCCGCGCGGTCGCCAAACGGCTGAAGACACAGCAGGACCTCGCCCGCGATCTCTGGGCGACCGGGGACACCGCGGCGAGGCTGCTGGCGTTGCTGATCTGCAGGCCGAAGGCGTTCGAGCGGGCCGAGCTCGACACCATGCTGCGCGAGGCGCGCACGCCCAAGGTGCAGGACTGGCTGGTCAACTACGTGGTGAAGAAGAGCCCGCACGCCGAGGAGCTGCGCCTGACCTGGTTCGCCGACCCCGATCCCGTGGTCGCGAGCGCCGGGTGGGCGCTGACGACCGAACGCGTGGCCAAGCGGCCGGACGGCCTCGACCTGCCCGGCCTGCTCGACGTCGTCGAGGCGGAGATGAAGCAGGCGCCCGAACGGCTGCAGTGGGCGATGAACCACTGCCTGGCCCAGATCGGGATCGAGCACGCCGACCTCAGGGCCCGCGCGATCGACGTGGGCGAACGCCTCGAAGTGCTCAAGGACTACCCCACCTCACCCGGCTGCACCTCCCCCTTCGCCCCCGTCTGGATCGACGAGATGGTCCGCAGACAGCACACCGCCCGCTGAACGTGTCCGGGTAGCCGACGACCTCGGCCGGTGCGAGCGCGGCTGTCGACGCGAGGAGTCCAGCCGGTGGCCGGGCTCGTCCAGCCACAGGTGCTGCCCGGCCGGGCCGACGGTCATGCCGAGACGATCGACTCCGGGACGCCCTGCGGCGATCCAGCCACGGTAGGCGGTGGCAAGATCGTGCCACAGGTCGGCCGGGCCGCCGCCACGCACCTGTCCTCCACCTCGGCCGTCGGCGACCGCCAGCGCCCAGCTGTCGCGACTCCACAGCCGGACCGTCAGCACCCGGTCGTCGTGCAGGTCCTCCCAGCCGTGGTGCACAACGACGAGGTGTGGCACTGCGGCGTGCAGGAACAGCGGCAGATCGGCGCCGTCGTGGTCGGCGATGACCGCGGCCGGGTCCAGGTCGCAGGTCGCGTCGCGGGCAGGGCCGTACTCCTCGTCGGTGAGCCAGGGCAGCGCCGGGCGCTGGGCGCGCAACATCATGTAGCAGGCCGTCCCGTGGAATCGGCCGACCGCGGTGCCGTCGCCCGCGACGTCGAGCCGCAACCGCGTGCCCCACACAGCCCGGCGAGGCAGGTACGGAGCGACGACGACCCCGCCAGGGCAGGTCTGCTCGACCCAGGCGTAGGGGACGGAGTGCACGGCGCAGGTGACGTGGATCCGGTCGTAGGGCGCGTGCGGCCGGTACCCGAGCGCGCCGTCGCTTACGACAAGAAGGGGACGGCGGCCTGCGGTGCGGAGGTTGGGCACGGCACGCGCGGCGACGGCCGGGTCGACCTCCACGGTGACCACCTGTTCGTCGCCGACCCGGGCGGCCAGCAAGGCGGCCGTCCACCCGGTGCCGGTTCCCACGTCCAGGACCCGCTGCCCATGACGCACGTCGAGCAGGGTCAGGAACCGCACGACCACGTCGGCTCCCGACAGCGAGGAGGAAGGTGGCGCGGTGACGTCGGAGAGGTCCGCGTCGCCGTCGGCGCGCTGGGTCACGATCGCCGCACTGAGGTCGTAGGCGGCCGCCCACCACGGACCGGGGTCGGCGTCGCGGTCGACGACGGTGTCGACCTCCCCGCCGTTGCGCGAACCGCGCCGCGGGACGAACAGGTCGCGCGGCACGGAGCGCAGCGCCTCCAGCCAGGCCTCGCCCTCCTCCCCTGCCGGGTCGAGAATCCCGGCCGCGATCAGCTCCTCGCACAGTACGGCGAGCAGACGGTCACGGGGCTCGGCTGTCGATTCCACGAGGTCCTAGTTCTTCTTGGGCGTGCATCCGGTGTCGGGCTCTGGGTGGGGAGGCTGCTTGGGGCCGCACACCTGGTCGGGGTTGCACGGCTTGCCGCCGTCGCCCGTGCCTCCGCCGACGCCGGGATCGCAGCCCGGACGGCAGCTCGGCTCACATCCCGCCGTGGTCACGATCAGCGCGCGTACCCCGACCGCGTCGGCGCGTGTCAGGTCGAGCAGGGCCGCCAAGGGCTGGTCACGGACATTGCCCGCCACCAGCGTGCGCGCCATCGGGCAGGGGGTGACCTGCCCGTCGCCGAGTATCGCGGCGACGCGCACGCCGCACGACCCGCACCTGCTCGGCAAGGTCGGCTCCGGCCGCACCCGCACGTCCCAGGCGCCGCACCCGGTCGACGCCGATCAGCTGGATCGTGGGGATGCCGAGCGCGACGGCCTGGGCGATGACCGACTGCCAGTCCGCGACGGTCAGCGACCCGTGAGGCTGATCCGGCCCCGAGGAGTTGTAGCAATGAGAGCAGCTCTGGCCGCAGCGCAAGGTCAACTCACACTGGAGCATGGCCGGTACGGGCATCGGCTCTCCCTTTGACGGTCATCTGGGAGTGTCCCTCCGTCGGCACAAGGGCGGTGCCTCGTTCGGGGAACCCGTACACACCGAGGGGTGAGACGCGCGAGCCGCCGCATCTCACCCCGTGATCAGCACCACCGCCGTCAAGGCCAGCAGCAGGGCTTCGGGCAGGGCGAGGCGTGTCGTGAGGGCCTCCGTCTCGGTCAGCGGGTCGTGTGGGTCGAGGTCGTGGCGGGCGGTGTGGACGGCGATGAGGACGAAGGGCAGGGCCCTGCCGAGGCCGAAGGTCAGGAAGACCGGCCAGACCAGGGACCAGGCTGGAGCGGTGAAGCCCCACAGGAGCAGCAGGTAGAGGGAGGGCGACGACAGGGCGGTGGCCAGACCCGTGCCCATCGAGGCGCCGAACACGGCCGCGTACGTCACGTGGCCGAAACGGCCCCACGAGCGGGGGACACGCCATGAACTGCCTTCCAGGTGCACGGGCAGCAGCCGGGCCGAGGGCAGCGCGAGCAGCAGCGCCACCAGGCCGAGCGGCCAGAGGGGGAGTGCGGGAAGCGGGGAGCCCGCCAGACGCAGGACGGCGCCTGCCGCCGACGCGCCCGCGACCAGCCCGGTCGCATGCAGGACGACCGCGGCCCAGTAGGTGGAACGGGATGTCGTGAGCCCCCGCCCGGGAGGCTGTGCGATCACGTGGACCGCGTTGTTGCCTCAATCGGTGCGCAGGCCCTGCACACCGCTGAGCAGGGCGAGCAGCATGAGCAACGCCACCGTCAGGCCCCCGGCGGGAGCGCCGGAGGCGACGAGCGGGACACCGGCCGCCGCCGCGAGCGCGAGGGCGGCGGCCGTGGCCTTGGGACGGGGAGTACGCGCTGAGGGTCGCATCGTTCACCCGTGGCAGTAGCAGTACCAGATGTTGGCCGCACTGGCCCGGCATCGGCAGTCGCAGCAGGTGCCGCCGGGACCGGCCCAGCACGCGGTGCCGGTGGGGCAGAAGCCGGTGATCTTCCCGCAGCTGGTGTTGCCGCAGGCCTTGCAGCTGGACCCGGAGCAGTTGCAGCTTCCGCAGCGGCCGGTGCCGTACGGTCCCGAGCAGGGGGCGGCAGCGGCGGCTGCGGCAGGGCGGCCGACCGCGGTGGCGGCGAGCGCGCCGAAGGCCGAGGTGGCGCCGATCCGCAGCGCGCGACGCCGCGAGATGGCGCGGCTGCCCCGAATGAGGAAATCCTTCATGAGCTGAGGCTCCTTCCGGCCGGTGCGTGCTCGTGGCTGTGGTTGTGGTCGTGCTCGTGGTCGTGTTCGCTCAAGGGGCCGAGCGCCGTGTCGCAGGCGAGGGCGAGGTCGTCGCCGGAGTTGAGCCCGCCGGTGCCGCGTACCCTGCCGTCGGCGCCGACGGCGGCGTAGAAGGGCAGCAGGTCGACGTTGTAGGAGGCCGCGATCCGGCTGCCGGGATCGGCCACGACCGGCAGCGCGGCGGCCAGGTCGCCGGCCCAGGCGGCGACCATACGGCGTTCGCCGCCGCACACGACGACCAGGTCGACGTCGCGCCGGGCACGGGCGAGCGCGGCGACGCTCTCGCGCAGCCCGGAGCAGATGTTGCACCCGGTCGACATGAACACCACGAGCGAGGGCCGGGCGAGCGGCAGGATCACCGGCGACCCGGACAGCGACTCGGCCTCCAGGCTCTTCAGCCAGTCGCCGACCGGCGGCCCCTGCGCCGCCCGGTGTTCCGGGCTGACCAGATACATCTGCCCGAAGTGGTAGTAGAGGGCGAACACCGCCACGACAAGGGCCACCAGCACGACCCAGGCGATGACATAGGTGGTGACGAAGAAGGCGGTCAACGAGCACTCTCCCGCTGTGCCTGCACGGCACGGATCGAGGTGACGGCCTGCCGGAAGGCGGCGACCCGCGCCAGCAGCCCGAAACAGACCAGGTACGCGGCGGCGGCCAGCCCGCCCGCCGCGACCGACGACAGATCGGCCCACGGCTCGGCCCACGGCTCTGCCCACGGTGATCGGACGCCGGACGCCCGCCAGGCCAGGACGAGCGCCGCGACGGCCAGCACCACGGCCCGTGCCACCGAGACGCCGGTGAGCCGATCGCCGTCGACCGGCCCGAGACAGCGGCAGCCCTCGCGTACCCCGCTCAGCAGGGCCCAGCCGAGCAGCAGCGCGAAGGAGCAGCACACGACGGCCGCGACCCGGGCCGCCGCCGTACCGGCCCCGGCCGCCAGTGCGAGCCCGCACAGCAGCTCCACCGGGACCACCCCCGCGGCGACCGGTACGGCCAGGCGTCCGGGCAGGCCGAGCGCCAGCAGGAAGGGCGCGACAGAGGTACGCGTCCACACCTTGGCCACGGCGGCGCCCGCCAGGACGAGCCCGACGGCCGTCTGCAGGACGACGACCGCGTTCATGCCGTCAGCGGCACGGACCGCGCGACGGCCAGCAGGTCGGACACGCTCAGACTGCGCGGCCCCCGCACGCCGACCACGAGCGTGGCCGAGCGGAGCGTGAGGGAGTGCGCGAGATCGGTACGCCAGACGGGCGGCGTCACGGCGTCGCCGTCGGCCCACATGCCGTCGTGGTACTCGGCCGACACGCCCGCGACGCCGAGGTCGACGGGCACGCCGACGACGTTCTCGGTGGCTTCGAGCACCGCGCCCCCCACCTGGGTGACGACGACGTGCAGGGGCCCGAGGTGGAAGTCCTCCCGGCTCCAGCCCCGGGTGTGGATGTGCGTGACCTGCTCGGCGACACCGGAGAAGCCGGGCGCCGACGCGCCCGAGACACTGCGGCGGTGCTGGAACCCGGAGGGCAGATGGGCCGGTCGGATCCGGCCGGGTGAGGGCGGCGGCATGCGAGGTCCTCCCATGACGATCTGGGCAACGATGAGGGGTTCGGGGTGCGCATGCGCCGGCTGCTCGCGCGTCTTCATCGTTGATCACGACCACCCGGGCGGCAAGAGCGGCCGCTGTACGAACCTGTACGAGGTCTACCGGGCTACGGAGGTCTACCGGGCTACAAGGTCTACCGGGCTACAAGGTCTACCGGGCTACGAGGACGAGGACTACAGGGCCTGGGTGGCCAGCAGGAAGGCGCGTGCGGCCTGCGGGCGCAGGCGGGCCACGTCCGCGACGAACCTGGCCAGCCGGCGCGAGGTGATCACCGAACAGCCGGGCCACATGCTCAGCCGCAGCCCGTTCAGCGCGTCGTCGCAGCCGTGCTCGACGGCTCCCGTCGCCACCCTGGCGATGGCCAGCACCAGCCAGCTGGACACGGTGTTGCGCAGGTGGCGCTCGTTGTGGTGGTGCGCCGACAGCTCCGCGTGCGCCAGGGCGCGGTCGTGCTCGCCCAGGGCGCTGCGGCAGCTGCTGAGCGCCGAGTGCAGGGCGGCCTCGTCGAAGTAGGCGGTCCAGGCGGGATCGGCGTCGCAGCGACCGCGCTCGAAGGCGTCGAGGGCCAGCGCCGCCGCCCGCTCGAAGCCGTGCCTGTCGCCCAGCCTGGCCAGGGTACGCGCCTCACGCGCGGCGCACGCGGCCACCAGCCGGGCCGAGCCCGCGCCCGAGGCCAGCCGCCTGGCACGCTCGGCCAGGGCGGCGGCCTTGCGCAGGTCGCCCGGCGAGGGATCGCTCTCGATGAGGACGTAGGCCCAGTTGGTCAGCGCGTAGGTCAGGGCGATGGGGTCGCCCGAGCTCTCCGCCAGTGCGACCGCACGGTCGTAGTAGCGCGAGGCGGCGGGCCAGCGACCGGCGTCGAAGCAGCTCCAGCCGGTGCTCGCGGCGTTCTCGGCGAGCGCGGCCACGAAGGCGGGCGCGGGGTCGCTCGCACCGGTCAGGCGCAGGCTGGCCTGCCGGTGCGCGGTCACGGCCTGGTCGGCGACGGCATGGCCGCCGAACCTGTCGTCGATCGAACGCAGCAGGCCCGTCCTGGCGGCCAGCTGCCGCGTGTCGTAGGCGCCGACGCGCAGATGCGGGCCCGGCTCGTCCTCGGGGAGCTCCCACCACTGGGGGTCTTCGGCGGGCGGCCCGCTCGTCTCGACCGACAGGCGGCGCAGCGTGCTCAGCCAGCGTGCGACCGCGTCCGGGTCGCCGCCGCACGCGCGGACGAAGGCGGCCAGGAGTTCCGCGCGCGGCAGCGTGCCGCGTGCCAGCGCCGAGGCGAGCGTGGTGTGCGGCAGCCAGTCGCCCGCGGCGCGTGCGCGCTCGCTCAGCTCACGATAGGTCAGGCCGCTCCACGCCTTGAGCTGCCGCATCGCCGCGACGAACGCCACCGGCGAGAGCGCGGCCGACGGCTCGGGGGCGGCTTCGTCGACCACGACAGCCTCACCCGTCCCGTGTCGGCGCCCCGTGCACTGGCATTGCACACCAGGGCGAACGCCGTGTCAAAGCCCCAGGTCGGCTCGCGCATCGCGGGCGCATCGCGGATGTATCAACGCGCGCGGCCACAGTGGGTCTCACCGAACGAACGAAAAACGAACGACAGAAACGAAGCGGAGAACACCATGGAAGCCAGGATGAAGAACCCCGCCAGCGTCATCCCCGCCGCGCAGAAGCCGATCATGGAGCTGATGAAGGCGGCCCAGTCCGGCGGCCTGTCGCCCGAGCTCGCCGAGATGATCCACCTGCGGGTCAGCCAGATCAACGGCTGCAGCTTCTGCGTCGACGCCGGGTACAAGAGCCTGCGCAAGCTCGGCGAGAGCGACGAGCGCATCGGCCTGGTCGTGGCCTGGCGCGAGACGCCATACTACACCGACGCCGAGCGGGCGGCGCTGGAGCTGGCCGAGTCGGCCACCCGGCTGGCCGACCGGAGCGACGCGGTGCCGGACGAGGTGTGGGACGCCGCCGCCGACCACTTCGACGAGCGGCAGCTCGCCTCGATCCTGCTGATCACCGCGACGACGAACCTGTTCAACCGGCTCAACGCCCCGATCCGCCAGATCGCCGGAACCTGGTAGTCCCGGTCGGCGTCCACGACATCCACGCCAAAGACGTCCGCGAAATCCACACTAAGGAGATGACCGTCATGTCCGTCGTCCGTGCTCATCGTTACTCGGTCGCCGAGGCCGACCTGGAGGAGTTCCTCGCCCGCAGGGCCTCGCTGATCGCCACCGTGCGCGAGACGCACCCAGGCCTCACGCACGCCGTCCTGATCCAGTTGGAGGACGGCTCCTACACCGACACCTGGCACTGGGAGAGCGGCGCCGAGATGGGGGCGGCGTTCGCCGCCATCGCCACCTTCCCCGAGGCCCCGCTGACCATGGCGCTCACGAAGGACGCCACCGCACTCAACGGCCAGGTCGTCGACGAGCGCTGACCCGGCGGGAGGGCGAGGCGATGACCGGCACGACCGGCAGCCTGTCGTACGGGCAGGTGCTGCGCGATCGGCGGATCGCGGGGCTCCTGCTGGGCGACCTGCTGGCCAATGCGGGGACCGGCATGATCATCGTGGCCATGCCGGTCCAGACCCTGGCCGTGCACGGCTCCGTGCCCAAGGCGGTCGCCATCGGCCTGGTGGAGGCGGCGCCGTTCGTCCTGTCCGGCGTCCTGGCCCTGGCGATCGGCCTCGGCCGGGTACGGCTGCCGCCCCGCGCGCTGTTGCTGGCCGACTGCGTGTGCAGGGCGCTGACCTTCGCCGTGCTCGGCGTCCTGGCCGTGGGCGGGCGGCTCACCCTGCCCGTGCTGATCGGCGGGCTGCTGTTCGGGTCGCTCTTCCGGATGGCCGGGTCGAGCGGCAGGCGGCTGCTGGCGACCTCGCTCGCGGGTGAGCGCGGGCGCTTCGCGGTCAACGGGCTGCTCGGGCTGAACGCCACGTTCGCGCTCTACATCGTCGGGCCGGTGCTGGGCGGGCTGGTCGTGGCGACGGCGGGCGCGGGTTTCGCGCTGTTCGCGGACGCGTGCGGGGCGCTGGTCCTGCTGGCGGCGGTGCTGCTCTGCGTCCCGGCGGGGGTGGCGTCGGGAGCCGGCCAGGCGAAGGCGCACGTGGAGGGAGGGCGTGAGTCGGGGTGGCGGATTCTGCGGCGCAGGCCGGTGGTGGTGCGGTTGCTGGTGGTGGAGTTCTTCTTCACCTTCTTCTACATGCCGATCGAGGTGGCGCTGCCGCTGTTCGTACGGGAGCGGCTGGGGGCCGACGCGTCGGCGCTCGGGCTGATGTGGGGGGCGCTGGGGGCGGGGGCGTTCGTGGGGGCCGCGCTGGTCGGCCGGCTGCGCGATCTGCCGCAGCGGCCGGTGCTGGTGGCGATCGTCGGGTTGTGGGCGTTGTGCCCGATCGCCCTGGCCTTCGTTACCGATCTCGGGCCTGCGCTGGCCGTGTTCGCGTTCGGCGGACTGGTGTGGGCGCCGTTCACGCCGGTGGCCTACAGCTACCTTCAGGCCGGGTTGCGTGCGGACGAACAGCAGCGGGTCGTCACCCTGTGGACGACCGTGGCGACGCTGGCCGTGCCGTTCGGGCTGGTCGCGGGCGGGCCGTTGGTCGAGGTGCTGGGCAGTGCGGGCGGGCTCGCGGTGTCGGGTGCGCTGACCCTGCTGCTGGCCCCGATCGCGGCCTCCGCCGTGCTCCGGTGAGCCCGGCCAGCGCGCCAGGCGTCACGCTCGGTGTCAGGAGCGGGGAAGATCGAGGGTATGGACGACAACGACATAGCTGCGACGACGCCCTGGCGGCGTAACGTCGTCTTTTTCCTTACCGGCCAGACGGTTTCGCTTTTCGGATCGATGGTCGTGCAGTACGTGGTGATGTGGTGGGTGACGCTGCAGACGCAGTCGGGGCTCGCGGTCGCCCTCTACGCGGTGGCCGCCTTCCTGCCCCAGGGGCTGGTCTCGCTGTTCGGCGGTGTGCTGGCCGATCGGATGAACCGCAAGATCCTGGTGATCCTGGCCGATGCCGGGATCGCGGTGGCGACGCTTGTGCTCGCGGTGCTGATGGCCAACGGGGTGACGGATCTGTGGATCGTGCTGCTGGCCGTCGCGGTCAGGTCGGTGGGTGCCGGGTTCCAGACGCCTGCCGTACAGGCGATGATTCCGCAGATCGTGCCCGGTGCGCAGTTGATGCGGGTGAACGGGATCTTCCAGACCATCCATTCGGCGATGGCGCTGCTCGCACCGGCCGCGGCGGGGGCGATCTTCGCGGCGTTCGGTGTGGTGCCCGCGTTCTTCCTGGACGTGGTGACGGCGGTGATCGGCATCGGGCTGCTCGCGCTCGTCGCCGTGCCGACGCTTGAGCGGGTGACGGAGTCGACGACGTCCTACCGGCAGGACCTGGTCGAGGGCATGCGTTACATCCGTTCGCACGCGGTCGTGCGGTGGCTGCTGATCGTGTACACGATCATCTTCCTGCTCACGGTGGCGCCCTCGTTCGTCACGCCGTTGATGATCGCGCGGAGTTTCGGCGCCGAGGAGTGGAAGCTGGCCGTACTGGAGATCGCCTTCAGTCTGGGCATGCTGCTCGGCGGTGTTCTGATGTCCACGGTGCTGGCCAAGCGCGGCAAGGTGGGGCTGATCCTCGTCGCCGTTTACAGCTTCGGCCTGGTGACGGTGGGGCTCGGGCTGAGTACGAACCTGTGGGTGTTCTACGGGTTCATGTTCGTGCTCGGCCTGATGGTGCCGCCGTTCGCGACGCCGTTCATGACGCTCATCCAGGAGACCGTCGAGGCGGCCATGCACGGGCGGGTGTTCAGCTACGTCAGCATCGTGATGGCGCTGGCCACACCGGTCGGCATGGTGGTGTTCGGGCCGCTGGCCGACGTGGTGAGCGTGCAGACGCTGCTGGTCGTGGCGGGCGCGACCACCATCGTGGTGATGGCGATCGCGACCAGGCTGCCGTCCGGCCGTGCCACCCTGGCGGCGGTGAGGAACACCGAGCCGCAGCCCGAGGGGGTGCCGGGCGGCTGAGCGCGCGGCCCTGACAGAGGAAGATCCCCGTGCCGTCGCGCACGGGGATCTTCGGGCAGGCCGGCCGGAAAGGGTCAGCTGTAGAAGTTGGTGTTGCCGCGGTTGACCACCTGGGCGGTCTCGCCCCAGTACGTCCGCACCGAGGCGCGGTAGTAGGTGTCCTCGTAGGCGGTCGCAAGGCTGGTGCAGGTGCTGCCCGGGTGGCCGTAGTAGTCGTTGTTGTCGCGGACGGTGCGCGTGGGGCCACCGCCGTTGATCGGCGTCAGCGTCACCTCGACCCAGCGCGAGCCCTCGCTGTTGTAGGCGGACACACAGAAGGTGTCGGAGCCGTCGTTGTAGCTGATGGTCCCGTCACCCACGTTCTTGGAGAACGAGGCGGCCATCGCCGGCTGGGCGAGCGCGAAACTGGTCGCCGCGACGGCGACACCCACCACGGCGGCCTTGAGGATCTTGCGCATGATGCACCTCTTTCAACGGACAGGAAACGATTTCCGCCCCGCCATGGATCTTGGGACACCTCGCGATCATGACAAAAGAGGATCAAGCGACATTTAGGGATACGGTCACCTGCGTGTCGCCGGAAATCCATCTGAAAATCGGCGATCAGGGCCGGTTCAGGTCGTAGCTCACGTCAGCCAACCGGACGGTCAGCACCCTCGGATCCTCAATGACCTTCCGTAGTTCCCCGATCGTGTCCGCCGATGTCACATAGCCGTAGATCAGACCGTCCGTCGCGGCCTTGCGCAGCCGGGCCAGACTCAGGTCGAAGTCGTGCAGATTGGCCTCGTCGTGGTCGCGCAGGATGCCCACCCAGCCGCGGAACGTGGTCAGCTCCATCCCGATCACCTCGTCGGAGTCGATCGCATGGTCGTCGCCGGAAAGCGTGCCGAGCGACGGGGCCCGATCCCACATCGTCAGCCCGCCCCACGTGATGGGGTTGGAGCCCGGCCGCCGTTCGAGGACCAGCCTGTCCACCGACGTGCCGTGCCCGGTCGTGAACGCGGTCGTCTCGGCGCCGGTGAGCGGCCTGGCGAACTCCACCACGGCCAGGGCGTTGAGGTCGTCGGGCAGCCTGGCCAGGACCCGGCGGACGTCGGGCTTGGGCCGGGCGCGGGTGCCGACGTCGAACAGCGCCGTGGTCAGGGTGGTCCCCGCGTTGACGCCCAGCGGCAGCCTGCCCACGCGGCCGAAGAAGTCCTGGGTGACGACGTGCTCGGCACCCGCGTACCCGGGGGTGAAGCCGCCGATCGCGCGCAGCGGTCGCGCCGCCACCGTGAACGACATCGTCAGCGGCGTGGTCAGCCCCAGCTCCCTGACACTGATGTCGTAGGCCGGGTTGTAGATCTTGAACGCGGTGCCCAGCACGTCGCTCATGCGCACGTCCCGCTCGCCTCGCCGCTGCAGCAGTCCCGATCCGGTCGTCGCCGCCAGCGCGAGGACGAGCAGGGCCGCCAGCACGATGGCCGCCGTGCGGGCGAGGCCGCGCCGTACGGCCCGGCGGGTGGCCCTGGGGTCGAAGTCGGGCATGGGGGGAAGGGCGTCGTCAGTCATGGGTCACTCCATAGGCGTCGGCGAAGGCGGCTCTGGCCCGCCACACGGCTGTCTTGAGCGTGCTGTGCTTCCTGCCGGTCATCGCGGCCACCTCGACCAGGGAGAAGCCGTCGATGTAGACCAGCGTGAGCAGCCTGCGATGCTGCTCGGGCAGCCGGTCGAGCGCGTCGCGCACGTCCAGCGACGCGACGTGCAGGGCGGGCACGCCGAGCTCGTCCGGGTGCGGCAGCGGCAGGTCGCGCCGATGCCGCCTGACGTGGTCGAGCAGGACGTTGCGCGCGATGGCCAGCAGCCAGGCCGCCGGGTTCTCGCCACGCCAGCCGAGCAGGGCCCGGGTCGCCTTGACGAACGTCTCCTGGGCGAGGTCCTCGGCGAGATGGGGGTCACGGGTACGGCGGAGCAGGAACCCGCACACGAGCGCCCAGTGCTCGCGGTACAGCTCCTCGATGATGATCTCCTCCGTGCTCTGGTGTCGGTCACATCCGAACAGACGCCATCGGAGGGGGAACGGTCACATCCTCTTTTCTCCGATCCCGTGCATTCCCTGTCACATCGTCGGGACGACGTCCGGGTACAAGCACCGGCCAGCACGGAGGAGAGCATCATGAGGAAGATCGTCACCGGCCTGTTCGTCTCGCTCGACGGCGTCGTGGAGTCGCCGGAGAAGTGGCACTTCCCGTACATGAACCACGAGATGGGCCAGGCCGTCATGGCCATCCAGGCCCAGGCGGACACGCTGCTGCTGGGCCGGGCCACCTACGAGGCGTTCGCCTCGGTCTGGCCGCACCAGGAGGGGCCGATGGCCGACGCGCTCAACGGCATACGCAAGCTGGTCGCCTCCACCACGCTGCGCACGGTCGGGTGGAACAACTCCGCCCTGCTCGGCGACGACGTGGTCGGCGAGCTCAGGCGGATGAAGGAGGAGCCGGGCAAGGACATCAGCGTCACCGGCAGCATCACCCTGACCAGGACCCTGCTGCGCGCCGGGCTCGTCGACGACATCCACCTGCTGGTGCACCCGATCGTGCTCGGCGAGGGCATGCGGCTGTTCGACGAGAGCATCGGCAGCCTGCCGCTCAGACTCGTCGAGTCCGCGGTGTTCGAGACCGGCGTCCTGAACCTTCACTACCAGCCCGCCTGAGGAGCAGACATGCCCAAGCACACCACGGTCGCCGAGTACACCGCCGCACTCGCCGAGCCCCTGCGCACGATCGCCGAAAGGCTGCACGCCCTGGTCGACGCCGAGATGCCCCAGCCGGGCGCGCTCTGGCAGGGCCACCCCGTCTGGAGCCTCGGCCCGGCGCCCGGCAGGACCACGGTCGCCTACGTCAAGGCCTACAGCTCCTACGTGACGTTCGGGCTGTGGCGTGGGCAGGAGATCGACGACCCCTCCGGGCGGCTCGAACCGGCCGCCAGGCAGATGGCCGCGGTCAGGCTGCGCGATCCTTCGGAGGTCGACGCCGAGCTGTTCGCCTCCTGGCTGCGGCTGGCGTGGGCGCTGGAGCGGTAGCGGAACCCGCGAAAGCCCCGCCCCCGGACCTCGGTCCGCGTGGGGCGGGGCTTCGGCCGTGTCAGGCGAAGGAGCGGTAGCCGCCCCAGCCGGGCCCGTAGGTGCCGACATGGCTGTAGTTGCCGCCGGACACGCCGCGCCAGAAGTGCAGCACACCGTCGGCGGCGCCGTACGCGATCAGGTCCTGGACGCCGTCGCGGTTGAGGTCCATCGCGGTCAGCTCCTTGTAGGCGCCCCAGCCGGGGCCGTAGGCGCGCCAGTAGGAGAAACCGCCGCCGTGTCTGCCCTTCCACATGGCGAGCTGGCCGTCGGCGCCGATCGCGAGCAGGTCGTTGACGCCGTCGCCCGAGATGTCACCCGGGCTGATCAGGTCGCGGTAGGCGCCCCAGCCGGGGCCCCAGTCGCCCACGTGGCTGAACCCGCCGCCGCTGATGCCCTTCCAGCGTTGCAGGTAGCCGTCGGCGCCGATGGCGATCAGGTCGGTACGGCGGTCGCCGTTCATGTCGCCGACGCTGGTCAGCTCGCGGTAGCCGCCCCAGCCTGGCCCCCAGTGACCGGCGTGCTGGAAGGTGGCGTCGCCCTTGCCCCACCAGCGTTGCAGGTAGCCGTCGGCGCCGATCGCGACCACGTCGGCACGGCCGTCGCCCGAGATGTCACCGGTGTTGACCAGGTCGCGGTACTGACTCCAGCCTGGGCCGTTGGAACCCGCGTGGTCGAGGGCGAACCCGCCCCTGCTCGACCACCACGACAGCCTGTCGCCGCCGATGGCCAGCAGGTCGGCGTGGCCGTCCCCGGTGAAGTCGTGCGGGCTGGAGGCGGGCGTGGGGGTGTCGGGCGGGTTCGGCGGGCGCGGGTTGTTGCCGCCGCCGGGGCCCGGGGGAGTGGTGGGCGGGGTGCCGTCGGCCGAGCAGATCTCCCAGGTCGCGGGGGTGGCGGTCAGGCGCTTGTTCTTGAAGCTGTAGTACTGCACCGGGTCGGTGCTGAAGTTCCACATCGCACCGGTCATGGTGACCCACTGGCCTGCGGCGTCGCGGTAGCTCTGCCCCTGCATGACGGCGGGAGCCGCGCACGAGATGCGCAGCGGCAGCGGTCCCGAACCGATGTCGAGGAAGGACTCCATGTGGTTGTACATCTCGAAGGCGCCGCGGCGTGCCTGCGCGACGTAGTGCCAGCCACGCCCGTCGCCGGTGTCCCACGACAGGCAGACCCTGGCGCCCCCTACCTTCGGGTTGCCCTGCGCGTCGCACAGCTCGTACTTGATCCGTACGGTCTGCCCCGGGCTGAACCCGGCCAGCGCCTCACGGCACGTCGAACCCGCTCCAGGCCAGGTCGGCCGCCCGTCGGCCTCGGTGCACATGCCGCTGTTGTCGCCCAGGCCGTCGGGGAAGGCGGTGGCGTTGCCGAAGTAGTACGCCTTCCACCGGCCGCCTGTGCGGTACAGCCCGGACTCGAGCCCCCAAAACCATTGGCCGATCACCCCTGCGGCGCTCGGATCGCCTTCGAGCGTCGGCACCTTCCAGGTCACGATCCAGCCGTTGGCCTGGTCGGCGCTGAGCCGTACGCCGCTGGTGAGGTGGTAGGTGCCCGCGTGCGCGGGCAGGGCCAGTCCGAAGATCAGGAACAGCACCGCCCACAAGGCGAGCGCCGCCCGGCGCGCCTGTCTGCGCATCATGTCTCTCTTTCCTGTGGCGCCTCGGGCCCGCATGCGCGCGAGCCCGGCTGCCGGGGGCGGCGAACCCCTGTCGTGCCCCCGATCGCAGCCCGATGATCGTCGGAGGCCCCGGGGATAGGCGATCCTTTGTGCTGCGCCGCAAATGAGCACCCGGCGCGATCCGGAGGGAGCCCGGCATGATCCGTATCCGTTTCGAGGACGGCGATCTCGGCCGTGTGCGGGTGATCGGACAGCCGGACGTGCGCAACGAACTCGTCTTCGGCGCCGCGACCCTGGCCCTGGCCGGGCGTGCGCGCGGGCTCGACGGCTGGCGCGCGGCCATCGCGGGCAGGCTGGACCGCACCGCCCTTCCGCTGCTGTCGCTGTGTGTGCCGGGCAGCCTGCCCGACCTCTACTGCTGGGGCGAAGGCGGCGACCTGGCCGTGACCGGCGAGGCCGCGGTCCAGAGCGCGGAGGTCGTGCTGCGGCGGCGTTCGCCGGCCACGCCCTTCCTCAGGTCGCTGGCCGCGGGCGACCCCGGCGCGGTCGCGGCGCTGAACACGGCCGTCACGGCCTTCGACGCCGTCGCCGTCAGGCCGTGGCGACGCCAGATCACCTCAGCGGTGGCCGCCGCCTTCGCCGAGGTCAGTACGACGATGGGACGGCTGGGCGTGGCGGACGCGCTGGACGTGCTGCACCCCTCGATCACGTTCGGGCGCTCGGTGATGTCCATCGCGAGCACGGCCGATGCCGACATCGACCTGCACGGGCGTACCTTCCTCGTCCTGCCGACGGCGCTGGCCGCCGGGCCCGCTGTGTGCGTGGCGCTGCCCGGTCACGTCCTGCTGCACGTGCCCGCGCCCGGCGGGCGCGGACCCGGCGCGCCGCAGGAGCGGAGCGAGGGCGTGATGGGCAGGCTGCTCGGCCCGCAGCGGGGGGCGGCGCTCGGCGTCATCGCGGCGGTGCCCGCCATCACCACGGGCGAGCTGGCCGAACGCCTGGGCCTGTCGCCCGCCGCCGCCTCCCGGCACGCCACCGTGTTGCGCGAGTCGCGGCTCATCACCACACGCCGGGCCGGGAAGGCGGTGCATCACATGATCACACCGCTCGGCAGTGCGCTCATCGCGGGCGGCCAGGCCCCGTGAGCACCGCACGCGGATCGGCCAGCAGGTCGGTGAAGGCGAGCTCGGCGGCTCCCGTCAGCGTGGTGTCGTCGCCGAGCGCGGCCACACGCAGTTCCACGCGTTCGCGCGAGACCGGCAGCACGTTGGCCTCGATGCGCCTGCGCACATGGGCGGCCGACCCCCGGTAGACGTCGCGCAGCATGCCGCCGAAGATCACCACACCCGGGTTGAACAGGTTGATCAGATTGGCCACCCCGACGCCGAGCCAGTCGCCCACCCGGTTCAGCGCCGCGGCGGCCGTCGGGTCGCCGCGCTCGGCCGCGTGCACGACCGAGGCCACCGCGTCGCGCCCGATCAGGCCGGGCGGCCACTTCGCCGCGCTCAGCAGGGCGTGCTCGCCGACCTCCGCCTCCAGGCACCCGGCCGAACCGCAGCCGCACGGCCGCCCGCCGTACGGGTTGACCATCATGTGCCCGGCCTCGGCGGCGTAGCCGTCGTTGCCGCCGAGTCGTTCGCCGTCCACGATGACGCCGCCGCCGACGCCCACGTCGCCGTGCAGGTAGACGAGGTTGCCGAACCCGATGCCTGCCCCGCGCCTGTTCTCGGCGACGGCCCCGAGATGGGCCTCGTTGCCCACCCTGACCGGCAGCCCGGTGGACAGCCTGCGTTCCAGCTCGGGGCCGAACGCCTGGTCGACCCAGCCGGTGTCGGGCCCGAAGCGCACGACGCCGTCGGCCGGTCTGATCATCCCGCAGAAGGACGCGCCGACGCCCACGCACACCGACCCGGCGGGCACGTCGCGCAGCAACTGCCTGGCGAACTCGGCCAGCGTGCCGACCACGTCGTCCAGATCCGGATGCCTGCGCTGCCGTACGGCCTCGCGGCGCTCCAGCACGACGCCGCCGAGCCCCACCCGGGCGGCCAGCAGCCGGTCGACGGCCACGTCGAAGGCCAGTACGAACACCCGCTCGCCCGACGGCCTGACGACCAGGGACGGGCGCCCGGCTCCCCGGACGGCGTCGGGCCGCTCCTGGCTGACGAGGCCGAGTGCGGCGAGCTCGGCGGTCAGGCCCATGATCGTGCTGCGGTTCAGGCCGAGCGCGGCGGCGAGTTCGGTGCGGGAGGCCGGGCCGCCGAAGTGCACGTGTTCCAGCAGCGCCCCGAGGTTCCTCCTGCGCGTCTCCTCCTGCGGGGCGGCGGATCGCGGCGGCGGCGTCATGGTCCCAGTCTCCAGGATCGGAAGGTCGATCCGAGGGGTTGAGTGGCTTTTGTCGGTGGTGATCTCTAGCGTCCCGGCCATGACAAGTGCGACACAGGCCTACACCTACGCCGTGCCCTCCAGCCTGACGGACGGGCGACTCGGGCTCTCGACATCGGGCGGCAGGGCGCTGGCCGGGCCGGTCCCGGCGCCCAGGTTCTTCAGCGGGCTGGTGACCCGGCCGGCCCCGGCCGCCGCCTGCCTGCTCGGTGTGGCCGACGTGGCGCTGACCAGGTACCACCAGCCGCGTCCCGGCTGGACCCGCGACCCGGTCGTGACGTGCGGCGGCGACCGGCTGCGGTTCGAGTCGTTCTCCGCGTGCGGCGGCGTCTACGCCCGGCTGGACCTGCTGCAGGAGGCCATCGACGGCGAGGTGTTCGACCGGGGCACCACCAATGTCGACGTCAACGGGCCGCTGCGCGAGGCGCTGGCCAGGGTGGGCGCACGCGATCCGCTGCACCTGGGCGTCGGGGCCGACGAGCTGACCGTGTTGACCCGCGACGGCGCCGTGGTGGAGAAGAAGGTGCCGCTGCCCGAACGCTGGCTGCGCGGCTTCGCCGAGGTCCAGGTGATCGCCGCGGGCATGGACCTGCGCGCCGAGCTCACCGGCGTGAGCGCCGTGCGCTTCCTGCGCTCGCTGCCGAAGCGGGCGCGGGCCGACGTCTGGGCCGTGCCCACCGGCAGGGACCTGCGCGTGAGCGAGCTGCCCGGCGCGGGCGCGGTGTGCCTGTCGGGCCCCGCACGCCTGGCCACCCTCATGCCGCTGCTGAGGTTCGCCACCGGCCTGAAGGTGTACGGCCCGGCGGTCGGCCACACCGAGCCCACGTCGAGCGCGTGGGAGCTTGAGCTGCCCGGGATGCGCTACACGCTGGTCGTCTCGCCCGAGCGCTACCGAGGTTTCTCCGGCGAGGGCGCCGTGCTGGCGGACCTGGCGAGCGAGGAGGCGGAGGGCGACGCCGACGTGGTCGGCATGCTGCTCAACTTCGAGCCGGAGGTGGAGCTCGGCCTGCTGGCCGAACGCTCCGGCCTGTCGGTGCCCCGGGTGCGTGCCGCGCTCACCCGGCTCGGCACGGCGGGCAAGGTCGGCTACGACCTGTCGCAGGCCGCGCACTTCCACCGCGAGCTCCCGTACGCGAGCGAGCACGTGCTGGCGCTCAATCCCAGGCTGGCCTCGGCCAGGGCGCTGGTCGAGGCGGGCGCGGTCGAACTCGCGGGCGAGCGCGCCCGCGTGCGGACCGAGGGCGGCGTGCGCGAGGTGGTGCTGGCCGACGGCTCGTGCACCTGCCCGTGGTGGTGGGACTACCGGGGCTCACGCGGGCCGTGCAAGCACGCGCTGGCCGCCGGGATCGCCGCACGCGCCGCCGAGGGGGTCGGCCGATGAGCGCCTCGCCCGATGCTGGCACGCCGCTCGTGCTGCTCGCGCTGAACGCCGTCGAGGGCGTGGGCCGATGAGCGCCTTCGAGCGGGTGCGTGACGTGCTCACCTCGCCTGATGCGGGCACGCCGCTCGTGCCGCTTCTGCTCGCGCTGAGCGACGCCGAACGCGCCGAGGTGGCGCGGCGGCTGCCCGACCTGGTCGAGGCGTGCCGCGATGCGGCCGCGCGCAGGGTGCACGCCTCATGGGAGGCGGGTGGCCGCCTGGGCGAGCCGGAATGGTGGCACGAGGCCCATGACGACAGCCGTTTCGAGCGGTACGCCCCCGGCCTGCAGCTCGTCGGGGCCGCCACGATCGCGGGCCCGGCCGCCGTCGTCACCTGGCTGGGCAGGCGCGAGCTCACCAACCGCTGGGGCCCGCAGGCCGATCCCGCGCACCTGGTCGGCGTGCTGGCCACCCGCCCGGCCGAGTGGCGCGAGGCCGTCGCCACCCGGCTGGCCCGCCGGATCCGTACCCCTCGTGACCGCGTCGCGCCGCTCGCCCTGGCCCTGTTGCGGGCCTGCGGCGCGCCGCCGCCCGAGCACGACCCGCTCGTCCTGGCCTGGCTCGCGGCGCCGATCCTCGACGACGACCCGCTGACGGAGTTCCTGCTGCCGCGTGTGTTCGAGGTGGAGGGCGCGGGCAAGGCGCTGCGCGACGAGCGGCTCGCACCGGGCGTGAGCGGATGGCTCGGCGTGTTCCAGCGCCGCCTGGCCTCGGGCGAGCTGTCCAGGCGGCAGCTGCTCGGCGACTGCGTGAGCCGGTTCCTTCGAGGCGGCGACGCCGTCGCCCTGCGCTTCTTCGTCCGGCTGCACGACCTGCTCGCCCCCGATGCGGACGAGACGGCCGAGCACACGCGCGACTACCTGCGCCTGCTGCCCGCCGCTCCCGGTCCGGTCGCCGAACTCGCCCTGGCCAGGGCGGGCAAGGCCGGGCACGACGACGCCGACGTCGAGGAGGCGATCGGCGCGCTGACGTTCAGGCCGGAGGCCAAACTGGCCCGCGCGGGCCTGCTCTGGCTGGACGAGCGCGTGCGCCGCGACCCCGCGCGGGCGCCCGGCCTGACTCCCGCCCTGGTCGCGGCCTTCTCGCACACCTCCTACGAGGTCCAGCGGCGTGCGGCCGACCTCGCGGCCAAGCACGCGGTGGCCTTCCAGGACGGCGCCGATGAGATCGTCCAGGCGGCGGCGTACCTGCCCGCCGAGCTCGGCGGGAAGCTCGCCGCGGCCTTCGGCGGTCCGGCGCCGGAGCATGAGGGGCACGAGGTCGTCGCGCTGCCCTCGCTCGCGGCGCCCGGGTCGTTCGCCGAGGTGCCGGCCTCGCCCGACGCCTACGACTGGGCCGAGTGCGAGCAGTGGCTGGCCCGGTTCGTCGAGCAGGCGGGCGCCGACCGCGAGGGGCTGCGCGAACGGCTGGCCGCCGAGTACGGCCCGATCGGCGCCCACGTGTACTCGCTGGAGCGGTGGAGCCGTGTCGAGTACTGGAGCACCGCCCTGATCAGCGAGGTGCTGAAGCCGGGCCGCCGTCCCGTCCCGGCGGCGCAGACCCATCGGTGGCTGCCCGAGCCCGGCCGGGCGCTGCCGTTCGACCTGTTCGTGCTGCGCAGGCTGAGCGAGATCCACCGGGCGTTGTGCGCGGGCGCCCTGCCGCCGGTCCTGCTGGCCACGCCGACGGCGACGAGCGGCGGGCTCGATCCCGAGGTGCTGGCCGACCGGCTGGCCGGGTACGCCGAGGCGGGGGCCGAGCCGATGCCCGCCGATCTGGCCCAGGCGTTGCTGCGCCTGCCGCGCGGCACGCATCCCGCCGCCGCCGTACGCATCCGGCGGATCGGCACGCCCGCCGCCGAGACGGTGGCCGCCTGGCTGGCCGCGGGGGGCATGCCCGATCCCGAGACGGGCCTGAGGTGGGCCTGCCGTGAGGCCGGGAAGTGGTACTTCCACGACGAACGGCCGACCGGAGACGCCGACGAGGTCATGCTGGTCCCGGTGCTCAAGGCCGCGCCGACCGGGCACGCGCTCATCGACGACCTGCTCGGCGAGCCACCCGCGTGGAGCTGGGAGAGCGGCGGCGCCACCCTGGCCTGGTGGCCGGCCGTGCTGCCCTCGCACCGGGAGGTCGCGGCCGTCGCGTGCATGCCGTACCTGCTCAGGCGGTGGGGTGGCTGGGGGGTGCGGCCCTCGCATCTGGCCGCCCTCGCCTCGGCCGAGGGGCCGGCGGGCGAGGCGGTCGCGATGATGCTGGCCTACTTCCTGGCGAGCGGTGAGGCCGAGGCCGTGCCACTGCTGCTGGGGCTGGCGGCGGCGGGCGAGCTGTCGTTCGCGGCGGTCGGCGCGCAGCTCGTCGCGCTGCTCGGGCGTACCTGGCTGCGGCCGAGACCGCTGATCGCCGCGCTGACGCAGGCGGCGGCGCTGGGGGCGCACGCGCAGGTGTGGGCGATCATGCGCGAGGCGCTGCCCGCCCTGCTGCCCGCCCTCGGCAGGCGGCTGACCGTCACGCACACCGAGGCGATGGTCCTGGCCGCCGAAGTGGCGGTCAGGACGGGGGCCAAGGGGGCGATCCCCGAGGTGGCACGGCACGCGGCGGGCGCGAACCTGACCAGGTTCGCCATCGAGTGCAGACGACTGCGCGACCAGCTCGCCTGAGCGCCGCAGGTAGGGTCAGCGCCGCCTGAACCTGCTCAGCCAGGCGCGGGCCTTGGCCTGGTTGCGCGGGTCGCGGGCCATGCGCTTGGCCTTCTCGATGTTCTGCCTGCCCTTGGGACTGCTCAGATACGCGCGGACTCGGTCCATCAGTTTCGCCATGCGCCTGCCTCTACCCGGCAGACGGCGATCATGCCGGAAAATCCGTTTCCCCTCATCGGCATGAGAGTGGATCTCCAGGGCACCAGGGACGCACAGTCCGCCGACGGTCGCTCCCGGTGGTATCGCCGGGAGCGACCGTCCAGCCCCTTGGAGATCGACATGGATGTCCTGCTCGTTCTCGCGCTCGTCGCGTTCCTGGCCGGCGCGGTCGTCGCCGCCATTCAGAAGTCGTGGCCGATCGTTCTCATCAGCGCGGGGCTCTTCCTCGCCACGCTCGCCGAGACCGGGCTGATCAAGACCTGACGCACAGTACGGCGCACGCCCCCGGGAGTCGTCCCGGGGGCGTCGTCATGTCCCGGCGTCGAGGCTGCGCTCGATGCCGGTCAGCGCGGCGAGCTGCTCGCGGGTCAGCAGGCGGGTGAAGTGCCTGCGCACGGAGGCGCGGTGCGCGGGGGCCGCCTCGTCGTGTGTCCTGCGGCCTTCGGCGGTGAGCAGGACGTCGTCGCCCCTGCCGTCGAGCTCGCAGGCCGCACGCGTGATCAGGCCGCGTCCCTCCATCCGGCCGAGCTGGCGCGACAGGCGGCTGTGCGCCCAGCCGAGATGGGCGGCCAGACC
Source organism: Nonomuraea sp. IBHARD001 (assembly GCF_056106265.1). Taxonomy (NCBI): domain Bacteria; kingdom Bacillati; phylum Actinomycetota; class Actinomycetes; order Streptosporangiales; family Streptosporangiaceae; genus Nonomuraea; species Nonomuraea sp. IBHARD001. Next base: position 3,215,101 of record NZ_JBWBBW010000002.1, read on the forward strand.
GCGCACCCGGATGCAGTGCTCGGGGTCGTCGAGGGCGACCAGGGCGGCGAGCACGTCGTGGTCGGGCATCGACAGGCCGCACTCGCGCTCCAGGTCGCGTGCGATCCGCGCGTCCACGATCAGGTGCAGGCGCCGGTAGGCGGCCCAGGCGTCGCGCTCGGCGGCATCCCGTGGGGAGTTCATGCCCTCAGCATACTGGTGACATGTAACGGGTTAATGCTCTAGCATCTTCGTTACACGTAACGAACATGTGAGGCGGACGGCATGCGGAGCGAAAGCGCGACGATGAAGGTCAACCAGGTGGAGCTGAGCACCGAGGCGTTCGGCGACCCGGCCGACCCGGCGATCCTGCTCGTGCACGGCGGCGGGCACTCGATGCTCAACTGGCCGGAGGGCCTGATCGAGCGGCTGGTGGCGGGCGGCAGGCACGTCGTGCGTTACGACGGGCGCGACGCCGGGCGCTCCAGCACCTTCCCCGCCGGGGCGCCGCCCTACGGCCTGGGCGACCTGGTGGACGACGCCGCCGCGCTGATCGAGGCGCTCGGGCTCGGGGCCGTGCACGTCGTGGGCATGTCGCAAGGGGCCGCGGTCGGGCAGCTGCTGGCCATCGGGCGGCCCGGCCTGGTCGCGACCCTCACGCTGGCCTCCGGCACGCCGGGCGGTCCCGGGCACGAGGCGCCGGGCCTGCCGCCGATGACCGAGGCGCTGGCCGCGTTCTTCGAGGGCGAGGGGGGAGAGGTCGACTGGAGCGACAGGGACGCGGCCGTCGAGGCGCTGGTGGCGGGCGAGCGGCCCTTCGCCTCGACGTCGAGGCCGTTCGACGAGCACGGTGTGCGGGAGCTGGCGGGCCGCGTCGTCGACCGGGCCCGCGACATCGCCGCCCAGGCCACCAATCCCTTCCTGATCGACCCCGGCACCCCTTGGCGCTCCAGGCTGGGCGAGATCGGCGCCCCCACGCTCGTCCTGCACGGCACCGAGGACCCGATGTTCCCGATCGAGCACGGCCTGGCCCTGGCGGCCGAGATCCCGGGCGCCGCGTTCGTCGCCCTGGAGCGCACCGGGCACGAGATCCCGCCGCCCGAGCTGTGGGACACGGTGGCCGCGGCGCTGCTCGCGCATACGGCGGCGCGGGGGTGAGTGGGTTCGTGCTCGCGCGCTGTGGGACGCGGGTGGCCGTGGCGTCGCTCGCGCGCATGGCGGCGCGTGCCTGAGCTCGCGGGGAGTCGCCCAGCCCTACTCCAGCACGTGTCCCGTCAGCCTGCCGCCGTCCTTCGTCGACGTGGCCACGCAGTACGCGGTGCGATCGGCGGGCCAGTCGCTCTCCTGCGGGGTGAAGACCTGCACGCCGACCGAGGCGTCGAACTCGCTCCTGACCAGGACGCGCTTGTGGCAGCCCGATGTGGCCCTGCCGTGCACCTCGTCGAGACCGGGCCACGGCTCGTCGGCCAGCGTCCACGACCCGGCGAACTCGAACACGTGCGGTTTCGCGCACGGCACCAGGGGAGCCGTGCCGGCCGCGCCCATGACGTCGAAGCAGTCGCCGGGTTTGAGCGGCGAGGCGGGGGCCGGGGCGGGAGCGGCCTGGCCCTTGGCCCCGGTCAGTCCGGCCAGCGCCGAGCAGCCGGTGGCCAGCAGGCAGGCGCCGAGCGCCAGCGCGATGATGGAACGCGGAGTCGTCCGGATCACAGAGGCGACGTTCGCACCCCCAGATCACGATGACGTCACACGGGCGGCGGCGTCAGCTGTGGAGCCGACCCCAGGGCCTCCTGCATCGTGTCGTGCAGCGGAAGATGGGCGGCCAGCCCGGTGATCTGCAACATGCGCGCGGGCACCGGCGCGGGCGCGGCGAAGGCGAGCGCCGCATGCTCGGCGCCGAGCCTGGTGTGCACGGCCAGCAGGGTCGCCAGCCCGGTGGAGTCGAGGAACTCCAGCTCGGACAGGTCGACGACGGTCAGCGGCGCGGGGGCGCAGGCGTAGTCGCGCAACCATTCCTGTACGGCCTGCGCGGTCGTCCAGGTCAGCTCGCCCGCAGGCCGGACGATCATGACATCGCCCTCCCTGCTCGTCACCAGCCGTAGCCCGGCGCTCATCGTCGACCCCTCTCCGGCCCTTCGCCCCACGCGGCGGGCCGAGCCGTTGCCCCCCACTGTGCCCTATGTCAGGCGCTCACGCTGGGCGAAGAGCTGCTTGGACGGCGATTCGGGTGCGATGTCATCGCGGGAGGCGCCTCCGGCGTCAGACAGGGACAAGGTGTGATCAAGCCCGCAGTACATCGCTTAGGGGACGTATGCCCGCACATTCCCAGGCGCCGTTGGTCCTGCTCGACGTCGACGGCGTGCTCAACCCCTGGTACCGGCCGGGCCCCGCATGGGAACGGCACGAGGCCGTGGCCGACGGCGTCGCCTACGAGGTGATGCTCAATCCCGGGCACGGCCCCGCCCTGCTCGACCTCGCCTGCCGTACCGGCGCCGAGCTGGTGTGGGCCACCACGTGGGAGCATCACGCCAATCGCGAGATCGGGCCGAGGATCGGCCTGCCCGAACTGCCGGTCATCCAGGTGCGCGACGGCGGGGACGGCGCGGGCTTCCGCGTGCACGCCAAGACGCCCGCCGTGGCAGCGTGGGTGGCGGGACGTCCTTTCGTGTGGTTCGACGACGAACTCGACCGGGGCGATCGGCTCTTCTTCAGGGCGCACGGCAATGTGGGCGCGTTCAACGTCATCGACGTCGGCCCGCGCAAGGGCCTGACCGCCCGGCACCTCCGCCTGGCCGAGCAGTGGCTCAACGCCCTGTGACCCGGCCCTAGAACAGCGTGAGCGGCTCGACCGGCGCCGGTTCGGGCAGCGGCGCGAGGGCGGGCACCACGGCGCGCACGTCGTCGTGGAAGCGGCGGGCGAGCACCAGGGCCTCGGCATTGTCGGGCGTGTGCACGAACACGGTGGGGGAGCGGCCCTCGCGCAGCCAGGCGGCCGTCACCTCCACCCAGTGCCGCCAGCCCTCGACCGTGAGATCGACGGAGTCGCGCCCGAGGTAGCGCACGATCGGCCTGCCGGTCAGCGCCTTCGACCGGCGTGGAACCCTCGGCTTCTTGGTCCAGGCCTCGCGCTCGGCGTCGCTGGTGGGCGGGCTGCGGAACAGGGTCACCGTGTCGAACGGCACCCATTCCGCGTCATAGGCGGAAAGCACCCGCTCCAACTGGCGTTCGGCGCGCTCGTCGGAGAAGAAGGCCTGGTGGCGTACCTCGACCGCGTAACGGTGCTCGCGCGGCAGCCGGTGCAGGAACGCCGCGAGCACCCCGAGATCACCGGGACCGAACGAGCCGGGCAGCTGCACCCACAGCGCGTGCGTGCGCGGCCCGAGCGGCTCGACCGCGTCGAGGAAGGCGGCGAGCTCCTCCTCCGCGCCGCTCATCCGCCGCTCGTGCGTGATCGTCTTGGGCAGTTTGACCACGAAACGGAAGTCGGGCGAGGTCTGCTCGGCCCACGCCTGCACGGTGGCGCGCGCGGGCGTCGCATAGAAGGTCGTGTTGCCCTCCACCGCGTCGCACCAGCTCGCATAGGCGCGCAGCCGCTCCTTGGGCGCGAGCGGGTGCGGCAGGAGACGCCCCTGCCACGGCGTGTGCGTCCACATCGCACATCCCACATGAAGCCGCATGATCCCGACGCTACCGCCTCGCGGCTCAGGCGTGGGCGTCGAGCCCGTAGTCGGCCGGGGCCCGGCCCTCGCCCGTCACCAGGTCGCGCAGGTAGAGGCCGACCAGCGGCACGAACTTGAAGCCCTGCCCGCAGAACCCGGCGGCCACACTGACCGGCCCACGCCTGTCGATGACGAACGTGCCGCTCGGCGTGTTGTCGTACAGGCAGCTGATCGGCGTGGAGGCGTCGGCGTCCAGGCCGGGGAACCATCGTCTGACGTAGTCGACGAGCGCGGCGTCCGCGACCGGTTCGGGGGTGCGGTCGCGGTGGTCGGGGTCGACGACGGGCCCGGTGCCGTGCAGGCCGACCTTCACCCCCGAGCCGTGCTCCAGCAGGCCGTACGCGCCGCCCTCCCAGTGCACGAAGCTCGGCCAGGCGTGGTCGCGCTCGCGTGGGGCGAAGAAGCGGGGCTGCTCCTGCGTCGTCTCGATCGGCGGCAGCGCCATCGTGCCCGCCAGCAGCTTCGGCGCCCACGGCCCCGCCGTGACGACCACCTGCCGAGCCTGTACGGCGCCGCCGGGTGTGTCGAGCTCGACCAGCCCGTCGCCCGTGCCGTCGCCCTCGCGCAGCACACGCAACGCGGTCACGGGAGAGCGCGGCCTGAACTCGGCGCCGTGCGAGCGGGCCGAACGCTGCAACGCGGCGACCGCCCGATCGGCCAGCAGCCGCCCCGAGCCCGGCTGGTACAGCACGGGCGTCTCGAACCGCATGCCCGGCCACCGCACGGCGGCCTCGTCCGGGTCGAGCACCTCGTGGGCGATCTCGTGCCGGGAGAACAGCAGCCGGAACCGCTCGACCGCCTCCTGGCCGACGCCGTGGTCGAGGCCGCCGGTGCGCTCCAGCAGCCGCTCGCCGCTCTCCCGTTCGAGCTCGGCCCACAGCAGCCCGGCCCGGTGCGCCCGCAGCAGGTAGTCCTCGTCGTCGGCCGAGAGCCGGAACAGCCTGCTGCCGCCGTGCGAGCCGCCGTTGGCATGGCCGAGCTCGAAGGCGTCGAAGGCGACGACCGAGCGCCCCGCCCCCGCCAGCGCCCGGCTCGCGGCCGACCCCATCGCCCCTGCTCCGACCACGGCGACATCGAACGTCTCCACAGGCATGTCCTCCTCGTACGGCGGTGCGCGATCAGACGGGGACCGGCTCCCTGGGCGGCCCTTCGGCCTGCTCAGGAGCGGGCGCGCCGGGTGCGTCGGGGGTGACCGGCATGGCCAGACGGTACAACGGCACGGCGGCCATCGAGGTGATCAGGGCCACCAGGACCAGCATCGAGAACACGGTCTGCGAGATCATGCCCTGGGCCAGCCCGATGTTGATGAAGATGAGGATCATCATGCCCCTGGCGTTCATCAGCCCGCCGAAGGCGTAGGACTCACGCCAGCTGAAGCCGATCGAGCGCATCGCCAGCGAGCACCCGAAGTACTTCCCGACGAACCCGGCCCCGAGAATCAGCAGGAACGGCCCGATCATCGCCCATCCGGCCAGGCCGTTGAGCTGGGTGTTCAGCCCGGAGAAGGTGAAGAAGATGGGCAGCAGCAGCACGCAGACGACATCCATCATGCGGCTCTGCAGCGCCTCGCGGAACTTGGGCGTGCGCGGCATGGCCAGGCCGGCGATGAAACCGCCGAACACCGAGTAGATGCCGATGGAGTCGGTGAAGTACCCGGCCAGCAGCACGATGCCGAGCACGACGTAGAACTGGTCGAACCCGAAGTGCCCGGTGCGCTCGACCCGCTCGCCCATCGGCCGCAGCAGCCTGGACACGACGGTCAGCATGAACACCGCGAACACGACGGTCAGCCCCAGCGTCCACAGCGACTGACTGGCGTCGGCGCCCGCGTGCAGCGCCGACAGCACGGCCAGGAAGCACCAGGCGGCGGCGTCGTCGAGCGAGGCGGCCAGCAGGGTGAGCCTGCCGACCTTGGTGTTCTCCAGCCTGCGCTCGAACAGGATGCGGGCCAGCATCGGGAAGGCGGTGATCGACAGTGCCCCGCCGATGAACAGGCTGAACTCGAACGGCGACACCTCCCGCAGCGACAACTGCTCGTACAGCAGATAGGCGACGCCCGCGCCGAGCACCAGCGGCAGCGAGATGCCCGACACGGCCAGCACGACGGCGTTCCTGGCGTTGTTCTTGCCGCCGCCGCTGAAGCCGTGCTCGAGCCCGGCGCCGACCAGGAACATGAAGACGGTCAGCCCGATCGTGCTCAGCACGTACAGGAAGGACTTCACATCGGGGGCGAAGAGCGCCTGCTGCGTCTCGGGGAAGACCGCCCCGAACAGCGTCGGGCCGAGCAGGATTCCGGCGACCATCTCGCCGAGCACGCGCGGCTGGCGCAGCAGGATGGCGATCCGGCCGCAGACGGCCGAGGCGACGAGGATGACGACGATCGCGGGCAGGATCCGCAGGACGAGTTCGAGGTTCTTGTCCGGCCCCATCGCCAGATAGGCGGTGGCGGTGGCTTGCATGGGTCGCTCCCGTTGAGCGGAGGGCGCGCGGGGCGGGGGGACGCCGAGGGCACGCGCCGATGGGCGTGGGACGTCGGAAGGGGAAAGGCGACCGGCAGGCGCCCGCCGGGGAGTGGAGGCGGGCGGCTGCTCAGGCCGTCGGCGAGACAGGCTCGCTTCGCGCGTAGGCGTGGGTGGAGTAGGCGTGGCTCTCGCGGACGAAGTCCTCACGCCACGAGGCGTAGCGCCGCATGCCGTACAGGAGGGGAAGGCGGTCGCTCGCGGAGGTGCGCGTCACTCTGCCGAGCACCACGGTGTGGTCGCCCACGTCCATGGTGGTGGCGATCTCGCACTCGGCCATGGCGGCCGAGCTGTCACCGAGCCAGGGCAGGCCGGACGGGGAACGTTCCCAGCCCACCGCGGCGAATCTGTCGATGTGCCGTGCGGCGAACAGTTCGGCCACCCAGCGCGCGTCGGCGTTCAGCAGGTTCACTGCGAACGCGCCGCTCTCGCGCGCCGCCGCCACGGTCTGGCTGTCGGTGCGCAGGCACACGAGGAGCGTGGGCGGGTCCACGCACACGCTCGTCAGCGATGAGCAGGTCATGCCCACCGGTACGCCCTGCGCGTCGTTGGCGGTGATCACAGCCACCCCCGCGGGAAAGCGGCTCATCAGTTCCCTGAAGCCCGCTCCCGCGGAGGTCATGTGGGCAGGCTCACTTGCCATGGAAATCGCGGAGCCATTCATAGGTTGTCGGCAGCGTCGCCAGCAGTTCGTTCTGCCTTTGCGCGACCGAGGCGAAGAGTTCGTCTGCCGTCTCACCCTTGTCGCCGCCGTACGCGAGTGCCGCGATGGGACGCTCTGCCTGCATTCCCATGCCGGTGAAGATGCAGTAGTAACTGCCGTTGGTCCAGAAGTTGCGGAATTCCGCCTCGAAATTCCCGTAGTACGTCGACTCGTCGGTCACCGGGAGGTTGATCGGAATTCCGGCGCGGTACATCTCGGCCTTCTCCTTGATGTCGTCCGCGAGGTGGAGTTCCTTGTTCGCACGCCAGAACTCGGTGTCCACGCGGGGGGAGAAGTAGAAATGCGCCTGCAGGAAGTCGCGCGACTCGTCGAACATCGCGGCGATTTCCTTGTTGAAACGCTCGGCATAGACCGGATTGAAGTCGCGGTCCGGGAAGTGCTTGGCGAGCTGGTAGATCGCGGCCGTGGTGAAGTACAGGCCGGTCGACTCCAGGGGCTCGAGGAAGCAGGAGGAAAGGCCGATGCTGACGACATTGTTGACCCAGGCCCGCCTGTTGCGGCCGACCCTGAACCTGATCTTGTTGAACTGGCCTTCGGGGTCCAGGCCCCACAGGTTGCAGAACTCCTGCAGCGCCTCGTCCTGTGAGGCGAACTGGCTGGAGTAGACATATCCGGAGCCGAACCTGCCGAGCATCGGGATCTTCCAGGTCCAGCCCGAGCTCATCGCGATCGAGGAGGTGTTGGGCTCGATGCCGTACTTCTCGTCGTCGTGCGGCACCGCGGTGGCGATGGCGCTGTCGCACAGCAGGTGGTCGCTGTTGTCGAGGAAGGGCTCCTCCATCACCTTGTTGATGAGCGCGCCGCGGAAGCCGGAGCAGTCGACGAACAGGTCGCCCTCGATGATCCGGCCGGCCTTGGTGCGCAGCGAGACGACGAAGCCGCGCTCGTCGCGCGTGACGTCGACCATCTCGTCCTGCACGTGCTCGACCTGCTGGTTCTCGGTCGCGAAGCGGCGCAGGAAGTCGGCCACCAGGTTCGCGTCGAAGTGCCAGGCGTATCTGGTCGCGCGGGTGCCGTCCAGGAAGCGCGGGGAGAGCTTGGCGTCCATCAGCGGAGGCTCGACGAAACAGCTGTAGTCGAACGGCTCGTCGGTCACACCGCGCAGCACGCGGTCGGACCAGTGGTGGGTGATCGGCACCGAGCCGTCCTGCGGCAGGATGCCGAACGGGTGGTAGAAGTGGTCGGGCCTGCCGTCGACCAGGCGAGGCGTGGGGCTGCCGACGCCGGGGGTGCGCCAGTTGACGAACTTCACCGCCGTCTTGAAGCTCGCGTTGCACTCGCGCATCCACTCGTCCTCGGGGATGCCCAGGTAGTCGAAGAACACCTTCTGCAGGTTCGGCACCGTGGCCTCGCCGACACCGATCCTGGGGATCGCGGGCGCCTCGAGAACAGTGACCTTGGCAATTCCCTCAAGTGCTTTCCCGAGATATGCGGCCGTCATCCAACCGGCCGTACCGCCTCCGAGAACGACGACATGCCGAACATTTTCAGACACTTGTGCCACGTCCTTTAACTCTCCCCTCTTCATTTCTCGTGAATTCTGGGAGATATCGCATGCGATCCGAACAGATGAAGACAGTCTCTGGCAAGGGCTTCAGTCGTGTCAAGAGATGAGAAAGGTGGAGATATGCCGAATCGGCATGGTCGCCGGCCGTAGCAAAATAAATACGCCTGCCCATTGTTTCCGGGCAGGCGTCGTCGTCCCTCCGTGCTGTCGCGTTTAATTTCCGAAGGACTCGGGGGGTGGGCGAATAGCGTCATCATTCGCCGATGAATTAATGAATTCCGTTGGCGGGATGCGCAGAGCCTGAATCGTTGAAACGAACTCGGGCGGCCGTGCCTGCCCCTGTTCGGAAGGAATGCGCGTGTTCGCGCGGACGGCCGTACGGGCGCGACGCCCATGGGACGGCCGGTTGTCGTGGCGGGCCGTGCGTGCTCGGCTCACCTCACGTGGTCGTCAGCCTGATAGGCCGCTCCTTCGTCTCGCCGGGTGAAAGCCATGGGAAAGATGTGCCGGCTTCGGTGCGTCCTTCGTCTGCCGGGCCCGGACGCGTGGCCCTTCGTTCCCCCGGCCCCCGGCCGCGCGTGGCGGCCGGGGGCTTCGTACTGGTTAGTGCTTGTTCGTACTGGTTCGTAGCGGTGGGGTGTGCCGGATCAGCAGGCGCCCAGATCGGCCCACACCCACCAGGCGGTGGACGGGTTCTCCAGCTGCGTCCACCAGCGGGCCTGGTAGACGTGACCGCCGCGCGAGACCCGCTTGCCCTCGGTGTAGACGCCGTGCGTGCGCCAGTCGGGCGCGGTGCACGCCGGCGGGTACGGTCCACCCGTCACCGCGGGCAGGTCGAACGTCCAGCCCGCCTGCTTCCACTGCGGGATGACCTGCTCGTAGGCCGCCAGCGTGGGCGCGCGGTAGCCGCCGCCGTCGTGCGAGAGCGCCACGGCCCTGGGGAAGATCTGCGTGGTGAGCCGCTGGACGAGCACCTCGGCGGGCGAGCCGTCCCAGTCGGCCGGGTCCATCGACCAGGCCAGGGCGCTCATGCCGAGAGAGGCGGCGATCTGCGGGGTGTTGCCCCAGCCCGCGTACGGCGCCCTGAAGTACCTGATCGGCAGGTTCGGGTCGCCTGCCGCGGTGCGGATCGCCTGGTTGGTCGCGGTCAGGTCGGCGGTGATCGCCTCGTCGCTCCAGGCGGGCAGCCAGTCGTGGTTGAAGGAGTGGTTGCACACCGCGTGCCCGTCGGCGACGATCGCGCGCACCAGCTCGGGATGGGCCTGGGCCTGGCTGCCGAGAAGGCAGAACGTCGCCCTGATCTGCTGGGTGCGCAGGAGGCCGAGGATCTTCGGCGTCCATTCGGGTGAGGGGCCGTCGTCGAAGGTGAGGGCGACGTTCTGGCCGGTGCCCCGGGTGCCGTACACGATCTCGCCGGTGGGTCCGTCGGCGTAGGCGGGGCCGCAGACGGCCAGGAGAAGCGAGGTGACCACGCCTAAGAGGAGCGCGCGCAATCGCATGGGGGGCCTTTCGAAGGGGGGAATCGAAGCGCCTTACTGGAAACCTTCTTTACCATATGGGTGATCGTCAGCACAGGCCCAACATGTTTGCGCAGGTCAGAGCATGGCCTCGCGCGATTGGTCTAGACGTATTTGCGTTCGCGGCCGAGAGGGGTTCCGATTCGCGTGCCCTGTGGCATGATCAAGACGTGATCGACGCGGAGACCGGCTGGTACTTCATGCACGCCTCGGTCAAGGGTGTGGTCGTCTCGGACGGCCGGGTGCTGCTGTGCCGCAATCCGCGCGGCACGTGGGAGCTGCCCGGCGGCTGGCCCTCGAAGGAGGACGACACGCTCGCCGACGTGGTGCGGCGTGAGGTGCTGGAGGAGAGCGGCCTGCGCGTGGCCGTCGGCCCGGTCGTCGGGGCCGAGATCTTCGCCATCGCGGGCGGGAAGGTGCTGGTGGTGGCCTTGCTGGCGAGCGTCGATGGCGGCGGCGAGACGGCCGCGCTGCGCGTCAGTGACGAGCACAGCGCACTGGCGTTCTTCCCCGTCGGCGACCTGCCTGACGACCTGGAGGCCGGCTACGCCCCGCTGATCGCCGCCGCCGTCGACGCCGAACGCCCGCCTGCCTGAACGGCGGACGGGCGCTCGCCGGGGTTCAGCAGGTGTCGGCGCCGTCGAACGTCCTGACGCCTCTGGCGACCCTGCTGCTGATCGTCCAGCCGGGTCTGACCGACTGGCACGACCCGTCCGTGCCGTGCGCCCAGACGATCTTGAGGTTCAGCGACGAGTCGCAGTCGTTGCGGGCGTAGCCGGTCTTGGTGATCCTGCCGATGTTCTCCCACACCGTGACGCACGACGGGGCGTTGCCCATCGGGGCGGCGGAGGCCGGTGCCGGAAGGGCGAGCATGCCCGCCGCCAGGACGAGTGCCGCTCCCAGGCTGTGTGCAGTGCGCATGACCTGCTGCTTCCTTTCGATCGAAGGCTGGATGCTCTCGATTGGTAGTCGCGTGACTACCCTGCGTCAAGAGGTCGTGCCGGGGTGCGGGACGGCTACAGCGTGGCGCGGGGCAGACCGGTGGCCGCCCGGGCGAAGGCGTCGGCGACCGGACGGTAGGCGCACTCGCCCGTCAGGACGTACGCGGTCGCGGCGGCGGCCACGCGGTGCCACAGCCCGGCCCGCCTGAGCATCGCGTGATCGCCGCCTGCGATCTCCAGCGTGGCCGCGCCGGGCAGCCGGTCGGCATAGGCCCAGGTGTCGGCCGGATCGGTGACCCGGTCGCGGTCGCCGTGCGCCAGCAGCACCCTGCGGCCCGGCGGCGCCAGGACGGGCTCGCCGCGCGGCAACCACGGCGCCAGGGCGACCACACCCGCGACCAGCGGATGCCCGGCGCAGCGCAGAGCCGCCCTGGCCCCCATCGAATGCCCGACGAGCGCCACCGGCACCTCGCCGCACGTCGAGCCGATCTCGTCGAGCCAGCCGTGCAGATCGGCCACGGGGGAGGCCGCGTCGCCGTTCCATCCGCGCACGCCGAACAGCGGCCTGCGCACCGCGAGGCCCGCCACCTTCGCCCTGCGCAGCGCCACGGCCAGCGGGGCCATGCGCAGGACCGCGAGCTGGGCGGGGCCGGCCGGCTCGGTGCTCCTGGCTCTGCCGCCGTGCAGGAGGAGGGCTATGGATGTGGGTCGGCTCACGTCGACTGCTTCCCTTCCCGTGCGAACTGCTCGTCTGTCCCTTCGGAGCCGGAGACCGGCCGGATGCCGAAACAGAGGCGGATTTTTCCGTCGGCCCGAGGGTTTCACAGGGGTAGCCTGGGGCACTGCGGGCGTCCTCCGCTCCCACCCGGCCCGCATGCCCTGCGCCGACGGTGGCGGGGGCGGGTCGTCCCTGGTGGCACGGCATCCGCGAAGGCTCGGCGAGTGGGTCGCACCCGCCGGCCGCAGGCAAGCAGTGCCGGAAGGCAGATCGGCCGCCGTGACGGTGCGGCCGGCGACGAGGTGGAGCGAGGGTGACCATGGGCGAGGCGACGGGTGGCGCGCGTGCGGGAGCGGTCCGGCCGGAAGGCGGCGGCGAGCCCGAGCTCAGGCAGCTGCTCGCCGGTCTGACCGCCGTCAGGGACGGCGACTTCGGCACCCGCCTGCCCGACGACGCCGACGGCCTGCTGGGCGAGATCGCCTCGGTGTTCAACGGCATGGTCGACCAGCTGTCCCTGGTGACCTCCGAGGTCACGCGCGTGGCCCGCGAGGTCGGCACCGACGGCAGGCTCGGCGGCCAGGGCGAGGTGCCCGGCGTCTCGGGCACGTGGAAGGACCTCACCGAGTCGGTCAACGCCATGGCGGGCAACCTGACCGACCAGGTGCGCAGCATCGCCGAGGTCACCACCGCCGTGGCCAGGGGCGACCTGTCGCAGAAGATCACCGTCGACGCCCGCGGCGAGATCCTGGAGCTGAAGAACACCGTCAACACGATGGTCGACCAGCTGTCCTCCTTCGCCGACGAGGTGACCCGCGTGGCCCGCGAGGTCGGCACCGAGGGCCAGCTCGGCGGCCAGGCCGATGTGAAGGGCGTCGCCGGGACCTGGCGCGACCTCACCGACTCGGTCAACTACATGGCGGGCAACCTCACCGACCAGGTGCGCAACATCTCCCAGGTGGCCACTGCCGTGGCGCGCGGCGACCTGTCGCAGAAGATCACCGTCTCGGCCCGCGGCGAGATCCTGGAGCTGAAGAACACCCTCAACACGATGGTCGACCAGCTGAGCTCCTTCGCCGCCGAGGTCACACGGGTGGCCCGCGAGGTCGGCACCGACGGCAGGCTGGGCGGCCAGGCCGACGTCAAGGGCGTCTCGGGCACGTGGAAGGACCTCACCGAGTCGGTCAACGTCATGGCCGACAACCTCACCGCCCAGGTCCGCAGCATCGCCGAGGTCACCACCGCCGTCGCCAAGGGCGACCTGTCGCAGAAGATCAGGGTCGACGCCCGAGGCGAGATCGCCGAGCTGAAGGAGACCATCAACACGATGGTCGACCAGCTGTCCGCCTTCGCCGACGAGGTGACCCGGGTGGCCCGCGAGGTCGGCACCGAGGGCCAGCTGGGCGGGCAGGCCACCGTACGCGGTGTGTCGGGCACCTGGAAGGACCTCACCGACAACGTCAACTTCATGGCCTCCAACCTGACCAACCAGGTCCGCAGCATCGCCCAGGTGGCGACGGCCGTGGCCAAGGGCGACCTGTCGCAGAAGATCATCGTCGAGGCCAAGGGCGAGGTCGCCGCCCTCGCCCAGACCATCAACACGATGGTCGACACGCTGAGCGCGTTCGCCGACGAGGTGACCCGCGTGGCCCGCGAGGTCGGCACCGAGGGCCAGCTGGGCGGCCAGGCCAGGGTGCCCAACGTGGCGGGCACCTGGAAGGACCTCACCGACAACGTCAACTCCATGGCCGACAACCTGACCAACCAGGTCCGCAGCATCGCCCAGGTCACCACCGCCGTGGCCAGGGGCGACCTGACCCGCAAGATCGACGTCGACGCCCGGGGCGAGATCCTGGAGCTGAAGACCACCATCAACACGATGGTCGACCAGCTGAGCTCCTTCGCCGCCGAGGTCACACGGGTGGCCCGCGAGGTCGGCAGCGAGGGCAGGCTGGGCGGCCAGGCCGAGGTCGAGGGCGTCTCCGGCACCTGGAAGCGCCTCACCGAGAACGTCAACGAGCTCGCGGGCAACCTCACCCGCCAGGTACGCGCCATCGCCGAGGTCACCAGCGCCGTCACCTCGGGCGACCTGACCCGCTCCATCACCGTCGACGCCTCCGGCGAGGTCGCCGAGCTCAAGGACAACATCAACTCGATGGTGAAGTCCCTGCGCGAGACCACCAGCGCCAACGAGGAGCAGGACTGGCTCAAGTCGAACCTGGCCAGGATCTCCGGCCTCATGCAGGGCCACCGCGACCTGGCCACCGTGGCCGAACTGGTGATGAACGAACTCGTGCCGCTCGTCTCCGCCCAGTTCGGCGCCTTCTTCCTGGCCGAGGACGGCGCCAGCGGCCTGGAGCTCGACCTCATCAGCGCCTACGGCTACCCGGTGGGCGAGGCGGCCACCCGGTTCAAGCTGGGGCAGTCGCTGGTCGGGCAGGCGGCCAGGACGCGCCGCACGATCGCGATGGACCGCATACCGCCCGGCTACGTCACGATCTCGTCGGGCCTGGGGCAGACCGAGCCCGTCGCGCTCATGGTGCTGCCGATCGTGGTGGAGGACCAGGTGCTCGGCGTGATCGAGCTGGCCTCGCTCTACTCCTTCACGCCCGTGCACCACGCCTTCCTCGAACAGCTCATGGAGACGATCGGCGTCAACGTCAACACCATCGTCGCCAACGCCCGCACCGACGAGCTGCTGGTGGAGTCGCAGCGCCTGACGGCCGAGCTGCAGACCCGCTCGGAGGAGCTGCAGAACCAGCAGGTCGAGCTGCGGCGCTCCAACGACGAGCTGGAGGAGAAGGCGGCGCTGCTCGTCCTGCAGAACCGCGACATCGAGACGAAGAACCTGGAGATCGAGCAGGCCAGGCAGGAGCTGGAGGACCGCGCCCAGCAGCTCTCGCTCGCCTCCAAGTACAAGAGCGAGTTCCTGGCCAATATGAGCCACGAGCTGCGCACGCCGCTCAACTCGCTGCTCATCCTGGCCCAGCTGCTGGCCCAGAACCACACGCGCAACCTCACCGCCAAGCAGGTCGAGTACGCCAGCGTCATCCACTCGGCGGGCTCGGACCTGCTGCAGCTCATCAACGACATCCTCGACCTGTCCAAGGTCGAGGCCGGCAAGATGGACATCAACCCCGAACGCGTCGCCCTGCGCCAGCTGCTGGACTACGTCGAGGCGACGTTCCGCCCGATGACCACGCAGAAGAGCCTGGAGTTCCACATCACCACGGCGACCGGCGTGGCCACCGACCTGCTGACCGACGACTCCCGCCTGCGCCAGGTCCTGCGCAACCTGCTGTCCAACGCGGTGAAGTTCACCGAGACCGGAAGCGTCGAACTCCGCATCGAGCCCGCGTCGGCCGCCGAACTGCCCGCCATGGTCAGGCCGTACGGCTCGGCCATCGCGTTGCGGGTCGTCGACACCGGCATCGGGATCGCCGAGCAGCAGCTGGAGACCATCTTCGGCGCCTTCCAGCAGGCCGACGGCACCACCAGCCGCAAGTACGGCGGGACCGGGCTCGGCCTGTCGATCAGCCGTGAGATCGCCTACCTGCTCGGCGGAGCGATCACCGCCACCAGCACGCCGGGCGTCGGCAGTACGTTCACGCTGTTCATGCCGGTCGCCAGGCCCGACTTCACCGAGCTGCCCGCCGACCAGGCGGCGGCGCTCGCACCGGCCGGGGGCGGGCCCGAGCCCGACGTCGTCACCGCCTCCGCGCCACCGCCCCAGCAGCAACGCAGGCTCCTGGTCATCGAGGAGCGCCCGCGCGGGCTGCTCTCGCTGGTGGCCGAGAGCGTGCTGACCGACCTGGACGGCCGCGACGCCGTCAATCCGCGGGCCGCGGTCGAGGTGGTCACCGCGGCCGGGGCACAGGAGGCGGCCACCACCCTGGCCGCCCAGGCCTTCCACTGCATCGTGCTCGACCTGGACCTGCCGCAACGGGCCTCGTTCGGCCTGCTGGAGGCCATCGACGGCGACCCCGCCCTGCACGGCGTGCCGGTGCTGGCCTACAACAACTGGCGGATGGAGCCGATCGAGGAGCGCGCCCTGCTCTCGCGCGCCGACTCCCAGCCTCTGGAGCTGCTCTCCAGCCTCGACGAGCTGCGCGAGCGCATCGCCCTGCACCTGACGGCCGACCAGCCGGGCGACGTGCTGCCCCTGGTGCGGCCGGACAAGAGCGGCCAGCCGGCCAGCTCGCGCGAGGTGGACGGCACCCTGGCCGGGCGTACGGTCCTGGTGGTCGACGACGACACCCGCAACCTGTTCGCCCTGACCTCCATCCTGGAGATCCACGGCATGCAGGTGCTGCACGCCGAGGACGGCCGCAGGGGCATCGACACGCTCACCGCGCATCCGGAGATCGACATCGTGCTGATGGACGTGATGATGCCGGAGATGGACGGCTACGCGGCGACCTCGGCCATCAGGGCGATGGACCGCTACGCCGACCTGCCGATCATCGCGGTCACCGCCAAGGCCATGCCGGGCGACCAGGAGAAGAGCCTGGCATCGGGCGCCAGCGCCTATGTCACCAAGCCGGTCGACTCCGACCATCTGCTCGGCCTCATCCAGCACTGGCTGGCCTCATGAGCGACGCCTCGCACCTGAGCCGCCTTGCGGCCACCATCGGCAGGCTGCGTGAGGAGATCCAGCGCGCGCAGGTCGCCGCCGACGGCCGGGCGCTGATCGAGCTGGCCAAGGGCATCCTGGTCGAACGGCTGCACTGCGGCCCGGCCCAGGCGGCGCACCAGCTCGCCACCCTGGCCGAGCAGGCGGGCCTGTCACAGATCGAGCTGGCGGCCGACCTGATCAACCAGGCGGCGCACGACCGGCTCAGCGACGCCGCACGCGACTTCCTGCACCGGACGGGCACCCAGGCGACCGAGGCGGAGGCGGAGGCCGACGCCGTCTCGGTGGCGTTGCGGCTGCGCGCGGCCGAGAGCGGTGCGCTCGGCGCCGACGACAGCCAGCGGGTCGCCGACTCGCTGCTCGAACACGCGCTGGCGCCGCTCGGCGCGACGACAGTCGCCATCTGGGCGGCGGGTACGGACGCCTCGCTCAGCCTGGCCGGTTATGCCGGCCACAGCGCCGAGGAGGCCAGGCGCTGGCGTTACGTGCCGCCCGGTGTGGCCACACCCGCCAGGCGTGCGCTGGTCGAGCGGGTTCCGGTGTGGTTCGGCGACCTGTCGGCCGCCGGGCTGCCGTCGATCGGCCATCGGCTCCATGCCAATGGCGGCAGGGTGGCCGTACCGGCGGGCACGGGCGGGCGCATACTCGGCGTGCTGGAGATCGGCTGGCCGCAGCCGCTCGCGCCGCAGTCGCGCCAGATCCAGCGGCAGGTCGAGGCGCTGGCCGAGCTCTGCGCGCACACGCTGGAGGCGCCCGGCTGTCCCAAGGGCGGCGAGGCGGGCGTGTCGGAGCTGGTCGACCTGGCCGACGGTCTCGCCGACCCGGCCCTCGTGCTCAGCCCGCACCTGGACCAGGCCGGACGGCTCACCGACTTCCGTGTGCGTCACACCAATCCGGCGTTCGCCGACCCGCTCGGCCGTCCGCGCAGCTCGGTCACCGGGACGCTGCTGCTGGAGGCCTACCCGATGGCGGCGGGCGACCACGGCCTGTTCGAGAAGGTCGAGCACGTCCACGCCACCGGCGAGCCGTACCGCACCGACAGGCTGACGCTCACCGCGCTCATCGACCAGGTGCCGCTGACCAGCGTCGCGGGTGTGAGCATCACCCGGCACGGCGACTGCGTCCTGCTCATCTGGCGTCCGCAGGACGAGACGCTGCGCCTGGCCAGCCTGCTGCAGCACGCCCAGCGCCTGGGCCGCATCGGCGGCTTCGAGGAGGTGCTGCAGACCGGCGACATCACATGGAACTCCCAGCTCTACGACCTGTACGGCCTGGAGCCCGGCGAGGGGCCGGTGCCGCTGGAGCGCCTGGGCGAGCACGCCCATCCCGACGACGCCGTGGCCATCGGCAGGTTCCTGCGCACGGTGCTGCACCAGCGCCGGGCCGCGGCCATCGCCTTCCGGCTGCAGCGGCCAGACGGCGTCGCCAGGCACATCCGCGTGGTCGCCGAGCCGGTCTTCGACGCCGACGGCCGGATGCCCGCCGTCCGGGGGGCCTACCAGGACATCTCCGCCCAGCACTGGACCGAGGTGGCGCTGGCCGCCACCCGCGACCAACTGGCCCACAGCGAGCAGCAGGCGGCCGAGCAGAACCGGCTCACCCTGCAGCTCCAGCACGCGATCATGCCGAAGGGCACGGGCCCGATCGAGGCGTTCGGCCTCAACATCGCCGTGCGCTACCGGCCCGCCGAGACCGACTCGCTCGTCGGCGGCGACTGGTACGACACCGTCATCCTGCCCACCAAGCAGATCCTGCTGTCGGTCGGCGACGTGGCCGGCCACGGCATCGAGGCGGCGACCGGCATGGTCATCCTGCGCAACGCCCTGCGTGGCCTGGCCGCGACCGGCGCCGGGCCCGCCCAGCTGCTGACCTGGCTCAACCTGGTCGCGCACCATCTGGCCGACAACCTCACCGGCACCGCGATCGTGGGGCTCTACGACCCCGAGACCCGGGTGCTGCGCTGGGCCAGGGCCGGGCACCTGCCGCCGATCCTGGTACGCGGGGGCGAGGCGGCCGAGCTGTCGATGATCGGCGGCCTGCTGCTCGGGGCGGTCGCCGAGACCGACTACGAGGAGGGCAGGGTGCAGCTGGAGGCCGACGACATCCTGTTCATGTACACCGACGGGCTGATCGAACGCCGTGACACCACGCTGCAGCACGCCCAGGAGCAGCTGCTGGCCGCGATCTCGCGCTCGGACTTCTCCCTTGAGCACCGCCTGGACCACCTGCTGACCCACAGCAGCTCCGACACCGACGACGACACCTGCCTCATCGCCGTGGAGGTCCGCTGACCGCCGCTCGTCCCGATGCTTGAAGCGACGCCTGATTTCGGCGAGACTCTCCCGTATTCCGGCGGGAGGGGGCGGCGCACATCCTCCGGCGGGCCGTGCATCGACCGGCTCGCCGTACCGCACGCGCTCGAAGGACGGACATGACCACGCTCGACGGGCTGCCCGCGCAGGGCGACATCAGCGCCGAGATCGCCGCCGCGCCCGGCGCTCAAGGCCCGCATCCCTCCCGCGACTTCCCCGCCTACCGCAGCAGCCGGTTGCGCCACCCCAGGCGCCCGCTCGTCGCCGTACGCGACCCCGAAGCGGCCGAGCTGACCGGCCCCGCGTTCGGCCCCTCCCACGTGAGCGACCTCGACCACGACCTCACCAGGCAGCACGCGGGCGAGCCGATCGGCGAGCGGATCAGGGTGGCCGGACGCGTGCTCGACCGGCGAGGGCATCCGGTACGGGGGCAGCTCGTCGAGGTGTGGCAGGCCAACGCCGCCGGTCGATACGCCCACGACCGCGACACCCACGCCGCCCCGCTCGACCCGAACTTCACCGGGGCCGGGCGCTGCCTGACCGGCGAGGACGGCTCGTACGCGTTCGTCACCGTCAAGCCCGGCGCCTATCCCTGGCGCAACCACGTCAACGCCTGGCGGCCCGCGCACATCCACTTCTCGCTGTTCGGCACGGCGCTGACCCAGCGGCTGGTCACGCAGATGTACTTCCCCGGCGACCCGCTCATGCCCTACGACCCGATCCTGGCCTCGGTCACCGACCCGGCGGCCAGGGCCAGGCTGGTCGCCGCCTACGTGCACGAGTCGTCGATGCCTGAATGGTCGCTCGGGTACCGGTGGGACATCGTGCTGGACGGGCCGCTGGCCACGTGGACGGAGGCGGGCGGGTGAGCGGCGCGACGCCTTCGCAGACGGTCGGGCCGTTCTTCGGCTTCGCCCTGCCCTACCCCGGCGGCGACGACATCGCACCGCTGGGCGATCCCGGCGCCGTGGTGGTACGCGGCCGGGTGCTCGACGGCGAGGGCGCGGCGATTCCCGACGCGCTGCTGGAGTTCTGGGACGAGGACTCGGGCTTCGGCCGGGTGGCGACCGACGCCGAGGGGCGTTACGCCCTGCGGGTGCTGCCGCCTCGCGGGCGTGCCTATCTGGCGGTCGTCGTCTTCGCCAGGGGGCTGCTGCACCACCTGTACACGCGCGTGTACCTGAGCGATCCCGGCGAGCGCGATCCGCTGCTGGCCGCGCTGGCCGCCGAGCCCGCGCGCAGGGCCACGCTGTTCGCCGCGCCGGACGGGCCCGGGGTACGCAGGTTCGACGTGCGGGTGCAGTACGACGGAGTGCATGAGGAGACGGTTTTCCTTGAGTTCGGCTTCGAATAGTTCGGCTTCCCCGAGTCCGGCTTCCCCGAGTCCGGCTGACGAGGGCCTGCTGACGCCCGGCGTCGCGGGGTGCGCGGTGGAGCAGGCGACGGGCGACGAGGCGTACGTGCGGGCGATGCTCGACGCCGAGGTCGCGCTGGCGCGTGCGCAGGCGGGGGCGGGGCTGGTGCCGCAGGAGGCGGCTTCGGCGATCGGCAGGGCGGCGGCCGGCCTGCCGGTGCGGGCCCGGGAGCTGGCCTCGCGTGCGCGGGCCGACGGCAATCCGGTGATCGCGCTGATCGCCGACCTGAGGGACGCCGTCGCACCCGAACATGCCGGATATGTGCACTTCGGGGCTACCAGCCAGGACATCTGGGACACGGCCACGATGCTGGTCGCCTCCCGCGCCCTGGAGCCGCTGCTGGCCGACCTGGCAGCCGCGGGGGAGCGGCTGCACGCCCTGGCCGGGACGCATCGCGACACCGTCATGGCCGGGCGCACACTCGGCCGGCACGCCGTGCCCACCACGTTCGGGCTGAAGGCGGCCGGGTGGCGCGCACTGGTGCTGGGCGCGGCCGAGCGCCTCGCGGCGGTGCGGGCCGCGCTGCCCGTGCAACTGGGCGGCGCGGCCGGGACGCTGGCCGCCTACCCCGAGGGAGCGGCGGCCACGGGGCTGATCGCGGCCTTCGCCGTGGAGTGCGGGCTCGCCGAGCCGGCCCTCCCGTGGCACGTGCTGCGCGCTCCCGTCGCCGACCTGGCGGGCGCGCTCGCCTTCACGGCGGGGGCGCTCGGCAAGATCGCCGCCGATGTGCTGGCGCTGTCCACGGCCGAGGTCGGCGAGCTGAGCGAGGCGCACGGCGGCGGCTCCTCCTCCATGCCGCACAAGGCGAACCCGGTCAGATCCATCCTCGTCGCCGCCGCGGCCCGCCAGACCCCCGCCCTGGCCGCCACCCTGTACGGCTGCATGGCCGCACAGGACGAACGCCCGCCGGGCGCCTGGCACGCCGAATGGCAGCCGCTGCGCCAGGCGCTACGGCTGACCGGAGGAGCCGCGCGTGACACGGCCGACCTGCTCGCCGGGCTGCGCGTGCACCCGGACCGCATGCGGGCCAACCTCGCCCTGACCGGCCACCTGGACCCTGCGGACATCGGCAGCGCGCCCGCCCTGACCGACCGCGCGCTGGGCACCCCCGCGGACGAGCGCCGCGACGCGGGTACGGCCGTGCGCAGGCAGGTGCTCGGGGACGCGCACGTGGACCGGGCGATCGAGGCGACGACGGAGTTCACCGCCGACTTCCAGGACTTCATCACCCGCTACGCCTGGGGCGAGATCTGGACCAGGCCCGGCCTGAGCCGCCAGGTCAGAAGCTGCGTGACGCTGACGGCCCTGGTCGCGGGCGGCCACCACGACGAGCTGGCCCTGCACGTGCGGGCGGCCCTGCGCAACGGGCTCGGACCCGGGCAGATCAAGGAGGTCCTGCTGCAGACGGCGGTGTACTGCGGTGTCCCCGCCGCGAACAAGGCCTTCGCGATCGCCGCACGCGTGCTGGCCGAGGAGGGGCTCTAGCCACTCACCGCCCGGCGTACGCCGCGGCACGCAGGCGCAGATGACGGCGCTCGACGTCGTTGCCCGCCGCCGCGACCGCCAGCTCGATCCACCGTACGGCCTGCTCGGTCTCGCCGAGCTCGGCATGCAGTTCGGCCCGCAGCGCGAGAGGGCGGTGACCGCCGCACGCCGGACCGGCGGCGTCCAGGGCGAGCAGCCCGGCGGCCGGGCCCGACGCCATCGCCACGGCGGCGGCCCGGTTGGCCAGGACGGCGGGCGAAGGCGTCAGGACGGCCAGCCTGTCGTACAGCCGCACCACGGCCGCCCGGTCCGGATCCGGCCGCACCTGCGAAGCGGCGATCGCCGCCTGCAGGACCCAGGAACCGGGCGAGGCCCCGGCCCTGCGCAGGGCGTCGGCGGCCAGGGCGAGACCTTCGGCGATGTCGGCCCAGCGCCACAGCGAGCGGTCCTGCCTGGCCAGCAGGACCAGCTCGCCGTCCGACGTACGCGCGTCCCGCCTGGCGTCGGTGAGCAGCAGCACGGCCGAAAGGCCCAGCACCTCCGGCTCGTCCGGCAGCAGGCGGCGCAGCAGCGCGGCCAGGCGCAACGCCTCGTCGCACAGCGCAGGCCGTACCAGCAGGGGGCCTTCGGTGGCGGTGTGCCCTTCGGTGAAGACCAGGCCGACGACGGTGAGCACGGCGGCCAGCCGGTCGGGCCAGGCGGCGCGCGGCGGGATCTCCAGCGCGATGCCCGCCTCGCGGATCTTCCGTTTGGCCCGGACCAGGCGCTGGGCGACCGCGGCCTCGCCGGTGAGCAGGAGCCTCGCGGTCTCGGCCGAGGTCAGGCCGCACAGCAGGCGCAGGGCGAGCGCCACCTGGGCGGGCGCGCCGAGCGCCGGATGGCAGCAGGTGAAGACCAGCCGCAGCAGGTCCTCGGCCGCCGCGTCCGACCAGCACACCGCGCCGAAGGGGTCGTCCGGGTCGCTCACCAGGTCGGCGGCGGGCTCGTCGCGCATCTCGCCCGCGAGCGCGGTGAGCTTGGTGACGCTGGTCCGGTCGCGCCTGACCCGGTCGACCACCTTGCGCCTGGCCGTGGTCTGCAGCCAGGCGGCGGGATTGGCGGGCACACCGGCACGCGGCCAGGTCGCCAGGGCGGCGGCCACGGCCTCGGCGGCCGCGTCCTCCGCCCTGTCGAGGTCGCCGCTCCAGCGGGCCAGCCCGGCGACCAGCGCCGGCCAGTGCTCGCGGTACAGCCGCTCGACGGCGTCCTCGACAGGGCCGCTCACGGCCTCAGGCCCAGTTCGACGGTCATCGGCTCAGCCGCGTTCGATGAGCGGTCGCACCTCGACCGAGCCGAAGTCGGCGGCCGGGCAGTCGGCGGCGTGCTTCAACGCGGTGTCGAGGTCGGGCGCCTCCACGATCCAGTAGCCGCCGAACGACTCGGTCAGCTCGGCGAACGGCCCGTCGGTCAGCAGGGTGGCGCCGTCGCGGTTGCGCACGGTGGTGGCGGTGTCGGGCGTCTGCAGCTGCTCGGCCGACAGCAGCGCGCCGGAGGCGGCCAGCGCCTGGCTGAAGTCGACGAACCTGCTCATGGCCGCTTCGTACACCTCGGCGGGCAGGTTGTCGAGCGCGGCCCGGTCGACGTGGGCCATCAGGATGTAACGCATGGCGACTCCTCACGGTAAGGCGGGCGGCGGCGCCGCCCTTCGCCTGTTCGACGGGCGAGCCGTCCGGCTTTCGACAGGGTTTCGCCGTCAGTTGTGGCCGGGTGCGGGCGGGCCCTTGAGCTCGTGGAAGCCGGGCGTGCCCGACACGAGCAGGACGCCGTCCCACAGCCTGCCCGCCTGCTCGCCGGTCGGCGCGGCCGAGACGACCGGCCCGAAGAACGCCACGCGCTCCCCGGCGGGCGGCGTCACCGCGATCACGGGTGTGCCGACGTGCGGCCCGACCAGGGCCATGGCCTCGGCATGCGAGGCACGCAGGAACGCGTCGTGCGCCGTGCCCGTCACCTCCTCGGCCAGCCCGACCGGCAGCCCGGCGGCGTCGAGCGCCTCCCGCATCGGCGCGATCCAGTCGCCGCCGCGCCCGTCCTCGGCCGTCCACAGGGCCGCGTGCAACCGGCCGAGCGCCTGCGAGCCGTACCTCTCCTGTACGGCGGCGCACAGCCGGGCGGGCAGCCACAGGTAACCGTCGGGGTCGCCCTCCGGGTCGTCGTCGCGGCCCTCGTTGAGCACCGACAGGCTCATGACGTGCCAGCGCACCTCGATCGGCCTGACCTCGGCCGCGGCCCGCAGCCAGCGCGCGGTGAGCCAGGTGTAGGGGCACGACGGATCCAGCCAGAAGTCGGCGGTGAAGACGCCGCTCACGGCCGTGAGGCGGTGTGGAAGGCGTGGTGCAGGGCGCGTACCTGCCCGGCCAGCTCGGGCGCGGGTCCCGAGACGACGGCGCCGGGCACCACCTCGGTGATCGCCAGCGTGCGCACCGGTGGCGCGGGCACGCCGAGCTCGGCCAGCCAGCCCGCCAACTGCTCGCCCGAGGCGGCGTACACGATGCGGCCGAGCCCCACCCAGCCGTGCGCCGCCGCGCACATCGGGCAGTGCTCGCCCGAGGTGTAGACGGTGGCGTTCGCGCGCTCGCCCGGCGTGAGGTGCGCGGCGGCCCAGCGGGCGAGCGCGAACTCCGGATGGCGGGTCCTGTCGCCTCCCGCCACCCGGTTGTGGTCCTCGGCCAGCACCGAGCCGTCGGCGGCGACGAGCAGCGAGCCGAAGGGCTCGTCGCCCACGTCGAGCGCCTCGCTCGCCAGCTCAACACACCGGCGCAGGTGACGCAGGTCGTCGTCGGTCAGCATGGGCGGGCCTCCAGCTCGTGCGATGGTCGCCACCATGCTAGGGCCACGGGTCCACGCCCTTCCGTCATGCCCGCGAGGGGCCTGCTCGCGGGTGGCCGCCCCCCGACGGCATAGCGTGGGCGGGGACGGTTTCGGGATTCGAGGTGGAGGTGGCCGCTGTGGCTGAGCAGACGGGCGAGGACGTCGACGTCGTGGTGATCGGAGCCGGACCGGCGGGGGAGAACGTCGCCGGAAGGGCCGTACGCGGCGGTCTGAAGGTCGCGGTGGTGGAGGCGCACCTGGCGGGGGGCGAGTGCTCCTACTACGCGTGCATCCCGAGCAAGGCGCTGCTGCGCCCGATGGAACTGGCCGCCGAGGTGCGCCGGGTGCCCGGTCTCGACACGGCGCTGACCGGCGGGATGGACGTCGCCGCGGTCCTGGCCAGGCGGGACGCGCTCGTCGACGGCTACGACGACCACGGCCAGGTCGAGTGGGTGCGGAAGCTGCCCGCCGTCCTGGTCAGGGGCAAGGGCCGGGTGACGGGGCCGAAGACGGTCGAGGTGCGGCGGCCGGACGGGAGCACCACCGTGTTGCGCGCCGCGCACGCCGTGGTGCTGGCGACCGGCAGTGTGCCGATCGTGCCGCCCGTGCCCGGCCTGGAGGCGGCCAGGCCGTGGTTCAGCAGGCAGGCCACGACGGTGACCGAGGTGCCGGAGCGGCTGGTGGTGATCGGCGGCGGCGTCGTGGCGTGCGAGATGGCCCAGGCCCTGCACGCGCTCGGCGCACGCGAGACCACGGTGCTGGTCAGGGGCGGCGGCCTGCTGGGCAGGGTGGAGCCGTTCGCGGGCGAACTGCTGGCCGAATCGATGCGCGAGTCCGGCATCGATCTGCGTTTCGGCGTCGAGGTCGACCAGGTGCGGCGCGCGGCCGAAGGCGGTCCGGTGACCGTACGGCTGGCGGACGGCGACAGCGTCGAGGCCGACGAACTGCTGGTGGCGACCGGTCGCAGGCCCGCCACCGACGGCCTGGGCCTGGACGCGCTCGGCCTGGACCCGAGCCGCCCGGTCGAGGTGGACGACAGCATGCTCGCGGTCGGCGTGCCCGGCGGCTGGCTCTACGCCGTGGGCGACGTCAACGGGCGCAGCCTGCTCACGCACATGGGCAAGTACCAGGCGCGGGTGTGCGGCGACGTCATCGCGGCGCGGGCGCGCGGCGGCTCGGACGAGGGGGCGGCGCTGCGGGACGCGGCCGACGCCCGAGGGGTGCCGCAGGTCGTCTTCACCGATCCGCAGGTGTGCGCGGTCGGCCGCACCGAGGAGCAGGCCAGGCGCGAGGGCTTCGACGTGCGCGTGGTCGAGTACGACCTGGGCGCGGTGTCCGGGGCCAAACTGCTGGGCGACGGCTACAAGGGCCGGGCCAAGGCCGTGGTCGACGAACGCCGCAAGGTCCTGCTCGGCGTCACGTTCGCCGGGCCGGGAGTCGCCGAACTCCTGCACGCGGCGACCATCGCGGTCACGGCCGAGGTGCCGCTGGCCACCCTGTGGCACGCGGTGCCGTCCTTCCCGACGGTGAGCGAGGTCTGGCTGAGGCTCCTGGAGGAGTACGGCCTGTAGGGACGGAGCCGGGGTCTCGGACGAGTGGTTTTCTCGGTTTCGGCTGGCCGGATCTGACATGCTGGCCTGCGATCACTCGTCCCTAAAATGCGAAATGTAGGACAATGTCCCTCCAGGTGCTCTCCCTCACCCTTGCCGGCGATCATCCGTACCCGCTCATTCGGGGCGGCGGGCTCTTCCTCATCTGTGTGGGCCTGTGCTTCCTGCTGAGCTGGATCTTCCAGCGCTACTGGCTGCAGTTCGTGATCGCGGGATTCGTCACCGGATTCGTCGCCAGCGGCCTCAGCGCGCTGCTGCCCTCGCTCGGCACGCCGTCGCCGGTGCAGATCGGCTGGCTGGTGGGGTCGTTCGTGCTGGAGATGGGGCTGATCTATCTGGTCCTGACCAGGTACAAGGACGCCGGCCAGCGCACGCTCGTGCTGAGCATCCTGTTCGTGGTGGGCCTGCACTTCATCACGATGGGCGGGGCGCACGGGCCGCTCATCGCGGTGCTCGGCGTGCTCACCTCGCTCAACGCCCTCGTCGGGCTCAAGCTGGCGACCGGCGTGCCCGACAGGGTGTTCGGCGTCGTGGACGCGCTGCTCAAGCTGGGGGTCGGGCTGGTCATGCTGCTGGCCTACCCGGCGCTGACGTACACCTGAGGCACCTGGGCCATGCGTGCGGGCGCTCGTGGCGAGCGCCCGCACGGGGACGGGCGGACTACCAGTCGCCGCCCTCCTCCTCGTCGCTCTCGAAGATCTCCTCCACGGCCTCGGCCGCGACATAGCCGCCGACCACGCCCACCGCGCCCGCGGCGACGAGACCGCCGACGCCCGGACCCTCGTGGTGCTCGCCGTGATGCCCGCCGTAGTGCCCGCCATGACCACCGTGCCCGCCATGGCCGCGGCCCTGGCCGAGACGCTCCAGCCAGGCGGTGAGCTCCGACTCCCACGGCGTGAGCAGGGCCTGCTCGTGCGTGACCTGGAATCGCCCGAAGGAGTCGCCCCCGGACGAGCCGCCGCGCTTGTCGGCCTCCAGGATGATCTCCAGGCCCGAGGCGCTCGCCACGAAGGTCAGCTCGACCTCGTTGATCACACCCGCGTACTGGGCCGGTGGGTGGAACTCCAGCTCCTGGAAGAACGGGAGCTCCTGCTGCACGCCGTACAGGCGGCCGATCTCGACGTCGCCCGACCTGAACTGGAACCCGAGCGCGGCGAACGCCTGCAGCACCCGCTCCTGCGAGGCCAGCGCCTCCACGGCGAACAGGTCCAGGTCGCCCTTGTCCACGGCCTTGGCGATCGCGAGTTCGGTGCGCACGCCCATCGCCATGCCGGGCAGCGAACGCCCGTGCACCTCGGTGATCGGCGCCTCCCACGGCACGGTCAGCTGGAAGGGCACGGTGCGCTCCTCGCCCACCGCCAGCCGGAAGGGACCCGACACCTGCGCCCTGCCGAACTCCGACAGGCCGTGCTGCTCCCCCTCGGCGTGCTCGGACTCGGCCCCCGTGACCAGGGCCAGTGTGATGTGCTCGATGTCGGCGTCGAACTCGCCGCCCTTGATCCGGACCTCCCCCGCGAGCGGACCGCCGGGCCGGACCCTGGTGGACGACAGCACGGTGTCGACCGAGGGTGCTCCGACGCCGAAGGCTCCGAGCATGCGTTTGAAGACCACGTCTACTTCTCCTGTCGTTGCGGTGACGGCGAACGGCAAACGATCAGCGCGAGTACTTGGTTCCTCTAGCCTTGACCATCATGGTGCGTACCCGCCTCTACCGCGACGGAGTCCTTCAGGCGCAGGACTTTCCGGTGTCGGAGGTGTCCGATCATGTGGCCGATCCCGCCTGTGCGATCTGGTTCGACCTGTGCTGCCCGGCTCCGGCCGACCTGGAGACGATCAGCGAGGAACTCGGCCTGCACAGGCTCGCGATCGAGGACGTGCTCAGCGACCACCAGCGCCCCAAGCTCGACGTCTACGACAGCCACCTGTTCCTCACCGTGTACGGCGTGCACATGGTCGAGGGCAGGCTGGAAGCGGTCGAGATCTCCGTCTTCGTCACGCACAACGCCCTGGTCACGGTCAGGGAGAACGACCACTTCCCCATCGAGCCCGTCCTGGAGCGCTGGGACGCCGGGCACGAGCTGGCGGCGCACGGCGTGCCGTTCCTGCTGCACGGCCTGCTCGACGTCGTCGTCGACGGGCACTTCGACCTGGTCCAGGACTTCGACGCCCAGGTGGAGGAGCTGGAGAACCAGCTGTTCGACGAGACGATGAGCCACAAGGAGATGCAGCGCACGGCGTTCGGGCTGCGCAAGAACATGGTGCGCCTGCGCCGGGTCGTGCTGCCGATGCGCGAGGTGGTCGGCTCGGTGATGCGGCGCGACCTCGACATCGTCGCCTCCGGCATGATGCCGTACTACCAGGACGTCTACGACCATGTGCTGCGCGCGGCCGAGCTGGCCGACTCGCTGCGCGACCTGATCGGCAACATCAGGGAGACGCACATGACGCAGCAGGGCTACCGGATGAACGAGATCATGAAGAAGGTGACGAGCTGGGCGGCCATCATCGCCGTGCCCACGATGATCACCGGTTTCTACGGCCAGAACATCCCGTATCCCGGCATCGGCCAGCCCGCGGGCTTCTGGTTCTCCTCGGCGGCGATCGTCGTCGCCTCGGCCGCGCTGTACCTGGCGTTCAAGAAGCGCGACTGGTTGTAGGGCCCCGGGCGGGCTAGGAGCCGCCCACCGCGTTGACGATGCGGGTGGTCGAGCGGCCGGGGATGGCGGCGAGCTCCCAGCACTGCGCGCCGAGCAGCGCCGCGGCGGCGAGCCTGCCCCCGGCGTGCGGGTCGCCCGCGGTGTGGGCCAGCGCTCCCGGCTTCATCGGGGCCAGCAGGTCGATGTAGTCCTCGGGGCTGTGGGCCTGCGGCGGGCCCTGGACGAGGAAGACGCCCGCGACGTCGCGCAGCGCGGCCAGCACCTCGGCCCGCTCGGCGGCGGTGTTCACCGGCCTGCTCGGGCCCTTCCACGCGCGCACCCGTGGATCGTCCTCGACGCCCACGACGAGCGGCAGGCCGCGCTCGGCCACGGCACGCAGGTAGCGGACGTGGCCCACGTGCAGGATGTCGAACACCCCCGTGACGACCGCCGCCCCCTCCCCGTCGTAGGGCTGCACCCAGACGGCCTGCAGGCTGCTCACGCGCGGGTTCCCCTTCCCTCGGCCTCGTCGGAGACGGACCACCTCGTCGACGGCGGACCACGTCGAGGGCAGACTACTCGGTCCGGCCGCCTGCTCGGCGTGGCGGCCCGGCGGGCGGCGCGACGGGTGTCGGCGGGATTCGGTTCCCACCGGAAACTGCATTCCTACCTTTTGGCGATAATCTTCGACGCCCTCTCCCACGTCCTTACATAGTCGCCGGAATCGGGTGGTTCGGAGGTCGCGGTGGAATCGACGGAGCACGATGTCAGCGTCAGACTCGACGGCGCGCCCGACCAGGTGGCGAGGGCGCGCCGCATCGTCACGGCGGCGCTCGGCCGCAGACACCCCCTGCACGACGACTGCGTCCTGCTGACCAGTGAGCTGGCCACCAACGCCGTCGTGCACTCCCAGTCGGGCGACGGAGGCGCCTTCACCCTGACCGTGCACTCCGCCGGGGACAGGGTACGCGTGTGCATCGCCGACGACGGCTCCGAGCAGCCGCCCTGTCCGGGCAAGGCCGGGCCCAACGCCAGCAGCGGCCGGGGCCTGCCCCTGCTGGAGGCGCTGAGCCACCGCTGGGGCTTCGTCAGGGAGAACGGCTCCACCACCGTCTGGTTCGAACTCCTGCTCGTCACCGTGCCCGCCGGATGGGCGGCGGCGGTGTAGCGGGCCCGCCTCAGCGCAGGTCGAGGCGGCACAACCCCTCGGCCAGCGCCTTGGTGGTCAGCCTGGTACGGCTGTCGCACCCGAGCTTGGTGAAGATGTGCTCCAGATGCGTCGTCACGGTCCTGACGCTGAGCACCAGCGCCGCCGCGATCTGCGGATTGGAGTCGCCCGCCGCCACCCGCGTGAGCACGTCCACCTCACGCCCGGTCAGCTCGTACGGCAGTGCGCACGGCCGCTCGGCGATCACGGCTCCCTGGATGGCCCCGTGGAAGCCGACTCCCGCCCTGGTCAGGCGTACCTCGCGCCAGCGGCCTTCGGGGTCGAGCCACAGGCCGCGCCTGCTGAGCTCGCGCGAGTCGATGAAGCGCCTGGCCAGGTCGGCCATGGCTGGCTCGGCCGCGACCTGCTCCGACCTCGGTGTGCCGGTGACGTCGCGCCTGGCGCCGCTGCGGTCGAAGGCGACGGCGGCGAACCCGGGCGGCAGCCCCGCCGGGTCGACCACGCAACGCGACAGGTCGGTGACATGGGCCAGGGTGGACGACAGGGCGGTGATCAGCGTGCCCGACGCCGCGGGGAAGGCGCCGGGCGAGCGCGCCGACAGGTGCAGCAGCCCGGTGTAGCGGCCTTCGGCGAGGAACAGCGGCATGGTCAGCCCGGAGCGCCAGCCGTAGGGCTCCAGGTGGCGGCGCACATAACGCTCGGTGCCCGGCGCGGGCATCGTCAGCGGCTCACGCGCACTCCTGGCCCGCCGGTACGGCGCCAGCCGCACGTACTCCTCGGCGGCGTCGTGGTCGAGGCGGGTGTGGCCGTCGGACAGCAGGCTGCGGTGCGCGCCGGTGGCGGGGTCGTAGGCGACGAACTCGTAGGCGTCCATCGGGATCACCTCACGCAGGGACGTCATCGCCCCGTGCGCCCCGTCGCGTGCGGCCAGCCGGAAGCCCGCCTCGGTGACGGCGCGGAGGTGGCAGGCGCTCAGCGTGATGGTGTCCATGGTCTCCTCCCGGCACAGCCTGACGGACGCTCGGCTCTGACGGAATACGTAAACCTTCCGATGTCTGCGCTTGTTGCCGTCTTTACCCTCTCCGGCATTACGCCGGAGTCAAGGAGAGGCGGACAAAGAGTGACGGTCTTCACGAGAACACGGGGTACCGCCGTCCTCCTGGCGGCGCTGCTGGCGGCGAGCGGCTGCGGCGGCGGTGAGCCGGGCAAGGCGGGGGGCACGCCGTCCGAAGGCGGGGGCGACCAGGCGGCCACCTTCGCGGTCGCCCTGACCGAACCCGATCACCTGACGCCCGGCAACACCTCCAGCAGCTACTCCATCACCGTCTTACAGGCGCTCTTCGACACGCTCGTCGTCATCGACGCCCAGGGCAAACCGGTCATGCGCGCGGCCGAATCGGTCACCAGCACCGACCAGAAGGTCTGGACCATCAAGATCAAGGCAGGCCAGAAGTTCCACAACGGCGAGGCCGTCACCGCCCAGAGCTTCGCCGACGCCTGGAACGCCACCGCCTACGCGCCCAACGCCTGGACCAACAACTACTACTTCGGCAACATCGAGGGCTATGCCGACCTCAACCCGGAGGAGGAGGGCGCCTCGCCCAAGGCCGAGACGATGAGCGGGCTGAAGGTCGTCGACGAGTCGACCCTGCGGGTGACGCTCACCGCGCCGTTCAGCCAGTTCCCCATCACGCTGGCCTACACGGGCTTCGCCCCCATGCCGAAGGCCGCCCTGACCGACGCCAAGGGCTATGACGTCAAGCCGATCGGCAACGGCCCCTTCATGATCGACGGGGAGTGGGAGCGCGGCAGGCGGATCAAGGTCAAGAGGTTCGACGGCTACGCGGGACCGCGTCCGGCGCGGTCGGCCGGAATCGACTTCAAGATCTACGTCGACCGGGACGCCGCCTATGTCGACCTGCGCGGCGGGAACGTCGACCTGCTGCAGACCATCCCTCCGGCCAATGCGGCCGAGGCGAAGAAGCTGCTGGGTGACAGGTTCGTCGCCACGCCCGGCGGCACGATGGACTACCTGGGCTTCCCGGTCTTCGACAAGAGGTTCCAGAACGCCGGTCTGCGCAGGGCCGTCTCGATGGCGATCGACAGGCAGGCCATCGTGGACGCGGTCTACGACGGGGCGTTCAAGCCGATGGCCTCGCTGGTCGCACCGCTGGTGCCCGGCTACCGCGAGAACGCCTGCGGCGAGGCGTGCGTCTACGACCCGGCCAAGGCCAAGGCGCTGTTCGACCAGTCGGGCGGCTTCTCCGGCACGCTCAACCTGTACTTCTCCAACGCCGATCCCAGCTACGAGCAGTGGATGACCGCGGTCGCCAACCAGCTCAAGGACAACCTGGGCATCGCCGACATCAAGTTCCGCAAGGTGCCCGCCGCCGACTACCTCTCGACGCTGCGCGCCCACCAGCAGGACGGCCCGTACCGCAACAACTGGGTCATGGACTATCCGAGCGCGCAGAACTATCTGGAGTCCATGTGGGGGGCGGGCAACCGGATGGGCTGGGAGAACAAGCAGTTCGACGACCTCATCGCCCAGGCCAACGCCGCCCCCACGACCGACGCCTCGATCCCGCTCTACCAGCAGGCCGAGGACGTGGCGCTGAAGGAGATGCCGATGGCCCCCCTGTGGAACTGGCAGGACCAGGCGGGCTACTCCGACAGGCTCACGGGCGTCAACCTCGACGCCTACAGCCCGAACCTCGACACGATCACCGTCAAGTAGGCGCCGACGTGAGGGCGCCGGCATACGAGCGTCGGAACGGGATGCCGTCGTGAAGGCGTCGGCACGCGAACGCCGGAAGGCAGGCCCGAGCCCCCGCTCCATGCTCGCCGCTCGGGCCGGGGCAATCGTCGAGTAGCGCTGCCGTTCCCCTTGGGGCACACCGACCCGGTGTGCCCCAAGGACAGTCGGTGGCAGAACCGGATTTTTCGTGAAATATGCGGTCCACCGACTGCTCCAGGCGGTCCCGGTGTTCCTCGGGACGACGTTCCTCATCTACGCGATGGTCTTCTACCTGCCGGGCGACCCCATCCTGGCGCTGGCGGGCGAGAAGGACGTGCCCGAGCACATCCTCCAGGCGTTGCGCGAGCGCTACCACCTCAACGACCCCCTGCTGGTGCAGTACGGCAAGTACATGCTCGGTGTCGTCCAGGGCGACCTCGGCGAGACCTTCACCGGCAGGCCGGTCGCCGAGCTGCTGGAGGACCGCTGGCTGGTGACGCTGCGGCTCACGCTGGTCGCCTGGGTCTTCGAGCTCGTCGTCGGGATCGGGCTCGGCGTGCTGGCGGGGCTGCGGCGCGGCGGCATCGTGGACACGGCCGTCCTGGCCGGAACCACGTTCATCATCGCGGTGCCGGTCTTCGTCGTCGGCTACGTCGCGCAGATCGTACTCGGACTGCATCTGAACCTGTTCCCCACGGCCGGGATCGACGACGGCTTCCCCTACGCCTACCTGCTGCCCGGCATGGTGCTCGGCTCGTTCGGGCTCGCCTATGTCGCCAGGCTGACCAGGACCTCGCTCGTCGAGAACCTGCGCGCCGACTACGTGCGCACCGCGAAGGCCAAGGGGATGCGCCGCCGTCGCGTCATCGGCACGCACGCGTTGCGCAACTCGCTCATCCCGGTCGTGACCTTCCTCGGCGTCGACTTCGGCAACCTCATGGCGGGAGCCGTCGTCACCGAGGGCATCTTCAACCTGCCGGGCATCGGCGGGCAGGTCTTCCAGTCGATCCAGCTGCAGGAGGGGCCGGTCGTCGTCGGCGTGGTCACCGCGCTCGTCCTGATCTTCCTGCTCGTCAACCTCGTCGTGGACCTGCTCTACGGCGTGCTCGATCCGAGGATTCGCCGTGGCTGAGACGACGACACCACCGGCCGTGCGCGGTTCGCTGTGGTGGGACGCCTGGGTGGAGCTGCGCGGCCGTGCCGTCTTCTGGATCGCGGCCGTCATCCTGCTCCTCGCGGTGGCGATGGCGCTGCTGCCCGACCTGTTCGCCTCGTTCGGGCCCAACGACGGGTGCCGGATCCGCATGTCGAAGCACGGGCCGGGGCCTGGCGCGCCGTTCGGGTACGACCTGCAGGGCTGCGAGTACTGGTCGCAGATCGTGCACGGCACCCGCGCCTCGGTGCTCATAGGCGTCGCCGTCACGGTGTTCGCCCTGTTCATCGCGGTCGTGCTGGGCCTGCTCAGCGGCTTCTACGGCGGCTGGATCGACGTCGTGGTCTCGCGGCTGACGGATGTGTTCTTCGGCATCCCGTTCGTACTCGGCGCGACCGTCGTGCTCGTCGCCTTTCCCGGGCACGGGATGAGCGCCATGACGCTGGTGCTGGTGCTGCTCGGCTGGACGACGATGACCAGGCTGATGCGGGCCCAGGTGATCGCGGTGCGCGACATGGACTTCGTCACGGCGGCCCGGATGCTCGGGGCCTCGCCGGTGCGGATCATGATCAAGCACATCATGCCCAACGCGTTCGCGCCCGTGTTCGTGGTCGCGATGCTCAATGTCGGCAATGTCATCGCCGGTGAGGCCACGCTCGACTACCTGGGCGTCGGCCTGCAGTACCCGGACGTGTCGTGGGGCATGCAGCTGAACGTGGCGCAGAACTACTTCTCCGAGCATCCGCACCTGCTGGTGTTCCCCTCGGTGTTCCTGACCGCGACCGTGCTCAGCTTCCTGCTGCTCGGCGACGTGGTGCGCGACGCGCTCGACCCGAAGCTACGCTGAGCGCCGAAGCGGCGCCGTACCCGTGAAGGAGACCAGGTCGGCGCCGAGCGCGAGCCGGGCCTCACCCGCCTCAGGGGTGGCGGGCCGGGGGCCCGAGATCAGGGTGCCGGGCCAGGCCGCGCGCATCGCGGACAGGACCTCGTCGCCGCCCTGGTCGAGGACGTGCAGATGGGCCAGGCCGAGCGGGCGCAGCGCCTCGGCGAGCACGCGGTGCACGGCGACGGGATCGCTCTCGCACACGTCGTGCGCGCCCGAACCCGGTGACACACGCACGCCGGTCCGGTGCGCGCCGATCGCGTCCGCCACCGCCTCGGCGACCTCGACGGCGAACCTGACGCGCCCGGCGGCCGAGCCCCCGTAGCCGTCCGTGCGCCGGTTGACGCCGTCGGCGAGGAACTGGTGCAGCAGATGCCCCTCACCGGCCTGTACCTCCACCGCGTCGAACCCGGCGGCCACGGCGCCACGCGCCGCCTCGGCGAACGCCAGCACGGTCGCGGCCAGTTCGGCCGCCTCCAGCGCGTCCGGCGGCACCGGCGAGCGCCATCCGCGCCAGGTCGCCACCCTGCCGCCCGGCGCCACCGCCGACGGCGCGACGGGCCGCCGCCAGCCCGGCAGCGTGAGCGGGTGCGAGAGCCGCCCGGCATGGGTGAGCAGCGCGACGACCGTCCCGCCCGCCGCGTGCACCTGCTCGACCGCGGCCCGCCACGCCGCCACCTGCCCGGCCGTGGCCAGCCCCGGAACGCCCGGCCCCTGCTTGCCCATCCGCGACACCGCGACCGCCTCGCCGATCATCAGCCCGCCCCCGGCCAGCCCCGCGTAGCGCCGTCCGGTGGCCGGGTGCGGCACGTCGGTGACGTCATGGGCGTCGCCCGCCTGCGACGCGGTCGCCACCATGCGGTCGCGCAGCGGCCACACCCCACCCTCGTACGGCCGCAGCAGCGCGCCGGCCTCGCACATCGTCGTCATAGGCGGCAAGCTAGGCCCTCACGTCCATGTGAGGGTCAAGCGCGTAGCATCGACGGCATGCGGATCGGAGAGCTCGCGCAGCGCGCGGGGGTGAGCGTCAGGTCGCTCCGCTACTACGAGGAGCAGGGCCTGCTCGTCCCGATGCGTGGCGCCAACGGCTACCGCGACTACGGCGAGGACGCGGTCGTCAGGGTCGGCCAGATCCAGCTGCTGTTCGCCGCCGGGATGTGCAGCGGCAAGATCGGCGTGCTGCTGTCGGCCGTGCGCGAGGGCGACGCCTGTCATGTGATCGTCGAGCCGGAGGTCGCGGGCGAGCTGGAGGAGGTCAGGCTGCGGCTGCGCCGCGAGATCGAGGAGCGCGAGGCGTCCCTGCGTGTGCTCGACCGCGTCGTCTCGGCCACCGGCAGCCCCGACGACATCCGGCCCGACATCGTCAAACGCGGCTATCTGGCCCGCCGCTCCCGGGACTGACGCTCGCCGCTCAGACGTGGTACACCGAACCGGCGCTCAGCACGCCGACGGTCAGGCCGATCGCAGTGCTGACCGTGTGCACCAGGACGGCAGGCCAGATCGAGCCGCTGCGCCGCATCACCTCGGCGGCGACCAGTCCCACGACGAACGCGGCCGGCAGCGCCGAGTCGATCCCGTGCGCGAGCGCGGACACCACCGCACTGCCCACGACGCCCACCACCGCCCCGTACCTGAGCAGCACCGTCGCCACCACCCCCC
The DNA here is from genome assembly GCF_056106265.1 of Nonomuraea sp. IBHARD001. Taxonomy (NCBI): domain Bacteria; kingdom Bacillati; phylum Actinomycetota; class Actinomycetes; order Streptosporangiales; family Streptosporangiaceae; genus Nonomuraea; species Nonomuraea sp. IBHARD001. The sequence continues at coordinate 3,251,257 of NZ_JBWBBW010000002.1, forward strand.
TGAACAGCAACTCCTCCCCGACCGGCGTCAGCACGGCCGCCATGAGCAGCGTCAGCACGAGGACCACCGGCCCGCCCGCCTGGTACGGCTCCCGCACGAGACCGGCGTGCCCGGCGGCGGAGGTGAAGGCCGAATAGGCCACCCGGCTCAGCAGCCAGGCCGCCACCCCGCCCGCGACTCCCGCCAGCAGCCAACGCTCCGACGCCGCCCGTACCCCGAACGGTCCCGGCGTCCGGATCCGCACCGCGAACGCCGCCCCGAAGGCGAGCAGCCCGCACATCCCGGGCAGCGCGGCCGACAGCAGCCCGTGCACGGCGGGCCCCGGGTCCAGCGCGTCGGACAGGACGACCCCGCCGTACCAGCCCGCCGCCATGACCACCGCGCCGACCAGCACCTCAAGCCACCCTGGCCGCAGCCGGAAGCGGGCGAGGCGGCCCGAGGCCAGGGCGTCGTCTACGGGCGGTGCGGGGGAGGCGTAGGCGTCGAGGATCGCGCGGATCTCGGCCGTCTGCGGGTGCTCCGGGCCGAGCGTACGCTCACGCAGGCGCAGCACCGTCGTGTACTCCGCGCGGGCGGACGGAATGTCTCCCGTCCAGGCCGCCCAGTCGGCGAGCTGGGCGCGGACGGCGACGGTGTGCGCGTCCTCGGGGCCCCGGGTACGCAGATAGGCCGGGAGCAGGGCGGCGTACTGGTCACGTGCCGCCGCCGCGTCACCGGCCTTCCCCGTCCAGAAGGCCGTGTTGGCACGGGTTTCCAGGGTCTCAAGGTGGTCCGCGCCCCACACGCGTGTATAGGAGGACACCAGGTCGGCGTACTGGTCCCTGGCTCCCGCCGCGTCGCCCGTCGTGCCTGTGTGCTCGGCGATGTGGGCGCGGGTGTTGAGGGTGTGGGGATGTTCGGCGCCCAGGACGCGGATGTCGTCGGGCAGCACGGCGAGATACAGCTCAAGGGCCTGCGCCCGGCGACCTGTCATCCCGGTCCAGTAGGCGACGAAGGCGCGTGTCCGGACGGTCTGCGGATGGTCGACGCCCAGGGCGCGCTCACGGTCGTGCAGGAGGTGGGTGTACCCGACGCGGGCCTCTTCGGGGTCGCCCGCCCGGCCTGTCCAGTCGGCGAGGCCGTCGTGGATGCTGAGGGTGTCGGGGTGGTCGGCGCCGAGCGCGCGCCTGGACAGGGGCAGCAGGGCGGCGAACTGGCCGCGCGCCCCCACCGCGTCACCGGCGCGCCCCGTCCATTGGGCCATGTGCGCGCGGGCCGCGATCGTGTCGGGGTCCTCCTCCCCGTAGGCGGCGCGCGAGTGGTGGTACAGGTCCCGGGCCAGCGTGTGCGCCGCTGAGTAGTCGCCGCTCGCGCCCAGGTAACGCAGCATCCGCCACAACGCCCGTGAACCCGGCTGACACAGATGGAGGGCATGCGGCAGCAACTGGGCGAAATGCGGCCACACCGATGTGTCGTCGGTGTCCTCGGGCACGGCCGCTTCGAGCAGGAGCACGGCCAGCCGGTGCCAGGCGTCGCGGTGCGCGGGAGGCTGCTGATCAAGCGTGACGGCCTGGACCAGGCGGTGCACGGAGATGGCGCCGTCGGCGGGACGCCCGACGAGGCCGTGACTGCGCAGCGCGATGATGGCGGCGTTCAGGGCGACGGGATCGGCCGGCAGCGGCCTGACCTGCTCGGCGACCCGGGCCGGCTCCGGCTCCCGCGCGCCCGTGCCCGGCGCGGCGAACTCCGGCAGCCCCGCGGCGGCCCCGAGCAGCAGCCGGTACGGGATCGCCTCCGACAGGTAGCAGGCCAAGCAGCCGCAGCAGGGCGACGGCCGCGGGCCGGTGCTCCTGCAGATGGGCCAGCGCCATGCTCCAGGTGGAGGCCACGCGCTCGGCATACCCCCACGCCTCTCCCTCGCCGAGCACCCGCATCCGCTGCTCGCTCAGCAGGTCGAGGTAGGCCGCCAGGGAGATCCCGGTCGCGGTGATGTACGCGCCGCACTGCACCAGGGCCAGCGGCAGCCCGCCGAGCTGGGCCGCGATCTCCTCGGCCAGCAACATCTCGCCCTCGCCCGGGTCGTGGTGCCCGGCGCTCTCCAGGACGAACGACGCGGCCACCGGCAGGTCGAGCACGCCGAGCTCGAGCCGCGTCGCAGTCGGCCAGAGAGCCGAACGGCTGGTGATCAGCACCCGGCCGGGCCCGGCGGGCGGCAGCAACGCCTGGACCGAGGCCAGGTCGGGCGCGTTGTCGAAGATGAGCAGCCAGGGCCGGTCGTAGGCGGCCAGCAGGGCGTGCACCTGGTCGGCCACGTGCACGCCTTCGCCGCTCTCGGCGCCGAGCACTGCGGCGAGCCTGGCGAACTCGGCCGTCAGCACGGCCGGGCTCTCGGCGGGCAACTGCCACACCAGGGCGCACTCGTGCTGGTACCGATGGGCGTACTCCGCGCTCACACTCGTCTTGCCGACCCCGCCGAGCCCGTGGACGACGACGATCACCGGCGTGGCGTCCGCGCCGGGAGGCGTCAGCCACTCGTGCAGCACGGCCAGGCACTCGTCGCGCCCGGCCAGGCTCGGCGGCCGTGGCGCCAGCCGTACCGGGCGGAGGGGCGGGCGGGCGCGCGCGGTCACGAACGTGTCGCCCGTGTTGATCGTCGAGCTGATCAGGTCCCGGCCCACGCCCACGGCCTGCCTGCCCGAGGTCTGGGTGCGGCGGCCGGGCTCAGGGGCGGGAGCCGAGGGGAAGCTCATGTGCCCACTGTGCTACAGCCGTCGCGTGCCACCGAGGCATGGTCGCCGACCTGTTACCGGGTGCGACGGTGAACCGGGCGGGCCCGGCGTGCGTTCTCCTGATCATCGGCAGCACCTCACCGCACGGAAGGGCACACGATGCGTCGACGGGGAGCGATCCGGCTGGCCGCCTTGCTGACCTCGGCCGCCACCGCCTGCAGCGTCCCGGGGGCGGGCACGGCGCGGGCCGGACCGCCGCAGCCGGACTGCGAGAAGATCCACCAACGCCAGGGGAGCGGCTTCTACGAGGACAACCCCACCTATGCCGACAGGCGCGACGACTCCGCCGACTGGAAGCGCTCGACGCCGGAGGCCGAAGGGCTGGACGGCGTCAGGCTCAAGGCGGGGATCGCCTCGCTGGCCCGCACGTCCTCGCTGACCAGCGTCATCGTGATGCGCCACGGCAAGCTGGTCGAGGAGGCCTACTTCCACGGCGGGGCCGCCCATCTGGCCCGTAACATCCACTCCTCCTCCAAGGGCGTGCTGCAGGCCCTCGTCGGCATCGCCGTCGCCGAAGGGCACATCGGCGGGCTGGACGACCGGGCGAGCGCATACCTGCCCGCCGCCTACTTCACCGGCCCGGGAGCCGACAAGAAGGACATCACCCTCGCCCAGCTCCTCAGCATGTCGTCCGGCCTGAAGTGGCAGGAGGACCGCACCGAGAAGAGCATCGAGAAGCAGCGGAACTGGGTACGCGCCATCCTGGCCAGGCCGCTGGCCCACCGGCCGGGCACGACGTTCACCTACGGCAGCGGCAACACCCACATCCTGTCGGCCGTCCTGCAGAACGCCACCGGCATGAGCACCTGCCGCTACGCCGAGACCCGCCTGTTCGCCAAGCTGCGCATCACACCCGAACACTGGGGCCGCGACCCGCAGAAGGTGTACTCGGGCGGCTACAACCTCTACCTCAGACCGCGCGAGATGGCCAGGTTCGGCCAGCTCTACCTGAACGGCGGCCTGTGGAACGGCATGCGCGTCGTGCCGCGTGCCACCGTCGAGCAGGCCGGGAGAACGTCGTTCACCGTGGACGAGACCTACGGCTACTCCTCCGGGTGGTGGACGCGGACCGTGCGCGGGGTGGAGATGTTCTTCGGCTGGGGATTCGGCGGGCAGTTCCTCTATGTCATCCCGAGTCTCGACATCGTCTTCGCCACCACCCAGGACACCTCACCCGACGCCGACGGCGTGGTGGTGAACGAGGGCCGCTTCATCCGGGACCACCTGCTGCCCGCCGTACGGTGACAGCCCGGGCCGGTGGGGTGTTGCATGGGCAGGGTGATCGACGAACCGCTGGAACGCCTCAGGGCCGCCGCCCGCCGCACCCGTGAGCTGGCCGAGGGGCGGGCGGAGACCGGGCTGGGCCATCAGGACGCCGACGACGACGCCGGTACGGTCGCCACCGACGGCGCGGTCGGGTTCGACCCGTTCGTCCTGCTGCGGGCGCTCGATCGCAGTGGGGTACGCGTCGTCGTGATCGGGCAGGTGGCCGGCATCATGCACGGCTCGGCCGAACCGACCGGCGACCTGGACCTGCTCTGGGACGGCGCACCCGCCCACGCGCCCGCCCTGGCCGAAGCCTTCGCCTCGGCCGGGGCCCGTCTCCACGACGACCGGGGCCGCACCCTCGCGGTGCGCGCCGACGCCCTGCTGCGCCCGAAGGTGGCGTTCACCTCGCCGGGAGCGGGCGGCGACTGCTGCACGGTGGACCTGCCCTGGGGAGCCGTCCGCGTGCGCGACTGCCTCGACCGCGCGCTCACCGCCGTCGACACCGACGGCCTGCGCGTCCACTACGTCGGCAGACAGGACCTCATCGACATGCGCCGCGCCCTGGGCCGCCCCAAGGACCTGCGCCGGGCCGCCGAACTGGAGGCGCTCACCTGACCGGCCGCGGGGTGACACAACTGCGGCTCGCGGCGTACTTCCGTGCGCCCGCGCCGGGGGATAGGCGTGGAGGATGCCGCACAGCCTTCCCACGACGACGCCGGCGCGGGTGTGGCGGCGGCTGGCCGCCTGCGGCACGGTGGCGGAGCTGCTGGAGGCGGCACACGAGATGTGGTGCGGCCGGGCCTGCGCACGCACGTCCGGCTGCACGTTCCTGCACTACCCGAGGACGCCGCCGCCCCCCGCGCCGCCACGCTCGGCACGTTCGCGCTACACCAAGGACACCGCGCACCTGTTCCCCCTCATGGGCGGCGGAGGCTACACGCCGGGCACGCCGCAGGCGCACGAGGAGAACCTGTGGCCGATCCTGCGCGCCGCGACGGCCGGGCTCGACGACCCGGCGGCGGCATCGGGCGAGGACTACCGCGACTGGTCGAACAAGCGGGCGGCCTCGGCGTCCGAGCTGGTGACCTACGCCGCCCGTGACAGTGTCCAGTGGATGGCCAACTGGTGCGGCGAGCGCTACGCCGACCTGCCGACGGCCGTGCACTACATCGCCTTCAGCACCATCTGCGACGACCTCTGCGTCCCGCCCCTCGACCTGGTGCACGGCCGGTTCCGCATGTACGGCAGGTCGGCCGCCGATCTGGCCGCCGCGATGGAGCGGCAGGGGTGGGGCCGGGACGGGACCCTGGTCATGCTGTCGCTGGCCCGCCAGTACGTCGTGCAGTACGCCGAGAAGGTCCATCCCGGCCTGCACGCGAGGCTGAACGGCCTGAACGGCGTGTGGGACGCGGTGATCCACCGTACCCACACCGCCAACACCTACGGCGCCGCGGTCGTCGTCGGCCGGGTGTGCCGTGCGGGGCCGCTGTCGTGGACCTGGCTGATGGACAGCTCCATCTGCGACGCGATCTCCATGGACCTGTGCAAGTCGGCGATGGACGTCTACCGGCTCGACGACCACCCGCCCACCGGGCACGACCACGGCGAGCGGCGCAGGCGCACGGCCTACCAGTCGGTGTACCTCGACCTGGCCGACGACCTCGTCACCGGTGGCGCGCCCGAAGCGCTCGTGCATTTCGGGCGGGCCGGATTTCTGTTCGTCCAACTGCAGGAGCGCTACCACGAGCGGCGCCTGGGCCGCCGGTTGCCGCTGCGCCCGGCGATGGCGGCCCGGCTGGCCGACCTGTTCGGCGACACCCCGGCCGACCCGCCGATCGACCACCTCTTCCGGCCTGCCCGGCCGCTCGGCTACCCGGCGTAGGCCGCCATCGCCTCGCCGAGCGCGCGTACGGCGGTGCTGTCGCGGTCGCGGTGCCAGGTCAGGGCGAGTTCGGAGTCGGGCAGTCCGGTGACGGGCACGGAGGCCAGGTCGCGGCGGGAGTGGTAGAGCGCGCTCGGCCCGCACAGCAACATGGTGCCGCGCCCGCCCGCGATCATCGTCAGCGCCTCCTGCAACGTGCGCACGGCGGGCCCGTGCGCGATGTCGAGCCCCCGCGGTGTGCGCCGGGGCGCCTGGGCCAGCCGCCAGTACGCGGGCGCGGGCTCGGCCACGCCGATGAGCACGCACCCAGCCAGTTCCTCGGCGTCGATCTCCGCCCGCCCGGCCAGGTGATGCCCGGCGGGCACGACGAGCGTCTGCCGTTCCCTGGAGAACACCGGGCCCGCCACCAGATCGGGCTCGCGCACGGGGGCGAGCACGATGGCGGCGTCGACCAGCCCGTCGCGCAGCGCCCCGAACGGATCGCACAGCGGCAGCTCGTGCAGGCTGAGCGCGCCGCCGGGATGGCGCTCGCCGAACCCGGTGAGCACCCCGGTCAGCCGCTCGTTCAGCGGACCGGTGAAGCCGAGCCGCAACGGCTGCTCACGCGCGCACGCTCCGGCCACGACGGCGGCCAGCGCGTCGTAGGCGGGACGCAGGTCGGCGTGCAGGCGCTGCCCGTGCGGTGTCAGCCCGACCCGGCGGCTGGTGCGCTCGACGAGCCTGGCGCCGACCCGCCGCTCCAGGGCGGCGAGCAGCTGGCTGACGCGGCCCTGCGACAGGTAGAGCCGTTCGGCGGTCCTGCCGAAGTGCAGCTCCTCGCCCAGCACGAGGAAGCACTCGAGTTCCTTGATCTCCAGCCCGGCCACGCCGCCCCCGCATCGATGAGTGTGGCTAATGCAAGGATGCGCACTTCGTCGTTGTTCCCGTGCGGGCCCGGCCGAAAGGCTGAAGGCATGTCCGAAACCCCGCTCAGGAACCGGCCGGCGATTCTCACGCTGGCCACCGCCACCTTCTCCGTCGTGACCACCGAGATGCTGCCCGTCGGCCTGCTCACCTCCGTCGCCTCCGCCCTCGGGGTGTCGGAGGGCACGGCCGGGCTGACGATGACCGTGCCCGGCCTGGTCGCCGCCGTGTCCGCGCCGCTCGTCGCCGTCGGGGCCGGGCGGCTGGACAGGCGGGTGGTGCTGTGCGCCATGGTGGCGCTGCTGGTGCTGGCCAATCTGCTGTCCGCGCTCGCTCCCGTCTTCTGGGTGCTGCTGACGGCCCGGGTCCTGGTGGGGGTGGCCATCGGCGGGGTGTGGGCGCTGGCGGCCACGCTGGCCGTACGGCTGGCTCCGGGGCGGGCGGGCACGGCCACGTCGGTGGTGTTCAGCGGGGTGGCCGTGGCCTCGGTGCTCGGGGTGCCGGTGGGCACGCTGGTGGGGGAGGCGGCGGGATGGCGGGCGGCGTTCGGGGCGATGGCGGGCTTTTCGGTGCTGGTGCTCGCGGTGCTGGCCCGGGTGCTGCCCGCGTTGCCCGGCGAGCGGTCGATCGGCGTCGGGGCGCTGCTGGCGCTGGCGCGGGTGCGGAGGCTGCGGGCCGGGCTGGCGGTGACGGTGCTGCTGGTGAGCGGGCACTTCGCCGCCTACACCTATGTGCGCCCGATCCTCGAGCAGGTCTCGGGACTGGCGTCCGGGCTGGTGAGCCCGGTGCTGCTCGTGTACGGCGCGGCGGGGATCGCGGGCACGTTCGCCGCGGGCGGCGCGGCCGTGCGGTGGACGCGGGGGAGTGCGGTGACGATCGGCGTCGTGCTGGCGTCGGCCGTGGCGGCGCTGGCCCTGACGCAAGGACTGCCGTTCGTCGCGGTGGGGCTGGTCGTGGTGTGGGGCGTGGCCTACGGCGGGGTGTCGGTGGCGATGCAGGTCTGGCTGTCGAAGGCGGCGCCCGGCGCGCCCGAGGCGGGGTCGGCGTTGTTCGTGAGCTCCTTCAATCTGGCCATCTCGGGCGGGGCGCTGCTCGGCGGCCGGGTGGTCGACGCGCTCGGGCCCACCGGTGTGCTGTGGGCCGCCGCCGCGCCGGCCGCCCTGGCCGCCGTCGTCGCGTGGACGGCGGCCGGAGGGGCGGCGGCCCCGGCCGCTACGCGCCTGGACGGCGGGCGTAGGACCGGGTGAGGAGGATCGCGGCCAAGGCCAGCAGCCACACGTGCACGGTGGCGACGCCGAGACTGGTCAGCCCGCCCGCGTCGAAGCCCGCGAGCTCGGCCAGCGGCAGCAGCGCGGCCCCGGTGGCGAGGAACCCGAGCAGGGTCGCCCAGCCGGGCACGTGCGCCCTGACGGCCAGCGTGGCGCACGCGACGGCCGCCGCGCCGAGCGCCGCGACACCGAGCAACTCGCCGATCCCGCCCCCGAAGCCGTTGAGCATCTGGAACTGCACGTCGAGGACCTGCCGCAGCGACGCGTCCGCGCCGTCCCACCCGCTGGCCAGTGCGGGCATGGCGGTCAGCCAGCGCAGGATGCCGATCGCCCTGGCCAGGGCCGAGAGCCCGGCGAGCACCACGGCGACCCTGGCCAGGCGGTGCTCACGCCCGTACACGCCGACCAGGACGGCGATCACCGGCAGGAACAGCAGCGAGTACGCCAGATAGGCGAGGTACCCGGCGCGTACGGCGGGCTCGTTCTGCGCCACCAGCGGCAGCACGACCGACGCGGGCTCGCCGAGGCTGGCGGGCCAGTTGATCGCCTGGCCGAGCACGACGGCGGGAACCGCGATGAGCAGCCCTTCGACGGCCAGGAGCACACCGGCGCCGCGCAGGCGCCGCCGTCCGGGAGCGGCGAGGGGGAGGGGGGAGGACAGCAGGGTCATGGCGAATGCGCCCCTTTGGTCGAATGGGGAGAATGTTTCCCTGACGACGATAGGTATGTCTAACACTGTTAGTCAATCCGACTGATGTTAGGCTGAGCCCGAAGGCGGTCAGGGGCCGCAGGGCATGAGGAATGGGGCGCCGGTGGGCGAGGGATCACTGCGGGAACGCAAGCGGGCCGCGACGATCGAGGAGATCAAGACGGTCGCGCTGGAGCAGCTCGCCACCCAGTCGGGCCAGATGACGCTGCGCGGGGTCGCCCGTGAGGTGGGGATGACCGTGCAGTCGCTCTACCACTACTTCCCCAGCCGCGACGACCTGATCACCGCCCTGGTGACCGACGCGCACGCGGCACTCGCCGACGCCCTGCAGACCGTCGGCGACCGTACGGCGGGCGCGCCCTCACGCGAGCGGATCGCCGCCGCCGCATCCGCCTACCGGCGGTACGCGGTCGAGCACCGGGCGCGCTTCCTGCTCATCTACGGCACGCCCGTGCCCGGCTACCGTGCCCCGGAGGGCGGGCCGACGACGGACGCGGCCAGACGGCTCGGCGCGGTCCTCACCCGGACGGTGTTCGGCGACTGGAGCGAGCGGGAACTGGCCGCGATCAGGGCGCCGGAGCCGGACGAGCGCCTGGCCGCCGCGCTCGGCGCCGCCGCCTCGGTGCTGGCGCCCGGCCTGCCCGCCGCCGCCTTCGGCCTCGCCCTGGAGCTGTGGGGGCGGCTGCACGGGCTGGTCATGCTGGAGGTACTCGGCCACCTGCCCTGGCTCGGCGCATCGGCCGAGGCGAACTTCGACGCCGCCATGCTCAACGCCGCCGCCGATCTCGAACGTCACCGTCAGGCCACATAGCCGCTACCCCCGGCCACACGTCCCGCCAGGCTTGCTGCCAGGTGCGATACGGCGCCAGGCCCTGGTCGAAGCCGGTGCTGAACGTTGTTCCGGATCAGTTCTTCTCGCGTCCCCATCGCCTTTTCGCTACCCTGGACGGCGAGGTCGAGAGGCGCTGCAACGGACCACGGGTCCGCCACGCTCGACCCCGATCGACACCCAAGGGCGCCTCCCTATACAAACGGGAGGTGGCCAGGGTGGAGACGACTGTCGACCGCGCGAGCAGGACCCAGGAGCTCAAGGAGCTGCTCGGCCGCCGCGTCGCCGTTCTCGACGGCGCGTGGGGCACGATGCTGCAGGGGGCCGGACTGACCCCCGACGACTACCGGGGCGCGGGCCTCGGGCTGGAGAACCACTCACGTGACGTGACGGGCGACCCGGACCTGCTCAATCTGACCAGGCCCGACCTCATCCTCGACGTGCACAGGCAGTACCTCGCCGCGGGCGCCGACATCACCACCACCAACACCTTCACCGCCACCAGTGTCGGCCAGGCCGACTACGGCCTGGAGTCGCTGGTACGCGAGATGAACGTACGCGGTGCCCAGCTGGCCAGGCAGGCGGCGGACGAGGCGGGCGGCAAGTTCGTCGCCGGTTCGATCGGCCCGCTCAACGTCACGCTGTCGCTCTCGCCGAGGGTGGAGGACCCCTCCTACCGCGCGGTGACGTTCGAGCAGGTGCGCGACTCCTACGCCGAGCAGATCAGCGCCCTGGCCGAAGGCGGCGTCGACCTGCTGCTGATCGAGACCATCTTCGACACGCTCAACGCCAAGGCCGCCATCGCCGCGGCCCGCGAGGTCGCGCCCGACCTGCCGCTGTGGATCTCGGTCACGATCGTCGACCTGAGCGGCCGCACGCTGTCCGGCCAGACCGTCGAGGCGTTCTGGCGGGCGATCGAGCACGCGCACCCGCTGGTGGTGGGCGTCAACTGCTCGCTCGGCGCCGCCGAGATGCGCCCGCACGTGGCCGATCTGGCGCGTTTCGCCGGCACCTACACCGCCTCGCACCCCAACGCCGGTCTGCCCAACGCCTTCGGCGGCTACGACGAGACGCCGGAGGAGACCGCCGGGCTGCTGCGCGAGTTCGCCACCTCGGGCATGGTCAATATCGTCGGCGGCTGCTGCGGCACCTCGCCCGCGCACATCTCGCGCATCGCCGACGCCGTCAAGGGGCTGGCCCCCCGTCCGATCCCGGCCCCCGAGCAGCGCACGCGCTTCAGCGGCCTGGAGCCGTTCGAGATCGGCCCCGACACCGGGTTCGTGATGATCGGCGAGCGGACCAACGTCACCGGCTCGGCGCGCTTCCGCCGCCTGATCGAGGCCGACGACCACCAGGGCGCCGTCGACGTGGCGCTGGAGCAGGTGCGCGGCGGCGCCAACCTGCTCGACGTCAACATGGACGCCGACCTGCTCGACAGCGAGACGGCGATGACGACCTTCCTCAACCTGATCGCGACCGAGCCCGAGGTGGCCCGCGTCCCGATCATGGTCGACAGCTCGCGCTGGAGCGTCCTGGAGGCGGGCCTGCGCTGCGTGCAGGGCAAGGGCGTGGTCAACTCCATCAGCCTCAAGGAGGGCGAGGAGCAGTTCCTCTTCCAGGCCAGGCGCATCCGCGACTACGGCGCCGGCGTGGTCGTGATGGCCTTCGACGAGCAGGGCCAGGCCGACACGACCGAGCGCAAGGTCTCCATCTGCGCCCGCGCCTACGACCTGCTCACCCAGCAGGCCGGCTTCCCCGCCGAGGACATCGTCTTCGACCCGAACGTGCTGGCCGTGGCCACCGGCATCGCCGAGCACAACGGCTACGCCAAGGCGTTCATCGACGCGCTCCCGCTGATCAAGCAGCGCTGCCCCGGCGTCAGGATCAGCGGCGGCATCTCCAACCTGTCCTTCTCCTTCCGCGGCAACGACGTCGTCCGCGAGGCCATGCACTCGGCCTTCCTGTTCCACGCGGTGGCGGCCGGGCTGGACATGGGCATCGTCAACGCCGGTCAGCTCGCCGTCTACCAGGACATCCCGGCCGAGCTGCTCACGCTGGTCGAGGACGTGCTGTTCGACCGGCGCGAGGACGCGACCGACCGGCTGGTCGCCTTCGCCGAGACCGTCAGCGGCGAGGCGGGCGCCCGCCGTACGGTGGACCTGAGCTGGCGTGAGGCGCCGGTGCGCGAGCGGCTGGCGCACGCGCTGGTGCACGGCGTGGTCGACTTCATCGAGGCCGACACCGAGGAGGCCAGGCAGGAGCTGCCGCGCCCGCTCGATGTGATCGAGGGCCCGCTGATGGACGGAATGAAGATCGTCGGCGACCTGTTCGGGTCCGGCCGCATGTTCCTGCCGCAGGTGGTCAAGAGCGCGCGTGTGATGAAGCGCTCGGTGGCCTACCTGGAGCCGTTCATGGAGGCGGAGAAGGAGCTGGCCAGGCTGGAGGGCCGGGCCGAGGCCGTGCGCGGTCAGGGCAAGGTCGTGCTGGCCACCGTCAAGGGCGACGTGCACGACATCGGCAAGAACATCGTCGGCGTGGTGCTCGGCTGCAACAACTACGAGGTGATCGACCTGGGCGTGATGGTGCCCGCCTCGGTCATCCTGGACACCGCGATCGCCGAAGGCGCGGACGTCGTGGGCCTGTCCGGTCTCATCACGCCCTCGCTGGACGAGATGGTGACGGTGGCGGCCGAGATGCAGCGCCGGGGCCTGACGCTGCCGCTGCTGGTGGGCGGCGCCACCACCTCGCGCCAGCACACGGCCGTGCGCATCGCCCCCGCCTTCGAGGGCACCACCGTGCACGTGCTCGACGCCTCCCGCGTCGTGGGCGTGGTCTCCGACCTGCTCGACGCCGAGCGGGCGGGCACGCTGGACGTGGCCAACAAGGCCGAGCAGGAGCTGCTGCGCGAGCAGCACGCCAACAGGCAGCGCAAGCCGATGCTCACCCTTGAGCAGGCCAGGGCCAATGCCGAGACGGTCGACTTCACCGACCTGCCGGTTCCGGCCTTCACCGGGATCAAGACCGTGACGCCCGATCTGTCGACGCTCAGGGCCATGATCGACTGGCAGTTCTTCTTCCTGGCCTGGGAGCTGAAGGGCAAGTACCCCGCGATCCTGGAGCAGGAGGTGGCCCGCGAGCTGTTCGACGAGGCCAACGCGCTGCTCGACCAGATCATCGCGGACGGCCTGTTCCAGGCCAGGGGCGTCTACGGCTACTGGCGGGCCCGCCGCGACCAGGACGACATCCGCATCGACACCGGCGACGGCGAGCTGCTCATGCCGATGCTGCGCCAGCAGACGGCCAAGCCCGAAGGCAGGCCGAACCGCTGCCTGGCCGACTACATCGCACCCGAGGGCGACCACATCGGCGGCTTCGCGGTGTCGGTGCACGGCGCCGAGGAGCTGGCCGCGACGTACGAGGCCAAGCACGACGACTACCGGGCCATCATGGTCAAGGCGCTGGCCGACCGGCTGGCCGAGGCGTTCGCCGAGCACATCCACCTGCAGGCCAGGCGCGACTGGTACGAACCCGATGTCGAGCCGCTGCTGGAGGACCTGCACGCCGAGCGCTTCCGCGGCATCAGGCCCGCGCTCGGCTATCCGGCCTGCCCCGACCACAGCCCGAAGAGCGACCTGTTCGAGCTGCTGCGGGCCGACGAGCAGGGCATGCACCTGACCGAGTCCTATGCGATGACGCCCGCCGCGAGTGTGAGCGGCCTGCTGTTCTCGCACCCGCAGTCGCGTTACTTCACCGTGGGCAGGCTGGGCAAGGACCAGGTCGAGGACTACGCCGCGCGCAGGGCCATGGAGCAGAGCGAGGTCGAGCGCTGGCTGCGCCCGAACCTCGGCTACGAGCCGCAGGCCTGACGCCTCAGTACGCGGCGGTGAACCTGGCCCTGCTGTGCCGTGGCCGCTCGGCCTCGTCCAGCAGGGCGACGGCCAGGTCCTCCATGGAGATCGCCGATCGGCCCTCGGCGTCGACGAGCAACTCGTCGGCGCCGAGCCGGTAGGCGCCGGTCCGCGTGCCGGGCTCCAGCAGGGCGGCCGGACTCAGATAGCTCCAGTCGACCTCGCGCTCGGCACGGTAGCGTGCCAGCTGCTCGTCGCAGGCCAGGGCGATCGGCCGCCAGCCAGGCGGGAAGGCGGGATCGTCGACGACGGTGGCGCCGCCGGTGCCCGGCACGACGAGGCTGCCCGCCCCGCCGACGGCCAGCACCCGCACACCGGTGCCCGCGAGCCCGGCCAGCAGCCCTTCGGTGGCCTCGGCGAGTTCGTGCTCACTGCCCGGCGCCGGTCTGGTCGCACTGATCACCAGGTCCTGCCCGGCCGCCAGCCTGCGCACGTCGCCGGACTCCGACGCGTCCCCCTGCCGCACCCGGGCCCCGTGCGGCGCCTGGTACGGCTTGGCGGGGTCGCGCACGACGGCGGTGACCTCGTGCCCCCTGGCCAGGGCCTCGGCGACGACCCGCCTGCCGACGTTGCCCGCCGCGCCGAACACGGTGATGCGCATGACCTGCCTCCATGGATAATCTCAACGTTCAGATGGCTGACACTCACTCATTCGTCACCAAGTATCTGAACATTAAGATTATTCCTGTTGAGAGGAAAACATGGGCGACGCGGTCGACGAGGTGCTGGCCCAGTGGCAGCGGGAGCGGCCCGGCCTCGACGTGTGGCCGATGGGCGTCGTGGGCCGCATCTCCCGGCTGTCCAGGCTGCTGAGCTGGGAGATCAAGGACTTCTTCGCCGCGCACGGCCTGGAGAGCTGGGAGTTCGACGTGCTCGCCACCCTGCGCAGATCGGGCGCGCCCTACACGCTCACGGCCGGGGAACTGCTCAAGGCGGCCATGGTCACCTCCGGCGCGATCACCAACCGCGTCGACAGGCTGGAGGCCAAGGGCCTGGTCGAGCGCACCAGGGCCGGGCGCGACCGGCGTTCGGTCTCGATCGTGCTCACCGAGCGCGGCCTGGCCCTGGTCGACGAGCTGGTCGAGCTGCACGTCGCCAACGAGGCCCGGCTGCTGGCCGCACTGGGTCCCGGCGAGCGCGATCGGCTCGCCGGGACCCTGCGTACCCTGCTGGAGTCGCTCGGCGACCGGCCGGGCCCTACGGGCGCTTGACCGTCACCCCGTCGATCCGCTGCGGCGTGTACGGCAGGGCGCCGACGCCCTTGGCCGAGGCGTCGGGGAAGGTCAGGTCGCACAGGGCGTTGAGCGTGTGCTTGGCCATGCCGATGGCGATGAGGTCGTCGGGACCGCTCACCGCCCAGTTCGACAGGTTGTAGCCGTAGCTGACCTGGCGCTTGCCGTCCGGGCTTGACAGGTGCTGTGTGCCCATGCCGATGACCCCGCCGTCATGGCCCCAGAAGCGGCCGCAACCGGTGATGTCGACGGAGTAGATGCCGAGCCCGTAGTCCATCGCGACGTCGGGCGCCAGCTCGATGTCGGGCGAGACCGGCACGGTCGTCTGCATCTGCGCCAGCGAGCCCGACCTGACCAGCTTTCCGGCCAGCAGCTCCCGGTAGAACCTGTTGACGTCCTCCATCGTCGAGACCACCGATCCCGCCACGTCGCCCCACGACATGTCGAACTCGGTGAAGTCGCGCGGCGGGTCCCAGTAGCCGCCCAGCGCCTCGTACGCGTTGGCGTGCGGGCGGGGCAGCTTCGGGGTGGTCGGGAAGAACGTGTCGCGCAGCCCGGCCCGGTCGATCACGTCGGTGGCGATCAGCCGTTCGACCTTCACGCCCGTGATCTTCTCCAGCAGCAGGCCGGTCAGCACGTAGTTGGTGTTGGAGTAGGAACCGGGCGTGCTGCCCGGCGTTCCGGTGGGCGGCCCGGCCAGGCCGATGGCGGCCAGCCCCTCGGAGGTGAACGTGCGGTACTGCGCGTTCTCGATGTCCTGCGGCGAGGTGAAGATGAGCCGGTCGTAGTCGCGGATGTGACTGGTGTGGTTGAGCAGCATGCGCACGGTGATGCGCTGGTCGGTGACCAGGGCGGGCAGGTAGCGCGCCACGGGGGCGTCCAGGCTCAGCCGCCCCCGCTCCACCTGGCGCAGCACGGCGACCGCGACGAAGGTCTTGGTCAGGCTGCCGATGCGGTGGTGCAGGCCGGGCTTGACCGGGCGCCGGGTGGTGACGTCGGCGATGCCCGCCGCGCCGCGCCACTCGCGCCCGCCGTTCCTGACGGTGGAGTAGAAGCCGTACATCCCGGCGTCGTGCACCGCCTGGGCCGTACGCCGTAATTCCTGCCTGTCGAGCCCGCCCCCGGGGCCGGTCGCGGCCTGGGCGCCCGCCTGGGTGGCCGCGACGGGCGCGATGAGCGCCCCGGCGACCAGCAGTGCCCCGGCGATGGCTGTCTTCGGTCGTGACAACGTCGTCTCCTCAGCTCGGAAAGCCAACAGGACGACCATCGCAACGATCTTCCGGAAAAGCCTCCCCATTGCGGTGTAAACGATGGATGTACCTGGCGTGGCGATCTCCTCCGAAGGGAGGAAATGTGGTGAACTCCCGTATTCTCCGCGGCATCGATTCTCGGTGGCATCGGCAGACGGCACAGGAAGGCGGGCACGGTGACGACCAGGGACACCACCACGACGGCCGACGGCCCTGCGGGCACGGACGGCGTCGCCGACGTGCTGGCCCGCTGGTTGACCGAGCTGTTCGCACCGCAGGTCGTCGTCATCGCGATGCCCGTCCTGGTCGGTCTCGTCGCCGACGGCTGGCCGGGTGCCGCCTGGGGCCTGGTGGCGTCGGCGCTGTGCGGCGGTGTGCCCGCCCTCGTCATCGCGCTGGGCGTGCGCTCGGGACGGCTGGACTCGCGTCACCTCGTCGACCGCAGCCGCCGTACCGGGCCGCTGCTGGTCGCGGTCGGCGCGGTGGTGGCCGCGCTGCTGCTGCTCCTCGCGCTCGGCGCGCCCGCGCTGCTGGTGGCCGCCGTCGCCTCGATGCTGGCGGGACTGGCCGTCACCGTGCCGATCACGCTCAGATGGAAGATCTCCTTCCACACCGCCGTCGCCGCCGGGACCGTCGTCGTCCTGTCGCACGTGCTGCCCGCCCTGCCCACGCTGGTGGCCGGGGCGGCGGTGGTGGCGCTCATCGGATGGGCCCGGGTGCGCGTCACGCATCACACGGCCGCGCAGGCGATCGCGGGGGCGTTGGTGGGGGCGGGTACGGCATGGCCTACGCTGGCGGCGTTCGGCTTCTGAGCTGGGTGAGAGGCCCGCTGAGCTGGAGCTCCACGGGCTTGAAGGTGTCACCTTGGCAGTCAGTCCGCCCGTGCGCCCCGATCGGCGACCATGAGGCGGCCGATCGATCGACGATCACTTGGAACGCTCCAATCCTGCGGAGCGACCTCCCGCAGGATGGGAGATGAGGCCGCGGCGACCTGCGCACGGTGCGGCCTCAGGGGGACGGCGCCGTCTTCGGGCGGCGCCGCTCCTTCCCCCGGACCCGGCCACGCGTGTCGAGAACGCGGGCCCGGCTCCGACCACAGGGTGAGGCATCACCAGTGGGCGATCGATGATAGGAAATGACCATGGCCGACCTTCAGCAGCGCGTGCAGCAGACGATCGACAAACTCGTGGAGACGGGCGCCGAGCGCGGCCTCCAGGTGGCGGTCTACCGGGAGGGCGAGCAGATCGTCGACGCGGTCGCCGGCGTCGCCGACCCCGCGACCGGGCGCGAGGTGAGCCCGAGCACGCCGTTCTACAACTACTCCATCGGCAAGGGCGCCACCTCCGCGCTCGTGCACATCCTGGCCGAGCGCGGCCTGTTCGGCTACGACACGCCGGTGGCCGAGCTGTGGCCCGAGTTCGCCGCGCACGGCAAGGGCGACATCACCGTGCGCCACGTGCTCGACCACACCGCGGGCGTGCCCGGCCTGCCGGGCGACACCACGATCGAGCAGGTCTGCGACTGGGACGCCGTCTGCGCCCTCGTCGCCGACGAACGCCCCTGGTGGCCCGCGGGCGAGCGCACCGGCTACCACGCCTACACCTTCGGCTACATCCTGGGCGAGGTCGTGCGCCGCAGCACGGGCAAGCCGATCTCCCAGGTCCTGCTGGAGGAGATCGGCGAGCCGCTGGGCATCGGCGACGAGATCTACTTCGGCATGCCCGCGGCCGAGCAGCCGCGCCTGGCCGTGCTGGAGGACGCCGCGCCGCCCGCCGCCTTCCTGGCCGGGATGCCCGACGACCTGCCGATGTTCAAGGCGGTGCCCAAGCACCTCTTCCCCTCGGCGGACTTCGGCAACAGGCCGGACGTGCTCGCCGCCGACATCCCGGCGGGCGGCAAGACCACGGCGCGTGCCATCGCCAGGATGTACGCCGCCCTGCTCGGCGAGGTCGACGGCGTCAGGCTGGTCTCGCCCGCCACGCTCGCCGCCCTGTCGGCGCCCTCCTTCAGCGGGCCCGACCAGGTGTTCGGCAACGAGGCCACCTGGGGTCTCGGCTTCGCGATCGGCAATCCGGCGCTGGACGCGCAGCCGGGCACGGCGGTGTTCGGCGTGCCCGGAGCGGGCGGCAGCGCGGCCTTCGCCGACACCGCCACCGGCGTCGCCTTCGCCGTGACGAAGAACCGGATGACCAACGGCTTCACCACCGTCGCCGACCTCAGCGCCCTGCTGGAGCAGGCGTAGCGCGCGCCAGGAATACCGGGCGGCCCCGGATGGTTGGCGCGATCATGGAGACGACGACCAGCCGGGGCCGGGTCAGGATCGAGCCGACGGCCAAGCGTGTGCGCGCCTATCTCGGCGGCCAGGTGGTGGCCGACACCACGGCCGCCCTCATGGTGTGGGAGATCCCGCACTACCCCGCCTACTACGTGCCGCTCGCCGACCTCAGGCCGGGCGCGCTGCGCGAGACGGGGGAGTTCAGGCGCTCGCCCAGCCGGGGCGAAGGCCGCGTGCACACGGTCGTCTCGGGCGCCGTCGAGGCCGAGGGCGCCGCGCTGACCTATCCCGACTCGCCGTTCGAGGCGCTGCGCGGTTACGTGCGCCTGGAGTGGTCGGCGATGGACGCCTGGTTCGAGGAGGACGAGGAGGTCTACGTGCACCCGCGCGACCCCTACACGCGCATCGACGTGCTGGCCAGCTCCAGGCACGTGCGCGTGGAGGTCGACGGCGTCACCGTCGCCGACTCGCGCCAGGCCCGCATCCTGTTCGAGACGGGCCTGCGCCCGCGCTACTACCTGCCCAAGACCGATCTGCGTCAGGACCTGCTGACCCCGACCGACACCGTCACGCACTGCCCGTACAAGGGCCAGGCGGAGTATTGGGCGGTCGCGGGCCAGCAGGACCTGGCCTGGTCCTACCGCACGCCGCTGGCCGAGAGCCAGAAGATCGCCGGGTTGGTCGCCTTCTACGACGAGAAGGTCGACGTCTACCTGGACGGCGAGCTCCAGCCCCGGCACGTCGCCAAGAGCGCCTAACCCGCCAGCAGCCGGTTGAGCACGCGCACGCCGAACTCCAGCCCCTCGACCGGCACCCGCTCGTCCACGCCGTGGAACATCCCGTAGTAGTCGAGCGAGGGCGGCAGCAGCAACGGCGCGAAGCCGTAGCCCTTGATGCCGATCGTCGCGAACGACTTGGCGTCGGTGCCGCCCGCCATCACGTACGGCACCGGCCGCGCCGCCGGGTCCTCCGCGACCAGCGCCGAGGCCAGCGTGTCGAAGAACGGCGACGGATACGGCGCGTCCGCCGCCTCCTCAAGGGCGATGAACTCGCGCGAGATCTTCGGCCCGAGCAGGTCGTCGAGCGTGGCGAGGTACTCCTGCCTGGTGCCGGGCAGGAACCTGCCGTCCACGTGCGCCTCGGCGGTCGACGGGATGACATTGACCTTGTACCCGGCGTTGAGCATGGTCGGATTGGCGGAGTTGCGGATCTGCCCCTTGAACAGGGCGCCGATCGCACCCAGGCGCACGGCCTCCGACTCCAGGTCATCGGTGTCGATCGGCTCGCCGATGATGTCGGACAGCTCGGAGATCAGCGCGGCCACGGCCGGGGTCAGCCTGACCGGCCAGCGGTGCGCGGCCAGCCGCGACAGGGCATGGGCCATGGTGGCCACCGCGTTGTCGGCGGCGGGCTTGGAGCCGTGCCCGGCCACGCCCTTGGCGGTGAGCCGCATCCACGCGGTGCCGCGCTCGCCGACCGCGACCGGGTAGACACGCTGCTCGCCGTGGGTGACGCTGAAGCCGCCCGACTCGCTGATCGCCTCGGTGCAGCCGTCGAACAGCTCCCGGTGCGCGGTGACAGCGTGGTAGGAGCCGTACTCGCCGGTCGCCTCCTCGTCGGCCAGGAAGGCGAGCACCAGGTCGCGTGCGGGCCGCCTGCCGCTGGTGACCAGGTCGCGCACGGCGGCCAGCGTCATCGCCACCGTGCCCTTCATGTCGACCGCGCCCCTGCCGTGCACACACCCGTCGGCGATCTCACCGGAGAACGGGTGCAGCCGCCACTCGCCCGGATCGGCGGGCACGACGTCGAGATGGCCGTGCACGAGCAGGCCGTCACGCCGCTCGCCCTCGATACGGGCCACCACCGTGGTACGGCCGGGCGCCGACTCGAACACGGTCGGCTCGACGCCCAGGTCGGCCAGCATGGTCGCGACGTACTCGGCCGCGGGCCGCTCGCCCTTGCCGGGGTTGGTGGTGTCGAACCTGATCAGGTCCGAGCAGATCTCCGCGACGTTCCTCAACGCTCTTCCTTCGCAAACAGCGACCGGTAGAAGGCCAGTTCGGCCTCCAGCACCGCCACGATCGTCTCTTCCCTGCGCCAGCCGTGCTGCTCGCCGGGGAAGGTGAGCAGCCGGTGCGGCCTGCCGAGCCGTTCCAGCTCGGCCACGAACCTTTCGGCCTGCGCCGGATCGACGATAGCGTCCTCCAGGCCGTGCAGCATGAGCACGGGGCCCGACGCGCGGGCGGCGTGCAGCAGCGGCGAGCGCTCCTCGTACCTGGCCCGGGTCCGCGGCAGCGGGCCGATGAGGCCGTCCAGGTAGCGCGACTCGAAGTCGTGCGTCTCGGCCGCCCAGGCCGCCGGGTCGGTGATGGCGTAGTGCGCCACGCCTCCGGCGAAGACGTCGCTGAACACCAGGGCGGCCACCGTCGTCCAGCCGCCCGCGCTGCCGCCCCTGATCGCCAGCCGCCCGGCCTCGGCCATGCCGCGCTCGACCAGGCCGAGCGCGACCTTCGCGCAGTCGTCCACGTCGACGACGCCCCACTGGTGGCGCAGCCGCTCACGGTAGGCCCGGCCGTAGCCGGTCGAGCCGCCGTAGTTGACCTCGGCGACGCCGATGCCCCTGCTGGTGAAGAAGGCCACCTCAAGGTCGAGCACCATCGGGCTGACACCGGTCGGACCGCCGTGCGCGAACACCACGTACGGCGCGGGCTCGCCCTCGCCGATCGGCGGGTAGACGTGCGCGTGCACGCCCTCGACGGTGAGGGCGAACGGCGTGGGCAGCAGCTCCCTCGGCGGCAGCGCCTTGGGCGGCGAGACCACCCGGGGCGCCCTGCCGTCCACCCCGAGCACCACCACCTCGTACGGCGACCACGGCGAGGCCGCGACGCCCGCGACCTGGTCGCCGAGCACCGAGAGCGTGGGCGCCCAGTACCCGGCGTCCACCTGGTAGGCGCTGAGCTCGCCGCTCGCCGGGTCCAGCAGGCCGAGCGACCTGCGTTGCGGCGAGCCGTACATGACGACGAGGCGGTCGCCGGCCGGGGCGAACCAGGTCAGGCCGGGCTTCCAGGCGGCGTCGGCGAACTCGGCCTCGATCGGCGTCAGGTTGCGGCCGGGGGAGCCGTCGAGGGGGACCAGGTGCAGGTTCCACCAGCCGCTCGGATCGGTGACGGCGTACAGGGCTCGCTCGTCGCGCCATTCGGCCTGGGTGACCGACTCCCTGGGGCCGCCGCACACCACGCGGTAGTGACCGGCCGTGCCGTCGGGCAGCAGGGGGGCCACACACAGTTCGGTGCCGTCCCAGGGCATGTTGGGATGGTCCCAGCCGATCCACGACAGCTGGGCGCCTTCGGGGGACAGGCGGGGGTTCATCAGGAAGTGCTGCGCCCTGACCAGGACGCGGACCGTTCCCGAGCCGTCCAGGGGGATGGCGACCAGGTCGCGCGCGGGCGCGGCGTCGTGGTGGGTCTCGCGCACCGCCCACACCTCGTCGCGGCCGGGCGGCAGGTAGAGGTCGGCGTAGCGGTAGGGGCCCGGCGGGGTCAGCGCTTCGATCGCGCCGTCACGCAGGCGGTGGACGCGCTGGTCCGACCACTCGGTGAAGACGAGGCCCGCGTCCGGCAGGGGGCGCCAGGAGCGCCCGCCGTACTCGACCACGCGGTTGCGCGCGTTGCTGCCCGGTGGCAGGACGTCGGTCGTGGTGCCGTCGGGGCGGCGGCGGACCACGCAGCGGCGTCCGCCTTCGGCCGGGCGGGGCTCGTCCCACCAGACCTCGGCGCCTTCCGGGCCGGGGACCAGCTCCACCCACAGCGGACGGTCGTCCACGCGGGCCACATCAAGAGGACTGATGCTCATTTATCACCAATTGCCGTCGGATGGGGGGAGCGGGACCTCGGGAGGGTGCAGGATGTGCACGATTCCGCCGCTGCTGGAGCTGCGCAGCCACACGTTCTCGAACGCGGCCCTCGGATAGACCCGGCGCACCGAGGCGTCGTCGGGCGCGGCCGGGTCGCAGGCGACGACGTCGCCATCGGCGGTGAACCCGGCCACGACCATGATGTGCCCACTGGTGGAGTACCCCGAGCCGGGCAGCTCGCCCTCGTCGAACGACTGCGAGGTGATCACCGGGATGCCCGAGGCGACGAAACGCTCCAGCTCGGCCAGCGAGCGCAACCGCGTCACGAATCCGGCCAGCCCGTAGCGCCCCGCGTAGGCCACGGAGAACGGCCAGTTGCCCGTGCCCTGGTAGCTGTGGTCGTACATGTCGCGTGCCGCGTGGTCGACCGAGGGACAGGGGTCGCCCGGCCGTACCCAGGCCAGCTCGCCCGCCGAAGGCCCGCGCCGCCAGTAGCCGAGCACCATCGTCACCGCGGCCGGGCTGCACCAGTTGTCGCCGCCGCCGTCCCACTGCGGGTAGTGCCCCGCGTGCACCTTCTGTGACCGGCACGGCACCGCGAGCTCCGTCGCCGCCGTCAGCGTGGTCCGGCTCGGCGGCACGCTCGCCCGCCTGGGCACGGCCGAGGCCATCACCGCCAGCGAGGAGACCCGTGCGCCCTCGCCGTGCAGGGTGAGCCTGACCTGGTAGGCCACGACCGGCCTGACCGCGACGAAGGTGTCGACCGCGACGTCCCCGTCGGCGTCGCCCTGGCCGGGCAGCGAGGTGCGGTGGATGGCCGTCTCGCCCTCGGCCCAGCGGCCCATCACGTACCACTTGGTCAGGGCGCCGGCGGCCGTACGGGCGCGTAGTTCGACCTCGATCCAGGTGCCCGGCGGCGTCTCGGCGATCCACGAGGGCACCAGTTCGGTCGCCGGGAAGCCGATCTCGCGTTCCGGTGAGCTCCAGCGGCGATCGGCCCAGCGGCCGTGCCCGTTGCCGAACGGGTCGTGGTAGCCGCTCGTCCCGCTCGCGTACGGCTGCGCGGGGGCGAGCCGGTGCAGGACGACTCTGCCCAGATCGGCGGACAACAGGCTGATCACCTCGCTGATTGTGGTTTCCCGCCTGATGCGGCACATCGGAAGGTTTACGTATCACACGTGGTGATGGAGCCGCGTATCGGTTCTGTCGGTGGCGATCCTTACGCTCCGGGCCATGACGAGCACGACGCCTGCCCTGGCCCTTCCGCACCGCGCGTCCGACGACCCCGCCGCGCTGACCGCCACCCTGCGCCGTCTGGACGCGGGCGAGTTCGAGGACTGGGAGGACCACGGCGAGCCGTGGTGGGTCGGGCACATGCTGGCCGCCGGGGCCGCGGCGATCGGCGGCGCGGCCGGGGTGGCCGCCTGGCTGACCCGCAAGGAGTTCACGCGCGGCGGCCGGGTGTGGCACGACCACAGCGACATGCTGGCCGAGGTGCTCGCCGTACGCCCTCCGGCCTGGCGGCGCGACTTCGCCCGGCGGCTGGCCGGCAGGCTGCGCACGCGGCGGGGCAGGCCGGATCCGATGGCCGCGCTCGCCCTGCGCATGCTCGCCGAGAGCGGCGCGACGCCGCCCGAGCACGACCCGCTCGTCGTGGCCTGGTGCTCCCGTACGGCGCTGCTCGGCAGGATGCGCGCGGACCCGCTGCTGGACGTGCTGCTGCCCAGGCTGTTCGAGGCGGAGGGCGTCGGCAGGCAGTTGCGCGACGAACGCCCGATGCCGGGCAGGCCCGTCGGGTGGGTCAACGTGCTGGTCGCGCTCGCGGGTGAGGGCAGGGTTTCGCGCGCCGCACTGCTCGACGGCTGCGTGCGGCGCTTCCTGCGTGGAGGGGACGCCACCGAGCTGCGCTTCTTCGTCAGGCTGCACGACGCGCTGGCGCCGGAGCCCGCCGAGGTGGGCGCCAGGCTCGGCGACTACCTGCGGCTGATCCACCTGGGACCCGGCACGGTGGCCGAGCTCGCCCTGACCCAGGTGCGCACGGTCGCGGGCGAGCTGGCACGCGAGCAGGTGCTCGACGCGCTGACCGGCCTGCTGTTCAGACCGGAGCGCAAGCTGATCAAGGAGGGCCTGGCCTGGCTCGGCCGCGCGGCGAGCGCCCTGGGACCGCTCGACGACCTGGCGGGCCCGCTGGCGGCCGTGTTCGGCTGCGACACCTACGAGGTGCAGGGCAGGGCGGCCAATCTGGCGATGAAGCACGCGACGGCCTTCGGGCCTGACGGGCTCGCCGAGCTCGGCGCGGCCGTGCGCCTGCTGCCGGTGGCGCTCGGCATCAGGGTCGAGGCCGCCCTGGTCAGGGCGGCCTCGGCTCAGAGGTAGAGCCCCGTCGACTCATCCGACGGGGTGCCGGGCGCGGGAGCGGCGCCCGAGCGCAGCGCGTAGAGCTCGGCCAGCGTCGCGCCCGAAGGCCCGATGCCCGCCGACGTGCCGAGCCAGGAGCTCGCCTCGCCGTGCGGCAGGCGGCCGACCTCGATCTGGGCCAGGCAGCGGCCCGGCCGCACCACGGCCGGGTGCAGGCCGGCGATGTTCTCGTTCGTGGTGATCGCCACCAGCACGTCACGGCCCTGGCCGAGCAGCCCGTCGGTCAGGTTGAGCAGGCGCGACAGGCCCTGGCCGCTGGCCGCCTTCGCGCCCGCCCCGATCAGCTCGTCGCAGTCCTCCAGCACGAGCATGCGCCAGCGCGGCCTGTCCTCCTCGCCGCCGCTGTCGCCGACGGCCACCTCCATCAGGTAGCCGGGGCTGTTGAACAGCAGGTCGGGATCGAGCACGCAGTCCACCTGGCACCACTCGCGCCACTGCCCGGCCAGCGTGCGCAGCACCGACGTCTTGCCGGTGCCAGGCGGGCCGTGCAGCAGCAGGAGGCGGCCGGTGACGTCCTCGGGCGTGGTCGCCATCAGCCGGCCGAGGTCGCCGCGCACGCTCTGCGCGTAGTTGGGGGCGATCTCCTCCCACGGGGGCGAGGTGATCGGCTTGTCGGTCCTGCGGCCGCCGTGACCCGAGTGCCACCAGAAGCCCATGTCGACATGGTCCTGCTCGGGGGCCGGGTCGCAGGCGCCGTCCGTGGCCTCGGCGACGACGAGGCGGGCCAGCTCCTCGCTGACCGCGCTCACACTGACGGTGGCGCTGCGGTTGCGCCATCTGATCGAACGCAGCGTCCAGCCGTCGCCGCACACCAGCCGCGACTCGCGGCCGTCCTCCTCGCTCGCCGCCCGTACGACGCGTCCTTCGGCGGGTGCGAGCGCGGCGTCGGCCTTGACGCGCTCCAGCGAGACCGTGCGCGACCACGGCTGTACCCCGGTCGCGAACGGCGACAGGGCGAGCGCGTCGATCACGTCGACCGGCGAGTCGCCGTCGTCGAGCCAGACGTTCATGGGGAGTTCGGCGGGGGTCGTGAAACGTACCTCCTTCAGCACTGACATGTCGCCAATGATCCCGATCGCCGGGGGCCAGGTCGACCGAATTATTAGTGGTATACCGCTAATATGTCCGACATGACCGATCTCTTGCTCCGTGACGCCCGCCTGTGGGGCTCCTCCGCCATGTCCGACGTCCTGATCAGGGACGGCCTGGTCGCCGAGGTCGGTCAGAGCATCCGGGCCGAGGGCGTCGCCGTCGAGGGCGTCGGCGGCAGGCTGCTGCTGCCCGGGTTCATCGACGCGCACGCGCACGTCGACAAGACCATGTGGGGCGGCCCCTGGGTCCCGCACGACGCGCCGCCCGGCCTGCGCGGCAAGATCTCCAACGGCGTCGCACGCCGGGCCGAGATCGGAATCCCCAGCGCCGACTTCATCGCCTCCCTGCTGCAGCAGATGGTGGTCAGCGGCACCACGCACGCCCGCTCGCACGTCGACATCGACCCCGACGTCGGCCTGGACGGCGTCGAGGCCGTGCGCTCGGCCGTGGCCAGGCTGGAGGGGCGCATCAGCGTCGAACTCGTCGCCTTCCCGCAGACCGGCCTGCTGACCAGCGCCGGTACGGCCGAGCTCATGGCCAAGGCGGTCGAGTCCGGCGTCGAGATCGTCGGCGGCATCGACCCGGCCGGGCTCGACGGCGATCCCGTGCGGCATCTGGACTTCGTGTTCGACCTGGCCGAACGGCACGGCGCCGGGGTGGACGTGCACCTGCACGACGGCGGGCCGCTCGGGGCCTGGCAGTACGAGCTCATCATCGAGCGGGCCCGCGCACTGGGCATGGCGGGCCGCGTCACGATCAGCCACGGCTTCGCGCTCGGCGAGGTCGAGCCCGCCGTACAGGACAGGCTCATCGCCGGGCTCGCCGAGGCGGGCGTCGGGCTGGCCACCGTCGCGCCGTCGGGCGTCGCGCCGCTCCCGCTGGCCAGGCTGCGCGAGGCCGGGGTGCCGGTGGGGCTCGGCAACGACGGCGTACGCGACCTGTGGAGCCCGTACGGCGACGGCGACATGCTGGCCAGGGCCCTCATGCTCGCCCAGCGCGGCGGCTTCGTCAGGGACGAGGAGATCGAATACGCCCTGGAGGCGGCCACGTACGGCGGTGCGCGCATGATCGGGCGTGCGACCGGCTTCGCGGTGGGCGACCACGCCGACTTCGTCGCACTCGACGCGCGCACCCCCGCCGAGGCGGTCTGCGTGCGGCCGGTGCGCTCGCTCGTGGTCAAGGCGGGCCGCGTCGTGGCCAGGGACGGGCGCGTGATCTAGCGCCTGGCGAGCTTCCCGGTCTCGGTGACCAGGCCGAAGCCCGGCACGTCGTTCCAGGTGTAGGCGAGACGGCCGCCGTCCAGGCGCAGTTCGACCGTGCCGGGGACGCAGCCGCCCGAGTCCACCGCCAGGGCGAACGTCAGGGTCTGCGCATCGGCCTTGGTCAGGGTGAGGGTGCCCGCGCAGGTCGTGGAGGCGCCCTTCTCGCTCCAGGCCGCCGTCGTGTCGCCCGCCTTGAGGACGACGCCGTGCTCGGCACCAGGGGAGGCCAGCGGGTTGGTGGACTCGGTGGTGCCCGACCAGTCGCCCGCGAACGCCTGGGGGATCTTCGGCTGCGGCGCCGAGGACTCCTGGGCGACCGGCGTGCCTGTCGGTGTGTCCATCGGTGTGCTCGTCGGTGTGCTCGTGGGTGTGCCGCTCGGCGTCGCGCCGGTGCCGCCGGGCAGGCCCGACCACCACAGGGCGCCTCCCGCCACCACCAGCGCGAGCACGCCCACGACCGCGACGACGGCCACGCGCCCGCCCGCCGGCTTGCGTCCGGCGCTCGGCCGGGTCGGCTCGGGAGAGGACGGCTGATGGCCCGGGGTGACCAGCCGGATGAGCAGGTCCGCCGCCGTGGGGCGTCGCGCCGGGTCCTTGGCCAGACAGGAGGCCAGCAGCGGGCGCAGCCTCGGCGGGAGCGCCGACAGCTCCAGCTCGTCGTACAGGATGCGGTGCAGGACGGCGGGCACCGTCGAGGCGCCGAACGGGGTACGGCCCGAGGCGGCGAACACGATCGTGGCCGCCCAGGCGAACACGTCGGAGGCGTAGGAGGCGGCAGCGCCGTGGATCTGCTCGGGCGCCAGATAGGCGGGCGTGCCGATCAGCCCCGACGTCATCGTGGCCGTCCCCTCGGCCCTGGCGATCCCGAAGTCGACCACGCGCGGCCCGTCCGGGCCCAGCAGGACGTTGGCGGGCTTGAAGTCGCGGTGCACGACCCCCGCGGCGTGAATGGCGGCCAGCGCGGTCGCGGTGCCCACGATCAGGCGTTCCAGCTCGCCCCCGGCCAGCGGCCTGCCGCCCAGCCGGGTGACGCGCTCCTGCAGCGAGGGCCCCTCGATGTACTCGCTGACCACGTACGGCCTGGGGCCGTCGGTCGAGGCGCTGATCACGGTGGCCGTGCAGAACGACATCACGCTCTCGATGGCCGCCAGCTCACGCCGCAGCCGGGCCAGCGTCTCGGCGTCGCTCCTGGCCAGCAGCTTCACCGCCACCTGGCGTCCGGTCCGGTCGTGGGCGAGGTACACCACGCCCTGGCCGCCCTCGCCCAGCCGGGCCGACAGCCGGAACTCGCCCAGGGAGTCGGGATCGTCGGGCGTGAGAGGGGCCACCATGGCGCCAACGGTATCGACGAGGTCAAGCCTCCGCGCGGCGGCGGCGCGTGTGGGTGGCCTGGACCGGGTCGACGGTGGGCAGAACGGCCGCCGCAGTCAGCGCGGACTGCCTGCCGGTGGCCACATGCCGGAGGGCTGCGGCCACCGCCCGGTCGGCGTCGTGCGCGGCCAGCGCGGCATAGAGCTCCTCGTGCTCCTCGCACTGCCGTACGGGGTCGTGGCCGGTCAGCAGGCGCAGGAGCCGGTCCATCCGGGCGTCCAGCGGGCGCATCAGATCGGCCAGCAGCGCGTTTCCCGACAGGCGCATGAGGATCTGATGGAAGGCCACATTCTGCCTGGCCGCCTCCTGGCGGTCGTCGCACGCCACGGCCGCGCGGGAACGATCCAAGCACGCGCGCAACGCCACCAGCCCCTCGGCGTCACCTCGCTCGGCGGCCTGCCGGGCGGCCAGCGCCTCCAGGCTCTCGCGCACGTCGAACAGGTCGGCCACGTCGGAGGCGTCGAACGTGCTGACCACCGCGCCCCTGCCCGGGACCCGGACGACCAGTCCTTCGGCGTCCAGCAGGCGCAGGGCCTCGCGCAAGGGGATGCGCGACACCTCGAGCTCCGCGGCGAGATCCCGCTCGACCAGCCGTTCCCCGGGGCGCAGCGCGCCGTCGATGATCCGCCGCTTGATCGTTTGGTACGCCAAGTCGTTTAATGACCCCCGTGACATGTTGCGGCCTCCGATAGCACGATAAATCCACTCCTGTACCCCGGTGGGACAGCTTATGACGCACCGGGGGGGCGGAAGGGTGGACAGCGGTGCGCGAGTTCGCGGCCCCACGCCCTCCCCGTGGACCCGCATACCCCTCAAATTTGCCAGTCTTTCCATGCGTTGTGCACCCATTGGCAACCACATGTACCTTGTCCCGTTGATCAGCATTTGTGCAGTCATCGGGGAGGTGTGACGGGGTGTCGAAAGTGACGTTCCGGGAGCGGAGCAGGTACTGGTTCGACAACACGATGGCGCGGGGGACGGCCGCGCTCATCGGATGGCTCACGCTCATCTCGCTCGGCCTGATCGTGATGATCAGCCTGCTGGCGGTGTGGCTGGTGCCGGGGGAGGCGGCGGCCGAGCACGGGTTCCTCACGGCGTTCTGGGCTGCGCTGGTCCGGGCGCTGAGTCCGGGCAAGATCGCCAGCGACTCGGGCACGGCGCCGTACCTGACCTTGATGTTCGCCGCGTCGCTCGGGGGCATCTTCATCGTCAGCATCCTGGTCGGCCTGCTGTCCAACGGGCTGAAGACCAAGCTCGACCAGCTGCGCAGGGGGCGTTCGCGCATCGTCGAGAGCGGGCACACGGTGGTGCTCGGCTGGTCGGACCAGATCTTCACCATCGTCGCCGAACTCGTCCAGGCGCACGCCAGCCAGCGCGGCTCCGTGATCGCCATCCTCGCCGACCGCGACAAGCTCGCCATGGAGGAGGAGATCAGGGAGAAGCTCGGCGACACCGGCAGGACCCGGCTGGTCTGCCGCACCGGAAGGCCCACCGAGCCGGGCGACCTCAACCTGATGAACCTCGACGACGCCCGCTCGGTCGTCGTCCTGTCGCCCGACGGCGAGGACCCGGACGCGCACGTCATCAAGATCCTGCTGGCCCTGGCCAAGCGCGACGGCGACCACCCGCCGGTCGTGGCCGCGATGGCCGCCACCCGCAACATGCCGGCCGCCAGGCTCGCCGGCGGCGGCGACGTCCACCTGGTCGACTCCGACGACACGGCCTCACGCCTGATCGTGCAGTCCTCCCGCCAGTCGGGCATGTCCGTCGTCTGCATGGACCTGCTGAACTTCGACGACGGCGAGATCTACCTGCGCACCGACCCGGCCCTGACCGGCCAGACGTACGGCGAGGCGCTGCACGCCTATCGCACCGCGACCGTCATCGGCCTGCGCCGCGACACCGGCGTCGTGCTCAACCCGCCGATGCACACCGTCGTGTCGGCCACCGACCAGGTCATCGTCATCGCACACGACGACTCCCTCATCCACCTGGCGGCCGACGCCGTCAAGCCGGAGGAGGCGGCCATGGTCAGCACCCCGCGCGCCCCGCTCGCCCCGGAACGCACGCTCGTACTGAACTGGAACGGCCGGGCCGAGCAGATCGTCCGCTACCTCGACGGCTACGTCGCGCCCGGCTCGGTCCTCGACATCGCAGCCGGGCACCCGAAGGCGGGCTACGGCCTGAGCGGTCTGTCCAATCTCGCGGTGAACGTCAAGGACTGCGACACCACCGATCGTTATGCCCTGGAGTCGCTGGACCCGGCCGACTACCAGCACGTGATCGTGCTGTCGGACGACAGGTTCAAGCCGCAGCACGCCGACACGCGCACGCTGATGACCCTGCTGCAGCTGCGCGACATGCAGGCGGCGCTCGGCCAGCGCTACTCGATCGTCAGCGAGATGCACGACGAGAGCAACCGGGCCCTGGCCGAGGTGACCGAGGCCGACGACATCGTGATCAGCGACACGGTGATCGGCCTGCTGCTGGCCCAGCTCGCCGAGAACAAGCACCTGGCCGACATCTTCGGCTACCTCTTCGACTCGCGCGGCTCGGAGATCTACCCGCGCCCGGCCGCGGCGTACGTGCGCACCGGCGTGGAGGTCGGCTTCACCACGATCGTGGAATCGGCCAGACGCAGGGGCGAGACCGCCATCGGCTACCGCCTGGCCGCGGGCCGCAACCTGGCCCCGCACTACGGCGTCGTCCTGAACCCCGACAAGACGCGCAGACTGGTCCTCGGCGAGGAGGACTCGGTCATCGTCCTGTCCGAGCGCTGACCCGCCCGCCTGTAGGAGGTCTCGGGGCCGTCCGAGCGCTGATTCGCTTCACCGCGTGGGCCGGACCCGGAAGCGCTACCCCGCAGGCCTGATCACCCGTCGTTCGGTCACGATGGCGGTGATCAGGTCGTGCGGGGTCACGTCGAAGGCCGGGTTCAGCGCCGCCGTGCCCTCGGGTGCGACGCGCGTGCCCCTGAACCCGGTCACCTCCTCGGCCCCTCTGTCCTCGATCTCGATCCCGGCCCCGGAGGCGGTGCCCGCGTCCACGGTCGTCTCGGGCGCGACCACCACGAACGGCACCCCGGCCCGCCTGGCGCCCAGGGCCAGCGCGTAAGAGCCGATCTTGTTGGCCGTGTCGCCGTTGGCCGCGATCCGGTCGGCCCCGATGAGCACGGCGTCGGCATGCCCCGTGGCCAGAAGGTACGGCCCGGCCGAGTCGACGATCAGCCGATGCGGAGCGCCCATCCTGCCCAGCTCCCAGGTGGTGAGCCTGGCGCCCTGCAGCAGCGGCCTGGTCTCCAGGGCGAGCACCTCGGCCAGGCCGCCGCGCTCGTGCAGCGTCTGGATGACGCCGAGCGCGGTGCCCCGCTCGACGGTGGCGAGCCCGCCGGTGTTGCACACGGTCATCACGCGCAGCCGTTCGCGTCCGGGCACGAGCTCGCGCAGCAGCTCCACCCCGCGCACGCCCATCGCCACGCACGCGGCCACGTCGTCGTCGCGCACCCGCCTGGCCTCGGCGAGCACGGCCTGCTCGCCCTCGGGCATCCTGGCGGCGGCCCGGTCGACGCCCCACGCCAGATTGACCGCCGTCGGCCTGGCGGCACGCAGCCGGGCCACGGCCTCGCGGTCGCCCTTGGCCAGCGCCACGCCGAACGCCCCCGCCACGCCGAGCGCCGGAGCCCCACGCACGGCCAGCCGCCTGATGGCGTCGATCAGCTCGTCGACCGAGGTGATCCTCAGCATCACGACCCGGTCGGGCAGCAGCGTCTGATCGACGAGCTCGACGGCTCCCTCGACCCAGTCGATGGTCCTCACCCCCGAGACGCTACCGGCTGCCGGGCCGCACGTCTCCCGCCGGTTCCCGCGACAGGGTGTCGCGGATCACAGCCGGTTCCCGGCAACCGGAAGAGGGCGTCGAACACGGACGGTGAGGGGTCCGCCGGAAGGCCCGTCGTGGCTGCTCACCGCCGGGATGGCCGCTGACCTGCGCTGATTGTCAAGTGGACTGTCATAGCGATGTGTGGGTATATGGGCCGCTTGATGCAGCGAGTCCTAGACCAATAACGGTCAATCACGGGATCTGTCTGCACACTACGGGTTACGCTCAGTTGTCATTCCGACCTCCCCCTGGAGATCATCGTGGCCATCGACCTCGTGACCCGGCAGGAATGGCGGGCTCGCCCGCCCACCGCCGGGCACACCTCGCTGGCGTCCACCAAAGGCGTCAAGGTTCACTACACGGGAGGGCAGGTGGATCCCGGCATAGTCCGCGATCACGCCAAGTGTGTCGCCCTCGTGCGGTCCATCCAGAACCACCACATGGACGGCAACGGCTGGATCGACATCGGCTACAGCTTCTGCGTCTGCCCGCACCGCAAGGTCTTCGAAGGCAGGGGGCTGCACGCGCTGCCCGCCGCCAACGGGGCCGGGCTCAACGCGGGCCACTACGCGGTGCTCGGCCTGGTCGGGTCCAGCGGGCTCGTGGAGCCGACCGACGCGATCCTGCACGGCATCCTCGACGCCGTCGAGCACGTCAGGGCCAAGGGCGGCGCCGGCCGTGAGATCAAGGGCCACCGCGACGGGTTCAGCACCGACTGCCCGGGCGGGCCGCTGTATGCGTGGATCAAGCGCGGCGCGCCGAGGCCCGGCACGACCGAGCCGCCGACGACGCCCACGACGCCGCCCTTCCCCGGACGGCTGCTGAAGTACCCGCCGGTCCTGCGCGGCGACGACGTGCGGACCTGGCAGAAGCAGATGAAGGCCAGAGGCTGGGACATCGCCGTCGACGGCGCCTACGGCAGCGACTCGCGTGACATCTGCCGCAGGTTCCAGCGCAATCAGGGCATCGACGACGACGGGGTGGTGGGCCCGCTGACCTGGCGGCTCACGTGGGAGGCCCCGGTCCCCTAGCGGGGCCGTCGGTGTCGTGGCGGGGCCGAAGGCGGCCGTGACCTTCGGGTCTGCGGCTTCTTCGGCCCCGAAGCCTTGTCATGCTCCGGCGCGGCTTACTATCCGAGGCATGAGACTGGCCGACGGGTTCGCGACGACGACGAGGGACGACTGGCGGGAGCTGGCTCGCGCGGTCCTGCTCAAGTCCGGC
Organism: Nonomuraea sp. IBHARD001; assembly: GCF_056106265.1. Classification (NCBI taxonomy): domain Bacteria; kingdom Bacillati; phylum Actinomycetota; class Actinomycetes; order Streptosporangiales; family Streptosporangiaceae; genus Nonomuraea; species Nonomuraea sp. IBHARD001. The sequence continues at coordinate 3,284,646 of NZ_JBWBBW010000002.1, forward strand.
GTCGAGGCGGACTCGCCCGAAGACGCGCTCACCACCACGACCTACGACGGTGTGCCGATCGCCCCGCTCTACGACGCGAGCGACCTGCCCGCCGACCCGGGTCTGCCCGGAGCGCCCCCTTACGTCAGAGGCGCGAACGCCGCACGCCAGGGCTGGGACGTGCGCCAGCGGCACGCGGTCGCCGACCCCGACGCGGTGCTGGCCGACCTGGAGAACGGCGTCACCTCGCTCTGGCTGGTCGTCGGACCGGACGCGATCCCGGTCGAGCGGTTGCGCGAGGTGCTCAAGGACGTGCTGCTCGACCTGGCGCCCGTGGTGCTGCAGGCGGGCGAGCACACCGCGCAGGCGGCCGAGGTGCTGCTGGCCATCGCCGAGGAACGCGGCACCCCGCTGTCCGGCAATCTGGGCGTGTCGGCCGAGCCTGGACACGACGACGTGCTGACCGATCTGGCCCGCCGATGCGCGGCCGGACCTCCCGGGCTGCGCGCGGTCGTCGTCGACGGCACGCCGTACCACGACGAGGGGGCGGCCGACGTCGAGGAGCTCGCCTGCTCGATCGCGCTCGGGGTGCGGGCGCTGCGGGTGCTGACGGAGGCCGGGCTCGGTGTGCGGGAGGCGCTGGGGCAGCTGGAGTTCAGGTACGCCGCGAGCGCCGACCAGTTCGCGACCATCGCCAAGCTGCGCGCCGCGCGCGGGCTGTGGTCCAGGGTCGTCCAGGTGTGCGGCGGCGAGGGCCCGCAACTGCAGCACGCGGTGACGGCATCGGCGATGATGACGGGCCGCGACCCGTATGTGAACATGCTCCGTACCACCCTGGCCTGCTTCGCCGCCGGAGTGGGCGGCGCCGACGCGGTGAGCGTGCAGCCGTTCGACGCCGTGCTCGGCCTGCCGGACGCCTTCGCCAGGCGCATCGCACGCAACACCCACACGCTGCTGCTGGAGGAGGCGCACGTCGCCAAGGTGATCGACCCGGCGGGCGGCTCCTGGTACGTCGAGCGACTCACCGCCGACCTGGCCGAACACGCCTGGACCCTGTTCCAGGAGATCGAGCGCGACGGCTTCGGCCCCGTACGCGAGCGCATCGCGGCGACCCGTGCGGCCAGGCGACGCGACCTGGCCACCCGCCGTGCCCCGATCACCGGCGTGAGCGAGTTCCCGCTGCCGACCGAGCGCCTGCCCCGGCGTGCCGGCGGTCCCGGCCTGGCCTGGGAGAGACCGGGCACGCGCTACGCCGAGGACTACGAGGCCCTGCGCGACCTCGCCGACGCCCAGCCGGTCAGGCCGGCGGTCTTCCTGGCCACGATCGGCCCCGTCGCCGCGCACACCGCACGCGCCACGTTCGCCGCCAACCTCTTCCAGGCGGGCGGCCTCGCCACCCCGGCGAGCGGCCCCGGCGCCGACCCCGCCGAGATCGCCGCCGCCTTCACCGCCAGCGGAGCCGCCGTCGCCTGCCTGTGCTCAAGCGACCGCCTGTACGGCGAGCACGCCACGGCCGTCGCCGAGGCGCTCAGGGCGGCGGGCGCCAAACGCGTCTGGCTGGCGGGCAAGGGCCACTACGACGGCGTCGACGCCTACGTCCACGCCGGATGCGACGCCCTGCGGGTGCTCCACACGAGCTTCGACGACCTGGGAGTGCAACGATGATTCCCGACTTCTCCGGCATTCCGCTCTCGGACGGCACGCCCGCGACGCCCGGCGTCCCGCCCGAGGCCGACGGCTGGGACACCCCCGAAGGCATCACGGTCAAGCGCCTCTACACCCCGGCCGACCTCGACGGCCTGGACTTCCTCGGCACCTACCCGGGTGCGGCGCCGTACCTGCGCGGGCCGTACCCCACGATGTACGTCAACCAGCCGTGGACGGTCAGGCAGTACGCCGGGTTCTCCACGGCGGAGGAGTCCAACGCCTTCTACCGGCGCAACCTCGCCGCCGGGCAGAAGGGCCTGTCGGTGGCCTTCGACCTGGCCACGCACAGGGGCTACGACTCCGACCACCCCAGGGTGGCGGGCGACGTCGGCATGGCGGGTGTGGCGATCGACTCCATCTACGACATGCGCCAGCTCTTCGACGGCATCCCGCTCGACCGGATGAGCGTGTCGATGACCATGAACGGCGCCGTCCTGCCGATCCTCGCCCTCTACATCGTGGCGGCCGAGGAGCAGGGCGTGCGCCCCGAACAGCTCCAGGGGACGATCCAGAACGACATCCTCAAGGAGTTCATGGTCCGCAACACCTACATCTATCCGCCAGGCCCCTCGATGCGCATCATCTCCGACATCTTCGGCTACACCAGCGAGCACATGCCGAAGTTCAACTCCATCTCGATCTCCGGCTACCACATCCAGGAGGCCGGGGCCACGTGCGACCTGGAGCTGGCCTACACGCTGGCCGACGGGGTCGAGTACCTCAAGGCGGGGGTGGCGGCGGGGTTGGACGTGGACAGGTTCGCGCCGCGTCTGTCGTTCTTCTGGTGCATCGGCTTGAACTTCTTCATGGAGGTCGCCAAGCTGCGCGCCGCCAGGCTGCTGTGGGCCAGGCTGGTGTCGGGGTTCGCCGCGCGCAACCCCAAGTCGCTGTCGCTGCGCACCCACTCGCAGACCTCCGGCTGGTCGCTGACCGCACAGGACGTCTTCAACAACGTGGTACGCACCTGCGTGGAGGCGATGGCGGCCACCCAGGGCCACACCCAGTCGCTGCACACCAACGCGCTGGACGAGGCGCTCGCACTGCCGACCGACTTCTCCGCCCGCATCGCCCGCAACACCCAGCTGCTCCTGCAGCAGGAGTCGGGCACGTGCCGCGTCATCGACCCGTGGGGCGGCTCGGCCTATGTCGAGCGGCTCACCCACGACCTGGCGGCCAGGGCGTGGGAGCACATCGAGGAGGTCGAGGCGGCGGGCGGCATGGCCAAGGCGATCGACGCCGGGCTGCCGAAACTGCGCATCGAGGAGGCGGCGGCCAGGGCGCAGGCCCGCATCGACTCGGGCAGGCAGCCGGTGATCGGCGTCAACAAGTACCGCCCCGACGCCGACGAGCCCATCGACGTGCTCAAGGTGGACAACACCTCGGTGCGCGCCCAGCAGCTCGACAAGCTGCGCAGGCTGCGCCAGGAGCGCGACCCGGACGCCGTGGCGCAGGCGCTGGAGGCGCTGACCAAGGGCGCCGCCGGTCAGGACAACCTGCTGGCCCTGGCCGTCGACGCCGCACGCGCCAAGGCCACGGTGGGCGAGATCTCCGACGCGCTGGAGCGGGTCTTCGGCCGCCACGCCGGTCAGATCCGTACGATCTCCGGCGTGTACCGAGACGAGGCGGGCAACGCTGCGAACATCGAGGCGGTCAGGACGGCGGCCGAGGCGTTCGAGCGGGCGGAGGGCCGCAGGCCGCGCATCCTGGTGGCCAAGATGGGCCAGGACGGCCACGACCGGGGCCAGAAGGTGATCGCGACCGCCTTCGCCGACCTGGGATTCGACGTCGACGTCGGCCCGCTGTTCCAGACGCCGCAGGAGGTGGCACGCCAGGCGGTCGAGGCCGACGTGCACATCGTCGGCGTCTCCTCGCTGGCGGCCGGGCACCTGACGCTGGTGCCCGCGCTGCGCGAGGCGCTGGCCGAGCTCGACGCCCACGAGGTGATGATCGTGGTGGGCGGTGTGATCCCGCCGGGCGACTTCGACGAGCTGCGCGCCGCCGGGGCCGCGGCGATCTTCCCGCCCGGCACCGTCATCGCCGACGCCGCGCTCGGCCTGCTGACCGAGCTGGCCGCGCGGCTGGGACACACCGGGTGACGCGCTCGCTCGACGACTACGCGGGCGGGGTGAAGGCGGGCTCGCGGGCCTGGATCGGCAGGGCCATCACGCTGGTGGAGTCGACCAGGGCCGACCACCGCGAGCTGGCCCAGCGCCTGCTCGTGGAGCTGACCCCGCTGACCGGCCAGGCCCGCAGGGTCGGCGTGTCCGGCGTGCCGGGCGTGGGCAAGTCGACCTTCGTCGACGCGCTCGGCACGATGCTCACCGGGCAGGGGCACCGGGTCGCGGTGCTGGCCGTCGACCCCTCATCGACCAGGACGGGCGGCAGCATACTCGGCGACAAGACCAGGATGGCCAGGCTGTCGGTCGATCCGCAGGCCTTCATCAGGCCGTCGCCGACCTCGGGCACACTGGGCGGCGTCGCCAAGGCCACCAGGGAGGCGATGGTGGTGCTGGAGGCGGCGGGCTACGACGTCGTCCTGGTCGAGACCGTGGGCGTCGGCCAGTCGGAGACCGCCGTCGCCGACATGGTCGACACCTTCCTGCTGCTCAGCCTGGCCCGGACGGGCGACCAGCTGCAGGGCATCAAGAAGGGCGTGCTGGAGCTCGCCGACGTCGTCGCGGTGAACAAGGCCGACGGCGAGCACGCGTTCGCGGCGCGCAAGGCGGCCAGGGAACTGGCCGGCGCACTGCGCATGCTCCGCACCGAGAGCACGCCGCCGGTGCTGACATGCAGTGGCCTGACCGGCGACGGGCTCGACGAGCTGTGGCGGCAGATCATCGCACACCAGGACCACCTGGACCTGGCCGCCAAGCGCCGCCGCCAGCAGGTGGGCTGGACCTGGCGGCTGGTGCACGACAGGCTGCTGGCCGAGCTGCACCACGCGCCGGCCGTACGGGAGATCAGGGCGGAGGTCGAGGCCGAGGTGCTCGCGGGCACCCTGACCCCGGCGCTCGCGGCCGAACGCCTCTACACGGCGTTCGTCCCGGCGCTCACACCGCCGCCGGTGGCGGACTGACCCCCTGAGTGGATCAACACCGTCCCCAAGGGTCGCTGATATCCCCAGCGGGGGAAATATCAACTCCTGCTGCCGATCGGTGCAAAGTGACGCATGTCACCATGGCCGCATGTGTGATGACACGACGTTGCCGGAGAAGGTCGCGGGCGCGCTGGCCGAGTACGGCAGGCAGCTCGGCGAGCACGGGATCACCTGGGGCGAGCCGCAGCTGCACTATGTGAAGCTGATGTCCAGGCGGGCCGTCCTGCCTGTCGATCTCGGCGACGCGTTCTGGGAGCTGGCCCTGGCCCGGCTGGCATGCGCCCACCCGGGTGAGGGCGCGCGCGAGCTCGGCGCCAGGCTGGCCGAGCCCGACTACGACGTGCTGTTGCGCGACGTGCTCGCCGGTCGGCGCCCCACGCATCTCACCGTGCTGCGCCTGACCCCCAAGGGCCGCAGGCTGGAGGGCACCCCGCGCGCCGTGTTGCACCCCTCGCCCGCACGCCGGGTCGGCCCGTGCACGGGCGGCGTGTGGCGACGCCAGGGCGAGCGCATGCCGATGCTCGTCGACTCCGCCCTCGACGCCGAGGCCAGGGTGGAGGTGGACGGCGAACGCCTCGTCCTCGAACCGCGCGGGGCCAGGCTGACCGAGATCGAGGCGGGCAGCTATGTCGTCGTGGACGGCGCCGAGGTCGACCTGTCCGGCCTGACCCGCGACGTGCCCGCGGCGACCCTGCGGCTGAGCGCGGGCTTCACCTGCCGGTGGAGCGTGGTCGGCGCCGACGGCCAGGGCTGGTTCCCCGAGGGCGCCCCGCCCAAGCACGACTACCACGGCCTGCCGTACTTCCACGGCGACGACCTGACCCTGTCGGTGCCCGCCGAGGCCGTGACGGTCACCGTCACCAGAGGCATGGAGTACGGCGAGGCCAAGACCGCGATCATGCTGGAGCCGGGCGAGGAACGGCACGTGCGCCTCGTGCCCAGGCGGATCAGGGACGCGGCGGCCGACGGCTGGTACGGAGGCGACCTGCACGTGCACCTCAACTGGGCGGGCGACCTGGTGGCCGCGCCCGACCACGCGGCCGTCGCCCAGCACGGCGAGGACCTGCACGTGCTGAACCTGGTCGCGGGCAACGTCTCGGGCGGGCGCGTCTACGACGAGGAGGCGCTGCGCCACTGGGCGGGCCGGGACCTGCCCTGGTCGGACGCCACCCACGTGGCCAGGATGGGCATGGAGTACCGCAACGACCTGCTGGGCCACGTCTACGCCTTCGGCGTGCAGGAGCCGCCCGAGCGCTTCCACACCGGGTTCGCCGGTGACGCCGACTGGCCGCCGAACGCCGTCACGCTGGGCGCGCTGCACGAGCGAGGCGTGCTGCTGGGCTACAGCCACCCCTTCCAGGCGCCGATGGCCGACGACGACCCGCCCAAGGCGATCGTGTGGCCGGTGCCACGCAGCTGCCGTGCGCGTGCGCTGGTGGCCGACGCGGCGCTCGGCGTGGTGGACAGCCTCGACGTGCTCAACCATCTGTCGGTGACGGCATCGGCGACGGTGTACCGGCGGCTGATCGGCGCGGGCAACCGGCTGGCCGTCACCGCCGGGACCGACGCCATGCTGTCCTTCACGCGGCTGGCCACGCAGTCCAACCCGCCCGGCTGGGCCAGGGTCTACGCCCGGCTCGACGGCCCGCTGAGCGCCGAGGCGTTCGCCCGTGCGGTCCGCCAGGGCCGTACGTTCGCCACGACCGGACCGTGGCTGGAGCTGGACGTGGCGGGCCGGGGACCGGGCGAGGCGATCGGCGCGCACCGGGGCGACGTGCTGACCGTGACCGCCAGGGTCGAGGGGCCGGGCGTGTCGACGCTGCGACTGCGGACGGCCGACGGGGTGGTGGCCGAGGCCGAGGCGTGCGAGCAGGGCGCGAGGCTGCGGGTGGAACTCGGCGTCGGGGAGGCGACCTACGTCCTGGCCGAGGCGGAGGGCGGCGGCCACCCGCGCACGCTGCGCGCCGACACCTTCGCGATGACGAGCCCGGTCTACGTCGACGTCGAGGGACGCCCGGTGGCCAGGCAGAAGGACGTGCTGTGGTGCCTGGAATGGCTCGACCTGCTGGAGGACCTGATCGCCGAGCACGGCAGATTCACCACCCCCGACCAGCTCGCCGACCACAGGGAACTCCTCGACCGGGCCAGAGCGATCTACCATGCCCGGCTGTAGCCCGGTGATCTGCTAGGTTTTGGCCATGCGGTCAGGATTCGAGCCGGATGGCCAGAAGAAGCGGTCCTTCATCGAGCAGGCCAGGAGGGCGCAGATCATCCAGTCGGCGGTCGCGGTCATCGCCGAGGTCGGCTATGCCCAGGCGTCGCTGGCTCGGATCGCGCAGCACGCCGGAATCAGCAAGGGCGTCATCTCCTACCACTTCGCCGGCAAGGACGAGCTGATGGAGCAGGTCGTCACCCAGGTGTACTCCGACATCACCGCACACGTGCTGGGCCGGATGGAAGGCGTCGTCACCGCGACCGAGCTGCTGCGTACCCAGGTGCTCGCGGTGGCCGAGCACATGCGCGGTCACCGCGCCCAGCTCAGGGCGCTCGGCGAGATCTTCGCCAACCTGCGCGACGCCGGAGGCAGACCCAGGTACGGCATCGGCACCGACGGCGAGATCTTCGCCGGGCTCGAGCGGATCTACGCGCTCGGGCGGCGCACCGGCGAGTTCAGGGCGTTCGACATGCGGGTGATGGCGGTGACGCACAACGCCGCGGTCAACGACATGTTCGCCTACTGGTCGCAGCACCCCGACCACGACCTGGAGGCACACGCCCGCGAACTGGCCGACCTGCTGGAGCACGCCGTACGGGCCGAGTCCTGAACGGGGTCAGAGGTCGAGTTCGGAGCGGCCGAAGCGTTCGCGCAGGAAGCGGCCCTGGTCGCGTAGTTCGCGGTCGTCGCCGCCGTGCACGGCCTGGGCGATCTCGCCGACGGCGGCCGTGAGCAGGTCGAGCTGGGCCAGCAGTTCCTCGTGCGCCGAGCGCTCGCCGCGGCGCAGCACGGCGTAGGCGCGCGGCAGGTTCGCATACGCCTCCAGGCCCGCCGGAAGGTAGGAGCGCACGGTCTGGGACAGCACGTGCAGGTGGTCGGGCGAGGCGGTGAGGTGCTCGGCGCGTCTGAGCAGGGCGTCGAGCGTCCCGGCGAGCGCGTGCACCCGCTCCAGCACGTCGGCGGGAAAGCGCCCGGAGGAGGTGACCCGCTCGACCAGCGCGCCGAGATCGGCCAGCAGCGCACGCGCCTCCACCTCGGCCCCGGTGATCACCAGCCGGACCCGCTCGGGCGGGGCCAGCAGCGCGCCCACGCCGTACAGCCCGGCGACCACCAGCGGCCACAGCGACCCGGCCAGGCCCAGCAGATGCGCCAGCAGGCCGAGCAGGGCCAGGGCGCACCCGGCGATGTTCTTCGTCGAGCCGAGGTAGCGCACCGCCCTACTGGTAGCCACGGATCTCCTTGAACACCGAGGCGAGCGAGGTGTTCCTGGCGTCGAAGACCGCACCGCCGGTCAGCCGGGCGACCGACGTCATCGCCTCCACGTCGCTCTCGCCGAACAGCACGACGAAGGTACGCACCCGGCGCGCCTGCTCGGGCGCGGCGCGGTAGTAGGCGGTGAAGTCGTCGAGCGAGGAGCCGACCGTGTTCTCGCCGTCGGTCATCAGCACGACCGAGGTGTACTGCTCGGGATGGGCGCGCACCTGCCCGGCGGCCACGTCGTAGGCCACGCGCAGGCTGTCGAAGATCGCGGTGTCGCCGGCGGCCGACAGGCTGCCCGCATGGCCGGTGATCCGCGCCAGCACCTCTTCGGGCGCGCTGCGCGGCACCTCGTACGTCGTCGGGTCGTCGGGGGAGGTGCTGAAGGGCACCAGCGTCACCCGTTCGCGGTTGTGGAAGCGGCTGAAGGCGCCGTACGCGGAGGTGTCGGCCCCCGTCAGTGTGGTCAGCGCCGAGCGCAGCGCCTCGATCCGCTCGCCGCGCATCGAGCCCGACGTGTCCAGCACGAACAGCGTCTGCGGCGGCACCCTTGCCTGGTCGAGGTAGGCGGCGATGAGCCCGTCGGCGGTCGCCCTGCGGTTGGGGAAGGGCAGTTCGACCAGCGGGGCGGCGCCGAACCTGGCGTCGGGCCGTACCTCCGGCACGATGGGCCGCCGGTGCGTGCTCGCCATGATCTTGCGTTGCACGTCCGGCGTGCGCAGCCAGGCGATGAGCCGGTCGTACATCTCGCGCTTGGCGGGCGCGGCGGCCGACAGCAGGGTCAGCGGGTAGTCGGCGCTGACCACGCCGTCGGCGGGATAGACCAGGGTCAGCGGCTCGGCCAGCTTCGCGTTGAGGCCGAGCAGCACGGACTCGTAGTTGATGAGGCCGTCCACCTCGGGCCGCCGCGCGTACTCCTCGGCCAGCCAGCCCGACGAGCCGGACGTCAGGCGCTGGGCGGAGAAGAACGACGTGAGCTGCGGCGTCACCCGCCTCACCTGCTCGGCGTCGAGCGCGTCCCCGGCGTCGGCGAGTGCGGCGCTGACCCCGACCAGGGCGGAGAAGCCCGAGTTCGAGGCCGCGGGCGAGCTCATCCCGAAGGTGAACCTGCCCTCGCCCGCCGCCTTGGCGATCTGCTTCCAGCTCACCGGAGCCCGGTCCCAGCCGAGCTCGCGGGCCTTGGCCGCCTTGATGCCGAGCACGACCGGCGAGACCATCGTCTTGGTCTGCGTCGACAGCCGCCCCGCCGCCCCCTCGATCAGCGACAGGTACCTGTTGGAGGAGAACCAGGTGGCGTCCTGGTCGTCGCTGCGCCCGGCGGCGACCTGCTCGGCGCCGTCCAGCGTCCCGGCGTAGGTCAGCCGTACGGGCACGCCCGACTCCTTGAGCAGCGGCTCCAGGTCGCGTACCTCGCTCCCGGCGAGCACGCGCAGCACGTCGTCGCCCTCGCCGTCGCCCGCGCAGGCGGCCAGGCACGCCAGCAGCGCCGAGGCGGCCAGCACGGCCGCCGTGCGCCTCATCGGGCCCGCTCCAGATGGGTCCTGGCGTTGTCGAGCTCGACGGTGAGGCTGTCGACGGTGGCCGCCATGCTCTCCACGGCCTTGGCCTTGAAGGCGTCGATGAGGTCCATGGTGGCGTAGACGTTGTCGAAGGCCTGGCGCAGCGTGTCCATGTCGATCGTGGTGGCCGCGGCCCTGGTGTGGATGTCGGCGGCCTGGCTCTTGAGCATCTCGCTGTTGGCCAGGATGAGGTCGGAGGTGGTGTCGTTGAGCGCGGTGAGCTGGTCGAGCACCAGCTTCTGGTTGGCCAGCGCCTGGGCGATCGTCACCGCCGTGCGCAGGGCCGAGATCGTCGTGGTGGTGGCCCGGTCGACGCCCTTGCTCAGCTCGGCGTTGTTCTTGCGTACGAGGTCGAGTGCGAGGTAGCCCTGCGCGCACACGGCGAGCTGGGTGAGCAGGTCCTGGTGTTTCTGCCGCACGCCGAACAGGGCGTCCGAGCGCAGCGCCTTGGCCTTGTCCGGGTCGCCCGCCTCCACGCGCAGGATGTGCTCCTCCAGGGCGGCGTCCAGGGCCGACGCCATGACGGCGTACTCCTGGAGCTTGGTCATCTGCTCCCACATGTGCGCCTTCTCGCCCTCGATGGCGGCGTTGTCGCGCAGCAGTTCGTCCTGGCCCGACTTCAGCGCCCTGATGATGTCGTCGAGGTGCTTCTGGGCCGAGTGGTACTTGGCGAAGTAGTCACGCAGCCTGTCGCCGAACGGGATCAGCCCCAGCAGCCGTCTCGGGCCGGACGTCGCCTGCTTGGGGTCGAGGTCGACGATCGTCCTGCGCAGCTCGACCAGCCGCCCGGCGACCCTGGCCTGGGCGTCGGCGCCCTCGCCCCTGGCTGCGGCGAGAGCTGCGACGGGACGGCCGAGCATGCGGTTGGCCACCTGGGAGGTGGCCCGCATCTCGGTGTCGCCCATGGCCGAGATGCCCGCCACCTTCCGGCCGAACTCCGGCGCCCTGGGGTCGAGCCCGGCGAGTTCGTCGGCGAACGTCCTGGCCTTGCCCGCCAGTTCGCCCGCTCGCTCGTCGGCCAGCGGCAGCAGCGTCGCCGCCTTGGCCTGCGGCACGGGCGCGACCGGCTCGGGCGGGGTGAGCACGAGGTCCACGCGGCAGCTCTCCTTCGGGTACGGCGTGCGTGACGCCGGGTCAGTAACGCCGCTCGATCGCGGCGATCAGCCGTTCGAGGGTGTCGTAGGCGGGCGGCTCGACCACGTCCACGAGATCGGTCGCGACGGCCGTGCCGTGCTGTCTGGCCAGCCCCGCGAACACCTTGGGGTCGGAGGTGCGAAACCCGTGCGCCGCGGCCAGCGCGGTCAGCTTCGGGTCGCTGGTGAGCAGTGCGCCGAGCCGGTCGGCGTCGGGCGTGAACGGCACCAGCGTGTGCTTGCTCAGCACGGTCGGCGACGGGTAGATCAGCCGCATGCCCCGCTGGATGGCCCCCGTACCGGCGAACGCCCTGGCCGCGAACTGCGCCTCGTAGGCCAGCACCATCGGCGTCTTGCCGACACCGAGCGCCAGGTAGTCCTCGAAGGGCGCCTCGGTGCTCGACTGGGAGTAGCCCTGGTCGACGAAGACGGGCGCGAGCCGGTCGGCGATCGGGTCGAGCGGTGTGGCCGGGCCGATCACGTCGTCGTGGTTGACGACATAGCTGGTCATCGCGAGATACATGGCGGCCGAGTTGGAGGTGCGCACGTCGGTGGTGGTGAGCAGCACACGCTTGCGCGCCGGATAGGCGGTGTTGCCGGGCAGCCGGTCCCAGCGCGCCCCCGAGGCGACCAGGTCGAGGTACCTGGCGACGTCGAGCACCTGGTAGCCCTGTCCCGAATCGCGCACCACACCGGCTTTGACCAGCACCGAGACGATCGGCTCGAACGTCGCCACCGCCATCGGCGAGTAGAAGGGCGAGTACGTCCTGGTGGCCTTGCGGGCCTGCCTGATCTTCTCGGCGGCCGGGACGCTGGAGGGGAAGGCGAAGGCGTAGTCGCCCAGCGTGGCGCCGCCCGCGATCTCGCGCGACCCGGCGGTGTCGACCTCGACGACCAGGCCGTGTTCGGCGAGCGCCTCGCGTACCTTCGGGTCGTCGAAGAACGGCTTCTTCTCCGAGCCGATCACCCCGCGCAGGGTGACGGTCCCGCCGCCGTTGCCCTGGACCACGGCCACCACGACCGCCGCCGCGAGCAGTGCGGCCAGGGCGATCCCGATGATGCGCTTCATCCCACCTCCCCCTTTTGAGAGGAATTATGGGAGTTTCCGGGCGGCGTCGAGCGGGCCGGAGCGGCGATCCAGCGAGAATTCAGCCCCTGTTCACGACCCGGACACGGAGCGCCTGCACAGCCCCTCGCATGCCCGGTCGGCCACCCGCTGTGCGTACGGCGGGCGCCGATCGGGCAGCATCGGCTGTATGCGCCTGAGATCACGCCTGAACGCACTGGACAAGCGGCTGTTCGCGGCCGTGGCCGACGCCCGCCTGCCCGGCCTCGAGCACGTGTTGCCGAGACTGTCGCGTGCGGCGGACAACGCGCTGCTGTGGGCGGGGGTGGCGGGCGTGTGCGCGCTGAGCGGTCGCAGGCGGCTGCGCAAGGCGGCCACCCGGGGCATGCTCGCCGTCAGCCTGGCCAGCCCGCTGGTCAACCTGGCGGGCAAGCAGGCCTTCTCCCGCAAGCGCCCGGTCCCCGACGCGCTGCCGCTGGCCAGACTGCTGCGGATGCCGAGTTCGACGTCGTTCCCCTCGGGCCACTCGGCCTCGGCCGCCGCCTTCGCCACCGCCGTCGCGCTGGAGGCGCCACCCAAGATCGCCGTGCCGGTCGCGGGCCTGGCCGCGGCCGTGTGCTTCTCCCGCGTCTACACCGGCGTGCACTACCCGGGCGACGTCCTGGCCGGGGCCGCGATCGGCATCGTCACCGGCCTGCTCACCCGCCGCCTGTGGCCGAGCGCCGCCGAGACCGGCCAGGCCAGGGCCGAGGTCGCACCGCCGCTCGCCGGGCTCGACCCCGAGGGCGAGGGCGTCCTGCTGATGCCGGGGGCCGACGGCGGGCCGATCGCCGAGCTGCTGCCGAAGGCCACCAGCCTGGCGGCCTCCGGCGGGCCCGCCAGGGTGGTGGCCGTCGAGGGCAGCGACGCCCTCATCGGGCCCGCGGCGGCACGCGCGCTCGACGACGGGCTGCCGCTGCTGGTCGTACCCGCCGAAGGGCACACGCGGGAGGTCAGGTTCGCCGCCGCGCTCGGACTGGAGGAGCCGCAGGACGCGCTGGCCGCCTACCGCAACGGCGCGCTGGCCGCCGTCGACGTGGGGGAGGCGGCCGGGCGCGTGTTCGTCAACGAGGCGTCGCTCGGCCATGCGGCGGAGCTGGCCGAACGGCGTGAGCGCAGGCGGGGCCGGATCGGCGGGCTGCCCGCGCTGCTGTGGGGCATGGGCGAGATGTGGCGGGCGGGCGCCGAGCCGGTCGACGTGGTCGTGGACGGCCTGCCGTACCGGGTGTGGACGGTGTTCGCGGGCAACTGCAGGCACGAGCGGCGTGGGCCGCTGCCCCGGCGCAGGCGCAGGCTCGAGGACGGCGTGCTCGACGTCAGGCTGCTCACCGCGGCGCGGCGGCTGCCCAGGCTACGGGCGGTCGGCAGTGTGATCGGGGCCGCGCTCGGGGTGTCGCGGCACTACCGGCGCTGGCAGGCCGATCACGTGCGGATCGGCCCGCCTCGGGGGCGGGAGACGCTCCAGGTGGCGCTCGACGGGCATCGGGTGGAACTGACCGGCGAGATCACCGTGCGCAAGCGTCCCCGCTCCCTGCACGTCCTGCGCTGAGATCAGGCGTCTGCCCCGGCGTAGAAGGCGTCGAGCGTCTCCTGGTTGCGCTCCTCGACGGCCTTGCGGCGGATCTTGAGGCTCGGGGTCAGCTCGCCGCTCTCGACGCTGAAGTCGGCCGCGAGCACCGCGAAGTCCTTGATCGTCTCGTAGCTGGCCAGATCGGCGTTGACCAGGGCGACCGCCTTGGCGACCTCCTCGCGCACCCTCGGGTGCACGCGCAGCTGCTCGGGGTCGAGCGGCAGGCCCTCGGCCTCGGCCCACGGCCTGACCACGTCCATCTCCAGCGTGACCAGCGCGGTGCAGTAGTTGCGCCGGTCGCCGTGCACGAACACGTGCGACAGATACGGGCAGGCGGCCTTGATCCGGCCCTCGATGTGCGTGGGCGCGACGTACTTGCCGCCGGAGGTCTTGATCAGCTCCTTCTTGCGGTCGGTGATCTGCAGTCTGCCCTGGTCGTCGAGCTCGCCGATGTCGCCGGTGCGCAGCCAGCCGTCCTCCAGCGCCTCGGCCGTCTCCTGGGCCAGGCCGTGGTAGCCGCGCATGATGCCGCGCCCGCCGATGAGGATCTCGCCGTCCTCGGCGATGCGTACCTCGGTGCCGGGCAGCGGGGGGCCGACCGTGCCGAACTTCACGCTCTCCGGCCTGTTGATGAAGCTTCCGGCCGACGACTCGGTCAGGCCGTAGCCCTCCAGGATGGTCAGGCCCGCGGCGTCGAAGAACTCGGCGATGTCGCGGTTGAGCGGTGCCGCACCCGAGATGAAGTAGCGGATGCGCCCGCCGAACCGCGCCCGCAGCTTGGCGAACACCAGCCGGTCGGCGACCGCGAACTCCAGGCGGGTCGACAGCGGGATCTCGGCGCCACGCTGGCGGGCGCGCACCACGCGCAGTCCCGTCGCCTTGGCCCAGGTGAAGATCTTGAGCTTGAGGCCGCCCTCGTTGCGCACGTTCGCGGCGACGGTGTTGTGGATCTTCTCGAAGATGCGCGGCGCGGCGGCCATGAAGCTCGGCCGCAACTCGCCCAGATTGTCGGCGATCTTGTCCAGCCTGCCGTCGATCGCGGTCGCGACCCCGATGTCGATCATCACGACCTCCAGCAGCTTGCCGAAGGAGTGCGACAGCGGCAGCCACAGGAAGTGCAGGTCGTCCGGCCGCAGCAGATTGATCTCGCGTACGGCCTGCGCCGCGTACAGCCAGTTGTCGTGGGTCAGCTCCACGCCCTTGGGCCTGCCGGTCGTGCCCGAGGTGTAGATGAGGGTGGCCAGATGGTCGCTCTGGATGGCGTCGACGAGCGCGTCGTAGTCGCCCTGGCCCGTGCCCTCCTCACCCGAGGCCTGCTTGGCCCGTACCTCCGACAGCGGGATCACCCAGCCGTCGTCGGAGGCCTCGCCGTCGATCACGATGACGTGCTCGACGCCCGGGATCTCCGCGCGCACCGATCGGAGCTTGGCCACCTGGTCGGCGTTCTCCGCGATCACCAGGGTGCTGCCGGAGTCGGAGATGACGTAGGCGCACTCCGAGGCGGTGTTCGACGGGTAGATCGTCGTGGTCGCCGCGCCCGTGGACAGCACCGCCAGGTCGCACACCACCCACTCGACCCTCGTCGAGCACAGGATCGACACCCTGGCCGCCGCGCTCGCCCCGAGTTCGGCCAGCCCGAGCGCCAGCTCACGCACCCGTTCGCCGGTCTCCCGCCAGGTCAGCGACGTCCAGCCCGCCGCATCGGGGAAGCGATAGGCCTCCGCGTCCGGCGTCGCTGCGATTCGGTCGCGGAGCAGGGCGGGAATGCTGGACATCAGGACCTCCAGGGGTGGAGCGACGCTCTAGAGTGTCAATCTAGCAACGGGGGGAGGTACGCGAAATGGGCATTCGTGGCACCAGGCAGGCGATTTCCGAAGCCGCCCTGGCGATCGTCGGCGACGCCGGGCTCGGCGCTCTGACGATCAGCAGACTGGCCAAGGAGTCGGGCGCCTCCAACGGCAGCATCTACCACCACTTCGGCAGCCGGGGCGGCGTCATCGCCGCCCTGTACCGCGAGAGCTTCGAGCAGCTCGCCGCCGTCATGACCGCCGTGCTGGACGAACGCCCCGCCCGCGAGGTCGTCGCCGAGATGACCGGCCGCTTCCTCGACTGGGTCGCGGCCAATCCGACCAGGGCCAGATTCGTCTACCTCGCCTCCGCGCTCGGCGCCGTCGGCACCGAGGCCGCCACCTGGAAGGCGCTCGACGTGGCCGCGTGGAAGGGCGAGGCGCTTGCTCCGCTCACCCGCTGGTACGCCACCAGATCGGCGCGCGGCGAGGTACGCGGGACGCCCGTGTGGGCGCTCGACCCCGTCGTCATGGGCCCGGCGCACGAGTGCGCCCGCAGATTCCTGGCGGCGCCCGAGCACTTCGACCTGACCACGGCCAGACCCGAGGTCGTCCACGCCACCTGGGCGATCGTACGACCGGACCCGGCTTGAGCGCGGCCGGATGATCGTGCGGTGGAGTCCGACCTGAGGACGGCCGGGCGATCGTACGGCCGGGTCCGATCTGAGTGCGGTCAGGTGATCGTGGGGCCGGATCCGGTCCAGGTGCTTTCGGTATCGTCGCAGGTCGTGGGGTGTGCTTCGATTGCGAATTGACGACGAGGGATCAAGCGGGCGATAGTGTGGCAGATGGCTGCCCCCCGTTTGCTTCCCAGCGCGCTCGCCCTCGCGGCCCTTACCCTGACCGGGTGCAGCGGCGCGAGCGGTGACCCCGTCGTCGGGCAACCCGTGGCCAGCGGCCAGGCGGGAGCCGCAGGTTCGCAGGAGCAGGGCAGCCCCACCGGCCCCGGCACGACCACCACGTCGCCGCCACCCGCCGCCACCACGCCCGAGACCTACCGGGGCGCGCTCGGCGACCTCAGGAAGCCCGTGCGCGACGCCCTGGCGGGAGTGTCGTCGGCCAAGAACATCAAGACCCTCGACAGCCGCGTGGAACGTGCCGAGTCCGCCCTGCGCAGCGCCGCCGACGCGCTCACCGCGCTGCAGCCGCCGACCGAGGTCCTCACCCAGCACCAGCAGTACGTCTCGGGCCTGCGCGAGCTCGCGACCGAGTTCGGCACCACGCTCGGCAAGGTCGGCGGCCGTGAGGTCTGCACCGCGACCGGCGTCTTCGCCGACGTCGGCGAACGGCTCAAGACGCTGGACGCCGCGGGCCGGATGCTGAAGGAGGCGGGCGACTACCCCGCCGACGTCGTCAGTGTGAAGGCGGGCGCCAAGCAGTCCAGGCGGCTGCCCAACGGCCGCTACATCCGCAACGGCCCGCACAGCGGACGCAGCTCCCTGGCCATCCACAACGGCGGCACCCGGGACGCCGTGGTCAACGTGATGCGCGGCAAGTCGAAGGTCTACAGCGTCTACGTGCGCAAGAAGTCGAAGTTCAAGATCCCCGGCATCCGCGACGGGCACTACAAGGTGTACTTCACGCACGGCGTCGACTGGGACGCCAGGTCGCGGGCGTTCACGCGCACGTGCAGCTTCGAGCGGTTCGAGGACACGCTGAAGTTCAGGACGACCTACACCGCCACCGCCATCAAGTGGCACGACTGGCGCATCACGCTGCATGCCATCAAGGGCGGCAACGCGCCCACGAAGGACGTCGACCCGGGCGACTTCCCGGGCTGAGCCGTACCACCTGCCGAGAACGACCGAGGCCGCGCCCCTCTGCCGGGTCGCGGCCTCGCCGTGCGCCTGGGAATCAGGTGCCGAGGGATCAGGTGGAGAAGAGCATGCCCACCCAGCTGCGCTGGTGACGGTTGTGGTGGCCGTAGTGGCCGCCATGGCCGCCGTGCGGCGCTCCCCAGGCCGGGGCGCCGTGGACCGGCGGAGGCGGCGGGGGAGCGGCGTGCTGCTGGGACCACTGCGACTCCATGCGGGTCAGCGTCTCCAGCTCGCCGTAGTCCAGGAAGATCCCTCGGCAGCTCTCGCACTGCTCGATGTGGACCCCGTTGCGCTCATATGTCCGCATGTTGGCGCGGCACTTGGGGCACTGCATCAGGCTGATCTCCTTGCCCATTGGCGTGTGTTGCCCTGAGGACAACCTACTGCGTGCGCCACTATGGCAGCCCGTGACCTAGGCCGACAATCCTGCCGCACGCCTGAACCAACGATTGCTCCACCTCGTCTGGTTCCCGACCCTCCCTTTGCGCATTGGTCAGGGCCACGGCCGCGAGCTGAACGGTCAGCGCCCTCGCCGGTACGTCCAGCCGCTCCCACGGGTCGCCCGGCCCCAGCGCGGGCCCGCCCGCGGCCAGGTAGGCCCCGAGGAAGCGCTGCCACACCTGCGGCGCCAGCAGCCCCGAGGCGTACCAGGCCGCCGGTCTGGCCAGGTCCCACGCCGGGTCGCCCGCCCCCAGGTCGTCGACGTCGATGAGCAGCCAGGGGCCGCGCCGTACGAGCTGGCCCAGGTGCCAGTCGCCGTGCGTGAGCAGCCCCGGGCCGTGCTCATGGTCGGGGAGGCTGCGATGGGCCCTGCGTACCGTCTCGCACGCGGCTCCCGTGCCCGTCATCGCGGCCACCGCACGCTCCACCCGCCTCGGCCCCGCCGCCTCGGGCATGGGCGGCAGCACACTCAGAGGTACGGCATGCAGCCTGGCCAGCAGCCTGGCGCCCTCCTCCCACGGGGCCTCGTCCGGGTCGTCGTCCTGGGAGATCGGCACGCCGGTGGGCCAGACGGAGGCCAGGCGGTCGCCGACGCGCAGGAGTTCGGGTTCGAGCGGGGCGAGCATGACGCCGGTCAGGGCGGGAGCCGCCGACACCCGCAGGCGGGCGGCGAGGCCCGGCTCCTCGTCGCGCAGGGAGTGCGCCTTGACCACGACCTCGCCGCGCCGTACGACGACGACGTCGGTCCTGGTCGGATGGAACACCGGCTCGCCGCGGCCGCCGTACGCCTCGGCGATGCGGGAGAGCTCTTCCTTGAGGTCCACGGGCTCCTTCCTGAGGTCCATGGGCTCCTTCTTGAGATCCACCGGGCCAGATTAGGGTGAGTTGTCATGAGGATTGGATTCGGTGTTCCGCTGTCCGGGCCGTGGGCGACGCCCGCCAACATCCGCCGGGTCGCCCAGCGGGCCGAGGAGCTCGGGTACGACGGTCTGTGGACGTTCCAGCGGCTGCTGTATCCCGTGGGGCATGCGATGGGCCCGGTGTACCGGCAGGTGCACGACCCCCTGGTGGCCCTGTCGTACCTGGCCGGGGTCACCTCGCGGATCGGGCTCGGCGTGGCGGTGGTCAATGTGTTCGAGCAGCCTGTCGTGCTGGCCAAGCGCCTGGCCACACTGCAGACGTTGTCGGAAGGACGGCTGGTCGCCGGGCTCGGGCTCGGCTGGTTGCCCGCCGAGTTCGAGGCGTCCGGCGTGGACTTCGCCGGGCGTGGGCGCCGGGGCGAGGAGTACGTCTCGCTCCTGCGGGCCTGCTGGGGCGAGGAGGTCGTCGAGCACACGGGCGAGTTCTACGGCGTGCCCGCCTCCCACATGGACCCCAAGCCGGACCCGGCGCCGCCGCTGCTGCTCGGCGGTTCGGCCGAGGTGGCGCTGCGCCGGGCCGGACGCCTGGCCGACGGCTGGGTGAGCGCCAGCGCGACCGATCTGACGACGATCGACAAGCAGATCTACATTGTAAAGGCGTCGGCCGAGGCCGCCGGGCGGGACGCGTCTGCGTTGCGGTTCGTGAGTCGCGGGGTGACGAAAGTACGTCCTGGCGGTGAGGCCGGGCGCCGGCCGCTCAGCGGGTCGTACGAGGAGATCCTGAGCGATGTCGACATGCTGGCCGCCAAGGGCGTGACGGACGTCTTCCACGACCTGAACTTCGATCCGGAGATCGTCCAGGCGGAGCCGCACGAGGCCATGCGCCGCGCCGAGGAGGCCCTGGAGGCGCTGGCGCCTCGAAGGTGAGCGGCGGGGCGGTGGTTGACCTGAATCGGAGTTGAGGTTGCAGGATGGCGGCCATGGAGATCGAGGTATTCGCCGACGTTCTGTGCCCTTGGTGCTACATCGGGAGGCGTCGTCTCGGCGCCGCCCTGTCCGGACTGCCCCCCGCCGAACGCGAACGCGTCCACGTCGTCTGGCGCAGCCTGGAACTGGCCCCCGACGCCTCCCGCACGCCCGGCCCCACCGCCGCCGAGGAGATGCGCTCCTGGTACGGCGAGCAGGCCGAGGCCAGGGTCGCCCGCATCCACGCCATCGCGGCGGCCGACGGCCTCACCATCGACCTGACCGCCTCGCGCCCGGTGAACACCTTCGACGCCCACCGCCTGATCCACCTGGCCGCCTCCCACGGCCTGGGCGACCCCATGGCCGAGGCCCTGCTGCACGCCTACCACGCCGAGGCGCTCGACGTGGCCGACCATGACGTGCTCCTGGGCATCGGCGTGGCGGCCGGGCTCACGGCCGAGGACGTGCGCGAGACGCTCGGCGGACGGTCCTACGCCGATGCCGTACGCGCCGACGAGCGCAGGGCGGCACGCCTTGGGGTGACGGGAGTACCGTCGCTGGTGATCGGCGGGGCCGCGCCGGTGTCAGGCGTACAGGCGGCCGAGGAGTTGCGCCGGTTGATCGCGGCTCAGACGGTGTCCCAGGGGATCGACTCGTAGTACCCCAGCAGGGCGGCGAGCGCGACGGGCTCGACGTCGACCGGCGTGGAGTCCACCATCTCGACCGGTGAGACGCCGTGCGAGTTGCACACGAACACCACGGCATACGCGCCCAGGTCGGACGTCTTCAACGCCCGGCGCGAGACCGGCAGCCCCGCCGCGCCGGCCGCCGCCGACAGCAGCGTCATCGTGCTCCCGCGCAACATCGGCGCGTCCGGCCACACCAGCCCGCCGCCCGGCGACCAGCACCCGAGGTTGGCGATCGTCGCCTCGGAGATCGTCCCGTCGTCGGCCACGAACAGCGCGTCGTCGAACCCCGCCTGCCTGGCCCGCCTGCCCAGGTGCACCTGGGCGAAGCCGCCGCCGTGCTTGACGTGCGGCAGGTACCGTCCGTGCACGACCGTCATCAGCCGCCGCGCGTCGGTCGCCGCATAGGCCGGAGGCCCCGTCGTCACCAGCACATGCGGCCCTTCGACCAGATTGACCCGCACGGACACCGCATCCTGCCCGAGTACGGCCGGGCGCAGGGAATCCAGGACGAGGTCGTCAGGCAGCGCCTCGTCGTAGAGCTCGGCATGCGCTGCGCTCAGCCGGTCCAGGTGCACACGCAGTCCGCGTACCCGGCCGGATCTGGCCTGCATGGCGGTGAAGTGCCCGTACCGGCTGGCGACGCCCAGGGAGATGTCGGCGGCCAGGCCCGGCTCCGCGCTGACACCGTCACGGACGACACGCCCATCGATCACAGCTCGCATCACTTCAGCGTAGACCGGGACGGGGGTGCGGGTGGGCGTCCGGGCGGGGTGGACGTGCTTGGTAGGGGCCTTCGCCTGGCGGCGCACCGCGTGCACTCATGTCCTGGACGCGAGCACCATCCTGGATGTAAGTGCCTCCCCGGACACCAGTGCGGCCCCGGACACCAGTGCCTCCCTGGGCAGAGGGGTGACAGTAGGGCGAACTAGGCTCGGAGGCATGATCAGGCTTGCTCGTCCTCAGGACGTATCCACCCTTGTCGGACTTGTCTACGATCTGGCCAATCATGTGGGGCATTCCGATGATGCCGAAGTCACGGATGCCCAGATCCACGACATCCTGTTCGGCCCCGAAGCCCTTGCCTCCTGTCATGTGGTCGAGGCCGAGGACGGCTCGGTGGTCGGGTTCGCCCTGTGGTACGTGAACTTCTCCACCTGGACCGGAACGCGCGGCCTCTTCCTGGAGGACATCTACCTCCGCCCCGAAGTGAGGGGAGGCGGCCACGGCAAGGCCCTGTTCCGCACCCTGGCCGGCATCTGCGCCGAACGCGGCTACGCCCGCATGGAATGGCACGTCCTCGACGACAACATCAAGGCCATGGACTTCTACTCCTCCTTGGGCGCGAAGCCGGAGAGCGACCTGATCCTCTTCCGCCTGGACGGCGAGAACCTGAGGGCCGTGGCGGATCTGTGAGCTTGGGGTTGGGCACACGGCTCCCGGCTGGGCGGCAGGCGTTGACGCATGTCGCCCAGCCTCGGGGCGCCCTTGCGTGACATGAGAACGAACGCTGGGCCACGTACCTGCACGAAGCGCTGACCGCTTGGTCCGGCACTGCGGGCAGGGAATCCCGCCATGCCGTCGCCGGTACTCACATGCCACCGCCGCAACTCGCCGGACGGATTCCAGCGGGGGAGAGCAGGTGACCCTGTCGAGCGTCGCCCCGGTGGCGAGGTGATCCAGGAGGCTCGGAGCCGGGCGTGGTCGGCGTTTGGCCGGAGTCTGGTCGATCGACCATCCGGGCTGTTGAGGCAGCGCGGGAACGGTGGTCCTCTGTGCGGCAGGCGCCCATTGGGGCGTCTTCCCCCTCCTCCAGCGAAGGTGCCCATGTCTGCTGCCTTACGTCTGTCCCGCGGCCTCGCCGCCTTCACCGCGGTCGCCGTACTGGCCCTCCTCACCGGAGCGCCTGCGTCGGCCTCGCCCGACCTGCCTTCCCCCGTGACCAGTACTCCTCCCGGCGCTCAGCCCGCCCTGCCGGCGCGCCAGGCGCCACTGGTCAAGGCAGCACAGTCCATCCGCGAAGTCATCGAAAGAGGCGACAAGTCCGGCTTCGCGGGCATCGAACTCGCCACCGATCGTGTCCTGGTGTGGTGGAAGGGCCGCCTTCCCCGCGCGGTGAGCACAGCCATCAGGAACACGGCCACCACGAACGCCCCCGCCGAGCGCAGGATCTCCGCCCATTCCGAAGCCGAGCTGAGAGCGGCCGGGGACCGGCTCTGGTCAGCCGAAGGGCCGGGCCGTACCAACCGGCTGAACGCCATCAAGATCCCGTTCGACGGCAGCCGGGTGATCGCGTCCGCGCGACCGGGCCAGGCCGCGTTCGGCCGGCAGACGCTTCCCGACGTGGGAGTGCCCGTCGAACTCGTCACGCTGCCGGACATGAAGCCGAACGCCGTGCGCTGCGACGACAGCTCGCCGTGGTTCGGCGGCCTGGCCATCCGCAACGAGAACGCCATGGGCAGGAACAACGGCCTGCCCTGCGGCGGGAACGGCAACCGCAGATATCACTGCACAGGCGGGTACGGCGTGACATGGGCCGGACGCGAGTACCTGCTGACGGCGGGCCACTGCGGCGCGCCCGACGACAAGTTCACCGACTCGACCGGAGAGGAGATCGGCAGGGTCGCCCACGAGCGGGCGGATCTCGATCTGATGCTGATCGGCGCCGACATGCGCGGCCGCGTCTGGGACGGCAGGCCGGGCGTCAACGACTTCGTCAAGCCGGTCGTGGGCTGGGCGTGGGCGTTCGGCGGGCAGTCGCTGTGCTATTCGGGGAGCACGTCGGGCGCGGTGTGCGGCATGACGGTGGACGGCCGTTTCACCAGGCTTTCCAACGTCTACGACATCTACGGAAACGTGGAGACGTATGTGGACCTGATCTCGGCGAAGGGCGTCGGCCCCCAGGGCGGTGACAGCGGCGGCCCTGTCTTCCAGCTGAACGCCCCCAACCTGTCGCAGACCATCGCGGTCGGCACGGTCACCGGCAACATCACGATCGGCAGCGCGGCCTGGCTGCTCTTCCAGGACTTCGGAACCGCCTCCGTCATCTGGCCAGGCATGACACCCATCTACGAGAACTGAGCAAGACCGCCCTCACACATGAGGAGCCGCGCTCCTCACACAACCGGCCCAGCCGAGGCGAGACGGCCCGGCGGTGGCATGAACCACACGCCGGATATCCGTTCGTTCCCGCGTCACGATGATGTCCGGCTGCCCACCTCGGAAGGCGGGCAGCCGGACATGAGCGTCTCGGAAGGCAGGGGCTGCGTGGAGCGCCGAGGATCTACTCACCCGGGAGAACGGGTGGCGTGGTAGTGCTGGGATTTCTCTTGGCGTGGAGGCGTCGGCCGATCAGCATGATCGGTCTGATCGGTCTGATCGGGTGCGGGAGAAGCTGGCCCGCATTGCGAGGGGCTATGGCAGACCGGCGACTGCGCCGACGATTCGCGAATCGGAGGGGTCGTGGCGTGCATACGGATGTTCTGGATAGAGGTGCTCTGCACAAGGGCGCTTTGAAGATAGGTGTCCTGCATTGTGACGCCCGGCATGCCGTCTCTGCGTACAGCTATGCCATGACGTTCGGCGTCTGTCGCTGTGCACAGCGAGGCTCTGCGTCATGGCGTCCTGGTAGGCCACAACGTGCCCAGCGACGTTCTTACGAGGTAGCGCCTCGCATGGCGACAGCCAAAGCACCCCACCCCACGCCCCCAGCCACGGACACGCCGTACCAACCACGGACACCCTCGACGAGGCGACGTAACGGCGCCCCGCCGAAGTCGTGCCCGCGTATGCGTGATGGACAGCCCCCAGCCACGCGACCCACAGTGGCCGGGCCCTGGCGCCAGCCGTAAGGGCAAGCAGGCTTGTACAGGCAAGCCCGCCCCGGCGCGAGCCCGTGAAGCCACCATCCGCCCGTGCAGGCAGTAGCACCTGCACGGGCGAACAAGGGTGCTACCCGGCGGCCAGGCGGGTGGTGGCCAGCGACGCGTACAGGGCTGCGCCGTCCGGCAGGACGGAGTCGGTGAACTGGGCCTCCGGGGAGTGGTTGTAGGGCGCGGAGGCGGGGTCGCGGTCGGGGGGGCAGGCGCCGAGGAAGACGAAGGCGCCGGGGATTTCCTCCAGGACGTAGGAGAAGTCCTCGGCGCCGGTGACGGGGTTCGGGGCGACGAAGTAGCGGCCGGTTTCGAAGAGGTCGTCGATGGCCTTGCCTGCGAAGCCGGTTTCGTCCGCGTTGTTGTAGGTGACGGGGTAGCCCGTGCCGAAGCCGGTCTCGACCTCGAGGCCGTGTGCGGCGGCGATGCCTTCGACGAGTTGCACGACGCGCTGCTTGACCTTGGCCCTGGTGTCCTTGCTGAACGTGCGGATCGTGGCCTCGAAGTGGGCGTCGTCGGGGATGATGTTGTCGGCGGTGCCCGAGTGGAAGGTGCCGACGGTGATGACGACCGGGTCGAACACGTCGAACGAGCGCGTCACGAACGTCTGCAGCGCCGTGACCATCTCGCAGGCCGACGGGATCGGGTCGAGCGCGCGGTGCGGCGAGGAGCCGTGGCCGCCGCGGCCCTTGACGGTGACCGTGAAGGTGTCGGCCGCGGCCAGGACCGGCCCGCTGCGCGAGAAGAACGTGCCGCCTGGCACCATCGCCGACACCACGTGCATCCCGTACGCCGCCACGGGCCGCTGCCCGGCGGCGTCGAGGACACCCTCGTCGATCATGTACTTGGCGCCTTCGTATCCCTCCTCGCCCGGCTGGAACATGAAGATCACGTCACCGGCCAGCTCGTCCCTGCGCGCCGACAGCAGGTGGGCGGCGCCGGCCAGCATCGCCGTGTGCAGGTCGTGCCCGCAGGCGTGCATACGGCCCTGCTCCTGCGAGATGAACGACAGGTCGTTGCGCTCGGTGACGGGCAGCGCGTCCATGTCGCCACGCAGCAGTACGGCGGGGCCTGGCCGACCGCCGCGCAGCACCGCGGTGACCGAGCTCAGCGAACGGCCTGTGGTGATCTCCAAGGGAAGCCCGTCAAGGGCCTGCAGCACTTTTTCCTGTGTCACGGGCAGGTGCAGCCCGATCTCCGGAGTCTGGTGCAGCGAGTGACGAAGGCGGACGAGTTCGTCCCGCATGTCCTGAGCGGATTCAAGGAGAGACATGTGGACATTGTTCATGTCTCCGGTACGGGCCCGGCAAGCGGGGCTTTGTAGGATGAGACGGTGACTGAGCGCAAGCCTATTGAATGCTGGCTTTCCGATATGGACGGCGTCCTCGTTCACGAGGGCAGCCCCGTGCCGGGCGCCGACGAGTTCGTCAAACGACTGGGCGAATCGGGCAAGCGCTTCAGGGTGCTGACGAACAACTCCATCTACACCCGCCGCGACCTGGCCGCCAGACTCCGTACGGCGGGCCTTGACGTGCCACCGGAGTCGATCTGGACCTCGGCGCTGGCCACGGCGCAGTTCCTGGAGGACCAGCGGCCCGGCGGTTCGGCGTACGTGATCGGCGAGGCCGGGCTGACCACCGCCCTGCACGAGGCCGGGTACGTCCTGACCGACACCGCTCCCGACTACGTCGTGCTCGGCGAGACACGTACCTACAGCTTCACGCAGATCACCAGGGCCATTCGCCTGATCGAGGGCGGCGCGCGTTTCATCGCCACCAACCCGGACCCGGTCGGCCCCTCGAACGAGGGTTCGCTGCCCGCGTGCGGCGCCGTGGCCGCGATGATCACCAAGGCGACCGGCGTCGAGCCGTACTTCGTCGGCAAGCCGAACCCGATGATGATGCGCAGCGCGCTCAACGCCGTCGGCGGCCACAGCGAGAGCACCGCGATGATCGGCGACCGGATGGACACCGACATCGTCTCCGGCATGGAGGCCGGCCTCTACACCATCCTGGTCCTGACCGGCGTGATGCAGCGCGACCAGATCGACCGGTATCCGTTCAGGCCCTCCCTCGTGGTCGAGTCGGTCGCCGATCTCATCGACCTCATCTGAGGGCCGTGTTCCTGTCGGAAGGTGACAGGTATGCATGCCAGGGTGGGGCGTCATGACCGACATTTACCTGGAGGCCGGGGCGCGTAGGGTGTTCGCCTGTTCGCTGGAGTGGCCCGGCTGGTGCCGTTCGGGCAAGAGCGAGGAGCAGGCGATCGAGGCTCTGGCGGCCTACGAGTCCCGCTACCGGGAGGTGGCCGACCGGGCCGGGATGACGTTCGCCCCGAAGGACCCGGTCGTCACCGAACGCCTCAAGGGCGACGCGACCACCGATTTCGGGGCCATCGGCGCCATCGCCGCCTACGACGCCACCCCCTGCGACACGACCACGGCCGGGCGCGAGACGGCACTGATGCGGGCGGCGTGGGAGCTGTTCGACGAGGCATCGGCCGACTCGCCCGCCGACCTGCGCAAGGGCCCGCGCGGCGGCGGGCGCGACCGCGACAGGATGATCGCTCATGTGCACGAGGCCGAACGCGCGTATGTCCGCAAGGTCGGCGTCAAGGGCCTCAAGGACGTCACCGCCTGGCGCGAGGCCGTCGCCGCCGTGCTGTCTCAGGCGTCCGACGGAAGCCCCGTCGTGGAGAAGGGCTGGCCGGCCCGCTACGCCCGCCGCCGCATCACCTGGCACGTCCTGGACCACCTGTGGGAAATGCGCGACCGCCGTCCATAAGCACCGGGAGCCCCCCACACGCCCCCCACATACGAAGGGCGCCGCGCCCCCGCCCGTCAAGGCGGAGCCGCAGCGCCCTTCACCTGCTCCTACGTACTACGGCGTGCGCAGGGCGAGCGCGTTGGTGTCGCTCGCCTGGCAGGCCTGGGTGCAGTTGGTGCCGTTGGCCTGGAGGGTGGCGGTGGCGGTGTAGGCGTCGGCGGCGTGCTTGGGCATGAGGCAGGTGATCTTGAAGGTCATCGTGCCTCCGGCGCTGAGGGCGATGAGCTGGTCGAGGTCACCGACGCCGCTCGCGGCCGGGCAGGCGCCGCCGGTGCTGGTGCAGGTCCACTTGACGCGCTCCCACGGCATGGGCCAGTCGGCGGTCAGCTTGGCGCCGCTGACGTCGGTGGTGCCGGTGTTGGCGACGGTGAGCAGATAGGTGAACGGCTTGCCGGGTGTGTACGGGCTGGGCGTGGAGGTGAGTTTGACCGACAGTTGCCCGTCGGGGGCGCTGACGCCGATGGTGCCGATGGTGGTGTTGTTGGTCGGGTCGGTGTCGCCGGTCGTGTCGACCGTGGCGGTGGCGGTCAGCGCTCCGGCGGGCGCGTCGGCGGGCAGGGTGACGCCGATCGTGATCGGAGGTGCGGACTGGCCGCCGGGCAGGGGGTCGGTGCGGGTGCAGGTGACGGTCTGGCCGAGCACGGTGCAGGTCCAGCCGTCGCCGCCGGCGCCGGTGATCTGCAGGGCGTCGGGCACGGTGTAGGTCGAGGTGATCGGGCCGGTCGTCGGGCCGGAGCCCTCGGCGTTCACGGTCGTCACCGTGACCGTGCCGGACGTGCCGGGGACCAGCGTGGTGTCACCGCCGATCGTCTGGCTCAGGTCGGGGCCGGGCAGCGGGGGAGGGGTGACGTCGGCCGCGCTGGTGGCGGTGTTGTTCTCGGGCTCGACCTCGATGCCGCCCGAGACCGTCGACACCTGGGTGACCGTGCCGGTCGCGGTGAGCGTTCCGGCGGCGTCCTTGGCCACGGCGACGTCGACCTTGACCGGCGGCGCGTGCTTGCCGGGCGCGACGGCACCGGCGGGGCGGTCACAGGTGACCTTCTGGCCCTGCACCGCGCAGGTCCAGCCGTCACCGGCGGCGCCGCTCGGCGTCAGCCCGGCGGGCACCTCGAACTCCAGCTTCAGCGGGTCGTCGATATGCCCGGCCTGCGCACCGGCGGAGACGTCGAGCGTGTAGGAGCCCGTCGTGCCCGCCTGCCAGGGGCCGTCGTTGGAGATGGCGAGTGCGGCGTCGGCGTCGAGCGTGCGCGCCTTGAAGCCGCTGATCTCGTGGTAGTCCGTGGCCAGGCCGGAGGAGGCGGCCCAGCCGACCTTGATGGTGTCGGGCAGCGGCGCCTGCTTGGGCAGCTTGGTCAGGTCGAGGCCCTCGACCATGGGGACGAGCGGCTCGCCGTCGGCGAACCTGATGAAGACGTTCATCAGGCGCTTGGGCGTGATGTCGACCACGACGTGCCGCTTGGCCGATGAACGCTTGGCCGCGCCGAGCTCCTGGCCGCCCTTGACGTTGAGGCTCTTGCCCTCGATGTATCCGTAGCCGGTCGACTCCGAGCCGCGTACGACGACGGACTCGGGACGCAGGCCGGGGCCGCCGGTGCCGCCGACGAAGTTGGAGAAGTTGCCGTAGGTGTCGAAGCCGACGCCGACGAAGGCGCCCTTCAGGCCCTTGTACCCGAGCGCGCCGCCGACCTCGCCGGGCGTGATGTCGTTCTGCGCGCCGTCGACGAGATAGAAGGAGATGCCGTCGGCCCAGCGGGTGCCCGACTTGTCGGTGTGGCTGGTGCCGCCCCACTGGTAGGTGTCGAACTCGAACGTCAGACCGCGGTCGGTGGGAATCGCCCGGTTCAGCAGGAGGGCTCCGGCGTTGTACTTCGAGGCGTCGGTCAGGCGCAGCACGCCTTCGCCCGGCTGGTCGGCCTGGCCCTGCAGACACGCGCCGATCCCCGGCAGCGCCACCTGGACCGAGGCCGCGGTCAGGCACGGCCGGTCGTGGCCGCCCGTGGGGCTGGCCGCCTTCCACACCGAAGGGTTGGTGAGCGCGGCTTTGGCGAAGGTCTCGTCGACCAGCGTTCCGGCAGAGGCGGCGGGAGCCGTCGCGATGAATCCGGCGGCGACGACACCGGCGGCGAGAGCGCCTGCCAGCGTCGTTCGCGCGGACCAGGACGACAGGAAGCGTCCTTGTTTCATGAATATCCCCCGAATATCGACAAGCCGCATCCCAGGACAGGGCATGCGACTGGATCTTTCTCGTGAGATATGCCCAGGTCGCTGACACATCACGGCAGTGATTCGCGTCTCGGAACCGGCGGGTGCTGATCTCCTGGCCTGTGCCTCTCCTGCCGTTGGCCGATTCGCTATCCGCCCTTGGCCGAAGGGGCGTTCGCCGTACTCGGCTGTGGTCCGTCGCAGTCTGGATCTTGCTCGACGGGTCAGGGGGCGATCAGGGTGGGAAGGGTGGCGATGTGCTGGAGCAGGTAGTCGCCGAGTTCGGGCGGGACCAGGGCGCGTGCGCGGATCTCGCCGGGTTCGAGCGGGAGGCGTTCGACCTCGTACAGGCCCTTGGCCGGGTCGTCGAACTCGGGGCCGCTCCTCAGGCGTTCGTCCATCGTGAGCAGGCGGCAGCCGTACACGTGCTGGATCTTGACGCCTTCGGGCCTGGGGCAGTGCAGGACGGTCAGCGGGGTGACGGCGTCGACGGTGGCGCCGAGTTCTTCGAGGAGTTCGCGGTGCAGGGTGTCTTCGAGGGTGGCGTCCTCGGGCTCGACATGGCCGCCGGGGATCGACCAGTACCTCTGCCTGCCCGGAACCGTGCGGCGGAACACGATCAGGCGCTCGTCGTGATCGAGCAGAAGGCCTCGGACGCTTGGCTGCATGGACCCCATCCTGTCGGACTCCGGCATCGGCTAGGGTCACATCGTCGCTGGCAGGGGCGGTGCCGGTGATGGGACGCGGAGCCGGTTGAGAGGCTGTAATCTACCTTCGGTAGCGTAACCTACGGTTGCGTAGCCTTTGAGGGGAATTTGCCATGAGGATGACCCAGACCCAACTGCTGCACGAGCTCGAGCCCGTCGTCGCCGGTGAGTTGAACCGGCACATCGCCGTGGCCAAGGAGTGGTTCCCGCACGAGTACGTCCCGTGGAGCCGCGGCCGCGACTTCGAGCCCTTCTTCGGCGGCGAGCCGTGGTCGGAGAGCGAGGCGACGCTGCCCGAGGAGGCGCGGATCTCGCTGATCGTCAACCTCCTCACCGAGGACAACCTGCCCAGCTACCACCACGAGATCGCCACCACGTTCGGGCGCGACGCGGCGTGGGGCGAATGGGTGCACAGGTGGACGGCCGAGGAAGGCAGGCACGGCATCGCGCTGCGCGACTACCTCACCGTGACGCGCGCGGTCGACCCGGTGGCGCTGGAGCGCGCCCGCATGGTGCACATGGGCGAGGGCTTCACCAACTCCTACGACGGCGTGCTGCACTCCCTGGCGTATGTGTCCTTCCAGGAGCTCGCCACCCGCATCTCCCACCGCAACACCGGCAAGGCCTCGCTCGACCCGCACTGCGAGCGCCTGCTGGCCCGCATCGCCGCCGACGAGAACCTGCACATGCTCTTCTACCGCAACCTGCTCAACGAGGCGTTCGAGCTCGACCCGAACCAGACGATGCGCGCGGTCACCGACGTCGTGACGACGTTCCAGATGCCCGGCACCGGCATCGAGGGCTTCACCCGCAAGGCCATGATCATCGCCCATGCCGGCATCTACGACCTGCGCCTGCATCTGGACGACGTCCTCATGCCCGTCCTGCGCCAGTGGGCCGTCTTCGACAAGACCGGCCTGGACGAGGAGGGCGAGAAGGCCCGCGACGAACTCGCCACCTTCCTGTCCAACACCGAGAAGACCGCCGTCCGCTTCGTCGAGCGCCGCGAAGCCCGCCGCGCCCGCGAAGCCGCCAACCGCTGACCCTCGCCTGCGAACCCATCCAGTACGGCAGGCCCAGCACAGCCCACCGCGGTCACGTGGTCGCCCCCCGTCCATCACGCTCCTCCAGCCGGACTCCGGCTCACCGCCGTCACATCGCCCGTCAGCCCCTCGACGCTGACGGGCGGACAGGCGAAACGGGCGGGCACGCGGCGAAGGCCTCAGGGGCCGACGTGCAGATACGGAGCCCAGAAGATCGGGAAGTCCGGCCGACGCGCGCGAAGCGACAGCACGGCCAGGTGCAGTGCCGTGGCGGCGGCCGAAGGATCGGGCAGCCAGGTTCCACCGGCGGTGAGCACGGTGTAGAACTCGGCGGCGACGGCGGGGGCGTGCCGGTCGCTGATCGGCCACAAGGTGCCGATGACGTGCGGGAAGCCCGCGAGCTGAAGCGTCGCGGCGATGCTGATCGCCTCGTCGGCCAGGACCGTCCCGCCGCGTGAGGTCTCACAGCCGCTGAGAAAGGCCAGCTCGGCCGCCTCCAGCCGCTGGGCGGCCAGCTCCCGTACCAGCAGGGGGCCGTCGTGCAGCAGGAGTCTCGCCTGCGCCGGGTCGGCGATCTCCTGGACCGCGTGGCAGGCCAGATGCGCCCACGCGTTCTCGGTCAGGGCGGCCAGCACACGGTCGTGGGTGGCATTGCCGTCACGGAGTTCGACGACGTCGGGGAAGCGCCCGGCGACCGCCAGGACCTCGTCGCCGACGCCCTTCAGCGGCGGATCGCCCGCAACGCCGACCAGGGTCAGCCGCCGCTCGCCCACACCACCCCGGACCCGCTCACGTGCGGTGATCAGCGCCCGGAGCGTGGGGGTGTAGCTGGAGATGACCCGGTCGAGCGCGTCACCTGCGACATGCAGCGGCAGCAGGGTGAGCGGGCCGGTCGGGCACCACCACATCCGGCGCGAGGGCGGCAGCGCGTCGAGCACGGGACCGGTGAGCAGCGACCACTGCCGATCCAGGCACTCCTGGACACCGTCCAGGTCGTGGGTGTGCAGGGCGCGTGCGAAGGCGTCGGCGTGCGCCTGCGCCTGCTCGGCGGTCAGGGCCAGGGGGAGCGCCTCGACGCCGTCCGTCGTGACCAGCAGCGCGTCGCACCGGTGGCGGCTGATGTTCAGGACCGCGATCGGGCCGTCGACGGCCGCGGCGAGCAGGTCGCCGATGCCCGGGGGCCGCAGGAAGTCCTGGAACCCGGCGAGCGCCCTGATCTCGGCGAGCACGTCGCGGCGGCGCCTGGCCAGGACCGGCCGCTCGTCCAGGCGGTGCGGGGCGTCGGGGCCCTCGGACAGGTCCAGCCGCTCGGCGGCCTCCTGGGCGTGGTGGATCTCCGCCAGCCGGTCGGCCAGCTCAGGGGCCGCCGCGCGCAGGTCGTCGAGCGAGCCGTGGCTGTCCATCGCCTGGCCGAGCAGGACGCCGCGTCCCTGTTCGAGCAGGGTGAGCGCGGTGGCCGGGTCGCCTGCCTGGACGGCCGCCGCGGCGGCGTCGCGCGCGAGCCCCTCGTACTCCTGGAGCACGCGTTCCTGGTCGGGGCGGCCGAGACCGCGCCAGGCCGCCTCGTCCAGGGCGGCCACCGCCACGCGGTACCCGGCGACGGCTTCGGCGGGTGCGTTCGTCTCCATCGCGAACTCGCCCCAGCGCCTGCCGACCGTCGCCCGCCAGCTCGCCGACACCGACTCCTCGTCGGCGGCCTGCCGGTATCTCAGCAGGCTCTCCTCGCGCAGGCGTTCGTCGTCGTCGAGCTCCGCCTGGTCGCGCAGCGTCTCGGCGAGGTAGAACAGGGCGACCGATCGGCTGGCGCCGTCGGCGGAGCTGTCGGCGACGGCGTTGCGCATCGTGCGCAGAGCGCGCTTGAGCGCCTTCCGCTCGCCGGTCAGCCGGTAGCGCAGGCGCAGGGTCTGGCCCAGCTGGGCGTAGACGCTGGAGGTGCCGGGCAGCCGGGCCTTGACCGCCGTGGTGAGCAGGTCGACGGCCTCGTCGAGCTCGGGACGCTCACCGGGCGAGGTGTGGCGTTCGCCGTGGAGGCCGAGGATGCTCCTTCCGCTCGGGCGCTCGGTGAACAGGTCCCTGAGCAGGCGTGCCATCCGGTGCGTGGGGTCCAGGTCGGTCATGGCACGCATGAGCAGGGCCCCGGCGAGGTTGACGGTGGCGTTGCGGTGGAAGACGGATCCCGCCCTGGCTCCCGCCCTGACGGTCCGGAACAGCTCGATGATCTCGGCGGGGTCGGCGTCGCTCAGTCCCAGGACGGTGCCCAGGCCGTTCAGCACGAGCAGCCGATGGAGGTTGCCCGCATCGATGGTCTCGGCGGCCTCGCGGTGGTGCCGCACGGCCTCGGTCAGCGCCCCCGTCTGCCCCGTGACCCGGTACCTGGTGGCCAGGACCTGCCCCAGGGCGGTCAGATAGCTGGGCCGATGCGGACTGCCGTCCAGCGCGTGGCCGATCGCGCCACGCAGCGCCGCCGCCGCGGCCTCGGTGTCCTCGGCGCGATGCGTCGCCTCGTAGCGGGCCTGCAACGCCGAGCCGAGATTGAACAGGAAGATGCCGTGCCCGGAGTCGCCGGGCGCGCTGCGGCCGACGGCGTCCTGGTGATGGGTGATGGCGTCGTCCAGATCGGCGGGCCGTCCGGTCAGCTCGTAGCGGTAGAAGTACGCGGCCCCGAGCCCCGTGATCGCCCTGGCCACCTCGGGATGCTCGGGAGCCAGCGCGATGGCCCGCTTGTATGCGGCGATCGCACTGTTCAGGGCGGGCCTGCCGCCGCCGAGCCGGTACTTCAGGGTCAGGGCGTTGCCGAGGTCGGAGTGCACCATGCCGTAGACGGGGCTGCCCGGCCTGGCCAGGGTGGACGAGCGGCGCAGGCTGCCGATCATCTCGTCGAGGTCGTCGGTGGTTCCGGCCATCTCCATGCGCAGGCCCAGGACGGCGCCGAGCCCGCCGACGATCTCCGCCAGGCCTGGCGAGTCGGCCGGGAGCGCGGCGACGGCCTGCCGGAACATCTCCACCGCCTCGTCGGCCCGGCCCACCTGGCCCGAGCGGCGCACGTCCTCGATCAGGAGGGCGGCGTTCATGGCCAGCAGCCTGGCCTCGCCCTCCCGGCCGGTGCCCAGCGCCGACAGGGCGTCCTTGGGCAGGTCCCGGATGAGGTCGAAGGCCTCCGGCGGGATCTCCGGCACCTCGCCCGCGGCGAGCAACGCGCCGACCAGAATCTGGACCTGGCGTTTGACCGGCTCGGAGGCCGCGGGGTAGCGGCGGCGGATGACGTCAAGCACGGCGTTCAGCTCCGCCCTGCGCTCGGGCTCGCCGGCCTCGATGAACAGGGCGCTGGCATAGCGGGCCAGCCGCCAGGTGTGACGATCGGTGCCGGGGTCGGTGGCCTCGACGGCCTGCTTCAGTACGGCGAGCCCGCGCAGCAGATCGGCCCGATCGGCCGTCTCGGCCAGCGCGACCGCCGTGTGCAGCGCCCACCCGTAGTTGGTCAGCACCAGCGCACGGTCCTCCAGCGTGCCGCGCAGCGCCGCCTCGAACAGGGCGCGGGCCTCCTCGCGCCCGCCGTGATGCCACAGCAGCGGGGCGAGCTGGGCCTGCGCCTCGGCCAGTTCCTCCCGCCCTTCGAGTGCGGCCACGGCCTTGCGGTGCCAGGCGATGGCCTCCTGAAGGTCGTCCGGGCGGCTGAAGGCGTCGTGGCGCATGCTCAGCGCGTTGCCCAGACTGCTGAACAGCTGGGGTGTGCCCTCGCGTGCGACCAGGCGGCGCAGGCCTTTGACGCCCTCCTCAAGGTCCTTCAGGTCGCCGGTCTCCTGGTAGCGGTCGATCTGCTCCAGCGGGTTCATCGCTTCCTCCGCCATCTGACGAGTCCGAACACGGCCAGCAGGAAGGCGGCCGTTCCCAGCGCCGAGACGACGTACGGCTTGGCCGCGTCGCTGACGGGCACCTTGTAGTCGAGGGACTGCACGGCGGCCAGCATCATCAGCAGCGTGCCGATGACGGCCGTCTCCAGCACGCCGAACCGGCCCCAGCGCCGCTCGGACGCCTCGGTGCGTGCCTGCAGCCGTTCCCTGATCACCAGGTCGGTGATCGCGCCGATCTCCCTGGCCCGCTCCCTGGCCGCCTCGGCGTAGGCGAGGTCGTCGGCGAGGCGCAGCAGGAACCAGTCGGCCAGGGCGAGGTCGTCGGCGAGCGGCGTGTCGCGCATGTTGTGCCGGGCGATCTCCACCGTGCGCGCCATCTCGCGCAGTCTGGTCATGGTCCAGATGAGCCCGGCCGAGGCGGTCTGGCGGCTGGTCAGCTCCTGGTAGGCGGCCAGCAGCCGGTCGTCGGCCATCGCCGCGAGCACCTGGGCGGCCTGGTCGTCGACCCGCTGCCTGGCCTCGCGGAAGGCACGTCCCTCGTCGTGGACGCGGAGCTGGTGGCGGATCTTCGCCGCGTGCATGAGCGAGCGGGCCAGGGGCGGCAGGCGCGTGTCGCCCGACGACCACAGCCACGCGTCCAGGTCGCGTTCGCGTTCGAGGGGCGCGAGCACTCCGAAGACGCGCATGCGCCTCGTGTCGCCGTCGTGCAGGCCGGCCTCCCAGAGGGCGAAACGCCCCACCCGGGTGAAGCGGTACGCGCGTTCGCCGCCCGGCAGGGCGGACATGACGGCGCCGGTCAGCTCCCGCGTGGGCTGCCCGCGCTGGTGCCCGACGAACAGACGGCACTCGCCCAGCGCCCAGCCCAGTTCCCCCGCACACCCCTCCCACGCCTCGGCGAGCTCCCGCCACGCCCCACCGGTCAGCGCGACGCTCAGGCAACGCAGATCATGCACATCACGCAGTACGGCCTGCCTGAGCGGTTCCCCCGGCGCTTCCCGCAGTGACACCACGGCCTGCCTGAGCGGCTCGTCCGGTGCCTCCCGCAGCGGCGTCGCGCCCTGCGGCAGCACGGTCATGCCGAGTGTGGAGCCGAGCGCGGCCCACAGGTCGTCCAGGCGGCGGGCGTGCTCGTCGGCCTGCGGTCCCGAGCGGGCGACGAAGACGTGGACGACCAGTCCCTGACGGCCGAACTCAGCCGTCGCCATGCGGGCCCGCCAGCCGATGGATCAGCTCGTTGACCCGTTCGCGCAGCTCTGCGGGCATCTCGACGAACTCGGCCTGGCCGTCGGCGTCGGCCTCGACGCGGGTGACGATCCGCATGTGCCCGGCCAGTTCGAGGTGGCCCAGGGCCGTGGCCGGGTCGGCGGCCCCGTCCATGCGCTCGACCGCCGCCGCGACCGCCCGCCAGCGGAGCGGCGCGAGCCGCCACTCCAGGGCCTCCCGCAACACGCCCACCGATTCCTCGTGCACGCATCCTCCAGGGCGTGGCTCCTCCAGGGCGCGGCCGGACCGGAGGCGCGCACCCGCTTGGTGAGACGCGGTCGGCTCCCTCGCGGTTCACTCGATTTCCCCGCAACCTGGACACCAGACAGGCACCCGCCCAACCGACGCCGCCCCTGCTCACCGATATCCGGCCAAGCCGTCGTCCACCTCCTCCTCGTCCCCGTCCTGCCTGCCCTGCAGGGCCTGCTGCAGGGCGAACGTCCCCTGGAAGGCGGCGATGCGCCCGTTCACGCCGCCACCCCACGGTCGTCCGGCGGCCATCACCCCGTCGAGCAGCGCCCGGCCGTAACTGGCCCCGATCGCGGCCAGGTCCTCGGCCGGGTCCCCGAGTGCGGCGTCGTCCCAGTCGATCACGCCGCTGAGACGGGGGCGCCCGTCCGCCATCTCCCACATCACGTTCTCGCCGCCCAGGTCGCCGTGGACCAGGGACGTCGTCAGATGGGGCAGGGCGTCGAGCGCGGCGAGTTCCGCCTCGGCGCGGACGCGGCCACGAGGGGACATCAGGGGATGGAGCTCAACGCGTACGGCGGCGGCGAACTCACGCCAGTCGCCAGGGCGGCGGTGCGGCAGGGCGGCGCGTACCCTGCGCTGGGCCCCGGCGGCGGCCAGCCCGGCCAGCAGATCGGCGTACTGGCGTGCGACCGAGGCCGCCACGGCGGGGTCGTCGAGGAGTTCGGGGGCCAGGGGCGCGCCGGGTATGCGGCTGAGGACCAGGTGGGCGGGGTCGTCGCCTTCGACGAGCGGGACGGGCGTGTGGAAGCCCAGGTCGAAGGCGGCCAGAATGCCGAGCACCTCGGCCCGCTGCGGCAGGCGTGCTCCGGCCGCCGGGGTGCGGGCGAAACACACGACACGGTCCGAGCCGATCACCACGTCGTGGAACTGCCCCTGCCGCACGGTGAGGCCTTGCGGGTCGTCGTGCTGTAACAAGCGGCTCAGCAGGGCGCGATGCGTCTCAAGGATCTTCGCCATGCGTTTCAGTGTGCCCGACGACAGGTAAGGCTGCCCTCATCAGGTGACCTCGTCGTACCGGGCGAGCACGCGGCGCAGGAAGGCGGCGACGGCCGCGCGTTCGGCCGGGCTCATCGTCTCGGTGATCTCGTCCACGCCGCTGACCAGCGGCCGGGTCTGGCGGAGCGTCGCCTCGACCGAGGGCTGCGACGGGGTGACGAGGACCTTGCGCCGGTCGGTCGGGTGGGCCTGGCGGGTGACGTGTCCGGCTGCGGCCAGGCGGTCGATGACGAGGGTGACGGCGGCGGTGGAGACGTCGAGGCGGCGGGCGAGCTCGGTGGGGGTCGCGGGGCCTTCGGCGATGAGGTGGTCCATCGCGGCCAGACCGGCGGCGTCGACGTGCAGGCGGCCCGCGACGTTGCGCTCGAACTGCCGGGTGCTCAGGGTGAGGGCGCGCATCAAGTCCCGGATGCGAGCGCGGTCCTCGTCCGGGGCCTGGCCGTCCAGCGGGTGGGGGCCGGGCCGTGTGACATCCATGTGACCCAGGATACCCGGGTGGTCGCTAAGGATATTGGCAATATTGTTGATGATCGGCGGGAGCCGGTGTCAGCTGTCGTCTCGGCGCAGGCGTTTGAGGGTGGAGCGCTGCTTCTTGGCGGTCAGCCGGCGCTCGACCGCGCCCCGGCTGGGCTTGGTGGGGCGGCGGCGTTTGGGCGGTGGCGCGATGGCCTCGCGGATGCGCTGGGCCAGGCGTTGCTCGGCGGCCTCGCGGTTGCGCAGCTGGGAGCGGTGTTCGGAGGCGGCGATCGTGATCACCGCCTGGCCGAGGCGCTGCAGGGCGCGTTCCTTGAGCGGGTCGGGGAGCGCGGTGCTGGCGGCCAGGTCGAAGGTGAGCTCGACCCGGCTGTCGGTGGTGTTGACGCCCTGTCCGCCGGGGCCGGACGAGCGCGAGAAACGCCAGACGAGCTCGGCGTCCGGAATGACGATCGAGCTGGTGACGATCAGCGGGCCGGGCATGGGTGTTCCTCGCGGTGACAGGCGGTGTGTAGGCGATTGTCACCGTATCTGGGCGGGATATGCCCGGGGCAACAGGATTTCCATTGTCGGTGATCGCTGCGACTATGGAGGTCGGCCCCTTTGCCGGGAGGTTTCATGGCGTTCGAGTTGCGGCTTGGGCTCACGTTCGCTCTCGCCGTCGGCTCGGCCACGCTCTTCCTCCTGCTCCGCTGTCATGGGCAGGGGCGCTTGTTCGGGCCGAGGAGCCGCTGGCCCGCGCTCGCCGTCATCGGGCTGACCGGGCTGGTCTCCTCCGTGGTCGCGGTGGTCGGCGGGGCGCTGCTGCAGGACACACTCGCCACCGTCATCGGGGCCGTCGCGCCGAGCGGCCTGTGGCTGAGCCACGTGCGCGACAGCGAGGAGGAGCGCAAGGCGCTGGCCAAGGAGGTGGCGACGTTCTGGCTGGTGTCGCTGCTGGGCAGGCTCAACGCCGCGATGGCCGAGGACCGGCAGGTCTGGCGTGACCGCCGCGTCGCCGACACCTGGAGCGTGTACGAGCTGAGCATGGCCGCCCATCGCTACCACGACCGGATCAAGGAGAGGCTCTCGGCCGAGGAACGGCGCAGGGAGCGGGTCGACGCCAGGCTGCACGCCATCGAACGCAGGCTGGACGTGGCGGCGCTCATCGAGGACGGGGCGCCGAGGTCGAAGGTCGTCACCGCGCTGGGCGGGGCCAGGCAGACCAGACAGGCCAGGTACGAGCGCTATCTCAACGACCTGACGCGCCTGCGCGACATCCTGCGCCACGACGCCCAGGCCGAACTTGGCCGGATGCTGGACTCGGCCTATCGCTGCCGGATGCGTTCCCTGCCCGCTTACACGCCACCGCGGGCGGAGGGCGCCGGGACGGGGCAGGAGGCGCTGCGCCCGCACCCCTAGCGACGGCTTCAGCCGAGCTCGGACAGCTCCACGCTCTCCTCGGCGCCGTTGAGCGTGATCTCGAACCTGGCGCCGAGCGCGGCGCAGACGCTGTCGAGGGTGCGCAGGGTGAGGTTCTCGTCGCCGGAGAGGATCTGGCTCACGCGGCCCGCCGAGACGCCCATCGTGGCGGCGAGGTCGGCCCTGGTGACCTTGTGCTCGCGCATGTACCACGTGATCTCGTCGACGACCTCGTGGGCGAGCGTGCGCTCGCCGGGGTGAGGACGCTTCAGGCCCATTGGGGGTCCCCCTCGCTTCGGGCGTTCGACGCTCTGTCCTGATGTTAGCTCTACCTAAACCTTTAGGCAAGGCTAAAGGGGGCGGTACCGCATGCCCGACATATGCAACGATCGGCGGAAAACGTGGGGCGAGGGAGGCGACGTGGCGGGCATCGTCGGCGTGCACGGAATAGGGAAGTACAAGTACTTCCGCGACAACGGCCAGTCGGTACCCAAAGCGGCCGACGCCATGCGGCTGAAGTGGGACCGCTATCTGCACAGCTCGTTCGGCGGCGACGCCCGCCCCTACATCGGCGAGGTCGCCTACTACGCCCACCTGCTGCGCGACCCGGCCAAGGCGCAGGAGGCGGCCAGATCGGTGGCCGCCATGGACGCGGGCTCGCAGAAGGTGCTCGTCGACTGGGCGGCGCAGCTCGGCTGGGCGGGCGAGCGCGCCACCGGCATCCTGCGCGTGGCCGCAGGCTGGGTGCTGGAGCGCCTGGACGAGCGGGCGGCGGCGTTCGCCGCGCTGTTCGCGCCCGAGGTGGCGGCGTACCTGACCGACCAGGCCAGGCGGGAGCGCTGCCGTGAGGCGGTGGGCGAGGTGCTGCGGCGCAGGCGGCCCCAGGTCGTCATCGCCCACTCGCTCGGCAGCGTCGTCGCCTACGAGACGTTGTGGGCCAACCCGGACGTCGAGGTCGACCTGCTCATCACACTCGGCAGCCCGCTCGGCATGCGCAACGTCGTGTTCGAGCGCCTGCTGCCCGCCCCGGTCGACGGGCACGGCGAACGGCCCAAGAGCGTGCGCCGATGGATCAACATCGCCGACAAGGACGACATCGCGGCCATACCCAAGGAGCTGCGCGGCTGCTTCTCCGGCGTGGACCTGGAGACGGTCGTCAACCTCGACTGGCTCGACTTCCACACGGTGGAGAAGTATCTCGGCTGCGGAGCGCTGAACGAGCATCTGCGACCATATCTGGTATGAACTGGTACCTCTTCGACTACGGCGGCGTGATCAGCCTTCCCCAGTCCGACGCCGACCGGGACGCCATCGCCGAGGAGGCGGGGGCCGAGCCCGGCGCCTTCGCCAGGCTGTACTGGGCCCACCGCCAGGCCTACGACCTGGGCACACTCGACGCCGACGGGTACTGGCGCGCCGTACTCGGACGTGACCTCGTGCCGGGCGAGACGGCCAGGCTGGTGGCGCTGGACGTGGCCGGCTGGGCGGTGCCGGACGAGGGCACGGTGGCGGTGCTGAAGGAGCTGGCGGCGTCGGGCGCCCAGGTGGCGCTGCTGTCCAACATGCCGGCCGCGATGGCCGAGGGGCTCGACGGCCTGCCGTGGATTGCGGCCATCCCGCGCCGCTTCTACAGCGCGCTGATGGGCATGGCCAAGCCGGACGAGCGCATCTACCGCACGGTCGCGGCCGAGCTCGGCGGCGATCCGGCGCGGATCGTGTTCATCGACGACCGGCTGGAGAACGTCGATGCCGCACGCGCCGCGGGCCTGAGCGCACTACACTTCACGAGCGCGGATGCGCTCAGGGCGGACCTCGCCACATTGGGGTGAATCGTACGCGTTTGCCCGCAAGTGTGAACTATGGTGACGCGGGTGGAGAACGCCTTTCAAGTCGATCTGCGGGGTGTCGTCGACCTGCTGAGCCGGCACCTCTATTCCAGTCCGCGCGTCTACGTGCGCGAGCTCCTGCAGAACGCCGCCGACGCGATCACCGCCAGGACCGCCGCCGACCAGGACGCGCCGCGCCGCGTGCGCATCGAGGTCGGCCAGGGCGAGCTGCGTGTGCACGACAGCGGCATCGGCCTGACCGAGGACGAGGTGCACACGCTGCTGGCCACGATCGGCCGCTCCTCCAAGCGTGACGAACTGGGCTTCGCCAGGCACGAGTTCCTCGGCCAGTTCGGCATCGGCCTGCTGTCGGGCTTCCTCGTCGCCGACGAGATCGAGGTCGAGACGCGCTCGGCGAGCGGCGGCCACACCGTCTCCTGGACCGGCCGCGCGGACGGCACCTACCGCGTCGCCAGGGCCGCCACCGAGCGCGCGGAGCCGGGCACCACCCTCACCCTGAAGGCGCGCAGGGACGCCGCCGAATGGGTCACGGCCAGACGGGTCACCGAGCTGGCCACCCTGTACGGCTCGCTGCTGCCGATCGACGTCCAGGTCGACGGCCGCGCCGTCACCGAAGGCGGCCCGCCCTGGCTGCGCGCCTACCCGACGCCCGCGGCCCGCCGGAGCGCCCTGCTCGACTACGGTCGCGAGCTGTTCGGCTTCGAGCCTTTCGACGTCCTCGACCTGTCCGTGCCCGAGGCCGGGCTGAGCGGGCTGGCCTTCATCCTGCCCGCCCAGGCCAACCCGGTCCAGCGCCGTACCCACCGCGTCTATCTCAAGCGCATGCTGCTGGCCGAGAGCACCGAGGGCCTGCTGCCCGATTGGGCGTTCTTCGCCCGGTGCGTCGTCGACGCCGGTGAGCTGCGCCCCACCGCGAGCCGCGAGGCCCTCTACGAGGACGACCTGCTCGACCACACCCGCGAGCAGCTCGGCCGCAGGCTGCGCGACTGGCTGGTACGGCTGGCCGAGACCGACCGGGCCGCGATGCGCGCCTTCCTGCGCCTGCACCACCTCGGCGTCAAGGCGCTCGCCCTGCACGACGACGACATGCTGCGCCTGGTCGACAACTGGATCGAGTACGAGACCAGCGACGGCCAGATGACGCTGGCCGCCTTCCGCCGACGGCACCCCAAGGGCCGCTACACCGCGAGCGTCGACGAGTTCCGCCAGCTGGCGGCCGTGTCGGGCGCCCAGGGCGTCGGCCTGATCAACGGCGGCTACAGCTACGACGGCGACATCCTGTCCAGGCTCGAACGCATCGACCCCGACGTCGCGCTGACCAGGCTCGACCCCGCCGAGCTCGCCACCCGCCTGGCGCCCGCCGACCCCGGCGACGAGCTGGCCGCCCGCGCCTTCATCGCCGAGGCCGCCCGCACCCTCGACCCGCTCGGCTGCGAGGTCGTCCTGCGCGACTTCGACCCCGCCTCGCTGCCCGCGCTGTACCTGACGAGCAGGGACGCCCAGCACGACGCCGAGACACGCGACGCCGTCGCCGCGGTGGACGACGAGCTGTGGGCGGGTGTGCTCGGCGCGATGCGCCAGGCCGCCGCCAGGCCGACCCTCGTCCTCAACCACCGCAACCCCCTGGTGCGCCGCATCACCGCCCTGCGCGACCTGTCGCTGGCCACCACCGCGGTCGAGGCCCTCTACGGCCTGGCGCTCATGCACGGCCGCCACCCCCTGCGCGCGGCCGACACCGCCGCCCTCAACCGTTCGTTCCTCGGACTGCTCGACTGGGCCGTCCTCGGCAAGGAGTGAGATGTCCGACCGCGCCCGCGAGCTGATGAGCCAGTCCTTCGAGCTGCCCTACGGCGAGGCCAGAAGCATGCTGGTGGAGGAGGCGTTGCGGCACGCCGTGGCCGAGCACGAGGACGAGCTCGCCTTCCACATCCGGATGGAGCTGACCGGCTGCTACACCCACGGCGGCGAGCCCGCCAAGGCGTTCGCCACGTTCACCAGGTGCCTGGCCGCCTACGACGCCGACCTCGCCGCCTACGGTGAGGAGGAGCACCAGATCCTGTGGCAGTTCAAGTGGATCGTCAACGGGCTGACGAAGTTCCCCGAGGTGCCGCTTCGCCAGGCCTACGAGGTGCTCGACGACATGGAGCGCCGCTACCGCCTGGGCGGCCACACGCTGCAGCCCATCCACTCCCTGCGCTGCCATCTGGCCCAGCACATCGGCGACGACGAGGCGGCGGCCACCTGGTTCGAGAAGTGGCGCTCCACGCCGAGGGGCCCGCTGTCGGACTGCGAGGGCTGCGACCCCTCCGACCAGCTCGCCTACCTGGTCAGACGCGGCGAGGACGAGCAGGCCGTGCTGCTGGCCGAGCCGGTGCTGGCCGGGCAGCTGTCGTGCACCGAGCAGCCGCACGACATCCTGACCGGCCTGCTGCTGCCGTACCTGCGCACCGGGCGGCACGACGAGGCGGCGCACGCGCACCGGCGGGCCTACCGGGTGATGAGCGGCAAGGCGCACCACGTCATCGACCTGGCCGCGCATCTGAGGTTCTGCGCGCTCAGCGGCAACGAGGCGCGCGGCCTGGAGATCCTGGAGCGGGAGCTGCCGCTGCTCGGCCGTGCGCCGAGCCCGCGCGCGGAGATGGAGTTCGCCGCCACGGCGGCCAGGCTGTGCCACCGCCTGGCCGAGACCGGGCACGGCGACTCCACCCTGCGCAGGGACGGCGCCGCGCTCACCGTCGCCGCGCTCGGCGCCGAGCTGGAGAGCACGGCGCGCAAGCTGGCCGCCAGGTTCGACGCGCGCAACGGCACCGACGAGCAGAGCGGGCGGATCGCACGCCTGCTGGGCGAGGAGCCGCTGGCCGCCTACGTGCCGCTGGTACCGCACGCCCGCAAGCCGCAGGCGCACGTGCCCGCCATGCCCTCGGCCGCCACGCCGCACGAGCTGCTCGACGCGGCCGAGTCGGCGTGGTCGCGGCACGACAGCGCCGCCGCGCTCGCCGCCTGGAGCAGGTTCGACGAGCTGTTCGCCTCGGGCGACCTGCCCACGGCGCTGGTCGCCAGGCGCCTGGACGGGCACGGCCTGGCCGCGGCGACCGAGGGCGGGTCGATCGAGCAGGCGCTGGCGCACTGGGAGCAGGCCGCCCTGCTGCACACCGGGGCCGGAGAGCGCGCACGCGCCCAGGTGGCGCTCGGCCGCATCGCCCTGGCCAGGTGCAACGCGGGCGACGAGAGCGCGCTGGCCGCCGTGCAGGAGACACACATCCTGCTGACGGAGATCGGCACCCCCGAGCAGGTCGCGGGCTCGCTGGTACGGGTGGCCCAGTCGCTGGCCGCGCTCGGACGCGTCGAGGAGTCGCTCGCCGTACTGGAGGGCGCCACCGGCGGCACGGCGCTCGCCCTGCGGGCCCAGCTGCTGACCGTCGACCCCACGCTCGTCGAGGAGTCGCTCGCCGCCGTCGAGGCCGCACGCGAGGCCCTGCGCGCCGAGCACGACAGCGGCACCCTGGCCAGGACCGCGTTGCTGGCCGCCAGCCTCATGCACCGCCACGGCGGGCACGGCGCCGACGAGGTGCTGGGCGCCTACG
The DNA here is from genome assembly GCF_056106265.1 of Nonomuraea sp. IBHARD001. NCBI lineage: Bacteria > Bacillati > Actinomycetota > Actinomycetes > Streptosporangiales > Streptosporangiaceae > Nonomuraea > Nonomuraea sp. IBHARD001. The sequence goes on from NZ_JBWBBW010000002.1 coordinate 3,329,202, forward strand.
ACGAGGCCATCGCCGCCGCCCCCCGCACCGAGGCGGCGCTGCGCGCGGTCGCGCACGCCGGGCGCGGCGAGGCGCTCGTCCAGCTCGGCGACGGCGAACGGGCCGCCGACGACCTCATCGAGGCCGTGGCCTCCTTCACCGCGCTGGGCGCGACCGACAGGGCGGCGCTGAGCCGGGTGGACCTGTGCCACGCCTATCTGATGACCGGCCGCCCGCTGGACGCCGCCGAGACCGCGGAGGAGGCGCTCGGCCTGCTGGAGCCCGACGACGTGGTCAACCGTCAGGCCGTGCGCTGGGCCAGGGCGCAGGCGCTGCGCGAGCTGGAGGAGCTGGAGGCGGCGCTCGACGGGTTCGCCTCGCTCGCCGCCGAGTACGACCACCCGCTGCAGGCGGCCAGGGCGCACGAGGCCGCGGCCATGCTGCTGGACCGGCTGGACCGCGACGAGGACGCCGCCCAGGCGTTCGCCGCGGCGCGCACCGCCTTCACCGACGGCGGCGACGTCGTCTCCGCGGGCCGTGCGGCGCGCAGGCACGCGCTCTCGGTGCACTGGAGCGGCGAGTCCGGCCAGGCGCTCGCCCTCATCATCCAGGCCAGGCAACTGCTGGAGAAGGCTCCGGCCGACGACACCGCCTTCGAGACGGCCGTGCTCGCCTACGACCACGCCCGCATCCTGCAGGCGCTCGGCCGCGACGAGGAGGCGGCCGACAGCGCGCGGGCCGCGGTGGCCGCCTTCACCGCTCTCGGCGAGAAGGAAGGCGCCGATCGGGCCACCGACCTGCTCGAATGGCTGAAGCAGGAGTGAACCACGGCGGGCGCGCAGATGACAGGCGGTCTTGACGCCACCTGTGCGCCCGCTGTTCACACGCACTTGACACGCAGGTCACGAGCGATGGCCATACCTGACCCGTGGACCGCAGAGTGTTCCTGGCCGCAGCCGCCGCCAGCCTGTTCATCCCTTCCCCCACCGCCGCAGCCGCCTCCTCCTCACGCGCGCTGAGCCGCGACCCCTTCACCCTGGGCGTCGCATCGGGCGATCCCGCGCCCGACGGCTTCGTCCTGTGGACCCGTCTCGCCCTGGACCCGCTCGGCCTCAACGGCAGGGGCGGCATGCCGGTGCGCGATCTGGAGGTGCAGTGGCAGATCGCCTCCGACGAGCGCTTCGCCAAGGTCGTCAGGACGGGCACGGCCGTGGCCGCATGGCGTCAGGCCCACAGCGTGCACGTCGAGCTGTCCGGCCTGGAGCCGGGCCGGCCGTACTTCTACCGCTTCCGCACCGAGGGCCACCTGTCGCCGGTGGGCCGTACGACGACGACGCCGGTCGCGGTGCAGCCGCTGAGCTTCGCCATCGCCGCGTGCGCGCACTACGAGCACGGCTACTACACCGCCTACCGGCGTCTGGCCGAGCAGGAGCCCGACCTGGTCGTGCACCTGGGCGACTACATGTACGAGTACGGCCCGCGCGGCTACACGGCGCTCGGCGGCGCGGTGCGCCAGCACACGCCGGGCAAGTGCGCCACGCTCGCCGACTACCGGATGCGGCACGCGCAGTACAAGAGCGACCCCGACCTGCAGCACGCGCACGCGACGGCGCCCTGGCTGGTGGCCTTCGACGACCACGAGCTGGAGAACAACTGGGCGGGCCCGGTCTCCAGCACCGGCGCGGCCGGGTTCACCAGGCGCAGGGCCGCCGCCTTCCAGGCCTACTACGAGAACATGCCGCTGCGCCGTTCCTCGCTCACCGGCGGGGCGTCCATCCGAGTGCACAGGCGGGTGTCGTGGGGGCCGCTGGCCAGGTTCCACCTGCTCGACACCCGGCAGTTCCGCGACGACCAGGCCTGCGCCGACGGGGTGCGCTCGGGCTGCGACGACCGGCTCTCACCCGATCGCACCCTGCTCGGCGCCGACCAGTGGCGCTGGCTCGAAGAGGGCCTGCGCGGCAGCGACACCACCTGGGACCTGGTCGGCCAGCAGATCCTGATGGCGCAACGCGACTGGAAGGTCGGGCCGGGCCGCGAGGTGAACCTCGACTCGTGGGACGGCTACGCCGCCGACCGCGGCAGGCTGCTCGGCCTGATGCGGCACGCGGCCAACCCGGTCGTGCTGACCGGCGACGCGCACATGCACCACGACGCCGAGCTCAAGGCCGACTTCGACGACCCGGACTCGCCGGTGATCGCCCGTGAGCTCGTCACCTCCTCGATCGCCTCCGACGGCGACGGCTACCGCGACGACCGGCTGGTCGCCGAGGCGGTCGCGGAGAACCCGCACATCTCCTACATCGACCAGCGGCGCGGCTACATCATGGCCAGGCTGACGCCGGGCGCGCTCGCGGCCGAGTTCAGGACGCTGGAGTACATCTCGCGCAAGGGCGCGCCCGCGCGTACCTCGCATCGGCTGGAGCTGCCGGTCGCCGCTACGTGACGGGCTGGTCGGCGAGCAGGAACCTGATGTCGTCCGCACCGGTGTGCGCGTGCTCCAGCAGCCATCGGGCGGCGGCCCTGCTGCCGTCGCCCGACGCCGACATCCGGGCCGCGATCAGCCCGGCGACGAGCGGTGTGGAGAAGGACGTGCCGCTCCACTGGGCCAGCCCGGTGAACGTCGCCGGGTCGGACGGCGGTTCGTCCACGCAGGTGCACCCGTCGTACAGGGCGGGTGTGTAGTAGCGGCAGTGCTTGCTGGGGTCGTGCGCGTACTGGTAGTCGCCACGGCGGAAGGCGTTGACCAGCCGGTCGCCGGGCGCGTAGACGTCGACCCAGGTGCCGTGGTTGCTGAAGCAGGCCCGCCCTCGGTCGCCGTCCCGGCGCAGCGCGCCCACCGACACCACCATGCCGGGGTGATCGCCGGCGAGCGCGGCCGGCCAGAACGGGTCGGTCAGCCCGTCGTTGCCCGCCGCGGCGACCAGCACGGTCTGCGTGGCCCGGCTCAGATGGCGTACGAACCTGCGCAGGCCCAGCAGCGGCCGTCCGTCGTGGGTGGCGGCGCCCGCCGACAGGCTGATGATGTCCGGCCAGTCGTCGGTGCCGGTGCCGAGCTCATCCATGATCAGCGCGCCCAGCTGGAACTCGGGCATCGCCCCCGCGTGCTGCAGCCCGTTGTGCACGTACAGCTTGATCTTGCCGGCGATGCTGCGCATGACACCGGCGATGAACGTGCCGTGCCCGACGTACTCGCGGATGATGCCCTCGGCGGTGAGCTGAGCCTGTTTGGTCTCGCCCTTCACCTCGGGCTCGCTGGTCAGCCAGGGGTGATCGGCGAGGTCGGAGATCAGGCCGGTGTCGATCACCGCGACCGTGACGCCCGCGCCCGCGTCGCCGCTCCTGACCGGGTGGCGGGTCGCACCGGGGTACGGTGGCACCGGTTCGTCGGCCGGGCACAGGCTCACCGGGGCGATCGAGACCAGGTGGTTGGGCGACAGTTCGGCCGCGATGCCCCGTTCGGAGTTGCGCCTGGCGATCTCCTTGATCGTCTGGACGACGTCGTAGGCGCCGATGTCCAGCAGTGTCACCTCGTCGTCGTGGTCCACCACCTCGGCCGACGACACCACGTCGCGCACGCCGCGCAGGTTCTCGGTCTCGGGCGGGCCCGTGATCAGGATGTGGCCGCTCTGGAAGACGACCTCGCGGCCGGGCGTGTCCTCGCGCTCGGCGGAGGAGATGCGGATCTCGTGGGGCAGCGCCCCTTTGATCGAGTCCATCTGCTGGGCGAACCAGGGATGGGCGCCCTGGACCGGAAGCGGGTTGCCGGAAGAGACCACGATGAGTCCTCTCTGCGCACACGGGCGAACAGACAGTAGGAAGAGCGGGCCCGCTCCTGTTTGATACACCGCCTGCTCGACACACCGTCGTGGACACCCCGAGTGCTCCACTTTTACCATCGGGCTGTGCCGAGCGGAGATCCGTACGATCTGCTGCCTCTCACCTCCTCACGCCCCCGCGAGGCGCTGGCGGGCGCCAGAGCCGTGCTCGCCGCCGGGCCCGACGCCGCCCAGGCCTCCGTCGCCAGGCAGGTCATCGGCATCGTGCTGCGCGACCACGGCGACACCCGGGCCGCACTGAGGGAGCTTCGGGCGTCCTTGCGGCTGGCCAGGCGGTCGGGCGAGCCGGGCCGGGAGGCCGACGTGCTGGCCACGCTCGGCATCGCACTCGTCAACGACGGCAGCACGGTGCTCGGCCTGCGCAGCCTCGAAGAGGCGCTGTGCCGTACGGCGGGGCCGCAGGGCGCACGCGTGCGCTTCAGGAGGGGCGGCGCGCTGTGGCTGCTCGGCCGCTACCCCGAGGCGCTGGCCGACCTCAACAAGGCCATCCCCGTCCTGCGCTCGGCCGGGGACACGCTGTGGACGGCCAGGGCGGTGACCGCACGCGGCCTGGTGCACCTGGCACTCGGCGCGACGATGCGGGCCGAACACGACTTCCGTACGGCCGAGCCGCTGTGGGCCGCCACCGAGCAGGAGCTCGACGTGGTGTTCATGCGGCACAACCGGGCCCTGCTGGCGTTCAGGTCCGGCCGCCTGCCCCAGGCGCTCGGCCTGCTGCACGACGTCGGCGAGCGATATGTCGCCCTGGGGGCCTCGACGGCCGATCTCAGCCTGGACAGATGCGCGGTGCTGCTCACGGCGGGCCTCGCGGCCGACGCGCTGCGCGAGGCCGACCACGGCCTGGCCAGGCTCGAACACCGCAGGGGCCAGGCGACCAAACGGGCCGAACTCCTGCTCACCGCCGCGCGAGCCGCACTAGCGGCGGGTGACGCGGCCACCGCGACGGACCGGGCGCGTGCGGCCGTCAGGCTGTTCAGCGGGCAGCGCCGCGCGTGGTGGAGCGCGCACGCCCGCCTGGTGCTGCTGTCGGCCAGGCTCGCGGCCGGGTCGCTGACGGGCGCGCGTTCGCTCGGCCAGGCCGCCGACCTGGCCGGGCGGCTGGCCGCGCTCGGCTCGCCCGAGGCGGTGAGCGCCTCGGCGCTGGCCGGGCGGGTGGCGCTGGCCATGGGCAGGGGCGAGCAGGCCGAGCTGCACCTGAGCAGGGCCGCACGCGGCAGGCGGCGCGGTCCCGCCTACGCCAGGGCCGACGGCTGGCTGGCCCAGGCGCTGCGGGCGCAGGCGGCCGGTCGTCCCCGCGCGCTCTACGACGCCTGCGCACGCGGGCTCGACCTGCTCGACGAGCACCGCATGACGCTCGGCGCCGCCGAACTACGGGCCAGGGTGAGCGCGCAGGGCGCCGAACTCGCCGCACTCGCCCAGCGCCAGGCCGCAAGGAACGGCGGCGCGCGACGGTTGCTGGAGTGGAGCGAGCGCTGGCGCGCGGCCGCCATGGACGTGCCCTCGACCGGGCCGCCCACCGACCCCGGGCTGCTGCGCGACGTGACCGCGTTCAGGGAGATCAGCGCCAGGGCCGAGGCCGCACGCTCGGCCGGGACGCCGCTGCCCGCGCTCGAAGCCGAACGCGCCCGCCTGGAGGCCGGGATCAGGGCCAGAACCCTCCGCCTGCGCCGGGTCGGCGGCGCGGGCCCGCACGCCAGGTTCGAGACGAGCACCCTGCTGGCACGGCTGGGCGAGACCACCCTCGTCGAGATCGTCTCGGTGGACGGCGATCTGCACGTGCTGGTGTGCTCGGCCGGACGCGTGCGCAGGCATCGCGCCGGTCGGCTGAGCGTCGCCGCCGCCGAGGCCGAGCATGCCAGGGCCGGGCTGCGCCGGGTCGCCTACCTGGGCGGGCGTGCCGCCGATCCGCTGCGGGCGGCGGGCGCACGGCTGGAGCGCGCGCTGCTCGGCCCGGCGGCCACCCGGCTCGGGGACGGCCCCGTCGTCGTGGTGCCGCCGGGCCCGCTGCACGCCGTGCCGTGGGCGCTGCTCCCGGCGCTGCGCGAGCGCGAGATGAGCGTGTGCCCGTCGGCGGGGGCGTGGCTGCGCGCCTCGGCCATCGAGGCGCCGCCCGAGCAGGTCGTGCTCGTGCACGGCCCCGGGCTGCGCTCGCGCGGCGCCGAGGTGGCCAGGCTGGCCGAGACCTATCCCAAGGCCACCGTGCTGACCGGCGGCAGGGCCCTGGCGGCCGACGTCCTGGACGCGGTCGACGGGGCCGGGCTCGTGCACATCGCCGCGCACGGCACGTTCAGGGCCGAAAGCCCGATGTTCTCCGCCCTGCGCCTGGACGACGGCCCCCTGACCGTGCACGACTTCGAACGCCTGCGCCGCGCCCCTCATCGCATCGTCCTGTCCAGCTGCGACCTGGGCCGCATGGCGACCGTCGGCACCGACGAACTCCTCGGCCTGGCCGCGGCCCTGCTGCCTCTCGGCACGGCGTCCCTGGTGGCCAGTCCGGTCCTGGTCAACGACGAGGCGGTGGTGCCGTTGATGCTCGCCCTGCATCGGCGGCTGAGCGAGGGGGCGGGCATGGCCCGAGCGCTGCGCGACGCCCGGCTGGCGTTGCCTGGCGACGGGCTGCACCAGGCCACGGGATGGTCGTTCACGGCGATCGGGGCGCTGTAGCGGGCCGGCGGTTCGCCTCGGCGTGTCGCCCGGCGTGGCGCGTGTCGCGAGTGCGGTCGCATGGCCTTCCTGTCGGGCGCGGAGCCTCAGCTCAGCGCGTAGCCGTACAGGCCCTCCCCGGATCCCGCCTTCTCGGCCTTGGCCGGGCGCAGTCCGGGGTAGGCGCCGGGTCTGTGCTGTCCGGGCACCAGCGTCACCGTGCCCTTGCCGGGTGCGGACACGACCAGGCCGGCGCCCCGCCTGCCGGAGGCGGGCAGGACGGCGAGCGCCGAGCCGAAGTCGCGTCCGGCGCCCTTGAACAGCAGGTTCGCCTTACGGGTCAGCCCGCCCGAGCGGGTGCCCGCCAGGACGGCTACCGCGCGTTCGCCCGGCACGCCGATCGCCAGCTCGTCGTCGCCGTCGCCGTTGAAGTCGCCCGCGGCCAGGGCGGTGCCGAACCGGTCGTAGTAGTGCGGTTCGCCCTTCAGCAGGCGCTGGGTCCACGTCTCGGCCCTGGCCGTGCGCAGGCCGGAGGCGGAGCCGTACACGACGTGCACGGTGCCGTCGCCGTAGTCCATCGCGCGCTGGTCGGCGCTCAGGCCCTCGCCCGGCACGCCGATCGCCAGGTCGTCGCGTCCGTCGGCGTCGAAGTCGCCCGAGGCCAGGGCGGCGCCGAACAGGTCCCACTTCTCGGCCACGCCCTTGATCCATGGGCTGTCCTGCGTGTACAGCGTGGCCTTCTCGCGTTTGACGTCGACGACGGTGACGCTGCCCTGGCCGTCGAGCAGGGGGCTGTCGCCCGGTGTGCCGACGGCGATCTCGGCCCGGCCGTCGCCGTCGAAGTCGCCGGTCGTCAGGGCGGTGCCGAACTGGTCGGTGATGCGGCCGTTCTGGCCGACCCAGCCGCTCTCCTGGGTGAAGGCCCATGGCCTGGACTGGCGTGCGGGGTCGGCGCCGCCGAGGCCGAACACACTCACGCCGCCGCCCTTGCCGTGGCTGGGCGCGCCCACGACCAGTTCGTCCTCGCCGTCGCCGTCCAGGTCACCAGCGGCGAGCGCGGCGCCGAACCGGTCGGTGCCGCGCGTGGGCAGCCTGAGCTGGGCGCCAGGACGCAGGCCCGAGGCCGAGCCGTGGAAGAGCTGCACCGCGCCGTTGCCGTCGGCGCCCGGCCGCGCGGCCCCGGTGAACTCCTCCGAGACGCCCACGGCGAGATCGGCGCACCGATCGCCGTCGAAGTCGCCGCTGACCAGCGCCGACCCGAACGAGTCGCCCGTCTCGGGCTCGCCCGGCACTCCTTCGGCCGCCTGCGAGAGCCGTTCCAGACCGCCGGAGCCGTACCTGACGACGACCGCACCGGCCCGTGCCTTCCCGACCACCTTCGTGTACGGCGCGGCGACGGCCAGGTCGGCCAGCCCGTCGCCGTCGAAGTCGGAGGGCAGACCCGAGCACGCGGCGGCGAAGGCGGGCGGCGCGAGGAGCGGCACGGCGGCGAGGGGAAGGCAGAGGCAGGCGGCGGCGAGTACGGCGGCACGCGAAGAGCTCATGTCCGGATCGTTTCCACCGAGCCGGACACCGGGCCCAACCTGGACTGAACGTCTCATGGCCAGATCCCGCCCGGCCGGGGAACGTGCCAGGATGGACGGGTGGTGAGCGATATCGATCTGGCGGATCTGGCCTTCTGGCGACGCCCGCTGAAGGAACGCGACGAGGCGTTCGCCAGGCTCAGGCAGCTGGAGCACCCGGTGTTCTTCGCCGAGCGCAAGGTGCCGTTGCTGCGCTCGGGGCAGGGCTTCCACGCCCTGGTCAGACATGCCGACGTGGTCGAGGCCAGCCGCAACGCCAAGGTGTTCTCCAGCGAGCCCGCCGTGACCAGCCCGGAGCCGCCCGGCTGGGTCAAGCACGTGTTCGGCGAGTCGATGGTCAACATGGACGACCCCAGGCACGCCAGGCTGCGCCGTATCGTCTCGCGCGCCTTCAGTCCCAGGATGCTGGCCGGGTTGCAGGACGACATCGAGTCGGCGTGCGAGCGCATCGTCGACGACGTCGAGCGCGAGGGGCCGCGTGACTTCGTCGCCCAGGTCGCCGCCCGCCTGCCCATCCACGTCATCTGCGACATGATGGGCATCCCGCAGCAGGAGCGGGCCAGGGTGCACGCCCATGTCGACGTCTCCACCGCCTACACGGGGCTGCGGCCGAGCTTCCTGCGCAGCGTGCGCATGGCCGGCCAGAACATGCTGGCCCTGCTCGCCCTGCAGCGCCTGGTCATCAGGCTGGGCAGGCAGCGCGCGGCCGACCCGGCGGGCGACCTCGTCTCGGCGCTGGTCACGGCCAACCCGGACGGCGAACGGCTGAGCGACCGCGAGCTCGGCTCGTTCTTCTCGCTGCTGCTGGTCGCGGGCAACGAGACCGCGCGCAACACCATGGCGCACGGCATCAAGCTGCTCACCGACCATCCCGAGCAGCGCGACCTGCTGACGAGCGACTTCGACAAGCACATCGGCGGCGCGGTGGAGGAGATGGTCCGCCACGTTTCGCCGATCATGCAGTTCCGCCGTACCCTCACCCAGGACTACGACCTGCGCGGCCTGCGGCTCAGGCGAGGCGAGAAGGTCGTGCTCTTCTACGGCTCGGCCAACCGCGACGAGAGCGTCTTCCCCGACGCCGACCGCTTCGACATCACGCGCGACACCAAGCCGCATGTCGGGTTCGGCGGGCCCGGGCCGCACTTCTGCCTGGGCGCCAACCTGGCCAGACAGGAGATGCGCACGATGTTCCGCGTCCTGCTGACCAGGCTGCCCGCCATCCGCTCGGTCGGCGAGCCGGTGCTGCTGCCCTCCAACTTCGACAACAGTGTGAGCGCGCAGGGCTTCAGCTTCTGAGCACGTTCGACCTGATCGTGACCAGGGTGATCAGCGCGGCCACCACCATCATGCCCGCGCTGATCGTCATCGCACTGTGGAAGCCCGCGTCGAAGCGCGCCGGATCGTCGTAGGCGTCGCCGGTCAGCCCCACGAGCGGCGGCACCGCGGCCACCGCGAGCAGGCTGCCCGTGCGGGCCAGCGCGTTGTTCACCCCGCTGGCCGTACCCGCGTAGCGTTCGTCCGCGGTGGCCAGCACGGTCGCCGTCAGCGGCGCCACCGCCGCCGACAGCCCCAGCCCGAACACCGAAACCGAAGCCAGCACCGCCCAGTACGGCGTGCCCGCGCCGATCCCGGACATCAGCAGGAAACCGGCCCCGGCCACCAGGATGCCCGCCGTCATCGGGATCCTCGGCCCGACCCGCTTGGCCAGATCGCCCGCGAGCGGCGAGAGCACCAGCATCAGCAGGGTGACCGGCAGCAACGCCGACCCGGCCGCGACCGGCGAGAACCCCGACACCTGCAACAACTGCAGCACGAGCAGGAAGAACACCACGCCCATCGCCGCGTACATGATCAGCGTGACCACGTTGACCGCGACGAACACGCGATCGCGGAACAGCGTGACCGGCACCAGCGAGTCGGGCGAGCGGCGTACCTGCACCCACACGAACGCCGCGCCGAGCGCCACGCCCGCGAGCAGGGGCACAGGCGCGCCCTTCTCGATCAGCCCGTAGGTGATCCCGGCCAGGGCGAGCGCCGCCAGCACCGAGCCCAGCACGTCGAACCTGCCGCTCGCCCGCTCGTCCCTGCTCTCCGGCACGTGCCGCAGCGTCGTCACCACGACCAGCGCGGCGAACGGCAGATTGACCAGGAAGGCCCACCGCCAGCCCGCGCTCTGCACCAGCCAGCCTCCGGCCAGCGGCCCGATCGCACTGGCCACGCCGCCGAGCCCCGACCAGACGCCCACCGCCCTCGGCCGGTCGGCCCGGACGAACGAGGCCTGGATCAACGCCAGCGACCCCGGTGTGAGCAGGGCGCCGCCCACGCCTTGCAGGGCACGGGCCAGGACCAGCATCTCGATGTTCTGCGCCGCCCCGCACAACGCCGAGGCCAGGGCGAACCACACGGTGCCGACCAGGAAGACGCGCCGCCTGCCGTACCTGTCGCCGAGTGAGCCGCCCAGCAGGATCAGCCCGGCCAGGGTCAGCGTGTAGGCGTTGACCGTCCACTGCAGGCCGGCCATACCGGCGTCGAGGTCCTTGCCGATGGCGGGCAGCGCGACGTTGACGATCGTGCTGTCCAGCATCGCGAGGCCCGATCCGAGCACGGTCGCGGCGAGGATCCAACGGCCTTGTACTGACTTGAGCTGGACGTTCTCCATAAGGATCATCATTGCCTACGCCGTTTCGGGAACTGTCGCCGATGTCTGGTAGGACTGGTGCTCCCCTTCCATCGAGGAGCAGTCGCGATGCCGCACACGTATCTGGAGAGCTTCCACGGCCTGCCGGTGGTCGCCTTCGATCCCGGCCTGGAGGAGCCTCCGGCGCCTTCGTCGGTCGCCTGGCGGGTGGCCGCGGCGCCCTACGACGAGAGCGGGCCCACGCTGGCCGAGGAGCTCGCCCTGCTGCTCGACTCGGTCGACGCCTCGGCGATCCGGGCGATCGTGATCGGCTGGTGGGGGGCGGGCTGGGACGACGTGCGGGCCGATGTCGCGATCGGTCCTCTGGTCGAGGCCGCGGGCAGGCTGACCTCGCTTGAGGCGATCTTCCTCGGTGACATCACGATGGAGGAGTCGGAGATCTCCTGGATCGAGCAGGACGACATCACCCCCCTGCTCACCGCCTATCCCCGGCTGCGCCGCCTGGAGGTGCGCGGCAGCGCCGGGCTGCGGCTCGACCCGGTCGTGCACGAGCACCTGGAGGTGCTGTCGTTCGAGAGCGGCGGGCTGCCCAGGGGCGTGGTCGCCGCCGTCGGGGCCAGCACGCTGCCCGGCCTCACCCATCTGGAGCTGTGGCTCGGCGAGGAGGAGTACAACGGCGACGCCACCGTCGCCGACCTGGCCCCCATACTCGGCGGCGAGCGGCTGCCCGCGCTGCGCCACCTGGGCCTGCAGGACAGCGAGATCCAGGACGAGATCGCCGAGGCCGTCGCCGCCGCGCCTGTCGTGGCCAGGCTGGACTCCCTCGCGCTGTCGATGGGCACGCTGTCGGACGTCGGCGCCGAGGCGCTGCTGGCCGGTCAGCCGCTCACCCACCTCACCTCGCTCGACCTCAGCCACCACTACCTCACCGACGCCATGGCCGAGCGGGTGCGCGCCGCGTTCGCGGGCGTGCGGGTCGACCTCACCGACCAGCAGGAGGACGACGGCGAGGGACGCTTCGTCGCCGTGTCGGAGTGAGCGTGCGAGCGCCGCTCGTCGTCGTCGGCACGCCGGGCGACCGGCGGGTCACCCTGTTCACCGCCGCGGCCGAGTCGCTCGGCCTGGCCGCGCCGCAGGTGCTCGCCTGGACGGACGTGCTCGCGGGGACGCCGCTCGACCTGCCGCGGGACGCCCTCGTGCGCGTCGACTCGCCGGGCGAGGACGCCGCGGCCGACGCGCTGCTCAGAGGTCCGGGCGATCCGGCGCGGGTCGGCGGCGGCCCCGCCTGGTACGCCGCCTTCCTGGCCGGGCTCGCCCGGATCGAGGCCGCCGTCGAGCGCACGCCCGGCGCCAGGCTGCTCGCCGATCCCCGCGACGCCGCCGTGCTGTTCGACAAGCGCCTGTGTCATGCCAGGCTGCTGGCCGAAGGCGTGCCCGTGCCCGATGCGCTGCCCGGTCCGATCGGCGGCTACGCCGAGCTGCGTGCGGCCATGCGTGAGGCGGACTGCCACCGGGTGTTCGTCAAACCGGCGCACGGCTCCTCCGCCTCCGGCGTGGTCGCGCTGCGGATCCACGGCCACCGGGTCAGGGCGACGAGCTCGGTCGAGCTGACCCCCGCCGGGCCGTACAACTCGCTCCGGGTGCGCGACTACGACGGCGATCGTGAGGCCGGGGCGCTCGTCGACGCGCTCGGCGGCGAGCATCCGCATGTGGAGCGGTGGTTCCCCAAGGCGGGGCTGGGCGTGGGGACGTTCGACCTGCGCGTGCTGGTCGTGGCCGGTCGGCCGACGCATGCCGTGCCCAGGGTGAGCCGCGGTCCGATGACCAATCTGCACCTGGGGGGTTCGCGCGGCTCGCTGGATGAGGTGCGGGCCAGGCTCGGGGCCGCGCGGTGGCAGGAGGCGCTGCGGGTGTGCGCGCGGGCGGCCTCGTGTTTCCCCGGCAGCCCGGCCGTGGGCGTCGATCTGCTGGTCGGGTCCGACTGGCGGCGCTTCGCCGTGGCCGAGGTCAATGCGTTCGGCGACCTGCTGCCCGGTCTGACCGGGTTCGACGGGGGCGGGGCCGAAGGGCTCGACGCCTACCAGGCCCAGCTGGCGGGGTGGGCGCGATGAGCGCGCCTCCCGACATGAACGCGGTCGTCGGCACGCACGACCTGCTGCTGCTCACGCTCGACACCCTGCGCTACGACGTGGCGGCCCGGCTGCTCGCCGAGGGCAGGCTGCCGGCGCTGGCCGCCGTGCTGCCGGGCGGGCGCTGGGAGCGGCGGCACACGCCGGGCAGCTTCACCTATGCCGCGCATGCCGCCATGCTGGCCGGGTTCCTGCCGACGCCGGCCGGGCCGGGGCCGCATCCCAGGCTGTTCGCGGCGCGCTTTCCCGGCAGTGAGACCACGTCCGGGGGCACCTGGGTGTTCGACGCGCCCGACCTGCCCGCCGGCCTGGCCGACGCCGGATACCGTACGGTCTGCATCGGCGGTGTCGGCTTCTTCAACAAGCTCACCCCGCTCGGCTCCACGCTGCCCGGCCTGTTCGGCGAGTCGCACTGGGAGCCCGGCTTCGGGGTCACCGCGGCCGACTCCTTCGAACGGCAGATCGCCTGCGCCGAGCGCCTGCTGACGGGCGAGCGCGCTCCCATCTTCCTGCTGCTCAACGTCTCGGCGCTGCACCAGCCGAACTGGCACCACCTGCCCGGCGCCACCCGCGAGCACGGCGACACGCCGGACAGCCACGCCGCCGCGCTCGAACACGTCGACCGGCACGTGGGCCGCCTGCTGACCCTGATGAGCGCACGCCGCCCGTGCTTCGCGATCGTGACCTCCGATCACGGCACGGCCTACGGCGAGGACGGCCATGTGGGCCACCGCATCGGCCACGAGGTGGTGTGGACGGTGCCTTACGCTGAGTTCGTCCTGGAGCGGGGTGTGACGTCATGAGGGCGTACGAGGGGTATGTCTATGCCTATCCCCACAAGACGGCCTATCGCCCGCTGGAGCCGCGTCCGGCGCTGGAGGAGGTCTGGGCGGGGGAGCGGGACGAGGCGCTCTTCCTCTATCTGCATGTTCCCTTCTGCGAGATGCGATGCGGTTTCTGCAATCTGTTCACCCGTACGGGCGCGCCCGCCGATCTCGTCTCGGCCTATCTCGACGCCCTGGGCCGCCAGGCGGACGCCGTGCGCGCGGCGCTGCCCGATGCTCGGTTCGCGAGTGTCGCGGTCGGTGGCGGCACGCCGACCTATCTGGAGGCGGGGGAGCTGGCCAGGCTGTTCGACCTGGCCGGGCGGTTCATCGGGGCGGGCACGGCGGCGGTGCCGGTCGGCGTCGAGACCTCGCCCGCGACCGCCACGCCCGACCGGCTGCGGGTCCTGGCCGAACGCGGCGTCACCCGGGTGTCGATCGGCGTGCAGAGCTTCATCGACGAGGAGGCGCGCGCCGCCGTACGCCCGCAGAAGCGCGCCGAGGTCGAAGCCGCGCTCGGCGCCATCCGGGAGGCGGCGATCCCCGTGCTCAACCTCGACCTGATCTACGGCATCGACGGCCAGACCGAGTCATCGTGGCGCTACTCCCTCGACGCCGCGCTGGCCTGGCGGCCCGAGGAGATCTACCTCTATCCCCTGTACGTCAGGCCGCTGACCGGGCTGGCCCTGCGACCGGGCGAGTGGGACGACCAGCGCCTCACGCTGTACCGCGCCGGGCGCGACCATCTGCTGGCCAGTGGGTACGAACAGGTTTCGATGCGGATGTTCCGCCGCCTCGACGCGCCCTCGGTTGGCGGCACGGAGTACTGCTGCCAGCGCGACGGCATGGTCGGCCTCGGCTGCGGCGCCAGGTCATACACCTCGCGGCTGCACTACTCCTTCGAGTACGCCGTCGGCGTCAGGCACGTCCGCGCGATCATCGACGACTATGTCCGGCAGGACGACTTCTCCAGGGCGAACGTCGGTTTCGCCCTGGACGAGGCCGAACGCCGCCGCAGGCACCTCATCCAGTCGCTCCTGAGGGCCGAGGGCCTCGACCGTGCGCTCTACACCGGGCGGTTCGGGACCGACGTGCTCGACGACTTCGACCTGGGACCCTTCGCGGAGCGAGGCTGGGTGCGGGACGCGCCGGGCGACGGGTGGGTGCGGCTCACGGCCGAGGGGCTCGCCCACTCCGACGCGATCGGGCCCGCGCTGTTCTCCGCACGGGTGCGGACGTTGATGGAGGCGTATGACCACCGCTGAGGGGCCGCCGGTGTTCCTGCCCGACCCCGTGCGCCGGGGCGAGGCGCAGCACCTCGCCATCCTCTACCGAGGGCCGCTGGCCAGCTGCGACTACGACTGCCCGTACTGTCCGTTCGCCAAGCGGCGCGACAGCGTCGAGGCGTTGCGTGCCGACCGGGCGGCGCTGGCGCGCTTCACCGGCTGGGTCGGCGACCAGGCGGGTGTCCGGGCGCTCTCGGTGCTGTTCACGCCGTGGGGCGAGGGGCTGGTGCGCTCCTGGTACCGGGAGGCGATGATCGGGCTGAGCCTGATGCCGCATGTGCGCAAGGTGGCGGTTCAGACCAATCTGAGCACGCGCACCGCCTGGCTGAAGCGCGCCGACCTGGGGAGCCTCGCACTCTGGGCGACCTATCATCCCGGCCAGGTGGACTTCGACCGGTTCGTCGGGCGTTGCGGTGAGCTGGTGGAGTTGGGCGTGCGCTTCAGTGTCGGTGTCGTCGGGCTGCCCGAACATCTGGAGGCCGCCCGTCGGCTGCGGGACGCGCTGCCCGCTTCGGTCTATCTGTGGGTGAACGCCGCCGAAGGCCGTTCCTACACCGATGCCGAGGCCGCGCCCTGGACCGCGCTCGATCCGCTCTTCCCGCTCAGCCGGACCCCGCATGCCAGCCTCGGGCGTGCCTGCCGTACCGGGGAGAGTGTGATCTCGGTCGACGGGGACGGCGGGGTACGGCGCTGCCACTTCGTGCGGGAGTCGTTGGGGAATCTCTATGACGGGAGTGCGTTGCGGGCTTTGGGGCCGCGTCCGTGTTCTTTGGCGGTGTGTGACTGTCATATTGGATATGTCCATCTGGAGCCGCTGGGGCTGTACGACACGTTCGCGGGCGGAGTGCTGGAGCGCGTGCCGTCCGGGTGGCCTGACATGCGATGATCGCTCGGATCGGACGCCGTGACGGGACGGCTGCGTCCTGGGGGAAAGGTCATCGCATGCTCGGATTTCTCGCCCTCACGGCACTGATCGGTGGCATTGTCGTGTCGCTGGCCAAGCTGGCCGTCAACATGGGCGACTTCACCCAGCCTGTCGTGGTCTGGATCGCCGATCTGCCGTGGTTCACCGCCCTGGGGCTGTTCATCGTGGCAGGCGTACTGGACAGCGCCGACAAGAAGGGCAAGAGGAAGGGACAGCGGGAGCAGTAGCGGTGCCGGTGACGGTCAGGTTTGGCGGTCGGGGGCGTATTCGTCGCTGGTGAGGCCGAATGTCCAGGCCACGCCCTCGCGGGCGGTCTGGGTCGAGGGGGGCACACGGAGGAAGTACGTCCGGCTGGTGCCGTCGGGCTCGGGGGTGGAGTTGATCACCTCGACCATGACGACGGGCTCGTCGTCGGGCAGGTCGATGCGCCAGAGCACGCCGGTCTCGTCCCGGTGTGTCGGCTTGGCCGCAGATTCGGTGAGGTAGCGCTCGTAGCCGTAGTGCTCCAGCATCACCCGGCGCAGCTCGGCATTGCTCTCGGCCCGGATGCGCCCGGCGTCCAGGTCGACCATCGCCGCCCCGAACTCCACCGGCACCGGCATCCCGTGCCAGGCGTGCAGCCCGAAACCGTCGGGAAAGGCCAGAGCGGGACCCGTCGCCCGATGCAGCCTGCCGAGATCGTCGCGATGCAGCTCGGCGGGCCGCTCGCTCAGCACGACCAGCTTCTCGTAGGGCCACCACCATCCGGCCGCCTCGCCCACCTGCCCCAGCGCCGCCATCGCGGCCACCGTCCGCTCCGACAGCAGCCCCTCGGGCCGCACGTCCACGCCCGCCGCCGACGCGGGCGCGTCCGGGGCGAGCAGATCGCCGACGAACGCCCCTTCGACACCGCCCGCCAGCCCCTCGAACAGCGCCAGCCAGGGCGCGTCATGCTGGCCGAGCAACGCATCCAGCGTGGCCCCGCGCAACAGGGTGGTCGCGGCCGACCCCTCCTCGCTCTCCCGCTCGTCGCGGCGAAGGTTTCCCTGCCCTGCTCGGGTGCTCGCGGCCGCCCCCTCCTCGCTCCCGACCGGCTGTCCGGCCAGAGCGCCGATGCCCCTGCGGATCTCCCCGGCCAGCCCGTTGACCTGGCTCCACAACCGCCCGCCGGTCAGCGCCCACGCCCTCGGCCACGCCGCCGCGCCCAGCGCGTCGAGCGCCTCGGCGCGGGCGGCCTCCCACGGCCTGGTCCGCAGCGCGTCCCGGGTGGAGGCGCCCACCGGCGTCGAGCCGATCACCCGCGCCACCTCGGCGACCGCGTCGGCGAGCCCGGCACGCTCCAGGACGTGTCCGGCCTGCTCGCCCCCGCTCAGCAGGGCGGCGGCCACCGCGCCCGCGGCGGGCGACGCCAGCCACACCACCCGCTCCGGCTCGGCCAGCCCGGCCAGCCGGTAGGCGGCGCGCACCCCGGCCTCCGCCCGCTCCCGGTCGGCGGCTCCCGTCGCGAACGCCGCACGCTCCCACCGCGCAGCGGCGGCGTTGAGCCGTTCGGCCAGCTCCAGCGTGAGCGCCTGCGGCGCTTCGGTCGAGGTCATGAACATGCTCCAGAAAGGCGCGCCCATCGCCCGATCACCGGCGGCGGGGAGAAGGAAAAGGAGAGAGGTACGGCGAACGCGTAGCGCAGGGAAGGGCGCGGCGCGTCAGCCGTACGGCAAGAGGGGCCGAGCCGGTCAGTCGGCCACGTAGCGGAAGGCGCCCGGAACGTACTCACGCTGCCTGACCACCCGGAACCAGCCCTTCGGCAGGGCGATCGTGTCGTGCTCCTCGTGCACGATCCGCCCGCCCGAAGGCAGGTGCAGGTAGTCGGGCCGGTCGGAGCCCGGATCGAGCAGCAGGACACCGGGCCCGGGAACGGCATGCGCGTGGCCGGTGGCCTCACCCAGGGCGAGCACCAACCGGCCACGCGCATCACGCGGCGCCGAAGGCAGCGCCCGCACGCGGTCGGGCACGGTGTCCTCGGCCACCGGCATGATCAGAATGTCGCCCTGACGGAACACGACGGACCTCCTCGCAACTCGCACACCGACCTCGGCACATCGGCTCAGTGATCGAGAAGGTATCCGTCGGCACCGACAGTTTTCCGTCAGACGGCGCTGCCGTTCTCACGGCCAGACGGCAGGGCAGTTCGTGCCTTCGGGGGGAAGGCGCAGGCGCAGGAGGTAGTCGTCGACCGTGCGCCGGGTGCAGGCCGTGCGCCCGTAGGCGCCGTGCCCGGCCCCGTCGTAGGTCACCAGCACGGCACGCGGCCCGAACTGGCGGCGTACGCCGAGCGCCATCCCGAGCCCGGTCGCCGGATCGTACCTGGAGTTGATCAGCAGAACCGCGGGTGTGCCGGGCGCGACGGCCAGGCGGTGCTGCGGATTGGCCGGCTCGCCCGGCCACAGGGCGCAGGTCAGGGCGAACGCCTGGGTGTCCGGCTGGGTACGCATCAGGGGAGCGGCCCGGCGCATCTGCCGGGCGAGTACGGCGAAACGCCGATGGTCGGGGATGCGCAGCCGCCAGTCCTCACACGCGGCGGGCGCCGGGTGCTCCAGCTCGACCACCTCGGGACCCGGCTGCCCGCGTACGACACCACGCGGCCCAGGACCGCCCGAGTGCAGCGAGCCGATGCGCTCGGCGAGCCAGACGTAGGACGGCTCCATCAGCCCGCCCAGATGCGCCTCGGTCGACAGGTCGTAGTCGCCGATCACCCGTCCGGGCAGGCTCGGGTCGCGCAGTGCGCCCCGGTCGGCTCGCTCCATGAGCTCACGCCACATCCCGCGTACGTCACGGCCGTGCAGAGCGCACTTCGACTCGCGCCCGCACCAGCGCACGAACGCCTCGAACGCCTCCTCGGCGCCGGCGGCCTTGGCACGCAGGAACGGCCCTGTGGGCAGGCTGTGGTCCGGGACGCTGTCCAGGGACATCGCACGCAGGCGGGCGCCGTACAGCTCGGCGTATCGCCGGCCGGTCAGCGTTCCGGCCGAGACGCCGTGGAAGCTGATCGTGCGTTCGCCGAGTGCGATCCTGACGGCGTCGAGGTCGCGGGCGGCGGCGCCGGTGTCCAGGTGGTCGGCCAGCGGTCCGGTCCTGCGCCTGCAGTCGGCCGCCAGGTCGGCGACGTAGGCGCGCAGCCGGTCGAAGTCGGCCTGGTCGCGCGGGGCCGGGAGGGGCTCACGCCGTACGATGTCGGCCGAGCACCGCACCGCCTGGCTGTCACCCGAGCCGCGCGGGTCGACCCCCACGATGTCGAACCTGTCGAGCACCTCCTTGCCGAAGTACCCCGCCGCCTCCTCCTGGACGAACCCGGCGCCCGGGCCACCCGGATGCACGACCAGCACACCGATCCGCCGCGCCGGGTCCGCCGCCCGCCGCCTGGCCAGCGCCAGCGCGACCCCCGGCCCACCGGGCCTGGCCCGGTCGACGGGCACCCGCAGCGTGCCGCACTGCACGGCCGGCTGCCTCGCGCATGGCGTCCAGGTGATGGCCGGGGTCGCCGGGTCGCAGTGCGCGGTCGGCTGGGCCGCGCATGGTTCCCGGGTGGGGCCCGGTGTGCCCTGTGCGGGTGTTGTCGTACCGGTCAGCACCTGGATGAGCAGGGTCGCCGCCGCTGCGGTTCGTGCCCAGGTGCGGCCTCTTCGTCTCGCCATCGGCCCTTCCTCCCGTCGGAGTGGAATCACGTCAGCGCCTATGGAAGCCGCCGATCCGGCGTCGCACAGGAGTGCGTGCACCCGGTGAAAAGGGTGGGGTCTGCCCTACCTCGTACAGTGATGGGCATGACGCTGGTCCGCGCACTGCGCAGCGCCCCTCTGCTCCTGCCCGTGTCCGCCTGGCCGTTGCGCAGCCTGGCGTATGTGAGCACCGGGATCGTGTCGGGGCTGGCGGCGCTGGCCTGGCTGCCGGTCGTGGTGGTGGCGCCGGTGCTCGCCCGGCCAGTGGTCGCGGCCGAGCGGCGGCGGGTGGTGCTCCTGGGCGAGGCCGCGTTCGCCGATCCGCATCGCCCGCCGGTACGGCCCGGCGTCGCGGCCTGGCTCAGGACGCGTTACGCCGAGCCCGCCACCTGGCGGGAGCTGGCCTACACGGTGCTGCATGCCAGTGTGCTGCTGGTGATGGACGTGGCGGCGCTCGTGCTCGGGGCGCTTCCGGCCCTGGTCTACCTGAGCGGTGTCGTCGGCCTGGCCGCGACGGCCGCCACGGTGCGGGAGGCGGCGGGGCCCGGAGGCGAGGACGCGGTGCCGCTGGCCGCTGGGGCGGCACTGGCCCTGGCGGCGTCGGCGGTGCTGCTCGCCTACACGACGGCGTTCGCCTCGATCGCGCGGTGCGCGCTGGCCAGGTCGCTGCTCTCGCCGGTCGCCGAGGCGCGGCTGCTGGCGCTGGCCGGTTCGCGTGCCCGTCTGGTCGACGCCTTCGAGGTGGAGCGCCGTCGCATCGAACGCGACCTGCACGACGGCGCGCAGCAGCGGCTGCTCCGGCTCGGCATGACCGTGCTCGCCGCCCGGATGGAGCTGGCGCACAACCCGGCGGCCGCGGCCCCGCTGCTCGACCAGGCGGCGGGCGAGGTGCGCTCGACCCTGGCGGAGCTGCGCGCGCTGATCCGGGGCATCCATCCACGCGTCCTGACCGATCTCGGCCTGCCCGCCGCCGTGGCCGAGCTCGCCGGAGGGCTCGGCGTGGCCGTACGGGTAGAGCTGGAGCTGCCCGGCCGCCTCGCGCCGCAGGTGGAGTCGGCGGCGTACTTCGTGATCGCCGAAGCCCTGGCCAATGCGAGCAGGCATGCCGCCGCGACACGTGTCGACGTGCGGGGCTCGATCACCGGCGGCGTACTCGTCGTCGAGGTGGCCGACGACGGCGAGGGCGGCGCGGACCCGGCTCTCGGCACCGGCCTGACGGGCCTGGCCGACAGGGCCGAAGCCCTGACCGGCGCCTTCACCCTGACCAGCCCGAAGGGCGGCCCCACCGTCCTGCGCCTGACGCTTCCCCTGGAGCCGCCGTGCTTCGTGTAGTCCTGGCCGAGGACGCGCTCCTGCTGCGCGAGGGCCTCGCCGCGCTGATCGCCCGCTTCGGCCACCAGGTCGTCGCGGTCGCGGGCGACCCGCAGGCCCTGACCTCGGCCGTCGCCGAGCACCGCCCCGACATCGTGGTCACCGACGTCCGCATGCCGCCGACGTTCACCGACGAGGGCCTGCGCGCCGCCGTCACCCTGCGTACGGCAAGGCCCGGCCTGCCGGTGCTGATCCTGAGCCAGTACGTGGCCACGGCCTACGCCGCCAGGCTGCTGGCCACCACCGACGCCGGAGGGGTGGGCTACCTGCTCAAGGATCGCATCCTGGAGGTGGGCGAGTTCGCCGACGGCATCGCGGCCGTCGCGGCCGGCGGGTGCGTGATCGACCCCGAGGTGGTGCGCAGCCTGCTCACCAGGCACCGGGACCCGCTCACCCGCCTGACCCCGCGCGAGCGGCAGATCCTCGCCCTGATGGCGGAAGGCCGCTCCAACGGCGCCATCACCGCCGCGCTGGGCGTCAGCGACAAGATGGTCGGCAAGCACATCAACGCCATCTTCACCAAGCTCGACCTGCCGCACACCACGACCGACGACCACCGCCGCGTCCGGGCCGTCCTGATCTACCTCGGCGCTTGAACCAGCATGAGAATGCCCTTACTCCCCGGCCCCGAGCGCCCGCAGGACGAACCCGGACACCAGCACCTCGGCCTCGTCCACCGCGACCGACCCGCTGATCAGCGGCACGCGCTCGGCGCCGATCACGGCCAGGATGATGCGCGAGGTGGCGGCGGGATCGGGCGCGTGGAAGGCGCCGGAGGCGACCCCGCTCTCGATGATCTCCACCAGCACCCGGTGCATCGGCGCGACATGGTCGGCCAGCTGCTGGTAGGCGTCGGGCCCGAGGGTGGCGCTGAGGTCGGCGGCGCCGGGATGCGGATGGGCGAGCAGGCCGTCGAGCTGCAGCCTGACGAACACGCGCAACCGGTCGGCGGGGGAGGCGTCCTCGGTCAGGCCGCGCTCGTAGCTCTCGATGAAGTAGTGCGTGACCCGCTCGGTGAAGGCCAGCAGCAGGGCGGCCTTGTCGGGGAAGTAGTTGTACAGCGCCGTCCGGGTGATGGACGCCTCGCTCGCCACGTCCGTCATGGAGATCGTGTCGATGCCCCGGTCGCGCGACAGCCGCGAGAACGCCTGCATGATGCGGTCTCGCGTCTGCGCACGATGTTCGCCGATCGTGGCGGCCGAAATGCGGGGCATGGTCCCATGGTCGCACAGGCCGAAGGCCCGAAGATGGTCTTGGTACGTTCTATGGACGAAACCACCCCCGACGCCGGGGGCGGCCGCCCTCTCAGGCCGCGGTCTTGACGACGTGCAGCAGGTCGGTCAGCACCTCGGTGTTGAGCTGGTAGGCCAGCTTGGTCTCGCGGATGACGCGCTGCCGCTCGGCCTCGTCCAGGTCGAGGGCGTCGAGCCGCTCGCGGTAGGCGGTCTTGAACCTGGGCAGGCTGCCGACCTCGTCGAAGAAGTAGAAGTCGACGCCGCCGCCCTTGCCGTACCCGTAGATCTTCTGCAGCTCCATCCTGATGAACTGCCCGCCCGACAGGTCGCCCATGTAACGCGTGTAGTGGTGCGCGATGTAGCCGCCCGGCCAGTCGGCCACCTGGTTGATCCTGGCGACCAGCGTCTGGGTGGGCCTGGAGGGCGTGATGCGCTCGCGCCAGTCGTCGCCGTAGACGGTCTTCAGGTCGCGCACGAGCGCCTCCTCCCGATACAGCTCGGGGAAGACGAAGGCGCCCGCGACCGGGTGGTCGGCCAGGGTCTTGGCGGCGCCGTCGAGTGCGAGGTAGGCGAAGTAGTGCTGGGCGACCATCTCGCCGTAGGCCTCGGCGCTCAGCCTGCCCGCCATGAGCTCCTTGAGGTAGCTCTCCTCCTCGGCCGACTCGTGGTCGCTCCAGGTGGCGTTGCGAAGTACCTCAGAGAACGGGCTCATGGTTCAGCTCCATGACGAAGGGGCGGATATGACACAGTGTCACAAAAGCAGTGTCACAAAAGCCGGAGCTCATCGTCAAGTTGATGACGACACCCTGTCAGCAAACCGTAGAGGTCCGGGTCGACGGCCCTTCGCGTTCGCGGAGTAAGATCATCTGCTGATCCGCCTTCAGCGACTAGGTTGGCAGATGGAGGGGAAGGCGCGACGTCGGACCTGGTGGAGGAAATGATGTGGGAAGAGCAGTTCGCCGAGCTGTCCGCCGTCGCCGCGCGCCAGAACGGCATGATCACCACGGCGCAGGCGTCACGGATCGACGTGGACGAGCAGGCGCTGGCCGGGTTCACCGCCTCGACGCTGATCGTGGAGCTGGACTGGGGCGTGCACCAGGTGGTCTGGAGCCCGCTCGGCCCCAGGTACGCCTACCCCTACGCCGCCTGGCTAGCCCTCGCGCCCGCCGTGTTCCGATGGGAACGGCAGGCGCCCGGTGACGCCGTGCTCTCGCACGAGTCGGCATGCGCCCTGCACGGCCTCGGTGCGATGCCGAGCCCGCTGACGGTGTTCACGGCCGCGCGGCCGATGGCCGAGCCGCGTGCGACCAGGACGCATCTGGCCGAGTTGCGCGGCGACGAGATCACCTCGCTGCACGGCGTGCCAGTGACCACGCCGCACCGCACGGTCGTCGACGTCGTCACCGACTGGAGCGACCACGGCGACATCCGCAGGGTGCTGACCGACGCCCTGCGCAAGGACCTCGTCGACCTGCGGGAGATCCACGCCGATCTGACCCCGCTGGCCGCCGCGCGCGACTTCCCCGCCGACGGCGAGGGCTTCGCCGCCTACTTCCTCGGCGACGTCGCGCCCGCGTCGCTGTCGCCGCGGAACCGCCGCGCCTTCGCCGTGCTGGCCATGCCCGGCCGGGTGGAGGCCCTGCGCCCCGAGGTCGCCCGCCTGCTGGCCGCGACCGGCCGGGCGCAGGACCACGACCGCGAGACCCTGGACACCCTCACCCGTGACATCGCCGCCGACATCGTCGCGGGGCTGGGCTAGCGACCTGAGCTGACGGGCCTGAGCTAACGGGCCTGGGGCAGAGGCGGCGGCAGCGGCTCCTGGGGATAAAGGTCGCGCCACACCCTGCGCAGGAACCGCTCGGCGCTGCCGTCGGCGAAGCGCACCGCGCGGAACAACTCGTCGGCGGGCGCCTCCTCCGGGTACTGAAGCACGCGGCGCATCGCCGCCTTGAACAGCGCCATCTCCCGGTCCTCCGGCCGCCGCACCAGCCGCTTCAGGCCCGCATAGGCGTCCTCGTCGGCCTCCGGATGACAGTACGTGCCGCAGACGCGCACGAGCACGGTGTGCTTCATCGCTCTAGCCTCCAAGGGGCGCTGGTGGGTCGACGAACATGGTCGCGATCTCGAATCCGGTCATCGTGCGGTTCGGCCTGAAGAACATCTCGACGCTTCCGCCGCGCACGCTCTCCATGCGCCGCGCCCTCGGCTCGGGCACGTCGCTCACCATGCCCGGCGTGCGCTGGGCCACCACCCAGTCGTACCTGTTCTGCATGGCCTGCGGCAGGCTGCCGTCGACGGCGACGATGCGGTAACCGGCGACGTACAGATGTCCGTCGGGGCCGAGCACCTCCGCGAGCGGCAGCGACACCCGCCCGGGACGGCGGTCGGGGTCGAAGGGCGTGTCCAGCATCGCCCGCACGACCGGGTGCTCGCTGACGCGGGCCACCGCGACGGCGAAAGCGGTGGGGTCGGTGATCGCGGTCGCGGCGTCGGTGCAGCCGTGGATCGCATCGCCCGCCTTGACCGCGTCGGCGCCCCGGGCCCGCCGTACCGGATCGAGCTGGGCCGGGTCCTCGAGCCGGGTGACGCGGGGCTCCAGCCTGCCGTCGGCGGCGAAGCCCTCGTGCCTGGACAGGTAGTGGCCCTGGCCCCGGTCGACGGCCACCAGGACCCGCTGGATCGCGGGATCGAGCCCGGCCGCCGCCGCGAGCCAGGGCCGGGTGGCCGCGTGCTCGGCGATGTGGGCCGCGGCCTCGGCGGCGCTGACCGGTTCGAGTCCGGCCGAGACCGGGTCGAACCTCTCCAGCACCTGACGCGGCGTCGGCTCGCCGTCGGCGATCGGCGTGTCGAGCCGCTCGCCGTACGGCACGGCGCGCGGGGAGGTCACCTGGCGCACGGCGGCGGTCAGGTCCTTGACCTCCTCCTCGTCGAGCTGGAAGACACGCAGGTCGGCCAGGGCCCGGCGTTCGAACTCCGGCGTGCCGAGCATCGAGGTGAGCACGGAGGCGACCGCGCCCGCCCGTTCGGCATGGCCTTCGGCCGCGTAGGCGTGGCTCAGGCGCAGGGCGTCGGCGTCGAGGCGATTGCGGTCGATGTGCAGCACGGTGTACGGGTGGGCCAGGGAGACGCCTTCGTACTCCTGGTCGGTGGTGAAGCCGGGTTCGAGCACGCCGAGCAGGGTCAGCCGGATGGCCAGCCACTTGCGCCCGACCTCGTCGGGTGTGCGGGTCGGCGCGCCCAGCCACAGGCGCAGCTGGTTGGCGTAGTACGCGCTGCGCCTCCAGTCGGCCTCGCTCCACGGCGTCCACGCGGCGCCGTCGAGCGGCATGCTGCGGCCGAGACGCTGCGCCCAGCGGGCCATCTCGCCGGTGGCGGCCAGCCTGGCGATCCGGTCCATGGTGACGGTGACGCGTGCCGGGTGGTACACGGCGACCGGCTGGCCTCTGCGGTTGCTCGGGTCGGCCAGGTCGGGGCCGTACAGCAGGCGCTCCATCGCCTCCAGCGGCGCGGCCGTCGTGGCCGAGGCGTGGAAGGTCGTGACGGGGCGCTGCCTGCGGTCGAACACCGGATTGCCGTGCTCGTCGATGACCTGCTCGGAGTGGCCGAACGCCCAGTCCTGCCAGTAGAGCTGCCAGCGGTTGCCCTTGTTGCCGTCGTGCTCACGCGACTCGAAGTACACCGTCGGCACGCCGAGTATCGCCGGCATCTCCATCGCGCCGCTCTCCATGCCGATCTGCACCACATCGGCCTGTGCGCCCAGCAGGTGGAAGAAAACGCCCTGCTCGCCGTAGCTCAGCGCGACGCCGTCGTTGCGCGCCGCCGCCCAGAACTCCACCAGCGTCCGCGTGTCGACGCCGTCGAGCACGCCCTCGGCACGCCAGTCGTCCTCAAGACCCGGACGACCGGCGAACACGTCGTCACCGAGCAGTACGACGCGCCTGCCCGGCTGTTCGGCGCGCAGCGCGTCGATCGTCTGGCGGAGGATCTCCGGGCGGGTGTCCAGGTGCGGGCCGTGCCGCCCGCCGACCGGTTGCCCCCTGGTGTCGCGCACCCACAGCAGCGCGTAGGAGCCGGAGCCGTCGTTGGCCGCGCGCAGCCTGTCGACCACGGCCTGCGCCCTGGCCTGCCTGCGGGCGCGCCCGGCCGGGTCCTGGCCGAGCATGCCGTCGATCATCGCCTGCCGTGCCCGCACGGGGTCGGCGTCGACGGCCTGCAGCGCGAACAGCTGGGCGCGCATCCACTGCGACTGGCTGTAGTGGCTCTTCTGGCTGGTGTTGGCGAAGGCCAGCCTGATCCGGTGCGGCGCGATGCCGTAGTCCTCGATCAGGCGCCTGCGCAGCCCGAGCGCGTCACGCAGCGGCTGGGCCTGCAGCTCGATCAGGTTGTCGACGACGGCCTGCTCGTCGACGTCCGTGATGCTCTCGCCCCTGACCAGCCTGCGCATGACGGCGGCGTTGGCCAGGGCCGCCGTCAGCGTGTCGGGCACGGGACCGGTATGGGCCACATGTGCCTGATGGGCGTCCCACTGGTAGGTCTTGACACCCCGGTCGGGCTCGTAGGCGATCTCGATCGTGGTGTCCGGGTCGGCCATCAGCGCGGCGGCGTGGCTGTAGAGCTCGCCGCGCTGGTGGGCGTAGAAGCGCAGGTGCTTGAAGGTCTCGTTGTCCTGGCCCGGGATGCGGGTCAGCTCCGGGTGGCCGCCGTCGTACATCATGCGGTCGGTGACATGGGTCAGCTTCTGCGCGGGCGTCATGTCCTGACGCCGCTTCAGCTCCTCCAGCGCCGCGTCGAGGCCCCCGGCCGCCATCGCGTCCCACTGCGCGACCCTGGCCGCGTCGGCGAAGACGGCGGAGGCGGGAGCGTGCTGGGGCACCTCCAGGTGCCGTACGGCGGGCCTGCCGCCGGGCGTGACCGTGTCGCCGGGTGCGGCCAGCGCCGCCTGCTGCTCGGGGGTGAGCCAGCGCCGCATGATCGGGTCCCAGCGTCCCGGCGGCGGAGCCGTACGGCTGAGCAGCGGGTCGAGGAAGGCGCGGGCCACGGCGAGGGCGTCGGCCAGACCCGGGTAGGGCAGGCCGGGCGTCGTGCGCGCGTAGTCGTCGAACTTCCTGAACCAGTCCGGGCTCGGCACCTCGAACGCCTCGGGCACCTGGAGGTTCTCGCCCTGCTCGATGCGCCAGGCGAACTCCGCGTGCAGCATGGCGTGCGTGTCGGGCCCGTCCCACGAGGTGTTCAGCACGATCATCAGCACGTCGACGAGGTCCTGCGTGCGATAGGGCAGGTCGCCCGACTTGCAGCTGAACGTCGCCTTGCCCTGCCGGTCGAGGCCCTTGGCGAAACAGTCGTCGCACTTGGTCTCCAGCGTCCTGATGCCGTGGGTGTACATGCCCGACACCTTGTGCGCGAGCGTGTCGGCGAACGAGATGACGCGGATGGGCGGGGTCTCGTCGGGATGACCGGTCGTGACGATCTGCGCGGGGAAGGTGACGCTGTCCGGCTCCTGCCACACCGGCCGGGTACGCGGGGGCGCCAGGTCGACGCTGAGGCTCATGATCTCCATGTCGCCGCAGTAGACGCGGTGCGACATGCGCATGGCCTTGCCGTGCAGGATGAGGACCTTCGACTCCCTGACGAACCTGAGATGGTCGCCGTGGTCACGCGCGAGCGCCGCTTCGTACTCGTCGGCCATGACCTCGGGGTCGGCGCTGCCCGACATCCTGACCAGGTCGATGTCGGTGCTCGCCCGGCCGCCCGGGTCCCTGGTGAGCATGGCCTGGCCGCCCTTGAGCATCCAGTCGCGCGGGTTGCCCGCGAACACCCTGGCGATGGCGCGCTGCAGGGTGAACTGCTGCAACTCGTCCAGCGCCGAGGTGCCGCGCCGCTCGGCCTCCAGCCGCACCTGCTGCATCAGGTGCCGCCAGAACCGCCTGGCCAGACGCGGGTCGGCTCCGGGGTACGGCTCACCGTCGGGAGAGACAGGGGGTACGGCGGGACCGGTGTCGGCCTGGAGCCCCGTCTCCACGTCGCCCGAGTCGACCACGGGCGCCGCCGGCTCTTCGGTGCGCAGGGCGCGTGCCACGGTCTCGACGCCGCTCTCGCCCGGCGCGGGCGTCACGTTCGCGACGAGCCGCGCGAGCATCGCCACGTGCGCGCCCGTCACCTGCTCGGGTGTGAGCCCCAGCAGGACCTGGGCGAGCGCGGCGCGCAGCGGCGGCATCGCGGCGGGCCGGTCGCCGATCAGCAGATCGGTCAGGACCTGGAGCCCGGCCAGCTCCGCGTGCGTGAAGGAGTACTCGGGCCCGGTGCCGTGCACCTCGACCGCCAGGGCGACCAGCGCCTCGGTCCTGGCCACGTGCCCGGCCGTCACCCGCCCGGCGTCGCCGAAGAGCAGGTCGACGCGTTCGAGCAGACGCACGTGCTCCAGCAGCGGACGCCGCCCGGCCGGGAACCTCTCCAGCAGCGCCCGCACGTCACCCGGCAGCTGGGCAGGCAGGGCGAACGCCGGACGCGTCCACAGCTCGGCCTCGCCCGGCGGCCGTTCCGGTCGCAGCAGCGGCACGGGCGCGGCGGGCGTGCCCTCGGGCACGAGTGCGAGCAGGCTCTCCAGATGCCGGTCGCGCAGCCCCGCCGTCTCGGGCACGGCCATGCCGTCGCGGTCCAGCATCGGCGGGCCGTACGCCCAGAACAGCCGGGCACGGCCCAGCAGCCCCGCGTCGGCCCGGACGCCCGGCGCGCCGAGATCGCTGCGGCCCGGGTCGCGGGCGTCGACGTACTCGTCGTGCATGCCGAGCAGGTGCATCGTCTCGTGCGCGAACAGGATGGGGTCCATCTCGGCGTACCAGCTCAGCGCGTGTATGGGCGCCCTGGCCCGGTAGGCGGCGAGCTGGCGGACCGGCGTGCCGATCACCTCGCCCGCCGCGTGCCAGCGCCGCCCGTCGGCCGACGCGGCGAAGTCGGCCACGCGATCGCCGGTGCCCGGGTGCAGCATCACCACCCGGTCGTCGGCCAGGTCGCCGGGGGCGGGCTCGAACTCGGCGCGCACGTGCAGCTGGGAGCCGTCCGGCAGTTCGTGCTGGTGGTTGTAGTACAGGTCGACACCGGTCAGCAGCCTGGCGTGCGCGGTGGCGACGTCCTGCGGCGTGAGGCCCGGCGCGGCGCGGTAGTAGACGCGCACGGTGAACTCGGTGATCGCCCGCGTCGTTCCCTCCCACGGCACCAGCATCCTGCGCACCTGCACCGGGATCGAGCCGAGGCGCGCGATTCCCGTCGCCACGTCGGCCGGTACGGCGGCGACGCGCATGCCTTCCCAGTGCTGGGCGCGGGGGACCTCGCGGGGGTCGGTGGTGTTGGCGTGGAGCTGGGGGGTGCCTTGGGGTGGGTCCATGTTGAGGACCGGGGGGCGGGTGGCGTGGTTCAGGTCTGGGGCTGGGGCCAGGTCTGGGGCTAGGTCGGCGAGTGTGGTGGTGGCGGTGGCGGCGGGTGGGTTGATGAGGGCGTCGATGTCGGAGGGGAGGGTGTCGGTGGGGGAGAGGGGTGGGGGGTGTAGGAGGGGCGAGTTCTGGGGGGCGGGAGCTCCGGGGGGCCCAGGGGTGCCAGGGGCTTCGGGACCTGCGGTCTGAGCGGCTGCCTGCTCTGGGTCGTCTTGCGCTCGGCTGTCCTGGGCTTGGCCGTTTTGGGGCGGACCGTCTTGCGTCTGGTCGTCTTGCGCCTGGTCGTTTTGTGTTCGGCTGTCCTGGGCTTGGCGGTTTTGCGCTTGGTCGTCTCGCGTCTGGTCGTTTTGTGTTCGACCGTTCCGGGCTTGGTCGTCCCGCGCCTGGTTGTTCGGCTCGTTGGTGTTGGGGGTTTGTCTGGAAATATCGTGTTCTGGGGTGTTTTGTGGGGGTGTGCGCTGGGCGGGGACGTCGAGGGTGGGGGATTCGGGGGCCTGTGCTCCCGCCCGGTGGGTCGTGTCGTTCGTCCTGCTGGACCCGGACCCGGACCCGGACCCGGACCCCGTGCCGGTCGTCGGATCGGCGAGCGCGGACGTGGCGGGCGTACCGGGGCGGCCGTTCGGTGTGAACGCCGCCGCGCTCGTCCCCGTGGCAGACCCCCCGGGCCCCCCAGGCCCGCCCGGCCCCGCGCCGGCCTCAGGCGAGACCGGCCCTCCGGACGTGCCCCCGCCCGGCGAAGGCCCCTCGCCGGGCTGGGCGCGCGCGAGATCGGTCGCCAGCGCCGAGTCGTACGCCGAGTTCAGCGTCCCGGCCGGATTCGCCAGCGCCAGCGCCACATCGGCGTTGAACGGACTGATCGTGTTGGTACGCCCGGCGCCCCCCATGAACCCGCCGAGCAGCGAATCGCCGGTGGGCGGCGACCACTGCCCGTAGACCAGGCCGTTGGCCAGGAAGCTCCCGGCGGGTGAGGCGGCGACGTTGTTCAGGCCGGTGTTCAGCACGCGGCCGGGGAAGCGCTTGAACGCGTTGGCCCAGCCGGGCAGGTCCGCGGCCGAGCGGTTGAGCCTGTTGATGCCGGGCATGGCGTTGGTCAGCCTGGAGACCGGCGCGCCGAGCTTGGTGCCGACGACGGCGCCTCCGGCCGCGCCGATCGCCGACGCCAGGGTCTTGTTCCAGTCCCAGCTCGCCCGTGTGCCCATCTGCAGCTGCTTGTACTGGGTGAAGGCGTCGATGAAGGTCTCTTCGCCGATCTCCTCGACCAGTTCGTGCACCAGTGCGGCCGAGGCCAGCCGGTTGGCCGCCGCCGTACCGGCCAGGGTGGTGACGCGGCCCGCGACCAGGGCCCCGGCGGGGCGTGAGGCGGCCATGCCGAGCCTGGCCAGGATGCGCCCGATCATCGAACGCGCCGCGGCGGCGGTCGAGCCGACCATCGGCGTCGTCGTGCCCGCCGACATGAACGACACCGCGAGTGCGATCGCGATGGCGACGACGGCCACCCAGAACGCCACATTGATCGAGATCTTCGAGTACTGCGTCTCCAGGGCGAAGGCGTCGGCCTGCCTGGCGTACTGGTAGTGCGTGCCCATCTTGGCGATGGCGCCGCTCTGTTCGTCGAAGAGCTGGGCGATCCTGGCGAACGTCGGCGGTTTGGCGGGGGAGTCCCACTCGCCGTAGATCGTGCGCAGCGCCGTGACCGCGGGTTCGAGCGAGGCGGCGTAGGCGTCCATCGCCTGCCTGTGCGTCTCGCGCAACCTCCACAGCCCGCTCTCGCTGGCCTTGGGCCAGGGCTGGCCCGACATGAGCATGGGGATCAGCCAGTCGACCGCCCAGTCGGGCAGCGCCTCCGTCTCCCACACCGGGCGTACGTCCGTTGTCGACACCCCGGCGAACGCGCCTTCGGACGGTAGTCCGCCGGGTGTCTGCGGATTGACCTCGCCGCGACCTGCCACGCCGTCCTCACACCCGCCTGACGGCCGGGCCCCGGCCGAGGTCGCCCGCTATGGCCGCGTCGGTGGCCCTGGAATCGGCGATGTTGCGGCGCAGCAGCGGCCCGACGCGGTTGATCTCGCCGGCCAGCGCCGTGCCCGTGTCGACGAGCCTGACCGGGCCGTCGTGCTTGAGGTACTCCTTGGCGAACGCGCGGCCCTCGCTGCCGTCGCCCCAGGGCGCCGAGGCGTGCAGCGCCTTCAGCTCGGCCGCGGCCTCGGCGATGGCCCGGTCCAGGTCGGCGGCCATGCCGCTGTGCATGCTGATGCCGTGCTCGATGCCTGGTCCGAGGTAGAGCGTCTCGTCACGGGAGCTCATGGGAGACCTCCCTGCCCACCATCTGGTCGGCGAGCCCGCGCATGACGGCGTCGAGGTCGCCGTCGAGGTGGGCGCGCAGCTGTTCGGCCGGGATCAGCGGCGCGAACACGTCGACGACGCGCTGGCGTGCCTTCTCCGTCGCCCTGTTCACGGTCTCGGTGACGACCTCGCCCAGGCTCGCGGCATCGGGGCGCCGGTAGACGCGCGGGTCGATGTCCAGCCTGACCAGATCGCCCCTGGCCCCCACCGTGACGGTCACGAGGCCGTCGGGCGATCGTTCGGTCACCTGGACGGCCAGCGCCTCGCGCCGCAGCCCGGGGACCTCTTCCTGTAACCGTACGAAGGTCTTGCGCAACTGGTCGGCATAGGCCTGCAGGCCCGCCGGGTCCACCTCGTCCGCCCCCCGCATATCACTGCCCCCTCTACTGTAAACAAACCTCACTAATCCAATCCAACAACATGAGACGGCCGCCCGCTCACCCGAATCCCGAAGACAGGGGTCGGTTAGAGGTCGGTCACCTTTTCCCGCAGGCCGGACACCTCGTCGCGGTGCACTCTGATGCGGTGCACACCCCGTTCGACGCGGGTCAACCCCAGTTCCGCGGCCACCGTGACCCTGCCGCCGGTGTACTCCAGCAGCAGCACGCCCTCCTGTTCGGCCAGGACGACGAAGGGCTCGGCCCGCCAGGCGCACACGGTCGTCACATGGCTCGCCCGCTCGCACGCGCCGCCCGGCACGACCCTGACCCAGCGCCCCGGCGCCACCTGCTCGAAGCCGTCGGCCGGGGTGTCGCGGCGCAGCCGCCACCACACGCCGTCTGCCCGGAGCTCGGGCGAGGCGGGGTAGGCCGCGCCCTGCCAGTGCACGCGGTAGCCGTCGCTCACCCCTGCGCCTCCAGCAGCAGCCAGTGCCCCAGGTCGGCGTCGTACACCGCACGCCTGCGCGTCACCCCGTCGTGACCGAGCTCCACGATCTCGGCCCCGTACGGCAGCGCGACACCGGCCGTGAGGTACTCCCTGATCGTCTGGTCCACGTTCGGCGCCAGGCCCATCCCGGTGAAGGGCGCCTCCTCCACCACCCAGCCCTCGACCGCGGCCATCCCCGCCTCGTCCCGCCCGCCGTACGGCGTGCGGTAGAGGTCCGGGCCGATCGCGGGCCAGCGCAGGATGTTGACCGCGCCCTCGGCGGTGAGCACGTCGTCGCACAGGAGGGCGTCGGCGAGCACCGCGGGCGTGGCGATGTGCGCCACGTCGAGCGCGTGGTGGCAGTAGCCGGACACGCGGGGTCGGCCGTCGTCGATGAGCGCCTGGATGTCGCCAGGCCGCAGCAGCTTCTGCACGACGGCGTGCGAGCCGTCAGCCGCGTGGTCCTGCACCAGCGTGGGTACGGCCAGCCTGGCCACCGTGCCCGGCTCCAGCAGGAAGCAGGGGTCGAGGCCCGCATTGACGGCCAGGCCCCAGCGCGGGTCGGGCCAGCCCGCGGCCATCTCCACCAGCGACACCACACGATGGTGCCCGGCCGCGCCTCCCGTCGCCTCGCGCATCGCCTGCTCGGAGGTGTAGGCCAGCAGCCAGGTGCGCTCGGCGTCGTCCGCGACCGGCCATGCGGGCGGCTCGGCGCCCGACGCGGCCTCGGCGCTGATCGGCAGGGCGAAGTCGGCCGCGCGCAGCAGGCTCAGGCACTGCGCCAGGTCGCCTTCGTCCCGTGCCGCCGTGAGTCGTCGTTCGAAGTCGCTCGCCTGCCGCATACCGCCCTTTGCCCGGTGTCCAGAGATCGAATTCGAGGGCACCATATCAAGACATGTCCACATTGTGGACTGGATTCGGTGCGCTGTGCTTACAAGATTACGATCGCTGTGAGCGAACGTCGGCAAGTTCGGGAACATTCGGAGGCTCTCAAGAATTGAGTGGGTATAACTCAACCCTTTGGAGTTCGCATGAGTGAGAGCTTGATCCTTCCGGTCCTGCCGCTCGACGACGAGGTCGTTCTGCCGGGCATGGTCGTCCCGCTGGACCTGTCCGACTCCGAGGTGCGGGCGGCCATCGACGCCGCACAGGCATCCGGTCTCAACAAGCCACGGGTGCTGCTCGTTCCCCGGATCGACGGAAAGTACGGTGCCGTCGGCGTCGAGGCGATCGTCGAGCAGGTCGGCAGACTGCCGGGCGGTGAGCCCGCCGCCGTCGTGCGCGGCGTGAGCAGGGCCAGGGTCGGCACCGGCACCACGGGCCCGGGTGCGGCCCTGTGGGTGCAGGCCACCCCGCTGCCCACCCCGTCGGCCACCGGCCGCACCGACGAGCTCGCCCGTGAGTACAAGGCGCTGGCCACCACGATCCTGCAGAAGCGCGGCGCCTGGCAGGTCGTCGACGCCGTCAACGGCATGGACGACCCCTCGACGCTGGCCGACAGCTCCGGCTACGCGCCCTGGCTGACCACGCCGCAGAAGGTCCGCGTCCTGGAGACCGAGGACCCCGCCGAGCGCCTCGGCCTGCTGGTGGAGTGGGCCCGCGAGCACCTGGCCGAGCTCGACGTCGCCGAGACGATCCGCAAGGACGTCCAGGAGGGCATGGAGAAGCAGCAGCGCGAGTTCCTGCTGCGCCAGCAGCTCGCCGCCGTGCGCAAGGAGCTCAAGGAGCTCAACGGCGACGCCTCCGAGACCGAGGAGGAGGACTACCGCGCCCGCGTGGAGGCCGCCGACCTGCCCGAGAAGGTGCGCGAGGCCGCGCTCAAGGAGGTCGACAAGCTGGAGCGGACCTCCGACCAGTCGCCCGAGACCGGCTGGATCCGCACCTGGCTCGACACCGTGCTCGACATCCCGTGGAACGACCGCAGCGAGGACGCCTACGACGTCGCCGGGGCCCGCGAGGTGCTCGACGCCGACCACTACGGCCTCGACGACGTCAAGGACCGCATCATCGAGCACCTGGCCGTGCGCAAGCGCCGTCAGGACAAGGGCCTCGGCGTGGTCGGCGGCAGGCGCAGCGGCGCGGTGCTCGCCCTCGCCGGTCCGCCCGGGGTCGGCAAGACCTCGCTCGGCGAGTCGGTCGCCCGTGCCATGGGCCGTAAGTTCGTCCGCGTGGCGCTCGGCGGCGTGCGCGACGAGGCCGAGATCCGGGGACACCGGCGCACCTACGTCGGCGCACTGCCCGGCCGTATCGTCAGGGCCATCCGCGAGGCCGGCTCGATGAACCCGGTCGTGCTGCTCGACGAGATCGACAAGGTCGGCTCCGACTACCGCGGCGACCCGACGGCCGCCCTGCTCGAGGTCCTCGACCCCGCGCAGAACCACACCTTCCGCGACCACTACCTGGAGGTCGAGCTCGACCTGAGCGACGTGCTCTTCCTGGCGACGGCCAATGTGCTGGAGGCGATCCCCGGCCCGCTGCTCGACCGCATGGAGATCGTCACCCTCGACGGCTACACCGAGGACGAGAAGGTCGCCATCGCCCGCGACCACCTGCTGCCGCGCCAGCTCGACCTGGCCGGGCTCTCCGCGAGCGACGTCTCCGTCGACGACGCGGCGCTGCGCAGGCTGGCCGCCGAGTACACCCGGGAGGCGGGTGTGCGCTCCCTCGAGCGTTCGCTGGCCAGGATCCTGCGCAAGGTCACGGTGGCCGACGCCTTCCCCGTCACGGTCGGCGACGACTCCCTGACCGGATACCTGGGCAGGCCCAGGTTCGTGCCGGAGTCCTCGCTCCCCGAGTCGCGCCAGCGCACCTCGGTGCCGGGCGTGGCGACCGGGCTCGCGGTGACGGGCGCGGGCGGTGACGTCCTCTACGTGGAGGCGTCGCTGGCCGATCCCGAGACCGGCGACACCGGCCTGACCCTGACCGGTCAGCTCGGTGACGTGATGAAGGAGTCGGCGAAGATCGCACTGTCCTACCTGCGCTCACGCGGCGCGGAGCTGGAGCTGCCGGTCTCGTCGCTGAAGGACCGTTCGGTGCACATCCACTTCCCCGCGGGAGCCGTGCCCAAGG
Source organism: Nonomuraea sp. IBHARD001 (assembly GCF_056106265.1). NCBI lineage: Bacteria > Bacillati > Actinomycetota > Actinomycetes > Streptosporangiales > Streptosporangiaceae > Nonomuraea > Nonomuraea sp. IBHARD001. The sequence continues at coordinate 3,365,046 of NZ_JBWBBW010000002.1, forward strand.
ACGGCCCCTCCGCCGGAGTCACGCTGACCACCGCACTCGCGTCGCTGCTGTCGGGCCGCCAGGTCCGTCCCGACGTCGCGATGACCGGCGAGGTCTCGCTCACCGGCAGGGTCCTGCCCATCGGCGGCGCCAAGCAGAAGCTGCTGGCCGCACACCGGGCCGGAATCACCACCGTCCTCATCCCCGCCCGCAACGAGCCCGACCTGGACGACGTCCCCGAGGCCGTGCGCAACGAGCTCACCATCCACCTGGTGAGCGACGTCCGCGAGGTCCTCGACATCGCCCTCACCCCGGCCAAGGTCGCCGCCACCGCAGCGGCCTGAGCCGACTTACATGGACGAATCATTCAGTCGCTTGACTGGATGATTCGTCCATGTTGCTATGGGTCGCATGCTGTACGGAACTCCGGCGCTCGCGCCCGCCGACCAGGGGGTCCTCGCCGAGCTCGAGGACATGCGGCGCGACCTGAGATACCGCCTGGCCGAGCCGCATCGCTGGGACGGCCAACTCCGCAAGCACCTTCAGGCCAGAGCCATCCAGGGGTCGAACTCCATCGAGGGGTATCGCGCCAGCGTGGAGGACATCGAGTCCATCCTTGTGGGGGAGGAGCCGCTGGACACCTCGCAGGCGATCACGCGTGAGCTGATCGGATACCGTCAGGCGCTCACCTATGTCGGGCATCTGGCCAGGGCGCGCGTCTTCCGGTTCGACTCCGGTGTGCTCAACGCCCTCAACTTCATGATGATCGGCCATCACCACGACAAATCGCCGGGCGTGGTGCGTCCGGGCGGCATCTACGTACGCAACGCCGCGACCGGCGAGGTCGTCTACGAAGGGCCGGACGCGGAGGCGGTCCCCGCACTCGTCGAGCGGCTGGTCGAGTGGCTGAACGAGGGCGACCTCGACTGCTCGTCCTATGTCCGTGCCGCCATGGCGCACTTCAACCTGGTGGCGATCCATCCCTGGCGGGACGGCAACGGCAGGATGTCACGGGCCCTGCAGACCCTCGTGCTGGGGCGCGAGCAGATTCTCACGCCGGAGTTCTCCTCCATCGAGGAGTGGCTCGGCGTCGGGGAGAACACCGTCGACTACTACCGCGCCCTGCGCGAGGTGCAGCAGGGCCGCTGGAGCCCGCACGCCGACACCCTGTCGTGGGTGCGTTTCTGCCTGCGCGCCCATCACATGCAGGCCCAGCGCGTGGCGAGACGCCTGTCCGACGCCGCCGAGATCTGGGGCATGCTGGAGGAGCAGGTCGACGCCGAAGGGCTCAACCCGCGTAGCGTCTCGGCCCTCTACCAGGTCTTCGTCAGCCGCCGCCTGCGCCGAGGCCAGTACCAGTCGCAGGAGAACCTCAGCCAGGGCCAGGCCGCCCGTGACCTGCGCGACCTGGCCGCCGCCTCCTGGCTGAAGCCCTACGGCGAGACCAAGGGCCGCTTCTACGCCCCGGGCCCCCGCATGGAAACCATCAAGGCCGACTTCGCCCACCGCGCCACCCCCCTGCGCGACCCCTACCGGGACGCGAGCTGACCTGCGCCTGGACCGGGCCCGGCCCGGGGTGGACAGTCACCTGCCGCCGCCTGTGGCTCAGTTCACAGAACGTGCCGGGAATACCCCCATATAAGGGTGGCGTTAGCAGCAACGTGAACGAGGCACAGGTGCAGCACATGATCCCGCTCGGCGGCTTCATGCGATGTGGCATGCCCATGGGCTGTATGTGTCGGATGCGCTGAGCATCCCCATCCCCGAAGCCCCTGCCCGTTCGTCCGAAGGCCGTATCACCGTGATCGCACCCAGCTTCGTGCTGCGCCTGCTGACCCACCTGCCCTTCCCCCCAGGCACCCGGTAGCCCTCCCCCGCTCGACCTGTCCAGTCATGCGACGCCAGTACGGCGGCGCTCTTCGTTGTCGGTTGATCGTGGGGAAAACCAAGTGATACAGGCTTCAGGCCTGCGCAAGACGTACGGCGGCACCGTCGCGCTCGACGGGGTCGACCTGCGGGTGCGCGAAGGCGAGATCTTCGGCGTGCTCGGCCAGAGCGGCGCGGGCAAGAGCACGCTGCTGCGGTGCGTCAACCTGCTGGAGCGGCCGGACGCCGGCACGGTCAGTGTCGCCGGGCAGGAGATGACGAGCCTGTCGGGCCAGGCGCTCAACCAGGCCAGGCAGCGCATCGGCATGATCCACCAGCATTTCGCCCTGCTGTCCTCGCGTACGGTCGCGGGCAATGTCGCCTTCCCCCTTGAGGTCATGGGCGTGCCCAGGGCCGAGCGCGGGCGAAGGGTGGCCGAGCTGCTCGACCTGGTCGGGCTGGCCGACAAGGCGCAGGCGCGCCCGGCGCAGCTGTCGGGCGGGCAGAAGCAGCGGGTCGGCATCGCCAGGGCGCTGGCGGGCAACCCGTCGGTCCTGCTGTCGGACGAGGCCACCTCGGCCCTCGACCCCGGCACGACCGAGTCGATCCTGGCGCTGCTCAGGCGGCTCAACGCCGAGCTCGGCCTGACGATCCTGCTCATCACCCACGAGATGAACGTCGTCAAGAGCGTCTGCGACTCCGTCGCCATCATGGCGTCCGGCCGCATCCAGGAGTCGGGCCCGATCGCCGAACTGCTGCGGCAGCCCGGCTCCAGGCTGACCAGGGAGATCTTCCCCCTGCCGGAACCGGCCGAGCCGGGCTCGGTGACGATCACGTTCACCGGCGCGGCGGACGAACCGGTGATGTCGCAGGTCGTACGCAGGTTCGACGTCGACGTCAACATCCTCGGCGGCTCGATCGAGGAGCTGGCCGGAGGCTCGGTCGGCCGGTTGCGGGTACGGCTGGACGGCCAGGCCAGGGCCGAGGCGCTGGACTACCTGTCGAATCTCGGGCTCATCGTGGAGGTGGCGGCGTGAACTGGGAGGAGATCGGGCCGCTGCTGCTGGAGGCGACCGGCCAGACGGCGCTGATGGTCGGCTGGTCGACGCTGTTCACCGTCCTGTTCGGACTGCCGCTCGGCATCGCACTCGTCGTCTTCGACCGGGGCGGGCTGCGACCGCTGCCCGCGCTCAAGGCGGTGCTCGGCATCGTGGTGAACATCGGCCGCTCGCTGCCGTTCATCGTGCTGATGATCGCCGTCATCCCCTTCACCCGGCTGGTCGTCGGGACCACGATCGGCACGGCCGCCGTCGTGGTGCCGCTGACGATCGGCGCGGTGCCGTTCTTCGCCAGGCTGGTGGAGACCGCGCTGCGCGAGGTGGGCAGGGACGTCGTGCAGGCCGCCCAGGCCATGGGCGCGAGCCGTACGGCCATCGTGCGCAAGGTGCTGCTGCCCGAGGCGCTGCCGGGACTGGTCGCGGGGCTGACCGTGACCGTGGTGGCGCTGATCTCCTACTCGGCCATGGCCGGGGCGGTCGGTGGCGGCGGGCTCGGTGACCTGGCCATCAGGTACGGGTATCTGCGGTTCGAGACCGGGCTGATGATCCTCACGGTCATCGTCCTCATCCTCGTCGTGCAACTCGTTCAGAGCTTGGGCGACCTCGTCGCCCGTCGTATTTCTCACAAGTAAGGAAAAATCATGAAGATTCGTGCCCTCGCGGGTGTTGCCGCTCTTGCCGTGTTGCTCACCGCATGCGGTACGTCGCCCTCCGCGACAGACGGTGGTACGGCCACCGCCAAGCCGGAGGCCGCCTCCGCCGAGACCGTGCTGAAGATCGGCGCGACGCCGGTGCCGCATGCGGAGATCCTGAAGTTCGTCCAGGACAATCTGGCCAAGGAGGCCGGGCTGAAGCTGGAGATCGTCGAGTTCACCGACTACGTGCAGCCGAATGTGCAGCTGGACGAGGGGCAGCTGGGCGCCAACTTCTTCCAGCACAAGCCCTACCTCGACGACTTCAACAGCTCCAAGGGCACCAAGCTCAGCTTCGTGACGCCGGTGCACCTGGAGCCGCTCGGCCTGTACTCCAAGAAGGTCACCGACCTGAACGCGCTGCCCAGCGGCGCCGAGGTGGCCGTGCCCAACGACGCGACCAACCTGGGCCGCGCGCTGAAGCTGCTCGCCGACAACGGCCTGATCAAGCTCAAGGACGGCGCCGGGACCGCCGCCACCGAGCGCGACGTCACCGAGAACCCCAAGAAGCTCGTCTTCAAGCCCCTGGAGGCCGCCCAGCTTCCCCGCTCGCTGGAGGACGTCTCGGCCGCGGTGATCAACGGCAACTACGCCATCGAGGCCGGGCTCAAGCCGGCCGAGCAGGCTCTGGTGCTGGAGAAGACCGAAGCCAATCCCTATGTGAACGGCATCGTCGTCCAGACCGGACACGAGAACGACCCCGCGATCACCAAGCTCGGCACTTTGCTGCAGGACCCGAAGGTGAAGGCTTTCATCCAGCAGAAGTACGCGGGTTCGGTGATCAGCGCGAGCTGATCGAATAATGCCGGAGGCGGCATTAAGGCGAGGTTCACCAGGCGTTTCAAGTGAACTGTAAGCAAATGGCAATATGTCGGGCATACGAATGCATTGTCAGAAATATCCTCCGTCCCGAGGAGAACCTCAGTGCGACTCGTCACCCGTATCTTGATCGGCGTCACCGCGGCCTCCGTGCTCGCGATCGGCGCTCCCGTGGCCGCCGGTGCGTCCACGACCACCGCTGCCGCCTCCGCCGCCTCCACCAGCTCGCCGTACTTCCAGGACAACTGGGGCCCCTACTCCTCCTCCGACCACAGGGCCGAAGCAGAAGGCCAGGTCACGGTGGACAAGAAGCCCTACAAGCAGTGGTACTGGAAGACGTACTGGAAGTGGGTCAAGGTCTGCTGGAAGGACCACCACGGCGACAAGAAGTGCAAGGTCGTCAAGAAGAAGTTCAAGAAGAAGGCCTGGAAGTGGGCCCACGAGTACCCGTACACCGTCGACAGCACCCTGACCAACCACAAGTGGTGGGGCGACAAGAAGTACGTGTGCGCATGGGAGACCTTCAAGGTCGTCGGCTTCGACGGCTCGACCTCCTTCCAGAGCTTCAAGAACTGCGGCAAGCACCCGCGCGACTACTCCTTCTCCGGTAAGAACGCCGCTCACATCTATGTCGACGTGAGCCGCGGAAACTACCACCAGCCCAAGGGTCACCACTCCGGCTGGGAGAGCGTGTACCACGCCGTCTGATCATCACGCACTTCGATCACCGCGCCGAGGCCGTGATCCCCGAAAGGGGGTCACGGCCTTTCCCTTTGGGAATGATCAGCCAATGCGCCTACTGATCACCATTTTGATGCTGATTCCCGGAAATTTCGCGGCAGAGGTGCCCAAGGCGGTTTATCAACGCGAAACACTGACCGCACCGGCCCCATTCGTCCGCCGAGGCGCCTGGGAGGTCGCCCGCTGGACCGGACCCGAGCAGGCGATCGGCTTCCCCGCCACCGAACTCGTGCCCTCCTGGACCGCCGACACCCCGCGCGGCAGCTGGCTGCGCGTGGAGCTCAAGGTGCCCGGCTCCGGCTGGTATGTCATGGGCCGCTGGGCCTACGGCAAGGCCGACATCAAACGCACATCGGTGGGCGGCCAGGACGACGCGACCGGCCGGGTCAAGGTCGACGTGCTCCAGGTCAAACGCCCGGTGCGCACCTACCGCCTGCGCTACACGCTGCTGCGCCGCCCCGGCTCCGGCGCGCTGCCCGCCGTACGCTCGCTCGGGCTGGTGGCCTCGCGCAAGGGCACGGTGTACGGAGGCGGGGGCGGGGCGGCGTGGGGGATCGACCTCAAGGTGCCGCGCAAGTCGCAACTGGCGCATGCCGGGCACGGCGGCCGGGCGTGGTGCAGCCCGACCTCGCTGGCCATGGTGCTGGCCTACTGGGGCAAGGGGCCGGGCCAGGACGGCACGCATCCCGACTCCGACGTCGACCACGCCGCCGCGCACACCTACGACCACGCCTATGCGGGCACGGGCAACTGGTCGTTCAACACCGCCTATGCCGGACGCTACGGGCTGGAGGCGTTCGTCACCAGGCTGGTCTCGCTGGCCGCGCTCGAACAGCTGGTCAAGGCCGGCATCCCGGTGATCACCTCCCAGTCGTTCGGCGCGGGCGAACTCGGCTACGGCAGCGACGGGCATCTCATGGTCGTGACGGGCTTCACCGCGTCCGGCGACGTCATCGCCAACGACCCGGCCCTGCGCCAGGTGCGCGTGGTCTATCCCAGGCGCGTGTTCGAGCGGGTCTGGCAGCGCGGCAGCAGTGGAACGGTGTACGTCATTCACCCCCGGGGGCGCCAGCTGCCCGATACTCTGGTCAGGCGAGGAGCGTACCGAATACTGTTCTAGTCATGTATCCGGGAGCCATCGCAGCCGTCACCCCCGACAAGCCCGCTGTGATCATGGCGGGCTCCGGGCAGGTGCTCACCTACCGCCAGCTGGACGAAGAGTCCAACCGGCTGGCCCATCTCTTCCGAGCCGCGGGTCTGCGGCCGGGGGACCACATCGCGTTCATGCTCGAGAACCATCCGCTGTTCTTCGTCATCGCCTGGGCCGCGCATCGCTCGGGGCTGTACTACACGGCGATCAGCTCGCGGCTGCAGACCGACGAGCTCGCCTACATCGTCGGCAACTGCGGGGCCAGGGTCTTCATCACCTCGGCCAGGCTCGCCGACGTCGCCGCCTCGATCACGGCCGGAACGCCCGGTGTCGAGCTGCGGCTGATGGCCGACGGCGTGGCCGACGGCTTCGCCTCCTACGAGAGCGCCGTCGCCGCCCATCCGCCCACGCCGGTGCCTGACGAGTGCCTGGGCAGCGACATGCTCTACTCCTCCGGCACCACCGGGCGTCCCAAGGGCGTCAAGCCGACCCTTTCGCAGGCGCCGCTGGAGACGCCGGGGCCGCTGCTGCAGCTCATCCAGTTCCTGTTCACGCCGTCGGCCGACAGCGTCTACCTCTCGCCCGCGCCGCTCTACCATGCCGCGCCCCTGCGGTACTGCATGTCCTTCCAGCGGCTCGGCGCGACGATCGTGGTGATGGAGCGCTTCGATCCCGAGGAGTACCTCCAGCTCGTCCAGGACTACGGCATCACGCACTCGCAGCTCGTCCCGACGATGTTCATCAAGATGCTCAAGCTGCCCGCCGAGACCCGTGAGCGCTACGACCTGTCCACACTGCGCTGCGCCATCCACGCGGCGGCGCCGTGCCCGGTGCCGGTCAAGGAGCAGATGATCGACTGGTGGGGCCCGATCATCCACGAGTACTACGCGGGCACCGAGGGCAACGGCTTCCTGTACGTCGGATCGGAGGACTGGCTCAAGCACAAGGGCACGGTCGGCAGGGCCCTGCTCGGCGTCGTCCACATCTGCGACGCCGAAGGCGCGGACCTGCCGCCGGGCGAGCACGGCACGGTGTTCTTCGCCGACGGCCCGCGTTTCGAGTACCACGGCGATCCCGCCAAGACCGAGGCCTCGCACGACCCCCAGGGCAGAGGGTGGTCCACGCTGGGCGACATCGGCTATCTCGACGAGGACGGCTTCCTCTATCTCACCGACCGGCGCTCGTACATGATCATTTCTGGTGGGGTGAACATCTATCCGCAGGAGGCGGAGAACGTGCTCTCCGTCCATCCGAAGGTCGCCGACGTCGCGGTGTTCGGCGTGCCGGACGAGGAGATGGGCGAACAGGTCAAGGCCGTGGTGCAGCCGCTGGACCCCGATGCGGGTGGTCCGGAGCTGGAGGCCGAGCTGATCGCGTACTGCAGGGAGAGGCTCGCCGGGTTCAAGTGTCCCAAGTCGGTCGACTTCCGGCGGGAGCTGCCGCGCCATCCGACGGGCAAGCTCTACAAGCGGCTGCTGAAAGACGAATACTGGCCCGCCAAGAACTGACCTTTTCTCGCCGTTCTTTTTCGGGCCTCTGACCAGGGGTTTGACAGAAAGGGGGGTGGGGTGAAATACGCGGGGAAGCCCATTGCATAGGAAGGTTTCCTATTCAATACTGCGATCAGCGCAGCGTATCCCCGTTCCGCGGAACCCCACCCCGCCTGGCCGTGATTTCGGCATGCCTCATGTCCGGTGTCGTGTGCCCTGCTTGGATTCCTGGAGGTCTTCATGCTTCGTCGTGTCGTCGCGCTCGTGTTCTCCGTCCTGGCCTGCCTCGGTGCGCTCACCGTCGCGACCTCTCCGGCGCAGGCCCGATCCCTGGGCGTCGTCGAGATCGTCTACAGTCCGCTGTCGCTCGGCGAGTTCTGCGCCGACGAGGTCAGCGGGCAGTCCAACGTCGGCTTCTTCAACTACGGCACGGTGACCTGCTACCGCTGGTACACCGGCCCGCAGTACCTGGGCAGCTCAAGCGCCGCCGCGGCCTGCGCCTACTTCAACCCGACCTACACCTACCTGGGTTACTCCCAGGGGGTCAGCCAGGCGCTCATCTGCAGGTACTCCGTCTGATCTTCCGGTCCGTGCAACTCCGTCGTACCGCCTCACATCGGAGGTCCACATGCACCGTCGAATCGCCGCACTCCTCCTGTCCGCCCTGGCCTGCCTCGGCGCCTTCTCCCTCACCACGAGCCCCGCTCGGGCGCTCGGCGTCGTCGAGATGACCTACAGTCCCGTCTCGCTCGGCGACTACTGCGCCACGCAGGTCAGCTCCAGCTCCATCATCGGGCTCTACAACGGTGGCCTCACCTGCTACCGCTGGGGCTCGGGCGGCGGCTTCGTCGCCGTCGGCAGCGGCAACGCCGCCACCGCCTGCACCTATCTGCTGTACGGCAATCCGAACTACACCTACATCAGCTATCGGCAGGGGCCGAGCGACTCGCTGATCTGCAAGTACCAGACCTGATCCCACCCTCCGGCAGGCCCGTCCGCATCCCAGCGGGCGGGCCTGTCCGCGTCAACCCTGGGTTGACGTTCGCATAGTCGTCAACCTAAGGTTGACGCATGAGCCCCCGCCTGGCGACCGCCCTGGGCGCCGCCGCCTCCATCATGATCATCCTGGGCCTGCTCGCCACGGTCCTCTGAGCACCGGGTCGCGGGCATCGCGCGAAGAATTCTCCGGTCTGTCTTCCTCTTTCGCAGGGGCGTCCACCTGCGGGGATAAAGGGCGTATCAGCCGTCACATACAGTTGCGATCTAGGCCTTAAGCTGGACTTACGCGGTCGGTGACAACCTGGGGACATCGGATGAGAACCGTGGCCTTGGGGATGAAGATGAGCAGCAACGAACAGCACGACGCCGACCAGACGTCCGGCCGCGAGCACACTCAGGGCGCCGAGCACGCGACGGGTGCGGAGCACACGCAGGAGCTCCCGAGCGGGGCCGCAAAGCCGGACTTCGTCCAGCAGCCGCCTCCGCCCGAGGCCGAGACCAGGGTCGACCTGCCCGCCCCGGGAAGCGCGGCCGCAGGAAGCCACGCTCCGGGGGGTGCGGAGGGGAGTTCCTCGGGGTGGACGCAGTTCGGGGCCAAGCCGCCGACGGCGGGCGGGTTCCAGGGGCCGCCGCAGCACACGGCCGTGTTCGCGGCGCCGGGCGCCGGGGTGCCGAGGCAGCGCTTCACGACCGGTCAGAAGGCGATCGCCGGGCTGGCCCTGGCGGCGATGGCGTTCGGGGGCGGCGTCGTGGGGGCCGTCGTCGCGACGTCGTTCGCACCTGAGGCCAGGCCGGTGGCCTCGTCGAGCCCGGTGTTCAACCAGGCGTCCAACCAGCTCACGGTGGCCGACGTGGCCAAGAACGTGCAGCCGTCGGTCGTGATGATCCAGGGGTCGACCGGCGAGGGCTCGGGCGTGGTGCTGTCGGAGGACGGGCTCATCCTGACCAACAACCACGTCGTGGAGGGCGCCCAGCAGGGGGGCGGCGCGTTCTCGGTGAAGTTCAGCGACGGCAGGAGCGCCAAGGCGGAGGTCGTCGGCACCGACCCGGCGACCGACCTGGCGGTCATCAGGGCCACCGGCGTCTCTGGTCTGACCAAGGCCTCGCTGGGCGACAGCGACGCGTTGCGGGTGGGCGACGCCGTCCTGGCCATCGGCAGCCCGCTCGGCCTCGACGGCACGGTCACGGCCGGAATCGTCAGCGCGCTCGACCGCACCCTGAACGTGGGCAACGAGCAGCAGCAGGAGCAGCAGCTCCCGCCCGGCTGGGGCCAGCAGCAGCGCCAGCAGCAGAGTTCGGGCACGACGATCGGCGGCGCGATCCAGACCGACGCGGCCATCAACCCCGGCAACTCCGGCGGCGCGCTGGTCAACGCGGCGGGCGAGGTGATCGGCATCAACACCGCCATCGCCACGAACGGCGGCAGCAGCGGCAATATCGGTGTCGGCTTCGCGATCCCCATCAACACCGCCAAGCAGGTCGCCGAGCAGCTCATCAGCAGCGGCAAGGTCAGCCACGCCTACCTGGGCGTGAGTGTGACCGATGCCACAGGCGACACGCCGGGCGCGCTGATCGGCCAGGTCCAGGCCGACAGCCCCGCCGCAGCCGCCGGTCTGAAGCAGGGCGACCTGATCACCAAGATCGGCGAGACGACGGTCGACGGCGGCGACACGGTCGTGGGCGCCGTCCGAGGTTTCAAGCCGGGCGAAAAGGTCATGATCACGTATATGAGGGACGGCCGCTCGCAGAGCGTGGAGGTCACTCTCAAGGAGAGAACGGGCGAATGAGCCTGTAGGGGGCTCCTTCAAACGGACGTGCCGTCGAGATCGCTGCGGACTCGGCGGCACGTCCCCATGTCCGAGGGCGAAACGTCAGGACAGGCGGCGGTACGTCCCCCTTGTCCGGGGCCGAAACGTTGGGAGAAGCGGCGACACGTCCCCATGTCCAGGCCCGAAATCTCAGGAAAAGCGGCGCCCCTCGTCGCGGCGGTACGCCCAGGCGGCAGCCGTACCCGCTATGAGCGTCCACAGGACGAACGTCACCAGGGGCAGGACCTCGGGCTGGAAGTCGCTGGTCGCGGCCCAGACCAGCTCGGCCGCGCCCCTGCTGGGCAGGAACGGCGCGACGATCTCCACGAAGCCGGGCGGGTCCAGCGGGTTGGCCAGCAGGCCGCCGCCGAAGGCCACGGGGAAGAACACCAGCTGCGTCACCGCGATGGCCGCCTTCGACGGCAGCAGATAGCCGATGAACAGCCCGATGAGCGTGAACGGCACCGAGACCAGCACCAGCGCGCCGAGTCCCAGCAGAACCTGGCCGAGCGAGGCCGAGGCGGAGGTGAGCAGCGCGGCGATGAGCAGTACGGGCAGCACGGCCACCAGCATGATCGCCATACCGGTCAGCAACCGCCCGGCGAATCGCGGCAGCGGCCCGGCGGGCAGCGTGCGCAGATAGGGGTCCCACGGCTGGGCCCGATCCTCGGCCACGCCGATGCCGTAGGTGAACAGGGCCGTCGACATCACCGCGAACGTCATCATCGACCCGGTCGCCAGCGTCGCCCCGACCGGGTCGTCCCCGCCGAAGGGCACCACGAAGAACAGCATCGAGGCCGAGGGAAAGAAGACGCTCGCCACCAGCGCGATCGGAATACGGACATGCTCCAGCAGCTGGTACCTGGCATGCGTGAGGACGAGACTCATCGGGATCCTCTCAGAGGGGGGAAGGCTGCCCTGAGGTGAGGGCGAGGAAGGCCTCCTCGAGCGAGGTCGGCCTGATCTCCAGGTCGTGGAAGGCCACGCCGCCGCCCACCAGCCGCCTGACCAGGTCGTCGGAGTCGCCGGTGACCAGGTGCACCCGCCCGTTCTCGCGCTCGCTCCCGAGCACGCCGGGCAGGTCCATCAGGTCGCCGCCGTCGGGCACCGACAGGGACACGCGCCGCACACCGACCAGGTCACGTACGGCCGACACGGTGTCGTCGGCCAGGACGCGGCCGCCGCCGATCACGACGACGCGCTGGGCGAGCGCCTCGATCTCCTCCAGGTAGTGGCTGGTCAGCAGGACGGTGCCGCCTTCGGCGTGGAAGGTCCTGATGCCCTCCCAGAGCGAACGCCTGGCCTCGACGTCGAGACCGGTCGTCGGCTCGTCGAGGAAGACCAGCCGTGGCCGCCCGGCGAACGCCACGGCGACGGCCAGGCGGCGCTTCTGACCGCCGGACAGCCCGCCGACCTGCCGCCCGGCGAGCTCGCCGAGTCCGAACCTGGCCAGCAGTTCGTCCCTGCCCACCGGATCGGGATAGTGCGCCGAGACGAAGTCGACGATCTCGCGCACCCGCAGTCCGCTCGGCAGCCCGCTCTCCTGCGGCGTCACGCCGACGCCGCGCCTGGCGGCGGGCAGGCCCGGGTCGGCGCCGAGCAGCTCGACGGTGCCGGAGGTGGGCCTGCGCAGGCCGACGAACAGGTTGATGAGGGTGGATTTCCCGGCGCCGTTGGGACCGAGCAGGCCGACCAGCTCGCCGGCGTGGATGTCGATGCTGACGTCGTCGAGCGCGACGACGTCGCCGTAGTGCCTGCTCACATGCGTGGCGCGGGCCAGGACCTGGGTCACGGTGCTCCTCCGGCTGGGTCGAGAAGGGCGCGGATGGCCGCGGTGTAGTCGTCGAAGGCCAGGCGGCCCCTGGCGGTGAGCGCCAGATAGGTGACCGGGGTGCGGCCCTTGTGCGTCTTGACGATGTCGATGTAGCCCGCCTGCTCCAGCTTGGTCAGGTGCACCGACAGGTTGCCCGCCGTCATGCCGAGCAGTTCCTGCAGCGATCCGAAGGCGAGCTGGTCGCCCTGCGGGAGGGTGGTGAGGCTGGCCATCACCCTGAGCCTGGCCTGCGCGTGGATGACGGGGTCGAGCTCAGGTGTCACCGAGGCCCCGCCATGGTCAGGGCCAGCCCGCCCGCCACCAGCCCGCCGCCGAGCAGGACCGAGGTGAGCAGGAAGTGCCAGCCGGGCCCGAGGGTGAGCCCGACGGCGTTGACCACGACGATCCAGCCTCCGGCGGCCGACAGCAGCCAGGTGTCCCACACCGCGCCGCCCGCCATGTAGAGCGTGCCGAGGATCATCATCGCCAACCCGGCCCCCAGCAGGAACGCCTCCTCGAACGGCAGCCGCTCGGCGAAACGCGACATCAGGAAGCCCATCGAGGCGAACCCGGCCGTGAACGACAGCCCGTACAGCATGCCCTTGCGCTGGGTTGCGCCGCGCACGCCCTGGCCGCAGCGCACGCCGTACCAGATGCTGACGACCGCGGCCACGAGCTGGGTCAGCAGCAGGGTGCCGATCGCGACCGGCAGCGGGACGAGGCCGAGCGGCTCGGCGCCGAAGCCGTAGTGCAGGAACAGGGCGCCGAAGCCGAGCAGCAGGGACAGGCCCCACGGCGTGGTGAAGACGACCGGGTTGCCGCCGAGGAAGCGGCTGGCGGCGTCGCGCTGGCGTTGGATGAGCAGCATCGACTCCTCGGGTGAGGGGATGTGCTCGTCGTCGTTCGTCATGGCGACTCCTCGGCGTCAACTACTTTGAACTGTAAACCTCCTTGTGTCGCCAACTCAAGACCGCACGGGTCAGAACTTGCGGACCAGGCGCTCGGACTCCCACAGGTCCCGGTAGTAGCCGGGCTCGGCCAGCAGCCGGTCGTGGTGGCCGCGCTGGATCACCCGGCCGTGCTCCAGCACCACGATCTCGTCGACCGCCTCGAGACCGCGCAGGCGGTGGGTGACGATGAGCGTGGTACGGCCGTGCGTGGCGTCCAGCAGGTCGGCCATGAGCGCGTCGGCGGCCTCCTCGTCCAGCGCCTCGGCTGGCTCGTCCAGCAGCAGGACGGGCGGGTCGTTGAGCAGGGCCCTGGCCAGGGCCAGCCGCTGCAGCTGCCCGCCCGACAGCGTGCGGCCGTCCTCGCCGAGCTCGGCGTCCCAGCCGACGCGCTCGACGAACGGGCCGAGCCTGGCCTGGTCGACCGCCGCCTCCATGGCCTGCTCGTCCGCGCCGGGACCGGCCAGGCGGAGGTTGTCGCGCAGGGTGGTGCGGAAGATGTACGGGTCCTGGGTGAGGCCGGTCATCATCGCGCGGGCGTCGTCGGAGGCGAAGGCGCGCAGGTCCTCGCCGTTGACCGTGACCGTGCCCGACGCCGGTTCGACCAGGCGCATGAGCGCGGCCAGCAGGGTGCTCTTGCCCGCGCCGCTCGGCCCGACGAGGGCGACCCGCCTGCCGGGGGTCAGCGTCAGGCTCACGCCGTCCAGCGCGGCCCGGCCGGGCACGTGCTCGACGACCAGGTCGGCCACCTCGACGGTCAGCGGGCCGTCGGGCGCGGTCAGCGGACGGTCCGGCTCGGTGATCGCGCTGGGCACGGCCGTGACCTCGCGCAGCCTGCGCAGCGCCGCGGTGATGCCCGCGAAGCGCTCACCGGCGGCGGCCAGCGGCAGCACCGGCTCGAAGGCGACCAGCGAGGTCAGCGCCAGCACCGCCGTCGCGACCGAGCCCACGTCCGCGCGCTGGGCCAGCACGACCACCAGGGCCACGCTCACGCCCTGCACCAGGACGCCGAAGGCCAGCGCCGCCGCGTGCACCCTGGCCTGGCGGCGCTCCAGCGAGCCGAGCGCCTCGTCGGCCTCCAGCGCGGCGGCGAGCGCCCTGTCTCCGGCGCCGTATGCGGCCAGGTCGGCCGAGCCGTGCACCAGGTCGGCGACCCGGGTGGCCAGCAGCGCCCTGGCGGGTGCGATCCTGGCCGACCAGCGCCTGGCCGCAGCCGCCGTGCCCATCGGCAGCGCGATCCCGGCCACCGCCAGCCCCGCGAGCAGCACCACGGCGGCGGCGGGCAGCAGGGTCAGCCCGACGACGAAGGCGGCCAGTGCGGTGATGAGCGCCGCCGTCGCGGGCAGCAGGCAGCGCACCAGCAGGTCCTGCACGGCGTCGGTGTCGTCGACCATGCGGCTGAGCAGGTCCGCGCCGCCCTGCGCGGCGGGCCGCGGCGGGATCAGCGCACGGTAGAGCCGCTCGCGCGTCCCGGCCTGCGCGCGCAGGGCGACGTCGTGCCCGGTCAGCCGTTCGGCGTAGCGGAAGACGCCCTTGCCGGTGGCGAACGCCCTGGTGGCCACGATCGCCACACTGAGCGCCGCCAGCTCCGGCTGCTGGGCGGCCCTGGTGATCAGCCAGGCCGCCGCCGCGATGAGTCCGAGCCCGGCGAGTTCGGCCGCGGCTCCCGCGAGCACCGCCCAGGCCAGCCTGCTCGCCCGCACACCCGCCGCCAGCTCGCGGACGCTCACAGGACCGCCTCCTTCGTGTCGGCGACCACACGGCCGTCGTGGATGCGGATCACGCGGTCGGCCAGGTCGATCATCGCGGGCCGGTGCGCCACGATCACCGCCGTACGGCCTTGGCTCAGCAGGGCGGTGGCCTCGACGACCGCGGCCTCGCTCCGGCCGTCCAGCCTGGCCGTCGGCTCGTCGAGCAGCAGCACGGTGGCCTCCGGCCGGCAGAACGCCCTGGCCAGGGCGATGCGCTGACGCTGGCCCGCCGACAGGTTCGCCCCTCGTTCGCCGACGACCGTCTCGTAGCCCTCCGGCAGGTCCTGGACGAACTCGTCGGCGTGCGCGGCCTTGGCGGCCTGCCGTACCTCCTGGTCGGAGGCGGTGGGGGCGCCGAGGCGGATGTTGGCGGCGACGGAGGTGGCGAACAGGTGCGGGCGTTGCGGGACGAAGGCCAGGGTGTCGCGGTGCGCGGCCACGTCCGGGTCGCCGCCGACGGTGACCGTGCCCTCGCTCGGCTCGACGAAGCCGAGCAGCAGGTGCAGCAGGGTGCTCTTGCCGCCGCCGCTCTCGCCGACCAGCGCCACGCGTTCGCCCGGCGCGATGGTCAGGGTGACGCCGCGCAGGGCGGGGTCCTCGCGTCCCGGATAGCGCACGGTGACGTCGTCGAGCCGGATCTCCGGCGGCCCGCCGCCGGTCAGGACCCTGGGCTCGGGCCGGCGCTCCTCCTGCGAGGCGTCCAGTACGGCGAAGGCGGCGTCGGCGGCGGCCACGCCCTCCATCGAGGCGTGGAAGCGCGTGCCCATCATGCGCAGCGGCAGGTACGCCTCGGGGGCCAGCAGCAGCACCAGCAGCCCGGTCGTCAGGTCGAGCGACCCGCCGAGCAGCCTCAGCCCGATCGGCACCGCGACCAGCGCCAGCGACAGGGAGGCGCAGAGTTCGAGCACCAGCGAGGACAGGAACGCCACCCGCAGCGTGCGCATCGTGGCCGAGCGGTGGGCGTCGGCGACCTGCTGGATGACCGTGGCCTGGTGCCTGGCCCGGCCGAAGGCCCGCAGCGTCGGCAGCCCGCGTACGACGTCGAGGAAGTGGCCGCCGAGCCTGGCCAGCGCGTGCCACTGGCGTTCGGTGACCGCCTTGGTGTGCATGCCGACCAGCGCGCCGAAGATCGGGATCAGCGGCAGCGTGAGCAGCACGATGACGGCGCTGGCCAGATCGGCGGTGAACAGCCGCACCAGCACCGCGATCGGCACCACGGCGGCCACGGCCATGGCGGGCAGGTACCCGGTCAGATAGGGATCGAGCGCGTCGAGCCCGCGCCCGGTGAGCGTGACCAGCTCACCGGAGCGATGCCCGGCCAGCCCGCCGGGCCCCAGGTCGCGCAGCCGGGCGAGCAGCCGGTGGCGCAGGGCCGACTTGACCCCGGTCGCGGTGCGCCCGGCGAAGATCCCCTGCGTCCAGCCCAGCAGCGCCCGCAGCGCCACCACGCCCACGAGCACCACGAGCGCGGCGACGGTGAACCTGCCGGACAACACCCCCGCGAGCACCTCGGCCTGGATCAGGACGAGCAGCCCTGCCAGTACGGCGGCGGCCAGGGTGAGGGCGAGATGACGGCGTAGCGCCGACTCGGCGCGGGCGAGCCGCAGGAGATCCTTGTGCACGGGGCCTCAGAAGAACGACGGTATCCGGTCGGTCGCACGGACGGGTGTGAACGTGCGCCATACCCATACTTGCGCGCCGATCATGACAGGTGCGCACGGCGCGACCATGAGACTGAGCACATTCAGCGTGGAATCGGGCACCGTGTGCTCCAGCAGATACCCCGCCCCACCGGCCAGGACGGCCACGGCGGGCAGCGCGGCCAGCAGCGCGGAGCCGGCCAGCCCCGCCGCCGTGCCGCTCGCCGCGAGGCCCGGCGTGCGCCAGGCCAGGAACCGCCATCCGTGCAGCGCGAACAGCCCTGTCGTCAGCGCCCCGCACAGCAGCCCGGCCGGACTGAGCAGCGTGCCCGTCACGATCGCGTGCAACGCCAGGCCCCATCCGGCGGCCAGGACGAGGGAGCCGCCCGAGACGGCCAGGTCCCAGGCCGTGCGCCAGCCGGTGCCCTCGGCCCTGCGCCGCAGCCACAGCCCGGCGTCGCGCAGCACCCAGCCCGTCACCATGAGCACGACCAGCGGGTAGAGCCCGAACAGCACCTCGCCTTCGAGCGAGGGATACACCCCGAGCAGCACGCCCACGGTCGCCACCAGCCACACCTCGTTGGCCAGCACATAGGGCCCGATGGCCGCGACCATGCGGTCACGCCGCTCCTGCGAGGTGCCCAGCAGCGGCAGCAGCACGCCGACGCCGAGATTGAACCCCTCAAGGGCGAAGTAACCGGTGAGCAGGACGGCGAAGACGGCGAACCAGATCAGCTCCATGACCGCATCTCCTCAAAAACTCGGCACGGGTACGCGCTCGGCGGGCGCCCCGAGTGCGACGCCTTCGGGGCCACGCCGTACGGCACGGACGATGAGCACGTAGTCGGTCACGGCGAGCAGGCCGAGCACGGAGGTGAAGGCGACGAGCGACATGGTGACCATCCCGGTCGTCAGGCCGGGCGACATGGCGTCGGCGACCGAGAGCCTGCCCCAGATCATCCACGGCTGCCGCCCGATCTCCCTGGCCATCCAGCCGAAGATCGCGGCGATGAACGGCAGCGGCGTCAGCGCGATGAGCAGCGGATGCAGCCAGCGCCAGGTGGGCACCCAGTAGATGACGGGCAGCAGGAAGAACAGCGTGGCGAACTCGATGGCGTGCCCGATGAGGATCATCATCCCGAGCCCGATCCCCGCCCCGGCGTTGCCCTCGAACTTGCCCGGCTGGACCGCGCCGAACTGCGCGTAGCCGAAGCCGACCGCCATCGTGCCGCCGACCGTGGCCCAGATGACGCCGCTGCGGATCGAGGTGGTGAAGAACTCCCGGTCCGGGTGCCGCCTGAACAGGTGGTACGCGGAGGCGCCCATGAGCACGGTGCCGCCGGTGAGCAGCCCGGCCCCCACGACGTGCGGGAAGGAGGCGAGCAGGGCCTTGTTGGTCAGCAGCGCGCCGAAGTCGGTGAGTTCGAGCCGCCCGCCCCGCTCGACGGCTCCGACCGGGTTCTGCAGGAAGGAGTTGGCCACCATGACGAAGAACGCCGAGGCGTAGGCGGTCAGGGTGACCATCCAGATGCAGGCCAGATGCGGCCATCGGGGCAACCGGTCCCAGCCGAAGATCCACAGGCCGAGGAAGGTCGACTCCAGGAAGAACGCGACGAGCGTCTCCATGGCCAGCGGCGCGCCGAACACATCGCCCGCGTAGTGCGTCAGGCCGCTCCAGCTCAGGCCGAACTGGAACTCCATCACCAGGCCCGTCACGATGCCGAGCGCGTAGTTGGTGACATAGATCTGCCCCCAGAAACGCGTCATCCGCAGGTGGATCGGCTTGCCGGACAGGACCCAGCGGGTGTGCATGATCGCGACAAGGGGGGCCAGGCCGAGCGTCAGCACGACGAACAGGAAGTGCAGGCTTCCCGTCACGCCGAACTGCAGCCGGGCCAGGTCGAGCACGTCCATGGCGTCACCTCGGTCATTGTTGTGTCTGTCTACACGTAGGCAGCCTACATGAAGTTTGCCTACGTGTAGACTGTCTACATGACGAGAGGGAATCTAGGATCGATCGCATGAACCCCGACGCGCTCCGCGGTCACATGGACGGCCTGCTGCTGTCCGTGCTCGAACACGAGCCGCTGCACGGCTACGCCATCATCGAAGCCCTGCAGGAACGCAGCGGGGGAGCGCTGAGCGTGCCGACCGGCACGGTCTATCCCGCGCTGCGCAAACTGGAGCGCATCGGCTATCTGGCCAGCGAATGGGCCACCGTCGCCGGCCGCAAACGCCGCACCTACCGCCTGACCTCCGCGGGCCGTACCCACCTGGCGGGCGAACGCGACGCCTGGCGTGCCTTCACGGGGGTCATCGGCGGCGTGCTGGAGCCCAGACCGGAGGCCTAGCCTCGACCAGGTCCTCGACCAGAGCCTTGATCAGGCGAAGGCCGGGCGTTCCTCAAGGGTCGTCATGCGCCTGACCACGCCCAGGCTGCGGGCCGCGCACCACAGTTGCATCGTCCAGAAGGCCAGGCTGATCAGCGAGGCCCCGATGCCGGGCGGATACCCGGCGAAACCGGTCGGGCTGTGCGAGCCCAGCATCAGCGCCAGGCACAACGCCAGGGTGACCGGCAGCATCGCCCACACGAACACGGCCAGCGCCTTGACCACGCGCAGCGGCCTGCGGATGTGCCTGGCGCCCCTGCCGAGGGCGAGCAGCACGGCGGCGCCGAGCAGGCCGGTGGCCATCTGCAGGATGTCCAGCGCCCTGGCGACGGGGACGAACCAGGCGGGCTTGGTGCTCCAGTTGACCGGGTCGGTGGGGAAGACCTGCCACAGCAGCGACCACATCAGCGCCGTCAGCGGCACGCTCACGAACAGCAGGACCGCCAGCCGCCGTCCGGCGCAGGCGGCGAGCTCCTGCTGGTACCCGGGCGCGACCTCGGCCACCTCGCCGAACTCGGCGACGGCGGCCCGCTCGGCCTCGGCCCGGCTCAGCCCTTCGGCCTCGTAGGCCTGGGCGGCGTCGCACAGGCTGTCGCGCGCCTCGACGACCAGGTCACGCCTGGGTCTGCCGGGACCACGCAACGCCCGGTCGAGGTCGGCCACGTAGGCGTCGATGCGCATGGTCCCAGGCTAGGGGACAGGCCCGGCGCCTTCATCGGGGAATTCCCTGGTTCGTCCCCTACCTGCCCGGTCCGGCGGGCGGTCAGCGCGGGAGGGGCAGCGCGGGAGGGTCAGCGCGGGACCGTCGGGGCGGGCACCGGATCGCGTGGTGGCGGCGCGTGGCCCCGTCTGGCCGCGTGCGAGGTCGACGTCCACAGCAGTGCGCCCGCCGTGACCAGCACCAGCAGGGCGCTCCAGCCCACCGCTCTGCCCAGGCGCATGCCGTACCCGCAGGTCACCCAGTACAGCGACAGCCACCAGCGGCGGGTGGCCTGCCTGCGCATCTCCATCGCGCCGAAGGCGAAGTCGGCGGCCGTGCCCTCGTCGTCGGCGGCGTTGCGCAGTTCGGAGTACAGGACGGCGAGCTGTTCGGCCGTGGCCTCGTCCGACCCGCGTGGCGACCAGCCGCGCCAGCCGTGCTCGTCGGCCAGCGTGCGCCTGCGGCTGAACCAGCGCGGCCTGGTCAGCGGCCAGCGAAGCACCCCGCGCAGGCCGCCGGGGGTGAAGGCGAACGTGCAGTTCCTGATCCGCAGCCCCTCGGGATGGGCCAGCCCGGCGAACCTGCATGCCGTCAGGTCGAGCCCGTACAGCGTGAGGTCGGGGGCGACCACACCGCGCGCGGAGGCGAGCTCGGCGGCGCCGGTGCCGGTGACGCCCGCCTGGCCGCGCAGCAGCGCGCCCTCCAGGTCGGCGCGCGAGGCGGCCAGTCTGACCGTCGTCGTGCCGCTCACCTCGACCCGGCGCAGGTCGACCGAGCAGCCTTCGGCACTGACGTCCAGGGCGCGTTCGGCCCTGGCCCCGGTCAGCGACAGGCGCTGGGTCGCCGAGACGTAGGCGTTGCCGATGAAGTGCGCCGAGTCGAACACCACCCTGCCTCTGACCTTCCGGCACGACAACGCCCTGCCGAATCTGGCGCTCCGGAATAAGGCGGTGTCCAGGAAACGCGCCTCGTCGAATATCGCGAAACCATCGAAACGCGTTGCTTCAAACGTCGCGCCGCGTCCGAATACGGTCCGGCCGAAGAGGGCGTCGCCGCCGATCGACGCCCGCTCGAACGAGGCGTGCCCCGCCACCTGCCCGCCGTGGAAGGACAGGCCCCTGGCGAACCTGGCCCTGGCCATCGAGACGTTGCCCGCGAACCGCGCCTCGACGAACGAGGCGACCCGGTCGAACCTGGCTCCGTCGAGCGACACGTCGCCCTCGAAACGGACCCCGGTGAACCTGGCCTCGCAGGTGAATCTGGCCTGGTCGAGCCGGGCCCGGCCCAGGCGGTTGCCCATCGCGGCCAGCACCCTTTCCAGCAGCGCCTCGGTGACGACGGCGCCGCGCAGGTCCAGCAGGCGGCCCGGGACGAGCGTGGCGGAGAGTTCCTCGGGTGACAGGTGGGCTAGACAACGCCCGTGGGGTGCGCGGGCCGCACCGAGGCAGCCGGGGGAGTGCTCGCAGGTGACCCAGTCCATGCCGAACTCATACCCGCTACGTCACTAGCCGACATACGCCGGGCCGGTCGATGTCAAGGTTCTATGATTTCATTTTCCATCCACCTATCCGGGGATAAAGGGCGAGTAAAGAGGCTTTACGCTGCGCAGCATGCGTGTCTTATCTCGTACCATCGCCGCCCTTACCGCCGCAGGCCTGGCCGCCTTCGGCCTCGCGGCAGTCTCCTCGACGCCCGCATCGGCGGCACCGGGCACAGTGGTCATCAGCCAGGTGTACGGCGGCGGCGGCAACAGCGGCGCGCCCCTCACCAACGACTTCGTCGAACTCGTCAACCGCAGCGGCGCCCCGGTCGCACTGGACGGCTGGTCCGTGCAGTACACCAGCGCCACCGGCACCGGCCTGTTCAGCGCCCAGCCGATCGTCGCCCTCTCGGGTACGCTCGCACCCGGCCAGTACTACCTGGTCCAGCTCGCGGCCGGGACCACGCCCAGCGGCGCGCTGCCGGCCCCCGACGCCACCGGCGCGATCAACCTCGGCGCGGCGGCGGGCAAGGTGGCCCTGGTCCGCTCGACCACCGGCCTGGCCTGCAACGGCACCCCGACCGCGTGCGGCCAGGCCCAGCTCGACCAGCTCGCCGACCTGGTCGGCTTCGGCACCGCGAACTTCTCCGAGGGCAGCGCGGCGCCCGCCGCCTCCAACACGACGGCCGTCCTGCGCAAGGCGGCGGGCTGCACCGACACCGACGACAACGGCGCCGACTTCGAGTCCGGCGCCCCCGTCCCGCGCAACACCGCCTCCCCGGTGAACCCGTGCGGCGCTTCCTCCCCGTCGCCGTCGCCTTCCCCCACGGCTTCCCCGTCGCCCACGGCGTCGCCCTCGCCGACGCCGACGGCCAGCACCGACCCCTGCCTCACCCCGGCCACCCACCAGATCGCCGAGGTGCAGGGCAGCACGGACGTCAGCCCGCTGGCCGGTCAGACCGTGCGCGTCGAAGGCGTCGTCACCTCCGACCTTCAGGACGCCGCCCAGCTCAGCGGCTTCTTCCTGCAGGACCCGACGCCCGACGCCGACCCGGCCACCTCCGAAGGCCTGTTCGCCTTCGCCAGGGCCACGCTCAAGGACGTCGCCGTCGGCGACCGCGTGCTGGTGACCGGCAGGGTCGTGGAGTTCAACGGCTGGACCGAGCTGTCACCCGTCTCGGCCGTCGACGTCTGCGGCACCGGTTCGATCGCCGCCAGGCCGTACACGCTGCCCCGACCGGCCGGGACCTCGTTCGAGCCGGTCGAGAGCATGCTGCTGACCTTCCCCGAGATCCTCACGGTCAGCGAGCACTACAACCTGGGCAGGTTCGGCGAGGTCGTGGTCTCCTCCGAAGGCAGGCTGTTCCAGCCGACCGACAGGCCGGGCGTCGACCCCGCGCTCAACGACAGGCGCAAGCTGCTCATCGACGACGGCTCCTCGCGCGAGAACCCGGCGACGATCCCGTACACCAGCCCCCACCTGGTCCGCACCGGCGACGTGACGTTCGGCGTCACCGGCGTGCTCGGCTACGGGTTCGGCGCCTACCGGCTGCAGCCGACCAAGCCGATCTCGTTCCTGCCGCTGAACCTGCGCCTGCCCAAGCCGTTCCCGGTGCTGGGCAATGTCAAGGTCGCCAGCCTCAACACGCTGAACTGGTTCACCACGCTCGACTCGCGCGGCGCCACCACGGCGACCGAGCAGCAGCGTCAGCTCGCCAAGCTGGTGGCCACGATCAAGGCGATCGACGCCGACGTCCTCGGCCTCATGGAGATCGAGAACAACGGCCAGACGGCCGTGCAGGCCCTCGTCGACGCGGTCAACGCCGAGGTCGGCGCCGGAACGTACGCGGCGCTCGGCCATCCCTACCCCGGCACCGACCTGATCAAGGTGGCGCTGATCTACAAGCCCGCCAGGCTCACCCCCGTCGGCGCCCTGCGCTCCTCCGACGACCCCGTGTTCAGCCGTCCGCCGCTGATCCAGTCCTTCCGCAGGAAGAACGGCAGCCAGCCGTTCACCATGGTCGTCAACCACTACAAGTCGAAGGGCTCATGCCCGGCGAGCGGCCCCGAAGCCGACCAGGGCGACGGCCAGTCCTGCTGGAACCCCCAGAGAGTACGGCAGGCCCAGGCCACACTCGGCCTGATCGACTCCCTCGCCCTGCCCAACGCCCTGGTGCTCGGCGACCTCAACGCCTACGGCGAGGAGGACCCGATCGACACCCTTGAGGCCGCGGGCCTGACCAGCCTCAGCAAGAGGTTCGTACCGGAGATCTTCCGCTACAGCTATCTGTTCGACGGCCTGGCGGGCGAGCTCGACCACGCGATGGCGAGCCCCGGGCTGCTCAAGCGCGTCACCAGCACCACCATCTGGCACAACAACAGCGACGAGCCCCGCATCGCCGACTACAACCAGGAGTTCAACCCGCCCGCGCTGTACAAGCCGGACGCCTTCCGCTCCTCCGACCACGACCCGCTGGTCATCGGCCTGACCCTGTCCTGAGCATGCCGGAGGGCCCCTTTCGCGGGGCCCTCCGGTCTCAGTCCAGGCAGAACTCGTTGCCCTCGACGTCCTGCATGACCAGGCAGGACTCGTTCTCCTCGTCGGCGGGCAGCAGGTGCACGCGCATGGCGCCGAGTGCGACCAGCCGGGCTCCCTCTGCCTCCAGCGCGGCCACACGCTCCGCCCCCACGAGCCCCTTGCCGACCCGGATGTCGAGATGCAGCCTGTTCTTGACGACCTTGCCTTCGGGCACCCGCTGGAAGAACAGCCTCGGCCCCACGCCCGAGGGGTCGGCGCACGCGGCCCACGCGTCCCGGGACTCGGGCGGCAGTGTGCGGTCGAAGGCGTCCCAGTCGGCGAACCCCTCGGGGGGCGGCGCCACATACCCCAGCGCCTCGCACCAGAACCTGGCCACCCGCCGGGGCCGCGCGCAGTCGAAGGTCACCTGAACCTGCCTCACCGATGCCATCGGCCCAGCATCTCATCCCGTGACGCATGCCGCCCGCGCTGATTTGACCGACGCATGCCATCACGCGCCGCTTCGGATGATCATGCGTGGGGGAGATGCCGTGGTGGACCGCGCCTTGCGTGGGCGCGGCCTTCTTCTCGGGGGATTCACATGAACACATCGCATGCGGGGAGCCATCGTGCCCTGCGTGTCCTGCTGGGCGCCGCGGCCACCGTGGTCGCGCTCCCGGCGTTCGTCCTGTCCGGTGGTGCGACGGTCGCGGCCGTCGCGGCGCCGGGGGACGTGGCGGAGGCGTGCACGCTCGTCAACGGCAGCTTCGAGCAGCCCAGCGGCATCAGGGGCCAGGGCTACCAGAGCAAGGACGTGCCCGGCTGGCGCTCGACGGCCGCCGACGGCCTGGTGGAGATCTGGGGAACGGGCAACAGGGCCGACCCGATGAACTTCAACGTGCCAGCAGACACCGGCTCGCAGTTCGCCGAGATCAGCGCCACCGGCTACTCGGCGCTGTACCAGGACATCACCACCGTCCCCGGCCAGACCCTCTCCTGGAGCCTGGCCCACCGGGCGCGTACGGCAGGCGCCAAGAAGGACGTCATGCGCGTGCGCATCGGCGGCGTGCTGCAGTCGCCCGACGGCGCCTCCTCCAACGACATCGTCGACGGCAACGACCGATGGGGGCACTACAGCGGCACGTACGTCGTGCCCGCGGGTCAGGTCGTCACGCGGGTGGAGTTCCTGGCGGTCTCGTCGGGCGCGGGCTACGCCAGCTACGGCAACTTCCTGGACTCGGTCAAGGTGTCGTGCTCGGCTCCGCTCGTGCACCAGCCGCCGAGCAGGCCGGGCGTCGTCCTGTCGGGTCCGGTGGGCAAGCCGGTCGGCGGGGCGCTCACGTCCAAGGACCCTGAGGGCTCGGCCGTCACCTACTCGGTCGCCGATCCGTCGAAGCTGCCGCCGGGTGTGACGATCGCCCCGGACGGCACGATCTCCGGCACGCCGACGGCGGGCGGGAACTACACCGTCCCGGTCAAGGCGTGCGACGGCTCGGGCGCGTGCAGCGAGGGCGAGGCCGTCGTGGTCGCCTACGACTGCCCCGACCCCGAGTCCACCCCGAGCTGACCCACCGCCCCGCCGTACCCGCCCGCTCGCAGGCGGGTACGGCGGGGCACGGCCGCCTCAGAGCAGGAACGTGAACAGCGGCGAGCCGGGCGGCACCCGCTCGATGCGCAGCGGGCTCTCGTTCATCCTGGTCAGCAGGCTGTCCAGGTCGGAGGCGTGTTCGAGCTCGATGCCGACGAGGGCCGGACCGGTCTCCCTGTTGTTCTTCTTCACGTACTCGAAGGCGATGATGTCCTCGCCCTTGGCCAGCACCTGGTCGAGGAAGTGCCGCAGGGCGCCCGGCTCCTGGGGGAAGGTGACCAGGAAGTAGTGGCGCAGCCCCTCGTGCAGCAGGGAGCGCTCGACGACCTCGGCGTAGCGGCTGACGTCGTTGTTGCCGCCCGACACCACGCACGCGACCGGGCCGCGCAGGTCGTCGCCCAGCATGCGGGCCGCCGCGCTGGCCAGGGCGCCCGCAGGTTCGGCGATCACGCCGTCGGACTGGTACAGGTCGAGCATCTCGGTGCAGACCGCGCCCTCGGGCACCGCGACGAGCTCGTCCACCAGGTCGCGGACCACCGAGTAGCTGATCGCGCCGACCTGGCCGACGGCCGCGCCGTCGACGAACGTGTCGACGTGGGCCAGCGCCACCGGCCCGCCGTGGTCGAATGCGGCGCGCATGCTCGCCGCACCGGCGGGCTCGGCGCCGACGACGCGGACGTGCGGCAGGTGCTCCTTCAGCCAGAGCGCGACCCCGGCGATGAGCCCGCCGCCGCCGACCGGCAGGATCACCGTGGTCAGCTCGGTCCCGGCCTGCTCGGCCTGTCCGGCCAGTTCGATGCCGACCGTGCCCTGACCGGCGATCGTGCGCGGGTCGTCGAAGGGATGCACGTAGATCGCACCGGTCTGCTCGCTGTCCCAGTGCGCGGCGGCGCTGGCCTCGTCGTAGGAGCTGCCGACGATGACCGGCTCGATCCACTGCCCGCCGATGGCCGCGATGCGCTGGCGCTTCTGCCGTGGGGTGTTGGCCGGGAGGAATACCCTGCCCTTGATCTTCAGCTCGGCGCAGGCGTAGGCCAGGCCCTGGCCGTGGTTGCCCGCGCTGGCGCACACGACGCCCTTGGCGCGCTCGTGCGGGCCGAGCGAGGAGATGAGGTTGTAGGCGCCGCGCACCTTGTAGGAGCGGCAGAGCTGGGTGTCCTCGCGCTTGAGCAGCACGGGCAGGCCGAGCAGGTCGCTCAGCCGGTCGCTCGGCTCCAGGCCGGTGCGCCGCACCACGGGACGCAGGGTGGCGGCGGCACGCTCGACGGCGGCGGCGGTGAGCTGATCGGCGCTGGGCTCGTGTGACACCCGCGCGAGCCTACCAACGGCCGGGGCGTGGCCGGGCGCGTACCCCTCGGTGAACATGGAATGCTGGACAGGGGTACGAGGTTACACACGCTGACAGCACGACGACAGAACGAGGAGCCACTTGTGGCGACCATCGAGGTAACCGAGAAGAACTTCAACGACATCGCCGACAAGGGGATCGTCCTGCTCGACTTCTGGGCGGCCTGGTGCGGACCGTGCCGGACGTTCGGACCGATCTTCGAGAAGTCCTCGAACAAGCACGAGGACATCACGTTCGGCAAGATCGACACCGAGGCCGAGCAGGCGCTCGCCCAGGGCTTCGAGATCACGTCGATCCCGACGATCATGGCGATCCGTGACGGCATCGTCGTGTACGCCAGGCCCGGAGCCCTGCCGGACAACGCCCTTGAGGACCTGATCGGCCAGGTGCGGGCCCTCGACATGGACTCCATCCGCGCCGAACTCGCCTCCGAGATCGGCACCCCGGACAAGGCCTGACCCAGGCACGTGCCGGATCCCCGGCCCCGGTTCGACGGGGCCGGGGGGCTGGTCCGGCACGGCGGGCAAGCTTGTGAACGCGTGAAATGCCATGCGGGGCCGCCCGCACGCCATGCCTGGTGAGCACGCGAACCCAGTCGGCAGCACCCCGGCCCGCCTCGTGAACGTGTGAACTCCGTCCGGGCGTCAGCCCGCACCCCCGCTGGAGAGCCGTGATGAGCACGCACGCCGACGCGCTCGACGAAGCGCTGACCCGTCTGGCCCCCACCGGCCCCGAGTTCGGCGGTGGCCTGTCCAACCACGGACCCATGGTCGCCGAAGCCCTGGTGCGGCTCGGAGCGCCGGATGCGGTGGAGGGCTGGGTCAGTGCGTATCTGCCCAAGCTGGAAGCGCTCCCGCGCCCGCACGCGCGCATCGCCGACTGGCGTCACGCCCTGGGCGACATGCGCAGGCTCGGCGACTGGAACGCCTGGTTCGCCGACGCGCTGGCGCAGGCGCCGTGGCGTGAGGTGCTGGCCGTGTGGTGGCCGAGGCTCACGCCGGGCCTCGCGGCGGGCGCGACGCACGGTGTGATCAGGGTGGCGCATGCCGTACGCGCCTTGGTGGAACAGGAGGGGCAGGCGCGGCTGACCGAGCTCGGGCGGGCGCTGGCCTACTGGGCGGCGGGGTACGCCGAGCTGCCCGGCGCACCGGTGAGCGGCGGCACGCGGACACTGCGTGCGGCCGTGGCGGCGCTGCCGCTGCTGGAGCTGAGGCCCTCGACGCTCATCGTGCGGCATCTGGCCAACCTGGAGACCCTGCCCGCCTACGCCGAGGCGGTGTCGGCCCTGCGCCCGCCTCAGGACGTGCGCGCCGATCTGGACGAGCTGTCGCGGGTGTTCGCCGAGGTGTTCCTCACCCACGGCAGGAACGCGCCGATCACCCTCGTCCACGCGGTGACGGCTCCGGTCGCCGTCGCCTCGATCCTGACGGAGCTGCCGACCCCCCTGTGGCGGCCGACCTACGACGCGTTGTGGCAGGTCGCGGCCGGACTGTACAGCGGGTTCGGCCACGGCGCCGTCGCGGAGCCCATGCCGCACGGCGAGCCGCCCACGCCCGCCGAGCTGTCACACCGCGCCGCGCTGACCGGTGACGACCATGCGATCAAGATGACCGAGGCCTGCCTGCGCGAGTACGCCAAGGGCGGCGACCCGATCTTCAGGCATGCCGCCGCCCACACGATCGCCCTGCTCCCGGGCGAGCTCAGAGCTTGACCGCGACCCCGGCGTACCCGATCGACGTCTCCGGCTCGCCGATGATCGGCTCGTGCTGCGGCCGCCAGTCCTTGGGATAGACCAGACCGGGTTCGAGCAGCCGGTAGCCGTCGAAGAAACGCGCGATCTGCTCCTTCGTCCGAAGATTGAGGGCGGCCGTGGCTTTGTTGTAGACCTCGAGCGCCTCGGGCGTGGTGTCGGGCTTGGCGTCGATCGCGTGACTGATCACCAGATGACTGCCGGGTACGGAGGCCTCGCGCAGCGCGTCGACGATGGCGTAGGCGCCCGCGTGCTCACCGGCCTCGTCGGTCTCGTCCGGGATGAAGTGCAGCACGGCCAGCAGCAGATAGGCGACCGGCCGGTCGAAGTCGATCAGGTCGCGCAGCGCCTCGTTGCCCAGCAGGGCCTTGGGGTCGCGAGCGTCGGCCTGCACGATGGCGATGTTGTCGCTGCTCCCGGCGAGCAGGGCCCGCCCGTGCGCGCAGACGACGGGGTCGTAGTCGGCGTAGGCGACCTTGGTGTCGGGGGCGAGGGCGTGTGCGATCTCGTGCACATTGCCCTGGGTCGGCAGTCCGGACCCGATGTCGACGATCTGCCTGACGCCGGAGGCGACGAGCTCGTGCACGGCCCGCTGCAGGAACTCGCGGTTCTCCCGCGCCGAGAGCCTGGTGTGCGGGAAGAGCGTGAGGATCCGCTCGGCCGCGGCCCTGTCGGCGGCGAAGTGGTCCTTGCCGCCGAGGTAGTAGTCGTACATCCGGGCGACATTGGGGACGCTTGGGTCCACACCTTCGGGCGCAGGAAGCCCATCCATTGTTTCTCCCGGAAATATCCCGAAATCTCAGTAACTACCGGGATCCTAGGCTGTTTCCCCAGTCAGGGCGGCTGTTTTGCCCATCACCCTTAACAAGGGCACCAAAGTGATACCCGGCCGGTTGACCTCAACCCCGGTTGAGTTTCTAGGGTCGTACGCGACTCATCGGACACACCCTTCCAGAGGAGCCCGACTATGACGACACTGGTGACAGGCGCCACGGGAAACACCGGACGACATGTGGTGACGGAGCTGGCACGCCGCGGCGAACACGTCCGGGCCCTGACCCGCGACCCGGCGGCGAACAGGGGCCGGTTCCCGCCGGAGGTGGAGCTGGTCGCGGGCACGCACAACGCCCCGGACACGCTGCGGACCGCACTGCGGGGCGTCGACCGCCTGCACATCACGGTCACGCCCGGCCTGGCCGAGACCGGCGCCGAACTGGTCGAGCGCGCACTCGCCGCCGGAGTGAAGCGCTTCACCGTCCTGTGGGGCGGCTGGGTCGGCCCGGTCGAGCAGGCGGTGGCCGCCTCCGGCGTCGAATGGACGCGGCTGGAGGCGCAGGAGTTCATGTCCAACACCCTGACCTGGGCCGATGCGATCCGGGCGGAAGGCGTGGTGCGGGAGCCGTACGACGGTCCGAGTGCGTTGGTGCACGAGGCGGACATCGCGGCCGTCGCGGCGCTCGCGCTGCTCGACGAGGGGCATTCCGGTCAGGCCTACAACCTCACCGGACCCGAACCGCTGACCCCGAGCGAGCGCGCCGCGATCCTGGCGGCTGCGATCGGCCGTCCCATCGCCTTCGAGACGATCACCCACGAACAGGCGATCACCAGACTGACCGGCAACGGGGTGTCCAGGGCGGACGCCGAGTACGTCGTCGGCTGGTACGCCGATCCCGGCCCGTCGGCCACCACCCCGGACGGCACGGTCGAACGGCTGACCGGCCGCCCGGCGCGCACGTTCCGGCAGTGGGTGCAGGAGCACGCCGACCGCTTCTGACAACAGGACAGGGCGCCCGGCAGACGACCCGGACGCCCTGCTGATGCTTCTCAGGCCGAGCGGTACATCTCCGCCACGCGGAAGGCGAGGTCGAGGGACTGGCCCCGGTTGAGCCTGGGGTCGCAGGCGGTCTCGTAGCGCAGGGCGAGGTCGTCCTCGACGATCTCGCTGCCGCCGCCCACGCACTCGGTGACGTCGTCGCCGGTGAACTCGATGTGGATGCCGCCCGGGTGGGTGCCGAGCGCGCGGTGCACCTCGAAGAAGCCGGCCACCTCGTCCAGCACGTCGTCGAGCCTGCGGGTCTTGTGGCCGCTCGGCGCCTCGAAGGTGTTGCCGTGCATCGGGTCGCAGATCCAGCCGACCTGGGCGCCGCTCGCGGTGACCTTCTCCACCAGCGGCGGCAGGTGCTCGCGGATCTTGGAGGCGCCCATGCGCGTGATGAAGGTCAGGCGGCCGGGCTCGTTGGTCGGGTTCAGCTTCTCGACCAGGGCCAGCGCCTCCTCGGCCGTCGTCGAGGGGCCGAGCTTGACGCCGATGGGGTTGCGGATGCGCGAGAAGAACTCGACGTGCGCGCCGTCGAGCTGACGGGTGCGCTCGCCGATCCACACCATGTGCGCCGAGACGTCGTAGGGGTCGCCGGTGCGCGAGTCGATGCGGGTCAGCGCCCTGTCGTAGTCGAGGATCAGCGCCTCGTGCGAGGAGAAGAACTCGACCGTGTGGAACTCCTCGGGATCGGCCCCGCAGGCCCGCATGAACGCGAGCGCCTGGTCGATCTCCCTGGCCAGCTGCTCGTAGCGGCGACCGGCGGGCGACTCGGCGACGAAGTCCTGGTTCCAGGCGTGCACCTGGCGCAGGTCGGCGTAGCCGCCCTTGGTGAAGGCCCTGGCCAGGTTGAGCGTCACGGCCGACGAGTGGTAGGCCCGCAGCAGCCGCCACGGGTCCGGCCTGCGCGACTCGGGCGTGAAGTCGAACCCGTTGACCATGTCGCCCCGGTAGGCGGGCAGCTCGACGCCGTCGCGCACCTCGACACCGCTGGAGCGGGGCTTGGCGAACTGGCCGGCCACCCTGCCGATCTTCACGACCGGGACCTTGGCCGCGTAGGTGAGCACGATGGCCATCTGCAGCAGCGTCTTGAGCTTGTTGCGCACGGCGTCGGCGGTGGCGCCCGCGAAGGTCTCGGCGCAGTCACCGCCCTGCAGCACGAAGGCCTCGCCGCGTGCGACGGCGGCCAGTTGCTCCTTGAGCAGGTCGCACTCGCCTGCGAAGACGAGCGGGGGCAGGCCGCCGAGCTCGGCGACCACCTTGTCGAGCTCGCCGCGGTCTGGCCAGTCGGGCTGCTGGGCCGCGGGCAGGTCTCGCCAGGAATCAAGATTGCTAGGTGCGCTCACGACATACGAGGTTATTGCACTCAGCTCGACTGTCCGACCTCTGCGTCCACGGTATGAGAACCCGATCTCTCTCGCCTCCTTGTGGGCGTGGAGTTCGTCCCGCCAGCACGATCCCACTGCGCGCCCCCGAGGGCAAGGGCGTCACCTGAGCCGTACGTGCTCCGGAGTGACGCCCAGGCCGATGAAACGCCGCACCACACGGCCGATGACCGGCAGTCGAGAGGTGTTGGGCAGTGACGGCCCCCGGCCCGAACCGTCGAGTGTGGGCTTGATCACTCTGTCCTGGGCCAGCCGCTGGGCCAGCTGCGTGACGCGCGTGGCGAACAGCCGCCTGCGCTGGATCCGGGCCAGGACCGAGTCGGGGATCGGCGCCCCCGAGCGAAGCGAGCCCGCAAGCACGTTGGCCGTGGCGACGGCGTCCTGCACGGCCAGGTTGATGCCGACGCCGAAGACGGGCGACATGGCGTGCGCGGCGTCGCCGATGCACAGCAGTCCGGGCCGGTGCCAGCGCCGCAGCCGGTCGAGCGCCACCTCCAGCACGCTGACGTCGCCGAGGTCCTCGATCAGCTCGACCCGGTCGGCCAGGTACGGCAGCAGCCCGGCCACCGAGGCGCGCAGCGCTCCCACGCCCTGCTCCCGCAGCTGCCCGAAAGCGCCCTTGGGAATGACGTAGGCGAGTTGCCAGTAGCTCTCGCGGTTGATCGAGACGAGCAGATGGCCTGCGGAGATGCGCAGGAACGTCTCGGCGGGATCGCTCTCGTGCCGGGGCAGCTTGAACCACACCACGTCCATCGGCGCGCCGAGCACCTCGGGTTCGAGACCGGCGGCGGCGCGTAACGCCGAGCGGCGGCCGTCGGCTGCGACGGTGAGGTCGGCCCGGATCTCGTGCTCGCCCTCGGGGTCGCGGTAGCGCACGCCCTTGACGACGCCGTCCTCGACGATCAGGCCGTGCGCCTCCGCCTGCATGATCATCCGGAAGCCCGGATACGTCGCGGCGTGCTTGGTGATCAGGTTGAGGAAGTCCCATTGGGGGACGAACGCAATGTAGTCGAAGTCGCCCGGCAGGCCGTGCAGATCGGCGAGCCTGGCCCGTCCCTTGTCGGTGACGAGGTCGAGGCCGTACGCCTTGCGGTGCGGGATCTTCAGGAACTCGTCGATGAGGCCGAGTTCGGCCAGCACTTGGAGGGTCGACGGATGGATGGTGTCGCCGCGGAAGTCGCGCAGGAAGTCGGCGTGCTTCTCCAGCAAGGTCACCCGCACGCCCGATCGGGCCAGCAGAAGTGCGAGAACGGCTCCGGCGGGTCCGCCGCCGGCGATGACGCAACTCATAATTCATCACCCCATGAAATACTCGCACGGAATCAGGCAATCCGCGAGGGCGTTCGCACCGAAGTACGGACGTGAGAGGCGAAACGGAGTCCGGTCATCCGCAGGCCGCGGCGCGGCGGAATTCGCGTGCCCGAGGCGATCTGGCGGGTGTGCCCGACCCTGAGGAGCGGCCCGAGCTCGAAGATCTGCTCGGCCGCGTCGCACTCGGCGAGGTACCGGCCTTCGAACAGGTCTACGACCTGCTGGCGGGCCCGGTATACGGCGTGGTGCTGCGCGTGCTGAGGGACAGGGCGCAGGCCGAGGAGGTGGCGCAGGAGGTGCTGGTCGAAGTGTGGCGCACCGCTTCGCGCTTCGACGCGGCCAGGGGGTCGGGCCTGTCCTGGGTGATGACGATGGCGCACCGCCGCGCCGTCGACCGGGTCAGATCGGCCCAGTCGGCCGCCGACCGCGACCACAAGGTGGCCTCCCGCTCGGCCGAGGTCGCACACGACCAGGTCGTCGAGGAGGTGACGGCCCGCCTCGAAGGCGAGCGGGTCCGGCGCTGTCTCGGCGGCCTGACCGAGCTGCAACGCCAGGCCGTCACCCTCGCCTACTACGCCGGCTACAGCTACCCGGAGGTGGCCGGCCTGCTCCATGTGCCGCTCGGCACGATCAAGACCCGAATGCGCGACGGGTTGGTACGGCTGCGCGACTGCATGGGAGTGGACCGATGAACGAAGACCTCCACACCCTGTCGGGCGCCTACGCCCTGCACGCCTTGCCCCG
The DNA here is from genome assembly GCF_056106265.1 of Nonomuraea sp. IBHARD001. Lineage (NCBI taxonomy): Bacteria > Bacillati > Actinomycetota > Actinomycetes > Streptosporangiales > Streptosporangiaceae > Nonomuraea > Nonomuraea sp. IBHARD001. The sequence goes on from NZ_JBWBBW010000002.1 coordinate 3,398,829, forward strand.
TGCGGACGTGCGCCTGTTCGAGGACCACATGGCGCTGTGCCCGGCCTGCGAGGACGAGGTCCGAGGCCTGCGCGAGACCAGCGCCAGGCTTGCCGTCGCGGTGGCCGAGCCGCCCCCGGCCGCCCTGCGCGCCAAGGTCATGGCGGCCATCGCCGAGACCCGCCAGGAACCGCCGCTGCTGACCGAGGGACCCGTGCCGCCGCCCATGGGCCCCGCGCAGCCGCCGAGGCCCGCCCCGCGCGAAGGCGGCGGACGGCGCAGGCGGGGGAGCAGGGGTCCCGGCGGACGCTCGGGTTCCACCGGGCCGCGCTCCTGGCGCACCAGGCTGGCCTACGGCGTGGCCGTCGTGGCGACCGCGGCGGCGGTGGCGCTGGGCACGATGTGGGTCCAGGGCGAACGCGACCTGCGCGAGACACGGGCACGCGGCGAGCAGATCGTCGCCGTGCTGGCCGCGCCCGACGCCACCACCGTCAAGCAGCGCGTCACCTCGGGCGGCATCGGCACCGCCGTCGTCTCCCGCTCGCAGGGCCGCATGGTCTTCACCTCGGCCGGCCTGCCCGGCCTGCCCGACTCCAAGGTCTACGAGCTGTGGCTGATGGGCCCGTCGGGCGTGCGCCCGGCCGGACTGCTCACCCAGGGCGACGACGGCCACACCGTGCCCATGATGGCCAGCCCGCTGCGCGACGACGAACACATCGGCCTGACCGTGGAACCCGCGGGCGGCTCCAAGCAGCCCACGACCACACCCGTCATGTTCGCCCCGCTGCCGGAAGCCTGACGCCGGGACGCCGGTCAGCGGTCCGTACGCCCGTGCCTGGCGTTCCAGGCGGTCAGCACGGGATTGCGGGCCGCGACCGCGGCGTGTGCCGAGCGCGCCACCTCCAGCATCGCCGAGGCGTGCCCGGCCATGGGGTCCGACGAGCGCCACACCAGCACGTGCCGCATCCACAGCGGATTGCCGCGCAGCGGCAGCACCGTGATCAGCTCGCCGGCGTCGTAGAGCGGCTGGCACGCCGACACCGCGTGCCCCGCCCCGATCAACTCCTTGCGCACCCCCGCCTCGACCATCTGATAGCGCGCCCTCGGGGTGAACCCGGCCTGCGCGCACGCCTCCAGCAGGTGCTCGGGCCAGCCCATCCCGTCCGACGGCGGCAGGATCCACTGCTCGTCGGCGAGTTCGGCCAGGTCGACCTCGCCGCGCCCCGCCAGCGGATGCGTCGAGGCCACCGCGACGAACACCGGCTCCCGTGCGACCACCCCGAAATCGAGCGAGGCGTTGGCCCGCAGCTCGTGCCCCGGGTAGTCGGCCACCAGCGCCACGTCCAGCCGCCCGTTGGTCACCATGTCGACCAGCACCCTGACGAAGTGCTCGGTCTGCAGGGTGATCCTGGCCTCCGGCATGGCCTGGGCCAGGCTGCCGACCAGCGTCACCACGACCGGGCTCTCGAAGCTGCCCACCCGCACCGAAGGCATGGCTCCGCCGTACGGCCTGGCCTCCAGGAGGTCGTCGACGCTGGCGATGATGGCCCGCGTTCTGGCCAGCACGAACTCGCCGAACGGCGTCGGGCGCACACCCCTGTGGTCCCTGGTGAACACGACGCCGCCGAGCAACTCCTCGATGCGGCGCAGCTGGGCGGCCAGTGACGGCTGCGAGACGCCGAGCGTGGCGGCGGCTCTGGTCACACTGCCTTGGTCGGCGATCGTCCGCAGCACTCTGAGGTGCCTCAACTCCAATTGCACCACCGAACCATAACGCGGCAGTTATCCCTATATGGGATGAGACCGGAACCGGCATACCGCCCGATAGTGCAGAGACGTTCTGTCACTCTCCGGAGGTCCCCCCATGCGCAGAAGCGGGCCGCTCTCGGCCCTGGCCGCCGTCACCCTGGCCGCCGCGCTCCTCGCCCCCGTGCCCGCCGCCGCGGCGGCCCAGCCGGGCAGCGCCACGGTCGTTCCGGTCCAGGTGACCGGCAGCTCGGCCAAGCGATTCAACCTGATCATCATGGGCGACGGCTACACCGAGGCGGACCTGGCCACCTTCAGGTCCGACGTCGACAAGCATCTCAACGTGATGTGGTCGATCGAGCCGTTCAAGTCCTACCGCGACTACATCAACGTCTACCGGATCGACATCGTCTCCGGTGAGTCGGGCATCGGCTGCGACCCGGGCCTGGAGCAGGGGCCGAAGAACACCCCGCTCAAGATGGGCTTCTGGGGCAACTGCAACCCCGCGAGCGTCCAGCGCCTGATCACGATGAGCAACTCGGCGGCCAACACCTACGCCAACCTCGTCACCGGCACCTCCTCCTCCAACCGCCAGATCCTGGCCATCGGCAACAGCAAGACCTACGGCGGCGCGGGCGGCAGCTACGCCACCGCCTCCGGCGGCAACGCCATGTCGGCCCTGATCAGCCCGCACGAGCTGGGCCACTCCCTGGGCGGCCTGCAGGACGAGTACGACTACTACAACCGAGGCGTGCCGGGCGGCACCTACGCCGGCGGCGAGCCCTCCTCGGCGCACCACTCGCTGCTGACCGAGCAGCAGATGCTCGACCAGAAGAAGAAGTGGTGGCGCTGGCTCGGCGAGGACAGCGAGTCCGGCGGCCCGATCGGCCGCTACGAGGGCGGCCTGTACATGACCAAGGGCGTCTGGCGCCCGAGCGCGCACTCCATGATGAAGACGCTGGGCTACTACTTCGACCAGCCCAGCCGCGAGGTCATGACCCAGCGCATCTCCAACAAGGTCGACATCATCCAGGACTCCACGCCGACCGCCGCCCCCGTCGGCGCCGACCGCGTCCTGTACGTCGAGCCGATGCGTCCCAGGAGCCACCCGCTCAAGGTCACGTGGAATGTCGACGGCGCCGACCTGCCCGCCGGTGAGACCACCCTCGACCTGCGTACCCTCGGCCTCACGCCCGGCGCGCACACGGTCAAGGTCACGGTGAGCGACCCGACCGACTTCGTCCGCGACCCGGCCGTCCGGGCGAGCACCGCCCTGACCAGGACGCGTACCTGGAAGGTCGACACCACGCTGACGACCGCACCGCAGGCCGTACCCGGCGGGTTCCTCACCTCCACGCCGACCGACCGCGCCCTGAGCCGCGACGACGTCGTGTACGTCGAGACCACCCACCCCGCCGACAGCGTGCCCTCGGTCGCCTGGACGCTCGACGGCAAGCCCGCGGGCACCGGCGTGCACCTGGACCTGGCGGCGTTCGGCCTGAAGGCGGGCGCGCACACGCTCACCGCCTCCTCCGGCGGCCAGACGCTCACCTGGGCGATCGACGCCGTCGCGCCGAGCACCTCCTACGAGCTGTCGGAGCCGCTGGTCAAGGCCGGGCCCGACGCCTACATCTACAACGGCCCGGTCGAGATGAAGCTCGCCGGATCCGACGACAGGGGCGGCTACGTCGTCTCGGAGTCGCGCGTCGACGGTGACGGCTGGTTCAACTACTTCGGCTGGCCCACCTCCGAAAGCGCCCCCTGGCGCTTCACCGAGACCGGCACCACGATCGACCACCTGGTGTACGGCAAGCTGCCGCGCGGCAGGCACACGGTGGAGTACCGCTCGATCGACGCCACCGGCAACTACGGCGACGCGGGCAGCTTCACCCTGACCACCATCGCACCCCCGCCCGCCTGCACCCAGACGATCACCGGCGTCAAGCGCGGCGCCGTCAAGGTCACCTCGGGCGTGCTGTGCCTGGAGCAGGCCGACGTCAGCGGCGCCGTCACCGTGTCCAAGGGCGCCTCGCTCGTGGTCAACGGCGGCAGCATCTCCGGCGCGCTCAGCGCCTCCGGAGCCGCCGAGATCCACCTGCTGAAGACCAAGGTCAACGGCTCGGTCAGCCTGCACGGCACCACCGGCACGCTCACCGTCGCCGGAGCCGACCTGCGCGGCGCCGCCGTCATCACCGGCAGCACCACCGCACAGGCGCCGATCGTGGCCGGAAGCACGGTCAGGGGAGCCCTGATGTGCTCGGGCAACACCCCGGCCCCGGTCGACCTGGGCGCGCCCAACAAGGTCACCGGCGCCGGGCAGTGCGCCGACCTGCCCGCCCAGCACGCCTCCGCGCTGCGCAGCGCGGTCGCGACCGGTCCCGGCTACGAGGCCGTGGCCAACTCGGCCGAGCCCGAGCAGGGCGACGACGGCCACGGGCACGAGCACGAGTGATCAAGCGGTGAGCCGGTCCATGGCCTTCGTCAGACAGGTCATGGACCGCTCGCGCAAAGGAGCATAAGCGGCCTCCGGATACTGCCGGGGGCCGTTTTCCACGAGCATGATCAGATGGAGGTACACCCGGTACAGCTCCAGCCTGCTCAGCGCGCCCGGCGTCAGCTCCAGCGCCCGCACCTCCCGATATCCGGCCAGCAGCGGATCGTCGTCGCTCAGCTCGGCCGCCAGCGTCGGCATGACCAGGTCGGCGATCGGATCACCCCAGAACGCCCGCTCGTAGTCGATGATCGCCTGGATCCGGTGCCCGGCCGTCAGGAACACATTGCCCGGCCACACGTCGAAGTGCACCAGCCGGGCCGAGACCACCTCGTCGAGCACCGCACGGCTCGCCGCCACCACCTGCGCGATCTCGGCCGCGGGCACGGGCAGCGCGATCGCGTAGCGCTCGGCGTCGGCCAGGATCGCCGCCGTCATCGCGGTGAACGCCTCGCTCCACGTCGAGCCGGTCAGCCCCGCCCGCCGATAGCCGAACACCTCGCCCCGCACACCGTGCAACCTGGCCAGATGGCCGCCGAGCTCGTGCCGCAGCGCCGTACGCCGATCTTCCGGCGGGTCCGCGCGGTTCCAGGCGACGCCGTCGAGCAGGCCGAGCACCAGGTAGTCGCCGCCGAGCACCGGATCGCCGAACCCGGCCGCGACCAGCTCAGGCACCGGCACCCCGGCGCCCGCCGCATGCGCGTAGGCGTCGGCCTCGGTGCGCAGCAGGTCGCGTTCGAAGGTGAGCTGGTCCAGCTCGGGCGGCGGTGACAGCTTGAGCACGACCCGGCGGCCGTCGTCGAGGTCCAGCCGCCACACGGCGTTGGCGAACCCGTCGGTGAGCTCCGTCGACCGGGCGAGCGACGCCCCCACGGCCCGCCCGGCCAGGGCGGACAACTCCTGCGGCGAGAGACGGCGCTTCGTCCTGCTGTCCATGATCGCCACCCTAGCGACCGGGCCGGATCGGCCCCTCAGCAGGCCGCGATGCGCCAGGAGGCCTCGTGCCGCTCGCCCGGCCTGAGCACGACCAGGTCGTCACCCGAGTTGAACGCGTCGGGCGGGCACGTCATCGGCTCGACGGCGACGCCCTCGTAGCCGAGCTGACCGCCGGTGCACACCTGGACCCACGGCATGCGGGCGGCGTCCCAGCTCACCTCGACGCCGCCCGCCTCGCCGCGCACGCGTGCCCTGCCCTCGGCCAGCGCGGTGAACGGGTGGTCGATCGGCTCGGCGCCGATCTCCTTCGGCGTCCTGAAGTCGAACCTGGTGCCCTCGACCGGCTGCACGGACTCCGGCAGCGCCAGCTTGTCGACCAGCATCACCCGCGAGGCGGGCAGCTCCAGCACGTAACGCTCGGCCGAGTCCCCGGCCAGCAGCCACGGATGCGGCGCGCAGCCGTAGGGCGCGGCCCGCTCGCCGGTGTTGACCGCGGTGAGCGTCGAGGTCAGCCCCGAGGCGTCCAGCGTGTGCACGACCTCGAGCTCAAGGGTGAACGGATAGCCCTCGACCGGCTCGACCGTGTGCGTCAGCCTGACGAAACCCCGCTCGTCCTCGACCACGAGCACCTCGGCCACCTGCCACACGGCATCGGCCACCAGCCCGTGCAGCGCGTGGCCGCGCTCCGGCTCGTTGACCGCCAGACGGTGCTCACGGCCGTCGAAGACATAACGGGCGCCACCGACCCGGTTGGGCCACGGCGCCAGGATCGTGCCCGCGTAGAAGGGCGTCGGCTCCTCCTGCGCCCAGCTCGTGATCAGATCGCGCCCGCCGTGCCTGAGCACGCGGACGGCGGCGCCGCGCTCGGCGAACTCGGCGCTGTAGCCGCCGCAGGCCAGGTGGAGCTTCGACACGGGGGGATCCTCTCAACCGACGGCAAAGGCCAGGTCGATCCAGGGTATCCCCAGGTCAGGGCAGAGCAAGCCGCCACACCAGCTCAGGTGGAACCGCGCACCACCAGATGCGTGTCCAGGATGACGACAGGCTGACGCAGCGGCTCGCCGTTGATCCTGGCCACCAGAAGATTGGCCATCTGCCGCCCCATCGCCTCGGTCGGCTGATGCACGGTCGTCAGCGGCGGCTCGGTGTGCAGCGCCGCCTTGGAGTCCTCGAACCCCACCACGGCCACGTCGTCCGGCACCCGCAGCCCGGCCTCACGCAACGCCCGCATCGCGCCCACCGCCATCAGATCGGAGGCGGCGAACACCGCGTCCAGATCCGGATGTACGGCCAGCAACTCCCGCATGGCCGACGTGCCGCTCTCCTCGGAGAAGTCGCCGTAGCCCACGCGCTCGCTCATCCCGGTCGCCATCAGCGCGTCGACGTACCCGGCCAGCCGGTCGACGCCCACGCCCATGTCCTGCGGCCCGGCGATCGTGGCGATGCGCTGACGGCCGCGGGCCAGCAGGTGCTTGACCGCCTGCCTGGCGCCCGCCCGGTTGTCGACGTCGACATAGCTCTGCGGCTCGCGCCCGACCGGCCTGCCGCCGAGCACGGTGGGCACGCCCATCGCCTCCAGCCTGGCCGGGAGCGGGTCCTCGCCGTGCAGCGACAGCAGCAGCACGCCGTCGACGTGCTGGCCGGTCAGGTAGTGCTCAAGGCGGTCGTGCTCACCCTGCGACTGCGCCATCGCCAGGATGAGCTGCAGTCCGGAGTCGGCCAGCGCGGACCCGATGCCCCGGATCGTGCCCGCGAAGTACGGCTCGTCGAAGATGCGCTGCTCCGACTCCGACACCACCAGCGCGATGGTGTCGGTCCGCCTGGTCACCAGCGTGCGAGCCGCCCTGTTGGGCACGTAGCCGAGCTCGTCGATCGCCTGCTGCACCGCGTCCCTGGCCCGCTCGCTGACCTTCGGCGAGCCGTTGATGACACGGGAGACCGTGCCCCGTCCGACACCGGCGAGGGCGGCGACCGCCTCCAGGGTGGGACGGGTCCCATTCTTCGGCATGGGGGCTATTGTGCCGGACTCTGCCGGGCGATGGTCGCCGCATACCAATGGGCGCTGTCCTTGAGAATGCGACGTTGTGTCGGGTAGTCGACATAGACCAGGCCGAAGCGCTTGCCGTACCCCCAGGCCCATTCGAAGTTGTCCATCAGCGACCAGGCGAAGTACCCGAGCAGCGGCACGCCGTCCTCGATCGCCCGGTGGCAGGCGAGCAGATGGTCGCGCAGGTACGCCGTGCGCTCGCGGTCGTGCACGGCGCCGTCCACGACGACGTCGTCGAAGGCCGAGCCGTTCTCCGAGACGACCAGCGGCAGGCCCGAGTACTCCTTGGAGACCCTGGTCAGCACCTCGGCCAGGCCGCCGGCGTCGATCTCCCAGCCCATCGAGGTCACCGGCAGGCCCGCGCCGACGAACGAGACGTGCTCGCTGCCCACCCACGGCGTCCCGGCGCCGGTCGGGGCGGCCGACGCCGACGCGGAACCGCCGGACGCGCCCGAGACGGTGTACCTGCTGTAGTAGTTGACCAGCAGCAGGTCCAGCGGCTGGGCGACGATCGCCATGTCCTGCGGCTGCACGAAGCCGAAGTCGCTCACCTCTCGCAGGTCGGCCAGGACGTCGGCCGGGTACTCGCCCCTGAACAACGCGTCCAGGAAGAACCTGTTCTGCAGCCCGTCGATGCGCCGCGCCGCGTCCAGGTCGGCGTCCGACCCGGTCTGCGGGCTGACGGCGTAGAGGTTCACGCACCCGCCGACCCGCGACCCGCCCCCGCCCGCCCGCAACGCCTGTACGGCCAGCCCGTGCGCCAGGTTGAGATGATGCGCCGCCTTCAGCGCGTTGTGCGGCTCCCGCCTGCCGGGTGCGTGCTCGCCCGACGCGTAGCCGAGGAAGGCCGCGCACCACGGCTCGTTGACCGTGGCCCACGTGCGCACCCGGTCCGACAGCGCCTCGTGCACGAGGGCCGCGTAGTCGGCGAAACGCAGTGCGGTGTCACGCTCGGGCCAGCCGCCACGCTCCTCAAGGGCCTGCGGCAGGTCCCAGTGGTAGAGCGTGACCCAGGGGTCGATGCCGTGTCCGAGCAGCTCGTCGACCAGGCGTTCGTAGAAGTCGAGACCCTTGGTGTTGACCGCGCCCGAGCCGTCGGGCTGCACACGCGGCCACGACACCGAGAAGCGGTAGGCGCCCAGGCCGAGCCCGGCCATCGTCGCCACGTCCTCGCGGTACCTGGAGTAGTGGTCGATGGCCACGTCGGCGTGGTCGTCGTTCAGCACCCGGCCCGGGCGCCTGACGAAGTCGTCCCAGATCGAGACGCCACGGCCTTCGGCTCGGGTCGAGCCCTCGATCTGGTAGGCCGACGTGGCGGCGCCCCAGACGAAATCGGTGGGAAAACTGGGCATGATCACGCCTTGACCGCACCTTCCATCAGGCCGCCCACGATCTGACGGCCGAAGAGCACGAACACGATGAACAGGGGAAGGACCGAGGCCGCCGTACCGGTGAAGAGCATCACGTAGTCGGTGCCCCGGGCCGAATTGAGGGCGGCGATCGACGTCTGGACGACCGGGTTGTCCGGGTCCAGGACGATCAGCGGCCACATGAACTCGTTCCACGTCTGCATGAAGACCAGCAGGGCCAGCACCGCCATCGCCGGACGCAGGGCGGGCAGCACCACACGGGCGTAGATGCGCATGGTGGCGGCGCCGTCGACCCTGGCCGCCTCGACCAGTTCGTCGGGCACCGCCTGGCGGGCGTACTGCGTCATCATGAACACGCCGAACCCGTTGACCAGGAAGGGCAGGATGACCGCCTTGAGCTGGCCGGTCCAGCCGAGCGTCACCATCAGCTCGTACAGCGGGACCACGCCCATCTGCTGCAGCGGCACCATCATCGTCAGCAGGACCGTGCCGAGCAGCGCCTTGGCGCCCTTGAACCGCAGCTTGGCGAAGGCGAACCCGGCCAGCGTCGAGATGAGCACCACCGAGATCGTCACCGTGCCCGCCACGATCGCCGAGTTGGCGAGCCCCAGCAGGAAGTGGGCGTCCTCGGTCTCCAGCAGCCTGGAGACGTTCTCGCCCAGGTGCCCGCCCGGCAGCAGCGGCGGCGGCACCTCGATGGCCTCGTCGTTGGTCCGCGTGGCCATGACGAACATGTAGTAGAGGGGAAAGGCCGACAGCGCGATCGCGACGGTGAGCACGATCCTGGTCAGCGGCCCGGCCTCCCACAGGCGGTTGTTCATCGTCCGGTCCCCTTGATCCGCCGGGTGAAGGAGTAGTTGATCAACGTGCCGAGCAGGATCAGCACGAACAGCAGCCAGGCCGCCGCGGCGGCGTAGCCGAAGTCGAAGTCGCGGAAGGCCTCCTTGACCACGAACATCGCCACCGTCTGGTACTGACCGGTCGTGCCGCCCGTCATCATCGGATTGCCCTCGAACATCACCGGCTCGGTGAACAACGTCAGCCCGCCGATCGTGGAGATGAACACCACGAACACCAGCGTGGGCCGCAACATCGGCACCGTGATCCGCCAGAACTGCCGTCGCTGCGAGGCCCCGTCGATGGCGGCGGCCTCGTAGAGGTCCTTCGGGATGGTCTGCATCGCGGCCAGCAGGATGATCGCGTTGTAGCCGGTCCAGCGCCAGTCGACCATCGTGGAGATGGCCAGCCAGGCCGTCCAGTTGCGCAGCTGCCAGTCGACCGGCTCGATGCCGACCAGGCCCAACGCCCAGTTCACCATCCCGTAGTCGCGGCCGTACAGGTTGCTGAAGACGATCGCGACCGCCACCACCGAGGTGACCAGCGGCAGCAGCACGCCGAGCCTGATGAGCAGCCGGCCGCGCAGGCGCTTGTTGAGCGCGTTGGCCAGCAGCATCGCCAGCACCAGCTGCGGCACCGTGGCCATGGCGAACATCGCCAGGGTGTTCAGCACGGCGTTCCAGAACGCCGTGTCGGTGATCAGCTCGACATAGTTGGCGAGCCCCACGAAGCTCCTGTCGCCCGCCAGCTCCCAGTCGTGCAGCGACACCCAGGCGGTGTAGCCGAGCGGAAAGATCCCAAACACTGCGAACAACACGAAGTACGGCGAGACAAGGGCGTAGGGGGTGAAGCGCAGGTCGAACCCGGCCAGTGGCCGGCGCGGCCGACGGCTCACGGGCGGCGTGGCCGACGCCTGCGGGGCTTGCAGTTGCACGGTCATCGCGCAGAGCCTCTCTCGGGAGACCGGGACGGGGGCGGACCGGAGGGGGCCCGGCGGGGTGCGCCGGGCCGATCGGCGGGGCCGGGCTCAGCCCGCGGCCTTCACTCCCGCGGCGACGAACTTCTCCCAGGCCTGGTCGTAGGGCACCGCGCCCTGGTCCATGCCTTCGAGCACCTTCTCCACACTGGTCTTGACCTGGGCGTGCTTCTCACCGAGGAACATCGGCAGCAGGTCCTTGACCGAGGCGCTGAAGATCTGGCCGGTCGGGGCGTTGTTGAAGTACTCGTTCTTGAGCTCGGAGACCGCCGGGTCCTGCTGGGCCGGGATCGAGCTGGGGAAGGCGCTGGCCTCCTGGAAGGCCATGACGTGGCCGTCCTTGCCGGTCAGGTAGTCGACGACCTGGGCCGCCTGCTTCGGGTACTTGCTCTGTGCGGTGACCGCCAGGTAGGAGCCGCCCCAGTTGCCGCTGTTGCCGGGGACGGCGGCGATGTCCCAGTTGCCGGTGTTGCCGTCGCCCGCCTTGTCCTTGATGACGCCGAGCATCCACGAGGGGCAGCCCATGGTGGCGAAGCCGCCGCCCTTGATCGCCTTGTCCCAGGCCGGGCTCCACGCCTGCAGCTTGGCGGTCAGACCGGCCTTGCTGAAGGTCTGCACCCAGTCGAAGGAGGCCTTGATCGCCGGGTTGGTCTCCAGGACGAGCTGGTTGGAGGTGTCGAAGTAGGCGACGTTCCCGTTCTTCGGGGCCTCCTGGGCGAGGATCACGTTGTAGATGGTGTTGGGGCCGTCCATCCACTTCGCCCCGGTCTTGGCGGCCTCGAACTTCTTGCCGACCTCGAGGAAGGCGTTCCAGTCCGGCCACAGCGCGCCGACCTCCTCGCGATCGGTCGGCAGGCCCGCCTTCTCGAACAGGTCGCGGCGGTAGCACATGGTCATACCGCCGATGTCGGTGCCGAGTGCGAAGAGCTTGCCGTCCTTGTTGAGGCCGTTGTCCCACTTGAACGCGGGGAAGTCGGCCTTGCGGGACTCCAGGCCGTATGCGGTCAGGTCGGCGAAGAACTGCGGCCTGGCCTTCATGAAGCCCATCGAGCCCTCGTCGATGCCCACGACGTCACCGGCGCCGCTGCCCGCCTGCAGCTTCTGCAGCAGCTGGGGGAGGTAGACGTCCTCGTAGCGGTCGGTGAGGTTCTTGTAGTCGATCTGCAGGTCGGGGTGCTCGGCGTTCCACTTCTTGACCGCCGTGTCGTAGCCGAAGTTCTCGCCGCCGCCGAACGTGTGCACCTTGATGGTGACCTTCTCCGCAGGGGCCGCGGGGGCGCCGTCGGCCGCCTCGGGCGCCTCCGCCTGGCCGCCGCCGCACGCCGCCGTCATCGCGACCGCGACCGCCAGCACCGCGGCCGCCGCCATGCGGCGCTTGTCGTTCTTCATTCCGGACCCCTCTCAGGTGGACATCCGAATGGTGGGGGGTGATGTTATGGGAGCGCTCCCACGAAGGGTGGACGAGGGGAGGGGTGGTCGTCAATATCCCGAAACGCAACCGTTACGTAGTCGGCGTTTCGTGGGGGTGTAAGGGGGTGTTGGGGGAGGTAAGGGATTTATGGGCTTATAGCGGGTTTTGGGAGCGCTCCCATATCAGGAGTGCTCAGGGGGCACAGAAGGGGGCTACTCGGCGCGCGAGGGCGGAGAGCTCCTCGATGGGGGAGCTCCTGGATGGGAGAGCTTCGGGTGGAGGGAAGGGCTCTTGTATGGGAGAGCTCCTGTGTGGAAGGGCTCCCGGTGGATGGGAGGGCTCCTGGATGAGGGAACGGCGACCAGAAGGGGGCGGGGCAGGCGGGGCGATGTAGGGGAGCGGCGGCCAGGGGGCGGGGCGGGGGGAGTGGAGGTGATGTGGGGAACGGCGACGCCCGGTCCCATCGGGGTGGAGTGGGACCGGGCGTCACCAGCCGGGACACCGCGACCGGGGGCGTGGCCGGGGTGTCGGCTATCGGAGTGGGCTTCTAGGGGATCACCCTCGGGGGGCTCCGGGATGAGGCTTGGGAAGGGGGCTTCGTGGGGTCGGATCAGCCGCTGTAGGTCGGGTAGCCGTAGCCGACGACCTGGGACTTGGGCCGGACGCGCTCCTCCACCTTGCCGTTGCCGGTGTTGCCCTCGACGGTGGTGATGGTGCCGTTGCCGTTGTCCTTCTGGACGATGCCGACGTGCTGGATCGAGCCCAGGTTCTTCTTGCCGGCCCAGTTGTAGAACACGATCGCGCCCGGCTTGGCCTTGGCGCCCCAGCGCTTGTTGTTCTTGAACCAGTTGGCGTAGGTCACGGTGTAGGCGTCCCAGCCGACCTGGGTACGGGCGCCGCTGTGCTCGCCGACCCAGGAGACGAACATCGCACACCAGGCGGCGTTCGCGTAGGCCTTGGGGGAGCCGCCGTCACGTGCGACGGTCTCCTGGGCGCGCTTGGACTCCATGTACCACTTGTGGAACTTGGTGCCGCCGCCCTTGGAGTTCTCGGAGATGCCGATCTGCTCCTTGGCGAGTGCGAGCACCTGCTTGGCGGTCGGCATCGTGGCGGTCTTCTCGGTCTTGACCTGACCGGAGATCGGCCCTGCCTTGGCGAGGGCGCCCGCTGCGGGCTTGGTCTCGGGGGAGACGGTGCCGGCCTGAGCCTGTGCGACCCCGCCGCCGAAAGTGGCGGCGAACACTGCGGCGCCGAGTGCGGCGCGGGCGTAGGTCATGGTCGAGGCACGGCGAATACGGTATACGGCCATGGTGCGGGGGACTCCTTGCTAGCTTCCTGCCGCTTACCGGGTTAGCTGACGGGTTCGGACGTGAAGCTGCCCTACGGCACGTGCTGTGCCGATTCACCCCAAGGGATATTGGGTCCCCGGTTCCATACATCTGGATTCAGCGGTCACAGGGGTAAACCTGTGATGTTGGCAATGTCTGGCATACGTCTCTTAGGGGGATGCATGCCGCGAGTGACTTGAAGGTAAGCGATGTGGCAAGAGAGTGACAAATCGGTAACGCCCAGAAGTCCACTTCCAGTCCCCGCATGCCCGTAGCCGTAGGCAATACAGGTTTTACCTGCGGTTTTCCGACCCGCACCCCAGCCTGTGAGCCCTGATGCACGTGTGACACATGTGATTGCCATCCGGGCGAACCCGAGGCCCCACCTTGAGCCGAAGGGGCCAAGGGTCAAGCCAAGGCATGCCCGAAGTGCACCTGGCGGCCCGGGATCGGACGTGCGCGGGCGGAGTGAGGCGAGGCAGGGCGAGGCGACGAGGCGGGGTGAGGCGAGGCAGTGTGAGGCAGGGGGAGGCGACGAGGCGGGGCGAGGCAGGGCGAGGTAAAGCGATGGCGGAGCGGGTGAAGGAGGCGGGCTGCGGGGGAGCGTGGGCAAGGCAGGGCAAACTGGGGCGCTTCCAGCACGCGCAAGTAAGAGCGCAACCCAAACCCGGCCCAGATCCGGCACGCGAGGCCAAGGCCCGATCACATGTCCTGCCTGGCCCAATCCAAGTGCGAGCAAGCCTGATCAAGCGGTCGCGGGCCAAATCAGGAGCAGGCGAGCCTGATCAATGGCGGCAAACCCGATCAATGGCGGCAAACCCCCGACCGAGGAAGGCAAGCCCATCGAGGGCGGCAAGCCTGATCGAGGGCGGCGAACCCGATCGAGCGAGGGCAGCGTCTCTGATCTCGCGCTGGACGCCAGTTCGTCCCTGCCTGGCCGGCCCACCCAAAGGGGTGAGCCCCGCAGTGCCGCGCGCACGCACGTCCGGCACGCCCAGCGCACACAGCCCTGCCCAAGCTCAGCCTCGCCCTCCTTCGTCCGAGCCCTGTCGGGTGCTCGTCGCCACCCCAGAACCTCAGCAGCGCCACTCCGGAACCCCCAAACATCCCGGGCCCCAAACAGCCCCGGCCCCAAGCCCCCCAAGCCCTACCCCACCCCCCTCCCCTCACCCCCGCCCTGCGCGCCGTACCAAAAGCCCACCCCTCAAGGCACCAGCACCACCTTCCCCTTCGTCCCCCGCGTCTCCAGGGCCGTGTGCGCCGCTGCCGCGTCCTTGAGCGCGTACACCTCGACCGCCGGTGTGAGGCGCCCCGACGCCAGAGCCTCCAGGGACGCCTCCTCCAGCCCCCGCAAGCCGCCGGGGCGGCGAAGCACCCGGGGGCCGATGCCCACCGATGCGGTGATGCCCAGGCGGTACAGGTCGTCGGTGGTGATCCAGGTGGCGTTGCCGTCGCCGCTGGAGCCGCCCAGCAGGACGATGCGGCCGCCGATGCCGAGGAGGTCCATCGTCTTGCGGCCGGTTTCGCCGCCGACGCCGTCGAGGACGAGGGTGAGGTCGCGGTCGCCGAGTGCGGTGCGTACGCGGTCGGGCCACCTGGACTTGAGGTAGTCGACGGCGTAGTCGGCGCCGAGTTCGATGACCCGTTCGGTCTTGGCGGGGCCTCCGGCCAGGCCGATGACCAGGGCTCCGGCGTTGCGCGCGGCCTGGACGAGCAGGCTGCCCATGCCTCCGGCCGCCGCGGTGATCAGTACGGCGTCCTGGGCGGAGATGTTCGCGGTCTCCAGGACGCCGATCGTGGTACGCCCGGTGCCGATCATCGCGACGGCGGCCTCGAAGCCCACATGGGCGGGCACCTCGTGCAGTGCGCCGGCATCCCGTACGGCGAGCTCGGCATAACCGCCGGGCACGAAGCCGAGGTGGGTCACCACGCGCCGGCCGAGCCAGTGCGGCGGCGTGCCTTCGCCGAGCGCCTCCACCACCCCGGCGACCTCGCGACCGGGGATGGTGGGCAGGTCGGGCAGGGCGAACGGGCCTCCGGCCTTGCCCTGGCGCAGGGTCGTGTCGACCAGGTGCACCCCGGCGGCCTTGACCCGGATGAGCACCTGACCGGGACCGGGCACGGGATCGGCCACCTGCTCGTGCACGAGGTTGGCGGCCGGCCCGAAGGCGTGCAGGCGTACGGCGTACATGAGGACCTCCAGGAGGGGGCGGAGACGATGCCCTCATGCTGCAACCTCAAGAGCGGTTCAGGTCAATCCCGCACGTCACCGCGCCCCCAGCCGACCACGCAGCTCCTCCAGCAGGCGCATCATCGCCAGGCTCTCGTCGAGCGGCATGACCGCGCTCTCCGTACGCCCCTCGGCCAAGGCGACCGCCACCTCGCGCACCTCCCCCGCGTACCCGTTGTCCGCGGGATCCAGCAGGTGCTCCTCCTGCACGCCGGGGCCGCTCAGCGTGATGCGGCGCGGCGCCCAGAAGGGGGCGTCGATGTCGGCGCGCAGCGTCGTCCCGGCCACCGATGCCGTGTTGCACAGGGGGCTGAGCAGCGAGGTGTCGGCCAGGGCGCGGGCGCCGTCGGCGTAGGTGAGCAGCACCCCGGCCTCCGCGTCCACGCCGGAGGGCGCGAGCGACCCGGTGACATGCGCGCCGACCGGCTCGCCGAGCAGCAACTGCGCCAGGCCGAGCGGGTAGATCCCCAGGTCGAGCAGGACACCACCCCCTGTCGAAGGACTCCACAGCCGATGCCCGGCCTCGTACGGCAGCGCGAAGCCGAACGACGCCCGCACCGACCGGATGCCGCCGAACCGTTCGTCACGCGCCAGCAGTCGCACGAGCGGGTTGAAGCGCATCCACATGGCCTCCATGAGGAACACGCCCGCGGCCCTGGCCAGGGCCACCATGCGTTCGGCGTCGGCCACGGTGGCGGCCAGCGGCTTCTCGCACAGGACGGCCTTGCCGTGTGCGATGGCGAGTTCGGCCACCTCCAGGTGCTGGGCGTGCGGCGTGGCGACGTACACGGCGTCGACGGCGGGATCGGCGCACAGCTCCAGGTAGGAACCGTATGCGGCGTCGGCCCCGAGGTCGGCGGCCAGGGCCGACGCCCGCTGCCTGCTGCGTGAGCCGACGGCGGCCACGCGCATGCCGGGCTCGGCCGCGATCACCGCGCCCACGGTCCTGGCGATCCCGCCGGTCGCCGCGATGCCCCACGAGATGTTCTTCACCGCATTGCCTCCACCCTCTGCCTGGCTGACCAGCGTCATGGTGTCGTGTGTGACATGGCAGATGCAAGCCAGGGATGATCGTGATGGAATACCGCGAATGGACCGAGCACGTCAGTTCCTCGGCGAGATGCTGGTGTGGTGTTTCGGTGTCGTCGTGCTCACCGGAGCCTTCCTCGTCTTCCACTACACGCCGGACGGCGGGACCGTGATCTACGACGGCTCCTACGAGCCGCTGCGGGGCACGCCGATGAGCGGCGCCTACTCCTCGAGCCTCGACCTGGCCTTCGAGGTGCGCGGCGGCCTGCTCATGCGGCAGCTGCACCTGTCCTCGTCGAACCTGCTGCTGGTCGGCACCGCCATCTGGCTGCTGCTCGGCAGGTTCCGCTTCGCACTCGGCGTGCTCGCGCTGGGGCTGCTCGCCGCGCTCGGCGGCTACGGAGCCGTCGACGACATGCTGGCGGGCACGCCGCTGGCCGGCATGCCCGTCCTGCTCTGGTACGGCCTGCACCTGGTGGCGGCGGTGGGCGTGGGCGCGTTGCTGCTGCTGTCGTCCTACCGGGAGGCGGTCAGGCAGCCGAGGACGCTGCCGTTCGTGGCCGCGAGCCTGGCCGCCGTCGTCGTGGTCTTCCTGTGGCCGTGAGGCCGCGGCCTCAGGCGTGCGGTGCGGGCGGGGTCAGGCCCAGCAGGGCGACGGCCTGCTCGCGCATCTCGACCTTGCGGATCTTGCCGCTGACCGTCATCGGGAAGGACTCCACGACCCTGACATAGCGCGGGATCTTGTAGTGCGCGAGCCGCCCGGCACAGAAGTCGGCCACGTCCTGCCTGCTCAGCGTGGCCCCGGGCTCACGAAGGATCACGCAGGCCAGCACCTCTTCGCCGTACTTGGCGTCGGGCACGCCGATCACCTGCACGTCGGAGATCGCGGGATGGGTGTAGAGGTACTCCTCGATCTCCCTCGGATAGACGTTCTCGCCGCCTCGGATGATCATGTCCTTGATCCGGCCCACGATGTTCACATAGCCGTCCTCGCGCATCACGGCCAGGTCGCCGGTGTGCATCCAGCGGGCCGCGTCGATCACCTCGGCCGTGCGTTCCGGCTCGTCCCAGTAGCCGAGCATCACCGAGTACCCGCGCGTGCACAGCTCGCCCGGCTCCCCGCGCGGCACGGTGACGCCGCTCGCCGGGTCGACGATCTTCACCTCGGTGTGCGGCAGCACGCGGCCCACGGTCGAGGTACGGCGGGCGAGGTCGTCGTCGGCCCTGGTCTGGGTGGAGACGGGCGAGGTCTCGGTCATGCCGTAACAGATGGCGATCTCGCCCATGTTCATCTCGGAGATCACCCGCTTCATGATCTCCACCGGGCACGGCGACCCGGCCATGATCCCGGCGCGCAGGCTGGACAGGTCGTAGGCGGCGAAGTCGGGCACGGCCAGCTCGGCGATGAACATGGTCGGCACGCCGTACAGGGTGGTGACGCGTTCGGCGGCGACGGCCCGCAGGGTCTGGGCCGGGTCGAAGGAGGGCGAGGGGATGACGATGCAGGCGCCGTGCGTGGTGGCGCCGAGGTTGCCCATGACCATGCCGAAGCAGTGGTAGAAGGGCACCGGCAGGCAGATGCGGTCGTGCTCGGTCAGGCCGAGCGTCTCGGTGACCAGATGGCCGTTGTTGAGGATGTTGTGGTGCGAGAGCGTCGCGCCCTTGGGGAAGCCGGTCGTGCCCGAGGTGTACTGGATGTTGATCGGGTCGTCGGGCGACAGCTCGGCCGCCCTGGCGCTCAGCTCCTCGTCGGGCACGATGCTCCCGGCCTCGACGAGCTCCTGCCAGCTCGGATCGCCGATGTGCACGACCGAGCGCAGGGCGGGACAGGAGGGCCGGGTGCGCTCGACCATGTCGCGGTAGTCGCTGCTCTTGTGCGCGAGCGCCGCGACCAGCACGCTCACACCGGCCTGGTTGAGGACGAACTCCAGCTCGTGCGTGCGGTAGGCCGGGTTGATGGTGACCAGGATCGCGCCGATCCGCGCGGTGGCGTACTGCAGGAGCACCCATTCAGGGCTGTTGGGCGCCCAGATGCCGACCCGGTCGCCCTTGGCCACACCGAAGGCGAGCAACCCCTTGGCGACCTCGTCGACGCCCGCCCCGAACTGCCGATAGGTCCACCGGCGCCCGCTCGGGCAGTCGACGAGCGCCTCCCGTTCGGGAAAGGCGGCGATCGTACGGCCGAGCCCGGCGCCGATGGTCTCGCCGAGCAGGGGTTCGGCCGAAGGGCCGCTCGCGTAGGACATGGGGGTGGTCATGGGACTTCCTCCTGGGGTGCGTCCCGGCGAGCGACCCTGTCAGCAGTCGGCCGCGGCTCCGGGTGAGTCTCTGACGATGGAATCGATCATGAGGTGCAGTGCGGCCTCGAACACCTGGCCGGACTCGATCTCCGGCAGGTGGTCGCGCACCGCGTGGATGTGCGGATAGGCGTCGGGGTCGGCCGCGCGGTAGGAGGTGTTCCAGCCGGCGCTCTCGGCCGCCCTCGTCTCGGCGTCGAGGCTGAGGAAACCGGCCTCTCCCCCCGACCACAGCAGGGCGAAGTCGGCGACGACCCGGTAGAGCACGGCGGCCCTGGCACTGTCGAACCCGGCCGCGATGAGCGCGCCGATCACGGTGTCGGCGGCCCGCATCTCGGCGGGCCCCCTGGTCGTGCGCGGCCCCGACAGCGCCGCAGCCGCCGGATGCGCCCGATAGGTCGCCCGCACCCTGCGACACACCTCGGCCAGCGTGTCGGCCCAGTACGGCGCGGCCGAGAAATCCTGGAAGGCCTCGTCGAGCAGCCGGTCGGCCACCGCGAGCAGGATGGCGTCACGGCTGCCGAAGTGCCGGTAGACGGCGGTCTGGTCGGCGCCGAGCGCCTTGCCGAGTTTGGGCAGGCTGAAAGCGGTCGCTCCCTCCTCGTCGAGCAGGCGTAGTGCGGTGGTCACGATGAGGTCGGGGGTGAGGGCGCCGCGGGGAAGGCGGGCACGCCGCTGGGAACTGCTCACCCGATCATCATCTCAGTCCGCCTCCGGGTCCGATGGATAGATGAAACCATAGACCAAACTCTAGTCCAAGCCATTGACTTCAGATGGCCGCCGGGTGTTTGCTCTGGCCCTATGAGCGACAAGCCAGCAGATCTGGTACTGATCGGCGGACCGGTGTTCACGGCCGACCCGGCCCGGTCCTGGAGCGACGCGGTCGCCGTCAGGGCGGGCAGGATCGTGGCGCTCGGCGCCTCCCGGGTCAGGCCGCTGATCGGCGCCGGGACCGACGTGGTCGACCTGGCCGGGCGCATGGCGCTGCCGGGATTCGTGGACGCGCACGTCCATCCGGTGTTCGGCGGCTTGGAGCGTGCCAGGTGCGACCTGCTCGGCGCGGGCGAGCGGGCGGTGGCCGAGGTGGCCGCCTACGCCGCCGCGCATCCCGACCGGCCGTGGATCGTCGGCGGCGGCTGGTCGATGGACCAGTTCCCCGGCGGCACCCCGCGACGCGAGGACCTCGATCGCGTGGTGCCCGACCGGCCGGTGTTCCTGCTCAACCGGGACAGGCACGGCGCCTGGGTCAACAGCGCGGCGCTGCGCGCGGCCGGGATCGACCGCCACACGCCCGACCCGCCGGACGGCCGGATCGAACGCGACCCGGACGGCACGCCGAGCGGCACCCTGCACGAGAACGCCGCCGACCTCGTCGCCAGGCTGCTCCCGGCGGTGACCGCGGAGGAGTACGCGCAGGCCCTGGCCGAAGGGCAGCGCCACCTGCACGCCCACGGCGTGACCGGCTGGCAGGACGCCCTGGTCGGCGAGTACCTCAGCTATCCCGACGCCTTCGACACCTACCTGGCGGCGGCCGCGTCGGGCGCCCTGACCGGCCGGGTGGTCGGCGCCCTGTGGTGGGACCGCGACAAGGGCCTGGAACAACTCGACGACCTGCTCAAACGCCGTACGACAGGCCGGGCGGGCCGGTTCGCCGCGACGAGTGTGAAGATCATGCAGGACGGCGTGTGCGAGAACTTCACCGCCGCCCTGCTGCAGCCCTACCACGGCCACGGCCACGGCGCGGGCCTCAGCTACCTGGACCCCGAAGCGCTCGGCGCGGCGGTACGCGCGCTGGACGCGGCCGGGTTCCAGGTGCACTTCCACACGATCGGCGACCGCGCGGTCAGGGAGGCGCTGGACGCCGTGGAGTCGGCGCTCGGCGGCCCGGTGTCCGGCGGGCACGGCGGCGACAACCGGCACCACCTGGCCCACCTGCAACTCGTGCACCCCGACGACGTGCCGCGCATGCGCAGGCTGCGGACCTCGGCCAACATGCAGGCGCTGTGGGCGGTGTGCGACACGCAGATGGCCGAGCTGACCAACCCCTACCTCGGCGCCGAACGCGCCGGCAGGCAGTACGTGTTCGGCGAACTGCGCGCGGCCGGTGTGACGCTGGTGGCGGGCAGCGACTGGCCGGTCTCCAGCGCCGATCCGCTCGTCGGCGTGCACGGCGCGGTCAACAGGGCGATCCCGGGCGGCGCCTCGCGTGAGGCGTTCCTGCCCGAGCAGCGGCTCGCCTTGGCCGACGCGTTGTGCGCTTACACCGCGGGCGGCGCCTGGATCAACCACCTCGACGACGTGACCGGCACGATCGCCGTCGGCAAGTACGCCGACCTGACCGTGCTCGACCGCGACCTGTTCGAGCACCCGGCACACGAGATCGCCGACGCCGGGGTCGAGCTCACCTTCGTCGAGGGCGAACTCGTGCACGAGCGAGGCCGCGGATGATCACCGTCAGGGTGGAGCAACTGCGCCACGAGGCCGACGACGTCGTCTCGGTCCTGCTGGCCGACCCGGCGGGCGGCGCCCTGCCCGCCTGGGAGCCCGGCGCCCACCTCACGCTCAGACTGCCCACCGGCGCCGAACGCCACTACTCCCTGTGCGGCACGCCCGGCGACGCCTACCGCATCGCGGTCCTGCGCGAACCCCGGGGCAGGGGCGGCTCCGAGTACGTGCACAGGTTCCTGCGACCGGGCCAGCTGGTCGAGATCGAGGGCCCGCGCAACAACTTCAGGCTCGCACCCGCCGAGCACTACCTGTTCGTCGCGGGCGGCATCGGCATCACCCCCATCCTGGCCATGATCCACGCCGCCGAGCGATCCCGCCGCTCCTGGACCCTCCTGTACGGCGGGCGCGGCCGGGCGTCGATGGCGTTCGCCGCCGAGCTGGCGGGCTTCGGCGACCGGGTGACGCTGTGGCCGCAGGAGGAGTCCGGCCTGCTCCCGCTGGCCGCCTACCTCAAGCGCGGCGGCGCCGTCTACTGCTGCGGCCCGGCCCCGCTCCTGGACGCCGTCACCTCGGCCTGCGAGGGGCGAGACGACCTTGACCTGCACCTGGAGAGGTTCAAGGCGCCGGGCGCACCCCGCAAGGGCGAGGGCGACGGGCCGGTCACCCTCGTCTGCGCCCGCTCGGGCGTCACCGTCGAGGCGCGTGCCGACGAGAGCCTGCTGGACGCGCTGACCGGCGCGGGCGTCGGCGGCGTGCACGGCTCCTGCGGCGAGGGCGTCTGCGGCACCTGCGAGGTCAGGGTGCTCGCCGGCGAGCCGGACCACCGCGACCACATCGCCGGGAGGCCGGGCGACGTCATGCTCCCGTGCGTGTCGAGGGCGCGTACCCCCGTGCTCGAACTGGACCTGTAGGAGGCCGCCGTGCTCACCCACGCCCCGCGCCGTATCGGCCTCGACCGGGTCCGCGAGATCATCGGCGAGCCCGACCCGGCGTTGCGCCGCAAGATCCTGGGCAGGCTCGACGAGTACTGCCGCCTGTTCATCGCCCATTCGCCGTTCTGCGTCGTGGCCACCGTGAACGCGCGGGGCCAGGCCGACAGCTCGCCCCGGGGCGACGAGCCGGGATTCGTCCGCGTGCTCGACGACCACACGCTCCTCCTGCCCGACCGGCCGGGCAACCGCCTGGCCGACACCTTCACCAATCTGGCCGACCATCCCGGCATCGGCCTGCTGTTCCTCGTGCCCGGCTATCCCGAGGCGCTGCGGGTGAACGGCACCGCCTACGCCACCGACGACCCCGGCCTGCTGCCCATGCTGGAGGCGCGCGGCAGGCCCGCCGTACTGGCCACGGTCGTCGAGGTGGAGCAGGCCTATCTGCACTGCGCCAAGGCGATCATCCGCTCCGGTCTGTGGGAGGCGGCCACACACGCGCGGGCCCGCGCGCTGCCGACCGGCGGTGTGATCGCCGCCGCGCACATCGGCCTGGCCGGGCTCACCGGCGCGCTGCTCGACGACGACCTGGCAGACGACTACCGCACCAACCTCTGAAAAGGACCCACGATGGACATCCTGAGCATCGGTCCCGCGCCGCTGCATCCCGGCGCCGAACAGATCATGGTGACCATGCGCGACGGCGTGCGCCTGGCCACCGACGTCTACCTCCCGCCCTCGCCCGGCCGCCATCCCGTCGTCGTCTCGCGCATGCCCTACGACAAGGCGGGCGCGTGGATGGCGATCGACAGGATCGCGCCGTACTACCTGGAGCGCGGCTACGTGTTCGTGGCCCAGGACGTGCGCGGGAAGTTCCGCTCGCAGGGCGAGACGGTGCCCTTCGTGCACGAGATCGAGGACACCTACGACACGCTCGACTGGGTCGTCGGTCAGCCGTGGTCCGACGGCACGGTGGCGATGACCGGCGACTCCTACCACGGCTACACGCAGTGGGCGGGCGCGGCCGGCGGGCATCCGGCGCTGCGGGCCATCGCGCCGAGGGTGACGGGGACGGCGATCTCCGACCTGCTGCCGTCGGGCGGGATGAGCTGTCTGTACCACGCCAACTACTTCGCGCACTACTGGGTGGACCAAGACGCGCACCACTTCGAGACCGACTGGTCGGTGCGGCCGCTTCGCGAGGTGTTCGAGCCCGCGTTCGCCGCGATCGGGGCCAGGTCGGCGGCCGTCGACGCCATGCTCGCCGGCAAGGCGCCCGCCGATCCCTTCGCCACCAGGCATCCGCTGCTGGGCAGGCCGGTGCCGGTGCTGCACCGGGTGGGCTGGTTCGACAACCTCATCGACCTGTCCATGCGCGACCACACCAGGCAACTGGCCACACCCGGCTGGGCCGATCTCACCTACCTGGACGCCGACGCCTGCGACCACCACACCTACCACCTCGACCAGGCGCCCGTGCGGGCCGCCGACGACCACGGCCAGGACCCGGCCGTACTGGAGCGCATCCTGCCCCGCTACCTCGGCAGGACGATCGACTTCTTCGACGTCTTCGTCAGGGGCCTGCGTCCGGCCTCCTCGCTGGCCAGGGCCACCTGGTTCCACGGCCACGACGGCGAGCGCACCGCCACGGCCTGGCCGCCTCCCGGCGCGCGGGAGCTGCGCCTGCGCCCCACGGGCGAGGGCGGGCTCGGCGGCGAGGCGGGCTCGGGGACCCGGACCTGGGCGCACGACCCGGCCGACCCCGTGCCCTCGATCGTGCGCGACCCGTGGGTGTTCCTGCTGGAGTACCCGGACGAGAGCGCCCTGCACGAGCGGCCCGACGTGCAGGCCTTCACCGCCGAGCCCGCGACCGCGCCGCTCGACCTGGCCGGGCCGGTGCGCGCGCACGTCGCGGTGACGAGCCAGGCGCCCGGCATGCATCTGTTCGTCAAGCTGCACGACGTCGCGCCGGACGGCACGGCCCGCATGATCTCGCGCGGCCAGGCCGTCCTCACCGGGGACGGCGGCGCGGCCGTCGACCTCGGGCACACCGGCTACCGGCTGCGTCCCGGCCACCGGCTGCGGCTCGTGCTCGCCTGCAGCGACTACCCGCTGTTCGCCCCGCATCCCGGCACCGCCGAAGACCCGTGGTCGGCCACCGCGACGCGGGTCAGCGCGCAGACGCTCGACCTGGCCGCGACCGTCCTCACCCTCACGATCGCCACCTGACGTCAGGGGTTTCGCCATGAAGAAGATCCTGCCGCTCCTCCTGGGCTCGGCCGTCCTCGTCGCCGCGTGCGGAGGCGGGCCGGTCACGGCGCCCGCCCCCTCGGCGTTCGAGGCCGGAACGCTCGACACCCCCGCGGCCAAGGGCGACCTGCCCGAACTCACCTGGTACGGCGACTACCGCGCGCCCTACACCCTCGACCCGGTCAAGGTCGCCGACTACCCGGAGCAGACCGTGCTGCCGAACGTCTGCGAACCGCTGATCAGGACCGACTCCGCCTACACCGCCGAACCGGGCCTGGCCACCGCCTGGCGGCAGCACGATCCCAGGACGCTGGTCCTGACCATCCGGGAGGGCGTGAAGTTCTCCGACGGCTCCCCGATGACGGTCGGCGACGTCGTCTTCAGCCTGCGCCGC
Source organism: Nonomuraea sp. IBHARD001 (assembly GCF_056106265.1). Classification (NCBI taxonomy): domain Bacteria; kingdom Bacillati; phylum Actinomycetota; class Actinomycetes; order Streptosporangiales; family Streptosporangiaceae; genus Nonomuraea; species Nonomuraea sp. IBHARD001. The sequence continues at coordinate 3,423,527 of NZ_JBWBBW010000002.1, forward strand.
AACCTCGACCCGAAGACGGCCTCCGCCTACGCCTCGCTGTACTCCGCCGTGGAGTCGGTCACCGCCGAAGGCCAGGAGGTGACCGTGCGCTTCAGCCGCGACGACGCCGTGTTCCTGGCCGTCATGGGCTCGATGGGCAGCGCCGTCGTCAGCGAGAGGTACGCCGAGGCCAAGGGCGCCGAACTCGGCACGCCCAAGGGCGGCGTGCTGTGCACGGGACCGTACCGGGTGGCCTCCTTCGACGGCACGCACGACGCCGTGCTGGAGCGCAATCCGCACTACTGGGACACGGCCTCGCCGCCGCGCGCCCAGAAGCTGAGGTTCGTCTTCCCGGCCGACGCCAAGAGCCTGTCCAACGCCATCGCGGGCGGTGTCGTCGACGGCGGGTTCAACATCCCGGCCCAGCTCGTGCCCGCCCTGGCCGCCTCGCGCACCGGAAAGTTGTGGACCGGGCCCGTCGGCAGCTCACCGCAGAACCTCGACCTCGTCGTGGCCGACCTCGCCAAGGGCCCCTTGGCCGACGTCCGGGTGCGCCAGGCCCTCTCGCTCGCCATCGACCGCCAGGGCATCGCCGCCAACGTCTTCGCCTCGACCGCCGACCCGCTCTACAGTGTCGCCGGGCCCGGCATGTGGGGCTACGCCAAGAAGGAGTACGCCCAGGCCTACGCCGCACTCACCGTCACCAGGGACGTCGCCAAGGCCAAGGGCCTGGTCGCCGAGGCGGGCGCGAGCGGCAAGAAGGTCACCATGGCCTACCCGACCGGCATCGACCTCTACGCCAGCGTCGCCACCATCATCCGCCAGGAGGCCAAGGAGATCGGCCTCGACCTCGACATCGTCGGCCTGCCCCTGGCCCAGTACGGCCAGCTCTTCATCGACGAGGCGGCGCGCGAGCCCTACGACCTGTTCGTCACCATGAACTACTCCCAGGTGCTCGAACCCGCCTTCATGTACGGCTTCATCGCCCTGCCCGGAGGCCCGCAGAACTACGGCGGCTAGGCCAACGCCGAGGTGGCCTCGCTGATCGGCAAGGCCTACGGCACCGTGGACGACACCGCCAGGGCCGCACTGATCATCAAGGCGCAGGAGCACCTGGCCAGGGACCTGCCGTGGATCCCGGTCGTCGCGCCGAGGGCCAATGTCTACCTCGGGGCCAAGGTGACGGGCGTGCCGCTCACCTTCGCCTATATCGGCAGGCCGTGGGCCGTCTCGGTAGGGGCGCCCTGAGTCATGGGCAGGCTCCTGGCCAGACGGCTCCTGGCCCTCGTGGTGACGCTGACGCTCTCCAGCTTCGTGGTCTTCTCCAGCCTCTACCTGGCCCCGGGCAGTCCCGAGTCGGTGCTGTTCGGGGGGAGCACCCCCACGCCCGAGGCCCGCGCCGCCGTACGCGCCCAGTACCACCTCGACGACCCCTTCGTCCTCAGGTACCTGCGCTGGGCGGGTGACGTGCTCTCCGGCGATCTCGGCACCTCCTTCGCCGGTGGCCAGCCGGTCGCCGGGCGGATCGGCGCGGTGATCGGCACCACGCTCGGCCTGGTCGGGCTGACCGCCGTGGTGATCGCGGTGGCGGGGCTGGCGCTGGGGCTGCTGGCGGCGCTGCTGCCGGGACGCGTCGACGCCGTCGTCTCCGCGCTCACCGCGGTGGCGGCAGGCATGCCGGCCTTCGTGGTCGCCTCGGTCGGCATCTCGGTGTTCGCGGTCAGGCTCGGCTGGTTCCCCGCGTTCGGCGCGGGCGAGCCTGGCCCGCTCGGCACGCTGCACGCCCTGGTCCTGCCCGCGCTGTCGTTGTCGCTGCTGTCGGCGGCGATGCTGGCCAGGGTGACGAGGGCGGCCGTACGCGCCGAGCTGGAGCGCGACTACGCCCAGACCGCCGTCGCCAGAGGCGTGCCGCGCGCGGCGCTGGTGCGGCGTCACGTCCTGCGCAACGCCGCACCGCCCATCGCCACCACGGGAGGACTCATGGTCGCCGCCCTGTTCGCGGGCACGGTCGTGGTCGAGAACGCCTTCGGCCTGCCGGGGCTCGGCTCGCTGCTGATCAGCGCGGTCAACCAGAACGACTTCCCGACCGTGCAGGCCGTGACGCTCGTCATGGTCGGCGCGTTCGTGCTGACGAACCTGGTGGTCGACCTGGCCCAGCAGTGGCTCGACCCGCGGCTGCGCAAGGCCGTGCGATGAGCGCGCTCGCCGTCGCCGTGCCGAGAGCGCAGGGCGGCGCGGCGCGGCGGGCCGCCCTGGCCGTCGTGGTCGTGCTCGTCGTCGTGGCGGTGTCGGCGCCGCTGCTCGCGCCCTACGACCCGGACGCCCAGGACCTGCTCGGCGCCTATCTGCCGCCGTCGGCCGAGCACTGGCTCGGCACCGACGGCACCGGCAGGGACATCGCCTCCCGGCTCATCTGGGGTGCGCGTACCAGCCTGCTGGGTCCCGCGTTCGTCGTCGCGCTCAGCCTGGCCGTCGGCATCCCGCTCGCGCTGCTGGCCGCCTGGCGCGGCGGCCTGGTCGACGCCGTGGTCGCCCGCTTCCTCGACGTCGTGTTCTCGCTGCCCGCGATCCTGCTGGCGGTGCTCGCCGTCGCGGTGTTCTCACCCGGCCCCGGTCCGGCCGTCGCCGCGCTGGCCGTCGCCTACCTGCCGTATGTCGCCAGGGTGGCGCGCAGTGCGGCGCTCGGGCAGATCGGCTCGGGGTACGTCGACGCGCTGCGGGTGCAGGGCAGCGGCGGTGTGGCCATCTGCGTCAGGCACGTGCTGCCCAACATCGCGCCGGTCGTGGCCGCCCAGGTGCCGATCGCATTCGCCTCGGCGCTGATGGACCTGGCCGCGCTGTCCTTCCTCGGCCTGGCCGTACAGGCTCCGCAGGCCGACTGGGGTGTGCTGGTCAACGACGCGCAGGCCGTACTGCGTGGCCATCCCGGGCAAGTGATCTACGCGGGTGCGTTCATCGTGACCACGGTCGTCGCGCTGACCGCACTCGGGAACCGGAGAAGTCCATGAGCGACGTCCTCGAACTCGGCGACCTGAGCGTCGACGTGCCCCACGGCGGGGTCATGCGCCGCGTGCTGAGCGGGGTGACGCTGTCGCTCGCACGCGGGCAGGCGCTCGGCCTGGTGGGCGAGTCCGGCTCGGGCAAGTCGATGACGGCACGCGCGATCCTGCGGATGACGCCGCCGGGCAGCAGGATCTCCGGCGAGGTCAGGCTGGCGGGCGCCGAGCTCACCGGGCTCGGCGAGCGGGCCATGCGCGCGGTCAGGGGCCGCCGGATCGGCATGATCTTCCAGGACGCCCGCTCGCACCTGGACCCGCTGCAGCGCGTCGGCGACTTCCTCACCGAGCGTGGCGCCTCCCGCGCCGACGCGCTCGCCCTGCTGGAACGCGTGGGCATCGACGACCCGCCCAGACGGGCACGGCAGTACCCGCACGAGATGTCGGGCGGCATGCTCCAGCGCGTGATGATCGCCTCGGTCGTCCTGGCCGGGCCCGACCTCATCCTGGCCGACGAGCCGACCACCGCACTCGACGTCACCACCCAGGCCGAGGTCATCGCCCTCCTGGACGAACTGCGCAGGGAGCGCGGCACGGCCCTGGTCTTCATCACCCACGACCTGGACCTGGCGGCCGACTTCTGCGACGCGATCGCCGTCCTGTACGCGGGGTCGTTGCAGGAGGTGCACACCGGTCCGCTGGAGACGGTCGCCCATCCCTACACGCGGGCGCTGCTGGCCGCGCGGCCCGACGTCGCGGTCAGGGCGCACCGGCTGGCCACCATCCCCGGCACGCCGATCTCCGCCTTCGAGGCGCCCGCGGGATGCGCGTTCGCCACCCGCTGCCCGCATGCCGACGCCGCCTGCCACACCGTGCGCCCGGCCCTGCTGCCCGCCGCGTCGGGGCGCGTGCGCTGCCACCTGGCCGGAGGGCGGGCCTCGTGAACGCGCCGGCCGTCGAGGTGTCCGGTCTGACCAGGCGTTACGGCGGCTTCACCGCGGTCGGCGGGCTGTCGTTCAGCGTCGGGCGCGGCGCCTGCCTGGGTGTCGTGGGGGAGTCGGGGTCGGGCAAGTCCACCACGGCCAGGATGCTCGCCGGGCTGGTACGGCCGACCTCGGGACGCATCCTCGTCCTCGGCCACGACCATTCCGTCCCCGCCCGCCGCAGCGCCGAACGCAAGGCCAGGGGCGCCAGGCTGCAGATGGTGTTCCAGGACCCCTACACCTCGCTCGACCCCCGTCAGAGCGTGCGCTCGGCCCTGGAGGAGACGCTCGCCCTGCACACCGGGCTCGACCGCAGGCGGCGTGCCGTACGCGCGGGTGAGCTCGCCGCCATGGTCGGCCTGGACGCGGGCCGCCTGAGCGCGCTGCCCAGGGCGCTGTCGGGCGGGCAGCGCCAGCGCGTCGCCATCGCACGGGCGCTCGCCGCCGCCCCGCAGGTGCTGGTCCTGGACGAGGCCGTGTCGGCGCTGGACGTCTCGATCCAGGCCCAGATCCTCAACCTGCTGGCCGACCTGCGCGAGAGCGAGGGCATCACGCAGATCTTCGTCTCGCACGACCTGGCCGCCGTGCGGCAGCTCGCCGACGACATCCTGGTGCTGGAGCACGGCGTCGCGGTGGAGTACGGCAGCGCGGCGCAGGTCCTGGACGAACCCGGTCATCCCTATACCCGGCGATTGCGCGCCAGCGTTCCCACGCGGTCGCCCGGTGCGGCGCATTGACACTTCCGTCACTTCACGTGAACATTTCATTACCTAAAGTGGTCAAGGAGAAGTGATGTCCGCAGATCTGCGTCAGCGCAAGCTCAACCTGTCCTTCCGGCAGCTCGACGTCAACGGCAACGGCCATGTCGAACGCGACGACCTGCTCGGGCTCGGCGCCCGCATCCTGGTCGGCTTCGGCGAGGCGCCGACCAGTCCGCGCGGCCGTGAGGTGATCGACACCTTCGACGCCGTGTGGCAGCGGCTGGTCGCCGGCCTCGACGTGGACAGTGACGGGCAGATCACCGCCGCGGAGTTCCACAGCGGCATGGTCGAGGCCTTCATCGAGGGACCCGACTTCGACACCGTCTACCGGCCCGCCATCGCCACCGTGCTCGCCCTGTGCGACGCCGACGGCGACGGGCTCATCGGCCGGGCCGAGTTCGGGGTGGCGCAGTCGGCGTTCGGCACCGACGACCAGGAGGCGGACGTGGCCTTCGCCAAGCTCGACACCGACGCGAGCGGCAGGCTGGCCGTGCAGGAGCTGGTCGAGGCCGCACGCGACTTCTACACCAGCGACGACCCCGACGCGGCGGGCAACTGGTTCTTTGGCCGTTTCTGAGCTGGCTCCCGGCCCGCGTGCGAGCGCGGGCGTGGGCGCGTCCATGCTGCTGCCGCTCATCGAGCGGCACGCGGTCATGGGCGCGCCCTGCCGGGTGCACCCGGCGGCGGCCGTGCTCGGGACGGCCCTGGACGACTGGGCGGCGGACGCGGGCCTGCTCGCCGACCCGCTCGCCCTCGACCGCATGCGTCAGGCCAGGATCGACGCCCTCATCGCCCGCGTGTGCGCCGAGGTCGACGAGGACAGGGCGCTGGCGTTCGGCCGATGGCTGGCGTGGTTCTTCCTCTTCGACGACCTGTGGGACGAGGGCCCCAACCTCGTCGAACCGCTCGACGCGGCCTTCGACGGCCTGCACGCCACCATGGCGGGCCGCACGCCCGGCGTGTCCGGCCCGCTGCAGCACGCCTTCGCCGAGCTGTGGGCGCACACCGCCGGTGCGATGAGCGCGCACTGGCGCACCCGTTTCGCCGAGCACGTGCGCCTCTACCACCTGGCCTGCCGTACGGCCTGCCTGCAGCGCGCCGGGGGGCTGGTCTCCGGGGCGCACGACTATCCGGCCCTGCGCCGGGCGACGGGCGGCTCGTTCCTGTTCGAGCTGGCCGAGTCGCTGTTCCGGGTCGACCTGCCCGGTGTGCTGGTCGGCTCGCCCCGGTGGGGTGCGCTGGTCGACGCGGCCAACGACGTGATGTCCTGGTCCAACGACGTGGCCTCGCTGGAGCGGGAGCTCGGGCATCGCGACACGCACAACTACGTCGTGGTGCTCGCCCGCGCCGGTGGGCTCGGCCTGCGGGCCGCGGCCGAGCTGGTCGTCGAGCACACCGGCTCCCGGCTGGAGGACCTGGAGGCGGCGTTCCGGTCGATGAGCGGGGAGTTCGACCGGCTCGGGCTCGACCGCCGCCAGTCCAGACAGGCCAGCAAACTGGCGTGCGCCTACGTGTCGGCTCCCCGCGCGCATCTGGAGTGGATGTTCGACTCGGGCAGGTACACCTCCTGAGCGAGGCTCACGTGGCGAGCGCCGGTCGCGCGCCGCAGTGCGAGGGCGAGCGCAGGTACACCTCCTGAGCGAGGCTCACGGGCCGTGCCTGGCACGGGGCCTCGTAGGGTGTGGGCGGTGGGGGCAATCATCTCGGCCTTCGTCCCGATCTGGGCGATCAGTGTGCTGGGCTGGGCGGCGGCCAGGACCGGGCTGGTGGAGGCGCAGGCGCAGCGGGTGTTGTCGGGGTTCGCCTTCACGTTCGCGATGCCCGCCGTACTGTTCGTCATGCTGAGCCGTACCTCGGTGGGGCAGATCAGGCCGATGCCGCTGGTCGCGTTCGCGGTGAGCACGCTGGTGGTGGGGCTGGTGGCGGCCCTTCTCGTCCGTGATCGGCTCCCGGGGCGAGTGATCGCCGGGATGGTGTCGGGGTATGTCAACGCCGGTAATCTCGGCATTCCCGTCGCCCTCTACGTGCTGCACGATGCGACGTTCGTGGTCTCGGTCATCCTCTTCCAGGTGCTGGTCCTGGCGCCGATGATCGTCCTGGGGCTGAACTCCGGCGGATCGCCGCTGGCGCCGTTGCGCACGCCGATCCTGCTCGCCTCGGTGCTCGGCCTGGCGGTGTCGCTGACCGGGCTGCGGCTGCCCGCCGTGCTGGCCGGGCCGCTCGAGGTGCTGGGCGGCGCGGCGGTGCCGCTGGCGCTGTTCGCGCTCGGGATGTCGCTGGACGGGCGCGGGGAGGGCACGCGCACGCCGTTGCCGAGGCTCGGACTCGTCGTGGGGCTCAAGCTGGTGGCCCAGCCGGTGCTCGCCTTCCTGGTCGGGCGTTACGCGCTCGGACTCGGGCCGCACGAGCTGTTCGCGGCCACGCTGTTCGCGGCGTTGCCGACGGCGCAGAACACGTTCGTGTACACGGTGGAGTTCGGGCACAGGGGCGACCTGCCGAGGGACGCCATCCTCGTGACCAGCCTGCTCTCACTCGTCACCCTCGCCGTCGTCGCCCTGACGCTCGGCCGGCCGTGACGCCGTCGCCGCAGGTCAGGCGTCGGACGCCAGCGCCTCGGCGACCGTGTCGTGGAAGGTGAAAGGCGTCAGGCTGAGCCCGTCGAGGCGCTGCCTGAAGTCCTGCGACAGGCCGACGAGCACGAGAAGGGCGCCGTCGGAGGCGTTGATCCGCTTCTGCGCGCTGATGAGGGCCGTGATGCCGACGCCGTCCCACCGCCGCAGCGCGCTCAGGTCGAGGACGAGCCTGACACCGGCGTCGCCTGCGAGCAGGTCCTGCACGAGCGTCACGATCCCGGGGGCCGCCTGCTCGTCCAGCGGGCCCTTCAGCTCCACCAGCACCCGGCCGTCGTCCGTCTCGTGCCGGGTGAGCTCGGAGGCCGTGTGCCCGCCCTCGTCGCCGGGCAGGACGAAGACCACCGTGGCCTTGGTGCCGTCGGGGCCGGTCTCGACGGTGAGCGAGTCGGACAGGAAGCGCGCGATCCACAGGCCGTGGCCGTGCTGGTAGGGCCACGGCGGCTCGCCGTTGCCCGCGGCCTCGCCCGTGCCCGCGTCGCAGACCGTGCAGCGCAGGGCGCCGTCGTCCTGCTCCATCCGCACCCGGCCGCCGCCCGCGCCGTGCAGGATCGCGTTGGTCGCGAGCTCGTGCAGGGTGACGACGAGGTCGCTGGCCCTGCCCTCGTGCAGCCCGGCCTCGATGGCGTGCGCCTCCAGCGCGGCCCGCAGCGAGTAGAGGGAGTCGTCGTCGAAGGCCTGCTCCAGCATGACGACGGCGCCTGTGTCCGGCGGCGGGGTGCTCACGGGCGTGTCACCGGTCATGAACGCTCACCAGACTGATCCCGGGAATGTCGGCGGCGCCCAGCATGACGAACCTCGCCGCCAGCACCGGCCCGCACCGCAGGACGACCGTGCGGGCGGGGGCGACGCTCCTGGCCGCGTCGATGATCATCCGCGTGCACGGCAGGTCGATGAACGCGAGCTCGGCCATGTTGACGGTGATGTCGCCCTCCCCTCGGATGGCCTCGGCCAGCGCGAGGGCCAGCGCGTCGCCCGCCGCGCGGTCCATCTGCCCGGCCAGCCGGATCCCCGGCGGAGCGTACTGACGGCAGATACGCAACAGCGGATCGTCATGGTAAGTGGCAGCGGCGACCGAATGCGTGTGAAAGGCGGATACGGAAGCCAGCGTGACCGGGTCGAACCTGTCGCGATCGTACTGGCAGAGCACCGAGATGCTGCGCCCGCCCAGCGCCTGCGCGATCTCCTCCTCGAACGCGGGCAGCTGCTCGATCCCGCTGACCGGCTTGAGCGCCCAGCCCATGTCGAGGGCGACCCGCAGCCCCGAATAGCCCGCACGCTCGGTGTGCTCCATCTGCGAACGCAGCCAGCCCATCGCCCGCTCGACCACGAACGCCTGCTCGGTGAGCAGATTGTCGCCGTAGGCGGAGACTTCCATCCGCCCCTCGGCCGTCGCCGCCTGTACGGCGATGCCGCGCCGCTTGAGCTCGGCCAGCGCCGACTGCGGCTGCTCGCACAGCCAGACCACCCTGAGCCCGCCGTGCAGCCCGTCGCGCACGTAGGCGGCGGTGAGGTCGAGGAACTCCTCGGGCTCGCCGAACGTCAGGCACGCGTGATCGTCAAGGGTCAGATCCGTGATCTGCGTATCCGCGTCGACCGGCACCACGTCACCATCCCTGCTGCGGCCAGCGCCGCCCATCGCACCATGGACCACACCAGGGTAGTGATCAATGCGTGTGGCGGGACCCCATACCCGCGCCCCGGCGGGGGGCAGGCAGATCGTCGCACTCACCTCGGCTTCACTCTCCCCGGCTCCCACTCGGCCCTGCGGCCACGTCGTCAGGGCCGCACCGTACCCAGGATGCGGCCCTCCGCACATCGCCGCCCTGTTCAGGCGCCGAAAACGGCGGGGTCGGGACCGATGCGGCCGCCGGTGTTCAGCGCGCCCATCGCCGCCATGTCCTCGGGATCGAGGACGAAGTCGAACACGTCGAAGTTCTCCTTGATCCGCGAGGGCGTGACCGACTTCGGGATCACCACATTGCCGATCTGGATGTGCCAGCGCAGCACGACCTGGGCCGGGCTGCGGCCGTGCTTGGCGCCGAGCTGGGCCAGCGCCGGGTGATCCAGCAGCCCCTTGCCCTGGCCCAGGGGGCTCCAGGCCTCGGTCAGGATGCCGTTGGCCTCGTGGAAGGCGCGCAGCTCGGTCTGGGCGAAGTCGGGGTGCAGCTCGATCTGGTTGATCGAGGGCGTGATGTCGCACTCGTCGATCAGCCGCCGCAGATTGTCCACGGTGAAGTTCGAGACGCCGATCGCCTTGGCCCGCCCCGAGCGGTAGATCCGCTCCAGCGCCTGCCACGCCTCGACGTACAGGTCCTGGCCCGGCGTCGGCCAGTGGATCAGGTAGAGGTCGACATAGTCCAGGCCGAGCCTGCCGAGACTGGCCTCGAAGGCGGCCTCGGCCTTGTCGTGCTCGTCGTTCCAGAGCTTCGTGGTGATGAACAGCTCCTCACGCGCCAGCCCCGAAGCGGCGACGGCCCGGCCGACGCCCTCCTCGTTGTGGTAGAGCTTGGCCGTGTCGATGTGACGGTAGCCCGCCTCGAAGGCCCTGCTCACAGCTGTGTACGCCTCGTCGTCCGGCACCTGCCAGACGCCGAAACCGAGCTGCGGAATCTGAACGCCGTCGGTGTTGAGCAGCAGAGAGTTCATACCTCCACGATGTCAGACGCCGATTGTTCATCAGGCGTTCGCCTGGCCGGAACCGCCGTTCGCCCTGCGGGAAAGCGGGCGCGGCTAGCGTGGTCGCGTCGTGAACGGGTCATCGCCCGGCGTGGAGAACGAGGGCCGCAGCCACGCGGGGGACAAGCAGCGGTCGGCCGTGGCCTGGGTGGAATCGCCACTGCAGATGTTGTGCGCCGTCGAGGCGCACCGCGCAGGGCTGCTCGGTGGCCGCACGGTCGTCGTGCCGAGAGCCGGGCTGCGCGCCCTGACGGCGACCCGCCGTGAGCTCGCCGCACTCGGCCTGCCCGACGGCCTGGAGATCGGCAGGCCGATCGCCGAGATGCCGAGACCGCGCAGGGGCCGCGTGTGGGCCGTCGGCGACGCCTTCTCCGGCAAGGTCCAGGTCGGCTGGCTGACCGGGCTGCCCGCGCGCAGTGTGCTCGTCGACGACGGCCTGGCCACGGTCAGGCTGCTCGAACTGCTGGTCGAGGGCGGCCTCACCCCGCTGACCAGGGCGCGGGCCACACCCGGCAGGCTGCGCAGGGCGCTGGGCGCCGCCGCGGGCCTGCGGCTGCGGCTGGCCGCGCGCCGGGGCAGGCTGACGGTGTTCACCGCACTGCCCGTGCCGGAGAAGCTGGCCGCCGCCGTACGCGAGATGGGCGTCGATCTGGCGGGCCACGACTTCGGCTGGCTGCGCGCCCAGCCGATGCGCACACCGGGACCGGCCGAGCGCACGGTCGTGCTGGGCACCTCGCTGGTCAGGAACGGCCTCGTGCACCGCGAGCGCTATCTGACCTGGCTGAGCGCCCTGGCCGACGACGAGCCGCTCGCCTACTTCCCGCACCGCCGCGAGGACCCCGTCGACCTCGCGCTGATCCGCGAGCGGCCCGGCGTGACGATGCACGAAGCGGGCGTGCCCGCCGAGCTGACGCTGCGCGGCCTCGACGCCGGCCAGCGTGTGCTCAGCCTGCCTTCGACCGCGATCAGCTCGTTGCGCGTGCTCCTCGGCCCGCGCGGCGTCACGGTCGAACCGGTGGCCGTGCCCGACGACTGGTGGACCAGCCGGGCGGCCCCCTCCCTCCGATCCCACCTGCAGATGTTCTCGGGAGTGACCAGTTGAAGGTCCTGGCAGTGGCCGATTCCGACTCCTACCTGAAGTGGGCGGCCAGCCTGCTCGCCGATCTGCCCGCGACGGCGGTGACGGAGCTCGCGGTCGTGCGCACCCCCATCGCGCCCTCGCCCGAGCAGATCGCCGCCGCCGTCAGCGGCGCCCGCGCCGGCCTGGTGCCCGTCCTGTCGGCCAGGGCGCTGCGCCGTACGGCCGAGCGGTTGCGGCCTGATGTGATCATCGTGGCGTGCACGGGACCGGTCGTGGACGTGCTGGTGGCCGAGGTGCTCGCCGACCTGCGGCCGCGCCCGGTGTTCGTCTCGGGACTGCCCGGCATCTCGGTGCCCGCGACCGAGAAGGCGTGGCTGTATCGCAGTGGGTGCGACCTGTTCGTCGTGCACAGCGGCAGGGAGGTCTCGGAGTTCGCCGGGATCGGCCAGGAGCTCGGCGGCGGGGGAGCGGTCGGCCTGGCGCGGCTTCCGTTCCTCCGCCCCGATTCGCCGCAGGCGCCCACCCGCGAGCGCGTGGTGTTCGCCACCCAGGCCAAGGTGCCAAGGCGGCGCGAGGAGCGCGAGCAGATCCTGCTGGCGCTCGCCGCGCTCGCCGAGGCCAGGCCCGACCTCGACGTCGTGGTCAAGCTCAGGGCCCTTGAGGACGAACGCCAGACGCACAACGAACGCCACCACTACCAGAAGCTGTGGCGCGAGCTCGGCGAGCCGGGCCGGGTGCGTTTCGCCGCCGGGCCGATGCACGTGCACCTGTCGCAGGCGGCCGGGTTCGTCACCGTCAGCTCGACCGCCGCGCTGGAGGCGATCGCGCAGCGGGTGCCGCTGCTGGTGCTCGACGACTTCGGCGTCAGCGCCGAGATGATCAACCTGGTGTTCGAGGGCAGCGGCGTGCTCGGCTCGATGACCGCACTGTCCGAAGGCGCCTTCCGCACGCCTGACCCGCGCTGGTGCGCCGAGAACTACTTCCACGAGGCCGGCCGCGACGACTGGGTCTCGCTGCTGACCGCCCTGCTGATCGGCCCCAGGCACGGCGCCAGATCCCTGCTGGACGGCCCCGAGCACGCCGCGGCCAGGCGCAGGGCCAGGCTCAGGGTGGAGGTGCCGCCCAGGATGCTGCGCGTGGGCTACCGGGCCAAGCGCCGGGTGGGAAAGTACCTCAAGGCGCTGGGCTAGCCGCCCGTCAGGGCAGGGCGCGGGCGATGCGCCTGCGCAGGCGCGAGAGCGTGCTGGGCTGCTCCGACGGCGGCAGCAGGTCCAGCGCGCCGAGCCGCTGGCGCTTGAAGTGGCGCCCGGGGCCGTGCTCGCCGACATACGACTCGGCCGTGGCCCGCAGCTCGGGATAGGCCTCGCTCTGCATGCAGTACCCGACGGCGTCGACCAGCTCGCCCAGCCGTACCTGCGGGGCGGGTGTGATCACGCCGTCGGCCGACAGGGTGGGCACGGTGGCGTCCACGATCGTGACCGGCACCCGGTTGCTGTTCTCGTACGGCGTCAGCCGCTCCAGCACCGCCGGCGCGCCCAGACTGGCGACGGGCAGCCCGAAGTAGCGCCCGGCGGTGATCAGCCCGGTGGAGAAGCAGCCCACGACCAGGCCCGGCCGCAGTGCGGCGAAACACACCTCGGCGGGCACGCTCTCGCCCACGACGCCGAGCCGCACGCCGAGCTCCTCGGCCGCCTGGCGCATGAGCTGGGCGTGCCGCCTGCCCGCCGCCGGGTGCGGCTTGAACACGACGCTGGAGAAGCCGGCCGCCACCAGCCCGCTCAGCATCGAGGCGTGCAGGGCGGCCTCCTCCTCCAGGGTGAGGATGTCCAGCGAGGAGAGGTACTGCCCGAGGATCATCGCCTCGCCCTGCGGCTGCTCGGGCGCGGTCTCGGCCACCTGGCCGACCACGTCGAGGAAGGCCTCGCCCGGCAGGATCTCGCCCGGCACGCCGTACTCGCTCAGCAGCAGGGGGCGCAGGCCGGGCACCAGGTCGAGGTGGAGCAGGCGGGTGATCCGGCGGAAGATCTCGGCGGGCAGCGGGTCGCGGGTGGGGCCGTAGCTCATCAGGCCGTCGGAGTAGACGGTGATCGGGCAGTCGCGCACGAGTCCGGCGATCGTCCTGGCCGGAGGCACCGCGATCGACTCCAGGATCAGCTCGTCGACCGAGTCCAGGCCCAGGTGGGCGCGCAGCAGCCGCTCCATCAGCGGCACCTCGATGACCCTGGCCTTCCAGTCGGAGGGGTGCAGGGGCGCGATGAGGTCGTTCCACGACACCAGGTCGTCGAAGCGCGAGCGCAGGGCGGCGAAGCCGGGCGTCCGGTCGAGCGGGAGCGCCACCTCGGGGATCGCCGCATTGTTCGACACCAGCAGCACGCGCCGCGACGGCCTGGGCCCGAACACGCCCGCGTCGATCCCGGCGGCCAGCGACATCGCCCCGAACAGGGTGGAGGCGTAGAACACCTGCATCAGAAGTCCTCCTGGGCTCGTCGGCGACTCGGTGAGGCGGCCAGTTCCGGCACGAGGGCGCGCAGCGCCTGCTCGCGTTCGAGCGACATGCGCGAGACCGCGTCGGCGACCAGATCGCCCGGCAGCGACCTGACCAGCTCCCGCCCCCGCCGCTCGAACCGGGCACGCAACTCGGCGGTGAACCTGTCGCCCAGCTCCAGGTGATGGGCCAGCAGCGCGCAGAAGTTGCGTACGGCCTTGCCCATGTACTGCGGCTCCAGGTCCTTCAGCACCAGCTCGAAGGCGTCGAAGAAGTGCAGCTGCCGCTCGTCGCCGACCTGGGTCAGCGAACCGGACACCAGACGCCGGTAGAACAGCCCGGCCAGCGACACCACCGCGAACGAGGCGGCCTGCCGGTGCAGCCGCCAGATCCACGGCCGGTCCTCGGCGGTGTGCAGATGCCCGGGGAAGGTCAGCAGGTCGCCGAGCGAGCGCCGGTAGATCCCGGCCCAGGCGTAGGGGTAGTCGACCATGGTCTTGACCTCGGCGGGCAGGATGCCGTCGCGCGGTTTGAGCACCCGGTCGCGCTCGGTGCACGGCGCCCGGTGCAGCACCCGCTTGCGGCCTTCGACCTGGACGTGGTCCACGCGGACGAAGTCGCAGCCGAGCCCGTCGATGGCCTCGACCAGCCGGGCGAGATAGCCGGGCGCCAGCCAGTCGTCGCCGTCCATGAACGTGACATAGCGCCCGGAGGCCAGCGAGAGCCCCAGGTTGCGGGCATCGGCGAGGCCGACGGGCTTGGCGTTGCGCAGCACGGTCAGGGCGGGCAGGTCGTCGCGGAAGTCCTCGACGATCTGCCCGGTGGAGTCGACGGAGCCGTCGTCGACGACGATGAACTCGAAGCCTGGCCGGGCGTTGCGGACCAGGGCGGCGAGCGCGTCGGCGATGAAGCGCTCGCCGTCCCTGACCGGCACGACGACGGAGAGAGTGATCACCGGCGCCTAGACCGTGATGCGCCGTAGCCGGGCCTTGGGGGCCTCCTCACCGGGGAAGACGCGCTTGACGCCGTCGCCCAGGGCCTGCTCGATGATGCGGATGTCACGGACGAGGTGCTCAAGCCCGGAGGGTTCGAGCGAGGCCGCGTGGTCGGAGCCCCACATCGTACGGTCGAGCGTGATGTGCCGCTCGACGGTCACCGCGCCCAGCGTGACGGCGGCCAGCGAGATCTGCAGGCCGCGCTCGTGGCCCGAGTAGCCGACCGGCACGCCGTACCTCTCCTTGAGGGTGGTGATCGTGCGCAGGTTGGCCTCCTCGGGAGGCAGCGGGTAGGTCGAGGTGGCGTGCATGAGCACCAGCTTGGAGGTGCCGATGATCTCGACCGCCCTGTCGATCTCCTGCAGCGTCGACATGCCGGTCGACAGGATGATCGGCTTGCCGGTGGCGGCGAGCGCGCGCAGCAGTTCGTGGTCGGCGACGCTGGCGGAGGCCACCTTGTGCGTCACGACGTTCATGTCCTCGAGGAACTCGACCGACGGCACGTCCCACGGCGAGGCGAACCAGGCCAGGTCGCGCTCGTCGCAGTACTTGGCGATCTGGGTGTACTCGTCGCGGCCGAACTCGGTGCGCTCCTTGTACTCCAGGTAGGTCATCTCGCCCCACGGCGTCTGCCGGATCTGCGAGCGCTGTTCGAGCGGCACGCAGATCTCCGGCGTGCGCTTCTGGAACTTCACCGCCTGGCAGCCCGCCTCGGCGGCCACGTCGATGAGCCTGCGGGCGATGTCGAGGTCGCCGTTGTGGTTGATGCCGATCTCGGCGATCACGTAGACCGGCTCGCCCTCGCCGACCAGGTGCTCGCCGATCGTCACCGGCGGCGCCCCGAACCGCAGCGTCGGCGCGGTGTCCAGCGTGGGCGCCGGAAGCGGCTCGGGCCTGGCGGCCACCACCCGGTCACACAGCTCGCGCACGGCTCCGGCGCCGCCCGCCCGGCTCAGCACGACCCTGGCGGCGGCCCTGACCCTCGGGTGCGCGTCGGGCACCGCGATCGGCCAGCCGACCAGGCCCATCGGCCCCAGGTCGTTGACGTCGTTGCCCACGTAGGCGACGCGGGCCGGGTCCAGGCCCTCGATCTGCAGCCAGTCGCGCAGCACGGTGGCCTTGTCGGCCAGGCCCTGCAGCACCGGCACGCCGAGCTTGCGCGCCCGGGCCGAGACGACCGGGTTGCGCTCGGTCGACATCACCAGCAGCTTGACGCCGGAGCGGCGCAGCAGCGAGATGCCCATGCCGTCGGACCGGCTGACCGCGACCATCTCGCGCCCGTCCTGGTCGACATAGGCGCGGTCGTCGGTGTGCACGCCGTCGAAGTCGGTGATGACGGCGTCGACGTCGATCGGCTCGGGCTGGTCGACGAACGGCGCGAGCGCGCGGACGATCTCCAGGTCCTCGGGGGCGTCGATCTCCAGCGCGTGGCCCGCGGGCACCGGCTGGACGGCGACCTCGCCGAAGAAGCGGTGGCCGTGCTCGCGCAGGCCGGAGGTGCGGATGGCGTAGAAGGCGCCGGTCTCGCGGTACTGCGGCTCGCGCTCCTGGCGCATCTGCCGTACAGCGGGGTCGTGGTTGACGCCCGCGCCCGCGGGCGTCCACAGGAACTCGTGCGTGGGCACCGCGGAGAAGACCACGTCGGCCTCGCCGTCGAGCACCTTGGCGACCGCGGCCGAGACGTCGGCGGGGTCGATGAACGCGCTCGTGCACTGGATCAGCACGACGACCTCGGGGGCGGCCTCGGGGCCGAGCAGGTCGAGGGCGTGCAGCACGGCCGACTCGCTGGAGGCGGTGGCGCCGCTCAGCTCGGCCGGTCGCTCGACGACCAGCGCTCCGGCCTCGCGGGCCGCCTCGGCGATCCCCGCGTGGTCGGTGCTGACGACCACCTGGTCCACCAGCTCGGCGCGCAGACCGGCGCGCACCGCGCGCACGACCAGCGGAACGCCGCCGACCTGCGCCAGGTTCTTCAGGGGTACGCCCGCCGAACCTCCACGGGCAGGGACTACGGCCAGGACTCGCAACGTGACTCCTCAGGACTACATCAAGGTGCCAGCGAACCTAGCCAGGCCGATCGACCCATCCGGGAGACCCTTGCTGAACTCCCCAAGTCGCTCCTGTTAACTTTCCGTGCCCGGTACGGCTCGCGCCCGTGCCCGGCGGCTCACGCGGCCGGGATCTTGAGCACGAACCTGACCTCGCCGCCGGGTCCGTCGGTCACATTGATCACGCCGTTGTGCGCGACCGCGACGCCCCTGGCGATGGCCAGGCCGAGACCGGTGCCGCCCGCGTCCCTGCTGCGTGCCGCGTCGAGCCGGGTGAAACGCTCGAAGATGCGCTCGCGGTCCGCCATCGCGATCGGCGCCCCGTCGTTGGCCACGACGAGCACGGCGAGCCCGCCCTCCCTGCGCACGGTGACGCGTACCTCGCTCTCGGCGTGGCGCTGGGCGTTGTCGAGCAGGTTGGTGAGCAGCCGGTGAAGCTGCACGCGCACGCCGATGACCGCGACGCCCTCGGCGATGTCGGTCACGACCGGGACCTTGTCCCTGCCCTTCCTGGCGTCGAGCTCCTGGCGTACCAGGACGTCGAGGTCGAGCCGCTCCTTGGCCATGTCGACGCGCGAGCCGATCCTGGCCAGCAGCAGCAGGTCGCTCACGATGGCCTCCAGGCGTTCGGTGTCGCGCAGGGAGCTGGTGACGAGCGCGTCGACGTCGGTGTCCTCCGGGTAGAGCTGGGCGCTCTCCAGCTGGGCGCGCAGCCCCGCGATGGGGGTGCGCAGCTCGTGCGAGGCGTCGGAGGCGAACTGCCGCTGCTGGTCGGCCGAGCGTTCGAGGCGGGCGAGCGTGGCGTTGACCGAGCGGGCGAGCTGGGCGACCTCGTCCTCGCCCGGCGGTTCGGTGACCCTGCGGCCGAGGTCGGTGGAGTTGATGTCGTCGAGCTCGGCCCGCATGGCGCCGACCGGGCGCAGCGCCTTGCCGGTCACCAGCCAGGTCGCCCAGCCGACGAGTGCGATGAGCAGCACGACCAGCGTTGCGCAGGCGAGTTCCAGCAGGCGGGTGGCCAGCACGGTGGGCGTGGGGCGCGCGGCGTAGACGACGGGGGAGAACGCCTCGGTCGTCACCCTGATCGCGGTCAGGTGCAGGCATTCCTGCTGCGAGCAGGTGGTACTGCTGGTGATCCGGTCGTCGGGGCCCGGCCAGACGTCCGACAGCGGCCCCCGGCCCTGGGCGGCCGGGCTGGCCGCGATGACGCCGTGCATGGGGGTGACGACCTGGATGAGGTCGACCGAGGGGTCGGTGACCTCGATGACGCCGTTCTTCTGGCTGCCGTCGCGTATCTTGGCCGACGTCACGGCCGCGGCGTCGCGGGTGTCCTTCCATATGGTGTTCTCCACCACGGACCTGGTCACGGCTACGCCGCCGACCCCGGCAGGGAGCAGCACGAATGCGGCCACGGCCGTCGCGATGAGCGTGACCCGTCCGCGGAGGGATCTCACCCGAATGCGCGACACGCCCTGACGCTACAGACCGTGACCTAGGTGGAATGCCGTGAAACCGGAAAAACTAGGTCATTATCTCGACGATTGTTCGTATCACCAGGTGAGAATCACCGTCGACCGACCCTATGACCGTACGGCGTGCTCACCCTCCGTAGTTCGGCGCGGGTTGCAAGATTGCAGCAAGAGCTTGAAAGAGCCGATGCCGTAAGACCCCGCCCGGCGGCCCGGCGTCTGGGCAGATCACCGCCTCGGCGCCTTCCGGGCGGCCGAGGCGGGAGAGTGGCAGATCCGGACAGGCCGAAACGCCCGATCGCCTACCAGCGGCGGGTGGTGTGCAGGATCTCGGCCATCTGCTCAAGGGCCCGCGTGAGCCCGGCCGCGTCCGGACGGCCGATCATCGCATGCACGCCCGCGGCCTTCTGGGCGGGTGTGGGTTCGCTGTTCTTGATCGCCCACCACATGCCGCCTGCCCTGAGGATGCGCCAGGCGGGATAGGTGGTGCCCAGAACGTAGGCCTGCCGGGTGTGCAGGGAGTCCGAGGCTGGACAGGGCGGCGAAGGTCGCATGAGGCTCCAGGTGGGGGACGTCGTCGCATCCGATACGACGCCGGGGGCCTGCTCCAGGTTGGCAGGGTTTGGGGGTTGGTAAGTCGAACGTCATTCTGTGTAACGCGAGTGTGAGAAGTCCCGAAGGTCCGGAGAGTGTGGATCGGTGACGGTTCCCCTATGTAGGAGGAGTCGGGTAGAGATCTATCCCCCAGAGGTAGGAATCTCTGCACCGAGTAGGGATATCTTTCTCCCCTTCATAGGCCTGGCCGCGTTTGACGAACAGGCGTACGCCGACTTCGTACTCTAGATCCTGAAGGGTGGCTGAGCATGCGCTTTGGGCTCTCGCCTGGGAAGCGTGATCACGCTACGGTGACCTTTCGCCCCTTCCACCCCCCTTGTAGATGTGGTGTCCCATGAGGTTGCTGCTGTCCGCTGTGCTCGTTCTCGGTCCCGCTGTCACGGCCGATTCGGGGACGGGCGCTGGAACGATCTATTACGTCGACTCCAAAGGCGGCGACGACGGCGCGAGCGGCACCGGCGCGAAGGCGGCCTGGCGCTCGCTGGAGGCGGCCAACGTCGCCGACCTCAAGCCCGGCGACACCCTCAGGCTCAAGCGCGGCTCCCGCTGGAGCGGCTCGCTCATCGTCTCGGCCAGCGGCACGGCGGCCAAGCCGATCGTCGTCGAGGCCTACGGCCAGGGGGCCAGGCCCCGCATCGGCGGCAAGGACGCCAACTGCGTCGTCGTCTCCGGCTCGCACGTCCGGGTCGCCGGAGTGGCCGCGGCCGGATGCATGTGGGCCGGGTTCGAGGTGTCGGGCGACTCCAACGAGCTGAGCGACGTACACGCATCGGGCAATGTCACCGGCGTCTGGATCACACCGACCGGCGCGCGCAACACGATCCGCCACAGCGTCATGTCCGGCAACAACCGGATGAGCGTCAACACCTCGGGCGGCGACGACGACTCCGGCGCGTTCGGCGTGCTGCTCAACGGCGACGACAACCTCGTCACGCGCAACACCATCTCCGGCAGCTACGCGCGCAGCCACGACTACGTCACCGACGGCGCGGCCGTCGAGGTGTTCAACGGCGACCGCAACCGCGTCACGCACAACGTCTCGCACAACAACGAGACGTTCGCCGAACTCGGCGCCGCCAAGGGCAGCACGGCCACGGGCAACCTCTTCTCGCACAATGTCGTCACCTCGTCCCTGCCGCGCGGCTCGTTCCTGGTCACGCGTGGGGCCGGGCACATCGTCGGGCCGGTCAAGGGGACGGTCGCGGTGCACAACTCGGTGTACCTGCCGTCGGCCAAGACCATCGGCTGGTCCTGCCACGACGGCTGCTCACCCGCGATCCTCAAACTGCGCAACAACGTGATCAAGGTAGGCGGCCAGATGGGCTACGAGGACGGCGCCGGAGCCGACGAGGCGGGCGGCGTCTACCACGGCCGCTCGCTGAAGTTCAAACTCGGCCCCAAGTCCGTCGTCGCCGACCCCAAGTTCGTCTCCCGCACCAACCTGCGCCTGCGCCCCGGCTCACCCGCGCTGGGGCGCGGGGTGTCACTCGGCCCCATCTGGTACGGCGGCGCCGGCCTGGCCAAGGACCAGTCGGGCAAGTCGGTGGCGGCTTCGCCGGACGCGGGGGCGTATCAGCAGTAGGAGTGGAGGACGAGCGCCAGGCGGAGGGAGGGGGCTCGCTCTGCCTGGAGGCCACGCGGGTTCTTGAGGGTGCCTGTTCGGAGCGCGCGGCCTTCGGCGCCCGGCGAGGCTTGAAGGCGAGCCCGCTGTGCTCGCAGGTCGTCGCCTGCGGAGTCGTGCGCGTGTGGTTTGCCCTTCTCCGAGCCCGACGGTCGTGCGCGTGTGGTTTGCGCTTCTCCGAGCCCGACGCTCACAGCTGTCCCGCAGGTTGCGGGGCAGGGTCCTGTTTCGCGCAGGTTGTGGGGCAGTGCATCGCCTGGCTCTCGGCGCATCCCCCGCCGTCGCGGCTGTGCGACGGCAGGGGTACGCCTTCCTCTCCGGCCCGGCTGTCAGGTGATCTTGGCTTCCCAGGTGGCCTTCCAGGTCTTGGGGCCGACCATGCCGTCGGGGGACAGGCCCTTCTCCTCCTGGAAGGCGCGGCACACGTGGGTGCTGCGCGGGCCGTAGATGCCGTCGGCGTCCAGGCGCCAGCCGCGCTTGGACATCTTGGTCTGCCAGGTGCGGACATCCTCGCCGGAGACGCCCTGCTTGAGGATGCGGCCGGGGAACGGCGGTGCGCCGCCCGTCTGGGCCGGTGAGGCGGGCTTCTGGGGCGGCGGGCCCGGCTTCGGGGGAGCGGGCTTGGGCGGGGCGGGCTTGGGCGGCTGCTGGGGTGTCTGAGGCGCTTGTGACGCCTGAGATGTCGCAGATGTCTGGCTCACTGGTGATGCAGGTGATGCAGGTGATGCAGGTGATGCGGGGGGTGCAGGTGACGCGGATGACGTGGGTGATGCTGGGGGCGCGGGAGGTGTGGCCTGGGCGGGGGCGGCCTGGGCGGGGACGGTCGGGGTGGTGGTGGCGTTCTTGGCGGCCAGGGCGGCGGCGGCCTCGTTGGCCTTGGTGGTGGCTTCGGCCTGGGCCTTGGCGGCTTCCGCGCTCTTCGTATCGGATTCGGCCTTGGCCTTCGCGGCGGCCTTCGCCTTCTCCTCGGCCGTTTCCCTGGCCTTGGCCGCCGCCTCCTCCTTCTCCTCGGCCTCGTCCTTCTTCAACCAGTCGAGCAGACCCATGATCGGCCCCCGTCACGTCGTGAATGGAACAAGTAACGCTGGGGTGTTTCCCGCTAGATGTGCCATTGATACCTGATTGTCATGATTATCACCCGCCATGGCCAAGCCCCGACACCCGCCCGCCCATGCTGGACATATGCCGGGAACATCCTCGAAATCTCCCTGAGGCACTGTGAGGAGCGGGAAGAGGTGATGGGTGATGGTGTTGCGACTGCGAGTCTCGCTCCCTGACCGGCCGGGCGGTCTGGGCCGGGTGGCACGGGCGCTGGGCGCGCTCGGGGCGGACATCCTGCAGGTGACGGTGCTGCAGCGGGAGGGAGGCAGGGCGACCGACGACTTCACCGTGTCCTGGCCCGGCGCCGCCACCCCCGACGAGGTACGCGAGCGGCTGTCGGCCGTGCCCGGACTCAAGGTGGAGGGCGTCTGGCCGACCAGGGAGGTGCCGGGCTCCGCCCCGGACTACGACCTGCTGCTCCAGGTGGCCGCCGAGCCGGGCCGGGCGCTGGCCACCGTGGTGGACGCCGTGCCCGCCCTGTTCGGTGCGGAGTGGGCGCTGGCCAGAAGTCCGGAGGGCGTGCTCGAACGCAGTGTGCGCGCCCCTCGCGACCCCGAGGCGCTGCCCCGCGACCCGGCGCCGGTGCGGCCCGCCGTACGGGAGGGGGTCATGGTGGTGCCGTTGCCGGGGGGCGGGGTGCACCTGGTCGTGGCCAGGACCGAGGGGCCCGGCTTCCACCGGGCCGAGCTGGACCGGGCCGTGCGGCTGGTCGAGGTGGTGGGGGCGTTGACCGCCGGGACGCCTTAGCCGCCTCGGTTGCCCATTATGGCACGTTCCAAACTTGCGAAGACCCCCGAGGCCTCTGCCGATCGGCAGAGGTCAGCGTCTGGGCGGGTCGACCCTGGCTCCGTCCATGGTGAACATCATGATCCGTGAGACGTCGACGCCCACCTTGACCGAGTCGCCCGCTCGCCACACCGGGCGGGAGCCGAGCCTGACGATCAGGTCGGATCTGCGGTGGATGCCGCTGTCGCGGCCGTTGACCTCGGGCTCGGGGGCGTGGTGCTCCTGCTCGCCGCCGCTGAACAGGCGTCTGACCATGCCTTTCAGGCCGCGTGAGGTGCTCTCGTGGCCGTTGGCGTTCAGGCGGGGGTCCGGCGGCTCGGGCACGGCGACGGCGGGGATGCCGGCCTCGACATAGGCGAGCCACTCGTGGCCGTGGTACTCCAGCGCCCTGACCCGGCCGTAGAAGAACGGCCCCTCGTAGCTCTCGGGCACGGGGCTGAGCCCGTCGGGCCTGATGCCGACGATGATCTGCCCGCCGGTGTGCTGCGAGACGACGTAGGCGCGCGGGTCGCTCCACGGGATCGTCACCTGGTGCGGCCCGAAGTCCAGCAGGATGTACTGGTTCTGGGGTGTTCGCACGGTGGCGGCCAGCAGGTTGAGCTGCTGGGAGTTGAGGAACGCGGCCACGAACGCGGTCGCCGGGTCGTTGTAGATCTGGCCGGGCGTGCCGACGTCCTGCAGGACGCCCCGGTTCATGATGGCGATCCTGTCGGCCAGTGTCAGCGCCTCGACCTGGTCGTGCGTCACGTAGATGGTGGTGACGCCGAGCGAGCGGACCAGCGCCGAGATCTCCATGCGGAGTTCGGTGCGCATGCCCGCGTCGAGGTTGGACAGCGGCTCGTCCATCAGGAACAGCTTGGGCTGACGCACTATGGCACGGCCCATGGCCACCCGCTGACGCTGACCGCCCGACAGGGTGCCCGGCTTGCGGTCGAGGGTCTCGCTGATGTGCAGGGCCTTGGACAGCTCGGTGACGCGGTCGCGGACCAGGTTCGGATCGGCCTTGGCGATCTCCAGGGGGAAGCCGATGTTGCCCCTGACCGTGCGATGCGGGTAGAGGGCGCCGTTCTGGAAGACCATGGCGACGTCGCGGTCGCGGGGCGGCAGGTCGTTGGCGAGCTGGCCGTCGAGCCAGAGATCGCCGTCGGTGACCTCCTCCAGCCCGGCGATCATGCGCAGGAGGGTGGACTTGCCGCAGCCCGAGGGGCCGAGCAGGACGAGGAACTCGCCGTCATCGGCGCGTAGGTTCAACCGGTCGACCGCGAGGTGGTTTCCCGGGTACACCTTGGTCACTCTGTCCAGGACGACCGTGCTCATGGTCTGCTCCGCCCAACATGCTGGAAAGGTTCTTTTCAGTTTCCCCGGCCTCGGGGTGAATCCTGCCTGCTAGGCGGGCTGTAGATGGCACCTGGGACGGGGGCTGATTGATGAGGTAGTACATCGCGGCTTAGCCGAAGCTGTCCAGACTTGACAGGGAAAATCTAGATCTGTCGTGTTTTCTGGCATGACTTTCGGTCAGCCGTTGCCTGTCGATCGGGAGCGCGTAACAACTTGCGCAATCTTGCGGCAACAACTTTCACCCCGGCGGCGACCGCTGGTAGGCTCCACGCGCCCGACCTGGGCTTATTAGCGGCTTTTGGCCGATTTGTCGTGACATCGGGGGAGCAAGCAGTGACGCAGGAGAACGCGGCGACGGCAGCCGAGTGGTGGCGTGACGCGGTGATCTACCAGGTGTACGTCCGCAGCTTCGCCGACTCCGACGGCGACGGCGTCGGCGACCTGCCCGGCGTGCGCAGCCGCCTGCCGTACCTGCGGGAGCTCGGGGTGGACGCGATCTGGCTGACGCCGTTCTTCACCTCGCCGATGGCCGACTTCGGCTACGACGTGGCCGACTACCGCGACGTCGACCCGCTGTTCGGCACCCTGCGCGACGCCAAGGAGCTCATCGAGGCCGCGCACGAGCACGGCATCAGGCTGATCGTCGACATCGTGCCCAACCACACCTCCGACCAGCACGAATGGTTCAAGAACGGGCTGCGCGACCGCTACATCTTCCGCGAGGGCAAGGGCGAGGCGCCGCCCAACGACTGGGAGTCCATCTTCGGCGGCCCGGCCTGGACCAGGATGCCCGACGGGCAGTGGTACCTGCATCTGTTCGCGCCCGAGCAGCCCGACCTGAACTGGGAACACCCCGAGGTACGCGCCGAGTTCGACGCCGTCCTGCGCTTCTGGCTCGACCTCGGCGTCGACGGCTTCCGCATCGACGTGGCGCACGGCATGGTCAAGCCGGAGGGCCTGCCCGACATCGGGCACGCCGACCAGATCCGCATGATCGGCAGCGACGTCGTCCCGTACTTCGACCTCGACGGCGTGCACGACATCCACCGGGGCTGGCGTGCCGTGCTCGACTCCTACCCGGGCATGCGCATCGGCGTGGCCGAGGCCTGGGCGCCGACCCCGGCCCGTCTGGCCAGATACGTCAGGCCGGACGAGCTGCACCAGGCGTTCAACTTCCACTACCTCGGCACGCCCTGGGACGCCACGGCCCTGCGTACGGTGATCACCGACTCGCTGGCCACGGCCGGATCGGTGGGCGCGCCCTCCACCTGGGTCCTGTCCAACCACGACGTCAAACGCCACCTCACCAGGTACGGCTCCGCCGCCCGCGCCCGCGCCGCCGCGCTGCTGACGTTCGCACTGCCGGGCTCGGCCTACGTCTACCAGGGCGAGGAGCTCGGCCTGCCCGAGGTGCTCGACCTGCCGCCCGAGGTGCAGCGCGACCCGCAGCGGCTGCGCGACCCGGACAGCGGCCGCGACGGCTGCCGCGTGCCGATCCCGTGGACCCGCCAGGCGCCCTCCTACGGCTTCAGCACCGGCGACGACACCTGGCTGCCGATGCCACGCGACTGGGCGGGGCTGAGCGTCGAGGCCGAGCTGACCGACCCGGACTCGATGCTGAGCCTCTACCGGGCCGCCCTGCGCCTGCGCCGCGACCTGACCGGCGACCTGACCTGGCACGACTCGCCCGGCGGCACCCTGGTCTTCGGCCGCGACGGCTTCGTGTGCACGACCAACACCACCGCCGAGCCGGTCGCTCTGCCCGCACCGGGCGAGCTGCTGCTGGCCAGCGACCCGGACGGCGTGCACGAGGCGGACGGCGTGATCACCCTCGCCCCCGACAGCACCGCCTGGTGGCATGCCAAGGGCGCGTAAAGTACACCCCATGAACGGTCATGCCCGGCTCGCCGACATCGCGGCACAGGCAGGGGTGAGCGAGGCCACGGTCAGCCGCGTGCTCAACGGCAAACCGGGCGTCTCGGCCGCCACCCGCCAGTCCGTGCTGGCCGCGCTCGACCTCATGGGCTACGAACGCCCGCAACGCCTGCGCAGGCGCAGCAACGGCCTGGTCGGCCTGGTCACGCCCGAGCTGGACAACCCGATCTTCCCCGCGTTCGCCCAGGCCGTGGAGAAGGCGCTGAGCAGGCAGGGCTACACACCCGTCCTGTGCACGCAGCTGCCGGGCGGCGCGCCCGAAGACGAGTTCACCGAGCTTCTCGTCGACAGGGGCGTCAGCGGCATCGTGTTCGTCTCGGGCCTGCATGCCGACACCACGGCCAGGATGGACCGCTACACGAAGCTGACCGCGCGCGGCCTGCCGATCGTGCTGGTCGACGGCTACAACGAGCAGATCGCCGCGCCGTTCATCTCCTCCGACGACCGCCTGGCCTCACGGCTGGCCGTGCAGCACCTGGTCGAGCTCGGGCACGAGCGCATCGGGCTGGCGACGGGGCCGGGCAGGTTCGTGCCGGTCATCCGCAAGATCGAGGGCTACCACCAGGCGATGGGGCCGCTCGACACCGAGGGCATGGTCGCCCACTCGCTGTTCTCCGTGGAGGGCGGGCAGGCCGCCGCCGCCCAGCTGCTGGCGCGTGGCTGCACCGGCATCGTGTGCGCCAGCGACCTCATGGCGCTCGGCGCGATCAGGGCCTGCCGTGAGCGCGGCCTTTCGGTGCCCGGCGAGGTGTCGGTCGTGGGCTTCGACGACTCCCCGCTCATCGCCTTCACCGACCCGCCGCTCACCACCGTGCGCAAGCCGATCGGCGCGATGGCGGGCGCCGCCGTGCAGACGCTGCTCGAAGAGGTCAACGGAGCCCCGGCCAAGCACGTGGAGCTCATCTTCCAGCCCGAACTCGTCGTACGCGGCTCCACCGGCTCGGGCCCGCTGGTCAAGAGATAGCCGCCCGGCGCTCCTCCTCGGGGAGGAGGAGCGTGCTCCCATGCGGATGGGAACCTCAGACCGATGCCATCGCCCCGCTTTCGCGATGAGATAGAGGTAAGGTCAGGCCCGCCGTGAAGGAGCCCGTGATGACCGCACCGATCGTCGTCGGAGTCGACGGCTCCGAGCCGTCGAACGAGGCCGCGCGGTGGGCGGCCGCCGACGCCTTACGCCGGGGACTGGCGCTGCGCATCGTGCACGTGTGCGAGCGGGCCGAGCACGCCGCCGACGGCGACGGGTGCTGCCGGTGCCTGGTGGCGGCCGTGGCCGCGCACGTGCGGGAGAGCGCGCCGGGTGTGCGGGTCACCACGACGACCGCCAGGGGCAACGTGGTCGAGACGCTGCTGGGCGCCGCGGCGGGAGCCGACAGCCTGGTGGTAGGCAGCAGGGGCCTCGGCGGGTTCACCGGCCTGGTGCTCGGCTCGGTCGGCCTCGGGGTGACCGGCCACGCGAGCGGCACGGTGGTCGTCGTGCGAGGCGCCTGGCAGGCCGAGCACGGCGAGATCGTGGTGGGCTACGACGCCTCCCCCGACGCCGACGCGGCCATGGACCACGCCCTGCGCCAGGCCAGGGCCGCACGCGCCCGGCTGCACCTGCTCTACGTCTGGCGGCCTCCCGTCTACGGCCCCTACGCCGGGCTGGTGCCCTACGCGACGGGTGAGGAGGCCGCGGCGGCCAGGCAGCGGGCGCAGGTGTGGCGCGAGAAGTACCCCGAGGTCAGGATGCGCGACTCGGCCGTGTGCGACCATCCGGTCTCGGCGCTCGTCGAGGCCTCGCGGTCGGCGCGGCTGGTCGTGGTCGGGCCGCGCGGGCTGGGCGGCTACGCCTCGGCCGTGCTGGGGTCGGTGGGGCACGGGGTGCTGCATCACGCGCACTGCCCGGTCGCGGTGGTACGGCCGGGCCGCCCGTAGCGCCTCAGGCCAGCGGGATGCGCACGCCTCTGCTGAGGGCCGAGTCGTGCAGTTCGACCTCGTCCGGGTTCAGGTCCTTGGGCAGTTCGAACAGCAGGACGCCGGTGAAGGACTCGCCGGGGCCGAGCCTGATCGGGTCGATCTCCTTGCCCGCCTTGTCGAGCAGCTTGATCGCGCCGTGTCCCGCTTCGGCGTCGGCCTCGAAGATCTTCTGCTGGCCCGGGTAGAGCACGCGGCCCTCGACGCCGACATTGCTCACCTTGACCGACACGCGGCACGTGCGCACGGGGGAGCTCGGCTTGGCGCACTTGTGGCTGGTCACGGTGAAGCTCAGCCTGCCGTCCTGGGCGCGGCCCTCGTCGCCGACGTCCGGCGGCCTGGTCGCCCACACGATCGCGGCCAGGACGAGCACCACGAACAGCACGCCGATCACCAGCGCCAGCAGGCAGCCCGACAGCCCGCGCCTGGGCGGGGGCGCGACCGGGTAGCCGGGCAGGCGCCCGCCGCCGGTCGTGTCGACGTACGGGTCGCGCGGGTGCCTGCTGCCCGCGACCGGGGTACGGGGCGGCATCGGCACACCGCCGGTGCGCTCGGCGGCGGGCGGCGGCGGCATCGGCCTGCCGGAGGGCGGCGGCACGACCGGGCCCCTGGCGGGACGCGGGGACGGGCCCGGCACGGGTGGGGACTGCACGGGTGGGGGCTGTGCGGGCGGGGGCGGCTGCTGGTGGCCGCCGTGCGGTCCTTGCGCGGGCGCGGGCTGGGCACGGCCGGGCGCCGCCGGGCCTGGGCCGGGCACGGGAGGCGCGGGCTGCCTGGTCCGGCCGCCCGCCTGCCGGGGCGGCGCGGGCGCGGGAAAGGGCCGGGCGGGCGGCGGCTGCTGCGGCCACGGAGGCGCCTGGGCCGGACCGGCCAGCGGCGGCACGTCGGCCGGGTTCCACACCGCGGTCAGATGCCGGGTGGCGGCCAGCTGGGCGCCGGGCTCGTCGGCCGCGCCGACCAGTTCGAGCAGCAGCTGCTTGGCCGGAGGACGCCGGTCGGGATCGGGATGGATGGCCGCGGCCACCAGCCGGTCGAGCGGAGCGGGCAGCCCGCGCAGGTCGGGCGGCGCGGTGCGCGCTCGCGCGGCCATGACATAGGCGTCGCCCTCGCCGAAGGGATGCCCGCCGAGCCCGGCGTAGGCCACCAGCGACCCCCAGGCGAACACGTCGGCCGCCGGGCTCGTCCGCCCCTCGAAGACCTGCTCGGGAGCGATCCAGCCCGGTGTGCCCATCACCATGCCGGCATTGGTGTGCCGCGAGTTCAGATGGGCCGAACGGGCGAGACCGAAGTCGATCACCCTCGGCCCGGCGAGCGTCAGCATCACATTGGCGGGCTTGAGGTCGCGGTGCACCAGCCCGGCCGCGTGGATGGCGGTCAGCGCCGCCGCGACCCCGACGGCGGCCGAGTGCAGCACGGAGGCGGGCAGCGCGCCGTGCTCGACGAGATGGTCCTCGAGGGAGACGCCGTCGATGTACTCGGTGACCAGGTACAGCAGCCCGTTGTCGTCGCCGTGGTCCAGCACGCGGGCCGTGCAGAAGGACGCCACCCGCCTGGCGTTGGACACCTCCTCGTGGAAGCGTGCCCGGTAGACGGGGTCGGCGGCGAAGTCACGCCTGATCGCCTTCACGGCGACCTTGGCCCCCTCGGTGGACTCGCCGAGATACACCGTGCCCATGCCGCCGGAGCCGAGCCGTCCCAGCAGCCGGTAGGAGCCGATCTGGGCCGGGTCTTCGGAATTCAGCGAAGCACGTCCCGAACGGCCCTGCGCCTCCTGCCCCAACGCGAGCGCCCCTTCGTCATGATCGTGCCACCTTCGCAGTCACTCGGAACTCTAGTCCAGGAACGCCGCGAAAGGCCCGCAGACGCCGGGTAGGCGACTGCGGGCCCGTTCCATGACCTTCGCACCGGGTTGCGGTGCGTCATGGCGACGACGGGCGAGGGAGGCTCCTCCCGTCGTCGAGCTCGGTTCTTCGCGGTCGTGCCAGGCCTCAGCGCAGGGCCGCGGCCTCGGCCGCGAGCTTGCGCACGCGCTCCCAGTCACCGGTGGCCAGGGCGTCGGCGGGTGTCAGCCAGGTCCCGCCCACACATCCCACATTGGGCGCGGCGAGGTAGGCGGGAGCACTGTCGAGCCTGATCCCGCCCGTGGGGCAGAATCGCACGTCGGGCAGCGGCCCCGCCAGCGATTTGAGGTACGGCAGGCCCCCGGCGGCCTCGGCCGGGAAGAACTTCAGCTCCTTCAGCCCGCGCTCGGCCAGCGCCATCACCTCCGAAGCGGTCGCCGCACCGGGAAGGAACGGCACACCCGACCCCAGCAGCGCCTCCAGCAGCGCGGGCGTGGTGCCGGGCGAGACGAGGAACTTCGAGCCTGCGGCCACCGCCGCGTCCACATCGGCGGCCGTCCTGATCGTGCCCGCGCCGATCACCGCGTCGGGCACCTCGGCCGCGATGCGGGCGACGGCGTCGAGCGCGCACGCCGTGCGCAGGGTGACCTCGATGACCGGCAGGCCGCCCGCCACGAGCGCCCGCGCCAGCGGGACGGCCGTCTCGACGTCGTCGATCACGACGACGGGGACGACAGGGGCGAGATCGAGCAGACTCATGAGACGAGCTCCTTGGCAGACTGCTGTGCCAGCCACGCGGCGGCACCGGTCAATGCGGGTTGCGGCGCCACGATCACGGCCGTGGCGATGGCTTGCAGGTAGTCGGTGATGAGCGGCGTGGCCTCGAACCTGGCGCGGAAGTCGCTGGCCGCCACGCGGTCCACGATACGCGGCAGCACACCGCCGCCCAGGTAGACGCCGCCTCTGGCGCCCAGCGTGAGCGCGACGTTCCCGGCGAAGCTGCCGAGCAGGCCGCAGAAGACGTCGACGGCCTCGGCGCACAGCGAGTCGTCGAGCCTGGCGACGATGTCGGCGGCGCTCAGCTCGGGCGCGGTGACGCCGTTGACGACGGCCAGCGCCCGGTGCAGCCGGGACAGGCCGGGCCCCGACAGCAGGTCCTCGGCCACGACATGGCGGCGTCCCTGGCCGCGCAGCACTCTGACGATCTCGAACTCGCGATCCTCAAGCACGGCGACCAGCGTGTGCCCGCCCTCGCCCGGGATCGGCGCCCAGCCGTGCTCGGTCGGCACGAGCCCGGCGACGCCGAGCCCGGTGCCGGGTCCCAGCACGGCCTTGAGCCCGTGGCCGGGTTCGGGGCCGCCGAGCCGGACGAGGTCGTCGCCCGCCAGGTGCGGCAGCGAGACGGCCAGCGCCTCGAAGTCGTTGAGCAGCTCGACATGGCCGAGACCGAGGTCCTTGACCGAGCCGTGCCAGTCGGCGTTGGTCAGGCGGTAGCGGTCGCCGTCGATCGGCCCGGCGACGGCCAGGCAGGCGGCGCCCGGCCGTACCCCCTCGCCCGCGACGTCGGCCAGGTAGGCGGCGACGGCTTCGGGCAGGCTCGGGTGCTCGGCGCCGGTCAGCACGCGCACGTGCTCGGGGGCCGCGCCCGGCGTCGTGACCAGGCCGAACCGGGCGTTGGTGCCGCCGATGTCGGCGACCAGCCAGGGGGTGGAGTGCCCGCTCATCCGGCCGCGCCGGAGGAGGCGACCTCGGTGTGGGAGGAGCCCGCGGGCGCGGCGAAGCCGAGGCCGGGGCCGTGCGTGGCCGACTCGGCGCCGCTGACGCCGAAGATGCCCGCGCCGCGCTCGGCGGGCAGCGCCATCCTGCGGAAGGCGGCGAACAGCTCGCGGCCGGTGCCGACCCACTGCGCGTCGCTCAGCGCCCTGCCGTCCGGAACGCGGGTGGCGAGCTCGGCCTCGGGGACGAGCAGGTCGAGCGTGCCACGGCCGGAGTCCAGGCGGATCGGGTCGCCGTCGCGCACGAGCGCGATCGGACCGCCGTCGGCCGCCTCGGGCGACAGGTGGATGGCCGCGGGCACCTTGCCCGAAGCGCCGGACATCCGCCCGTCGGTGACGATGGCCACCCGCTGCCCCCTGTCCAGCAGCACGGCCAGCGGCGGCGTGAGCTTGTGCAGCTCGGGCATGCCGTTCGCACTGGGACCCTGGTAGCGGATGACGGCCACGAAGTCCTGCCCGTCGAGCTGGCCCGCCTCGAAGGCGCGCAGCAGGTCGAGCTGGTCGTCGAAGACCTTGGCCGGGGCCTCGATCACCAGGTGCTCGGCCTTGACCGCCGAGACCTTGCTGACCGCGCAGCCGAGATTGCCGTCGACCATGTGGATACCGCCGTCGGCGGAGAACGGCTCGGCGACCGGGCGCAGCACGTCCAGGTCGGAGCTGCCCGAGACGACCTCCTCCCAGACCAGCTCGCCGTCGGCCTTGAGCGTCGGCGCGCTGCGGTAGTGGCCGAGGCCGCGCCCGGCGATCGTCAGGACGTCCTCGTGCAGCAGCCCGTTGTCCAGCAGGTCGCCGATCAGCGCCTGCATGCCTCCGGCGTCGCGGAAGTGGTTCACGTCCGCCTGGCCGTTGGGGTACATCTTGGTCAGCGAGGGCACGACGCTCGACAGTGCGGCCAGGTCGTCCCAGGTCAGCACGATGCCCGCGGCGGCGGCGATGGCGACCAGGTGCAGGGTGTGGTTGGTCGAACCGCCGGTGGCCAGCAGCGCGACGCACGCGTTGACGATCGCGCGCTCGTCGACGACCTCGCCGATCGGCGTGTACTCCTCGCCGTGCGCGGTGATCTCCACGGCCCGGCGGCCTGCGGCCTCGGTCAGGGCGTGGCGCAGCTCGGTGTGCGGGTTGACGAACGTGGACCCGGGCAGGTGCAGGCCCATGACCTCGACCAGCACCTGGTTGGAGTTGGCGGTGCCGTAGAAGGTGCAGGTGCCGGGGGAGTGGTAGGACTTCGCCTCGGCGTCGAGCAGTTCCTCCTTGCCGACCTTGCCCTCGGCGAACAGCTGGCGGGTGCGGGCCTTGACCTTGTTCGGCAGGCCGGAGGTCATCGGCCCGGCCGGGACGAACACGGCGGGCAGGTGCCCGAAGTGCAGCGCGCCGATCAGCAGGCCCGGCACGATCTTGTCGCACACGCCGAGCAGCAGGGAGGTGTCGAACATGTCGTGCGAAAGGGCGATCGCGGTGGCCATGGCGATGACGTCGCGGCTGTAGAGCGACAGCTCCATCCCGGCCCTGCCCTGCGTGATGCCGTCGCACATGGCGGGCACGCCGCCCGCGACCTGCGCGACGCCACCGGCCTGACGCACGGCGGCCTTGAGCTCCTGCGGGTAGGTCTCGTACGGCTGGTGCGCCGACAGCATGTCGTTGTAGCTGGTCACGATCGCCACGCCCGGCTTGGCCGTACCGCGCAGGGCCAGCTTGTCGCCTTCGGGGGAGGCGGCGAAGCCGTGGGCCAGGTTGGCGCAGCCCAGGTGGGCGCGGGCCGGGCCCTTGGACCTGGCCAGTTCGCCGTCGTGCCTGATGCGCGCCAGATACGCGGCGCGGCTGGCGCGGCTGCGCTCGGCGATGCGCTGGGTGACTTCCTGGATCACTGGGTTCATGCCGATTCCTCCTCGTGCCAGGTGCGGCCGCTACGGCCGAGCAGTTCGTGGGCGCCCGCCGGGCCCGTGGTTCCGGCGGGGTAGGGCTCGGGCAGGGCGGCCGAGGCCTCCCAGGTGGACAGGATCGGATCGATCCAACGCCAGGCGGCCTCGACCTCGTCCCTGCGCATGAACAGCGTGGGATTGCCGGCCAGGACATCGGTCAGCAGCCGCTCGTACGCCTCGGGCACCCGGGCGGTGAAGGTCTTGCCGAAGCTCAGGCTGAGCGGCACCGGCTTGAGCGTGACCTCGCCCGCGCCCGGCTCCTTGGCCATGATGTGCAGCTCGATGCCCTCGCTCGGCTGCAGCCGCAGCACCAGCTTGTTCGGCGTCGCGCCGGGGAAGATGGAGTGCGGCACGTCCTTGAACTGGATCACGATCTCCGAGCGCCGGTACGGCAGGCGCTTGCCGGTGCGCAGGTAGAAGGGCACACCCGCCCAGCGCCAGTTCTTCACCTCGGCCCGGATGGCGGTGAAGGTCTCCACCCGGCGCGAGGCCTCGGTCGGCGGCGTCGAGCCGGGCTCCTCCAGGTAGGAGGGCATGGCATCGGCCTCGGTGTACTGCCCGCGCACGGTGAAGCGGTCGACCTCGCCGCCGACGATCGGGCGCAGCGACTGCAGCACCTTGACCTTCTCGTCGCGGATCGACTCGCGGTCGTTGCGGGCGGGCGGCTCCATGGCGACCAGGCAGAGCAGTTGCAGCAGGTGGTTCTGCACCATGTCGCGCAGCGCGCCCGCGTGGTCGTAGTACCCGCGCCTGCCGGGCGTGCCGACGGTCTCGGCCGCGGTGATCTGCACGTGGTCGATCCAGAGGGAGTTCCAGATCGGCTCCAGGAAGGCGTTGGCGAACCTGAGCACGAGCAGGTTCTGCACCGTCTCCTTGCCCAGGTAGTGGTCGATGCGGAAGATCTGCTGCTCGTCGAAGATCTCGCCGACCTCGTCGTTGATGCGCTGGGCGCTGACCAGGTCGCGGCCGAGCGGCTTCTCCAGCACGACCCGGCTCTTGGGCGTGACCAGACCGGCGGCGTGCGCCTCACGGCAGAAGGGGCCGAACGTCATCGGCGGGCTGGCCAGGTAGAAGATCCGGTCGCGCTGCTCGTGCCCGGCCAGCAGGTCGGTGATGTCGGACCAGTTGCGGGAGTCGTCGGCGCCGACGTCGATCGAGACGTGCTGCAGCCTGCCGAGGAAGCGCTGCCAGACGGAGGGGTCGTCGACGGGCACCTGGTCGCGTACCTCGGCGTCCACCTTGCCGCGGAAGTCGGCGTCGCTCAGGCCGCCGCGCGACATCGCGATGATGCGCGTCTGTGGGGACAGACGGCCGTCGCGGTCGGCGTGGTACAGGGCGGGCAGCAGCTTGCGCATGGCGAGATCGCCGGTGCCGCCGAACACGATCAGGTCGGCGGTGTGCTGCTGGTCGGCGAGCACGGCTTCGGCGGGAGCCTCGGCCTGGCCTGCGGTCGTGGACAAGGGGAAGACGGGGGACACGGTGCGGACTCCGTTGATCTACCACGAGTGGACAGAACGGACACTAGCCAGAGTTTCGGTCGGACACAAGCGGAGTTTTGCTATTCGAGATGAGAAAGTCTGCACTTTTCATCACCTAACCCAGTGTGATTCACTTTGGCGATGCCTCGACGTACCGCTGCCACCCTCGCCACCACGGGCGACGTGCTGGGCCTGATCCGCAGTGGTGAGGCTGTCACGCGGGCCGACATCGGCAGGGTGACCGGCCTGTCCAGACCGGCCGTTTCCCTGCGGGTCGGCGAACTCCTCGACAGGGGCCTGGTCGTCGAACGCGCCGACGCCCCCTCGACCGGCGGCAGGCCGCCCGTACGCCTGGAGTTCGACGCCTCCGGTGGCGTCGTGCTGGTCGCCGCGCTCGGCGCCAGCCGTACCCGGGTGGCGGTGTGCGACCTGGCGGGCGTCGCGCTGGCGCAGCGGGAGTTCGTCATCGACGTCGAGCAGGGGCCGGACGTCGTGCTGCCCCTTCTCATGGACACCTGGGATGAGTTGCTCGGCCTTTTGGGACGGCCCCTATCCCAGGTCCGCGGGGTCGGGATGGGCGTGCCCGCCACGGTGGAGTTCGCCGCCGGCCGCACCGAGTCGGCGCGCGTCATGGCCAGCTGGACCGGCGTGGTGATCCCGCCGCTGGTGGCCACCCGTTTTCCGGTGCCGGTGTACGTGGACAACGACGTGAACGTGCTGGCCATCGGCGAGCACAGAGGGGCCTACCGGGAGGAGACCGACGACCTGATGTTCGTCAAGGTCTCCACCCGGATCGGCGCCGGCATCATCGCGGGCGGCGAGATCCTGCGCGGTGCGCTCGGGGCCGCGGGCGAGATCGGCCACATCCCGGTGCGCGACGGCGGCGGTGTGCTGTGCCGCTGCGGCAACGTCGACTGCGTCGACTCCGTCGCCAGCGGCACCGCCCTCCTGCGCGACCTGCGCGAGCGCGGCCGTGACGTCAAGGACATCGCCGACGTCACCGCCCTGGTCCGCGCGGGCGACGCCGAGACGATGGCGATGGTACGCGAGGCGGGCAGGCGCATCGGCGAGGTCGTGGCCAGCGCCGTCAACCTGCTGAACCCGTCGGTCGTCGTACTGGGCGGCGACGTCGCCGAGGCGTTCGGGCCGCTGGTCTCCAGCATCCGCGAGGTGGTCTACCGCCGCTCCACCGCCCTGGCCACGCGCCGCCTGCGCATCGAGACGAGCAGGCTCGGGGCCGGGGCCGGGATCAGCGGGTGCGCGATGATGGTCCTGGACCAGGTGCTCTCGCCCGACGCCGTCGACTCCAGCCTCGGCTAGCTCCTGCCCGACCTGGCCCGCCACTCGGGGGCCAGGATCGCCCACACCTCCATGTCGTGGCGCACCCCCCTGTGCGGGTAGCTCTCGCGCAGCACGCCCTCGCGTACCATGCCGAGCCGTTCGGCCACCTTCAGACTCGGCACGTTGCCACCGGCCGCGATCCACTCGGCCCGGTGCATCCCGCGCACGTCGAAGGCCCAGTCGAGCAGCACGCCGATCGCCCTGGTGATCAGGCCGCGCCCGACCGCGTCCTGCTCCAGCCAGCACCCGACCTCGCACGAGCCGGTGCCCACGTCGAACACGCGGAACAACACCCCGCCGACCAGCAGGTCGCCGTCCCAGATGCCGTACAGCCGGCCGGTGTCGGCGACGGCCCGGCCGGCATAGTCGCGCAGCAGGGCGGTGGCCGAGTCCAGATCGGTCACACGGTCGGGGAACTGGATGAAACGGCCGATGTGCTCGCGGCCCCTGTCGATATGGGCGAGGAACTCCTCGGCGTTCCACGGCTCAAGCGGGCGCAACTCGGCGCCGTCGTCACCAAGCGATCTTGCGAACATCGTGCTCCTCAGGAAGGTCACCGCGTCATGATTGCGGCCAGCCTAGGGGAGCCCGCCCCTGCCCCTACCCCGGACCGCCCGGTACGGCAGGCGGCCGTCGGGCGGGTACTTATCCGGCGGTAAATGGCCGGGAATCGGGTGTTCGCAATCCGGGTCAGGAGGGACGCTCAGCTCAACGGCAGCGGGACGGAAGGGCATCGTCATGATCGAGCGCACGCTCATCCCCTGCTCCCGGCCCCGCGCCCCGGGTGATCTCGGCGCGCGGCGACTTTTACCGTAGCCTTGACTTCGAGTGATCAACTGAGTGGAAAGGGCGATGGAACACGTAGTGCGAAAGGACACTGGGGCGTGAGCGTCAAGGGAGCGTCATTGCGTTCTGGCACCAGCGCCTTCTGCCTGCGCCAATGGCGGGAAGAAGGCCTGCGAACCCCGGGAGCGCCTGCCAGGCGGGCCCGTACCCCGTTCCGATCCGTGCTCGCCTACGCCAGGCCCGGCGTCAGCTCGTTCGGCCTGAGCGCGGTCAGCAACATCTTCGCCGACCGTCCCCAGCTGGGCATGCCCAGCCTCGACTTCGCCGTGTGCGCCGACCGTGCCGGCACACTGCGCACCGATCTCGGCCTGCTCATGCCGGTCGACAGCGACGTCGGCGCCATGGCGTGCGCCGACCTGATCATCATCCTGCCCACCGGCGAACGCCCGCCCGCCCTGCCGCCCGCCGCCGCGCGTGCGATCGTCGACGCCTATCGCAGGGGCGCCGTCGTCGCCGCCTACTGCAGCGGCTCGTTCCTGCTGGCGGCCACCGGCCTGCTCGACGGCCTGCGCGTCGCGACCAACTGGCAACTCGCCGACCAGCTCGCCCGCGAGCACCCGGCGATCAGCGTGGACGCCGACGCGCTCTATGTCGACCAGGGCCGTATCGTCACCGGCGCGGGCGTCACGGCAGGCATCGACATGTGCCTGCACCTGCTGCGCCGCGAGCACGGCACCGCGGCGGCCAATATCGTCGCCAGGGAGGGCATGGTCCTGCCCAGGCGCGACAGCGGCCAGACCCACTACGTCTCCACCCCCGCCGAGTCCGAGGCCCAGACCTTCGCCGACATCGACGGCGCCAGGCTGGCCGGTCTGCTGACCTGGACCCGCGACCGCCTGCACCACCCGCTGACCGTCAACGACCTGGCCGAACAGGCCCTGATGAGCCCGCGTACCTTCGCCCGCCGCTTCCGCGAGGTGACGGGCACCACCCCGCACGCCTGGCTGACGGCCCAACGCCTCGACCGCGCCGAGGAACTCCTGGAGACCACGGCGCTGTCCATCCACGAGATAGCCCGCCAGGCGGGCTTCCGCACCGGCGGCGTCCTGCGCGCCCACTTCCTCAGACGCCACGGCGTGACCCCGAGAGAGTATCGCCACTCGTTCGACCGCTCGGCCTAACGCCGTCGCCCCCCAGAAGGCCCTCCCCTGGTGCGGGGGAGGGCCTTCGCCACTGCGGACACTCCGATCGTGCTTCCGTGTCGAATGGAAACGTGCGATCGATACGCTCTTGCATGGAGTGTGCAGATGGACGGGGGAGACACGTGGAGCAGCCTGGGGCCGTTGCGCCGGTCGCGGTCGAGGTGCTGGCGTTGCGGGTCGACGGGGCGGGGCGGTGGGCCTATCGGCGGGTCGTCGTCGTGCCGGAGGCAGGGGAGAGCCCGGACGCCTGTGTACGGCGGGTCGGCGGGGTGGCGGGGGAGGGCGGCACGGTCGTGCACTCCACGAGCTGGCGGTATCGGCCCGAGGGACAGGTGGTCCTGACCTACGTCGTGTGTCCCGACCCCGCGCCCGCGCTGCCCGCGATCTCCCTGGCCGACGTGCGTGTCGCCAGGGGGGCCACGCCGGAGGCGCCCGCGCCCGAGGACGTGCGGGTGGAGCACGTGGTGGCGCATGCCGTACAGCATCTGGCCTTCCTGCTGGAGACCGACCAGGTCGTACGGCACGCGCTCACCCTGCGGCCCGGGATCGCCGAGGCGCTGGCCGCCTGCTCACCCAGTACGGCGGGCGAGCTGGACGGCGTGTCGGCTTGACGCCTATCCGGGCAGGCGGAAGGCGCGGCGCAGGGCGTACAGGAGGTCGGCCTGCATGCGCTGGGACACCTGGGCGTCGGGGACCCAGGCGCAGCCGTGGAAGGTGCCGGGATACATGTGCAGGCCGACGGGGACCCCGGCCTGCACCAGCTTGGCCGCGTAGGCCAGGCCCTCGTCGCGCAGCGGGTCGAACTCGCAGACCATCACGAAGGCGGGAGCCAGCCCGGACAGGTCGTCGGCCCTGGCCGGAGCGGCGTACACGGGCACGTCGGCGTCGCCGGGGCGGTGGCCGGGACCGAGGTAGTAGTCCCAGCTGATCTCCGCCTTGTCCCTGCTCCAGCCGGGCGTGTCGACGAAGGCCGTCATCGACGGGGTGGCCAGCCGGTCGTCGAGCTCGGGAATACCGAGGTACTGCAGGCACAGGGCGGGGCCGCCCCTGTCCCTGGCCAGCAGGGCGACGGCCGCGGCCAGCCCGCCGCCCGCGCTCTCCCCGCCGACGGCGATGCGGGCGGGGTCGACGCCGAGCTCGCCCGCGTGCTCGGCGGTCCAGACCAGGGCGGCGTAGCAGTCCTCGACGCCCGAGGGGTAGGGATGCTCGGGCGCGAGCCGGTAGTCGACCGACACCGACACCACGCCCATCGTCTCGGCCAGCGACGACAGCAGCGCGTCGCCCATCTCGACCTGTCCGACGATGAAGCCGCCGCCGTGGATGAAGACCATCGCGGGCGCCGGCTCGGCCGCACGCTCGCGCGGGGAGTAGACGCGCACCCTGAGCGGTCCGCCGGGACCGGCGATCTCCCTGTCGGTCACGACGACGGTGTCGGGGAACCCGCCGGGCATGGAGCTGAAGAACTCCTTGAGCACCTCCCGCGAGGTCACCACGTCACGCAGGTCGTGCTCGGGCAGCAGGTCGACGGCGAAAGGAGCGAGCTCCGGGTCGAACGTATAGGACATTGGGGGGCCTCCTCATCAGATATGGCCCATGATGTCGTATAGGTTCGCAGGGGGCTAGCCGTCGAGCACGAAGTCGCGCAGGGCCGCGCCGATCGCGTCGGGCGCGTCCTCCTGCACGTAGTGGATGCCGGGCACGCGTACCTCCCGTTGCGCGGGCCAGGTCCTGGCGAAGTCGAGGGCACGGCCGACGAGGATCGCGCCCGGCTCGGCCGAGACGAGCAGCTTCGGGACAGGGCTCGCGGCCGGCCAGCGGCCGTAGGCCTCGATCGTCTCGGCCACGTCGTGCGGGGCGCCGTCGATGTCAAGCGTGCCGAAGAGCTGAGAGGGGCGCGGCCCGCCTGGCAGACTTGGGCGCGTGAGCCTTGAGCGTGAGCTGATCGGCGGTTACGAGAAGCGCGAGGTCAGGCTGGTCGCGCACGACCCGGGATGGGCGGTGCGCTTCGAGCGGGAGCGGGCGCGCGTCCAGGCCGCGCTCGGGCCCGTCGCCGTGCGGATCGACCACATCGGGTCCACGTCCGTGCCGGGGCTGACGGCCAAGCCGATCGTCGACCTCGACGTCAGCGTGCCCGACGTGGAGGACGAAGGGGCCTATCTCGACGCCCTGCTGGCGGCCGGATATCTGCTGCGGGTGCGCCAGGCCGGGCATCGCATGGTCCGCACGCCCGCCCTGGACGTGCACGTGCACCTGTGCACGGCGGGCGGCGACTGGGAGCGCAGGCACCTGCTGTTTCGCGACTGGCTGCGCCACGACACCCGCGACCGCGACGCCTACGCCGAGCTCAAGCGGCAGCTGGCGCGGCGCGACTGGCCGGACATGTCGCAGTACGCCGATGCGAAGGGCGATCTCATCGCCGAGATCACCACCCGGGCCGAGCACTGGGCCGAGGCCACCGGCTGGACCCCGTGACCCGTCCGGGTGTGCCCGCCGGTCCTACTTCGCGGTGCCGTAGACCTTGATGCGGTCGATGCGGAAACTCGGCGCCGTGGTGTTGGCGCCCATCACCGTGTCGTAGCTGATGCTGCCCGCCACCGTCACATAGGCCTGGAACAGGTCGTCCTCCACGACCTCGGACAGGCGTGCCTTCGATCCGGCGAACATGGCGTTCTTGTCGAAACTCACGAAGCCGTATGAGGGCAGTTTCCTGGCCGGGCCGACACTGGCGAGAAAGGCGTCGTTGCCGGTCGCCGCGTCGAACTGGGTGACCTTTCCGTACAGGACGAAGCGTTTGCCGAGATAGGCGTCGGGGTCCTTGACGAGCTTGCCGAATCCCCGCTCGGAAAGAGAGCGGTAGTCGGCGGCCGAGAACGCCTTGCGCGCCGGGGAGGGCGTCGGCTCGGGCTCCTCCTCGTCGGCGGCCTCCAGAGGTTCGGCGGTCTCGGCGGGCGACGGTGCGCCGGTCGCCACGGCCGCGACGGGCTGGTCGGGAGTCGTCGGCGACAGGACGAGCGAGCCCGCCGCGACGACGAGCCCGAGATAACCGAGCACCATTCCGGCCACTGCCATTCCATGGCCTTTGTCGCGATTAGTCCGGATATGTGAGGCTGCGATATGGCCGAATATCACGGCCAGCAGACTGCCGAGCCCGCACAACCACAGAACGCCGAGTATCAGCGAGGCGACGGCCAGGCCGTTGGTGCGCGGAGGCGGCGGGGGCGGAAAAGCCGGACGGCCGGTGTCGAATGGAGACCGGTGAAAGCCGGGCTGATTCTGACCGTACACGCGCACCGCCTTTGGATCGTTCCGAAGGAATGTCAGCCTAGGCGTCGCACGCCGAATGGAAGATG
Source organism: Nonomuraea sp. IBHARD001 (assembly GCF_056106265.1). Taxonomy (NCBI): domain Bacteria; kingdom Bacillati; phylum Actinomycetota; class Actinomycetes; order Streptosporangiales; family Streptosporangiaceae; genus Nonomuraea; species Nonomuraea sp. IBHARD001. The sequence goes on from NZ_JBWBBW010000002.1 coordinate 3,464,668, forward strand.
ACGATTTCTCATCGATCCGCCATTCCGCAGCCGTCCTCCCCCCTTGATCGCCGAGCGGGTGATGTAAAGCAAACTAGACATCGTGTCCTGGCTGCTTTACATTGCAGGAGAAGCCGACCGACACGGAGGAATCGTCATGCGAGCCATCGTCCAGAACAGGTACGGCAAGGCCGACACGCTGCGGCTGGAGCAGATCGAACGACCCGTTCCCCGCGACGACGAGGTCATCGTCAAGGTCTGCGCGGCCGGGGTCGACATGGGTGTCGTGCACCTCATGACCGGTCTGCCCTACGTGCTGCGGCTGCTCGGATTCGGATTACGGGCGCCCAGGACCAAGGTGCCGGGCGCCGACCTCGCCGGACGGGTGGAGGCGGTCGGCGCGGCCGTCACGGCGTTCCGGCCGGGCGACGAGGTGTTCGGCATGGGCAAGGGCGCCTTCGCCGACTACGCGCGGGCCGGGCAGGACATGCTGGCGGCCAAGCCGGAGGGGATCACGTTCGAGCAGGCGGCGGCCACGACGGGCTCGGCGGTGACCGCACTGCAGGCCCTGCGCGACAAGGGCGCGGTCCGGGCGGGCCAGAAGGTGCTGGTCATCGGCGCGGGCGGCGGCGTCGGCACTTTCGCGGTGCGGCTGGCGACGGTGTTCGGCGCCGAGGTCACCGGCGTGTGCGGGCCGGGCAAGGTGGATCTGGTGCGCTCGCTCGGCGCCACCCGGGTCCTCGACTACACGCGTGCGGAGATCTCCGCCCTGCCCGAGCGCTACGACCTGGCGATCGACCTGGCCGGAGGCAGGAGGCTGGCCCAGGTGCGCCGGGTGCTCAAGCCGCGGGGGCGGCTGGTCATCGTGGGGGCCGAGACCGGCGGCCGGGTGCTCGGCGGGCTGCAGCGCCAGGCGGGCGCGGCCCTGCTGTCGCCGTTCGTCGGCCAGCGGCTGATCGCCATGTTCACCGTCGCCAGGCCCTCCGACCTGCGCGACCTGGCCGAACTGCTGGGCAAGAGGGCGCTCACCCCGGTCGTCGGGCGTGCCTACCCGCTGGAGCAGGCGGCCGAGGCCGTCACGTACGTGGGGGCCGGGCATGCCGAAGGCAAGGTCGTGCTCACGGTCGCCGAGTGAGGCGCCGGGTCAGGGACGCAGCTCGAAGGACTCCACGATCTGGGGGCAGGTGCCGTGTTCGCCCATGACGCACAGGGCCAGGGTCGTGCACGTCGAGGTGAACTCCTCGACGGGCGGCAGCGCGGCCGGGTCGGGGCGGTCCTCGCGCCGCCGGAACCTGGTGATCGTGATGTGCGGCCTGAACAGCTCGCCGACCTCGTCGTAGCCGTACCTGTCGAGGTTGTCGCGGGCGAGCGCCGGTGCGGTCAGCCGGTGCTCGGCCAGCACGCGGCCGACGGGGTCGCGCTCGCGCAGGCCGGTGCGCAGGGGTTCGAGCGCGGCGATGACCTCCTCCTGCAGCCGGGTCACCGCGTCGGTCTTACGGTAGAACAGCTCGAACATGCCCTGGTCGTTGCCCGCGAAGTGATCGGCGTCGAGCGGCACCTCCGGCGTGCGCCCGGCGATGGCGCGCAGCCTGCTCAGTGCGGCCGTGCGCTGGACCGGCGTGAAGTTCGCCATGTACAGCGAGATGTGTGGATAGAGCCCGTCGTCGCTCAGTGTGAACTCGGTGGGCGCGACCTGCGCGCACCATTCGCTCAGCCGAGTCGATCGGGTGCCGACGTCCTTGCCGGGCAGCAGCACGACGTCGTAGACCGGAAGATCGCCCATGGGGCCAGTGTAGGGAGCCGGAGCCTCGCGCGTCCGTGTGGCGTAGGTCACAACTCATGGGGTTCGATGACCTGCCTGATCGGCGCCGATTCGGCGGGCGGCGTATCGGTGATCATCATTCGCGCCGCACATGCCGTGATCTGCGCCGCCAGCTCCTCCGGGTCGAGCTCGGGCCCCGTCAGCACCACCAGCCCGCCCGCCGCCGCCACCGCGTTGACCGCCACATGCAACGCCTCGCCGTACGGCAGGCAGACGAAGACGGTGTCGCCCTCGCGCAGCCCGCGCATCCGTAACCGCTCGGCAGCCAGGGCGATCCTGCCCTGATCCAGGGGAAGCTCAGCACGCATGCCTCACGGTAGGACGCACGGCGAACGCCCTACATCAGGCGAACTGTGTAACGCACTATGCAGATCCCAGGTCCTTGTCCGCGGCCCAGGCCGCGATCTGCGCACGGGACCTGAAGCCCAGCTTCACGGTGATGTTGGCGATGTGCCTGGCCACCGTGGCCGGGCTGATGACCAGTTCGTCGGCGATCGCCCGGTTCGACAGGCCGCGCGTGAGCATGACGGCGATCTCCCGCTCCCTGGCGGTCAGCAGCGGCGCGGGCGCGTCGGTCCCGCTCGCGGGCGCGTGCGGAACGCGCCCGCCTTCGAGGACGAGCCTGACCACGTCGTCGGGCGAGGTGCGGCCGCCCTGCTCCCACAGCGCCGCCACGTGTGCCTCGCCGAGCCGGGACCCGGCCCGCGCCAGCAGGGGAGCGCTGCGCACCGGCGAGGCGTGCTGGCCGAGACCGGCGAGCAGGGCGGCGGCGGCTCCGGCTGCGGTCACGGCGGCCTCGTCGTCGCCACGGGACTGGGCCAGCATCGCCAGCGACTCCAGCCCCCTGGCCGTGCCCATGCGCTGGCCCGAGATCCGGCTCAGCTCCAGGCAGCGCAGGATCAGCGTGCTCGCCAGGTCGTGGTCGTTGGCGCGCACCGCGATCCGGCCCAGGCGGGCCAGACACCGGGCCAGCTCGGTCCGGTTGCCGGTCTCCTCGAGCAGGGGCACGGCGGCCTCGTACCGCATGGCCGCCGCCTCGCCGTCGCCCCTGGCCTCGGCGATCACCCCCAGGCCGGTCAGCGCCAGGGCGACGAGCCAGTGGTGGTCGACCCGCTCGGCGATCGCCAGCGCGCTCTCACCCCACCGCTGCGCCTCCCGCAGCCGCCCGCCGCGCATCGCCCCGCTGGCCAGCGCGGCGCAGAGCACGGCCTCGTGCCAGGGATCGGCATGCCGCCGGGTCACCTGGAGCCCCTCCTGGCACACGGCTCCGGCCTCGTCGGCCCGCCCGGTCCGCAGCAGCACGGTGGCCACGATCGTGTAGGCGGCCCCCAGCCCCGGCTGGTACGGCGCCGCCACCTGACCCGCGAGGCCCTGCCTGGCCAGGTCGAGCGCATCGGCCGTGCTCTTGTTCTCGTGCAGGGCGTAGGCCGTCCACGACCTGGCCTGGGCCACGAGTTCGACCGGCAGGCCGGACAGGTCGAGGGCGAGCAGGCTTTCGTACCACAGCAGGCTCTCGGCCCACGTCCCGCCGATGCCCCACACGCTCGACAGCGCGTTGCACAGCCGCAGGCCGCGTTCGGCGTCGCCGGACTCCAGCGCCCAGCCGAGCGCCGCCCTCGACTCGTCGCGCAGCGAGCAGCCGGTGCGGTAGATCGCCAGCCGTTCGGGCCAGGCCGGACGGCTGTCGTAGTTGACGGCGAAGCCCTCCTCCTGGGCCTCGCACACGACCTGGAGGTGACGGTCGCGCGCCGACGGCCGTTCGCCCGCGCGTTCCAGCAGTCCGGCGGCGTACTGCTTGACGGTTTCCAGCAGCCGGTATCTCGCCACGCCGTCGTCGCCGTGCTCGCACAGCACGAGCGATCGGTCGACCAGGCCGCTGAGCAGGTCGAACACCTCGGCGTCCGGCTCCGCGCAGACCCGTTCGGCCAGGTCGAGGGAGAAGGGCCCGGCGAAGACCGACAGGGTGCGCAGCAGGGTGCGCTCCTGCGGGGAGAGCAGGTCGTAGCTCCAGTCGACGGTGGCCTGCAGTGTGCGCTGCCGGGTGGGGGCGGTGCGGTCGCCGGTCGTGAGCAGGGCGAACCTGTCGCCGATGCGGGTGAGGATCTGCTCGGGCGTGAGCACGGAGGTACGCGCCGCGGCCAGTTCGAGGGCGAGCGGCAGGCCGTCGAGCGCGACGCACAGCGCGGCGACGGCGGGCAGTGCGCCGGGCGCCAGCCGTACGCCCATGGCCGAGGTGCGGTCGAGGAACAGCCGCACCGACTCGGCGTCGGCCTGGGCGCCCTGCGGCAGCTGCAGCGGCTGGACCCGCCAGACGAGCTCGCCCGAGATGCGCAGCGGCTCCCTGCTGGTGGCCAGGATCCGCACCTGGGGGGAGTACGACGTCAGCGACTTGGCCAGGTCCGCGCACGCGGCGACGAGGTGCTCGCAGTTGTCCAGCACGAGCAGCGCACGCGAGTCGCGCAACCGGTCGGCGATCCCCGCCTCCAGCCCGCGCGCGGGCTCCTCGCGCACGCCGAGCACGTCGGCGAGCTCCCTGGCGACGAGTTCGGGCCTGACCACCCTGGCCAGGTCGGCCAGCCACACCCCGTCGGGGAAGGCGTGGGCCGACATCGCGGCCACCCGCAGCGCGAGGCGCGTCTTGCCGATGCCGCCCACTCCGCACAGCGTCACGACACGGCCGACCCCGAGCAGGCCGCACAGTTCCTCCACATCGCGCTGACGCCCGATGAACGGCGTGGGCTCGACAGGAAGATTGCGCATCGCTCTCTTCACGGGTCGCGGGGCGGGCGATTAGCGGTTGCTGATGAATTGTGTCACTTTTCGAAGTCGCACGCGGACTCTTCGCATATGACGGGAAAAATCGGTGGCTGACGGTTAAATAGCTCTGTTAGCGTCAGCATCATGACGGATGACGACTTTCCGTACCTGGGGACCGAGCCCACCGCGGTGGAACTGGCCAACACCCTGTACGGCGCGGGCGACGAGCGGGTGGACTTCCTGGCCACCGCCGAGCTGGTCGAGCGGTGGTTCGCGCTCGCGGGCAGGCCGCTCGACGGGATCGGCGCGCACGGCGCACGCGTGCGCGCGCTCAGGGACGCGCTGCACAGTCTGTTCGGGGCCGGGGCCGACGGCCTCCCCCGCGACCCGGCGGCCGTCGCCGTGCTCAACGAGGTCGCGGCCGCCGCGCCCACGTATCTGCGCCTGGAGGCCGCCGCCGTGGTGTGCGACACCGTGACCGGGCACGCGGCCGTGCTCGGCGCGATCGCCACCTGCGCCGTCGAACTGCTGGCCGGGCCTTCGGCGGTCACCGTGCGCAGGTGCGAGAGCCCGGACTGTTCGATGCTCTTCGTCGTGACGCACGCGCGCAGGCGCCGTTGCCATCCCTCGTGCGCGCACCGCGATCGGCAGGCCCGTTACTACCGCAGGCGACGCTCCAGGGAAGGCTCACGATGATCACGTGGCGCAGGCTGACCGAGTCCGACTTCCCGCTGCTGCAGCAGTGGCTGCGGCAACCGCACGTGGCCCGCTGGTGGCACCACGAGACCTCCGACGAGGCCGTGCTGCGCGACTTCGGCGCCGCGGCCAGGGGCGAGGAGCCGGCCGAGGACCTGCTGGCCAGCCTCGACGGCCTGCCGTTCGGGCTGATCCAGCGGTGCAGGCTGGCCGACTACCCCGACTACCTGGCCGAGATCGCCGAGGTGACCGAGGTGCCCGACGGCGCGGTGACCGTCGACTACCTGATCGGCGACCCCGCGATGGTCGGGGCCGGGCTCGGGCCGCGGCTGATCGCCTCGGTCGTGGCCGCGACCTGGCACGACGACCCCGGCGCCGCCTGTGTGCTCGTCCCCGTGCCCGTGGCCAACCGGGCGTCGTGGCGCGCGCTGGAGAAGGCCGGGCTCACGCGGGTGGCCGAGGGCGACATGGAGCCGGACAACCCGGCCGACGGGCCCGCGCACTACGTCTACCGCACCGACAGGCCGTCGTCCCCGCCGGACGGAGCGGCGGCGTGATCGCGTCCGTGCGGCCATAAGCTGATTGTTGCAAACTACTCGCAATAAGGGCTAGGAGCGGTATGGGCGTCGTCCTCGGCATCGAGACCTCGTGCGACGAGACCGGCGTCGGCATCGTCGCCGGTGAGCGGATCCTGGGCGAGGCGCTCGCCTCCAGCATGGCCGAGCACGCCCGCTTCGGCGGCGTCGTGCCCGAGATCGCGGCCAGGGCCCACCTGGAGGCGCTCGGCCCCTGCCTGAACGCCGCCTTCGACCGCTCCGGCCTGCGGCACGCCGACATCGACGCGATCGCCGTCACCACGGGCCCCGGCCTGGCCACCGCCCTGCACACCGGCGTCGCCGCCGCCAAGGCCATGGCGATGGCCTGGGACGTCCCCCTGTACGGCGTGCACCACCTGGCCGGGCACGTCGCCGCCGACACCCTGGAGCACGGCCCGCTGCCCGGCCGGTCGATCGCCCTGGTGGTGTCGGGCGGCCACACCTCCCTGCTGCTGCTCGGCGACCTGGCCCGCGACCCGATCGTGCACCTGGGCGACACCAGGGACGACGCGGCGGGCGAGGCGTTCGACAAGGTGGCCAGGCTGCTCGGCCTGGCCTATCCCGGCGGCCCCGCGGTGAGCGCCGCCGCGGCCTCCGGCGACCCGGCGGCCCACGCCTTTCCCCGTGCGATGCCGGGCAGCCATGACTTCTCCTTCTCCGGCCTGAAGGCGGCCGTCGCCCGGCATGTCGAGCGCGGCCCCGTGCACGTGGCCGATGTGGCCGCGTCCTTCCAGGAGGCGGTGGCCGACGTGCTCACCGCCAAGGCGGTCGCCGCCTGCGCCGAGCACGGCGTCGGCACGCTGGTCGTCGTCGGCGGGGTGGCGGCCAACGGCAGGCTGCGGGAGCTGGCGGCCGAGCGGTGCGCCTCGGCGGGCATCAGGCTGCGCGTGCCCCCGCCACGGCTGTGCACCGACAACGGCGCGATGATCGCCGCCGTGGGCGGGCTGCTGTACGAAGCGGGCCTGCCGCCCACCGCGCTCGACGTCGCCGTCGACCCCTCGGCGCCCCTGCGGCACGCCGCCCTGCCTGCTCACGCGATGAGCCTGCCCACCCGATAGACCTGTTCACTCGATAGCCCTGCTCAACCGATAGGCCTGTTCACCCGATAGGACGTCCGATGCGCTCCGCCGAGATCCGCCGCCGTTTCCTCGACTTCTTCGCCGCCAACGGGCACACCGTCGTGCCCAGTGCGCCGCTGCCCGCCGACGACCCGACGCTGCTGTTCGTCAATGCCGGAATGGTGCCGTTCAAGCCGTACCTGCTGGGCGCGGCCCCCGCGCCGTACCCGAGGGCGAGCAGTGTGCAGAAGTGTGTGCGCACGCTCGACATCGAGGAGGTCGGCAAGACGACGCGGCACGGCTCGTTCTTCCAGATGGCGGGCAACTTCTCCTTCGGCGACTACTTCAAGGCCGAGGCCGCGGCCTTCGCCTGGGAGCTGGTGACCAGGCCGGTCGCCGACGGCGGGTTCGGCCTGCCGGAGTCGGCGCTGTGGGTCACGGTCTACCACGACGACGACGAGGCGGCCACGATCTGGCGCGACCGCGTCGGCGTCTCGCCCGGCCGGATCGTACGCCGCGGCAAGGCCGACAACTACTGGTCGATGGGCGTGCCAGGCCCGTGCGGCCCGGCCTCGGAGATCCTCGTCGACCGGGGGCCCGCCTACGGCCCGCGCGGCGACCTGGAGACCGAGGAGGACCGCTTCCTCGAACTGTGGAACCTCGTCTTCATGGAGTTCGAACGCGGCGAGGGCACCGGCAAGGACGACTACCCGATCCTCGGCCCGCTGCCCGCCCGCAACATCGACACCGGCATGGGCCTGGAGCGCCTGGCCTTCCTGCTGCAGGGAGCCGAGAACTTCTACGAGATCGACGAGACCAGGCCGATCCTGGACCGCGCGGCCGACCTGGCCGGCCTGACCTACGGCCGCGACCACGACGCCGACGTACGGCTGCGCGTGGTCGCCGATCACGTGCGCACCGCGCTGATGCTCATCGGCGATGGCGTCGTGCCCGGCAACGAGGGCCGCTCCTACGTCCTGCGCAGGATCCTGCGCCGCAGCGTACGGGCGATGCGCCTGCTCGGTTACGCCGATCCCGCCATGGTCGAGCTGCTGCCCGTCGCCCGCGACCGGATGAGCGGCTCCTACCCGGAGGTGGCGACCGGCTACGACCGCATCGAGGCGGTCGCGGCCGAGGAGGAGCGCCTGTTCGGGCGCACGCTGCGCCAGGGCACCACGATCCTCGACCTGGCCGTGCGCCAGGCCAAGGCGGCCGGGCAGCACAGCCTGACCGGCAGCAGCGCCTTCCAGCTGCACGACACCTACGGCTTCCCGGTCGAGCTGACCCTGGAGATGGCCGCCGAGCAGGGGCTGGCCGTCGACACGGCGGGCTTCACCGCCCTCATGGCCGAGCAGCGGCTGCGCGCCAGGCAGGACGCCCGAGCGCGGCGCGGCGGCCACGGCGACGGCTCGGCCTACCGCTCGCTGCTGGAGGCGCACGGCCCCACCGAGTGGCTGGCCTACGAGGAGCTGACCACCGCCTCGACCGTGCTCGCCGTACTCGACGTCGCGGGGGAGCTGGCCACCGTCGTGCTGGACCGCACGCCGTTCTACGCCGAGTCCGGCGGCCAGGAGAGCGACGCGGGGGAGCTGGTCGGACCGGGCCTCAGGGCGGAGGTGCTGCATGTCACCAGGCCGGTCAAGGGACTCGTCGCGCACCAGGTACGCCTGCTGGAGGGCGAGTTGGCCGTGGGGGAGCGGGTGACGGCGAGCGTCGACCCGCAATGGCGGCTCGGCGCGCGGCAGGCGCACTCGGGCACCCACGTCGTGCACGCCGCCCTGCGTCAGGTGCTCGGGCCCGCCGCGCTGCAGAGCGGCTCCTACAACCGGCCCGGCTATCTGCGCCTGGACTTCGCCTGGGGCACGCGCCTGGCGCAGGAGACGCGCGCCGAGATCGAGGAGGTCGCCAACCAGGCCGTCCGCAGCGACCTGCCGGTCGAGGTACGGCACCTGCCGCTGGAACGGGCGCGTGAGCTGGGGGCGCTGGCGCTGTTCGGCGAGACGTACGGCGACGAGGTCAGGGTCGTCGACATCGGCGGCGACTGGTCGCGTGAGCTGTGCGGCGGCACGCATGTCGAACACGCCTCGCAGATCGGGCAGATCGCACTGACGTCGGAGGCGTCGGTCGGGTCGGGCAGCCGCAGGGTCGAGGCCGTCGTGGGCCTGGAGGCGTTCCGGTACCTGGCCAGGGAGCGCGACCTGGTCAGCAGGCTCGCCGAGGAGCTGAAGGCGCCGCGCGAGGAGCTGCCCGAGCGGGTCTCGGCGCTGGTGGCCCGGATGAAGGAGGCCGAGCGCGAGTCGGCGCGGCTGCGGGCCAGGCTGCTCGCGCTGGAGGCGGCCGAGCTCGCCGCCGGGCCGCTGGACGTCGCGGGCGTGGGGTTCGTCACGGCGGCCGCCGAGGACGCCGCGTCCGGGCGTGCGCTGGCCGAGGCCGTGCTGGCCGCCGCCGCCCGGCCCGTCGTGGTGGCGGTGACGGTGGCGACGGAGGCCGGGTTCGTCCTGCTCACCGGGGTGAACGAGCAGGCGGCGGCGCTGGGGCTCTCGGCATCGGCCCTGCTGCGCCAGGTCCTGAACGGCAAGGGCGGCGGCAGCCTCACCCTCGCCCAGGGCGCCGGCAGGGGTGAGCCGGGCGCCGCCTTGGCGGCACTGACGGAACTGATCGCGAGCAGATAGCCGCACCCGCCGCTCTGCCTGTTGCCTGTTGCCTGAGTCTGTCCGGTCAGGCCGAGCGGCCCGGAAAGCGCCGCCCGGTCAGGCCGAGCGGCCCGGAAAGCGCCGCCCGGTCAGGCCGAGCGGCCCGGAAAGCGCCGCCCGGTCAGGCCGAGCGGTCCAGGTAGTCGCTCGTGGCGCCCGCTCGCCGTACGTAGGCGCCGGGCGTCTGGCCGAAGTGGCGGCGGAAGGCCAGGATGTAGCCGTTGGCGCTGGTGAAGCCGACCTTGGCGGCGACCGCGCTGACCAGCTGCCCCCGGTCGAGCAGGTCGAGGGAGTGGTTGAGCCGCAGCCGGGTGCGCCACTCGGAGAAGGCCAGCCCGGTCTCGGTGCGGAAGGCCCTGCGCAGGCTGGTCGAGCTGGTGTAGAGGCTCTGCGCCCACTCGGTGGCCGTGCGCGGGTCGCTCGGCGTGCGGATGAGCTCCCTGGCCACGGTGGCGGCGATCTCGCTGCTGGGCTGGGGGAGCGGCAGGCAGGACTGGTTGCCGGTGGACAGCGCGGCGAAGACGGCGGCGTCGTCGCCGGTGTCGGCCTTGCGCACCCGGCTCAGCAGCAGCCTGCGCTGCCCGTCGGTCAGGTTCACCCCCGTCACGCACGTGTAGGGCAGTTCGTGCTCGTCGCTGTCGAACGCCTCGACGACCACCATCGAGTCGGCGCTGAACCTGGCGCTGTGCGGCACACCGGCCGGGATCCACAACGCCAGCGACGACGACAGGTGGTGCTCCTGCCCTTCGGCGGTGACCACGATCTCGCCGAGCGGCACGAACAGGAACTGGTGGAAGTCGTGCACGTGCGGCGGGTGGCCCCAGTCGGCGATGAACTCGTCGTCCACGAAGACGTCCGCGAAGACGTCCGGGAAGACGTTCGCGGGTACGTCAACGAGCGCGTCCATGCGGGTCTGCGTCTCCGCCACGTTGTCCTGACCTCCGGTTCGAGGGGCTGACAGATGGCCCCTGAGTGTGAGCGTCCGTGTTCCGGGTTGGACCGCTCAAAGTAAGGCAAGGGTAACCTAATCTGCCGTTTCCCTGGTTAGGAGCCCTGGATGGACGATGTCTGACACCACCGTTTCGGCGACGTCACCACCGAGAACCGCCGCCGTGCGCGGGGTCGCGGTGGTCGTCGCGGCCGCCGTGGCGGTGATCGTCGTCACAGTCGCGAGCGTCGGGCTCGGCGCCCGTGACATCTCCCCTCTGGAGATCCTCGGCATCCTCGCCGACCCGGGAGGCGACACCTACAACACCCACGTGCTGTGGACCGAACGCATCCCCAGAACGCTGCTCGGCCTCATGGTCGGCGCCTCGCTCGGCGGCTCGGGCATGGTCATGCAGGCGCTGACCATGAACCCGCTCGCCGATCCCGGCGTGCTCGGCGTCGAGCAGGGCGCGGCCATGTTCGTGGTGCTCGGCATCCTGCTGTTCGACATGAACGGCCTCACCGGCTACTTCTGGCTGGCGCTGGCCGGAGCCGGGGTGACCGCCGCCCTGGTCTACGCCGTCGGGACCAGGACCAACATGGGCAGCGCCACGATCGGGCTGATCCTGGCCGGGGTCGCCGTCGCCGCGGTCACCGCCTCGATCATCACCCTGCTTGTCGTACGCGACCAGGCGGTCTACGCCCATCTGCGCTTCTGGTCGGTCGGCCAGCTCACCGGCCGGGCCAAGATCCTGGACGAGATCGCGCCCTTCGCACTCGTCGGGCTGGTGCTGGCGCTGCCGCTCGGCCGTACGCTCAACGTGCTCAGCATGGGCGAGGACGCGGCGGTCGGGCTGGGCGTCAAGGTCGGCAGGGCGCGGCTGGTCTCGGCCGCGATCGCGGTGCTGCTGTGCGCGACCGCGACCGCGGCCGTGGGGCCGGTCGCCTTCGTCGGGCTGGTGGCCGCGCACTGCGCGCGGATGCTCGTCGGGGCCGACCACCGCTGGTCGCTGCCGCTGTCGATGGCATGCGGCGCGGTCCTGCTCATCGCGGCCGACATCGCCGGACGGCTCGTCCTGGAACACGGCGAGATCCAGGTGGCGGTCATGACCGCGGCCGTCGGCACGCCGTTCTTCGTCTGGCTGGCCAGGCGCCGCAACCTGGTGCGTGTCTGATGACCCTCCTCGACACGCGTCAGGTCTCCCGCGCCGCGACCGTCGCCTCGCTCAGGCGGGCGCACCGCGCCTACCTGCGGCGCTTCGTCTCCGTCGCCGGGGTGTGCGCCGTGCTGCTGGTGGCGATGCTGGTCGCCTCGCTGTTCCTCGGCGGCGTCGGCAGGCTGCGGAGCGCCGACATCCTGCCTGCCGCCTTCGGGCTGCGGACCGGGCTGGCCGACTACATGATCTTCCAGAACCGGGTCCCGAGGGCGCTGGCCGCCGTGCTCGCGGGCGCGCTGTTCGGCCTGTCGGGCGCGCTCTACCAGAAGCTGATCCGCAACCCGCTGGCCACACCCGACATCGTGGGCATCTCGGCGGGCGGCGGCGCCGGTGCGACCACCGCGCTCATCCTGGCGCCCGGCCTGCCGCTCGGCGTGCCGCTGTCGGCGATGGCGGGCGCGTTCCTGCTGGTCGCGATCATCCACGCGCTCAGCTGGCGGCAGGGCGTCGACACCTACCGGCTCGTCCTGGTCGGCATCGGCGTGAGCGCGACCTGCACGGCCTACACGAACTACCTGTTCACCCTGGCCGACCAGCACAGCATCGCCAACGCCATGCGCTGGTTGATCGGCAGTGCGCACGGCGCCGGGTGGGAGGGCGTCACGGTGCTCGCCGTCGCGCTCGTCCTGGCCTCGGCCGGTACCGCCGCGCTGGCCAGGCCGCTGAGCGGGATGTCGCTCGGCGACGAGCTCGGCACCGGGCTCGGCGCCTCCGTCGGCCGGGCCCGCGTCGCAACCCTCCTGGTGGGAGCCGGGGCCGCCGCCCTGGCCACCAGTGTCGTCGGGCCGATCGGCTTCGTCGCCCTGATCAGCGGCCCGATCGCGATCCAGCTCGTCGGCGGCGAGCGCACGCTCGGCCTGTCCGCGCTGATCGGCGCCGTCATCGTGCTGGGCGCCGACCTGCTGGCCCAGCACGCCCCGCTCATCAGTCCCGTGCCCACCGGCGTGCTCACCGCCCTGCTGGGCGCGCCCTACTTCTTCTGGCTCATCCTCAGGCGCCGGACGGGAGCCGCATCATGACCAACCAGCTGGAGGCCCGCGACATCAGCAGCGGGTACGGCAAGTCCCTGATCATCGAGGGCCTGTCGATCGGCGTGACGGCCGGGCAGATCACCGCACTGGTCGGGCCCAACGCGTGCGGCAAGTCCACACTGCTCAAGTCGATCGCCAGGCTGCTCCCGCTGGCCTCGGGCGCCGTGCTGCTCGACGGGGCCGACATCCACTCCATGCCCACCAGGCAGGTCGCGCGCAGGCTCGGCATCCTGCCGCAGTCGCCGATCGCCCCCGAGAGCATCACGGTCGGCGACCTGGTCTGGCGTGGCAGGCACCCGCACCGCAGGTTCGGCCAGCGCCGTACCGAGGCGGACGAGGTCGTCATCGCCGAGGCGCTGCTGGCCACCGGCACCGCCGAACTCGTCGACAGACCGGTCGACCAGCTCAGCGGCGGTCAGCGCCAGCGCGTGTGGATCGCGCTCGCCCTGGCGCAGGACACGCCGACGCTGCTGCTCGACGAGCCGACCACCTTTCTCGACATCGCACACCAGATCGAGGTCATGGACCTGCTGGCCGAGCTGAACGAGACGACCGGCAAGACCATCGTGCTGGTCTCGCACGACCTGAACCAGGCCGCGCTCTACGCCTCGACGATCGTCGCCATGCGCGACGGGGCCGTCGTCAGGCAGGGGCCGCCCGAGCACGTGCTCACCGAGGAGACCGTGGCCGAGGTTTTCGGCCTGTCCTGTGTGGTCGTGCCGCACCCCGTCGCGGGCACGCCGCAGATCTTCCCGCTGTCAAGGAGAACCCGATGAAGAAGATGATCATAGTGGCCGCCGTCGCACTCGTCCTGGCCACCGCCTGCGGCGCCCAGGACCCGGTCGCCTCGACCGCCGCACCCGCGGCCTCCTCGGGCGCCGCCGACGCGGGCGCGCAGTACCCGCTGGCGCTCACCAACGCCTGGGGCGGCGACTCGATCAAGGCCAAGCCCGTGCGCGTGGCCACCGTCTCCGACGGAGACACCGCGATCGCACTGGCGCTCGGCATCGTCCCCGTCGTCACCCCCGACGTCGAGGACGGCGAGCCGATCCCCGAGTACAAGAAGCGCGCCATGGACAAGCTCGGCCTGACCAGCCTGAAGACCTACGACGACACCGACGGCACCAACTACGAGGCCATCGCGACCGAGGCGCCCGACGTCATCCTCGGCGTCAACACCTGGTCGATGGACACCGACTACGCCAAGCTCGCGCCGATCGCGCCCGTCGTGACGTTCGCCGCCAAGGCCGACGCCGACACGCTGCCGTGGCAGGACCGGCTGAAGCTGGCGGCCAAGGCGCTCGGCCTCGACGCCAAGGCCGACGAGGTCATCGCGGCCAACCGCGCGGCCATCGCCGCCGCCGCCCAGGCCAACCCGGCCTTCAACGGCAAGACCTACACCTATGTCGTCATCCACCCCGAGCAGGTGACGTTCATGTCGTACGGCGAGCAGGACCCCGGCGTGTTCGAGGAGCTCGGCCTGCGCAAGAGCGACAACGCCAAGAACTACTCGGCCGACAACAACAGCGTCAGCCTGGAGAACCTCGACCAGCTCGACGCCGACGTGGTCCTGGTGACCTATCCGTTCGGCGACGAGGGCCTGCTCAGCGCCGACGAGCTGAACTCCAACAAGCTGTTCCAGTCGCTCGGCGCGGTCAAGGGCAAGCACGTCGCGGTCGTGCCTTCGGACAACAACCTGTCCTCCTCCATCGCCTACCCCGACGCGCTCAGCGCCTCGTGGGTGGTCGAGCAGCTGACGCCGATCCTGGCCAAGGCGGTCGCCGGAGCCTGACACCCACACGAAAGGGGCCTGCTCACCCCCGCGTGGGAGTGAGCAGGCCCTTGGCGTGTCGTGCGGGCCTACGGCGTGACGGCGGTCAGGTCCAGCAGGCGGTGGCCCCTGGCGATGGTGTCGGCGCGGTGCGCGATCACGATGAGCGTGCGGTCGCGCGCGGTCGCCGCCAGCGCCTCCTCGATCCTGGCCGCGGTGGCGTGGTCGACGTCGGCCGTGGCCTCGTCCAGGATCAGCACGGCCGGGTCGGTCAGCGCCGCCCGCGCGATGGCCACCAGCTGCCGCTCACCGGCCGACAGGCGGGAGCCGTGCGGGCCGACGGGGGTGTCCAGGCCCTCGCCCAGCGCCGCGATCCACGGGCCGAGCCCGAGACGCTCCAGCGTGGCCCGGATGCGCTCGCGGCCGGGCGCGCCGGGCACCATGGCGAGGTTGTCGGCCAGCGTGCCCTCCACCAGCAGCACCTCCTGCGGCACCAGCACGATACGGGCGCGTACCTGCGCGGGGTCCGCGGTCGCCAGGTCGTGCCCGGCGAAGCTCACCACGCCCCGGTCCGGCGGGTAGAGCCCGGCCAGCAGCTTGCCGAGCGTGGACTTGCCCGAGCCCGTACGCCCGGCGACGACCAGGTGCTCGCCGCTCTCGACGGTCAGGCGGAAGTCGTCGAGCACCGCGCGCTCGCCGCCGTAGGAGAAGCTCACCCCCTGAAGGGTGATCGCCCCCCTGCCCGGCAGTTCGTCGCGGCGCGTGAGCGTCTCCCCGGTGCGGCAGGCGGCGACCAGGTCGAGCACGCGTGCCAGCCGTACGTGGGCCTCACGGGCGTCGCCGATCGCACTGGCGAGGTCCTCGAAGCGGTTGAAGATCTCGCGGGTGGCCAGCACGAACACCACGGCGGCGCCGACGCTGAGCAGACCGGCCCCGACCATGACCGTGCCGAGCACCAGCAGCCCGGCCACGCACAACGCCTGCAGCAGGGCCAGCGCGTTCAGCCTGAGCTCGACGCGTACCTGCCTGCCCTGGGCGGCCAGCAGCCTGTCGTTGTCGGCGGCGAAGCGGGCCAGCCAGCGCGGCGCGGCCCCGCTGACGCGCAACTGCTCCTGGGCGGGCAGCGACTCGGCGAAACTCGCGGCGACCTGCGCCTCGGCCGCGGCCACCGCCCCGTAGGCGGGCCCGGCCAGCTCCTTGAAGCGCCGCACGACGAGCACGGCGGGCGGCACGAACGCCACCAGCAGCGCCAGCGCCAGCAGCCAGGAGTAGGCGACCAGCATGACCACCGTGAACGCCAGCACCGCCACGGCCGTCACCAGATCGGGCAGCGTCGACCCCACGAACGCCGCCAGGCCGTTGATCTCACCCGTCAGCCTGCGCAGCAACTCCCCCCTGCGATTGGCCTCGACGAAGCGCAGCGGCGCGGTCCCGACGGCGGCGGTCGCCCGCTCCCGCAGCCCGGCGAGCGCGAGCTCGCCCACCCTGATCAGCCGGTAGCGCGAGGCCCAGGTGAGCACCCCTCCGGCCGCGACCAGCCCGAGCAGCACCAGCGCCCAGCCGAACGCGCCTGCCGCGTCACCGCCGCCCGCCGCGTCCACCACCTTGCCGACGCTCCCGGTCACCCCGACGGCCATCGCCGCGCCCGCCAGGTTCAGCACGACGACGACGGCGAAGGCGACCCGGTGCCCGCGCAGGTACACCGAGGCCCTGCGGAACACCGCACGCTGGTCGGGCAGCTCGCTCAGCGACAACGACTCAGACATGGGAGCTCCCGGGTACGGCGGGCAGGACCGAGCCGCCCTCGACGACGATCTGACGGTCGGCCAGGGCCAGGACGGCCGGGGAGTGCCCGGCGAACACGACGGCCTTGTCCGAGGTGGCGGCACGGAGCCTGGCCAGGACCTGCGACTCGGTCGCGGCGTCGAGCGCCGAGGTGACGTCGTCGAGCAGCAGGACGGGACTGTCGCGCAGCAGCGCGCGTGCCAAGGTGATGAGCTGGCGCTGACCGCCGGACAGGGCGCCGCCGCGCTCGCCCACCTGGGTGCCGAGGCCGTCGCCGAGCCCGGCCAGGGCCAGGTCGAGCCCGGCGACCTGGGCGGCGGCCTCGACCTGGGCGTCGGTGTAGTCGCCGCTCAGCCGCAGGTTCTCCATGATCGTGCCGTGCAGCAGCAGCGGCCCTTCGGCGACGAACCCCACCGTCGCGTGCAGCACATCGGGCTCGACGTCGCGCAGCGGCACGCCGCCCAGCGTGACCTCGCCGTCGGCGGGCACGAGCCTGGCCAGCGCCCGCAGCAGGGTGCTCTTGCCCGACCCGGTCGCGCCGGTCAGCACCACCCACTCGCCGGGCCCGGCGCTCAGGTCGAGCGGCCCGATGGGCGCCCTGCCCTCGCGCCTGACGCTCACCCCTTCGGCCCGCAGGACGCCGTGGCCGGGCAGCACGCCTTCGCCGGTGGTCGTCTCGGGCAGGGCGAGGATCTCCTCGATCCGCGCCGCCGCGACGCGCGCCTCGGCCCGGTCGCCGAGCCTGGCGGTCATCACATTGACGGCCAGCGCCACCGTGCCCATCCACAGCACGAACGTGGTCAGCGTGCCGACCGTCAGCCGCCCTTCGGCCACCGCGGGCCCGCCGACCAGCAGCCCGGCCGCCACCGCCAGCAGCGGCACCACGTACGCGGTCGCCTCCCACAGGGACCCGACCGAGGCCAGCCGCATCGTGCCACGCGTGACCGAGGCGCTGTGGCCGTGATGGCGCTCGACCATGATCCGGCCCGCGCCCACCCCGCGCAGCGGCAGCAGCGCCGTCAGCAGTTCCTCGGCGGCGGCGCTGCGTCTGCCGTGCGCCTGCGACAGCTCCTGCGCCCGCCGGTCGAACAGCGGCGGGAAGATCCGGTTGACCACCAGCAGCACCGGCACGGTCAGCGCCGCGACCAGCAGCAGCAGCGGGTCGAGCCCGGCCAGCGCCGGGGTCAGCACGAGCGCGGTGATGCCGATGACCACCCAGGTCGTCAGCCCGTGCACCCACACCAGCACGGCGTCGACGTCCCGTGTCGCCCGGGTGGTCAGGTCGCCGAAGCTGCCGGTGCGCCGCCGCATCGTCTCGGTGTCGAGCGCCAGCACCGCGCCGAGCAGTCGCGTGCGCAGCCACGCCCCGGCCCTGGCGTCGGCCATCGTCGCGCCGACCTGCCAGCCGCGCATGCCCGCGTACTCCACCGCCGCCGCCGCGACGAACGCCGCACCCCAGGCCGCGGCCATCGGCGCCGAGCCCGCGCGTACCCCGTTGTCGACGGCCTTGCCGAGCAGCCACGGCAGGCTCAGGAAGGCCAGCTGCCGCAGCGCCGCCGCGCCCATCGCCCGCAACAGGTCGGGCCTCACCCGGACCAGGCACTGACGCAGCAGGTCCTGTCCTTTCGCACGTTTCACGCCAGCAGGCTAGGAGCGGGCGCGCCGCCGGGGTCAAAGCCAGAGCGCAGGCCGTCGAAGCGGCCGTCCGATCACGCGCCCGGTGCCATGACCTGGCCACCTGGTTGGATCCGGGAGCCGCGCGCGGCCCTAGCCTGGGGGCCGATCGCCACCAGTGAAGGAGCAGCGCCGATGTCCAGCCGCAGTCCTCGACGAGTCGTCGCCTTTCCCATCGTGCTGAGGGAGCTGACGGTGGCGCGGGTGGTGAACCTCACGCCCGGCATGCGGCGCGTCACCCTGACCGGCCCGCAGCTGCGCGCCTTCCACCGCGACGGCCTCGACCTGCCCGCGCTCAGCTCCGAAGGCTTCGACGACCACGTGAAGATGTTCTTCGCGGCCGAGGGCGAGGAGCTGCCGCTGCTGCCCGGCCAGAACATCAGCAGCCTCGACTGGCCCCAGGACGAACGCCCGATCGCCAAGGACTACACGCCGAGGCGCTACGACCCGGAGGCGGGCGAGATCGACTTCGACTTCGTCAGGCACGGCGACGGGCCCGCCGCCACCTGGGCCGAACGGGCCGAGCCCGGGCAGCGCACCTGGATCGCCGGTCCGAAGATGTCGCACAGCCAGCCCGAAGGCGTCGACTGGCTGCTCATCGCGGGCGACGAGACCGCACTGCCCGCGATCGGCCGCTGGCTGGAGGAGATGCCCGAAGGCGTCAGGGCGAAGGTGTTCATCGAGATCGGCCAGGACGACCACCGGCAGGAGCTGGTCACCAAGGCCGACGCCGACATCGTCTGGCTCTCGCGCGAGGGCGCGCCCGCCGGCACCACGACCGTGCTGGAGCAGGCGATCCGGGCATGCGAATGGCTGCCGGGCACGGTGTTCGCCTGGGCGGCGGGCGAGGCGATCACCCTCAAGGGCATCAGGCGTCACCTCGCCGTCGACCGGCAGGTGCCGCGCGAGCACACCCACATCACCGGCTACTGGCGGCGCACCGAGCCCCTGCCCGGCGCGGCCGAGTCCGAGCCGGAGGAGAACGAGGCACACGACCGGCTGCACGAGCTGACCGACCTGGCGCCCGGCTTCGCGATCAGAGCCGCCGTCACGATCGGCCTCGTCGACCTGATCCACCAGGGCGTCCGCGACGAGGCCGAACTGGCCCGCCGTACGGAGACCGGGCCCAGGGCGCTCGCGGCGCTGCTGACCTACCTCGTCTCGCTCGACGTGCTCGCCGTCCGCGACGACGGCTACCACCTGACGCCGATCAGCGAGGAACTCGTCGAGGACGACCACTCGGCGGACGAGTACCACCTCGACGGCGCGCCCGCCGCACTCGAACTGTCGCTCTCGGGCCTCGTGCACACCCTGCGCACCGGTACGGCGAGCTACCGCACGGCGTCGGGGGAGGCGCTCGGCCAGGCGATCAGGACCGACGCCAGGCTCGGCGGCACCGCACGCGCCGAGGTCGAGGACATCGCACGCTGGATCGCGCCCGGTGTGCTCGGCGCCTACGACTGGGCGGGGGCGAGCACGCTCACGGCCGCGGGCAACGGTGTCGGCACGATCGTCAACGCCCTGGTCAAGGCGTACCCGCAGCTGCGTGTGCGGATCGGCGCGATGCCGTCGGCGCTGGGCGTGCTGCGTGAGGAGATCCTCGACGCGGACGTCGTGGCCAAGGTCGAGCTGGTTCCGGCCTCCGGCCCGGTGCCGCCCGCGGGGGCCGGGCTGTTGCTGCTGTCACACCTGCTGGGCTGGCTGCCCGACGAGGACGCCGTCCAGGTGCTGACCGAGACGGCCGCCGCTCTCGCGCCGGGCGGCAGGATCGTCCTGGTGGAGGAGTTCCAGCCGGGCGACTTCGACGACCCGGACGTCGCCCTGCAGCACCTGCGGCTGAGCTGCGCGTTCGGCTCCGGGCTGCGCGGCGCCGCACGGCTGACCGAGCTGGCCGAGTCGGCCGGGCTGCGGGTCGTCCGGGCGGCGGACATCGGCTGGGACCACCGGCTGTGGGTGCTGGAGGCCGCCGGCTGACGGACGCCCGGAGGTGTTGACCCATGGTTGATAGTGAGTGTTTACTATCAACCATGGCGGAAGGGCGGCGTCCCCGGGTGGACGCGAGTCGGCGGCGGGAGCAGATCCTGCGGGCCGCGCTGGCCGAGTTCAGCCAGAAGGGCCTGCACGGCGGCTCCACCGTGGTGATCGCCCAGCAGGTCGGCATCTCGCATCCCAACCTGTTCCGCCTCTTCTCCACCAAGAAGGAGCTCTTCCTCGCCGTTCTCACCCGGCTGTTCGAGACGATCGACCGCGAGATGGTCAGGCGCGGCGGTGAGGCGGCGGCCGATCCCATTCCGGCGATGGCGAACGCCTGGGGCGTGCTGATGGACGACCGGGCGCTGATGCTGATCATGCTCCAGGGCTACGCGGCCTGCGACGACGACGACATCCGCGCGCTGATGACCCGCTCGACCCGGGAGGTCTTCGAGCGGGTCGAGGCCATGCCCGGCGTGGGCGAGGACAAGGCGCACCGCTTTCTCGCCGAGGGGATGTTCTACATGGTGGCGGCGGCGATGGATCTGCCCGCCCTGGCCGGGGAGGACGCGTGGGCCGAGCGTTTCCTGGCCTCGGGCTGAACCGTTTCTCTTTTTTTTCGGCGTTTGATAGTGACCACTCACTACATAGGAGAACGACATGACCACGACCGTCGCCGGGCGTACCCTCTGGGGCCTGTTAGCCCTGTTCGCCGCCGGTATCGCCGTCTTCGCCCTGCAGCCGTACCTGACCGGGGACCCCTCGCTCAGCAACATCCCGCTCAACACCGGCGTCGCGCCGCACTACCTGTCGCTCGTGATGCACGCGGTGCCCGGCGGCCTGGCGCTGCTCACCGGGCCGCTGCAGTTCCACGCCGGGCTACGCGGGCGATACCCCAGGGCGCATCGCGTGACCGGGCGCGTGTACATGATCAGCGTCGTGCTGGCGAGCGCCGCGGCGCTGTTCGCCGCCACCGTCTCCATCAGCGGCATCTCCGTGCAGGTCGCCTTCTACCTGCTGTCGGCGGCCTGGCTCTACAGCCTCTACCAGGCCTACCGCGCCATCCGCAGGGGGGACGTGCGCGAGCACCGGGTCTGGATGATCCGCAACTACGCGCTCACGTTCGCGGCGGTGAGCCTGCGCCTGTTCCTCATCGCCGGGATGACGGCCGCCCAGTCCTTCCCGCATCTGAGCTTCGACGAGGTCTACACGACGAGCGGCTGGGCCTCCATCGTGGTCAACTCCCTCGTCGCCGAGTACTTCATCGTGCACCGCATCCTGCTCCGCCGAAAGCCACGAGCCACCGCGGCGGCGTCCGGGTCCGCCTGAGGCTCGCGCCGAAGGCCCGGCGTGATCGTCTCGCGCCGGGCCTTCGGGGGGTCAGCTGTTCGTCTCGGCTCTGACCAGGCGGGCCGCGGCCGTCAGGCTCTCCAGCGAGGCCCGGGTCTCGGCCCAGCCGCGCGTCTTCAGGCCGCAGTCCGGATTGCCCCACAGCCGGTCGATCGGGATCGCGGCCAGCCCCTCGCGCAGCAGCGAGGCGACCTCCTGCACGCCGGGCACGCGCGGCGAGTGGATGTCGTAGACGCCGGGGCCGACCTCACGCGGGTACCCGGCCCCGGCCAGCTCGTGCGCCACCTGCATGTGCGAACGGGCCGCCTCCAGGCTGATCACGTCGGCGTCGAGGTCGTCGATCGCGCCCAGGATCTCGCCGAACTCCGCGTAGCACATGTGCGTGTGGATCTGCGTGTCCTCCGCGACCGAGGCCGTGGCCAGGCGGAACGCCTCGGTCGCCCAGGCCAGGTAGGCGGCCCTGCCGGAGGCGCGCAGCGGGAGCGTCTCGCGCAGGGCGGGCTCGTCCACCTGGATGACGGCCGTGCCCGCCGCCTCCAGGTCGGCCACCTCGTCGCGCAGCGCCAGCGCGACCTGCCTGGCGGTCTCGCCCAGCGGCTGGTCGTCGCGGACGAACGACCACGCCAGCATCGTCACCGGCCCGGTCAGCATGCCCTTGACCGGCCTGTCGGTCTGCGACTGCGCGTAGGTCGTCCAGCGCAGCGTCATCGGCTCCGGCCTGGACACGTCGCCCGCCAGGATCGGCGGCCGTACGTACCTGGTGCCGTAGGACTGCACCCAGCCGTTCAGCGTGGCCACATAGCCGGTGAGCTGCTCGGCGAAGTACTGGACCATGTCGTTGCGCTCCGGCTCGCCGTGCACCAGGACGTCGAGCCCGGCCGCCTCCTGGAAGGCGAGCACCTGCCTGATCTCGGCCGCGATCCGCTCGTCGTAGTCCGTCTCGCCGATGCGCCCGGCCCGCAGGTCGGCCCGTGCCGTACGCAGCTCGGCGGTCTGCGGGAAGGACCCGATGGTCGTCGTCGGCAGCGGCGGCAGCCCCAGCCGCTCCCGCTGCGCCCCGGCCCGCTTCTCGTACGGCGTCGCGCGACGCGTGTCGGCCTCGGTCACGGCCTCGGCCCGCGCGCGTACGGCGGGGTCGCGGGTGAGCGCGGAGGAGGCGCGTGCGGCACGGGCCGCCCTGTTGGCCGCGAACGACTGCGCGATCGCGTCCGGCCCCTCGGTCAGCGCCCTGGTCAGCGTGACCACCTCGGCGCTCTTCTGCGCGGCGAACGCCAGCCAGGCGGCGATCTCGGGATCGATCTCCGTCTCGGCGGCGGCGTCGACCGGCACGTGCAGCAGCGAGCAGGACGCGGACACGTCCAGGCGCTCGGCCTGGCCCAGCAGTGCGGCCAGGGTGCTCAGCGACTGGTCCAGGTCGTTGATCCACACATTGCGCCCGTCGACCACACCCGCGATCAGCCGCTTGCCCGGCAGGCCGCCGAGCGCCGTCAGGTCCTCCAGGTTGGCGGCGGCGGGCCCGGTGAAGTCGATCGCCAGCCCCTCGACGGGCGCGGCGGCCAGCACCGGCAGCGCCTCGCCCAGCCGGTCGAAGTAGCTCGCGACGACGATCTGCGGCCGGTCGGTGAGCGAGCCGAGCCGCGCGTAGGCGGAGGCGACCGCGTCGAGCACCTCGCGCGGCCGGTCCTGCACCAGCGCGGGCTCGTCGAGCTGCACCCAGGCGGCTCCCTCGGCCCGCAGTGCGGCGAGCACCTCGGCATAGACGGGCAGCAGCCGCTCCAGCAGCGACAGCGGGTCGAATCCGGGGTCGACGCCGGGCGCGGCCTTGGCCAGCAGCAGGTAGGTGACGGGCCCGACCAGGACCGGCCTGGCCGCGTGCCCCTGCGCGACGGCCTCGCGCAGCTCGGCGACCTGCTTGGCCGGATCGGCCGTGAACACGGTGTCAGGCCCGAGCTCGGGCACCAGGTAGTGGTAGTTGGTGTCGAACCACTTCGTCATCTCCAGCGGCGCGACCTCCTGCGTGCCCCTGGCCATGGCGAAGTACCCGTCCAGTGGGTCGGCCGCCACGGCCGCGCGGTGGCGCTCGGGCACGGCGCCGACCATGACGGTGGTGTCCAGCACGTGGTCGTACAGGGAGAAGTCGCCGGTGGGCAGTTCGGCGAGCCCGGCGTCGGCCAGGCGCCGCCAGGTGTCGCGGCGCAGCACGGCCGAGGTGGCATGCAGTTCGGCGGCGCTCACCCGGCCGGCCCAGTAGCCCTCGACGGCCTTCTTGAGCTCACGGTCGGGGCCCTGGCGCGGATGGCCGTACACGGTGGCCAGTGAGCCGGGGGAAGCAGCGGTGTCGGTCACGAAACTCTCCTTCGCGAGTCACGGGTGACCCCGACGGGTCCCGGGACGCGAAGGCACGACCGCGAGGCGGCGTGCGACGCCGCCGACCGGGTCAGCCGGCCCGCCCACGAGGCCATCGACGTCGCCGCGCGCGGACGCGCACGGGCAGTGGCAGGTCTTCGGACTCGTGGGCGTGCTGCTCGTGCCTAGTGGCCGTCGCTTCCCTGATCCGCGTGCGGATCCAGTGCATGTGACGGCGGTCGTTCCCACTCACCGCTGCGGGGCAGTCCCGGATTCACACCGGGTTCCCTCTTGCGACGCGCCTGCCCGGCTGGCAGGGCGAACCGACTGCACGCACCACCATAGGCCGCCCCGGCCCGAGCGCAAAGCCGGGAGCCCCGATCACCGCCCGGATCGGCGGGAGGGCGGAAAGCCGGGAGCCCGATCACTACCTCGATGGGCGGGAGGGCAGACTGTGCCGGGTGAAGCGAATCCTCATCATCGGCATCGGCGCCGGGGACCCCGGCCACCTCACCCTGCGGGCGGTCGAGGCCATCGCCTCGGCCGACGTGTTCTTCGTCCTGGGCAAGGGCGAGGCCAAGCACGACCTGCTCGACCTGCGCCGGACGATGATCGAGACGCATGCCCGCCCGCCGTACCGTGTGGTCGAGGCGGCCGATCCGGAACGCGACCGGACCACGCCCGCCTACACCGAGGCGGTCGAGCGGTGGCGCTCGCGGCGGGCCGGGCTGTACGAGGCGTTCGTCCGCGAGGAGCTGGGCGACGGCCAGGTCGGGGCGATCCTGGTGTGGGGCGATCCCGGGCTCTACGACAGCACGCTGGCCGGGATCGAGGAGGTGCTGGCCAAGGGGGAGGTCGCCTTCGAGTACGAGGTGGTCGCGGGCATCACGAGCGTGTCGGCGCTGACCGCCGCGCACCGCACCAGCCTGACCAGTGTCGCCAAGCCCGTGCACATCACTACCGGCCGCCGCCTGGCCGCCGAGGGGCCTGACGCCGACGACGTGGCGGTCATGCTCGACGCGCACTGCGCCTTCGCCGGGCTGGGCGAGGAGTACCACATCTACTGGGGGGCCTACCTCGGCACGCCCGACGAGATCCTCGTCTCGGGACCGGTGCCCGAGGTGGCCGAACGCATCAAGGAGTTGCGCGCCGCCGCACGCGAGCGCAAGGGGTGGATCATGGACACGTACCTGCTGCGACGCGTGACGCCCGGCGCGTAGGGGCTTGCCCGCCGGGCGCTTGCCCCTCCTCCTCACGCCAGGGGCAGGGTCCCGCGTTGCGGTCTGACCCGGCGTGGCGGGGTGAAGGCGTGCAGGCCGAGGATGTCGGGCATGGGGGCCAGGCCGGGACCGCCCGCCTCGATCCAGGCGGCGATGTCGCCGGCCGCGCCCGGATGGTTGACCAGGCCGAGCCACACCGGCCTGCCGCCCGCCGCCCTGCCCTCGGGCGAGGGCCGTACGACGACCACATTGGCCTGCTCGCACACGTCCAGGCACTCGCTGAGGCGTACCTCGGCGATCTCCGACAGCAGGCGCACCTGTTCGTCGTGGTCGAGCGCGGGCACCTTGCGTGTGCTGCCGCAGCAGCAGTCCCTGCAGACGGTCAGGCCGCTCATCGTCGTCCTTCGGGGGAGGGGCGCCATTGGGCGCTGCGGGTCGGCGGGTCGATCAGCGCGCAGTCGCCGCACATCCCGCCGCCGGGCAGCCGGTAGTACAGGCAGCACGTGCGCCTGACGAAGAAGGGCGCTCCGGGCACCGGCTGGATCAGCTCGCCGCCCCCGCGCAGCACGCCCAGCCCGAGCAGCTCACGCCCGAGCGCCGTGGCCCGCCCGCCGAGCCCCGGCCTGGCCAGCACCAGGGCGCGTACGGCTCCCGCAAGCGCCGACGCCGCATTGCCCCACAGCAGGCCGGGCGAGATCTTCACCACGCCGAGCACGGCCTGGACCAGCGGCGCCAGCAGGCCGGTGGCGACGACGCGGTAGAGGTGCGCCGCGCTCTCCCCGGGTGTGAAAGGGGCGGCGCGCCCGTCCAGCACGGCCACCCGCAGCGGGAGCATGCTGCCGGAGGCGGGACGCCAGTGCAGCAGGGCCGGGTCGAGCTCGACCAGCACCCCGTGCGCCACCGCCGCGCCGAGCACCGGCGACCAGGTGCGCGAGGCCAGGCCCTGGAACAGGATCGAGGCCGCCACCCTGCGCTCGGCGGCGCCCAGCCGCTCGGCGACCTCGTCGATCTTGGCGGCCAGCGGCCCCTTCGCGTCGTGCAGGTCGGTGAAGGGCCGCCAGCCCGGGGTGATCGGTGCGACGCCGAGTTCGAAGTAGGCGTTGACGGCCGCGACGTCGGCCATCGCCCGGTGCCTGACGGACGACACGGCGAGCACCGCTCCTCTCCTGGGGAGATCCGCCCCAATGCCGCTGAGGAGGCGACCGCGTGAGTCTCCTGGCTCTCGGGTCGTCGCTCGCCCCGGCCTTCCCGCCCGCCGGTGCGGGCAGTGGCATGCGCGGGGTCCGCTCGCCGATCACAGTGGCGGGACCGCACCGGATTCGCACCGGTTTCCTCGTTCCGCCGTCGCCTTCGCCGCCCATGCTCGCACATGCCTCATGGGCGGCCAAGGCCGGGCACCCCCGCATGCTCGACGCGGGAGCCTCAGGCGCGACCGCCGAGGTAGGAGTGCATCTCGGGGGAGTCCTCCAGGTAGTACCTCAGCCAGGTCGCCAGGTACTCCTCACGCGAGACGGCGCCGTCGCCGTCGGCGTCGATGGCGGCCGCCGAGGCGCGGGCCTCCTCGGGTGAGATGCCGGCGCTCTGCAGGAAGGCCCGGAGCTCGCCCTGGTCGATCGTGCCGTCGTCGTCGGCGTCGATCACCGCGAACTCCGCCTCGACGGCGTCGGAGAGGCCTGCGGCGAACGGCGCTCCGCTGCTCATGCCGCCCTCCATGGCGTGGATGAGCTCCTCGCGGGTGACCACGCCGTCCGCGTCGGCGTGCCGGCTGACGACCTCCCAGAAGCGCTGGTAGGGGCGTGGATCGCGACGCTCTTGGCCGAGTCGGGCGTCAGGCCTCCCGCCTGTGCGATGCCGGTGGCCAGGGCCGCCAGGTCGTCCGGCCCGATCACGTTGTTGCCGTTGGCGTCGAACAGGTCGAACGTCCTGCCGTACCTGAAGGCGGTGGACTCGATCATGGTCGTTCCCTTCCTGTCGATGCATGCGCGGACAGTCATGGACTGATTGCTCCGAGTATCCATCGTGGAAGGGGTGTCAGTCGTCGCTTGAGGTGCGTTCGCCGAGGTAGGCGAGCAGGGCGGGGTCGGCCGAGTCGAGGTGTGCGGCCTCCTCGCCGCCGTCGCAGCGGCACAGCGAGAGCCTCACGCGGCCCTCCTCGCGCAGCAGGACGCGCCAGGAGCCGCCGAAGTCCTCCCAGCGCCGGAGCTCGGCGACGTCCGGCGCATGGTTTTCCGGCGTGTGGTTTTCCGGCGTGGGGATATTCACTCTTCCATCATGGGCCAGGTATCGTGTGCGGTAGTTGCAGACTTCTTCAAGTCATGAAGTCGTCAGCGTGTTGGCTAGGATGGGGCCCATCGGCACTAGATGAACGGCTCCCGCCCCGAACAGCCGGGCAAGGCGGTGGGGTGGGCCGCGTGAGGAGCGCAGAGCATGGGACGGGGCAGGGCGAAGGCCAAGCAGACCAAGGTGGCCCGCGAGTTGAAGTACACCAGTCACGACATCGACCTCGAGCAACTGCGCGAAGAGCTGACAACGCCCGACACCCGCCAGGAGCAGGGCGCCTCCACGCCTCCTCTCGACCGCCGATGAGGCCATGCCCCTCATGACCGAACCGCTCTACCGGGCCAAGGCCGAGTTCTTCAGGACGCTCGGCCACCCGGTGCGCATCCGGGTCCTGGAGCTGCTCCAGGACCGGCCGCGTCCCGTGCACGAGCTGCTTGAGGAGATCGGTGTCGAGGCCTCCAGCCTGTCGCAGCAGCTGGCGGTGCTGCGACGCACGGGCCTGGTGGCCGCCACCAGGGACGGGTCCACGGTCGTCTACTCGCTGAGCATGACGGATGTCGCCGAGCTGCTGAACGCGGCCCGGCGCATCCTGGCCGAGATGCTCAGCGGTCAGGGTGAGCTGCTGGCGGAGCTGATGGCCGAGCAGACCGCCTGAGGGGAGCCCCGCCTGATGGGCGTCGCGGATGTGGAATGTTGACTGATCGTTCCAGATCTGGAGTAGGGTGGTGCGCATGGCGCGCACCAGAGAGTTCGACACCGATGCCGCCGTCGACGCCGCGATCGGCGTCTTCTGGCGCAAGGGATACGCGGCGACCTCCATCCAGGACCTCGTCGAGGCGACGGGGCTCGGCCGGGGCTCGATCTATGCCGCGTTCGGCAGCAAGGACGGCCTCTACGAAGCCGCGCTGACCCGATACGCCGAGCGCTCCTCCGCCGATGTCGCCGCCGTGGTCGGCCGGGCGGCGCCGGTGGCCGAGGTGCTGCGCGATCTGCTGATCGGCCTGGTCGACGACACGGTGCGCGATCCCGGGCGGCGCGGCTGCCTGATCACCAACACCGCCACCGAACGGCTCCCGCACGACCCCGTCGCCGCCGCGATCGTCGGCGGCGCCCTCGACCGCAACGCCGACGCCGTCACCGCCGTGCTGCGCCGGGCGCGGGAACGCGGTGAGCTGCACCCGGACGTCGATCCGGTCGCGACGGCCGATCTCGTCGTGACCACCGTGCAGGGCCTGCGCGTGCAGGGCAAGGCGGGCGCCGACAGGAGACGGCTCGTTGCGGTGGTCGACCTTCTTCTTTCTGTACTGTTCGTTAAAGATTCGCGCGAAAACGGGGAAACGCAATGACCACAGTGGCACTGCTCGGCACCGGCCTCATGGGCGAGCCGATGGCCCGCAACCTGCTCAGGTCCGGCCTCCGGGTCAGGGTGTGGAACCGCACGGCGGCCAAGGCCCTCCCGCTGGGCGACGAGGGCGCCTTCGTCGCCCAGGACCCCGCCGACGCCGTACGCGGGGCCGATGTCGTGATCACCATGCTCAACGACGGCGACGCCGTGCTCGACGCCATGACGGCGGCGGCCGGAGGGCTGTCGGCCGGGCAGGTGTGGGCGCAGATGAGCACCGTGGGAGAGGCGGCCGTCGAACGGCTGGCCGCCTTCGCGGGCGAGCACGGCCTGGTGTTCGTCGACGCGCCGGTCCAGGGCACCAGGCAGCCGGCCGAGGCGGGCACGCTCGTGGTGCTGGCCGCCGGGCCCGCCGACCCCCGCCTTGGACCGGTGTTCGACGCCGTCGGGTCCAGGACGCTGTGGGTGGGCGAGGCGGGCGAGGCCACCAGGCTCAAGCTCACCACGGTCGCGTTCGGTATCACGCTGACGACCGTGGTCGGGGAGGTGCTCGCCCTGGCCGAGGGGCTCGGCGTCGATCCCGCCCTGTTCGGCGAGGTCGTCACCGGCGGCCCGATGGACAGCCCCTACCTCCAGGCCAAGCTGAAGGCCGTCCTGTCGGGCGACTACACGCCCAGTTTCACCGTACGCAACGCCGAGAAGGACACCCGTCTCATCGCCGAGTCCGCCAACGCCGCGGGCGTCGCGGTGGACCTCGTCGAGGCCGCCGGGGCGCGCCTGCGCCGTGCCGAGTCCCTGGGGCACGGTGGACAGGACATGGCGGCGGCGTACTTCGCCGGGTTCAAGCAGGGGTGAGCCCCCGCTGTCGTCATCCTCCGGCCGTGACCAGGCCGCCGTCGATCACCAGATCCTGCCCGTTCACATAGGACGCCTCGCCCGACGCCAGGAACGCCACCGCGGACGCCACGTCGGCGGCGGTCCCGAGGCGTCCGGCCGGTACCCTGGCGACGACCCCGGTCCCGGCCTCCGGGGTGACGTTGGCGTGGTACATGTCGGTTTCGATATAGCCGGGGCTGACGGAGTTCACCCGGATGCGCCGCGGAGCCAGTTCGGCCGCGAGGGTGTGGGTCAGGTTGTGCACGGCGGCCTTCGTCGAGGCGTACAGCGACGCCCCCGGCAGGCCCCGGGTGCGTGTCCACGAGGCGTTGATCACGATCGAGGCGTGGTCGGTCAGCAGGGGAAGCGCCTTCTGCACGGTGAAGAAGACGCCCTTGAGGTTGACGCCGATCACCTGCCCGAACTCCGCCTCGCCGATCTCCTCGAACGCCTGGAACCCCGCCACCCCCGCATTGGCGAACAGCACGTCGAGCCGGCCGTACCCGGCGCGGATCACACCGACGAGGCCGTCGAGGTCGGCCAGGTCCGAGACGTCCCCCGGTACGGCCAGCACGCGGTCGCCGCCCGCCAGGGAGCGAAGCGCCGAGTCCAGTCGCGCCCGGTCGCGGCCGGTGACCACCACGTGCGCGCCTTCGGCCAGCAGCCGGCGTGCGACGGCCAGCCCGATGCCGGTGCTGCCACCGGTGACCAGGGCGACCTTGTCCTGAAAACGCGAAGCGATATCTGTCATGCGCCCCACCCTGCCGCCCCCGCCACGCCCCAACCAGTGCGCAGTCAACCTGTGAGCCCCACCACCACCCTCAGCCTTCCCCCTGCGGCTGGTACAGCTCCAGGTACCAGCCGGGGTGGTCGACGACGGACAGGGTCGTCATGTCGAAGATCAGCTCACCCGCCTCCGGATGCCGCACGGCCTTGACGGCATGGGCGGGCACGCCCACCTCGTGCCTGGCCCACAGGGCGGCGAACTCCTCGCTGAGCGTGCTCAGCTCCGCCACCACCCGCGCGTACGCCGGATCACCGGGCGCGTGCGCCGCGTCGGCGCGGAAGGCGGCGACCACCGAAGGCGCCGCCGACGCCCAGTGGGCGTGCATGGCGCGATATCTGGCATTGGTGAAGAAGGAGATCAGGCAGTTGTGGTCGTCGTCGCCGAACCCGAACACCTCGCGGGCGGCGTCGTTGACGGCCAGCAGGTTCCAGTACCTGTCGCGCAGCAGTGCGGGGCCGCTCGTCCAGGCGTCGAGCAGCCGCCGCAGCGGCGGTGTCACCTCGGCGCCCGCCGCCACGCCGGGCCCGGGCGGGTGGTGCCCGGCGAGCACGTACAGGTGGCGGCGCTCGGGCTCGCTCAGGCGCAGGGCGCGGCCGACGGCGTCGAGCACCTCGGCCGAGACGTTGATGTCACGCCCCTGCTCCAGCCAGGTGTACCAGGACACGCCCACCCCGGCCAGCACGGCGACCTCCTCGCGCCGCAGCCCCGGCGTGCGCCGCCTGCCCGCCTCGGCGATGCCGACGTCACGCGGGGTGAGCCGCGCCCGCCGGTTGCGCAGGAAGTCGCTCAGCAGCTCACGGCGGCGCAGGGCTTCGGGGGTCCGGCTCATCGGCCGTCGTGGTGGCAGGTCACACGTCATCGTAGAACGGCGTCACGGACACGGCGGACGGTAGGGCAGGCCGGAGAAGTAGCGGCGCCACTCGGCGGGGCTGAGGGCGGGCCTGGTCTCGGCGCACACGCGGACGGCTCCGGCCGACGGGTCGACCGGCCACAGTCTGGCGGTGTGGTCCTGGCCCGCCGTGGCGAGGAAGCGCCCGTCGGGGCTGAAGGCGAGGGAGTAGACGCGGTCGGTGTGCCCGGTGAGGGTGGCGATCGGCCTGACACGGCGCGGGTCGCGTACGTCCCACAGCCTGGCGGTGCGGTCGAGCGAGGCCGTGGCGAGGGTATGGCCGTCGGGGGAGAAGGCCACGGCCTGCAGGGCGTCGGTGTGGTCGGTGAGCTCGGCCAGCGGCCTGATCGCCGACGGGTCGCCCACGTCCCAGAGCGTGGCGGTGCGGTCGAGCGAGGCCGTGGCCAGGGTTCGGCCGTCGGGCGAGAAGGCGATCGCGCGCATCTCCTCCGGCTGCGTGGGACCGGTCGCCAGGCGGATCGGCCTGCGCGGGTCGGTGACGTCCCACAGCACGAGGACGACGGCGTTGACCGTCACCAGCCTGCGGCCGTCGGGGGAGAAGGCCAGCGCCATCGCGCCGTTGCCGCCCTCGCGCACCGAGCCCGCGGGCCTGGGCCTGGCCGGTTCGGTGAGGTCCCACAGGCGTACGACGGGATCGCTCGGGCTGGCGCTGGCCAGCAGGGTGCCGCGCGAGGTGAAGGCCACCGCGCGGATGCCCTCCTCGTGTGCGGCGATCGTGGCCAGCGGCGAGGGCCTGGCCCGGTCGGCGACCCGCCACAGCCGCACGGTGCCGTCGATGCCGCCGGTCGCGGCCATGGCGCCCGAAGGGGCGAAGGCGACCGCCTCGACCTGGGCGGTGTGACCGCGCAGCCGGGGCAGCGCGGCAGGCCGGTACGGCGTGGCGACGTCCCACAACCTGGCCGTGAAGTCCTCGCTCCCGGTCAGCAGCGTACGCCCGTCCGGACTGAAGGCGACGGCCGACAGCGCCTCGGGATTGCCGCCGAGCACGGGACCGGGCAGCCGGGTCAGCAGCGTGCTCCCGTCGAAGGCGGCCGAGGCGAGCATCCCGCCGTCCGGCCGGTAGGCCAGCGCCCACACCACGTCGGTGTGTCCGGTCAGCACCGGGGCGGGCGCGCGGGGCGCGGTGAGGTCCCACAGCCTGACCGTGTGGTCCCACCCGGCGGTGGCCAGCTGCCTGCCGTCGGGGGAGAAGGCCACCGCCTGCAGCGGCCCGCTGTGCCCGCCGAGCACACGCGGGCGGCGGGGGTCCGCCACCTCCCACAGCCGGGTGCGGTGATCCCAGCCCGCCGTGGCCAGCAGCCGCCCGTCGGGGCTGAACGCGACGGCCGTGACCTTGGCGTCGTGGCCGCGCAGCCGTTCGCGCAGGCGGGGGCGGCGGGGGTCGGCGACGTCCCAGAGCGCGGCGGTGCCGTCCTCGCCCGCCGTGGCGACCAGGCCCGCCGAAGGATGGAAGGCGACGGCGGTGAGCGCGGCGCCGTGCGCGACGACGGTGGCCAGCAGCCGGGGCGTGCCCGCGCGAGAGAGGTCCCACAGCCGCAGCATCCCGTCGCTACCGGCCGAGACCAGCATGCGCCCGGTCGCGTCGAAGGCGACGGCGAACACCGGCGAGGCGTGGGCGTCGAACGAGACCAGCGGCGTCGGCCGCCCGGACCCGGCGACCCGCCACAGCCGCACGGCGCCGTCGTAGAGCCCGGCGGCCAGCACCCGGCCGTCGGGGGAGAAGCGCACCGACTCGACGTCGTCGCCGAGCCCGGTCAGGGTGGCGAACGCGGTGGGCGGCCCGGCGTCGTGCACCCGCCACAGCCGGACCGCACGGTCGTCGCCGCCTCCGGCCAGCACGCGGCCGTCCGGGCTGAAGGCGACCGTGTTCAGCTCGTGGCCGATGCGGTCGCTCAGCGGCGTGGTGAACGCGCTCAGCAGGCTGCCGCGCGCCTCCCGCGTCGGGGTGAGCCGGTAGGCGGCCAGGCTGAGCTGGGCGGCCAGGCGGGAGTCGGTCGTGCGCAGCTGGATGGCCAGATCGGCCACACGCTGGGACAGGGCGGTGTTGCGCTGGGCGGTCGCGACGGCCTGCTGGCCCGCGGCGTACCAGGTGGCGGCTGCGGCGATCATGACGAGGGTGGTGAGCACGGCGATGAGCGCGCGTGCGCCGAGTGCGCGGCGTGCGGCCTGGCGGCGTTCGCGGGCGCGTGCGGCCAGGGCGGCGTGCAGGAACGCGGCCTCCAGCGGGTTCAGCGCCGGGTCGTCGCGCGCCGCCCATTCGGCCGCGGCCTCCAGCCTGACGCCCCGGTACAGAGCGCCGTGGTCGCGGCCGAGCGCCTGCCAGGTCTCGGCCGCCTCGCCCAGGTCGTGGTGCACGCGCAGGCCCTCGCGGTCGGCCGCCAGCCAGGCGCGCAGGCGTGGCCAGGAGCGCAGGAGCGCCTCGTGGCCGATCTCGACGCCGTCGTGGCCGAGCACGAGCAGCCGCGCCGATGCCAGGTGCTCCAGCACTTCGGAGGTGGCCTCGTCGCCGCCGAGCCGGTCCCTGCCGACCCGGCGTTTGGTGGCGGCGGCGTCCTCGCCAGGCACGGTCAGGCGCAGCAGCAGCCGTCTGGCCAGCTGCCTTCGCTCGGGCGGCAGGCGGGTGTAGGCGCGTTCGGCGCTCTGCGCGAGCGCGCCGTCGATGCCGCCCGCCGCCTCGTAGGCGTCGAGGGTGAGCGTCACGCCCCTGCGCCGCCGCCAGGTCTCCAGCAGCACGTGCGACAGCAGCGGCAGCACGCCGTCCTGGCCCGCCGCCTCGGCGACGACCCGGGTGACCAGGGCGCCCTCGACCACGTACCCTGCGTCGCCGGCCGGCCGTACGACCACCTGGCGCAGCTCGTCGATGCCCATCGGGCCGATCGGCACGTGGGCGCGGCGCAGGACGCCGAGCAGGGCGGGCTCGGCCAGGCAGTGGCCGTAGAAGTCGGCGCGCACGCCGATCACCACGCGGTGCGCGCGTGCGGCCTCGACGAGCGCGGTGACGAAACGGGTGCGTTCGCCGGGGTCCTCGCAGAGCGTGAACACCTCCTCGAACTGGTCGACGACGATCAGCGTCTCGGCGTCGTCACCGGGCGGCATCCAGTCGCGGGCCGGGGTCGCTCCCGGTGTGAGCAGCACGACGCGCCACGGCCGCGCGCCCGCCAGCACCCGCGCCTGCAGCCCGGCCCGCAGCACCGACGACTTGCCCGCGCCCGAGGCGCCGAACAGGGCGACGAACCGCTGCTCGCCGAGCCTGGCCAGCAGCTCCTCGACCAGTTGCTCGCGGCCGAAGAAGCGCGCCGCGTCCCCGGCCTGGAACGCGGCCAGCCCGACATAGGGCGCCGGTCTGTCGCCCTGGCCTGCTTCGGGCGGGTCGCTCGGCCGCTCGGCCAGCTCACGCCAGCGCCGCTCCCACCCGGCCGGGTCGCCGTCGCAGGCGCGCACGTAGGCCAGGGTGACCGCCAGGGTCGGCAGCCGCCGCCCGGACGCCGCCTCCGACAACGTCGCCGCCGCGTAGTGCGCCCTGCGGGCCATCTGCCGGTAGGTCGGCTCGCCCGCCTTGCGGCGCAACGCCCGTAGGTCGGCTGCCATGCGCAGGATGTCCGGGTCGTCGCCGTCCAGCGGGCGTTCGGGCCGCGGCATACCGTCTCCCCCGTCGCGATCGCGCTGTTCGGGGCCTGTCCTGCCACCGGCCCCGAGGCAGCTGTTCAGGGCGTCCCTGTGCTCCCCCTGCCTCCACTGAACCCCGAGGATTTCGCCTGATCAACCCCGGGCGGTTGTCCGCCGTTGATTGATCGGCGTCACGGCCCCGAATGCGATCAATCACAGCGTGCTACATCGGCAGGGAGAGGTTTTCCGTCACGAAGGAGTGCACATGCGCAAGATCATGCTGGGTGCGGCCGTCCTCGCCGCCGTGCTGGCCTCGGCCGTACCCGCCTCCGCGGCGAGCGCGCCCCTGCCCCCCGAGGGCGAGCGCGTCGTCGAGATCACCGGACCGACGTCCGCGCTCGCGTCGTGGAACTGCTACGGCTTCCACTCGGTCAACGACAACCACGGCTGGGCCGGAGGCTGCTCGGTGGCCTCGGGCGAGATCCGCACGATCACGTACTGCAGCGACGGCTCCAACCGCCTCGGCGGCTGGATCGGGGCCAGGCCGAACCCATGGTACGTGTACGGCGACTGCGGCTCGGGGGCGTACGTGTCCTGGCCGGTGGGGATCCAGTCGAGAGGCTGACGGCGCCGGGGCGCGCGAGGAGGGCGTTCGGGCGCTCCTCGCGCGTTTCCCGGTGCATGGCGGCTTTACGGTGCTGATTGGCAGTCGTGAATCTTGTCGGCATTCGAAGGGCGGGACAAGACTGAGGTCATCGGAGTTCCGCGAACGAGAGGCAGGCAGCACATGTTCCGACGTAGCCTCGTGGCTTTCGCCATTTCCTCGGCCGTTCTTTCAGGAGTGGCCCTGACCAGCGCCGTTCCCGCTTCGGCCGCCGCCTCCCAGGTGTCGGCGAGCGCGCTCGGCTGGCGATATTCCGGCCTGAGTTTCTCCACCTACCGCGAATGCAACGACGAGGGGAAGTTGTTCGGCGCGCCCTGGCACTGCACCGAACATCTGCCCGGGGTATGGCGCCTCTACATTTGGGAGGACTGGGCGTAGGAGTCGTAGACGTAATACACGCGTATGACGGCCATGGTGCTTCCTTTCGCGGTGCGGACGAGTCCATGGTCGTCACGCGGCCGCGCCTGCCCCAACGATTCGGCCCCGCTCGAATCGTGTGACGCTCAGTCCCTCGGCACGTCCCTGACGAACACGACGCCGTCGCAGGTGTCCAGGTGCGCGGGTTCGAGCGGGAAGTACCCGAACCACGGCGACACCCGCTCCACCGGCGGCTCGCCCGCGACCGCCGCCTCCAGCAGCCGCGCGTCGAGCACCGCCCTCTCGTACGGCAGGCCGTACATGAGCGACTCCAGGGTGCCGGGCGGCGGCGTGCCGACGCCGTGGTGTGCGATCGTGCCGACGGCCATGGAGACGAAGGCGTAGCCGGAGCCGAGACGCTCGTGTGCGATGGACCCGGCGCTCCACCAGTCGAGGGCCATGCCGCCCATCACCATGTCGCTCCTGTGCAGTTGCAGGTGCCGGTTGTGCGCGAAGGCCATCGTGGGGCCGCGTTCGGCGACGGCGAGCAGGTTGGCGGCCATCATGGCGTCACGCAGGCGTGCCAGCCTGCCCAGGCGGATCGGGGAGTCGTCGGCCGTCCAGTGGTGGTAGCGCAGCAGGCCGAGCGCGGTGCGGGCATACAGGCGGGCCCGATGCCACTGTTCGGGGGTGGAGGTCGCGACCAGGTGCGGCGTCTCGGTGTCCAGCATCGTGGCCAGGTCGTCGGCGAGCAGGCGCAACCGCCGCGCCTCGGCCGATCGCCCGATCGACAGGGTGGGGTCCATGGCGGCGGCGGGGTTGCTCCAGCGCTCGTCGGGGCCGAGCAGGTCATCGAGCGTCTCGGCCGTACAGGGCAGCAGGTGGGGCGCCCTCGCGGCCAGGTAGTCGTGCAGGGCCAGGAGCGCCTGGCGGGGGCTCGCGCCGCCCGTCATCTCCAGCGGACCGTCGAACCCGGCGAAGCGCACGTGCTCGGCGGCCGGACGCTCGCTGTTGTGGGCGCGCATCCAGCGGACGAGCTCGCGGTTGGCCGCCGACGCGCCGAGCCCGTGGCTGAAGCCGCGCCCGACGACGTCGTCGAGGTCGCCCTCGCCCGAGGTGACGTAGTCGTCGACGACCAGGCCCATCAGGCAGTCGCTCTCGATGGTGATCGTGCGGTAGCCCTCGTGCTCGGCCAGGTGCCTGAAGAGCTCGTTGCGCAGGTCGAGCAGGACGTCGGCGCCGTGGGTCGGCTCGCCCAGGGCCAGCAGGGCGGGCCGGCCGGGCAGCAGCCTCATGACGGCCGCGGGATCGAAGGAACGGGCGGTCTCGGTGATGTCGATTCCCATGCCTTCAACGGTATCGTTGAAGTACTTCGTTGAGACTTATCCGGCTTTTTGCCACGATGCAGGCCGCAAACCCTCAACTCCCGAGACGGGTGAGCAGTGCGCGCACCTCGTCGGCCTCGGGCACGCCGAGCTCCTCGTACAGGCGCAGGGCCTGCTCGCCGTGCCGTCCGGCGAGGTCGGGGCGGCCGAGCTCCAGGTGCGCGCGGGCCAGGCCGTCGTGCGCCCTGGCCTGTTCGGGCCGGTTGCGGGTGGCGTCGGCGAGGGCCAGGGCCGAGGTGTGCTGCTCGATCGCGGACTCGGGACGCCCGGCCGCCTCGGCCAGGCCGTTGAGCGCCGCGGCCTCGTCGGCGTCGTTGCCGAGAGTGCGGTACAGCTCGGCGGCCTGCCGGTGGCGGGCACGCGCCGTCTCCAGCTCGCCCTGGTGGCGCAGCACCACGCCCAGGTGGTTGAGCACCAGGGCCTCGCCCGCCGGATTGCCGACCTTGCGGTGCAGGGCGAGCGCCACGTCGAGGTGGCGCCTGGCGTCATCGGAACGGCCCTTGCGGTTGAGCGCCACCGCCAGGATGCCCAGCACGTGCGCCTCGCCCCAGGTGTCGCCGCCGACCCTGGTCAGGTCGAGCGCCCGCCGCAGGTGCGCCCCGGCCTGCTCGTCCTGACGCCTGCGCAGCGCCACATTGCCGAGCGTGAGCAGCGCCCTGGCCTGCTCGTACGGCTCGTCCGACAGCTCCAGCGCCTGGCCCGCGTGCTCCTCGGCCTTCTCGTACTCGCCCAGCCGCCAGTACGCCAGGCCCAGGTCGGACAGCGCACGCGCCTCGAACACCCGGCGGCCGAGCGTGCGGCTGCGCCGCAGCGACAGCTCGTGCAGCCTGACGGAGTCGTCGTGGTGGGCGTTGCGCTCCAGGTAGGGGCGCATGGCCAGGGCCAGGAAGCCCAGGCAGACCTCGGGCCCGTGCACCGCGGTCTCGATGATGTTGGCGCGTTCGGCGTCCAGCCAGTCGATCGCCTCGTCCGCGTCGCGGATGGGCGCGATCGGCGCCATGGGCTCGGGGATGCCGGTCCGCTGGCGCACGGTGTGCGGGAACAGGTGGTCCATCGCGGCGTGCGAGCGGTGCAGGTAGTGCAGCAGCAGCCGGATCAGCGCCTCGTCGTCCCCGCTGCCCGCGTGCGAGCGCGCGTGCTCGCGCAGCAGGTCGTGCAGGGTGTAGCGGCCGGGTTCGCGCTGCAGCAGCATGTGGGCGTCCAGCAGGCTCTCCAGCAGGTCCTCGGCCTCGTCGTCGGCGAGCCCGGCCAGCGCGGCGGCGCCGTGGACGTCGATGTCCCTGCCGGGGGCCAGGCCCACCAGGCGGAACATGTGCTGCTCGGCCTCCGACAGCTGCTCGTAGGAGACGGTGAAGGCCGCCGACACGCCGTCCAGCAGCCGCCTCTGGTCGCGCAGCCGGTCGGCCAGGTAGGCGACGCTCCAGCGCGGCCGGTGCTGCAGCCGCGCCGCCGAGAGCCGGATCGCCAGCGGCAGCAGCCCGCACAGCCGCAGCACCTCCCCGACCGCCTCGGGCTCCTGGGCGGCCCGCTCGCCCACGATGCGCTCGAACAGCAGCACGGCGTCACGCTCGGGCATGACCTCGACCGAGAGCGGCCGCGCCCCCTCCAGCTCCACCAGCCGCCGCCTGCCCGTGATCAGCACCAGGCTCCCGGCGCCTCCCGGCAGCAGCGGGCGCACGTGCTCGGCGTCGAGGGCGTTGTCCAGCACGACGAGCACCCGGCGACCGGCCAGCTCCGCCCGCCACAGCGCGCTGCGCTCGTCGGCCGTGCCCGGGATGCGCTCGGCGGGCACACCGAGCTGGCGCAGCAGCGCCTCCAGCGCCGCCGAGGCGTCGATCGGCTGTTGCCCGGCCGTGTGGGCGCGCAGGTCGATGAACAGCTGACCGTCGGGATAGCGCCCGGCCAGGCGATGAGCCACGTGTACGACGAGCGCCGTCTTGCCGACGCCCGCCATGCCGTCGATCGTGACGACCGTGCCCTGCCCGTCGGCCAGCCGGTCCAGCTCGGCCGACCTGCCGGAGAAGTCCGGGATGTCGTAGGGCAGGAAGGTGGAGCGCCGTACGGCA
The DNA here is from genome assembly GCF_056106265.1 of Nonomuraea sp. IBHARD001. Classification (NCBI taxonomy): domain Bacteria; kingdom Bacillati; phylum Actinomycetota; class Actinomycetes; order Streptosporangiales; family Streptosporangiaceae; genus Nonomuraea; species Nonomuraea sp. IBHARD001. Next base: position 3,503,834 of record NZ_JBWBBW010000002.1, read on the forward strand.
CGCGGTGGCGCCTGCGGCTCGGCCGCGAGCAGCTTGGGGTCGTCGGCGAGCACGGCGCGTTCCAGCTCGGTGAACGCGTGGCCGGGGTCGAGGCCCTGCTCGTCGGCCAGTGCGGTGCGGTAGGCGCGGGCGGCGGCCAGCGCGTCGGCCTGGCGGCCCGAGCGGTGCAGGGCCAGCACGAGCGCGCCGTTGAGCCGCTCGCGCAAGGGGTCGGCCGCCACCAGTTCGGCCAGCTCGTCCAGCAGTTCGGCATGGCGGCCGTCGGCCAGCTCGGACTCGGCCAGCCGTTCCCAGGCCGAGAGCCGCCGGTCGTGCCACAACGCCCGCGCGCCTTCGGCGTAGTAGGCGCTGACGTCGGCGAACGCCTCGCCGTTCCACAGCGCCAGCGCCTCGCGCAGCTCGCCGGCCGCGACCAGGTCGGTGAACAGCTGCGTGTCGAGCGTGCCCGGCTCGGGCGTGACGACATAGCCTCCGGCCTGTGTGCGCAGGATGTCGGCGGCGTCGACGCCGCGCAGCGCCCTGCGCAGGGCCGTGATCGAGGCGTGGATCTGCGACCTGGCGGTGTCCGGCCGGTCGTAGCCCCACATCGCGTCGATGAGCCGCTCCAGGCTGATCACCCGTCCGGCGTTGAGCAGGAGATAGCCGAACACCGCCCGATGACGTGGGGCGATGCCGGTCAGCGGCTCCCCGTCCGAGATCATCTGCACCGGCCCGAGAAGGGTGAAGCGCAACATCTTTCCCCCATTGCCTTCACATCGCGCACGCATCGCGAATCTATCAACCCCGACTTCCATCCTCATTCCTACCAGCAACCCGCAAAGGACGCCGAACCCCGCGAGAGGGAACGAACGTCAGCAGGATTCGAGAAGCGCACGCCCCTCTCACCTGCCTAGCGTGAAGGCCACCGCACGGAGCAGACAGGAGCACACCGATGAGCAGCGACCCGCAGACCCCCACCCGCAAGAAGGGCACGCCCGGCGCCTTCTCCCGCTGGATGCAGCGCACGATGAACGCCCGCGTGAACCGCAAGATCCGCAGCGGGAAGGGCACGTTCATGGGCATGGACGCGCTCATCCTCAACACCGTCGGCCGCCGGAGCGGACAGCCGAGGCAGACCCCGCTCGCCTGGTTCGCCGACGGCGAGAACGCCTGGCTGATCGTCGCCTCCGGCGGCGGCACCCAGCACCCCGACTGGCACGCCAATCTGAGCGCGCACCCCGAGCAGGTCTCCATCGAACTGCCGGGCCGCCCCGCCCTGCCGGTCACGCCGCACGTGCTCGACGGGGCCGAGCGCGAGCGCGCGTGGAGCGAGATCGCCGCCGCCCAGCCGCGCTACGCCAAATACCAGAGCAAGTCCGAGCGCCGCTACCCGGTCGTCCGTCTCACCCCCCGATGAGCCCCGCGGCCCTACCGTGGTAGGCCGGACCCCCACGAGGAGACCCCATGGAGATCGCCGTCATCGGCACCGGCAACATCGGCAGCACGCTGGGCAGGGCGCTGAGCGCGACGGGCCACACCGTGAGGTACGGCTCGCGCAGGCCGCAGGGCTCGGTGCGGGAGGCGCTCGACGGCGCCCAGGTGGTGATCGTCGCCATCCCGGGCCATGTCGTCGCCGACTTCGCCAGGACACACGCCGCCGCACTGGCCGGAAAGACGGTCATCGACGCGGCCAACTCCTTCGACGGCGGCCCCGTGCACCACGCGGCCGTCTTCGCCGCCCACGCGCCCGGCGCGCACTACGTCCGGGCGTTCAACGCGCTCGGCTGGGAGGTCTTCGCCGAGCCCGCCTTCGACGGCGTCGTGGCCGACCTGCTCTACTCGGCCGACGAGGCCGACCGCGAGGTCGTCGAGCGCCTCGTCGGCGACGTCGGCCTCAACCCGGTCTACCTGGGGCCCGGCAGGCACGACCTGCTCGACCAGCTGCTCATGGTGTGGTTCGGGCTCGTCGACGCCATGGGCAAGGGCAGGCGCCTGGCGCTGAAGGTGCTGTGAGGCGGCCGGGGCGAGGCCGGGTCAGGGCTCGATCAGGCCGATGCGGATGGCGTAGCGGGTCAGGTCGAGCCGGTCGCGCAGGCCCAGCTTGGCCAGGATGTTGGCCCGGTGCCTGTCGACGGTCTTCACACTGATGACGAGCGTCTCGGCGATGTCCTTGGCGCTGTTGCCCTCGGCGATCAGCTTGACGATCTCCTCCTCCCTGGGGGTGAGGATGGTGTCGGGCAGGCGCTCGCCGAGCCGGTCGCGGTGCAGGTACTCGCGGATGAGCGCGGTGACGGCGCCCGGGTAGAGGAACGGCTCGCCGCGCATCGCCGCGCGGCACGCCTCCAGCAGGTCGCGGTCGGCGACCGACTTCAGCACATAACCCGACGCCCCGGCCTTGAGCGACTCGAAGAAGTACTGCTCGTTGTCGTACATCGACAGGATGAGGATCCTGATGCCCGGCGCCCTGCGCGAGATCTCGCGCGCGGCCTGGATGCCCGTCATCCGGGGCATCGCGATGTCGAGGATGGCCAGGTCGACCTGCTCGGGCACGGCGGCCTCCACGGCCTGGGCGCCGTTGTCGGCCTCGGCCACCACCCGCAGGTCCGGCTCGGCGTCGAGGATCAGCCGCAGCCCCTGGCGTACCAGGGCGTGGTCGTCGGCCAGCAGGATCCTGGTCGGGGGACGGGACACGGGCACTACCTCCGGCGGCCGGGCGGGGAAGCGGACAGGGGGACGGCCAGCCGTACCTCGGTGCCGCCTTCGGGGCCGGGCAGCAGGCTCAGCGTGGCGCCGACCAGCAGGGCGCGCTCGCGCATGCCCCTGATGCCCGCGCCCTCGGGATGCGTGCCGCCCGTGCCGTCGTCGCGCACGCGCAGCACGAGCGCGTCGCCGTCGGTCACCAGCGACAGCTCGACCCTGGTGGCGGCGGCGTGCCTGGCGACGTTCGTCAGGCTCTCCTGGGTGATGCGGTAGAGCACCAGCTCCACCTCGCCGCTCAGCGCGGGCAGCTCCGCCTCGATGTGCCGCAGCACCGGAACACCGCTGAGCTGCGAGAAGTCACTGCCGAGCGCACTGAGCGCACTGTGCAGCCCGAGATCCTCCAGCACACCGGGCCGCAGCCTGCGCGCCACCTGGCGCACCTCGTCGAGCGTGGCCCTGACATTCTCCTGTACGGCGTGCAGCTCCTCACGCAGGTGCTCGGGGGAGCGGTCGAGTGTGCGTTTGAGGCCGAGCAGCACCACGGTCAGGCTCTGGCCGATCTCGTCGTGCAGCTCGCGGGCGATGCGCTGGCGTTCGGCCTCCTGGGCGGCCAGGGCGTGGGCGCTGCTGGCCGTGCGCTCGGCCTCGAGGCGGTCGAGCATGGCGTTGAACGTGCCGATCAGATGCGCCAGGTCGCCGTTGCCGCTGGCGGCGAGCCTGCCGGAGGGCCGCAGCAGGTCGACGCGCTGCATCAGCGTGGTCAGCGCGTCCAGCGGCGCGAGGCTGGCGCGCAGCAGCAGCGCGTTGGCGGTCAGGATCAGCGCCAGGCCGACGACCAGCACCGGAACCTCGGCCAGCAGCACCGGCGAGGACACGGTGGCGGGCGAGAGCGCCAGCACCAGCGTGCCGGCCGCGAACACCAGGCCGTTGATCACGAACAGCCGCCTGAACAGCGCCCTGACCGGCCCGGGCGCCCTGGCCAGCCCCAGCCGCCCGACCTTCGCCCCGCCGATGCCCTCGTCCATGCTCCTACCCTCCCCGCAGGTGGCGAGGTTTGTCCATTCGGCCAGACTCCCAGGTCACGGCCCCGGATGCGGGTCGCACGCCGCCGGAGATGGGTGCCGGCTCCCATGGTGGCGGGTCGGCCGCACCGCCAAGACTGGAGACGACCCCGGGGAGGACAGCGACGAAGGGAGCGGCGCCACCATGGACATCACGCCGAGCACCGTGCCGGGCACCGGCACCGTGTATCGCCTCAGGACCAGGCAGGGGCAGTGCTTCGGCGTTCTGGTCGACACCGAGGGCAGGCGCAGCCTGCTCATCGACGACGACCACGGCGACGACGAGGCGACCAGCATCCTGATGGACGGCGACGAGGCCGACCAGGTGGCGCAGATCCTGCACAGCCGCTCGGTGCCCGACCGGCTCACCGCACTCGAACGCCGCCTGGCCGAACTCACCGGGAGGTCCACGTGATCTCGCCGCAGACCGCTCGCCGTCTCGCCCGCACAGGTGGTGCCATGCAAGCCCGTGACATCGTCGTCAGCCTGCCCACGGTGACCGTGCACGACCCGGTCGCCAAGGCCGTCATGGTGATGGTGGTGGGCCGGTTGCCCGGCCTCGTCGTCGTCGACGAACGGCGCAGGCCGCTGGCCGTGCTGCCGGGCAGCCAGGTGTTGCGGATGGCCGTGCCCGTGCCCTTCCAGGAGGACCCGGCGCTGGCCAGGACGCTGGACGAGGCGCACGCCGACCTGTTCTGGGAGGAGGTCGGCACGCTGACCGTCGGCGACTGCCTGCCCGAGCGCCCGCCCAGGCCCGCGATCGTGGCGCCCGACGCGAACCTGCTGGAGATCGCCGCCGCCATGGCGAGGCTGCGCAGCCCGCTGGTGGCGGTCGCCGGGCCCGGCGGCGTGCTGATCGGCGCCATCACCCTGGAGCGGCTGCTGACCAGCCTGGCCGTTGCGGGTCCCACCGGCTGATGAGCGCCTTCGCCGCACTGGCCGTCTTCGTGGTGGCCTTCTTCTTCATCGCCACCGAGCGCTACGACAAGGTCAAGGTGGTGCTCGTCGCCTCGGCGGCCATGGCCGTGCTGGGGCTGATCCCCGGCGCCGAGGTGTTCTTCTCCGAGCACGAGGGCATCGACTGGAACGTCATCTTCCTGCTGTTCGGCATGATGATCATCGTCGGTGTGGTCAAGCAGACCGGACTGTTCGACTATCTGGCCATCTGGGCGGCCAAACGCTCGCGGGGCAGGCCGTACCGGCTCATGGTCATGCTCATGGCCATCACCGCCGTTGCCTCTCCCTTTCTGGACAACGTCACCACGATCATGCTGGTCGCGCCGGTCACCGTGATGGTGTGCGACCGGCTGCGCATCCCGGCGCAGCCGTACCTCATCGCCGAGGTGCTGGCCTCCAACATCGGCGGGGCGGCCACGCTCATCGGCGATCCGCCGAACATCATCATCGGCAGCAGGGCCGGGCTGACGTTCAACGACTTCCTGGTGCACATGGCGCCGATCGTGGTCGTGGTCTTCGTGGTGTTCGTGCTGTTCACGCGGGTGCTGTTCCGGCGCTCGCTGCGGCACAACGGCGAGCACGTCGCCTCGGTGATGGCGTTGCAGGAGCGGCGTGCCATCACCGACCCGCGGCTGCTGCGGCGCTGCCTCATCGTGCTGGCGCTGGTCGTGGCCGGGTTCGCCCTGCACTCGGTGCTGCACGTCGATCCCTCCATCGTCGCGCTGGTCGGGGCCGGGGTCATGGTGGCGGTGTCGGGCGGCGGTGCGCAGGAGGCGCTGAGCGAGGTCGAGTGGCCGACGCTGGTCTTCTTCATGGGGCTGTTCGTCATGGTCGCCGGGCTCGTGCACACCGGCGTCATCGCCACGCTCGGCGGCTGGGCCGTGGACGCGCTGGGCGACGACTACTTCGTCGCCGCCACCGCCCTGCTGTTCGGCTCGGCCGTCCTGGGCGGCTTCTTCGACAACATCCCGTACGTGGCCACGATGGCGCCCATCGTCGAGGGCGTGGTCGCCCAGACGCCCGACGCGCACACCGGGCAGGCGCTGTGGTGGGCGTTCGCGCTGGGCGCCGACTTCGGCGGCAACGGCACGGCGGTCGCGGCCAGCGCGAACGTCGTCGCACTCGGCATAGCGGCCAGGAGCGGGCACCCGATCTCGTTCTGGCAGTTCACCAGGTACGGCCTCGTCGTCACGGCGCTCAGCACGACGATGGCGTGGGCCTACGTCTGGCTGCGCTACTTCTGACCGGGCCTACTTCTGGCCGGGCCGCCTGGCGACCGCCAGGCTCCACACCTGCAGGGCGTCCTTCCAGTGCGAGACCGCGACCGGCACGCCGTTCAGCTCGCACACCGTCACCGCGGTGTCGGCGTTGCCGGTGAAGGACGCGCCGAACGGCCTGCCCTTGGCCAGGTCCCACACGTGCAGCCTGTCGTCGGCGGAGTGCGCGGCCACGGCCAGGGGGGTGGAGTCGAGCGTCGTGGTGGCGATGTCGTAGACGCCCCGGTCGTCCGGGCTGGCCGCGGAGAAGGGCCAGGAGCGCAGGCGTTTGCCGCTGTCGGGGTTCCAGGTGCGCAGGGTGGCGTCCTGGTGCGCGGTGACCAGAACGTCCTTCCCGCCGACCTCGGCGGTGGCGAACGCGTCGATGCCGCCGACCTCGCCGGTGCCGAACTTCGTGCGCAGCATGCCGGTGGCCAGGCTCCACGAGCGCACGGTCTCGCGGCCGTCGCCGGTCAGCATCGTGGTGCCGACGAAGGCGACGTCCTCGATGCCCTGCCAGTGGCTGGTGTCGGTGCGTCCCGTCTGGCGGCCCGTGCGCATGTCCCACAGGCGCATCGAACCCCGGTAGTCGTTCATGTAGTCGTACTTCTGCGACACCGCGACCGCCCGCCCGGCGCTGACGGCGACCGCGATGACGCCGTTGTTGGCCTGGTGCCCGGCGATCGGGTCGCCGGTGCGCAGGTCGCGCAGGCGCATGGCGCCCGCCGAGTTCCCGTAGGCGATCACCGGCACGCCGTCGAGCAGGCCCGTCGCGACCCGGCCCTTGCCGCGCGTCTCGGTGTGCCTGCGCAGCAGTTCGCCGCTGTCGAGGTCCCACACGGCCAGGACGCCGTTGTCGTGCGCGGTGATGACGAGCGTCCTGCCGTCGAGCGTGGCCGAGGTCAGATCGGTCAGCACGCCTCCCGCCTGGCCCAGCGGGATCGGCGGGCGCGCCTCGGTGCCGAACGCCGGGGCGGCAGGAGGAAGGGGCGTGCCGGTCGCCGCGACCGGCGTGTGCGATGCGGGCACCCCCGTCGTACCGGCGGCGACCGGGGTCGCGGTGGGGACCGGCAGCAGGGCGATCACCCGGGGGACCGCGACGAACGCCAGCGGCACGGCCAGCAGGGCGACGCCTCCGGCCGCGAGCGCCTTGCGCGAGACGCGCCTGCGGGGGCGGACGGGCGGGCGCTGGATCGGCGCGGCCGGATCAGTGCCCCGATCAGTGCCGGGATCCGTGCCCGGATCCGGAGGAGGGGGCGTGGTGGGGGTGAACGTCGTGGGGGCGGGGTCGGCCGGTAAGGGGCGGTGGCGGCTCAGGGTGTCGCGGATCTCCGGCAGGCCGGGCCGGGCGGCGGGGTCCTTGGCCAGGCAGGCGGCCAGCAGGGGCGCCAGCGACTGCGGCACCCCGGACAGATCGGGCTCCCGGTGCAGAATGGAATGCAGCACGGCCGGAATCGTCGTCCCGGTGAACGCGGCATGCCCGCTCGCCGCGTACACCATCGTGCACGCCCAGCCGAACACGTCCGAAGGCGGCCCGCTCTCGGGCCCCTCGATCTGCTCGGGCGACATGTACTGCGGCGTACCGAAGATCCCGGCGGTCACCGCGCTGAGGTCCAGGTCCCGTGCGATGCCGAAGTCGATCACCACCGGGCCTTCGGCCGTCATCAGCACATTGACCGGCTTGAGGTCGCGATGCACGATCCCGGCCCGGTGGATGGCCTCAAGGGCGTTGACCGTGGCCATCGCCAGCCGCTCCAGGCTGCTCCCGGTGCGCGGCCCCTCGGCCTTGACCAGCTCCTGAAGGGTGACGCCCGAGACGAACTCACTGACGATGTACGGCCTGCCGTCGGCGGTGACGCCCGAGCCGAGCACACTGGCCGTGCAGAAGGGCGCGACCCGGCGCGCGGCCTCGGCCTCGCGCAGGAAACGGCGGTTGGCCTCGGAGTCGTCGGCGTGCCGCGCGTGCAGGAGCTTGACGACGACGGACCGGCCGTCCGGGCCTTCGGCGCGGTAGACGATGCCCTGGCCGCCTTCGCCGAGCACTTCCAGCAGGTGGTAGCCGCCCACGTCGTCCGGCTCCCCCGGTCGAAGTGGCCTAAGGCCGGGCAAGGTCACCAGACGACCCTAGCCGATGCCCAATCCCACTTCATGCTCCTTCATCGTGTCATTCTCCGGCCGGTTCGCGAGATGATGCCGATGCAGATCTTGTGACGAGGAGGCGGCCGTGCGTCTTGGCTTCAGCATCGGAACCCTTGGCCCCGTGGCGGCGGCGCCCGAGGATCAGCTCACGCTGGTCAGGGAGGCCGAACGGCTGGGCTACGCCTCGGTCTGGGCGTCGGAGGGCTACGGTGCCGACCCGGTGACCACGATGGCCTGGCTGGCCGCGGGCACGACGCGCATCGAGCTCGGCACCGGCGTCGTCCAGGTGACCGGCCGCACCGCCGTCGCCACCGCCATGGCCTCGGCCACCCTCGACCGGCTGTCGGGCGGGCGCTTCCTGCTCGGCCTCGGCGTGTCCGGCCCCCAGGTCACCGAGGGCTGGCACGGCCGCCGCTACGACCGCCCGCTCGCCCACCTGCGCGACTACACCTCCGTCGTACGGCTGGCGCTCTCCCGCGAGCCGGTGCGGCACCGGGGCGAGACGATCGAGCTGCCGCTGCCCGGCGGCAGCGGCAAGGAGCTCAGCCTGGCGATCGGCCCGGTACGCGACCCGCTGCCGATCCACCTGGCCGCCATGGGCCCCAAGGCCGTCGCCCTGGCCGGTGAGATCGCCGACGGCTGGCTGCCCATCCACTTCCCGCCGCAGCACCTGGCCGAGTCGATGGAGCACCTGCGACGCGGCGCCGCGCTCGCCGGGCGCGACGCCTCCCGGATCGCGGTCTCGCCGATGGTGATGGCCATGGTCGACGACGACGCCGACTACGCCCGCGACATGGTGCGGCCGATGCTCGCCCTCTATCTCGGCGGCATGGGCACCAGGTCGGTCAACTTCTACAACCGGCTGGCCCACAGCCTCGGGTACGCCGAGGCCGCCGTCCGCGTGCAGGAGGCCTACCTGGAGGACGGGCTCGGCGCCGCCATGGACGAACTGCCCGACGACCTGCTGGACGAGCTGGCCCTGTGCGGCACGCCAGGCCGGGTGCGCGAACGGCTGGCCGAGTACGGCAAGGCCGGGGCGAGCACGGTGATCGTCGGGCTGGCCGCACCCAGCCTCGACGACCGGATCGAGCAGCTCGGCCTGCTGGCCGAGCTGCTCACCTGATGCCGGGCGGGCTCAGCCCTCGCGCAGGCTCAGCGGGCGCATGTCGGTCCACACCTCGTCGATGTGGTCGAGGCAGAGCTGCCGCTCACCCTCGAACCCGGTCGCCCGCCAGCCCGCGGGCAGCTCGCGACCGGCGAGCCAGATCGAGTACTGCTCCTCGTGGTTGACCACCACGCGGTAGGTGCGTTCCGTCATGTCAGCTCCTGGCCTGCCTGGGCTGGCGGGTGATGCCCGCCGGGGCCTCTTCCTTGCTCGACTGTGCCTGCTCGCCGCCGCGCAGCTCGGTGACCAGCGCGCCCATCCCGACGACGGTCGGCACCTGGAACAGGCTGCGCATCGGCAGCCGCACGCCGAGCTTCTTGCGGATGAGCGCGATGAGCTGCACCGCGACCAGTGAGTTGCCGCCGAGCTCGAAGAAGTCGTCCTCGACGCTGACCCGCTTGGTGCCGAGCACCTCGCCCCACAGCCCGGCGAGCGTCGACTCCAGCTCGTTGCGCGGCGCCACGTGCCCGGCGGCGTCGTCGTCGGCCTGCTCGCCGTGACCCGAGGCGGCGGCTTCGAGGTCCTGCTCGACGCTGTCCTTGGTCAGCTTGCGCACGCCCGCGACGAACTCGGGCAGCGGTGTGGCGTTGACCACGACCTGGACCCCGGCCTGACCGCCGAGCAGGCGGCGGAAGGCCTCGGCGCCGAGCACGGGTGAGATGCCCCTTCTCGCGCCTTCGACGTCGAGCGCGACACCGGCCGCGGCCGACTCCTCGCTCACCTCCTGCTGATCGGCGCTGGCCCGCGCCCCCTCGTCCACGCCCGCGGCGACGGCGGTGCCGTCCACCCGGCGCAGCACGAACTCGGAGATCTCCACGAGCCTGGACCCGGCCTCGTCGTAGAGCGTGATGTCCACGGCGATCACCTCGCCGCCCTCGCCGCCGTCGCGGTGCCTGGCATGGCTCCACACCTTGGCCGGGAGCGGCGCGTACGCGGTGAGCCTGCCGTAGCCGAGCGGCAGGTAGCTGTGCTCGCCCGCCTCGCTGACGAAGGCGGTGGCCTCGTCGAGCAGAGCCGGGTGCAGGCCGTACGCGCCGAGTTCGGCGGCGGTCTCGGGGGCCGCCTCCAGCTGGGCGAGCTCCTCGCCGAGGCCCTGGGCGACCGAGCGCAGGCTGCGCCAGCGCGGGCCGAAGGTGACCAGGCCCGACGCGGAGGCGAACATGTCGCCGCCGCGCGAGCCGTAGCCGCAGCGCGCGCGTACCTCGGCGAGGCTTTCGGCCTGGCCGCCCGAGGGCAGGACCCAGGCCGCCGCGCCCCTGGCGTGCGGGCGCGCGACGCCGCCGACGACGCTGACCACCTCGAAGTCGGCGCCCTCCGCCGTGGCGGTGAGCAGCACCCGCAGTTCGACCGACGCCTCCTGGGCGACCGACAGCGGAGCGACGAACGCGACGTCGCGCAGTTCGACGACGTGCCCGTCGGCCGGGCTCGCCACCACGGCGGCGAAGGCGGCCCTCGCGCTCTCCAGGTACCCGGTGCCGGGCATGACGGGCACACCGGCCACGCGGTGCTCGTCCAGGATCCAGTGGGTGGCGGGCGAGAGCCTGCCGCCGCACCAGGCCAGCCTGTCGCCGCCCTGCTCGTGCGCCTGGGTGAGCAGCGGGTGCTCGAGCGCGGTGACCCGGTCGCCGCGCTGCAGGGCGCGGAAGGCCTTGGGCGCCTCCACCTCGGCCGCCATGCCGACCTCCAGCCACGCCCCCCAGTTGACCGAGAGCACACGCCCCGGCCAGGTGGCGGCGTAGGCGTCGAGGAAGGCGTTGGCCCCGCAGTAGTCGACCTGGCCGAAGCCGCCCGCGACCGCAGTGACCGAGGAGCACAGCACGACGAAGTCGAGGTCGAGATCGCCGAAGGCCGCGCGCAGCGCCAGGGTGCCCGCCAGCTTGGGCGCCATCACGGCGCGTGCCGCCTGCCTGTCCTTCACCTCGGCCATGCCGCCGCCGGGCAGCCCGGCCGCGTGCACGATGCCGTCGACGCGGCCGAACGCGGCCAGCGCCTGCTCGCGTACTGCGCGCAGTGCGGCCTCGTCGCTCACGTCGGCGGCGGCGACCAGCACCTTGGCCCCGGCCGCCTCCATCCGCGTGATCGCCTGGATCGCCCTGGCCGTACGGTCGCCGCCCTCGGCCAGCGCCTGCCACTCCTGCCTCGGCGGGAGCCCGGTACGGCCGAGCAGCACCAGCGCGCCCGCCGTCCTGGCCGCGATGTCCTCGGCCAGCGTCAGGCCGATGCCGCCGAGCCCGCCGGTGATGACGTACACGCCGCCCTGACGCAGCGATCCGGCGCCGCCGTGCTCGCCGGGCAGGGCGACCGCCTGGTACTCACGCGTCCACCTGCGGCCGGACCGGAACACCACGGGCGAGGGCGGCGTGCCTTCGGCGGGAGCGTCCAGCGCCGGGTCGCGGGCCAGTTCGGCCAGGACGCGGGTCACGTCCGCCGAGGCGTTCTGCACGTCGAGGTGGCGTACCGACAACCACGACGCCTCCAGCGGGAGCACGCTCGCGATGCCGGTCACGGTGGCGTGCTCGGGCCTGCGCACGTCCGGCCCGAGGACCGGCTGGGTGCCCTCGGTGAGGACGTCGAGGTGCACCTCGCCCTCCCTGTCGGCCTGGGCGAGCGCCTGGTAGAGGTCGAGCAGGCTGAAGAAGCCGTCGTCCTGGGCCGCCCATGTCGGCTCGGCGCCTTCGGCGGGTTCGCCGTCGAGCGCCCAGGCGTGCACGATCCTGGCCGGGACGCCGGTCTCGGCCAGCAGCCGCTCGTGGTCCTCGCGCGAGCCGGGCCGCACGCTGACGGTGCCGTCCGCGGCGAGGCCGTACTCCTCGCCCCGTACGACGGCGCGCACGTCGGCGCCCGCGGCACGCAGCGCGGTCAGCAGCGGCTCGGCGGCGGGCCCGGCGAACACCAGCAGGCGCGCACCCGCGAGCGCGGCCCCGCCGTCGGCGGTGAACAGCGGCGCCTGCCGCCAGACCGGCAGGCTGGACCACTCCTCGATCGGCAGCGCCCCGCTCCTCGGCGGCCTTGGGTAGATCAGCTCGGGATCGGCCAGGATCGGCACCCAGTGCCTGGCCCGCTCGAACGGATAGGTGGGCAGCGGCACCCGGCGTCCTGGCTCGCCGAAGGCGTCGTCGTCCAGCGCCGCGCCCGAGGCCCAGAGCGCCCCGGCCGCACTGTAGATGACCTTCAGGTCGGTGCCGGGATCGGTCGGGCCTGGCAGGCTGGGCAGCGGGGCGGCGGCGCCCTGCGGCAGCTGCGGCCTGACCAGCCCGGCGAGCTGACGGCCGGGACCGCACTCGACGATCGTCCACTCGCCCTCGGCCACCAGCGTCGCCACGCAGTCGCCGAAGCGCACGGCCGCACGCAGGTGCCCGGCCCAGTACGCCGGGTCGACGGCCTCGTCGGCGGTGATCCACGTGCCGCTCACATTGGACAGGAACGGCAGCACGGGCGCGCGGCGCTCGGTCGCGGCCACGACCCAGTGGAACTCGCCCAGGATCGGGTCCATCATCGCCGAGTGGAAGGCGTGCGAGGTGCGCAGCAGCGTGCGCCCGACACCGGCCTCCTTCAGCCGCTCGGCGTACTCCTCGACCAGGTCGGAGGGCCCGGCGACCACGCACGCGCCGGGCCCGTTGACGGTCGCGACCGACACCCCGTCCGGCAGGTCGCCCCGCACCTCGCTCTCGTCCAGGCGTACGGCCAGCATCGAGCCGGTCGGCACGCTCTGCATCAGCCTGCCTCTGGCCGCGACCAGGCGCAGGGCGTCGGGCAGGGCGAAGACGCCCGCGACGGTGGCGGCGACGTACTCGCCGATGCTGTGGCCGATCATCGCGGCGGGCTCGACGCCCCACGAGCGCCACAGCGCCGCCAGCGCGTACTCGACCGTGAACAGCGCGGGCTGGGTCAGCTCGGTGCGGCGAAGGCGCTCGTCGGCCGCCTCCTTGTCCTGCGCCGAAGGGAAGAGCAGTTCGCGCAGGTCGAGGCCGAGTTCGGGGCGCAGCAGCTCGGCGCACTCGTCGACGGCGTCGGCGAACACCCGCTCGGTGCGGTACAGCTCGGCGCCCATCCCGGCGTACTGCGCGCCCTGGCCGGAGAACAGCCAGGCCACACGGGGAGCGCCCGCCTTGCCCTTGACCAGGCGCTTGGGGTCGCCGAGCGCGCGCACGGCGTCGGCCGCGCTGTCGGCGACGACGACCGCCCTGTGCTTCATCGTCTTGCGCCCGACGGCCAGCGTGTGGGCGACGTCGGCCAGGTGCAGGTCGTCGTCGGCGAGCCGGTCGGCCAGCCTGCTCGCCATGGCGGCCAGCGCCGACGGCGTACGGGCCGACAGGCGCAGCAGGTGGTGCCCGCGGTGCTCGCGCGCGAACGGATCGAGCGGCGGCGCCTCCTCCAGCACCACGTGCGCGTTCGTCCCGCCGATGCCGAACGAGCTGACGCCCGCGCGGCGCGGCACGCCGTTGGACTTCCACGGCGTGAGCGAAGCGGCGACGTGGAAGGGGTTCTCGCCGAACGGGATCTGCGGATTGGGCCGCTCGTAGTTGAGCGAGGGCGGGATGAGGCCGTTCTCGATCGACAGCACCGTCTTGGTCAACCCGGCGATGCCCGCGGCCGGGCCGAGATGGCCGATGTTCGTCTTGACCGAGCCGATCGCACACCAGCCCGCGTCCGTGGTGTCGCGGCTGAACACACTCGACAGTGCGCTGACCTCGATGGGGTCGCCGAGCGAGGTGCCGGTGCCGTGCGCCTCCACATAGGTCACCGTGCGCGGGTCGACGCCCGCGACGGCGAGCGCGTTGGCGACCGCGACGGCCTGTCCCTCGGCGCTCGGCGCGGAGAACCCGGCCTTGGAGGCGCCGTCGTTGTTGATGGCGTTGCCCCGGATGACCGCCCTGATGTGGTCGCCGTCGGCGATGGCGTCCGACAGGCGCTTGAGGGTGGCGACGCCGCCACCGCCGCCCCAGATGGTGCCCTTGGCCGCGGCGTCGAAGGCACGGCAGTGCCCGTCGGCCGCGTAGATGCCGCCCTCGCTGTACTGGTAGCCCCACTCGGGCGGCATCTCGATGGAGACGCCGCCGGTCAGCGCCATGTCGCACTCGCCCGCGCGCAGCGCCTCGCAGGCCACGTGCACCGCGACGAGGGAGGAGGAGCAGGCGGTGTGCAGGGTGAGGCTGGGGCCGCGCAGGTCGAGCTTGTAGGAGACGAGCGTGGCCAGGTAGTCGGGGTGGTTGCCGGTGTAGATGGCCAGGTTGCCGACCGAGGCGTGCGTCTTGCGGTCGCGCCTGATGAACACCCACTGGTACTCGTCGGAGCCGATGGCGCCGTAGACGCCGACGTCACCGGCGTAGCGCGAGGGGTCGTACCCGGCGTCCTCCAGCGCGGTGTGCGCGAGTTCGAGGAACATGCGCTGCTGCGGGTCGCGCAGCTCGGTCTCACGGGGCGACATACCGAAGAAGGCGGCGTCGAGCGAGCCGTAGTCGTCGGCGATGGAGGCGGCCCTGACGAAACTCGGGTCGTCGAGCAGGTAGTCGGGCACGCCGAGCTCGGCCTGCTCCTCGCGGGTGTAGAAGCGCACCGACTCCACGCCGCCCACCAGGTTGCGCCAGAACGACGGCACGTCCACGGCCCCGGGCAGGCGGCAGGCGAGCCCGATGACCGCGATCGGTTCGACCGATGGCTCGTCGTCGTGTTCGGGACCTGTCATCGTTGGTTCTCCTGTCTGGCCTGGTCAGGCCGGCGCGAAGCGTTCCTGGCACGGCTTGCGGCGATCCGCCGGGCGGCGCGGTCGGAACCTGGGGCTACTCGTGCGCCGTCGAGATGGGCGGCGAGCGAGCGGACTGTGGGATGGCGGAACAGCTCCACGATCGGCACCTCACGGCCGAGCGGTCCGCTCAGCCGTGCCTGGACCTGCGCGGTGGCGAGGGAGTGGCCGCCGATGTCGAAGAAGTTCTCGTCCAGGGCGATCCTGGGCAGGCCGAGCACCTCACGCCAGATTCCGGCGACGATGCGCTCGGTGGGGCCCGCCGGGTCCGCCGTCCTGGCGGGCGCGGGCCTGGGCGGCGGCGCGGGCAGTGCGGCACGGTCGAGCTTGCCGTTGGCGGTGAGCGGCAGTGCGGGCAGCAGGACGACCTCGGCGGGCACGGCGGCGTCTGGCAGCTGGGCACGCAGGTGCCGCAGCAGGTCGGCGGCGCGGGTGGCCGCGCTCGACGGCACGGCGTATGCACGCAGCACGGCGGCGCCCTGATGGTCGGCGAGTGTCGCGGCGGCGGCTCTGACCTGGGGGTGGGCGGCGAGAGCGCGTTCGATCTCGCCGAGCTCGACCCGGTGGCCGCGTACCTTGACCTGTCCGTCGGCCCGCCCGGCGAGCACCACGTCGCCCTGGGCGTCGTAGCGGCCCAGGTCGCCGGTGCGGTAGCCGCGCACGCCGTCGGGGCCGGTGAGGAAGCGGCCGGACGTGAGGGCGTCGTCGAGGTAGCCGTCGGCCAGCCGCTCGCCCCTGACCACCACCTCGCCGAGCTCACCCACGGCGGCCTCGCGGCCCGAGCGCGTGCGCACGAGCAGCTCGGCCCCTTCGACGCCGCGCCCGACGGGCACCGCGTCCGCGCCTTCGGTGCGCTCGCCCGGCTCGTACAGGGCCTGCAGCTGGGGCGTCTCGGTGGTGCCGTACCCGTTGACGAGCCTGGCCGACGGCGCGAGGACGCGGATCCTGGCCAGGTCGGCCCAGCCGAGCCGGTCGCCGCCGAGCACCACCAGGCGCAGGGCGGGCAGCACGACACCCGCCGCGGCGACGAGCAGGGCCAGCTGCGGGGTGAGGTGGGCGACGGTGATCTCCTGATCGCGCAGCCAGCGTGCCAGCATGCCCGGGTCGCGCACGGCCTCCTGCTCGGGCACGTGCAGCCTCGCGCCGAGCACGAGCGGCACGAACGCGTCCCGCAGCAGCGGGTCGTGCGCCAGCCCCGCCAGCAGCGCGAATCTGTCGTCCGCCGTGAGCCCGAACGCCCTGGGGTACCAGTCGAGGAATCGGGCCAGCGGAAGTTCACCGGTACGCACCGGTTTGGGGTCGCCGGTCGTGCCGGAGGTGAAGGAGAGGTAGCCCCGCCGGTCGGCGGGCACGGGGACGGGGCCGCCGCCCGCGCCCGCCCGCGGCAGGTGGGCGAGCTCGGCGGGCGTGCCGACGCCCGGACAGGCGAGCAGCGCACGTGCCCGTACGGCCGAGGCCTGGGCGGCGAGCTTGGCGCCGGGCAGCGCCGGATCGAGCACCGCCCACCGCGCCCCCGAGGCCAGCACGCCGAGCAGCAAGGCGGGCAGTTCGCAGCGCCGTGCGGCCAGCACCCCGACGCTCATGTCGTCGTCGGCGGCGAGGCCGCGCGCGGTCTCCAGGGCGAGTGCGGCCACCTCGCCGTAGGTCAGCGTGCCGCCCGCACCGGTGATCGCGACGCGCTCCGGATGCTCCGCGGCCCTGGCGAGCACCCGTTCGACCAGCCCGTCCCCGTCCCAGGCGGCGTCAGGCGCCTCCCGCATCCCGGCCTCGGGCCGCATCGGGGCGAGCCCGGCGGGCGCGGCCGGATCGCCGGTCAGCCGGTCGAGCACGGCCAGGTAGCCCGCCAGCAGCGCCCGCACCCGCTCGGCCCGATACAGCCGAGGGTTGTAGACGGCCTGAAGGACGTAACGCCCCTCCCGCTCCCCGACGTACAGGGTGAGGTCGAACAGCGACCCGGGCAGTCCGGGCGTCATCGGCTCGGCGCGGAGTCCGGGCAGGTCGAGACGCGGCTCGGTGAAGTCGTACATGTTGAACAGCACCTGGACGAGCGGATTGCGCGACAGGTCGCGGGCGGAGCTGAGCCGGTCGACGACGCGTTCGAGACGCACGTCCAGATGGGTCATCGCATCGGCGAGCGTCTGCCCGCACCGCACGACCTGCGCCTCGAACGACTCCTCGCCCGACACCCGCAGCCGCAGCGGCACGACCTGCACCAGACAGCCGACCAGCGGCGCGAACGCGGGCAGCCTGCGGTCGGCGACCGGAGCGCCGATCACCAGGTCGCCGGCCCCGGTCAGCCTGGACACCACCTGCGCGAACGCCGCCAGCATGACCGAGTACGGCGTCGCCCCGAGCCTGGCGGCCAGCGCCCGTACGGCCGCGCCGGTCGAGGCGCCGGTCTCGGCATGCGCCGCCGCGCCGTCGAACGTCTGCACCGGCGGCCTCGGCAGGTCGCGCGGCAGGTCGAGCACCGGCGGGACGCCGTCGAGCGCGGCGGCCCACCAGTCGTCGTCCTGCCTGTCCGCCAGCCACGAGGCGTAGGCGGCGAACGTCGTGGCCTGCCCGGCGAGGGCCCGCCCCCGGTAGGCGAGCGAGAGGTCGTCGTAGAGCACCTGCTGCGACCAGCCGTCGAACACGATGTGATGCGCGGTGATCGCCAGCACGTGGTCGTCCTCGCCCAGGCGCAGCAGCGCCGCACGCCACAGCGGCCCGCCCGCCAGGTCGAACGGCACGGCCGCCTCGGCCCCGAGCCAGGCGTCCACATCGGCGTCCGGGTCGTCGAGCACGGGCAGCGCCACCTCGCCCGGCGGATCGACGAGCACCTGCGGCACGCCGCCCTCGTCGCGCACCCTCCAGCGCAGCACCTCGTGCCGCTCGGCGACCACGCGCAGCGCCCCCCGCAGGGCGTCCAGGTCCAGCCCCCCGCGCAGCCGCTGCGCCATGGCGATGTTGTGCACCGGGGTGCCGGGCGCGAGACGTTCGACGAACCACATGCGCCGCTGGGTGGCGCTCAGCACGGCGGGAACGTTTACCGGCAGGTCCTGCTCGGGCGCGGCGTCCTCGACCCGCAGGGCCAGTCCCGCCACCGTCCTGCCGATGAGCACGTCCTCGACCGCGACGTCCTTGCGCAGGGCCGAGCGCAGGGCGGCGACCAGGCGCATGGCCAGCAGCGAGTGCCCGCCGCATGCGTAGAAGTCGGCGTCGTGGCCGGGCGGCTCGGTGCCGAAGACCGAAGCCCACGCCTCTGCGACGGCCCGCTCGGCCTCGGTGCGGGGCGCGTGGACCGCGCCGGCGGCCTCGCCGGTGCGGGCGGGCTCGGCGGCGAGCGCGGCCATGTCCACCTTGCCTGCCACGGTCAGCGGCAGCACGGGCAGCCGGACGAGCGCGGTCGGCGTCATGTACGCGGGCAGCCGTCGCAGGCAGTGCGCCCTGACCTCCGCCAGGTCAGGCGCGTCTGCCGGGGTGAGGTAGGCGGTGAGCTCCTTGCGGCCGTCGGGCCCTTCGCGCAGGTCGGCCACGGCCTGGCCGACGCCCGGATGGGCGCGCAGCACGGCCTCGACCTCGCCCATCTCCACACGCTGGCCCTGTACCTTGACCTGCCGGTCGAGCCTGCCGATGAAGGCGATGCGCCCTTCGGCGTCGAGCGCCACCTTGTCGCCGGTGCGATACATCCGGGAGCCGGGCGGGCCTTCGGGGTCGGGCACGAACCGCTCGGCCGTGAGCGCGGGCCTGCCGAGGTAGCCCGTGGCGAGTTGCGCGCCGCCGATGCACAGCTCGCCTGCCGTACCCGGAGGGCAGGGGTCGAGGGAGTCGTCCAGCACGCGGGCGGTGCTGCCCGGCAGGGCGTGGCCGATGGGGAGCGGTCGCTCCCAGGAGCCGGACAGTTCGGTGCCGACCACGCACACGGTCGTCTCGGTGGGGCCGTACCAGTTGTGGAAGCGTCTGGCGCCCGGGCGTGACCAGCGCTGGACCTGCTCGGGTCCGGCGGGTTCGCCCGCGGTGAGGACGTCGCGCAGGGTGGGCAGGCGGTCCGGGTCGAGCAGGGGGAGCAGGGCGGGCGGGATGGTGCCCCAGGTGACCTCGTGCGCTTCGAGGAAGCGTTGCAGGCGGGCCGGGTCGACGCGGTCGCCGTCCGGTGCGAACATCACCGCACCGCCGTGCGCGAGCGGTGCGAACACGTCGAGCACCGAGACGTCGAACCCCAGGGCGGCGAACCCGATGCTGCGGCACCCGGCCCCGAGGTCGAAGCCGCCGCCCGCCATCCGGACGAACGCGACGGCGGCCCGGTGCGAGACCACGACCCCCTTGGGCCTGCCCGTCGACCCCGAGGTGTAGAGCACATAGGCGGCATGTCCCGCCTCGACCCGCGACCATCGCACATCGAGCGGGTCCACGCCCGGTTCGGCCTCGGGCCCGACCTGTCCGTCCCGAGGCCCGGACAGCTCCACGCCCGGCTCGTCCCGAGGCCCGAGCAGTTCCACCCCCGCGAAGGCGAGCAGGTCCGCCCCCTCGGTGTCGGCCACCACCAGCCCGATGCCCGCGTCCTCCAGCACGTCGCGTAATCGCGCCTCGGGATGGCCGGGATCCAGCGGCACGTACGCGCCGCCCGCGATCATCACGCCGAGCGCCGCGACCAGCAGATCGGGCGTGCGCCGGGCGCACACGCCGACCCTCGTCCCGGGCCCCACGCCGGAGGCGCGCAGCCGTACGGCCAGGGCGCCGGCGGCGCCGGTCAGCTCGCGGTAGGTCAGCCGCGCCTGCCACTGCCTGACCGCGAGCGCGTCCGGCGTGCGCGCGGCCTGCTCCAGTACGAGCCCGTGCAGCAGGCCGGGCACGGAGGCCGGGAAGACGGGCGCGCTCATCGCGTGCGCCCAGCGGGGACGTCGAGCCGCAGCAGCGGGTGCTCGTCGTCGGCGGCCACGGCCATCACGGCCTCACCTTCGGGAGTGGGAAGCGACAGCAGCAGCACGCGCCAGCCGTCGAACGAGGGCCGCCATTCCTCGCGGGCGGCGAGATCGGGGAAGTCGAAGTCACGCGGATCGAGGCCCGTCGCCGAGGCCAGCGCCCGCTTGGCGGCGGCGGCCCGCGCGCCGAGCCACTCGCGCTCCTCCTCGGCGGCCGACCCGATCCATTCGAGCTCGCCCTCCCCGAGCAGCTCACGGTCGGCCCCGAGCGGCCCCACACCGCGTACGGCGACGCCGCCGCCCTGCGCGGTGGCGCTCATCGCACCCGGCTCGAACCGCACCCGCACCTCACGATCGGCCGTACGGCCCAGGCCCGCCCCGGTGTCCTCGGCGAGCAGCGCGGCCAGGTCGCGTGCGCTCTGCCTGAGGAAGAAGTGCCCGCCCTCGACCGTGCGCAGGGCGAACCCCGCGCTCGTGTGCCTGGCCCACCCGGCCATGTCGGCCGCGCCGACCTCGAGGTCATCGAGCCCGGCGAACGCCACGATCGGCACGCCGAGCGGCGCCTCCGGGGTGTGGCGGTAGTCGCGGATCCAGGTGAAGTCGGCCCGCAGCACGGGCAGCAGCAACTCCCTGAGCTCCGGCAGGTCACGCAGTTCGGGCTGGGCGCCCGCCCTCCTGATCAGCTGCTCGACGAACGCGTCGTCGGCCAGCCCGGCCGCGGCCGCGAGCGGCACCCTGCGGTCGGGCGGATGGGCCCCGCCCACGTACAGCCGCTCGGGCGGCGCGAGCCCCCGCCGCCGCAGCTCCCTGGCGACCTCGAACCCCAGCCGCGCCCCCATGCTGTGACCGTAGATCGAGTACGGCCCTTCGATACGGTCCGCGATCTCGTCGGCGATGGCCGATATGCCGAACTCGGGTGGCTCGCCGACCCGCTCCTCCCGGCCGGGCAGCTGGACCGCGTGCAGCTGGAACGCGCCATCGGCGGCCAGTCTCAGCTCCCGGTAGGCGCTCGCGGCGCCCCCCGCGAACGGCAGGCAGAACAGCGAGACGGGGGTGGGGGAGTGGTGCGGTAGTCGGATCGAGAGGTGCTCGATCGCCATACTCAAGGTGCTCCTCTGGAGGTTCACAGCCCAGGGGGAAAGGTCGGATCTATGGCGCCTGCCCGTTCACCGACCGGTCATCGAAAATGCGATATGTCCTTATAACCAGTGACACTCGACGACGTCAACCATCTTTACGGGCCTTCGTGAAGCATGGTAAGAACCTTCCCCAAAGCGGCGTTCGATGCCCCTTTGTCGACTGATGCCTGCCATCTGCGACGGTCCGGAGTGGCAGCTTTGTGGCCATCGTCGTACGGGAAACGTTTTTTGGCGATGTGTCGCCATGCCTCGACTCTGACCGGACGAATATGTATGAATGACTTCATCCATCAGAACGACGGTTGAACGCGTATGAACTACGCAATTCAACTAAACAGGCTGCGCCGTCCCCCACAGAAAGTGAGACTGGTGTGACCTCCTCGCCGGGGCTGTCCTCGAGCGACACTCAGCTTTCCGACCCCAAGCGAGCCCTGCTCGAACAGCGCCTGCGACGCCGTAAGGCAGGCGGACCGACCGGTATACCGCGCCGCGCCCCCGGCGCCGAGGTGCCGCTGTCGTTCGCCCAGGAGCGGCTGTGGTTCATGGAGCAGTTCGCGCCCGGGACCGGCGCCTACACGATCCCGCTCGTCCTGCGCCTGCGCGGCCCGCTCGACCACGGCAGACTGCAGCTCGCGCTCGACGCGGTCATGGCCAGGCACGAGGTCCTGCGCACCAGGTACCCGGCCGACCAGGACGGCAGGCCGCTCACCGTGACGGCCGACCTCGACGGCGTCGAGATGCGCGTGCTGCGGGCCGCGGGCGAGGCCGAGGCGAGCGACCTGCTCAGCGCCGAGCTGGCCAGGCCGTTCGACATCGCGGCCGAGCCGCTGGTCAGAGCCGTGCTGGTGGGCCTGGGCGAGGCCACGGACGATCACGTGCTGCTCGTCACCGTGCACCACATCGTGGCCGACGGCTGGTCCATGGAGATCCTCGCGGGCGAGCTGCGCGCCCTGTACGCGGGCGAGAACCCGCCCGAACTCGCCGTGCAGTACGCCGACTACGCGCTGTGGCAGCGCGAGCGCCCGGCCCGTGCGGCCGATCTGACCTACTGGCGCGAACGCCTGGCCGGGGTGGCGCCGCTCGACCTGCCGCTGGACGGCAGGCGCGGCGCCGAACCGACGTTCGCGGGCGACGCGCACGCCTTCAGGCTCGGCCCCGACCTGCTCGCCGGGCTGGGCGCCCTGGCCAGAGCGCACGACGCCACGCTCTACATGACGCTGCTGGCCCTCTACCAGGTCCTGCTGAGCCGGACCTGCGGCCAGCGCGACTTCGCCGTCGGCTCGCCGGTCGGCGGCCGGGCGCGCAGCGAGCTCGAACCGCTCGTCGGCCTGTTCGTCAACGTCCTGGCCATGCGCGCCGACCTGGACGGCGACCCCACCGTCGCCGAGCTCGTCGCCCGGGTCAGGAGCTCGGCGCTGGCCGCCTACGAGCACCAGGAGCTGCCGTTCGAGCAGCTCGTCGGCGAGCTCGGCGTCGTGCGCGACGTCTCGCGCACGCCCGTCTTCCAGACCGTGCTGACCCTGCAGAGCTACGCCGAAGGCGGCCAGGACGGCTGGCCGGGCCTGCTCGCCGAGCCGTTCGAGCTGGAGGCCAGGGCCGCGCGCTTCGAGCTGGAGCTCTTCCTCACCGAGCGGCACGACGGCATCGAGGCGATGTTCGTCTTCAACCGCGACCTGCTGGCCAAGGAGAGCGTCGCCGCACTCGCCGCGCACTTCGAGACGCTGCTGCGCGCCGCCGTCGCCGACCCGGACGCCCGGGTGTACGAGCTGCCGATGCTGAGCGCCGGCGAGCGCGAGCGCATCCTGGCCCACGCCGAGGGCCCGCGCGCCGCCTACCGGCACGAGGCCACGCTCGGCGAGCTGTTCGAGGAGCAGGCCGCGCGGACCCCGGACGCCGTGGCCCTCGTGTTCGAAGACGAGCCGACCACGTACGCCGAGCTGGAGCGCAGGGCCAATCGCCTGGCGCACCGGCTGCGCGCCCTCGGCGCCGGGCCGGGCACGCGGGTCGCCGTGTGCGCCGAGCGCTCGGCCGAGCTGGTGGTGAGCCTGCTCGGCGTGGTCAGGGCCGGGGCCGCCTACGTGCCGCTCGACCCCGACTACCCCGCCGACCGGCTCGACTTCATGCTGCGTGACGCCGGGGCCGCCGTCCTGCTGGTGCAGCGGGCGCTGCGCGAGGCCCTGCCGGAGACCGGCGTGCCGGTGCTGGTCATGGAGGACGACCTCGGCGACCTGCCCGAAGGCCCGCCGCCGCACACCGCGACCCCGGCCGACCCGGCGTACCTGATCTACACCTCGGGCTCGACCGGCCGTCCCAAGGGCGTGCCGAACACGCATGCCGGGATCGGCAACCGCCTGGACTGGATGCAGCGCGCCTACGGCCTGACCGAGGCCGACGTCGTCATGCAGAAGACGCCCGCCGGGTTCGACGTCTCGGTGTGGGAGTTCTTCTGGCCGCTGATCACCGGGGCACGGCTGGTGCTGGCCACGCCGGGCGGCCACCGCGACACCGCCTACCTGCGCGACCTGATCGTCGGCGGCCGTGTCACCACGATGCACTTCGTGCCCTCGATGCTGGCCGCCTTCCTGGAGGAGGAGGGCGTCGAGGCGTGCGCCGCGTCCCTGCGCCGCGTCGTGTGCAGCGGCGAGGAGCTCACCCCGACGATCGCCGCCCGCTTCTTCCAGCGCCTGCCCACCGTCGAACTGCACAACCTGTACGGCCCCACCGAGGCCGCCGTCGACGTCACCCGATGGCACTGCGTGCCGGGCGACGAACGCGTGCCGATCGGCGTGCCCGTGCAGAACACCTCCCTGTACGTGCTCGACGACGCCCTGAACCCCGTGCCCTACGGCGTGCCCGGCGAGCTGCACATCGGCGGCGTGCAGCTGGCCCTCGGCTACCACGCGCGCCCGGCCCTGACGGCCGAACGCTTCGTCCCCGACCCCTTCTCCACGACGGGCGCCCGCCTCTACCGCACCGGCGACCTGGTACGGCTGCGCCGCGACGGCGCACTCGACTTCCTCGGCCGCGTCGACCACCAGATCAAGATCCGCGGCCAGCGCGTCGAGCTCGGCGAGATCGAGGCCGTCCTGCGCGAACAGCCCGGCGTGCGCGAGGCCCTGGTGGTGGCCGTCAAGGACGGCGACACCCGCCTGGTCGCCTATGTCGTGCCCGGCCAGGACGGCGTCCAGGATCGGGTCCAGGACGGGGAGCTGCGCGCCGCGCTGAAGACGCTGCTGCCCGACCACATGGTGCCCTCCGCGTTCGTCCTCCTGGACGCCATGCCGCTCAGCCCCAACGGCAAGGCCGACCGCGCCGCCCTGCCCGCGCCTCCCCGGCCCGGCGAAGGCGCGGGCGGCAAGGGCGAGGCGCCCGCCACCCCGGCCGAGCGCGCCATCGCCGAGATCTGGCGCGAACTGCTCGACGTGCCCGAGGTCAGGGCGGGCGACGACTTCTTCGAGCTCGGCGGCCACTCGCTCGTCGCCATCCAGGTCGTCGCCAGGCTGCGCACGGCACTGCCGCACGTCGAAGGCCGGGCGATCGGCGTCATGGACCTGTTCAAGCACTCCACGGTCGCCGCACTGGCCGCACTCGTCGAAGGCCCGGCGCCCGCGCACGGCGAGCGCCGCGAACTGCTCTACGAGCTGACCAGGTCGCGTACCGCCCCCGCCCTCACCTTCGTGTGCATCCCGTACGGCGGCGGCAGCGCCCTGGTCTACCAGCCGCTCGCCGACGCCCTGCCCGAGGAGTGCGCGCTGTACTCGATGGCCTTCCCAGGCCACGACCCCGGCCGCCCCGAGGAGCCGGTGCTGCCCTTGGAGGAGGTGATCGACCTGTGTGTGCGCGAGATCCTCGACGGCATCACCGGGCCGATCGCGCTCTACGGGCACTGCGGCATCGGCGGCGCGGTCACCGTCGAGGTGGCCAGGCGGCTGGAGGCCGAAGGCCGTGACCTGGAAGCCGTCTACATCGGCGCCATCTTCCCCTTCGCCAGGCCGCAGGGCCGTATCGCGGGACCGCTCGGCAAGCTGACCAGACTGGACAGGCTGCGCGGCGACCGGGCGTACGAGAACCGGATGAAGTCGATGGGCAACGACATCTCCGGCCTGGACGAGGAGCAGGTCAGGTTCATGGTCCGCAACCAGCGCCGGGACACGCTGATCGCGGAGGAGAGCTTCACCCGGCTGCTGGCCGAGCGGGTCGACCCGCTGCGCGCCCCGGTGATCGCGGTCGTCGGCGAGCAGGACCCCGCGACCGACTACTACCGGGAGCGCTACCGTGAGTGGCACTTCCTCTCGCCGCGCACCGCGCTGGTCGTACTGGACGAGGCCGGGCACTACTTCCTGAAGTACCGCGCCGACGACCTGGCCCAGATCCTGACCAACACCCACATCGCCATGGGCTACGACGCCGCCGACGACCTCGGCAGGAGCGCGCGCGGCGAGGCTGCGGGCTGGTGGATCGAGGAGACCTCCAAGGCGGGGGACCCGCCGAAGAGCGCCGTGCGGGAGGCGCCCGCGCCCAGCATGCGGCGCTTCCTCGGCGTCTCGGCCGCCCAGCTCGTCTCCATGGTCGGCACGGCGGTCACCGACTTCGCCATCCCGATCTGGGTCTACACGACCACGGGCTCACTGGTGAACTTCGCCCTGCTGGTCGCCCTGGCGATCATGCCGGGTGTGCTGGCGGCGCCGCTGATCGGCGCGATCGTCGACCGCTCCAGCAGGCGCGCGATGATGCTGCTCGGCAACTGCCTGGCCGGTGGTGTGCAACTGCTGCTCGGCGTGCTGCTGTGGACGGGCGCGCTGGAGCTGTGGCACATCTACCCGCTCACGGCCGCCCTGTCGGTCGCGCTCATCTTCCAGCGGCTCGGCTTCACCTCGGCGCTGCCGCAGCTGGTGCCCAAGCAGTACCTGGGGCACGCGGCCGGTGTCGTGCAGATGCTGATGGGCACCTCGCAGTTCGTCGCGCCGCTGCTGGCGGTCGCGCTGCTGTCGGGCATCGGGCTCGGCGGCATCCTGGTCGTCGACGTGGTCAGCTTCGTGGTCGTGCTCGGCGTGCTGGCGCTCATCCGCTTCCCCGCCACGATGGCGCACGAGCGCAGGGAGTCGCTGGCCGCCGAGATCGCGGGCGGGTTCCGGATGTCGCTGGGCAACCGGCATCTGCGGGCCGCGCTGATCTACTTCGCGGTGCTGAACGTCATGCTGGCCGCGGTGCTGCTGTCGATCTCGCCGCTGGTGCTGTCCTTCGCCGACCTCGGCACCGCCGGGCGCATCTCGTTCGTCGGCGGGCTCGGCGCGACGGTGGGCGGTCTCGTCGTGGCGCTGTGGGGCGGGCCGAGACGGCGCCGCATGCGGGCGGTGCTGCTCGGCACCCTGCTGCTCAGTGTGTTCGCCGTCGTCACCGGCCTGCACGCCTCGCCGCTCGTCGTCGGGATCGGCGCGTTCGGCCTGTGGTGCAGCCTGTCGATCGTCAACGGCGTGTTCATGACGATCATCCATGTGAAGGTGCCGCAGCGCTTCCACGGCCGGGTCATGGCGCTCAACCAGATGATCTCCTGGTCGACGCTGCCGATCGGCATGGCCGTCGTCGCGCCGCTCGGCGAACGCCTGCTGGAGCCGCTGCTGGCCCCCGGCGGCGCGCTCGCCCCGACGGTCGGCGCGGTGATCGGCGTGGGCCCGGGCAGGGGCATCGCCTTCATGTACGTCCTGCTGGGCGTGGGCATCGCCGTACACGTGCTGGTGTCGATGCGGATCCCGCTGCTGGCCAGGTTCGACGAGGAGGTGCCCGAGGCCGAGCCCGACGACCTGGTCGGGGCGCAGGCGCTGCGCGCCAAGGCGGGCAACACGGTCAGCCTGGCCTGGACCGCCCCGGCGTTCGCCAAGGCGCTGACGATGCCGCTGAGCCGCGACAAGGCCGCCGAACTGCTCGGCGAGCCGGTCGGCGGCGTGGTGCTGCGCACAGGCGGCGAGATCAGCGCCGTGTACGAGGTGGCGACCGAGGACCGCGAGCTGATCGTCAAGCTGTACCCGGACCTGTTCACCGCCCGCATGCGCAAGGAGGCCCACGTCTACGACCTGCTGGCCGGCAGCGGTGCGCAGGCGCCATCGGTGGTACGCGCCGACGACGCCAAACGCGACCTGCCGCAGGCCTTCCTGATCATGACGAAGATCCCGGGCCGCCCGCTCTCGCAGGTCTCGGCCGGGCTCGGCGAGGCCGACGTCGAGCGGCTGTACCTGGAGATGGGACGGCTGCTGCGCAGGATCCACGGCGTGCGGGTGAGCGCGTTCGGCCCGATCGACGGCCCGCAGGAGCCGACGAACGAGGCCTACCTGGGCGGCCAGCTCGATCTGAAGATCGCGCAGTTCGCCGAGTTCGGCGGCGACGCCGATCTGCACGCCCGCCTGGTGGCCAGGGCGGCGGCCGACCGCCACCTGCTCGGCCGCTGCACCGAGCCCGTGCTGTTGCACCACGACTTCCACGAGCGCAACGTCATGGTCGAGCACAGGCAGGGCCGCTGGGAACTGACCGGCGTCATCGACGTGGAGAACGCGCTCGGCGGCGACCCCCTGATGGACCTGGCCCGCACCGACTACTTCGCCGTGCGCGGCGACACGCGCCGCCGCGAGGCCCTGCTGGCCGGGTACGGCGACCTGCCCGGCGACTGGGCGCGGCGCCTGGCCTGCTACCGGCTCTACCACGCGCTCGACCAATGGCACTGGCTGGCGACGATCGGCGAGGTCACCGCCCTCGAACCGATCACCGAGGAGATTCGCGCAGCCCTGACGGAGACCGTGTGAGGAAGGACGTGCCCACCCCGTGATCGAGGATGTCTTCCCCGCCTCCTACGCCCAGGAACGCATCTGGTTCCTCACCGAGCTGCAGCCGGGCCTGCCGCTGTACAACATCGCCGGGATCTGGGCGCTCGATCGGATCGAGAACCCCGGCCCCGACCTGCTCGCGCGGGCGCTGCGCCTGGTGGTGGCGCGCCACGAGCCGCTGCGTACCCGTTTCGAGCTGCGCGGCGACGAGGTCGTCCAGGTGATCGCCGCCGAGGTGCCCGTCGTGGTCGAGCACGACGACCTGTCCGGGCTGGATCCGGCCGGGCGCGAGGCCGAGCTGGCCAGGCTGATGAAGGCCGACGCCGCCGCGCCGTTCCCGCTCGGCACGGCGCCGCTGTGGCGGGCCAGGCTGGTCCGGCTGGGCGAGGGCGAGTGGCGGATGATCTACGTCGTCCATCACACGGTGTTCGACGCCTGGTCGGCCGACATCTTCGGCTCCGAACTCGCCGACGCCTGCGCGGCGCTGGCCGGGGGCGGGCTGCCCGCCTTCGACGAGCTGCCCGTGCAGTACGCCGACTACGCCGTGTGGCAGCGCCAGCGGCTCGGCGACGGCACGCTGGACGCCGACGTCGCCTACTGGCGCGAGCGCATGGCGGGAAGTGTGCCGCTGGAGCTGCCCGCCGACCGGCCGCGCCCGGCCGAGCTGTCCTACGCCGGGGCACACCACGAGTTCGGCGTGCCGAAGGAGCTGGCGCGGCGGGTGGCCGAGCTCGCGGCCAAGGCGGGGGCGACGCCGTACATGGTGCTGCTGGCCGCGTTCGCCGCGCTGCTGGCCAGGTGGAGCGGGCGCACCGACGTGGTGATCGGCACGCCGGTCGCCGGGCGCGACCTGCCCGACCTGAACCCGCTCGTCGGCATGTTCGTCAACACCCTGCCGCTGCGCGCCGACCTGGGCGGCGACCCGTCGTTCGGCGAGGTGCTGGAGCGGGTTCGCCGGACGGTGCTGGAGGCGCTGGACCACCAGGAGGTGCCGTTCGCCCGGCTGGTGGAGGAGCTGCGCCCGCCGCGCGACCCGGCCCGCACGCCGCTCTACCAGGTCGCCTTCAACCTGCTGCCCGTCGACGGCAGGGGACAGTACGGCACCGGCACCGCCAAGACCGACCTCACCCTGGAGGTGCAGAACCCGCAGGGCGAGATGAGCGCCTGGATCGAGTACAGCACCGACCTGTTCGACGCCGCCACGATCGCCGCGTTCGGCGACGGCTTCCTGGCCGTGCTCGACGCCGCGACCGCCGACCCGGCCCTGCCGCTGTCCGGGCTGCCGCTGCTGGCCGAGGCCGAGCGCGAGCGGGTCATCGCCTCCTGGCACGGGCCGCGCACGCCCTACCCGGCGCGTGCGCTGCACGACCTGATCGCCGAACGGGCCAAGCTGACGCCCGACGCGCCCGCCGTCCTGGCCGAAGGCGTCGAGCTGAGCTACGCCGGGCTGCTGGAGCGTGCCGTGCCGCTGGCGTCGGTGCTGCGTGCGCGCGGGGTCGGGCGGGAGTCGCCGGTCGCGGTGTGCCTGCCGCCCGGCGCCGATCTGGTGGTCTCGCTGCTGGCGGTGCTGCTGGCGGGCGGGTGTTACGTGCCCCTCGATCCGCGGTATCCGGCGGGGCGGCTGGCGTTCATGCTGGAGGACTCGGGCGCGGTGCTCGCACTGACCGCCGCCTCGACCGCCGAGCTGGTCGAAGGCGTGCCGGTGCTGCGCGTCGACCGGCCGCTGCCGCAGGCGCCCCAGGAGCCGCTGCCCGCCGTCGGGATCGACGACCTGGCCTATCTCATCTACACCTCGGGCTCGACCGGCGTGCCCAAGGGTGTGATGGTGGCGCACCGGGGCGTGGTGAACCTGGTGCACGGCCTCGGCTTCGAGGCGGGCGAGCGCATGCTGCTGCTCACGCCGCTCTCGTTCGACATCGCCGCCCTTGAGCTGTTCGGCCCGCTGCTCGCGGGTGGCTGCGTGGTCGTGGCGCCGCCGTACGGGACGGGCGGGCTGGGTGAGCTGGTCGCCTCGGCGAACGTGACGACCGTGCAGGCGCCGCCTTCGGTGCTGGAGGAGATCGCGGGGGAGCTGCCGGTCGGCCTGCCCCGGGTGTTCAGCGGGGGCGAGCCGCTCGCGGCCAGGCTGGCGGCACGCGTGCACGAGGTGACGGGCGAGCTGCACAACATGTACGGCCCGACCGAGACGACGATCTGGTCGCTGACGCACCGCGTGCCCGCCGGGTCGCGGACGATCTCGATCGGCTCGCCGGTGGCCAACACCACGGCCTACGTGCTGTCGGAGACGATGGAGCCGGTGCCGCCCGGCGTGGTGGGCGAGCTCTACCTCGGCGGCGACGGCCTGGCACGCGGCTACCACCGCAGGCCGGGCGGCACGGCCGACCGCTTCCCGCCGGACCCGTTCGGGCCGCGCGGCGCCCGCCTCTACCGCACGGGCGACCTGGTCAGGCGCTCGCCCGACGGCACCATCGAGTTCGTCGGCCGCGACGACGGCCAGGTCAAGCTGCGCGGGGTACGCATCGAGCTCGGCGAGGTCGAGGCCGCACTCTCGGCGCATCCCGGCGTGGGCAGGGTGGTCGCGGCCGTCAGGGACGACGCGCCGGGCGGCCGGGCCCTGGTGGCGTATGTCGAACGCGGCGCCCCGGTGGCCGAGCTGGGCGCCTTCCTGCGCGAACGGCTGCCGCCCACCATGACGCCGAGCCTGTACGTGGCGGTCGACGACTTCCCCAGGCTGCCGAACGGCAAGCTGGACCGGGCCGCGCTGCCCGCCCCGCACGCCGACGCCGTACCCGGGGCCGGGAGCCTGGCCGAGCCCGAGACGGCCGCGCAGGAGCTGGTGCACGAGATCTGGGCCGAGGTGCTGCGCCGGGGCGGGTTCGGCGTCGACGAGGACTTCTTCGACCTGGGCGGGCACTCGATGCTCGGCACCAAGGTGGTGGCGCGGATCTGCTCGGAGGTGGGGATCGAGCTGCCGCTCAACACCCTGTTCACGACCAGGACCGTGCGCGGGCTGGCCGAGGCCGTGGAGGCGAGGCTGGCCGCCGAGATCGACGAGCTCACCGACGAGGAGGCGGCGGCGGCACTGGTGGAGGGCTGAGACGCGGGAGGGGGCGGCGACCGGAACGCCGGTCGCCGCCCCCGGAGGCATGGCTGATCAGTAGCCGGTGCCGTAGGAGCCGTAGCTGCCGGTGCCGTAGCCGCCGGTGCCCGTACCCGTGCCTGTGCCCGTTCCGGTGCCGGTGCCGGTGCCGGTGCCCGAGCCAGGGGTGACGACGGGCACGGGGACGGGCAGAGGCTTGGGCGTCAGGCCGCCGAGGCCGCCGGTCAGGCCGCCGAGGCCGCCGGTGAACAGCCCGGCCAGGGCCTTGATCTTCTCGATCTTGATCCCGCAGATCTCGTCGATGATCGTGCCGGTCGGGATGAGGCACTGCTGGGTGATCTCGATGTCCTTTTGCGTCTCGGCGTTGGCGACGGCCGAACCCATGACGATCGTGCCGGCGCAGGCCGAGACGAGCAGAAGACGACGGAGCATTTCTCAGCTCTCCTATGTGCTGCAGCGCATCAGATGCGCTTGGTAGTCATGCTCTAACGGGCTGTATATTTCCATCCGTTTTGTGGCTATTCGCAGAGATAGGCAACCTTTTGACCTGCGAATGGTTCAGCGCACCGGGGCCTCCCAGTCCACGTGGTGGCGTTGCTCGGGGCCGAGCGCGCGTTCGGGGGACAGGAAGGTCCTCCTCGCCAGCGGCATCATCAGCCGCATCATCGAGATCGCGAACGGGCCCAGCGCCTTGCTGGAGTTCGTCCTCGCGGCCCTGGCCGCCACCCGTTCGACCCTGGGCCTGCGCATCGCCTCGTAGGCGGCGAAGGCGCTCGCGGCGCCCGGCAGGTCGCGCAGGCACCTGGCCAGCTGCACCGCGCTCTCGGCGGCCAGCGACGCGCCCTGGCCCGAACTCGGCGACGGCGCGTGCACACTGTCGCCGACGAGCACCATACGGCCGCGGTGCCAGTGCGGGACGCTCGGCATGATCTCGACCGAGCCGAGGGGGACGAGGTCGGCCGCCTCGGTGTGGCGCAGCAGGTCGCGGCAGGCCGGGTCGTCGGCGAAGACGCCGCGCAGCAGGGTCAGCCAGGTCGCGTTGGAGGTCAGCCTGGCCTGCGCGCCCGTCGTCGGCGTCGGGTGCGGGAGGTTGGCGAACCAGGCCGTGTTCCCGTCCGGCTGCACCCAGTAGCCGAGGAAGGCGCGCCTGCCGAAGACGAAGCACGCCGTGTCGGGGCCGGGCGAAGGCGCGGTGTGGCGGGCCAGGCCGCCGAAGTTGAGCAGCGGCACGTGCCTCGGGCCCGGCGCGGCCGGGTCGATCAGCGTCCGTACGGTGGAGCGTATGCCGTCGGCGCCGACGAGGATGTCGGCCCGCGCGCTCGTGCCGTCGGCGAACCTGGCGAGGATGCCGTCGTCGTGCTCCTCGACGACGGTCAGCCGCCTGCCGTACGTGATGGGCACGCCCGCGGTCTCGGCGGCGCGGTGGACGGCGGTGTAGAGGTCGGAGCGCCACATCGCCTGGCCGGGCGGCAGGCCGGGCAGTGCGGCGAAGCCGCCCACGCGTCGGCCCGAGCCGTCGGTGACGAGGGTGGCGGACATGGGCTGGCCGACGGCACGCACCGCCTGCTCGGCGCCGACCGCCCGCAGGGCGTCCAGGCCGTTGGGCGCGAGCGTGAGGGTGCCGCCGATGCCGTCGGCGGCCCCGGCGTAGGCCTCGTACACGCTGGCCTCGACACCGGCGCGGCGCAGGGCCATGGCGGTCACCGGGCCCGCGATGCCGCCGCCGATCACCAGCGCCGATGTGATCGTCGTCATCGTGCCTCCCTGAAATCAAATAGTCGATGCTGACTATTCATAGTCGACTATTTGGCTTCGGAGGCACAGGTGTGACGCGGATCACACCTCGAATCGCGCCGCGACCCGGCCGAGACGACGGGCGCCCTCGGCCAGTTCCGTCAGGTCGGCCGAGGCGGCGAAGCCCACCCGCAGGTAGGCGCCCTGCGCCTCGGCGGGGAAGTAGCGCCCGCCCGCGTTGACCGCGACGCCCTCGGCATGCGCCGCCCGCGTCACGTCGCTCTCGCGCAGGGCGGCGGGCAGCTCCACCCACAGATGCAGCCCGCCGAGCGGCAGGCCGCTCACCCGCCAGCCGGGCGTCTCGCGGGCCAGCGCCGAGACGAGCACCGAGCACCGCTCCCGCAGCGCGGCGGCCAGCGCGCGCAGATGGCGCTCCCACGCGGGCGTGCTGAGCAGGTCGACCGCGGCCTCCTGCAGCGGCCTGGCCACGAAGAAGTCGTCGACGAAACGCATCCCCCGCAGCCTGCGCATGACCGGTCCCCTCGCCACCAGGGCGCCGATGCGCAGGCTCGGCGAGGCGGGCTTGGTCAGCGAGGTCAGATGGATCACCGTGCCGTCGCGGTCGCCGGAGATCAGCGGGCGCGGCACGACTGCGCCGTGCCCCAGGTGCCTGGCGAAGTCGTCCTCGAACAGGAACGCCCCGGCGGCCCGTGCCACCTCCACGACCTGGGCCCGCCTGGCGGGGGAGAGCACGACGCCGGTCGGGTTGTGGAAGGTCGGCTGGCAGTACACCAGTCGCGAGCCGGTCGCGGCGAAGGCGTCGGCGAGCAGGTCGGGCCGTACGCCCTCCTCGTCCATCGGCACGGGGACCGGCCGCAGCCCGGCGGCCCTGGCGGCGGCGAGCGCGCCCGGATAGGTGGGCGACTCCATGAGCACCGGGCTGCCGGGCGCGGCCACAGCCCTGAACACCATCGACAGCGCGCCCTGCCCGCCGCCCGTGATCAGCACGTCCTCCGGGGTGAGGCCGCCGCCCGCCTGCCTGGCGAACAGCGCGCGCAGCGGCGCGAGCCCGGCCGTCGGCGCACGACGCCAGGCGTCCGGCCGCCTGGCCGCCCTGGCCAGCGCGGCGCCGAGCGCCCTGACCGGCTGCAATGACTCGTGCGGATATCCGCCCGCCATGGCGATCTGCCCCTCCATCGGCAGCTCGGACGCCGCCATGGCCCCGGCCGCGTCGAAGTCGCGCCCGGCCAGCGCCACCGCCTGCCACGAGGTGTCGGGCCCGGCCCCCGCCCCGCCGCCCGGCCTGGCCGCCACGAACGTGCCGCTGCCCGGCCGGGTGACGACGACTCCCTCGGCGCTGAGCAGCGCGATGGCACGCGAGACCGTGCCGGGGCCGACGTGGTAGCGCTGGGTCAGCTCCCTGCTGCTCGGCAGCCGATCGCCGGGCGAGAGCGCGGCGAGCAGTCCCCGCAGGGTGGAGGCCAAGGCGGCAGAAGTGCTACTGTCTGACATGAGAGATCACAGTAGCACTACCAACACCAGCTCCGTATCGCTACTGGACGTCGAGGCGCTGCGGGCCGACACGCCGGGGTGCGAGCAGGTCGTGCACCTCAACAACGCCGGATGCGGCCTGCTGGCGGCGCCCGTACTGGCCGCGATGGTCGACCACCTGCGGCTGGAGGCGTCGATCGGCGGCTACGAGGCGTCGGCGGCCAGGGCGGAGCAGGTGAGCCACTTCTACGACGAGGTCGCCGCCCTGCTCAACTGCGCCCCGGGCAACATCGCCTTCGCGTCGAGCGCCACGGCCGCCTACTCCGCCGCGCTGTCGTCGATCCCGTTCGAGCCGGACGACGTCATCCTCACCACCCGCAACGACTTCATCTCCAACCAGATCGCCTTCCTGTCGCTGCGCAAGCGCTTCGGCGTGCGCGTCGTGCACGCGCCCGACCTGCCGGAGGGTGGCGTCGACGTGGCGATGATGGCCGCGCTCATGCGCGTGCACCGGCCGCGACTGGTCGCCGCCACCCACATCCCCACCAACTCCGGCCTGGTCCAGCCGGTCGCCGAGATCGGCGCGCACTGCCGCGAACTCGGCCTGCTGTACCTCGTCGACGCCTGCCAGTCCGTCGGGCAGTACCCGATCGACGTGGCCGAGATCGGCTGCGACCTGCTCACCGCCACCTGCCGCAAGTTCCTGCGCGGCCCGAGGGGCTCGGGCTTCCTCTACGTCTCCGACCGGGTGCTGCGGGAGGGGTACGAGCCGCTGTTCATCGACATGCACGGCTCGCGCTGGGTGCACGAGCAGCGCTACGAGCCCGCCGCCACGGCCGTGCGCTTCGAGGAGTGGGAGCACCCGTACGCCACCGTGCTCGGCTGCGCCGCCGCCGTCGCCTATGCCAGGCGGGTCGGCCTCGACGCCATCGCCGCGCGCACACCCGTGCTGGCCGCACGGCTGCGCGAGGGGCTGGCCGGGATCGACGGGGTGCGCGTGCTGGACCATGGGGCCGAGCTGGGAGCGCTGGTCACCTTCGGCGTCGAGGGCTGGTCACCGCAGCCGTTCAAGGCCGCCATGGACGAACGCGGGATCAACTCGGCGCTCAGCTTCCGGGAGTTCGCCCAGTACGACTTCGGCGACAAGGACGTCGACTGGTGCCTGCGCCTGTCACCGCACTACTACAACACCGATCGCGAGATCGAGACCGCGACCACCGCCGTCGCCGACCTCGCCCGCCTGGGGCGTGGCACCGGGTGAGGGAGTCCGGGCTTTCCTGCCGGTGGAAAGCCACGCTCACGGCACTCGCCCGGCTGACGAGGTCAGGCCTGTCCCGTCGGTGACAAGCCATCTTCACGACACCGTCGAAGACCGGTGCGGCGGCTTGGCACGGCACTGCCGACCTGGGTTGATCGCTTTCATGATCATCTCTGGGAGGCGCGCATGAGCGGGATCGAACTCGGCCGAAGGGGCTTTCTGCAGGGCGTCGGCGTGGGAGTGGGCGTCACGGCGCTGACGCCGTGGCTGGCGGCGGCCGACGGGCATCCCTTCGGGCACGGGGTCGCGTCGGGCGATCCCCTGCCCGACGGCGTGATCCTCTGGACCAGGGTGACCCCGTCGGCCGATGCCGTACCCGGGAGCGGCAAGGGGGCGGCGGTGACGGTCACCTGCGAGGTGGCGGCCGACGCGGCCTTCACCCGGGACGTCGTGCGCGTCGACGTCGTCACCGGCCCCGAGCGCGACCACACGGTCAAGGTGGACATGCGCGGCCTGCGGCCGGGCCGGCTCTACCACTACCGCTTCCGCTGCCAGGGCAGGCTCTCGCCGGTCGGCACGACCAGGACGGCCCCGGCGCCGGACGCGGGCGTCGAGCGGTTGCGGCTGGCGCTGGTGGCCTGCGCCAACTACGAGGCCGGATTCTTCTCCGTCTACCGGCACATCCTGGACTCGGCGGGCGACATCGACCTGGTGCTCGCCCTGGGCGACTACATCTACGAGTACGGCACCGACGACTGGGGCTCCAGCGGGCCGTTGCGCGGCTACCAGTGGTCGGGCAAGGTCGCCCGCAGGCAGCGCCCGGAGCACCAGGTGCGCACGCTGCGCGACTACCGGATCAGGCACGGCGTCTACAAGTCCGACCCCGACCTGCAGCGCCTGCACGCCGCCGTGCCCTGGGCCTGCGTCATCGACGACCACGACCTGGCCGACAACGCCTGGTCGGGCGGCTCGGACGAGACCACACCCGAGGACTGGCCGGCCAGGAAACGCGCGGCGATGCGCGCCTACCACGAGTGGATGCCGGTGCGCGAGGACGGGACCGGCCGCCTCTACCGCACCCTGAGGTACGGCAGGCTGGCCGAGATCCCGCTGCTCGACCTGCGTTCCTACCGCGACCAGCAGGTCCCGCCCATGGGCAAGGGCCAGGGCGGCGCCGACGACGGGAACAGGACGCTGCTCGGCCGCGACCAGATGGCCTGGCTGCGCCGCACGCTGCAGGAGTCGGACGCCACCTGGAAGCTGATCGGCAACTCGGTCCTGATCTCGCCGATCCAGGTCCCGCAGGGCGGGGTGGCGGGCGCCGTGGCCAAGCTGCTGTCCGGCGTGGGCCTGTCGGGCGACTACCCGCCGGGCAGCATGCCGTTCAGCGACCAGTGGGACGGCTACCGGGCGGACCGGCGCAGGCTGCTCGACCACGTGTGGGACAACGAGATCGACAATGTCGTCTTCCTTACCGGCGACGTGCACTTCTCCTGGGCGGCGGACGTGCCGCTCACCCATTCCACCTACGACTACGCGCAGAGCGTGGCGACCGAGTTCGTCGTCACCTCGGTCACCTCGCCGACCATGCGCGACAGCGTCACGGGCGGCTGGCTGTACCTGGGCACGGCGGTCAGGGCGCTGCTGGCGCACAACCCGCACGCCAAGTACATGGAGCCCGCCGACAACGGCTTCGGCGTGCTGGAGGTGACGCCTGGGCGGGCCGACCACACGTGGCGCTACATCTACGACAGGGAGGATCCGGCGAGCCCGCTCGTGCCGGGCAAGACGCACACGATGAGCGTCGAGGCGGGCGCGAACCGGCTCACGACAACCTGACAAAAGTCACACTACGTATTCAATGCCTCACCCTATGGGTAGATAGGGCGAAGCCGTACATTCCTATGCGGTTTTCTCACGTCAGAGAGATTCCATGAAACGTCATATTCGACGCGGCCTCGCCGCGCTCAGCATCGCCGCCGTCGCCCTGCCCGGTCTCGCGGCAGCCGCCGTGGCGGCCGACGACCCCGCGCCCACCCTGGGCTACACGATCAGGGTCGTCACCGGCACCTCGTCCGGTGCGGGCACCGACGCCAGCATCTTCGTCAAGCTGTTCGGCACCAAGGGCCAGACGCGTGAGTACCTTCTGGACCGCGACGGCGTCAACGACTTCGAGAACGGCTCCTCCACCGAGTACGACCTGGAGGACGCGCCCGACATCGGCGACCTGGTCAAGGTCAGGGTCCGCAGCGACGGCGGCGGGGCTGGATCGGCGTGGGAGCTGGCCAGCTTCCAGGTCGACGACTGGCGCACGGTGGCGGTCAACGACATGAGCGGGACCTGCGACTGCTGGGTCTACGCCGAGAGCCGCGAGTTCTACAAGGAGCTCCCGGCGCCCAGCCCGGAGGTCACGCCGTAGCGCTTCGGCCGTGACCCGGTTCCCGGCCGCCGCGCGTGGCGGCCGGGAACCTCCTCTCAGCGTGCGGCGGCCTTCTTCCTGCCCAGGTAGTCGGCGCGCTGCTCCGGCGGCAGGTGCTCGATGGCGTAGCGCAGGGTCGTCCTCGGCATGGTGGCCGCGTGCTCGTCGAGGAAGGCCAGCAGCCGCTGCCTGTCCTGCCTGCCGCACTCGCGCAGCACCCAGCCCGCCGCCTTGTGGATCAGGTCGTGGGAGTCGCCCAGCAGCAGCTCGGCTATCGCGAACGCGTCGTCGAGCTCGCCCTGCCTGGTGAAGTAGAGCGTCGCGACGGCCGCCGTGCGCCGCTCCCACGTGACCTCGGAGCGGGCGAGCGTGTAGAGCACCTCGCGCGAGCCCCCGAACGCGTGCAGGTAGCCGCCCACCACCCGGGGCGCGGCCAGGTCGACCAGGTCCCAGTTGTCGATCCGGTCGTGGCGGCGCAGATACAGCTCGAACAGCTCCCTCCTGCGCTCGGGCGTCGTACGCGCGCGCTTGGCCTGCTGGTTCATCACACTCAGCGCACCCACCCGCACCTCGTGCACCGGGTCGTCGAGCAGGGCCTCCAGCTCGGCGGGCGGCAGGTCGACGAACTCCTTGGCCAGCTCGAACACCTGACCCATCCGCACGCCGATGAAGACGTCGCCCTCGCTCTCCTTGAAGTAGCGCCGCTGCTTGACCCGCTCCTCCGGCGTGGCGAGCGCGGTCAGCCTGCCGGTGAAGGCCGAGGCGCTGAGTTCGCCGGGCACGCCGTCAGCCGCGCGAGGAGATCTGCTGTACGGCCCAGCCGTTGCCGTCGGGGTCCGAGAAGAAGAGGAACCCGACATTGTCCAGCTCTTCGCCCTCGACCGCGGGCCTGAAGCCGGTCGGCCCGGCCACCTGCACCTCGCCCACCTCGACGCCGCGCTCGACGAGCTGGGCGTGCGCCTTGTGGATGTCGGCGACCACCAGCTGCAGGCCCTTCAACGAGCCCGGCGCCATGTCGGACAGGCCCTTGCCCACGACGATCGAGCAGCCGGAGCCCGGCGGGGTCAGCTGGATGACGGTGACGTTCTCGCTGGGACGGGTGTCGTGGTCGACGGTGAAGCCGAGCTGCTCGGCGTAGAAGGCCTTGGCCCGGTCGGGGTCGGTGACCGGCACGACGACCACTTCGAGGGTCCAGTTCATGATGTGTTCCTGTCGTGAGAAGTAGAGTCGATCATGGATGCCAGCACGCCTGCCAGGCGGTCGTAGCTCTCGCCGGTGCCGCGTTCCATCGGCGACCTGAGCACCAGGTCGCGTATCTCCTTGGCGGCGTAGCGCACGGTGCTGGTCAGTGTGGTCCTGCCGTCGCGCTCGTCGAACGTGGTGGTGACCAGGGAGTCGCCCGGGTACCACTGCTCGTCGAAGGTCTCGGTGCTGACCAGCAGGCCGGGCGGGTCGATCTCGCGATAGACGCCGCTCATGCCCATCTCCAGGCCGCCGGGGCCGCGTGCGACGAAACGCCACGCGCCGCCCACCCGCAGGTCGACCTCGCAGACCACCAGGTTCCAGCCTCGGGCGCCGTGCCATCGCCGCAGCAGCTCGGGCCGGGTCCACGCGGCGAAGACGAGGTCGCGCGGCGCGTCGAACTCCCGCCTGAGCACCAGTTCGGTGTCGCTCGGCGCGCTGACCCGAAGGGAATCGGCACTCATGTGGGCTCTTCCTGCTCCTGTGCGGCCTTGAGTTCGCTCAGCAGGGCGTCGAGCCGCTGAAAGCTCTCCTCCCAGAACTCGCGGTAGTCGGCGAGCCAGTCGACGGCCGCCTTGAGCGGGGCGGCCTCCAGCCGGCACGGCCTGCGCTGCGCCTGACGGCCGCGCGAGACCAGTCCGGCCCGCTCCAGCACCTTGAGGTGCTTGGAGATCGCGGGCTGACTCATGGCGAACGGCGCGGCCAACTCGGTCACGCTCGCCTCGCCCGCCGCCAGCCTGGCGAGGATCGCCCGCCTGGTGGGATCGGCCAGCGCCGCGAACGTGGCGTCGAGCCGCTCGGAATCCATGACTTCATAACCAGCTAGTTTCATAACTAGATGGTTTTCTACACGCCGCCGGGGCCTCGCGTCAACCGGAACGCGAAAAACCCCCGCCGCGCGACCGTGCGGACGCGCGAGCGGGGGCTTTCGCCTGAGGTCAGCAGCTCAGATTGGGTCCGGTGGCCACGCCCAGGATCTG
This sequence comes from Nonomuraea sp. IBHARD001, assembly GCF_056106265.1. NCBI lineage: Bacteria > Bacillati > Actinomycetota > Actinomycetes > Streptosporangiales > Streptosporangiaceae > Nonomuraea > Nonomuraea sp. IBHARD001. Next base: position 3,543,916 of record NZ_JBWBBW010000002.1, read on the forward strand.
GGTGAAGCGGGTGTAGGCGTTGATCCGGCTCTGGACCTGGGCCGGGTTCCTGCCGCCGCATTCGAGGGCGCCGTTGATGCTCCTGATCGTCTCGCCGAAGCCGTTGCCGTTGACCATCGCGTTGTGCGGGGTCATGGTGCCGGGGCCGTTCTGCGTCATCCAGTACCAGATGCCGGTCTTCCAGGCCACCGAGGCGTCGTTCTGCACGAGGTTGGGGTTGGTCAGCAGCGGGAGGCCGAGCGCGTCGCCCGCGGCCTTGTAGTTGAAGTTCCAGCTGAGCTGGATCGGGCCGCGGCCGTAGTAGGCGGCCTGGCCTGCCGGACAGCCGTAGGACTGGCTGGCGTCACAGTAGTGCGGGTAGTTCGCGGTGTTCTGCTCGACGATGTGGACCAGACCGCCGGTCTCGTGGTTGACGTTGGCGAGGAAGGCCGCGGCCTCCTGCCTGCGTACCGTGTCGGTGCCCGTCTTGGCGAAGGCCGGGTAGGCGCTGAGGGCCGCGACCAGGCCGTTGTAGGTGTAGAAGGAGTTGCGGCTCGGGAACATCTGGTTGAACTGCGCCTCGGTCACCACGAAACCGGAGGGCGAGGTGGTGGTCGGCGTGGGCGTCGGGGTCGGCGTCGGCTCTCCCGGGCGGCAGATGTAGGGGTCCCAGTACCAGGTGCTGATCGTCGGGTCGTAGCCCGGGTTGTCGTGCTCGGCGATGTAGTAGCTGCCGTTGGTGTACCTGACGATGGCGCCGGTGGCGTAGAAGGTGCCCGCCGTCCAGATCGTGTACGTGCAGGTGCCCGGCGTCGTGGGGGTGACGGTCGGCGTCGGTGTGGGCGTGGGGGTCGGCGTGGGGCCGCCGGTGCAGGCGCCCTGGGTGGCCCAGACGCCCGCCACGCCCGGCGTCTCGTTCTGCGTCCACCACTTGGCACGCCAGTTGCTGCCGTTGTGGGAGGCGATCATCCCGCCGGTGTAGACGGCCGTCGGGCTCCAGGGCGTGGCGCAGACGGCGGCGGATGCGGGTGACATGGGAAGGACGACGAACATGACGGCCGCAGCCGCCAGGGCGGCCAGGACCGCCGTGATGCGATACCTCGACACTGATGCGCTCCCGGGGGGTGACGGGCCGCGGGGCGCGGCCCGGACTGGAGTCTGTGTCAACTTTCTTATAGGAAAGTTTCTTAAGAGTTAGGCAGAGGGTAACGCCGGTCAAGGCCGCCTGCAAGGCCCGAAAATCCTCGTCCGAACCTCGCAGGCGGCCCGAAACTACCCCAGCAGCGTCTCGCCGACCCACCCTCCGCCGGCGCATCCCGGTGGCACCGCGAACACCGCCGACCCGATCGGCGTCGTCCACTCGTTGAGCAGATCGGCCTCGGCCAGCGCCCGCTGCACAGGGGTGAACTGCCGCTCCACACTGGCCTGGTAGGAGGCGAAGACCAGTCCCGAGTCCGCCTTGCCGGAGGCCGTCACGCCCTCGTCGTAGTTGTAGACCCTGCGGAAGATCCGCAGGCCCGGGTCGGCGACGTGCGCCCGCCTGATGTGGGCGTACTCAGCGATCACCGGGAAGCCGATCCGGTTCAGCCGGGTGTAGTCGGCGGGGTCGTGCTCGCTCGTGCCGGTCAGCGGGGCTCCGCTGTCGAGCCTGCGGCCCACCGTGAACTCCTTGGCCACCCGGTCGGCCGCGTCCCAGGTCTCCAGCTCGGCCCTGATCCGGCGCAGCACCAGCGTGGTGCCGCCGCGCATCGGGCCTTCGCCGATCCACACCGCCCGGTCGAAGTCGGGGGTGCCCGGCCTGGGGTTCACGGTGCCGTCGAGCTGGCCCATGACGTTGCGCTGGGTCTGGCCCGACGGCTGGGTCGCACTGCGGAAGCCGCGCTGGGTCCAGCGTACGGTGGCGAAGGATCGGGTGTCCTTGACCAGCATGCGCAGGGCGTGCGCCAGGGTGAGGGCGTCCTCGCAGCAGATCTGCGCCAGCAGGTCGCCGTCGCTCCACTGCGGCCGCAGCCGGTCGATCTCGAACGCCGGCAGCCTTGCCGGGGCGCCCGTGATCTTCGCCGCCCTGAACAGGCCCGGCCCGAACCCGAACGTCACCGTCAGCCTCGCGGGCGCCGCGGCGAGCTCGGGCTCGGTGTCGGCCAGGGCGGGACGCCCCTGGGTCAGCCTGCGGGCGTCGTCGGTGAGCACGCGCATCAGCCTGCCCAGCGCCTCCCGCCCCACGTCGGGACGCAGATCGAAGGCGACGAACACCGCATGGGCCTGCGGCGCGGTCGCGATCCCCGCCTGGTGCGTGCCGTGGAAGGCCTCGACGGCCTGCCCGGCGGGCGCCGACGCCCCGGCGGGCAGCGCGCCTGCCAGCAGGGCGCCTCCCGAAGCGAGCAGGCCCCTGCGGCTCAGGCGGCCGGTTCGTGAGGGCGGCATGTCAGCTGTGCCCGCCGCTCGTGGCGGGGTCGTAGCTCTCGTTGCCCCCGGCGAAGTCCTTGCCCACGGCGGTGAACTCCATCGTGGAGCCGTCCTTCAGCCGCAGGGTGAACCGCACCTCGGCGCCGGGCAGCACCGGCTCGCGCACGTCGAGCAGCATGATGTGGTCGCCGCCCGGCTTGAGCTCGAGCGTGCCGCCCGCCGGGATCACGAAGCCGCCCTCCTTCCGGCGCATCACCATCTTCCCGGCGTCGTCCACGACCTCGTGCAGCTCGGCGCGAGGGGCGGCCGGAGTGCCGGCCGACAGCACGGTGAGGTCGGCGCCGGTGGAGTTGACCAGCGTGCCGAAGGCGGCGCTCATGCCGCCTCCTCCCTTGATCGTCTTGACCCAGGGGTCGGTGATGCTCAGCGCGGGCCCCCGCGAGGCGGGCGAGGAGACGGCGGGCGGAGCGGTCGCGGCGGGCGCGGCCCCGCACGCGGTCAGCGCCGCCGCCGAGACGAGCGCGGCACAGAGAACACGACGAACGTGCATGGGTGTTTTCCTCTACTTCCCGGGATTGCCCCGAAAGCCAGTCCGGACGAAGGCACGGCTACCGCCCGCCATCGCTCACGACGGCGTCAGGCGGCGGGAAGAAGAGGCGGCCCCCGCCCGCACACCACATGCCGCAACACCGCCGACCGCAACACCACAGGCCGCGCGAACCCCGACCCCGGCCCCCGTACGGCAGGCACCAGCAGTGCGGTCAACCGGCGCACCAGCACCGCGCCGAGCCGCCGCAGCAGCCCCCACAGCACGGCCTCGCCCCTGGCCAGCCACCACCCGGTCAGCACCACGGCCCACCCATGGGCCACCAGCATGCCGATCCCGGGCACCAGCCCTCCGGCATGCGGATGCCCGACCGGCAGCGGCCCCTCGCCCGCGGCGCCCGCCACGGAGAACCACACGTGCAGGACCGCCTGCGTGGCGCCGAGCACCGCGAGCACCGTCGCGGGCGAGCGCTCACGCCCCGCGAACGCCGTCGCCGCCCCACCGGCGAGCACCAGCGCGCCCGCCGTCGCCCCGGGTGCGAGCGATCCGCCGCCCAGCAGATGGGCGAGCACGCCGAGCCCGGCCGCCACGACCGCGAAGGCGGCGGCGCGCAGGAGGCGGAAGGCGAAGGAGGCGACCATGACGCCGGTCATCCTCCCATGCCGGGCACGCGCCCGCCCGCCGGGGCTGGAACGGTGCACCGTGGCCCGGCCGTACCGGATCGTGTGCGGGTGCTGGACACGCCGATCCGGAGCGCGCACGCTATTGCCGTTTGCACCCTTGGAGGCGGAATGAAGCGGTTATCCGTTATCGCGATACTGGCCCTGTTATCCGGCCTGCTCACCACGCTCCCCGCGACCGCCGAGGAGACGGCGCCCGGCATCGGCCCCCAGGTCTACACCGCCGAGCTGACGCTGGAGCAGATGGAGAGGTTGCGCCAGGACTCCCTCGACCAGGAGGACGTCAGCGCGGTGCCGACCCCGGGCGGCAGGCTGCACGTCGAGGTGATCCTCAACCAGGTCGAGGCGGCCAAGCTCAACGCCCAGGGCCTCGGTCTCGTCAGGAAGAGCACGCCGCAGGCCAGGACCGCCGCCGCCCCCACGGTCTTCCGCCCCTACTCCGGGCCGGGCAACATCCGCGAAGAGCTGGTCAAGGCCGCCCAGGACCACCCCGCCATCGCCAGGTCCTACGACATCGGCACCACCCTGCAGGGCAAGCCGATCACAGCCGTCAGGGTGACCAAGGGCGCCCGCTGGCTGCCCGACCGGACCAGGCCGGCCGTCGTGTACCAGGCCGCACAGCACGCCCGCGAGTGGATCACGCCCGAGATGGTGCGCCGCCTCCTGCACCACTACCTGGACAACTACGGCAAGAACGCCGAGATCACCAAGCTCGTCGACAGCGTCGACCTGTGGTTCGTCCCCGTCGTGAACGTCGACGGCTACGACCACACCTTCACCGAGGGCAACCGCCTGTGGCGCAAGAACCTGCGCGACAACGACGGCGACGGCACGGTCGAGGCCACCGAAGGCGTCGACCTGAACCGCAACTTCCCGCACAAGTGGGGCTACGACAACGAGGGCTCCTCGCCCGTGCCCGCCTCGGAGACCTTCCGCGGCAGGGAGCCCGCCTCCGAGCCCGAGACCAAGGCGCAGATCGACCTCATGCGCAAGGTCAGGCCCAAGTTCGTGATCAACTGGCACTCGGCCGCCGAACTGCTGCTGCACGGCGTCGGCTGGCAGTTCTACACGCCCTCGCCCGACGACGTGATCCACGAGGCCATCCTCGGCGACACCGCCAAGCCCGCCGTACCCGGATATGTGCCCGAGATCGGCGCGCAGCTCTACACGACCAACGGCGAGACCGACGGCTACATCGAGAACACCTTCGGCGCCCTGACCCACACGCCCGAGATGTCGACCTGTGTCAGCGCCTCCAACGTCGACCCGGACGACGCCTGGCTGCCCGAGGACTGCGCCAGCGGCTTCCACTTCCCCGACGACGAGAAGCTGGTCGCGGGCGAGATCGCCAAGAACGTGCCCTACGCGCTGTCGCTGGCCAGGTCGGCGGCCAAGCCGGACCGGCCGGTCTCGGTCGTCGGCAGGAGCGTGCCCGACTTCACCACCGACCCGTTCACCGTCTCCTACGGCGCCGTCCAGGAGGTCGCGGTCACGGCCAGGCGCTCGCTCGCGGCCAAGCTGATGATCTACCGCATCAACGGCGGCCTGCCGAAGCTCGCCCCGGTCAGGGAATGGCGCGGCGGCGAGCGCTACGGCGACGAGAACAACACCTACTTCGCCGAGTACCGGGGTGAGGTACGCGGCCAGAAGCCGGGCGACCGCGTCGAGGTGTGGTTCACCGGGCTCGGCCCGCAGGGCGTCGTCAAGAGCACGGCGTTCGGCTACACGGTGCGCGACCTGGCCGGGGCCGAGGTCCTGGTGGTGGCCGAGGAGGACTACAAGGGTGTCAACCCGCTCTACCCGGCCACGGTCACCGCGCCCAAGTACGCCCAGAGCTACGTCGCCGCGCTGGCCGCCTCCGGGCGCAAGGCCCTGGTCTGGGACGTCGACGCCGACGGGGTGCCGCACCACCTGGGCGCGCTCGGCCACTTCAAGGGCGTGGTGTGGTACCTCGGCGACAACCGCCTGACCCAGGACCCCGCCGACGAGACGATCACCGTGTTCGGCGCGCCGAGGCAGAACGCCCAGGTGGCCGACCGGGCCTTCGCCCTGACGCTGGCGATGCGCGACTACCTCAACGAGGGCGGCAAGCTCGTGCACGCGGGCGAGACGGCCGCCTACTTCGGCTCCGTCATGGCGGGCGGCATCTTCTACGGCCTCAAGGGCTACCCCGAACGGCCGTGCGTGGTGACCGTCAGCACGCGCGACGACTGCGAGACGCTGTCCAACGACTTCATGCAGTACTGGCTCGGCGTCTCGGGCCGCGGCGCCCTGGCCCTGCCCAGCGGGATCGACGGGTCCGGCCTGCCGATCGCCGCGACGTTCGGGGCTGGCGGCGACAACCCGTTGAACGAGGCGGGCAACCTCACCGTCACCAGTTCGGTGCTGAGCGAGCGTGACTTCCCGCAGTTCCGCAGCGGCCCGATCGCCCTCTACCGGGGCCGGACCGGGCCCTTCGAACCGGTCGAGGGCAAGTGGCATGTCGGCGTCAGGCATGCCAACTACGCCTACAACCGGCTGACCAGGACGATCGACCTGCGCGGCATCAGCGCGGCCCAGGCGCCCAAGCTGGAGGTCCAGCTCTCCTACACGACCGAGGCGAACTACGACTTCGTCCTGGCCGAGGCGCACACGACCAACGCCGACTGGACCACTCTGCCCGACCTCGGCGGCGCCACGATCACCACCGTCCCGGCCGAGTGCGAGGCCGGGTACCTGCTGGAGCTGCACCCGTGGCTCAAGCGCTACCTCACCCCCGGCGCGCCGTGCACCGCGGGCGGCACGAGCGGCGCGTGGAACGCCTTCACCGGCAACTCCGGCGGCTGGAAGCAGGCCGCCTTCGACCTGTCCGCCTATGCGGGCAGGAAGGTCGAGGTGTCGATCAGCTACGTGTCCGACCCCGGCACCGGCCTGCAGGGCGTCTTCGTCGACGACGCCAGGCTGAGCACACTGGCGGGCACGTTGTGGCGTGACGGCTTCGAGAGCGGCTACGGCGGCTGGTCGGTGCCCGGACCGCCGCCGGGCAGCACGACCCGGCCCGGCCCCGACTTCTTCAGGTCGAACTCGCTCGGCGCACCCGCCGTCGCCACCCCGGACTCGGTCCTGCTCGGCTTCGGCCTGGAACACCTGGCGAGCGCCGCCGAGCGCGACGACGTGATGCGCAAGATCACCTCGTACCTGCTCGACCGGCGCTAGCCGTACGGCGGGCGTCCGCCGGTGTGCGGACGCCCGCCTCGTCGGGGTCAGTCGACGTACCAGCTGCCGCACTTGCTGACATTGTTGACGCGGGCGCAGGCGCGTGCCGCGTAGTCGGCGTTGTTGACCGACTGGGTGCGCCAGGTGAAGGGGCCGCACTGCTTCCAGCCCTGCGACTCGGCCGTGCCGTTGTCGAGGGTGCCCTTCTGGCCGGGGAACTTGCGGTAGCTCCTGTCGACCCACACCTGGTCGCCGTTCTGGAAGCCGGACTTGATCTCGGCCCTGCTGTACACGTCGAGCGCGCTCTCGTTCTGCAGTTCGACCCAGCGGCCGTCGTGGTTGAACGAGGCACCTCCCAGGACGGCCTGGAACACCCCCACGACGCCGTTGCCGTCGCATTGCGCGGGGGTGGCGTGGGCGGAGGCGGGGGCGCACACGACGGTCGCGGCGGCGGCCACGACGGCGACGGTGCTCAGCAGGGCGGTGCGCATGGAACGACTGGTCATGATGGGTTCTCCCTGAGACGTCCGGATCGGTACACGACCTTGTCTAGGGCCTGTCATGTTGTCGCGCAGCAGGTCACGGCGCCGGACAATCAACGCCGGACAATCGGCGTGAGAAGATCAGCAGCCGCAGAGCAGGCCGCGCAGGGAGGATTCCAACCCCTGGCCGGTGTCGGCGGGCACCGGCCAGGGGAAGCGGACGAGCGAGGGGTCGTGCGCCCCCACGCGTACGGTGGCGCCGTACCTGTCGAGCTCCCACAGCCACGTCTCCTGCGGCGTGGTGTCGAGCAGCTTGGCGACCCCGGCGGCGAGCTGGCCGCGATGCGTGCCGTTGACGTGTTCGAGCACGCGCTCGGCGAGTTCGAGCAGCGGGTCGGGCGCGGCGTCGAGGTACTCCTCGGCGTCGAGGATGCCCGACTCCTGCCCGGTCAGGAACACCACCTGGGCCACGTCCACGCGCAGCAACATCGGCGCGTCCGGCTCGCCGAACCTCTCCAGCGCGTCGAAAAGCCCCTCGTCGGCCTGGCGTGCGGAGATCGCGACCGCCGCCTGCCTGGCCTCGCCGCGCGGCACGGCCTCGGCCCAGCCTTGCACCTTCAGCAGGCCGAGCGGCTGCTCGCTGTCGCCGAGCGAGCGCACGGAGGTCAGGTCCACGGTCACGACGGCGTCGCCGCGCAGGCCGTGCAGCAGGTCACCCGGCCGGACCAGGAGCACGGGCCTGCCGCGCTCGTCGACGGCGCCGAGCGCGGGCGCCGAGTCCATCTCCACCGACACCTGTACGGCGCACGCGGTGGCGGCGAGGCTACGGATCCTCTCGGGGATCGGCGGGGCGACCAGCGGCATGGGGTCTCCTTGTGATCAGGCTTCTGTTAAGGTTAGGCTTGCCTTAATAAGGCTTACCTAACCATAGAGAGGTTCCTGTGCGCTACACCGGACCCAAGGTGCGACTGTCTCGACGAGCGGGCGTCCCGCTGACCCGCAAAGCCGTGCGCTACTTCGAGGCGCGCCCTTACCCGCCGGGTGAGCACGGGCGCAAGACCAACCGCCGCGCCGCCGGCGACTACGGCATGCGGCTGATGGAGAAGCAGAAGCTGCGCTGGTACTACGACGTGTCGGAGCGTCAGCTGCGCCGCTACTGGGACCTGGCCGTGCGCCGCGAGGGCGCGTCCGGCTCCGAGCTGGTCTCGATCCTGGAGACCAGGCTCGCCTCGCTGATCCTGCGCGCCGGGCTCGCCCCCTCGATCTACGCCGCCAGGCAGTACGTCAACCACGGCCACGTCACCGTCGACGGCCGTAAGGTCGACATCCCCAGCTACCTTGTCAAGCCGGGCCAGGTCGTCTCGGTGCGTCAGCGTTCGCGGCAGATGCAGCCGTTCGTCGCCGCGGCCGAGGGCATCTACGCCGACGACCGCATCGCGCCGTACCTGTCGGTCGACCACGCCGACCTGAAGTTCACCCTCGTCAGCAAGCCCGAGCGCGAGCAGATCGCCGTGCCGGTCGACGAGCAGCTGGTCGTCGAGTTCTACTCTCGCTAGGCCTAGCATGACTCCCTGTGAGTGAACCCGGGGAGCGCCACGCCAGCTGGCTTGAACTGTTCTTCGACCTCGTCGTCGTGGCGGCGGTGGTGCAGCTCGCCCACCGCCTCCACGGCGATCCGACGTGGGTGGACGTCGGCCTCTTCGCCGCCCTCTACTACGCGATCTGGAGCGTCTGGACCTCCCTCACCCTCTACTCCAACGTCAGAGGGCCGCGCACGCGCGTGCGGGCGATGCTGGTCGCGATGTTCGGCATCGCGGTCATGGCCGCGGCCGTGCCCGGCGTCACGCACGGCCGTGACGTCGCCTTCGTCTGGGCCTATGTGGCCTGTCGCCTCTCGGCGAGCCGTACCTGGGCGGGCACCGGCTCCATCCTCACCTCGTGGCCCGCGGCCCAGGTGGGCGTGGGCCTGGCTCCCTGGATCGCCTCGATCTGGGTGGAGGCGCCCTGGCGTTATGCCCTGTGGGGTCTCGGGATCGCGCTGGACGTCGTCATCTCCTACCTGCAGAGCCGCGATCCGGAACACCTGCTGGAGGAGCGGCGTGAGCAGACCGAACGCGTCCGCGCCCGCGACCTGCGCCGTGGCCGCGTCTCCCGCCTGCGCGTCGTGCCCGGCCGCGCCGTGCTCGACACCGCCCATCTGACCGAGCGCCTCGGCCTGTTCGTCATCATCGTCCTGGGCGAGGCCGTCATGCAGGTCGTGGGCGCCGCCGCCGAGGTCGTCTGGACCCGCGAGCTCACCGTCACGGCCCTGGCGAGCTTCGGCCTGGTGGTCGCCCTGTGGTGGCTCACCCTGGAGTACGGCCTCGCCGGAGCCTCGGGGGCCGTCAAGCCGAATGTCGCCATTCCCGCGCATTACGCGCTGACCGCCGCACTGACGGCGATGGCGGCGGCCCTGGGCATGCTGGCCGAGCACACGGAAGGACATCTGCCCGCCTCCGTACGGTGGTTGTTGTGCGGAGGAGTGGCCGTGTATTTCGGCGCGGCGGCGCTTATGGGGGTGGGGGGTATCGGGCGGACATGGTTGCTGGGATGGGCGCTTCCGGCGGTTGTGGTACCGATCCTTGTGGGGGTGTTTGGGGGGCGATTGGCTGCTTGGGGGGTTGTGGTGTTGTTGCTGCTGGTCGCGCTGTGGCAGGTGTCGTATAAGAGGTTTAGGACGCGTTTCTCCGGAGTTTAGCGCCGGTCCATCCGCGGCACGCGGAACGCGGTTGTCCATCTGCGGTGTGACTACTCCTCATCTTATATTTCCCTTATCTTCACTTAAGGTGACCGGCCCGGTTGTGCGTTTTGCGGGCATTTGGTTCATCCGATATACGCGCGGACATCTCGCTGACCTGCGGATTCTTGGGTGCGATCTTGGCAGTGGTTTCGGCGGGCGCGATCCTGACAGGCTGGTCAAACTCTCAGTGATGGCCGTATTCATGTTTAGAGAAGTGCCCTATTGCGGAGTTGATGACCGAAAATGTCAACCGCAGTTGCGTAATGCGCAAAAAAAGTAGGGGTTGTGCGGCGTTGAGTCGTCAAGCATTCTTGGTGACGTTCAGCGTCACCGACTTGTTAACTCCTGGGGCAACGCTCGGATAGGTAACGGCAAGGACCTTTATGCCGCGACTACCGCCGAGCGTGACGATCATTTTGCGTACCCAAATTTCGGCCCGTCACCGGGTCTATTTTGGGCTGCGCGCGACTCTGCGACGAAAGAAGGCCCATGCGGGACTACTCCAAGCAGGTGCTTTCCGGCGAAGGCGACGACGACTACGCACGCTATATGCGCACCGACGCGCTGCTCTCCCTGCAGCGGCGCCCCGAAGAGGTGGTGCATCGCGACGAGCTGCTGTTCCAGGTCGTGCACCAGTCGACCGAGCTGTGGCTGAAGCTGGCCTGCGAAGAGCTGCGCGAGGCGAGCGACATGATCCGCAAGTCCGAGGTCAATGCGGCCGTGCGGCTGCTGGACCGCTCGTCGTTGTGCGTGGAGCTGGTGACGGGCCAGCTGGAGATGATGCGCCACCTGTCCCCGTGGAGCTTCCAGACCATCCGCACCGTGCTCGGTCACGGCTCGGGGGCCGACTCGCCGGGCTGGCGCGGCGTGCAACGCTGCGGGCGCGACATCGGGCGCGCCTTCGCCGCCCTGGTGGAGGAGCGCGGGCTGGACGTGGCCGAGCTCTACCGCAGCGGCCAGGACGCCGACGAGCTGCGCCTGGTCGAGGCGCTGATCGAATGGGACGAGCGCGTCTCGCTCTGGCGCGTGCGGCACTACAAGATCGCGACGCGGATCCTCGGGCACGACGTGGTCGGCACCCAGGGGACGCCGGTCGACGTGCTGGCCAAGCTGATCGCCTACCGCTTCTTCCCCGAGCTGTGGCAGGTGCGCACCGAGCTGACCCGCACCGGCCCGATGGGCGACTACCACCTCGGCGAACCGGAACGGCCATGACTCCCGAAGCGTTCCGCGCGCTGTTCCCCGGGCAGGGGCGCCTTCGCCACCTGGCCAGCTGCAGCCTCGGCGCGCGTTCGACCGCACTCGACGAGGCGATGGGGCGGATGCTCGCCGACATGGCCGAGCACGGCACACCGTGGGGCCTGTTCGAGGAGCAGGTGCACCAGGCGCGCGAGCGTTTCGCCGCCCTGATCGGCGCCCGGCTCGACCAGGTCGCGGTCATGCCCAACGCCTCCGTCGGCGCCTTCCAGGCGGTCTCGGGCCTGAGCTGGGACGAGCGGCCCAAACTGGTCACCACGACACGCGAGTTCCCCTCGATCGCCCACGTGTGGCTGGCCCAGCGGCCGGGCGGCGCCGAGGTCGTCTACAGCGAGGACGCCGACGGCTACGCCTCCCTCATCGACGGACGCACCCGGCTGGTGTCGACGCCGCTGGTCGGCTTCCAGGACTCGATGCGACTGCCCGTCGCCGAGCTGGCCCGCACCGCGCACGAGGCGGGCGCCGAGCTGTTCGTCGACGCCTACCAGGCCGTCGGCGTCGAGCCGGTCGACGTGCGGGAGCTCGGCTGCGACTACCTCGTGGCCGGCACCATGAAATACCTGCTCGGCCTGCCGGGCATGGCCTTCCTGTACTCACGCGAGCCCGCGGGCACCGACCGCGACCCACAGCTCACCGGATGGTTCGGACGCGTCGACCCCTTCGCCTTCGACCCCAGAACGCTCGACTTCCCCGACACCGCGGCCCGCTTCCAGACCGGCACGCCCGCGGTCGCCGCGGCCTATGCGGCCAATGCGGGCCTTCGCCTGCTCGGCGAGGTCGACCTCGCACGGGTGCGCGCGCACGTGAGCGGCCTGACCGAGCTGGCGGCCGACACCCTCGCCGCACAGGGGGAGCGTCTGCGCCACGTTCCCGCCGACCGGCGCGGCGCCCACATCGGGGTGCTGTGCGACAACCCGGTCGAGCTCACCCGTCGCCTGGCCGAGCGCGGTCTCGTGGTCAGCCCTCGCGGCGACGTCATACGGATCTCCTTCCATTACTACAGCGATGCAGAAGACGTGGCCGTACTGTCTGCGGCCCTTCATGAGCTGGGAGTTGCGAGTGCCCTCCACCAGAGAACGGCCTGAGACAACCTCGGACGCGATCAGTGACTGGCTCGACGGTCTGGACCCCGCGTCCTTCCCCTACGAGCAGGTGCTGCGCGAGTACCACAGCGGCGGCAAGCACTTCGTCCCCGGTGAGCTGCTGCGCCAGCTCGCGGACGTGCGGGCGCTGCTGCCAGGACTGGCCAGGCCGTGGCCGCACGTCGAGACGCTCGCCTTCTTCCTCGACACCGCGCTGGACAAGGCCGACGAACGCTACGACTACCGCAGCTATCTGGCGCTGCCCCTGCTGCGGCTGCCGAGTGTGCAGGACCCGGTGGAGCAGGACCTGTTCGCCAGGTCCCGCTGCGACCGGCTGACCGTTCAGCTGGTCACCGACGCGCTGGCCTTCGAGCTCGCGGCACGCGACGGCAGCACCGAGTGGCTGCCCAGGCAGCGCCCGGCGCCCGACCTGGTGCTCAAACGCTGCAAGCACGGCATACGCGCGATCCGGCCCGCCCTTGAGCGCATGGCACTGGACGGCGGCCTGGCCGCGGCCGACCCGTTCGAGCAGGCGAGGCTGGCCTGCGAGGCGGTGCGCGCCGACATGGCGCCGGCCGAGCGGCGGGTGCTCGGCCTGACCATCCTGCCGGTCGACACCGTGCACGACGAGCACGTGTTCCTGCGCGTGCTGCAGACGTTCGAGACCACGTTCGCGCTGCTGGCCGTACAGTTGCGTGGCGCGATGGAGGCGCTGGCCGGGCGGGTGGTCGAGCGTGCGCTGCACTTCCTGGCCGGGGCCAGGTCGGCGCTGCGCGAGTCGGGGCCGCTGTTCTCGATGCTGGCGACCATGCAGGTGGAGTCGTTCCGCACCTTCAGGCAGTTCACCGAGGGCGCCAGTGCGATCCAGTCCCGCAACTACAAGATCGTCGAGTCGCTGTGCCGTCAGCCCGACGCCGAGCGCGTCGACTCGCCCGCGTTCCTGTCGGTGCCCGAGGTGCGGGGCATGATCCTGTTCGGGCAGCGCACGCTCGACGACGTCTACCAGGAGGCGATGAGCTCGGGCGACCTCGACGAGGCCGACACCGCACGGCTGGCCGAAGGCATGCGCGCCTTCGCCCGTGAGCTGCTGCGCTGGCGCAACACCCACTACCGCCTGGCCGTACGGATGCTGGGCGACGCGACGGGCACCGGCTACACCGCGGGGACCCCGTACCTGAACGCCGTGCGTGACATCGACGTCTTCCGGTCGGTCGACACGCCCAGGGAGGCCGTGGAGTGCCGATGACATCCGTACACGCACCGGTCGGCATCGTCGGCGCCGGGCCGATCGGGCTGATCACCGCCCTGCGGCTGGCGAGCTTCGGCGTGCCGTCGGTCCTGCTGGAGACCCATCCCGAGCTGACCAAGCAGGGCTCCAAGGCCTGCCTCATCCAGGGCGACGTGCTGGAGATCCTCGACAAGGTCGGCTGCGCCCAGCCCATCCACGACGAGGGCGTCACCTGGACGCTGGCCCGCACGTATGCCCGCAACCGGCAGATCAGGGCCGACGAGTACCCTCGCGGCCTGGCCTTCGGCCCCTTCTGCAACATCTCCCAGCACCGCATCGAGCAGGTGCTCGCCGCCGCCGTCGAGGCCTCACCGCTGTGCGACCTGCGCTGGGGGCACGACGTGGTGGGCCTGTCGCAGGACGACGACGTGGTGAGCGTCAAGGCCGAGACGGCCTCCGGGCCGGTCGACCTGGCCTTCTCCTACCTGGTCGCCGCCGACGGCGTCCGCAGCGGGCTGCGCGAGCTCCTCGGCGTGGAGTGGACCGGCTACACCCACCGCGACCGCTTCCTCATCACCGACCTGCGCGCCAAGCTGCCGCTGGCCAAGGAGCGGCACTTCCACTACGACCCCTCCTTCAACCCGGGCCGCCAGCTCGTCATGCACCCGCAGCCCAACGACATCTGGCGCATCGACTGGCAACTGCCCCCCGACGCCGACATCGACGCCGAACGCGCCGACGGCCGCTTCGACGAACGCGTCAGGAAGGTCATCGGCGACATCCCCTACGAGGTCGACTGGGTCAGCACCTACCGCTTCCACCAGCGTGTGGTGGCCAGGCTCCGGGTCGGCCGCGTCCTGTTCGCCGGGGACGCCGCCCACGCCCTGCCCCCGTACGGCTCGCGCGGGATGAACAGCGGCATCCAGGACGCCGACAACCTGGCCTGGAAGCTGGCCTTCGTCCTGTCGGGCCGGGCGGGCGAGGACCTGCTGGAGACCTACCACCTGGAGAGGTACGCCGCGGCCAAGGAGAACCTCGCCGTCACCGAGGCCACGATCCGCTTCATGGTGCCGCCCAATCTGCTGCGCCGCTGGACCCGTGCCACCCTGCTGCGCCTGTCGAACTGGCTCGGCCTCGCCGGACGCCATGTCAACAGCGGCAAGATGGCCCAGCCCTACACCTACGACGACTCGCCCATCGTGCGGACCGGGCACCCCATGCTGGGCTCCTTCGCCCGCGACGGCCGGCTGCGTATGAACGGCGAGCCCACCCGGGTACGCGAACTGCTGGGCGCCGAGTTCGTCGTGCTGGTCTTCGCCGACACCGCGCAGCGCGCCAGGACGCTGATCGAGGAGGCCAGGTCGCGGCCCTGGCAGGTGCCCGCACGCGTCGTGGCGGTCCTGCCCGACGACGAGCAGGCGGGGGCGCTGCCCGACGACATCGAGGTCGCCGTCGCCGACGACCGCGAGGTGGCACTGGCCTACGGCGCCGACCAGGGCACCTGGTGGATCGCCAGGCCCGACGGCCATCTGGCCGCGCGAGGCACGCGCGGGCCGGACGTGGCACGCGAGCTCGGCGCCGCCATCGGCGCATCGGCCCCGGCCGGGCAGCCCCTCCAGCAAGAGGCCCGCCTTTGACCCCCTCGCCGCGGCCGGCCGCGACCTTCCTTCCCAGGGCCGAGGCCCTTCCCTGGGCCGAGGCCCGAATGGAGACCGGATGAACATCGCACCCGACTACGCCTGGCAGAACGGCAGGCTCCTGCCGTGGGACCAGTGCGTCGTGCACGCCCGCAGCCAGGGCGCCTTCTGGGGCGCCAACGTCTTCGAAGGCGTGCGCGCCTACCTGGGTGACGACGGCGACCTGCACGCCTTCCGCCTGGAGGACCACCTGGCCAGGCTCAGGCGTTCGATGAAGAGCCTGCACATGCGGATCGAGCACACCGACGACGAACTGGCCCACGCCTGCCTGGCGGTGCTCGCGGCCAACGCCTTCGACGCCGACGCCCACATCTGCGTCGTCGCCTACTTCGACGAGGGGCCGAACTTCGACCCCCTGGCCTACACCGAGAGCACCGGTGTGCACGTCACGGCCATCCGGCTGCCGCGCTCGCCCGGCTTCGAGCTCGGTGTGAGCGCCTCGATCTCCTCCTGGCGGCGGATCAGTGACGACTCCATGCCGCCCCGCATCAAGACCGGGGCGAACTACCACAACAGCCGCCTGGCCCAGCACGAGGCGGTGCGCGGCGGGTTCGGCACCACACTGCTGCTCAACCAGCGCGGCACCGTCTCCGAGGCGCCGGGCTCGTGCGTGGTCATGGTGCGCGACGGCGAGCTGGTCACCCCGCCCGGCACCAGCGGCGTGCTGGAGGGCATCACGGTGGCCACCGTGGCCGAGCTGGCCGAGGAGCATCTCGGGCTGACGCTGCGCCGTCGCGAGATCGACCGCACCGAGCTGCACGTCGCCGACGAGCTCTTCCTGTGTGGCACGCTCGCCGAGCTGCTGCCGATCACCTCGGTCGACCGGCTGCAGGTGGGCGCGGGCACGCCGGGCCCGGTCACGCGCAGGCTCCAGGCGCACTTCGACGACCTGGTCAGAGGCAGGGGAGCGCGTAAGGAATGGCTCACCTCCGTCGGAAGGGAGCCGGTGGCATGAGCGGCGCACTGACCGCACTGGCGGTGGCACTGGCCTCGGGCGCCGTCGAGGTGATCGACCTGACCGCACCGCTGTCGGAGACGACGCCGATCATCCAGCTGCCGCCCGAGCGCGGCCAGCCGTGGCGCTTCGACCGCGAGCCGATCAGCACCTACGACGTGGCCGGACCCACGGTGTACTGGAACAACATCAAGCTGTCGGAGCACACCGGCACGCACTTCGACGCGCCCGTGCACTGGCTGTCGGGCAAGGACCTGCACGACGTCTCGCAGGTGCCGCCAGGCCGGTTGGTCGGCCCCGCCGTCGTGCTGGACGCCACCGCGCGGGTGGCGGGCGATCCGGACTTCCTGCTGGAGCGCGAGGACGTCGAGGCCTGGCAGGCCGAGCACGGGCCGCTGCCCGAGGGCGGCTGGCTGCTGTATCGCACCGGCTGGGCCGAACGCGCCCACGATCCGGCGGCCTTCCTCAACGACAAGCACACACCGGGCATCTCCACCGAGTGCGCGCGCTGGCTGGCCGAGGAGACCCCGCTGGTCGGCGTGGGCGTGGAGACCGTGGGCACCGACGCGGGCCTGGCGGGCGACTTCGAGCAGCCCTACCCGTGCCACTGGCACCTGCACGGCGCGGGCAAGTACGGCCTGACCCAGCTCCGCAATCTGGCGCTGCTGCCGCCGACGGGCAGTGTGCTGTTCGCCGGGCCGCTGCCGATCGTGGGCGGCTCGGGCAGTCCCAGCCGGGTCCTGGCCCTGGTCGAGCGGGAGCCGTGAGATCAGTCCTGATTCAGTCGCTCGACAACGGTCCAGGAGATGTCGCCGAGCGCTTCGAGCTGCTCGGGCGTCAGCAGGTCGATGAGGTGCCTGCGCACCGACGCGACATGGCCGGGCGCGGCCTCCTGGATCGTGCTCAACCCCTTTTCGGTCAGGACGATGACCGCCCCTCTGCCGTCGGAGGGGTGTTCCTGACGGGTGATCAGGCCGCGCTGCTGCATCCGGGTCAGATGGTGCGAAAGGCGGCTGGTGGACCACTTCATATGGGTGGCCAGCTCGTTCAGCCTGATGCTGGTGCCCGGCGCTCCCGGCAGGCTGGACAGCACGTCGTAGTCGGCCTCGGACAGGCCGGACTCGCGGGCCAGATCTTGGTTCACCTGACGGTTGAGCAGCAGGAACATACGGCGGTAGCCGAGCCACGCGCGGGCCTCGGTCGGGTCGAGCCATCGAACGTCTTCCGTCATGTCGTCAGTATAGTTGACATGTCATCATTCTCTTTCCTAGGGTTATTGTCATGTCAACATGATGCGGTGGCACCGGCCCCGAAGACTGTGACATCGGCGCCCAGGCCCACCGCGTCTCCCGAACCCCATCCCGGAACCATCCGGAAACCGGAGGTACGCTCATGGAAATCGGCTTGAACATCTCCACCTCCGCCGCGCCCGGCGACGACCCCGTGGCCGACGCCCGCAGGGCCGAAGAGCTGGGATTCGACTTCGTCTCGGCCTCCGACCACCCGTGCACCTCGCACGCCAGCTACGAGACCTGGACGATGCTGTCCTGGATCGCCGCGGCCACCACCCGGATCAAGGTCGCCACCCGTGTGCTCGGCGTGCCGTACCGCAATGTGGCCATGGTCGCCAAGATGGCCGAGACCTTCGACCGGCTGTCCGGCGGGCGGCTGATCCTGGGGCTGGGCGGCGGCTACTCCGACGAGGAGTTCCGGGCCTTCGGCATGCAGGTGCCCACGCCGCGCGAGAAGATCGACGGCCTGGCCGAGGCCATCCAGATCACCAGAGGGCTGTGGTCGGAGCCGTCGTTCACCTTCAAGGGGCGCCTGCACCACACCGAGGACGCCCAGCTGGAGCCCAAGCCGGAGCGGCGTATTCCGATCTGGCTCGGCACGTTCGGCCCGCGTGCGCTGGACGTCACCGGGCGGCTGGCCGACGGCTGGATCCCCTCCTACAGCTTCGCCGGTCCCGAGGAGGTCAAGGTGAAGCGCGAGCGCCTGCTGGCGGCGGCGCACGAGGCGGGCCGTGCGCCCGAGGAGATCACCTGCGCCTACAACATCGCCATCCGCATCGACGAGGAGGCCAAGCCGGTCGCGGGCACGCTGTCCGGCTCGGCCGCCTACCTCACCGACACGCTGCTGGGCTTCAAGGACCTCGGCTTCACCGTGTTCAACCTCATGCCGGTCGGTGACGGACTGGACGAGCAGGTCGAACGCCTGGCCCGTGAGGTGGTCCCGGCTCTGCGCTGACGGGGGAAGGCGCGGCACCGCACATCCGAGGGCCCGGCCGGGTCCGCTCGCCGTACGTGTCAGGGGGCACCGTGATAACCGCGATCCAGAAACAGCTGCCCCGCCATCCGGCGGCGCGGGCTCTGGCCGTGGCGTCGTTCGTCGGCTGGATGGGCACGGGGGTGTGGCTGACCACGTCCGTCCTGTTCATGGTCAAGGTAGTCGGCCTGAAACCGGCCGACATCGGCATCGGGCTGGGGATCGCCGGGGTGCTCGGCATGCTGATGGTGATCCCGGTCGCCGACCTGACCAGGCGCTGGCCGGCCGGGCGGGTCGCCGTCGTGCTCCAGGTCGCCAGGGGGCTCGCGTTCCTGTCCTATCTGGCCGTCGTCGACGCGGGCACGTTCTTCGTCGCCGCCGCGCTGGTCGGGATCGCCGATCGGCCGACGATCACGGTGAACCAGATCGTGGTGGCGCGTGTGGTTCCCGGCGCCGACCGCAACGCCGCCATGGCGATGGTGCACGTGGCGCAGAACGTGGGCATCACCGTCGGCGCGATGCTCGGGACGCTGGCCCTGCTGCGTGCCGAGCGGCTGGTCTTCGTGGCCGTGGTCGTGGTCAGCTCGGCCACCTATGTGCTCGCCGCCTGGGTCCTGGCCAGGACGGTCTGGAACGCCGAGGCGGAGGCCGCCCCCGAACCCATGCGTTCCGGGACGGTCGGGACACTGCTCGGCGTCCTGCGGGACTGGCGTTTCACCGTGCTCGCCTTCGGCAACGGGCTGCTGGCGCTGCACGTTCCGCTGCTCACGGTGGCGACACCGCTGTGGCTGGCCCAGGCCACCGACGTGCCGGCCGCGACCATGGGCGTCCTGCTGATCGTGAACACCGCGATGGTGGTGCTGTTGCAGATCCCGCTGGCCAGGCCGGTGCGCTCGGCGGCCGACGGGGTCAGGGCGGCCTGGATCGCGGCCGGATTCCTGGTCGCGTGCTGTGCGACGCTGGCGCTGTCGTCGTTCTCCTCCGCCCTCGTGGCCGCGGGACTGCTCGTGCTCGCCGCCGGGCTGCTGACCGTGGGCGAGATCAAGCAGAACGCGGCGGGCTGGGCGCTGTCGTTCAACCGTTCGCCGGACGACCATCGCCAGCCCACCTATCTGGGTGTGTTCGGCACCGGTCAGACCGCGGTGATCCTGCTCGGACCCACCCTGCTGACCTTTCTCATCAGCTTGCTCGGCGCTGTCAGCTTCGTGGCGATCGCGGCGTTGTTCCTGGTGGGCGTGTTGTGCGTGACCATCGGGGCGGCCGGAAGCGCTGCCGTCGAAACCTACTCACCAGGACGGTGACCTCGTGGCCAGACCCTCGATTCTCTATGTGATCCCGGCGATGGGCGGCCCCGCGCCCGAGTACGCGCTGCCCCGGCTGCACCGCTGCGGCGACGTGCACGCCCTGCTCGCCGCACCGCCCACCGCCGCGCACGAACAGCAGTTGCGGCAGTGGACCAAGTCGGTCCAGGTGCTCGACCGCGACGCCAAGATGCCGGGCGACCTCGTCGCCGCAGCCGGGGCCGTACAGGCCGACGCGATCGTGGCCTTCAGCGAGTTCGCCATCGCCGCGGTGGCCGAGGCCTGCCAGGAGCTCGGGCTGCGCGGGCCGGGGCCGAACATCACCTACTCGCGCGACAAGGTGGTCATGCGCGAGACCTGGCGCGCCAACGGTCTGCCCGTGCCCGACTTCGTACCGGTGCGCACCCTGGCCGACCTCGAACACGCCGACGACGTCCTGCGCCGCCCGTTCCTGCTCAAGCCCTCGTGGATGGCGGGCTCGCAGGGCCATGTGATCGTCGACCGGGACACCGACATCGACGACGCCTGGCGCCGGGCCACCGCCGACATCGCGGCCACCGACCAACTCGGCCTGCACGACTTCCTGCCCGCCGGGCGCGGCGCCCAGTTCATCGCCGAGAACCTCATCGAGGCCACCACGGAGTCCTGGTACGACACCGACGGCTTCGGCGACTACCTCAGCGTCGAAGGGCTGGTCGTCGCCGGTCGCTACCACCCGCTCTGCATCACGGCCAGGCTGCCCACGATCCCGCCGTTCGTCGAGCTGAGCTTCCACCAGCCCACGGTCCTGGCGCCCGAACTGCAGCGCCGCATCGAGGAGCACGTGCGCACCGGCGTCGACTGCCTCGGCCTCGACTACTCGGCGACCCACACCGAGATCAAGCTGCAGCGCGACCAGGGCCTGTGCCTGCTGGAGAACAACGCCCGGCTGCCCGGCGCCATGATTCCCCGCCTGGTCGAGGAGGCCTTCGGCCTCAACATGATCGAACTGCACGTGCGCTCGCTGCTCGGCGACATCCTCGACCTGCCCGAACGCATGCTCACCAAGGGCATCCGCGACGAGGCCGTCGCCATGCTCATGCTCCTGCCCACCGACTCCCAGGGCCGCCCCTGGCAGTCACGCCCCTCCTTCCGGCCCGAACTCGTCGACTGGTCGCGCCTGGTCTCGCCCGGGACGCAGGTCGAACTCATCCCCGGCCTGACCCGCCCCTCCGGCGCGGCCATCCCCGAGTACTCCACCAGCGGCGGCACCCGCAACTACCTGGGCACCCTCCTGGTACGGTCACCGGACCCACTCACCCTGCGCGACGACTGCTACCGCATCACGGACGGCTTCGAGGGGGAACTGGGGCGCGTTTCTTAGACTGCCGATCCGGGCGGCGGGGGTTTTCTCCGCCGCCTCGGTCGCGGACAATTCGCCGTCATTCCTTTTCGGCGCTGGAATTACAGAACTCCAGGTCTGGAATTACAGAACGACCACCCAGGCGTTGACCACGTGGCAGCCGTTGGCGTCGCCGTTCACGACCGAGCGGGGGCCGGGGCTCTGCCAGGAGGCCTTGGAGACGACGGGGCCGTCGATGGTTCTGGTGTAGGGCCAGTGGGCGGAGTTGCAGACCACGCGGACGTGGTAGGAGCCGAAGCCCTGCCAGCAGAAGCCCTCGCCTCGGTTGAGGCCGGTGATCTCGGCGTCGCAGTCCCATACCTCGGCCTGGGCGGGAGCGGCTCCGACGGCGATGGACGAGCCCAGTGCGGCGGCGGCCATCGTCGTTGCCACGAGGGCTTTCTTGACGAGGTTCACGTGATTTCCCTTTCGCCCGGACAATCGGTTCAGCGGAATGGGATCATCGTAATTTTCCACGGCTCGGGCACGAAAGCCGGCTTTCTGCCAAAGAGAATGGGTTATCTGCCCGTGGCTTCCGTGCTGAGTTCTCTGCGCAGGTCGGCCAGTTCGGCGCGCAGCCGGGCGAGTTCGTCCAGGACGATCGTCTCGGAGTCGTCCCTGTGCTCCTTCTCCATCGCACTCACGACGACGGCGATGAACAGGTTCAGCACCACGAAGGTGACCACCAGCATGAACAGGGCGAAGAACAGCCAGGCCCACGTGTGCACGGCCATGACCTCACGGGCGATGTCGGACCAGGCGTCGCCCGTCATCATCTGGAACAGTGTGAACAACGACGTGGGCAGCGTGCCGAAATAGTCGGGCGCGGTCGCGCCGTACAGTTTGGTGGCCATCACCGACGCCACGTACAGCACCAGGCCGAGCAGGGCCACGATCGACGTCATCCCCGGCACGGCCGTGAGCAGGGCGCCGACGACACGTCGCAGGCTGGGTACGACCGAGATCAGGCGCAACGCCCTGAGGATCCGCAGCGCACGCAGGACGGACAGGCCGCCCGCTGTCGGGGCGAGGGAGATGCCGACGATCACGGTGTCGAACAGGTTCCACGGGTCGCGCAGGAAGCGGGAGCGCTGGACGTAGGCCTTGAGGCAGAGTTCGACGACGAAGATGTACAGCGCGGCGTGATCGATGATCGTCAGCGCCGTGCCGTACGCGGAGATCATGCTCGCGGAGGTCTCCAGGCCGAGTGTGGCCGCGTTGACGAGGATCACGGTGACGATGAACCTCTGGTACGGCCGCGACTCGAT
Organism: Nonomuraea sp. IBHARD001; assembly: GCF_056106265.1. Taxonomy (NCBI): domain Bacteria; kingdom Bacillati; phylum Actinomycetota; class Actinomycetes; order Streptosporangiales; family Streptosporangiaceae; genus Nonomuraea; species Nonomuraea sp. IBHARD001. The sequence goes on from NZ_JBWBBW010000002.1 coordinate 3,566,418, forward strand.
GACCGCGTGCACACGCTCCCGCACGAAGCGGCTCCCCGATGTGTAGAAGATCCAGATTCGCCCAAGATCCTAATGGGCGTAACGCCGGGCTTTCGGCGGGTCGGGGAGGGGGGTGGAGGGGGGTGGGGGCGGTGAGATCTCGGGGGATTTCGGGGAGTGTCGGCTCCCTGGGGGGTGGGGCGACAGGGCGCGGGGGTGGCCGGGTCTCGGGGGATCGGGCGGGGGGAGTGTTGGGGGAGGCGTGTGGGGGCTGGGTGTCGGGGGGTGGGTGGGAGGAGAAGCGGGTGGGAGGGGAGGTGGGAGTCAAGGCAAGGGATGACGACTCTTGGGGGCGGCCTGCCCAGGCCTCGTTCCTCGAATGCACCCCCACCAGCCTTCCTCGCATGCGTCCCGCCGAGCCCTCACATGCACCCCGCTGGGCCCCATCGCATACACCCTCAGCATGCGTTCCTCACATGCGCCCCACCGTGCCTTCCGCACATGTACCCCACCACGCTTCCTCACATGCGCCCCACCAGGCACCCTTCACCCACGCCCTACCAAGCCCCCTTCGCATGCACTCCACCAAGCCCGCTCACCAGGTGCCCCCATACGCCCACCAGGTCCCCTCGCACACGCCCCATCAAGCCCCGCACATGCACTCCAGCAGACCTCTCGCACACGCCTACCAAAGCCCTCGCACACGCACCAAAAGCCCTAGCACACGCCCTACCAAAGCCCGCTCACATGCACCCCAGACCCCCTCACATGACCCCCCCAGTCCCCCTCACATACGCCCCACCAATGCGACGATCAGTGCCGACACCCCGCCCTGTACCACCGCCAGCACCGCGTCCTTGGCTCCGCCCCCGATCGCCCGCCCCAGCGCACGAAGCCTCCCGGGCTCCGACTCCACGGCTGCGACCACGCCCGCGGGGTCGACGACCGTGCCGTCGGGGGCGACGACGCCGGCCTTGGTGAGGGCGGCGATGAAGGCGTGGAGTTCGGCGACGGCGGCGTTGATGTCCTCGCGGGAGGCGGACTCGTTGTTGTGGATGTTGAAGACGGCGTTGGCGCCGGTCTGGGTGAACTTGCCGCCGGTGAACTTGTCGCCGGCCACATAGTCGGACATATCCAGCTCCTCAAGAGGCGCAGTGGGTCAGCGGTTGAAGCTCATCGAGCTGTTCTCGCCGGTCTGGGTGTGTTTGCCGCCGGTGAACTTGTCGCCGAGCACGAGGTCGCCCCGCAGGTGCAGGACGCGTTCCTCGGTGGGCGGATTCTCGATGGCGTCGACGATCTCGCTCTCGATGCGGTGGATCTCCTCGCGGTCGGTGCCCGACAACGCGGTGTACTGCGTCCCGGCCGTCTCCAGCATCAGCGCGTACCTCGTACGGCGCAGCAGCAGCCGGTAGAACAGCACGAACAGCAGCCAGGCCACCCTGAGGCCGACCACCGCCGCGCCGATCACCACGAACTGCCTGGCCGTCTCCTCGACGTCGAACCCGCCGCCGATGCCCAGACGGGGCAGCACGCCGAGTACGGCGAACCAGGCCGCCGCCACGAGGGCCAGCAGGACGGCCGTCTCCCGCAGGGGATAGGCGGTGGCCAGCTTGCCGCCCCACCTCACCCTCAGGCTCTGCACCCTGGAGATGGTGGCCAGCGGGTACACCTGATGCCCGATCCGTACCACGCGCTTGCTGATCCGGATCTCCCCGACCTGTTCCTTCGCCATGGGGTCCTCCTCTCCGGGTACCGGGGAAGTGCGGCCTCAGGCTAGGACGGATCATGGCGAAGCGACTGAGTACCCCCTACTCAGCCAGGCCCGCCGGAGACCGGCACAACCGCTCAGCGCGCCCGGAGCCGGAACAGTCGCAGCTCCCGCCCCGACCTCACGGTGTACCGCTCGTACACCGGTGACGCCGCCACCAGCCCGGGCCACACCTGAGCCCGCTCACCCTCCCCCAGCAGCCGCGCCTCGACCTCGTACGACGCCCCGCGATAGGCGACGACGGCCCCGGGCGTCCGGAGGAGATTGGTGCTCCAGTCGGGATGCCCGGCCCGCCCGAAGTTGCTCCCGACGACCAGGAACGTGCCCTCGCCCTCGGGCACGCAGGCCAGCCGTACCGTGCGGGGGAGGCCGCTCCTGGCGCCGGTCGTGGTGAGGGTGAGGCTGGGCGGCAGGCGGTCGGCGGAGGGACGGCCGCGGGTGAGGCGTTCGAAGGTCCGGTCCATCAGCGGCATGAGGAAGGGGCCGATCCGCATGAACATCTCGGTACCCGCCAGCCATTGCAGAAACCGCTTCGGCGCGCTCATGCACCGCACCGTAGAAGCGTTCCAACATCACGGTCAAGACCGTAGATATCCCCCGATTCCATGCTCCAGCCCGTCGAAGGCCCGCACGGCCTGCTCGCGTACCCCGGGCTCGATCTCGCTCCACGGCTCCCCGGCGACCTTGCGCAGCACCGCGTGCTGGGCAAGGGTGCGCACGACGCCGAGCACCTGCCCGGCGACGATCCGCGGCGTGAGGTCGTCGGGGTCGGCGTCGCTCTCCTCGGCCAGGGTGCGGGCCAGGCCGGCCTGGTGGCGTTCGTCGATCTCGCGCATCCTGGCCAGCAGGGCGGGGCTGGCGCTCACCATGCGCCCGAACACGTCGCTGCCCTCGTTGAGCCCGTAGCGCCAGTCGCGGGTGCCGAGCGCGTCCAGGAAGTCGCGCCTGAAGGCGGCCACCACGCCCTCGCCGGGCAGCCGTTCGCGTACGACCCGGCCGGGCAGGTCCTCGACCAGGTCCTGGCGGTCGAAGAAGAGGTCCTCCTTGGTGCCGAAGTAGTTGAACACGGTGTTCACCGACACGTCGGCGGCCCTGGCGACGTCGGCCACGGTCACGGCCTCGAACCCGCGCGCCATGAACAGGCCCATCGCCATGTCCGCGATCCGCTGCCGCGTCTCCCGCTTCTTGCGCTCGCGCAGTCCCTCGTCCATACCGGCATCATACAAACTTGCAGTCACACCAAAATTATAGCTACTGTAAAAATATGCTGACCACATCCGGTCTCACCAAGACCTACAAAGACGGCACCGAAGCCGTACGCGGCCTCGACCTGCACGTCGACGCGGGCGAGATCGTCGCCTTCCTCGGCCCCAACGGCGCCGGCAAGAGCACCGCCATGCGCATGCTGACCACCCTGCTGCGCCCCACGTCGGGCAGCGCCTCCATAGCCGGCCACGACCTGCTGACCGACCCGCGAGCCGTGCGCCGAGCGATCGGCTACGTCTCCCAGACCGGATCGAGCGCCACCCACACCCCGATCGGCCCCGAGCTGGAACTACAGGCCATGCTGTACGGCATGAGCAGGACCGAGGCCCGGTACCGCATCGCCGTCCTGCTCGACGTGCTCGACCTCGGCGGCCAGGCCGACCGGCCGGGCGTCGCCCTGTCGGGAGGCAGGCAAAGGCGCTTCGACCTGGCGTTCGGCCTGCTGCACCGCCCCGCCCTGCTGATCCTCGACGAGCCGACGACCGGGCTCGACCCGCAGAGCAGGGCCAACCTCTGGGAGCACGTCAGGCGGCTGCGCGAGCACGACGGCATGAGCGTGCTGCTGTCCACGCACTACCTCGACGAGGCCGACGCGCTGAGCGACAGGCTCGTCATCATCGACAGGGGCGAGATCGTCGCCGAGGGCACCCCGCAGTCGATCAGGCCGGAGGGCGGCACGCTGGACGACGCCTTCCTCGCCATCACCGGAAGGACGTCGCGCGATGCGTGAGACGCTGCTGCTGGCCAGGCACTACACCCTGGGCACGCTGGGCAACCGGGCGGCCGTCGTCTTCGGCGCGGTGCAGCCGGTGCTGTTCCTGGTGCTGCTCGGTCCGCTGTTCACCCAGGTCGGCAGCTGGGAGACGTTCGTGCCGGGGCTGCTCATCCAGCTGGCGCTGTTCAGTGCGGGCCTGGCCGGGTTCGGCATCGTCTTCGACAAACGATCGGGTGTGCTGGAACGGCTCAGGGTCACCCCGGCGGCCCGGCTCGCGCTGCTGCTCGGGCGGGTGGCGGCCAATGTGGTCACGTTGCTGATCCAGAGCGCGGCGCTGGTCGCGATCGGCTACGCGATGGGGCTGCGGGCGCCGGTGGCGGGGGTGCTGGCCGCCGCGGTGTTCGTCGTCCTGCTCGGCGCCGGGCTGGCCGCCCTGTCCTACGCCTGTGCGCTGAGGCTGAGCGACGAGCTGTTCGCGCCGCTGATGAGCACGGCGATCGTGCCGCTGATGCTGCTTTCGGGGGCGTTGCTGCCGATGTCGATGGCGCCCGCCTGGCTGGACGCGCTCTCGCGCGCCACGCCGTTCAGGTGGGTCGTCGAGGCGCTGCGTGAGCTGTTCGCCGGGCACTACCTCACCGGCACGGTGCTGGCCGGGGCCCTGGTGCTCGCGGTGTTCACCGCGCTGAGCCTGGCGGCGGGCACCCGCGTCTTCAGCCGCGAGAACGCCTGACCCGGACTCAGGGCCCGAACGGCTCGATCCTGGGATCGGAGTACGGCGGGCCGATGCGCTCGCCCGCCTCCTCCGTCACCCGCAGGCCGTACAGGCCGGAGCCGGGGTCGATGAGCACCAGCCCGTAGGCGAGGTCGACCTCCTCGCGCGTGAGCCCGAGGCGCTCGATCGCGTCGTCGAGCGTGGCGCCCTTCGGCAGTCGCACGGTGACCAGTTTCATCCCGTCAGGCTACGCGCTCGGCCCTTCGCCTCAGTGCGGCGACCACCCCTTCGGGGTCGAGCACCCCGTAGCCGTGGTCGAAGTCGAACCCCACGGCGCTGCGGTCGTCGGCCGTACGGCGCAGCAGCGTCCGCAGCTGCGAGGGCGGCAGCGCCGATGCGGAGTACGACGTCCGGATCGCGGCGACGACCCCCGCGGCGACCGGGCAGGCCGCCGACGTGCCGGAGTCGGGCTCGCCCTCGCCGAACGCCTTGGACCCGGAGAAATGTGTGTACGTGCACAGGTCAGGCTTACGGCGCGACAGGCGGCCCGGCCCCTGCGAGGAGTACCCGACCCGCTGCCCCCGCACGTCGATCCCGCCGATCGACAGCACCTTGGCATGCGAGTTGGCGCCCGCGATCGGCCGTGCGGGGAAGGCGCAGCGCCCGTCGGGGCACTCGCGGCCGCAGTTGCCCGCGGCGAACAGGATGTCGGCGCCCGCCTGCTCCAGGCTGGCCACGATGAGATTGAACGGATGGGCGGCATTGTCGGAGTAGTTGCCGGGATGACCCGGCGGGAAGTCCCAGGCGGGGGAGAAGGAGCCCCAGGAATTGTTCACGACGAGCGCCGCGGTCGCCGGGTCCTGCCCTTCGAGCACCGTGCGCAGGTGCGCGAAGGCCGCGACCGCGTCCGACAGCAGGCCGTCGAGCGCGGAGCCGCCTGGCGTCGTCGACTGCAGCAGCGGGATGTCGATGAGCGAGGCCTGCGGCGCGCCGATCAGCGCGTCGAAGGCGCACATGCTGCCGTGGTCCACCTCGAACTCGCCCGGCCTGCCGACGACGCCCGGCGGGTTCCGGCTGCGCTCGGCGTCGAGCGTCACCCCCCTGCCGAGCTGCCTGGCGACATGGGTGGCGTTGATGCCGGTGTCGAGCACGGCCAGGGCGACGCCGGTGCCGTCGAGGCCGTCGGCGTGCAGGGCCTCGGCGCCGATCAGCCTGGCGACGTCGTGCCAGTCGCCGACGGGCGCGTCGCCGCCGCAGGTGGGCGTGCCGGTGATGACGGGATCGGCGAAGACGCCGACGACGTCGGAGCGCCTGGCGGCCAGCAGGGTGAGCCTGGTGCTCAGCTCGTCGTCGGCGATCTCGCCCCTGACCAGCACCGAGGCCAGGTCGGGTGCGAGCGAGAAGGTCAGCTCCTGGTTCAGCGAGAGCGGGTCGCCGCCCGGCTGCGGCACCGGGCTCGGCAGCGCCACCGGCGTGTAGGAGGCGTCGAGCTCGACCCCGGGCAGCCCACCCGTGACATCGGCCGTCGTGACCTCCTGCCCGGGCTCGGCGACCGCCGCGACCAGATCGGGGGATGGGCGTAGCTGGATCAGAACCCGCATGAGGCACCACCGTCATCTCGGAGGGAAGCGACCTGTCCACACTCCTTCATCTCGGAGATCACGTCCAGCGGGTCTGCATGGTTGTGACCTGCTGCGACAACGACAAATGCGGCAAAGTTCACCGGTGACACGAGGGTGTCCGACTGGCTACGGTTTCGCGCATGACCGCCCTCGCCGAGGCACCCCCCAGACCTCACTGGCTCGCCGTGCGACCCCGTCTCGTCCTGGCCAGCGCCTTCATGCTGTTCCTCGAACTCGCGCTGATCCGCTGGACCGGCTCGAACATCGTGCACCTGAGCTACTTCACCAACTTCGTCCTGCTCGGCTCCTTCCTGGGCATCGGCCTCGGCTTCCTGCGCGTCGGCAGGTCCAGCCGCCAGCCGTACTACTCGCCGATCGTGCTCGCCGCGCTCGTGCTCGTCGTGCTGCTGTTCCCCGTGACCGTCAACCGGGACACCGAGGGCGTGCTGTACTGGACCAGCCTGAGCACCACCGGGCCGCCCGCCTGGGTGATCCTGCCCGTGATCTTCGCCGCCGCCGCGCTGGTCCTCATGGGGCCCGCCGAGCTGGTCGGGCGGTGCTTTCCGGAGATGGAGCGGCTCGAGGCCTATCGCTACGACCTCATCGGCAGCCTCACCGGCATCGCGCTGTTCACGGCGCTGTCGTTCCTGAGCGCGCCGCCGCTGGTGTGGGGGGTGCTCGCCGCCGTGGCATACGGGCTGCTGCTGACGCCCAGGCCGCGCCTGCCGTACGTGGTGTGTGTGGTGCTGCCGTCGCTGGCGGTCGTCGGGTTGCTGCTGGCCGAGACGCTGACGGCGGGTGCGCTGTGGTCGCCGTACTACAAGGTCAACCATCTGACCTACGAGCGGGCCGGAGTGGAGATCACCAGGATCTCGGTCAACGGCATCCCGCACCAGGAGGCCATGCCCGCCGCCACCCGGCTGGTGTGGGAGCGGCAGTACGCGCTGCCCTACGAGCGGGCGACGGCCGCGCCCAAGGACGTGCTCATCGTCGGGGCGGGCAGCGGCACCGACGTGGCGATCGCGCTGTCGAAGGGCGCCGGGCGCGTCGACGCCGTCGAGATCGACCCCAAGCTCCGCGAGCTCGGCGGCAGCCACCACCCGGACCGGCCCTACGCCGATCCGCGTGTCACCACGCACGTCACCGACGGGCGCGCCTTCCTCGAAGGCACCGACCGGAGGTACGACCTCATCCTGTTCGCCCTGCCCGACTCGCTGACGCTGGTGTCGGGCGCGAGTTCGCTGCGCCTGGAGAGCTACCTGTTCACCCAGGAGGCGATGAAGGCCGCACGCGACCACCTCAAACCGGGCGGCGCGTTCTCCATGTACAACTACTACCGCGAGACCTGGCTGGTCGACCGGCTCGCCTCGACCATGCAGGCCGCCTTCGGCCACCGGCCGTGCGTCGACATCGTCAGCACGGCGGGCCAGCAGGCCGTCATCACCGCGGGCTTCACCGAGGCCGCCCAGCGCTGCGCCGAACCGTGGACGGGCGCCAAGGCGGGGACGCCCGCGCCCACGCACGACGACAAGCCCTTCCTCTACCTCAAGGACAGCACGGTCCCGCCGATCTACCTCATCACGCTCAGCCTCATCCTCGTCGTCAGCCTGCTGGCCGTACGCGTGGTGGCCGGGCCGTTCGGGCGGATGCGGCCCTATGCCGATCTGTTCCTGCTCGGCGTGGGGTTCCTGCTGCTGGAGACCAAGAGCGTGACCGGGTTCGCGCTGCTGTTCGGCACCACGTGGGTGGTCAACGCGATCGTGTTCGCCGGGGTGCTCGTCGCCGTGCTGGCCGCGGTCGAGGTCACCAGGAGGTTCCGGACGCCGTCGCTGCCCGTCATGTACGGCGTGCTGCTCGCCGGGCTGGTGCTGGCCTGGCTGGTGCCCAACTCCTGGTTGCTGGGGCTGCCGGTGCCGCTGCGGGCGGTGGCGGCGGTCACGGTGGCGTTCCTGCCGATCTTCGCGGCCAATGTGGTGTTCGCCAAGAGGTTCGCCGACACCGCCGACGGCACCACGGCCTTCGGCGCCAACCTGCTCGGCGCGATGGTCGGCGGCTGCCTGGAGTACCTTGCCCTGGTGATCGGATACCAAGGACTGCTGATCGTCGCCGGACTGCTCTACCTGGGCGCCTTCGCCCTGCTGCCGCGCCGGACGGCGCTCGCGTGAGGGCCGTCCTGCTGACCGGAGGCCTGGCCTCGGGCAAGACGGCCGTGGCCGTGGAGATCGGCGAGGTGCTGGCCGAGCGAGGCGTCGCGCACGCGGTGATCGACCTGGACTGGCTGTGCTGGGTCTCGGGGCCCGGCGTCGAGGTGCACGAGCTGATGACGCGCAACCTGCGTGCCGTCGCCGACGCCTACCGCGCCGCCGGGATCGAGGAGCTGGTCCTGGCCAGGGCCCTGCTGGAGCCCGCCCATCTGCTGGCCGTACGGCGGGGCCTGCCCGAGGTGGAGCTGAGCGTCGTGCTGCTCGCCGTCTCGCCGCGTACCCAGCTGGCCAGGCTCAAGGGGCGCGACTCGGGCGCCACCCTGCGGGGGCACCTGGACGAGCTGGACGAGTTCACCGCCCGGGTGAACGCCGCCGGGGTCGAGGACCACGTGGTGGGCAACGATCACGGCAGGCCGGTGCGCGAGGTGGCACTCGAGGTGCTCGGCCTGCGCTGAGCGGCCACCACCTCTGCGGCCGGGAGAGCCGCAGAGGTGGTCCCGCCTTTCAGACGCCGCAGATCTCTTCCAGACTCTGGGCGCCCTTCTGACGGTTCGGCGTGGGCGTCTGCGTGGGTACGGCCTGGCTGCGGGTCGCGCTGGGACTGGCCGTGGGGGAGCCGCTGACGCCGGGGGAGGCGGTGACGCCCGCGGCGAGGGGGCGGCGGCTCGGCTTCATCGAGTCGGTGATCGCCTTGAGCGTGGCCCGGCGGATCTTGCTCCAGTCGGCGCTGCCCGGCCAGAAGTCGGGCGGTACGAACTGCAGGCTGGTGGTCTTGGCGTCCTTGACCTTCAGGGCCAGGGCCATCAGCGCTTCGAGCAGTTCCTGCGGGATGTTCGTCTCGGCCAGCTTCTTGGCCGCTCCGGCGATCTTCGTGAAGTTGGTCAGCACGGCCGTCGGTGTGGCCTGCTTGGTGAAGGCGGCGATGACGCAGCGCTGGCGGTCCATGCGGGAGAAGTCGTCGCTGCCGACGCGCGAACGGCCGTACCACAGCGCGGCCTCGCCCGACAGGCGCTGGTAGCCCGCCTTGATCGTGCCCGCCGTGCCGAACTTGCCGCCCCACGGGACGTCGTGGTCGACCCTGATCTGCAGGCCGCCCATCGCGTCGACGAGCTTGGCGAAGCCGTACATGTTGACCAGGGCGTAGTACTCGATCTTGAGGTTGAGCGTGTGGCCGACGGCGTTCATCAGGGCCTGCGGGCCCCGGTTCTTGCCGCCCATGATGTCGGGATGGTCGTTGCCGAACTGCCAGACCTCGTTGAGCAGGCCGCCGTCGGGCAGCTCGGCCATGAACCCGCTGGGGAAGTGCTTGGCCAGGGTCGAGTTCGGCCAGAACGTCACGTGCTGCAGGTTGCGCGGCAGCGAGAACATCACCGTACGGCCGGTCTTCACGTGCACGCTGGCCACGGTCATGCTGTCGGTGCGCATGCCGATGCGGTTGCCCGCGGCGTCACCGCCGACCAGCAGGAAGTTCACCCGTTCCTGGCCGTCCCAGGGGTCCTCCTGCTTGATGGGCGCGACGTTCGGCTGCTCGGTCGCCCGTTTGAAGATGTGCGTGGTGAGCGAGCGTGCGGCGATCGCGGTGTTGGCCGCGAGCGCGAACGGCGTCATCACCGCCACGCACAGCACACCGACGACGACGCCCGAGATGATCTGCGAACGCCCGTCGAGCCTGTTGGGCGACAGCGTGATGAACGAGGACAGCACCAGGCCGAACCACGCCAGCGCCCCCAGCGCCGAGATCACCGAGACGGTGATCAGCGCGTCCTCGCGCACGAAGTAGGTCACGTTCTCCTCGGTCCTGGTCAGGCCGAAGATCAGCCCCGCCAGCACCAGCACGCCGAACGCGCCGAGCAGGATATAGCCGGTACGGCGCTTGCCCGCCCGCAGGTGCGCCATGCCCGGCAGGATCGCCGACAGGCTGGTCCAGCCGATCACCGACCGCAGGCTCATCGGCCGGGCGAACCCGGGCGCGGCGCCCGGCCTGCGCTGGGCGGCGGGCTCGGGGGCGGGGGAGGCGGGGGGCTGGGAGCGGCGCGGCTCGCCGCGCCCGGGGTCCGGCCTTCCGGAGTCCGGCCTGCCCGTGTCCGGCCTGCCGGCCTCGGACCTTCCGTCGCCTTGCCTGGCGTCGCCCGGCCCTCCAGGGGCCTGCCTGGCGTCGCTTTGCCTGGCGTCGCTTTGCCTGGCGTTGCCCTGTCGTGCGTTGCCCTGTCGTGCGTCGCCCTGCCTCGCGTCGCCCTGCCGTCCGGCGGGCGGGGTTGCGGGGGCCTGGCTACCGGCGTCCGTCGGGCGGGGGTCGCCTGAGGCCGGGCCGGGAGGGTGCTGCTCGCGCGGCCCGGTCCCCGGGGCCGTGCTCTGTGGTCGGCGGCGGGTACGCCGTTTGCCGCCTCCGGCGGCAGGATCTCCCCCAGGGCGCATCGTGACACCGCTCCTTATCCCGGATACCAGGCCATACTCTGGCTTTTGCCCCCGTTGGGCATGAGATTGCCAGGATTCTAGCCCCCATAACCGGACATCAATGACAGATCCCCAATGTGACGTGAACGCCGTATGAAGCTAGGAGGTCACCCTGGAGGAGGCCATCCACGTGTTGCACTGGTAGGCCTGGTTCTTCTCGAAGCCCTGCCGGAACCAGATGTTGTTGTTGACGGGCTTGCCGTGGTCGCCGGGTTCGGGGCCGTCGCCGAGCATGCCGTAGAAGCCGAACAGCCTGCGGCGCATCACCGGCGTCACCGGGTAGGAGGAGGAGACCGAGCGCATCCACATGCCGCCGAAGCAGGTCGCCTGCAGCTCCATCTTCCGGCTGAGGGCGAGGCGGTTCAGGCGGCTTGAGGTGGACAGGTGCTTGTCCCACCACGACTGGGAGATCCCGGATAGATTCTGCACGTGATGCCCGTACTCGTGGGCCATCATGCTGATCACGCCGCCGTGCCAGTTGAGCATCTGGCCGTACCCCATCCAGTTGCCCTCGCCTCTGGCCATCGCCGACGTCGAGGCGTAGATGGTGTTGTTGCGCGGGCAGTAGTACGGAACCATCGAGCCCTTGCTGGGGAAGTCGCCGCACGCCCCACGGCCGCGCTTGGACACGATCGCCCAGCCGGGCGGGCTGAACTCGATGCCCTGACGCTGCAGCACCGGCCGCCACGCCTGGTCCATACAGCGGCCCGTACGCAGGATGAGCGCCTTGAGCTGGCTGTGGCTGAACACACTGGCGTTGCCCGCACGGCAGTTCACCTTGACCAGGGCGCCGCCTCGGTACAGGGAGTTGTTCTTCAGGCTGGTGTTGAGCACCGGCTTCGGCTCGGGCTCGCGTGTGGGCTGCTCCGTCGGCTGCTCGGGCGTCGGCTGCTCGGCCGAGGGCTCGTCGCTCGGTCGCTGCGTCGGGCGCCTCGGCGGGTCGGTGGGGAAGGGGTCGCTGTCCATCGGCGAGAACGTGGGGATGGCGACGGGCGAGACCGGATCACGGTCGAGCGCCCTGCTGAACACCGACCCGGCGACGACGAGCAGGACGAAGATCGCCGCACACGTGCCCAGCATGACGGCGATGACCGTACCGGCGCTGCTCTTGGCACGGCGCTGCTGGGCCTGCTGCCAGGGGCCGTACGGCTGAGGCGGCTGTTGGGGGTGCGGCGGCTGCTGCGGGTGCCAGCCGGGCGGCGGCGCCTGGTTCCAGCCGGGCGGCTGCGGCGGTCCCTGTGGTGGACCCTGCGGCGGGTGCGGGGGCTGCTGCTGAGGCGGTTGCTGCGGCGGCCAGGGGCGGCCCTGGGGTGGCCCCGGTGGGGGTGCCTGCTGCGGATGCGGGCGCCCGGGAGGCGGTGGCGGAGGCGGCGGCGGCGCGGGTGGCCCCTGCGGACGCGGCGGCGGTGGCCCCTGCGGTGGTCCCGGTGGAGGCGGGGGGTACGGGCCGCCCTGATGCGGCGGTTGTGCCGGATTCTGGTGGGGCGTGAGCGGCCGTGGTGGATACGGATGTGGAGTGGGCTGCTGTCCCTGGGTTTGCGGTTGTGGCGGCCATGGGTAGTTCTGCTGCGGTGGCCGTCCCTGAGGCCCTGGAGACGCTGGAGGGTATTGCCCGTTGGCTGTCATGGTGTCGCCCCCTACACCGGATGTCCGAATCCCCCGGCCCCCGGTAGATCTTTGCCGAATTCGGGGCAGAAGCATACTGATTTATCACCCGTCACGGATGTAGCAGTATGCGATTACAGTCCGCAATCACTAGAGGTGATCTCCGCTATGTCCCCCACCGGACGCCCTGCGTTGTCCTAGCTTCAGAGCCATGAATCTGCAGCAGCTCCGCTACGTGGTCGCGACTGCGGAGCACCGCACCATGACCGACGCGGCCAGGTCGCTCTACATCGCGCAGCCGGCGCTTTCGCGCGCGATCAGAGACCTGGAGCGCGAGCTCGGGATGACGCTGTTCGCCAGGTCGGGTCGGGGCGTCGTGGTCACCGCCCAAGGGCGCAGGGTCGTCAAGCTGGCCAGGGAGGCGCTCGACGCCGTCGGCGAGATCGAGGCGCTGGCCAGCCATGGCGGCGTCTCCGACGCCGAGCTTCGCATCGCCTCGACGCCCAGCCTCGAACCCGGCCTCGCCGCCAGGCTGCTCCCCGCGTACGCGGCCGAGCATCCGGGCGTACGGGTGCACATCATCCGCTGCGACGGGCGCGACGGCGTCGTGAGCGCGATCAGGGACCAGCGGGCCGACCTCGGGCTGACCGATCTCCCGGTGCCCACCGACCTGATCACGCACCCGCTCGAACGCCAGGAGATCGTCCTCATCTCCCCGCCCGGCCTCGACCTCCCGGACCCGGTGCCGATGCAGCTGCTGCACCGCATGCGCCTGGCGCTTCCCGCCCGGGGCAGTGTGCGGCGCAGGGAGCTGGACGCCATGTTCGCCAAGTACGCCGTCAGCCCGCTCGTCGTGCTGGAGACCGACGAGCGCAACGGCTGGCTCAACGCGGTCAGATCCGGCCAGGCCTCGCTGCTGTGGTACCGGGGCATGGCCGAGCAGGCGATCAGGGCGGGCCTGGCGGTGCGCTCGCTCGACCCGGCCATGCGCCGGGTGATCGCGGTCGTGCACGCCAGGAGGCGGCTGCCCCTCATCGCCCAGGACTTCCTGGCCACGGCGGAGAAGGGCTCAGCCGCCTGACCCCGGCGCGCCGAGCCTGGCCGCCAGGCCGAACGCCGCCCGGACGCCGTCGTCCTGGAACACCGACGTACGCGCGATGCCGTCGCCGGTGACGGTGAAGATCTGCACGGTGTGCAGGTCGTAGCCGTCGCCGGAGCGCCGGTAGGCGGCGAAGCCGGGCTGACCGCCGTTGGCCGAGACCGCCCTGAGCAGCCAGTCCGTGCCCGCCGCCCGGAACACCCACTCCATGAACAGGCCGTAGCCCGACCGCCCGGCGAACCAGTTGACCATCGGCGGCATCTCCATGACCACGTCGTCGGTGAGCAGTCGTTTCAGCCCCTCGACATCGGCCAGCTCGAACGCCTTCATGTACCGCTCGACCCAGGCCCGCTGCTCGGCCGCCGACGGCTCGCCCGCGAGGTCCGGCCGTACGCCCGCGGCCTTCACCCGGGCACGCGCCCGCCGCAGGGCGCTGTTGACGGACGCGACCGAGACGCCGAGCACCTCCGCCGTCTCGGCGGCGGCGAAGCCGAGCACGTCACGCAGGACCAGCGCGCCGCGCTCGCGTGCCGACAGCAGCTGCAGGGCGGCGGCGAACGCCAGACGCAGGCCGCTGCGCTCCAGCGCCGTCCCGGCCGGATCGCCCGTGTCCAGCAGGGCGTCAGGGATCGGCTGCAGCCAGGCGTTCTCGCCCCTGACGAGCGGGGCGAGCGGGTCCGACGCGGCCAGCAGCCCCGACGGCAGCGGTCTGCGCCCGCTCGCCTCAAGGGCCGTCAGGCAGGCGTTCGTCGCGATCCGGTACAGCCACGTGCGCAGCGAGCCGCGCGAGGCGTCGTACTGGTCGCGCGCCCGCCAGGCCCGCAGCCAGACGTCCTGGACCAGGTCCTCCGCGTCGTGCGCCGAGCCCAGCATCCGGTAGCAGTAGGCCAGCAGCTCCCGCCTGAACGGCTCGATCCGGCGATCGAAGCCCGCTTCCTGTCCCGTCATCACCTCATGTTCCCCCTGCACCGCTACGGCGCCAGCACCGGGCTGTTGTGATAGGCGGCGATCAGCCACCGCCCCTCCCGCCGCTCCAGCACCCAGGTCGCATACACCTTGCGCCCGTCCGGGACCGCGCTCTCGCCGGGGAACAGGACGCCGGACTCGCTGACGACGATCGCCGCGTCCGGCCCGGCGAAGCGGATGCCCAGCGGCCTGTTGACGGTCGAGCTGCCCTTGAGCGGCCCGTCGAAGGCCAGGGCCATGCTCCGGCGTATCACCTCGCGGCCGCCCCGGTAGGAGCCGGGCAGGACCGCGGTGGCGTCGTCGGCGTAGTCGGCGACCATGGCGTCGGCGTCACCCGCCTCCCACGCCGCGTAGGAGGCGGCCAGCACGGCCCGGACGGCGCTCTCGTCTTCACTGCGACTGTTCGACGGCATCGGAACTCCCTTGTGGCCGGTACGCCGCGGTGTCGCGGCGGGTTCGGGAGTACATACCGGCGACGCGGCCGCGATTCGTCGCGCGGGCGGGAAATTTCTTCAGGCGAGCAGGCTCCGCAGGTCCGAGGCGATGTCGGACACCGATCGGCCGTCGGTGTCGATGCGCCGCTGAGCCGTCGCCGTGCGGTCGAGCGCCTCGGCCTCGCGCGCCGCCCGTCCGGCGACGCGGGCCAGGGCGTCGGGGCCAGCCCGCGCAGCTCGTCGCCCGGCAGCGCGGGGCCCCGCCCCCGCCCGTGCGGCGCCACGCGTTCGGCCGGCGTCGCGGCGGTCGCCCGCAGCCGGCACACGGTCAGGCGGGAGGCGGGCAGCAGGGTGGCGTACGCGGCCACGGCGGCGTCGGAGTCGGCCCCTCCCGAGACGACCAGACGCCGGACGCCCGCCTCACGGTAGGCGGCCCAGAGGGCGGCGAGGGCATGAGCCTTCAGGCGGCGGCCGTCCTCGACGGGACGCAGGGCCCCGATCTGCTGAAGATCGAGGTAGGCGGCCCGTGTGCGGCTGCGGTGGACGCGCGTGAACACCTCGTACCCGACCGTCGACTTCCCCACCCCCGTCGGGCTCGACAGCCACAGCACGGGCGCCTCGCCGCTCATGCGCGCCTCCTCCTCCCGTCGGTCCGGGCCCGTGCGGCCTTCGGTCCAGTACGCCTCGCCCAGGACGCGGGCGGGCGACGCGGCCGGTCGCACACTTAAGCAACTCACATTGACTAATGCCGAATTAGTCAACTAGCGTTGCTTAAAGCCGCTCGACGCGATGCCAAGGAGGCATGCATGTCCCCGTTCCGCACGCACACCCGTCTGCTCGCCGCCGCACTCATCGTGGCCGGGACCACGATGACGGCGCCCGCCGCCTCGGCCGCGGGCCATGGGCATGCCGCACTCCAGCGTGTGCTCGACCAGACCGTGGGCGGCGACGGCGTGCCCGGAATCGTCGCCGAACTGCGGCAGGGCAGGGCCAGGCCGTGGTCCGGCGCGGCGGGAGTGGCCGACCTGGACACGCGCCGCCCACGCGTCGCCGGTGAGCACTTCCGCATCGGCAGCCTCACCAAGGCGTTCGTCGCCACCGTGGTGCTGCTGGCCGTGGCCGAGGGCAGGCTGACGCTGGACGACACGGTGGCCAGGTGGCTGCCGGGCGTGGTGGAGGAGCACCTCGGCGCCGACGGCACCGCGATCACCGTCAGGCACCTGCTCAACCACACCAGCGGCCTGCCCGACGCCTTCCCCGGCCAGGCGCCTCCGCCTCCGGGCAGGCCGGGCGAACGCTTCGTCTACTCCAAGGTCAACTACAACCTCGCCGGAATGATCGTCGAACACGCGACGGGCACGACACTCGCCCGGCAGCTCGACACCCGCATCGCCCGGCCCCTGCGCCTGACCGGCACCTACCTGCCCGAAGCGGGCGAGGCCCTGCGCACCCCGCACGCCCGCCACTACTCGAAATCCGACGAGCACGGCGCCCCCGCGCCGCTCCACGACGTGACCGAGGCCGACCTGAGCTGGGCGGGCGCGGCGGGCGGCATGGTCTCGACGGCCGCCGACCTGCACACGTTCCTGCGCGCCCTGCTCGGCGGCAGGCTGCTCCCGCCCGCCCTGCGCCGGGAGATGTTCACCACCGTCTCGACCGAGGACTCCGGCTGGGTCCCCGACACCAGGTACGGCCTCGGCGTCTACGCCCAGAAGCTGCCCTGCGGGGTCACCCTGTGGGGAGGCGGCGGCTACATCCAGGGCTCGGTGACCTACGCGATGGGCGAGCGCGGGGGCGAACACACCCTGGTCGTCAATATGAACGGCGACTGGAGCGACTTCCTGGCCACCTTCACCCGCCTGTACGCGACCCGCTTCTGCCCCGGGCGTCCCGCCTCCCGCTGACACCCGGGGCGGCGGCCCCACCTCCAACCGAGCCACAAGTGGATCACCAGTGGCCCCTGCGACGCTCCGCGAGGTCCAAGAAATCGTGGTGCAGGAGGCACACACATGTTGAAGAGAGCACTGTCCCTGACGGCCGTCGTGCTGGCGGTCGCCGCCGTCTCGCCGCCCGCTTCCGCCTCGGCGTCGGCCGTGACGATCAGGGTCGAGCGTGCCTACGCCGAGACCGTACGGGAGTGGATCGACCCTTTCACCTGCCCGACGAACATGGTGCTGACCGGCCGCTCGCACAACGGTGACGAGAACGCGCCGACCACCTACTACTGCAGCTTCGTCCTCATCAACGGCGAGCAGGCCCAGGTGCGCCTGCGCGACTGGAGCGCCCCCCAGAAGGAGAGCAGGTCCGACTTCAGCGCCCCCGACCACCAGGCGCTCGCGGGCAGGTGGCACCAGGGCGACGAGAACGGCTCCACCAGGTACCGCACCGCCACCATCCACTGGCGCAACATCCAGGTCTCGCTGGCCAACGGGAGCATCAGCGGCGCCGTCAAGGAGAGCCGCCACACCTGGCACGCGGGCGACAACGCGGTCATGACCGGCCGTGTGCACCGCGGCGACGAGAACGGCTCCACCCAGTACCGCTCCGCCATCGTGTCGGCCACCGGCCTGCCCGCCTGACCCGCGCCGAAAGGAACCGAAAGACCATGAGAACGTACGGCAAGGCCCTGTCCGTCGTCGCCGTCGCCGCCGCCCTGTCGGCCACCGCGATGGCCGCTCCCGCGTCGGCCGCGGCGACGATCAAGATGGAACGCGTCTACTCCGAGACCGTGTGGGAGGCGGCGGGCGTGCAGTTCACCTGCCCGCCGAACCAGGTCATGACCGGCCGCTCGCACTACGGCGACGAGAACAAGCCGACCACCTACTACTGCAGCCGCATCCTCATCAACGGCGAGCAGGTCCAGGTGCACTCGGGCGACTGGACCTCGCCGCAGCGCGAGAGCAGGTCCGACTACAGCGCCCCCGACAACCAGGTCGTCGTCGGCCGGTGGCACCAGGGCGACGAGAACGGCGCCACCAGGTACCGCAGCGCCGCCCTGTACTGGCAGGGACGCCAGGTCCTGCTCAAGGACGGCAACTCCAGCGGCCAGTACAAGGAGAGCTCCCACACCTGGAAGGCCGACGACGGCAAGGTCATGACCGGCCGCACCCACCACGGTGACGAGAACGGCAAGACCTGGTACCGCTTCGCCACGCTGTCCTACGACGGCTGAGGCCGGGGGCCGGGGCGGTTTCCGTGATGAGGGACCCTCCCCGGCCGTTGTCGCGGTTGACTACTGGACGGTGATCCTGTCGACCTCCACCGTGATGCCCTTGACCTGCGGGGTCGAGGTCACGGTGGTGACGGACCCGGCGCCCCGCTGCACGCCGCGTACCCGCAGCGTGTAGGTCAGCGTGCCGCCCGGCGCGCCGGGTGTGCTGGTGATGCGGTAGTCGCCGGTGGGCGGGCCGCTGATCTGGCCGCCCGCCGTACCCTCGTTGTTCTCGGCGCCGACGGTCAGGCCGTATCCGGCGGGCGGTGCGCCGGGCAGGTTGCCCGGGTCGTAGGCGTAGGTGATGTCCTCGCTGCCGTTGAGGCCGATCCACTGCTGGAAGACCTTCAGCGACGAGGTGCCGTAGAGGTTGACCCGCCATTCGAGGACCAGCCACGACTCCACGCCGTCGGTGAGGGTCGCGGCGTAGATGCCGGGCGCGCCGGTCCCGTCCAGGTCGGTCCAGTACCCGGCCAGGACGTTGTTGGGCCGTGCCGGGTTCGGCAGGGTCTGCGGTTCGAAGGAGACGTCGTCGTCGGTGCTGGTGCCCCCGACGACGGCGTAGCCGTTGGACGTCACGCCGATCCGGGTGTACGCGCTACCGGCGTACCGGTAGCTGGGCACGGTGAAGTTGAGCGCCTGCTCGTCGCCGATCGGCACGGGTGTGATGCCGAACGCGTCGAGCGGGAGGTAGCCGAACAGGCCGCCGGACGCGATGCCGGGCCGGTCGGGCTGGCGGCCGGCCAGCGTCTGCTTGGTGGTCGCGATCTGGGTGCCCACCTGGGTGGCGCCGGTGACGCCGTTGAGGCGCAGCCTGGCGTCCAGGGTGCTGGCCGCGGTCACCTCGGTGTCGGTCAGCGTGGTGTTCTCGGCCTTGACCGTGCAGACCGACTCGCCGGTGTTACGGGCGATGGTGTCGGGCACGCAGGTCTGCTCGACCGGCACGCTGCCTTCCTTGCGGTTGAAGGCCACCGGCAGGTGCAGGTCGCGGTTGCCGCCGACCTGCTTGAGGTTGACCTGGCCGAAGTACTGCCCGTCGGCCAGCTCGGGCGCGGTGATCAGGACGGTCAGCTTGACCGTCTTGCCCGCGCCGACGGTGAAGGCCGGAGGCACGACCACGATGCCCGCCCCCGGCACCGTCGAACCGGTCGCGATGTAGGCCAGCGTCTTGTTGGTCACATTGCGGAAGGTCCGGGTGGTGGTGATGGCGCCCGGCATGATGGGCGCGTTGATCGAGGGCAGGTTGAGGTCGATGCGGTTGAGCGTGTCGCTCTGACCGGCGGCGAAGTTGGCGGCCGTCTCGTCCAGCGTCAGGCCGGGGTCGCCCGCCTTCGTCAGGTCGATGCGCCCGCCGCCGACGTCGAACGGGTCGGCGGGCGTGGTGCGGTCCTGCTTGACGACACCGGTCTTGGCGGTGGTCTCCAGCGCCGACTTGACCTGGCCCGGCGTCCAGTCCGGGTGCAGGGCGAACAGCAGCGCCGCCGAGCCCGCCACGTGCGGCGAGGACATCGAGGTACCCGAGATCGCCTGGTAGTACTGCCCGGGAGGCCCGCCCAGCGGGTCCTCGGGCGTCGGCGTGTGCCCGGCCAGGATGTGCAGGCCGGGCGCGGTCACGTCCGGCTTGAGGAAGTCGCCGCCAGGCCCGCGCGAGGAGAACGTCGTGACGGCGTCGCCCTGCCAGGTGGCCTTGGCGCCCTGGGTGAAGGCCGCCTTGGCCGTGGCCGGGTTGGCCGCGATGTAGGCGAGCAGGGTGTCGGTCTCGGGCTTGTCCAGGTGGACGGTGGGCAGCCAGTGGTTGTCCGTCATGACGTCCAGCGGCGTGGCGTTGTACAGCAGCATGCCGACCGCGCCGCCCTGCCGTACGTTGAAGCTCTTCAGCACGCGGTTGGGGCCGCGCTGGCAGGCGACGATCTTGCCGGTGAACAGTCCGGCGGGCGCCGGAGCCGTACAGTCCGGGCTGTTGTACGGCGGCGCCGAGGCCAGCACCACGCGCGCGGCCGTCGGGACGCCCGCGGTGACCGAGGCGCCCTTCACGGAGACAGAGGAAGATCCTCCGGAAAGGGTGACGGTCGACTGGAAGGTACGGGTCTGCGTCGAGGCGGCCACCGTGGTCACCCACGGGCTCAGGTGGTTGGCGGTACCCGCTCCCGGGCCGTCGTTGCCCGCCGAGGCCGACACCAGCACACCGGCGGCGTAGGCGTCCAGGAAGGCGAGCTCCACCGGGTCGCTGTAGGGGTCGGTGCCGCCGGAGATGGAGAAGTTGATGACGCGTACGCCGTCGAGGATCGCCCGGCCGACGGCCTGCGCGGAGTCGGAGGGGTAACAGCCTTCGGCGCCGCAGACCTTGTACACCGAGACCTGTGCGGCGGGCGCTATGCCCTGGATCGCTCCACGGCTGATGCCGAGCGGGTTGGCGTCGCTCACCGCGCGGCCCGCCGAGGTGGTCGCCGTGTGCGTGCCGTGGCCGTTGGAGTCACGTGCCGAGTCCGGGTACACCTCGCCGCCCACGACCGCGTTGTAGGTGTCGAGGAAGGGCCCGCCGCCGATCAGCTTGTTGTTGCAGACGAACGGGTCGGCGGCCGGGGTCAGCGGGTTGTCGCCGAAGTCGCAGACGCGGGGGGTGCCGTCCTTGGTCGGGCCGGGCGCGGGCAGTCCGCCCGGGTCGGCGAACGACGGGTGCTCGGGCCACGCGCCGGAGTCCAGGATGCCGACGTTGACCCCCTTGCCGGACTGGGCGCTGCCGCCGAGCTTGCCGTAGATCGTCGGCGCGCCGATGAAGGCCGGGCTGGAGTCGGTGAGCAGCTTCTGCGGCCGGTCGGCCTGCACGGCCGCGACGCCAGGCAGGGCCAGCAGCCGCCTGCTCTGGTTGGCCGGCAGGCGCAGGGCGACGCCGCCGTACACGACGCGCAGCCGCTGTCCGACCTGGACGCCGGGCACCTTGGCCTGCAGGGCGCTGAGGAAGCCCTGTTCGACCTGCTCGATGTGCTTGGTGTACTTCACGGCCGCGTCGCTCTTGGTGTCGAGCGCCTTGCCGGTCGCCGCCGGGCTGGTCGCGGGCAGGTCCTTCAACCCGCCCCGGTAGGCGGCCAGGGAGTCGTAGTCCAGCTTGACCAGGACGCTGACCACTTCGGGCGAGGTGGCGGCCAGCACCGAGGTGTCGCTCTTGGCGAGCTGCCCGGTCGGCGACTTGTCACCGTCGACCAGCTCGGCGCCGGTCAGGGGGGTCGCGGTCAGCTTCTTGGACGGACTCGGGGCCGGGTCGGCCGCAGCGGGCGGGCTCATCGCGACAACGAGAGCAAGACCGGCGAGCACCGCCGGTATGCGGCCGGATAAAAGGGGATTGCTCGGCACTGAGGAACCTCCGTGGGGGTGTGGCCGCCGGAGACATCGCCGAAGTCATCGCTGAAGTCGTCCGCTCCGGCGGCGATCATCCATCGGACTTTAACTCTGAGTGGTGGTCTGGCCTAGAGATGGAAATTGACATGCTTGATGGGGTATATCGGCACATGTGGTTACTGCGGGTGGCTGGTGGGCTTTGAGCTGGGAGGGTACGGGGGAAGCGGGGCTTGCTGGGGGTGTGTCCAATAGCGGACGCGGGGGCGGTGCGGGGCACGGATCGCCGTTGCGGCGACCGCTGTACCATCCACCCCATGCTCGCCGCCCCCGACGACCGTCCTGCTTCCCTCGCCGATGCGGAGGTCGCCGTGCGGGCGGCTCTGGCCGGGGCGTCGGTGTTGCTCGGGATGTACGGGCGGGCGATGGGGCGGGTGCAGAAGGGGTCGGGGGACTTCGCGACGGAGGCCGATCTCGCGGCGGAGCGGGTGATCCTCGGCGTCATCCGCGAGGCCAGGCCCGATGACGCCGTGACGGGGGAGGAGAGCGGGCGTGGCGGGGGCGCGGGCGGGGCCGGGCGGATGTGGCTGGTCGATCCCTTGTGCGGGACGGTGAACTACGCCGCGCGCACCACGCTGGTCGCCGTGAACGTCGCACTGCGCACGCCGGAGGGGGTCACGGCCGCCGCCTCGGCCGATCCGTTCGGTGGTGAGGTGTTCTGGACCGGCGGCGGGCGAGCCTGGGCACGGGCCGACGGCGTCGACAGGCAGGTGCGGCCGGACCCGGGATCCCGGCTCGTGGACGTCAACCTCGACCCGCCCTTCCCGAACGCGCCCGGCTTCCGGGCGGTCGACATGCTGGCCGACGCGCGGTTCGCCGAGCGGTTCCGGCCCCGGGTCGTCTCGACCACCCTGGCCCTGGCCTGGGTCGCGGCCGGACGGCGTGCCGCCTATGTCACCGACGGCCACCTGGACGACAGCGTGCACTTCGCGAGCGGCATCGCCCTGTGCCTGGCCGCAGGCTGCGTCGTGACCGGAATGCACGGCCAGCCCCTGCACACCGGCGCCGGCGGCCTCATCGCCGCCGCCGACCGCGACACCCACGCCGCCCTGCTGCGCATCGTCACCTCCTGACCGATCGACCGGTACGGCCGGCACGCTCGCTCCCGGCCGCGACCTCCTCGCAGGTCTGGCGGCGGTACTTTCCGGGGGCGATGCCGTACTCGCGTTTGAAGGCGTTGCCGAAGGCGAACTCGGAGCCGTAGCCGACCTTCGACGCCACCTCGCCCACGGAGGCGTCGCTCTCGCGGAGCATGCGCGAGGCGGTCGTCAGGCGCCACCACGTCACGTACGCCATGGGGGAGCGGCCGACCAGGCCGGTGAAGCGGCGGGCGAACCCGGCGCGCGAGAGCCCGGCCAGGGCGGCGAGCGAGTCGAGGGTCCAGGGGTCGGCGGGCGCGCGGTGCACGGCGTCGAGGGCGAGGCCGATCGCGGGGTCGGCCAGGGCGGCGGCCCATCCGGTCGTGGCGACGGCCTGCTGGTCGTACCAGGCGCGCAGGACGTAGAGCTGGACGAGGTCGAGCAGGCAGGTGACGAGGGTGTCGGCGCCGGGCCGGGGGTGGTCGATCTCGCCCGCGAGCAGTTCCAGTGTGGCCCGGAGCTCCGGATGGCGGCCGAGCGTGGTGGGCAGGTGGATCACCTCGGGCAACTGGGCCAGGAGGGGATGGGCGACGCCGGGCAGCAGGTGGTAGCCGCAGCACAGCGTGACGGTCTCGGCGCCCGTGCCGCCGAGTGTGGCCGTCGTGAACAGGCCCGGGTCCTCGTGCGGGCCGCAGTCCGACGCCGCGAGCGGCCCGTGCGGGTCGTCGGTCAGGCCGTAGCCGTCGCCGTGCGGGAGGAAGACGACGTCGCCCGCGCTCAGGGCGACGGGTTCGCCGCCCGGCGGGAGCAGCCAGCAGGAACCGCGGAGAACCACCTGGAAGGTCGCCGATCCGGGCGAGGGCGGAAACGCGCGACCCCAGGGGGAACGCCACGAGACACGGGCGGAGATCGGCCGGCCGGTCCGCATGAGCGCGACGACGTCGCTCAGGACATCCATGGGCGGAGTCTATGCCCGTAGACTCTCACGTATAAAGACAAGCATTTCACGCATTGGTCAACTCAGTTCCGGCTCCTACGGTTACTCGTGTACGAGTGATCCCTCAACGAGGAGCGGGAATGACCAAGGTCGGCATCATCGTGGGAAGCGTCCGGCCGGGACGCAATGCGGTGGCCGTGGCCCAGTGGGTCCACGACCTGGCGGCCAAGCGTGACGACGCCGCGTACGAACTGATCGACCTCAAGGACTACGACCTGGGGCACCTGGACGAGCCCCAGCACCCGGCGCTCGGCGACTACGCGCACGAGCACACCAGGCGCTGGTCGGCGAAGATCGGCTCGCTCGACGCGATCGTGTTCGTGACGCCCGAGTACAACCGTTCGATCCCGGGCGCGCTCAAGGACGCGGTCGACTACCTGTACGCCGAGTGGAACAACAAGGCGGTCGGGTTCGTCGGCTACGGCATCGACGGCGGCGTGCGCGCGGTCGAGCACCTGCGCCAGATCCTCGCCTCGGTCGGCGCGGTCGCGGTGGCTCCGCAGGTCGCGCTCTCGATCTACGCCGACTTCGAGGGCGGTGTGGAGTTCAGGCCGCAGGCCCCGCACGAGGACAAGCTGGCTCACGTCCTGGATCAGGTGCTGGCCTGGAGCGAGGCCACGCGACCCCTGAGGCGGGAGGCGTGAAGCGCGCCAGGGCGGCGGCCGTCGCGATCGGGCTGCTGGCGTCGGGACAGGCCGCCTGGACGGGCGTTCCGGACATCCTCGATCAGCTCAGGGCGGTGCCGGGTGTGCGGGTGCAGGAGCGGGAGTCGTCGATCGCGGGGCAGCGGTGGTTCTGGCTCAGGTTCCGCCAGCCGGTCGATCATCGTGATCCCCGGCGGGGGTGGTTCGAGCAGCGCCTGATGGTGCAGCATCGTTCGGCCGATCGGCCCATGGTCTTCCACACGACCGGCCACAATGTGCCCGAGGTGATGTTCGAGACGGAGCCTGCGAAGATCCTCGGCGCGAACCAGATCTCGATGGAGTACCGCTACTACTTCGGCTCGACGCCGGTGCCCACCGACTGGAGCAAGGACACCCTGTGGCAGGGAGCGGGCGATCAGCACCGGATCGTCGAGGCGCTCAAGAAGATCTACACCCGCAAGTGGATCGGCACCGGCGCGAGCAAGGGCGGCCAGGCCGCCGTCGTGCACCGCCGCTTCCACCCGGACGACGTGGCCGCGACCGTCGCCTATGTCACCCCGAACAATGTGGACGACGACGAGGACGGCGCCTACGACCGGTTCCTCGGCACGGTCGGCACCGCCGCACAGCGGGCGCATCTCAAGGCGCTGGCCAGGAGGTTCCTGGAACGGCGTCCCGCGATGTTGCGGTTGCTGCGGGCCGAGGCGGGCGAGCAGGGGTGGACGTTCGACACCGTCGGGGGCGTCGAGCGGGGCTTCGAGAACGCGGTGATGGAGTACGAGCTGCGGTTCTGGATGCATACGCCCGGGGCCGGGCGGGCGGAGCTGCCGTCGCTGGATTCCTCTGATGAGGTGCTTTATCGGCATTTGAGGGGGGTGCCGGGGTTCGGGTTCTTCACCGATCAGACGCTGGTGCCGTTCGCGCCCGTCTTCTACCAGGCCGAGCGGGAGATCGGCTGGCCGAGTCTGACGTTCCCGCATCTGCGGCCGTTGCTGCGCTATGAGGATAGTTATGACCCTCGGTCGTATTTATCGCGAAATATCCGTGTAAAGCAGGACCAGGGGGTGGTGCGGGAGGTCGACGCGTGGGTGCGCCGAGCCGGGGAACGGCTGATGTTCGTCAACGGCGGCGACGACCCCGCGACGGCGGAGCCGTACCGGCTGGGGGGCGGCAGCCGCGACTCGGCCGTGTACACGGCGCCCGGGGTCCATCACGACATCCTGGGCGAGGTGATCGCCAGGCTGCCGGAGGGGGAGCGGGCCAAGGCCGTCGCCGACCTGAGGCGGTGGGCGCGGTGAGGTGTTCCGGGGTGGCGAGGATCGGGGCGACGGGTTGAGGTGGTCCGGGGGCGAGGATCGGGCGACGGTGACGCCCTTGTGTGGCAACGGGCCGCTATGGCTCGTTGATGTGCTGGTCGCCGCCTGACTGGTACACGCGGTCCTGGCCGGTGGCCTCGGCGCGCTGGTGCACCACTCTCGCCCCGTTCCCGGTGGAGCCGGTGACGATGATCCCCGAGTTGTCGCCGCCGACGGCCACCGACCGGTCCCCGGACGCGACCACCCCCTGGCCGGGCTCATCCGCCTCCCGGACGTCGGCCGGTCGGCGTGCGGATCGCAGGGCGAACACCGCCACGCCGAGCCCGGCCAGGGCGATCGTCGCGCCTGCCACGCTCGCCGCCTTGTCGGCCTCGTCCAGGCCGACCCGCGCCACGTACACCACCACGGCCGCCAGGGCCGCCACCGCGACCAGCACGCCGCACACGACCAGGACACGACTCCGCATACCCTCCATCATCGCCCCGTCCGCGCCGCCGTGCCAGCCGATCACGACGGTACGGCCGGGCTTCTGAGCACCTCGGTAAGCGCGGAGATGTTGTGCTCGCCGTGGCCTGCTTCGACCGCCCGGCGCAGCAGGTCGTGCAGGGGGGCGAGCCAGGCCGTGTCGACGTTCGTCTCCTTGGTCAGGCCGGCGTCGTGTGCCGCTCCGGCCAGGAAGAGGTTCACCGAGGAGACGGCGTCGGAATAGTCGCGCCCGTCGATCTCCCGGGCGTACCCGGGCAGCAGGGATTTGATCATGTCCAGCCACTTGCCCGCGAACCGCACCAGCGAGGCGGCCTCCAGCCCACGCGCCTGGACGGCGGCGGCGCCCTGGAAGAAGCCGACGAGGGCGGGCAGCAGCATGGCGCCCACCGCCATCTCGTACAGCGCGGCGAGGTCGCTGTCGTCGCCGAGGTGCACGGTGTCGCCGCCCAGCGCGCGCAGCGTCGTCTCGTACTCCTCGAAGAGCCTGCGTTCGCCGCTGTAGTACAGCAGGGTGCCGGGTGCGCCGACGGCCGACGGCACGTTCTTGACCGCTCCGGCCAGGAACCCGGCGCCGTGCCCGGCGGCCCAGACGGCCGTCTCGCGTGCCCCGGCGGGTGAGCCGCTGTTCAGCGTGATCAGGACTCGCCCGCGCAGCGCCGCGACGGCCGGTCGCAGAGCCGTACGCGTGTCGTCGAACGTGGTCAGGCAGGTGACGACCAAGGGGCTCGCCGTCACCGCCTCCTCGACGGACGTCGCCTGGGCCGCCCCCTTGGCGACGAGGGGCAGGGCCTTGGTGGGTGTCCTGTTCCAGACGGTGGTCGGGTGCCCGGCTCCGACGAAGGCCTCGGCCAGGGCCGTGCCCATCGCGCCCAGGCCGATGACGGTGACCGGGGTCGAGTGCGTTGTGGTCATGCGTGTGCTCCAGCGAGTGGGAAACGAGGATGGGGCCCCGCTCCAGGCTGGCCTGTGTGCCGACATTTCCTCAAGTACCGACATTCTTGCCAGGTACTGATAGAAATGTAAGTATGGCGAGATGACGACCAAGCGGACCTTCACCTGTGGTCTCGACGCGGCCATCGCCCTCATGGGCGGCAAGTGGAAGGGCCTGATCCTGTTCGCGCTCCAGGACGGCCCCCTGCGCTTCGGCGAGCTGCGCCGGGCGGTTCCCGGCATCAGCGAACGGGTGCTGATCCTGCAACTGCGCGAGATGGAGGCCACCGGCCTGCTGCACCGCGAGGTCTACCACCAGGTCCCGCCGAAGGTGGAGTACTCCCTCACCGCGTTCGGCCACTCCCTCAACACCGCGATGGCGCCGCTCGGCGCATGGGGCGAGGAGCACATCGAGCACATCGAGGCCATCACCTGCGACCAGCGGGCATGACCGACCGGGCGCACAGCGAGGACATGCCACGCCCCGGCGAACCCCTCACAACCCCCGAACGGCGGACGTACGCCTCGGGCGACGGGTCCGTGGCGCTGGGTGGCGACAATCTCGGGACGATCGTCACCGGGCCCACGGTCGAACTCCGTCTACGGTCTGCCGCGCCGCAGGCGCTCGCCGGGCTGCCCGCCCCTCCGCCGGGGTTCACCGGCCGCGCGGACGAGGTACGCGAGCTGACGGCCCTCCTCGACCCGGCCCGCGACCTGGGCGGCGCGGGAGCGGGGGTGGTGGTAGCGGGGATGGGCGGGATCGGCAAGACCGCCCTGGCCCTGGTCGCCGCGCACCGGGCGACGAGCGGGCAGGCGTGGTTCCAGGGCGGGGTGCTCTTCATCGACCTGCGCGGCTACGCCCCGGACCAAGGCGATCGGGTGGAGGCGGGCGCGGCGGCCGGGCAGGTGCTGCGGGCGATGGGGGTGCACGGCGAGGACCTGCCCCCTGAGCCGGAACTGGTACTCGGCCTGTACCGGTCTGCGCTGGCCGCACGGGCGGCCGAGGGCAAGGGGGTGCTGGTGGTGGCCGACAACGCGGCCGGAGCCGCCCAGGTGTGGCCGCTGCTGCCCGCGCATCCCTGCCACCGGCTGCTGGTGACCTCCCGCCACACCCAGGCCTCGCTGCCCGTACGTCATCTCGGCCTGGCCGTCCTGCCCCGGAACGAGTCGATCGACCTGTTGCACACCGCGCTGACCCTGCGCGACCCGGCGGACCTGCGGGCGGCCGAGCACGAGCACGACGCGGACCGGATCGCCGCCCTGTGCGGCGACCTGCCGCTCGCGCTGCGGATCGTCGCGGCGCTGCTGGCCTCCGAGCCCGGTCGAGCGCCGTCGGAGCTGGCCGGCGAGCTGGCCGAGACCGGGGAGCGCCTGAACGTCCTGTACCCGCCCGACGACGTCGGCGAAGGGGGGGCCGCCGCCCGTGCGGGTGGCGCTGGAGCTGTCCTACCGGCACCTGCTGCGGACCCGTCCGCACCTGGGCCGGATGCTGAGGCTGCTGGCCTCGGTCCCGGGCCCGGACCTCGGCCTCGCGGCGCTGGCCGCCCTCATGGGCCAGAAGGAGGGGCGTACCCGGCCGGGGTTGCGGGAGCTGGCGACGGCCCACCTGATCACCAATCCCGCGCCGGGCCGGTGGGGCATGCACGACCTCGTCCGTGAGCACACCGGCGAGCACGTGCACGACGACGACGGGCAGGCCCGGGCCCTGGACCGCCTGCTGGCGCACTACGAACAGCAGACGCAAGCGGCCGACGAGCACCTGAGCGCTCTGCCCGGCAGCCCGCTCCCACCGGGGTTCGAGGGGCGGGAGCAGGCACTGGCCTGGCTCGACACCGAACGCGCGTGTGTCGTCGCGGCCGTCGCCCTGGCCGCGAACACCGGTCGTCACCGGGTGGCCGCACGGCTGCCCGCGTGCCTGAGCGCCTTCCTGGAATGGCGACACCACGCGGGCGACCTGCTCACCGTCTGCACCATCGCCGTCAAGGCCGCCCGCGCCCTCGGCGACCCCTACGTCGAGGCCGGAGCCCTGAACAACCTGGGCAACGCCCTGGTCGAGGTGCGGCGTTTCGACGAGGCCGTCACCGCTCATCGCCGGGCGCTGGCCGTCCACCACGACCTCGGGGACCGCCAGGGCGAGGGCAGGGCGCTGAACAACCTGGGGCTCGCCCTGCTCCAGATACGGCGCTTCGCCGAAGCCATCACCTCGCACCAGCGCGCGCTGGCCGTCTACCGCGACCTCGGCGACCGCCACAGCGAGGGCACGGCACTGGGCAACCTCGGCAACGCCCTGCGCGGGGTACGGCGTTTCGACGAGGCCGCAGCCGCCCACCGGGAGTCCATCGAGATCTTCGGCGAGACCGGCGACCGTCACGTCGTGGGAATGGCGCTCAACAATCTCGGCGCGATCCTGCAGGACATGCGGCGCTTCGAGGAGGCCGTCGCCGCCCACCGCCGCGCGCTGGCCGTCTTCCGCGACCTCGGCGACCGGTACGGCGCAGGCCGGGCGCTGAACAACCTCGGCCTCGCCCTGGCCGGGACCGGGCGCACCGGCGAGGCCGCCGTCTGCTACCGGAAGGCCGAGGGCGTCTTCGAGGCGTTCGGCGACGAGCACACCCTGGGCGTCGTCCGGGACAACCTCGCCCACCTGGAGCAGGACACGCCGCCTCCGTCCATGGGAGGGCCTTCAGGGGGGCCATAGGGGGGTATACCCCACTGCGCTCCCGCGGACGATGCGGGACGATCTCAGATGTGAAGACGATGGTGAGAGCGGGCGCTCTGATTGCCGCAGTGGTGGTGTCGGCCGGTTGCGGGCTGCAGAACCTCACGGACGCGGCCAACCGGGAGGTCGTCGAGTACGACGTGAGGGACAAGGTGGCCAGGCTGGTCGTGGTGGGCGGTGCGGGGGACATCGTGATCAGCCAGGCGAAGGCGGACGTCGTGCAGGTCAGCGAGACCCGGCGCTGGTCGTCGGACAAGCCGGCCGTCGAGCACAAGGTGGAGGGCGACGCCCTCGTGCTGACCTACGACTGCCCGGACACCATGGGCAACTGCTCGGTCGACTACAAGATCGAGGCGCCCAAGGGTGTGCGGGTGGAGGTGGAGGCCGGGTCCGGCGACATCCGGCTCGACGCGCTGGGCAATGCGGTCAAGGCCAAGGTCGGGTCGGGCGAGCTGGAGGGCACCGGGCTGACGGGCAAGGAGCTCAAGGCCGAGGCGGGGTCGGGCGACACCAAGCTGACCTACGCCGCCGTGCCCGACAGCGTCGAGGTGGCCAGCGGTTCGGGCGGCGCCGACGTGTTCCTGCCCGGCGGGCCGTACCACGTGGACGCCACCGCGAAGTCGGGCGATGTGAAGGTCTCGGTGCGGTCCGACCAGGCGGCGCCGTACAAGGTCGTGGTCCGCACCGGTTCGGGCGACGTCACGGTCTCGCCCGTCTAGGCTGGCGCACGCGCTCAGAGGGTGATGACGACCTTGCCCGTCACGTGCCCTTGCTCCACGTACGCGATGGCCGCCGCGGTCTCCGCCAGCGGGAAGCGGCGATCGAGGACCGGGGCGAGTACCCCCGCGTCGACGAACTCCGTCAGCGTCATCAGGTTGGGCCGGGTGTCGGGCGAGGTGACCACGTCCACGACCGACGTGCGCTGCGAGGCCAGCCGGGACCCGGCCAGGGTGAGCGCCATGTGGCCGACCGGCTGCAGCCAGCGCCCCGAAGGCCCCCCGATGACGACGTGGACGCCTTGGGCGCGCAGCACCCGGCGGCACGCGGCGCCCGGCCGGTTGCCCACCAGGTCGAGCAGCAGGTCGAAACGCCGTTCCCGCCGGGTGAAGTCCTGACGGGTGTAGTCGATCACCTCGTCGGCGCCGAGCGAGGCGGCCAGGCCGGTGTTACGCGTGCCGCACACGGCGGTGACCCGGGCGCCGAACGCCTTGGCGAGCTGCACCGCGAACGTGCCGACCCCGCCGGAGGCGCCGTTGACCATGACGTCGTCCCCCGGCCGTACGCCTCCGGCGTCGCGCAGGCCGAGCAGGGCGGTCAGGGCGGCCATGGGCATCGCCGCCGCCTGCTCGAAGCTCAGGCCGACCGGTTTGGGCGCCAGGGCGGCGACCTTGACGGCGGCGTACTCGGCGAACGCGCCGTGCCCGGGCATCGCGTACACGTGCTCGCCCTCGCGCGCCTCCGTCACGCCGGGGCCGAGCGCGGCCACCTCACCGGCCACGTCCGCGCCGAGCACGGCGATGGCGGGACGGCGCAGCCCGAGCCCCATCAGCCGGGCGACACGCGGCTCGCCGCGCAGGTGGTGGTAGTCGTAGGGCTGAGCGGACGCGGCGCGCACCCTGACGAGCACCTCGCCGGGAGCGGGCACGGGCCGCTCGGCTTCGGCGACCTCCATGACGCCGTAGGAACGTAAGACGACCGCCTTCATGGCGTACTCCTCCGGGTGAGAGCCGACCTGCTCAGCAATGTAGGAGGAGCGGGCGGCGGGCCCATCGGCCGAAAGTACGCCCGATTGCCGCTACGGACCGGCCTTGACGCGGTGGGTGTCGTAGGCCCACATGGCGATCTCGACCCGGTTGCGCGCCCCGAGCTTGGCCATGAGGCTGGCGATGTGCGTCTTGACCGTACTGAGCGAGATCCGCAGATCTGCGGCGATCTCACTGTTGGTACGGCCGCGCGCCACGGTGGCGAGGATCTCCTCCTCACGATGGGTGAGCGCCTCGACCGGCCTGGCGGGCGGCGTCGGCGGGCCGGAACGGGCGAAGGCGCCGAGCAGTCTGGCGGTGACACTGGGCGCGATGAGCGCGTCGCCGTCGGCCGCCGCGTGCACGGCCTGGGCCAGCAGTGCGGCTCCCGCGTTCTTCAGCAGGAACCCCCGGGCCCCGGCACGCAGGGCGGCGTAGACGTACTCGTCGAGGTCGAAGGTGGTGATGACCACGACGGCCAGCGGGCGGTCGACCTCGGGCCCGGCCAGCGCCCTGGTGGCCTGGATGCCGTCGAGGCCGGGCATGCGGATGTCGAGCAGGCACACCTCGGGCCGCAGCCGCCTGGCCAGTTCGACCGCGCGCCTGCCGTCGGCCGCGGTGGCGACGACCTCGATACCGGGCTGGGCGTCGAGGATCATCGCCAGGCCGGTCCTGACCACCTCCTGGTCGTCGGCGACGAGCACCCTGACGCTCACGACGCCGTCCTGGCCCGCGGCAGTACGGCGCGCACGCTCCAGCCGCCGCCGGGCTCGGGGCCCGCCGTGCACGTGCCGCCGAGCAGGCCCGCGCGTTCGGCCATGCCGAGCAGGCCGTAGCCCGGCGGCGTGGTGGGCGTGGCCGGGTCGCCGTCGTCGGCGACGAGCAGGCGCACCGAAGCGGCGTCCGCCTCGACGCCGACGTCGATCCTGCTCGCGCCACGCGCGTGCCGCCTGGCGTTGGTGACCGCCTCCTGGGCCAGGCGGTAGATCGCCGCCTCTGTCGAAGGGGACAGGCCGCTCAGGTCTCCCGAGAGGTGGACCGAGACGACGGGGGCGCGGCCGTCGGCCAGGTGCGGCAGATCGGCGATGCGCCTGCCCGGCTCGTCGGCGCGCAGCACGTGCACCATGGCGCGCATCTCCTCCAGCGCCTTGGCCGCCTCCGCCTCGATCACGTGCAGCGCGTCGGTCGCCGCGCCCGGCCGCGAGGCCGCCGTCGCCAGGCCCGCCTGGGCGCGTACGGCCATGGCCGACACGTGATGGGCGACCGTGTCGTGCAGGTCCCGGGCCAGGCGCTCGCGTTCGAGCGACTTGACCTGGTCGAGCTCACGCGCCCTGGCCCAGGCCCGGTAACGCAGCGCGCCTCCCGCCCCCACGGCGGCGAACATCACGGCGAACGCGGCGACCGCGTCGGGGCCCCGCAGCCGTCCGAACGCGATCGCCAGGCACACCGCGGCCGTCATGATCGGCACCCCGCCCACGATCTCGCGCCCGGCGCCCCATCTGGCCAGCGCGTACACCACGAGCAGCAGGTAGGCCATCGTGTACGTCTCGGGCGAACGCCCCTCGGTCAGCACCGGCGCGACCGAGGTGAGCCCGAACACGATCGCCACCATCAGCAGCGGCCTGCTCCTGCGCCACACCAGCGTCGGCAGCAGCACGAGCGTGAGCCCGACCGACACCGCACGCCACGGCAGATCGACCCGCAGCACCCCTTCGAGCACCACGACCGGCACCAGCGCCCCGGCCAGCGCCCAGTCCCGCCACCGCAACGGCGCCCGGCCGGGCGGACGAGGCTCGTCCCACACGGAACGAATGAGGCTGAGCACCCCCACAGCGTACGAGAGCACGGCAGGGGCGGAAATGGGTCACAAGTCGGCGTAGGGAGGTGCATTCGTGTGGTCGTACGGCGACGGGATGGTGAAGGTAGGCGGATGGACGGCGGTGGTGGCGGGTGCCAGGCCAGGTCGCTCGCGGTGGCGGGTGTGCTGCTGGGGCGGGGATCGGCCTGGTGGACAACCTGGCGACCGGCCGTCTGCATGCCTTCGAGGACCTGGGCCGCACGCGCCCGGGCCGAGTTGAACCTCATCCGGGCGGCGACCACCCCGGCCCTTCCTTCGAGCGCGGTCAGGCTCACCCCGCAGGAGCTCCGGACCGCCTGTCCCGAGCTCGGCATCGCCACCCGGGGAGAACCGGCCGGCCTCGATCTCGGCCGAACTCCTGTGGCCGGGCGCTCGTCTAACCCGCCGGGAGCACGGCCGACGAGGAGATCCCATGCAATCGCAGCGGCTCGGGCCCTACTGGCTGGCCAGGCGACTGGGGGCGGGTGGGCAGGGAACGGTCTACGAGGCCTACGACCGGCACGGCACGCGGGTGGCGGTCAAGGTGCTCAACTCGCCCGACGGGCCAGACGTGCGGGAGCGGTTCGCACGTGAGGCGGCGGCGGCGACGCGGGTGGCCTCCTTCTGCACGGCGCGGGTGCTGGACGCCGACCTGGCGGGGCCGGTGCCGTACATCGTGAGCGAGTACGTGCCGGGGCCGAGCCTGCTGCACGCGGTGCGGGTGGACGGGCGGCGCTTCGAGGGGGGCGACCTGCACCGGCTGGCGACGGCGATCGCGACGGCGCTGACCGCGGTGCACGAGGCCGGGGTCGTGCACCGCGACCTCAAACCGGCCAACGTCCTGCTGGCCCCCGACGGCCCCCGGGTGATCGACTTCGGCATCGCCCGTACGGCGGAGATGTCGCTGAGCTCGACCGGGCGGCTCGCGGGCACGCCGACGTACATGGCGCCCGAGGTGCTCGGCGGGCGGCGGGCGGGCGCGGCGGCGGACGTGTTCGCCTGGGGCGGCGTCGTGCTGTTCGCGGCGACGGGACAGGACCCGTTCCGGGCCGGGAACCTGGCGGCGGTCATGCACCGGGTGCTTTCGGCCGATCCCGATCTGACCGTCCTGCCGCCCGCGTTGCGCCCGCTGGTGGCCGAGGCCCTGGCCAAGGACCCCGAGCGTCGTCCCTCGGCCAGGGACCTGCTGCTGGCCCTGCTCCGCGAGGACGACCCAGGCGGCGTCGGCCTGCTGGACGCGGGCGGCAACCGGGCGGGCGGCCTGCGGGTGGACTCGCCGCCCGATCCGGGGCTCGGCGCACTGGCCGAGGACGCCTACCTCTCGCTGGGCGAGGCCGAGCGCGCCCTTGCGCCCGGCGTGTTCCTGCGGCTGGTCACGATCGGTGAGGACCGGGCCGAGACGCCGCGCGAGGCGTCGCCGGGCGAGCTGGTCCAGGGCGGGCCCGAGACCGAGCGCGCCGTCGGACGCGTCCTCGACGCCTTCGTCTACGTGATCTCCCGCACCGACGACCGGGTCAGGCTGTCGCGCCCCGCGGTGATACAGGCCTGGCCCCGGTTGCGCGGCTGGCTGCGCGACGATCGTGACAGCCTGGCCGTCGTGGGGGAGCTGGCCGAGGCCGCCGGGCACTGGGCGGGCAACGGCAGGAAGGCCGCCGACCTGCTGCGCGGCAGCCGCCTTGAGGCGATGCGGCAGTGGGCGGACGCCGCTCGCCCGCACGTGCGGCCGACCGCGTTGGAACGTGCCTTTCTCGACGCCGGTACCAAGGCCGTGACCCGCTCGGCCAGGCAGCGCCGCGCGGCGGTGATCAGCCTGGTGATCCTGCTGGCCGTCGCGCTCACCGGCGCCGGTGTCGCGGTCGACGCCGCTGGCAGGGCGGACGCGCAACGCCGTATCGCCGAGGCGGGCCGCAACCAGGCGCTGTCCAGGCAACTGGCCGCCCAGAGCGTGGCGATCGCCGCCTCCGACCCCGTGCTCGCCCAGGTGCTGGCCACCACGTCCTGGCACTTCGCACACACCCCCGAGGCCCGCCACAGCCTGCTGAACGTGTACGCCCAGCCCGCGCGCCAGACCTACCCCGACCCGTCGGGCACCGTGCTCACCCTCGCCTACAGCCCGGACGGCCGGATCCTGGCCACCGGCGGCTCCGACGGCGCCGTGCGACTGTGGAACACGGCCACGCGACGCGAGATCGGCGAACCGCTGACCGGGCACGACGAAGGCGTGCAGGGGCTGGCCTTCAGCCCGGACGGCGCGATCCTGGCCTCGGCGGGCGACGACGCGACCGTACGCCTGTGGGACACCACCACGCGCAAGCGGCTCGGCGACCCGCTGCCCGCCGGCGGCCGGACGGTGGCCTTCAGTCCGGACGGCCGCCTGCTGGCCACCGCGGACGGCAAGACGGCACGCCTGTGGGACGCCGCGACCCGCGAACCGGTCGGCGCGCCCATGGCGGGACACGAGGCGGCGGTGACGCACGTGACGTTCGCCCCGATCGGCGCGACGCTGGCCACCACCAGCGACGACCGGACCATACGTCTGTGGAACACGGCCACCCGGGCACAGATCGGCAGCCCGCTCACCGGGCACACCGACGGCGTCACGCTGGCCGTGTTCAGCCCGGACGGCCGACGCCTGGTCAGCGCGAGTGCGGGCGCGAACGACGCCACCGTTCGCCTGTGGAACACCGCCACCCACCAGCAGGACGGCGAGCCGCTGACCACCCTGCCCTTCCCCGAGCACCTGGCCTTCAGCCCGGACGGCCGCGTGCTGGTGACCGGGTACCACTTCGCACGGCACGGCGACGGCGTCAGGCTCTGGGACACCGCCACCCGCCTGCAGCTCGGCGCGCCGCTCCCGGCCAGCGGGCTGGCGCTGACCGCTCTGGCCTTCAGCCCCGACGGCAGGACACTGGCCACCGCCGACGACCGGGTCAGGGTGTGGGACCTGACCGTGCACCGGCAGCTCGGCGGGCCCAGGCCGAACACGCTCTCCGACACCTCGGCGCTGAGCCCCGACGGCGCCGTCGAGGCCTACCTGCGCGACGACGGCCGGGCCGTGCAGCTGTACGACGCCGTCACCCACAAGAAGCTCGGCCGCCCCTTCCCCCATCCCGGAAGGGCGGAGCGGGCGCTCTTCAGCGGCGACGGCTCGACCCTGGTCATCTGGGGCGCCGACGACGTGCCCACCCAGGCATGGAAGGTGGCCACCCGCAAACGGTCCGGTCGCGCCGTCGTCGTGAACGCCGACGCGAAGGCGGTCAGCCGGGACGGCAGGACGCTGGCCGCGGGCTACGACGACGGCACCGCGCAGCTGTGGGACCTCGACACCGGCAAGGCGCGGGGGCGACCCTTCGCCGGTCATGCGAGCTCCCTGTTCGACGCCGCGTTCAGCCCGGACGGCAGGACGCTGGCCACGGCCTCGTGGGACCACACCGTGCGCCTGTGGGAGGTGGGCACCGGCCGCCAGCTCGGTCTGCCGCTCACCGGGCACGCCGACGCGCCCTTCGTGGTGTTCGGCCCCGACGGCACGACGCTGGCCACCGCCGACACCGACGGCGTGGTCCGGCTGTGGGACGTGCACACGCACCGGCAGATCGGCCCGCCCCTGATCGGGCACATCGACGCCGTGATCCGTATGGCCTTCCGCCCCGACGGGCGCGTCCTGACCACGTTCGGCCATCCGATCGACGGGACCGTACGGCGGTGGGACGTGGGCGTGCCCGCCGACCCCTACCGGTCGGTGTGCGCGTTCGCCGAGCGCTCGCTCACCCGCCAGGAGTGGGAGCAGTACCTGCCCGGCGTGCCGTACCAGGAGGTCTGCCGTCCGGGTCGGTGAGGCGCCCGCACTATCGCTTCAGCCGGACCCGCCCGCCCGGTTTGCCCGACCTGTCGGGGAAGGCGACGACCAGGTGCTCCTCCCCGCCGCCCGCGCCGATGCGGATGTGGACGCGCAGGCGGTAGCGGCCCTTGCCGGCGATCGCCAGGTTCGGCATCCGGGCGCCCGCGCCCACCTCCGCGCCGTCGGTCACCTCCGCCACGCTGAGCCGACCGGTACGGCTGACGACCGGAACCTCGGTGACCTGATCCCATCCGGCCGTACGCGGGGGCGGCGCCTTGCGGAAGGCCTTCAGGGTGATGCACAGCTCGGAGACGTCCTCGACATGCCCGACGAGCACGGTGCCGCCGGACGCGCCGACGAGCGTGTTGCCCTTGTCGTAGGCGCGCTCGATCGCCCGCTCCGCCTCGTTCTCGCCCGACCGGTCGTCGGAGTCGTGCACGAAGTAGCCGTGATCGCCGTCGACGAAGAGGAAGTAGGCGGCCGACGCCTGGACCACGCCCTTCGTCCCGGGCCACGGGTCACGGCACCGCGCGTTCGCCTCGGCGAGGTAGGCGTCGTCGTCGGCGGCCCGCTCCTCGGACGTGCGCAGCAGTTCGGGGTGCGTCCTGGCGACGACCTCCGGGCAGATGTAGACGAGGTCCCAGACGTCGACGCCCCACGCGGCCCGCCCGCTTCCCGCCCGGCCCAGGATCGCCTTCTGCTCGTCGGGGCCCTTCGCCCGGCACAGCGCGCGCCCGCTCGCCAGGATCTCCTGGTCCGACCAGCGGGCGGGGTACAGGGGTGGGGCTCCGAAGTCGGTGGTACGGGCCAGGCACAGGAACGCGGCCTCGCGCTGATCGGGCTTCAGGTCGCCGTAGGCGGGCCGCTCGTGGCAGTCCCCGAACCCGGTGTAGGTCATGCGCGAGACGCCCTCCGGGGGGATCAGCGCGATGAGCGGAAGGACGACGGCGACCGCCAGGGCGAGGCGGGCCCCGTGCCGCAGCCGGGGCGCGGGCGAGGCGGAGCGCTCCCCGACGGCCATCTCACGGGCGGTCGCCGCCAGCCACACGGGATGGACCAGCCACAGCTCGTCCAGTACGGATCCCGCGGCCCGGGAGAGGTGGAGGATGTCGGCGAGCGCGATGAAGAGCGAGCAGCCCACGGTCAGCCAGCCCGCCACCAGGGTGCCGCGACTCCACCGCCCGTCGCGCCACTGGGCGGCGACGATGACGGCGATCGCCGCCGCGCCGACCGACGTCGCCGCCCACTCCTCCACGGTGGGACCGCCGGCCCACTGCCCGGCGGTCACGACCAGGTCGAGTGCGAACAGCACCCCGGCCGCCACCCGCAGCACCCGCGAACGCCAGTCGACGACCCGCAGCCACAGGACGTAGATCGCGGCCCACAGCACGAGCGAGAACGCCGCGGCGACCTCCCCGGGCAGCAGGGAGATCATCAGGTGCCACAGCGCGAGTACGAATGCCACCGACAGGTACAGCAGCCCGCGCAGCGCCCTGGCCCCACGCTCCAGCCGTCCCCGCAGCGGGGTGCGCAGGATCTGCCACAGCAGCGCCGCCTTCGTCAGGACGACCGCGGTCAGCATGGCGACCGCCCAGGGGGCGAGCTCGTCTCGCGGGTGGGACTCGACCGGCTCCCACGTGGCGGCGATCATGAGCCAGTCGTCGCCGAACACCAGGCCGACGCCCGTGGCCAGGAGAATCAGACTCGCAGCGCCAATCCTGAAAAATCGCCATAAGCCATCGGAAAGCATGAGAGGCGATCTTAGTGCGAGTGTGCCGCCGGAACCTCGGCGCGGCAGGGCCGGGAGGACGGTGTCGGCATGCCCTCTAGACGCGCGGGGGAACCGCCCCCGCCGATCGCCCCCAGCCGTGTTCGACCGATCGGCGGCATCTGCCGGGCTCGTCGCCCGCGCTGACGTACAGGGCGGTCAGCAGAGGCACGGCATGGCCGAGCGCCTTGCCGGACAGCGGGCCGGTGGCGACGAGCGAGGCCAGGCCGTGGCCGATCGTCCAGGCCTGGACGGCGAGATCGGCGGGGACGACGTCGGCGCGGAAGCGTCCGGCGGCCTTGGCGCGTTCGACCGCGTCGACGAGGGTGTGCAGGGTGTCGTCGGCGGCCTGGGGGTCCTCGAGCTCGAAACCGGCGTCGAACATGACCCGGTAGAGGTCGGGCCCGTCCAGGGCGTTGGCCAGGTAGGCGGCCCCGAGCGCGGCGAGGTCGCCGACCGGGTCCTGCGACCTGGCGACCCGGGCCAGCCTGGCCGCCAGGTGCGTGAACCCCTCCTGCCGCATCGCCTTCCACAGGCCGTCCATGCCGCCGAAGTAGGTGTAGACGGCCATCGTCGACACGCCGGTCCCCTCGACGAGGGAGCGCAGGCTGATCGGCTGCCTGGCCCGGAGCATCTGCGCCGCGCGATTGATCAGCAGAGCGCGGACAGCGGGATCTTTCGTCCTGGACATGGCTTTACATTACATAGCAATGCTATGTTTTGGGAATCCGGCATCGACGACGAGGAGTCCAGCCATGGCCGTGACCCTGATCAACCCCGAAGGCCTGCCGAAGCCCGAGGTGTACCGGCAGCTCTCGATCGCCACCGGCTCCAGGCTGGTCTTCCTGTCCGGCCAGGTCGCCCGGGACGCCGAAGGCCGCAAGGTCGGCGAGGGCGACTTCGCGGCCCAGGTCGAACAGGCCTTCCTGAACATCGGCACCGCCCTGACCGAGATCGGCGGTTCGTTCGACGACGTCGCCAAGCTGACCGTGTACGTCGTCGACTGGCATGCCGACAAGCTGGCCCTGCTGGGGGAGGGGGTCGCGCGCGCGGCGCAGAAGATGGGCGTCGACCCGGTCAAGCCCGTCACCCTGCTGGGCGTCGCCGCCCTGGCCGAGCCCGACCTCATGGTCGAGGTCGAGGCCACGGCCGTACTGGAGTAGCTCACTCCCGCTCAGGTGGGCGCGATCCCGCGGGCAGCCGGGCCTCGACCGTCGTGCCGGCGCCCGGGGAGGCGACGACGCAGGTGCCGCCCAGCTCCGCGGCGCGTTCGCGCATGGAGGACAGGCCGACACCGGCCCGCCGATCGGGCGGCAGCCCGCGCCCGTCGTCGGCGACGACCAGGCGCAGGGCGCCGTCGAGGGGCTCGCGGGTCAGGGTGACGTCGATGCGGGCGGCATCGGCGTGCCGCCGCGCGTTGGTGATCGCCTCCTGTGCGATCCGGTACGCGGCGACCTCGACGGCGGCCGGCAGATCGGCCAGGTCCCCCGATGTGGTGACCTCGACGACGGGCCCGCCGCCCGGCCCGGCCAGTGCGCGTACGGCGCCCGCGAGGCCGAGGTCGTCCAGGGCGGGCGGGCGCAGTCCGTAGACGAGTTCGCGCAGGTCGCCGGAGAGCACGTCCATGCCGCTGCGAAGGTCGCTCAGCAGGACGTCGGCGTCGTCGGGGGAGCGGCGCAGGTTGATCCTGGCCATGTTGATCGTCATGGCCATGCCCGAGAGGGACTGGCCGAGACCGTCGTGCAGATCGCGCCTGAGCCTGCGGCGTTCCTCCTCGCGCGCGGCCAGGATCCGCTCACGCGAGCGCTGCAGGTCGGCCGCCATCCGTACGGCGTGCGCGACGTCGGCCACGTACGGCAGCAGCGTGTCCACCACACGGTCGTCGTGCGCGGCGGCGAACCTGCGGGCGCCCGGACGGCCGATGAGCAGCCTGCCGACGGGTTCGCCGTGCCAGACGAGGGTGATCTCGCGAGGCGCCGGGCCCGGCTCCCCGCTGACCACGTACGCGGGCAGGCCGTCAGGCACCTCGACGGCCACCCCGTCCACGGCCAGGCCGTCGCGTACGACCGAGACGACGGCCGACAGCGCGTGCGCGGGATCGGCATGACGCACCTCGTGTGTGAGACGCCCGGCCAGCAGGGCCGGGTCGCCGACGCGGCCGTACATGGCACGATCCACGGCGCGCTGCAGCACCCGGCGCAGCGGCTGGAAGAACACCCCGGCGAACAGCGCCGCCGCCAGCCCCGCTACCTGGTGGTACTCGGCCACGACGAGGCTGGACAGCGCGCTCGCCCCGAAGTACACCCCGCTGACCACGGCCAGCAGCCCCGCCGCGACGAAGGCCCGGCTGATCACCGTGTCGATGCCGAACAGCCGATACCTCAGCACCGCGAACACCATCGCCACCGGCACGACCGCGGTCCACACGGTCGCCGCGACGGCGAAGTCGTCCCCGAGCACGAGCATGAGCACATAGACGGCGAACGCGGCGAGCGGCCAGGCGATCTGCCTGCGCGCCGCCGGGTCCGCCCCGCGCAGGCGCAGGGTCGTCGACACCAGGGCGAGGACCACGACGACCTCGACGGCGTGCCGCAGGACCTCCCTGACCAGCGGGTAGGCGGTGTAGGCGGCGATGCCGGCCGCGTTGGGGATCACCACGGGAAAGGCGTACCCCACGGGCGAGGGGTCCGGCCTGACGATCCCGTTGAGGCTCTGGCCCGACATGACCAGGAACCCGGCCAGCGCCACCCACCGCGCACGCGGCGTGCGGAGCCTGCCGTCCGGCGCGTACAGCGGCAGCAGCACCGCGAGCACCCAGCCCCCGTACGCCCAGGCGGGCACGCCGATCCATCGCAGGACGCCCGCGACCTGCAGCGCGCCGTTCGAGGCCGACAGCAGCATGAACGCCGACGCCAGCTCCGCGATCGCCGCCAGGAGCCCGCCCGCGATCATGAGCCAGCCGAGATTGAGCCCCGGCCTGCGCGTCACCAGGAACGCCCCCACCACGGGGAAGGCCAGCCCCGCCGGCACGTCGGGCGACCACCTGGGCACCGGCGTCCACGCCTCGGGCAGCCCCCCGTTCACCACGATCGCCACCACGCCGCACCCCACGGACACCACCGCGAGCACGACGGCCACCCACGACGGGGGCGTTCTGGCGGGAGATGCGGCATTCATGGTGGAGGCGATTATGCCGGTAGCCATCGGCGCGGGCGACAGCCGCCACGCTCAGTCGAAGGACGGCCTGCGCGTACGGCTCCGGGCTCAGTCGAAGGACGGTCTGCGCGTACGGCTCCGCTTGAGCTCGAAGAACCCGTCGGTGGCCGCGACCAGGGCCAGCCCGTCCCAGAGGCGGGCTGCGGCCTCGCCCCGCGGGATCGGCGTGACCACGGGCCCGAACAGATGCGTGCCGCCGATGCGGACGACCGGCGTCCCGACGTCCAGCCCGACCGCGTCGAACGCCTCGTTGTGCGAGTCGACGATCACGGAGTCGTACTCCTCGCCGGTGGCCGCCGAGGCCAGCGCCTCCGGCAGCCCGACCTCGGCGAGCGCCTCCGGGATGACCGCCGGGTCGTCACGGCGTCCCTGTGTGTGCAGGCGGGTGCCGATCGCCGTGTACAGCGCTCCCAGCACGTCTCGCCCGCTGTGCTCGGCCGCCGCCGCACACACCCGTACGGGCCCCCACGCCCCCGCCATCCGCTCCCGGTAGTCCTCGCTCAGCCCTTCGCCCTCCCGCTGCACGAGGTTGAGATAGGCCAGCGACATGATCCGCCAGTCCGCCCGCACCGGCCGCACCCGCTCGACCTCCAGCAGCCAGCGCGAGGTGATCCACGCCCAGGGGCAGAGCGGATCGAACCAGAAGGGAACGACCTCACGGCCTGCTTCTTCCTTGATCGTCATGGGAGGACCATCCTGTCTCAGATCGGTTGACCTATGACTGATCCCCCGATCGCAGGCCGTTGACCCCACATGACGACCATTATCCTAATAATCGATAGGAAATACAGAAAAATCGCCGTCCAGCCGGGCCGAGAGTCTCAGGGGAAGAGTGACTGCGCCTCGTCGGCCCCGATCAGGTTCAGGTCGCGCAGGACGTCGGCCACGTGTTGCAGCAGGACGCGGGAGGCGACGTCCGCGTTCGGCAGCGGTAGCCAGCCGCTCTCCGGTGAGGCGGCGTACACCTCGCTCACGCGGTCGTCGGTCACGCCGTACACGACGTCCCCGCAGCGCCCGGACTCCGTCGTGCACTCGCCGCCCACGGGGACGCCGAGGGCGAGCAGGAGTTGCCAGCCTCCCCACTCCTGCAGGGCGCGTGCGGAGCGCAGGTCGGCGGCGACGTCGGTGAAGGCGTTGCCGGGCAGCACGCGGTAGGCGACCAGCACGCTGATGAGCTTGCGCATGGCCTGCCAGACGACGACGGGACGGGCGTCGGAGGTGTCCTCCCAGGTGACGAGGGCGGCGCCGTCGGCGATGGTCGCGTACGGGTCGTGCAGGATGCCGTGCAGGCGCAGCAGCCCGGTCAGGCGGGCGACGGCCGCCAGCGCGCCGGAGGTGGCGCGGGGGACGACGCACCAGCCTTCGGCGGCGGGGTACTGGCCCATGGTGTCGCGCGTGACGGGAGTGATCTTCGGATCGGTGGCGTGCACGACCAGGTAGATCGGCAG
Organism: Nonomuraea sp. IBHARD001; assembly: GCF_056106265.1. Lineage (NCBI taxonomy): Bacteria > Bacillati > Actinomycetota > Actinomycetes > Streptosporangiales > Streptosporangiaceae > Nonomuraea > Nonomuraea sp. IBHARD001. The sequence continues at coordinate 3,609,866 of NZ_JBWBBW010000002.1, forward strand.
TTCGATGGCGGCCGACCACTCGGGCGCCAGCTCCTCGTGCGAGGTCGACACCTGGGCGACCACACCGGTGCCGGGGTTCCAGGACGCGGAGTCGTACGTCGCCGTCGTGCGATTGGTCTCGACGATCATGACCTGCCCGCCGGAGGCGTCGAGGAAGCGCAGGATGTACTGGTTGAAGCCGTCGACCCGGTCCCAGGTGAAGACGACATGGGTGCCGTCGTCGGAGACGGCCAGCCGCCTGGGCACGATCGACGGCACGGGCGGCTCCACCTCGATCATGATCGGGCCGCCCCAGTCGCCGGGCAGCTCGGCCGCGCGCAGCGCACGCATGCGCACCGCGTAGGTGGTCGCGAGCATCGGCTGGACCGGGAAGCGCGCCTGCGTCGCGTCGGCGGCCAGGGGGATCTCGACGGGGCTGTCGCCCTCGGCGGTCACCGTGAGGACGTAGCCGTCGGGCCTGCCGGCGCCGATCGGGTTCTGCCAGGTGATGACCAGGTCAGGCTCGGCGTAGTCGACGCTCGGGTGCGGGGGAGCGGTCTTCACCAGCGTGCGTTCGACCCAGCCGCTCACCTCGCCGCCGCGTACCCCGCGCACCCTGCCCCGGTAGGTTCCGGGCAGGTCGGGCACGGCGCTGACGTACGCGTCGAGGGCGAAGTCGGCATGGGCCGAGCCCAGCACACGGCCGTCGGGGGCCAGGACCTCGAAGGTGTACCCGGCGGCGTAGCGCGAGGGGTTCCAGGTGGCCGTGAAGCGGGTCCCGTCGAAGGCGAAGCCGGTGAGCACGGGCGCCTCGGGGGCGGGAGTCGTCGTGCCACCGCCGCCCGACGAGCCGCCGCCACCTGACGAGCCGCCCCCGCCCGACGACCCACCGCCGCCCGATGAGCCGCCCCCGCCCGACGAGCCTCCGCCTCCGCCCGAGTCGTGGTCGCGCAGGGCGGCGGTCACCGCCGTGGTCAGCGCGGCGGCCGTGACGGCCACGGCGCTGCCCGCCGCCGTCACCGCGCCACGCGCCGCCGACGCCGCGGCCGCGACGGCGGCGTCGACCAGCCCCTGGCAGACGAGCTGCATCCCGGCGGCCAGCGCCTCCTGCCCGGCGACCACCCCGACCAGTACGGCGATCGCCTCGGGATCGGCCAGCAGGTCGCGCACGATGTCGGCGGCGGCGTTCCCGATCCCCTCGGCCAGCGCCTCCGGCAGATCGGCCCAGGACACGGTGGCCGGAACGCGCACCGAGAACGGCGCCAGCGTGACGGTCAGGAACGGATCGTCGGCCGACAGGACGTACAGCTCGTAGGAGCCGGTCAGGGCGAAGACCAGATCGGCGCCGGCGAGGCTGACACTGGGCTTCAGCTTCCACTTCGTGCTGTACAGCACGCGCGTGACGAGATCGGCGAGCTCCCCGCAGCCCTTGTTCAGATCGGACAGCGAGCGGATGACCTGCATGAAGTCCACGAGCTCGCGCGGCCACTCGAACAGCGGCCAGTCCTCGACGCGGAACTCGCCCGGCCGGTCGGCGCCGTGGTCGACATAGGTGAACGAGCAGCTCAGCGTGCCGAACGGATCGAGCCTCCCGGCGGCGGTGATGCTCGCGCCGTACACGGTCGAGCCGCCGCCGCCCTTGCGCACGCTCACCCCCGCGGTGCCGAACGGCGCGCCGAGGAAGCTCAGCCCGGTCGTGAGCCGGAGCAGGTCCTGGGTCGTGTCGATCATGAGTGCGGGCGGCCCGGTCAGCTGGATCACGCCGAGGTCGAGCGGCCCGGTCAGCGCCAGCCGCGCCACCACTCCGGCGTAGCGCCCGCCGCTCTGCACGACGGTGACGACCGTGTCCAGCTCCAGCGTCGTGATCAGCGTCAGCCGTACCCTGGCGCTGAGCGCGAACCCGGCGGGCACCGGCAGGCCCTCGTAGGAGGTGGCGGCCGCGGCATAGGTGAGGCGGCTGCCGCGCAGGAAGGTGATCTCCACGAACTCGCCAGGCCAGCTCGCCCCGGGCACGCACTGGGTGAAGAAGGCGCCGATCGACAGGTCGTCGGCCAGCGCCAGCGAGAACAGCGACGCCTGCCCGTCCACCACCGCGACGGCCGCACGGCTGCGCACCCCGCCGATGCTCACCTGCCCGCACAGTGCGAAGGAGGAGGTCGTGACCGGCCGCCAGGTGTAGGCGACGGCCAGTTCGAGCGCGGACAGCGTGATGCCGGGCAGGCCGAACGGATTGGCGTAGGTGTCGTCGCTCGGTGTGACGCTGGAGGTCAGCCCGCTGCCGGTGATCGCCAGGTCGATGGCGAAGCTGTAGTCGGAGGGGAAGATCCCGGCCAGTACGGCCGTGGCCGACAGCGTGAGCGTGTCGTCGGCCTCGGTCGTGTAGCGCAGCCGTACGTCGGTGAAGGCGATCTTGTCCTGGATGACGGTGATGTTCGGGAGGACGGCGCCGAAGACGCTGCGTTCGGCCTGCACCAGCGCGTACAGCAGGATGTCGGCGGGTGGGGAGGCGCCGATGTCGGCGATGTGGGCGGCGAGCCCGGCGGTGAGGTCGAGTTCGGCGACCGCGTAGAAGCCGGTCTCCAGCTCGGCGGCGTCCATGGTGGCCAGGCCGGACAGCGGCGAGTCGGCCGCGGGTACGCCCAGCTCCGCCAGCGCCGTCCCGACGCTCGCCGTTGTCGCGCCGAGCGTGTTGCCGACGGGCAGGTCGCACACGATCACACGGGCCGCCCGCACACGCAGCACGCCGTCGACGACACCCAGCGCGGGGACCAGGTCGGCGAACAGGAAGCCGTCGCCGAGACCGAGTGCGACCACGTAGCTCCAGCGCCCGCCCGCCTGCGCGCAGTGCACCAGCGCCTGGGCGCGCACGGGCGCCTCGGGCCGGCCGTACTCGATCGAGCCGGTGACCAGGAAGCGCCTGCCGGTCAGGTCCAGCCAGTAGGCGACCTCGGCGAACGCGCCCAGCGTGAGGTCGGCGGGCGTCACCTCGGCGAAGGCGGAGCCGGAGCCGGAGCCGGAGCCGATGCCGGTGATGGCGGCCAGGTCGACCTGGGCGGCGTTCGAGGCGTGGCCGGTGACGATCGTCGGCGTCGTGGCCCGGCCGAGTGCGACGGTGACGTCGGAGGTGATCCCGGCGAAGGAGAACACGCCGGTCAGCGCGGCGGTCAGCGGCTCGTCCTCGCCCGCCACGTCGATCCGTGCGCCGAAGCCCAGGATGGCGAGCGTCGCGCCGCCGAAGCCGAACTCCCAGCGCTCGAACCCGGCCAGCCCGGCGAAGTGGAAGACTCCGTCGTCCGGCACGACGCTGACCTCGGCCGCGATGATGTCGATCTTCTCGGGCAGCCCGAAGCTCCTGGCGTCGGCGGGAAGGGCGAACCCGGCCGCCTGCGACAGGCCGGTGAGCGCGCCGACCACGTCGATGACGAGCCCGTCGAGCAACTGCCCGGTGAACCTCCAGCGCCCGTCGCCCGGCGTGCTCGCCCGCACGCCGATGCGCACGCCGCCCAGGGTGAGCACGCCGCTGACGTCGGCGATGACCGTGTCGGCCGAGACCGGTGTGGTGAGGGCGACGTCCGCGCCGACCTGGGTCAGCGACAGCATGCCCTCGACGACCGTCCACAGGTCCTCGGCGTAGAAGCTGAACCCGAACCCCCGGTACACGCCGTCGCCGTCGAACTCGGCCCACACATCGGCCAGGTCGAAGCCGTGCGCGAGCGGCAGGTGCGCGGGCAGCCCGCCCGCGACGTGCTCGTGGTCCAGCCAGTCGTCCAGGTCGGCGAGCCCCGGCACGTGCACGACCTCGGCGTACGCCGCCCGTACCAGCCAGCCCTCGTCGATGTTCTTGGACAGGGAGGCGTCCACGCGCTCGCCGCCGACGACCGCGGTGCCGCCGATCCGTCCCGAAACGCCGTCCTCGCTGTCGAAGCCGAGGTAGGCGGTGACGTCCTCCACCGTCAGGCCGCCGTCGACCACCACCCACGAGCCCGCCTGCTCGATGCCGACGGCGAACCTGGTCACGGTGAGCGCGCCGGGGTCGAAGCTCAGCTCAAGGGCGGTGATGTCGAGATCGCCCAGGGTGGCGAGCGCCGAGGGCAGCGGCGGCGGCGTGCCCAGCATGCCGAGCAGGCCGGACAGGCTCGGCAGGTGCACACGGCTGCCCGGAGCCAGGCACACCGACCACATCTCGCCCTCGTCCAGCGGCGCGGTCATGTAGACCTCGGCGTCCACCCCGGCGATCGACACCGTCCCGTGCACGGTGGCACGCGGCGACCATCCGGTGTCGGCCTCAAGGTCGACCCGCACGCTCCAGCCGCGCAGGCTGAACGGCCCGGCGTTCCAGTCGCGGGTCTGGCCGATCGTGAACGCGACCTCGCGCAGTTCGAGCTCGGCCGGGTCGACGGTGACCGAGGCGGCGAGCACGGCGATCCCGGCGTCGAGGTCCATCGGCAGGATCGCCGACAGGCCCGCCACATCGGTGCCCGCCACGCCGGCGATCGCGTCAGGGGTGATGTCACCGACGATCTCGATCGTCCACGGCCTGTCGCTGAAGGCGCCCGCGGTGACCGTGTACGGCGTGCCGCCGAGATGGAGCGTTCCGCCGACCACGACCGCGCCGCCCGGCTCGTACCCGAGGCTGTTGTGCAGTTCGGCCGTGACGTGGAAATCGGCGAGCTCGATCCCGGGCGCTAGGTTCACCGAGCCGTCGCCGAAGTCGACGGTCACCGTGGTGATCGAGTCCGCGTCGCGCGGCGAAGGGCCGATCGACAGGTCGCGCACGCGCACGCCGAGCAGGTCGAGCAGCACACCCGGCAGCCGGGCGGCGACACCGTCGAGCCCGCACAGCCCGAGCACGGCCGCCGCCGCGCCCGGCGGCACGTCGGAGACGCGCAGGGCGGGGCCCACACTCACCGGTGTCGGCAGGTCGGCCGTGCCGACGACCACGACGGGCCCGCCGGGCAGCTGCTCCTCGGGCCGGTCGAGCCGGACCGACCCGGTGATCGTGGCGCCCCTGTCGGTGAGCGTGGCCAGGCCGGAGGTCAGCACGAGCGGCGGCGCGCCGATGCGGTTGACGGTGACGGGCGCCAGGGCGTCGGACGCGGTCCAGCTGAACGTGCCGTCGTCGGCGATCGGCCCGCCGAGCCGCACGCCCGGCGCGTCGTCCGGGTCCGGCCACAGGTCGGGCGGCACCGGCAGGTCGGCATGGAAGGCGAGGCCGTCCTTCGTGCCCAGGGTGAAGACCTGCTCGCGCAGGCCGTAGTAGTCGAAGGACTCCGGCAGGTCCGGATAGGTGTCGGCGAGCAGGTGGCCATCGGGCGGCACGGCCGTCCAGACCGCCTCGACGACGCCGTCCTCGACCGTGAACACCACCTCGGCCGTCGTGCCCTCGGCCTCGGTGATCGCGGCCGAGGTCCCGGTGAGGGTGAGCGTGGTGGGCGTGAGCAGCGAGGCGGCCGGCGCGGTGAGCGTGTGGGCGGCGATGACGGTGTCACGGCCGACGACGTCGGCGCCGAACACATAGACGAAGGCGCCCTCCTCGCCCGCCGTACGCGCGGCCTCCAGGCGTTCGCGCAGCTGGGCGAGGACCTCGGCGGTGTCGAACGGCACGGTGAAGCGCACCGGGTCGCTCGGCTGCCCGACGGGCGTCACCGTGGCCGTGTACACGGCGCCGTGCACGGGGGTGAAGGCGCACACGTGCGGCGAGGTGTCGGCGTCGCTCTGGTCGACGAACCTGCCCTCGGCGTCACGCACGAGCACCCGGTACTGGAAGGCGCCCGTGACGCCGCTCCAGGCGATCACGAGACGGCCGTCCTCGAAGGTGACGGTGACGACAGGGCGTGCTTCGGCCACGGGCTCGGTCATCAGGTCCTCAGCTCTCGGCCACGTAGCCGACGGCGTCGTCGGCCGTGGCGTCCTTGGCGTCCGCCACCACGTACCGCAGTCCCCGGTCGGCGGCGAACGCGTCGCGGCGCACGGCGGCCATCGTGAAGTAGGAGGTGTCGACGGTCGTGCTCCGGTACTCCGGTTTGGTCGCCAGCTGGGTGATCCGCCACCCGATCGCATCGAGCGAGACCGCCGAGGTGTCCTCCTGCGGAGCCCTGATGGCCGACAGGTCCAGGGTCCGGCTGTTGGACCTGTACTGCATGAGCACACTCCACCTGAACGCCGACAGGGCGGTCAGATAGCTCCGGCGGGTCCGCTGCGCCGGTTTCCCGGCGAGCACGGTCGTGTAGACGATCTCGACCGCGAACGCGTCGGGACTCAGCTGGTACGGCGGCCGGTCGAGCCCGCCGTGCCCGCGCTCGGTGACCTTGGCGGGAGCGAGGTTCGTGGCGGTCTTGGCGGCGATCTGGTAGGCCGCGACCCGGTTGAGCATCTCGATCACCGCCCGGCCCTGCGTGGCCTCCAGGTCGAAGGCCGAGAGCCAGTACACGTCGATGGGATCCTCGGCGCTGGTGCGGGTGAGCGAGGGCACCACCAGCGTCGGCCCGAGGTCCTCGTGGTCGGCCAGCGTCAGCAGGACGTACTCGCCCACGACCCGCACCCCCACCGTCCCGTCGGGGACGCCGTTGGTGGCCAGGTCCTCCGGCGTGCCGGTCACGGCCGGGGTGAGCTCCAGCTCCCTGATCACGATCCGGTACGGCTCGTCCGTCAGCGGGCCCTTGACCGTGGTGAAGACCGGCTGCTCCTCCAGCATCGTCCGGATGTCGGCCGGAGTGATCAGCTCGGCGCAGACCTCGGCCAGGATCGTCGCGTAGGCCGACTCGTTGGCGGGCGGGACGCCGGTCGGCGGCGAACTCGTCTCCTTCGGCGGCGCCGTACGGCGAAGCAGCGTCCCGTTCGGCCTGGGGTACTGGTAGAAGTCGGCGTGCTCCTCGACGAAGTCGCGCAGGACGCCGTTGAAGGCGTAGAACGGGTCGGTGATCCGGCCCAGACGCAGGTCGGCCGGGCCCATCATGTCGATGAACTGGTGGGTCTTGTCGTTGATCACATAGGGCGCGCGGTCCTTCAGGCGCGGCGCGAACACCCACGGCGGGATCGGCGTCCCGTTGAACTTCACCTGGGCCAGCTGGACGTAGCCCAGATGGAGATAGTCGCGCCTGGCCGCCACGGACACGAACAGCGGGTCGTAGACCGCCTGCATCAGCGGGATGGCGAAGGCGTCGTCGAAGGCGACCCAGTGCGGGCCGACCCGGAACAACTTCGTGCCGAGCCGCGCGTTGTCGGTCGCGGCCCTGCTGAGGCCGCCCTTGACGTACCAGGCGCCGTTCTTCCACTCGGGAGTGAGCATCCGCGCCCCTTATCCGTGCAGCTGGTGGGTGGTCGGACCGACGGGGTAGTAGGAGGTGCCGCTGGTGTCGTTCTTGTCGATGGGCCGGATCTTGGTGCCGTCGGTCAGGTACGGGGTCAGGTAGCCCGTGCCGTACACCTGGACGTCGAGGGTGGCGGTGCCCGACGCCGCCGCCGCGCGGACGTCGGCGATCGACTGGTCGATCGGGCGGACCACGATGTCGCCGGCCGCCGTCGCCTCGTCGGCGAGCACCATCGTGAACTTCTTCGCGGAGATCTTCTTGGTCGTCTTGTTCTTCACCGGGTAGGTGTCGGTGACCTCGGTGACGTAGATGGCCTCGACGGTGTTGGGCGTGGTGCCGCCGCCTTGAACGTTCCAAGAGGCGTTGGACTCGGCGTCGAAGCGGTACATCGACTGCGGGGTCGGATGGCCGTGGTGGACCAGCCTGGGGCCGCAGGAGATGATCACGAGCTTCGGCCGCACCGAGGCCAGGAAGTAGGTGTCGCCGCTGGAGGCGCTGCCGTGATGGCTGGCCTTCATCACCGTGCAGTGCCCGGCGCTCGGGAAGTAGTCCTTGCCCGCCTTCCACTTCTGCTTGCTCAGTGCCATCTCCAGGGCGGGCCCGAGCAGGCTCTCGACATCGCCGTGCTCGGTGGAGGAGACGTGCTTGGCCGTACCCATCTGCGCCTTGACGTCGGTGTTGCCGCCCGCCAGGCCGCCGTCACCGGCGATGTCCCCGCCGTGGAAGTAGCGGAAGGAGCCGTACTCCAGGACGAAGCAGAGCGAGCGGTCGTTCTCGTCCCAGAGCTTCTTGCCGTCCGCGGTCTTGCGTTTCACCTTCGAGGGGACGGGTTCGATGGTGCCGCTGTCCTTCTGCCAGACCGCGGCGCCCGCCGCCACCATCGTGATCGTGATCGGGATGTCGTCGATCCCGGTGCCCAGGTTGAAGGAGTGCGGCGTCTTGGTCGTGCTCTTGGTGGTCGTGAGGATCTTGTGCTTCTTGGTCCCCTTGGGTACGGCGATGCCGCCTTCGGCGATCTCGATGTGCTTGGCCTTCAGCACCAGCGTCTTGTCCAGGGCGTCCCAGAAGTGGGGGATGCTGCGGTTCTTCGGATTGCGCGGGTGCACGCGGGGGCTGGAGTAGATGCGCTCGGGCACCCAGCGGGTCTTGGTCGGATGGATCCCGGTGTCGGGCTTCGGCCCGACCGGCTCCCGGAAGACCTGGCGCAGGCCCTGCTCGTGGTCGTCGTGGAAGTGGCTGATCATCACGTAGAAGTTGGGGATCGGCTTGGAGCTGGGCTTGGTGATGTCCGCGACGCCGTGGTGGTGCAGCATCCAGGCCACGTCCGAGCCGACGAAGTCGTCACCGCCGTCGACCAGCAGGCAGTACTTGACGGTGCCGTGCAGGGGTACCTTCTCGCGGATGGCGTAGGGCACGTAGTCGATCGGTTCGGTCGGCTTGTTCGTCAGGGTCGGCGTGACGGCGTCGATCTTCTTCTTGACCTCGTCGAGGTCGCGATTGATGATCATGACGGAGTCGCCGTGGCTGACATTGATCATGTGGATCTCGAGGCAGGCCGCGACCATCAGGGTCCCCCATCTGTGCAGGTCAGCCCCGATTTGCGTCACCGCGCACCCGTACAATACGTGCGCCCGGCCGCCCTGTCGATGGGCTCAAGCGATCTTGTCCTATCGCTGTCTGAGTGCGACTTTTCGGCAGATTTCCTGGTATGGGGATGAGGGCGGGGTTTGGTGTATTTCCCTCTGGGCGGGCCGGCCCCACGGGTGGGAAAAGCAGTGGACCGCGTGAGGCCCGGCCTGTAGGTTGCGGGAGACCGTGGCGTTGGCCTAGGAGGTGAGACCCATGAACGTTGTTGCGATGTGGGTGCTCCCTCTTTCCGTCACGGCTGGGCGAATGACGTAGGTGTCGCCGGGAGCGCCTCGATGACCAAGGCACTCCCGAAAGGCAACACCTATGCATGCAGAGCAGTTCACCGACGGACGCCCGCCCCTCGACTTCGATGTGATCATCGCCGGGTGCGGGCCGACCGGTGCGATGCTGGCCGCCGAGTTGCGGCTGCACGGCGTACGGGTACTCGTGGTGGAGAAGGAGAGCGAGCCCGTCTCGTTCGTCCGGATCGTCAGCCTGCACATCCGCAGCCTTGAGCTGATGGCGATGCGCGGACTGCTGGAGCGCCTGCTCGAAGGCGGAAGGCGGCGGCCGGTCGGCGGCGTGTTCGCCGGGATCGCCAAGCCCGCGCCCGACGGCCTGGACCCCGCGTACGGCTACCAGCTCGGCCTGCCGCAGCCGGTCGTCGAGCGCCTGCTCGAAGAGCATGCGACCGGCCTGGGCGCCCAGGTCGTGCGTGGCCGCGCGGTGACGGGATTCGAGCAGGACGACGAGGGCGTGACGGTCGAACTGGCCGACGGGGAGAGGGTGCGCACGCGCTATCTGGTCGGGTGCGACGGCGCCCGCAGTACGGTGCGCAAGGTGCTCGGTGTCGCCTTCCCCGGCGAGCCTTCGCGCACCGACACGCTCATGGGCGAGATGGCCGTGGGCGTGCCGCACGACGAGATCGCCGCCAAGGCGGCCGAGCTGCGCGAGACCGACCGGCGCATCATGATCGGCCCCTTCGGCGAAGGCGTCTACCGCGTCGTGATCCCCGCCGCAGGGGTGAGCGACCGTGCGGAACCGCCCACGATCGAGGATTTCCGGCAGCAGCTGCTCGCCCTGGCCGGCACCGACTTCGGCGTGCACTCCCCGCGGTGGCTGTCGCGATTCGGGGACGCCACCCGGCTGGCCGAGAGGTACCGGGTCGGGCGGGTGCTGCTGGCCGGGGACGCGGCCCACATCCATCCGCCGGCCGGTGGGCAGGGCCTCAACCTGGGCGTACAGGACGCCTTCAACCTCGGCTGGAAGTTGGCCGCCCAGGTCGGCGGCCGGGCGCCCGACACGCTGCTCGACACCTATCACGCCGAACGCCGTCCGGTCGCCGCCGACGTGCTGGACAACACCCGCGCCCAGGTGCAGCTGGCGTCGGACGAACCGGGCGCGCGGGCCCTGCGCGGGCTGCTCACCGAGCTGATGGACATCGACGAGGTGAACCGCCGCCTGATCGAGAAGATCACCGCGACCGGCGTGCGCTACGACCTCGGCGACGGGCACGACCTGCTCGGCCGCCGCCTGCCCGACGTCGAGCTGAAGCAGGGCCGCCTGTACGGCCTGCTGCACCGCGGCCGCGGCCTGCTGCTCGACCGCACCGGACGCCTGAGCACGGACGGCTGGGCCGACCGGGTCGATCGTCTCGCCGATCCCACGGCGGATGTGGACGTTCCGGCCGTCCTGATGCGCCCCGACGGGCATGTCGCCTGGGTCGGCGACGGGCAGCGGGACCTGGAGGAACACCTCGCCCGCTGGTTCGGCGGGCCGGTCGGCTGATCGTCGCGGCCCCGCCGGGTGTGGCTCGGCGGGGCCGCCGGTGGTGCAGGCTGTAGCTGTGCCGGCCCGCGCCCGTCTCACCCTGGACGCCCTCGACCATCTGGTCGCGGGGCTCGGCACGGCGTTGCTGGCGCTCGTGACGTTCCTGAGCCTGCTCCTGCTCGCGCCCCTCTGCCTGCTCGGCATCGGGCTGCCGGTGGCTCCCGCCGGCCTGCGCGCCCTGCGTGCGGTCGCCGACCGGGAGCGGCTCAGGCTCTCGCGCTGGGGCGCCGAGATCATCGCACCGGGTCCGGTGCCCCGCCGGCTGCGTACGGCTCTCGCCGAGCGGGCCACGCGGCGGGAGCTGGGCTGGGTGGCCGTGCACGCGAGCCTCGGCCTGCTGCTCGGCCTGGTGGCCATGACGCTGCCGATCTACGTGCTGCGCGACGCCACCTACCCGCTGTGGTGGTGGCTGCTGCCGCCCGAGGAGGCGGCGAGCGGCGGCGTGGGGCTGTGGACGGTCGACTCGGTGCCCTCCGCCCTGGCCGTCAGCCTGCTCAGCCTCGTGTGGATGGTGGTCATCCTGCTCGCCGTACCAGGGATGGCGCGGCTGCAGGCCTGGCCGGGGCGGCGGCTGCTGGCGCCCGACCCCCGCGCCGACCTCGCCCTGCGTGTCGCCGAGCTGACCGCGACCAGGGCGGCGGCGCTCGACGCGCACGCGGTGGAGCTGCGCCGGATCGAACGTTCGCTGCACGACGGCACGCAGAACCGGCTCGTCGCGGTCAACGTCCTGCTCGGCGCGGCCCGCCGCGGCCTGGAACGCGATCCCGGCGCGGCCGACGGCCTGCTGGAGCGGGCGCAGGACGCCACCGAACTGGCGCTCGCCGAGCTCAGACAGGTGGTCAGGACGATCCTGCCGCCGGTGCTCGCCGACCGCAGCCTCGCCGACGCCCTGTCCGGCCTGGCCGCCGCCTGTCCCGTGCCCTGCGGCGTACGGGCCGATCCGGGTGTGCGAGGCCCGGCGTCGGTCGAGGCCACTGCCTACTACGTCGTCGCCGAGGCGCTCACCAACATCGCCAGGCACAGCCGGGCCGGGCGCGCCGAGGTCACGGTGGGCCTGGCCGGAGGGCGGCTGCGCGTCGAGATCGCCGACGACGGGCACGGCGGCGCGGACGAGAGCGGCGGGAGCGGCCTGACCGGGATCCGCCACCGCGTTCAGGCGCACGACGGGACCTTCCTGCTGACCAGCCCGCCGGGCGGGCCGACCGCACTCACCGTGGAGCTGCCATGCGGATCGTGATCGCCGAGGACGACGCCCTGCTGCGGGAGGGGGTGGCCCTGCTGCTGCGGGCCGAGGGGCTCGACGTCGTCGCGACCGCGGCCGACCCGGCCGGATTCCTGGCCGCCGTGCAGGACCATGCGCCCGATGTGGCGATCGTCGACGTGCGCATGCCGCCGGGCCACTCCGACGAGGGGATCGTGGCGGCCGTCGAGGCCAGGCGCAGGCAGCCCGGGCTGGCCGTGCTGGTGCTGTCGGCCCATGTCGAGCAGTCCTTCGCCACCGAACTCCTCGCGCACGGCAGTTCGGGGCTCGGGTACCTGCTCAAGGAGCGGGTCGGGCGGGTGGAGGAGTTCCTCGGCGCGTTGCGCCGGGTGGCGGGCGGCGGCACCGCGATCGATCCCGACGTCGTCGCGCACCTGCTCACCCGGGGCCTGCCCGGCGGCGGTCTCGACCGGCTCAGTCCTCGCGAGCTGGACGTGCTGGCCCTCATGGCCCAGGGGCACGGCAACGGGGCGATCGCCGAACGGCTCGTCGTGACGGCGGGCGCGGTGCACAAGCACATCCGCAACATCTTCGCCAAGCTCGGCCTGGCGCCCGACGACCGGGCCGACCGCCGGGTCACGGCCGTGCTCCGCTACCTCCAGGCCGTCCGCCGCTCGCCGTAGGCAGTAGGCAGTAGGCAGTACAGCCTGCTGCTCCACGACACGCCAGCCTGCGGGATCGTGGGGGGAGCCGCTCTCGCCGATGCTGGACGCATGATGCACACAGTCCTGGTGGCGGCGGTTGCCGCAACCCTTCTGACGACCCCGGCAGGCGATCCCGTGCAGCGAAGGCTGGAGGACCTGGTGGCCCGGGACGGGTTCCCGGCGGCGCTCGCCTCGGTGCACGACGGCGGCCGTACCCGCGACCTCACGGCCGGGCCCGGCGTCCCGGTCGACGGGTACGTCCGCATCGCCAGCAACACCAAGACCTTCACCGCCACCGTCGTCCTGCAACTGGCCGGCGAGGGAAAGGTGCGGCTGGACGCCCCGATCGAGAGGTACCTGCCCGGCCTGATCCCCGGCGGCCGGGACATCACCGTCAGGCAGCTCCTGCAGCACACCAGCGGCCTGGCGAACTACACCCGCTTCATCCCCGACGCCCTGGAGACGCGCGACGTCTACCGCAGCCCCCGCGACCTGCTCGACATCGCACTCGCCCACCGCCCCTCCTTCCCGCCGGGCAAGGGCTGGGAGTACAGCAACACCGGGTACGTCGTCGCGGGCCTGCTGGTGGAGAAGGTCACCGGCCGCCCGCTCGGCGAGGAGCTCACCCGGCGCGTCATCAGGCCGGCCGGCCTCAGGCACACGTACTGGCCGGGCCTCGGCGTCAGGACCATACGGCAGCCGCATCCCAAGGGGTACACGCCGCAGGGCGTCGACATCACCGTCCTGGACCCGTCGTGGGGCTGGGCGGCGGGCCAGCTCGTCGCCACCCCGAGCGACCTCAACCGCTTCATGATCGCCCTGCTGGGCGGCAGACTGCTGCGCCCGGCCCAGCTCGCCGAGATGAAGAAGACCGTCACCTCCGCCGACCTGCCCAAAGGCTGGGAGTACGGCCTCGGCCTGACGAAGATCGCCCTGACGTGCGGCGGTCACGGCTGGGGCCACGGCGGCGACATCGACGGCTACGAGACCCGCAACGCCGCCACCACCACCGGCCGCGCCGCCACCATCGCCGTCACCTCCCTGCCCCGCGACGAGACCGCACACGAACACGTCCTGACCACCTTGGACACGGCCCTGTGCGAGTGAGGCGACGGCGCCGCCCGCTCAGCTCGTCGCCCCCCACATGACCGACAACCCGGTCGCCGCGCGTTCGGTGCGGATCTCCATCATGCTGCCGAGGATGGTGGCGTGGTCGGAGACCACGGGGGTGGTGTCGAGGGCGTAGGTGACGCGGGTGCTGACCAGGACGGGGCTGCCCGCGGGCTCGTGCAGGTGGCGGGCGGCGGCGGCGCCGAGCAGGGCGGGGCGTACGACCTCGGTGGCCTGGGCGACGGTCACCCCGGTGTCGGCGAGCGCGGAGTACAGCGAGACGGTGGTGAAGTCGCGCTCGCGGATACGGTCGGCCGCCGGACGCCGTACCCAGGACACCTGGTGCACGGCGGGACGCCCGGCGAACTCGCGCACGCGTTCAAGACGCAGCGCGGTGTCGCCGGGCGGCAGGCGAAGGGCGGCGGCGACGGCGGCGGGGGCCCGGCGTAGGGCCAGGCCCGCCACGGAGGTGCGCACGTCGTGGCCCTGGCCGCGCAGGTCGTCGACCAGGCTGCGGAGGGAGTCGAGCTGGTAGGCCAGATGCGCGGGAGCGACGAAGGTGCCTTTGCCGGGCCGCTGCACGATCAGCCTGTCGTCGCTGAGCTCGCGCAGGGCCTGGCGGAGCGTCATGAGCGTCACGCCGTAGGAGGCGCTCAGCTCACGCTGCGGCGGCAGGGCCGTGCCGGGGGCGTAGTGCCCGGACCGGATCTTCGCGGCGAGGTCGGCGGCGATGGCGCGGTATCTCGCCTCGTGCCCGGCGTCTGGCGTCATCGTGGGCGGTCACACTCCTGGTCGAGGGCCTGGCGCAGGGTCGTGAGGAAGGCGCCGAGGTCGCCTGGACCGGCTCCGTCGAGCACCCGCCGCATGACCGCGGCGCCGACCACCACGCCGTCGGCGTGCCGAGCGGCCTCGCGGGCCTGGTCCGGGGTTGAAATCCCGAATCCTAGCAAGAGCGGCCGATCGGTGACGCGCCTGATCCGCCCGGCGAGCTCGGCGGCGGCCGAGCCGAGCGAGGTCCGCTCGCCGGTGGTGCCCATGAGCGAAACGGCGTACACGAATCCCCGGCTGTGCTCGGCGATCTCCGCCAGCCTGGCCTGCGGCGTCGAGGGCGAGGCGAGCAGCGCGGGCTCGATCCCGGCGCGGGCGGCGACGCCGGTGAGCTCGCCCGCCTCGTGCACCGGCAGGTCGGGCACGATGACGCCGCCCACGCCCGCCTGACGCAGCGCGGCGCAGAACGCCTCGGGCCCGTCGTGCAGCACCAGGTTGTAGTACGTGCTGACGACCAGCGGCACCCCCAGATCGGGCAGGTGCGACAGATCGGCCAGGATGCGCCGCGTGTTCGCCCCCCGGGCCAGTGCCATCGCGCTCGCCTTCTGGATGGTGAGGCCGTCCAGGGTGGGGTCGGAGAAGGGCAGGCCGACCTCGATGGCGTCGGCCCCGGCGTCGGCGAACGCCCGCAGGTGGTCGGTCCAGCCGGGAGCGATGCCCGCGGTGACGTAGGGCATGAGCAGGGCGCGGCCCGCGTCGCGGCGGGTGCGCAGGTGGCGTTCGACCGCGCCTGCGGTCAGGGCGTGGGCGCTCACAGGATCTCCTTCGAATCCGACAGCTTCCGCAACGTGGACAGGTCCTTGTCCCCACGGCCCGACAGCGTCAGCAGGACCGTCGAGCCCGGCGGCAGGTCGCCGCCGCCCGCAGCGCGGATCACCCAGGCCAGGGCGTGCGCCGACTCCAGTGCGGGCACGATGCCCTCGGTGCGCGCGAGCCGTACGGCGGCGGCGATCGCCTCCTCGTCGGTCACCGTGACGTAGGCGGCGCGGCCCAGGTCGCGCAGGTGGGCGTGCTCGGGGCCGATCCCGGGGTAGTCGAGCCCGGCGGCGACGCTGTGCGCCTCGGTGATCTGCCCGTCGTCGTCCTGCAGGAACAGCGAGCGGCACCCGTGCAGGACGCCGAGCCTGCCGCGTGAGGCGCCCGCGCCGCCGTAGGCCTCGACGCCGTGCAGCCGGGCGGAGGTGTCGGCGAACCCGGCGAACGTCCCGGCCGCGTTCGAGCCGCCGCCGACGCAGGCGACGACGTGGTCGGGCACACCGGCGGGCAGTTCGGCGGCGCACTGCACACGCGCCTCCTCGCCGATGACCCGCTGGAACTGCCTGACCATCCACGGGTACGGATCCGGCCCGATGACCGAGCCGATGCAGTAGTGGGCGTCGCCGGTCGCACCCACCCAGTGCCGCATGGCCTCACTGGTGGCGTCCTTGAGCGTACGGCTGCCGCCGCTCACGGGGACGACCTCGGCGCCGAGCATGCGCATGCGGAAGACGTTCAGCGCCTGCCGTTCGATGTCGCGCTCGCCCATGAACACCGTGGCCTCCAGCCCGAGCAGTGCGGCGGCGGTCGCGGTCGCCACGCCGTGCTGGCCCGCCCCCGTCTCGGCGATGAGCCTGCGCCTGCCCATCCGGGTGGCGAGGAGGGCATGGCCCAGCACATTGTTGATCTTGTGGGACCCGGTGTGTGTGAGGTCCTCGCGCTTGAGGTGGAGCCGTACGCCCAGCTCCTGCGACAGCCGCAGCGCGGGGGTGAGCGGCGTCGGCCGTCCGGCGTGCACGGCGAGCAGCCGGGTCAGGTCGCCGCGGAACCCGGGATCGGCCCACGCCTGCCGGAAGGCCTCGGCCACCTCGTGGCACGCCTGCACCAGGGACTCGGGTGCGTAGCGCCCGCCGTACTCGCCGAACCTGCCCGGCGGCCCGGGATCGTCCATCGGGCCCGCGGGGGAGGCGGGCGCGCTCCGGTACAGCAGTGCCTCTCGCATGATCACACTCCTATTGTTATAGAACTCTGTCGAGAGTTCTATAACAGTGGGCGTGTCGCGTGCAAGCACTGGGCCGCCGGGCCGATAGGCTCGTCGTGATGAGTACTCTGCGCCTGGGCGGCCGGGAGTTCGGGCCTGGTGACTTCGCGGTGATGGCGGTCGTCAACCGCACGCCCGACTCCTTCTACGACAAGGGCAGGACGTTCGGCTTCGACGCCGCGATCGAGGCCGTCGACCGGGCCGTCGAGGGCGGGGCCGACATCGTCGACATCGGCGGCGTCAAGGCCGGGCCGGGCGACGACGTCGACGCACGTGAGGAGATCCGCCGGGTCGCCGATCTCGTCGAGGCGGTCAGGTCCAGGCATCCCGATCTGCTGATCAGCGTGGACACCTGGCGCGCCGAGGTGGGCGAGGTGGTGGCCAAGGCGGGCGCGCACCTGCTCAACGACACGTGGGGCGGCGTCGATCCCGCGCTCGCCGAGGTGGCCGCCAGGCACGGCATCGGCCTGGTCTGCGCGCACGCGGGCCGGGTCAGGCCGCGCACCAGGCCGCACCGCATCGCCTACGCCGACGTGGTGGCCGATGTGATCGGCTACACGGTGGAGCTGGCCGGGCGGGCGGTGGCGGCGGGGGTGGCACGCGATGCGATCCTCATCGATCCCGCGCACGACTTCGGCAAGAACACCTTCCACTCGCTCGAGGTCAGCCGCCGCCTGGACGAGATGACGGCGACCGGCTGGCCGGTGCTGGTCGCGGTGTCGAACAAGGACTTCGTCGGCGAGACGCTCGGCGGACTGCCGGTCGAGGCGCGCCACGCGGGCACGATGGCCACCCTGGCCGTCTCGGCGCTGCAGGGCGCCCGCGTCTTCCGTGTGCACGACGCCGCCTCGGCCAGGGCCGCACTGGCCGAGGTCAGGCGTCAGCTCCCGGCTCAGCCGCTGTAGATCACCGACAGGAACCTCAGCAGGATCGCCTCCCGCGTGGCGGCGGGCATGGCGTCGAGCACGGTGTTGACGACCGCCATCTCGGGCTGGTCCTTGCTGGTCAGGTCGATGCCGACCGAGGCCGCGAGCTGGGCGAACGTCGCGTCGTCCAAGGCGTCGAGGTCGATCGTGGCGATGAGCTCGGCCAGCCCTTCGGGCAGCTCGACCGGACCCTGCGCACGGGCGGCGTCGGCCGACTCGGCGATGACGTCGAGCATGGCCTCCACCCCGGCGAGGGTGACGCCGGTGACCGTGATGTGAAGGTTGGCGGGAATACCGGCATAGGACAGCTGCGGCTGCAGGAACCAGCCGCGCCGCCTGGCCTCGTCCGACAGGACGAACACATCCACGTCGTCCCCGGCGAACGCCACCAGCGACGACTCCGCCTCGCCCAGCACCCGCAGCCCGGGGATCTTCTCGATGCCCTCGCGCAGCCGCAGCGCCGCCTGCCAGGCCGACCGGCCGAGCTCGGCGTAACCGTCGCGGCCGAGCGCCTGCAACGTCGCCCAGGCGCCGCCGAGCGGGCCCGCCGACTTCGAGCTCTGCACGGTCGCATTGATGATCGTGTAGCCGGGCCAGGCCGCCGAGGCGAAGTAGGCCTTCCTGCGCATCGCGGGATCGGCGAACAGCACGACGGAGGCGCCCTTGGGCGAGTACCCGAACTTGTGCAGGTCGCAGGAGATCGACGTGACGCCGGGCACCGACAGGTCGAACGGCTCGACGGCGGCGCCCGCCTCACGCAGCCACGGCAGCAGCCACCCGCCGACACACGCGTCCACATGGCACGGCACACCACGCGCGGCGGCCAGCGCGGCCACCTCGGCCACCGGGTCGAGCACGCCCTGCGGGTACGAAGGCGCCGAGACCACGACCAGCACCGTGTTCTCGTCGATCGCCGCGTCCATCGCCGAGGGCGCGACCTTGAAGCTGTCCAGGTCGACGGGCACGGCCCTGACGTCGAGCCCGAGATAGTGGGCCGCCTTGTGGAAGGCGGGATGCGCGGTGACCGGCACCACGATGTTGCCCCGGCCGGGGAGCCCGGCGGTGTCCCGGGCCGCCTTCACCGCCAGCATGATCGACTCGGTGCCGCCGCTGGCGAAGATGCCGTGCCCGCCGCCGAGCAGCTCGGCGACCGCCCCGACGACCTGGCGCTCCATCTCGACCACACTGGGAAAGGCCGTCGGGTCGAGCGTGTTGACCTCCAGCATCTCGAAGTACGCCCGCGCCGCCGCGTCGTGCACCTCGGGCCTGCCCGTGTCGTAGACGTACGCGGTGACCTTGCCGCCGCGTACGGGCAGGTCGCCGGCCTTGAGCACGGCCACCTCGGCCAGGATGTCCTCGACCGTGCGGCCGATCTCGGGCAGGTTCAACGCATCTCCTTGGCCAGGCGTGAGTAGAGCAGGACGAGCGGCACACTGACCGCCATGAGGGCCGCGGGCAACGCGGTGAACCCGAGCGTCAGCCCGGTCAGCGCCGAGCCGGGCTGCGCGGCGGGTGAGTCGAACGAGGCCGAGACGAAGCCGCTGAGCGCCAGCACGGCCGCGAACACGCCCGGCCCGATCGCCATCCCGGCCGTCTCGCCCGCCGTCCACAACCCGGTGAACGCCCCGGCCTGCGCATGGCCGGTCCTGGCGGTGTCGGCGTGCACGGTCTCGGGCAGCAGCGAGAGCGGCAGCAACTGCAGCGCCGCGTAGCAGAGCCCGACGACGCCGGTGAGCGCGAGCACACCCGCGACCGATCCGGCCCCGACGGCCGCGACCAGCGCCGCGGCGGCGAGTGCGAACCCGGCCGTGGCGGCGACGTAGCACCGGACCAGCCCGTGCCGTCGCGCCAGCGCCGCCCACACCGGCACGGCCGCCATGCTCGGCCCCACCATGCAGACGAACATCGCCGAGGTCAGCCCGTAGTCGCCGAGCCGGTAGGCGGCCACGTACGGCGCACCGGCCAGCATCACGGCCACCCCCAGCGACTGGATCACGAAGGCCGCGAGCAGGGCGAAGAACGGCCGGTTGCCGCGAGCCATACGGAAGGCGGCCACCGGCCCGAGCGGCTTCGGCCCCGGCCGTGAGGCCACCCAGCGCGTGGAGTACGTCGCCACCAGCAGCGCCGCCCCCATCACCACCCCGACGACCACCCCCATGACCGCATAGCCGCCCCGGCCCCCGCCCGCGCCCGCCACGAGCGCCGGAGCCAGCCCGCCCGCGACCAGGATGCCCACGGTCAGGCACACGATCCGCCACGACATGATCCGGGTACGGCCGGCGGCATCGCCCGCCATCTCAGCCGGAAGCGCGACATAGGGCACCTGGAAACACGCGAACGCCGATGCCGCCACCAGGAACGCCAGGGCCGACCACCACGCACCCGGCGCCATGAACATCGCGGCGAACGAGACGGGCAGCGCGACCGCGCCGACCAGCAGCAGCCTGCTCCTGCGCCCGGTGCGCACGGCCTCCCTGTCACTGGCGGCGCCGACGATCGGATTGAGCAGCACGTCCCAGATCTTGGGCAGCACCAGCACCAGCCCGGCCGCCGCGGCGCCGACTCCGAGCACGTCGGTCAGGTAGTACAGCAGCAACAGGCCGGGCACGGCCGAGAACACCCCGGTGCCGACCGAGCCGACACCGTATCCGAGCAGCCTGCCCCGGCCGAGCCCTTCACGGAGCCCTTCGCCGGGCCCTTCCCCGGACCCTTCGTCGGACCCTTCGTCGGGCCCGGCGCCGAGCACGGTGCTCACGCGGGCACCGGTCCCGGCAGGCCGAGCGTGCGGTGCACCATGAGGTGCAGATGCGCCCTGAAACGCTGCAGGGCCTGCCTGTCGCCTCCCGAGACGCGTGCGCCTTCGGCGTCGAGCAGGCCGCCCTTGCAGAAGCCGTGCACGCACCACACGACCGAGCGGATGGCCAGCTCCAGGTCGACGTCGGGGTCGAGCAGCCCGGCGGCGTGCACCGGGTCGAGGGCGTCGGCGATCAGCGCGACGAGCGGCTGGGCGTACTGGTTCTCCAGTTCGCCCACGTCGCTGGCGTCCGACAGCCACCGGTGCATCCACAGGGCGGGCACCTCGGGGCTGGCCACATTGAAGTCGAGGTAGCGGTCGACCAGCACGTGCAGTCCGGCCACCGTGTCGCTCATCGCCGACACTTCGGCCAGCGCCTGTTCGAGCGCCCTGCGCTCGGCGACGTAGGCGCGTTTCATCACGGCCAGGTACAGGTCGCGTTTGCCGCCGACGTGGTAGTTGACCGTGGCGATGTTCAGCCCGGCGGCGTCGGCTATCTGGCGGGTGGAGGTGCCGTCATAGCCCAAAGCGGAGAACAGCGAGGTCGCCACCTTGAGGATGACTTCGCTCTGCCCGATCTCCGCAGAAGTCATGGACAGAGGCTAATCACGACATATGCCTCCGTCAATCACTTGATGGAATGCGGACCCTGTCTTACCCGCCCGTTGGCGGGAGCCGCACCAGCACGCGCAGACCGGGGGCGGCGTCCTCCAGCGTGACCGAGCCGCCGTGCGCGCGGACGGTCTCGCGTACGATCGCCAGGCCCAGGCCGGCGCCGCCCTCGTCGCGGCTGCGGCCGCTGTCCAGGCGGGTGAAGCGGTTGAAGACCCGTTCGCGCTCGTCCTCGGGGATGCCGGGCCCGTCGTCGGTCACGGTCAGCTCGCCGTCGGCGCGCAACGCCACCTCGATGCCGGTGGTGGTGTGCCTGGCGGCGTTGTCCATCAGATTGGTCAGCACCCTGCCGAGGTCGAGGGCGTCGCCCAGCACCACGACCGGGTCGCACCTGGTCAGCCTGGCCTCGCCGTACCTGTCGGTGACCTGGCGCACCACCTCGTCGAGGTCGACGGGCTCGCATCGGGCGGGCACGCCGCCGCGTTCGTCCAGGCGGGCCAGGGCCAGCAGGTCCTCGGCCAGCCTGGACAGGCGCATGGTGTCCTCCAGCACGCCCTCGGCCGTCAGCGGCCAGTCCTGGCCGTCGGGATGGCCGAGCGCCACCTCCAACTGCACCCTGATGCTGGCCAGCGGGCTGCGCAGCTCGTGCGCGGCGTCGGAGACCAGGGCGCGCTGGCGCTGTTCGGCCTGCTCCAGGCGGGTGAGCATGTCGTTGAGCGTGATCGCGAGCGAGGCCACCTCGTCACGGGCCTGCGGCACCGGCAGCCGCCTCGACCTGGCCGTGTGGGTGATCTCGGCGGCGCCCCTGCGCAGGGCGGCGATCGGCCTGAGCGTCCTGCCGATGATCAGCCAGCTCGCGGTCGCCAGCAGGACCAGCAGCATCGGCGTGCCGACGAAGAGCACCTTGCCGGTGGTCAGCAGGCTCTTGTCGATCTCGCCGATCGGCCGTGCGGCCAGCACCGTGCGGCCGTTGTCGGCATGGATCACGATGACGCGCAGCGGGCCCGGAATGCCGTAGGGGTCGCCGTCGTGGTAGATCGCCTCGCCCTCGGCCAGCACCCGCGCCCTGGCCGCCGCGCCCAGCAGCGGGACCAGCCGGTCGACGCTCGCGGTGCCGTGCGTGATGCGGCCCTGGGCGTCGATGACCTGGATGATCGTGCCGTCCGGCATGCTGATCGGATCGGTCAGCGTCCCGGCGTCGGCCCACGCCTGCACCTGCTTGGCCCTGGTGCGCGTCGACTCGTCGACGGTCGCGATGACCGCACGGCCGAGCACGCTGATCAGCACGAACGCCGACACCGCGAGCGCCGCGGCCAGTGCGGCCGACGCCGCGGCCGTCAGCCGGAAGCGCAGGCTGCGCCGCCGCCACCACTCGGCCGCGTCCTTGCGCCTGCCGCCGGGCCCGGCGGGGGAGTGCTCAGCCCCCATCGCCGGCCAGCCGGTAGCCCGCGCCCCGCACGGTCTGCAGGGCGTTGCGCGCGAACGGCACGTCGATCTTGCGGCGCAGGTAGCCGACATAGACCTCGACCACGTTCGGATCGGTGTCGAAGGTGTCCCAGACGTGCTCCAGGATCTCCGCCTTGGCCACCACCTCGTCATGGCGGCGCATGAGGTACTCCAGCAGCGCGAACTCGCGCGGCGTCAGCTCGATCGGCCGCTCGCCCCTGGCCACCCTGCGCCTGGCCGGGTCCAGCGTCAGGTCGCCCGCGCTCAGCACGGCCGGCCTGCGCCCGGCGTCGCGCCGCAGCAGGGCGCGCAGCCTGGCCACCAGCACCACGTACGAGAACGGCTTGGTGAGGTAGTCGTCGGCGCCCAGGTCGAGGCCGTCGGCCATGTCGTACTCGCCGTCCTTGGCGGACAACATCAGGATCGGCACCCAGTTCTCCTCCGCGCGCAGTTGCTTGCACACGTTGTAGCCGGAGATCCTCGGCAGCATGATGTCGAGCACCACGACGTCGTACTCGCCGTGCCTGGCCTGGTGCAGGCCGTCCTCGCCGTCGTGGGCGAGGTCGACGGCGAAGCCCTCGGCCTGCAGCCCGCGTTGCAGCGCCGCCGCCATCCTGCGCTCGTCCTCGACGACAAGCACCCGCATCGGCTTCCTCTCGTTCGCGCCGTCCTTCGGCCCCCATCCTGACCTGCGCGCCTGAGACCACGCTGAGAAGGCTGAGAGCCATCTCAGTCTGTCTCAGGTTCGGCACAGCTCCGGTCGCGCAGGGTTGGCGGTGAAAGGTCGCACGGTCGGACACCCGCGGGCCGCACCGCCCGCATACCGTTGAGGAGTGACATGGAGTCGCAGGGAATCAGAGGCAGGCTCGTGAGGTGGGGCGTGCCGGTCGCCGCCGTCGCCGTGATCGGCGCGGCGCTGGGCACCGGCCCGGTCATCGCCGCGGTCAGCGGCGCCCCGGCGCTGCCCGAGCGCTCGGCCCAGCAGTTGCTCGCCGACGCGGTCAACGCCGCGCAGAAGGGGTCGCTGCCCCCGATGTCGGGCACCGTGCTGGAGACCGCCTCGCTCGGCGTGCCCGGCCTTCCGGCGGGGCTCGACTCGAGCTCGCCGCTGTCGTTGTTGTCGGGCTCGCGCGAGGTCAAGGTCTGGTACGGCGACCACAACCGGGTCAGGGTGGCCCTGCCGGGCCAGATGAGCGAGACCAATGTCATCGTGAACGGCGACCAGGCCTGGCTGTGGGAGAGTGCGAGCAACACCGCCACGAAGATCAAGATGACGCCGCAGCCCAAGGACGTCCCGGCCCTGGGTGAGCGCGCGCCCACCGGGCTGCCGACCGGCCTGACGCCGCAGCAGTTCGCGCAGAGCGTGCTGGCCAAGGCCGACACGCACACCGCGATCAGTGTGAGCAACACCGACGAGGTCGCGGGCAGGCCGGTGTACCAACTCGTGCTCGCCCCGAAGGACCCGGCCTCGCTGGTGCGCGACATCCGGGTGGCGCTCGACGGCGAGACGCTGGTCCCGCTGCGCGTGCAGGTCTACGCCGACGGGGCCGCCGAGCCCGCCTTCGAGGTCGGCTTCACCTCGGTCACCTTCACCGAGCCCGCCGCCGAGAACTTCGCCTTCGTCCCTCCGGCGGGCGCGAAGGTCAAGGAACAGGCGCTGAGCGACCTCGTCCCGGCCCAGGAGGACGCGAAGCAGGAGGCGCACGAGGACGAGGCGGCGGTCAAGGGCCGGATCAAGGTCGTCGGCGACGGCTGGGCCACCGTCGCGATCGTCCCGTTCGACCTGAAGGACCTGCGGCAGGCCGCCGAGCCAGGCAAGGACGAGGCGGGCGAGGAGGCGGGCCAGGGCCTGCCGGGTCACGGTGAGGAGAGCGACCTCGCGGGCGGCGTCAGCGGGCCCGCGCTGGCCAAGGCGGCCCTGAGCGCGGCCACGCCGGTCAGCGGCCCGTGGGGCAGCGGCAAGATCATCAAGACCAAGCTGTTGACGCTGCTCCTGACCGACGACGGGCGGCTGCTCGTCGGCGCCGTCACCCCCGAGGAGCTCATCGAGGCGGCGGGCAAGAAGTGACCATGCTGGACATCGCGGGGGCGCCCTTCGGGGCGGCCCCGCCCTCCGGGGCCGGCGACGCGATCGTCACGCGCGGCCTGACCAAGCGCTTCCGCGGCGGCCAGGTCGCCGTGGACCACCTCGACCTCGCGGTGCCGCGCGGCTCGGTCTTCGGCTTCCTCGGGCCCAACGGCTCGGGCAAGACCACCACCATCCGCATGCTCCTCGGCCTGGTCGCCCCGACCGAGGGCGACTGCTCCCTGCTCGGCGAGCCGATGCCGCGCGGCATCGCCTCGGCCCTGCCCCGCGTCGGCGCCGTCGTCGAGGGCCCCGCCTTCTACCCGTACCTGTCGGGCGAGGCGAACCTGCTGCGGTTCGACGCCGCCGACCCGACCGCGCACCCGCGCACGGCCAGGGCCAGGGTGGCCGCCGCGCTCGAACGCGTGGGTCTGGCCGCGGCGGCGGGCAAGCGCTATCGCGCCTACTCCCTCGGTATGCGCCAGCGCCTGGCCATCGCGGGCGCCCTGCTCGGGCCGCGCGAGCTGCTCGTGCTCGACGAGCCGACCAACGGCCTGGACCCGCAGGGCACCAGGGAGGTGCGCACCCTGGTCAAGGAGATCGCCGCCGACGGCACCACCGTGTTCGTCTCCTCCCACCTGCTGGCCGAGGTCGAGCAGATGTGCACACACGCGGGCGTCATGCGCACGGGCCGGCTGGTCGCCCAGGGCACGATCGCGTCGCTGAGCGGCGGCACGCCGGTGCGGATCAGGGTGGAGACGCCCGACCTGGCCCAGGCGGCCGGGGTGCTGGCCGGGCTCGGCCTGACCCAGGTGTCGTCCGAGCCGCCCGCGGTCAGCGCCGACCTCGGCGGGCACGCCCCCGAGGCGATCACCTCGGCCCTGGTCGCCGCGGGCGTCGCCGTACGCGGGCTGGCTGTTGTGCGGCCGAGCCTTGAGGACGTGTTCGTGGGCCTGACAGGGGAGGGTTTCGATGTCGAGCACTGAGACCGAGACGGCGCCGCTTGCTCCCGAGGCGCACGCTCCCCGGGGGATCGGCGCCGCCGCCGTGCGCGTGCGGCCCGCCTCGCGGGGGATGCGGGCCTTCACCCGGCTGCTGGGCTCGGAGATCGGGCTGACGATGCGACGGCCGCGCAATGTCGTCATGCTGGTGGTGCTGGCCGCCGTGCCCGTGCTGATCGGCGTGGTGCTGCGCATCCTGGGCAGTGACGGCGGCTCCGACACCGGCTCGTCCGGTGTGGGCGCGATCATCGAGCAGACGGCGGGCAACGGGCTGTTCCTGACGCTGTCGGCGCTGTTCGTGCTGGTGCCGCTGCTGATTCCGGTCGCCGTCGCGGTCGTGGCGGGCGACTCCATCGCGGGTGAGGCCGGGGCCGGGACCCTGCGCTACCTGCTCACGGCCCCGGCGGGACGCACCAGGCTGCTGGCGGTCAAGTACGCCAACGCGGTGGTCTTCTCCTTCGTCGTCACGGCCGTGGTGGCGGCGACGGCGCTGATCACCGGGCTGCTGCTGTTCCCGACCGGCCCGATGACACTGCTGTCGGGCACGCAGGTCGCCTTCGCCGAAGGGCTGCTGCGGATCGTGCTCGTCGTCGGGTACGTCGGCCTGGCCATGGCCGCGCTCGCCGCCGTGGCGCTGGCGCTGTCCACGCTGACCGAGGCGCCGATCGGCGCGATCGCCGGGACGGTCGTGCTGGTCATCGTCTCGCAGGTGGTGAGTGTGATCCCGCAGCTCGACGCGGTCAGGCCGTTCCTGCTCACCACGTGGTTCACCGGGTTCGACGGCGCCCTGCGTGACCCTCTGGCCTACGGCGACCTGCTGGACGGCGTGCTGGTCTTCGCCGCCTACATCGCGGTGGGCTGCTCGATCGCCTGGGCCAGGTTCAGCGGGCGCGACGTCACCGCGTGAGCGGCGGGAAACGGAAGAGGGACCGACGGGGGATCGGCCCCTCTTCCGCCTGTCACCGGGCCGGGCCCGGCCGCGCTCAGGAGGCCGAGCGCCTGCGCAGGCCCAGCACCCCGAAGACCACGCCGACCAGGCCAGCGACCAGCCCGGCGCCGCCCAGGATCCTGGCGGTGGAGTCCGAGCCGTCACCGGATGCGGCCGCGACCGGGCTCACCGAGGGGGCCGCGTGGGCCGCGGGCGCGGTGGAGGCCGAGGCGGCGGGCGAGGCCGAGGCCGCGCCGTGGCCGTCGTCGCCGGTGGCGGGGGTGAGCTTCAGCACGGGGGCCGGGCGCTCGGCCTCGCTGCCGTCGGCGGCGGGCTCGTCGTCCCACTTGACGACCTCGCCGTTGGAGTAGGTCTGGTCGGCGGGGAAGATCAGCTGGTCGGTGTCCTTGGGCAGCATGCCCATCGACACCTCGAACTCCTGGAACTGGCCGGGCTCGATCTTGCCGCCCGACCAGGTGACCTTGGTGACGGCCTCGGTCAGCTCGCCGTACTCGGTGGTGACGGGCTTGGGCAGCTTGCCCTCGGTGACCTCGACCTTCCAGCCGGGCACGGGCCTGACCGAGACGAAGGCCAGCGGGTGGTCGGCGGGGAAGGTGACCTCCAGCTTGGTCGTCGAGGCGTCGTCGCGCTCGTTGGGCACCCGGAAGGCGACCTTGGTGAATCCGCCCTGCTCGGCGCTGCGCGGGTTGATGGTCACGTGTGCGAGCGCGGGCAGTGCGAGCCCGATGGTGAGCGCGGCGGCGGCGGCGAGCACGGTGGCGGCACGACGGGGGAAGGACATGGCGAAACTCCACTTCGGGGGATGGGAAACGGGATGAGGCGTCAGGTGTTCAGGCGGGAAGTGGAGGACCACGCCTGCTGACGATGTGACGGAGCACCCGCCCGCGAAGCCCGGCGGCCGAGTCGGCGACCGGCGCGGCCTGCCGTACGGCGGGCGGGGCCTGCGGCTCGGTGACGGGCAGCAGGACGCGGCCGATGCGGCGCAGCAGCGCCCACAGCGCGGCCTCGCCCCTGCTCATCCACCAGGCCGTGATCAGGGTCGCGGTCAGGTGGGCGGTGAGCATGCCGATGCCCTGGCCGAGGCCCTGCCCGTGGGCGTGGGCCGAGGCCGTGCCCGGCGTGTCGGTGCCGAACAGCACGTGCAGGACGACCTGGGCGCCGACGAGCGCGACGTTGATCGTCCGGGGTGAGCGCTCCCTGCCGCCGAGCACGACGGCCAGTGCGGTGGCCCCGGTCAGACCCGCGCAGACGGCGAGCGGATCGGGCGCCTTCCCCCCGGCCAGCGCGTGGCCGAGGGCGGCAAGAGACACGCAGACGGCGCCGAAGGCAGCCGACCGCGCGAGCCGCAGAGGGAGGTGCGCACGCATAGCTGACGCATATGCTCTCACGAGACCGCTATCTCTGCCGTTTTGCGGTATTTGTCGCTAGGGTCGGGGCGGGCTCCGACATGAGGTGATGACGATGCGGCACTTCGTTGGTCTGCTTCTCGGCGTGCTGGTGGCCGGTGTGCTCGTCGCCGGAGGCGGATGGGCGGTGCAGGAGGCGGTGGGCGGCGCGACCGGCCCGCTGACACCGGCCAACGGTATGCCGCTGTGGATCGCGCTCGGCTCGATGGCGGCGATCGGCCTGCTGCTCGGCCTCGTGGTCGCGGGACGGGTCTCGCCGCTGGCCACGTTCGTGCCCTCGATGGTGCTGCTGGCCTGGACGGTCGTCTACGCCCTCGACGCGCCGAGGGCGCTGTCGTTCGTGCCCGACGACCCCTCGCTGCACCAGGTGCTCCTGGAGGCGGGCCGGGGCGCTGGCCTGCTGCTCACCACCGGTGTGTACGCGATGCTCGGTGTCGCGCTGTTCGTCCCCGTCCTGATGCCCTCCCGCTGGGCCGGGCGGCGCGAGGACATCGAGGACGACTACGAGGAGAGCCAGGAAGGCGCCTACTACTGATGTGAGCCTTCGGGGTCGGCGTGCCGGGTGTAGAGCCTGGTCACCACGCCCTCGATCGACGACTCCTCGGGCATGGTGGCCATGAGCGCGTCGAGGTCGCCGTCGAAGGCCAGCCTGCCGTGGTCGATGAGCATGACCCGGCGGCACAACTGCTCGATGTCGCCCAGGTCGTGGGTGGTCAGCAGCACGGTGGTGCCGCGTTCGGCGTTGACCCGGCGCAGGAACGTCCTGATGTTCGCCTTGCTCACCACGTCGAGCCCGATCGTCGGCTCGTCCAGCACCAGGACGTCGGGCGCGTGCAGGAGGGCCGCGGTCAGGTCGCCGCGCATGCGCTGGCCGAGGCTGAGCTGACGCACCGGCGTGCGCAGGAACGCGGCCAGCTCCAGCGTCTCGACCAGCTCGTCGAGCCGCTCGCGGAACAGCTTGCGATCTACTTTGTAAAGGAGCCGGATCAGTTCGAAGCTGTCCCTGAGCGGCAGGTCCCACCACAGCGTCGTACGCTGCCCGAACACCACGCCGATCCGCCGCGCCAGCGCCGTGCGCCGTCTGGACGGGTCGAGTCCCGCCACCCGGACGCTGCCGGAGGTCGGGGTGAGGATGCCGCACAACATCTTGATGGTCGTCGACTTCCCGGCACCGTTGGGACCGAGGTACCCGACGAACTCGCCGGGCGCGACCCGGAACGACACCTCGTGCACGGCATGCACCACCGTGCGCCTGACCTTGAACGAACGGCCTGCCCGGTCAAGTTCGATCATGCTCAACTCCCCGTCGAACGGTAACGAAGGACGCCCGCGCGCCAGGCGAGCCCGGCCACCAGGCCGAGGACGAGCGCCACGACCGGCGCGAGGAAGCCGGCGAACGCCGGCATGCCCAGCGGGTCCGGCCGATCCAGCACGTAAAGCCCGGGCAGCCAGTTGACGAACGCCAGCGGCAGCACGTAGGTCGCCCCGCGCACCACCTCACGCCCGTAGACGGTCATCGGGTACTGCGTGAGCTGCCCGCCGCCGTAGGTGAAGGCGCTGCCCAGATCGGGCGCGTCGACCAGGACGAACTGCAGCGCGCCCGCGAGCGTCCACAGGGCGCCGAAGATGGCGGCGCCGCACACCACCATGACCGGCACCATCCACAGCCGCCCGGCCTCGACCCCCAGCGCCGGCAGCGACAGGCAGAGCACCACCAGCGGCTGGATCATCCTGCCGACACGCGCGGGCACGAACCTGTCGGTCGCCACCTGGACCCACGAGCTCGCCGGGCGGATGAGGATCGTGTCGAACGTGCCCGACCTGATGTGCGCGCCGATGCGGTCGAGATTGCTGAACAGCAGATCGGCCAGGGCGAACGCGGTGCCGCTCGCGCCGTACATGAACAGCACCTCGGTGCGTCCGAAACCGCCGAGCGACGTGGTGTTGGCGAAGATCACCAGAATGACGGCAAGGTCGAGACCGGACAGGATCGCACCGAAGACGAGCAGCAGCGTGAACGACACCGGGTACGCCGCGGCGGCGCGGGTCCAGGTCCACACCAGCAGCGCGTAGCTCCTAACCACCCTGGATCACCACCTTGTGGCGTATCGCCCTGGTGGCCAGCGCGCCCAGGCCGAGCAGGACCGCACCCCACAGGAGCTGGAAGCCGAGCGCGGGCAGCAGATCGGCCTTGCCGAGATAGACGTCGGTCGGCACCTGGACCATGGCCGCCCACGGCAGCGCGCGGGACGCCTCGCCCAGGACGCCGGGAATCAGCGGCAGCGGCACCATCAGGCCGCTGAAGAAGGTGGTCAGCACGGTCGAGGCGGTGGACACGCCCCTGTCGTCGACCAGCCAGCAGACCGAAAGCGCCACCAGGTACCGCCAGCCGAAGCTGACGACGAAGGCGGCCAGGAAGGAGAGCAGGAAGGCGGCCAGGTCGGCGGGCGCGACGATGCCGAACACCAGGGCGCCGACCGCCATCGGCGCGAGGCCGCGTACGAGCAGCAGGTAGGCGGCCCGGCCCAGGTCCTCGGCCATCGACCAGGCCTGCAGCGAGGCCGGTCTGACCAGGTCGAGTGCGATGTCGCCGCTGCGGATGCGCTCGGGTATGCCGAGACCGCCGCCGAACAGCTGCATCGGGCCGATGAGGGCCTGGCTGACGAAGCAGAAGGTGACGGCGTCGAGCACGTCGTAGCCCGCCAGGCCCGGCCTGGCCTGCCACAGGGCGATGAGGACGTAGGCGCGAAGGATGCCGAAGACGCTGTTGGTGAACGCGGCGGCGACGGCGGCGCTCACATAGGTGGCGTGTTTGCGGAAGCCGTACCGGACGAGCCGGGCGTAGAGCGGTATGGTCTGGCACCTCCGGAGGGTGACGGGACGGTGGCGAGCCGTGCCCGGGGGCGCGCGGGCGGGTCCCGGCGCGAGCGAAGCAGTATGGCCGGGGCGCGGGCGGCCGGGCAACAGGATTACCGGTCGGCCAGCCGGTAGACGAAGCGCAGCCCCGACCAGGTCTCGTCGACCGCGCACACCTTGTTGTCGACCAGCCCCTGCTCAAGGCCGTAGGCCTGCACGTGGGCCTCGGTCAGGTCGGTCGGCACGCCGCCGGCGCGCTTGGGCCAGCACACCCACAGGCCGCCGTCGCGCCTCAGGCGGGCCGCGCAGGCGGGGAAGGCGGCGTGCAGCCGGGCGACGTCGGGGCAGAACAGGAGGACGACGTCGTAGGGGTCGCGGCCGGCGCGGCGGTGGTAGGGGCCGATCGGCAGGTCGGTGGGGCCGCCCAGGACCAGGACGCGGTGGTCCGGCTTCACACCCAGTTTGACGGGCAGCGGTGTGCCCGAGTATCCGGCCATACGGTCAGCTTCTCACGGGCGGCCTCGCACGGGCGTGGGAAGACGCGGGCCGTCGGGCGTCGTTGGCCTAGGTGTAGGTTAGGCATACCTAAGAGCAAGGGGAACCGATGACACACCGTGGTGTCGTGCGCAGCGTCGAGCAGCTCACTCCGCACATGATCCGTATCGTCTTCGCCGGTGACGGCCTGAGCGGGTTGCGCACCGAGGGGCTGACCGACCACTACCTCAAGCTGGTCTTCCCCTATGACGACGTGGCCTATCCCGAGCCGTTCGACATGGCCGCCATCAGGGCGTCCTTCCCCCGTGAGCAGTGGCCGAGGCTGCGCACGTACACGATCAGGGCCTGGGACCCGGAGGCGCTGGAGCTGACCGTGGACTTCGTGCACCACGGCGACAAGGGCCTGGCCGGTCCGTGGGCGGCCAAGGCCGAGCCGGGCGACGTCATGCTGTTCGCGGGGCCCGGCGGCGGCTACGCGCCCGACGCCGACGCGGACTGGCACCTGCTGGTCGGCGACGAGAGCGCGCTGCCGGCGATCGCCGCGGCCGTCGAGGCGCTGCCCGCCGACGCGGTCGCCCACGTGTTCGTCGAGGTCGACGGGCCCGCCGACGAGCAGAAGTTCGAGACCGTCGCCGACGCCCGCGTCGTGTGGGTGCACCGGGGCGCGGCGCCGGTCGGCGACGCGCTCGTGGCCGCCGTCGAGGGCCTGGAGTTCCCGCCGGGCGACGTGCATGCGTTCGTGCACGGCGAGGCGGCCTTCGTCAAGCGCCTGCGCCGCCTGCTGCGGGTGGAGCGCGGTGTCCCGATGCCGAGGTTGTCGATCTCCGGCTACTGGCGCACCGGCGTCGACGACGAGGCCTGGCGCGCGGTCAAGCAGGAGTGGAACCGTCAGGTCGAGGACGAGGAGAGCGCCGCGATCGGCTGATCGCCCGGGAGGCTCCGGCACTGGTCAGGCGTCACTCGCGGCCATCTCGTCACAGTGATATCTGGCCAGAAGGTAGTAGAGACCTAACCTCCCATACCCCCTGTGAAAGTCATGCGAAAACGCGTCCGCGTTGGGGCCACAGTGTGCTGTGCCGTGTCCCGGACGTGAGAGGCATGACTTTCGATGACTCGTGGTGGTTCTTCGAACGGCATGCCCCCTGGCGTGCGAGCTCTGACGGTGGGCGATCCGGTCATCATCGGCCGCCATCTGCTGCTGGGCAGGCTCGGCACGGGCGGCATGGGCGTGGTGTACCTGGCCGAGGACCCCAAGGGCGGATCCTCCGGCGGTCTGGTCGCACTCAAGACGCCGCATGCCGTCCATCTCAACGACGCGACGCTGCGGGCCAGGTTCGCCGAGGAGGTCGCCTTCTCGCGGCGTCTGGTGCCCTTCTGCACGGCGGCCGTCATCGAGGACGGCGTCGATCGGGACCGGCCCTACCTGGTCACCGAGTACATTCCGGGCCCGGCGCTGTCGCAGGTGGTCGTCGGGGCGGGCGCGCTGACGCCCGACCTGGCCTACGGGGTGGCGCTCGGCGTGGCCGCCGCGCTGGTGGCCGTGCACGAGGCCGGGCTGGTGCACCGCGACCTCAAACCGGGCAACGTCCTGCTGTCGCCGCACGGCCCTCGTGTGATCGACTTCGGTATCTCGCGTGACGTCGACACCGCGGCCCAGCACACCGAGGCCGGGCAGGTCATGGGCAGTCCCGGCTGGGTCGCCCCCGAACGCCTGACGGGCGCGCCCGCGCTCCCGGCCTCCGACGTGTTCTCGTGGGGCTGTCTGGTGGCCTTCGCGGCCACCGGCCATCACCCGTTCGGTTCGGGCGAGGCCGACGTGCTGACCCGCCGCATCCTCGTCGAGCCTCCCCGTACGGCGGGCGTGCCCGCGTTGTTGCGTCCGGCCGTCGAGGCCGCGTTGCGCAAGGACCCGGCCGAGCGGCCCGAGGCGCGTGACCTGCTGCGGGCGTTGCTGGCCGCCGGTGGGGTCGGCGATCCGTGGAACCTCAGGGCGGCCGTCGAGCACGTGATGGGGGAGATCTGGAGCGCCGTGCCGTACCCGGCGGGGGCGGGTGGGCGTGGCGCGCCGGTGGCCGGGCCGGACAAGGCGGCGGGCGGGGGGCAGCAGGAGGCGAGGCCGCGGCAGCGCAGGGCGCGCACGGGCGCGCATCTGTCGCATGCCGGCTTCGCCGCGCTGGCCACCGTGTCGATCGCCGCGCTCACCGTCGCGGCGGCGGGCAGCGGCATCGGCATCGGCGGCGCGTCCGAACCGCCGGCCGGAGCGCCGATCGTGCTCCCGCACGGCAGTGCGAGCTCCACCGTCAGGGCGGTGCACGGCACTCCGGCGCACCCGACGGGAACGGTCCCGATCGGCCTGCCCACCCCCACGGTCGTCGTCACGCGCACCCGCACGCTCGCGCCGTCGCGCCTGCGCAGCGCCGACGGCGAGGACGGCCCGAAGGGCGGGCGGCCGACCGTGCCGGGCCAGGGGGAGGAGGGCGGCGGGTGCGCCGAGCCGATGGGGTGCCCGCATCCCACGACGAGTATCAGCACCATCCCGCAGGAAGGGCCGGGCGAGTCGCCGGACCCCTCCGGCTCGGTCACGCCCACGTCGGAGCCGCCCGCCTCGACGCCGCCGCCCGCAGGCGCCTCCTGAGCGCTACTTGATCTTGGACAGGTCCACGACCAGGTAGGAGGTGCCGATGGTGTAGCTGACCAGCCGCCCGTCGGTCATCCCCAGTGCGGGCGCCGAGTAGCCGCCGTCCTTGCCCGGCCGTACTCCCGGGTCGGCCGTCCTGCCGGTGGCCAGGTCGACCAGCGCCACGCCCGTGGACCTGCCCCGGCTGCCCATGAGCGGCTGGGAGCCGAACCTGTCGCCTGCCATCTCGCCCACGCCGTACCCGAGATCGAGCAGCCTTTCGCCTGATCCGTCGCGCAGGCGGTAGAAGCCCTCCTGCTTGTTCGGGGTGCGTCCGGTGCAGTGCGTCACGTCGCAGTAGACGAGCCGCTCGCCGGGTCTGACGACGGCCTTGCTGACCTGGCCGGTGTCGACGTCGAGCAGCTCCTCCCGCGCGTCGCCCTTCTGCGCGGCCCTGACCGCGTAGGGCCAGCGCACGAGCGTGAACCCCTCGGTGCCGGGCACGGCCTGCGCCGTTCCGCCCCCGAGGGGAACGGTGAACACGCCGCCGCCCGGGGCGCTGTAGGCGAACCGGTCGCCGACGACGGCCAGGTTGTCCCCGCCTCCGCCGACGATGCGCCCGCCGGTGCTGATCTCGCGTGGTGTGCCGCCCGACACCGGGACGCTCCAGAACCTGGTCTCCCTGTCGCCGCCCTGCTCCCTGATCGTCTGCCAGGCGATGTGGCCGCCGCCGCTGGTCCAGCCCGAGGAGTAGACGCCCTTCGGCGTGGTGGTGTCGGCGATCTTGCGTGCGCTCGCCGTCGTGAGGTCGTAGGCGTAGATGGCGCCCGCCTTCTCGAAGCTCTCCCAGGCCTCCAGGAGCACGGTGTCGTCGTCGAGGAAGAGCCACGGCCTGACCCGCTGCCCGGTGTCCAGGACGGTGGGCACCTTGTGCAGGGCCTGCGGCCACACCTCGGCGATGGGCGGCGCCGAGGCGAGCGGCTGGTAGTCCCCCTCGGGCCCCGGCTCGGCCACGGCGGCCTCCTGCGTGGCGGCCGGGTTGGCCACCGTGTCCCGGACCGCCTTGCCGCCCAGGGGGTCGCCGCCGGTCAGCGCCACCACGCCGCCCGCCAGGGCCACGACCGCGACGGTCGACGCGGCGGCCGCGAGGAGCGCCCTGCGCGTCCTGCGCCTGCGGTAGCCGCTCTCCACCTGTACGGCCAGCCGCCCCGGCGCGTGCGGCGCACGTTCGGCGGCGCTGGTCAGCGTGTCGCGGATGCTGCCTTCGAAGTCGTTCATCGGGCACTTCCCTTCGTAGCCGCGGGGTGAGGGGCCGTCGGGTGGGGGGCCGTCGGGTGGGGGGCCGTCGGGTGGGGGATCGCATGGCGCATCTTGTCCAGGGCGCGCGAGGCCTGGCTGCGTACGGTGCCCCGGGAGACGCCGAGCACCTCGGCGATCTCGGCATCGGTGAGCTGCTCGTAGTAGCGCAGCACGAGAACGGCGCGCTGCCTGCGGGGGAGGACGGCGAGCGCCTGCCAGAGGCCCTCCTCGCGGTCGGAGGGCAGGGCGTCGAACCGGCCTTCGTCCGGCAGGTCCCAGGCCAGCTGCTCGCGCCTGCGTCGTCGCCACACGCCGATGTGCAGTCTGGCCATGATGGTACGGGTGTAGCTCTCGGGGTCGTGCTTGCGCCGTACCCGGGCCCAGGCGCCGCGCAGCCGGATCAGCGCCTCCTGGGTCAGATCGGCCGCGTCGTGCGGGTTGCCGCTGAGCACGTAGCCGTAACGCAGCAGCGCGTCGGCCCGTTCGGCGACGAACTCCGCGAAGCGCGAATCGTCTTCCATGCCATGCCTTTCCTTCATCCGTCACAGCCCAGACGGATGAGGAGGGCGAACTGTTGCACGGGGCGGCAGGCTGGCCGGCCCGGGCTTCGAGCTCGCCTGCCGCTCGCTCGGCGGACAATGCACGATGAGAGGGTACTGCGGCCCCGCGGGCGATTGTTTTCCGATGAAATTGTTTATCGCGATAACCGAAGTTGACCGATGAATTGCCGATCTGATGAGAATGGCGGAGCACGATGCGGCCCCGGCGCACGGGGAAGGCGCCGGGGCCGCGGACGGAACGGGTCAGGACTTCGTGATCTTCACATTGTCGACGCCCGCTTCGAGCAGGCTGGCCGTCGAGGCGTCGGCCGCCTCCACCAGCAGCCGCACCGTCTGACCGGCGTACGACGACAGGTTCACGGTCGCCGTCGCCCAGGCGCCCGCACGGTTGGATGCCGCGCCCGCCTGCTGGAAGACCACCGTGTTCGTGGAACCGCTGACCACCTTCACCCGCAGGTAGTCGGCGCTGCTGGCATTGTTGAGATGCGCCAGGTACCACGAGAACGTCAGCGTCAGCGTGCCGCTCGGCAGGACGATCTCCGGCGATCTGACACTGGTCAGGCCGCCGTCGACGTCGTAGTCACCTGCCGCGCTGCCCGCCAGGCGCCCGGTCACCAGGTCGTTGCTCCCGCTGACCGTGGTGCCCTGCTGCAGCGCCGTACCCGAGTACGAGGTCGCGGCCGGGTCGCCGCGCTCCCACACGCCGGAGGTGGCGGTGTCGGTGCCCGAGGCGTTGACGCCCCAGCCGAGGTTGGTCTCGAAGGTGTCCTCGAAGACCGTGTTCGTGGTGGTGCCGACCACGAGCGTGAACGGCGCGGTCCGGTCCACACTCGTGCCGTCACCGGTCACGATCACGTTGTACGTGCCGGGTGTGGCGGTCGCCGGCACGTTGATGGCCAGGGTGGAGGAGGCCCCGGACGTCACCGACGGCGGGGTGAAGGTGTGAGTGGTGCCGGAAGGCAGGTTCGCCGCACTGAACGTGACGGTCTGGGCGGCACCCGACGTGGTCTGGGTGTTCACCGCGACGCTCACGCTCTGGCCCGGCTGCACGGTGGCCGACGTCGGGTTCAGCGTCAGCTGGAAGTCCGGTCCGCTGCCGCACGTCGTGGGCTCGCCCGATGCGGCGGGCACGCTCACGCCGAGCCAGGCGGCCTTGACGGCGTTGAACTCGGCGCAGGAGCCGGGGAACAGCTGGATCGCCGCCTCCAGCGAGGCCTTGCGGACCAGGGCGTGCGTCCAGGCCGTGGTCTTGCGGTTCAGCGCGCCCATGAAGATCTGGCCGGCCTTCTGGATGCCGATGCCGGTCAGCGTCGTGCCGTTGCACGTGGTGCTCGCCGGCTGGCCGTTGGTCGGGTTGGTGCCCTCGGCCAGCAGGTAGAACCAGTGGTTCTGCACACCGGCTCCGGCGTGCACCTCCATGCCGGGCACCGAGGCCGAGTAGCAGTTGGGGTTGCCCGAGATCAGCGACGGGTTGTGCATGTAGCGGATCGGGCCGCTGCCCACCAGGTTGACCTCTTCGCCGACGCTGTAGTCGGGCGGGTCGAGCGCGGCGGGCAGATTGGCGTAGAACTCGGTGAGCGCGCCGAAGATGTCGCCCGTCGACTCGTTCAGGATGCCCTTCTCGTTGTTGCCGGTCGAGCCGCCCGGCGTGGTCTGGAAGATGGCGTGGCCGTACTCGTGGGCGACCACGTCGATCGGCGTGGCCTGGCGCTGGTTGTCCTGGGAGTGGCCGAAGTTGGTGTAGCTGCCGTTCCAGTACGCGTTGACCTGGGCGAGGCCGACCCTGGCGGGGAAGCCGCCGCCGGTGCCGTTGATGCCGTTGCGGCCGAGCCACGACGACAACATGTCCCATTCCTTGGCTCCGGCGAACATCGCGTCGACGCAGGCGGTCTCCAGGTCGGTGCCCGAGCCGTTGCCCCAGTTGTCGTCCGGGCCGGTGTAGGCCGAGCCGTTCTGCCCGCCGCAGCGCAGGCCGCTCCTGGCCGGGTCGGTCATGGAGTACGTCGAACCGCTGAGCGTGGTGCCGATCGTGACCGGATTGCCGTTGTAGTACCCGTTGCCGGTTCCGGCCTTGACCTCGTCGGACTGCTCGGCGATCTCGCCGGTCAGCGCGTCGACGAACACGTGCAGCTTGCTCTCGATGCCGTTGCGCGTTCCCTCGGCGACGACCTCGTAGGCGAGGCGGCCCGTGCCCTGGGCCATGACCGAGAGTTGCGGGGTAGAGGAAGTGGTGACCTCGCTGAGTTGCGCGCGGGCGATCTCGGTGGCGGCTGCCGGGGTGAGCTTGGGCGTGGTGGCGACGCTCAGCGTCCGGTCCTGGGCGATGGAGGTGCTGAGGACGCCGCCGGTGCGGTTGGTGACGACGACGAAGTCGCCCCCGTACACGGGCAGTCCCGCATGGGTGCGGGTGTAGGAGACGTAGTTCAGGCCACCCTGGCCTTCGACGACTCCACGACGTTGGAACGAGTCCCGCGACGAGGCCCGCAGGAGCTGTGGCTCCGCGGCGACGAGGCGGTCGGCCGCCTGTGCGGCCTGCTTCGGGTCGGAGGTGGCTGCGGCCTGGGGGGCGGCGGCACCGGCCGGGATCGTGGACAGGGCCACGAGTAATCCCGCGACCGTCGTGACGAGCGCAAACGCAGCATTGCGTTTCACACGACACTCCTTCTGCTCTTGGCGACACAAAGGATGTGTGGTCCCAATGGGATATTTAGGACCGATCGCAATGTGACTACGTGACAAACCGTCCGTCAAGAGGCAAGAAAGCTCAGCGGAATTAGCGGAGGTCTGACGGTAAAGGAGGGGCCGAAGCTGGTGACCAATTTGATTTCGGACATACGTTGCGTACTGGGGTGGTGGGGTGGGGGGTGTGGGGTGATTTGCGGTGGATGTGGGGGTGAGGATGGGGGGTGGTGAGGTGAGGGTGGTGAGGGTGAGGGTGGGGTTGGCTGTGGTCGGCGGGTGGTGGGGCCGGTCGGGTGATGGTGCCGCTCGGGTGGTGGTGGCTGTCGAGTGGTGGTGGCTGTCGGGTGTGGCGGCGGTGGCGTCTGTCGGGCCGGGCTTGCTGCGGGGCGTTGGCTGTTGTCTGTCGAAGGCGTCGGTATTTGTCGGGCATAGACGGTATCTGTTTGGCAGGACTGTATCCGTCTGGCGAGGCTGTATCCATCGAGCAGGGCTATATGTGCCGAATACGATGTTATCTACCGGGACACGGGTGGAATTTTCGTATTTTTCACGGACTTAGCGTTCGTCCGCTCTGTATGCGCGTTCATCCGGCCGGGCATGGACGTTGGCTTGCCCCGATATGTGCGCGCCTGCTCGCTCGCCCTGGCGTGGGCGTCCGCCCGCGCGCCTGCTCACCCCGGCACGCACGTTCGCCCGCGTACCGCCCCAGCACCCGCGCGCCCGCGCGCTTCGTCCGCTCTGACATGCGTTTCGCGCGCCCACGCCTGGACGCCTCGCTCGCCCCGGCACGTACGTTTCGCTCACCCAGGCGTGGACCTCGGCCGGCCCCGACACGCACGCCAGCCAGCCCCACGCAAAAGATCCCCTCGTGCCAGGCGCCCGAGGTGGCCTGGCACGAGGGGATCAAGGGAGGAGGACTCGCACCGGGGAACCGTCCCATGCCCTGGAGAAGTCCGGGCGAGTCCTCCTCGTCCGAGCGGTGAGCCCAGCTCGGAGTCGGAGCCTCCTGCTAAGGATGCCTCCACGTCAAGGATAGGAGGATCCTCGCCGGAAAGAGGATCAGTGCTCGAACTGCTCCTCTTCGGTCGAGCCCTTCAGGGCCGTGGTGGAGGAGTCGGGGGCGATGGCGGTGCTCACCAGGTCGAAGTAACCGGTGCCGACCTCACGCTGGTGACGGGTCGCGGTGTAGCCGCGCGACTCGGCGGCGAACTCGGCCTCCTGCAGCTCCACGTACGCGGTCATGCCGTCCTCGGCGTACCCCTGGGCCAGGTTGAACATCGAGTAGTTCAGCGAGTGGAACCCGGCCAGTGTGATGAACTGGAACTTGTACCCCATGTGCCCGAGCTCACGCTGGAACTTGGCGATCGTGGAGTCGTCGAGGTGCTTCTTCCAGTTGAAGGAGGGCGAGCAGTTGTAGGCCAGCATCTGGTCCGGGTACTCCGCCTTGACCGCCTCGGCGAACTCGCGGGCCACATCCAGGTCGGGCGTGGAGGTCTCCATCCACAGCAGGTCGGAGTGCGGCGCGTAGGCGAGTCCGCGCGCGATGCACGACTCGACCCCGTTGCGCACCCGGTAGAAGCCTTCGGCCGTACGGTCGCCGGTGGTGAAACGCTGGTCGCGGGGGTCCACGTCGCTGGTCAGGAGCGTCGCGGCCTGGGCGTCGGTCCGCGCGATGATCAGTGAGGGGACGTCGCTGACGTCGGCGGCCAGGCGGGCGGCGTTGAGCGTCTTGATGTGCTGCCCGGTCGGGATGAGCACCTTGCCGCCCAGGTGGCCGCACTTCTTCTCGGAGGCGAGCTGGTCCTCCCAGTGCACACCCGCCGCGCCGGCCGCGATCATGCCCTTCATCAGCTCGAAGGCGTTCAGCACACCGCCGAACCCCGCCTCCGCGTCGGCCACGATCGGCGCCAGCCAGTGCGGCGCGTCCGGCGTACCCTCCGACCAGGTGATCTGGTCGGCCCGCAGCAGCGCGTTGTTGATCCTCCGCACGACTGCGGGGACCGAGTTCGCCGGGTACAACGACTGGTCCGGGTACGTCTGCGCCCCGAGGTTGGCATCGGCCGCGACCTGCCAGCCGGACAGGTAGATCGCCTTGAGCCCCGCCTTCACCTGCTGGACCGCCTGGTTGCCGGTGAGCGCGCCCAGCGAGTGCACGTAGTCCTCCGTGCTGAGCAGCTCCCACAGCCGCTCGGCGCCGAGCCTGGCCAGCGTATACTCCTCCTGCACACTGCCCCGCAGCCTCACCACGTCCTCGGCGGTGTAGGTGCGCTCGACGTTCTTCCAGCGGGGGTTGCTGTCCCACTCGCGCTGCAGCTGCTCGGCAGCTCCCTTGAGGCGATCATTCATGGTTTCACTCCTTTGGCGTCCCCTGGGTGCTTGTGTTCGAGTCTGTGCCCGCTGGTCCGGGGTCAACAAGGCGAAAGGAGTGGGGAAGAGTCTCGATTCTTCTGTTTTAGGAAATACTCATGAGTATTCGGTGGTGAAGAAATCGAGAGTTTTACTGTTGGACTAGACCAATCAGAGTGACCCGGCTCACAGTGAGGGCTGGGTGGTGGTCGTCCTTGGGGGAGTGTTAACCGGTCTGCGGTGGTTGGTACCTGTCTGGGGAGTTAGGGGTTGGAATCCCATCTGTAGGCATTTGGGAGGCGACCGCATAGAACCCCAACATCCCTGAGCCACCCAACCCACTCCCACCCACCACTCCCACCCACCACTCCCACCCACCACTCCCACCCACCACTCCCACCCACCACTCCCACCCACCACTCC
The DNA here is from genome assembly GCF_056106265.1 of Nonomuraea sp. IBHARD001. Taxonomy (NCBI): domain Bacteria; kingdom Bacillati; phylum Actinomycetota; class Actinomycetes; order Streptosporangiales; family Streptosporangiaceae; genus Nonomuraea; species Nonomuraea sp. IBHARD001. The sequence goes on from NZ_JBWBBW010000002.1 coordinate 3,650,951, forward strand.
CACCCACCACTCCCACCCACCACTCCCACCCACCACTCGCTCCCGCCCCAATCCCCGCTCCCCGCTAGTTCCTCGCCCACCCGCTCCCTACTCACTGCCTAGATCGCCTACCGCCCAGCACTCCAGCGCTGCCCCGCAACCCGGCCCCGTCCCGCCCAGGCTTTGCGTCACGCCCTCCACATTGCCGCCTTCCCCCGCCCTGCCTTCCCCCGCCCTGCCTTCCCCCGCCCTGCCTTCCCCCGCCCTGCCTTCCCCCGCCCTGCCTTCCCCCGCCCTGCCTTCCCTCGTCTCGCGCCCAGCCCCGTGATTGTCCGTCTCCGGCGTCTGTCCGCTCGGCCAAGCGCAGTCGAGAGTCGCCCACCCCTACACCCCACGCCCCTCGCACTAGAAGAAGTGCCCTTTTTGCGCCTAGGATTCATCCATGGCTGCATTGCTGGGTGAAGAACCGCTGTCTTTGACGCAGGAGCTTGATCTCATCGCGTTCGGGCAGCGGCTGCGGCATCTGCGCAAACAGCGCGGCTACACACTGGCCGATCTCGGCGAGCGGGTGAGTCGTGCGCCGAGCCAGCTGTCGCTCCTGGAGAACGGCAAGCGCGAGCCGAAGTTGTCCCTGCTCAAGTCGCTGGCCGCGGCGCTGAACGTCCCGGTCGAGGAGCTGCTGCGCCGCCAGCCGCCCAACCGCAGGGCCCAACTGGAGATCGCCCTCGAAGAGGCGCAGCGCGACCCCATCTACACCGCGCTCGGCCTGCCCAAGCTCAAGGTCTCGGCCCGTGTGCCCAACGACGTGCTGGAGCACCTGCTCGGCCTGTACGGCGAGCTACGCGCCCGCCAGGCCAGAGGTACGGCGACGCCGGAGGAGGCCAGGGCGGCCAACGCCGAGCTGCGCCGCAGGCAACGGGAGCTCGGCAACTACTTCCCTGAGATCGAACGCGCTGCGGCCCAGGCGCTGGCCGCAGTGGGCTACCGTACGGGCGCCCTGTCGCAGAGCACCGTCCAGGCCCTGGTGACGCACTTCGGCTACACCGTGCACACCGTCCAGGACCTCCCGAGATCGGTACGCTCCATCACCGACATGCGCAACCGCCGCATCTACGTCAAGCACGAGCAGCTCGGTATGCACAGCCCGCGTACCATCCTGCTCCAGACGCTCGGCCATCTCGCACTCGGCCACGACAAGCCTCGCGACTTCGCCGACTTCCTGCGCCTGCGCACCGAGGCCAACTACTTCGCCGCCGCCGTACTCGTCCCGGAAGCCACGGCCGTGCCGTACCTTCGTGAGGCCAAGCAGGACCGGGCGCTGTCGGTGGAGGACCTGCGCGACGTGTTCGCGGTGTCGTACGAGATGGCGGCCCACCGGTTCACGAACCTGGCCACCCACCACCTCGACCTGGCCTGCCACTTCGTCCGCAACGACGCGGGCGGCACCATCTACAAGGCCTACGAGAACGACGGCATCGTCTTCCCGGCCGACGAGCAGGGCGCGATCGAGGGGCAGCGCATGTGCCTGCACTGGTCGGGGCGTCAGGTGTTCACCTCGCCTGACCGCTTCTCGGTCTTCTACCAGTACTCCGACTCGCCGACCGGCACGTACTTCTGCGTGGCCCACGTCGACCCCTCACGCGAACGCGACTTCGCCATCACCCTCGGCGTGCCGTTCAAGGACTCGCGCTGGTTCCGAGGGCGCGAGACGACAAACCGTACCAAGTCCAACTGCCCCACCGGCGACTGCTGCCGCCGCCCTCCGGCCGAGCTCGCCCAGCGCTGGGAGGGGTACGCCTGGCCGTCGGCGCGTGCGAACTCCCACGTCCTGGCCGCCCTGCCGCCCGGCTCCTTCCCCGGTGTCGACGACGCCGACGTGTACACCTTCCTCGAACGCCACGCCGCCTCCACCTGAGCGGGCGGCCAGCCGATCGCCGGGAGCGACACCCTAAGCTTGGTGCCGCGAGCACAACCGGACACGGCGGGGGAGAGTGGCGTGCTGCCTGAGGTGGAGGCGTGGACGCGCACCCGCACATCGTCGGCGGGCGACTGGCCGCTCGGCGACCTCCTCGCGCTCAAGGGCGACACGACGATCTCGGTCGTGCTTCCGGCCAGGGACGAACGCGAAACCGTCGGCGATATCGTCACCACCCTGCGCGGCGAGCTCGCGGACCTGGTCGACGAGGTGGTCGTCATCGACTCGCGCTCGACCGACGACACCGCCGCCGTCGCCTCGGCCGCGGGCGCGCGTGTGTTCGCCCAGGACGAGATCCTGCCCGACCTCAAGCCTCTCGACGGCAAGGGCGAGGCGCTGTGGAAGTCGTTGCGGGTGACGTCCGGCGATCTGCTGGTGTTCGTGGACGCCGATATCCGGAGGTTCCGCTCGACGTTCGTCACGGGACTGCTCGGCCCGCTGCTGACCGATCCCGCCGTCGCCTACGTCAAGGGCTGCTACGACCGCCCCCTCGGCGACGCGCCGACCGGCGGCGGCCGGGTCACCGAGCTGGTCGCCCGCCCCCTCATCAACCTGCACTGGCCGGAACTGGCCGGATTCGTCCAGCCCCTCGCGGGCGAGTACGCCGGTCGCCGATCGGCCCTGGAGCAGATCCCCTTCGTCACCGGCTACGGCGTGGAACTCGGCCTCCTGGTCGACCTCCTCGACCTGGTCGGCCTCGACGCCCTGGCCCAGGTGGACCTCGGCCGCCGCATCCACTCCCACCAGTCGACCGAGGCGCTCGGTGCGATGGCAGGCCAGATCATGCTCGCCGCCTGGTCCCGCCTGGAACGCCAGGGCAAGATGCTCCCCCTCCACGAGCCCTCGGTACGGCTCGCCCAGTTCCGCCGCACGCCCTCCGGCCACCAGACGGTCGACAGGGACATGTCGATCGCCGAACGCCCACCGATGACCACAATCCCGGACCAACGCCCTAGCACCACGTGAGCCGGGCTTTTGGTCCAGGCGTGACCACGACCCCAGGCTGAGGCCCGGCTGCCACGTGCACCGGGTCTGTTGGTCCAGGCGTGACCACGCCCCTGGACCGAGCCCCGGCACCCACCCCACCCACCCACCCCACCCGCGACGACCGAAGGCGACTCCCACCCATGACCAGCCGATGGAACGACCTCACCGGCGGCGACGCGGGCTCCGGCTATGCGGCCCGTTTCGCCGAACTCGCCGCCTCCGGCCAGGATATGGACGGCGAGGCCCGGCTGGTCGCCTCGTACGCCGAGCCGGGCGCGCGGGTGCTCGACGCCGGGTGCGGCACCGGCAGGGTGGCGATCTGGCTGGCCGAGCACGGCTACGAGTGTGTGGGCGTCGACCTGGACCCCTCGATGCTCGCCGTCGCCCGCGCCAACGCCCCCGCCCTGACCTGGATCTCAGCCGACCTGGCCGCCCTCACCCCGGACGTGCTCGGCGAGCGGCCGTTCGATCTCGTCGTGGCCGCGGGCAATGTCATCCCGCTGCTGGCCGAGGGCACCGAGCCGCAGACCGTACTGCATCTGGCGCGGGCGCTCAGGCCCGGCGGCCTGCTCGTGGCCGGGTTCGGCCTGGACGCCGCCCATCTGCCGGTGCCGCCGAGTGTGACGACGGACGACTACGACGGATGGTGCGCCGAGGCCGGCCTCACGCTGGTCGACAGGTACGCCACCTGGAGCGCCGAGCCGTACCCGGGTTCCGGCGGCTACGCGGTCAGCGTGCACCGGCGTGAGCCGTTCGCGAAGAACGGGTAGATCGTCAGCGCCCTTTCCCGATGAAAAGGGCACATGATCGAAAAGCATCTCCCTGTCCCCCGTTAGGCGAGTGATCAGCGGAAATACCGTGTTCGTCCGCCCGGTGGGCGACCGCCTTCGCGATCGGGAGATGGGCAGGGTATGAGCGTCGATTCCAAGCCGGTCACGAACAAACTGTCGCTGCCCACGATGACCGCCATGGTCGTCGGGTCGATGGTCGGCGCCGGGGTGTTCTCGCTGCCGCGCAACTTCGCCCAGGCCACGGGCGTGCTCGGCGCCGTGGCCGCCTGGGCGATCGCCGGGTTCGGCATGCTGATGCTGGCGTTCGTGTTCCAGACGCTGGCCGTACGCAAACCCGACCTGAACGCCGGTGTCTACGCCTACGCCAAGGCCGGTTTCGGCGAGTTCCCCGGTTTCTACTCCGCCTTCGGGTACTGGGCCAGCGCCTGCGTGGGCAACGTGTCGTACTGGGTGTTGATCAAATCCACCCTGGGCGCCGTCGTGCCCGGCTTCGGCGAGGGCGACACGATCCTGGCCGTCGTCGTGTCGATCGTCGGCGTCTGGGCCTTCCATTACATGATCACGCGAGGCGTCAAGGAGGCCGCCGCGATCAACAGGATCGTCACGGTGGCCAAACTCATACCGATCCTGATGTTCGTCGTCATCCTCGCGGTCACCTTCAAAGCCGGAACCTTCACCCTGAACCTCCAGGGCGACGGCCCCCTCTTCGACCAGATCCGCGCGACGATGCTGGTCACCGTGTTCGTGTTCCTCGGCGTGGAGGGCGCGAGCGTCTACTCCAGGTACGCCCGGCGGCGCGAGGACGTCGGCAAGGCCACCGTGCTGGGCTTCGTCAGCGTGCTGGCCCTGTTCGCCTCGGTCACCCTGCTGTCGTACGCGGCCATGCCCAAGGCCGAGCTGGAGTCCCTGCGCCAGCCGTCGATGGCGGGCGTCCTCGAGGCCGTGGTCGGCCCGTGGGGCGCCGTGCTGATCAGCGTCGGCCTCATCGTCTCGGTGCTCGGCGCGTACCTGGCCTGGACCCTGATGGCGGCCGAAGTCCTGTTCGTCGCCGCCAAGGACGACGACATGCCCGCTTTCCTCCGCAAGGAGAACCGACACGGCGCCCCCCTCAACGCCCTGCTGATGACCACCGTCCTCATCAGCCTGGTCCTCGTCGTCACCCTCTTCTCCGAGGACGCCTTCTCCTTCACCCTCAAACTCACCAGCGCCCTGTCCCTTATCCCCTACCTCCTGGCCGCCGGCTACGCCCTGCGCATCGCCCGGGGCCGCCCCAAGGACCTCCTGGTCGCCGCCCTGGCCGTCCTGTACACCCTGTTCCTCATCGTCGCCGCCGGCCTGGAGTTCCTCCTCCTGTCCTGCATCGTCTACGGCCTCGGCACCGTCCTGTTCGTCCTGACCCGCCGCGAACACGCCAGACGCGTGTTCGCACCCGCCGAACTCGCCCTGTTCGCGGTGGTCGCCATCGGCGGGGTCGTGGGCGTCGTCGGCCTGGCAACAGGCTTCGTCACCATCTAGCGCCACCCCCGCACCTGCCCCCCTTCATGCGCGCGCCTTGAAGGGTGCAGGCGACCCCGCGGTCACCTCGGCCCCTCCACCAGCCCACCCAACGTCGGATCCCCCCGTCCCACCCCCACCCCCACTCCCGCCGATCTCCCACCCCCAGGCGGCAACAGCGACGACGCGTCCAGCGCCACCCCGCGCCCCAGCGCCTGCCCCACCTCCCGCAACGGCCGCAACAACGCCTCGCACCGGGAAGGCGGAGCCCCCATCGAGTACGCCAGCGAGCACAGCCAGCGCCCCACGTCGTCCGTCTGCCCGTCAAGATCGAGCCGCACCCGGAACGCCCCACTCCGCGCGTCATAGGCGTTGGCCGCGTTGTTCACCCCGAGTGCGCCGACGTCGAGGAACGTCTCGATCGACCGCCGATGCTCGACCAGCAGCCGGCTCAGCCGCGACACCTCCTCTACCCCACCGCCGAGCTGCCCTCTGTTGTCCTCCACGAACCCCGCCACCTGCGTCAACGCCCGGCTCAACCCACGCAGAGTGGCCCGCAACTCCGTACGCTCCCCGTCCAACTGCCCGGCCACCCCCGCCAGATCCCGCATGAACCGCCGAATCCGCCGATCGTCTCGCGCCATCGCCGCAGTGATGTCGGCCAGATTGCGCACGGTGGCGGTGAAGTCGTCACGGTCGTCGGCCAGTACGGAGGCCGCGTCGGACAGGTCCTTGATCGTCGAGCCGACGCTTTCGCCCTGGCCGGCGAAGGTGTCAGCCGACACCCGGAGCAACTGCGACAGAGCCCCGTCGCGATTGGCCCCCTCGGGCCCCAGCGCCGTCGTCAGCGAATGGAACCCGCTGAGCGCCTCGTCGATCTCGACAGGCGAACGCCCGGCCGCCAGCGTGGCCCCGTCACGCAGCGTCGCCCCGGACACGTACGCGGGCGTGAGCTGGACGAACCGGTCGGCCACCACCGACCTCGCGACGATCACCGCCTGCGCCGAAGCCGCGATCTTCCGCCCGGCCTCGACCTCCACCTCGACGCGTACCCGCCTGCCGACCGGCTCGACGACCCGCACCCGCCCCACCTTGACCCCGAGAACCCGCACGTCGGAGCCCGGATAAATCCCCACAGCCCGATCGAACCAGGCCGTGAACGACACCGCGCCCGCCTGCTCGCGCCACTCCTCGACCGCCAGATACCCAGCCGCGACCAGCAGGGCGGCGACCAGCCCCGCGAACCACCGACCGATCACCATCCCCCACCCCTCCACCCCGCCGTACGCCACCTCAAGTGACTGAGAGATTACTCCACGTTGCCGGATCCTTGGCCCGCTCCCCCCGACTACTCGCGAGTAGTTTCCCGGTGTTACCATCGGTAACGCCTCAACGCATACGCACCCAAGTGAGCGAGCGAGTCCCATGACCGGTTTCAACCTCGACCCGAGCGACGACGTACGCGAACTACGCGGCTGGGTGCACGAGTTCGCACGAGATGTGATCCGCCCGGCCGGTGCGGAGTGGGACGAACGCGAGGAAACCCCCTGGCCGATCATCCAGGAAGCCGCCAAGATCGGCCTGTACTCGCTCGACTTCTTCGCCACCCAATGGTTCGAGGAGAGCGGACTCGCCCTGCCGGTGACGTTCGAGGAGCTGTTCTGGGGCGATGCGGGCATCGGTCTGTCGATCGTCGGCACCGGCCTGGCCGCGGCGGCACTGTCGGCTGGCGGTACGGCCGAGCAGATGGGGGAGTGGCTGCCCCGGATGTTCGGCACCGAGAACGATGTCAAGCTCGGCGCCTTCTGTGCCTCCGAGCCCGATGCCGGCTCCGACATCGGATCCATCCGTACCAGGGCAGAACTCACCCCCGGCGGCGACTGGATCATCAACGGCGTCAAGACCTGGGTCACCAACGGCGGCATAGCGGACGTCCACATCGTGGTCGCCTCGGTCGACCCCGCCCTCGGCACCCGAGGTCAGGCCACGTTCGTGATCCCGCCGAACACCCCCGGCCTGTCCATGGGGCAGAAGTTCAAGAAGCACGGCATACGCGCCTCCCACACGGCCGAGGTCGTCCTGGACAACGTACGCGTATCCGGCTCCTGCCTGCTCGGCGGCCAGGACAAACTCGACGCCCGCCTGTCCCGCGTACGCAACGGCGAACGTTCGGGCGAGCAGACCGCCATGCGCACGTTCGAAACCACCCGCCCCACCGTGGCCGCCATGGCGGTCGGCATCGCCAGGGCCTCCTTCGAGTACGCCAGGGACTACGCCGGCGAACGCGAGCAGTTCGGCCGCAAGATCGGCGAGAACCAGGCCATAGCCTTCCGCCTGGCCGACATGGCCACCCGCGTCGACATCGCCCGCCTCCTCACCTGGCGCGCCGCCTGGATGGCCCGCACCGCCCGCCCGTTCCACCAGGCCGAAGGCTCCATGAGCAAACTGACAGCCGGCGAGACAGCCGTATGGGTCAGCGAACAGGCCATCCAAATCCTCGGCGGCGCCGGCTACACCCGAGACCACCCCGTGGAACGCTTCCACCGAGACGCCAAGATCTTCACCATCTTCGAGGGCACGTCCGAGATCCAGCGGTTGATCATCGGCCGAGCGGTCACCGGGCTGCCGGTGCGGTGACGTTTGCGCGGGTTTCGAGGCTTTCCGCGGCCTTCGTGTGTCGGCACTCCTGGTTCGTCGCCGTCATTTCCGGCCCGGCGACAACCCGCTCTTGCGTTCAGCCCGCCAGTGGAAAGCGTAGATCGGCCAGCACGTGCTCGCGTAAGCCTCCAGTGACCCGCTGATGGCTCAGTCAACCACCGCCGCCGTCGTGCTACCAAGAGCATGATCCTGGTCGTCTATATCCAGATATTCCGTATCAAACACGACAAGCGATGAGGCACTCTAGGCGCGTGAGTATGCGAGAGTCCGTCGAGAACCTCTGGGCGGCATCGACCTTGTGGGTCAGTGGGTTGGGGGCGGCGGACGACGTCGTGGCGAGTGCGTGTGAGGCGTTGGTGGCCGGGTGGGACACCCCTGAGCTCCGCATCCTGGCGGGGCTGCGCAGTCCGGGCTATTTCGAACTTCGTGAACAGCTCGATGCGACTCTGCATGAGCTGCACCTGTTTCTTCCCCCGCGCGGGAGTGACGAGCTCGAGGCGATCACGGTACGCGTGATCGCCGGGCAGGTTCTGTCCGGTCGGCTCTCGCCGTCGGACGCGACGCTGTTGATCAACAATCACATTGATCATGAATGGGAGCTGACCGCCCGGCTGGCCGAGCTCGACGGCTGCTACGTCCTACGGGAAGCACTTGGCGAAAGCGATGAGGACCTCGACGACGCCGTTCTCGCTGAAGCTCGCCGACTCGTGGCCTTGCTCCCGGATCCGCTCGTGCCGCTTCTGCCGTACGTCAAGGTGTGGGAGTAGGTCGGAGACCTGTTCGCGGTCGACGAGCTGACGGTTTCCATGTGCTTCTGAACGGCATCGGCCGGGAGGGGGCGTCCTTCCCGGACCTCGGTGTGTTCATCGCGCCAGGGCGGGTCGATCTGGATTATCGGATGGGTGAGGGGTGGCATCCACTCAGTCTGGGCGCATTCGCGCTGCTGCTGGGGAGGTTGAGGGACCTTGCTCCTGGAAGTGTGGTCTCCTTCGAGGGCAGTGCCGCCTCGACGAACTGGATCGACGACTTCCTCTTGTCCGTTTGAGTGCAAGTCAGGTGCGTCAGAGGCTCTCGTCAAGGTGGGGACGGTGGCCTATGGTCGCAGTATGACGATGATCTTAGGTAGGGCGGTGGCGGTTGTCGGGGTTGTGGTGGTGTTGCTGGGGGCTGCTGGTTGTGGGGTGAGTGCTGAGGCGGCGGCTGCTTGTGAGGCTGGGCGCAATGTTGCGAAGCAGTTGGGTGATCCGGATGGCAGGCTGGCTACCTTTGCCTTCAAGCAGGACATTCCGGCGGCTCTGGCCAAGGAACTGACCACGCGTGCGAGCAAGGCCGATGGCGACATTCGTGCGGCCGTCGAGGCGCAGGCGGCGGCGATCACCGAACTGCGGGCGACGCTCGGCGCTGCGACGGGGGAGGACAAGGTCAAGGCGGCCAACGAGAAACTCGACCGGGCCAATGCCGGGATTCTTGAGGTCTGCTCAGACTGAGGGTGCGGTGGTATGCCCGGGGACATCGACATTCGGAGGAGTAGCGCTCACGCTGCAAAGGGTCGTTCCATCCAATGACCACTGACCATTGACCACGATGATCGATCGGAGATCTGATGCGCGTTCTGGTGTCACTCGTCGGGATCGTCGCCGTGCTGGCGCTGGTGGCTCCTCCGGCTCAGGCGGCCAATGTGATTCGGTCGCCGCAGGTGGCGGTCGCTCGTTGATCGTGTACGGCGTCGCGTGGCCGGGGCTGGTAGCGTGATCGGCGCGAGGCCATGGGCGGGCTTCCTTCACACCTGCGGGAACCGGAGTGCTCCTTCGGGAGCGCCGGTTTTGGACTAGCTCGTCCGCTTTCCTGGCATACCGGCCGGTGAGGCCACGTGTGGACCGAAAGGTCGTAGCCCGCACGCACCCCTCACCGGCCGAACCAAAGCCGAACCAGAGTCGAGCCAAAGCCGAGCCAGAGCTGAACCACGGCGGACCCGTCGGCTACCCGGGGATCAGCTCGTGCAGTGTCGCAGGGGTGTACGTCCGAACCCCGTCCACCCCAGCCCCAGCCCCGGACAGCCCGATGTGCACCGCAGGCCCCCCGGCCGCAGCCCTGCTCCGCAGCAACCCGGCCAGGTATCTCACCGTCAGGTACTCCCGCCCCACGATCGCCCGTACGAGCAGCGACGTCGTGAGCCGGTTCCCCTCGACCTGGTTGTACCGGGGACGACCGGTCAGGTAGAGATGCAGCCACTTCGCCCGCCACGAGTCGTCCTCCCCGCGCAGGAACACCAGCGGCAACGCGATACGCCCACTGCCCCGCAGATCGGACTTCATCCGGACCGTACGCGGCTCGAACGGACGGCCCTGCTGGGCGGCGTCCCTGCTCATGAAGCCGAAGAACGCCTCGGCCGCCTCGTCGAAGGGCTCGCCCGCGTAGATGTTGACCTGGGCGATGACGATCGGCCGGGTGGAGGCGGCGAGCCGGATGTCGATGAACTCCGAAGCGCCCCGCGACGCGTCGGTGAGGTCGCCCGAGTAGACGGCGAAGTCGTTGGCGTACTCGGTCCACGAGATGTGTAGGGGATCGGCGTAGTCGGCGTCCAGCATGAGCGCGGACAGGTCGTAGTCGGTGCGCCGAGCGGCCTGGCGCCAGTGCACGAAGAAGCGCAGCAGTTCGCCGTCGACGGCCGAGAGCGAGCCACGCGGCAGCATGCCGAGACCGGGCGCGGCGGGACGGGCCGACAGCGGCAGGGCGACGTCGAGCATGGCCTCCTCGACGGTGATCTCGCCGAGCACAGGCAGCCGGGAGGCGATCTCGGCGTCGAGGGCGTCGAGCATCGGGCCGAGCACACCGGGGTCGAGCGGCGGGCGTAGGTCGGGAGTCGTCCAGGCCTTGCCCCGCCTGTTGGTGAACACGCGCTCACTGGGCGAGCGGCGGTTGTGCAGGTGCTCGCGCAGCGACAGCAGCACACGGCCCGAAGCGCTCGCGATCGCGGCGACGGCGGCGTCGAGCACGGCGGGGCCGCCGGTGCGCAGCAGGTGGTCGACGCGGCGCAGCAACGCGCCAGGCGTGGGTTCGAGCAGGGTGAGCGCCTCCGCCGTACGGCCTGCGGCCAGGGCGGCCTCGATCCTGCCGGTGACGCCGTTCGCCTTGCGCGTGCCTCTGGCCACCTCGAAGACCTGGGCGGCGCGGGCGTAGGCGGGGTAGTCGTGCGGGTGCAGCCGCTCGCCGAGCCGCTTCCACTGCTCGCGATGGCGCAGGACGTCGTCGTGCCGTGCGACGGGCAGCGCGTCGAGCGCGGCCAGCAGCGCGCGGCGTTCGGCGCGGCGGAAGGAGCGCAGGCGGGTGGGCCGGTCGAGGGTGACGTCGCCGCCCGAGCAGGCGCAGGCCAGGCGCAGGACGTCGGTCACCGTGTCGACGAGTGGCGCCAGCCCGGCGGCCAGCCGTACCTCGTTGACGACGGCGCGGTTCTCGCGCACGGGGATGTGTTCGGGGTGGACGTCGCAGGCGGCGGCCAGGACGCGCAGGGCGGCGAGGTCTTCGGGCGGCAGCGGCGCCTGGGAGGCGGCGAGCGAGAGGTAGAGGGCGTCGGCCTCCTCGCGCAGGCTCGCGCCCAGTTCCAGTACGGTCACGCGGTCGGCGGCCAGTGGGATCAGCTCGGCGTGCGCGGCGAGCAGGTCGGGATAGGCGTGCTGGTACTGGCCGTAGGCGGGCAGGTGCAGCAGGTCGAACGTGCCGGGTGTGAGCTTGGCGGCGGCGACCGGGTCGAGCATGGCCTCGCGCAGCAGTCCGGCCCAGAACTCCAGCGTGCCTGGCACATTGCGGGGGAAGTCGATGAAGTAGGCGTTGTGCTGGACATGGTCGCCGGTCAGGCGGCGCACCGAGGCCAGGACGCGTACCCCCAGATCCACCACCTGCTCGCCCGGCAGGGTTGCCAGGCGGGCGTGCAGCGCGGGTGAGCAGGTGAAGCCGACGCTCAGCAGCGCCGCGTCGAGCTGCCTGGCCGCCACTCCACCCCAGCCACCGGCGTCCGTGCCGCCCGCGTCCACGGGCACCCGCAGGCGACGCGTGATGATGAGATCTTCCACGAAGGCACGATATAGCGGTAGGAGGCCTACGATCCGGCGATCCCGCCCGGTTCGCCCAGGCGCAGGGGGACCGCCTGGGCGCCGGTCAGTGCGGGGGCCCAGGATCGGGCCCCCGGCCGCATCGGCGGGGGATTTCTGCGCCTTCTGCTCCGGGTCCGGGTGATCGCGCAGATCATGGAGAGGCCGGCGAGCGCGAGCCCAAGCTGGATCAGCAGGATCAACGCTATGGAGATGCTCATATCGCTCCCTTCACGGGTTCCATCGGTGACTGTTCGCGATCTCGAACCGTGCGAGCCCTGGCGGACACCGCTCGTATCTGTTAACAATATTTCCAGTAAGCCTGCGTAGGGCATGGTGAAGGCAAAAAGTGAGTACGGCTCGCCATTGGCTCGATCCGGCCCTGCGTGAGCGTGTTCTCGACACGCTGAACGCCGGGAACCCGGCCCTCTGGATCGCCCTCGACCCCCTCCTGCGCAGCCGTGCCGACGGCGACCCCGACACCCCGCTGACCGTGGCCCTGGCCGCGTGCGGACGTGACGGACGGGTGCGGGAGAAGGCGGTCCGCCATCCCCTGACGACGACGGACCCACGCCTGTACCCCGTGCTCGCCCTCAGAACGGCCGACTGGGTGCCCCAGGTACGGCAGGCGGCCGGACAGGTACTCGCCGGTCTGCTGGAGCGCCCCGACGCCCAGGCGCTGCCCGTCGTCCTGGCCGTCCTGCCGGTCCTCCTGCGCCTCGCGGCCAGGACACACGCCACCGACGCGACGCAGGCCGTACGCCACCGCCTCTCGCACGCCGACGACGCCACGCTCGCGGCCGTACGGCGCAGCCCGGACCTGCGGACCCGGCGGTTCGCCTTCGAGGTGAGCCTGGACGCCGGACGGCTCGACCGGCGCGGCCTCACCCGGGCGGCGCTCGGCGAGCCGGACCTCCTGTCGCGGGTGCGGTGCGCCGAGGCGCTGTGCGACCTGGCGAAGGCCGAAGGCGACCCGGGAGTCGTCGAAGTGCTGCTGACCGCCCGTTCGTCGCAGGTCAGGGTCAGGGCGCTCACCGCACTGGTCGCGCTCGGCGGGGCGGGCCGCACCCCCGACATGCTGGCCGACCGCGCCGCCGCGATGCGGATGACGGCCCAGTGGGCACACGCGCGGGCAGGAGGCGACCCGGCCGCCTGCTACCGGCACGGCCTGACCGCACGCGACGGCCGTGAGCGCGTGCTGCTGGCGGGGCTCGGCGAGTGCGGTCAGGCCTCGGACGCGGTCCTGGCCGAGCCGTACCTGGGTGATCCCCGGCCGCGTGTCCGGGCGCAGGCCGTGCGCACGCTGCGCAGACTGGGCGCCGCGACCGACGTCACCGGCCTGCTGGCCGACCCGGCGCCCGTCGTGGTCCGCGCCGAGGCCGCCACCGCGCGTGCACGCGGCGTGCCCGCCGGCCTGCTGTGGGACCTGCTGGGCTCACGGCACGCCCACGTACGGCGGACCGCGCACCGGCTCCTGACCTACAGGGACACCTGGACACGGGTCAGGGCCGACCTGCTGCTGGCCACCGACGAGGACGAGACGCTGAGGCGGCGGGCGCACGACGACCTGACCGCGTGGCGCGAGCGCGACGCGGCGAGCGCGTATGCGGGCTTCCCCGGCGAACTGGCCGGCCTGCTGGAACGCGCGGGCCCAGCGGTGAGCGAGAAGAACGCCAGACTGCTGCGCCGGCTCGTCGCACGGGACGGCTGAGCTGCGGCTATCGTTTCATGCTTCTGTTGTTCATGGGCAGAGCATTGACACCTCTTGGGGAAAACAAGAGAGTTGATACTCATGACCGCCATTGTCGAGCTGGACAGCCTCAGCAAGTCGTTCGGGGACACCGTCGCTCTCGACGGGGTGTCGTTCGAGGTCGCCCAGGGCAGCGTGCTCGGGCTGCTCGGGCCCAACGGAGCGGGAAAGACCACCCTCGTCAACTGCCTGACCACCCTGCTGCGGCCGGACTCGGGCGCGGCCAGGATCGCCGGGTTCGACCTGCTGCAGGAGCCGGGGAAAGTACGCGGGAGCATCGCGGCCACGGGACAGTTCGCCGCGGTCGACGACCTGCTCACCCCCAGGGAGAACCTCGTCTTCTTCGCCAGGCTCCTCAAACTGCCCAAGAGCGAGGCCAAGGAGCGGGCCGCCGCCTGCATCGAGCGGTTCGGCCTGGCCGAGAAGGCCGACAAACAGGTCAAGACCCTGTCGGGCGGCATGCGCAGACGGCTCGACCTGGCCGTGAGCCTCGTCGTCGAACGACCGGTGCTCTTCCTCGACGAACCCACGACCGGCCTCGACCTCAACAGCCGCGACACCCTCTGGGAGACCGTACGCGACCTGCGCGCCTCGGGGGTGACCGTCCTGCTCACCACGCAGTACCTGGAGGAGGCCGACGCGCTCGCCGACAGGATCGTGATGATCGACCACAGCAGGGTGATCGCCGAGGGCACGCCCGCCGAGCTCAAGGAGCGGGTGGGCGGCGGCGCGGTGTGCGAGGTGCGGATCGCCGACCCGGTCCTTCGGGCCAAGGCGGTCAGCGCGCTGCCGGACGCCCAGGAGGTCGACGGCGCGGTGCTGCTGCCCGCGGGCGGCATCGGCGTGCTGGCCGGGGTGGTCAGGAGCCTGGAGAGCGTCGGGATCGAGCCGGACGACATCACCATGCGCAGGCCGACGCTCGACGACGTGTTCAGGGCGCTGACCGGGAGGACGGAGTGATCCACGAGATCGGCGTCATGACCGGCCGCAACCTGCGCATCTCGCTCACCGTGCGCTCGGTGGTCCAGCTCGTCGTCACCCCGCTGGTGTTCTTCGGCGGGTTCGGCATCGTGCTCGCCCGGCTGCTCACGGCCAGGGGGGTGGAGTTCGCCCAGTTCCTGCCGCCCGCGATCGTCATGATGGCGATGGGCTTCACGACCGTGTCCACCGCGTTCTTCATCGCGGCCGACCGGCGCGACGGCATGCTGGACCGCTACCGCACCCTGCCGATCAGCGGGCTGTCGGTGCTGGTCGCCAGGCTCGGCGCCGACGCCGTGCGCTGCCTCGTGCCGATCGCGGTGATCGTCGCGGTGGGCTATGTGATCGGCTTCCGTTTTCCCGGGCCGGTGCAGGCGCTCGCCTTCGTCGCGCTCGCCGTCGCCTTCGCGCTGAGCTTCGCCACCGGCGCGGCCGTGCTCGGGCTGAAGTCCAGCGAGCCCGAGGCCATCGGCTCCATGGTGTTCCTGGTGACGCTGCCCGCGCTGAACCTGTCGACGGTGTTCGCGCCCGTCGAGGTGTTCCCCGGCTGGCTGCAGCCGCTCGTGCGGGGCAATCCGTACACGGCGGTCGTCGACGCCCTGCGGGCCCTGGCCGACGGGCGGGCCGTGGCCTGGTTCGCGCCGCTGGCCTGGCTCGGCGGGTTGTTCCTGCTCTTCGGCTGGCTGGCCGTACGCGCGTTCAGGAGGTCGTCGCGATGACCGAGGTCACCCTGCTGGCCGGTCGGACCCTGCGGCGCTTCCTGCGCACACCGCAGCTGGTCATCTCGGCCTTCGCCTTTCCGGTGCTGCTGATGTTCACCATCCTGCCGGTGTACGGCGGCCTGGTGGGCGAGGGGTACATCCAGCGGTTCGCCCCGCTGATCGTGCTGTCCACCGTGACGTTCGGCATCGCGCCGAGCGGTGTCGGGCTCTACACCGACCTGCGCGAGGGCATGTTCGACCGGCTGCGCGTGATGCCCGTCGGCGTCGGGGCCACGCTCACCGGGCGTGTGCTCGGCGACGTCGTGCGGATGACGGCCGTCGCGGTCGCCGCCACCGCCGTCGCCCATGTGCCCGGGTTCCGGTTCGGCGGCGGCGTGCTCGGGGTGCTGGCGTTCTTCGCGCTGATCGCCGCCTTCGCCGTCATGTGCATGACGATCGCGCTGTATGTCGCACTGGCCGGCTCCAGTGCCGACGGTGTGCGCGGCACCCTCGAACCGCCGACGACGGCGCTGTTCTTCCTGTGCTCGGGGTTCGTGCCGCTGGAGGCCTTCCCCGGCTGGCTGCAGCCCGTCGTGCGGGCCAATCCGCTGTCGGCAGCCAGCGACGCCCTGCGCGCCCTGGCCGCCGCGGAGCCCGCCGCGGGGGCCGTGCTGGCCACCTCGGCCTGGATCGCCGGGCTCGGGCTCCTCTTCGGCACGCTCGCCGTGCGGCGCTACCGGAGGTGGACCGGCTAGGAACCACGCTCGTCGAAGGCCTTGACCAGGCGTTTGGGCGCGGTCATCCGCCAGGAGTCGGTGACCAGCTCGCCGAGCTCGCCCGGGTCGAGCGCCGAGGTCCGTACCAGCATGTACTGGTAGTTCTGGTAGTGAGGCGTGACGATGAAGATCTCCGGTCGTTCCTCGGTGAGCGCCGTGCGCTCCTCGACGGTGACCTTGAACACCATCAGCTCGGGGTCCTCGTGCTGGCGGATGAACATCTTGCCGTTCACCTTCAGCGAGGGGGTGCCCCAGGACTCCGACTCCTCGACGCCCGGCAGCGTGAGTGCGATGTCGCGTACGCGGTTGAAATCAAGCACACTCCACCATGGCACATCTCGCTTCTGTTATCTAACAACCGGGAAAGGGACTGCCCGATGAGCAGGCGGACGGTCGTCGCCCTCGACGGCATGGGCGGGGACCAGGGGCCTGGGCCGGTGCTGGAGGCGGCGCTCGGGCTGTCGGACGCGGTCGAGGTGCTGCTGGTCGGCTCGGCGTCGCTGCTGCGTGAGCACCTGGGGCCGCGCGTGCTGCCCGCGCACGTCTCGGTGCTGGACGCGCGGGAGGCGGTCTCGATGGCCGACGACCCGCTGAGCGCCACCTGGGCCAAGCGCGACTCCTCGCTGCTGGTGGCCGCCCAGGCGGTCAGGACCGGCCTGGCCGACGCGATGGTCACACCGGGCAACACCGGCGCCGCCGTACTGGCGGGCGCGGTGCGGCTGCGGCGGCTGCCAGGCGTGCGCAACCCGGCGCTGGCCACCGTGCTGCGCGGCCCGGGAACCGGCCAGACCGTCCTGCTGGACATCGGGGCGACCGTGGTCGCGCAGGCCGAATGGCTGGTGGAGTTCGCCGTCATGGGCGCCCAGTACGCCAGGGCCAGGCTCGGCGTGCACACCCCGAGGGTCGGCCTGCTGTCCAACGGGCACGAGCTGACCAAGGGCGGGCCGGTGCAGCGCGACGCCCACCTCATGCTGGCCACGCTTCCCGGCTACGTGGGCCAGATCGAGGCCTACGACGTGCTGAGCGACCGCGTCGACGTCGCGGTGACCGACGGCTTCACCGGCGACGTGATGCTGAAGATCTACGAACGCACCCTCGACCTGACCGCGCTGGCCGCCGTCTCGGCCGTGCGCGCGTTCTCGGGCGAGCTGGCCGACCGGCGGGCCAGGCAGGTCTCCGACGCCGTGCGCACCGCGCTCGCGGCCGATCCGGGCGGGGTGCTGCTGGGCGTGGGCGGCGTGTGCGTGGTGTGCCACGGGGCCGCTCCGGCACGTGACATCAGGGGAGCGGTCGAACTGGCGGCCGAGTGCGTGCGCGACGACGTCACCGGCCACGTCCGCGCCGCCTTCGCCCAGGCGGGCCGTACGGCCGGAGCACGCTAGCGCCCGCTGTCAGCCCAGCGGCAGCAGGGCCGAGAGCACCGGCGCGACGGACGCGCACCACGGGCGCACGGCACGGTCGAGCGCGGCGAAGTCGGCCTCCAGCACCGTCAGGCCCGGCACCGGTACGGCGGCGCCGAGCTCGACCAGCAGCGGCCGGAGGCAGGCGTCGACCGCGAAGGCGTGCTGGGCGCTCCCGGCCGTCATCAGCGGCACCGCGACCACACCGGACAGGCCACGTCTGGGCAGCCGGTCGAGGAAGAGCTTCAGCAGGCCCGAGTAGCTCGCCTTGAGCGTCGGGCTGGCCACCAGCAGCAGCCGCGACCCCAGCACGGTCTCGGTCGCCGCCTTCGTCTCGGGCGTGCTGGCCTCCCACTGGGCCAGGTCGGGGCCGAGGCCCGACAGGTCGACGAGTTCGGCGGGCGCGAGCGGCAGGCCGAGTGCGAGCAGGTCGTGGTGGAGCATGGCGCCGACCTTGCCCGCGATGCCGAGCGTGCGCGAGCCCCTGCGCGGATTGCCGACCAGGACCGACACCGGCAGATCGGCCGGGGTCATGGCGTGGCCGAGGCCGGAGCTCATGCGGGAGCCAGCAGACCGCGCGCCCGCAGCAGCGGCAGCACGCCTTCGCCGAACCAGTACGCCTCCTCCAGGTGCGGCTGTCCGGAGAGGATGAGATGCTCGATGCCCGCCTTGTGGTACTCGGCGATCCGGTCGGCCACCTCCTCGTGGCTGCCGACGAGCGCGACGCCCGCGCCGGGGCGCACCAGGCCGTATCCGGCCCAGACGTTGGGGTAGATCTCCAGGTCGTCCAGCCTGCCGCCGTGCAGGGCCGCGGCACGGCGCTGGCCCTCCGACTCGGTGCGGCCGAAGCGTTGCTGCGCCTTGGCGACCAGGGCGGGGTCCATGCCCTCGATGAGCTGCCCCGCGGTGCGCCACGCCTCCTCCGAGGTGTCGCGCGAGATGACGTGGAAGCGGGTGCCGAGGCTCACGGCGCGGCCGTTCGCGGTGGTGCGGGCGCGCAGGTCGTCCATCAGGCCGCCGAGCTGCGGCGGCGGCTCGCCCCAGGCCAGGTACACGTCGGCGTGCTCGGCCGCCACCCGGCGCGCGATCTCGGAGGAGCCGCCCAGGTGGATCTCGGGGATCGCCGACGGCCTGGTCAGCAGGCCCGCCTTCAGCCGGTAGTGCTCGCCCTCGAAGTCGTAGGGCTCGCCCTTCCACAGGCCGCGCAGCACCTGGAGGAACTCGGCCGTCCTGGTGTAGCGCTCGTCGTGCGGCAGCCAGTCGCCGTAGCGGCGCTGCTCGTCGGGGTCGCCGCCCGCCACGATGTTGAACACCAGGCGGTCGCCCGAGATGCGCTGGAAGGTGGCCGCCATCTGCGCGGTCAGCAGCGGCGACATCAACCCGGACCGCAGCGCGATCATGAACTTGACCCGCCGCGTGCTCGCCGCCAGCGCCGAGGAGATCAGCCAGGGGTCCTCGCAGAACATGCCGGTCGGCACCAGCATCCCGGTGAAGCCGAGCCCGTCGACCGCCTGGGCGACCTGGGTGAGATAGCCCAGGTCGGGCGCGCGGCGCAGGGTACGCGCCCGGCCCTGGTCCGCGGCGGTCCTGCCGACCTCCCTGCCGTCTCCGTGGAGGGGAAGGAACCAGTACAGGTGCAGTGGCATCCGTGTGTATCCCTCGTCTAGATTGCGACCCTCGACAAACACTAGAGTTGCTGGAATACAAGAAGCAATATCCAATGGAGTATTGCTGAAACCGTCACCCAGCCATCCGGAGTCCGGCATGCGGTTGCCCGAGCGGTTCGACGCTCTCGATCCCGCGGTGATTGACGACCCCTATCCGACCTACGAACGGCTGCGCGCCCAGGGGCCGCTGTGCCGCATGGGCCCGGCGAGCTTCGGCGTCACGCGTTACGAGGACGTGGCCGCCCTGGTCCGCGATCCGAGGCTCGGCAGCGAGTTCCCGCCCGCCTATCACGACCTTTCGGTCGGCGGAGGGGCCGCGTCCGCGTTCTTCCAGCGCATCATCCTCTATCGCGACCCTCCGGCGCACACGCGCCTGCGCAGGCTGATGTCCAAGGCGTTCAGCCCGGGGCTGGTCAAGGGGCTGCGCGAGCACATCGGCGTGCTCGTCGACGAACTGCTCGACCCGGTGCAGGAGCGCGGCGCGCTGGAGGCCGTCGACGACCTGGCCTTCCCGCTGCCGGTGCTGGTGGTGTGCGAGCTGATGGGCATCCCGCGCGCCGACCGCAGCGAGGTGCGCCCGCACGCCCTGAACCTCAGCAAGGCCTTCGCCGCCATGGTGCCAGAGCAGAGCAGGGCCGAGGCCGACGAGTCGGTGCTGTGGCTGCGCAAGTACCTCGGCGAACTGCTCGCCCAGCGCAGCAGGGCGCCGGGCCGCGACCTGCTGTCGCTGCTGCTGGCCGCTCGCGACGGCGCCGACCGGCTGAGCGAGGAGGAGATCGTGGACAATGCGGTCTTCTCCTTCTTCGCCGGGTTCGAGACGACCGCGAACCTGCTGGCCAGCGGCTGCGCCGCGCTCATGGACCACCCGGGCGAGCTGGCCAGGCTGCGGGCCGAGCCGGGACTGATCCCCACGGCCGTCGAGGAGTTCCTGCGCTACGACGCGCCGATCCAGGGGGCGGCACGCCTGGTCAACTCGCCGGTCACGATCGGCGAGCGGACCGTGCGGGCCGGCCGGGTGCTGGTGCTGCTGCTGGGCTCGGCCAACCGGGACGAGCGGCAGTTCCACCGGCCGGATGTGCTGGACGTCGGGCGTGATCCCAATGCGCATGTCAGTTTCGGCGGCGGCCTGCACCACTGCATGGGCGCGGCGCTCGGGCGGGTGGAGGGGCAGGTGGTCTTCGAGAGGCTGCTGGCCAGGTTCGCCACGATCGAGCCCGCCGGGCCCGCGCTTCGCCGTACCAAGACGACCTTCAGGGCTTATGCCCGTGTTCCCATGCGAGTGGCCTGATGTTGCTGCCCAAGTTCGACGCCCTCGATCCCGAGGTGCTGGACGATCCCTATCCGGCCTATGCCCGGCTGCGCGCCCAGGGGCCGGTGTGCCGGGTCTCGCCGGCCAGCTTCGGGGTGACCGGGCACGAGCACGTCGCGGCGCTGCTGCGCGACCGGCGGCTCGGCAACGACTTCCCCGAGGACAACCCGGCGTTCGCGATGGCCGAAGGCGTGGCGGGCAAGGTGTTCCGCCAGATCATCCCGACCCAGGACGCCGAGGACCACTCCCGCCTGCACCGCCTGATGGTCGCCGCCTTCTCCCCGGGTACGGCACGCGGCCACGCGGCCAGGATCAGGGCGATCACCGAGCGGTGCCTGGAAGAGGCGACGGCGAGCGGACGCCTGGACGTGCCCGCCGATCTGGCCTTCCCCGTCGCCGTGACCGTGGTGTGCGAGCTGATGGGCCTGCCGGTCACCGGCCGCGAGGAGATCTGGCGCAGGGCCGCCGCCCTGGCCAAGGCGTTCACGCCGTTCCTGCCCGAGCCGGACAGACCGGCGGCAGACGAGGCGCTGGCCTGGATCCGTGAGCACGTCGCCGAGGTCGTGCGCGAGCGGGTGGCCGAGCCCTGCGGCGATCTCGTCTCGCGCATGCTGGGCGAGCACACCGAGGACGAGATCGTCGACAATCTGGCCTTCCTGTGTTTCACCGGCTTCGAGACCACGATGAACATGGTCTCGACCGGCTGCCTGGCCCTGGCCCGCGCCCCGGGCGAGTACGCAAGGCTGCGGGCCGACCGCTCGCTGGTGCGCACCGCGGTCGAGGAGTTCGTCAGGCTGGACGCCCCCATCCAGTACACCGCGCGCGTCACCCGCGAACCGGTCACGATCGGCGACCGCACCATCAAGGCCGGCCGGTCGGTCCTGCTGATGCTGGGCAGCGCCAACCACGACGAGCGGGTGTTCGCCGATCCCGGCAGGCTGGACGTGGGCCGCGACCCCAATCCGCACGTCGGTTTCGGCGGCGGCGTGCGCGGGTGCCTGGGCGCGGCGCTGGCCAGGGTGGAGGGCGCGGTGGTGTTCGAGACGCTGCTCGACCGGGTGGCCGACCTGGGCCTGGCCGGAACGCCGGTGCGCGAGCCGAGCGCGCTGTTCCGCAGCTACGCGGCGATCCCGCTGGGCGTCACGCCCGGGTGAAGCCGGTCGGCGGGACGCGTGCGAGGGTCGGCGTCACGCCCGGCCGAAGTCGGCCAGCAGTGCGGCGTAGCCCCCGATGAACGCCTCGGCGGCGTCGGGGGCGAACCAGTCGCGCCGGTAGAACAGCACCGGCCGCAGCCCCTGGCCGAGCGGCGCCACGGCGAGTTCGAAGCTGAACCTGCTGCCGATCGCGTCCGGCACGAGCAGCTCGAACTCCAGCCCGCCCGCGTGCCCCTTGTGCACGGGGTCGGTGACGACCTGGAAGACGACGTCGTCGGCGCGCAGGCCGCCGGTCTCGACCAGGTGCGGCGGCAGCGTCTGGAACGGCTGCTGCTGGTTGGCGAACGCCCCGACCGAGGTGGCGTGCGTGGTGCGGATCAGGGTCAGCGGGTCGGCCGCCGCCGTACGCGACCTGAGCATGACCATGTTGGCGAGGAAGCCGACCGTGCCGTGGCTCTCCGGCCTGGCCCTGTTGGCGAACAGCGAGCCGACCGTGAGGTCGCGCTCACCCGTGGCGCGGTGCAGCTGGGCGAAGTAGGCGGCCAGCAGGACGGAGAACAGCGTGACGCGCAGGCGCTTGGCCAGCTCGCGCAGCCGCAGCGTGAGCTCGGGCGAGAGCGCGGCCGACGCCGTGCCGGTCGGCGCGCTGGCCGCGGCCCCGGCGCCGGGCAGTCTGGGCGGGCACGCCAGCCGCGAGCCGCCGAGCTGCCGCATCCAGTAGGCGTGCTGGCGTTCCAGCGGCAGGGCGTCCTGCCAGCGGGCGAAGTCGAGATACTGCCATGCGGGCGCCGCCAGGGCCGCGGGGTCGCCGCCTCTGGCATAGAGGGTCTGCAGCTCCTTGAACAGCACGCCGGTCGACCAGGCGTCGGTGACCATGTGATGCAGGTTCAGGCACAGCAGGTGCTCGGTCTCCGAAAGCCGCCACACGACGACCCGGACGGGCGGCGCGTGCGTCACGTCGATGCGCGTGCGCAGCTCGGCGACGAGCTCCGCCTGCGGGTCCGCCGCCTCACGCCAGGCGATGGGCACGTGCTCGGGCGCCAGCACGCGTTGCGTGAGGTTGCGGCCCCTGCCGGAGAAGACCGTGCGCAACGACTCGTGCCTGGCGGCGAGCGCGTCGAGCGAGGCGGCGAG
Source organism: Nonomuraea sp. IBHARD001 (assembly GCF_056106265.1). Taxonomy (NCBI): domain Bacteria; kingdom Bacillati; phylum Actinomycetota; class Actinomycetes; order Streptosporangiales; family Streptosporangiaceae; genus Nonomuraea; species Nonomuraea sp. IBHARD001. Next base: position 3,673,792 of record NZ_JBWBBW010000002.1, read on the forward strand.
CGCCGTGCGGTCGAGACGGCCGCGTAACCGGCACAGCACGGGGCAGTTGAACGCGCCGTACTCCGCCGTGGCCCGGTAGTGGCCCATCATCCACAGCAGGCGCTGGCCGACGGTCGCTGGAGCCTCTGGAACGGTCACCCCAGAATGCTAGGCGACACTCGCATTTCCGGTAAACCAAGTATCTCGGGTCTTCCCGGACCTCGTATCTATTCAGTAGTGTTTCAAGCATGGCCGACCTCAGGGTGACCACACCGGTCGAAGTCCAGCTCAACTGGGACTATGAGCCGCAGTCCGAGCGCATCTCCGTGCTGTACGAGCGGGCCAAGCAGGCTCAGTGGAACGCCTCCACCGACATCGACTGGTCGATGGAGGTGCCGTTCGGCCAGCCGCTGCCCGACGACTCCTACTTCGCCATGTCGGCCTTCGCCGCCTCGCCGCTGGCCCGCAGGGGGCGCCCGATCTGGGACACCTTCAGGTGGGAGCTGCAGTCGTGGATGGTCTCGCAGTTCCTGCACGGCGAGCAGGGCGCCATGGTGGTGGCGGCCAGGCTCGTCGGGATGATGCCGACCATCGAGAGCAAGTACTACGCGGCCAGCCAGGCGGCCGACGAGGCCAGGCATGTCGAGGTGTTCGCCAGATACCTGCGTGAGAAGGTGCCCGAGCCGTACGGGATCAGCTCCCCGCTCAGTGCGCTGCTGACCGACATCCTGGCCGACGAGCGGTGGGACGTCATCTCGCTCGGGATGCAGATCATGGTCGAGGCGCTGGCCATGGCCGCGTTCCGGCTGGCCAACAGTACGTTCAACGACGACCTGATCAAGGAGATCACCCGGCTGGTCGCCAGGGACGAGGCCAGGCACGTGTCGTTCGGGGTGCTGTCGCTGGCCGGGATCTATCCCGAGATGACCAGCGGTGAGCTGGCCGACCGCGAGGAGCTCGTGCTGACCGCCGCCAGCCTCATGCGCAGGCGCTTCCTGCTGGAGGACGTGTGGGAGCGGCTCGAGGTGCCCAGGAGCGAGGGCGTCGAGTTCGCCGCGACACACGAACTGATGATCAAGTATCGGCAGGCCATCTTCGCCAAGGTCATCTCCTCGTTGCAGCACATCGGCCTGCTGACCCCGGCCGTGCGGGACGGGCTGGCCAAGCTCGACCTGCTCGACTTCGGCGCCCAGCGCATCAGGGAGGCCAGATGAGCATCGAGGAGATGCGCGCCGCCATCGCCGCCATGATCGGCGAGGACCCGGGCGTGGTCGCGGACGACACCGACCTGCTGCGGCTCGGCCTCGACTCCATCCAGGTCATCAGGCTGGCCGGTCAGTGGCGCAAGGCGGGGGCCGATGTCACGTTCGCCGAGCTGGTGGAGTTCCGCACGCTGAGCGAGTGGCACCGGCTTGTCGCGGGCAAGCGGGCCGCACCCGTCGCGCCCGCCGGGCCCGAGCCCGATGTGGACGAGGCGCTGCCGTTCGAGCTGGCCACCATGCAGCACGCCTACTGGGTGGGCCGGGACGCCGACCAGGTGCTAGGCGGTGTCGGCGCCCAGTTCTACTGCGAGTTCGACGGTGCCGCACTCGACCCCGTGCGCCTGGAGCAAGCCGTGCGCGCGCTGATCGCCAGGCACGGCATGCTGCGCGCCAGGTTCCTCGACGACGGCCGTCAGCAGATCATGCCGGACAGCCCGTGGCCCGGTGTGCTGGTGCACGACCTGCGCGCCGCGCCCGAGCGGGCCGAGCTGGTACGCGAGGAGCTGTCGCACCGGCGGATGGCCGTCGAGCGCGGCGAGGTCTTCGACATCCAGCTGTCGCTGCTGCCCGGCGGGCTGACCCGGGTGCATCTGGCGATCGAGATGCTCGTCTCCGACGCGCAGAGCTTCCAGATCCTGCTCGGCGACCTGGCCGCCCTCTACCTTTCGCCCGATGCGCCGCTGCCCGCGCTCGGCTACAGCTTCCCCCGCTACCTGGCGGGCAAGGAGCTGCGCCGGGCCGTCAAGCGCGCCGAGGACCGCGAGTGGTGGCTGGCCAGGGTGCCCGAACTGCCGGGCCCGCCCCGCCTGCCGCTGGCCGTGGCCCCCGAGCAGCTCACCGCACGCCACAACGTACGGCTGGCGCACAGCCTGCCCGCCGAGGAGTGGAAGCGGCTGACGGAGTACGCCCGTGAGCACTCGCTGCTGCTGTCGATGGTGTTCGTCACGGCGTTCGCCGAGGTGATCGCCGCCTGGAGCGACGAGCCGCGCTTCCTGCTGAACCTGCCCTTCTACGACCGCGACGACGTGCATCCCGACGTCCATGCGATCGTCGGCGACTTCACCAACCTGGTCCTGCTCGACCTGGACCTGAGCGAGCCCATGCCGTTCGCCGATCGGGTACGCGACGTGCAGAGCCGCTTCCACACCAGCCTGGCGCACGCGTCGTTCACCGGCGTCGAGGTCATGCGCGAGCTGGCCAGGACCGCCGACGCCGCCGGATCGGCCGCGCCCGTCGTGTTCACCACCGCGATCAACCTGGGCGAACTGTTCGGCGAGGAGTTCCGGGGCAGCTTCGGCACGCCCGGCCACACCATGTCGACCACCCCGCAGGTCTGGCTCGACTGCCAGGTGACCGAGCGCGGCGGCGGCCTGTTCGTGAACTGGGACGCCGTCGAGGAGCTGTTCCCCGCCGGTGTCCTGGACGCCATGTTCGAGGCGTATGTGGGGCTGCTCGGCCGGGTCGCCGACGGCTGGAACGCCGAGGTGGACTGCCTGGCCCCCGGCGGGCAGCTCGCGGTGCGTGCTGCGGTGAACGCGATGGATGGTGTGTTGTCGGGGCGGTTGTTGCATCAGGGGTTTTTCGAGTGGGCTGTGCGTGAGCCGGGTCGTGTGGCGGTGGTGTGGGATGGGGGGTGGTTGAGTTTTGGTGAGTTGGCGCGTCGTGCGTTGTCGGTGGCGTCGTGGGTGGGTTCGGCGGGTGTGGTGGGGGTTTCGGTTGAGCGTGGTCCTGATCAGGTGGCGGCTGTGCTGGGGGTGCTGGCGGCTGGTGGTGTGTATGTGCCGGTGGGTGTGGATCAGCCTGCGGTGCGGCGTGAGCGTATTTTCGAGGCGGCCGGGGTGTCGCGTGTGTTGTCGGCCGAGGTGATGGCGGAGGCGCTGGCCGCCGAGCCGCTGGCCGGGCCGGTCGACGGGGTGCGGGGCGAGGATCTGGCGTATGTGATCTACACGTCCGGGTCGACCGGCGAGCCGAAGGGTGTGGAGGTCACGCATGCGGCAGCCGTGAACACGCTGGAGGAGGTGTGTGAGCGGTTCGGGGTGACATGCGAGGACCGGGTGCTCGGGGTGTCGTCGCTGGACTTCGACCTGTCGGTGTTCGACGTGTTCGGTGTGCTGGGCGTCGGGGGCGGGCTGGTCGTGGTGGGGGAGGGCGATCGGCGTGAGGCGGTTCGGTGGGCGCAGTTGTGTGCCGAGCATGGGGTGACGGTGTGGAACTCGGTTCCGGCGTTGCTGGACATGTTGCTGACCGTGGGCGGTGGGGGTGGGCTTCGGGTGGCTTTGGTGTCGGGGGATTGGGTGGGGCTTGAGCTTTCCGGTCGTCTCGCGCAGGTCGAGGTGGGGGCTCGGTTGGTGGCGCTTGGCGGGGCTACCGAGGCTGCGGTGTGGTCGAACTTCTGTGACGTGCCCGTTTCGGTGCCCTCGGATTGGGTGTCGGTGCCTTATGGGCGGCCGTTGCGTAATCAGTGTTTCCGGGTGGTGGACGGGCGTGGGCGGGATTGTCCTGATTGGGTGGCGGGGGAGTTGTGGATCGGCGGATACGGCGTCGCGCTCGGTTATCGCCACGATCCGGTGCGGTCGGCCGCGCAGTTCGTCGAGCACGACGGGTTGCGCTGGTATCGCACGGGCGACCTGGGAAGGTACTGGCCTGACGGCACGCTGGAGTTTCTCGGGCGCCGTGACTTCCAGGTCAAGGTACGCGGCCACCGCATCGAACTCGGCGAGGTCGAGGTCGCGCTGGAGGCGTGCCCGGGTGTGGGACGTGCGGTCGCGTCCGCCGTACGGGCGGAGGGCAGCGGGGCCAGGCGCCTGGCCGCCCTCGTGACATCGACCGAGGCGATCGCCCAGGACGACGTCCGCACGTTCGTCGCCGCGCGCCTCCCCGCGTACATGGTGCCGGAACGCATCGTGATCGCCGAGACGGTCCCGCTGAGCGCCAACGGCAAGGTCGACCGCAAGGCCGTCGACCGGCTGCTGGCCGGAGCCGTCGAACCGGTGGCCAGCACGCCGCCGCAAGGGCCGATCGAGACCGTGGTCGCCAGGCTGTGGGCCGAACTGCTGGGCGTCGAGCGGATCTCGCGCGAGGACCACTTCTTCGCACTCGGCGGCGACAGCCTGCTGGCCACCAGGCTGCTGCCCAGGCTCGCCGACGAAGGCGTCGAAGGCGGCAGGATGCGCGCCCTGTTCTCCGGCCCGGTGCTCAAGGACTTCGCCGCCACGCTCACCTCGGGTACGGCACGCGCCAGGACCGTCCTGAAGGCCGACCCGGCCGGCCGCCACGAGCCGTTCGCGCCCACCGACGTGCAACGCGCGTACTGGGTCGGCCGTACCCACCACTTCACCCTGGGCGGCGTCGGCTCGCACTGGTACTGGGAGCTCGACGGCACAGGCGTCGACGTGTCCGCACTGGAACGCGCCTGGAACCTGCTGATCGCCAGGCACGACATGCTCAGGGTCGTCTTCGACGACGACGGCGACCAGCGGGTGCTGGCCGACGTCCCGCACGCCGTCGTGCCCGTCACCGACGTCGGCGCGCCGGACTACGAGGCCGAGCTGGAACGGCTGCGCGAGCGCCTGTCGCACCGCATCGCCGATCCCGGCGTGTGGCCGCTGGTGGAGATCGAGGCCGTGCGTTCAGGCGATCGGGTCAGGCTGGCCTTCAGCTTCGACTACATGGTGCTGGACGCGCTCAGTATCGTCATCGTGTTCAAGGAGCTGGCCGCGCTCTACGCCGACGCGGACCTGAGCCTGCCGCCCATGGACATCACCTTCCGCGACTACCTGCTCAACGCCGGACCGGACGCCGAGGAACGGCAGGCGGCCGAGGACTACTGGCGCGAGCGCGCCGCCGACCTGCCGGCGGCCCCCCGCCTCCCGCTCGCCGTCGACCCGTCCAGGGTCGTCTCGCCGGTCTTCACCCGTCGCGAGGCGAAGCTGGAGCCCGAGCAGTGGGCCGCCCTCGTCGAACACGCCAGAGCGCACGGCCTCACCCCCGCGGCCGTCCTGGCCACGGCCTATGCCGAGACGATCGCCGCCTGGTCGGAGGGCGACGGGCTCACGCTGAACCTCACGCTGTTCGACCGGCGTGAGGTGCATCCGCGGATCAACGACGTGCTGGGCGACTTCACCTCGCTGCTGCTGGCCGCCTACGAGCCGGTCGCGGGCGAGAGCTTCGCCTCGGCGTCGGCCCGCTACCAGGAGCGGATGTGGGCCGACATGGAGCACCGGGCGGTCTCGGCCATCTGGGTGCTGCGCGAACGCGCCCGCCGCACCGGGGCCGCCGACGTCGCCATGCCGGTCGTCTTCACCAGCGCGCTCGGCCTGCCCGCCGAGCTCGTCGACCTGGACCTGCCGTTCGGGCGGCCAGGCTGGGGCCTGTCCCAGACGCCGCAGGTCTGGCTCGACTGCCAGGTGACCGAGCGGGCCGGCGGCCTGTTCGTGAACTGGGACGCCGTGGAGGAGCTGTTCCCGGCCGGTGTGCTGGACGCCATGTTCGAGGCGTATGCCGGGCTGCTGGGTCGTCTGGTCTCGGGCACGGCCTGGGACGAGACGGTCGGGCCTCTGGTGCCCGGCGGGCAGCTCGCGGTGCGTGCTGCGGTGAACGCGATGGATGGTGTGTTGTCGGGGCGGTTGTTGCATCAGGGGTTTTTCGAGTGGGCTGTGCGTGAGCCGGGTCGTGTGGCGGTGGTGTGGGAGGGGGGTTGGTTGAGTTTTGGTGAGTTGGCGCGTCGTGCGTTGTCGGTGGCGTCGTGGGTGGGTTCGGCGGGTGTGGTGGGGGTTTCGGTTGAGCGTGGTCCTGATCAGGTGGCGGCGGTGCTGGGGGTGCTGGCGGCTGGTGGTGTGTATGTGCCGGTGGGTGTGGATCAGCCTGCGGTGCGGCGTGAGCGTATTTTCGAGGCGGCCGGGGTGTCGCGTGTGCTGTCGGCCGAGGTGATGGCGGAGGCGCTGGCGGCCGAGCCGCTGGCCGGGCCGGTTCCGTGGACCCGTCCGGACGACCTCGCGTACGTGATCTACACCTCCGGGTCGACCGGCGAGCCCAAGGGGGTCGAGGTCACGCATGCCGCTGCCGTGAACACACTCGAAGAGGTGTGCCGGAGGTTCGGCGTTTCGGGTGAGGACCGGGTGCTGGCGGTGTCGTCGCTCGACTTCGACCTGTCGGTGTTCGACGTGTTCGGGCTGCTGGGCGTCGGCGGGTCGCTCGTCGTGGTGGGGGAGGGCGATCGGCGTGAGGCCACGCGATGGGCGGAGCTGTGTGCCGAGCACAAGGTCACGGTGTGGAACTCGGTTCCGGCGTTGCTGGACATGTTGCTGACCGTGGGCGGCGGGGGTGGGCTTCGGGTGGCTTTGGTGTCGGGGGATTGGGTGGGGCTTGAGCTTTCCGGTCGTCTCGCGCAGGTCGAGGCTGGGGCTCGGTTGGTGGCGCTTGGCGGGGCTACCGAGGCTGCGGTGTGGTCGAACTTCTGTGACGTGCCCGTTTCGGTGCCTTCCGATTGGGTCTCGGTGCCTTATGGGCGGCCGTTGCGTAATCAGTGTTTCCGGGTGGTGGACGGGCGTGGGCGGGATTGCCCTGATTGGGTGGCGGGGGAGTTGTGGATCGGCGGATACGGCGTCGCACTGGGATATCGCCACGATCCGGTGCGGTCGGCCGCGCAGTTCGTCGAGCACGACGGGCTGCGCTGGTATCGCACGGGCGACCTGGGAAGGTACTGGCCTGACGGCACGCTGGAGTTCCTCGGGCGCCGTGACTTCCAGGTCAAGGTACGCGGCCACCGCATCGAACTCGGCGAGATCGAGGTCGCGCTGGAGGCGTGCCCCGGCGTACGCGGCGCCGTCGCCTCCGCGGTCGAGGTGGCGGGCGGCGGATCGAGACGCCTGGCCGCCCTCGTGACATCCGCCGAGGCGATCGCCCAGGACGACGTGCGCACGTTCGCCGCCGCGCGCCTCCCCGCGTACATGGTGCCGGAACGCATCGTGATCGCCGAGACGATCCCGCTGAGCGCCAACGGCAAGGTCGACCGCAAGGCCGTCGACCGGCTGCTGGCCGGAGCCGTCGAACCGGCGTCGAGCACGCCGCCGAGCGGCGAGGCAGAGAGCGAGGTCGCCGGCATCTGGGCCGACCTGCTCGGCGCCGCCGCGATCTCCCGTGAGGACAACTTCTTCGCACTCGGCGGCGACAGCCTGCTGGCCACCAGGCTGGTCGAGACGATCCGCCGCAGGTTCGGGGTGGTCATGACCCTGCGCCTGCTGCTCGGCGTGCCCACGCTGGCCGAGCTGGCCGCACTGATCGAGGAACAACGCGCGGAATCCATGGAAGAGGGCGAACTATGAGTGCTGGGCGCCTGGTCGGCGAGCTGGAGAACGCGGGCGTCACGCTCTGGGCGGACGAAGGGCGCCTGCGGTACCGCGCGCCGAAGGGCACGATGACCCCCGAACGCCTCGCCGCCCTGCGCGAGCATCGCGACGAGGTGCTCGCCTACCTGGACGGCGGCGCCGGACGGGCCCTGGTCCCCGCGCCCGGCGAGCGATACGACCCCTTCCCCGTGACCGACGTGCAGTCTGCCTACCTGCTGGGCAGGCGTGACGTCTTCGCCTACGGCGGCGTCGGCTGCCACGGCTACGGCGAGCTGACCTATCCCGAGCTCGACCCGGCCAGGCTGAGCGCCGCCTGGCAGGCCCTCGTGCGCCGCCATGACATGCTGCGCGCCGTCGTCACCGTGGACGGCGCCCAGCAGGTACGGCCACACGTGCCCGACTACGCGATCGCCGTGCGCGACCTGCGCGGCCTGCCGGGCGAGGAAGTCGCGGCGGCCGTCGAGGCCACCAGGGCCGAGCTCGGCCACAAGGTCTATCCGACCGATCAGTGGCCGCTGTTCGAGTTACGCGTGAGCCGTACCGACGAGAAGGCGATCCTGCACTTCTCCATCGACTTCCTCATCGCCGACTTCGTCAGCCTCGAAGTGATCCTCACCGAGCTGCACCGCCTCTACGCCGAGCCCGGCGTGTCGCTGCCCGAGCTGGAGCTGACCTACCGCGACTACCGCCTGGCCGAGCAGCGCATGCGCTCGGGCGTCGGCTACGAACGCGACAAGGCCTACTGGCTCGACCGCATCGCCGACCTGCCCGCCGCCCCCGACCTGCCCATGGTCGCCTCGCCCGGCGAGCAGACCGGCTTTCGCCGCCTGGAGGCCAGGATCGAGCCCGCCGTGTGGGCCGGGCTCAAGGAACAGGCCGGACGGCACGGCGTCAGCCCCTCGACCGCCGTGCTCGCCGCCTACGCCGAGGTGATCGGCGCCTGGAGCAGGGCCTCGCGGTTCTGCCTCGACATCACCCTGCTGAACCGCCTGCCCGTGCACCCCCAGGTGGGCGCCCTGGTCGGCGACTTCACCTCGGTGAGCCTGCTGGCCGTCGACAAGGCGGCGGGCACGACGTTCGCCGAGCGTGCCGCCGCCGTACAGGCCAGGCTCTGGCAGGACCTCGACCACCGGCTGTTCAGCGGCGTCGAGGTGATGCGCGAGCTCGGACGGCGCGGCGGGGCGGAGGCCGCGCTGATGCCCGTCGTGTTCACCAGTGCGATCGGACTGGCCGACGAGGCCGAGCAGCCGGGCCGGGGCGAGTTCACCTTCGGCATCAGCCAGACGCCCCAGGTCTGGATCGACTGCCAGAACATCGAAAGACGCGGCGGCCTGGCCTCCAACTGGGACGTGCGTGAGGGCGTGCTGCCCGCCGACGTGATCGACGACGCCTTCGCCGCCTACGAGGACCTGCTGCGCCGCCTGGCGGACGACGGGAGCGTGTGGGAGTCGGCCGCGCCCGTCGGCCTGCCCGCCGCGCAACTCGCCCGGCGTGAGCTGGCCAACGCCACCGCGGGGCCGCTGCCCGAAGGCCTGCTGCAGGACGGCTTCCTGGCCTGGGCGGCGCACGCGCCCGGCGATGTGGCCGTCGTCTGCGGCGAGCGCGAACTGACCTACGGCGAGGTGCTGGCCCGCTCGGCCGCCGTCGCCGTCCACCTCGCCGACGCGGGCCTGACACCCGGCGACCTGGTCGCCGTCGTCATGGACAAGGGCTGGGAGCAGATCGTCGCCGTCCTCGCCGTGCTGCGCGCCGGAGGCGTCTACCTGCCCGTCGACACCAACCAACCGGCCGCCAGACGCGCCCGCATCCTGGCCGACGCAGGAGTACGGCTGGCGCTGACCCAGTCGAGGCTGCTGCCCGGCCTCGGCGAGTGCACGGCGCTCGCGGTCGACACGATCGAGCCGGGCGAAGCCGTACCGGCCGCGCCCGGCGTCTCGCCCGGCGACCTGGCGTACGTGATCTACACCTCGGGCTCGACCGGATCGCCCAAGGGCGTGATGATCACCCACACGGCGGCCCGCAACACCGTCGACGACATCACCCGGCGTTTCGGCGTCGGACCGGGCGACCGGGTGCTCGGCCTGGCCGCACTGGGGTTCGACCTGTCGGTCTACGACGTGTTCGGCGTGCTGGGCGTCGGCGGGGCCGTCGTGCTGCCCGCCGCCGAGCGCAGGGGCGACCCCTCGCACTGGGCCGCGCTCGTCGCCCGGCACGGCGTCAGCATCTGGAACTCCGTTCCGGCCCAGCTGCAGATGCTCAGCGACTACCTCGGGCACGAGCCGCAGGCCGGACTCGGGTCGCTGCGGCTGGCGATGATGTCGGGCGACTGGATCCCGGTCGCACTGCCCGACCGGATCAGGCGGCAGGTGCCCGGACTGCGTGTGGTCAGCCTCGGCGGGGCCACCGAGGCGGCGATCTGGTCGATCTACCATGAGATCGGCCAGGTGCCCGAGTCGTGGCGCAGCATCCCCTACGGGCGTCCGCTGGCCAACCAGAGCTTCCACGTGCTCGACGACGCCATGCGGCCCTGCCCGGACGGCGTGCCCGGCGAGCTGTACATCGGGGGAGCCGGTCTGGCCGCGGGCTACCTGCACGACGAGGAGCGCACGGCCGCGCGCTTCGTCCGCCATCCGGTCACGGGCGAGCGCCTCTACCGCACCGGCGACCTCGGCAGATACCTGCCCGACGGCGAGATCGAGTTCCTCGGCCGTGAGGACGCCCAGGTCAAGGTACGCGGCCACCGCATCGAACTGGCCGAGATCGAGACCGCCCTGGCCGAGCACCCCGCCGTCGACGCGGCGTACTGCGTGGCCGACGGCACGGCGCTCGAGCGCAGGCTCGTCGCCTTCGCCGTACCGGCCGTCGCGGCGCCGCCGCCCGGCACGACCGACGACGTGCTCGCGACCGCGATGAAGGCGGGCGCGGCCGTGCTCGACGGCGTCGACAGGGAGCGCTACCTGGCCTACACCCGCGGCCTGGACGACATCGCGCTCACCACCATGCTCGGTGTGCTGCTCGAACCCGGCCTGTTCACCGCGGGCGCCGCGCACACCGCGCCGGAGATCGTCACCGCGGTCCGGGCCGCCGAACGCCATCACAGGCTGCTGCGGCGATGGCTGAACGCCCTGGTCGAGGCCGGTGCGCTGGCCCGCGACGAGCGGGGGCGGCACACGCTCACCGAGACGGGAGCCGCCAGGGCGCGCACCGACCTGACGGCCGCCTGGCAGGACGTCGTCGACCTCGGGCACGGCGTGGACGACGTGCGGCTGATCGACTACTTCCGCACGTCCGGCGCCAGGCTCGGCGAGCTGGTCAGGGGCGAGAGCGATCCGCTGCGGCTGCTGTTTCCCGAAGGCCGGGTCGAGCTGTCGGACAACCTCTACTCCGAGGCGCTGTTCAACCGCTGGGCCAACGCTGTCACCGCGAGCGCCGTACAGGAGATCGCGGTCGCGCACCAGGGGCAGGGGCCGCTGCGGGTGCTGGAGGTCGGCGCGGGCGCGGGCGGGACCAGCGCGGGCGTGCTGGCCGCTCTTGAGCAGTCCGGCGCGCAGGTCGACTATCTGTTCACCGATCTTTCGCAGTACTTCCTCAACGCCGCCCAGGAGCGTTTCGCCGCACTGCCGTGGGTCAGGTTCGGCGTGTACGACCTCGACCGCGACCCCGGGGCGCAGGGGCTGTCGGCCAACTCCTTCGACGTGATCATCGCGGGTGACGTCCTGCACGCCACCCACGACGCCGGTGCGACGCTGGGCAGGCTGGCCGGGCTGGCGGCGCCCGGCTGCTGGCTGCTGGTGCAGGAGATGACGCGCGACCACGTGCAGATCATGACCTCCCTCGAGCTGATGGTCAGGCTGGAGGAGTCGCTCGGCGACTTCGCCGACCTGCGGCGGGGCAGGCACCAGACCTTCCTCTACCCCGACCAGTGGAGCACGCTGCTGCGCGAGGCCGGCGCCGTGGGCGAGGCGTGCGCGCCGCAGGACGACGACCTGCTCGACGAGGTCGGCATGCGGGTCTTCGCCGCGCGGTTCAAGACCGGCCGTGCCAGGGTGACCCCGGCCGAGCTGACCGCCTTCGCCGCGACCAGGCTGCCCGACTACATGGTCCCGCCGGTCGTCGAGATCGTCGACGCCGTGCCGCACACGGCCAACGGCAAGGTCGACAGGGCCGGGCTGGTGGCGCTGCTGCCCGCCAGGACCGGGGCCGAGACGGCGGGCCTGGAGGAGGACCTCACCGACCTGGAGCGCAGGCTGGCGGTCATCTGGGCCCAGGTGCTCAAGCTGGAGGCCGTCGGCAGGCGGCAGAACTTCTACGACCTCGGCGGCGACTCGCTGCTGGCCGCCCAGCTCGCCGGGCGGCTCACCGAGGAGGTGCCCGAGGCCGACCTGTTCTTCGACGAGCTGCTGCGCCTGATCCTGGAGCAGCCCACGGTCTCGGCGCTCGCCTCGGCGCTCGGCGCCGGAACCGTACGGCAGGGCGAGGCGGCGGGCGTCGACAGCGGGCCCGCCGTGACCTGGCTGAGCGAGGCGGGCGACGGACCGGCGCTGATCCTGGTGCACGACGGCACCGGCCTGCCACCCGCGTACGAAGGCGAGGCCGAAGGCCCCGTGCTGGCGCTGGGCGGCGCGGCCGGGCTGGACGTCGGCGAGCTCGAACCCGGCACGCTGCTGGACCGCCTCGCCGACCGCTACAGCGCGGAACTGGCCGGGTGCGCCCTGGCCGTGGCACGGGTGAGCGGGTCGGGGGCGGGAGCCGCGCTGGCGATGGAGGTGGCTCGGCGGCTGACCGAGATGGGGGTGTACGTGGAGATGCTCGTGCTGCGCGATCCCTTGACCAAGGGCGGCGGGGACGAGGCCGTGGCCAGGGGGTTGTTCGGCGATCGGGCCGAGGAGGGCTATCCCCTGTGGGTGGCGCTGCTGCGGGCCGGGGAGGGCGTCGGGGATGTGTACGTGGGCGATGTGACGCTGGTCAGGTCGGGGGAGGGCGAGCCGGTCGAGGTGTGGACCGAACGCTGCCTGGGCGAGGTCACGGTCGAGGCGGCCCGATGAGCGGGCAGGTGATCGGGATCGTCGGCGGGTACGGCGCGGTCGGGATGGCGGCTGCTCGGCGGCTGGCCGGGTGGGGGCTGGGGCCCCTGCGGATCGGCGGGCGCGACCGGGAGCGCGGACAGGCGGCCGTGCGCTTGCTCGGGAGTGGGGGAACCGGAGCCGCGGCGACGTCCCTCCAGGCCGTCGGCGCGTCGGCAACGGCCCAGGCGGTCGGCGCACCCGCCTCACGCCAGGCCGTCGGCGCGTCCGGGGCCCCGCGGACCGGGTTCGCCGTCGAGGCCGCGGTCGTGGATCTTGACGACCCCGCTTCGCTCGCCGCTTTCGCCGCCGGGTGCCGGGTCGTCGTCAACTGCGCGGGGCCCGCCGTACACGTGGGGGACCAGGTGGCGAGGGCGGCGCTGGCCGCGGGGGCGGACTATGTGGACGCGGCGGGTGACGACGGGCTGCACCGGGCGGTCGAGGCGCTCGGCGGGCGGTGGACGGCGGTGGTGTCGGCGGGCATGATGCCGGGGCTGACCGGGCTGCTGCCCCGGCTGCTCACCGGCACCGGGCGACCGGTCAGGCTCACCGGCTGGGTGGGCGGGCGCGACCGGTTCACGGCGACGGCGGCGCTGGACTACCTGGCCGCGTTCGACGCGTTCGGCGAGACGTTCGCCGCCTGGCGCGACGGCCGGAGGGTCTCGCGGGCCGCGCGTGCCGTGGCCTCGGCCGAGGCGCCGTTCTTCCCCGGCCGGGTGGCGCTCACGCCGTACCTGAGCACGGAGGCCGAACGGCTGGCGCTCGCGCTCGGCGCGGACGAGGCGACCTGGTACAGCGTGTTCGACGGCGAGCACCTGTGGGAGGCGCTGTCCAGGCCGAAGGGCGGCACCGTCCAGGAGCGGGCCTCGGCCGTGGCGAGGGCGGCCGAGCTCGACGTGTTCGGCCGCGACGCCTACCAGGTGATCGCGGTCGAGGTGGCGGGAGCCGAGCGCACCAGGACGGTCGTGCTCAGGGGCGGCGGGGCCAGTGAGCTCACCGGCGCGACGGCGGCGCTCGCCGCGAGGGCGGTGCTGGCGGGCGAGGCGCCGCCGGGCGTGCACCACGCGGCCGAGGTGCTCGACCCCCGTACGGCGGCCGACCTGATCGGCGGCGTGCGGGTGTACGAAGGCCCGGCGCGCGCGGCCGGGCACGAGCACGAGCAGGAGGAAGGAGTACTGTGACGACACCGATGCGGGTGGTGGTGTGCGGCGCCCTGTTCGGACAGGTCTACCTGCGTGCCTTCGCCCAGCCGGGCCTGCCGCTCGAACTGGCCGGCATCCTGGCCAGGGGCAGCGAGCGCTCACGCTCGGTCGCCGAGCACCACGGCGTGCCGCTGTTCACCGATCTCGACCAGATACCCGGCGACGTGCGGATGGCCTGCGTGGTCGTGCGCGGCGGCCTGCTCGGCGGGCCGGGCGTCGAGCTGGCCAAGGCGCTGATGGCCCGAGGCATGCACGTCATCCAGGAGCACCCGCTGCACCACGACGAGCTGGCCGACTGCCTGCGTACGGCACGCAAGCACAAGGTGACCTATCACCTGAACCCCTTCTACACCAATACCGCCCCCGTACGCCGTTTCATCGGCACGGTGGCCGAGCTGCTGCGCCGTCAGCGACCGCTGTACGTGGACGCGGCGTGCGGGTTCCAGGTCGCCTACTCGCTGCTGGACATCCTCGGACAGGCGCTCGGCGGGGTCAGGCCGTGGTCGATCGGCGAGCTCGCCACCCCGGCCGACGTCTCGGTCGCCTCCACGCCGGACGTGCCGTTCCGCAGCCTCGACGGGATCATCGGCGGCGTGCCGGTCACCCTGCGTATCCAGAACCAGATGGACCCGGCCGACCCCGACAACTACGCCCACCTCATGCACAGGGTCGTCGTCGGCACCGAGGCGGGCAATCTCGAACTGGTCGGCACGCACGGCCCGGTGGTGTGGAGCCCCAGGCCGGACTTCCCCCGCGCGGTGCGCGACCCGGCGGCCAGGCCGCACTTCGACTACAGCGACGAGGGCGCCGAGGCGCTGCGCAGCCACCTGGACGTGCCGAGCGCGGGCGTGCTGGGGGCGGCGCAGGCGCCGAGCTACCGCGAGATCTTCGAGGAGGTCTGGCCCGCCGGGGTGGCGCACGCGCTGATGCGGCTGCGCCGCGACGCCCTGGCCTCGGACCCGGCGGCCAGGCGCGGGCAGTACCACCTGACGCTGTGCAAGCTCTGGCAGGAGATCACCCTGAAGCTCGGCCCGCCCGAGCTGGTGACCGCGCCCGCGCCGAGGCTGCTCGACGCCGCCGAGGTCGCCGCCCTGGACAAGGCCGGGCGCGAGGCCGAACAGGAGGCGCTGTGACCGTCATGCCGGACACCGCCACCTGGCTGCGCAGACTGCGGCCGGTCGGCGACCCCTGGGTACGCCTGGTCTGCCTGCCGCACGCCGGAGGCAACGCCTACTCCTACACCTCCTGGAGCGCCGAGCTGCCGCCGGACGTGGAGCTGCTCGCCGTGCAGTACCCCGGACGCCTGGACCGCCTCTCCCATCCCTTCGCCAAGGACATGGACGAGCTCGCCCAGGCGATCGCCGAGGCCGTCACCGGGCTGGGCGAACGCCCGGTGGCGCTGCTCGGGCACAGCCTCGGCGCGGCGGTCGCCTACGAGAGCGCGCGCCGGATGGCCAGGCCGCCGGTGCATCTGTTCGTCTCGGGCAGGCCCGCGCCGCACCGGCAGCGCGAGGGCGGCAAGCATCTGGCCGGTGACGACGAGCTCTGGGACGAACTGGCCAGGCTCGGCGGAGCCGGTCCCGAGGTGATCGCCAACGCGGAGCTGCGGGAGGAGTTCCTGCCGGTGCTGCGCAACGACTACCGCCTGGCCGAGACCTACCGGCCGAGGCCCGGCCTGCCGCTCGACTGTCCCGTCACCGCACTGGTCGGCGAGCACGACAGCGAGGTCGACGCGGCCGAGGCCCGTTCGTGGAAGGCCTACACCAGCGGCGACTTCGCCCTGCGCATGCTGCCCGGCGGGCACTTCAACATCAGCCCGCCGGTGCCCGGCTTCGTCGACACCGTTGTCACCAGGCTCGCCAGGAGCGCGCCGCCCCGACGGATGGGCTGGGCCGGACCATGATCGACAACGACTTCGCCTATCGCCGCGCCGCCACCGTGCCGGAGGCCGTCGCCCTGCTCGGCGCGGGCACCGCCGTACTGGCCGGGGGGCAGTCGCTGATCCCCGAGCTCAAGGCGGGCACCCGCAGACCGGCGCACCTGCTGGACATCGGCGCGCTCGCCGAGTTGCGCGGTGTGCGCGAGGAGGGCGGCAGGCTGGTCGTCGGCGCGCTCACCCGCCACCACGACCTGCACACCGCGCCCGCCGTACGCGCGCTCGCGCCCATGCTCGCGCACGCGGCGGGCACGATCGCCGACCCCCAGGTACGCCACCGGGGCACGATCGGCGGCTCGCTCGTGCATGCCGACCCCGTCGCCGACCTGCCGCTCGCCCTGCTGGCACTCGGCGCCGCCGTCACCCTCGAAGGGCCGCACGGCAGGCGCGAGACGCCGCTGAGCGGCTTCGCCGGGCCCGAGCCAGGCGAGTTGCTGGTCGAGGTGGCGGTGCCGGTGACGCGCACGGCCTGGAGCTACCAGAAGTTCCACCGCGCGGCCCTGGAGTGGGCGCTCGTGGCGGTCGCCGCCGTGCCCGGCGCGGTCGTCGTCGCCGGGCTCGGGCCGCGACCGGTGCACGCGCACGAGGTGAACGCGGCCCTGGCGCAGGGGCAGCCGTCCGAGCGCGCCGCCCTGCTGGCCGATTCGGGATGCGAGCCCGCAGACGACCACCGGGCCTCGGCCGGCTACCGGCGGCACCTGGCCCGCGTGCTCACCGCACGCGCGCTGCGCGAACTGGAGCAGGGGGGAGCACGATGCGAGTAGAGATCACCGTCAACGGCGAACCGCACGAGGCCGACGTGCCGGACCGGACGCTGCTGGTGGAGTTCGTCAGGCAGCAGGCCGGGCTCAAGGCCGCCAACATCGGCTGCGACACCACCTCGTGCGGCGCGTGCACGCTGCTGCTCGACGGCGAGTCGGTCAAGGCGTGCACGGTCCTGGCCGCCCAGGCGCACGGCGGGCGGGTCGTCACCGCCGAAGGCCTGGCGGCGGGCGGCTGCCACCCGGTGCAGAAGGCGTTCGCCGAGCACCACGCCGTGCAGTGCGGCTTCTGCACACCCGGCATGGTGCTGGCCGCCGTCTCGCTCATCGCCGAGACGCCCGACCTCGACGAGGCCGCCGTCAGGGCCGGGCTCAAGGGCAACCTGTGCCGGTGCACCGGATACCACAACATCGTCAGGGCGGTCCTGGCCGCCGCTGGAGAGGAACCTCGATGAGCTACGTGCTCGGGTTGAACATCGGCTTCCACGACGCCTCCGCCGCCCTCGTGCGCGACGGCGAGCTGATCTTCCTCATCGAGGAGGAGCGGCTGTCCAGACGCAAGCACGCCCTGGCCCAGCCGCCCGTCCTGGCCATCCAGGCCTGCCTCGACGCCGCCGGAATCACGATCGACTCGGTCGACGAGATCGCCATCGGCTGGGACTTCCGTGGCACGCCGCTCGGCGCCAACAAACGATTCACCGAGGCCGGGCTGCGCCGCATGCTGTTCCCCGGCTCGCCGCCCGAGCGCATGCCGCCCGTCACGTGGGTGCCGCACCACATCGCACACGCGGCCAGCGCGTACTTCAGCTGCGGTCGCGACGACGTCGCCATCCTGGTCGTCGACGGCGCAGGCGAGACGCAGTCCGCCTCGATCGCCCGGGGCCGCGACGGCGAGATCGAGGTGCTCAAGGAGTGGCCGGTCGCCCAGTCGCTCGGCTTCTTCTACACCGCCGCCGCCAAGTGGGCCGGATTCGGCGACTGGGGCACCGGAAAGCTCATGGGCCTGGCCGCCTACGGCAGGCCGACGCCCGGCGGCCTCGGGCTCAGCCGCGAGCAGGACGGCTACGCCTTCACCTTCCCCGACATCGACCTGCCCGAACTCGCCGACAGCCGGGCCGTGGCCATGCTCGGCCCGCTCGTCGCCTACTACCCGACGTTCGAGCGCGACATCACACCCGCCTTCTGCGGGCACTTCCCGTTCATCCCCAGGCAGGGCGAGGAGCCCATCGCCTACGCCGACTTCGCCGCCACCGTGCAGGTCGGGCTCGAAGAGGCGATGTTCGGGCTGATCGAACTGGCCAGGCGCGAGTACGGCCTGCCGACCCTGGTCCTGGCGGGCGGTGTGGCGATGAACTGCACCATGGTCGGCCGCCTGACCCGCAGCGGCCTGTTCGAGCACGTGTACGTGCCGCCGGTGCCCACCGACGCGGGCGTCTCGCTCGGCGCCGCGCTGGTGGCCGCGCGCAGGCACGGCTCCTTCTCCCCGGTGACGATCGAGCACGCCTACTGGGGCCAGGACATCGAGGCCGAGCCGTCGGCGCTCGCCGTACGGCAGGAGGGGCTGGCCTCGCGCAGGCTGTCGGAGGACGAGCTGACCAAGCACGTGGCGCAGGCGCTGGCCGACGGGCGTGTCGTCGGGTGGGCGCGCGGGCGCGGCGAGATCGGCCAGCGCGCGCTCGGCACCCGCAGCCTGCTGGCCGACCCGCGCGACCGCAGGACGCTGGAGCGGCTCAACCTGCTCAAGGGCCGGGAGATGTGGCGGCCGGTGGCGCCCAGCGTGCTCGGCGAGCGTCTCGGCGAGGTGATGGCGGGCGACGTCGGCCATCCCGCGCGCTTCATGCTGGCCGCGGGCGAGGTACGCGCCGACATGCGCACCCGCGTCCCCGCCGTCACCCACGTGGACGGCTCGGCCAGGCCCCAGTACGTCGACCGGGCGACCAACCCGTCCTACTGGTCGCTGATCGACGCCTTCCGCCAGGTCACGGGTGTTCCGCTGGTGGTCAACACCTCGTTCAACCTGGCCGGTGAGCCGATCGTCAACACACCGGCCGAGGCCGTCTCCACCTATGTGCGCGGCGAGGCGATGGACCTGCTCGTCCTGGGCGACCTCCTGGTGGCCCGCAGCGAGGAGGCGCTGCCCTGAGGCCTGGTGGTCCTGGCGGGCACGGATCTCACGGAGGCGGACTTCTGCCGCAACGCGGTGGCCGGGCGCCGGCCCGTTCTCCTCACGGCGCGGAAGGAGTGTGCCGCACGACCGCGTACGACCAGGCCGGGCGCTCGGGCCCGTCGCCGGCCGGATCGGCGACCCCCTCGTGCACCCGGACCGCCAGCTGTACGGCGAGGCGTTCGTCGGCGGCGTCCAGGTCGACGGGCAGCAGCCTGCGGATGCGGCCCATGCGGTGCACGACGGTGTTGCGGTGCACGCCGAGCACCGCGGCCGTGGTCGTGGTGGAGGACTCGTGGTCGAGGAAGCACCGCAGGGTGTGCAGGAGCACGCCGGAGGGGTCCTCCCGCCGGAGCGGCTCGATGAGCGACAGGGCGGTGTCACGCATGGGACCGGCCTGGTACCAGCCGAGCAGCAGCCGGTTGACCGACATGGAGTCGGTGAGCTCGACGGCGGCGGCGACGTCCTGGGTGCGGGCCAGCATCAGCGCCTGCTGGGCCTCGTGCAGCGAGGTGCCGATGCCGGAGATGCCGGTGTGCGTGCCGCCGACCCCGGCACGCATCTCGATCCCGGGGAAGGCGCGGCCGACCGCGATCAGCACCCGCCTGGTCACGGCGGCGATCTCCATGATGTCGGCCGGGCTGGCGGGCCGGTCCCTGGTGATCCAGAAGGCCGAGCCGACGGGCCTGGCGACCAGGCCGACGTCGATGCCCGCGTGCCGCAGCTCCTCCTCGACGAAGGCGTTGAGCTCGCCCGGCAGGCGCTGCCCGCCCGAGTGCACGCCGATCTGGATCGCGTTGTGCCAGCCGAACAGCCGCCAGCCGAGCGCGGTGGCCCGCTCGACGCTGCGGGCGCGTGCGTTGTCGCCGTGTTCGAGGATCTCGGCCAGCAGCAGCGCCCGCTGACGCTCCTCCCGCTCCACCCGCATGCCCTGGTCGGCCACATGGACGGAGAAGGCGAGCGCGGCCACCGACAGCACCGTGCGGACGGTGTCGGCCATCGCCGCGCCGACCGGTGACAGCAGCGCCACCAGCCACAGGTTGGACGAGGCGCCCGGCTGGAGCGTCGCGGGCGACACGACGGCCACTCCGCCGTCGTCCAGGTCGACGACACGTGAGTGCGTGCCGCCCTCGCCGAGCCAGGCCGTCAGTGCGGCGAGCGTGTGCGGCGCGGCCTCGCCGACGGACTGCAGCACCCGCCCGCTGCCGTCGAGCAGGGCGACCGGCGTGCGCAGCAGGTCGGCCAGGCGCTGGACGAGGTCGCGCTGGTCGCGGGGCAGGCGCAGCATGCGTTCGACGGCCGTGCGCAGCGTGTTGGCCGCGGCCAGGGCCGGTGCGCGCACGAGCGGGTCGAGCGCGGCGGCCAGGGCCGAGGGGTCGACGTGCGGCAGCAGGATGACGGGGAAGGTGAACTTCTCGGCGAGCCTGCGGGTGACGACGGGCACGCCGCTGCGCGGCATCTCGGCGATCAGCCCGGACAGCCCGGCCGTCACGGCGCGCCTGATGGCGATGTCGGCGGGCGGCTCCTCCATGGCGAGCTGGGCGCGGGAGAAGACGGCGAGCGTGCCCGCGGGCAGCCTGCCGATCTCCGGCAGGGACGAGCCGGTGGTCACCAGATGCGCCGTGCGGTCCAGCGCACTGTCACCGCCCAGGACCTCGTACTCGCCCACGGCGCCCACGAGCCGGCGAATTGTCACGCCTTCTGTCCGCATTGTCATAGTTTAGCGGTCGTGGTGCACATCGCACAGTCTCAGCCCTGATCTTGGGCACTTTGGGCAATGACGGCCTTTCCCGCCGCAGGTGTACTGGTCGCAATCAGGCAAAGGAGCTGTCCCTTGCGTCTCGTTCGGGAGTCGGACATCGAAGACCTCGCGCTCGGCGCCGTGGTCCTCGGCACCGGCGGCGGGGGCGACCCGCACATCGCCAAGATCCTGCTGCGCCAGGCCATCGAACGCCACGGCCCGGTCCGCGTGGTCTCGGCGGGCGAGATCGACCCCGACGCCCTGGTGCTGCCGATCGGCATGATCGGCGCCCCGACCGTGATCGTGGAGAAGTTCCCCAGCGGCGAGGAGGCGCGTGCCGTGGTGAACGCCGTGCAGGCCAGGCTGGGCCGTACCGGTGCGGCGGTGATGCCGATGGAGATCGGCGGGATGAACTCGCTGTTCCCGCTGGCCGTCGCCGCCGAGCTCGGGCTGCCCGTGGTCGACGCCGACTTCATGCGCAGGGCGTTCCCGCAGCTGGAGATGACGCTGCTGACGCTCGCCGGAATCCCGGCCTCACCCGCCGCCCTGTGCGACTCCAAGGGCAACAGCGTGCTGTTCGAGGCCGTGGACAACCGCACGAGCGAACGACTGCTGCGGGCCAGCGTCGCCGAGCTCGGGATGGTCGCCGTCTTCAGCGCCTACCCGATGGCCGCCGCGCAGGTACGGCGGCACGCCGCGACCGGCTCGCTGACCCTGTGCCAGGCGATCGGCCGCTCCCTGGCCGCCATCCAGGCGGGCGCGAGCGGCGCCTACGAGCGCTTCCTGGCCGTGAGCGACGCCGAGATCCTGTTCTCCGGCAAGGTCCTGGACGTCGAACGCCGTACCACGGCAGGCTGGGCCCGGGGCACCGTGGCACTCGAACACGTCGACCAGCAGGACCGCGTCATGCGCGTCGAGATCCAGAACGAGAACCTCATCGCCCTGGAGGACGGCGAACCGGTCGCCACCGTGCCCGACCTGATCTCGCTGATCGACATCGAGACCGGCATCCCGATCACCACCGAGGCCCTCAGGTACGGCCAGCGCCTGCACGTCATCGCGATGCCCGCCGAACCGCGCTGGCACACCCCCGAGGGCATCGCCCTGGCCGGGCCCCGCGCGTTCGGCTACGACCTGGACCACTTCCCGATCAGGCGCGGCCGATGAGCCGCCTGCGCATCGGCATCGACGTCGGCGGCACCAGCACCGACGCCGCGGTGGTGGACGGCGCCGGCCGCGTCGTCGCCTCGCACAAGGCCGCGACCACCCCCGACGTGCTGACCGGCATCCGCGCCGCGCTGGCGGCCGTGCTGCGCCGCTTCGACCCGGCCGCCGTCGAGCAGGTCATGCTCGGCACCACCCACCCGGTGAACGCCGTCATCGGGCGTGACGGCCTGGCCAGGGTGGGCATCCTGCGCATCGCGGCGCCCGCCACGCTGTCCATCGCGCCGCTGGCCGGATGGCCGGAGGACCTGGCCGCGATCGTCGGCGGGCCCTGCGAGATCATCGAGGGCGGGCACGAGTTCGACGGCACCGAGATCGTCCCCCTGGACGAGGACGCCGTCGCCGCCTTCGCCCGCACCTGCCGCGGCCGTGCCGACGCCATCGCCGTCACCGGGGCCACCTCGCCCGCCAATCCCGGCCACGAGATCCGCGCCGCCCAGATCGTCGGCGAGGTGCTCGGCCCCGGCACGCCCGTCACACTCGGGCACGAGGTGGGCGGGCTCGGCCTGCTGGAGCGCGAGAACTCCGCCATCCTCAACGCCGCCCTCACCTTCATCGGCCGCTCCGTGGTCACCGCCCTGGAGAGCGCCCTGCTCCATCACCACCTCGGCGCCGACATCTACCTCACCCAGAACGACGGCACCCTGCTGTCGGCGGCCGAGGCGAACCTGCGCCCGATCCTGACCATCGGCTCCGGCCCGACGAACTCCATGCGCGGCGCGGCCTTCCTGACCGGCCTGAAGGACGCCGTCGTGATGGACGTCGGCGGCACCTCCACCGACGTCGGCCTGCTGGTCGACGGATTCCCCAGGACCTCGGCGATGGCCGTGGAGATCGGCGGCGTGCGGACCAACCACCGCGTGCCCGACCTCATCTCGATCGGCATGGGCGGCGGCACGCTCGTCCGCCGGGGCGCGCGTCCCGAGATCGGCCCCGAC
Organism: Nonomuraea sp. IBHARD001; assembly: GCF_056106265.1. NCBI lineage: Bacteria > Bacillati > Actinomycetota > Actinomycetes > Streptosporangiales > Streptosporangiaceae > Nonomuraea > Nonomuraea sp. IBHARD001. Next base: position 3,696,409 of record NZ_JBWBBW010000002.1, read on the forward strand.
AGCGTCGGCTACCGCCTGCACGAACAGGCCCTGGTGTTCGGCGGCGACACCCCCACCCTGAGCGACGTCTCCGTACGCGCGGGCCGCGCCGTCTTCGGCGACCCGGCACGCGCCGAATGCCTGCCCCCCGCCCTGGTGCGCCGGGCGCTGACCTGGGTCGACGAACGCGTCCAGCAGCTCGCCGAGCGGATCAAGGCGGCCAGGGCCGAGCTGCCGCTGATCGCGGTGGGCGGCGGCTCGCACCTGATCCCGGACGTCGTGCCGGGCATCAGCGAGGTCGTCAGGCACGAGCACGCCGCCGTGGCCAACGCGATCGGCGCCGCCATCGCCGAGGCCGCGGGCTCCGTCGACCGCATGTTCCAGTACGACAAGTCCAGCAGACAGGCCTGCCTGGCCGCGGCCAAGGAGCTGGCGGCCGAGGCGGCGATCCGCGCCGGGGCCGACCCCGCGCTGGTGCGGGTCACCACGGTGGACGAGATCCCCATGACCTACATGCCGGGCAACTGCGCACGCCTGGTCGTGCGCGCCGCCGGGCCTTTGCTCACCCGTCCCTGAAGTCCCCTGAGAGGTAGCCCCCATGCCGAACAGAGTCCTCCCCTTCGCCGCCGCGCTCGCGGTGGCCTGCCTGGCCACGGCCTGCGGCTCGGCCCCCGCCGAGACCCCCTCAGGGGCGTCGGCGTCCGGCAAGACGATCTGGTACGCCGACGTCATCGAGGCCAACCCCGTGTCGCAGGCCATCACCCAGGCCGTCAACACGCCGCTCACGGCGGCCGGCGCCACCATGACGCGCTCGTTCTCGGTCAACAACACCACCGGCTCGATCGACCCGGCGGTGCAGGCCGAGGCGCTGACCCGGGCGATCGGCACCCAGCCCGCCGCCATCGCGTACTTCGTCCTGGACTCCAAGTCCATGAAGCCGCAGGTCCAGCGGGCCCGCGAGAAGGGCATCCCGGTGTTCGCCGCGCTCGGCAAGCCGGAGGGCTTCGATGTCAACGGCTACATCACCAACCCCGACGAGGAGCAGGGCTACCAGGCGGCGAAGTACCTGGCCGACCACCTGCCGAAGGGCGCCAAGATCGCGATCATCGGCGGACCCGTGACGCCGAACGTCACCGCCGAGCTGGCCGGAGCCCAGCGCGCCCTTCAGGAGGCGGGCGCCAGCGTGGTCGGCGACCTCGACCAGCAGCGCAACCTGCAGGACAACGCGGCGGGCGGCCAGAGCGTCATGCAGGGCATCCTGCAACGCGAGCCGGACGTGCAGGGCGTGTTCGTCTACAACGACGACAGCGCGCTCGGCGCCATCGCCGCCGCCAAGCAGTCGGGCAAGAAGATCCTGTTCACCAGCAGGAACGGCACCGCCGACGCGATCGCCGCGATCAAGGCGGGCGACCTGCTGGCGACCTGCGACCTGAAGCCGGTCGAGATCGGCAAGGCGCTCGGCCAGGCCATGGTCGACCACCTCAGCGGAGCCAAGACCTACGACGGCAACGCGCAGATCCCCGGCCCGCCCGCCGACAAGTGCATGGTCGACAAGGACAACGTCGCCGACTGGAAGCCCGCCGAGGAACTCATCGCGTTCCAGACCATCAAGACGGGCTGAGCGCGGGATGCGTCCGCTGATCGGCCTGGACCGGGTGTCGGTGGCCTTCCCGGGAACGCTCGCACTCGACCGGGTCAGCCTGAAGGTCTTCCCCGGCGACGTGCTCGCCGTGATCGGCGCCAACGGCTCGGGCAAGACCACACTGCTCACCACCCTCACCGGACTGCGCGCCCCCACCGGCGGCACCGTGCTCGACGCCGAAGGCCCGCTGCGGCTGCGCGGCCCGGCCGACGCGCTGGCCAGGGGCGTCGCCCTGGTGCCGCAGGAGCCGCAGCTGGCCACCTCGCTGCCGGTCTGGGAGAACCTGCTCATCGGCCGCGGCGGACTCGGCGCTTTCGCACCCGGGCGCGCGGCCAGGCTCGGCGCACGCGCCCTGGTGACCGAGTCGCTGCCGCACGTCGACCCGGGCATGCCCGCCGGGCTGCTGCGCAAGGCCGACCGGGCGATCGTGGCCCTGCTGCGCGCCCAGTCCGCACGGCCGAAGGTGCTCGCGCTCGACGAGCCCACCGCCGTGCTCGGCGACCGGGGCGTGGAGATCGTCGCCGCGGCCACGTCCAGGCTGCGGGCCGAGGGCGGCGCCGTGGTCCTGGTCAGCCACCGGCTGCGCGACATCGTCAGGCTGGCCACCCGGGTGGCCGTCCTGGTCGACGGCAGGCTCGTGCACGACGCGCCGATCGGCGAGGTGTCGGTGGAGGAGCTGGTGGAGACCATGGCCGCCGGGCGTCCCGCTCCGGCGCGGGTCACCGCGCGGGCCTCCGGTGCGCGCCCGGAGGCGGGCGTCCGGCCGCAGGCCGAGGTGCTGGCCGTACGGGGGCTGCGTGCGCACGGGTTGGCCGTCGACGAGCTGAGGGTCGGGGCGGGCGAGATCGTCGGGCTGGCCGGGCTGGCGGGCAGCGGGCGCTCGCGGCTGTGCCGGCTGCTGGCGGGAGCGTCGGGCGGCTCGGCGTCGGTGACCTACCTCGGCGGGCCGCTGCCGGGCGGCACACGCGCGTCGCGCCGTGCCGGGATCGCCTACCTGCCGGAGGACCGGGCGAACGAGTCGGTGTTCGCCAGTCTGAGCGTCGCACGCAACCTGGAGATCGCCGACGTCGTGCCCGCCGGGCTCGGCGCCCTGTTCGGGCCCAGGCCCGCCGCCGGGCGCACGGCCAGGACGATCTCCGAGTTCGGCATCAAGACCGCCTCGCCGCACAGCGAGATCACCGCACTGAGCGGCGGCAACCAGCAGCGCGCCGTACTGGCCCGGGTGCTGGCGCACCAGCCCAGGCTGCTGATCGCCGACGAGCCCACCCAGGGGGTCGACCGCACCGGCCGTGCGGCCATCCACACGATGATCCGCAGGTTCGCCGAGTCTGGCGGGGCCGTCCTGGTGGTCAGCTCCGAGTTCGAGGAGCTGCAGGAGCTCGCCGACGGCCTGCACGTCATCAGGGACGGCCGGGTCGTCGCACGACGCCCGCCGGACTGCCCCTACCGCGAGCTGGTCGCCCTGGCCACCGGCGCCCGCGACGAGCCCGAAGTCGCCGGGTCCGATGTCGCCGGGTCCCGTGATGAGAAGGAAGCAGAGCAATGACCCCCGACCAGGCCGTGCCCGTCCGTACCCGCCCGAGGTTTCGTCCCTCGGTCGAGCTCGCCTTCCCCGCCGCGCTGCTGGCGCTGCTGGTCGGGGCGGTGATCGCGTTCCCGTCGTTCCGGGTGGCGGGCACCTATCTGGACATCCTGTCCTTCTCCTCCGTGCTGTTCATCATCGCGATCGGCCAGACGCTGGTGGTCATCGGCCGTGGCGTCGACCTGTCGGTCGGGTCGATGGCGGGGCTGGCGGGCGCGGTGTTCGCCACCCTGACCGTGAGCGGCTGGCCTTCGGCCGCGGCGGCGGGCGTCGCCCTGCTGCTCGGGCTGGCCGTCGGCGCGATCGCACACGGCCTGCTGATCACCAAGCTCGGCATCTCGTTCATGATCGTGACGCTCGGCACCTACTCGCTGCTGCGCAGTCAGGCCCAGGTGGTGCTGGAGGGCAAGAGCATCACGGTCGACGTGGGCTGGCTCGACGCCCTGTCCAACGGCCGCGTGCTCGGCATCCCCTCGGTCGTGCTGCTGGCCGCAGGCCTCTACCTGGTGGCCGTGCTGATCCTGCGCTGCACCGGCTTCGGCCGGGCCCTGTACGCCACCGGCTCCAACCCGCTGGCCGCCAGGCTCGCCGGACTGCCGATCGACCGGGTCACGATCATCGCGTTCGCGGTCAGCGGCCTGTTCGCCGCGCTGGCGGGGCTGCTCACCGTGGGGCAGCTCGGATCGGCGCAACCGGGCGGCGGCGCCGGGCTCGAGCTCACCGCGATCGCCGCGGTGCTGCTCGGCGGCACCCGCTTCTCCGGCGGCTTCGGCAGCGTCACCCGCACCCTCGTCGGCGTCCTGTTCCTGGCCGTGCTCAACAACGTCCTGTACGCCGCCGGGGTCTCCTCCTTCTGGCAGGGGACCGCCTCCGGAGCCGTACTGATCGCTGCCGTCGCCATCGACCGCAGCCGCAAGGAATAGCCCCCCTCACACGGAGCCCCCTCAAGGAGTCTGGCAGTGAAACTCGGAATCGATGTCGGTGGCACGAACACCGACGCGGTCCTGCTCGAAGGGCAGGTCGTGCTCTCCTCGGCCAAGGCGCCGACCAGCCCCGACGTCACCCGCGGCATCGTCGAGGCCATCAAGGCCGCGGCGGGCGGGCGGGACCTGGCCGAGGTGGAGGCGGTGCTGATCGGCACCACCCACTTCATCAATGCGATCACCCAGGCCAGGGGCCTGGCCGAGGTCGCCGCGATCCGCATCGCCACACCCCCGCAGACCCTGCCGCCCATGGTGGACTGGCCCGACGACCTGGCGCGGGCGCTCGGCAGGCACGTGTTCGTGGTGCGCGGCGGCTCGCAGTTCGACGGCAGGCCGCTCAACCCGCTCGACGAGGACGGCCTGCGCGAGGTCGCGGCTCGCATCCGCGAGCTCGGCCTGACCCAGGTCGCGCTCAGCGCGGTCTTCTCGCCGGTGAACGGCGAGGCGGAGGAACGCGTGGCGGCGATCCTGCTGGAGGAGCTGCCGGGCGTGTCCGTCACCTCGTCGGCCGACCTCGGCCGGATCGGCATCCTCGAACGTGAGAACGCCGCCATCCTCAACGCCGCCCTGCGCCCCCTGGCCAGGGAGGTCGTCGACGGCTTCGAGCGCGTGCTGCAGGATCTCGGCATCGGCGCGCCCGTCTACCTGTCGCAGAACGACGGCACGCTGATGAGCCTCGCGGAGGCGCGCCTGCACCCGATCAGGACGATCGCCTCCGGCCCGACCAACTCCATGCGCGGCGCCGCCTTCCTGTCGGGCGTCGAGGACACGCTGGTCGTGGACGTCGGCGGCACCACGGCCGACATCGGCGTCCTGCGCGGCGGCTTCCCCCGCGAGTCGACGGTCGCGGTCACCCTGGGCGGCGTCAGGAGCAACTTCCGCATGCCGGACGTGCTCTCGCTCGGCATCGGCGGCGGCAGCGTCGTGCACGACGAGGGCCGCAGGGTGGGACCGGACAGCGTCGGCTACCGGCTCACCTCCGAGGCGCTCGTCTTCGGCGGCGACACCCTCACCCTCACCGACATCGCGGTCGCGGCCGGCCTGGCCGACATCGGCGACGCCTCCCGCGTCGCGCACGTCCCCCGGGCCGTGGTCGAGGCCGCCCTGGCCGACGTGCGCACCCGCATCGGCGCGGCCGTCGACCAGGCGAAGCTGGCCGCCGCCGACCTGCCGGTCGTGGTCGTGGGCGGCGGCGGCGTGGTCATCGACGCGCTGCCCGGCATCACCACCCTGCTCCGCCCGGCGCACTCCGGCGTCGCCAACGCCGTGGGAGCGGCGTTCGCCCAGGTCGGCGGCGAGGTGGACAAGATCTACACCCTGACGGACATGACCCGCGCCCAGGTCGTGGCCGACGCACGCGAGGAAGCGGTACGGCGTGCGGTCAAGGCGGGCGCCGTACCCGAGACGGTCCGGATCGTGGACACCGAGGACGTCCCGCTCACCCACATGGCGGGCGGCACGGCACTACGGGTCAAGGCGAAGGCGGTCGGCGAGCTGCGCCGAGAGGAAGGCAACTGATGCGTTACATCGACGAGGCCGCACTGGCCGACATCACGATCGGCTCCACGATTCTCGGCGCGGGCGGCGGCGGCGACCCGTACGTCGGCATGCTGCTGGCCCGCGAGGCCATCCGCGAGCACGGCCCGGTCGCGATGTGCGACCTGGAGGAGGTGCCCGACGACGCCAGGGTGGTGTTCATCGCCGGAATGGGCGCACCGGGCGTGCTGGTGGAGAAGCTGCCGCGCAGCGTCGACGCCGTGGCCGCCCTGCGTGAGCTGGAGGCCTACCTCGGCTACACCTTCACCCACGTGGCCCCCGCCGAGGCCGGCGGCCTGAACGCGGTGACGCCCTTCTCCACGGCCGCGGCCGGGCTGCCGGTCGTCGACGCCGACGGCATGGGCCGCGCCTTCCCGGCGCTCGAACTGGTCACCCCCACCCTGTACGGCGGCAAGGCCACCCCGCTGGCCATGGTCGACGAGCACGGCAACCGGATGGTGATCAACACCCCGGACAACACCTGGGCCGAGAACCTGGCCCGCGCCGCGACCCTGACCTCCGGCTGCGTCACCATGATGGCGCTCTACCCGATGACCGGCCGCCAGGCCAAGGACTGGCTGGTCAAGGGCGCGCTCTCGCTCGCCGAGCGCATCGGCGCGACGCTGCGCGAGGCCCGCGCCGCGCACGAGCCGCCCGTCGAGGCCGTGATGCGCGCCAACGCGGGCGTCTCGCTGTTCGAGGGCAAGGTGACCGAGGTCGACCGGCGCAACGAGGGCGGCTGGACGATCGGCGAGGCCGTCATCGAGGGCAGCGGCGCGTTCGCCGGGTCGTCGATGACCCTGCACTTCCAGAACGAGCACCTGGCCGCCGTGCGAGACGGCCGGATCGTGGCCACCGTACCGGACCTGATCATGGCGCTCGCCGTCGACTCGGGTGAGCCCATCCCCGCCGAGGAGATCCGCTACGGCTACCGTGTCGCGGTCATCGGCATGCCGTGCGACTGGCACTGGCGCACCCCCGAGGGCCTGGCGCTGTCCGGGCCGCGCAGGTTCGGCTACGACATGGACTTCGTCGGCGTCGAGGAGAGGGCGGTGACCCCGTCATGAGGACGGTCCTCACCGGCGGCGACGTCTTCGACGGCACCGGCGCGCCCGCCGCCCGCGCCGACGTCGCCGTCGAGGACGGCCGGATCGTCGAGGTCGGCATCGGCCTCGACGGGGACGCCGCCGTCGACGCCACCGGCGCCACGGTCATGCCCGGCCTGATCGACGCGCACGTCCACGTCATGTTCTCCGGCATGGACCCGCTGGCGCTCGCCTCGGAGCCGTTCTCCTACGCCTTCTACCAGGCGGAGCGGAACCTGCGTACCTCGCTCGACCTCGGCGTCACCACCGTGCGTGACGCGGGCGGCGCGGATCTCGGCGTCAAGCAGGCCGTCGCCGACGGGCTGATCGACGGCTCCGCCCTGGTCATCGCGGTGACCCCGCTCAGCCAGACCGGCGGCCACGTCGACGGCTGGAGCGTGCACGGCGAGGTGCACTCGCTGCTGGTGGCACACCCCGGCCGCCCGCACACCGTGGTCGACGGCCCCGACCAGATGCGGCAACGGGTACGCGAGATCGTCAGGGCGGGCGCTGACGTCATCAAGGTCTGCACCTCGGGCGGCGTCATGTCGCCACGCGACGATCCACGCCATCCCCAGTTCAGCCCGGAGGAGCTGGCCGTCTGCGTGGCCGAGGCCCAGGCGGCGGGCATCGGCGTGATGGCGCACGCCCAGGGCACGCCGGGCATCCGCAACGCGGTCCTGGCGGGTGTGCGCTCGATCGAGCACGGCATCTTCCTCGACGACGAGTGCGTCGAGCTGATGCTGGCCCGGGGCACCTGGCTGGTGCCGACCCTGCTGGCGCCGGTCGCGCTGATCGGCATGATCGAGTCGGGCACCCGGCTGCCGCAGGCCGTGGTGGACAAGGCCTACGCGGTGGCGGGCACGCACATGGACGCGGTCAGGCGTGCGGTGCGGGCCGGGGTGAAGATGGCGATGGGCACCGACAGCGGGGTCTTCCCGCACGGCCGGACGCCGCAGGAGCTCCTGCTCATGGTCGAGGCCGGGATGACACCGGCCGCCGCGCTGGCCTCGGCCACCTCGGGCGGCGCCGCCCTGCTCGGCCTGGGGGAGGAGCTCGGCCGGGTCGCCCCCGGCTTCCGCGCCGACCTCGTCGTGGCCGACGGCGACCCGTTCGACTTCGCGACCCACGCCCAGCGGGTACGGCATGTCGTCAAGGACGGCCGCCTGGTGCGCACCCGCGTCCCGGCCGGGTGAGCACGGCGCTCCTCAGGGCTGCCGGTCGTCGTGCGTCCTGCGTGCGGTCATGACGTCGTTGACGTGGTGCTCGGCCCACGCGGTCACCGCCTCGATGGGGGCGCGCAGCGAGAGGCCGAGCCCGGTCAGGGTGTACTCCACCCTGGGCGGGACCTCGGCGAACACCTCACGGGTGAGCAGGCCGTCGCGCTCCATGCCGCGCAGGGTCTGGGTGAGCACCTTCGGCGTGACGCCGCCGATGTGCTCGCGCAGCTGGGTGAAACGCCGTGGCCCGGCCAGCAGGCTCAGCACCACCAGCATCGACCATCGGTCGCCGATGCGGTCGAGGACCACGCGGGTCGGGCAGGAGACGTCGAAGGAGTCGCCGTTCAGCATGGTATCCAACGTATACCAAGGGCACGTTGAAGTAATCAGTACCCGATGGATACCGTCAAGCGCATGATCGACACCGAGCACCACAAGCAGATCGTCCGTACCTTCCTCGACCTGGTCTTCAACGACAAGAAGCCCGCCGAGGCGTTCGCCGCGCACGTCGCGCCCGGCTACATCCAGCACAACCCGCACGCCCCCGACGGCGCCCAGGCCTCGCTGGAGTTCCTCGCCGGATTCGTCGCGCGCTTCCCCGCCCTCAGCCTGGACATCCGCCGTGTCGTCGCCGAAGGAGACCTGGTCGTCACGCACAGCCTGATGAAGCTCACCCCCGACGACAGGGGTACGGCGATCGCCGACATCGTCCGCATCGCCGACGGCCGCATCGCCGAGCACTGGGACGTCTCCCAGCCCGTGCCCGAAGACCCCGCCAATCCCAACACGATGTTCTGACCGCTACCGCTCGACGGGAGGCGAGGCGACGAAGGAGGTCCAGTCCGACACCCCGGCCCTGCGCGCCTCCCGCCAGCGCTGGCGCAGGCGATCGGCGAAGAAGGAGCGGTTGACCCAGTAGACCTCCAGCCAGATGTTGTCCGGGTCGCGCAGCCACACCTGGGCCCCGGCCTCGTGGTTGGACTCCGTCACGCCGGAGTGCTCGACGCCGACGCCGTCCAGGTGCTCGACCCACGCGTCGAGGTCGGCCCGGTCGGGCACGTGGTAGCCGAGGTGGTGCAGGCCGACCCTGTGCTCGTCGAACACCGCGCCTGGCTCGGCCGTCAGCGGCAGGCCGAGCACCACGGAGGCGAACGACTGGGGATGCACCAGCGTGCGGAAGCGGAAGTCGTAGTCGGGGGGCTGCACGTCGTTGACGACCACGAAGCCGAACACCTTCGCGTACCACGCGGTGCTGCGCTCCAGGTCGGTCACGGTCAGATTGATGTGGGTACTTCCGTCGAGTCGTGGCACGTGGAGGTTCCTCCTGCTCAGGCGGGGCGCAGCCGTACGGGTAAGGACTCGTGCGCCCGGAAGTTCGGATGCGCCAGGCGTACGGCGGGGCCGTCGCTCTCGACGGCGGCGCAGCGGGCCAGCACACGCGACACGACCGCCTCGCCCTCGGCCCTGGCCAGCGCCCAGCCCGTGCAGTGGTGCCCGCCGCCGCCGAAACTGAGATGCGGATTGGGACGACGGCCGACGTCGAGGCGGTCGGGATCGGCGAAACGCCGTTCGTCGCGGTTGGCCGAGCCGAGCACCAACAGCAGCAGCCGCCCCGGCCGCAGGGTGCGCCCGCCGAGCTCGATCGGCTCGCGGACCAGCCGCATCGTGTACTGGGTCGGCGCGTCGTAGCGCAGGAACTCCTCCACCGCCGTGCCGCCCAGCGACGGGTCGGCGGCCAGCCTGGCCTGCTCGGCCGGATGCGCGAGCAGGGCGGCGAAGCCGTTGGCGACCATGTTCATCGTCGGCTCGAACCCGGCGAACAGCAGGAAGACCAGATTGTCCACCAGGTCGTCCCGATCGAGCCCCTCGGGCCCGCCGAGCCCCGATGCCAGATGCGAGATGAGGTCGTCACGCGGTGAGCGGGCCCGTTCGTCGAACCAGCCGCTCACGCACTCGCGCAGATACGCGACGGCGACGTCGGCCGCGGCCGACACCTCGGGCGTGGGCAGCCGGTAGGGGATGAAGGCGCGTCCCAGCGTGACGGCCGTCGGCCAGATCCGCTCGCGCTCGCTCGCGGGCAGCCCGAGCAGCTCGCACACCACCATCGCCTGCAACGGGAAGGCCAGGTCCGCGACCACGTCGAACGGCGCACCGTCCAGGCCGGGCGTCAGCAGCTCGTCGACCAGCTCCTCCACCCTCGGCCGCCAGGCCCGCGAGCGCGCGGCGGCCAGCGACCGGGTGAGCAGGGCGCGCAGGGCCACATGGTCGGGCCCTTCGCGCCCGGCGATGATGCGCTGCGACAACGCGCCCGAAGGCCCCTGACCGAACAGCGGCGCACCGCCGTCGTCGCCCGCCCGCCTGTTGCCCAGCCGCCTGTCGTTGAGCAGAGCCGAGACGTCGGCGTGACGCAGCACCATCCACGTGCCGATGCCCGCCCGGCAGATCGGCTCGGCCGCGCGGAACTTGGCATAGAACGGGTACGGATCGGCGATGACCGCCGGGTCGAGGGGATCGAACCTGGCCGAGACCATCAGACCCGGCCAGCCGCGCCGGTGCCCGCCAGCCAGCCCCATGTCATCGCGAAGCTCAGGTGCATGCCGTTGGCGATGGCGCCGGGCCCGAACAGCGCGGCTGCGGCCGTGCCCGCGGCGAAGCAGCCGGGGATCGGCTCGCCGTCCCAGCCGAGCACCCTGGCCGAGCCGTCGGTGCGGGCGCCGCCCTTGGTGGCGATCGTGCCCCTGTGCAGCGGCAGGGCGAAGAACGGCGGCACCTCGACGGTGCCGAGCGTCGGGTGCGGGGCCGTGGGGTCGCCGGTGTAGCGGTCGTAGACGCTCTCGCCCCTGCCGAAGTCGGGGTCGCGGCCCTCGCGTGCGCCCGCGTTGAACCTGGCCACGCTCTCCTCCAGCGCCTTGGCCTCGACGCCGAGCAGGTCGGCCAGCTCGGCGAGGCTGCCCGCCGTGGTCAGCCACCCGGGTGCGTCCTCGCCCGGGGCCACGCCCGCAGCCGAGTAGCGCTCGCGGAACTGCGCGTCGCCGATCGCCCACGCGGGCCCGTTGCGCGGCTGGTGGGTGGCAGGGTCGACCTCGGCCAGCGCCAGGCAGCAGTTGTGCGCGGCCTCGTTGACGAAGCGCCTGCCGTACTGGTTGACCCACAGGACGTGCGGCATGCTGCGCTCGCTGACCACCATCCTGGGCCTGGGCAGCTCGGGGTCGTGCTCCCACGTCTCGCCCGGCACCAGGAACGCCGGCCAGCACCAGCTCTCGCCCAGGTGCGCGGGCTCGGCGCCCGCGGCCAGCGCCATGCGCAGCGCGTCGCCCCGGTTGACGGGAGGCGCGAGCGAGTGCGGCGCGGGCGTGCCGAGCTGGCGGGCGGCCAGGCCCGGCGTCGCCTCGAACCCGCCGTTGGCGAGCACCACGCCACGCCTGGCGGCGATGGACACGCGCTCGCCGCCGATCTCGGCCACCACGCCGCTCACCGCGCCCGCGTCGTCACGCAGCAGCTCGGCGACCCTCGCGTCGCCGACCAGCTCGACGCCCTTGGCGCGGCAGCCGTGCAGCAGGCCGACGATCAGCCCGAGCCCCATCGTGACCTCGTCGGCCGCCATCCGCCGCTGGAGCAGCTCGTACGGCAGCGTGCCGCCGCCGTGCACACCGCCGCCGAACACCTCGTCGTTGGTCAGCACCGAGGGGTACGGCATCGGCCACACCAGCCGGTCCCACGGGCCGAGCTCGCCCACCTTGATCGGCGCGACCTCCAGGTGGCGTCCGGCCTGCCTGCCGCCTTCGGTCTCGGCGAACGTGTCGGGGTACTGCATCGCGGTCAGCGTGATCGGGCTGTTGTCCTCCAGGAAGCGGGCCGCGAGCGGCGCCGACCGCACGAACGACTCGACCAGGCCGGGGTCGCGTCCGGGCGCGTGCCTGGCGCAGTAGGCCAGGGCGTCGTCCGCGTTGTCGTCCTCGCCGATCCGGTGGTTGCCCGGCACCCAGATCGCACCGCCCGAGATGCCGCTGGTGCCGCCCCAGCGACCGGCGGCCTCCAGCACCAGCACACTCGCGCCCTCGGCGGCGGCGGCCAGCGCCGCGGTGAGCCCGGCCGCGCCGGAACCGGCGACGACGACGTCGTATTCAGTGGAGGCGGTGGTCATGTCGAAATCTCCAGGATCGGGAACATGGGCGTCGGCACCAGGCGGACCAGCCGGAGGTCGGCGGCCTCCAGCAACTCCTCGAGCTGCTCGATGGTGCGCAGCGCGCCGCCGGTGAAGACCAGCATGATGACGTCGGTCAGTCGGGCGACGTCGAAACGGTCGCCGGGACGGCTGGTCGGCTCGAAGATCAGCAGACGGCTGTCCGGCCGCATGGCCTTGCGCACCGAGCGCAGGATCCGCACGGCTGAGTCGGCGTCCCAGTTGTACAACGTGCGTTTGAGCAGGTAGGCGTCATGGCCGGCGGGCACGCCGTCGAAGAAGCTGCCGCCGCTCACCGTGCACCGCTCGGCGACGCCGTGCTCGGCCAGCACCGGCTCCGACAGCTCGACCACGAACGGCAGGTCGAACAGCACGCCGCGCAGGCCGGGATGGCGTTGCAGCAGCCCGGCGAGGAAGGTGCCGTTGCCGCCGCCCACGTCGACCAGCGTGCCCAGCGACCCCCAGTCGTAACCCCGCAGCGCCGCCCGCAGTTCGAGCTGGGTGGCGCCCTGCTGCGAGGAGTCGAACCTGGCGCTCTCGCGCGGCCTGCGGGCGAGGTAGTCGTAGTAGCTCTCGCCGTGCACCTGGGGAAAGGCCGGCTCGCCCGTCGCCAGCGTGTGCTCCAGCGCCGCCCAGGCCTGCAGGTCGGCCTGCATGAGCGGCAGGCAGCCCTGCAGGGAGTGCGGCCGGTCGGTGCGCATGAGGTCGGACATGTCGCTGTTGCCGAAGCGCCCGGGCGAGACCTCCTCGAAGACGCCGAGCCCGGCGAGCCCGCGCATCGCCCGCAGCAGCGAGGGGGCGTGCAGCCCGGCGGCCTCGGCCAGCTCCTCCACCGGCCTGGGCCCGTCCGCGAGCTGGTCGGCAATTTTGAGCTCGGCCAGCGCCCTGATCGTCGTGGGCACGGTGTAGTCGGCCAGCTCGGTCAGCCTGAGCACCGCCTCCAGGTCGCTCATGTCCAGGCCTCCTGGCGTGCGTCGATCACGGTGAGCGTGGGGGTGCGCACGAGGTGGACCGGGTGCAGCCCCGAGGCGGCGAGCAGGCGGGAGAAGGCGTCGTAGTCCCTGGCGGGCGAGCCGTGCAGGACGAGCTGCTCGACGTCGATGCGGCCCAGGTTGCGGCAGCCGTCGGGGTCGGGCAGCGCCTCCAGCACCAGCACCCGCGAGTCGGGGCGCATCGCCGCGCGCACGTTGCCCAGGATGCGGGCCGCGTCGTCGTCCTCCCACTCCCTGAGCACGGCCATGAGCAGGTAGGCGTCGGCGCCTTCGGGCACCTCCTCCAGGAAGTCGCCCGCCACCACCGTCGTCCTGCCGCCGAGCCCGGCCTCGCGCACGGTCGCCTCGGCCGTCCCGGCCACGCCGGGGCGCTCCAGCAGTGTCGCCCGCATGCCGGGGTAGGCGCCCAGCAGGGCCGCGGCGAACGTGCCGGTGCCGCAGCCCACGTCGACCAGGTGCGTGATCTCGCCCCACGGGTAGACGGGCAGCAGCGTGTGCGCGAGCAGCTTGTTGGCCGCGGGCAGCTGCCCCACGCCCTCGTGGTGGCTGCGCCCGTGCACGTGCTCGAAGGCGGCCTCGCCGGTGCGCAGCGTGTGCTCGACCTTCGCCCACGCCTGCACCTCGGCCGGCTCCAGCAGGGCGGCCTCGCGCACCGAGTGCGGATGGCCCGACAGCAGCAGCTCGGCCATCGGGCTGAGCGCGAACAGGCCGGGCTCGGGCTCGGCGAAGATCTCCTTGCAGGTCAGGGCCCTGAGCAGGCGCTGCAGGGTGTCGCGGTGCAGTCCGGTCAGCGCGGCGAGCTCGCCCGCCGTCTTCGGTCCGTCGGCGAGGTGGTCGGCGACGCGGTGCTCGGCCATGGCCCGCACCGCGAACGGGATCACGTAGTCGGCCAGCTCCATCAGCCGTAACATCGCCGGCATGTTCATCCTGGCTCGTGTGCTCACGTGGTCTGCCAGAGGTTGAAGACCAGGCCCTGGCTGTCGCGGCACAGCGCGTCCCAGCCGGAGGCCCGCAGCGTCGGCTCCCCGGCCTCGCCGCCGAGCTCGCGCACCCGCTTCACGGCCTCCTGGATGTCGTCGACGGTGAAGTAGAGCGTGGGCACGCCTTCGCGGGCGCCGCCGATGCAGCCGAAGGGGTTGTCGGTGTTGCTGATGTGGTGCCCGCCGTGCTCGCTCGCCTCTTCGAACTGCCAGCCGAACAGCCCGCCGTAGAACGCCATGCTGGCCTCGGGGTCGTCGCTCGGCAGAGCGAAATAGCCGAGTTGGCCTGACATGTGAACCTCCTGTGGTCGGTGTGGTGCCGGCTCTACCGCTATACCGCAGTGGCGAGAAGCGGAACCTTCGCATGCGAACGGCAGAAGGTGGCCGGATCGTGCCGCTCGGGCGCCGCCGCGGCGCTCAGCCGGACGGTGCGTTCCAGCATGCTCCCGATCACCATGGCGCTCAGGCGAACCGCCATACTCGCCCCGACGCACCGGTAGGGCCCCGCGCCGAAACTCAGATGCGGATTGTGGCCGCGCCCGAGGTCGAGCCGCCCCGGATCGGCGAAGACCCGCTCGTCGTGATTGGCCGAGCCCAGCAACAGGAACAGGATCCGCCCCTGCCGTACGGTACGGCCCGCCACCCGCAGCGGCTCGGTGACCAGCCTGGCCGTGCCCTGCGTGGGGGAGTCGTAGCGCAAGAGCTCGGCCACGGCGCCCTCCATCGCGACCCGCCCCGCACGCAGCGAGCCGAGCTCACCGGGATGAGCGACGAGTACGGCCAAGCAGGTCGCGAGCGAGCTGCGGATCATCTCGATCGCGGTGAAGCAGACGAAGACGAGATTGTCGAGCGCGTGCTCCGGACGCGGGCCAGGCATCGCCTCCACCGAGGCGCCCAGCAGCACACGCGCCTCGGCGACGGCCGCGTCGGCGTCGAGCACGTCGCGCTCCGACAGCCGCAACGCGGTCAGCGCCCGGCCGAGCACGGGCGCGACGGCCGCGACCCGGCGGGCGGCGGCCTCGCCGAGCCCGAGCAGCTCGCAGACCAGCTCGCAGGCGAGGGGTTCGGCCAGGTCGCCCACCGCGTCGAACCGGCCGCGCGCGACCAGGGCGGCGACGCGCTCGTCGGCCACGGCCCCGGCCTGCTTCCACCACCGGGGCGAGGCCAGCTCGCCCAGCACACCCGACAGCCACTCGCGCGCGGGCGCGTGCGCGGGCGGCTCCTGACTGGAGACGATGCGCTGCAGCAGCTCGCACGTGGCGCCGCCGCCCACGGCGAACGCGCGGAAGGAGTCGGGAAAGCGGTGCGAGAGGCGGGGATCGCACAGCAGCTCGGCCACCTCCCGATGACCGGGCACCGCGAACGTGCCGGGCCCGGCCGCCACCAGCGCACCCGCCGCCCGCAGCTCGGCGTAGGCGGGATAGGGGTCGGCGGCCAGCCCCAGCGCCATCGCGTCGACCTTGGTACGGGTCACGGGCGCACCAGCAGCGGCACGTTGTCGAGCGTGCGGAAGTTCGGGCTCGGCCTGCGCACCGAAGGCGCGCGGCGCTCGATCGAGGAGAAGCGCTCCAGCAGCCTGCCGAACACGATCCGCCCCTCCAGCCTGGACAGCGCCGCCCCCAGGCACAGGTGCCAGCCGCCGCCGAAGCTCACGTGCGGATTGGGCGTGCGCCCGACGTCGAGCGCGGTGGGGTCGGCGAACACGCGCTCGTCGTGGTTGGCCGCGCCGATGAGCAGCACCAGCACCCGGCCGGGCCGCAGCACCCGGCCGCCGATCTCGATCGGCTCCAGCACCCTGCGCACCCCCGCCTGGATGGGCGCGTCGTAGCGCAGGAACTCCTCCACCGCCAGCGGCACCAGCCAGGGATCGGCACGCAGCCTGGCCAGCTGGTCCGGATGGTCGAGCAACGCGTCGTAGCCGGTGGCGATCATCCCGATCGACGTCTCGAACCCGGCGCCGAACGTCATCAGCGTGTTGTCGACGATCTCCTCGTAGGTCAGCCTGTCGCCGTCGGACTCGGCGGCCAGCATGTCCGACAGCAGGTCCTCGGCCGGCTCCTTGCGCCTGACCTCGATCAGCTCCCTGATCAGCGAGCGCATCCACTCCAGCGTCTCGTCGGCCGCCGAAGCGCCCTCGCCCGACAGGATGCGCCCGGTGAAGGCCAGGCCGAGATCGGTGGCCTGCGGCATGTCGGGCCAGCGCTCGGACGGGATGCCGATCATCTCGCACAGCAGCGTCGTGGTGAGCGGGAAGGCCAGGTCGCGCACGGCGTCGAACTCGCCGCACTCCAGGGCGCGCTCCATGTAGCCGTCGACGAGCTGCTCGATGCGCGGACGCAGGTTGCGGATGACATGCGGCCTGAACGCCACGGCGACCAGCCTGCGCAGCCTGGTGTGCTCGGGCGGGTCTGCTCCCGCCATGAGCCTGGGCAGCCATTCGGCCGTCGCCCCGTCGCCGACCGACAGCCGGTAGAACTCCTTGGGGAAGGAGTGGCTGAGCCTGGCGTCCTTCTGGAGGGCGGCGACCTCGGCATGCCTGACGACACCGTAGGTCCCCGCGCCGATGCGGCACAGCGGACCAGCGGACCGTAGTCGTGCGAACTCCGCATAGGGATCGGCGACCACCCCGGGGTCGACCGCGTCGTAGCGGGGAAGCAGCGCGGAACCGGCGGCTTGCATAGAAACAAGTATGTAGAGGCGAGCATTGGCCTGACAAGGTGTATCCGCTATCTTGGTTTTGCCAGATACGAGGATATGGACGGGTGGGCAGATGAGCATCCAGGTGCAGATCGGGCTCGGAAAGTTGTTCGACCCCTCGGCACGACCCGACCCCTATCCGATCCTGGCCAAGCTGCGCGAGGCCACCCCGTGTGTGATGCCCGCCGTGCAGACGGTCGTGGTCGGCACCTACGCCGACTGCTCCAAGGTGTTGCGGGAGCGGTCGATGAGCAGCCTGCGGCCGGACTCGCCCTCGTTCTTCTCCCTCGACCCGCCCGAGCACACCAGGCTGCGCGGGCTGACGGCCAAGGCGTTCAGCTCCAAGGTGGTCGACGCGCTGGAGCCGAGGATCAGGCAGATCGCGCACGAGCTGCTGTCGGAGGCGGCCGACGCCGACGAGTTCGACCTGCCGCAGCTCATGGGCTACCAGGTCACCGGGCGCATCATCTGCGAGATGTTCGGCCTGCCGCACGCCGACGTGGAGGTCTTCCGCGACTGGACCAGGCTGCTGACCCACCACATCGACCCGCAGCTGTTCCCGGACCCGGAGTTCAACCGGGCCGTCGCGCAGGCGCGCACCGACTTCGAGGACTACTTCAGGCCGCTGGTGGCCGAGCGCAGGAGGAACCCGGGCGAGGACATGGTCTCGCGCCTGGTGCACGTGCGCGACGGCGACGGCGTGCTGAACGAGCAGGAGCTGCTCGACACCTGCGTGCTGCTGGCCGTCGCCGCGCACGAGAACCCGGTGGGGCTGATCGCCAACACCTTCCTCGCGCTGCTGCGCCACCCCGACCAACTGGCCCAGGTACGCGCCGATCCCTCGCTGGCCGCCGCCGCGGTGGAGGAGACGCTGCGCTACGACGCGCCCGCCCAGCTGACCGGCCGTACCGCGACCAGGCCCGTCGCGCTCGACGGGCTGGAGATCCCGGCCGGCTTCTCGGTCCTGTTGTTGCTGGCCGCGGCCAACAGGGACAGCGCGTTCTTCCCCGACGCCGACCGCTTCGACCTGCACAGGGGCGCGAGCAACCACCTGGCGTACGCGGCGGGCCCGCACTTCTGCATGGGCGCCGACCTGGCCAGGCTGGAGGCCAGGGTGGTCATCGAGGTGCTCGCCGAGCGCCTGGGCGACCCCTGGCTGGTGCCGGGCAGCCTGGTCTACAAGCCCAACATCAGTATCAGGGGCCCGCTGCACATGAGCGTGGGCGGCAGGATCAAATGAGCGCGCCGCTGACCGACATGCGACGGCTCGCGGAGATGGCCGACTACCTGGTGCCGTTCGCGGTGCGCGTGGCCGGTGACTTCAGGATCGCCGACGAGCTCGCCCAGGGGCCGCGCCCCGCCGCCGAGATCGCCGCCGCGCTCGGCCTGCACGCCGGAGCCGTCGAGCGCGTGCTGCGGGCGCTGGCGGCCAAGGAGATCTTCGCCGAGGTGGAGCCCGGCGTGTTCGCCCTGACGCCGATGGCCGAGTTCCTGCGCAGCGACCACCCGCACTCCCTGCAGGGCACCTTCCCTCTGATGCCGGACGACGTGCAGGCCTGGGCGCACACCGCGCACAGCATCCGCACCGGCGAGTCCGGCTTCGTCCACGTGCACGGCAGTGACTACTACGACTACTTCGTCGACCTGCCCGAGGAGTGCGCGCGCTTCGACCGGTCGGTCCAGACGCTGCACGTGCTCATGGTGCGTACCCTGTTGCCCGCCTACGACTGGGCGTCGCTGCGCACGCTCGTCGACGTCGGCAGCGGCAACGGCGCCTTCACCGCCGAGCTGCTGGCCAGGTATCCCGGCATCACCGCCACGCTGTTCGACCTGCCCCACGTGATCGGCAGGGCGCGCGAGGAGCTGGAGCGCGCCGGGGTGGGCGAGCGGGCGAGCACGGTGGCGGGCGACTTCTTCGAGAGCGTGCCCGAAGGCGCCGACGCCTACCTGCTCAAGACGATCCTGCACGACTGGGACGACGAGCGGGCACGGCGCGTCGTCGAGGTGGTCGGCGCCGCGATGGGAGCGCACAGCCGCATCGTCGTCCTGGAGGCCGTGCCCCTGCCCGGCGACGCCTACGACATCGGCAAGGTGATGGACATCAAGCAACTCGTGCTCTTCGGCGGCAGGGCCCGGACCGAGCAGGAGTTCGAGGAGCTGTTCGCCGCCGCGGGCATCAGGCTGTCGCGGATCGTGCGCACCCCCACGCTGGTCATCGTCGAAGGAGTCAAGGCCGAGGGGGGTACGGCGTGAGCCGCCGATCCGGTGTCGACATCGCGGCGATGCTGCGGCTGATCGACCTGACCGACTACATCGTGCCGCACACCATACGCTCGGCCGCCGAGCTCGGCCTGGCCGACCACCTGGCGGGTGGGCCACTGCCGATCGGCGAGCTCGCCGCCAAGGCTGGGGCCGACCCCGCCGCGCTGCTGCGGGCGATGCGGGCGCTGGCCTGCAACGGGCTGTTCACCGAGGTCTCGCCCGAGGTCTTCGGCCTCACGCCGCTGGCCGAACTGCTGCGCGAGGACCACCCGTACTCGATGCGCGGCCAGCTCTCGCTCATGCCCGCCGAACTGTACGCCTGGGCCGGCTACCACGACGTCATGCGCACCGGCGAGCCCGCCTTTCCCCGGGTGCACGAGCAGTCGTTCTGGGCCTACCTGGCCGCCCATCCGCAGGACCTGCGGCGCTACGACGCGGGCCAGCGCGACCTCGGCAGGGTGGAGCTGCGGGCGCTGCTGCGCGCCTACCCGTGGCAGGAGCTCGGCACCGTGGTCGACGTCGGCGGAGGCGGCGGCGCCTTCCTGGCCGGGCTGCTGGCCGCCCATCCGGACCTGGTCGGCGCGCTGGTCGACCTGCCCGCCGCCGTCGCGGGCGCGGCCGAGACGTTCGCCTCGGCCGGGGTGCGCGGGCGGGCCGCGATCCTGGCGGGCGACGCCAGGTCGGTGCCGCTGCCCGAGGGCTCCTACGTGCTCAAGAGGGTGCTGCAGACCTGCCCCGACGAGACGGCGCTGGCCCTGCTGCGCGCCGTCGCGGCGGCGATGACGCCGAGCAGCAGGCTGCTGCTGCTCGAACCGGTGCGCGACCCGGCGAGGACGCCGGGCCCGCTGGAGATGTACGACCTGTTCCTGATGGTGTTCACCGGCGGGCGGGTGCGCTCGCACGAGGAGCTCGCCGATCTGCTCGCCGCGGCCGGACTGCGGGTGAGCTCGGTGCGCGAGACGGCGGTGTACCCCATCGTCGAGGCGGTGCGGAAGGACTCGGATGTCGATAGCTGATGGACACGCGGACGTCATCGTCGTCGGCTCGGGCGGCGCCGGCCTCACGGCCGCACTGGCCGCCGCCCGCTCGGGCGCGAGCGTGACGGTATTGGAGGCGCACGAACGCTGGGGCGGCACCACCGGCATGTCGGGCGGCGCCGTCTGGGTGCCCGCCAACCACCGGATGGCCGAGCACGGCATCGCCGACAGCTTCGAGGAGGCCCTGGAGTACTGCGCGCCGCACGCCGACGGCCGTGCGCCCGAGCTGGTCGAGGCCTACCTGCGGGCGGCTCCCGCCATGGCCAGGTTCGTCGAGCGGCACAGCCCGATCGAGTTCGCGCCGATGGCCTACCCCGACACGCTGGCCGAGTCGCCCGGCGGCAGGGCGAGCGGCAGGCACCTGGAGGTCGCGCCGCTCGACATCGGCGACATCGGGCCGACCGACGGCATGGTGTGGACCGCGCCCTTCCCCATGGTGCTCACCAACGACGAGCTGTTCGGCGGCGCCGTGCACGGCGGCACCACGATCCCGGTCTCGCTCATCGGCAGGCGGATCGCGGCCGACGAGGTCACCCTCGGCCTCGGCCTGGTGCTCGGCCTGGTCACCGGTTGCAGGCAGGCGGGCGTCGAGCTGGTCAGCCGCTGCCGTGTCGTGGAACTGCTGCTCACCGACGGCCGCGTGACGGGCGTGGTCGCTGAGCGCGAGGGCGAACGCGTGACGATGACGGCCGCCTCGGGGGTCGTCCTGGCCGCCGGAGGCTTCGAGCACGACAAGGGCCTCATGCGGCGGCTGGTCGGCGGCGAACTCGGCGACGCGCTCTCGGCGCCGGTCAGCCGGGGCGACGGCCTGCGCCTGGCCGCGAGCGCCGGAGCCGAGCTGGCCCACACCGGCGAGTGCTGGGCGGTGGCCGCCACACCGGTCGAAGGCCGCATCTGGGACGACCCCGACGCCACTCCGCGACCGCTCATGCTGATGGCCGAGCGGTTCATGCCGCACACGCTGTGGGTCGACAGGCACGGCAGGCGCTTCGTCAACGAGGCCGCGCACAACGCCGCCATGGCGCTGACCGAGATCGACCCCGGCACGCACCTGCCGAGACACCTGCCCGTGTGGGCGATCTGCGACGCGCAGTACCGCGAGGCCTACGCCTTCGCCGGGGTCAGCCCGGGCCAGAAGCTGCCCAAGCACGTGCTGGTCGCCGACACGCTGGCCGAGCTCGCCGACGTGATCGGCGTCGACGCGGCCACGCTGGAGCGGACCGTGGCCAGGTTCAACGCGGGGGCGGGCGAAGGCCGCGACCCCGACTTCGGCCGGGGCGAGGCCGCGTACGACCGCTACAACGGCGACCACAAGGCCCCGCACCCGACGCTCGGCGAGCTGTCGCGCCCGCCGTACTTCGCCGTCGCCGTGCACCGCTCGGCCATCGGCACCAAGGGCGGCCCGCGCATCGACGCCCGCGCCAGGGTGCTCGGCTGGGACGGCCTGCCGATCCCCGGGCTGTACGCGGCGGGCAACACCGCCGCCTCGGTGTTCGGGCCCGGCGCCATCGCCAACGGCATGCATCTCGGTGCGGCCATGACGATGGGCTGGCTCGCGGGCACCGTCGCGGCCGGAGCCGAGCCAGAGCTGTGAGCAGGCTGGACATCAAGGCCTTCGTCAGGCTGACCGAACTGGCCGACTACATCGTGCCCTTCGCGTTGCGCGTGGTGTGCGACCTGGGGGTGGCCGACCATCTCGTGGACGGGCCCAGGCCGGTCGGGGAGCTGGCCGAGGCCACCGGCGCGCACGCCGACTCGCTGCACCGCGTGCTGCGGGCGCTGGCCTCGCGTGAGATCTTCGCCGAGTGCGATCCCGGTGTGTTCGCCCTGACGCCGCTGGCCCAGCCGTTGCGCGCCGACCACCCGCTGTCCCTGCGCGCCGCCTACCCGCTGCTGGCGGCAGAGGTGAGCGCCTGGGCGCACGCCGACCACAGCGTGCGCACCGGCCGGGCCGCCTTCGACCACGTGCACGGCGAGCCGTACTGGGACCATTTCGCGGCCAGGCCGCGCGACGGCAGGCGGGTCGACGAGCTGCAGGCGTCGGCGACCAGGCTGCACCTGCGCACGCTGCTGGCCGAGTACGGCTGGGCCGAGCTGGGCCGCGTCGTCGACGTGGGAGGAGGCAACGGGTCGTTCGTCGCCGGGCTGCTGGCCAGGTTCCCCGCGATGCGCGCCACGCTGCTTGACCTGCCCGGCGCGGTGGCGGGAGCGCCCGAGATCCTGGCCGCGGCCGGGGTCGCCGACCGGTGCGAGGTCGTCGCGGGTGACTTCTTCGAGCACGTGCCCGCCGGGGCCGACGCCTACGTGCTCAAGACCGTCCTGCCCGGCTGGGACGACGAGCGCGCCGGCGCCCTGCTGCGCACGGTGCGTACGGCGATGCGGCCCGACAGCAGGCTGCTCGCCCTTGAGGCGGTGCCGCCGCCGGGCGACGCCTTCGACGTGGCCAAGCTGTTCGACGTCCAGACGCTGGTCATGGCCGGGACCGGCCACCGGACCCGGGAGCAGCTCGACGAACTGTTCGGCGCGGCGGGCCTGCGGCTCACCCTGGTGCGGCAGACCGCCACGCTGGCCGTCGTCGAGGCCGTGCCCGGCTGAGAGAGAGGCGCAGGTGGAGGCTTTCAATCCGTTCGACCCGGTGGTCAACGCCGATCCCTACCCGTTCTACGCCCTGCTGCGCGAGCACGATCCGGCGCACTTCTCCGACGTGCTCGACGCCTACGTGCTCAGCAGGCATGCCGAGGTGCACGCCGCCTTCAGGGACGTCGACAGCTACTCGTCGGCCCCGCGCGGCGGCACGCCCGACGGGGTGCGCTTCCTGCTGGGCTCCGACCCGCCCGAGCACACCGCACTGCGCAAGATCCTCAACAGGCGGTTCACGCCAGGCGCCGTCGGCGTGCTACGGGCCGAGGTGGAGCAGATCACCGCCGAGCTCACCGCCGGGCTGATGGCGGCACGCGAGGGCGACGTCGCCGACTATGTCGAGCATGTCGCCTACCCGCTGCCCGTGATCGTCATCGCCAGGCTGATGGGCATACCCGACGAACGGCGTGAGGACTTCAAGCGCTGGGCCGACGCCATGGTCGGCGGCGTCGGCCTCGACCCGGCCGGGGCGGCCCGTGCCTTCGTCGAGCTGCGCGCGTACTTCCTGGAGATCATCGGCGATCGGCGGGAGCGGCCGGGCGACGACCTCATCAGCAGGCTGGTGACCGGGACCGAGCCGCTCAGCGACGACGAGCTGTGGGGCTTCTGCACGCTGCTGCTCATCGGCGGCACCGAGACCACGACGAACCTCATCGGCAACGGCCTGGCCGCCCTGCTGGCCGACCCCGCCCTGCAGGCCGCCCTGCGCGCCGATCCTGGCCTGGCCGAGTCCTACGTCGAGGAGACGCTGCGCCACGACGCGCCCGTGCAGGCGGTGTGGCGCATCACCAGGCGCGAGGTACGGGCGGCGGGCACGCTGATCCCGGCCGACTCCAGGGTCCTGCTGCTGCAGGGCTCGGCCAACCGCGACCCCGCCGTGCATCCCGACCCCACCGTCTTCGCGCTGGAGCGTCCCGGCCGCGAGCATCTCGGGTTCGGCGTCGGCATCCACTTCTGCCTGGGCGCGCCCCTGGCCCGGATGGAGGCACGCGCCGCCGTCACCACCCTGCTGGCCGTCACCTCGGACCTGGAACGCGCGGGGCCCGGCCGGTTGATCTGCGCCGTCACCGAGGCCGCCGAGGCCGCCGAGCGCGAGGGCCGGGTACGGCGCCGCACGCAGAACGCACGGCCCCGGGTGCGGCGCAATCCGGTCGTGCGGGGGTTGCGGAGCCTTCCCGTGCTGCTGAAGGGGCGCTGAGCGAAGGGCCGCTGGTTGCAGGGGCCCGCTGGTTGAAGGGCGCTGGTTGGAGGGGCGCCGATTCAGCGCCAGCCGCGGCCCACGTCGCGATACAGCATCTGCTGGGCGCCGGTGCCCAGCAGCAGGCCGTCGGAAGACCAGATACGGGCACGCGCCCCCAGCAGGCCCGCTCCCGCCCCCGTGCCCTCCGCCTCCAGCAGGAGCCACTCGTCGTGCGAGGAGTCGTGGAAGGTGACGTACAGGTCCATGCTGGGGGCGATGAACGTCAGCTCCTCGGTGTCGAACGCCTGGACCACGGCGGGGAACTGGGCGATGTCGGCGGCGAAGGCGACCCGGCCGGCGGCGAGCCAGGGGTCGGCGTCGGCGGGCAGCGGCTCGCGCATGCGCATCCAGCCGAGCACCGTGGGCACGCCCTGCTGCGGCGTCCACTCGCCCTGCTTCCACTCCGTCAGCCTGACCTCGTAGCCGTGCTCCCAGATGGGCAGGACGGGAATGCCGTCCCGGGCGACCAGGTCGTTGAGCTCGGTCAGCTCCAAGGGCGGCGGCAGCGCGGCCGAGGCCATCCAGCGGCGTTCGGGGCCTTGAAGGGCGGGCGAGACGGCCCAGACGTGCGCGTCGAGCACGGCCTTGCCGTACTGGGTCATGCTCACGCGCAGGGCGCTCGCGCGGCGGGTGGCGCGCAGGGTCTGGACGGTGATGTCGACCTCCTCGAAGGCGGGCACCCCGGCGAACTGGCAGGCGATGCTGCCGGGCCTGGCGTCGGGCCTGACGGCTCCGGCGGCGCGCAGGGCGAGGGTGGCCAGGTAGCCGCCGTTGGGGCCCCACACCGACCACTCCTCGCGCAGCTTGACGCGGAAGGCGGCATCGCCGACGGGTTCGAGGACGGTGTCTTCGGCCAGGCTCGCCACGGGGAACCTCCGCGAGAGTGTCGACTTTTGGGCTTCTACAGTCAAGATACAAGCCCTATGGTGTGCAGAGAAGCAAGAAACGCGATGGAGGTGCAGGACGTGATCGACGGACTCGACGCTCCGCCGGTGGAGACCATCGCCCGGATCACCAGGCTGGGCGACTACATCACGCCGATCGCACTGCGGGTGGTGTGCGACCTCGGCATTCCCGACCTCCTGGACGAGCCGCGCACCGCGCAGGAGCTCGCACAGCAGACGGGCACGCATGCCGACTCGGTGCACCGGCTCCTGCGCGCGCTGGCGGGCCAGGGGCTGTTCGCCGAGGACAGGCAGGGCAGATTCGCCCTGACCGAGATGTCGCAGGTGCTGCGCTCCGACCACCCCTACAGCGTGCGACGGCTCTTCCAGCTCATACGGCCCGAGCTCGAAGCGTGGATCCAGTTCGACCACGCGGTGCGCACCGGCGAGGACACCTTCGCCCACGTGCACGGCGAGAGCTACTGGAAGCGCATGGAGCACGACGAGACCTTCCACCGGCAGTTCGAGGCCGAGATCGGCTGCATGACCGAGCACGAGCTGCGCGCGGTCGTGCCCGCCTACCGGTGGGGCGACTTCAAACGCCTGGTCGACCTGGGCGGCGGCACCGGCCAGATGCTGGCCGGCATCCTGAAGGCCAATCCGGACATGAGCGCCGTGCTGTTCGACCTGCCGCACGTCGCCCCGCACGCCAGGCCCTTGCTGGAGGCCGAAGGCGTGATGGACAGATGCGAGATCGTCAGCGGCGACTTCTTCGTCTCGGTGCCCGAAGGCGGCGACCTCTACCTGCTCAAGCGCGTCTTCTACGACTTCGACGACGAGCAGACCGTCGCCATCCTCCGCAATGTGCGCAAAGCCATGCACGAGGGCAGCCGTGTCGTCACACTCGACGGCCTGGCCCGCTCCGACAACCGCTACGACGTGGGCAAGCTGCACGACCTGTTCGTGCTCGGCCTCGGGCGCGGGCGCTGCCGTACCCGGCAGGAGATGGTGCGGATGTTCGGCGAGGCGGGGCTGCGGCTGCGCAGGGTGATCCCCACGGGGGTCTTCCCCCTGGTCGAGGCGGAGCCGGTGTAGATGGGCGAGCCGATACTGCCGCCCAGGTTCGACGCCTTCGACCCCGAGGTGCTCGACGACCCCTACCCGACCTACGCGCGGCTGCGGGCCTCGGGGGCGGTGTGCAGGGGCGGGCCCGCGACCTGGGTGGTCACCGGGCATGCCGAGGTGTCGGCGCTGCTGCGCGACGAACGCGTCGGGCACACCTTCCCCGAGGGCTTCCGCGCGCCGTTCGCGGCCGAGGGCGGGTCGGCCGACCGATTGCTCGGGCGCATCGTCTCCAGCCTGGACGCGCCCGAGCACACCCGCATCCGCAAGGAGGTCGCCAAGGCCGTCAACCCGTCGATCGTGCGCGGCCTGCGCGAGCGGCTGGTCGCGCTGATCGGGCCGCTGCTGGACGCCGCGGCCGATCGGGGCGAGTTCGACGCCGTCGGCGATCTGGCGCTGCCGTTGCAGATCGCGGTCGGCTGCGACCTGATCGGCGTGCCCGCCTCCGAACGCGACCAGGTCTGGCCGAGGGCGATGGCGCTCGGCAGGGCGTTCATCCCCATGGCGGCGTCGGGGGAGGGGATCGCCGACGACGGGGCCGCCTCCTGGCTCGACGGCTACGTGCGCGACCTGCTGGCCCGCAGAAGGGCCGCGCCGGGCGACGACGTGCTGTCACGGCTGCGCGACCGTCTCAGCGACGACGAGATCGTGGACAACACCATCTTCCTGTTCTTCGCCGGGTTCGAGACCGCGATGTACATGATCACCTCGGGCCTGGCCACCCTGACCCGCTTCCCCGGCCAGTTCGCCCGCCTGCGCGAGGACCGGGCCCTGCTGCACACGGCGGTCGAGGAGATCGTCCGCCACGACGCCCCCATCCAGTCGATGGCCAGGCTGGTACGCGAGCCGATCGAGCTCGGCGGCCGGGTGATCAGGCCGGGACGGGCGCTGCTGCTGCTCATCGGCTCGGCCAACCACGACGAGCGCGTGTTCGCCGACCCCGCCGCCTTCGACGTCGGCCGCAGGCCCAACCCGCATCTGGCCTTCGGCGGCGGCGCGCACCACTGCCTGGGCGTCGCCCTGGCGCGGCTGGAGGGCGAACTCGTCCTCGACCTGCTCCTGAGTCGCTTCGCCCACATCGGCCCGAAGGCGCCACCGGTGCGCAGGCCGCATCCCAACCTGCGCGGGTACGACAGCGTGCCGCTGGAGGTCAAGCCGGCCTGAGCGATCGCCTGCCGTATCCCGGGTTGCGTCGGGGGCTGCTGGAGGTCGAGCCCGGCCGAGTGTTCGCCTGCCGTACCCGGGCCTGTGCGGCTACGACGGCGTGCCGCCGGAGGCCGAGCCCGCCTCGGTGATCGCCTGCCACACCCGCTCGGGGGTGGCGGGCAGGTCGACGTGCCTGACGCCGAGGGGGGACAGCGCGTCCACCACGGCGTTCTGCACGGCCGCGGGAGCGCCGACGGCGCCCGACTCGGCGATGCCCTTGGCGCCGAGTTCGTTGACCGGCGTCGGCGTCTGGGTGAGCAGCGACTCGAAGGCGGGCAGCTCGGCGGGGCCCACGCACACGTAGTCGGCCAGCGTCGCGGTCAGCGGCCTGCCGTCCTCGTCGTAGCGCATGTGCTCGAACAGCGCCTGGCCCACGCCCTGCGCCACGCCGCCGTGCACCTGGCCTTCGGCCAGCACCGGGTCGAGGATGGTGCCCGCGTCGTCGACGGTGACCATGCGCAGCAGCCGTGTGCGCCCGGTCTCGACGTCCACCTCGACCAGCGCCAGGTACGCGCCGTAGGGAAAGGTGGCGGAGGCGGCACGGTAGGCGCAGTCGGCGGCGATCGGCCCGCCGTTGAACTCGACGACGTCGGCCCAGCCAAGTACGGCCTCGCCGGTGCCGAACAGCCCGGTCGCCGGGTCGAAGGCGGCCTCGGGCACGCCGAGCGCCTTGGCGGCCACCTCGCGGGCCAGGGCCAGCACGCCTTCGGCCGCCCGGCTCACCGCGACGCCGCCGGTCTGCAGCGAGCGCGAGCCGCCGGTGCCGCCGCCTTCGGCCAGCTCGGCCGTGTCGCCCTGCCGCAGCTCCACCCGCGACCGGGCGATGCCGAGCCGCTGCTCCACCAGCGTGGCGTAGGCCGTGGCATGCCCCTGACCGTGCGCGAACGTGCCGCAGCGCACCTCGGCGCAGCCGTCGGCCCGCACCTCGACCCTGGCGTGCTCGGGCCTGGTGTCGGCATTGGACACCTTCACGAACACCGACAGGCCGATCCCCAGCTGCAGGGGACCGCCCGCCTCGCGCAGCGCCTGCTGCTCGGCGCGCAGCCGTTCGTACCCGGCCGCGTCCAGCACACGGTCGAGGGCGGCGTGGTAGTCGCCGACGTCGTAGGTCACGCGGGTGAGCGTGCGATGCGGGAAGGAGGAGGCGGGCACCAGGTTGCGCCGCCGTACCTCGGCCGGGTCCATGCCGATCTCGGCGGCGAACAGGTCGACGGCACGCTCGAGCGCCGTGGTCGCCTCCGGCTGGCCCGCGCCCCTGTAGGCCACGACCGGCGTGGTGTTGGTGACCACACTGGTGGAGGTGAACTTGGCCCGGCCGATGCCGTACACGCCGGTCAGCATGGTCCTGGTGGCGTAGGGCAGGAAAGCGCCGATCCTCGGATAGGCGCCGCAGTCCTGCAGCACGGTCAGCCGGTAGGCCAGGATGCGGCCCTCGCGGTCGCCGCCGATCTCGACGAGCTGGCGTTGCGCCCGGCCGTGGCCCAGGCCGATCATGCTCTCGGTCCGGCTCTCCGACCAGCGCAGCGGCCGTCCCACCGCACGGGCGAGCCAGGCCAGCACGACGTCTTCGGGATAGGGCAGGCCCTTGGCGCCGAACGCGCCGCCGACGTCGTGCGAGACCACCCTGACCAGGCCCTCCTCCAGGCCGAGCGCCTTCGCCAGTGCCGTACGCCACAGGTGGGGGCCCTGGGTCGAGCCCCAGTAGGTGAGTGTGCCCGCCTCGTCCCACACGGCGGCGCCCGCGCGTACCTCAAGGGGGCAGGGGGCCAGGCGCTGGTTGTCCATCTCCTGGGACACGACGACCTCGCAGCCGTCGAAGGTGTCGCCGCGTCCGGCGGGCCTGGCGAAGGCGAGCCTGAAGGCGGCGTTCGTCCCGGCGTCCGGGTGCAGCAGCACCTCGTCGGCCGCGGCCTTCGTCACGTCGGTCAGCACCGGCAGCGGCTCGTAGTCCACGACGACGGCCGCCGCCGCCCGCCTGGCCGACGTCCTGTCCTCGGCGACCACCACGGCCACCGGCTCACCCACGTGCCTGGCCACGCGGGCGAGCACCGGCTGCCCCATGGCCTGCTCCAGCATCGGCGGGTCGGGCGCCAGCGGCGGCAGGTCGACGTCGCCCGCGGCCCACACGCCGATGACGCCCGGCATGGCCAGCGCCGCCTCGGCGCGCACGGCCTTCACCCGGGCGTGGGCGTGCGGGGACCCGACGAAGGCCACGTGCGCCGCGCCCGGCAGGTCGGTGTCGGCCAGGTAGCGCCCGCCTGCCGTGAGCAGGCGATGGTCCTCGGTCCGCATGACTACCCCTCCAGGGCGATGGCGGTCAGAACGAGCCCCGCGCGTACGGCGAAGCGGCCAGTGAACGACGTGACGGGCCCCTCGGCCCCGATCGTCGCGACGAACGCGCGCCCGGCCGGGTCCAGGCGCACCTCGGCGTCGGCGAAACCCAGCCAGGTCCCGGCCAGCGGGCTCCACGCCTTGTAGACGCTCTCCTTGGCGCTGAACAGCACCATGTCCCACGGCACGCCGCAGGGCAGCGCGGCCAGGTGCGCACGCTCCCGCGCGCCCGTGACCCTGGCGAGCACCCCGCGCGGCAACGGCCCGGCGGGCTCGGCGTCGATGCCCAGCGCACGGAAACGACGGCCGGAGGCGACGGCGGCGGCGGTGTAGCCACGGCAGTGCGTGAGGCTGCCCACCAGGCCGTCCGGCCACAGCGGCCCGCCCTCGGGCCCGCGCGGCAACGCGCCCACCCGCACGCCGAGCGCCGCCCCCGCCTCACGCGCGCACGAGCGGACGGCGGCGAACTCACGCCTGCGCGCCGGGGCCGCCCGGCCGAGACAGGCACTCTCCTCGGGCCACAACCGGCCACCGACCGGCTCACCCACGAGTGGCCATATCGGGCCGCTGTCCGGCTCGCCCATGAAGGGCCCCAACCGGCTGCCGACCGGCTCGCCCACGAGGTCGCGGACGCTGACGCCGGTTGGCAGCAGGTCGCCGATCATGCCGGTGTGAGCCGTACGTTCAGCTCGTGCAGGCCGCGGAAGTTGCTCTCGCGCCAGGTCAGGCGCTCGTCCAGGACCTCGATACGGGAGAACCTGCGCATCAGCCCGGCATAGGCCAGCTGCAGCTCCATCCTGGCCAGGTGGATGCCCAGGCAGTGATGCGGCCCCCAGGCGAACGACAGCGGTTGCGCGGGTGTGTCCGGCCCGGCGAAACGCGTCAGGTCGAGCGTCTCGGGGTCGTCGAACCTGGCCGGGTCGCGATTGGCCGCCGCGAGCATGATGAGCAGGTGCTGGCCCGCCTTCAGCTCGGTGCCGTCGGGCCAGTGCGTGTCGTCGTGCACGAACCTGCCCAGCAGGTGCGGTGGGTTCTCGTAGCGCAGCAGCTCCTCGGTCGCCGAGACCAGCAGGTCGGGGCGCTCGCGCAGCAGCTTCTCCTGCCCGGGGTTGGCCGCGAGCGCCGTCACGCCGTTGCCGATGGCGTCGGTCGCGGTCTGGAACCCGGCGCCGAACAGCAGCACGGTCACCGCGGTGATCTCGCTCGCGCTCAGCCGCTCGCCGTCCTGCTCGACCTGGGCCAGCGCCGACATCAGGTCGTCGCGCGGCTCGGCCTGACGCTTGCGCAGCAGGTCGCCGAAGTACTCCTCCATCTCCTGCAGCGCCTCGTCGGAGGCGCGCAGCACGTCCGGCGGCGCCAGCATCTCCAGCGAGGCCGACGCCTGCCTGGTGAGCCTGCGCAGCATCTCCCAGTCGGTGTCGGGCACGCCGACGAGCCTGCCGATGACGGCGACGGGCAGCCTGAAGGTGAAGGAGTCGACCAGCTCGACCTCGCCGCCGCCCGGCCCGACTCGCTCCAGCAGCCCGTCGAGCAGCTCCTCGACCAGGGTGGAGACGCTGTCCTTGAGGTTCCTGATCCGGCGCGGCGTGAGCGCCTTGGCGACCAGGCCGCGCTGGCGCACGTGCGGAGGGCCGTCCATGTACATCATCGTGCGCGGCCTGCCCTCGCCCCGGTGGTCGCCCAGGCGCGGGCGCTGCTCGCCGTGCGTCATGTGCGGGCTGGTCAGCGCGAAGTGGCAGTCGTCGTAGGAGGTCAGCATCAGGGCCACGCCCTGGTCGAAGGTCAGCCGGCAGCGCGGGGCCAGCTCCCTGAGCCTGCGGTAGTACGGATACGGGTCGTACACCGCGTTCGGTGCCTTGAACACGATCTCCATGGCCAGCTTGGCCGGATTGCCGCTCAGCGTCGCGGTCATGGGTGTGCCTCCTCGGTTGCCACCTCGACGATGGGCAGCATCATCGTGTCCAGGACGCGCTCGACCCGCAGGCCGGCCGATGCGCAGAGCGCGCCGATCTCCTCCACGCCCCGCACCCTGCCGCCCGCCATGGCGAACAGCAGCAGGTCGTAGGTCTTGCCGACGTCGAAGGTGTTGCCCGGTTTGCGGATCGGCTCGAGGACGAGCAGCCTGCTGCCGGGCTTCATGGCCGCCCTGACCGTGCGCAGCAGCTGGACGGCGCGCTCGTCGTCCCAGCCGTACAGGATGCGTTTGAGCAGGTACACGTCGGCGCCGGACGGCACGGCCTCGAAGAAGCTGCCGCCGCGCACCTCGCAGCGCCCGGCGACCCCGGCCGCCTCCAGCACCTCGTGCGCCTGCGCCGCCATGTCGGGCTGGTCGAACAGGGTGCCGCGCAGGGCGGGGAACCTGGCCAGCAGGCCGGACAGGAACGCGCCGTTGCCGCCGCCCACGTCCACGACCGTCTCCAGCTCGCCCCACCGGTAGGCGGGCAGCAGGGTCCGCAGCTCCAGTCGGGTGGCCGCCTGCTGCGAGGCGTTGAACTTGCGCAGTTCGTCGGGCCGCTCGGCCAGGTAGTCCCAGTAGTTCTGCCCGAGCGCGTGGTCGAAGGACGGCTCGCCGGTCCGCACGCTGTGGTCGAAGTGCGCCCACGCCTTCACGTCGCCGGGCAGCAGGGGATAGGCCTCGCGCAACGACAGCGGATGGTCGCCGCGCAGCGGCTCGGCCATCGGCGTCAGCGCGAACTCGTCCTCGCTCACCTCGGTGAAGACGCCTCGGCAGGCCAGCGCCCGCAGCACCCGGCGCAGCGACGCGGGATGCGAGCCCGTCGCGCGCGCGAGGTCCTCCAGGGTGCGCGGCCCTTCGACGAGATGGTCGGCGACGCCCAGGTCGCACACCACCCGCAGGGCGAACGGCACGATGTAGTCGGCCAGCTCCGTCAGCTTGACGAACGACGCGATGTCGATCCGAGTCCGCATTGGTTCTCCCATCGCTTCCGTCTGGCAGCGTATTGACCAGATGCGAGATGAAGCAAGAGGTGTGATATCTCGGGTTCTCACGATAACGTCGAAAGATACGAGACTATCGTCGTGAGGATGGCCTGGCATGCACCTCAACGTCTTCACCCAGTGCTCGCCCTCTCCGCAGTTCAAGGGGTTGTGGCGGCACCCGGAGGACCGCAGCGCCACCGGGTACCGGTCGCTGCGGCATTGGACCGACGTCGCGCGCAAGCTGGAGGCGGCCTGCGTGGACGCCCTCTTCTTCGCCGACATCCACGGCGTCTACGACGTCTACCAGGGCTCCTGGCGCCCGGCCGTACGGCATGCGGTGCAGATTCCCTCGATCGACCCGGCGCTGCTGATCCCGGCGCTGGCCGCGGCGACCGAGCACCTCGGATTCGCGGTCACCTACTCCACGACCTACCACCCGCCCTACGAGTGCGCGCGGCTGTTCAGCTCGCTGGACCACCTGACCGGCGGCCGGGTGGCATGGAACGTCGTCACCTCCTATCTGCGGTCCGCGACGGCCAACGGCCTGGGCGACTACCTCGACCACGACGCCCGCTACGACCGCGCCGACGAGTACGTCGCCGTGGCCAGGGCGCTCTGGGAGAACAGCTGGGAGGACGGCGCGGTCGTGCGTGACGCGGCGGCCGACATGTTCGCCGACCCGGACAAGATCCACCAGATCGACCACAAGGGCGAGTGGTTCGAGGTCAGGGGGCCGCACCAGTGCGAGCCTTCGCCGCAGCGCACGCCGGTGCTCTACCAGGCGGGCGCCTCGCCGCGCGGCACCGCGTTCGCCGCCAGGCACGCCGAGGTGGTGTTCATGACCATGTCGGACCCCGAGGCGGGCAGGCCGCAGGTGGCCGAGCTGCGCCGCCAGACCGAACTGGCCGGTCGCGACCCGGCCTCGGTCAAGGTGCTGCAGGGCGGCATGGTCATGGTCGGCGCCACGAAGGCCGAGGCCAAGCAGAAGGCCAGGCTGTACAACGAGCTGTGGAGCGGCGAGGGCCAGCTGGCCAAGTGGTGCGGCTGGATGGACGTCGACCTGGCCGCCTACCCCGACGACACCCCGGTCGAGGAGATCGCGGCCGAAGGCAGCAAGTCGTTCGTCGGCTTCCTGCGCAGGCTCGGCCCCGAGCGCATGTGGACGGTGGGCGACGTGCGCTACCTGGTCTCGCGCCCCCGCCGCCCGCGACGCGACGCGCCCGTCACCCTGTACGGCACGCAGGAGGAGGTCGCCGACCGCATGACGGAGTGGATCGAGGTCTGCGGCGTCGACGGGTTCAACCTCATCCCCTCGCCGCCTTCGGCCGGTGTCGACGACATCTGCGACCTGCTGGTCCCCGAACTGCAGCGGCGCGGCATGTTCCGCACCGCCTACGACCCGGAGCAGGCGACGCTGCGCGAGCGCTACTTCGGCGCGGGCAGAGCCCGGTGCGAGGTGCCCGCGCCGGCCACGGGTCAGGGCAGCGAGGGGTCCACCTCGGCCCCGACCAGCAGCGCGCCGAGCACGCCGTAGTAGTCGCGCCCGTTGACGAAGTGCTGCGCGGAGGTGTGCATGTCGCGCAGCCTGCGCTGCAGGGGTGAGCGGTCGTAGACGGTGGAGCCGCCGCCCAGGGCGTGCGCGGTGTCGACGACGGCCGCGCACAGCGAGGCGACCCTGGCCGAGGTCGCCCGCAGCCTGGAGCGCCCGAGCGCACCCGGCACCACGCCCGAGGCGACGGCCCCGGCCTCCTCGTGCAGCAGCGCCCTGGCCGCGGCGCACGTCATCTGCGCCTCGCCGAGCCGGTCCTGGAACAGCGCCGACTGCGCCAGGCCGCGCCTGCTGAAGGCCGGTCGTTTGCCGCCGGTCGCCAGGGCGATCACCTCGTCCAGCGCGCCCTGGGCCAGGCCCACATTGACCGCCGAGATCAGCAGCCCGGCCTGCGCGACCCTGAACCTGTTGGCCTCGCCCTCCAGCGCGGAGGTGCGCCCGTCCGGGCAGCGCACGGCCGAGACCCGCACGTCGTGGCTGGCGGTGCCGCTCAGCCCCAGCACGTGCCAGGTGTCGACGATCTCGGCCTCGCCCGCGGGCAGCACCACCATGCGGGTCACGGGCGCGCCGTCCGGCCCGGTGCGCACCGCGCGGCCGTCCAGCACGACGCAGGTCAGATAGACCCAGTCGGCGTACGGGATGCCGGTGACGAAGGGCCATTGGCCGTTGACCCGCCAGCTGCCCTCCTCGTCCGACGCCCGGCCCTTGGGCGCCACCGCGCCCGCGCCCAGGGCGTCGGGCCCATCGGCGTAGATCTCGGCGAGCGCCGCCTCGGGGAAGGAGGCGAAGATGAGCTGGGCGAGGGTGACCTGGCCGACCGTCCAGCCGGTGGAGCCGTCGGCCCTGGCCAGCTCCTCGATGACGCGCAGCGCCTGCGGCAGCGGTGTGCCGGGCCCGCCGTGCCGCTCGGCGACCAGCATGCGCATGGCGCCCGCCTGGACGAGGTCCTTGACCACGTCGTCGGGCAGGCGCCTGGCGGCCTCGATCTCCTCCGCCCTGGCCTTCAGCGCCGCGGCCATCTCCTGGACCCGGCCGAGTGTGTCTGTCAACGTGGCCTCCGTGAAACTAAAGAAGCGATACTAGGATCTGGGATCTCTCGAAAACGTGCATCCTCATCTATGCTTTCCCCATCGAAGCGTCCACGGTTGGAGCGCAATGCGATGATAGCTTCTTGTTTCTCGCGGCTACCAGGCGGTGAAAGGTGACGTCTGCGCGCGGCCTGCTGTCCTGGCTCGACGACCCGTCGGCCGAGCGCGGCATCAGGTTCGCGGGCTCCGGAGACCAGTGGGAGTTCTGGTCCTACGCCGATCTGGCCGCGCTCAGCCTCAGGGTGGCCGTCGGGCTCACCGCGACGGGGGTGCCCGCCGGTTCGGTGGTCAGCATCGTGCAGCAGTCGAGCCCGAGGTTCGTCGCCACGCTCTTCGGCGCGATGGCGGCGGGCTGCGTGCCCTCGCCGGTCGCGCCGCCGCTCACCTTCCAGGACCCCGGCGCCTACGCGGCCCATGTCGGCGGACTCGTCGGCGCGGCGCGGCCCAGGGCGATCGTGGCCGACACGGACCTGGCACCCACCCTGCGGTCGATCGAGGCGCTGCGGGAGGCGCCGGTGCTCGACGTGGACGAGGTGCTGGCCGCCTCCGGTGACGGCGGCTCGCTGCGGGCGGCGCGGGCCGACCTCGCCCTGCTGCAGTTCACCTCGGGCTCCAGCGGGACCGCGCGCGGCATCCGCGTGCCGTACCGGGCGCTCGAGGCCAACATCGACGCCATCAGGCGCTGGCTGCGCATGACCGAGCAGGACCCGACCGCCTCCTGGCTGCCGGTGCACCACGACATGGGGCTGATCGGCTGCCTGCTCACGCCGATCGTCAACCGCAGCGACATCTGGCTGATGCGGCCCGAGCAGTTCATCCACCAGCCGCTGCGCTACCTGCGCTGCTTCGGCGAGCGCGGGGCCAGGCTGACCGCGATGCCGAACTTCGGGCTCTCCTACGTCGCACGCCGGGTCACACCCGCCCAGGTGGCCGATCTCGACCTGTCCGGGCTCAGGACCGTGATCGTCGGCGCCGAACGGCTGGACCCCTCCGCGTTCGAGGCCTTCCACCGGCTGCTCGGGCCGCGCGGGTTCGACAGGCAGGCCGTGCTGCCCGCATACGGCCTGGCCGAGTCGACGCTCGCGGTGACCGGCCTGGCCTGCGGCGAAGGCTGGAGCAGCCTGGCGGTGCGCCCCTCCGGCCTGCGCATGGGCGCCAAGGTGGTGCCCGCGGAGCCGGGCGAGGACGCCCAGGACCTCATCGGCTGCGGCAGGCCGCTCGGCGAGGCCAGGGTCACCGTGCACGACGCCGACGGCGGCGAACTGCCCGACGGCGCGGTGGGCGAGATCGTCGTGCACGGCCCGAGCGTGGCCGAAGGCTACATCGCCGAGTCGCCCGACGCCCCGTCCAGCTTCGCCGACGGCGCGCTGCACACGGGGGACGCCGGATTCCTGCACGAGGGCCAGCTGTACGTCCTGGGCAGGCTCGGCGACAGCATGAAGGTACGCGGCCGTTCGGTGTTCAGCGAGGACCTGGAGGCGGCGCTCGGCCAGGCCGGGGTGCCGCCGCTGCGGGTGGCCGCGCTGCTCGGCGTCAGGCAGGGCGCGCCCACCGCCGTCGCCCTGTTCGAGCAGGCCAAGCCCGAATGGCTCGCCGCCTGCACGACCCTGCTGGCCCAGCGGGCCGAAGGCGCGCGCGTGGTCGTGGTGAACGCACCGCGCGGCTCCATCGCCAGGACCTCCAGCGGCAAGCCGAAACGGCGCGGGCTGTGGCAGTCGTTCCTCGACGACCTGCTCCCGGGCGAGGTGGTCGCCGACACCGGAGGCGACCAGATCAAGACGAACACCTTGAGAGGACAGTCATGACCGAATCGACCACGACCCCCATGACCGAGGCCGACCTCCGCTCGTCCGTGCGCGCGGTGGTGCTCGAACTGGCGCCGGGCGGCGACGAGTCGGCGGGCCCCGACGCGCATCTCGTCGACGACCTGGGCTTCCACTCCCTGGCCCTGCTGGAGCTGGCCTTCACCCTTGAGGACGAGTTCGACCTGCCGCCGATCGACGAGACCACGGCGAGGTCGATCACCACGATCCTCAATGTGCAGAACCACGTCGTCGGCGAGCTCAGGGAGCGCGGCGAACTGGCCGAGGGCTGAGATGAGCGGCCCGACGACACCCGAGGCGGCCGCGCGGGCGCTGTCCGTGCGGCTCTTCCTCGCCACCCTCGCCACCCAGGAGTCGCTGGCCGCCTACCTCGGGCTGAAGCTCGGCCTGTACGAGGAGCTGCACCGCGGCGGCCCCGCGACGGCGGCCGGGCTCGCCGGGCGCACCGGGCTGTCGGAGCGCTACCTGCGGGAGTGGCTCGAACAGCAGGCCGTGTGCGGGCTGCTGGCGGCCGACGGGCCGGATCCGCTGTTCTCGCTGCCCGCCGGGCACGAGCGGGTGCTCATCGCCTCGGACGACCCGCTGTCGCTGGTCTCCACCGCGTTGCTGCCGCTCGGCGGGGTGGCGGGCGCGCTGCCCGAGCTGCTGGCCGCGTTCGCCTCCGGGCGCGGCGTGCCTGACGAGGTGTACGGCGAGGACTGGCGTCAGGGGCACGGAGGCGCCAACCGCTCGCTGTTCACCCGCCAGTTCCCGGCCTGGCTGCGTGTGCACGTGCCCGACGTGCACGCCCGGCTGTCGGCGGCGCCCTCCCGCGTCGCCGACGTGGGCTCGGGCGCCGGGTGGGCGTCGCTCGCCCTGGCCAGGGCCTACCCGGCGGCCCATGTGCACGGCCTGGACCTGGACGCCGAGGCGGTGGCGCAGGCCGATGCCAGGGCCAAGGAGGCCGGGCTCGGCGACCGGGTGAGCTTCGAGGTCGCCGACGCCACGGCGCCGGGGCACGGCCGTACCTACGACCTGGTCTGCCTGCTCGACACGCTGCATGAGCTGCCGCGTCCGGTCGAGGCGCTGGCGGCGTGCCGGGCGATGCGCGCCGAAGGGGGAACGGTCCTGGTCATGGACGCCAAGGTGGCGGAGTCGTTCACCGCGCCCGGCGACGAGGTCGAGCGCTTCCAGTACGCCACCAGCCTGCTGCACTGCCTACCCGCGGGCCTGGCCGCCGACGACTCCATGGCCACGGGCACGATCCTGCGCCCCGGCCGGGTGGCCGAGCTGGCCAGGGCGGCGGGGTTCACCGAGGTACGCCGCTTCGAGCTGAGCGACCGCTTCCACCGGTTGTACCGCCTGGTGGACTGAACCGCCCGCCTTCGGTCCGCGAAGGCGGGCGGTACGGCGTCAGCCCCGGTCGGCCAGCTCGCCCAGAGCCCTGCGGTCGACCTTCCCCACGCCGGTCAGCGGCAGCGACTCCACGCGGCCGAGCCGGTCGGGCAGCTTGAAGGCGGCCAGCCCCCTGCCGGTGAGGAAGTCCTTGAGCTCCTCCAGCGTGGGCGGCCGCCCGGCGGCGACGACGAAGGCGTAGCTCTTCTCGCCCAGCGTGGCGTCGCGCACGGGGACGACGGCGGCGGCCCTGACCCGGGGATGGGCCAGCAGGTGCGACTCGACCTCCTCGGCCGACACCTTCTCGCCGCCCCGGTTGATCACGCTCTTGACCCGACCCTCGACCACCAGCCGTCCGGCCTCGTCGAAGCGGGCCAGGTCGCCGGTGCGCAGGAAGCCGTCGGCGGTGAACGTGGCGGCGTTGTGCTCGGGCACGGCGTAGTAGCCGCGCAGCGTGCAGGGCCCCCTGGCGATCAGGTGCCCGATCTGCCCGGCCGGCAGGTCGCGGTCCTCGTCGTCCACGATCCGCAGCTCGTCGGCCTCGCACATCGGCGTGCCCTGCGTGTGGGCGGGCACCTCGGCCGGGTCGGTGCGCCTGGTGAAGCACAGCACGCCTTCGGCCATGCCGAACCAGTGCGTGAGCGTCGCGCCGAGCTCGGGCCCGACCCGCAACGCGGTCGCCGGGTCCAGCCTGGCGCCGCCGACCTCGATGGTCAGCCCGGACAGGTCGGCGTCGAACAGCTCGGCCGTCTCCATCCACAGCGGCAGGAACGGCGGCATCAGCGTGGTCAGCGTCGCCCCCTCCCGCCCGGCCAGCGGCAGCGCCTCGTCCGGCGCCGGACTGGAGGCCATCAGCACCCGCCCGCCCGCCCGCAGCGCGCCCAGCACACCCGGGCAGCCGAGCGCCGCGTTGTGCGCGACCGGCAGGACGGCCAGGTAGACGCCGTGCTCGTCGAAGCCCATCGCCTCGGCGCTGGCCCTGAGCTGGAAGGCGTAGTCGTCGTG
This sequence comes from Nonomuraea sp. IBHARD001, assembly GCF_056106265.1. Classification (NCBI taxonomy): domain Bacteria; kingdom Bacillati; phylum Actinomycetota; class Actinomycetes; order Streptosporangiales; family Streptosporangiaceae; genus Nonomuraea; species Nonomuraea sp. IBHARD001. The sequence goes on from NZ_JBWBBW010000002.1 coordinate 3,735,789, forward strand.
CGTCCTCGGGATCAGCTTCGGCAGGCCGGTCGTGCCGCCCGACAGCAGGAAGAAGGCCGGGTCGGCGGGGTCGGGCGCGGGCAGTTCCCGAGGCCGGCCCTCGACGGCGCCGAGCGCGGTGAACTCGCCGGGCTCGCCCGCGACCAGCACGTGCTTGACCGAGGGCACCGCCGCCACCACCTCGCGGGCCAGCCGCCTGTGGTCGACGCCCTGCACCACGTCGGGCACGACGAGCGCGACCGCCTCGGCGTACTCGCTCAGATAGGTCAGCTCGGCCCTGCGGTGGGCCGGGAGCGCCAGCACCGGCAGCGCGCCGAGCCGGAACAGCGCCACACACGTGACGACGAACTCGGCGCAGTTGGGCAACTGCACCACCACCCGGTCCTGGCGGCCGACGCCCAGATCGGCCAGGCCCGAGGCCAGCCGGTCGGCCCATGCGTCGAGCTCGCCGTATGACCACCTGCGACCGCGTGCGACCACGGCCGTGCGGCCGGGATCGGAACGCGCCCAGGGGCGCAGCAGTTCGCCGAGCACCTCGCCACGCCAGTATCCCGCGCGGCGGTATCGCCCGGCCAGTTCGTCGGGCCACGGTACGAAGCCAGTAAGCACAGCCTCGATCCTCCGATTCGTGGTGGAGTCTCGTCAACACCTGTGTTCATCGCTATCCTGTATCTAAATCCAAGACGCAAGATAGCGGATGGTCTGGCATGCGAATATCCGTTGACTACGACCTGTGCGACAGCCACGGCGAGTGCATGACCGTCGCGCCCGAAGTCTTCGAAGTGCGCGACGACGACCTGCTCTACGTCCTTGACGAGGACCCCGGTCCCGAGCTGCACCAGAAGGTGGAGGCGGCGGCACGGCGGTGCCCGAAGCTGGCCATCACGCTCGACCCGTGACGGCCGGGCTGCGGGTGCTGGTCGCCGGGGCCTCGCTGGCGGGTTCGCATGCCGTACTGGCGCTGCGGGCCGCCGGGTTCGCGGGGTCGGTGACCGTCGTCGGCGCCGAGGCGTGCGAGCCCTACGACCGGCCGCCGCTGTCGAAGCAGGCGCTCACCGGCGAGGGCGGCCTCACGCCCAAGGCGCTGGGCGCGGGCATGGAGGGTGCCGACTGGCTGCTCGGCCACCGGGCCGTCGGGCTCGACCTGGAGCGGCGCACGCTCGCGCTCGACGACGGGAGCGCGCTGCCCTTCGACGGCCTGGTCGTCGCCACCGGCTCCGAGCCGCTCATGCCCGCGTGGGCGGCGGGCGCGCTGCCGCTGCGGACCGCGGCCGACTGCCGTGCGATCAGGGCGGCGCTCGACGCCGGAGCCCGGCAGGTCGTGGTCGTCGGGGCCGGGTTCATCGGCTCCGAGGTGGCCGCCTCCTGCGCGGCCAGGGGCCTGCGGGTCACCCTCGCCGACCCGCTCGCCCTGCCGCTGCTGCGCGCGTGCGGCCCGCTGATCGGCGGCGTGCTGGCGGACCTGCACCGCGAACGCGGCGTCCACCTCGCCCTGGGCCGCGAGGTGGCCGCCGTGCACCCCCATGAGGTCGTGCTCGGCGACGGCACGCGGCTGCCCGCCGACCTGGTCGTGGCCGGTCTCGGTGCGAGGCCCGCCACCGGCTGGCTGGCCGGGTCCGGGCTGGGCGTCGGCGACGGCGTGCTCTGCGACGACACCCTGCTGGCCGCGCCAGGCGTGGTCGCGGCCGGCGACGTGTGCCGCTGGCCGAGCGCCGTGTTCGGCGCCAGCATGCGCGTCGAGCACTGGACCAACGCCGTCGAGCAGGGCGAGTACGCGGGCAGGCGGCTGCACCTGGCGCTGACCGGCGCGCCCGCGCCCGAGCCCTACGACCCCGTCCCCTACCTGTGGACCGAACAGCACGGCCACACCGTCCAGGTGCTCGGCCGCCCGGAGCCGCACGACGAGATCCACGTGGTGGCGGGCGACCCGGACGCCAGGCGCTTCGCCGCCGTGCACGTCCGCGAGGGCAGGGTGCGCGCCGCGGTCGGCATGGGCTGGCCGGCCAGGCTGCGCCGCCTGCTCCCCCTGGTACGACAGGCGCAGAAATGGAGTCAGGCGACATGCGAGACCCGGTGATCGTGGCCACGGCCCGTACCCCGATCGGCAGGAGGAACGGCGCCCTGGCGGGCCTGAAGGCCGTGGAGCTGCTCAGGCACGTGCAGAAGGAGGTCATCGCCAGGGCGGGCGTCGAGCCGTCCGAGGTCGACCAGGTGCTCGGCGGATGCGTCACCCAGGCAGGCGAGCAGAGCCTGAACGTCACGCGCAACGCCTGGCTGAACTCCGGCATGGACTACGAGGTCGGCGCGAGCACGGTCGACGGCTCGTGCGGCTCGGCCCAGCAGGCCAACCACCTGGCGGCGGCGCTCATCGCCTCCGGCGCGGCCGACTGCGTGCTCGCCTGCGGGGTGGAGTCGATGAGCCGGGTGCCGATCGGCGTCAACCTCTACAACGGGCCCGGCCACTACAAGAGCGACGACTACCCGTGGGACGACCCGCCGCGCAGCCAGTTCGGCGGCGCCGAGCGCATCGCGGCCAGGGAGGGCTTCAGCCGCGCCGACCTCGACGCCTACGGCGTGCGCTCGCAGCGCCTGGCGGCCGAGGCGTGGGAGCGGGGCGACTTCACCGCCGAGATCGCGCCGCTGGCCGGGGTGGAACGCGACGAGGGCATGCGGCCGACCACCATGGAGGGCCTGGCCGCCCTGCGCCCCAACGTCGAGGGCGGCCTGCACACCCCGGGCACCACCTCGCAGATCTCCGACGGCGCCGCGGCCCTGCTGTGGATGTCGGCCGAGCGGGCCAAGGCGCTCGGCCTGCGGCCCAGGGCCAGGCTGGCCCACCAGGTGATGACGGGCGCCGACCCGTACTTCCTGCTCGACGGCCCGATCACCGCCACCCGCAGGATTCTCAAACGCTCAGGCATGAGCCTGGCCGACATCGACACCTACGAGGTCAACGAGGCATTCGCCGGGGTTGTCCTGGCCTGGCAGGCCGCGCACGAGGCCAACATGGACCGGGTCAACGTCAACGGCGGCGCGATCTCGCTCGGCCATCCGCTCGGCGCGACGGGAGCCAGGCTGCTCATCGGCGCGCTGCACGAGCTGGAACGGCGTGACACCGAGTTCGCCCTGGTCACCATGTGCTGCGGCGGCTCGCTCGGCACCGCCTCGATCCTGCAGCGGCTGTGATGGAGCGCGAGGAGTTCTACGCCGAGGCCAGGGGCGACCTGACCGGCCCGCTGGACGGCGTGCGCGTGCTGGACGTCACCAAGGTCTGGTCGGGGCCGATGGCCTCCTGCGTCCTGGCCGACCTGGGCGCCGACGTGGTCAAGGTGGAACTGCCCGGCGGCGTCGACGGCGAGGTGCCGCCGAAGATCCCCGGCACCGGTCTGTCGTGGTTCAGGCAGACGGTCAACCGCAACAAACGCAGCATCGCACTCGACCTGCGCGCCGACGAGGGCCGGGCGCTGTTCCTGCGCATGGTCGCCGTCGCCGACGTCGTCGTGGAGAACTACCGGCCGGGCACGCTGGCACGCTGGGGAGTCGGCTACCCGTCCTGCCGTGCGGTGAAGCCCGACCTGGTGTACGTGTCGATCTCGGGCTACGGCCAGTACGGCTCCCGCTCGGCGCTGCCGGGATACGACCCCGTCCTTCAGGCGTACGGCGGCTGGATGTCGCTCAACGGCGAGCCGGGCGGCGGGCCGGTGCGGGCGCAGACGTTCGTGGCCGACGACCTGGCCGGACTGCACGGCGCCATCGGCGCACTGGCCGCGCTGCGCCACCGCGACAGCACCGGCGAGGGCCAGCACGTCGACGTGGCGATGCTCGACAGCCTGCTGGCGGGCAGCTCGGGCCTGCTGACGCTGGCCGCCGAGGGCCGTGCGCCCACACGCGACGGCAACGAGACCGGGTTCGTGGTGCCCGCCAACGCCTACCCGTGCAAGGACGGCACGATCTACCTGGCGGTGGCGCTGAACCGGCAGTGGCGCGCGCTGGCCGAGGCGATGGGCCGCGCCGACCTGGCCCGCGCCGACGGCTACGGCACGGCCGCCGAACGCCTGGGCAACCGCGAGGCCGTCAACGCCGTCGTGGCCGCCTGGTGCGCCGCCCGCACCGCCGACGAGGCGCTGCGGGTCCTGGACGCCTGCGCCGTGCCCGCCTCCAAGTTGCGCGAGCTCACCGAGGTGGCCGAGGACCCGCAGATCGCCGAACGCGAGATGTTGCCCCGGGTCCGCCTGCACGACGGCTCGCAGGCCCGGCTGACCGGCCCGGCGGCCAAGTTCTCCCGCACGCCGACGCGGATCAGACGCCCGGCGCCCGCCGCCGGAGCCGACACCGAAGACGTGCTGCGCGACTGGGGTCTGGCCTAGAAACAAGAAACGTGCACGCTCTTGCGAAGACACGAGAGTCTCGGTAAGTATTGGGACATACAAGAAGCTAGGAGGCTGGGATGGCAGCACAGCGCCGTGCTCTGGTGACCGGCGCGTCACGGGGGATCGGCCGCAGTGTGGCGATCCGGCTGGCGCAGGCGGGCTACGCGGTCGCGGGCTGCTACAGCGCGCAGAGCGAGGAGGCGGCCAAGACCGAGGCCGCGGTCTCCGCCCTGGACGTGCCCGTCTTCTTCCGCGCGTGCGACGTGCGCGACCTGGCATCGGTCGAGCAGTTCGTCAGCGACGCCGAGGCCGCGATCGGCCCCTTCGACGCCCTGGTCAGCAATGCCGGCATCACCCGCGACAGCCCCCTGGTGCTGCAGCGCGCCGACGACTGGCAGGACGTCATCCAGACCAACCTGACCGGCACGTGGAACCTGTGCCGCACCCTCGCCTTCCGCTTCATGAAACGCAGGAGCGGCTCGATCGTCGCCCTGTCTTCGGTCGCCGGCGTCTACGGCAACGCGGGCCAGACCGCCTACGCGGCCAGCAAGGCGGGCATCGTCGGCCTGGCCAAGTCGCTGGCCAAGGAGGTCGCGGCACACGGCGTCCGGGTCAATGTCGTGGCGCCTGGCTTCATCGAGACCGACATGACGGACGCGCTGCCGGACAAGCTGCGCGCCCAGGCCCTCACCCAGATCCCGATGCGCAGGCTCGGCAGCCCCGACGAGGTGGCCGACCTTGTCACGTATCTGCTATCTGACCAAGCCTCGTATGTGACCGGACAGGTCTTCCAGGTGGACGGGGGCATCCGGCTGTGAGCGTGGCCGCACCGCTGTGCGCCGTGGACTCCCACACGGCCGAGCACGCCGAAGGGGAGCTGCGCGTCTCGGCCAGACTGGAGATCCGCGCCGAGGAGGAGGCCCTGCGCGGCCACTTCCCCGATCTGCCCATCTACCCGGGCGTGTTCGTGCTGGAGAGCCTCCTGCAGGCCCTCACCCTGGCCACCGGGTCCCCCGTACGGCTGCGCGAGCTGCGTTCGGTGCGGTTCGTGGCGCCGCTGCTGCCCGGCGACGAACTGCGCCTGGACATCGCCCTGCGTGACGGTGTGGCCAAGGCCAGGTGCGCGCGGCGCGACGGCGGCCTCGCCGTACAGCTGACGGCGGTCGTCGATGCTTGAGCACCACCAGGTCAGGGACCTGCTGCCGCAGCGCTATCCGATGCTGCTCATCGACAGGGTGGTGAGCATGCGGCCGGGGCACTCCCTCAGCGCCGTCAAGGCCGTCACCGCGGCCGAGCCGTGCTACCGCGAGGTGCCGGACGGCTCGCCCGCCGGGCACTACGCCTACCCGGTCTCGCTGCTGCTGGAGTCGCTCGGCCAGGCCGCCGCGCTGCTCTGGCTGGCCGACGAGGGCGCGGTCGGCGGCGACAGGGTGCTGATGTTCGCCGGAGCGCGCGGGTACCGGGTGCGGGGCGAGGCCCTGCCCGGCGACCTGCTGCGGCACGACGTCGAACTGATGCAGGTCAAGGCCGACACCGTGTTCGCGACCGGCAGGACCAGCGTCGGCACCCGGCTGGTCGCGACCGTCGACACCCTCATCGCGGTGTGCCGTCCGAGATCCGTTCTGGAACAGCAAACGATCAGTGAGTAGGAGGCAGTCGCGTGACCGAGGCTGAGCAGCGCATGGAAGAACTCCGGGAGATCGTCGCCGAGGTCCTGGAGATGGAGCCAGAGGAGATCAGTGACACCGGTGATTTCATGGACGACTACGACGCCGACTCGCTGAGGGCGATCGAGATCCTGGCCAGGCTGGACAAGAAGTACCGGGTCGAGATCCCCCAGGCCGAACTGCCCGAGATGCGCAACCTGAAGGCGGTCTACCAGTCGGTGGCCAACCACGCCGGCTGGCAGGACTGACGTGTCCCGAGTGGTGGTCACCGGACTCGGGCCGGTGTCGAGCATCGGCACCGGCGTCGAGGAGTTCGCGGCGGGCCTGCTGGCAGGCCGTTCCGGCATCTCGGAGATCACCGGCTTCGACGCGGGCGGCTTCCCGCACCGGCGCGGTGGCGAGGTGCGCGGCTTCGTGCCGGGCCGTACGCTGCGCCGGTTGGAGGCGGCCGGGTGGGGCCGCTCCAGTCTGTTCGCCGCCGCGGCGGCCCGCCTGGCGGCCGAGGACGCGGGTCTCGACCCGGCCACGACCGAGGCGGGAGCCGTGATCGGCACCACGAGCGGCGAGTCGGTGGTCATGGAGGAGCTGACCGAGCAGATCGTCGGCGAGGGCTTCGACAGCCTCGACCCCGGCCTGCTCCGACAGCTGCCCGCGCACCGGCTCGCCCATGCCGTCAGCGCCGAACTCGGCCTGACCGGCGAGTCGCTCACCCTGGCCACCGCGTGCTCGGCCAGCAACTACGCCATCGGCTACGCCTTCGACCTGGTGCACTCGGGCCGGGCGCAGGTGATGTTCGCCGGAGGGGCCGACTCGGTCTGCCGGTGGGCGCACGCGGGCTTCTACCGGCTCGGCGCGCTCACCAAGGACGCCTGCGCGCCCTTCGACAGGGACAGGTCCGGCATCCTGACCGGCGAGGGCGGCGCCGTCCTCATGCTGGAGAGCCTGGAGCACGCCCAGGGCAGGGGCGCCCGCATCTACGCCGAGGTGCTCGGCTACGGCGTCAACTGCGACGCCAAGCACCCGGTCGCGCCGGACGCGGCCAGCATCGCCGCGTGCATGCGCATCGCCCAGCGCAATGCCGACGTCAAACCCTCGGAGGTGGACTACGTGTGCGCGCACGGCACCGGCACGCCCGCCAACGACGCGGTGGAGTCGCAGGCCCTGTTCGAGGTGTTCGGCGCGACGCCGCCGCCGGTCAGCTCGATCAAATCCATGATCGGCCACACGATGGGCGCGGCCAGCGGGTTCGGCGCCATCGCCTCCGTCCTGGCGATCGAGCGCGGCTTCCTGCCGCCGACCGTCAACTGGGTCAACCCCGACCCCGCCTTCGCCGACCTCGATCCCGTGCCCAATGTGGCCAGGCGTGCCACGGTCAGGGTGGCGCAGAACAACGGCTTCGCGTTCGGCGGCAACAACGCCATCACGCTGTTCGGGGCCGTGGCATGAGCGGCCTGGTCGTCACCGGCTGGAGTGCGATCACCGCCGAAGGCGTGGGGGAGGGGCCCTCCGGCAGGCCCGTGCCGCCCGCCGACGTCACCGCGATGTTCGACGAGCCGCTGCCCAGGGCCACCGCGACCGCGCTGACCGACTTCGACGTACGCGCCCACCTGGGCCGCAAGGGCACCAGCGCCTACGACCGCGCCACCTCGCTGGCCACCACCGCCTGCGGAGCCGCCCTCACCTCGGGCGCGCTCGTCGTCGACGACGCGAGCAGGGAGCGTATCGGCGTGGTGCTCGGCACGACGGTCGGCAGCTTCCGCTCGACCAGCGACTTCAGCAGGGAGACCCTCGTCCAGGAGAAGCCGTACCTGGTCAATCCGATGCTCTTCCCCAGCACCGTGATGAACTTCGCCGCCGGGCAGGCCGCCATCCGCTACGGGCTCAAGGGCGTCAACTCCACCGTCGCGGGCGGCCCGCTCGCCTTCCACCAGGCGTTGCGCTACGCGGCCAACGCCCTGGAGCGAGGGTACGCCGACGTGATGCTCGTGGGATGCGTCGAGGAGCTCAGCCCGCACCGCGCCTGGCAGAACGCCAAGCTCGCGGGGGAGGGGCCGACGGGCGAGGGCGCGGCGGTCTTCGTGCTCGAACGCGCGGGCGACGCCAGGCGTGCGGGCAGCGCCGCCTGCGCCGAGGTGCTGGCCGTGGCCACCGCGTTCGGCCTGGGCGAAGGCGCGCGTGCCGCGCTCGACGGGTGCGTCGAGCGCGTGCTGCGCGAAGGCGGTGTGCGCGCCGAAGAGGTCTCGCTGGTCGTGACCGGCGAGCCGGAGCCGGAGCCCCTGCTGGCGCACGCGCCCGAGCAGATCTCCGTCACCGGCCTGCTCGGCCACTGCGACGCCGCGGCGGGCGCACTGGCGCTGGCGGCGTTCCTGCGCGGGCGCGGCGAGGGCCAGGCCCTGCTGACCGCGCGCACGGCCGACGGCGGCGTGGGCGCGGTCCTGGTACGGGGACGCCCGTGAGCGTGCTCATCCTGGCCGGGGCGTCGCTCACCGGTCTGGGCGACGGCGAGGCGACCTTCGCCGCACTGCTCGGCGGCCGGGCCGGACCCGTTCCGCTGGCACACGGCGACCCCGCCAAGCTACGCGTGTCGCACGGCCATCACCTGCCGGGCGACCCCTCGCGGCCCTTCCGGGCGGGACAGTGGCTGACCGCCTGCGTGCGGACGGCGCTGGCCGCCTCCGGCGTCGACCCCTCGGCAGGGCGGGTCGCCTGCCTGGTCGGCACCGGCCTGCGCGAACTGGCGGCCGTCGAGCTCGGCGAGCCGCACGACGTGCCCGCACACCGCCTGCACTTCGCCTCGGCCGTACGGCGGGCGGCGCCCGCGATCGGCGAGGTGATCACCGTGTCCAACGCCTGCGCGGCGGGCGGGCACGTGCTGGCGATGGCCCAGGACATGCTGGAGCTCGGCGACGCCGACGCGGTCGTCGTGGCCGGGGCCGACGCCATGACCGAGTCGATGCTGGCGATGATCGGCCGAGTCGCCGACGAACCCACCGAGCGGGTACGCCCCTTCGACGCCGCCCGCACCGGCGTCCTGCTGGGCGAGGGCGCCGCCGCCTTCGTCCTGACCGGCGACGACGGCCGTGCGGGCGCCCTGGCCCGGGTGCTGGCCACCGGCCTGTCGTGCGACGCCTGCCACGAGACCGCGCCCTCGGCCGAAGGCATCGCCAGGGCCATGCGCGACGCCTTCGACCGGGCCGGGCGAGACCCGCGCGAGGTCGGCCTGGTCCTGGCGCACGGCACCGGCACCGCACTCAACGACCCCACCGAGTGCGTGGCGCTGCGCGAGGTCCTGCTGGGCGACGGCGGCGACCCGCTGGTCACGGCCGTCAAGGGCGCGGTTGGCCACACCTCGGGCGTCGCCGCGCTGACCAGCCTCGACGTCGCCCTGCGCTGCCTGGACACGGGCACGGTGCCGCCGATCACCGGCCTGCGCGACCCGCTCGCCGAGGCCAAGGACCTGCGCCTGCTGCGCGACGAGCCCGCCGCCATGCCGGACGGCCTGATCCAGATCGACGCCTTCGGCTTCGGCGGCGTCAACGCCGTGACCCTCGTGGAACGCATGTGAACACCACCACCGGCCCACGCCCCGACCCCCTGGAGGGCGTGTGAGCGCCGTCGCCCTGACCGCCTGGAGCCTGCACGTGCCGGGCCTGGCGGCACATGAGCTGCCCGAGCCGGTGCGTGCCGGACTCGGCGCTCCGGCCTGCGCCGCGGCCGACGCCGGGCAGGTGCTCGGGCGCAAGGGCCTGCTGTTCAAGGAGGCGGCCACCCGGCTGGCGCTCTGCGCCGTGCACAGGGCGCTCGGCCTGACGCCGGGCGAGCGGCCCTCCGGGCCGGTGCAGCCGCGCACCGCAGTCGTCGCCTGCTCCAACCTCGGCAATGTCGAGACCGTCGCCACCCTCGCCCGCGCCGTACGGGCGGGAGGCGTGCGTGAGGTCAGCCCGATGGCCGCGCCCAACGCCTCCAGCAATGTGGTGGCCAGTACGGTCGCCCTGTGGTTCGGCTTCGGCGGGCCGTGCCTCATGATCTGCTCGGGCGCCACGGCCGGGCTCGACGGCCTGGTCACCGCCTCCAGGCTGCTGCGCGCGGGCCGGGCCGACCGCGTGGTGCTGGTCGGCGCCGAGCCCGACGACGAGGTCGCCACCGCCGTGCACGGCATGCCGTTGCGGGCGGGCGCCGCCTGCCTGGTGCTGGCCCTGGGGGAGGGGCCGGTGCTGGCCGAGCCCGCCACCGCGCGCCAGGAACGCGCGGGCGACCTCTACGGCGCCCAGGGCGTGGCCGACACCGTGATCGCCGCCAGCCTCGTCGCGAGCGGGCACACGCGGGTCGCCGAGGTCACCTGCGGCTCGCCCGAGGACGGCTGGCGCGCGGTCAGGGTACGGCGCGGCCGGGCGGAGGCCCGATGAGCGCCGGGCTCGACGTCCGCGTGCTGCGACGCGGAACCCCGTCGGTCCTGCTCCTGCACGGCCTCGAAGACAGCTGGGCCAGCTGGCAGCCGCTGGCGGGCCACCTGCCTCCCGGCTACGGACTGATCGCGCTCGACCTGCCGTGGCGTGCCGGCAACGACTACCGCTGGCGGCACGAGGCCACACCGTCCGCCTGGCTGCGGGCGGGGCTCGACCTGCTGGACGAGCGGGTCGACGCCGTCGTCGGGCACTCCTTCGGGGCCAACGCCGCGCTCGGTCTCATGACGGCGGGCGAGGCGGGCATCGGCTCGGCGGCCGTCCTGGTCTGCCCGCTGTACCGGCCGCCCGCCGCCGACGTCACCTGGCACATGCTGGAGCGCTCCCGGCGCATGTTCGTGGAGAACATCAGGGAGGGTGTACGCGCCAGGCTCGGCGCACGCGCGGCGAGCACCGAGCCGGACGTGCTGGAGCGCATGTACGCCAAGGCCGTCGACCGCGTGGGACCCGGCGGCCTGCTGGCCACCTTCGACCAGTACACCGCCAGCGCCGATCTGCCCCTGCACACCGTCACGCAGCGCACGATGGTCCTCGCGGGCGGCGCCGACCCGGTCACACCCGCCGCCACGGCCGCGCACCTGGCCGAGCGCATCCCGCACGCCGTGCTGCGCGCCCGCGACGACCTCGACCACTACTGCCACATCCGCAGGCCCGCCCTGGTGGCGAGCCTGGCGGCCGAGTTCCTCAGTGCGGCGCCGACCGCCGCGCTGCACAGCGAAGGAGGGGCGAGATGACAGGCGCCGCCGCACTGCCCACGACGGCTTCGACGCACAGGCCGCGCTACGAGGGCGCGAACATCCGCACCTGGATCGGCTTCAAGCACTTCATGTACATCGTGGAGGAGGCCGTGCTCGACTGGTTCAGGGAGCACACGCCGGGCGCCAGACGCCTCTACCACGAGCACGGCCTCGGCCTGGAGATCGTCGACTCCTCCGCGCTGCTGCCCGCCGTGCTGGAGGTCGACGACGAGGTGCACGCCCAGGTGACGCCCGTCGGGCCCGGCCGCTTCTCGGTGCAGCTGCACACCGATCGGCTGGTGCTCAAGGGCCGGGTCACGGTCGCCCTGGTCAGGGAGAGCGACGCGCCGGCGCGCGAGCCGTACCTGTCGGAGCTGCTGCCCGAGCCCGTCGAGCGGTTGGCGGGGGAGGGGCCGGACACGCCGAAGGAGCTGCCCGGCGGGTTCCTGTGGTCGTGGCGCGCGCCGTACTTCTACTGTCACTTCTCCGACCGGGTGCAGCACTCGGGGTACGTCCGGGCGCTGGAGGAGGTCGTCGACCGGTTCCTCGACGAGCGCGGGATCTCGGTCGGGCGGCTGCTGGAGGAGCGCGGCTGGATCCCGGTGGTGTCGCGGGCCAGGGTGCGGATGCTGGCGGCGGCGCACATGGAGGAGGTCGTGCACACGACGTTCACCGTCGAGGAGATCATGCGCGGCTCCATGTTCGACGGCAGGATGGACTGCTTCGTCCGCAGGGACGGCGAGCTCGTGCACACCGCGACCGCGAAGATCCTGCACGGCTACGCCATCAGCAGAGGACCCTCCGCCGGGCAGATCGCCGTGCTCGACGACGCCGTCGTCGGGGCGCTGACCGGGGCCGGGCCCTCGTGAGGCGCACGCCGAGACTGTACTTCTCCTTCCGCAGCCCCTACAGCTGGCTGACCGTGCACCGGCTGCGCGCCGAGGTGCCCGACGTGTTCGAGCGCTTCGACTGCTTCCCCTACTGGGACCCGGACCCGCTGACCGAACAGGCGCTCGCCGAGGCCAGGGCCGAGTTCCACTACACGCAGATGAGCAGGGCCAAGCACCTGTACCTGCTCATGGACACCAAGCGCCTGTCACAGCGGCTCGGCCTGCCGATGGCCTGGCCGATCGACGTCGACCCCTGGTGGGAGCTGCCGCACCTGGCCTTCCTGGCCGCCAGGCGGCAGGGGCTGGCCGCGCCGTTCTACGACGCGGTGATCGCCGCGCGCTGGCAACGCGGCGAGAACATCTGCACCCCCGAGGTCGTACGCGCGGCAGCAGCCGAGGCCGGGCTCGACCCCGGTGTCGCGGTCGCCGCCCCCGACGACCCCGGCATCCGGGCCGAAGCCGTGGAGTGCCTGGTCAACGCCTACGAAGACGATGTGTTCGGCATTCCGTACCTCAAATGGGGACGGCACCGCTTCTGGGGCTACGACCGGCTCGCCGACTTCCTCGACGCCTGGCGGGCCGAGGCGCGGCCGCCCGAGGTGAGCGTGCCCGCCGGGCCCGCCGCCGCCTACGACGAGGACACCGCGGGAGGCTGCGGATGAGACGCACACCGGAGCAGGAACGCCTGCACAGGAAGCAACGCCTGGCCGCGGCGCTGCGCGTGTTCGCCGAGCGCGGCTTCGACGAGGGCGTCGGCGGGCACATCACCGCCCGCGACCCGATCAGGCCGGACTGCTTCTGGATCAACCCGTTCGGCCTGCACTTCGGCCACGTCAGGACGAGCGACCTGCTGCTGGTCGGCCCGGACGGCGCCGTGCTCGAAGGCGAGGGCACGGCCAACCCGGCCGGCCTCGTCATCCACTCCCACCTGCACGCCGCACGCCCCGACGTGGTGGCCGCCGCCCACACCCACTCCACGTACGGCAGGGCCTGGTCGTCGCTCGGCAGGTACCTCGACCCGATCACGCAGGACGCGTGCGCGTTCTTCGAGGAGCACGAGGTCTACGACGACTACACCGGCGTCGTGCTCGAGGACGAGGAGGGCAGGCGCATCGCCAAACGGCTCGGCGCGGCCAAGGCGGTCATCCTGCGCAATCACGGCCTGCTCACGGTGGGGGCGAGTGTGGAGGAGGCGGCCTGGTGGTTCGTCACCATGGACCGCTCCTGCCACGTGCAACTGCTGGCCGAGGCCGCCGGAAAGCCGTACCTCATCGAGCGCGACGACGCCAGGAACGCCCGAGCGCAGATCGGCACCGCCGCGATCGCACGCCTGAACTTCCGCCCGCTCTACGCCGACGTCGTGCGGCGCCATCCCGACCTGCTCGACTGACCGAGATTGAGGAGCACGAACCCATGGCCGTCCTGCTGAGCGGGGGCTCCGCCGACGGGCCCGCGATCGCCGACGCGTGCACCGCGCTGACGAGAGGCGAGCTCAACGCCAGGGTCAACCGATGGATCAGGCTGCTGCCCGGCGGCCGGGCGCCGGTCGCGATCGTCGCGGGCAACGGCGTCGACACCATGGCCGTGGTGCTGGCCTGCCTGCACTCGGGCCGCACCGCCGTACCCGTCAACTGGCACCTCACCGCGCCCGAGATCGCCTACCAGCTCGACGACTCCGGCAGTTCGGTCGTCGTCTGCGACCAGGCCAGGGCCGCCGTGGTCGCCGAGGCGGTGCACCTCGCCGCGGGCCGGCCGTACCGGCTGGTGCTCGGGGAGGTGGCGCTCGGGGCCGAGTCGGGCGAGGAGCCGGGCGGGCAGGAGTGCGGGTCGCTGATGCTCTACACCTCGGGCACGACCGGGCATCCCAAGGGCGTGGTCAACGGGCTGTTCAGCACCGGCGCGCCGTTTCGCCGGGTGGACAACCTGCTGGCGTTCGCGGGGTCGGCGCTCGGCGTGCCGGACGACGGGACCGTGCTGCTGGCCGGGCCCTGGTACCACTCGGCGCAGCTGTTCTTCGGGCTGCTGCCGCTGCTGCGCGGCTCCCGGCTGGTGATGAGCGAGGGGTTCGACCCCGCCGCCTTCCTCGACCTGCTCGAGCGGGAGCGGGTGAGCGAGTGCCACATGGTGCCCACCCAGTTCTACCGGCTGCTGCGCCTGCCGCAGGAGCGCAGGGACGCCTTCGACGCCTCCGGGCTGCGCCGGGTCTGGCACGGCGGCGGGCCCTGCTCGGTCGAGGTCAAACGCCGGATGATCGACTGGTGGGGCGAGTGCCTGGTGGAGTACTACGGGGCCACCGAAGGCGGCGTCGCCACCCTCATCGACTCGGCGCAGTGGCTGGCCAGGCCCGGCAGCGTCGGCCGGGCCGTGCCCCCGAGCGAGGTGCTCGTCGTCGACGACGAGGGCGCGCCGAGACCACCCGGCGTCGAGGGCCGCGTCTTCGTGCGCAGGGCGGCCCGCAACGACTTCCACTACCACAACGCCCCCGAGAAGACCGCCTCCGCGCACCTGGCGCCTGGCGTCTTCACCTACGGCGAGCTGGGCTACCTCGACGACGAAGGCTACCTCTACCTGACGGGCAGGCATCAGGAGCTGATCGTCTCGGGAGGCGTCAACGTGTACCCGGCCGAGGTGGAGGCCGCGCTGCTGGCCCATCCCGCCGTGCACGACGCCGTCGTCACCGGCGTGCCCGACGAGGAGTACGGCGAGCGGGTGATGGCCTTCGTCCAGCTCGTCGAAGGCACGCACGAGGACGTCGAGGGGGAGCTCGACCGGCACTGCCGTACCCGCCTGGCCGGGTTCAAGGTGCCGAGGGCCTACCGGATCATGGCCGAGTTGCCGCGCGAGCCGACCGGCAAGATCCGCAAGCAGGCGCTGACCCCCGCCGCACCGCCGGAACCGGCATGATCTCCGATCCCGCGACCTATGTCGCGGGCGTGCCGCACGAGACGTTCGCCCGCATGCGCCGCGGTGGCGCCGTCACGTGGACCGATGAGCCCTACCTGGTACGCCACAGCGCCGCCGGACGCATCACCGAGCGGGGCAGCGGCTACTGGGCGGTCACCGGGCACGCCGCGGTCGTCGAGGCGTCCAGGCGGCCCGAGGTGTTCTCCTCGCAGGCCAAGGGCGCCTTCCTGGTCGACCCCAGGACCAAGGGCGACCTGGCCAGGACGCGGGAGCTCCTGGTCAACATGGACGCGCCCCGGCACGCGCGCATCCGCCGCCTGGTCACCGCGGTCTTCACCCCGAAGGCCGTGCGCTCCCTGGCCGACGGCGTACGCGGGCACGCGCGCGACCTGGTGGCCAAGGTGGTGGCGGCCGGGCGGTTCGACGCGGTCGACGACCTGGCGGCCGAGCTGCCGCTGCTGGTGCTGGCCGACCTGCTCGGCATGCCGCACGCCGATCGCCACCTGCTGTTCCGCTGGAGCAACCACCTGGTGGGCTTCGACGACCCCGAGTACGGAGGCGGCGACGTCGACGCCTACCGCGCGGTGTTCGCCGAGGCCTTCACCTATGCGTTGCGGCTGGCCGCCGAGCGCAGGGAGCGACCGGGCGACGACCTGGTGAGCCTGCTGGCCACGGCGGAGGTCGAGGGGCGCAGGCTGACCGACAGGGAGTTCTGCCACTTCTGGCTGTTGCTGGTCGTGGCGGGCAACGAGACCACCAGGCACCTGATCTCGGGCGGCCTGCTGGCCCTGGCCGAGCATCCCCGCCAGCGGTCGCAGCTGTGCGAGCGGCCGGAGCTGGTGCCCGGCGCGGTGGAGGAGCTGCTGCGCTGGGTGACGCCCATCATGCAGTTCCGCCGGACCGCCGCCTGCGACACCGTCCTGGACGGCCAGGCCATCGCCGAGGGCGACAAGGTCGTGCTGTACTACGTCGCCGCCAACCGCGACCCGGCGGTGTTCCCCGATCCGGACCGGCTGGAGCTGACCCGCGACCCCAATCCGCATCTGGCGTTCGGGATCGGCCCGCACTTCTGCCTGGGGGCGAGCCTGGCCCGGATGGAGGCCAGGGCTCTGCTGGAGGAGCTCGCACCGCATCTGCGGGGGCTGAGCGTCGAGACGGGCGGGGGGACGAGGCTGGCGTCGAACTTCGTCAACGGCCTGAAGTCACTGCCGGTACGCCTGTGAGGGGCGGGCGGGGTTGTCCTCGGGCTCGGGGGCCGGTGGCCCTGCATGCCCGGCGCGCCCGAGGTGTGCCTGTGGCGGCTATTTGGTGACGACGCTCTTGCGGCGTAGGCGGCTGATCCAGCCCTGGGCCGTGTGGGCGGGCACGTCGTAGTGCTTGGCGACGCCCGCGATGCTGCCGACCTCGTTGTAGACCTGCTGCAGCTCCTCGGCGGCGGGCATCTTGCGGTAGACGCGCGCGCCGGGGACCGGGCCGGACGCCTCGGACGCCGTGCGGTCGCGGTCGCCGGCGGACCTGGCTCCGGCGCGTGCGGCCCGGCGGGGGCGCTTGGCCTCCTGGGGCACGGGCGCCTGGGGCACGGGGACGGGCGGCGTCTGGGCGGCGGGCGGCACGGGTGGGAGCGGTCCCACTGCGGCGGCGGTGGCAGTCGGCTTGGCCGAGAACGCCTTGGCCAGGTGCTCCAGATCGACCGAGGGCAGCGGGCTGTTGCTCAGGTCGGAGCCGTGCAGCGCGCGCATGGTGAGCTCGACCACGTGCGCCTGCCCGTCGGTGACCTCGATGAGCACACTCATCTGCGGCCTCGCGTCGGGCTCAGACCCCTCATCCGAAGCCTGGGCGATTGTCACTGTGTATTGCTTCACCACGACCTCTTCCACCTGGGCAGCAGACCATGCACCTATGCGAGCCCACGTGAGCGGAGCAGCGAGGGGAGGGAGCGTGATCTCTACTCTATCGGTAGACGCTACATGAATACTAATCCGTATGATACGGATCGGCATTGCAATGTCAACATAGGCGTTGCAAGAGTCGCGACCCTATCAGGACACCACCCGTTCAGGAACACGTATCGCATCGCGGCCCGACGAGGGCGGATGCGACATTGGTGCGCTGGTATCTGTCCGCGCCCGAGCGGTGCTGGGCCAGCAGCCCGGCGCCGGTGAGCGTGGCGATGTGTTTGCGTGCGCTCTGCGTGTCGAGCTGGTGACGACGGGCCAGCTCGTCGACGGTGCGAGGCTGGTTCAGGTCGGCCAGCAGGGCCAGCCGGCAGCTGCCGACCAGGCGGTGCAGATCGGGTGTGGGAGGGGTCCCACCCGAGATTCGATCGTTCCTTTCTCGCACGCCGAGAGCCGGATACAACATGACGGTGGGCTTGGGCAGCTCGGCCGCGAGCAGGACGACCCGGTCGTGCAGGGTCGTGGGCATCAGCATGAGCCCGCCGGAGCAGGCGCTGAGCTCGGCGTCGCAGAGCGTGTCCACCTGGAGGATCTCGCCGTCGAAGTGCACCCACGGGTGCAGGTCGGCGAAGAAGCCGACCAGTCCGCCCTCCGCGAGCCGTCGCATCCGGTGCCGCAGGTCGGCTTCGAGCAGATCGCTGAGCCAGCCGAGTGTCGTCACGGGAGGCGCGCCAGGATGCCGCCTGGGGGGCCGCAAGGTAGGACAGGATGGGGCGAAACGATTCTCCGGCCTGGGCTGACGCCAGGGTTTGACCCGGCCTGGGCACTCGACGGCCCCGCCGTCCGCATGGTGGTGCGGCGTCATGTGCACCAACTGGGATCTACGCTGCTTCGGTGCGTCCGCCTTTCCCCGGTGTGAGCGCCGGGAGTCGCCGACGAAGTGCAGTCCGGCCAGCGCCGCGGCGATGGGGGAGATCTTCAGTTGGAGACTGGCGGGTTGTCGGTGGTCTATGAGCAGTCGAACGGCCATCGTCAGCTTCCGCAAGAGACAAGATACTGCCAGGAGAACGGCTTCGCGTACAACAGGAAGTGCCAACCTCAATACCAGGAGGTGCGCCCTCACCTCCTCCGTACAGTCAGCGAATCGCGACGGATCGCGATATCGCATACGAACAAACATCAGAACGTCAGAATAGGTAAATGCCCCCGTATGTAGGTCAGGCTCTCACTTTGGTCACGCTTCGGTCAATGCCCGATAGGACGGCATACAGTCCAAACATGGGCGGCTCATCTTGGCTGTTGGTGACGATGCGCTCGCTCAGGGGATCTGACAGGCGTGTCGCTGTTGCGTAATGTGAGATGTGTTGCACGATTTGGGATATCAAGTGGTCAGCGCCAATAATATTGAATCTTCAATAGGACTTTCCTCTGGAGTCACCTGCTCGACGGCAGGTATTTCCCCGCCGCCCGGATACCCGCACGTACCTGGGAAGACGTAGCGGGAAGACGGCCGGGAAAGGCCCCACATCCAAGACCCGGCACGGCGGCCGGAAGGAGCTGTCACACCGTTTCACGCATCTGGTGTCACCATCCGGCCGCCGCTCCGGCTCACGCCTCGGGGATCGACACCACCGCTCCGGCCGCCAGCCTCGCCTGGTAGCTGTCGGTCGACAGGGCGAGGAACGGCCTGGCGTCGTCGAGTCCGAGCTCGCGCAGCCGTACGGCCATCCGGTGCTCGCCGGTCAGCGACAGGCGCACGCGCGGTGAGGGGTGGGTGTGCTGGCGGCCCTTGGTGTCGACGAGCGAGCGCAGCGTGCGGCCCTCCCGGTGCGAGTAGGTCACCAGGTCGACCTCGGGGCCCGGCAGCCACGGGCCGAGCCGTCCGCGCAGGTTGAGCACGCCGGGCACGAACGCCGAACTGCTCTCGGTCTCGACCTCGACCTCGGCGAAGAAGGACGGGAAGCCCCAGATCTCCTCGGCCAGCGTGCACGCCGTGCGGTCGCTCATCGCCAGGTCCAGGATGTGCACGCCCGAGCGCCGCCTGTCGGCCCTGCGCAGCAGGTCGCCCCAGACCATGACCGGCTGTGGCCGCCACGGGTCGTGCACGACGAGCGCGGTGGCCACCTCGTCGTAGGCGCCGACGGTCGTGGTGCGGAAACGCCTGGCCAGCATCATCAGCACGGCCTTGCCGCGCAGCGTCGCGGGCCGCAGGCCGGTGCCCTTCAGCAGGGCGGTCGCGGCCCCCAGGTCGGCGGTGAACAGCAGCGTCATCGCCATGCTGTCGGAGCAGCGCACCGGCAGCTCGACCGGCCCCACCGACGTCTGCACCGGAGCCGTGGCCACCGTCAGGAACGGGAAGCCGTCGGGCGAGCGCACCTCGTCCAGCACCCGGTAGGCCTGCGACCTGGTCACCTCGCCCTGGTAGGGCCGCAGTGCGGTGTTGATGTGCGCACGCGCCTCGTGCAGGTCGTACTCCAGGTTGTGCAGGTACTTCAGCGCGTGATGGCAGGCGGGGAACTCGTGGGTGTCGTCGTTGTAGTCGACGACGTACCAGCCGGGATGCAGATGGAACGGCGAGCCGGGCCCCTGGCCGTCCAGGCTCGGGATGAGGTCGTGCTGGTTGGTGATGGTGGCGACGAACGCCTGCTCGGGCGGCTTCTTGAAGTCGACGGGCGCACCGACGGCGATGACGTGCGTGACCTCGTAGCGGCTGGAGAACTCCGGGTCCTGCGCCAGGTTCATCACCGCGGCGCCGCCCTCGCTGTGCCCCATCAGCGCCAGCTTGGCCCCGTCGGGCACCTGGAAGGCCTTCACCGCCCGCATCAGCGCCCTGGTGTACGGCGACTCGTCCATGAGCGTGTTGCGCCAGGCGCCGACCAGGTCCTGCGGCGAGTCGTTGCGCGGCATGCCGCACTGCATGCCAGGCACGTACAGGATGTATCGCTCGCCGCCCACCTCCTGGAGGAAGACCCGGCCGGTGTTCTTGATCGTGGCGATGTTGCGCATGAAGCCGGTGACGGTGGCGCTGGTGTCGATCTGCTCCTGCTCCTCGCGGGTCAGCTCCACCGGTTCGGCCGAGCCCTCGCCGACGTCCCAGCGGCACACGGCCTGGACGGTGACGCCCAGCAGCGGCTCGTGCTCGACCGGCTTGCCGGTGGCGATCGACCAGCCCGAGCTGTCGTTGCCGGGCAGCTCGTCCAGCAGCGCGTTGAGCGCGAGCAGTTCGGTGAACACCGGCGCGATGCCGTCCAGCGCCTTGCCCAGCCCCTTGTCCTTGACCAGGCGGCGCAGGGCGCGGGCGGCGGCGATCGAGCTGTCGGCCGAGATGGCGTCGATCAGGCGGCGTACGGCCGGGTCCTCGGCGAGTTCGGGATGCGAGGTGGTGACGGCGGCGATGCGCAGCCGCAACGACAGCACCGCCACCAGGACGGCCAGGCTCTCCCTGCCGGTGAACCCGCCGATCTTGGAGGCCAGAGAGCCGCTGAGCGCGTAGCCGAGGCCGTCGCGGTGCACGGCGGCCCGCAGCAGCGCGCGCTCGGCGGGCACACCCGTGCCCGGCTGGCGCAGGGCGGAGGCGACGACCCTGCTCTGGGTCAGCGTCGCCGACAGTCTGGCCGACACGCCCTTGATCTCCTCGGCGGCTCTGGCCAGCTCGACCGCGGCGGCCCTGACCGTCTCCAGTTCGCTCTCGTAGACGCCCGAGCGTGAGGCGTCGGACTCGATCTTCACGAGATGCCTCCCAGCATCGCCTTGGCATGCTCGTCCAGCCGGTCGGCCGAGCTCTCCAGATCGCCCGATGCGACCATGCAGCGCTCGATGAGCACGCGGATCTCCTCGGCGAACCACGGGGGCACCAGGTCGAGGCCGCGCAGGCTCTCGGCGGCGTCGCGCAGCCGCAACGCCTGGTTGACCATCGTGCGGGCGTCGGCCCGGGTGCCGTCGGCCAGCATGGCCACACGGGTGGGTTCCTTCATGACAGCCTCCTCCATGGTGCGAACGCGTTCTTGACGCCGCCGAGCGCGGGCGCGAGTTCGGGATGGTGACGGTGCAGGACGTCGAGCATGCCGGTGGCGTCGATCCAGGCCATGCCCTCGGGTGTGTAGACCTCGGGGGTGTAGAGGTCGGTGAAGAACGGGTCGCTCTTGAGCCGCCGCGAGGCCATCAGCACGAAGATGCGGAAGGCGGTGTCGGAGAAGCCGAACCCCTTGGGCGGCTGCTCGGCATACATGCCGATCATGGTGTCGATGCGGTCGACGTCGCCTTCGTACACTTCGCGCAGCGCCTCCCCGCTGTTCAGTTCGGCGAAGTCGAGCACGGGCGGCTTGCGCATCATCGTACGGAAGGCGTTGTAGCGCGGGATGCCGCGCTCCCGGTCGCGCAGCACGTCGACGGTGGCGATGTCGAGCCGCTCGCCGGACAGCCGCTCCAGGTCGCGCAGGCCGTTGGGATGGTTGTGCAGGGTGATCGCGCCGGGGTTCATGACGCCGAAGGAGTAGAGCAGGTCGGACATGCCGTAGGTGTCGACGGCCTGCCTGGTGCCCCTGCCCTGCAACGGGGTCAGGTCCTCGACGGTGATCAGCGTGCCGTTGCGGTGCGAGCGGATCGGGTAGTCGTCGCGGATCAGCGGGTGCAGGCGGTAGCAGGTGACGAACTCCTCGGTGGTGGAGTACGGCGCGCCGTGGTGGTCCTGCTGCGAGCCGAGGATGCCGGAGATCACCTCGCCCTTGCCCATCCGGCCGTGCCCGGCCAGGAAGCGCGGCCCGACCAGGCCGGACCAGTTGACGTTCATCCCGATGCGCAGCGCCGGGTGGTCGAGGATGCCGGGCGTCCACTCCACGGTGTGGATCTTGGCCATGACCGCCACGTTGACCAGGCGCGCGACGTGGAACAGCTTCTCGTCGTCCCAGGAGGGATAGGCCTCGCGCAGCATGTCGCAGATGGCGTTGTGCTCCTTGGCGAAGAGCGTGTGCATCAGCGCCAGGCCGACCCAGTAGTTGTCGTTGAACCCGCACAGGTCGATGCCGGGCAGGTCGCACTCGGGCAGCCTGCCGTCGGGCGTGAGACGCAGTTTGCCGTCCTCGCCGCTGCGGACGCGGCGGCAGGCCTCCTCCGAGCTGCCGTAGATCTGCGAGCCGTCCCACCAGTGCGTGACGGTGTTCTCGTAGGTGGGCGGCCGATCGGCGCCCACGTGGGCGACCGGGTCGGGCCTGCTGCGGCTGACGCGCATGGGGTGCTCGTGCCACGGGTCGGCCGGGTCGAGCGGCACCTGCAGCGGGTCGGCCTGGTGGTTGTCGCCGTGGCTGAACCAGTCGTGGTTCTGGAACTGGATCCAGGCGGCGGCCAGCATGTTCAGACTGGGCGCCGGGATGAACTCGGTCCGGGTCAGCAGCCGGTCTGCGACCTCGCGCGGGCTGGGCGACATGAGGTCGTGCGGGAAGGTGAGCTCCAGCGGGGCGTTGCGGTCGAACCTGGTGCCCGCCCTGCCCATGTCGACGTCATCGGGGTCGTATCCCGAGCCGTCGTAGCTGCGGTGGCACGGCCGCTCCGGTGAGGGGGTGCGCGCGCGTTCGCCTCCGGCGCCGTAGGTGTCGTGCAGGTTGTGCCGTCGCAGGTCGTCGCGCATCTTGGCCAGCGCGGCGATCGCGAGCGGCGTCGGCAGCTCGTGCCATGGCCGTTCGTTCGTCTTCGGCTTCTCCAGAACCATCGACATACCTCACTCGCTGCAATCAATTGGATACTCATAGTTATATCCTCACGAAGTGACCACCGTACGCGCCGCCGTCTTCGATTTGCTCCGCGAACACGGCGTGACCACGATCTTCGGCAATCCCGGCTCGACCGAGCTGCCGATGCTGAACGAGTTCCCGTCCGACTTCAGATACGTCCTGGGGCTGCAGGAGGCGGTGGTCGTCGGCATGGCCGACGGCTACGCCCAGGCCACAGGACGCACCGCCCTGGTGAACGTGCACACCTCAGCAGGGCTCGGCAACGCCATGGGCGCCATCGTCAACGCGGCGGCCAACAAGACACCGCTCGTCATCACCGCGGGCCAGCAGGTCCGGGCGATGATGACGCTGGAGGCGCTGCTCACCAACGTCGACGCCACCACGCTGCCCAGACCGGCGGTGAAGTGGTCGTTCGAGCCGCCACGCGCCCAGGACGTGCCGCACGCCCTGGCCAGAGCGCTGCATCTGGCCGCCACGCCACCGGCCGGCCCGGTCTTCCTCTCGCTGCCGATGGACGACTTCGAGGCCGAGGTCGACGAGGGGGAGAGCACCGCCGTCGCCAGGCGCAAGGTCGTCTCTCGCACGGCGCCGCTGCCGGAGGCGGTGCAGGCGCTGGCCGGGCGGATCAACGCGGCCCGCAATCCCGTGCTGGTCGTCGGCGGAGAGGCCGACAGCCAGGAGGGGTTCGATGCCGCCGTCGCCCTCGCGGAGAAGGCCGCGCTGCCGGTGTGGGCGGCGCCGCTCGAAGGGCAGATGTGCTTCCCGCAGGACCATCCGAACTTCCAGGGCTTCCTCGCGCCCGGCATCTCGCTGATCTCGGCGCAGCTGGCCGGGCACGACCTGATCGTGGTGGCGGGGGCGCCGGTCTTCCGCTACTACCCCTACCTGCCCGGCGCCTACCTGCCCGAAGGGGCCGCGCTCGCGCACATCACCGGTGACCCGGGCGAGGCGGCCAAGGCCCCGGTCGGCGACGCGATCGTCGGCGACGTACGGCTGGCGCTGGCCGGGCTCGCCGCCCACGTCGAGCGCTCCGGCCGCAAGGTGGCCGCCCGCGCGCCCGCCGCCGACGTCACCGGGTTCGGGCCCGCCGCCGTCTTCGCCACCCTGGCCAGGACCCTGCCCGACGACACGATCTGGGTCAACGAGTCGCCGTCCAACACGCTGGACTTCCAGGACCAGGTCCGCATCTCACGCCCGGGCTCGTACTTCTTCACCGCGGGCGGCGGGCTCGGCTTCGGCCTGTCGGCGGCCGTCGGCGTGCAGCTCGCCGAGCCCTCGCGCCGGGTCGTGGCCGTCATGGGCGACGGGTCCATGCAGTACGCGCTCCCGGCGTTGTGGACGGCGGCGCGTTACGGCGTGCCGCTCACCGTGCTCGTCCAGACCAACCAGGAGTACGCCATCCTCAAGTGGTTCGGCGAGCTGGAGAAGGTCTCCGGCATTCCCGGCCTGGACATCCCGGGCATCGACATCCGCTCCATCGCCCAGGGCTACGGCTTCGCCACGGAGCTCGCCCGGACGCCGGACGAACTCGCCTCGGCGCTCTCGGGCACAGGGCCGCTTCTCGTGGAGGTCAGGATATGAGCACCTCGCTCGACCTCGCCTGGACCGCCGCACTGCGGGCCGGTCTCGCCTCCGACACCCTGCACACCGACGCCGGGACCAGACAGGCGCACGCCAGGGACGCGGCGCCCTTCAGCGAGGCGGGCACTCCCGCCGTCGTCGTCACACCCGAGACCGTCGAGCAGGTCCAGCACGTCATGCGGGTCGCGCACGCCTACCAGGTGCCGGTCGTGCCGCAGGGCGCGAGGACGGGCCTGGCGGGCGCGGCCAACGCCGAGGACGGCTGCATCGTGCTGTCGACGCTCAGGATGAACCGCGTCATCGAGATCGACCCGGGCAACCGGCTGGTGGTGTGCGAGCCCGGCATCACCAACCGGGCGCTGTCCGAGGCGGTGGCCGAACACGGCCTGTTCTACCCGCCGGACCCGGCCTCGTGGGACTCCTGCACGATCGGCGGCAACATAGCCGTCGGCGCGGGCGGCCTGTGCTGCGTGAAGTACGGCGTGACGTCCGACTACGTGCTCGGCCTGAAGATCGTCATGGCCGACGGCGAGCTGCTCACCACCGGCAGGCGCACGGTCAAGGGCGTCGCGGGCTACGACCTCACCAGCCTGTTCGTCGGCTCCGAAGGCACGCTCGGCGTGATCGTCGAGGCGACGCTCGGCCTGCGGCCCAGGCGTGGGCCCTCGCTCGCGGCGCTGGCGACGTTCGCCTCGGCCACCGACGCGGGCAAGGCGGTGGCGGCCGTCATCAAGGGCGGGCACGTGCCGTCCGCGCTGGAGCTCATGGACCAGCGCACCACCCGTGCGGTGGCCGCGCTGGGACATCCGCTGCTCAGTCCCGAGGCGGCGGCCACCCTGATCATCGAGTCCGACGACCGCGAGCCGCTGACCGAGATCAAGGCCATGGCGCTGCTGTGCGAACAGGCGGGCGCGATCAGCGTGAGCACGGCCGCCGACCAGGAGCAGAGCACCCAGGTGCTGGACGCCCGCCGTATGGTCCTGCCCGCCCTGCAGGCCGAGGCGGCCAAGCTCGGCGGCGACCCCACGGCGTTCATCGAGGACGTCGCGGTGCCCAGGACCAGGCTGGCCGAGCTGATCGACCAGATCGACGCCATCTCCGCCAGGTACGACCTCTACATCTCCACCATCGGCCACGCGGGCGACGGCAACCTGCACCCGGCCGTCGTCTTCGACCGCTCCGACCCCGGAGCCCTGCGCAGGGCCGAACAGGCCTACGACGCGATCATGGCGGCGGGCCTCGAACTGGGCGGCACCATCACCGGCGAACACGGCGTCGGCCTGCTCAAGCGCGACTGGCTGCGCCGGGAGCTCGGCGAGCGCAACCTGCGGGTCCAGAGCGACATCAAGCGCGCTCTGGACCCGGGCAACATCCTCAATCCAGGGAAGGTGCTGCGACTCTGACCCGCGCGGGGCCGGTCTGCTCGGGCACGACCGGCCCCGCCAGCCGTACGGCGAAGCGGAAGCGGGCGGCGTTGACGGTCTGCGGCAACGGCGCCCGCGCCCCCAGATCCAGGTCCAGCAGCTCATAGCCCCGGCCGCGCAGCAGGGCGGCCAGGGCCACCGGACCGAGGAACATCGCCAGGTCGCTGCCCGGACACTGCCCCGGCCCCTTGCTGAACGGATTGACCCACCAGTCGCCCGCCTCGCCGCCGTCGATCCAGTCGGCGGGCGCGAACGCGTCCGGGTGCGGCAGCTGTGGATTGCGGTGCAGCACGGCCGCCGGGATCATGATCGACGAACGCGCCGGAAGGCTGACGCCGTGCCAGTCGACGGGCACGGTGGTGATCCGCATGAGGTTCGGCACCGGCGCCCACAGCCGCAGCCCCTCCATCAGACAGGCCCGCAGGTACGGCGTGTCGCCGCCGCGCCCGACCTCCGACTCGGCCGTCGCGTACTCCTTCGGGTGGCAGGCCAGCAGGGCCAGCGTCTGCATGACGCCCATGCCGAGCACGTCGAAGGCCATCAGCCAGTGCGAGACCTGGCCCGCCGGGTCGGTGCGCTCGCTCTTGGGCGCGTCGGCGAACATGCTCATCAGGCTGCCCGGCTCGGCCCGCTCGACATAGCCCTGGATCTTGGCGTTCAGCCTGCGCAGCATGGTCTCGGCGCGCCCGGCTCGCCAGAAGCGCAGGCCCATCCAGTTGGCCTCGCGGCGAAGCGCCCGCAGCAGCTCGCTGACCTGCCTGTCGTCCCTGGCCGAATCGCCGAACAGGATGCGCCTGGCCGCCCTGGCGAACGCCTCGTCGAAGTCCTGCCTGCTCAGCACGCCGAGCCCTACGTCCGACAGCAGGAGGGCGACCTCCTCCTCGACCACCTGCCCGAACCGCTCGCCCAGCACGTGCAGGGGCTGTCCCGCCTGCAGGACGGCGTTGTTGAAGGCGTGCCTGTCGTCGAGCAGCGGCCCGCTCGGCGTCAGGACGAGCGAGTCGGGCTGGAAGATGCCGAGCCCCTTGACCTTCTCCGGGCTGGCCAGCGAGTACTCGTGGTCGGAGGCGGACAGCACCCTGGCGATGTCCCCCTGGTTCACCAGCAGCAGCACCGGCCCGCTCGGCCCCAGCACCCACAGCGAGCGCCCGCCGTACTTGCGTCTGAGCCGGGCCACGACCCTGCCGGCCTTCTTGTTGGTGTCGAGGCGTGCGACGAGGTCGAGCATCTTCTGGTTGGTGGTGAAGGCGCCCCTGAGCAGGCCCGGGAGGGTGTAGGTCAGGGTGAAGCGCATATTCTCCAGCGCGGTGGCGCGCGGAATTCTGGTTGGCATTGACATCCCATCCCCCGATAAGACATGTAGGGGGTTCATTCCCCGTTTCCGCCGGTCGGCGCACATTCCGGGCTGCGGTCGTGCCCGGCGGTCACGCCGGTGTCCCAGGCCGTGCACAGGGCGGGGGCCAGGACGGCCAGCAGGCAGGTCAGGGCGGCGACCGCCGTACCCGGGGTGAGGTCGCCGTGGCGGGCGGCCCACAGCACCAGGGCGAGGGGCGCCTGGCAGCCCAGGGCGATGACCAGGGCCTTGACGGCCTTCGCCCGGGCCAGGGCGAGCGCGGCCGCCGACTGCAGGGCGACGGGGGCCGACACCTGCTCGCGGGCCAGGCCCTGGCCGCCGCTGACCACGACGTCGCCCAGCGTGCCGAACACCGCGCCCGCAGCCTCGGCCACCCTCGCGTCGGCGGCCAGCGCCTGCCTGCGACTGCGCCCGGCCACCGGCGCCAGCCGCACGAGCAGCAGGACGGCCACACCGACCGGGACCACGACCAGCGCGGCGACCCTGGCGTCCACCGCGCACATCCCCGCCACCCCCGCGACCAGCCGCAGCACCAGCGCCTGCGTCCGGCGCACCCGGCCCGCGACCACCAACGGGCTCTGGATGAGCAGGCAGGCGGCCAGCAGGGCCGCGCACGCCACGGTGGTCGGCCGGTCGCCCCCGTCGACGGCGAGCGCCGCCAGCGGCCCCACCAGCACGGCGGGCAGGCACTCCAGCAGCCCGGCCCGCACGAACCCCCCGCCGCCGCCGCTCACGACGCCACCTCGAACAACGCCCGGTACAGCGGGTCGGTGACCAGGTCGGCGTGCGGGGCGAGCGCCTTGGTACGGCCGTCCTCCAGCCACAGGACCAGGTCGGCGCAGGCCGCGGTCGAGACCTCGCGCGCCACGACGAGACGCGTGCCGCCGTCCGGCGCCGATCCGGCCTTGGCCGCCTCGTCGTCGAGCACCATGACAGGCGTCACCGCAGGGCAGCCCTCCTCGCCGCGCCCGGCGAAGGCATAGGACACGTGACGCGGCAGCACCCGCCTGTCGACGTCACGTACGGCCAGCACGTCCAGCATCACCCGCCCGCCGCTCGCGTCGGCCAGCCCGCCGACCAGCGCGGTCAGCAGGCTCTTGGCCTCCTCGCAACGGCCGACCACGGCACACGTGCGCCCGGCCGGGATGCGGGCGCTCACCCCGCGCAGCACCATCCGCTCGCCGGCCATCGCGGTGACGTCCTCGAACGTCACGTTCAGCGGGCCAGGCGGCAACTCCCAGCCGCCGTCGGAGGGCGCCTCACAGGCCAGCACCTCGGCGATGCGGTCGGCCGCCGCCCACCCGGCGCGCACACCCGCCGCCGCGGGAGCGCGCCCGGCCGCCGCCACGAGCAGCAGCACCGCGTACCCGGCCGAGGCCACGACCGCGCCCACCGAAGGCCCGCCCACGCCCCACCCCCAGACGGTGTGCGCGAGCGCGGCCAGCGACCCCGCGACGAGCACGGCACGCGCGCCGAGCCTGGCCGTCGCGACCACCCCGCGCACGGCCAGGGCGGCGTCGGCGCCCAGCCTGCCGGTCAGGTCGCCGGGCGCGAACCTGGCACTGCGCCAGGGCCCGAGCCGCAGCACCTGCTCCAGGAGGCGTACCCGCAGCCAGGCGACGGCCGCCGCCTCGAACGCACCGGCGGCCAGCGCCGGGCCCGCCCCGAACACCACACTGAGCCCCAGCAGCACGACCGGCCATCCCACACCGGTCCCGGTCCCGGCCGCGAGCGCGTCCATCGCACCGCCGAGCGCGCCGGGCAGCAGCAGCAGGCACACCACGCCGCCCGCCAGGACCAGCGCGACCAGCGCCCCCCGGCCCGGCGCCTGCGCCGCGACGGTCGCCAGCATCCGGCCCGCGCCCCTTGCGGGCATCTTCCCCGTGTCGCTCATGGGATCACTGTGCCGACCAGGTCCGCACCCGCGCATGCGGGCCGAGCCCCCATATTCAGCGCCCCCATATTCGGCGCCCCCATATTCCGTGAGGGGCCTACTCCTCCATCTCCTCCGCCCGCCCGCACAGCGCCGCCCTGTCGGCCAGTCCCGTCTTCAGCAGCAGGCTCGCCACATGCTTCTCCACCGTCCTCGGCGAGATGAACAGCCGTCTGCCGATCTCCACATTGCCCCGTCGCCCGGCCAGCAGCACGAACACCTGGTACTCCCGCACCGTCACCCCCAGGCCCCGCAACGCGTCCGGCACCTGGTCGTGCCCGTCACGCCGCTGGGCGACCGCGGCGCCCGCCTGGCGCAGCAGCGCACGGCACGCGCCCGTCACGGCGGGCACCCGCGCGTCGTGGAAGTACCGCTCGGCCGTACGCAACCACACCAGCGGCTCCCCCCACCCGTCGGCCAGCGCCGCCTCCGCCACCAGGCGCAGCCCGAGATGCCTGGCCATCGGGTACGGCGAAGCGGCGGCGAGCGCCTGGCCGAACGCCTCCGCCGCGGCGAGCGGCTCGCCCGACCTGCCGTGCAGCACGGCCCTGGCCAGCAGCAGGAAGTGGCGGTTCCAGGTCAGCTCGGCAGCCGGGCCCTTGTCGGCCGCCTCCCACTCGGCCGTCCCGGCCCGCCCGGCGAGCACGTCGAGCAGCACGCCCATGCCGTACCTGCCGGTCAGGTAGTAGATCGTGGGATGCTCCTCCTCCCAGCGCCTGGCCTGGGCCAGCAGGTCGGCCGCGCGGTCCCTGTCCTCTTCGAGCAGGGCGCACATCGCCGTGCACAGGCCGTAGACGACCGCCATGTGCAGGCTGGCCTCGCCGCCCCACCTGCGGAACTCGGCCAGCGCCGCGTCCATCTCGGCCCTTCTGGCCTGGTGTGCGGCGAGTGTGGCCCTGGCCAGCAGGGCGTACTGGGTGTAGGCGGTGTGGCCCAGGCGGATCGTGGTCTCGACACAGCTCGCCGCGATGGCCTCGGCCTGGTCGTACTCGCCGCGCAGCGCCATCGTCATCACCAGCGAGCCCTGGGCGGCGTGCACCAGGCTGATGGCTCCGGCGCGGGTCGCCTGCTCGTTCACCTCGTCCAGCAGGGCGCGTTCGCCGGTGCGCAGCGTGTGGTTGGCGGCCAGGCGCAGGGTCGCGCGCAGCTTCCACAGCCTCAGGCCGTGCGCGTCGGCGATGGCCAGCACCCGGGTCAGGCAGCGTTCGGGCTCGTCGAACCCGCGCACGCGCGAGAGCATCGCCAGCCGCTCCCACGCCTGGCAGGCCACCTCGGGCAGCGGGAGGCGCTCGGCGACCTCGGCCGCCCTCCTGGCCAGCGCCTCGGCCGCGCTCATGTCCTGGGCGCTGTGCTGCAGCACGCCGTGGTCGGGCACGATGAGCTGGGCCTCGATGACGTCGATCGCGGCCGTGCGGGCCTGGTCGGGGTCGGCCTCCAGCAGGCGTCTGACGGCGGCCACGTGCGCCAGGCCGTCGCTCGTGCCGCCGGTCTCGGCCGCCACCCAGGCCAGTTTGGTACGCAGGTCGGCCTCGTTGCCGATCGTCATCGCCAGGTCTCCGGCGAGTGCGAGCTCCTTGGCCAGCTCCAGCGCGCGATCGGCCCGCCCGCCCTCGGTCAGCGCGTGCAGCAGCAGCTGGGTACTGCGGGCGCGCAGGTCGGCCGGTGCGTCGCCGAGCAGGGCGTAACCGCGTTCGAGCACGGTCGCGGCGACGTCGGCCGCCCCCTCGTCGAGCAGGCGGCATCCGGCCTCGGTGAGCAGCCTGGCCGCCGCCGTGCCGTCTCCCGCGGTCAGGCGCAGGGTGGCGGCGATCTGGCACCATTCGCCCGGCAGGCCGGGATGCAGGCGTTCGAGCGCGTCGGCGGCGCGCCCCGCGTACAGGACGCGTTCGGCCGGGATCAGCGAGGCGAGCAGGGCTTCGGCGGTGAGCGCGTGCCGGAAGGCGTACCAGTCGCTGGAGGCGCCCGAGGACTCGTCCGGCGTGATGAGCTGGGCGGTCATCCCCGAGCGCAGGAACGTCACGACCTCGCGGTCGCCGAGTCCCGTCGCCTCCTTGAGCACGCCGATGGGGAAGCGCGAGCCGAAGACGGCGGCGGTGTGCAGCAGGTCCTGCGCCTCGGGGCCGAGCTGGGCGGCGCGCAGGGCGACGGTGCGTACCAGGGTGGTCGGCACCTCGATGGCCGGGTCGCCGCTCAGCTGCCAGCGCTCGCCGTCGTGGCGCAGGGCGCCGACGTCGGCCATCGCGCCGAGCAGCTCCTCGACCACGAACGGCACGCCGTCGCTGTCACGTTCCAGCCTGGCGAGCAGCGGTTCTGGCAGGTCGTCGGGGGAGGTGTCGAGGCAGGCGGCGGCGAGCATCCGCAGTTGCGGCGGCGCCAGCGCGGGCAGGTCGAGCACGGTGGCGATGCGCCGCCGCGCGCAGGAGTCGGCCAGCGTGCGGGCCTGTCCCGCGTGCCCGCGCAGATTGACCAGCAGGACGGCGGGCACGTCCGCCAGGTTGTCGGCCAGGTACTCGACCACGGCCAGCGCGTCGGCGTCCGCCTCGTGCAGGTCCTCCAGGATCAGCAGGCACCCGCCCTTCGCGCCGACCGCGCCCAGCAGCCGCAGCACGGCCTCGGCCAGCACCACGACCGACTCGATGTGCCCCTCGACGCCGTCGCGCCGCCACTCCGGGATCAGCTTCGTCAACGCCGGAAGGTACGGCGCGAGCGCCGGGTCGTCCGGCGGGCCCTGCGTCCTGGCCAGCGAGAACAGGGCCTCGCTGAGCGGCTTGAACGGGATGTCGGCACTGACCGTGCTGCCACGCCCGCGCAGGGTCGTCATGCCGGCCGCGTAGGCGTGGTAGGCGCATTCCGCGGTCAGCCTGGACTTGCCGATCCCCGCGTCACCCGTGACGAACACGGCCCCGCCCCGGCCTCGCACGGCTTCGGCGAGGCGCCGGTCCAGCAGTTCGATCTCGCGGTCGCGTCCGATGAGAAAGGGGGCGGTGAACTGCATGGCGCCAGAGTATCGGGCGGCAGGCGCACGAATATGACGTTATTTCAGGATTTGTTATGACCGAATGCCACAGCCAACCCCGCCCCGAGCGAAGCCCCGGGGCCACCCTCCGAGGCCCCAGGAACCCCGACCCGAAACCCCAGGCCCAGGGCTCCTGGCTCCCGAGCGCTCAGCCCAGGGTCTCCGGCTCCCGAGCGCCCAGGACTTCCGGCTCCCGAGCGCCCAGGCCACAACCCCAGCGCCCAGCCCCCCGCGACGCTCCTACGCCGGACCCGAGATGCTGACCGGCCAGGTGGTGTCGGGGCCGCCGAGGGCGATGGCCGCGCCCAGGGCGGTGTCGGGGGAGCCGAGGGCCAGGCTCGCTCCCGTGGTCAGCCCGGCCAGGACGGCGGCCCTGGTCAGCGGGCCCAGGCCGCCGAGGCGTACCAGGATCGCCCCTGCCGGATGGTCCTGGCCCGCCTTGGTGGTGTCTTCGGTGTTCATCGGTGTGCGTTCTCCTTGTTCTGTCCGGCGGCCTGCAGCAGCAGCACCGACGTCGTTGTCTCCGGTACGGCCAGCCTGAGCAGCCCGTGACCGATGCCGGCCAGGCCGTCGAGCAGGCCGGGAGTCGAAAGATGGCGTGGCGTGCCACACCGGGCCCCGAAACGGTCGAGCGAGGCCAGCAGCTTGCCCGTATGACTGCGCAGCGACCGCACGGCCAGGGGATCGCCGCGCCGGGCCAGCGCGCTCAGCGCCTCCAGCCTGCCGAGCTCGCCATGACACAGCCCGTGCCCGCCCAGCGGCCCACCGGAGGGCGGCGCGAGCACGGGATTGCCGGGCAGCGCGTCGGCGACGGCCAGCGAGACCCCGGCGGCCCCTTCACACCAGGTACGCCCCTCCGCCTCGCGCACGGCCCTGCCCAGCAGCGAGGACGCCAGCGCGTCCGCGCCCCCGGCGGCGACTCCTCCGGCCGTGCCCTTGGCCAGCGCCCACCCCATCCCGGCGATCCCGTAGGCGAACCCCTGAGCCGTCCGAGCGTGCTCTGCCCCTTCCAGCGCCGCCCCGAGCCGCTCGGCGCAGAGCGCCGCCACCCGCCCGGCAGCCGCCGACCCGGTGTCCTCCCGTACGGCGAGCATCGCGGCCAGGCACCCGGCGAGCCCGTCGTACACGTCCAGCGTGACCTCGCCCTCACCGGAGACGACCGCCCCGGCCAGCTCGACGGCCTGCCCGGCCCACGCGCTCACCTCTGAGTCGCCCAGCAGGGCGCCGAGCCGCGCCAGCGCATAGGCGATCCCGCCCAGCCCGCCGAACCCGCCGCACCCGACGGCACGCGCCAGCGCCTCGTGCCCGGCCAGCGTCCCGAGCAGCCGGGGAACAGGCGTCAGCGCCTTGCGCGCGGTCTCCAGGTACCGGGGGATCCCGGTGACGACCCCGGCCTGGGCCAGGAACAGCGCCACGCCCGGATACCCGCTCGCCAGCCCCCCGCCCAGCGGCATGATCGACCAGTGCCCGCCCTCGTCGGGTTCGAGGCCGAGCCAGTTGGCCGCCCTCTCGTCGTGGTGCGCGGTCGCGCACAGCCGGTCGGCGATGCCCCGGGCGGCGGCCAGCAGCGCCTCGGGATGCGGCACCACGGCCTGCAGCGCGGCGGCGGGCGGCCTGCCGGGATCGTGCCGCGCGCCACCCGCCCGTACGGCGAGCGACGCCTGGATCACCCATTCCTGGTCGTCGCGGTCGGCCCGGCCCATGCGGGCGAGCTTGGCGGCGACCGCGTCGAGCCCGGTGCGGGGCAGGCCGACCGCGAGCGGTGTGCCGTCGCCCGCCTCGATCGTCAGGGAGCCGGGCGTGGTGCCGAAGTAGGGGATGTCACCGGCCCACAGGTCGGCGCGCTCCCGTGCCACCGCGCACGTGCGCAGGGCGTCGCCCTCCGACATCAGCGTCAGCAGGTCGAACACCTCGTCGCGGTCGGCGGCGGCCGAGGCCACGTCCGGATGGGTCGACTCCAGCAGCAGGTCGCCGTAGATGCGGGTGGGCCGCAGCAGCAGCCGTACCCGGTCGGTCCCGAATCGCGCCAGCGGGCCCGCGAGCAGGTCGCCGCGGCCGGTGGTGAGCGCGTCGTAGGCCTCGCGGAAGCCGCCGACCAGGTCGTGGGCGAAGTGCCCGGGATCGGC
Organism: Nonomuraea sp. IBHARD001; assembly: GCF_056106265.1. Classification (NCBI taxonomy): domain Bacteria; kingdom Bacillati; phylum Actinomycetota; class Actinomycetes; order Streptosporangiales; family Streptosporangiaceae; genus Nonomuraea; species Nonomuraea sp. IBHARD001. Next base: position 3,769,875 of record NZ_JBWBBW010000002.1, read on the forward strand.
GTCGACGCCGTTCAGCCGTGGCCGGTTGGCCGCCCCGGCGAACCTGGCCGCCCGCCGTACCAGGCGCATGGTGTCGGTGCCCTCCTCCTGCCATCCGGCGGCGGAGAAGGGGTGCACGGCGTCCTTGTCGCCGCCGAGCCCCGAGTAGTCGAGCGCGCCCTGGTCGCCCACCACGAGGCGGGGCAGCAGCGCCGTACGGTGCACCGAGTCCTGGAGGGCGTCGAGCGCGGGGTCGGCGGGCACGGGGGCCGGAAGCACGGGATGGAACAGCGTTTCGACGTCCACCAGGATCGGCTGACCGGCGCAGGCGACGAGGTTCTCGTAGTGCACGTCGACGGCGTTGAGCGCATACAGCAGGGCCAGCAGGGCGCCCATGCGCCGGTAGAAGCGTTCGACCTGGGCCACGTCGGCGCACTCGCTCGCCGGAACGTACTCGGCCCAGCCGTAGCCGGGGCGGGCGAGCACCTCCAGCGTGCCGAGCGCGAGGCCGGGCACCCGGTCGTTGAGCCAGGCCACGACCTCGTTGAAGTGCAGATGCGCCTCGATCGGACGCGGCCGGTAGACCACCCGCGCGCCGGAGGAGAAGGTGAGCACGGCGACGGCACGCCCGCCCAGGTGCGCGTCGCCGGTCGCGGTGTAGCCGGCCAGGCGTCCCGGCGCGGCCCCGAGCAGGCCGAGCAGGGCGGGGCGGTCGTCGTGCAGGCGGCCGAGCAGTTCGAGCCCGGCCGCGACGGCGCCGTCGCACTCCTGGGCCAGCAGCCTGCCGAGCACCGGGTAGGAGGCGAGCAGCCGGGCCAGCCCCTCGCCGCCGCCGACCTGGCGGACGAAGTCGGCGAATCGCTCGGCCGGGGTGGCGCCGCGCAGCCTGCCGTCGTCGCGGCGCCGGTTCAGTTCGAGGACGAGAACGCGGGCGGCGATCCTGGCCAGAGCTGCGGTCAGCCCCTTGGCGAAGCCCGCCTTCACCGAGTCCAGGTCGAGCCCGGCCGCCAGATGCGCGGCCCCCGCGGCCAGCCGGTCGGCCGCGTGCACGGCGAACGGCTCTACGGCGGCCGACAGCCCGGCCGGGGCGTCGTCCTGGCGGGGCGTGCGGTGCGCCAGGTCCAGCACGTCGTGCAGGGTCGCGGCCCACGGCGGCCGTGCGGTCACGGGCTCGGCCGCCGTCAGGCCGCGCGCCCACCAGGCGGGACCGAGGTCCGCACCCGGGGCCGCGCCTGTGGCCATGTCGAGGTCCACACCCAGATCCACATCGTTCACGTGGGCCAGTATGGCGAGCGGCCCGCGTGCGGACATGGGGGAGCGGCCCCCATATTCACAGGTTGGTGATCTTCGGTGGCCTGCTCCACGCGGTCTCGGGCCGTTGCAACCGCTCGCCGTCGACCAGCACCACGTCGGCCTGCTCGTCGAAGAAGCACACCATGTTCTCGATCTTCGGGCACTCCGGCACCGGGAACCGGTAGGTCCACGCGCAGTCGTGCATGAGCCGATCGCCCACCCGCAACGACCAGTACGACGCCTTGCCCTTGTAGGGGCACTGCGAGGTCGTCGTCGAGGCGACGAGCAGGTCGAGGCGCACGTCCTGCTTGGGCAGGTACCAGCGCGGCGGCAGGTTCGTCTCCAGCAGGAGGCAGGGCCTGCTGCTCTCGCCCACAACCTCGCCCATCATCTCCACCCGCACGTGCCGGGAGGCGCGCAGCACGTCCACCCGGTGGAAGGGGTCCTTCGGATGGGCGTAGACCTCCTCGTCCTCCTCGAACCAGGAGTCCATCACCTTCCAGTAGAAGGCGACGAGCCCCGGATGGTCCTCGTGCGTCCACGCCGCGCCCTTGGCGTGCCGCCCTCCGGCGCTCAGGTCGAGGAAGGCGCGGCCGTCCTTGACCCGGCCCGACTCGCTCAGCAGGTCGCCGCGCACGTCGGCCAGCGGGAAGTAGTACACCGGCATCGCCCTGGCCTGCAGCACCAGCGAGGCGCACGCGGAGTCGGCCACGGCCACACCGCTGTAGTACGCCCTGACCCTGCGCAGCGCCGGTACCACCTTCATCGTGTAGTCGACCTGCCGTGCGGCCTCACGCGTGATCACGCGGTCCTCCAGCGGGACGTCGAACAACTCGGGCATCGCTCAGCCTTCCGCTCTCTCGGCCTGCGACTGTTCGGCGAAGCGTACGATGCCCGCCTCGCGGCCGTCGTTGGACATCTGCTGCCACATCGGGAAGTCGTCGCGCACCACGAAGTGCTCGCTCACCTTCTCGTCGCGGAAGCGCAGGATGTGCACGTGCGGCTGGCTGACGAACCTGCCGTCGGCCTCGATGCCGAACAGGGTGCCGCCGGTGTGGTAGGCGGTGAACATGCCCTTCAGCACCACCCACTCGCCCTCGGCCACGGCCATCTCGATGTCGAAACGCGCGTCGGTGAACAGCAGCTGGAAGGCGTGCCTGACCATCCTGGCGTTCTCGATGCCCCGGTCCTTGCCGGGCTCGGAGGCGTGGTTCCAGTAGTCCTCGGTGTGGTAAGTGCGGAAGTGCTCCTCGAACTCGGGGCCGTCGGGGTCGACCTTCGAACCGACGTCGCGGCCCCAGATCTTCAGGGCGATCTCCTTGTTGCGCTCTGCCGATGCCGACATGGGGGTCCTCTCCTACAACAGGGGCGTGGACAGGGAAGCGCGCCTGGACAGCAGCAGGCGCACGCCGTACCCGGCGACCAGGACGACGACGGTGAAGATCACGGCCATCGCGGCTCCCTGGTCGGGGGCGTAGAGCTGGGCCGCGTTCGGGTTGATGCGGCTGTAGAGGTACCACGACAGCGGGCGCGACTCCGGCGTGGCGAGGAAGGCGGCGATCGTGAACTCGTTGGCCCCGAGGATGACCATCTGGATCCACGCCGCGGCGGCGGCCGGCAGCAGCAGCGGCAGCACCACCCGCCTGAAGGCCGCCAGGCGCGAGGCCCCCGAGGCCGAGGCGGCGTCCTCCAGCTCGGGATTGATCTGCAGCACCGCGCTGTAGGCGATCCGGTAGGCGACCGCCACCCGGTAGGAGTAGGCCAGCGTCAGCACCCACACGGTCCCGACCAGCGGAATCCACCGGTTGATCGAGGAGTACAGCAGGAACGCGGAGAACCCGGCCATCGTCGCGGGCACGGCCAGCGAGGAGGAGGTGAGCACGTCGACGATCCGCGTGCCCCAGGTCCGGCCGCCACGCGCGGTGTAGTACGCCGCGACCATCGCCACCGCGACCGCGAGCGTGGCACTGCCGACCGAGATGACGGCGGTCCGGCCGAGCGCCGCCCAGAACTCCGGATCGGCCACCGCCTCGCCGAAGGCCCCGACCCCCGTGTGCTGGAGGAGGTTGTCCCAGTTCATCGGCATCGCGTACGGCGTGAGCGCCGACCAGAGCAGCGCCACCAGCGGCAGCAGGGCCGTGGGCAGCAGGTAGAGCACGACCAGGGCGGCGGCGGGCAACCGGCCACGGCCGAGCGGGAGCCTGACCGGCCGGAAGTCCTTGCCCGTCACCGAGGCGCGCTGTGCGGCGTCACGCGTCGCCCAGAGGTACACCCTGAAGATCAGCGCCACCGCCACCAGGAAGTTCAGCGCGTAGGCGGCGGCCAGGCCGTACCTGGGCAGGTCGCCCGGTGTCGGTGTGATGAGGCTCCAGAGCTTCAGCGCGAAGATGTTGCCGCCCTCCTGCTGGCCGAACAGCAGCGGGATCTCCAGATTGCCCATGAGCAGCATGGTCAGCATCGCGACCACGCCGAGCGTGCCCGGCCAGAGCATCGGCAGTGTCACCTTGCGGAAGGTCTGCCAGGCGGAGGCGCCGCTCGCCCTGGCCGCCTCCTCGTGCGAGCTGCCCATGTTCTGCATGATCGGCATGAGCAGCAGGAAGGGGAACGTGACGTTCGCCAGGCCCTGTACGACGATCATCGTGGTGAAGTCGAACGGGTCGATCCAGCCGCCGAGCAGCCGGTTCAGCACGCCGGACTCGGGGGCCAGCATGAGGAAGTAGCCCTGGGCCCGCACGATCGGCGGGATCACGAACGGCACGATGACCAGGACGGTGACCAGATGGCGCCCCGGCAGGTCGGTCCGGACGACCAGCCAGGCCAGCGCCCAGCCGACCAGGCCGGAGACCAGGACCGAGCCGCCGACGAACAGCGCCGTGTCCCTGGCCGTCGCCAGCAGGTCGCCCGACAGCTCGCCGTACAGGGTGGTGAAGGCCGTCGTGCTCCATCGGGCCGTCGACAGGCCGAAGGGCAGGTACAGGCCGCGCAGTGCGGTGATGGCCTGGACGGCGAGCGGGACGATCAGGAGGTAGGCGATCACGGCGACGGCCGCCGCCGTGATCACGCGCAGGCCGTGCCGCCTCACTTGGCCTCGATCGCCTTCTGGGCCGCCTTGATCAGCTCGTTGTACTGGTCACGGTTCGCCTGCGTCTCGAACACCGTCCAGCCCTTGTCGATCGCGCCGAAGAAGGCGTCCTGGTTGCGCTTGAGCACGCCGCTCGACTGGTCGAACACCGACTTGGGCAGGCCGGGGAAGGGCGTCTGCAGGGTGATGAACCTCTTGTCGGTCATGCGGAGCTTGAGCCAGTCGGGGTCGTAGGCGTTCCACAGCAGGAACAGCTCGGCGGCCGGCTTGTTCTTGCCGTGCGCGTTGACGCCGGAGAACTGCAGGTACATGTTCTCGGTCTGCAGGGCGGAGACGGCGAGGTCGGGGTTGGGGTCGTAGAGCGGGCCGCTGAACACCGCGGGCTTGTCGCCTCCGGCCAGCAGCGGGCCCGGGTTGTCGGTGAGGGTGAGGCCGCCCTTGCCGCGCAGGTCCTTGATCAGCTGGACCATCCTGTCCTTGCCGTGCTTCATGCCGTAGCCGGTGAAGACCTGCGACTCGTAGCTGGCCATGGCGGTCCTGCCCTTCCACTCGGGGGCGAGGAAGCCCTCCCAGGTGTCGGGCACGGTGGCCGCCTTCTTGACGTTGTACTGCACGAGCGGGCCGTTGACGCTGTCGGGCAGCAGTTCGGGCGCGCCGACGGTGAACCACTCCTTGGGCACGCCGTACTTCGTCCAGTCGACCTTCTCCCAGAAGCCCTCGTCGTACATGGGGGTGATGCTGGTGATCGAGCCGGAGACCACGTCGGTGTTGCGCTCGCCGGTGGCCTTGGCCGAGATGATGGCCGACGATAGGTTGTAGGTGAGGCCGCGCGTCTTGACCGTGATGCCGGGGAAGCGCGTGGTGAACTCCTTGATCAGGTCCGGGCTGAGCTCGTACCAGTCCCAGACGACGAGTTGCCCGCCGTCGGTCTTCCTGGCCTCCTGGTGCAGGGCGTCCAGATTGGTCTTGAGGGTGGGCCAGTAGTCCTCGTAGAAGTTCTCGCAGCGTGTGACAGGTCCGAGTGCGACGGCCTGGCACACGGTCGTGGCCTTCTGTGTCGTCGCGGGGCCCGCAACCGAGCTCTTGGTCTCGGTGCCCGTGCCACATCCGGCGACGAGCAGGACGGCCAGACAGAGGAATCGTGTCTTCATGGGATCCTGTATCCAATCTCTGTACGGCGACCGCCCCGTCGGTCCTTGCCGGTGGATTTCGGTCTGCGGGCAGGCCTTTCGGTCTGCGGCCGGGCCGGAAAGGGGGATCAGCCGCCGTCGGTCAGGACGGCGCAGCGCTCGGGGATCGGCTCGACGTAGATCGTGTCGCCCTCCCGGTGCCCCGACGCGGGATGCCGCCTGATCGTCACACTCTGCGCCGAGCCGTCCAGCCTGACCCGGCAGTCGAGCGTCTCGCCGAGGAAGTCGACGCGCTCGACCGTGCCCTTCAGCGCCATGGCCGACGGCTCGTCGTGCACGTGCACGTTCTCCGGCCTGAAGGAGACGGTGACCTGCGAGCCGGCCTCCGCCGTGCACGTCGCCCCCAGCGTGCCCGCCGGGGTGCGCAGGCCGCCTCCGGCCACGACCTCGGCGCGTACGAAGTTCGCGATGCCCACGAAATCGGCGACGAACCTGGTCGCCGGGCGCTCGTAGATCTGCCTCGGCGTGCCCTGCTGGGCTATCCTGCCGCCCTCCATCACCGCGATCCTGGTCGACATCGACAGGGCCTCGGCCTGGTCGTGCGTGACGAACAGGGTGCTGATGCCGAGCCTGCGTTGCAGGTCGCGTATCTCGGCTCGCATGCGGTCGCGCAGCCTGGCGTCCAGGTTGGACAGCGGCTCGTCGAGCAGGAGCAGCTTGGGCCGCCTGATCAACGCCCTGGCCAGCGCGAGCCGCTGCTGCTGGCCGCCGGACAACCGGGTCGCCGAGCGCCCCGCCACCTCGTCGAGGCCGACCGTGGCCAGCACCTCCTCCACCCGCTCGCGCACCTCGGCCCTGGGGCGGCGCACACCGTCGACCCGCAGGGGGAAGGCCGCGTTCTCGAACACCGTCATGTGCGGCCAGATCGCATAGCTCTGGAACACCATCCCGATGTCACGCCGCTCGGTCGGCACGTACACGCCCGGCCCGCACACCGTCGTGCCCGCCAGGGTGATCACGCCCTCGTCCGGGCGCTCCAGTCCCGCCACACAGCGCAGGGTGGTGGTCTTCCCGCAGCCCGACGGGCCCAGCAGGGAGTAGAACTCGCCCTCGCCGATCTCGAAGTCAACGCCGTCGACGGCACGCTGGGCGTTGCCGAAATCCTTCACCAAACCGGTCACTGTTGCGATCACTGGACCTCCGGCTGGGCATGAATCGCAAAATTGGATTCAATCTGGCCATGTACGGGGAGTGTGATCCAGCGCACTCTCGCGGTCAAGAGCGCCTGGTGCCGCCAGGCGGAACCGAACGCATGATCGGCGAGGTCGTCAGCCTTCGGCCCGGCCGAACCTGCTGGTGGTCTCCGCCTCCTGGGCCAGTCTGCGCAGGGCGCTCACCATGGAGTCGCCGATCGAGGTCCTGACCACGACCGCCTCGGCCATGCCGTCCTGGCTGGGCGAGCGCAGCACGCCGTCGACCTCCAGCACGGCCATCCCCGCCGCCGCGCGGGCGTAGTCGTCGAGCAGGCCCGCGTAGTCCTCGTGGCCGAGCCTGCGCAGGGCGGCCAGGGCGTCGGCCAGCGTCCTGCGGGCCGGATTGGTCGCACGCACCTGCCAGCCGTGCCTTTCGATCAGCTCGTCGACCTGGAGCCGGGCCCATTCGGCGGCCTCGTCGGGCTCGCTCTGGCGGGGTCTGCGCGGTGTCAGCGCGTACTGGGCCTTGCCGAGCGTCTCCAGGTCGCTCGCACGGGAGTCCATCAACGCGAGCACCTCGGCGGCCTCGGCGATGCTCAGGCCGCCGACCTCGACCAAAGCCCGGATGAGCTTGATCCGGCGCAGGTGCTCGCCGGTGTAGCGCGCCTGGTTGCGGCTGGTGAGCTCGCCCTGCGCCACCAGGCCTTCGCGCACGTAGAACTTGATCGTGGGGATCGGCACCCCGCTGAGCCTGCTGAGCTCGCCGATGCGCATCCGCCCACCCCTCCCGCTCCCGCCCTGTCCTGCCTTCGATGATAGAGAGCGGGGCTTGCCACTTCCCACTGTGGTGGACTTGTGAGCATCATATGGATAGTCGATAGTGTCGCTATCCATAATTCGCTCGGGATCGAGGGGGAGTGCGTTGTTAGCCACTCTGGGAGGCTTCGCCGTACGGCGGCGGCTGTGGATCGTGGTGGGGGCGCTGCTGCTGGCCGTGGTGGCCGGGGGCTGGGGCGCCGGGGTGTTCGGCGTGCTGGGCGGCGGGGCCGGGTTCGACGACCCGGCGAGCGAGTCGGTGCATGCCGACCGGGTGCTCTCGGGACCGCTCGGACGCCATGCCAACGACGTCGTCGTGCTGTACGAGAGCGACACGCTCACGGTGGGCGACGCCGCGTTCGAAAGGGCGGTGCGCTCGGCGATCGAGGCGGTGCCGCGTGCGAACGTGGTCAGGCTGGAGTCGTACTGGTCGACGCGTTCGCCCGCCTTCGTGTCACGCGACGGGCGTGCCACCTATGTGACGTTGCAGCTGGCCTCCAGCGTCGACCAGGAGCGCGTGCTGCAGCTGCGTGCCGTACAGGAGGCGTTGCGCGCGCCGGGGCTGACGGTCAGGTTCGGCGGGGTCACCTCGATGACCGACCAGGTCAACCGGCAGACGATGCGCGACCTGCTGCTCGCCGAGTCGCTGTCGATCCCGGTGCTGCTCGTGCTGCTCCTGCTGATCTTCCGTAGTGTGACGGCCGCGGCGCTGCCGCTGCTGATCGGGCTGACGGCCGCGCTCGGGTCGCTGGCCGTGCTGCGGGTGGTCACGTACTTCGCCGACATCTCGACGTTCGCCATCCAGGTGGTCAGCATTCTGGGGCTCGGGCTCGCGATCGACTATGCGCTGATCATGGTGAGCAGGTTCAGGGAGGAGCTGCGGGCCGGGCGCGACCTGGACGACGCGGTACGGCGCACGATGGCCACGGCCGGGCGCACGATCATGTTCTCCGGGGTGATCGTCGCGCTGTCGTTCGCCGGGCTGACCGTGTTCCCGTCCAGGTTCCTGCTGTCGATGGGGTTCGCCGGGGCCGGGGTCGCGCTGCTGGCCGTCCTCGCGTCGCTGACCCTGCTGCCCGCCGTGCTGCGGATGGCCGGGCATCGGATCGCCACGCGCCGGGTCAGGCGGGAGCCGCCGGTCGAACAGGGCCGCTGGTACCACCTCGCGCATGTCGTCATGCGCCGCCCCGCGCTGTCCACCATGGCCATCGTCGTCGTCCTGCTCGGTCTCGGGCTGCCGTTCCTCGGGGTGAACTGGGCCAGACCGGGCGACTGGGTCCTGCCCGCAGGGGCCGAGGCCCGCGTGGTGACCGAACGGCTGGCCGCCGGGTTCGGGGCCGATCCGGCCAGGCTGGTGACCGCCGTCGTCGAGCACGCTCCGTCGCGGCCGTCGCTCGACGACTACGCGCGCAGGCTGGACGCCGTCGCCGGGGTCGAGGGGGTACGCGTCACCGGCGTAGCGGGGGATCAGGCCAGACTGACGCTCGGGTATGCCGTCGATCCGATGTCGGTCGAGGCCAGGCGCATGGTGGAGGCCGTACGCGCGGTGCCCGAGCCCGGCGGTGCCCGTGCGTCGTTCACCGGGATGCCCGCCTCGCGGGTGGACATCGTGGACATGGTGCTGTCCCGGATGCCGTGGATGGCGGTGTTCGTGAGCGTGGTGTCGTTCGTGGTGCTGTTCCTGGCGTTCGGGTCGGTGGTGCTGCCGGTCAAGTCGGTGGTGCTGAACCTGCTGTCGTTGTCGGCGTCGTTCGGGGCGATCAAGCTGATCTTCCAGGACGGCTGGCTGTCGGGTGTGCTGGGGTTCGTGCCCGTCGGGGCCGTCGATGTGAACTTTCCGGTGCTGATCGTGGCGATCGCCTTCGGGCTGGCGATGGACTACGAGGTGTTCCTGCTGTCGCGGGTGCACGAGGAGTGGCTGCGCACCGGCGACACCGCCGAGTCGCTGGCCAGGGGGTTGCAGCACACCGCACGCATCATCACGAGCGCGGCGCTGCTGGTCGTCGTGGTGGTCGGCGGGTTCATGGTCTCCGGGATCACCTTCATGAAGATGACCGGCGTCGGCCTGACCATCGCCATCGTCATCGACGCCACCGTGGTCCGCGCCCTCCTGGTGCCCGCCACCATGCGCTTGCTCGGCCCATGGGCCTGGTGGTCGCCGCCGGGCCTGCACCGGTTGTGGCAGAGGTACGGCATGCCGGAGTCCACCACGGGCCGGGAGCCATCGGGCGGACGCTTGAGGCGCGAGGAGGTGGCCGGGTAGCCGGTGGGCGCGTGACCGGGTGGCCGGTGGCCGGGTGTCCGGGTGTCCGGGTCGCTGGGTGACCAGTGGCCGGTGGCCGGGTGACCCGTGGGCGGGTGGCTGGGTGGCTGGGCTTGGCCCGTGGGTGCGGGATTTGTGGCCCTGTGGGGGCTTGGGGGGCTGAGGCTGGAAGCTGCGGGGGCAGCGGGGCAGCGGGGGTGGCTGGGGCAGCAGGGACAGTTGGGGTGGCTGGGGCAGTTGGGGTGGCTGTCTGTATGCATGTGGGGATTTTTCGCGATAGAGCCCCAGACCGGGAGGTCGTCAGCGAGAGCTCCACAGACCGGAGCCCCGCACTCCACACCCCCGCACTCCACACCCCCGCACTCCACACCCCCGCACTCCACACCCCCGCACCCCGCACCCCCGCACTCCACACCCCGTGCGAAGGCCCAGGTCCCCCCGAACCCCGCCCCCTCAAGAAGGCGCATAAGCCAATGGTGCCCCGCTGAGCAGTGTTGTGGTGGCCGACAGGGCGGTGGTGAGTTCGGGGAGGCGGTCGTCGCCCAGGCGGACTGAGGGGCCCTGGATGGCGACGGCGGCCAGGACGTTGCCTCGGCCGTCGCGGACCGGCATGGCGAGGGCGCGTACGCCGGGGACGCGTTCCTCGTAGTTGATGGCGCAGCCCCGGGCTCGGATGCGGTCGAGTTCCTCGGCGAGTTCGGCATGCGTGGTGATGGTCGAGTCGGTGAACCGGGTGAACGGCTCGGCCATGGCCACGTCGGGTGTGCCGAAGGCCAGCAGGGCCTTGCCCATCGCGCACACGTGTATGGGATTGCGCGTGCCGGGCTCCTGTTCGTAGCGCAGGGGCTGGCGTGAGGGGACCTGGAGGAGGACGGCGACCTCGTCGCCGATGCGTACGCCCAGGTTGACGGCTTCGCCGGTGAGGTCGCGCAGCTTCTCCAGCTCGGGCAGCATCGTGGTCGCGCCGAGCCGTTCAAGGGCCAGGCGGCCGAGTGTGGCCGTGGTGATGCCCAGGTGGTAGCGCTCGGTGACCGGGTCCTGGCCCAGCATGCCGGCGGTGTGCAGGGCCCGGATCAGCCGATGCGCCGTGCTCACCGACAGGCCGACCCGCTGGGCGACCTCGGTCGGGCTGAGCGAGGTCGAGCGTTCGAAGGAGCGGAGCACGGTGATGGCCCGTTCGACGGCCTGGGTGCCGGTGCGCGTCGTGTCCTCGATCTTCGATTTTCCGGTGTCCACAGCCCCAGCTTAACCGCTGTTCCAATTTCCTACACTCTTGACGGGTTTTTGGGGGATTACTACTATGTGGAACTGTGATCATGCGATGTGGGATCGCGACCAGCCGTCACGAAGACCCCTGAACTCCACCGTTCATCCCCGAGAGTCATCCCCGAGAGGACCCCGCCATGCCTGCCGGATCACCGCATCGACGATCGAGAACAGCCGCCGTGCTGGCCTTGCTGCTCTCCACCAGCCTGACCCTCACCGCGTGCGGCACCGCCGGGACACCCGCAGGAGCGGCGGGCGGCGGCACCGGCCAGACGCTCAAGTGGGGCTGGGTGCTTCCCACAACGTGGGATCCGGTCACCTCCAGTGCCGGTAACGACGTCAACGCCCTCTCGCTCGTCTACAGTGCGATCACCCGCCTGGACGAGCAGGGCGGCGTCATCCCCGGCCTGGCGTCGGAGTGGACGTACGCGGCCGACGGCAAGAGCGTCACCTTCACCCTGCGCCCCGGCCTGACCTTCACCGACGGCACGCCGCTCGACGCCGAGGCCGTGCGCAAGAGCCTGCTGCGCGGACGCGACCAGCAGGACTCCCTCATCGCCTCCCAGCTGCGCAATGTCGTCGACGTCACGGCGGAGGGCCCGCAGCGGTTCACGGTCGTGCTCAAGGACGCCGACTACCAGCTGCCCGCGCTGTTCGCCGGAAAGACCGGCATGGTCGTCAGCCCCAAGGCGTTCGAGGCCGACGCCAAGTCGATCGGCGCCAAGCCGGTCGGCGCCGGGCCGTACCGGCTGGCGCAGCTGGTGCCCGGGTCGCACGCCAATCTGGAGCGCAACGCCTCCTACTACGACGCGGCGCGCATCCACCCGGCGAGGTTCGAGGTCAAGGCGATCTCCGAGCCCGCCACCGTGGTCGCCGGCCTGCAGTCGGGCCAGTACGACGTGGCGCTGCTGCCGCCGGGCCAGATCGAGGCGGCCAAGGCGGCGGGGCTCAAGGTCGACGTCATCCCGGCCCTGACCGTACGGGTGCTCGACGTCAACAACAAGATCGCGCCGTTCGACAACCCGAAGGTCACCGAGGCGCTCAAGTACGCCGTCGACCGCAAGGCGCTGCTGGAGACCTCCAACTTCGGCGTGGGCGAGGTCAACCTCCAGCCCTTCCCCAAGGGACACGCGGGCTACAACCCCGCCCTGGAGAACCTCTACGGCTACGACCCCGAGAAGTCCAGGAAACTGCTGGCCGAGGCGGGCCACCCGAACGGCGTGGACGTCCCCCTCACCACGAGCGCGCCCGAAGGACTGCCCGAGCAGGTGCAGGCCCAGCTCAAGGCGGCGGGCTTCAACGCCACCATCAAGCTCATCGCCCCGGCCCAGCACACCCAGCTCGTCTACGTCAGGCACAACGTGGCGCTCGCCCCCGACGGATTCGTCGGCAGGGAGTCGCCGCTGCAGGCGCTCGGCGTCGTCTACGGGCCCGAAGGCCTGATGAACCCGGGCCGCAACACGCCCAAGGCGCTGCTGGAGAAGTTCGACGAGATCCGGACCACGCCGCTCGACGACCCGGACTACGGCAGGCTGCTGCAGGAGGCGGTCGAGATCGGCGTGCGGGAGCTGCCCAATGTGTGGCTGTTCTCCTCGCCCAGGGTCTTCGCCCGCAACGCCAAGGTCAGTGAGCTGCCGCGCGGCCTGGCCGTACAGCGGTTCGACGACGTGACGGTCGCCGGCCCATGACCGTGATCGCCCTGCCGGGCGCCGCCGCGAGCCGGGGCGGGTGGCGCGGGCTGCCGGTCAGGCTCGCGGGCGGGCTGCTGACGACGGCGACCGTGGTCCTGGTCTCGACGCTGCTCACCTACGCGCTCGGCGCGCTCGGCGACGCCAACCCGGCCGCCACCGTGCTGGGCGAGACCGCCACCGCCGAGGACATCGCCAGGATGAACCACGAGTTCGGCCTGGACCGCCCCTTCCTCGACAGGTACCTCACCTGGCTCGGCGGCGCGTTCACCGGTGATCTCGGCCTGTCGTGGTTCACCCGGATCCCGGTCGCCGAGAGCATCGCACAGCGGCTGCCCGTCGACCTGTCCATCACCGTACTGGCCGTGCTCATCGCGGTGCTCGCGGGCGGCCTGGCCGGGATCGGCGCCGCGGTGAACGCGGGCGGCAGGTTCGACAGGGCGGTCACCGCGGTCTGCGCGGCGGCGGCGACCGTGCCCGCGTTCGTGGTGGGCATCGGGCTGGTCGTGCTGTTCGCGGTGGTGATCCCGATCCTGCCTTCGGGCGGGTACGTGCCGCTGTCGGAGGATCCCGCCCAGTGGCTGCGGCTGATCACCCTGCCCGCGGTGGCGCTCAGCCTGGACGCCGCCGCCGACGTCGCCCGCCAGTTGCGCACGTCGCTGGTCGGCGCATTGCGCGAGAACTACGTCACCGGCGCGGTCGTGCGCGGCCTGCCACGCGGCAGGGTGCTGCTGCGGCACGCCCTGCGCAACGCGGCGGGACCGGCCGTCACCGTGCTCGGCCTGCAGATCCCGCGCCTGATCGGCGGCGCGGTCGTCACCGAGGCGGTGTTCGCCCTGCCGGGGCTCGGCCAGCTCACCCACGAGGCGGCGCTGCGCGGCGACGTGCCCGTCATCCAAGGGGCGCTGGTGGCCACCATCGCACTCGTCCTGGTCTCCAACGTCGCGGTCAACGCCCTGGTGCTGTGGCTGCGGCCGGGCACAGGAAGGAGAACGGCATGAGCGGGCACGACGGCGCGCTGCGCAGGGCGTGGCGGCTGCCCTCGGTGAAGGCGGCGGTGGCCGTCCTGGTCGTCGTGGGCGTCGTCGCGGTCGCGGGGGAGTGGATCGCACCCTACGACCCGCTGGCCCAGGACCCGGGCGCCCGGCTGCAGGGGCCTTCGGGCGCGCATCCGCTCGGCACCGACTACCTGGGCAGGGACGTGCTGAGCAGGCTGCTGGCCGGCACCGGCCTCTCGGTGGTCGGCGCGGTCGAGGCGGTCGGCGTCGGACTGGTCGCGGGCGCGCTGCCGGGCCTGGCCTCGGTGCTGGCCGGGCGGGTCGCCGAATGGGTGGCGATGCGCGTGGTCGACTCGCTGCTCACGCTGCCGTTCATCGTGTTCGCCATCGCGGTGGCCGGGATCGTGGGCAACGGCGTGCACCAGGCGATGGTCGCCATCGGCGTGCTGCTCGCCCCGGTCTTCTTCCGCGTCACCAGGACAGCGGCGCTCGGCTTCACCCGGGCCCAGTACGTCGAGGCGGCCGAACTGCTCGGCGCCACGCGGGGGCGCATCCTGCGCACGCACATCCTGGCCAAGGTACTGCCCACGATCGCCGTCACCACGGCCAACGCCACCGGCGCGGCCCTGCTGGTGGTCTCCTCGCTGTCCTTCCTCGGCATCGGCATCGAGCCGCCCGCGCCGACCTGGGGCGGCATCCTCGCCTCCGACCTGGGCTATCTGGCCCAGCGCCCGCTGGCGCCGCTCGCGCCCGCGCTGGTCATCATGATCACCGTCGGCGCGCTCAACGCCCTGGCCGACGCCGTACGCGATGTCAGCGGTGACCACGCGGCGCCCTCGGGTCCCGCGCGGGCCGCCGAGCCCGTCCAGGCCGCCACGAAGGAGCCAAGCCATGCCTGACCCCCTGTCCTCGTCGCATTCCTCGACCGAGCCGCTGCTGCGGGTGCGCGACCTGCGGGTCACCGTGTTCGGCGGGCGCACCGAGGCCGTGCGCGGTGTCAGCTTCGACGTCGCACCCGGCGAGGCCGTCGGCCTGGTCGGCGAGTCGGGCAGCGGCAAGTCCCTCACCTGCCGCGCGGTGCTCGGCGTGCTCGCCCCCGGCTGCGCCGTCTCCTCCGGCTCCATCCAGTACGGCGGGCAGGACCTGACCGCGCTCACCCGCAAGGAGTGGACCAGGCTGCGCGGACCCGGCGTCGCGGCCGTCTTCCAGGACCCCGCCTCCTACCTCAACCCCTCGCTCACGGTCGGCGGGCAGCTCGCCGAGGTCCTCAGGGTCAAGACCGGCCTCGGCAGACGGGCGGCCAGGGAGCGGGCCGCCGGCCTGCTGGCCGCGATGGAGCTGCGCGACCCGGAACGCGTCTACGGGCAGTACCCGCACGAGCTGTCCGGCGGCATGCTGCAACGGGTGCTGATCGCGATCGCCGTCTCCTGCGACCCACGCCTGCTCATCGCCGACGAGGCCACCACCGCGCTCGACGTCACCGTACAGGCCGAGGTGCTCGACCTGGTGGGCCGCCTGCGGGCCGAGCGTGGCCTGGCCCTCGTCCTGGTCTCGCACGACCTCGCCGTCGTGGCCGAGACCTGCGACCGCGTCGTCGTGCTCTATCAGGGCGAGGTCGTCGAGAGCGGCGCCACGGCCGACGTGCTGGCCGACCCCCGCCACCCCTACACGCGCTCGCTGGTCCGCGAGGCCGAGGCGTTCTCGCTGGTCGGAGCGGCCGGATGAGCCGCGAACTGCTCAGGGTGCGCGGCCTGTCGGTGCGGCTGGGCAGGCCCGCGGCGCCCGTCCTGACCGACGTCGACTTCACCGTCGCGGCCGGGGAGATCGTCGGCGTGGTCGGCGAGACCGGATCGGGCAAGACCACCCTGGCCCGTGCCGTGCTCGGCCTGGTCACCCCCGTCGCCGGAAGCGTCGAGGTGGCGGGCGAGACGGTCTCGGCGCTGCGCGGCAGGGCGCTGCGCGAGCACCGCAAACGCGGCGTCGTGCAGTACGTCTTCCAGGACCCGCTGCGCTCGCTCGACCCGGACCTCACCCTGGCCGAGAGCATCGGCGAAGGCCTGGCCGTACGCGGCGCGCCCCCGGCCGAGCGTGCCGAGCGCGTCGCCCGCGCGCTGGCGCTGACCGGCCTGGACCCGGCGCTGGGCGAGCGCACGCCCGGACAGGTCTCGGGCGGCCAGCGCCAGCGCGCGGCGATCGCCAGGGCGGTGATCTCCGAACCGAGGCTGCTGCTGTGCGACGAGCCGGTCAGCGCGCTGGACGCCGCCCACCGCAACCACGTGCTGCGCCTGCTCGGCGACCTGCGCGACTCCCTCGACGCCGGGATCGTGGTGATCTCGCACGACCTGGCGTCGCTCGCCGGGGTCGCCGACAGGGTGGCCGTGCTGTACCGGGGCCGGATCGTGGAGGAGGGGCCGGTCCGCGAGGTGTTCGACGACCCGCGCCACCCCTACACCGCCCTGCTCGTCGCCTCGGCGCCCCGCGTGTCGGGACGGCGGCGCTACCCGCTGGAGGCCCTGCGCGGCGACGGCGGGCCGCAGCCGGGCACGGGCGGATGCGCCTTCGCCTGGCGCTGCCCCTTCGCCGCCGCCTCCTGCGCCCTGACGCCGGAGCCCACCGCCGTGCCAGGCGCGCCCGGCCGGTCGGCCGCCTGCCACCGGATCGACGACTGGCCCGCGCTCGCCTCGGCCCACGACCCCACGACCCCGGCCGCTCGCACCGCGATCGCGCCGCACCGACTCGTCAGCAGAGGAGCATGACCATGGTTGAGTTCATCGGTCTCGTCAGCACCCAGGAGAGCAGCGAGAGCCAGTCGGCGACCGGGCCGGTCGTCCAGCCCGAGTACCTGCGCGGGCTGGCGAAGGCGCACGAGGAGTCCGGGTTCGACCGGGTGCTGATCGCGCACTGGTCGAGCGCGCCCGACGGGTTCACGGTCGCCGGGCAGGTGCTGAACGCCACCGAGCGCCTCGGCGTGCTGCTGGCGCACCGGCCCGGCTTCCTGGCGCCCACGGTCGCGGCCCGCGCCTTCGCCACGCTCGACGCCTTCCACCCCGGCCGGGTCGCCCTGCACGTCATCACCGGCGGCGACGACGCCGACCAGGCGCGCGACGGCGACTTCAGCGACAAGCCGTCGCGCTACCGCCGCACCGACGAGTTCCTCGACGTGCTGCGCCGCGAGTGGACGGCCGAGACGCCCTTCGACTACGAGGGCGACTTCTACCGGGTCGCCCAGGGCTCCTCCTCCGTTCGGCCCGAAGGCCGGGTGCCGATCTACTTCGGCGGCGCCTCCGACGACGCGGTACGGGTCGGGGCCAAGCACGCCGACGTCTACGCCTTCTGGGGCGAGCCGCTGGCCGGGATCGCCGAACGCATCGAGCAGGTGCGCGCCGCCGCCGCCCCGCACGGGCGCGACCCGCGCTTCAGTGTCAGCCTGCGCCCGATCCCCGCCGCCACCGAGCAGGAGGCCTGGCAGCGCGCCCAGGACATCCTCCGGCTCACCAACGAGCGGGTGGGCACGCTGCGCAGGAACTTCCCCATCGACTCCAGCGCCCAGGAGGGCTCGCGCCGCCTGCTCGAGTACGCCGCGCAGGACGACGTGCACGACAAGCGGCTGTGGACGGCGCTGGCCAAGGCGACCGGCGCTGGCGGCAACTCCACCGCGCTGGTCGGCAGCTACGAGCAGGTCGCCGAGTCGCTGCTGGACTATGTCGGGCTCGGCGTCTCCACCCTGCTCATCCGCGGCTACTCGCCCTACGCCGACGCCGTCGACTACGGCAACCTCATCAGGCTCGTCAACGAGCAGACCGACCGGCAGCCCGCCACCGTCTGAACCGGACACGACCCCGAAAGGACTCCCGCATGTCCATCGAGATTCTCGGCATGGTCGCGACCAAGGACTTCTCCGAGACCAGAGGCGCCTACCTCGAAGGCGACCCCGTCGACGCCGACTACCTCATCGCCTTCGCCCAGGCCCACGAGCGGGCCGGGTTCGACCGGGTCCTCATCGGCTACGGCGCGACCGGGCCCGACGGGTTCGCGGTGGCCGCGAGCGTGCTGCACAACACCGGCCACCTGCGCGTGCTGATCGCCCACCGGCCCGGGTTCGTCCAGCCGACGCTGGTGGCGCGCAAGCTGGCCACGCTGGACGCCCTGACCGGCGGCGGCCGGGTCGCCATCCACCACATCAGCGGCGGCAACGAGACCGACCAGCGCCGCGACGGCGACTTCGCCGACCACGACGCCAGGTACCGTCGCACGGCCGAGTTCATGAGCGTGCTGCGCCGTACCCTGACCTCCGCTGAGCCGTTCGACCACGCGGGTGAGTTCTACCGGGTCGAGGGCGCCTTCAGCCTGGTCAAGCCGATCGCGATCGACGGCGTCCCGCTGTACTTCGGCGGCGCCTCCGACGCGGCCGTGCGCGCCGGGGCCGAGCACGCCGACGTGTACATGCTGTGGGGCGAACCGCTGGCCGAGACCGAGCAGCGCATCGCCCGCGTGCGCGAGCAGGCCGCCCTGCACGGCCGTACGGTGCGCTTCAGCCTGTCCACCCGGCCGATCGTCGCCGACACCGAGCAGGAGGCGTGGGAGCGCGCGGCCGAGATCAAGGCGATGACCGCCGTCAGGCTCGGCTCGGGCAAGGGCCTGCGCGGACAGGGCGGTCTGTCCACCTCGGTCGGCTCGGCCAGGCTGATCGAGCAGGGCGCCGCACGCGAGGTGCACGACGAGCGCCTCTGGTACGGCGTCACCAACCTGACCGGGCCCGGCGGCAACTCCACGGCCGTGGTCGGCACCGCCGAGCAGGTCGCCGAGGCGCTGCTGCGCTACTACGACATCGGTGTCGACACCTTCCTCATCAGGGGGTTCGACCCGGTCCAGGACGTGCACGACTGGGGAGCGGGGCTGGTGCCGCTGCTGCGCGCGGGGGCGGCCAGCCGGGCAAGAGGCGTCGTGGGCGCGGGAGCGTGAGCGTTCACCTCACCACCTCGCACTGGGGGGCCTTCCGGGTGCGGACCGGCGCGGGCGGCACGCTCGCGGTCGAACCGCACCCGGACGACCCCTCGCCCTCACCCCTGCTCGGCAATGTGGCATCGGCGCTGCGCCACCCCACCAGGGTGGCGGCGCCCGCCGTACGCAGGTCCTGGCTGGAGAACGGGCCAGGCCCCAGGCCGCGCACGGCGGGCGAGGAGTTCGTCGAGGTCGGCTGGGAGCACGCGCTCGACCTGGTCGCGGCCGAGATCGCCAGGGTCGCGGCCGGGCACGGCAACAGCGCGATCTTCGGCGGCTCCTACGGCTGGGCCAGCGCCGGGCGCTTCCACCACGCGCAGAGTCAGCTGCACCGCCTGCTCAACACGGCCGGTGGCTTCACCTCCTCACGCAACTCCTACAGCCTCGGCGCGTCGGCCGTGCTGCTGCCGCACCTGGTCGGCGACGCCGAGGCCGTGCTGCGCCGCGCCTCCACCTGGCCGACCATCGCCGAGCACACCCGCCTGATCGTCGCGTTCGGCGGCATCCCGGCCAAGAACGTGCACGTCACACCGGGCGGCGTCACCCTGCACACCACGCCGGGCCATCTGCGCTCGCTGCGCGCCGAGGTGGCCCTGATCAGCCCGATCCGCGCCGACCTGCCGCCCGGCGTCCCCGCCACCTGGTACCCGGTCCGGCCGGGCACCGACACCGCCCTCATGCTCGCCCTGGCCCACACGCTGGTGAGCGAGGGCCTGCACGACACCGCGTTCCTGCGCACCCACACGACCGGCTTCGACGTCTTCGCCCGCTCCCTTGAGGGCAGGGACGCCGACTGGGCCGCCGCGATCTGCGACATCCCGGCCGACGCCATCAGGGACCTGGCCCGCCGCATGGCCGCCACCCGCACGCTGATCACCGTCACCTGGTCCCTGCAACGCATCGAGTACGGCGAGCAGCCGGTGTGGGCGGCGCTCGCCCTGGCCGCGCTGCTCGGGCAGATCGGCCTGCCGGGCGGCGGGTTCGGGCACGGTTACGGGTCGATGGGCGACGTCGGCGGCACCGGCCCGACCGAGCGCCTGCCGTACCTGCCGCAGGGCCGTAACCCGGTGCGCGCGTTCATCCCGGTCGCCCGGATCGCCGACATGCTGCTGCACCCGGGCGAGCACTACTCCTACGACGGCCAGGACCTGAGCTATCCCGACATCAGGCTCGTGTACTGGGCCGGAGGCAACCCCTTCCACCACCACCAGGACCTCAACCGGCTGCGCCGCGCCTTCGCCGCGCCCGACACCGTGATCGTGCACGAACCGCACTGGACGGCCACGGCCAGGCATGCCGACATCGTGCTGCCCGCCACGCTGCCCCTCGAACGCGAGGACCTCGGCTCCGGCCGCCGCGACACCCACCTCATCGCCATGCGCCGCATCGCCGAGCCGTACGGGCTGGCCCGCGACGACCACGACATCCTGGCGGGTGTGGCCGCACGGCTGGGCACGCTGGCGGAGTTCACCGAAGGGCGGACGCCGAGGCAGTGGCTCAGGCACCTCTACGAAGGGTGGCGCACGCCGCAGCGGCCCTCGTTCGAGGAGTTCTGGGAGCGCGGCGAGCTGGTGCTGACGCCCGGCGCCGAGCACGAGACGCTGTTCGAGGCCTTCAGGGCCGACCCGCTGGCCCATCGGCTGGCCACCCCGAGCGGCAGGATCGAGCTGCACTCGGCGACCGTGGCCGCCTTCGGCTACGACGACTGCCCAGGCCATCCGGTGTGGCGCGAGCCCGCCGAGTGGCGTACCCGTGACAGGCACCCGCTGACCCTCATCGCCAACCAGCCCTCCACCCGCCTGCACAGCCAACTCGACGTCGGCGACCACAGCCAGGCGGCCAAGGTCGCGGGCCGCGAACCCGTCGAGCTGCATCCCGCCGACGCCGAGGCCAGAGGCATCGCCGACGGCGACGTCGTCCGCCTGTTCAACGACCGCGGCGCCTGCCTGGCCGGAGCCGTGCTCACCGACGCCGTGCGCCCCGGCGTGGTGCGCCTGGCCACGGGCGCCTGGTACGACCCGGAGGGCGAGCTGTGCCTGCACGGCAATCCCAACGTGCTGACGGCCGACCGGCCCACCTCACGGCTGTCGCAGGGCTGCGCCGGGCAGCAGGCCCTCGTCCAGGCCGAACGTTTCGACGGCGACCCGCCGCCGCTGCGTGTGCTCGCGCCTCCCACGCTGGTACGGAGCGACCGATGACCGCCGTGCAGGAGCGCCCCGCGCCTTCACCCGCGCCTTCGCCCGTGCGCGAGCGGGCCGAGGCGGGCGTCAACCGGCGTGGATGGCGGCTGATGCTGACGGCCGTGCGGCCCTACCGGGGCACGGTCGTGGCGGGCGTGGCCGCGGGCCTGGTGTGGAGCGCCGGGAAGGTCGCGGTGCCGCGCCTGGTCGGGGCCGGGCTCGACGACGGCCTCGCGGCCGGGAACATCGGCGTGCTGGTGGCCTGCGCGCTCGCCGTCGCCGCCGTCGGGGTCGTCTCGGGCCTGGCCGCCGGGCTGCGCAGGTACTTCGGGCAGGTCGTCGCCTGGCGGGTCGAGGCGGACCTGCGCGGGCGGCTGTTCGCCCACCTGCAGCGCCTGCATCTCGGCTTCCACGACCGCACCCCCACCGGCAGGCTCATCTCGCGCGCCGCCACCGACCTGCAGCAGGTGCAGCAGCCCATCGTGAGCATCGCCATGGTGATCTCCAATGTGTTCATCGTCGCCGGGGTCACCGCGCTGCTGCTGAGCATCGACGTCGCGCTGACCGCGATGGCGCTCACCTCGGTCGTGCTGATCCTGCTCGGCGCGCGCAGGTTCTCCGCCCGCCTGCATCCCTCCTCACGCCGGATGCAGGCCGAGCTCGCGGGCCTGGCCACCGTGGTCGAGGAGAGCGTCACCGGCATCAGGGTGGTCAAGGGGCTGGGCGCCGAAAGCGCCGAGGAGGCCAGGCTCGCCGCACGGACCACCCGCATCCTGGAGGCCGGTCTCGCGCTGAGCCGGACCAGGGCCACGTACCTGCCGCTGATCGAGTTCCTGCCCTCGCTCGGCCTGGTCGCCGTGCTCTGGTTCGGCGGCAACGCGGTCGCGGCGGGCACGATGACGCTGGGCGAGCTGGTGCAGTTCAACTACTACGTGCTCATGCTGGTCGGGCCGCTGCGGATGACCGGCATGATCGTCGCCCAGTTCCAGCGCGGCCTGGTCTCGGCCGCCCTGGTCGGCGAACTGCTCGCGACCGAGCCCGAGATCGTCTCCGGCGTCAGGCCGGCGGCCGTGCCCGCCAGGGGCGAGGTGAGGTTCCGCGACGTCTGGTTCGGCTACGGCGAAGGGCCGGACGTCCTGCGCGGTCTGAACCTCACCCTGCGTCCCGGCGAGGTCGTCGCCCTGGTCGGCGCCACGGGCTCGGGCAAGTCCACCCTGGTCAACCTCATCCCCAGGTTCTACGACGTACGGCGGGGCGCCGTCCTGCTCGACGGCGTCGACGTGCGGGAGCTGCGCCTGGCCGAGCTGCGCGGCGCGGTCGGCGTGGCCTTCGAGGACGACCACCTGTTCGACGGCACCATCCGCGACAACATCGCCTACGCCGACCCGGACGCGCCCATCGAGCGCGTCGAGCGCGCGGCCGGGCTCGCGGGGGCGGCCGAGTTCGTCGCCGGGCACGACGCCGGATACGACACGGTGATCGGCGAACGCGGCCTCGGCCTGTCGGGCGGCCAGCGCCAGCGTCTCGCCCTCGCCAGGGCGATCATGGCCGATCCGCGTGTCCTCGTCCTCGACGACGTGACCAGCGCGGTCGACCCGGCCAAGGAGCACGAGATCAGGCAGGCGCTGTCGGTCGTCATGCGCGGCCGTACCACGCTGCTGGTCAGCCACAGGGCCGCGACCATCGCGCTGGCCGACCGGGTGGTGCTGCTGGACGAGGGCCGATGCGTGGCCGAAGGCGGGCACGAGGAGCTGCTGGCCACCTCCGCGCGCTACCGCGAGGTGCTCGCGGCCGACGGGAGGAGCACGTGATGGTGTGGAACCTCACCTACGCCGTCTCCGACGAGGACCGCCTCGACGGCAGGCAGACCAGGCGGGTGCTGCGCCGCACACTGGCGGCGCTGCCGCGCGGCCTGACCGCGCTGAGCGCGCTCGTCCTGGTCGCCGCGACGCTCGGCGGGCTGGCCGGGCCGTGGATCCTGAGGTACGGCATCGACGAAGGGCTGCGGCCGTCGGCGCCCGACACCGGGGTGCTGGGGGTGGCGACGCTGGCCTTCCTCGGCGCCGCCGTCCTGACCGTGCTGCTGGGCAACGCGCAGATCAGACTGGTGGGCGTCATCGGCGAGCGGTTCCTGCGCGACCTGCGCGGCCGGGTGTTCAGGCACCTGCTGCGCATGCCCGCCGCCTTCCACGACCGGGAGCCGACCGGTCGCCTGGTGGCCAGGATGACGTCCGACATCGACGCGCTGCAGGACCTGGTGCAGCTCGGGCTGGTGCAGTTCGTGCAGAACGTGCTGACGCTGAGCCTGCTGCTGGTGCTGCTCGCCCTGCTGTCGTGGCAGCTCGCCCTGGTCTGCCTGCTGGTCGTGCCGCTCATGGCGCTGGCCACACTGCGCTTCAAACGCGACTCGGCCAGGGCCTACCTGGACGTGCGCGACCACGTCGGGCGGACGATGTCGGCGCTGGCCGAAGGGCTGTCGGGCATCCGCATCGCCCAGGCATTCGGGCAGGAGCGGCGTCAGCACGACGACTTCCTCCGGCACAACGGGCGGCTGCTGCTGGCCAACACGTTCGCGGTGCGGGTGCAGGCGAGGTACCTGCCGGTGATGGAGTTCTCCTCGGCGCTCACCACCGCGCTGGTGCTCGGCGCGGGCGGGTTCATGGTGCTCGGCGGCGACCTCACCGTGGGCACGCTCACCGCGTTCGTGCTGTATTTGCTGGGTGTGTTCGAGCCGGTGCAGCAGCTCAGCTATCTGTTCAACACCATCCAGTCGTCGGCCGCCGCCCTGGCCAAGCTGTACGAACTGCTCGACACCGAGCCCGAACTGCGTTCGGGCACCGCCGAACTGCCCGCACGCGGGGAACTCGTCCTCGACGACGTGCACTTCGGCTACGACGGCCACCGCGTGCTGGACGGCGTGAGCCTGCGCGTGGCGCACGGCGAACGGCTGGCCCTGGTCGGGCCGACGGGCGCGGGCAAGTCGACGCTGGTCAAACTCGCCGCCCGCCTGTACGACCCCGGCGCGGGCCGCGTCACCTACGGTGGCGTCGACCTGCGCGAGGCCGGCCCCGAGGCGCTGCGCCGGCGCATCGTGCTGCTGCCGCAGGAGGGCCACCTGTTCCAGGGCAGCGTGCTGGACAATGTGCGTTTCGCCAGGCCGCAGGCCCAGGAGGCCGAGGTGCTCGCCGCCCTGTCCTTCACCGGCCTCGACCCCGCCGCCGAGGCCGGCGACAGGGGAGCGCTGCTGTCGGCGGGCGAACGCCAACTCGTCGCGCTGGCCAGGGCGGCCCTGGCCGGAGCCGATGTCCTCGTCCTGGACGAGGCCACCTCCAGCGTCGACCCGGGTACGGAGGCCCGGGTGAACGCCGCCGTCGAACGGCTGACGGCCGGGCGCACGGTCATCGTGATCGCCCACCGCCTGTCCACCGTGCGCGACGCCGACCGGATCGCACTGATCGCCGACGGCGGCGTCGCCGAGATCGGCACCCACGACGAGCTCATCGCACGCGGCGGCAGGTACGCCGCACTGTACGACCACTGGGAGGTGGCCCGATGACAGGCGAAAGCCATGGCCAGGCCGGTCTCGACGCCGTGCTGGCGCGCATCGCGGAGCGGGCCGCGGGCCACGACCGCGACGGCGCCTTCCCGCACGAGGCGTTCGAGGAACTGCACGCCACAGGGGTGCTCACGCTCACCCTGCCGAAACAGGCGGGCGGGCAGGGCGCAGGGCTGGCCGCCACCGCCGCCGTCGTGGCCGCGCTCGGGGCAGCCGATCCGTCGGTCGCCCTGGTCGCCTCGCAGTACCTCATGACGCACGCCGCGCTCGGCAGGCCGGGCAACGCCTGGCCGACGGCCGTACGCGAGCGGATGCAGCGCTCGGCGCTCGACGGGCCCGCGCTGGTCAACGCGCTGAGGGTGGAGCCGGACCTCGGCACACCGGCGCGCGGCGGGCTGCCCGCGACCGTGGCGGCACGCGAGGACGGCGGCTACCGGCTCAGCGGGCACAAGACGTACTGCACCGGCATACCCGGCCTGCGCTGGCTGCTGGTGTGGGCCCGCACCGACGACCCCGAACCGCTCGTCGGCTCCTTCCTCGTCGAGGCGGGCACGCCCGGCTACCGGGTCGAACGCACCTGGGACCACCTGGGCATGCGGGCCACGCGCAGCGACGACGTCATCTTCGAGGGCGCCTGGATCCCCGCCGAGCACGCCGTCGACGTCCACCCCGCGGGCCCGCCGCCGCCCGGCAGGGGAGCGCCGTTCCTGGCCTGGAACAACGTCGTCATCAGCTCCGTCTACCACGGCGTCGCCAGGGCGGCCAGGGACTGGCTGGTCGGCTACCTGGGCGAGCGCACCCCGGCGAACCTGGGCAGGCCGCTGGCCACACTGCCGAGGTTCCAGGCGGCCGTCGGCGAGATCGACGCCCTGCTGCTGACCGGCACCCGCCTGCTGGAGGCGGCGGGCGCATCGGCCGACGCCGGTGACGAGCGGGCCGGGGCCGAGTCCGGCCTGGTCAAGTACACCGTCACCGGCAACGCCGTCCGAGCCGTCGAATCGGCGCTGGCGCTGATCGGCAATCCCGGCCTGTCCAAGGCCAATCCCCTCGAACGCCACTACCGCGACGTCCTGTGCGGGCGCGTCCACACGCCTCAGGACGACACCATCCTGACCGGCGCGGGCGCATCGGCGCTCGGCATCGGCGGCGCCAGGTGAGCGCCCCCTTCGCTTTCCCATCCGTGACCGTCCCGTACTCCAGCAGGAGGCACCGATGACCATCCCCACGATTCCCACGATCCACGACGACCTGGACCGGGCCGCCTTCCTGGCCGCCTTCAGGCAGCACGCGGCCGGGGTGGCCGTCGTCACCATAGCCGGGCATGCCGGGCCCGCCGGGTTCACGGCCACCTCGCTGGCCTCGGTCTCGCTCGATCCGCCGCTGCTCAGCTTCGGCGTCTCGGCCACCTCCTCCACCTGGCCCGCGCTGCGCCACGCCGAGAGCGTCGTCGTGCACGTGCTGGCCGACGGGCAGCGCGAGCTCGCCGAGCTGTTCGCACGCAAGGGCGCAGACCGGTTCGGCCCGGCCACCCGATGGTACGAACTGCCCACGGGCGAGCCGGTCCTGCACGGCGTGGCGGCGTGGCTGCGCTGCCGGATCGAGGAGAGGTTCACCGCGGGCGGGCACCGCCTCATCGTCGCCGCCGTCGTCGAGGGCTCGGCCGAGCCGGGCAGCAGGCCGCTGCTCTACCACGACGGCGGATACGGCGTCCTGCAGCAGCACCCGACCTACCTGAACAGGAGAGACAGTTGAGCATCGTCCTGCCGGAGGACCCCTACCACCGCAGACTGCACCACGTGGCGCCCGCCGCTCTGACCTCGGAGACCGCGCAGACGGGCGGCATGCACCGCCGGGCCGCCATCAGCGGGCGCAGCGTCGGCTCCAGCGGCCTGTGGATGGGCCAGACGCACGTGGCGCCCGCCACGATCTCCTCCAACCACCACCACGGCGCCTCCGAGACCGCGATCTACATCGTCAGCGGCAGGCCGTCCTTCGTCTTCCTCGACATCGAGGGGGAGGAGCCGAGGGAGATCAGGATCGACACCGCGCCGGGCGACTACATCTTCGTGCCGCCGTTCGTGCCGCACCGCGAGGAGAACCCCGATCCCGACCTGGAGGCCGTCGTGGTCATCGCCCGGAGCACCCAGGAGGCGATCGTGGTCAACCTGCCCGAGCTGAAGTGGGCCGGGCCGGTCAGGACGACGGCATGACGGCGCTCAGCGCGGCCGAGGTCGAGGTGGCGCTCGGCCTGGAGGTGGTGGAGTTCACCGATCCCGGCTGCGTCTGGTCGTGGGTGGCCCATCCCGTGCTCGCCGAACTGCGCGAGGACCTGCTCGCCAGGCCGGGCGTGCGGTGGCGGCGCGTCTTCGGCGTCCAGCTCGACGGCCCCGCCGGTGGGCGCGGCGACGCCAAGGCGGTGCTCGCCGGGTGGCGGCAGGTCGGCCGCGAGACCGGCAGGCCCATCACACCCGTGCTCGACTGGGCGCACGTCAGTACCAGGACGGCTGCCGCCGCCGCCGTCGCGGCCGAACTGCAGGGCGTGCCACAGGGCGACGCGGCCCTGCTGCGGCTGCGCGAGTCGTTCTTCAGGCACGGCCGCCCCGCCGACTCGGCCGCCTCCGTCGCCGAGGCCCTGAACGGCACGCCGTCCCTCAATCTGGAGCGACTGCTGGACGACCTCAGCTCGGCCGCCGTCGACGCCCGCCTGCGCGCGGACTGGTCGGAGACCCGCACCCCCCTGCCCGAGGCCTTCACCACCCCCGAGCCCTCGGTCAGGCAGGTCGACGACCACTTCCGCTACGTCTTTCCCACGGTGCTCTTCCGGGGCCCCGCGGGCAACGCCGTACTGGCGGCCCACCACAGCCTGCGCTCCTACCAGGCCGCAGTGGAACGCGTGACCGGCTGAAGGCCGTGGAGGGCCGCACACCGGCCCTCCACGGCAGCCTTTGCGCCGGGCCGGGTCAGAACGGCGGTTCGTCGTCGAGGTAGGGGTCGGCGGCGGCTGCGGCGATCGCTTCGACCCTGGCGTCCGGCGATCCGGGGCCGGGCAGGACCTCGCCGGTCGCGGGGTCGAAGTGCACGGCCTGCTCCTGCGTGGCGCGGGAGGCGTCGGGGCACCAGCGGGAGACCGGGCAGCTCGCGCACCACCAGCCGGGCGTGGCGTCGAACCGCACGTCGGTGTGCCACTGCCGTACCTTCGTGTGCAGGACCGCCCTGGCGGCCTCGACCACCCGGGGGTCGGCCGCGTCGAGGGTGATGACGGGCTCGGCGCGTTCGGGGTGCAGCTGCTCCAGCTCCACCAGGCCGGTGCGCGCCCCGAACACGCCACCGGCGATCAGGCAGACGGCCAGCGCGAGCTGCGGGACCATCTCCAGCGCGTTGTCCTCGGTGATGCCGCGCACCAGCGCCGTGGTCTTCAGCTCGCGGTACACCAGCCGCCCGTCGACGCGGCGCAGCAGGTCGGGATGGGCCAGGACGACCACGTCGGCCACCGGGTCGAACGCCGCGACCTTCGGCTCGGTCCTGACCTCGGTGACCTCACCGGGCCCGAGCAGCGGGCAGACCGTCAGATGCTGCACCAGGTACGGCCTGGCGGCGCGGTACTGCTCGCGGTCCATCAGGCCGTCGGCCAGGGCGAGCGAGGCGGCGTCGGCGGCGGGCAGGTCGGCCTCGGCGCACGGCCTGCCCCTGCCGTGCGCGTTCTCCAGCCACAGGTGCACGTCGCGCCCGCGCCGCACGGCCGAACTCGTCTCCCAGTCGGCGGGGACCCGCAGGTCACGCAGATGGGCCTGGGCCGGGCAGATCTCGTAGGTGCGCGACGTCGTGATCGACCACGTCCTGCGATGGGTGCCCGGATCGGTGAGCCCGAGCAGGCCGGGCGTGCTGACCAGCGCCTCGCACGAGACCTTGGCACGGCACGTCGCGCAGTCCTGCCCCGGCGCCTGCCCGCCGCCCGCGAGCAGCCGGGCGGCGACCGGCCTGACGGTGGCGGCGTAGTCGTGCCTGATCTGCTCGGGGGAGGCGTCGAGCAGGACCTTGTCGGCGCCGGTCGTGAGGCCGACCTCCACCACGCGCACGCGCTGCGGGCCCGGCGTGGGCGCCTGGACGGGCACGGGGATGGCGGAGTAGAGCTCCCTGTGGTCGACGACCCGCTCGCCGACGCCCGCCACGTAGGCCATGGCCAGGGTCGAGGCGCTGTCGGCCCGGCCGGTGGGCTGCCGCATGCGCATGCGGCGGAACTCCACGAGCGAGCCGTCCGCCGAGGCGTACCAGCGCCCCCATGCGGTGAGCGAGCGCAGTTCGGCCACCGATCTGCCGCCCTGCACGATGCGCGGGTTGCGCTCGGGCAGCAGCGGCGGGTGCGCGGCGGCCAGCGACTCGGCGACCTCCAGGTAGGTGTGGCAGGCATGCCCGATCCAGCTCACGACCGCCGGGTGCACCGGATCGCGGCCCGCCGCCAGCACCTCGCCGAGCGCGGCCTCGCAGTCCTGGCCGCCGAACTCCACGGCGTCGAGCACACTCATGACGAGGCCGAGCGGGAACTCCTCCCACGGCGCGTAGCGCCTCTTCTCGTAGGCGGGCGGGCGCATCGAGGGCCTGGCCTTGACGGCGGCGAACTCGTCGCAGTCGCCGGGGCGGCGGTCGAGCAGGCTGGCCGACAGCCGGATGACGTGCGGGTTGCCGCGGAATCCGGATCCGTTGGCCCAGTCCATGCCGCTCCTCGTGGTGGGGATCTCGTGCTAGGGGAAAACCCACCCATGAGAGCAGAGCCGCAGCACCCGCACAACCGATTCCGCCGATCGCGCAGTCAGGGCGAAGGCGGCTCCTCCGGGCCGTGATGATCTTCGTCGAAGATGTCGGCGGCGGAGATGACCACGAGCGGGTCGGGCGTGCCGACGATCTCGTGGTCCTTGTTGTCGTAGTCGAACAGGCTCAGCACGTGCCGCATGGCCTCCAGCCTGGCCCGTTTCTTGTCATTGCTCTTGATCACCGTCCAGGGCGCGCTCGCCGTGTCGGTGTGCTGGAACATCTCCTCCTTGGCGGCGGTGTAGTCGTCCCACTTGTCGAGCGAGGCCAGGTCCATGGGCGAGAGCTTCCAGCGGCGCACCGGGTCGACCTGCCGGATGACGAACCTCGTGTGCTGCTCGGCCCTGGAGACCGAGAACCACAGCTTGACCAGGTGCAGCCCCGACTCCACCAGGACACGTTCGAACACGGGGGCCTGCCTGACGAACTCGGCGTACTCCTCGTCCGTGCAGAAGCCCATGACGCGCTCGACGCCCGCACGGTTGTACCAGGAGCGGTCGAACAGCACGATCTCGCCCGCCGCCGGGAGGTGGGCGACATAGCGCTGGAAGTACCACTGCGTCCGCTCGCGCTCGCTCGGCTTCTCCAGCGCCACGACGCTCGCGCCTCGCGGGTTGAGATGCTCGGTGAACCTCTTGATCGTCCCGCCCTTGCCCGCCGCGTCCCGCCCCTCGAACAGCACGACGAGCCGCTGGCCGGTGCGTTTGACCCAGTACTGCAGCTTCAGCAGCTCGATCTGCAGCAGCCGCTTGTCGTGGTCGTAGCGCAACCGCGCCAGCCGCTCGTCGTAGGGGTAGTGCTGACGCCAGGTGTCCACCGCCCGGCCGTCGGCCCGCAGCAGGACGGGATCGTCGTCGTCGCTGTCGTCGATGCTGAGCCCGGGCGCGTCGGCGAGCAGATCGAAGTGCATATCGGTCATGCACGGCTCACAGGGCAGAACACAATAAGGGTCATGCCTGATATCTGACCCAGACAATCGCCCACAATCCCCACCAGCCATCTGTTCACCGACGTTTCACGACGCCTCCGCCTACCCGGCGGTGCGGACGATCGTGCCCTTGATCTCGACCGGGTTGCGGATCAGGTTGAGGATCGGGCAGACGCGTTCGACCTCCGTCTGGAGTCTGGCCAGGTCCTCGTCGGAGGCCAGGGAGTCGAGCGGGACCTCCAGCTCGGCCGCCTTGATCAGGAAGCCGACTTGATCAGGAAGATGTGCGTCACGCAGCTGCCGAGCACTCCGGCCTGCAGTTCGGGCGGGCCGGGGCCGAGGTCGTACCCGGCGAAGTCGGGTGCGCTGTCGCTCAGCAGCTGGAAGTCCCTGATCCTGATCCTGCGCAGACCCGAACGCCCCTCGGCCAGCCGTACGGGCTCGCCGCCTGTCTCCGGTGCGGCGGCCTGGCGCTTGTGGACGAGGTACTCGCGCAGTGTGCTCATCGCAGGGTCACCAGGCCGTTCGGCGTCCGCAGCACGGCCTCAAGGACCGGCGCCGGGCCCGCCGACACGGTCAGGGAGGCGCCGAGCGCGTCGAGCGCCGCCTCGACCTCGCCGGGCGAGGGGTGCTCGGCCCGCAGCGACACCAGCGTGAGCTGCGGCAGGCCGGACGCCGACGGATGCGTGGTCGAGCCCCAGTCGATGACGAACGGCGTCAGGCCGATCGCCTCACGCGACTCCTTGCGGGTCAGCCGCCACTCCAGCAGCGTGCCGTCCGGCTTGCGGCGCGAGAGCGGGTGCACGTCGCCGGGGTCGTGGCCGTCGCGCCTGGCCCTGGCGACGACGGCGTCGATGTCGTCGGTGCGTACGGCCCAGGCGGCCAGGCGCGGCTCGGTGAGCTCGTCGAGGCCGAAGGCGCTGGGGCGCAGGGCCTGATCGGCGTCGGGATCGGGGCCGATGATCTCCAGATAGGCGCCTTCGCCCAGGCCGACCAGGTAGTTGGCGGTGCCGCCGGGATGCGCGCCGCCGGGCGCGGGCGCGAGACCGGTCAGGGCGGTGAAGTCGGCGACGCCCTTGAGCAGGTCGGGCACGGCGTGGACGAGGTGGTCGAGTTCGGTCATGAGGCAGCTCCCTAGGACAGCATGAGCCGGTTGGCCCGGTCGAAGAAGGCGGCGGCGTGGATGACGTCGCCGATGGCCGGATCGTCGAGCCCGGCGGCGCGCAACGCCTCCTGAAGTACGGCGAGCCCCTCGCCGCCGCCGGAGGCCGGCAGCGCGTCGTGGGCGCGCCGGGCGTGCCCTACGACCGCGAGGCCGTGCGCGATGAACAGATGGGTGAGCCCGACGTCGGCCGCTCCAGCCCGACGACCTTGCGCGGTGGTGGTCTTGCCCGAGCCGGACTCGCCGGCCAGCGCGTGCTGCCCTTGGCGACCCCGAAGCTCACCTCGTCGACCGCGCGGAAGCCTCTCCTCGATCCTGCCGTCCTTCATCACCAGCAGTCTGCCCGACCTGGCGGCGGCCACCCCCCAGGTCGTGGGTGACCAGGAGGACGGCCATGCCGTAGTCGGAGGGCAGGGCGTCGAGCCGGTCGAGGATGCGCCGCTGCACGGTGACGTCGAGTGCGCTGGCCGGCTCGTCGTAGAGGGGGAACCCGGCGTCCTCGACCGTGGCCTCGTCGTAGGCCCGCACGTCGCGCACGTGGTCGGCCTGCCCGGAGGTGAGCGTGCCCGGACGTACGGAAGCCTGCCCCTCTCGTCCCCCTCGTCCGGCTACTCCGATCCCTTGGCCGGGCTGAACAGCGTCACAGGCCGCTCCTGCCGTACCCCGTCCACCACGATGTCGGCCACCTCGTTGTAGAACGCGACATGATCCTTGATCGGCGCCGCGGCCGGGATCGGGTCGGGATAGGCCCACGCCACATCGGCGGGCACGCCCTCGACCGGCTCGCGCAGCGACCAGTAGGAGGCCACGCCCTTGTACGGGCAGCGGGTGTGGCTCGCGGTCGCCTCCAGCAGGTCGAAGCGCACGTCCCCGGGCGGGATGTAGTAACGCGTCGGCAGCCCGGTCTCGTACAGCAGCACCGGCCGGCGCGTTTCGGCCACGACCTGCCCGCCCAGCTCCACCCGCACGTGCCGTGAGCTGGGGATCGGATCGACGCGCTTGTAGGGGTCGCGCGGGTGCACGAAGATCTCCTCCTCTTCCTCCAGCCATCTGTCCAGCACCGGCTCGGCCTGCCTGAACCAGGTGAAGGACACGTGGCCGGGCAGCTCGTCGAACCTCCTGGCGGCGGCGCGTACCCGCGTGTCGCCGAGCACCAGGTCCAGGTCGCCCTCGACCTCGCCCGGCGTCAGCAGGTCGGTGCGCACGTCGGCGTCGGGAAAGGCGTAACGCGGCACCGGGTGGTCGGGCAGCCACACCAGGACCGGCGTCCTGCTGTCCACCACCAGCGTCCCGTCCCGGTACCCGCGCACCCAGCGCAGGCTCGGCTCCCAGTTGAACGTCCTGTCGTAGGGCATGTCCTAGGCCTCCGTCAGCTCGGCGACATACGGCCTGCCCGCACGCCACGCGGCGATCTGGTCGGGCCTGCCGAAGACCTGAAGGTAGTCCTCGACCTGGTTCTTGGCGCGGTCCCACTGCAGATGCGGCTCGAAGTCGGTGCCGTCGTCGCCGACGAACGGCGCGAGCGGCTCCACGACGGTGTCCAGCGACGGGTGCCAGAACACCGCCGTCGAACGCCTGGTCACCGTGCCGCCCGCGACGACGCGGTGCCGTCCGGCGCTCAGCCTGCCGTTGGTCCACTTGGCCAGCGTGTGCCCGGAGAAGACCTGCAGCGCGCCCGGCACGATCGGCACCGGCGTCCAGGCGCCGCCCGGCGTCTGGCCCTGCAGCCCCGCGTAGTCGCCGCGCTGGTGCAGCACGGTCAGCACGGAGCCGTCGGCATGTTCGAGCAGCAGCAGCTTCTCCTCCTCGCCCTGATCGCCGTCGTCGTGCGTCCAGGTCGGGTAGTCGTTGACGGTGAAACTCGTGTAGTACGGCCTGCCGCCCGTGGGGAAGGTCGTGGCGGGCACGTCCAGCACCTTGGCGTACAGCTCCAGCACCCGCTCGGCCACCCGCACCGAGGCGTCGTGGTAGGCAGCGGCCACCTCCGGCAGGTCGGGCTCGTCCTCGGGCCAGACGTTGGCATGCGAGTACAGCCCGGCATAGGCCTCGGGCACGCCCGCCGCCCTGGCCTCGTCGGCGGAGGAGAACTGCCCGATGTTGTAGCGCTCCAGCTCCAGGCGGCCGAAGTCGTCGGGCCACTGCCGCCAGCCCCGGAACGGATGGCCGGTCGGGCTGGCCAGCGCCGCCTTCTCCGCGCGCGGCTTGGCCAGCACCCGGCCGATCCGGTCGTGGAAGCCGTCGACGAGGTCGCCGGGCACGCCGTGGTTGACGACCTGGATGATGCCGATCGACTCGGCCGCCGTCCTGACGGTGGCGAGCAGCTCGGGCGGCGCGTCCTGGCCGAGGGCCAGCTCCAGGTCGACGACGGGGATCTGCGTGGTCATGAGGTACTCCTTGGTGTGGTGTCGAGCAGGTCGCGCAGGATGTGGGGCAGGTCGGCGTCGCCGCTCACGACGCGGGCGCCGGGCACGCGCTCGCGCAACGCGGCCACGGCGTCCTCGCCCAGCGCGCCCGATGCCGTGCGGACCAGCACGACAGGGGCCCGCAGGGCGGCCAGCGGCTCCCAGAGGGTCTCGTCGTCGAGCGGCTGGGGCTCCTCCAGTGCGCCGAGGTGGTGGCGCCAGGTCCACGACCCGTCGCTCTCCTGGACGCTCTCGTGGCGCACGTCGTCCCTCAGGTCGGACTCAGGTGCGTCCGGGCGCGTGGCCCGCAGGTTCTCCAGGCCCTCCTGGAGCGAGGCGTGGCCGCGTGGGGCGGGCGCGGGTGCGGGGGAGTGGCCGGGCAGGGTGTCGATCAGGACGAGCGCGCCGACCAGGTCCGGCGCCTTGGCGCCCACGGCGATCGCGGTCAGCGCGCCGAGCCCGGCCCCGACGAGGACACGCGCGCCCGGCGCGAACGACCTGACCGCCTCCACACTCGCCGCGGCCAGCCTGCGTGGCGCGTAGACGCCGTCGCCACGCCAGTTGGAGCGGCCGTGGCCCGGCAGGTCGAGCGCGAGAGCGGGCCTGCCGAGCGTCAGCAGCAGCCTGTCCCACGACCTGGCACTGCGGCGGGCCTCGTGCAGCAGCACCAGCCCGATGGGCGGCGCCCCCCAGGTGACGCCGCTGACATGACCGCCGGTGACGGTGCTGACCCAACGGCGTTGCACCTGCCGAGGGTCGGGCGCGGGCAGGCCGAGCTCCCGCGCGATCTCGGGGAGCGGGGCGAACTCCTGCTCGGGTACGGCCGGCTGGACGGGCAAGGGGGCCTCCTGGTGGTGCGTGGTGTGGACGAACGGGCGGTCAGACGGGCAGGTCGGCGGCGGCGACCAGCGCGGCGGTGTAGGGATGCTCGGGCGCGAGCAGGATCCGGTCGGCCGGTCCCTGCTCGACGAGGACGCCCTGGTGCATGACGGCGATCCGGTCGGCGAGGTAACCGACCACGGCCAGGTCGTGCGAGATGAACAGACAGGAGGTGCCGGTCAGGCGCTGCCGCTCGGCCAGGGCGTTCAGCACCCCCGCCTGCACGCTGACGTCCAGCGCCGAGACCGGCTCGTCGCACACCACCAGGTCGGGCGAGCCCGCGAACGCCCTGGCGATGGCCACGCGCTGCTTCTGGCCGCCCGAAAGGCGTCCGGGGCGCTGGTCGAGCAGCCGGGGGTCGAGGCCGGAGCGTTCGGCCAGCTCCTCGACGCCCGAAGGGTCGCCCAGCGCCCTGGCCAGGATGGTCCTGACCGTGTGGCTGGGGTTCAGGCTGGTGTCGGGGTCCT
Source organism: Nonomuraea sp. IBHARD001 (assembly GCF_056106265.1). Lineage (NCBI taxonomy): Bacteria > Bacillati > Actinomycetota > Actinomycetes > Streptosporangiales > Streptosporangiaceae > Nonomuraea > Nonomuraea sp. IBHARD001. The sequence continues at coordinate 3,804,964 of NZ_JBWBBW010000002.1, forward strand.
GGAAGACCATCTGGATGCGCCGCAGTGTGGCCCTGTCCCTGCGGCCGAGCGCCACGCCGTCGAGCAGGATCGAGCCGCCGCCCTTCGGGCCGAGCCCGGCGACCGCGCGGGCCAGGGTCGTCTTGCCGCTGCCCGACTCGCCGACCAGGCCGACGACCTCGCCCCTGCCGATCGTCAGGTCGACGCCGTGCACGACGGTGCTTCTGCCGTACTTCCTGGTCAGGCCGCGGACCTCCAGCAAGGGGCCGGAGCCGGGCGGCGGGGCGGGTGCGGGGGGCGGCTCGGGGGTGGGCTCGACGGCCGGTGAGCCGGGCAGGTGGCAGCGCACCAGGTCGTCGCCGAGCGCGGGCAGCACCCGGTGGCAGTGGTCGGTCGCGGAGGCGCAGCGCGGTGCGAAGCCGCATCCGGCCTGGACCTCGCCAGGCAGCGGCGGCCTGCCGCCGATCGCGACCAGCGGCCTGCTCCGGCGCGAGAGGCCGAGCCTGGGCGCGGCGCGCAGCAGGGCGGCCGTGTAGGGATGGCGTGCGGACGAGAGCACCTCGGCCGCCGGGCCCTCCTCGACCACGCGCCCGCCGTACAGGACGCCCACCCGGTCGCACAGCCGGCCGACCAGGCCGAGGTCGTGGCTGATCAGGACGACGGCGGCGCCGATCTCGGCACGCAGCGAGGCGATCAGGGCGAGGATCTCGCGTTCGACCGTGGCGTCGAGACCGGTCGTGGGTTCGTCCAGGACGAGCAGGCGCGGGCGTCCCGCCAGTGCCGCGGCGATCACCACGCGTTGCCGCTGCCCGCCGGACAGCTGGTGCGGGTACCTCCTCGCGGCGGCCTCGGGGTCGGGCAGTCTGACCCGGTCGAGCAGCGCCACCGCCTCGCGCCTGGCCTGGCTCCGGTCGCGGCCCTGCAGCCTGAGGACCTCGGCCAGTTGCGCGCCGACACGCATCGTCGGGTCGAGCGAGCTGCCCGCCTCCTGGTGCACGACCGCGAGCGAGGAGGCACGCCAGCGCCGCAGCGCGACGGGCGGCAGCTCCAGCACGTCGGACCCGTCGACCAGGACGCGTCCGGCGTCGATGCTCGCGCCCTGCGGCAGATGCCTGGCCAGCGCCCGGCCCACTGTCGTCTTGCCGCACCCGGACTCGCCGACCAGGCCGTAGGTCTGGCCGGGCGCGACCTCGAAACCGACGTCGGTGACGGCGGCCAGCCCCCGGTAGGAGACGGTCAGCCCCTCCACCCGCAGCCCCGCGCTCATGCCGCCTCCCAGCGCCCGCGCGAGGAGTCGGCGATCAGTGCGATGCCCACCACCAGCGAGGCGATGGCCAGCGCGGGCGCCAGTACCGTCCAGGGCGCGTGCTGCAGCCACACGCGGTTGTCCGACACCGATGCGCCCCAGTCGGGCGAGCCCGGCGGCTGCCCGAGACCGAGGAAGGACAGCGTGGCCGCGGCGAAGATCGCGTCGCCGAACCGGGAGGTGGCCTCGACCAGCACGGTCGGCCCGATGTTGGGCAGGATCTCCCTCGTCATCAGCGTGAGTGCGCGCTCGCCGCGCAGCCTGGCCGCCTCGACGTAGGGCTTCTCCCGTTCCACCAGCGTCGCCGCCCGCACCCCGCGCGCCACGATCGGCGTGAACGCGCCCGCGATGACCAGCACCATCACCGGCACCGAACGCCCCGCGAGCGCCACGAACAGCACGGTCGCGATGATCGCGGGAAAGACCGCGACGGCGTCGAGCACCCGCATGACGACCTCGTCCACCAGCCCGCCGAGTGTGCCCGCCGCCAGCCCGATCACCGTGCCGAGCAGTACCCCGAGCCCCGTGGCGAGCGGCGCGACGGCCAGGACCGGACGTGCGCCCGCGAGCATCCTGGAGAAGGTGTCACGGCCGAACTGGTCGGTGCCGAGCCAGTGCGCGCCGCCCGGCGCGGCGAACCTGCTCAGCGGGTCCTGCAACTCGGGATCGTACGGCGCCAGCCACGGCCACAGCAGCGCCACCAGCGCCCACGCCGCGACGACGACCACACCGGCGGCCAGTGCGACCCGGTAGCGCCGCCCGGCCGGAGGAAGCGAGAGCGCGCTCACGCGACCGCACCCCCCAGGCGTACCCTCGGGTCGAGCACCCGGTAGGTCAGGTCGGCGGCCAGCACGATCACCATGTAGAGCACCCCCAGCAGCAGCGCGGCGGCCTGCAGCGTCGGCAGGTCCTTGTCGACGGCCGAGGTGAGCAGCAACGCGCCGATCCCCGGGTAGTTGAACAGCAACTCGACCGAGACCAGCCCGCCGAGCAGGAACTGCAGCTGCACCGCGAGCGCACTGGTGGCGGGCACGGTCGAGTTGCGCAGCACGTGCCGCCTGACCACCTGCGCCCTGGTGGCCCCGCGCAGCTCCGCGGCCCGCGCGTAGGCGCTCTCCACCGAGGCGACGGTGCTGGCCCGCACGTGCCTGGCGACGTACCCCGTGCACAGCAGGACCAGGCTCAGCGCGGGCAGCAGCAGATGGGTGAGCCGGGTCAGCGGGGAGGCGTCGGGCGGCGCCTGCGCCGTCGAGGGCAGCCAGCGCAACCGCACGGCGAACACCACCAGCAGCACCACCCCCGTCACGAACTCGGGCACGGCCCCGAACGCCAGCCCCGTGACGCTGATCGCCCGGTCGGCGGGCCGGGCGTGCCGGGTGCCCGCGAGCACCCCGAGCGTCAGCGCCACCGGCACCAGCAGGACGAACGCCAGCGCGCCGAGCAGGAGGGAGTCGCCGAGCCGGTCCAGCACCAGGTCGCGCACGGGCACGCCGAGGGTGTGGGAGCGGCCCCAGTCGCCGGTGCAGAAGCCGGCCAGCCAGTCCAGGTAGCGCTCAACGGGCGGCCGGTCCAGGCCGAGCTGCGAGCGCAGCGCCGCGACCGACGCCTCGCTCGCCTCGCGGCCGAGTATCGTACGGGCCACGTCGCCGGGGACGAGGTCGGTCGCGGCGAAGACCAGCGCCGAGACCACCAGCAGCGTGAGCGGGATCGCGGCGGCCCGCCGCAGCAGGAACGCCCTCACCGGCGATCGCCCTTTCGCGCGCGGAGGCCTGCCTGGCCGCCGCCCACCGCGCCGGGCCGCAGCTTCACAGTGCCGAGACCTCGCTTCGCAGCGCCGAGCCGCAGCTTCACAGTGCCGAGACCTCGCTGAAGTCGACGTAGCTCGCCGGATGCGCCTGCACGCCGGTGAACCTCGTGCCGTTGTAGGCGCGTACGGTGCCGCTCCAGACCGAGACGATGACCGGGACGTCCTCGTGCAGGGCCTTGGCGATGATCGCGGCCTGTTCGGCGCGTGCCTCGTCGGTGGTGGCCGCGTCGTAGGCCTCGGCCGCCGCGTCGAGCGCCGGGTTGGCGTACTTGGCGCCGTTCCAGACGCCGCCGCTCTTGACCATCGGGATGATGAACTGGCTCGGCACCGCACGCCCCGCCCAGCCGACCAGCGTCGCGGTGGCGAACAGCCAGGGCGTGTCCTTCTTCTGGTCGCCGCCGTAGAAGTCGCCCGAGGTGCGCTGGTCGAGGGTGACCTCGATGCCGACCTGCTTGAGCTGGTTCTGCACGGTCAGGGCGAAGTCCTTGCCCGAAGGCTCGAACGTCAGCGGGAACGACAGCTTCCGGCCGCCGAGCAGGGCGGCGACCTTCGCCGGGTCCTTGGCCCGCTGCGCGATGTCGCCGGGCGCGGCCGGGAACAGCGGGGCGAACAGATGGTCGTTGCCGAGCGCGCCGACATCGTCGTAGATCGTGGCGTTCACACCCGGCCGGTCGAGGGCGTAGGCGACGGCCTGCCTGGCCTCCTTGCGGTCGAAGGGCGGCTGGTCGACGCGGAAGGTGAAGGCGGTCAGCCCGGTGCCCGCCACCTGGTCGACGACGATGTCGCCCGTGCCCTTGAGCGGGCCGACGAGCGCGGGCCTGCTGAGGATCTGGGCGTCGATCTCGCCGCTCTGCAGGGCCAGCAGGTCGGCCTGGTCGTCGGCGTAGAACTTCACCTCGACGCCGTCGAGGTGGGGAAGGCCCGAACGCCAGTACGCCGGGTTGCGCACGAGGGAGGCGCCGGTGGAGGCGTTGTAGGACTTCAGCAGGAAGGGGCCGGTGCCGATCGGCTTGCCGATGAAGTCCCCGGCGAAGTCCTTCTTCAGGATCACCGCGTTGTAGTTGCCCGCCGAGACCAGGTAGGGAAAGTCGGAGAACGCACGCTGCAGCGTGAACGCGACCGTGCCGGCGTCGACGACACTCACCCCGCCCTCGGCCAGCACACTGTCGAAGGCCGACAGCGCCGCCGACTTGCCTTCCGGGTCGAGCAGCCGATCGAAGGAGGCCTTGACGGCCTCGGCGTCCAGCGGCGTGCCGTCGGAGAACGTCACCCCCTGCCGCAGGCGGAACGTCCATCGCTTGCCGCCGTCGTGCGCCTCCCACGTCTCGGCCAGCGCCGGTTTGAGGGAGAAGTCGCGGTCGAGCCAGATGAGGTAGTCGGCGACGAGCTGCACGATGGCGATGGCGCTGCCGTCGTACATGCTGACCGGGTTCAGCTCGGTCGGCGGCGGCGGCGACCCCGCCTTCAGCACGCCGCCGCGCTTGGGCTTGGCCGTACTCGCCGACGGCCGGGCCACCGCGGCGCCGTCGGGCGCGGGCTCCCCCGCACAGGCGGCGAGTACGGCCAGCGCCATCGCGCCCGTCCCGCCGATGAACAGTCGCCGCGACAGGCCGGGCAGCCGGGTGAACACGTCGTCGCCGGGGGGTGGTGTGGAGCGTGTGAACATATTCATACTATTCAGGTAGGAATTGTGGGACGTCAACCCCTTAAGTGGTTATGGCGGGATACGGCAGGCGTCGGGCGCGGTGTCGGGTTCGTACGGAGGGTTACCGGTTCCGCCCGGAGTTCGGGGCGGCTGTCGCTGTCCCCGGACCGGACGCGACAGCCGGGGTCACTGGAGGGGGCTCGTTCACGTTGAGCCGCAAGCTCATCACGGAAGGACTGGTTGAAATGACCGATCAGGTTGTCGTCGTCACCGGAGCCGCCTCAGGCATCGGCCTGGCCACCGCCCTGCTGTTCGCCGAACGAGGGGCCAGGGTGGTCGCCGTCGACGTCGCCGCCGACCGGCTCGCCGCGGCCCTGCCCGACGGCGATCATGTGCGTACCCTCGCCGGGGACGTCTCGGCCGAGGAGACCGGCGAGGCGATGGTGGCGCTCGCGGTGGAGGAGTTCGGCGGGCTCGACACCGTCGTGCTCAACGCCGGGATCGGCGGCGCGGGCCCGCTGGAGTCGCCCGGCGCCGTCGACCGGCTCGACCGCATCCTCGCCGTCAACGTCAGAGGCGCCGCCCTCGGCATCCGCGCCTCGCTGCCCGCCCTGCGCGCCCGGGGCGGCGGCTCGGTCGTCGTCACCTCGTCGATCTCCGGGCTGCGCGGCGACCCCGGCGTCTGGGCGTACAACGCGGCCAAGGCCGCCCTGATCAACCTGGTACGCGCCACGGCGCTCGACTACGCCAGTGAAGGCATCAGGGTCAACGCCATCGCGCCAGGAGCCACGGCCACCGCCCTCACCGAAAGCGTGCTCGGCCACCCCACGCTCGGCCCGTCCATCACCGCCCGGATTCCGCAACGCCGCTGGGCCGATCCGAGGGAGCAGGCCGAGGTGATCTGGTTCCTCGCCTCACCGGCCGCCTCGTACGTGACCGGTGTGACGATCCCGGTGGACGGCGGCCTCACCGCCGGCACCGGCCTGCTGTCGGGGCCGCCTGGGCGGTGACACGATGGTGGGCAGTGCGCGGCCGTCTTTCGCGGGGTCGCCCGGGAAGGAGCGCCCGATGCGTCCTGTGTACTTCGTCGCCGCCAGGCGTACCCCCATCGGCAGGTTGCGTGGCGCGCTGTCCACCGTCAGGCCCGACGACCTGGCGGCGGGCGTGGTCGCCGGGCTGCTCGGCGACGTACCAGGCCTGGACCCCGCCCTGATCGACGACGTGTACTGGGGAGCGGCCAACCAGGCGGGCGAGGACAACCGGAACGTCGCCCGCATGGCCGTACTGCTGGCCGGGCTGCCGCACTCGGTGCCCGGCGCGACCGTCAACCGGCTGTGCGCCTCCGGTCTTGAGGCGATCACCTGCGCCGCGCGCGCCATCGCCTCGGGCGAGGCCGACATCGTGCTCGCGGGCGGTTCCGAGTCGATGAGCAGGGCGCCGTTCGTGACCGCCAGGCCGGACGAGGCGCTGCCAGGGCGGCTCGACACCGTCGACACCAGGCTCGGCTGGCGGCTGGTCAACCCGAGGATGAAGGACCTGCACGGTGTACTGGCGATGGGCGAGACGGCCGAGGAGGTCGCGGCCAGGCACGGCATCGGCAGGCAGCGCCAGGACGCCTTCGCCCTGCGCAGCCACCGCCTGGCCGCCGCCGCCAGGGACGCGGGCCGCTCCCAGGCCGAACTCCTCCCCGTGACCAGGCCCGACGGAACACTCGTCGAGACCGACGAGGCCATACGCGCCGACACCTCCGCCGAACGCCTGGCCGCGCTCAAGCCCGTCTTCCGCGACGGCGGCACGGTCACCGCGGGCAACTCCTCGCCCATGAACGACGGCGCGGCCGTCCTGCTGCTGGCCGGCGAGGAGGCCGTACGCGCTCACGGCCTGGAGCCTCTCGGCCGGTACGCGGGCGGCGCGTCGGCAGGCGTCGAGCCCGACGTCATGGGCCTCGGTCCCGTGCCCGCCACCCGCAAGGCCCTGGCGAGGGCAGGCTGGCAGGCGTCCGACCTGACGGACATCGAACTGAACGAGGCGTTCGCCGCCCAAGCCCTGGCTTGCGTGGACGAACTCGGCCTTGATCCTGACCTGGTCAATCGTGACGGTGGCGCTATCGCGCTCGGGCATCCGCTGGGGTGCTCCGGGGCGCGGATCATGGTGACATTGCTGCACCGCATGCGACGTACGGGCAGTGGCAAGGGCTTGGCCACGATGTGCGTCGGCGTGGGACAGGGGACGGCCGTACTGGTGGCAGGGGCTTCGTGACCGGCGCATCCACGGCGGCCTCGTGGACCTTTGGCCGGGTTCAGATGACCAGGGACAGGAGTGATGGGCACATGGGACGTTTTTCCGGCAAGGTGGCGATCGTCACGGGAGCCGCTCAGGGCATCGGGGCGGCCACCGCGACCCGCCTGGCCAGCGAGGGCGCGGCCGTGGCCGTCGTGGACCTCACCGCCGAGCGATCCTCGGCCACCGTCGAGGCGATCACCGAGGCGGGCGGCGTGGCGAGGGCCTACGGCTGCGACGTGTCCGACAAGGAGTCGGTCGACGAGGTGTTCGACCGGGTGGCCGCCGACCTGGACGGCCTGCACATCCTGGTCAACAATGCCGGGATCACCCGCGACAACCTGTTCTTCAAAATGACCCCCGACGACTGGCACACCGTCCTGAACGTCAACCTCACCAGCGCCTTCACCTGCAGCCAGGCCGCACAGAAGATCATGGTCGCCCAGCAGTACGGCAAGATCGTCAGCCTGAGCAGCCGCTCGGCCCTCGGCAACAGAGGCCAGGCCAACTACGCCGCCGCCAAGGCCGGCATCCAAGCCCTCACCGCCACCCTGGCCATCGAACTGGGCCCGTACAACATCAACGTCAACGCCGTCGCCCCCGGCTACATCGCAACACCGATGACAGCGGCAACAGCGGTCCGGGTGGGCACGAGCCCCACCGACCACCAGAAGGCGGCAGCCGAGCGCACGCCTCTGCGCCGGGTGGGAAGGCCTGAGGAGGTGGCATCGGTGGTCGCATTCCTGGTGAGCGAGGACGCCTCGTACGTGAGCGGACAGACGTTGTACATCAACGGCGGCGCACGCTGAGGTGCCGGCGGGCCACATCCAACGCCAGCGCTGCCGGACGAGGTGACCGGACGAGGTGACCGGTTGAGGTGACGCGGAGGTGCGGAGGCTCGGGGACGGCAGCGTCACGCTCACCGCCAACCGCTTCCGACACCGCAAACACGGGCCCTCCCCGGTCAGCCCCTTCCCACCAGAGCTTCACCGCCAGCCCCTCTCCAGCCGCAGCCCCACCGCCGGGCGGGCCGGACGGCGAGGAGAAGGCCAGGCGTCAGCGACGTCGCACGCGTCCGGCGGCGAAGGCCACGGCCAGGAGCAGGAGCAGGGCCGGAGTGAGGGCGACGGCGGCTCCGGCGTGCAGGTGCAGCAGGGAACCGCACAGGGCGCCCACGAACATCGCGGCGATCGACACCAGCCGCCTGCGCCGAGCCCGTACCCCAGCCGGACTGCCGGCATCGGCGGCCAGGCCGGTGACCGTGCGCGTCAGTACGGTCGTCGTGAGGTCGGGCACGTCGAGCGTGCGGACGACCGAGTTCTGCAGCCCCATCCCACACCCCAGCAGCCCGATGAGCACCGCACGAACCTCAGGCCTGTCCAGCCCGGCCACCAGATCGACCCCAATGGCCAACGCCACCAGTACGGCATGCGCCAACGTGATCACCGCGAACATCGTCTCGCCCCGCGACGCCCGCTCGGCGACCCTGCCTCCCGCCCAAGCCCCCACCCCGAACGCCCCGATCGCCAGCAACGACGCCCACGCCGACAACTGAACAGCCCCACCCAGCGCGAACCCAAGAAACACGACATTTCCCGTCATGTTCGCGACGAACACCCGATCCAGCCCCAGAAAACTCACCGCATCGACCAGCCCGGTCACCACGGTCAACACCACCAACAGCGCCGGTATCTCCCCATGGGCATTACCCCCACCGGGAAACAACCCATCAGAAGCCCGCCGCAACCAACCCCACATATCCCGTCCTCCACCCTCGCGCCACCGCCTCGCCAACACTCCTCGCCGTGCGTCCGTGCGTCCGTGCGTCCGTGCGTCCGTGCGTTGACCTGGCCTTTTTCCTGCCCCGATTGGCGCTCCGGATCTATCTGGATCGGCGCAATGGGCTTCCGATGTCCGGAAAGGTAGCGGCCGTTTCTTTCTGCGCAGCCTGCGATTTCTCTGTTCGGTAGCCCGCCTGCGTGCGGGCTTTCTCTGTGCCGGTCCCGGTTTCTGTTGTTCCCGACGCTCGTCCCGGGTTCTTCTCGCTTGGGTCAACTTCGACTCTTCTCGGCCTGAGCCGCCACCGGTCTTGAGTCTCCCCGTCGGCCCGCGAGCCGTACCGACACATCTTGTCGCACTCAGACGCCGAACACCCGGACGCCCAACTCCCCGCACCACAATCGGCCACCCGAACGCCCCACGCCCTACATCAGATCAGCCAGCCGATCCAACACCGGCAGAGCGGCCTCCAGGCGAGCGCGTTCGTCCGGCGTGAGGGCGTCGAGGGCGGTGGCGAGGTGTTCGGTGATCATGCGTTCGCGGCTGCCGAGGGTCTGGGTGCCGGAAGCGGTGATCGCGGTGATGACGCGGCGGCCGTCGGCGGGGTCGGGGGTGCGTGAGACGAGGCCCCGGCGGTGCAGGCCGCCCACGACCGTGCCGATGGCCTGGGCGGTGATGCGCTCCAGGTGGGCGAGTTGGGCCGAGCTCTGCGCGCCGTCGCGTTGCAGGCGGCTCAGGACGGCCAGTTCGGTGAACGACACGTCCTCGTCGGCGGTGGTGTAGAGCTGCCGGATGCGCCGGGCGAGTCGTCCGATGGCGATCCTGAGGTCCTGGGCTGACATGATACCAATTCTAGCTTTATCAATCTGGCTTTGGTACCTTCCCTGCCATGTGTTACGACTCCGACTCCGTCCCGCCCGCTCACACGGCCGTGCCTGCCACCTCCGTGGAGTCCGGCCCGGTCACCCTCACCTCGTCCGACGGCTCCACGTTTGCCGCCTACCAGGCCGTACCCGCGCGGATCGCCGGTGCGGGCGTGGTCGTCCTGCCCGATGTGCGCGGTCTGCATGACTTCTACAAGCAGTTCGCCGTACGCCTGGCCGAGCAGGGCCACCCGGCCATCGCCATCGACTACTACGGCAGGACCGCGACCGACGACGACCGGGGCCCGGACTTCCCGATCATGGAACATGCGCCGAGCCTGTCCCGCCCGGCCATCCAGGCCGACCTCATCGCCGCCGCATCGCATCTCGGCGGCCCCGTCGTCCCGCTGGGCTTCTGCATGGGCGGGCGCAACGCGTTCCTGGCCGCCGAGGAGCGTTTCGGCTTCGCCGGTGTGATCGGCTTCTACGGCGTACCCGGCATCGCCCCGCCGTACGGCCCAGGGCCCACACAGGAGGCCGACCGCCTGACCGCGCCCCTGCTCGGCCTGTTCGGCGGCGCCGACGCCGGTATCCCGGAGAGCGAGATCACCCTGTTCGACCAAGTGCTGCGCCAGGAACACGAGGTGGTCGTGTACCCCGGAGCACCACACGGCTTCTTCGACGCATCGGCGGGGGAGCGGCACGAGCAGGCGTGCGCCGACGCTTGGGCACGTGTCCTGCGTTTCCTCCGCGAAAAGGGGAGGCGCGGCGGCGCATCCAAAGACTGACTCGCCGAGCCGCCAACCGCCAGGGCAGGAAGCATACCCACCCTTCCTCCCGCCGCCTTCAGTGTTGGCGACCGGACGACCGCCCTACCAGGTGACCGGCAGACGGGCAGGCCCGACATCGGCATAACCCCGTACCCACGCAATCTCCCCCACCGGTACGGCCAGCCGCAGCGCAGGCGCATGCTCGGCAAGCGCCTGAAGCGCGGCCGCCACCTCCAGCCGAGCCAGCGCCGCGCCCAAACAGTGATGAGCCCCCCGACCGAACGCGATATGCCGATCCAAGCCCACCTCCCCGCCCTGCCGTTCGACGGACGAACTCACGCCGCTCACGCCTCCACCAACTCCTGCCGCCCCTCCGGGGGCCCCGACCTCGGCGTCAGCGTCAGCATCCATCTGAACACCGCCACCGCCCACCCCAAACCGGCGCGGATCATGATTGGCCGCCTCGACCCGAGCCAGCACCATGTCCCCGACCGCCAGCCGTACCCCCTCCAGCTCCACCTCGGCGTTCACCCAGCGAGGCATGACCTCCCCGATCAAGCCGGACACCCGTCTGATCGCCTCCTCGACACCGTCGACGGGCCCCTCGGTGATCATTTGGGCGGCGGCGACCGAGATGGCGTTGCGGGCGCTCAGGTACCCGGCCTCGACCAGGACCATGGCCATCGCGGCCAGTTCGGCGTCGCTCAGCCGTCCGTCGTCGGCGTCCCGTACCTCGATCAACGAGCTGAGCAGGTCGTCGCCCGGCTGCTCGCGCTTGGCCTCGACCAGCTGCACGGCGTAGTCGCGCAGCGACTGCATGGCCTTCGTCATCGCGTCGAAGTCCGGCGTGCCGACGACCAGCAGGGCGCTCTCGGCCCACTCCCTGAGCGACTCGCGCTCCGCGGCCGGTACGCCGATCAGCTCGCCCAGTACGCCGATCGACATCGGGATGGCCAGATCGGCGACGAGGTCGGCGGGCTGCCCGGCCTCGACCATGGATCGCACCAGCCGGGTCGCCAGCTCCTCGATCCGGGGCGCCATCTCGGCGATCCGCCTGGGTGTGAAGCTCTTCGACACCAGACGCCGTAGCCGCGCATGCCCTTCGCCGTCCTGGAACAGCGTGTCGTTGCCCGGGTACCCTCCCGGCGGGCTGACCCCGAACCGCGCATCGGTCAGTACGGTCACCACGGCGTCGTACGACGTGACGAGCCACCCCTCCTGTCCTTCAGGCGTGATCACCCTGGTGACGGGCTCGCTCTCCCGCAACTGCGCGTACGCGGGCGGCGGGCGCAACGGGTGCGGCCGGTCGAGCGGCAGAGTTCTGATCGCAGACATGTGCGAACCTCCGGAAGGCGATTGGCAATACGACTGCAACGTAACAAAGCGTGGCGGTCTATGGCAATACGACTGCAATGTGAAAAGATGAGCCGGTGCCGAAGAAGGTCGACAACCACGCCCGCCGCAAGCAGATCGCCGACGCCCTGACCCGTGTGGCCGCCACCCGTGGCCTTGAGGCGGTGAGCCTTCGTCACGTGGCCGACGAGGCCGGCGTGTCCACCGGCATGCTCCAGCACTACTTCCGGACAAAGGACGAAATGATGACGTTCGCCATGGACGTGGTCCGAGACAACGTCGCAGCCCGCCTCCAGTCCGACCTGGACCCCGCCCAACCCCCCAAGGCCCTCGTCCGCAGCCTCCTCGTCCAACTCCTCCCGCTGGACGAGCCCCGCCTCCACGACGCCCACGTCGCCCTCGCGTTCTACGCATACGCCGCAGTACGCCCGGCCATCGCCGCCGACCTACGCGACAACACCACGCAGATGCGTACGTTCATCGCCGGACAGTTGGAGGCCGCAGGCAAGCCGTCCCCGGCAGCGGCCACGGCCCTGACGGCCCTCATCGAGGGATTGGCCATCCAGGTGGTCGGCGATCACTACACGCCGGAGGAAGCCCTGGCGGCGTTGGACGCCCAACTGGACCTGCTGTTCGGGGAAGGGGAAGGGGGAGAAAAGAGGGGAGGGGGAGAAAAGGGAGGAGGGGAAGGGAGGGGCGAAGGGGGAGCCGAGCAGGCAAGGCCCTGTTGAGAGTCGGCCACCCGACAGAAGCGGAAATATGCCCAAAAATCCGCCACCGCCCAACAATGTCCCGCTGTTCCGCTTCGTCGACGACGAGATGGAACACAGCCTGGAAGGAGCACGTCTCGACGACGAGACCAGCTTCTCCTGTGCGATCGGAGAGGCGATCAAAGGCTCCGGCGGTTACCTCGGATCAAGCCCGGGCGGCTTCCATGTCTGGAAAGGCGATCAACGGCCCCGGCGGTTACCTCGGATCAAGCTCGGGCGGCTTCCGCGTCTGCGTGGTCATGAGCTACCGCCAGGAACCCCAGATGCGGCCGGTGCGGCGAGACCGCGAGTGCAGCAAGGACCTGCTGGGCGAGGAATCCAGGTCGGACGTCGTGGACATTTTCCCCGAAACGGAGATCAAAGGTCATCCCCGAATGACCGCCCCCAGCCCCAGCGCCCAGCGCTCCACCCCGCTCAGCGCTCCACCCCCCTCAAAGCACGAACTCCCCCACCAGCTCCGCGAACTCCTCCGCCGTAGCGATACGCACCCCCAACGCCTCCGCCTTGGCCGCCTTGCTCCCGGCCTTCTCACCGGCCACCACCAGCGAGGTCTTCCCCGACACACTGGAAGAAGCCTTGCCCCCCGCGCGCTCGATCAACTCATTCATCTCGTTACGCGACAGAGCAGCCAGCGGACCGGTCATGGAACCGGTGACCACCACCGACATACCAGACAGAGGAAGCGACGAATCAGGCTCGGAAGCCGAGGCCGCCGACTCGGGAGTCCAGGGCGTGACACCGGGCTCGGTCATGTTGACCCCGGCGGCGATGAGCTTGTCGATGAGGTCGGACAGCTCCTCCAGCTCGGCGATGATGACGGGAGCCTTCTCCGGGCCGATGCCCTCCACCAGCTGCACGGCTTCGAGGCCGGCCCCGCGGATGGCCTCCATGGTGCCGAAATGGCGGGCGAGGCGGCGGCTCATCGACCGGCCGGTGCCCCGGACCCCGAGTGCGCAGAAGACGCGGCTGAGCGGCTGGCGCTTGGCCTGCTCGAAGGCGGCCAGCAGGTTGTCGGTCGAGGTCTCGCCCATGCGGTCGAGGCTGAGGATCTGCTCACGCGTGAGGGAGAACAGATCGGCGAAATCGACGATGAACCCGGCGTCGAGCATCTGCTGGATCCGGTTGTCGGCCAGCCCGGCGATGTCGAGCTGGTCGCGACTCGCGGCGTAGCCGATGGAGGCGATGGCCCGGCAGCCGCGACCTCGGACGCAACGCCAGCGCTCCTGGGAGGTGTCGATGGCGTCGCCGCACGATGGGCACACCTCGGGAATGGCGATCGGCTGCTCGGAGCCGGTGCGCAGATGCACGACGGGGGCCTCGACGCGGGGAATGACGTCGCCCGCCTTGTAGACCACCACACTGTCGCCCAGCAGCAGGCCGCGACGGGTGATGTCGGCGACGTTGTGCAGGGTGGCATAGGTGACGACACTGCCGTCGAGCTCGACCGGCTCCAGCACGGCGCGAGGGGCGATGACGCCGGTGCGGCCGGTGTTCCACTCGACGGCCAGCAGCTTGGTGATCTTCTCGGTCGCGGGCAGCTTGTAGGCGATCGCCCAGCGCGGGGCCCGCGAGCTGAACCCGGCCTGCGCCTGGTCGGCGGCCAGATCGCACTTGATCACAATGCCGTCGATGCCGAACGCCAGCTCCGCGCGCAGGGCCGCGATCCGGTCGACGCGCTCCTGGATCTCGGCCACCGTCGAGACCACGACGCCGGGCACCGGCGTGACCGACGTGGTCTGCACGCCCTGGCCCGCGATCCACGCCATCACCTCGCTGTGCGGGAGCTCGCGGAGCCGCACGGCGAGGTCGGAGGTGTCGTCGGGCAGGGGGAGCGCCCCGTAGGAGAAGAACGTCAGCTCGCACACATAAGGCCGGTCCTGGGCGCGCAACGTGCCCGCGGCGGCGCTGCGCGGATTGGCGAACGTCGTGCCGTCATGCGCCGTGCGCTTGGCACACGCCTGCTCGAACTGCTCGGCCGTCATCATCACCTCGCCGCGCAACTCCACCGTGACCGGCTCGGCCAGCTGCTCGGGCAGCCCGACGACGGTGCCGATCGCATGCGAGACGTCCTCACCGGCCGTGCCGTCGCCACGGGTGACGAGCTGGACCAGACGACCACGCCGATAACGCGCCGAGATCGCCAGGCCGTCGAGCTTGGGCTCCACACTCCACGTGGTCACAGGACGGCCGAGCCGGCGCTCCAGCGACGCCGCCCACTCCACCAGCTTGTCCGGTCCGAACACATTGTCCAGGCTCAGCATCGGCACGGTGTGCGGCACGTCGCCCACCACCGCGCCGCCCGCCACCTTGCCGGTCGGCGAACCGGGCAGAACCTCGTCGGGATGCGCCTGCTCATAGGCCTCGATCCCGCGCACCAGCCTGTCGTAGGCGTCGTCGTCAAGGGAGGAGGTGCCGTCGGCATAGTAGGCGGCGGCGGCGTCGACCGCGAGCTGAACCGACTCGGCATAGGCGGCGGAGTCGGCGATCAGAGTCACAGGGGGTGCGTCGTTCATACCTCCATCATGCCAATCGCCACCGACAATTCCCGAGCCGCAGACAGCCGCTGAGCTGGCGTGTTGCATCCCGAGGGCAAGCCGGTCAGCGAGACGTGAGGTCCGTCAACCGGCGGCACTCCCGGCCCAGATCGCTGGCCCGGCCCTTCGGCGCGGCGGCCAGCGCCTCCACACCGGCCACGGTGTCGCGCGCGTCGGCCCACCCCGCGACCTCCACCGCCAGCCGTACGACCTTGGCCAGGCCCGCCCGAGGCCGTTGCCCGGGTTCGGGCAGCAGGGCGGGAAGCAAGGTCAGCAGGACCTGCCAGACCTCGCGATGCGCCCCGCGCACGGCCGCGTCACGCAAGGCGTCGACCACGTGCGGCTGGCTCGCCCACGACCAGCGCAGGAGGACGGCGAGCTGGCGGCCGAGTTCGGCGGCGGGCACCTGGCCCCGGGCCGCCAGCGTGAGCAGGACCGACACACTGTCGGAGGAGTACCTGCGGGCCAGCGCGTCCGCCAGCAGCAGCGCCACGGCCGGACCGCACGGCCCGTCGGCGGCGGCCAGCGCCTTCAGCCGGGGGAGGGTGACGTCCGCATAGTCGTACACATGCGGAAAGTACGGCAGCGCGTGCACGGCGACGACCTCGCGGTGCGAGGGCAGAATCGCGGGCCACCACGTCATCGCGGGGCCGTACACCGTGCGCCGTTCGGGCGAGGGCTCGGCGAGCAGCTCGTCGATGAGGTCGTGCCCGGTCGCTGACGCACGAAGGTACGGCAGCGGGCGCAGGTTCAGGGGAGCGGAGGAGGGAAGGCGTTCGTCCAGGTGGTGGCGGGTGCCGTCCTCGTCGTAGACCCAGCGGACAGCCGTCTCGGGATCGGCGAGACCCGGCCCCGCCAGCCAGCGCGCGACCGTGCGGGAGGCGTCGGACGTCAGGCGGGCGGCCCCGGCGGCGGCCTCGGGATGCGGCCCGCGCGGCAGCCGGAGCAGGGCCTGCTGCAGGTCGGCGGGGAGTACGGCGGCGTGCTCGCGTTCGCAGGCGGCCAGCCGGTCGACCAGCACGTCCGGGTCGAGCGCGCCGGTCGTCGAGGTCGGCGTGGCCAGCAGGAGCGGCGGCGCCGTCCCGCTCCTGACCGCCTCCAGCACCTCGGCCCAGCGCCGCAACTGGAACATCTCCGGCGCCGGAACGTCGTCGCGCTCCGGCAGCACCATGACGGCGGGGGAGTGCGGCCTCCCCGGCCGCCCGGCGGCTGACACCTCCGGCTCCGGCCGCGCCAAGGGGGCGTCCTCGGTCAGCTCCCGTATGACCGCGTCACGCCAGTGCGCCGGCCGCCTGCCCACCTCGCGCGTCTCCGTCACCAGCATCGGGCGCAACGCCTGCCTGTCGCCGTGATCGTGAGCGGCCACGCGTACCAGCCCGCCCAGCCAGAGCTCGTGCCACACCACACTGCCCAGGCTCTCGCCGAGACGTACGAGCTCCTCGACCGTCTCCGGAACGGCAGGAAGCCGCCCGGGCCGCGTCACCTCGGGAAGCGTCGAGGGGGCAGGCGGCTGCTCGGCGGCATCCGCCCGCTCCCCGAGCACCTCGGCGAGCGACTCCCCGAGATCGGCGGGCAGGTTCGCGGCGCCCTCGCGGACACGCGCGACGCCATCGGGCCCGAACAGCCGGGCGTGGCGGCGCGTCACCTGTACGGCACGCTCCAGCACCTGGCCGGACGCATGCTGGAACGCCGATGCCAAGGCGGGGGCCAGCTCGTCGGCCCGGTCGGGGCTGCGGCGTAACACCTGGTCGAGCCAGCCCAGCCCGGCGCGTACCAGGGTGGCCTCGGCCCGGAACAGCAGTGCCTCCAGCGCTTGCGCGAGGTCGATATCCCCGTCCAGGCGCCGCAGCTCCCGAAGCGCGAGCGCGGCGACGGGCCCGGCCGATGCCCCCAGCAGCCGGACGTAGTCGTCCCGCCGTGCCCCGGACTCGGCGACGCTCGGCGCGAGCGAATCGTGCAACCGTACGAAGAAGCGAAGATGCTGGGCGCTTCCCCCGCGCAGGAAACGTCCGACGCACGCGTCGAGCAACGCCTGCCGGGTGCCGTGCGCCACGATCACGGCCGTCCACTCGCCGGTCAGCACCCGCCCGGCGCCTTCGGCCTCGAAGACCCTCGGCGACAGCACCCCGGCCAGCCGATCGCCCTCGACCGGCCCGGCGCTCAGCCAGGCCAGCACGAGCGCGTCGTTGGCGGGCGGGTCGATGCCGGTGTCACGCAGCAGCGCCAGCGCCAGCGGCGCGCCGGGGTCGCGGGCGCCGCGCACCTTGGCGGCCAGCCGGGCGGCGAGGTCGGCACGCCAGGCGGGGGAGCGCGGGGCGAGCACGCGCAGCACCGTCCCGGGATCGCCGTACGCCGACCCGCCCTCGGCCCGCCCCCAGGTCAGCAGGTCGCGCCGGGTGACCCAGGCGGCCACCGCGGCGGCGGAGCTCAGGGTGCCCGCCCCGGCGAGCCGGACGAGCTCGGCCCACTGCGGACGCCTGGCGGCCTCGGCACGGTCGCGGATCACCGGGATCAGGGCGCGCAGCCGCTCGGCGACCATGCGCCGTTCGCCTTCGGACAGGACGAGCAGGCGTTCGAGGAGGGCCTCGGCGTCGCCGTCGTCGATGACGTCCCTGACCTCCTCGACGACGGTGCGTGCGCGATGGCCTGGCCTCGAATCCGCTGCGGTCATGCCGCACACCCTAGAACCCACCCCCGACAGAACGACCTCCTCACCCCGCCCCCTCACCTCACCCCACGACGGTCAGCGCCATCACCTCACCCACAGCCCCGACGCCCTCCATCCCCCGCACAGCCTCCAGCAACGCCGCCACCCGCCCCGCGTCGAGCCCGCCCCTGCCCGCGTTCGTCGCGAACTTCGCCGCCAGCTCGTCCCCGGTCAACGGCTGCTCGGGCCCGCCACGCGAGGAGTCCACCCGGTGTTCGACGACACCCCCGCCCCGCACCCGCACCCGCACCACCGCCGCGAACGCCGTGGGAAAGATCTCCGAGGCCCGCTCGTCCGCCACGCACCGCACCCGCCCGGCCAGCTCCAGCACCGCCGGATCGAGCACCGCGAAGTCGTCGAGCGCCAGCCCCAGCCCCCCGCCCCCGAGCAGGGCCGCGGCGACGGTGTACGGCCCGGAGAACTTCGCGTGGTAGGCGGTGCGCGGCCTGACCTTCTCCTCGTACGGCTCCGCGATCGTCGGCAGCACGGGGGCGGGCACACCGAGTTCGATCGCGACGACGTCGCCGGGCTCGACGCCGCGAGCGCGCAACGCCAGGGCGCAGTCGATGACCGGATGGGTGAAATGGTTGGCCGGGTACGGCTTGTACACCGTGCGCAGCAGTTCCCACCGGGTGCCCAGGCCGGACATCAGCGCGTCGGCGTCGTAGTGGCCGTCCAGCCATGCGCTGAAGAAGCCGAACCTGCCCTCCAGCACGGTCGGCGGGCCGCTCACCCCTTCGGCGGCGAGCACGGCGGCGCTGACACCGCTGTGCGCGGCCCAGCCGCAGTGCACGCGTTTGACGGTGCCGCCGGTGCGGTTGGCCTCGATGAGGCCCGAACCCATGCTGGCCGCGATGCCCATCGCATGGGCGACGCCCGCCGCGTCCAGGCCGTGGACCAGTCCGGCGGCGACGGCGGCGCCGAGCGTGCCGCAGATGGACGTGGCGTGCTGGCCCCTGGCGAAGAACAGGGAGTTGCGCGCCTGCGGCAGGTACGACGCCATGCCGAGCCGGTTGCACACCTCGATCCCGGCGGCGACGGCGGCGACCACGACGGCGCCGCTCGCACCGGTGGCCTCGGCGGCGGCCAGCGCGGCGGGCACGACCGGCGCACTGGGATGCAGCACGGACGGCAGATGCGTGTCGTCGTAGTCGAGGCTGTGTGCGAGCGTGCCGTTGACCAGCGCGGCCGACGGCGCGGGCAGCCTGGCCCCGGAGCCGATCACCCCGGACTCGGGCGTGCCCGACCACCGCAGGGCGGCGCGCAGCACGGCGGGCGCGGCGTCGGCGTCCGGCTCGCCGTACGCGGCCAGGCAGTTGCCGAGCACGTCGAGCACCCGTCCGGGCACGTCGGCGCGTACCTCGACCGGCAGCGCGCCGTCACGGCACGCGACGGCGAACTCGGCCAGCACGGCGGCATACGGCGCACTGCTCACGGCGGGCCCCTTTCAGGAGGCGACGAAGGCCAGCGGTCGCACCGGAGCGCCGGTCGCGCCGACCAGCGGCAGCGGGTTCAGCACGAGCAGGAACTCCCGCGCCCGGGCGTCGAGCAGCGCGTCGAGGCGCATGGTCTCCACGATGTTGATCCCGGCCTCCACCAGCAGGATGCGATGGACAGGCAGCGTGGCGTGCCCGCGCCCGGCCGCGATGTGCTCGAACGCGATGCTCTCGCCGCCCACCACCCGTGGCCGCCGCTCGGCCAGCCATCTGGCCGCCCCCGGCCCTGGCCCCGGCACCCCGGCACGCGCCCCGACGAACGCCTCGGGCTCGCTCCAGCGCCGCGACCACCCGGTCCCGACCAGTACGGCGTCGCCGGGCTCGACCTCCAGCGGCCCGGCCGCCGCCTCCAGGTCGGCGGCGGTGACCTCGTACCCGGCGGGCAGCACGTCCACCCCGTGCACGGCGGCGACGTCGAGCAGCACGCAGCGACCGGCGTACGGCTCGAAGGTGTCGATGCCGAGGTCGCCGAAGCCGTCGTGCGTGGTCAGGTCGGCGGCGCGACGGCCGCCGTGCAGCAGGCCCTCGTGCGAGACGTGGGCGAGCGCGTCGACGTGGGTGCCGACATGGCCGCCGGTGAGGATGACCTCGTTGGCCGCCGAGCCGCCGTCGGCGCGCACCAGGTCACCGTGGCGGCGTTCGACGACCATCCGGTAGGGCGGGTGGTTGGGCGACTGCGGCATGCCCTTGCGCATGGGCTGGGCGAGGTCGTACATGCGGGTGGCGGCCAGGGCTTTCCAGGGGGACATTCGGCCATGCGCCCTTCTGTGCCACGAACCCGGCGGACCCAAAGGATGTTGTTCCTATTTGCGGAATGTTGTTTCAGACTGTACCCACTCGCGGTCTTCGAAAGGAACCCCCGATGCCTCGCTACGATCTGCTCGTCAAGGGCGGCCTGCTGGTCCTGCCCTACCACGGCGAGATCAGGGCCGACCTCGGCGTCAGGGACGGCCGCGTCACCGCCCTCGCCGAGGACGTCCCGGTCGCCGAGGCGGCCGAGATCGTCGACGCCAGGGGCCGGATCGTGCTGCCCGGCGCGGTCGACGCGCACTTCCACCTCGGCATCTACCGCGATCTGGCGCTCGACGCGCACGAGGAGACGCGCTCGTCGCTGGTGGGCGGCGCGACGAGCGTGCTGTCCTACTTCAGGACCGGACAGCACTACCTCGACCGGACGGGGCCGTACGAGACGATCTTCCCCGAGGTGCTGGAGCGGGTCGGCGGCAACGCGTGGACCGACTACGGGTTCCACCTGGCGCCGATGACGGTCGAGCAGGTCGAGGAGATTCCCCGGCTCGTGGCCGGGCACGGCGTCACCTCGTTCAAGTACTACATGTTCTACAAGGGCTTCGACCTGGCGGCCAACAGCAGGGACGCCCAGGCGTTCACGATGGGCGACGAGTACGACCTGGGGCACCTCTTCCTGATCATGGAGAAGCTGGCCGAGACGCAGCGCGCCCACCCAGGGCGGCGGCTCTCGCTGTCGCTGCACTGCGAGCAGTCGGAGCTGATGCGTGTCTTCATCGACCGGGTACGCCGTTCGGGCGCGCCGCAGAACCTGCGCGCCTACCACGAGGCCAGGCCGCCGCTGACCGAGCAGGTGGCCATCGCCGAGGCCGCCGCCATCGCCGCGCACACCGGCGTGCACGTCAACTTCCTGCACCTGTCGAGCGCCGAGGCCCTGCACGCCGCATCGGCCGTGCCCGGCCGCAGGGAGACCACCCTGCACCACCTGTGCCTGGACTGCGACGACCTCGACGCCAAGGGCGGCACGCGGGCGCTCGGCGCGAAGGTGAACCCGCCGATCCGCACCCGCGCCGACAACGAGGCCCTGTGGGAGGGCGTGCGCGACGGCAGGATCGACTGGGTCGCCTCCGACCACGCCTGCTGCATGGAGGAGCACAAGGGCGAGGACCTGTGGCCGGCCAGACCCGGCTTCGGGGGAACCGCCCTGCTGTATCCCGTCCTGTTCTCCGAAGGACACCTGCGGCGCGGCCTGCCGCTGACCAGGCTCGCGGAGGTGGCCTCCGCGAGCCCGGCCAAGGCCTACAACCTGTGGGGCCGTAAGGGCAGCCTGGCCGTGGGCTTCGACGCCGACCTCACCGTCGTCGACCCCGGCCTGACCCGTACGGTGACCCCGGACCTGCTGCTGTCGGGCCAGGACCACTGCCCGTTCGAGGGCGTCCGGGTGACGGGCTGGCCGGTCGCCACGGTCGTCGGCGGCCGTGTCGCCTTCCGCGAGGGCGAGACGATCGGCCGTCCGCAGGGCGCCTACCTGCGTCGCTAGGGCACCGCCTCGCCGCCCGTGTGGTCGTAGGCGATCAGCACGCCTCCCGTCAGCGGATGGCGCACCACGGCCGCCCGTACCCCGAACACCTCCCACAGCAACGAGGTGGTCAGCACCTCGCCCGGCGTCCCCGAGGCCACGATCCGCCCTTCGCACAGCACGTGCAGCCGGTCGCACACCGCGGCGGCGGCGTTGAGGTCGTGCAGGGCGGCCAGCGTGGTCGCCCGCTGACGGCGCAGCAGCGCCAGCAGCTCCACCTGGTGGCGTACGTCGAGGTGGTTGGTCGGCTCGTCGAGCACCAGCACCTTCGGCTCCTGTACCAGCGCACGGGCCAGCAGCACCCGCTGCCGCTCACCGCCCGACAGCCCGGTGAACGAACGCGAGGCCAGCCCGGCCAGCCCCACCTGCCCGAGCGCCTCCTCCACCAGCGCCCTGTCCCGCCGATCCTCACGCGCGAACGCCCGCTTGTACGGCGTGCGGCCCATCGCGACGACCTCGCGCACGGTCAGCTCGAAGTCGGCCGACCGCTCCTGCGGCAAGGCGGCCACCACCCGGGCGGTGGCCGTCGCGCTCTGCTGCCACAGGTCCTCGTCGCCGAGCACCACACGGCCCGCCGCCGGGCGCAGATGCCGGTAGACCGTGCGCAGCAGGGTGGACTTGCCGCTGCCGTTCGGCCCGACGAGTCCGGCGATCTCGCCCGGCCCGACCAGCAGCCCGACGCCGGAGACCACGCGCCTGCCGGTCAGCTCGACCGACACCTCCTCAAGGGCCAGCCTCACGAGCGCTCCAATCGCCGGTCCAGCAGATAGAGGAACAGCGGAGCGCCGATCAGCGCGGTGACGATGCCGATCGGGATCTCCTCGGGTTCGAGTGCGACGCGTGCCACGACGTCCACCGTGACCAGCAGCACCGCACCGGCCAGCGCCGAGATCGGCAGCAGCCTGCGATGGTCGGCGCCGACCAGCAGGCGTACGACGTGCGGGACCATCAGCCCGACGAAGCCGATCGCGCCCGACACCGACACCAGCAGCGCCGTCAGCGCACTCGTCACTACGAACAGCTCACGCCGCAGCCCGGCCACGTCGATGCCGAGTCCGGCCGCGCTCTCGTCGCCGACCAGCAGCGCGTTCAGCGCCCTCGACCTGGCCAGCAGGGCGAGCAGCCCGAGTGCGACACCGGCGGCGGGCAGCGCCAGCAGCCGCCACTCGGCGCCGCCGAGGCTGCCCAGCATCCAGAACAGCACGCCCTTGGTCTGCTGCACGTTCCCGGCCCGCAGGACGACATAGCTGGTCAGCCCGGACAGCAGATGCCCGACGGCGACGCCGCCGAGCACCAGCCGCATCGGCGCGTACCCGCCGCCCCTGCGGGCGATCAGCCACACCAGCCCGAAGGCCATCAGCGCCCCGGCGAAGGCGGCGCCCGGCAGGCCGACGCCCAGCAGCACGCCGGAACCGCCGAACACGATGACGGTCACCGCGCCGAGCGAGGCGCCCGACGAGATGCCCAGCAGGTAGGGATCGGCCAGCGGATTGCGGACCAGGGCCTGCACGACCGCGCCCACCATCCCGAGCCCGGCCCCGACGACCACCGCGAGCAGCGCGCGCGGCAGCCGTACCTGCCAGACGACGACGTCCTCGTTGAGCGTCCACGCGGCGGCGTCGCCGAAGCCGGTCAGCCGGAAGGCGACGATGCGCCACACGGTGCCCGCCGCGATGTCGAGCGAGCCCCACGACACCGCCACCGTGAGCGCCGCGACCAGCGCGAGCAGCAGGGCGGCGACGACGGCCGAAGGACGCAGGCGTACGGCGTCCGCCGTCGTGCCGGGCCTCACGGCATCCGGCCGGGGTGCAGGAGCGCGGCCAGGCGCTCGACCGTGGCCGCGTTGCGCACCCCGCCCGTCGTGGTCGGCTCGGAGCGCACGCGCAGGAACCTGCCCGCCCTGACCGCCTTCAGGTCTCGGGTCGCGGCGAACGTGGTGAGGAAGCGCTCGGCCTCGTCGAAAGCGGCCTCGTCGGCGGCGGCTGAGCCCCTGTTGCGCACGCCGAGCTGGATCCAGTCGGGGTCGCGCTCGACGACCTCCTCCCAGCCGACCTTGGTGAAGTCGCCGTCGCAGTCGGCGAAGGCGTTGCGCGCACCCGCGAGCGCGTACACGGCGTTGGCCACCTGGCGGTTGCACGGCGTCATCGGCGCGTCGGTGCCCGCGTCGTAGTCGAAGAAGAACACGCTGGGCCGCTCGGAGTCGGGCACCGGCCCCACGGCGCGCGCCACCTTGGCCAGCGTGGCGTCCATCTCGGCGACGAGCGCGGCGGCACGGCCGGCGGCCCCGGTGATCGCGCCGAGGCGGGTGATGTCCTGCCGGATGAGCGTCAGATCGGTCTGCGGGGCGTTCATCGTGGCCGCGCAGGCGGTCGAGCGCAGCAGGAACGGCCGCATCCCGACCTGCGCCATCTGCTCGGGCGTGGCCACATCGGCCATTCCGGCGACCGAGCCCCACGCCTCGACATAGGTGTCGGCGCCCGAGCCGAGCAGCTGCTCGCGGCTGATCCCGGTCATGGAGCCACCGGTGGCGCTGCCGCCCAGCGCCTTGACCTGGGCCGCGGCGGCCTCGAACTGCTCGGGCAGGTCGCCCTTGCCCGGCGGGAAGCCGGTGCCGACGACCTTGTCCTGCTGACCGAGCCAGAAGAGGATCTCCAGGCCGGTGGCGTTGCTCGTGACGATCTTCGTGGCCGGGCGGTCGAAGGTGACGACCCTGCCGGTGCAGTCGGGCACCTGGACGGGGAAGCCCGCGCCGGTCGCGGCGGCGGGCGCGACGGGCGCGACGCCGCCTGTGCCCGCGCACGCGGCCAGCACCAGGGCGCAGGCCGCAAGTCCCAGGGGACGGGAAAGGGAGAACATGTCGTACGACTCCGTGATCGTGGAAGGACCGGGGGAACGGCACGCGGCCACGACCGAGCCGGGCGGCACGCCGTACGTGTCACCCGATCCGGCAGTGGTCCGCCACGATCACGAGAGGAGGGCCGCGCCGCGACACCGCATGGCGCAGCAGCGCCGAGACGGGCAGCGGCACATCGGCCGCGGGCGCCGGGCGCGGGACGGGTCCGGCGCCGAGCACCCGGGGATCGGCGAACAGCAGCAGCAGTCGCAGCCCACCGGCCACGAACAGCCGTACCAGCGACCACAGGGCGCGCTCGCCCTTGGCCAGCCACCAGGCCGTCACCAGCACCGCCCAGCCGTGCGCCACCAGCATGCCGAGCCCGGCGACGCCGCCCGCGTGCTCGCCGTGCGGGGCGACGGCGGGAGCCCCGGGCGCGGCGGCCGGGCACATCAGGACGAACAACTGGTGCAGGGCGTACTGCCCGAGCGAGAGCACCACGAGGATCGGCATCGTCGCCCGCTCACGCCAGGCCAGCGCGAGCGCCGGACCCATGGCGGCCACCAGGGCCGCGGCGACGGCCTGGGCGTGCAGCATGCCGCCGCCCGCCACGTGCGCGAACGCGGCCAGCGCGACGCACACGACGGCGAAAACGGCACCCCGTGCCGCACGCAAGAGCAAGATCCCGGACATGGCACCGGCATACTCCCACACGACACGGCCGCATCCGGCACACGGGTCGGCCACGATGGACCCATGGACATGCGTGAGGTGCTCGAGCGCGGCCCGATCGGCCGCTGGCGTACGGCGGGCGTGCTGCCGGGCGACGAGATGGTGTTCGAGGCGGGAGGCGAGGGCCGCATGCGCACCCGCTCGGCGGTGTTCGGCGAGGAGACGCTGGAGTTCCGCTGGCGGATGGCGGCCAGGGCGACCCTGGTCATCAAGGTCGTCGACGACGAGCCCGCCGGTGAGGTCGTCGTCCCGATGGAGATCCGCACCCACGACGACGCCACCGGCGCCCACGCCGTCCTGGGCGAGCGGGGCACCGGCGGCTTCTGGCTCTCCCTCGACCCCCTGGAACGCATCGGCGACTGACCCGCGCGCTCACCGCCGCCTGGGCGGCAGCGGGAAGAACCCGCTGGTGCGCCGCACGTAGTCGGCATACCCGGGCCGGGTACGGCTGAGCTGCTTCTCCAGCAGCGGCTTGCCCGTCTTGGCCACCAGGAAGTACGTCATCGCGACCGGCGACAGCACGGTCAGCACGCCGGGCCAGTGGGCGGCGGCGACGAGGAACAGCCCCCACCACACGGCGGCGTCGCCGAAGTAGTTCGGATGCCTGGTGTAACGCCACAGCCCGGTGTCGAGCACCCGCCCCTTGTTCGCCGGATCGGCGCGGAACCTGGCCAGCTGCAGATCGCCGATCGCCTCGAACGCGAACCCGACCACCCACACGGCCACCCCCACCCAGCCGACCACGCCGACGCCGGTCCCCTGCGACGTCATGGCCACGACCACCGGCAGCGAGACGAACAGCATGACCACGCCCTGCGTCACATAGATCGTGCGCACCGCGTAGGCCAGCCGGGAGCCGGGCGCCTTGGCCAGCATGCGTTCGTATCGCGGGTCCTCGCCCTCACCGGCGTTGCGCCTGCCGATGTGCACGGCCAGCCGTACCCCCCACACGGCGGTCAGCGCCAGCACCAGCAGCCGCCTGCCGGGATCGCCAGAGGTCAGCAGGAACGACACCAGCGCGACGAGGGTGAAGCCGAGCCCCCACGCCACGTCGATCACCGAGTGCCTGCCGAGCCGCACCGCGACGGCGGCCGTGGCGGCCAGCAGCACGGCGACGGCGGCGGCACAGGCGGCCAGCACGATCGGCAGCCCCATCACGGCCTCCTCAACAGGATCTGGTGCACGTCCATCCGGCCCTGCTCGAAGGCGAGTCCGCCGCCGACCAGGTACAACCGCCATACCCGCGTCTGCTCCTCGCCCACCATGGCGACGGCATCGGCCAGGCGCGACTCGAAGGTGGCACGCCAGTCCTCGACCGTGCGCACGTAGTGCGGGCCCATCGCCTCCATGTGCTCGGCGTTCAGGCCCGGCGCCTCCAGCAGGCCGATGGTGCGGCCGACGGGACGCATGTGCATGTCGGGTGCGATGTAGGTCTCGATGAACGGCCCGCCGCCCGGATGGCCGGGCCCTCTCGACATCTGCTGGACCAGCACACGCGCGCCCGGCCGGGCCAGCCGGTGCAGGGCCGATGCGTAGCCCGGGTAGGCGGCGCGGCCGACGTGCTCGCCCATCTCGATCGAGGCCACCGCGTCGTAGGGCCCGTCGGCGACGTCGCGGTAGTCCTGCAGCCGCACCGTGACATCGAGCCCGGCCGCACGCTGTTCGACGAACCTCTTCTGCTCGGCCGACAGGGTGACGCCGGTGGCGCTGACGCCGTACTCGCGGGCGGCGTGCAGGAGCAGCGAGCCCCAGCCGCAGCCCACGTCGAGCAGCCGCATGCCGGGCCGCAGCCCCAGCTTGGTACAGACGAGGTCGAGCTTGCGGCGCTGGGCCGAGGCCAGGTCGTCGCCGGGACCGTAGTAGGCGCACGAGTAGGCCATGGAGTCGTCGAGCAGCAGCCGGTAGAAGTCGTTGGACAGGTCGTAGTGGTGGGCGATGGCCGCCCTGGCCCTGCCCCTGGTGTGCGGACGGCCCCGCAGCCTGGCCTCGGCGGCGGGCGGCGCGGGACGCGGCCCGAGCACGCCGAGCAGCGAGGGCAGCGAGCGCAGCGCGGCGGCGACGGCGGCCCTGGGACGCGGCGCCGTGCCCCGCACCAGGCGGAAGCCTTCGGCCATGTCGCCCTCGACGTCGAGCGCGCCGCTCACGTACGCCCTGGCCAGGCCGAGCTCGCCGGGGCTCCACAGCAGGTGACGCAGGGCCAGCGGGCTGCGCAGCACCACGACGGGCGTGCCGTCCGGCCCGTGCTCGCCGCCGTCCCAGGTCCGCAGCCGCAGCGGCGGCGCGCCGTCGAACAGGGCGTCGAGCACAGGCCCCAGCGCCGAGGTCAGGGCGCCCGATCGGGTGGTGGCGCTCATCGCAGGGCCTTCCTTTCGAGGGTGAACTGCCAGACGTCGAGGTATCCGGAGCGGAAGCCCGCCTCGGAGTAGGCCAGGTACAGCGTCCACATCCGGTGGAAGGTCTCGTCGAAGCCGAGCGCGCCCACGGCATCCAGGCGTTGCAGGTAGCGCTCGCGCCACAGCCTGAGCGTCTGGGCGTAGTGCTCGCGCAGGGACTGCCTGCCGACGATGGTCAGGGGACCGAGGTTGTCCTCGATCGCGGTCACGGAGGGCAGCATGCCGCCGGGGAAGATGTACTTCTGCACCCAGGTATGGGTGTCGCGGCTGGCCAGCATGCGGTCGTGCGGCATGGTGATCGCCTGCAGCACGATCCGGCCGCCCGGCGCCAGCCGCCTGTGCAGCACGTCGAAGTAGGCGGGCCAGTACTCGGCGCCGACCGCCTCGATCATCTCGACACTGGCGACGACGTCGTAGGCGCCGCCGACCTCGCGGTAGTCGCACAGCCGGATGTCCACCCTGTCGCTCAGCCCGAGCGCGGCCACCCTGCGCAGCGCCAGCTCCCGCTGCTCGCCCGACAGTGTCACGCTCACCACGTCGGCCCCGCGCGCCGCCGCCCTGATCGCGAGCTCGCCCCAGCCCGTGCCGATCTCCAGCACCCGGCAGCCCGCCCGGACCCTGGCCTGGTCGAGCAGCCTGTCGATCTTGGCGCGCTGCGCCGCGGCCAGCCCGTCCCAGGTGGCGGCGGCGGGATCGTCGAACAGGGCGGAGGAGTAGGTCATGCTCTCGTCGAGGAACTCGGCGAACAGCTCGTTGGACAGGTCGTAGTGCCGCCGCGCATTGGCCCGGGCGCCGCTCTCGGTGCCGAGGTCGGCGGCGGGCTGCCTGCGTACGGCCAGGCGGCGCAGGCGTTGCAGCGGGGCGGGCACCAGGGCCGCAAGCCGGGAGGCGAACACGGTCAGCACGCCGACCAGGTCGTCGGCGTCCCAGTCGCCCGCCATGTACGACTCGCCGAAGCCGATCAGGCCGCCCGCGCCGACCCGCCGGTAGAACGCCTCGGGCTGGTGC
This sequence comes from Nonomuraea sp. IBHARD001, assembly GCF_056106265.1. Taxonomy (NCBI): domain Bacteria; kingdom Bacillati; phylum Actinomycetota; class Actinomycetes; order Streptosporangiales; family Streptosporangiaceae; genus Nonomuraea; species Nonomuraea sp. IBHARD001. Next base: position 3,833,545 of record NZ_JBWBBW010000002.1, read on the forward strand.
ACGCGCATCACCGGCCCCTCGCCGGGCGCGGGCGGCCGGTCGCGGAAGGCGACCCTGATGGGCAGGCCGGACACGGCGTGGCGGAACAGTTCGCGTGCGACGAGGGCACGCAGCGGCCCCGAGGGCAGCACGCCCAGGGCCGCCCACGGATGGTGCTGCGTGGTGGAGGTCATCGGTGCTCGTCTCCTCTGGTGGCTGCTGCTCGGGGCACGACTTTCAGGCCCCGCAGGTACAGGCCGACGCCCTGTCGGTGGATGCGCAGGATGGACACGAGCGGCGCCAGCGGATGCCTGGCGAACAGGCGCAGCAGCGCGGCCGTGCTCGCGGGCCTGCCGAGCCCGCGCACACCGGCGGCGAACGGCGGATGGCCCTGCCGGTGCAGGGTGACGCTCAGCGCCAGCCGTTCGGCGGGCAGCGGCAGGTCCAGCCGGTAGTACCCCTCGATCTCGTTGAACGGCGAGACGTAGAACTCCTTGGCCGTCTCGCGCTGGCCCGGCATGAGCAGGTAGCGGTGGCTCGCGCCGTAGGTGTTGTGCACCTCGGCCACCGTGCAGACCACCTCGCCGTCACGCAGGCACCAATAGACGGTCAGCGGGTTGAACACGTAGCCGAACACCTTGGCCTGGGCCAGCATCAGCACCTGATCGGCGGCCAGGCCGTGCCCGGCGATGAAGGCGTCGATCCCGGCGCGGTCGGTCATGCCGTGGAAGGAGGCGAGGGCGCGCAGCGGGCCCGGCGGTCTCGGCAGGTCGTCGAGGTCGACCAGCCACAGGTAGGAGCCGTAGCTGAAGACGTTGCGCACCGGGGCCGAGCGCGCATGCGTGATCACGCAGTCGTACAGGCGGCTCACCATCGGCGGCCCAGCCGCTCGGCCGCCCTGACCCCCGACCGGCAGCCGTCCTCGTGGAACCCCCAGCCGTGATAGGCCCCGGCGAACACGACGCGCTCGTCGTCGAGCGTGGGCAGCCGCTGCCTGGCCGCGACCGAGTCCGGGGTGTAGGCCGGGTGTTCGTAGACCATCCTGGCCAGCACCTCACGCTCGGGGACCTGCCCGCCGAGTGTGACCAGCAGGCGCCGCTCGCCGGGCAGGTGCTGCAGCCTGGTCATGTCGTAGCTGACCCCTACCCGTTCGGCGCGGTCCTGACAGGAGTCCATCCGGTAGTTCCACGAGGCCCCGGCCCCGCGCGCACGCGGCAGCACCGAGGCGTCGGTGTGCAGCACGGCCTCGTTGCGCGTGTAGCCGATGGCGCCGAGCACCGACCGCTCGACCGGCGTGGGCGTGGCCAGCAGCCGGAGCGCCTGGTCGGGATGCGTGGCCACCACCGCCGCGTCGAACCGCCTGACCCCTCCCGCCTCGAACTCCACCCCACGCCCTGTGCGGCGAAGCCCGCTCACCGGTGTGGAGGTGTGCACGGCGTTCAGCCCCTTGGCCACCCGCTCGACATAGGTGCGCGACCCGCCGACGACCGTGCGCCAGCGCGGCGACCCGCCGACCGACAACATGCCGTGGTTGTCGAGGAAGACGAACAGATAGCGGGCCGGATACCGCCCGGCGACCGAGGCCGGGCACGACCAGACGGCGGCCACCAGCGGGATGATGAAATGCGCGGTGAAATAGGGGGAGAACCCGGCCGTGAACTCCGCCAGCGTGCGCTCGTCGCCTTCGGCCAGGGCCTTGCGCGCCGCCCGGTGGAACCTCGGCACCTCCGCCAGCATGCGCAGGTAGCGTGCGCGCGGCAGCGGCTGGGCGAACAGGCCGCGCGGGCCCTTGCCGCCCGCGTACTCCAGGCCGCAGCCGCCGCAGGAGACCGAAAGGCTCATCTCCGACTCCTGGGTCGCCACGCCGAGCTCCTCCAGCAGCCTGCTCAGCAGGGGGTAGGTACGCCGGTTGTGCACGATGAACCCGCTGTCGACCGCGACGTCGCCCACGTCGTGGGTGTGGGCGTGCCCGCCGAGCCTGTCGTCGGCCTCGAACAGGGTGACCTCGTCGTGGCGGGCCAGGACGTGCGCGGCGGTGAGCCCGGCCACACCGCTGCCGATGACCGCGATCCTGCGTCCTGCCATACGTGCTCCCTTCGTCGGAGGGCCTCCCACGGGACATTCGGCGCCGAAGGCCCAGCGGATCGCTACAAGCTGGTGAGCGGCGCCGGATATCCGGCGGCCAGCATCGGCGCCTCCCAGGGGGTGTGGACGAGCGGCGCCGGGATGCCTTCGAGCTCGGGCACGTAACGCCTGACGTACTCGCCTTCGGGGTCGAAGCGCCTGGCCTGGCGCAGCGGGTTGAACACACGGTTGGGCCTGGTGTCGTTGCCGGTGCCCGCTATCCATTGCCAGTTGCCCGAGTTGTTGGCCACGTCGCCGTCGAGCAGCAGGTCGAAGAAGTGCGCCGCCCCGATCCTCCAGTCGATGCGCAGATGCTTGACCAGGTACGAAGCGGTGATCATGCGTGCCCTGTTGTGCATGAAGCCCTCGGCGGCCAGCTGCCGCATCCCGGCGTCGACGATCGGCACGCCGGTCATGCCCGCCTTCCACGCCTGGACCGCGTCGGCGTCGTCGCGCCACTCGATCGGGCGGCTGCGGTAGTCGCGGGTGTTCAGGTCGGGGAAGGCGAAGGCGACCTGGTGGTGGAAGTCGCGCCAGCACAGCTGCCTGACGTAGTCCTCGTTGCCGCATCCGGCCAGCTCGAGCGGTGAAAGGCAGCCGAAGCGCAGGTAGGGGCTCAGCCGTGAGGTGCGCGCGCCCGCCAGGTCGTCGTGGCCGTCGGCGTAGTCGTCCAGGCACATCCGCGTCCAGGCCAGCATGCGCCGCCGCGCCGCGCTCTCCCCGCCGCGGACGGCGCCGTACGGCGTGGCCGATGGGATCACTCCGGCGTCGAGGCCGGGCGGCAGCGTCACCTTGGCCGGAGGCTCGGCCACGGCCCTGCGCGGCGCCTGGCTCCAGGCGCGCCAGTACGGCGTGAACACCTTGTAGTGGTCGCCGCCGCCGGTCGGCCGCAGCAGGTCGGGCGGCACGACGGTGACACCGGGGAAGCGCCGTACCTCGACCGGGCCGTCGGTGAGCGCCGCCTGCCTGCGTCTGGCCAGGGCGCTGACGTCGGCACTGGTGTAGACGGCTCCGGCTCCCGTCTCGGCCGCCACCCGCATCGTCTCGGCCACGGTGTCACCGCGCCGCAGCACCAGGTCGCCGCCGAGCTCACGCAACGAGGCCCGCAGATCGGCCAGGCACTCCAGCAGGAACGGCGTGCGCCTGCCCGAGGGGATCGAGGGGTCGAGCACGAACAGCGGCACCACCTGGCGCGCCCGCTCGCAGGCGGCGGCGAGCGCCGGATGGTCATGGACCCTGAGGTCCCGGTTGAAGAGCACGATGACGGTGTCCACCCCCGAGTATTCGCGCGACAGGGCGAGGTGGTTGCAACCCGCCGCTCCCGCGATCCGAAACAATGAGAGGGACGACCAGGGACGGAAGGTGCAATGGACGAGGCCGGGGTGGTCACCACCGACGACGAGCCGGGCTACGGCATCGGCGCCGTCTCCCGCCGCCTCGGCGTGCCCGCCCCCACCCTGCGCACCTGGAACCTCAGGTACGGCATCGGCCCGAGCAGGCGGAGTCCGGGCGGGCATCGGCGTTACGACACGGCCGATCTGCTGCGCCTGGAGGAGATGAACCGGCTGATCCACGCGGGCGTGCCCCCTGCCGACGCCGCCCGCTCGGCCCTGCGCCTGCCCGCACCGCCCGCACCGGCCGCGCCCGAGGCCGCGCGGGCCGCCGTCGCCCAGGAGGCCGGGGGGCACGTGCCCACAGTCGCGATGCTGGCCAGGGCCGCGCTGGCGCTGGACAGCTGGACCGTCGCCGAAGGCGTGGCGGCGGCGCTGGGCAGGCACGGTGTGGAGTGGACGTGGGATCGGCTGGTCAGGCCGGTGTTCGAGACGATCTGCCGCCGCCAGGAGGAGACGGGCGCCGGGATCGAGGTCGAGCACCTGTTCTCCGGCGGCGTGCTCGCCGCCCTGCAGCCGTTGACCGCCGGACCGGCGCGGGCGGTCAACGAGCGGCCCGTGCTGCTGGCCTGCGCCGAGGACGAGCAGCACAGCCTGCCGCTCTACGCGCTGGCCGCCGTGCTGACCACCGAGCACCGGGTGGAGACGCGGGTGCTCGGCGCCCGCACGCCGTACCCGGCGCTGGGTGATGCCATGCGCAGGCTGGGGCCGTCGGTGGTGTTCGTGTGGTCGCAGCTGGCCCAGACCGGCGATCCCGGGCCGCTGGAGTCGCTGCCCGCGCTCAGGCCGCCCGCCCGGCTGGTGCTCGGCGGGCCGGGCTGGGACGTGTCGAAGGGCGCCCGGCCGGTGGGCTCGTTGCGTGACGCGGTCGGCCGCGTTCTGTCGTACCTGCGCTGATCTCCCCTGTCTTGGTTGCGCGCATGGTCTAGGCTCGGGTTGAATAAGTTTTGAATAGGTTATCTCTTGAGAGGAGAGCGGTGATGGACGCTCTCGCCGAGTGCTACCGCACGCACGCCGCACTGGTGCGCTCCTACCTGCGCAGGCTGGTGCCTGCCGAGGACGTCGACGATGTGACCCAGGTCGTGTTCGCCGAGGTCTGGCGCTCACGTGAGCGCTACGACCCCGAGCGCAGCCTGCGGGCCTGGGTGCTGGCCATCGCGCACAAGCGCGCGGTCGACCACCTGCGCGCCAGGCGCCCGCCCACCGTGCCGCTTGAGGCGGTCGGCGACCCGCCTGGCCACGACGGGCGCACCGACTCGGCCCTGCTGGCCGACCGCGACCTGCTCGACCGGGCGATGGCCGAGCTGCCCGCCGGTCAGCGCGAGGCCATCGAGCTGGCCTACTACGACGACCTGAGCCAGCGCGAGATCGCCGAACGGCTGCGCGTGCCGATCGGCACCGTCAAGGCCAGGACCTCGCGCGGGCTGCACCGCCTGTCCGCCCTGCTGGCGGAGGCGGCGTGAACGGGCAGCCGACCCCCGTGGTGGCGGTCTCCAGCTGCCTGCTGGGCGAGCCCGTGCGCTTCAACGGCGGCCACAGCCGCGACAGGTTCCTTTCGGGGGAGCTGGCCGCGCACGTGACGTGGGCGCCGTTCTGCCCCGAGATCGAGGCGGGCCTCGGCGCGCCGCGCGAGACGCTGCGCCTTGAGCAGGGGCAGGCGGGCCCGAGATTGATCACCCGCACCACCAAGGTCGACCTGACCGACACGATGACGGACCTGGCGGGCGCCCGTGTGGCCGCGCTCGGCGACGTCGACGGCTATGTGTTCAAGGCCAAGAGCCCGAGCTGCGGCATCCACGGCATCCCCGTCTACGCCCCCGGCGGCCAGCCGGTCGACCGGCGCAACAAAGGGGTGTTCGCCGCCGCCGTCATGGCCGCCTACCCGCTGCTGCCGGTCGAGGACGAAGGGCGGCTCAACGACGCGCTCATCAGGGAGAGCTTCGTCGAGCGCGTCTTCGCCCACGCCCGGCTGCGCGCCTTCCTCGCGGGCGGCTGGCGGGCCCGTGACCTGGTCGACTTCCACTCCAGGCACAAGATGCAGATCCTCGCCCACGACCCCGTGCACTACCGGGAGGCCGGGCGGGTGGTGGCACGGGCGGGTGCGCGGCCCAGGGAGGAGCTCGCGGCCGACTACGCCCACGCCTTCCGTACGGCGCTGGCCAGGAAGGCGTCGGTCGGCAGGAACACCAACGTGCTGCAGCACTGCCTCGGCATGCTCGACCTCGATCCGGAGCGCCGGGCCGATCTGGCCGAGGTCATCGCCGGGTACCAGGCGGGCCGGGTGCCGCTCAGCGTGCCCGCGACGCTGCTGCGGCACAACGCCAAGGGGGAGCATGCCGCCTATGTCCGCGACCAGACCTACTTCGCCCCCTTCCCCGACGAGCTGCGCCTACGTCACCATCTCCCCGCCTGACTCCTGCCTGGCCCGCGTCGTCGCCTCGGTCGTACCGGCCAGGAACCTGCCGATCACCTGCCGCTCCTCGTCGGTGAACTCCTCGATGGCGGCGCTGAGATGACGGCCGAGCGGGGCGAAGAACTGCCCGGCCAGCCGTACGGCCTGCTCGTTGAGGACGACCTCGACCTTGCGACGGTCGGAGGTGCTGCGCCGCCGTTCCACATGGCCGACCTGCTCCAGGCGGTTGATGAGCGCGGTGGTCGCGGGCGGGCTGAGCGTGAGCGCCGCGCCGAGCTCGCCGGGCGTGAGCGGGTGCCCGGCGTTGTAGGCGTCGAGGATGACGACGACGGCATTGAGGTCGGTGCGGTGCAGCCGATGGGCGGCGGCGAAGCGTTCGACGAACCTGTCGCTCTCCACGTTGAGCCGGCGCATCGCGATCATCAGCTCGAACGCGCTCGGTGTCTGCGCCGTCACGATCCTCCTTCCGGCGGGGTTGCCATCGACGGTGATGCACCCCTAGTCTTTCCACCGTCGAATTATTCCACAATGGAAAGAGTTAACTGTGTGGCGTGCAGAGCCTAGCCGGTGGGACCGGCTGTGGAGCAGCGGCGGCAAGTGGGTCACGATCGTGGTCGCCGCCCTGCTGTCGGGACTGGCCCTGGCCTTCGGCGGCTCGGCCGAGGTGAGCACCGACCCGGCCGACGCGCTGCCCAAGGGCGCCGAGTCGGGCGAGGTCGCCTCGCTGCAGCGGCAGTTGCCCAGCGGGCAGGTGCTGCCCGCCCTCGTCGTCTACAGTGCGAGCGGCCCGCTCGGCCAGGCCGACAAGGACGCCGTGGCCGCCGACGCCGCGCGGTTCGCCCCGCTCGCCGTCGGCGGGAAGCTGCCGCCGCCGATCACCTCGCCCGGCGGTGAGGTGATGACCCTGACCGTGCCGCTGCCCGGCACGCTGGGCAACGCCAAGCTGACCGAGACCGTCGAGTCCATCAGGACCGAGGCACGCGCCGGGCTCGCTCCCGGCACCAAGGCCGAGGTGACCGGCGGCGCCGGGTTCCAGGTCGACCTGGCGGCCGTGTTCAAGGGCGCGGACATCACGCTGCTGGCCGTCACCGCGAGCGTGGTCGCCCTGCTCCTGCTGCTGACCTACCGCAGCCCGTGGCTGTGGCTGGTGCCGCTCACCGTCATCGGCGTCGCCGACCAGGTCGCGGCCAAGGCCGTCGCCGCGCTGACCCGGGTCACCGGGCTCACCGTCGACGACTCCACGCTCGGCATCACCTCCGTGCTGGTCTTCGGCGCGGGCACGAACTACGCCCTGCTGCTCATCGCCCGCTACCGCGAGCAGTTGCGCGTGCACGACGACAGGCACCGGGCCATGTCGGTCGCCGTTCGCTCGGCCGCGCCCGCCATCCTGGCCAGTTCGGCCACGGTCGCCCTGGCACTGTGCACGCTGCTGTTCGCCCTGGCCCCCTCCAGCAGGGCCATCGGTATGGCGGGCGCGATCGGCATCGTCATCGCGGTCGGCTACGCGTTGCTCGTGCTGCCCGCGGCGATGGTGCTGTTCGGCAGGGGCCTGTTCTGGCCGTTCGCCCCCAAGGTCGGCCAGGCCGATCCGGCGCGCACGGGCCTGTGGCGCAAGGTCGGCGAGGTCGTGGCCGCACGGCCGGTCGTCATGCTGGTGGCGGGCACCGCCGTACTCGCCCTGCTCGGCCTCGGTGCGATGGGCGTCAAGAGCGGCCTGTCGCAGACCGAGCAGTTCCGTGAGCGCGTCGAGGCCATCGCCGGGCAGGAGACGCTCAGCGCCGCCTTCCCCGCGGGAAGCGCCCAGCCGGTCACCGTGATCGCCGCCGCCCCCGCGGCCGACCAGGTGCTCAAGGCGGCCGAAGGCGTCGAAGGCGTCGACACCGCCCGGATGGCCGACCGCACGGCCGATCTGGCCCGGATCAATGTCGTGCTGACCCAGGAGCCGGGCACACCGGCCAGCTTCGCCGCCGTCGAACGGCTGCGCGAGGCCGTGCATGCCGTACCCGGAGGGCAGGCGCTGGTGGGCGGGCCCGAGGCGGCCGATCTGGACGAGCGTGACGCCGCCGCGCGTGATCGGCTCGTCGTCATTCCGATGGTGCTCGGCATCGTGCTGATCGTGCTGCTGCTCCTGCTGCGGTCGGTCGTGGCGGCGATCACCCTGGTGCTGACCGTGATCGCCAGCTTCGCGGCCAGTTTCGGCGCCGGGTGGTTCGCCTTCGAGCACTTCTTCGGCTTCCCGGCGATGGATCTGGCGGTGCCGCTGCTCAGCTTCCTCTTCCTGGTCGCGCTGGGGGTGGACTACAACATCTTCCTCAGCCACCGGGCCAGGGAGGAGGCGGCCAGGCAGGGCACGAGGCCGGGTGTCGTCACCGCGCTCGCCGTCACCGGCGGTGTCATCACCAGTGCGGGCATCGTGCTGGCCGCCGTCTTCGCCGTGCTGGGCGTGCTGCCGCTCATCACGCTGACCCAGCTCGGCGTCATCGTCGGCTTCGGCGTCCTGCTGGACACGCTGCTGGTGCGCAGTGTGCTGGTGCCCGCGCTGATCACCCTGTTCGGCGACCGCTTCTGGTGGCCCAGCAGGCCGACGCCCGCCGCCGAACCGGCCACGGCCGAGCCGGGTGTGCCGGCCGCACGCTAGGACTCGACCTCGGGCTTGCGCATGCTCTGCCTGATGGCGTCGAGACGGGCCTCGCCCTCCATGTCGATCGCGGCGCGCTCGACCTCGATCATGCGCGCCTCGACCGAGTTGGAGCTCAGTTCGGCCTCGCCCAGGGCACGGGCGTAACGCTTCTCGATCTTGTCGCGGACCTGGTCCAGTGTCGGCGTGTCGCCCTGGGGGGCGAGCGCCGACAGGTCGCCCATGGCCCGGTTGAGCTGCTCCTGCATCGTGGCCTGGTCGAGCTGCGACAGCAGGCGCATCCGCTCGGCGATCTTGCGTTGCAGGGCGAGCGCGTTGTTCTCCACCGCCGCCCTCGCCTGGCCGGATGCCTGCTGGGCGCGCTGGTGCATGGCCTGCATGTCGGCCATGGCGCTCTCGGCGGCGACCAGCCTTCCGGCGAAGGCGCGGGCGGAGTCCTCGTAGGAGGCCGCCTTCGCCTCATCGCCACCGGCCCTCGCCCGCTCGGCGAGCAGGACCGCCTGGCGGGCGCCGGCCTGCAGCTTCTCCGCCTCCTCCACCGCGCGGGCGTACTTCAGCTCCAGCTCGCGCTCGTTGCCGATCACCACGCCCGCCTGCTGGGTGAGCCGCTGGTGCTGCTCCTTGGCCTCCTGGATGGCCTGCTCGATCTGCACACGAGGATCGGCGAGCTCGTCGAGCCTGCCCGACAGCGCGGCGACGACATAGCGCCAGGCGCGGCGCACGACCTTCAGCATGGGGGGCTCCTATGGGTCCATCGCTCTGCGAGTGATCTCTTCGGTCTCGTGCAGGCCGAGCCGCAGTCCTTCGAGCTCGACGGCGAGGTCGTCGAGCACACGCGTGTCGGTGAGCGCGCCCGTCGCCGCCATCGCCGACAGCTCCACCGCCCTGGCCACCAGCCCCTCCACCCCGATCGTGCCCGACTCCAGCCTGGCCAGCAGCCTGTCCCTCGTGCCCGACAGGCGCTCGTGCACCTCCTGCTGGGCGCCCAGCAGGGCCAGCGACCGCTCCAGCTCGGCGGCGACCTCGGGCCTGGCCCCCTCCCGCTGGCGCCGCAGCCGTTCGCGCTGGTCGCGCAGCAGGGCGGGGTCGAGCTGGCCGAGCGCGTGCCCGGTGACCGAGGCGTGCTCGGCCAGACGGCCCAGTGTCGCCATCGTGTCGGTGAGCTGGGGGCTCATCGCGCGTACCCGCTCGGTGACGGGACCTTCGGCCATCCTGGCGCTGAGCGCGGCGAACCGCCCGGCCGCCGTGCCCGCGCGCACCACCCAGCCCTCCTCGGCCGAGCCCGGCGTGATCTGCGGCGGCGGCTCGCCCCGCCGCTGCGCCGCCGACAGCGCCGACTTCGCCAGCCAGGCCGTGACCCCGACGAGTACGGCTGCCGCCGGGTGCACGCTGACGGCCCACGCGGCGCCCCCGGCGGTGACGCCGAGCAGCAGCCCCCATGGGTCGCGCAGTTCCTCCGACAGGCGGGACATCAGAAGTTGCTTACCACCGCAGTGAACACCTGGTCGATACTTCCAGGTTTGCGGGAATCGTAAGCCGCCGCATTGGTGGCCTGCGAGATCTGCCTGAGCACACCGAGATCGGCGTCCTCGCCATAGGCGATCGTGAACAGCCGCACGCTCTCCGCGCCCTGCTCGGCGCGCAGGCCGGGCAGCAGGTCGTCGAGCGAGATGCTGTTGTTGTCCTCGTTCTTGCCGTCGGTGAGGAAGACGACCGCGTTGATCGCCTCACCGCTCTGCGAGCCGAGCACCTCCTGGTAGGCGGCCAGCGCCGTGTCGTACAGGCCGGTGCCGCCCTCGGGGATCAGGCCCTTGATGCGGTCGGCGAGCCTGGCGCGCTGCTCGGGGCCCATCGTGGCCATCGGTGCGAGCTCCTTGTGGTCCTTGGCTCCGTCGCGCTTGAGCGAGAACAGCCACAGCCCCACCTTGTCGTGCCCGCCGAACTGCGGCAGCGCATTGACGGCCGCCTGCTTGGCCAGGTCGAGCTTGGTCTTGCCGGTGCCGGGCACATCGGCGCCCATCGAGCCCGAGGTGTCGAGCACCACCAGGACGTTCGCCGGTTTGCGCAGCTCGGCCCAGCTCAGCAGGATCTTGTCAAGGACGTTGGGCGCGGGCGGGTTGAGCAGCGTCTTCGGCTCGGCGGGCAACAGGCCGTTGGCCTCGGTGATGAGCGGCCCGGCCTTGGCGTCGGCGCTCCTGAAGGCGTGCTCGACGAAACGCCGCTGCTGCTCGGGCGCCCGCAGATGGGCCAGGAAGTCGGCCGCGACCGCCTTCTTGGCCTCGTCCGCCCACGACAGCACCGCGAACGGGCTGTCGGAGAACAGCGTGCCCTCCTTGGGATAGATCGCCACCAGCGGCACCTTGGGCTTGGCGTGCTTGCCCAGCGTCTTGGGATCGCCGGTCGGATTGCCCTGGTTGTAGTCCCAGACCGACTTCTCCTCGACGGTGACGGCCGAGATGTAGCTCAGCCCGGCCCCGGCGTCGTCGGCCCGCTGCAGATTGGACAGGAACGTCAGCGTCGTGTCGCCGTAGTGCACGATCGAACGCTCCACACCCTGGACGAACTCCCGCGTGCGCTGCGCGGCGACGTCCTTCTCCGACAGGTCGCCCGACAGCCCGGTGGCGGCATAGTACGTGCCGATGGTGGCGTTCATCCCACTGGTGGAGAAGTTCGGATTGGTCTTGCCGAGACGGAATCTGCCCCACTCCGGATGGCCGAGCTTGGCCCACCCGCGCGTGTCGTTGGACAGGGCCAGCAGCTCGGCCCATCCCAGCTCGCGCCTGGGCCAGCCGAGCGCCTCGGCCATCGGCTTGGGCATGGCGATGACCAGCGGCGTCTTGGCGATCGACGGGTTGTCCGGCCCGACGATCGCGCCCTTGTCGGAGCTCTCGCCGCGCTGCCTGATCAGATTCAGCCAGCTCGTGCTCGCCGGGGACCACACGTCGGGCCTCGGCCCGTCCACGCGTTCGTCCCAGCCGCGCTCGAACGCCTGCAGCGCGGCGCCGCTCGTGGTGACCACCACGTCGGCGCACTTCCCCGCGACCTTCTTGCCGTTGTAGGCGGCGGCGATCTCGCGCAGCAGCCCCGCCTTCTCCACCGACGACAGCACGGTCAGGCGCACACCGGCGTCGCCGCACGCCAGCGAGGGCGTCTTGCCGTCCGTCGCGGCGCCGGAGGAGGAGCCGCTGTCGAAGTACAGGCGCAGACCCACGATCAGGGCGCCCGCGAGGATGACGGCGATGACGAAGGGCGCGTAGTTACGCCTTCGACGCCGTGGTGTCTGTGGATACAACCGGCCTCCCGATGTCCCGCTACCTGTCCGACGAACAGGGTTTCGCGGAAGTTGCAGTGATCGCGGCACTCGGCCGTCTTTCGTCGCCTGGCGCACGGACGTTTCACCTTCGGGTCACCCCGTGCGCGGGCGGGCGGCTCAGAAGTTGGAGATGACCGCGGTGAAGACCTTGTCGATGGCGTCGGGGCTGGAGGAGTCGTAGTTGGCGCCGTCGGTGGTCTCGGCGATGCGGCGCAGCGTGCCCTGGTCGGCGTCGTCGCCGTAGCCGATCGTGAACAGCCGCACGTCGCCCTCGCCCGCAGGCCGTACCTGGGCCAGGAGGTTGTCCAGGGACAGGCCGCCGTCCTTCTCGTTCTTGCCGTCGGTCAGGAACACGACCGCGTTGATCGCCTTGGGGTCGCGCAGCGAGCGCATGTGCTCCATGGCGGCCAGCGCCGTGTCGTACAGGCCGGTGCCGCCGCTCGGCCGCAGGCCGTTGATCTGCTTGCCGAGCGCGGGCCCGACGGTGGAGACGCTGCCGACCGGCACCAGCTCGCGGTAGTCGAGCTCGCCGTTCTGGCGGGTGGAGAAGGCCCACAGCCCGACCTTGTCGTCGGCCCTGAACTGCGGCAGCGCATTGATCGCGGCCCGCTTGGCGAGCTCCAGCCGGGTACGGCCCGAGCCCGCCGCCTCCTGCTCCATCGAGCCCGACTTGTCGACGACGATCAGCACGTTGGCCGGTTTGCGGAGACTCGCCCAGCTGTCCAGCAGCCGGTCGAGCACACCGGGCGCGGGCATGCTCATCAGCGTCACCTTCGCCCCTTCGGGCACGCCGTTCTCGGGTACGGCCAGCGGCCCGGCCTTGCCGTCGAAGGTGCGGTAGCCGAACGACTGGAACAACGTCTGGGCGGGCGCCGAACGCAGATAGGCGAGCAGCTGGTCGGCGACCGTCTTCTTGCTCTGCTCCATCCACGTCAGCGGGACGAACGGATGGTCGGAGTGCAGGGTGCCCTCCTTGGGGTAGATCGCCACCAGCGGCGTGCGCGGCGGCGCGTGCTTGCCGAGCGTGGCGGGGTCGCCCGACGGATTGCCCCTGTTGTAGTCGGTGACGGAGTTCTCCTCCAGCGTGACGGCCGAGATGTACTTCATCGCCGCCCCCCGGTCGTCGGCGCGCTGCAGATTGGCCAGGAAGGTCATCGTGATGTCGCCGTAGTGCACGATGGAGTCCTCGACGCTCTTGACGAACGCCCTGACCTTGGGCTCCTCGACATCGCGCTCGGTGAGGTCGGACGTCGTCCCGGTGGCGGCGAAGTAGGCGCCGATCGTGGCGTTGAGCCCGCTGGTGGAGAAGTTCGGATTGGTCTTGCCGAGCTTGAAGGCCCCCCACTCCGGATGGCCGAACGCGGCCCAGCCCTTCGGATGGGCGGCCAGTTCGGCCAGGTCCGCCCAGCCGATCGCCTTGCCCGGCCAGCCGAGCGCCTCGGCCATCGGCTTGGGCATCGCGATGGTCAGCGGCGAGGTCATCAGCGGCGCGGGCGCCCCTTCGGCCACGGGCGGCTTGCCGTCGGCCCCCGAGGCGTGCCTTCGTAGCAGCGTCACCCAGGCCGAGCCCGCCGGGGCCCACACGTCCGGCCGCGGTCCGTCGGCCTGCTCGTCCCAGCCCTTGGCCAGGGTGCGCATCACCTCGCCGGAGTTGGCGGCCACCACCGTGACCTCGGCGCACTTGCCGAGCACCGCACGCCCGTTGAACCCGGCAACGGCCTGGCGCAGCAGCCCGACCTTGTCCTGGGAGGAGGCCATGGTCAGCCTGATCGCCTCGCCCGTGCACCTGCTCGCGGCCTGCTCCTCGCCGCTCGGGCGCGAGGTGTACCAGCGCAGTCCGGCGATGAGGCCCGCGGCGATGACCACCGCGACGACGAAGGGCAGGATCCGGCGTTGCCGCCTTCTGGGGGGATAAGCCACATGGTGATCGTAGTCGTCGGCGTGCCACCGCGCCGGGAGACCGGGAGCGCCCACCGGCCGGTGGCAGGTCTTCGGTACGGCGGTGCGGCCCTTGCCCGAACGGTCACGGGGGAAGGGTGTCGCCCGCCGGATGTGTGGCCCGCACGCGGCGGGCGCCCAGCCTGACCGGGTCGGGCCAGCGCACGTCGTGGGCCCAGCCCGCCTGCTCGAACCAGCGGATCAGCCGGGCGCTCGGGTCGAACTGGCCCTTGAGCACGCCGTGCCTGGCGCAGGTCGGGTCGACGTGGTGCCAGTTGTGCCAGCCTTCGCCCAGCGTGAAGAAGGCCACCCAGCGCACGTTGGAGGAGCGGTCGCGGGTGCGGAAGGGCCGCTCGCCGAAGGTGTGGGCGACGGAGTTGACCGACCACGTGACATGGTGCACGACGGCGTAACGCACAAGACCGCCCCAGAACAGCGCGCTCCACACGCCGCTCCACGACATCGCCAGCAGCCCGCCCGCGGCGGCCGGAAGAACGAAGGAGAGCACGGCGACCGCCGGATACCACACGTCGATGCGCCGCACGACCGGGTCGGCCAGCAGATCGGGCACCCAGTGCGTGCGGCTCGACCGGGCGCGCGCGGTGTAGAACCAGCCGACGTGCGCGTGCGCCATGCCCCTCAGCAGGGCCAGGCCGCTGTCGCCGTAACGCCAGGGGGAGTGCGGGTCGCCCTCCTTGTCGGCGTACTTGTGGTGGCGTCTGTGCTCGGCCGTCCACAGGGTGACCGGGCCCTCCAGCGCCATCCCTCCGGCCAGCAGCAGGGCGACGCGCAACGGTGTGCGGCACTTGAACGCCCGGTGGGTGAACAGCCGGTGGTAGCCGATCGCGATGCCGAAGACGCTGACCAGATACATCACGACCGCGATCGCCGCGTCGCGCGCCCCGATGCCGCGCCCCCACAGGGCGATGACCCCGGCCACCAGCGCGAGCACCGGCGCCACGACGAGCACGAGCAGATAGGCGGTGCGCCTGGCCGCTGCGATCGGCACGGTCTCGGCTGAAGGGGTCATGCACGCTCCCGACGTGGGCGGGTCCGTCGGCCACTTATTCAAGGCCGTCGCCCCGGACTGCGGCAGTGGCCGGATAGTGACGGATCAGTTACGTCATGGAGTCACAAGAGTGTGCACCGAAGCCATCTCGTCACGGTGGATCACCTGCCTAGATTGGCGACCGAACGTGACGATCTCTGTTCGGAGGGTCCGGGGCATGAGCGCAGTCGAGCAATCCACAGGGAGCAGCCGTCTTGACCGCTACGACGCGTTGCTCGCGGCCGACCCGATGGCGGCGTTCGGCCTGGTGCGCGAATGGATGCGCACAGACTGGCGCGGCTTCTTCGCCGAACTGCGCGAACACCGTCCGATCTTCGTCACGCCCGCCTTCACCGTGGTGACCCGCTACGCCGACGTCACCGAGGTGCTGTCCAGGCCCGAGACATTCACCGTCAAGGCGTTCGGCCCGCGCCTGGACGCGGCGCTCGGCGGCCCGTTCATGCTGGGCAGGGACGCCACCGCGATGAACTGGCGGGAGAAGGGCCTCATGCGCGTCATGCTCGACCCGCGTGACGTGGCGGGCGTGCGCGAGCTGGCCGGCCGCATCGCCGACGAGGCGCTGGAACACGCCTGGCCGAGCGGCAGGATCGACGCGGCGGCCCGGCTGTTCCGGCCGGTCGCACTGGGCGTCTGCGCCGAGTACTTCGGCCTGCCGGGCCCGACCCCCGACACGCTGTCGCGCTGGACCAGGGCCATCGTCGCCGACGGCTTCGCCAACTTCCACGGCGATCCCGCCATCCGCGAGGCCTCCGTACGCGCGGGCGGCGAGCTGATGGCCTACCTGCGCGAGCTGCTGCAGCGGCGCCGGGAGGCCGTGGCGTCGGGCCCGCCCGGCGAGGACGTCTTCTCCCGGCTGGTGCGCACGACGCTGCCCGCCGAGATCGACCTCGACGACGAGCGGCTGCTGATCAACATGGCCGGGCTGCCGCTCGGCTTCGTGGAGAGCGCCCCGGGTGCGATGGCCGAGGTCGTCGAGCAACTCCTGCTCGACCCGGCCGTCGCCGAAGGCGCCGTGCGCGCCGCCGCGCTCGACGACCCGGCGGAGTTCGACCGCTACGTGTGGGAGGCGCTGCGCTTCAGCCCGTTCTTCAAGCTGCTGCCGCGCCTGTGCGTGGGCGAGTACGTCCTGGCGGCCGGAACCCCTCGCCGCACGGTCGTCGAGCCGGGCACGTTCGTCATCGCGGCGCCCGCCTCGGCCATGTTCGACGCCGACGAGGTCGAGGCGCCCGAGGAGTTCAGGCTGGACCGGCCCGCCCACCTGCAGCTGTTCTTCGGCTACGGCCACCACGCCTGCCTGGGTGTGCACCCGGCCCGCGCCATCATCGCCGAGACGGTCAGGCGCCTGCTGCGCCGTCCCGGCGTGCGGCTGCTGCCCGCGCCCGAGGGTGAGATCGTGCGCGAGCTCGGTATCTTCCCCGACAGGTTCGTACTCGGACTTGGCACGGGGGAGCAGGGGGAGCGCGGATGAGCGGCGCCCGCTCGATCGCCACCGACGGCGCCGTCAACCGCCTGCGCTTCCTGGCCCTGACGAACGGCAGGCCGCTGTGGCAGCTCGCCCAGCGCATCACCCCCGTGCGCAGCAGGCTCAACGCCTCGCTCATCGACCACGCCGTGCGCGAGATGCCCGCCAGGCCCGAGCCGTTCAGCACGATGGCCGACTACACCTCGTGGGCCTCGCTGACCGACCGCACCTACAACGGCCGCCACGTGCCGCCCGCGCCGCACAGCGGTGACGGCAGGCCCACGCCCGAGCAGGCCGCCGAGCTGTTCACCAGGGGAAGCCAGATGATCCCCTGCCCGCGCTCGACCGTGCTGTTCGCCTACTTCGCCCAGTGGTTCACCGACGGTTTCCTGCGCGGCGACACCCACGTGCCGCGCGACCCGCGCAAGAACACCTCCAACCACCAGATCGACCTGAACCAGCTCTACGGCCTCGACGAGCACGCCACGGCGGCGCTGCGCGCGTTCGAGGGCGGCCTGCTCAAGAGCCAGTCGATCAACGGCGGCGAGTTCCCGCCCTACCTGTGCTCGGGCGGCCGGATCCGCAGCGAGTTCGCCGCGCTGAACGTCGTCAGGTTCGGCGAGATAGGCGACCGGGTGCGCGACACGCTGTTCGCGACCGGCAGCGACCGGGGCAACATCCAGATCGGCTTCACCATGATGACCGTGCTGTTCCTGCGCGAGCACAACAGGGTGGCGCGTGCGCTGGCCGCGCGCAACCCCGGCTGGGACGACGAGCGGCTCTTCCAGACCGCGCGCAACATCCTCATCGTGGTGCTGATCAAGCTGGTCGTCGAGGAGTACATCAACCACATCACGCCCTACCACTTCCGCTTCACCCTCGACTCGCGCCTGTCGGCCCTGCTGGCCAGGGCGCCCTGGCACCGGGAGAACTGGGCCTCGGCCGAGTTCAACCTCGTCTACCGCTGGCACAGCCTCATCCCCTCCCGGCTCGTCGTGGGCGGCGGTGAGCTGCCGATGGCCGCGACGATGACCGGCGACGCGCTGCTGGCCGAGCACGGCATCGGGCGGCTGTTCGAGGAGGCGTCGCTGCAGCGGGCCGGGCGGATCGGCCTGTTCAACACCGATCCGCTGCTGACGCCCGTCGACGTGGCCAGCATCGCCGACTCGCGCACGCTGCGGCTGGCGCCGTACAACGCCTATCGGGAGCACTGCCGCTTTCCCCGGGTGCGGCGCTTCGAGCACGTGTCGGGCGACGAGCGGGTGAGCGAGGCGCTGCGCGAGCTGTATCGCGACGTCGACGACCTCGACCTGTACGTCGGGCTGTTCGCCGAGGAGCCGGGCTCGCCGCAGGCCATGCTGCCACCCCTGCTGACGAAGATCATCGCGATCGACGCGTTCTCGCAGGCGCTGACCAATCCGCTGCTGGCCTCGCGGGTGTTCACCGCCGGGACGTTCTCGCCGCTCGGTATGGAGATCATCGCCACCACGCGCTCGCTCTCCGACATCCTGCATCGCAACGTGCCCGAGGATCCGAGGCCCCGCGTGGTGAGCCTGACGGCGCGGGGGGCGGGATGAGCACGGACGCGACGGTGCTGCGTGGCGCCGCGCGTGAGCTGGCCGACATCGGCGTGGCCGTACAGGAGGTGGCGGCGCGTGCCACGGCCGCGCTCACCGATCCCGCCGTGCTGTCCGCGCCCGCCCGGGCGCCCGGCAGGGGACTGCGCGCCCAGCGGGCCCTGCTGCGCGCGCTCACCAACGGCGAGGGGCTCGGCCATGCCATCACCGGCGGCAGGGCGGGCACACTCGCGGCCAAGATCGGCGCCATGGCGGGCGGGGAGAGCCTGGCGGTGCTCGTCCTGGCGACGTCACTGCGGCTGCGCATCTGCGCCGTCACGCTCGACCACCCCGAACTCCTCGACGACCCCCTGCTGGCCAGGCTGATCGACGCCGTGGCCGCCGACCGCGACCTGGCCTCGATCAAGGCCCTGCGCGCCCTGCTCAAGGACAGGGGCGCGGTGCGCACGCTGAGCGAACTGGCCCCGGTGTTCGGCGAGGTGCTCGCCCTGCGCGCCCTGCTGGACGAGAACCCGCTCAACGACAGGGCCGCCTGGCTCATCGCCACCGGCAAGGGCTTCGCCACGGCCGACCCGATCACCGGCATGAGCAACAGGGCCGTGGCCGCGCTCGACTCCGGTGAGGGAGCCGCCCGAAGGGTACGGCTGACGCCCGCCGAGAGCGAGCGGGTGTGCGCGCACGGCTCCCTGCTCGGCTACCTGGGCAACATCGCCGCGATCGGCACCACGGGCCGGATGCTCATCCAGAGCGTGTCCGGCCCCGACGGCGTCACCCGGCACGTCGTCCAGGTCCCCGGCATGCGGCCCGGCAAACCGGACAACGACTCGCCGCAGGACCTGCTGGGCGCCTTCAGCAGCGCCGTGCTCGCCAGCAGTCCCTACAGCCGGGCGCTGGCCAAGGCCATCGAGGACTACGGCCTTCCGCACGGGGCCGAACTCATCCTCATCGGGCACAGCGCGGGCGGCGCGGCCATCATGAACCTGGCGCAGGACGCCGCGTTCTGCGCCCGCTACACCGTCACGCACGCCGTGGCCGTCGGCTCGCCGGTCGACTTCAAGCAGCCCGCGGACCCGCGCACCTGGGTGGCCAGCGTCACCAACCAGCACGACATCATCCCGACCCTGGACGGGCAGGGCGCGGGAGCCTGCTTCGACCTGCATCCCGACTGGTATGTCGTGGACTACGCCGACGCCACCCATCTGTTCCCGCTCTGCCACGGCATCGAGCGCTACATCGCCAACCTCACCGACGACCTGCCGCATGCCCGTGCCGTCATCGAGGAGCGGCTGACGCCGGGCACCGGGGCGGTGCTCAGGTCGCAGGCGTACCTGCTGTTCGACCGGGTGCCGCGGCCCGAGGGCTTCCCGTTCCTGACCACGCCCACCTACCGGGTGGCGACGTCGCAGGGGCAGGTCGAGCTGCCGGTCAGAGGTCAGGAGGGCTCGGCGCTGACCGCCTACTTCGCCGCCGACGCGCGGGTGGCCGCCGCGTTGCTCGACGGCACGGGGATGGGCCCGCCGGTCAGGGTGGCGGGCCGTGCGCTGGTGGTGCTGACCGTGCTCGACCACCGGCGCGGCAGCCTCGGCGGGCACAGGGAGCTGGCCTACGGCCTGGCCGTGCACGACCCGTGGCGGGCGCAGCGGCTGCGCGTGCTGCCCGACCTGGGGCGGCGGGCCGATCGCAGGCGTTCGGGCGTGTGGCAGCTCGGCTCGGTCGTCGACACCGGCACGGTCGCGGCGCTCACGCCCGAGATCTGGGGCGGTGAGCCGGTCCTCGCCGCGCTCGGCGTCGAACTCACCGGGCGCTCGGCCCACGTGGTGGTCGGCGAGCCGTACGAAGGGGTGCTGAGCCTGCGGGGGCCGCTCGGGCCCGGTCTGCCGGCCGAGGACCGCGACCTGGTCGCCTACGCGCGCAGGGGGGCGCTCACCCTGCGCTCGTGCGTGCAGGTGCAGGGGCGGGCGCTGGTCCACGTGGCGCCCAGGGTCAGGCTGGTGCTCGGCCCCGGGGACGACCCGGTCGCAGCGGGGCTGCGCGAGCTGGGCCTGGACGGCGCGCGGGCGCTGCTGTGCCTGTCGAGCACGGCGCACCGCACGCTCAAGGGCGCGGGCGTGCCCGTGCGGACGACCTGAAGGGAAGGGACGCCGACGTGCCGATCTCCGAACGGGAGGGCGCGGTCGCCGCGCACGCGGGTGTGCTGCAGGCCGACGCCAGGGTGCTGGCCGAGTGCGCCGAACGGCTGCTCGCGATCGAGGCGCGGCTGGACGGGCACGGCGTGGCGCCCGGCTGGCTGCGGGAGAGCGTGCGGGCGCACGTCGAGGCGTGCGCCGCGGCCGCCGCCGATCTGGCGGAGGCCGCGGCCAGGCTCAGGGCGTGCGCCGAGCACCGCACCTCTTAGCCGTGCCGGGCGCTCGCCGTCCGGGAGGGCTCCACCGAAGGCGACTCGTGGATGGCGCGTGCCGCGCTGATGCCCGACTCCAGCGCGCCCTCGATCCAGGCGTGCCAGAGCGAGCAGTGCTCGCCGGCGAAGTGCACGCGGCCTTCGGGGGCGATGATGGCCTCGTGCAGCGTGGTCTGCTGGTGCGGCTCGAACAGGGCGAAGGCGCCCGCGGCGTAGGGGTCGTCGTACCAGGCGTGGCTGAGGCCGAACTCGAAGTGCTCGCCGATCTGGGGATGGATCTTGGCGACGTCCTCGAGCGCCTGCTCGACCCGTTTCTGCTGCGACATCGCGCCCCAGCGCAGCGCGTCCTGGCCCCAGGTGTAGCTGGCCAGCAGCACCGAGCGGCCCTCGTCCGGCGCCGGGTGCGAGGGGTAGCAGATCCGGCGGATCGGCAGGTCGGTGACGGTCGTGCCGCCCACGATGCCGTCGGTGTGCTGCCAGAACGCCTCGCGTACCTGTAGGAGGATCTTGGTGGAGGCGTTGTAATTGAGCTCCCGGATCGCGCGTTGCTTCCTGCGGGAGAAGGCGGGTTTGGCCTCGACGTCGCGCAGCACCGAGAACGGGATCGTGCAGATGGCGTAGTCGCCGGTGATCGTGGTGCGGCCCGCGCCGGTCCTGACGTGCAGGGTGACCGAGTCGTCGTCCTGCTCGATGGCGGTGACCTCGTGGCCGAACCTGATGTGCGACTTCAGCTCGCGGTAGAAGGCGGTGGGCAGCAGGTCGCTGCCGCCCTCGATCTCCTGCATGTCCTCGAAGGCCCGGCCGATGATCTCGCGGAACTGCTCGATGACGGCCGCGTTGAGATTGGCCTCCCTGAAGCTCATCACGCCGTAGAGTTCGATGGCGCCGTCGGAGAAGCCGCGCTCGCGCAGGAAGCTGCGGATGGAGTAGCGGTCGTACTCCGCGCAGATGCGCTCCAGCGCGTTCTCGCCCTCCAGGGCGTAGAGGTCGTGGATCTCCTGGGTGGCCGCCCGCCACAGGTCCTCGTAGGTGCGCCCGCGTTCGTGCTCGGCGAGTTCGAAGTCGATGATCTCCGGATTGCCGTTGAGCTCGCGCATCGTGGTCCTGATGCCCTGGACATAGGCGAGTGTGTCCGGATTGCCCATCACGAACGGCCGCAACTTCAACCCGAACCGCTCGCAGTAGGCCAGGGTGAGGTCGTGCACGCGGGGGATGCGCATGGCTCCGGCCTCGGCGTAGAGACCGGGCGCGAAGCCGCGCAGGGTGTAGACGCGCCCGCCGACCCGCTGCTGGGCCTCCAGCACGACGGGGTCGTGCCCCTGGCGCATGAGTTCGTAGGCGGCGACGAGCCCGGCCATGCCGGCGCCGATGACGAGGACGCGCTTGCGCGGGCCGCCGGGCGTCAGGCCGCGGGCGGCGGTGGCCACCAGGTCGGCGGGCACCCTGAGGTCGTGGCTGGGCCTGGGGATGCCGTCGGACGGCTGGGCCTGGGCGGGTATCTCACCTGTGGGCATGAACGACTCTCTTCCGGAGGGCTGGGGGTCATCACGTTCAGCACTTAGATAGTCGCTTTAAGTGATGACTTTGCCAAGCCCTCCCGAAGAGGCACTGTCAGGAGGTGCCGCCGAGGGTCTGAAGCATTTGCCTGATCTGACCGCTCCGCGAGGTGTCCACGCGCTTGGCCAGTCCCAGGACCTCCTTGTTCTTGCCCTTCTTGGCCTCGTCCCTGGCCATCGCGACCGCATTGTGCTGGTGGGCGACCAGCATGCTGAGGAACCTCTCCTCGAAGTCCTTGTCGGCCATCTTGCGCAGGGCGCTGATGTCCTCGGACTTGGTCTCGTGCAGGTCGCCGTGCTCGCGGTGCACCTTGGTGCTGGCCGCGATGGGCTTGTCCCAGGCGTCGAGCCACTTGGCCATCGTCTTGATCTCGTCGGCCTGGGTGATCCTGATCGCGGCTGCGAGCGCGCGGATCTCCGGCTTGGCCGCCCTGGCCTCGGCGATCACGGCCATCTCGATGCCCTGCTCGTGATGGGGGATCATCATCTGCAGGAAGGCCACGTCATCGTCGTCGTAGGGGCCTGCGGCCGCGCTGACGACGGGTTCGGCCGCGGCCGTGCCGCCCGCGTTCGCGGGCACCGGGTGCTCGCCGTACTCGATGGTGTCACCGCAGGCGGTCAGGGTGGCGGCCAGCAGGCCCAGTCCCAGTGCCAGCGCGGCGGCTGAGCGTCTCATCGTCCGCTCACGTCTCCTTAGTGGTCCAACAATGGAGTACGGCCGGCACCGCGCCCACGCTGGACGCGATGCCGGCCTTGACGTTCAGATCAGAGACGCTGCCACAGGGCGGGAACGTTCGGCGGCTCCCAGCCTGCGAGTGCGGTGTGCGGCTGCAGGCAGCGGTAGGAGGAGCCGCCGTAGGTCACGGTGGCGCCGGTGGTGTAGGCCGTGCCCGCGGCCCAGGTACCGCCCGGCTGGGTGGCGGTGGGCGTCGGGGTCGGGGTACGGGTGGGGGTCACGGTCGGGGTCGGCGTGGGGGTGGGCGTCGGGTTGGGCCCGCCGCCGATCACCAGGTCGACGCAGCTGTAGAAGGCCATCGGCGTGTCGGCGATGTTCCAGACGGCCAGCAGCTTCTGACGGCCGCTGAAGCCGGACAGGTTGACGTTGTGGGTCACCGTGGAGCCCGGCTGCCTGCCGCCGTCGTTGAAGACGGCGACTCGCGTGCCGCCGATGAAGTACTCCCACGTCGTGGTGGCGTGGCGAGCGGTGATGATCCAGTTGAAGGTCGCGCTGGTGCCGACCGAGGTGGCGGGCCAGGCGCGGCTGTCGTCGTTGAGCTGGGCGAACTGGCCGAGCCCACCGTGGCAGTTGCGCTGGCCCTTGGGGCCTTCGACGCTCTGCGGTTCGTAGATGATGGGTCCGCAGTTGGAGACGCGGCCCTGTGCGCACATCGCCTGCCTGCTCGGCGGCGATGAGATGTATCCATGGGCGCTCGCCGGAGTGGCGAAGAGCACAGTGGCGGCGAGGGCGACGAGCGCCATCACCACCGACAAGATCGCTTTCCGCATGGAAGGCTCTCCTTTGTACTGGGGGGTTTGCCAGTAATCTAAAGGAAAGTTTCCTAAGGGTAAACGAGTTTGGGCTACTTGGTCAGAAGTGATGTCAAGCGAAACCCGGATCGCAGCCGCTCTCGTGTGATGTGAGGCGCCATGCGGGCATCTGTGCGGTCGAGCATCCACGCGACGGAGAGGCGACGACGATGACGCATCCCATCAAGACCGAGACTCTACGGGCACCCGGCTCGGCGATCCACTGTGAGGCGCGCGGATCCGGACCGGTCCTCCTCATGATCCCGGGCGGCCCGACCGACGCGGCCGTGTTCGGGCCGCTGGCCGCGCACCTGGCCGACCGCTACACCGTCGTGGCCTACGACCCGCGCGGCAACTCCCGCAGCGTTCCCGACGACCCCTCGCTGCCGCAGGACATCGACGTGCACGGCGACGACGCGGCGCTCGTCCTGGCGAACTTCGGCGACGAACCCGCCTTCGTCCTCGGCAACAGCGGCGGCGCGCAGATCGGCCTCAACCTGGCCGCACGCCATCCCGGCAGCGTACGCACCCTGGTAGCGCACGAGCCGCCGTGCCTGGCGCTGCTGCCCGACGCGGAGGAGCGGCTGGGCGAGATGGACGAGGTGTACCGCATCCACGAACGCGAAGGCGTCGGGCCCGCGATGCGGCGGTTCGGCGAGGTCATCGGTATTCCACTGGACGCGCAGGGGCCGCCACAGGGCGACGGCGATGCCGACGCCGATCCCGAGATGGCCGCGGCGGCGGCGCGCATCGAGGGCAACCTGCCCTTCTTCCTGGCCACCGGCCGTGCGCTGAGCCACTACGTGCCCGACCTGACCACATTGCGTACGGGGGCGCCGCGGGTTGTCGTGGGCATCGGGGAGGCCACGGAGGGGCAGCTCGCCCATCTGACGGCCCTCGCCCTGGCCGAGCGGCTGGGGCAGCCTGCTGTCGTGTTCCCTGGCGATCATGGAGGGTTCGGGGAGCACGCGCAGGCGTTCGGGGAGGTGCTGGACGGGGTGCTGCGGGGGTAGTTGGGGCTGTGTCTCACGTGGCGGGGTCTCACGTGGCGGGGTCTCGCGTGGCGGGCAGGTGGACGGTCATCAGGAGGTCGCAGGGCGTCTCCCCGCTGCACGCGTAGCCGTGGGGCACGTCGCCCGCGTACACGGCGGTCGCGCCTTCGGGGACGTGGTGGGTGGAGCCTGCGACGGTCAGGGTCAGGGCGCCGGTCGTCACGCTGGCGGTTTCGACGACTCCCGCCGGGTGGGGGTGGCTGGTGTAGCTCTCGCCGGGTTCGAGGCGCCAGCGCCACATCTCGACGGGGGCGGCGCCGGGGACGGTGAGCATCAGCCGGGCCTCGCCGCCGTGTTCGCCCTGCCAGACCGCGGCGGCCTCGTCCGGTCCGACGATCTGGACGACCTGTGGCTCGGGGCCGCCGACCAGGGCGGAGACCGGCAGGCCGAGGGCGTCGGCGAGCCGTACCAGGGTGGCCAGGTTGGGGTTGCCGCCTGCGTTCTCCAGGCCGACGAGGGAGCCCTTGCTGACGCCTGACCTGGCGCTGAGCTGTTCGAGCGACAGGCCGGACCTGGTCCGCGCGGCTTTGACGTTGCGGGCCACCGCGTGCAGGGCCGCCTGTTCGGATGCGGTCATTGTGTTAAACCTTTTGGCTAATGTGGTCACTTGGCTGTACTGTCCGGTCATTCTACGCCGTGCCACGGCTGGCGCGCTTCGACGGAAGGACGCATGTGACCGCACTACTGCTGGCCTTGGCCAGTTCTCTCGCCTACGGTGTCGCCGACTTTCTCGGCGGGCTCGGCGCGCGGCGTGCCCATGTGCTGCGGGTCGTCGTCGTGGCGGCGCCCGCCAGTCTGGCGGTGGAGCTCGTGCTGCTGCCGTGGCTGGGGGCGAGCTGGAGTGCGGCGGCGTTCGGGTGGGGAGCCGTGGCGGGGCTCGCCTCGGCGGTGGCGTTCGGGCTGCTGTACCGGACGCTTGCGGCGGGGCCGATGAGCGTGCTGTCGCCGGTGACCGCGCTCGTCTCGGCCGTGCTGCCCGTCGGGATCGGGCTCGCGCAGGGGGAGCGGCTCGGGATGGCGGCGCTGGTCGGGGTGCCGCTGGCGCTGGTGGCCGTGGTGCTGGTCAGCGCGGGGCCGGGCGCGGGGGCGGCCAGGCCTTCGCGTGCCGCGCTGCTGATGGCGTTCGGCGCGGGCACGGCGATCGCCGTACAGCTCGTCTGCCTGCATCAGGCGCCGGGCGGCAGCGGGCTCGCGCCGCTCATCGCGGGGCGAGCGGTCTCCTCCGTGCTCGTGCTCGTCGTGGCGTTCGCGCTGCGCGCGAGGCTCGGCGCCGGGCGCGCGTCGCTGGGGACGGCCGCGGCGGCGGGCGCGCTGGATTCGCTGGCCAACCTGGCCTTCCTGCTGGCCGTACGGTCGGGGGACCTGGCGGTGGTCGCCGTCGTCACCGCGTTGTACCCGGCCGCGACCGTGCTGCTGGCCAGGGGGGTGCTGCGGGAGAGGGTACGGCCGAGCCAGGTCGCGGGGCTCGGCGCGGCGGCGGTCGCGGTGGGGCTGCTCGCCGTCGGATGAGCGCGCTCAGTGCAGGCGGCCGTGCGGCGGGTTCGTCCGGGCGCGGCGGGCGCGGTGCGCGCCGGTGCCGGTCAGGGACCTGACGGCGAGTTCGTCGTAGCCCTCCTGGTCGGGCTGCTCCCGGCTCAGCAACGTGCCGAGGAAGGCGCACAGGAAGCCGAAGGGGATCGACACCAGCCCGGGGTTCTCCATCGGGAAGACGTGGAAGTCGACCCCGGCGGGCAGCAGCGACAGACTCGCCCCCGTCACCGGATCGACCTTCCCCGACACCACCGGCGAGAGCAGCACCAGCGTCAGCGACCCGAACAGGCCCCCGTAGATCCCCGCCACCACGCCGGTCGAGTTGAACCTCTTCCAGAACAGCGACAACACGATCGCCGGAAGGTTCGCCGACGCCGCCATCGCGAACGCCAGCGCCACCAGGAACGCGACGTTGAGATGCCTGGCCACCACCGCGAGCACGATGCCGAGCAGCCCGATCACGAACGCGGAGAACCTGGCGACCGCCACCTCCTGCGACTCGCGCGGCCTGCCGAACATGAGCACGTGCCCGAAGTAGTCGTGCGCCATCGACGTCGAGGAGGCCATCACCAGCCCCGAGACCACCGCGAGGATCGTCGCGAACGCCACCGCGCCGATGAAGGCCAGCAGCAGGTCGCCGCCGATCGGCCCGCCGACGTACTCGCCGAGCACGTGGGCCAGCTGCAGCGCCGCGGTGTTGCCCGTCGGGTCCTGGTCGGTGATGGCCCGCTGGCCGACCAGGGCGGTGGCGCCGAACCCGAGCGCGAGCGTCATCAGGTAGAACACACCGACCAGGCCGATCGCCCAGTTGACCGAGGTACGCGCGGCGCGGGCGTCGGGCACGGTGAAGAACCTGCTGACGATGTGCGGCAGCCCGGCCGTGCCGAGGACGAGCGCCAGGGCCAGGCTGATGAAGTCGAGCTTGTTGATCAGTGTGGCCAGCGGATCGCCGTCGACCTCGCGGCCGTACTTCAGACCGGGCCGCAGGAAGTCAGACGACCGGCCGCTGGCCTCGGCGGCGGCGCCGAGCATCTCGCTGACGTTGAATCCGTAGCGGCCGAGCACCAGCACGGTCAGCACGGTCGTGCCGAACATCAGCAGCACGGCCTTGATGATCTGCACCCAGGTGGTGCCCTTCATCCCGCCGAACGTCACATAGAAGATCATCATCGCCCCGACCGCGACGATCGTCACGACCTTGGCCGTGCCGCTCGACATGCCGAGGAACGTGTCGCCCGGACTGATGCCCAGCAGCAGCGAGACCAGCGCGCCCGCGCCCACCATCTGGGCCAGCAGGTAGAACGTCGACACCGTCACGGTCGAGATCACCGCGGCCGTGCGCACCCTCGGCTGCCTGCGCACCCGGTAGGACAGCACGTCGGCCATCGTGAAGCGCCCCGCGTTGCGCATCAGCTCCACCAGCAGCAGCGTCAGCAGCCAGGCCACCAGGAAGCCGACGGAGTACAGGAAACCGTCATACCCCGACAGGGCGATGATGCCCGCGATGCCGAGGAAGGAGGCGGCCGACATGTAGTCGCCGGCGAGCGCCAGGCCGTTCTGCGCGCCGGAGAACGTGCGTCCGCCCGCGTAGAAGTCGTCGGCGCTCTTGGTGTTGGCCCTGGCCCAGAACGTGATGCCGAGTGTGATGACGATGAACACCACGAATAGCCCGAACGTCAGCAGCCTGCCGCCGAACAACTCGCTCATATGCGCTCTCCCCGCTCGTCGAGTACGGGCCGGTGGGCCGGTCTGCGGTGGGCGCCCGTGCGCGGCGCGGTCCAGTTCTCGATCCGCTTGCGTTCGGCCATGGCGCGTTCCAGCTGGTCGTGCTCGATGCCGCGCAGTTCGGCCTCGTCGCGCAGCTGGGCGGCGAGCGGGTCGAGGCGGCCCCTGGCGTACCTGCTGTAGCGCCAGGCGAGGACGAAGGTGGAGACGAACTGCAGGATGCCGAGCAGCAGGGCGACATTGATGTGCCCGATCGCCGGACGCGCCATGAAGTCGCGGGCGAAGGCCGAAAGGGCGATGTAGAGCAGGTACCACCCGAGGAAGGAGCCGACGATGCCGACCGCCAGGCGGCGGAAGCGCTTTTGCAGCAGGCGGAACCTCCTGTCGTGCGCCATGGCCGAGTAGTGGCCTCGGGGGACGGCGTCAGGGGCCTGCCGCCTGCGGTGTCCCGGTGCTCTCGCGTCCCCGGCCATCAGGCCCTCCCAGGCGTTCGTGACCCACTGTGGCGGTTCAACTCCGCAGTGACATGAACGATAAAGGGAGGTTCTCGCTTTTTCCGGGAAATGCGCGAAAGAGCAGGGAGGACTCAGGCGGGCTGCACGCGGTGCGGCCTTCCGCCGGGCGCGAGCAGCACGGCGCCGAGCCAGAGCACCGAGATCCCGACCGCGACGAGCGGGGAGTCGCCGCCCTCCCTGACCGAGGCCACGGCCAGCACCAGCACGCCGGTCCCCAGCAGCCCGGCGCTCCACACCGACACGACGCCGTCGGCGGCCAGCAGCCAGGCCAGGGCGATCAGCCCGGCATAGAGCATCAGCGGTCCCGCGCCGTACATCGTCACGCCCGCCGCCGGATGGGCGGCCACGCCTTCGAGCAGGGCGAACAGCGCGTCCGGGTCCGGCCGGGTGAGTCCGGCGAACAGCTCGAAGGCGGCCCAGGCCAGATTGGCCGCAGCCCCGAGCACCGTCACCCCCAGGGCGACGCGCAGGGCGTTCCTCCGTCCCGGCGTCGCGGGAGCCGCCATTCGCCACATGCTTCCCGCCATCACTCCGAACAGGACGAAGGCCGCGATCCACACGGCATGCGCGGTGGTCCACCACAGCCCGGGTACGGCGTCGCCGCCGATCGGCCGCATGAACAGCCAGCCGGCCAGCAGTGCGGCGGGCGCCGCCGTGAAGGACAGGCAGGCCGCGGCGGGCGGGTGCGCGGCGGGCGCGGTGACGGGATCCATGACGCCAGCCTGCCGCGCCCGGCACTCCCGGCCATCGGTGATCGCCCCTGACCCCACCCCTGACCTCGCCCGGGACCGGCTCAGGGTACGGCGGGCCGCGATGATCGCGATTCTGTCGGTGGCGACGTGCATCCTTGCGCCATGCGCACAGTGATCACAGCCGGGCGGCTGGCGGAGCTGCGGGGCGCCGAGCGCCGCGCCGTCACCGTCCACCTGGCCCGCCCCGACTCGGAGCACTCCTACAGATATGCCGAGCTGGAGCTGCTCCTGGCCGGGTCGCAGGACTGGAGCGCACGCGAGATGACCTCGTTGCTGCTGGCGGCGGGCTCACGCCATCTCGGCAGCTGGGACGACGGCTGGCTGGGCGTGGTGCTCGACCGGGCGCTGGCCATGAGCCCCGCCGACCGGGCCCAGGTGCGGGAGGCGGCGATCAGGCTGCTGGAGGCGATCGACGTCGGCGAGTTGCACCTGGCGCAGCGGCGAAGGCTGCAACGCCGTTTCCCCGCCCTCCTGCACACCGACGCCGCCTCGCCGGTCGTGCCCGCCCTGCTGCCGACCGACGCCTGGGCCGTGGCCGTGCGCGCCAGGCTGGGCTCGCCGCCGGAGGCCGGGCTGGTGGAGCTGGTCGCGCATCTGGCCGATCTGGCGGCGCCGCGACCGGCCAAGGCCTGGCGGGTGCGGTGTGCGGAGCTGTCGTCTGGGGAGGGGGCGAGGGGGTTCGTGCGGGCGGCGCTGGCGGCGTTCGAGCTGGTGACGCGGCGCACGGCCGGTGGGCGCACGCGGGAGATCGTCGTCTCCGACGCCAACACGGACGTGGCGCGCGGCGTCGTGTGGGCCGCCGCGCTGCTGCCGGTCGAAGGCCTGGTCGAGGCCCTGGAGCGGTTGGCGGTCCGCGCCGGGGCGCCGGGCGACACGCTGGGCGCCCGCACGGCCGCCGCCGCCATCAGCGCCCTGGGCGAGAGCGGCGACCCGCGGGCGGCCGGGGCCCTGCTGCGCCTGACCGACGCCATCGGCAACCGCCGCCTGCGTCGTCACATCGCCTCGGCCCTGCGGGCCTGATCGTCCGGCGGTATGCCGTCTCGGTCTGGATCGGGAGCACCGGCCGCGTGGCACGGTCCAGCGGCCCTAGGGTGATCGCGGACATGGGCGGACATGACGCGTCCGGAGAGATCGCAGGCCCGCTGCGCCAGGTCGCGGCGACCTGGCACACTCCCGCTGCGGTAGGAGCCGGTCACCGGTGCATCATCCTGATCGGCCGCGATCCGGTGAAGATCGTAGCCGCACGATCAGGGAGGTCTCCTGATCGTGCGGCGCTACACATCCCTCGCCTGCGCGAGCCGTGCGGGCTGCGTGACAGGAACGTAACTCGTGATCGCTCGTGGGCCGAGCGTCTACAGCGTTTCGGTGGAAGATTCTCATCCCGGGTAGAAGAAAACTAATACCGCAGAGTGGAACGATTCATATCCTTCGTCGTCCACATTGATCGGCCGAAGCGGCGGCGGGCCGCCGGGGAATCCCGTCAAAGGCGACAATTGTCCTATGACCTCACGCCTGCTGACCCCTCGCCGCCGACCCGCCGTACCCGGTCCCGCGGACAGTCCCGGCGGTGTCGATCCGACGCCGATCCTGGACTGGCGAGCTCCCGTACTCGGCTCGGCGGCGGCGCGCCTGGCGGGGCTCGGCGCCAGGGACACGGTGCTGGCCGCGCACCGGCTGGTGGCGCAGGCGGTGGAGGGCGTCTACGGGATGGACGAGCGGCAGGCGGCGTCCGTGACGTTCGCCCGGGGACGAGGCTCGTGCAGCCAGCGGATGGCCGTGGTGGAGGCGCTCGCACGGGCCTGCGGGGTGGCGACCAGGGTGCGGGGACTGCTGGTCGACGGGCGGTTCTGGTACGCGCGCTTCCCCCGCCTGCGGCCGATCGTGCCCGACCGTGTGGTGCTCGGCTGGCCCGAGTTCGCCGTGGCGGGCGACTGGCCGGCCCTGCCCGAGGTGTACGGCGTGCGCGACGGCGCGGGATTCGTCAACGCCGGTGGCGAGACGCTGTTCGACGCCGTCGCCAGGACCGACGTCGACTGGACCGGCGGTGGCTGCTCGGCCTGCGACCTGTCGGGGTACGTCCTGGCCGAACTCGGGCGTTTCCCCAGCAGGGACGCTCTGTTCGACGCCTGGGGCCAGACGTTGTCGCGCCCGGCGCTGCGCGTGGCCGACCCGGTGATGCGCCGCCGCCGGGCGTGACGGCGGCGGCGGGGCGGCCCTAGGCCAGCAGGCGGCGTACGAGGGCGGGCAGTGCCTGGCTGATCGGCTCGCGCAGGACCTCGTCGGCATGGTCGTCGTAGGGCGTCGGCGCGTCGTTGACGACGATCAGCCGTGCGCCGGACTCCACGGCCAGCCCGGCGAGCGAGGCGGCGGGCTGCACCTGAAGGGAGGTGCCCACCGCGACGAACACCCGGCACGTCTTGGCCGCGCGCACCGCCCGCGTCGTCGTCTCGTGGTCCAGCGCCTCGCCGAACATCACGGTCGTGGTCTTGAGCGTCGAGCCGCACTCCTCGCACGCCGGGTCCGGCTCGCCCGCCTCGATCCGGTCGACGGCCTCGCGCAGGGTCGTACGTGCTCCGCAACCCGTGCAGCGCACGCCGAACATGTTGCCGTGCAGCTCCAGCACGGCCTCGGGGCTGGAGCCCGCCTTCTGATGCAGGCCGTCGACATTCTGGGTGATCAGCTTCGACAGCAGGCCCGCGCGCTCCAGGTCGACCAGCGCCAGGTGCCCGGCGTTCGGCCTGGCGCTCCAGGCCGGGCTCTCGCTGCGCATGCGCCACGAGCGCCGCCGTACGTCCGGGTCGCTCATGTAGTGGTCGACGGAGACGAGCTTCTGGTAGTCGGGGTCGGTGCGCCACAAGCCCTGGGGACCCCGATAGTCGGGGATGCCCGACGCGGTGGAGATGCCCGCGCCGGTCATCACCGTGATCGTCGCGCTGGTATCGGTCATCCTGACATTGTGGCCTTTTCGGGGACGGCGATGGTGATCCTCGCCGTTCAGGGGGTACAAGGGGCCGGTCGGATGGATCGGCGGGAGGGGGCCGGGTGGAGGGGCGAGCGGTGACGCCACGTGAGGCGATCGTCGGGCTGGACGTGGGCACGTCGTCGGTCAAGGCGGTCGCGTTCGGCGTGGGCGTGTCGTGGCGGCGGTCGGCCGTGCGCAGGTACCGGCTGGCCGAGCCCGAGCCAGGCCGGCAGGTCCAGGACGCCGAAGAGGTCGCGTCGGCCGCCCTGCGGGCCCTGGCCGATTGCCTGGCGGCCTGCGAGGGCGTCGAGGTGGCCGCGGTCTCGGTCAGTACGGCGATGCACGGCCTGGTGGGCCTGGACGCCCGGATGCGGCCGATCACCCCGCTGGTGACATGGGCCGACGGCAGGGCGGCGGCCCAGGCGGCCAGACTGCGCGAGGAGGGGCAGGCCGAGGAGATCCTGCGGGTGTCGGGCACGCCGGTGCACCCCATGGCACCGCTCGTCAAGATCATGTGGTTCGCCGAGAACGAGCCGGAGCTCGCCGGGCGGGTGCGCTGGTGGGCCGGGCTGAAGGACTACGTGCTGTGGCGGCTGACGGGCGAGCTGGTGACCGAGTTGTCGAGCGCCTCGGGCACCGGCCTGCTCGACGTCCGCACCCGGAACTGGAGCGCCATGGCCACGGAACTGGCGGGCGAGCGGCTGCCGCCGATCGCGGCCACGACCGACGTGTCGCGCCTTTCGGGCACGGGAGGGCTGCCGCGCGGCCTGCCCCTGGTCGTCGGGGCAGGCGACGGGCCGCTGGGCAATCTGGGCACGGGCGCGATGGCCGAAGGCGTGGCCGGGCTGTCGCTGGGCACGAGCGGCGCGGTCCGCTCGGTCGTGCCCGAGCCGTACGCCGATCCCAAGGGCCGTCTGTTCTGCTACGCGCTGACCGATTCGGCCTGGGTGGCGGGCGGTGCGATCAGCAACGGCGGCGCGGTGCTGGAGTGGGCCGAGTCGGTGTTCGGCGACGGCTCCCTGGCCGCGGGCGAAGGCCGCATCGACGTGCTGGAGCTGGCGAGCAGGGTGCCGCCCGGCGCCGACGGCCTGGTCATGGTCCCGCACCTGCTGCCCGAGCGCGCCCCGCTGTGGGACCCCACCCTGCGCGGCGCCGTCGTGGGCATGCGGCACTCGCACGGCAGGGGCCACCTGGTCAGGGCGGCCATGGAGGGCGTGGCCGTGCATCTGGCCGTCGTGCTCGACGACCTGGAGCGGGTGGGTCCGGTGACGGCGGTGCGCGTGACCGGAGGGGCGTTCAGGTCGAAGGTCTGGCTCGGCATCGTGGCCGCGGCGATGGGGCGTCCCGTGTACACCGTGCCCGAGCCGGAGGCCACGGCGCTGGGCGCCGCCGCACTCGGCCTGTACGCCCTGGGCCGCGCCGACGTGCTCGCCGACGCGACGGCCCCCCT
Organism: Nonomuraea sp. IBHARD001; assembly: GCF_056106265.1. Lineage (NCBI taxonomy): Bacteria > Bacillati > Actinomycetota > Actinomycetes > Streptosporangiales > Streptosporangiaceae > Nonomuraea > Nonomuraea sp. IBHARD001. The sequence goes on from NZ_JBWBBW010000002.1 coordinate 3,866,916, forward strand.
GTGCGCCTCGCCCGCCGGGGACGAGCGCGCCGTCGAGGTGGACGAACGCGCGGTCGAGCTGTACGGCAGGCGCCGGGAGGCGTGGACCGGGCTGGTCGAGGGGCTTCGGGGGCTGGATCCGGCGCATCTGGACTGAGCACGGGGCTTCGGCGGGCCGCGGATCTGGGTGTTTCGAGGCCGTGGGTCCGGATGCATCGAGGCCGTGGGTCCGGATCAGGGACCGCGCCAAGGCTTCCGTGAATCCGGATCAAGCCCACCAAAGTTCGCGGTTTCCCGCAAAGCGCCTCCGAGGGGACGGCCTGCCGGATAGCCTTCGCCACGTCGGCTCGGCGGGAAGTCATGAGGGATGGCGACGTGGCGCGGTCGTGGACGGCGGGGCCTGCCCGCCGGGTGGTGCGCGTGGACGACGCACCCCGCACAGCCGACGTTCCCGGCCCCTTGCCTTCCGCCTGCTGGAGTGCTCACGCATCGTCGTTCGGCTGGGAAGGCGGGAGGGAGAGGACATGGTCGCGAAGAAGCTGTCGCTGCCGGAGATGTCGGCGCTTCTGGTGCTGATGGCCGAGGCCAGGGAGGTCTCCAACCCCGAGCTGAAGGAGCGCTACGGCCTGACGCTGGTGTCGAAGGAACGGCTGAGCCTCAACGAGCAGAAACTGGTCGACAGCCGCAGGCAGGGACGCTCCTACACACACGTGCTGACGGATGCTGGCTGGGCCAGGGTCGCGCGTGAGCTGGGCGAGGGCCTGCCGGGGGCGAGCGGCTCGGCGGCGGGCGCGCTGCGCGCCGTGCTCGCCGGACTGCACGGCTACCTCCGGCGTACGGGCAACAGCCTCGCCGACGTCTTCACCCCCGACAGCCCGCCCGAAAGCCTTGAGGCCGCCGTGCGCGCCGCCTATGCGAGCCTGGCCGGGCGGCCGGGCGACTGGGTGAGCCTGGCCGACCTCAGGCCCCTGCTCGGCACGGCCGACAGGAGTGCCGTCGACGCCGAGCTCAGGCGAATGAGCCTGCTGCCGGGCGTCGCCGTCGTCCCCGAGTCCAACCAGAAGGACCTCACCGAGGCAGGCAGGGCGGCGGCGGTGAGCATCGGGGACCAGGCCAAGCACCTGCTCTCGATCGGCGAGCTGTGACCGGCGAGGAGCGCAAGGCGCTGGCGGCGCTGAAGTTCAACTGGGCGCAGGTGCCGGACGACGTGTGGCGCCCTTCGCTCTTCCATGTCGAAGGGCTGCACGGCCACGCGGCCCGCGTCCTGCTCGACGGCGTCGAACAGGCCAGGCGCAGCGCCGACGCCAGTCCCATCGGGGTCGTCGTGCGGGGCCAGCGCGGCGCGGGCAAGACGCATCTGCTCGGCTGGGCCAGGCGCGAGGTGCAGCGCGGCGGCGGGTACTTCTTCCTGGTCGGCCTGCTGGACGCGCGCAGCTTCTGGGAGAGCACGGTCGTCTCCATGCTCGACGGCCTCTCGCGTGAGAGCGCCGACGGCGAGAGCCAGTTGCGGCTGCTGATGCGCCGCCTGGCCCTGCACGCGGGCCTGTCGCGCCTGGAACGGCGTGCGGTGTTCGGCGGCACGGCGGTGACGAAGGCGCACCTGGACGCGTTCGTCGAGGGCCTGCGCCGCCACGATCCCGTCGTCGGCAAGGACTGCCAGGACACCGCCAGGGCGCTGTCCCTGCTCGCCTCGTCCGACCTCGCCGCCCAGGACGTCGCCGACGCCTTCCTCGCCTCCATGCCGGAGGAGGAGCAGGGCGAGCGCGCGCAGTGGGGCATCAGGGGTGTGCGCCGCTCGCCGCAGGAGATCGTCAGGGACCTGTCGCGCCTGCTCGCCCTGACCGGGCCGTCGGTCGTCGCGATCGACCAGATCGACATGCTGGTCGCCCAGGCGTCGCTCGCACGGCCGGGCGACGGGCCCGTCGAGCGCAAGGCCGTCCTGCTGATCGAGCAGGTCGCGGGTGGGCTGATGGCGTTGCGCGAGGTCACCCGCAGGACGCTGACCGTGGTGTCGTGCCTGCCCGCCACCTGGACGCTGATCGAGCAGCACGCCACCGACACCGTGCGCGACCGCTTCACGCACGCCGCCCAGCTCAAGACCATCCCGGACGCGGCGCTGGGCCGGGCGCTGATCGAGACCAGGTTCGGGGCGCGCTTCGCCGAGGTGGGGTTCGTCCCGCCGTACCCGACCTGGCCGGTGCGGCCCGAGGCGTTCGAGCACGCGGTGCACTTCACGCCGAGGCAGCTGCTGATCAGGATCGACGCGCACGTGCAGGCCTGTCTGGTCGACGACGTCGCCGCCGAGCTCGAAGGCCTCGAAGGCGAGCGCGCCAGCGCCGTGCAGCCGCCTCCCGCCGAGGCCGCCGGGCAGGAGCTGGCCGCGCTCGACGCCAGGTTCGCCGGGCTGCTCGCCTCGGCGCAGGTCGAACGGGCGCGCAGCGCCGAGGGCGAGGACGCCGTGATGCCCGCCCTGATCGCGGCCGGGCTCACCGCCTGGATCGCCGAACGCGGCGAGGCGGCCGACCGTGTGTTCAGCCAGGACCCGCCGCCGAGTGTGAAGCCGCCGCTGCACGCACGGCTGCGCCGCGTCCTGGACGAGGAGACCGAGGACGAGCTGCACTGGGCCTTCCGCGCGATCGGCGCGCCCAACGCCATCGCCGCGCTCAACCGCCTGCGCCGGGCGTGCGTGGCGGCCGGGCTCGACGCCGAGGTGCCCAAGCGACGGCTGTACGTGCTGCGTGACCTGCCCTGGTCGCAGGGCGCGCGCACGCGTCAGGCGGTCGAGGCCTTCGAGGCGGCGGGCGGGCGCGTGCTGCTGACGCCGGACGCCGATCTGCGGACGCTGATCGCCCTGTGCGAGCTCCTGGCCGACAACCCGCCCCACCTGCAGTCCTGGCTGCGCGCCCGCCGCCCGGCCTCGGGCGTCACCTTCCTGGCCGAGGCGCTCGCCGACGCCTGGCCGTCGCCGTCGCCGCCCGTTCCCGCCGAGCGGCCGCTGGGCCCGCACGTGACACGCGGCACTCCCGCGAACGCCTCCACGGTTCCCGCCGAGCAGCCGCCCGGCCCGCAGGTGACGCTCGGCACTCCCGCGAACGCCTCCACGCCGTTGCGCATCCCGCTCGAAGCGCTCAGGAAGCATGTGGCGATCTTCGCGGGCACGGGGTCGGGCAAGACCGTGCTCATCAGGCGGCTGGTCGAGGAGTGCGCCCTGCACGGCGTTTCGGCGATCGTGCTCGACCCCAACAACGACCTGGCCAGACTGGGCGACCCCTGGCCCGAGCCGCCGCAGGGCTGGGGCCAGGGCGACGCGGCGCGTGCGGCCCGCTACCTGAGCGAGACCGACGTCGTCGTGTGGACGCCGAGACGCGCGGCCGGCCGGCCGCTGAGCTTCCAGCCGCTGCCCGACCTCGCCGCCGTCGCCGACGACCCGGACGAGTACGAGGAGGCCGTCGAGTCGGCGCTCGCCTCCATCGCGCCGAGGGCCAAGCTGGAGGGCAGGACGAACAAGGTCCTGCTGGCCAGGGCGGTGCTCAGGGAGAGCCTGGCCTACTTCGGCAGGCACGGGAGGGGCGGCCTCTCGGGCCTCGCCGGGCTGCTGGCGGCGCTTCCCGAAGGCGTGAGCGAGCTGGAGGGCGCCGAGCGCATCGCCGCCGACCTGGCGCAGAGCCTGAGGGCCGCGATGGTGACCGACCCGCTGTTCGGCGGCGAGGGCACGCCGGTCGACCCCGGCGTGCTGCTGACGCCGCCGCCGGGCAGGCGGGCCAGGGTCTCGGTGATCAACTTCATCGGCCTGCCGCACGACGAGCAGCGCCAGAGCTTCGTCAACCAGCTGCAGATGGCGTTGTTCGCCTGGGTACGCCGCCATCCGGCCGGTGATCGGCCGCTCAGCGCCCTGCTGGTGATGGACGAGGCGCAGACGTTCGCCCCGTCCGGCCCGATGACGGCCTGCACGCAGAGCACGCTCGCCCTCGCCTCCCAGGCCAGGAAGTACGGCCTCGGCCTGGTCTTCGCCACCCAGGCGCCGAAGGGCCTGCACAACCGCATCCCCGGCAATGCGGCCACCCAGTTCTTCGGCCTGCTCAACAGCCCCATCCAGATCGCGGCGGCCCGCGAGATGGCCCGGGCCAAGGGCGGCGACGTGGCCGACGTCTCCCGCCTCGGCACGGGGCGGTTCTACGCGGCGGCCGAGGGCGCGCCGTTCGTCAAGGTCGCCACGCCGCTCTGCCTGACCCATCATCCGAGTAGCCCGCTGACGGCCGACGAGGTGCTCGCCCGTGCCGCCAGGGCGCAGGTGTGACTCCACCTGAAGGGGTCCGTTGACACCGTCTGGAGGCGGGTCTAGCGTTCCGTTAACGGACGTCCGTCGTCTGAATTACGGCCCTTTGGGAGTGATCGTGCAGATCGACGCCGCCGTTCTCCGTGCCGCCGACCGGCCGTACTCGATCGAGAAGCTCGACCTCCCGGTCCCGGGGCCCGGCGAGGTGCTGGTGCGGATCGCGGGGGCCGGCATGTGCCACACCGATCTGATGGGCCGGGTGCCGGGCGATCTCGTCAGGAAACCGGTCGTGCTCGGGCACGAGGGGGCGGGAGTCGTCGAGCAGGTCGGCGAGGGCGTGCGCGAGGTCGCCGTCGGCGATCACGTGGTGCTGTCGTTCGGCTCCTGCGGCACGTGCCTCAACTGCCGCGGCGCGCAGCCCGCCTACTGCGCGACGTTCTTCGCGCGCAACCTGCTGGCCGGTGCGGGCGGCGTCACCGACGGCACGGGCGAGCCGGTGCTGACGGGCTGGTTCGGGCAGTCGTCGTTCGCCTCGCACGCGGTGACCGGCGTGCGCAACGTCGTGGTGGTCGGCAAGGACGCGCCGATCGAGCTCATGGGGCCGCTCGGCTGCGGCATGCAGACCGGTGCGGGCGCGGTGCTGCTGACGCTCAAGGTGGAGGCGGGGTCGAGCATCGCGGTGTTCGGCGCCGGAGCGGTCGGCCTCGCCGCCGTGATGGCCGCCAAGGTCGCGGGCGCGAGCACGATCATCGCGATCGACCTGCACGACAACCGCCTGGAGCTGGCCCGCGAGCTCGGCGCGACGCACACGGCCAAGGACATCGCCTCGATCAAGGTGCCCGGCGACGGCGTGCAGTACTCCTTCGACACCACCGGCGTGCCCTCCGTCATCGCCTCGGCCGTCGCCGTGCTGCGGCCGACCGGCGTGTGCGGCCTGGTCGGGATCGGCCAGGGCGACCTGGTGCTCGACGGCAACGCGCTGATGTCGGGCAAGAGCGTGACGGGCATCCTGGAGGGCGGCGCGGTGCCCCAGGTGTTCGTGCCGCGCCTGGTGCGGCTGTGGCGCGCCGGGCTCTTCCCCTTCGACCGGCTGATCAGGACCTACCCCCTGCACGAGATCGACAGGGCCGAGGCCGACTCGCTCAGCGGCGAGGTCGTCAAGCCCGTCCTGCTGCCCTGACCCCACCAGGCCCCGAGGAGGCGGACATGCCCACGATGACCATCGGCGGCGAGGCTGTCGCGACCAAGCGCACGTTCGATGTGATCAACCCGGCGACCGGGCGGGTGCACGCCGAGGCGCCCGACTGCTCCCCCGAGCAGCTCGACCTGGCGATGGCCGCGGCGGCGTCGGCCTTCCCCGCCTGGCGAGCCGACGAGCAGGCCAGGCGCGAGGCCCTGAGGGCGGCGGCCGACGCGCTGCAGGCGGTGGCCTTCGAGATCGCGCCGGTCCTCACCGCCGAGCAGGGCAAACCGCTGCGCGAGGCCACCCACGAGGTGTACGGCGCGGCGATGTGGCTGCGGCACTTCGCCGCCCTCGAACTGCCCAGGGAGGTCGTCCAGGACGACGCGCGCGCCTTCGTCGAGGTGATCCGCAGGCCGATGGGCGTGGTCGCGGCCATCACGCCGTGGAACTTCCCGCTGGTGCTGGCCGCCTGGAAGATCGCCCCCGCCCTGCTGGCGGGCAACACGATGGTGCTCAAGCCCTCGCCGTACACCCCGCTGTCGACGCTGGCCGTCGGCGAGGTGTTGCGCGCGGTGCTGCCGCCCGGTGTGTTCAACGTGGTCACCGGCGGCGACGCGCTCGGCGCCTGGATGACCGCGCACCCCACACCGCGCAAGATCAGCTTCACCGGCTCGGTGGCGACCGGCAGGAAAGTGGCGGCATCGGCCGCGCCCGACCTCAAGCGCATGACGCTGGAGCTCGGCGGCAACGACCCCGCGATCCTGCTCGACGACGTCGACCCGGCCGCCGTCGCCGCCAGGGTGTTCGCCGGAGCCTTCCAGAACAACGGGCAGGTGTGCTCGGCGATCAAACGCCTCTACGTGCCCGAGCGGCTCCATGACGACGTGGTCGAGGCGCTGGCCGCGCACGCGGACGCGGCCAGGGTCGGCGACGGCATGGGCGAGGGCGTGCAGTTCGGGCCGATCAACAACCGGCCGCAGTACGAACGCGTGGGCGAACTCGTCGCCGACGCCCTGGCGCACGGGGCGAGGGCCGCGGCCGGGGGCGGGCCCGGGAAGGGGCCTGGCTACTTCTTCCGCCCGACGATCCTGGCCGGGCTGTCGGACGGGTGCCGGATCGTGGACGAGGAACAATTCGGCCCGGCGCTGCCGGTGATCGCCTACAGTGATCTTGAAGAGGCGGTGGCGCGGGCCAACGGCACGCACTTCGGGCTGTCGGGCTCGGTCTGGGGCACGGACGCCGACCGCGCGGCCGAGGTGGCGGCCAGGCTCGACTGCGGCACCGCCTGGGTGAACACCCATCTGGCGCTCTCCCCGAGCCAGCCCTTCGGCGGCCTCAAGCAGAGCGGCGTCGGGGTGGAGAACGGCACGTGGGGCCTGCTGGGCTTTACCGAGATCCAGGTCCTGCACCGAGCCAAGGGAGCTGTGTGAACCTCAGCCAAGCGGGTCTGACCCTGATCGACCCGGCCGCCTACGCCGACGACGAGCGCTTCCACGAGGCGTGCACACTGCTGCGCCGCGAGGACCCGGTGCACCGCGTGCAGGGGCCCGGCTACCGTCCGTTCTGGGCGGTGACCAGGCATGCCGACGTCCTGGAGGTCGAGCGGCAGCACCAGATCTTCCTCAACGGCCCCAGGCCGCTGCTGACGCCGCAGGCGACCGAGGAGCAGATGGCCGCCTCCGGTGTCGCCCTGCGCACGCTGGTCCACATGGACGACCCCGACCACAAGGTGGTCAGGGCGATCGGCGCCGACTGGTTCAAGCCCGCCGCGATGCGCCGGATGCAGGAGCGCATCGACGTCCTGGCCAAGAGGTATGTCGACCGCATGCTGGAGCACGGCGGCAGCTGCGACTTCGCCGCCGACATCGCCACGCACTACCCGCTCTACGTCATCCTGTCGCTGCTCGGCCTGCCGGAGAGCGACTTCCCGAGGATGTTGCGGCTGACCCAGGAGCTGTTCGGCGGCGCCGACCCCGAACGCCAGCGCGGCACCACGGCCGACGAGCAGCTCGCCGTGCTCCTGGACTTCTTCGCCTACTTCCAGGAGCTGACCGCCTCACGCCGGGCGGCCCCGACCGACGACCTGGCCTCCACGATCGCCAACGCCGGGCTCGACGACCTCGACACCGCCTCCTACTACGTGATCATCGCGACCGCCGGGCACGACACCACCAGCTCGACGATCGCGGGCGGGCTGCACGCGCTGATGACCCATCCCGACCAGCTGGCCAGGCTGCGCGCCGATCCCGGCCTGATGCCGCTGGCCGTCGACGAGATGATCAGGTGGGTGACGCCGGTCAAGGAGTTCATGCGCACCGCGACCGTCGACTACGAGCTGCGCGGCGTGCCGATCAAGGCGGGGGAGTCGCTGCTGCTGGCCTACCCGTCGGCCAATCGCGACGAGGAGGTCTTCGCCGATCCCTTCGCCTTCGACGTCGGGCGCAATCCCAACCGGCATCTGGCGTTCGGGTTCGGCGCGCACTACTGCCTGGGCGCGGCGCTGGCCCGGATGGAGGCCAAGGCGATCTTCACCGAGCTGATCACCAGGCTGCGCTCGGTCGAGTTGGCCGGCGAGCCGGAGTGGGTGCGCACCACCTTCGTCGGCGGGCTCAAGCACCTGCCGATCAGATACGAGATCGAATGATCGAGGGCGCGAGCTCGCCGAGCCCGCGCACCGGGAGCGACTCCATCGCCTTCACCTCGAACGTCGGGTCCCCCGCCAGGTCGGCCGCCATGGCGGGGTCGACCAGTACCCCGTCGGGCGGCGCGAGCGCGGTCAGCCTGCTGGCCAGGTTGACCGTGGTGCCGAACACGTCGCCCATCCGCCCGATCACCGGGCCGACGGCCAGCCCCACCCGCAGCGGCGGCGTCGAGGGCTCCTTGGCATGCGTCCTGATCAGCCGCAGGCCGATCACCGCCGCCAGGTGCGCCTGACCGGCCACGAACAGCACCGAGTCGCCCAGCGTCTTGATCACCCGACCGCCCGACGAGGCGACGACGTCGGCCGATCGGCTCTCGAACCTCTCCACCAGCCCGGCCAGCGCCGTCTCGGTGAGCTGACGGCTCAGCCGGGTGAACCCGACCAGGTCGGCGAACCCCACCGCCAGCCGTACGGCCGAGCCGCTCTCGTGGTCGACCAGGCGGCCCGCGGCTGCGGCCAGGTGGCGGCGCCAGGTGTAGCTGAGCAGGCGCTCCAGGTCGGGGACCACCTTGTCGGCCCGCTTGCGCCAGGCGGCCGAGCGTTCGGCCAGCGGCACGCCCGACTGGTCGAGCGTCTCGGCGCCGAGTTCGGCCTGCGACTCGGCCAGGCGGGCGGTGGCCCGGCCGAGCGAGCGGGTGAGCAGGACCAGGTGCTCCTCGTCGTAGGTGCCGTCGGCGACCAGCTTCAGCAGGGTCCGCAGCGCCTCGACGTCGTCCTCGGTGAACTCCCGCGCGTCGTCGGCCACATTGGCGAATCCGAGCGCGCGCCAGTAACGCCTGGCCCGGTATACCGGCACTCCGGCCAGGTCGGCCACCTCGTGGCTGGTGTACCGGCGATGCCGGCCGAGGAAGGCCTCGGCCAGGCCGTCGGTCACGGCGTCGTCCTTGCTAGCCCAGTCCATGTCAGCCCAATTATCACGGGAAGCCGTGAAACACTCCAGGAGTGCGGCAGCAAGAGTCGACCAAAGCAGGACCCGGACGCCCGGCCGACCCCACATTCGGCCCCCGGGTCCTCGCCACGGCCCTGCGCCTGTACGGCCAGAGCGGCTGGGCCGGCTTCAGCCTCGACGCCGTGGCACGGCTGGCCAGGGTCGGCAAGGCCGGGCTGTACCGCCGCTGGCCGAGCCGCGAGCTGCTCATCGTCGAGGCGCTCGGCACGCTGGTCGAGGACGGTCTCGACGTCGACACCGGCTCGCTGCGCGGCGATCTGCTGGCCATCGCGCGCGGGCTGCTCGGCCGGGCGCTCGGCCCGTACGGGCTGGTGCTGCTGCGGGCCCAGGTCGAGGCGAAGGTGTATCCGGAGCTGTTCGGCGCGGCGATGGAGCGGCTGGACGGGCAGACGCGGGCGGCGGGCAGGCGGGTCGTCCTCAGGGCCGTCGAGCGGGGCGAACTGCCGCGTGGCACCTCGCCCGCGATGGTGCTGAACGCGGTCGCCGGGATCGTCGAGCACCACATCCTGACCACGCCGCACGAGCACATGCCGGCCTTGGCGGCGGAGGCGGACCGATACACCGAGCGGGTGGTCGACTTCGTGCTGAACGCGGCCCGCGCGGGCTGAGACCGGGCTCTCCCGGCGGCCTGGGCACGGCGCAGCCCCAGCTCAACGTAGCGGCCCTGCGATCGGCGGGCGATGACCCTCATGGTTTTCGATGCTCAGGGCCGTAAGCATTCACGGGTCTTGGGGTCGTGCTCTCGGATCGTCAGCATTCGTTCACACGCAACGCATGCTCGACGACCCAGGAGACATCCATGAGGACAGGCAACTCGCGGCGCAGGCTGGCACTGGCCGCCTGCGCGCTCAGCGGTTCGCTGCTGGCCGGCGCCACCGCCTTCGCCGCCGCCCCCGCCGCGTCGGCCACGGCCGCTCCTCAGCAGAACACCACCCTGAGGGTGAAGATGTCGGGCTCGGGCGTCGACACGCTCAACCCGTTCCTCGCCTTCTTCAACGGCGCCCTGGACATCTTCGGCTCCATCTACCCCACGCTCAACGCCCTGGACGAGAGCGGCAAGCCGGTGCCGTACCTGGCGGAGTCGTGGACGCCGTCGGACGACAAGCTCACCTGGACCTTCAAGCTGCGCTCGGGCCTGAAGTGGAGCGACGGCAAGCCGATCACCGCAGACGACGCCGCCTGGACCCTCAACCTGATCATGTCGGACCCGGTCGCGGCCACCGCCAACGGCTCCCTGGTCGGCAACTTCGCCTCGGTCACCGCCCCCGACGCCGCCACGCTCGTCATCACCACGAAGGCGCCCCAGGCCAATGTCATCTATGTGAGCATCCCGATCAGCGGCATCCCGATCGTGCCCAAGCACGTGTGGGAGCCGCAGGCCAAGAACCTCAAGGACGTCAAGAACGACACCTTCCCGGTCGTCGGCTACGGCCCGTGGACGCTGACCGACTACAAGCCCGAGCAGTACGCCAAGTTCGACGCCAACAAGGACTTCGTGCTGGGCGCCCCGGGCTTCGACCACATGATCCAGCAGTCGTTCAAGTCGACCGACGCGGCCGTCGCGGCCCTGCGCAGCGGCCAGCTCGACTACATCAACGGCGTCAACCCCACCCAGTTCAAGGCGCTGCGCGGCGACAAGAGCCTGCTCACCGTGCAGGAGGTGGGCAACGGCTGGACCGGCATCGAGATCAACCACAATGCCCGCACCCGTACCGGCAAGAAGATCGGCACCGCGCACCCGGCGCTCGGCGACCCGGTGCTGCGCCAGGCGATCTCCCTGGCCACCGACAAGAAGACGCTGGTCGCCAAGGTGCTCGACGGCCTCGGTGTGCAGGGCGCCGGGTACCTGCCGCCCGCCTGGCCACAGTGGACGTGGAAGCCGGCCGCCGGGGCCGAGACGCCGTTCGACCTGACTCAGGCGGGCAAGCTGCTCGACGACGCCGGCTACGCCAAGGGCGCCGACGGCGTCAGGGTCGACCCCAAGAGCGGCAAGCCGCTGACCTTCCGTCTCGGCATCCACTCCGACGACACCATCGACGCCGGCATCTCCTCCTACCTCAAGGGCTGGCTGGAGACGATCGGCATCAAGCTCAAGATCCAGTCGCTGAGCATGAGCGCGCTCAACAGCGACCTGGCCAAGGGCGACTGGGACATCCTGATGGACGGCTGGACGACCGGTCCGGACCCGACGTACCTGCTGGGCATCCAGACCTGCGCCGTGCTGCCCAAGGACGACGGCACCGGCGGCAACACCGACTCCTTCTTCTGCGACAAGGCATACGACGAGCTGTTCGACAAGCAGCTGACCACCTTCGACCAGGACGAGCGGGCCTCGGTCGTCGGCCAGATGCAGGACATCCTGTACAAGGCGGGCGTCAACCAGATCCACTTCTATGCCAACACCCTGGACGTGGCCCGCACCGACACCGTCTCCGGTCTGATCACCGGCGCGCCCGACGCCCAGGGCATGCATCCCGCGCAGACCGCCTTCTGGTCCTACATCAAGGCCGCGCCGCCCGCCGCGAAGGCGCAGGCGGCGGGCGAGCAGGAGCAGGGCGGCTCGGGCGTGCTGCTGTGGGGCGGCGCGGCCGTGCTGGTGGTGGCCGTGATCGGCGGTGTGATCGTGATGCGTCGCCGCTCTTCGGCTGGTGACCGTGAGTAGCCTGCTCACCCCGGCCCCGGCCAAGGCGAAGATCAAGCGCTCGGACTTCCTGCCCTACCTGGGCGGGAAGCTGGTCGCCGCCGCCGTCAGCTTCCTGGTGACGCTGGTGATCGGCTTCGTGATCTTCTCGCTGATGCCGTCGGACCCGGTCAGGACGCTGACCAGGGGCCGTCCGACGAGCGAGGCGCAACTGGCCCAGCTCAGGGTGCAGCTCGGGCTCGACGATCCGGTCTGGGAGCGGTTCCTGAGCTTCGCCGGCAACACGCTCAAGGGCGAACTCGGCTACTCCTGGCAGTTCCAGCAGTCGGTCTCCTCGCTGGTCGCCGACCGGATCGGCCCGACGCTGCTGCTCATGGGCACGGCGGCGGCGCTGTCGATCGCACTCGGGCTGTGGCTCGGCGTGCGCAGCGGCTGGCGGCACGGCAGCCTGTTCGACCGGATCGCCTCCAGCGCCTCGCTGACGTTGTGGTCGGTGCCGACGTTCTGGCTCGGCATGATCCTGCTGGTCGTCTTCAGTGTCGGCGTCGGGCCGATCCCCAGCCTGCTGCCCGCGGGCGGGATGAGCGACCCGGCGCTGCCGCAGGAGGGCTGGACGCACGTCGTGGACGTCGCCAGGCATCTGGTGCTGCCGTGCCTGACCATGGTCCTGGTGGTCTTCGCCCAGTACGTCACGGTGATGCGCACCTCGATCATCGACGAGATGGGCAGCCCGTACCTGCTGACCGCCAGGGCCAAGGGGCTGACCGACGACGCGGTGCGGCGGCGGCACGCGGTGCCGAACGCCCTGCTGCCGTCGGTGACGATGATCTTCATGCATCTCGGCGTCCTGGTCAGCGGTGCGATCACGGTCGAGGCCGTGTACTCCTGGCCGGGGCTCGGCTATCTCACCTACGAGGCGCTCAAGATCCCCGATCTGCCCCTGCTCCAAGGCACCTTCATCGTCTTCAGCGCGAGTGTGATCCTGATGAACCTTCTGGCGGACGTGGTCTACCGCTTCCTCGACCCGAGAGTGCGGGCGCAATGACGGCCGCCACCGCGACGCCCGTGGCCGACCCGCCTCGCCACCACGCGTTCGCCAGGTTCTGCCGCGCCTACGCCAGGCGCCCGGCGGGGCTGGCCGGGCTCGGGCTGCTGCTGGCCTTCGGCGTGCTGGCGCTGGCCGCGCCGCTGTTCATCGGCGACGACCAGCTCAATGTGATCAAGGTGGACGGGCCGCAGCTGTCGCCGCCCGTCGACGGCTACCCGCTCGGCACCGACCAGGCGGGCCGCTCGGTCCTGCTGCTGGTCATCTGGGGTGCGCGCGAGTCGCTCAGCATCGGCATCATCGCCACCGCGCTCACTGTCGTGCTCGGCAGCGCGGTCGGGCTGCTGGCCGGGCACTACCAGGGGTGGACCGGCAAGGTGCTCATGCACGTCACCGACTGGTTCATCGCCCTGCCCAGCCTGCCGCTGGCCATCTCGCTGTCGGCCGTGCTCGGCCAGGGGGCGGCCTCGATCACGATCGCCATCGCCGTCACCTCCTGGACCGCGACCGCCAGGCTGGTACGCGCCCAGACGCTCGCCGTCGAGGCGCGGCCGTTCGTCGAGCGGGCCAGGGTGCTGGGCGCGGGCAACACACAGATCATGATCAGGCACGTGCTGCCGAACGTGATGCCGCTCATCCTGGTCTCCAGCACGCTCACCGTCGCCTCGGCGATCCTGTCGGAGGCCACGCTGACCTTCCTCGGGCTCGGCGACCCGACGAGTGTGACCTGGGGTTCGATGCTCCAGGCGGCGTTCGCGGGCGGGGCGGTCACGGCGGGCGCCTGGTGGTACCTCATGCCGCCGGGCATCGCGATCCTCATCGTCGTGCTCGGCTTCACGCTCGTCGGCAGGGCCGTCGAGCACGTGCTCAACCCGAGGATGGTCGGCCGATGACGATGCTTGAGGTACGCGACCTGCGCGTCACCTACCGCAACGGGGAACGCTCGGTGCCCGCCGTACGCGGCGTCGACTTCACCCTCGGCAGGGGGCAGACGCTCGGGGTGGCGGGTGAGTCGGGGTCGGGCAAGTCGACGATGGCGCTGAGCCTGCTGCGCCTGCTCGCGCCGTCGGCCCAGGTGAGCGGTCAGGTGCTGTTCGAGGGCGAGGACCTGCTGACGGCCAGGTGGTCGCGGCTGCGCGCGGTGCGCTGGTCGGCGGCGTCGGTCGTCTTCCAGGGCGCGATGAGCGCGCTGAACCCGGTGCGCACGATCGGCGAGCAGATCTGTGAGCCGATCCTGCTGCACGACAGGTGCGGCGCCAGGCAGGCGCGCGAGCGTGCGGCCGGGCTGCTCGACAGCGTGGGCGTGCCGTCGCGGCGGCTCGGGTCCTACCCGCACGAGTTCTCCGGCGGGCAGCGCCAGCGCATCATGATCGCGATGGCGCTGGCCTGCAGGCCGGACCTGATCATCGCCGACGAGCCCACGACCGCGCTCGACGTCATGGTCCAGGCCCAGGTCCTCGACCTGCTCGGCGACCTGGTCCGCGAGTCCGGCATCGGCGTCATCATGATCAGCCACGACCTGTCGGTCCTGTCGCACATGTGCGAACGGCTGGCCGTCATGTACGCCGGGCAGATCGCCGAGATCGGCCCGGCCAGGCAGCTCATCGCCGACCCGCGCCACCCGTACACCAGGGCGCTGGGCCGGGCCTTCCCCACGATCGGCGACCCGGCCTCCCGGCGTGCCCCCTCCGGCCTGCCCGGCGACCCGCCGACGCCGTCGGAGCTGGCCAGGCTCACCGAAGGACACGGCTGCGCCTTCGCCCCGCGCTGCCCCGACGCCGCACCCGCCTGCGGGAGCGAGACCATCAGGCTGTGGCCGAGCGGCCCAGGCCGCGAAGCCGCGTGCCTGCGTGTGCTGGAAGGAGCCCCATGACCCCCGTCCTAGAGGTACGCGACCTGCGGGTCACCTACCCGGCACGCCGAGGCGCCGCCCCGGCGCACGCCGTCGACGGCGTCAACCTCCAGGTACGCCAGGGCGAGATCGTCGCGCTGGTCGGCGAGTCCGGATGCGGCAAGTCCACCCTGGCCAGGGCCCTGGTCGGCCTGGTACGGCCGACCGGCGGCCAGATCCTGAGCGACGGCGTCCCGCTCGGCTACTCGGCCGCCGCGCTCAAGGCCTACCGGCGTCACACCCAGCTCGTGCTGCAGGACCCGGGCGGCGCGCTCAACCCACGGCAGAACGTCTTCGACGCGGTCGCCGAAGGCCCCAGGCTGCACGGGATGGGCGCCGGGCTGACCGAGCGCGTGCACGGCGCCCTGGCCAAGGCCGGGCTGCGACCGCCGGGCGAGTTCGCCGCGCGCTTCCCGCACGAGATGTCGGGCGGCCAGCAGCAGCGCGTCGTCATCGCCGGGGCGCTCGCCCTCGAACCGTCGGTGATCGTCGCCGACGAGCCCGTGGCCTCGCTCGACGCCTCCGTGCGCGGCGAGATCCTCAAGCTGATCCTGGAGCTGCGCGACACGCTCGGCCTGTCGGCGCTCGTGGTCAGCCACGACCTGGGGCTGGCCTGGAACATCGCCGACCGGGTGGCGGTGATGTACCTCGGCCGGATCGTCGAGACCGGGACCGTCGAGGAGGTGCTGCTGCGGCCCCGCCATCCCTACACCAAGGCGCTGCTGTCGGTGCTGCCCGACTCCGGGCGTGCCCCGCTGCTGCTCACGGGGGAGCCGCCCGACCCGACCCAGGTGCCCGCCGGGTGCCGCTTCCATCCCCGCTGCCCGTTGCGCGCGGTCGAGGCCGACCCGCTGTGCGACACGCGCGACCTGCCCGTCCTGACCGGCGACCCGGCCGCCGCCGACAGCCTGGCCGCCTGCCATCTCCTGACCCATTGAGGGGGAGCGCGCATCGATCTGCCCTCTCCGCCACCCCGTTCCCACCCGCTAAGGAGCACCTGCCTTGACCGCATTCCGTCGTCCGCCCGCCCTGCTGCCCGGCGCCCGTGTCGCCGTCATCGCGGCCAGCAGTCCGCCGAACGAGGCCAACCTGGACCGCGGGCTCGCGGCGATGGAGCAGGTCGGCCTCAAGGCCGAGGTGTTCGCCTCGTGCCGGGCAGGCGGCACCGAGTACGACTACCTGGCGGGCGACGACGAGCTGCGCGCCCGCGACCTGACCAGGGCGCTGGCCGACCCGGCCTTCGACGCGGTGTTCTGCGCGGGCGGCGGCTACGGCATGCAGCGCACGCTCGAACTCGTCGACTGGTCGGCGGTCGACCCGGCCAGGCCCAAGGTCGTCGTGGGCTACTCCGACGTGACCGCCCTGCTGGAGGCCGTCGCCGTCAAGCTGGGCTGGGCCTCGCTGTTCGGGCCGATGGTCGCCTGCGACGGGTTCCACCAGGGGCCGGGCGAGTACGACTTCGACGAGCTGATGAAGCTGCTGTTCCACCCGGAGAGCGTGCGCGAACTGGTCTTCCCCGACGCCCGCACGGTCGTGCCCGGCATCGCCGAAGGCCACACGCTCGGCGGCACCGCGACGCTGCTGGCCGCCTCGCTCGGCACCGACACCTCGCTGCCCGCACGCGGCGCGATCCTCTTCCTCGAGGACGTCGACGAGGAGCTGTTCCGGATGGACCGCTACATCACGCAGCTGCGCCGCGCCTCCTACAGCGACGGCGTCGCGGGCATCCTGCTGGGCACGTTCACCAACTGCGGCGAGCCGCGCGACGTCGAGCGCATGCTGGTCGAGCGGCTCAGCGACCTGGGGGTGCCGGTGCTGGCCGGGGCCGACATCGGGCACGGCATCTCCATGCAGACCTACCCGATCGGCGTCCGGGCCAGACTGGACACCGAGGCGGGCACGCTGAGCTTCCTTGAGCCGGTCCTGGCGCCGCGTTAGGCGTCACGGCCGGCGCCGTACCTCGGGGTAGCGGGGGCTGTGGCCGTTCAGCAGGGCCGAGGGGCGGCCCCGCAGGTGCCGGTCGACGAACGCCCGCACGTACGCCCGGGTGAGCGCGACCGCACGCGCGCCGCCCAGTCCCTCGCCGGGCGGCCCGGCCTGCTCGAACAGCAGCGGGTAGTCGGTGAACGACTCGTGCCCGGCTCCCGCCACCGTCAGCCAGCGCTTCCAGCCCGTCAGCCTCGGCCAGCCGAGCTCCCACGACGGGTCGTAGGCGGCCGAGCCCGGCTTGTAGGACTCCTCGGTGCCCAGCAGCAGGAAGGGCCTGGCCAGCCCGGTGGCGGGCAGCGGCTCGATGAGCGAGCCGTCCATGTCGACCCCGGCGTCGACGCGGGCGTCGCGCGCCATGGTGGTGGCGGCGGCGTTGCCGCCGATGGAGTGCCCCACCATGGCCACCCGTGAGAGGTCGACCTGCCCCCTGGCCCCCCACGAGGCCAGCCTGCCGATGACGAACGACATGTCGGCCGCCCTGATCGCGGGCACCAGGCCGGGCGAGTCCTCGATCGCGCACGCCAGGCACGGCGCGGTCGTCCCGCCGGGCAGCGTCACGCCCGCGGCCTCGTAGGTGTGGTCGACCGCGGCGGCCAGGTACCCCCTGCTGGCCAGTTCCTCACCCAGCGAGGTGAGCGAGGAGCGCGGCAGCCCGAACCCGGGCGAGAGCAGGACCAGCGGCAGCCCCTTGGCGGCGGGCGTCGCGCCGGTCCTGGCATTGGTCCTGACCCGGCTCAGCGCGTCCGGCGGCACGCCCTGCGCCCCCTGCGCGGTCAGCAGCGCCGCCGACTCCTGCGGCGTCATGTAGGGCGCGAGCGGACGTGCCGAAGGCCGCGCCGGGTACCACAGGGTGAGCATGAGCGTCCGCCGCTGCGACGGCGCCCACGGATCGGCCCTGGCCTGGTCCACCAGGTGCAGGACGCTCGCGCCGACGGTGTGCGGACCGGTGGGCGCGGGCAGCGAGAGCGGCGGCGTGGGAGACGGCGTGGGCGACGGCGCGGGCGCGGCGAGCGCCGGTGGGGTGGCCGCGACCAGCGCCAGCGCGACGGCGGCGGCCAGGACACGGCTGAGTGGGATCGACATGCCGGGCAAGCTAGCCACCGATCGGCCCGCGAGGTCTCGTCCGGGAGGCCAAGGCCCGCGGGCCGGGCTTTGCCGCAGCGGCCAACGGCCGTCGTGCGCGCGTGTCCTTGTCGCGCAGGACGAGCGCGGGAGCGCCGAGTTTGGCTGTCCGGTCAGTGAACGCGGGGCCCGCTGCTTCTAGCGTCCGACTATCGTCCGCCGCTCCCTCACAGAGGTGCTTCCATGACATCCTCAACCGCGCTCATCAGGGTCGCCGCGACCGCCCTGCTCCTGCTGTCGGCCGGCTGCGCCTCCTCGGGCGGCGGGAAAGCGGGGAAGGCGGGCGACACGCTGCGCTGGGCGATGGCGGGCACGGCCAGCAGCCTCGACATCGCGCACGGCTTCAACACCGGCTCCACCCTCGTGCAGTTCTCCGTCCTGGACACCATGGTGACCACGGACGCCGAAGGCCGGGTGGCGCCCGGCATCGCCGCGTCGTGGACGCACCCCGACCCGCGTACCTACGTGTTCACCCTGCGCCAGGGCGTCACCTTCAGCGACGGCACACCCGTCACGGCCGACGACGCGGCCTACTCGCTGACCCGCCATCTCGACCCCGCCGTCGCCTCGCAGGCCGCCAGCTACGTCACCGTGGTGAAGAAGGCCGAGGTCGTCGACCCCGCCACGGTCAGGGTCACGCTGCGCAGGCCGAGCCCGACCTTCCTCGCCACGGCCTCGCTGGCCTGGCAGATCGTGCCGAAGAAGCTGGCCCAGGCGCATCCGAAGGACCTGGGCTCGCCCGAGGTCGGCACGCTGGGCTCGGGCCCGTTCAAGGTCGCCGCGTTCTCGCTCACCTCGGGCGTGGTCCTGGAACGCAACGAACGCTACTGGGGGCCGCGACCGGCCCTGCGCCGGATCGAGATCAGGTCGATCCCCGACCCCGAGACCCTGCGCCTGGCCGTGGCGTCCGGCGAGGTCGACGGCACCGGCGACGTCATCCCCGGCGAGGCGCGCAAATGGGACTCGCTGCCCGGCGTGGCCACGTACTTCTACCCGGCCAACAACATCGCCTTCCTCACCCTCGACGTCACCCGGGGGCCGCTGAAGGACGTGCACGTGCGCAGGGCCGTCGCGCACGCCGTCGACCGCGCCGCACTGGCCCGGCTGCTGACCGGCGGCCGGGGCGGCCCCGCCGCGACCGTCCTGCCGAAACCCCAGCTCACCGCCCTGTACGGCGACACGCCGCCGGTCCTGCCCGGCTACCCGCACGACATCGAGGCGGCCAAGGCCGAGCTGGCCAGGTCCGCCCACCCGGGCGGGTTCACCCTGTCGACCGTCTACAACAGCGGCGGCGACCACGCCAAGGCGCTGCAGGCCGTCGCCGCCGACCTGGCGAAGATCGGCATCACGCTGGAGCTCGTCCCGCTGCCGCCGGAGAAGCACCAGGCGCAGATCATGGCGCACGAGAACGTCGGCCTGCAGATGTCGAACCTGTTCTACGGCACGCCCGACCCGGGAGAGGTCCTGCCCGACCTGCTCAGCCGGGCGTCGGCCGAGCCGCAGGGCTTCAACTTCAGCGGGTACGGCAGCGCGGCCCTCGACGCCAAGCTGGACGACCTCGGCCTGGTCGAGGGCGAGGCCAGGGCCGACGCGGTCACCGCCGTGCTCACCGAGGTGGCCGAGCAGGTGCCGTACCTGCCCGTCCACCACAGCGAGTCGGGCGTGGCCCTGAGCAAGCGCTTCACCGGCGTCTTCCACACCTGGACGGCCGATCTGTTCAGCTCGGTGCGCCCCGCGGCCGGTGCCTGATGGCCTTCGTCGCCCGTCGGCTGGCCGCCGCGCTCCTGCTGCTCGGCGTGCTGTCGGCGCTCAGCTTCGCCCTGCTGGCCGCGGCTCCGGGCGAGCCCGAGCAGGTGCTCCTCGGTCCGAGGCCGTCCACGCCCGAGACCAGGGCGGCCGTCCGGGCCGAGTTCCGCCTCGACGAGCCGCTGCCCGTGCGCTACGCCGCCTGGCTCGGCGACGCGCTGCGCGGCGACTTCGGCGTCTCGGTCTACACCCGTGAGCCCGTCGCCGACGTCATCGCCGACCGGCTGCCCGTCAGCGCGGGCCTGGCCGCCTACGCGCTCGTGCTCACGATCGGCGTCGGCGTGCCCGCGGGCCTGGCCGCCGCCATGCGCAGGGGCGGCGTACTCGACCAGGCCATCACCCTGACCGCCCTGGCCGCCCTGTCCGTCCCGCCGTTCGCGATGAGCATCCTGCTCCTGTACGGCTTCGCGGTCACGCTCGGGTGGTTCCCCGTGTTCGGCGCGGGCGAGACCTTCACCGAGCGGATCGCCCACCTCACCCTGCCCGCCGTCGCCCTGGCCACCGGGCAGGCCGCGATCGTCGTCAGGCAGATGCGCGCCGCCGCACTCGACCTGGCCGGGCAGGACCACCTGACGTTCGCCAGGGCCAGAGGGCTTGCGCCGGCCCGCATCTGGATCAGCTACGCGCTGCGCACCACCGCGCTGCCCGTGCTCACCGTCGGCGGCCTGCTGCTGGCGGCGAACCTGACCGGCGCCCTGTTCGTCGAGCGCGCCTTCGGCCTGCACGGCCTCGGCTCGCTGCTCGTCGGGGCCGTGGGGCAGAAGGACATCCCCGTCGTCCAGGCGCTCGTCCTGCTCGGCGGAGCCGTGGTGGTCGCGGTCAGCCTGCTGATCGACCTGGCCTGCCTCGCCGTCGACCCTCGGGTGCGGCACGGGGCGGTGGCCGTATGAGCGCGCACTTGGCCGCACCGGTCAGGCGTCGTGCCGCCCGGTTGCGCAGGCACGGGCGCAGGCCGGGTCCGGTGGCCGTGCTGTCGGCCGTCGTGCTGGCCGCCATGGTCGTCGCCGCCGTCGCGGGGGAGTGGCTCGCGCCCTACGACCCCGCGGCGCAGGACCTGCTGCTGGGCGCGACGATGCCGAGCCGGGAGCACTGGGCCGGGACCGACGACCTCGGCAGGGACGTGCTGTCGCGCTGCCTGGCCGGGGCCAGGCCCGCCCTGGTGTGGCCGCTGCTCGTCGCCCTGTGCACCTGTCTGCTGAGCACCACGCTCGGCCTGCTGGCCGGGTACCGGCTGGGCTGGGTCGACGCGGTGATGATGCGCGTGGTCGATCTGTTCATCGCCATGCCGGGGATGCTCGTCCTGATCGTCCTGGTCGGGGTGCTCGGCGGCGGCATCGGCTGGGCGGTGGCGGCCATGGCGGTGCTGTTCACGCCGGGCGACATCCGGGTCGTCCGCAGCCTGACGATGGCGCAGCGGGAGCTGGCCTACGCCGAAGCCGCGCGGACGCTGGGGCTCGGCCGCGCCCGGATCATGTTCCGGCATCTGCTGCCCAACATCGCGCCGACCGTGGTGGCGGGGGCGCTGCTGAGCTTCGTGGCCGCGCTGGCGGCGCTGGCCGGGCTGTCCTTCCTGGGCATCGGCCTGCCCGCGGGCACGCCCGACTGGGGGCTGATGATCCAGGAGAACCGCGCCCTGCTCGACCTGAACCCGTGGGCCTCGGTCCTGCCCGCGGCCCTGGTGACCGTGGCCGCCACCGCCGCCACCCTGCTGGGCGACCGGCTCTTCGAGAGGCTCTCCGATGCTTGAGATGCACGCCCTGCGGATCCTGCGTACCGCCGAAGGGCACGACGACGCCGTGCTCGTCGACGGGGTCGGCCTGACCGTCGCCGCAGGTGAGACGGTCGGACTGGTCGGCGAGTCGGGCAGCGGCAAGTCGCTGACCGCCCGTGCGGCCGTCGGCCTGCTGCCCAAGGGGCTGCGCGCCGAAGGCTCGGTCAGGGTCGGCGGCGTCGAGGTCGTCGGCGCGCGTGAGCGGGTGCTGCGCACACTGCGCGGCGGGCGGATCGCACTGCTCATGCAGGACCCGTTCGCCATGCTGAACCCGCTGCGCACCGCGGGCGCGCACATCGCCGAGTCGCTGCGCACGAGGCGCGCGGACCGGGCCGAGGTGGCGCGCAGGCTGGCCGAGGTCGGCATCGGCGACCCGTCGGTGGCCGCGCGCTACCCCTTCCAGCTGTCGGGCGGCATGCGGCAGCGCGTGGCCCTGGCCGCCGCCCTCGCCGGTGACCCCGACCTGCTGGTCGCCGACGAGCCGACCACGGCGCTCGACGCCACCACCCAGCACGAGATCCTGGCCCTGCTCGGCCGGCTGCGGCAGGCCAGGGGCATGGGGGTCCTGCTCATCACGCACGACCTGCGCGTCGCCTTCGCCACCTGCGACCGGGTCGCCGTCATGTACGCCGGACGCGTCCTTGAGCAGGGGCCCGGCCCGGCCGTTGCCGCCGCGCCCGCCCATCCGTACACCAGGGGCCTGCTCGCCGCGCTGCCATCGGCCGAGCACACGCTGGCGCACCTGGCCGCGATCCCCGGTCAGGTGCCCGCCGCGGCGGCGGTCGCCGGGGTGTGCGCGTTCGCGGCCAGGTGCGCCGCCTGCGGCCCCGACTGCGTGAGCGCCAGACCGCCGCTGCGCGTGCTCGGCCACGGACGGCTCAGCGCCTGCGTGCGCGACCCGGCCGCCCTGGCCGCTCCCGCCGCCCCGGCCGTCCGGCTCGCCGCACGCCCGGCGCGCACCGCCCCGCTGCTGACGGTCGAAGGCCTGACCAAGAGGTACGGCACGCACACGGCGCTCGGCGGGGTCGGCCTCACCGTGCGCGCGGGCGAGAGCGTCGGCCTGGTGGGCGAGTCCGGCTCGGGCAAGACCACACTGGCCAGGTCGATCCTCGGCCTCACCACGCCGGACGCGGGCCGCATCGAGCTCGCCGGGCTCGACGTCACCCGCAGGAACGCCATGCCCGCCGCCGAAAGGGCCGGGGTGCACCGGCTCGTGCAGTGCGTATTCCAGGACCCCTCGACCTCGCTGAACCCGGCCATGACGATCGGCTCGACACTCGCCGAGGCGATCGGCAGGGCGGCTCCGGCCGACCGCACGGCCGTGGGCGAACTGCTGGAGCTCGTGGGCCTGCCGCCCGCCTACGCCGCACGCCGCCCCAAGGGCCTGTCGGGCGGTGAGCGCCAGCGTGTGGCCGTCGCCAGGGCGCTGGCCGTACGCCCGGCGTTGCTGATCTGCGACGAGCCCGTCGCCTCGCTCGACGTCTCGGTGCAGGCGCACGTGCTGGAGCTGCTGCGGCGGGCCGGCGCCGAGCTGGGCATCGGGATGCTGTTCATCACGCACGACCTGGCCGTGGTCAGGCAGATCGCCGAGCGGACCGTGGTGCTGTTCAAGGGGCGGGTCGTCGAGCACGGCGACACGGCCGCCGTACTGGACGCGCCCGTGCACGACTACACCCGGAGGCTGGTCGCGGCACACCCGTGACCTTCGGCCACCGAACCTCATGCCACCGAACCTCATGCCACCGAACCTCATACCAAAGGACGAAGCGGACAGAGCTCGCCCTGCGAAAGGCTGGACACATGCACGACCTTCTTCTGCGCGGTGGCACCCTGCACGACGGGCTCGGCTCGCCCGGCCGCACCGCCGACGTGGCGATCGGCGGTGGCCGGGTCACCGCCGTCGGGTCCGGGCTCGGGCCCGCCACGCGCGTCGTCGACGTGAGCGGGCTGGTCGTCGCGCCCGGTTTCGTCGATCCGCACAGCCACTCCGACACGGTGCCGTTCATGGCCGAGGCGCAGCCGTTCAAGCTGGCGCAGGGGGTCACGACCGAGATCGTCGGCAACTGCGGCTTCTCGTGCGGGCCTTCGGACCCCGCCACGGCGGGATGGGCGCCCGACCTGCTCGGCGGGCACATGTTCGCCACGTTCGGCGGCTATCTGGACGCCGTCGAGGCCGAGGGCGTCACGAACAACATCGCCGTGCTCGTCGGGCACAACACCCTGCGCCTGGCCGTGCGGGGCATGGACGCGGCGCTGCGGCCAGGCGACCTGGAACGGATGACCGCACTGGCCGCCGAGGCGTTCGCCTCCGGCGCGGCCGGGCTCTCCAGCGGCCTGGAGTACGTGCCGGGCGCCTATGCCGGCACCGCCGAGCTGATCGCACTGGCCAGGGTCGCCAGGCGGTGGAACCTCGTCTACGCCACCCACATGCGCAGCGAGAGCGAAGGTCTGGCCGACGCGCTGGAGGAGGCCATCGCGGTCGCGGCGGCGGCGGGGCTGCGGCTGCAGGTCTCGCACTGCAAGGCCTCGGGCAGGGCGGTGCACGGGGACTCCTCGATGGTGCTGGCCAAGCTGGAGGCGGCCCGAGCGCGAGGCGTCGACCTGCGTGCCGACGTGTATCCGTACCAGGCCTTCAGCACGGGTGTGGCGGCGCTGCTGCCTCCGGCGGCGTGCGAGGGCGGGCCGGAGAAGATGATCGAGCGGCTGGCCGATCCCGGGCAGCGCGCGGCGTTGCGCGCCGTCGCCGAGGACCCGGCCAACGGCACCGGCGTCGGGCTGTGGCGCGAGGTGCACCCCGAGGACGTGCAGCTGCTGCGGCACGCCTGGCCGCAGGTCCGCGGCAAGCGGCTGGCCGAGGTGCTCGACGGCCGTGCGCCGTGGGACGCGCTGTGCGACCTGCTCATGGCCGACCCTCGGGCCGACGGCGTCTTCCACACCATGCACGACGACGACGTCACCCGCTTCATGCGTCACCCGCTGGTGTCGATCGGCTCCGACGGAGGGCCGCCGGTGGCGCAGACGCATCCCCGGACGTTCGGCACCTTCCCCACGTTCTTCGGCGAGTACGTGCGCGAGCGCGGCGTGGTGGACATGCCGCAGGCCGTACGCAAGGTCACCTCGGCGACGGCGCAGCAGTTCGGCCTGGCCGACAGGGGCTGGCTGGGTGAGGGTGCGGTGGCCGACGTGTGCGTCTTCGACGCGGGCGCGATCAGGCACGACGGCACCTACGACCTGCCCGGCGTGCCTCCGGCCGGTGTCGTGCACGTGGTGCTCGGCGGACGGCTCGTCCTGGAGGACGGCGAGTTCACCGGCGGACGGCACGGCCGCGTGCTCAGGAACGGCGGCGGCGTGTGCTGAGGCGGAGGAACGGAGGCGTGCGATGAGCTCGGGAAGCGGAGGCGCGGGACGAGCCCGGGGGAGCGGGGGTGTGCGATGAGCGCCAACGGGCGGGTCACGCTGGGCGTGCTGCTCGACAGCCTCGGGGCGGGCGCCGTGAGCGGACTGTGCCTGCCCGCCGGGCGGCAGACGCTGGTCGGGGCGCCGGTCATCCACGGCTCCGACGAGCCCATGGCCGCACTCGACGGGGCCTTGCTCCTGGTCACGGGCAGGCCGTCGGCCGAGGTGGTCGAGCGGGCCGCGGCCGCGGGGGTGGCCGCGGTCGTCGTGCGCGGCGGGCTCGGCGATCCCGCGCCGCTGGTCGCCGCGGCCGAGCGTGAGGGCATCGCGCTGCTGGCGGCGGCGCCCGGCCTGGCCTGGGGGCAGCTCTACGCGCTCGTCGACGCCCTGCTCGCCGTCGTCGCGCCCGCGTCCGACCTGGGCCAGGCGCAGGCCGCCGACCTGTTCGCCCTGGCCAACCAGGTCGCGGCCAGGGTCGGCGGCGCCGTCGCCGTCGAGGACCTGGCCATGCGCGTGCTGGCCTACTCCACCGTCGACGGCCAGCGCATCGACGACCTGCGCAAGGAGGGCATACTCGGCCGCAGAGTGCCACAACACCCCACCAACCCCGAGGAGTACGCCGCCGTCCTGCGCGCGGAGGAGGCGGTGTGGAGCTACGAGCCACGCGAGTTCTACCCCCGCCTGGCCATCGCCGTACGCGCCAGGGGCGAGGCGCTCGGCACGATCTGGGTCGTCCAGGCCGAGACCCCGCTCCAGCCCGACGCCGGGCGGGTCCTGGCCGAGGCGGCGCGTACGGCGGCGCCGCACCTGGCCCGGATCAGCCTGGCCGCCGACGAGGCGCGAAGGACGCGCGACGAGTGGCTCGGCTGGCTGCTGCGCGGGATCGGACCGGTGGAGGAGCTGGCGACGTCGTTCGGCCTGCACCCGGACGAACCCGTCGCGGTCGTGGCGATCGGCACCACACGCGCCGGGCCGAGCACCGCCGGGGCCGTCCCGCGCCGCGCCGACGTCTTCGCCGCCACCCATGCGGGCGACCTGCTGCGCACCGCCTATGCCGCCTACCGGATCAGGGCGGCGGTGGGAGCCGTCGACGGCCGGGCGTGTGCGATCGTCGCCGCCGACTCCACCGCGCCGCTGCTGCGCCGCGTCACCGCCGACACGCTCGGGCAGATCACCGACCGGCTCGGCGGGCAGTGGCGTGCCGGGATCGGCCGTACGGTGGGCTCGGTCGCGCAGGCGCCGATCAGCTCGCTGCAGGCGGCGCAGGCGTTGCGGGCGATGTGCGGGCCCTTCGCCTCCGGGCAGGTGGGCGGGCACGAGGAGTTGTCGGCGGCGCTGTTCCTGCTGGACGTGGCCTCGGCGATGCGCACCAGGCCGGCGCTGCTCGGCGAGCCGCTGTCGCTGGTGAGCGAGCACGACACGCGGCACGGCACCGACTACGTGCACAGCCTGCGCGTGTGGATGGGCGTGCACTTCGACGTGCCCAAGGCCGCAGAGTTGCTCTCGCTGCATCCCAACACGCTGCGCTACCGCCTGCGCCGGATCGGTGAGCTGATCGCCGTCGAGGACCCGGACGTCCGGCTGGTCCTGGCCCTGCAGCTGCGCCTGAGCGATGTGCGCTGCGGCGAGGACGAGCGCTGACGGCGTGCCGGACAAAGGGCGGCGGGTGAAGTTCGGCGCGCACGCCAACGCCCCGGCGCCCGGCCCGGCGGGATGCTGGCCCCATGGTCGAACTCCTCACCCGTGCCGAGGCGGGGCCACGCGTCGTGTCCCTGCACGGCTCCTCCCAGCTCCAGGCGGCCGACCGGCTGCTGCGCCGTATCTGGAACACCGCCCCAGGCGAGGACCCGCCGCTGGCCCTCGACCTCATGTGCGCCCTTGACCACACGGGCGGCTATGTCGGCGGCGCCTTCATGGGCGGCGAACTCGTGGGCGTCGCCGCCGCCTTCCTGGCCGAGGGCCCCAGCCTGCACTCCCATGTCGCGGGCGTCGCGCCCGAGGCGCAGGGCCGGGGGATCGGCCGGGCGATCAAGCAACACCAGCGCGCCTGGGCGGCCGAGCGAGGGCTGCGCTCGATCTCGTGGACGTTCGACCCGCTGGTACGGCGTAACGCCTTCTTCAATCTGAGCAGGCTGGGGGCCAGGGCCGAGGCGTACCTGCCCGACTTCTACGGGCCGCTGACCGACGGGCTCAACGACGGCGACGTGTCCGACCGGCTGTTCGCCCACTGGCCGGTGCGGGCGGGGGAGGTCCGGGAGCCGGGCATCGCGGCCGAGGGGGCGGTGGTGATCCTCGACGAGTCGGGGTCCACGCGTCCGGCGCTGGGCTCCGCCGTACTGCGGTGTGCGACGCCGGCCGACGTCGAGCGGTTGCGGCGTGAGGAACCGGAACGGGCGCGGGCGTGGCGGGCGGCGCAGCGTGAGGCGCTGGGCGGCGCGCTGCGCGACGGCTACCGCATCACCGCCTTCACCAGGGACGGCTGGTACATCCTCGAGCGTGCCTCGTGAAGCTGGCCGAAGCCGAGCTGCGCACGGTCTCGCTTCCGCTGCGCACGCCGTTCCGCACCTCGCTCGGCACCCAGACCGTGCGCAACGCCCTGCTGGTACGGCTGCGCGGCGAGGACGGCGAGGAGGGGTGGGGCGAGTGCGTGGCCGAGGACGAGCCCACCTACAGCAGCGAGTACCTGCACGGCGCGGCCGATGTCGTCGAGAGGTTCTTCCTGCCCGTGCTGTTCGCCCTGCCCGACCTGGACCCGGCGGCCGTCGGCCCGGCGCTGGCGCACCTGCGCGGTCACCCGATGGCCAGGTCGGCCGTGGAGATGGCCGTACTAGACGCCGTGCTCAGGGCAAGGGGCGTCTCGCTGGCCGCCCACCTGGGGGCCACCAGGACCAGCGTGCGCGTCGGAGTCTCGGTGGGCATCGCCGATTCGCTCGACGCCCTGCTCGACACCGTCGACCGCCATGTCGGCGCCGGGTACGCGCGGATCAAGCTCAAGATCGAGCCCGGCTGGGACCTGGAGCCGGTCCGGCTGGTGCGCGAGACGTTCGGCGCGGGCCTGATGCTCACCGCCGACGCCAACACCGCCTACGGCCCGGCCGACGCCAGGCATCTGAGCAGGCTCGACGCCTACGACCTGGCCCTGCTCGAACAGCCGTACGCCCCCGACGACCTGCGTGCGCACGCCGAGCTGGCGGCCAGGATGGACACGCCGATCTGCCTGGACGAGTCGATCACGTGCGCCCGCGACGCGGCGGTCGCGATCAGGCAGGGCGCGTGCTCGATCGTCAACATCAAACCCGGCCGCGTCGGCGGTTATCTGGAGGCGCGGCGCGTCCACGACGTGGCCTGGGCCAACGGCGTGCCGGTGTGGTGCGGCGGCATGCTGGAGACCGGTCTCGGCCGTGCGGCGAACCTGGCACTCGCCGCGCTTCCCGGCTTCACCCTGCCCGGCGACATCTCGGCGACCGCTCGCTACTACGACCGCGACATCACCGCGCCGTTCGTGCTGGAGGGCGACTCGATGCGGGTGCCCGCTTCGCCCGGTATCGGCATCACTCCTGACGAGTCGGCGCTGGCGGACCTCACGATGAACACTTCCTTGCGAGTTAGGAAACCTTCCTAACTTACTTGACACTGCGCACTGCCGCTTGCCACGATCGCCGGTAAGCGGCTCGGCGCGGCCCCCGTCCCGGGGGGTGACGCGCTCAGTGAGAGACATGCTGACCCGGCCGCCCGCCCCAGCGTGCCCGCCGTCTCTCACCCCAGGAGAGTCATGTCCAGATTCCGTCCACCCCTCGTCGTGGCCGCCGCCCTGACCCTGCTCGCCGCCCTGCTCGTCGGCCTGGCCGCGACCACGGGCAGCGCCTCGGCGGCCGAGACCCTGCTGTCGCAGGGCAAGCCCGCCACCGCCTCCTCCACCGAGGCCACCGCCTACGGCGCCGCCAAGGCGTTCGACGGCGACACCGCCTCCTCCCGCTGGGCGTCGGCCGAAGGCGCGGACCCGCAATGGCTGCGCGTCGACCTCGGCAGCGCCCAGCCGATCTCCCGCGTCAAACTGACCTGGGAGGCCGCACACGCCTCCGCCTACCAGCTCCAGGTCTCCACCGACGGCTCCGCCTGGAGCACCGTCCACACCACGACCACGGGCGACGGCGGCGACGACGACATCACCGGCCTGACGGCCACCGCACGCTACGTGCGCATGTACGGCACCGCCAGGGCCACCCCCTACGGCTACTCGCTGTACGAGATGCAGGTCTACGGCGGCACGCCCACCACGCCCGCCACCGAGTACCAGGCCGAGAACGCCCTGCTGTCCCAGGCCGTCGTCGACACCAAGCACGCCGGGTACACAGGGACCGGCTTCGTCGACTACGTCAACACGAGCGGCGGCCACGTCGAGTTCACCGTGACGGCGGCCCAGGCGGGAAGCGCCAAGCTAACCTTCCGCTACGCCAACGGCACCACCGGCTCACGGCCGCTCGCGGTCGCGGTGGGCGGCGTCACCGCGGCCACACCCGCCTTCCCCGCCACCGGCGCCTGGAGCACCTGGCAGACCGTCGACGTGCAGGCCGTGCTCGCCGCCGGGGTCAACAAGATCAGGGCCACCGCCACGACCGCCAACGGCGGCCCCAACCTCGACCGCCTCACCGTCGGCGCCGCTGGCCCGAGCGAGCCGCCAGGCGAGGCCTTCGTCGTGGCCGCCGCCGGAGACATCGCCGCCCAGTGCACCGCCTCCTCCAGCTCCTGCGCCCACCCCAAGACCGCCCTGCAGGTGGAGGCGATGAACCCCGAGTTCGTCATCACGATGGGCGACAACCAGTACGACGACGCCCTGCTGTCGGACTTCACGAAGTACTACGACAAGACGTGGGGCAGGTTCAAGGCCAAGACCCGACCGGCCGTCGGCAACCACGAGACCTACGACCCGGCGGGCGTCTACGCCGGGTACAAGTCCTACTTCGGCAGCCAGGCCACCCCGCAGGGCAAGACGTACTACAGCTACAACCGGGGCAACTGGCACTTCATCGCGCTCGACTCCAACTACTTCGACGACCAGGCGCAGCTCACCTGGCTCACCAACGACCTCAACACCAATACCAAGGGCTGCATCGCCGCCTACTTCCACCACCCGCTGTTCAGCTCGGGCGAGCACGGCAACGACCCGGTCGCCAAGCCGGTCTGGCAGCTGCTCCACAACAAGAAGGCCGACCTCGTGCTCAACGGCCACGACCACCACTACGAGCGCTTCGCCCCGCAGAACCCCGGCCAGCAGGCCGATCCGAACGGCATCGTGGAGATCCTCGGCGGCATGGGCGGCGCGTCGCCGTACGCGATCGAGAACGTGCAGCCCAACAGTCTCAAGCGGCTGACCGGCACCTACGGCGTGGTCAAGCTGAACCTCACCGACACCACGTTCCAGACCCAGCTCATCGGCATCGACGGGGCGGTCAAGGACTCGAGCCCGACCTACACCTGCCACTGATGTACATCTCGCTGCACGGGGGCCGCCTCAGCAAGGCGGTCCCCGCCAACGTCCTCGCGCTCGGCACGGTCAGCCTGGTCACCGACATCTCGTCGGAGATGATCACGGCCGTGCTGCCCCTCTACCTGGTGGGCGCGCTCGGCCTGAGCCTCGTGCAGTTCGGCCTGCTCGACGGCCTGTACTTCGGGGTGACCGCCCTGGTCAGACTGGCGGGCGGGCACGCGGCCGACCGCTGGCAGCGCCGCAAGCTCGTCGCCGGGCTCGGCTACGGGCTGTCGGCGCTGGCCAAGCTCGGCCTGCTGGCCGCGGGCTCGTCGGTGCCGCTGCTCGGGGCCGTCGTCGCGGCCGACCGCACCGGCAAGGGTCTGCGTACGGCACCGCGTGACGCCCTCATCTCGCTGAGCGCGCCCGCCGACGGGCTCGGCTCGGCGTTCGGGGTGCACAGGGCGATGGACACGGTCGGAGCCCTGCTCGGACCGCTGGCCGCCTTCGCCGTGCTGAGCGCCACCGCCGGAGCCTACGACGCCGTGTTCGTCACCAGCTTCTGCGTCGCCCTCCTGGGCGTGCTGCTGCTCGTGCTGTACGTCGGGGACAGGCGTGAGCCGATCGCCGCGCCCGCTCCGCTGCGTTCCGGGCTCGCGGTGCTGCGTGCGCCCGGCTTCCGCCGTATCTGCCTGGCGGCGGCGGCGCTCGGCCTGGTGACGCTCAGCGACCCCTTCGTGTACCTGCTGCTGCAGCGCTCGCACGGCGTCGCGCCCGAACTGTTCCCGCTGCTGCCGCTCGGCACGGCCGCGGCCTACCTGCTGCTGGCCGTACCACTCGGGCGCCTCGCCGACCGGGCCGGGCGGGCGGCGGTCTTCGTCGGCGGGCACGTGGCGCTGGCGCTGGCCTACCTGGTGCTGATCGGGCCCGGCTGGCTGGTGCCCGTCCTGCTCCTGCACGGCGCCTTCTACGCGGCGACCGACGGCGTGCTCATGGCCGCCGCCGGGCCGCTGCTGCCCGCCGCGACGCGTACGACCGGCCTGGCGGTGCTGCAGACCGGCCAGGCGTGCGCGCGGATGGCCTCCTCGATGGTGTTCGGCGTCGTCTGGACGGCGTGGGGGGCGTCGGCGGGGCTGGCCGCCATGGCCGTGGGCCTGCTGGCGGGGTCGGCGCTCGCCTGGAGGGTTGTCGTGACGGCATCGGTCTCAGGGAGGACATCGTGACCAGACCGGCTTCGGGGAGGACGTCATGACCAGACCGGCTTCAGGAAGGACGACGTCATGACCACACCGGCTTCAGGGAGG
The DNA here is from genome assembly GCF_056106265.1 of Nonomuraea sp. IBHARD001. Classification (NCBI taxonomy): domain Bacteria; kingdom Bacillati; phylum Actinomycetota; class Actinomycetes; order Streptosporangiales; family Streptosporangiaceae; genus Nonomuraea; species Nonomuraea sp. IBHARD001. The sequence goes on from NZ_JBWBBW010000002.1 coordinate 3,898,436, forward strand.
ACGTCGTGACCACACCTGTGAAAAGCGGACGACGCGGGGCGAGGGCGCTCGTGCTCGGGGGCGCGGTGAGTGTGCTGGTGGCGGCGGCCACGCTCTACGCGGTACGCGCCACCGCCGCCGAGCCGGTGACCGCCGCCGCCTTCGACACCGCCGTACCCGGACGGCTGGTGTTCCGCAGCGGCGGCCACATCGCCTCGGCCCCGCTCGCCAACCCCTCCGCACCCGCCACGATCGGCGCCGCCCGGTGCGAGCGCGTCTCGACCTCGGGCGGCACCACCCTGTGCCTGGTCGCGAAGCCCGGCGCCCTGCCCAAGACCTACGCGCTCGTCCTCGACCGCGAACTGCGCGAGAAGCGCCGCATCAACCTGGCGGGCATCCCGAACCGGGCCAGGGTCTCGGCCAGCGGCCGGATGCTGTCCTGGACGGTCTTCGTGACCGGCGACTCCTACAACCAGGGCGGCTTCTCCACCTGGACCGGCATCCTCGACACCACGACCGGCTACTCCATCACCAACATGGAGGACATCCCGCTCACCCTGAACGGCAGGCGATACCACTCCGAAGACGTCAACTACTGGGGCGTGACCTTCGCGGCCGACGACTCCCGCTTCTACGCCACCGTCGGCACCAAGGGCAAGACGTACCTGGTCCAGGGCGACTACCGCACCTGGCGGGCCACGACGCTGCGCGAGAACGCCGAATGCCCGTCGCTGTCGCCCGACGGCACCCGCCTGGTGTTCAAGAAGCGCGTCTCGGCCACCGAATGGCGGCTGCACAGCCTCGACCTGGCCACCCTGCGCGAGCGACCGCTGGCCGAGCGCGCCAGCATCGACGACCAGGTCGCCTGGCTGGACGACGACACCGTCGTGTACGCCAAGGCGGGCGACATCTGGGCCTCGCCGGTCACCGGCCCCGGCGCCCCCCGCCTGCTGGTACCCGGGGCCTCCTCACCCTCGGCGGTGCGATGATCAGAAGCCGATCGCCGGCGTCCTCAGGCTGAGCATCTCTCCCGTGTTCCTGCCATGGCCGCGCGGCACCGTTCCTGCCATGGCTGCGTGGCACCGCGAACATGCGCTCGGCCCCCGTTGTCGGCGCCCTCGAAGCGATCCACGCGCGTCTCGCTGGCGGTTGCGCAAGCGAGAACGCCGGGCTGATCGAGAGCGTCCTGCAACGCGCCGACGAGCCCGGCGGGGCCCTCGCCTACTGGCTCTCCCTCCACGGCCACGCCATCCCTGGCTGCCCCCTCGCTGCGCTGGGCCTACTCGCTGGAGCAGGCGCTGAGGTTCTCGCTTGCGAAAGTGCCAGCACTCTCGGGACGCACCCTGGTCCTGGTCGACCGGTCGCCGTCGATGAGGCTCCACAAGCTCAGCGAGAAGTCGACGACATCGTGGGCCGACGCCGCCGCGGTGTTCGGTGTGGCGATCGCCCTGCGCGCCGAACGCGCCGACGTCGTCGAGTTCGGCGCGCGGAGCAGGCCGGTGGCGTTCAGCCGGGGCGAGTCGGTGCTGAAGGCAGTGAAGCGTTTCGCCCGCCTCGAAGGCACTGACATCCCGACTGCGATCCGCGCGCACCTGCGCCCGCATCACACCCGGATCGTGATCGTCACCGACGAGCAGACCACGCCGGGCTGGCTGCCCTCCAACACCGTCCGCCACGGCGGCAGCGACTCCATGCCCATCGACGGCCTCGTCCCGGCGAACGTTCCGCTGTACATGTGGAACTTCGGCGGCTACAAGCGCGACGCGGCCCCGTCCGGGCAGGGCAACCGCCACACCCTCGGCGGCCTGAGCGACGCCGCATTCGCCATCATCCCGCTCCTCGAGGCACACCAGTCGGCGGACTGGCCCTTCTGAGCCGAACCAGAGCCGCTCATCCCTGGACATAAGTCAGCCCTGCACATCTAACCTGAAGAGTGTCTACGCTCCCAGGAGAGGCAGGGCTATGCCTGACGCTACCACGCAGCCCCACGCAGACAGCAGGAACACCGAGCCCGGCGAGCGCATCCGCGAACTCCGCATCCAGCGGGGAATGACCCAGGAAGAACTCGCCGAAGCCGCCGGGCTCGGTGTGCGCGCGATACAGAAGCTGGAAAGCGGCGGCACCGGGCGCCTGGAGACCTACCACCAGATCGCCCGCGCGCTCGGCGTCGTCACCATGACCTTCGTCCAGCCCGGTTCCCCCGAACCGGCACTCGACGGCCCATCCGAGGCGATGCTGGCTCCGCTGCGATCCGCGATCGCCCCCGCGATCGACCTCGGCGGGCAACCGATGTACGGCAGCGCCGACGCGCACGACCTCTCACTCCCGCACCTGCAACAGGCGATCACCGCCCTCGGCTACCTCTACCACGCCAACGCCTACGACAAGATGGCGCGGATGCTCCCGCTGCTGATCCTGTCCAGCCGCCACCATGTCGCCCACCACGAAGGCGAACAACACGCCACCGCACTACGACTGCGCTGCAGCGCGCTCAACCTGGCCGCTCGCTACCTGATTCAGATCCGCGCGCACGACCTGGCGCTGCTCGCCATCCAGGAATCCCAGCGCGACGCGCTCACTCTCGGCGACCTGCCCTTGGCCGGCGCGGCGGTGAGCGTCCAAGCCTGGGCCATGATGCGCCAAGGGCGCTTCCGTGAGGTCCTCGATCTGTGCGTGGCTGCGGCCGACGTCGTTGAGCCTCGCATGTCCCAGGCCACCGCCGCCGAGCTCGACGCGTGGGGCTGGCTGCTCCTGCGCGCCTCGGCCGCAGCCGCGCGCGACAACCAGCCGGAGCGCGCCCAGGACGAGGCCGAGCTGGCCATGGTGGCAGGAGCCAGGATGGGCACAGAGCGCTCTCAACCGGCCGGGCGCTCGTTCGGTCCGGTCAGCGCGGCTCTCATACTGTCGGAGAACGCCATGATCGCCGGAGATCACGGTTTCGCGGTCCGCCTGTTTCAGCAGGTGCCGAAGGGCGTCGGCCGTACGGATGCGAGTACATGGAACCGCGCCCTGCTGGACTCGGCCCGCGGTCACGCCCACGTCGGGCAAGCCGGCGAGGCGACCGAGATCATGACCAAGCTGCGCCGCAGCGCCCCCGAGTGGTTGCGTCAGCAGCAGTACGGCCGCGATGTGATGCGAGAGATCATCAGCAAGGCTCCGCGACGGCTCACCACGGCACAGCGGGCGATGGTCGACTGGTTCGGCCTCAACGACTGACCCCGCTTCCCCTCCTCTTTCACGCAGCCCGCACGTTCCGTGCGGGCTGCTGCCGTTCGGGTGTGAAAAGCGCACGTCTCGTACGTGGGCTTGACCTACAAGGCTGTCTACCGTCAAGGCCATGGACGAGCCGCCCCTGCTCCTCGCCCCCTCTACGGCCGAGATCCTGCAGGCCGAGTTTCCCGACTGGACGATCTGGCGGGAGACCAACGGGACAGCACACGGCTGCTGGTGTGCCGAGCGCACCGAGCATCCCCATGAGGAGCGGCTACGTCACCGCAGCCCTGAAGGACTGCAGCGCCTGCTGCAGTCCGCTCGCTCGCAAGCGCCCGGATGAACTCGAAGCCTCTAGGAACCCTCATGGTCGACAGAAACCCCGGCAGTCTGGACACTTCCGGTTCCCCGGTCGATCTGGAGGATCGGCTGAGGCCTGATGTGCCGAACGTCGCGCGCATGTACGACTACTTCCTCGGCGGGAAGGACAACTTCGCCGCCGATCGGGCGGTAGCCGACCGCGTTGTGGCTGCGCTCGGGAAGATGGGGTTACGGCTGGCGGTGCGCAACAACCGGGACTTCCTCATCCGGGCGGTCCACGAGCTGGCTACCGATGGGTTCACCCGGTTCCTCGATCTGGGGTCCGGGTTGCCCACCATGCGCAACGTTCACCAGGTCGCCCAGGACGTTCACCCCAACGCATGCTGTGTCTACGTCGACATCGACCCGCTCGTGTGCGTGCACGGGCGCGCCCTGCTCCGCGCGCCGCGCACGACGATCGTGGATGCCGACGTGCGCCACATGGCCGACCTGCTGGCCCGGCGCGAGGTGCGCGCCCTGATCGACTTCGAGCAGCCGGTCGCTGTGCTGGCGGTGGCGCTACTGCACTTCGTCAAGCTCCCGTCCCGGGTTCTGGCCACACTGGCCGGGAAACTGCCGCCGGGCAGCAAACTCGTCATCAGCCACGCTGCCCTCGTCGGGCCGCACCCTCGGCGGCTGAGGAACGCGGCCGACGAGTATTCCGCGGCCGACCAGCAGATGTACCTGCGCACGCCGGATCAGGTGCGCGCCATGGTCGGCGAGCGGTGGGTGTGGGATGAGGACGGTCTGGTCCCGGTCCACAGCCGGCGCCCCGAGGACCCCAGCGATCCCACAACGTCCGGGACTTCGGCCTATTTCGTCGGCGGCATGCTCACCCTCGCTGAGGGGTGAGGCGGCGTGATGTCGGCGGCCCATCGTCCTCTGAATTCGACACCTCTATATAGGAAACCCCCATGGTCGACGTACGCCCCTCCAGCCCCGCCCCGCCCACCATGGTGGGCGAGAGTGTGGTGCCGCCAGGTCACTCGCGGATCCCCGACGCCTGGGCTGAACTTCCTCCCGACAGCAGCCTGGGCCTGGTCCGTGATGCCCTCAGAAGGAACAGGCTTCGTGTCCTTGAGGTGGCCAGGGTGGCCACCACGCTGCTCGACAGGGACTGCGCCGCTTCGCTGCCCCGATTCACCGCACCCGAGTTGATGGTGTTCGCGTTTTCGCCCGGCACCCGCATCGCCACGGTGACACAGCTCCACCAGGGGGAAGCACTGATCGTGTGCCTCACCGGCGAGGTCTCCGGCCGCCTGGTCCAAGGCCATCGGCCGGACATCGCCGTAAAGATCATCACCGGCGCGTCCGGAATCTCAAGAATGCGATGAGAGCCACCGAGGGCAAGGTGAACGCCGCATGACATCCTCCCCGGACCTCTACCCAGCTCCTGCGAGAGACGCTCGACGAATTCGGGCGGGTGTGGGACATCAGCAAAGCGGAGGACGGCTGGGTCGCTCTGCGGCGCCAGCCGGTCCCGAACACAGGAGGGCGCAGCAACATCCGCTGCGGGAGAGGCCTGAACGAGCTGCGCGGATGCCTGGAGGAAGAGAGGCAGCTCGACGAGAAGCGACTGCCTGGCAGCCGGGCACGAACGACGTGAGTCAGGCAGCCGTGCACCAACATGCACGTAGTCCTGGATCGGAGGCTGGCATTCACCTCACGACGAAGCACTTCAGCAACCTGTTCACCGAGTACGAGCACTCGGCCACGCGGATCGGGACGCTCGACGTCTACACCGTCGACCTGAGCTACGACGGCGAAGGCCGCCTCACCCACATCCACCACAACAAGGACCCCGAACGGCTACAGCAGGCCAGAAACCGCCTGGCATGAGCTGTGAGAACGCTCGTTCCCACTGCCGGAGCTGCCGGCCACGATCCGCGGTCGCGATCTAACCCTCCCTCGTCCGGACACAGAGCGCCGAGACGACCCGAGGCGCATGATGTCCCCATGACCTGACCAAGGACCGCCACCTCACACCCTGCGAAGAATCCGCCGTCCTATCAGGAGGTTGATCGTGCAGAAGCCCTTGATCATCGACACCGCAGCGAACTCCTGCTACTTCCGCACATCGGTCGGCGGCGACGGGCGCAAGGCGCTCATCCAGATCACTGAGCGCTGCAACCTGCACTGCGCGCACTGCTTCGTCTCCTCCGTCAGGGAAGGCCGCGACATCGGCTACACCGACCTCGTCGAGAAGGTGATTCCCCGGCTGCTGCGCGCCCGCGTGGAGCGCATCACCTTGACCGGCGGGGAGCCGTTTGTCCACCCCGACATCATGATGTTGTGTGCGCACGTCGCCGAACTGGGACTGCCGCTGGGAATCTGCACCAACGCCACCCAGACCGGCGACCGGCAGATCGCCGAGCCGGCGGCCTTGGGCAATGTGCACGTGAACGTGAGCCTGGACGGATTCCGGCGAGAGTCCCACGGCAGGTTCCGGGGCGACACCGCTTCCTTCGGCCTCACCGTGGCGACGGTCCGCAAGTTCGCCGCCGCAGGACTGCTTCAAGGGCTGCTGTCCACCCCGAACGTGCTCACCGACGCCGAGGAGTTCGAGGCCCTGTGCGCGTTCGCCGTCGAGGTCGGCGCCGCGTACGTACTCATGAACCCGCTGTCGTCGATGGGCCGCGGGGTCAAGAGTCAGAGCCGCATGGCCGCCGCCGACGACAAGATGCGGGCCATCCGATCCGTCACCGAGCAGTTCCGCGAGCGCGGCGTCGATGTGGTGCACATCCGCTTCCCCAACGACGACAAGCCTTTGGCCGGCTGTGACGCGGGCAAGCTCATCTACGTCTTCTCAGACGGCGCCACCACTGTCTGCCCCTACCTCGTCTTCGCCGCCCGAACTCCGCAATCGCCCTACCCTGACACCGACTTCGTGGTCGGCAACATCCTCGACGACGAGGTCGTCGGCCCGCTGGACGGCTACGACCTGGAAGGCAGACTCCGGATGGGCACCAACAGCACGTGCAGCACCTGCTCGCTGAACGCCTCCTGCGGCAAAGGGTGCCCCGCTGCGCTGATCTCACGAGGCCAGGCGATCGGCCAGGTCGACACCGAGCAGTGCCCTATGCCCGCCCCCGTTCTTCAGGTCGGCCGGCGATTCGCGTGAAGGCTTCGACGTTCATCGTCGTCGAAGGCCCCAACGGGGTCGGGAAGACCACTTCGGCCGGGTTGCTCGCCCAGCGCCTTCGCGAGCGTGGAGCGGACGTTCATCTGACCACCGAGCCGTCCGACACGCCGCTGGGCAAGCTCGCCCGCTCAGCCGAGGCCGGGCTGACAGGACGAGCTCTGGCGCTGGCCATCGCCGCCGACCGCTCTGCCCACCTCACAGACGAGATCCTGCCCGCGCTGCGAGCCGGCCGCCACGTGATCAGCGACCGCTACGTGCCCTCCTCATTGGTCCTGCAACGCCTCGACGGTCTAGAGCTGGAGGAGATCTGGCGCTACAACTCCTTCGCCGAGGCCCCGCACGTGTCGTTCTACCTGCAACACGAGGCGAGCATCATCCAAACGCGGTTGAATGAGCGCCAACGTCACTCCCGGCTGGAGCGTATCGGCTCACCCGAGCGCGAGCTGGGCCTGTACGACGAGGCCTTCCGCTTTCTCAACGATCAGGGGTGGCATCAAGTCCAGATCGACTGCCGCAGTCTGAAGCCGGAGGGCGTCGTCGCCCAGATGCTTCACCAGCTCGACCTGTCGTCCGCCTGAAAGGCCCACATGATGCTGTCCGTGCTCACCGTCAACATCGGCGCCGCCTCGCGGGAGCGCGCTGAGCGCATCCTGGGTTGGCTGTCGGCACGCGAAGAGCAGGTGTTCATGCTGACCGAGACCAGCGCGGGCACCGGCACGGCCTACCTGCTGGAGCGGTTCCGGCAGGCGGGGTGGGCGGTCGTGAACACCGCCGACGTGGGTGACCGAGGCGCGGCCCTGGTCAGCCGCGTCAGGGTGATGCACGAGCAGTCTGCCTCGTTGAGCGCCGGCATGAGCGCGGTGTCGATCCCCGGCAGGGTCGCCGCCGTCGTCCTGGACACCCAGCCGCAGGTGAGCGTGGTGGGCGTGTACGTACCTTCCCGTGACCGGAGCCAGGTCAAGACCGAACGCAAGCAAGGCTTCATCACCTCCCTGCTGCAGGCCCTGGCCGCCCTTCCCGCCGAGCAGCGGGAGCATCTCGTGCTCGGCGGCGACTACAACGTCATCGCCCGCTCCCATCGGCCTCTGCACCCGGGGTTTCTTCCCTTTGAATTCGCCTTGTTGGAAACCCTCCGCACACACGGCCTGGTCGACGCCCACGACCACTGCCAGCCCCATGCCCAGCCCTACAGTTGGATCGGCCGCACCGCAGACGGCTACCGCTACGACTACCTGCACGTCGGCGCAGAACTAGCCGGGCACGTCGGTGCGTGCGCCTATCTGCACGAGACCCGCGAGCAGTCCCTGACCGATCACGCGGCACTCACCCTGGACCTGCGGGTGAAAGCTGTCGCCTTGCCGGTGGGCGCGCTCAGCGCATCCGAGGAGATCGCGCTGTTCTAGGCAGGGGTCAGCGCCGCCCGCACCAGGGAGTCGTAGGTGTCGCTCATCCGCTCAAGACGCACGCCGAGCGAACGCGCGAACCCGTCAAGCTGTTCCTGCGCGGCCACGCCGGACTCTTCGGCCGCGACGACCGTCTCGATCTCCAAGAACAGCCCCGCGTGCTCGACCTGGTCCACACACAGCGACAGGTCATCCCATCGCGCGGTTCGCCGGACCTTCCGGATGCACACCGTAGGACGAAAACCCATCTGCATGATCGCCTGATGCATCTGCTCGCGGTCGGCGATCTCGGACTCGTGCTCCAGGCAGGCCATCTCGTTGGCCAGCGGCGTCTTGACGGTGAACAGGTGCCGCTCGCCCTGCGTGCGCAATCTTGCGAACGCCACGCCGACCTTGGGCCGGCCGTACTCCCAACCCGGCTGAGCGTAAGCCTGATCATCCTGACGCACGGGCGCCGACAGCCTCACACCCCGCTCGGTAAGTGCGCACTCCAGGGCGTGCAGGTCATCCACCCGATACTTGACCTCGATCTCCTGCACCCCGTGCACCCCTTACCACCTGGTCCTCACCTGACCGCAGGAGCCTACCGGGAACCTTCCCACCCCACAGGCATAGCCGCGAAAGCACTGAACGCCCAACTTGAGCACGCAACAAATGCGATGATCACGAATCCTCATCAGCCGGGCCGATCCGCAGCTGCGCTCGCCGCCAGCGGCCGACGAGGAGGACATGCGAGTCTGGCGAACCATCGCACCGCCCGCCACCATCACCGCCCGCGAACCTCGCCTACGCGGACCTCATCGGTACCCGAGGCGTTGCGGGTGCAGTTGGAAACGCGGAAAAGCCCCGTTCCTCCGCCTGCCGAGCAGGAGGGGAACGGGGCTGAGAGTCCAGCGGCGGCCGGTTGTCTGGGCCTGGCCGCTCGTGGTCGCCGTCTCACGAACAGCGCGGTGCCGCGTGGTTCCCGCAGGAGCGCTGCGCGCGCGGCACAGGAACGATCTCAGCGCTGGTCTGGAGGCAGATCGGGCCTGGCGGTGTGCTTGGCCTTGTACCCGGACACGTAGGTGATCAGGCCGGGCAGCAGCGGGATGGCCAGCGTCTCGATCGCGTCGGGCAGGAATGCGATCAGGTCGAGGTCGGTGTTGACGGCCTGAAGCACGGTGAGCACGGCGAGCAGGCCAAGGTAGGAAGCCCGCCGATGCAGCCGTGACCTTCCGCTCGATGGGCGGCTTGCCGTACTGGATCGGGTCTGCGTGCATAGGTTCTCCTCGGGGATGCGAAAGGGCCGGTCCGGCAGGGACCGGCCCTGAAGGTCAGTTCGTCTCGTGGATCTCGCCCGGTACCCGCCCAGGCGCAGGCTCGGCGGGAGCAGCAGGGTCTTCGTCTGGGTCGTGCGCGGCGCAGGAGCACCGGCAGGTGGGCGTCACAGCGGCGGGGCTTCCACGACCAGGTCATCGCCCAGATGAGTTCGTCGACCTCACCTGTCTGCGGCAGGCCCGTGGCGCGCTGGTAGCCGCGGCACACCCCGGCCGACTGCGGCCCGTACACCTCGTCGACGGTGATGTTCCAGCCTCGCTTGGCCATCTTGGCCTGCCACACCAGCACGTCCGGGCCGCGCATCATCGGGTCGCTCACCTCAAGGACGCGTCCGGGCCAGCGCGGCACCCCGCCCTCGTAGACGACCTCGGGTGAGGGCCTTGCAGCCGAGGGGCGCCTGGCCCCGGCGCGCACCCACCGGTAGAGGGCGTCACCGGGACACGAGGTGGAGTAGCCGTCGGGGTGCCCTCTCACCTCCCGCCCGGCGCCGCCGTGCTCGCGCAGGTACTCGATGGCATCGACGAGGCCGTGCAGGAGTTCGTCGGTCGGCTCGACGAACCCCGTCGAGCCGACCAGGGCGAGCACCGCGTAGTGCCGGGAGTTCAAACCCTGCCCGTTCGCCGCCGACCCGACCGGCCAGGATTCCGGCCGCGCGGCGGGCGAGCTTGATGTCGCGCTCCAGGAACCGGGCGTTGAGGACGACGTTGCCGGAGATCTGCCCGTCCTTGCCAAGCGTGAGAGTGAGCTGCCGCCCGATGCCGACGGCGTAGGTCGTCTCGGTCATCGCCGTCGATCCCGGCGTCCTGGCGGTCATCACCACCTCTGTCTGCCGCAGAAGTCGCGTCCTGGCCGTGCTCGACGTGCGGGGGAAGGGAGTCGTGGTGGGCTTCGGGGTGTTGTCGGCAGGGAGGGGATGTGGGTGGCGGCCTCGCTCGGGGGCGTGACCGTGGCTCCGCGGCGCTGGGCTGACGACCCGGATGTCCTCCAGGCAGGCCCACGCCACTTCTTGGGGCGTCACCGGGCGAGGGACAGGCGGGACTGTTCGGCCTCGACGATCTGGCGGGCGAGGGACTGCTCGGAGATGTCGAGGGCGTCGGGGGCGGCATCGGCCAGGTCGCTGCGTCTGGCGTAGGCGTCGAACAGGCCGCTCTTGCCGCGCAGGATCGTCAGCAGGCGCTCGTCGACGCTGTCGGGGGTGAGCAGCCGGTGCACCTGGACCCGGCGCACCTGGCCCATGCGATGCGCGCGGGCCACGGCCTGGCTCTCCGTCGTGGGCTTGACCTGCGGTTCGCACAGGACGACGACGGAGGCGGCCTGCAGGTTGAGCCCGACGCCCCCGGCCTGGATCTGGCCGAGCAGTACGGCATGGCCGGGCTCGGCCGAGAAGTCGTCGACCACACGCTGCCTGGCCGCGGGAGAGAGCTGTCCCGAGATCGGCCCGAAGACCGGCGAGCCGCCGGGCAGCCCGGAGGCGACGGTGGCGAGCACGGAACGGAAGAAGGAGAAGACGACGACCTTCTGCCCGTTGCCGGCCGCCTCCTCGACCAGCTCACGCAGGCGCTCCAGCTTGGCCGACGAGCCTGGCACCTCGTAGGCGGCCCTGCGCATGGCCATGAAGTTGCCCGAGGCCACCGCCTTCAGGTACGCCTCGCGGTCGGGCGCGCTGAACGGCTCCCACTCGTCGACGTGCACCAGGTCGGGCAGCTCGGTCAGCACGTCCTCCTGGTTGCGTCGCAGGTACGCGGGGGCCACGGCCCTGCGGAAGGCCCTGGCGCCCGCGGCCCCGGAGGCGGCTCCCGTCTCGGCCAGCTCGTCGGCCAGCCCGGGACGCAGGTAGCCGACGAGTGTCCTGAACTCCTCCACCCGGTTCTCCATCGGCGTGCCGGTCAGGAACAGCACCCGCTCGGTCCTGGCACACCAGGCGGCCACGGCCTGCGAGCGCCGCGTGTCCGGATTTTTCACGTAATGGGCCTCGTCCAGGACGAACAGCCCGACGCCGAGCCCGGCCGGGACCTCAAGGCGGTGCAGCGCGTCGATCGTGCAGACGGCGACGTCACCCAGCCTGATCCACTCGGCCAGCGCGGCGTCCCGGTCCGCGCCGTGCACGGCGAACGCGCGCAACGTGCTGCGCGCCTCGATCTCCCTGGTCCAGTTGACCAGCACGCTCGCCGGGCAGGCGACCAGGAAGTGGGTCAGGCCACCGGCCTTGAGATGGGCCAGCGCCGCCACGGCCTGCACGGTCTTGCCGAGCCCCATCTCGTCGCCGAGTATCACCCGCCCCTGGGCCAGGGCGAACTTCGCCCCGAACGCCTGGTACCCGCGCAGCGAGACCCGGCGATGGGTGTCGTCGAGCTCCTGCGCCCTGACCTTGGCGGCCAGCTCGTCCGGCATGAAGCCTTCGGCCGCGACCTGGTCGCCGGGTTCGAGCGCTGCCAGCTCGGCCAGCAGGTTGTAGTACTCGGGGGCGCGCAGCTCGAAGTCGATCCACACGACGGCGGGCGAGGGCGGCGGGCGCAGCAGGTCGACGGTGGCCTGCTGGATCAGCAGCGCCGTCTCGCGCCCGCCGAGCGACCCCTCCGGGCCGAGCAGGGCGTCGAGGCGGTCGACGGCGTCCCTCGCCCTGGCCCGGCCGCGCTTCCCGGCGAACAGCATCCGCAGGCGGCTACCGGCCGGTCTCGCGACGGGCAGGAGGTCGGCCAGGTGCTGCTCGACCGTCCGCGCGGCGGCCAGCGCCCTGGGCAGCTCGGCCCCCGCGCCGACCAGGCGGCTCAGGGCGATCAGCAGGGCGGTGGTCTCGGCGTCACGCTCGTCGACGTCGATCTGCACCGGCGTCACCGCCGCCGCGGCCCTGGCGATCTGCAGGGCGGCCGTGTGGATCTGGCCCGCCGTACGGGCGCCGATGCCGGGGATGAGCTGCAGGCCGTGCGGTGTGCGGTCGAGCACCTGCAGCACGCTCGTGCACCCGGCCTGTTCGAGCACGCCGATCCGCAGCCTGCCCCCGGTGACGTCGCGCAGCCGCGAGACGGGAACGGCGTCGAGCCCGGCCCTGGCCAGCCTGCCCCGCAGCGCCGCCAGCGCCTCGTGCACGCCACGCCTGGCCTCGGCGTCGTCGGCGAGCAGCGTGCGCGCCTCGCCCAGAAGCGCATCGGCCCGCGCCAGGAGGGATCTCACCTCGCCGACTCTAGGCCAACCCTCCGACAACCCCCACGTACGCGCTGAAACAGCCCAGCACGCGCCCACCCCGACCCCCGCCGCCCGCCTCACCTCATACGGCATCGGCGAAACCACTCTCCGACACCACCCGGTGACTCTAAGGTTGAGTCTGCGCACGGGCGTGCACGCTGGGCGTGATCCTCCCGAACGTGGCATCAGGGGACGGCACGGCCCGCGCCGTATGGCGTGGTCCGCGCCGACCTGAGCACGTCGCGCCCTTCCTTCCTTTCCTGGTTGCGGGTTTCGGCCGCTCGGCATACCGTACACATCACAGAATAATTCACTGCCATGAATCATTCCTCGAAAGAAGTGATGTGTGATGTCAACCGATTGGCCGACCAGCCCAGAACGGGCCGCCGCGGCCGGGCCGGGGGCGCGGCGTGGGGCGCGGCTGCCGGGTGTGCTCGCGGCGGCGTTCGCGGGGCAGTTCGTCGCGGGGCTCGTGGTCGGGGTCGTCCTGGCGGGCGGCGACACCTTTCCCTCGCCGTTCGAGGAGGCGGGCGACATATCCGCGTATTTCCGGGCGCATCAGGACGCGGTGGCGGTGGGGGCGTTCCTGCAGTTCGTCTCGGCGATCTCGCTGACCGCCTTCTCCGCGGTCGTCGCGGGCAGGCTGCGGCGACTCGGCGCGACCGGGCCCGCGCCGCTGCTCGCACCGGCGGGCGGGGTGCTCGCCGCCGCCCTGCTGGCCTGCTCGGCGCTGCTGTCGTGGGTGTTGTCGCGTCCCGAGGTGGTGGCCGAGGACGCGCTGGTCCGGATGGTGCAGGATCTGGCCTTCGTCACCGGAGGGCCGGGGCACGTCGTGCCGCTGGGGCTGTTGATGGCGGGCGTCGCCGTACCTTCGCTGGTGGCCGGGGTGGTGCCGCGAGGGGTGGCTGTCGCGGGGCTCGTCGTGGCGGGGATCGCGTTCGCGTCGGCGCTCACGCTGCTGCTGCCCGGGGCCGCCTTCCTGCTGCCGGTGGCGCGGTTCGGGGGGCTGATCTGGCTGGTCGTCGCGGGGTTCCTGCTGTCGCGCCGCACACTGGACGCCCGTACGGAGGCGTCGTGACGATGAAGCTGATGATCTTCGGAGCGACCGGGGGCACCGGGCGCCAGGTGCTCGGCCAGGCGGTCGCGGCGGGGCACGACGTGACGGTCGTGGCCCGCGACCCCGACCGGGTCGAAGGGCGCGAACGGGTACGTGTGATCACCGGCGACGTGCTGGACCCGGCAAGCTGGCACGCCGCCGTCGCCGGGCACGACGCCGTGCTGTCCTGCCTGGGCAGCACCGATCGCCGCCGTCCCACCACCGTCTACTCCCAGGGCGTCACCGCCGTCATGGCCGCGATGCGCGAGGCGGGCGTGAGCCGGTTGCTGTGCCTGTCGTCGGCCGGGCTCGAGATCGCCCCAGGCACGCCGATCGGCCGGCGCCTGGTGACCAGGTGGGTGATCCAGCGCATGTACCGGCACGGCTACGCCGACATGGAACGCCTCCTGCGTACGACGTCCGACCTCGACTGGACCGTCGTACGCCCGCCGATGCTGACCGACGGCCCCCCGACCCACGCCTACCGCACGGCGACCGACGCCCACCTGCCCGGCGTCAAGCCGCTGTCCAGGGCCGACCTGGCCGCCTACCTGCTCGGCGAGGTCGACGCGAGGACGAGCGTTCGTGGAGTGGTCGAGATCTCCGGCTGACCCGCCACATGCGTACATGTCACACCTGCGCACTTCCCGAGCCCATAGCGCAGGATGAACCCTGCCATGACGACAAATCGACTACGCGCCGGAGCCGCGGTCCTCGTCCTCCTGCTGCTGGCCGCGACCGCCTCGGTCCCCATCGCCGAGATCGCACTCCCCAGGGTCGTCGCCCTGGCCTACGCCGTCGAGAAGCGCGACATCGCCTACTCCTGGGGCGGCGGCCACGGCGCCGAGCCGGGCCCCTCGACGGGTACCTGTCTCGGCTACACCGGATCGATCAAGCCGTGCCCGGCGACCAGGACCAGGGGCCTGGACTGCTCGGGCCTGGCCCGCTGGGTCTACGCGCTGGCCGCGGGCAAGGACGTGCTCGGGCCGGGCAACACCGACGACCACGTACGGCGCATGCGCAAGGTACGCGTCGGCAGGCCGGGCGACCTCGTCTTCTTCGGCAAGGTGACCAGGAAGCGGATCAAGACCCACCACGTGGGCATCTACCTCGGCGACGGCAAGATGATGAACGCCCCCGAGACCGGAGCGGTCGTCCGTGTCGACGACATCGCCGAGAAGAAGGACTTCGCCGGCTTCTACCGCCTCGACCACTCCCTGGCCCGCGTCCTGTCCTGACCTACGGGGCGAGATCCTTGGCCTCCCCGGCGGGCGTCAGATCGACCAGCCTGTCGCCGACACCGGCCGCCTCGAAGGCCAGGACGAGCGAGGCGATGTCCTCGGAGTAGATGTTCCAGCTGTCGGTGTGCACGGCGACGACCCGGCGCGGGTCGAGATGCGCGGCCACCTGGGCCGCCCCGGCCGAGGTGAGCGTCAGCGGCGCGTTGCCGAGGATCGCGGGTGTACGGGCGGCGCCGGCGAACAGCACGGCCGTGTCGATCGGGCCGATCTCCGCCCTGACCCGGTCGCCGACCTCCTTGGCCAGGACGACCGAGGCGTTGTCCCCGGACACGTAGGTGATCGGCACGCCGTCGCCGCTGAGCACGAACCCGGTGACCTCGCCGTCGGCGCCGCGGTCGACGCCGTCGGGACCGTGCAGGGCGGGCACCGCGGTGACCGTGATCGCCCCCTCGCCGGTTGGCAGCACCGACGACTGCCAGGCGGCCAGCCCCGTGACGTGCGGGCCGAGCCGTACGGCGGCGCCCGGTGTGGAGAGCACGATCGGGACGCGGCCGAGCAGGTCGCGGCCGGAGTCGTCGAGGTTGTCGTCGTGCTGGTCGTGCGAGAGGAGCACGGCGTCGATCCGGCCGACGCCATCGGGGCCGAAGGCCGGAGGCCGGGTCCGCTCCAGCCCGCTGGGATAGCGCCTGGGCCGGTCGAACGTCGGGTCGATCAGGATGCGCGCACCGGCGATCTCCAGGATGGCGGTGGGGCCGCCCACGTGGGTGACGGTGAAGGTCATAGAGGACACCGGCTCTCATGCTTACGAGTAATCGGACATCCCACAGGCCGTCTGACCGGCGGGATGTATTCAACGCTAACACAACATGTAAGCGTCGATTACAGGCCACCATGCGAGACTGTTAGCGCTGCTATCGTGGAACGCATGTCGACGGCACGAGAGCGCATCCTGGAAGCGACCGCCGAGCTGCTCGCGGGCAAGGACGCGCTGGCCGTCTCGACCAGGGCGATCTGTGACCGGGCCAAGGTCGGCATGCCGGAGATCTACCGTCAGTTCGGCGACAAGCAGGGGCTGCTGACCGCGGTCGCCGATCTCGGCTTCGAGCGGTTCCTGGCCGGCAAGCGGCGCAATCCGCTCACCGGCGATCCGGTCGCCGACCTGCGGGCCGCCTGGGACGGTCACCTCACGTTCGCCCTCGGCAACCCGCATCTGTACCGGCTGATGTTCACCCCGACCGGCGACGAGCGCCCGCAGGGCATCAAGGAGGCGCACGCCCTGCTGCTCGCGGCCGTCGAGCGCTGCCGTGCCGCGGGACGGCTGCGCACGGCGCCCGAGCTGGCCGCGCGCTCGATCCTGTCCGCCAATGTGGGCGTGTGCCTGATGGCGCTGTCGTTCCCCGAGCCGTTCGGCGGGCTCGACATCTCGCAGGCCGTACGCGATGCGGTCATCGGCAAGGTCACGGGCGACGAACGGGAGGACACACGCGTCGCCGCCGCCACCGTGCTGGCCCGGTCGCTGCTGGCCACACTCACCGGGGAGAACGCGCCGGACGCCTTTTAGTAAAGCAATCCCGAGCCGCCTTCCGAATGCCGGGAAAAGAAATGGCGGCCGGGAATTAAATGCGGCTCGGCCCTCCATCCGAGTGGGGATGGAGGGCCTTTGGGGAGGAGATCAGCCGGGCGGGAAGTTTCCGTTCTTCGCCACGGGCAGAGCCAGCTGGCTCGCACCCGCGAGCGTGGCGCGCTCGGCGGGCAGATGCGCGAGCACGGGGTTGATGTGCCGCAGGGCCAGCGACACCGTGGGCAGGGTGGAGGGCGCGACGATGTCGAACTTCTCCAGGTCGATCCACCTGACGATGTTGAGCACCGCCGTCGGGATGTTGTCACCGGCCTTCAGCACCGGCACGCACAGCTGGCGCGCGTTGGTGACCTGAACACCGTGCGTGGGGATCGTCGGGGACAGGACCGGGTTGAGCTGGCGCAGGGACAGCTGCCGGTTCAGCGGTGTGTTGGGGGTGATGGCGTAGCACTTCAGGTCGATGTGCCTGATGAGCCGCAGCACGTCGTCGGGCGGCGTCGCGTTGTTCTTGACGACCGGCACGCACAGTTGCTGCGGCGTGGTGAGCGAGACCTGAGTGCGCGGCAGGCTCTGCAGCAGCGGGTTGAGGTGGCTCAGCACCAGGCCGGTCGTCGCCGTGGCGCCGGAGATCTTGTAGCAGGCCAGGTCGATGAACTTGATGAAGTCGATCGCCGGGGACGGCGGCACCTGCGTGTTCTTGGAGACGGGCACGCACAGCTGCTCACGCTGGCCGAGTGTGACGGTCTCGGTGGGCAGGTTGGCGAGCACCGGGTTGAGGTGACGCAGCGTGAGCGTCGTGGCCGGAGGCTGGTACGGGCTGGTCTTGAAGCACTCGAGGTCGAGGTGGGCGGTGAGGTCCTTCGGCGTCGGCAGCGCGGGCGCCGCCGAGGCGGGCGGCACGCACAGGAACAGGAGGGACAGCACCGCGAAGGCAGTCGAGGCGAGGCGGAGGAACTTCGGTTTTCTACGACCGTGAATTCCGGTTACGGCTGGGTCCACTGGGGCTCCATAAAGCTGGGGGGTGGGCCTTCTTGACGCCGATTGTGTGCTGCCGTGACCGGACTTTCAATATTGCAGCAACATTTTTTGGAACGCGTTATTCGGATCGTCCTGACAGGGAATTATTGCCGTGTAGAAAAGTGTTGTCAGGGTGTTTGACAATCGAACTCCCGACATATTGCGATGTGCACAATACGACGACATGGACCCTGAGGTCAGGTCCGTGCACCGCCGCGCGCGATCAGCCTGGATCCCGCGCGGCGGTGCGCGCCTGCCGCAGGGCCGAGACGGCCAGCACGGCGACGGCCGCGGCGTCGAACAGTGCGCCCGGCGCCACGACCGGACCGGGCAGCGCCGCGACCAGCACCATGAACGCCGACTTGGTGACGATCGCCGCCACCCCCACCGGCACCCGTACGGCGGGCGCGAACGCCGACCAGACGACGGCCGCGCCGAGCACGCCCTGCAGCAGGCCCCTGTGCTGCAGCAGGGCGAGGAGCATGGGATCGGCGGGAACGGCCAGCCCGTACGCGGGCGTGAGCGTGCCCGGCCAGGCGAGCGCGAGTGCCGGCGTCATGGTCCCCACCCCGACGACCAGCAGGCTCGCCCGGATCACGCGCTCCCACATGCGCACCTCCACTGATAATCAGTAGTGCTGACAATCAGCCTAGCGAATTGAGTTGATCTGTAAAGGGCCTAGATTGGGTCCATGAGCAACCGGATCGACGGCCAGACCGGCTATCTGCTGGTCAAGCTGGGTGTGTCGGCAGGCGCGGTGTTCGAACACGCGCTGGCCCCGCTGGGACTGCGGGCCAAGCACATCCGTGTGCTCGGCTTCATCAGCGAACAGACCCTGTCGCAGCAGGACCTGTGCCTGCTGACCGGCCTCGACCGCACCACGATGGTGGCCGTCGTCGACGAGCTGGAGAAGCTCGGCCACGCCCGGCGCGAGCGCAGCGCCACCGACCGCCGCAAACACGTCGTCACCCTGACCGCCCAGGGCGGGCAGGCGCTCGGCGAGGCGATGGGACGGCTCGGCGAGGCGCAGGAGCAGTTCCTGGCCCCGCTCAGCCCGCCCGAACGCGACCAGCTGCACACCCTGGTGTCCAGGCTCTTCTCACCACACGCCCACGCCTGAACGACACGGGCGGGGCGTCAGGCGACGGCGCCACACACCCGCGCCTCAAGGACGCGGGCGTGCGTCAGGCGACGGCCGCGTCGCTCTCGCGCCCGGCCCTGGCCCGCAGCAGGAACCCGGCCCCGGCCGCGGTGAAGAACATCAGCACGCCGTACGCGGCGGCGGGCACGGCCATCTGCGTGTCGGCCAGCATGGAGACCGCCACCGTGATCGCGAGCGTCGCGTTGTGGATGCCGATCTCCATGCACGAGGCGATCGACTGTGCCCGCCCGACCCTGGCCAGGCGCGGCGCCCAGTACCCGACGGCCAGGCTGATCACACTGAACAGCAGCGCGATGAGCCCGACGGACTGGATGTAGCCGCCCAGATTGGCCCGCTCCTGCAGCAGCGCGCCCACGACGACCGCGACCAGGATGACCGCGGACAGGATCTTCACCGGCGTCGACATCCGGGCGGCGAAGCGGGGCAGCCAGGCCCTGATCGCCATGCCGACCGCCACCGGGACCAGCACGATGGCGACCACCCGCAGCGACTCGCCCGCGTGCAGCCCGAGCGGCGCGCCGTCGGCCGCGAAGTACCCGAGCGCGAAGTTCGTGATCAGCGGCAGCGTCAGCACGGCCAGGATGGAGTTGATCGCGGTCAGCGTCACGTTCAGCGCCACGTCGCCGCCGAACAGATGGCTGTAGAGGTTGGCCGTGGTCCCGCCGGGCGAGGCGGCCAGCACCATCATCCCGACCGCGAGCGCGGGCGCGAGATCGAAGGCGAGCACCAGGCCGAAGCAGACGACGGGCAGCAGCAGCGTCTGGCAGACCAGCGCGATCACGGTCGCCTTCGGATAGACCAGGACGCGGCGGAAGTCGGCGACGGTCAGGCTCAGGCCGAGGCCGAGCATGATGATCGCGAGGGCGAACGGCAGGACGGTGCTTGCGAGGTTCATGGGGGGTGAGTCCTCATTTCCTGGTGCTCGGGATGTTTCCTGGTGCTCGATCCTGGTGCCGGTGCCGCCCGGGCCGCAGGCGGAAAGGCGCAGGGGATCAGCGCCGGAAGGGGCCGCTGACCTCGTAGGTGATGCCGCCGGTGCCCGCCCGTTCGCCGCTGACGCCGCGCTGGGAGGAGAAATACAGGCGGGAGCCGTCGGGACTGAAGGCGGGCCCGGTGATCTCGGAGGCGTCGTGCCCGGTCAGGCGGACGACGGGAGCGATCACCCGGTCGGGCGTGATGATGTTGATCTCCATATTGCCGCCGTCCTCGGCGACGTACAGGTCTCCTGACGCGACTCCCGTGATGTTGTCGACCCCGTCGAGCGCCCCGTCGCCCGAGTAGATCGCG
The DNA here is from genome assembly GCF_056106265.1 of Nonomuraea sp. IBHARD001. NCBI lineage: Bacteria > Bacillati > Actinomycetota > Actinomycetes > Streptosporangiales > Streptosporangiaceae > Nonomuraea > Nonomuraea sp. IBHARD001. The sequence goes on from NZ_JBWBBW010000002.1 coordinate 3,918,412, forward strand.
TTGACGGTCCTGAGCGAGGTGTCATAAGCCCACACCCGGCGATCGCCCTTGGCGGTGAAGTAGCAGACGCCGTCGGCGTAGTGGCAGCCCTCGCCGCCGTCGAAGTGCAGGGCGGCGTCCACCTGGTGCCTGGTCTGACGCCCACGCGGCCCGGGCATGGCGTCGGGCACCTGCTGCCACTGCACACGCTCGCCCTCCGTGCGGCAGAGCACCTCCAGCCGCCCGGACGACAGGTCGCCCCAGGCGTCGGGGATGAAACGGTAGAAGCAGCCGTCCTGCTCGTCCTCGGTCAGGTAGATCACCTGCCGGTCGGGATCGCACGCCGCCGCCTCGTGCTTGAACCTGCCCATCGCCGGACGCGGCACCGCCTGCTCGCGGCCGTAGGGGTCGCACTCGAAGACCCGGCCGCGGAAGATCTCCTCGCACGACAGCCAGGTCCGCCACGGCGTGCTGCCGCCCGCGCAGTTGACGTCGGTGCCGTCGAGGATGCGGTAGGCCCGTTCGATCCGCCCGTCCGACCCGAACCTGATCGCCGATGCGCCTCCCACCAGCGGCACCTCGGAGTTCGACACATAGATCCAGCCGTCGCCCGCACCGAAGCAGGCCCCGCCGTCGGGCGCCGGATGCCACACCGCCCCGCCGACGTACCGTCCCGACCTGGCCACCACCCTGCTCCGGAACCCGGCGGGCAGCGCCACCCCGTTGCCGTCGGGCGCGCCCAGCCGGCCGTAGGGCCCGGCTCCCGCCGCCACCCGGCCAGGAGCCGAGCCGATCGCCGCGCCCTGCCAGAGCGCACCCGCGAAGGCGACGGCCCCCACCCCCGCCGAAGCGGTCAGCAGGAACGTACGGCGATGCATGGCGGCTCCCACCCGTCGAGTGCGTCGTGTGCACACCATGCAGCTTTTCGCGCCGGATGGGAATCGGCCGGCCGGAAATTCCCGGCGACTACCCGGTACGGCGAGCGGCGAAGGCACGCACCCAGCGCCGCTGCCACGGCGTCTCGACCGCACGGGGACGGTGGTTGGCCCGCGTCCAGGCGACTGCCTCGTCGGCGCCGAGCCCGTCCATCGTGGCCAGACAGGCGATCACCGTGCCCGTCCTGCCGATGCCGCCCCCGCAGGCCACCTCGGCCCGTGTGCCCGCCGTGACCCGCTCGTGCAGGGCGACGACGGCCGCCTCGGCCGCCTGCCGGTCCGAAGGCAGCCAGAAGTCGGGCCACAGCAGCCATTCGTGCGCCCAGCCGATGCCCCCGTCGTGACGGCCGCGCAGCTTGGCCGAGCCGAGATAGAGCCCGAACTCGGGCTCCGGGCCTTGCGGCGGGCCGTCGCGCAGCCCACGCCCCCTGATCCAGCCGCCGCCGGGAAGGCGGAGGGCTCCCTCCAACATGATCGTCATGCGAGTCATTGTGCAGGACGGCCGCGCGTGCACAGGGCCGGAGGCGACCTCCTGACAGAATGACGACATGTCCCGACGCAGCACGCAACGGCCACGACCGCCGGGCCCCACCGCTCCCTGCCCGTGCGGCCTGCCCGCCGCCTACGCCGACTGCTGCGGCCGGTTGCACAGGGGAGAGGCCGGGGCGGTGACCGCCGAGCAGCTCATGCGCTCGCGTTTCACGGCCTTCAGCGTCGCCGACGAGCCGTACCTGCTGCGCAGCTGGCACGCCTCGACCAGGCCGCCGCGCGTGCCGTTCGAGCCGGGGCTGCGCTGGGAGCGCCTGGAGATCCTGGCGACCACCGACGGCAGCGCCTTCCACACCGAGGGCACGGTCCGCTTCAGGGCGCACTACGTCGAGGGCGGCAAGGCGGGCGCGATGGAGGAGCACAGCAGGTTCGTCAGGGCCGACGGCGCCTGGGTGTACGTCGGGCCGCTCTAGCGGGTAGGACGTCATCGCAGGTCAGAACGGTGCGAAAAAATCCCGCCGGATGTGTCGAAGGCGGCGGGACGGCTCCGACGTCTCCTGCGGGAAGGCGCCACACGGGCGCCGTCCGAAGGAGGGACACCGATGAAATACATGATCATGCTGTACGCCTCGCAGCGGGACTACGACGCGATGGCGGGCACGGCGGCGCCGGGCTCCACGCCGTGGACGGCCGACGACTTCGCCGCTATGGGGGAGTTCATGGAGGCCTTCCACAAGGAGCTGGTGGAGTCCGGCGAGCTGGTCGACGCCCAGGGGCTGGCCGCGCCCGTGCACTCCAGGCGGGTCGAGATGCGCGACGGCGTGTCCGTGGTGACCGACGGGCCCTACGCCGAGACGGTCGAGGTGCTGGCCGGGTACACGATCGTGGAGTGCTCCGGCTTCGACCGGGCCACCGAGATCGCCGCGGCCCTGGCGAACTGCCCGGCGCCGCCCGAGGTCAGGGCCAAGGCCCGGGCGGACGTGCGGCCGATCCTCGACGGACGTGGTGACCTCGACTCCTGACGAACCGGTCGAGAGCCTGCTGCGCGCACTGGCGCCGCATGCTCTCGGCGCGATCGTCCGCAGGTACGGGCACTTCGACACCGCCGAGGACGCCGTGCAGGAGGCGCTGATCGCGGCGGCGCTGCAGTGGCCGCGCGACGGCGTGCCCGGCCATCCCAAGGGCTGGCTGATCACGGTCGCCTCGCGCAGGCTCACCGACCTGCTGCGCGCCGAGCAGGCGCGGCGGCGCAGGGAGGACACGCTCGCCCAGTGGACGCTGCCGGGAGAGCGGCTCGCCCCCTCGGCCGACAGCCAGGAGGCCAGCACGGACGACACGCTCGTCCTGCTGTTCATGTGCTGCCATCCGGCGCTGAGCCCGGCCCTGCAGATCGCCCTCACCCTGCGCGCGGTGGGCGGCCTGACCACGGCGGAGATCGCCAGGGCCTTCCTGGTGCCGGAGTCGACGATGGGCCAGCGCATCAGCCGGGCCAAGCAGCGGGTCAGGGCCAGCGGCGTGCCGTTCCGCGCACCGGAGGGCGCCGAGCGGCGCGAACGGCTCGCGGCCGTCCTGCACGTGCTCTACCTGATCTTCACCGAGGGCTATGCCAGCACGTCGGGCCCCGCGCTGCTGCGCGCCGATCTCGCGGCCGAGGCGATCAGGCTGACCAGGACCGTACACGCGCTGCTGCCCCACGACGGCGAGGTGAGCGGCCTGCTGGCGCTCATGCTGCTCACCGACGCCAGGACCCCGGCCCGCACCGGCGGGAACGGCGCGCTGATCCCGCTGGCCGAGCAGGACCGCAACCTGTGGCGTGCTGGGCAGATCGCCGAGGGCGTCGCCCTGGTCACCGAGGCGCTGGCGCACGGCCCCACCGGCCCCTACCAGCTCCAGGCGGCGATCAACGCCGTGCACGACGAGGCGCCGAGCGCGGCGGCGACCGACTGGCCGCAGATCGCCGCCCTGTACGAGGTGCTGGTCCAGGTGTCGGGCAATCCGGTGGCCGCGCTGAACCACGCCGTGGCCGTGGCGATGGTGTCCGGCCCTCCGGCGGGCCTGGCCCGGCTGCAGGAGCTGGAGGCCGACCCCAGATTGGCGGCACACCACCGCCTGCATGCCGTACGGGGGCATCTGCTGGAGCTGGAGGGGCGCACGCGCGAGGCGGCGGGCAGTTACCGGCGGGCGGCGCGGCTGACCGGGAGCCTGCCCGAACGCGACTACCTCGACGCCAGGGCCGCGCGCCTCACGTCCGCAGGAACGCCGGGCCCGGCGGAAGGGACCACCGCGGCGGGCTGAGCTCGTCGAGCGCCGCCGCGATGCGTTTCTCCTCGTAGCGGAAGTGCGTGTGCAGCACGGCGGTGATGCCGTCGAGTTCGCGCCGCACGCGCAGGGCGGCGTCGGCGTCCGGTCGTTCGCCGAGGCCGTCGATCAGCTCTTGCAGGGTGCGCAGCGCGCCGGTGACGAAGGCGTGGTCGTGGGCGAGCTGTTCGATGACCGGGCGCAGCCGGGGGTCGTGCTCGGCCAGCAGGGGGAAGACGTCGTCGTCCTCGCCGGTGTGATGCCGGGTCAGCGCCGAGCAGAAGGCCAGGCAGTGCGCCCGCAGTTCCTTGGGCCTGACCCCGCCGCCGTCGAGGAAGGCGTCGAGGTCGTCGCTCAGGTCGGCCAGCTCGTCGCTGAGGTGGCGGTGCACGTCGATGAGTTGCGCCCCGAAGGCGGTGATCCGGTCGGGGGAGGTGCTTGAGTCGTTCACGCATGTCCAGAGGTACGGCGCCTCCATGCCCTCGGTGGTCTGTATGCCGGGTGCACTGCGACGCAGACCGGCGATTGCACCACCTTCATCGGTCGCTGTCAAGGCGCAACAGCAGTGCGGTCAGCCGCCAGGAGAAGGGCAGCAACTGGCGTTCGAGCTCGTCGGGCGCCACCGCGAGGGCCAGGCGCGGGAAGCGGCGCAGCAGGGACCCGAACGCCACCTCGCCCTCCTGCCTGGCCAGTGCGGCCCCCAGGCAGTAGTGCAGGCCGTACCCGAAGCCGACGTGCACCTCGCGCCTGCCGTCGGTCTCGCGGCCGATGTCGAAGCGCTCGGGGTCGTCGAACCTGCGCGGGTCGAAGTTCGCCGAGACCAGCACGGCGACCACCGCCTCGCCGCGGCGGACCAGCCGCCCGCCGATCTCCACGTCCTCGGCGGCGTAGCGCACCCGCGTCCCGTGCACGGGCCCGCTCCAGCGCATCAGCTCGTGCACCGCGAGCGGCAGCAGCCCGGGGTCCGCGCGCAGCCTGGCCAGCTCGCCGGGGTGGGTCAGCAGCGCGGCCGTGCCGTTGCCGATGAGGTGCGCGGTCGTCTCGTGCCCGGCCAGGACCAGGGTGAGCACCATCGTGATCAGTTCGGTGTCGCCGAGCCGGTCGCCGTCCTCGTCGTGCACCCTGATCAGGGCGCTGAGCAGCGCGTCGTCGGGCGCGGCGCGGCGTTCGACGATGAGCTCCCGGATGGAGGCGACCATCTGGCGCAGCGGCTCGACCATGGCGCCGGGCTCGAAGGAGAACAGCGCCTTCCCCCACCGGCGCCAGTGCGGCCGCTGCTCCTGCGGGATGCCGACCAGCTCGCAGATGACGGTGATCGGCAGCGGGTAGGCGAAGTGCTCCAGCAGGTCGACCACACCGTCGTCGGCCAGGCCTGGCAGCCCGTCGAGCAGCTCCTCGGTGATCGTCTCCACCCTGGGGCGCAGCTCGGCGATCCGCCTGACGGTGAAGGCGCGCGAGACGAGCCTGCGCAGCCTGACGTGGTCGGCGCCGTCGAGGTCGAGGATGCTGTCGAGGACGTACTTGGCGTGGTCGGCCGGGATGCCCCTGGCCTCGATCACCTTCTCGCGGATGTTGGTCACATCGGCGCCCACACCGGCCGGGTCGTTGCGGAACCTGGTGTCGCTCAGCACGGTCCTGACGTCGTCGTAGCGTGTGATCAGCCAGACGGGAGCGCCCTCGCCGGGGAAGATCGCGGGCGCCGCGCCGTCGCGCTCGCGCAGCCGCGAGAACGTGCGGAACGGGTCGGCCATCACCTCGGGGGCGAGCAGGTCGAGCGGTGCCTGTGTGCTCATGGTGCCTCCTTCGTGGATGCTTCAGATGAGCATGTGCCTGCCGATCTCCTCGTCGAGCCGGTCGAGCAGGCCCTGATAGAGCTCGATCACGTACGGCGCCGCCGCCTCGGCCGCGCCCGGCGCTGGAGCGCCCGGCGTCTCGAAGGCCGTGCGGACGACGTGGGCCAGCATCTCGGCGGTCTCGCCGATGCCCGGCATGTGGCCGGGCATGAGCGGCTCGATCGTCAGGAACCCGGTCAGCACGGCGACGAACGCATGCCGCTGCACGTCGGGCGAGGTCTCGGCGGTGACCAGGCCGTGCTCACGCAGCACGGCGAAGACCTGGTCGAACGTCCGCACCCGCTGGTCGAGCAGAGGGCCGAAAAGCCCGGCCGCGCTCCTGGCGAGGCTGCCGAGCGTCTCGGTCTCGCCCAGCACGACCGTGCGGACCACCGGGTCCTCGTGCACGGCAACATAGAACATGCCCGCCATGACACTGGGCAGCACGGCGGCCGGGTCGGCCCGCAGGGCGTTGACGAACGTGGTGAGCATCCGGCTCTGTGAGCGCATGAGCACCGAGATGAACAGCACCTCCTTGGTGGGGAAGTGCAGGTAGACCGTGCCCTTGCCGATGCCCGCCCGGCGGGCGACGTCGTCGACCGTCACCCGCCTGTAGCCCCACGCGACCAGCAGCTCGCCCGCCGCGTCGAGGATCCAGCCGGCCCGCCTGCCGCGCTCGGCCGCCCCTGCCGACTCTTTGACCGGATCGAGATTCTCAGTCATCTCGTCAACGCTAGGCGCGGCGGCGCGGACTGACAAGGGCGGGCGGAAAAGGGCTGGCCGCAACACCGGTCGTCTCTCTAGCCTGAAACACATGATCGTTGTCAGGGAGGTCGATGAGCGCGACCTCGGTCAGGTCTTCGACCTGGGCGACCTGGTCTTCCATGCCCGCACCGGCGACGAGGAGCGCGAACGGCGTTCCTATCTGCTGCGGCCCGCCGTACGCGTGGGGTGTTACGACGGGGAGCGGCTGGTCGGGTTCGCGGCGGCGCTGCCCAAGCGGCTGGGGGTGCCCGGGGGGTCGCTGGCGTGCGAGGCGCTCACGTATGTCATGGTGCAGCCCACCCATCGCAGGCGCGGGCTGCTCACCTCGATGATGCGATGGCTGTGGGAGCGGGCCGCCGCGCCGCTGACCGGGCTGTTCGCCTCCGAGGCGACGATCTACGGCAGGTACGGCTTCGGGCCCGCCGACCAGGCCGTCCACCTGGAGGTCGACGCGGACCGGCCGCTGGCGTTGCGCGTCACGCCCGACCCCGGGCCGTTGCGGCTGGTCGATCACGACGAGGCGCCCGGCGTGCTGGCGCCGATCTACGAGCGGGCGGCGGCCGGGCGCCCGGGGCAGTACGTGCGCGACGAGCGCTGGTGGCGCGAGCACGTGCTGTCGGCGCACGAGGACGCCGACGAGGACCTCGGACCCGCGCGTGTGGTCGTGCTGGGCGACGCCGGGTATGCCGTCTACCGCACCAAGGGCGGCCAGGACTCGGGCAGCGTGTACGTGGCCGAACTGGAGGCCGACAGCGCCGCCGCGCAGGCCGCGTTGTGGGTCTATCTGACCTCGATCGACCTGACCGCCCAGGTCACCAGCCTGGCCAGGCCGGTCGACGACCCGCTCCCGCTCATGGCCGCCGACCTCGACGCCGTCAGGGTCACCCGTACCTGGCCGGCCCTGTGGCTGCGGCTGGCCGATCTGAGGACGGCACTGGAAGGCCGGTCCTGGGCGCGCGACTGCGACCTGGTCCTGCGGGTGCACGACGGCGCGCTGCCCGCCAACGACGGGCTGTGGCGGCTGCGCACCGGCGGGTCCCGCGCCTCCTGCGAGCCGACGACGGCCGCTCCCGACCTCACGCTCGACACGCGTGACCTGGCCTCCCTCTACCTCGGCGGGATCGGCCCCGTCACCGCGATGGTCCGCGCCGGGCTGGTCGCCGAGCACACGCCGGGGGCGGGCGCACTGCTGGAGGAGGCGTTGCGGGTGCCGCTCGCACCGTTCACGGCGGACGAGTTCTGAGCTGCGGGGCGACACCCCATGGGCGGATATCTGTCACCCTTGGTGCCAGCCGTACCTAAGGGGTGCAATGTTTGGGATTGTCCGGCCGTGTCGGCATGGGCTGTGCGGGGGGCTGTTCAAGGAGTGGATGGCCCATCTGTGTGGGTTGTGCCTGGCGTTGCGTGATGAACACGGGCATGCCTCCCGGCTGGTGACGAACTACGACGGGCTGCTGGTCTCGGTGCTGACCGAGGCGCAGGCGCCCGCCTCCTCCCCGCACCGGCGGGCGGCGGCGTGCGCTCTGCGCGGGTTCAAGGGAGCGGACGTCGTCGAGGCCGAAGGGGTACGGCTGGCCGCCTCCGTCTCGCTCGTCCTGGCCGCGGGCAAGCTGCGCGACCACGTGGAGGACGGCGACGGCCTCTACCGCAGGCGCGTCGTCGCCGCGGCGGCCGGCCGGGTGGCGGACCGCTGGGCCGGGGCGGGCGAGCGCACGGCCGCGGCCGTCGGGTTCGACCCCTCGCCGCTCACCCGTGCGGTGACGGAGCAGACCAGGCTCGAACGCCTGCCCGGTGTGCGCCTGACCGAGCTGACCGCACCGACCGAGCAGGCGGTGGCGGCGGCGTTCGGCCACACGGCCGTCCTGGTCGGCAAGCCGCACAACGCCGATGCGCTGCGCGAGGCGGGCCTGCACTTCGGGCGGCTCGCCCATCTGCTGGACGCGGTGGAGGACCTGGCGGGCGACCGCGCGACGGGCGCGTTCAACCCGCTGGCGGCCACCGGCACCGGCCTGGCCGAGGCCCGCAAGCTGTGCGACGACGCGCTGCTCGGCCTGCGCCTGTCGATCGCCGACCTCGACCTCGAACGGCGCGCCCTGGTCAGAGCACTGCTCGTACGCGAGATCGGCCGTTCGGTCGACCGGACGTTCGAGGCGGCGGGCCGCCCGCCCGTACTCCCGCTCGCCGCACTCCCGCACACGCCGCACGAGCCCGGCCACGACGATCCGCACCGGCCGTCGCGCCGGGGCAAGAAGCGTCAAGGCCTGCCGCCCGACCCCGGGGGCCTGCTGTCGATGCTGTGCGCCGCCGCGACCTGTTGCAGCTGCGGCGTGTACCGGCCGCCGTGGGACGAGGAGAGCAGGCGCTCGTGCGCCGAGCGCTTCGACTGCAGCGGGTGCGAGGCCTGCGGCAACTGCGGTGACTGCTGCTCGTGCTGCGGCGAAGGCGGCTGCTGCGGAGGCGACGGCTGCTGCGGGTGCAGCTGCGACTGCTGAGGCGTCCTGGGCTTGCCGCGGCGCGGGGGATCGGGGTTGACGTCTCGGCATCGGCCTTGGGTGAGGCGTCTCGGTTGGTCCTGCGCAAGCCGTCCGGTGGTCTCGGTATCGGCTTTCCGGGCTCGTTCGGTCTGGATTCAACGCTGTTCCGGGTGCCCTCTTGTGGCCTGTATGGGCGCTTCCGGTGCTCGGGAGGCGCTCCTGGGCGGGTGTCGCCGCCTCCTGGCTGTGCCGGGTTTCTCGCCGTACGGCATAATCCCTGATCAGAGCACACGATCCTGCGCCGCGCCGCCGCGCCAGGCGCCATGTGACGCCCGGTCGAAAAGCCGATGAGATCAAGGTAAAACCTCAACGTCTCTTCAGGTCAAATTTCGACTTGTATGCAATCTGCTCATAACCTTTTGGCCACATTCCTGCCCTCATGCGCCCGATTTGTCTGTTTCGGCTGTGAAAGTTGCGACGGATGTGCCATATGTGGCATCTTAACCGCACTATCCCTACAAGCTTAGTGGGTAGTCAGGCCAACAACGGGCTTACCGTTGTATGCAATCCTGCGACCCCCCGGAGGTACCCGATGAGACGTCCAGCCGCCGCTGTCCTGATGACCGTGCTGCTGCTCGCGGGATGTGCGGACAACGCCGACAACGCCGCCACCACCCCCCAAGAAACCGCACAGGCCGCATCCAGCCCGGCCGCCAACTCCCCAGCCACCCTCGACGAGCTCAAGGCCAAGGTGCAGGGCAAGTCCCTGTCGATCGCCAGCGCGGCCTTCCCCAACCCCACCCTCACCGGTCTCTACAAGGTTCTCGAACTGCTCAAGAGCGACTTCGGCGTCCAGGCCGAGTTCAGGCTCATGGACTCCACCCCGCTCAACGCCGCGCTCATCGCCGGACAGGTACAGATCGGTCACGTCTCGCTCGGCGGCCTCGCGGCGGCCAAGGAGGCGGGCGCCGACCTGCTGGCCTTCGCCGGCAACGACCAGAAGAACCCGTTCCTTGTCGCGGGCAAGGGCTCGGCCAAGTCGCTGGCCGACCTCAAGGGCAAGCCGTTCGCCGTCTCCCAGAGCCTGACCTCGATCGTCGGCCAGACGGCCTCCCGATGCTTCGCCAAGGCGGGGCTCGACGTCACCAAGGACACCCAGCTGCTGCACCTGTCCAACATCGGGCAGATCGTCGAGTCGCTCGAAGCAGGCAAGATCGACGGCGGTATGTCGGCGACCTTCAGGCAGACCGAGCTCGACCTGGCCAAGCCCGGCGCCTACAGCGTGCTGTGCAAGGGCTGGGAGGCCAACCCCCAGCTCAACGACGTGTGGGCAGCCGACAAGAAGTGGCTCGACGCCAACAGCGACCTCGCCCTGGCCCTGGCCGTCTCCGAGATCAAGGCGGCGCGCTGGACGCACACCGACAAGGCCGGCTGGCTCGCCCTGGCCCAGGCCAACATCGAGGGCCTCACACCCGAGGCCGCCGAGCGCAACTACCAGACGCTCGTCGTGGAGCTCGACGACTGGCCGGTCAACGGCAGCCTCGACCAGACGATGTGCGACTACACCCTGGCCACCAGCAAGGAGTTCGGTGTCGTGAAGAACGACTACGCCTGCGCCGACGTGGTGACCTTCGACTACCAGAAGAAGGCCGTGGACTTCCTGGGCGTGCAATGAGCACGCCGGTACGCCACTGGCTGGTGCGAGGCGTCACGCTCGTCCTGCTGCTGACGATCTGGCAGCAGGCCGCGCAGCGGCTGCCCGCCGCGATCCTGCCCACCCCGGCGCGCGTCGGTGACGCGATCGTGCGCCTGGTGGGCGGGGGCGAGCTCGCCCAGGCCTGGGGAGAGACCGCGGTGCAGATCACGGTCGCCATGCTCGTCGCGATCGTGGCGGGCGTCGGGCTCGGTCTGCTCGTCGGGTGGTACCGCCGCCTCGACCAGCTCCTCTCACCGGTGCTCGGCGCGCTGTTCCTCACGCCGCGCATCGCACTCGTCCCGCTCATCGCCCTCTGGTTCGGCCTTCAGGACGTGGCCAAGATCGTGCTGATCCTGGCCTTCGGCTTCTTCGAGGTGTTCTTCACCGTGCGCGACGGCGTACGCGGCATGGAGCACTCCTACGTCGAACTGGCCAAGGCCTACGGCATCCCACCCGGCCGTATGTTGCGCCAGGTGGTGCTGCCCGCCGCCAGGCCGTACGTCCTGACCGGGTTGCGGCTCGGCCTGCTGCACGCGCTCGTCGGCGTGGTGCTGGCCGGGTTCTTCCTGGAGACCAGCGGGATCGGCGGGCTCATCTACAACCTGGGCGCCTCCTTCCGCACGGCCGAGCTGATCGCGGCCCTGCTGTCGGTGATGCTCGTCGGCCTGGCCGTCAACCTCGGGCTGCGCAGGCTCGAAGTGCGCATCACCCCCTGGCAGGTGACCCGATGAAGTTCAAGCCCCTGCAACTGGCCGGCATCGCCTTCCTGCTGGTGTCCTGGCAGCTCGCGGGCCTGCTCTGGCCCGACTTCACCTCCTCCCCGCTCCTGGTCGTCGAAGAGCTGGCACGGCTCACGCACGACGGCGACCTGATCGGGCTGGTCGGCTCCACCCTGGGCACGCTGCTGGCCGGATGGGCGGCGGCGGCCGTGATCGGCGTCGTCATCGGGTTCCTCGTCGGCAGGTACGAACTCGTCGCGGTCGCGCTCGAGCCGTACCTGGTGGCGCTGTACTCGGTGCCGCTCATCGCACTCGTGCCCCTGATGATCATCTGGTTCGGGATCGGGCAGGCCTTCCTGCTCGGCACCATCGTGCTGGCCACCGGCATCATGCTCGTCTTCCCCGCCGCCACCGGCACCAGGGAGAGCATGCGTGTCTACGACGAACTGGCCAGGGCCTACCAGGTGTCCGGGCGCAGGCTGCTGACCTCGATCGTGCTGCCGGGCGCACTGCCCTACATCGCGGCGGGGCTGCGCATCAGCGTGCAGCGGGCGCTGATGGCGGTGGTCGTCGGGCAGTTCCTCGTCGGCTACCCGGGCATCGGCACGCTGCTCAGCGACGCCAGGGCCAGGCTCGACGCCGACGAGGTGTTCGCGGTGGCGCTGGTGGCCCTGGTCGTCGGCGCGGTGCTCACCGGCCTGGTCGGCTGGGCCGACCGCAAACTGTCCGCTTGGCGCCCGGAGGTGGCCGCATGAGCACGATCGAGATCGACGGCGTCGGCAAGTCCTACACCGGCAAGAAGCAGAGCACCAAGGCGCTCGCCGGGGTCAACCTGACCATCGAGCAGGGCGGGTTCGTCAGCCTGCTCGGCCCGAGCGGATGCGGCAAGACGACCCTGCTCAAGGCCATCGACGGACTCGTCCCCATCACCGAGGGCGAGATCCGCATCGGCGGCGCCCCCGTCACCGGACCGGGACGCGACCGGGCCTTCGTCTTCCAGGACTTCAGACTGCTGCCCTGGCGGACCGTACTGGGCAATGTCACCTTCCCCCTGGAAGGCGTGATCCAGGACAAGGCCGAACGGGAGAAGATCGCCAGGCACCACCTGGACATGGTGGGCCTGTCGGACTTCGCCGGCCATCATCCGCACGAGCTGTCGGGCGGCATGCAGCAGCGCGTCGGCATCGCCAGGGCGCTGGCGGTCGACCCCGAAGTGCTGCTGATGGACGAGCCGTTCGGCGCGCTCGACGCCCAGACCCGCGAGCTCATGCAGGTCGAGCTGCTGCGGATCTGGGAGCTGACCAGGAAGACCGTCGTCTTCGTCACCCACAGCGTCGACGAGGCGATCTTCCTCTCCCAGAAGATCGCGGTCTTCTCCGCACGACCCGGGACCATCGCCGCCGAGTTCGAGGTCCCGTTCGCGCACCCGCGCGACGAGCACACCGTACGCGGCGACGCCCGCTTCACCGGACTGCGCCACGACATCTGGCGTCTGCTCAAGGGGGACACCCATGCCTTCTCCGAATGACCATCTGCTGATCAAGGGGGTGACCGCGCTCACCCCCGGCGCCGACCTGCACGGCGCCGACATCGAGGTACGCGACGGTGTCATCGCCGCGATCGGCCCTGACCTCCAGGCCCCCGGCGCCGAGGTGATCGACGCCACCGGCATGATCGCCATCGCCGGCTTCGCCGACTCGCACTGGCACCTGTGGGGCACGCTGCTGCGCGGCGTGATCGGCGACGGCCCCAAGAACGGCTGGTTCGCCCGCAAGGGCGCGCTCGCGCCGTACTTCACCCCCGAGGACACCCACCTCGGCGTACGGCTGGCAGCGGCCGAAGGCCTGGCGGCGGGTGTGACCACCGTGCACGACTGGGCGCACAACGTGCTCGGCCCCGAACACGCCGACGCCGATCTGCGGGCGTTGAAGGAGCTCGGCGTCCGCGCGCACTTCTCCTACGGCGCCCCGTCGGCGCACCCCTCGATGCCGGTCGAGGAGATGCGCCGGTTGATGGGCGACAGGGGCAAGGGCTTCGACGAGGCCATGGACTTCGACGACGTGGCCAGGCTGCGGTCCGAGCACGCCGGTCACCCGCTGATCTCCATCGGCGTCAACCTCAGAGGCCCGGCCCGCTCCTCGCGCCCGGTCTACCAGGAGGAGTTCAAGGCGGCCAGGTCGCTCGGCATCCCGCTGGCCATGCACTGCGCCGGTACCAAGGCGGAGGTCGAGCGCATCCACCAGGTGTCGCTGCTGGCCGACGACGACCTGCTCGGCCCCGACCTGTTGCTGGCGCACTGCCTGCACCTGCCGGACGCCGACCTGGCCCTGGTGGCCGAGCACGGCATCGCCATCACCGTCAGCCCGCTGTCGGAGCTGCGCCTGGCGATGGGCCTGCCCCCGCTGGTACGGCTGCGCGAGGCGGGAGTGAGCGTCAGCCTGTCGCTCGACACCACCGCCATCGCCGCGGGCGCCGACCCGTTCCAGGCCATGCGGGTGGCGCTCGGCCTGGCCAACACGGCCGTCGGCGACGCCGAGGCGGTGACGCCGCGCGAGATCCTGACGATGGCCACACTCGGCGGCGCCCAGGCGCTCGGGCTCGGCGACGTCACCGGGTCGCTGACCGTGGGCAAGCGCGCCGACATCGTCCTGATCAGGACCGACCGCCTGAACATGGCGCCCGTCGCCGACCCGGCGGTGGCCGTCGTGCACTCGGCCCAGCCGTCCGACGTCGACACCGTGCTCGTCGACGGGCAGGTGCGCAAGCGCGCGGGCCGCCTGACCGGCGTGGACGAGGCCGAACTGGTCGAAGCGTCCGAGCGGGCCCTCCGGGCGCTGTGCGATCGTGCGGGGTTCGCATGGCCTGGCGCGTGAAGGCGGGCCACGCCGAGATCTTCGCCCTGCGTGACGGCGAGCACCCTCTCAACCGCGACTGGCACTTCCCCGACGTGCCGGTCGAGGCCTGGGAGGGCCAGGACGAACGGCCGCTCAACTTCGGCGGCTTCCTCGTCCTCGTCGACGGCAAGGTCGTCCTCGTCGACACCGGCTGGGGGCCCTACCTGGGGCCCCCGGGCGGGCTGCACGAGCCCGCGGCCCTGCTGAACGAGCTCGCCTCGGCCGGGTTCCAGCCGGAGGACGTCGACCTGGTCGTCTTCACCCACCTGCACCCCGACCACATCGGCTGGAACCTGGTCCTCGACCCCGAACCGAGGCCGCGTTTCGGCAACGCGCGCTACCTGGTGCCGCGCCTGGACTGGCAGCACTACACGGCGCTGGCCACCAAGCACCCCAACATCGAGCAGCAGGCCATGCCGCTCGACGACCTGGGCGTGCTCGAACTCATCGACGACGGCCACCTCGTCACCCCCACGCTGCGCGCCACCGCCCTGCCGGGCCACACGCCGGGTCACACCGGCTACGTGGTCGGCGACCGCGACGCCTTCCTGCTCGGCGACCTCGCCCACCATCCGGTCGTACTGCAGGAGACCGGCTGGGTGCAGCGCTTCGACCACGACCCCGAGCAGGCCGTGGCCACCAGGGAGGCGGTGCTGCGTGAGGTCGAGCGCGACCGCACGCTGGTCGGCCTCGGGCACTTCCCGCATCCAGGACTCGGACACGTCATCAGAAAGGAGGGCCGCCGCGCATGGCAGCCCTGGTAGATCCGCAATGGCTGGCCGAACGGCTGGACGACCCCTCGACCGTCGTGATCGAGGTGCAGTACGAACCCGACATCGACGACTACTCCGCCGGCCACATCCCGGGGGCGCGTCACGTCTTCTGGAAGGACCTCACCTGGCACGAGGACGAGCGCGAGTTCCGCACGCCCGAGCAGGCGGCCGAGGTGCTCGGCTCGCTGGGCATCGGCCCCGACACCACGATCGTCCTGTACAGCGGCAGAGGGCAGTTCGCCGTCTACGCGTACTGGGTGTTCAAGGTGATGAACGGCCATGAGAACGTCCACGTGCTCAACGGCGGCAGAGGCGCCTGGGTCAGGGCGGGCCACGCCCTGACCACCGAGGTGCCCGACGTCAAGCCGGTGCCCTACGCCTCCAAGGGCGGCGAGCGCGACGACAGCAGCCGCATCCGCCGCGAGGAACTCCTCGGCCTGGTCGGCAGCCCCGGGACGCTGCTGCTCGACGGGCGCTACCCCGAGGAGTACCGGGGCGAGCGGGTCAAGCCGGGCGACGGCTTCGACCACGGCGCCGAACGCCACGGCCGCATCCCCGGCGCCGTGAACCTGTTCTTCAGGGACGTGCTGGACGAGAGCTTCACCATCCGCCCGGCCGACGAGCTGGAGCGGATCTTCCGTACGGCGGGCGCAGCGCCCGACCAGACCGAGCAGGTGGTGGCCTACTGCCGCCTCGGCCACCGGGCCAGCCTGCTCTGGTTCACCATGCACGAACTGCTCGGCTGGGACCACGTCCGCGTCTACGACGGCTCGTGGACCGAGTGGGGCAGCATCGTCGGATCACCGATCGAGAGGGAAGCACGATGACCACCGCCAATGGCTGGCCCGCCGCCGGAGTCTGGGAGCTGGACTCGCGTCACACCAGCGTGCACTTCACCATCCAGCACCTCGTGGTGGCCCGCGTGCGTGGCCGCTTCGACGGAGTGAGCGGCGAGTTCGAGGTCGGGGCCGAGCCGGAGAAGTCCAGGCTGACGGTCACCATCGACACCACCGCCGTCAACAGCGGCGTCGCCAGGCGCGACATGCACCTGCGCTCGGCCGACTTCCTCGACGTCGAGGCCCACCCGACCGCCACCTACGTCTCCACCGGCGTACGGCCGGGCGAGGACGGCTCCTTCGTGGTGGAGGGCGAGCTGACGCTGCGCGGAGTGAGCAGGCCGCTCGAACTGCAGGCGCACTACCTGGGCGCGCATGCCGACAACGGCGTCGCGCTGGTGGCGTTCAGCGGCAGTGCGCGGTTCGACCGTGAGGACTTCGGGATCACGTTCAACCGGGCGCTGGAGGCGGGCGGATTGGCCATCGGCAGCGAGGTGGAGATCGAGATCTTGGCGGAGGCGCTCCCGCAGGGCGCTGCCAGGCACGTCTCGTGACCCAAAGCCCACCACGTACCCCCACCGGCGAGGACGCCCTCGCCGGTGTGGTGGCGCGCTTGGCGGACGGCGCCCGCACGGTCGGGCAGCTGTCCTACGAAGTGATCCGCGAGTGCATCATCACCGGGGTCCTGACCCCCGGCACCCACCTGCGCCAGGAGGAGCTGGCCGAACGCATCGGCGTCTCCCGCATCCCCGTGCGTACGGCGCTGCTGCAACTGGAGTCGGAGGGCCTCGTCTCCTTCCACCCGCACAGGGGAGCGGTCGTGCGCACGCTCACGGTGGAGCAGGTGCGCGAGATCTACGAGCTGCGCACACTGGTGGAGGTGCACGCGCTGCGCAAGTCGATCGCCTCGATGACCTCGGCGCGTGCCGCCAGGCTGCGTGAGCTCGGCGAGGTCCTCGACGGGCCGCACGTGGCCGGAGGGCTGCGCGAGCAGCGGGTGGAGTTCTACCGCGAGCTGTACGACGGGGCGGGCAACTCCTTCACCATGGAGGTCATCGAGGACCTGCGCGACGTGGTGAACCGCTACCTGCTGGGCAGGCACGTCGCACACGGCCTGCGCTACCACCGTGAACTGGCCAGACTGGCCGCCAGAGGCGACGCCGACGAGGCCGAACGCGTCCTGCGCGGCTACCTGGAGGAGTACGGCAAACGCGTCGTCCAGACCGTGGCCGGCCAGGCCTGAACACCGCGTGCCCTTCCTCGTCGGCGGCGGGGAAGGGCACGCCCAGGCACAACGCCGGGTCCGCGGCGGATGAGGGCCGGGCCCGGGTCAGCGGCCGCGCAGTGTGCGGTAGCGGGCCACGAGGGCGGCCGTCGACGGGTCGGGGAGGTCGGTGGGGGGTTCGGGGGAGGTCAGGGCGGGGGCCAGGTGGCTGGCCATGACCTTGCCGAGTTCGACGCCCCACTGGTCGAAGGAGTCGATGCCCCACACGACGCCCTCGACGAACGTGGCGTGCTCGTACAGGGCGACGAGCTGGCCGAGTGTCGAAGGGGTGAGCTTCGGCGCGAGGATGGTCGAGGTGGGGCGGTTGCCGGGCATGACCTTGTGCGGGACGAGCGCGGGGTCGACGCCTTCGGCGGCGATCTGCTCGGCCGTGCGGCCGAGTGCCAGCACGGAGGTCTGGGCGAGCATGTTGGACATGAGCAGGTCGTGCATGCCCTCGACGTCGGCGTAGGGCTCGGCGAAGCCGATGAAGTCGGCGGGCACCAGACGGGTGCCCTGGTGCAGGAGCTGGTAGAAGGCGTGCTGGCCGTTGGTGCCCGGCTCGCCCCAGAAGATCTCGCCGGTCTTGACCGAGACGGGGGAGCCGTCCTCGCGCACCGACTTGCCGTTGCTCTCCATCGTGAGCTGCTGCAGGTAGGCGGGCAGGCGCGACAGACGCTGGCTGTAGGGCAGCACGGCCCTGGTCTCGGCGCCGAAGAAGTTGTTGTACCAGATGCCGAGCAGGCCGAGCAGCACCGGCATGTTGCGCTCGAACGGCGCGGTCCGGAAGTGCTCGTCGATCTCGTGGAACCCGGCCAGCATGTCGCCGAACGCCTCGCCGCCGATCGCGATCATCAGCGACAGGCCGATTGCCCCGTCGAAGGAGTAGCGCCCGCCGACCCAGTCCCAGAAGCCGAACATGTTGTCGGTGTCGATGCCGAAGGCGGCCACGCGCTCGGCGTTGGTCGAGACGGCGGCGAAGTGCCTGGCCACCGCCTTGTCGTCGCCGCCGAGCCCGTCGATCAGCCACTGGCGCGCCACCTTGGCGTTGGTCAGCGTCTCCTGGGTGCCGAACGTCTTGGAGGCGACGATGAACAGGGTGGTCGCCGGGTCGAGACCACGCAGTTTGCCCAGGAGGTCGGCGGGGTCGACATTGGAGACGAACCTGCACGAGATGCCGGCGTCGGCATAGTCGGCCAGTGCCTCGTAGGCCATCGCCGGGCCGAGGTCGGAGCCGCCGATGCCGATGTTGACGACGGTGGCGATCGGCTGGCCGGTGTGGCCGAGCCAGCGGTGGGTGCGTACCTCGTGGGCGAAGGCGGCCATCCGGGTGAGCACGTGGTGCACGTCGCCGGTGACGTCCTGGCCGTCGACGCGCAGCGGCAGGCTGCGCGGTGCGCGCAGGGCGACGTGCAGGACCGCGCGGTCCTCGCTGACATTGATGTGCTCGCCCGCGAACATCGCGGCGATCCGCTCGCGCACCCCGGCCTTCTCAGCGAGCGCGACCAGCAGCCGGAAGGTCTCGTCGGTGGCGCGGTGCTTGGAGTAGTCGAGGTACAGATCGCCCGCCGTCACGGCCATGCGCTCGCCGCGCCCGGGGTCGCCGGACAGCAGGTCGCGCAGGTGCTCGTGCTCGATGGCGGCGAAGTGCGCCGCCAGCGCCGCCCATTCAGTGGTGTCTCGAATATCTCCATGCATAGAGGCCATCTTCCCGTACCTTCACCAGATCAGGCGCAGCGACTCAGGTGAACGGTGGATGAGCGTCGCGAGCATCGAGGTGTCCGCATCGGCCAGGCGCAGGCCGGGCAGGCGCAGCGTGAGCAGTTCCAGTGTGATGCGCACCTGCTCGCGGCCCAGGTGGGAGCCGGGGCAGCCGTGCACGCCGTGCCCGAACCCGAGGCTCCTGGCCGCCTCGCGGGTGATGTCGAACGTGGCCGCCTCGCTCCATCGCCTCTCGTCGCGCCCGGCCGAGCCGTAGGCCACGAACAGCGTCGCCCCCGCGGGCAGGTCGGTGCCCGAGAGCGTCACGGGCCTGGTGACCGTACGGCGGAAGCCCTGCACGGCGGTGTCGTAGCGGACGACCTCGTCGATGGCGGCCGGGATGAGCTCGGGCCTGGCGCACAGCAGGTGCCACTGCTCGCGATGGGTGAGCAGGTGCAGCAGGCTGGTGCCGAGCAGGGCGCTGGTCGTCAGGTGCCCGGCGAGCAGCAGGTTCTGCAGGTTGGAGACCAGCTCGTCGCGCTGGGGCCTGGTCAGCTCGCCGTCGTCGGGCGCGAGGCCGCGTACGAGTTCGGAGGTGAGGTCGCCGGTGGGTTCGGCATGCCGTTTCCTGACATAGCCGTCGAGCATGTGCTGCAGCGCGACCACCTCGCGGGCCTTGGCGAGCTGCTCGTCCTCGGGCAGCTCCCTGAAGATCAGGTGTTCGGCGCTGTAGCTCCCGCTGATCGCCAGCGGCACGTCCGCGTCGTCGAACCCGAGCACCCGCCCTACGACCTCGCCGGGCAGCCGCCGCGCGAACCCCGCCATCCACTCCACAGCGCCGTCGCCCGCGAACCCGTCCACGAGCGCACGCGCCCGCTCGGTGATGTACGGCACGGCCGCGGCGACCCTGGCCGCCGACAGCCCGCGCACCAGCGGCCTGCGATAGCGCTGGTGCGCGGCGCCGTCGGAGGTGACCACGGTGGGCGACCCGCCGATCCCCTGGGCGAGCACGGCGAGCGCCGCCTGTCCCGGCATGACGTCGGGCCGCAGCGACCCGGCCGAGGAGTAGTCCTCCGGCCTGCCGAGCACCTCGCGCACGTCGGCGTAGCGGCTGACCAGCCAGGCGTCGAGCGCGGGGACGAAGGTGAGTCCCCGCGCGGCTCTGGCGCTCGCGTAGAGGGGGTAGGGATCACGTTGCAGAGCTTCAAGATCCATCCCCCCATAGTGCGGCGAACCGGGCGATCCGCGAAGTGGAATCTTGTTCGGCCCGGCGGCGCCCCAGAGGTGGTGGCCGGTCGTGGGATCGGCGTGCTCCCGCGACCGGCCCGTTCGTGGCCCGCGTGGCGGTGCGCCTCGCGGGAGCCCCGCGTCACCGGGGCAGGCGGCCCCTGGGCCGGAGCGGCGTGGTCGGCATCGGGGGCGCGGCCAGCCGGGGGCCGTCGAAGCCGACGACCTCGCCGAACGCCGAGCCCTCCTCCCACTCCTTCCTGAAGGCGAGGATCTCCTCGTGCGAGCGGCCGACGAAGTTCCACCACATGACGAGCTCCTCCTCCAACGGCGGGCCGCCGAGCAGCAGCACGCGGCCGGGCCCCCGCAGCACGATGCTCGCGCGGCCCATGCCCAGGTAGGCCATGCCGCCGGGCGTCACGGTCGTGCCGCCGACCGTGACCTCGCCCGACAGTGCGAGCACCGCGTACTCGTGGTGTTCGCGCAGCGGCGTGTCCACGGGGTTGCCGGGCAGGACGATCTCGGCCCCGACGAGTTCGGAGTAGGTGCGCGCGGGCGAGCGCGCGGAGTGGAACTCGCCGAGCAGCACCGTGACCTGGGCGCCGTCCAGGCCGAAGACGGGCAGGTCGTCGTGGTGCTCGAACGCGGGCGGGTCGTTGCGGCGCTCGTGGGGCAGTGCCACCCAGAGCTGGGCGCCGTGCAGGAGGCCGCCAGGCCGCGACTCCTCCGAGTGCGAGATGCCGCGCCCCGCGGTCATGAGGTTGAGCCCGCCCGGCCGTACCGGCTGGGCGTTGCCGAGGCTGTCGTGGTGCATGACCTCGCCCTCGACCAGCCAGCTCACGGTCTGCAGGCCGGTGTGCGGGTGCGGGGGCACGCGCATGGCGGTGCGCTCGGGGCCGTAGTGGTCGACGAAGCACCAGGCGGCGACCATGCGGCGGCCGCGCGTGGGCAGGGTGCGGGTGACGGTCATGCCGCGCGGGCCGCCGAGTGCGACCTGGTGCCCGGACAGGAGCTCAAGCTGCGGGCCCTCAGGCTCGCGGACGGCGCAGCGCGTCTCCTGGGGGTCGCGCTCCATGTTGCTCATGTGCCGACTCTACGTCGCACACCCGTTGACACTAATTCCTTCTTTTCCTACCCTTAAAATAGGTTTTAGGGCCGAGGTATGGGGAGACGGGCATGGCGGAGCGACCCTTGCGGCAGGTGCACCTGGCCGCGCACTTTCCCGGAGTGAACAACACCACGGTCTGGCACGACCCCCGATCGGGCAGTCAGATCGACTTCTCCTCCTTCGCGCACCTGGCGCGCACCGCCGAACGCGGCAAGTTCGACTTCTTCTTCCTGGCCGAAGGGCTGCGCCTGCGCGAGCTCAAGGGCCAGATCTACGACCTGGACGTCGTCGGCAGGCCGGAGTCGCTGACCGTGCTGGCCGCGCTGGCCGCCGTCACCGACCGCCTGGGCCTGGCCGCCACCGTCAGCGCCACCTTCAACGAACCGTACGAGATCGCCCGCCGCGTGGCCAGCCTGGACCACCTCAGCGACGGCCGGGCCGCCTGGAACGTCGTCACCACCTCCGACGCCTTCACCGGGATGAACTTCAGGCGCGGCGGCTTCCTCGAACGCGCCGACCGCTACACCAGGGCCGCCGAGTGCGTGCAGCTCGTCCGCACGCTGTGGGACACCTGGACGCCGGACGCGCTGGCGGCGCCGCAGGGCTCGTTCGTCCGCGAGGGCGGCATCCGGCCGTTCGAGCACTCGGGGCAGCACTTCGACGTCACGGGCCACTTCAACGTGCCACGCGCCCCGCAGGGCCACCCTGTGATCATCCAGGCGGGCGACTCCGACGAGGGCCGCGAGTTCGCCGCCGCCACCGCCGACGTCATCTTCACCATCCACAACACCCTGGAGGGCGGTCGCCGCTTCTACGCCGACGTCAAGGGCAGACTGGCCAGGTACGGCCGGACGCACGAGCAGCTCAAGATCCTGCCCGGGGCCGGATTCGTCCTGGGCGACACCGAGCAGGACGCCGTCGAGCGCGCGGCCGAGATCCGCAGGCAGCAGGTCAGCCCGCAGACCGCCATCGCCACCCTCGAACAGGTGTGGGGCCGCGACCTGTCCGCCTACGACCCCGAGGGCCCGCTGCCCGACGTCGAGCCGGACCCGGGCGAGGGCGTCTCCGAGGGACGTGTGCCGATCCCGGACCGGATCGCGGTGGCGGCCAAGTGGCGTGCGCTGGCCGAGGAGAAGGCGCTGACGATCCGCGAGCTGATCATCGAGGTGACCGGCAGGCAGTCGTTCGTCGGCACGCCCGCTTCGGTGGCGGCCAGGATCGACGAGTTCGTGCAGACCGAGGCGAGCGACGGCTTCATCCTCGCCCCGCACCTGACCCCCACCGGGCTCGACGACTTCGTCGACCAGGTGATCCCGCTGCTGCAGGAGCGCGGTGTGTACCGCACCGAGTACACGGGCGCCACCCTGCGCGAGCACCTCGGTCTCGGCGCACCCCAGCCCACCACGGTTCCCATCGACTGGGCCCGCGTCCGCCCCTGACCTGTCGTCCTCTCCCGTTTGGAGGCTCCCATGCCCTTCCCCACGCCGTCCTCGGCCTCGGGGCGGCCGCCCCTGCACCTGGCGGTCGCCCTCGAAGGCGCCGGATGGCACCCGGCGGCCTGGCGTTCAGGTCAGCGCGTGTTCGACGCGCGGTACTGGGCCGCGCTGGCGACCGAGGCCGAGAGCGGCCTGCTCGACTTCCTCACCATCGAGGACGGCCTCGGCCTGCAGTCCTCGCGCCCCTTCGACCTCGACGGCCGTCTCGACCAGGTCAGAGGCCGTTTCGACGCCGTGCTCGTCGCCTCTCGGCTCGCGCCGATCACCACGAGCATCGGCCTGGTCCCGACCGTCACCACCACGCACACCGAGCCCTTCCACGTGGCGATCGGCCTGGCCACCCTCGACCACATCAGCCTCGGCCGGGCCGGATGGCGCGCGCAGCTGTCGGGCAGGCCCGCCGAGGCGGGGCACTTCGGGCGCAGGAGCTTCCCCGACGAGCCGATCGACCTGTCCGGCGAGCACGTCCACAAGTTGTTCGCCGAGGCGGCCGACGTGGTGGAGGTCGTCCGCAGGCTCTGGGACAGCTGGGAGGACGGCGCCGAGATCCGCGACGCCGCCACCGGCCGTTTCATCGACAGGGACAAGCTCCACTACATCGACTTCTCCGGCCCCTTCTTCAGCGTGCGCGGCCCCTCCATCACCCCGCGCCCGCCGCAGGGCCAGCCGGTCGTCACGGCGCTCGCGCACGGCCAGTTGTCCTACGACTTCGCGGGGCCGTCGGCCGACGTCACCTATGTCACGCCGCACTCGCCCGAGGAGGCCGCCGAGATCATCGAACGGATCCCGGGCGAGGGGCACGTCTTCGCCGATCTCGTCGTCTTCCTCGACGCCGATCCCGCCGCGGCCAAGGCGCGCAAGGAGGAGCTCGACGCCCAGGACGGCGCCGAGCTGGTCTCGGACGCCCCCATCTTCACCGGGACCCCCGAGCAACTGGCCGACCTGCTGCTGACCTGGCGGGCGTCGGGCCTGACCGGCTTCCGGCTGCGGCCGGGCGTGCTGCCCGACGACCTGGAGGCCATCACCAGGGGAGTGGTCCCCGCCCTGCAGGCCCGAGGCGCCTTCCGGCGTGCCTACGAGGCCGACACGCTGCGCGGCCTGCTCGGGCTGCCCAGGCCGGCCAGCAGGTACGCGAAGGCGTGAGGGACGCGGGGGAGCGGGTGCGGCCGGGGGGTCTGCGCCCGCTCTCCCGCGGCGCATATCCTGCGAGGTCTATGTTTGACGAAAAGACGCAGGAGTCCCTGCGCCGGTTGCTCGATCTCGCCGAGCACCCGGCCACACCGCAGTCGGAGCGCACGCTGGCGGTCGCCAGGATCAGGTCGCTGGTGGGCGCGCCCGCCGAGCGGCGCAAGGAGGCGACCGGCTCGGGCCGCGACGCCGAACTGCTGCGCCGGGTACGACCGCTGACGGCGGCGGTGGACGAGGAGCTCGTCGACGCCGTGCACGCCGATCTGTATGCGTTCGGCACCAGGCACCGTGTGGTGGGCGAGGTGGCCGAAGAGCTGGCCCTGGTGCTCGAACAGTGGAGCACGGCCCCGGCGTCCAGGCGCCGCCGCCTGGACGAGACGGTCAAGGCGGCGGCGTGGCGGCTCTCGTACCTGCTGGAGCGCGGTGACGTGATGCGCAAACCGGCCTGGAAGCGGGCGGGCAGGTAGGCGGGTCGCCCTGCCGGGGTCATCCTGCGGACATCTGATGATCAGGGTCTGTCTTCTTTGTGGCGGGACGATGCGGTCCGTCTAAGAAAGACCCTGAAAGGCATCACATGTCCGCTGGATCCACTCGTCGTCGATTTCTCACCCTCGCGGGCGCCACGGCAGCCGCCTCGCTGCTGCCGCCCTCCGTGCACAGGGCGATGGCCATGTCCGTCCCCCGGGGCGGCCTGTCGGCGATCAAGCACGTCGTCTTCCTCATGCAGGAGAACCGCTCGTTCGACCACTACTTCGGCGCGATGCGCGGCGTGCGCGGGTTCGGCGACCGCAATGCGATCAGGCTGCCGGGCGGCGGCTCGGTGTTCGAGCAACCGCAGGGCACCGGCCGGGTGCTGCCCTTCCCCGTACGGGAGGCCGCCGGGCTGGTCGGCAAGGACCTGCAGTGGATCTCGGCCCTGGCCCACGGCTGGAACGACGGTCAGGCCGCCGCGGCCATGGGCTGGCACAACGGCTGGATCCCGGCCAAGTCGCCCGCGACCATGACCTACTACGGGCGCGAGGAC
Source organism: Nonomuraea sp. IBHARD001 (assembly GCF_056106265.1). Classification (NCBI taxonomy): domain Bacteria; kingdom Bacillati; phylum Actinomycetota; class Actinomycetes; order Streptosporangiales; family Streptosporangiaceae; genus Nonomuraea; species Nonomuraea sp. IBHARD001. The sequence goes on from NZ_JBWBBW010000002.1 coordinate 3,943,110, forward strand.
ATCCCGCTGCAGTACGAACTGGCCGACGCCTTCACCGTGTGCGACGCCTACCACTGCTCGGTGCTCTCCTCCACCAGCCCGAACCGCAACTACCACGTCAGCGGCCACACCGGATACGAGCCCGGCACCACCAAGCGGGCCATCGACAACGCCGCCTACAGCGAGAACACCCACGCGGGCTACTCCTGGGGCAATGCGGGCGAGATCCTCCAGGCCGCCGGGCACACCTGGCGGGTCTACCACGAATGGGACAACTACCAGGACAACAACCTGGAGTTCTTCGCCACCTTCCGCCAGATCGCGCGCAAGGCTCTGCAGGGCGACTTCAAGAGCATGGACGCCTTCTACGCCGCCGTCAGAGGCGCGAACGAGACCCGTCGCAAGGAGCTGCTCGACCGGCTGGAGCAGGGCGTGGCGACGCTGAGCGAGCACGAGCGCGCGCTGTTCGACCGGGCGCTGCGCCGGGTGCCGGCCAAGACGCTGGCCTCGGCCTTCCGCGCCGACGTCGAGGCGGGCACGCTGCCCGCCGTCAGCTACATCGTGCCGTCGGCCGCCGACTCCGAGCACCCCAGCGCCTCCTCGCCGATCCAGAGCGCGCGCATCACCTACGACATCCTGGACGCCATCGCCTCCACCCCCGAGGTGTGGAACTCCACCGCGCTGTTCATCACCTACGACGAGAACGACGGCTTCTTCGACCACGTGCCGCCCCCGCTGCCGCCCGCCGACCAGGTCGACGACTGGTACAACGGCAAGCCGATCGGCCTGGGCATCCGCGTGCCGATGACGATCGTGTCGCCGTGGACGGTCGGCGGGTACACCTGCTCGCAGATCTTCGACCACAGCTCGACCGTGCGCTTCCTGGAGACCTGGCTCGGCGTGCGCTTCCCCGACATCACCCCCTGGCGCAGGACGGTCGCGGGCGACCTCACCTCGGCGTTCGACTTCTCCGGCGGCGGTCCCCGTCCGGTTCCGGCGCGGCCCGGCCCCGTGCCCGCCTTCTCCGGGCGCTGGAAGCCCGCGCCTCCCGCCGAGCAGCGCATGCCTGAGCAGGAGCCGGGCACGCGCCCGGCCAGGCCGCTGCCGTACCAGCTCAACGGCTGGGCGCGCATCCTCGGGCCGAACCTGGAGGTGAGCGCGGCCAACACGGGGGCGGCCAGCGCGCACATGACGTTGTACCCGTACGCGGGGGAGTTCGCGACGCCGTTGCACCTGGATGTGCGGGGGGTGCTCGCGCGGAGTGTGCCGATCAAGGAGGGGCGCTACGACCTGGTGCTGACCGGGCCCAACGGGTTCAGGCGCGAGTTCGCCGGATCGCTTTCCGGCAAGGCGGCGAAGGTGCAGGTCAATGTGGTGCTCGACCTCGATCCCCGCAAGGTCAGGGTGGAGATCGTCAACCTCGGCGAGCGGCGTCTCACGCTGACGGTCGAGTCCCTGGCCCATGCGGGCGAGGCGGAACGCCTGACGCTGCCCGCCTGGCAGTACCGTCAGGTCGTGCGGCCGATCGAGCAGGCGCACGGCTGGTACGACCTGAAGATCACCTGCGCCGAGGACCCGGGCTTCGTCCGGCGGCTGGCCGGGCACGTGGAGAACGGGCGGCCCAGCATCACGGGGTGAAGTTTTCCTTCAGTTAACGAAGAATCTTGAAAAATACTACCGAGACACGATTTAGTCGACTACGTGCGATCTAGTCACCGAATCGCGGCCGCCGCCGCGCTGGCCCCGCTCCTCGCCCTCGGCGTGACGGGGCCGGCCATGGCCGACCCGCCCCCCGCTCCAGCACCGCTCGTGGAGGACGCGCCCAGCGCCTCCTCCTACCAGGCCGACTCCACCCTCCTGGTGGCGCCGACGGCCAAGCACCTGCAGACCGCGACCACCTCACGGCCGCTCGCGCCGGGAGTCACGCTCACCTCCTTCGACCGCTACGACGCCGCCGGATGGCTGCGCGCCGACGCCGTCGCGGCCGACCTGACCGGTGGTGTCACCGCCGGGTACCTCAACTCGGGCGAGGTCACCAGGACCGAGGCGCTGTCCGGCCCGGCCGGTCGCGCCAGGGCCGTCGCCGCCGTCAACGGCGACTTCTTCGACATCAACCGCTCGGGCGCGGCGCTCGGCGTCGGCGTCAAGGACGGCGAGCTCGTCCAGTCGCCGACCGGCGGCTGGCACCAGGCCGCGGCCGTCGACGCGAGCGGCGTCGGCCGGATCGTCTCCATGCACTTCGAGGGCACGGCCACCCCGCAGGGCGGCACGCCCATCGCGCTCAGCGCCTTCAACCAGCTCCTGGACGCGGGCGGCGTCGGCCTCTACACCTCGCTGTGGGGCTCCTACGACCGCGCCAAGATCGTCGGCACCGCCACCGAGCTCACCGAGGTCCTCGTCACCGGCGGCGTCGTCACCGAGGTACGGCGCGGCGCGGGCTCAGGCCCGATCCCCGCAGGCGTCTCGGTCCTGCTCGGACGTGACGCGGGAGCCGCCAAGCTCGCCGCGCTGAAGAGCGGCGACCGGATCGACCTGACCTACCGGCCCAAGGCGGGCGACGGCGGCGCCGCGCCCCGCACCGCGATCGGCGGCAGCGCCGTACTGGTCAGGAACGGCGTCGCCCAGACCTTCGACGACCCGGCCGCGCACCCGCGCACCGGTGTCGGCTTCTCCGCCGACGGCCGCAAGATGTACCTCGTCACGGTCGACGGCAGGCAGAGCGACAGCAGGGGCGTCACACTCGGCGAGATGGCCGCGCTGATGGCCGAACTCGGCGCGGCCGACGCGCTCAACCTCGACGGCGGCGGCTCCTCCACGCTGCTGGCCCGCGAGCCGGGCTCGGCGCGGGTCCAGCTGGAGAACCAGCCCTCCGACGGCTCCGAGCGGCCCGTGCCCAACGGCATCGCCCTGTACGCGCCGCAGGGCAGCGGCAAGCTCAAGGGCTTCTGGGTGGAGACCGCCTCCGACCCGGCCAAGGCGCCGGGCGTCGGCCCCGTGCGCGGCGGCCGGCCGGACCGCGTCTTCCCCGGCCTGACCAGGAAGCTCAGCGCCGCCGGGTACGACGAGACCTACGGCCCGGCCAAGGGCGAGCCGAACTGGCGCTCCACCCAGGCCGTGCACGGCTACGTCGCCCGCGACGTCTTCAGGGCGCTGCTGCCCGGCCAGACCAAGGTCGTGGCCGCCAAGGGCAGCGCCAAGGGCGAACTCGACCTGACCGTGCTGCAGCCGCTGACCCGCCTCGGCGCGACCGTCGACCGGGTCGGCCTGGCCGGGGCCGACGCCACCGGCTCCTTCGGCGTCGTGGGCTACGACCGCAACGGCAACTCCGCGCCGATCGAGCCCGCCGACGTCAAGCTCGGCTACGACGACGACCTGCTCACCGTCACACCCGCCGAGCACGGCTTCTTCACCGTCAAGGCCGACAGGCCGCTCGGCTCGGCGCTGGTCACCGTCCAGGTCGGCGCGTACAGGACGGTCGTGCCGGTCACGGTCGGCTACGAGGACGTCGGTGTCGCCGACTTCGAGAACGCCGCCTCCTGGACGTTCGCCTCGGCCCGCGCCACCGGCTCGCTCGCCGCCGGGCCGGGCCGCAGCGGCGGCGGGCTCAAGCTCGCCTACGACTTCACCCAGTCGAGCGCCACCCGCGCCGCCTACGCCAGCCCGCCCGCCCAGATCGCGGTCGCCGGCCAGCCGCAGGCGTTCGGCCTGTGGGTGGAGTCGACGGGCAAGGGCGAATGGCCGAGCCTGGAGTTCTACGACGCCCAGGGCCAGTCGCTCATCCTGCGCGGCGCGCATCTCACCCAGCAGGGCTGGACGTTCGTCGACTTCACCGTGCCGCCCGGCGTGGCCTACCCGCTCAAGCTGCGGCGCTTCTACGTCGCCGAGACCAGGGCCGACGCCGCCTACACCAACACGCTGACCATCGACGGCCTGGTCGCCAAGGTGCCGCCCTCGGTGCAGCCGCCCGCCGCGGCCAAGATCGCCGATCCGGTCGTGGCCTCGGGCGAGGCCGTGGCCAAGGCGCCGTGGCGTTTCGCGGTCATCTCCGACGCCCAGTTCGTGGCGCGTGCGCCCGACAGCGACATCGTGCGCAACGCCCGCCGTACGCTGCGTGAGATCAAGGCGGCCGGGCCCGACTTCGTGGTGATCAACGGTGACTTCGTCGACGAGGCCTCGCCCGAGGACTTCGCGCTGGCCAAGCGCATTCTGGACGAGGAGCTCAAGGGGGAGCTGCCCTACACCTACGTGCCGGGCAACCACGAGGTGATGGGCGGCAGGATCGACAACTTCCGTGCCGTGTTCGGCGAGACCTCACGGGTGTTCGACCACAAGGGCACCAGGTTCGTCACCCTCGACACCTCCAGGCTGAACCTGCGTGGCGGCGGCTTCGAGCAGGTCGCCACCCTGCGCGCCGAGCTCGACGAGGCGGCGCGCGATCCGAAGATCGGCTCGGTCGTCGTGCTGTTCCACGTGCCGCCGCGCGACCCCACGCCGGAGAAGGGCAGCCAGCTCGGCGACCGCAAGGAGGCCGCGCTGGTCGAAGGCTGGCTGGCCGACTTCCAGCGGGCCACCGGCAAGGGCGCGGCCTATGTCGGCTCGCACGTCGGCACCTTCCACGCCTCGCGCGTCGACGCCGTGCCGTACTTCGTCAACGGGAACTCGGGCAAGAACCCGGCCACGGCGGCCGACGACGGCGGCTTCACCGGCTGGACGCTCTGGGGCGTCGACCCGGTCACCGAGCGAGAGGCGGCGCACGTGCGGCGCAACTGGTTCGTGGACGCGCCGAGCTGGATCGGCGCCCAGGTACGGCCGCATGTCGACGAGCTGACCCTCACCGCGCCCGCGACGCTGGCCACCGGCCGCAGTGCCCAGGTCGGCGCGTCCGTCAAGCAGGCCGGGCGCACGGTCCCCGTCGCCTACCCGGTCTCGGCCGACTGGTCGGGCTCGCCCAACCTGTTCGTCGGCCCCCGGCACGCCGCCAGGCCGTGGCACGCCGCCGTCCTGGACCCGGCGAGCGGCACCCTGACCGCGCTGCGCCCGTCGGGCCAGGTCACGGTGGCCGTCACCGTCAACGGCGTCACCCGTCAGGCGGTCGTCGCATTGACGGCCAAGGCAGCCGCCTGACCCTCAGGAAATCAGCGGGCGCGGACCCGGGCACACGTGCCCCGGACCCGCGCCCGCCCCCGATTCCCCCGAGTCAGCCGCCCTCGCGGACGCTGACGCTCACGTGGTCGACCAGCATGGGCCGACCGGGTACGGTGGCCGGCGTCGGGCCGCCGCCGAAGGCGCCGGGCAGGCCGCCGCCCATCGCCACGTTCAGGATGAGGAAGAAGCCGTGGCCGGTGGCCTTGCGCCAGGTCCCGGCCCCCACCTTCGCCGCCGTGACCGTGTGGAAGAGCACGCCGTCGAGGTACCAGCGCACCTCGCGCTCGTCCAGTTCGATCGCGTAGTCGTGGAAGGACCCGTGACACGTGGGACACGGCCGCTCGCCCGACGACAGGCCGGTCGGCTCGTTGCACGGCCCGACGGGCAGCGTCCCGCAGTGCATGGCGCCGAACACGGCCGGTCTGCCGTTGACCGCCTCCAGCACGTCGATCTCGCCGATGGCGGGCCAGCCGGTGTAGCCCTCCCGCATCGGCGCGCCGAGCATCCAGAACGCGGGCCAGTACCCCGCCGCCTGCTCGCCCGCGACGTCGGGCAGCGCGATCCTGGCCGCCACCCGTACGACACCGCCGGGCGGCGGCCTGAAGTCGGCACGGCGCGTCTCGATACGGCCGGACGTCCACGCCTGGCCCTCGCGCAGCGGGGTGATCGCCAGCCGGCCGGAGCCGTCGAGCGCCACATTGTCCACCGAGTCGGTCATCGTCTCGACCTCGCCGGTGCCCCACTGGGGAGCCGGGCAGCCCGGATAGCAGGTGCCGATGTCGTGCAGCCAGCGCTCGGCCGAGACCGGTGTGCGGGCCGGGCCGTCGAAGTCGTCGCGGAACACCTCGCGCCAGCCGCCTTCGCCCTGCGCCGGAACGCATGCGCACAGCGCCGCCGCCAGCAGCGCCAGTGCGATGAGCCGCCTCACAGGACCGTGGGGATCAGGTCGAGGTCTTCCAGGTCCTGCTCGATCCTCGGCGCCAGCCGTACCACGAGGGTGTTGGTGAGGTGGGCGTCGTCGCGGTAGAGGACGACGCCGTCGCGTACGGCCGGGCAGGAGGCGGTCGGGCAGACCAGATCGGTCACGTCGAGACGCCACATACCGGGCCTGCGCCTGGCCGCGATCTCTTCGGCCAGCCGGTCGCGCCCGAGCCCGACGGCACGCGGGAACGCGCACGCCTCGCCCTTCGACAGGCAGGCGGGCACGTCGAAACCGGGTATCGGCGTGTCACGCAGGTACACCAGCGGAGCGCCGAGCCGCGAGAGCCGCCCGAGTGTGGCCTCCCACCCCTCCCGCACCGCATCCGCGTCACCGGTGTAGGCGTTGAGCGAGGCCAGGATGACCAGCCGTGGGGGAGAGGAGGCGGCCAGCCGGTCCAGGGTGTTCTCGCGCCAGGCGTCGCACTCGGCGTAGCGGCGGCCGAGCCTGGGGTCGACCACGGTCAGCCTGGCCAGCGGGCAGCCGGGCTTGGTCAGCACCTCAAGGGCCCAGCCCCGGCGCGCGGCGATCCGCTCGGCCATGGCGAACCACTGGCCGGCGTGCGAGTCGCCGATCAGGACGATGCGGTCCTTGCTCGCCGTGTCGCCGAACAGGCACGGCGGGCTCGTCGTCGCGGTCAGCTCGATCTCGCAGCCCTGGGAGTGCGGGTAGTCCGACCTGGCGGCGACCGCGTCGACGCCGACCTCCTTGACGACCGCCTGGGCGGGCGCGGTGTCGGGCACGGCCGCGCCGCCGAGCACCAGGGCGAACGTCACGGGAAGCGTCATCGCCGCCAGGCCGACGGCCAGACCGCGTCTGGGCAGCTCGGCCGCCACCGCGGAACGCCGTACCGGGTTCTCCACCAGGACCAGCGTCAGCCACGCGGGAAGCGCGCAGCCCAGCACCAGCGCCAGCCGGAGCGGCCAGGCCAGCTCGCCCGTCACCGCCTCGGTGAGCACGAGCACCGGCCAGTGCCACAGGTACCAGGAGAACGACAGCCGTCCCATCGCCCGCATCCACGGCAGCGCCAGCAGCGCCGAGACCGGGGAGCGGAACAGGATGACGGCCGCCGTGCCCAGTGTGGGCGCCAGCGCGGTCAGGTCGGGATAGGACCCGGCCCCGTCGAGCACGACCATCGCCCACCCCAGCGCCGCCGCCCCCGCGAGACCGAGCCCGGCCGAGGTCAGCCGCCCGGCCTTGGCCGCGTACGGCAGCGCCAGCGCGGCCAGCGCGCCGACGCCGAACTGCCAGGCACGGCTGGGCGAGGCCAGATAGGCCAGCGGCCCGGTCCAGGTCAGCGCCAGCCACAACGAGCCCGCGGTCATCAGGGCGGCGAGCGCCGCGACGGCCTTGCGCCGGTGACGCCGGGCCAGCAGCGCCGCCAGCAGCAACAGCGGCGCCCAGAGCAGGTAGAACTGCTCCTCGACCGCCAGCGACCAGAAGTGCAGCAGCGGCGAAGGGTCGCGGTCGGCCGCCAGGTAGTCGGTCTGGGCGGCGATGAAGCGCCAGTTGGCCAGGTACAGCGCCGAGGCGACCACGTCGGCCGCCACGTCGCTCGCCCGCAGCGCGCCGAGCACCAGCCAGGAGCCGAGCGCCGTGGCCACCAGCACCACGCCCGCCGCGGGCAGCAGCCGCCTGGCCCGGCGCGCGTAGAACTCCATGAGCGAGAAACGCTCCTGGCCGACCAGCAGCCCGGTGATGAGGAACCCGGAGATGACGAAGAAGACGTCGACGCCCGCGAACCCGCCGCCGAGCCCCGGCACGCTCGCATGGAACAGCAGCACGGCCAGGACCGCGACCGCGCGCAGCCCCTCGACGTCGGCCCTGAACGGCAGCGCGCTCATGGCGTCAGCGGGGGAAGCACGGCCCACCCGGTGGCCACGACGACGGCGAGCAGGAGCAACGTGCTGATGGCCAGGGCCTCTGGCCATCGCAGCCGGTTCATCGGGCGAACCTCCACAGGTCACGGACGAGCGGCAGGGCGATGTAGGTGCTGGCCGCGGCGAAGGCGGTCAGCGCCCAGTAGTGGTGCCAGCCGTACACGGGGGCCTTGAGCGCGATGCCGATCCACACGGCGGCGGTGGTCGAGGCCAGCCAGGCGACGGCGATCCTGCTGATCAGCGAGACGAGCCCGGATCTGGTCGCGCCCGCGCCGCTCGGCACCCAGGCCGACACGTGGGCCCTGGACCCGTGCCAGATGGCGAACAGATGGCAGTAGGCGTAGAGCGTCTGGGCCCTGATCACCTCGAAGCGCCAGCGGCTGACCGACATGGCGGGCAGCAGCACCAGCGCCACCCACAGCGGCCCGACGAACGGGATCATGTGCCAGGCCCGCACGTCCTGCGGGTAGAAGTAGAGCATGATCAGCCCCGGCAGCGGCACGGCGGCGATGTTGAGCGCGGAGACGAAGTAGCTGAGGAACCCGCTCCAGTACGACACGCGCACGCGCCAGGCCATCGGCGTGCGGTGGAAGTCGCGGCTGAACAGCAGGCTCATGCAGCCCATCGCCCAGCGGTACTGCTGGGCGATGTAGGTGCCGACGTTGTCCGGCGAAAGCCCCTTGGCCAGCAGGACGGGCACGTACTTGGTGCGGTAGCCCTGCTTCATCAGCGCGACGCTGGTGTAGATGTCCTCGCTGTGGTCGATCTTGGGGAAGCCGCCGACCGCGTCCAGCGTGGCGCGGCGGTACACGACGTTGGTGCCGACGCAGATCGCACCGCCGTCGGCGTCGCGCGAGGGCTGCAGCCAGCGGTAGAACATCTCCTGGGCCGCGCCCGCCGTGCGCTGGATCCAGGGCAGGTCGGCGCCGGTGTCGAAGTACTGCGGCGACTGGGCGATGCCGACCTGGGGGTCCTCCAGGTAGGGCACGAGGTGCTCAAGGAAGTCGGGCCTGGGGCAGAAGTCGGCGTCGAACACCGCGACGAGTTCGGCGTCGCTGATGGACAGGCCGTGGTTGAGGTTGCCCGCCTTCTTCAGGTGGCCCCGGTCCGGGCGTGAGCTGTAGCGGAAGCCGTACTCGCCGGCGAGGTCGGCGACCTCCTCGCGGGCGGCGTCGTCGAGCACCCAGACGATGACGGGAGCGTTCCACCTGAGGGCGGCCACATGGGTGAAGGTGTTGCGCAGGATCTCCAGAGGCTCACCTCTGGTCGGCAGGAAGACGTCCACGTCGGGCGCTTTCTCCGGCCGCCAGGAACGCACCAGCAGTTGGTGCGCCTCCCAAGTCGTGGCCCGTTGCCGTTGTCCGTCGATATATGACATGACCCAACCGGCCAGGTTCAGTACGAGCGCCAGCAGAAAGGGCAGCAGAACGGGATGGCGTAAAGAGAACAGAAACAGAGTGCCTGCGGTGAATGTCAGCGACAAGGGAACGGCGAGCAACACCCAGCGGTGTTGCGCACCGAAATAGAGTGATATTTCGGTGTCGTCGGGCGGCTCCGGAAGGTACGTCTGGAGCTGCTCCTGCGGCGGTCTTGACCGTGGTCTGGTGAGTGTGGCAGGCATGCCGGGAACCCCGATTCTCAGCAGCGAACAGGATAACTGTTAAGAAACTTATCCAATGCCATCCCCGGCCGTGCGGGCGGGTGGGCGAATAATGGGTTAACAGAATCGAGTTCGGCCCTGCGAAATGCCCCGTCGCCATTCCGTGAAGTGTTGAGTGTCCGGTTTTTGGGCCCCCCTTCCTGTGGTGGGAATCACATTCCGGAATGCGGACACGTGCGCCTCGGTTGCATCGTCTGTGGACGAGGTCGACGTCGTGGTCATCGGGGCGGGACAGGCGGGGCTGTCCAGCGCCTACTTCCTGCGCAGGTTCGGTCATGAGCCGCTGGTGCTGGACGCCGGTGCGGGGCCGGGAGGGGCGTGGCGGCATCGGTCGCCGAGCCTGACGATGGACAAGGTGCACGGTGTGTTCGACCTGCCGGGGGTCAGGCGGCGGGCCGAGCCCGACCTCGCCGGGGCCGCCGCGCTCGTCGTCCCGGCCTACTTCGCCGCCTACGAGGCCGAGATCGGGCTGCGGGTGGAGCGGCCGGTCGCGGTCCGGGCGGTGCGCAGGGGCGAGGGCAGGCTGGTGGTCGACGAGCGGTGGGCGGCGCGTGCCGTGGTCAACGCCACCGGCACCTGGAGCAGGCCGTACTGGCCCTACTATCCGGGGGCGCGTGACTTCGGGGGGCGGCAGCTGCACTACGCCTCCTACCGGGGGCCGCGGGAGTTCGCGGGCAGGCGGGTGGTCGTGGTCGGCGGCGGGGCGTCGGCGGCGCACGTGCTGGCCGAGGTCGCGGGCGTGGCCGCCGACACCCTGTGGACGACCAGGCGCGAGCCGGTGCTGCGCGAGGAGGAGTTCGACGAACAGGCGCGCAGACAGGCCGTCGCCCGGGTCGAGGAACGGGTGCGTCTCGGGCTGCCGCCGCAGAGCGTGGTCGGCGTGACCGGGCTCGGCGTCCGCACGCCGCTCGTCAGACGTGCGCTGGAGCTCGGCGCGCTGCGCAGGCTGCCGATGTTCGAGCGCATCACGCCCGGGGGGCCGGTGTGGGCCGACGGCACCACGCGCGAGGCCGACGTCATCGTGTGGGCGACCGGGTTCCGCTCGGCCCTCGACCACCTGACGCCGCTGCGCCTGCGCGAGCCCGGCGGCGGCATCCGCGTCGACGGCACCGCGGTCGCGGCCGAACCCCGCCTGCGCCTCGTCGGCTACGGGCCGTCGGCCAGCACGATCGGCGCCAACCGGGCGGGCCGCGACGCGGCACTCGGCGTCACCCGCCTCCTGGCGGCCGAGGACGCCACCACCGCCTGAGCCTCCGTCGCCCCCCTTTGGTCACACGGACAACCGGACCCCGGTGTGTTCGTCGTCACGTCCGAAGAAGAGCGGTGAGAAGCCGCCTACGGTTCGGGCATGGCCCGCCTTGACCTGGACGACCTCTATCGTCTCGCCACCCCTTCCGATCCTCGGTTGCGCCCCGACGGAGGCGCCGTCGCCTATGTGCGCACGACGGCCGACAGAGAATCCGACGAGAACCGGTCCGAGATCTGGCTCGCCGCGGCGCCCGCGGCGCAGCCCAGGCGGCTGACGGGTGGCCGGCGCGACTCCTCCCCGCGCTGGTCACCCGACGGCCGTCAGCTGGCCTTCGTCCGGCCGGTCGACGGCAAGGCGCAGGTGCACGTGCTGCCCATGGACGGCGGCGAGCCCCGTGTGCTGACCTCCGCCGCGCTCGGCGCCGGCACGCCGGTGTGGTCGCCCGACGGCACCAGGATCGCCTTCGCCGCGCCGGTCGGGGACCTCGACCCGCACCGCCCTGTCGTCGCCGACACGCTGGAGTACAAGGCCGACGGCACCGGCCTGCTGCGTGGCCTCACCGTCCACCTGTTCGTCACCGACGTGGCCACCGGCGAGAGCACCCAGCTCACCAAGGGCGAGTACCACGTGAGCGAGCCCTCCTGGTCGGCCGACGGGCGCGAACTGCTCTTCACCACCAACACCGACCCGGACCGCGACCTCAAGGTCGGCGGCTCGGCCTACAGCGTCGACGCGGGCGGCGGCGAGCCCAGACGCCTGACCGACGACGAGGTGATCTGCGCCGGAGCCTGGTGGTACGGCGAGCGCCTGATCCTGGCCGGCCTCTCGGGCGACCCCGTCGGCCACGTCCGCCTGTTCGAGCTCGGCCCCGGCGGCCTGAGCGAGATCGAGACCGGCCTGGACCGCAATGTGATGGTCGGCGCGCCCGGCTACCCCGGCGCCGTCCCCGTGCTCGACGGCTCCGACCTGCTGTTCTGCGCACGCGACGGCGGATTCACCCATCTGTACCGGCTGGCCGAGGGCTCGGCGCGTGCGGTCAAGGTGGTCGGCGGCGACCTCAACGTCTCCGGCGTCAGCATCGCCGCAGGCCACATCGCCTATGTCGCCGCGTCCCCGCACTCGGCGGGCGAGGTGTACCTGGACGACGAGGCCCTGACCGACCACCGGCTCGACGGCGTCGAGCTGTTCACCGCCCGCAGCCAGATCTTCACCGCTCCCGACGGCACCCCGATCGAGGGCTTCGTCCTGCGCGACGAATCGCGCACCGAGCCGGGCCCGCTGCTGCTGGACGCGCACGGCGGACCGCACAACGCCTGGACACCGGTGTTCGACGGCGTGCACCTCTACCACCAGGTGCTGGCCGCGCGCGGCTGGACGGTGCTCACCGTCAACCCGAGGGCCAGCGACGGCTACGGCGAGGCCTTCTACACCGCCGCGCTCGGCGCCTGGGGCGTGGCCGACACCGGCGACTTCCTCAGCCCGATCGACACGCTGGTGGCCGAAGGCGTGGCCGACCCCGACCGGCTCGGCCTGACCGGCTACAGCTACGGCGGCTACGTCTCGTGCTGGCTGCCCACGCAGACCGACCGGTTCAAGGCCGCGATCCCCGGCGGCTGCGTCAGCGACCTGACCAGCATGGGCGGCACCTCCGACGCGGGGTACTACCTGAAGATGTACGAGTGCGGCGGGCAGGACATCGCCGCCCAGTCGCCGCTCACCCACGTCGCCGAGGTCAGCACACCCACCCTGCTGCTGCACGGCGAGAACGACGACAGATGCCCGGTCGGCCAGGCCGAGCAGTGGTTCGCCGCACTCCGCGAGCGCGGGGTGCCCGCACGCCTGGTCCGCTATCCCGGCGGATCCCACCTTTTCATTTTGAACGGCCGACCTTCGCACAGGTTCGACTACAACGAGAGGATCATCGCGTGGCTGGAGCAATGGGTCACAGGCTCGCCGAGCTGATCGCCGCATACGAGGTGCCGGGAGCGGCCCTCGCGTACTACCACGACGGCGAGCTGCACGAGTTCGCCGCCGGCGTGCTCAACAAGGGCACCGGTGTGGAGGTGACCACCGACTCCCTCTTCCAGATCGGCTCGGTCACCAAGGTCTGGACCACCACGCAGATCATGCAGCTCGTGGAGGAGGGCCGCCTCACGCTGGAGACCCCGGTCAAGGAGGTGCTGCCCGAGTTCGAGGTGGCCGACGCGGAGCTGACGGAGCAGGTGACGATCTGGCACCTGCTCACCCACACCTCCGGCATCGACGGCGACCTCTTCCTCGACACCGGGCGCGGCGACGACTGCATCGAGAAGTACGTCGCCGCCTGTGCCGACCTGGCCAAGAACCACCCGCTCGGCGCCACCCAGTCCTACTGCAACTCCGGTTTCATCGTCGCCGGGCGCGTCATCGAGCGGCTGACCGGCAAGACGTGGGACCAGGCGCTGCGCGAGCAGATCATCGAGCCGCTCGGCCTGACCCACACCTGGACGCTGCCCGAGGACGTCATCCGCTTCCGTGCCGCCACCGGCCACGACGACGGCGCCCCCGTCACGACGTGGAGCCTCATGCGCTCGTGCGGCCCGGCCGGGCTGATCAGCGCCAGGCCCGCCGACGTGGTCGCCTTCGGCCGCGCCCATCTGGAGGGCAGGCTGCTGAAGAACCCCGAGGCGCTGTGGCAGCCGCAGGTCGCCATCCCCAACCCGCACGCGCTCGGCGGCCACTGGGGCATCGGCTGGATCCTGGACGAGTGGGAGGGCCGCACGGTCGTCAACCACGGCGGCAACACCATCGGCCAGTCGGCCATGCTGTGGATGCTTCCCGACTCGGGCACGGTCGTGTGCGCGCTGGTCAACGGCGGGCACAGCGGCGCCTTCTTCTCGGCCCTGGCGACCGAGCTGTTCGCCGAGCTGGAGAACCTCGCCGTCACCCCGACGCTCGGCCCGCCCGACGAGCCGGTCGAGGTCGACGTGCGACCGTACGCGGGCGTGTACGAGCGTGCGGGCTCGCGGATGACCTTCACCGAGGACGACGGCGTGCTCAGCGTGCTGATGGAGGCGACGGGCGCGCTCGCCGCCGCGATGAAGCCGATGAGCTTCGAGCTGATCCCGGTGGACGACTCCACCTTCGTCGGCCGCCCCGAAGGCTCGCCCGCGTGGCTTTCGGCCGTCTTCTACCGGCTCGACGACGGCTCCCCCTACGTCCACATCGGCGTGCGCGCCACCCCCAAGATCGCCTGAGGAGTGACGATGGAACTGCAGAAGCGTCTGGACGAGGCCCTCGCCAAGCACAACGTGCCCGGCGCCGCCATCGCCGTGTGGACCGGCACCGAGCTGCTGGAGGCGGGCTCGGGCGTGGTCAACCGCGAGAGCGGCGTCGAGACCACCCCCGACAGCCTGTTCCAGGTCGGCTCCACGACCAAGATCTGGACCGCCACGCTCATCATGCGCCTGGTCGACGAGGGGCTGATCGACCTCGACGAGCCGGTGCGCACCTACCTGCCCGACTTCGCGGTCGCCGACGAGCAGACCAGTCGTACCGTGACGATCCGCAACCTGCTCACCCACACCGGCGGCTTCGACGGCGACCTGTTCGAGGACACCGGCAGGGGCGACGACTGCGTCGAGCTGTATGTGAGGTTCCTGCACGACGCCGCCCAGGTGCACGACGTCGGTGAGCTGATGTCGTACTGCAACTCCGGCTATGTCGTGCTCGGCGCGGTCGCGGCCAAGGTGCACGGCGGCACGTGGGAGCAGGCCATGAAGGAGCGGCTGCTCGACCCGCTCGGCGTCACGCACGTGGGCCTGCTGCCGGAGGAGGCCATCCTGTTCCGCACGGCGGCCGGGCATCTCGGCCCGGACAACGTGCTCAACCGCAACTGGCAGATGCCGCGCTCCAACGCGCCCGCCGGTTCGACCATGTGCCTGGCCCCGCGCGAGCTGGTGCGGTTCGGCCGTATGTTCCTCGACGGCGGCGTCACCGCCGACGGCACCAGGCTGCTGAAGGCCGAGACCGTCCAGGCCATGACCACCCCGCAGGTCGACGTGCCCGGCGTGCGCGACCTGCTGGCCGACCAGTGGGGGCTCGGCTTCGAGCTGTTCGACTGGGGCGGCCAGGTCTACGGCCACGACGGCGGCACGGTGGGGCAGAGCACGTTCTGGCGCATCCTGCCGGGTGCGGGCGCCTCGATCGCCATCAGCGTCAACGGCGGCGACTTCCTCGGTGTGATCCAGGACCTGGTGCTGCCGATCATCGGCGAGCTGACCGACCTGGACATCCCCACCCTGCCGACCCCGCCCGAGCACCCCGAGGACGTCGACCCCGCGCCGTACACGGGGGCCTACGCCGCCGTGACCGCGCGCTACGAGGTGACGGCGGCCGACGGCGGTCTGGACGTCACGCTGGTGCCTGGCGAGTTCATGCGGCAGGCGGGCGTCAGCGGCAAGACCGACAGGTACCTCCACCTGAGCGGGCACTCCTTCATCCAGGCCGAGCCCGAGGGCGGCGGCCATGCGGTGATCACCTTCGTGCTCAAGGACGGCGTGGCCGCCTACCTGCACAACAGCAGGGCGGTGCGGCGTGCGTGAGCTGTTCGAGGCCGCGGGCGCCGAGGGGTTCGTGCACGTCAGGGAGATCGACGGCGACGGCGAGGTGAGCCACAACGGGGACGACCCGGTCGTGCTCGCCTCCGTGTTCAAGATCCCCGTCCTGCTGGAGTACGCCCGCCAGGCCGAGGCGGGCGTGCTGTCCAGGACCGAGCGGCTGCCCGTCACCCCGGCGCACCGCGACGGCGGCATCGGCACCTCCGGCTGCGACGACGCGATCGAGCTGTCCCTGCGCGACCTGGCCCACTTCATGATGTCGATGAGCGACAACGCCGCCACCGACGTGCTGATGGAGAAGGTGGGGGTGGACAACATCAACGCCACCCTCGCCGGGCTCGGCCTCAAGCACACCCGCCTGATCGGCGACTGCCGTACCCTCCTGGGCTCGGTGCTGTCCGATCTCGGGGTGAGCTCGGAGGAGGAGCTCGAAGGCGTCGACCCGGAGCGTTTCCGCGACCTGTCGTGCCGTGACCCGCTGCGGACCTCGGGCTCGACCCCGCGCGAGGTCACCTCGATGCTGGCCGCCATCTGGCGCGACGAGGCGGGACCCGCCGAGGCGTGCGCGGAGGTCAGGCAGGTCATGAGCCGTCAGATCTGGCCGCACCGGCTGTCGTCCGGCTTCGGCGACGAGGTGAAGATCTCGGCCAAGACCGGAACCCTGTTCGGGGTGCGCAACGAGGCGGGCGTCCTGGAGTACCCCGACGGCAGGCGTTACGCCGCCGCGGTCTTCGTGCGCACCGAGTCGCTGGGCATGCGCCAGCCCAAGGCGGACGCCGTCATCGGCGCGGCGGCCCGCAGGGCCATAGACGACCTGCGCGGCTGATGTCGCTGTTCACCCACTATCGTGAGGAGATGACGACTCGGCCTCGGGCCAGTCTCCGTCGGATCCTCGACGACCTGGGCAGCACTGTCCTCGACGTGGCCGCCTCGCCCGGCGGTCTGGATGCCGAGGTGACAGGCGTGCACATCTACGACCCCCTCGACGAGCTGCTGCTGCCCTCGGGCGGCCTGCTGCTCGGCGTGGGGGTCGACAGCGCCGAGCGCATCTGCGCCCTGCTGGAGGCGGCGCCCTCGGGCTCCGGCATCGTGATCAAGCAACCCGTCGCGGTCGACGAGCGGGTGCGGGCCAAGGTGCTGGAGACCGGGGTCGCCGTGCTCGGCCTGACCAGGGCCGCCTCCTGGTCGCAGGTGGCTGCGCTGCTGCGGTCCTTGCTGGCCGAAGGCGACCTCACCGAGCCGGGCGAGGCGCCGCCCGACGATCTGTTCTCGCTGGCCAACGCCCTGTGCGCGCTGCTCGACGCGCCGGTCACGATCGAGGACCGCTCCTCGCGCGTGCTGGCCTACTCCGGCCGCCAGGACGAGGCCGACCCCGGCCGGGTGGAGACCGTGCTCGGCCGCCAGGTGCCCGAGCGCTACCAGCGCATGCTGGACGAGCGGGGCTGGTTCAGGCAGCTGTACCAGAGCGCGGGCCCGGTTTTCATGGACATCCCGGACGGCCTGCCCCGGGTCGCCATGGCCGTCAGGTCGGGCGACGAGATCCTCGGCTCCATCTGGGCCGCCGTGCACGAGCCGCTCAGCGAGCAGCGCGAGCGTGCGCTGGCCGACGCGGCGAAGATCGTCGCCCTGCAGCTCCTGCGCCAGCGCGCCGGGGCCGACACCCGCAGACGGCTGCGCGCCGACCTGCTGTCGACCGTACTCGAGGGCGGCAGGGACGCCGCCGAGGCCGCCGGTCGCCTCGGCGTCGCCAGCGAACGCCTGTGCGTCCTGGCCGCCCAGCTCAGCACCGTCCCGTACGGCGAGCCCGGCCGGGGCGCGCGCGAGAGCGCCGAGGCCTATGCCGACTCCGCGCAGAACGAGTCGGACAGGCAGCGCTTCTGCGACGCGCTGTCGCTGCACGTCGGGGCCATCCATCCCAAGGCCGCGGCGGCGCTCGTCGGCTCGGTCGCCTACGCCGTGCTCCCGCTGCATGCCAGCGGCGAGGAGGAGGCCAGGGCGGTGCGGGTGGCGCAGAGCTTCCTGTCCAGGGTCGGGCCGCGCCATCCGGCCAACATCGGCGTGGGCAGGCTCGCGGCCAATCTGTCGGAGGTGGCCAGGTCCAGGGCCGACGCCGACAGGGCACTGCGCGTGCTGCGCTCACGCGGCGACGCGGGCGCGGTGGCGGGCTACAGCGACGTGCACTTCGAGTCGCTGCTGCTGCAACTGGGCGACCTGGCCTCGGCGGAGGAGCAGACGCCGAGCGGCCCCTACCTGCGGCTGATCCAGCACGACGCCGAGCACGGCACCGAACTCGTCGCCACGCTGCGCGCCTACCTCGACAGCTTCGGCGACGTCAACGCGGCGGCGTCGGCCGTGCACGTGCACTCCAACACCTTCCGCTACCGGCTGCGCAGGCTGGCGGAGATCAGCGGGCTCGAACTGGCCGACCCGGAGGCCAGGCTGGCCGCCATGTTGCAGATGCGTATCTTCGGCCGCGTGCACTGAGCCCGGTCGTCGCCGTCAGAGGCCTCTCCGGGGCGGGTGACACCGCCCGGGTGAGGCCTTTCGCATGCGGGCGGGGGGTCGTTGGGTCTTCCGCACCAACGCCTCGCACCCTTTTGTCGTAGTGGACGAAGAATCGGGCCAGGCCAAAAGGGAGGGTGGGGGCCACCCCCACCAGCCTGGAGTCCTCATGAACAGAACCACAACGGCGGCGGTCCTCGCCGCGACAGGACTGCTCGCCACCGCCTGCGGTGGCGGTTCGACCGGTTCGAGCGGGTCGGCGCAGGGTGGCGTCGCGGAGAACGCCACCTTCACAGCGGCGATCAACGCCGATCCCGGCGCGCTCGATCCGGCGCAGGCAGTGCTGTCGGTCACCAACAACGTCCTGACCTACGCCTACGACACCCTGGTCGCCTCCAAGGCCGACGGGACGATCATCCCGAGGGTCGCCGAGAAGTGGGACGTCAAGCCCGACTCGGTCACCTTCACCGTGCGACGCGACGTCACGTGCAACGACGGCTCCAAGGTGACGCCGTCCGACGTGGCCGCCAACTTCAACCACGTCGCGGACCCGGCCTCGAAGTCGCCGCTGTACGGGGTGTTCGTACCGGTGGGGCTCAAGGCCACGGCCGACGACGCGGCGGGCACGGTCACCCTGTCGACGCCCGAGCCGTTCGCCTTCATCCTGCAGAGCGCCCGTGACGTCTTCCTGGTGTGCGGCAAGGGGCTGAAGGACCGTTCCGTGCTGGCCAGGCAGACGTCCGGGTCGGGGCTGTTCCAGCTGTCGGAGGCCGTGCCCGGCGACCACTACACGCTGACCCGGCGCAAGGACTACCTGTGGGGGGCCGAGGGCGTCACCGACAAGACGCCTGGCCTGCCGGCCAAGGTCACATTGAAGATCGTGCCCAACGAGCAGACCGCGGCCAACCTGCTGCTGTCGGGCGGGCTGAACAGCGCCGTCATCATGGGCGCCGACCGGCCGCGCGTCGAGGCCGCTCCCGGGATGAACATCAACGTCACCGGCGCGGGCAACGGCCAGTTCTTCTACCACCAGGGCGATGACCGGCCCGCCAAGGACCCGGCCGTGCGCAAGGCGCTCACCCAGGCGGTCAATCTGAAGGAGCTGGCCGGCATCGCCACCGGCGGCACCGGCCGTCCCGTCACCAGCCTCGTCATGGAGCCGCGCCCCTGCCAGGGCGACAGCGTCACCGGCCACGTGCCCGCCTACGACGTCGCCTCGGCCACCGCCGCGCTGGACGCCGCAGGCTGGACGCTCGGCGCCGACGGCTTCCGGGCCAAGGACGGCAAGCGCTTCACGTTGCGCTACCTGTTCGTGACGACCAGGGGGCCGGGCATCCTGGCCGCTGCGGAGTACCTCGCGGCCGAGTGGAAGAAGATCGGCGTCGAGGTCAAGCTCAACGGCGTCATCGACACCAAGCTGCCCGAACTGCTCAATGTGACCGGCGACTGGGACGTCGTCTGGCTGCCGATCGGCGTCGCACTGCCCTCGCAGCTCACCGGCTTCCTGTCCGGTCCGGGAGCGCCCAAGGGCGCCAACTTCGCCCTCCTCGACAACAAGCGCTACAGCGAGCTGATCGCCAAGGCCGCGACGATCCCCGGCCCGGAGGGCTGCAAGCTCTGGGTGGAGTCGGAGTCGGCCCTGTTCGAGGCCGCCGACCTCGTGCCCGTCGCCGAGAACACCGCGATCGTCGCCGCCAAGGGCGCGAAGCTGCAGCTGCTGTCCGGCCTCGTGGTGCCCACCTCGATCCGGATGACGGAGGCGAGCTGACCTTGTTCCTGCTGCGCCGGCTGGCCAGGTTCGTCGCGGGGCTGGCCGCCCTGATGGTCGCCACCTTCGCGATGATCCACCTCATCCCCGGCGACCCTGTCAGGGCGGCGCTCGGCCCCACGGCCCCGCCCGAACTGGTCGCCGTGCGCAGGGCGGCGCTCGGTCTCGACGACCCGCTGCCGCTGCAGTTCCTGAACTACCTCAAGGGTGTGTTCACCGGGAACTTCGGCGTGTCCTTCCTCAACGGGGAGCCGGTGGGCGAGGTCATCGCCACCCGGCTGCCCAACACCCTCAGCCTGGCGCTCCTGGCCACGGCGCTCGCCCTGGTCGTGGCCGTGCCTCTCGGCATGTGGGCCGCGATCCGCACCGAGAACGGCCGCAACCGGGGCACCGAGACCGCGTTCGTCACGGGGACGGGCACCGCGGTCGCCGTTCCGGAGTTCCTGTACTCGATCATCCTGGTGGTGATCTTCGCCATCACGCTCGGCTGGTTCCCGCCCGCGGGCAAGGACGGGCCGCTGTCGTACGTGCTGCCCGTCCTCGCGCTGGCGATCGGGCCGATCGCGCTCATCGCCCGCCTGACCAGGGTCGAGACGATGCGCGAACTCGGCGCCGACTACGTGCGCCTGGCGCGGGCCAAGCGGCTGCCCGCCGTCCGGGTCAACCTGCGGCACGTGCTGCCCAACGCGCTCAACGCCACGCTGACCACGGGCGGACTGCTGCTCGGCGGGCTCATCGCGGGCAGTGTGCTGGTCGAGTTCGTCTTCAACTGGCCGGGACTCGGCCAGCGCATGACCGAGGCGATCACGCAGAAGGACTACCCGGTGGCCCAGGGCGTGATCCTCGTGTACGGCGCGATCGTGCTCGTCGTCAACCTGGCCGTCGACCTGCTGCTGGGCGTGCTCGACCCCAAGTCGACCATCAAGGAGAGCTGATGCGGACCCCCTCCGGGCTTGCCGGTCTCGCCATCGTCGTGGTCATGCTGGTGCTGGCCGTCGTCGTGCCGCCCATCTGGGGGGATCAGGCCACCGCGATGAACCCCTCGGCCATTCTGCAGGGCTCGTCGGCCGAGCATCTGTTCGGCACCGACAACCTGGGCCGCGACGTCATGGCCAGGGTGCTGGTGGCCACCAGGTTCTCGCTGATCCTGGCCTCGATCGCCACCCTCGTCGGCGCGTTCATCGGCGTGGTGCTCGGCACGCTGCCCTCGGTGCTGCCGCGCCGGGCCGGACGGCTCGTCACCGGCGCCGTCAACGCGCTGGTCGCCTTCCCCGGGCTGCTGCTGGCCATGTTCACGGCCGTCGTCGCCGGGCTCGGGGCGAGGGGGGCGGTGCTCGGCATCGGCGTGGCCATCGCGCCGGGATTCGCCAGGCTCACCCAGAACCTCGCCGCATCGGTCGCGGGCTCCGACTACGTGGCCGCCGCACGGCTCCTGCGGGTGCCCAAGTACAAGATCGTCACCAGGCACGTGCTGCCGAACATCGCCGAGCCGCTCATCCTCAACCTGACCACGATGATCGGCGGCTGCCTGCTCGGCCTGGCCGGGATGTCCTTCCTCGGCCTCGGCGTGCAGCCACCCGACTACGACTGGGGCAGGCTGCTGTTCGACGGCATCGGGCGCATCTATGTGGACCCGGCCGTGGCGATCGGCCCGGCGGTGATGGTGGCGCTGGCCGGCATCGGGTTCAACCTGGTGGGGGAGGCGCTGGCCAGGTCGGCCTCGCGCACCGCCGTACGGCCGGTCAAGGGTGAGCGGGTCGCGGCTCCGGTCGTGGACGCGGGCGACGCCGAGCCCGCCCGTGAGGGCGCCGTGCTGGAGGTGCGCGACATGAGCGTCACCTTCCCCGGCGGCATCACGCCCGTGCGTGACGTCTCGCTGACCGTGATGCCGGGCGAGATCGTCGGTGTGGTCGGCGAGTCGGGAAGCGGCAAGAGCCTGACCGCCTACGCCATCGGCGGGCTGGTGCCGTACCCGGGTGTGGTGGGCGGGCGGCCGATGCGGCTGTGCGGGCAGGAGGTCGACGCGTTGCCGCCGGCCGAGCGCAGGAAGGTGCTCGGCACCCGGATGGCCATGGTCTTCCAGGACCCGATGGCCTCGCTCAACCCGGCCCTCAAGGTCGGCGGCCAGTTGGCCGAGGTGGCGATCGTGCACCAGAAGGCCACCAAGCAGGAGGGCTGGCGCAGGGCCGTCGACCGGCTCGCGCACGTGCGCATCCCCGAACCCGGCAGGCGGGCCAAGCAGCATCCGCACGAGTTCTCCGGCGGTATGCGCCAGCGCGCGGTCATCGCGATGGGCCTCATGGGCAATCCCCAGCTGATCATCGCGGACGAGCCCACGACCGCGCTCGACGTCACCGTGCAGCGCCAGATCCTGGCCCTCCTGCGCGAGGTGAGCGACGAGAGCGGCGCGGGCGTGCTGTTCATCTCGCACGACATCGCCGTGGTGGGCGAGCTGTGCCATCGGATCGTGGTCATGTACGCGGGCCGTGTCGTGGAGGAACTGCCGGTCTCCGAGCTCACGAACGCGGCACATCCCTACACCAGGGCCCTGGTCGCCTCGCTGCCCGCCATGGACACCGACAGGTCGCTCCCGCTGGCCAGCATCCCCGGCCGTCAGCCCTCGCCCGCCGAGGTCGGCGCACTCGGCGACGGCTGCGCCTTCGCCCCGCGCTGCGCGCTGGCCACCCCCACGTGCTCGGCCCGGCGCCCCGAACTGTCCGAGTACGGCAAGCAGCACCGCGTGGCGTGCTGGGAGGCTTCATGATCATCGATTCGCTCAGCGTGCGATTCGGCGACTTCACCGCGGTCGACGACCTCACCCTGGAGATCGCGCCCGGCTCGATCGTCGGCCTGGTCGGCGAGTCCGGCTCCGGCAAGTCCACCGTGGCCAAGGCGGTGTGCGGCCTGGTCAAGGGCCAGAAGGGCTCGATCTCCGGTGTGGACCCGGCCAGGGTCCAGATGGTGTTCCAGGACCCCTACGCCTCGCTGAACCCCCGGATGACGGTCGGCGCCTCCATCGCCGAAGGGGTGCGGGCGGCCACCCGCCAGGCCAGGACGGCCGAGGTGGAGCGGCTGCTGGGCCTCGTCTCGCTGCCCGCCGCGGTGGCCGGGCGCTATCCCAGGGAGCTGTCGGGCGGCATGCGTCAGCGCATCGCCATCGCCAGGGCGCTGGGCGCCGATCCGCAGTTGCTCATCGCCGACGAGATCACCTCGGCGCTGGACGTGTCGGTGCAGGGCGCCGTGCTGAACCTGATCAGGTCGCTGCGCGAGACGCTCGGGCTGTCGATGCTGTTCATCTCGCACAATCTGGCCGTGGTCCGCTACGTGTCCGACGTCATCGCGGTGATGCACAAGGGGCGGCTGGTGGAGGTCGGCCTGGCGGAGAGCGTGGTGGGCGATCCGCAGCACGAGTACACGCGTTCGCTGCTGGAGGCGGTGCCAAGGCTGGGCGCCTCCTAGGCGCCGCGACCGGCGCAAGACGCGAAGGGCCGAGTCCGGCGTGGACTCGGCCCTTCGCGTCCGCGTCTCTACGACAGGGTGATCCACTCTTTGGACGTGGTCACCTCGTCCAGGATGGAGGCGATGGGGTCGACGCCGAGGCCGGGGCCCCGCGGCACGACGAGGTGGCCGTCGGACAGCTCGAACGGCTCGGTGATGTCGGTGGCGTAGTACCGGCGTGAGCCGGAGGTGTCGCCGGGCAGGGTGAAGCCGGGCAGGGCGGCCAGGGCGACGTTGGCGGCGCGGCCGAGCCCGGTCTCCAGCATGCCGCCGCACCACACGGCCACACCGTGCGCGCGGGCCAGGTCGTGGATGCGCTTGGCCTCCAGGTAGCCGCCGACGCGTCCGGGCTTGATGTTGATGATCTCGCACGAGCCGAGCGTGATCGCCGCCGCGGCGTGCGCGGCCGAGTCGATGGACTCGTCGAGGCAGATCGGCGTGCGCAGCTTGCGGGCCAGGGCGGCGTGCTGGACGAAGTCGTCGTTGGCCAGCGGCTGTTCGATGAGCAGCAGGTCGAAGTCGTCGAGCCTGGCCAGCTGGGGCGCGTCGACGAGCGTGTAGGCGGCGTTGGCGTCGACCTGCAGCAGGATGTCGCCGAAGCGCTCACGCACCGCGCGCACGGCGGCGACGTCCCAGCCGGGCTCGATCTTGAGCTTGATCCGCACGTACCCCTCGTCGAGGAAGCCCTCGACGACGTCGAGCAGTTCGGGGATGGAGTCCATGATGCCCACCGAGACGCCGCACGGCACGCGATCGGCCGCCGCGCCGAAGTAGGAGGCGAACGACTCGCCGGACGCCCTGAGCTGGGCGTCGAGCACGGCGGTCTCCAGGGCGGCCTTGGCCATCTTGTGCCCGGTGATCGGCTCCATGGCCCGGCCGGCCGACTCGGCGTCCACGTCGCCGGGCAGCAGCGGGATCAGGAACTTGCGGATCACCTCGGCCGCGCCGTCGACGTACTCGGCGGAGTAGCGCGGCTCCGACATGGCCACGCACTCGCCCCAGCCCTCCGACTCCGGCGTGACGACCCGGACCAGGAGGATGTCCCTGGCGGTCTCGGTGCCGAAGGAGGTGCGGAAGGGCGCGCGCAGCGGCATGGCGATGCGTCGCAGCTCGACGGCACTGATCTTCATTGTGTCTCCACCACGTAGTAGGTCTTCTCATGAAACCCTGTGACCCGCCCGCCACGCTCCAGGAGCCCGCCCAGCACGTCGCGTACGGCGTGTCGCCAGGCCATGGCGGCGGCGGGGTCGTGCCTGCGCAGTCCTTCGATGTCGGCGGGCAGGGCGACGAGCACGACGGGCGCGTCGGTCGCGCAGGTCACCGGCAGGCCGCCCGCGTCGGCGAGCCCGACGACGGCGTCGGCGGGCACGCGGGGCCGCCACTGCTCGCCCTTGACCGCGGCCTCGACGTGCGGGGCGGCGAGCTGCCAGGCCGCGAGCATGCGGTCGGACTCGTCACCGGCGTTGATGGAGTCGTCCATCGGCCCGTAGAAGCTCTGCAGGTAGGCCTCGGGCAGTGCGCCGAGCTTGGCCAGGTTGAAGTGCGCGTTGCGCCGTACCAGCGGGTCGTAGGTCCACGTGATGCGGTCGAGGCCGCGGCGCAGGGCCCAGGCGCGCTGGTGCAGTTTGAGGGCGAGGCCGACGCCCTGGCCGGGTTCGGTGCCCGTGACGTGGGAGTGCAGCGCCCTGCCGATCGGCGCGGCTAGGAAGCCGACGGAGGCGCCGACCAGCCGCTCGCCCTCGAACGCGCCTGCCACGTAGTTGCCTGCGTGCGCGAGGGCGCGTAGCAGTTCGACGGTCACCGGTCCGGTGCCGCCCTTCCAGATGCCGTCGAACAGGCGGTGCACGAGTTCGAGCTCGTCCACCCTCCCGATCTCGCGAAGATCTACGGACACTGACCAACCCTTCACGACGTCTTTACGGCTGACGTTAGTCAGGGCGACGGGGAGCTCGATTCGTCGACAAGCCCCAACTGGACCGGGGTTCTTCGTCGTGGCGGCCAACGGCGTGACGATGAAGGAAAGTTACAGGAGCCTCACAACTTGTGGAGATAATTGACGCACGCCTTGGTTGACCATAGGGTCCGGTCAAATCCCTGATTCGAATTTCCGGCCCCCACGGAGCGGTTTCATGAAACGACTGGCAGCCGTAGTCGCGTTGCTCGGCCTCGCCGCAGCCACGGCTTGCAGCAGCGCCGATCCCAGCAAGCCCGCCGCGGGCGGCGGTGGCGGCGGTGGTCTCTACACCACGGTCGACGGTCTCAAGCCCGGCCTCGACGTCAACGGGCCGATCAACCCTTGGAACCCCAAGGGCAACATGTTCCAGGGCTACAACGCCATGAAGCTCGGCTGGACCAAGAACCACCTCACCGACCCCAACCAGTTCTACCCGGGCATCGCGGCCACGTGGGAGATCGCACCCGACAACTCCGCGATCACGCTGCACCTGCAGCCGGACAACAAGTGGTCCGACGGCACGCCGGTCACCGCCGAGGACGTCAAGCTCTCCATCGCCCTGGCCTACACGCAGGGCAGCACCGCCTTCTCCATCACCCCGGGAGCGGCGGGCGCGGCCTCGGAGGTCGAGGTCGTCGACGACAAGACCGTCAAGATCACGCAGGACATGAAGAACCCCAGCGTGACCTTCGTCCGGGGCGTCATGGACAGCCTCGTCGTCCCGGCCCACATCTGGAAGGACGTCGTCCCGGCCGACTTCTGGGACAAGCTCAAGGCCGCGCGCGGCGAGGACGCCGCCGCCGAGACGGCGCGCGGCGAGATCACCGCACTGGCCGAGAAGGTGCTCGCCTTCGCCCCGGCCAAGGACGTCTCGGCCGGGCCGTTCGTACTGCAGCGGATGAACCCGGGCGAGGCCCTGCTGGTCAAGAACAAGAACTTCTACAACGCCGCCAAGGTCGGCCCCGACCAGGTGAAGCTGCTCAACTACACCGGCAACGAGCAGATCTGGAACTACCTGATCTCCGGCAAGCTCGACAACGCGCCGTTCACCGCGGTGCCCGCCGACGTCATGAAGCGCATCACCACGGCTCCCGGCAACGCCGTCGTCAAGGGCTTCTCGCCCGTCGCGCTCGGCCTGGCGTTCAACCAGACCAAGAAGCCCTACGACAACGTGCACGTGCGCAAGGGCCTGGCCTACCTGCTCAACCGCGAGGAGCTCACCAGGATCGCCTCGCCCGAGGGCGGCGTCGCCGCCGTCACCACCTCCGGCATCCACCAGAAGCCGGCGCAGGAATGGCTGGGCGCCGAGCTCGGCAAGCTTGAGCCCTACGCCAACGACCCGGCCAAGGCCGAGGAGGAGTTCAAGGCGGCCGGGCTGAAGAAGGAGGGCGGCAAGTGGCTGCTGCCCGACGGCACGCCGTGGAAGTTCTCCATCAACGTGCCCGCCCCCTTCTCCGACTGGGTCTCCGGCGCCAAGGCGCTGACCAGCCAGCTGAACGAGGCGGGCGTCGAGGCCGAGGTGCTCACCACCGCCGACTACCCCCTCTACCTGGAGGAGCTGGCCGCGGGCAAGTACGACGTCGGCTTCTGGCTCGTCGCACTCGGCCCCGCGCCGTACAACATCTTCCAGCGCCTGTACGGCCCGGCCAACGGCTGGGTGAACCTCGGCGGCAAGGTCAAGCACTCGGCGGCGGGCAAGGACGGCAACTGGATGGGCGGTCCCGAGACCATCGAGGTCGACGGGCAGAAGATCAACCCCGGTGAGCTCACCGCCAAGCTGAACTCGGCCCCCGAGGCCGAGCAGAAGGCGATCGTCGCCCAGCTCGCCAAGGCGGCCAACCAGGACCTGCCGATCATCCAGATGTGGGACTACGTCAACACGCAGTTCGTCAACACCTCTCGCTTCACCGGCTTCCCCGAGGCCGACAGCGACCTGCTGCGGCAGACGTCGGGCGTCTGGATCCAGCTCGGCATGCTCACGAAGAAGTAGTACATGACGGTCATCGCGCGGCGACTCGCGGGCCACCTGGCCCGCGGGTTCGTCATGATCCTCGTTGTCACCACGATCAGTTTCCTGATCATCAGGAACATCCCGGGTGACCCGATGCTGGCCAAGTACGAGAAGCTGGTCGAGCAGGGCATGTCGCCCGAGGCGGCCCAGCAGGCGGTCAACGCCCTGTACGGCTTCATGCCGGACGGCAGCATGTGGCAGCAGTACGTCGACTACATGTCGGGGCTGTTCCAGCTCGACCTCGGCCAGTCGCTGACCGTGCCCGGCGTCGGGGTGTCGACCGTGCTGTTCTCGGCGGCCAAGTGGACCGTTCTACCGGTGCTCGCCGGGACGCTGCTGAGCTTCCTCGTCGGCATCGTCATGGGCGTGTACGCGGCCATCAGGCGCGACGGCAGGCTCGGCGACGCACTGGCGATCTCCGGGTCGCTGCTGCACGGCGTGCCGCAGTACGTGCTGGCGCTGCTGCTGATGGCGATCTTCTCCACGCTGCTCGCGGTGCTCCCGCCGGGCGGCACGGCCGACATCATCGTCGAGCCGGGGTTCAACGCCGCCTACATCGGCTCGCTGATCGAGTACGCCACGCTGCCGGTCCTCACCTACGCGCTGGCCAGCTACGGCGGGTGGATCCTGGCGATGAAGTCGAGTGTGGTGACCGTGCTCGGCGACGACTTCATCCTGGCGGCCGAGCTGCGCGGGATGAAGCGGTCGATCGTCTTCCGCTACATCGCGCGCAACGCGATCCTGCCGCTGTTCACGATCCTGGCGCTCTCGCTCGGCATGCTGTTCGGCGGTGCGATCTTCATCGAGCGCATCTTCAACTATCCCGGGCTCGGGCTGATGCTGTTCAGCAGTGTGACCGAGCGCGACTACGCGCTGATGGGCGGGGCATTCCTGTTGCTCACCTTCGCCATCATCGTCGCCAACATCGTGGCCGACCTGTTCTACACGGTCATCGACCCCCGGGTGCGCGACGGAGCTGAGGCCTGATGAGCGCTGTGACGAGCAATCCCCGTTCGCTGCAGCGCCGCAGCTTCTGGCGTGGCGTCTGGCGCGTGATGCGGCGCAAGCCCGGCAGGATCGCCGGTGCGGTGATCCTGGCCGGATTCGCCTTCATGGCGATCTTCGGGCCGATGTTCTACCCCGACCGGCTGCCCCGCGATCCGGAGGCGCTCTACGCGCCGATGAGCTGGGCGCATCCCTTCGGCACCGACTTCGAGGGCACCGACGTGTTCGCGCTGCTGGTGACCGGGTCGACGTACGTGCTGCTCACCGCGGTCGTCACCGCGCTCATCACGGTGGTGCTCGGCACGGGCATCGGGCTGCTGTCGGGCTTCAAGCGCGGCCGGTGGGACACCGTGCTGATGCGGGTGACCGACATGAAGCTCACCATTCCCGGCCTGCCGCTGCTGCTGGTGCTCTCGACGGTGTGGAAGTTCGGCAGCGCGATCGAGATGGGCCTGGTGCTCGGGCTGCTCGGCTGGGGCGGTGTGGCCCGTGCGGTGCGCTCGCAGACGTTGTCGCTGCGCGAGCGCGGCTTCATCGAGGCGGCCAGGGGTCTCGGGCTGTCCACGACGCATATCGTCGGGCGCGAACTGCTGCCCAGCATGGCTCCCTACATCGCGATGAACATGCTCATCGCCGTCACCGGGGCCGTCTACGCGCAGGTCGGGCTGTTCTTCCTCGGCGTGCTGCCGTTCGAGGCCAGCAACTGGGGCGTGATGCTCAACCTGGCCGTGTTCGGCGGCGGCGCGATGTCGAGCCCGGCGGCGCTGCCGTACCTGATGGCGCCGCTGCTGGCGATCCTGCTGCTCACGCTGGGGATCGTGCTGGTCGTCGATGCGATGGACGAGATCTTCAATCCCCGGCTGCGAGAGGAGTGACCATGACGCCCGGTGTGCGGATCAACGATCTCACCGTCGTCTACAAGACCCAGGCGGGCGAGCTGCCCGCCGTACGCGGGGTCAGCCTCGACCTCGCGCCCGGCACCATCACCGGCGTGGTGGGCGAGTCCGGCTCGGGCAAGTCGACGCTCGCGCTGTCGCTGCTCAACGCGGTGCAGCCGCCCGGACGCATCAGCGCGGGCTCGGTGGTGATCGACGGACTCGGCGACGTGGTCGAGCTCAAGGGTGGCGACCTGCGCAAGGCCAGGGGGCGTCATGTCGGCTATGTCTTCCAGGCCGCGCAGAACTCCCTGAACCCCCTCAAGACGATCGGCAAGCAGCTGCTCGACCTGGGCCGCTCGCACGACGTCAAGGACCTGCGCGCCCTGGTCGCCGAGGCCAGGGCGCTGCTGGCCAGGATGGGCCTGGACGGCGCCCGTGTGCTCGACTCCCACCAGCACGAGCTGTCGGGCGGCATGCGCCAGCGGGTCGGCATCATGCTGGCCCTGGTGCTCAACGCGCACGTCGTCGTGCTCGACGAGCCCACGACCGCCCTCGACATGATCACCCAGGCCACCATCCTGAAGATCGTCAGAGAGGTGCACGAGGAGCGCGGCCTGACCACGCTGCTCATCACCCACGACATCGGCGTGGTCGCCGAGGTCGCCGAGAACCTCGCCGTCATGTACGGCGGGCGCATCGTCGAGCACGGCCCCACCCGCGAGGTGCTGGCCAGTCCGAGCCACCCGTACACACGCGGCCTGATCAGGGCCATCCCGCGCCTGGTCGGCGACATCGACGAGGCCCAGGCCCTGCCGGGCAGGCCGCCCACCCTGGCCACCGTGCCCCGGCAGGGCTGTGTGTTCAGGGAGCGCTGCGCCCTGCGCATGGACGTGTGCGAGAGCGAGGACCCGCCCGCGCTCGCGCACGGCGGCCGTACCGTCGCCTGTCATGCCGTCACGGCCCCCGTACTGGAGAAGGAGAGCGCGTGATCACGGGTCACGGCATCACGAAGACCTTCAGGCAGCGCGGCAACATGCTCAAGGGCCGCGAGGTCCAGGCGCTGCGCGGCGTCGACTTCGCCATCCCGGCCGGAGGGGCCGCCTCCTTCATCGGCGAGTCCGGCTGCGGCAAGACCACGCTCGGGCGCATCATCGCCGGGCTCGAACCCCACGACGGCGGCGAGATCGAGATCGGCGGGCAGCCGATGTCCGCGCTCAGGCCGAAGGAGCGCCAGCCGCACTTCCGCCGGATCCAGCTGATCCACCAGGACCCTTACTCGGCGCTCAACCCGACCAGGACCGTGCACCAGGCGTTGTACGCGCCGCTGACCCTGCGCGCCAGGCAGACGGGGCGCTCGCGGCAGTGGATGGACGAACGGGCGGCCGAGGTGCTGACGCTGGTCGGCCTCGACCCGGGCAGTGTGCTCGGGCGCTACCCGCACCAGCTGTCCGGCGGCATGCGCCAGCGCGTGGTCATCGCCAGGGCGCTCACCGTCGACCCCGACATGCTGGTCGCCGACGAGGCCACCTCGATGATCGACGTGTCGCTGCGGCTGGGCATCCTGGCCCTGCTGAAGGACCTGCGCGAGCGGCTCGGCGTCAGCGTGCTGTTCATCACGCACGACGTGGCCACCGCGCGCTACATCGGCACCGATGGCGAGCTCTACGTGCTGTACCGGGGCCAGGTCGTCGAGCGCGGCGCGGTCGAGACGGTGATCGCCGATCCGGTGCACCCGTACACGCAGGCGCTGCTGTCGGCCATTCCGGTGCTGCACGGCCTCGAGGTGCCGGGCGAGGAGCCCGTCGTGCCGACGGAGGCGCTGTCGGAGGCGCACGGCGAGCAGGGCTGCCTGTTCGCCAGGCGGTGCCCGTTCCGCACGGCCGAGTGCGAGAGCGAGCGGCCGGTGCTCGGCCATCTGGGCGGCTTCCCGCAGGAGCACGCCTGTCACCATCCGAAACCACGTCGTGTGGTGGCACGCCCGGCGGGGCGGGCATGAGCGCGCTCGGCGCGGTGCGGCCCGCGCTGGACTCGGAGCTGGGCGCGCTCGCCGAGCTCGCCTCGGCCGCGCTCACGCTGGACGAGCAGGCGGGCGAGCTGGTGACCAGGTTGTCGCGTCCGCCTGTGGGCCGGGAGTGGACGGTGCTGGTGACCGATGACCTGTCCGGGTTCGTGTTCGCCTCGCTGTCGGGGCGCGACGCCACGGTCGGGCACATCGACCTGCTGGCCGTGCGTCCCGGGGCGCGGGGACGGGGGAGCGGGCGTGCGCTGGTGCTGGCCGCCGAGGCGTGGCTGCGCGAACGCGGTGCGCGCGAGGCGAGGTTCGCCGGCAATCCGCCGTGCTACGCCTGGCCCGGCATCGACGTGCGCTACACCCCGGCCGCGTGTCTGGCCGAGCGGCTCGGCTACGAGCGGCTGAACGTCGCCTGGAACATGACGGCCGATCTGAGCGCGCCGCCCGCTCCCGGCTCCGGCCGGCTCGGCGAGGGCGTCACCGTGCACGCGGCCCCGCCGGGCGGGCGTGCGGAGGTCGTCGCGTTCGTCGAGGCGCACTGGAACGCGTTCTGGGCCTGGGAGGCGGCCGAGGCCACGGGCCTGCACTACGCCGAGCGCGAGGGGGAGATCCTCGGGTTCGCGGCGTGGGGGGCGCGTCCGGCCTGGTTCGGGCCCATGGGCACCGCGCCGGCCGCGCGCGGTCTCGGTGTGGGCGGTGCGCTGTTGCGCGCGTGCCTGGCCGAGATGCGCGAGGCGGGGCTGGCGAGCGCGCAGATCGGATGGGTGGGGCCGCTCGGCTTCTACTCCCGTGCGGTCGGCGCGCGTGCCGAGAGGGTGTTCTGGCTCTACCGCCGCGAACTGGGCTGATGGCGCCCCTCGCGCGGCGGCTACGTCCAGCCGTACAGCAGCGGTCCCTGCGGGGTCGTCGGGTCGCCGACCAGGTCGCGGGGGTCCTGGCCCGCGTCGAGGCGGGCGCGCAGGTCGCCGCCGCCCCAGAGCTTGTCGAGGAAGTCCGTCGTGGTGAACTCGCCCGGGTGCAGGGTGCGCATGACGTGCATCATGGACACGCCGGTCAGCACCGGCCTGAAGGCGTCGCGGTCCAGCACGTGCACCTGCACGCCGCTCACCATGACCCCCGCGTGCTTGCCGAACGTGGGGGTGAACCACGCCTCACGGAAACGCGCCCCCGGCAGGTCCATGGCGTTGAGCGCGGGGGCCAGGCGGCTGTCGAAGTACGGCGCGCCGACCAGTTCGAACGGGCGCGTCGTGCCTCGGCCCTCGCTGACGTCCGTGCCTTCCAGCAGGCAGGTGCCCGGGTAGAGCAGCGCGGTGTCGGGCGTGGGCATGTTCACCGACGGCAGCACCCACGGCAGGCCGCTGTCGGCATGCCACTGACCGCGCCGCCAGCCTTCGGCCTCGATCACCCGTACGTCGGCGTCCAGCTCACGTGCGGCCGACAGGGCGAGCTCGCCCGCGGTCAGGCCGTGCCTGACGGGGATGGGGAGCTTGCCGACGAAGCTGGTGAAGCCGGGCCGCAGCGGCGGGCCTTCGGCGACCTCGCCGCCGATCGGATTGGGCCGGTCCAGCACGACGAACGGCAGGCCGAGCCTGGCCGCCGAGGCCATCAAGTCGTACATCGTCCAGACATAGGTGTAAAAGCGGCTCCCGATGTCGAAGATGTCGAACATGAGGGTGTCCACGCCCGACGCGGCCACCGCCTCGTCGAGTTCGGGCCCGTCCTTCAGATAGGTGTCGACGACGCCGGGCTCCTGGCCGATCTCGGTGGAACCAGCCTGGGCCGCGCCCCGCAGGCCGTGCTCGGGTCCGAACAACGCGGTCACCGGCACTCCGGCCGCGCGCAACGCGTCCACGTTCGAGGTGAGGTCCGGCAGGACGCCGGTCGGGTTGGTGATCAGGCCGATCCGCTCGCCCTTGACCAGGTGGGGGTCGGTGACCAGCCGATGAATTCCGGTGCGCACGTGTGACATGGCGACCAATCTAGAAGATAATTTGCAGAGATGAAGACTTCAATGAAAATTACCGACATGGGACGACATGATTGATCCGCTCGCCGACCTGTCAACCGAACAGAGCGACCCCCGCTACAGCCAGATCGACCGGCTGTCGACGGAGCAGGTCGCCCGGCTCATGAACGCGGCCGACGCCTCGGTGCCCACCGCCGTCGCCGAGGCGGTGCCCGCGATCTCGGCCGCGGTCGACGCCATCTCCGCCCGTATGAAGGACGGCGGGCGACTGCTGTACGTGGGTGCGGGCACCTCGGGGCGGCTCGCCGTGCTCGACGCCTCCGAGTGCCCGCCGACCTTCGGCACCGATCCCGAACTCGTGCAGGGTGTGATCGCCGGTGGCGAGCGCGCGCTGACCCGTTCGGTCGAGGGCGCCGAGGACGACGACGTCGCCGGGGCCGCGGCCATCGCCTCCCGCGGCGTGGGGCCGCTCGACTCCGTCGTCGGCGTCTCGGCCAGCGGCAGGGCGCCCTACGTGCTCGGCGCGCTGGCCGAGGCCGCACGGCGTGGCGCGCTGACGGCCGCGATCTCCTGCAACGCGGGCACACCGCTCTCGGCGGCGGCCCAGCACCCGATCGAGGTGATCGTCGGCGCCGAGGTGGTCACCGGGTCGACCCGGCTCAAGGCGGGCACGGCGCAGAAGCTGGTGCTCAACATGATCTCGACGATCTCGATGATCAGGCTCGGCCGTACCTACGGCAACCGGATGGTCGAGGTGTCGGCGGCCAACTCCAAGCTGGCCGACCGTGCGGCCCGCATGGTCAGCGATCTGACGGGCGCCGGGATCGGCGTGGCCAGGTCGGCCCTGGAGAGCGCCGGATGGCAGGTCAAGATCGCCGCGGTGATGATCGAGCACGGCGTCGACGCCGAGGCCGCACGCGCACTGCTGCAGACGCACGGCGACCGGCTCGACACCCTGCTGGCCAGGGAGTCGCAGGGTGCCTGAGGACGGGCTCGGCCGCATTCTCGCCTCGGCCGTGCCGCAGGCGGCCTCGGCGGCCGTCGCGCTGATCGCCTCGGGCGGGGTGGTCGTGGCCGGTGCGGCGGTGGGGGAGGCGGTGCGTTACGCGGGCGCCGACGGCGCGCTCGCCGCCGAGCGGCCTGCCGTACGGCGGGACTCGATCTTCGATGTGGCCTCGATCAGCAAGCTGTTCACCACGAGCGTCGTGCTGTCGCTGCGCGAGTCGGGGCTGCTCGACCTGGACGAGCCCGTCGCGCACCGGCTGGGGCCCGGCTACGGCGGGCATCGCGCGGCCACGCTGCGGCACCTGCTCACGCACGTGGCCGGACTGCCGCCGACGCGCAGGGCCGATCTGGAGCTGCCGGACGCCTCCCCGGCCGTCCGGCTCGACCTGGTGCTGTCCACCCGGCCGGAGCGGGCGCTCGGCGAGCTGCACGTCTACTCCGACGTCGGCATGGTGACCGTCGGCAGGGTGGCGGAGCTGGCGGGCGGCGCGCCGCTCGACGAGCTGGTGCGCGAGCGGGTCACCGGCCCGCTCGGCCTGCGCGACACCGGCTACCGCCCGGCCGAGTCGCTGCGCGGGCGCGTCGTCGCCACCGAGGCCAAGCCCGAGCGCCCGCACCCCGGTTGCGTACGCGGCGAGGTGCACGACGAGACCGCCTACGGCCTGGGCGGCGTCGCCGGGCACGCGGGCGTCTTCGCCACGGCCGACGACCTGGTCGTCTTCGGCGAGGCCCTGCGCACGGGCGGCGCGCCGGTGCTGCGGCCGGACTCGCTGGCCGAGCTCGTCCGCGACCACGGCGTCAAGGGCGCGGCCTACGGGCAGGGGCTCGGCGTGCGCGTCGGCGACCCGGCGATCACCGGTCCGCTGTCGGGTTCCTACGGGCATTCCGGATTCACCGGGACGTCGCTGGTGGTGGATCCGGCCCGGGGCCTGACGGTGGTGCTGCTGACGAACGCGGTGCACCCGCTGCGCGGGCGTGCGGGCATCAGAGCGCTGCGCCACGCGGTGGCGGCCGAGGCGCTGCGCCTGACACGAGACTGAAGCTCACTTGCGGATCGGCCGAAACGACCCTGCCGACAGGCCCGCGCCACTCAGGATGGCCGCATGGAGGGTTTTGGCAGCATGATCTCGACCGCCGACTGGAACCGCCTGATCGGCACGGGCCGCATCCAGCGCTTCCCCAAGGACGCGACGCTGATGACCCAGGGGGATCGGGCCGACTCCGTGCTCATGCTCACCGCCGGTCGGGTCCGGGTCTCACGCGTCGAGCCGGACGGCAGGCGGGTGGTGCTGGCCGTACGGCATGCGCCGCAGTTGCTGGGCGAGCTCGGCCTGCTCGGCGAGGACGGCAGGACGGCCACGGTCGTCGCCGTCGATCCGTGCACGGCGGTGCGCGCGGACGGCAGGGTCTTCCAGGAGGCCGTGCGGTCCATGGGGCTCGAATCGACGCTGATGCGGCACCTGGCCGTGCGCCTGCGCGAGAGCGAGGACCTCAGGGCCGAGCTGTCCCTCCTCCCGGCGGGGCCGCGGGTGGCGAGATTCCTGCTGCGCCTGGCCATGGCGGTGCCGGACGGCCGCACCGAGAACGACCTGGGGCTCGGCCAGCTGGATCTGGCCGACGCGGTCGGGCTGACCCGGCAGACGGTGAGCGCCGAGATCGGCAAACTCAGGGACCGCGAAATAGTGCAGACGCTGCGCGGGCGCATCATCGTCCTGGATATCGCCGAGCTTTCGAAGGCCGCTCGAAAATAACGCGAAAGAGTGTCGGATTCCTTACATAGCAGTCAGGGCTTGTCGGGCATAGTAATGCCTCTCGTCGGACGACCCCTGGAGGCGATCCCCCGTGGAGCCCATGGAATCCGTACTTTCCGACCGATTTGTCATCGGTGTCGACGTCAAGAACTACAGTTCGCGCAATGCCCGGAGACAGGATGCCATCCAGCACGACGTCAAGGCCGTGCTCGACCTGGCGGCCAAGGAGGCCGGGCTCGACCCCGCACGCTGGCAGCGGATGGGCGCGGGCGACGGCGAACTGATCGTCCTGCCGCCGGACGTCGATCTGGTCCGCGTCGTCGCCAGGCTCACCCCCGAGGTGAACGCCCTGCTCAAGGCGTACAACGCCGACCGTGTCCCCAGTGCGCAGATCAGGTTGCGGCTGGCCATGCACATCGACACGCTCAAGCCCAGCGCGTACGGCTATGCCGGGCCCGCCCTGGTCGAGGTCAGCAGGATCCTCGACGCCCAGCCGTTGCGCCAGGCCCTCGACGCGGCGCCGGGCAGCGCCGTCGCACTGATCATCTCGGAGGCCGTCCACCGCAAGGCCGTGCTGTCCGATTTCGGGGGGCTTGACGCGAATCAGTTTCGCGAAGTCATCGTGAGTATTCCGGCCAAGGATTTCCGGCAACGAGCCTATGTGTACGTCCCTGACCACAATATGTCCACTTTCACCCCCAAAGCCGACAAGCAGGAAAAAGGGGACGACGAGCGCCGATCCGCTGCCCAGGTCGTCAATCACATCGAGACCGTGAACGCCCCCTGGGGATTCATCGGTAACGCGTTCTGATGACGGAGAAAACCGAGCCTGCCCTCCAGAAGGAGCCGGGCGAACGGCATTTCCCCAAGGCCGTGACGATCATCGAGCAGATGTACGCGCCGCACGCCACCGTGGGCTCGGCCGTCGGCTCCGCGGGCGGCGGCAGGCGGCGTGCGGGCCGGCTCGACCGTGAGGAGGTACGCGGCCATCTGCGCGCCTACCTCGAACCCGCCTGCCACGCCGAGGCGCTGGCCCAGCTGTCCAAGACCATGATGATCGCCCTGCTCGGCAGGCCCGGCCTGGGCAAACGCACGGGCGCGCTGAGCCTGCTCGACGCCGTCACGGCCAGGGAACTGGTCGAACTGCCTCCGCTGCCGCCAGCCGAACTCGCCGACTACCCCTTCAAGGAGGGCAACGGCTATCTGGCCTGCGGGTACGAGGACGGGCCCGGCGAGCCCGGCAGGGAGGTCGACTGGCTCGCCGTACGCGCCCAGGTGGTGGACAGCCGCGCGCACCTGGTCGTGACCGCGCACCGCGAGCCCGCCGTCAGGGCGGGAGGCGTGCGGCAGATCACCTGGAGCGCGCCGGACCCCGCCCGCTACCTGCGCAGGTCGTATCCGCCCGACAAGGTGGCCCTCATCGTGGCCGAGCTCGACGGCTTCTGCACGATGGAACGCCTGGCCAGGATCGCCTCGCACGAGGACCTCGACTGCGCGCTGCGGGAGCTGCGCTCGTCCTCGGTCGAGCCGGTGCGGGCCTGGTTCCAGGTCGACAAGCCGCGCGCCGCCCTGGTCGACCTGGCCGCGCTGTGCTTCCTGCAAGGGGCCAGCGAGCGCCGTTTCGAGCAGCTGAGCGCGCCGCTGACCGAGATCCTCGCCCAGCGGATGCCCGAGCCCGCCGACGACGCCCCCGCGGCGG
This sequence comes from Nonomuraea sp. IBHARD001, assembly GCF_056106265.1. NCBI lineage: Bacteria > Bacillati > Actinomycetota > Actinomycetes > Streptosporangiales > Streptosporangiaceae > Nonomuraea > Nonomuraea sp. IBHARD001. The sequence goes on from NZ_JBWBBW010000002.1 coordinate 3,980,648, forward strand.
CCGAGCAGGCGCTGCACCGGGGCAGGCACCGCCTCGTGGTCGAGGACAACCTGGTCGTCAGGCACAAGGACGAGCACGGCAGGACGCTCCTGCGTTTCGCCGACCCCGCCTACCACGACGAGGTGCTGGCCCAGCTGTCACGCTGGTACGCCACCCCCTTCTGGGAGGCGCTGCGGGAGTGGCTGTCCGGCCTGGTCAGGACCGGCGGGGCCGACCTGCGCTCGGGGGTGGCCCACGGGCTGTCGCGGCTGGCGCTGAGCAATCCGGAGGAGGCGGAGGACTCCTACCTGGAGCCGTGGTCGCGCGACGAGGGCGACTGGCAGGGGCAGGAGACGGCGACGTACCTGCTCTGGCTGATGTCGGAGCAGGACGCCCTGGCCTTCAAGGCGCTCACCACCGCCAAACGCTGGGCCGGATCGCCGGACCTGTGGCAGCGCTGGACCGCGGCGATGGTCTTCAGTGGCGTGCTCGGCCTGCGCTATCCGTTCGAGGCGGTGCGACGGCTGTGGAGCATCGCCGTGTACGGCACGAAGCTGGAGCACGAGGGAGTGCGCGCGATCGCCGAGCTGTTCGCCACCCTCGTCGACCAGCGCGAGGACCCCGCGCCCGTGCTGAAACTGCTGGAGCTGCGGCTGGCCAGGTTCGGCAGGACAGGCGCCGACGCGCGGCTGAAGCGGCTGACCATGTCGGCCGTGCTGACCGTGCTGTCGGTGTGCGAGGACGGCGGCAGGCCGTCGGTCGCACGCCTGCTGGCCGGGCGGCCCGGCGCATCGCCGCGGGTGGCCAGGCTGCTGAGCACCATGCTGCTGCACCGGCCGCACCGCCGCGCCGCGATGGACGTCCTGGCCGTCACCCTCGAATGGCTCGCCCGCGACGGGGCGAACGGCGACGCGGACGGCGAGGAGGTCGCCCACCGGTTCTGCCTGCACGTGTTCGCCCTGCTGGGCGCCGAGGAGCAGGAACTGCTCAACGCCGAGTTCACCGCGATGGTCACCAGCCGTCCCGAGACCACCTCACTGGCCGACATCCTGCGCGCCGCCCTGAACACAGACGACCCCGCGATCCACGAAAGCCACCAGCCATGACCCATGAGGACTACCCCGTCATCGAGAGCCGCCCGCTCAGCGCCCCGGGCAAGCGACTGCTGCGCGGCAGGCGCAGGGACCCGGCCGAACTGCCCAAGGCGCAGGGCCACCACCGCCTCGTCTACCGCGTGGACGGCGACTACATCCTGGACAACGGGGCGCTGAAGGCACGCGACGACACGCTGCTCGCGGCCGATCACGTCAGTGTGGTCGACGTCAGCGCCGACGTCGAGGTACGCGCGCAGCTGACGATCCGCTCGGCCGAGGACAGCGAGCTGACCGTCGAGGTCGCCTTCAGCTGTGTGGTCACCGACCCCGTCGTGGTGGTCAGGAACGGCCTGCGCGCCTCCCAGGTCCTCACCACCTACCTGCAGGGCCACCACCGGTTCTACGAACTGGCGCTCGGCTTCGACGACGGCCAGATCAACGAGATACGCCGCCTGGTGAACGCCCAGGTCAGGGCGTTCACCACCGTGCAGCCGCCGCTGTTCGCCGGAATGACGGCGTCGATGGCGAGCGTGCAGGTGCACACCCCCGACGAATGGGCCGAATGGGCCCGCCGCCGCAGAAGCCAGCAGTACGAGAGCCGCCTGCAGACCGAGCAGGAGGAACGCGACCACCAGCGCCTGGTCGTCAAGACCGAACGCGACCAGGCCCTGCAGGCCCAGCAGACCGACCACGCCCACACTCAGCAGTACGGCAGGCAGCAGCAGGACCACCTGATCGCCAGCAGGGACCAGGAGCACCGGCACATCCTGCACGCCCGCGACCAGGAGCACCTGCGCGAGCAGGTGGCCAGGCATGCCGAGACCATCGGCGCGGACCCCGAGCTCGCCCTGGGCCTGGCCCTGCAGTCGGGCGCGCTGACCCAGGTCGAGTACATCGAGGCCATGAGCAGGCTGAACGAGCGCCAGGAGGAGCGCTACCTGGCCGAACGCCGCGACGAGCTCGACTGGGACAGGGCGCAGCTCACCCTGGAACGCGAGGACAGGCGCGAGGAGCGGGCGTGGGCGCGCCGCATGGAGGAGCTGCGCCTGGAGTCCACCCGGGTGGAGCACCAGTGGTCGCACGAGGAACGCGTGAAGGAGATCGAGGCCACCTACGAGACCCAGCGCATCGAGCTGGCGCAGCAGCGCGAGAACGAGCTGCGCCGCCTCGAGCTCGAACGCGAGCGCAACGAGCAGAACTACGCCGTCAGCAGGGAGGACGCCAAGTACCACCACGAGCTCAAACTGACCAAACGCCAGGCGGAGGAGGCGGGCCGGCTGTTCCAGGAGCAGGAGGCGCGCGAGGCGGCACGCCGCCAGGAGGAGTGGAAGCGGGCCGACGACCTCAGCCGCGCCGAGCGCCAGGCCCGCTTCGTCGAGGGACTGCTCAGCAGGGGCCACTTCGACACCCAACCGGCCAAGGTCAGCCTCGACGGGCTGCTGGAGTCGATGGCGCTCGGCGGCGGCGACGGCGCACCCGAGGTCGAGGCCGCCGCGACGGCCCCGGCCCTGGAGGAGGCCCGGATGCCGGACGCGGAGCCGCAGGAGGACGACGACTGATGACCACCCAGCTGAGGCTGCCCTCGCTGCCCGACCAGTTCCGGCCGAAGGCGCCGGACAGAGGGGCGGGGCGCCACCTGCGCAGGCTGACCGGTGTGACGGAGGAACTGCTCGACTGGGTCCCCGAGGACCGCTCGCGCTACACCCTGCTGGGCTGCATCGTGCTCAACACCGGGGTGATGGCCGGGCTGTCGCTGTTCGTCGCGCTGAGCGGCATCGCGGCGGATGTGTGGGGCCTGCTCGCTGGGGCCGTCATGTGGGCTGTGGTGATCATGGTGCTCGACGCCTGGCTGATCGCGAGCACGCACGGGCTGATGGAGCGCAAGTTCAGGGTGCTGGCCGTCAGGCTGCTGGTCTCGCTGCTCATGGGGGCCTTCATCTCCGAGCCGCTGGTGCTGTGGGTGTTCGGGCCCGCCGTACGCGGGGAGGTCGTGCGGATGCGGGCCGACGACGCGCGGGTCGAGCGCAGCACCTGGGTACGGTGCAACCCCATCGACGAGTCCGCCGAGCTGCCGCCGGGATGCGCCGACTACGTGCTGGCCACGTCCGACTCGCCGAGGGCGGTCGCGATCCAGCTACGCAACGCCAAGGACCAGCGCGCCGGGCTGAAGGCCGAGATCAAGACCATCGGCGCGGAGATCGGCAGGCGGCAGGCGCTGGCCCGCGACGAGTGCAACGGCCGCAGGCGGCGCGGGCTCAGCGGCATCACCGGCGAGGGGCCGAACTGCAGGCAGGCCCGCATCGAGATCGCCCAGCACCGCAGGGACAGCGGCCTGGTGAACAAGCAGCGCCTGGTGATGCGGGCCGACGCCCGCATCACCACGCTGACCGCCAAGCTGAAGGACAGCCAGCAGGGCTACGAACGCCAGATCAAGGACGAGATCGACCTGCAGCTGCGGACCTGGCAGGCGGGCCAGAGCGACCGGGGCATCCTCGACCAGGTCAGAGCCCTGGAACGGCTGGCCGAGCGCAGTGTCTACGTGACGTTCCTGGTGTGGCTGCTGCGCCTGCTGCTGATCACCATCGACATCAGCCCCATGCTGGCCAAGGCCCTGCAGCGCAACACCGCCTACGACGCCGTGCACCGCCGCCAGCTCATGGCCGGGCGCAGGCTCAAGGACGAGGACGTGGACCTGAAGGTCAAACAGGCCATGGCCGAGTACGTCGTCCTGGGCAGGCAGAGCGACCACACCCGCGAAGCGCGCCTCAGCCAGGTGGCCGAGGCCGACAGATCGGCACGCGCACGGCGTCAGACCGACCTGGACCAGGAGGTGGAACGCCTGGCGGCCGAGCTGCGCGACCGCCCCTGAGCCGAGCTCAGCGCCCCCGCGCCCTGGCGTCGGCCAGATAGGCGTCAAGGGCCGCCCGGGTGACCCGCACCGCCGACTCGGAGGCGGCGAACGTGCGCTGGGCGACTCCCACGAACACACAGTCGACGATCAGCAGCTGGCTGATCCTGCTGGCCAGGGCGCCGGGCCTGAAGGCGGTCTCGCGCCCGGCCGAGACCAGCACGTGCGCGGCGACCGAGGCGAGCGTCGAGCGCGGGTGGTTGGTGATCGCGACCGTGGTGGCGCCCGCCGAGGCCGCCAGGCGCAACGGCTCGATGACGTCGGGCGTCTCGCCGGTGCAGCTCACGGCCACCACGACGTCGTCGGCGTGTACGATCGCCGCGCTCGTCACGGCCAGATGGGCATCGGTGAAGGCGTGACCGGACAGGCCGATGCGCATGAGCTTGTGTGCCATGTCGGTCGCGACCAGGCCCGACGCGCCGACGCCGTACACGACAACGCGCCTGGCCGACGCCACGGCCTCGACGACCGCGCCGAGGCGTTCGGGCGTGAGCTGGGCGGCGGTGTCGGCCAGGGCCTCGGACTCGGCCCTGGCCACCTTGGCGATCACGTCGGTCAGCGGGTCGTCCGGGCCGAGGTCGCCCGGCACCAGCCGGTCGGGCGTCATCTGCGCCGCCGCGGCGGCCAGGGCGAAACGCAGCTGGGAGTAGCCGGCGAAGCCCAGGCCCCTGGCCGTGCGTACGATCGTCGCCTCGCTGGTGCCGGACATGGCGCTCAGCTCGGTGATCGTGGCACGGGCCACGGTGGCGGGGTCGTCGAGGATCAGCCTGGCGATCGCCCTGGCGGCGGGGGTGAGCGAGGGCAGCACCGAGCGGATGGTGGCCACCAGGTTCTCGGGCGCGAGCTCGCTCATCGCCGACCGGCCAGCCACAGGGCCGCGGCCCGCGCCGACGCCCTGGAGATGCCGTGCGTGGCCAGGTGCACGGCTCCCACGGGTTCGCCGGGCAGGCCGGTCTCCACGACGATCGCGTCCGGACGCCGTTCCAGCGCCTCCCGCAGCAGCTCGCCCACCCAGGGGTGGCGTCCCGCGTCGTAGGTCACGACGACGACCGGTCGCTCCAGGTCGCCGAGGTCGGGCAGGACCGGGTCGTCGGCGGTGACCGTGTGCCCGGTCGTGCCCGGCAGGAGCTCGCCGAGCGCGCCGTACAGGCCGGTGGGGGTGCCGGGGTCGACGGCCAGGTTCATCCGGGGCGCGATGTCGACGACCAGGGGCGGGCCCGACGGCGCGGGCGCCTGCGCGCGCACGGTCACCTTGAGCGCGGCCCGCGCGGCCCGCAACCCGAGCTCCGAGCCGTGCGTGAAGGCCTCGGGCGCCTGGACGGCGGGCTCGGTGCGCGGGGTCGCGAGGGTGAGGACGCGGTTCGCCGCCTCGGCCAGCCGTTCCTCGGGGAGGCGGCCCTCGTGCACGGCCGTCACGAGGGCGTCGCGCAGCTCGTGCACGAGCGACTCCGAGGCGGCGCCTGCGCAGATCGCGTCGGCCCCGGCGGCCAGGGCCAGGACGGCGATCTCGCCGGGGGAGTGCAGGGCGGCCACCGCGCGCATCTCGATCGCGTCGGTGACGAGCATGCCCTCGAACCCGAGCTCCTCGCGCAGCAGCCCGGTCAGCACCCTGCGGCTGAGCGTCGCGGGCCGATCGGGGTCGAGCGCGGGCACGAGCAGGTGCCCGCACATCATCGCCCGCACCCCCGCCCGTACGGCGGCGCGGAAGGGCGGCAGGTCGCGCTCGTACAGCTCGGCGAGCGTGGCGTGCACGGTGGGCAGGGCGTGGTGGGAGTCGGTCACGGTGTCGCCGTGCCCGGGGAAGTGCTTGGCGCAGGCGGCGACGCCGGTGCTCTGCAGGCCGGTGATCCACGCGGCGCCGTGCGCGGCGACCAGCTCCGGGTCCGCCCCGAACGAGCGGATGCCGATCACCGGGTTGGCCGGATTGGCGTTGACGTCCAGGACGGGCGCGTAGTCGAGCGTCACTCCGGCGGCGGCCAGCATGCGGCCCATCTCGGCGGCCACGGCCTCGGTCCTGGCGACGTCGCCGCCTTCGCCGAGCGCCCGGTTGCCCGGCCACGAGCTGCCCGATGCCGCCTCGAACCTGGTGACGGCGCCGCCCTCCTCGTCGACGGCGACGACGACGGCCGGGTTGTCGGCGCGCAACCGGGCGACGAGGCCGGCGGTCTGCTCGACGCCGGTGATGTTCCTGGCGAACAGCACCGCACCGCCGAGCCCTTCGCCCAGCGCGCGGCGCAGCCACTCGGGGGGCGTGGTGCCGTCGAAACCGGGCTGCAGCACGGTCATCGCCAGTCTGGCCAGGTCGGGACTGCGGTGAAGCATCGGGGGGAGCCTTTCGCCGGGAAGCCGGGACATCCGGAATGTAGATAATCTCCGAATGACTGTACCGTGATGAAGAGTATCTACAAGGAGTGGGTCGTGCGTGTGCTCGGACTGATGTCGGGGACCTCCCATGACGGGATCGACGGCGCGATCGTCGACTGGACGATGAGCGAAGGCGTGCTGACCGGGGTGGTCGGGCCGTTCGGCTCGACGCCCTACGACGCGGGCCTGCGGGCCAGGCTGGTGGCCGCGTTGCCGCCGGGCCGGGTGGACATGGCCGAGGTGTGCGCGCTCGACACCCTGATCGGCCAGGCGTTCGCCGAGGCGGCGCAGGCGGCGGGACCGGCCGATCTGATCTGCTCGCACGGGCAGACGCTCTACCACTGGACCGGCGAAGGCCGCGTGCTCGGCACCCTGCAGCTGGGCGAGCCCGCCTGGATCGCCGAGCGCACCGGTCTGCCCGTCGTGTCCGGACTGCGCACGCGCGACGTGGCGGCCGGAGGGCAGGGGGCGCCGCTGGTGTCCTATCTGGACCTGCTGCTGCTGGCCGGACTGCCCGGCCGGGGAGGCGCCCTCAATCTGGGCGGCATCGCGAACCTGACCACCTGCGACGGACTCGCCTACGACACCGGCCCCGCCTCGGCCCTGATGGACGCCGCCATGCTGGCCGCCACCGGCCTGCCCTACGACGAGGACGGCCGCGTCGCCGCCTCGGGCACGGTGCACGAGGCGGTGCTCGAACACCTGCTCGCCGAGCCGTACTACCGGCTGCCCGCGCCCAAGAGCACCGGCAAGGAGCTGTTCCACCAGGGGTACCTGGCTCCGGTGTCCGGGCTGCCGCTGCCCGACGTGCTGGCCACGCTCACCGCGCTGACCGCCAGGACCGTGGCGGCCGAGCTGTTGCGTCATCGCCTGGCCACGGTCGTGGTCTCGGGGGGCGGGGTGCGCAATCCGGTGCTCATGCGCATGCTGGGTGAGCACGCTCCCGGCGTGCGGATCGTGGCCAGCGACGAGCTCGGCGTGCCGTCGGACGCCAAGGAGGCCGTCGCGTTCTCGCTGTTCGGCTGGCTGACCGCGCACGGCCTTCCCGCCACCGTCCCCTCGTGCACCGGGGCTCGCGGGCCTCGCGTCCTGGGCTCGCTCACACCCGGCCGGGGCCCGCTCCGCCTGCCGGAGCCGCTGGGGGAGGCGCCGAGGGCGGTCCGTTTCGTGCCGGGGGCGGGCTGACCGGTCGCGCCGCCCGTGGGTGAGGGCGGTGCGCCCCCGTGCGCCCCGCCCTCACGTCCTGTCGGCCTGCCGGTCGGCTACGGTGCGGCTCGGCCCGCGACGGCCGCCATGATGGCCGGGAGGCGGGCCGGGGCGTCCGAGGGCGGATCCCACTCGGTGGAGTTCAGCAGCACGGTGGCCAGGCGGCCCAGGTCGCGGGTGGCGAAGACCGCGCTGAAGTAGCCGGGCCTGTCGCCCACGTGACCCCAGTAGGTCTGGCCGCCCACCGCCGCCGACTGCAGTCCGGCGCCGTGGCAGGCCCGGCCGCCGGGACAGCCGGGCCCCTGCGAGGGCACGGCCGGAACGGTGAACATCTCGGCCAGCTGCGCCTTGGGCACCACCCGGCCGGAGAACAGCGCGGTGACGAATGTCGTCAGGTCACGCGCCGAGGAGATCATCTCGCCCGAGCCCCACGCCACCGACGGATTCTGCGCGCTCACATCGATCAGCCGCCCGCCCGCCGACACGTATCCCCGTGTGTGCGGTCCGGGTATGCCGGTCCTGACGCCGGGCACCGAGGTGGCGTCGAGGCGCAGCGGGCGCAGGATGCGCCGGGCGATCTGCTCGCCGTACGGGCGGCCGGTGACCTGCTCCAGGATGAGGGCGGCCACGACGTAGTCGTTGTTGTTGTACTGCTGGCGGGTGCCGGGGGCGAAGTCGAGCGGGAGGGCGACGGCCTTGGCCAGGAGCTGGGCCGGGCTGTAGGTGTCGAAGCGGTGCTCGGCGTACCACAGCGGGTCGTTGACGCGTACCCCCTCGCGCGACAGGCCGCTGGTGTGGTTGAGCAGCTGGCGCACGGTGATCGGCGCACGGCCGGAGGGCAGCAGGCCGGGCAGGTGCGACTGTACGGAGTCGTCGAGGCTCAGCGCGCCGTCGGCCGCGAGCTGCAGCACGGCCGCCGCGACGAACGTCTTGGTGATGCTGCCCACCCGGAAGCGGCCCTCCGGCGGGACCGGCGTGCGCCTGCGCAGGTCGGCGTGGCCCGACCTGCCCTTCCAGCGCCCGGCCCTGCCTTCGACGGCGACGGCCGCCGCGCTCGCCGTCTCGTCGGGCAGGCCCGCGATGGCCCGGCCGAGCGTCGCAGGGTCGAGGGGTGGGAGGTCGGAGGCCTGGGCGGGCGCGCCCGCAAGGAGGAGCGCCGCGAACGCCAGGGCGCTCAGCAGGCGGGTCGGCTTGCGTCGGAGCAGCATGAGCTGCTCTCCTTTCTGTCGTGACCGGTGTCGCGTAAGGACACGCCCGTTCGGGCGTGGTGATGCGGTCGCGTGGCCGCCGAGCTGCAACTCGGCGGCCACCTGTGTCGGTCGGCCAGGATCGGCCGGCCAGGATCAGTCGGCCAGGATCAGTCGGCCAGCTCGGGGAACGCGACGAACCTGGTCAGGATCGACCTGGTTCCCTCGCGCGGCCCCCCGGCCGAGAACCTGTCGAGCAGAGCGAGGTAGGCCGCGAAGAACTCGGCGAGCTCCTCGACCGTGAGATGCACCCTGCCCCTGGAGTACGGCAGCGCGTCGCCCCACTCGCCGAGCTCGTCGCGCGCCCGTTCGAACCTGGCGAAGTGGTCGAGGTCCTGGGCGAGCCACAGCCGGTGCAACTCGCTCATCGACGCGCGCATCTCCTCGTCCTGGGCGCTGTGCCGGGGGAAGGTCAGGGGCCGCCTGGCCGGACGCCACCAGCGCTGCCTGCCGCTCCCGCCCGGCACCTCCTCGATGAAGCCGTGCTCGGCCAGCACCCGCAGGTTGTAGCTGGTGCCGCCCGTCGTCACGCCCAGTTTCCTGGCCAGTGTGGTCGAGGTGGCCTCCCCTTCGGCCGACAACGCGCGAAGGATCCGCTGCCGCAGGGGGTTGGCGAGCACCTTGACCAGGTTGAGATCCGCTACCTCACTCACCTATGCACGATAACTCGTGCATCACTTGTCGTGCAACGGGGATTCGGGACGGCCCACGTTCTGCCGGAAGCGCCCCTCGACGTTCCCGGCCGGTGTGTACCTCGCCACGACGAAGGTGGCGGCCATCGGCAGCACGGTGCCCGCCGGGCAGCGGCCGACGGCCAGGGCGACCCGGGTGCTGGCCTTCCACACCACCTGGGTGAAGCCGCTGGTCGACTCGGAGTACCCGGGCCGCCCGTAGTCGTAGTCGGCCGCCTGCCCCATCCACGCCTCGAACGCCGAACCGATCGCCTCCTCGACCGGCGGCGAGCCCGACACGGCGAACAGGGTCTCCCCGTAACGCCCTCCGGAGTCGGAGGCGCGGAAGGCGCACCCGGCCACCTGCTCGCGTGTCGGCCCGGCCAGCGCCGAGCTCCAGGTCAGGGCGGAGGCGCCGTACTGCGCACGGGCGGCGTTGGCCGACTCCAGGGTCAGGGCCGCCACGTCCGGCGGCGCCAGGGTCAGCGCCACGGCCAGGGCCAGACTCGATGCGATCATGATTCGTCGTCTCCTTCGACCGAGGGCTCCTCGGGTGAGAGATAGGCCGATCTGGCCGTGATGTAGGCCGCCACCGAAACGGTGACCACCTGGGCGACCCCGACCAGCAGCAACGGCCCGGCCGTCGCCCACGTGGGCCGGTGCAGCCACATCGCCAGCAGGACCAGCAGGACGCCCACGACCTGCGGCTTGGTCCCGGCGTGCATGCGGTCGAGCACGGTCGGGAAACGCACCAGGCCGATGCCCGCCGCGAACGCCAGACCGGAGCCGAGCAGCAGGCAGCACGCCGCGGCCACGTCCAGCGGGCTCACCGCGAACCGCCGGAGAAGAACCTGGCCAGCGACACCGACCCGACGAAGCCCAGCAGCGACAGCACCAGCAGGTCGGGCAGCACGGTGTAGTCGTCGTCGGCGATGGCCGCCGCCCCGAGCCCGCACATGGCCAGCGCCGTCATCACATCGACGGCCACCGCCCGGTCCAGCATCCGCGGCCCGCGCACGATCCGGAACAGCGTGGCCGCGCCCGCCGCTCCGATCAGTGCCAGGGCGATGACGAACACGACGTTCATCCGGCCAGCTCCCCTCGGTCGGCGCGCGTGCCGAACGCGGCGACGACGCGCTCCTCGAGCCGGGTGACGTCCTCCTGTACGGCCGCGGGGACGTCGCCCCTTAGCCCGAGCACGTGCAGCACCAGCTCCCTGTCCACCACGTAGGCCTCCACGACCAGGCTGCCCGGCACCGACGACAACGCCACCATGATGATCATCGTCATCGGCTCCGACGACGTGCGCAGCCGTACCCGCACGAGTTCGACCGGCGGCGGCCCGGGGTGCAGCACCCACATCACCACCCGTACGGTCGACAGCACCATGTCCCGGCCGAACCACAGCAGGAACGCCACCAGCGCCACCGGGTGCACCCGGATACCGGGATCGACGACGGGCAGCGGCAGCAGCCACGTGATGACGACGGCTGCGACCAGCCCGCCGAGCACGTTGGCGAAGCTCAGCTCGCCCCACAGCAGCACCCACATCAGCGTCAGCCAGCCCACCAGCGGCAGCGGCACGTGCCGCCCCAGCACCCTGGGCGCCAGCCTGCTCTCCTCGTCCGACACGCTCACGGCGCCTCCCCCAGCACGGCCGAGATGTAGGGCGAGCGCGCGAGCAGCTCGCCCGCCGTACGCTCGGCCAGTCCTGACAACGGCCCCGCCAGTACGGTGAACGACAGGCCGAGCACCACCAGCGCCGCCGTCGAGCCGATCAGCGCGGCGGGCATCGTGGTCGTGGTGACGACGGCGTCGGCGCCGGTCGCCTCGGTGCTCTCCACGACCGTGCCGGGCCGGTCGGGCGCGTCGGGCTGCGGCGTGCGCCAGAACGCCTTGCCCCACGTCTTGGCCACCGCGTAGAGCGTGAGCAGGCTGGTGGCGAGGCTGGCGGCGACCAGGACGAGTGCGATCGGCCTGCCGTCGGCCACACCCGCCTGGATCAGGGCGAGCTTGCCCAGGAAGCCCGACATGGGCGGGATGCCGGACAGGTTCATCGCCGGGATGAAGAACAGCACCGAGATGACCGGCGCCAGCCGCATCAGCCCGCCGAGCCGCTCGACCGAGGTGTCCCCGGTGCGGCGCTCGATCAGCCCGGTGACCAGGAACAGGCTGGTCTGCACGGTGATGTGGTGGGCCACGTAGAACACCGCGCCCGCCATGCCCTGCACGCTGGACAGCGCCACCCCGAACACCATGTAGCCGATATGGCTGACCAGCGTGAAGGAGAGCATGCGTTTGATGTCGCTCTGGGCGACCGCGCCGAAGATCCCGACCAGCATGGTCGCCAGCGCCACCCACATGAGCAGCTGGGCGACGGGCCCGCCGGGAAACAGCAGGGCCTCGAGCCGGATGATCGAGTAGACGCCGACCTTGGTGAGCAGGCCCGCGAACACCGCCGTCGCGGGCGCCGGAGCCGTCGGATAGGAGTCGGGCAACCACGCCGACAGCGGGAACGCCGCCGCCTTGATCGCGAACACCAGCAGCAGCGTCAGCTCCACCAGCAGCTTGATATGCGTCGGCAGGTCGGCGAACCGCTCGGCCAGCTGCGCCATGTTCAGCGTCCCGGTGGCGGCGTAGGCGACGGCCATCGCGATGAGGAACAGCATCGAGGAGGCGAGCCCCATCACCGTGTACGTGGCGCCCGCCCTGATCCGCGACTGCGTCCCGCCGAACGTCAGCAGCACGTACGACCCGCCCAGCAGCATCTCGAACGCCACGAACAGGTTGAACACATCACCGGAGAGGAACGCGTCCGACACGCCCGCCACCATCACCAGGAAGGCCGGATGGAAGATGGCCATCGGCGCGTCGTGCTCCTGGTCGGCGAACGCGCTCGACACCGAGTAGATCATCACGCAGAGCGTCACGGCCGACGAGACGACCAGCATGAGCGTGGAGAGCCTGTCGGCCACCAGGCAGATGCCGAGCGGAGCGGGCCAGGAGCCGACCGAGGTGACCTGGGGCCCCTCGGTGTCGGCCGCGACCAGCAGCAGGAGCGAGACCACCAGCATCACACTCAGCGTGGCCACACTGATGAGCGACTGCAGCCGCCGCAGCCGCCCGCCGATCGCCAGCTTGAGCCCCGCGGCCAGCAGCGGCAGCACCACCGGCACGCTGATCAGCGTCTCCATCAGTCGTCGCCCTCCAGTTCCGGGTCGAGGGCGAGGGCCTGGCGTTCGCGTTCGGCCTGCAGCGCGGCGCGCATCTCGCGGCGCGCCTGCCGGTACCTGGCCCGCAGCCTGCGCCGCATCTCGCGCTCCCTGGCCGCCTGGTCGCGGCGGCTGCGGGCGTAGTCCTCCCTGAGCTGGTGCACGCGGGCCTCCTTGTCCTGGGTGGAGGCCTCCTCCTGGCGCCTGGCCTCCTCGAAGCGCTTCATCAGCTCCTCGGCGGGCAGGCCGTCGTCCTTGTGCGCCTGCATCCAGCGGCCAAGGTCGGCGTTCACGTCGAGGATGCGGCTCTCCAGCTCGGCCTCCTCGCGGCGTTCGCGTTCGAGGCGTTCGCGGTCCAGGTCCTCCATGGCGGCGCGCTGCTCCCGCAGCAGGCGGCGGTAGGCCTCCTGGCGTTCGACCAGGGCCAGGCTCAGCTCGCCGCGCCTGGCGCGCAGCCGTACCCTGCGGTCCTCGGTGTCGTCCTGGACCTCGTCGGTGCCGGTGAGCTGCCAGGTACGGTGCACCATGGCCAGCAGGAACGCGGTGATGCCGAGGGTGATGACGATCGAGGTGAGCACCATGGCCTGCGGCAGCGGGTCGGCCATGTCCCGCGGCTCGGTCAGGCCCAGGATCGGCGGGTCTCCGGCGGGGCCGCCCGCGGTGAGGATGAGCAGGTTCACGCCGTTGCCGAGCATGATCACGCCGCCGAGCACGCGCAGCAGGCTGCGTTCCAGCATCAGCGTCACGCCGACCGCGATGAGCACGGCCGAGATCGCGAACGGCAGCACGGGCAGGCTCATGAGGCGCTCTCCTCGTCGATCTGGCGGTCCAGCTCGGCGCCGAGGCTGCGCAGGATGTCCTGGACCATGCCGATGACGGTGATGTACACGCCGAGGTCGAACAGCAGCACGGTCGACAGGTGCACGTGCCCGACCAGTGGCACGCTCAGATCGGCGGCCAGCATGGTCAGCACCGCGTCGCCGAACACCAGTCCGGTCAGCGCCGTGCAGGTCGACAGCGTGAGGCCGACGCCGAGCAGGACACCGGCGTCGGCGGGGACCGCCCTGGCCAGTTCGTACCTGCCGCCCGCCAGGTAGCGCACGGTGATGGCGAGTCCGGCGACGATGCCTCCGGCGAACCCGCCGCCGACGCCGCTGTGCCCGGTGAACAGCAGATAGATGGAGACCAGCAGGATCGAGTGGAACAGCAGCCTGGCCACGATCTCGAAGGCCACCGAGCGCTGGCCCTGCGGCAGGGTGGCGGCCAGCCAGTGCCCGCCGCCGCCCGCGTCGGCGGCGCCCGCGTCGCGATCGAGGGAGTAGCTGCGGCGGCGCAGGAACACCAGGCTGGTGACGCCGAGCGCCAGCACCACCAGCACCGAGCTCTCGCCCATCGTGTCCCACGCCCTGATGTCGACCAGCAGCGCGCTGACCACGTTGTGCGCACCGGCCTGCGGCGCCGCCACGGGGGCGAGCTCGCCGACGGGCTGGGTGTCGCGCGCGCTCAGCGCCACCATCCCGGCCCCCGCTGCCACCACGCCGACGATCGCGCCGAGCGTGCCCCTGAAGGCGAAGGGCAGCCTGGCCGAGGTACGGAACGGCTTGATCGGCAGCCGCCGCAGCACCAGGGCGAACACCACCAGGCTGAGCGTCTCGGCCAGGAACTGCGTCAGCGCCAGATCGGGCGAGCCGTGCGCGAAGAACAGCAGCGCCACGCCGTAGCCGACCATGCCGATCACCACGGCCAGCAGGATGTAGGCACGGCAGACCAGGACGAACACCGAGGCGGCCAGGATCAGCGCCCCGACGATCGGCTGGGCGATGCCGGTCCACGGCACCAGCGTGAGGTTGATCTCGGCGGGCGGGCCGTAGATCATGGCGAAGGCGCCGATCGCGGCCATGCAGGCCATGGCGATGACCAGGTAGTCGGGCAGCGAGCCGCGCTGGAAGACGCCGGTCAGCTGCACCGCGGCCGAGTCGAGCCCGCGCACGACCGACCAGTACGCCTGGGCGGAGTCGTAGCGGTGCAGCCACAGCCCGGCCCTGGCGACCGGCTCCCTGGCCAGGAAGAGCACGAGGCCGCCGACGATCGCGGTCGCCGACAGCAGCAGCGGCACGGGCGCCCCGGTCCACACGGCCAGGTGCGTGCCGTGCCCGGGATCGGCGAAGGCGTCGGTGTAGGGCGCCATCGCCGCGCCGTACCGGCTCGCGAGCGGGGCGAGCAGCAGGCCGAGCGCGGCCAGCAGGGCGGGGGGTGCGAACATGGCGGCGGGCGCGCGGTGCACCGGGGTCGGCGTCAGGCCGGGCTTGACGGCGAAGGCGCCCCAGACGAAGCGCACCGAGTACCCGACGGTGAGCACCGATCCGACGGCGATCCCGGCCAGCACCGCCGGGTCGTGCAGCAGCGCCTCGAACGCCGCCTCCTTGGCCACGAACCCGATGAGCGGCACGATGCCGGCCATCGAGGCGGCGGCCAGCACGCCGGTCGCGCACACCCACGGCGCCGAGCGCCGCAGCCCGCTGAGCTCGCGCAGGTCGCGGGTGCCGCTGGCATGGTCGACGATGCCGACCACGAGGAACAGCGACGCCTTGAACAGGGCGTGCGCGGGCAGCATCGCCACCCCGGCGAGCGCGGCGTCACGCGTCCCGGCCCCGAACAGCACGGTCAGGAAGCCGAGTTGGCTCACGGTCCCGTAGGCGAGCAGCTTCTTGAGGTCCACCTCGCGCAGCGCACGCCACCCGGCCATCACCATGGTGAGCAGCCCGAGAGGTACGGCCAGCGCACGCCAGACGGTGACGTCGCCGAAGAGCGGCGAGAGCCTGGCCAGCAGGTAGATCCCGGCCTTCACCATGGCGGCGGCGTGCAGGTAGGCCGAGACCGGCGTCGGCGCGGCCATCGCGGCGGGCAGCCAGCCGCTGAAGGGGAAGATCGCCGACTTCGACAGCGCCCCGGCCAGCACCAGCGCCAGCGCGACCGGGACCAGCCCGCCGGACGGCGGTCGCTCGGCGATCTCGGAGATCCGGTACGTGCCCGCGGCCTCGCCGATGATGACGAACCCGGCCAGCATGGCCAGGCCGCCGAGCGTGGTGACGGTCAGCGCCTGCATGGCGGCCCTGCGGCTGGCCCTGCTCTCCGGGTCGTTGCCGATGAGCAGGTAGGAGAAGACCGTGGTCAGCTCCCAGAACACATACAGCAGCAGCAGGTCGTCGGCGACGACCAGGCCGAGCATGACACCGGCGAAGGCCACCATGACGGCGCCGAAGCGGCCGTCGCCGGTGTCGAAGTAGCGGCCGCAGTACACCAGGACGAGCACGCCGACCCCGGTGACCAGGAACATCATCAGCACGCTGAGCACATCGGCGCGCAGGCTCAGTCCGAGCCCGAGGGCGGGTGCCCAGTCGTGGTGTGAGGAGACCGGCAGCCCGGTGAGCGAGATCCACAGCGTGTAGGCGAATCCCGCGCCGGGCGCGAGCGCCAGCAGGGCGAAGACGCCGCGCCCGAAACGCCGGGCCAGCCATGGCGCGCACACCGCGGCCAGGGCGTGCACGATCAGCAGCGACTCCATGCTCTCCTCGGCACCACATGCGGGGATACGTCCGCGTTCAGTGTCGGATGCCGCCGCCGTCGTGATGGGAGACGCTGCCAGGGCCTGACCAGTTCATGATCGGAAAGTTGCCCCGGCGGGAGACGGGCCTAGTGGTGGTAGGCGTGCACGACCGCGTGCCCCTTGCCCTTGCCGATGATCCACTTGTTGATCGGCCAGGTGACGAAGAAGGCCACGACCAGCGCGAAGGCCAACGCGCCCCAGAACAGCCAGCTGGCCAGCCCCGCGTCCATCGCCCCGGGCACGGCGAGCATGACGCCGTTGTCGACGATCTCCATCACCGCGATCGACACGGTGTCGGCCGCCAGTGCGACCTTGATCGCCTGCCGCCAGCCGAGTCCCGCCTTGCGCACGCCGTACAGGGTCAGGGCGTAGCCGAACACGAAGGCCAGGGCCACGGCGAGCACGATCGTCCACAGGTCGCCGAACCCGAGCGCGGTGCCGATCACCATGCCGAGCACCTCGCCGATGGCGCATCCGGTGAGGCAGTGCAGGGTCGCGGAGGCGGCGGCCTTCCAGGTGGCTTTGGGCGGGTGGTGGTGGGGGGTTTCATGGTGGTGCGTGGTCATAGATCACATTTATACCCAGAGGGGGTATGGTTGGCAACCTCGGTCGGTTGACACCCCGAACGCGGCTCGGCAGGATCGCCGATCATGATCCCGGCGCAGCACCCTTTACCCTCCCGGCCTTCGCGCGCCGCCCTGCTGGTGTGGGGGGTGCTGGTCGTGGTCGCCGGGTGGGGGTGGGCGCCGCGGGAGTCCGGCTCGTTCGGCTGCTTCGGGTTCCAGCCCGTGCCGCGGCCCGCCGGATGGGAGGCGGCGCTACGGCAGGTGGCCGAGCCCGTGCTGTACACCGCGCTGCTCGGGGCGCCGATCGTCTTCGCGGCGCTGGCCTGGGTGGCGGTACGCACGGGAGCGCACCGGCGTGCGGCCGGACTCGGCGTCGCCCTCGTGCTCACGCAGTACGGGGCGCTGCACGCGCTGGCCCATGTGGACCGGATTCCCCAGGGCATGACGTGCGAGCGGGTGTTCGCCGGGCCGAGTGCGGCGCAGCTGGCGCTGGTGGTGACGCCGGGCCTGCTCGTCGTGGTCGCCGCCTGGCTCGGGAGCGGCGCGCCGAAGGTGGTGGGCAGGCGCGGCCTGGTGGTGGCCGTGTGCGTGCTCGCCGGGCCCGCGCTGGTGGTCGCCGGGCTGCGGCTGCTGCCCACGGGAGCCGTCGAGCAGGCGCGCAACGCCGACGGCACGCCCAGGCACGTCGTCCTGCTGGCCGAGGAGGGCGTGGTCGTCGTCGACACCGTCACCGGACGGCAGAGCGGCAGGCTGCCGGTCGCCGACGACCGGCTGCCCGGCTACCAGGCGGTCGCCCGTGACGCCGAGCCCGGTCACTATCTGGCCGCGGCCGGGTCGCCGGGCCCGGCCGATGGTCGTTCGCGGATCTTCAGGTTCACCGTCGGCCCCGACGGCGGCGCGGTGCTCGGCGATCCGGTCGGCGACGAGCTCGACGGCAGGGTGAGCGGCCTGGCCGCCTCGCCCGACGGGCAGGTGGCCTACAGCCTGGCGGCGGGAGGCGTGGACGGCGCGGTCGTCGGCACCGTGGACGGCCGTGAGTGGAGCACGCTGGAGGGCAGCCAGGGGCTGAGCTGGCTCGACGAGGGCACGCTGACCTTCGCCATGACCAGGAACCCGGCCATCGGCCCTGAGGTGGTCGGGCTCGACGTCACCAAGCCGGCGGGCGAGCTCAGGAGCGCGGTGCACCGGATCCTGCGCATGCCGCGCGGCTGGACGGGCACGCAGCTCGTCACCGGCGACCGGGTGCTCGCCCACGACGCCGACAGGGGAGAGGGGCTGCTGCTCTACGCGCGGACCAGGGGAAGGGCGCTCGGCCACGCCTACCGGAGCGTCGCGCCGACGGCCTACACGGTCGACGCCTCGGGACGCGTGCTGCTGGTGGCCGAGTTCGACACGGGCGACACGGGCGCGGGACCGGCCGCACGGATCGTGCGGGTCGACCTGGGGCCCGCGCTGGGCGCGATCGAGCCGCCCAGGCTGAGGGCGCCGCTGGACCTGCCCGATCTCGGCCTGCCGAGCGCCCCGCTGTTCTCGCTGCGGGGCACGGTGCTCGGCATCGCCTGGTAGGCAGGCGCTCAGGACACGCGGGTCTCGTTGATGATGGTGCGCTGGAAGCAGACGCCGTCCTTGAGCCACTGCCAGGTCCTGCTGCGGTGCTTGCCGTCCTCGCTCAGCACGATCATCTCGTACAGGCGCATGTCGGTGCCGGCCTCCTTGTAGATCCAGTTCAGATAGATCGTGCGCTCGTCGATCTCCCAGAACTCGCCCCTGATGCGGTCGGTGTCGAAACGGCAGCGCCCGCCGCCCAGGTACTCGCCGGGGAAGCGGTGCTCCTCGGTACGGCCGTCGGCCCAGGTGTAGACGTTCACCTGGTAGTAGTCGTGCTCGGGCGGCAACGTGCACGACACCAGCGAGCGATGGGTGTCGGTGACGGTGCCGTCGGGGGTGACATAGGTATAGGTGCCCTCCCAGTCGCCCTCGTGCCTGGCCAGCAGCGGCATGTCCTCGCGAATACCCATCAAGCTCTCCAAGGGGGATGAAAGACAAGGGGGATGAAAGATCAAACCATCCCGGAACCTAGTCCTGCGGGCCCGGCCACGCAACCATTGACCCCCTAAACGTCAGACGATTAGCGTGTCTGAGCGTGACGCTGCATGAGGCCGCGATCGGCCGCTACTACGAGGACTTCGAGATCGGCGACGTCTACCAGCACGCGCTCGGCCGTACGATCTCCGAGGCCGACAACACGTGGTTCACCCTGCTGACGATGAACACCAACCAGAACCACTTCAACGCCCACTTCGCCGCCCGCGCCCCGGTCGGCAAGGTCATCGTCAACTCCGGCCTCTCGGTGGCCATCGTGCTCGGCCTCTCGGTCATGGACGTCAGCCAGACCGCGCTGATGAACCTCGGCTGGGACGAGATCAGGCTCACCCATCCGCTGTACGTCGGCGACACCGTCTACGCCGAGTCCAAGGTGCTGGCCAAGCGCGAGTCCGGCTCGCGGCCCTACGCGGGCATCGTCACCTGCCGCACGCGCGGGCTCAACCAGGACGGCGACGAGGTCATGTCCTGGCGCAGGACCGTCATGGTCTACCGGCGTGACGCACCGCAGGACAAGAACTACTTCCCCCAGGCCAAGACGGGCCCGATGTGAGGCCGACGCCGGCCGGAGCGGTGATGCGATGAGATCGGCCCTGTACGTCCCGGGCGACCGGCCGCAGATGCTGGCCAAGGCGCTCGGCAGAGGGGCCGACGCGCTGATCGTCGACCTGGAGGACGCCGTGCACCCCTCGGCCAAGCGCGCGGCCAGGGCGGCGGTCGCCGCCTGGCTGGACACGCTCGACGGCTCCGGGCCCGCCGTCTGGGTCCGGGTGAACCCCGGCGAGCTCGGGCACGAGGACCTGCGCGCGGTCGCACGGCCGGGCGTCGCGGGCGTGTGCGTCGCCAAGACCGAGACGGCGGCCGAGCTCGCCGCCGTCGACGAGGTGCTCGCCGGCGCGCCGTGGATCGCGGTGTGCCCGCTGCTGGAGAGCGCGGCGGCGGTGCTGGCCGCCCAGGAGATCGCGCGGGCGCCCCGGGTGGTCAGGCTGCAGCTCGGCGAGGCCGACCTGAAGGCCGATCTCGGCGTGGAGTGCGGCCCGGACGAACGCGAGCTGCTGTGGGCGCGGTCGCATGTCGTGCTGGCCTCGGCCGCGGCCCGGATCGAACCGCCGCTCGGCCCGGTCAGCACCGACTTCCGCGATCTGGAGCGCCTGCGCGAGACGACGCACGCCCTGCGGCGGCTCGGCTTCCGGGGGCGCACGTGCGTGCATCCGGCGCAGGTGGCCGTCGTCAACGAGGTGTTCACGCCCTCGCCCGCCGAGCTGGCACGGGCCAGGGCGCTCGTCGAGCGCTTCGAGGCGGCGGGCACGGGTGTGGTGGTCGACGAGGCCGGGCGCATGGTGGACGAGGCCGTCGTCAGGCAGGCCAGACGGGTGCTCGGCCGCTGACGGGCGCGGCGGCCCGCCTGGCCGCGCGCCGCCCCGGCCACCCGCGCTCGGCATCCCGCAGGTGTGAGCCTCGCCGATCGGCGGCGTTGGTATCGTCACGCGGGTGAGCGCATTCGAGGAGGTGGCGCGGGGGCTCGCGCCGCAGGTGCTGGGGGTGCTGGCCCGCAGGCACGGGCAGTTCGACGCCTGCGAGGACGCCGTGCAGGAGGCGCTGCTCGCGGCGGCGACCCAGTGGCCGCAGGAGGGCGTGCCGGACAACCCGAGGGCCTGGCTGATCACCGTGGCCTGGCGCAGGCTCACCGACCAGGTGCGCGGCGAGGTGGCCAGGCGCTCGCGCGAGGAGCGGGCCGCGGCCATGGAGCCGCCCGCGCCGGACGAGGAGGCCGCAGGCGAGGACGACACGCTGACCCTGCTCTACCTGTGCTGCCATCCGGCGCTGTCGCCCTCGTCGCAGGTCGCGCTCACCCTGCGGGCGGTCGGCGGCCTGACGACCGCGCAGATCGCCCACGCCTACCTGGTGCCGGAGGCGACGATGGCCCAGCGCATCAGCAGGGCCAAGCGCAGTATCAGGAACGCGGGCGCCACCTTCGCCCTGCCGCCGCAGGCCGAGCTCGGCGAACGGCTCGGCGTCGTCCTGCACACGCTGTACCTGATCTTCAACGAGGGCTACACCACCACCTCGGGTCCCGGCCTGCACGAGACGGCGCTCACCGCCGAGGCCGTCAGGCTGACCCGCGAGCTGCACCGCCTGCTGCCCGGCGACGGCGAGGTGAGCGGGCTGCTGGCGCTCATGCTGCTCACCGACGCCCGCACGCCCGCCCGCACCCGGGGCGACGGCTCGCTGGTCCCACTGGCCGAGCAGGACCGCTCGACCTGGGACGCCGCCAGGATCGAGGAGGGCGTCAAGCTCGTCCCCGCCGCCCTGACCGGCTCGCCGCTCGGCCCCTACCAGCTCCAGGCTGCCATCGCCGCCGTGCACGACGAGGCGCCCAGCGCGGCCGAGACCGACTGGCCGCAGATCCTGGCCCTGTACGACCTGCTGGAGGGCGTCGGCGGCAATCCCATGGTCACACTGAACCGGGCGGTGGCCGTGGCCATGGTGCACGGCCCCCGCGCCGGGCTCGACGTCCTGGCCGCCCTCGACGGCGACGACCGGGTGGCGGGCCACCACCGCCTGCATGCCGTACGCGGGCATCTGCTGGAGCTCGCGGGGGAGCGCGAGGCGGCGGGCGCGGCCTACGCGGAGGCGGCCAGGCGCACGACCAGTGTGCCGGAACGCCGTTACCTCCAGGAGCGGGCCGCGCTCAGATGACGCCCTTGCCCCGCAGTTCGGCCAGCCGGTCGGGGGTCAGGCC
The DNA here is from genome assembly GCF_056106265.1 of Nonomuraea sp. IBHARD001. NCBI lineage: Bacteria > Bacillati > Actinomycetota > Actinomycetes > Streptosporangiales > Streptosporangiaceae > Nonomuraea > Nonomuraea sp. IBHARD001. The sequence continues at coordinate 4,002,348 of NZ_JBWBBW010000002.1, forward strand.
GAGCAGGGAGCCGTAGACCTCGTCGTTGTGGGCGCCCATCGGCGCTCCGGCCCAGCGGATCGAGCCCGGTGTGAGCGACATCCTGAACAGCACGTTCTGCATGCGGATCGGCCCGAGCTCGTCGTCCTGGACGGTGGTGAGGGAGTCGAGCGCCTGGTACTGGGGGTCGTCGAACACGTCGCGCACGTCGTAGATCGGCGCGACGGCGGCCTGGGCGTGCTCGAAGGCGGCGATCACCTCGGCGGCGTCGCGCTCGGCGATCCAGCCGCCGACGTACTCGTCGAGCAGGGCGGCGTGCTCCGCCCTGCTCGATCCGGCCGCGAACCAGGGCTCGTCGATCACCTCGGGCCTGCCGACCAGGCGCATCACCCGCTCGGCGATGTTCTGCGAGGACGTCGAGACCGCCAGCCAGCGGCCGTCCCTGGTGAGGTAGGTGTTGCGCGGGGCGTTGTTCACACTGCGGTTGCCGGTGCGCTCCTGCAGCACGCCGAGCTGGTCCCACCACAGCGGCTGCGGGCCGAGCACGGTCAGCATCGGCTCGATGATGGCCAGGTCGATCACCTGGCCGAGGCCCGAGTTCGCCCGGTGCAGCAGGGCCATCGTCACCGCGTTGACGCACGTCAGCGCCGCGATGCTGTCGGCCAGTCCGAACGGCGGCAGGGTCGGCGGGCCGTCGGGCTCGCCGGTGATCGCGGCGAATCCGCTCATCGCCTCGGCCAGCGTGCCGAAGCCGGGCCGGTTGGCGTAGGGGCCGAACTGCCCGAAACCGGTCACCCGGGCGACGATCAGGCGGGGATTGGCCTCCTGGAGCGACTCGGGGGACAGGCCCCAGCGCTCCAGCGTGCCCGGCCTGAAGTTCTCGATCAGCACGTCGGCGCGCGCGGCCAGCTCCCTGATCAGCTCGGCGCCGTCCTCGGTGCTCAGGTCGCAGGTCACGGTCTTCTTGTTGCGGCCGAGCAGCTTCCACCACAGGCCGACGCCGTTCTTGCTGTGGCCGTGCTTGCGGGAGGGGTCGCCGTGCCTGGGGTGCTCGACCTTGATCACCTCGGCTCCGTAGTCGCCCAGGACGGTGGCGGCCAGGGGGCCGGCGAACAGGGTGGCCAGGTCGAGCACGACCACGCCGCCGAGCGCTCCTTCGTTCAAGACGTCCCTCCATGTTCCAATTTGGGGAATGCTGTTTCAGACTATGAGCCATGATCTACCTCGTCTACCGCATGCGTCTCACCGAGCGCTCACGCCGGAACATGAAGCAGTTCTGGGCCTGGCTGGAGGACAGGGAGCGCTGGTTCTACCGCGATCTGCCGATGGTGCGCGAGGTGAGGTGGTATTACAGCGTGATAGGCGAGGTCTACACGCTGGAGAACTGGGCCGCCTTCGACGACGAGGCGGCCTGGGGCGCCTACCGTACGGCGCTCGCCGGGCTCAAGAACGACGACGACTGGGAGGTCGAGCGCGTGTCGCAGGACGAATGGTGGGAGTTCCTCGACACCAGGATCGTCACCGATCCACCGGTGCGCACCGGGTTCAGCCGTGACTGACCCGCCGGTCGGCACCGGCAGCCAGACCGTCGCCACCGTCGAACGCGCGGCCGACGTGCTCGTGCTCTTCGCCGAGTCCGCCTCGCCCACGCTCGGCGTCACCGAGATCGCCGAGAGCCTGGGCCTGTCCAAGGCCGCCGTGCACCGCATCCTCGCCTCCTTCCGCAGCCGGGGCCTGGTCGAGCTCGACGAGGACAGCAGACGCTACCGGCTCGGGCTGACCGCGATGCGCGTCGGCCTGGCCTATCTCGACCGGATCGACGTGCGGGCGATGGCGGCGCCGTACCTCGCGGCGCTGTCGCGGGCGACGGGGGAGACGGCGACGCTGTCGGTGCGCACCGGCGACAACCGTGTCTACCTGGAGCAGGTCACACCGCGCCGGGAGGTCATCATGACCGTGCAGCTCGGCGTGCCCTACCCGCTGCACGCGGGCGCCTCCTCCAAGGCCTTCCTGGCCTTCCTGCCTCCCGACGAGATCGACGCCTACCTGGCGGGGCCGCTGCGCGAGCTGACCGCGGCGACCGTGGCCGACCCCGCCCGGCTGCGCACGGAGCTCGACCTGATCAGGCGCAGGGGATATGCGATGTCGTTCGCCGAGCGGCAGCAGGGCGCGGCCTCCGTCGCGGCGCCGCTGCTCGACCACGACGGCCTGCCCGCCGCCGTCGTCAGCGTGTGCGGCCCGGCCGAGCGCTTCAAGGACGAGGCCGACCAGTGCGCCGCCGCCCTGCTGGAGAGCACCGACGCCCTGTCTGCCAGACTCGGCCACCGGGGGACGCGCCACTAGGGCGGCCCCTGGCGCGCGATCGGGGGGCGAGGATGAGAGCAGTGGTGCTCGACGCACCGGGACCTGTCACCAACCTGCACATCAGGCGGCTGCCGCTGCCCGAGCCGGGGCCGGGCCAGGTGCGGATCAGGGTCAAGGCGTTCGGCCTCAACCGTTCGGAGCTGCACACGCGACTCGGCCTGGCCCAGGGCGTGACCTTCCCCCGCGTGCCCGGCATCGAGGCCTCCGGCGTGATCGACGCCGACCCCGAAGGCGTGCTGCCGATCGGCACCCAGGTGGTGACCATGATGGGCGGCATGGGCCGCACGTTCGACGGCGGCTACGCCGAGTACACCGTCGTGCCGCGCGCCCAGGTCATCACGTTCGTCTCCGGCCTGCCCTGGCAGACGATCGGGGCGGTGCCCGAGACCCTGCAGACCGCCTACGGCTCGCTCACCGTCGGGCTCGGGCTCACGGCCGGGCAGAGCCTGCTCATCAGGGGCGGCACCTCGGCGCTCGGCCTGCTGGCCACGACCCTGGCCAAGGACATGGGCGCCACCGTCTACGCCACCACACGCCGGGCCGACCGCCTCGCCCTGCTGGCCGAGCACGGCGTCGACCACCCGCTCGTCGACGACGGCGCGGTCGCCGCCCAGGTCCGCGCGCTCCTGCCCGAAGGCGTGCACGCCGCACTCGAACTCGTCGGCACGCCCACCCTGCCCGACACCCTCGCCGCCACCCGTGTGCACGGCACGGTCTGCTTCACCGGCATGCTGTCCAACCAGTGGCTGGTGCCCGACTTCTACCCGATCGGCTACCTGCCCAAGGGGGTACGGCTCAGCGCATACGGAGGCGAGAGCGCCGATCTGCCCGCCGCCGTGCTCCAGGAGCACCTGGACCTCATCGCCGCAGGCCGTCGCACGGCCGGACGCGTCACCGTCTACGGCCTCGACGACATCCGCCAGGCGCACGACGACCTCGAACACGACCGGGCGGCGGGCAAACTCGTCGTGCTGCTGGACTGAGGGCGGCGCTCAGGGCAGCTCGGCGAAACGTTCGACCTGCTCGGTGGCGCCCGAGACGATGATCACATCGCCGTAGGTCAGCTCGGTCTCGGCCGTGGCGTAGGTGAACTCCTCGCCGGGGCTCTTGACCGCCACGATCGTCACGCCGTACTTGCGCCGCAGGTTGGAGCGGCCGAGCGGCACGCCGACGTACTCCTTGGGCGGGCGGGTCTTGACCAGGGCGAAGTTCTCGTCGACCTCCATGTAGTCCAGCAGCCTGCCGCTGACCAGGTGGGCCACCCGCTCGCCCATGTCGTGCTCGGGGAAGACGACGTGCTGCACGCCGATCCGGCTGAGGATCTGGCCGTGCTGGAGGCTGACGGCCTTGGCCCAGATGTCGTTGATCTCCAGCTCGACCAGCAGCGAGGAGGTCAGGATGCTGGCCTCCAGGTCGCCGCCGATGGCCACGACCGCACGGTAGAAGTCGGGCACGCCGAGCTGGCGCAGCGCCTCCAGGTCGGTGGCGTCGGCGGTGGCGATCTGGGTGATCTGGCCGGACAGGTGCTGGACCACCTTCGGCCTGTGGTCGATGGCCAGCACCTCGGTGCCTCGCCTGACCAGCTCCAGGGCGAGCGAGCTGCCGAACCGGCCGAGCCCGATCACCACGACGGGGTCGTTCCGCGTCTCAGCCAATGATCACTCGCTCCTCGGGTAGTTCGTATCGTCGGGTGCGCTCCTTGAGGGCGAGCGCGGAGCCCAGGGTCAGCGGGCCGATACGGCCCACGAACATCAGCACGCTGAGCAGCACGTGCGCGGCCATCGGCGTGTCGGCGGTGATCCCCGTCGACAGGCCGTTGGTGCCGAAGGCCGAGATCACCTCGAACAGCACCTGGTCCAGGCTGTGCGGCGTCAGCACCAGCATGGCGTAGGTCGACAGGGCGACCAGGGCCACCCCCAGCATGCCGATCGACATGGCCTGGCGCTGGGTCGACTCCGGCAGCCTGCGGTGGCCGATGTTGACCCGGCTCTCGCCGCGCAACTCCGCCCACACGATGAACAGCAGCAGGCCGAACGTCGTCACCTTCACCCCGCCCGCCGTTCCGGCGCTGCCGCCGCCGACGAACATCAGGATGTCGGTGGCCAGCCAGCTGGAGGGGTTCATCTGGCCGATGTCGACGGTGTTGAAGCCGCCCGATCGGGTCATCGCCGAGGCGAAGAAGCTGGCCAGCAGCTTGTCGCCGTCGGACAGCGAGCCCATCGTGCCCGGGTTGCGCCACTCGGTCGCCAGGAACACCAGCGTGCCGATCAGCAGCAGCCCGCCGGTCACGCCGAGTGTGATCCTGGTCAGCAGCGACCACTTGCGCGGCCGCCGCCACGAGCGCCGCAGCTCGAACATCACCGGGAAGCCGAGCCCGCCGACGATCACCGCGGTGGCGATCGTCAGGCAGATCCACGGGTCGCCGACGAACCTCATGAGGTTGTCCGGCCACAGCGAGAACCCGGCGTTGTTGAACGCCGAAACCGCATGGAAGGCCCCCAGGTAGAGCGCCCTGCCGAACGGCTCGCCGTAGCCGACGACGAACCTGGTCGTCAGGATGACCGCGATCACCGCCTCGGAGGCGAGGCTGAACAGCACCACGTTGCGGACGACCCGCCGCAGGTCGGAGGCGCTGAGCGACTTGGTCTCGGTCTGGGCGAACAGCCGGGCGCGCAGCCCGAGCCGTCCCGACAGCAGGACGGTGAACACGGTCGCCAGCGTCATGATGCCGAGCCCGCCGACCTGGGCGAGCATCGCGATGACCACCTCGCCGAACACCGACCAGTGCCCGGCGGTGTCCACCACGACCAGCCCGGTCACACACACGGCCGACGTGGCGGTGAACAGGGCGGTGATCCACCCGGCGGACTCGCCGGACGACGTCGCGATCGGCAGCGCGAGCAACGCGGTGCCCATCAGCACGGCGGCGCCGAACCCGGTCGCGATCACCTGCGTGGGACTGCGAAACCGCTCCAGCACCGTGGAGGCGGGCCTCATCCGAGCGCCCCTCCACCAGATCTCCGCACCACGCCCGCCACCGGGACCTCCGTGTGAACCCGCCACCACGACCGCCGCCAGGCCACCCCTGACACCCGGCATACGCTAACAGCATTCGTGCGGGTCGGTGGGGGTGGGGCCGCGTGCCGGGCCGGGCTCTACATGCCGTCGCCGTCCCAGCGGCCGGCCGAGCGGCTGCGGACGGGCATGGTGGAGACGACCGGGGCGGGGATGGGCTCGCCCTGCCGCCAGGTGCGCCCTTTGCCCCGGTTGTGGGCATGGGCGTCGCCGCGCTCGCCCGGGTGCTCCAGCACGGCAGGGTCGGCGCCCCAGTCCATCGCTGGGGGATGGGGGTGGTCGTGGGTGTGGCCGTGCTCATGGTCGGCGGAGTGGCCGCCCTGCAGCCGGGCGGCGTCCACGGCCTTGGCGATGGCCAGCAGGCCGGGGTCGGCGCCCTGGCCGTGCTGGACGTAGTCGCCGTCGGGCTCGCCCTGGGCGCGCTGCAGGGCGAGCGACCCGGCCAGGTCGGCCAGGTCGCGCTCGGTACGCCAGGTGGGGACCGAGGCCAGGTCGTGCGAGGACTGCGACCAGCGCATGCGCCCGCCGCCGGGGCCGTAGTTGGTCGCCTCGCCGCCCCACCTGATCCACTCCTGCTGGGTGTACCAGTTGTGCAGTTCGCCGTCCGAGCGCAGCAGCCAGGTGGCGCCGCCCTCCATCGTGGTGAAGTGGCCGTGCTTGACCCGGGCCGGACGGAAGAAGTACGTGCCTTCGGTGAGGGTGCCGAAGTTGTACTCCATGTGGCCCTGCGTCGTGTAGGCCTCCTCGTAGCAGGGGTGATGGGCCAGGCGGTGGTCGGCCCAGCCCTCCTGGGCGTGCACGAGACGGGTGTAGAAGCCGGTCACCGGGTCGACGTGCAGGTACTTGATGAACAGTCCCGGCATCGGCCCGGCGTTGGGCACGGCGTCCCAGCGCATGGCCTCGGTGTCGAGGACGACGACCTCCTCGCGGGCGTCGGCCCAGCGGGCAGCTGCGGCGTCGAAGCCCGCGTCGCCGTACTCGCGGTAGTGCAGGATACGGGTGCCCTCGGTGAAGGTGAGGGCCTCGGCGGGCACGCCGCGAGGGGTGTAGAGGTAGCCGCCCTTGCCGATGCGCCTGCCGCCGTAGGTCATGGAGCCGTCGAGGACGTAGTACTCGGTGTCGGCGTGGTGCACTCCCGGGCCGCGGCCCCAGCCGGTGTGGAAGTCGATCCGCAGGGAGGAGGAGCCGTCCTCCTCGTCGACCGACAGGCGGCGCTCGCTGGCCCGGCCTTCGCCGCCGATGAGTTCGGCGCCGTGCCAGACGTAGTCCTTCTCGGCGATGAGTTCGACGTGGGGGCGCATCAGTGCTCCTTCAGGGATCATTCCTGCGGTATCGCGGGGGCAGGGCGGGCGCACAGGTGTCGTGGCGTGGCCCTTTGTTCCACTGGGAGAAACGGCTTTCCGATCCTTTGTAGAATGTCCCTCTGTGCTGCTGATCGTCAATGGAAAGTCTGACGATTCCCGTACGATCGGCCGCATGAGCACTCCGGCCTACCAGGCCCTGGCCGCCGATCTGCGGACGCGCATCGTCGCCGGAGAGTTCCGCCCCGGCGACCGGCTGCCGGTCGAGCCCGCTCTGTCGGCCCGCTACGGCGTCAGCCGCAGCACGGTCCGCGAGGCGTTGCGCCTGCTGGCCAGCCAGAGCCTGATCAGTACGACCAGGGGAGTGGCCGGAGGCAGCTTCGTCGTGGTGCCGAGGCCCGAGCAGATCAGCGACTATCTGCAGACCAGCTTCGGCCTGCTCGCCGTCGACGCCGAGACGGCCGTCGGGCAGCTGCTGGAGTTCCGCGACCTGCTGGAGGTCCCGGCCGCCGGGCTCGCCGCCCTGCGCCGCACCGAGGAGGACCTGCGGGAGCTGCGCGCCACCCTGTTCGACCCCGAGCCGGCCGCGCCGGAGGAGATGTACGAGCCGAACAAGCGCTTCCATGCCGTCCTGCTGCGCGCCTCGGGCAATCCGCTGCTGGAGGTCGTGGCCGCGCCGATCTTCCACGTCCTGGACGAGAGGTTCCATCGCGCCGATGCGCCCGCGCGCTTCTGGCGTGAGGTGGACCACGACCATCGCGCGATCCTCGCGCACGTGGAGTCGGGCGACGAGGCCGGGGCCAGGCAGGCGGCGCATGCCCATCTGCTGCAGTTGCGCGCCGCCTACGTGGCGATGGCCCGCTGATGCCGACAGACCCCAGGGGGGTATGTTAAGCTCGTTCTCATACCCCCTAGGGGTAGCAAAGCGCCTCCCGGAATACCATAGGGGGGTATGGTGTTCAGTAGGATGTAACGCTCAGCCGGAGGAGGAGACGACATGGCCGGATACGCCGGGACCAAGCAGGACCAGCTCACCAGGTTGCGCCGCGTCGAAGGCCAGATCCGAGGGCTGCAGCGCATGGTCGAAGAGGACAAGTACTGCATCGACGTGCTCACCCAGGTCTCCGCGGCCAACCGGGCCCTGCAGTCCTTCGCGCTCGGCCTGCTGGAAGAGCACCTCGCGCACTGCGTCGCCGAAGCCGCGGCCAAGGGCGGCCCGGAGGCCGACGCCAAGATCAAGGAAGCGTCCGACGCCATCGCCCGCCTCGTCCGTTCCTGAACAACCAGGCATCCTGAAACTCTCGCACCAGAAGGAGTCACCCATATGAGCACCTCGACCTACACCGTCAAGGGTATGACCTGCGGACACTGTGTCTCCTCCGTCAAGGAGGAGGTCGGATCCGTCGCCGGGGTCACCGGCGTCGAGGTCGATCTCGCCAGCGGCCTGGTCACCGTCGAGAGCGCGGCCCCGCTGGCCGACGCCGACGTCAGGGCCGCCGTCGAGGAGGCGGGCTACGAAGTGGTCGGTCGGTCGTGAACACAGCAGGCAAGCTCGGCGCCTACGCCCTGGGTCTCGTCGTCGTCTTCGGCGGCGCCCTCGGCGCGGGCGCGGCGGCGGGGCCGGACGCCGGTCCCGCACCCGCCCCCGCGCAGCACGACACCCACCCGAACGCATCCGCCTCTCCTGACCGTACGAAGATCGCGCCCGCGGCGGCGCAGCAGGTCCCAGGAGGGCTCCAAGTGTCTCAGAACGGCTACACCCTGACCCCGGTCAGCACCACGCTCACCCCCGGCCAGGCCACGGACTTCAGGTTCGCCATCACCGGCCCCGACGGCAAGCCGGTCACCAGGTTCGAGGTCCAGCACGACAAGAAGCTGCACTTCATCGTCGTCAGCCGCGACCTCACCAGCTTCCAGCACCTGCACCCGCAGGAGGGCGCCGACGGCGTCTGGAGCGTCGAGCTCACCCTGCCGGAGGCGGGGGCCTACCGGGCCTTCGCCGACTTCCTGCCCGAAGGCGGCCAGGCGCTCACCCTGGGCGCCGACCTCACCGCACCCGGCGACGTCCGGGCCAAGCCGCTGCCCGCCGCAGGCCGTACCTCCACGGTCGACGGATACACCGTCTCCGTGCGCGGCGACCTGGTGGCCGGGCGCTCCAGCGAGCTCACGCTGCTGGTCGGCAAGGGAGGCAGGCCGGTCACGGACCTGGAGCCCTACCTCGGCGCCTACGGGCACCTGGTGGCGTTGCGCGCCGGTGACCTCGCCTATCTGCACGTGCACCCGGCCAGCACCACGTCCGGCCCGGCCATCGTGTTCGGCGCCGAGGTGCCGAGCAGGGGCGACTACCGGCTGTTCCTCGACTTCCAGCACGAGGGGAAGGTCCGCACCGCCGACTTCACCCTCACCGCCACCGAGGGCGCCGCGGCCCCGCAGCCGTCGCAGCCCTCGGGCCACGACGCCGTGCCGCACGGCCACTGAACACCGCCACTGAAAGGAGAACGCAGATGACGACCACGGCCAACGGGTCGGTCGAGCTCTCGATCGGTGGCATGACCTGCGCGTCCTGCGCCAACCGCATCGAGCGCAAGCTCAACAAGCTGGAAGGCGTCACCGCCACCGTCAACTACGCGACGGAGAAGGCGAAGGTCACCTTCCCCGAAGGCGTCGACCCGCAGCAGCTCATCGCCCAGGTCGAGTCGGCGGGCTACACCGCGGCCCTGCCCGCGCCGCCGCGGCCCGAAGGCGCGGCCGAGCAGGAGCCGCACGACGAGCTCGCCCCGCTGCGGGCCAGGCTGCTCACCGCGCTGGTGCTCTCGGTGCCGGTCATCGCGATGGCGATGATCCCGCCGCTGCAGTTCACCTACTGGCAGTGGCTGTCGCTGACCCTGGCCGCGCCCGTCGTGGTCTACGCGGGCTGGCCCTTCCACAAGGCCGCCTGGACCAACCTGCGCCACGGCGCCGCCACCATGGACACCCTGGTCTCGCTCGGCACCCTGGCCGCGTTCGGCTGGTCGCTGTGGGCCCTGTTCCTCGGTACGGCGGGCACGCCCGGCATGACGCACGGCTTCGACTTCACGATGACCAGGAGTGACGGCTCGGCCAACATCTACCTGGAGGCCGCGGCGGGTGTGACGCTGTTCATCCTGGCGGGCCGCTACTTCGAGGCCAGGTCCAAGCGCACGGCCGGAGCCGCACTGCGCGCCCTGCTGGAGCTCGGCGCCAAGGACGTGGCGGTGCTGCGCGACGGCGTCGAGACACGCATCCCGTCCGGCCGGCTGGCCGTCGGCGACCTGTTCGTCGTCAGGCCGGGCGAGAAGATCGCCACCGACGGCGTCGTCCAGGAGGGCTCGTCGGCCGTCGACGCCTCGATGCTGACGGGCGAGTCGGTCCCGGTCGAGGTCAGGCCGGGCGACGGCGTCACCGGCGCCACCGTCAACGCGGGCGGCAGGCTGGTCGTCCGGGCCACCAGGATCGGCGCCGACACCCAGCTCGCCCAGATGGCCAAGCTGGTGGAGGAGGCGCAGACCGGCAAGGCGCAGGTGCAGCGGCTGGCCGACCGCATCTCGGGAGTCTTCGTCCCGATCGTCATCGCGCTGGCCGTGGGCACGCTCGGCTTCTGGCTGGGCACGGGAGGCGGGGCGGGAGCCGCGTTCACCGCCGCGGTCGCGGTGCTCATCATCGCCTGCCCCTGCGCGCTGGGCCTGGCCACGCCGACCGCACTGCTCGTCGGCACCGGCCGGGGCGCCCAGCTCGGCATCCTGATCAAGGGGCCGGAGGCGCTGGAGTCGACGCGTTCGATCGACACCATCGTGCTGGACAAGACCGGCACCGTGACCGAGGGCCGGATGACGCTGGCCGAGGTGCACCTGGCCGAAGGGCAGGACCGCGCCGAGGTGCTGCGCCTGGCCGGAGCCCTGGAGCACGCCTCCGAGCACCCGATCGCCCAGGCCATCGCACGCGCGGCCGGTTCGACCGCCACGGTCGAGGACTTCGCCAACGTCGAAGGACTCGGGGTGCAGGGCGTCGTCGACGGGCACGCCGTCCTGGTCGGCAGGCCGCAGTTGCTGGCCGAATGGTCGCAGCACCTGCCGCCCGCACTCCAGGAGAACCTGCGCACCGCGCAGGAGGCGGGTCGCACGGCCGTCGCCGTCGGCTGGGACGGGCAGGCCAGGGCCGTGCTCGTCGTCGCCGACACGGTGAAGGCCACCAGCAAGGAGGCCGTCGAACGGCTGCGCGGGCTCGGCCTGACGCCGGTGCTGCTCACCGGTGACAACGAGGCCGTGGCCAGGTCGGTGGCCGCCGAGGTGGGCATCGACGCCGAGCACGTCATCGCCGACGTGCTGCCGGCCGACAAGGTCGACGTGGTCAAGCGGCTGCAGGCCGAGGGCCGCACGGTCGCCATGGTCGGCGACGGTGTCAACGACGCCGCCGCGCTGGCCCAGGCCGACCTGGGCCTGGCGATGGGCACCGGCACCGACGCCGCGATCGAGGCCTCGGACCTCACCCTGGTCCGCGGCGACCTGCGGGTGGCGGCCGACGCGATCAGGCTCTCGCGCCGTACCCTGCGCACGATCAAGAGCAACCTGTTCTGGGCCTTCGCCTACAACGTGGCGGCACTGCCGCTGGCAGCCCTCGGCCTGCTCAACCCGATGATCGCCGGAGCCGCGATGGCGTTCTCCAGCGTGTTCGTGGTGAGCAACAGCCTGAGGTTGCGCAGGTTCTCCTGAGGGCGCGTGACGAACGCATGAAGAAGAGGAACCCCCGTGGCGCGATGCCACGGGGGTTCCCTGTGTTGCGGCGAGGCGACGGCAGCCGCTCATGGACTGCTACGGCGAGGGCCAGGGGTTGGGGTGCGGTTGCCTGCGGACTGTTACGGCGAGGGCCAAAGCTCGGGGCGCGGTCGCCTGCGGAGTGTTACGGCGAGGGCCAGGGGTTGGGGCGGCAGCCGTTCAGGGACTTGGTCTGCTGGGCCATCACCGGCGCCCTGCGGCCGGTGCCCGGGCATGAGCTGTGGGAGTGGCCGAGGCCGTGCCCGACCTCGTGACTCACGACGTACTCCCGGTAGGCGGCCAGGTCGCCCCGGTAGGAGCGCACGCCGCGGCCCCAGCGCATGGCGTTGATCACCGCGCGCCTGCCGTTCCAGCATGACAGCTCGCCGCCGGTGTTCAGCGGCAGGCACTGCTCGTCGGTGAGGGAGGGGCTGGACAGGGCGACCTTGAGATCGGCCGCGTAGCCGCTCGCCACCCTGACGAAGCGCATGCCCCAGCCCCTGCGGTCGTTGAGCACACGGTGCACCTCGGCGGCGAACTCGCGCCCGTCGAACGGCAGCCCGCGTTCGACCTCGACGGCGTAGCGCACGATCGGCCCCCTGGCCCCTCGCGGAGCGCGCGCCCCGCCGGGCACCAGCAGGTAGCGGCCGGTCGCCGCCTGCCGTACCGAGACGGCGGGCGGCTGCACGCGGCCGTTGACCACGACGGCGCGCGGCTGGGGCGGCGGGCGGCGGGTGGAGGAGGCGGTGGGCGTCACGGTGGGGGACGGCGTCGTGGCGGCCGGGCGCGAGGCGTCCGCCACCGGACGGACGCCGGTGGCGCGGGGCCCGCCGCATCCCGCGAGTACGGCGGCGAGCACGCAGCCCGCCAGCAGCCTGGTACCGGCACTTGCCCGCATAGCGAAGCCCCCAACGTCAGAGACGGCGGGGGCCAGGCAAGATCATAGCGCGTCACACCAGGTCAGGACGTGAGGCGCTCCCACCACGGGTCCTCTTCACCCGTGCGGGCCAGATCGACGAGCTCACCGGGCCTGGGTACGGCGATGCGCACGCCCTGGGTCCTGGCGGCGTGCCCGAGCCTGTCGACGGGCTCGGCCCACGGATGGGCGGCCAGGGTGAAGGTCGCCCAGTGCACCGGGATGAGCAGCTCCCCGCCCAGGTCGAGATGGGCGGTGACCGCCTCCTCCGGGTTCATGTGGATGTCGGGCCAGCTCGGGCTGTAGGCGCCGATCGGCATCAGCGTCAGGTCGAACGGCCCGTGCGTCGCGCCGATCTTCGCATAGCCCTCGAAATACCCCGAGTCGCCCGCGTAGAAGACCTTGCGCCGCCTGCCCGCCACCACCCACGAGCCCCACAGTGTGTCGTTGCGGCGCAGTGTGCGGCCCGAGAAGTGGCGTGCGGCGGTCGCGGTGAAACGCAGCCCGGCGACGGTGGCGTCCTCGTCCCAGTCCAGCTCGATGATGCGCGCGGCGGGCACACCCCAGCGCTCCAGATGCGCGCCGATGCCGAGCGGCACCAGGAACGGCGCGGCCGAGATCCTGGTCAGCTTGCGTACGGTGGCCAGGTCGAGATGGTCGTAGTGGTCGTGCGAGATGACCACGGCGTCGAGCTTGGGCAGGCCGTCCAGCGGCACCGGCAGCGGATGGATGCGCTTGGGCCCGACGAGCTGCGAAGGCGAGACGCGCCTGCTCCACACCGGGTCGAACAGCACCCGCCTGCCCTCGATCTCCACCAGCGTGGAGGCATGGCCGTACCAGACCGCGCGCACGCCGTCGGCGGGCGGGGTGTCGGCGGGAGGGACGCGCAGCGGGATCGGGCCCGCCGGTTTGCGCTGGACCTTGTCGGTGAGCATCTGGCGCAGCACGCTCGCGCCCTCCTGCGGCTCGACCAGCGAGGCGGGCACGGCGTTGTGGAAGGAGCCCTCGCGGTAACGCGGCGAGTTGCGCATGCGCTCCGCGCGCTCGGCCGAGGGACGGCCGCCGAGCTCGGCCGGGATGTTGCGCAACGCCGCGAACGCCGCCGCGGCGCCCGCTGCCGCGAGCCCGGCGGTGATCAACGTTTTCCTGGCTGCCTTCACGCGCCCACGCTCCCTGCACTCGACGTTCCATCGGATCAACTGCTCGGGACGGCATCGGTGTTCCCGCCCGGCTGAGAGCGGTCTCAGCTGTCGTAGGTCACCTGCGGGTCGCGCAGGCCGCGTGCGCCGGCCATCAGCGCGGCCTCGCGCTCGACGGCCTCGGCGACACGCGCGGGCATCGGCGCGAACGGCGTCACGCCCAGTGTCAGCCTCCTGCCCGCAGCCTTGGCCCGCCACACCCCCGCGACCTCGCCGTCGGCCAGCACCACGCCCGGACTGCCGATCGGCCGCCACACCGCCTTGTGCAGCGACCGGTCGGGCAGCAGCAGGTCGCGATCACGCGTGCGCAGCCAGAGGTCGGAGGGCGGCAGCAGGCGCACCAGGCCGGTGGCGGGCTCCGCGTTCAGCAGCGCGTCGACGCGGTCGTCGGGCAGCCAGGCCCTGCGCCCGTCCACCTCGATCTCGGTCAGGCCGTCGACCGGCCAGGCGGGACTCAGGGCGCTCACACCGGTGCCGAGGAAGGCGGCGGCGTCGGCGGGTGTGGCCGGGCCGTTGGAACGCAGGTACTCCAGCAGCAGCTCGGTCGTGCCCTCGGCCTTCCCTGGCAGGTCGAACGCGGGCTCCAGCGGGTGGAGCTCGGTGCCCTGGCCGACGGGCCGCACGCCGACGCCGCCCGCCAGGCCGGCCTGCTGGAACAGCGCGCCGGAGATGTGCTGCGAGCCGCAGGTCTTGCACCAGTACGTCAGCTCGGCGGGCACCAGGGCGCTGACGCCCTTGCTCACCTCGCCCTTGGGCATCGGCCCGGTCACGACCTGGCGGAAGGCGAGCGCCGCCGCCGTGAACGCCGCCACGCCCAGCTTGGCGCCCTCCTTGATGGACGTGCTCACGATGCGGGTGCGGGCGTCGGCGTCGCTCAGCGGCCACAGCTCCGCCGCCAGCCCCGGCAGGTCCTCCGGCCGGTGCAGATGCGGCGCGCCCCTCATGCTCCACGCCAGGACGAGGCCCTCGGGCTCCTGCTCGGCCACACCCGTCCTGGCCGCCAGCGCCAGCCTCGCCGAGCCGTACGGGGTGTCCTGCAGGCCGATGCCGAGCACGGCGGGACGCGCCCGCGCCCGGTCGAGGCCCTGGGCGGCGATCCGGTAGGCGAGCACGCGCTCACGCGATATCGCTTGCATGCCGACCAGCCTAAAGGGCGCCGAGATCGGCCCGGATCAGGCGTTCCCGCGCACGCGTGGAGGCTGTCGGGTCAGCCGTCGACGGCCCAGGCGTGGGTACGCCTGAGCACGGCGGCGACCGAGGCGAACCTGTCGCGGTCGAGCACCGCGCCCTCACGCCTGATGCCGTCCTCGGCCAGCTCGTACACACGGTCGAGGCACAGGTAGGACACCCGGTTGTCGCGATCCCACGGGCCCGTGCCGAGCTCCAGGTAGTCGTCGCGGCCCGCTCCCCTGCTGGAGAGCATCAGCGCCAGCAGGCTGCGGCCGAGCCTGCCCACCACCAGCAGCGGCCTGTCCTTGCCCTTGGCCGGGTCCTCCTCGTAGGGCACCCAGGCCCAGACGATCTCACCCGGGTCGGCGAGCCCGTCGAGATCGGGGGAGTAGGCGAGGCTCGCCGCCCTGTCGATCCTGTGCACCTGCCGTACCGCCCCCGTGGCCGGGCGGGGGTCGTCCTGGAGATCGCGCATCGGGCCAGGGTAGACGATCGGGCGGGCTGGACCTAGGTCATCTCCTTCGGCATGGGCAGGAGTGGCGTTGGCTCCTGTCGCCTTGCTGGTCGCGATCCGGATCGGCGATGCCGTCCGCGTCTCGTCGGCCTTCGTCGTGACCGCGTTCCGGGCACCGGTGCCGTGCGTTCGGCGGCCGGATCGCGGTCATGGCGAGGCGGGGGCCGGGCGCGGGTGTCGTGCGTTCGGCGGCCGGGACGCCGTCACGACGGGGCGGGAGCCGCCGCACCGGACGCCAGGGCCGCCTGGACGATGCGGATCGCCTCGCCGGGTTCGATTCCGACGCTGGCGATCACGGCCGCGTAGTCGGCGGCGGCCCGGCGGGCCCGTTCCCTGCCTTCCTCGCCGGCCGCCGCGACGAACGAGCCCGCCCGCCCGCGTGTCTCGATCAGCCCGGCCTCCTCCAGCTCGCGGTAGGCCCGGCCGACGGTGTTGACGGCCAGGCCGAGGTCGGCCGCGAGGTGGCGGATGGTCGGCAGCCGGGCGCCGACGGCCAGCGTGCGTTCCTGGATCTGCCGGGCGAGCTGGGCCCGCAGCTGTTCGAACGGCGGCACGGGTGAGGCCGCGTCGATGACGATCATCGCTGGCTCATGACCCGCCGGGCCACCGTCGCGCACGACGGCGTCCTCACCCGGAGCACGATGAACGCGCCCGCGCCCAGGACCAGGTTGGCGACCGCGGCGGCGCTCAACCAGCCCGGCACCGCGCCGAACAGCACCACCATGGGCAGCAACCACTGCACGCTCGGCGTGGTGAGCTCGCGGGCGTCCTCGACGCGCATGATGACGTCGGCGGTCAGCGACTCCTCGTCCTCGGCCACGACCGGGTGCCTGAGCAGGTGGCGCAGTTGCAGGGCGGTGATGGCCGTCACGCCGAGCAGGCCGATCAGCAGGATGACGGCCCGCTGCCGCACGCCGGGGTCGGGAACGGCCAGGGCGCCGCCGGCCAGCGCCAGCGCGCAGACGAAGGTGACGACCGCGAAGACGGCGTACGGCAGGCCGAGCACGGCGCGCCAGCCCGGCTGGATCGGATGGGCGGCCCTGCGCGACAGCGCCGCGCCCGCCCGCCGGTCGACGCGCCGCACCCACCGGTCGAGCAGCCACTGGGCGGGCAGCAGCGCGGCCACCAGTGCGGCCAGGGCCAGCAGCGGCAGCGGGCTGTACTGCGTCAGGCCGCCGAAAGCCGAGACGGCGGCGAGGCTGCTCACGATGATCAGCACGGCCAGGAGGACCTGGGCGGCGAGGCGGGCATATCCCCTGACCGCCAGCCTGCTGGCCAGCAGCGGGGTCGGGCGGACGTCGGCCAAGCCGTGCAGGGCCAGCCAGGCGCTCGCCACGCGCAGATCGGCCGCACGCGCCGACGGGTCGGCCTCCGGTGACGTTCCACGGGTCATGGCGCCTCCTTTTGTCGCAAGCTTTGTAGCAGCATGGTGCGTCATGCCTTGCGACAAAGTCAACCTCTCGCGGGCTCCCGTCGTCCCGGTGGAGCGAGTCCCCGGACGGCCATGGCCACCACCGCACGAGGTGGGGATCGGCCGGGCGGGGGTGGCCTGGCCAGGCGTGTGAGGCCACGACAGGCGCGCGTCGGCCACCACCGAGCGTGGCCGCCCAAGATTTTCGCCGAGTTTCCCCCTGGGGTCTCCGCCGCTTTCCTGTGAGTGTCCGCCGCTTCCCTGCGGGGTCTCCACCGCTTCCCCGCGGGTCTCTGTCGCGTCCCTGTGGGGTTTCCGCCGCTGTCCCGCGGGGTCTCCGCTGCTTGCCCCTGGGTCTCCGCCGTGACACGGCCGATGGGGGCGGGTCCGGTCACGCGCCAAGACAAAGCCCCGGCAAGCTCCGAGGCCGGGCGCCCTCCGAGGCTTGATCATGGGGCTGAAGCTCCACACCTCGACCACACGATCCCAACCCCGAACAGCTCCCAGCCGGAAGCCGGAGCGGGTCGCGCTTGATCCCGGTGCCGGGCTCCGAACGGCTCCTACTCGGCGGCGGCCGGGCCCAGCAGGCGGCGTAGGGCGGCCGGGGTGTGGCCGAGTTGGGTGCGCAGGGTGCGGGTGAGGTGGGACTGGTCGGCGAAGCCGAGGTCGGCGGCGAGCACGGCGAGTGCGCTCTCGCCCGCCTCCAGCCGGTCGAGCGCCATCCCCGCGCGCACCCGGGCACGGTAGGCGGTCAGCGACATCCCGCTCTCCCGAGAGAACGCCCTGCTCAACCGGTACGGCGAGACGCCCAGATGGGCGGCGAGCGACACCAGCGTCGAGGCGGCAGGATGGGCGCAGGACACGGCATGCCTGGCCGACGCCGCCAGCGCACGGTCACGCGGCGAAGGCGCCGCACCGGGCAGCCGCCCCTCGCAGGTCCGCGCGACCACCCCGGCGAGCACGGCCAGCAGCCGCTCGGAGACGTCGTCGCCCGCGACCGATGCCGCCCGCACCAGCCGCCGGTGCGCGAGTTCGAGCCGCGCGTCGACGTAGACGGTCCGCCGGGCGGGCACACGGTCGTCGCCGGTCAGCCCGCGCCACCACGAGGCGTCGAAGCCGATCGCCGTGCACTCGTCGCCGCCGCACGGATGGGCGAAGCGCTCCTCCTCGCCGGGCACGCTCAGATATCCGGCCGTCGGGTCGAGGTCGGCCTCCTGCCCGCGCACCTGCCGCCGGAAGCGCCCGCGCCTGACCAGCACGATCCGGTGCCGCGCGCCCGCCTCGGGCCGAGACCATCGCGTGTGGTCGTCGTCGCAGCTCACCGCCGTGATCGTGCAGCCCGGCGGAGCCGTGAGCCGAAGAGAGGAACGCACCCGGCCCACGCTACGCGGCGCCACCGACAATCCCGGGCCGCAAGGATGTTCAAGACCGGCACCCGCCCCGGACGCGACGCTGGACGCATGAACACCGAACTCATTGAGACAGGCACCAGGGCCATTGCGGCCCTCACCGGCGTGGTCGTCGACTGCGCCGACCCGCGACGCCTGGCCGCCTTCTACCGCACGGCGACCGGATGGGAGATCACGCACGAGGACGACGAGTTCGCCACGGTCGCGGCGCCTGGCCAGGCGGCAGGCGTGGGGCAGATCTCCTTCCAGCGGGTCGAGGGCTACCGCGCGGGGGCGTGGCCCGAGCACCCGGCCCATGTGCACCTGGAGTTCTCGGTCGCCGACATCGAGACGGCGGCCGGGCAGCTGGTGGCGCTCGGCGCCACGGTGGCGGCCGTCCAGCCGGGCGAAGGCGGCTGGCTGGTGCTCCTCGACCCCGAAGGACACGCGTTCTGCATCTCCGGCTGACCGGGGCGGGTGCGAGACTGGGCGGGTGTTGGACACCTCGGCTCGGTTGTTGCGGCTGCTGTCGTTGCTGCAGGCGCGCAGGGACTGGCCGAGTGCGGCGCTGGCCGAGCGGCTCGGCGTGACGACGCGCACGGTGCGGCGCGATGTCGACCGGCTGCGCAGCCTCGGCTATCCCGTGCACGCCACGCCCGGCGTCGCGGGCGGGTATCGGCTGGGCGCGGGAGCCGCGCTGCCTCCCCTCCTGCTGGACGACGACGAGGCCGTCGCGGTGGCGGTGGGGCTGCGCACGGCCGCCTACGGCACGGTGGGCGGCATCGAGGAGAGTTCGGTGCGGGCGCTGACCAAGCTGGAGCAGGTGCTGCCGTCGAGGCTGCGCCACCGGGTCAACGCCCTGCACACCGCCACCGTGCCGCTGCCCGGCGGCGGCCCCGTCGTCGACGCCGGGGTGCTGACCGCCGTCGCGGGCGCGTGCCGCGCGCACGAGCGGCTGCGTTTCGACTACACCGGCCACGACGGGAGTCGCTCGCTGCGCGTGGTGGAGCCGCACAGCCTGGTGTGCTCCAGCAGGCGCTGGTACCTCGTCGGCTGGGACGTCGAGCGCGCCGACTGGCGCACGTTCAGGGCCGACAGGATGAGCCCGCGCTCGCCCACGGGCCCCAGGTTCGAGCCGCGCGACCCGCCCGGCGGCGACGTCGCGGCCTATGTGGCCCATCGTCTCGGCTCGGCGATGTGGCCGATCGAGATCAGGGTACGGCTGCACGCACCCGCCGCGAGCATGGCCGCTCTGACCTCGGGCGTGGTCGAGCCCGACGGCGACGACACGTGCGTGCTGACGCTCGGCGGGGAGTCGCTGACCATGCTGGCGGCGGTCGTGGGCATGCTGGACGTGGACTTCGAGGTCCTCGACCCGCCGGAGTTCCGAGCCCACGTCGCCCGCCTGGCGGGCCGCTACGGCGCCGCCTCGCAGTGAGAGGGGGCGCGGGCGCTACCGTGCCGGGTTCGCCTCCGCCGCGGGTCCGGGGGTCGAGGTCAGCCTGCTCCACGCGATGCGGGCCGCGGCGGCGTTCCCGCCCGGGGTGCCCGTCACCCAGTGCGTCAGCCGGGGTGACTCCCGGCTGTCCTGGATCACCCAGCTCGCCCCGGTCGGAACATCGTTCCGGAACAGCCGGGCCACGCCCGAGCTGTCGACGCTCACCCGCCACACGGCCTCGCGCCCGGCGTCGGCCAGGACCAGGACGCGCTCCCAGCGCGTGGCGCCCTTGCGCATGCTCCACACGCCGCCCTTCTGCACGGTGAGCATGAGGCGGCGTGCGCCGTTGGCGACCTTCGCGCCGAGGCTGACGCCGCGGCCGGTGGCGGGGTCCAGGGCGCTGTCGTCGTCGACGCGGCCCCTGAACTCCAGGGTGAAGTCGCACGACTCCCGTATCTCCAGCGCGAGAGCGGCGCTCGCCGTACCCGCGTCGGGGGTGTGCAGGCGCAGGTGGCCCTCGTGCACGCGGGCGCCGGCGCCGAGCCGCCAGCCCGCCCACGCGATGCCGGCCAGGTTGTCGGCGACCTCCAGGCGGGAGAGTACGGCGGGGGCGGCGCCCGAGGCGGTGACGGTGACCCGGGCGGGCGCGGTGTCGGCGGGAAGCGTCCAGCGGGCGCCCGTGTCGGCGCCGTCGCACAGCAGGGCGGCGTTGCCCTTGCGGTCGGCGACGGCGGTCCACAGGTGCGAGCCGGTCGCCGGGTGCAGGAGCCTGCCGGAGGTGTGCAGGCCGGAGGGCAGGGCGCTGAGGGCCAGGCGCCTGCCGCCGGTCGTGACGTCCAGGGCGAAGGCGCTGCCCTCGGCCGAGACGACGAACCCGGCGGGCGGCCCCTGGCGCTGGGTGAGCACGCCGTCCACGCCGAGCCGCCAGCCCAGGCCCGTACGCTCGGCCGTGCCGCCCGTCTCCCAGGTGGCGTCGGAGCCGCGCACACCGGTGAAGGCGGCGTTCACATCGAGCCTGGCCAGCTTGATCTCGCGCTGGTTGTGCTCCCACACGACGAGGAAACGGCCGGGCGCGTACTCGTCGGCCGAGGCGTACACGTCCCAGCCCCGCGCCGCGCCCTTGGTCAGCCGCCTGCCGTCGGCGAACAGCCTGCCGGGGCCCCACGCGCCGCCCGGCCGCCTGACCTTGTAGTGCAGCACCTCGCGGTACTGGTCGGGCTTGTCCGCCGAGTCGCCCGTGAACGGCCCGCCCAGCGTGTTGTAGATCGTGATGTGGCGTCCCTCGGCGTCCCTGACGTACAGGCTCTTGACGTAGGCGTTGGGCAGTTGCTCGTCCAGCGTGAGCGCCGACCAGGTCAGCCCGCCGTCGGCGCTGGTCGCGGTGGCCGCGTACGTGGCGTGCGTGCGGTACCAGGCGTCACGCTCGGCCTTGGTCGCACCGCCGCGCAGATCGAGCGTACGGGTGACCATGACGAGCCTGCCGGGATCCTCCTGCGACACCACGACCTGCGGCTCCTCCACCGCGACCCCGGCGAGCGGCGGGGCCGAAGCCCCGGGCGTCCAGGTGCGCAGATCCGTCGAGCGCAACACGCCCACCAGGCTGCCGCCGTGCCCTTGCCGCCAGTACGGCAGCAGCCAGACGCCCTGGTGCCGCAGCGGCTTGCCCGCCAGCACGACGCCACGCGAGTTGGCGGGCACCCGGACGTCGACGGGGAAGTCGTGCCAGGTCAGCCCCCTGTCGGTGCTGCGCCTGGCCACCATCGTGACCGGGAACCCGTCGACCGCGCCCCTGGCGTCACGGTCGGCCGCGACGTCGATCCTGCCCAGGTAGGCGTACAGGACGCCGTTGTCGTTGAGGAAGATGACGTAGTGGTAGCGGTGCGCGGCCGTCGCGGCGGCCAGCACGCCGCGGGTCCAGGTGCGGCCGCCGTCGGTGGAGCGCGCGAAGCCGATCGAGCCCTGGTCGTTCGGGGCGGGGTCGATCGGGTCGGCCACACCGGCACGCCAGCCGACGATCACCGTGGCGGCGTCGAGCGCGACGACGTCGGGGACCCGGTTGCCCTCGTGCGCCAGTTCGCCGTCCGGTCTGAGGTCGGCGGCGGCGTGAACCGTCACGGGCTCGCTCACGCAGGGGCCGACCACATCGGCCTCGGACTCGGCTTCCGGCCAGGGCTTCGCGCTCATGCGAGACAGGCAACACAGCGGAGATCATCGCCAGCAAGGGGCGGCTCCCGACGTTCGGGAGATGTTCGGCCGTATGTCATCTGACGCCTCACGTGTTGACGCGGGCCGTCGCCGGGAGGAGCGTCGAAGGCAGGACGAAGGGAGAGCGGGATGCGCGTCACCGACGCCGCGCGGCCCGTTGTCGCAGGATACGACGGGTCGCCGGAGAGCGCACAGGCACTGCGATGGGCGGTGCACGAGGCCAGGATGCGTTACGCGCCGCTGGTGGTGTGTCACGCCTGGCAGGTGCCCTACCCGCTGCGGCCCGCCTCGCCCGCGACGGTGGAGAGCGTCAGGCGCATGGGCAAGCACGTCCTGGACCGGGGCCTGGCCCAGGCGCGCGGTATGTCACCGCGCCTGGAGATCAGGGCGGCGCTGAGCGCCGGTTCGGCCTCGGCCATCCTGCTGGGCGAGGCGGTGGGCGCCGAGCTCGTCGTGCTGGGCGCGCGGGGCGACGGCGGCTTCGCCGAGCTCGGCCTGGGCGCGACGGCGACCCAGGTGTGCTCGCACGCCCGCCGCCCCGTCGCCGTCGTACGGCCCGCGGGCGGCGCGACGGCCAGGGGGACGGGCAGGCGGCCGGTCGTGGTCGGCACCGACGCCGAGTCCCGCTGGACGGGTGAGCTGGCGGTGGCGTTCGAGGAGGCGTCGCTGCGCGGCGCCGTGCTCAGGGCGATCTGCCTGTGCCCGGCGGACACGGGCGACATCAGGGCTCAGGCCAGGAGCTTCCACCGGATCGTGGCGCTGTGGGAGGAGAAGTACCCGAGCGTCGAGGTGGAGACCCTGGTCGTCTCCGGCGACCCCGTCGACGTGCTCGCCGAGGCCGCCGGGCACGCCGACGTGCTGATCCTGCCCGACCGTCAGCCGGGCGACCTGCCCGACCTCACCCTGGGCCCCGCCTGCCAGGCCCTGCTGCACCGCAGCCCGTGCCCGGTGATCGTGGTGCCCTCCGCATAGCGCCAGAAGGGTCAGTCGGTGCGGTGCTCGCTCCGGTCGCCCGACCAGTCGGTGTGGTAGGCGCCGGGCCGGTCGACGCGGTGGTAGGTGTGGGCGCCGAAGTAGTCGCGCAGCCCCTGCACCAGGGCGGCGGGCAGCCGGTCGCGGCGCAGCGCGTCGTAGTAGGCGAGCGCCGACGAGAACCCCGGCGTCGGCACGCCGATCGACACCGCCGTGCTCACCACGCGCCGCCACGCTTCCTGGGCGACGGCGAGCGCGTCGGCGAATCCCTGGTCGGCCAGCAGGGTGGGCAGGCCGGGGTCGGCGGCGTAGGCGGCCCTGATGCGTTCGAGGAACCTGGCCCTGATGATGCAACCGGCCCGCCAGATCGTCGCCATCGAGCCGAGGTCGACGTCCCAGCCGTACTCCTTGGACGCCGCCGCGATCTGGTCGAACCCCTGGGCATAGGCGACGATCTTCGAGGCGTAGAGCGCCCTGCGCACGTCCTCGACGAGGTCCTCGCCCGCGACCGCGTGCACGGCGGGGCCCGCCAGGTCCTTGGCCGCGGCCCGCTGCTCGGGATGGCCGGACAGCGCACGGGCGAACACCGCCTCGGCGATCCCGGTCACCGGCACGCCCAGGTCGAGCGCGCTCTGCACGGTCCAGCGGCCGGTGCCCTTCTGCTCGGCCTGGTCGACGATCACGTCGACGAGCGGCCTGCCGGTCTCGGCGTCGACCTGGTCGAGCACCTCGGCGGTGATCTCGATCAGGTACGACTCCAGCTCGCCCTCGTTCCACTGCCTGAACACCCCGGCCAGCTCGGCCGGTGTCGCGCCGAGCGCCTGGCGCAGCAGGTCGTAGGACTCGGCGATGAGCTGCATGTCGGCGTACTCGATGCCGTTGTGCACCATTTTCACGAAGTGCCCGGCGCCGTCCGGCCCGACGTAGGCGCTGGTCGGCACGCCGTCCACCTTGGCGGCGATGTCGGCCAGGATCGGGCCGAGCGCCTCGTAGGACTCGGGGGAGCCGCCCGGCATGATGCTGGGGCCGAGCAGCGCGCCCTCCTCGCCGCCCGAGATCCCGGCGCCGACGAAGTGCAGGCCACGCTCACGCAGCTCGGCCTCGCGGCGGCGGGTGTCGGCGAAGTGCGCGTTGCCGCCGTCGACGATCATGTCGCCCGGCTCCATGAGCGCGGCGAGCTCCTGCACGACCGCGTCGGTCGCGGGCCCGGCCTTCACCATGACGATGGCCCTGCGCGGTCGCTTGAGCGAGGCGACGAACGCCGCCATGTCGCCCGACGGCACGAAGGCGCCCTCGTCGCCGAACTCCTCGACGAGCGCGTCGGTCCTGGCCGCCGAGCGGTTGTGCACCGCGACGGTGTAGCCGTGCCTGGCGAGGTTGCGGGCGAGGTTGCGGCCCATGGTCGCGAGTCCGGTGACGCCGATGTCGGCCTGGCTCATATCGTCTCCTACGTCGGTCAACACCCTTAGGTTCACTCGCAACCTCGCCGATCGGCCGCTGATTCCCCGGTGGCAAGCGCTGATTTTGCTGCGATGTGGGCATTCCGGGCCGGGGGAGTGACCGTGGAGCCGGGCTCGCGTTCGGCGGGGCGCGGCGGTGTCTGGTAGGCATGGGCGATGCGCCGTTCCCCGTGGGCCGCCCTCGCGGTCCTCCCCCTCCTGGCCGGTTGCGCGACGGTTCCCGTCGCGCGCGCCGCTCCCGCCCCTGCTCGGAGTACGGCTTCAGCGGCGCCGGGCGGCGCGGCGGTGAAACCGGTGCGGACGCCGGTCGTCCCCAAGGGCACGACGGCGGGCTACGTGCTCTACGACCGCCAGGCGGGCCGGATCGTGGCGCACCGCGAGGCGCACCGGCGCTTCCGCTCGGCCTCGGTCGTCAAGATCATGATCGCCGTCGACTACCTGGAACGGCACCAGCGGGTGCCCGCACGCGAGCAGGGCCTGCTCAAGCTCATGCTGCGATCGAGCGACGACGGCGCGGCCACCCGCCTGTGGACACTCGGCGGCCAGGGCGCGATCGTCGAACGCATGGCGAGGAAGCTCGGCCTGGCCGACACCGCGCCGCCGCCCGCCACCAAGCCCGGCTTCTGGGGCTATGTCTCGCTGAGCGCCTATGACGTGACCAGGACCTATCTCTACCTGCTCAGACAGGCCGAGCCGAGGGTGCGCGACACCGTGCTCGGCCATCTGCGCCGGTCGACGCCGTGCGGCACCGACGGCTTCGACCAGACGTTCGGCATCCCGGACGCCGTGCCGAAGCCGTGGGCGGTCAAGCAGGGCTGGTCCGGGTTCGGCACGGTGCCGCCGGTGGCGTGCTCGCGAGTGTCGGCGTCCTGGCTGCGGGCCGCGCCCGCCGGGCACGCGCGGGCGCGTGCCGTACCCGATCTGGGGCGGCCGGTGCTGCACACGACCGGTCTGGTCGGCAAGGACGAGCGCTACGTGCTGGCCCTGCTGACCGCGCAGCCGGTGGGGGCGACCTGGCGCGAGTCGGTCAGGCGCACGACGAAGCTGGCGGGCGAGCTGTACCGGATCACCACGCCCTGAGCGACGGGCGGCCCCGTCGACAGCCGTGAACGCGCCGTTGACAGCCGTGAAGGCGGGCCTCTACCGTCCATGGCGTCGATTAAAACGTTTTACTAGCTGAAAGGGAAGCCGCGTGCAGCGCATCCCTCCCACGGTCAAGGACCTGCTCCGCCGCCAGCACATCGAGACGCCCTCGTGGGCGTTCGGCAACTCGGGCACCCGCTTCAAGGTGTTCGCCCAGCAGGGCGCGCCCCGCGACCCCTTCGAGAAGATCGCCGACGCCGCCCAGGTGCACCGCTTCACCGGCGTCGCGCCCACCGTGGCCCTGCACATCCCCTGGGACCGCACCGACTCCTACGCCCGCCTGGCCGAGCACGCCCGCGACCTCGGTCTCGGCATCGGCGCGATCAACGCCAACCTCTTCCAGGACGACGACTACCGGCTCGGCAGCGTCGCCAACCCCGACCCGGTGATCAGGCGCAAGGCGCTGGAGCACCTGCTGCACTGCATCGACGTCATGGACGAGACCGGGTCGGCCGTACTCAAGCTGTGGTTCGCCGACGGCACCAACTACCCGGGCCAGGACGACGTCAGGGCCAGGCAGGACCGGCTGGCCGAGGCGCTCGGGCAGGTCTACGCGCGGCTCGGCGAAGGGCAGCGGATGCTGCTGGAGTACAAGCTCTTCGAGCCCGCCTTCTACACCACCGACGTGCCCGACTGGGGCACCGCCTACGCGCACTGCCTCACGCTCGGCGACAAGGCCGAGGTCGTCGTCGACACCGGCCACCACGCGCCGGGCGTTAACATCGAGTTCCTGGTCGCGTTCCTGCTGCGGGCGGGCAAGCTCGGCGGGTTCGACCTCAACTCCCGCTTCTACGCCGACGACGACCTGATGGCGGGGGCCGCCGATCCCTTCCAGCTCTACCGGATCATGACCGAGGTCGTCGCGGGCGGCGGCTACGACGGGAACGTCGCGTTCATGCTCGACCAGTGCCACAACATCGAGCCCAGGATCCCCGGCCAGATCCGCTCGGTCATGAACGTCCAGGAGGCCACGGCCAAGGCCCTGCTGCTGGACCGGGCCGCCCTGGCCGAGGCGCAGCGCGCGGGCGACGTGCTCGGCGCCAACGCCGTCTTCATGGACGCCTTCGCCACCGATGTGCGCCCGCTGCTGGCCGAGGTGCGCCGGGAACAGGGGCTCGACCCCGACCCCATGGCCGCCTACGCCAGATCGGGACACGCCGAGCGGATCGTGGCCGAGCGGGTCGGCGGCGTGCAGGCGGGGTGGGGCGCGTGAGCACCGGACACACGCCCGTCGGCGACCTGGTCGCCCGCTCCAACGCGCTGGGCGCCGACCCGCGCAACACCAACTACGCGGGCGGCAACACCTCGGCCAAGGGCCGCGAGCTCGACCCGGTCACCGCCGAGCCCGTCGACCTGCTGTGGGTCAAGGGCTCGGGCGGCGACCTCGGCACCCTCACACCGGACGGCCTGGCCGTACTCAGGCTGGAGCGCCTGCGGGCGCTCGCCGGGCGCTACCCGGGTGTGGAGCGCGAGGACGAGATGGTGGCCGCGTTCGAGCACTGCCTGTACGGGCGGGGCGGCGCCGCGCCCTCCATCGACACCGCCATGCACGGCCTGCTCGCCGCCGCACATGTCGACCACCTGCACCCGGACGCGGGCATCGCGATCGCCACGGCCGCCGACGGGCCCGAGCTCACCCGGCGGATCTTCGGCGACCGGGTCGTCTGGGTGCCCTGGCGGCGGCCCGGCTTCCAGCTCGGCCTCGACATCGCCGCCGTCGAACGCGAGCACCCCGAGGCCATCGGCGTCGTGCTCGGCGGCCACGGCATCACCGCGTGGGGCGCGACGTCGCAGGAGTGCCAGGCCAGATCCCTGGAGATCATCCGCACCGCCGAGTCGTACCTCGCCGAGCACGGCCGTCCCGACCCCTTCGGCGAGGTGATCCACCGGACGCTGGACCCGCAGGCCAGACGCGAGCGCGCGGCCGACCTGCTGCCGCTGGTGCGCGGGCTGGCCGCCAGTGACCTGCCGGTCGTGGGGCACTTCACCGACTCGCCCGAGGTGCTCGACTTCGTGGCACGCGCCGAACACCCGCGCCTGGCCGCGCTCGGCACCTCCTGCCCCGACCACTTCCTGCGCACCAAGGTCGCGCCGATGGTGCTCGACCTGCCGGGCGACGCGCCGCTCGCCGAGGTCGAGGCCAGGCTGCGGGAGCTGCACGCCGACTACCGCGCCGCCTACGCCGCCTACTACGCCAGGCACGCCACGCCCGGCTCGCCGCCGATGCGTGGCGCCGATCCCGCCATCGTGCTGCTGCCCGGCGTCGGCATGCTCTCCTTCGGCAGGGACAAGCAGACCGCCAGGGTGGCGGGCGAGTTCTACCTCAACGCCGTCCAGGTGATGCGCGGCGCCGAGTCCGTCTCCACCTACGCGCCGATCCCGGAGGCGGAGAAGTTCCGCATCGAGTACTGGGAGCTGGAGGAGGCCAAGCTGCGCCGGATGCCCGCGCCCAAGCCGCTGGCCGCCAGGATCGCCCTGGTCACGGGCGGTGGCTCCGGCATCGGCGCCGCGACCGCGCGCCGCCTGGCGGCCGAGGGCGCGTGCGTGGTCGTCGCCGACCGCGACCCGGCCGCCGCCCGCGAGGTCGCCGCCTCGATCGGCTCGCCCGACGTGGCCGTCGCCGTCGAGGTGGACGTCACCTCCGAGGAGCAGGTCCGCTCGGCCGTACGGCAGGCGGTGCTCGCCTTCGGCGGGCTCGACCTGGTCGTCAACAATGCCGGGCTGTCGTTGTCGCGACCGCTGCTCGACACCACGGTGGCCGACTGGGACCTGCAGCACGACGTGATGGCACGCGGCTCCTTCCTGGTGTCGAGGGAGAGCGCCCGGGTCATGGTCGAGCAGGGGCTCGGCGGCGACATCGTCTACATCGCCTCGAAGAACGCCGTGTTCGCCGGGCCCGACAACGTCGCCTACGGCGCGGCCAAGGCCGACCAGGCGCACCAGGTACGGCTGCTGGCGGCCGAGCTCGGCGGGTTCGGCATCCGCGTCAACGGCGTCAACCCCGACGGCGTCGTCCGCGGCTCCGGCATCTTCGCCGGAGGCTGGGGCGCCAAGCGCGCCGCCGTGTACGGCGTGGCCGAGGCCGACCTGGGCGTCTTCTACGCCGGGCGCACGCTGCTCAAGCGCGAGGTGCTGCCCGAGCACGTCGCCGACGCCGTGTTCGCGCTGACCACGCTCACCCGCACGACCGGGCTGCTGGTGCCCGTCGACGCGGGCGTCGCCGCGGCGTTCCTGCGATGAACACACGACCGATGAGCACACGACCCACGCACACGCGGTGGGCCGCCGTCGACCTCGGCGCCTCCAGCGGGCGGGTCGTGGTGGCCGAGATCGGGCCCGGCGGCGCGGACGTGCGGCTGCGCGAGGCGCACAGGTTCGCGAACGTGCCGGTGCGGGCGGGCGGCGTCCTGCACTGGGACGTCCTGCGCCTGCACCGCGGCGTGCTCGAAGGGCTGCGCGCGGCCGGGCCGGTCGACGGGATCGGCGTGGACGGCTGGGCGGTCGACTACGGGCTGCTCGACGCCGACGGGCGGCTGCTCGGCAACCCCGTGCACTACCGCGACGGCCGTACCTCATCGGTCGGCGACCCGGGACTGTGGGAGCGCACGGGCATCGCGTGGCAGCCGTTCAACACCGTCAACCAGTTGCGCTCGGCCGCCGGGTCGGCGCAACTCGCGGCGGCCAGGACGCTGCTGCTGGTGCCCGACCTGATCGTGTACTGGCTGACGGGCCGGATCGGCGCCGAGCTGACCAACGCCTCGACCACCCAGCTCCTCGACCCGCGTACCCAGGCGTGGGACACCGCGCTGATGGGCGAGCTCGGCATCGACGCGTCCCTGTTCCCGCCGATCGCCGCGCCGGGCGAGCGGCTGGGCGTCACCGGCGACGGCACGCCGGTGCTCGCCGTCGCCTCGCACGACACGGCCTCGGCCGTGGCCGCGGTGCCCGCCGCCGGGCCCGCCTTCGCCTACATCTCGTGCGGCACCTGGTCGCTGGCCGGGCTCGAGCTGGACGCGCCCGTGACGACGGCCGAGGCCGGGGCCGCCGGGTTCACCAACGAGGCGGGCCTCGACGGCACGGTCAGGTTCCTGCGCAACGTCACGGGCCTGTGGCTGCTGCAGGAGTGCCTGCGTACCTGGGGCACGGCCGACCTGGACGGCCTGCTGGCCGGGGCGGCCGAGGTGCGGGGCGGGCCGGTCGTGGACGTCTCGGACCCGGCCTTCCAGCCGCCGGGCGACATGCCGGCCAGGATCGCCGACGCCTGCGTGCGCGCGGGCCTGCGTCCGCCCGCGACCCGGGCCGAGACCGTGCGGTGCGTGCTGGACTCGCTGGCCGAGGGGCACCGCCGTGCGATCGAGGACGCGGTCAGGCTGTCGGGCCGCCCTGTGGAGGTCGTGCACCTGGTCGGCGGCGGCTCGCGCAACGCCCTGCTGTGCCGCCTGACCGCACGCGCGTGCGGCCTGCCGGTCCTCGCGGGTCCGGCCGAGGCCACCGCGCTCGGCAACGCCCTGGTCCAGGCGCGGGCGGCAGGCGCCGTGCCCGACGTGCGCGCCGCCGTACGGCAGAGCTTCGCGCCGGTGCGCCACGAGCCGGACTGACCGCTCAGGGCACCGGGTGGCCGCGGTCGTCGACGAGGACGCGGAGCTTCTTCGGGACGCACATGCGCCAGGCGTCCACGACCAGCTCGCGCATCTCGTCGGCGCCCAGGGCCGACATCCTGGCCATCACCCACTGGTAGCGCATGCTCGACTCGGGCGGAAGCAGGAACTTCTCCGGCTCGGCGGCGACCAGGGCCGCGCGCTCCTCCTTGGGGAAGCCGAAGCCCATGAGGGTCTCGTCGCGGGAGAAGGCGACGTAGACGATCGAGCCGACCCTGAACTTCACCCTGTCCCTGATCAGGTGTTCGGTGGTCCGGGGGAGGGTGACGGCCAGTCGGCGTACGTCGTCGACGGTGAGCATGAACAGCCTTCCTACCCTAGGCGACGTTGTTGACGGGCGTGATGGAAAACGATACGTTCCGGATGATTTCGCGGTGGCCGATGGGAAATCCGGTGAGATGCCGGTGCGGTCGCGCCACTGTATCCGGGCCTTGAGCCCGGGAGCCAGGTCTCTTGGCCGCCGCGTCCTCATGCATTGGGACGCGTGATCCCTAAGGAGGCCTGATGAGTGACCTGACCGGTCCGACGACCGTGCCCTTGCCCAGCCTGCGCCCTTGGCTGCTGGCCGTGCCGGTGTTCCTGCTGCTGGCGTATCTGGTGCTGATGGACAACGGCGCCATCTCGCAGACGGGTACGTTCCTCCACGAACTCATGCACGACGGGCGTCACCTGCTCGGCGTGCCCTGCCACTAGGGGACGTCGTGGTACGCACCCTGCTCGTCCGGGGCCTGCTCGTGGGGCTGGTCGCCGGACTGATCGCCGCTGCCTTCGCCTTCACGCTCGGGGAGCCGCGCGTCGACGCGGCCATCGCCATCGAGGAGGCTGCGGCGGCCGCCGCGCCCCCCGCGGCCGAGCCCGAGCCCGCCGACGGCCACTCGCACGAGGAGGCCGAGGTCACCAGACCCATGCAGAAGGCCGGCCTCTTCCTCGCACTCGGCCTGTACGGCGTCGCGGTCGGCGGCGTGTTCGCCCTCGTGTTCGCCGGGCTGCGCGGCCGGGTCGGTCCCCGCTCGGACGCCGCCCTGGCCGTCGTGGCCTCGGCCACGGCTTTCGTCGCCGTCATCGTTGTACCGTTCCTGAAATATCCGGCCAACCCTCCGGCGGTGGGGGATCCCGAGACCATCAACAGCAGGACCCTGCTGTACGTGGTCATGGTGCTGGTCGGCCTCGCCGCCACCGCCGTCGCGGTCGCCACCGCGCGCAGGGTGTCGCCGGGCAGCGGGCCGTGGGCCAAGTGGGGCGGTGCGGTCCTGGCCTTCCTGGTGCCGGTCGTGGCCGCGTGGCTGCTGCTGCCGAAGATCGACGAGGTCGCCGAAGGCTTCCCCGCCTCGCTGCTCTGGGAGTTCAGGCTGGCCTCGCTCGGGACGCAGCTGGTGTTCTGGACGGCGTTCGGCGTGCTGTTCGGCTATGTCGGCGACCGCGCCGCCCGCACCCGCGACCTGCGCGCCGTCCCGGCGACCTCACCGGGCTGAGCGGCATGCCCGCAGGTCGTCGCCTGCTGTTCGTCAGGCAGGCCATGACCCCGGGCATGCGCGAAGCCCGCTTCCCCGGCACCCCCGTCCTGGACGCCCACGGCCCCCGGCCCGCCGCTTTGCCGGGCGGGGCAGGGGCAGGCGCACGGACCGCGAGCCGGGAGCCCGGCCCTCCTCTGGAGGGCCGAACCGCCCCCGGGTCGCTCGATCCGGCCGATCGGCCGGACCCGGCGGCGCTGGCCAAGGCCACGCAGTTGCGCGACGCCGTCGCGCGCTGGGCGCGGGGGGCGGTGGTGTGCAGATGCGCGCCGCATCCCTCCGCCATGGCGACCGGCCGGGCGCTCGGCCTGACGCCGGTCGCCGAGGACGTGCTGGCCGAGGCCGACCACGGGCGCTGGAGCGGCCTGCCGTACGCGGCGGTCGCCGTGGAGGAGCCGCAGGCGCTGGCCGGGTGGCTGGCCGATGCCGGGTCGGCGCCGCACGGCGGGGAGAGCCTCGACGCCATGGTCGACCGGGTGGCGGCCAGGCTGGCGGTGTTCGGGGCCGCCTCGCACGCCAGGCTGGGGGAGAGCGTCGTGCTGATCGGCGACGCGGGGCTGATCCGCGCCGGGCTGTGTCACGCGCTCGGGCTGCCGTCGTCCGCGGGCCTGCGCTTCGACCTCGCCCCCCTGTCCTTCACCGAGCTGACCGCCGCCGGGAACGGCTGGCGGATCGCCTACGTCAACAGGAAGGTCCCTTCGTGATCCCTGCCTATCCGTTCAGCGCCGTCGTCGGCCTGGCGGACCTCAAGCTCGCACTGGTGCTGAACGCCGTCTCGCCACGCGTGGGCGGCGTCCTGGTGCGAGGCGAGAAGGGCACCGCCAAGTCCACGATCGTCAGGGCGCTGGCCGCCCAGCTGCCGCCGGTGGAGGTGGTATCGGGCTGCCGGTTCGGCTGCGACCCCGCCGCGCCCGACGCCTCCTGCCCCGACGGGCCGCACGAGAAGGGCGCGGGATCGCAGGTCAGGGCCGCCGCGCTGGTGGAGCTGCCGGTGGGCGCGGCCGAGGACAGG
Source organism: Nonomuraea sp. IBHARD001 (assembly GCF_056106265.1). NCBI lineage: Bacteria > Bacillati > Actinomycetota > Actinomycetes > Streptosporangiales > Streptosporangiaceae > Nonomuraea > Nonomuraea sp. IBHARD001. Next base: position 4,034,833 of record NZ_JBWBBW010000002.1, read on the forward strand.
CTGGTCGGCTCGCTCGACCTGGAGCGGGCGCTGACCGAGGGCGTGAAGGCGTTCGAGCCCGGCCTGCTGGCCGCGGCCCATCGGGGCGTGCTCTATGTCGACGAGGTGAACCTGCTGCACGACCACCTGGTCGACCTGCTGCTCGACGCCGCCGCGCTCGGCACCAACTATGTGGAGCGCGAGGCCGTGTCGGTGCGGCACGCCGCCAGGTTCCTGCTGGTGGGCACCATGAACCCGGAGGAGGGCGAGCTGCGCCCGCAGCTGCTCGACCGCTTCGGCCTCACCGTCGAGGTACGCGCCTCACGCGATCCGGTGGAACGCGCCGAGGTCGTGCGCCGCCGCCTGGCCTTCGACGCCGATCCCGGGGCGTTCGCCGCGCGCTGGCGCGAGCAGGAGGCGGCGCTGGCCGCCAGCATCGCCTCGGCCAGGGCCAGGGTGGCCGCCGTCGTCCTGCCCGACGCGCGGCTGCGCCAGATCGCCACCGTGTGCGCCGCCTTCGAGGTCGACGGCCTGCGCGCCGACCTGGTCACCGCCAACGCCGCCGTCGCGCACGCCGCATGGTCGGGCCGCGCCAAGGTCACCACCGAGGACGTACGGCAGGCGGCAAGGCTGGCCCTGCCGCACCGCCGCCGCCGCGACCCGTTCGACGCCCCCGGCCTTGACGAGGCCAAGCTGGAGGAACTCCTCGCCCAGACCGACGAGGACGACCCCGACGACACCCCGGACGACCCGGGTGATCCGGACGCGGGGCCTGAGGACGGGCCTGCCGAGGACCGCGCCCCCGATGCCCCCGAAGCCTCCGACACCGACGCCCCCTCCTCCGACGCCGAAGCCGGCCGGAACGCCCCTCCACCCCCGTCCGCCCAGCAGGACGGCTCCCCTCCGGACGACTCCCAGGCGCCCCCGGGCGACGACCCCACCGCGGCCCTCGTCCCCCTCGCCGTCGCCGCCCCCGACAAGCCCTACCGCGTCCCCCTGCTCAAGGTCCCCGGCCTGGGCGAGGGCGCGTCCGGCAGGCGGTCGCGCGCCCGCACCCCGCACGGCCGTACGACCGGCTCGCGGATGCCGCGCGGCAGGCTGCGCGACCTGCACCTGGCGGCGACGCTGGGCGCGGCGGCGCCGTACCAGCGGGAGCGCGGCCGCAAGGGGCCCGGCCTGCTGATCCACGGCGGTGACCTGCGTGAGGCGGTGCGCGAGGGCAGGGAGGGCAACCTCGTGCTGTTCGTCGTGGACGCCAGCGGTTCCATGGCGGCGCGCAAGCGCATGACCGCGGTCAAGACGGCCGTGCTCAGCCTGCTCCTGGACGCCTACCAGCGCCGGGACAAGATCGGCCTGGTGACGTTCAGGGGTGCGGGAGCCGTCGTGGCCCTGCCGCCGACCTCGTCGGTCGAGGCGGGAGCCGCCAGGCTGCGCGAGCTGCCGACCGGCGGGCGCACACCGCTGGCCGCCGGGCTGACCAGGGCGGCCGAGGTGCTGCGCGTCGAACGGCTGCGCGACCCGGCCAGGCGCCCGCTCGTGGTCGTCGTCACCGACGGCCGCGCCACCTCCGGCGGCGACGTGGCGAGGGCTGCGGCCCTGTTCACCGGCCTGGCCTGCATCGTCGTCGACTGCGAGGACGGCATGGTACGGCTCGGCCTGGCCGAACGCCTGGCGGCGGTCATGGGCGCGCGGAACGTACGCCTGGACTCCCTCGCCGGGCTCGGCGACCTGGTCAGGGCGAGCACGGCACACGATCACAGGAAGGCGGGCTGAGCATGCCGCAGGGAAAGCCGGACAGTGTGCCGGACGACGGGCTCACCACCCGCCAGCGCAGGACCAGACCGCTGCTCATGGTGCACACGGGCACCGGCAAGGGCAAGTCGACCGCGGCGTTCGGCATGGCGTTGCGGGCCTGGAACCAGGGCTGGCCGATCGGCGTGTTCCAGTTCGTGAAGTCGGCCAAATGGCGCATCGGCGAGGAACGCGCGCTGACCGTGCTCGGCGCCAGCGGCGAGGGCGGCGAGGTGACCTGGCACAAGATGGGCGAAGGCTGGTCGTGGATCCAGCGGCCCGGCACCGGCGACGACCACGCCGAGCAGGCCCGCGAAGGCTGGGAGCAGATCAAGCGCGACCTGGCGGCCGAGCGCTACCGCTTCTATGTGCTGGATGAGTTCACCTACCCGCTCAAGTGGGGCTGGATCGACCTCGACGACGTCCTGGACACGCTGAAGGCCAGGCCGGGCGGCCAGCATGTGGTGATCACCGGCAGGGACGCGCCCGCGAGGCTGCTGGAGCTGGCCGACCTGGTGACGGAGATGGGCAAGGTCAAGCACCCCATGGACGCCGGGCAGAAGGGACAGAAGGGCATCGAGTGGTAGCACGGCTGGTGATCGCGGCTCCTTCGTCGGGCAGCGGCAAGACGACGGTGGCCACCGGTCTGATGGCGGCGCTGCGCTCGCGCGGCCTGCGGGTCTCCCCGCACAAGGTGGGCCCCGACTACATCGACCCCGGCTACCACGCGCTGGCCGCTGGCCGCCCCGGCCGCAACCTGGACCCGTACCTGGTCGGCGAGGACCGGGTGGCCCCCCTGTTCGCGCACGGCGCGGCCGGGGCCGACATCGCCGTGGTCGAGGGCGTGATGGGCCTGTTCGACGGCGTCGGCTCCGGCGAGACCGCCTCGACCGCTCACGTCGCCAGGCTGCTGGACGCACCGGTCGTGCTGGTGGTCGACGCGGCCAGGCAGAGCCGGTCGGTGGCCGCCCTGGTGCACGGATTCGCCTCGTTCGACCCGGCGTTGCGCTTCGGCGGCGTGGTGCTGAACCGGCTCGGTTCGGCCAGGCACGAGCAGCTGTGCCGGGCGGCCCTGGCCGAGCGCGGTGTGCCGGTGCTGGGCGCGATCGGCAGGCAGGAGAGCGTCGAGACGCCGTCGCGCCACCTCGGCCTCATCCCCGCCGCCGAGCGCAGCGCCGAGGCCGTCGAGGCCGTGGCCAGGCTCGGCGAGCTGGTGGCCAGGTCGTGCGACCTCGACGCCCTGGTACGGCTGGCGAACTCGGCCCCACGCCTGCACACGACGCCGTGGTCGGCGCAGGGCGCGCTCGACGGCGTGCGAGCGCCGGGCGGGTCCCGCCGGAGCCGTCCTGTGGTCGCGATGGCAGGGGGAGCCGCGTTCACCTTCGGCTACACCGAGCAGCGTGAGCTGCTGCGGGCGTCGGGCGCCGACATCGCCGTCTTCGACCCCCTGCGCGAGCGCCTGCCCGAAGGCGCCGCCGCGATCGTCGTCGGCGGCGGCTTCCCCGAGCTGTACGCGCCCGAACTGGCCGCCAACGAGCCGCTCAAGCGCGAGATCGCCGCGTTTCCCGGGCCGATCGCCGCCGAGTGCGCCGGACTCCTCTACCTGTGCCGCTCGCTCGACGGCCTGCCGATGTGCGGCCGTATCCCGGCCGATGCGGCGATGACGCCCAGGCTCACCCTCGGCTACCGCGACGCCACGGCCACGGCGCCGAGCCTGCTCACCCGCACGGGCGAACGCGTGCGCGGCCACGAGTTCCACCGCACGGCCGTACACCCGCCGGGCGGCCTCTACTCCTGGGAGGGCGGCGGCGACGGGTACGGCGACGCCATGCTGACGGCCTCCTACCTGCACCTGCACTGGGCGGGCAGCCCGCATCTGGCCGCCCGCCTGACCGATGCCGCCTACGCGGTGCCCTCCTCCAGGTCGCCCTCGGTCTTGAGGTAGACCTCCTGCAGCCCTTGCAGCAGGTCGGGGTCGGGGTGCTCCCACATGCCCCGGCTCGCCGCCTCCAGCAGGCGTTCGGCGATCCCGTGCAGCGCCCACGGGTTGGACCTGGCCATGAACTCCCTGTTCTCCGGGTCCATGACGTAGGTGGCGGCCAGCTTGTCGTACATCCAGTCGGCCACCACGCCGGTCGTGGCGTCGTAGCCGAACAGGTAGTCGACGGTCGCGGCCAGCTCGAACGCGCCCTTGTAGCCGTGGCGGCGCATGGCGGCCAGCCAGTTCGGATTGACGACGCGCGCCCTGAAGATGCGCGAGGTCTCCTCCGACAGCGTCCTGGTGCGCACCGCGTCGGGGCGCGTGCTGTCGCCGATGTAGGCGGCGGGCGCCTTGCCGGTCAGCGCCCGCACGGTGGCGACCATGCCGCCGTGGTACTGGAAGTAGTCGTCGGAGTCGGCGATGTCGTGCTCGCGCGTGTCGACGTTCTTGGCGGCTACGGCGATGCGCCGGTACGTGCTCTCCATGTCGGCGCGCGCCTCGACGCCGTCCAGGTCGCGGCCGTAGGCGTAGCCGCCCCACACGGCGTAGACCTCGGCCAGGTCGGCGTCGTCGCGCCAGTTGCGGCTGTCGATGAGCGGCAGCAGCCCGGCCCCGTACGCGCCCGGCCGTGAGCCGAACACGCGCAGGGTGGCCCGGCGTTCGTCGCCGTGCTCGGCCAGCGACTGGCGGGTGTGCGCCCTGACGTAGTTGTCCTCGTCGCTCTCCTCGAGGCCGGCCGCCAGCCGTACGGCGTCGTCGAGCATGGCCACCACGTGCGGGAAGGCGTCGCGGAAGAAGCCGCTGATCCGGACCGTGACGTCCACGCGCGGGCGGTCGAGCTCGGCCAGTGGGATCGGCTCCAGGGTGGTGACGCGCCGCGAGGCCTCGTCCCACACCGGGCGCACGCCCAGCAGGGCGAGCACCTCGGCCACGTCGTCACCGGCCGTGCGCATGGCGCTGGTGCCCCAGACCGACAGGCCGACCGAACGCGGCCAGGCGCCGTGGTCGGCCCGGTAGCGTGCCAGCAGCGAGTCGGCCATCGCCTGGCCGGTCTCCCACGCCAGGCGGCTGGGCACGGCCCTCGGGTCGACGGAGTAGAAGTTGCGGCCGGTCGGCAGCACGTTGATCAGCCCGCGCAGCGGCGAGCCGCTCGGCCCGGCGGGCACGTAGCCTCCGGCCAGCGCGTGGGTCAGATGGGTGAGCTCGTCGGTCGTGCGGGCCAGCCTGGGCACGACCTCGGCCGAGGCGAACTCCAGGATGCTCGTCACCAGCGCGTCGGGCCCGCCGAGCACCCGCGCGGTGACCTCGCCGGAGGCGGCCTTCGACCAGCCGGAGTCCTCCATGGCCTGGACGAGCGCACGGGCCTTCGCCTCGGCCTCGTCGACGCTCACCCGCCCGGCCGAGCCGTCCTCGGCCAGGCCGAGCGCCTCGCGCAGTCCGGGCAGCGACTCCTGACCGGCCCACATCTGCCTGGCCCGCAGCATCGCCAGCACCAGGTCGACCCGAGTGGCGCCCTGCGGGGCCGCGCCCAGCACGTGCAGGCCGTCGCGGATCTGGGCGTCCTTCACCTCGCACAGCCAGCCGTCGACGTGCAGCAGGAAGTCGTCGAACTCGGTGTCGTGCGGCCGGTCGGCCAGCCCGAGGTCGTGGTCGAGCTTGGCCGCCTGGATGAGCGTCCAGATCTGCGCCCTGATCGCGGGCAGCTTGGCCGGGTCCATCGCCGCGATCGAGGCGTGCTCGTCCAGCAGCTGCTCCAGGCGGGCGATGTCGCCGTAGGTCTCGGCGCGGGCCATCGGCGGCACCATGTGGTCGACGAGCACCGCGTGCGCCCTGCGCTTGGCCTGGGTGCCCTCGCCGGGGTCGTTGACCAGGAAGGGGTAGATCAGCGGCACGTCCCCGAGCGCGGCGTCCGGCCCGCAGGCGGCCGACAGGCCCGCCGACTTGCCCGGCAGCCACTCCAGGTTGCCGTGCTTGCCGACGTGCACGACGGCGTGCGCGCCGAAGTCGTCGGCCAGCCAGCGGTAGGCGGCCAGGTAGTGATGGCTGGGCGGCAGGTCCGGGTCGTGGTAGATGGCGATCGGGTTCTCGCCGAAACCGCGCGGCGGCTGCACCATGACCACGACGTTGCCCGCGCGCAGCGCCGCGAGCACGATGTCGCCCTCGTGCGTGAACAGCTCGCCGGGCGCGGGGCCCCAGTGCTCCTCGACGCCTTCGCGCAGCGCGGCGGGCAGCGTGCCGAAGTACTCGGCGTAGCGGGCGCCGGGGATGCGCACGGGATTGCCCGCGAGCTGCTCCTCGGTCAGCCAGTCGGCGTCCTGGCCGCCCGCCGCGATCAGCGCGTGGATCAGCGCGTCGCCGTCGGCGTCCGCCACGCCGGGGAAGCCCTCGCCCAGGTCGTAGCCCTCCTGCTGGAGCACGGCCAGCAGCTTGACCACACTGGCCGGGGTGTCCAGCCCGACCGCGTTGCCGATCCTGGAGTGCTTGGTCGGGTAGGCCGACAGCATCACCGCGATCCGCTTGTCGCCGGGAGCCACGTGCCGCAGCAGCCCGTGCCGTACGGCGATGCCCGCGACCCTGGCGGCGCGCTCCTCGTCGGCCACGTAGACGGTCAGCCCGTCCTCGTCGATCTCCTTGAAGGAGAAGGGCACGGTGATGATGCGCCCGTCGAACTCGGGGATGGCCACCTGCGAGGCGGCGTCCAGCGGGGACAGGCCGTCGTCGTTGGCCTCCCACGCCTCGCGGCTGGTCGTCAGGCACAGGCCTTGCAGGATCGGCACGTCGAGCCCGGCGAGCGCGCCCACGTCCCAGGCGGCGTCGTCGCCCCCGGCTCCGGCCGAGGCGGGCTTGGACCCTCCGGCGGCCAGGACGGTCACCACCAGGGCGTCGGCCTGGCGCAGCACCTCCAGCAGCTCGGGCTCGGCCGTCCGCAGCGAGGAGCAGAACACCGGCAGCGCCCGCCCGCCTGAGGCCTCGACGGCCTGGCAGAGCGTCTCGACGAAGGCGGTGTTCCCGGCCACGTGGTGCGCGCGGTAGTACAGGACGCCGATGACGGGGCCGTCGGTCGCGGCGGCGGTGCGCGGCAGCGGTCCCCATGAGGGGGTGGGCTCGGGGGCGGCGAAACCGTGCCCGGTCAGCAGCACGGTGTCGGACAGGAAGGCGTGCAGCTCGCCCAGGTTGGCCGGTCCGCCGTGCGCGAGATAGGCGTGCGCCTCGGCGCAGACACCGCCGCTCACCGTGGACAGCTCCATGAGCTCGGCGTCCGGCGCCTGCTCGCCGCCGAGCACCACGACCGGCCTGGGGCCCGCGAGCAGGGCGTCGAGCCCGTCCTCCCAGGCTCTCCTGCCGCCGAGGATGCGCACGACCACCAGATCGACGCCGTCGAGCAGGGGCGGCAGGTCGTCGGCCGTGAGCCTGGCCGGGTTGCCCAGCCGGTAGGCGGCGGCGCTGGCGCGTGCGCTCAGCAGGTCGGTGTCCGAGGTGGAAAGCAGCAGGACGGTGGGGTGCTCGGGACGCACGAAAGGTCCTCCCTCGGGGTCCGCGCCCCGGTCGTGGGTGTCACGACGGCAGAAGTCTCCTGGCTCCCGGATCGGCGCTCACCCCTGGCCTTCCCGTCCGTCGCCGGACCGTGGCCTGCGGTGGGGCTTGCTCCCCGGTTACAGTGGCGGGACCGCGCCGGTTTCTCACCGGCTTCCTTCTGCGCCGTCGCCTGCGCTCAGCATGGCACACAGATCCGGCCCAGAAAACTGGCGTTACCATCCTCAACGTGGCTGAAACCGGACGATCACGACGTGACGCCTGTCCCGGTGCGCTGTCGGCGCACGCCGCCGCCGACGGCCTGCTGGCCCGCGTACGGCTGCCGGGAGGCGCGATCACCGCGAGCGGGCTGCACGACCTCGCGGACGGCGCCGCCCGGCTCGGCTCCGGCGTGCTCGAACTCACCTCACGGGGCAACATCCAGGTCAGAGGGCTGGACGCGACCGGCCTTCCGCTGCTGGCCGGCCTGCTCGCCCGGGCCGGACTGCTGCCTTCGGCCACCCACGAGCGCGTGCGCAACATCGTCGCCTCGCCGCTGAGCGGGCGCTCCTCGCACACCCTGCTGGATGTGCGGGAGGCGGTGCGTGAGCTGGACGAGCGGGTGTGCTCGACGCCTCGGCTGGCCTCGCTGCCCGGGCGGTTCCTGTTCGCGCTGGACGACGGTTCGGGCGACGTGCGGGCGTTGCGTGCCGACGTCACGGCCGTGGCCGTCGCGGCGGACGAGGCGGCCGTCCTGCTGGCCGGGGCCGACAGCGGCCTGCGGGCGCCCGCCGCCCTCGTGCCCTCCGTGCTGGTCGCGGCGGCGCACGCCTTCCTCGACGAGCGCGAGGCGCAGGGCTCGGCGGCCTGGCGGCTGGCCGAGCTGCAGGAGGGCCCCTCGCGCTGCGCCGTACGGCTGGGCGGCGTCGCGGGGGTGGGCCGGGCGCCCGGAGGGGACGGGACGCCGCCAGCCGTCGGAGGCGTCGTCCAGCCCGACGGACGGGTGGCGGTGGTGGCCGGTGCGCCTCTGGGGCGGCTGACGGCGGCGCGGGCCGAGCTGCTGGCGGCCGTGTCCGCGCAGGCCGGAGGGCTGATCGTCACCCCGTGGCGTACGGTCGTCGTGCCCGACCAGGAGGCGGGGCGTGCGGCGGAGCTGATCGGGGAACTGGCGGCGGCCGGGCTGATCACCGATGCGGCGCATCCGCTGGCCGGGGTGAGCGCGTGCACCGGGCTCCCGGGATGCGCCAAGTCGCTCGCCGACGTACGGGCCGACGCCGAGCGCTGGGCGGCAGGGCAGGGGGTGATGCCGCCGGGTCCGGCAAAGGGCGCTAATCTCCCCGTGCACTGGTCGGGATGCGAGCGACGTTGCGGACGGCCACGCGAGACAGCGGCCGACTTCGTCGCCACAGCGGACGGCTACCGTACACAGCACGCAGGGGACATGTGAGCGACTACATCCGCGACGGCGCGGAGATCTACCGGCAGTCCTTCGCCACCATCAGGGCCGAGGCCGACCTGTCGGGCCTGCCCGCCGACGTCGCCAGGGTCGCCGTGCGCATGATCCACGCGTGCGGCATGACCGATCTGCCCGCCGACATCGGCCACAGCCCGCGCGTGGTCGCCTCGGCCCGTACGGCGCTGCTGGCCGGCGCGCCGGTGCTGTGCGACGCGACCATGGTGGCCTCCGGCGTCACCCGTCGCAGGCTGCCGGCGGGCAACGAGGTGCTCTGCCTGCTCGGCGACCCCCGCGTGCCCGCTCTGGCCCAGCGGCTGGGCACGACCCGCAGCGCGGCGGCCGTCGAGCTGTGGGCCGACCGGCTCGACGGCGCGGTCGTCGCGGTGGGCAACGCGCCGACGGCCCTGTTCCGGCTGCTGGAACTCGTCGCGGCGGGCGGACCGCGCCCCGCCGCCGTGCTGGGCGTCCCGGTGGGCTTCATCGGCGCGGCCGAGTCCAAGCAGGCCCTGGCGGAAAGCGACCTGGAACACCTGGTGGTACACGGCCGCAGAGGCGGCAGCGCCATGGCGGCGGCGGCGCTCAACGCGATCGCGAGCGAGGAGGAGTGAGCGTGGGCAAGGGACGCCTCAGAGGCGTGGGGCTGGGACCGGGCGACCCGGAACTGGTGACGGTCAAGGCCGCCAGGTACATCGGAGAGGCCGACGTCATCGCCTTCCACAGCGCCAGGCACGGCCGCAGCATCGCCCGCTCGGTCGCCCTGCCGTACCTGCGGCCGGGCGAGCAGATCGAAGAGCCGCTGATGTACCCGGTGACGACCGAGACGACCGACCACCCCGGCGGGTACCAGGGCGCGATGGACGACTTCTACGCCGAGTGCGCGGCCAAGCTCGCCGCCCACCTCGACGAGGGGCGCGACGTCGTCGTGCTGTGCGAGGGCGATCCGCTGTTCTACGGCTCCTACATGCACCTGCACAAGCGGCTGGCCCATCGCTACCCGACCGAGGTGGTGCCGGGCGTGACGTCGGTGAGCGGCGCCTCGGCCGTGCTCGGCAGGCCGCTGGTCGAACGGGACGAGACGCTCACCGTGCTGCCGGGCACGCTGCCCGCCGAGGTGCTCGCCGACCGGCTGGCACGCACCGACTCGGCCGCCGTGCTCAAGCTCGGCCGTACCTTCGAGAAGGTGCGCGATGCGTTCGCCGAGGCGGGCAGGCTGGAGGAGGCGTGGTACGTCGAGCGGGCCACCACCGGCGCCCAGCGCGTGCTGCCGCTGAAAGACGTCGATCCCGCCGGGGTGCCGTACTTCTCGCTGGCGCTGCTGCCGAGCGCGCTGACGCCCGAGCACGGCCTGCGCGCCGAGGCGGCGGGCGCCGTGCCCGGCAGGGGCGAGGTCGTCGTGGTCGGCCTCGGTCCCGCCGGTCGCGAGTGGCTCACGCCGGAGGCGCAGGAGGCGCTGGCCGCGGCGGACGACCTGATCGGCTACGGCCCCTACCTGGAGCGGATCGCGCCGAACCCGCGTCAGCGGCGGCACCCGACCGACAACCGCGTCGAGGCCGAACGCGCGGCGCACGCCCTCGACCTCGCGCTCACCGGTGTGCGGGTGGCGGTGGTCTCGTCGGGCGATCCCGGTGTGTTCGCGATGGCCAGCGCGGTGCTGGAGGTCGCCGACGATCCGAAGTACGCCGATGTCGAGGTGCGCGTGCTGCCCGGACTGACCGCCGCGCAGGCCGTCGCCAGCAGGGCGGGCGCGCCGCTCGGGCACGACTACTGCGTGCTGTCGCTGTCGGACCTGCTCAAGCCGTGGGACGTCGTCGCCGCGCGGATCAGCGCCGCCGCATCGGCCGATCTGGTGCTCGCGATCTACAATCCGGCCTCGCGCAGCCGCAGGTGGCAGGTGGCAGCCGCCCGCGACCTGGTGCTGGCGCATCGCGAGCCGGGCACGCCCGTCGTGGTGGGCCGTGACGTCGGCGGGCCCGGCGAGCGGGTGCGCGTGACCACGCTGGGCGAGCTCGACCCGGACGAGGTCGACATGCGCACGCTGCTGGTGATCGGCTCCTCGACCACGCGGGTGGCGTCGAGCGGCGCCGTCTACACCCCGCGCCGCTACCCGGCCTGAGAGACGGGGGAGGCCGCCCACGCGGCGGCCTCCTCGGCGGTGCCGGCCAGGCGCGCACCGGCGGGCAGGGGCGGCCTGTCCACCATGACGACGGGCAGGCCGAGCTCGCGCGCGGCCACCAGCTTGGCGGTCGTCATCGCGCCGCCGCTGTCCCTGGTCACCAGCACGTCCAGGCGGTGCTCGGCGATGAGCGCACGCTCACCCTCGACCGTGTACGGCCCGCGCGCCAGCAGCACGTGCATGTGCGCGGGCACCGGCGGCTCGGGCGGGTCGACCGATCTGGCCAGGAACCACAGGCCCGCGCACCCGGCGAACACCGGCATGCTGCGCCTGCCCGTCGTGAGGAACACCCGTGAGCCGAGTGCGGGCAGCAGCTCGGCGGCGGCCCGCAGGTCGGGCACGTGCCGCCAGTCGTCGCCTGGGCCACGCGTCCAGCCGGGCCTGCGCAGCACCAGCAGGGGCACACCCGTCGCCGCAGCGGCCTCGACCGCGTGCGCCGTCATCGTGGCGGCGAACGGATGCGTGGCGTCGACCAGCCGATCGACGCCTTCGGCGCGCAGCCAGTCCGCCAGCCCGGCCGCCCCGCCGAAACCGCCCAGGCGCACCTCGCCGACCGGCAGCCGGGGATCGCGTACCCGACCGGCCAGCGACGACACGACCCGCAGCCCCGGCAGCCGCTCCAGCAGCGCCGCCAGCGCCCTGGCCTCGGCGGTGCCGCCCAGGATGAGCACGCGTGCGGTCACGGGGTACGGCACCTGGCGGCGGAGTACAGGTGGCTGTCGGGGAAGCCTTCGGCGGCGAGCACCCGGCCCACCACGATGACGGCCGTGCGCACGATGCCCTCGGCGCGCACCTTGGCCGCCACGTCGGCGAGCGTGCCCCTGACGATCACCTCGTCGGCCCGGCTGGCCCTGGCCACGACCGCGACCGGGCAGTCGGCGCCGTAGCGCGGCAGCAGCTCGCGCACGACCTCCTCGATGCGCTGCACGGCCAGGTGCAGCACCATCGTCGCCCCGCTCGCGCCCAGCGTCGCCAGGTCCTCGCCTTCGGGCATCGGCGTCGCCCTGGCCGAGGTGCGCGTGAGCACGATGCTCTGCCCCACGCCCGGCACGGTCAGCTCCCGCCGCAGCGAAGCCGCCGCCGCCGCGAACGCCGGAACACCCGGCACCACCTCGTACGGCACGCCGATGGCGTCCAGCCTGCGCATCTGCTCGGCCATGGCGCTGAACACCGAAGGGTCGCCGGAGTGCAGCCTGGCCACATCGAGCCCGGCCTCGTGCGCGGCGGCGAGCTCGGCGACGATCTCGTCCAGCGTGAGCCCCGCGGTGTCGACCAGCCTGGCGCCCGGCGGGCAGTCGCCGAGCAGTTCGGCGGGCACGAGCGACCCGGCGTACAGGCACACGGGCGCGGCCCGGAGCACGCGCAGGCCGCGCACGGTGATGAGATCGGCCGCTCCGGGACCGGCGCCGATGAAGTGGACGGTCATACGCGCTCCTCGCGGGCGGCAGGGGCCGGGTGGGGTGTCACATGTGCTCCTTGACGGCCGTCCAGACGGTGACGGGCATCATCGGCCGCCAGCCGGTGAAGCCGCCGACCGGGGCCGCGTGCTGCACGGCCAGGCGCACCAGGTCGCCGCCGTGCTCGCCGTACCATCGGCCCAGCACGGCCTCGGACTCCATCGTGACCGCGTTGGCGACCAGCCTGCCGCCGGGGCGCAGGGCCTGCCAGCAGGCGGTCATCAGGCCGGGCACGGTCGCGCCGCCGCCGACGAACACGGCGTCGGGCACGGGCAGCCCGTCGAGTGCCCGCGGCGCCCGGCCGACGACGACCCGCAGGCCGGGCACGCCCAGGGCCGAGGCGTTGCGCCCGATGCGGTCGGCCCGCTCCTGACGGCTCTCCACGGCGACCGCACGGCAGGCCGGATGGCTGCGCATCCACTCCACGGCGATGCTGCCCGACCCGGCCCCGACGTCCCACAGCAGCTCGCCGGGCACCGGCGCCAGGCGCGACAGGCTGACCGCGCGCACCTCGCGCTTGGTGAGCTGCCCGTCGTGCTCGAACGCCTCGTCCGGCAGGCCGGGCACGGACGCGAGAGGGGTACGGCCGGGCGCGAGCACGCACTCCACGCCGATCACGTGCAGCGCGGGCGAGTCGCCCTCCGGCCAGCTCTCCGCCAGGCCGCGCACGACGGACTCGCGCTCGGAGCCGAGGTCGCCCAGCACACTCATCGGGCTCGGCCCGTAACCGGCCTCGGCGAGCAGGGCGCCCACGGCGGCCGGAGTGCCCGGCCCCGAGCCGAGCACCACGAGCCGCCGCCCCGGAGCCAGCCGCGCACGCAACGCCGCGAGCGGCCTGCCGACCACACTGACGGTCTCGACCTGCTCGTGCGCCCAGCCGAGCCGGGCGCAGGCCAGACTGAGACTGGAGGCATGCGGCACGACCCGCACCGCGTCGGCCCCGAGCAGCCGCACCAGCGTCGCGCCGATGCCGTAGAACAGGGGATCGCCGCTGGCCAGCACGCACACCCGCCGCCCGGCACGCTCCCGCAGCAGCGCGGGAAGCGCGGGCAGCAGCGGCGAGGGCCAGGCCACGCGTTCGGCGGCCGGATCGCCCGGCACCAGGCCGAGCTGTCTGGCCGAGCCCATCAGGACCTCGGCCGCCCGTACCTCGGTCCGCGCTGCGGCGCTCAGGCCGCTCCAGCCGTCGGCGCCGATCCCGACGACAGTGATCACATGTTCCCCAGCACGCGGGTCACCCGGATCTCCAGGACGACACGGGCCGGGTTCTGCCTCGGCGGCCGGTAGCGGGCGGTGTAGCGGGCCTCGGCGTCGGACACGGACGCGGGGTCGTCGCGGACGATCGCCCTGCCTTCGAGCGTCGACCAGCGGGCGCCGTCGACCTGGCACAGCGACACCGCCACCCCTTCGGCCCCGGCCCGAGCGGCCAGTACGGCCTTGCGCGAGGTACCGGAGGTGATCACCCGGGCCGTCGCGCTCTCCAGGTCGAGCGTGGCGCCCACGGGGACGACGTGCACACTGCCGTCGGGCCTGGCCGTGCTCAGCGTGCACAGGTGACGCTCCTGCCAGAAGGCGGCGAATCCCGCGCCCCGCTCGGCCAACTCCACGTCAGGTCCCCTCGCTCACCCACCAACGGCGCTGGCCATCGTAGCGGCGCGGCCCGCCCCGCCCGATGCCAGGTGAGCCGACGCCCCGGCGATCTCCCCCATTGCCAGGATTTCTGATGAAGAATCCGGCTTTTTCCGGCAAGCGAACTCTTTCTGTCATCTGTTACATGCTGGGCGGCCCGAGGGTGGGAATCTATTGGACGGACTCGCAGACGAACGAGGACGGCGTTGTGACCGATACCAGAACCCTGACGATCGGCGGTGTGGCCGCGCACCGCCGGTTGGACCGTGAGCGCGAGAGCCTGGCCCCGCGCCTGGTCGAACGGATCGTGAGCGAGGTGGCACGCTACCGGCCGCTGCCCAGGCAGGAGCTGGGCGCGGGCGTCGCCCTCGTCGTCGAGGAGAACCTCCAGGCCCTGGCCGAGGCGCTGCGTACCCGCGTCGTGCCCGACCTGCCCGGGGAACGGCTGGCCGAGACGGCGGCGGAGGGGGCCGAGGCGGGCATCCCGCCCGAGGCGCTGCTCGGGGCCTACCAGCTGGCGTTCGCCGAGGCCTGGCGTGCCGTGGTGGCCGAGGCCGCGCCCGGCGACCTGGCCGACGTGCTGACCTGTACCGAGCTGGTGCTCGACTTCGGCCGCAAGGCCGCCCAGGCGATCACCGCCGCCTACTTCGCCGAACGCGGGAGGGCGTCAGGGCGGGAGCAGGACGCCAGGTACCGCTTCGTCTCGGCTCTGCTGCGCGGCGAGGCGGGCGACGCGCTCGCCGTACGGGCCGGGCTTCGGCTCGCGCCCCGCTACCTGGTGCTCAGCCTGGCCTTCGACGGTGAGGGCGACGGGCGGCTGAGCCGCATCGAACGTGAGCTCGACGAGGAGGTGCTGTCCCTGCTCGACGCCGACGGCGGCACGTTGCTGGTGCCGTGGGAGGGACGCAGGGGCTCGACGGCCGTGCACTGGGACGGCGCGCCGGGCCCGTCCGCGCACTCGCTGGTCGAACGGCTGGCTGCGGCGGGCCGTACGTCGATCACGGCGGCGGTCGCCGAGGGGGCGCCCGAGGAGGTTCCGGCGCAGCTCAGGCAGGCCAGGGAGGTGCTCGACGTGGCCCGGTGGTTCGGCAAGGGGCCCGGGCTGTACCGGCTGGCCGACGTGCTGGTGGAGTACCAGCTCACCCGGCCGACCGCGGCGACCGCGGCGCTCGCCGGACTGCTGCGACCGCTGGAGGGGCATCCCGACCTGCTGGAGACGCTGGAGCTGCACCTGTCGCTCGGCCGGGCCAGACGGCGTACGGCCGAGGCGCTGCATCTGCATCCCAACACGGTGGACTACCGGCTGCGCAGGGTGACGATGCTGACCGGCCTTGAGCCCGCCGACGACGGCGAACTGTTCCGCCTCGTCGCCGCGCTCGCCGCCCGCAAGGCCGCAGGGCCGGGCTGACTCAGCCCGGCTCCCCCCTCGGATACAGGGCCCGGATCGCGCCGCCCAAGGCGTCGAGGTCGACGGCCTCCGGCGCGACGCGCCACTGGGCGTGCACACCGATCACCACACCGACCAGCAGCACGCTGAACGCCTCCGCGTCGACCCCCTCGGGCAGCACGGGAAGCAGCGCCCGCACGCCCTGACGCAGCGCGCCGTGCAGCCGGGCGTAGTGCTCCCTGATCGGCGAGTCCTCCTCCACGGCCTCGGCGAGCAGCGTGATGAACAACCGCGTGCCCGGCGTGCGGACGAACTCCGCGAGCCGGTCGAGCGGCTCGCCGCCCCCGGTGTCGAAGCCGGTCAGCAGGGCGCGCAGCCGGTCGTCGAGCACGGCCTCCAGCAGCCCCAGCTTGTTGCCGAAGTGCCAGGGGATGGAGCCCCGGCTGATGCCCGCCCGTTCGGCGATGTCGACGAAGCTCGTCTGCCGATACCCCCGCTCGGCGAAGAGCGCGGCGGCGGCGTCGACCAGGAGCCTGCGACTCTCGTCGCTCCTTTGCTCGCGTCGGGACGTGGTGGTGCTCATGGGTCCATCTAACCAGGTATGCCGGATGGCAGAGCGAGTGTTGAGCGGTATAGCCTGTGTTGGTCAGCATAGAACTTTGGGAGGCTCAACATGGCAGATCCGGGCGAAGTCTCGTGACCCGGCCTTGTGTCGCGACCAGGGTGCGGCGGGTATCCGAGACCGCACTGTCGAACGGCTGGTCCGGGCGTCTTGTCGGGGGTGGTGTCGCGCGTCGCCACAGTCTTTTCGGGGTCGATATCGCGTTCTTTCGGGGCCTGTCCGTGGCGGCTTTCGCGCTCTGGCGAGGTCCCCGCGAGGCAGTCGTCCCGTCCTTGCGTCGGCCCGGGGTTCGCTCGGCGACGACCGCGCGGCACCGGGGGCGCGGCTGGGCCGGGTGCGTTGCGGGGCGGTGGGCGTGGTGACGGCGGTGGTGCGCAGGCGGCTGGTGCGGTGGGCCGGTGGGATCGTGGTGGTGCTGGGGGGTGGGCACCTGCTGCTGATGACCGTGCTGGCCGGGGACGAGGTCGCCGGGTGGGCGCGGCGGGGTGTGTGGGCGGCGGTGCCGTTGCTGCCGGGTGAGGTGACGGTCGGGGCGTTGCGTAACTCGGCGGCCTTCTGGGGCGGGCCGGGGAGTTTCGCGGTGCCGCTGATCCTGTTCGGGTGCCTGCTGTGGCACCTCGCGGGGCGCGAGGTGGCCGTGCCCGCCGCGTTCGGGTGGGCGCTGGCGGGGTGGTGCCTGCTGGGCGGGCTGCTGCTGGTGCCCTCGCCGTTCATCGCGGGCGTGGTCGCGGGCGCGCTCGTCGTGGCGGCGGCCCGCGCCCGGCCGAAGCCCGGATGACATCCGGACCAGCGTGCGCGAGGCGATGGGAGCGCCCGTGGCGGCGGCCCGCGCCCGGCCGAGGGCCGGATGACGGCTCGGCCCGCCCGCTGACCGCCCCCGAGCGCGCCGGTATGACCGCGGCCGGAGCTCGGGTGGCGGCTGGGCCCGCCTGGGGCGCGCGTCGTTCTTGGCCTGTGCGACCGCGCTGCCCGGAGGAAGGCTCGGCCCGTCCGGCATACACCTTGCTCGACCCGCGCGGCCGTGCCGTCCAGGTGGCGGGTGGGGTCGGTCAGGCGCCGCTGGCGCCGTCGATGCGTTCGCGGAGTAGGTCGGCGTGGCCGTTGTGGCGGGCGTACTCGGCGATCAGGTTGATGAGCAGCCAGCGGACGGTGAACGGCCGGCCGCTTCCCCTGGCCGTGCCGGTGGCGTCGAGGTCGGCCGTGGCGAGGATCTGCCGTGAGCGCTCGCACTCCTCCCGCCACTGGGCCAGCGCTTCCAGGACGTCGCCGTCGAGGCGGTCGAAGTCCTGGTCGGGGTCGTCGTCGGAGTAGTGGAGCAGCGGCACGTCCTCACCGGCGAACTGGATGCGGAACCACCACCGCTCCACGCCTGCCAGATGCCGTACCAGCCCGTGCAGCGACATCGACGACGGCGGCACGCCACGCTCCGACAGCCGCTCGGGCGGCACGCCCTGGCACTTCAGCTCGAACGTCGCGCGATGCCAGTCCAGGAAGGCGACGAGCATCTCCCGCTCACCACCGACCCTGGGCGGATCGTCCCTCGTGTCCTCCTGCCACCGCTCGGCGAAGGTGGCGGGCACGAAGAGCTCGCTGTCGGACATGTAGTACTCCTCTCGTCTCGTCAGACCACGCCCGAGCAGTCTGCCCGAAGCCACCGACAGTTCTGCACAGCTCCCCCGGGTCGTTCGGCACAGCTCCCTCCGGCTGTTCAGCACGGCTCTCCCTGGCCATCCGGCACAGCCCCCTCCGGCTGTGTTCAGCACGGCTCTCCCCGGCCATCTGGCACAGCCCCCGCCCGTTCGGCGCAGCGCCGATGCCGTACGGCCGCAGAGTGGGGGAAGTGCGGGCATGGCGGCGCGGGGGAGCGGGGATCGTCGCGGCCGTGTGGACCCGCCGCCCGATGCGCCCGCTGTGCCCGGCCGCCCGCCTGGCCGCCTTCCCCCTGACCACGCGAACCCTGACCGTGCTCGCCCTGACCATGCGAACCCTGACCACGCTCGCCCTCACCGCGCTAACCATGACCGCACTCGCCGCCCCGAGCCCCGCCGCAGCCGCCTCCTCCCGCACCACGGCCGCCTACGGTACGAAAGCGGCCCAGCGCATGGACGTCATCCCGGGCCGTGACGGCCGCAGGCCGGGGGTGTTCCTCGTGCACGGCGGCTGGTGGTCGGAGGGCGACAAGAGCGCGCTCGCCTCGGTCGCCGCGCACTTCGCCGGCCGGGGATACGCCGTGTTCAACCTCAACTACCGCCTGACGGGCGCGGTCGTGTGGCCTTCGCCGCGCACCGACGTGCTGGCCGCCGTCGCGCACGCCCGTGCCAACGCCCGCCGCTACCGGTTCGACGCCTCCCGCTACGTGCTCGTCGGCTTCTCGGCGGGCGGCCATCTGGCCCTGTCGGCCGGCCTGTACGCCGAGGGCCCGCCGGGCCTGCGTGGGGTGATCGGCCTGTCGCCGGTGGCCTCGCCCGCCCTGGCCTACGAGGCGGGCGGCAGGGCGACGGCCTCGCCGCGTGCGGTACGGCTGCGCGAGGCGGCAAGGGCGCTGGCCGGATGCTCGCCTTCGGCCTGCCGTACGGTGTGGCGGAGTATGGAGCCGGCCGCGCACGCCACGGCGGCGGACGTGCCGGTCCTGGTGTTCCACTCCAGGCGCGAGTTCGTCCCGCCGGGCCAGAGCAAGGCGCTGGGCCGGTCGGGGATCACCCTCACGACCCGCGTCCTGCCGGGCAGCGCGCACAGTACGGACCTCTACCGGCGCGCGGACGTCGCGGCGGAGGTCGACCGCTGGACGGCCGAGGCGCTCGGCCGATGACGGGCAGGCCCGGCTATCCAGCCTCGGTCAGGTCGAAGAGGGCAGGCCCGGCTATCCGGCCCCGGTCAGGTCGAAGACGGGCAGCGCCTTGGCATGCAGCCAGCCCCGGAAGAACGGTGTCAGCGGCCGGGTGGTGAAGTGCTGGGCGTGTGCGACGAAGGCCTCGGTGGTGACCGTGCCGTAGCGGTGCAGGGCGCTCCAGCCGCGCAGCATGCGGAAGAAGGGCTCGTCGCCGAGCAGCCTGCGCAGCATGTGCAGGGTCAGGGCGCCGCGCTTGTACACGCGGTCGTCGAACAGCATGCCGGGCCCGGGATCGGCGAGCGGGAAGTCCTGCGGCAGCGCCTGCAGCCTGCGGTGCCAGCGCAGGGCCAGCTCGTCGGCCGAAGGGCCGCCGGACTCCTGCGACCACAGCCATTCGGCGTAGGCGGCGAATCCTTCGTGCAGCCAGATGTCACGCCAGTCGGCGACGGTCAGGCTGTTGCCGAACCACTGGTGGGCCAGCTCGTGCGCGACCAGCCGTTCCTCGCCCCTGCGCCCGTCGACGTGGTTCCTGCCGAAGATCGACATGCCCTGCGACTCGATCGGGATCTCCAGCTCGTCGTCGGTGACGACAACGGTGTAGGAGGCGAAGGGGTAGGGGCCGAACCGGTCGGCGAACAGCGCCTTCATCCGGTCCTGGCGCCCGAAGTCGTACCTGGCCTTGGTGGTGAGGCGGGGCGGGCACACCAGCAGCCCGCCGGGCGTCTGCACGCTCTGGTAGCGCCCGACCTGCACACTGGCCAGGTACGTCGACATCGGCTCGTCCTGCTCGTACGTCCAGGTGAGCGACGATCCGGCGCGGCGTTTGCCGGTCAGCCTGCCGTTGGCGACGACGGTGTAGGGCGCGGCGGCGGTGACGGCCACCCGGTAGGCGGCCTTGTCGCCCGGCCTGTCGTTGCACGGGAACCACGAGGGCGCGCCGATCGGCTGGCTGGCCACCAGCGACCCGTCGGTCAGCTCCTCCCAGCCGACGCCCCCGTAGGGCGAGGGCACGGGCCTGGGCGTGCCCGAGTAACGCACCTCGATCTCCAGCGGCTCGCTCAGCGCCAGCGTCCTGGCCAGCGGCAGCCGCAACCGCCCGCCGCGATGGGAGAAGCGCACCGGCCGCCCCCCGGCCAGCGCGTGTGTGACGCGGAAGCCGCGCAGGTCGAGGTCGACACTCCCGATGCGGGCCTCGGCCGTCACCGAGAGCCTGGCGGTGCCGCCCAGCCAGTTGCTGGCCACCCGATACTCCAGCGCCAGGTCGTAGCGCCGTACCCGGTAGCCGGGATCGCCGTGCCCGGGGAAGTAGCCGCTCACCCCTTGGACCACAGCGTGATCGGATTGCCGAACCAGCGTGTGCCGTCGGGCACGGACTCGCCCCGCATGACCAGTGAGGCCGGGCCGATCGTGGCGTCGGCGCCGATCACCGCGGCGGGCAGCACGACGCCGTGCGGCCCGAGCGTCGCGCCGCGTCCGAGACGTACCTCGTCGATGCTCATCACGCGGTCGTGGAACAGGTGGGTCTGCAGGACGCAGCCCTTGTTCACGGTCGCGCCGTCACCCAGCTCCACCAGGTCGGCCTCCGGCAGCCAGTAGGTGTGGCAGGTCACTCCGGCGCCGATCCTGGCACCGAGCGAGCGCAGCCAGACGTTCAGTGGGGTCGTGCCCAGCCACGGCTCGGCGAACCACGGCGCGGCCAGCACTTCGATGAAATTGTCCGCCAGTTCGTTACGCCACACGAACGAGCTCCACAGCGGCCTGTTGCCGACCGCGATCCGCCCGACGATCACCCATTTGGCGAGTGTCGCGAGCACGGCGGCCGCGACCCCGGCCAGGGCGAACACCAGGCCGCCGAGCAACGCGGCCACCGCGTGGCCGTACGCCTGGGCCAGGGCGAGCAGCGCGCCCGCCACCACGACGGCCAGCGCCACGGTCGCCATCGCGGGCAGGACGCGGCACGCCTCGACCAGCGCGCGGGCCGTCTTGAGCCGCAACGGCGGGTCGTAGGTGCGGCTGCGGTCGCCGCCCTCACTGGTACGGCGCAGCTCGACCGGGGGCATGCCCAGGTACGACGATCCGGACTTGGCCTTCTTCGGCGCGGCCGACAGCACGCCGACCAGGCCGTCCTTGGGCACCTTGCGGCCTGCCGCGGTCATGCCCGAGTTGCCGAGGAAGGCGCGTTTGCCGATCCGGGACTCGGCGATGCGCATCCAGCCGCCGTCCAGCTCGTAGGGGGCGACCATCGTGTCGTCGGCCAGGAAGGCGCCGTCGCCGACGCGCGTCATGCTGGGCAGGGCGAGCACGGTGGACAGCTCCACGTCCCTGCCGACCCGCATGCCGAGCGCACGCAACCAGGCGGGCGTCAGCACGCTGGCGTACAACGGGAACAGCCACACCCGGGCCGAGGCCATCAGCCGTCCGGTCGCCCACGCCTGCCAGGCCTGACGGCTGTGCACGGCATGACGGCCCGGCCGCAGCCCGATCGCCAGCAGCCGCACCCCGACCAGCGTGGCCAGCGCGAACACGGCCATCCCGGCGAGCGTCGCCAGAGGTACGGCGGGCAGCGCGCCGAGCACGGCCTGCCACACGCCGGGGCCTTCGGCGAACCTCGCCAGCACCGCGAGCCCGGTCAGGGCGGCCAACACCGGCAGCAGGCTCAGCAGCAGGGCGGAGACGCCGTAGACGGCCACCCAGCGCCGGGAGCGCGGCGCGACGGCGGCGTGCGGCTTGGCCTTGCCCTGCCTGGCCGCGGGCGCACCGGCCCAGCGTTCGCCGGACGGGATCGACCCGGCCACCGCCGAGCCGGGCGCGACCTGCGCGTTCTTGCCGATCCGCGCGCCGGGCAGCAGGGTGGAGCGTGCGCCGATCGTCGCGCCCTGGCCGATGCGGATCTCGCCGACGAGCAGGCGGTCGCCGTCGTACCAGTAGCCGCTGAGGTCGGCCTCGGGCTCGACGGAGGCGTTGTCGCCGAGGCGGAGCATGCCGGTGATCGGGGGAGCGGTGTGCAGGTCGGCGTTCTGGCCCACCTGGGCGCCGAGCAGTCTGGCGTAGTGCGCCATCCACGGCGCTCCGGCCAGGTCGGGCACGCCGAGCCTGGCGGCGAACTGCTCGGCGAACCACAGCCGCAGATGCGCACCGCCGCCGCGCGGATGGCTGCCCGGCCGCAGCCCGCGCAGCAGCAGTCTGGCCACGGCGGCGCTCAGCAGCATGCGGCCGGGCGGCGAGACGAACACCAGCCAGCCGAAGGCCACGGCCCACCACGACAGATGCGGCGCCCACGGCACCAGGTTGGCCAGCGTGACCAGCAGCGTGAGCCAGCGCAGCGCACCGGCGGTCAGCAGCGGGACCATGAGCAGCGCCTGGGCGGCCTGCGCCTTGACCGGCATCGGCTCGACCGGGCGTTTGCGGCGTTTGGGCTTGTGCGCGAGGACCGGCTTCAGCTCGGCCAGCCGGGCGGCCAGCGCGCCGAGCGTCGGGTGTTCGTACACGTCGGCGACGACCACGGCCGGGTGTTCGGCGCGCAGTTCGGAGACCAGGCGCGCGGCGGCGAGGCTGCCGCCGCCCTCGGTGAAGAAGTCGGCCTGCGGGCCTTCGGGCTCGACGCCGAGGATCGCGGTCCACAGCGCGGCCAGCGGGCCGAGGTCGGCGGCCGGGGCCTCGCCGGAGGCCTTCTTGGGCAGCGGCCACGGCAGCGCGTCCCGGTCGATCTTGCCGGACGTCCGGGTCGGCAGTTCCTCGATCACGGCCAGCCTGGGCACGAGCGCCGCTGGCAGGACCTCGCCGAGGCGCTCGCGTGCGGCCTTGACGTCGAAGGAGGCGTCGGCGACGACATAGCCGACGAGCAGCTGGTGCCCGCCGCCCGCCGTGCGCACGGCCGACGCCGCGCCCGCCACGCCCGGCAGGGCCTGCAGGGCGGCGTCGACCTCGCCGAGCTCGATCCGGCGTCCGCCCAGCTTGACCTGCTCGTCGGCGCGCCCGGCGAAGATCAGGCCCTCTTCCTCGGCGCGGACCAGGTCGCCGCTGCGGTAGGCGCGTTCCCAGCCGAGCGAGGGCAGCGGCGCGTACTTCTCCGCGTCCTTGTCGGCGTCGAGGTACCTGGCCAGGCCGACGCCGCCGATGATCAGCTCGCCGGTCTCGCCCATGGAGACGGGCCGGCCGCTCTTGTCGACGACCGCCAGGTCCCAGCCGTCCAGCGGCAGCCCGATCCTGACCGGCCCCTCCCCGGTGAGGATCGCGGCGCAGGCCACGACGGTCGCCTCGGTGGGTCCGTAGGTGTTCCAGACCTCACGCCCGGGTACGGCCAGCCGCTCGGCCAGTTCGGGCGGGCAGGCCTCGCCGCCGAAGATGAGCAGGCGCACGTCGTCGAGCGTCTCGACCGGCCACAGCGCGGCCAGGGTCGGCACGGTCGAGACGACTGTGATCGCATTGGCCACCAGCCACGGGCCCAGGTCCATGCCGGTGCGGACGAGCGCGCGCGGAGCGGGCACCAGGCAGCCGCCGTTGCGCCAGGCCAGCCACATCTCCTCGCAGGAGGCGTCGAAGGCGACCGAGAGTCCGGCCAGGACCCGGTCGCCGGGCGCGATCGGCTCGGCGGTCAGGAACAGCCCGGCCTCGGCGTCGACGAACGCGGCGGCGCTGCGGTGGGTGACGGCCACGCCCTTGGGCTTGCCGGTCGAGCCGGAGGTGAAGATGATCCAGGCGTCGTCGTCCAGGCCGGGGGGCTTCGGCGCGGAGGGGCCGGCCGGGTGCTCGCCGTACAGGGTGATGTCGTCGGTGATGACGGCGCGTACGGCGGCCTCGGTGAAGACCAGGCTCGCGCGCTCCTCGGGGTCGTCGGCGTCGACGGGCACGTAGGCGGCGCCCGCGCGCAGGATGCCGAGGATGGCGACGTACAGGGCGTTGGTCCCGGAGGGCACGCGGACGCCGACCCGGTCGCCGGCGCCGACGCCGAGCGCGTGCAGCCGGTCGGCGACGGCCTGGGCCTCGGCGGTCAGCGCGGTGTAGTCCAGCGCGACGACGCCGTCGTCGAGGGCGAGCGCGTGCGGGAAGGCGGCGGTGGTGGCGTCGAGGACGTCCACGAGGGTGCGCGGCTCGGCGGCCAGCACTCCGGCCGGGTAGACGGCACGGGGTACGGGCGTCGGGAAATCGGGTATCTGCGACGCGTACAGCTGGTCGGCGTCGAGCGGCGATGGTCGCAAGGCGGCTCCCTCGGGTCAGTCGGCGGCCCTGGCGCGTGACCTGGGCACGAACCGCGAGCGGGGCGACACGGATCGGCGCCGCCCCGGAGCCAACGGCCCATTTTCGCCGACTATTCCACGCTTTCCCGCACTTTCCGAGTCATGAGGCCCACGTCACGACCAGTATTTGAGACGAACTTTCTTGTTATTTGAGATTTGAGCTAGGGTCCATGGCACGGGCAAGACGATCGAAGGGCAGGTCATGGTCTATACACACGGGCATCACGAGTCGGTGCTGCGCTCGCACCGCTGGCGCACGGCCGAGAACTCGGCGGCCTATCTGTTGCCGCACCTGACACCTGATGTTCGCCTGCTGGACGTGGGGGCCGGGCCCGGGACGATCACCGCCGACCTCGCCACCCGGGTGCGCTCGGTGACCGCGACCGAGGTCGACGAGGCGGCGCTGGCCCTGACCAGGGCCGAGGCCGAGCGGGCCGGGGCCGCCAACATCGACTTCGCCGTGGCCGACGTGCACGCCCTGGACTTCCCCGACGACTCCTTCGACGTGGTCCACGCCCACCAGGTGCTGCAGCACGTCGCCGACCCGGTGCTGGCCCTGCGCGAGATGCGCCGGGTGTGCAGGCCCGGCGGCCTGGTGGCGGTGCGCGACAGCGACTACCGGGCCTTCGCCTGGTACCCCGAGCCGCCCGAGCTGGCGCAGTGGCTGGAGCTCTACCAGCGCACGGCCAGGTCCAACGGCGGCGAGCCGGACGCCGGCAGGCGCCTGCTGTCCTGGGCCGGGCAGGCCGGGTTCACCGAGGTACGGCCGTCCTCGTCCACCTGGTGTTATGCCGCGCCCGACGACAGCGCGTGGTGGGGCGGCATGTGGGCCGACCGGGTGCTGGTCTCCGACATGGCACGCCAGGCCCTGGCCGCGGGCTTCGCCGAGCAGGCCGACCTGGAGCGCATCTCGCGGGCCTGGCGCGAGTGGGGCGCCGACCGGGACGCCTGGATCTCGATCGTGCACGGCGAGATCCTGGCGCGCGCCTGACCGGCCTCGCGGGCCGGGCTCCGCGCTCTCAGGATCTCGATCGCGCACGGCGAGATCCTCGCTCGCGCCTGCCCCGCCTCCAGGGCCGGGCTCCGCGGCCTCAGATGCCCACCGAGCGCACGCGCTGCCACTGCGGGTCGCGGTAGAGCACGGTCGGCGTGCCGTCCAGGAGCTCGTCCGGGGCGGAGATCAGGATGACCTCGCCGCGTGCGCTCAGCTCCTGCAGCACGTCGCGCACCCTGGGCCCCACGGGCAGCCGCCCGGCGGGCACGCCCAGGGCGGCGCGCACGGCGTCGGCGAGCTCCGACAGGTGGAACGGGCCGTCCCAGGCCTCGATCATGCTTCTGACGACGGAGACCGTGATGACCTGCTCGGCCTCGGAGTGGGCCAGCTGCCAGATCAGCTGCTGCCTGCGTCTGCCGGTGCCCGCGCAGGCCGTGCAGTCGCGTACGAAGCCCTCGACGACCTCCTCGTCGGTGGAGCCGAGGCAGACGCTGCACATGCCGCGCTCCATGGCGTGCAGCTCGGCCGCGACCCGGTCGGCGAGCATGGCGCCGCAGTCGCAGCCGTAGGCGGTGCCGAGCAGGTGGCCGCTCTGCCTGGTGATCGTGTGCTTGGACATCTCGTTCCTCGTCATCGGGGACGAATCTACCCTTGGGGCGTGTCCTGCGCGCCGTCGAGCAGGCGCAGGGAGCGGCGGGCGGCGGCGGCCACCCGGTGGTCGGGATGCCCGGCGAACAGCCGCAGGGCCTCCTCGCTGCCCGGATGGTCGGACAGGCCGATCGCGGGCACCATGACCGAGACCTCGGCCGGGTCCATGCCCGCGGTGACCTCGGCCAGGATGTCGCCCTCCTCGCCGCCGAGCTCGCGCAGCGCGGCCGTCATGTCGGCCAGCACCCAGCCGAGCTCCTCGAACGACTCCACGCCTTCGGCCCCGTCGTCGAGCCTGGAGGAGATGAGCGCGCCGACGCCGTGCACCGCGCGTACCTCGGCCAGCGCCGCACGCCCGGTGGCGCCGAGGTCGTCGGCGAGCAGGCCGAGCCCGACGGCCCTGGCCAGCGGGCTGACCTGGGCCAGCGCCGAGGCCAGCTCGGCCGCGGCCTTGACGGCGTCGCGCCCGTCGAGCCAGCCGGTCAGCTCGGCCGCCTTGTCGGCCTCGGGGTAGGAGCGCAGCGCGTGCAGGAGTTCGGCCGCCGTCGCTTCGGCGCAGGCGCCGAAGACGGGCACGTCCTGGCCGGTGACGTCCTGGACGAACTCGCGACCGGCCCACAGCCCGAGCGGGGTGAGCCGTCCCTGCCGGGTGAGGCCGAGCCGCTCCAGCAGCGGGGGAGCATCGCCCGCTTCGCCCTCGCCGGTGAGGAAGAGCTGCATGAGCGCCATGCCGACCTCCTCCTCGCCCAGCTCCTCGGGGTTGAGCAGCAGGTAGCAGACGTCTGACCAGGCGTCGAGCACCCGTGCGGGCGGCCCTTCGCGCAGGGCGGTGTAGGCGGCGCCGGGCCAGGCGCTCTCCTCGTCGTCCTCGAGCTGGAGCACGCCGGTCTCGGTGGTCAGCGTCCACAGCCAGGAGGAGGCCAGGTCGTGCTCGCGCAGCGGCGGGGTGAGCTCGCCGACGGCCAGCAGCTCGGCGGTCAGGGGTGCGGCCCTGACGGCGGCGGCGAGCTCGGCGTCGGCGGCCAGGCGCACCGGCGGGAGCAGAGGCGCCGCGTGCGGCTCTTCGATGAATTCCACGCGACCATAGTGTCGGATCCCGCAAATACATGTATTTCCTATAGAAAGTGTGGGATATTAGACGGCGGAGCGAGGAGACTCGATGCCGAGGAGTGAGGGTGCGGTGCCGCGATGCGTAGGACAATCGACGTCATGAGCCCGTTGGAGGCCGCGGTCCAGGCCGGGGCATGGATCCGCTCGCTGGCCGTCGAGGACGAGCACGGCGTGCACTGGCGTGCCGGTGAGCCCGCCGCCCTGCCCCACCGCCCCGCCTCGCTGTACTCCGGCGCGGCCGGCATCGTGCTGTTCTTCCTGGAGCTGGCCGCCGCCACCGGCGACGACTCCTACCTGGAGGACGCCGTGGCCGGAGCGCGCTACCTGACCCGCGTGTGGCCCGCGCAGACCGACCTCACGCTGTACGACGGCCTGGCCGGCATCGTGTTCGCCCTGGCCGAGGCCGGGTGGGCGACGGGCGAGAGCGCCTTCTCCGAGGCCGCCGCGGCCGCCGCCGACCGCATCGTGCTGGCCGAGCACTGGACCGGCGACCCGGCCCAGCGCGGCGACGGCGGCATCGTGCTGGCCCTGCTGCACGCCTCCGCCATGCTCGGCGACCCCGCCTACGAGCGCGCCGCCATCGCCGCGGGCCTGCGCATCGCCACCATGCCGGTGCCCGGCCACAGCTTCGGCCAGGCCTGCACCGCCGACGTCCCGCTCGACGCCGTCGCCCCCGGCTTCCTCTCCGGTACGGCGGGCACCGCCTTCCTGCTGGCCCGCCTGCACGGCGTCACCGGCGACCAGCGCTTCCTCGGCGCGGCCCGCACCGGGGCCGGATTC
This sequence comes from Nonomuraea sp. IBHARD001, assembly GCF_056106265.1. Classification (NCBI taxonomy): domain Bacteria; kingdom Bacillati; phylum Actinomycetota; class Actinomycetes; order Streptosporangiales; family Streptosporangiaceae; genus Nonomuraea; species Nonomuraea sp. IBHARD001. The sequence continues at coordinate 4,062,420 of NZ_JBWBBW010000002.1, forward strand.
GTGCGCGAGGTCAGCGAGGTGGCCGGCTCCTGCGCCCTGGTGCCGCACCACGTGCCGCAGGGCCGCGACCTGCACTACCTGGGCTTCTGCTCGGGCTCGGCCGGGGTCGCCCGGATGTTCCACGAGCTGCACGAGGTGGCGGGCGACCGCGGCGACCTCGACTGGGTCGAGCGCCTGGCCCACGGCATCCTCAGCAGCGGCGTGCCCGGACGCGAGACCGACGGCTTCTGGGACACCTCCTGTCAGTGTTGCGGCACGGCCGGACTGCTGGAGCTGTTCGTCGGGCTGTGGGCCGCGACCGGGCGCAGGCCCTACCTCGACTACGCCCGCATCCTGGGCGCCGACCTGGTGCGCAACGGCCGCGAAGGGCGCTGGGAGCAGGCCTACCGGCGGCTGCGCCCGGCCGAGCGCAGCATCGACTCCGGCTACATGGTCGGCGCGGCCGGGATCGGCGTGGCCCTGCTGCACCTGGACGCCGCCGAGCACGACGACTCCCGCCGCCTGATCCTGCTGCCCGACAACCCCTTCCCCGCCATCGCCCTGCCGAGGACCGAGCTGCGCCGCCTGCCGTGAGATCGCCCGGCGAAGGCGCGATTTCGGAAGTGTCATAGGGTTCTGCCACGATCCCGTGCATGTCCGACGAACCGGCCTGGGTTCAGGCCACCCCCGACTACCGCCTCGCCCTCGACGGCGCGACGCTGATCTGCGAGAACGCCAAAGGCGTACGGCTGAGGTCGGTGCCCAAGGCCGCACGCCAGAGCCAGGCGGCGGACGACCTGCTCGCCCTGCGCGACTACCTGGCCAGGCACCAGGCCGAATGCCGCACCGCGGTCGAGTCCTGGATGCTGGGCGCGCTGCCCGTGCCGAGCACCCTGCTGGCCGAGGTCTGGGCCGACCCGGCGTGGCGCTCCCAGCTCACCGACCTGGTCGTCATGCCCTGCCCGCAGGGCGAACCCGGGCTGCTGCGCCAGGTGGACGAGCGGGGACGCGTCGGCGTGGTCGACCTCGACGCCGAGAGCGCGTGGCTGGAGCCGGGCGAGGTGCTCATCCCGCATCCCGTCCTGCTGGACGACCTCGACGACCTGCGTGACTTCGCCGCCGAGCTCGGCGCCGTCCAGGCGGTGCCGCAGCTGGCCCGCGAGGTCTACCGCGCGCCGTACAAGGGGGAGAACGCGGGCGGCAGGTTCGCCGAGTTGCGGCATGCGACCGGCCGGGCGGCCTCGATGGGGTTCCAGGTGCGCGGCGGCTATGCGGTGTGCCGGGTGATCGACGGCGGCAGGCAGGTGCAGGCACGCTACTGGCTCGGCTCCGACAGCCCCGACGCCGAGGCCGTGACCGGCGAGCTGATCTGGGTCGACGCCGACGAACGCACGATCGAGCAGGCCGAGGTGGGCCCCGTGGCCTGGTCCGAAGGCGTGCGCATGGCAGAGCTGATCTACGCGGGCAGGAGCACCGATGACGAACAGTGACGACCACACCTCCCAGGCGTGCCGGGACCAGGCCGGAGCACCGACGACGAGCAGGGACGGCGACGCCTCCGCCGGTGTGCTCCTCGACGCCGGGCTCGCGCCGCTCGGTGCGCCGGGTGGCGAGGAGGTCACCGCACGCGGCTACCGCCACCCCCTGCTGGGCGAGAGGGTCGTGGTCAGGCTGACCGGGGCGAGCGTCGCGCCCGGCGAGGACCGGGCGCTGGCCTTCCTCGGCTTCGGCGAGCCGCACAGCGCCGTGCCCGTCGCCACCGGGCGCAGGCGCGGGCTCGGCTACCCGGCCTGGGCGTTCGTGCACGACCCGCGGCGGGCCAGGGCCGCGCTCGCCGCCGTCACCCCGATGGAACGTGCCGCGCGCCTGGGCCGGTCGCGACCGGGCGCGGCGGTGGAGGCCTACACCGAGATCGCCGCGACGCTGCCGCACGCGCACCTGCCGACCTTCTGGGAGCAGGCGGGACGGGCGTTCGTCGCGGGCGGGCAGGCCCAGCAGGCCGCGGTCATGTTCGGCCGGGCACGCGAGGCCGAACGCGTCTACGCGCTGCCGGTCGACGACGCGGCCACCCGCGCGGTGTTCCTGGAGTACGCCTTCGCCGGGGCGCTGCCGGTCAAGGCCATCGCCTCCTATGTCGCCGACCTGGCCGCCAGGCACCAGCCCGCCCGCGCCTACGCCGAGCTGTGGGAGGTCGCCGTACGCCGCACGCTCGGCGGGCTGCCGCCGTGGAGCGAGCTGCCCAAGCAGCTGCGCAAGCTGGCCAAGGCGGCGGGGCTCGACGCCGCGGCCGAGGACCGCAGGCTGATCGAGACGCTGCTGCCGGTGCCGTCGGTGCGCTCGGCCACGGCCGGGTTCTTCAAGAGCTACCGCGAGGCCATCCTCGCGTGCGCACGCGACTCGCCCGCCTTCCGCTCGGCGCTGGCCCAGGTGTTCCCCACCGCCGACGGCATCGACGCCTGGTGGCTCGGTCTGCTCGACGACTGCGACGCCCTGGCGGACGCCGACGCCGCCTGGCTCACGCGTCAGGCCGCGCACCTGCGCAGGGGCTGGCGCCGCCACCCGGTGCCCGACGCCTTCCTGGCCCTCGTCCGCAGGCTCGCCCCCACGCTGCGCGAGCCGATCGCCCTCGACGACTCCTCGGGCAACTGGCGGATGCGCACGATCGACCCCGACCTGCTCGACACCTGCCTGTCGGCGGGCGCCCAGGTACGCGCGCCCGGCGAGCACGCCGGTCTCGACCTCGGCACCTGGCTGGAGGCGGCGGGCGAGGCCAGGCGCACCGACCTGGCCGCCGTGGCCGCCGACCCGCGTTTCGCCAGGCTGCTGGCCTCGGCCGTGGCTGGACGCGGCCGCCACACCCACCTCGACGACCTCGCCGTACACCCCGTGCTAGGCCCGTTCGTGCGCGACTGGATGATCGCCAAGGCCGGGGAGGCGGGCGCGGGCGGCCTGATCGACGCCGCCGAGGCGCTGACCCTGCTGGAGAGCGGCATCGGCGGCGCCGCGCTCGACACCCTCGACGGTGTGCGCGAGGCCCTGCTCGCCGTCGACCCGGTGGGCCCGCTGCACCGGGCGCTCAAGGCCGGCGTGCTGGACGAGTACGGCTGGCCCGCGCTCGACGAGGCGGCGGCCGAGCTCGGCGAGCACCTGCACTGGACCGCGAGCTGGCCCGTGCTGGCCCTGCACAACCACGTCAAGGCGATCGCCGTAGGCCCGGAGGGCAGGGTCGCCGAGCACGACATGCGCGTGCCCGCCGGAGCGCGCAACAACCGCGTGATCTACTCCGGCCAGGCCTTCCTCGTCATCTGGGACGCCGACTACGACACCCATGCCTACTGGTCGACCGCGCCGAACGAGATCTTCGAGCCGAAGGGCTACGACTGGTACGCCCTCACCTACGGCGGCAACGACCTCGGCCACTCCTTCCTCACCCCTTCGGGCGCACGCCTCGGCGGCAGGAAGGAGCTGCGTCCCGGCGAACGCACGATCGGCCCGGCCGCACACCAGCTCTGGGACGGCCACACCTTCTGGATCCAGCAGGAACGCTGGAGCTCGGAGCTGCGTGAGCTCGATCCCGCGACCGGCGAGCTCGGCCGGGTCTCGCTGCCCGCCTTCCTCGAGGACGCGCCCCTGCCGCAGGGCAGCGGCCGCTGCCTGGCCCTGTGCTCGCTGGCCCCGCTGCCGCAGGGCGTCGGCGAGACGCCGCTCGGCCAGGCGGACGGGATGACCGGCTTCCGCGTCTCGATCGACGAGGACGGCTCGTACACGATCGAGGGGGTCGACGGGCGCAGGGCCGTGATCGACAGGCGGATGACCGCGCCGTGGGGCCTGCTGGCCTTCCCCGGGGGTGAGCGTCCGATGGCCGTGTCGGGGCAGTCGTCGGTGCGCCTGACCGGCGAGGACGGGCACACGCACTGGCAGCTGTCCGCCGACGGCGAGGGCCAGGGTTCGGCCCTTGTCGCGCCGCCCGCGTTCTGGCACTTCCTGCGCCCGCGCGACCTCGAAGGCTCCAAGGCCCTGCGCGCCCTCACCCCTGAGCGGGCCCGCGCCCTGCTCGACGGCGCGTCCGTCCAGGAGGCGCTTCCCGAGATCACCGACGAGCGGCTGCGCACCGGCGTGGCCGGGCTCGTGGCGCACGCCGCCGACCAGGGCCGCCGCCGCGACGACCTGCTGGCCAGGGCGAGGGCGGCGGGCCACGGCCGGTTGGACGAGAAGGCGCTGGGCGAGGCCCTGCACGGCCTGCTCGGCCACGACGGCTGGCGCGACGTCGACGACATCGGCAGGCAGCTGGAGCTGGCCGCGGCCCTGCTGGGCGGCACGCTCGACCCCCAGGCCGCCGTCGCCGCGCTGAGCAACCGCGCCGACGACTGGAGCGCCCTGGTCGGCCGGATGGGCGCGGTCGTCGTCCGCGCGGCCAGTCCGGCCACACCGCCGCGGCGCAGGGCCGCGCTGATCGCCCTGCTGCGCATGTGGGCGGCCCATCCGCACCTGGACCGGGTCCGCGTCGGCGTCACCACACTCGAAGGCCCCCAGGCCGGGTACGAGGAGAGGGGCGCCTGGCTGGTCATGTACGCGAGCGTCGACGACGACGAGGCGGACTTCGACGACGACGACGCCTACCGCTTCGTCGCGGTCGGCGACCTGCTGCCCGGCGGCGTGCTGGACGTGGAGGCACCCGGCCGCTCGGTCGCGCCGATCGACGCCGGAGCGCACGCCGACGCGCTGGAGGCGGCGGGGGAGCCGCGATGGGACGAGGAGGCCGTACGGCGCCTGGCCCAGGCCACCGGGCTGAGCCGGACAGCGGCGGCCCTGCTGCTGGCCGGTCTGCCCGACATCGACCAGTACGGCAGGGCCTTCCTCGATCCGCACACCCTGGGCGTCCTGGGCGTCAAACCGGCCCAGGCCGACGCCGCCAGGGCCGAGCTGGCCGACCTGACACCCGGCAGGCGTGCCGCCCTGCTGCACGCCGCCGTGCCCGTACGCCCGGACGCCGTGCTCGACCAGGGGGCGCTGGCCGACCGGCTGGCCGAGCTGTGGGTGGGGGAGTTCGGCAAGCGGGTGAACGTGCCCGACGACGCCGTCGCCGCGGCGGCCACCCTGCCCTTGCGCACCCCCGCGGCCAGGCTGCTCGGCCTGCTCACCGAGCCGGACGCGGCGCCCGAGCTCACCGTCGACGCCGACACCTGGCCCAAGGGCAGGCACTACGCCACCTCGCTGGTCAGGGCCGACGGCAGGCAGCCGATCGACGAGGTCGTCACCGACCTGGTCACGGCCATCCCCTGGGCATACGCGTGCCTGCCGGGCGGCCACCCGGTCAGGGCGGGCGTCCCCAGGGCGCTCGCGCTCGTCCGCGACCGGCTGGCGCACGAGGGCCTGCTGCTCGACGGCGGCCACGACGGCGAGGTCGGGCTCGAAGGCCACTCGGTGTTCGGCGCCGAGCCCTACACCGGCAGGAGCGAGGTGAAGGACGCGGCGGGCCTGGTCGACGACGGGCTGACGGTCGCGGTGACCGACGGCGGCGGCAGGCTGTTCTTCCGCCCGGCCAGGCTCGGCGACGACCCGCGCTCGGCGCTGCTGCGCTCCTCCCAGACGTACTGGGGCGAGCACCCCGGCCTCACCACGGCCGTCGACCTGCTGCGCTCCGACGGGTTCGGCGCGATGGCCGCCAGGGTCGCCGAGCTGCCCGAAGGGGCCTGGGAGCAGGACCCGCGCGCCAGCGCGCCCGGCGTCGTGGAGAGCGTGTCGGCCGGGCTCGGGCTCGGCGAGGACGCGGCCACGCTCTACCTGCAGCTGCTCACCCTGCTCGAACCCACCGACCGCCATGTCCGCACCTGGAACGCCTGGACACCCGCCAGGCACAAGAAGGCGGTGGCCGTCCTGCTGGAGGCCGGGCTGGTCCTCGCGGCCAAGCGCGAGCGCGCCGGACGAGGCGTGTTCGCGCCGGGCGGCTGGAGCAAGGCCAAGGCGCCGAACCTGCCGTTGGAGACGAGCAAGACACCCCTGTACGACCTGCGCGAGACGAACGGCAGAGCGCACGGCCCACTGCCCAGACACCTGCCGCTGAACCCGCTGCCCGCCCTCTTCGCCGAGGCCTGGCGGCGCCGTACCCAGGAGGGCGCGTCGTGAGCGTCGCACAGGTCACACCGGCCGAGGTCCGCTACGCCGACGAGCTCGACCGGCTCGCCGCCTCCGACGACGGGCCGAGGCCGCCGGGCTGGCGGCTCACACCCGCCGCCGTGGTGGCGTTCGTCACGGGGGAGGGGCGCGGCCTGACGCCCAAGTTCGTCGGCCCGCGCTCGCTCGTCGAAAGGGCCGTCGTCACGCTGGCGGGCGAGCGCGGCCTGCTGCTCGTCGGCGAGCCTGGCACGGCCAAGTCGATGTTGTCGGAGCTGCTGGCCGCAGCCGTCAGCGGCGACAGCGCCCGCACGGTGCACGGTACGGCGGGCACGAGCGAGGAGCACCTGCGGTACGGCTGGAACTACCAGCTGCTGCTGTCCAGAGGGCCGATCCCCGACGCGCTGACGCCTTCGCCGGTCCTTTCGGCCATGCGGGCCGGAGCCGTCGCCAGGGTCGAGGAGATCACGCGGTGCCTGCCCGAGGTGCAGGACGCGCTCGTCTCGGTCCTGTCCGAACGCCGGATGGCGGTGCCCGAGCTCGGCGTCACGGAGTACGCCGTGCGGGGGTTCAATGTCATCGCCACCGCCAACCTGCGCGACCGGGGCGTGTCGGAGATGAGCGCGGCACTGAAACGGCGTTTCAACTTCGAGGTCGTCGAGCCGATCGCCTCCCTGCAGGAGGAGATCGACCTGGTGCGCAGACAGGCGGGAGCCGTGCTGGCCGGGCACGACAGGGAGCTCGGCGTCGACGACGCGGTGCTGGAGGCGCTGGTCACCGCCTTCCGCGACCTGCGCGGCGGCCGGGCGGTCGAGGGCTGGCCGGTCGAGCGGCCGGCCGCCGTGATGAGCACGGCCGAGGCGGTCGCGGTGGCGGGCTCGCTCGGCATCCAGGCGGCCTACCTGGGCGCGGGCGACCCGCTCTCGCTGCTGCCCGGCTACCTGCTCGGCGTCGTGCGCAAGGACGAACCCGACGACCAGGGCAGACTCCTGGCCTACTGGGACACCGTCGTGCGCCGCCGGGCCGAGGGCGGGGCCAGGATGTGGCGTCGCCTGTACGAGCTGCGCGACGCGCTGGAACAGCGGTGAGCCGCTCGGCGGCCGAGGTCGTCGGGGAGCTGGCCGCCTCCCGCTCGCCGTACCTGATCGGGGTGCGTCATCATTCGCCGGTGCTGGCCGCCGCCATGCCCGCGCTGCTGCGGGCGGCCGAGCCCGACGCCGTGCTGGTGGAGCTGCCCGGCGAGCTGGAGCCGTGGCTGACCTGGCTCGGCTCGCCGCACACCCGGGCGCCGGTCGCGCTCGTCGTCGCGGCGGCCGGTGGGGAGCGGCTGGGGTTCTATCCGTTCGCCGACTTCTCGCCCGAACTCGCCGCCGTCAGATGGGCGGCGTCGGCCGGCGTGCCCGTGCACGCCGTCGACGTGACCGTGCCCGACGACGGCGGCGAGGGCACGGCCCTGGCCGGGGACCCGGACGAGCTGTGGGACCGCCTGGTCGAGACGCCCTCCTACGGCGCCTCGCCCGAGCGGGTACGGCGTGCGGCGCTGGCGGCCGGATGGGCGCTGCGGGAGGCGGGCGGCGAGGCAGGGGCCCGCGACCTCGTACGGGAGCGGCACATGCGGGCCAGGATCGCCGGGATCGGCGCGAGCCGCCCGGTCGCCGTGGTCGGCGCCTACCACGCCCCTGCCCTGCTGGAAGCCGACGCCCGCCTGTTCGGGGCCGCGCCGGACGACGTGGTGACGGCGCTGGTGCCGTACACGTTCGGGCTGCTCGACTCGCGCTCCGGCTATCCGGCCGGGATCAGGGACCCCGAGTGGCAGCAGGCCGTGTACGAGGCCGGGGGCGCGCCGGAGGCGGTCGAACGGGCGGTGGCGGCGTTCGCGACCGCGATCTGCGCCGGGATGCGGGCGGCCGGGCACGTGGCCGGGGTGCCGGACGCGAGCGCCGTCGTGCGTCTCGCGTCCGGTCTGGCCGCCCTGCGAGGTCTGCCCGCGCCCGGTCGAAGGGAGCTGATCGAGGGCCTGCAGAGCGCCCTGGGGCAGGGCGAACCGCTCGGCCGGGCCAGGGCCGTCGCCCGCGCCGCCGAACACGTCCTGGTCGGCGCGCGGCGCGGTGTGCTCGACCCCGCGACGCCCAAGGCCGGGCTGCGGGCCGACCTCGCCGCCGTGCTGTCCGGCCTGGGCCTGCCCGGTCCGGGCGAGAGCGCCGAACTCACCCTCGATCCCGCGCGCTCCGCCCTGGACAGGCGTCGCCACGTGACCCTGTCGCGGCTGTGCGCCGCCGGCATCGTGTACGCCACGCCCAGGCCGGTCGCCGGAGTCGGCGGCGCCGAGGCGCTCACCCGCGCCTGGAGCGCCTCCTGGCGCCCCCTGACCGAGGCCACGGCCGAGGTCGCCTCCGTGTACGGCACCAGCCTGAGGCAGGCGTCCGAAGGCCGTGTCAGAGGCCTGCCCGGCCCCGCGTACGAGGCGATCGAGACGGCCGCCGAATGCGGGCTCGGCGACCTGGCGGCCGAGCTGACCGAGCGGGCCAGGCACGAGTTCGCGGCCACGGCGGGACTCGCCGACCTGGTGGCGGCCCACCACCTGCTGCACAGGATCGCCTCCGGCGCGGTCCCCGGCCTGCCGGAGGCCGCCCCCGTCTTCGCCGAGGCCGCCGGCGAACTGCTCGACGCCGCCGTGGCCGGGATCAAGGGCATGGCCGGGGCCACCGGGACGCGGGAGGCCGAGGCGCTCGGCGAGCTGGTCAGGCTGGGCGGCCCCTCCGGCAGGCTGCTGTGGGCGCTTCGCGCGGTGCGGGAGCAGGGCAGCCCGCTCATGCAGGGCGCCGCGGCGGCGGCCCTTACCGTGCTGGGCGCCTACTCGGCCGCCGACCTGGGCGACCTGCTCGCCGGATGGGCCGAGGGCGGGCACCCGGGCGAACGGCTCAAGGGCGCGCTGGTCGTCGCCGCCCCGCTGGTGGAGGCCTCCGCCGATGTCCTCGACGCGCTCGCCGAACGCGTGTGCGCGTGGGAGGACGGCGTGTTCCTGGCCAGGCTGCCCGCACTGCGCGAGGCGTTCGAGGTCCTGTCGCCCGGCGCGCGGCGGCGGCTCATGGAGGCGCTGGGCGCGTCCGGCGTCGACGGGCTCGACGGGGAACCCTGCCTCGCGGCCTCGCCCGAGGAGCTGGCGTCGTGGGCGGGCGCCGACCTGGCGGGCCGCCGCGCGGTCGAGGCGCTGGGCCTGCCGCCGGGCGCACCTGGCGCGTCCGCGCCGCCCTTGCCCGCTGCATCTGGTGCGTCCGCGCCGCACTCGTCGCTCTCGCCCGCCGGGCCGATGCCCGCCGACCCGGCGCACGTCCTTTCGGCAGCCGATCGGTGGCGGCTGATCCTGGGCAGGCAGGCCGAGCGGCTCCGCGGCCAGGCGCGGCCGGTGGCCAGGGCGCTGGACGACCTCTACGGCCGTGGGCAGGGGGAGGAGTCGCTCGGCGGCGGTGGCGGCGAGCCGTACCCGTCGGTGCGGGAGTGGACGCTCGAACTGGAGGCGCTGTTCGGCGCGCGGGTACGCGAGGAGGTCGTGGCCAGGGCCGCGGCGCGCGGCAGGTCCGACGCGGTCGCCGCGCTCGACCCGGAGGGCGTGAGTGCCTCCATGGAGCTGCTCACCCACGTCCTCGCCCTGGCGGGCGGCATGCCGGAGGCGGGCCTGGCCAGGCTCAGGGCGCTGGCGGCCCGGATGGTGGCGGAGCTGACCCGCCGCCTGGCCGTACGGATGCGACCGGCGCTCACCGGGCTCACCTCGGCCAGGACCACGCGCAGGCCGGGCGGCCCGCTCGACCTGGCCGCGACCGTGGGCCGCAACCTGCACACGGCCAGGCCGGTCGGCGGCGGCTTCGAGCTCGCCGTCGAACGGCCGCTGTTCCGCACGCGCAACCGGCGTACGGCCGACTGGCACGTGCACATCTGCGTGGACGTGTCCGGGTCGATGGAGCGCTCGACCGTGTACGCCGCCCTCGTGGCCGCCGTGCTGCACGGTGTGCCCGCGTTGAGTGTGCGCTTCGTGACGTTCTCCACCGAGGTGATCGACCTGACCGGGCGAGTGGCCGATCCGCTCGGGCTGCTGCTGGAGGTCGCGATCGGCGGGGGGACCGACATCGGGGCCGGGCTGGCCTACGTACGCTCGAAGCTGACGGTGCCACGGCGCTCGATCGTGGCGCTGGTGACGGACTTCGACGAAGGGACATCGGTGGGACGACTGCTCGGCGAGGTGCGGGCGCTGGCCGAGAGCGGGGCGCATCTGATCGGCCTGGCCGCGCTCGACGACCGGGGGAGCGCGGTCTACAACCACGCGGTGGCCGGGCAGGTCGTCGCCGCCGGGATGCCGGTCGCCGCGCTCTCGCCCACCGAACTGGCCGCCTGGATCGCCGACAGGGTCCGCTCGTGACCCGCCCGGCCGTCGCGCCCGCCCCGCTGGCCGCCGTGCTGGCCGACGCCCCGGCCCGCGTCGCCAGGCGCCTGGACGCCCAGCCGCCTCCCGCCGCCGCCTGGCCGTGGACCCGGTCGGACGACGGCGGCTGGACGATCACCGCGGGTCAGGAGCGGGTCCACCTCGACGCCTCCCGCATCACCGCGCTCGCCCAGGTGAGGTGCACCTGCCTGCTGGCCCCCCGCTGCCTGCACCTCGCGGCCGTCCTCAGCCTGCTGGACCTCGCCGATGACGCGCCGGAGGAGGAGGCGTCCCCCGAGGAGGCCCGGCCCTCCGCCTGTCTCACACCCGCCCAGCGGGCGGCGGCCGACCAGGCGTGGGAGGCGGGGGTGCGCCTGCTGGCCACGGGCGTGGCGCATGCCGGGGCCGACACGCGGCTGCGGCTGCTGCGGGCCGTGCACGCCTGCCGTGCGGCCGGGCTGCCCAGGGCGGCGCACGCGGCGACCGTCCTGGCCCAGTCGGTGCTCGACCGCTCGTCGGCGCACCCGCGTTTCGCCCTCGCCGCCTGCACCCGAGCCCTGGCCGACCTGCTCGGCGTCGCCTGGCGGCTGCGGGCGGGCGCCGACGCCTCCCCCGCCGACGTGGGCGTCGCGCGACGGACGGCCCGGCCCATCGGCACCCTCGTCCTGTACGGCCTGTGCACCGACGCCGTCGTCTCGCCGGGCGGCCACGCGGGCGTCGTGACGTACCTGACCGACGAGCACGGGCGCGTGTACTCGGTGGCCGACGTCATGCCGGGCGACGAGGACAGGGTGAACGCCGCCTACCGCTCGGGCGTGCGCTTCGGCGGGCTTGGCATCGGGCACGAGGCGCTCGGCCGGTCGCGGATCTTCGCCCAGGAGGCCGCCGCGACCGAGGACGGCAGGCTGGGCGGCGGCAGGCGCACCTCGGCCGCCAGGACCGGCGAGGCGGACTGGCGTGCCGACCCGCTGGACCGGCTGTGGCGCGTGCCCCTGCAACGCCAGCTCGACCGCGTGTGGGCAGGCCAGGGCCCCACCCCGCGCGCCGGGCACGACCTGGTCTTCGTCGAGGCGACGATCCTGGGTGCGGGCGGCGCCGCTCTCGTGCTGGAGGCGGAGGACGGGCTGATCAGGGCCGTCGGCCCCGCCGGGAACGGCCCGGCCGAGCTGAACCTGCGGCGGCTGGCCGAGCAGCAGGGCAGAAGGGTGAGGCTGATCGGCCGGGTGCTCCCGTCGCGCCCGCACACGGTGGCGGCGCTCGCCGTCGACGGCGCCGACCTGGCCTTCGCCGACCTCCCCGGCGTGCCCGGCCCGGCGTTCGGCCCCGACCCCGGTGTTCCCGCCTCGCCGCTGACCCCGCTGACCAGGGTGCTGGAGCGCCTGGTCTACGGCGGCCGTCAGACGGCCGGCCCGCACGGCGCGAGAACCCTGGCCGCCACCGCCGCCGCCCTGAGCCGCGACCAGCTCCACACGGCCGCCGCCCTCCTGACCGCACTCGGCGAGGCCGCCTCCCGCCTCGCCCGCCGTACGACGGGCGAGGCCGTGCCCACCGACCCGGACGAGCTCGGCCGCGCCTGGCTGGCCGCCGTCTCCTACGAGCACGCGGCCCGCCTGACCCTGGACCGCGAGAGCTGGCGCACCCACTCTGGCCGGTGAGATGGGAACCCGGGTCAGACGGCCCCGTCGAGCCCCTCGCGCCTGACACCGATCAGGAACTCCTCCACCGCCCCCCGATCCGGCTCATCGGGCAGCGCCCGCAGCTTCACCGCACGCTCGAACTCCTCCATCAGTCCCGCACGCCAGGCCTCGACCTCCTCCCAGCCGATCTCACCGCGCCGCAGCGCCAGCAGCCGCTCCCGGTGCTCGCCCACGTCCACCATCGGCTCGCCGGAAAGGGCAATGCGCACCCCGCTGATCAGCAGCCTGATCATGTGCATCGCCTGCTTGCCCGGCGGCCGTTCCATGTCCAGCCGCCGGAACTGCGCATCGGCGTACCCGACATAGGCCTGGTACGACCGAGCCGAGACGAACGCCGGGCGCAGGTCGCGCAACCGCTGCCCGACGGGCGTGATCACCTCGACCAGCGGCGACCACAACACCTCCAGCACGGTCGGATTCGCCTGAAGCGCCAGCACGCAGAACCTTTCGACCTCCCACGAGAACTGCTCGGGCAGCGGCCCCTCCCGATGCGTGGCGGGCTTGTCCAGCCGCCAGAAGTCCGCCGTCGGCGCCACGAACACGCCCCGCCTGTCGGTGTCGGACCCCTCGGTCTGCAGCCCGTAGGCGCGTGAGCCGACGACGACACCGAGGACGAGATCGCTGAGCATGCAGGTCAGACTAACGATCTGATCAATCCTGGCGGTATCCGCACCCAGATCGGCCCGATGCGGCGACGATGGGCCGGTGAGCCTGCCCCGCGTGCACGTCACCGTCGCCGATGGCATGGTGAGCACAGAGGCGGCGCAGCCGTACCCTCTCGGTCCGATCGAGCTGGACCCCGCCCTGGTCGCCAGGTTGCGTGACGGCACGACGAGCAGGGCCGACGTCGAGCACTACGGCAGGACCCTGCACACGGCGCTGCTGGGGCCCGCCTGGACGGCCATCACCGGCGCGGCCGAGGTGAGCCGGGCGGGCGGTGTGGAGCTCGCCCTGCTCTGGCCGCCCGGCGACCCGCTGCACACCCATCTGTGGGAGGCCATGCACGACGGTCGCGGGCACCTGGCCGCCCACCCGGACCTGCTGGTCGCCGTCACCAGGGTGGTGCCCAGCGCGCAGGCCGAACCCGAGACCGTGACCAGGACGCCGAGGGTGCTGTTCGCCGTCGGGGCCGAGCTCACCGACGACGTGATCAGGCCGGGCGCGATGTTCATGGGCCTGCTGCGCGCCTTCGACACCGAGGGCCTGGCGGTCACCAGGATCGCGCAGGGCGTCAGCGCGCCCGAACTGGCCGACGTGTGCGCCGCCTTCCGGCCCGACATCGTGCACCTGGTGGCGCACGGCCGCCTCGACGAGGACGGCAGGCCCGTGCTCGACCTGCGCGGCGACGTCACCGGCGAACGACTGGCGGCGGCGCTCACCGCCGGAGGCGGCCTGCGGGCGGTGGTGCTCAGCGCCTGCCACACCGGCTGGGCGGGACCCGGCATGGCGCCGCTGGCGGCCGGGCTCGTCGCGGCCGGGGTGCCCATCGTGTCGGCCATGGCGGGCGAGGTGGCCGAACGGGCCTGCCGCCTCTACACGCGGCGCCTGGTGCACGCCATGCACGACGGCGAGCCGATCGCCGAGGCGGCGGCGAAGGGCAGGCGGGCGGCGCTCGTCGGCGTCGAGCACGCCACCGAACGCCTCGACTGGGCGATGCCCACGTTGTACCTGGCCTCGTCCGTGCCCGCCTCGCACCGCCTCACCGACCCGGTGAGCGCCATGCGGGTGGCCCAGCTGGCCGACGACCTCGACCTGCGCAAACCGCCCGTCTACATCGGCAGGAGCGAGATCCTCTCGCTGTCGGACGGCCTGTTCAGCCAGGGCGCGCGCGAACGGCTCGGCTTCGTCCTGGCCCGCCGCGACGGCACCATCCGCCGCCTCGGCGGCACCCGCCTGCTGCGCGAGGCCGCCTTCAGACTGCTGCGCGACGGCCACGTGCCGCTCCTGCTCGGCCCGTACGGCGCCGCGCCGCCCGCGACGCTGCGCGAGCTGGTCAAGAGCGTGCTCGAACAGGCCATCATGGTCGCCGACCTGCTCAAACGCCCCGCCCCCTCGCTCACCACGCTGGGCGCTCCCGCCTCCGGCTACGACGACCTGTACGACGCGCTGGAGGAGTTCGGCGCCGACCGCGCCCCGCTGCGCCCGCAGATCGTCAGGCGCAGGCTGGCCGCCGACCTGGCCGCGCTCGGCCGCGACCTGGGCCTGGCGGGCGAGCCGTTCGGCGCCCACACCAGGGTCGCGGTGTTCGCCGACGACCTGCACGAGTTCGCCGCGCTCGGCCCGCTGCTGGAGATGGTCAGGGGCACCGGCCTGGGCACCGACGAGTGCCCAGTGCCGCTGGTGGCGACCGCCTCGCTCACCGAAGGGCACGGACGGCTGCTGAAGTCCTTCAGCGAGGAGCACGCGGGCAGACGCGGATACCGTTTCCCCGAGCTGGCGCCGCTCGGCGAGGAGGAGGCCGTGCTCGGCTTCCAGTGGGTGCTGCTGCACCCGTGGCTGCGTGACGCCGAACCCGACCTGCGCAAGGTGTACGTCGCCGACCGCACGGCCGACCCCGACGACCTGCGCGAGACGTTCGGCATGCTGAAGGGCAACCCCACCGTCGTCGACACCGACCTCTACCTGGCGGCCAGGATGATGCGCAAGTTCAGACTGCTGATCTCCGACGACGACGACGAGACCTACGCGCGGTATGTGGAGAGGTTCGGATGACCCGGGCCGGACTCGAGGAGCAGCTGTCGCGCGCGGCGGGCGAGCAGCTGGCCCGCCGCCTGTCCGGGTTCGAGCCCCGGGTGCTGGCCAGACTCGCCCTGCTGCCCGAGTGGACCGAGGAGCTCGCGGCGGGCGTGGCGCTCACCGGCGACCTGCGGGAGCTGCTCGACCGGCTGGAGGCGATCGGCGTCGTGGACAGGCGCAGGCTGCTGGGGCCGAGGGGGCGCAGGCAGGAGGCGTTCTGGGTGCGCTCGTCGCTGCGCCCTGCGCTGGCCGCCTACCTGCGCGAGCGGCTCGGCGACGGGCTCGACGACGTGGTCGGCTCGCTCGCGGCCGAGCTCGCCGTCCAAGGCGCGGCGGCGGACTGGACGCGGGTGGCCGGGCTGCGCCACGACAGCACGGGAGGCGCGCTCACCGCGGCCGTCGACGAGCGCATCGCGGCGGGCGACCTGGCCTCGGCCACCGCGCTCGTCACCGCCGCCCAGGTGCTCGGCGACGTGCTCGCCGGAGCGCACGCCGACAACGCGCGCAGGGCGGGCTGGCGGGTCGAACGGCTGGCCCGCACCGAGGACGACCTCAACCACCTGCGCCACTACCTGGGCAGGCGTGAGGCGGAGACGGCGCTCGCCGAGGTGATCACCGGCGACGGGCCGTGGGCGCTGCACCTGCTGGGCGGCGGCGGCACCGGCAAGACGATGGTGCTGAGATACCTCGCCTCCGGCAGGTTCGCCGCCGACCACGGCCTGCCCGGCCTGACCGTGGCCAGGGTCGACTTCGACCACCTCGACCCCCGCTACCCGCAGGAACGCCCCGGCGAGGTGCTGCACGCCCTGGCCGCCGAGCTGGTCGGGCACGGGCCGGGCACGGGCGCCGGGCACCGGGCCTTCGAGGACACCGCGATCGCCCTGCACGAGGAGCTGGCACGCAGCGCCCCCGACCCCGCGCACGTCGAGGGCCTCCTGGGCCGGATGGCGAGCGGGTTCGCCGCCTTCCTGGCCACCCTGCCCGGCCGTGTCGTCCTGGTCCTGGACACGTGCGAGGAGCTCGCCAAGCTGTACCCTCCCGGCTCGGCCGCGCCGGGCGTCGAGCACACCTTCAGACTGCTGGAGCTGCTGCACGAGGCCGTGCCCGGCCTGCGGGTGGTGCTGGCGGGCCGCCGCAGGCTGGTACGCCCGCCGCCCGGCGTCCCGCATCCCGACGGCCCGCTGCTGTCGGCCAGGCCGTACGTCAGGGTGGAGGTGATGGGCGGGTTCACCCGGCAGGAGGCCGAGACCTACCTGGCCGGAAGGGCGCCGGGGCTGCCCGCGGCGTTGCGGGAGGCGGTGCTGGCCAGGGCCGGACAGCCGGACGGGCGCTTCAACCCGTTCGAGCTCGCCGCCTACGGGCACTGGGCGGCGGCCGAGCCGGACATGGACGCGGGCGAGCTGCTGCGGGCGCCGGGCGACCCGTATGTGAACTGGCGCATCATCGGCAGGATCGCCTCGCTCGACCTGCGGGACGCGCTGGAGGTCGCGGTGGCGTTCGGGCGCTTCGACCTCGACCTCGTCACCCCGGCGCTGCGCCGCAAGCGCCTGGACCCACGGGTGGTGTTCGACGGGCTCGCGGCCCAGGAGTGGGTGCACGTCGTCTCGCTCGGCGCGGACGGGCGGGCCCGCGTGATCGAGGTGGACGAGCATCTGCGCGAACGGCTGCGCGCGGCGCTCGGCGTGACGGACGGGCCGAGGCTGGCCCGCGACGCCGCCGACGTGGTGGACGCGACGCCGCTGCCGGACGTGCCGGTCGAGACCGTCGAGGCGGCGCTGCGGCTGCTGCCCGCCGCCGATGCGGGCCGGCTGTGGCGGCGGATCGAGGAGCGCGTGGTCGCGGGCGGCCACTGGGGCTGGGCGGCCCAGGTCGCCGCGCGCGCCGCCGCCGCGATCGAGGGCGGCGACGGCCCGACCGTGCTGGCCGCCGTACGCGCCACCCAGGCCGCCGCGCTGCTGCGCACCGGAGGGCCGGACGCCGCCGTCGGCCGGGCGTGGGAGGCGGTGGCCGAGCTGGCGGCCAGGCATCCCGACCGGGAGCTGGCGGCCGTGCTGCGGGCCAGGGGCGTGCTCGGCGGCATCGCCTGCGGTGCGACCGGCTCGCTCGCCCCCGTCTTCGACGTGCTGGCCGACGCCCCGGCCGACGCCCTGGTGGCCGCGCTCGAACGCGCCGTCGACTGGCCGGACCCCGACCAGGAGCGTTTCGCCGCCCTCACCTCGCAGCGGGAGCCGTCCACGCGTGAGGCGAGCCTGCTGCGCGCGCTCGCCGGAAGGCTCGGCCCCGACGCCATGGCGCTGCTGCTGGCCAGGCAGGCCCTGGTGGAGATGTGGGCCTGCCGCCTGGAGGAGGCGGCGGCGCTCGCCGACCAGGCCGTCGAGCTGGCCGAGAAGGCGCAGCGCACGGCCTGCGCGCCGGCGGCCGACTGGGTGGCTCCCCAGGCGCTCGCCGACCGGTGCAGGCTGACCCGCCTGTACGTCGCGACCAGGCGTGAGGAGGGCCTGACCGCCCTGCCCTGGCGGCACTGGCGCGACCAGGCCCGCGAACGCCCGCACCTGCACGACGCCGAACGCCTGCTCGCCCTCACCCTCGCCTACGAACTCGGCCACCAGCGCGTCGAGGCGCACGACCTGGACGACCTGGCCGAGGTGGGCGGCCATCTCACCAGGCCGGACGCGCACTGGCTGCGCGGCCGGGTCAGGCCGCTGACGGTCGAGCTGGCCGAGGCGTACGGCGTCGCCGGAGACCCCGAGACCGGCCAGCGCCTGCTGCGCGCGAGGATCAACCAGGTCGTCGAGCAGGGCGACGACCCCGACCTCATCGAGGCCTGCCGATGCGCCCAGCTGGAGCTCTCCCGCCGCTCCCGCACGCGGGCATGGGTGCTCGGCCTCGAACCCCTGTCGTACACGGGCACGCCGAGGGAGCGCGCCGAAGCCTGGCTGGTGCGCACGCTGGTGCAGCAGGAGCGCCCGGCGACCCCGGCCGAGGCGGGCAGCTGGCACGGCTGGTGGCGCTGCCAGGACCGCGCCTCGCTCGCCAGACTCGCCCAGCCCCTCCCGCCCCCGGCCGAGGGCGTGGAGCCGGGCGAGCACGCGGCCGACCTGGCCGAGTACGCCGCGCTCTTCCCTCAGGCGGCGAGCCCGCCGGAGGTGTCGCCGAGGCTGCTGTCCGACGCCGACCTGCTGCGCCTGGGCCTGGACCCGGCCCCCGCGACCCCGGGCGGCAGGGGACGCGCGCTGCTGTACGGCGCCGAGTCCACCCGGCTGCGCCTGCCCAAACAGGCCGCCACCCGCCTGGCCACCGCAGCCGTCCTGCTCACCAGGGCGGGCGACCTGGAGAACGCGCGCCAGGCCAGGACGCTGGCCCTGCTCGCCGAGGCCGACGCGGGCGGCTCGGCCCACCTGCAGCGGGCCAGGGACGAGCGCGTCAACCTGCTGAACGGCCTGCCCGAGATCGAGGGCTCGACCTGGCGCACCGAGTCGCGCGCCGCCCAGGACCTGATCGGCGGACGCCGCCCGCACCCGCGCCAGGACGCCCACGACGAGCAGAGCGCCGAGCCCGCCAAACCGGGCCTGCAGCCGAGGGGCGCGACGAAGGGGTTCTGGACCTGGGCCTCCACCTTCACCTGGCCGCGCTCGGTGCTGGGGCTGCTGGGACCGTCCCTGGCCTGGCTGGTGCCGGTCGGCGGGCTGGTCTGGGCGGTGCTCGCCCTGGTGCCGAGCGTCTCCGAAGGCGGCACGGCGCTGATGATCGCGCCGCTGGCGATGGTGCTGGGGGTGGCCGTGATCTTCACCGCGTTCGGCGTGTCGGCCGCCACCCAGGACATGGACTCCCTGCTCAGGCTGGGCAGCGCCAGCGGCCTGGTCTGCGTGGGCCTGGCGCTGCTGGCCGCGCCGCTGCCCTCGGGCGGGCTCAGGGCGGCCGTGCTGCTCGTGCTGGCCGCAGTGCCGGGCGTCGCACTCGTCTGCATGGGCGTGTGGTGGCTGGTGGCCGTCGGCCATCCGCCCGCCTTCACCATCTGGGTCAGCCGCGACCTGGACGGCGACGAGGGCCTGCGGCTGCAGGAGCACTCGACGGCGGCCACGTTCGACGGCGGGGTCGGCGCGATGGCCGACCGGGTGATCCCGCTCGGCTCGACCCGCTCGCACGCGCCCCGCATCGAGCCGGACCAGGGCGCGATCAGTCTCGGCGTCGAGGACTTCACCCAGCGGCGCTGGCGGCGCGGCCCGATCGGCGTGCGGATCTTCGCCGCCGAGGTGCAGGAGGACCACCCGTGGGAGCGCAGGCTGAGCGAGGGCCTGCCGGTCGGGGCGCGGGCCCGGCTGGTCGTCTTCAGGCAGCGCGGCTACGCCGGACAGGGCGTGGCCAGGGGCTGGACGGCCGCGCTCAAGCACGCCTTCGTCGGGCCCGCCGAGCTCTCACGCGAGCACAAGCCGCCGAGCGCCAGACGCGGACTGCTCGGCTACCGGGTGCTGCACGTGGTGGGCGACGCGCTCACCACGGCCGCCGGGCCGCGCCTGCGCGTCCAGGACACGCTCGGCCACGACCCCGGGCCTTCGGGCGCACGGGTCGGCGATGGTGAGCGCCTGGTCTTCGGGGAGGAGCTGGCCGACGGGATCGGGCTGGTGGTGCTGCAGCCGCGGCCGCACGGGCAGGCGCCTGGCCCGCTGGCCGAGCAGCGGGCCGCGTTCGTGGCGATGGCCGAGGAGGTGGTCTCGGGCCGGGCCAGGGCGGTGCTCGTACTGCCGGTGCTGCCGGTCGAGGCCGCGCTGCACGTGTCCGGCATGATCACGCAGGGCTATGCGAACCGCCTCTCGCCCCCGGCGCCCACCGCGACGATCGCCCTGGTCGCCGAGGTGAAGACGTACCTGTCCGGCCTCGAAGGCTCAACCGGGCAGGCCCTGCACGACGTGATCCTGCTCCTGCACGCCGCCGGGTGACAGCTCGGCCAGCAGCACGGCCGCGTCGATCTCCCTGACGCCGTCCAGCGCGCCCGGGTACAACGCGCACACCGACGCCCCCGCCGCCAGCCCGCCCACGTCCCCGTCGACGAGCACCGCCAGGTCCACCTCGCCCAGATCGCCCTCGTACGGCGGCGCCGGGTCCGACAGGCGGGCCGCGAACGCGCTCGCCGACTCGTCCTCGGCCCGCTCGTAGCCGACGATCCCGCCTTCCGCCCGCCGTACCAGCACCTGGCGGGCCCTGGCGGCGGCGTGCCAGCAGGCCAGCTCCCACAGGGTCACGCGGCCGGGATGCGACTCCTCTAGGGCGGAGCCGAGCGCGGCGATCTGACCGTGGGTGCGGGAGGCGCTGTGGTGCAGGCCGGTGGCGGCCAGGTTCAGATCGGCCCAGCGCAGCCTGCGCGCCCACAGGTCGGCCACCAGCGGCACCAGCACCTTGGCGGGCCCGGTCAGGTCGAAGCGCTGGCGTACGGCCGAGGGGTCGAACAGGCCGTCGGGCGTGCTCATGAACCCGGCGAAACCACGTTCGAGCCGGTCGAAGGGCACACTGTTGAAGCTGTAGACGACCGGGACGACGTAACGGCCGCCGAGCATGCGGATCGCGGCGGTGTCCAGGTCGACGAACTCCGACGAGCCCAGCGGTCCCGGCGCCGAGGTCAGGTCGCCCGAGTGCACGGCGGCGTCCTTGTCCAGCCGCAGCCTGGTGTAGTCGCACAGTCCGACGTAGGACCAGGCGGCGTCGAACACCACGATGGACAGGTCCAGGTCGACGCGTTCGTCCGTTGGCTCGATCCAATGCAGGAACAACCGCAGCACCTGGCCGGGGGGCAGCGGCTGGGTGCTGCCCCTGGCCAGCCGGGTGAGCGCGGCGGAGGCCGAACGGTCGGACGTGGGGGCCAGCAGGTCGGCCACCCCCTCGTCGAGCAGCACCTGGCGCAGCGGCGGCAGCGCGGCGGCGCGGCGGGTCAGCTCGCCGGCCAGCAGGGCGACGGCGGCGCTCACCGTGCCGGACGGCAGCGGCGGGCGCTCGTCGGCGCCGGTGTGGAAACGCGCGGACGCGCTCCTGGTCAGGAAGAGCCGTTTGCCGCCGGGCCAGGCACGCAACTGCCCGAGCGCGCCGAGCAGCACGCCGGGCGCCGCCTTCGTCGTCGCCGCCGCGATCGTCGCCTCGGCGCCGGGCACGCGCAGCAGGTCGGGCGCGCTGCGCAACAGCTGCGACAGCC
The DNA here is from genome assembly GCF_056106265.1 of Nonomuraea sp. IBHARD001. Lineage (NCBI taxonomy): Bacteria > Bacillati > Actinomycetota > Actinomycetes > Streptosporangiales > Streptosporangiaceae > Nonomuraea > Nonomuraea sp. IBHARD001. The sequence goes on from NZ_JBWBBW010000002.1 coordinate 4,083,544, forward strand.
GCCGCATCAGCTCGCCCGGCCGCTGGGCCAGCAGCGCGAGCGCCGTCTCGGCCTCGCGCCCCGCCACCGCTGCCTCCACCGCACTGGCCCAGGTCCGTACGACGACACGCCCGTCGCGCACCTCGAACCCGGCCCGCGCGGCCCGCTCGATCATGGCCCGCCCGAACGCCGTCCCCGCCTCCAGCCTGCTCCCGCGCACCGCCGCGAACGCCAGCGCCGCCGTCGGGTAACGCGCGTGGTGCTCGTGCGGGTGCAGCACCTCGGCCATGTGCTTCCACCGCTCCCGATGCCGCAGCAGGTCCTCCACCAGGTACGGCGCCGCCATGCCGTCCAGCAGGGCGAGCAGCGTCCGCCGCAGCGCCCTGGGCAGGGACGACCGCCTGGCCGGGCGCACGCGCAGGCCGGGATCGGCGCCCATGAGGACGTACAGCAGGCGCAGCACGTCGGTGGCGGTGCGCACCATCCCGGCGGGAGGCGTGCCGCCGCGGCGCAGCAGGCAGGCCACGGCCACGGCCCTGGTCTCGGCGACCGGGATCTCGGCGGGCAGCCAGCCGCCCAGGTCGGACGGGCAGGCGGCCAGCAGGGTGACCAGGTCGGCGAGCTGGTCGGCGGCCATCGGCGTGCGCAGGGCCAGCATCGAGGCGGCCAGCTCACGCGCCGAGGCCGGGGGGTCGGCGCACAGCCGCAGGGGCCGCAGCGGTGCCGGCTCGCCGCCGCCGGACCGCGGGGCCTTGGCGTCCGGCACGAGGAAGGGCTCGCTCGGGTCGAGCCGCCGATGGCAGATCGGGCACGCGCCGAAGTCGGAGGCGTCCCAGCACCGCCCGCACACCAGATGGGCGCACGGCGCGACCGCGTGCACGACCGATCCGGTGCCGCACAACACGCACGGCCGCTCGGGCTCCTGTACGAGCAGGGCGAACATCCGCCGGACGTAGAAGTCGCCGGTGTCGGCGGGCACACTCTTGGGGAAGCGCCGAAACAGCGGCACGTGCTCGGCGTCGGCCCCCACCTCGCGCAGCGCCAGGCGCAGGAGTTCGCGTCCGGCCGCGGCCAGGTCGTCCTTGGCCAGGGCGCTCAGGGCGGCGTGCAGATCGGCCGAGACGACATATCCGGCCTGGAGCAGCTCGCCCTCCAGCGCGCGCACGCCCAGCGGGATATCGGCCCGGACCGAACGCGGCCTGCCCGGCGCCCGCCGTCCCGGCGCCTGCGGTTCGGAGGCGGCGGCCAGGAGGCCGAGTGCGACCTCACGGCGACGCCGCAGCAACACCTCGGCGAGATCGGACATCCGGCACCCCTTCGGGATCCAGGCATGGAGAAGGGGCGGAGAGCGGACGCGCTGGGTCCATTTCGTAGATGAAGAAGAAGGAAGCACGTCCAGGAGCCGCCCCTAGACGAGCAACATAGCGACATATACCGAAATAGTCGCCCCCTTTCCCCGCACTACGAGCGACTTCTCAGGTCGGGGTCCTGACGTGCGCGCCTCCCGGCACGCGCGCTGGTGTCAGTACATCGTCTTCTCGTACCCCTTGGCCAGGTCGGCGTCCAGCTCGTCGGCGCTGTGGCGCAGGTCGAGCTGGTCGCGCAGGACGCGGCCCAGGCTCGCCTGGCTGCCGTGCTCGGGCCAGGTCTCGGGCTTCCACAGGCCGGAGCGCTTGAAGGCCTTGGCGCAGTGGAAGAAGCACTCCCGCACGTCCACGGTGAGAGCCAGCAGGGGCGACCTGCCGCCGACCGCCATCCGGTCGAACCACGGCGCCGAGCGCACGATGGCGGCCGAGCCGTTGACCCGCAGGGTCTCCTCCTTGCCCGGGATGAGGAACAGCAGGCCGACCTGAGGATTGCCCAGGATGTTGGACAGGCTGTCGAAACGCCGGTTGCCCGGCCGGTCGGGAATGGCGAGGGTGTTGTCGTCGAGTGCGAGCACCGTGCCGAGCGGCTCGCCGCGCGGGGAGACGTCCACGGTGCCGTCGGCGGCCGAGGTGGCCAGCAGCAGGAACGGCGAGGCCGCGATGAACGCCCTGGCGTGCTCGTCGAGCCGCCCGACGTCCTTGCGCAGGACCAGCTCGCTCGGCCGGCCGACGATCTCCCGCAACTCGGCTTCGGACGTCACACGCACAATGTTCTCGGGGGCAATGTTCTCGGAGGCACTCATACCGGCATCCTAAGCCGACGCGCCGTGCCCGCCATCAGGCACGGGAGCTCGGCGGAAAACCGTTTGTGGCCGTGGCGCCGGCGCTGTTAGCGTCCGGAACCGTTCCCCGACCTCGACGTGCCCGGCCGTGCCCCGGCCGTAGAAAGCAGTTGATGTATGCCCCTGGCCAGCGCCGAGCGTGCCCAGCCACGCCGCAGGCGACAGCAGTCCTTCTCCACCCAGGTCTGAGCAGCTCGCCCGGCCGGCTCGTTCGGCACGCCTTGCCCCGTCTCGTTCGTCTCCATGAGATCAAGCAAGGAGTTACCCAGGGTGTCTCACGCACGTTCCGTACTACGGACCGAGACGTTCGCATGTGTCCGCTGCGGCCTGCCCACCACCGTGATCGCCCCCGACGGGGTGCGACGCAACCACTGTCCCCGGTGCCTGCACTCGCGGCACGTCCACGACCAGGCCGAAGGCGCTCCTTCCGAGTGCCTGTCGCGCATGGTCCCGATCTCCGTCGCGGTGCTGCGCGACGGCGACTGGATGATCGTCCACCGCTGCGTGGGCTGCGGTGAGCTGACCTCCAGCCCCATCCGCAGCGACGACAACCAGTTCATCCTCATGCGGATGGCCGTACGGCCGCTCGCCCAGCCCCCGTTCCCGCTAGAGACGTTCGGGGACCTGTGAGATGCCGCGCCGCAAAGCGCCCAAGCGCTCACCGCAACGGCCGAAGGACGTCCTGCACGGGCCGGGAGGCGAGCGCGGCGACGCGTTCCGCTGCGCCGGATGCCGGATGGACGTCCCGCTCGCCGCGCCGGGCACCGTGCACCGCAACCACTGCCCGCACTGCCTGACCAGCCTGCACGTCGACGGCCGGGTACCCGGCGACCGGCGCACGGGCTGCCGGGGACGCATGACGGCGCTGAGCGTCTGCGTGCGTGAGGACGGCGAGTGGATGATCGTCCACTGCTGTTCGAAGTGCGGCGAGCTCAGCGTCAACCGGATCGCGGGCGACGACAACGCACTGGCGCTGATGCGCCTGGCCATGCGCCCGCTGTCGGAGCCACGACCGGGCGCGGCCTGACGCCGGGCCGAGCAGGCGCCGCCGGAATCCACCGGCGGCGCCCCGCGCCGGTTCAGTCGCGGGCGGTGGCCAGCAGCAGGTCGGTCAGCGCCTCGGCCGCGTCGACGCGGCCCAGCTTGCGCGCGGCCTCGGCCATCGTGGCGCGCAGCGACGGATCGGCCAGCAGCGGCATGAGCTCGGCCAGCAGCGCCTCACCCGACGGCTTGGGCGTCAGCAGCGCACGGGCCGCGCCCGACTCGGCCAGATAGGCGGCGTTGCTGCGCTGCTCGTCGCCGCTGCTGGGAATGAGCGGCACCAGCACCGACGGCTTGCCCACGGCCGTCAGCTCCGACAAGGTGCCCGCGCCGCTGCGCGAGACGACCACATCGGCCGCGGCCAGCAGGTCGGGCAGCTCGGCGCCCACGTACGGCACCGGGTGGTAGCGGTCGGCCAGCCCCTCGGGCAGGGACAGCGCCCGCATGCGGTCGATCCAGGCGGGCCCGCACTGGTGCACGACCTGGGCGTGCGGGAGCAGGCTGGGCAGGATCTCCGAGATCAGCGTGTTGATCTGCAGACTGCCCTGCGCCCCTCCCGTCACGTACACCAGCGGCACCTCGAACGTCAGCCCGAACAGGTCGTAGGCGGCGGCCCGGTCCCCGTGCAGCAGCTCGGCCCGCACCGGATTGCCGGTCACCACGGCACGGCCGCGCGCCGACGGCGGCAGATGCTCCATCGAGGAGGCGTGCGTGAGCGCGATGCGGGTGGCCATGCGGGCCAGGATGCGGTTGGCCAGCCCGACGACCGTGGTCTGCTCGTGCATGACCAGCGGGCGGCGCAGCAACTTGGCCGCCAGGCCGATCGGCACCGCCACATAGCCGCCGGTCGAGAGCACCACGTCCGGCTTGTAACGCGCGGCGTGCCCCACGGCCTGGGCGACGCCGAGCGGGATGCGGAAGACGTCCGCGACGTTGGTGGCCAGCTCACGGAGGTTGGGGCTGCGGCGGAGCTTGCCTGTGGTGATCGCCTTGAACGGGATGCCGTGCTCGGCGGTGATCCGGGCCTCGAGGCCGCTGGCCGTACCCACCCAGAGGACGTCGTGCGGGACGCGCCTGCGCGCGACGGCCGCGAGGGTGGTGAGCGCCGGATAGGTGTGGCCACCGGTGCCGCCACCGGTGACCAGCAGTCGTAGGGTTCTTGACATACGGCCAACAGTAAGGCTGCCCGCGCGAAAGCGCTGTGTCCGGCGAGCGAGTCGGGCTCCCGGCCGGCCGGTTTCGGCGAACCTCGCGGACAGTGATGTCGCGAAGGGACGATTGGTGATCAGCCGGACATGAGCTGGTGTCGGGATCCGCTACCGTCTTTCCATGCGACTCGGCGTTCTGGACATCGGCTCCAACACCGTTCACCTGCTCGTGGTGGACGCCCACAGGGGAGCACGGCCGATACCCGCCTACTCGCACAAGGCCGAGCTGCGGCTGTCGGAGCACCTGGAGGCGGGCGAGCGGCTGTCGGCGCGCGGGATCGCCAGGCTGGGCGAGTTCGTCGCAGAGGCCCTGCAGATCGCCGAGGACAAGGGCGTCGAGGACTTCCTGGCCTTCGCCACCTCGGCCGTGCGCGAGGCCGCCAACGGCGAACAGGTGCTCGCGGAGATCAACGAGCGCTGCGACGTCGACATCCGGGTGCTGTCGGGCCGCGACGAGGCCAGGCTCACCTTCCTGGCCGCCCGCCGCTGGTTCGGCTGGTCGGCGGGCAGGCTGCTCACCCTCGACATCGGCGGCGGCTCGCTGGAGATCGCCTCGGGCGTCGACGAGGAGCCGGACGTGGCCGTCTCGCTCCCGCTCGGCGCGGGCAGGCTGACCCGCGACCGCTTCACCGCCGACCCGCCGAGCCCCGACGAGGTACGCAGGCTGCGCAAGCACGTGCGCGCCGAGATCGCCCGCACGGTCGGCGACGTCAGCAGGTACGGCGAGCCGAACAAGGCCGTCGCGACCTCCAAGACGTTCAGGCAGCTGGCCCGCATCGCCGGGGCCGCGCCCTCCAGCGAGGGCCGCTACGTCTCGCGCACGCTGACCAGGGACGCGGTGGCCGAGTGGGCGGCCAGGCTGGCGGAGATGCCGGCGTCGGAACGTTCCGAGCTGCCCGGCGTCTCCGAAGGCAGGGCGGTGCAGCTGGCCGCCGGTGCGCTGGTGGCACACGCGACCATGGACCTGTTCGAGGTGGACCGCGTGGAGGTGTGCCCGTGGGCGCTGCGCGAGGGCGTGATACTGCGCAGGCTCGACAGCCTTCCGGCCCGCGCGGGCTAGCGGCTGGGTGGTTCGCGCCCCGATGGGTAGGGGGATTGCGGCCGCCCGCGGAGAATGATCGCCTTGATGGCGGGTGGCATGGCTTTGGACGACGGGCGGAGGTGTTGAGTGATGTGGACGCTGATCAGTACGGTCGGCACGGTGCTGGTCGTGTTGGGGCTGATCACGGTGGCCATTGTGGTGATCTCGGTGGTGGTGATGGTCGTGCTCGGCGTACTGCTGGGGCTGACCGGCCGCGAGCGCGTCTCGCGCAGGGCGAAGGTGCGCGCGCGGGCTGAACAGGCCGAGCGGGCCGAGCCGGGCGCGGACCCCGTGCCCGAGGCGGCGCGCCCCCAGGGCGTCGCACGGCCGGTGGTGCCCCGCGGTGTGCGGGTGCCGAGACCACGCACGGAGGCGGAGGTCCGCAGGCAGGCCGAGGCCCGCAGGCAGGCGGCGGCAGCCGCGGCCCAGCAGGCCGAAAGGCCGGCCGGGTCCGGCGCACGCGCGGGAGCGGCACGGCCGCGCAGCGGCACTCCCCGCTGAGACCGCCGAGACCGCCGAGACAGCGCGAAGGGGGCACAGGGACGAGATGTCCCTGTGCCCCCTTCTCCTCATGTCGTCAGGTGTGCGTCGTCAGGTGTGCACGGACATCGACATCAGGTGCCTGCCGGGCGCGTCGGCCAGAAAGCGCAGGCGCTTCTCCAGGCAGACCACCGCCCCCTGCTCGGTGCGGTTGGTGAAACGCACGTCGTCGGCCAGTGCCCGCATGATCTGCAGCCCCCGGCCGTGCTCGGCATGGGGCGCGGCCCGCTCGGGCACACCGTGGGGGTCGAAACCGGTCCCCGTGTCCACCACCTTGATCACACACTGGTCGTCGACCACGGTGGCGCTCACCGTGTAGTCGTCGCTCGGCCCGGCGTGTCTGATCACATTGGAGCACGCCTCGGACAACATCAACTGAATGTCGTCACGGATCTGTGGCTCCACGCCGAGCGAGCGTAGTGTGCCGTCCAGCATCTGACGGATCACGGGCACGCTGGCCGCGTCCCTTGGAAGTCGTAGGGCGATGCTCGCTTCCACGCTCACTCCTCAGGTCTCGAGTACCTGGCCCGTTCCCCGTACAGGTCGTCCCAATCGCATCGCAGGTCGCACGGGGTGCCGGGAGAGGTGTTCAGTCCCCGAGTATGGCCAGGGCGGTCTCGAAGACGACGGCGCGTGCCTCGTCCTCAGGCAGGTTCTTCGTCGACAGCAGCCACATGCCCGCGTGCAGGGTGAACAGCGCCATCGAACGGCGCAGGCGCACCGGCATCGGGTCGTCGTCGTCGCTGAGGCAGTCGGCCAGCTCCACCATCGTCTGACGCATCGTGGTGATCGTGGGATGGTCGCGCAGCGCGGTCTGGTTGCGCTCGAGGAAGCGCATGATCTCGTGGTGATGGGAGTGGGCCAGGTTCGCTGAGTAGCGGTGCAGGATCTCCCTGCGGGTCCCCGGCCCGGGCTCCTGCTTGCGGGCCCAGTCGACCAGGTCCTGGATCTCCTGCACGCGCCTCATCGCGAGGCTCGTCACGATGTCTTCCTTGGTCTTGAAATGGTAGTAGAGTGCGGCCTTCGTCACATGGAGCCGCTCGGCGATCTCCCGCAGCGAGGTGGCCTCGTATCCCTGCTCGGTGAAGAGCTCCAGGGCGATCTCCTGAATGCGGCTCCTGGTGTCCTCACGCATGGGGATCCTTAATCTGACTTGACGGCCGGTAAGTACGGACTTTAGCGTATGCACTTGCTTGCCGGTCGGCAAGTAAGTCGGAAGGGGGTATGCCGTGGCCGAGAAACCCGTCAGGCGGCCAGAGGTCATGGTGGTCCTGCCTGGCCTCATGCTCGCGATGATCCTCGCGATGCTGGACAACATGATCGTCGGTACGGCGATGCCGCGCATCGTCGGCGAGCTCGGCGGCCTGACCCACCTGTCCTGGGTGGTGACCGCCTACGTGCTGGGCACCACGGTGTCGACCCCGATCTGGGGCAAGATCGGCGACCTCTACGGCCGCAAGACCATCTTCATGGTCTCCATCGTCATCTTCATGGTCGGCTCGGTGCTGTGCGGCATGGCGGGCTCGGAGCTGTTCGGCGGCCCCGACGGCGGCATGGGCGAGCTCATCGCCTTCCGCGCCCTTCAGGGCCTCGGCGCGGGTGGCCTCATGGTCAACGCCATGGCCATCATCGGCGACCTGGTGCCCCCGCGTGAGCGCGGCACGTACCAGGGCATGATGGCCGGGGTGATGGCGCTCGCGATGATCGCGGGCCCGCTGGTCGGCGGCTTCATCACCGACCATCTGAACTGGCGCTGGGCCTTCTACGTCAACCTGCCGATCGGCGCGGTCGCGCTGATCCTGCTGGCGCTGAAGCTCAAGCTGCCCAAGTTGCGCTCCGAGGCCAGGATCGACTGGCTGGGCGCGATCCTGCTGTCGGTCGGCATCACCGCGCTCGTGCTCATCACCACGTGGGGCGGCAACGAGTACGACTGGGGCTCCCCGCAGATCCTCGGGCTCGCCGCGCTCGCGGTCGTCTCGCTGGCGCTGTTCGTGCCGGTCGAGCGGCGTGCGGCCGAGCCGATGATGCCGCTGGAGCTGTTCCGCAACCGCAACTTCACGCTGATCTCGCTGATCGGCTTCCTGCTCGGGTTCGCGATGTTCGGCGCGATCAACTTCCTGCCGCTGTTCCAGCAGACCGTGCAGGGCGCCAGCGCCACCAACTCGGGCCTGCTGCTGCTGCCGATGATGGCGGCGGCGATGGTCGTGTCCATCTTCGTGGGCAAGGCGATCACCAATACCGGCAAGTACCGGATCTATCCCATCCTGGGCGGCGTCGGCATGGCGCTCGGCATGTGGCTGCTGTCGCTCATGGGCGTGGACACACCCGCGTGGCAGACCGGCGTCTACATCGCCGTGCTCGGTCTCGGCATGGGCTTCCTCATGCAGACCACGATGCTCATCGCCCAGAACAGCGTCGAGCAGAAGGACCTCGGCGTCGCCAGCAGCGCCTCGACCTTCTTCCGGTCGATCGGCGGTTCGTTCGGCGTCTCGCTGTTCGGCGCGATCTTCAACAACCGGCTGCTGTCCGGCCTCGAGGACCGGCTCGGCCCGGCGGGCACGCAGATCGCCGAGGGCGGCGGCCGGGTCGACCCCGCCGCGCTCGCCCAGATGCCGCCGCAGGTCAAGGCCGGTTTCCTGGAGTCGCTCGCCTCGGCCATCTCGGGCATCTTCTGGTGGGCGATCCTGTTCGCGGCGCTGGTGCCGGTGCTGGCGTGGTTCGTCAAGGAGATCCCGCTGCGTGGCGGCGAGAGCGCGGTGGAGAAGGAGGTCGCGGCGGCGGGCTGAGCCGGAGCCGCCGACGACTCGCACACCTGGCTGAAAACAACAGAAACCAGGACCGTCAGTGTGTGGCGGGGGAAGCTACTGATCGACTACGGTCCTCGCGTGATCGATGGCGACGGCGGCTTCCCCGGCGCGGTGGGCATCGCCCATCTGCGCCCCTACGAGTGCGGCGGCTCACCCCACCTGCACACGGCCTCCACCGAGGGCTACGTGGTGCTCGACGGATCGGGCACGCTGGAAACGCTCAGCGGCCAGGGCTACCGCGAGCACCAGCTCGCCAAGGGCACCGTGCACTGGTTCACGCCCGGCGCGGTGCACCGGGTGCGGGGCGAGCTGGAGATCCTCGTCGTCATGGAGAACGCGGGCCTGCCCGAGGCGGGCGACGCGGTGATGACCTTCCCGGCCGAGGTGCTCGCCTCCCGTCAGGCCTACGGCAGGGCGGCGGCCCAGCCCGTCGACGAGGCGGGTGCCATCAGGCGCAGGGACCTGGCGGTGGCCGGGTTCGAGTTCTGGCGCAACCGGGTGCTGGCCCAGGGGCCGGGCGCCCTGGCCGACCTGCACGCGCTGGCCGTCGCGCTCGTCTCGCCTCGGCTGAGGCAGTGGCGGGAGATGTGGCGTTCGCAGGCTCTGGCCCAGGCCGAGCGGACCGGCGTGCGCATCGACCAACTGGCCGAGGGCGGCATCGAGCTGCTGGCCGCCTCGGGGGTGTCGGAGGGGGCGCACTCCGAACGTCTCGGTATGTGCGGGCATCTGCGGTCGTACCACATCAACGCGTAGGCAGCCGGGTTCACCGGTGTCACCCCTTGACCGCGGCCACCGAGCCGGGCCTCAGGGCAGCAGGTGTGAGGCCACCGTGCACAGGTCGGCGTCGGGGTCGATGTCGCGCACATGACAGGCGACACGGCGGAGCAGATCGCGAAACAGCACGCGCTGTCCGTCGTCGAGGCCGCCCAGCAGGCTGTCCTCCGCCTGCCGTACCCGGGTCTGGAGGGCGGTCAGCGCGGCGGCGCCCCCGGCGGTGGCGGCGATCTTCCTGGCGCGCCGGTCGGCGGGGTTGACCTGGCGTTCGACCAGACCTGCGGCGGCCAGGTCGTCGATCACGTAGGTCATCACCGTGCGGTCGATGCCGAGGTGGGCGGCCAGGGCGGCCTGGGTGGGCGGCTCGCCGTGCACCACCGTGGACAGGATCTGGTAGCCGCGCATGCCGTGCGGCAGCTCGCCCAGCAGCGGCGAGACCGATCCCTGGTAGGCGGCGAGCAGCGCGCCGAGATGCCAGCCGAAGTCGTCCGTCGATGTGCCGCTCATGGCGAAATATTACCCAGACAAGCGCTGTTCGACAAAACATCTGGCGTAAATATAGTTTGTGCGACAACTCATCTGTCGTACAGCGTTCATGGGGAAGGCGGAGGCATGCCCGACTACGGCCACGACCTGCTCTTCGGGTCGTTCATCACTCCAGACAACAGTGCGCCGCAGCAGGTCGTGGACCTGGCGCGTGCCTCGGAGGCGGCCGGGCTCGACCTGGTGACCTTCCAGGACCACCCGTACCAGGCGGGTTTTCTCGACACCTGGACCCTGCTGTCGTACGCGGCGGCCAAGACCGAGCGCGTGCACCTGTCGGCCAACGTGCTCAACCTGCCGCTGCGCCCCCCGGCCGTCGTGGCCAGGGCCGCCGCCAGCCTCGACCTGCTGTCCGGCGGGCGATTCGAGCTCGGCCTGGGCGCGGGCGGCTTCTGGGACGCCATCGAGGCCATGGGCGGCAGGCGGCTGACCCCGGCCCAGGGCGTCAGGGCGCTGAGCGAGGCCATCGACGTCGTGCGCGGCATCTGGGACGTGGGCGCCAAGGCCAGACTGCGTGTCGACGGCGAGTTCTACCAGGTCGACGGAGCCAAGCGCGGCCCCGCCCCGGCCCACGACATCGGCATCTGGCTCGGCGCGTACAAGCCGAGGATGCTCGCGCTGACCGGCGCCAAGGCCGACGGCTGGCTGCCCTCGCTGTCCTACCTGCCGGGCGGCATCGAGCAGATCGAGCAGAGCAACGCCGCCATCGACGCCGCCGCGACCGAGGCCGGACGCGAGCCGTCGGCCGTACGCAGGCTGCTCAACATCGGCGGCAGGTTCGGCCGGGCGGGCGAAGGCTTCCTCACCGGACCGCCCGAGCAGTGGGTCGAGCAGCTCGCCGCCCTCACCCTGGTCTACGGCTTCTCCGGCTACATCCTCGCCGGTGACGACCCCGCCGCCCTGCACATCTTCGGCCAGGAGGTCGCACCGGCCCTGCGCGAGCTCGTCGCGGCCGAGCGCGGCCGGGCCGAAGGCAGGTGACGGGCGTGGACTACGGGCATCGGCTCAGGTTCGGCGTCTTCCTCACCCCGTCGAGCGACCGGCCGCAGGCGCCGGTCGAGCTGGCCAGGCTGAGCGAGGAGCTCGGCTACGACCTGGTCACCTTCCAGGACCATCCCTACCAGCCCGCCTTCCTCGACACCTGGACGCTGCTGTCCTACGTCGCCGCCGCCACCGAGCGCGTGCACCTGTCGGCCAACGTGCTCAACCTGCCGCTGCGCCCTCCGGCCGTGCTCGCCAGGGCCGCCGCCGGGCTCGACCTGCTGTCCGGCGGGCGTTTCGAGCTCGGCATCGGCGCCGGAGCCTTCTGGGAGGCCATCGAGGCCATGGGCGGCAGGCGGCTCACCCCCGGCCAGAGCGTGCGGGCGCTGGGCGAGGCGCTCGACGTCGTCCGGGGCATCTGGTCGGCCGCCGACCGCGATCCGGTGACCCTCGACGGCGACCACTACAGCCTCGCCGGAGCCCAGCGCGGCCCCGCCCCCGCCCACACCATCCCGATCTGGATCGGCGCACGCGGGCCGAGGATGCTGCGGCTCATCGCACGATCGGCCGACGGCTGGCTGCCCTCGCTGAGCCGGATGAAGCCCGGCGAGCTGAGCGCGGGCAACGCCGTCATCGACGAGGCCGCCCGAGCGGCCGGGCGCGACCCGCGCGAGATCCGCCGCCTGGCCAACATCACCGGCCCGTACGGCCCCGCCGCCCGATGGAGCGAGGAGCTGACCGGCCTGGCCGTGAACGAAGGGGTCAGCACGTTCATCCTGGCCACCGACGACCCCGACCGGCTGCGGAGCTTCGCGGCCGAGGTGGCTCCGGCCGTGCGCGAGGCCGTCGCCGCCGACCGCGCCGCCCGGGGCACCGACGAGCGCGAGGTGCCCAGCCTGCTCCTGCGCTCCCGCCGCCACCAGGACATCGACTACGACGCCGTGCCCGAAGCGCTGCGCGAACGCGCCGTCGAGCCCGGCGCCGCCGCCTACGCCTCCGTACGCTCCACCTACATGCGCGGCGGCGCGCCCGGCCTGGTGCTGCGCCCGCGTGACGCCGTAGAGGTGGCGCAGGCGATCGGCTACGCCAGGACCCAGCCGGTGAAGATGTCGCTGCGCAGCGGCGGTCACGGCATCAGCGGCCGTTCGACCAACAGGGGCGGCATCGTCGTCGACCTGTCGGCGCTCAACACCGTCGAGGTGCTCGACCGGGCCACCCGCCGGGTCCGCGTCGGGCCCGGCGCCCGCTGGGGCGAGGTCGCCGAAGCCCTCGCCCCGTACGGCTGGGCGATCACCTCGGGCGACTACGGTGGTGTCGGCGTGGGCGGCCTGGCCACCGCAGGCGGCATCGGCTGGCTGGTACGCGAGCACGGCCTGACCATCGACCACCTGCGCGCCGTCGACGTCGTCCTGGCCGACGGCAGCCTGGTACGCGCTAGCGACGAGCACGACGCCGACCTGTTCTGGGCCGTGCGCGGGGCCGGGGCCAACTTCGGCGCGGCCGTGTCGTTCGAGTTCGAGGCCGACGAGGTGGGCCAGGTGGGATTCGCCCAGCTCGTCTTCGACGCGAGCGACGCCGCGGGCTTCCTGCGGCGCTGGGGAGCCGCGGTCGAGGCGGCGCCACGCGAGCTGACCAGCTTCCTCATCATGGGCCCGCCACGCCCCGGGCAGCCGCCGATCGCCCAGGTCATGGCGGTGGTCGACTCGGCCGATCCGGAGACCGTCGTGGAGCGGCTGCAGCCCCTGGCGGGCGCCGGGCCGTTGCTGCGGCACGCGGTGCAGATCATGCCCTACGACGTGCTCGTCCACACCGGGCCCGCCGTGCACGACGGGCAGGGGGAGCCGGTCACCAGGTCCGGGTTCGCCACGCACATCACGCCCGGGTTCGCCGAGGCGGCGGCCGAGCTGATCATGAGCGGGCGCACGCACTTCTTCCAGATCCGCTCGGTCGGCGGCGCCGTGGCCGACGTCGCACCCGAGGCCACGGCGTACGCCCATCGGTCGGCCGGGTTCTCCGTCGTCGCGTTCGGATCGGGCCGGAGCAGTCTGGACCTGGCCTGGGAGGGGCTGAGCCCGCATCTGTCCGGCCTGTACACCAGCTTCGAGACCGACCGGCGGCCCGAACGCCTCGACGACGCCTTCCCGCCCGCCACCCTGCGGCGGCTGCGTGAGCTGAAGCGGCGCTACGACCCCGGCAACGTCTTCCGCGACAACTTCGCCATCACCCCCGGGTCGAGCTGAGCCGCGCACGGTAGCGCGAGGGGGCGACGCCGTACCTGGCGGTGAAGGCCTGGCGCAGGGTCTCGGCCGAGCCGAAGCCGCAGCGGGCGGCCACCGCCGGCATCGGCAGCGCGGTGCCGGTCAGCAGGTGGGCGGCGGCCTCCAGCCTGGCGTGACGCACGTAGTGGCCCGGCGTCCGGTCGAGGTCGGCCAGGAACAGGCGGGTCAGGTGCCTGGCGCTGACGCCCGCGCCCTTGGCCAGTGCGGCGGTGGACAGGTCGCCGTCGAGGTGGGAGGCGATGTGGCCGACCACCTGGCGCACCACGGGGTTGCCCGGCGGGGCGGGCGCGGTGAACATACTCATCTGCGCCTGGTTGCCCGGCCGCTGCAGGTAGATCACCAGGTCGCGGGCCACCGTCCTGGCCAGCTCCGGCCCGTGGTCCTCCTCGATCAGCGCCATCGACAGGTCCAGGGCGCTGGTCACCCCCGCCGACGTCGCCAGATTGCCCTCGCGGATGTAGATCGGATCCGGGTCGACCCGCACCGCCGGATGCCTGGCGGCCAGCAGCCCCGCATAACGCCAGTGCGTGGTCACCCGATGCCCGTCCAGCAGCCCCGCCGCCGCCAGGATGCTCGCCCCCGTGCACACCGACGCCACCCGCCTGCTCTCCCTGGCGATCCGCCGTACGTGCGCCACGATGACCGGATCGGCGGCGGCCTGCTCGTGCCCCCAGCCGCCCGACACGAGCACGGTGTCGAACGGCCCGACCGCACGCTCCAGCGCATCGCCGCCCTGCAGCGTCAGGCCGGTGGGGAAGGAGATCGGCCTGCCGCCGGGGGTGAGCACGCGCAGGCGGTAGGGGTCGGTCAGCGCGCCCATCTGGTTGGCCATGCCCAGGCTGGTGGTGACACAGGCGATGTCGATCAGCTCGGCGTTGTCGTATCCGACCACCGCGATCTGGCGCTCGTTCACGAGGCCGACCCTAGTACGCCGAGAGCCGCTCGGACAGGTATCCCAGGATTTCGGACGTACAGGAGGAGGGATCTGGGCGGGGAGTCGTCGCGTCGGAGATGGTCGCCGCATGGCTGACACATCGCACACGCGCGTCGCGTCCTCGTCCAAGCGCTCCCTCGTCGCCGCCGTCGGGCATCGGTGGCCGACCCTGTGCGGGCTGGCGTTCATGGTCGTCTCCGCGCTGGACATGGGGGACGGGACGGGGCAGGCGATGATCGTGTTCCTCGCGGCGCTCATCTATCTCGGCACCGCCGTACTCGGCAGGCCCGGGGTGGTGTGGGTGCTGTTCGGGGTGTCGGTGGTGGCGGTGACGGTGTTCCGGGTGCTGGACGCCGATCCGTGGCCCGCCCTGGTCGCGAGCGCGGGCACACTGCTGGTGCTCGGGGTCGTGGGCGGAACGGCCGGGCGGTGGGGGCCGGCGGCCGTGCAGGTGCCCGCCATGGTGGTGTTCGGGGGAGTCGCGCTGCTCGCCGTGTCGGTGTCGCCCGAGATCGGCGGGTACCTCGTCGCGGCCGGGCTCATCGGACACGCGGTGCTCGACGTGGTGCTGCTGCGGGCGGACAAGGTGGTGGTGCGGTCGATGGCGGAGTTCTGCGCGGTACTGGACTTCACACTCGGAATCGCCGTTCTGCTCCTTGTCTGACCGGGATATCGTCACCCGAACTGCGCGTGACGAGTGAAAGCGGTCTGCCGTGTACCTGATCTACCGTTCCTGGGACGAGGGCCCCCTGGCCAAGTCCGTACGACGCCTGCCCGAGCCCACGGTGCTGGAATGGGTGCACCGGATGTGGCGCGAGGAGCCCGGCACCTCCGACGAGGCCTGGGCCGACACCGGACCGGCCGACCTCGGCGTCCTGTTCGAGAAGGGCGGCCCCAGGCCGGAGAGCATGGCCCAGGTGTGCGCGATCGTACGCAGGGACCTGAACGACCTCACCCAGTGCAACGCCGACGACGTCAGCCTGCGGGTGTTGTGGGAGAGCACCAGCCACCAGGTGGCCCTCTACCTGGTGGACGACGCGGCCGTTGCGGCCGATCCGGCCCGGTGGGCCTTCGCGGCGCACGAGGGGCCGCTGCCGAAGACCACCGGGCCCGCCGCCGCCTTCACCCCGCCGATGCCCGTGCTGAACCTGGCGCCCGCGCCGGGCGAGGGGACGACGTACGGGGTGATGTTCGGGTTCGACGGCGCGCACGAGAGCGTCGGCCAGGACGAGACCTGGGCGCTGCCCGGCACGCGCCTGCCCGGCCTGGCCGACGCGCTCAGGGCCGCCGGCGGCGAGGACTGGCCGACCCGGCTACGCGTGCTGAAGGCGCTCACCGCACCGGGGGAGCACGACCTCGCCGCCGCGCTCGCCCGGTGCAGGCGCTGGCCCGGCCACGACGACCCCGATCTGCTCGACGACGTCGGCACGCACCAGGCCGCCCTCGACCTGCTCGGCGACGACCCCGACGCCGACGAGTTCCCGGTCGAGGCCGGGGAGCACGTCATGCGCGTGTCGATCGGCTCGGCGGACGACGGCCTGCAGCCGTGGGTGCTCTTCGACGACGTGTGGGCCGCCTCCCATCCCGACCTGGCGGCCTCGCTCATCAGGTACGCCCGCCACTGGGATCCGGTGTGCGCGGGGACGCACTTCAGGGACGCGCCGTGCGGTGAGGACCGGGTGACCTACCTCGTGCTGGCCGCAGAGGACGGGGGAGTGCGGGTGCGCGTCGCCGGGCAGCACGACAGGGAGATCATGCCGTCGGGACGGCCGGGTGGGATCGAGGCGGGCGACGTGGTGGCCGGTATGGAGGTGAGCCTGCACTACCCCGAACCCGACATGTTCGGCTGCGTTCACCTTTTCGCCGCGCCCGGCCCGCTGGGACGTGCGGCGCAGCAGGCGCTCTGCGACCGTCTCACCGGCGACCTGCGCGACCGCGGCATCACCCGCGCCTACGGCTACTACGGCGGCGGCGCGGAGGCCAGGAGGCTGCTGGACTCGCTCATCCCTGCCCTGGAGGCACGTTGAACAGCCGGTCCAGCGCCGTCATCGCCAGCAGCCTGCGCAGATAGGGCGTGAGCGCGATCACGCTGAACACGGCGTCGCGGCCCTTGGCCTCGTTGTAGAGCAGGATGAGCGCGGCCAGCCCGGAGGAGTCGACGAACGACAACCCCGACAGGTCCGCCTCGAGCGAGCGGCTGCCTGGACCGAACAGACCCGTGTGGGCCAAGGCCGACAACTCCTTGGCCGTGTCGTAGTCGAGGTCGCCGCTCAGCGCGAGATGGACGGTCGCGGGGTCGGGGTTGTCCACTGTGATCCGCAACGGCATCCGCTCTTGCTGCACCCCCCCACCCTACATAGGACTGGCGGCAGAAAAATAAGAGGCGCCCAAGCCGCGCGAGGATGACAATGCTCGGCATGGACTTGCGCAGACCCGTCGTCGAGGACGCCCCGGCCATCCACGAGCTGATCTCGGCCTACGACCTGGCCGCGATCGGGCAGCCCGACTGCACGCTCGACGACGTCGCCGACGAGCTCACCGAGCCCGGCTTCGACATCGGCAAGGACGCCTGGCTGGTCCACGACGACCTCGGCGTGCTGGTCGGCTGGGCCTGGGCCTGCCGCAAGGGCGACAGCGACCAGATCGACGCCGAGGTGATCGTCAGGCCCGGCGTCGACCAGGTGGGCGAACAGCTGTGGGACCTGGTGCTCCAGCGTGCCCGGGAGCTCGGCGCCGAGCGCGGGCACCCCGCCGTGACCGTCGACATGGGCGTGTACCGCGAGGACGAGCCCAAGCGGGAGGAGGCCGAGGCCAGAGGGTTCACGCCCGGCACCAGCTTCCACCGCATGCGCATCGACCACGACGGCCCGTTCGAGCCGCCCGCGCCGCCCGACGGCATCACCCTGCGCTCGGGCGACGACCCCGAGGTGCTGCGCGCGGCCCACGCCGTGCAGCAGGGCGCGTTCGCGGCGCACTTCGGGTTCGTCTCGGTCGACTTCGACGGCTGGTACGAACGGCGTGCCGCGCAGAGCATCACCGACTGGTCGCAGCTCACCGTCGCCTGGGCCGGCGGCGAGCCCGTGGCCATGGCGCTGGGCAACAACCAGTTCCTGCCCGACGAGGACTGCGGCTACGTGGCGACGCTCGCCGTACTTCCCGATCACCGTGGACGAGGGCTCGGCAAGCTGCTGCTGCGCCATGCGTTCGCCCTGGACGCCGCGCGTGGCCGCAAGGGGACGATCCTCCACGTCGACGCCAACAACACCACACCGGCCCTCGGCCTCTACACCTCGTCCGGCATGCGCCGCATCATGGTCATCGACGTATGGCGCGCCCGGCTGGCGACGCCCTCAGGACGGTGAGGTCGCCCAGTTGAGGGGGCCGCGCCACTCGCCCAGCGTGTAGGCGATGGCGTCGTCGTAGGACAGGGCCGCCCCCTCGGCGAAGGCCGTGTCGTAGCCGCTTTCGCCCAGGGCCGTGCGTGCGGCCTGCTCGCACGCGGTGTGCTCGGCCGAGTAGAACGGCGAGCCGAACAGCGGCAGCCCGAACGAGCGCCAGATCGACTGCGCCGCGCCCAGCAGCCTGGCGCCGCGTGCGGCGTCGCCCTGCCCGGCGGCGGCCCAGGCCAGCAGCTCCAGACACATGACGCCACCGGTGACGTCGTGGAAGAGCCGCTTGACCCGCAGGGCCACCCTGGCATGCGCCCACGCCTGCGTCAGGTCGCCCGAGGCGAACTCCACCACCCCCAGCACGTAACCGGCGTAGGACCTGGCCCACAGCTCCCCGGCGTCGTCGCAGATCGCCAGGCACTCCAGCAGCACGTGCCGGGCCCGCTCCAGCTCGCCCGAGACCAGGTGCGCCATCGCCAGCTGCGGCAGGCCGAGCAGCAGGCCGGGGTTCAGCTCGCCGTTGGCCCGGTGGTAGGAGGTGGAGGCGCCGAACTGCAGCAGCGCCGTCGTCACGTCACCGGCGAAGAAGGCCGCGGCGCCCGCCACCTGGGTGGCGTAGGCCACGGCGGTGGCGTCGTGCTGGGCCTCGGCGTCGTCGTGGCAGCGCACGGCCCTGGTCGTGGCGTGGGCCAGGTCGCCCTGCATGACGGCGATCCAGCCGCACACCCACTGCGCCTTGGTCCTGGCCGCGCTCGGCTCGGCGGCCAGCGACAGCGCCAGGTCGAGGTAGTGGCGGCCTTCGCGCATCCGGCCGCAGGCGGCCCAGAAATACCACAGCGTGCCCGCCATCACCAGGCCCGCGTGCTGCTCGCCTGGATCGGCGAGGCTGTAGTCGAGCGCGGCCCGCAGGTCGGCCAGGTCCCGGGTCAGCCGGGTGCGCCATTCGACCTGGTCGCGGCCCGACCACGCCTGCTCGCCCTGGCGGGCCCTGCGCAGGTAGAAGTCGCGGTGCCTGCGCCTGATCGCCTCCTGCTCGCCGAGCGCGCACAGCCACTCGGCGCCGAACTCGGCCACGGTGGCGAGCATGCGGTAGCGCCCCTCGCCGTCGCACGTCAGCAGCGAACGCGACCGCAGCCTGGCCAGCAGCAGGTCCACCTCGTGCGCGGGCAGGTGCTCGTCGCCGCACACATAGACGGCCGCCGCCAGGTCGAACCCTCCGGCGAACACCGAGAGCCTGGCCCACACCAGCCGCTCGTCGGGGTCGCACAGCTCGTGGCTCCAGCCGATCGCCGCCCGCAGCGTGCGATGGCGCGGCAGCGCGCCGTCGGCACGGCGGCGCAGCAGCTGGAACCTGTCGCCGAGCGCCGTCACCAGCCGCTCGGGCGACATCACGGTGAGCTGGATCGCGGCCAGCTCGATCGCCAGCGGAATCCCGTCGAGCCGCTCGCACACCCGGGCGAGCGCCTGCCCGCTCGTCGCGGCGAGCTCGGGACGCCCAGCCCGGTCCACCAGCAGATCGACGGCGTCGCAGCCGTGCTCGCCCGGACCGGGCAGCGGCAGCGGACGCACCTCGTAGACCAGCTCGCCCGGCACGTCCAGCGCCTGGCGCGAGGTGGCCAGCACGCGCAGGCCGGGCGCGCAGCCGAGCAGCAGCTGCACCAGCATCGCGCACGAGTCGGCGACCTGCTCGCAGGAGTCGAGCACCAGCAGCAGCGCCCGGCCCTTCAGCCCCTCGATCAGCGCGTCGAGCTGCGGGCGCGCACTCTGGTCGCACAGTCCGACGGCCTCGGCCACGGCGCCGGGCAGCATGGCGGGGTCGGTGAGCGCCGACAGGTCGGCGACCGCGACCAGCCCGTCGTGCCGGGCCGCGGCGCGCATCGCCAGCCTGCTCTTGCCCACGCCGCCCACACCTGTGAGCGTGATCAGGCGCTCCTGCCTGATCAGCTGTGCGAGGTCGGCCAGCTCGTGCCTGCGGCCGACGAAACTCGTCGTCTCGAGATTCAACAGAGGACCTGACTCACTCGGTCGCCACGACAGTCCGATCCTAACGCTCAGCCGCGCCCGCCGGGCACGATCCGATGCTCGGCCAGGTGGGCGAGCACCGACTGATTGGCCTCCCACCCGTCGGGGAACTTGACCGGCACCCCGAGCCGCACGCCTTCGGCCGAGGGATGGGCGTCCAGCAGCTCGGGGATGCCCGACCTGGCCACCACCACGCACGCGTGCCGATGGCGGGAGGTCAGCACGCAGAGCCTGCCTGACTCCAGGTGGAAGGCGGTGGCGTCCCTGCGGCCCGACAGCGGGTGCAGCACGATCGTCACGTCGTACTCGCGTCCCTGCAGCCGGTTGGCGGTGTCGACGGTGATCTCGGCGGGCACGCCCGCGTTCCTGATCGCGGCGACCTGGTCGCGGTGCGCGGCGCCGATCGCGATCCGGCCCGCGCCGACGGCGCTCTCGCCGCGCTCGGACCGCGCGACGGGCGCGCGTTGCAGCAGCCGCTCCGCCAGCAGGGCCACCGCCTGTACGGCCTCGGCGTCGGTGCGCACGGTGTGCCTGGAGGGCAGTTCGTACAGCGCCCAGCCCGACCTGGCCGCCTCCTCAAGGGCCAGGTCGTAGGAGGTGCCCATCCCTGCGGTGGTCAGCTCCATCGAGCGCTCGCCGGGCCCGGTGCCGGACCTGAACCCGGTGAACGGATAGAACGCCTGCGACACCACCGGAGCGGCCGACGCGGGCAGCCGCCAGGAGACGGGCAGGCGGTGCACCGGCAGGTCGGGGTTGTGGCGGAGCAGCACCGAGACCGCACTCTGCAGCGGATCCCACGACAGTCCGGCCCACCGGTCGCCGTCGACGATCGAGAACGGGTCGAGCTGCCCGGGATCGCCCACGAACAGCGCGCGTTCGAACAGCCCGGCGATGCGCAGCAGCTTGTCCGAGCGCATCTGGTAGGCCTCGTCGACGATCGCCCACGGCCACGTGCGCCCGGCGATCCAGGCCCACTTGTCGGAGGTGGCGATGACGATCGCCGGGTCGTTGAGGTCCTCGATCCTGGTGCCGACCGTGACGCTCGGCAGGTCGAGCAGGCGTTTGGGCGCGATGTAGCCGCTCGCCGACAGCCGTCCCACGCTCAGCCCGGGATGCCCGTCGGCGATCCGCTCGACCAGGTCGTCGACCTGCTCGTTGGTCTGGGCCACGATCATCAGCGGGTCGCCGGTCGCGGCCAGGTGCGCCGCGGCGCGTACGACCAGGGTGGACTTGCCCGCGCCCGGCGGTGAGTCGACGACCACGCCCCTGTGCCTGGGCAGGTCGGCGAGCACCGCCCTGATGACCAGCTCCGGGTCCTGCACTACGACCAGTCCTCCTGCGCGTCGCCGTCGCTGGGAACGTACTCCTGCGGCGGACCGCCGTGCGTCCACGGCGTGAACTCGCGTTCGGGCAGCGCGGCGGCGCCCTGGAAGTCGTCGGTCAGCGAGCTGTAGCAGATGCGCTCGCCGATCTCGGGCACGGCGCCGGGTGCCGGAGTCCTCCCCCTGCCCATGCCCTTGGTCACCTTGAGGGTGACGACGCCGCCGACGATGCTCACCACCTGGGCCGCATGCCCCTTGCGTCCGGGCGAGCCCAGCGTGACACCGGGCGCGAGACGAGGGGCGTCCTCGGTGCGCACGACGACGATCGGCCGCAGCTTGCGCGAACGGCCCTCGCCCTCGGCGTGCTCCAGGTCGCGCTCGACGACCGTGCCGGCGAACGCCTCGCCGGTCAGGCGGAGCTCGGCCATCACCAGCGGGTCGTCGTAGGCGCGCTGCACGTCGTAGGAGGCCTGGGCGCGCTCCATCCGGGCCAGCCGGGAGGCCGCGGCGACCGCGCCGTCGCGCCTGGCCTGCGGCGGCGCCCCCTCGGCGATCTTCAACGCCATGTCGCTGAAGGAGCCCCTGTCGAATTCCCAGCGCTGGGCGACGCTCGCCCCCGGCGTCAGCGCGCGCAGCAGGTCGAGCGCCTGCCACACGCAGCGCCACGTGGGTTCGAGCTGCCCGCGCAGGGCCTCGGCGACGCGCTCGGGCGTGCCCGACTCCATCGCGGGGGCCAGCACCTCGGCGTCGAAACCGGGATCGGTCGCGGGCCCGGCGGGCGGCCACAGCAGTGGGTCCTCGGCGTCGGCGGCGGCCTGCGGGCCCTCGGTGATCCAGCCGAGCAGCGCCGCCAGATTGGCGTCCTCGAAGCCGCTCTGCCCGCTGGCCCAGTGGCGGCCGAGCTCCTCGGTCGCGGCCAGCGTCAGCGACGAACCAGGATGGGCGGCCCGCTCGGCGAAGTACGTCAGCCAGCGCCCCAGCAGCGGCACGCTCGCGTGCACCGGATAGGGCCCGTCCGCGCGCCGGAAGCGCGTCGAGCGCCCGACGAGCCGGGTGAACCCCACGCCCGCCGCGTTGGGCAGCACCAGCTGCGGCGCGTCGAGCGTGCGCTCGTAGGGGTCGGCGTTCTTGCGTTCGACCTTCTCGGTGTCGCCGAGGAAGGCGTCGAGGTAGGGCAGCAGCAGCCCGGCCAGCTCCTCGGCGAAGGCGAAACGCTGGTCGCGGTTGCGCGGCTGCAGCACGACCAGCAGCTGCGGCCGGTCGCGGTCGGTGCCGAGCATGGCGGCCAGCGGGGCCGCGGCCTCGCCCGACAGCTTCAGCGGGATGAACACCATCGGCCGCTCGGCCACATGGCAGTGCCTGACCGTGGTGATCGGCTGGGCGCGGCCCTCCTTGATCGCCCTGAGCCGGGCCAGCGAGGTCAGCAGGCTCACGTCAGGCATTCTCCCCTGAGCCGCTCGGCCGCGCGCAGCAGTCCGGCGATCTCCTCCTGGCCGGGCGCGGGCGCGCGTGAGCCCTCGGCCAGGGCCAGCGCCTCCTCCATCGAGGCCACCCCGCCGAGCTCGTCGCGCACACTGCGGCCGAGCACGTCGGTCGAGCCCTCGTGCCTGGCCTCGTCGCGGCAGAAGAAGCACAGGTCGCAGGTCGAAAGGCAGTCGGGCGCGTAGCGTGCCTCGACCCTGCGCAGCGCCTGCGACAGCTCGCCCGGCGGGCGCGAGGGCCGGCCGTCGTCGTCGGGCAGCAGGTCGAACGACAGGCCCTCGGGCAGGTCGGCGAGCAGCGCGTCGACTCCGGTCATCCGGGTGAGCTGCCGCTTGAGCACGGCCAGCTGCCTGCGGACGTCGACGAGGGTGGCGACCGGGCGGTTGGCGAAGTTCTCGGGGCAGACGAGGATCACCTCGTGCGAGACGCGCAGCGGGTCGTGGCCGAGGTCGGTCAGCATCTCGCGCAGGGCCAGCACGTAGACGGCGGCCTGCCTGGCGGCGCCGGCGACGGAGGCGGGCTCGGCCTGGCCGTCCACGACGGCGAACGACTTGATCTCCACGATGTGGAACATGCCGCCGAGCCGGAAGGCCACCACATCGGGCTCCAGGTAGGCGACGTGCCCGGCGATCGTCAGGCTGAGCAGCGGATGGTCGTGCAGCGTGCCCGCGTCGTCCTCCTCACGCGCGGCCCTGTCGATGAGCGTGCGCGTGTGGGCGTGGCGCAGGTGCGCGCCGACGCTGTCGACGTCGTGGTAGGCCACCAGCGGGATCGGCAGGCCGAGCAGCTCGCGCAGCATCCGCAACAGCTCGGCACAGCCGTTGTCCTTGACCAGCGCCTCGAAGGCGTTGCCGCGCGTGATGGCGAAGGGCGACTGCCCGAACGGCGCGGGGAAGCCCAGATGCCTGGCCGCTCCGTCCTTGTCGACGCCCGAGGCGTCGAGCAGGGCGCGGCGCGCGCATCCCGGATTGGCGGCGAGCGCGGCGATCGCGCGGGCGTCGTGCGGTCGGGCGGGGGTCGTGCCCCGCAGTGCGTCCAGCCGGCTCACCCGGAGCCCTCCTTCCTCGCGGCGTCACCCAGCGTAGCGGCGCCGAACAGTTGTGCGCCGTCTTCGAGCTGTTCGCGGGCCCGTGCGGCGATGGCCGTACGGGTGGCGGTGTCGGCCCGTTCGTGCACGCGTAGTTCTTCCTCGGCGGCCTCGGCCACCCTGGCCGGGTCGCAGGGGCCCGATCGGTCGGCGGCTCCCGGGATGGTACGTGCCATCCTGGTCAGCAGCCGTTCGCCGCCGCCCGGCTCGGGGCACTCGGCGAGCCGCCCCGACACCGCGATCGCCGCCCTGAGGAAGTCCACCCTGAGGCTCAGCGGCCCGACCACCCGGCGCGGCTGCTCCCACGTGCTGAGCGAGAGCAGCCCCCTGGCCGGGGACAGCCGGTCGGTGAGCGTGGCACACAGGTAGTACGGCCTGCCGTACGGGGCGCGTCTGAACGAGCGCTCCTCGTCCCTGCGCAGGCTGGTCAGCTGGCGGCTGCGCAGCGTCCCGGCGTAGAACGCCTCCTGTACGGCCACCACCAGGCGTCCGGCCGACGGCACCCCGAGCAGGCACAGCGCCTGGTGGGCCTGCTCCCTGACCGGCGTGGTGCGGGCGGCGGGCTGCGGCGGGCCGGGCGGTTCGGGCTCGGCGACCAGCTCGTCCCAGGCCTGTTCGGCCGCGCGCAGGTCCACCCGCAGCCGCCTGGCGAGCGCCGTGTCCCTGGCCTTCGCCGCCCTGCGCACGGCCGCCCTGAGCGTGTCGATACGCCGTTCGAGTGCGTCGAGGTCCTCGCTCATCGGCGGCCCATCTCAGCGCCCGTCGAGCAGCATCAGGGCCACGCCTGAGGCCAGCAGCACCAGGAAGGCGCCCATCACCGCCAGGTAGACCCGCGAGGACACCCCGGCAGGCGGGGGCGTCTTGCCCGGCGGCACGGCCGGCCGCTGCCCGCCGTACTGCTGGGGCCTGCCGTGCTGGGGGTGTACGGCGGGCTGGTACGGAGGGGGCTGTGGGCCGGAGCCGGGGGCGCCGGGGTAGGGGCCCGAGCCTGGGACGCCTGGGTAGGGGCCCGAACCGGGGTGGCCTGCGGGGGAGTGGCCGGAAGGGCCGGTGGGGGCGGAGTGCACGCCTCGGGCGTCGGTCGGCATGGCGTGAGCCTGAGGCCCGGTGTGGCCGTGCGCCGCACTCTGCCCGCCGTGTGCCGGGCCCGATCCCATCGGACCGCCGTGTGCCGGGGCCCCGCCCATCGGCCCGCTGTGCCCGGCCGCGCCGCCGCCCTGGACCCAGGCGCCGCTGTGCGCCTCCGGGCCGCCGGGCTGCCGCCCACCGGAGCCGGGGCCCGCGGGCAGCCCGACGGCGCCGGACAGGTCGGCCGCGGCCAGTTCGTCGCGCAGGGCCCTGGCGGAGCGGGTGCGGTGGGCGGGCTCGGTGGTGAGGGCGCGGCGCAGGACGTCGGTCAGGGCCGTCGGCACCCCGGCGATGTCGGGCACGGGAAGACGGTGGAAGGCCATGATCATGGCCAGGTTCGGCACGCCGGTCGCGGGGAAACGCGGCGGGCGGCCCGACATCAGCGCGTAGACGGTCGCGGCCAGCGCGTAGACGTCGCCGGTCGCGGTCGGCTCGGTCAGCTCGAACGCCTCGGGCGGCGCGTAGGCCGGGGTCAGCGACTCGCGGGTGACCGACGCCTCGCTGCCGGGCGAGGGGTCGGTGGCCAGGCCGAAGTCCGACAGCGCCACATTGCCGTAGCGGTTGATGAGGATGTTGGCCGGTTTGACGTCACGGTGCAGCACCCCGGCGTCGTGCGCGGCGGCGAGCGCGTCCGCGATCTTGACTCCGACGTCGCGTGCCTCGGCGGCGGGCAGGGTGCCCGCGCGCAGCCGGTCGGCGAGCGAACCGCCGGGACACAGCTCCAGCACCATGAACGGCCGCCCGTCGGCCAGCACGCCCGCGTCGTAGACGTGGGCGACGTGCGGATGGCCCGACAGCGCTCCGGCGGCCGTGACCTCGCGCATGAACCTGCGCCTGTCGCGTTCGGACAGCAGCACCCGGTTGTCCACCTTGAGTGCGACCTCGCGGCCGACCGCGAGCTGCCTGGCCCGGTAGACGACACCGAAGCCGCCCTGGCCGAGCAGGCCGAGCATCTCGTAGCCCGGCACGTCCGGCGCCACCGCCCACCTCCCATCGAGTCCGCGTTGCGGCAGGCTATCGGAAACCGGCGACATTCCCGAGATCAACGCATATCGTCACCAGCGCGTCGTCGAAGCCGCCCTACGCCGCCGCGATCAGCACGGTCGTGACCATCGTCAGGAGCATCGGCGCCCGGCCATCCGCCTGAGGATCTCGCGCCCGTGCACCCGGGCGGGTACGGCCCCTACCGCCTCGCCGGAGCCGGGGAAGCGCCGCAGGGCGTCGGAATGCGACCGCACCGGGGATGACACCACCACGACCGCGAAGGTCCACGCCGACGATCCTAAGCGCCGCACGTTCCGCCGCACCCGCTCTGGCCTCCCGGGTGCGGGCATGTCAGGATCACTCGGCGAGATGGACGACACGCGTCGAGCCGAGGAGCAGGCAATGTCGAATGGAGCACGCCACCTCATCGGGCTGGCCGTCGGGGTGGTGCTCGCGCCGGTGCTGTACCTGCTGTTCGCCTGGGGGCTCGAACTCGTCAGCGACGTGATGCGGACGTTCAGGCTCTCCTGGGGCGGCTACGCGGTGATGGGCCTGGCCGCGGCGCTGACCGGTGTGGTCGTCGCGTGGCGGTGGCTGTCGCCGCTGGCCGGGCTGGTGGCCTGCCTGCCGATGTTCGCGGTGCAGGGGCTCTGGCTGGTCCAGGTGGGCGTGGGGCTTGAGGGCTCGGTCGTGCCCGAGTTCCTCAGGGGCCACGGATCCTCCACGGGCGCTCTCACCGGGGTCTTCCTCGTCATCGGGGTGCTGCTGGTCGTGCCCGCCCTGTTCCCCGACCGCTGGCGGGCGCCGGTCACCCGCACCGCCGCCGTCTCCCAGCACGTGTTCCCCACCGGCCCGCCCCCGCCTCCGTACGGCAGCGCGCCCTTCCAGGCAGGGCACCAGCAGTACGCGCCGAGGCCCTCCGACAACCAGCCGCCGTACCAGAGCCCGCCGCCCCACGACCCCCGGCCGCAGGGCGGGCAGCCTCCGGTGATCCGTCCTCAGGGCGGCCCGCCCCAGGAGGGCCCGCCCCAGACCTGGACGGGCCCCTGAGCCCGGCGGACTCTCAGGCGGGCACGGCCGCGACCCAGGTGCGGTCGTCGGTCAGGAAACGGTCGAGCCGCAGGCCGGTCGCGTCCAGTTCGGCGGCCAGGTCGTCGTCGGTCAGCCGTTCGGAGGAGAACGACTGGGTCCACACGCGCTCGCCCAGCGTGTACCTCAGCGTGCAGTAGTAGAGCGAGGGGCCGGGCTTGGTGAGCTCGGTCATCTCCACCGTGAGGTCGCCCTCGGTCCTGACGTGCCCGGTGACCTCCCACCGGTCGTGCGCCTCGGGCGGCATCCACTGGATCAGCACCACACCGTCGGGCGAGACGTGCCTGGTGCACGCGCTCAGGAACGAGCGACGCCGTTCGGCGGGCGGGTAGTTGGCGAAGAACGACGCCAGGATCACACCGTCGAAACGCCTGCCGAGGTCCAGTGCGAGGATGTCGGCCTCGACGGTCTCGGCGCCCCGGATGTGGGCCAGCATGTCGGCCGACTCGTCCACCGCGACGACCTGGAAGCCGCGCTCGACGAGCGGATGGGTGACGCGGCCGACGCCCGCGCCGAGTTCGAGCAGGGTCGCGCCCTCGGGTACGGCCGACGCGATGACGCCGGGTTCCTCAACGGCCTCGATGAGGGCGAACAGTTCGACGGGGGAGCCGTCGGGAGCGATCGAACCTGGTCCTGTGCCACTGTTGGGGGAGATCGTCATACTTCGCACGCTAACTCAGCGCACCGGACCGGTGTCCAGGAAGAGCATGACATCGTAGGCGGCCTTCTCCCCGTCCTGCCGGTCCTCAAGGGCGGCCACCTGCCTCCTCAACTGTTGCGTCCAGCGCAACAAAGCCGTCGGCGACCCGTCCGGCACCTCCACCTGGAACGTCGCGGGCAGCACCGGCAGGACCACCACCGCGTACGCGCCCAGCAGCACCGACGACCTGGCGAAGGCCCTGAACGCCGCACGCGAGTCGCCGAGCGGCCTGGGTGTGCCGTCGTCACCGGGGGGCGGGCGCAGCACGACGATGTCGGCGTCGGCGGCGAGCGGCTCGAAGAGCCCACCCGCGTTGCCGCGCATCCGCCATCCGGCGCTCGTGCCGACGGCCACGCCGGCGAACAGCGCGATCCGCCGATCGGCCCCGGGCGCCCTTGGCCTGGCCTGGGCCGGTTTGACCCAGACGACCTGGTCGAGCAGGCGCCCGAGACGCGCGCCGAGCCGCTGTTCGTCGGCGTCGTCGTTCAGCTCCAGCAGGACCGGGGTACGCCTGCCGCCGAGCATGCGGGCCCTGCCGATGCCGTCGGGCAGGGCCGATCCGGCCGTCGTCAGCACCTCGCGCCGCCTGTCACGGCTCAGCAGCAGGGCGAGCACGCCGCAGAACACAGCCGTCACGGCCACGGCGACGGCACCGACCAGAGGCGGGCCGAGCAGGGCGGCCAGCGCGTAGGCCAGCCCGGCGAGGGCGTGCGGAACGGCGCCGAAGGTCCGGTTGCCCCGGTATCGGGGTGTCCTGACGGGCCGCCCCACGATCTTGCCGCGCCGTTCCAGCTCGGGCACCAGATCGACGCGCCCGGACAGCGAATGGCCGTCGAGCAGCCGCAGGGCGAACCAGGCCCGATGCCCCCACTCGTCCGTGTCCGAGAGCGGGGCCAGTGCCGAGGTGGCGTCCGGGGGCGACAGCTGCTCGTTAGGGTGCAGGAAGACCAGCAGGGTGATCGCCTGGGCCTGCACACGCTCGTCGCCGCTGTCCTTGGCCAGGGCGATCGCCTGCCTGAACAGCCGTGCCGCCAGGTCAGGCGCGCAGAAGTACAGCGACTCCGCCTTCTCCAGCACCCGCAAAGCGATGAAATCGTCGGCGATGTAGGACCGGTGGAACGCCTCCACCTCCACCTCGCCCAGCTGTCCTCCCGCACGGCAGCGCCGCAGGCCGATCTCGCTGCCCGCCTCCTCGGCGTCGGCCGGTCTGGCCCCGGTGACCAGGCGCAACGTCAGCCACGCCTCCGCGCGTACCCACGGCGTGCCCGTCCTGGCGATCGACTCGATCTCGGGGAACGCCTCCAGCGTCCGGTGCCGCCTGCACAGCCGCAGCAGGGCCAGCTGGCACTCCTGCACGGTGTCGGGATCGTCCCGGCCCGCCAGCGCGGCCTCCAGGATCGCCCGCAGCGCGGGTACGGCCTCCCGCAGTGGCAGCGACTCGGCCAGCTGCGCGCCCAGCGGCCTGACCACGCGGTGCAGCCAGACGGCGGGCGGGGGAGCCGTCGCGGGGAGCGCCCAGGCCGAGGTGCCGCCACGCAGCGCCGCGACCAGGCTGAGCAGCCGGTCGCCGTCGGCGTCCCCGCCCGACGTCTCGCCCGCCCACCTGGCCAGTTGCAGGGCGCGTATCCGCTCCTCGCTCTCCAGGGCGAGCCGGGCCAGCCTGCGCCTGGCCCGGGGGTTCACCGGCGGGATCCAGTCGAGGTACGGCTCGTCGGGCTGCCCGTCGGGGAAGGGCGACCGTGCGAGCACGGGGTTGCCGTGCAGCAGGGCCCTGTGCGCCTGCATGTGCGGATGCTCACGCAGTTCGGGATGCTCGGCCCACGGCGTCAGCTCCGCGTAGCGCTCGCCGCCCATCCAGCCGTCGAGCGCCGCCAGGACCGCGCCGCACGGCGGGTGCGCGCCGGGCCCGGCGGGCAGGGTGACGTCGGGGTCGCCGAGCGCGGCCAGCCCGAGTGCCGCCCGTTCGTCGCCCGGCCGCAGGCGCAGCACCTCGCTCCACAGCCGGTGCCGCCCGCCGGTCCCGGTGTGCAGCCTGGCCGAGGCCTGTGTGCCGAGCACGGCCGCGAGCAGGTCGCCCGACACGACGGCCGCCGACCTGGTGCAGGCCTGCTCGGCCCAGCTCCACGCCCGTCGCTCCCGCACGCGCTCCTCGAGCTCGGCCCACAGTACGGCGGCCGGGCCCGGCGGCGACAGCCGGAGCGCGGCCACCACCGTGGAGACCGGCAGCCCGGCCGGGTCGTCCGCCCGGCGTACCTGCGCCGCCGCGTCCGCGCCCAGGGCGCCGCGCCCGGCCGGGCCCAGCGGCAGCGCCCTGCGCAGCCTGACCCGCAGGTGCTCGTCGACCTCGACGACCGAGGGCAGGCCGTCGGCGCCGCGCTCCACGACCTGGATCCACTCCTGCGCGGCGAGTGCGGCGAACGCGGGTCCCGGGTCGTGCCCCGCCCGGGCCAGGGCGGGGGCGAGCAGGTCGAGTGTGAAGCGTTCGAGCTCGCAGGCCAGAGCCACGGCCGTGGTCAGCGCGGGCCCCCGCAGCCTGCCGAGTATGCGCCGCTCGACATACGGATCGCCCGGAGCCTGCCGCAACGTCACGGCGTCGAGCGACGGGTCCTCCTCCGCCCACGAGCAGTAGGCCGCCAGGTCGAACGGGTTGTACAGCGCCCCCGCCCTGGCCCGCTCCAGCACCGCCTCGCCCAGCGGCCGCGGCACCCGCCTGCGCTCCACATAGCCGAGCGCCTCCTCCCGCTCGAAGCCGTCCATGGCCAGCACCCGCAGGTACGGCCTGGCCGCCAGCTCCGGACCGGCGGGAGCCGAAGCGGGCGGCGGCACCAGCCAGGCGCGCCCGGCCAGCAGCACCCGCACCTGCGGCGCGAAGACCTGCAGCGCCTCCAGCAGCTCGAACGTCCTGGCGATGGCCGGAGCGGGAGAGCCGGGCAGATACAGCTTGGCCAGCTCCTCGCAGGTGTCGAGCACCAGCAGGGGCGCGACCGGCAGCGCCCCGGTCAGGGCGGCGAAAGCGCGCACGCACTCCTCGGTCAGCCGCTCCACCTTGGCCCGCTCGGGCGCGCTGCCCGCCAGCTCCTCGTGCAGCTCGGCCGCCTTGTCGCGCAGCGCGTCGTGCAACTCCTCCTGCTCACGGGTGACGGCATGGGCCAGCAGGTCGTCGGCGAGCGCCTCCAGCAGCGCGCCGGGCCTGGCGGCCGGATAGCTCGGGTCGAGATGGTCGAAGTCCACCCGGGCCACCGGAAAGGCGGCGAGCCCGTGCCGCCGGGCGAAGTCCCCCGACGCCAGCGACCGCACCAGCGTCGTCTTGCCGACGCCGCCCGCGCCGAGCAGGTGCAGCGCCCACCGCCGTCCGCCCAGCAACTCGGCCACCGCCCGCTCGTGCACGGGCCGGGGCGTGTAGTGCCTGAGCCTGCGCAGGTCCTCACCGTCACGCAGCGCCCGCTCGACCAGCCGCACGGCCCGCCCGGCCCGCGCGTCGAACGGCGCCCCGAACACCTGCGCCAGCCGTACGGCGTGACCGGCGAGGCGGGAGGCGCCGGACAGGTCGTCGTCGGCGAGCAGGGCGGCGGTCGCCTTCCTGATGTGGGCGGGGTCGGCGCTGTGGCACATCGCGGCGGCGTCACGCCAGGCGGGAAACAGCGCGCCGAAGCGTGCGGTCAGCCACGACAGCACGGCGTGCAGCGGCACCGGCCCGAGCGCCTCACGCAGGTACGCGCCGATCTGCGGGCGCATGCTCTCGCCCGCCCAGAACGCCACCTCGCGGGTGCCGGGCGGCCTGGCCAGGCGGCGGTGCTCGACCAGGCCCAGCGCGTCGAGCCTGGCGAACGGCACGCCGATGCCCGCCTCCGCGGCCCTGGCCGCGGTCCACTCGGGCAGCAGGACGAGCTTGGCCAGGTCGGTGGCGTCGAGCGCGGCCAGGTCCTCGTACAGGGCGCGTCGTCTGAGCGCCGCGAGCTCGGTCACGGCCTTCCCCTCAGATAGGCGGCGTAGGCGGCCTCGTCGTCGGCCGCCTCGAAGCGGCCCGAGGCGCGCACCACCAGGTACAGCTCCCTGCGCACGGCGTTGGGCCTGCCCTCCAGGTCGTCGAAGGCGCCGGAGACGTCGGCGCCGTCACGGGCCACGTACACCTGGGCGAACCTCCGGTCGGGCAGCCACGGATGCAGCAGCACCCACTGGAAGCCGAGCAGCGCCTCGCTCGCGCCGAACGGTTCGAGCGGCAGCACGACCCGGGTGACCGTGTTGGAGCCGTGGTCGAGCTCGGTGCGCAGCGGGCCCTCCCTGCTCCGGTCGCCGGTCACGACCAGCGGGACGGGGCACGCGGCCGTGCCGAGACCGAACCCGTTGACCCCCGCCAGCAGCGGGCCGAGCGCCCCGACCCACGTGTGCACGGCGTCGCCCATGACCACGACCCTGCTGTGCGGGCCGAACGGCGGCTCGCATGCCCTCAGCACCCGGGTGAGCGCGTCGAGGTCGGCGCCGAGCCGCAGCCTGGTCAGTCGTTCGTCCAGCGGCTCCGGTTCGCTCTCGAAGGCGGCGAGTGCGGTGGCGATCTCCATCGCATCCGCCGGTGCGGTCAGGCCGAGCGAGGCGACGCCGGGCAGGCTCAGCGAGCGTGTGTGCAGCACGGTCAGCACCTTGTCCATGATCCGTACCACGACGTCCCGCAGCGATCCCGGGGCTCCCGCACCGCCGTCGGCGTCGATCAGCAGCGGGAGATGGCCGCGCAGCAGCAGGCGCAGCCCCGTCTCCTGCAGCAGCCGCGTCGCGCCGAGCCCCGCGTAGTCCTGCCTGGCCACGGCGGCGATCAGGCCGTGCCCTTCGTCCACCCCGGCCTGCACGGCGCCGAGCAGCCCGGCCCTGCCGACATAGACCGGCTTGCGGTGCAGGTCGAGCGCCGCGACCAGGTCCCTGACGCCCGCGCCGGGCCGTGCGGCGATCGGCGGCAGGTCGCGCCAGGCGCCGCCGTGCACGTAGAGGACGGGCATGGCCCAGTCGAAGCGTTCGCGGCAGGCGGGATCGGCCCACAGGGCGGCCCTGCGCCCGTGCGCCGCCGCGGCGGCCAGGTCCTCGCCCTTGAGCAGCGCGTCGACGAACCTCCTGGAGAACAGCCTGCACGCCTGCTCGCCGACCTCTCCCGCCATCGCCGCCACGACCGGGACGCCCCGCCGTACGAGCTGTTCGGCGAGCGAGGGGGCCGCGCCGTGCCCCGTGCCGCTCTGGCAGGCGCTCAGGACGACCACGCGGGGGCGGTGGCCGGGCGGGGTGAGGGCTCCGGCGAGCCTGGCGGCGCTGACCCGCTCGCCCGCCAGTTCGATCGTGGCCTCGCCCTCCTCGTCGAGCGCGCCGTGCGCGGCCAGGTGCACGACGTCCGGGCGCAGCGCACGGCATCGGGCGGCCAGGTCGTCCAGGCCGACGCCTTCGGCCATCGTGACCTCGCAGCCGCCGTCGAAGTCGCCGAGCAGGCCCATGAACAGCCAGCCGGGCCTGATGACCGGGTCGTCGGCCGCCGAGCCCGCCGCGAGCAGCACGCGCGGCACGCCGGGGACGGGGGAGTACGGCATCGGCTCAGGCGTGCGGACGACCCGGGTGAAGGCCACCTCGACGTCGGGATGGGCGGCCAGGAAGGCGGAGGAGTCGTGCATGGCCTCCCAGTGCAGGTGCCGCAGCTCGGGCGGCAGGTCCAGGGCCAGTTCGACCGGGCCGCCCGGCGCTTTGACGCCAGGCCACTCGGGTCCGATCAGCGCCTCGAACAGCCGCCTGCCGTACCTCGCGGGGTCGGTGTCCAGTGCGTGCGGCGCTCGCATCGCGCGTGGCGCGAACCCCTCGACGGCCACCTCGTACGCGCCCGCGTCGCCGCCCTTGACCGTCACCAGGGTTCGGGGGTGGGTCACGGTCCGCAATCTACCCAGGAATGCCGCGCCCGGCGATGGCACGGCACGGATCGTGATCGTCCTATTCTGGCGGGGTGAGCGGAAGGGACCCCGATCGGCGCAGGGCGCTGCTCGACGCGGCCGACCGGGTCATCCTCAGGCAGGGGCCCGAGGCGTCGATGGCGTGCATCGCGGCCGAGGCGGGCGTCACCAAGCCGATCCTGTACCGGCACTTCGGCGATAAGAGCGGCCTGTACCAGGCGCTGGCCGATCGCCATGTGGGCTTCGTCGTCGGCGCGCTGCGCCCGCTGCTGGCGTCGGGCGGCGACGTGCGCTCCAGGGCGCGGGCCACGATCGAGGCCTATCTGGAGGCGATCTCCGCCCATCCCGGGCTGTATCGCTTCCTGTTCCACCGGGCGGGCGCCGAGGACGCCAGGATGCGTTCGCACATGACGGCGATCGTCAGGGATCTGGGGGAGGAGCTCGGCGCGCTGCTGGCCGCCGAGTGGGGCACGCCCGGCGCCCTGCGCGCCCAGATCCTCGGCCATGCCTTCGTCGGCCTGGTCCAGACGACGGGCGACTGGTGGCTGGACCACCCCGAGGTGCCCCGCGAGCGCGTCGTCGCCACCCTCACCGACACCATCGCCACCGCCCTGCACACGCCTGCGGGCCCCTGAGGGCGCGTGCCCGTCTCGGGCCTGACCTGCTCGAACCCCGATCGGCTCGCCGGGCATCGGCCGGAGGAAAAAACCGGGATAATTGCGGACTAGTAATGTCGCCGGACGCACAGCAGGGTCCGGGACGTGCTTGTATGTCCCTGTTTCGTAGTGTCAGCCAGCCCCTTGCCGATTAGAGGATCCGTTTCATGTCCGAATCATCGTTGCCGGTCGTGCAGTTCCTGCGCGAGGGGTTGGATCCGGTGGCCGAGCTGGGCCGCCTGCGTGCGGAGGAGCCGGTCAGCAAGCTCGACGTCCCCGGCGGCATCGTCGTCTGGCTCGTCACCCGCTACGACGACGTCCGTACCGTTCTGGGCGATCCCGCCAGCTTCATCAACGACTTCAAGAGCCTCGCCGGAGCGGGCAACCTGGCCGAGCCGGACCCGGGCGGCCTGGGCTTCACCGACCCGCCGCACCACACGCGGCTGCGCCGGATGCTCACCCCCGAGTTCACCATGCGCAGGCTGCGCCGCCTGGAGCCGCGCATCGAGGCGATCGTCAACGAGCGCCTGGACGCCATGGAGGCGGCGGGCTCGCCGGTGGACTTCCTGCAGGAGTTCGCCCTGCCGATCCCCTCGCTCGTGGTGTGCGAACTGCTCGGCGTCAAGTACGAGGAGCGCGCCGACTTCCTGCGCGCCAGCACCGACAGGTTCGACCTGTCAGGCGGCATCGAGGCGGCGCTCGGCGCGATCAACAACTCCCTCGACTACCTTGAGCCGATCATCGCCCGCGAGCGCAAGGAGCCGGGCGAGGGCCTGCTCGGCCAGCTCGTCCGCGAGCACGGCGACGAGATCACCGACCGCGAGCTGGCCGGCCTGGCCGACGGCCTGCTGACCGGCGGCCACGACACCTCCACCAGCATGCTCGCACTCGGCACGCTCCTGCTGCTGCAGAACCCCGACACCGCCAAGCTGGTGCGCGACGGCGACGAGCACATCGGCGCGGTCGTTGAGGAGCTGCTGCGCTATCTGACCGTCGTCCAGGTCGCCTTCCCGCGCTTCGCGATCGCCGAGGTCGAGGTCGGCGGCCAGAAGATCGCCCCCGGCGACATCGTGCTGTGCTCGCTGTCGGCCGCCGACCGCGACGAGGGGCTCGGTCGCGACATGGAGCGTTTCGACATCGAGCGCGACGCGGCCTTCTCGCACCTGGCCTTCGGGTACGGCATCCACCGCTGCGTCGGCGCCGAGCTGGCCAAGATGGAACTGCGCATCGCCTACCCCGCGCTGCTGCGCCGCTTCCCCTCGCTGCGCCTGGCCGTACCGGCCGAGCAGGTGCCGTTCAGGCCCGTCTCGATCGTGTACGGCGTGCAGTCCATGCCGGTCGCCTGGGACGCCTGAGCGCCGGGATCTCGCCTGGCCCGGCGGCCGCCCTCGGGCCGCCGGGCGAAGGGGCGCCTCCTCAGTGCGGAGCCGCCAGGTCGAGATCCTTGATCCGGGGGTCGCCCTCGTCGGCCGTGTAGTGGTCGGGCCTGGTCGCGTCCGGGCCCTCCGACAGCCGGGCCGCCCTGGCCACCAGCGTCACCACGACCGCCACCAGCAGGTTGGCCGCGAGCGCCAGCACCCCGGCGTAGATCGTCATCTTGGTGTCGAACCCGAGCAGCCCCAGCGGGAAGTGCGACCCGGCGAAGTGCGCCTTGCCGGTCACCGGGTTGGCGATGTTGTACAGCAGCCACATCCCCGAGCCCATGCCCGCCACCCACCCGGCGATCAGTCCGGCCTTGTGGAACCAGCGCGTGTACAGCCCGATCGCCACCGCCGGAAGCGTCTGCAGGATGATCACCCCGCCGATGAGCTGCAGATCGATGGAGAACCCGGTGTCGAGGAACAGGATGCAGGCCACCGCGCCGACCTTGACCAGCAGTGAGGTGATCTTGCTGACACGCGCCTCCTGGGCGTCGGTGGCCTCGCGGTTGAGGTACTCGCGGTAGATGTTGCGCGTGAACAGGTTGGCCGCCGCGATCGACATGATCGCCGCCGGGACCAGCGCGCCGATGCCGACGGCCGCATAGGCCACACCGGTGAACCAGTCGGGGAACATCTGGTCGAACAGCTGCGGCACGACCGTGTTGTTGTCCTTGCCGATCGGCGTCACACC
The DNA here is from genome assembly GCF_056106265.1 of Nonomuraea sp. IBHARD001. Taxonomy (NCBI): domain Bacteria; kingdom Bacillati; phylum Actinomycetota; class Actinomycetes; order Streptosporangiales; family Streptosporangiaceae; genus Nonomuraea; species Nonomuraea sp. IBHARD001. The sequence goes on from NZ_JBWBBW010000002.1 coordinate 4,119,806, forward strand.
CGCCGCGATGGCCATGTAGCCCAGCAGGGCGATGAGGCCGAGCAGCAGGCTGTAGGCGGGCAGCGCGGCCATGTTGCGTTTGATCACGTCACGGCTCCTGGCCGCGAGCACCCCGGTGACCGAATGCGGATACAGGAACAGCGCCATGGCAGACCCGAGGGCCAACGTGATGTAGGACAGCTGGTTGTTGGCGTTGAGCAGCAGTCCGTCCCCGGGGGCCGCGGTGGCGGCGAACTTCGCCTCGGCCTTGCCGAAGATCACCTCCCAGCCGCCCAGCTTGATCGGGATGACGATGATCGCCACGATGATCACGATGTAGATCAGCGTGTCCTTGACGAAGGCGATCAGCGCGGGCGCCCGCAGCCCCGACTGGTAGGTGTAGGCGGCCAGGATCGCGAACGCGATGACGATCGGCAGATGCCCCGTCACCCCCATCGACTTCAGCACCGCCTCGATGCCGACCAGCTGCAACGCGATGTACGGCATGGTCGCCACGATCCCGGTGACGGCCACCAGCAGCGCCAGCGTCGGCGAGCCGAACCTGGCCCTGACGAAGTCGGCGGGCGTGACGAACCCGTGCACGTGCGAGACCGACCACAACCTGACCAGCACCAGGAAAACCAGCGGATACACGATCACCGTGTACGGCACGGCGAAGAACCCCATCGCGCCCGCCCCGTAGAGCAGGGCGGGCACGGCGACGAAGGTGTAGGCGGTGTAGAGGTCGCCGCCGACCAGGAACCAGGTGATCCACGAGCCGAAGTTGCGCCCGCCCAGGCCCCACTCGTGCAGGCTGGCCAGGTCGTCGGGCCTGCGCCATCGGGCGGCGACGAAGCCCATGCCGCTGACCAGCAGGAACAGTGCGGTGAAGACGATGATCTCGGTGAGGTGTTCGCTCACGGGCGGTGCCTCCGCTTCGTCACCTGGTAGACGACGGTCGTGCACGCCACGCCCACGGCGATGAAGGCGAGCTGCAGCCAGTAGAACAGCGGGATGCCGAGCAGTTTCGGCTCCATGCCGTTGAACAGGAAGGGCAGCAGCGGGATGACGATGGGGACGAGCAGCAGCCAGTTCCACGGGCTGCTGTCAGACCGCTTCCGGGGGGTTGTCACCAGGTCAGCAAACCAGTCACGCCCAGCCTTGGGCCCGCGCCATTCGGTGAGCGGAAGAACTCGTGCGACGAATGGTCGCTCGGATGGAAAGCCCTGGAAAACATGACACAGGGTGTCCTGTTTCGACGGCACGCTGACCGTCATGGACAAGCCACTCAGCCAGAAGGTCGCCCTCGTCGCCGGAGCCACGCGCGGCACCGGCAGGGCCATCGCGGTCGCGCTCGGCGCGGCGGGCGCCACCGTTTACTGCACCGGCCGCACCACCCGGGCACAGCGCTCGGACCTGGACCGCGCCGAGACCATCGAGGACACCGCCGCCCTGATCGAGGCGGCCGGAGGGCACGGCGTCGCCGTACAGGTGGATCATTCCGTACCCGAGCAGGTCAAGGCGCTCGTCGAGCGGATCGACGGCGAGCAGGGGCGGCTCGACGTGCTCGTCAACGACGTGTGGGGCGGCGACCACCTGGCCCAGTGGGACACGCCGGTCTGGGCGCACTCGCTGCGCGACGGGCTGACCCTGCTGCACCGGGCGATCGACACCCATCTCATCACCACCCACTTCGCGGGCGCGCTGCTGACCAGGAAGCCGGGCGGGCTGCTGGTGGAGGTGAGCGACGGCACCTGGGAGTACAACAGCGCCAACTACCGGCTCAACGCCTACTACGACCTGGCCAAGATCTCGGTCAACCGGCTCGGCTTCAGCATGGCGCACGAGTTGCGCCCGCACGGCTGCGCGGCCGTGTGCCTGACGCCCGGCTGGCTGCGCTCGGAGATGATGCTCGACCACTACGGCGTCACCGAGGAGACCTGGCGCGAGGCCACCGTCGCCCAGCCGCACTTCGCCATCTCCGAGTCGCCCGCCTACACGGGAAGGGCCGTCGTCGCGCTGGCGAGCGACCCCGACGTCATGCGCTGGAGCGGGCAGTCGCTCTCCAGCGGCTCGCTGGCCCAGGTCTACGGCTTCACCGACGTCGACGGCAGCAGGCCCGACGCCTGGCGCTACCTGGTGGAGGTCGACCAGGAGGGACCGGCCGACACCACCGGCTACCGCTGATCGCCGGTGTAGAGGCGGTGCATGCGCTCGGCCGCTTCCGCCAGATGGGCGCGTAGCTCGGGCGGGCCGAGCACCTCGGCCTCCGGCCCGAAGCGCATGACCTGCGCGTAGGCGACGTGCACCGACTCCACCGCCAGCCGTACGACCGTCCAGCCCTCCTCGCGGCCGGCCGCGGGCTCGGCGGAGGCCACGGCGTCGGCCAGGGCGGCGGGGTCGGCCACGTGCCGCAGCATGCGCATGCCGGAGGGGCTCAGCAGCAGCCGCACGTGCGTGGTGAGCAGGGAACGCGCGAAGCTCTCGCCCTGCTCGCCCCAGAACGCCGCCAGGTCGAAACCGGGCTCGCGCTCGAAACGCCGCTCGCCGAGCACGGTGACCGGGCCGAACCTGTCCACGCGGTAGAGCAGGAAGCGCGGGCCCGAACGCCCGGCCAGGTACCAGGCGCCCGCCTTGAGCACCAGGCCGTAGGGCTCGATCAGGCGTTCGCGGCCCTTGTAGACGACCTCGACCGGATGGTCGCCCCACACCGCGCGCGCCAGGGGCGCCAGGCCCTCCGGCGGGGTGCGTCCGACGGCGAACCAGCCGGGGGCGTCCAGGTGGAAGCGCTGTGCGGCCGTCGCCGGGGCGTCGCGCAGGCCGGGTGCGAGTGCGGCCGACGCCTTGAGCCTGGCGGTCGCCGCCACCTCGCGCAGACCCATGTCGCGCAACGCCTCGGGCACGCCCGACAGGAACAGCGCCTCGGCCTCGGCCCGGTCCAGTCCGGTGAGCCTGGTGCGGTAGCCGTCGAGCAGCCGGTAGCCGCCGCCGCGCCCCCGGTCGGCGTAGACCGGCACCCCCGCCTCCGACAGGGCCAGCACGTCGCGGTGCACCGTGCGCTCCGACACCTCCAGCTCGCGGGCCAGCTCGCAGGCCGTCATCCCGCCCCTGGCCTGGAGCAGCAGCACCAGCGACATCAACCGGGCGGCCCGCACGTCAGCCCGCGACCGGGAGCGTCAGCGCCGAAGGCCGATCGGCGTCGTGGAAGACCTCGACATCGGCCGGGACCGAGGCCGCGCCCGCGCCCAGCGGCTCGCCGGTGCCGAGATTGCGGGCGATGGTGGGATAGGCCCCTCCGGCCACGTGCACCCGGATGCGGTGCCCGCGCCCGAACCGGTGTCCGGCCGGCCACATCTCCACCCGGACCCGGCGCACCCCGTCGGCGTCGGCGCCTTCGTGCGAAAGCCGCCGCACGCCCTCGCAGACGTTCACCGAGACGCCGTCCGGGCGCACGTCGCACAGCCTGACCACGACGTCCACGTGCGGCGTGCTGGAGCGCACCCACAGCTCGGCCGAAACGGGCCCGATCACCTCGACGTCGTCGCCGAGCGGCTGCCCGCTGTAGACCAGCACGTCACGCCTGGCCTCCAGGCGCCGCTGGTCGCGCGGCAGCGAGTTGCCCAGCAGGACGGGCCCGCTGATGACCGGCGTCGGATGGTCGGGATGGTAGCGGTAGGAGTCGGGCGGCGAATCGCCCGGCCGCTCGGGCGAGAGCCCGCCGCCCGCGCGCAGGTGCCAGCGCCGCTCGCGCACCCCGGGCACCGGCCAGTCGGGATAGTCTCGCCACTGCTCGGCCCCCGTCACGTACAACCGCACCGGCGACTCGCGCACCCCCGAGAAGTCGCCCAGCAGATGCGCCCTGAACCACGCCAGCGCCTCGGCGTTCGCCACCCGCCCGTGCCGCACGTCGACGTGGTACCACGGCCCGATCGTCAGGTACGGCCGCCGCCCCGCGGCCCGCAACGCCAGGTAGTCCTTCAGCTGCCACGGCAGGAACACGTCGTACCACCCGCCGAGCATCGTCACCGGCGCCGTCACCCCGCCCACACCGCAGGAGAAGTCACGCCGGTCCCAGTACGGCACCGCCGGGTCGGCGTGGTGGGCCAGCAGGTCCTGGTAGAAGGGCAGCGAGTGCCCGGCCGAGACCAGGTCGAGCCCGCGCACCGGCCCTTTGGTCAGCACCGCACGGCGCGTCCGGCGCGGCGCGGTGAACATCGCGGTCGAGCCGAACCTGCCGCCCATCGCCGCCGTCAGCGTCGTCCAGCTCAGCGCCGACTCCAGGGCGAAGGCCCCGCCCACATAGGCGGCGTCCCTGAACTGCGAGGCGCTGATCTGCACCGCCATCGCCGCCAGGTCGGGCCCCACGTCGGCCGCGATCGCCCACTGCGTGTAGCCGAGGTAGGAGGGGCCGTGCATGGCGAAGCGCCCGCCGTACCAGCTCTGGGCGCGTAGCCAGGCCACGGTGTCCATGCCGTCGTCGTGCTCGTCGCCGAGCGGGTCCAGGCTGCCGCCCGAGCCGAAACCGCCGCGGCAGCTCTGCAGCACGACGTCGAAGCCGTGCCTGGCGAACGCCCTGCCGTAGGCCAGGCCGAACAGCCCGCGCCTGCCGTAGGGCGAGCGGACGAGCACGGAGGGCGGCCGGTCGGCGCCCACGGGCTGGTAGCGGTCGGCGAGCAGGGTCACCCCGTCGCGCATGGGGACGGGCACGTCCCTGTGCACGCGTACCCGGTAGGTCGGTCGCATCCTTATACGAGTAACAGAGGCCGCGTGCGGGGGACAAGGCGGGGACGGCCGCGCGCCGTGTGGCGTTGCACTACGGCCCGCGACGCCGGTAATCTCTAGGCCATGCGAAACCGCTTGCGTCTTCAGTGGTGGCGCCGCTTCTAGGCGGCGCGATTTTTCGCATTTCCCACAGGGATGGCCGCCCCGGAAGGCGGCCTTTCTCATGTCCGCCCCGGGGCTCTTTGAGCTAGAGGGGCGACAAAGTGGAGACGAGCCGATATACCACCGCAGGGGGCGTGGGGGTTCAGCGGCAGGTTGGCGAGGTGTCCGAAGCGGCACTCGAGGAGATCGTGACCGCGCTCGGCGAGCGGAGGGGCGGCGCCTTCTCCTCCGGCATGGACTACCCGGGCCGCTACAGCCGATGGGCCTTCGGCTATGTCGACCCCTGCGTCGAACTCGTCGCCAGGGGCCGCACCATCTCGGCGCGCGCGCTCAACGAACGCGGCAGGGTCGTCCTGCCCGCCATCGCCTCCTGCCTGCTGGCGGCGGGCAAGCCGGTGGCCGAGCCCACCGAGGAACTCGTCGAGGTGCACGTCGCGGAGTCGGAGGACCTGCTGCCCGAGGAGCAGCGCAGCCGCAGGCCCACCGTGTTCACCGCGATCCGCGAGATCATCGCCGCGTTCGGCGCCGACGACCCGCACCTCGGCCTGTACGGCGCCTTCGGCTACGACCTGGCCTTCCAGTTCGAGCCCGTGCGCGAGCACCTCGTGCGCCCCGCCGACCAGCGCGACCTCGTCCTGCACCTGCCCGACAGGCTCGTCGTCATCGACCGCGTGCGCGAGACCAGCATCGAGGTGCGCTACGAGTTCACCGTCGACGGGCGCGGCACCGAAGGCCTGGCGCGCAGCGGCGAGAGCGTCGCCCTGCTCCCGGCCGGTGAGGTGCCCGCCGATCCGGTGCGCGGGCACTACGCCGAGGTCGTCGCCGCGGCCAAGGAGAAGTTCAAGCGCGGCGACCTGTTCGAGGTGGTGCCCGGCCAGGTCTTCCACGCGCCCTGTGCGGACCCGTCCGAGCTGTTTCGGCACCTGCGCGTCACCAATCCGGCTCCGTACGAGTTCATCCTCAACCTCGGCGAGGGCGAGCACCTGGTCGGCGCCTCGCCCGAGATGTTCGTCAGGGTCAGCGGCGACCGCGTCGAGACCTGCCCGATCTCCGGCACGATCGCACGCGGCAACAACCCGGTCGAGGACGCCGAGAACATCCGTACCCTCCTGTCCAGTGTGAAGGAGGAGTCGGAGCTGACCATGTGCACCGACGTCGACCGCAACGACAAGTCGCGCATCTGCGTGCCCGGCTCGGTGCAGGTCATCGGCCGCCGCCAGATCGAGATGTACTCCCGTCTCATCCACACCGTCGACCACGTCGAAGGCCGCCTGCGCCCCGAGTTCGACGCGCTCGACGCCTTCCTCACCCACATGTGGGCGGTCACCGTCACCGGCGCGCCCAAGTCCTGGGCCATGCAGTTCATCGAGGACCACGAGGCCACCACCCGCCGCTGGTACGGCGGCGCCGTCGGCTTCATCGGCTTCGACGGCTCCATGAACACCGGCCTGACGCTGCGCACCGCCCAGATCAGGAACGGCGTGGCCGCCGTCAGGGCGGGCGCCACCCTGCTGTTCGACAGCGACCCCGAGGCCGAGGAGCGCGAGACCGAGCTCAAGGCCAGCGCCCTGCTCGGCGCGCTCGCGGCCGTCGGCAACCCGGCGCCGCCCGCCGAGCCGGTCAAGGCCGAGCAGCCGGGCGCGGGCATGAAGGTCCTGCTCGTCGACCACGAGGACTCCTTCGTCAACACCCTCGCCGACTACTTCCGCCAGCAGGGCGCCGAGGTCACCACCCTGCGCCACGGCTTCCCGGCCGAGGTGATCGACTCCGTCGCCCCCGACCTGGTCGTGCTCTCACCCGGGCCCGGCTGGCCCTCCGACTTCGGCATGTCGGCGCTCATCGACCAGATCTACGCCCGCGACCTGCCGGTCTTCGGCGTGTGCCTCGGTCTGCAGGCGATGGTCGAGCACGCGGGCGGCACGCTGGAGCTGCTGGACTACCCCGAGCACGGCAAGCGCGGCCAGGTCGCCAGGCTCGGCGCGAGCTCGCTGCTCGACGGCCTGCCCGAGACGTTCACCGCGGCCCGCTACCACTCCCTGCACGCCAAGGAGCACGGCGTGAAGGGCTTCGCCGCGACCGCCCGCACGCCCGACGGCAATGTGATGGCGATCGAGGACGTCCAGCGGCGGCGCTACGCCGTGCAGTTCCATCCCGAGTCCATCCTCACCGTCGAGGGCGGCGCGGGCGCGAAGATCATCGCGAATGTGCTGAGGCTGGCGCGTAGGTAAAGCGCAGGTCGAATCGGCGGACTCGCGGGCCGGGCAGCACCTAGGCTTCCGGCAAGCCCTTCCACCTCCCGCGCACGGGCGCAGCCGCATGGGCCGGGCCCGTGCGCGGGACGGAAATCCCCGAGGTGACCTGACCATGCTCCCCCCTGACCTGCCGGACGCCGTACGCGAGGCGCTGCTCGCCCCGCTGGTCGACCACCACTGCCACGGGGTGCGCCGCGACGAGTTGTCGAGGGCGCGGTTCGAGCTGATGATCACCGAGGCGGCCACGCCCGCGCCGCCGGGCACCACCCACTTCGACACGCCCGTCGGCGCGGCCGTCAGGCGCTGGTGCGCGCCGGTCCTCGGCCTGGAGCCGCACGTGCCCGCGGCCGTCTACCTGGGCAGGCGGGCCGAGCTCGGCGCGGGCGAGGTCAACAGGCTGCTGCTGCAGGCCGCCGGGATCTCGCTCTTCCTCGTCGACACCGGCCTGGAGACGCCTGAGCTGCTCAGCCCGGCCGAGATGGGCAGGCACGGCGCCGCCGCGGCCGACGAGGTGGTCAGGATCGAGCAGATCGAGCACGAGGTGGCGGCCGAAGGCATCGGCGCGGTCGACTACATGGAGAGCCTGGCGATCGAGCTGGCGGCCAGGAGCTCGCGCGCCGTGGCGTACAAGACGATCATCGCCTATCGGCACGGCCTCGACTTCGACCCGGCCAGGCCCTCGCGCGGCTCGGTGATCGCCGCGGCCAACCGCCGCCTGTCCGATCCGAAGGAGCCGCTGCGCGACCCGATCCTGCTGCGTCACCTGCTGTGGAGCGCCGTCGACGTGGCCAGGGACAGGGGGCTGCCGATCCAGTTCCACACCGGGTTCGGCGATCCCGACCTCGATCTGTCCAGGGCCGACCCGGCCCAGATGACCGGCTTCATCCGGGCGGTGCAGCCGCTCGGCGTGCCGCTGGTGCTGCTGCACGGCTACCCCTTCCATCGGCAGGCCGCCTACCTGGCCGCGATGTTCCCGCACGTCTACATGGACGTGGGACTGGCGCTCACCTACACGGGCGCGGCGGCGGCGCGGGTGCTGGCCGAGACGCTGGAGCTGGTGCCGTGGCACAAGCAGCTGTTCAGCAGCGACTGCTACGGCGTCGCCGAGACGGCGCTGCTCGGCGCGCTGCACTTCAGGCGGGGCCTGGCCACGGTGCTGCGCGAGCGGCTGGCCGATGGCGACTGGAGCACGGCCGACGCCGTCCGCGTCGCGCACATGATCGGCTCGGGCAATGCCAGGCGGGTATACCGGCTGTGACCCGCCGAGGCGGGCCGGGTCTACCGGCGCGCGCTCGGGACCCGCGATAATCCCCCGCAATGAGTGCGATTGAGATCCGAAACCTGTCGAAGTCGTTCGGGCCGGTCAGAGCGGTCGACGACATCTCCTTCACTGTCGAGGCCGGGACGATCACCGGCTACCTGGGCCCCAACGGCGCGGGCAAGACCACGACGCTGCGCAGCCTGCTCGGCCTGGTCACCGCGGACTCCGGCACCGCCCTGGTGCACGGCACCCGCTATCCGGACCTGCGCGCGCCGCTCACCGAGGTGGGCGCCGTGCTGGAGGCCACCAACTTCCACCCCGGGCGCAGTGCGCTCAACCATCTGCGCATCATGTGCACGGCGGCCAGGCTGCCGGCCGAACGGGCCGCCGAGGCCCTGGAGCAGGTGGGCCTGGCCGACGTCGCGGGTAAGCGCGTGGGCGGCTTCTCCCTGGGCATGCGTCAGCGCCTGGCCCTGGCCGGTGCGCTGATCGGCCATCCGAAAGTATTCATCCTGGACGAACCCGCCAACGGCCTGGACCCGGCGGGCATCCAATGGCTGCGCGGTTTCCTGCGCCATCTGGCCCACGACCGGGGCGCCGCCGTACTGGTGTCCAGTCATGTGCTGTCGGAGGTCGAGCAGACGGTCGACGACGTGGTCATCATCGCCAAGGGCAAGCTGGTCAGGCAGGGCACGCTGGCCGAGCTGACCCGGGGCGAGGAGGCGCCGGTCCGGTTGCGCACGCCCGACGCGGGCGGCCTGGCGGGTGCGCTGGAGGCGGCGGGCGGCCGGGTCGAGCCCGGCGACGACGGCGTCGTGCGCGTGCGCGGCCTGGAACCCGAGCGGATCGGGCGGATCGTGCTGGAGCAGGGCGTGGTGCTGACCGAGATGGTCCGCGAGCACTCCGACCTCCAGGCGGTCTTCCTCGAACTCACCGGCGACGGCACGGCTTCACAGCAGGACCAGGCGCAGACGGGGGAGGTGCGGGGCTGATGGCGCTCATTCGCGCGGAACTGCAGAAGTTGTTCACCACCCGGCTGTGGTGGGCGATGTTGCTGGTGATGGTGCTCTACGTCGGGATGACGATGGGCTTCTTCGCGGCATTCGCCGGGCAGGCGCCCGGCAACGGCGCACCCGGCCTGCCCGGTCGCGACAGCCCGGAGTTCCAGCAGCTCATGTGGAGCTTCGGCACCGGCGGCGCGCTGTTCGTGATGATCCTCGGTGTGGTCATGATGACGTCGGAGTACCGCTACCAGACCATCACCGGCACCTTCCTGACCACGCCGAGGCGCGAGCGCGTCGTGGTGGCCAAGCTCGGCGCCGGGTTCCTGGTCGGGCTGCTGTTCGGGGTCGTGGCGCTGGTGCTGACGACCGCCGTCGTGGTGCCGGTCGCACTGGCGTCGGGAGGCGAGTTCAGCTTCACCGCCAACCACATCCCGCGCATCAGCCTGGGCGTGCTGGCCACGATGGGCCTGTACGCGTTGTTCGGCATCGGGCTCGGCGCCCTGGTACGCAACCAGATCGCGGCCGTCATCGGCGCCGTGGTGTGGGTGACGCTGATCGAGGCGATCGTCAACGCGGTGCCGCAGCTGCAGAGCGCGGTCGGCAAGTGGACGCCCGCGGGTGCGGGCAGCGCGCTGACCAGCACCGGCGTGGACGTGGGCCAGGGGGTCGACGTCCTGCCGCCGTGGGCGGGCGCCCTGGTCCTGGTCGGGTACGCGCTGCTGTTCGCGGGCGTGGCCTCGCTGACGACCCTGCGCCGGGACGTCACCTGAGGCGGGCGCACGAGCGGCCGGTCGTGAGGCAGGCGGGTCGTGCGTCAGGCAGGCGTCGGCGGGTGTTCCATGCAGGCGCCGAGCTTGGCGCCGACCGCCTGCATGGCCTCGCCGAACGCCGCCACCTGGGCGGGGGAGAGGTGGTCGAACAGCACCTCGCGCAGCGCCTTCACGTGGTCGGGCGCGATGGCCGCCACCAGCGCCCGGCCGCCGTCGGTGATCCGCGCGACGCTGGCCCGGCCGTCGGCCTCGTCGGGCCGCAGCTCCACGTAACCGCGCTCGACCAGCTTGCTGATGCGATGGCTCAGCCTGCTGATCGACACGTTGGAGGCGGCGGCGAGCTCGCTCAGCCTGCGCCCGTCCGGGCTGGCCGCGAGGCCGGTCAGCAGGCCGTACTCGATGTGGACCAGGCCGTGTGCCCTGAAGGTGCGCTCGACCTGCGGGATGCCGACCAGCATGACGGCCATGAGGCCGTGCCAGGCCCGCTGTTCGTCGTGGGTGAGCCCCTCGTCCAACGTCTTTCCGTCCTCTAGAAGCGCCCCCATGCGACGACGATCGTCATGGCCAGCAGCACCAGATTAGCCGCGATCGGCTCATTGCGCCGCCGGTGCACCAGCGCCGCGAGGACCATGGTGACGGCCAGCCCGACGGCCGCGATCGGCGTGAGGACGGGCGCGATGCCGGTGGCCCAGGGCAGGATCAGGCCGAGCCCGCCGAGCAGCTCCAGCACGCCGATGCCCCGCATCTGGGCCTGACTGAAGTCCTCGACGTACGGCAGGCGGTCCTTGAGCTTGTTCTTGTCGACGAGGGACTTCACCACACCGGCGCCGATGAAGACGACCGCGAGCAGGATCTGGAGCACCCAGAGGAAGACGTTCATAACTTGACCCTTCAAGTAAGTGGCGAGCCCGAGAGTAGCCACCAAAGCTTGAAGCGTCAAGTTGTTCGGCGACGGAGGGTCGCTTGCTCGTTTCTGCGCGAAACCGCCATCCTGCGAGCTTGACTGCGGTGATCAAATTGTGATTTGTCGGATGTCAAGACGAGGGTGATGATCAGGACGCCAGAACCCCCCTACGCCACCTGGAGGTGTCGTGCGCTGGCGACCGATCACCGTGACCGCATTCGGCCTGGCCCTGGCCCTGGCCGTTCCCGCGGGCGCCCAGGCCACGAGTCAGGCCCCGCCGCCCTCGCCGCCGGAGATCGAGGCCAGGGCGGGCACCGACGCCCCGGCCGAGGTCAGCGGGCTGGCCGAACCCGCCGAGGCGGCCGACCCGCTGCAGGCCGCCAGGGCGCACCTGGCCGACCCGCGCTACCACATCGACCCGGCCTCGCTCGTGCCGATCGGCGTCGTCGCCGACGGGCCGGAGCACACGGTCAGATTCGCCCAGCGCCACCGCGGCCTGCCGGTGTTCGGCGGCCAGTACCTCGTGCACATGCGCTCGGCCGACGGCCGCCGTGAGATCACGGGAGCGGGCGGCAGGTACCTGACCGAGCTCACCGTCGACGTCACGCCCACGCTCAGCGCGGCACGCGCGGCCGCGATCGCCCGCAGCCGCGCGATCAGGGACCCGCTGGCACGCGAGAGCGCCAAGGCCGAGACCGGCGAACTCGTCGTCCTGCCGCGCGGCTCCGGCGTCCTGGCCTGGCGGGTCAGGGTCGGCGCCGACGACGCCGCGCGCGGACGCCCGATCCTGCTCGACGTCTATGTCGACGCCCACACCGGCGCCCCCGCCCTGACCGTGAACAAGCTGCAGCTCGAAGGCCCGATCCAGGCCACCGGCACCAGCGCGCACGGCGACGCCCTCGCCCTGCCCGCCTACCGGCGTGCCGATACCCAGGTGGAGCTGCGCGACCGCAGCAGGCCCATGTGGAACGGCACGAAGGGCGAGATCCTCACCTACGACGCCGCGGGCGGCGACGTGCGCCAGTACCTGCAGCCGGGCATCCCGGCCGGCACCGAGCTCGCCCGCTCGCCGGGCGCCGTCTTCGGCCCCGAGCACACCGAGAGCGGCGCCGCCGACGCGCACTGGGGCAGCGGCAAGGTCTACGACTTCTACCGCGCGCTCGGCCGCGACGGGCTCGACGGCAAGGGCGCGACCATGCACTCGGTCGTCGACGTCACCTACCTCGGCTACCCCTTCGCCAACGCCTTCTGGGACGGCACCAAGATGGTCTACGGCGGAGGCGGCGACTACCACTCCTTCGCCGCCGGGCTCGACGTCGTCGGCCACGAGATGACACACGGCGTCATCACCAACAGCGCCGACCTCGCCTACATCGGCCAGTCGGGCGCGCTGAACGAGGGCCTGGCCGACTACTTCGGCAACGCCGTCGAGACCCAGGCGCTCGGCGTGCCGATGAGCCACCCGGACGCCAGCCTGCTCGGCGACCGGCTCTGCCGCACCGCCGCGCCCGCCGACTGTGCGATCCGCGACCTCGACGACGCCAGGGTGGCGGCCGACGACTACATCGGCGTCACGGTCGCCACCGACAGCGGCGGCGTGCACCTCAACTCCACCATCTTCTCCGGCGCGCTGTGGGACATCAGGGAGCGGCTCGGCGCCAGGACCGACAAGATCGTCTACAAGGCGCTGACCGAGTACATGACGCCGATCGACGACTTCGTCGACGGCCGCAGGGCCGTGGAGTCGGCGGCCAGGGCGCTACGCCTGTCGTCCGCCGACCGGCGGGTCGTGGCCAGGGCGTTCGAGGCGCACGGCATCCGCAAGGGCTGGGAGCGCCGTACGGGCACCGACAGCCGTACCCTGCTCGACGGAATCACCGACCCGGCCGCGACGCCCGACGTGGCCAAGGGGCGCTATGTGGTGTCCGACTCCTCGCCCGACGGGGCCTCGCCCACCCACATCGTGACCGGCGAGGTCAAGGGCGGCAGTCCGTCGAGGCTGTCGAGCGGGCAGGCGTGGAACTACGCGCCGGTCACCGACGGCGAGCGGGCGGCCTGGATCGCCTACGACGCGGCCGGAGACAGCTTCCAGGTGCTCACCAGGTCGCTGCGCGGCCATCGCCCGGCGACCGTCGCCTACGACAGCGGCGCGGTGGAGCTCGGCACCCTGGCCGTCGACGGCGACGCGCTGGCCTGGGACCGGGTCGACGGACTCACCCGCGAGAACGACGTCTGGCTGAAGAAGGGCACGGCCGAGCCGGTCAACCTCACCGCCCAGCAGGGCGTGCGCGGCTTCTACCCGACGATGCGCGACGGCAGGCTGGCCTACATCAGGGTGTGGGTGCAGGGCGGCGCCGTCAGGAGCACACCCGTGCTGTACGACATCAGGACGGGCACGGAGGTCGTGGTGCCCGAGTCGCCAGGCACGGGCACGCTGCCGCCGCTGACCATCCTGCCCGCGCTGACCGGCGGGCACCTCGTCTGGTTCGCCGACCTCAACCGTGACGGCCGCTACGGCGTCATGCGCGCCGCCGCCGACGGCACCGGCGTCGCTGCCGTCGTGCCTGACGGCCCCGCCGCCCCCCAGGCGTACTGGCTGGACGGCAACGAGCGCACGGTCACCGTCGGCCTCTATCCCGATGACGGCGACCTGCCGAAGATCTACCAGGTGCCGCTGTCCGGCGGTTCCCTCACCCGCTACTCGTGCAACAGGGGCGAGCAGAGCGTCTTCGCCTCGGGCGAGCGCGCCCAGGTCGTCTGGATCGACGGCACGGCGGGCGACACCGACCTCGTCACCAGGCAGGAGGCGAGGGGCGGCTGCTGAGCACCGCGGGCCGCCCGCCCGGTTGACGACGTCGGGCGGGCGGCCCGCGGGTTTGTGACCTGCGGGTCCACACAGTCTTGTCCACACAGTCGGGTCCACACAGTGGCCGGCGGGTCTAACATGGCGGGCGGCCTTGCAACCTGAGACATGGGGGTGTTCGAGTGAGCGACGAGCCGCGCTTCCTCGACGATGTGACCGTCGAGCTGGTCAAGCACAGCGCGTCCGATGCCGACGTGCTGTTCGCCGCGCGGGTGTCGACGGCGGGTGAGCAGTCCCTGGAGGAGCTGGACAAGGATCCCGAGCGGTCCAAGGGGCTGATCAACTACCTCATGCGCGACCGGCACGGCAGCCCGTTCGAGCACAACTCGATGACCTTCTTCATCAGCGCGCCGATCTTCGTCTTCCGTGAGTTCCACCGCCACCGCGCCGGATGGTCCTACAACGAGGAGAGCGGGCGCTACCGGGAGCTGCAGCCCTCCTTCTACGTGCCTGGCCCCGAGCGCAAGCTGGTGCAGGAAGGCAAGCCCGGCCGCTACGTGTTCGTCGACGGCACGCCCGAGCAGCACAAGCTGACGACCGAGGCGATGGAGGAGTCCTATCGGCGCTCCTACCGCGCCTACCAGGAGATCCTGGCCACGGGCGTGGCCCGCGAGGTGGCCAGGGCGGTGCTGCCCGTCGGCCTGTTCTCCACCATGTACGCCACCTGCAACGCGCGGGCGCTCATGCACTTCCTGTCGCTGCGGACCAAGCGCGATGAGGCCAAGGTGCCCTCGTTCCCGCAGCGCGAGATCGAGATGGTGGCGGAGAAGATGGAGGCGCACTGGGCGGGCCTGATGCCGCTCACCCACACCGCCTTCGTGACCAACGGCCGCGTCTCGCCGTAGCGGACGCTCCCCGGCCCGCCCGCCGAGTCACGGCGGGCGGGCGCCGGGCTCACAGCGCGGGCAGGACGAACACCTCCGCGCCCGGTGGCAGCGCGCAGTCCAGGCCGCCGATGCCTTTGGCGTTCTCGCCGCAGACGAACATACTGATGTGCCGCCTGATCCGCCCGTAGTCGTCACGCAGCCTGCCCTCCAGCGAGGGATGCGTGCGGCGCAGCGTGTCGAGGGCGGAGCCCAGGGTGGGCGGCGTGTCGGGGTCGGCGCCCACGGCGAAGACCTTGACCTCTGCCGCCCCGCTGACCCAGTGGCGCAGCGTGCTGGGCAGGACGAATACCACCATCGTGACGGGTTTGGCCACGGTCAGAGCACCGCCGCGCGCACGGTCAGCACGTCGGGCAGATGCCTGGCCACCAGCGTCCAGCTCTCGCCGCCGTCGCGCGAGCCGTAGACCTCGCCGTCGCGGGTGCCGAAGAACACGCCCGCCTCGCTCGCGCACATGGCGTCGCGCAGCACCGAGCCGTGCACCGGATCGCCGGGCAGGCCCTGGCTGAGCGGCTGCCAGCTGTCGCCGCCGTCGTCGCTGCGGTAGACCCTGGTCCGGTGGCCGACCGGCGTGCGATCGACGTCGGCCTGCAGCGGGAAGACGAACACCGTGTCCGGTTTGCCGGGATCGACCACCACGGGGAACCCGAAGTCGGACGGCAGCGACGAGCCGATGTCGCTCCAGGAGCCCCCGAAGTCGTCGGATCGGTAGACCCCGCCGTGATGCTGCAGGTAGAGCCGCTCGGGCCGGTCGGGATGCATGGCCACCTTGTGCACGCAGTGCCCGAACTCGGGGTACTGCTGGCCTTCGGGCAGGAACGGCACCCTGATCCCGGTGTTGGCCGCCTCCCACGTGGCCCCACCGTCCCGCGAGCGGTAGAAGCCGCCCGAGGAGATCGCGATGCCCAGGACGGCCGGGTCGATCGGATGGTTGACGATCGTGTGCAGGCACAGCCCGCCGCCGCCCGGTTGCCACTGCGGCCGGTGCGGATGGTCCCACAGCCCTCGGACCAGCTCGAAACTCTGCCCCCTGTCCTCGGACCTGAACAGTGCCGCCGGCTCGCTCCCGGCCCAGACCACACCGGGCTCGGCGGGCGAGGGCAGCAGTTGCCACACCTTCTCCAAGGTCGCCCCGGTCTCCTCGGGGAAGGCGACGGGCGGGCTGCCCGACTCCTGCCAGGAGGCGCCCAGGTCGTCGGACCACATGACCGACGGGCCGAAATGCCCGTATTCGATCCCGGCGAGCAGGCGGGGCGAAGGACCTCTGGTGTCGATCGCGACCGCGTGCACGCCGATCGTGGAGAACTGGATCGGCTCGACCTCGAAGGGGCCCGCTCCCGCCGATCTGGCCAGGAACAGCCCCTTCCGGGTGCCGATCATGAGAAGACTCGTCGTCATCACTGGCTCCCCTCTCTCGTCCCGCCATCGTGTCACGGCATGCTGGGAACCGCCTGGCTCTGCGCTATTTGCACCCGAGCGTCGTTCCATTACGTACCAGGTAATCGTGATGATTCCCTGGTGTCGGTAACGTGCCTGCCATGGGTGCTCTCGCTACACAAACTGAGACTTTTGGTGATTTGCTGCGGCAGTGGCGGCAGCGCCGCAGGGTCAGCCAGCTCGATCTGGGCATCGAGGCCGACGTCTCGGCCCGCCACATCAGCTTCCTGGAGACCGGCCGGGCCAATCCGAGCCGTGAGATGGTGATGCGCCTGGCCGAGGAGCTCGACCTGCCGCTTCGCCACCGCAACCACCTGCTGGTGTCGGCCGGGTACGCCCCGGTCTTCCCCGAGCGCGACGTGCGCGCCCCCGAGATGGACGCGGTACGGCAGGCGCTGGACACCATCCTGGCCGGGCACGAGCCGTACCCGGCGCTGGTGGTCGACCGGTTGTGGAACGTGGTGGCGGCCAACGGGGCGGCGGCGATGTTCATGGACGGCGCGCCCGCCGAGCTGCTGAAGGAGCCGATCAACGCGATGCGGCTCTCGCTGCACCCGGACGCGATGGGCGGCAAGCTGCTCAACCTGGCCGAGGTACGCGCCCACCTGCTGCCCAGGCTCAAGCGCCAGGCCGAGATGTCGGGCGACGGCAGGCTCGCCGAGCTGCACGACGAGCTGGCCGCCTACACCTACCCCGGCGTCGAGCTGAACGTCGCCGTCGTGCCGCACCCCGCCGACATCCTGGTCCCGCTGCGGATCAGGCACGGCGACGGGGTGCTGTCGATGTTCACCACGATCGCCACCTTCGGCACCCCGCTCGACGTCACGGTGTCGGAGCTGGCGATCGAGACGTTCTGGCCGGGCGACGAGGAGAGTGCCGCGGCGTTCCGCACGAGGTGACGGCCGCCCGCGCCGCTACCTCTCGGCGTGCACGATGTCGCGGTGGATCTGGGCGGGCGGCATGCCGTCGAGCTGCAGCCGCCTGACGGTCTCGTTGACCATGCTCGCCGGGCCGCACACGTATGCCTCGTGCTCGGCCCAGGAGTGGAAGCGCGAGGCGACGTCGGGCAGGCTGCCGCGCATGCCGTCGTAGCCCGCCTGCTCCGAGACCACGGGCAGGACGCGCAACCAGGGGAAGGCGGCCTCCATACGCGCCAGGTCGGGCAGGTCGTACAGGTCGCGTGCGCTGCGCGCGCCGTAGAGCAGGTGGATGTTGGGCCGCCTGCCCGAGGCGATGATGTGCTCGACGATCGCCTTGATCGGTGCCAGCCCCGTGCCCCCGGCCACGCACAGGACGTCGCGCGCCGAGCCCTCCTGCGGCGTCATCGTGCCCACGGGCGGCCCCAGCATGATGGTGTCGCCGATGCGCGTGTGCTGGGCCAGCGTGGTGGAGACCCAGCCGCCTGGCACCGCCCGCACGTGCAGCCTGACGGTGTTGTCGGGGCGCGGCGCGTTGGCGATGGAGAAGGCGCGCCAGACCCTCGGCCAGCGTGCGGTCTGCACGTTGACATACTGTCCGGCCCGGTAGGGCAGGCGTTGCGATGGTCTGACGGTGATGACAGCGATGTCGGGCGTGCGCAGTTCGTGGTCGATCACCTCGGCCAGCCACCAGGCGGGGGACACGCCTGAGTCGCTCTCGGCCGAGTCGATCATCAGGTTGGCCGCGGCCGTGTAGGCGGCGACCCACGCCGATTCGATCTCCCTGGTCCAGATGTCGGCGGCGAACCGCCGTACCGTGGCGAGAAGGGCGTTGCCCACCGCGGTGTAGTGCTCGGCGATGACTCCGTACTTACGGTGGTCCCTGCCGAGCTGTCCGAGGAAGCACGACAGGCTGTCCGGACTGTCCAGGCTCCACACGATCCTGGTCAGCGCGCTGAACAGCCGGTCCCGCTGCACGTCCATCGCCGGAGGGAACATGCCCCTCAGGTGTGGGCTCTCGGCGAACAGCCGACCGTAGAAGTAGGCCGCGGCCTTGCCGGCCACGGGTTCGATGACGGAGAAGCTCTCCTTGACGAGGCGCGGATTCAACGACATTTACTTAACCCCACCTATTGACCGGAATGCGATTCCGGTCGTGTCGCTCCACCTCCTGACGGCTCCGGGTGAAGAGCGCAAGGCGGGCCCCGGCACATCCATACGCTCGTTTTTGAGTCTTACATCACCTCTCGGGTGTCACAACCGTTTCACCACCAAACCGCGCGAACGGGAACTATCCGTGACGGTAATGTTATTTACCGTATCTGTCCGCAACGGGATTTCGGACGATAAATACGAATGTTTATCGCATTCATCTCCACCCCTCTTTCATGGCGCGCCAAATGCGTCCGGCGGGGGCCCGAGGCTGCTCCGTACCCCCTGCGACGGGCGGTCAGGACAGGTCAGTCGATCCTGAAGTGACACCACTGATACGCGGGATGGGTGACATAACCGAAATGCAGTGCGCCATGATGGGCTTGCATCTGGAGCCACCGGCCCACGGTGGCGGCATCATCCTGCTGCACGCCCCCCGGGAGCCCGTATGTCTCGACCGCTGATCGGTATCACCGCCTACCTCGAGGCCGCCCGATGGGGCATCTGGGTCAGGGAGGCGATCCTCACGCCGCCCTCCTACGCCAAGGCCGTCGAGCGGGCGGGCGGCGCGCCCGTGGTGCTGCCGCCGCTCGGCTTGCATGCCATCGACGACTACGTGCGGGGCCTGCGCGGCCTGGTGCTCACCGGCGGGCCCGAGGTCGCGGCCAGCGCCTACGGCGGCGAGCCGCACGTGCGCAGCGAGGACCCGCAGCCGCACCGCGACCGCTTCGAGCTGGCCCTGGCCAGGGCCGCCGTCCAGCACGACGTGCCCATCCTGGCCGTCGCCAGGGGCATGCACGTCCTCAACGTCGCCCAGGGCGGCACCCTCATCCCCTGGCTGCCCGACGTCGTCGACCACGAGCGCCACGGCACGCCCGGCCGTCCGCACGTCATCCAGGTCAGCGTCTCCAGCAAGCTGGGCAAGGCCGTCGGCGACAAGGTCGAGGTGACCGCGCCGCACCAGCAGTCGGTCAAGCGCCTGGGCAACGGGCTGCTGGCCGTGGCCTGGGCCGACGACCAGATCGTCGAAGGCGTGGAGCTGCAGGGCCACCGCTTCGGCGTCGGCGTGCAGTGGCACCCCGAGCGTGACGCCGAAGGCCGCCTGTTCGAGGCGCTGGTCGAGGCCGCCATGTAAGGTCCGATCATGGCGTTGCACCCACAGGCGAAGGCCTACCTGGAGCACTACCCCTCCGACCTCGGCGTCGACCTCGCGAGCCTCGGCCGCAAGGAGATCGACGCGATGCGGGCGTCCGACGGGTTCGCCGCACAGCGCGGCCCGCTCGTGGAGCTGCCCTACGTCAGGGACGAGACGGTGCCGGCCGACACCGCGATCCCGGTGCGCATCTACCGGGGCTACGAGGACGACGGGCCGCTGCCGGTCGTCGTCTACTTCCACGGCGGCGGCTGGGTCTTCGGCAGCGTCAAGCGCAACGACGCGCTCGGGCGCGACCTGGCGCTGCGGACGGGCGCGGTGGTGGTCTCGGTCGACTACCGGCTGGCGCCCGAGCACACCTTCCCCGCCGCCGCCGACGACGCCTGGGCGGTCGTGCGCGACGTGTTCGCCAGGCCCGCCTTCTACCAGAGCAACGGCAGGGTCGCGGTCGTCGGTGACAGCGCGGGCGGCAACCTGGCCGCCGTGGCCGCCTGGCAGGCGCGTGAGGCCGGGCTGCCGCTGGCCCACCAGGTGCTGATCTACCCGGTGCTCGACGTCGCCATGGACACCCCCAGCTACCGCTCCTACGCCACCGGCTTCGGCCTCGACGCCGCCGAGATGGCCTGGTTCGCCGAGCAGTACTCCCAGGGCGCCGCCCCCGACGACCCCCGCCTGTCGCCCGCCCGCCTGCCCGACGTCTCGGGCCTGGCCCCGGCGACCGTCGTCACCGCCGAGTGCGACGTCCTGCGCGACGAGGGCGAGCAGTACGGCAGGCGCCTGGCCGAGGCCGGGGTGCCGGTCGAGCTGCGCCGCTTCGACGGCGCCGTGCACAGCTTCTTCGGCCTGCCCGGCTTCTTCGACCAGGCCGTCGAGGCCCGCGCCTACGTGGCGGCACGGCTGCGCGAGGCCCTGTGACCCCTGCCGCCGCCCGGAAAACGTCTCGCGCCGGGGCGAGGGCGGCTGCCATGATGCCGGGATGCTCATCCGCGAGGTACGTCCCGGCGACGACGAACTCGGGCCTGCCCTGCTCGCCCTGCAGCACGCCGCCTACGCCGTCGAGGCGAAGCTCATCGGCGACGACCGCATCCCGCCCCTGCGCGAGACGCTCGACGACCTGCGCGCCGCCCCGCTGACCTGGCTGGCCGCCTACCAGGGCGAGCGCCTGGCCGCCGCCGTGGCGTGGGGCGAGAGCGGGAGCGAGGTCGACCTCGACCGGCTGGTCGTCGACCCGGGCCTGCACAGGCGCGGGCTCGGCGCGGCGCTGGTGCGCGAGGTGCTGGCCCGCGCGGACGGGCGCCGCGTCGTCGTCTCGACCGGCAGGGACAACACCCCGGCCCGCGCCCTGTACGAACGGCTCGGCTTCACGCGGACGGGCGACACCGAGGTGCTGCCCGGCCTCTGGGTCACCGGCTACGCCCTACCGGCCTGAGGGGCGGCCTCAGAAGCTGCGCGGCAGCCCCAGCACCTGCGTGGCGAGGTAGTTCAGCAGCAGTTCCTCGGTGACCGGCGCGACCCTGCCGATCCTGGCGTCGGCCAGCAGCCTGGCCACCGGGTACTCCAGCGAGTACGCCATGCCGCCGTGCGTCTGGAAGGCCGCGTCGGCCGCCTCCCAGGCCGCCTGCGAGGCGGTCAGCTTGGCGATGTTGGCCTCGGTGCCGCACGGCAGGCCCTGGTCGAAGCTGGAGGCCGCCTTGTACAGCATCAGCCTGGCCAGCTCGATCTTCGCCTTGACCTGGGCCAGTGGGAAGGCGATGGCCTGGTTGGCGCCGATCGGCCTGCCGAACACCTCGCGCTCCTTGGCGTACGCGACGGCCACCCGCAGTGCCACCTCGGCCCCGCCGAGCGCCGATGCCGCCAGCAGGACGCGTTCGGGGTTGAGGATGTCCCACAGGACGGCCGCGCCCTGGTCCGGCTCGCCGACGACGTCACGGGCGGGCACGCGCAGGTCGTCGATGAAGACGGTGTTCGACGGCGTGGTGTTGGCGCCCATCTTGGGGATCGGCCGGTAGCTGAGCTGCCCGGCCGCGACCGCCTCGGGCACGTCGACCAGCAGGACGGTCATGCCGTGCGTACGCGGCCTGGCCTCGGCGGCGGGCACGGTCCTGGTGACCAGGAGCATCCACCGGGCGCGCTGCACGCCGGTGATCCAGACCTTCTGGCCGTTGACCACGTACTCGTCGCCCTCGCGCCTGGCGAAGGTGGTGATGGCCAGCGAGTTGGACCCGGCGTCCGGTTCGGTCAGCGCGAAGCACGTCTCGATCTCGCCGGTCGCCAGGCCGGGCAGCAGGCGTTCACGCTGTTCGGGGCTGCCGTGCCTGGCCAGTGTCATGGCGCCGAAGCCGGGCGTCAGCACGTAGGTGAAGGCGGAGCCGCCCGCCGAGCCGGACGCCGACAGCGTCTCGGTGGCCACGGCGAGCTCCAGCAGTCCCTGCCCGCCGCCTCCGTACTCCTCGGGCACCGCGAGGCCCAGCCATCCGCCCTTGGCCAGGTCGGCCCACACCTCTTCCGGCCAGCGTTTGTCGCTCTCGCAGCGCTGCCAGTAGTCCATGTCGTAGCGCGCGCAGATGTCGCCCACGCCGCGTTGTACGGCCTTGGCGCTGTCG
Organism: Nonomuraea sp. IBHARD001; assembly: GCF_056106265.1. Taxonomy (NCBI): domain Bacteria; kingdom Bacillati; phylum Actinomycetota; class Actinomycetes; order Streptosporangiales; family Streptosporangiaceae; genus Nonomuraea; species Nonomuraea sp. IBHARD001. Next base: position 4,141,869 of record NZ_JBWBBW010000002.1, read on the forward strand.
GGAAGTGTGAAGTCCACCGTGATCAACTCCGTCCTCGTTGCGTGCGCAATCGTAGAACGGAGTTCGGTTGACTGCCAGGACCAGCTCAGCCCCGGGGGCGGCGCGCGTGGTAGACGAACGCGGGAGGCGCGTTGCGCCACACCGTACGGCCGAGCACGACCTCCTCGAAGCTGTCGGCGAGCAGGGCGCGGAAGCGCCTGGCCGAGCCCAGCGGAATGGCATGCACATAGGAGAAGGTGGTGAAAGCCCCCGAAGGGCACATCGCCGTCATGACCGCACGCATCAGACTGCGCTGCAGATCCTCGGGAAAGGCGGCCCACGGCAGCCCGCTGACCACCACGTCGGCCCGCGAGAGCCCCCGGTCGACCAGGAGTTGCGGCAGCTCGACGGCATCGGCGGTGACCACGTCCACGTGCGGGAAACGGCCGGTCAGCAGGGTGGCCAGCTCGGTGTTCAGCTCGACGGCCAGGTGGTGCCCGCGACCGGCCAGCCTGCGCTGGATCGCGGCGGTGAAGGGGCCCGTGCCCGGACCCAGCTCGACAACGATCGGTTCCCCACGCTCGGGGACGGGGGTGGTCACCGTCTCGGCCAAGCGTCGCGAGCTGGGCGCGAAAGCGCCGATCGTCGCAGGCGAGCGCATGAACTGGCCGAGGAAGAGAGCCGTGTCATTGGGCATGGCAAGACTCTAGGCGACCGGTGAACTCCACATGATCCCCCTTTCGGGCGCGAGTGCGGCCGAAAGGAGGAGGCGACGTCGTTCCCCGGGAGGAGAGGGGCGGGTGCGCCCGCTGAATACAGTTGGTCCATGCGATGGCGGCCCTGGATGATCGACGTGCTTCTCGCGTTGGCCGGGATCGGCCTCGACGTGCTGACCAGCTGGCACACGCCCGGAGCCTTCCTCGGCCTCGGGCCGTTCTTCACCGCGGCCATCGCCGCCGCCATGGCCTTCGTCAGGTCGAGGCCGGGGCTCGTCGTGGTGGCGCTGGCCGCCCTGCTCGTCGTCACCGACCAGCTGGGCTCGCACACCGCCGACACCGCGCAGATCCTGCTGCCCTTCGCCGTCGGCGTGTTCGCCTACCGCACGCCCCGCTGGGCGCCGATCGTGCCCGTCGTCGCGCTGGCCGCCGTCGCCAACGCCCTCAACCTGGCCGATCCCGGTCTCGCCTTCACCGCCGGGGCCTGGTACTACTCGCTGTCGTTCGCGGCTCTGCCCGTCGTCGTCGGCCGCTACCTGCGCGGCAGCGGCATGCGGGCGGCCAGGCCCGACCTGGTGGCCGACCTCATGCTCGCGGGCGGCGGCGTCGCGGTCTCCGTACTGGGCAGCTGGCAGATCTGGGGCACCGCGGGCAGGCCGCTGTGGGTGGACGGGGCGGTGGCCGTGCTGGCCGGGCTCGCGCTCGGGCTGGCCAGGCGGCTGCCAGGCGCGGTGTTCTGCGTCGAGGGGCTGCTGCTGGCCCTGGCCGGACAGCACCTGGCCGGGGCGGTCAACACCATGCAGGGCATCTTCCTCGTCGCGCTCGGCGTGTTCGCCATGCGGGCGCACTGGTTCTGGATCCTGCTGGCCTACGCCACCACGTGTGTGCTCACCACGGCCATCATCGTCAACCAGGCCGAAGGCGACGAACCGCTGCGCATCGCCCTGATGTTCGCCCTGGTCGCCACGCCGGTCGCGATCGGGCGCTACCTGGGCGCCAAGCAGGCCGCGGGGGAGTCCGAACGGCTGCGCATGCGCGAGTCGGAGGAGCTGGCCCTGGCCCGGATGCGCGCCGACCGGCTGGCCGAGCGCGAGCGCATCGCCCGCGAGGTGCACGACATCGTCGCCCACCACGTCGGCGCCATCGTCCTGCGCGCGGGCGCCGCCCGGTTCGCCGACCCCACCGGCCCGTCGGCCGAGGCCCTTGAGGACATCCGGGCCACCGGCCACCAGGTGCTCACCGATCTGCGCGGCCTGCTCGACGTGCTGCGCGCCCCCGACGCCGAGCAGGACCTGCTGGCCGACCCGGGTGACGTCGTGCGCGAGTCGGCCGAACGCATGGCCGCCGCCGGGCTGGTCGTCGACCTCGACCTGGCCGAAGGCGTGGCCTCGGCGCCGCTCGTCGTGCGCGCGTCGTCGGCCCGCATCGTCCAGGAGGGCCTGACCAACGTGCTCAAGCACGCGGGCCCGGGCACCCACGTCACCGTACGGCTGGCCGCCACGCCGGAGGCGCTCACCGTCGAGGTGCGCAACGGCAGGGCGGCGACCATCCGCGAGCCGCTGCCGTCGTCGGGACAGGGCCTGGCCGGTATGCGCGAGCGGGCCAAGGCGCTCGGCGGCACGCTGACCGCCGGTCCCGAAGGGGCGGGCTGGCGGCTGCACGTGACGCTGCCCTACCCCAAGGGCGCGACCACCGCGCCCCAGGCCGAGCCGGTCGTGGGCGCGGAGGCCTGCCGGATGCGCTTCACCCCACCCCAACCTCCCAAGAGCCCCCGCAACCAACCCCCGAAAGACCAGGTGACAGCATGATCCGCGTGGTGGTGGCCGACGACCAGGCCCTCGTGCGTGCGGGTGTGCGGATGTTGCTGCAGGCGGCGGGCGGCATGGAGGTCGTCGCCGAGGCCGAGGACGGCGCCGAGGCCGTACGCCTGGCCGAGCTGCACCGCCCCGACGTCGTGCTCATGGACCTGCGCATGCCCAGGGTCGACGGCGTCGAGGCCATCAGGCGCATCCTGGCGGGCTGGCCCGCGGCCAGGATCGTGGTGCTGACCACGTTCGCCGAGGACGCCGACGTCTACGCCGCGCTCCGGGTCGGCGCGCTCGGCTTCCTGGTGAAGGACGACGAGCCCGAGCGCATGGTCGACGCCGTGCGCAGGGCCGCGACCGGCGAGCCGCTGCTGGCGCCCTCGGTGCTGCGCCGCGTCGTCGAACGCGCGCTGGCCGCCGAGGACCAGGCCGCCGCGCCGATGCCGGCCGGGCTGACCGAACGCGAGATCGAGGTGCTGACGCTCGTCGGCGCCGGCCTGTCCAACGCCGAGATCGCCGAGCGCCTGCACGTCGGCATCACCACGGTCAAGACGCACGTCGGCAACGCCATGGAGAAGCTCGGCCTGCGCAACCGCATCCAGGCCGCCGTGATCGCGCACAGGGCGGGCCTGGTCGACGCCGCCTTCCGCCCGGTCAGGCATCCACCGGCAGGCGGATCGGCCACTCCGCCCGCAGGCTGACGACCGGCCGGGCGCCGCGCGCCCACGATGTGATCCTCACCAACGGAAGGATCACCTCATGCAGGAGGTACTCGCACAGGCCCCCGCCGAGCGGCGGCCCGTGTCCACCGCTCTGCTGTACGCCCTGCGCGTCCTGGTCGTCGCCCAGGCGGCGGCCGTCGTCGTGGCGGCCTCGTTCGCGGGCCAGTCGGTGCAGAGCGCGCATGCCATGGCCGAGACGCATGTCATGGTCGGCATGGTCGTGCATCTCATCGCGTTGCTCCAGATCGTCGCCGCCGTCCTGGTCTGGCGGCCGGGCAGGGGAGCGGGCTGGCCGGCCCTGGCCAGCGCCGGGCTCTTCCTGGTCGGGATGGGCCAGCACTTCAGCTGGGACCTGCTCGGCACGCACGTGCCGTCGGGGGTGGCGCTGTTCGGCCTGACGGTGGCCGTGCTCGTCTGGGCGTGGTCGCCCGCGGCCGCTCGCCGCCGCTCCTGAGGGGTACGGGGCACGGCGGCGGGCGCGTTAGGGTGCGAGGGTGTTCGTGAAGATCTGCGGGCTGAGCAGGCCCGAACATGTCGAGGCCGCCGTCGAGGCGGGGGCCGACGCGATCGGCTTCGTGCTGACCGCGAGCCCGAGGCGGATCGAGCCCGGCCTGGCCAGGGAGCTGGCCGCGCTCGTGCCGCCGCACGTGCTGAGCGTGGCCGTCTTCAGGGGCGAGCCGACGGCCGTCGTGCGCGAGCGGTCCCTTGCGGCGGGGGTGGGCGCGGTGCAGTTGCACGGGGCGCATCCGCACGAGGACTTCACCGCGCTGAAGGATCTCGGGCTGACGCTGGTGCGTGCCGTCGCCGACGGCGCCGATCTGCGCTGCGGCGCCTTCGACGAGGACCTGCTCATCGTCGACGCGCCCAAGCCGGGTTCGGGCGAGCCCTGGGACTGGTCGGCCGTACGCGGCCGTCCGTCCGGCCGCTGGCTCCTGGCGGGCGGCCTGGCGCCGGCGAACGTCGCCGAGGCCGTCGCCGCGGCGTCGCCCTGGGGCCTGGACGTCTCCAGCGGCGTCGAGAGCGCGCCCGGCGTCAAGGACACGGCCCTCATCCGGGCCTTCCTCGCCGAGGCCAGGGCGGCGAGCGCCTGACGCTCCTCACGGAGCACCGTGTTCCCGATGCACAGGGTCATTAGGCCTACAAACCATGACAAATCCCCGTTACGGTCGAGCCACGTTTGTGTCGATCATGGTGTTTGGCGCTCCGGCGCCCAACGTTAGGGGAAACTCATGGTCACGACGCTCTCCTCTGTCGTGCGCTCATCCGCCGACGGGGCACGTGTCACGCTCGACCTGCCGGCCGAGGCGGGAGGACTGGTGTGGCACGGGCACACCAGATTCGCCGGTCCCGGGCTCGTCCGCTCCTTCAGCCTGGCCCCGGCCGGGCACCACAAGGTCATACCCAGCAAGATCTTCCCGGGCGGCCGCACCGAGACGTTCCGCCGTCAGGGATTCGACCTCGTGCTCTACGAGGCCGCCGACCGGTCCGACAGCGCCCTGGTCTGGGCCGGGCCCTACACCTCCGTCACCACCTGGTTCGGCGGGCCGACGCCGCGCCGCGCCCTGCTCAACCGCATCACCGCCGGGGTCGCCTTCGCCGACTCGCCCGAAGGGGCGAAGGTGACGCCGCTGCACGCAGCCGTGCGGCAGTTCGGCACGATGGTCATCGGCCAGAGCGACGACCTCGTCGTCCTGGCCAAGGACGCCAGGACCGCGCGCGAGAACCTCCCCGCCTGGCGCGGGGCCAGGGCGGGCGACGCCGAGGTGTGGAAGGACAAGCTCGACCTCGACCCCGAGGCCAGGGCGGTGCTCGGCGGCACCCCCTACGAATGGCGTTACACCTTCGCCAACCCGACCTGCGTCTTCACCCTCATCTTCCCCAGGGAGGCCGAGCAGGCGGGCCGTTCGCTCGCCGCCGACGACGGCCGGGTGGAAGCCGTGCTCGGCTCGATCCGGGTGGGGTGGCAGGCGTGACGCTCGCGACCTCGCTGGCGCTGCTGGCCCTGCTGGTGGCGGTGTTCGCCCTGGTCGGCGTGGTGGCCGTGTACGCGCGGGTGCGCACGCTTGAGCAGACCGCGCTCAACCCGGCGGGCGCCAGGCTCGACGACGACCTGCGGCCCGCCCCCGAGGCGCTGCTGCCCGAGGCCGGGCAGCGGGCTTCGCTGGTCGTGCTCATGGACGCCTCCTGCGCGATCTGCCACAACGTCTGGGAGGCCGCCGTCGGCGCCGAGCCCGAAGGCGTGCGCGTGCTCGGCCTGCTGGCCGACAGGCGATCGGCCGACGCCTTCGACCGCGGCGTCAGGCTGGCCGACGCCGACCTGTGGGCCGCCATGTACGAGGGCTACACGCCCTGCCTGTTCGTCGTCGACCCCGCGGGCCGTGTGGTCGACAGGCGCTTCGTCTACGCGGGCGACGACGTCGCCGCCCTGATCGAGACGATCGTGCCGTCCGCCGATCCCGTCGCCGTGCCGAGGAGTGAGCATGCGTCCTGACGACATCCCCACGATGACGGCGGCTCCGCAGGGCGCCGAGCCGAGCCGCGTACGCGCCCTGATCGCCGACGCGCCCGCCACCCGCAGGACCGTGCTGAAGGGCCTGGTGGTCTCGGCGCTCGCCGCGGTCGTCGTGCCGTTCGACTGGGTGCTGAACAAGCGGGCGGCGCTGGCGGCCGGCCCCACGTCGGAGTGGACGGCGGCCAACTGCTCCGACGCCTACGGCAGCGGCGGCTACACCCAGCAGAGCGCCAACTGGTGGGGCGGCCCCGCCGTCTGCTTCGGCGGCTGGCGGCGCGGCGCGAACCCGTGCAACTCCAACCAGCGCCACTTCGAGGGCAACCGCACCCACAACGCCGGCCAGTCCGACCAGGAGAAGTACTACGCCTACCGGGTCGACGACTACTGCGGCTACCCGACGAAGAACGCCTGGCGCTGGACCTACAACGGCGGCACCTACCGCTGCTCGGACGGCTTCACCAAGGTCACCTGGCGCGACGGCACCTACCACACCGACCTGACGATCGCGATGTGCCGCCTGTGAGCATGGCGGCCGGAAGGGGCCGGGCGCTGCGACGCCTGGCCCTGCACCCGCTGGCGCTCGCCGTACCCGTCGTCGCGGGTACGGCGGTGCCGGCGCTCGTGCCCGCTCTGGCGCCGCTGCTGGCGCTGTGGGCCGGGCTGAACGCCGGGTACGCCAACTCCGGCAGCACTTGAAGCCACAACTCGGCATTTCTGCTGGGCGCGTCGGTCTGGCGCGGTAAGGGGGCTTTGGCGTGGTTCGGACTGGGACTCTGGCTCGGCGCCTCGACGGTGGCGCTGGTGGCGGCGGTGCTCGGCGGCGTCGTGCAGGCGCTGACGCCCTGGCAGGGCAGGCTGGCGGTGCTGGCCGTGCTCGGCGTCGTGGTGGCGTCGCGCGAGTTCGGCGTGATCTCGCTGAAGGTGCCGGAGAACCGGCGACTGGTGCCCGAGCACGTGCTCAACCGGGGCCGTGCGGTCGGCGGTGTGCAGTTCGGGTTCGAGATGGGCACCGGCATGCGCACGTACTCGCCTTCGGCGCTGCCGCACCTGGTGCTGGCGGCGGCCGTGCTGGCGCTGCCGTTCGGCGGGGCGATGCTGGCCGGGACCGGCTTCGCGCTGGCCCGCTGGATCATGGCGGCGGCGAGCATCACGCACAGCGACGACGGCGAGTGGAGTCAGCTGTGGCGGGCCCGGCGCAGGCTGCTGGCGGCGCTCACCACGCTCGCCGTGCTCGGCGCGCTCACCCTGGCCCTGTGGCCGTGGGGAACCTACTGAACGGGAAGCGGGTATCACCACCATGAGACGACTGCTCCTGCTGCCGGCCCTCGTGCTGGCGCTCACACTCGTGCCCGCGGCTCCCGCGCTGGCCAAAGGGCCGGACACGGCCGTCATCACCGGCCCCGGGCTGAGCGCGCCCGTCCAGGTGCGGCCGGGCACCAGGGCCCAGGACAGGCGCCTGGACGACCTGCGGCTCGGCACCGCCGTACTGGCCGCTCTGGTCGCGGAGTACCCGCACGCCAGGTTCGCGGCCAAGCGGCCCAAGGGCAGGCTCGGGGCGCGCTACCGGGTCGCCTGGCACCTGGCGGGACGGCCCGAAGGCACGCTCGTGCAGTACCTCTACCCCCGGGCGGGCAAGGGCGTGCTGGTCTTCACCCCGGCCCAGGAGCACGCCGAGCGCACCGGCTGGCTGCGTGCGCCACGCTGGCTCAGGGGCACGCTGAAGGCCGCCGGGCTGCCGTGACGACGCACAACGGTCGTGGCGTGACACGCTGGGGATGAATCGGACGCAGTAGGGTCGCAAGCGTGAGCGAGACATCGGCCGAGGACCGCATCTGGACGGTTCCCAACATCCTGAGCTTCCTGCGCCTGCTCGGCGTCCCGGTTTTCCTGTGGCTGGTGCTCGGTCCCAAGGCGGACGGGTGGGCCATCGCGCTGCTCATGCTGGCCGGGTTCTCCGACTGGCTGGACGGCAAGATCGCCAGGGCGTGGAACCAGACCAGCAGGCTGGGCCGCGTCATCGACCCGGCCGCCGACAAGCTCTACGTCTTCGCGACGCTGCTCGGCCTGCTGCTGCGCGAGATCATCCCCTGGTGGCTGGTGGCGGTCATCCTGGCCAGGGAGCTGTTCGTCGGGGCGTTCTTCCCCGTGCTGCGCAGGCACGGCTACCAGGCGCTTCCCGTGCACTTCCTCGGCAAGGCCGCCATGGCCAACCTGATGTACGCCTTCCCTCTGCTCTTCCTCGCCTCCCACACCGGCGCCTGGTACCAGGAGTTCACCCAGATCATCGGATGGGCCTTCGCCATCTGGGGCACTGGTCTGTACTGGTGGGCCGCCGTGCTGTATGTGGTACAGGTGCGACAGCTCGTCAAAGCGGTCGAAGAGGCGCCAAAGGGGTGATCCGTGAAGGCGGTCGTCATGGCGGGCGGGGAGGGCACTCGGCTGCGGCCGATGACGGCCAACCAGCCCAAACCACTGCTGCCCGTGCTCAACCGCCCGATCATGGAGCACGTCCTGCTCCTGCTGCGACGGCACGGGCTGACCGAGACCGTCGTCACCGTGCAGTTCCTGGCCGCCCTCGTGCGCACCTACTTCGGCGACGGCGACGAACTCGGGATGAGCCTGCACTACGCCACCGAGGACATCCCGCTCGGCACCGCCGGAAGCGTCAGGAACGCCGCCGACCGGCTGCGTGACGGCAGCTTCCTCGTCATCTCGGGCGACGCGCTCACCGACATCGACCTGTCGGAGATGATCCGCTTCCACCGCGCCAACCGCGCCCTGGTCACCGTCGGCCTCAAGCGCGTGCCCAACCCGCTGGAGTTCGGCATCGTCATCGCCGACGAGCACGGCCGCGTCCAGCGCTTCCTGGAGAAGCCCACCTGGGGCCAGGTCTTCTCCGACACCGTCAACACCGGCATCTACGTCATGGAGCCGGAGATCCTCGACGAGATCGAGCCGGGCCGCTCGGTCGACTGGGCCGCCGACGTCTTCCCCAGGCTCCTCGAACGCGGCGCCCGGCTGTTCGGCTACGTGAGCGACGGCTACTGGGAGGACGTCGGCACGCACGAGAGCTACCTGAAGGCCCAGGCCGACGCGCTGTCGGGCCGGGTACGCGTGGAGATCGGCGGATTCGAGCTCTCGCCGGGCGTGTGGGTGCACGAGGGCGCGTCGGTCGATCCCGACGCCGTGCTCAAGGGCCCGCTGGTGATCGGCCCGTACGCCAAGGTCGAGGCGGGCGCCGAACTGCGCGAGTTCACCGTGCTCGGCAGCAACGCCGTCGTACGCGAGGGCGCGTTCCTGCACCGCGCGGTCGTGCACGACAACGTCTACGTCGGGCCGAGCGCCCACCTGCGCGGCTGCGTGATCGGCAAGAACACCGACATCATGACCGGCGCCAGGATCGAGGAGAACGCCGTCGTCGGCGACGAGTGCGTCATCGAGGCCGAGGCGTACGTCACCAGCGGCGTCAAGGTCTATCCCTTCAAGACCATCGAGGCCGGGGCCGTCGTCAACACCTCCGTCATCTGGGAGTCGCGCGGCCAGCGCAGCCTGTTCGGCCCCAACGGCGTCAGCGGCCTGGTCAACGTCGAGATCACCCCCGAACTGTGCGTACGGCTGGCCAGCGCCTATGCCACCACGCTGCGCAAGGGCGACAAGGTCGTCACCTCGCGCGACTCCTCGCGGGCGGCCCGCGCGCTCAAGCGCGCGGTGATCAGCGCGCTCACCGCGAGCGCCGTCGACGTGCTCGACCTGGAGGCGGCGGCGCTGCCCGTGGCCCGCTTCCACACCTCCCAGGCCCATGCCGCCGGAGGCATCGCCCTGCGCACGACGGCGGGGGACCCGCAGAGCGTCGACATCGTGTTCATGGACGCGCGCGGCGCCGACCTGGCCGCGGGCGCGCAGCGCAAGCTGGAGCGCGTCTTCTCCCGCCAGGAGTTCCGCCGCGCCTTCCCCGGCGAGATCGCCGGGCTGAGCTTCCCGGCCAGGGCGGTGGAGAACTACGCCCAGGAGCTGGCGCGCCGCGTGGACATCTCCGGCGTCAGCGACATGAAGGTCGTCGTGGACTGCGCCGGAGGCACCGCCTCCCTGGTGCTGCCCGCCCTGCTCGGCCGGGTCGGCGTCGACGTGCTCACCGTCAACGCCCGCCTCGACGACGCCTCGCCCGCCGAGACGATCGCCGGGCGCCGCCGCGACCTGCAGCGCCTGTCGGAGCTCGTCAGCTCGTCGAGGGCGGCCTTCGGTGTGCGCTTCGACCCGGTGGGCGAGCGGATCGCCCTGGTCGACGAGCTGGGCAGGCTGATCAGCGAGGAGCGCGCCCTGCTGGTCGTGCTCGACCTGGTGGCCGCCGAGCGGCGAGGCGGCCAGGTGGCGCTGCCGGTCAGCACCACGCGGGTGGCCGAGCAGGTCTCGCGCTTCCACGGCGTGCAGGTGCAGTGGACCTCCACCGCGCTCGACGCGCTCACCGAGGCGGCGAGCAGGCGCAACATGATCTTCGCCGGGGACGGCAGGGGCGGCTTCATCGTGCCGGAGTTCGCACCGACCGTCGACGGGCTCGCGGCCTTCCTGCGCCTGCTCGGCCTGGTCGCGCGCACCCGGCTCTCGCTCAGCCGCATCGACGCCCGCATCCCGGAGGCCAGGCTGCTCAAAAGGACCGTTCCGACGCCGTGGGCGGCCAAGGGCGCGGTCATGCGCTCGGTCATCGAGGCGGCGGGCGGGCGCGTGATCGACACCACGGACGGGGTGCGCGTGGTCGAGGAGGACGGGAGCTGGGCGCTCGTCCTGCCCGCGACGGCCGCGCCGGTGACCCATCTGTGGGCCGAGGGGCCGGACGTGGACGCCGCCCAGGCGCTGCTCGCCGAGTGGGCGGCGATCGTGGAGGCTGCGGCGGCCGCGGGGTGAACGTTGTTCGGAGGGTAAACAGGAGCGGGAAAAGGGTTGTCAGAAGGCGAACCCGCGTGTGGGATGGACCTTGGTACCGGCTCGGCGGTAACTTTGTCACCGTCCAAGTCCGTCGTCCAGCGTTCCGCCTTGACCTTTGCGTCTCATCAGCGTAAGTTGCGGCATTCGCAGTCGTAGCGACCCAACAACTTGAGAAGCGAAGAAGCAGGACGCCGTCGCCCTGAGCACCGTGAAACGCGTCTTCGCGGTAGGAGGCCGAGCCAGTCGATGCCGAGCGTCTACTGCACGCAGTGCGGACATGCCAACCCCGAGGATGCCCGTTTCTGCTCCCGCTGCGGGTCACCCCTGACCCGTATGGAGGTCGTGGGGGACACCACCTCGACGATCTCCGTCGCCGGGATCGAGGCGTATGAGGCGGAGACAGGAGAGGCGCTCCTGGCCGAGCGCGCCGCAGTGGAGAACCTCGCGCCGGGCACCGCGCTGCTCATCGTCATGCGCGGCCCCAACGCCGGCAGCAGGTTCCTGCTCGACCGCGACCTGACGACCACCGGCCGTCACCCGGAGAGCGACATCTTCCTCGACGACATCACCGTCTCGCGCCGCCACGTGGAGTGGTATCGCCACCCGGGCGGTCGCTTCACCGTGCGTGACGTCGGCAGCCTCAACGGCACCTACGTCAACAGGGAGCGCATCGAGGAGGTTCCGCTGCACGCCGGGGACGAGGTGCAGATCGGCAAGTTCCGTCTCGTGTTTCTCATGCGGGGCACCCCCGGCGTATGAGCGCTCAGGCGGCACGCTCACACATGAGCATCGGGGAGGTGCTCGCCCTGCTGCAGGGCGAGTTCCCCGACGTGACGATCTCCAAGATCCGTTTCCTGGAGGGCGAGGGGCTGATCGAACCCGAGCGCAGCCCCTCGGGTTACCGCAAGTTCACCCACCACCACGTGGAGCAACTGCGTTACATCCTCACCGAGCAGCGTGACCACTACCTGCCGCTGCGGGTGATCAAGGACAAGATGGCCGAGGCGCTGTCCAGGCCCAGGGTCGTCGGCGAGCAGCAGGAGCTGCGGCTGAGCCGTGCCGAGCTGCTGGAGTCGGCCGGGCTCGACGAGGAGACCCTCACCGAGCTGGAGGACTACGGCCTGCTGGCGGCGGTCGCCAGGCGCTACGACGAGGACGCGCTGAAGATCGCACGTGCGGTGGGCGCGCTGGCCGCCTTCGGGCTGCACGCGCGGCATCTGCGTGCGGTCAGGGCGGCGGCCGAGCGCGAGAGCGGGCTGGTCGAACAGGCCGTGGCCCCGCTGTTGCGCAAACGTTCCCCCGGGGCGATCGGCGAGGCCGATCAGGCGGCCCGCGAGATTTCGGGCCTGCTCATGGAGTTGCACGCGGCGCTTCTGCGCACCGGCGTCAGGGGCGTTCTCGGTCGATGACCGGCCCACAGGGACATTCCACGCCCCTCGGGTGTTACGTTGAATTGCGGTAGTGCGGCCCAACAATTGCGGTAGTCGAAATACGGAGCAGCCCGTGTTGCAGATGGAGGTCGTGGGCGTTCGGGTTGAGATGCCTACAAATCAGCCGATCGTCCTGCTCAAGGAGGCGCACGGAGAGCGATACCTACCCATCTGGATCGGGATGAACGAGGCCACGGCCATCGCCATGGCCCAGGCGGACGAACCACCCCCTCGCCCGCTGACCCACGATCTGTTCAGGGACGTGCTGAGCGCCCTGGGAGTCAGTCTGCGCACCGTCAACATCGTCGCCCTGCGCGACGGCATCTTCTACGCCGACCTGGTCTTCTCCAACGGCGTCGAGGTCAGCGCCAGGCCGTCGGACTCCATCGCGCTGGCCCTGCGGACCGGTGCGCGCATCTTCGCCAGCGAGGAGGTGGTCCAGGAGGCCGGAGTGATCATCCCGGACGACCAGGAGGACGAGGTCGAGAAGTTCAGGGAGTTCCTTGACACGATCTCGCCCGAGGACTTCGGCCGCGCTGGGTAGCTAAGTCTTCGAAAGAGGTAAGCGGCTCCGTACTCTGGCATGGGGCCGGTATTTCATTGCATTTACGCTTCACGACGCGCCGGGCAGGATCGTTGACTGACGTTGGTCACGGTCCTACGGTTCAAGTGAACCCTGTGGTTGTCCTTGACGAACCCCCAGATCAGACCACGGGATGAGAGAAAGCCGGAGGTCCGCGTGGCGGTCAGCAGCGGCGAGGGAAAGACGGCCGGCCAGGAAGATCCGGTGCGGCGCGAAAGCGCGAGGCAGCGTGCCGGTGAACAAGGTCTGCTGTTCGACGAGCAGCCTTCTTCGCTGCCCGCCGACATCGGCTACCGCGGCCCCACAGCCTGCGCGGCCGCCGGTATCACCTACAGGCAGCTCGACTACTGGGCCCGCACCGGACTGGTGGAGCCCACGATACGAGCGGCGCAGGGCTCAGGCTCGCAACGCCTGTACAGCTTCCGCGACATCCTGGTGCTCAAGGTGGTCAAACGCCTGCTCGACACCGGAGTGTCGCTGCAGCAGATCCGCACGGCCGTCCACCACCTGCGCGAGCGGGGATCGGGCGACCTGGCGCAGATCACCCTCATGAGCGACGGAGTCAGCGTCTACGAGTGCACGTCGGCCGACGAGGTCATCGACCTGCTCCAGGGAGGGCAGGGCGTGTTCGGCATCGCGCTCGGCCGGGTCTGGCGTGAGGTCGAGGGCTCCCTCGCGGAGCTGCCGGGGGAACGCGCGGCGGTCGAGGACGAAGTCCCGGCCGACCACCCAGCTGACGAGCTCGCCCAGCGCAGACGCGCCCGCCGCCTCGGCTGATCCGGAGGCGCTGGTAACCTAGGAGCAAGGCTGACGACCCCGTGCGGGAGAGTCCCCGGTCCGCCCGGGGCGCCGAAGGAGCAACCCTCCCCGGAATCTCTCAGGCAACCCGTACCGCTCGGGATAGGCAACTCTGGAAAGCAGGCGCGCCCGCCAGGCGCGTCTCACCGACGGTGAAAGCCCTCACGGGTGAAGCTCTCAGGTTGAGGTGACAGAGGGGGAGATCCGGCCTACGCCCGCGCCCTGGCGCCGGTCTCCACAGCCCTCGGGAGGCACCTCCATGACCGACCTTTCGTCGCCCCTCAGCGCCCTCGGCGCGCCCGCATTCGCCACCCGCCACATCGGTCCCTCCGACGCCGACCAGGCCAGGATGCTGGAGACCGTCGGCTTCGAGTCGGTCGCCGACCTCGTGGCCGTGGCCGTTCCCGAGGCGATCAGGGCCAAGGACAGCCTCAAACTCCCCGCCGCGGCCAGCGAGAGCGAGACGATCGCGGAGCTGCGCGAGCTGGCCGGGCGCAACAGGGTGCTCACCTCGATGATCGGCCTGGGCTACCACGACACGATCACCCCCGCGGTGATCCGCCGCAACCTGCTGGAGAACCCGGGCTGGTACACCGCGTACACGCCCTACCAGCCCGAGATCTCGCAGGGCCGCCTCGAAGCGCTGATCAACTTCCAGACCGTGGTGTCCGACCTGACCGGGCTCGACGTCGCGGGCGCCTCGCTGCTCGACGAGGCCACGGCCGCGGCCGAGGCGATGACGCTGGCCCGCAGGGCGAGCAAGGTCAAGAGCGAGGTGTTCGTCGTCGACGCCGACGCGCTCCCGCAGACCAAGGCCGTGCTGGCCACCAGGGCCGAGCCGCTGGGCATCACGCTGCGCGAGCAGTCGCTGGACGAGGACCTGCCCGAGTGTTTCGGCGTCCTGGTGCAGTACCCCGGCGCGGGCGGCAGGCTGCGCGACTTCCGCCCGGTGGCCGAGCAGGCGCACGAGGCGGGCGCCGTCGTCGTGGCCGCCGCCGACCTGCTGGCGCTCACGCTCGTCACCTCGCCCGGCGAGCTCGGCGCCGACATCGCGATCGGCTCCTCCCAGCGCTTCGGCGTGCCCTTCGGGTTCGGCGGGCCGCACGCGGCCTTCATGGCCGTGCGCGAGGGCCTGCAGCGGCAGATGCCCGGCCGTCTGGTCGGCGTCTCGCTCGACGCCGACGGCGACCCGGCCTACCGGCTGGCCCTGCAGACGCGCGAGCAGCACATCCGCAGGGAGAAGGCCACCAGCAACATCTGCACCGCCCAGGTCCTGCTGGCCGTCATCGCCGGGATGTACGCCGTCTACCACGGCCCCGAGGGGCTGCGCCGCATCGCCGCCCGCACCCACCGCCTGGCCGTGACGCTGGCCGAGGGGCTGCGCGCCGGTGGCGTGGAGGTCGTGCACGGCGAGTTCTTCGACACCGTGCTGGCCAGGGTGCCCGGCCGGGCGGCCGAGGTGCTGGCCGAGGCCGCCGCGCGCGGGATCAACGTGCACCTGGCCGACGCCGACCACATCTCCATCGCCTGCGACGAGAAGAGCACGCTGGCCGACGTGGAGCAGGTCGCCGCCGCCTTCGGCGCCGCCGCCGACCTGGCCGCCCTGGCCGAGCGCGACGACCTGGGCGCGCTGCCGCAGTCGCTGGTCCGCGAGTCGGACTACCTCACCCACCCGGTCTTCCACAGCCACCGCTCCGAGACCGCCATGCTGCGTTACCTGCGCAGGCTGCAGGACAAGGACATCGCACTCGACCGCTCGATGATCCCGCTGGGCTCGTGCACGATGAAGCTCAACGCGACCACCGAGATGGAGCCGATCACCTGGCCCGAGTTCGCGGCCGTGCACCCCTACGCCCCCGAGGAGCAGGCTGCGGGCTACGCCGAGCTGATCGGGACGCTGGAGGCCTGGCTGGCCGAGGTCACCGGCTACGACGCCGTCTCCATCCAGCCCAACGCCGGATCGCAGGGCGAGTTCGCCGGGCTGCTGGCGATCAGGGCCTACCACCGGGCGGCCGGGCAGGAGCACCGCGACGTCTGCCTCATCCCGTCCTCCGCCCACGGCACCAACGCCGCCAGCGCCGTCATGGCCGGCATGCGGGTGGTCGTCGTGGCCTGCGACGACAACGGCAACGTCGACCTCGCCGACCTGGACGCCAAGATCGGCAAGCACGCCGACGCCCTGGCCGCCATCATGGTGACCTACCCCTCGACGCACGGCGTCTACGAGGAGAGCATCACCGAGATCTGCGCCAAGGTGCACGAGGCCGGCGGCCAGGTCTATGTCGACGGGGCCAACCTCAACGCCCTGGTCGGCCTGGCCAAGCCCGGCGAGTTCGGCGCCGACGTCTCGCACCTGAACCTGCACAAGACCTTCTGCATCCCGCACGGCGGCGGCGGCCCCGGCGTCGGCCCGGTCGCGGTACGCGCCCATCTGGCCGACTTCCTGCCCGGCCACCCGCTCAAGCCCGGATCGCCCGTCGGGCCGGTCTCGGCGGCGCCGTACGGGTCGGCGGGTATTCTGCCGATCTCGTGGGCCTATGTGCGCATGATGGGGGGCGACGGGCTCAAGGCGGCGACCGAGCAGGCGATCCTGTCGGCCAACTACCTGGCGCGCAGGCTGGCCCCGCACTTCCCCGTCCTCTACACCGGGCGGGGCGGGCTGGTCGCGCACGAGTGCATCGTCGACCTGCGTCAGATCACCAAGGAGACCGGCGTCACCGTCGACGACGTCGCCAAGCGGCTCATCGACTACGGCTTCCACGCGCCGACCATGTCCTTCCCCGTGGCGGGCACGCTCATGATCGAGCCCACCGAGAGCGAGGACCTGGCCGAGCTCGACCGCTTCGTCGAGGCCATGGTCGCCATCCGGGGCGAGATCGCCAAGGTCGCCTCCGGCGGCTACGACCGGGCCGACAACCCGCTGCGCAACGCGCCGCACACGGCGGACTCGCTGGTGGCCGACGACTGGAGCCACCCCTACTCCAGGTCGGAGGCCGCCTACCCGCTGCCTTCGCTGCGCGAGGGGAAGTACTTCTCGCCCGTGCGCCGCATCGACCAGGCCTACGGCGACCGCAACCTCGTCTGCTCCTGCCCGCCGCTGGAGGCCTACGAGGACTGAGCACCGGACGGGCACGGCGGGCGCGGGCGCGCGCGGCCGCCGTGCCCGCGCTCAGCCGCCGGCCTTGCGCAACGCCCTGGCGGGCGCAGAGGGGACGCCCGCCCGCAGCGTTTCGGCGACCAAGGCCGCGACGTCGAAGTCGCCGCTCGCCCGCAGCTCCGCCACGCCCTGACCGACCCGCAGCATGATCAGCACCTGGCGTTCGTCCAGGCGCAGCCACAGCTCGATCGGCTGGGTGCGGGTCACCGGGGTGCTCCCGGCACGCAGTTGCGCACGGTCAGCGTGAGGCCGGGCCCCGCCGTGCACTGGTGCCACGCCTCGGTGGCCAGATTGACCCGCCCGACCGGCAGCTCGTGGCCCCGGTAGCTCACGTCGATCGAGTTGTTGCGCTGCCAGTCGGCGGTGACGACGAACTCCAGCGCCGGGCTCGCGCCGAGCGTCGCGGTGACCGAGATCGCCGCCGTGTCGCAGCCGGGCCCCACGGGCAGCTCGGCCACGAACCTGGCGCCGTGCGCGTCGTCGGCGGGTGTGAACAGACCATGCACCAGCAGCGTTCTCTCCTGCACCCCACCAGGCTCGCCCGCCGGGCCCGCGCCCGCAAGCCGCCGTGTTGGCCCATCCCGCATGGGTGAACTCACCCATGCCCGGTGCGCACCGTCACCTCCTGCCCGTACGGCGTGCAGGCCGAGCGCCTGGCGAAACGGCGGTCGCACGCCTGCACGGAGAAGAAGTACACGGCGTCGGGCAGCAGCCCGGTGAACTCCTGCTCGAACGCGCCCGTCTCGACGGCCCGGTGCTCGCTCGGCGCTCCGGAGTCGGCGAAGGCGAAATAGCCGATCTGGAACACGTCGGCCGGTCTGAACCTCCAGGTCACCCGTACGGTCGTGCCCTCGACCTCGGCCGAGACCACACACGGCCGGTCGGGGTGCTCGCACGGCACGACGCCCGACACCACCGGGGCGAACGGCCCCGGGGCGGCCACGGGCGCGCCGCGCGACGGCTGCAGGACGTGGCCGCGCGTGAACACCGTCACCGTGCCGTCGCCGTACGTCACCACCTCGCCGGTCGGCACGCCCAGCTCCGGGCGGCGCAGCCACAGGGCGAGGGTGGCGGTGGGCATGGCGACCAGGCTGCCGCGCGGGGCCAGCAGCGCCGCCGGGTAGAGGTGGTGTGCGAGGAAGTAGGTGATCCGGTGGCCGCCCGCCGTGACGGTGTCACCGGCGGGACAGCCCCAGTCGGGGTTCCAGTCGCGCACGTGGGCGGCGTCGACCCGGTAGCCGGGGCAGGCGTCCTGCAGCGGCGGGTCGGCCTGGATCGCCCTGACCACGGCGAACGCACTGGCCGGGAGCAGCACGCACAGCACCGCCGCCTGCCACCACGGCCGCGCCTCGCGCCTTTCGCCGGGCCGCTCGCCGTCGGCCAGGGCGAGCAGCCGCCCGGCCAGCGCCGTCTGCCGCAGCAGCCAGGCCAGTGCCGCCGCGGCGGTCAGGCCGGACGACAGGAGGACGGCGAGCTCGCCCGGCAGGTCGCCTGGCAGGTGCAGCACCGCGGCCAGCGCCAGCCCGACCACGAACGCGGGCACCCCCACCCTGGCCAGCCGCCACGGCCAGCGCGCCCCCGCGTGCAGCCTGGCCCACGCCGTGGCGACCGGGGCCACGTCGGCGTCGTGATGCGCCGTGCCCGCGCGCGCCGCAGCCCTGACCTCGGCCCTGAGCCTGAAGCCGAGCTGCCACCAGGCCAGCTGCGCGCCGAACCCCTCGGCCACCTCAGGCGGCGACAGAGGGCTCCAACCGCCCGAAGCGGCTCGCGGGCCCGGCGGGTCGCCTTGAATGGAGTACGGCCCTGGAGATACCACGGCTTCATCATCGCCCGGCACCGGAAGGCGGGGCGGTGTTCCGGCCCGATCCGGAGGCGATGCGATGCGTCCCGCGCCCATGCTGCTCGTGCTGGCGCTGCGCTGGGCGGCGTTCGCGTGGACGGCGCTGCTCGCGCTGGACGCCGACCAGGAGGAGCGGCCCTGGCTGACCGTGGCCGTCGTGGTGACGCTGCTGGTGTGGAACGGCTGGCTGACGTTCGCCGCGCCGCGCCGTACGACCGTGTTGCTGGTGATCGACCTGGTCGTCTCGGCCGGGCTGGTGCTGGCCTCCGGGCTGGTCCTGGCGCCGCAGCAGCTGCTCGGCAGCCATCCGTGGCTGGCCGGGGCCTATCCCATGGCGACGGTGGCGGCGTGGGCCGTGCTCTACCAGGTACGCGGGGGAGTGCTGGCGGGGCTGACGCTGGCGTTGATGTCGCCGCTCGCCTATGCGGTCAACGGGGTGGACTTCGCGGCGATCTCCTATCTCAGGACACTCAAGATCATCGGCGAGAGCCTGGCGTACCTCCTGGTCGGGGTCAGCGTCGGCCTGTCGGCCGGGCAGCTCGCCCGGCTCGTCGCCCATGCCGAACGCTCCTCGCGCAGTGCGGCCATGGCCGAGGAACGCAGCCGCCTGGCCGGGCTCGTGCACGACGAGGTGCTCCAGCACCTGGCCAGGATCCGCAGGTCCGGGCGTGAGCTCGCGGAGCGCGGGGCGGCGTCGGCGCTCGAACTGCGTGCGCTCATGGCCGACCTCGGGCTGCAGGAGGAGGCGCTGCGCTCGATGATCTACCCGTCGGCCGCGAGCACGCCGCCGGGCCAGGTCGCGCTCGGCCAGGCGGTGCGCGGCATGCTCACCGGCAAGGCCAGTGTGCCGGTCCAGCTCACGATGGCCGGGCCCGTCATGCTGCCCGCCGGGCACGCCGCCGAGGTGGTGGCGGCGCTGAAGGAGGCGCTGACCAATGTCGAACGGCATGCCAGCGCGCGACAGGTGTGGGTGACGCTGCTGCAGGAGCGGGGCGGCGTCACGGTCAGCGTCAGGGACGACGGCGTCGGCTACGGGCCCGAGACGCTGGAGCGGCCCGACCGGCTCGGCATCAGGGTGAGCATCAGGGAGCGCATCGAACGCCTCGGCGGGCGCGTCACCATGCGCAGCAGGCCGGGCAGCGGCACCGAGGTGGAGATGTGGGTGCCGCTCGACGGGAGCGGGTGACGGGCGGGCGGGGGCGTGCGATGCTCGGCAGGTGATCCGGGTCATCCTGGTCGAGGACCATCCGCTCACCCGTGACGGGGTGCGCGCCGGGCTGGCGTCGAGCGACAGGGTCGAGGTCGTGGCCGAGTGCGGCACAGCGGCCGGTGCGATCGAACTGCTGGCCGTGCACGACGCCGACGTCCTGCTGGTCGACCTGGCGCTGGAGGGCGGCGGCTCCGGGCTCGACGTCATCGCCGCCGCGCGCGGGCCCAAGGTGCTGGTGTTCTCGCAGGCGTCGGTCGAGGAGGTCGTCCGCGCGGTGCGGGCGGGCGCCGACGGGTGCGTGACCAAGGACGCGACGGCGGCCGAGCTGGTCCGCGCGGTCGAGCAGGTGCTGGAGGGGCCGGTGCTCCCGCCGGTGGTGGCGGCCAGGCTGGTGGCCGAGTTCCAGCATCCCGGGGAGCTGACGCCCAGGGAGATGTCGGTGCTGCGGTGCCTGGCCAAGGGCTACGACAACCGGGAGATCGCCGAGGATCTCGGGATCGCGGTGCGCACCGTCAACCGGCATATGGAGAACATCCGGGCGAAACTCGGACGGCAGCGGCGCTCGGAGCTGATCAGGCTGGCGCGTACCCGGTACCCGGACGCGGAGTGAGGGGCCGCCGGGGCGGTGGCTTCGAGTGGGGGTCATGTCCGGCTATAGGGGTGGCAAAGTCGTGTCCGGGATGGGCATGTGAGGGGACGGCGGCGGGGTTTCTGGTTAGGCTCGGATGATCGTCGTCGAAGGAGCTTTCTTGACGTCCCCCGAGCTCGACACCCCCCCACTTGACACCGCGAGGCGGCTGGCCGAGAGCGGTGACCTCGACCGGGCGGCCCAGATCCTGGCCGGTCCCGCGGCCGATCCGGACTCGCCCGACCACGCCCAGGCGGCGGTCGGCCTGGCGATGGTCCTGGACGGCACCGGCGACCAGGACGGAGCCAGGAGCGCCGCGCGTGCGGCCCTGGCGACCGGCCATCCCGAGTACGCCGCCCAGGCCGCCTGCCTGCTGGCCAGGGGATTCGAACGCGAAGGCAGCAGCGACCAGGCGCGGGCCGCCTGGCAGGCCGTGCTCGGTCTCGGCACGCGCGCCTACCTGCCGGTGGCGCATCTGGCGCTGGCCAGGCTGGCGCTGGGCGAGGACGACCTCGGCGCGGCCGAACGCGGCTGGCGTGAGGTCATCGCCGGGCCCGACCCCGTGCTCGCGCTCACCGCGGCCCAGGAGTTCGCCGAGCTGCTCATCGAGGAGGGCGAGCCGGACGAGGCGGCCAAGGTGGTGCTCGCGGCGCTCGGCAGCGTGGCACTCGAACAGGAACGCGGCCAGCCGTCGGGCGCCTCCGCCGGGAGCGCCGCCGTGGTACGCCTGCGGGTCCTGCTCGGCATCGCCAGGCTGGAGCAGGCATGCGCCGAGTTCGCCGCCGCCGTCGAGGAGGAGGGCGACGAGCCCGAGCCCACCGCCCTGGCCGTCGAACTCCTGGCCAGGACCCTCCCCTTGCGAGGCCGCGCCGACGACGCCGCGCGCGTCTGGTCCTTCGGCCTCGACCACGCCAACTCCACCGTCGCCGAACAGGTACGCCTCCGGATGTCCAGGGACGCCGAGGGCTGAGGGGGAGGCGTCGCTCGCGGACGTGGGCGGCCCCTCCCGCTACCGTGGACGCCATGGAGATCATGACGCCGCAGGGCCCCGCGCTCGTCGAGGTGGACGACGTGCCCGGTGCGCGGCTGGTGCTGGTGCTGACGCACGGGTCGGCGGGGAGCGTGGAGGCGCCCGACCTGCTGGCCGTACGGGAGGCGGTGGTGCGGGCCGGGGTGGCGGTGGCGAGGGTGACGCAGCCGTTCCGGGTGAAGGGGGCGCGGGCGCCGGGGAGCGCGGTGCGGCAGGACGAGGCGTGGGGCGTGGTGGTGGAGCGGTTGCGCGGGCACTGGCCGGGGGTGCCGTTCGTCCAGGGCGGCCGGAGCAACGGGGCGCGCGTGGCCTGCCGTACGGCGAAGGACGTGGGGGCGCTGGCGGTGGTGGCGCTGGCGTTTCCGTTGCATCCGCCGGGACGGCCGGAACGTTCCAGGGCCGACGAGCTACGCGGAGCGGGCGTCGACGTGCTGGTCGTCAACGGGGACAGGGATCCCTTCGGGGTGCCCGACCCTGCCGATGCCGCACGCCTGGTTGTGCTGCCGGGGGAGGGGCACGACCTCAAGAAGGATCCTGCCAAGGTCGGCGAGGTGGTCGCCGATTGGATCGGCCCGCTGCTGCGGGCGTAGTCATTGCGGGTGGTTGTTATGCCGCCCCGACGAGCGGGTTGGGGCGGTGCGGGGCGATGACGGCGCCGCTCGGCAGGAGCTCGCCGGTGTCCTCGAACAGCACCACGCCGTTGCAGAGCAGGCTCCACCCCTGCTCGGGGTGGCACGCGAGAGTACGCGCCGCCTCGCGGTCAGGCGCCTCGGCTGACGGACAGGCCGGTTCGTGCGGGCACATCGGCGTGCCTCCGATATCTGTGTGGGCTCCCTTTCCCGGAGTGTGGGCAGGGAACGGCTCGTGTTGTCGTGCTTTGCTGCCAAGTGTGTCGCGTGGATCACACTGTTCGACATAGTCCGTTAGGACGGTTGAAGGAGGACCTGGAGGATGATCCTTTGGGGCTGGTCTCCTTGTGACCTGAGACACAGGTTGCCCTATGGAAGATAACGGGCCAACTTCGACACGCCGCCAGAGTGGTAAACGATCGGTTACGGTGCCGCGCGCCGTCGTGCGCCGGGGGCGGGCATGGGGCCATACTGGTGGCGTTTTCCGAGGTCAGGCGGCCAGGCCGGTGAGCAGGGCGGCCAGACCGCGCTCGAAGTCGGCGTCGGCCGCGCTGTCGTGCGCCTGCCAGCGTTCGCCGTCGGGGTCGGCCCACCCGGCCTTCTGCACCTCGACGGCCACACTGCCGAACACGAAGGCCCGCAGTGCCTGTACGGCGCCGGCGGCGTCGTGCACGCCGGACTCGGCCAGCTGCTCGGTCTGCTCCTGGATGGCGATGGCCGTCGCGCCCTTGGGCGGTTTGGTCAGGGCGAGCGCCAGGACGCCTGGATGCTCGCGCAGGGCCGTGCGCGCCGCCCTGGCCCAGGCGGCGGCCGTCTCCTGCCAGGTGGGACGCCGTTCGACCTGCACGGCGGTGACGTGCTCGGCCAGGGCGTCCATCAGCGCCTCCTTGCCGCGCGGCAGATGGTGATATATCGCCATCGCCTCCACCTGGAGGGAGTCGCCGAGCCTGCGCATGGTCAGCCTGCGCAGGCCCTGGCCGTCGGCGATGTGCAGGGCGGCGTCGATGATCCGCTCTCTGGACAGGGGCACGGGCGGTCGCTTCGCGGGCATGCGATCATCCTGCCAAGCCGTACCTTACTGTGTAAAGGGCGGCGCGCCGTGCGGTCGACCCCTGAGTACGCGTCCGGGGCCCGGGCGGCGTACGCTTACCGCTGGTAACGACGTGTTGAGAGTGCGAGAGGGCAGAGTCGATGGCGTTTTTCCGTCCGCGTGTGAGCCGGGAGGCCGAGGTCCGCTTCCACGCCGACCAGGAGATCTCCAAGAGCTTCCCCGAGCTGCTCGAGAAGGCCAGGAAGGCCGAAGAGGTGCTCAACGACCTGCGGGCCGTCACCGCGCCCGAGATGGAGCTGCGGGCGGCCGGCCTGGCCTTCGACCGTTCGCTCACCGACGCCCTGCGTGCGGCCGAGGCGGGCCAGCGGGCGACGTTCGGCGTCAAGGCATACGACGACCGCATCAAGCGCCGCCAGGCCAAGGCCACGCCCAAGGGCGCCCTGTGGACCGCCGAGGTCGACCGGCTGCGCACGATGCGTGAGGACAACCGGCTGACCGGGATCGCCAGGCTGCCCCGGCCGGTGCCCTCGGCCCGGTAGGGCGAAGCGGGCTGCTCAGGCAGGGATGTCGACCTTCGGGTGACATCCCTGCCTTTCGTGTTTTCTGGTCATTTTTCGAGGAGGACCCATGGAGCGGTTCGAGGTGCCGGGTGGGCTGGCGCGGCGCACGATCGGGCGTGAGGGCGAGCGGGGCGAGGCGTGGGTGCGGGCGCTGCCCGCACTGCTGGGCGGGCTGGCGGCACGCTGGGGCCTGCGCCAGGACGGCGCCCCCCTGCACGGCTATACGGGAGTCGTCGTGCCGGTGCTGCGGGCCGATGGCGTCAGGTGTGTGCTGAAGGCGGGATGGGTCGACGAGTGGACGAAGGGGGAGCCGCACGCGCTGGCGGCGTGGGCGGGGCGTGGCGCCGTGCTGCTGCTGGAGCACGACGAGGCCTCCGGCGCGATGCTGCTGGAACGGCTGGACGCCTCGCGTTCGCTGGAGGACGTGCCCGACGTCGACGAGGCGCTGGAGACGGCGGCGCGGGTGCTGGCCGACCTGCATGCTGTACGGGCTCCGGAGGGCGTGTGGACGATCGCGGAGCTCGCCAGGCGGCAGCTGGAGGACCTGGGCAGGCTGCAGCACGAGCTGGGCGGGCCGGTGCCGGCGCGGGTGTTCGAGGCGGGCATGGCGGTGTACGAGGAGCTGACGCGCTCGCGTGCCGACGTGCTGGTCCACGGCGACCTGCACTTCCTCAACGTCCTGGCGGGCGGGCGCGAGCCGTGGCTGGCCATCGACCCGCAGGGCGTGGCGGCCGAGCCGGGGTGGGAGATCATCCCGCTGCTGCGCAACCGCTGGGAGGGGGCCGACCGGGTCCTGCCCCGCCTGGAGCGCGTGTGCCGGGTCGCGGGCATCGACGTGGAGCGGGCGCGCACGCTGACGTTCGCCAGGGCGGTGGACGACGCGCTCTCCATGCGTGAGGAGGACCCCGCCGGCCACGAGAGCGCCGAGATCGCCGACGCCGTGCTGAAGGCGCTCGCCCCCTAGCCCGCGCTCCTGCGGCGCACCAGCGGCAGGTACACCTCGTCGGTGATCTCGACGAGGACCTCGTCGGGCGCGGTGGGGATGCCGCGCACGACGTACTCGTTGCGCAGCAGCACGACGGCCACGGTGGCGACGCGCGGGCGCAGGGCGTCGGGCGTGGCCTCCCCCCTGGCGACGGCGCGGCCGAGCACGGTCAGCCAGGGGGCCGCCGCGGCCTCGTCCGACTGCTCCTGCAGCTGGTTGAGCAGCTCGCGTGCGCCTCCCGCCGCGGCCAGCAGGTCGCGCAGGACGGCGCCGAGCGGCGAGCTCCAGTGCCGGTTGGCCCCGCGCAGCAGCGCCAGCACGTCCTCGCGCAGGTCCCCGGTGTCGGGCGGCTCGACGGCGGTGGCCAGGCGCCGGTACGCGGCGATGCCGAGGGCCAGGCGGTGCGGCCATCGGCGGTAGACGGCGTTCTTGTTCGTCCCGGCACGCGCGGCGACCCTGTCCATGGTCAGCCCGGCGTATCCCGACTCGGTGATCTCGGCCACGGCGGCGGCCAGGATCGCCTCCTCCAGTGCGGCTCCGCGCCGTCGTGTGCTGCCTGTCATCGCGCCCCCGATCGTACCCTCGCCTGTTGCCAGGACTCGTCCGCCCTGTTTAGGGTACGGCTCGTACCTTAAATGAAGGGGAGCGACCATGCGTGCCCAGGGCATCAGCTACGACACCGGATTCGTCCGGCACGGCGTCACCGGCCGTCCGGCCTTCGACCACGACACCGCCGAGCGGGAGTTGCGCGTCATCCGCGACGACCTGCACTGCACCGCCGTACGCGTCATGGGCGGCGACCCGGCCAGGATCGAGCTCGCGGCGCGGATCGCGGCGGGGCTCGGCCTGGAGGTGTGGTTCTCGCCCTACCCGCTGGAGCTGACCGCGAGCCGGATGCTGGAGCTGTTCGCCGACGCGGCCGAGCGGGCCGAGCGGCTCAGGCGGGAGGGCGCCGAGGTGGTGTTCGTCACGGGAGCCGAGCACAGCCTGATGAACCAGGGCTTCCTGCCCGGCGCCGACACCGCCGAGCGGGTGGCGGCGCTGACCGGCCCCGAGGGCGCCCGCGCGCACATCGGCCGGGTCGCCGAGGCCGTCAACGCCTTCCTCGCCTCGGCGCTCGCCGTCGTGCGCGAACGTTTCGGCGGGCGCGTCACCTATGCCGCCGTGCCGCTGGAGCAGGTCGACTGGACGCCGTTCGACATCGTCTCGCTCGACCTGTACCGCTCGGCCGAGGTCGCGGACCGGTTCGCGGACGGCGTGCGCGCCCTCGTCGCGCAGGGCAAGCCGCTGGCCGTCACCGAGTTCGGCTCGGCCGGGTACGAAGGCGCCGCCGACAGAGGCGCACGCGGCCTGGAGGTCGTGCACTACGACCAGGTCACCGGCGAGCCGCTGCGCTTGAAGGAGAGGCTGGCCCGCGACGAGGCCGGGCAGGCGGCCTGCGTGCGCGAGATGCTGGAGGTGTTCGACGAGGCTGGCGTCGACGTCGCGTTCGTGTTCACCTTCGCCCTGTACGACCACGTGCACCGGCCGGACGGCGACCCCAGGGACGACCTGGACCTGGCCAGCTACGGCGTCGTCAAGGTGCACGAGGACCGGAGCCTGGAGCCCAAGGCCGTCTTCCACGCCGTCGCCGAGCACTACGCGGCCGGTCGTTTCAAGGATCGGTGAATTGATTGCCCGCCCTGCCGGACATGCCGGACGATCTTCGGAGAGGACGTCTCGCCTCCACACGTCAGGGGCCGGGTGGAAGGCGGGGCCGCCCGGCCGATCAGGAGGCGAACAGCTCGACCATGGCATCGCCGCGCGCGGTGCGGAAGACGCGTACCTCGCGGCCGCGCCGCTCCTTGGCCAGCAGCCCGGCCATGGCGAGCTGGGCGCAGTGGTAGGTGGCCGCGCTCGGCAGCACGCCGAGCGCGGCCGCGAGCTCGCCCATCGTCATCGGGCGTGCCGCCAGGCGCAACGCCTGCGCCCTGCTCGGTCCCAGCAGGACGGCCAGCTCGTCGGCCGGCCCCCGTGCGGGCCTGGTGGGCCAGGCCTGGGCCAGACCGGGCAGCGGGTAGCCCATCCACACCTGGTCGGGCAGCTCGAAGTCGAACACCGACGCGCCCGACCCGGCCAGGACGGGGACCAGGGTGATGCGGCGTCCGGCGAGCTCGAAACGCGCCGGGTCGACGTCCGGGATGCGCAGGGTGTCGCCCGCCAGCCGCCAGCGCGGGTTCAGCCCGGCGAGCACCACGTCGGCCGAGCCGCGCACCACGGCCGACCCGACCCGCTCGGCCTCACGGTCGAACAGTCCCTGCGCCCGTCCCCAGATCGGCGCGTAGGCCCGCCAGCACGCGCCCAGCACCCCGACATAGCCGCGCAGCCAGGCGGCGGGCCGATCGACCACGGCACGCCAGCGCTCGCTCTCGCCGAACTGCTCGACGAGCTGCGCCGCCAGCCGGTCGGGCGGCAGGTCGGCGAGCCGTTCCAGCGCGGCCCCGATGTCCGGCCCGCCCTGGCCCGCCTCGACGGTGAGGCTGTCGGGCAGCGCCGAGCCGCCCGGCGCGAACAGCGGTCGCAGCACACCGGCGGCCCCGGGAGGCGCCGCCCGCCTGACGAGGCTGCGCCAGGGCGGGGCCACCCCCTGGCTGACCCCGCCGAACGCGTCGGCCAGCAGCGACAGCAGCGTCGTCAGCGGGTCGACGGCCAGCGTGACCCGCGCGGAGTCGATCGCACCCAGCCGCAGCTCGGTATGGCCACGAGGGCTCACCATCACCACTCCCTCCCGGCCATCGGTGATCCGGCATCGGTGATCCGGCCACCTGTGATCCGGCCATACGTGAACGCCGGAAATCGATCAGCCGATCCTAGGGCCGATGCCCGATGTTGGACGGCGAAGCCCGTGGGTAGTGCTTCGACAATGTTGGATAAGACAACGGGGGATATTTCGGAAGATGGGCACGACAGAGCGCACTGGATCGCCGTCGAGAAGGCCGCGACGAACAATCTGCGCGAGGTGTCGCTGCGCATACCCAAGCAGGCGCTGACCGTCTTCACCGGCGTGTCCGGGTCCGGCAAGTCGTCGCTGGCGCTGGACACGGTCGCGGCCGAGGCCCAGCGGCTGGTCAACGACTCCTTCCCGGCCTTCGTCCGCACCAGGCTGCCGCAGGCGCCGCAGCCGGACGTGCAGTGGATCGACGGCCTGACGTTCACCGTACTGATCGACCAGCGGCGGTTCGCCGGGAACGCCCGCTCGACGGTCGCGACGGCCACCGATGTGGCGCCGCTGCTGCGGCTGATCTTCTCGCGCGTGGGCGAGCCGTCGGCCGGGTACTCGCCCGCCTACTCCTTCAACGACCCGGGCGGCATGTGCCCCAGGTGCGAGGGGCTCGGCGTCGTCCAGGACGTCGACGTCGGCGCGCTGCTCGACCTGGACAGGTCCATCGACGAGGGGCCGGTGAACTTCCCCGTCTTCAGGCCCGGCACCTACCGGTGGAAGCGGTTCGCCTACAGCGGCCTGTTCGACCGCGCCAAACCGCTGCGCGACTACACCGAGCGGGAACTGCACGACTTCCTGTACGCCGAGGACCTGAAGCTGCCCGACCCCGATCCGCGCTTCCCGAAGACGGCCAGGTTCGACGGCGTCGTCACCCGGATCAGGGACGTGTTCGTCCGCAACCCGCCCGCCAAGCGCTCGCCGGAGACCGACCAGGCGATGCGCCGCGTCATCACCGCCCAGACGTGCCCGCTGTGCGAAGGCGCGCGCCTGAACGCCGCCGCGCTGGCCAGCCGCATCGAGGGCCGCTCCATCGCCGACTGGTACGCGATGCCGGTCGACCGGCTGCACGACGTGCTGGGCGCCCTGCGCGACGCCCGGGTGGCGCCCGCGCTGGCCGAGGCGCGCAGGCGGCTGGAGGCGCTGCGCTCGGTCGGGCTCGGGTACCTCACCCTCGACCGGGTCTCCTCCACGCTGTCGGGCGGCGAGGCCCAGCGCGTGAAGATCATCCGGTACCTGGGCAGCCCGCTGAGCTCGGTCACCTACGTCTTCGACGAGCCGAGCAGCGGCCTGCACCCGCACGACGTCCGCAGGCTGACCGAACTGCTGCTGCGGCTGCGCGAGGCCGCCAACACCGTCCTGGTCGTCGAGCACCACCCCCAGGTCGTCATGCTCGCCGACCACGTCGTCGACCTGGGGCCGGGCGCGGGGGAGCAGGGCGGCGAAATCATGTTCGAGGGCACGCCCGCGGCCCTCCTGCGCACCGACGCCCCCACGGCCCGCTCCCTGCGCGAACCCGTACGGCTGCGCACCGCGACCCGTGCCGCGCACGGCCACGTCACGGTGGTCAACGCGCGTGCGCACAACCTCAAGGGCTTCGACGTGCGTATCCCCTTGCGCGTGCTCACCGCCGTCACCGGCGTGGCGGGCTCGGGCAAGAGCTCGCTCATCACCCAGGAACTGCCCGGACAGCACCCCGACTTCGTGGTGGTCGGGCAGGACCCGCCACGCGGCGGCGGCAGGTCGACGCCGCTGAGCCAGCTGGCACTCGCCGAGCCGATACGCAGGATCTTCGCCGCCGCGTCCGGTCTCGCGCCCGCCTGGTTCAGCTTCAACTCCAAGGGCGCCTGCCCCGAGTGCAAGGGGCGTGGTTTCGTCGTCACCGAACTCGCCTTCCTCGACGACGTCGCCACACCGTGCGAGGCGTGCGGGGGGAGTCGCTTCAACCCCCGGGCGCTCGCGGTCCGGATCGAGGGCGCGACGATCGCCGACGTGCTGGCCGCCAGGCCCGCCGCGCTGGCCGACCTGTTCGCCGGTCACGACGACATCGCCGCACGCCTGTCGTGGATGCGGCGCGTCGGGCTCGGCTACCTGGCCGTCGGGCAGTCGCTCGACACCCTGTCGGGCGGGGAGAAGCAGCGGCTGCTGCTGGCCAGGCACCTGGGCGAGGCCGTGCGGGGGCCGGGCATGCGGATCGTGCTGGACGAGCCCACGACCGGCCTGCACGGCACGGACGTCGACCGGCTGCTGCATCTGTTCGACGAGCTGGTCGACGACGGCGCCACGCTGGTGGTGGTCGAGCACGACCTCCGCGTCGTGGCGCACGCCGACCACGTGATCGACATCGGCCCCGGCGCCGGTGACGCGGGCGGCCACCTCGTCTTCGAGGGCCCGCCGACCGACCTGCCCGCCGCACCCGCCTCCCTCACCGGGCAGGCCCTGAGGACGGCACTCGGGCGAACGAGCTGACGGCCCCCGCCGCGCTGCCCGGCGGGGGCCGTCATGACCTGGGGGTGGGGGTCAGCACACGATGAAGATGCTCTGCCAGCCCACCGGGGTGCGCTGCTCGGCGCCGTCGTCGGAGGGGAGGGTGAAGTGGGCGACGCCCTGGCCGTCGGGCTGGTTGTACATCCGGCCGCTCTGGCCGTCGCCGTACCACTTGTACGAGCCGTGGAAGGGGATGTTGGACACGCCGCACGCGGTGATGACGACGCTTCTGCCGGAGAAGCCCTCGCCTTCGTAGGCGACGTACTGCGAGGCGTAGGCGGCTGCGGCCGTGCCGGTGATGAGGGCGGCGGTGAAGGCGGTGGTGAGGATGAGTCTCTTCACGGGGGTCCTTCCGACGACGAGCTCGATGGTTACAATATGTAATAGTAATATTACTCTCTGTATATGTCCATGGCTCGGTCGTCCTGGCGGCAGAGGACGAAGTCGGCGAAGGCATGCGCGCCGCGCCGTTCGCCGACCTCGTCGACGGCGGCGCGGATCCGGCGCAGGTGGTCGACCGTGAGCTCCAGGGGCGGCCCGTCCGGCTGGTACGTCGTCCTGGCCGGGTAGTCGACGCCCGGCGTGGTGGTCATCTCGATATGACATCCCACGACATGCGTGACCGGCCTGACCGCGGCGAACGCGATCAGCCGGTCGACGGTGGCGGTGAACGCGGCCCAGTCCTGGACGTACAGCCTGCCGGGATAGATCGTGTCGCCGGTCAGCAGGAACCCCGTGTGCGGGTCGTAGAACGTGACGGCTGAGCCACTCCTCGATCAGAGCGTCGACCACCGCGCGCAACGGGAAGTACCGCGGCGAGGCGGTCGCACCGGTGTCGAGGAGCACCGCCCGCTCGGCGCCGAACAGCAGGAACAGGAAGGGCGCCTCGTAGTCGACCGCCATGTTCTGCCGCAGGATGTGCGTGTGCTCGTCGTGGCGTAGACCTGGATGTCCGGATCGGTGTTGTGCTTGGCCGAAGGCGACCCGTGGATCCAGTCGACGTCGAAGGCGTGTGCGCGGGGAGGCGAGGTCGCGAATGCGGGATGCTGCGTCACCTCACCCATGATCGCCCACCGATCCGGCCGGGATCGGGGCGATGACCGCGACCGGCCGGGCCGCGGCGTCGTGCGGCTCGCGGCCCAGGCGTCTGACCGGCCTGATCAGCAGCAGCGCCGCCACCACCCCGGCGGTCACCACGGCCGAGACCATCATGAACGTACGCGGCTCGACCACCGTGGCGACGGGACCGGCCAGCGCCTGCCCGACCGCCATGCCCGCGACCGAACCGGCGACCTGGTAGGCGTTGACCCGGTTCACCACGTCCGGTGCGACCTGCGTCTGGACGGAGGTCGACCACATCACCGACCAGAACGCCAGCGCGCCGCCGCCGAGGAAGTGCCCGGCCATCAGCAGCGGCAGCGGCAGCCCGAGCGCGACCGTCAGCGGCACGGCCACGTACCCGCTGAGCGCCACGGCCCCGGCGGCCAGCGGCAGGCGCGGCCTGAGCCTGATCGCCACCAGCCCGCCGAGCACGGTGCCGAGGCCGAGCGCCGTCATCACCCAGCCGTAGTCGGCCCCGATGACCTGCGAGGACAGCGGCACGTACGGCCCGACGACCAGCACGCCCCAGAACACCCAGACCAGGATGACCGACCACATCCAGTTCCTGGCCTTGAACTCCTCCCAGCCCTTGCGCAGGTCGCCGAGCACGTTCGAGGGGCCGGGCCTCGGCGGTACGGTGACCCGGACCAGGATCAGGCACAGGCCGCTGACCAGGAACGTCGCCGCGTCCACCGAGTAGACGAAGACCGGCCCGGCGACCACGATGAGCACACCGGCCAGCGCCGGGCCCAGCAGATGGGTGACCGCTTCGGCGATCTTCAAAGTGGCGTTGGCCCGCTGCGGGTCCTTGGCGACCAGCGGGACCATGCCGTTGACGCACGGCTCGAACACCCCCGCCGCCATGCCGGAGAAGAACGCCATCGTCAGCAGCAGCGCGTACGGAGGCGACCCGTCGAGGAAGGCCAGGGCCACGACGCCCTGCGTGACGACCCTGACGACGTCCGCGCCGATCATCAACCGCCTGGCGCCGATCCGGTCGGCCACCACCCCGCCGAACAACATGACCAGCACGGCCGAAGCCGTCCAGATCGCGAGCACATAGCCGACTCCCGCGATCCCGTACACTTTGCCGATCGCCAGCGCCGAGGCGACGGGCATCATCGCGTCGCCGAGCAGCGAGATCGTACGGGCCCCGAAGTAGAGGGTGAAATTCCTCGTCCACATGAGCCCCAATTCTGGATATTTCCTGATCAGAGCACCGGTGTCCCGGATGACATCATTGGGTACTTTCGCGCCATCGCCTGCGGCCCGGACCGCGCTTTGCGAGCATGGAAGGCCATGACCTCCGGGACAGGGGAGTTGGGGCGCATGCACAGATGGCTCGCCGGTCTGACGCTCCTGCTGACCTCCTGCGCCCTGCCCGGCCCGTCCCCCTTCCGCCTCTCGCCCGAGGAGTTCGAACGGCGTGCCGTCGAGGTCGCCGACCGCTGGCACGGCTCGCCCGGCGACCTGGCCTGGCGCCACGGCCTCGTCGCCTTGGGCAGCCTCAGGACGTCCACGCACGGCCTGCCCGCCTGGGTGGGCACCAGCGCGCACAACGGCGCCTGGCGCCTGGCCGCCCCCCTCCCCACCGCCTCCCCGGCCCCGGCCGCCGTGCGCTTCCCCGACGGCGGGGTCATGCGGGTCCCGCTCGTCACGGCGTCGAGCGCGTACGCCGCCTTCAGCCCACCGGCGGCCCTCATCGAGGAGCCGTGCCCCGCCGGAGGCTGCCGCCCGCTCGACGTGAGCGCCGCCCACCTGGGCGAGGTCCCCCTGGAGACCAGCCGAGGCCGGGTACGCGTGCCCGCCTGGCTGTTCACCGTCAAGGGCGTCGACCAGCGGATCGCCCACATCGCGCTCGCCCCCTCGGCCGTCACCCCCCGCCCCCGGCAGGCCAAGGGCGAGACGGAAGAGGTGTACGCCTACGACCTCGTCCCCGGCAGACCGCACGCCCTCCTCCTGCGCTACGGGTACGGCGCCTGCGACACCGTCCACGGCGCCCGCTCCTACGAGAACGACCACGTGGTCGTCGTCGACGTCGACGAAGGCCGCACCCCGAGCGGCGAGGTCTGCCCGGCCATCCTCAAGTCCGCCACCACGACCGTCACCCTCACCCGCCCCCTGGGCAACCGCCTCGTCCTCGACTCCGGCACGGGCCTACCGGTGCTCCGGGGGAGGGGCAGGCCAGAGGCGGCGCTCCCACGCCGCCTCCCCCTCACGGTCTCTCGTGAAGGGGAGGCGATCAGCGCCTGGTGAGACCACGAACCCCGCGCAGCGTGGACGTCAGACCGTTCCCCCCGCGTGGCGCAGGGGTGCCGCGTGTTCCAGGGCCCAGTCCAGGGCGTGGTCGGCGACGGCCTCCCAGCCGGGGGCGCCGCAGGTCCAGTGGTCGCGGCCGGGGAACTCGTGGTAGTCGGTGCGGGCGGGGGAGGCGTGGTAGTGCTTGGCGTTCGAGCGGTTGACCGACGGGGGCATGATGTGGTCCTTCTCCCCGGCGATGAACAGCAGGGGGGCGCGGTCGGCGGAGTAGTCGACCCACGTGTCCTGGTGGCCGGGCTTGAAGTTGGCGAACAGGCCGTACTCCCACACCCAGTGGCCGGGCGCCGCGATCGCGTAGCGCTCCCAGACCTTGAGCGACTCCTCCTCGGTCAGTGTGTTGGTGAAGGCGTAGTGGAACTCCTCCGGCGTGAAGGCGACCGCCCGGTGCCGGTTGGCGGGGTTCTTCAGGGCGGGGAAGAGCGAACGGGCCTGGGAGATCGGGTTGACCCTGACCCCTTCGGTGGGCGCGGAGTCGATGACGACCCCGGCCGCGCCGAGCCCCTTGGCGAGCAGGAGCTGGGTGAGGGTGCCGCCGAAGGAGTGGCCGATGATGATCGGCGGAGTCGGCGCGGACTCCACCACGGCGGCCAGGTGCGCGACCGTCTCGGGAACGGTCAGTTCGGCGATGAGCTCGGGCTTGTCGCGCAGCGCCTCGACCTCGATCTCGAAGCCGGGGTAGGCGGGGGCGAGCACGGTGAAGCCCTTGGCCTCGTAGTGCGCCACCCACGCCTCCCAGCTGCGCGGCGTGACCCACAGGCCGTGGACCAGGACGATGGTGTCGGGGCGTTGGACGTCGTTCATGGCATGCTCCTGGCGGTGGTGGGTCAGGCGTCGATGAAGGCGAGCAGGTCGGCGTGCAGGCGGTCGCGGTCGGTGTCGGGCAGGGCGTGGCCGCTGCCTTCGTAGACCTTCAGCACGGCGCCGTCGATGAGGGCGGCCGACCGTTCGCCGCCGACCTCGAACGGCACGATCTGGTCGTCGTCGCCGTGCAGGACCAGGACCGGAATGTCGATCTTGGCGAGGTCCGGCCGGAAATCGGTGGCGGAGAAGGCGGCGATGCACTCATAGGCGGCACGATGCCCGCAGGCCATGCTCTGCAACCAGAACGCGTCCCGAAAGCCCTGTGCGACGTCCTGACGGCGGTTGTGCCCGAAGAAGGGGCCGTCGGCCAGGTCGCGGTAGAGCTGGGAGCGGTTGGCCGCCTCGCCCGAGCGGATCGCGTCGAACGTCTCGGGCGGCAGTCCGGCCGGGTTGTCCTCGGTGCGCAGCATCAGCGGCGGCACCGCGCTGACGAGCACCGCCCTGGCCACGCGGGCGCTGCCGTGCCTGCCGAGATAGCGTACGACCTCGCCGCCGCCGGTGGAGTGGCCGACCAGGGTGAGCTCGCGCAGGTCGAGGTGCTCGATCAGGCAGGCCAGGTCGTCGGCGTAGGTGTCCATCTCGTTGCCGTGCCAGCTTCTCCCGGAACGGCCGTGGCCACGGCGGTCGTGGGCGATCACCCGGTGCCCGTGCGTGGCCAGGAAGAGCGCGGCGGCCTCCCAGGCGTCGGAGTTGAGCGGCCAGCCGTGGCTCAGCAGGACCGGCGTGCCGCCGCCGCCCCAGTCGGTGTAGAAGATCTGTGTTCCGTCGTCGGCTGTGACGTACGGCATCGCGGGCCTCCCGGTGCTCGATGAGTATGGAATCGAGCATGTCCGCCGGGTACGGCACGCGGACCACGTGAAGCACGTGGTCCGTCAGTGCTCGGCGGCCTTGAGCCGGTCGGCGAGCTGGCGGCGCGAGGACAGGCCGAGCTTCTGGAAGACCTTGCGCAGGTGGTAGTCGACGGTGTTCGCACTGATGAACAGATTGGCCGCGATCTCGGGATTGGTGTGCCCCGCGGCGGCGAGCCTGGCGACGGTCAGCTCCTGGGCGGTCAGGTCGAGCCTGCCCTGCTCGTCGGAGGCGGCCGGCCTGCCGCCGACGGCCTCCAGCTCGGCATGGGCCCTGGGCAGGAACATCCGGGCGCCGCTGTGCTCGAAGTGCCGTATCGCCAGCTTCAGCTGCTCACCGGCGTCACGACGGCGCCGCATCCGCCGCAGCCACTCGCCGTACACCAGATGGGTACGCGCCAGGTCGATCTCCGCGCTCGTCGCGCTCAGCGCCTCCACCGAGGCCGTGAAGTACGGCTCGGCCTCGGTGTCCAGGCTGGTCAGCGCCCGCACCCGGGTGGCCACGCCGCGGCACCACGCCGATCCGTTGGCCTCGGCGAACCCTTCCAACAACGCGCGGACGGGGTCGGCCGCACGCGGGTGCCCGCTGCGGGCGGCGGCCTCGGCGAAGTCGGCGTACTGCGTCGGTGTGACCTGGAGGAACGGGTCCTCGACATACGGCTTGAGCCGCTCGTAGGCGTCACGGTAGGCGCCTTCGGCGACGTCGCGCAGGGCCAGGGCGGCGACGGCCGAGGCGGTGACCCCGCCGAACCCCACCGCGCGTGCGCCGTCGGCGATGGCCAGGACGACATGGCCGGGCGCGCCGGTCCAGGCCATGAGGGCGGCGTTGATGACGTTCTCGGAGTCGTAGCCCATCGCCAGCCGTACCTCGCGTACCTGGGCCATGGCCTCTTCGGCGCGCAGGACGGTGCCGCCGGTGAGCTCGGCCAGCGAGGTGGTCCAGAGCAGGGCGTCGAGCGCCTGCAGCGCACCGGCCTCACGGGCGGCGGCCGAGGCCCTGGTCAGCGCCGCCCTGCGCCCCGACTCGTCCCACAGGAACGTGGCCAGGGCCGCGATCGAGGAGGACATGTGCATCATCTCGTCGTCGGGCAGGTCGAGCAGCGCGTCGAAGGCGGCCCTGGCCTTGGGCACGGCCTGCGCGTACGGGTCCAGGACGAGGGCCGCGAGACCGGCGAGCACCGTCGCGCCGCTGCCCTCGGCCGAACGCGCGGCGCTCTCCAGCCGCCTGCCGACCTCCGGCAGGGACACCCCTTGCATGAACCGGTCGGCCACCGTACAGGCGATGAAGGCCTGGGTGACGGCACGCTGCTCGCGTTCGCCGTCGACGCCGCGGAAGTCGTCGGCGGCGCGTACCAGCTCGGCGGCGGCGGGCAGCAGCACCGCCGGGTCGGCTGTGAACATGCCGAGCGCGCACCTGACCACGATCATGCGCCCGCGCTCGACGCGGTCGACGGCGTCCGGGTCGATCCTGGCCAGCAGCTCGTGCGCGACATGGGCCGCGCCCACCGCGAGCGCCGCCTCGGCTGCTCCCACCAGCCGCGAGGCCTTGTGCGCGCCCGGCGGGGTCAGCTCGGCGGCCCTGGTCAGGATGCTCGCGCGTGAGGCCAGGCCGCCTCGGCGTGCGGCCAGGTCGGCGGTGTGCTCAAGGCGGTCGGCGACCTGCGCGTCGGTGCCGAGTGTGGCCCTGGCCGAGTGCCACGCCTCCAGCTCGACCATGCCGAGCCGGTCGGCGGCGGCGGCCAGCGCACGGTGTACGCGTCGGCGGTCGGCTCCGGACGCGGCGTTGTAGATGGCCGATCGCACCAGCGGGTGCCGGAAGCGGATCGACTCGCGCAGCTCGACCAGTCCCGCGATCTCGGCCCGGTCGGCGACCTCCTTGCTCAGGTCCAGCGCCTGCCCGGCCTCGGTGACGAGATCGAGGCTGGCGCTGGTGTCGGTGGCGGCGAGCAGGACCCACTGCTGGACCTGGGCGTCGGCGCGCCTGGCCTGCCGTACGTAGTGTTCCTCCAGGTGGCGGCCCACCGGGATGGGGTCGGCGCCCAGGCCGAGCCCGCCGAGCTCCTGGGCCGACAGGTCCTCGGCCAGGTCGATGAGCGCCAGCGGGTTCCCGCCGGTCGCGCGGGCGATCGAGGCCGCCGCCGCCGGGTCGATGGGGGCGCCGAGCGATCGGCGCAGCAGGGCGGTCGCCGGTTCCTGGTTGAGTCCGGTCAGGGCCAGTTCGGGCACGCCGCCCATCCGTGCGGCGATCTCCTGCTCGTCCCTGGCGGCGAACAGGATCGCCACCGGTTCGACGGCGAGCCGCCTGGCCACGAACGCCATGACGTCCAGGCTCTCCGGGTCGAGCAGGTGCGCGTCGTCCACCACACACACCACGGGCGTGGTGGCCGCCGCCGAGGTCAGCAGGCCGAGTACGCCCATGCCGACGAGGAACCGGTCGGGCGCCGGGCCTTCGGCCAGGCCGGACGCGACCCGGATGGCCTGGCTCTGACGTCCGGGCAGTGCGGGCATCAGCTCGCCGAGCGGGATGATCAGCCGCTGGATGGCGGCGAAAGGCAGTGTGCTCTCGGACTCGACCCCGTCCAGATGCAGCGGCGACAGCCCCGCCGCCTGCGCCGTGACCCTGTGCAGCAGCGCCGTCTTGCCGATTCCGGGTTCCCCCGTGACGAGCAGCGCACCGCCCCGCCCGTTACGCGCATGCCCGAGCAGCGACGTCAGCCGCCGTCGCTCTTCGTCCCTGCCCAGCAGTTCCCCGGCGTCGATCACGAGGACGACGGTAGATCACCCGTGCATACGTAGGCTAGGCGTATCGTGTCGCACAATTCCTACCTGTCTGGTGTGCGGAGTCCGGGTCGGCCGGACGGTGATCCAGCGGGGGATGGGCGGGCGCTCGTGAGGACCGGTTCGGACTCGCGTCTTGCCGCCTACGCGGCGGTCTCGGCGCGGCTGGCGATGCTGGGCGACCGGCGGCTCGCGCAGATGGTGGGACACGCCGACGTTCGCTCGGCTGGGATCGGCGGCAGGCCGGCCGAGATGGAGGTCGCCGGGAGGCGGGTCTTCGTGAAACGGATCGCGCTGACCGCCGTCGAGTCGCGACCGGAGAACGTGGGCTCGACGGCGAACATCTTCGGGCTGCCGCTGTTCTACCAGTACGGGGTGGGGTCGGCCGGGTTCGGGGCCTGGCGTGAGCTGGCCGCACACGTCATGACGACCAGATGGGTGCGCACCGGGCAGTACGCGGGCTTTCCGCTGATGTACCACTGGCGGGTCCTGCCCGACACGCCGCCCACCGGGTTCGCCGACGAGTTCGGCGGCATCGACGGGGCGGTCGCGCACTGGGAGGGTTCCCCGGCCGTGCGGGAGCGGCTGGAGGCCATCGGTCGCTCGACGTCGAGCCTGGTGCTCTTCCTGGAGCACGTGCCGCAGACCCTGGCCGCCTGGCTGGCCGGATCACCGGGGGTGGCGTCCTGCCTGTGGGCGGAGGAGGGGCTGGCGCGTGGGACCGCTTTCCTGCGTTCGCGTGGGCTGGTTCACTTCGACGCGCATTTCGGCAACATCCTGACCGACGGGCGCCTGCTGTACTTCGCCGACTTCGGGCTCGCACTCAGTACGGCGTTCGAGCTCGGTACGGCCGAGGCGGAGTTCCTGGTCGCGCATCTGGACTACGACCACTGCTACACGGCGGCTCACCTGCTGCACCACGTCCTCGGCGACCGGCCGGACTTCCTGCGCGACCGGGCCGCGGGAGAACGACGGCTCGGCGACGTCGCGCCGGAGATCGGTGCGATCGTCGAGCGGCACGCTCGGGCGGTCGTCGTCCTGAACGACTTCCATCGCCGCCTGGTCGGCGAGAGCAGGCGGACGCCGTTCCCCGCCGCCGCGATCAGGCGGGCCAGGCGTGGAGGATGACCGTCCCGGTCAGGTGCCGGTCCGGCGGCGTACGGCGTAGGCGTAGGTCAGGGTGAGGACCAGGGGGCCCCACGCCAGGCCGAGTGCGATGCACGTGTTCGCCAAAGGGATGGCGTGGGCGGTGAGGTTCGCCCATCTCGGGACGGGGCGCTCGGTCCGGCCGGGGCCGGGCGTCGGATGGGTCGGCGTGGTCGCCATGGGACCTACCCTCGTCGATGTCCGGCGGCCGTACCTCCCTTGCCGGGGTGATCGTTCTCCCCTCGGCGGGGGAGGGCGGGCCTCGCGTTGATCGGGTACGGCTGCTGCGGCTACCCTGATCGGCGTACCGGCGGGAGGGCATCGTGCAGTCGGGGGCAGGGGCGAGGATGAGTGCGGAAGACGATTTCCGGCAGGTGGGCGCGGAGCTGGCCGACCTGGGGGTTCGGACCTCGCGGATGATGGGCAGTCCGGCGCTGAAGGACCGGGCGGGCAAGGTGTTCGCGAGCCTGTGGCATGACGGCTCGATGGTGTTCCGGCTGGTCAGGGACACGCCCGAGCATGCCGCCGCGCTCGGGCTGCCGGGGGCCTCGCTGTTCGACCCGTCGGGGGCGGGCAGGCGGATGCGCGACTGGGTGGTCGTGCCGCACGCCTCGGTCGAGCAGTGGACCGACCTGGCCGAGGCCGCCCTCAGCCGACCGCGCTGAACGGGACACGGCCGGGATGATCGGGTGCCGCCCGCCCCCTGAGCAGGAGGCGCGCGGCGGCGAGGCTCTCGCCCCGCGACCGCGCGCCGTGCCCCGGCCGGGCCGTACCGGCTTCGGGGGTCAGGTCCTACCGGGCTAGCAGTTGGTGTGCTTGATGCCCATCGACAGGGCGGCGGTGATGGGGCTGCCCATGGCCGGGTAGGAGATGGAGAACTCCACGCAGCGGTTGTTGGCCGCCGCGTAGGACCAGACGTTCCTCAGCTTGGTCGCCTGGTAGTAGGCGAGCAGGCCGCAGGCGACCTTGATCGCCGCGTTCGGGATGGCGGCGCAGGTGGCGGCCAGGCCCTGGACGTAGGTGATGCTGTGGCGGTAGTTCCAGACCTCCGACCTGTTCCAGGTGACGTAGACGCTCCAGCCGAAGGAGACGCGGGGGTCGGCGACGACGGGGAAGACCGCGCCGGTGTGGTCGACCGTCTGGGTGATGCGGTTGCCGGTCAGGGAGTAGGAGGTGGGCAGGTCCCTGCCGGTGGCGTCCTTGGCCCACGGCGTGAAGACCTGGCCGACGACGGTGTCGCCGATCGTGATGACATATCCGCCCGCCGCGGTGTTGCCGGTCTCGGCGGCGGGAACGGGCTGGAGCTTCGCGCCCGGGGGCAGGGTGAGGTCGAACGCGGTCGAGGTGGGGGCGGAGGCGTCCTTGGCGACTGTGAGCAGGCGCGCGCCGCCCGCCACGGACTGGACCGCGGCCTGGACGGAGCCGACGTCGGTCGGGCCCGCCGCGATGCCGACCGAGTCGAAGTCGCCGGTGGTCAGCGGGGTGGTGGCGGTGGGCACCGACACCTTGAGTTCGAGCGGTGCGGCCGGGTCGACGGTGACCGTGGGCGCATCCGGCGCGGGGGGCCCGGTCTCGACGGCCGGTTTCCGCGCCGCCAGTGTGACGCCGTCGGCCAGGGAGTCGCCCGCCAGCTTGGCCGCGCCGGGCACGGTCTCGGCGATCACGTCGGGCACGGCGGCGATGGCCTCATAGGTCCGCCCTGCTCCGGCGTCGGCCGAGGTGACGAAGAAGTCGACCTCGTCCTGCTGGCGTTGCCTGCCGATGTGGTCGTCGGCGAACACCTTGAAACGGTGGGCGCCGGGTCCGGTGATGATCGGCCAACTGTACGGCGCTTCGGCGTCCTCGCCGATGAATTCGCCGTCAAGCCAGAAACGTAGGTTGGTCAAGTCGTCCGGCCCGGAGAAATCCACGACGAACGAGCCGTCGGCAATGGCACTCTCGTCAAGCTTGACACCGCCGACTGTCGTCAACGGCTTGGCACCGGTGTCGGCGAACGCCGTGGGGACACCGCAGAGCAGGAGTGCGCCTGCCGCGAGCGCGACGGCTGTGAGTTTTCTTAGTTGCATCTGAGAACTCCTGAACGAACACAAATGGACAAGACGCCCTCTTTATAGATCAGAAGATCTGAACGTCGGCCGGACGCCGCATGAACAGGGTCCCAAGATCAAGGATCTTGACAGCGGCTGGACGCCGGGCTCTGCTGAAGGCGGAAGATGTCGGGATGTGTCGCCGCTGGAGGACTGGAGCGCCGGTCATCAGGCACGCGAACGCGGCGCGCGGGTCCACACGACCACGCTCGCCGACCTCGACGCCGTCCGGCGAGCCCCGGCCGGCCCGCCGCCGTGAGGCCCGGGCGGGACCAAGCCGGTCGCGCCGACGTCAGGACCGGGCGCGTCCAGGTCGGTCCCGCCCGTGTCGAGATCGGGCGGGACCGGCATGACGCCCACGCGACCTACCGCCCGCCGCCCGACCCCGGCAAGCCGTCGCCGTTCGTCCGATCAGGCCTGGCCCCCCACAACGCAGGAACGTTGGGCGGCGTCCACCACGGCTGCGAGGTATGCGGCTGCCTGCACACGTACGTCACCCCTTCGTACGTCACCCGATCCCCCTTGGCGTACCTCTGATGCGGCGCCCAGGCGGGAATCGAGGGCAGCACGGTGAGCGTGTAGGGCGCGGTGACGTCGGTCAGGCCGTCGCCGATCACCTGGACGGTGTGGACGCCGGGTGCGGCGGCGGGGGAGAGGGCGATGGTCAGGGTGGAGGACGCGCCGGTGCGGACGGTCGGAGGGCTGAAGGAGGCCGTCACGCCTGCGGGCAGGCCCGAGGCGCGCAGCACGATGTCCTCGGGGACCGGCCCGAGGGTCGCGGTCTCGACGGTCGTGGTGAGCGACTGCCCGGCCTGCGCGCTGCCCGCGACCGGACGCAGCCGCAGCGAGAACGCCGACGGCTCGCAGATCGGCTCGCCGGGCTGCATCGGCACGTTCACCGCCGACCAGGCCGCCTGGACGCGTCGCGTGATCGTGCAGTCCTGCGGGAAGAGGTAGCCGGCCGCCCGTACGGTCGCCGAACGGGCCTTGGCGTGGTTCCACGGGGAGGTCTTCGTGTTCAGCCCGGCCATGAAGATCTGCCCGGCCTTCTGGATGCCGATGCCGGTCAGGGTGCTGCCGTCGCAGGTGGGGCTCGCCGGTCGGCCGCCGCCGGGCGCGCTTCCCTCGGCCAGCAGGTAGAACCAGTGGTTCTGCACCCCGGCGCCCGCGTGGACCTCCGTGCCGGGTATGGCCGAGCTGTAGCAGTTCGGATGGCCGAGCCGCGAAGGGTGGTACATGTAGCGCAGCGGTCCCTGCCCGGTGGGCGCGACCATCTCGCCGACCTCGTAGTCGGGCCGGTCGTAGGCGTTGTCGGCGTAGTGCTCGGTCAGCGCGCCGAAGACGTCGCCGGTCGACTCGTTCAGGGCGCCCGCCTCGTTGCCGCTGCCGGTGCCGCCGGGAGTCGTCTGGAAGACGGCGTGGCCGTACTCGTGTGCGACCACGTCCATCGCGGTCAGGGGCAGGGACAGGGCGGAGGCCTGGCGGCCGAACGCGGCGTAGGAGCCGTTCCAGTACGAGGCGGTGGTGTCGAGGCCAACCCGTGCGGGGTAGGCGCGGCCCTGGCCGTCGATGCCGCTGCGGCCGAGCCACGTGCGCATCATGTCCCACTGCTTCTGGACCGCGTAGAACACGTCCACGCAGGCGGTGTGGTGGGTGGAGGCCGGGGGGAAGGTCAGGGGGACGCCGTCGGGGCCGCCGCATCGCAGGCCGGGACGGGTCGGGTCGACCAGGGTGTACCCGTCGGCGGTGGGCGTCACCTCGATCTTCACCCGGCCGTTGTGGTTGCTGTCGGCCTCGACCTCGAGATGGCGTACCTCCTCCACCCTGTCGAAGATCGAACCGGTCACGGCGTCGACGAAGACACGCAGGCGGCTCGGCCCGCCCGCCTTCGCCCGGCCGCCGACCAGCACCTCCCAGGCCAGCCTGGGCACGCCGGTGCTCACGTGCACGACGGCCTGCGGCGCGGTGGCCGATTCGACCGCGCCGAGTTCGGCCTTCGCCGAGGCCAGCGCGTCACGGGCGCTCACCACCGGCTCGACGCCGATCGAGATCGGCGCGCGCTGCCCGGTCGTGACCTCGTGGACGACGCGCCCGGCCTGGTCGGTGGCCACGACGACCTCGCCGCCGTGGACCGGCAGCCCGGCATGCGTGCGCCGGTAGGCCAGGTAGCGCACGCCCTGCGGCCCGGTGACGCTGCTCGCCAGGGCGTAGGCGTCGCCGTCGGCCGTGTGCAGCCGCTCGGCGTGTTCGGTCAGCGCGGCCTGGGCCGAGGCGAGCGCGGAGGCCGCGGGCGTGGGAGGCGGTGCGGCCGAGGCGGGCACCGCGGCGAGCGCCGACGACATGATCGCCAGCACGATGACAGCCGATCCGAATGCGCGTTTCACAGCGGCCGGTCCTCTCAGCAGCCCCGAGGGAGTGACTGCTACCAATCTCCACCGCCGGACGCGCGCCGGGAGGTCCCAGCTTTCCATACGACGGTGCAATACCCCCCGCTACGCTGGCCGCCCCGGCCTGTCCAAGGAGCGAGACGGACGCGTCGGTCTCCTGGCCGTCGTCCGGGGCCGGGCCCACCTGTTCAAGGAGCGAGATGGACGCGTTGACGCTCGGCCCCGTACGGCAGGACCGCGTCGTGCTCTTCGCCGCCGGAGCGGGTGGCGACCCGGAGCGCTACCTGCCCCTGCTCGAGCACCTGGCCGACCACGGGTGCCAGGTCGTCGCACCACGCTTCGCGCCGTTCGACGGGCGCAGTCCGGCCGCCGCCGACCTGCTCGCCCGTCCGCTGGGCCTGGTCGAGGCGCTCGGCCGCCGGGCCTCGCCGTACGCCGATGTCGTGGCGGTGGGACATTCGATCGGCGGCTGGGCGGCGCTGTGCCTGGCCGGTGCGACGCCGTGGTGGCCGGACGGCCCGCTGCAGGTGGCGCGTGAGCCGCGGGTGCGGCGGCTGGTCCTGTACGCGCCCGCCGCCGGGTGGTTCGCGGCGCCGGGCGCCCTGGACGCGGTGACGGCGCCCGCGCTGGTGTTCGCGGGCGGCCAGGACGTGGTCACGCCCGTGGAACAGGCCCTGCACCTCAAGAGCGCACCGGCGGCCGACGTCGAGGTACGCGTGGTGCCGGGCGCCGGCCACTTCAGCTTCATGCACAGCCCTCCGCCCGGCGTACCGGCCGACGCCGCCGCCTTCGACCGCGACGGCTTCCTGGCCGACCTGGCGGGCCGGACCCTGGAGTTCGCCGTCGCATGACCACTCGGGCCAGTGCGATCATGACCCCATGACGCCCGACGGTACGGCTGCCGCGTGGGCGGAACGCAGGATCGCCTCGGTGCGTGACGACCCGGCGGCCAGGATCGCCCTCATGCGGCGATGCTACGGCGGCCCGTTCGGCAGGGCGCCACGGCATCTGCCGTTCCGCCGGGCGGCGATGTCGTTCATGCGCTGGCAGGTGCGGCGCGGACTGCTGGACCCGGTGTCAGGCAGTCCGTGGTGGCGTGCGGTGAACGAGCGTATCCTGCGCGACGGCTGTGAGGCGGTCGCGCTGAGCGCCGGTCTGCCCGGCCCGG
The DNA here is from genome assembly GCF_056106265.1 of Nonomuraea sp. IBHARD001. Classification (NCBI taxonomy): domain Bacteria; kingdom Bacillati; phylum Actinomycetota; class Actinomycetes; order Streptosporangiales; family Streptosporangiaceae; genus Nonomuraea; species Nonomuraea sp. IBHARD001. The sequence continues at coordinate 4,186,364 of NZ_JBWBBW010000002.1, forward strand.
CCTCCTCGCGCACGGCCGCGTCCTGGCTGGCGTTCGCCCGCCGCCCGAGCGCCGTGTCCTGGTACCGGGCGCACAACGGCAGTGTGGTCGCCGCCTTCCTCGAGCACCGCGACCTGGCCGATGCGGAGAACGAGGCCGAGCGCTTCTTCATGAACGTCGTGCTGTGCCGCGTGCTGTACGCGCATGCGCTCGTCGCGGCTCCCCGGATCTCGCTGGGATGGCTGCGCCCGCTCGCCCCGCTGCTCGGCGATCCGAGGCTCGGGATGACCGGTCTGTTCCTGCATCTGTCGCGCGTGCTGCCCGACGAGTACCCGTTGCGGGCGGGCGTCGGCTTCTTCCTGCGGGCCGAGCACGGGTTCGGGCGGCTGCTGGACTACGGCGTGATCACCCCGAGGCTGGAGCGGCTCTACGCGTGGTCGGCCGCCGAGCTCGACGCTCCGGGCCTGCTGGATTGTATCCACGAGGGCGCTCTGACCTATGCCTGGCCGCTGGACAAGCGTCACGTCTGGCGGGCGCCGAGGTCGTTATCGGTCCGAATGGTGCACAGGGCGCTGCCGCCGTACGGTCCGCATGGGCGGTTTTGACGGGGTTTTCGGCTCGGCAACACGGTATGGAAGCTTCCAAGCAAGCGCTACGATCTTCGTATCCACCACGCTCCTCGTCCCCAGGAGTCAGTACATGTCCGTCGATGACGAAAACCCGCGCCGGGATCTCGCCGCCAAGATCAAACCCGATGTGCCGCACGCCGCCAGGATGTGGAACTACTGGATGGGCGGCAAGGACAACTTCGAGGCCGACCGCGTGGCAGGTGACGCGGTCGCCCAGGTGTATCCAGAGATCGTGACGATGGCCGCGCAGTCCAGGCTGTTCCTGCAGCGCGCCGTGCACTACCTGGCGGGCGAGGCGGGCATCGACCAGTTCCTCGACATCGGCACCGGCCTGCCCACGATGCAGAACACCCACGAGATCGCCCAGGGCCTGGCGCCCCGGTCGCGCATCGTGTACGTCGACAACGACCCCCTGGTGCTCGTGCACGCCCGCGCCCTGCTGCGCAACACCACGCCCGAAGGCGTGACCACCTATGTGGACGGCGACTACCACGACCCCGACCAGATCCTCGACGACGCCGCGAACGTGCTGGACTTCACCCGGCCGATCGCGGTCATGTTCATGGGCGTGCTCGGCTACATCGCCGACCTGGAGGAGATGCGCTCGATCGTGTCGCGTGTGATGAGCGCCGTGCCGCCGGGCAGCTACCTGGTGCTGTGGGACGGCACCAACACCGGCCAGGCCGTCAGCGACGGTGCCGACCAGCTGCAGGAGAGCGGCGCGGTGCCGTACTACCTGCGTTCGATCGAGGAGCTCACCGGCATCTTCGACGGGCTCGACATGGTCGAGCCGGGCCTGAGCCCCATCACGCACTGGCGCAACGACACCAGCGACAAGCCGATCGACGCGCACGGCGCGGTGGCGCGCAAGCGCTGACCCGCCCGCACGGCGGCGCATGTGGAAAGGGCAAGAAGATCTCTCTTCTTGCCCTTTCTAACGTATAGCGGCCATGGGGGCTTGCGGCAAGACCCGGGGTGTGCCGCAGAATCGGCGGCCGTACGCAACACCGCCGAGCACATGGGGGTAGGACGTGGGTGTGCTGCCGGGAGACGAGCAGAATGTGATCGACCTTCGACAGGTCGACGAGACACAGGTGGCGAGCGTGGGCGGCAAGGCCGCGCACCTGGGGGCGCTGTCGCGGATCGAGGGCGTCGAGGTCCCCGCCGGGTTCGCCGTGACGACGGCGGCCTTCCGGCGGGTCGTGGCGCCCGCGCTGGAAGATCGGCTCGACCGGCTCGCGCGCCTGGACCCCGACGACCGGGCGGCCATCGGCGCCCTCGGCGCGCGGATCCGCGCGAGCGTCGAGGCGATCGCGATCCCGGGCGACCTGGCGGCGGCGATCACCGGGGCGCTCGCCGGGCTCGGCGACGAGCGGGCCGCCTACGCGGTGCGCTCAAGCGCGACGGCCGAGGACCTGCCGACGGCCTCGTTCGCCGGTCAGCAGGACACCTATCTGAACGTCGTGGGCCCCGATGAGATCCTCAGGCACGTCAGCCGGTGCTGGGCGTCGCTGTTCACCGAGCGGGCCGTGACCTACCGGCTGCGCGGCGGCATCGACCACCGCGCGGTCCACATGGCCGTCGTCGTCCAGCGGATGGTGCGACCCGACGCCTCGGGCATCCTGTTCACGGCCGATCCCGTGACCGGCGACAGGAAGGTCGTCACCGTGGACGCCGGGTTCGGCCTCGGCGAGGCCCTGGTCTCCGGCCTGGTGAACCCGGACGTGTTCAGGGTGCGCGACGGCCGCGTCACCGAGCGCGCGATCGCCGCCAAGCACCGTGCGATCGTCGCCGTGCCCGGCGGCGGCACCCGCGAGCGGCCGATCGACGCCGACGACCAGCGGCGCCCGGCCCTGACGGACGAGCAGGCCGTACGGCTGGCCGGGCTCGGACGGCGGATCGAGGCGTACTTCGGCAGGCCGCAGGACATCGAATGGTGCCTGGCGGGCGACGACCTCCTGATCGTGCAGAGCCGTCCGATCACCACGCTGTTCCCCGTGCCGCGCACGGGCGACGACGGCAACCACGTGTTCCTGTCGGTCGGGCACCAGCAGATGATGACCGACGCGATGAGGCCGCTGGGCCTGTCGATGTGGCAGCACACGGCCATGGCGCCGATGCTGGAGGCCGGTGGCAGGCTGTTCGTCGACTCCACCCGGCACCTGGACACGCCCGCGGGCCGGGCCGCCTTCCTGGAGCTCGTGGGCAGGTCCGACCCGCTGACCAGGGACGCGCTGGAGACCGTGCTGGCGCGTGACGGCTTCATCGCGCCGCCGGCCGAGCCCGTACCCGCCGCCGTGCCGCCCGGCGCGGGCCCGCCCGCGCCGATCCCCACCGACCCGGCCGTCGTGGAGGAGCTGGTCGGACGCAGCGAGGACTCCGTCGCCGCCCTGCGCCGCGACATCGCGGGCAGGCACGGGCCCGAGCTGTTCGACTTCCTGCTGGAGGCCTTCCAGGAGCACAAGCGTGTCCTGGGCGACCGCCTGAGCATGCAGGCGATCATGGCGGGCATGGAGGCCACCTGGTGGCTCAACGACCGGCTGGCGGAGTGGCTGGGCGAGAAGAACGCCGCCGACACCCTCACCCTTTCGGCCCCGGGCAACATCACCTCCGAGATGGGCCTCGACCTGCTGGACGTCGCCGACGCGATCCGCCCCCACCCCGAGGTGGCGGCCTTCCTCCAGGGCGTGCGCGACGACGACGACTTCCTGCGCGAGCTGCCCGGCCTCGACGGCGGCGCCGAGGCCCTGCGGGCGATCGAGACCTACCTCGACAGGTACGGCATGCGCTGCGTCGGCGAGATCGACATCACCAGGCCACGCTGGAGCGAGCGCCCGGCCACCCTCGTGCCCGCGATCCTCGACAACGTCAGGAACTTCGAGCCGGGCGCCGCCGCACGCCGCTTCGAGCAGGGCAGGCGACAGGCCGAGGACAAGGCCCGGGAGGTGCTGGCCCGCCTGCGGAGGCTGCCGGACGGCGAGTCGAAGGCGCGGGAGACCGAGCGGATGATCGACCGGGTCCGTACCTTCGTCGGCTACCGCGAGTACCCGAAGTACGGCATCATCAGCCGCTATCTCGTCTACAAGCAGGCCCTGACGGGTGAGGCCGAGCGCCTGGCCCGGGCCGGGGTGCTCGCCGACGCGCAGGACGTCTTCTTCCTCACCTTCGAGGAGTTCCACGACGTCGCACGCGCCAACCGGGTGGACCAGGCGCTGATCGCCGAGCGCAAGGAGGCGTTCGACGCCTACCGCGTGCTCACCCCGCCCCGGGTGCTCACCTCGGACGGCGAGGCCCTGACCGGCTCCTACCGGCGCGAGGACGTGCCGCCCGGCGCCCTGGCCGGTCTGCCGGTCTCGGCCGGGACCGTCGAGGGCCGGGCCCGTGTCGTCCTGGACCTGGCGCGGGCCGACCTCGAACCCGGCGACATCCTGGTCACCGTGCACACGGACCCGAGCTGGACGCCGCTGTTCGTCGCCGTCGCGGGCCTGGTGACCGAGGTCGGCGGCCTGATGACACACGGGGCGGTGATCGCGAGGGAGTACGGCCTCCCGGCGGTCGTCAGCGTCGTGGACGCCACCCGGCTGATCCGCGACGGCCAGCGCATCCGCGTGCACGGCGGCGACGGGTACGTCGAGATCCTGCCCTGACCGGCCCTACACCGCGGCCTCGGCGGGGACGGGCCGCCAGGTCCAGGCGAGGCCGAGCACGACGAGTGTGCAGCCGATCTCGACGGCGCTGTAGAACGCGTAGTACATGGTCACCGGTCCGGCCGTCAGCGAGGCCGCCTGCACGACGGTCATCAGCAGGGCCGCCGCGAGGTTGGCCCAGCGGTTGGCCCGGTGGGCCAGCACGCGTGACAGCACGACCATGGCGATCGGGATCTCCATGAGCACCCCGGCGCCGAGCAGGAAGCCCTGGGTGAGTCGCAGGCCGCCCGCCTCGCCCGACAGCAGTTCGGTCAGGACGGCGGCGTCCATGTGGCCGAGCACGTCGCAGTAGAGGTAGTTCAGCACGACGAAGATCCACAAGGTGGAGAGCAGGACGGGGCGGGGCGGGTTCACGGGGATCGGTCTGCCTTTCAGGATGGCCGGGCCACCGACGCAGGAGGGCCGGGCCACCGACGCTAGAAGGAAGGCCGCCGCCCGCCCACCCTCCTGAGAGGGGAGCGCCCCCCTCCCCGGAGGGGTCGCTCACGAGCCGGGCACGACGAAGCCGCTCTCGTAGGCGGCGATCACGGCCTGGGTGCGATCGCGCACACCCAGCTTGGCCAGCACGGTCGCCACGTAGGACTTGACCGTCTGCAGCGAGAGGAACAACTCGCCCGCGATCTCCGCGTTCGACAGCCCCCTGGCCAGCAGTCGCAGCACATCCTGCTCGCGCTCGGACAGGCCGGGAAGCGTCGCGCCCGTGCACGGGGTGAAGCGTTCGACGAGGCCGCGCACCGAGGCCGGGAACAGCAGCGACTCGCCCGCGCCCACCACCCGCACGGCCTCGACGAGCTGGGGCGGAGGCGTGCGCTTGAGGACGAACACGCAGGCCCCCGCGCGCAGCGCCTGATAGACGTAGTCGTCGACCTCGAACGTCGTCAGCACGAGCACCCGCACGCCGCCGCCCGCGCCGGTGATGCGCCTGGTCGCCTCCAGGCCGTCCATGCCCGGCATCCGCACGTCCATGAGCAGCAGGTCGGGCCGTGCCCGGGTGGCGAGCGCCACCGCCTCGGCCCCGTCGCCCGCCTCGCCGACGACCTCCCATCCGGGCTCGGCCGCCAGCACCACGCGCAGGCCCAGCCGTACCAGGGGGTCGTCGTCGACGATCGCGATCCTCATCCGGCCACCGTACGGCGCAGCGCGCAGCCCAGGCAGTCGCAGTCCGGATCGAGGCGGCATCCGGCGCGGGCCCGGCCGGGCAGCGCGACCCCCAGCGGCAGCACCGCCCGTACGGCGAAGCCGCCCGTCGTGGTCGTCCCCACCGTGGCCTGTCCGCCGAGCAGGGCGACCCGGTCGCGGATGGAGGCCAGCCCGTGCCCGCCGCCCCGGCCGGGCGCGACGGCGGTACGGGGGAGCGGGTTGACCACCGACAGGGCCACGACGTCGTCACCGCAGACCAGGTCGACGTCGACGACCCGGCCGGGCGCGTGCTTGGCGGCGTTGGTGAGCGCTTCCTGCAGCACCCGGTGCACACCCCGGGCGAGCACGGCGGGCAACGGGCCGAGGTGGATCCGCGTGCGCACGCGCATGCCCGCGTCGGCCGCCTCCCGCAGCAGCACCGGCAGGTCGGCGAGGCCGGGCAAGGGGGCGAGCCCGTCCTCGCGGAAGCCGGCGATGATCCGGTCCAGCTCGCCCAGCGCGGCGCGGCCCCGTTCCTGGATCGTGTCGAGCGCGTGCCTGGCGAAGCCCGGGTCGGTGTCGAAGACGTGGGCTCCAGCGCCCGCCTGGACCACGATCATCGACAGCAGGTGCCCGATGCTGTCGTGCAGCTCCTGGTCGATCCGTACCTGCTCCTCGGCCCGCACCGCCCGCGCCAGCACCGCCGCCTCGACCTCCTTCCGGCCCGGCCCGAGCAGCCGTACGGCCAGCCTCCGCTGCCACTGCGCGGCCCCGCGCACGGCCGTACGCGCGGTCGGCGCCACCACGAGGAACAGCACCGGCCCGAGCGGCAGCCACCACTGCGGCGCGAGGACGCCGACGAGCGGCAGGAGCGGGGCGACGAGCAGCAGGGGCGAGGCCGCGCAGGCCACGACGACGAGCGCGCCGAGCGGCCCGGCGACCGAACGCACGAGGATCCAGCCCAGCACCCGCAGGCTGTGGCGATCGCGCACCGTCGCGAGCGTCCGGCGCCACAGGTCGGCGGCCCGGGGCAGCCGGGCCCCCGCCGCGCGCACATGGCCGACCGGCGGCGGGGCGGGCACGTCCTGACCGAGCAGGGCGCGGGCGAGATGCCGCTCCAGCCGCCCGATCGGCCGCAGCGACAGATGTGCGACCAGGGCGAGCAGCAGGCCGACTGGCGCGAACCGCGAGGCGAACCCCGCCAGATACAGGCCGGCCACGCAGGCCGGCCAGAGCGGCCCGGTCAGCAGCCCGAGCAGCAGATATCCCGCCTCACGTATGTCACGGCCCGTCACCACGCGCCCATCTTGTCAGGCAAAAAGGGGAATTCCTTGAGGGGGACATACTGAGTATGCATACTTAGTATGCACTCCGGCCGTTCTCAAGGGGGAAGAAATGACGTCTGTGCGACCAGACCAGGTGGCCGCGGTGATGGCTCGATGAGCGTCTTACCGGTCACCCTGCGTCTCGCCCGCCGCAATGCCTGGCGGTCGCGGGGGCGAAGCGCGCTCATCATGGCGATGATCGGGCTGCCCGTCCTGGTCATCACGGGGCTCTTCACCTACATCGAGACCTCCAGGCTCGACCCGCGCGACGCGGTGGGGGTCATCCTGGGCACGGCCGACGTCCGGCTCACGCACGTCCCCGAGGGCGAGCAGCGGCTGATGCAGACGCAGGACGGAGGGGGCTGGACCACGAGCGGGAACGGCGAGGCGGCAAGGACCTCCCCGTCGGCGGCCGCGGTGGCGGCGCTGCTCGGGCCGGGCACACGGGTGATCCCCTACGACGCCGCGACGACCGCACTGGGCGGTCGGCAGATCACGACCGTGCGGACCGATCTGCGCGACCCCCTGACCGGTGGGATGCGGACGCTGAGCGAAGGCAGGCTCCCGGGGTCAGGTGAGGTCGCGGTGACGCCCGCGCTCGGCCTGCGGCCCGGCGAGACGCTGCGGCTGCCCGGCGCGGCCCCGCTGGCCGTGGTGGGCGTCGTCGAGCACCCGAACTTCCCCTCGCTCCTGGAGGTCACCGGGCCGGACCTGCCGCTGACGATCAAGGAGGGCCTCTGGAGCCCGGAGCAGCACAGTCTCGGCTGGCTCGCCGACACCGCGAAGCCGGTGGCCTGGAGTCAGGTGGCCCACCTGAACGCGCAGGGCCTGTTCGTCGTCTCCCGCGCCGCGCTCCCGACGCGCAACCTGTTCAACATCGCCGCTCTGGAGGTCCAGCAGATGGTCGGGCTCGGCGCCATGGCGGTCCTGGTGGTGATGGTGACCGTCCTGATGGCCGGGCCCGCCTTCGCGGTCGGGCTCAGGAGGCGGCGCAGGGAACTGGCCGAGATCGCGGCGCAGGGCGGGTCACACGGCCACCTGCGCGCGATCGTGCTCGCCGACGGCTTCGTGCTCGGAGGGGCGGCCACGGTCACGGGGACGGCGCTGGGCATCGGGGCGGGCGTGCTGGGCGCCTGGGTCGCCGCCCGCTGGGGCGGGGCGATCGGGCCGCCGGACGTGCCGTGGGCGCCGGTGCTGGGCGTGGCCGCGCTGGGCCTGCTCGCCGGGGTCGTCGCGGCGCTCGTCCCCGCCGTGCAGGCCGCCAGGCAGGACACCGCCGCCGTGCTCGCCGGTCGTACGCCGACCGCGGCCGACCGGCCCGGGTGGCCGCTGGTGGGAGCCGCGCTGGTGCTGGCGGGGCTGGGGGCGACCGTGGTGGCGCGGCGGCAGAGCGAGCCGGTCTGGGTGTGGGCCTCGGCCCTGCTGGTCGTCATCGGGCTGGTGGCGCTGATGCCGTGGCTGGTGGGCCGCACCGCGCCGCTCGCCACGCGGCTGAGGCTGCCGTTGCGCGTGTCCGTGCGCGACGCGGTGCGCCACCGCTCCCGTACGGTGAGCGCCGTGGCCGCGGTCATGGCGGTCACGGCCACGGTCGTGGCGCTGGGCATCGGCGCCCACAGCGAGTACGTGGACCGGCGTGAGGCCTACACCTCGGCCAGGCCGACCGGCATGCTGGCCATCTGGGCGGGCAACATCACCGACGCCGCCTGGAGCAGGCTGCGCGCCGAGGCCGTACGCGGCCTGCCCGGCGTGCCGCTGGCCGCGGGCTACCTGGCCAGGGACGCCAAGGGCAGCCGCTACGCCCTGCGCTACACCGTGCGCTGGAACGGCACCCGCACCCGCCGCACCGTGGCCGTCGGCGACCAGGCCCTGCTCACGATGTTGCAAGGGCGTGCGGACCCGAAGGCGGCCCAGGCGCTGGCGAGCGGCAAGGCCGTGGTGTTCGACCCCGGCGCGGTGCGCGACGGCAGGCTGGCGCTGCGGGCGAGCTCCACGTCGGGTCCGGCGCGCAGGTTCGAGGTGCCCGCCGTGGTGGCGGTGCCCGCCGACGAGCACCAGGGCGGCGCCGTGCTGCCGAGGGCCCTGGTCGAGCGGTCCGGGTTCTCGACCGTGGAACGCCAGCTCTACGCCATGCACCGGCTGTCGCTCGACTCCAAGCTGCCGGAGGCGCTGTCCAAGGTGACGTCCAAGGTGACGATCGCCGGTGAGGACGGGTACCGCCACATCTACCCGCCCGACACCCGGGGCTGGGTCGTCGGCGCGCTGATCCTCGTCGTGGGAGGCACCCTGATCGCCACCCGCCTGGCCGCGGCCGACATGCTCCCTGACCGGCTGACCATGCTGGCCGTCGGCGCGCCGCCCGGTGTGCTGCGCATGGTCGTGGCCGGTCAGGCGCTCTACATCTCGGGACTCGGCACCTTGGTGGGGCTGGCCGCGGGCACGGTGGCGGGCGTGGCGCTGAGCAGGCCGATGACGACGTACGGCGCGGGCGATCCCACCACGCTCGCGGTGCCGTGGCCGTTCGTGCTCACCGTGGTCGTGGGGCTGCCCCTGCTCGCGACGGCGGTCGCCCTGATCACCCGTACCCGTCCGCAGCTCACCCGCAGACCCGTGTGACGGTCGGTCCGTGGCGGCCGGGACCGGTACGGCGCCCGCCGCCCGGACGCCGTGCGGGGCCTTATATCGCCCGCGTATCGAAAAGCGCATACGGACCGGCAACACCGTCCTGCCTTGACTACGGGTATGAGCTACAGCCAACCCGTACGAACACCAGCACGCCGCATGCGACCGGCCCAGGTCGCCGCCGCCGTCGTGGTCGTCGGCGCCGTGGTGGCAGGCCTGGCCGCCTCGATCGCCGGGACCCTGCGTGACGGACCGGACGCGGGGCCGGTCGGCGGCGAGTCGGGGCGGCCGGCGAGCGAGGTGCACGAGCGGAGTGTGCCGCACGACCCGCCGCGTGCGCTCGGCGTGGCGGACGGCGCGGTGCCCGACGGCGTGACGGTGTTCGACGACGAGATCCCGGGCGTGGCCAACCTCGACCCCGCCCTGCTCGGCGCCCTGCGCAAGGCCGCGACGGACGCCGCGGACGACGGTGTGGAGTTCGTCGTCAACAGCGGCTGGCGCTCCCCGCCGTACCAGAACCAGTTGCGCCGCGAGGCGATCGCCACCTACGGCTCGGAGGAGGAGGCCGCCCGCTGGGTGGCCAGCCCCAGCGCCTCCCTGCACGTGTCGGGCGAAGCGGTCGACATCGGGCCGCCGCGTGCCGCCAAGTGGCTGGCCAGGCACGGCGCCGGCTACGGGCTGTGCCAGATCTACGACAACGAGCCCTGGCACTACGAGCTGCGCCCCCAGGCCGTCGGCCACGGCTGCCCGCCCAGGTACGCCGACCCCACCCGGGATCCGAGGATGCGCCCGTGACCACACCACGTGACGCCGTCGCCTCCCTGCTGGCGGCCGTCCTGCTCACGGGCGGCGTCCTGGCCGGTACGTCCGCCGTGCGCACGGCGCTCGCGGAGGAGGGCGGCAGGCGCCACCCGCTCGACGTCACGCTCACCGCGACCGCCGGGCCGCTCACCCGCGACCTGCTCGACCGGGTACGCCGCACGGGCGGCGTGGCGGCGGCCGTCGCGGTGGACGGCGTCGTGGCGCGGGCGTCCTGGCTCGGCGGGCCGCTCCCGGTCGTCGCGGCGCCCGCCGCCGACGAGGTGGCCCGCGACGCGGGGGCGTTCGCCCGGGTCGGGCCCGGCTGGATCGGCATCGACGCGGGCGCCTTCGGGCCGGAGGCGGCTCTCAGGACCGGCGACCAGGTCACGGTGGGCGTCGGCCATCGGCTGCTCGCCCTGCGGGTCGTCGTGGGCGCCGGATGGGGTCGCGCGGGCGTGGTCGCCCCGGCGACGCTGGAGTCGCTCACCGACGCCTTCGCACCGTACGCCGTCTGGGTGCGTGCCCGGCCGGACGCCGACGCGGAGCGGCTCGCCGCCGACCTGGACGCCCTGGCGCGTACGGCCGGCGCGACGACGGGCGGCGGGCTGCGGGCCAGACGGGAGGAGGAGCGGCGGGCGTCGCTCGGCTGCGTGGTCGTGGTGCTCGCGGTGCTCGGGGGCTGCGCCGAGGGGCGGTGGATCATGCGCGTGCGGCACGGCAGTAGGGTCGCTGCGGACCGGCGGCCGACGGGGCGCACGCCGCAGACGTACAGACAAGGACAGGTATGACCACCACCGCACTCATCGTCGGCGACCTCCAGGCGGGCATCGTGGACTCCTACTCCTTCGCCGAGGGTGTGCTCCCCGTCGTGGAGCAGGCGATCGCGGCGGCCAGGGCGGCGGCCCTCCCGGTGATCTTCATCCGGTTCGGCCTGCGCTCCTCCGGCGCCGACGTGGGAGCGGGCAATACGATGATCAGAGGCCTGCACGAGGCCGGAACGCTGTTCCACGAGGATTCCCCCCGGACGCTGGTGGCCCCGCGCATCCGGCCCCTGCCCGGCGAGGACGTCGTCGTCAAGCGCCGGGCGAGCGCGTTCGCCGGCACCGACCTCGACCGGCTCCTGCGCGCCCAGGGCGTCGACTCCCTCGTCCTGACCGGCGTCGCGACCAGCGCGATGGTCGCCGCCACCCTCTACGACGCCGCCGACCGCGACTACCACCTCACCGTGCTGTCGGACGGCTGCGCCGACGGGGAGCCCGACGTGCACGACTTCCTGGTCGGCCGGGTCTTCCCGGCCAGAGGCGTCGACGTCCTCACGGGCGCGGAGTGGATCGCCCGCCTGTGAGGTCGGGCCGCCGCATCCCTCTGCTGTTCGCCTGGCGTGTGATTGTTGAAGGGTCGATGAAGAAAATGAAGACTGTGTTATTGACCTGTTAATAAAATCAACATACGTTCACGTCAAGGCCTGTTCCAGGAGGAGTCCGCATGTCGACGTCGCCGCCCACCCCACCCAGCCTGCGAGCGTCGGACGCCGAGCGCGAGCGGGTCGTCGACCTGCTGCGCGCGGCCGTGATCGACGGGCGGCTGGACCCGGTGGAGTTCGACGAGCGGATCGAGGCGGCGCTGGCCGCCCGCACGATGGACGCGCTGGCGCCGCTGGTCGGCGACCTGGGCGTGCTGCCGACGGCCGAGCCCGCCCCCGAGCTGCTCACCATCAAGGAACGCCACGGCATCGTGCGCCGTGACGGCCGTTGGGCGCTGCCGAAGCGCCTGGTGCTGAACACCGGCTGGTGCGACGTGCTCCTCGACCTGACCGACGCCGTGGCGGGCGCTCCCGAGCTGGTCGTCGACATGCGGGTGAGCGGCGGCAAGGTGGAGCTGCTCCTGGCCCCCGGCATGGTCCTGGACGCCAACGAGCTGTCGGTACGGCACGGCGAGCTGGAGATCGGCCGCGACCGCGGCGGCGTGCCGCCGGGGCTGCGCGTCCGCCTGGCCGGACGCATGAGGCACGGCCGGATCGAGGCCCGATGGCAGGCGTGAGGCCGATGGCGGGCGCGCTGGACTGGCAGGAGCTCACGCATCTGACCCAGGGCAGGCCGTTCGTCGTCGAGCGGGTCAGGCTGGCCGGCAACGGGGTCGCGATCGAGGGCGAGTTCGAGCCGCCGCAGCTGGCCCATCTGAATGTCGAGGACCAGGTGTTCGTGACGGCGTTCGTCCGGTGCCACGGTTCGATCAAGGAGATGGAGCGGATCTTCGGGGTGAGCTACCCGACGATCAAATCCCGGCTGAACCGGATCACCAGGAGCCTGGAGTTCGTCGAGACCGACCCGGCCCCGACCGGCGCCGACGTGGTGGACCGGCTGCGCCGGGGGGAGATCACGGCGACGCAGGCGCTGGCGGAGCTGGAGGCGCGCCCATGACGCCGTAGGCCGCCGACCGTGCGCAGGGCCGTACCCGTACCCAGGAGAGGTCGCGATGAGCGAACAGCGCAGGGACATCCTCGGTCTGCTGGCCGAAGGCAAGATCACCGCGGACGAGGCGGAACGGCTCATCACGGCGCTCGAACGCGACCGGCCTTCGGCGGCGGCACCGGAGACACGGATCAAGGGCAGGGCGAAGTACTTACGGGTGCAGGTGGAGTTCGTCGAGGAGGAGGAGTCGGGCCGGATCAACGTCCGCGTGCCGCTCCAACTGCTGCGCGCCGGGGTGCGCCTGGCCGCGCTCATCCCGCCCCAGGCCCTGGGCAAGGCCAATGCGGCGCTGAGCAAGGCCGGAGTGCCGATCGACCTGGCCCAGCTCAGGCCCGACCAGCTGGAGTCGCTGGTGGAGCACCTCGACGAGCTGGCCGTCGAGGTCGACGGCCCCGACGGCCAGGTACGCGTCTTCTGCGAGTAGGGGCCGCGGGGCGTCGTCAGCGCCTAGCCTCCAGGTATGGACCTGGTCGGGCTGGCCCTCACCGCGATCGGCACCGTGGCGGGCGTGGCCGCCGCCTGGTTCGCCTGGATCCCGCTGCGCAGGCGGCTGCCGCCGGGCCGCGCCGCCGCCCCGCCCCCGGCGGCCGGGCCGGCGACGCCCGCCGGCTACGACGTGTTCATCTCCTACGCCCGCGACGACCGCGACTGGGTGCGCGCCTTCGCCGGGCGGCTGCGGGCCAACGGCGTGCGGGTGGCCTACGACGAGGAGTTCGTCCGCCACGGCGACCTGCTCGTCGTCAGGATCGAGGAGGCCATCCGGGCCGGTACGGCGGGCATCCTGGTCTTCAGCCCGGCCTCGGCCGCCAGCGACTGGGTGCGCAACGAGTACGCCGTCATGATGAAACGCGCCATCGAGACGGGCAGCCGCTTCATCCCGGTCCTGACCCAGGACACCGAGCTGCCCCCCTTCGCCGGGGCCCGCTCCTGCGCCGACTTCCGTGGCGTGGACCAGGGCGCCTACGACAGGCTGGTCGAGCAGATCGCCGCCGCGGTGCGCACCCCCCGATGACCTACGACCAGCCCGCGGCCCCGATGCGGGCGTGCAGGCGGCGCAGGAGCGCGGGCGCCCACCAGTTGGCGGGCCCGGCCAGCCGCATCGCCGCCGGGAGGAGGATCGCCCGGATGACGGTCGCGTCGACGAGGATCGCCACCGCCATCCCCACGCCGAGCATCTGCACGAACACCACCCCGGCCGTGGCGTACACGGCGAAGGACAGCGCCAGGACGGCCCCGGCCGTCGTGATGAGCGGCGCGGCGGCCCGCAGCCCGGTGGCGACGGCGGTGGCGGTGTCGCCGGTGCGGTCGTACTCCTCCTTGATCCTGGAGATGAGGAACACCTCGTAGTCCATCGAGAGCCCGTAGGCGATGCAGAACATGAGGATGGGGATGCTCGGGTCGATGCTGCCGGTGGCGGTGAAGCCGAGCAGGCCGGACAGGTGGCCCTCCTGGTAGACCCGGACGAGTACGCCGAACATGACCGCCAGGCTGAGCAGGTTCAGCACGATCGCCTTGAGCGGGATCAGCACACTGCCGGTCAGCAGGAACAGGATGACGAACGTGACGGCGAACATCAGCAGCACGAGCAGCGGCAGCCGCTGCACGACCGAGGCGCGGTAGTCGGCGAGTTCGGCCGGATAGCCGCCGACCAGGACGCCGAAGGGCGCGGGGGCCGCGCGTACCCTGCCGACGAGTTCGGCCGGGTCGTGCGCCGTCTGCGCCGAGGTGGGCACGACCGACAGCCACGTGCTCTCGCCCGAGACGAACCGCGCGGCCTCGCCCCCGGCCACGCGCGCTCCGGCCCGGTAGGAGCCAGCGGCCGAGTCGACCTGGGCGACGCCGTCGAGCCTGGACAGCGCGGCGGCGTACCCGGCGACGCCGGTGGCGGGCGTGGTGGACACGATCTGCAGGGCGTCGCTCTCCTCGGCGGCGAACTCGGCCCTGATGACGTCCTGCGTTTGGCGTGCGGGCGCCGATGCGGGCAGCACCCGGTCGTCGGCCACCCCGAACCTGACCCCGAGGAACGGCGAGCCGAGCAGGAGCAGCACCAGCGTCGCCGCGCCGCCGTACAGGACAGGTCTGCGCATGACACGCCCGGCCATCGCGTGCCAGAACCCGCCCGTGCCCGGCCCCGTGTCGCGGCGCGGCACCACCGCGCGCCCGAACGCGCCGAGCAGCGCGGGCAGGACGATCACCGCACCGGCGACGCCTCCCAGCACGACCGCGATCCCGGCATAGGCGAACGAGCGCAGGAAGTCGAACGGCAGCGCGAGCAGCACCGCGAGCGAGGCGGCCACGGTCAGCCCACTGAAGATCACGGTACGGCCCGCCGACTCGACACTGCGCGCCACGGCCTCGTGGTGGTCCCGGCCGTTACGCAGTTCCTCCCGATACCGGGTGATGACGAACAGCGAGTAGTCGATGCCGAGTGCGAGGCCCATGGCCAGGGTGATGTTCAGGGCGAAGGTGGAGACGTCGGCGAACAGCAGCACGCCCCGCAGCAGTGCGAGCGTCACCACCATGGCGAACACGCCGATCACCAGCGGCAGCACGGCGCCGAGCACCCGGCGCGAGTAGGCCCACAGCAGGACGAAGACCAGCGGGAAGATGATCATCTCGGCGCGGACGAAGTCCTGCCTGGCCTGCGGGACCGTCTGCCTGAACACCTCTTCGCCGCCTCCCGCCCTGACCGAGACGACCGCGTCGCCCCGGGTGAACTCGGGCACCAGGGCGGGCAGGATCCGCGAGCGCACGGTGTCGGCGTCGCCGGGGACGCGGGCCAGGATCAGCGCCTTGCCGCCGTCCTCGGCGCGCAGGGTGGCCGGTCTGCCCCTGCTCCAGTAGGAGGCGGCCTCGGCCACCCCTTCGTAGGCGGCCAGCCTTCGGGTCAGCTCCAGCCCGGCGGCGCTCACGTCGGCGTCGTCGACCGTGCCCGACCTGGCGGTGACCAGCAGGACGAGGTCGGCGCTGCCGGTGCCGAAGCGGGCGGCGAGTTCGGCCGCCGCCCGGTCCGACTCCGAGCCGGGCGCCTCGAACCTGGCCAGCGACAGCCCGCCGACCGTGCCCGAGGCCAGGACGGCGAGTCCCAGCGTGAGCAGCAGGCCGATCGTCAGGACCAGGCGGCGGCGCCGTACCAGGAGGTGGCCGAGGCGGCGCAGGCGGGGCGGCGCGGCGGTGGCGGGTGGAGGGGCGTGGAGCTGAACCGGCATGGGACTCCCCCGAAACTCGGTAAACTGCTCGTGTTTTCGTTGCGAGAGCTTTTTTACAAGTAAAAGCTCGTATTCGTCAATCGGGTGAGAGACATGTCCGACACACCCCGCCCCGTACGCCGCCAGGCCCGAGGGCTCAGACGCATGGCCGAGATCCTCGACGCGGCCGAGGAGGTCATCGCGGAGGTCGGCTACGCCGAGGCGACCACGAATGCGATCGCCGCCAGGTCCGGGATGTCGCCCGGCTCGCTGTATCAGTTCTTCCGCAACAAGGAGGAGATCCTCGACGGCCTGGTCGCCCGCTTCACCGACGACCGCCGCCGCCACTGGGAGGAACGCCTGGCCGGACCCGCACTCGACCTCCCGCTGCCCGACCTCGTCGACCAGGTCGTCGACGAGATCGTCGCCTTCAAGGGCACCCGCCCCGCCTACTGGTCCCTGCTGTACGGCTCGGCCACGGGCGACCGCCTCACCTCGGCCTCGGCCGTCCTGCACGGCCACATCGCCGAAGGCTTCGCCGCCCTGCTGGCCCGCCGTGCGCCGGGCCTGACGCCCGAGCGCTGCCTCACGGTGGCGACGCTGTGCCTGGCGACCGTCAAGGCGGTGACGCCCCTGGTCGCCGCCGCGCCCGCCGCCCGTGCGGCCGAGCTCACGGCGGAGCTGAAGCGGATGTTGCTGCTCTACCTCTCGCCCGCGCTCGGCGAAGGCCGCGACTGAGCGAGCAGGCGTGCGATGCTCGGCCAGAGGCACACGAGCTCGCCAGGCGGCACCCGCCCGGCGGGCGCCGCGCCGAGCGAGGCGTAGAACCGGCGCCCGCCCGTGTTGACGAGCCGGACGCGCACGCCCAGCGACCCGTGCCCGTCGCCCGCCAGGTCGGCGGCCACCGCCAGCACCAGCGCGCGACCGTGCCCGAGACCGCGGTGCCCGGCGTGCACGGCCAGGGCGTATATCTCGGCGTCGTGGCCGCTCCCCGGTGCGGCCGGGCCGCCCATGACCAGGCCGACGACAGCTCCGTCCGGCAGGAGCGCGACCCTCGTGTGATGCGGGCGCGGGCGCTCGGACGCCTCGGCGAGGAGGGTACGCCGCCAGTTGGCCGCCGACCGCTCGGGGGTGAGGTCGAAGTCGTCGTACCCGGCGAACGCGGCACACGTGATGCCGGCCATGACGTCCGCGTCGCCGGGACGCGCGTACCTGATCGGCATGCGCCTCACCCTAAGGGCGGTGCACCAGGTCGGGGGTGATGTCGTCCAGGCTGCGGCAGCCGGACAGCGCCATCGCGACCCGCAGCTCGGCGCCCAGGATGTCCAGCGCACGACAGGCGCCGGCGCGCCCGGCCGCGCCCAGGCCGTACACCAGGGGCCTGCCCACCAGGCAGGCGCGGGCGCCGAGCGCGAGTGCCTTGAGGATGTCGGCGCCGCGTCTGACGCCGCCGTCGAGATAGACCTCGACCCGGTCGCCGACGGCCTCGACGATCGCGGGCAGGGCGTCGATCGTGCTCACGGCGTCGTCCAGCTGCCTGCCGCCGTGGTTGGACACCACCACCGCCGACACCCCGGCGTCGGCCGCGCGTCCGGCGTCGTCGGGGCGCAGGACGCCCTTGAGCACGATCGGGCCCGGCCACAGGCCCCGGATCCACTCGATCGTCTCCCAGGACAGCGTGGGGTCGAACTGGGCGTTGATGTAGTCGGTCAGCGAGACGGCGCCCGCCGGGCTGCCCGCCGTACCGGCCACACTGGCGGCGGCGAAGCGGGGGGAGCGCACGAAGCGCCACGACCAGCGCGGATGGCGCATGCCCTGGGCGAGTGTGCGCAGGGTGAGGCGGGGCGGGATGCCGAAGCCGTTGCGCAGGTCGCGTTCGCGCGATCCGGCGCGCGGCACGTCGGCCGTGACGACCAGGGCGGTGTACCCGGCATCGGCCGCGCGTGCGATCAGGTCGGCGACGAGGGCGCGGTCACGCCACACGTACAGCTGGAACCACCTGTCGCCGTTGGAGCCGTTCGCCACCTCCTCGATCGAGTAGGAGCCCATCGCGGACAGGATGTACACGGTCGCGGCGCGCTCGGCCGCCTGGGCGATGCCCAGCTCGCCGTCGGGGTGGACGAGCCCGGTCAGGCCGGTCGGCGCGCCGAGCAGCGGCAGGCTCACCGGATGGCCGAGCACGGTGGTGGCGGTGTCGACGCCGGAGACGTCGGCGAGCACGCGGGGGAGCAGGCGCAGGTCGGCCAGGTCGCGCTCGTTGCGGCGCGCGGTGCGTTCGTCAAGCGCGGCGCCGTCGACGAAGTCGAACACGGCGCCCGGCAGCGCGGCCCTGGCGGCGCGGCGCAGGTCGTGGATGCTCAGGGCACGCGGGCCGCCGCCGCCCCTGCCCTCGCGGAGCCGGTGCCGGATCAGGTCGGTGAAGTCGCTCATGTACCGGTCCTTGTCCTCTCAAGTGGTCCGCTCAAGTGGTCCGCTCAAGTGGTCCGCTCATGTGGTCCACGAGCGGGCCAGTACGGTTCGCCCGTCGATCGTCACCTCGGCGTCGAGCCGGGCATGGTCGCGCGACAGGCGCGAGCGGGTCTCGACGTCGATCCGTTCGCCGCCGCCGAGCCGCAGGCGGACGTGGGAGCCGCCGGTGAACACGGCGCCGCCCTGATCGGGGCCGACGCTCGCGGTGCCGTGGAAGCCGAGATCCATCCGGCCGCCGTGCGGCAGCTCCAGGTGCGAGGTGCTGCCGATCGTGACGCCCGACTCCGTCACCTCGTGCCGGGGCAGGGCCGCCACCGTCCAGCCGTGCCGTACCTCGTCAGGGTCGGGGCGGGCGATCGCGACCCGTTCGCCGAGCTCGGCGCCGGGCGGCAGGGCGGGGACCAGGACGGCGGAGGGGTGGGCGGGGCCGTGGTGCAGGCGGATCTCCGGCGTCACCGGCGTCGGCCAGAGCCTCGGGAAGTCGGCCGTCGTGAGCGCCAGTCGAAGGGTGTGCCCGGCGGGCACCCGCCAGGCCGTGGGCCGCAGGACGACCGTGACCTCCTCGACGTCGCCGTGCCGCAGCGCCCTGGGCCGGCCTGAGGAGTCGCGGTGTGCGGCGTTGAGCGAGCCGACGGCCATCAGCGTCGACTCGCCCTCCGGCGAGACGTGCGACAGCTTGGCGCTCAGATGCACCTCGTCGCCGGTCACGAGCTCGACGAAGATCCTCGCCTCGACCGTGCCCGCGATCTCGGTGTCGTGGCCGAGCGGCGGGCTGTCGTAGCAGGCCGAGCGCCGGTCGTCGGCGCTCTGCTCGCGCGGGTCGCCCACGCCCAGGCCGACCGGGTCGAGCAGCCCGGCGGCGGTCCCGGTGCCGGGGTCGCCGCGATGGGTGTCGGCCGCGCCGGTCGAGGGCGGCAGCGGGAGCAGCCGGCCGCCCCCGGCCAGGTACCACGGCGTCGGCGGCACGGCGGGCGGCCAGGCGTCGGCCGCCCGCCAGCTCCCCTCGCCCTGGACGAAGGCGAGCACGGCGGGCTCAGGCGTGCCGGGCGCGCCCTTCAGCCACCGGCCGAACCAGGCCGCCAGCTCCGTGATCCAGTCCCACGGCTCGTGGCCGGGCGTGTCGGGAAGCACGTGCGTCCAGGGGCCGACGACCAGGCGCTTGGGCGCGGTGACCCGTTCGAAGGACCTGGTGACGCCGTCGAGCAGCACGTCGTTCCACCCGGCGACGAACAGGGCGGGTACGGCGACGCGCTCGGCGTCGATCGTGCTGGGCCGCCAGTGCTCGTCGAAGTCCGGACGGCCGGGCCAGGCCAGTGAGTGCACGGTGCCGTGCTCGAACCGCGCCAGCCGCTCACGCCAGACCCGCGACCAGCGTCCGCCGGGGTCCTGGTAGCTGGGCGGCGCGAGGTCGAGCGCCAGCATCAGCGACTCGCGCACCGCGTTGCCGATCAGGTTCGGGCAGCCGCCCGGGTAGACGAAGTCGTGGTACAGATCGGCCGATGCGAACATCGGCGCGATCGCCCTGAGCGCCGGGGGCCGCTCCGCGGCGATGGCCAGCGCCATGCACCCGCCGTAGGACATGCCCCACACGCCGACCGAGCCGTCGCTCCACGCCTGCCCGGCCGCCCACTCGACGACCCGCGCCCCGTCGCGCCCCTCGGCCCGCAGGTCGAACGTCGGGGTGCAGGTGCCCGACGAGCCGCCGGTGCCGCGGAAGTCGACCAGCAGGCTGGCGAAGCCGAGCTCGGCGAGCCGGACACGCGCGTGCTCGTACTTCGAGCCGATGACGTCGTCCTTGCGGTAGGGGTAGTAGCCGACCAGTGTCGGATGCCGCCGCCCGGTCGCGGGCAGGTACAGGCTCGCGGCCAGCTCGACGCCGTCGGGCAGCGGGATCAGGACGTCGGGGTGGCGGCGGACGCCTCCGATGGGCTCGGGCATGCGGACCTCTTCGCTGAAGGCAGGGCTGCCGGTCATGGGGCGATCACACTCAGGCGCAGGTGCGAGGGGGAGTGCTCGTCGTGGAAGACGGCCAGCTCGGCCGCGGAGCCCGCGCCGTCGTAGGCGGGGAAGGCGCTGGAGCTGACCTGCACCCGCAGCCTGCGGCCCGGCCGTACGGCGTGGGCGAGCGGGCCGAGTTCGATGCGCAGCTCGGTGGGCGTATGGGCGTCCAGGCGGGTGGTCGGGCCGGTGCGCAGGATGCCGTCGGCCAGCGAGTACGACACGCCGTCCTCGTTCACCTCGCACAGCTTGGCCGCGAAGTCGCCGCCCGGCGTCGTGCCCGTGACGTGCAGGAGGAGTTCGAGGTCACCGGCGACGATCAGCTCGGAGGCCAGCGGCGGCGAGGTGTAGACGAGCACGTCCTGACGCGACTCGACCCGGTGCTGGTCCTGCGGGCCCGCCGGGCTGCCGCCGAACTCCAGGTACCTGCCGCCGATCGACGGCACCGGCCGTTCGGGGTCGTGCCGGTAGCGGTCGGGCGGGCTCGCGGCGGGCGGCGGTTCGAGGCCGAGCCGCCCGTCGCCGTGCACGCCGTTGGCGCCGCCGCCCGAGCCGAGGTACCAGCGCTGCTCGCTCGCCTCGGGCGGCGGCCAGGAGTCGGCGGTGCGCCAGGTGTTGTGCCCCATGAGGAAGTACTGCACGACCGGCAGGTCGACGCTCTCGGCCCGCAGGTGGCGGCGGTAGAAGTCGAGATGCGTGCTCGTGATGCGGTCGGTGAACACGCCGGGGATCTCCCCGACGCCGAAGAACCACTGCCCGGCCGTCGGAGCCGGGCTGCCGTGCGTCCACGGCCCGACGATCAGCGACGTGCCCGCCCTGGCCTCGGCCGTGGCGCCGCGCTCGCGCAGGCCGGTGAAGTTGCCGATGGTGGCGCAGGCGTAGAAGTCGAACCAGCCCGTGCTGCACAGCGCCGGGACGCCCACCCTGGCCGGGTCGAACACGGCGCGCAACGCGGCGATGGTCTCGCTCATCAGCTTCGGGTCCGGCCTGCCCGCGATCGGGCCGAGCTCGGCGGTCCGGCGCGCGTAGGACTGCGGGTGCCGCCCGGCGTCGCGCAGGGTGGCCGCAAGCTCCGAGGTGATCGCCCCGGCCGCGACCATGGCGTCCAGGCGTTCCTCCAGCATCAGGGCCGTCAGCGCGATGCGCGCGTCCAGGATCAGCGCGGTGTTGTCGCGCGGCGCGCCCGCCTGCGCCGGGGCGATCGCCCTGAGCGCCTGCGGGCCGCCCACGGCCGCCGCCTGCTGGGTCGCCGCCACGAACGACCCGCCGATCATGGCGACCTTCCCGTCGCACCACGGCTGATCGGCCAGCCAGTTCACGGTCTCGACGCCGTCGCCGGTCTCGCCCGCACCCGAGTACGGCCTGAGGCTGCCGCCCGAGCCGCCCCTTCCCCTGATGTCCTGCGCCACGAACGCGAACCCGGCACGCGCCGCCGCGACCGGCGACAGCCCGTAGTCGCGTCCCCTCTCCTTGCCGTACGGCGTGCGCATGAGGATGGCGGGCACGGGCCCGGCGCCTGCCGGGCGTACGACGTCGGCACGCAGGGTGGTGCCGTCGGACGTCTTCATCTCGACGTCCAGGTCGATGCGCAGATGGTCGTTCATCGCTCTCCTCGGGCCACACGGGTGAAATCGGGGAACGGCGGCAGGTCCGCGCGCTCGCGCCAGCTGACCTCGACGCGGTCGCCGATCGCCACGGCCGCGCCGGTGATCGCGGCCATCAGCCTCGGCCCCTCCTCCAGCTCGACCACGGCGACCTGATGGGCGGGATCGGCCGTGCGCACGGTGGTCACCGCGTACACCGATCCGCGGCCGGAGGCGACGAGGCCGCCCACCTCGGGGCCGTGGCAGCGCGCGCACAGGGTTCTGGCCGGGAACTGGCGGTGGCCGCACGACGCGCAGTGCTGGACGAGG
Organism: Nonomuraea sp. IBHARD001; assembly: GCF_056106265.1. Classification (NCBI taxonomy): domain Bacteria; kingdom Bacillati; phylum Actinomycetota; class Actinomycetes; order Streptosporangiales; family Streptosporangiaceae; genus Nonomuraea; species Nonomuraea sp. IBHARD001. Next base: position 4,208,582 of record NZ_JBWBBW010000002.1, read on the forward strand.
AGCAGGCCGCGGCGGGCCGCCGCCCAGAACGGCCGGCTCAGGGGGTCTCCGTACTCGGTGTGTTCGGCGGGCACGGTGCTCTCCTTCCTTGGGTCAGTCGCGGGTGAGCACGGCGGTGGCCGACATCCAGAACAGCCCGCCGTAGCCGTGGGCGACGGCCACCTCGGCGCCTGGCACCTGCCGTGCGCCCGCCTCGCCGCGCAGCTGCCTGACCGCCTCGACGAGCAGCTGCAGTCCGAGGCAGCCGGGATGGTTGTGCGACAGGCCGCCGCCCGAGGTCATCGAGGGCAGGCTGCCGCCGGGCCCGAGGCGGCCTTCGGCGACGAACGCGCCGGACTCGCCGGGCGCGCAGAAGCCGAGCTGCTCCAGTTGCAGCAGGACGGAGATCGTGCTGGCGTCGTAGGGCTGGAAGACGTCCACGTCGGCGGGGCCGATGCCCGCCGTCTCGAAGGCCCGCCGCGAGGAGCGATCGCCTCCCCAGTCCAGCAGGTCGGGCATCTGCCAGCTGGTGAAGGCCCGCACGCTCGTCCCGACCCCGCTCAGGCGCACCGGGGTCACGGCGGCGTCGCGGGCGCGGTCGGCACGGGTCAGGAGCAGCACGGCGCCGCCGTCGGTGCGCAGGCACAGGTCGAGGCGGCGCAGCGGATCGCACACCAGCGGCGAGTCCAGCACGTCGGCCACCGTGAGCGGCTCGCGGTGGAAGGCGTCCGGATTGCGTGCCGCCCACTGCCGCGCCGTGACCGCGACGGCCGCCAGCTGCTCGGGCGTGGTGCCGTACGCCGCCATGTGCCGTGAGGCGGCCAGCGCGAAGTGCCCGGCGGCCAGCGGGAGGCCGACCGGCTGCTCGAACTGGGCGAGCCAGCCGTCCTCGGGCGTCCAGCCGTCCCAGCCGGAGGGCCGCGTGCGTTTCGTCCGCTGCCTGCCGGCATAGGCGATCATCGCGACGTCGCAGAGCCCGGCGTCCAGGGCCGCCGCCGCGTGGGCGACGAAGGCGATCAGCTGGCCGCCGCCGATGTCGGAGCAGTCGGCGTGGCGCAGGTCGAGGCCGAGGTGCTCGGCGATCTGCGCCGCCGTGGCGGGGCCGAGCCCGAAGCCGAACACCCCGTCGACGGCGGCCAGCGGCAGCCCGGCCTCGGCCGACGCAGCCAGCGCCGCCTGGGCGATCATCGAAAGCTCGCTGTGCTCGTGCACCCTGCCGAGCGGCGTCTCGGCCGCGCCGACCACGTAGATCGGCCTGCCGACCAGATCGAGAGCCATCCTTCCCCCTCGCTCAGCCACCGGCCCGGTCGTCCGGGGCGGTGCCCAAACGGTGCCAGCGAGGGCATTCATTGTCAATGCTGACAACGAATGAAGTGCTGATACTTGGGTGACACTTAGATTTCACTGTCATTCTTGACAACGAATACGCGTGGTGCCTAGGTTGACCGGCAGACCTTCCCGACCGAGGAGCACCCCGTGGCCGACACAGTCAGGCGAAGCCGTGCCGAGCAACGCGCGATCAGCAGGACGGCGATCCTGGACGCGGCGGTCGACTGCCTGCTGACCGACGGCTACGCGGGGACGACCACGGTCGCCGTCCAGGCGCGTGCCTCGGTCAACAGGGGCACCCTGCTGCACTACTTCCCCTCGCGGGCGGCGCTGCTGGTCGGCGCCGTCGACCACCTGTTCGCCAGACGGCGCGAGGAGCTGCACGAGCTCTCGCTCGGCCTGCCGCCCGGCGGGTCGCGCGTCGGCACGGCGATCGACCTGCTCTGGGCGACGGCACGCTCGCCGCTGGTCGCGGTGACCCTGCAGCTGTGGGTCGTCTCGGCCGCCGATCCCGAGCTCGCCGACGCCCTGCGGGCGCACACCCGCTCGTTCGCCGAGCAGACGGCGCGGATGTTCGACGGGCTGTTCGGCCCCGAGCTCACCGCGCACCCCCGCTACCCGGCCGTGCGCGACCTGCTCTCCCACGCCGTGCGCGGGGCGGGCGTCGCGGCGGCGCTGGGCGGCGCGCCCGCACCCGAGTTCTCACCGGACGGCTGGAAGGAGATCGTCCACACCCTGCTCGACGTGCCGCCGGCCTGAGCACGACCCGGCGACGCGCTCGCGGCACCGCCTGCCCCGGAGGAGCACCATGCGAGACGACCAAGCCGTCGCCTACCCCGCGCGCCTGCGCGCCCTGGCCGAGGCCGACCCCGACCGGCCGATGCTGATCTTTTCCGCCCCCGGCGGGCAGAGCGTCCTGACCTGCGGCGAGCTCGTCCTGCGGGCCGAGGCCACCGCCGAGGCCCTGTCCGGATGCGGGGTCGGCGCCGGGACCCTGCTGCTGATCGACCTGCCGAACTCGCCCGAGCTCGTCGTCGCCTGCCTGGCCGCGTGGCGGCTCGGCGCGCTCGTCCTGGCGCTCAACCCGCGCCTGCCCGATCCTGAGCGCGAGCGGATCGTCGAGGCGGCGAGCCAGGGCGACCGGCCGCTCGCCGCCGTCGCCTCCTGGGCGCACCCGGCCGTCGGGCCGATCGTGGACGCGGCCGCACTGCCAGGCGCGCCCGCCGCCGGGTTCGGCGCACTGCCGTACCTGCCGCCGCTGCCCGGCCGATGCCTGGCCACCGGCGGCTCGACCGGCCGTCCGAAGATCGTCGTGGACACGCGCCCGCTGGCCTACCGAGGCGTCGAGCCGCTGCTGACCGCCCTGGGCGCGGCCGAGGGCCAGACCCAGCTCGTCGCCGGGCCGCTGTATCACGGCGGGCCGTTCGCCGCCCTGTTCCACGGCCTGGCCGCAGGTCAGCGCGTCGTCCTGATGGACCGCTTCGACGCCGGGCGAGCCGTCCGCCTGATCGAAGAGCATCGGGTCAACTGGATGTTCATGGTGCCGACCCAGCTGCAACGGCTGCTGGAGGTCGAAGGCCTCATCGCCGGACGGCTGGCCAGCCTGGAGGCGATCGAGGTGTCGGGCGGCGCCTGCCCGCCCTGGCTCAAACGCCGCTGGATCGACCTCATCGGCGCCGAACGCGTCTACGAGCTCTACGGGGCCAACGACGGGCTCGGGGTGAGCGTCATCCGGGGCGACGACTGGCTCGAGCATCCCGGGTCGGTGGGCAGGCCCTGGCGCAGCGAGGTCCGCATCCTCGACGGCAACGGCGCCGACGTGCCGCCGGGGACGATCGGCGAGATCTACATGCGCCCGCTCGGCGGGGTCGACCCGCGCCGGATCTTCACCTACCTCGGCTCGCCGCCGCCCGCCTCGGCGCCGGGCGGGTGGGAGAGCGTCGGCGACCTGGGCAGGCTCGACGACGACGGCTATCTGTACATCGCCGACCGCCGTACCGACATGATCGTCACCGGTGGGGCGAACGTGTTCCCCGCCGAGGTGGAGTCGGCGCTGCTGGAGCACCCGGCGGTCGCCGACGTCGCGGTGATCGGCCTGCCGGACGAGCGGTGGGGACGCCGCGTGCATGCGATCGTGCACCCACGGCGGCCCGCCTCGCCGCCTTCGCCCGGCGAGCTCGACCGGCACTGCCGCGAGCGGCTCACGCCGTACAAGGCGCCCAAGACGTATGAGTTCGTCGCGGACTTCCCGCGCACCGAGGCGGGCAAGGTACGGCGAGGCCTGCTCCTGGACGAACGCGTCGCCCCCACCTCTTCGGAAGAACGGATCCAAGCATGAGCGCAGTCGTCTTTCCCCAGCCGGGCGGGCCGCACCCCGTGGGATTCGCCGATGTCGAGTTCGTGGACACGACCTACCCGGGCAGGCGTCCGCAGGAGCGGGACGGGCGGCGGCTGAGCGCCCGGATCTGGTACCCGGCCGTGGAGGGCGGCGCCGAGCCCGAGGCGTACTTCCCGATGGAGGGGCCATCGGTGATCACCGAGGCGCTCACCCGGATGGGCGTGGCGGGCGCGCTCGTCGAGGCGCTCGGCGCGGCACGCACCCACGGCAGGCGGGAGGCGCCCCACGCCGACGGGCGCTTCCCCGTGCTGGTGTTCTCGCCCGGCCTCGGCTTCCACCTCTGGCAGAACACCGCCCTCATGGAGCATCTGGCCGCGCACGGCTACGTCGTGGGCGCGGTCGGGCATCCCGGCGGGGGCGGCGTGCGGTTCGCCGACGGACGGGAGGAGGGGCTGGACGCCGCGCACCTGGCGGCGCTCATGACCCACCACCGGCACACGCAGCTCGTCATCGAGGCGCGCGGCGACCTCGACGGGCTGGCCGCCGCGTGTGAGGTGATGCTGGCGGAGTCGCCGCTCGGCCCGCTCGCCGAGCGCAGGCGCGACGACCTGCTGGCGTTCGTCGACGCGCTGGTCGCGGGGGAGTTCGGCCAGGACCTGCGTGCGCACTGCGACACGGCCAGGCTGGGCTACTTCGGGATGTCGCTGGGCGGGGTGGCCGCCGTCGGCGCCGCCCAGCACGACCCGCGCGCCTCCGCCTCGGCCAACCTCGACGGTATGCACGTCTCGCGTGACCTCTACGACGCCGACGTACGGGTGCCGCTGCTGTGCCTTGCGGCCGAGTCGACCCTGCGGGTCGCCGGTGAGCAGGTGTACTACAACGGCCTGTTCTACGAGCGGCACGCCCACGCGGGCGAACGGCCGGACATCGTACGCCTGCGGCTCGACGGCGCCACGCACTGGGACCTCACCGACCTGGCCCTGATCCCGGTGCGCGAGACGTTCACCGCCATGCTGCCCGAACACGCCAGGCAGGGGCTCGGCGCGCCGGGGACGCCGGAACGGGCGATCGCCGCACTCGTGCGCGGCTTCTTCGACCGGCATCTGGCCGGGGGCGGCGCGTTCTCCGCCGACCTGGACGGTGTCCGCCCGATCGACGTCGGCGGCGTCCGGGCCTGGGCCGCCGCCCGGCTCACGGCAGGTGAGGGGCGGCGGGCAGCTCAACGGTGATGCGGATCCCGCCTTGCGGGCGCGGTGTCAGGGTGAGCGTGCCGTTGTGGGCCTGGGCGATGGTCTTGACGATGGCCAGGCCCAGGCCCACGCCCGCATGGTCGGTGTGGATGCGCTCGGTGCCACGCCTGAACGGCTCGGCCAGCGTCGAGAGCAGGCCGGGGGACAGGCGCTCGCCGGTGTTCTCGACCGTGAGCACCGCACGACCGGCGCGCACGCGGGTGCTCATCCACACCTCGCCCCGTCCGGGCAGGTTGTGCACGATCGCGTTCTGCAGCAGGTTCATGGTCAGCTGCAGCAGCAGGGCGGGCGAGCCGTCGGCGACGGCGATGTCGCCCGAGGTCTCGACGGTGACGCCACGCCGTTCGGCCAGGGGCAGGAGCGTCTCGGCCGCCTCCTCGGCGAGCAGGGACAGATCGACGCGCTCGCGGGTGAAGGAGCGCTGGTCGGCCCGGCTGAGCAGGAGCAACGCCTCGGTGAGGTCGATCGCCCTGGTGTTGACGACGTGCAGCCGTTCGATGACCGCACCGGCGTCGTGCCCGGGATCGGTGCGGGCCACGTCGAGCAGCGCCTTGGAGGTCGCCAGCGGCGTGCGCAACTCGTGCGAGGCGTTGGCCGCGAACCTGCGCTGCTCGGCGACGTGCGCCTCGAGCTGGGCGAGCATGCCGTCGAAGGCGTCGGCCAGCTCGCGGAACTCGTCCTGCCTGCCGTGCAGCCTGATCCGGTGCGACAGCGTGCCACCGGCGGCCGTGCGGGTGGCGTCGGTGATGCGGGTCAGCGGCGCGAGCATGCGACCGGCGAGTATCCACCCGCCGGGCAGCCCGAACACCAGCAGGAACCCCAGCACCACACCCGCCGCCAGCACATAGGTGCGCATCAGCGCCGCGCGCTCCAGCACCCCGCCCGGGATGACCGCGAAATCCGGCAGATCGCGCAGCAGGAACACCCACACCGCCGCGAGCAGCAGCACCCCGGCCAGCAGGAGGAACCCGGCATAACTGAGCGTGAGCTTGAGCCGGACACTCACCCCTGGCGCTCTGTCCACGTCCTGCTCCCTCGTCTCGGGGCGCACGGCGACGGCGCACGCACCCGGCTCATGCTAGGAGCCGTGAGGTATCGCGGGCGTCTCGAAACTCCGGGGCCGCGACGCCATCGGGTGCGGCGTCCGAGCAGGCCGGTCGGGTCGCCGTCCACGCCTGGCGTGCCGTACGGGGTGCAGCCTGCGCTCCACGAACTCCTCCGCCGGAGGGTCGCCGAGGTACTGCCGGTCGTAGCCCCCGTACGGTTCGACCATCGTGGCCGGGTCGAGAGGCCAACCGGCCGGCGAGCCGTCGAGGGTCTCGGGATCGTCCGGCGCAGCGGCCATGCTGACGAACAGCGGAACCGCCATCCCGAACAGCACCATCGCCATCCCCATCGCGACACTCCACCGCAAACCGTGCATCCATGACACGGTCGACGATTCTAGGGCCTCGCCGGAAAGGTCATCCCGCCCGACGAGCGCTCCGGCGATCCGGGCGAATGGCATACCCACCTCCGTGCACTCCTTCGAGGAGTGAAGCGCGTAGGGGGGCGGCCGGTACACCCCGATTCGCCCGTCCGCTCGCCCCGCAGACCCCCTACCGCATGCCCCTGACCTCCCTATGCCGTCCCGCGGCCCTCGACCGGCGACGACGGCCACGCCGAGATTGGCGATGAGCGCCTCAGGCCCACCGGGGCTCGGGGCGGACGAAGGAAGGAACCTCCTGATGAAGATCGGCAAAATCCTGGGCACGGGAGTCGCGACCGTGCTGTGCGCCGCCGCGCTGACCGCGGGGCAGGCCTCGCCCGCTTCGGCGGCGGGCGGCGGCTGTTCACCCGCTTCGGCCAACGGCTGGCGCATCAGCGTCTGCAGCTCCGACAACGGCCGGCGCGTCTCGGCCGACGTGTACGTCAACGCCCGGGGCTCGCTGGGCAGCTCGTGCTACGTCAGCTACGGCATCTTCAACCTGACCCGGAACAGGTTCATGGAGCAGACCGCGACGCCGTGCTCGCTGGGTCGCTCCCCCGAGCTCCACACCGACAAGGAGAAGGACCACCGCTACCAGAACCGGGCCGTCGTCGTCGTCAACGGCGTCGCCGTGGTGGGGGGCGTCAGCCCCATCACGTACTGACCCGGAGACAGTGGATCCCGGCGTCGCGCGGCGCCGGGATCGCCTCCGGTCATCGTGCCCGCCGCCGCTACGCGCGTGGGTCGCGTGCGATGACCTCCACCTCGATCAGCCAGTCAGGCTGGGCCAGCGAGGAGACCTCCAGCAGGGTGTCGGCCGGGTAGGGCTCGCTCAGGAACTCGCCCCTCAGCTGGATCACATGGTCGAGGTCGGCCGCCATGTTCCGGACGAAGATGCCCACCTTGACCACGTCGGCGAGCGAGGCCCCCGCCTCGGCGAGCACGGCCTGCAGATTGCGGAAGGCCTGGCGGCCCTGCTCGAGGAAGCCGCCGGGCACGGTGGCGCCGGTGGCGTCGAAACCGGCCTGCCCGGAGACGTAGATCAGGCCGCCCGCGCGGATGGCCTGGGAGATCTTGTAGGGCTCGTACCAGTCGGGGGTGGTGGCGATCTGCTCGATCTTCATGAGGCACTCCAGTACGCTTGTATGTACGTGCAAGTAAGTCCGTCGAGGATTAGTTTGCATGTGCATGTATCTACCTGTCAAGCCGGGCGGCCCGGGACCCGCCGGACCCGGGCCGGGGGAGTCACCGCGACACGCCCGCGCCCCGTTGTGTCGTGCCTTGCCCGCTCCACGTCAATCGGCATGCGATAGGGGGATCGGGGCGGCGTCCCGGCACAGGTCGTGGATGTCCGGGCGCGGGTGGAAACCGGCGGAGGTGTAGGTGGCGACGGCCCCGGTGTTGGCGGTCGGGGTGCACACGACGGCGCTGGAGGCGCCCATGTCCCGCAGGGCGGCGGCGGCCGCGACGGTGACGGCCCTGCCGTGGCCACGCCCTCGGTGCTCGCGGTGCACACCCATCGGCTCCAGCAGGCCGGGACGGCCGGGCCCCGCCGACCACACGGTCACGGCGGCCACCGCCTCGCCCGCGGCGTCGAGTGCCACCAGACACCTGCCCTGCTCGTACGGCGTCGCGGCGGCCATCGCGGCCCAGCGCTCGTCGCTGAAGGTGGACCCCTCGAACGAGGCACGCTGCACGGCGGCGCGCACCTGCGCGCGGGCGGGGCCGATCACCTCGATCCGGGCCCCCGGCGGGAGCTCGACCGGCCGGGCGAGGTCACGGCGCAGCGGCGTCCACGGCTCGCCCGGCCGCCATCCGGCCTTGGCCAGCAGGTCGCGGACGAGCGCGTCGGCGGGCGCCTCGACACCGACCGCCCCGTCGCCCAGGACGCCGCGTGCGGGCTCGGTGATGTCCTCGGCCAGGCGGTGGGCGAGCTCCTCGTCCTGCCGTGCGCCGGGTGCGACGGTCAGGCGCAGCAGGTCGCTCCCGTCCAGGAGCCCGGCGGCGAGGATACGCCCGTCCCTGCGCCATGTCCGGACCGCGGCAGCCGTGGCCTCCGGGCCGAAGCGGAAGTACCACCCCAGATCGCCCGGATGGAGCTGCGCCGGAGCGTCCTCCCGCTGCCATGCGCGCAGGGCGTCCACGACCTCGTCCAGTTCGCCGACGCCCGGTTGATTCAGTTCCACAGCCATGGCCACGATCACACACCATTGCGCTGGACGTCCGCATCTCATTATCCCGGCGCGCGGATTGCGTATCGACCGGGACAGCGGGAATTCACGCTCGCGCATATTGCTGCCATTCCCCGTGGGGAGTGCATTTCGGGCGTCGAGCGGCTGGTGGCGTCTGGCCGATGATGATTGCTCATGATGTGGACGGCGACGGCCCCGCGGTGCTCCTGCTGCATGCCGGGGTGTGCGACAGGCGGATGTGGGACGGCCAATGGCAGCCGCTGGTCGACGCCGGTTACCGGGTGATCCGCTGCGACCTGCGAGGCTTCGGCGACACGCCGCTCGGCCCCGAGCCGTACAGCGATGCGGGCGACCTGCGGGCCCTGCTCGACGGACTGCACATCGAGCGGGCATCGGTGATCGGATGTTCGTACGGAGGCAAGGTCGCACTGGAGTTCGCGGCGAGCCTGCCCGACCGTGTCGAGTCGCTGGTGCTGATCGCCGCCGCTCTGCCCGGACACGAGCCTGGCGACGCGTTGCGGGCGCTCGGCGACCGGGAGGACGTGCTGGTCGAGGCGGGTGACCTCGACGGCGGTGCCCGGCTGATGGCCGACAGCTGGCTGGGGCCTGACGCCGGGCCCGAGGCCTGGCAGGCGGTGCGTGAGATGCAGACCCGTGCTTATGAGCTGCAACTGGCCGACGGAGTGGTCGGACCTGTCGAGACCGCGTTCGACCCGGCCGCCGTCACGATGCCGTGCCTGACCGTCTCGGGCGGCCTCGACCTGCCGGACTTCAGGGCCGCCGCGACCCTGCTGCCGCACGCCGTACAGGTCGAGCTGGACTGGGCCGGGCACCTGCCGAGCATGGAACGCCCGGGAGAGGTCAGCGAACTGCTGCTCACCTTCCTGCGCGAGGCCGTGCGGCCGTAGGGCGACCCGCACCGGGTGCGGCGCGGATCGCCGGGGCCGATCACTCGAAGACGTAGGCGTAGTCGGCGCGGTCGTTGGCCCAGCTGCCCACGAACGCCTCCTCGTACCAGGCGCGGGAGTGGTGCAGGGTGGTGTTGCCGTCGATGATCTTCCCGCCCGCCCCGCCGGACTGGTTGTTCACCAGGGCGCTGGTGATGTCCTGCCAGCCGTAGTCGGACAGCTGGTACAGGTTGTACTCCTCGAAGGCGATCATGGCGCCGCCGTCGCGGTCCCACAGGGCGTGCTGGTAGAGGCAGTAGTTGCCGTAGCCGCAGACGATACGGGCGAACGTCGTGCTCCTGGCGGCACGGGCGGGCGTGGGGAAGGTCAGGACCACGCCCTGGTCCTTCCACACGATCTGGTTCGCGCCTTTGCGCTCGCCGCCGTGCCTGGCGATGTGGCCCTCGATCTTCCTGGTGAGGTCGGCCTCGTTCGCCGAGGCGAACGCGGAGGCCTCGGACGAGGGGCCCGGCGATGGGGGAGCCGCGTTCGCCGGGGCGGAGAGCGCCATTCCGAGTACGACGGTCGCGGCTGCGGCGAACATAGTGAGTTTTACGTTTCTCATAACGTCCTTCGCGTTTCGTGAATCGCTTCCTGGTGATTAGTCTGAGCGATTTCCCGAAAGGCATACGGGGCGGAAGCCGCCAAACACCGCCGGTTTTCTGCCGTTGTTTCTCACGCGGTCGGGCGGAGCTCCCATCGGCGGCACGTCGTCGAGCGCGGGCAGCCGCGATATCCGGGGTACGGCGGCGCGGCGGGCGTGGTGTCGCGGGTCCAGGTGTACAGACGCCACAGCGCCGCGTCGCGCCCGGCCCGGTCGTCGGTGCGTCCGGCGAGATCCTTGGCGTACCTGCGCAGCAGGTCGTGCACGCCGAACCGGGAGCCGTCGTGCCAGCGCAGGAGGTGCGCGTCGCTGAGCCTGGCGACCAGGTCGGCGGTGTCGGCGGCGGGCAGCCCGGCCAGCGCGGCGGCGGCGGGCAGGTCGAAGTCGTCGCACGGCACGATGCCGAACAGCCGGAACAACCGCCCGGCCGCCTCGCCGAGCGTGGCGTAGGACAGGTCGAACGCGGCCCGTACGGCACTGCCGGGGTCGGCGCCGATCTCCAGCGCCCCGATCGCGTCGCCCGCCCGCAGCAGGTCGGCATAGGCGCCGATCGCATGCGAGGGCCGATCGGCGAGGAAGGCGGCGGCCAGGCGCAACGCCAGCGGCAGGTGGCCGCACTCGGCGCACAGCCGGGCCGACGCCTCGGGCTCGGCCGCGACACGCGCCTCGCCGAGCAGGGAACGCAGCAGGCCGAGCGCCTGCCCTGGGCCGAGCACGTCCAGCGAGAGCCGGTGCGCGCCCTCGCGTGCCACCAGGCCGTGCAGCCGGTCGCGGCTGGTGATGAGGACCAGCGCCGACGGCGTGCCGGGCAGCAGTGGCCGTACCTGGTCGGCCGAGGCCGCGTTGTCCAGCACGATGAGCATGCGCCTGCCCGCCACCATGGACCGGAACCTGGCCGAGGCCTCGGCGGGATCGGCGGGGACGCCGCGTGGGTCGTGCCCGAGTGCGCGCAGGAACCTCGCCAGCGCGTCGATGGGCGCGACCGGCGCCTGCCTGTCGTAGCCGCGCAGGTCGATGAAGAGCTGCCCGTCGGGGAAACGACCGGCGACGCGGTGCGCCCAGTGCACGACGAGCGCGGTCTTGCCGACGCCCGCCGTACCGGCGACGGTGGTGAGTGCCGTGGGCCGATCCAGCAGGGCGTCGAGCCGGGCGAGGTCGGCGGCGCGCCCGCCGAAGCCGGGCACGTCGGCGGGCAGCTCCCTGGGCAGCGCCGCGGCGGGCGCGGCGGGCGCCCCGGCCAGGAGCGAGCGGTGCAGCTCGCGCAGCCGGGGACCGGGCGAGGCGCCGAGCTCCTCACGCAGGACGGTCCTGGCCCGCTCGTAGGCCAGCAGCGCCTCGGCCTGCCGACCGGCGCCCGCCAGGGCGAGCACGAGATGGGCGTGCAGCGGCTCGCGCAGCGGGTGCGCGGCGACCAGGGCGCCGAGCTCGGGCACCAGGCCGTCGTGCAGCCCGAGCGAGAGCTCGGCGCCGATGCGCAGGTCGAGGGCGCACAGGCGCAGCTCCTCCAGCCGCAGGGCCAGAGCCTGTACGCCGTCGTGGTGCTCGACGTCGGCGAAGGCGGGCCCGCGCCACCAGCCGAGCGCCTGCCGAAGCGTCGCCACGGCCGCGACCGCCCGACCTTCGGCCAGCTCGGCCCGCGCCTGCTCGACGGCCCGCTCGAAGGCGAACGCGTCGACGTCGGACCTGGCGGCCTCCAGCAGGTACCCGCCGCCTCCCGAGACGATCGAGGCGACACCCGCCAGGTCGCGGCGCAGGCGCGAGACGTGCACGCGCAGGTTGTCGGGCGCCGAGTGCGGCGGCGCGCCCGACCACACGGCCTCGATCAGCCGCGCCGTGCTCACCCGCTCGCCCGGTCGGCACAGCAGCTCGGCCAGCAGCTGCCGGGCACGGCCCGCGGGCGGCACCGCCCCGTGCGCCCCGTTGACCACGACGGCGCCCAGTACCCCGAATTTCACAGCACCTCGAACTTCACAGCACCCCGAACTTCACGACACCTCAGTACGTCACGACGCCCCGAACCTCACGACGCCCTGCCTTCCGATGCACCGATTCTGCGACCAGAACGGCGCTCGGGCTGCCGAACTCCGGAAATTTCGGCATATACGGCCGATATACGGGTGGTGCAACGCTTGGACGGCACGGTGGAGCACGCGAACGACCCTTCGGGATCGGCCTGAAGGGGGCGGCAGGCCGTACACGGGAGGCACAGCGTGAACAGAGGCTCAGCGGCGATCACGGTGACGGAGACGGGGGCGGGCCTGGTGTTCATGCCGACCGAGGCCAGGACGGCGAGCGGCGGAACGCCGTGCGCCCGCTGCGCGCTCCCGGCCCACCCGCCCCTGCGGCGTCCCGTGCGGCTCAGGTGGCGATCGGCGGGCAAGGACGCCTGAGCGGAAAGGGCGGACCCCGCAGGCCGGAGAGCGGCCTGCGGGGTCCGGGGGAGATGCTCAGCGGCGCTGCCAGAGAGCCGGGACGTTCGGGGGCTCCCAGCCGACATAGGCGGTGTGAGCCTGACGGCAGACGTACACGGCGCCCTGGTAGGTGACCTGGGCTCCGGCGGTGTAGGCGGTGCCCGCGCTCCAGGGGGAGGCGGGGACCGTCGTGGTGGCCGTCGGGGTGGAGCTCGGCGAGACGGTGGGGGTGGGGGTCACGGTCGCGGTGGGCGTGGGGGTGGGCGTCGGGGTGGGCGTCGGCTGGGGGCCGCCGCCGAGCTGCAGGTCGACGCAGTTGTAGAACGCCATCGCGGTGTCGGCGATGTTCCAGATGGCCAGCAGCTTGACCTTGCCGGTACGGCCGCCGAAGTTCACCGTGTGGTTGACGACGGAGCCGGGCACCCTGCCCTTGTCGTCGAAGACGGCGATCCGGGTGCTGCCGATGTAGTACTCCCACGTGCTGGTGGAGTGCCGGGCGTGGATGAGCCACTTGAAGTTGACGGTGTCGCCGACGCTGGCGACGGGCCAGGCCTTGCTGTCGTTGTCGAGCGGGGCCCAGCGGGCGTCGCCGCCGCTGCAGTTGCGCTGGCCCTTGGGACCTTCGACGCTGAACGGCTCCCAGATGATGTCGCCGCAGTTGCTCACCTTGCCGGAGGCGCAGTTGGCCTGGCGGCTCGGCGGGTCTGAGATGTAGCCGTGCGCGTTGGCGGGCGAGGCCACCACGAGCACGGTGGAGGCGGTGACGGCGAGCATGGCTAAGTATGTGAGCAGTCGTCGCATGGCAGGCTTCCTTTGGGGGATGATTGCCCTCCAAATATAAAGAAAAGTTTCCTAACAGTAAACGCGGGCGTCAGCGAGTTCCCACAGGCCACATACCATTTGCACACCACATCACGCTATGGCCAGACGTTTCGCAAGATCAACGGCAGCCGCGCGGCCCGGCTCCGACCGAGGCCACACCCACCGCCAGATCCAGGTCGCGCATCAGCTCCGACAGCACCTGCGGCGCCACCTCCTCCAGGCGGGCCTCCTCCAGCGGCGTCTGCTGGTCGGCCCTGGCGAAGCGCACCTCGTCGCTCGCGCACAGCGACACCGTGCCGTAGCCGTCGGCCCCGGCGTCGGAGGCCGCGTGGAAGGCCGCCATCGCACGCCACCCGTCGAGCTCCTTGGTCGCCACACACAGGTCCGACTGGCTGACCGCCTCCCAGTGCCCCAGCGTGAACCCCTGCCAGCCCCGCCCTTCGAGCAGTGCCTTGGCCTGGCCGTACCTCAGCACGTGCCCGGCGAAGCGCGCCGACGCCGTCAGGTGCGCCTCGGCCGGAGCCAGCGGGTAGACCTCGCGAAACACCTGCTCGTACGGCTGGCGCACCCCGGCTGCCAGCAGGTACGCGCGCCAGGAGCGCACCTCGTCGCGGGCCGCCCTGATCGGGTGCCACAGCCGTACCGGGGTACGCGGGTCCGGCTGGATGAGGCGGCCCGCGGGATCGGTCAGCGCCCAGCCGCCCGCGGTGGGCAGCGGGATGCCGGCCGGGCCCTGGAGGATCTCCCAGACCAGGGCTCCGGCCTGCGGACCGGTCAGGGGATGGTCGAGGAAGTACGCCTCGACGTCGCGCCAGCGCCACAGCCGGTCCTCGGCCAGGCCGCGCTCCAGATGACGGGTGACGGCCAGCAGGGTACGCCGTAGGTCCATGGCCGTGGCCTTGAGCTCGGCCAGCGCCTCGGCGTGCTGTTCGCGCACGGCCTTGGACGGGCTCCTGCGCCCGTCGAAAGTGAGCGACCCGTCGGCCCGCAGCACGGCCGTGCCCCGGCCGAGGGGGAAGGCGCGCTCGCCCTCGGGGGACAGGCCGAAGTCGGGAAAGGCCCGGTCGGCGAGCTGGGCGGGCGTCAGGCCCTCGGCCTCGGCCACGCCGTCGAGGGCGCGCTGCACGAGGGTGAGCAGGCTCCTCCTGCGGACCCGCACCCTGACCTTGGCCAGCTCGGGCACCACCTGCTGGCCGCCGCGCCTGGCCAGCACGCCGATCGCGGCGTCGGCCAGACGCGCGCACCGCGAGGCCGTACGCGCGCCGACCGGTCCCGAGCCGGTGACGGCGGCCAGGTCGCCGAGCAGGGGATCGACCCACGGCTCGGCGACCCGCTCCAGGCTCCACACCATGCCGCGCAGCACGTCGGCCGTGCGGTCGTGCAGGAAACCGCGCGAGGTCCACTCCCGCCTGCCGTACGTGTGGTGGATGCCGCACTCGCGGTGGCTCAGCAGGCGCGTCAGCACGTGCCTGACCAGGGCGGTGGCCGGCGGTGTGAGCAGGGCGGTGACCGCGCGCAGCCAGGCCGCCGAAGGGCGGGTCGTGGTGGCCGAGCTCCAGTGGCGCAGCAACATCGGGTCGGCGGTCAGTGCGGCGGCGTGCTCGCCCGCGAGCATGAGGGCGAAGTCGTCGTGCCCGCCCACCAGCCGGAGCACGGTGTCGGCCTCGCCCCTGCCGCCGAGCGCGGACACCAGCGCGTCGACCTTGCGCCGGGTGCGCCAGGCCGAGCCGCCGCTCGCATCGGTGGCCGCCTGCATCGCCAGCAGGCTGGGCAGGTGCTCGCGTTGCAGTTCCCTCGGCAGCGACAAGGTGGCCGCGACGGGCAACTGGTAGCCGCTCTCGTGCGCGAACTCGCGCCCGAGCGCCAGCCGCCACAGCGCCGCCGTCTCCTGCTCGCTCCACGCCAGCCTGCGCCTGGCCAGGCCGGCGATCACCGCCGTCAGCGTCGGGCAGTAGCTCCACCGCGCCGCCGACACCTTGCGCTGGGCCCACAGCCCCGCCTCACGCAGCTCATCGGCCCCGAACCCGGCCAGCAGCCCGCCCTCGGGCCGCTGCGCGAGCGGCAGCCTCGGGTGCGCGCTGCCCGGCACATAGACGGCGTCGAGCCGATCGGACACGGATGCGTGCTCCATGGGGGGCCTCCAAAACCACTGATCGCCTGTCCGCGATCGTAAGCGTTCCGCCTGACAGAACGCCGGGAGCCCCTGACCCAGGAAGCTCCTGACGCCTGCGGGCTCCTTGACGCCAAGAAGCCCGGCACCCCTGCCGTCGAGGCAGGAGGCGCCGGGCTCCCGGGGGAATACGGTGGCTAGCTGGCCCAGTCCAGCAGCGGCCTGGTGTTGCTGGGGTGGCGCAGCTTGGACAGCGACTCCTTCTCCAGCTGACGGATGCGCTCCCTGGTCAGGCCCAGGTGCTTGCCGATCTCGTCGAGCGTGTGCGGCTTGCCGTCGACCAGGCCGAAGCGCAGCGCCATGATGCGCGCCTCACGCGGCGACAGGTTGCCGAGCACGCCGCGCAGCTGCTCGCCGAGCAACTGCCTGTCGACGACCTCGGAGGCCTCGGGGGAGTCGACGTCCTCGATCAGGTCGCCGATCGTGGTCTCGCCGTCCTCGCCGATGGTGGCGTTGAGCGAGATCGGCTGGCGGCTGGTGCGCAGCAGCTCCTCGATCTGGTCGGGGGTGCGGTCGAGCTCGACGGCCAGCTCCTCGGGCGTGGGCTCGCGGCCCAGGCGCTGGTGCATGTCACGCTCGACGCGCGACAGCTTCGACAGCATCTCCAGCACGTGCACGGGCAGCCTGATCGTACGGGCCGAGTCGGCGAAACCGCGCTGGATGGCCTGCCTGATCCACCACATGGCGTAGGTGGAGAACTTGAAGCCCTTGGTGTAGTCGAACTTCTCCACCGCGCGGATCAGGCCGAGGTTGCCCTCCTGCACGACGTCGAGCAGGGCCATGCCGCGGTCGGTGTACTTCTTGGCGACCGAGACCACGAGCCTGAGGTTGGCCTCCAGCATGTGGTCCTTGGCCGCGCGGCCGTCCCTGACCACCAGCTCCAGGTCGGCGCGCCTGGCCGGGGTGAGGTCGAGCTCCTCCTCCAGCTTGTACTCGGCGTAGAGCCCGGCCTCGATCCTCCTGGCCAGGTCGACCTCCTGCGCGGCGGTCAGCAGGGTCCTGCGGCCGATCGACTTGAGGTAGGTGTGCACGGAGTCGCCCATGACCGAGGCGTTGTCGTCGAGGTCGAGGTTCTCCTCCACGTCGACGTCCTCGGTGGCCGAGACCAGCATGGCCTCGTCGGGGCTGTCCTCGCCGTCCTGCTCGGCGGCGGGCGCGGCGGTGTCGCTCTTGCTGGTGTCGCTCGTGGTCTCGCCCGTCTTCTTGCGGGTCGCTGTGGTCTTCTTCGCCGTCGCCTTCCTGGCGGCGGGCGCCTTGGGCTGCGCGCCCAGCTTGGGCTCGTTCTCGGCGGCGAGGCTCACCCCCGCCTCGGTCAGCTCGCGCAGGATCGACCTGCCCTCGGTCGGGCTGATGCCCGCCAGGGCGAACGCGTCGCGCAGCTCGGCGAGGGAAAGGTGACCTTGGGCTCGGCCTCGGTCCAGGAGCTGGTCGAGGGTCGTCGGGGCCTCGGTCGAGGTAACCACGGCGGTTCGGGGCATGAGGACACCTCCTCCTTCACGGAGTTTCAATGCTTACGGCTGTTTCAATGCTGTGGGCTGCCTGTGGTGGGGCGGCGTTCGGGCCGCTCGGCGCACCAGTAGCAATAACGTCTTTGGGCGGGATTTGTTCCCGGAGTGAGCGTAAAGAGCAGTGTGGCATGCGGAACACTCGCCGGGGATGAAAAAGGGCGGACCGCTGCCCGCGGTCCGCCCGGAAGGCCGGCTGGTCTACTCGGGGATCTCCCTGAGACCGCCGTCCACCTCGGGCATCGGCATCGGCTGGGCGTCTTCCATCCGCTCGGGCGTCCAGTGCTCGTAGACGGCGGCGGGGTCTTCGTTGAGCTCGTGGGAGACGACGACGTCGTCCGGCTCGGTCGGCTCCGCCTGTGGCGCGGGGCTCTGCACGACGGCCTTGGTCTCCTGTCCGGCCTTCTCCAGCCTGCCCGTCGAGGCGGCGGCCGCAACGGAGACCCCGCCGACGAGCACGGCGGCGATGACTCCTGCGGACACCCACATCTTGCGGGGCTGGTTCATGAGGGCTCCTTGTCGTCTTGCCTGTCACACTCTATGACGCGCGAAAACGCTTTCAGGTTCCGTCCCGCAGGGCGCCGAGGTCGGTCTTGCCGTTGGGCAGCAGCGGAAGCGCCGTGAGAACGCGCAGCTCACGGGGCAGGGCGTAGCCGGGGAGGCGCTCGCGGCCGAAGTCGCGCAACTCCGGCAACGAGGGCGCCCGCCGCCCCTCGCGCACCACCGCGACGGCCACCACGCGCTGGCCCCACTCGGCGTCGGGCGCGCCCACGACGGCCACGTCGGCCAGCGCCGGATGCTCGGTGAGCACGCCCGCGACGGCCGAGGCGGCGACCTTCTCGCCGCCGGTGTTGATCACGTCGTCGGCCCTGCCGAGCACGCTGAGCCGTCCCTCCGTGATCTCGCCCAGGTCGGAGGTGGTGAACCAGCCGCCGGGCGAGGCGCCGAAGCGGTAGCCGGAGAACAGCACCGGTCCGGCGACATTGATCAGTCCGTTGTCGTCAATCTTGAGATCTACATTGTAAAGGGGCTCGCCGTCGTACACGCAACCGCCGCACGTCTCGCTCATGCCGTACGTGGTGACCACCCGGGCGCCGAGGTCGCGCGCCTCCCGCAGCAGGCCGGGCCCGGCGGCGGCGCCGCCGAGCAGGATCGTCCTGAAGAGCGACAGGTCGGCGCCCAGGGCCACCAGCCTGTGCAGCTGCGTGGGCACCAGCGAGACGTGGTCGGCGCCCGAATCCAGCACGGCCCGCGGCTCGAACCTGTCATGGATGATCGGCTCGCTCTCGCACAACAGCGACCTGACCAGCACCTGAAGGCCGGACACGTGCGAAGGCGGCAGGCAGCACAGCCAGCGCTCGCCCTTGACCGCGCCGAGCCTGCGCAGCGAGGCCGAGGCGGAGGCGCGCAGGGCCGAGGCCGACAGCTGCACCCCCTTGGGCGTCCCCGTGCTGCCGCTCGTGGCGATGACGACGGCCACCTCGCCCGGCACGCCGACACCGCCGGGCGGGCGGCGCGAGCCGTCGGCGTCGAGCACCCGCGAGGGCCGCAGGCGCTCCAGCGCACCGGCCTCCTGACCGGGCGCCAGCGGCAGGATCGCGGGCCCCTCGCCGCTGAGCGCGAGCGCGACCGCCTCCATCAGGCGAGGCCCCGGCGGCGACACGACGGCCAGCAAGTCACGGTCCGCGTGCAAGGGGTGGCTCCTCATGCTCGTAAGGTTAGTGGCGACAGGTCGGACATCAGGAGGACGAGATCGTGAGTGCTGTCGACTGGAAGCGGTCGGGTGAGTACGAAGACATCATCTACGAGACCGCCGAGGGCATGGCGAAGATCACGATCAACCGCCCGGAGGTGCACAACGCCTTCAGGCCCACCACGCTCTTCGAGCTCAAGCACGCCTTCAACGAGGCGCAGGAGGACACCTCCGTCGGTGTGATCATTTTCACCGGCGCGGGCGAGAAGGCGTTCTGCTCGGGCGGCGACCAGAAGATCAGGGGCGACGACGGCTATGTCGACAAGTCCACCCCGCACGTCGGCAGGCTCAACGTGCTCGACCTTCAGGTGCAGATCAGGCGCTGCCCCAAGCCCGTCATCGCCATGGTGGCCGGCTACGCCGTCGGCGGCGGCCACGTGCTGCACGTGTGCTGCGACCTGACGATCGCCGCCGACAACGCGCAGTTCGGCCAGACCGGGCCCAAGGTCGGCTCGTTCGACGGCGGCTACGGCTCGTGGCTGCTGGCCGAGACCGTCGGCCTCAAGCGGGCCCGCGAGATCTGGTACCTCTGCCGCCTCTACGACGCCCCCACCGCGCTGAACTGGGGCCTGGTCAACGCCGTCGTGCCGCTGGCCGAGCTGGAGGCGACCACCGTGCAGTGGGCGCGCGAGATGCTCGACAAGTCGCCGCTGGCCCTGCGCATGCTCAAGGGCGCGCTCAACGCCGTCACCGACGGCGCGGCCGGCATGCAGCAGTTCGCCGGCGACGCCACCATGCTCTTCTACATGAGCGAGGAGGCGCAGGAGGGGCGCAACGCCTTCAAGGAGAAGCGCAAGCCGGACTTCGACCAGTTCCCGCGCCGCCCGTAGCCGATCGTCCATGCACGTCTTCCGTATTCCGATGCGCACCCGCTTCCGTGGCCAGACGGCCAGGGAGGGGGTGCTCATCCACGGCCCCGCGGGCTGGGGCGAGTTCTCGCCCTTTCCCGAGTACGGCCCGCCCGAGACCACCCGCTGGCTGGCCTGCGCCCGCGAGGCGGCCTACGAGGGCTGGCCCGCTCCGCTGCGCACCGAGATCCCGGTCAACGCCACCGTCCCGGCCGTCGGCCCCCAGCAGGCCCACGACCTGGTCAGCCGCTCGGGCTGCGGCACGGCCAAGGTGAAGGTCGCCGAGCGCGGCCAGAGCTTCGCCGACGACCTGGCCAGGGTCGAGGCCGTACGCGACGCGCTCGGCCCCGCAGGGAAGCTCAGGATCGACGCCAACGGCGCCTGGGAGGTCGCCGAGGCGATACGCAACATCAAGGAGCTCGACCGCTTCGACCTGGAGTACGCCGAGCAGCCCTGCGCCACCCTTGAGGAGCTGGCCAGGGTGCGAAGGTCGGCCAGTGTGCCGATCGCGGCCGACGAGTCGATCCGCAGGGCCGAGGACCCGCTGAAGGTCAGGGCGGCAGGGGCGGCCGACATCGCGGTCGTCAAGGTGCAGCCGCTCGGCGGTGTGCGCAACGCGTTGCGCGTCGTCGAGGCGTGCGGGCTGCCCGCGGTCGTCTCCAGCGCCCTGGAGACCTCGGTCGGACTGGCCGCGGGTCTCGCGCTGGCCGCCGCGCTGCCGGAGCTGCCCTACGCGTGCGGGCTCGGCACGATGTCGCTGCTGGAAGGCGATGTGGTGGAGCGCTCTCTGACGCCGGTCGGCGGCATGCTGCCCGTCGTGCGTCCCGAGGTGTCGCCGCCGGCGCTGGCCGCCTACACGATCGACGCGCCCTCGTGGTTCGTCCGTATGCAGGGGGCTGAGGCGTGAACCCCGCCACCGCGCTGGCCACCGTGCTGGTCGACGAGTTGGTGCGCTGCGGCCTTTCCGACGTGGTGCTGGCGCCGGGCTCGCGCTCGGCGCCGCTGGCCCTGGCCCTGCACGCCGACCCGCGGGTACGGCTGCACGTGCGCATCGACGAACGCTCGGCCTCCTACCTGGCGCTCGGCATGGCCAGGAGGCTGGAGCGCCCCGTGGCCCTGGTGTGCTCGTCTGGCACGGCCGCGGCCAACTTCCACCCGGCCGTCCTGGAGGCCAGCGAGTCCGACGTGCCCCTGCTCGTCCTGACCGCCGACCGCCCGCCCGAGCTGCGCGGCACCGGCGCCAACCAGACGATCGACCAGCTCAAGCTGTACGGCAGTGCGGTCAGGTCGTTCGTCGAGGTCGGCGTGCCAGAGGAGCGGCCCGGCCAGGTGGCGTACTGGCGTTCGCTGGCCTGCCGCGCCTACCAGCGGGCGCTCGGGCCAGCAGACCCCGGCCCGGTGCACCTCAACCTGGCCTTCAGGGACCCGCTGATCCCCGACGGCGACCCCTCGTGGTGCGAGTCGCTCGACGGCGACGCCTCGGGGCCGTGGGTGCGCGCCAGGGTGGCGCCGCCGCCGGTCGCGCTGCACCTGCCGCCGACCAGGCGCGGTGTGCTGGTCGTCGGCGACGGCGCGGCCAACGTGCGCCGCTACGTGGCCGCGGCGGGCATGGCCGGATGGCCGGTGCTGTCGGAGCCCAACGGCGGCGGGCGCTACGGCGACCACGCGATGTCGACCTACCACTTCCTGCTGGGCACACCGGAGTTCGCCGAGGCGCACCGCCCCGACGTCGTGGTGACGCTGGGCCGTCCCGGCCTGTCGCGCCCGCTGATGTCGTGGATGCGCAGGGCCGACGAGCACATCGTGGTCTCGCCCGATCTCAGCCACTGGCCGGACCCGACGCGCTCGGCCACCCAGGTGGCCCAGGCGGTCGAGATCCCCGTCGCCTCGGGCGACGACGCCTGGCTGCACTCCTGGAGGCGGGCCGACCAGGCGGCCAGGAGGGCGATCGACGCCGTGCTCGACGCCACCGGGGTCTCCGAGCCGCGCCTGGCCCGCGACCTGGTGGACTCGCTGCCCAACGGGGCGCTGTTGTTCTGCGGCTCCTCGATGCCGATCCGCGACCTGGACCAGGCGATGCGCCCGCGCAGGGGCATCAGGCTGCAGGCCAACAGGGGCGTCTCGGGCATCGACGGGCTGGTCTCGGCGGCGATGGGGGCGGCACTGGCCCACAACGGGCCCGCCTACGCGCTGCTGGGCGACCTGACGTTCCTGCACGACCAGAACGGGCTGATCCTCTCGCGCCGCGAGCCCAGGCCCGACCTGTGTTACGTCGTGGTCAACAACGACGGCGGCGGCATCTTCTCGCTGCTGCCGCAGGCGGCGCTGCGCGACCCGTTCGAGCGGGTGTTCGGCACGCCGCACGGGGTGGACCTGAGCTACGTCGCGGCGGCGTCCGGTACGCCGCACACGCTGGTGACCGACCTGGACCAGCTGCCCAAGGCGATGCGGGGGGAGGGGCTGCGGATCGTGGAGGTACGCACCGAGCGTGACACCAACGCCGTCCTGCACGCCGAGATGCGCGACGCGGCCCAGGCCGCCATCAGGTCGGAGCTGGCGGCCGAGGTCGGCTGAGGCGGGCGAAGGCGCGGGCGGCTCACATGACGGCGAGCTGCCCACCGTCGACGACGAGCTCGGCCCCGTGCACGAACGAGGCGTCGTCGGAGGCCAGGAACGCATACGCCGCCGCGACCTCCTCGGCCAGTCCCGCCCGGCCCAGCGGGATGCGCTCGCGCTCGTATGCGCCCTGGAAGTCGTCGTCGAGCCCGGCGGCGATGGCGGAGTTGAGCGGCGTGGCGATGTAGCCCGGGCACAGGGCGTTGACCCGGATGCCGAGCCTGCCGAGCTCGACGGCCATCGTCTTGGTCAGCAGCAGCACACCCGCCTTGGAGGCGTTGTAGTGGGCGTAGTCGGCCTCGCCGCCCAGGCCGTTGGTCGAGGCCATGTTGACGATGACCCCGCCGCCGCCCTGCAGGACGAACTGCCTGGCCACCGCCTGGGCCATGAGGAACATACCGCGCAGGTTGACCGAGACGACGTGGTCCCAGTGCTCGGGGGTGATGTCGAGGAACGGCTCGCGCCAGGCGATCCCGGCATTGTTGATCAGCACGTCGACGCCGCCGAGCGCGTCGACGGCGCCCGACAGCAGGGCGGCTACGTCGGACTCGGAGCTCACGTCGCCCGCCAGGCCGCTCACCTCGCCCAGCGGCGCGAGCGCGGCCGTGGTCTCGGCCACCTCGTCCGGGTCGAGGCCGCCCAGGACGACCCTGGTGCCCTCCTGCAGGAACCTGCGGGCGGTGGCGGCGCCGATGCCGCTGCTCCCGCCGCTGATCAGCACCCGCTTGCCGGTCAGTCCTCGCATGCGCTCACGTTCTCCTCGCTGGATGTGGGCTGGATGTGGGCTGGATGTGGGGTTGGGGCTTCGCCGTACGGCAGGACGGCGGTCAGCGTACGGCTCCGCGCGCGGCGACACGCAACTCGGTGACGACCTCGCCGCCCGAGACGCCGTAGGCCAGGTCGAACTGGTTGACGGCCGAGCAGGCATGGCCGGGAATGAGTTCGACCCTGGAACCCGCGGGCAGGTCCGGGCCGCGGGTGAGGTCGAGGTCGGCCACGGCGTGCTCCTCGTTGAGGAAGTCCATCCGCACGTGCGGCAGCCCCGCCGCGGTGATCCAGCCGGGCGTGCCCGCGTTGTCGGAGGTCAGGCACTTGGTTCCCGCGTCGAGGACCACCCGGCCGGGTGCGGGCCTGCCGACCACGGTGGCCAGGACGCGGGCCGCGGTGTCGCGCTCGCCGGCGACGCCGAGGCGCATCATGGCGGTGTCGTTGAAGATGTAGGTGCCGGGCCGGATCTCGGTGACGCCCGCGACGCCCGCGACATACCTGGCGGTGGGTGTGGAGCCGACGCTGATCTCACGCAGTTCGATGCCGTCGCGCGCGCACAGCTCGGCCGTGGCCACCAGGTCCTCGCCCTCGCGCCGGGCCACCCGCTCCAGCTCGGCGGGCGTACGGGCACGGTAGGCGTGGCCCGCGAGCGTCAGCAGGCCGACGACCTCAACACCCGGCACGGCGGCGATCTCGGCGACGAGGTCGGCCGTCGGCCTGCCCGGCGGACGGCCGAGCCGGTGCTGGCCGGTGTCGACCTCGACCAGGACCTCGACAGGTGAGCCGGTGGCCAGGCCCATGGCGCCGAGCCCCGCCGCGACCTCGGGGGAGTCCAGGCTGAGGCGTACCCTGACCCGCTCGCGCAGCGCGGCCAGGCGGCGCAGCTTGGGCTCGCCCCAGATCGGATAGGCGAGCAGGATGTCCTCGACCCCGGCATCGGCCATGATCTCCGCCTCGCCGAGCTTGGCGCACGTGATGCCGACGGCACCCGCCTCCAGCTGCATACGGGCCAACTCGGGGATCTTGTGCGTCTTGACGTGCGGGCGCAGTCTCACGTCGTGCGCTGCGGCGGTCGCGGCCATCGCGTCGATGTTGGCGCGCACCACGTCCAGGTCGATGACCAGGGCGGGGGTGTCGAGCTCGGGGTACGGGGGCGTGAAGTCGGGATGTGTCACTCCGGGGTACGTCACTCCGGGGTACGTCATACGTCACTCCTCTCGCGGGACCGCTTCCGCGAAGCGCGTCTTTCGGCATCGGCCTTGCCGGCTTTGACCTCGTCGGCTTCGGTGCCTGGCTCTGCCTGTTTCTGCCTGGCTTCGTGCCGGTCGCGGTGCCAAGCCCAGCCCAGCCCGCAGTGCCAGCTTCAGGCGCCTGCTGTCGCCCTCGGCGCAGGCCTTCCGTGCCGCCCCCGAGTGGGGCGCGGACCTGCCGGTGCCGACGGTCGAGCGCTCCAGCCGTACCGGCCGTCCGGTTCAACCGCGCCGGCCATGCGCTCGACGCTAGCAGCATTCCACAAAGCGGTCCAACATTCCACAATACGGAATCCAAAGTTGACAGTCCGCCAGTCGGAGTGCTTTTCTGACGCCACTTCGGAATTGCGTTCTGCTATACGGAATCGAGCGATGAGTATGAGACTGGGCACGGTGCGGTACGGCGGCCGGAAGGTCGCCGCAGTGGAGCGCGAAGGCGAGTGGTACGCGCTGCACGACTCCGCCCCCTTGGAAGCGCTGCTGGACGCCGGGAACACGGCCCTGGCGGGGCTGGCCGGACGCGCCGTGCGGCGGCTCCCGGGCGCCAGGCCAGCCGCCCCGCTGCGTCCGGGCAAGATCGTGGCGATCGGCCTGAACTACCTCGACCACATCCGTGAGGCCGCGATGGAGCGACCACAGCGGCCGCTGATCTTCGCCAAGTTCCCCTCCAGCGTGATCGGGCCGGGCGAGCCGATCGTCGTCGACGGCGACCTGACCACCCGGGTGGACTGGGAGGTCGAACTGGCCGTGGTGATCGGCGCCCCGATCAGGCGGGCGAGCCGCGACGAGGCGATGGCGGCGGTCGCCGGATACACGGTCGCCAACGACGTCTCCGCCCGCGACCTGCAGTTCGACGACGGCCAGTGGACCAGGGGCAAGAGCCTGGACACCTTCTGCCCGCTCGGCCCGGTCCTCGTCACGCCCGACGAGCTCGGCGACCCGCAGCGCCTGCGCCTGCGCACGCTGGTCAACGGCGAGGCCGTCCAGGACTCCAGCACCGCCGAGATGCTGTTCGGCGTGGCCGACCTGCTGGCCCACTGCGCACGCGCCTTCACCCTCGAACCGGGCGACGTCGTGCTGACCGGCACGCCGTGGGGCTGCGGCGAGTTCATGACCCCACGCAGGTCGCTACGGCCGGGCGACACCGTCGAGGTGTCGGTCGAAGGCGTCGGCGCGCTGAGCAACCCGGTGATCGGCGCTGGTGCCCGATGAGGGCCCTGGTGTTCACGGCGCCGGGCGAGGTGGCCGTGCGCGAGGTCGACGAGCCGAGCCCGGGACCGGGTGAGGAGCTGGTGCACGTCGTGGTCTCGGGCATCTGCGGCAGCGAGTTGCACGGCGTCAGGTCGCCGGGGTTCAGGGTGCCGCCGCTGGTCATGGGCCACGAGTTCGCCGGCCGTACGGGGGACGGGCGCAGGGTGGTGGTCAATCCGATCCTGTCGTGCGGGGAGTGCGACCTGTGTGGCCTGGGGCTGCGCAACGTGTGCAGGCGGCGGCGCATCATCGGCGTGCACACGCCGGGCGGCTTCGCCGAGCGCGTCGCCGTGCCGTCGGAGGCGATCACCGAGATACCGCATGACCTGACCTGGGCGGCGGCCGGGATCGTCGAGCCCGCGGCCAACGCCGTACACGCCTGGGGGCTGGCCGAGGCGCCCGAGGGCGCCAGGGTCGGCGTCGTGGGGGCGGGGGCGATCGGGCTGGCCTGCCTGCTGGTGGCCGCCTCGTCGGGTGCGGGCAGCGTCGAGGTGGCCGACACCTCGCCGGGCAGGCTGGCGATCGCGGCGGGGCTCGGCGCGGCGGTCACCGGGCCGGAGCTGACCGGCGAGTACGACGTGATCTTCGACGCGGTCGGCGCGGCGGCCACGCACGCGCAGTCGCTGGCCAGGCTGCGGCCGGGCGGCAGCGCGGTGTGGCTCGGCCTGGCCGACGCGAACGCCGCCTTCGACGCCGCCGACCTGGTCCGGGCCGAGAAGCGCGTGCGCGGCTCCTTCGCCTACACCGGCGGCGACTTCGCCTCGGCGCTGTCGATGGTCGGCGACTGGGACCTGGGCTGGGTCGACACCTTCCCGCTGGTGGAGGGCGCGCAGGTGTTCACCACGCTGATGAACGGCGCGAGCGTGCCGGTGAAGGCGTTGCTCGCGCCATGAGCATCACCTCAGCGGCAGGGCTGGAACGGCAGGTCGTTCAGCGAGTAGTCGGGCTTCTTCTTGATGGAGTTGAAGCCGAGCCTGACCGCGTCGGCGCAGTAGGTCTTCGGCGCGGTGGCGTACTCGACCTGGAAGACCGCCTTGCCCGCGGCCGTGAACGGGGCGAGTTCGCCGCACTCCTCGTGCTCGAAGCACTCCTCGTTGACGGCGTAGTCGAAGCTCGCGACGAGGTCGGCGGCCTGGCTGAGGTCGTTCTTGAGCGCCGCCGACAGGCCGTGGCGGTGCGCGATGGCGGCCAGGGCCCGGTTGTAGAGGAGCTGGGTGGCGGGGCTGACCGTCCAGCCGGTGACCGACCTGCCCTCCTCGTGTGCGTTGACGACGTCGAACTCCACGCCGTCGAACCCGGCCTGGGCGCACTTGGCGACCCGCGCCTCCATCATCGTCAGCAGGAAGTCGCGCTGGCCTTTGTCGTTGTTGATGTTGGCCCAGCGCTCGTTGGGGAACTCCGGGCTGAACGGCTTGCCCAGCAGCGACTTGCCGTGCGCGTTGTGCCAGTCGAGGAACTGCCGGTAGTCGGGCCTGAAGTCCTCGATGGACCCGGCGTCGACATAGCAGACGGCCCTGGCGCCCTTGGCGTGGATGGCCTTGACCGCCGCGGTGTTGAGCGTGGTGTTGTTCCCGGCCACGGCGGCGTCGGCGTACAGGTCGATATCGAACACCGTGGGCCGCACGCAGGCCCCGCCGCTCTGCGGCACCCCGCACACCTCCACATTGATGCCACCGGTGGCCGGATAGGCGGGATTGCCCTCCAGCTGGTACTGCCAGCGGCTCTGCGCGGCGGGCACCCAGACGGCGCCCTGCGTCTTGGCCGTCGGCGTGGGCGTCGCTTTGGCCGTGGCCGTGGCCGTGGGCCGGGGCTTGGCCGCGACGCGCTCGTCCGCCTGTGCGGCTCCGGCGGGTCCCGCGACGAGCGCGGCGGCGGCGGCGAGGGCCGCCCCCCATCGCAGCGACGTCGAGCCGAGGACACGGAAGGCGTTCACCATATGATCCCCTAAATTCCATATAGCGGAATGAAATTCCGACCACAAGGAAATCGAAGATCACCAGTGGTTGTCAACTCCCGCATCGCGGCCAGAGGCCCGCGCCGGGGGCGACGCATCAGGAAGTTGTCCGCACCACCACCCCCTCAACCAGCAGATTCCGCAATGCGGAACTCTAGTCTGCATGACGGACGGCCGCTATAATCCTGCCACGCAGCGGCATCTCACGTCCGCCGTGCTCTGCGGAAGGAAACCATCCCATGGCACGCATCGTCTTCGTCGGCGCAGGGAGCGTCGAATTCACGAAGAACGTCCTATCCGATCTCCTGACCCTCCGCGGCCTCGACGATCTCACGCTTGTCCTGCACGACATCGACGGGGGTCGGCTGGCGACGGCCGAGGCCATGGCCCGGTGGATGGTTTCGGCCGTCGGCAGCGGGGCCAAGGTCGAGGCGCACCTCGACCGCAGGGCCGCCGTCGAGGGCGCCGACTACGTCATCAACGAGATCGCCGTCGGCGGCCACGCCGCCACTCTCACCGACTTCGAGATCCCGCGCCGCTACGGCCTGCGCCAGACCATCGCCGACACGCTCGGCATCGGCGGCATCTTCCGTGCGCTGCGCACCATCCCGGTCATGGTCGGGCTCGGCAACGACCTGGCCGAACTCGCGCCCGGCGCACTGCTGCTCAACTACACCAACCCGATGGCGATGATCCCGCGCGCCGTCTACCAGGGCACGCCGTTCCAGCGTGTGGTGGGGCTGTGCCACTCGGTGCGCGACACCCAGGCCAGGCTGGCCTCGCTGGTCGGCCTGCCCGAAGAGGAGATCGCCTTCGTCACGGCCGGGGCCAACCACCAGGCGTTCGTGCTGAAGTTCGAGCACCAGGGCCGCGACCTCTACCCGGCGCTCGACGCCGCCATCGCCGCCGACCCCGAACTGCTGCGCACGGTCAGAGTGGAGATGTACCGGCGTTTCGGGCACTTCCCCACCGAGTCGAGCGAGCACGGCTCGGAGTACCTGCCCTGGTTCCTGCACCACGACGACCAGGTGGCGCACTTCCGCATCCCGGTGGAGATCTACCTGCGGTGGTCGGCCGACAACCTCGACACCTTCGAGGACACCAGGCGCCGCCTGGCATCGGGCCAGGGGGTGGAGATCGAGCCGATGAGCGAGCTGGCCTCCGAGGTGATCCACTCCATCGAGACCGGCACCCCCCGGGTCATCCACGGCAACGTGCGCAACGACGGCCTGATCGGCAACCTGCCCGCCGACGCCTGTGTCGAGGTGCCGTGCCTGGTCGACCGGGCGGGCGTGCGGCCCACCCGCGTCGGCGACCTGCCGCCGCAACTGGCCGCGCTCAACACCACCTTCCTCAACGTCGGCGACCTCACCGTGCGCGCCGCGCTCGAAGGCCGCCGCGACCACGTCTACCACGCGGCCATGCTCGACCCCAACGCCTCTGCCACCCTCACGCTGAGCCAGATCCACGACCTCGTCGACGAGATGATCGCCGCGCACGGCGACCTCATGCCGGAGGGTGTGCGATGAGGCGGCTGACGGCGGTCGCGCTCGCCCTGCTGGCGGCGACGGCCGGCCTGAGCGCGTGCGCGTCGGAGCCCGAGAGCGCCGCCGGACCGGTGGAGATCACCATCTGGCACGGGCAGGAGGACCGCTCGGCCAAGTCGGTGGAGAAGCTGGTCGCCGCCTTCAACCAGAGCCATCCGGCCATCAGGGTACGCACCGAGTCGGGCGGCGCGACCGCCGACGGCATGCTCCCCAAGATCACCGCGGCGCTCACCTCGGACGCCTACCCCGACATCGCCTACCTCTACGGCTCGTGGGCGCCCAATGTCGCCAGGAACCCCAAGGTCGCCGACCTCACCGAGGCGGTCAAGGCGCCCGCGGTCGGCTGGCAGGACTTCTGGGCCAGCGAACGCGAGGCCGTCACCGTCGAGGGCAAGGTCATCGGCTTCCCCGCCGTCGTCGACAACATGGTCGTCCTCTACAACACCGACCTGCTGAAGAAGGCCGGACTGCAGCCTCCGGGGCCGGACTGGACCTGGGACGACTTCCAGGCGATCGCCAAGGCCACCACCGACGCCAAGGCGGGCGTGTTCGGCGCCACCTGGGCCATCAGCGGCGGCGAGGAAGCCGTGTGGGGCCTGTGGCCGATGATCTGGCAGGGCGGAGGCGACATCCTCACCCCCGACCACAAGAAGGCCGTGTTCAACTCCGAAGCCGGCGACAGGGCCCTGGGCAGGCTCGCCGACATGGCCCTGCGCGACAAGTCCCTCTATCTGGACTCCAGCCCGGCCGAGAAGGGGCAGAAGCTGTTCGAGTCCGGCCGCCTGGCCCTGTTCATGTCCGGCCCGTGGGTCCTGCCCGACCTGCAGGCGGCCGGCCTGAAGTACGGCGTGGCCCAGCTGCCCGGCACGGCGGGCAACCACGAGACGGTCTCGGGACCTGACAACTGGGTGGTCTTCCAGCACGACCGACGCCGGGTCGAGGCCGCGACGACCTTCCTGACCTGGCTGACGGCTGCCGAGCAGCAACTGGTGTGGATGAAGGACACCGGCTCGCTGCCGATCCGCGAGTCGATCACCGCACTGCCCGGCTACCAGGCCTACCTGGACGCCTACCCCGGCATCGACGTCGTCTCGGCGAACCTGGCCAACGCCAAGCGGGTACGCCCGCCGACCACCAGGTACCCCAGGGTGTCGTCGTTCGTCGCCGACGCCATCGCCCAGGCGCTGCTCGGCAAGAGCGACGCCGCGAGCGCGCTGGACGAGGCCGCGGCCAAGGCCGACGCGGCGCTCGCCGTACCCGGGTCATGACCGTCACCGCGCCGGGCCTGAAGCGGGGGCGGCTGGGCGACCACGTGGCCGGGTGGTCGTTCGCGGGGCCGGCGACGCTGGTCATCCTGGGGTTCTCGCTGATCCCGATGGCGTGGGCGCTGCGGCTGTCGTTCACCGACTCCGACCTGATGTCGCAGGGGCGCGACGTGGGGCTGGACAACTACCGTGCGCTGCTGGCCGACCCGGTGTTCTTCCAGGCGTTGCGCAACACCGGGCTGCTGGTGGCGCTCTACATCCCGGCCTCGCTGATCGCGGGGCTGCTGGTGGCGGTGCTGCTGAACAGGAAGGTGCGGGGGATCGGCTTCTACCGCACCTGCTTCCTGGTGCCCTACATCGCCTCGGCGACCTCGGCCGGGCTGCTCATGGGCTACATCTTCGACCGCGACTTCGGGCTGATGAACGGCCTGCTGGTCAAGGTGGGGCTGCCGGTCCAGGGCCTGCTGAGCAGCCCTTCGCAGGCGATGTTCGTACTGACGCTGATCTTCTTCTGGACCAGGTTCGGCTTCTCCGTGGTGATCTACCTGGCCGCGGTGCAGGAGATCAGCAAGGAGGTCATGGAGGCCGCCGCCATCGACGGCGCCGGTGGCTGGGCGCGTTTCCGGCACATCATCGTGCCCGCGGTGCGCCCGATGACGATCTTCCTCGCGGTCTGGGGGCTGATCGACGCCCTGCAGTTCTTCGACCTGGTGATGACCACCACGAAGGGCGGACCGGCCAACTCCACCGTGACCATCGTCTACTACGTGTGGCAGCTGGCCTTCAGCTTCTTCACCGCCGGGTACGGCGCCGCCGTGGCCTACGTGCTGTTCGCGGGCACGCTCGTGCTGATCGTGGCGGGCATGGTCGTGGCCAGGCGCAAGGGGGCGATGCGATGAGGAGGCTCAGGCTGCCCAGCCGCTGGCACCTGCTGCTGGCGCCGATGTCGGCGCTGACGGTGCTGCCGTTCGTGTGGATGGTGCTCAGCTCGCTGATGACGCAGAGCGAGCTCAACAGGTTCCCGCCCGCGATGTGGCCCTCCGGCATCGACCTCGGCGGGTACCGCACGGTGCTGGCCGGCTCGGACTTCCCGCGCTGGTTCCTCAACAGCGTGATCGTCTCGGGTGCGATCGTGGCGGCGCAGCTGGTCCTGTGCAGCATGGCGGGCTACGCCTTCGCCAGGATGCGTTTCGCCGGGTCCAAGCTGGTGCTGGTGCTGGTCATCGCCACGGCGTTGATCCCGTTCCAGCTCACGGTCATCCCGACGTTCCTCATCTTCAACGAGGTGGGACTGACCGACACGCTGGGCGCGCTCATCGTGCCGCAGCTCAGCTCGGCGGTGGGCATCTATCTGATGACCTCCTTCTTCCAGTCCTTCCCCAGGGAACTGGAGGAGGCGGCCCGCATCGACGGGTGCTCGCGCTTCGCGGTGTTCTTCCGGGTGGTGCTGCCGGTGGCCAGACCGGCGCTGGCCGCGCTGGCCGTCATCACCTTCATCACCGCGTGGAACGATCTGTTCTGGCCGCTGGTGGCGATCAGCTCGGAGGCCAACTACACCGTCCAGGTCGGGCTGACCACCTTCCAGGGCCAGCACAAGGCCGACTGGCCCGCCGTGATGGCCGGGACCGTGCTCACCACGCTTCCCGTGCTCGCGGTCTTCCTGTTCGGCCAGCGCCGCTTCGTGCAGGCGCTGACCGGGGCGGTCAAGGGCTAGAGGCGTCAGGGCTGCCCGTGCTCCCGGTAGGGATGGGCGGGCAGCCCCCGCACGTCGGTACGGCAGCGCAGCAGCTCGCCGCCCGTGCTGCCGTCCCAGGCCGTCGTGACGTACAGGTCGGTCAGACCGGGGCCGCCGAAGGCGCAGCTGGTCACCAGGGAGGCGGGCAGCTCAACCCGCTGGCCGACCTCGCCGTCCGGCCGCAGCCGCAGCAATGCGCCGCCCTCCCACAACGCCACCCACACGTGGCCGTCGGCGTCCACCGTGATCCCGTCGGGCCAGCCCTCGCCGATCCGTGCGAACACGCGCCTGCCGCTCGGCCTGCCCGCGGCGGCGTCGTAGTCGAACACGTCGACGCGGCGGGTGGCGGTGTCGACGTAGTACATCAGCCGTTCGTCCGGCGACCAGGCGATCCCGTTGGAGATCGACACCTGCTCCAGCACCCGCTCGCACCGCCCGCCGGGCCCGAGCCGGTACAGCGAGCCCGCGCCCGGCGTGTCGTCCTCGGCCTTGCTCCCGGCGAAGAAGCGCCCGGCCCGGTCGCAGGCACCGTCGTTCATCCGGGTCCCCGCACGCTCCGCACCCGCCACCCCGGCCACCATCCGCAGCGCCGATCCGCCGTCCTCCAGGACCGCGAACCCGTCGCGCACGGCCAGGGCGAGGCCGCCCTCGGCGCGGGGGACGGCGACGCCGACCGGCATGCCGATCCCGAGTTGCGCATGCCGCCCGGTGGCGGGGTCCAGGCGGTGCACGACGCCCGCCGGGATGTCCACCCACAGCAGGCTCGACGTGGCCGCGTCCCAGCGCGGCCCTTCGCCGAGGCGTGCCCGAGGGACGTCGAGCACCTCCGGCCGCGACACCTTCACCATGGCCACATCCTTTACCTGATTCTGCCTGACGGAATCTAATTCCATGAGACATTCTAGGCAAAGTACGGCCGGTCGGTCAGAGCTGGTCGGCGATGGCCTGGCGCAGGGCCTGGCCGACCTCCTCCAGCCGGGCGGGCGGCATGCGGTCCTTCAGTGCGGTCACGCTGACGGCCGCGACCGGCGTGCTGCGCCCCATGAAGACGGGAGCCGCCACGCAGCGCACGCCGGGCTCGTTCTCCTCCAGGTCGAGGGCGTAACCGCGCTCCCTGATCTGGGCCAGGTGCGAGGCCAGCTTGGCGGGCGCGGTGAGCGTCGAACGGGTGCGCTGGGCCAGCGGGCCGTAGCGTGCGGCCCAGGTCCTGATCGCCTCGTCGGTCGGATAGGTCCAGGCCAGCAGGGCCTTGCCGACGCCCGTGCAGTGCGCCCCGTTGCGCCCGCCGACGACCGAGGTCATGGTGATCGAGCGCACCGCCTCCACCTTGTCCAGGTAGACGACCTCGCCGCCGTCGAGCGTGGCCATGTGCACGGTCTCGGCGAACTGCTCGCTCAGCCGCAGCAGCAGCGGGTGCACCAGCGTGCGCAGGTCCATGCTCTCGTAGAACCTGAACGCCGTGGCCAGCAGTTCGGTGCCGAGAAAGTACGGCCCGCTCGGCTCGGGCTGGCCGGCGAACCCCCGGTGCTTCAACGCGCCCAGCAGGCGGTGCAGCGAGCTCTTCGGCAGCGCCAGCCTGGTGGCGAGCTCGTCGAGCGTCACCCCCCTGCTGTGCCTGCCGATCTCCTGGAGGATCAGCAGAGCGCGGTCGACGCTCCCGACAGGGGACTGGGCCTCACCCATGGTTCTCCCTCGCATGTTCCGGATAATGGAATGCTAGAGCGTGATACGGAACTCTGGCCAATCCTGTGACCGAAACCTGGGGGCGTCGTGTCGGCCGCGCGGATCAGGCGATGCTCCTGATCGTGCTGTACTCCTTGAGCGTGATGCCCTCCGCCACCCTGCGCGCGGCCTTGGAGAGCAGACCCTTCCACGGAAGGTAGGGCAGGATCTTGTAGTTCTGGTTCAGGAACCATGCCATGAACCTGTTCTCCGGCACCATGAACTTGCTGACACCTTCACCGGATTTCTGACAGCCCTCCGCGTACGGCCGCACCTCCTGCTCGTACCTGGCGAAGGCCGTGCGGTGCTCGCCCCCCGCACGGGCCAGCTCACCGGCCAGGACGTAGGCGCCCACCAGGGCCAGGCCGGTGCCCATGCCCGACAGCGGCGAGGGCGAGGCCGCCGCGTCGCCCAGCAGGGTGACGCGCCCGCGCGACCAGGACTCCATGCGCACCTGGGCGACGGCGTCGAAGTACAGGTCGTCGGCCCGCTCCATCGCGCCCAGCAGCCGCTCGCTCTCCCAGCCGTTGCCCGCGAACCGCTCGGCCAGCACCGCGCGCTGGTGGCCGAGGTCGCGCCTGTCGTGCCCCAGCGGCGGCGAGCCGAAGTAGAACATGGCCTTGGCCTCGGCATTGTGCCGCGCCGCGTACAGCGCGACCAGCTTGCCCGGCGTCACGTACGCCAGGCCGGTGTGGTCGAGGTCCAGGTAGTTGGCCGTGGTGAACACCGCGCAGTACAGCCCGAGATGACGCACGAAGCGCTCCTCGGGCCCGAAGGCGAGCCGCCGTACGGCCGAGTGCAGCCCGTCGGCGCCCACCACCAGGTCGAACCGGCGCGGCGCCGCTTTCTCGAACGTGACGGCGACCCCCCGGTCGTCCTCGTCGAGCGCGGTGACGGTGTCGTCGAACAGGTAGGTGGTGAACGGCCTGGTCAGGTCGTACAGGATGCGGCCCAGGTCGCCGCGCAGGATCTCGACGTCACCGGCGAACAGGTCGGCCGGCATGTCCGCCAGCTTGCGGCCGGCCGCGTTCACATACGACATGGCGCCCATGCCGGTGCGCTCGCGCATCACCGCGGCGGTGATCCCCATGCGCTCCAGCAGCCCCATGTGCACGTGCCCGCGGAAGTCGACCGAGTAGCCGCCCGTGCGGGGCGCGGGCGCCCGCTCGACGACGGTGGCGGTGAAGCCGTGCCGGTGCAGCCAGTAGGCCAGGGCGGGTCCCGCGACGCCGCCGCCCACGATCAGGATGTTCTTCGTCATGCCGCCCACACTCGCGCCGGCCGCTCACCGGCCGCTCACCGGCGGCTCACCGCCCCTCATGAACACCACCAGCGGCGAGGTCCGCACCACGTCCGCGTGCACGCCCGCCCGGCGCAGCGCCTCCTCGGGTGCCAGGCCCATCGCCTCCGTCACCGCCAGGCGCACCCCCTCCGCACCCAGTACGGCCGCTGCCTCGGCTCGCACGCGTGCGCTCTCGGGGGTGGGACGGTCGGCGCCCCGCAGGACGACCGCGATGCCCAGCAACGCGGCGGCCCGCCCGGCGGCCTCGCGCGTGGGCGCCTGGCCTTCCCCCAGTACGGCCAGCGCGGCCATCGCCTCGATCGCACGCGCGGCATCGGGAAGCGCCCCCTGGTGCACGGCGGACTCGGTGGCGTGACGCAGGCTCTCCCAGGCGGCGGGCAGCTCCCCCCGGGCGGCGGCGAGATGGGCCAGGCCGATGAGGGCGCGGACGCGGTGGCCGACGCTGCGTATCCAATGCGGGTCGAAACCGGCCAGCGCCCGCTCGTACAGGCGCCGCGCCGTCGTGGGGTCGCCTTCGGCGCGGGCGAGATCGCCCAGGCCGCGCTCGGCGGCGGCGAGCGAGGAACGGCTCCCGGCACGCCTGGCGACCCGGGCCGCGCGCTCGTAGTCCGCGTGTGCCCCGGCCGGATCGCCGGCCGCCCGCTGATCGCCCCGGTTGCACAGCAGGTCCGACAGGTCCTCACCGGCGTCGAGTTCCTCGGTCAGCGCGATGGCCTCGTCCAGCAGCGCGATCGCGGTGTCGCCGTCGCCGCCGAGCTCGGCCAGCCCGGCCAGGGCGTCCAGCGTCAGCGCGGTGCCCCAGCGGTCGCCCAGGGCACTGAAACCTGCTCTGGCCTGGGCGAACTCATGTTCGGCCGTCGCGAAATCGCCACTGGCGTAGGACGGGTAGCCCCAGATGAGGTGCACGCCCGCCCGCTCCCACGGGTCGGGGCTGCCCCTGCCCGCCTCGACCACCGCCAGGGCGACGTGCGGGTCGCCCGAGCCGGAGTTCACCATCGGCCACAGGATCGTCACCATGGGATGCCTGCCCGGCCGGTCGGGATCGCGCACCAGCGCCTCGGCGCACGCGCGGTAGGCCCGCCACGCCCGGCTGCCCTCGGCCGAGACCGCCGTGGCCAGCGCCGTCAGCACGTAGGCGTCGCCGTAGGCCGGGTCCGGGTCAGGCCCGATGCGCTCCAGCAGCGTGACGGCCTGCGGCGTGGCGACGGCGCGCAGGCCCCGCATCCACAGGTACGGCAGCAGCGAGCCGAGCAGTCGCAACGCCAGCGGCACCGGGCCGTGCCCGGCGGCCCAGCGCAGCGCCGCCAGCAGGTTGTCGTGCTCGGCGGCCAGCAGGGCCAGCCTGGACAGCTGCTCACGGCCGCGCAGATGCGGATCGGCCTCGACGGCCAGCGCGGTGAAGTGCTCGGCATGGGCCAGCCGCAGTCGTTCGGCCTCTCCCGCCTCCTCCAGGCGCTCGGCGCAGTAGGCCCTGACGGTGTCGAGCATGCGGTAGCGGCCCGCCGTCACCTCCACCAGCGACTTGTCGGCCAGCGACTCCAGCACGTGCTCGCCGCCCGCCCCGCACACCCGAAGGGCCGCCCCGGCCGTCGCGCCGCCGGTGAACACGGTCAGCCGTCTGGCCATCGCCTGCTCGGGCCCGTCGAGCAGCTCCCAGCTCCAGGCGACGACCGCGCGCAACGTGCGGTGGCGTGCGGCGGCGGTCCTGCTGCCGCGTGACAGCAGGGCGAACCTGTCGTCCAGCCTGGCCGCGAGCTCCGCCAGCTCCAGCGTGCGCATCCGGGCGGCGGCCAGCTCGATGGCCAGCGGCAGCCCGTCCAGCGCGGCGCACAACCTGGCGACCAGCCCGTCGTCGCCGTCGGCGGCGAACCCCGGCCGTACGGCGGCGGCCCGGTCGGCGAACAGGCGCACCGCGTCCGGCCCCGTCAGCGGGCGTACCGGCCACAGGTGCTCGCCCGTGATGCCGAGCGGCTCCCTGCTGGTGGCCAGCACGCGTAACTCCGGGCACCCGGCGAGCAGCCGGTCGACCAGATGCGCGGCGGCGCCGACCAGGTGCTCGCAGTTGTCCAGCACGAGCAGCACCGGCCGATCGCCCAGCGCCTGGGCCAGCCGCTCGGCCGCGGGCACGGCCGGGGCGCCGAACAGGCCGCTCTCGCGCAGGCCGAGCGCCGCGAGCAGGGCCATGGGCAGGTCTTCGGAGGCGCGCAGCGGGGCGAGTTCGGCGTAGCACACCTCGCCGTGCTCCCGGTGTGCGATCTCCACCGACAGCCTGGTCTTGCCGCAGCCGCCCGGACCGATCAGCGTGACCAGCCTGGCCGAGGCGAGCAGGCGCGCGACGTCGCGCACGTCGTCGTCCCTGCCGACGAAGCTGGTCAGCTGGGCGGGCGGTCCCGGCGGGCCGCCCGGCCGCTCGCCGCGCAGCAGCGCCTGGTGCAGCGCCGCCAGCTCGGGCGAGGGGTCGGCGCCGAGCTCGTCGGCCAGCGTGCGCCTGGTCCTGTCGTAGGCCACCAGCGCCTCCGCCTGCCGCCCGCCCTGCTGCAGCGCGCGCATGAGCAGGCCGCTGAGCCGCTCGCGCAACGGATGCCGCTCGGCCAGCTCCCGCACCTCGCCGACGACGTCGTGCCCGCCCTGACGCAGCCGCGCCTCCAGCCGGTCCTCGAGCGCGCTCAGACGGCGCTCGTCCAGGTGTACGGCATGCGCGCGGCCCGGGCCGGTGCCGCTCACGTCGGCCAGCGCCCGGCCGCGCCACAACGCCAGGGCCGCGTCCAGCAGGTCCTGGGCCGCGCCGAGGTCGCCCGCGTGCAGCGCCCGCCTGCCGTCGTCGGCCAGCGCCTCGAACGTCACCGCGTCCACCTCGCCCGGCGGCGGCGTCAGCAGGTAGCCGGAGGGCGTGCGCTCGACGCCCGCGTGCGGGGCGAGGGCACGACGCAGGCGTGAGACCTGCGACTGCAGCGCGTGCGCCGCCTTGTCGCCGGCCGCCTCGCCGTACAGGTCGTCGAGCAGGCGCTCCACCGGCACCGTGCGTCCGGGCGCGGCGACCAGCAGGGCGAGCAGCGCCCGCTGCGCCTGCCCGCCGAGCGCGACCTCCTCGCCGTCGTCGTGCCAGGCCTGGGTCGCGCCGAGAATCCCGAATCGCATGGCGACCATTGTCGCCACCCGGGCGGCCCTACGACGCCGATGCCGGGCCGCGGCGGCCGTGCCAGGCGGTGAGGCCGGGCGGGGTGAGGAAGGCGTCGAACACCGACTCCAGCGCCCCGACCAGCGGCCCCCGCCAGCCCAGCGCGGAGGCGAGGACGGCGGGCGGGTCGGCCCGGTGCATGGTCATGAGCGCCGATGCGCAGGCGGAGTCGATCGCGGCGGCGGCATGGGCGTGCAGGTCGGCGCCGAAACCGGACAGCGTGACCACATGCGGGTCGTGTGCGTTGACGAGGGCGCCGATGCCCGTGCCCAGGGCGTGCGCGTTGGCGCGCACGGCCCGGGCGGCGGCGGGGTCGCCCGAGGCGGCGGCGGTGACGATCGCCTCGGCCTGGGCGCGGCCTCTGCCGCCTCCCGAGGCCAGGCCCATGCCTCTGAGCAGGGCGTTGGCCCCCACGTCGAGGCTCCAGCAGCCGCGCGCCCCGCACGTGCACGGCGCCGTGCCCCCGCTCAGCGGCATGTGGCCGAACTCCCCGGCGGCGCCCCGGGCCCCTTCCTGCGGGCGGCCGTCGAGCAGCAGGGTGCCGCCGAGGTCGAAGTCGAGGTGCAGGTGCAGGCCGACGGGCGCCTCGCGCAGGTGTCCTCGGCGCGCCTCGGCCAGGCCCGCCAGCCTGGCGTCGTTGCCGACGTGGACGGGACAGGCCGGTGCGCGTCCGCCCGACAGCAGCAGGGGCAGGTCGAGCTGCTCCCAGCCCAGGTGCGGCACGTCGACGAGCCCGCCGCGCCGTACGGGGCCGGCCACGGCGACCGCGACGCCGACGACGCGGGGGGCCAGGGCGTGGACCTGCTCGCGCAGGACGGCGCCGAGTGCGGCGAGCGTGGGGTGGGGGTCGCCGTCGTGGTGGCCTTCGGCGAGTTCGGTGACGGCGCCGCCGAGCTCGCCGGATGCCACCAGCCAGGAGTCCTCGCGCAGATCGGCGGCCAGGGCGAGCGGCCCTTCGCGGTGCGGTCCGGGCACGCTGGTGGGACGGCCCCGGGTGTGGGCGGCGACGGGCGACTCGCGGGCCAGCTCCTCGTCGGCGAGCTCGGCCATCAGCACGGAGGCGGTGCCTCTGGCCAGGTCGAGGTCGCGGGTGAGCTGGGAGCGGGTGCGGGTGGCGCCTGTCTCGTGGATCTCGCGCAGCAGTCGCACCAGATTGTGGCGGCGCAGCTCGCCGCTCGTCGTCGCGCCGGCAGGGGTCCGCATGCCCTCCATTGTGGCAGCGTCGGCGACTGATTATGCTCTCGGTATGAACAAATCCCCCGATGTGATCGCCAGACGGGCGCGCGGCGCGGTTTTCGTCTACTTCTTCCTGAGTGGGTTCATCGTCGGGCTCTGGGCCACCGGGCTGCCCGGCCTGGACGAACGCCTGCACCTGGGCCCGGCCAGGCTGGGCACCTCGTTGCTGCTGATCTCGCTCGGCGCCCTGGTGTCCATGCTGGTGGCGGGACGGCTGGTCGACCGGTGGTCGAGCCGTGCGGTGTGCCTGTTCGGGGCGCCCCTGTCGGCGTTGTCGCTGCTGGGGCCGGCGCTGGCGCCCGACTACGGATGGCTCGCGGTGTGGTGCGTGCTGTACGGCGCGGGCCTGGGTGTGGTCGAGGTCGGGATGAACGCGCACTCGGTGGAGGTCGAACGGCGCTACGGACGGCCGATCATCTCGGCCTTCCACGGCTTCTGGAGCCTGGGCGGCGCCGCGGCCGGCATGGTGACGGCGGCCGGAGTACGGCTGGGCGCCGACGGGCAGGTGCTGCTCATCGTGGCGGCGCTCGTGGTGCCGTTGGCGTACATGGCGACCGCCAGGTTCCTGCTGCCGCCGGTCGCGGCAGGGGAGCGGGCGCAGGCGCAGGGGGCGGCGGGCGGCGGCTCGGGGCTGCGCTGGGGGCTGATCGCCCTGCTGGGCGCGGTGGCGTTCGCCGGGCACCTGGCCGAAGGCGCGGCCATGGACTGGGCGGCGCTGCACGCGCGGTGGGTCCTGGACGCCGATCCCGCGCTCGCGCCGGTGGCCTTCACCGTGTTCGCGGTGGCGATGACGGGGGTGCGCCTGCTCGGCGACCCGCTGCGGGCCAGGCTCGGCCCGGTGGCGACGATGCGGCTGGCCGGTGCGCTGGCCACGCTCGGGTACCTGCTGGTGCTGTTCGGGCCGCTGGCAGGCGGGCTGCGCGTGGGCGCCTCCTGGGTGGGCTGGGCGCTGGTCGGCGTGGGCCTGGCGACGGTGGTGCCGGTGATCTTCAGTGCGGTGGGGGCGTCGGGAGGGGCGGTCGGGCGGGCGTTGTCGCTGGTGACGGCGTTCGGCTACAGCGGGCTGCTGATCGGGCCCGCCCTGCTCGGCTATGTCGCCGAGGCCGCGACGCTGACCGTCGCGCTGATCATCCCCGCGGTGCTGGCCGCCGCCGTCGGACTGGTCGGGCCGCCGTCGCTGGCCGCCCTGGCCGCGCACAGCCATCGGGCCCGCGAGGAGCGGGAGCTCGGCGTTCGATGAGGGCGACCTCGCTAGGGGCGGGGCCTCGCAAGGGGCAGGGGCTCAGCGTGGCCTCGCAAGGGTCGGGGCCTCGCGAGGGTCGGGGGCTCAGCGTTCGATGAGGGTGACCTCAAGGGAGTAGTGCGAGGCGCGGTAGAGGTGGGAGCCGTGCTCGACGGCTCTGCCCTGGTCGTCGTAGGTGGTGCGGACCATCGTGAGCAGAGGCGCGCCCCGGCGCTCGCCCAGCAGCCTGGCCTCGCTCACGCCCGCGGCCCGGGCGCCGATGCGCTGGTTGGCCACCCGCATCCGCACCCCGGCCGCGCGCAGCAGCTCGTACAGCCCCCTGCTCTCCAGCTCCTGCGCGCCGAGCCCGGTCAGCCCGGTCGGCAGCCAGTTGTGCAGCAGGGCCAGCGGCTCGCCCGAGGCGAAGCGCAGCCGCTCCAGGTAGAGCACGTCCGAGCCCTGTGGCACGCCGAGCACGTGTGCGATCGGCTCGTCGGCCGCCCGTGTCTGGAAGGCGAGCACCCGCGTGGCGGGGTCCTGCCCGGCGCCGCGCAGGTCGTCGTAGAGGCTGGTGAGCTCGACCGCGCGTTTGACCTGGCCGTGCACGACCTGCGTGCCGACGCCGCGCTTGCGGACCAGCAGGCCCTTGTCGACGAGGTACTGGATGGCCTGGCGGATCGTCGGCCTGGACAGGCCCAGCCGTGCGGCCAGCAGGATCTCGTTGTCCAGGCGCGAGCCGGGCGGCAGGTCGCCCTTGCCGATCGCGTCGGAGATCTGCTCGGCGACCTGGAAGTACAGCGGCACCGGGCTGGAGCGGTCCAGGTCGATCGCCAGATTCGCGGTCATGCGGGTCAGGCTAGCCGAGGTCAGAATGTCCTGACAAACACCCATCCGGGTGCGCGTCGTCCCGCCGTACCCGACAGGATGAAGGCGGGCCGTGCGGCCTGCGCGGCATCTCACGGCTTTGCGGGGAGGACATGTGGACACGTCAGGGCGGCATCGGCTGAGCGAGGTCGCGGAGGAGGCGGCCAGGGCGGTGGGCGACACGCTGCGCAAGGCGTTCAGGTCCAGGCCGCAGGTCGCCACCAAGCGCGACTTCCACGACCCCGTGACCGAGTACGACCGGGCGGCCGAGGACATCATCCGCAGGGTGCTGGCCGAACGTGATCCCGGCAGCGTCGTGGTCGGCGAGGAGGGCGGCGAGCTGGCCAGTGCGGGCGTGGCCGAGGGGGAGCGCACGACCTGGTACGTCGATCCGATCGACGGCACCGCCAACTTCGCGGCCGGTGTGCCGTTCTTCTGTGTCTCGATCGGGGCGGCCGTCGGCGGCGAGCCGGTCGCGGGCGTGATCTACGACCCGGTGCGCGA
This sequence comes from Nonomuraea sp. IBHARD001, assembly GCF_056106265.1. Taxonomy (NCBI): domain Bacteria; kingdom Bacillati; phylum Actinomycetota; class Actinomycetes; order Streptosporangiales; family Streptosporangiaceae; genus Nonomuraea; species Nonomuraea sp. IBHARD001. Next base: position 4,250,613 of record NZ_JBWBBW010000002.1, read on the forward strand.
GGACCTGTTCTCGGCCTCTCCCGACGGCGCGTGGTGCAACGGCTCGCCCCTGCGCAGCGCGGGCGCTTCGACCGAGCGCGGGGCGATGCTGCTGACCAGCTTCCCCAGGCCCGCCGACGTGGCCGAGGGCGGGCAGGGGGCACTGCTGGCCTACGGCTCGCTGGTCACCTCGTTCGCCGCGGTGCGCAGGCCGGGCAGTGCGGCGCTGAAGCTGGCGCACGTGGCCGCCGGGTGGGCCGACGTCGCCTACGGGCGCGACTCGCACTCCTGGGACGTGGCGGCGGGCGCCTACCTGGTGCGCCAGGCGGGCGGCGTCTACGTCGGCGACCCGCTGACCGGAGGCGACTACCTGGCGCACGTGGCGGGATTCGACCTGGCGGGCTCGTCCCTGGCACCGCTGCTGCGCTGATCCCGCCCACTGTCGCGCCTGCCGGCGAGCCCGCTGTCGAGGGCCGTAACAAGGCGAGCCCGCTGTCCAGGCCGCTCAGTCCTTGACCACCCACCGCGCGCCGAGCTCCTCGTCGCGCGGCGGCGGGCCGGGCAGCTGCGAGGTGCGCGGCGGGGTGTGCACGGCGTCGAGCAGCATGGCGAGGTACCTGTGGCGCAGCTGCTCGGTGCGCTCGGCGTCGCCCAGCCGTACGGAGGCCAGCTGTTCGAACAGTATGGCGACGTCGGCCACCGTGATGTCGGACCGCAGCACGCCCGCCACCCTCGTGCGGTCGAAGACGGCCGTGCCCAGCCGGGAGGCCTCGGCCGATGCGGCGAACAGCTCCTCGGTGGGCGGGAAGGTGCCCGCCAGCGCGATGGTGAGCGAGTGGGTGTCGGCGACCACGATGTCACGCATGTAGCCGCAGAAGGCCTGCCACGGATCGCCCTGGTCGGCCAGTGCCCGCTCGCAGGCGGCGATGTAGAGGGCCAGGCCGTCGGCGCACAACTTCTGCAGCAGGGCGTCCTTGCTGGGGTAGCGCCGGTAGAGTGCGCTGATCCCGACGCCCGCCCTGTCGGCCACGGCGGAGATCGGCGCGCCGGGGTCTTCGGTGAAGACGGCGCGCGCCGCTTGGAGGATCAGTTCGTCGTTGCGCGCGGCCTGGGCCTTGCGGCCGCTCAGGGGTGTGGACGTCATGACTCCAGCATACATTGGAACGTAGGATTCCGTTCTATGTAATGGAGGGAGACTCCTCGGGGGTCGGGTCCGGGATCGCGCCGATGCCGAGCGTGCTCCGCATCGGCAGGATGTTCGCCTGCAGCACCGCGACCAGCAACGGCATGACCAGCTGCAGCAGCCGCTCGGCCGAGTCCGCGCCCAGGGCGCGCCAGGGCTGGGTGGCCAGCTCGTCGGTGCGCAGCTCGACCCTGTTGCGCCCGGCCAGGCCCCGGCCGGTGGCCAGGCCGTCGCCGCCGATCCAGCCGCGCGCGGCCAGGCGCTCGCGGGCGGCGGCCCACTCCTGCTCGCTCCAGCCTCGCCCGGCGAAGTTCGCCTCGGGCGCGGCGCCGACCGCGGCGAAGGAGACGAGCGCCTCGGCCGGGTCCAGGTCCGCCTCACGCAGGGCGCTCAGGTGGCCGTCGCCCCGGTGCTCGCGCAGTACGGTGATCGCCTGCCACAGGGTCAGATGGGGCTCCTTCGGCCAGGGCAGGTCCAGATTGGCCGCGGCCAGGGGCCTGGTGGCGGTCGAGACGCTCTCGGCCGCCCTGACGGCCAGCTCCGCCGCCTCGGTCATGGCCCCGGCGTCGTAGGCGTCGCCGAGCAGGTCGCGGATCACCCGGTCCATGGCCCGCGTCCTGGCCCGCAGTACCTCGGCCGGTGCGGCGACCTCCCACACGGCGGGCACGTAGGAGGCGATCATCGCGGGGCTGAAGCTGTAGAACGTGGCGGCGACCAGATGGGGGCCGGCCGCGCCCAAGGGGGCGGCACGCCAGGCGAAGTAGCTCGGCCAGCGCGGGTCGCGGGCGTAGCCGAGCGCGGCGGCGGCGTCGAAGGCCTGCGGTGCGAAGTACACCGAGGCGTGGACGGGTTCCAGGTGATGCCACATCCGGCGGGCCAAAGTCTCGTACACGGGTCCTCCTTGATTGGATAGTCACACTATCCAGTGGGCCGGCCGGTTGTCCACCCGAGGGGGGAGGGGTGCACGATGGGCGGTATGGCTTCATGGCGGCAATTCGAGGAGCAGGCGCCGGATCTCGCCTCGCGGGTACGCGCGGTGTTCGACGCGCGCACGCACAAGACGCTGGCGACGCTGCGCAAGGACGGCTCGCCCCGGGTGAGCGGCACCGAATGCATGTTCCGGCTGGGCGAGCTGTGGCTGGGCTCGATGCCGGGCGCGGTCAAGGCGCTGGACCTGCGGCGCGACGGGCGCATGGCCCTGCACGCCACCTCCGACGACCCCGACCCGCTGGACCCGGGGGCGTGGGCGGGTGACGCCAAGGTCTCGGGAGTCGCGGTGGAGGAGGGCGACCCGGAGGTGATCGCCTCCTTCGAGATGCCCGGCGACGGGCCGCACCTGTTCCGGATCGCGCTGGAATCGGCGGTGCTGACCCGGGTCGAGGGCGACATGCTGGTGCTGGACATGTGGCACGCGGGACGAGGCGTCAGCCAGGTACGCCGGGCCTAGCGACATGTGGCACGAGGTGTCAGCCGGGTGCGCCGACCTTAATGATCTACTTTGTAAAGGCGCCCGGCGCGGTTCGCCCGGCGGGCGAACCGCACTCAAGCACACCCCGCGGCGATCAGCCCGGGGCGCTCGTGGTTACCCTGAGCTGAGGAGGACGCCATGTCGATCATTTCGCGCGGTTTCCGCGGCAGACGCAGGGACGGCGACGTCGCGCTGCCGCCCGGCCAGTACCTCGTGCACGACTTCCCCGTCCTGTCGGCGGGCCCGACACCGAGGGTGCCGCTGGATCGGTGGGAGTTCGCCGTCGACACCGAGGCCGAGCAGGTGCACCGCTGGAGCTGGGCGGAGTTCACCGCACTGCCCCAGGCGAGCCCCACGGTCGATCTGCACTGCGTGACCAAGTGGTCCAAGCTCGGCACCACCTGGCAGGGCGTCTCGCTCGACGTGCTGTTCGAGGGGATCGAGACGCGGGCCGCCCACGCGCTGGTGTACTCCTACGGCGGGTACACCACGAACCTGCCGCTGGCCGATCTGCTGGGCGGCAAGGCGTGGATCGTGCACGAGTTCGACGGCGAGGCGCTCGAACCACGGCACGGCGGCCCCGCCAGGCTGCTGGTGCCGCATCTGTACCTGTGGAAGTCGGCCAAGTGGGTACGCGGGATCCGGCTGCTGACCGAGGACAGGCCCGGCTTCTGGGAGACGGCCGGATACCACAACTACGGCGACCCCTGGCGCGAGCAGCGCTACCAGGGCGACTGATGGCCCAGCCCGAGCGGCTGACGGCCGGGCCCGAGCGGCGTCTTCGCTGGGTGGCCGCGCGGCTGCTGTCCTCGCGTGCCGAGAGCGCCACGGCCCGCACGCTGGTGTTGCGGGCGCCCGGCTGGCCCGGTCACCTGGCCGGGCAGCACGTCGACGTCAGGCTGACGGCCGAGGACGGCTACAGCGCCCAGCGCAGCTACTCCCTCGCCGCCCCTGCCGACGGCGACCGCCTTGAGCTGACCGTGCAGACGGTGCCCGACGGCGAGGTCTCGCCGTACCTGACCGAGGTGCTGCGGCCCGGGGACGAGGTGGAGTTGCGCGGGCCGGTCGGCGGGTGGTTCGTGTGGCGGCCGGGCGGCGCGCGGCGGGTGACGCTGGTGGCGGGCGGGTCGGGCGTGGTGCCGCTGATGGCGATGCTCAGGGCGGGCGCGGCCGAAGGCGTCAGGCCGTTCCGGCTGGTGTACTCGCTGCGCGGTCCCGCCGAGCGGTTCTACGCCGAGGAGTTGGCCGGCCTCGACGTGTCGTGGGTGTACACGCGCGTGGCGCCCCCCGGGTTCGCCCGGCCGGTGGGCAGGCTGAACGCGGCCGACCTGGTGGGCGGCGGGTGGCCGGTCGAGGCCGGGCCCGACTGTTTCGTGTGCGGGCCGACCGGGTTCGTCGAGGCGGCGGCCGATCTGCTGGTGTCCCTCGGTCATGATCCGGCCCGGATCAGGACCGAACGTTTCGGTCCGACGGGAGCCTGACTTGAGCACCGATGAGCTGGAGTACCTGGACGGCAACGCGCTGGCGGGCCCGTTGCGCGAGATCTTCGCCGTGGACGTGACGGCGGCGCTCGGGGTGTGCGCCGGGTGCGGCCTGGAGGGGCCGGTGGCGGCACTGCGCGTGTACGGGCCGCCGTCGGCGCTGGTGGCGCGCTGCCCGTCGTGCGAGGAGGTCGTGCTGCGCGTGGTGCGCGGGCCGGGCGATGCATGGCTGGATCTGCGCGGCACGGTACGGCTTCGCATCGCGCTGCCTTGAGGGGGCGCGGGGTGTCCGAGGGCGGGCTTCGGGCTTGGGGCTTCGTACGGATCGAGGCTTTCGGGTGTTCTCAGGCGGTGCCCGCGAGGCCTTGGTGGAGCAGGGTGGTGAGGGTGTCGAGGATCTCCTCGTCGTCGGTGCCCGGGCCGTGTTCGCCTGCGGTGAGGAGCGCGTAGCCGAACATCGACATCATCGCGCCCATCGCCGCCGCCACGATCTCGGGGTCGCCCGGCAGCGTGCGGCCGATGTCGCGCATGTAGACGAGGTGGTCGCGCAGGGTGGCCGTCTCGGTGGTGAGGCTGTGCCAGGCGCGCCCGGAGCCGGGTGGTTCGGTCATGGTGGACTGCACGAGCGCGGCGACGACCGGCAGGTGGTCGCGGAAGACCTGCCAGGAGACGGCCAGATGCCTGCGTAGCTGTTCGCGTTCGCCCAGGTCGTGGTCGTGGGGGTGCTCGGCCGCGCCGATGGCGTCGTCCGCCTGGGCGTTCATGTCGGCGAGCAGGGCCTGGAGCAGATCGTCCTTGCCGGTGAAGTGGTCGTAGAAGGAGCCTGTCGAGCGGCCTGCCTCGCGGGTGATGTCGGTGATCTTGGTGTTGGTGAAGCCGCGCTCGACGAACAGGCGTCGCGCGGCCCGCTTGAGCGCGGCCTCGGTGTCCGCGGCCTTCTCCTTGCGTACTCCCACGGCGGCCCTTTCTTGACGGGGGTGTGGCCGCTCATCATACTGAACTCGATTTCGCCGAATGTATATTCACCGAATCATAGTTCAGGGAGTGTGTGTGAACGTCATCGTCATCGGCGGCGGTGTCGCGGGAGCCGCCGCGGCCGTCGCCCTGCGCAGGATCGGCGCCGAGGTCACCGTGTACGAGTCGCATGCCGACCCCGCAGGCCGGGTCGGCTCGTTCATCAGCCTGGCCGCCAACGGCATGCGGGCCTTGCAGGCACTCGGCTGCCTCGACGCCGTGCGCACGGCCGGGTTCGAGGTCGCCGACCAGCGCATGTGGTCGGCCTCGGGCCGCCTGCTCGGCACCGTCCCGCGCGGCCGGGCGGCGGGCAACGGCCTGCGCAGCGTCACGCTGATGCGCGCCGACCTGGTCGCCGCACTACGCGAACAGGCCGTGCTGGCCGGGGCGCGGGTGATCACCGGGGCCCGGCTGACGGCCGTCGAGCACGACGACGGGCCGTACGCGGTGCTGTCGGGCGAGGCGGGGGCACTCGACCGCGCCTGCGGGTGCGGGGCGGTGGATGTGGGTGAGGCGAGCACGCCCGATCCTGCCTGCCGGTGCCGGGCGGTGGTGCCGGGCGGTGACGGCTCGGTCGGCAGGGTGCGGGCCGATCTGCTGGTGGGGGCCGATGGTCTGTGGTCGGCGACCAGGCGTGCGCTCGACCCGGGCTCACCCGAACCCGCCTACGCAGGTCTGTACAGCGTCTCCGGTGTCAGTCCGGGCGTTCGGGGCGCCGAGCCGGTGTTCGACATGGTCTTCGCCCGTAACGGGGCCTTCCTGCACGTGTCGACGCCCGACGGGAACGTGTGGTGGTCGGCCCAGGTCGCCGAGCCGGTCGCGCCCCGGCTGGAGGGTGTGGGCGAGGGCGAGTGGCGTGCCCGGCTGGCCATGTTGTACCGGGGTGAGGCGGGGCCTTCGCGGCTCGTCGAATCGGCCACGCGCGTGCACACCCCCACGCTCATGCACACGCTGGCCGAGGTCGATCGCTGGCACGACGGCCGGGGCGTCGTGCTGAGCGGCGACGCCGCCCATCCGGTGGGCGCGGGCCAGGGCGCCTCGATGGCGATCGAGGACGCGCTGGTCCTGGCCCAGGAGGTCGCCGGGCACGCCTCGATCGGCGAGGCGCTGGCCGCGTACGAGCGCCGTCGCAGGCAGCGCGTCGCCAGGATGGTCAAGGCGGCGATCGCCAATCGCGACGCCAAGAAGGCGGGACCGCTCGGCCGTACGGTGGCGGGGGTGGTGATGCCGATCGCCCTGCGGCACTTCTACGGCAGGGCGACCGGCTGGCTCTACACCTGCGACCTTGGCGTGCTGCCTGCCAGGTGAGGGCCGGTCAGCGGGGCGGGCACTCGCCGCCCCAGCGCACGTGGTGGATGGTCAGGCCCGGCAGGCCGTAGTCCTCGATGCGGCCTTCGTTCCAGCCTCTGTGCACGCAGCGCTCCCATCGGGTCGGCTCGTTGTGCCAGCTGACGGTGAGCCAGGCGTGGTCCCAGTTGGGCTGGGTGTAGCCGTTGTTGAAGATCGAGCGCACCGGGCCGCAGTTCATGTACTGCGTGTTGGGCGTCGAGCAGATCTTGGTGTAGCCGTTGGCCTGGCTGTAGAAGCAGACCGATCCCTGCGGGCACGACCACTGGGCCGCGGCCGAGGCGGCCTGTGCCGACGGCGCCGCCACTGCCGTACCGGCGAGTACGGCGGCGATCGCGAGCACCTTGAGTTTGCCTGTCATGCGCTTCCCCGTCCCTGTTGAACGCTGAACCCCTGTTGAACGCTGAACCCCTGTGCGAGCGCCGGACCCGTGTGGAGCGCCGGATCCGCGTCGAACGCTGTCGAGCCAAGGGCAGCACGCCGCGTTCCCCGGACGCGACGATTCGGCCACCGTCGAATGCTCACCTCGCGGGTACTTCATCGTGGGCGACCGCCCGAGACGGCCTGGCGTCGCCGCATGCCCGCCTCTTGTGGGTAGGTCCTGTGGGGTGACTCCCCATGAGGCGAGACTCCGCTTCCGGGCCGGTTTGCGGACCCCGACCGCGGGCTGGTGTCCGGGGTGGGCGCAGGCCAACTTGGTCGCGGTGCCCTCCGCCTACGCCGACGACCTGGCCGCTTTCGCCGCGCGTAACGCCCGTGCGTGTCCCGTGCTCGACGTCGGCGCGCCGGGTGCGACCTCGACCAGGTACTTCGGCGGCGATCTGCGCACCGATCTGCCCGGCTACCGTCTCTACCGCGACGGCGTGGCCGAGGACCTCGACGACGTGCTGGAGCACTGGCGGCCCGACCTGGTGGCCTTCCTCATCGGCTGCAGCTTCACCTTCGAGCACGCCCTGCGTTCGGCCGGTGTCCCGGTGCGGCACGTGGAGCAGGGCGTGAACGTGCCGATGTACGTCACCGACGTGCCCTGCGCGCGTGCGGGGCGCATCGGCGGGCCGCTGGTGGTGTCGATGCGCCCGATGCCGCCCGGCCTGGTCCCGGAGGCCGTGCGGGTGAGCGGCCGTTTCGCCGACGCCCACGGCGAGCCCGTACACGTGGGCGACCCGTCGGCGATCGGCATCACGGACCTGAACACACCCGACTTCGGCGACCGGGTCGACCTGCGACCGGGCGACACGCCGGTCTTCTGGGCCTGCGGGGTGACACCCCAGGCGGCGGTCCTGTCGAGCGGCGTGCCCTTCGCCATCGGCCACCTCCCGGGCCACATGGCGATCACCGACCTGCCGGCGGAGTGAAACGCACGAGGTACGGCGTTCGCCGCCCTGCCGACGGGCCGGCGTAAGGAGGCCGCCTGCCTTCCCTCCGCCCAGGAACCCGGGACGCATCGACGCATGGCGTACCTCGGATTCCCCCGATGGAGCCCGGATCCCCTCCACCCGCAACGCTTTGACGGCGTTGACATATTGACCTGAGGTCACTATTAATGACCTCAGGTCAATAAATGCGTCCCAAGGAGTGCCGATGTCCCTCGCGACCGACAGCCAGACCTCCGGATCCGGCACCTCCGGACTGGAGCTCGTCGCCCGGCTGCTCGACCCCGCCGCGCGCCCGGACCCGTACCCGATCTACGCCGAGTTCAGGGAGCGCGGGCCGGTGTGGGTGCCGGAGATGCGCTCGCTGGTGGTGTCCGGGTACCGCGACTGCGAGGCGCTGCTGCGCGATCCCAGGCTCAGCGCCGAACGGCAGCGCTTCTTCCAGCCCGGGGACGCCCCTGACCCCTATCCGGCGCACGCGCCCTCCTCGGTCAGGCAGCCGTGGTTCCTCTCGCAGGACCCGCCGGACCACACCCGGCTGCGGCGCCTGGTCAGCAGTGCGTTCACCGCGCGTGCGGTCGCCAGGATGCAGGAGCCGATCTCGCGGCTGGTGGAGGAGTCGCTCGACGCCATGGCCGGAGGCGACAGCTTCGACCTGCTGGCGGGACTGGCGTACACGCTGCCGGTGACGGTCATCTGCCGGATGCTCGGGGTGCCCAGGGCCGACGACGAGCGGTTCCACCTGTGGTCGGCCCAGCTCACCCGGATGCTCGACGGGTTCTCCATGCCCGACGAGAGCCCGGGGCGGACGCCGCCGTGGGTGCACGGCATGGTCGACCTGCACACCTACGTCAACGACCTGGTCGCCGAACGCCGCCGCAGCCCGCGCCGCGAGGACCTCATCTCCGACCTCATCGCCGCGCACGACGGCCGCGACGCGCTCGCCCACGACGAACTCGTCGCCACCATCGTGCTGCTGCTGGTGGCGGGGCACGAGACGACCGTCAACCTCATCGCCAACGGGGTGCTCGCCCTGCTGCGCAACCCGCAGCACCTGGCCGCCCTGCGCGCCGCGCCCGCCCTGGCCTCGGCGGTCGTGGAGGAGACCCTGCGCTACGACCCGCCGGTCCAGCTCACCGCCAGGGTCGCCACCGAGGACCTGCGCATCGGGCAGGCCACCGCGCCCGAGGGCAGCCTGGTCATCCTGCTGCTGGCAGCCGCCCACCGCGACCCGGAGGCCAACCCGGGCCCCGACGTCTTCCACCCGGGACGGGCCAACATCCGCCACCTCGGCTTCGGCTTCGGCGCGCACTTCTGCCTGGGCGCGCCGCTGGCCAGACTCGAAGGACGCCTGGCGCTGGCCGCCTTCGCCAAGCGGGTACGCCACCCGGCCCTGGTCGTCGACCCGCCGCCCTACCGCGAGCACCTCAACCTGCGCGGCGTCAGCGAACTGCTCATCGCCCACCAGGGCGTCACCATCCAGGGAGCCGTCCAGGGAGCCGTCCAGGGAGCCGCCCAGGAGGGCGAGCGCTGACGACGAGGCGGCTACCCTGGTGCGATGGTCACACCCAGGAGCCGGCGCCGTCTCGCCCCCGAGGCCAGGCGTGCCGAGCTCATCGACGCCGCCATTAGGCTCCTGGACTCCGGTCAGCCGGTCACCAACTGGGTCCAGGCCGTCACCGCCGAGGCCGGCGCCGCCAAAGGCACCTTCTACGTGTACTTCTCCTCATGGGATGACATGCTGGTCGCCGTACGCGATCGTGTGCTGGCCGCCTACGTCGACCACTTCGACCACCTGGCCGCCACCGACGAGCCGATCGACTGGTGGGCCACGCTCGACGCCGAGTGCGCGACGGCCATCGAGCTCATCTCCAGGCCCGGCGGGCTGCACGCCGCCGTCTTCCACCCCGCCGCCGCGCACACCCCGGCCGACGAGGGCAGGCGCAGCACGATCGGCGCCGTGGCCAAGGTGCTGCGGCGCGGCATGGACGAAGGCGCCTTCCGCTGGATCGACCCGCACATCGCGGCCACGATCCTGTTCACCGTCCTGCACGACGCCGCCGACGCGATCGCATCGGGGGAGCCCGCCCAGCTGTGGCAGGAGGCCGTACGCGACCTGACCGGCCACTGGCTGGCCCCCCTCAGCCCCGGGCGGGGCCCTGACGATGACACGGCCAGTCGGGCAGCAACTCGTGCAACGCCCTCCTGACCTCGCTCAGGCTGTACGGCGCGGCCTTGCGCGTCATCGACACCGCCTTGCGGGCGTAGCGGGCGGCCTCGTCGTCCTCCCCGGCGGCGTCCAGCACCAGCGCGTGCGCGGTCAGCGTGCTGGCCATGGCGCCCTCGTGGGCGCGCCGGTCCAGGCGCAGCGCACGCATGCCGAGCTCCACGGCCTGGCTTGAGCGCGACAGCGCACGGCCGGGATCGGAGGAGCGCAACGCCAGCGCGTGCGTGCTGAGCGCCCGGGTCAGCAACGGCAGGTGCCTGCCGAAGTCGGCGGCGCACAACCGCCTGCACGCGGCCAGCCCCTCCTCGGTCGTCGTGACGGCCTCGTCGTCGTGCCCGGCCGCGATCAGGCAGCCCGCCCTGACGTCCAGGGCGGTGGCCAAATCCGGCAGGTAGTCGGGGTCGTCGGCCGCGTCGATGGCCCGCAACCGCGCCACCGCCTCCGCGCTGGCGTGCAGCGCCTCGGCGCCGCGCAGCAGCCGGGCGCGCACGGTCAGCGCCACACCCAGGTCGCGCTGGCGGTCGGGGGTGCCGCGCCACAGCGGGCGGCCCGAGACCGGCTGCCCGCCTTCGGCCAGTTCGGTGCGCAGCGCCACCAGTTCGGTCGCGGCGGCCAGCGCCTGCTGCCTTCGTCCTGCCTGGCGCAGCACGTCGCTGTGGTGCTGCAGCGCCCAGGCGAGCTTGGACAGGTGCACCCTGCGGTCGCGCTGCGTGAGCATGCGCGCGTGCCTGACCCGCCTGCCGCCCTCACGCAGTCGCCGTGCGTGCCTGAGCGCCAACATGAGCGTCATGCAGACCACTGTGAGGCCGCGACGCCCGCCTGTCACCAGGCGGCGGCGATCTTTTGCCGTGCCCGGCCGATGGCGCCTCAGTGCACGGAGAAACCGCCGTCGACGTGCAGCAGCTGCCCGGTCACGAACCCCGAGGCAGGGGATGCGAGGAACAGCACGGCCGAGGCGAAGTCGGCGGGCACGCCGTTGCGCTTGACCATGTGCCGGGCCGCCAGCGCCTCGGCCCTGCCGGGCACCGCCTGGGCCGCAGCCGTCAACGGCGTCAGCACGAACCCCGGCACGATCGTGTTCACCGTCACGCCGTGCGGCGCCCACGCCTCCGACTGCGAACGCGTCAGCCCCGCGATCGCCGCCTTGGCCGCGCCGTACACGCCGCTGTCACCGAAGGCGCTGATGGTCTGCTGGGAGCCGATGTTGACGATACGGCCCCAGCCGCGTGCCGCCATCCGGGGGCCGAAATGCTGGCCGAGGCGGTAGGGGGCGGTGAGGTTGACGGCGATCGTCTGCTCGTAGTCGTCGTCGGACAGCTCGGCCATCGGCTTGCGTATGTTGTTGGCCGCGTCGTTGACCAGGATGTCGATCGGCCCGAACGGCTGCTCGGCCTCGGCGATCACCCGGTCGACGTCGGCGCGCAGGCCCAGGTCGGCGGCGATCCACGCGCCGCGTACGCCGTGCTCGCCCCACTGTGCGACGCTCTCGCGCAGCCGCTGCTCGCCCCTGGCCACGGCCACGATCGAGGCGCCCGCCCGGCCGAGCGCCTCGGCCATCGCCCGGCCGATGCCCGAACTGCCCCCCGTGACGAGCGCGACCCGTCCACGCAGGGAGAACTGCTGGTGAAGATAGTCAGACACGAACGGTGAAGCTAGCACCCCGCCGCGCCCACCGCCCCGCCGGGTGGCCGCGCCGTCACCGGCAGCGCCTGTGCGCGGGCCCGACGCTGCCGAACGCGAACGGCCTGTCCCCGCGCCCGTCCAGCCGCGCCCGCAGCACCAGGCACCCTCCGCTGCGGCGGGCCTTCAGCAGATGGGCTCGCGCACGGTCGTACAGGGAGGACAGGGCGAGCAGGCACAGCGTGGCGACCCCTTTGTGCGGGATGCGGACGCAGATGACCTGGGCGGCGGCCTGAGCACTCCACTGCCTGTCCTCCAGCCAAGTGGTGATCTTCGCGGTACGCGCCTGGCTGACGTAGTACCGGCAGACGCCCTTGGAGCAGGACGGCTCCTCCTGGGCCGGAAGCCTGGAGCCGAGCACGGCCACGACCACGACGACGACAACGACGAGCGCCCTCATGACGCCTGTGCCCTGTGCGGAGCCCGGTGCGAACCGACGGCGCCCAGTACGGCGAAGCACACGCCCCAGCCGCCGATGGCCGGCACGGCGGCGAGCGGCCCGAGCGTCGCCAGGACCGGAAGGAGGACGACGAAGACATACAGCCCCGTCCCGGCCTCGGCGAGGCGCCGACCGGCCACGCCCGCCACCACGAGCCCGGCCCCGGCCGACGGCGTGGCGACGGCGAACAACGTACCCGCGACGTCCACCGAGACGAGCGCCGCCAGCTCGGCCACCACCATCACGGCCACGGCCACGGTGGCGACCCCGCGCCCCGCCCTGACCGGCGTGCTCGCCCCCGCCGCGGCCAGCAGGAAGAGCCCGCCCGCCTGCGGAACGTGGACGACGGCCAGGCACACCGCCCACCAGGCGGGCGAGGCCCTGCCGAACCCCAGCGCGGGTACCGCCATCGCGACCAGGACGAGCGCGACCTGCGACAGACCGCCGCCGACCAGCCAGCCAGCCGGGTGCCTCATGGCATCGCTCCTTTCGTGTGGATGTGTGGTCGTGTGGATGTGTGGCGAGGCTCGGCGTCCGTCCGGGTGTCCGGCAATGGACACGGACACCTCGCTCAGGCCCCCTGTGCGGCCGCAGGTGGTGGCCTATGCTGCAGGCGCGAGGGGGTGTCCGGCGCCGCCGGACACCCGGCGCTGCGGCAGGCGAGGTGCTCGGGTGCGCGACGACACGGATCCACGACGGGCGACGGATCCACGACTGGCGTTCGCGCGACGCCTGCGTGCCCTGAAGGACGCCGCCGCCCTGTCCGTGCGCGACCTGGAGTCGGCCAGCGCCCGCACCCCGCGCCGCCGTCGCGGCACGCCCGCCCTGACGCTGCCGCGCGGGACCATCGCCGGGATGATCAGTCTGACCCGTCCGGTACGGCCGGAGCAGGAGCATGTCGAGGTGTTCGTCGACACCTGCCTGCGGGTGGCGGGGGAGGCGGGGGTGGTGCTGCCCGCCGGGTTGGGGGAGCGGGGGGAGTGGGACCGGGTCTATCGGGAGTTGCTGGTGGAGTTGGCGGGGGCGCGAAGCGAGCGGCGGGTGGCGGGGGAGGCGGCTCGACGGTTGGAGGCTTCGTGGCTGGGGGCGGGGTCAGGGGCAGAGGCAGGGGAGGGGAGCGGGGCGGACGTGGTCGGGGCGGAGGGGGAGGTGGTGGAGGGGGCTTTTGTGGCTGGGGATGCCTCTGTGGCTGGGGGTGCTACAGGGGTGGTGGAGCTGCCTGTGTCCTCTGAGACGGTTGTTGGGTCGGCCTTGTCTACTGACACGCCTGTGTCCTCTGGCACGCCTGTGCCTCCCCTGTCACTCACGCCTCCCCAGCACCTCCCACCCCCCATCGACCAAGCGACATCCCACGCGAAAACCGCCCTGGCCACCCTCGTCACCCAGCAATGGCGAGTGGAGGCGGCATTGCGGGCGCTGGGCGATCCCGACCCGATTCCCGTGCGCTGGAGGACGACCGGCGACGAGCGGCTGATGGACCACCCGGACAACCTCACCCCCGCCACCACCCACCTGACCGCGTCCAGCGCCGACGTCGCCGCGCTGGCCGTACGGCTGCGGGCGATGCGGCGCAGGCGGCTGGTGATACTCGGCGGGCCGGGCACGGGCAAGACGACGCTGGCCGTACAGCTGCTGCTGGAGTTGCTGGCCACGCGGCGGGGGCACGAGGACGAGCCGGTGCCGGTGCTGCTGCCGGTGGCCGACTGGGACACCGCGCGCTTCCCACTGGTGCAGGACTGGCTGGCGGCGAGGCTGGCGCAGGACTACCCGGCGTTGCGCGCCACGGCGCTGGGGGCGGGAGCCGCGGCGGCGCTGGCGGGGGGCGGGCATGTGCTGCCGGTCCTGGACGGACTGGACGAACTGCCCGTCCAGGCCAGGGCCGCCGCCGTCACGGCGCTCAACCGCTCGCTCACCGCGACCGACCAGGTCGTCGTGACCAGCCGTACCGGCGACTACCGCAACGCCGTCGACAGCGCCGGGGACGTGCTCACCTCGGCGGTCGTCATCGAGCCCGACGCCCTGGACCCGGCCGCGGCCGCCGCGTACCTGCGCCGCTGCCTGCCGGCGAGGCCGGGCCCGGTGTGGGAACGCGTCCTGGACGGCCTGACCGGCGAAGAGCCGGGCGCGGTCGCGGGGGTGGCGGCCACGCCGCTGGGGTTGTGGTTGCTGCGCGCGGTGTACGTCGCGCCGGGCGCCGATCCGGCCGGCCTGCTGGACGCCGTGCGCTTCCCGGGCGCGGCCGAGTTGCGCGCGCATCTGTTCGACCGGCTGGTCGAGGCGCTGATCGACAGCCGTCCGCCCAGCGCGCGTCCGGGTGACGTGTTCCGGCCCCGGCGACGCCACGACCCGGCCCGGATGCGTCAGGTGCTCGGCTTCTTCGCCTGCCACCTCACCCATCCCCGCAATCCGGACGGCACCCCCCGTACCCGCGACCTGGCCTGGTGGCGGCTGGCCGCGCAGACGCGGGCGCTCAGCCGTACGGTACGGCTCGCGCTGGCGGCCGTCATCGCGCTTACGGTCACGGTGTTCTCGACGCTCACGACCGGGGTGACCGGGTCGATGCTGGGCAACGGGGTGGCCTACGGGCTGGCGTTCGGGGTGGGGGCGGGGCTGGTGGTGGCGTTCGGGGCGCGCCGGTGGGCGGGGCAGGCGCCGGGTTTCGCCGATCTGCGGCTGCGCGGGAGGCGCTTCAGGCCGGAGTTCAGGCCACTGCCCGCACTGCTGCTCGGCCTCCTCGCCTGCCTGGTGATGCTGGTCATGATGTGGTTCACGGTCGGCCCCGGCCTCGTCACCCTGGCCGCGGTGCTGGTGTCGGGCCTGGCGGTCGGCCTGGCGTACGGCTTCGCCACCGGGTTCGCGGCGTGGGCCGAGTCGCCCTCTCCCGACGGCCGGGCCAGTACGCCGCCGACGAGCTGGCGGGCCGATCGCACGCTGAACCTGGTACGCGCCGCGACCGTGGGCGGCACCGCCGCGCTGACGACGGGCCTGGCGGCCGGGTTCGCGGCGGGCATGAGCGACTCGGCGGCGTTCGGGTGGGCGGTCGGGCTGTCGTACGCGCTCACGTTCGGGCTGGGCGCGGGGCTGGCCGCCGGGCGGCATCACGCGTGGATGGCGTACACGGTGGCGAGTGTTCGTCTCGCCACGGCCGGGCGGCTGCCGTTCGGGGTGATGGCGTACCTCGACGACGCCCATCGTCTCGGGTTGTTGCGTGCGGTGGGTCCGATCTACCAGTTCCGTCATGCCGAGCTGCAGGACCGGCTGGCGGCCGGGCTCGACTCCGGAGGGTCTTGACGGGTGTGCGCGCGGGCTGCACTTCGTGTTCGACGCCGGCCTGCACTCGCAAGGGTTGAGGCTGGGCTCGCCGGCCGACCTGGTCGGGGCGGCGGGCGACCTGCGTGAGGCGCTGCTGGCCGTACGGGAGCTGCTGGCTGTTCTCGCGGCACACGGCGTCGACCTGCGGCGTCACCGGGCCGGTGTGCTGGTCCTGCGCGCTCCGGCCTGGCTGACGGCCGCGGTGCTCGCCCGGGTGCTCACGCATTTCGCCCCGGCGCGCGTGAACTTCGGGGCGCACCGCGACCCGCAGGCGCGCGAGCCGCGCGCGATCTGCCGCGACACCTTGGCGGAGGCGCACCGGCTGGGGGGCGCGGTTCCCCGTCTGGAGGCGGCGCGACCGCTCTTCGCCCGCGAGGCGACAGGCTGAGCGGGTCGCTTCCGCCTGGCCGCCAGGTCTGCGGCACCCTCGGCGGGCAGCCGTGCGCGCCGGTGTCCTCCATGCGACACTGCCTGGCCTCATAGTGGGTTGTGGCCATGTTCGGCGGATCATAGCGTCGTCGGGTGCCGATGATTGTGTTGTGTCTTGTCCAGTTCATGCTCGTGCTCGACGACACCGTCGTGAACGTTGCGCTGCCCAGCATCCGCGATGAGCTGGGGTTCAGCGCGTCCGGGTTGCCGTGGGTGGTCAACGCCTACTTCCTGGCCTTCGGCGGGTTGCTGTTGCTGTGCGGCCGGTTGGCGGACCTGCTGGGGCGCCGCCGGGTCTTCCTGGTCGGGGTGGCGCTGTTCGGGGTGGCCAGCCTGGCCTGCGGGCTCGCCCAGGAGCCGTGGCAGTTGGTGACCGGGCGGTTCGTCCAGGGGGCGGGGTCGGCGATGGCCGGACCGGCCGCGATGTCGATGATCACGCTGCTGTATCCGGGGCCGGGGGAGCGGGCCAGGGCGCTGGGCATCTGGGGCGGCATCGCGGCCCTGGGCGGGACCTCGGGCCTGGTGCTGTCGGGGGCGCTGACCGACCTGGTGTCCTGGCGGGGGATCTTCCTGATCAACCTGCCCGTCGTCGCCGCGGCTCTGGTGCTGATGCCGCGCCTGGTCCCCGAGTCGCGCGCTCCCGGGCGGCGCCGCCTCGACGTTCCCGGCGCGGCCCTGGTCACCGGCGCCGCGGTGTCCCTGGTGTACGGGCTGCTGCGGGCCGGGGAGAGCGGCTGGGGCGATCCGCTCGCCGTCGGCGCCGTCGTGCTCTTCGCCGTCCTGGCGGCGGCGTTCCCGGTGGCCGAGTCGCGGGCGGCGGCGCCGCTGGTGCCCCGCTCGTTCCTGGCCTCGCGGACGCGGGCGGTCGCCAACGGTGCGACGCTGCTGTTCTCGATGGCGATGTACGCGATGGCGTTCCTGCTGATGATCCAGGTACAGACCGTTCTGGGCTACAGCCCGCTTGTGGCCGGCCTCGCCTGTCTGCCCTACGGCGCCGGCATCCTGGCGGGCATGTGGCTGTCGTCGCGCCTCTCGCTCAGGATCGGGACGCGCTGGGCGCTCCTGCTGGCCTTCGGGGTCAACATCGCCGGCCTGCTGCTGCTGTCCGGTGTGGCGGCGGGCGACTCCTACGCCGCCCATGTGCTGCCCGGCATGCTGATCCTGAGCGTGGGCAACGGGCTGAGCCTGCCCGTCCTGGCCGTGGCGGCGGTCGACGGCACCACGGAGGAGGACGCCGGACTCGGGTCGGCGCTGTTCACCTCCGTCCAGCAGATCGGCGGGGCGGTCGGGGTGGCCGCGCTGGCCGTCATGGGCTACGCGGGCGGGCTGACGGCGGGCGCGGTCTGCGTGGCGCTCGGCGCCGTGCTCGTCGTCGTGCTGCTGCCCTCGCGTCCCAGGCGCGCCGACCCGCAGCCGCTCCCCGGCGAGGCGCGGTGAAGCGAACGCCATCGCCCTGAGGACATACGCTCGACTCCATGATCGAAGCCGCCGACTCCATGATCGAGGCCGTCGACACCGTCGTCCCGCCCTCGGTCGGCGTGATCGTCGTCGGGCACTTCGCGCTGTCGTCGGGCCAGTGGATCTCCCCGCACAGCCACACCCACCACCAGCTGGCCTGGACGCGCAGCGGCGTCCTCAGCGTCGCCGTGGACGACGCGTACTGGATCCTGCCCCCCACCCGGGCCCTGTGGCTGCCGGCCGGAGTCGTGCACCGGACCGGCGCCACCCGCGACGCGCCGCTGTGCAGCCTCTACTTCGATCCGGCGCGCTGCGCGCTGGACTGGACGGAGCCCACCGCGGTCGGCGTCGACGGGCTGCTGGCCCATCTGATCGGCTATCTCGCCCGCGGCGACCTCGCCGACGACGCCCGGCTGCGGGCCGAGGCCGTCGTGCTCGACCTGCTGCACCCGCTGCCGGCCCTGCCCATCGATGTTCCGCTTCCCGTGGACGAGCGTGTACGCGCCGTGGCCGACGCCCTGCTCGCCGACCCCGCCGACTCGCGCAGCCTCGATGCCCATGCGCGCCGCATCGGGGTGAGCAGGCGTACCCTGACGCGGTTGTTCGTCCGTGACACGGGGGTGAGCTTCGACCGCTGGCGCACGCACATGCGTCTGCGCGCCGCCCTGCCTCTCCTCGCCGAGGGCCGGCCGGTGTCGCAGGTGGCCCACACGGTGGGGTACGCCACTCCCAGCGCTTTCCTGGCGGCCTTCCGCCGGACCGTCGGCACCTCGCCCGGGCGCTACCTCGACAGCGCATCGAGCGAAAACGCCTATGGGGGAGACTGGGGCGGTGACGATCGACGGCGGGGGCGGGCGGCCTCCTGTGAGTAGTCCTTCCATCATCGTGCTGACGCTGGCGCGGCGGGTGGAGGCGGAGCTGGCGCAGGCGCTGGCGGGGCTGGAGCTGACGGTCGGCAGGCTGGGGCTGCTGGGGCACATCGCGGGGGTGCCGGGGGTGTCGTTCAGCGATCTGGCCAGGATGTCGGGGATCAGTGTGCAGAGCGCGCACGCGGCGGTGAAGGTGCTGGCGAGTGCGGGGCTGGTCCGCGACAACACGGCCAGGGCGGGGTCGGCCTCGGCGATCGCCCTGACGCCCGAGGGCGAGGACCTGCTGCGGCGGGCGCGGCAGCAGGTGGCGGCCGTGGACGAGCGCCTGTTCGGCGCCGATGCCGATCCGATCCTGCGTCAGGTGGGCGACACGATCCGCTCGGCGTTCTCCGAACCTTATTGATCTACTTTGTAAAGGCGCTCCCGGCGATACAAGATCACCAAACAGCATGAAGGACTGAAGACGTTCTTCAAGAAGCGGGCGGGCCCAGCTCGGTGGCGATGGCGAGGATCTCGTCGGTGAGGCCGGCCAGCAGGCGCAGGCGGTCGAGGTCGAGTCGCTCCATGATGCGGCGGTACTGGCTGGTGCCGGAGTCGGTGATCTCCTCGACGAGGGTGCGCCCCTGCTGGCTGAGCTCGACGCGGCGGATGCGCCGGTCGTGACTGTCCTCCCTGCGTACGGCCAGGCCGTGGGCGACGAGGCGGTCGACCAGGCCGGTGACGGTGCCGAGGCCGACGCCGAGGTGGTGGGCCAGGTCCTGGCCCGATGCCGAGCCCATGAAGGCCAGCAGCATGACGACGTGCAGCTGGCGCATGGTGAGGTTGGAGCTGAACAGGGGTGAGGATCGGTCCTGGGCAAAGATGCGGCCCAGGCCGCGCTGGGTTTCGCTGATCTTCTGGATCAGGGCTTCGCGTTCGTCGCTCACACTCACCTCTCGCTTCCTGAGAAGGTTATCAGGATTCCATCGCTCGGCTAAATATTCGTCATGAGCGAAGTGTTAGGCTGAAGCGAAACCTTTGGTCTCCCCTTCGTGAGGATTCGATGACCGCACTGGCCAGGTTGAGCCTTGCCAACCGCAGCCTCGTCATACTGGTCGCGCTGGTGATCACGGCGTTCGGCGCGCTTGCCATTCCGGGGCTCAAGCAGCAGCTTCTTCCATCTCTTTCGTTCCCGGGCGCCTTCGTGGTGGCGCCCTATCCCGGCGCCTCCCCCGAGATCGTCGAGGATCAGGTCACCAAGCCGATCGAGGACAGTTTCGCCGGGATCGCCGGGGTGGAGAAGGTCACCTCCTCCTCCAAGGAGGGCATGGCGCAGATCCAGGTGGCGTTCGCGTACGGCACCGACATCGAGGCCTCGCTGGGCAAGATGCAGCAGGCGGTGAGCCGGATCGCGCCCAGGCTGCCGCAGGGCGTGGACCCGCAGGTGGTGGCGGGCAACACCGACGACATCCCGGTGCTGGTGCTGGCGGTGGGCGACGGCGGTGACGAGCGGGCGATGGCCGACAAGCTCGACCGGATCATGATCCCGGAGTTGCAGGCGATCGAGGGGGTGCGCGAGGCGGCGGTGACCGGCACGCGCGAGGAGACGGTGGTCATCACCCCCGATCTGAAGAAGATGGCGCTCAAGGGCCTGTCCCCCGCGCAGATCCCCGAGGTGCTGCGCGCGAACGGCACGCCGATCCCGGCGGGCACGCTGACCGACGCGGGTAAGTCGCTGACGGTGCAGGTGGGTTCGCGGGTGGAGTCGCTGCAGGAGATCAAGGACCTGTATCTGATGCCGGCCGTACCCGCCCAGGCCCAGGCTCCGGTGCAGGGGCGTCAGGTGCCGCCGGGTGCCGCCGGGCAGGTGCGGGCGTTGCCGAAGCCGAAGCCGGTACGGCTGGGCGAGGTGGCGCAGGTGCGTCAGGAGCTGGCGGCGGCGAGCACGCTGACGCGCACGGACGGTAAGCCGAGCCTGGGTGTGTCGGTGACGATGACGCCTGATGGCAATGCGGTGGCGATCTCGCACGCGGTGAACGAGAAGTTGCCCGAGTTGACGCGTGCGCTGGGTGATTCGTCGGAGTCGGCGGTGAGTGTGGTCTTCGATCAGGCGCCGTATGTGGAGCGTTCGATCGAGGATCTGACGACGGAGGGTTTGCTGGGGCTGGCGTTCGCGGTGCTGGTCATCCTGGTGTTCCTGTTGTCGGTGCGTTCGACGTTGGTGACGGCGGTGTCGATCCCGTTGTCGGTGGTGATCGCGTTGATCGCGTTGTGGGTGGGCGATTATTCGCTGAACATGCTGACGCTGGGCGCGTTGACGATCGCGGTGGGCCGGGTGGTGGACGACTCGATCGTGGTGCTGGAGAACATCAAGCGTCATCTGGAGTACGGCGAGCCGAAGCGCACGGCGATCGTGGCGGCGGTGCGTGAGGTGTCGGGTGCGGTGACGGCGTCGACGTTGACGACGGTGGCGGTGTTCGCGCCGATCGCGATCGTGGGCGGCATGGTGGGTGAGTTGTTCGCGCCGTTCGCGGTGACGGTGGCGGTGGCGTTGCTGGCGTCGTTGCTGGTGTCGCTGACGGTGGTGCCGGTGCTGGCGTTCTGGTTCTTGAAGGCGCCGGTGTTGTCGCCGCAGGAGGCCGAGCGGGTGCGGGCGGAGGCGGAGGCGAAGGAGCGGCGTTCGTGGTTGCAGCGGGCGTATCTGCCGGTGTTGCGGTTCGCGACGCGGCGGCGGTTGGTGACGTTGCTGGTGGGTGTGGTGGTGTTCGTGGCCACGATGGGGCTGGCGGGCCGGTTGGAGACGAACTTCCTCGACTCTTCCGGGCAGAACACGGTGTCGATGACGCAGCGTCTGCCGGTGGGCACGGATCTGGCGACGTCGGATGCGGCGGCCAAGCGGGTGGAGGGGGTGCTGGCCGGGTTCGGCGATGTGGAGTCGTACCAGGTGACGGTCGGTGGTGGTAATCAGATGCAGGGCGGGGTCGGTGGGAGTGCCGATCGGGTGTCGTGGTCGTTGACGGTGGCCGATGGGGTGGACACGCCTGCGCTGGAGGAGCGGTTGCGTCAGCGGATCGGGGCGTTGGCGGATGTGGGTGAGGTGACGGTCGGTGGTGGTGGCGGTGGTGGTGGTTTCGCCTCTGATGCGATCGAGGTGATCGTGAAGGCGCCTGATGCGGCGGCGTTGGAGACGGCGGCGGAGACGGTGCGCGCGACGGTGGCGGGTGTGCCGGGGTTGCGTGATGTGTCGTCGAATCTGGAGGCGAGTGCGCCGCGTGTGCAGGTGGCGGTGGATCGGGAGAAGGCGGCTGCGGCGGGGTTGTCGGAGGCGCAGATCGGTCAGTCGGTGGCGCAGGCGTTCCGTGGTGCGCCGTTGGGTCAGGTGACGGTGGAGGGCCGGGCTTCTGATCTGGTGTTGCGCACGGGTGATGCTCCGGTGGATGTGGAGCAGGTGCGGGATCTGGAGTTGCTGACGGCTGCGGGTCCGGTGGAGTTGCGTGATGTGGCGAAGGTGTCGGAGGTGGAGGGGCCGACGCAGGTGACGCGGATCGATGGTGAGCGTACGGCGACGGTGTCGGCGAAGGCGTCGGGCAGTGATCTGGGCAGTGTGACGTCGGCGTTGACGGCGAAGCTGGACGGGTTGGCGTTGGCGGCGGGTGCGTCGTTCGAGATCGGTGGTGTTTCGGCTGATCAGGCGGAGGCGTTCTCGGATCTGGGGTTGGCGATGCTGGCGGCTGTCGCGATCGTGTTCATGATCATGGTGGCGACGTTCCGTAGTTTCGTGCAGCCGTTGATCTTGCTGGTGTCGGTGCCGTTCGCGGCGACGGGTGCGATCGGGTTGTTGCTGGCGACGGGTACTCCGCTGGGGGTGCCTGCGTTGATCGGCATGTTGATGCTGATCGGCATCGTGGTGACGAATGCGATCGTGCTGATCGATCTGGTCAATCAGTATCGGGCGTCGGGCATGGGTGTGGTGGAGGCGGTGCTGGAGGGTGGCCGTCAGCGGTTGCGTCCGATCCTGATGACGGCGGTGGCGACGATCTGCGCGTTGACGCCGATGGCGTTGGGTGTGACGGGGTCGGGCGGGTTCATCTCGCAGCCGCTGGCGATCGTGGTGATCGGTGGTCTGGTGTCGTCGACGGCGTTGACGCTGGTGTTGGTGCCGACGTTGTATGTGCTGGTCGAGCGGGCCAAGGAGCGGATGGGGCGTAGGTTCGGCCCGGCTTCGAAGGCTGAGGAGAGGGTGTTGCAGGAGGCGTCGGTCTGAGGTGTGGTGTCGTGGGGCCGGTGGCGTTGTGGCGTCGCCGGCCCTTCGGCTGTGTGTGTGGGGGGGCGGTGCGGGGGTCAGTGGGGCGGGCCGTGGCGTGTGGTCAGGCCGCCTCGGATGATGCCGGCGCTGTCGCGCAGGGTGGGGGTGTGTCGGCCTGGTGGTGCGCATTCGAGGATGGTGGCCAGGAGTTCGTCCTGGCGGGTGCGGCGGTGGCGGGGCGGGTAGGCGCGCAGGAGCCGGCGGCAGCGGTGTTCGTAGGCCGGTGGGTAATGGGGGTCATCCTGTCCGGGGGGTGATGCGCGGGGTGGTGAGGCGTTGGCGTGCTCGTGCGGTCAGGGCGGTGAGGCGTTCGGTTTCGGTGTTGAGCGCGTGGTGGCCGGGTGCGGTGAGGCGGTAGTAGCGGCGGAGGCGGCTGTCGACGATTTCTTCGTGGTCGAGGTCGACGAGGCCGTCGGCGCTGAGGCGGTCGAGTGCTCCGTAGAGGGTGCCTGGGCCGAGTTTGACGCGTTCGTCGGACAGGTGGCGTACGGCGGTGATGATGGCGTAGCCGTAGAGGGGTTCGGGGGTGAGGGCGAGGAGGATGAGGTAGGTCTGTTCGCGCAGGGGTGGTGATGCCATGCCCTACATATATCGTTGTGCGATATATGTCGCGAGGTGGACTATGGGGTGGTCCAGGGGGTGGCGTCGGCGATGGTGGTGGCGAGGGTGTCGAGGGCGTGGTTGTAGCCGGTGTCGAGGTCGGCGATGTGGTCTGCGGCCTGCGGGGTGGTGTCGGTGAGGCGCAGGTGCAGGTCGAGGTCGGTGCCCCAGGGGGTGGGCAGGAGGGTGAGGTCGTGGTGTGCGGTGAAGGCGGGTGCGCCGCCCGGCAGGTGGTGGGTGAGGCGGTAGGTGAGGCGTTCGCCGTTGCGGGCGTGCTCGACGGCGCCTTCGGCCGTGTCGTGTGCGATGCGCCCGCCGGGGCGTGCCTCGAAGAGCAGGTCGCCGGAGCTGGGCGCCCACCAGCGGGCCAGCAGCGGCGCCTCGGTGAGGTGGCGCCAGATGAGGGCGGGGTGCCCGGCCAGGCAGCGGTGGAAGGTGAGGGTGCGGCCGTCGGCCCAGCCGTGCTCGGGCCCGAGCGGCTCTTCGGGTGAGTCGGCGTGGGGCTCGCCGCGGTCGGCGAGTTCGGTGAGGGTCTGGGCGAGGGCGCGCAGGGGGCCGGGTGCGAGGGCGTAGAGGTGCAGGGTGCCGCTGCGCCGGGAGGTGAGCAGTCCGGCCCGCCGCATGGCCTGCAGGTGCTTGGTCGTCTGGGGCTGGCGGGCGCCCGCCAGCCTGGCCAGGACGCCGACGGGGCGGGGCCGGTCGGCCAGCAGGGTGAGCAGGTGCCAGCGGGCGGGGTCGGCGAGCGCGGCCAGGACTTCCTCCATGATCACGAGTATTCGTGGCTGCGAATATTCGCGTCAAGGAATACACGCCGGGGCGGAGCCATGGGCTTGTCCGCAGGCGTTATAGGCTGGGGCAACGTGACGTCCAAGCCGCGTATCCCCAATGTCCTTGCCGCCCGCTACGCCTCCGCCGAGCTGGCTTCGCTGTGGTCCCCCGAGTCGAAGGTGATCGCCGAGCGCCGCCTGTGGCTGGCCGTGCTGCGGGCGCAGGAGCGGCTGGGTGTGGCCGTGCCGGAGGGTGCGGTGGCCGACTACGAGAAGGTCGTGGAGCGGGTCGACCTGGCCTCGATCGCCGAGCGTGAGCGGGTGAGCCGCCACGATGTGAAGGCGCGGATCGAGGAGTTCAACGCGCTGGCCGGGCACGAGCAGGTGCACAAGGGTATGACCTCGCGCGACCTGACGGAGAACGTCGAGCAGTTGCAGGTGCGCGACAGCCTGCTGCTGGTGCGTGATCGCACGGTGGCGTTGCTGGCGCGGCTGGCGGAGCTGGCGGTGCGTTACGAGGGCCTGGTGATGGCGGGGCGTTCGCACAATGTGGCGGCGCAGGCCACGACGCTGGGCAAGAGGTTCGCCTCGGCGGCCGATGAGCTGCTGGTGGCGTTCGGCCGGTTGGAGGAGCTGCTGGCCCGTTACCCGTTGCGCGGGATCAAGGGCCCGGTGGGCACCGCCCAGGACATGCTGGACCTGCTGGGGGGCGATGCGGGCAGGCTGTCGGAGCTGGAGGACGAGGTGGCGGCCTTCCTCGGTTTCGAGCGGCGGCTGAGCAGTGTGGGGCAGGTGTATCCGCGTTCGCTGGACTTCGAGGTGCTGACGGCGCTGGTGCAGCTGGCGGCGGCGCCGTCGTCGCTGGCCAGGACGATCCGGCTGATGGCCGGGCACGAGCTGGTGACCGAGGGGTTCGCGCCGGGCCAGGTGGGGTCGTCGGCGATGCCGCACAAGATGAACACGCGTTCGTGCGAGCGGGTCAACGGCCTGGCGGTCATCCTGCGCGGGTACGCCTCGATGACGGGGGAGCTGGCGGGCGATCAGTGGAACGAGGGGGATGTGTCGTGTTCGGTGGTGCGCCGGGTGGCGTTGCCGGATGCGTTCTTCGCCTTCGACGGGCTGGTGGAGACGATGCTGACGGTGCTGGCCGAGTTCGGCGCCTTCCCGGCGGTCGTCGGCGCCGAGCTGGAGCGGTATCTGCCGTTCCTGGGCACGACGAAGATGCTGATGGCGGCGGTGCGGGCCGGGGTGGGCCGGGAGAGCGCGCATGAGCTGATCAAGGAGCACGCGGTGGCGGCGGCGCTGGCGATGCGTGAGCGCGGTACGGACAACGACGTGCTGGAGCGCCTGGCCGCCGACGAGCGTTTCCCGCTGGGTCTTGCGGAGCTGCGGGAGCTGCTGGCCGATCGGCTGGCTTTCACCGGGGCGGCGTCGGAGCAGGTGCGCGCGGTGGCCGAGCGCGTCGGCGAGGTGGTCGCCGCCTACCCGGGCGCGGCCGGGTACGCGCCTGGCGACATCCTGTAGGCGCTCACACCGTCGCGGTCGCGGTTCGGCGGGCGAGCTGGCGGCGTTCGAACCACAGGGAGGTGAACGGCGGCACCGCGCACGCCAGGCCGAGTGCCACGGTGGCGGGCCGCCAGCCTTCGGCGCGTGCGGCCACCAGCACCCCCGCCACGTACAGGACGAACAGGGCGCCGTGGATGGGGCCGAAGATCTTCACGCCGAGGTCGCCGGTCGCGGTGACGTACTTGAAGAACATGCCCACCAGCAGTCCGGCCCAGGAGCAGGCTTCGGCGATGGCGACGGCGCGGAACAGGCGGAGCGGGGTGGGCACGGGGGCTGCCTTTCACGGCGACAACAGCGGGAGCGGGGTTTCGGCTGGAGGAAAACCAGCATATGGGCGGTGGTGGCCGCCCGTGGATCCGGGCCGGGCGAAAACCGGGTGAGGTTGCGCAGGCCGTCAGGCACAGTGGACAGCGTGATGACCGGATTTGTTCCTGGAATTGAGCTTTCGCGTTCCTTTTATGCCGAGGTCGTGGCGCCCGCCGCCGCGCCCTGCCCGCACAGCGCCGCCCTCGTCGGGCCCGGCTCGGAGGTGCAGGCGTATGACACCGAGCGTTCGGCCGACCACGACTGGGGGCCGAGGGTGCTGCTGTTCACCACCCCGCAGCGCGCCCAGGAGCTGAGGGAGCGGGTCACGGCCGCGCTGCCCGGCTCCTTCCGCGGCTACCCCACCGTCTTCCCCCAGCGCGGGGCCAGCGCGCCGGGTGTGCGCGTGGGCGTGCTGGGCGAGTGGCTGCAGGAGCGCCTGGGGTTCGACCCGCGTGCGGGGATGACGACGCGGCGGTGGTTGTCGGCGCCCTGGCAGAGCCTGGCGGAGGTGACGGGCGGCGAGGTCTTCCACGACGGGCTCGGCGAGCTCGGCGAGGTCAGGAAGGCGCTGGCGTGGTACCCGGCCGACGTGTGGAGGTACGTGCTGGCCTGCCAGTGGCAGAAGGTCGCCCAGCAGGAGGCCTTCCCCGGCCGGTGCGCCGAGGTGGGCGACGAGCTGGGCTCGACGGTGGTGGCGGCCGGGCTGGCGCGTGAGCTGATGCGGCTGGCGCTGCTGATGCGCCGCCGCTACCCGCCGTACGCCAAATGGCTGGGCAGCGCGCTGGCCAGAGTGCCGGGTTCGGCCGAGCTGGCGGCGGCGCTGACACAGGTGGGCGCGGCCCGCTGCTGGCCGGAGCGGGAGCGCGCGCTGTGCGCGGCGTATGAGCGGGTGGCGGCGCTGCAGAACAGGATGGCGCTGGCCGCCCCGCAACCGGCGAAGGTGGGCCCGTACTTCGAGCGGCCCTTCCAGGTGATCGGCGGCGGCCGTTTCGCCGCGGCGCTGCGTGCGGCGATCACCGACGAGCAGGTCGCGGCGCTGGGCCCGGCCGGGTGCGTGGACCAGATCAGCGACAGCGTCGAGGTCCTGACCAGCCCGCACCTGGCGGCGGCGGTGACGCAGGCGGCTCTGGCGCTGTGAGATGAGCGCTGTGAGATGAGCGGTGCGGCGGTGCGGGGGAGCGTCGGGGGGCGGGCGGGCGGCATGCTGGTGGGGTGAGTGATGCGATGTTGGTGCCCATCGGGCGTTTCGCCGAGCTGGGGCGTCTGAGTGTGAAGCAGCTGCGGCACTACGCCGAGTTGGGGCTGCTGGTCCCGGCGCATGTGGACGAGGCGTCCGGTTACCGCTACTACCGGCCCGAGCAGGCGCGGCAGGCTTTGGCGATCGGGCTGCTGCGCTCGATGGACGTGCCGCTGGCGGTGATCGGGCAGGTGCTGGAGGACGGGGTGGGCGCCCTGGAGGGCGTACGCGAGCGGCTGGAGGCCGAGCTGGCGCGCCGCCGCCGCACGCTGGGGGTGCTGGAGCAGGTGCTGGCCGCCGGGCTGCCGTCGGCGCAGGTGCGGCTGGTACGGGTGGAGGCCGAGCGGGCGCTGATCGCCTCGGGGGTGGCGGCCGACAGCTCGGGCATCGCCGAGGTGACGTCGGCGTGTGTGGCCGCGCTGATGCCGGTGGCGGCGCAGGCCGGGCAGGTGCGGCTGGTGGGGTTGTTCCCGCTGCTGCTGGGTGCGCCGGTCGAGGTGCGGGTCGCGGCGCTGGGCGTTGCCGGGGACGCGGCCGCGGAGGGGCTGGTGGCCGGTGAGCTGCCCGGCGGGTTGTTCGCCGCCGCCTGCCACGTGGGCCCGTACGAGCACGTGCAGCTGACCGCGCACGCGCTGCTGGCCTGGTGCGCCGAGCAGGGCAGGGCGGTGCGCGGCCCGATCAGGGAGGTGTACGTGTCCGACCCGGCGACCACGCCAGCAGCCGAGCTGCGCACCGATCTGATGGTGGCGGTCGGCTGAACGCGGCGGCGCCGCGGGGTGTCGTGCGGCCTGAGGCCACGGGCCGGGCGCCCCTCTGATCGGCCGCCCGGTGAGCCCCTCCCGCGCTGCGCGATGGCGGCCGCCCCTCGCGCGGCCTTCGCCGCCCGACGCCGACGGCGACATCCAGCGCGGCCTTGAGCGCCCCTCCCGCGCTGAGGGCCTTCGCCGCCTGCCGGCGCACCCCGCGCGTACTGCGTGCGGGTGAGGGCGGGGATCACTCGCGGGCGTGACGCGCCGGGCGGCCTCGCGCGCCGACGATGGGCGCATGACGATCTCTGTGATGTGGCGGGCGGTCGGGTGTGCCGTCTCGGCCGTGGCTCTGGCCTTCGGGACCGGCCTGACGCCGGTGTGGTGGTGTGCGTGGGTGGCGGTGCTGCCGCTGCTGGTCGCGGTGAACGGGATGCGGCCCCGGTGGGCGGCGCTCGCCGGGGCGGCGGCGTGGCTGGGCGGGCAGACGCCCCTGTGGGGGTACTACGCGGGCACGCTGGAGATGCCGCTCGGCGTGGTCGCGGCGCTCATCGTGGGCACGTCGGTGCTGTTCGGCGGCGCGGTGGCGCTGTATGCGGCGGTGGCGGGGCGCGGCAGGCCGGTCCTGGCGGCGCTGGGGCTGGCCTCGGCGTGGACGGCGGTGGAGTTCGGGGTGTCGATGGCGTTGCCGCACGGCGCCTGGTGGTCGATGGCCTACTCCCAGGCCGAGACGCCCGTGGTGGTGCAGCTGGTGTCGGCGACCGGCGTGTGGGGGGTGACGTTCGCGCTGCTGGCCGTACAGGGGCTGGTGGCCGCGCTGCCTGCCGCCGCCCGCCGGGTGGCGCCCGCGGGGGTGGCGGCGCTGGTGGTGGCGGTGGTCTGCGGGTACGGCGTGGCGCGCCTGGCCTCGGCGCCCGGCCTCGCGACGCCGGGGCCGGGCGCGGTGCGGGTGGCGATGCTGGCCACCGACACGCCCGGCGACACCGTCGAGGCGGGCAGTGGGCAGGGGGCGGACCTGCTGGAGCGCTACGCCGCCCAGCTGGGCCGGGTACGGGCGGACGTGGTGGTGCTGCCGGAGAAGACGTTCGCCGCAGGGGGCAGGGCGCTACGCGGACTGGACGCGCGGCTGGCGGCGCTGGCGGGGGCGGGCCGGATGACGATCGTCGCGGGCGTCACCGTGCGCCAGGGGGATCGCGCCACCAACAGCGCCCTGGCCTACCCGCCCGGCGGCGGCGCGCCCGTACGCTACGACAAGCAGCACCTGATTCCCGGCCTTGAGCAGGAGTTGTCGCCCGGCGACGGGCAGGCGTTCGTGGCCGACGGGCGCGGCCGGTGGGCGATCGCGGTGTGCAAGGACCTGGACTTCCCCGCCCTGGTGCGCGCCTACCGGGCCGCGGGGGCCGATGTGGTGTTCGCCCCCGCCTGGGACTTTCCCGGCGACGCATGGATCCACAGCAGGGTCGCCCTGGTCCGGGGTGTGGAGAACGCCATGACCGTGGTGCGCGCCCCGCGCGCCGGGACGCTGCTGGCCAGCGACCCCTACGGGCGGGTGCTGGCCGAGCGGGCCACCGGCCCGGCGTTCGCGCTGGCGCAGGCCACGCTGCCGCCCGCCCAGCCGGCCACCCTCTACAGCGTGTGGGGCGAGTGGCTAGGCTGGGCGGCCCTGGCCCTGCTGGTGGTGTGCTCGCTCATCGGGCTGCGCGGGCCGGCGGGCGGCAAGGGGGCCGGACATGAGCCAACCTGTGAGTCAACCGTGGCAAGCCGTGACACAAGCGGTTGAACGGTTGCGCGCCCGGATCCCGCAACGCGTCGGCGACCTGCTGCTGGGCGGCGCCGTGACGGCCGCGACCGTCGTGCCCGCCCTGCTGCCCGCGCCCGGCTCGTGGTGGGTGCCGGCCCTGGCGGTGTGCTCGTCGGCGCCGATGATCTGGCGCAGGCGCGCCCCGGTGGCGCTGTCGCTGCTGACCGGCCTGGCGATGACGGCCATGGTGGTGTGGGAGAAGCCGTACCTGCCGTGGGGGCCGCTGCTGGGCGTCTACACCGTCGCCGCGCTCAGCCGCCCCGCGGTGCGCCTGGCCGTGGTGCCGCTCATCGGGGCCGCGGTGTGGGTGTCGCTGGCGTTGCCGCAGGAGGATGAGGAGGTCTACCGGATGGTCGCCACCGCGTTCGTGGCCGCGTGGGCGCTGGGCACCGGCGCCCGCGCCAGGGCGGCGGGCCGCGCCGAACACGCCGAGCGTGACCGCCGCCTGGAGCAGGAACGCCAGGCCGCCGCCGCCCGCGAACGCACCCGCATCGCACGCGACGTGCACGACGTGCTCACCCACTCGGTGGGGCTGATGGTGGTGCAGGCCGAGGCCGGGGCCGCCGTCGCGGGCGGCGAGCGGGCGCGCGCGGCGTTCGAGACCGTCGCCGACACCGGCCGCGGCGCCCTGAGCCAGCTGCGCGGCCTGCTGACCACGCTGCGCGAGCCCGGCCAGACGCCCGGCGAGCCCCGCCCCGGCCTGGCCTGGCTGCCCGACCTGGTGAGGCTCACCCGCCGCTCCGGCCTGCGGGTGCACCTCACCATGCCCGACGGCGCGCACACCCGCCTGCCGGCCGAGACGGACGTGGCCGCCTACCGCATCGTGCAGGAGGCGCTGACGAAT
The DNA here is from genome assembly GCF_056106265.1 of Nonomuraea sp. IBHARD001. Classification (NCBI taxonomy): domain Bacteria; kingdom Bacillati; phylum Actinomycetota; class Actinomycetes; order Streptosporangiales; family Streptosporangiaceae; genus Nonomuraea; species Nonomuraea sp. IBHARD001. The sequence continues at coordinate 4,281,024 of NZ_JBWBBW010000002.1, forward strand.
GTCGTACGGCACGCGGGCGCGAGCACCGCACGGGTGAGCCTCGTCCTGGACGAGAGCGCCCTGCACGTCACGGTGTCCGACGACGGCACAGGAGCGGGCGCAAGCGGCGGCGGGACAGGCGGGCACGGCCTGACCGGGATGCGGGAGCGGGCGCAGGCGTGCGGCGGCGTGCTCAGCACCACCTCCGGCGGGCCGGGCGGCGGGTTCACCGTACGGGCGCGGCTGCCTTTGGCGGGCGCGGAGGTGGGCGGGTGAGCATCCGGGTGCTGATCGCCGACGACCAGGACCTGTTCAGGGCCGCCTTCACCATGATCCTCGCGGCGCAGGAGGGCATCGAGGTGGTGGGCGAGGCCGCCGACGGCGAGCAGGCGATCGCCCAGGCCGAGGCGCTGGCCCCCGATGTGGTGCTCATGGACGTGCAGATGCCCGGCATGGGCGGCATCGAGGCCACCGCGGCGATCTGCGCCCGCACCAGGGCCAGGGTGCTGGTGCTGACGATGTTCGACCTGGACGCCTACGTGTACGAGGCGTTGCGGGCCGGGGCGAGCGCGTTCCTGCTGAAGGACATCCGCCGCCAGGAGCTGGCCGAGGCGGTGCGCGTGGTGGCGTCGGGGGAGGCGCTGCTGGCTCCCACCGTCACCCGCCGCCTGGTCGAGACCCTGGTCCGGCGTCCGGCGGGCGGGGTGGCGCCGTTGCTGGCCGGGCGGCTGGCGGTGCTGACCGGGCGCGAGCGCCAGGCGCTGCGGCTGATGGCGCGCGGCCTGTCCAACACCGAACTGGCCGCCGAGCTGGTCGTCAGCGAGAACACCGCCAAGACGCACGTCAGCCGGGTGCTGGCCAAGCTGGGGCTGCGCGACCGGGTGCAGGCGGTGGTGTTCGCCTACGAGTGCGGCCTGGTCGTGCCCGGCGAGTGAGCGTGAGGCGGGCCGCTGCGGGAGAACACCGCCACCTGGCTCACCCCGGCGCGGGCACGCTGAGGGCCAGCACCGCCGCGTCGTCGTCCAGCGCCGTGCCGAACGAGGCCAGCAGGTCGCCCACCGCCGCCACCGCGCACGCCGCCGACGTCGGCGCCAGCGACGCCGCGAACGCCAGCAGCGCCGCCTCCCCGAACAGCCGCCCGGGCCCGGAGCCGGTGCGGGCCTCGGTCAGCCCGTCGGTGTAGAGCATGAGTGTCTGCCCGGGGCCCAGGCGCAGCGTGCGGGCGCTGAAACGGGCCTTGGGCAGCACACCGATGAGCATGCCGCCGGGTGTGGCCTGGAAGGCGGCGCCGTCGGCGGTGATGAGCACCGCGGGCGGGTGCCCGCCGGAGGCCAGGGTCACGCTGAAGGCGCCGCCGTCGCCCTCGGGGGCCAGCACCCCGAACACGGCCGTGCAGTAACGCGGGTCACGGCCGTGGAACTCCTGGTACAGCACCGTGTTGAGGGTGTTCAGCACCGCCAGCGGGTCGCCGTCGTGCACGGCGGCGGCCCGCAGCGTGTAGCGCACCAGCGAGGTGACGATCGCCGCGCGCGCCCCTTTGCCGCACACGTCGCCGAGGAAGAACGCCCACCGGGAGCCGCCCAGCGGGAACAGGTCGTAGAAGTCGCCGCCGACCTCGTCGCGGGAGGCGGTGTGGTAGCGGGCGGCGGCGCGCAGGCCAGGCACCTGCGGCAGCGACGGCGGCAGCAGGCTGGCCTGCAAGGTGGTGACCAGGCGTTGCAGGCGTTCGCGTTCGGTGTCGGCCTGCTGGCGGGCGTGCAGGAGTTCGCGCTCGTAGGCGCGGCGGTCGCGGGCGTCGACGACGGTGGTGCGGATCAGCAGGGGGCGGCCGGAGTCGTCGTGCCTGACGACGGAGGTCAGCAGCACCGGCAGCCGCCTGCCGCCCGCGGTGCGCAGCTCCAGGGCGACGGTGTCGATGTGGCCCTGGATGGCCAGCAGCGGCGCGTAGTGCGTCTCGTGGTAGATCCGGCCGCCGACGGTCAGCAGGTCCGACAGGGTACGCACGCCGAGCACCTGGTCGCGTTCGTAGCCGAGCCAGCCGAGCAACGTGGCGTTGATCTTGGCGATGCGGCCGTCGGGAAGCGTCGACAGGTAGCCGCACGGGGCGTTCTCGTAAAGGTCTTCGGCGCTCTGCTCAAGGTCGGGGACGCTCACGTGCGGCCTGCTCAGCGGGCACCGGCAAACGCCGCGATGGCCGCCAGGGTGGCTTCGGGCGCGCTGAGCTGGGGGCAGTGGCCGGTGGCCGGCAACGTCTGCAGGCGGCTGCCGGGGATGGCCGCATGGACGAACGCGCCGACCTCGGGCGGTGCGATGACGTCGTCGGCGCAGTCGAGCACCAGGGTGGGCACCCGCACCTTCGGCAGGTCGGCCCGGTTGTCGGACAGGAACGTCAGGCGGCCGAAATGGCGGGCGATGACCGGGTCGGTACGGCAGAAGCTGCTGGTCAGCTCCTGGGCGAGGCCGGGCCGGTCGGGGTTGCCCATGATGAGCGGCGCCATCGTCGCCGACCAGCCCAGGTAGTTGCTGTCCATCGCCTGCAGCAACTCCTCCACGTCGCCAGCGCTGAAGCCGCCCCGGTAGCCGGTGGCCGGGTCGTCGAGGTAGCAGGGCGAGGGCGTCAGCAGGACGAGCCTGGCGAAACGGGCGGGTTCGCGCACGGCGGCCAGGACGGCGATGGAGGCGCTGACGGAGTGCCCGACGAGCGTCACCTGCCGCAGGTCGTGCTCGGCGCAGATGCGCAGGATGTCGCCGGCGTAGGCGTCGAGGGTGGCGTAGCCGTCGGCGCTCCACGCCGACAGGTCCGAACGGCCCGCCCCCGTGTGGTCGAACAACACCAGGCGGAAGTCGCGGGCGAGCGCCGGGGCGACGAGACGCCACATGTTCTGGTCGCAGCCGAACCCGTGCGCGAGCATCATCACGGGGGCGTGCGGGGGGCCGGTGAGAACGACGTTGTTCCGGACGGCGTTGCCCGGGGCGGGGGCGTTGTGGTTGACGACGCTGTTCGTGGCGCCTGCGTTCATGCCTGCCATCCTGCCAGCCGCGCCGCGCCCGCACGATTGCCACGGCGATTGTCACCGGCGACGTTTGCCCCGGTGCGGATGGGTAGAGGGGGAGACGTCCCACCCACTACACCAGGGAGTTCGGCCTATGACTGAGTACTGGACCTACCGCGAGGGCGTCGGCGCCGAGACGGGCGTCAGCCTGGTCGGCTACGACGTCGAAGCCGTCGACGGCAAGATCGGATCGGTCGACGAGGAGAGCGACGCGGCGGGGGACAGCTACATCGTCGTCGACACCGGGTTCTGGATCTTCGGCAAGAAGGTGGTCCTGCCCGCCTCGACCATCACCCAGATCGACCCGCAGAACAAGAAGGTCTTCCTGGCCAGGACCAAGGATGAGATCAAGGAGGCGCCGGAGTTCGACGAGAGCACCTACCGCGAGCCCGGCTACCGTCAGCAGGTGGGCGACTACTACGGCCGCTACCCGCACCAGCCCTGATCTTCGGGCTAGGCCGCAGGGGCCCTTTCCGGTGCTGTCACCGGGGAGGGCCCCTGCGGCGTTGCGGGGGTGTTGTGGGGGTGTTGTGGGGGTGTGGCCGCCTGTGGCGCAGTGCGTGAGGGCTCGGCCGAAGCGGCGCGTTCGTGAGGGCCGGGCTCGTACGGGTCAGGTGGGGGCAGGTCGTCGTGGAGCCGGGAGCTCCTTCGGCTGTCCTGCGCGGGCGCGGGTCAGGTCAGGGTGAGGATGCGGGGGCCGTCGTCGGTGATGGCGACCGTGTGCTCGGCGTGGGTGGCGCGCTCGCCGCTGCGGCTGCGCAGTGTCCAGCCGTCGGGGTCGGTGACGTAGCGGCCGTCGCCTCCGGCCACGAACATCGGCTCGATGGCCAGCACCAGCCCCGCCCGCAGCCGTAGCCCCCTGCCCGCACGGCCGTGGTTGGGCACGTGCGGGTCCTCGTGCATGGCCCGGCCGATGCCGTGCCCGCCGAACCCGTCGGGGATGCCGCACCCGGCCTCGGCCGCCACCGCCGCGATCGCCGCCCCGATGTCGCCCATGCGCGCCCCGGGCACCGCGACGGCCACCGCCGCCGCCAGCGCCCGCTCACCGGCCTGCACCAGCGCCTGGTCGGCGGGGTCGGCCCGCCCGATCGTGAAGCTGATGGCCGCGTCGCCCGTCCAGCCGCCCAGGTGCGCGCCGCAGTCGACGCTCAGCAGGTCGCCCTCGCGCAGCCGGTAGGGGCCGGGGATGCCGTGCACGATGGCGTCGTTGACCGACGCGCAGATGACGGCGGGGAACGGCGTGGGCGCGAACCCCGGATGGTAGTGCAGGAACGCGGGCCTGGCCCCGGCGTCCTTCAGTACGGCGGCGGCGACGGCGTCCAGCTCCAGCAGGCTGACCCCGACGGCCGCCGCGTCCCGTACGGCGGCGAGCGCACGGCCGACCACCTGACCCGCCGCGCGCATCGCCTCGATCTCGGAAGGCGTCTTCATCTCAACCATAGGCGATAACTATACCGGTATTTGTATCCCGGTCGGTAGGATGTGTTCATGGTTCGCACCCCGTTGACACCCGAAGAACGCCTGCGCGGCCTGCGCCTGGGCGAACTGCTGCGCCACGCCAGAGCCGAACGCAGCATCGTCGAGGTCGCCGCAGCCGCAGGCATGTCCGCCGAAACCCTGCGCAAGATCGAGACCGGCCGCATCCCCATGCCCGCCTTCTTCACCGTCGCCGCCCTGGCCGCCGTCCTGGACGTCTCCCTCGACGACCTCACCTCCCGCCTGGCCCCCGTACGCACATGAACCCGCACCCGCCCGCGTGAAACCCGCCCGCCGCGCCCGCCGCGTGAACCCGTTTGCCGCCCCCGAGCCCGCTGGGGTAGCGTGACGGCCACGCCCACGGCGGCCCGCCACGGCCGCCGGCGACCGAGGAGGTGACACACCCATGACCGCTACCGCAGGCAGGGTGCTCTCCCCTCAAGGCCGATCGGCCGGCCGCCCCTAGGCGACCACGAGAGCGCCCCAGGCAACACCGGAAGGCGCCTCATGCTCCACCACACCACCACCCTCACCGCCGTCACGGCCACCCTGCGCGCCGCAGGCTGCGTCTTCGCCGAGGACGAGGCCGCCCTGCTGCACGCCACGGCCCGTACCCCGGCCGAACTCGACGACATGATCACCCGCCGCGTCGCAGGCCAGCCCCTGGAACACGTCCTGGGCTGGGCGCAGTTCCACGGCGCGCGCTACGCCGTCGAGCCCGGCGTGTTCGTGCCCAGGCGGCGCAGCGAACACCTCATCGCCCAGGCCGCGGCCCTGGCCGTACCCGGAGCCCTGCTGCTGGACCTGTGCTGCGGCACCGGCGCCATGGGAGCCGCCCTGGCGATCGCGCTCGGCGACGCCGAACTGCACGCCTGCGACATCGACCCCGCCGCCGTACGCTGCGCCCGGCGCAACCTCGCGCCCCTCGGCGCCCACGTCCACGAAGGCGACCTGTACGCGCCCCTGCCCCCGCACCTGCGCGGGCGCTTCGACGTCGTCATCGCCAGCGCGCCCTACGTTCCCACCCAGGCGATCGGCCTGCTGCCCGCCGAAGCGCGCGAGCACGAACCCCGCACCGCCCTGGACGGCGGCCCCGACGGCCTCGACGTCGTACGCCGCGTCATCGCCCAGGCGCCCGCCTGGCTGGTGCCCGGCGGCCACCTGCTGCTGGAGACGAGCCAGGACCAGGCCCCCCAGGTGGCCGCCCACGCCACCGCCGCCGGCCTGCCCGCCCGCATCAGCCACTGCGAGGACCTGTACGCCACCGTCGTCATCGCCGGAGGAACCGCCGGGGGAGCAGAGGATCCTGTGACGCCTGCGCCCCCAGCCGATTAGACGCGCTTAGACGCCCCTAGACACACCGAGAATCACTAGACGAGGCGTGTACGCCCCAGCCGCCAGGGGCGTACACGCTCGGACAACCCCGCCGAACGCACCGCGTGCAAGGACGCGGCCCCCGGTCACGGCTGCGCCAGCGCCAGCCGCAGCCCGAACGCCACCAGCACCATCCCCGTCACCCGGTCCACCGCCCGGCGCACCCCGGGCCGCCGCAGCCACCCGCCCACAGCCCCCGCCCCGAAGATCAGCAACGAGAACCACACCAGCCCCTCGGCGTTGTGCACCAGCGCCAGCAGCACCCCCGTCCCGAGCGCCGAATCCTGCGGCGCGATGAACTGCGGCAGCAACGCCACGTAGAACACGCCCACCTTCGGATTGAGCAGGTTCGTCAGCGCCCCCCGAGCCCACGCCCCCCACACCGTCTCGGCACGCTCACCCTCCTGGAGCTCCGGCGCGCCCGCCGCCCGCGCCCTGCGCAGCAGCGAGATCCCGAACCACACCATGTACGCGGCGCCCGCCCAGCGCAGCGCCGTGTAGGCCACCTGCGAGGCCGTCAGCAACGCCGACAGGCCCGCCGCCGCCGCGGCCCCCCACACCAGGACGCCGGTATTGACCCCCAGCGCCGTCGCGAACGCCACCCGCCTGCCCCCCACCAGCGCCGCCCGCAACACCAGCGCCGTGTCCAGCCCCGGCACCACGGTCAACACCCCGGCCACCACCGCGAACGACAACACATCAGTACTCATGCCGCACATTGTCCCCGCCCCAGGAGCCCGCACATCACCCCTACTGCTCCTCACCCGAACCGGACGAAGACGAGGAGGACGACGAGGACGGCCGCAGCAGCGGATGCGTGCGCATCGCCACCTCCAGCTCGCCAGGCAGCTCGTCACGATAACGCCCGAGAGTCGCCAGATCGCTGTGACCCAGCACCCGGCGCACCGCATCCATGTCCACCGCATCGGCCAGCAGATGCGTCGCCGTCGTATGCCGCAACCCGTGCGGCGTGACCGAACGCCGCTGATCGGGCGCCACCCGCGCCTGCACCCGGTCGATCACCGCCTGCACGTCACCACGCGCCAGCCTGCGCCCACGCCACGACAACAGCAACGCCTTGTCGGGGGAGTCCCCGCGCCCCGAAGCCAGGAACACCTCCAGCGCACGCGCCACATCCGAAGGCAACGGCACATCACGCGTCTTGCCGCCCTTGCCGAAGATCCGCCAATACCGCACACCGTCGTTGGTGTAGAAATCCTCCACATTCGCCCGCACCAGCTCCGACACCCTCGGCCCCAGCGCCGCCAGCAGCAACACGATCAGCCCGTCACGCGACTCCGTGCGCTGATCACGCCGCGCCCGCCTGCCGTCACGCGCCTGCGGCACCCCCTCCACCGCCGCCGCAGCGCCCACCTCGGGCGCCTCCTGCAGGCCGCGCGCCGCCCCGATCAGCCCCTGGGCCTGCTCCCTGGTCAGCGCCCGCCGCTCGGGACGCAACCCGCCACGCTCCTTCGACATCACCGTCGCCGACGCCATCGGATTGAGCTGCACCCACCCCACCCGCGCCGCATGCTTGAACAACGCCGACACCGACCGCCGGAAACGCGCCTGCGACGACGGACTCTGCAACCCGCCCTCCGGCGCCGCACGCCGCCCGTCCGGCTTACGCGCGAACGCAAGCAGCACCGCGTCCACATCCTCACCCGTCAGGTCGTCCAGCACCCGATCAGGCCCGGCCAGCCTGGCGAACGTCGCCACGTCCCGCGCGTAGACCTCGGCCGTCGAAGGCGACAACGCCCCCGTCGTCGTGCGCGCCACCACCAGCTCCACATAACGATCGACCGCCCGCTCCACACTCAGCCGATCCAGCTCCGCAGGCCGCATGCGCCCCCTCACCCCACCCCACGACAGACCCGTGCACCCGACAGAGCACGCCCGACAGAGCACGACCGTAGCGACCGCCACCGACACTTTGCCCCACCCACCCGCCACACGTTGCCGAAACCGCAACAGCGTTTGTCAACCGGACACCCCCTGACCCACAGTGGAAGCACACCACACCCGCACACCCCGGAGGACACCCACCGTGAACGACACCTACGACGTCGCCGTCATCGGCGGGGGAGCAGCCGGACTCAGCGCCGCCCTCACCCTGTCCCGCGCCCGCCGCAGCGTCATCGTCATCGACGCCGGCCACCCCCGCAACGCACCCGCCGCCCACATGCACGGCTTCCTCACCCGCGACGGCACACCCCCCGCCGAACTCCTGGCCGCAGGCCGCAAGGAGATCGCACAGTACGGAGCACACCACCACGACGCCACCCTCACCCACGCCGCCCCCGCACCCGGCGGCGGCTTCACCCTCACCCTCGACGACGGCGCCACCCTCACCGCACGCCGCCTGCTGCTCACCACCGGCGTCACCGACGAACTGCCCGACATCGAAGGACTCGCCGACCACTGGGGCACCCACGTCCTGCAATGCCCCTACTGCCACGGCTGGGAAGCGGCCGACCAGCCCATCACCGTCATCGCCACCGGCGCCCACGGCGTGCACCAGGCCCTGACCTGGCGCCAATGGAGCAAGCACATCACCCTGCTCCTGCACACCGGCCCCCAGCCCACCCCCGAACAACGCCACCAGCTCGCCGCCCGCGCCATCACCGTCGTCGACGGCCGAGCACAAGCCGTCGAAAGCCGCGACGGCGCCGTCACCGCGGTGCGCCTCACCGACGGCCGCACCATCGCCTGCACCACCGTCGTCACCGCCTCCCGCATGAACGTCACCCCCGGCCCCCTCACCGGACTCGGCCTGCACCCCGTCGAACACACCATGAACGGCCACGTCACCGGCACCCACATCCCCGCCGACCCCACCGGCGCCACCACCACACCCGGCGTGTGGGCCGCGGGCAACATCACCTCACCCACCGACCAGGTCATCAACGCCGCAGCCGCCGCCACCCGCGCCGCAGCCGCCATCAACGCCGACCTCATCACCGAGGACACCGCCGCGGCCGCCGCAGCCCACGGCAGCGGCATAGGCAGCGACAGCGACGAGAGCTTCTGGGACGAGCGCTACTCCCAGAGCGAGCAGATCTGGAGCGGCGACCCCAACACCATGCTCGTCACCCAGACCTCGAACCTGACCCCCGGCACCGCACTCGACATCGGCTGCGGCGAAGGCGGCGACGCCATCTGGCTGGCCGCCCAGGGCTGGCACGTCACCGCCACCGACATCTCCACCGTCGCCCTGCGCCGCGCCGAGGCACACGCCCGCGCCGCAGGCGTCGCCGACCGCATCGACCTGCGCCACCACGACCTCGCCCACACCTTCCCCGAAGGCGCCTACGACCTCGTCAACGCCGCCTTCCTGCACGCCCCGCGCGACATGCCCCGCACCGCCATCCTGCGCCGCGCCGCCGCCGCCGTCGCACCCGGCGGCACCCTGCTGATCATCGGCCACTCCTCCTTCCCCTCCTGGGAGCACGGCCACCACCCCGAAACCCACTTCCCGACCCCCCAGGAAGTCCTCGACGACCTCGCCCTGCCCCCCGGCCAATGGCAGGTCGTCGCCTGCCAGGACTACGAACGCCACCAGCTCGACCCCCACGGCCACCCCTCCACCCGCCCCGACAACGTCCTGGCCGTACGGCGAGCAGACGCCTGAGGGGCTCCGGCTCTCCTCACAGGCCGCGCCGGACGCAGGCCATGGCCTCCTGGGCCTCCTGGGCCGCCTGGGCCGCCGGACCGGCGAGGCGGCGGCCCGGCCCTCGGGGCAACGTCTGCGCGCACCCACCCCAAACGTTTTGACAACAGGGGAGAGGCACGGGCATGCTCGAACCACACGAGACGAAACGGTCCGTCTCGCCACCCGAGCAGCACCCCACAAGGAGACCCCATGCCCGCCCACATCGCCATGGTCAGCATCCCAGCCCCGGGCCACGTCAACCCCAGCCTCGAAATCCTCCGCGAACTCACCCACCGAGGACACCGCGTCACCTACGCCAACGACCCCACCTACACACCCATCACCACCGCCATCGGCGCCGAACCCAAGCCATACCCCACCACCCTCCCCACCGGCGACGACGCCACCTGGCCCGACGACACCATCGGCCAGCTCGACCTCTTCCTCACCGACAACATCGCCATGACCCACCACCTGCGCGACCTCTACCAACACGACCGCCCCGACCTCTTCCTCTACGACATCGCCGCAGCCCCGGCCCGCATCCTCGCCACCCAATGGGACATCCCCACCGTCCAGCTCTCACCCACCTACGTCGCCTGGGACGGCTACGAAGACGACATGGCCCCCATGCTCACCCAACTCGCCTCCACCCCACACGGAGCCGACTACTACCGCCGGGCCGAGCAATGGCTGCACGACAACGACATCCACCACACCACACACGCCGCCTTCACCGGCCGCCCCGAACACTGCCTCGCCCTCATCCCACGCGCCCTGCAACCCAACGCCGACCGCGTCGACCCCCGCCACTACACCTTCACCGGCCCCTGCCTGGCCCCCCGCACCACCCAGCAACCCTGGCAACGCCCCGACACCACCGACAACATCCTGCTCATCTCACTCGGCTCCACCTTCACCAACCAGCCCGCCTTCTACCGCAACTGCATCACCGCATACGGCGACCTGCCCGGCTGGCACGTCATCCTGCAGACCGGCAAACACATCGACCCCACAGACCTCGGCCCCATCCCCGCCAACATCGAAACCCACCCCTGGGTACCCCAGCTGGCCATCCTCGAACACGCCGACGCCTTCATCACCCACGCCGGCATGGGCGGCTCCAGCGAAGGCCTCCACCACGGCGTCCCCATGATCGCCGTGCCCCAGGCCGTCGACCAGTACTCCAACGCCGACCACCTCACCGCACTCGGCGTCGCCACCCGCCTCGACACCGCCGACGCCACCCCCGAAGCCCTGCGCCAGGCCCTGCACCACCTCACCACCGACCCCGCCGTCGCCCAGGCCTGCGCCGACGCCCGCACCGCCGTACGCGCACACGGCGGCACCACCCACGCCGCCGACCTCATCGAAAGCCACCTGCGCTGAACCACCCACCGGGGGAGAGGTGTCAGATGTCGCGGAACGTCTCGATCTGCGCACCCACCGCGTTCAACCGCTCCGCCAGATCCTCATACCCCCGGTTGATCACATACACGTTGCGCAGCACCGACGTGCCCTCGGCCGCCATCATCGCCAGCAGCACCACCACCGCAGGCCGCAACGCCGGAGGACACATCATCTCCGCCGAACGCCACCGCGTCGGACCCTCCACCAGCACCCGATGCGGATCCAGCAGCTTCACCTGCGCACCCAGGCGCGTCAGCTCCGTCAGATAGATCGCCCGATTGTCATACACCCAGTCGTGAATCAGCGTCGACCCCTGCGCCGCCGCCGCGATCGCCGCGAAGAACGGCACATTGTCGATGTTCAGCCCGGGGAACGGCATCGGATGGATCTTGTCGATGGGGGAGCGCAGCTTCGACGGGCGCACCGTCAGATCCACCAGCCGCGTACGCCCGTTGGCCGCCGCGTACTCCGCCGTGCGGTCGTGATCCAGCCCCATCTCCTCCAGCACCGCCAGCTCGATCTCCAGGAACTCCACCGGCACCCGCCGGATCGTCAGCTCCGAAGAGGTCACCACCGCCGCCGCCAGCAGGCTCATCGCCTCCACCGGGTCCTCGGAGGGGGAGTAGTCCACATCACGCTCGATGTCGGGCACCCCGTGCACCGTCAGCGTCGTCGTCCCCACCCCCTCCACCCGCACGCCCAGCACCTCGAGGAAGAAGCACAGGTCCTGCACCATGTAGTTGGAGGAGGCGTTGCGGATCACCGTCACACCGTCGTGACGCGCCGCCGCCAGCAGCACGTTCTCCGTCACCGTGTCACCGCGCTCGGTCAGCACGATCGGCCGCGCGGGGGCCAGCGCCCGGTCCACCTGCGCGTGGTACGTGCCGCCCGTCGCGGTGATCTCCAGCCCGAAGTGCCGCAACGCCGACACGTGCGGCTGCACCGTGCGCGTGCCCAGATCGCACCCACCGGCGTAGGGGAGCAGGAAGCGGTCGCTGCGATGCATCAACGGCCCCAGGAACATGATCACACTGCGGGTACGGCGGGCCGCCTCGGTGTCCATCGCCTCCAGGTCCAGCTTGGCCGGGGGGACGATCTCCAGGTCGTTGCCGTCGTTGATCCAGCGCGCCCGCACGCCGATCGAGGCCAGCACCTCCAGGATGCGGTAGACCTCCTCGATGCGGGCGACCTTGCGCAGCGTGGTGCGCCCGGCGTTGAGCAGGCTCGCGCACAGCAGCGCCACGCAGGCGTTCTTGCTGGTCTTGACGTCGATGGCGCCCGACAGGCGGCGTCCGCCGACCACGCGCAGGTGCATGGGGCCCGAGTAGCCGAGCGAGACGATCTCGCTGTCGAGGGCCTCGCCGATGCGGGCGATCATCTCAAGGCTGATGTTCTGGTTGCCTTTTTCGATGCGGTTGACCGCGCTCTGGCTGGTGGTGAGAGCTTCGGCGAGCTGGGCCTGGGTCCATCCGCGGTGCTGACGTGCGTCACGGATGAGGCGGCCGATCCGGCCGAGGTAGTCGTCTGCCACAAGGGGAAAAGATATCTCAGATATGAGATGCGGCCGAGACTGCGGCGACGTGAGAGGCGTCTCATTCCGGCCCCTCGGCTATACCAAACAGAATTCACCTTCTGTCCGGTATAGCATGTTCTGTCCGTTTCAGAGCTTGCGGACCAGGCGGGCCGCGGCGCGGTGACTCATGCCGGTCTCGCCGCGTACCAGGAAGACCGCCTCCTGCAGCTGGCCGCCCGCCTTGAGCTCGCGGGCCCGCTCCAGCAGGTCGGGGGCGGCGATCAGGCTGTTGCGCGGGCGCCCCGCCAGCCGTACGAAGAAAAGGATCACCATGACGGCCGCGACGACCGCGACGGCGGTCAGGGCGACCAGCCCGGGGGTGGAGATCAGCGGCAGGGACATGGCGCGATCGTAACGTCACACGGCGTTGACGAACAGCTCGGCCGCCTGTTGATCCATCCCGGTTTCGCCGCGTACCAGGTGAACGGCCTGTTCATGGTGCCCGGCCGCCTTCAGGGCGCGCACCCTGGCGGCCAGGTCGCCCTGCGGCGGGGAGGGGAGGTGCGGGGGCGCGTAGGGGGTGGCGGCGAGGGCCTCGACGTAGTTCTTGGCCTCGCGCAGGCCCAGGCCGGTGCGCTCGCGTACCAGCTTGATCGCCGCGATCTTGTGGCCTCGGCGGACCAGCTCGCGGATGTGATCTTCGAGTTGGTCCGGTGTGAGCGGCCACTGCGGCAGGATCGGCGCGGGCTCCTTGTCGCGGCTGAGCCACAGGACGACGCCGGTGATCAGCACGCCGAGCGCGATGGCGAGCATGACGAGTCCGGTGAACCCGATTGACAGCATGGCGCGCATCGTAGAGCGTCTGCTGACGGGCCGTACAGGTCCTCGCTGGTTGCCTGATAATGAACATTATGTCAAGTAGACCGCTTCCGGGGCCACCGGAGGGGGTGGCGTGCGCTCTGACGGCAGCCTTGACGTAATGTCGAAATACCGACTGAGAATGTTTGGCGGCATTTAGGCTGCTTCCGGGATAGCGCACGGGAAAAGGAGTAAGCGTGGGGAACGACTCGATCTTGTGCCAGGCGTGTCAAGGTGTTCTGCCGGCGTCCGGGCGTGATGCGTACACGCCGTCGCGTGGGCGGCTGATCGTCTCCAACGGCTACTGCGACGGCAACTGCGCGCGTGCGCAGGCCGCCGCCGCGCACCAGCTGCCGCAGGCCCAGCCTGTGCAGCCGGTCCAGCCTCAGCATGTCCAGCACGCCGCGCACGCCCAGCACGCGCTGGCCGCGCCCGTGCACGCGCCGCAGGCTCACGTGCAGCAGCAGCAGGTCGATCCGCTGATGGCGTTGCGTGGCGGTGAGGCGCGGGTCTGACCTGCGGGTCTCTTCGGTGCGGGCCGCCCTCCCGCCTCCCTCTCCCCCGTCGCCGCCCGGCGGGGTGATCTTGGGTTGTGCTCCCCCGTGCCCGCTGCGGCGGGCGCGTCTTCAGTGGTGTCCTGGCGTGGTGTGCCAGTAGTCGCGTGTGTGTACGGCCAGGCCGCGGGGGTCGAAGCGGACGAACACGCATCCGGCGAGTGTGGTGGGTTCGCCGTTGTCGTGGGCGTGGACGCGGAATTCGACGGCCGCCTGGTCGCCGTCGACGATGGGTGTGGTGAAGGTGACGCGGGGGTCGCTCTCGGTGGCGAACGACCACGTGATGTAGTCGGCGATGGCCCCTCTCCCCCGGTGTGGCTGCCTGAAGGGCATGGAGTGGTGCACGGCGTCCTCGGCGTACAGGGCGGTGATGGCCTCGACGTCGTGGTGGGTCCAGCCGTGGCGCCAGGTGGCGGCGAAGTGTTCGGCGGCCGCCCTGGTGTTCGGGTGGAGGGCGTCGGGTGTGGTCGTGGGGTCGCCGGGTGTGGTCATGGGGTCATTGTGGCCGGTAAAACGGGTTGCGGTTGTGTCGGTGGGGTTGGCTAGGGTCTTGGTTCGTGTCTGAGCAATCTTTGATTCACGCCCGCGCTCTGGTGAAGCGGTTCGGGGACTTCACGGCGGTCGACGGCATCGATCTGGATGTGGAGCCGGGTGAGGCGTTCGGTTTTCTGGGGCCCAACGGTGCGGGCAAGTCCTCGACGATGCGGATGATCGCGTGTGTGTCGATGCGGTCGGCGGGTGAGCTGCGGATCCTGGGGCTGGATCCGGGGGTGGACGGGCCTGCGATCCGGGGCCGGTTGGGGGTGTGCCCGCAGCTGGACAATCTGGATCCCGACCTGACGGTGCGGGAGAACCTGACGACGTATGCGCGCTATTTCGGGTTGTCGCGGGCGCAGGCGTCGGCGAAGGCGGAGGAGTTGCTGGAGTTCGCGCAGTTGCGTGACAAGGCGGCCAGCAAGGTGGAGCCGTTGTCGGGCGGGATGAAGCGGCGGCTGACGATCGCGCGGGCGATGGTCAACGATCCGGAGCTGGTGTTGCTGGACGAGCCGACGACTGGGCTGGATCCGCAGGCGCGGCATCTGTTGTGGGAGCGGTTGTTCCGGTTGAAGCAGCAGGGCACGACGCTGGTGCTGACGACGCATTACATGGACGAGGCCGAGCAGTTGTGTGATCGGCTGGTGGTGATGGACGGCGGGCGGATCGTGGCGGAGGGGTCGCCGCGTGCGCTGATCGAGGCGTATTCGACGCCTGAGGTGGTGGAGTTGCGTTTTGGTGGGCTGGAGCTCGCCGGGGTGGTGGCGGGGCTTGAGGGGGTGGGGGTTCGGGTGGATGTGCTGCCTGATCGGATTCTGCTGTATGCCAAGGATGGTGACGGGGCGGTGTCGGAGGTGCATCGGCGGGGGCTCGCGCCGTCGAGTGTGCTGGTGCGGCGTTCTTCGCTTGAGGATGTGTTCCTGCATCTGACCGGCCGGACGTTGGTGGACTGATGGCGCATCCGACGTTGGCCGTGTTCGAGCGGCACATGGTGTTGTATCGGCGGTTGTGGCGGGCGTCGTTGTTCTCGTCGTTCGTGTTGCCGGTGTTGTTCCTGGCGAGCATCGGGCTGGGTGTGGGGGGTTACGTCGGTTCGGTGCAGGGTGTGCCGTACGTGGAGTGGATTGTTCCCGGGGTGCTGGCGTCGACGGCGTTCCAGATGGCGGTGGGTGAGTCGACGTATCCGGTGCTGGGGTCGTTCAAGTGGGATCGGTCGGCGCATGCGATGTATGCGACGCCGGTGTCGGTGTGGGACATGTTGCGGGGGTGGTTGCTGTATTTGGTGGTGCGGGTGGAGATTGCGGTCGCGGTGTTCCTGGTGATCGTGGCGGTGTTCGGGGTGGTGGGTTCGGTGTGGGCGCTGGCTGCGCCGTTGGTGGTGGGGTTGCTGGCGTTGTCGGTGGCGGCGCCGGTGACGGCGTTCGCGGCGTCGATCGATCACGACAGTTATTTCGCGTTGTTGTTCAGGTTTCTGGTGATTCCTTCGACGTTGTTCGCCGGGGTGTTCTTCCCGGTGGAGCAGTTGCCGGTGCTGGTGCGTCCGTTGGCGTATGTGTCGCCGTTGTGGCATGGGGTGGAGTTGTGCCGTGCGGCGTTGACGGGTGTGGGGCAGGTGGGGGCGGTGGCCGGTCATGTGGCGTATCTGGTGGCGTGCACGGCGGCCGGGGTGTGGTGGGGTGCGGTGGTGTTTCGCCGGAGGTTGCAGGACTAGCCGCTCGTGTGGCCCGTTGTCCCTGGTGTTCGTTCGAGTGTCGTGAGGATGGTTCGGCGATGGTGACGTTGATGCTGGTCGGGCGGGTGTCGGCTCGCCGGGTGGGTGCGGTGGTCAACCGTAATGTGGGGGCGTTGCGTAGTGGCGCCTCGTACTGGCTGGTGTTGGTGTCGGGGTTTTTCGAGCCTTTGTTGTATCTGTTGTCGATCGGGGTGGGGGTCGGCGCTTTGGTGGG
Organism: Nonomuraea sp. IBHARD001; assembly: GCF_056106265.1. Lineage (NCBI taxonomy): Bacteria > Bacillati > Actinomycetota > Actinomycetes > Streptosporangiales > Streptosporangiaceae > Nonomuraea > Nonomuraea sp. IBHARD001. Next base: position 4,297,373 of record NZ_JBWBBW010000002.1, read on the forward strand.
GCGGATTCCGCTGGCCGATGGGCAGGTGGTGTCCTATGCGGTGTTCGTGGCTCCGGCGATGCTGGCGGCGTCGGCGATGAACGGGGCGCTGGCGGAGACGACGTTCAACTTCTTCTTCAAGATGAAGTACGCGCGGACGTTCGATGCGATTCTGGCGACGCCGGTGCGGCCGGTGGAGATCGCGCTGGGTGAGTTGTCGTGGGCGATGGCGCGCAGTTCGTTCTACACGGCGGTGTTCTTGGTGGTGATGGTGGTGCTGGGGCTGGCGGAGCCGGTGTGGGCGTTGCTGGCGTTTCCGGCGACGATGCTGGTGGGGGTGGCGTTCGGTGCGGTGGGGATGGCGGCGTCGACGTTGCTGCGGGGGTGGCAGGACTTCGATCTGATGACGGCGGTGCAGTTCTCGTTGTTCTTGTTCTCGGGGACGTTCTCGCCGGTGTCGGATTATCCGCCGGCGCTGGCGGTGGTGGTGCAGGCGACGCCGCTTTATCACGCGGTGGAGTTGGTGCGTGGGATCACGCTGGGGCAGGTGGAGTGGTCGTTGGTGGGGCATGTGGGGTATTTGGTGGTGATGGCGGTGGCGGGGTCGTGGTTCGCGGCTCGGCGGATCGAGCGGGTGTTGTGTAAGTAGGGGGCCTGTCTTCTTCGGTGGGGTGGGGTGCAGGGCAGGTGAAGGAGAGCGAGGTGTCGCGGGCGGTGGCGGCGGCCGCCGGTTTGGCTGCCGGGTATGGTCTGGGCGTCGATGAGGCCGCTGTGCTGCATCGGTCGAATCGGATCGTTGTGGTGCTGCGGCCCGGTGGTGTGCTGGCCCGGGTGGCGTCGCTTGGGGACCGTCTTGATGTCGAGGTGGAGGTCGCCCGGCGGCTGGCTGGGACCGGTAGTCCGGTGGCGGGGCTCGATCCGAGGGTCGAGCCTCGTGTTCATGTTCGTGACGGTTTCGCTGTCACCTTCTGGACCTACTACGAGCCGGTCGGTGTACCGGGGGTGCACTCCCCTGCTGTTTACGCTGAGGCGCTGGCTCGGCTGCATGCCGGTTTGCGGGGTGTGCGCCTGGGTGTGCCGCACTTCGGGGATCGTGTCGCCGATGCCTTGCGGGTGGTGGAGGATCCTGCCGTGAGTCCGGGGCTCGGTGCGGCGGAGCGCTCCCTGTTGGGTGGCACCCTTCGCGGGATGAGTCGTGCGATCTCGGGGCGTGGTGCGCGGCAGCAGATTCTGTATGGTGAGCCGCACCCCGGGAATCTGCTGGCCACTGCGCAGGGGCCGTTGTTCGTCGATCTGGAGACCGTTTGTCGCGGGCCTGTGGAGTTCGATCTGGCGCATGCGCCGGAGGGTGTCGCCGCGTACTATCCGGGGGTCGATGCGGGGTTGCTCGACGATTGCCGGATTCTGGGTCTCGCTCTTGCGGTCTGCTGGCGCTGGGATCGTGGTGATCGGCTTCCCGATGGGCGCAGGAGGGGGCGGGAGTGGCTCGCCGAGATGCGGGCCGCGCTCGATCGGCGGGGGGATGGGGCCGGTGGCGAGCGTTGAGCGGCGTGTCTCTCGTCGGTTGCTTTCCTGTTTCTTGGGTGCCGGTTCGGCGCTGGGGGTTGGCTTGTTTCGCTCCCCCGTTGGCGATCCCGCTCAACCGGTGCCCCCTCCCCTGGTGTCAGGTCGTAGGCGCGGGTGGGTAGGGCTCGGTGCTGGTGACGTGGGAGGTGGGCAGCGGGCCGTACAGGTGGGGGAAGGGTTCGGGGGCGCCTGGTGGGGTTTCGAGGCGGACGTCGAGGCCGGTGGGGTCGATGTGGAGGATGAGGAGGGGGTCGGTGACGGTGTGGTAGTAGCGCTGGGCGACGCCGTGGAGTTGGGCGAGGGTGGAGCAGCAGTGGATGTAGCCCTCCTGCTGCAGGGTGCGGCCGAGGGTGGAGGTGGTGTACTCCCCCGTGTGCTGGGCCTGGCGCCAGTCGTCGGCGAGGGCGAGGTGCAGGATCATGTGAGGGCCTCCAGGGCGCGGTCGACGTCGTCGGTGGTGGTGTAGAGGTGGAAGCTGGCGCGGATGCGGCCGTTGCGGGTGGCGGTGCGGATTCCGGCGTCGGTGAGGCGTTGGAGGGTGCGGTGGTGGTCGGGGGTTTCGATGGTGGTGATGGCGCTGTCGCCGGGTGGCAGGCCGAGGCCGGTGCGCAGGCGGTTGGCCAGGGTGGTGTTGTGGGTGTGGATGGCGGGGATGCCGATCTGGTTGAGCAGTTCGATGGCGGGTGCGGCGCCGACGTAGGCGAACCAGGCGGGTGACAGGTCGTAGGCGCGGGCGTCGGGCGCCAGGCGCAGGGGCGGGCCGTAGGAGGCGTCGGTGGTGGTGGAGTACCAGTTGGCGGCGATGGGTGTCATGCGTTCGCGCAGGCGGGGTGAGAGGTAGCCGAAGGCGGCGCCGCGTGGGGCCATGAGCCATTTGTAGGCGGAGCAGGCGAGGGCGTCGATGCCGTGGGTGGTGACGGGCAGCCAGCCGCAGGCTTGGGTGGCGTCGGCGATGACGAGGGTGTCGTGGGTGCGGGCGGCGGTGATGATGTCGTGCAGGGGGGCGAGTTCGCCGGTGGATGATTGCACGAGGCTGAAGGCGACGGCGGTGGTGTGGGGGCCGATGGCGTCGGCGAGGTGTGCTGGTGGTGCGGTGTCGAGGTGGGCGGTGACGGCCCAGGGGAAGAGGTTGCTGGTGAATTCGATGTCGGGGGTGAGGACGCGGCTGCCGGGTGGCAGGGCGGTGGCGACGGCGGACATGATCTGGGAGGTGGTGGAGGAGATGGTGATGTCGGCGGGTGGTGCGTCGATGAGGTGGGCGAAGGCGGTGCGGGCGCGGTGGGTGGAGTGGTCCCAGGGGGTCCAGTCGGTGTGGCCGTGGCGCCAGTCGGTGAGGGCGTGTTGCAGGGCGGTGTAGGCGGGTGTGGGGGGCAGGCCGTAGCTGGCGGTGTTGAGCCATCCGGGCCGGGCCTGCCACAGGTGCTGGGTGTCGGTGATGTTCACCGGGGTGTGGTGTTCCATTCTTCGGCGAGCATGGCGTAGACGGCTTCGTCGGTCCATTCGCCTTTGATGTATTCGTTCTGGATGAAGTGGGCTTCGTGTCGCATGCCGAGGCGTTGCAGGAGGCGGGCGCTTGCGGTGTTGCGGGCGTCGAGGCGGCCGATGACGCGGTGCAGGCGCAGGTCGTCGAAGGCGAGGGCGAGGATGGGGCGCATGGCTTCGGTGGCGTAGCCGTGTCCGTGGTGTGCGGGGTGGAAGACGTAGCCGATTTCGCCGCTGTGGTGGGTGGCGCTGGTCCAGATGAGGGTGCAGTCGCCGATGAGTTCGCCGGTGGTGGTGAGGGTGGCGGCGATGGAGAGGATGTCGCCTTCGTGGGTGAGGGTGGTGCGCTGGGTTTTGAGGGTGAGGGCTTCGCGGGTGGCGTCGAGGTCTCGGGGGTCCCAGTAGAGGTATCTGGCGACTTCGGGCAGGTGCTGGAAGGCGTGCAGGGCGTGCAGGTCGTCGGGGGTGAAGGCGCGCAGGGTGAGGCGTGGTGTGGTGATGGGGTATCCGGGCTTGAGCACGGGCGCACTATAGGCGGGTGTGGTGGGGGGTGGCGAAGGGTTTTGGGGAACGGCTTGCGGATGGGCTCGAATACGTGTTCCACTTGCTGGCGTGGCTTGGGACGCTCTTTCGCTTGTCGAGGTGGGTGGCGTGGATCGGCCGCTCGCTCGGGGGCTGGTGTCGCGTGGGGCGTTTCTGGAGACGCAGGCGCGGGTGATGATCGAGAGGACTCCTGCGGCGGCGGGGTTGCGTGAGCGGCATGGTCTGAGCCCGTATCGGGGGTGTGTTCATGCGTGCCGGGGGTGTGTGGCGCGGCGTTCGCATCGGCGGCTGGGGTTGGATGCCGGGCGTGATTTCGATACGCGGGTGGTGGTGAAGGCCAATGCGGTGGCCCGGTTGCGGGCGGAGCTGGGGCGCTGGGACGGGTCTCGGCTGGCGGTGGGGGTGTCGGGTGACTGTTATCAGGATGCCGAGGAGACCTACCGGTTGATGCCGGGGGTGGTGGCGGCGTTGGTGGCGGCGCGGGTGCCGTTCACGGTTTATACGAAGAGTGCGCTGGTGTTGCGTGATGCGCAGGTGCTGGCGCGGGCGGGGCGGGTGTGCGGGGCGTCGGTGGCGGTGTCGATCGCGTTCGTCGATGAGCGCATCCGGCGTTCGGTCGAGCCGGGTGCGCCGAGCACGCAGCGGCGGTTGGAGTTGGTGTCGGCGCTGGCGCAGGCGGGGGTGCGGGTGCAGGTGGCGATGTCGCCGGTGTTGCCGTTGCTGACGGATGCGGCCGATCAGCTGGAGGCGACGGTGCGGCGGGTGGCGGCGGCGGGTGCGGGTGCGTGCTGGCCGGTGGTGTTGCGGTTGCCGCCGGGGACGCGGGAGTGGTTCATGGCGTGGCTGGGGCAGGCGCATCCGGGGTTGGTGGAGCGTTATGAGCAGTTGTATGACCGGGCGGGTGAGCCGGGTGCGGCTTATGAGGGGCGGATCACGGGTCAGATCCGGCAGTTGGCGGCGGCGTGCGGGATGCGGGGGCAGGAGGGTGAGCAGGAGGTGTGTGCGCCGGGGGCGCCGCAGCTGAGCCTGTTGTGAGGGGTGGGGGTGAGGGCGTGGAGATGCAGGGGTCTGCGTCAGGGCAGGAGGATGATTTTGCCGCGGGTCTGGCCCGCTTCGCTGTGCCGGTGGATGGTGGCCGGCTCCTCCAGGGGGACGGCTTCGGTCACGTCGACCTTCAGCTCCCCCTTGGCGACCAGGGCGGCGAGTTCGGCGACCTGTGCGGGGTCGTTGCGGGCCGAGAAGGACGGGTGCCCGGGTGGGGGGTGGCGGCTGACACGGTGGTGCCGCCCGGCCGTACCGAGGTGGCCGGGGTGGCGGCGGTGTGGGCGGTGACGGGGGCGAGGTTGATCACTGTGTCCATGGCGGAGGGCTTCAGATCATCCTTCAGGGCTCCTGCTGGCTGGTCCCGCCCGCCGGTGAGCCGGTGGCGCTCAGCGCCGGTGACGTGGTGTTCTTCCCGCACGGTCGCGGCTACGGGCTGGCCGACTCCCCTGCCCGGCCGCTGAACGAGCCCCGCTGTGATCCGACGACCGACGCCGGCCTGTTCGTGAAGGACTTCGTCGGCAACAGCGGGCCGAAGACGGTCACCTTGTGCGGCGGGTACCGGCTGGATCCGGGCCGGGCGCATCCCGTCCTGCGTGACCTGCCCGACCTGATCCACCTGCCCGCCCGGCTCGGTCACCATCCTCAGCTGCGTGCGGCCGGGTCTGGGCGCGGACACCGTCGTGCTGTCCCTGCTGGACACGTTGCTGGGCTGGACACGTTGCTGGGCTACCTGCTGCGTACCTGGCTCACCCAGCCTGACGGACCCGGCCGGGGGTGGCCGGGGGCGCTGGGCGATCCTGCGGTGAGTGCGGCGCTGCAGGCCATGCACGACGACCCCGGCAGGGCCTGGACCGTGCAGGCGCTCGCCGATCACGCCCGGTTGTCGCGGGCGGCGTTCGCGCACCGTTTCGCCGCGCTCGTCGGACGGCCGCCGCTGGCCTATCTGACGTGGTGGCGGATGGGCACGGCGGCCAGGCTGTTGCGGGAGTCCGGCGCGCCGCTGGCCGAGGTCGCCGCGCGTGTCGGGTACACCTCCGAGTTCGCCTTCGCCAACGCGTTCAGGAGGGAGTACGGCCAGGCGCCCGGCCGCTATCGCCGTGCGGGTTCAGCGGCCGGGCCGGCGCTGGATCGCCGTCCGTAGTGAGGCGCGCGAGCCGGTGGCCCAGCCCGGTGCGATGGGCGCGGACCGGGCCGGGCAGGACGGACGACCCGCTCGACCACGGGGGTGTCGGGGAGGCCCGCGACACCCGTGATCAACGCCCCTGGGCCGGTGTCTCGGTGTAGCGGTGGGCGGGGTTGGTGAGGGCGGCGGTGATGCCGCCGACGGCGTCGCCGAAGACGGGGCGCCAGCCGAGGGCGCGCAGGCGGCCGGCGTCCAGGGCGGCGTCGGTGGCGAGGTAGGCGGCCATGGGGCCGTGCTCGGCGAGCGCCTGCTCCAGCGGCCAGGAGCGTGCGGGGGTGCCGGTGGCGGCGCCGATGGCGGTGAACAGGTCGGCGATGGCCACCGGCTCCTGCTCGGCGGCGTGGTAGACGCCTTCGGCGCCGCTCTCCACGATGAGGGCGTAGGCCAGGGCGAGGTCGTTGACGTGGACGGTGGACCAGCGGTTGGCGCCCTCGCCCGCATACCGTGCGACGCCGTCGGCGCGGGCCAGGCGGGCCAGGGCGGCGACGGGACCCGCCCCCTCGCCGTAGACCATCGGCGGCCGCACGACCGCGCCGCGTACTCCCCCGGCGCTGAGCACGCGCTCCTCGGCGTCGGCGAGCCAGGCCAGCGGCCCTTCGACGGGTGCGGTGTCCTCCTCGGTGACCGGGGTACGGCTGGCGCGGGCACGCGGCGCGCCGGTGGTGGTCACGAACGCGCCCGCCGCGCCGAGCATGGCTCGCACGGCCGCGGCGTCGACGGCGGGCCGGTCGGGGCCCTCGGTGGCGGCGGTGTGCACGACGGCGTCGGCGGCCGCCGCCTCACGCGCCAGGACCGACAGGTCGGTTAGGCTGCCGGGCACGGCCTGGCCCCCCGCGGCGCGCACGAGCGCCTCGGCCCGCACGCTGCGGGCAAGCCCCCGCACCCGGTGGCCCCTGGTGATGAGCGCACGGGTGAGGGCCGAGCCGATGTATCCGCTGGCTCCGGTGAGGAAGATGTCCATGGTGTGTTTCCTGTCGCAGGTCAGGGGCGGGGTGTGGCTCCACCGTAGGCAGCGGCGCGAGGACGGGGTATGTCGCTCGCTCCAGGCGCCATGCGCGATCGTCTGAGGGGGGACGTGCTGGGCGCGGTGCTGGCCCGGGTACGGATCGAGACGAGCCTGTTCGCCCGGGTGGAGCTCGGCGCCCCGTGGGGTGCGGCGGTCGAGGCGAGCCCCGGGGTGGTGCTGCACCACGTGCTGGAGGGCGAGGCGTGGGTACAGGCCGCCGGGTCGCCGGTGTGGCGGGCGGGGCGCGGCGAGGTGGTGATGCTCCCCCACGGCCTGCCGTACACGATGCGTCACCGTCCGGGGGCGCCGCTGCGGCCGGTGGTGGCCTGGCCGCGGCGCGGGGACGGGCTGTCGGTGCGCAGGCGTCTGGGCGGCGACGGCGCCCGCACGGTGGTGCTGTGCGCGCGGCTGAGTGTGTCCGGGGCGGGGCACGCGCTGCTGGCACGGGCGCTGCCGCCGGTGATGCACTTCGCGGCCGGCGACGGCGGTGAGGCGGTGGCCGGGTTCGGGGCGACGCTGGAGGCGTTGCGCCAGGTCGTGCGGGCCGGTGGGCCGGGCGCGGCGCTGGTGGCGGCCCGGCTGGCGGAGGTTTTGCTGCTGCAGGGCGTACGGGCCGAGCTGGGGCGCGGCGCGGCCCCGGGCTCGTGGCGTGCGGCGCTGTCGGACGAGGGGGTGGCGCGCAGCCTGGATGCCATGTACGGCGAGCCGGAGCGCGCGTGGAGTGTGGCGTCGCTGGCCCGGGAGGCGGGCATGAGCCGGGCGGGTTTCGCGGCGCGTTTCCGTGAGCTGGTGGGCCAGACGCCGTTCGCGCATCTGACGTGGTGGCGGATGGAGGTGGCCAAGGCCATGCTGGCCGAGCGGCCCGGGGTACGGCTGGGCGAGGTGGCGGCCGCGGTCGGGTACGCCGACGAGTTCGCGTTCGGGTCGGCGTTCCGGCGGGTGGTGGGGGTCGCGCCCGGCGGGTGGGCCCGGCAGTAGGTTGGGGGAAGGGGGGCGGGGTCGTGGAGCGTGAGGTGGTGTTCGCCGGGCACCGCGCCCTGCTGCACGCCGTGGCCTACCGGGTGCTGGGCAGCGCCTCCGAGGCCGAGGACGTGGTGCAGGACGCGTGGCTGCGCTGGAGCCGGGCCGAGGTGGCGGCGGTCGCCGACCCCGAGGCGTACCTGGTCAGGGTGGTCACCCGGCTGGCGATCGACCGGCTGCGCAGCGCCAGGGTGCGGCGCGAGACGTATGTGGGGTCGTGGCTGCCCGAACCCCTGCTGACCGATCCGGACGCCGCCGGGGGCGTGCTGCTTCAGGAGTCGGTCTCCACCGCGATGCTGCTGGTGCTGGAGTCGCTCTCGCCGGTGGAGCGCGCGGTGTTCGTCCTGGGTGAGGTGTTCGGGTACGGCCATCACGAGGTGGCGCACCTGCTCGGGCGCAGGCACGCCACCGTGCGCCAGATCGCGCTGCGCGCCAGGAAGGCGGTCGCCGCGCGCCGCCGCCGCTACGACACCGACCAGGTGACCAGGCGCCGGGCGACCGAACGCTTCCTCGCCGCGTGCCTGGGCGGCGACCTGAACGCCCTCATGGAGGTACTGGCGCCGGAGGTGGTCATGGTGAGCGACGGCGGCGGCCTGACCGGCGCCCCGCGCAGGCCGATCCGGGGCCGCGAGCTGGTGGCGCGCGCCGCCGTCGTCCTGTCGGCGCGCCGCCCCCTCGGGTCGCTGGCCCGCCTCGCCGAGGTCAACGGCGGCCCCGGCATCGTCATCCACGCCGGTGACACACCCGTCCTGGCCGCCACCCTCCACCTGGTGAACGGCCGGATCGAGACGATCCACGTGGTGAGCAACCCGAACAAACTCTCCGGCATCCTCATGTGACGCAGACCACAGCGCCGTGTTGTCACTGCGCGGGCGCCCGTCTCGTCCGTGAGGCGATCCATCAGCCGATCGCCTCACGAAAGAGGGAACATGTTCACCGTCTATCTCACGATCACCCTGCTCGCCGCTCTCCTGTACGGCGCTGCGGCGGTCGCCAACCTCGCCGGGCACGACTATCCCGGCAGGCAGGCCGACAAGCTGGGGGTGCCCCGGTCGTGGATGCCCGTGCTCGGGATGTTGCTGGGCGCCGGGTCGCTGGGGCTGGCGGCCGGGATCGCCGTGCCGATCCTGGGCACGCTCGCCGCGTGCGGGCTCGTGCTGTACTTCGTCGGCGCGTTCGTGGTGCATCTGCGGGCCGGTGACCGCGATCTGGGGCCTTGGGCGCTGTTCTTCGGCACCGCAGTGGCCGCCCTGGTGGTCGGCCTGGTGGGCCGGTGAGCGGCGGGCGGCCTGTGTGAGCCCTCCCCTGCGGCGGCTGTCGTCGCAGGGGAGGTCGCGGTAGCTTGTGTTCGCGTTGGTTGAGCGTGCTGTGCGCAGGGGTGCGGGGAAGGCGGCGGGGCGTGGGGCGCTGGGTGTCGTCGGCGGTCCTGGTGCTGGTGCTGGCGGGGTGTGGTCTGCAGTGGCCGTTCACGCATCCGGGGGTGCGGTCGCTCGGGGTGGGGCTGGGGGGCGACGGCCGGGTACAGGTGCTGGTGCCGACGTGTCCGGGCGAGATCGTCGTCGACATGGCCGCCATGAGTTCCTGGGAGGCCGAGCCTGAGGTCATGCACTGGAAGGCGCATCAGCTGAGAGCCGGGCCCGGCGCCTCCGCGGACGCGGATGCCGATGCGCAGGTCAGGCTGACGGTCGGCGACGACGCCGCGTTCGGCCAGGTGACCTATCCCGTCGAGGCGGCGCTGCCCGGCGCCTACCACGTCGAGGTGGGGGTCCAGGTCGGAGGCGATCGCGAGGGCATCGGCGGGGCGGTGGACGTGTCGCGTCTTGCCGGGCTGCCCGAGGGGTGGGTGCTGTCGGACGACGGCGAGGCCGCAGGGCTGCCGGGCGCCGCGTTCATCCAGGCGGAGCGCGAGGAGTACTGCTGAGGGGACCGCGCCCAGGTGCTCAACCGCTTGCCTAGGGCCAGGGCTGGGGCTGGGGGCGGATCAGGTCCAGGCGCAGGCAGGCGGCGTAGGCCAGCAGGGCCAGGACGGCGGCGTCGACGCCCAGCGTCACCAGCGACCGCACCACCAGCCCCGCGCCCAGCGTCGCGATCAGCACGGCCGCCAGCACCCCCGCAGCAGCCACCACCCCCAGCCGCACGCCCACCCCCGGCTGCGGCACCGGCTCCCCCAGCGGCCTGCGCCACCACCACCATCCGGCCCACCCGACCGCACTCAGCGTGATCAGCGACCCGAACAACGCCACCCCTTCCTCCCGTAGCAGGACCGGATCCCCCGCGGCCGACAACCACACGTCCACGAGGTGATCCCAGAGCAGGTGCGTGGCGATCCCCACCGCCGCGCCCACCAGCCACCAGGCCCAGTGCACCACCCGAGCCCTGCTACGCCGTCCCGAACGTCGGGCCAGCGCCTGCGGGAGCAGCGTGCGGGCGGGCCCGGCGCACACCGTGATCACCGCTGTCAGCGCCAACGCCACCACCAGGTCGAGAGCCAGCGCCCAGGGCTGTGTGCTGTGGGTGTACCCGGCCTCCAGCATCGGGCCCCCGGGGACGGACAACGCCAGTACGTCGTCGGTGAGCGCGTAGGGGATGAAGTAGGGCAGGTCTGGCGCCATGGCCCCGGCCGCCACCGCGACGGGCGGCAGGAACCGCCGCAACGGCAACGCCACAACAGGATGAATCAACGTAAAAGGCACAAATGGGCAGACTACCTACCGTGACGCCTTGCTGCGGTCGTGGCGGAGTGCACCATGGCCGCAGTCATGTGGACGAGGTGTCCGCTTCGCGGCCGGACGGCGCGGAGACGCTTTCCTCCGCACGAACCCCCACCCCCCATGAACGCTTTCCCCCACACGAAGCCCCACCCCCATGAACACCTTCCCCCACACGAAGCCCCACCCTCCACGCGCCACCGCACCACGCCCTCACCCCGACGCGTGCAACTTCTGCCACTCGCCAAGGTCGTGGGCGCTGAACACGGTGACCTGCGGCGGCAGCTCCCGCAGACGGGCGAGATTGGCCAGGCGCAACGAATGGTCGACGGCGACGCTGCGCTGGGCCAGGGCCAACGCCCTGGGGCAGGTCGGGTTGCGCCGGTCGCGTTCGGTGGCGGCGTAGTAGGCGTCGCCGGCGTGCAGGAGCCAGCCGTCGCGCCGGGGGACGGCCACCGCGCTGTGCCCCCGGCTGTGACCGGCCAGCGGGACCAGGGCGATGCCACCGAGCCCGGGGATGGGCCGGGCGCGCAGACCGGCCAGCCAGGGCTCACCGGCGTCGTCATGGGTGACCCACTGGGGATGGTGAGCCCATTGCGCGCTCTGGTACCGGCGGCGTTCGGCCGCGGTCGGCGGGTTCACGGCGGCGGTCAACTCGGCGGTGTGCAGATGAACCTTCGCCTGCGGAAAATCAGCCAGACCACCCGCATGATCGAGATCAAGATGAGTCAGCACGATATGCCGTACATCGCCAGGATCCAGCCCCAAAGCGCGCAGGCGCGAGAGCATCGTCTCGGCCGGGTCGCACGCCGGACGGCACATCAGGCGGAACGCGGCCGGCACTCCCCCGCCCGGCCCCGGGTTGATCCCGGTGTCGACGAGGACGAGCCCCGCGTGGTCACTCTCCACGATCAGGCAGTGGCAGCCAAGGGCGGGTGCGCCGAACGGGCGCATGGTGCCGCAGTTCAGGTGATGGACCTTCATTTGATCGATTATGCGGGCTCGGCGGGCGAATTATGATCGTTCGATGGAGATTCGGATGGGCGGGGCCGGAGATGTCGACACGGTCCTGGCGATGTTCGACAGCGCTGTGACGTGGCTGGTGTCCCAAGGACGCTCCGGCCAGTGGGGCAGCGAGCCGTTTTCGGGCAATCCACAACGCAGGGCCCAGGCCGAGGGGTGGGGCGCCTCGGGCGGGATGCGCATCGCCGTACTGGACGGGCAGGCGGCCGGGTGCCTGGTGGTGGGGGCGCCGTCGGCGTTCGTGGGGCCGCCGCCCGGCGGGGAGAGCGAGCTGTATGTGCAGGTCCTGGTGATCGACCAGCGCTTCGCCGGGCGCGGCGTGGGCACGGCGCTGCTGCGGCGGGCGCACGAGGAGGCCGTGGCGCTGGGGGTGCGGCTGCTGCGCGTCGACTGCTACGGCGGCGGCGACGGGCAGCTGGTGCGCTACTACGAGAGACACGGCTTCACCCGGACCGAGACATTCGAGGTGGAGCAGGCGTTCGCGGGCGGAAAGTGGCCGGGCCAGATCCTGCAACGCCGCCTGCCCACCCGCAGCGCCCCCGACCCCGCTTGACGACCCCCCACCCAGCACGCCGAACCCACCCCTTCTTACGGCTTCGCCCCCACCCGGGCCACCGTGGTCCGTCGGCGGGCGCCCGTCTCAGCCGTGTGCTCGGGATCCGCCCCCTCCCGCCGTCACGACGCAATCGCCGAGCCCTGGCCCGGCGGAACGCGGGGTGGCCAGCGTCCCCCTGCACCCGGCGTGTGGGGGACGCCGGCCCGGGGGTGGACTACGGGTTGTGCTCGTGGATGTTCGGTGCGGGGCTGTTCACCTGCAGGGGGCGGTTGTTGCCGTTGGGGCCCCAGCGGGAGCGCATGCTGGAGACGAGGGTGTCGGTGGCCTGGGAACGGTTGCCGAAGACGACCCAGTGGATCGGCTGGCCGTAGGAGGGGGTCGTCAGGGAGCCGGTGTAGCGGTAGTTCAGCGTGTTGGACGGGAGCAGGTCCGCCACGTTGATGCCGCCGACGCTCGCACTGGCGCCCAGGGTGGCAGGGGCGCTGTTGAGGATGTCGTCGTGCGCGGTGACCGAGGGAGTGGCGACCGAGTCGATCAGTACGCCGAGCACGACCGTGCTCACCGCCCCGCTCACCGGATGGGTGTACTGGTGCAGCAGGTGCGCCTCGCTGGGCGCCACGCTCTCGCCCGCGAACGTGTGCTCGGCGTCGAAGTGGTAATGCACCTGCTTGAGCTTGTGCTTGACCCCGCCGAACATGATGTGCGGGTCACTCCAGGCGGCGATTTCGAAATGAATGTCGTCGTGGTCGCTCACGGTCCCGGTGGGCGCCTTGTCGCGGAAGTCGACGGTGCCGTCGGCGTACCCATAGTTGATCACCAGGGTGGGGGCGGCGTTCGGACAGGCTATGGAACGGTCGATTTCGATCGGGCTTTGCACGGCGCTGTTGGTGCCGGTTCCCGGGCAGGTGGGCGTCATGCGGGCCGAGGCCGGGGCCGGGACGGAGACGAGGGCGGCGGTCAGCGTGATGGCCGCCAATAATCGAACAACAGGGGAATGCATGCATTTGCCTTTCAGTGGGGTTAATTTCACCTTAATTGACAATCAATGACTCATGAAGGCATGCATTGACGAACAAAATGACCAAAAGACAAATGACCAAAAAGACCACAAGAAGTGCGGAGAGTGAGGGGGCGACAACGACCACAAAGAACGAACGGCGAGTAGAGAGGCAGGCGGGGCCGGGGCAGTGGACGGCGATGGACGACTATGGACGGCTATGGACGCGGTCGAAGACTCCTGCACCGGACCTCGCACCGCTCCCCGGCCTGAACCCTCCGTTCCCCGGGCCAAACCCTCCGTCCCGCGCACCCGACGCCCGCACAGCCGCGCACCCGACGTCCGCGCACCCCTCCCCCCGCCAGGCGGTCGCCGCCCGTCGACCTTCCACCCCGGCGCCCGAAGCGCCACCCAAGCGAAACGACCGACGACCGACGACCACCCACACCAACCGCTCACACCACCCCGTCACCCCTCCGACCGCACCACCTCCCCCTCGGTCTCCTTCTCGGCCGCCCTCTCGGCCGCCACCTCGTCCACCGCCGACCGCGACACCCCCGGCAGCCGCCACGCCGCCACCACGGCCGCCAGCATCACACCCCCCGCCACGTACAACGCCGTCCGCATCCCCCCGGTCGAAGCCTCCAGCAACGCCTCCCCCGACACCCCCGCGATGTCGCGATTGGCCACCGCCACCAGGGCGGCAAGCCCGGCCGCCGTGCCCACCTGCAACGCCGTGGACGCGACCCCGGAGGCCAGTCCTTGCTCGTGCGCCGCGACGCCGGTCCCGGCGGCGACCCACATGGCCTCGTAGGTGATGCCCATCCCCAGCCCGACGACCACGATCCCGCCCAGGACGGTCAGGACCGACCCTTGCGCATACATCCCGGGCGCCAGCAGCACGGCCCCGAGGGCGTTGGCGACGATCCCGGTGAGCAGCGTGGCGCGGGTGCCGAAACGGTGGATCAGGCGCTCGCTCAGGAAGTTGCCCGCCGTGATCGACAGGGTGGGCCCGAGGAAGGCCAGGCCGGTCTGCAGGGCGCTGAAGCCGAGCACGTCCTGGAAGTACAAGGTCAAGAAGTACGGCACGGCCTGCATCGTCAGGCCGAACACCAGGATGACCACGACCGCCCCGCTGAGCGCCCGGTTGCGAAACAGCCGCAACGGCATCAGCGGCGTGCGGCCCCGGGCCTGCAGGCGCAGGAACACCGCCAGCAGGACCAGCGCGGCCAGCACCGAGCCGACGACCTCCCCGCGCGCCCACCCGGCCTCCGAGCCGTGCGCGACCGCGAAGATCAGCGCCGTGATGCCCGCCGTACCGGTCAGGGTGCCGGGGACGTCGACGCCGCCGCGGGTGGCGCGGCCGTCGGGGGGCAGCAGGGCGAAGGCGGCCAGGGCGCCGGCGACGGTGAGCGGGACGTTCACATAGAAGACGGCCTGCCAGCCGAGGGTCTGGGTGAGGACGCCGCCCGCCAGCGAACCGGCGGTGAGGCCGCCCGCGCCCGCCATGGCCCACACGGTCAGGGCGCGGTTGCGCTGCCTGCCCTCGGCGAACGTGGTGTTGACCAGGGCCAGTACGGCGGGGAACAGCACCGCCCCGGCCAGGCCCTGCAGGGCACGCGCCCCCAGCAGTACGGCAGGCGTGGTGGCCAGGCCGCCCAGGACGGAGGCCACGCCGTACAGGGTCAGGCCCAGGACGAACATCCGGCGCCGTCCCGCCAGGTCCGACAGCCGCCCGCCGAGCAGCAGGAAGCCGCCGTACAGGACGGCGTACGCGGTGACCACCCAGGGCAGGGTGTGCGGGGTGAAGCCGACATCGGTCGCGATGTCGGGCAGTGCGACATAGATGATGGTGAAGTCGAGGCTGATGATCAGATGCCCGAGCGCGAGCAGCGCCAGGCTCCAACCCGGCCGTCGGCTGAGCGCCGGGGGCAGGGGTGTGGACATGGGTGTGCCTTTCGTGAGTGTCCGGTCCGGTGGCCTGTCATGGCTGCACTGCGACCGGCGGACACTTGTTGGCACATCCCCGCATGGCGCTGGGGTGGGCGGCGCTCGGGCTCGGCCCGTCGGGTCCGCGCATCGCCCCTCCCTCCCCGCGTCGGCGTCGTGCGCTGGCTGCGCGGGAACGACTATGCCGCCCGGCGGCCCGCGACGGCATCGGGCGCCGGGTCGGTACGGGCTGCGACTTTGGACCTAGGTCCATCGCCGGGACGAGGGGGCGTCGCGGTCCCCGCTGCGCTACGGCGAGGTGATCGCCAGGGTCACCAGGGACGTGGTCGAGGCGACCGTGCCCAGGCCCGGCGTGCACAGCAGGAGCCCGGCCGAGGGCCCGGTGACGGTCTGCACGACCGTGTCGCCGGTGAACAGGCCCGGGGTGACGACCCCGGTGACGGTGTACACGGCTGGCGGTGATCACACCCGACGGGGAGGCGCGCCCCGCCTGCCTGGCCCGGGTCAGGACGGCGCAGGACGAGATCACCGACCTGGCCGTGCTCGTTAGCGCGGCCAGGTCATGGCGTCCGGCCCCAGGCGGGGAGGGGGCTCACTCCTGGGCGTCCTCCCCGCGCAGCGAGGCCGCGAAGCGCCGGCCGGGGCCGGGGTCGACGCCGAAGCGTTCGGCATACAGCTCGTGCGTCTGGCCCCATCCCTCGTGGGCGGCCTCCTCCGACAGGGCGTGCCCCTGCAGGTGGGGGGTGAGGCGGGAGAGGTAGGCCTCCCAGCCGGTGGCCGTCTGGGCGCTCAGGCCGAGGTCGTCGATGACGTGCACGAACGTCAGGCGGCAGCCGTCCTCGCCGTGCGGCTCCAGGTCGAAGCTGTAGAGCTGGCCGGCGAACGTCCAGGCCAGGCGGTGCGGCGGGTCGACCTCGGTGACCTCGCCGGAGGCGCCACCGGCCTCGAACCTCTCGCCGACGGCGGGAGTCCACTCGGCGGCGGCGGGGAACCAGCGCTCCAGCTCGGCGGGCACGCTGACCGCCCGCCACACGCGTTCGACGGGGAAGGCCAGGTCGCGTACGAAGCGCAGGGCCGGGCGGCCCGCTACGGTTTCGAGGCTTCCGTGGATCATGGGTTGTCCTCCAGGTGTTGTTCCAGGGCGTCCAGGCGGCCCGACCAGTAGGCGCGGTAGGGCTGCAGCCATTGGTCGATCTCGGCCAGCGGCCCGGGGCGCAGGGAGTACACGCGCTGCTTGCCGTGGGTGCGTACGGCGACCAGCCCGGCCTCGCGCAGCACCTTGAGGTGCTTGGAGACGCCGGGCTGGCTGAGATCGAGGCGTTCGACCAGCTCGCCGGCGGGCCGTTCGCGTTCGCGCAGCAGGTCGAGGATCTGCCTGCGGTGCGGCTCGGCGAGTGCTGCGTAAGCGCTCATCCGGACATATTGCCAGATGGAAATATGACAGGGCAAGCCGGCCCGGTCGCAGACGGTCATGGTGTTCACGGTCGGCTCCCCTGGACGGCACTCAGCCCCGACCTACCCACCACCACGCAAACAGCAGCCCCTGCATGGGAAAGAAGCTCCCCGGCAAAAACGGACAGGCCGGCCTTCACCTCTCCCGAAGTTCACCTCGCGCCGCCAGCCCCCGTACGGCCAGATCGGCCTGGCGGGCAAGGGCGGCAGAGTCGTCCGGGGGCAGGAGTTGGGCGATGCGGATGAGGCCGAGCAGGTGGTAGGCGATGTCGCCGGCGGTGACGTCGGGGGCCAGGGTGTGGTCGGTGCGGGAGCGGTCGACGGCGCTTTGGCCGATCGCGGTGAGGTGGGTCAGGCAGCGCTGGAGGTCGGCGTCGGACGGCTGCCCGGCGGACAGGACGTCGGACATGGCCTTGTTGGACGACAGGGCGTCGAGGGTCGCGGTGAAGAAGGCGCGCAGGGCGTCGAGCGCCGTGCGGCCGGGTGGCAGGCCCGCGGTCGACAGGGCGGCCAGGTCGGTGCCGGTGACGGCGTGGACGAGGGCCTCGCGGGTGGGGAAGTTGCGGTAGAGGGTGCCGATGCCGACCCCGGCGGCCGCGGCCACGGCGCGCATGTCGACGGCCATGCCGCAGCGGCGGAAGGCCTCGCCGGCCGCGGCCAGGATGCGTTCCCTGTTGGCGGCGGCGTCGCGGCGCCGCGACCGGTCCGGTGTCATACGCCCATCCTATCGATGCGGAACTTGTGTTCCGATTGGTGTTAGCCTAAGCGGAACAAGCGTTCCGCAAAGGGAAGGGGCTCGTGCGATGAGGACGATCGTGATCACCGGGGGCACCGACGGGATGGGGGCGGCGCTGGCGCGGCACTACCTGCGCGCCGGGGAGCACGTCACGGTGGTCGGCAGGGACCGGGCCAAGTACGAGGCCCTGATCGCGGCCGACCCGGGCGAGGGGGAGTTCTTCGCCGCCGACCTGTCCCTGCTGGCCGACAACCGGCGCCTGGCCGAGCACCTGCTGGCCAGGCACGAGCGGGTGGACGCGATCGTGCTGGCCGCCTCCTACATCCGCACGCGCAGGCACCTGACCGCCGAGGGGCACGAGGCGTCGTGGGCGCTGTTCTTCCTGGGCAAGCACGTGCTGCTGGATCGCCTGGCGCCGCTGCTGGAGCGGGCCGGGCGGCCGGTCGTCGTCAACACCTCCGTGCCGGGCGCACGGCCGGACGCCATCGACCTCGACGACCTGGAACTCCAACGCCGGTTCACGTTCAGGCGCGCCAACGCCCAGCAGCGGCGCGCCAACGAACTGCTCGGCGTCCTCGCCACCCGGCGCCTGCCCGGCCTCACCTATGTGACGTGGGGGCCCGACCGCCTGGTGCGCACCGGTTTCGCCGGGCAGGTCGGCCCGGTGATGCGGCTGAGCGCGGCGCTCGCGGGCCGCCTGCTCGGCCGCAGCCCGCAGGAGGCGATCCGGCCGGTCGTCGCCCTCCTCGACGCCCCCTCCCCGGGCAGGCACGCCTACCGGGGCGCCGCGCGCCTGCCCCTGCGAGAGGGCGAGGGCGAGGAGGAGGCCGCCGACCGGCTCGCGCGGGCGATCGGCCCCACGGTGTGAACGAGACGCGACGCCCGGACTGTCGGTGCCGCCCGCCATACTCCCGCCAGGCCCGCAAGATCACCCACCGATGCGAAGGCGTGGACACGACATGGCGAACCTGCTGCGACGGCTCGACGACGAGGTCTACGTCCAGTACAACACGTTCGGACTGGAGGACACCGACCTGGCCGGATGGAGCTCCCCCACCGAGGAGATCTACCACTTCAACGCCGCCCTGCGCCTGGAGTCCTGGGACGCAGAGCCGGGGCCAGCGCAGGAGTGCTGGACGCCGTTCGAGTCGGCGACGTTCGTGGCCGGGAGCGGCGTCGTGTCCGTCGTGACCATGATGGACGGCCGCAGCCACGACTTCCTGATCGGCCCGCCGCACTTCGAGTACGGCCTGCGGCTGTACCTGCGCGAGCCGCGGCCGGGCGACGGGCACGGCACCGGCGAGTGCGACGAGACGTGGCTGCTGCGGTTCTGGCCGATCCGCGACGTCTTCGACCCCCTCCAGCACGCCAAGCCGTTCCCGTACTTCGCCCCCGCTGTCATGTACTACTCGATCGACCTCGAGCCCGGCCAGGGCGAGCAGGTCCCGGCCGCGCGGCAGGTGGCGGTGCCGGTGTCGGCCTGCGAGGACTGGGCGTCGCTGCGGACCGGCCCCGGTCTGGACACCTTCGACGGGTGGCTGCGCACGATGAGCGAGCGGGCGCGGGAGGCGGGGCTCACCGTGCACGCGCTGCTGCGCGGGCACGGGATCGACGTCGAGGACGGCGCCGACCTCACCCCGGCCACCTGCATCCCGGCCCGGGCGCGGGCGGGCCGCTACCAGGACGTGCTGCTCGACCGCTACGCCGCCGAGCGGGAGCGCCACTGCCACCCCCCGGGCAACCCGCTCGACGAGGAGACGCTACGGGGGCTGGCCGACGGCGAGCGCATCGCCAAGGAGCTGTGCCGCGACGGCGCGCACACCTACTCGGTGCCGCTGGTGGGTCGGGGCAACGCGCACGCGCCGGCGGGGAGCACGCGCCGGGTGTGGCAGTGGGTGGACGACCTGCTCGGCGGCGAACCCCACGGCGGCGCGCTCACGGTGGAGCGGCAGGTGCTGGCCCGCAACCCGTGGACCCGCCAGCTCCTGGTCTCCGGCCTGGTGACGATCCTGCGCCCCGACCACGACCGGCGGGGCGACTTCGACACCGTCTGGTACGTGGTGCGCGACGCCGAGCCGCACGAGGCCGCCCGCGCGTTGTGCGCGGAGGCGGTGTGGGAGGAGGACCGGGAGCGCCGCCGGGCCCTGGACGAGGTGGCCGCCGAAAAGCTGGCCCACCTGCGGGCCACCTGGCGCGAACGCGAACGCCGCGAGGCCCGCGGGTAGGCGGGCCCGTGCCGGTCAGAGGGCCGAGCCCTGCTTCCACTTGGCGAACGACATCTGCCAGTACCCCCAGCCGTTGTCCCACTCCAGCTCGCGGTCGGTGCCCTTGATGTCGACGATGTCGCCGCGCTGGGAGTTGGAGTAGAACCACTTGGCCTGGTCGGGGCGGGAGTTGATGCAGCCGTGGCTGACGTTGCGCACGCCCTGGGCCCACACGTTGTTCTTGGCGTGGACGTACTCGCCGGAGTTGGAGATGCGCACCGCGTGGTTGATGAGCACCTTGTAGTAGCCGGGGTCGCCCTTCTTGCGGCCGGGCGACTCCATCCACACCGGGTTGACCGCCTCCATCGTCAGGTGCACGCCCGAGGTGGTGGTGTACTCGCGCGTGGTGGCCATCCCGGCGCTGACCTTCATGGTCTGCACCAGCTTGCCGTCACGCCTGACGTACATGACCTTCTTGCGGGTGTCGAGCGTGCTGATCTGGCGGGCGCCGATCGCGATGACGGTCTCGTAGTCCTTGACGCCGTACATGCCCTTGCCGCCCTGCACGCCGTCCAGGCGGGCGGTGAAGGTGACGTCCTGGTGGGCGGGCCAGTACTTGGCGGTGCGGTAGATGACCTTGTTGTCGGCCACCCAGCGCCACGCGCCGTCGACCGGCTTTTCGGCCTCGACCTCAAGGGCACGTTCCACGGCCTTCTTGTCGGTCACCGCGTTGTTGAAGGTGACGATGATCGGCGCCCCCACGCCGACCTTCTCCCCCTTGCGGTTGGGCGTCACGTCCACCACGGCCAGCTCCACATCCGGCTTCACGGTGGTGAAACGGCTGGTCTGCGTGGTGGCGCCCGCCTTGGCCGTCACGGTGTAGGCGCTGGCGGGCTTGAGCGTCACCTTGGAGACCCACTTGGAGCGCGCGGCGTCGAAGGAGCCCTCAAGGGGGCCGTCCTTGCCCTGCACCACGACCTCGTCCAGCGCGCCGCCCGTGGCGGTGACCACGACCTTCTTGCCGGGCTTGACCTTGGCGCCGCCCTGGGCCGGACTGATCTTGATCGTGGGCGCGGGCGCGGCGCTCGTCGTCTGCTCCGCCTCCTGCCCCTGGGCGCCGGTGGCCGCCTGGCCTCCCGAGCACGCCGCCGTCACGGTGGCCGCGAGGGCGAGCGCGATGCCCGCCGCCGGCCGCTTCCAACCTGGTCCAACGCTCAACACTGTTCTCTCCCCCACCGCAGCAAACTGCACCCAAAAACCCTAATGGCCTTTCCCTTTAGACGTCACATCATTTGGGAGAGTTCGGTCACGTTTCGGTCACTCGCAGGATTCAATTGCACGTCAAGTGAGGGTCAAGAACGTGCCAAGCGCTGGGCGAGACGATGCGTCAGACCGGTATGGCGCCGCCCCGCCCCCTTGGTCCGTACGGCCTGCGCCAGCGCCCGCCGCGACCCGACGATCACTACCAGTTTCTTGGCCCGGGTGATGGCGGTGTAGAGCAGATTGCGCTGCAGCATCATCCAGGCGCCGGTCGACAGCGGGATCACCACGGCCGGGTACTCGCTGCCCTGCGAGCGGTGGATGGAGACGGCGTAGGCGTGGGTCAGCTCGTCGAGTTCGTCGAAGGAGTAGTCGACGCTCTCCTCCTCGTCGGTCAGCACGGTCAGCTGCTGGTCGTCGGGCCTGATGTCGGTGACGACGCCCACGGTGCCGTTGAAGACGCCGGCCGCGCCCTTGTCGTAGTTGTTGCGCAGCTGGGTGACCTTGTCGCCGATGCGGTAGACGCGCCCGCCGTAGCGGCGTTCGGGCAGGCCCTCGCGTGCGGGGGTGAGCGCCTCCTGCAGGGCGATGTTGAGCGCGCCCGCCCCGGCGGCGCCGCGGTGCATCGGGGCCAGCACCTGGATGTCGCGGCGCGGGTCGAGGCCGAAGCGGCGCGGGATGCGCCTGGCGACGACGTCCACGGTCAGCTCGGCGATCTCCTCGGCCTCCTCGCACGGGAAGAGGAAGAAGTCCTTCATGCCCTCCAGCTCGGGATGGCGGCCGGTGTTGACCCGGTGGGCGTTGACCACCACGCCCGACTCCTGCGCCTGGCGGAAGATCTGCGTCAGCCGTACGCGGGGGACGTCGTCGGCGGCCAGCAGGTCCTTGAGCACCTCGCCCGCGCCGACCGAGGGCAGCTGGTCGACGTCGCCGACCAGCAGCAGGTGCGCGCCCGGCGCGACGGCCTTGACGAGTTTGTTGGCCAGCAGCAGGTCCAGCATGGAGGCCTCGTCGACGACCACGAGGTCGGCCTGCAGCGGGTTGTCGCGGTCGTAGGTGGCCTCGCCGCCGGGGCGCAGCTGCAGCAGCCGGTGCACGGTGGTGGCCTCGTGGCCGGTCAGCTCCGACAGGCGCTTGGCGGCGCGGCCGGTCGGGGCGGCCAGGATGACCTTGGCCTTCTTGGCGCGGGCCAGGGTGACGATGGAGCGCACGGTGAAGCTCTTGCCGCAGCCCGGCCCTCCGGTCAGCACCGCCACCTTCTGCGTCAGCGCCAGCCGTACGGCCTGGCGTTGCTCGGGGGCCAGTTCCGAGCCGGTCCGGCGGTGCAGCCACTGCTCGGCCTTGGCCCAGTCGACGTCGCCGAACGCGCCCAGCCGATCGCCCTTGGACCACAGCAGCGACAGCAGCCCCGAGGCCAGCGACGTCTCGGCCCGGTGGAAGGGCAGCAGGTAGATCGCGGGCACGACGTTCTCGCCCGCCGGGACGTCCTCGCGCACGACGCCCTGTTCGGCGACGAGTTCGCCCAGGCAGGTGGCGACCAGATCGGCGCCCACCTGGAGGATCTTGACGGCGTCGGAGACGAGGTTGGGCGCGGGCAGGTAGCAGTGGCCGTCGTCGGCGGCCTGCGAGAGCGTGTAACGCAGCCCGGCCTTGACGCGCTCGGGGCTGTCGGCGGCGATGCCGACCGCCTGGGCGATGGTGTCGGCGGTCTTGAAGCCGATGCCCCAGACGTCGTCGGCGAGCTTGTACGGCTGGGCCTTGACGACCTCGATGGAGGACTCGCCGTACTGCTTGAAGATGCGCACCGCGATCGAGGTGGAGACGCCCACGCCCTGCAGGAAGATCATGACCTCTTTGATGATCTTCTGTTCGGCCCAGGCGGCGGCGATCAGCTTGGTGCGCTTGGGGCCGAGGCCCGCCACCTCCACCAGCCGTCCCGGGGCGGTCTCGATGATGTCCAGGGTGTCGGTGCCGAAGTGCGTGACGATGCGGTCGGCCATCCTCGGGCCGATGCCCTTGATCAGGCCCGAGCCCAGGTATCGGCGTATGCCCTGGATGGTGGCCGGGAGCACGGTCTCGTACGTCCACACCTCGAACTGCCTGCCGTACTGCGGATGCGACATCCACCGGCCGCTCATCCGCAGCGACTCCCCCGGCTGGGCGCCCAGCAGCGGGCCCACCACGGTCAGCAGTTCGTCCCCACCGCGTGCGACGGCGACCCTGGCGATCGTGTAGCCGGTCTCCTCGTTGGCGTAGGTGATGCGTTCCAGCACTGCGGTCAGGCTCGCGCCCGGGGTCTGGCCCTGCTCCGTCGACGCCACCCGCCGCCCTCCTCGCCGATCTGCCCGAGGTCAGCGTAGGACAGGCTTACGGCCCTGCGGGCCCGGGTTTTCGGCGATGATGGCGGGGTGACGGACGGTAGCGTTTCGAGCACGCGCGATGACGCTCTTCTGGTGCGGATCGAGCAGAAGGTGCACGACCCGGCGGTCTCGCTGTCGGCGGTGCTGCTCATGTGTGTGGCGTTGAGCGGCAAGGGCCGCTCCGGGTGGCTTCGCGACTGGGCCAGGAAGGAGGTCATCGGACACCCGCCGGGGCGCGTGCCGGTCTACCGTGTAGTCAATTCGGTGCTGCACGTGGCCTGCGTCCCATGGGCGGGCGGAGGCGGTGACGCACTCGCGCCGCCGCCGCGGCAGCTGCTCGGCGGCGTGTGCGAAGGGGTGGACAACATCGTCTACCTGTATCAGCCGATGCACGAGCTGGAGGCGCTGGCCGCCGCCCCGGGACCGACGTTCCTGGTGCACCCGCTGAGCGCGGACAGGTCGTGGATGGAGCAGCTGACCAGGAACGCCCGCAGCAACGGCAGCATCGCCTACAACGAGCGGGTCGGCTATCTGCTGATGGGGGTGGCGCCTGTGACGTACGGGGTGGCCGTGGGGCGCATGCGGGCCATGCTCGCCCAGGCGGTCTCCGACCTCCTGGGCGCAGGTCCCGGGCACCTGGGCGCGGCGGCGGCCGTGGGCGAGGGGGCGCCGCTGGTGGTGAGCGCCGCCTCCGGTTCGACCGTGCACCTCAACCACGGCGGCGCGTCCGTGAGCAGCAGCCGCACCGTCGTCGGCGGCGAGGCCGGCTCGCGCGGGTGGGCGCTGCTCGGGTGGGTGCTGGGCTTCCTCGTCGCCGCCGCGGGCGCCTACGCCGGGCTCGGGCAGTGGCTGCACTGGCCCGCGCCCTGGCCGTGAGCGCCCGGGCGCGGGCGGGCGCTAACCTTGGGGCCCATGAGTCAGGTGGGTGAGGCCGCCGCGCGTGCGCTGCTGCGCAGGCTGGCCGTCGAGCAGTCCGAGTCCAGGGTGCCGTCGCTGACGGCCGCGATCGTGCGCGAGGGCCGTACGGCCTGGTTCGGGGCGCGCGGGCAGGTGGAGGGCGCGACGCCGACCCCCTCGACGCAGTACCGCATCGGGTCGATCACCAAGACGTTCATCGCCGTGCTCGTCATGCGCCTGCGCGACGAGGGCCTGCTCGACCTGCTCGACCCCCTGGACAAGCACGTGCCGGGCACGCCGTTCGGCGAGGTGACGATCGCGCAGCTGCTGGCGCACTCGGGCGGGCTGACCGCCGAGCCGCCCACCGCCTGGTGGGAGCGCACGCCCGGCCTGCCGATCGAGGAGCTCATCGGGCGGCTGGGTCCCGAGCACGCGCGCCACCGGCCGGGACGGCGCTTCCACTACACCAATCTCGGCTACGGCCTGCTCGGCGAGGTCGTGGCCAGGCTGCGCGGCCGGGGCTGGGCCGAGGCCGTGCACGAGGAGATCCTGCTGCCGCTCGGCATGGGCGAGACCACCACGCGCCCGCGCGCACCGCATGCCACCGGCTACGCCGTGCATCCCTTCGCCGACGTGCTGCTGCCCGAGCCCGAGCACGACGCCGTCGCGATGGCGCCCGCCGGGCAGATGTGGTCGAGCGCCACCGACCTGGCCCGCTGGGGCGCCTTCCTGGCCGGGCACACCGGCGGCGTGCTCGGCGCCGAGAGCCTGGCCGAGATGCGCGAGCCCGCGATCGTCGACGACGGCGACGCCTGGGTGTCGGGGCACGGCCTGGGGCTGCAGCTCAAGCGTGAGGCCGGGCGCAGGCTGGCCGGTCACACCGGGTCCATGCCCGGCTTCCTGGCCACGGTGTGGGCCGACCCGGCCGAGGACCTGGCGGTGCTGTTCATGGCCAACACCACCACCGGGGTGCGCTCGTCGCTGCTGAGCGACATGCTGGCCGTCATGGCCGAGCACGAGCCGCGCCTGCCTGCCGAGTGGCGGCCCGCGCCGGTCGAGGCGGGCCTGCTGGCGCTGACCGGGCTGTGGCACTGGGGGCCCGCGCCGTACCTGCTGCGGGTGCTGCCCGAGCGCGGCCTGTCGCTGACGCCCGCCACCGGGCCGGGGCGCGCCTCCAGGTTCGCCGCGCAGGCCGACGGCACCTGGCTCGGGCTGGACGGCTACTACGCCGGGGAGACGCTGCGGGTGCACGAGGACCACCTCGACCTCAACACCTTCGTCTTCACCCGCGAGCCGTACGGGCCGGGCGACCCGGTGCCCGGCGGGGTGCACGAGGGCGGCTGGCAGGGGTGAAGGGGTAGTTCGTCGCCCGGCCTGTCCCGGTGGCGGTGGGCGCGTTCAGCAGCAGCGGGCGCGGGCGGCGGAGGCGAGCGGCCGGGGGTGGGTGGCCGCGGCGGCCTCGACGGCGGCGAGCATCGCCCGGCGTTCGGCCGGGGAGATCAGCCTGCCCCGGGTGACGACCGTGTGGATCCTGGTGGTGTTGCGGATGTCGCGCAGCGGGTCGGCGTCCAGGACGACCAGGTCGGCCAGGCGGCCCGCGGTGACCGTGCCGCTGTCGTGGGCGCGGCCCGCGTGGCGCGCGGCGTCCGAGGTGGCGCTCTGCAGGGCGCGCATCGGGCTCAGGCCCGAGCGCACCAGCAGTTCCAGTTCGTCGTGCAGGCCGAAGCCGGGGAAGACGTAGGGCTGGTTGCTGTCGGTGCCGGCCAGCACGCCGACCCCGGCCTCGCCCATCGCGCCGACGACGCGCAGCCTGGCCTCGAAGTAGGCGCGCTGGTCGGCGATCTCCTGCGGCGTCACGGGCGCGCCGAGATCGGCCTGCCAGTAGTCCTCCGTGCCCGGCGGCAGGTACTTCAGCCGCTCGTCGCCACGGAAGGTGCCGGCGGGAAAGGCCGTCACCCGGGTCGCGGTGAGGGTGGGGCAGTGCCAGGTGCCGTGCCGCCTCAGCGTGGCGAACAGGCGCCCGGCCGTACGCTCGTCGTAGTCGGCCACCGCCTGGCGCTCCAGATCGCGGGTCCACTGGAACCACGGGTAGGCGCCGCCCTTGCTCGCGATCGTGGTGCTCGCCAGCCGGGCGCGGATCGCCTGCTCGTGCCGTGAGGTCGCGAAGAACGTCCCGAACAGATGCTCCACACTGCGCTGCCCCAGCGCCGCCGCCTGCCCCATCGCCACCAGGTCGGGCAGATGCCCCGCCACGGCCAGCCCCAGCCGCCGCGCCTCACCCGCCAACGCCTCGAACAGCCCGGCGGGCAGCAGCGAGTACACCTTGACCAGGTCGGCCCCCGCCCCGGCACTCTCCCGTACGGCTTCGCGGGCCTGCTGCGGCGTGGCGACCGTACGGATGGGGAAGGCGCCGAGGAAGGAGTCGGGGCCGTCGACGATATTGCCCGCCAGCACCATCCTGGGCCCGGCGACCCGCCCCGCCTCCAGGCTGCGCCTCAGGTCGAAACGGTCCGGCGTGCCCCACATCTCCCTGATGCCGGTCACGCCGTTGGCCAGGTACAGCGGCAGGTACAGGTCGAGCTTGTCCATCTCGGTATGGGCGTGCATGTCCCACAGTCCGGCGATGACGTGCTTGCCGCGCAGGTCGAGGACGTTCGCGCCGGGCAGGTGCGGGGCCTGGGCGTCCCGGCCGACCCAGGCGATGCGCTCGCCCGCCAGGACGACGCTCGCGCCGGTCAGGGGTGGGCCGCCGAGGCCGTCGATCACGGTGGCGCCGCGCAGCACGTTCACCTGGTGGCGCGGGCGGCCCTCGGCGGAGGCGGCCAGGGGGACGGCCGAGGCGGCCGCGGCCAGGGCCAGCACGCTCATGAACTCACGACGGGAGGGACCGACAGGCATGGACAACTCACTCCTCGAACCAGCACGACCAATCGGAGTAGATCACTCCGTTACGTCCGGAACACTACGCCGGAGCGAAACGCTCCGCAAGCCGTCGCGCGCCCGGCGGAGCACGGCATCCGGCGAGGGCCCACCTCCGGAGGCGTCCGCGCCGTCCCGGGAGGGGCGCGCCCCCGGCGGGAGGCGGGCACGTCACGGCGCGAACAGGCCGGTAAGGTGGGGGAAGTGGCGTCGCCGGGCGCACCCGGTCCGCGGGGCAGGGATCATCCCACCGGTCGTGACACCTGGCTGACGGCCGACGGACCTCGGCCCGCACGCGCGGACACGGGCAGACGGGGGTTCGCCATGACCGCATCACCATCCCATCCCGAGCCTGCCGCGCGGCCAATGCCGGACGGGCGGCGCCTGTCGCTGGAGCACCTGCGCAAACAAGCCAAAGCGGGGGCCCGCGCCCAGGCCGTGCCGCTGAGTACGGCCCAGCACGACCTGGCCCGCGCATACGGCTTCGCCAGCTGGCCCAGGCTGGTGCGCCACGTGCGCGCCGAGGCGCTCGGCGGCATGGAAAGGGCGCTCGTCCTGGCCGACGCCCAGGCGCTGGCCGCCCTGCTGGCCGCCGGGCCGCACGCCGCCCGTGCCCCGGTCGCCGGGACGACGCCGCTGCTGGCCCTGCTACGCCGCTCGGGCGGCACGCCCGGCGACGTGCGCGCCTGCGCCGGTCTGCTGCTGCGGGCGGGCGCCGACGCCCGCGAAGGCGACGCCGACGGCAACGCGCTGCCGGCCGCGGTGGGGCGCGGCGACGCCAGCCTGGTCGCCCTGCTGATCGAGCACGGCGCCCCACCTGACGCCGACACCTTCTACCACGCCTGCGAGCACGGCGGCAGCGCCCTGCTCGACCTGCTATACCAGCCCGGCTACGAGAGCATGGTCGCCCACAAGCTCGACTTCGAGGACGCCGCCGGACTGGCCTGGTTCCTGGAGCACGGCGTCGACGTCAACGCCTGCCGCGCCCTGCACCACGCCATCGCCAGGGGCCGGGGCACGGCCATCCTCGGCATGCTGCTGCGGGCGGGCAGCGACGTGAACCTGCCGTGGGACCGCTGGGACGTCGGCCGCAGGCCCCTGGCGCTGGCCGCGCGCTGCGGGCACCTGGCCGCCTACGACCTGCTGCTGGCCCACGGCGCACGCGCCGACCTCGATCCGGTCGACGCCGCGGTGCTGGCCGTCGCCCAGGGCAGGAGCACCCGGCTGCCGCTCGCGCCGCCTCCCGCGCTCGGCATCGGCCAGGACGACCACGACTTCGGCTGGATTCTCGGGCAGTTCGCCCTGCTCGGCCGTACCGAGGTGGTGGCCGCTCTGATCGAGGCCGGGGCCGGGGTCGACACGCGCGGGTGGAGCGACTTCACCCCCCTGGAGCAGGCCGCCATGCACGGCCGCGCCGACACCGTGCGGCTGCTCGTCGAGCGCGGCGCCGATGTGGCGGACCGCGCCTTCGACGAGGAGGGGCCGACCCCGCTGGACTGCGCCCTGTGGGGCCTGGCCAACAACCGGGCCGAGGACGGCGACTACCCGGCCGTCGTGGCGATCCTGCTGCGGGCGGGCGCGCCCACCCGGCTCGGCCCGCCGACCGGCGACGCCGACGTCGACGCGCTGCTGACCGCCCGCTAGCCCACGACCTTCGCCAGGAAGCCCGCCAGGTTGGCCTCGGTCCTGCCGATGAGCTCCTCCAGGGTGAGCGACTCGTGCAGGCGCCCGCCGGGGCCGACCTCCTTCTTGCCGCGCAGGTACAGTGAGCAGGCCAGATCGGTGCAGATGTAGGCGCCGACCGAGTTGCCCTGCTGGCCGGTGCGCCCGGCCCGGCGTGCGCTCAGCAGCGAGACGCCGTCGCCGGTGTGCATGGTCAGGCACAACGAGCACATGCTGCGCCGCACGTGTCCGGCGCCCGGCGCCGCCCGGCGCAGCGCCACCCCGACCAGGTCCTCGCCGGTCTCGGCGACCAGGTAGGCGCGCTCGGGCGAGGCGGGGTCGCGCCAGCCGAGGAAGTCGAGGTCGGCCCAGGGCCTGGTGGCCAGGTCCCTGGGGACGGCCAGGCGTTTGGCCTCCCCCTTGGTGCAGTTGACGAAGGATGCGCGGATGTCGCGCTCGCTGACCTCTTTCATGAAGCCGACGCTAGCTTTCCCTAGAGCCAGCACGCAAATGCTTAAACCCCCTAGGCAGAACGTGTCCCACCTTCGTTCAGCCGGTCCGCCCGAACAGCAGCGCCGCGAGGAGGAAGGCGAAGAAGGCCAGCAGCACCAGCGTCGGCCAGTACACGCTCAGCAGGTAGGACAGGGCGAACAACCGGCCGGGACGCGCCCCGGCAGTCGCGGGGCCTGGCGGGTCCGGCGGATCGAGGTCCGGCGGATCGAAGGGCGGCGCGGAACGCCAGGCCGCGGGGACGCTCACGCGCCGAAGCGCCGGACGCTCGGTGCGCGCGCCGAGCGGGGCCTCCTGCAGCAGGCGCGCGGCCTGCAGGCGCAGCACGTTCACCTCGCGCTGTAATTCGTGGATCCGGCCCAGGGCCTGGGTGAGCTCGCCCTCCACCTGGTGGGCGTAGCGCCCGGCCGCCTCCAGCTGACGCGTGCTCCACTGCGCCTGCCGCCGTGCCGCGTCGCGGTCGGCCTCGGCGCGGGCCAGCTGGATCTCGGTGCGGTGCAGGCTGTCGTGCAGGTGCAGCAGCCGGGCCTCGGCCGCCTCCAGCCTGGCGACGTTCCCGGCGGTGTCGTCGCGCCGGTCGAGTTCGCGCCGCAGCCGTACGAGCTCCGCCTGGGCGCCGGTGGCGATCTCCTGCCAGTGCGTGGCGCGGACCAGCGCCGAGCCGCTCGCCCGGTGCGCCCGCTCGCGCAGGTCGTGCAGCGCGTCGAGCTGCGAGGCCGGTACGGCGTGCCCGTGCCGGGCCAGGTAGGCGGCGAAGGCCGTCAGGAACGACGCGGGTGCGATGCGCTCGCCCGACAGGTACCTGCTGACGGTGGATCGAGCGGTGTGGGTGGCCTCGGCGAGATCCTTCTGCTGCCCGCCCGCGCGCAGGACAGGCTCCAGCAGGGCCCGCAACCGCCCCGCGTAGACGGCGGCCTCCTGCCCGGCCCCCGCACCGCCGTACTCCTCGTGCTGCCCCATGCCCCGCCCCCGCAGACGACTCGACCGGCCCGCCACCACCCATCGTGCGCCGCGCGGTTGCCAATCCGCCGGGAATCGGCCCTTCCCCTACCGGCGGGCCCGGCCGTGCCCGAATCTCGATGAGCCGCGACCGGCCACGCCGCCGGAAAACCGAGGAGGAAACGGAAAAATGCCTGCTGATCGCCCGGTGCCGGGCATCGCCGTGACCACGCTCGTGGTGGCGGCGGCACTGTACGGCTCCGCCCGGGTGAGCGAGCGCGCCTTTCGCCTGCTGCGCCTGCTGAGCGCACAGCCGGAGCCACGGCAGCCGCCCGCGCCCGGCTGTCCGCCCGGCGAACGCCGCAGCGGTGTCAGGCTAGACTGACGGCTATGTCGACGCGCGACGAGCAGGCCGCCACGGGCCCGGATCGGGGCCGACGGGTGCGGATCGGCATACTCGGGCCGCTGCAGGCGACGGCGCACGACGGCGGCGTCGTCGAGATCGGCGGCGCCAGGCTGCGGGCGCTGCTGGCCAGGCTCGCCCTGGCCGCGCCGCGTGTGGTGGGCGTGGAGGAGCTGGCCTCGGCGCTGTGGCCCGACCAGCCGCCCGCCGATCCGGTCAACGCCGTGCAGTCGCTGGTCTCCCGGCTGCGGCGGGTGCTGCCCGGCGAAGGCGTGCTGGAGTCGGGGCCCGGCGGCTACCGGCTGATCGCCGACGTCGACGCGCACACCTTCGAGCGCCTGGCCCGCGACGGCAGGCTCGCCCTGCGCGCCGGGCGAGCGCGGGAGGCGGCCCCGGTGCTGCGCGAGGCGCTGCTGCTGTGGCGCGGGCCCGCGCTGGGCGAGCTCGGCGGGACGGAGTTCACCGGATACGCGGCCGGGCTGCGCGAGGCCAGGCTCGGCGCACTCGAAGACCGCATCGAGGCCGACCTCGAGCTCGGCGAGGCCGGGCCGCCGGTGGCCGAGCTGAGCGAGCTCACCACCGCGCACCCCTTGCGCGAACGGCTGCACGCCCTGCGGGTGCGCGCCCTGCACCAGGCGGGCAGGGGGGCCGAGGCGCTGGCCGCATACGAGCACGCCAGGGCGCTATTGGCCGAGGAGCTCGGCGCCGACCCCGGGCCCGAGCTGCGCGCCGCCCACCTCCAAGCGCTCGGCCAGGCGCCCGCGCCCGGCCCGCGCCGCGTCCGGGGCAACCTGCGGGCGCCGCTGACCAGCTTCGTCGGGCGCGAGGCCGAGCTGGCCACCCTGCGCGCCCAGCTCGGCGCCGGGCGCCTGGTCACCCTGGTGGGGCCGGGCGGCGCGGGCAAGACGCGCCTGGCCGCCACCGCCGCCGCCGCGCTGGCCGCCGAGCACCCGGGAGGGGCGTGGATGGTGGAGCTGGCCGCCGTCACCAACCCGGCCGACATCGCCCAGGCCGTGCTCGGCGCGCTCGGCCAGCAACGCGTCATCGACACGCCCGGCGCGCCCCGCGACACCATGGGCCGCCTGACCGAGGCGCTGTCGGCCGCCGACACCCTGCTCGTCCTGGACAACTGCGAGCACCTCATCGCCGCCGCCGCCCACCTGACCGCCGACCTGCTCGGCCGGGTCGAAGGCCTGCGCGTGCTGGCCACCAGCCGCGAGCCGCTCGGCATCGACGGCGAGAGCCTGTGCCCGGTGCCGCCGCTGGAGCTGGCCGCGAGCGCCGCCGGAGGCCGGGCTCCGGCGCTGGAGCTGTTCACCGACCGGGCCAGGGCCGTGCGTCCCGGGTTCGAGCCCGGCCCGGCCGCCGCCGAGATCTGCGCCAGGCTCGACGGGCTGCCGCTGGCGATCGAGCTGGCCGCGGCCAGGCTGCGCTCGATGACGCTGGAGCAGGTCGCCGCCCGGCTGGACGACAGGTTCGCCCTGCTGACCGGCGGCAGCCGCACCGCGCTGCCGCGCCACCAGACGCTGCGCGCGGTCGTCGCCTGGAGTTGGGACCTGCTGGAGGAGGCCGAACGCGACCTCGTCGAACGCCTGTCGGTCTTCCCCGCCGGGTTCACCCTGGAGGCGGCCGAGCACATGGGCGGCAGCCTGGAGCGCCTGGCCGCCCTGGTCGACAGGTCGCTGCTGCAGCTGATGCCGGGCCCGCGCTACCGCATGCTGGAGACCATCCGCGAGTACGGCATGGAACGCCTGGCCGAACGCGGCATCGGCGCCGACGTGCGCGCCGCGCACGCCGCCTACTACCTGCGCCTGGCCGAACGCGCCGAGCCGATCCTGCGTACCCGCGAGCAGTTGCCGTGGATCGCCGTACTCAACGCCGAACGCGACAACCTGCTCTCGGCCCTGCACCACGCCGCGGCCTCGGGCGACGCCGCCACCGCCGTACGGCTGGCCGCCGCCCTCAGCCAGTACTGGACGATCAAGGGGAGGCGCAGCGAGGCGGCGGGCTGGCTCGGCCTGGCGCTGGAGGTGCCCGGCGACTCCCCCGTCGAGGCCAGGCTGATCACCACCACCATGTACCTCCTCAACAGCGCCGTCACCAACGGCTACGCCAAGCTCGGCGACACCATCGCCGGGCTGCGCGGCCTGGCCGCCCTGGCCGAGCCCGGCAGCGGCTCGCACCCGGTGCTCACGCTCGTGGAGCCCGCGCTGGCGCTGTTCACCGACGACGACGAGGTGGGCAAGCAGGCGGTCGCCCGCAGGCTGGGCCACCCCGACCCCTGGACCAGGGGCATGCTGCGGATGATGCGCGCCTTCCTGCGCGAGAACGGCGGCGACCTGGCCGGCATGCGCGAGGACTTGGAGATCGCGGTGCCCGAGCTGCGCGCCGTCGGCGAACGCTGGTCGCTGTCGCAGGCGCTGACCGCACTGGCCGAGGCGAGCATGTCGGCGGGCGAGCCGCTGGCGGCCATCGCGGCGCTGCAGGAGGCCATCGACCTCATCCGCGAACTCGACTCCGACGACGACGCGGGCCACCAGCGCATCGCGGTGGCGGGCCTGCGCGCCCAGCAGGGCCAGGCCGAGGAGGCCAGGGCCGAACTCGTCGCCATCGCCGAAGGCCGTGACGCCGAGTGGTCGCCGCGCAACGTCGCCTTCGCCAACCTCGCCATCGGCGACCTGGACCGCGCCGCAGGGGACCTGGAGGAGGCCGGACGCCGCTACGCGCTGGCCTCGGCCGCCATCGAGCGGGTGCCGATGGTCGCCCCCCAGTTCAGGGCGCTGGTCATGGCCGCGCACGCCCAGCTCAGCGCCCGCTCGGGCCGCCTGGCCGAAGGCTGGGCGCAGATCGCCGACGGCGTGGACAAGGCGCTGCAGGCCAAGGACATGCCGGTGCTGGCCACCGTGGCCGTCGCGGTGGCCGCCCTGCACGAGCGCGCCGGGCTGGCCGAGCGCGCCGCCGTCGTCCTGGGAGCCGCCCAGCAGCTGCGCGGCGTCACCCACGCCCACCTGCCCGACGTGCACCGCGTCACCTCCGCCCTGCACCACACCCTCGGCCCCACAGCCCTCGCCGCCCTGCTCACCCAGGGCCGCACCCTGACCCGCCCCGAGGCCATCACCCTGGTACGGCAGGCCGCCCGCCCCCCGCACGGCGTCGGCTAGGCGCGCCTGCGGTAGGCGCGCACCGCCAGCGGGGCGAACACCGCCAGGAAGGCGGCCGACCAGCCGAGTGTCCAGGCGACGGGAGCGGCGACGGGGCCGCCGACCATCAGGCCCCTGGTCATGTCCATGACGTGGCTGACCGGATTGACGTTCACCCAGGCCTGCAGCCAGCCGGGCAGCGTCGCCGTCGGTGCGATCATGCTGGTGCCGAACGTCAGCGGGAACATCGTCAGGAACGCCACCCCCTGCACCCCGCCGGGCTCGCGCATCAGCACACCGGCCAGGACGAACGCCCAGCTCACACTGAAGGCGAACACCACCGTCAGCACGCACGCCAGCAACGCCGACAGCGGATCGGTGCCCAGCCGGAACCCCAGCACGAACCCGAACGCCAGCAGGCTCACGATCGCCACCGCGTACCTGATGAGATCGCCGAGCACCGACCCGATGAGCGGGGCCGACCTGCCGATCGGCAGGCTGCGGAAACGGTCGAACACTCCCTTGCCGATGTCGCTGTTGAGGTTGACGCCCGAGGCCATCCCGGCGAACATCACCGTCTGCACCATGATCGCGGGCAGCAGGAACTGCAGGTAGGCATGGGTGTCCCCGGCCACGGCGCCGCCCAGCAGGAACACGAACATGACGACGAAGATGATCGGCTGCAGCGTCACGTCGATGAGCTGCTCGGGGGTGCGCAAGGTCTTGATCAGGCTGCGCCGGCCCAGCGCCAGGCTGTGGCGCAGCAGCCCGAAGGGACGCGGCCCCTCGATCGAGGGCGTGGCGGGTGGGCGCCGTGTGATGGTCGTGCTCATGCCGCAGCCTCCTCGCCCGCCGCCTCGGCGTGCCTTCCGGTCAGGGTGAAGAACACCTCGTCGAGGCTGGGCAGGCGCAGCGACAGCTCGGCCACGCCGATCCCCGCCGCCGCCAGCCTGGCCACCACCTCGGTGAAGGCCGCCTCGCCCTCCACCGGCACCGTCAGCACGCCCCGGCCGGGGGTGTCAGGTGCGCGACCGGCGGCCGAGGCCAGGACGGCGGCGGCCTCGGGCAGGCGGGCGGCGTCGTGCGGGCGTACCAGGATGGTCTGGCCGCCGACGATCGCCTTCAGCTGCGAGGGGCTGCCGTGCGCGATCACCGAGCCGTGATCGATGACGCAGATGTCGTCGGCCAGCGCGTCGGCCTCCTCCAGGTACTGGGTGGTCAGCAGGACGGTGACGCCGTCGTCGACCAGGCCGCGCACGATCGCCCACACGTCCTCGCGCTTGGCCGGGTCCAGGCCGGTCGTCGGCTCGTCCAGGTAGATCACCTGTGGCCGGCCGACCAGGCTCGCGGCCAGGTCCAGGCGTCTGCGCATGCCGCCGGAGTAGGTCTTGGCCGGGCGGTCGGCCGCCTCGCTCAGGCCGAACTCCGCCAGCAGCTCCCCCGCCCGCTGCCTGGCCTGGCCCCCGCGCAGGTCGAGCAGGCGGCCGATGAGGACCAGGTTCTCGGCCCCGGTGAGATCCTCGTCCACCGAGGCGTACTGCCCGGTCAGCCCGATCATGCGCCGGACCTTGGCGGCCTCGCGCTGCACGTCCAGGCCGCACACCACCGCCCGGCCCGCGTCCGGGCGCAGCAGCGTCGCCAGAATGCGCACCGCCGTTGTTTTTCCCGCCCCGTTGGGACCCAGCACGCCCAGCACGCTGGCCCGGCGTGCGGCCAGGTCGATCCCGTGCAGGGCGGTGGTCCTGCCGTACCTCTTGACCAGCCCTTCGGCTTCGAATGCGTAGCTCATGGCGCTCAGCGTGCGCCCCGGCGCTGTCAGAGGGAGCACAGATCGCTGTCAGCGCGGGCACAGTGCCTCGTCCCATGGAGCCGATCATGGAATCGGCGGCGTATCGGCGGTTCGGTCGCAGTCCGTCCTTCCGGCGAAGGAGTAGACGTAGGGCGTGGTCGTGGCCAGCTCCGCGAATCCCAGGCCGCCCAGGATGGGACGGCTGTCGGGCGAGGCGTCCACCTGCAGGTAGCGCACGCCGAGCGCGGCGGCGGCCCGCGCGCGGTAGGCGACGAGGCTGCGGTACAGGCCGCGTCCGCGCCAGGCGGGCACGGTGCCGCCGCTCCACAGACCGGCGAAGGCGGTGCCGGGACACAGGTCCATCCTGGCCGCGCTGACCGGCGTGCCCTGCGCCGTCGCCACGACCGCCACCAGCGTGGGGTCGCCTTCGGCCAGGCGGGCGACCAGCTGTGCGACGATCCTGCCCGCGTCGCCGCCGAACGCCCGCTCGTGCACCTGCCCCATCAGCGCCGCGTCGGCCGCCGTGCGGACCGGGCGCAGCCGTACGCCGGGCGGCGGCCGGTGCTCGGCCAGGCCGGGCAGGGCGTGCAGGTCGGCGACCATGAGCGTCTCGCTCTCCTCGGCCTCGAACCCGGCGGCCAGCAGGCGCGCCCCCAGGTCGGCGGGTGTGTCGTGGGAGTAGTGCTTCCACTCGAAGGCATGCGGGAAGCGCGCGATCTGCGCGGCGACGGCCGCGTCGGCGTTCGCGGCGTCCAGGCCGGACCACACCACGCCGTTCCAGTCGCCCGGCCCGCCCACCTGGCGTACGACGCCGTCGCGGTGCTCGACGACGACGCCCGCGTGGTCGGGGCGGTGCCCGAGACGGATCTGGGTGTCGAAGTCCCGCAGGAGGAACTCATCCGGCATGGGTCACCGCCTTCGCTCAGAGGTCGTGCTGTTCGGCCAGGCGGGCCAGCCGGCGCAGCGAAAGCCGCAGGAACGCCGAGAAGGCCGGCCTGATCAGGGCGAAGCCCGCCCGGCCCGGCGCCCCGAACGGCAGGTGCAGTGTCTCGGCCCAGATCACCCTGCTGCCGCCTTCGGACGCGCCGATGCGGAAGTGGCCCTGCCCGCGCACCAGGAACCCGGTGTGCTCGACCGCCACGACGTGCGGCGGCTCCCATCGGGTGATCGTCATCGTGTCCAGGAAGCCGATCGGCCCCACGCCGGTGAACGCGGCGATCGAGGAGCCCCGGCTGCGGCCGTCGCCGCCGCTCACCCCGGCCCGGGTGGCGACCATCCACTCGGCGTGGCGCGGCCAGTCGGTCAGCACGGCGAACAGGCGCTCGGGCGTGGCGGCGCTGCGGGCGGCGACCGCCAGGTGTGTCGGCCTCATCGCCTCCACGCTACAGCCAGGCCTCAGGAACCGAGGAAGCGCAGCACCGCGAGCACCCGCCTGCTGTAGCCGCTGGCATGCGACAGCGACAGTTTGTCGAACACCGCGTTGGCGTGTTTCTCCACCGCGCTCTGCGACACGTGCAGGCGTTCGGCGATCGAGGCGTTGGTCAGGCCCTGCGCCATGTGTTCGAGCACCTGGCGCTCGCGCGGGGTCAGCGCCGCGATCGGATCGGCCCTGCTCGTACGGGCCAGCAGCTGGCGCACCACCTCCGGGTCGAAGGCCGCGCCCCCGGCCGCCACCCGCTCCAGCGCGTCCAGGAAGTCGCCCACCTGGGCCACCCTGTCCTTGAGCAGGTAGCCGACCCCTTCGACCGAGCCGCTCATCAGCTCGGTGGCGTAACGCCTCTCCACGTACTGCGACAGCAGCAGCACGCCGACGCCCGGGTGCTCGGCCCTGATGCGCAGGGCGGCGCGCACGCCCTCGTCGCTGTGGCCTGGCGGCATGCGCACGTCGGCGACCACGACGTCGGCGCCGTGCTCGGCCAGCGCCGCCAGCAGCGCCTGCGCGTCGCCGACGGCCGCGACCACGTCGTGGCCCTCCTCGGCCAGCAGCCGTAGGAGCCCCTCGCGCAGCAGGGTGGAGTCCTCGGCCAGGATCACGCGCACGGCAGCTCCGCGGTGATCTCAGTGGGGCCCGCGGCGGGGCTGAGCACGGTGAAACGGCCGTCCAGGGCGGCCACCCGGCGGGCCAGCCCGGCCAGGCCGCCGCCCGAGGGGTCGGCGCCGCCCCTGCCGTCGTCTGCGATGCGTACGACCAGCATCCGCGTCTCCTCGTTGGTGTGCACGTCGACGGTGATCAGGGTGGCGCCCGCGTGTTTGGCGGCGTTGGTGACAGCCTCGCAGGTCACGAAGTAGGCCGCGGAGCCGACCGCGCCCGCCGCCGCAAGGCCCGGCGCGCAGCTGAGGCGCACCGGGACCGGGGAGCGCTCGGCGACCGCGGCCAGCGCCTCGGCCAGGCTGAGGGAGTCGAGGCCGCTCGGGTAGACCCGCCAGGCCACCTCACGCAGCTCGGCCAGCGCCTGCTGAGCCTGCTCGTGTGCCTGGCCGAGCAGCTCGCCGAGCAACTCGGGTGATCGGCCGCGCCTGGCCCTGCCGATCACCATGGCCAGGGCGACCAGGCGTTGCTGCAGGCCGTCGTGCAGGTCGCGTTCGATCCTGCGGCGTTCGGCGTCCACGGCCGTCACGATGCCCGCCCTGGTCTCGGCCAGTTCGGTGATGCGCCTGCGCAGCGCCTCGGTCGGGTCGGGGGCCAGCAGCCTGGCCACCAGATGACGTTCCAGTACGGCCAGGCCGGCCAGACCCGAGGTGATGAGGAACATCACCACCACCCCCGCCACCACCACATAGGCCACCAGGCCGGGCGTGGGGGCGATGCCGTCGGGCCGTTCGCCGCGCAGCCATCCGCTCAGCAGGTTCCACCCCGTCAGCACCCCGACCACCAGCAGTGCGATGACCAGGGCGGCCAGCACGCCGACGCACCCGCGCAACGCCAGGTAGCGGTGCGCCCTGGAGCCGGCGCCCGCCTCCTGCGCCCGGCCCGCGCCCACGCCCAGCAGGGCCAGCCTCGGGCCGTGCGCGGCGGCCAGCGCCTTGGAGGCCCGCCCCACCGCCCGGCGTGCGGGCGGCACGGCCAGCAACGGCGAGGACAGCAGCACCCAGAGCAGCTCGACCGGCGCCACCAGGGCGCCGATCACCAGTGCGGCGAACGCCCTAGCGTGGGGCATGGCGTCCCTTGCGCCGGAGCTCGGCGATGCGTGTCGCCGCGAACACCAGCACCGCACCGCCCACCAGGACGACCACCACCTTCGATCCGATGCCCGCGTAGCTCTCCACCAGCGTCCAATTCTCCCCCAGCAGATATCCGGCCAGGACGAACGCCGTGTTCCACACCGCGCTTCCGGCCGTGGTCAGGGCCAGGAAGCGGCCCAGCGGCATGCGCTCGACGCCCGCGGGGATGGAGATCAGGCTGCGGAAGATGGGGATCATCCGCCCGAAGAACACCGTCTTGCCGCCGTGCCTGGCGAACCACGCCTCGGTCCTGGCGATGTCCTCGACCTTGACCAGCGGCAGCCTGGCCGCGATCGCGACCACCCGCTCGCGGCCCAGCAACGCGCCGATCGCGTACAGGGCCAGCGCCCCGGCGACCGAGCCGAGCGTCGTCCACACCAGCGCCTCGGCCAGGCTCATCGTGCCCCTGCTCGCGGTGAACCCGGCCAGCGGCAGGATCACCTCGCTCGGCAGCGGCGGGAACAGGTTCTCCAGCGCGATCGCCACCCCGGCCCCGGGCGCGCCCAGGCTCTCCATCAGCCCGACGGCCCAACCGGCGATTCCATCCATCTCAGTGCTCATGCCGACGACCCTAGAAACGCCGCCCGCCTGGGGTAATGCGGTGATCCATCGGCCTTTACTGGGGTAAACCACACCTTGCGCCTCCCGGTCCGGGCGCATAATCGGGCGCATGGACCTTGAGGTGTGGCACCTGAGGTACCTCGCCACGATCGACGCCACCGCGAGCCTCACCAAGGCGGCGAGCGCGTGCGGCCTGTCGCAGCCCGCGCTGAGCGCACAGCTCAAGCGCATCGAACAGGCCGTCGGCGGCTCCCTGTTCGAACGCGGGCAGGCGGGCACGAGCGCGACACCGCTCGGCCGTTCGCTGATGCCCCGGGTGCGGGAGGTGCTCGACGCCCTGGAGGATCTCGACCGGGCGCTGCGCCGCTTCCACGACCGCTCCAGCCGCCTGCTCCGGCTGGGCGCCAGGCGCACGGTGCTGGCCTCGCGCCTGTGCGAGGTGGTCGCCGAGGCCGTACCCGGTACGCCGGTCGACCTCACGCTGATCGACCGTCTGGCCGTCGCCTACGACGCGCTGCTGGACGGGACCGTCGACCTGGCCCTGCACATGGACTACCCCGGCCGGGAGGCGGCGCCGCCACCGGGGGTGCGGATGACGGTCGTCGGCGACGAGCCGACCTTCGTGATCGTGCCCTGCGACCATCCCGCCGCCCGGCGCGGCGAGGCGGGCCTGGAGGAGCTGGCGGGCTACGGCTGGCTGGCCGCCGTCAACGGCGACGACGAGTTCGACCGCCACTTCCAGGCCGTCTACGAGCAGGCCGACCTGGGCCAGCCCACGGTGCGCACCTTCGACCCGCTCATCGCCACCCAGCTCATGCGCAGGGGCGACCCGGTCGTGCTCATGGCCCAGGCCCTGGACAGCGGCGTCTCCCTGCCCGGCACGGTCGTGGCGTTGCGCGGCTCGCCGGTGCGGGCCAGGCACGTGCTGCTGTGGGCGCAGGGCGGCGCCTTCGACGAGGAGCTGGCGGCCAGGGTGCGAGACGGCCTGGTCGGCGCGTATGCCGAGCTGGCCGCCGAACGCGGCAGGCTGCCGGGATGGTGGGAGCGCAATCCGGGCTGGCTGGGTTCGCCCGGCTTTCACCCCGGCGGCGGGAACTCCTCCGGGGTCGTGCGCCACCCGGGGTGATCGGCGAGCCAGGCCCGGTAGGCGGGGGCCCGCTCGACGATCTCGTGCTGGGCCCAGCGCAGCCGCTCCCACAGCCGCCCGGCCTCGGCATGGCCCAGCGGCCCGTCGGCATGCCAGTACAGGCTCGTGGTCGTGCGCAGCGGCGCGTCCCGCAACGCGGCCACGGCCAGCGCCCCGTACGGCCTGGCGCCCGGCATCACCGGCAGCACCGCACGGCCGAGCTCGGTGAGCTGGTAGGCGGTCGTGTGATCGCTGCGGCGCGGGTCGACGGCATGCCCGGCCTCGCGGGCGGCCTGACGCAGGTAGGCGGCGAAGCCGGTGGCCCAGCCGTCGGTGACGCACCAGGTCTGCCCGGCCAGCTCGGCCAGCGTCACCTCACGCCGTCCGCCCAGCCGATGGCCGGCCGCCAGGGCGACGAACACCGGCTCCTCGGCCACCACCGCGCGCCGAAGGCCGGGCTCGATCGGCCGGAGCGCGTGCGGGAACTCGATGACGAGTGCGGCCTCCAGGTGGTGGCCCGCCAGCAGGGCCAGCAGCTCGCCGCCCGCCAGCGCGGTGCGCACCTCCACGTCGGTGCCGGTGACCTGCGGCACCGCGACCGTCAGGTGGGCCACCAGCATGCCCGGCGTCGCCCCGAACCGCACCAGCGACGGCATCGTGCCCGACAGGCTCCGCGCCGCGGTGAGGACCAGCCGGTCGTAGGCGTCGAGCACCGTGCGGGCGTGTGCGACCACCAGGGTGCCCAGCGGTGTGGGCTCGGCGCCGTGCGCGCCGCGCCGGAACAGCGCCCCGCCGCTGGCCCGCTCGGCCCGCTGCAGCGACTCCGAGACCGAAGGCTGGGCCAGGCCGAGCTCGGCCGCCGCGGCCGTCAGGCTCCCGGTCGAGGCCACCGCCAGGACCACCCGCAGGTGGCGGAGCTGTAACTCCATAGGCGGAGCTTATAGAGCACCGGGATTGGTTCAACCCCCGTGCGCCTCAGCACAGTGATCTCACGGCCGGCCGCCTCACCCCCCATCCACCTGTGCGGAGGAAACCCCCCATGCGAAGATCACTTCGTCTGCTCGTCCCGCTGCTGTTCGCCACGGCGATGGCCGTCGCCGTACCGGCACACGCCGCCGTCCCCGAGCCCACGCCGGAGCCCACCACCGCGATCGTCGGCGGCGGGCAGGCCAGCCAGGCCTACTCCTTCATGGCCTCGATGGAGGTCCAGGGCCGTCACCACTGCGGCGCCTCGCTGATCACCGCCGAATGGCTGGTCACCGCGGCGCACTGTGTGCAGCAGGTCTCGCCCGGCTCGGTGCAGATGCGGATCGGCTCGATCGACCGCACCACCGCGCAGGCCGTGCCCGTCGCCCAGCTGGTCACGCATCCCGGCTGGCGTGGGCAGGGCGCCGGCGACATCGCGCTGATCCGCCTCTCGCGCTCGGTCACCCACCAGACCGTCGCGCTCAACGACTCCTCACCGGCTCAGGGCGCCTCGATCCGGCTGCTGGGCTGGGGCCAGGAGTGCGGCACGCGCGGCTGCCAGCAGCAGGCGCCCCGCAGGCTCAAGCAGCTCGACACGCGGATCAACCCCGACCGCATGTGCACCAACGAGTTCAACGCCGCCGGCGAGCTGTGCGTGTACGGCTCGCGCACCCAGACCGCCTGCTACGGCGACTCCGGCGGACCGGCGCTGCTGCAGGCCGACGGCGGCTGGCGGCTGGTCGGCGCGACCAGCCGCTCGGGTGTGCAGAACGAGACCTGCGGCACGGGCGACTCCACCATCTACACCGATGTCACGGCCTACCGGCAGTGGATCGAGTCCTACACCGGCGGAGGCGGCCCCGGCACCCCGGGATGCACCGCCGCCGCGTGGAGCCCCGGCCAGTACTACCCGGCCAACTCCCGCGTCTCCCACCAGGGATATGAGTGGCTGAGCAGGTCCGGGTCGCAGGGCCAGACCCCGGGCACGTC
Organism: Nonomuraea sp. IBHARD001; assembly: GCF_056106265.1. NCBI lineage: Bacteria > Bacillati > Actinomycetota > Actinomycetes > Streptosporangiales > Streptosporangiaceae > Nonomuraea > Nonomuraea sp. IBHARD001. The sequence continues at coordinate 4,339,566 of NZ_JBWBBW010000002.1, forward strand.
GTGGATCTGGCAGCGCGTCGGCGCGTGCTGATCGGCGCCGCCTGACACCGGCCGCCGGTGGTGACGCCCGACCGGGCGCCGCCACCGGCGTGCGTGTGCCCGGACCAAGGCGGCGCATGCCGTACGGTACAGTGTACGGCTCCGGGTGGTCAGCGGCAGGAAGCAGAGGGCATGACGGGGCTTTCCAGACAGCAGACGGCCGTGCTCGCGCGATGCGCGGTGGTCTTCAGAGCGGCCGACCCGCCCAGGAACGCCCTGGTGAGCTTCTACGGCGAGGACCTGCCACCGGGCGAGCGCGAGCCGATCACCCTGGCGCGAGCCGACGGGGGTGTGGCCGGGACCGAGGCGATCAGCATGGGCGTCAACGAGGCGGTCGCCGTGCTCAGCCGGGCCCGGATGTCGCCCGGCGCCCATCCGGCGGCCGTGTTCTGGGGCGCGGCGAGCGTCATGGCGCTGCAGCTGGTCGCCAGGGGGCGCATCGTGCCGTGCGTGAGCGAAGACGGCTTCGACGCCTGGCGGGCCGGCCCCTTCGACGCCGCCGACCTCGACCGCCTGCGCGCCCTGGCCGCCACCATGCCCGCCGCCGCACGGGCGGTGCCGCTGCCCGCCTCCGACGGCGATCAGGTGCTGCTGCCCGAGGCCGAGCCGCTGCTGCGCGCCTACCTCGACGCCGTGGCCGACGCCATGCCGCGCAGCCCCGCCGCCGTGCGCGCGAGCGGCTCGGCGCTGTTCGCCTCCCGCGCCCCCGTCCAGGCCGGCCACCTGCGCGCCTGGTCGCAGGAGGTGGCCGCGAGCCTGGACTCAGGGGTACGGCTGTCGCTGCGCGTGCAGAGCCAGGGCGCCGAGCACACCTCGTTCACGGCCGTCGTGCAGCTGCACAGCAAGCAGGACCCCGCCCTCGTCGCCGACGCCGCCGACGTGTGGGCGGGCCGCGCCCCCGCCTTCGGCCCGCGCTCCCGCATGGACGCCGTGCTCGCCGTACGGCAGGCGGCCCGGGTGTGGGAGCCGCTGCGCGCCCTGCTGGACGCGGCCGTGCCCGACGAGCTGCCGCTGTCGGACGCCGACCTGGCCGAACTGCTGGCCGGGGCCGCGCTCAGCCTGTCGGCCGCCGGGATGGACGTCATGTGGCCCAAGGCGCTGCTGGGTGAGCTGAGCGCCAAGGCCGTCGTCGGCGGCTCCCGCGACGAGCGCGCCTCGATGCGCAGCTTCCTCGGCGGCCAGGAGGTGTTCGCCTTCGACTGGCAGCTGGCCCTGGGCGGCGTGCCGCTGACCTCCGCCGAGATGGACGTGCTGGCCGAGTCGCACCGGCCCGTCGTCAGGCTGCGCGAGCAGTGGCTGCTCGTCGACCCCGAGCTGGCCAGGAAGGCACGCGAACGCGACCTCAAGCCGATGGGTGCGCTGGAGGCGCTCGGCGCGGCCCTCAGCGGCAGCGCCGAGGTCGACGGGCAGGAGATCGAGGTCGAGGCCGCCGGTTGGCTGGCCGAGCTGCGCGAACGCCTGGCCGACCCCGACTCCGGCGCCGAGCCGATCGCCCAGCCGCCCGAGCTGAAGGCGGCCCTGCGCGACTACCAGCTGCGCGGCCTGCGGTGGCTGGCCAGGATGACCTCGCTCGGGCTCGGCTGCTGCCTGGCCGACGACATGGGCCTGGGCAAGACCATCACGCTCATCGCCCTGCACCTGCACCGCCGGCGTGAGCCGGACACCCAGGGGCCCACCCTGGTGGTCTGTCCCGCCTCGCTGCTGGGCAACTGGGAGCGCGAGATCGCCAGGTTCGCCCCAGGCACGCCCGTACGGCGCTACCACGGCGCGGGCCGCAGCCTGGAGGGAGCAGAGGCCGGGTTCGTCCTGACCACCTACGGCACCATGCGCCTGTCGGCCGCCGAACTCGGCGCGCACCCCTGGGGGCTGCTGATCGCCGACGAGGCCCAGCACGTCAAGAACCACGCCTCCGGCACCGCCAAGGCCCTGCGCACGATCGGCGCGGGCGCACGCGTCGCCCTCAGCGGCACCCCCGTGGAGAACAACCTGTCGGAGTTGTGGGCCATCCTCGACTGGACCACGCCCGGCCTGCTCGGCCCCGTCGGCCGCTTCCGCGCCCGGTGGGCCAAGCCCATCGAGGCCGACGGCGACCGCGAGAGCGCCGCGCGCCTGGCCGCGCTCGTGCGCCCGTTCCTGCTGCGCAGACGCAAGTCCGACCCCGGGATCGCCCCCGAACTGCCGCCCAAGACCGAGACCGACAGGCCCGTCGCCCTCACCACCGAACAGGCCGGCCTGTACGAGGCCACCGTGCGCGAGATCATGACACAGGTGCGCGAGTCGAGCGGCATGCAGCGGCGCGGCCACATCGTCAGGCTGCTGACCGGCCTGAAGCAGATCTGCAACCACCCCGCGCACTACCTCAAGGAGGCCGGACCCGCCCTGGCCGGACGCTCGGGCAAGCTGGAACTGCTCGACGAACTCCTCGACACCATCCTCGCCGAGGAGGGGTCGGTCCTGGTCTTCACCCAGTACGTCGCCATGGCCAGGCTGCTGGAGCGCCATCTGGCCGATCGCGGGGTCGCCACCCAGTTCCTGCACGGCGCCACCCCCGTGCCCCGGCGTGAGGAGATGGTCGCACGCTTCCAGGACGGCGGCGTGCCGGTCTTCCTGCTCTCGCTCAAGGCCGCGGGCACCGGGCTGAACCTGACCAGGGCCGATCACGTCATCCACTACGACCGGTGGTGGAACCCGGCGGTGGAGGACCAGGCCACCGACCGCGCCTACCGCATCGGCCAGACCAGGCCGGTCCAGGTGCACCGGCTCATCGCCGAAGGCACCGTCGAGGACCGCATCGCCGAGATGCTGCGCGCCAAGAAGTCCCTGGCCGACTCGGTGCTGGCCGGAGGCGAAGCCGCCCTGACCGAGCTCACCGACGCCGAACTCGCCGAACTCGTCTCCCTGCGCAGGCCGTGATGGCCGCCCCCGTCCCCTCGCGGAGGTACTGATGAACGCCAAGGGCTTCGCGCCGTTCCCGCCGCAGCACCCCGGCACCCGCTTCGCCCGCACCTGGTGGGGCCAGGCGTGGATCAAGGCGCTCGAACACACCTCACTCGACCAGACCCTGCTGAAGAAGGGCCGCGCCTACGCCAAGACCGGTCACGTGGGCACCATCACCGTCTCGCCCGGCCGTATCGGCGCGATCGTGCACGGCCTGTCGCACGAGGAGGCCTACGAGAGCGTCGTGCGGGTCGAGCCGCTCACCGACGCCGGATGGGACCGCTTCCTCGACCAGGTCGCCGCCAAGGCCGCCCACCTGGCGGCCCTGCTGGAACGCGAGATGCCGCACGCCCTGGTCGAGGCCGCCGCCGACGCCGGGGTGGCGCTGCTGCCGTCGGTCGGTGACCTGGAGCCGCAGTGCACGTGCCCCGACTGGGGGCATCCGTGCAAGCACGCGGCGGCCCTGTGCTACCAGGCCTCGTGGCTGCTGGACGACGACCCGTTCCTGCTGCTGCTCATGCGGGGACGCGGGGAGGCGCAACTGCTGGCCGAGCTGCGCGAGCGGGTGGGAGGCCCGGCGCAGGGCCCGACCGGTGGGGTGCCCGCGGTGTGGGCGTTCGCGCAGGACGCCGCCCTGCCCGAGGCGCCGCCCGCGCCCCTGGGCGGCCCCGCCGCGGCATCCTCGTTCCGCTACGACCCCGCGCCCGGCGTGGACCCCGAGGCCCTGGCCCTGCTGGCCGCCGACGCCGCCCTGCGGGCCCATGCCCTGCTGCACGACGCCGAGCCGCCCGAGCCGCTCGACGAGTGGCAGGACACCGTACGCCTGGCCGCCACGCATGCGGCGCCCGCCGTACAGGGGCGGCTGCGGCAGGGCGCGGGGGCGGGGCTCGACCGGGCGGCCGACGCCTGGCGTTACGGCGGACGTGCCGGGCTGGAGGTGCTGGAGCACGCCTGGAGCCCGCCCAGGGCGGACCTGCTGCGTGGTCGCAGCGCCGTACTGGGTGCCTGGGAGCGCGCCCCCGAGGCCGACATCTGGCGCAATCGGCTCACCCTGCCCGAGCACGCCCTGCAGGTGCGGTACGGCAGGGACGGGCGCTGGTACCCCTACCGCGACCGCACCGGTGCCGGCGACTGGTGGCCTTCGGGCAGGCCCGCCCGCGACCCGGCGGCGGCCCTCGACCTGATCGACCAGGCCTGATCCGGAAAAATCTAAGGCTCGACCTAAAAACAGGCTCGTCCTATGCAAAGATGACGCCATGAGCACCGACACCCTCGGCCTGCGCGAGCAGAAGAAGCGCGAGACCCGCCAGGCCATCTCCGACCACGCGACCCGCCTGTTCGTGGAGCGCGGTTTCGAGGCGACGACGATCGCCGACATCGCCGCCTCGGCGAGGGTGGCCAAGATGACCGTCACCAACTACTTCCCCCGCAAGGAGGACATGGCGCTCGACCACCAGGAGGAGTTCGCCGCGAGCCTGGCCGCGATCGTGGGCGCCAGGCCGGGCGGCCAATCGGCGCTGGGCGCCCTGCGCAAGGCGTTCCTGCGGGCCCTGGACGAGCGTGACCCCGTGGCCGGGTTCGCCGATCCCTCCTTCGCCCGCATGGTCGCCGCCAGTCCCACCCTGAGCGCCCGCATCCGCGACCTGCACGTGCGCCGGGAGGAGGCGCTCGCGGCGGTCCTGACGGCCGAGACCGGCGCCGCCGCCGACGACCTGACCCCCCGCGCCGCCGCGGCCCAGCTCGCGGGCGCCCACCGCGTCCTGTTCACCGAACTGCAACGCCGCATCCTGACCGGCGAGCCCGCCTCCTCGATCATCCCGGCGATGACCACGGCCGCGACCGCCGCCTTCGACCTGCTGGAAGCGGGCCTGGGCAGCTACGCCATCCGCTGACCCGGACTTGCTGGAAGCGGGGCCGGGCGGCTGCGCCATCCGCCGGCCCGGACCATCTTCAAGCAGGACCCGGCGGCTACTGCCGGTGGCTCAGCACGTTGACCACACGGCCACTCGGATCGCGTACGAAGAAGCGGCGCACCCCCCACGGCTCGTCGGTCAGCGGATGCACGATGCGATCGCCCGCCCCCGAGGCCAGCAGCGCCTCGTGCACCGCGTCGACGTCGGCCACCTCCACACTGATGTCCGGCTGCACCGCGGCCGAGGCGTCGGGCCCGGTCAGCGTCACCTGCGCGGTCGGGTTGGACGGCGAGGCCAGGGTCACCGCCCAGCCCAGATTCATCACCTCGACGAAGCCCAGCGTCTCGTAGAAGGCCCGGCTCTGCCCGAGATCCTGCGTGGTCACATCGGGGACAACCCTGCGAATGCTCATCCCCCATTGTCCCCCGCCCGGCGAGTACGGAGGTGCTGTCGGGGCGTATGGCCGCTTTGCCCATTTCGGTGGAGCATTATCGGAGCGCCAGATTCTAGAATTCGGCACTCCTGATTTGGCTGGGCCGACAAATTCCCGCGATATCTGATTTCATTCGATATCTGCGAGATTGTCGGGCGCCGAGAGGTGGAGCGTGCCATGGAATGCTCGTTTCCCGACCACACCTGGCAGTCGCGGGGGACGAACTCGCCCGCCTATCGGGCCCAGGCGATCGTGTGCGGCCGGTGCGGTGTCGGGCATTCGCTGGAGTTGACGTTCGAACCGGGCGAGAAGGTGCGGCTGGTGTCGGAGTTCTTCGCCGCCTCCGGCTCGGCCACGGTCTCGGAGGAGGTACGCAACTACTTCACCGTCTCGGTCGCCGTCACCTGGCGCGAGATCCAGAACGACGGCTACACGGTCGAGGCCGACGTCAGGGAACTCCCCTCGGCCGCAGCCAAGGAGCCGCCCCCGGCAGCCCCGCCTGCCCCGCCTGCCGCGCCTGAGCCCGACCCGCCTCGGCAGGGTCTGCGTGCCGAGCCCATGACCGTGGAACCGCCCAAGCCCAGGCCCAAGCCGTCCCCCCGCCCCGTCCCCCAGCCCCGCTCCCGGCTCCTCAAATCCCCGCCGCCTCCCCGACGGCGCAGATCCCGCCCGTGGCTCGGCGCGCTCCTCCTGCTGGCGATCGCCGCGGCCATCACCTTCGCCCTCATCGCCAACCGCCAGCCGCCCGCCGTCCAGAGCGTCGCCGCCCCGGCCCTCGTCTCGCCCTCGCCCGGCGCCAAGCTCAAACTCGCCAAGACCCTGACCGTCAAGGTACGGCCGGTCGCCGGGGCCAGCGGTTACCTGTACGGCTTCTTCCAGCGCGACACCATGGTCTGGGAGAACCAGCGCGACCAAAGCCGCCTGTCCGGCTCGGTCTACGCCATCAAGCCCAAGACCAAGGCACACCAACGCCTGCGCAAGGGCGAACTGCGGATCTGGGTCAGGGCCATGGTCGCCGGTCGATGGAGCGAGGCCGCAATCGTCACGGTGACGCTGCGCTGAATCCGCTCCGGCTACGTAGCATCGAATACATGCAAAAGGGCTCACTGGGCAGAGCGCTTGGGCTGATCTCCGGGGTGCTGGCCATTCTTGCGTTTCTCGGATATCAGACATACAACGACTTCGACGCACCGAAGTCACCCCGCGAGGGCGAGGCGGCGACATCCGCACCGGCCCCCGACCCGGATCAAGGCAAGTGGGACTACATCCACGAGGCCGACGAAGCCTGCTCCTCCGTCACCACCAGGATCGACACCGCCGGAAAGTACTCCACCCAGCGCCCCTCCGTCTGGCCCGCCGCGATCGGCCGCCTCCGTGCCGACATGCTGAAGACCTGGAAGAAGGCCGGAACGCCGGAGGACCCCTTCTCCACCTCCTTCGGCGACGAGACGAGGAAGATCTGGTCCGACTTCTCCGACGCGAACTGGTGGTGGTCGCACATGGTGCGCCTGCTGAAACGCGCGCAGTGGGACGACGCGCACGCGGCCTACGAGAAGTTCAAGGTCCACGACGACTCCGCGACCCAGCGCGCCACCCGGCTCGGGTACTCCGCCTGTGACTACGACTGGCCCCGATTCACCACCTGGTAAGTCGTCTGCCTGCGGGTTTTCCCCTGCCTCGGCCATGGAAGATCACCATGCATGGAACTGACGGTGATCGCCGTTGTCGGCGTGATCAGCATCGTGGCGGTGGCGGTCCTGTCCCGGCGGATCGGCGTGGCCGCGCCGCTCGCGCTGGTCGTGGTCGGGACCGCGCTCAGCTTCCTGCCTGGCGTGCCGCATGTCGAGATCCCGCCGGACCTGGTGCTCACCGTGGTGCTTCCGCCGCTGCTGTACGCCACGGCGGTCAACATGCCCGCGACCGACTTCCGGCGTGACATCAAGGCCATCTTCCGGCTGGCGGTGCTGCTGGTGGCCGCCACGACGCTGTGCGCCGGGTACCTGCTGTCCTGGCTGCTGCCCGGACTCGGCCTTGCGGCGGCGTTCGCGCTGGGCGCGGTCATCAGCCCGACCGACGCGGTGGCCGCGACCTCGGTCGGCAAACGGCTCGGGCTGCCGTCGCGGCTGATGACGATCCTGGAGGGCGAGGGCCTCGTCAACGACGCCTCCTCGCTGGTCCTGCTGGGTTCGGCGATCGCCGCGATGACCTCGACCGTGCATCTGTGGTGGGTCGGTGCCGACTTCGTGTACTCCGTCGTCGTCGCCACCCTCATCGGCGTCCTGGTCGGCCTGCTGACCGTCGTGGTACGGGGGCGGCTGACCGACACCGTGCTCAACACGGCCGTGTCGTTCGTGGTGCCGTTCCTGGCGTTCCTGCCCGCCGAGGAGGTCGGCGCCTCCGGGGTGCTGGCCGTCGTGATGACCGGGCTGGTCAGCGGACATCTCAGCCCCAGGTTCCTGCGGGCCAGGGACCGGCTGGCCGAGAAGATCAACTGGCAGACCGTGGCCTTCCTGCTGGAGAGCGCGATCTTCCTGCTGATGGGACTGCAGCTGCGTACCCTGGTCGACCAGGTACGCGACGCCGGTGAGAGCGTCGCGCAGGCGGTGGGCATCGGGCTGCTCGCCTCGCTGCTGGCGATCGTGGTGCGCATGGTGTTCGTCGCGCCGATGGTCGCCTCGCTCGGCCGCGACGCCGCCAGGGCCGAGGACTCGCGCACCATGCTCGACGACCTCGCCGACCGGCTCGGCAAGGGCGAGGAACTGCCCGGCAGACTCCGCAAGGCCGATCCCGAGAAGTTCGCCCACCGGCTGCAGCGCCGCAAGAACGACGACGACTTCATCATCAACGAGAGGTTCGGCTGGCGCGGCGGCACCGTCATCGCCTGGGCCGGGATGCGTGGCGCGATCACGGTGGCCGCCGCCCAGACGCTGCCCGCCGGCACGCCGTACCGGCCGCAGTTGCTGCTGATCGCCTTCGTCGTGGCGGTCACCACCCTGCTGGTCCAAGGGCTGAGCCTGCCGAAGGTGATCAAGGCGCTGAAGATCCCGGGCGACGACGCCGCCGCCGACCGCGCCGCCCTCCTGGACCTCAACGCCGACCTGTCGGCCAGGGCCGCCGACGCCCTCGCGGACCCCGACCTGACCAGACCCGACGGCACCCCCTACGACCCGGAGATCGTCGAACGCGTCCGCGCCATGACCACGGCCCGTAGAAAGCCGCCCGCCGCCCCGCACACCTCCTCCGGCGACAACGACCCCCGCGAGCAGTACCGCGAACTCCTCCTCACCGCAGCCGCCGCCCAACAGGACGAACTCCTCGCCGTACGCTCCACCGGCACCTACAACTCCCGCGTCCTCGGCCAGGCCCAAACCATGATCGACACCGAACTGGCCCGCCTGCAGAACACGCAGGGGTGACCTGCTACGGCTCCAGCAGGCGGTGGGGCCCCGGGCCCCGGTCGGCCAGGGTGTCGCCCGGGTTGGCCAAAGCGCACTGGTCGAAGGACAGGCAGCCGCAGCCGATGCACTCGGTGAAGCGGTCGCGCATGCGTTCCATCTTCTCGATGCGGGCGTTGATCTCCTGGCTCCAGCACACCGAGGCCAGGGACCAGAACTCCTCGGTCGGCGGGGCGTTCTCCGGCAGGAAGCCGAGCACGCCCGCGATCACCGACAATCGTCCGGCTGGCCGTCATCGTCAGGCAGGGCCGCCCGCCCTTACGCCGCCTGAACGACAACAAGGAGCACACCATGACTGAGACGACATCCCGCTGGATCCGGCACCACGCCCACCCCCTCACCACGCTCGACCCCCAAGCCCCCCTCACCGGCCTGCTCACGGCGCCGACCAGGACGCGGCTGGTCGGCCCGGACCACGACCCGGCCGACGACGCCGCGCACCACCTGTCCGGCGGGTCGCTCGCCGGTTGGTTCGACGTGCTCGCCCACCACCGCGAGGTCACGCCGGTACGGCTCATCGCCCCGCCGTCGTGAAGGCCAGCAGCAGCTCGCCGGTCTGCTCGGGCGCCTCCAGCATGGGCAGGTGCCCGACGCCGGGCAGCAGGACGACCCGTGCGCCCGCCACCGTCTCGTACCGGTGCGCCGACGCCGGGTCCCACCGGGGATCGGCGGCGCCGAACAGCACCAGCACGGGCAGGCCGAGCGCGGCCAGCCGCTCGGGCACGGCGCGTTCGGCGATGTAGGCGGTGTTGTGCCGCAACAGCGTCCTCATCGTCCGGTAGCCGATGCCCCGCACGTCGGCGAGCACGTCGTCCGGGATGTCCACCGGGAGGGCGGCCGTCGAGGCGATCCCGTCGCGGATCATCGCCGCCGACCTCCTCGGCCACAGCAGCGGGCCGATCGGCGGCGCCAGCAGGAGCCGCAGGACGAGCGGCTGGGGACGCAGCGCCTCCGGGCCCGGCCCGCTGCTGATCAGCGTCAGCGAGGCCACGAGGCCGGGACGCCGTTCGGCCAGCGCGGTGGCGACGTAGCCGCCGCTGGAGTGCCCGGCCACGGCGACGTGCCGCAGGCCGAGCTCCTCCAGCAGCGCCGCCACCCGTTCGGCCAGCGCGGGCACGTCGCACGACGGCGCGGGCGGCGACTGGCCGCAGCCGGGCAGGTCGACGCGGATGACGTGGTGGCGCTCGGCCAGCGCCGGGACCAGCGGGCCCCAGAAGCCGCCCGAGGCCCCCGACCCGTGGACGAGCAGCAGGGGCGGCGCCTCGGGCGGGCCGTCGTGCACCACGTGCATGCCATGGCGGTACTCAGTCATGGCAGCACGGTGCCAGGCCGGTCGGCGACGGGTCTTGGACGAATGTTCCCGCCTCGGACACAGCCCAGAAGTCCGCATATCGCCCGCCGAGCCCCAGCAGCTCCTCGTGCCCGCCGTACTCGGCGATCCGGCCCCCGTCCAGGAGGACGACCCGGTCGGCCCGCCGTACGGTGCGCATGCGGTGGGTCACCATCACCACCGTACGGCCGGTCATCAGGCGTTCGACGCCCTCGTGCACGGCGGCCTCGTTGGCCGGGTCCAGGGCCGACGTCACCTCGTCGAGCAGGACGACGGGGGCGTTCTTCAGCAGGGCGCGTGCGATCGAGACCCGCTGGCGCTCACCGCCGGACAGCAGCGCGCCGCCCTCGCCGACGTCGGCAGCCCAGCCGCCGGGCAGGCGTTCGATCACCTCGTCCAGTTGCGCCGCCGTCGCCGCGGCCCGTACCTCGGCCTGGGTCGCGCCGGGACGGCCCAGGCGTATGTTCTCCTCGATCGTGCCGTCGAAGAGGTGGACGTCCTGGAAGACGATGGAGATCCGCGCCATCAGCGCCTCGGTGCCGATCGCGCGCACGTCCACGCCTCCCATGCGCACGGCTCCGGCGTCCACGTCGTGGAAGCGGGCCAGCAGCCGCAGCATCGTGCTCTTGCCCGCGCCGGACGGTCCGACGATCGCCAGCCGCTGTCCTTCGGGCACGACGAGCGAGACGTCGTCGATCACCGTGCGCCCGCCGTGCCCGAAGGTGACGGCGTCGAACTCCAGGCCGTGGTGCGCGGGCGCGACCGGTACGCGCGGGTCGGGCAGCGGCTCGGTGCGCAGCAGCGCCTCCAGCCGGGCCAGCTCGGCCCGTGCGCCGCGCAGTTTGCCGCCGATGTCCGACAGCGACAGCAGCGGGTCGGCGCAACGGGCGGCCAGTACCAGCATCGCCAGCACCTGCGCCGCACCGGCCTGCCCGGCCAGCGCGAGATAGGCGCCCAGCGCCAGCAGCGCGGTGAAGAGCGCCTGCACGGTGAACGTCAGCCCCACGACGCCGGGCAGCGCCGCCAGCACCCCGCGGCGGGAGGCGCGCCCGACCTCGATCAGGGAGTCGTCCAGCAGCCGGAAACGTTCGCCGCTGCGACCGCCGACCCGGAGCACCGGCTGGGCCAGCAGGTACTCCACGACACGTGCGCCCGCCTCCTGGTCGCGTCCGTGCCGCTCGGCGTCCGCGGCGGCCGTCGCACGCGCCGTCCACCGCTGGATCACCGCCACCACGGGTACGGCCAGCAACGCCGCAGCGCCCATGCGCCAGTCGAACGCGGTCAGCACGGCCACGACGGTCAGCGGCGTCACCAGCGCGGACACGAACGGCGCCAGCAGATGCGCGGCCACGCCCATGGCCTGCAGCAGCCCGCGACCGGCCAGCACCGACACCTCGCCGACGCGCCCGGCGTCGTACCAGCCGAGGGGAAGGCGGGCCAGATGGGCGCCGAGCCGGTGGTACATGCCGCGCAACATGGTGGTCCCGACCCGCATGCCGGACAGGTCGCTGACATAGCGCAGCACGGCATAGCCGGCGACCGCGCCACCGAAGGCGGCCAGCCAGGGCACGGCGTCGGCGGGCGCGCCTTCGAGCAGTGCCCGCAGGACCGGGAGCAGAAGCGCGTAGGACAGGCCCTCGGCCACCGCGGTGATCGTCATCAGGATCACGGTGCGGCGCATCGCCCTGGCGTGGTCGTCTCCGAGCACGCGCAGCAGCGTCCGGATCATCGGGGCTCCCCTCCCCGGGTCTCGTGCCCGGCGTGTCGTTGCTGTCGTGCCGCCGGTTCGCCCGGTGCGCCGCGTTCGACGATCACGCCGTCGCGCAGGCTGACGACGGTGTCGGCGTCGGCGATCGTCTCCGGCCGGTGCGCGACGACGACGATGGTGCGCTCGTCGCCCAGGCTCCTCAGGGCCTGCCGTACGGCCTGCTCGGTCTGCGGGTCGGCGAAGGAGGTCGCCTCGTCCAGCACCAGGACGGGTGTGTCGGCCAGCAGCGCGCGGGCGATCGAGATCCGCTGCGCCTCGCCTCCCGACAGCTCGGCCTCCTCGCCGAGCACCGTGTCGTAGCCGCGTGGCAGGCGCAGGACGCGCTCGTGGACGGCGGCCAGGCGGGCGGCCCGGACCACGTCGTCACGGCTCGCCCCGGGCACGGCCATTGCGATGTTGTCGGCGACCGACGCGCGCAGGAGGCGTACCTCCTGAAGGACGAAGGACACGTGCCGGTACAGCTCGCCGGTGGCGATCTCGCGCAGGTCGACGCCGCCGAGGAGGATCGAGCCGTGGGTGGGGTCGAACAGGCGGGCCAGCAGCCGGGCCAGGGTGGACTTGCCGCTTCCCGACGGCCCGACGATCGCGGTGACCGTACCCGGCTCCAGGACCAGGTCGACGCCTCGCAGTACCTCGTGGCCGGAGGCGTCGTAGGCGAAGCGGACGTCGCGCAGCTCCAGCCGGTGCCCCTGCGGGACGCGCGGGCGTGCGGGTTCGGGCAGCGGGGCCACCGCGAGCACGTCCTTGATCCGGCCGAGCGCGCGGCCGGCGCTCCGCAGGTCGTCGAAGCCGTGCCCGAGCGCCGCCACCGGAGCGGTCAGCCCCAGCCCGAGCAGCAGGAACGGCAGCAGGTCCGCCGGGGCCAGGCCGCCGTACCCGATCAGCGCCGTCCCGCCCGCCAGCACCACCAGCAGGACGAACGGCGGCGACAGCGCCAGCTGCATCCCGGCGGCGACCGCCGACATGCCGCGTACCCAGCGCGAGAAGACGGCGACGAAGTCGTCGGCCGCCGTCAGGAACGCGCGGTGGGCGCGCGCGCCGCCGCCGAACGCCTTGACCACCGCGATCCCCCGTACGAACTCGACGACGGAGGCCGCGATCCGTCCCATCGCCGCGTCGTAGGCCTCCTGCTCACGCGTCCTGGCGGGCAGCATCAGCAGCGGCACCAGCGCCACCGCCAGCACCACCGGGATCAGGGTGATCAGTGTGAGCCGCACGTCGACGCCGAGCAGGTACACCAGCGACACCAGCGGGACCACGAACGCGGCGACGAGCTCACCGGGCGCGTGCGCGATGAACGGATGCACCGCGCTCACGTCCTCGCCCACCACCTTGGCCAGCTCGCCGGTGCGCCGCCCGGAGTACCAGCCGAGCGGGACGCGCCCCAGCGAAGCGGCGAGCGCACGCCGGAGCGTCAGCTGCACCCGGCCGTCGAGCACGTGCCCGGCCCCCGACGACGCGGCGGTGAACAGCAGCCGGACGAGCAGACCCGCCGCACCCGCGATCACCACACCCCGCACGTGGGCCTGGTCGACGGGACCGGCCGCCAGCAGGGTACGGCCGAGCTCGGCGACCGCCAGCAACGGCGCCAGCCCCGCCAGCGCACCCACGACCTGAAACAGCACCACGGCCGTGAAGCTCCATGAGTGAGGACGTAGCAGTCGGGCCATACCCGGAATGGTCATGGGCCCCACTGTCGCCGCCCGGGCCCGCCGGAGGATTGAACGAATGTTCCCCTAGCATGGCGTTCATGCCCTCCACCGCTCCCGCGTGGGACGCCACCTCCCCCGCACGGCGCAGCCGGGTCGCCGGTGTCACCATGGCCGGATTCCACGACCCCGGCACGGACGCGCAAGGGCACCGGATGATTCCGCACCCCGCCGTGACACTGGTCCTGGACGTCGGCGCCGGAGCGCCCGTCGTCGAGGACGCCGCCGGGCGACGGCACCGGGGCAACCTCGTCGCCGGGCTCGGACTCGGCGGCGCGGTGTGGGTCGGCGGCCAGAACATCACGTGTGTCCAGATACGCCTGTCCCCCGTGGTCGTCCGCGCGATCCTGGGCGTCGGCCCCGATGAGCTGGACGGCCGTGTGGTGAGGCTGGAGGACCTGTGGGGCGCTCAGGCCGCACGGATGGGCGAGCAACTGGCCGAGGTCTCCTCCTGGCCGGACCGTTTCACCCTGATCGAGGCGTCGCTCGGCCGCAGGGCCGAGGCAGGGGCGCAGGTCGAGCCCGAGGTGGCGTGGGCCTGGCGGCGCATCGTCGCAGGCCGGGGCCTGGTCCCCGTGGAACGGCTGGCGGCCGATCTCGGCTGGAGCCGCAAACGCCTGTGGTCACGCTTCCGCACCCAGATCGGCCTGCCGCCCAAACGCGCGGCGAAACTGGTCCGCTTCGACCACGCCGTCCACCGCCTGGCCGCCGGCCGCGACGCCGCCCGGGTGGCGGCGGACGGCGGCTACGCCGACCAGTCCCACCTGCATCGCGACATCGCCGAGTTCGCCGGCGTCACCCCCTCCACCGTGGCCACCGAGCCCTTCCTGGCCACCGACGACATCGCCTGGCCCCACGATCCCGGCCGATCGGGCGATCGCCGGGGGTGACGGGGGATGCGAATGGCCTGCGATGCGTGCTCGCCGCGATGCGCGGGCTGGTGGCCCGGTGAGGGTCTCGGGTCGGTGATACTGGGCGGGTGCAGTACGTGTCCAGAGTGCCGGGGTCGCCGCTGGACGGGCTGATCGACGACCTCTACTACCTGGAGGGCGCGCCGCCGTACGCCCGGTTGATGTTGCCGCCGATGCCGGGGGCGTTGCTGATCGTCAATCTCGGGGCGCCGTTCCGTATCCGTGCCGGGGCCGATGCCGAGACGGCCGAGTACGCCGATGGGTGCGTGGTCGGCATGCCGTCGCGTGCGTTCGAGTTCGGCTATCCGCCGGGGACGCGGTCGGTCGGCGCGCATGTCAAGGCGTGGGGGCTGGCGCCGTTCCTGCCGATGCCCGCGGCCGAGCTGTGTGATCGGCCGGTCGAGGTGGAGCAGGTCTGGGGCCGGGCGGCCGTCGCGGGGCTGCGGGATCGGCTGGAGGCGTCGGCCGGGCCGTACGAGATGCTGGCGGTGTTCGAGGCGGAGCTGATGCGGCGGCTGGGCGGGAGCGCCGGGTTGGGACTGGTCCGGCACGTGAGCGGTGTCATCGCGGCGAGCGGCGGGGCGGTGGCGATCGGCGAGCTGAGTACGGCGGCGGGGGTCAGCAGCACGCATCTGGCGCGGCGGTTCAAGGAGCTCGTCGGGGTGACGCCGAAGCGGCTGGCCCGTACCCATCGCTTCGCCGCCACCGTGCTCGCGATCGACCCGGCCGGGCCGATCGACTGGGGCGCCATCGCCGCCCGGGCCGGCTACTTCGACCAGGCCCATTTCGGCCATGAGTTCCGGGCGTTCACCGGGCTCACCCCGACCCGCTACATCGAGGTACGGCGGCGCTTCCTGCGCGAGCATCCCGGCCATGCGCTGGACGGCTGGCCGCTGCCCGTCGATTGATTTCTTACAAGAGCGACGGCTTGCCGGACGCTACTTTGGGGTCGTCCCCAAGCAGAGGAGAGGCCCATGGGCAAGGTGGTCATGTACGGCTCGGTGTCGGCGGACGGCTTCGTCGCCGACGACAACGACGCGCCCGGACCGCTGTTCGACTGGCTGACCGGCGGTGACGTCCTGCTGGACGGGAGCGGCGTGCTGAAGGTGTCGCAGACGTCCTACGACTACATCCGGCCGTACTGGGACGGGATCGCCGTCACGATCGTCGGCCGCCACGTCTTCGACCTGACCGACGGCTGGGACGGCAAGCCTCCGGGCGGGGTCGACCACGTGGTCGTCGTGACCCACCGCCCGGCGCCCAAGGGCTGGGACCCCGGGACGCCGTTCCACTTCGTCGACGGTGTCGAGGCGGCGATGGCCAAGGCGCAGGAGCTCGCGGGCGAGCGCGTGGTCGAGGTCGCCGCGGGCGACGTCGGCGGGCAGGTGCTCGCGGCGGGGCTGGTCGACGAGGTGCGGATGGACGTCGTGCCCGTCGTGTTCGGATCCGGCAAGCGATTCTTCGGTCCGGTCCACGGCCTGCACCTGCTGGAGGACCCCGACGAGGTGATCCAGGGCAACCGCGTCCTGCACCTGCGCTATCGGGTACGCCGCTGAGCGACGCTCACCCGATGCGGCGCATCGCCCGTTCGCGGCGTTCGGCGACGCTGGAGCCGGACTCGCCACCGGCCATCCGGCGCAGCACGATCGGGGCGAGCAGCAGGCCGACGACGGCCCAGACGCCGAGCACGCCGACCGTCTCCAGGTGCCGCCACGACTGGCCGATCTCCACGACCACCGCGCCGTCGGGCAGCAGGGCCGAGCGCATGCCGAGGCCGAGCCAGTACACCGGCAGGCCCTGGGCGATCCACTGCAGCCATTCGGGCAGCGCGGTGACCGGGTAGAAGACGCCGGAGATCGCGATCATGCCGAGGATGGGCAGCTGCAACAGGCCCTGGCTGCGGGCGCTGGTGAACACCGAGCCGAGGATCGCCCCGAGGGGCAGGGTGGCGACCATACCGAGCACCAGGACCCAGGCCAGCGTCGGCCAGGAGATGTCGGACCCGGCCGCGAGCCCGCCGATGAGCAGCACCCCCGGCACTATGAAGATCGCCAGATCGGCCAGCAGCCCGCCGGAGACCGAGACGACCTTGCCGACCAGGTAGGCGAGCATGCCGTTCGGTGTCGCCTTGGCGCGCAGCAGCGTGCCGTCCTCGCGTTCGGCGGTGAGGGCCTGGCTCATGCTGACCATGCCCATCGCGACGTTCATCCCGAGGATGCTCGGCAGGGCCAGGCTCGCCAGCAGCAGCCCGCTCGACCCGAACGGCATGTCACGCATGAAGTACACGACGCCCAGCAGCAGGCAGGGCCACAGCAGATGCGACAGCAGGTCGGCGCCGTTGGTGAACGACTGGCGCAACTCGATCAGACCTCGTGACAGGCCGATCCGGAATGTGCCGGCGACCGGGTTCATCGCGTTGCCTCCGCTTCCACAAGGTCGGACTCGGCCTGGCGTACCAGGGTGAGATAGGTCTGCTCCAGGGAGGCGCGGTGCACCTCGAGTTCGGCGATCGCCTCGCCGTACTCGGCGAACAGGGTGCGGACGAACGCGGTGGAGTCGGGCGTGGTGCGGGTGTGGCGGCGGCCCTCGTGCAGCCAGCGGACCTCGTCCTGTCCGGCGATGCGGCGGGCGAGCTCCTCGGCGGTGCCGTCGGCGACGATGCGCCCGCCGTTCAGGACGACGATGCGGTCGGCGAGCCGGTCGGCCTCCTCCAGGTCGTGCGTGGTGAGCAGGATCGTGCACTCGCGCCGGTCGGCCAGGCCTCTGACCAGGTCGTGGAACTCGCGTCTTGCCTGGGGGTCGAAGCCGGTCGTGGGTTCGTCGAGGAAGAGCAGTTCCGGGCGGCCGACCAGGCCGATCGCCACGTCCAGGCGTCGCCGCTGCCCGCCGGAGAGCGTTTTGATCTTCTGGTCGGCCTGCTGGGTGAGGCCGACGGCCGCCATCAGGTCGCCGGTCGGCCAAGGGCGTTCGATCGCGGCCGCGGCGTAGGGCCGGTAGTAGGCGCCCAGGTGCGCGAGCAGTTCGCGTACGCGCCATTTGCCGTGGTCGCGCCAGGACTGCAGGACGACGCCGAGCCTGGCCCGCCAGCGTTCGTCGCCTCGGGCCGGGTCCACGCCGAGGACCTGGACTCGGCCTCCCGAACGGGCGCGGAAGCCCTCCAGGATCTCGATCGTGGTGGTCTTGCCTGCGCCGTTGGGGCCGAGCAGGGCCAGTACCTCGCCGTGGCGCGCCTGGAAGGTGACCTCGTGCAGCACGTCGTGGGCGCCGTAGCGCATCCGCAGACCGTCGACGTCGAGCACGGTCGGGTCGGCCGTCGCCATCGTCGCTCCTTTCACCGGTGTCGAAGGGGTGCCGGAGGGCGGGGAGGCGGCCCCAGGCATGCAAGCAACTCTAGTTGACTAATTTCGACATAGTCAACCGGAGTTGCTTAGTGGGGGGCGGGAATGACATGGCCGCCAACCTGGCGGGCGAGCCGGGCTTTCCGTGCGTGCGTCGTGGTCACCCGTAGCGCGAGCCTGCCGCCTCCTGCTACCGGGCCTCGTGGCCCTCGCCCGGCATGTCCGGCGGGGATGCGGGGCGCCGGTTGGCGCGGTGGTTGAGCAACGAGGTGGTCAGCTCCAGTACGGCCACGATCGGCGGGAGCCACAGCGGCAGCTGATCGGCGAGACCGACGACCGTGGCGAGATGCGCGAGAAGGAGCGTCATGGCGGGAGATCCGTTCTGGTCCCGGCCGCCCCGGACGGGCGGCGCATCCCCCACCGTGCGGTCCCCCGGGCGTCGGTACGAGAGGCGCGAACAAGATCGGACAGGCGCTGACGAGGCCGTCCATGCCGTGACAACCGGCGACATTTCCTGACAACCGCTGACGTCGGCGGCCGTCCGGGCTTTACAGCCGCTTACAGCGTGGCATGCTCATGGGCACCATGACCGAGATCGGCGACCCGCTGGGCGCCCTGCGGCACCGGCTCCAGGAACTGCACGCCCACGCAGGCGAGCCCAGCACCCGCCACACCGTGCGGGTCATCCAGGATCAGGGGCTGGCGGAGAAGGGCGAGAGCATCAGCCACACCACGGTCCACACCGTCCTGCGGTGCGAGCGCCGCCCCGGCTGGCCGTACGTGCGGATGGTCGTGACCGCATGGGGCGGCGACGTTCAGGAACTCCACCGGCTCTGGCTCGCAGCCCGCCCGCGAACCGCGCCCCGCGCCCGCGCCACCGAACGCCCTCCCCTGATCGCCGCCGACACGGCGGGGACCGAAGGCGCGGCCCGGCCCGGCGGCAGGCAGATCGGCGGACCACTCATCGGCTACGACGACACGGTGTCCACGGTGGTGTGGAGCCCCGACGGCCGCATGCTGGCCAGCGCCGACGAAAAAGGCGGCGTGCGACTGTGGGACCCGGCCACCGGCCGACAGATCGGCCAGCCCATCACCGGCCACAACGGCCCGGTGTACGAAGTGGCCTGGAGCCCCGACGGCCGCATCCTGGCCTCAAGCGACATCGACGGCACAGTACGGCTGTGGAGCCCGGCCACCCGCCGGCAGATCGGCGCCCCTCTCACCGGCCACAACGACACGGTCTACACGATGACCTGGAGCCCCGACAGCCGCATCCTGGCCACCGCCGACGGCGACAGCGGCACGGTACGACTGTGGGACCCGGCCGTCGGCCGGCAGATCGGCGAGCCCCTCACCGGACACAACGGGTGGGTATACGCAGTGGAGTGGAGCCCCGACGGCGGCATGCTGGCCGGCGCCGGTGAGGAAGGCGTGATACGGCTGTGGGACCCGGCCACCGGCCGGCAGATCGGCGAGCCCCTCACCGGGCACAACGACACGGTGTTCGGGCTGGCGTGGAGCCCCGACAGCCGCGTCCTGGCCAGCGCCGGCGACGTCGACGGCACGGTACGGCTGTGGGACCCGGCCGTCGGCCGGCAGATCGGCGAGCCCCTCATCGGCCACAACGGGTGGGCGTTCGGGGTGGCGTGGAGCCCGGACAGCCGCATCCTCGCCAGCGCGGGCGAAGAAGGCGCGATACGGCTGTGGGACCCCGCCACCCGCCGGCAGATCAGCGCTCCCCTCACCGGGCACAACGGCGCGGTGGTCGGGGTGCGGTGGAGCCCGGACGGCCGCCTCCTCGCCAGCGCCGGCAACGACCACACCGTGCGGCTATGGGGCATTGCGCTCGACACCGCCGCACAACTCGACCTCCTGACCCGAGAACTGGCCGAACTACGTCAGGCCAACACCGACCTCCGCCGCGAACGAGACGAACTCGCCAAACAGCTGCGGCAACGTCAGGCAGGCACCTACGAGCAGCCAGCCAAGCCCGACTCCCCGCCGCGCCGACGGTGACCACGTCAACAGCCCCGTGATCTCGCCAGCTGCGTAGCTGGCTCTGGTTGTCGCCAAACGATTCTCTGCGCGCCCTACGCCCTCATACCTGAGCTGCCGTTGGAGGGTCTCACCGCGCAATCGGTTCAGGTCACGGCCAGGCCTCCGTCGACGACGATGTTGGTTCCGGTGATGTAGCCGGCTGCTGGGGAGGCGAGGTAGGCGACCAGATGTGCGACCTCGTCATCGGAGCCGAACCGCCCGAGGGGCAGTGTGGCGGCCAGGGTGTTCTTGAAGGTGCTGAGCGCGTCGGCGGAAAGGTCGAGCTTGTCGTAGGCGGGGGTTTCGATCGGGCCTGGGCTTACCGCGTTGACGCGGATCCCGCGGGGCGCGAGATCGACGGCGAGCGAACGGACCAGGGACAGTTGCGCGCCTTTGGTCGCGCTGTACACCGACAGATTGGGGCTGCCCTTGTCGGCCATGACCGAGCTGGTGAAGATCACCGAGCTGCTGTTCCGCAGCAATGGCAGGATCTTCTGCAACGTGAAGAGTTGGCCCTTGACGTTGATGTCGAAGAGCTCGTCGTAGGTTTGCTCATCGAGGGCGTCCAGGGGCGTGAACCGCACGACACCGGCGTTGAGGAAGGCGACGTCGACCCTGCCGAACCGCTGCCGGAGTTCGGCTGCGACCTGCTCGGCGTCGGCGATCGAGCGTGCATCGGCGCGGAACACGACGATGTCGCCGGGCAGCGTGCGTCGGGCGGCGGCCAGGGTGTCCGGATTCCGGCCGGTGACGAGGACCGCGAATCCCTGTTCGTGCAGCACGCGGGCCGTGGCAAGGCCGATACCGGTCGTGCCGCCCGTGATGAGCGCGGCACGAGGGGAGTCGGGCGCGATCACGTCGCGCTCACGTGGTTGGCGGTGGGGCGGCGCCATGCGTCGGCGGCGCCCGCCGCGTACTCGGCGAAGGTGGTCGCGGGTCGGCCGGTGACGGCGGCTATGTCGTCGGTGACCACGCCGAACGCGCCGGTGGTCATGGCTGCGACGAACAACTGGGTCACGTACTCGGCCTGGTCGGTCGGCACACCGGTGGCGAGGAGAGCGTCGCGGATCGTCTGAGGGCCGGACTCCACGTAGCGCACCTGCCGACCGGCGGCGACCGAGATGTGGTGGGCCACCTCCGCGAGCGTGAGTGCCTCGCGTCCTGTCAGCGAGTACGCCTTGCCGTCGTGGCCGTCCTCGGTCAGCGCCACGGCAGCCACCGCCGCGATGTCGTGGGTCGACACGTAGCTCACCAGTCCATCCCCGCCCGGCATGACGATCTCGTCACGTTCCCGGATGCTCGCGTCGAGGTTGGACCAGTGCTTTTCGGAGAAGTTCTGCATGAACGTGCCCGGCCGCAGGATGGTGCTCGGAATCCCGGCCTCCTCGACGACACGCTCGATGCGACGCAAGGGGTCCTCTGCGGGCGCCTGGTCCACGCCGAAGGCTGACAGCAGCACGACTCGTCGTGCTCCGGCCACCGCCGCGGCGTCGAGGAGGGACGCGACCTGCTGGGATTGGTGGGTGGTGATACCGGAGAGGTTCGCGGTGACGACGTAGACCGCGTCCACCTCCTTCAGCGCGGCTGCATAGGTACTTTCGTCGGACCAGTCGAAGTGCACTGGTTCGACGTGGGCATCCGCCGGTGCGGGGTTGCGGCTGGCCGTACGCACGGTGACGCCTCGTGCGGCGAGCTGGGGTACGAGGCGGCGGCCGGTCTTGCCGGTGGCGCCGGTGACCAGGACGGTCGAGTTCATCCGATCCTCCGGTGAGTGGTGCTGGTGAACGACTCGACCGTATGGCCCACTACTGAGCGCATCAATGACAGTTCTGAACGAGAACATATCCAGTTAGCTCAACCGCTACGGTGAATGGCATGACCGCACACGCACCTGCCCCGCCACCCGCTCCCGCCCGGCCGGGAGACGTTGTCGCTGACATCGTGGCGGACGTCGTGGCCTTCGCCCGGCGCGGCAGCACCGTCTACGGCCGCAACCGCTTCCACGCTCCGTGGGGTATCGGCTTCCCGGCGGGCGCGATGGCCAGTGTCCACGTCGTCACCGCTGGAGCGTGCTGGCTGATCCCGGACGGCGGCGAACCCATCCACCTCACCCGCGCCGACGTGGTCCTGGTGCCCTCCGGGCTGGCGCACGCGCTCGTCGACAGACCCGGCCGGCCGGTACGCCCGGTGGAGGAACTGATCGGAGGCCCACTCGGGCAGGCGACACCGACAGATCTGGTCATCGACGGGGACGGCCCGCTGACCGGGCTGCTGTGCGGCGCGTTCCTGCTGGACTCCAGCCCCGGACACCCGATCACCGCCGCGCTGCCACCCATCGTCCACATCGCCGCCGGGCAGGCCCGGGGCACCGGCCTGCCCGCCGCCCTCGACCTGCTCTCGGCCGAAGTCGAGCGTTCCGGCCCCGGCGCAGCGGCGGTCGTCGCATCCCTGCTCGACCTGCTGTTCGTCTACATCCTGCGCGCCTGGATCGCCGAGCAGCACAAGGAATGCCCAGGCTGGGTCGCAGCGCTCTACGATCCCGTCGTCGGAGGCGCACTGGCACTGATCCACCGTGACCCGGCCCATCCCTGGACCGTGCCGTCACTCGCCCGTGCCGTCAGGGTCCCGCGCGCAACGTTCAGCCGTCGCTTCACCACGCTCACCGGCCAGGCACCCATGGCCTACGTCACCTCCTGGCGGATGACGGTCGCATCCCGCCTGCTGCGTGAGGAACAGGCGCCACTGCGGGAGGTCGCGCGGCGAGTCGGCTACGACTCCGAATTCGCTTTCGCGCGAGCATTCAAGCGGACCGTCGGCCACTCCCCAGGCCAGTACCGGACATCAGCCAAGGCGAACCAGGTCCGCCCCGAAACCGGCCACCAGCCGACGCCCTCGCCGATCCACGCTACGGTTGTGGGGCCACTGGCGAGACGACATTCCGGCGGTCCATGACTTCTGGCGCAACCCGGCCGGTTCGGCCTGCTCGTGCTCCCCCCGCAATGGGGAGGCCCCTCCCCCGCAGTGGGGAGGCCCGCAAGATCGAACCTCACCAGAGTGGTCGTCATGGATCTGCAGAGCATCCCGGCGATCGCCGACGGTTTGCGTAAGGTCGAGAACACGATCACTCGGCTGGGCGGCTCGTCGGCGTTGCCTGCCATCAACGAAGCGGCCGAACGCGTCATCCACGCCGGAGGCAAGCGGCTGCGTCCCGCGCTGACCCTGGCCACCGCGCTGGCCTTCGGCAAGAAGCCCGACCGCAGGGTCATCATCGCCGCCGCCTGCGTCGAACTGATCCACGCGGGATCGCTCGTCCACGACGACCTCATGGACGGCGCCACCCAGCGGCGCGGCATCCCCACCCTCAACGCCGATCTCGGCCACGGCAAGGCGCTGGTCATCGGCGACTTCATGCTGGCCAGGGCAGGGCTGGCCGCGCTGACCGCCGTGTCCAGGCCGGTGGCCGAGGTGCTCGCCGCCACCACGGTGGAGCTGGCCGAGGGGCAGTTCCTGGAGAGCGCCAGCCTGTTCGACCGCGAGCGTACTCAGGAGTCCGCGCTCAGGTCGATCACCGGCAAGACGGCCGCACTGTTCCGTGCCAGTTGCACCGTCGCGGCGATCTGCGCCCGCGCCGAGCCACAGGATCGCGCGAGGACGGCCGCGTACGGCGAGCGGTTCGGCCTGATCTTCCAGATCCTCGACGATCTGCTGGACCTGGCCGCGCCTGCCGACTCCATGGGCAAGCCCACCGGTCACGATCTGGAGCAGGGCGTCTACACCCTGCCCGTGCTGCGGGCCAGAGCAGGCAATCCGCAGCTGCTCGACGGCGACGTGCCCGCGATCCTGGCCAGGCTCGATCGAGCCGAGATCGTCGCGGACACCCTGGCCTACTGCCGCGACCTGGCCGACCAGGCCGCCTCCGCCCTGCCCGCCTTCCGTGAGCCGGGCATCGCGGCGTCCTTGCGCGAACTGCCGCACTCCTACATCGACCAGGTCGCCGAGCTGACCCGCCGACCGGCACTGCGGAAGGCGATCTGACGCGCATGCCGGCCGCCCTGTCGTCGATCGCCGTGGCGGGCGTCGAACCCGTTCGGCGCCCGCCACCGCCTGACTGGGCCGCAGGGTTGAAAAGCACGAGAAAGCATAAGAAAGCGCGAGAAAGCAGGGTCAGACGGGTGGATTGTGGCGTGAGTAGTCGCCGAATGCCCAGCGCAGGGTGAAGGCGCCGGCGACCTCGACGACGGACTCGATGTCCAGCACCACCCGGCGTGGCTCGTCCCACTCCACCTTCGCCCGCCCGCTCACCTGCAGCGCCGAGCCGGTGTCGTAGTCGAGGAACAGCAGCCCACAGCCCGGATCGAGCTCCAGATTGCCGAGCGTCATGTACATCGAATTGCCGACATAGTCAGGCCAGGCCAGCCGCCGCTCGCCGAGCACCTGGACGAACCCGGGACGACCGCCCCGGTGCGAGGCGTCGGCGCCGAACCCCTCGGCATGGGTGGCGACGAAGAAGGTGTCGGCGGCGGCGATCAGCGCGGCCTGGTGTTCGCCGAGCGCGTCGGCGGTCGTGGTCGTGGTCGCGACCGGCGGGCTGTCGGCGATCGGCGTCCTGGTCTGCAGGTACTTCGGGCAGTTGGCATAGACCTGCTCGGTGCGCACCAGCAGCCCGTCCCCGGTCGCGCGGGCCCGGCCGTTGATCCGCATGCGCCGCCGGGTCGCGGCGTCCAGGGCGATCATGCCGATCGGCCGTTCGGTCGCGAAGGCCCCGGCCAGCGGCCCCGCGGGCTCGGCGGCGACCAGGACGGTACGCTCGTCGAGCGGCGTGGCGAACCCTTCGGGCCCGGTCAGCGGCGCCGACCACATCCGGCCCTCGTCGTCGCTCGCGCCGATGACGAGCAGGCGTCTGGCACGCAGGAACTCGGCGGCCACCTCGGGGATCTCCCCCTTGGTACGCGCCGACCCCCAGGCCCCGGCCCGCACACCCAGGCGGCGCTGGACGATCGTCTCTCCGATGTGCTCCATGACATGACCCCCGTGTAGGCGAACGTCTAGAAGAAGCCGCAGGTCGGGGCCGCGCCGCCGGGAGCCGGTCGCTCGCCTGCCCCGTTGGGCGCGTAGATCTCCAGCCTGATGCCGTCGGGGTCGTCGAAGAACACGCCGCCGGAGGAGGCGCCCTCGCCGTGCGGGACGATGCCGCCGTGGTGGATGCGCGCGCCGAGTTCGCGCAGCACCTGCTCGGCCGCGTTCACCTCGCTGAGGTCGCCGACCTGGAACGACAGATGGTGCAGGCCCGGCTTCCCGGTGTCGAAGCCGCCCGCGCTCTGCCGCCACAGCGTGAGCACGAGCCGGCCGTCCTGGGCGAGGAAGGCGTAGTCCTTGTCGGCGTCCCCCGACCGCCCGGCCAGGTCGAAGCCGAAAACGCGCTGGTAGAAGTGCAGGGAGGCGTCGAGGTCTGTGACATTGAGGCCGATGTGGCCGGTCTGGAAGGCGCCGGGCATGCTCACTCCTTGGCTCGTTGCGACACGAACTCTTGGTTCGTTGCGACACGAACCAATCTAACGGATGAGAGCCCGTTTTGCCGTTAGAAAATAGTGACCTGTGTCACCCTTCGTTCTTGTGGGTGTGGTAGTGCCTGGCCGCCCTGGCCCGGTTGCCGCATCCGGTCGAGCACCACTCCTGACGCGGGTGCTCCTTGACGAAATACAGCACGCAGCGCGGCGCCGGACACGCCCTGAGCTCCCCCGCCTGCGGCCCGGCCAGGAACTCCACCGCCGCCCCCGCCAGCGCCGCCGTCAGCCGCGCCTCCCGCGGCCCCACCGCCACCGCCTCCGCCCGCGCCCCCTGCGCGTCCCACGCCAGCCGAAGCGCGGAGGGCACGGCGAGCGCGGCCGAGTTGACCTGCTCCAGCGCCTGCTCGAAGGGCGGCAGCGCGGCCGAGTCGGCCAGGCTCGGCGTCGACGGATGGACGGCCCTGGCGAACAGCGCCCTGATCGCCGCCCGCAGACGTATCGCCTCACGCCACTGCGTCTCGGTGCAGTCCTCGTCCGCGAGGCCGGGCGCGTGCGTGCGCGCCCATGCGGTGAGCGCCTCGGCGTCGGGCAGGGTGTCGACGAGGCCCTGGCGGTCGGCACGGATCGTACTGACGAAATCTAGGACGAGCATCCTTCCAACCTAACGGGTGAACGATGCTCGCGGCGTTAGGCCCGCTGGCTGTCGTACCAGGGCTGGGCCGGGGCGATGTTGTGGATCAGGCCGAAGACGTTGCCGGGGTCGTAGGCCGCCTTGACCGCGCGCAGGCGGCGCAGGTTCGGCGCGGTGTAGGCGTCGGCGGTGCGGGACTGGTCGGCCACGAAGTTGAGGAACGAACCGCCGGTCGCATACGGACGCAACGCATCGGCCAGACCGGGCGGCGGCGCATCGACGATCACCGAGACGTCGTGGTCGCGGTGCCCGGCCGAACCGGTGTGCTCACCGTCGAGCGCCAGGGCGCCCGCCCAGTGGCGTACCTCGACCGAGGACTGCTCGCCGGTGCGCACCAGGATGTCGATCACCGCGTCCGGCAGGCCGGTCAGCAGGTCGAGATGCCTGGCCGCGGTGCCGCCCATGGCCGCGTCGGCGAACGGCATCTCGGCGAACGTGTCGAGCAGGGCCGCTCCCGCCGCCCGCCGCAGCGGCGCGAGCAGGCGCGTGCCGGTTTCGGCGTCGCCCGCGTACATCGCCTTGACGCTCACCACCCTGCGCCCGCGCGAGTCCTCGGGCACGTCGCCGGTGCCGGGCAGACGGTGGATCAGTACGGCGGTGCTCAACTCGCCCGGCGCCTGCTCCATCAGCGTGCGGTAGGCGCCGAGCAGGTCGGCGGCGCCTTCGGCGGCGAAGGTGGCCATGCCCGCCCACACGCTCGACACCGGGTACAGCTTGAACTCGAGCGACGTCACCACACCGAAGTTGGAGCCGCCGCCGCGCAACGCCCAGAACAGCTCGGGATGGCGCTCGGGCGTGGCCACGAGCACGTCGCCGTCGGCGGTGACGACCTCGGCGCGCGTGACGCTGTCGGCGGCCAGGCCGTGCGCCCGGCCCAGCCAGCCGAGCCCGCCGCCCAGTGTGTAGCCGACCACGCCGACGTCGGAGGAGGAACCGCAGAGCGGCGCCAGCCCGAACGGCGCGGCGGCGGCCAGAACCTCACCCCAGCGGGCACCCGCGCCGACCCTGGCCACCCGTCTGACCGGATCGACCACGACGGCGCCCATCCTGGCCGTCTTCAGCAGCAGCCCGCCGTCGCAGGCGACATGGGTGCCGTGCCCCGTGGCCTGCACGGCGAAGGGCAGGCCACGTCCTGAGGCGGCGAGCACGGCCCTGCGTACGTCGGCGACGCCCGCCGCCTCCACGATCACGGCCGGGCGCGGGTCGAGTGTGGGATACAGCGCGCGGCGCTGCTCGTCGTAGTGCGCACCGCCCGGCTCGTGCACCAGGCCCGAAAGAGCCTGGCGAAGACGTCGGCCGGAAGCGAGCGAGGCGAATGAGGACATGGTGAAACGCTCCTTGGCGAGGAAGGGGAAAGGCGAGAGGGGGTCGGAACGGCCGGCTCGTTCTCGACCTGCTCATCACATCATGTGGCACCGACAAAAACGGGCCCGCGGGAGTCAGGGGGTGGCGGCCGCGCGCATCAGCGTCTCGCCCGCCTCGGTGCGGTAGTACAGGACCGAGCGGCCCGCCCGGCGACGCCGTACCAGGCCGGCCTCCAGCAGGACCCGCAGGTGGCCGCCGACCGAGCCGAGCCCCTGGCCGCTCAGGGCGGTGAGCTGCGAGGTGCTCAACGGGGTGTCCAGCAGGGTCAGGATCGTGGCGCGGGCCCGGCCGAGCAGCCTGGCCAGGGCGAGCGGCGCGGCCTCGGCCAGGTCGGAGGCGGCCAGCGCGCCCGAGCACGGATAGGTGAGCGCGTAGCGGCCGGTGCCGTCCCACGACGCCCAGCCGTGCCCGCCCGTGACCGGTACGAACATCAATTCGGCCCCGGCCAGCGCCTTCGGCGGGTAGTCGTGGGTGTTGATCTGCAGCCGGTTCTCCCCCAGCCAGCGCACGCCCGAGCGCATGCCGTCGAGCGCCCCGGCCCACCCGTGCCCGGCCATCCGCGAGGTACGCGCGAGGATGTCGGCCTCGGCCACCCGCCGGGTACGCGGCCAGTACGGCTGCACGCACTCCTGCCAGACCCAGGTGAGCAGGTCGGCGGCCAGGCCGGGCAGGTCCTCGCGCAGCATCGACTCGGGCAGCGGCGCACGGGAGGCGACCTCGAGATCGGCGCGGGCCCGCTCGGCGGAGGTGGCGCGTACGACGGCGATCTCCCGCTCGAAGTCCGCATCGCCGGAACCCGGCGGCGTCGGCGTGATGAAGTCGGCCACCCACCTGCGCCCGAAGGCCAGCCGTACCAGCAGGGCGGCCCCGGGGTCGGCGGCCAGCACGGCGCGGTAGGCGGGCAGGTGGCGTTCGAGCCAGAGGCGATCGGCCGGGTGCTCGGCCCTGGCGGTGTTCAGCGCCATCAGCCTGGCGGTGGTCTCGGCCAGCGGCGAGATCACGAACCTGCTGCGCGCGAGGGTGTCGGCATTGACGTGCCACCAGCCCATGCCGCCCTCACCCGGTGAGCTCAAGCTCGACGAGCGCCAGCGCGGGGCCCTCGCCGAAGTCGTGCGCGTGCTGCCTGCCGGTCGCGGCGAAGCCGTGCTTGGCATAGAAACGCCTGGCCTGGGGCGAGTCCCGCAGCGTCCACAGGTGCACCCCGTCGTGCCCCGCCGCACGCACCCGACCCAAGGCCTCGGCCAGCAGCGCCGCCGCCAGGCCGCTGCCCCACACGTCCGGATGGGCGAACAGCGTGTGGATCTCCGCGAGCCCCGCCCGCGAGGCAGAGGGCCCGAACCGCACGAAAGCGCCCGGACGCTCGTCCAGGAACGCCAGCAGAAGTGTGACGCCGTCCTCGTCCGGCAGGTCGTGCCATCTGCCGCGCCGCTCCTCGACCCCGGCGGCGGCGACGCCCGGCGCACACAGCGGACCGTGCGAGCGCCCCCAGGAGAGCGCGTGGATCTCCCCCAGCACACCACCGTCGCCGCGCACGGCCTCCCTGATCGTGACCACCCCGCCCATGGGGCGACTGTACGGCGCGGGCCACGCGGAGGGGTATTCGGGGAGCGCCGGTTCCCTTCCCGGCGTAGGGTCGCGGCATCACCACCGGCGCACGACGAAGGACAGGTGACATGGCCGAGCCGGATGACAGCTCCGACCGCGAGCACGACGAGCTCCTGCGTCACGTCTTCGGCACCAATACGCGCCCCGTCCCCGATCTCGCCCTCGCCAATGCCCTGCTGCTCCGGCGTTACGTCATGGGCTGGACGTGGGGCCTGCCCCGGTATGTCCGCCTGATGGGCGACCAGGTCGAGACCTGGAACGGCCGGTTCAGGCGCGCCATGGTCCGCGACGCGCGGAAGATCAGCGACGCCGATCTCGACCGGTTGCTGGCCTGCGGGTGGCGGCCGTCGCTGGCCGCGGCCTGGCTGATCGCCATCGACCGGCGCATGCGCTATCGCCAGGCCCTGAGCGAGCTGCTGCTGGAGAGCGCCGGGCCCTACGCGGGCGGCGGGTACTGCATCGCCCTCGCGCGATTCGGCCGCCACGAGGACGCCGCCGTGCTCGCCCGCTACCTGGAGCACTATCTGCCCCTGACCGACTGCCGGTTCGACCAGGACACCGCGATCGGCGCCTTGCTCCACCTCGACGAGCGCCTCGGCACCGACCATGCCCGCCGCTTCCTCGACAACGGCCTGTGGCAGGCCTCCGCCTTCGCCGACACCGACCCCGCCGCCTGCCACCGCACGATCACCCACCTGTGCGCGGAGATCGAGGCGATGGCTCCGCGCCCCCATGCGGACGACCTTCCGGCCTGATGTACTCCAACGCGTACCCCTCGCCCGAGGCGGAGACGCGGGCGATGCCGGGTGAGTCGAGGTGGGCGCCCGCCACGTAGTGGGCGGGCCGGGTCAGGCGGCGCAGGAGGGCGGCGCGGGCGGCGCGGGCCTGGGGCTGGTCGCCGTCGAGTTCCCAGGTGATGTCGGGCCGCTCGAACTGCAGGGTGGGCACGTGGACGGTGTCGCCCCAGACGAGAAGGTGGCCTGCGGAGCCGCTGACGTCGTAGACGGTGTGGCCGGGTGTGTGGCCGGGGGTCGGGATCGCGGTCGTCCAGGCGTTGATCGCGACCTCCTGCGACACGGGCACGACGCGGTCGCGGACCGGTGCGAGGCGGCCGGTGAACACCGAGGCGTCGCCCGCGCCGATCCACACGCGCTCAAGCCCGGCGAACGCCTCGGACCCGCCCGGTGCGATCAGGCCGCTCACGTGGTCCTCGTGCCGGTGTGTGATGGCCACATCGGTGATCTGCCCTCGGTCGACGCCCGCCTCCTCCAGCGCGTCGTTGAGCAGTCCCATCGTGGGGTCGTGCCAGGCGTCGGACGCGCCGGTGTCGATGAGAAGTGAACGGGCGCCGTCGGTGACGTAGAAGGCGTTGACCGAAAGCCGCAGGTTCTCGCCCGCCAGCGGCACGGCGGCGGGCAGTTCGGCGAGCGCGCACCCGTCCTCGTCGCGCAGCCGTGTGACGGGCATGTCGATGTACCCGTCCCGCAACGAGATCACCTGAAGATCGCCGAATTCGAAGATGGCATGGTGCCTGCCACCGGAGACCAAACGCATGGGAACCTCCACCGGATCGCGTGTCTTCAATAGGAGACCGAATCTCCTTTAGAAGAAACCGTACACTGTGCCCAGCGCAGCGAGGTACCCACACGATCGAGGAGCACGGTGGCCGAACCACAGCACGGTGACGACCTGGCCGGAGCGTTCGGCGCCAATGTGCGGCGCCGCCGCGAGGAGGCCGGCCTGACGCTGGAGCAGCTGTCGGTGCGGTCGGCGGTCAGCCGGGCGATGCTGTCCAAGGTCGAACGAGGCGAGAAGAGCCCGACGATCGGCGTCGCGTCCAAGATCGCCCATGCGCTCGGCGCGTCCCTCTCCGACCTGGTCGGAGCGCCTGCCGCCGCCGCGCCCGGTGTGGCCATCGTCATGCGCAGGAAGGACCGTCCCGTCTTCCGCGACCCGGAGACCGGCTTCGAGCGGCACATCGTGTCGGCGGCCCCGGGTGCGGGCGGATCGGAGATGATCGCCCACCACCTGCCCGCCCGGGTCTCCACCGGGTTGCTGCCCGCCTATCCGCCGGGTACGGAGAAGCAGCTCGTGGTGC
The DNA here is from genome assembly GCF_056106265.1 of Nonomuraea sp. IBHARD001. NCBI lineage: Bacteria > Bacillati > Actinomycetota > Actinomycetes > Streptosporangiales > Streptosporangiaceae > Nonomuraea > Nonomuraea sp. IBHARD001. The sequence goes on from NZ_JBWBBW010000002.1 coordinate 4,370,702, forward strand.
TCGACGGCACGCTCACGGTCGCGATCGGCGGCATCAGCGAGACGCTGGACGCGGGCGACTCCCTGTTCTTCCAGGCCGACGCCGACCACGGCTTCGCCAACCGGACGGACGCCCCCTGCGCCTACATCATGGTCATCTCGCGCAGAGCCTGAGCCTGACGCCGGGCGCTTTGCCCCACCACCATGCCGATGGTGGGGCAAAGCGCCGCCCCCGTCTCCGACGGCGAGCCGTCGGCCGGTCGCAGGTCAGCCGACGGACGCCTCGATGCGGACCGACGTCTTGCCACCCGAGGACTCGACGCTGGCGCTGAAGGAGCAGGTGAACGCGGCCACCTGTGCCACCTTGCGTACGGTGACCGTGATGTCGTCGCCCTCGCGCAGGGCCCTGGCCACGGGGGCGAAGGTGCTCCTGGCACGTTCCAGGCCCACGCGCGACAGGCCGGCACGCTGGGCCGGCTCCAGCCGGAACAGGCGGGCGACGACCAGGCGGGGGTCGCGGTCGAGGGAGGCGGCGTACTCCCACGCCCTCTGCTCGTCCGCCCTGACCCAGGCGACGAGCTCGTTGGCCTCTTCGGTGGTCAGCGCCACCGGGGCCGGGTCTTTTGTGATCGTATCCGACACGATGCACCTTTCCTTGATGGAGGGAACACCCCGTATTTCGGCGTACGCCCACTTTTGGATGACGGCCGATGGCATGCACTTGCATTGAGGAACCGGAGCTTCCTCAATGGCTCATACCGTTTGTCTCACACCGCACCGCAGGACGAACGAACGGAGCACCACCATGTTGCGTGGCCTGTCCACCACCAGCTTCTACGCCCCCGACCTCGACCTCGCCGCCACCTGGTACACCGAGTTGTTCGGCGTCGAGCCGTACTTCAGCGTCCCCGGCCCGTCCGGCAGGCCCGCCTACCTGGAGTACCGCATCGGCGACTACCAGCACGAGTTCGGCCTCATCGACAGTGCGTTCGCCCCGCCGGGACACGCCCTGACGCCGGGCGGCTCCATCGCCTACTGGCACGTCGACGACATCGAGGCCGCCGTCGCCCGCCTGGTCGAGCTGGGGGCGACGCCGCACGAGCCGGTCACCAGGAGGGGCGAGGGGTTCGTCACCGCGTCGGTCGTCGATCCGTTCGGCAACGTGCTCGGCGTCATGTACAACGAGCACTACCTGACGATCCTCAAGGCGAGCCGGTGACGACGCCGCCGCGGCAGGACGCGATCCTCGTCTTCGACGACGTCGCCCAGTGGGAGGACTGGCTGGGCGAGCATCACGACGAGCCCGAAGGGGCCTGGCTGAAGATCTCCAAGAAGGGGGCGCCCAGGCCCACGATCACCGTGGTCCAGGCCCTTGAGGTGGCGCTGTGCCACGGCTGGATCGACAGCCTGCGCCGTACCTACGACGAGCACCACTACCTGCAGAAGTACTCCAGGCGCCGCCCCAAGGGCTCCTGGTCGCTGATCAACGTCGAGCGGGTCGAGGCGCTGGAGGCGGCGGGTCGCATGCGCCCGGCGGGGCTGGCCGAGGTCGCGGCGGCCAAGGCCGACGGCCGGTGGGAGACGGCCTACGCCTCCCAGCGCAACGCGGTCGTGCCGCCCGATCTGCAGGCCGCGCTCGACGCCGACGAGGCGGCGCGGGCCCGCTTCGAGGCGATGGACAGGACCGGCCGCTACCTCGCCGTCCTGCCCCTGCTCAAGTCGCGTACGCCCGCGGTGCGCGCGGCCAGGCTGGCCAAGCTGCTCGCCGCCCTGACCTGAGGGCTCAGGCGGTGGGCCGCCTGGTCTCCAGGCCGTCGAGGATGCGCTCGACGCCGTAGTGGAAGCCGCTCTCGCGGGCGCCGCGCAGGTCGCCCTCCTGCAGGGCGGCATGGCCCTCGCGCAGCATGGGGTGCTCCCGCAACGCCCGCTCGGCCGTGGCGCGCAGGCTGTCGGCCCAGTCGGCCTCGCTCTTGCCGCTGCGGGCCAGCATCGACAGATAGGCGGCCTCGCTGGTGGTCATGCCGATGACGTAGGCGATGAGGGTGTTCATCGCCTGGGCCGCCTCCCCCGGCGGGAAGCCCGCCACCGTGAACACCGCCAGCATGCGCTCGCTCTGGCGCATCAGATTGGGGCCGAGCTCGGCCAGGCCCACCTGTCCGAGCACCGAGGCCACCCAGGGATGGCGCAGCACCATCGCGCGCAGGCTCAGCGCGCACGCGCTCACCGCCTCACGCCACTGGTCGGCCCGCACGTCCTCGGGCACGACCAGCTCGCCGTACACCTCGTCGACCACGAGTTCGATCAGCTCGTCCTTGCTGGCGACATGGCGATACAGGGAGGTGGCGCCCGCGCCGAGCCTGGTGCCGAGGCCGCGCATGCTGAGCGCGTCGATCCCGTGGGCGTCGAGCAGCTCGACGGCGACGGCGACGATGCGCTCGCGGCTCAGCGCGGGCTGCTCCTTCTTGCGGGCGGGCCGGGCCCACACCGAGGGAATGGGCTGGTCGCCGGTGGACATGGCAGGTCTCCTCTCTGTTGTCGCCACCAGTCTAGAGTACGGCGTGCGCAATTGCGTACAGTGAGTGAGGTTCGCCAGGCGGCGATTAGTCAACTAGAGTTGCTTGCATGTCCGCTGTTGAGAATCCCGCCTCCTCGCAACCCGCCGACGGGCTCGCGGCCGTGGTGGCGCTGCGGCGCCTGGCCGACCAGCTGGAGGACGCCGTCGTCGAGCAGGCCATGCGTGAGGGCTGGAGCTGGCCGCAGGTCGCCGAGGCGCTCGGGGTCACCCGTCAGGCGGTCCACAAGAAGCACGCCAAACGGCTCATCGCCGCAGGCGTCACGCTGAGGAGGCGCTGAGCGATGCCCGCCGCATTCGACATCTACCTGCACGCGATCCTGGAGCGCGGCCGCGCCGAGGCGCTGAAGGACGGCTCGGCCACGATCGAGGCGTACCACATGCTGCTGGGCGTGGCCGCCGAGCCGGACGGCACGGCCCAGCCGCTGCTGGCCTCGGCCGGGCTTGACGGCGAGGCGATACGCGAGGCCCTTGAGCGCGAGTTCGACCGGAGTCTCGGCGTGGCGGGCGTGTCGCGAGCCGCCTACGCCTTCCCCGCCGCGACCGGCGATCCCGAGCGGCGGCCCCAGCTCGGGGCGAGCGCCAAGCTGGCCATCGAGCGCGGCATCGCACTCGGTGCGCGCAAGCGCGACATGCGGGCCGCGCATCTGCTGTTCGGCATCCTGGAGGCCGAGCACGGCACCGTGCCGCGCGCGCTGGCGCTGGCCGCCGTCGACCGTGACGACCTGCGCGAACGCACCCGTCGGGCGGCGCTCGCGCAACCCTGAGGTTGCATGTCGGGTGCCCTATGTGCAACTGTGGAGTTGCACATAGACCGACGTATCCGAGTCGAAGGAGTACCTCATGAGCGAGGACCGCATCGAGCGCGACACCCTGATCGACGCCTCCCTTGAGCGGGTGTGGTCGCTGGTGACCGAGCCCGGCTTCTGGGTGGCCGACGAAGGCACCGTGAGCGGCGTCGTGGCCAAGGAGGGCGAGTCGCTGGTGGCCAGCAACGCCCAGTACGGCGAGTTCCCCGTGCGCGTGGAGAAGGTCGACCCGCCGACCTACATCGCCTACCGCTGGGCCAGCGCCTTCCCCGGCCAGGAGGTGAGCGAGGACAACAGCACGCTGGTGGAGTTCACGCTGACGCCGGAGGAGGGCGGCACGCGGCTGCGCGTCGTCGAGAGCGGCTTCGCCTCGCTGGCCGGGTCGCAGGAGCTGCGCGCCCAGGCGCTGAAGGACAACACCGGCGGCTGGCCCGAGGTCCTCGGCGGCTTCAAGGTCCGCGCCGAGAAGCCCTCCGTGTGACGGTCGACGAAGTCCTGGTCGCCCTGGCCGACCCGACGAGACGGCAGCTGCTCGACCTGCTCGCCGCCCGTGGCGAGGCCACGGCGACCACGCTCGCCGCCCAGCTGCCCGTCTCACGGCAGGCGGTGGTCAAACACCTGACCGTCCTGGACGCCGCCGGGCTGGTGGTCGGCGCCAGGGTGGGCCGCGAGGTCCGCTATGCCGTACGGCCGGCCGCGCTGGATGCCACGGCGCGGTGGATGGCGGCGCTCGCGGCCGACTGGGACCGGCGCCTGGCCGCCGTCAAGCGGATCGCGGAAGCGGCCGAGCGGGAGGCGCACTAGGCCTCGGCCTCGGTTTCGACCAGGCCGAGCACGCCGAGGAAGGCGCAGGCGGCGGGTGTGGGGGCGAAGCGGCTCCACACGGCGTACTCGACGCGGGCCGGCGCGTCGGACACCGCGACCGTGACCACACCGCTGAGCCGTGGCGCGTAGGCGGCGGGCAACATCGCGACGGCGAGTCCCGGCCCGACGAGCCTGTCGATGAAGTCCGCCGTCGTCACCTCGAACGCCACGTCGCGCACCAGCCCGGCGGCGGCGAACGCCTGGTCGGACTGGACGCGCCCGGCCGTGCCCGCGGGCAGGTCGACGAACACCTCGCGGGCCAGGGTACGCAGGTCGACCGACGCCTCCGCGGCCAGCGGGTGGTCCGGCGGGAGCACGGCGACGAGCCGGTCGCGTGCCAGCTCACGTACGGCCACGCCGTGCGGGCGCACGGTGGTCGGCATGCCGAGGAAGGCCACGTCGAGCGAGCCCTGGACGACCTGCTCGACGAGGTCCTCGCTCGCGCCCACCCGCAGGCCGATGCGTACGTGTGGGAAGCGCCTGCGGAAGTCGCGCAGGGCGATGGGCACGTCGACGGCCGCGACGGTGGGGATCAGGCCGACGGCCAGCCTGCCGCGCACCTCCCCCACGGCCGCCGCCACCTCGGCCGTCGCCCGTTCGGCTGCGTCGAGGCACTGGCGCGCTGCGGGCAGGAACGCCTCACCGGCGGGCGTCAGCCGTACCCTTCGGCTGGTGCGCTCGAACAGCCTGGCGCCGAGCTCGCGCTCCAGGCGGGCGATCTGGTGGCTGAGCGCCGACTGCACGACCAGGCAGCGCTCGGCCGCCCGGGTGAAGCTGTTGGTCTCGGCGACGGCCACGACGTAGCGCATCTGCTGGAGTTCCATCTATCTATCGTCTATCACGATCGATGCGCTGACAAACATGTGTTGGACTCATTGATTGTCCGGCGGCGAGACTTCCGGCATGACAAGTCCCCCTGTTCCCGCCACGGGCCTGGGCGCTCTGCCGCGTGTCGCGCTGACCGCCATCGCCCCTCTGACCTGGGGCACGACCTACGTCGTCACCACCGAACTGCTGCCGCCTGGCCATCCACTGTTCGCCGGGCTGCTGCGGGCGCTGCCCGCCGGGCTGATCGCACTCGCGCTGACCCGGACACTGCCGCGCGGCGCCTGGTGGGGCAAGGCGGCGGTGCTCGGCGTGCTGAACATCGGGCTGCTGCTGCCCCTGCTGTTCTACGCGGCCGAACGGCTGCCCGGCGGCGTCGCCGCGACCCTGGCCGCCGCCCAGCCGCTCGTCGTCGCCGTACTCGCCGTCGTGGTGCTCGGGCAGAGCCCGTCGCTGCGGCAGCTGGCGTGGGGGGTGGCCGGGGTCGCGGGCGTCGGGCTGGTCGTGATCGGGCCCGAGGCCTCGCTGGACGCCGCCGGGGTCGTCGCCGGGCTCGGCGGCGCGGTCACCATGGCGCTCGGCGTGACGCTCACCAAGCGGTGGGGGCGGCCCGAAGGCGTCGGCGCGACCGCGTTCGCCGGGTGGCAGCTCACGGCCGGAGGGCTGTTCCTGGTGCCGATCACCTTCGCGTTCGAGGGGGTGCCCGCCTCGATCGACTCGGGCGCCGTGCTCGGCTATCTGTGGCTGGGGCTGGTCGGCGGGCTGGTCGCCTACGCCCTGTGGTTCCGCGGGCTCTCCACGCTGCCCGTCGCCTCCGTCGCGGTGCTCACCCTGCTGTCGCCGCTGGTCGCGGCCGTTCTGGGCGCCGTACTGCTCGGCCAGACGCTCGGGCCGCAGCAGCTGGCCGGGTTCGCGCTCGCCCTGGCCGCGATCGTCGCCAGTCAGCTTCCCGCACGTTCTCCCGAAAGGATTTCTCGATGAAGATCGCCGTTGTCGGAGCCGCCGGCATGGTCGGCTCCCGTGTCGTGGCCGAAGCCGTGTCCAGAGGCCACGACGTCGTCGCCGTGCACCGCGGGCCGCGTCCTGCCTCCCTGCCCGCCCCGGTGATCGCCGTACGGGGCGACGCCGACGACACCGCTCATCTGGCCGGGCTGCTGGCAGGCGCCGAGGCGGTCGTCGCCGCCACCCGCCCGGCCGCCGGGCGCGAGCACGACGTCACCACCACCACGACCTCCCTGCTGCACGCGACGACCTCGGCCGGAGCCCGGCTGCTCGTCGTCGGCGGCGCCTCCCCCCTGACCGTGCCCGGCCGGCCGGACCTGCTCGTCCTCGACTCCCCCGCCTACGTCCCCGCCGACATCCGCCCCATCGCCGCCGCCAGCCTCGCCCAGCTGCGGACCTGCCAGGCCCACCCCGGCGCCTGGACCTACCTCAGCCCACCCGCCCTCCTCGCCCCCGGCCCCCGCACCGGCTCCTACCGCCGAGGCACCACCACCCTGCTGCTCGACCAGGACGGCCGCTCCCACATCACGGCCGAGGACCTGTCGATCGCCATCCTGGACGAACTGGAGAACCCCCGAGGCGAACAGCACTTCACGGTCGGGTACTAGGCGGCCGTCGCGCCCGGCGAAGCCGTACGGCCTCGGTCGAGTCGGGCGCCTGCAGGCTGCTGTCGTCGTGGATGGCGTGGGGCACGGCGACGAGCATCTCGTAGACGAAGTGGTGGAAGGGCGTCTCGGTGGGCGCGGTGAAGGCGAGCGGCAGCACGCCGAACTCCAGGTAGTGCACCATCTTCCTGGCCAGCTGCATCGGCGACAGCACGCAGGCCAGATGGCCGAATGGCCCGTCCTTGAAGTAGGAGGCCGTGACGAAGCACTCGTCCGCCGAGCCGTAGACGCCCTGGTCGCCTTTGTAGCGCAGGTTCAGGTCCTCGCCGTGCAGCACACCGCCCGGCACCCCCGCCGCCAGGAGGAAGGCCGTTCCCGCTTCGCTCAGGCTGACGGGATCGGCGCGCCCGTCGTGCATGTGCCTGCTGCCGGGCACATAGATCTCCACCTCCAGGCCGCGCCCGGCGTAGTGCCCATACAGCTCGGCGCCACGCTCCAGCCTGGTGGCGAACTCCTCGCCGGGTGAGCCGTCGGCCTCCAGCGGGTGCTGGGCCGCCACCTCTATGAGCACCCGCCCGATCGCCCGGCGACCCGCCATGAACGCGGCGGCGTGGTCGTATCTGGCGTTCCAGGCCCGCTCGGCCTCGGTCGTCTCTCGTCCAGCGGGCATGGCGCGGTTTCCTAACGTGGAGGCAGCTCGACCGGATGGGTGCGAGGGGGAGGCAGGCTGACGGGATGAACCTGCCCACTCTCCTGGGCGATCATCCAGGTTCGGTCGAAATGTCGGACGCAGGTCTGCAGGAGCGGGAGGTCGTCGCAGTTCCTGAGTTCGAGCGACGGGGTCTCCGAGGCGCGGGCCGGAGGCAGGGTGAGGGTGACCCAGCCCCACGTCCTGTCGCACAGCACCATGGTCGAGCGCAGGTGGGTACCGAAATGCCCGATGAAGACGCGGCCGAGCCTGGTCCTGCCGGTCAGCTGCATACGACGCCGCGCGTCCGCCAGCGCCTCGGTCGTGCGGGTGCGTACCAGCCGGATCTCGTTGGAGATCGACTCACCGCGCGCCACGTCCTCCGACTCGCTGGCCTCGACGTCGCGCAGGAACTGACCCTCGGGTTCAGGCACCAGGACGCGCAGCTCGCCGCCGCGTGCCAGCATCTCGACGAAAGCGTGCTTGTAGATCTCGAACAGCCTGACGCCGCTGGTGGACATCACCCGGACGGTCTCGGCGTTCCTGATCGGATCGGTCATCAGCTCGCCCGCGATGCCGTCCACCTTGATCTGCCTGATGCCCAGTCGTTCCGCGGGCCTGAGTACCTGGGTGATGTCGCTCCTCGACGAGACCACGTCGGAGTCGCTGCGGATCCAGCCGGGCCGATCGGGGTAGTCCCGCACCTCCTTGCGCAGGCTTGCGACGACTTTGCGGGCGAGCTCCTCCGCGGTGTTCCAGCCGCCGCGGAGCAGGTCCTTCTCGATCTTCGCCCGGAAGTCGAGGACCTTCTGCCGGAGCACCGGATCGCTCTCGTGCTGGTCGGCCGGACGCCTGCCGATGTTCTCGGCCAGGAAGGCGAGCACCGGCTTTCCCCGACCCAGGGCGTAGTCGTACTCACTCTCGGTGTAGCTCACGCCGTTGTCGAGCATGGAGCCGTAGGCGGCCGCGACGATGACGACGTAGTAGTCGCATTCGTCGATGAAGCGTTTGATCAGCTCCCAGCCGCCCCTGCTCGCGGCGGAGAACTGCTCCATGCCGATGGGGATGTAGTCGTTCTCCAGAAGGGCGTCGGCGACCGCTCTGCGTTCGTCGGCGAGATCCCTGCGGGTCGAGCTGATGAACACCTGGTAGCGCTTCTCGATCAACCTCGGCTCCTGAGAACGGCCCCCGGCTAGTGGTCGAGTACACGTTCATCCTAGGGACCAAAGCCCCGCCCGGCAGGGTGCGATAGGTTGCTGGGTTCATGACGGGATCATTGGAGTTGCCCGCTCGTGTGCTGGTCACCGGGGCCGCGGGGAACATCGGGTCGGTGTTGCGCCGGTCGCTGCTGGGCCGGGTCGCGCGGGTGCGGTTGTCGGATGTGCGGGAGGTCGGCGGGCTGGGGGCGAACGAGGAGTTCGTCCGGGCCGATCTCACCGATCTCGGGCAGGTCAGGCAGGCCGTGCGCGGGATGGACGCCGTGGTGCACCTGGGCGGGGTGGCCGACGAGGCGAGCTTCGAGGTGCTCAAGGGGCCCAACCTGGAAGGGGCCTACCACGTGTTCGAGGCGTGCCGGCTCGAAGGGGTGCGGCGGGTGGTCAGCACCAGCTCCAACCGCATCACCGGGCTCCACCCGGCGGGCGCCGCGCTCGACGGCGAGGAGGCGGTCAGGCCCGACGGGCTGTACGGGGCGACCAAGGCCTTCGGCGAGGCGCTCGCCGCCATGTACGCCGACCGGTTCGGGCTTGAGGTGATCTCGGTACGGGTGGGGTCGTTCGAGGAGAGGCCCGCCGAGCCGCGCCACCTGCACACCTGGCTGAGCCACCAGGACGCCGCCCGGCTGTACGAGGCCTGCCTGACCGCGCCTTCGGGGCTCGGCCACGTGCGGATCTACGGCGTCTCGCGCAACACCCGGTCGTGGTGGCGGCAGAGCCCGGCCGCGCAGCTGATCGGCTACGCCCCGCAGGACGACGCCGAGGACCACGCGGCCGGGCTCGGGGCCTTCGCCGAGCCGTACCAGGGCGGCAGGTTCACCGCGCCCGGCTATGGCGGCTGGGCCGTGGACGAGGGGTCAGAGACGGGCGGGTGAGGCGGAGTTGGCCCCGCTGATGAGCAGGCGCGGCGCGCCCGACCCGTCGGCGGGCACCGTCCAGGTGTTGTTGGTGCCGTCGGAGGTCTGCAGCGCGTAGGCGAGCGTGCGCCCGTCCAGCCAGACCGCCTGGTCGTCGACGCTGCGCGTCTCGGCCGTCGCCGTCACGTGCCCGGTGGCCAGGTCGAGCACCGAAAGGCGCCATCCCCTGGCGGGATCGCCGCCGACGGCCGACTTGTAGGCGATGCGGGAGCCGTCGGGCGACAACGAGGGACATTCCACATTCTCGCGCAGCGTGCGGACGGTCCTGGCTGCGAAGTCGCCCTCGACCAGGTGGCGGCGCCCGGCCGTCGCCATGGTGGCATAGAAACGGTTGTCGTCGGCGGTGAAGGTGACCCCCCAGAAGTTCACGTCCAGGCTCCGGTACGGCCGGCCGTACCTGGTGATCGTGAAGTCCTCCAGCGAGCGGACCAGCGTGCCTTTGACGGTGTCGAGCACGCCGGTCTGGGTGGAGAAGCCGCTCGTGGCGTAGGAGTGCCCGTCGACGAACACCGTCCAGGCGACCATGCGCCCGTCGGCCGAGACGCGCAGCCGGTTCGGGAACCCGGTCAGCGGCACGCGCCTGCGCTCGCGCAGCCGTTCGTCGAGCACGACCAGGCTGGTCGAGGCGAACGCGGCGACCGGCTTGAGGCAGGCGACCGTCGTGGCCGCCGCGTAGACGCGGTCGCAGGACACCTCGGTGATCTCGCGCGGCCCGCCCGGGTCGGAGCGGGCCACGGTGGACAGCAGGCCGTTGGTGAGCACGGTCATCGCCGGGCCCTCGACCACACCGGTCGCCGGCGCGGGCGGCGGCGGCTGCCTTCGGGACAGCGTGTACCCGGTGGCCGCGCCGCCCAGCAGCAGCACGACCACCACGGTGAGGAGCACGCGCAGGCGCGGGGACAGGGAGCTCACGCGCGTCAGTGACAGGCGGTGGTGCCGGAGTCGGTGAACGTCATCCCCGCCTGGGGCACGAACTGCCAGGTGTAGGCGCTCGCCCCGAGCGTCAGCTTCAGCACGCCGTAGGTGGTGCTGTTGCGTACCTCGCTGTTGGCAAGGACGGTGCCGAAGCCGTAGTGGCTGGCGCCGCCGGAGCCGACGACGAAGTGCCTGATGCCGCGGGTGGTGTCGAGCTGGTTGCTGGGATTGATCGGGGCGAACCGTTCGTACTGGTGGTTGTGCCCGGTGAGGATCAGATCGGCGTCGGCGTCGTACAGCGCCTGGACGAACGGTGCGACCGAGCTGTTGGGCGCGTGGTTGGAGCCGGAGGTGTAGCGCGGGTGGTGCCACATGGCCACCGTGCATGGCCTGCTGCTGGCGGCCAGGTCGGCGCGCAGCCAGGTGACCTGCGCCGAGCTGCTCCCGCAGCCGCCCACGGCCGAGCAGTTGGAGTTCAGCACGACGACGTGCCAGTTCGAGCCGATGTCGTAGGAGTAGTACCCCTTGGCCGGGTCGCCGGCCGCCGCGCCGAAGTAGCCGTAGTAGCCGCTCGCGCCCGAGGTGTTGTACTCGTGGTTGCCCGCGACCGGCCGGGTACGCGCCTTGTGCCGGCCCCAGGTCGGGTTGTAGTACGTCGAGAACTCCGAGGCCGTGCCGTTGTCGTAGACGTTGTCGCCGAGGGTGAAGACGGTGCCGGGGATGGCGTCGAGCAGGGCGGCCGTCGCCGAGTCGCCCGAGCCGGAGTTGGAGATGTCGCCCGCGCCGACCAGCACGTCACCCGCGGGCGGCGTGACCGTGGGCGTGGGCGTCGGGGTGGGCGTGACGCCGTAGGTGACGACGAGCTGCGGCGCGGTCGTGGCGCCGCTCTCGCGCGAGTCGTAGTCGGCGCCGTTGCCGCTGGTGGAGGTGGCGCCGATGGAGTACAGGCCGTTGCCGCTCACATAGGAGGTCACGTCGAGCTCGTACCAGGTGTTGGCCGCGACCGAGCCGAGCGAGCCCAGTGTGACGCCGTCGACGGCGGGCTGGTTGTTCCACGTGGTGGCGCTCTCGGACCAGGAGGTGCTGCTGACCGCCCTGAACAGGCCGCCGTTGTCGCTCTCGGCGCCGCTGACGGAGTCGGTGTGCACGCGCAGCTTGACCGAGGTGATCGCCGACGTGATCCCGGTGACGTCGAAGCGCAGGAACGTGCGCTTGACCGGCGAGTTGTCCACGCCGAGCTGACTCGAGGAGCCGTAGTTGGTGCCTGTGCTGCTGTTGTCCACATAGGTGTCGGCCACGGGCTGGAAGGTGGCCGTGGCCGCGCTGGCCGGTGGTTGGGCCAGGGTGACCGCGGCGAACACGACGGTCGCCGCCACGATGGCGCTGATGCTTCTGCCTCGGAACATACGCCTGCTCCTTGCTGCCGGCCTGGGGGGCATCCGGACGATAGGTCGCCCGGATGAGCACCCGAGGAGCGGCAGGCGTACGGCAGGTGAAGGGGCGGCCCACGTTCGAGGCACCCGGAGCCACAGCTTGACCTTGTCACAGTGTCAAGCTGTTCACTGATGGGGAGGAGGTGGTCACCATGACCAGGACCGAACAGACGACGACCGAACAGACGACGGACACACGTAAGGCTCTGCTGGCGCTGGAGGACGACAGTTCGTCGGTGCGGCTGCGGGCGGCGATGGGAGTGGGCACGACCCCGGACCCGGGCTACGTCGCCGCGCTCGTCGAGCGCTCGGCCGTCGAGCCGGAGTTCTTCGTACGCGACATGCTCACGTGGGCGCTGACCCGCCACCCGGCCGACCTGACCGTGCCGCTGCTGGTACGGGAGGTGGGCTCCACGCGTTCGCAGGCCCGCAGCCAGGCGCTGCACACGCTGTCGAAGCTCGGCGACGTCCGGGCGTGGCCGGTGATCACGCAGGCGCTGGTGTCGGACGCCGACGAGGAGGTGGCGCGGGCGGCCTGGCGTGCGGGGGTCGCCATGGCGCCGGAGGAGGAGCGCGCCGGGCTGGCCGTCATGCTGGCCACGCAGCTCGGGCGCGGCTCGCGGCAGACGCAGCTGAGCCTGAGCAGGGCGATGATCGGCCTCGGCGACGTGATCGTGCCGACGCTTCGCGACGCGAGCACGCACACCGACCCGAAGGTACGCGCGCACGCCCTCGCGACCGAGCGGCTGCTGCTCGACCCCGACGCCGGGTTCGAGTTCGCGATCGAGGAGGCCAAGCGCGCCGTGGCGCTCGGCGAAGGAGGCGGGCCCGGGTGAGGCGGTGCTGATCGGCGATGTGGCCAGGCACTCGGGCGTCAGCGCCCGGATGCTCAGGCACTACGAGTCGCTGGGCCTGGTACGGCCGACCGGGCGCAGCGAGGCGGGCTACCGGGAGTACTCAGGCGAGGACATCCGGCGCATCTTCCATATCGAGAGCCTGCGCTCGCTCGGCCTGTCGCTGCGTGAGGTCGGGCGGGTGTTCGACGATCCCGGCTTCACGCCATCGGAACTGGTCGACGACCTCATCCGCCAGACGCGTGAGCGCATCGCGGACGAGATGGAGCTGCTGACGCGCCTGCGCCGCATCGACGCCGCCGGGCCCGCCGGATGGCAGGACGTCCTGCAGATCGTCGCCCTGCTGCAGGCGCTCGGCTCCAAGAACGGCGCCAGGAGGCAGAGCGCCGCCCTGTCGTCGGTCGAGGACGCGTCCGTGCCGGTGGAGGCGCTGGCCGAGGCGGCGCTGCGGGAGTCCGACCCGCACGTCGCGGGCGCCCTGCGCTGGGCGCTGGCCCAGGCGGGCGAAGGCGGCGGCCTCGCGGTGCTGGCCAAGGGCCTGACCTCACCCAAGGCCGAGGTACGCAAACGCGCCGTGCAGTCCATCGCCGAGCTCGCCGACGACGAGGCGACCGCACTCCTGCGCAAGGCCCTGACCGGCCCCGACGCCGTGGTACGCGGTTACGCCGCCCTGGCGCTCGGGGCCCGCGGCCTGCCGGAGGCCGTTCCCACACTGATCGCCATGGTCGCCGAAGGCACCAACGACGTCGACGCGGCCGACACGCTGAGCGCCCTGGCCGGCCGTGCCTCCGCGGGCGAGACGATCGCCGCCGCCCTGGTCAAGCGCCTGGCGGGCGGCGCGGCCGACGTCCAGGTGCGGCGCAGGGTGGCCCAGGCGCTCGCCGACATCCCCGGGGACACGGCCCTGGGCGCGCTCAAGGAGCTCAGCCACGACGAGGACCGCTCGGTCGCGCTCACGGCCGCCTACGTGCTGGGGCTGCGCGAGGACACATAGAACCGCACGGCCCTGTCGCCCGAGGTGGACGACGCTGCATGAGACCTCACAGCCAGCCGCGCGACTCGGCCCTGTGGGCGGCCTCGGCGCGGTTGCGTGCGCCGGTCTTGGCGATGGCCGAGGACAGGTAGTTGCGTACGGTGCCCTCGGTGAGGAAGAGGCGTGCGGCGATGTCGGCCACGGTGGAGCCGTCGCGGGCGGCGGCGAGCACCTCGCCCTCACGCCTGGTCAGCGGGCTCGGGCCGACGGTGCGGGCGCCGGCGGCGAGCTTGGGGTCGAGCACCCGCTCCCCCGCCAGCACCCGCCGCACGGCCGAGACCAGCTCGGCGACGGGGGCGTCCTTGACCACGAATCCGGCCACGCCCGCCTCCAGCGCCCGGTCGAGATAGCCGGGCCTGCCGAAGGTCGTCACGATGATCACCTTGCGGTCGCGCAGCCGGGCGGCGACCTCGAGCCCGGACAGGCCGGGCATCTCGATGTCGAGCAGCACCACGTCGGGGTCGTGCTCGCGCACGGCCGCGACGACCTCGTCGCCACGCCCGACCTCGGCGACCACCTCGACGTCCGCCTCCAGGGCGAGCAGCGCGGCCAGGCCGCCCCTGACCAGGTCCTGGTCGTCGGCGATCAGCACGCGGATCACGAGGCCACGCCCAGGGCGACCCTGGCGTAGAGCCGGTAGCCGCCGCTCGCCGCTCTTCCGGCCTCCAGCAGGCCGCCCGCCTCGCCGACCCGTTCGGCCAGGCCGGTCAGCCCGGCTCCCCTGCGTTCCGCTGCGGGCTCGGGCCGACCGGTGTGCGGGCCGTCGTCGTGCACCTCCACGCTGGCCGTCCGCTCGTCCACGCGCAGGTCGATACGGCAGCGTCTGGCGCGGCTGTGGCGCAGCACGTTGGTCGCCGCCTCGCGTACGGCCCAGGCCAGGAGGGTCTCGGCGGCGGCCGGGACGGGGCCTTCGGCCGGTGAGACCTCCAGCTCGATGCCGGCCAGGCGCATCTCGCGTGCCGCCCGCTCCAGCTCCTCCGACAGGGCGGGCGCGCGATAGCCGGCGACCGCCAGCCGTACCTCGTCGAGGGCCTGGCGGGCCAGGTGTTCCATGTCGGTCATCTCGCGGGCCGCGCGGGCGGGGTCGGTGGTGGTCAGGCGGGCGGCGAGCTGGCTCCTGACGGTGATCGAGGTGAGGGTCCGGCCGAGGATGTCGTGCAGGTCGCGGGCGAAGCGCAGCCGCTCGTTCTCCACCGCCAGCTGTGCCACCTCCGCGCGAGCCGCGTCGAGCCTGGCCACCAGCCCTCCCATCCGCTTGATGCTGTCCACCGTGACCGCCTGGGCGGCGCCCGCGAACGGCACCCACCACACGCCCGCGAACGCCACCCCGTACGCGATCAGCGCGAGCCCCTCGACCCCGGCGGTCAGCGCCGCCGCCACGGCGAACACGACCCCCTCGAAGGCGACGGCCAGCGTGCTGACGACGAAGACGAACGACACGTAGGCCCACGGCGGTCCGAGCACGGGCAGCAGGCCGAGCGCGGCGGCGAGCAGCCCGGCCACAGCCGCGCCCGGGGCCCGCCTGCCGCCGAACACGCTCGCCATGACGACCAGCCAGCAGACGGTGAACAGCACCACCCCCGCGCCCGCCCCCACCGCCCGGCCGATCCCGGGCCCGGACCGCAGCAGCTCCCACAGCGGCCAGCCGACCAGCAGCAGCCATGCGACGGCTCCGGCACGAGCCGCGGTGCGGTCCCTGCCGAAGTCCTTCGGCGCCATGCCCATGCTCACAGAGCTCGACGGTAACGCCAGACGGCCAGCGCGGAGAACAGCAGCGTCCAGGCGGCCAGCACCCCGACCGACGTGCCCGTCGGCCACCGCCCCTCCAGCGCCCGCCAGCCGAGCGACCCCGCCTGGTAGGCCGGGCTGTACTCGGCCAGCGTGCGCATGCCCGCGGGCATCAGCCGCACCGGCAGCCACAGCCCGCCGAGCACCGACAGGCCGAAGTAGAGCGCCATCATGGCCAGGTTGGCCGCCTGCCCCTTGAGCGTGTAGCCGAAGGCGACGCCCAGCGCGGCGAACGGCATGACGCCGAGCCAGATGAGCACGACGAGAGCGGGCCAGGTCCACAGCGGCAGCCGTACCCCGGCCAGCAGGGCGCCCGCGGCCAGGACGGCGACGATGCTCGGCAGTACGGCGCTCGCACCGCTGAGCAGCTTGGCCGCCACGTAGCCGTGCGCGGGCAGCGGGGTGACCGCGAGCTGGCGCGACCAGCCCTTGCCCCGCTCCAGTGCGATGGCGCCCCCGATGAACAGCGCCCCTCCCATCGCACCGTAGGTGGCCATCGACACCATGATCGCCGAGGCGAAGTCGCCGTGCTGCTCCGGCGGCACGACATTGAGCACCTTGGTCCACAGCAGGTACAGCGCCACGGGGAAGCCGGTCAGCAGGACCAGCCCCGCCGGGTTGCGGAACCCGCGCCGCATCTCCAGAGCCAGGTACGACCTCATCGCGTGCCTCCGGTGAGGCTGACGAAGGCGCTCTCCAGATCGACGTCCGCCGTGCGCACGTCCCTGAGCTCGGCCGCGCCGAACGCCGCGAACAGGGCGCGCAGGGTGGCGTCGGGGTCGGCCGTGCGCAGGGCGACGACGCCGTCCTCGACGCGCACCCGGCCGACGCCGGGCAGCCGTTCGAGCGCCCGCGTTCGCGCGCTGTCGCTCCGGAAGCGGATCTCGGTGCCGCCGACCAGCGCCTTGACCGCGTCGACCGGCCCGTCGGCCACGATCCTGCCTTCGGCCAGCAGGACGACCCGGTCGGCGTGCTCGTCGGCCTCGGTGAGGTAGTGGGTGGCGAACACGACGGTACGGCCCCGCGCGACCCTGGCACGGACCACCTGCCACAGCGCCCTGCGGCTGTCGACGTCGAGGCCGACGGTCGGCTCGTCGAGCACGAGCAGCCTGGGGTCGCCGACCAGGGCGAGCGCGAACCGCACTCGCTGGCGCTGCCCGCCCGACAGCCGTCCGATCGGCCGTGCGGCCAGCTCGTGCACACCGGCGGCCAGCATCGCTCGATCGACCGGCATCGGACGGCCGTGCATTCCGGCGACCGCCCTGACCAGCTCGGCCACCCGTACGTCCTCCAGGAGCCCGGCGTCCTGCAGCAGCGCCCCGACGTCGCCGCCGCGCAGGGCCTCGGCCGGGGTGCGGCCGAACACCCGTGCCGATCCCTCGTCGGGGGTCAGCAGGCCGAGCGCGATCGACAGCAGGGTCGTCTTGCCCGCGCCGTTGGGGCCGAGCACGGCGACCGCTTGGCCCTCCTCCACCTTCAGCTCCACGCCGTCGAGCGCGACGGTCGCGCCGTATCGCCTGCTCACGGCCTTGATCTCCAGTGCGGTTCCCATGGGCCAAGCATGCGCGGCGGCCTGCGGCGGCTGTAGTGCCGTGTGTCACCGGTGTCAGGGTGCGGGGGTGGCGCGGCCGAAGCGTGCGGCCAGGGCGCGCAGGCCGGCGAGGAGTTCGGGCGGGCCCACGGCGTCGAAGTCGAAGCCGAGTCTGCCCAGTTGCAGGGCGAGCGCCTGGGGGTCGTCGGCGCCGACGTGGGCCAGGCATCGGTCGTCGGCGAGCGGTTCGATCACGATGGCGGCCGGGAGCCTGGCGGCGAGCGTCTCGGCATCGGTGTGCACGACGACCTCGGCCCGGAAGGACCAGGTGGCGGTGGCCAGGCCCTGACCGACGTAGGCCGCCACGTCGCCGCCGGGTGGCTCGCGCGGCTCGAACCTGACGCCTCCCGGGTCGGGCGAGGCGATCCGGTCGACGCGGAACGTGCGCCAGGCCGAGCGGGAGACGTCCCACGCCACCAGGTACCAGCGGCCTCGCGTGTGCACCAGGCGGTGCGGCTCCACCTCGCGGCCCGACTCGCCGCCGTCGTGTCCCCGGTAGCCGAAGCGCAGCCGCCTGCGTTCGCGAGCGGCTCCCGCGATGGTGGTGAGCAGGTCGGCCGCGACCGAGGGGCCCTGGGCGGGAATCGGCACGGTGTAGTCCTGCAGGGTGCTCACCCGGTGCCGCAGCCTGGCGGGCAGCACCCGCTCCAGCTTGGTGAGCGCACGTTGTGAGGACTCCTCGATCCCGGCCACGCCCGAGGCCGTGCGCAGGCCGATCACCACGGCCACCGCCTCCTCGTCGTCGAGCAGCAGCGGCGGCAGCGCCGCTCCTGCGCCCAGGCGGTATCCGCCCGACACGCCGGGCGTCGCCTCGACCGGGTAGCCGAGGGTACGCAGCCGCTCGACGTCGTTGCGTATGGTCCGGTCGGTCACGCCGAGGCGCTCGGCCAGTTGCGGGCCGGTCCAGTCGCGGTGCGTCTGCAGCAGCGACAGCAGGCGCAGCAGTCGTGCGGAGGTTTCCAGCATGGTCCGATCCTTTGCGCAAACCCGGAAAGAACCTTTCCGCTATTGCTCCTATCGTCGCAGACATGAGCCACGACATCCGTCCTTTCCGCATCGCCGTACCCCAGTCCGACCTCGACGACCTGCGCGAGCGCCTGAACCGCACGCGCTGGCCCCGGGAGGTGGACAGCGGCTGGAGCAGAGGGGTGCCGCTCGGCTATCTGCGGAAGCTCACCGCCTACTGGGCCGACGGGTTCGACTGGCGGGCGCGTGAGGCCGAGCTGAACGAGATCCCGCAGTACGTCACCGCGATCGCCGGTCGCGACATCCACTTCCTGTACGTCCGCTCGCCCGAGCCGGACGCGATGGCGCTGGTCATGACGCACGGCTGGCCGAGCTCGCCGATCGAGTTCCTCAAGGTGATCGGCCCGCTGACCGACCCGCGCGCCCACGGCGGCGACCCCGCCGACGCCTTCCATCTCGTCCTGCCGACCCTGCCCGGTTACGGCCTGTCCGCGACGGGCGAGCAGCCCGGCTGGGGCGACCTGTACGGCGTGGCCACCGCCTGGGCCGAGCTGATGGCACGCCTGGGCTACGAGCGCTACGCCGTACAGGGCACCGACGCCGGGACGGGGGTGGCCGGGATGCTGGCCATGATCGCGCCGCAGGCCGTGGCCGGGACGCATCTGACCGGCACCGGGGCGGGCATGCCGTTCGGGCCGCCGATCGCGCTGGAGGGGCTCGACGCGGCCGACCGGGACCGCGCCGAGCGCTTCAACGCCGCGCGTGAGGACGGCTACGGCTATCTGCACCTGCAGTCGACCCGGCCGCAGACGCTCGCCTACGCGCTCACCGACTCGCCGGTCGCGCAGCTGGCGTGGGTGGTGGAGAAGTTCCGCGAGTGGAGCGACCCGGCGGCCGAGCTGCCCGAGGACGCCGTCGATCGCGACCAGCTGCTGACCGCGGTGAGTCTGGCCTGGTTCACCGAGGCGGGCGCGTCGTCGGCGCATGCCGTGTACGACGGGATGCGGGCCTGGCGGCGCATGATGGCCCAGGGGTACGGCCACGCCCCCGCCGCGGCCGGTCCGCCGACCGGTGTCGCGGTGTTCGCCGCCGACACCACGATCAGGTCGCTGATGGACCCGGATGGCCGGATGCACTGGTCAAACTTCGACATCGGCGGACATTTCCCGGCAATGGAGACGCCCGACCTTTTGTCATCAGATATCAGGACGTTCTTCCGCGAACTGCGGTGATGTCGTTGCGGCAAATCGTCGCAGGTTGATTAGAGTCGGACATTGATGCCGATAAAGCATTCATGGTGACGTTTGTTCGTATCGTGGCTCTGGTGGCGTGCGGGGCCTTGTGGGGTTGGCTGGCCGTACCGTCGGTGCAGGGTGCGGCCAGGCGCGACTACGCCACGAGTTGCGCCAATCCCACCCGGATTCTCACCAGCGGCTCGGCCGTGCCCGCGATCGGGGCCGGGGCCGTCGTGCTCTTCCAGGCGGGCACCTACACCAGTGCGACCGCCAGCATCACCGGCGGCGGCATCGCCTGCCTGGCGCCCGGCGCGACCTGGAACGTCAACTCCTTCGGCACGCCGGTCGGCTCGATCTTCGTACGCGGCACGCTGAACGTCCAGACGCTGCAGGCGCTGAGCGCGGGCTTCAAGCTGGAGAACGAGGGGCTGATCGTCGTCAGCGGCATCATCCAGGCGGCGGCGAACGCCATCCTGCTCAACGACAAGGGCGCGACCTGGCGCGGCACCGGCTCGCAGTCGGTGCTCGGCACGGCGATGTTCACCAACCACGGCACCGTCGACCTGTCGGGCTCGCTCACGGTCGGCGAGCAGAGCAAGTTCGTCAACTCCGGCGACACCACGATCGGCGCCTTCCAGAACAACTCCTCCACCACCAACACCGGCAAGGTCACCGTGCTCGGCTCGGCCACCACCTCGGGCACCATGCTCAACCAGTGCATCGCCGACTTCCAGTTCGGCTACGAGTCGGAGGGGTCGACGACCAACGAGGGCATCGTCCTGGCCACCGGCGGCAGCGCGGGCCGGACCGGGCTGTACATCTCCGGGATCTACACCCAGACCACCGCCGGTGTCACCAGCGGCTCCGACTTCCGCGTCATCCTGATCGGCAGGCTGACCGGCGCGGGCGGCTACCGCTTCACCGGCTTCACGTCCGTGGCGGGCAACGTCACCGGCTCACCGCTGACCTTCTACGACACCACCCAGACCGGCAGCCAGATCTTCGACGTCGTCACCGGCACGGTCAGCGGCGTCGTACGCGCCGTCGTCCCCGCCCCCAACCCCGCCGTCCTGCCCGCCACCTGCGCCGCGGCCAAGGTCGACCTGTCGATCACCAAGTCGGTCCGCGCCAAGACGTGATCCGCCCGGCCGGTTCCTCTTGGAGGGCGTGGCAGGCGCACCGGGCGACGGCCGCGCATGGCAAAGGGCGGTGCCCGGCCGTGACGGCCGGGCACCGCCCTTTCGGGTGGTCAGCCCGCGCGTACTGACTTGGTGATCGACAGGTCGGACACCGCGGTGATCGGGGTGACGATCGTCGTGGTGTTGTTGTCCGGGGTCGGGTCGGTGTTGTCTCCGGTGACCGTGGCGGTGTTGCTCACCGTTCCGGCGACGTCGGCGCCGACGGACACGGTCAGGGTGAACACCTGGTCGGAACCGGCGGCCATGTTGCCGGGCGTACAGGTGACGACCTGACCGGCCGCGGTGCAGCCCGCAGGCGTGCTGGAGACGAAGGTCAGCCCGTCCGGAAGGGTGTCGGTGAACTTGACGCCCGTGTTGTCGGAAGGGCCGTTGTTGGTGACGGTGATGGTGTAGGTGCCGCTGCCGCCCGCGTTGAGGGTGCCCGCCGTCTTCGTGATGGCCATGTCGGACTCACGCGTGACATTGATGTTGGCGTTGTTGCTGTCCTCGGGCGTCGAGGTGTCGGAGTCGACGTTCGACAGGTTGGGGATGACCGCACCGGCTGCTGTGTCCGCCTTGACCTTGACGGTGATCTCCCAGTCCTTCGTGTCGTCCTTGGCCAGCGTGGCGAGGGTACACGTGATGGTCTGCCCCGATGTCGTACAGCCGGCGGGCAGCGGGGTGACGAACTCCAACCGGCTGTCCAGCGTGTCGGTGACGACCACGTTGGTCGCGGTGGCGGGGCCCGCGTTGCTGACGCTCAGCGTGTAGATGCCCTCCTTGCCCGCGACGACCGTGGCCTGCGGGTCGTCACGCCTGGCTCGGAAGGCCCTCGCGGGCTGACGCAATACGCTGCGGCGGACGCTCAGCTGGTCCTTGCCCCGATCGGCGCTCACCTTCGGCGCGGCGGCCGAGGCCTTGGGCGCCGAAGTCCGGGGCGCCGAGGCGCTCGCACCCGACGCCGTCGCGCCGGCCATCGTGGAGGCCGCCATCACGAACGCGCACGCCACGACACCCGCCGCCCGCCGACGGGAACGAAGGGAATTCAGGACTATTTTGGCGAGCGATGTCTTTTTTGCCACGTTTCTCCTTCGGTCAACAAACGCCGAATTCGATATGCCCTCCCGAAAGGCGAGGCCGCATACGGCTTACCGCATTTTGTGAATGATTTGCATGCGGTACCGCCCCCGTCACCAGGGCACCGCTCCGGCGTCGTCGAAAAAACCTCCCGTCGGGCCGTCGCCGGGCAGGGTCGCGAGCCGGATCGCGATGGCCGCACCCTGCTGAGGCGTGCGGACGCCGCGAAAGCCGTTGAGGTCGGTGGCGACGAAACCGGGGCAGGCGGCATTGATCAAGATCGTGGTGTCACGCAGTTCCTTGGCGTACTGGACGACGAGGGCGTTGAGGAAGGTCTTCGAGGCCAGATAGGCGGCGGGCACCGGCCCCAGGTCGATGCCGGGCGTGGTGTTCAGAGTGAGCGAGCCGACGCTGCTGGACATGACGACGATGCGCGGCGCGGCCGAGACGCGCAGCATCGGCAGCATCGCGTTGGTGACGCGGACGACGCCGATCACATTGGTCTCCACGACATCTCGCACGGTCGCCGGGTCGACCGTGGCCGGCGTCTGGGGCAGACCCCCGGTGATCGCGGCATTGTTGACCAGGACGTCTAGCCCTCCGGCGCGCTCGGCGACCAGTTCGGCCGCCGCGGCCACACTCGCGTCGTCGGTCACGTCGAGCGGCACGCCGAACGCGTCCGTCCCGGCCGCGCGCAGCTTGTCCACCGCGTCCTCACGACGCCGCCGATCGCGCGCGCCCACCCCGATCCGCCAGCCGAGCGCGCCGAGCCCGGCCGCGATCTCGTACCCGATCCCCTTGTTCGCACCGGTCACCAGCGCGATCCTCTGTTCACTCGTGCGCTGTTCACTCATACCGCGTTCACTCTCAAGGCGTTCACTCATACCGCGGATCCTGCTGCGGGCGCGGGTACGGCGTCCAAGACCGATCAGGTGGACGGCGATACCGCACGGGTATCGGTCGTGGTCATCGCCGGTTAGCATGATCGGGTGGAGACGCGGGAGATGCGCTACTTCGTCGCCGTCGCCGAGGAGTTGCACTTCGGGCGGGCGGCGCAACGGCTCGGGATCTCGCAGCCACCCCTGTCGCGAGCCATCCAGCAGCTCGAACGGCGACTCGGAGTCCTCCTGCTGCACCGCACCGCCCGCACGATCGCGGTGACCGAGGCCGGGTCGGTGCTGCTGCGTGAGGCGCGGTTCGCCCTCGAAGCGGTCGAAGCCGCCGAACGCCGTACCCGCCGCGCCGCCGCCGACCGGCCCGGTGTGGTGCTGGCCACCAAGGCCGGAGCGTCCAGAGAGCTGCTGCCGAAGCTGCTTGACGCCCACCCGGCCGAGGTCGAGGTGGTGCTCTGCGGGCCCGGCGAGCCGGAGGCCCTGCTGCGCGACGGCCGCGCCGACGTCGCCCTGCTCCAGCGGCCCTACGACCCGACGGCCGGATTCGACACCGAGGACCTGCACGCCGAAGGGCAGGTCGTGGTCCTGCCCGCGGGACATCCCCTCGCCGATCGGCCCCACCTGTCGATGGCCGAGGTCAACGCCCTGACCGATCTGCCGCTGCCCCGCTGGCCCCGACGTGACGGGACCTACCCCGACGGTCCCGGCCCGCAGGTGCGCGACCACACCCAGCTGACCCAGCTGATCACGCTCGGCCGGGCCTGCGCGCTCATGCCCGAGTCGCTCGGCGCCCAGCTGCGCGCCCAGCACGCCATCGTGCCCGTGCCGGACGCGCCGCCCGTCACGACCGTCATCGCCTGGCCCCGGCACAGCACCTCCCGGGCGGTCGCCGACCTCGTCCGTACGGCGATGCGCCTCTAGCCGGCGCATGGGACCCGGCTGGCGCGACACCGTACTGCCCGGCCTGGCCCGGCTGGCGGCCTCGCTACCGGCCTGACGCCGTCCGCCCGAGCCCGGCGGCCACCCCGACCGCGAGCGCGGCATACGCGCAGGTCACCGCCAGGCCCGCCCAGGGCGGCAGCGGGTAGTACCCGCCCAGCAGCGACGGATCCACCTCCACGTGCGCGAACGACGGCACGCTCTGCGTGATCGCGAACCCGGCGGCGGGCGTGACCACCAGCAACCACGGCGCGACCCCGGCCCCGGCCAGCAGGTACGGCACGACGACCAGCACCCCGGCCAGCCCGGCCCCGGCGTACCTCCGCCCGGTCAGCGCCCCGAGCCCCAGCGCCAGCACGGCCGAAACTGACACCAGCGCCGCGTACCCGACGATCACCCGGACCTCGGTCACCCAGGTCAGCGGCTGGATCGGATTGCCCTGGGCTCGCAGCAACGCGAGCCCGCCGGGCACCACGACCGCCGAAGCGGCCAGCCCGGCCGCGAACCCCACCCCCGCGACCACGACCGCCCTGCCCCCCAGCGCCTCCCGCCGTCCGGCCGCGCCGTACCCGGCCGCCAGCACGAGGATCGGGATCAGCCCCAGCGCCCCGCCGATCAGGGTGAGGTCGGCGCGCAGCCCGCCCTCCACCGTGGCGGGCCCGATGTCGCCGCTCCCGCTGACCACCACCCTGTCGCCGGACTCGACCGCACGACCGGGATGATGCGGCGTCCCGTCCGCCTCGACGCCCACGCCCACGTCGTCGTGCAGCCACGGCCCTTCGGCGCCGCGTACGTCGATCCGGTCGAAGGTGGCCCCAGCCTGGGCGAAGCGCTGCGTCATGTCCTGCAGCGAGCCCGGCGAGGTGGCGAACATACCGATCTGCACGGTCTCGGGCAGCCCGTTCAGCCTGACCGTGCTCACCTGCTTCCAGCGCGTGCCGTCGACCGACTCGTAGCCGGTGATCGTCTCGCCCGATCTGGTCAGCCGTAACCACAGCGGCCCCCGGATGTCGGAGCCCGCCACGTCGTGCACGAAGTCGTGCTGCATCCGCACGCCGTGCCCGCCGGTGAGCATGACGGCCGCGTACGGCGTGCCCTGCCGGATGCTCTGCCTGACCAGCAGCCCGGCCTTGGCCCACGGGACCACGCCTCGGGTGACGTTGCGCACGCCGGGCACGACGTCGGGCAGCCTGATCTCGCCGGTCAGGTCGGACATCCGGACGGTGATGCCGCCTTCGCCGCGCAGCGGCTTGTGCACGAAGAAGTACCTGTCCCTGACCGCGCTGCCGTCCGGCCCGAGCAGCGGCGCCGGGCAGGCCCCCTCGCCCGCTCCCGTCACGCAGGAGCTGCGCGCGCTCGCGGAGACCAGCAGGCCGAGCGAGACCGTGACCAGGACGGAGGCGGCGAGCAGCAGCGCCCGGCCCCGCACATCGCGCAGGGCCGGGCCGGATCGAGGTCGCGTGGATGCACTCATGGCGACCGTTGTACGCGGACCCTGGTTCCGGTGGCGTCGCACCGGCCGCGACCCGGCTGCGACCGGCGATCTGGCATCGTGGCCGCATGGCACCCCGATGCGGCCCTGTGTCCGGCCTCCTCCACGCGGCGAGCCCGCAGTGAGAGTGCTCGTCGTCGAGGACTTCGAGGTACTCGCCCGATCGCTGGCGACCGGCCTTCGCCGCGAGGGCATGGCCGTGGACGTCGTGCTCGACGGCACACAGGCGCTGGAACGGCTGGCCGCCACCCGCTACGACGTGGTGATCCTCGACCGCGACCTGCCCGGTGTGCACGGCGACGAGATCTGCGCGCGGATCGCCCGCGAGCGCTGTGCGACCCGCGTGCTGATGCTCACCGCGTCCGGCACGCTGCAGGACCGGGTGGAAGGGCTCGGCCTCGGCGCCGACGACTACCTGCCCAAGCCGTTCGCGTTCGCCGAGCTGCTCGCCCGGGTGCGGGCGCTGGGCAGGCGGGCCACACCGCCGCTGCCACCGGTGCTGACCTGGGCCGACATCACACTCGACCCGGCTCGCCGGGTCGCCTCGCGGGCCGGGAGGCGGCTGGAGCTGAGCCCCAGGGAGTTCGCCCTGCTCGCCTGCCTGCTGGCGGCGCCCGGCGTGGTCGTCCCGGCCGAAGAGCTGCTCGAACGCGTGTGGGACGAGGCCGCCGACCCCTTCAGCAGTGCGGTCAAGCACACCGTGCACCGCCTGCGGGCCAAGCTCGGCGAACCGCCCGTGATCGAGACCGTCCGCGAGGGCGGCTACCGCGTCGGGCCGTCGTGAGCGCGGCCAGGAGGTCGCTGCGGACGCGTCTCGCGCTGGCCTACGCGGCCGGTGTCTACGCGGCGGGCGTGCTGGTGGTCGTCCTGGTCGACGTGCCGCTCGCGGGCATCCACGCGGCCGTGCCCAAGGACGGCCCCGCGCCTGCCACGACCGCAGGTACGGGGTCCGGGATCGCGCTGCCGCATCTGCTCGCCGGATCGGCCGTCGCCCTGGTCCTGCTCGTCCCGGTCGCGCTGGGCCTCGGCTGGTACGTCGCGGGCCGCTTCCTCGCGCCGTTGCGGGAGATCACCGCGACGGCCAATGTCATCTCGGCGGGCGACCTGCACCGGCGTCTGGGGCTCGGCGTGCCGCAGGACGAGCTGACCGAGCTCGGCCACACGCTCGACGGCCTGTTCGCCAGGCTGCAGGCCGCCTTCGACGCCCAGCGCCATTTCGTCGCCAACGCCTCGCACGAGCTGCGCACCCCGCTGGCCGGGCTGCGTACCCTGCTCGAAGTCACGCTCGCCGATCCCGGCGCCGACGTCGCCGCCCTGCGCTCGGCCTGCCAGGAGGCGCTCGCGCTCGGCGCCTACCAGGAGCGGCTGGTCCAGGGGATGCTCGCCCTGGCCACCGGCGAGCGCGGTGTCGCCCGGCGTGAGGCCGTCGACCTCGCCGCCGTCGCCGGGCGGGCGCTCGCCGCACGCCGCCCTCAGGCCGCCGAGCAGGAGATCGCCGTCACCGGGCGTCTCGGCCCGGCCGTAACGAGCGGCGATCCCGGGCTGGTCGAAAGCCTCGTCGCCAACCTGCTCGACAACGCCGTACGCCACAACCATCCCGGCGGGCACGTCCACCTCGTCACGGACACCTCCGGCCCGCACGCGGTGCTCACGGTCGCCAACAGCGGGCCCGCCGTCCCGCCCGAGGAGGTCCGGCGCCTGCTGCGCCCCTTCCAGAAACTCACCCCCGTACGGCACGGCGGCGACGGCCACGGGCTCGGCCTGGCCATCGTCGAGGCGGTCGCCCTCGCACACCACGCCACGCTCACCGTCGAACCGCAGGCCGAAGGCGGAATGTCGGTCACAGTGCGTTTCGCAGACGGCTCGGGGGCTCGATAGGGTTTCGGCACAATGTCTGATGTGCGAGTACTTCTGCTGGGGCCGTTCGAGGTCCGAAACCATGACGGATCCCCGGTGGAGGTCCCCGGCGCCCGGCTGCGCGCCCTGCTGGCCGCACTCGCCCTCGAACCCGGCAGGGTCGTCACGCGCTCGAAGCTCGTCGACTGGATCTGGGGCAGCCGCCCGCCCGCCGACGAGGCCAACGCGCTGCAGGCGCTCGTCTCGCGCCTGCGCCGGGTGCTGCCCGACGGGCTGATCGAGGCCGACTCCGGCGGGTACCGGCTGGCGGTGGCGCCCGACGCGGTGGACGCCTCCCGCTTCGAGCACCTGGCCGGCCAGGCCCGCACAGCCGAGCCCGCCCAGCGTGCCGAGCTGCTGCGCTCGGCGCTCGCCCTGTGGCGGGGCTCGGCCATGGCCGACATCGCGCTGCGCGACAGCGACGCCTTCGACGCGGCGGCGGCACGGCTGGACGAGATGTACGTCAACGTGCTCGGGGACCGGGTCGACGCCGACATCCGCATCGGGCGCGGCTCGGAACTGCTGCCGGAGCTGACCGAGCTGACCTCGGCCTACCCCCTGCGCGAAGGCTTCGTCGCCGCGCTCATGCGGGCGCTGGCCGAGGCCGGGCGCGGCCCCGAGGCGCTGACGGTCTACCAGCGCACGCGCGAACGGCTCGCCGACGAGCTCGGCGCCGACCCCTCGGCCGAGCTGTCGGCCCTGCACACCGCACTGCTGCGCGGCGAGCTCGGCGAGAGCGCCGACAACCGCAGGACCAACCTGCGCGCCGAACTGACCGGCTTCGTCGGCGAGGCGGGCGACATCGCGGCCGTCGCCCGCCTGGCCATCGCGCACCGGCTGGTCACCCTGACCGGTCCCGGCGGCTCGGGCAAGACGAGGCTGGCCACCGAGACCGCCCGTACGATGCTGACCGAGCTGCCGGACGGCGCCTGGCTGGTCGAACTGGCCTCCGTACAGGCGGGAGGCGACCTGGCGCAGGCCGCGCTCACCGCGATCGGGCTGCGCGACCAGGCGCTGCTCGGCGGGGCCAGGGACGGCGAGCCGATGGAACGGCTCGTCGCCGCGCTCAGGGAACGCGCGATCCTCCTCGTCCTGGACAACTGCGAGCACGTGATCGAGGAGGCCGCGGCCTTCGCCGACCGGCTGCTCGGCGAGTGCCGCCGGTTGCGCGTGCTGGCCACCAGCAGGGAGCCGCTCGGCATCACCGGCGAGGTGGTGCGGCACGTCGAGCCGCTGGCCCTGCCCGCCAAGGGGGCGAGCCCGGCCGAGGTCGGCGCCTCGCCCGCGGTGCGGCTGCTGCGCGAGCGCGCCGGGCTGGTCCGCGCGGACATCGGCTCCGACCCGGACACCCTCGCGGCCATGGCCCGCATCTGCCGTGCGCTCGACGGCATCCCGCTGGCCATCGAGCTGGCCGCCGCCCGGCTGCGCACCATGTCGCCCGACCAGCTGGCCCGCCGCCTCGACGACCGCTTCCGCCTGCTGACCGGCGGCAGCCGTACGGCGCTCGCCCGGCACAAGACGTTGCGCGCGGTCGTGGACTGGAGCTGGGACCTGCTCACCGAGGCCGAGCGAGGCGTGCTGCGACGGCTGTCGGTGTTCACCGGCGGGGCCGGGCTGGAGGCGGCCGAGCAGGTGTGCGGAGGCGAGATGTTCGCCGGTGAGCCGGTGCTCGACGTGCTGACCGCGCTCATGGACAAGTCGCTGCTCATCGCCGACGTCGAGGACACGCGCTACCGCATGCTCGGCACCATCAGGGAGTACGCCGCGCACCGCCTGGCCGAGGCGGGTGAGAGCGAGAGCGCCCGCGCGGCGCACCTGGCCTACGTCACCGAGCTGTGCGAGGCGGCCGAGCCGCACCTGCGCAGGTCGGAGCAGCTGTCGTGGCTGCCGCTGCTGAAGGCCGAGCACGACAACATCGGCGCGGCCATGCGCTGGGCCATCGCCGAAGGCCGGAGCGCGGAGGCGATGCGCCTGGTCGCGGCGGCCGGGTGGTACTGGTTCCTCAGCGGGCACCGGGCCGAGGGCGCCGAGCTGAGCATCGCCGCCGCCTCCTTGCCCGGCGAGGTGTCGCATGCCGCACGGGCGATGGCGTACACGATGGTCACGATCTTCATCACCTCCGGTCCCGGCCGCGACCAGTACCAGGCGAGCGAGTGGATCGACAAGGCGCACCACTACACCCAGCTCAGCGGCGAACGCCACACCATGCTGGGATTCGTCGCGCCGCTGCAGAAGATGGTGCAGGGCCCGACCGAGTACATGACCGCGTTCGACCCGCTCGTCTCCGACGAGGACCCGTGGGTACGCGCCCAGGCCAGGCTGACCCGCGGCCGGCTACGGCTGACGCTCGGCGGCGACGAGAACGGCGTCGACGCCGACATCGAGATCGCATTGGCCGAGTTCCGGGTGCTGGGCGACCGGTGGGGCATCTCGCTGGCCCTGACCTTCCTCGCCGACCGGCTCTCGGCGCAGGGCGACCTGGCCCGCGCGTGCGAGCACTACGAGGAGGCCGTCGAGGCGCTGAGCGAGCTGGGCGGCACCGAGGACGTCGTCGGCCTGCGCGCACGCCAGGCCAAGCTGTACAGCCTGCTGGGCGACGAGCGCGCGAGCGCCTTCGCCATGGCCGAGGCCGAACGGCTGGCCGAAGGCATCGTCTGGCCGGACGAGCTCGTCGAACTGGCCCTCGCCAAGGCGCAGCTGGCCCGCTGGCGGGGCGAGCACGAGCTGGCCAGGGAGCACCTGGCCACGCTGCGCGACGCCCGGACGAGCGAGTCGGCGCACGCCAGGGCGGTCACCTCCTACGGCTATCTCAGCGACGACCTGGAGGAGTCGCGTGCACTCTGGAGCGAGGCCTTCCGCTCGGCCGCCGAGTCCGGCTATCCGCCGCTGATCGCCGAGGTGCTGATCGGCGTTGCCGACCTCGCCCTGCGCCAGGGCCGTGCCGAGCTGGCCGCACGCCTGCTCGGCACCAGCGACGCCGTACGCGGGACGCCCGACCGCGCGCAGCCGGACGGGGCCAGGATCGAGGCCGGGGCGCGCGAACGCCTCGGTGAAGGGGAGTTCACCGAGGCGACCCTGGCCGGGCGGGCACAGGACTGGCGCGAGCTGGCGGAGCACGCCCTGGCGCCGTTCACGCCCGCTTCGTGAACGAGGCACGCGCCCACAGGTACCCGGCCAACGCGATCCCGGCACACCAGCCGACGGCGACGACGGCCGTGCCCGCCGACGGCGTGCCGGTCAGCAGCCCGCGCAGCGTCTCGATGATCGGCGTGAACGGCTGGTACTGCGCGAACTCCCGCACGACCGGCCCCATCCTGTCGGCCGGGACGAACGCGCTGCTCAGGAACGGCAGCAACATCAGCGGCACCCCGGCGAGCCCCGCGCTCTCCGGCGTCCTGGCCGCCAGCCCGAACGCCACCGTCAGCCAGCTGATCGCCACCGCCGTCAGCACGACGACACCGGCCACGCCCAGCCACTGCACCGGGCTCGCCGAAGGCCGGAACCCCATGAGGAAGGCCACCCCGAGCACGACCACGATCGCCGCCAGGCTGCGCAGCGTGGTCGTGAGCACATGGGCGTTCAGCACGGCGGCCCTGGACACGTGCATCACCCGCAGCCGGTTGATGAACCCGGTCGTCATGTCCGAGCTCACCGCCGTCGCCGTCGGGCCGATGCCGTAACAGATGGTCGTCAGGATCAGCCCGGGCGTGGCGTAGTCGGCGTACCCGACGCCCACGCTGAACGCGTCGCCCAGCACGTACACCATGAGGAACATCAGGAAGATCGGCATGAGGATCGCATTGAACAGGGTCAGCGGATTCCTCGTCGTGTGGCGCAGGTTGCGCCTGAACATGGTCCGGGAGTCGGCCAAGGTGGCTGAGAGGGCGTTCATCGGGCACTGCCTTCCGTGGTGGTCGTGGTGGTGGTGCCGGGCTTGCCGGTGAGGGCGAGGAAGACGTCGTCGAGGTCGGGCGTGTGCACCGACAGCTCCTCGACCTCGACGCCGTGCGCGTCCAGCCGGTCGAGCAGCGCGCGCAACGCCTTCACCCCGCCGTCGCCCGGCACCCGCAGGGCCTGCTCGTCCTCGTCGGCGGTGGCGTCGGGCAGCAGCCGGGCCGCCAGGTCGAGCGCCGGCCGCCCGGCGAACCGCAGCCGCACGTGCCCGCCGGGGACGCGACGCTTGAGCTCGGCGGCCGTGCCTTCGGCGACGACCCTGCCGTGATCGAGTACGGCGATGCGGTCGGCGAGCGCGTCGGCCTCCTCCAGGTACTGCGTGGTCAGGAAGATGGTCCTGCCGTCGTCGACCAGCTCCTTGACGATCTCCCACATCGTGCGGCGGCTGCGCGGGTCCAGGCCGGTCGTGGGCTCGTCCAGGAAGATGATCCGGGGCTCGCCGACCAGCGTCATGGCCAGGTCCAGCTTGCGGCGCATACCGCCCGAGTACGAGGCCGCCATCGTGCCCGCCGCCTCGACCAGGTCGAAGCGCTCCAGCAGCCGTCCGGCGACGCGACGCCCCTCGGCCTTGGGCAGGTGCAGCAGGTCGGCCATCATGAGCAGGTTCTCCTGGCCGGTGAGCAACGCGTCGACCGAGGCGAACTGTCCCGTCACGCCGATCGCCGCCCGCACCGCCCTGGTCTCGGTGACCACGTCGTGCCCCGCGACGCGCACGGTGCCCGCGTCGGGGGTGAGCAGGGTGGTCAGGACGTTCACCGTCGTGGTCTTGCCCGCGCCGTTGGGCCCGAGCAGGGCGAAGACCGTACCCGCTTCGACCTCCAGGTCGACGCCGTCGAGCACGACCTTGTCCTTGTACGCCTTGCGCAGCCCCGAGGCTGCGATCGCTGTGTCGTTCATGGGGACAACGGTGGCCGAACGCCCTGATACCGGACCGCCGCGCGCCTGACATGGGCGCTGACGCGGGTGCGGTGCGTGCCAGGATGCTGGGCATGACGAGTCGTGCACGGAGCTTCGGGTCGATGGCGCGGGCGTACGAGGAGTTCAGGCCCGGCTATCCGGACGAGCTGTTCGACGTCGTCGCCGCCTACGCCGCGAGGCCGATCCGCACCGCGCTGGAGATCGGCGCGGGGACCGGCAAGGCGACTCGGCTGCTGGCCGCCCGTGGCGTCACGGTCACCGCGACCGACCCGGACCCGGGCATGCTCGCCGAGTTGCGCAGGCACGTGCCGCCGGACGTCGGCACGAGGCTGGCCGCCTTCGAGGACCTGCGGCCGGGGCCGCGCCACGACCTGGTCTTCGCGGCGGCGGCCCTGCACTGGACGGCGTCCGAAGGCCGATGGCCGCGCGTGGCCGCCCTGCTGGAGCCCGGTGGTGTGTTCGCCTCGTTCGGTGGCCCGGTCCGCCTGGCCGACCCCGCCGTGGCCGAGGCCGTGCGTGTGGCCCGCTCGCCGTACCTGGCCGGGGACGAGGTGCCGTCGCCCGACGGGACGCCTGACGGGGAGGCCATGCAGTGGCCGGGCACGGAGTTGCGGCGTTCGCCGTGTTTCCACGACGTCAGGCAGG
Organism: Nonomuraea sp. IBHARD001; assembly: GCF_056106265.1. Classification (NCBI taxonomy): domain Bacteria; kingdom Bacillati; phylum Actinomycetota; class Actinomycetes; order Streptosporangiales; family Streptosporangiaceae; genus Nonomuraea; species Nonomuraea sp. IBHARD001. Next base: position 4,402,983 of record NZ_JBWBBW010000002.1, read on the forward strand.
TCGTGCTCGAACGTCCGCTGGTGCTGACGGCCGAGCGGTTCGTGGGCTATCTGTCGACGGTGTCGGCCTATCTCGTGCTGGACCCGGCGCCGCGGCGGCAGGCGCTCGAGGCCGTCAGGCGTGTGCTGCCCGCGACGGTGCGGATCTCGGCCGACATCACCGTGCATCTGGCGCGGGAGGTCACCTGTCGGTGAGGAAGGCGAGGGTGTCAGGGGCGAAGCGCCTGTCGGTGAAGGTGGCGCTGTGGCTCTTGCCCGGGTACACGATGAGCTGGGCGTCCGGGATGCCCTCGACGGTCTGCCTGGCCAGCTCCAGCGGGTAGACGACGTCGTTCTCCCCTTGGACGAGCAGGGTGGCCGCCTTGATGTCGTGCAGCCGTCCGCGCAGGTCGAAGGTGTCTTCGGCCGCCATCACGGTGGCGGCGTCGGTGTGGTCGGCACGGCCGTCCGACAGCCACAGCAGGCCCCTGAGCAGTCGCCTGCCGATCGGCGAGCCGGTGACCAGCTCGGCGAGGGCCGGGCTCGGCCGTCTGCCCTGGCGGGCGCGTTCGGTGTAGGCGCGCTGGGCCCGCCTGCCTGCCGGACCGAGCGTGCAGGCGGCGCCCCCGAGCACGAGGCGATCGACCAGGCCGGGATGGTCGGCGGCGAGTTGCAGGGCGATGGAGGCGCCGGTGGAGATGGCCAGGACGTGCACCGGCCCCTCGAAGGAGTCCTTGATCGCCCCGGCGAACAGCGCGGCGAGATCGGCCATCGTCGTGCCGTCCGGCAGCCCCGGCGGGCGGTTGACGACATACACCGTGAAGTCCCGCGTGTACGGCCGGACCAGCCGCATCGTCGACCAGCGTGCGATCCCGGTCGGGTTGGCCGCCTGCGGCGTGTAGAGCAGCACGACGAGCGGCGGCCCCTCCCCCACCACGAGGTACGGCAGGCCGTTCAGCATGAGGTGATCCCTTCGGTGACCGCGTCGATCAGGCGCTCCATCACGGCCGGGTAGATGTCGGCGCCCAGGTGCTCGGCGTGCAGCGGTGTCATCAGGACCGCCCGCAGCACGCCGATCAGCACATCAGGATCGCCGTCGAGCCGGGCGTCGACGAAGGCGCGCAGGTCGGCCGAGGGTCCGGCTTCGGCCGCCGCCAGCCGTTCGGGGGTGAGCCTGGCCGCGACCGCCGCCATCTCCTGGGGGTGCGACAGCAGCCGCCGGTAGAGCGGGTTGGCGTCGAGCTCGGCGACCGTGGCCCGCAGGAAGCGCCGCAGCGCGTCACGCGTGTCGGCGCCCTGCTCCAGGCCCTCGTCGATGACGCGTCGCCGTACCTGGTCGCTCTGGCGCAGGACGGCCTCGAAGTACAGGTCCTCCTTGGAGTCGAAGAAGGCGTACAGCGAGGACTTGGCGATACCGGCGGGTGCGGTCAGCTCCTCCAGGGAGGTCTTGCGCAGGCCTTGGACGGCGAACAGGCGGGTGGCGGTGTCGAGCAGCAGCTCGGTGATCCGCGACCGCTCGGCGGCGGAGAACGCGGGTGGCATCACATCTCCATATGAACAGATTGGATTCTTGTTCACAGCATACTCCTCGCCCGGCGGCCCATAGCTATGTAGTGTTGCTGAGTACTGGTAGTCAGTGTTACTTTGTAGCGGTAGTCAGTGGCATTAGGTAGCTGTGAAATCCACCGGGAAAGGAAGACGACAATGGCAGGCAGGACAAATGAGAATGGCGTCGAGGACGGCTGGGGAAAGGTCGCCGACGTCTTTCGCGCGAACTTCGACCAGCCCGGCGAACTGGGCGCGGCCTGCGCCGTTTACGTGAACGGCCGCCGCGTCGTCGACCTCTGGGACGGCGTCGCCGATCCCGAGACGAACCGGCCCTGGGAGGAGGACACCGTCGTCCAGGTCGCCTCCACGACGAAGGGCGCCACCGCCATCGCCGCCCACATGCTGGCCCGGAGCGGCGACCTCGATCTCGACGCCCCGGTGGCCGAGTACTGGCCGGAGTTCGCCGCGCACGGCAAGGCGGAGATCCCGATGCGCCTGCTGCTGTCGCACCAGGCCGGACTGCCGATCGTCGACGGCCCGCTGACCTTCGAGCAGGCGTGCGCCTGGGACCCGGTCATCCGCGCACTGGAGGCCCAGCCGCCGCTGTGGCAGCCGGGCGCCGAGCACGTCTACCACGGCGTCACCTACGGATTCCTGGTCGGCGAGGTCGTCCGCAGGATCACCGGCAGGTCGCTCGGCACGTTCTTCGCCGACGAGGTCGCCGCCCCGCTCGGTCTGAGCACCTGGATCGGCCTGCCCGAGGAGCACGAGGGCCGTCTGGCCCGGATCGGGTACGCCGCGCCGTTCAGCCTGGAGGAGCTGACCGCCGGGATCATCAGGAGCACCGGCCTGGACGCCGACACCGTCACAGCCTGGATGAACGCCGGATGGGGCCCGGACTCGGTCGCGATGCGCGCCGGGTCGCTCGGCGGCGCGCTGGACAACGCGGCCGACCCCTCGACCGCCTACCACACCACCCGGGCCTGGCGGGCGGCCGAGTTCCCCGCCGCCAACGGGATCTCCGACGCGCGCTCGCTGGCCCGGATGTACGCCGCCACGGTGAGCGAGGTCGACGGCGTGCGGCTGCTCGAACCGTCGGACGTCGAGCGGGCGATCGCGGTCCAGACCGACCGGACGCGGATGCACGGCATGCCGCCCGGACTCGACCTCCCGGCCGAGCGCTCCTTCCACATGTCGCTCGGCTTCTGGCGGGCCTGCCCGCCGCTGCCGATGACCGGGCCGAGGTCGTTCGGCCATCCCGGCTCCGGCGGGTCGATCGGCTTCGCCGACCCCGACGCGGGCGTCGGCTTCGGCTACGTCACCAACCTCTGGAACTTCCGCCCCGACGACCCGCGGGCGGCGAACCTGGCCGCCGCCGTCCGGTCCTGTCTCGGGCAGGACTAATTCCTGCAAAACCTATCTGATCTGCATGAATATCTATTCTGAATGGCGGGAATACGGTTACTTTTGGCAGCGATCGGGCTTACGAAGATTTTCCCGGCGGGTGATTCTGATGACGAAGAGGCGGCCTTTCCCTGAAAAGGGAGATCCGCCTTCGGAAATCACAGGGAGGTAGTCATGCGTCCGTCGTACGCAGGTTTCGCCGGCGACCCGGCACTGGAGCTGGACCAGGCGTTCAAGATGCAGGCACTCAGCGAGGACAGGGCCGGCGCCACCGTCAGCTCGGCCACGCGCGTGTGCTCCGGCACGGTGTCGTGCTGTGCCTGATTTCCCCGGGTACGCCCTCGCGGGCGTACCCGCCTTTCTTCGTGCCGCGCCCCTCGCCGAGCGCCGCGGCGGCGCCGTACCTCCGGACGAGGAGGCCAGGCGGCGGCTGGAGGCGTGGCGTTCGATCACGCCGTTCGACACACCGGGGCTGTGGGAGCGGCGGCTGCGGGCCGACGGGCTGGACGAGGATCGCCTGCTCGCCCTGCTGGCCGGTCCGGGCGGCGGCGACGCGCGTGAGCCGCAGTGGATGCGGCTCGTGCACGACAGCGGCTTCCTGCTGGAGCGAGACCTGGACGCCGACTGGGAGCTGACCCAGATCAACACCCTCTCGGCCCTGGTCGCGCCCCTGCTCAGGCATGGCCGCGCCCTGCTGCACGCCCGTCTCGACAGCCTCGGCGGCACCCTGTTCGAGCAGGAGCGCAGCCGCGCGGTCATCGTCGGCGACGCGTTCGGCCCCTTGACCGAGCTCGTCCACCGCATGATGGCCCGTACCTCCGTCGTGGAGCTGTACGAGGCGCGCGAGAGCGGCGCGCTCGGCGAAGGCGGCAGCGAGGAGCGCTTCGAGCGCTTCATGGACCTCTACCGCCATGCCGAAGGCCGGGCGCGGCTGCTGGAGCGCTACCCGGTGCTGCTGCGCCAGATCTCCATCGCCGTGCGCAACTGGGTCAGCACCACCGCCCTGCTGGCCGAGCGACTGGAGGCCGACGCCGATCTGCTGGGCCTCACCGGCCCGCCCACCGAGCTGCACATCGGACTCGGCGACCGGCACCGCGACGGACGCACCGTGTGCCGGGTGGGATTCGCCGACGGCCTGCAGATCATGTACAAACCGCGCACACTCGCCGTCGACGCGCACTTCCAGGAGTTGCTGCGCTGGTTCAACGAGCACGGCGCCACCCGCCGCCTGCTGACCATCGAGGTGCACGACCGCGGCGACTACGGCTGGGTGGAGTACGTCCGCGCACGGCCGTGCGAGACCCGCGCGGCGTTGTGCGACTTCTACCACCGCCAGGGCTTCCTGCTCGCCCTGCTGCACCTGCTGCGGGCCGCCGACTTCCACGCCGAGAATCTGATCGCGGTCGGCGACCAGCCGGTCCTGGTCGACCTGGAATCGCTGCTGGCCCCCGAACTGGCGTTGCGCGACACCCGGATGACCGAGGTCGAGCATGCCATGGGCCAGCTCACCGTCTCCTCGGTCCTGGCCATCGGCCTGCTGCCGCAACCGGCCTGGACCGCCGAGGACGGCACGCTGGTCGACGTGTCCGGCATGGGGCACCCGGTGAACCTCACCACGCCGACGCCCATCCCGTTCCTGGTCGACCTGGGCAAGGACACCATGCGCATCGAACTGGCGCACAAGCCCATGGAACTGCCCAACCACCGTCCCGTCGCCCCCGACGTGACCCTCGACCTCAACGAGTTCCGCCAGAACGTCCTGGCCGGGTTCACCGAGGCCTACCGCATCTGCGAACGTCAGCGGCAGCCGCTGGCCCGGGTGCTGGAGATGTTCCGCGGCGACCGGGTCCGGGTGATCGTCCGCCCGACCATGCTGTACGAGGCCATGCTGCGCACCGCCCTGCACCCCTCGCTGCTGCGCGACGGCAGCGACAGGGACCGCCACCTGGACGCGCTGTGGCGGGAGTCGCCGCACCTGCCCGCACTCGATCCGTGCATCGCCGCCGAGCGGCGCGACCTGTGGAACAACGACATCCCGTACTTCAGTGTGCTGACCGACGGCGACACCCTGCTGGCCAGCCACGACGAGCCGGTGCCCGGTTTCCACGTACGGCCCGCGATGGACGCCGTGCTCGACCGCCTGGCCACGTTCGGGCCCGACGACTATGCCCTGCAGCACTGGCTGGTGCACGGCACGATCGGCCTGGCCGCCGCCAAGAACCACAGCGCGAGCCTGCTCCCCTCCTACTCCCTGCACCCGGTCGCGGGGCCGCGCGAGCACGACCCCGGCGACCTGCTGCGCGCGGCCGTCGGCATCGGCGACCGGTTGCGCGAACTCGCGGTCACCACGGCCGGGGGCGCGCAGTGGTTCGGCGTCAACGCCACCGGCGACGGCGACTGGTCGCTCGGCCGGGTCAGGCCCGACCTGTTCAACGGGCTCAGCGGCATCGCCCTGTTCCTGGCCCACCTGGGCGCGCTGACCGGCGACACCGGGTACACCGGCCTGGCCCGCGCCTCGGTCGACACCGCGCTCGCCCAGTCCGGGCGTGGCCTGCTGGGCCGGGAACTCGGCATGGCGGGCTACGGCGGCGTCGTCTACACGCTGAGCCATCTGGCCGTCCTGTGGCAGGACGAACGGCTGGTCGACCAGGCGATGAGCCTGCTGGAGCCGCTGAGCACACTGATCGAGTCCGACCGCGAGCACGACGTCGTCGGCGGCTGCGCCGGAGTGCTGGCCTGCCTCGACAGCCTGTACGCGCTCAGCCCCCGGCCACGCGTACGCGAGATCATGAACAAGGCCGCACGCCACCTGCTGGGCAGCAAGGCCGGGCCGGGCTGGCTGCCCGACTCGCTGCGCGGCCAGGCCTTCCGTCCCATCTCCGGCTTCTCCCACGGCATGGGCGGCATCGGCTGGGCCCTCGGCAAGGCGGGCGAACTGCTGTCGGAGGAGGTCTACATCCAGGCCGGACTCGACGCCATCGGCTACGAGCAGCAGAGCTTCGACCCGGTGACGGGCACGTTCGCCGAGCTGCGCGACCACTCCGGCTTCGACTTCCCCGAAGGCACGCCGCCCGCCGCGTTCTGGTGCTACGGCGCGATGGGCATCGGGCTGTCGCGCGTGCTGTCGCATGAGCGGCTGGGCGGAGCGCTCGCCGATGCCGAGATCGACGCCGCCCTCGCGGCCACCCGGGCCCACGGTTTCGGTCTCAGCCAGTGCCTGTGCCATGGCGACTTCGGCAATATCGAACTGCTGTTGCAGGTGGCCGCGCTCCGCGACGACCCCGCGCTGCGGCAGGAGGCCGTCGCCCTGGCGCACGCCTCGGCCGCCAGGGGCGAGTGGGTGTGCGGGACGGTCGGCGAGGTGCAGGTGCCCGGCTTGATGACCGGCCTGGCCGGGATCGGGTACGGCATGCTGCGGGTGGCCAGGCCCGGCCGGGTGCCCGGGGTGATCGCCCTGGAGAGGCCGTACGAGGACGGGTGAGAGCGGCTGTGGCATCGCGGTCCAGGTCGTCGTTGCCGTTGTTCGTCACCGCCGAGGCGTTGTCGGTGTTCGGCAACGCCGCCGTCGGCGTCGTGCTGCCGTTGCTGGTCCTGGAGCGCACCGGCGACGCCTCGGCCGCCGCCCTGGTGGCGACCTTCGGCGCGGGGGCGGTGGTGGTGTCGTCGTTCCTCGGCGGCTGGCTGGCCGATCAGGTGGATCGGCGGGCGATGAGCGTGCTGGCCGATCTCGGCAGTGCGCTGGCGGTGGCCGCGCTGGCGGTGGTGGACGGGCTGTCCGGGCTGACCGTGGAGTGGCTGGCGGTGCTCGGGGTGGCGGGCGCGCTGTTCGACGCGCCCGGACTGACGGCCAGGGAGACGCTGATGGCAGGCGTCGGGCGCGCCGGTGGGGTGTCGCTCGACCGGATCGCCTCGGTGCGTCAGGCGGCGGTCGGCGTGGCGTTCCTGAGCGGTCCGGCCGTCGCCGGGGCACTGCTGGGCTGGGTGGACGCGATCCACGTGGTGTGGCTCACGGCGGCGTGCTCCGCGCTCGCCGCCGTGTGCACCCTGTTCCTGCGGGTCGAGCCCGAAGAGGTCCTGGGGGGCGAGTCCGAAGGCGTTTCGTCCGGTGCGGGTGGTTCCGGTGCTTCGCCGGGGGCCGGGTTCCTGTGGCGTGATCGCGGGCTGCGGGCGTTCGTGGTGGTCGCGGCCGGGAGCACGTTCGTCATCGCGCCGCTGGTCGGGGTGCTGGTCCCGGCGTACTTCCGTGGACTGGAGCAGCCCGGCTGGCTCGGGTACACGATGTCGGGCATGGCCGTGGGCAGCATCGCGGGCTCGGGCCTCTACGCCCTGCTCGTGGCGCGCTCGCGGCGGTCGGCGTTCGTGACCGGTCTGCTGATGCTCACCTGCGGGCTGTTCAGCACGTGCACGTTCGGCGGCCTGCTGCCCGTCGCCGCCGGTGGGGCGCTGATCGGCCTGGGCAACGGGGTCATGATGCCGGTCGCCATGGTGTGGTTCAGCTCGTGCGTCCCCGAGCGGGTGCGAGGACGTGCGCTCGGCGTGTTCAACGGCCTGACCCTGATCGCGGGCCCGGCCGGGCTCGGCTGCGCGGGCGTGCTGCTGACGGCGTTGTCGCCCGGGGCCGTCGCCGCCGTACTGGCCGGTGTGTGGGCGCTCGTCGCCGTGTACGCGGGCGTCGGCCAGGGCATGCGGGCGTTCAGCTCGACTCCGAGATCAAGAACTTGACCGCCGAGCCGTTCGAGCCCTCGCCCGGCTGCGGCCTGCTTTCTACCCGCGTCGCATGGACACATAGGCGGAGAACCCCGCACGCCGGGCGAACCTGACAGGGCGCCTGCGGTACTCGGTGAACCCGAGCTTGGCGTAGAGGCCGAGCGCCGGGGCGTTGGTGTCCTTGATGTCGCGCAGGATGAAGGTGTCGATGCCGGGAAGGGCGAGGATGTGCCGGATGAGGGCGGTCGCCACCCCGCGTCCCTGCTGGGCCGGCGTGGTGGTGACGAAGCCGATCTCCGCCAGCCCCGCCCTCGCCTCGTCCGCCGCCCCGAGGAACTGCGAGCGCACGACGAGATGGCTGATCGTGCCGTGCACCGCCCCCAGATGACGCCGCACATCCGGCAGTCGCGGCGCGAAACACTCCTGCGTCCCCTCGGTGACCGAGGCGATGGCCGCAGGCTCACCCTCCACCAGCGCGACATGGAAGCGGTCCAGCAGGATCATGTGCTCGAACGCCCGCGCGAGCCTCTCCGGATCGGCGGAGAAGAACGCGAAGTCCTCGGCGAAGCCCCGCACCAGCACCTCGGCGATCCGCCGCCGATACCCTTCGCCCAGCTCGTCACCACGCTTGATCTCGATCATCGCGACGCCTCCTCCTTGAGCGGGCCGACCCCGGCTACGGCGAGTTCGATCCGCATCATGTCCCCTCCGTCAGCACCCGCAGCACGATGTCCACACCTGGTACGGCGAGCTCGGCGCCGAGCGCGAGCCGCATCGTGGTGAGCCCGCCGAGTATGGCGAAGTAGCATGCCGTGATCTGCGCCGGATCGCCGTCGCCGAACTCCCCTGCGGCCTGGCCGCGCCGTACGAGCTGCTCGAAGGCCTGCCACATGGAGCGGTGCGCCCCGACGATCCGCTCGACCGTGCCCGGGGGTGTGTCGGTGGTGACCCCGTGGTTGACCACCACGACGAACTCGGCGGCGCCGTCGTCGGCCGTGACACCGGCCAGGAATCGAACGGTGAACGCGCGCACCAGGTCGATCGGCCGCCCCGGTCCCGCCATGTCGGCCGCGAGTGCGACCAGCCCGGCGGCGGCCTGGTCGAGCAGGTCGGAGTACAGCTCGTCCTTGGTGGCGTAGTGCCGGTAGATCGAGCCGATGCTCACATTCGCTTCGAGTGCGATGTCGCGCATCGCCGACGCCGCGAACCCCCGGCGGGCGAACACCCGGACGGCAGCCGTCTGGATGCCCTCACGCGTGGCCGCCCGCAACGCCGCATTCTGTTCGGCCGTACGGGCCATGACACCTCCATAATGAAATGAACTTTTGTTCATTCTATCATGGCGGGTCGCTACCCGGCCGGCGCCGGTGAGGTCGGCGTAGAAGGCGCGCACGTCCTCGACCAGCAGCTCAGGCGACTCCAGCGCCAGATACGCGCCGCCCCGGCCAATTCGGTCCAGCGCACGACGTCGGCGTCACGCTCGGCGAAACGGCGGATCGTGACGTCCTGCCTGGCCAGCAGCTCCCCCGTGGGCACGCTCACGCACGGCTTGGGCGCATAGGCGCTCGGGTCGTGCCCCACCTCGTAGTAGAGGTTGGCCACCGAACCGGCCGTCGCGGTGAACCACATGACGCTCACATCGGTCAGGATCCGGTCACGCGAGAAGGCGTCCTCGGGCAGGACCGCCGCCGAGCCGGTCCACTCCTTGAACTACTCCACGATCCACGCCAACTGCGCGACCGGCGAATCGGTCAGGCCGTAGGAGATGGTCCGCGGCCGGGTGGACATGATCTGGTTGAAGCCGAGACCGTTCCTCGACCGGCCCACTGCCCGCCGAGTTCCGCCGACGCGTCCTCGCCGAGGCCGCGGGCAATCCGCTCGCCCTGCTGGAACTGCCCAAGTCCGCCGACAACCAGCAGGAGCTCTCCCTCACCTCCCGCCTGGATCCCTACCTCCCGCCTGGAGGAGGCCTTCGCCCACCAGGTGAACGGCCTGTCGGCGAACGCCCGGCTCCTGTGCCAGATCGCCGCCGCCGACGCCACCACCGAACCGGCGATCGTCCTGGCCGCCGGGCACGCACTGGGCTGCGCCCCTGAGCACCTGGAGGAGCTCGGCGCGGCCGGACTACTCCGCACCGCCGACGGCACGGGCCCGGACCTCCCGCACCCCCTGGGCGGCACGCGACCGGAGTTCAGGCATCCCCTGGTACGGGCGGCCGTCTGGCAGCGCACGCCCTCAGCCAGGTCCTGGACGGTACGGCCGACGCCGACCGCAGCGCCTGGCACCTGGCCGCCACGGCCTCGGCCTACGAACGCGCCGCCGCCCCGAGCCCCTCCGAAGGCGACCGCGCCCGCAGGCTCACCCTGGCCGCCGAGACCACCGAGTTCAGCGGCCGATTCGACCGGGCCAGACCCCTGGCACTCGACGCCGGAACCCCCGGAGCCGGGCTGACCTCCCGTCTGATCCGCGTGCGCGCCTGCTCCGACTACGGCGAGGGCCATCTGCAGAACGCCCATGCGATGCTGTCGGCCGGCGTCGACCACCTGGCCGCCGACGACCCGGCCTCGGCCGCGTGGTTGCTGCTGGACGCCGCCTCGATGATCTGGCTCGACGGCGACCGCGACATGGCCCACCGCACGGCCGAACAACTCGACGCCCTGCGCCCGCCGCCCGACGCCGACGTCACCGCCGTACACCAGCTGTGCCGCTGGCTCGTCGCACTGGCCATCGGCCGTCCCGTCACCGCTCTGCCGCCCTGGCCGAAGTGGTGGAGTTCGCCCGCGCCCAGGCCGGGGCCGACCGGCGCGGCCTGCTGCTGATCGGCGGCCTCGGCCTGGCCGACCACGACGCGCGTACCCATCACCTCGCCCTGGCCGCCACCCTGACGATCCGCACCGAAGGACGCATCGGGCTGCTCCCCCAGGCACTGACGTTCCTGGGACGCGTCGAGTACACCCGCGGGCGCTACGCCGACGCCCACGCCTTCGCCCAGGAGGCGGCGGCGATCGCGGGCGACACCGGGCAGACGGCTCGGGCACGCTTGGCCGCCGGGGTGCTGGAGCAGGTCGCCGCCGTGCGGGGGGACCCGCTCGGCGCTGTACGGCGAGACGTACCCCCTGTACGGCGAGACGTACCCGCTCCCTCGCAGGCAGGCCCGCTCGACACTGCGCAGGGCGGCCCGCACCCGGCACGTACTCCTTCAAGATCGGCGGCACCCAACAGTGCCTGAGGCCGACCGACGCGGCGGTCGATAACTCCCCGGTGTTCACCGAGTTCTGCCGCAAGGTGGTCCTCGGACCTCAGCACGAATGGATCCTTGAGACCCCGGCGGCGTGGAACGCAGCACCCGGCACCTACCGGATCATCAACGTGCTCAGCAACTCATGCCTGACACCCGCCGGCGACAGCGAGGGAGCGGCAGTCGTCCAGGCGAGCTGCGACAGCGACAACCTCCGGCAGCGGTGGCAGTCCTCCACCTTCAATCCCACCAACCCCCTCTTCGTCCAGTTCACCAACATCGGCAACAAGAAGCTCCTCATCGGGTCCTTCTCCGGCACCAAGGTCTCGCTGACCGCAACCAACAACACGTCTCGCCTTTACGCAGGCAGACCAGGACCAGCAGAGCCTGCCGGCGGGGGTGAGTTGCCGCCACACCGAGCCGATGGCCTTGCGGTGCCACCGGATGATCCCGGCGACGTAGGTCGGCGTTGAACGCGACGATCGACCGCAGCACGGTAGAACGGCATCCGAGACCTCTGGTATTGGCGGATGGATTGTGGTGATCAACTCGTCTACTAGGGGTTTCTCTATGCGGACAGGCGGACGGCCGTCTCGCGATCATGCTGTGACCCGCAAGCCTCCAGCAGAGGATGAAAAGGGCTCAGTGGATGGTTTTGGTGGAGCCGTCGGCGTGCGGCACATATTAGAGCACGTCCATCACATGCGGGCGCGACTTATTTTAATCAATGGCGAGTTGCCGCTTGATCCGTTCGAGAGCCCGCAAGGCTGTGCTTTTGCTCGCACCACAAGGCGCCCGACACCAACTGCCGAGCTACAGGAGTCTTCCTCACGCTTGACGCACAGACTGTGATTCTGTAAACACAATATGAAACACAAAGGGTCTTCGCAGGGCACATTCAGGGCGTCGGATCGCTCGTCGGGTCATGTTCCACGGCCACTCCAGCGCGCTTGGAGCAGATACGGCCATTGTCGTTGGACGGCTCGCGGAACAGTCGGAAGGAGTTGCCTTGATTGCTGAAGCGAGCATGCGGAATCCGTCTCACGTCGCAGGCCGACCAGGCATCGGCCTGGGGTGTCTCTGGGACGGCGAATCCTCGCTCGCGCCGCCACCCTCTCGGCCCGCTCATCCAGGGGCCGGTTCGCTTCTGCGCTTTGGAACGCGAGCGCACGTGGGGCGGCTGTGCGGCCTTCCGCAGTCCACGAGTCGTGGGAGCGTCGACGTCTGTTCGTCCTTCGTCTCTTTAGCGATACCGCTCGCAAGGCTATGCATAGCATGCGGACTGTCGTCCGACGTTGCCCAGGTCATTCTTGCTCGTTGCGTGGAGACGCGCGGGAGACGGCGGCCTTGAAGGAAAGTCGCTGAAACGTGCGAGTTGGTCTTCTCGGGCAAATCGCCCTCGCGCTGCCGGTGTGAAACGTCCGGGTCGGGCAGTACCCCGTTTCTGATGCCATGCGACACATTGGTGAACACTTGTACGCGGCGCCGACACGTGTGAAGGCATGCCGAAAGCAAGAACCTTCGTCGGGCGCGCCGAATTCGTCAACCAAGGGGAGCCGTAAATGCGTGGTACGCAATCTAGTTGAAAAGCTCCAGCATATGATTTTACATCCTTGGAGCTAGATGTGCTCAGCCCATTCGTTGATCTGAAATGCAGGAGTAGAGGCAGTCGACGGGCAGGTAATTCTGCCTCATCGCGGCGTTCGGATAAATGCCGGTTGCGCAGGGCGCGTCATGCCGTACTGGATTGGCTGGTTGTGCATTCGGGCCCCGCTGCCTGCAGGCGACTCCGGCGCCACTGTCAGGCGTTCACAACTCTGAAGGGTCGCCGCAACCATGATGACAAAGGAAGGCTCCTCCCTCGCCGGTCCGCGAGAGGACGACCAGGGCAACCGGTTCTCCGGCGCCTCCACAGTCGTACTTCACGCGCGGGGCGCCAGCCTCGCTCTGTACGCAGAAGCGACTGCTCGCATGATGTGGGGCGTCAGCAGTACCCGTTCGCCGACTCTCACCGCAGATGACCACACCATCGCCCTGCACGGCCCGAGGTGGCCACGTCATGGCAATCGGTCCACATGACCGTGGCGCCACTCGGATATCGGCCGCCCAGGACTCGGCGGAGATCGCGGCACTCAGATGCGAGTATGCGCCGCCCGGCCTTCGTCGCCGATTCGACGTTTCCGCTGCCGGAGATCGCGATGTCGGTTCTCGGGATTGTCTGGAAGCGTTTTCCGCCCTGCCCGGTCACCGATTCGACAAAGGAGCTCCCATGCACACCCATGCCGGCCCGCCCCATGAGCAGGTCGTGCACTGTCAGGACGCCCGCACCGGTCTGCACGCGATCATCGCGATTCACTCCACCCGGCTGGGTCCCGCCCTTGGTGGGACCCGGTTCTACCCCTACCCCTCACCGGAGGCCGCACTCGCCGATGTTCTCGACCTGTCCCGAGCCATGACCTACAAGAGCGCCTTGGCGGGACTGGACCTCGGTGGCGGCAAAGCCGTGATCATCGGGGACCCGGCGGAACTGCGATCCGAGGCGCTGCTCCGCGCATTCGGCAGATTCGTCCAGACGCTCGGTGGGCGTTTCATCACCGCGTGCGATGTCGGGACCAGGCCCGAGGACATGGACATGATCGCCCGATCCTGCTCCTTCGTCACCGGCCGCACACCTCATCACGGCGGGTCGGGCGACTCTGCGATCCTCACCGCCCATGGCGTGATCCACGGACTGCTGGCGGCGGCGGCGCATGTCTGGGGCGAACCCTCGGTCAACGGGCTCACCGTCGGCGTCCAGGGGGTCGGCAAGGTCGGCTCCAGGCTCGTCGAACACCTCCTCCGACTGGGCGCGCACCCCGTCGTGTGTGACATCGACGACGATGCAGTACGCCGGATCACCAAGATCCATCCGACCGTGGACGTCGTCGCCGACAATGCAGCCCTGGTCCGGTCCGAGCTTGACGTGTACGCGCCGTGTGCGCTGGGGGGCGTGCTCGACGATGACACGGCCGAAGCACTCACCGCCACGATCGTGTGTGGTGGCGCCAACAACCAACTCGCCGGTGACATGGTGGAGAAGCGGCTCGCCGCTCGTGGGGTGCTGTACGTGCCTGACTACGCGGTCAACGCCGGTGGACTGCACCAGGTGGCGGACGAGCTCAGCGGCTTCGACATGGCCCGGGCCGAGGTCCGCACCGCCGGTATCCACGCCCTTGTCCGACAGATCCTCACCGAGGCCACGAAACAGGACGTCACCCCTATGACCGCCGCCAACCGTCTGGCCGAAAAGCGCATCGCGGACGTGGGCGGGCTTCACCACATCCTGGTCCCGGAGTGGAGCCGCCACCATGAGTGATCACCGCGTGGCTGTCGTCTTTCCCGGGCAGGGCATCGCGGAGCCTTGCCTCGGAACGGTCTGGAGAGATCACCCGGCTTGGGCGCTGGCCGAGGAGGTCGAGCAGTCGCTCGGCACACCCCTGACCGCCCTGCTGCTCGACGAACACCGGCCCCCGTGCACCACCGCCGAGATCCAGGCCGTAACCGTGCTGATCTCGATCATGTCGTGGGAGGCCGTCAAAGGGATGCTGCCCGCGCCGCCGATCGTCGCCGGGCACTCCCTGGGCCTGTTGTCCACCCTGTACGCTGCGGGATGCCTGAGCGCGGCCGGTGCCGTCAGCGCGGCCATGCGACGCGCCGCCGAGACCGACCGGGCCGACACCGAGGTTCCCGGTGGGATGGTCGTGCTGCGAACCTCGATCGAACGGGCACGCGACATCTGCGCCGAGATCGACGATTGCTGGCCCGCGAACGACAACGCCCCCGGCCAGACGGTGGTCGCCGGGACCGAGACCGCGCTGAGTGCCGCGGCTCGGATCGCCTGCTCGGCCGCGATCGAGACGAGTCGGCTCCCCATCCGCGGCGCCCAGCACACCCCCTTGATGGTGGATGCCGTCGCCCGATCCGAGGCCGCGCTCGTGGGTCTTTCCACCGGCCTCCCCCGCCTGGCCATCGTATACAACGGCGAGATCGCCTCGCCGGGACACGACTGGCAAGCGACCGTCTCCCGCGACCTGATGGTCCCCATCCGATGGCGGGAAACCCAACTCGAACTCGCCGCACGTGGCGTCCGGTCGCTCGTCCAGCTCGGACCGGGGCATGTTCTCACCAGCCTGGCCAAACGCACCGTACCGGCTCTCTCCCGTCACGCTGTGGCCGGTCCCGCAGACCTCGGGACACTGTCCCGGATCATCTGAACTCTCCTAGCGAAGCCTGGAGCCACACATGTCTGACCAGTCCGTCCGCCAAGCCGTCGTGACCACGATCTCCCAGGTCCTGTCCGTGCCCTCGGAGCGGGTCCGGGTCGACGCCACACTCAAGGACGACCTCGGCGCCGACTCCCTCGACTGTGAGGAGATCGCCGAGGTCCTGTCGAAGGAACTCGATCTCAGGCTGCCCTCGGAGGTGATCAAGAGAGCGGTCACGGTCGAGGATCTCCTCAACGGCCTCGAAGCCGTGACCGACCTGATGGCCCTCGACCGCTTCCTCTCCCGGATCACCCGCGACGGCGCCGCGGCCGAGGTCGGGGACGCGATCGCCGACCTGTACGCCTGGCTCGACGACCACCGCCGAGCCCAGTCGGCCCGCGAGTGGCGACAGCTCGCCGACGACCTGCGCAACCACCCGCTGCATCAAGTACTGCTCACCGACCCGTACAACGAACTCGCGCTGCGCAAACCGCGTGGGTACGCAGGTGACGCGGAGATGATGGACCACTACTACGGCCTCGCCCGCGCCACCCCGGCCGATCCGGTCGGACAGGCCATCAATCACCACTCGACGGTCACCAGTCAGGTTTCCAAGATCGTTCGCTACCGGCTGTCTTGGACCCGCGCCCTCGCCGAGGAGACGATCGCCAGCCATCGGGCCGCCAGAATCGCCTCGGTGGCCTGTGGCCATTTCCGGGAGTTCGAGGACAGCGTGCCTCTGCGAGAGGCCCACGGCGGCGTCCGCTGCTTCGCCTTCGACCAGGACGCGGACTCCTTGGCCCGCATCGAGCGCAGCTACGCCCCTGCCGTCGTCACCTGCCGCCAATCCGTTCGTGAGATCCTCGCCGAGGGGAGCCTGCGTACCGACGGACCCATGAACCTCATCTGGGCGAGCGGCCTCTACGACTACCTGAACGAGCGCTCCGCGCAGGCGCTCACCACCATCCTCTTTTCCTGCCTGTCTCCCGGCGGGCGACTGGCCATCGGCAATGTGACCCCCGAGTTCACCGACGCGGCCTTCTTCGAGGCCGTCCTCGACTGGCACCTTTTCTACCGCGACGCCACCACTCTCGTGTCCGTCCTCGACCAGGTCCCTCCGCACGAAATCGCCGAGGTCAGCGTGCACCGCGACCCGACCCAGGGCATGGCGTTCCTCCTGGTCACCCGTGCTACGGCGCCCGTCTGACCGACGTGCGGGCCTGACAGCACGGTTCCGGGGCGGAAAGGCGAAACGGTACGCAAAGCTCCTCCGCGTACCGTTTCGCTCACGCCCGCGATCACGGCCACGACAGAAGCCCTACCGAGCCGCATATCGGCACATAGGATCACATAAGCCGCTGGCTTGATGTGATCGGTCGCGCATGCAAGGTGAGCTCTCCGGGATTGCTTGCCAGGTGACCGGCTGCGCAGCGCGGCCACCAGCTCGACGGCGCGGGTCTGTTCGGTAGCCGGCGTGCTCCGGGCGGCAGTGAGGCCAGCGCGGGCGGCGGCCAAGTCCTCACGCAGCTCGCCCACCCGTTCACGCTCCTGCTGCAGAGCGGCCGCAGCGGCGTCGGCCTGCTCGCGCAGCGTGGCCAGCTCTGCGGCGTGAGCCTGGCGCGCGGTGGTGGCCTGGTGCTGCTCACGGGCGCCTGCTCGCGCATCTCGGCCAACTGTGCGTGAGCGCCGCCCACCTCGATGCGCATCCCGGCCATCTCGGCGCGTTCGACGGCCGAACCCCGTTCTGACGCAAAGCGCGATCCCTCACGCGTCCACGACGTTCTTCAGCCGCTTGCGCGAGGTGATGTCGAGCTTCCCGAACACCTTGCGCAGGTGGTACTCCATGGTGCTGGCGCTGATGAACAACTCGGTGGCGATCTCCTGGTGGGTGGCACCGGCGGCGGTCAGCCGAGCTACCCGCACTTCCTGCGGGGTCAGGGTGCGCACGGTGCTGGGATCACGGGTGCGGGCGTGCTCACCGGTGACGGCCAGCTCAATGCGGGCTCGTTCGGCGAAGGCGGCGGCCCTCATGTCAGCGAACAGGTCGAAGGCCGCCCGCAACTGCTGCCTGGCCTCGCTGCGGCGGTGATGGCGGCGCAGCCACTCCCCGTAGAGCAGGTGCGTGCGGGCGAGGTCGGGCACCACAGGGAGGAGGCCAGGAGCTGGTGGGCGTGCAGGTAGAGCTGTTCGTCGTCGGTGACCAGTGCACGGCTGCGGGCCAGCAGGCCCAGCGCCCAGGGGGTGGCGCTCGCTTTGGCGCGCTCGCTCAGCCGTAGCAGAGCGCGCTGCGCGGTGGCCGGGTCGTCGTTGCGCACGGCGGCCTCCACCAGGTCCGGCAGGACGCCGCCGCTGTAGTGGGGAGGGTCGCCGGCGTAGACGATCTCGGCGGCGGCCTGGGCGTGGGCGTAGCGGCGGTGGCCGAGTTCCAGCACCACCAGCGCGGTCCGGGCGAATTGGACCTGGAGCCCGCCTGGCCGTTCGGATTCGGGTCCCGCCTGTGCCGCCACGGCGGCCAGCGTCTGTTCGCGATCGCCGCGCCAGGCGTGCAGCATGACGTCGCGGGTGCCCGCGAACCGCAGGTCGGCGCCAATTGAGGCGACGATGTCCATGAACTCGGCGAAGTACGCCTGCGCGGCGGCGAAGCGGCCGCGCAGCAGGGCGTGCGTGGCCGAGCCGTGCGCGCCGGCTTGAAGCATCCGCAACGCTCCTTGCTGGCGCGCGGCGTCGGAGAAGCGGTGCGAGCCGGTGCCGAGGGCGTCGATGTCCCACAGGCCTGGCCGTGGCATCCCCTTTCATCTGCGCGACGCCCGTGCGAACGGATACTGGTGAGCCTTGCCCAGGTCCGAGTTCTATTGCAGTACTGGCGGAGTCCCGCGACGAGTTCTATGTGTGCCCGCTCCCGCGCACTGATGAGGTGTTCGACCTGCATGACGGGGGCTCAACCACGGCCAGATCGAGATCGGTCGTCGCCGCAAGACTCCGGCCGGTCCGACGCTGCCGCGAGCCGCCGATGACGGATCATCCCAGCGGTCGATGAAAGCCCCTGGCCACACCTGGGTGCCGCCGACGCCACCAGCCGGGATCGATCCTGCTGCCACACCTACGGCCCGCAGCAAGGACACCCACATGACGATGGCAGTACGTGCTGGAAACGCCGCACTTCCGGGACCGCCCTGCAAGACGCGGCTTCGGTCTCCTCTTTCCGTTAGACGCGGCTCCCCCAATCCCCGCCATGCACCTACCCCCCCGAGCGCTGCCCCCTGAGCTCCGCCGCCACCGCCCGTTCGCGTAGCTCGGCGGCCTCCTGCCGGGCGGCCAGTACCTGCGAACGCGACTCCTCCAGCCTCGCCTGCTCCAATGTGAGCTCCACCCGCAGCCGATCGCGCTCGACCGCGGCTGCCTCCAACCGGCGTACCTCCTCCTGCGCCGCCGCGACCAGCGCCTGAGCGGCCACGACCTCGGCGCGTGCCGTACTTCTGTCGCGTTCGCCCTGTGTCAGGGCCGCGGTCGTCGCGCGTTCGGCGGCTTCGGCGCGGCCTGCGGCGCGGTCGCGTTCGGCTTCGGCTGCCTTGCGTTCGGCCTTGGAGGCTGCCGCGGTCTGCTCGGCCGCGGCTCGCGCCTTGGTCGCCTTGGCCACCTCGGCACCGGCCTCACGGCGTGTGCGCTCGGTCTCGGCTGCCGCCTGCTCCACCTGCGCCCGGGCGTCTCGCACCTCGCGTTCGGTTTCGTCGCGTACGGCTTGGGCCTCGCGGTGGGCCTGTTCGGCCTGCTCCTGGTGGGTGGCGGCGAGCGCCTGGGCCTCGGCGGTCTGGCGTTCGGCGGCCTCGACCTGCTTGTGCGCCTCCCGTATCGCCTGGTCGCGTGCGGCTTCGGCGGACGCCGCACGGCGTTGGGCCTCGTCGGCGGCGTGCTGGGCGACACGTTCGGTCGCGGCGGCCTCGCGTAGTGCGGCGAGCGCCTGCTCCCTTGCCGTCTCGGCGTCGACGAGCGCGGTATCCCGTTCGACCAGCGCCTCCTCCACCTGCAGCCGCATCTGCGCACTTTCCCTGCGCGCGTGCTCGGCCGCCTCCCTGGCCAGCCGTACCTGCTCGAAGGCCTGCTCACGCTCGGTGCGCGCGATGGCGACCCGCGTGTGCGCCTCGGCCTGCACCGTGCTGAGCTTCGCCTCGACGCCCGCCGGACTGAGCTCGTCGGCAAGCGCCTTGGCCAACGGCTCGATGGCCGCGACCAGCCCTACCTCCATCCGCTCGTACAGCTGCTCGGCCCTGGCCAACGCCCCTTCCAGCCCGGGAGTCGCCCGCCGCATCTCCCGCTCCCGCTTGGCGGCAGCCTGACAATCCCGATCCGGACAGTACGCCTTGGGCCGCCCTCGCCCCGGCCGCTGCTCGATCGACGCCCCACAGTGCCCACACGGCGTAACCACGCCACCTTCTTTCGCCACCTGCTCAGCCTAGCATTTCTGACTTTCTGGAAATTGAAAATCAGAAATTCGATTCTGTTGTGTCGCGAGGTGTTGGAGTAACTTGCGAGAAGGGCAGTTCCCGCAGGTTAGTGCTGTGTGAGTGTGACTCTGCATCGAGTTGACCTGCGTACTCGTCACTTGCTGTCAGTGGTGTGACTTGTGACTCTGCATCGAGTTGACCTGCGTACTCGTCACTTGCTGTCAGTGGGCTCGTCACCAAACTGTCAGTGGACTCTGCACGCTCTTGTCCTTGGCGTTCGTCATCTGGGTGTCAGTAGCCGAGATCTGGACGCGTACTGATGCGTGGAGCTGCTGAGTAGCGTTAAGGTGCGTTATCGACAGTCAGGTAGCGGGCGGCTGAAAAGCAGGTGCCATGATCAACAAAGGTGAGATCGCGGTCCGATCAACCGCGCCGACGCCCGAGTCGGCTGCATACCCCGGCGCGACCGGTTTGAGCGAGGATGCCGCGCGCCTGGTCGAGCGCGGCCTGGCCGCCAACACACTGCGCGCCTACGCCCACGATTGGAGCGCCTATGGCGCCTGGTGCGACGAGCACGGTCAGGCCGAGCTGCCCGCCTCCGCCGACACTCTGGCCAATTACGTCGCCCATCTGGCCGGCGCGGGCTACTCCCCCGCCACCATCGACCGCGCGCTGGCCTGCATCCTGTCCGCCCACGAGCACGCCCAGCTCGGCAAGCCCTCCACCAAGAAGGCCCGGCTCGCCCTGCGCGCCTACCGCAGGGACCGCGCCCAGCAGGGCCTGCGCCCGCGCAGATCCCCGCCGATCACCGTCGACCGGCTGCGCGCGATGCTCTCCGCCCTGCCCCGCGACACCTCGACCGGCCTGCGCGACCGCGCCGTCCTCGTCCTCGGCTTCGCCCTGATGGGCCGCCGCTCGGAGCTGACCGCCTGCGACATCACCGACCTGACCTTCACCCCGGACGGCCTCGAGGTCTACATCCCGCTTAGCAAGACCGACCAGGACGCCCACGGCGAAACCGTGCCCATCCCGCACGGAGCCCACCCCGAGACCTGCCCGGTACGCGTATTGCGCGCCTGGCTCGCAGTCCTGGCCGAACGCGGGGTCACCACCGGCGCACTCCTGCGCCCGATCGACCGCCACGGCGGCATCGGCGGCACCGGCCCCAGCGCCGGACGAGGCACCGGCCAACGCCTCAGCGCTCAGACGATCAACCTCATCGTCAAGAACGCCGCCACCCTGGCAGGCCTCGACCACCCTGACGCCTACACTGCTCACAGCCTGCGCGCGGGAGGCGCCACCTCCGCCGCCAAGGCAGGCGCCCCCATGTCCGCCATCACCGCCCACGGCCGCTGGGCCGACGGCTCCCCCGTCGTCGCCGGCTACATCCGCCAAACCGACAAATGGAACGACAATCCCCTACGCGGCGTCGGCTTGTAGCACCATGCTCGCCTCTGACTCCACCGAGCGAGCCAGGGCGAAGGAGCAACTGGGCGGGGACCAGTCAGGGACAAGTACGGCACGATGCCGTAGCACGTCCCGGACGGAGACCGTCAGTCCGAAGGGTGCGGCAGCTGGAGAGCGGGAATCGCCGGGACGGTTACAGAAATGCCTCAGGTCTCAGTGGACGCAGGTCAGATGCCTAGATTCCCGGACGCCAGCGCGGTGCCCTGGACGCGAGCGGCTATCTTGGCGAATGCCGTGTCACGGGAGGTGGAGGTGTCGTCGGCGAACGGGGAGAAGCCGCAGTCGTCGCAGGTGCCCAGTTGATCGACAGGTATGTGGCGGGCGGCATCCAGAACCCGGTCGCGTACCTGTTCCGCGGTCTCCACCTGAGGATCGACGGGATCGGTCACCCCGACGAAGACCCGTACGCCGGGACGCAGGTGCTCGGCGACGAGGGCCAGCACCCGAGGTGGGTCGGCTTCTCCGGCGAGCTGAAGGTAGAAGTTGCCCACGGGGAGGGCGAGGAGGCCGGGCAGCAGTCCGGCGTAGTCGACGTCGGCGCTGTGGGTGGAGTCCTGATCGCCGCCGGGGCAGGTGTGCACGCCGATCCTGGCTCGTTCGTCCTCGCTGAAGCGCTCCAGCACCTGGCGGTTGAGCGTGAGGAAGTCCTCCAGCAGCGCGCCGCTCGGGTCGAGCTTGAGCGCAAGCCGACCCTCCGTGAAGTCGAGCTGGACGACGTGGGCGCCCGCGCTCAGACAACCTCGGATGTCAGCCTCGGCCTCGGCGATCAGGTCGTCCAGGAATGTCTTGCGCGGGTAGTCCGCGAGGGGCTCGCCGGGATAGAGCAGGCTGAGCGCAGAAGGCGCGATGACGGCCTGCTTGACGGGAAGCCGGGTGTGCCGTTGCGCCGCGCTCAGGTAGGTGTCGGCATGGACGCCGTAGCGGAAGGGGCCGGCGGTGAGCCTCGGTAGCTGCCGGGTGTGACCGTCGGCGAACGGGATGACCGCGCCGTCCGGAGCGAGGTGCTCCAGACCGGCGAGCGGGTAGGTGGCGAAGCTCGGTTTCGACTGCTCGCCGTCGACCAGCACAGGGCAGCCGAGCTGCTCCAGGCGGGCGATGGTCTCGGCGACCGTCTGGTCCTGGACTGCCGCCAGGTCCGAGTCGCTGATCGTTCCCGCTGCGTGATCGGCCAGAGCGGCCAGCAGGGCGGGAGGGCGGGGGATGCTGCCGATTGGTTCGGTAGGTATACCCATATCGCGAGCGTAGATCACGATACGTGCCCCAGCAATCACAGGAAGCCAGGCTTCGGGGCCGATCGGCACACTAGTGGCAACGTATGGTGACTAGTCTTAACGCTTCGTGCGCATCCGTGTCGCTCAGGTGTCGTATCCGGGGATATCCCGTTCGTCTCAGGGGTAGGAGGTGGTTCACGTGAAGTACGTGTTGATGTTCATCGAGACCGAGCAGTACCGCAAGGACTGGGAGGCCAAGGATCAGTCCGAGCGCGACGCCGCGTTCGAGGCGGTGGGCCGGTGGTTCGCCGAGCATGGAGCGAAGATCACACATAGCACCCAGCTGCAGCCGGCCCATGCGGCGACCACGATGCGGCTGAACGGCGGCGATGATCCGGTCGTGACCGACGGGCCGTTCGTCGAGGGCAAGGAGATCGTGAGCGGTTACGTGGAGGCCGAGCTCGCCGATCTGGACGAAGCGCTGCGCATGGCCAGGTCGTGGCCCGCGTGCCCGGTGGTGGAGGTCCGTCCGGCGTCGTGACGGCCGAGGTGACGCACGACGCCCTAGCCCGCGTGGTACGTGAGCACGCGGGCCGGTTGGCCGCTTCCTTGGTGTCACTGCTGGGCGACTTCTCAGCGGCCGAGGATCTGGTCCAGGACGCGGTGGAGATCGCATTGCGGCGCTGGCCGGTCGAGGGCATCCCCGACCGGCCTGACGGATGGCTGTTCACCGTCGCCAGGCGGCGCGGGCTGGACGTGTTGCGGCGCGAGGCCGTCTACCGCGCCAAGCTTGCGCAGGTGCAGTGGCCGGTACGGCAGGAGCCCGACGATCGGCTGAAGCTGATGTTCGTCTGCTGCCATCCCGCACTGTCCAGACCGGCTCAGATCGCGCTGACCTTGCGCACGGTGTGCGGTCTGACGACGGGACAGATCGCTTCGGCGTTCCTGGTGCAGGAGACGACCGTGGCCCAGCGCCTGACCAGGGCCAAGCGGAAGATCGGTGAAGCGGGTGTGCCGTTTCGGATGCCGTCGGCCCAGGAGTTGCCCGAGCGGCTCGGCCAGGTACTGACGGTTGTGTATCTGCTGTTCAACGAGGGCTACCTGAGCAGTGCGGGTGGCGACGCTCATCGCAGGGACCTGGTCGACGACGCGGAGTGGCTGGCGGCGCTGCTGGCCGCGATGGTGCCGGGTGAGCCGGAGGCCGCTGGGCTGCTCGCGCTGATCAGGCTGCACCGGGCCCGGCAGGCCGCCAGGTTCGACGTCGACGGGGCTTTGGTACGGCTGAGCGAACAGGATCGGGACCTCTGGGATCACGCCGCCATCGCGGAGGCGACCGCACTGCTCGGCCGTACGGCACGAGCGCATCGGACGCCGGGGCCGTACCAGGTACAGGCGGCGATCGTGGCCTGCCATGCCGAGGCCGCGAGCTGGACGGACACCGACTGGGCGCAGATCGTCGTGCTCTACGACATGTTGCTGCTGCTGCAGCCGTCGCCGGTCACCCGACTGCATCGCGCGATCGCGGCGAGGTATGTTCACGGGCCGACCACGGCTCTCGCGGAGGTCGACGCTCTGGGCGATCCGCTGTCGCGGTATCACCTGTTCCACGCCACCCGGGCCGAACTGCTCCGTGAGCTGGGACGCGACGGGGAAGCCAAGTCCGCCGACGAGCAGGCGCTGCTCTTGGCGACCAACCATGCCCAGCAGGCTCTGCTGGAGCAGCGACTGAGCTGGGCATAGTCAGGAGGCGATCGGCAAGCCCGCGTTACGCCATTCGGGCAGGCCCTCGGTCAAGGGGTGAGCGTCGTATCCGAGCTCGCGCAGCAGACGCACCGCTTCGGGCGCCATGACGCAGAATCGGCCGCGGCAGTACGCCACGATCGTCTTCTCCCGCGACAGTTCCGACAGGCGGCTAGCCACTTCGTCGTGCGGGATGGACAGCGCCCCGGGGATGTGGCCGGCGGCGAACTCGGACTCGGGCCTGACGTCGATCACCACGACGTCGCCTGACTCCAGCATCTTGGCCAGCTGGGGCCGGCTGACGGGGGCCATGTCGTACTGGTCGCCGAGGTAGGCGTGCGCCGCCTTCTCCACCTCGGCCAGCGAGGAGGCGGCCAGCGTCTTCATCGTCTCGACGAAGGCGTGCACCGACTCGTCGGAGAGGCGGTAGTAGACCTTGGTCCCGGCCCGTCGTGTCCGCAGCAGGCCGGTCGAATGCAGCACCTTGAGCTGGGCAGAGGTGTTGCTGAGCTTGAGCCCGCAGGCCGCGGCCAGGTCTTCGACGCTCCGCTCCCCTTGGGCCAAGACGTCGATCAGTTCAAGTCGCAGTGGATTGGCCATGGCCTTACCCAGCCGGGCGAACTGCGCGTAGAGCTGTGACTTGCGCTCACGGTCGTTCATCTATCATCCTCCAAAGGGTTATGGAATATTGTAACAACCTGAAGCCGGGAGGAACAACGTGCCGCAAGTGATCCCCCTCGTCGACGAGGGACTGGGGAACACCGCCTATCTCGTGGACCTGGACGACGGGCGAGCCCTGGCCGTCGACGTCTCCCGTGATCTGCGTGCTGTGAAGGCCGTTGCCGATCGGCACGGACTACGCATCGCCTTCGCGGCCGACACACACCTGCACGCCGACTACCTGTCCGGCGCCCGCCAGCTCGGTCACGACGACGGGGCGACGGTGATCGCCTCCGCGGGCGGGGAGCGGAAGTTCGCGCATACCGCGATGCGCGACGAGGACCAGATCGACCTCGGCGGCCTGACGTTGCGGGCGCTGACGACACCGGGCCACACGACCGAGCATCTGTCCTACCTGCTGCTCGACGCCGACAGGCCGCTCGGAGTGTTCACCGGCGGCTCACTGATCGTCGGCGCGGCGGCCAGGACCGACCTGGTATCGGCCGAGCGCACGATGGAGCTCGCCCTCGCCCAGCACGCCTCGCTGCGCCGCCTCAGCCTGCTGCCCGACGAGGTCGCGGTGTGGCCGACGCACGGCGCGGGCTCGTTCTGCTCGGCTCCACCCGGCTCCGAACGCACCTCCACCATCGGCGTGGAGAAGCGCACCAACCCCCTGATGCGGATCGCCGATGCCGACACGTTCGCCCGCCGCCTGATCGAGGGGCTCGGCAGCTACCCGACCTATTTCGCCGGTCTGCCCGAGGCCAACCGTGTCGGACCTCGAATTCTCGGGCAGCGGCCCGAGCTCGGGACGTTGAGCATGGAGCAGGCCGTCGCCGCCGGTGCCACGGTGGTCGACGTGCGCCCGGTGCTCGACTTCGCCAAAGGCCACATTCCCGGCGCGATCTCCATTCCGCTGCGGCCCCAGTTCGCCACGTGGCTGGGCTGGGTACTGCCCGCATCCCAGCCCTTCGTGGTCGTTCGAAACCCCGAGCAGGACCTGGACGAGATCGTCTGGCAGGCATTGAAGATCGGACACGAGCTCCTGCTCGGCGAGGTGGCCGACACGTGGCGCGAGCAGGCGGAGACGATGCCGGTCATCGGTCCTGGCCAGGTCGGCGACGCAGACGTCCTCGACATCAGACAGGCCGCAGAGTTCGGCGCCGGGCACCTGCCAGGCGCACGGCACCTTGAGCTTGGCGAGCTGTCGACGGCCACCGTTCAGGACGAGCCCCTCATCGTGATGTGCGGTCACGGCGAGCGTGCGGCGACGGCGGCAAGCCTGTTGCGGCGTGCCGGGCACGGGCCTGTGTCGATCCTGTCGGGCGGGCCCGACGACTGGTCACGGATCACCGGCCTCGCACTGGAGCGCAGTCTGTGAGTCGCACCACTACGCTCGGGCTCCGCGCCAACCTTCCCCAGTTCGCCCTGCTCGTTCTCGTCAACGCCCTGGTAGGCGGCATGCTCGGCCAGGAACGCACAGTGCTGCCCCTCCTGGCCGAACAGACATTCGACGTGCGCGCCTACACCGCGATCCTCACCTACATCGTCGCTTTCGGGGCGACCAAGGCCGTCAGCAACTTCTTCGCCGGCACGCTGTCCGACCGCTACGGGCGCAAACCCGTGCTGATCGCGGGCTGGCTCGCCGGACTGCCGGTGCCGCTCATGCTCATCTGGGCGCCCGGCTGGGAGTGGGTGATCGCGGCCAACGTCCTACTCGGCGTCAACCAGGGGCTCACCTGGTCGACCACCGTCATCATGAAGATCGACCTGGTCGGACCACAGCGCCGAGGGCTGGCCATGGGCTTCAACGAGTCCGCAGGCTATCTCGCGGTCGCGCTCACCGCTCTGGCCACCGGGTTCCTCGCCGAGCAGTACGGACTGCGTCCCGCCCCGTTCCTGCTCGGCCTGAGTTACGCCGTGCTCGGACTTGGGCTGTCGGCGCTGTTCGTCAGGGAGACACGTGAGTACGCCGGCCTGGAGGCGCGACAGGGGTCCGGTGAGCAGTTGAGCACGTGGCAGGTCTTCCTCACCACGAGCTTCAAGGACCGGTCGTTGTCTTCGGTCAGCCAGGCCGGCATGGTGAACAATCTCAACGACGGTCTCGCCTGGGGGCTGTTCCCACTGCTGTTCATATCGGGTGGGCTAAGCCTGGCGGAGATCGGGCTGCTCACCGCAGTGCTACCCGCTGTGTGGGGGGCCGGTCAGATGGTGACAGGCTGGGCGTCCGACCGGATCGGCCGCAAGCACCTCATCACCGGCGGCATGCTGCTGCAAGGTCTCGCCCTCGGCGCCGTGACCCTGGCGGACGAATTCACCGGTTGGCTGGTCGCGGTGGCACTGATCGGCGCGGGCACCGCGATGGTCTACCCCGCCCTGCTGGCCGCGGTCGGCGACGTCGCGCATCCCTCGTGGCGAGCGCGTGCGGTCGGCGTCTACCGGCTGTGGCGCGACGGCGGGTTCGCCGCCGGGGCGCTGCTGGCCGGCGTGCTAGCCGACATGTACGGCGTGCGCGACGCCATCTGGGTGGTGGCCGCCATCACCGTGCTGTCCGGACTGGTGGTCGCGGTACGCATGCGCGAGACGCTACCCCGGGTATGACGCGACCTCAGCCCATGGGCTGATCGCCCGGATCTCGACGAGCGCGGCCATCGGCCAGTCGCACACCATCTCCACCGCGTGCTCGCGCCGGGCGACCTCCACCTCGACATAACCGCCGACTGCCGTGCGCTCGTCACCGTATGTGCCGTCGACGTAGTGGCGGCTGGGTGGCGACCAGCGCAGGGTGGTCGCGCTCACCACCGATCCCAGCCGGCACCTATGCCTGACCCTGTCGGCGTGGCGGGCGAACCAGCGATCGATCTGTTCGTACTCCTCGTCCCCAAGCTCCGACAGGGCTTCCGCAGGAGCGGCGTCACGGAAAACCAGCGCATATCTCACACGTGCACCTCCTACTCCTTAGACGAATACCAAGGCCGACAATTCGACACCTTCGCTGAGAGTCTCCATCCAGCCACCAAACGCCTCCTTTAGCTACAGATGGCGCAATGGTAAGCTTTAGAAATATATAGCTCCTTCACTGCTGTACGCCGTGCACAGGAGGCATCATGGCTGACCAAACACCTCCCACCACCCCCAGCACCTCACCCATGACTAACGAAAATGCCTACGACCGGCGTCTACTGCTCCGCGGTAGCGCTCTCGCCGCGGCCGGCGTGCTCGTAGCAGGGTGCACCACAGCACAGGCAGGCGGCCCCGCGCACAGCGTGGCGACGCCACGAGCCGACGACTGGGAATCGGTACGGGCCCAGTTCCCCCTCACCCGCCGCCTCGCGCACTTCTCCGCGTTCATGCTCGCCTCGCACCCCGCTCCCGTGACGGCGGCCATCAAGGAGATCCGCGACGGCCTGGACTCCTTCCCCCAGCAGTACGGCATGGGCATGGCCGACTTCGACCGCTCCGCGCAGGCGAGACAGGCGCTGGGCGGCTACATCGGAGCCGAGGCCGGCCAGATCGCCCTCACCGACAGCGCCACCATGGGCATCGGCCTTCTGTACGGCGGGCTGCGACTGAAGCCGGGCGACGAGATCGTGACCACCGAGCACGAGTTCTACTCCACGCACGAGTCGTTGCGCCTGCGCGCCCAGACCGGGGGCGTACGTATCAAGACTGTCCGCCTGTATGACGACCCCGCGACGGCACGCTCCGACCAGGTCGTCGCCAAGCTGCGTGCCGCCGTCACCAGCAGGACCCGCGTCATGGCGCTGACCTGGGTGCACTCCAGCACCGGAGTGAAGCTGCCGATCAAACAGATCTCCCAGGCGCTGGCCCGGATCAACACCGGGCGCAGCCGGGACGAGCGGGTGCTGTTGTGCGTGGACGGCGTGCACGGGTTCGCCGCGGAGGACGTCACGATGAACGACCTGGGATGCGATTTCTTCATTACCTCAACGCACAAGTGGCTGTTCGGCCCGCGAGGCACCGGATTCGTGTGGGGCAGCGCGGCCGGGTGGGCCCGCTTCCAACCGATCGTGCCGAGCTTCTCGATGCCCGCCTTCACCGGCTGGCTCACGGGCAGCACTCCCAAGGGCGCACCCGGTGAGCTGGCCACGCCGGGCGGCTACCACTCCTTCGAGCACCGGTGGGCGCTGTCGGCCGCCGTACGCTTCCACCAGGCCATCGGCCTGTCCAGGGTCGCCGCTCGTGTTCGCGAGCAGGCCAACCAGCTGAAAGCCGGACTCGCGGAACTGAAGCACGTACGTCTCGTCACACCGCTGTCACCCGAGATGTCGGCCGGCGTCATCTGCTGCTCGGTGAACGGGCTCAAGCCGGAGGCCGTCGTGCACAAGCTGGCCGACCATGGCATCTCCGCAGCCGAGACGCCTTACCGCGAATCCTTCGTACGCTTCGGCCCCAGCATCGTCACCAACCCTCAGGAGGTCGACCGCGCTATTCGCGCCATGGCCGCCCTCGCTTGACAGACGAGCCTTGGACTGGGGCAGGACCGCCTCTCGACACGATTGCGCATCCCGCCCGCGTCGGCATTCGCGTGAGCGAGTGCCGTCACGTCACATCGAACGGCAACAGAGGACAGGCCCCCCGGTCGAAGGCGTCCACTGCAAGGTCCCCCGCTGGGGTGTCGAGTTCGGCTCTGATCGCTGCCAAGAGTCGCTCTTCCCTCCGAAGCCGCAACGTCGGTATCGCATCGCCTGGATGAGAGATGCCGTTCAGCACGTCGGTAACGCTGGCCGCAACGCCTGCGGCTTCTCGCCGGACCTGGCAGCTACCGAGAGCGACAACACCCGCCCATGCCTTCACGAAGACATCCTCGGCTCTGCTGTACATCTTCAAGGATTCGTCTCGGGAAACAGCTCCTGCCAGAGAGGCATGTAAGCGCCTTCTCGAAGCTTCGACCTGTGACCACGCCTTCAAGAAGGCGACGTAGCTCGCTCTCCGTTCCCTCACCCGCTCATCCTGCAGTTGAAGCTGCAGACGAGTGAGCTCGGCGGACGTAGTCATTCGCGTGACCACGTAAGTGGTGCCTATCGTCAACAGCGATGCGACGATCAGGAAGGCTCCTGAGAGAGCCGCCACCCGAAGGTCCGTTCTGACCTGGTTCTCCTGGCTCTGGTCATCAACGGCAGACATGACCCATGTCCCATCAGTGGACAATGCCGACATCGAAATGTAGACGATCACATGAGACCAATGCGACGAGCTGGCCGTCAGGTCCCGGACCGAAACAGACCGGACACCCACGCCGTCAGCGTGGGTGTCCGGCCGTTGTGTGGTCACTCGCTCATACGTTGATCGTCTTGTCCGCCCACTGGGTCCACTGGGCCAGCTCCTTCATCGAGGAGCGGCGTGAGCCCTGGGCCACGTGCTCCTCGCTGATGCCGCGGGCGTCGAGGCAGGCGCCGCAGCAGCCCACTTCACCCTGCTTCGCCACCACCCCTTTGATCATGTGGGCGACGTTGTAGTAGCCGTCGGGCGTCTTCTGGCCGGCCATCGCCGAGGAGACGGCGTCGCCGAACAGGAAGACCTTGACCTCGTTGCCGTCCTCGTCGAGCATCTGCCTGGCCCAGCGGATGCCGTTGTAGGTCCGCTCGCTGCCGTACGGAGCGTCGTGCAGGACGAACAGGAACTTCATCGGGAGCTCCTCTCAAGGAGAGAACGATAGGGACGCGACCTGTGGTCGCTGGTGCGCCCGGACGCCGCGCCCAGTCGGCTCCGGAAGATCTTGGAAATTCGGTCGACCACAATGACGAGGATCACGACCGACGCCACGAGCGTGGCCAGCTCCTGGTACCGGAACAGGTGCAGGGCGATCCCGAGCGCCTGGCCGATGCCGCCCGCCCCGACGAAACCGATCACGACCGAGCTGCGGATGTTGCACTCCCACTGGTAGAGCACCTGGGAGGCCAGATGTGCTCGCGCTTGCGGGATGATACCGAGCAGCGCCGTGGTGGCCCGGCCGCCGCCGGTCAGGCGCATGGCCTCGACCGGGCCCGCGTCCACGGCCTCAAGGTGTTCCGAGCACAGTTTGGCCATCACTCCAGCCGAGTGCAGTGCGATGGCATAGACTCCCGCGGCGGGACCGAGACCCACGGTCGCGACGAACAGCAGGGCCCACAGCAGCTCGTGCACACTACGCAGCAGCGTCGCCGCGCCTCTGGCCAGCACGGCCAGCCACACCGGCGCCTGCACATTGCCCGCCATGAGAACGGCGAGCGGCAGGCCGAGCAGGGAGCCCAGCAGCAGGGCGGCGATCGACATCTGCACGGTCTCGACGGCCGCCGTGATCACGCGAGACAACAGCGCCGCGTCGAGGTCGGGCGGGAAGAGCCCGGAGATCAGTTGTACGGCGCCCTCACGCCCCTGGATGAGGGAGGTCAGGCCGACCTCCGTCCCGGCGAGCGACCATGCCACGACCAAGACGATGAGCACCACCACCGTCAGGCGTCCGGACCTGCGCGTGCGAATGGTCATGGGATCGTCCCCGCCGGACCGATCCCCCCATAGATGTGCTCAGCCTCGTCATCGTCCGGTGCCGCACCGTCGTAGACGATCGTGCCCGCGCGCAGGGCGACGACTCTGTCGAAGTGCCGGGCGACGCGCAGATCGTGGGTGGTGGCCACCAGCGTCGCGCCACTGCCGTACAGGTGTGCGAGCGCGGTCGCGGCGCGCACGGGGTCGAGTCCGGAGGTGCTCTCGTCCGCAAGCAGCAGGCCGGGCTCGGTGAACAGCGCCCGCGCCAGCGCGACCCGCTGACGCTCGCCTCCCGACAGCAGCTCCACTCTGGTGCCGAGCGTCGGCTCGATCTCATGGCGTACGGCGAGCTCGTCCAAGCGGGCGGCGAACCTGCGAGGGACCGTACCCGACAAGATCGTGACCCAGTCCACCGGCCGCCACCGGTAGGCCGCTCCCGCCAGGATGTTGGTCCTAGCGGTCAGTCCCGCGACCAGATCGTCCCTCTGACGCACGCACCCGATGGACCTGCGCATGCGGGTCACCTCGGCTCGGCGTCCGAATGGACTGTGCCCGTCGATCGCGACCAGACCGCGCACCGGCCGCACAGCTCCCACGATCACACGGAGCAGGGTGGTCTTGCCCGCGCCTGAGGGTCCGAGCAACGCGACCCGCTCGCCTGCCTGGATCTTGAGCGTCACGTCGTCGAGCACGGTTGTGGCACCGAAGTCCACTCTGACCTGGGAGACCTCGATCTCCACGGCCTTGGTGGCCATCACTGTCCTCGGCGTACGGTGAGCAACCCGAGGGCTCCGGCGTGCCGGCGTACATCGTTGTAGTCGGCGGCCGTGACGGTGGCATATCCCTTGGCACGCATCAGGTCGAGGAGCTTGGGGTCGCGGATGTCGAGGAAGGCTTCGGCGATGGCCTTGCGCGCGGCGGGGAACAGGTCGGCACTGGCCACCCATGGATAGCCCATGACCTCGCGCGTCTCCACCGTGCGCAGTGCACCCTTGGGCACGCTGCCCTGCTTCTCCAGGCGGTGCAGGATCCGCAGCTCGATGCCGCCCGCGTCCACGCCTCCCGACAGCACCGCCTGCGCGGTGGCGTCGTGGCCGCCGGTGAAGGACACCGAAGCCAGCGGTGGGCAGCTGGTCAGATCGCCGGTGTCACATCGGGCGCCCGCCTCCGCGATCATGACGCGGGGGTAGAGGCTGCCGGAGGTGGAGCTGACGTCACCGAAGGCGAACTTCCCGCCAGCCGCCACGACCTCCTTCGTCGAACGGAAGCGTGAATCGTCCTTGACGACCACGGCCGACAGGTACTTCTTCGTGCCTGTCTCCTGGTCGATCTCGGTGACGAGCGGCTCGACCTTCCACTGCGCCTCAGCCTGTACGTAGGTCAGGCCACCGAGATAGGCGATGTCGAGCTTCCTGGCGACCAGGGCCGAGACCACCCCGGCGTAGTTGGTGGCCACGAAGAGCTCGACCTCGGTGCCGAGCACCTTGGCCAGGTATGCACGGAACGGCTCGTACTGTGCCCGCTGGGTCTCCGGGGAGATGTTGGGGACGATGCCGACCCTGAGCTTCGCGGGCAGCCCGCCATGGTGGGCGTGCCCTGAGGCGCACCCGGCCGCGAGCAACACCAGGCACAGCAGGGTGGTGACGACCTTGGACCTGCCCGTCATCGCGGCCCGCCTCCCGCCGGAGGGGCGATAGGCGCCAGCTCCACACCCAGCGTGCTGGCGCCGATGAGCTCACTGCCCGTGCGCCCGTTGATCGGCATGATCAGTCCGGCCTGGACGTCGCGCCACATGCGTTCAAACGGCTGGGATCGCGCAAGTGCCGCGCCGCCCACCACACCGGCCAGCCGGGTCATGATCGCGGCGGCGTTGTCGGTGCAGACGTTCTTGACGAACGCGCACCGTCCCAGTCCTTCCTGCACCGACAGTTGCGAGGTCAGCCTCCCGCTCGTCACATCGCTCGCATGCCGGCTCAGCACGCTGCGGTTGACTTCCAGCGCGGTCTCGGCATCGGCGATGGCGTCCTGGACACGGGCGTCGCCCTGCAAGCCGCGCCGCTTGATCTGGCTCACGGTCCAATCCAGGGCGCCAGCGGCGATGCCGGTGTAGACGGCGCCGAAGCTGGGTGCGGTCCAGCAGATGATCGTCTCCAGGACCTGGACGTCGAAGTGCCCGACCGGGATGGACTGCACGACGCCGTGCTCGGGGACGAAGTGCCGCTCGAACAGCACGTCGTTGCTCTGGGTCGCGCGCATGCCGAGTGTGTCCCAGGTCTGCTCGATCGTGATCCCGTCGGTGCTGGGATCGACCAGCAGGATGAGAAGGCGGGGGCCGACCCCCGGGTCCTCGTATCGTGCGGTCGTCGCCCACATGGTGGCGACGGCGCTGTTGGTGGCGAAGCTCTTACGCCCGTTGAGCAGGAAGCCGCCGTCGACCTTGGTCGCCGTCGTCTTGGCGTCGACGAACAGGTTCGAGGTGCCGATCTCACTGGCGACGGCAGCGAGTGTCAGGTGGCCCATAGCCGCCAGGCGCAACACCTGCTCCAGCGGCGGCGCACCCGTCTTCGACCAGGTCAGCGCCCAGGACCCGAGCGGTGCTGCGTGCATGGCGTAGGCCAGCGCGGTGGCACCGTCGGCGCCGGCGAGCCGTTCGAGAACGAGCAGGAGGTCGTGCTGGTCGGCGCCGAGCCCGCCCAGCGCCTCGGGGACGGTCAGTCTCAGCAGCCCGGCGTCACGCAGGTCGGCGTAGTTGTCCAGGGGAAAAGTGTTGTCGCGGTCATGGCGGGCGGCTCGCTCCGCGAGCGCGGGAACCACTTTGTCGGTGAGCGCTAGGAGCGCTCGCTGGCGTTCGTCCAGACACTGGCGCATGGTGATCTCCTCGAAACTCGATGAGACGTGACGGGCTTCATGTGGTCATGGGTGTCGCCTGGACGACGTCGTGCTGGGCTGTTCGTGACTTGAGCAAAAGTCCACCTGTGGCGCTCAGCAAAGCGATCGCGGCCAGGACGACCAGCGCCCACAGGACGGTCATGGTGCCCCGCTGCAGCACCGCCCCCGTCAACGCGACCCCCAGCAGTCCGGCCACCTGCCTGCCCGTGTTGAGCACGCCCGAGGCAGCGGGCACCAGAGAGACCGGAAGATCGCGCACCGCCTCGGCGCTCGCGGGCGCCATGATCAGCCCCACCCCACACCCGACAAGGGTCAGAGGTACGGCCAGCAGTCCCAACGACGCCGCCTGCGTGGTGAGAACAGCGAAGGCTCCGACACCCACCGCCATCGCCACCAGCCCTGAGACGATCACCAGCCGGCCGCCGACCCGATCGGCGACCCAGCCCGCGAACGGGGACAACAATCCGGCGCCGACCGCCATCGGCAGAAATGCCAGTGCCGTGTCCAGCGCGCTGCCGCCGAGCGCGCCCCGCACGTGCAGGCTGATGGCGAGCATGAGCCCCGACAGCACCAGGAATTGCACGCAGGCCATCCAGCCCGCGGCGTTGAAGGCCCGATGCCGGAACAGGGCGGGCGGCATCAGCGGGGAGCTGTGGCGCCGCTCCCACCAGCCGAACAGCACCAGCAGCAGCAGCCCGGCGACCGCGAACACCGATCGGTCGTCACCGGCCCCGACCATGGCATATGTGATCATGGCAAGTCCGACGGTGACGAGCGCGACTCCCGCCCAGTCCAGTCCGTGGCGGGCTTGCGGCCTGACATCGGGCACCCAGCGAAGAGCCAGTGCGAGGGCCACTGCGCAGATGGGCACGTTCACCAGGAAGGCCCATCTCCAGCCCCACGCACTGACGACCACGCCGCCGCCGATGGGCCCGACGACGGCCGCGAGCGCCATCGTGGCGCTGATCACGCCGAGAGCCGCTCCCCGCCTGTCCTTGGGAAAGACGGTCGCGATAATGGTCAGGCTCTGCGGCACGATCATCGCCCCACCGGCGCCCTGGGCCAGCCTGGCGGCGATCAGCTGCGGCACGGATGCGGCCAGCCCGCAGGCCAGTGAGGCGAGTGCGAAGACCAGCAGCCCGGCGAGGAGCATCACCTTGGGCCCGCGCAGCCCCCCGAGCCTGCCCGAGGTGATGAGCAGCGCCGCGTAGACGAGCACGAAGCCGTTGACCACCCACAACGCCTGCTCCAGGTCGCCTCCGGCCAGTCGTACGAGGTCAGGGATCATGACCTGGACCACGGTCGTGTCGACCATGACCACGAAGACTGTGAGGCACAGGACCGCCGCTGACGCGACGAGTGGAGGAGGGTGTCGAGGGGGTTCGCGCGTGGGCATGGAGTGCTCCCAGCTGATCGGAACCGGGCACGGCCAGCGGCCGAATCGCCACTGAAGTCGATTTACTTTAGAAATATATAGTCATATTCCATGGGTGAAATATGCCTGTCAAGTCCCGAGTCAGAATTGCTGTGCGTGACAATTGATGCCCTCTATGTGACATCGGACGAGCTGAAGATGAGACCGTGCATGACATAGGGGGCGGCCTCCATCTGAAAGTCCATCAAGGGATAAAGCCTTCTCACCGCTCCTTCCAGCGACAGCAGGCTCAGCAGCGGGAAGACAAACTCAGGCTCGGCGAACAGACGGTTCCTGCGCTGCAGGTCGAACAACTCGACGGAGAAGGCGGCCAGCTCGAAGTCCGCGGCCACACTGCCGGTACTGCGTCTGACCAGCTCGACGACCTCGTGCTTGAACACGGCGACGTCCGCGCCGGCGTCAATACTGCATACGGTCGACAGCAGAACGTCGGCGCAGAATTCCCCATCACCACGAATCATTCCGGCGAAGAACTGCGTGAACCGTGTTCGCGCCGTTTCGCTGAGCTCGTACATGAATCCGGCGTCCAGCATGACGACGCTGCCGTCATCGCGGAAGTACACGTTTCCCTGGTGCAGGTCCACGTGAATGAAGCCTTCGATGAAAAGCATGTGGTAGACCGTTTGAACCAGACGCGTTACACCGGCCTGTCGTGTGGCCTCGGGCAGCGTGTCC
Source organism: Nonomuraea sp. IBHARD001 (assembly GCF_056106265.1). NCBI lineage: Bacteria > Bacillati > Actinomycetota > Actinomycetes > Streptosporangiales > Streptosporangiaceae > Nonomuraea > Nonomuraea sp. IBHARD001. Next base: position 4,439,110 of record NZ_JBWBBW010000002.1, read on the forward strand.
GCAGCCAGCCGGTCCAGTCCGTGGACATACTCCATGGTGATGACGCCGCGCGCCGACAACCTGGTCAGCGCTCGTGGCACGACCACGCCTGCCAGGTCGGCCAGGTCGTCGTGCATTCGCTGTAGCTGTCGCGCCTCCTGTGCGAAGTCCATCTGGGCGGCCAGGCTCGCGCCGACCTGTTCGACGATCTCTGTCACCGGCACCCTGCGCAACATCGGCAGCCTTGCGGCCAGCCCCGCCAGGAAGGTCGCGATGGCGATGTCGGCGGCGAAGCGCCGTCCCACATCCGGGCGGCGGACCTTCACCGCGACCTCGACTTCGCCTGCGGCTCCGCGGTAGACACAGGCGATCGACCCGCTGGCCACCGCCGGCCGCCGCAGTGCGTCGCGGATGACCGGCGGCACGACGTCGAAGGCGTTCTCGACCGTCTCCCAGGCCCGTCTGGAACTCATGGGCCGTACGTCGTCGTGGAGCCGGCCCAGCGCTTGCGCCAGCTCGACCCCGATGAGGTCGACACGGGTGCCCACGAGCTGCCCGATCTTGAGGAAAGCCCCGCCCAACCGTTCGAGCAGGCGGGCGACCTCGTACGCGACGAACTCGCGCCTGCTCGTCCGAACCCCCGCCGCCGGCGCAAGCATCATCCGCGGCACGGCCGCCACAAGCATGGCGAGCACGAACAGCAGCCGCCCACACACGCGGACGCCACTCACCACGCTCATCCCCGCTCTCCGCTCAGCGCCCGCTCGGCAACCGCACGCAACGCCTCGGGCGAACCGCCGAAACACCCTTCGGGCAGCTCGACGGCCTGTCCGGCCCGGACGAAATCTGTACGATGACCGCTGTCCACCCGCGACACCCGCACCCGGACGGGCAGCCGATCCTCAGCGGGATCACCCAGCTCAAGGGCGTCCCAGCGCCGGACCCGCCGTCCACTTCTACTGACGACCCGGGTGACGACCAGCCCACGGCGAGGCGTGCTCAGCTCGGTGACATGCAAGCCGTCGAGCGGACCCGAGCCCGCAAAGCAGCGTTTGTCCGCACGCGTCCTGCCTTCAACGGGCGGGCAGCAGTCGGCAGTCTCGGCCGGGCGCAGACCTGGGTGCGGCCAGGCCATGAGGTCGAGGTAGCCGATGTCGGTGAGCGGCAGGCAGTCGAAGACCAGCCTGTCCACCACGTCGATCGGCTTCTTCATCGTCGGAAGGAAGGTGTGGATCCGGCAGGAGGCGGGCTCGCGCCGCTCATCGATCCACACATAGGTGCCGAACAGCACATCGGGCCGCAAGACGAAGATCGCGGTCGTCGCGTTCACTCCGCCGTCGGAAAACCTTCGCGCGAAGATGTACCGCATGGGGTTGTGGCCGATGTTCGCCTCGACGCTGAAAGCGTAGGAGTCGAGCTGGCCCGCACGATTGTTCGCACGGACCGGCCCTTCGACGCGCACGTCACTCATCGCCCAGCGCCTACGCCAGCAGTCTGGCGAGCTCGGCGGGCACCACCGCGCTGGTGATGGGAATGTGGTGGAGCAGGTTTCCGATCTCGATGTCGGCGGCGATCAACTCGCCGAGCTGACGGCCCTCGCCGTCATACAGTGCGTACGATCGTGCTGTGCGCGACACGTCCCCGATCGGCGGGACCATCGCGACCCGCGACTCCAGACGGACCACCTGGTCGCCCGTGTCGACGGTCGTGCCGAGCTGCTCTACCTCGAACCGAGGATAGATCATGGTGATACAGTCCTTGATGGGCATCGTTGTCCCATCGTCAGGCGCCGGACTCGGCTTGACCCGCGCCCCTTCCGCCTTGCTGGGCGTGTTGGAGACCTTGACCTGGCCGAAGATGTCGCTGTGGCCCGTCACCTGAAGCGACAGGAACTGCGCTGTGATCGTGGAGCTCGACCAGTCCAGTTCGGTCGCGGAGTGTGGGTCATGGCGACGATAGATCGCCATGCCGTGGAGGTCGACGATGTCCTCACCGAGGCCGTCGATGCGCACGTGGATGCGCTCGCGGACGATGAAGGTCTCGAGGGCCGACGGCGTCAGCGTGTAAGGGCGAATGGGATAGAGGTTTCCCTGCCCTCCCCACGCGGACGCGTGCCCCTTCACAACCTCCGCCGGCGAGAGGGTCGCGGCGTCGATGCCTGCCGCCACCCCCCTGTCGAGGAGCTGTTGGAGGATTCTCTGTGGTTCGCTCACGTTCAACCTTTCGAGTGAGAGCGATGAAGCGGGGTTGCCCAGCGTCACCCGTCAGACGTCGAGGGACGCCATGAGTGCGTCGAGCGAATCGATGACGTGCGCGAAGTCGACCGTGCGCTCGCGGATCCGCGTCTTGTCGACCGTCTGGTCGCCGAGCTCGGTCGCGAGGACCTCGATGAGCCGATCGAGGTTGTTGTAGGCGATGCTCACGGGGAAGTGCGCGAGCGGCGGCTCGTACTGCGGATCGGCGGACGGGCCTCCGGTCTCCAGCCGTCCGGTGGACCCACTGAGCCTTCGCCATGCCTGCTCGACCGTCAGGTCGTAGTCATGGAAGACGCCCAGGTAGTGGGGCTTCCAGAGGCGGCGCAGCTCGTTGGCGCTGATCCTCCTCTCCAAGTAGTCCACGGCCACGGGGACGAACCTCTCGCGGTACTCCTTGAGCAGAGGGCGGACATCAGGGGACGCCGTCGACAGCGCGTTGTCAGCGATGGTCATGCCTGTCTCCCAACTGGCTGTTGATCAGGACACCCGTCAGAGCGTCGGTAGCCTCAGTGGACTACTTTAAATTCATATAGTCAAGAAGAGTGGGCGATTCAGTGTTCTGATGAACAAAACAGCTTTTGAATAGCCTGATCAGTGGCATCCACTCAGACTGTCTACTGATCACCGTTGACATGTTGCTATATCTATCATTAGTTAGTTAATGGAGGCGTTGGGTGCCTGGTGGCCCTCCCGGTCTACAAAACCGATGGGGCGGCGTTCACGTCGCTGGCGGGTTCGATTCCCGTTCGCCTCCGCTCATGATCGTCGCCGGTTCGCACGAGCGATGGGAACGTAAGGCATGCACGTAGTCGCGACCGCAGGCCACGTGGATCACGGAAAGTCCACCCTCGTCAGGGCGTTGACCGGTATGGAGCCCGATCGCTGGGCCGAAGAACGCCGCCGGGGACTGACCATCGACCTGGGGTTCGCCTGGCGGACCCTGCCGTCGGGGCGCTCCCTCGCCTTCGTGGACGTTCCCGGTCACGAGAGGTTCGTGACCAACATGCTGGCCGGGGTCGGCTCCGTGCCCGCCGTGATGGTGGTGGTCGCGGCCGACGAGGGCTGGATGCCCCAGTCGGCCGAACACCTGGCGGTGATCGACGCCATGGGAATGCGACACGGCCTGCTGGTCGTCACCCGCTCGGATCGGGCCGATCCCGCTCTCACCCTTGAAGAGGCCGGCGTGGAGATCGCCGCGAGCTCGCTGGGGGACGTCGACGCCGTCGCTGTCAGCGCCACCACAGGCCAGGGCCTGGACGATCTGGTCGAAGCCTTGGACAGACTGCTCTCCCGCCTGCCCGAAGCCTCTCCTCGGGACCCCGTACGGCTATGGATCGACCGCGCGTTCACCGTGAGGGGAAGGGGAACCGTCGTCACCGGCACCCTGCCCGCAGGCACGATCGCGGTCGGCGACGAACTGACCCTCAGCCCGTCGGGCCGCACGGTACGGGTGCGGGGGCTGGAGTCGCTCAAGCAGCGCGCCTCATCCGTGTCAGGCGTCTCGCGTGTGGCGCTCAACCTCAAGGGCGTCGAAGTGCCGGACACCTCACGCGGGACTGCCCTCATCGGGCCCGGCCAATGGACGATCACCGGCTCGCTCGACGTTAGAGTTCACAGGCTCAGCACCGACGCGCTCGGCCGCGAATGCACCCTGCACATCGGCTCCGCCGCCATCGCGGTCGAGGTGCGGCGGCTCGGGATCGACCTCGCCCGTCTGACCCTGGCCCAAGCCGCCCCGTTTCACGTCGGCGACCGTGCGATCCTGCGCGAACCAGGCTCACGCAGGATCGCCGGCGTCACCGTGCTGGATGTGCGGCCTCCCTCGCTCAGAGGGCGCGGCGCCGCCTCGAACGCGGGCAGGCAACTGGCCACATGGCCGGACCTGCCCACCCCGCACGATCTGCTGCGCCGTCATCACTTTCTCAAGGCGGCCGACCTCGCCCTCATGGGGCATGTCGCCCCTGGGCGCCCCACAGCCGGCGAATGGCTGGTGGACCCCGCTCGGTGGACGGCCCTGCACCATGAGCTCGACCAGCTCGTGGGCGACTACGCGGCCAAGAATCCTCTGGCCCCGGCCCTTCCCGTGGACATCGCCAAGCAGATCCTGGCTCTGCCCGACCGCCGTCTGGTCGAGTCGCTCGTCCGCCCGCCGCTGCGCGTCGAGGCCGGTCGCGTCCACCGGCCCGCAGCCGTGCCCCAGCTCCCCGCCGCGGTGGCCGCCGCCGTACGCAAGCTGGAGGACGAACTCGCTGCCACCCCCTTCCGGGCGCCCGACGCGACTCGGCTGGCGGAGCTCGGCCTGACCTCTCGCGCCGTCATCGCCGCCCACCGGGTAGGCGCACTCCTGCGGCTGGCCGAAGGCGTGGTTCTGCCCCATGGCGCCGAACACGCGGCGCTCGCCGTCCTGCGCGATCTACCCCAGCCGTTCACGGCCAGCCAGGCCAGAACCGCTCTCGACACGACTCGCAGGGTCGCCATCCCCTTGCTGGAGTACCTCGACGAGAAGGGACACACCGTTCGCGTGGACTCCACGAACAGGAGGGTGAGACTCTGAACGGCCCGGGCGCCAATCGCATTCGTCACCCAATATCTCGGGTCGGGTTAATTGTGACGTTTTGTGCAATAAATAGCGCATACAAAAATGTCGGGCCCGCACACTAGGCTTTGCCGCAACGCGAAACCTCAGCGCAAGCGGGTCGGCGCGCAGGGTTTTGTCGTGATCACACCGGCCATAGGCCGATGTGCGAAGCCGGAGATGCACCTCGCATCGTGCCCCGTGATCGCCTGTCTCCTGGCGCTGGCCGATCCTCATGGAGGTTCGATGCACCTGGTCAGGGCGCATCGAAGACTCGGACACGTTCGGCATCGAGCCGGACGTCACCTGTCTGGTCGGGAAGAACGAGTCGGGTAAGACGACCGCGCTACAAGCGATCTACAGAGTCAATCCGGTTGAATCCTCGGCCAGGTTCGATGAGGTCATCGATTTCCCCGCACGCTTGACGCGCAAGCGCAAGCAGTTCCCCGACGGGGAGAAGATTCCCGTCGTCGTCGCCACCTTCCGCTACTCCGACGAGGAAATGGCGCTGATCGAGAAGGACCTTGGAGCCGACGCTCTGCGTAGCCCTGAATTCACCGTCACGATCGGCTACCGCGACACCAGCCAGGCCTACACGCACGCCTACGATCAGGCCGCGATCGTCAAACATCTGCGTTCCGGCCTCGACCTGCCTCAGGGGTCAGCCGGGGACGTCAACGCCGCCTCCACGGTCGCCGAGCTCCTGGAGGCGCTGGACAAGCTGGAGGAGCCGCCGTCAGCCGCCCAGAAGGTCGCCGAGCGCATCCGCGGCTGGCGAAACGAGAGCGTCGGCTTGTACCTGATCGACAAGTTCGCCTCGCCGCGCATGCCGAAGTTCGTCTACTTCAACGACTACGACACCATGCCAGGCATCGTCTCCATCCCCAATCTCATCCGCCGCCGGGACCAGGAACAGCTCGATCGCGGTGAGAGGGCGCTGCTCAGCCTACTGGACATGGCAGGTGTCACCCCGGAGGACTTCCACCGGACCGACCAGCACGAGCACCTCATCCGCGAGCTGGAGAACTCCGGGAACGTGACGGTCTCGCCCGACCACCTCCACCGCGTTCGTACCGTCGTCGACCATGACAAGATCGGCACCAAGGTCTCCCCTGAGATCTTCAAGGCCGACAGCGACACCGTCTCCCCGCTGCTGACCGCGATGGGCATCGAGATGAGCCAGACCCTCTTCGTCGGCGAGCACACGCTGCTCCTCGAAGGGCCGAGCGATCTGATCTACCTTGACGTCCTGTCCGAACTGGCCTCCGCCAACGGGCTGAGCGGGCTCGACCCGCGCTGGGTCAAGACGCCCATCGGCAGCTCAGGCAAGCTGTCCACCTTCGTCACCCTGCTCGGCGCGAACAAGCTACATGTCGCTGTGCTGGTCGACTCCAGTACCAAGGACGTCGGCGCCGTCAAGCAGCTGCGGGCCAACGACCAACCCGCTGCCAACGGTCTCGTGGAGATCTGTGAGTTCACCGGAACTCCGGACGCCGACATCGAAGACCTCTTCGAGCGGGACTTCTACCTGGAACTGGTCAACCGCGCCTACCACGGGCAGCTGCCGACCCCGATTGCGGTCGCCGATCTCAACGACCAGGACCCGCGTATCGTGCGCCAGGTAGAGGCCTACTTCTCCCGGCATGGAATCACCGCGGGCAAACTCGACCACTTCAAGCCCGCTGCCGTCCTCCTGCGGGAGCAGAACGCGCTGGAGTCACGCATCGACACCGGGACCCTCGACCGTGCGGCCAAGCTGTTCACACGCCTCAACAGGCTGTTGCCATGACATCGCCCGGCGGCCTCTCCCCAGCGGCCGGGCCGCCGGTCCGATCAAACCCGAACCACGGGAAGGTCAGCGAGCGCCGAAACGGTCCCATTGATCCCACTCGGCTGAAGGAAACGAGCGCAGCCACCTCGGCGGATACTGTGCGCGGATGGTCACCGCCCTGTCGTCAGGCGCGTTTTCCAGCTCACCGCCCAAGATGGTGCCGTCTGGCAGACGGAGCAGCAGGTCAACGGCAGCGGTCGGCCACGTCGTACGTACCAACTGCACCACAGGGCGCGCGTCGAAGCTGAGCCCGTCGGCGGTCGTCTGTGGCTTGGCCAGAACCAGGACCGACCGGGTGAGTTCTCGACCGGGCAACCCTCCCAGGCCGTGATGGTTGTTCAGCTGGTCGAGCAGGAAGAGCAGGTTGGAGCGTTCACGGACGCTGAGGGTCGCGCTGATCAGGGCTGCCGAGAATCCCTGCACCGCGCGGAAGAAGTAGCCCAGTTCCTCGCGGGTCATGATGGTAGGTACGCGGGACTGCCCGGGGGCCTGCGAAGCCTCCAGCCGGCCGTCGGCATGCACGATCAATTCCCGGTGCACCACGGAATGCCGAAGATCGACTGTATTGGCGTACAAGCGCATGAATCGTCGCCACACCTCCACCTCACCCCTGAACGGCGGCTGCCGCTGTGGGCCGTTTCCCGTCCCGGCATTGCGACACTTGGCCTCGATGGTGGGAGAAGCGGCACCGGAACCGAGGGTGCCGTCCATCACAAGATCGAGCACCTTCCAGGCCGCGCCGAACAGCATGGGGGTCACATCGACCTCCACCGGTCGACCATTCATGGACACCACGGCGCGCGCACTTCCACTCCCCACCAGGGCATGAATGCGTGGACTCGCACGGCTCTCGTCCCGGTAGTCCACGATCTGTAGCCCAGGCGTGAGAATCAGAGCAGGTGCGACCTCGTCAAGAACGTAACGCTCGAATGCGCTGTCCTGGCCGAACCGGGCGGCGGAAAACGGCATTGGCCATCGCTCCCTAACGGATGGGGACGAACCCGTTACTGGAGCCTACGGTTCAACAGGCGGCTCGCACTCGGGCTTGCGAGAATCTCGGCCTGTGCCTGGCCCGGCGAACGCGAGTTAGAAAGGCCGCCAGCCGCTGCTCAAGATCGCGATCACCAAGAGGAGGATCACCAAGGCGGTCACACCAGCGGCGACCTCCTTCCAGCGCGTCGGCCGCAGGCTCGTGGAGGTGGTGCCGTCAGTCGACGCGGTCGCCCTTCCTCCCTCCGAGGCCTGAGGCATCTGAAGGATGATCTGGTGTCGTTCCCCGTGCACAGCGAGGTTCAAGGCGCTTTCGGCGTGCTGGACCAGGGCAACACCCGGCTCGTCGGGCATGGTGGCAAGCAGTTCGGCGACGAACTCGGTCAACACGGTTCTGACCTGGTCCAGGACGCCCGAGAGAATCGCCTTGCTCACTGACCAGTGCACGCTGGTGACATAGACCGTCGCCAGGGATGTCTGGCCACTCGCGAGCTTTGCGATCGTGGCCGCGTCTCGCGCCGGCCAGCGCCGGTCCAGTTCTCCCGGAGCAGTGGCGTCGGCCAGGAGTTGGCCGATCGGTTCACGGATGCCGAAGCCGTGAACCAGTGCGTCGGTGACTTCACCGGGCATTCCTGTCAGCTCGCCCAGCATCACAGTGAACGTCCGGCGCTGGCCGTACTCCACCTGTAACGGGCACAGCACCACTCGATAGGCGGGCAGCTCGTCATTGCTTCCGTAGCCGCGTAACTCCTTGGACGCCCAGATGCGGAGTTTCTCGGACTGCACCAGGCTGCCCAGCATCAGAACCTTGCGCAGCAGGTCCGCGACGTCCACCGAGCGGTCCAGGACGTCCTGCCCGATTTCGCGGATCAGAGTCTTCTGGCGATTGTTCACCGGATGGCCTTCCGTAGCGTTACCAGGGCCATCCCGCCTGCGCCCAGGTCAGCACGGCGACGACGAGCGCGAGCACGGTGGCCAGGCCGACGACGAATCGTCCTGTCCCGCTCATCCAGCGCTTCAGCTTCTGCGACGGCATGTCCGGGCTGTTCGCATGCTGCTGAGGGGCAGTGTTAACAGCTGCGGTGGCCAGCCCACCGCTCGACGCCCGAGGCATCTGAAGGATGACCTGGTGTCCTTGTCCGGTCACGGCGACGCTGATCGCTCTACTCGACTCCTCGGGCTGGACGTGCTGCCCATCGGACGCGGCGATCAGCACCTGGGCGACGAGCTCTGTCAGCATCGACCTGACCTGATCCAGCACACCTGTCAGCTCAGCGCTGCTGATCTTCCAGTACACGTCATACACAGCCTGCTCTCGTTGCAGATGTCGAGCAGCCATCACCCGCGAGATCTCTAATGCGCTGGTGAGGCTCACCCTGACGTCGCCGTCCTCCGCCAGCCGGGACAATTCGGCGATCGGCTGCCTGAGGCGGACCCCATACGCCATCTCCTCCCTGACCGGTGCGGACAGTTCTTCCGCGGAAGGCAGGCCGAAGTCACGGGAGCCGCCGGATTGCACGTCCATCATGATCGCGGAGTGCAGCACTCTGTACGACGGCAATTCCTGGAGTTCGCTGTAGCCTCGCAGTTCTTTCGAGGCCCATTGCCGCAACACCTGTGTGTGCTCGTTCTCGCTGAGGGCCAGACATTTGCGCAACACATCGCCCAGGCCCACCGCCGAGTCGAGCACATCGCGCGCGATCTCGTGAACGAGAGCCGTCTGGCGGTCCGTCATCGAGCCAGTGTGACGCGAGGACGCCCACCGCGCGACTCGGACACGTTCAGGCGGGACCAAGCGTCACAACAGAGCCTCGATCAGGCTCTTCGCGACGATATCGTCGTGGTCAGGGGGGACGGTGCGCAGGTCGATCACGACGCTGCCACGCTCGGTCCGAACGATGACGGGCGGGTCGCAGGCGCGCAACCTAGACACCAGGGTGGTCTCGGTCATGCCTGTCGGGCGGACTTCGACAACGGCGGTGGGAAGCAGTTCGGTGGGCAGGCTTCCACCTCCGACCATGCTCGCACCTGGACGTACTCTCGCCTGTGGTCCGACGGCCGCGGCCAGCCGTTCGGCTCGCCCGGTCAGTTCGGTCAGCGGGGTGGCGAGCATGCGCAGGACCGGCAGGTCATGCCGACGGCCCGACAGGTGCGACAGAACGGTGGCCTCCAGGGCGGCCAGCGTCAGCTTGTCGATCCGGACAGCACGGGCGATCGGGTGGCGGGTCAGGCGCTGGACGAGGGCGGCGGAGCCGACGACGATGCCCGCCTGCGGCCCGCCGAAAAGCTTGTCGCCGGAGAACACAGCCAGGTCGACCCCGGCCTTGAGGCTGGTCTCGAGGGTGGGTTCGTCGCCCACCCGGCCCCTGATCAGGCCCGAGCCTAGATCGTGGAGCAGCGGTACACCCGCCTTGCGGGCCAGTGTGACGAGGGCGGGAATGGTCGGCTGGGTGGTGAAGCCCTCGATACGGTAGTTGGAGGGATGCACCACCATGATCATCGCGGTTCGATCGCTGACGGCATGGGTGTAGTCGGCCAGATGTGTCCTGTTCGTAGAGCCCACCTCGACCAGCCGGACACCGGCGGCCTCCATGATCGCCGGGATGCGGAACTCTCCGCCGATCTCCACCAGCTCCCCACGCGAGACGATTACCTCCCTGTCTCGCGCCAACGCGCCGAGAGCCAGGAAGAGCGCGGCGGCGGCGTTGTTGACAGCCATGGCTCCGGCCGCGCCGGTGAGTTCACGCAACAGCGCGTTGGCCGTGCTCCCCCGTTTGCCGCGCCCGCCGGACTCCAGGTCGAACTCGACGGTGGAGTACCCGGAGGCCGCGAGCACGGCGGCGCGAGCGGCCTCCGACAATGGCGCGCGCCCGAGGTTGGTGTGCAGGACGACGCCCGTCGCGTTGACGACCGCGCGTACCCGGCCGACGGTCAGCAGCTCGACGGTCGTGCTGACCGAGGCCGCTATGTCGTCCAAGGGCGGCAGCGGCAGGCCGTCCAGTACGGCACGCCTGGCCTGCTCCAGCGCACGCCTGGCCATCTCGGTCAGCAACGGCCGGCCCCATGTGCGCATTTGATCGGCGATGCGGGGATGCGACAGGACGACGTCCATCTTGGGCAGAGCCCGTCTCGGATCCGCGTTCATGGTTTGTCCGCCTCCCTCGTCCGATGGTCGGCTCACACTCCGGCTCGCACATCGATCCGGCCGGCAGGGCCGGCTACGACCTGCCCCACGGCCGCCGCCGCGACGCCGCGCTCGTGCAACCGCTCGATCACGATGCCGCTCGATGCCCCCGGCACCGCCATGAGCAGCCCGCCCGAGGTCTGCGCGTCGTGCAGCAGGATGGAGACCTCCTCGTCGACCGACACGTCGATCCTGACCCGGCCTGTGAGGAAGTCCATGTTGGCCCGCGTGCCTCCGGGGACGTGCCCCTTGGCCGCGAGTTCGCGGGCGTCGGGCAGCAGCGGTACCTTGTCCGCGTCCAGTTCGGCTGCGACGCCGCTGGCTTTGAGCATTCTGCGCAGGTGGCCGAGAAGACCGAAGCCGGTCACGTCGGTGGCCGCGCGCACTCCCGTCGCGAGCGCGACCTCGGCGGCGACATCGTTGAGCGCGACCATCGAGGCGACCGCCTCCACGACGGCGGCCTGGTCTGCCGCCCCTTGCTTCAGTGCGGTCACCACCACACCGGTCCCCAGCGGTTTGGTCAACACGAGTTCGTCGCCTACCGCGGCCCGGTCGATGGTCAGCAGGCGGGACGGATCGGCCAGGCCGAGCACGGCCATGCCGTACTTGGGCACAGGGTCGGAGATGGTGTGGCCGCCGACGATCACGCACCCACCGGACGAGGCCGTCGCTATCGCGCCCCGCATGACGGTGGCCAGCATCTCAAGCGGAAGATCGTCGCCGGGCCAGGCTGCCAGATTGACGGCGATCAAGGGGCGCCCCCCCATGGCGTAGACGTCGGACATCGCGTTGGCTGCGGCGATGCGCCCCCAGTCGTAGGGGTCGTCCACGATCGGGGTGAAGAAATCGGTGGTGAGAATCAGGGCCTGCCCGGTCTCCAAGGTGACGACCGCTGCGTCGTCGCCCTGAGCGAGACCGATGAGCAGGCCGGTTTCCTGCGCGTCAGGCGGCGAGCCGAAGTCGCTCATGAGTTGCTCAAGGGCGGCCTGCGGCAGTTTGCAGGCGCATCCGGCACCGGGCGACAGAGAGGTGAGGCGGACAGGGGGCGGGGTGGTCGCGCTCATGACGGCCCTTCCTGATGAGCGGCGAAAGGCTGGAGAAAGGAGCAGCCGCCACGGCAGCGCGAGTTCACATGCCGGGCGGCCGCCGCCTGCGGGCCTAGTGGCCGAGGGCGCACATCCGGTATCCATCGTTGATGATCATCTGTGCCATTCCGACGTACGCGGCGGGGTCGTCCGGCACAACGGCGGCGAGCCCGTCGCAGTAACGGTTGAACATGCAGAACGCCGCGGCGATGAGGACCGTGTCGTGGATCTCGGTGTCGGTCGCGCCGACCTGCCTGGCGGCCTCGACCATGGGCTCGGTCACCTCGTGGCCGCCGCGCTGAGTGGCGCCCGCAATGGTGAGAAGGGACTTGAGCTTGGGAGTGACAGGGGCGCTGTCGAGGTCGTCGATCACCTTGTCGACCAGCGTCCTGCCACCCTCGATCTGCGCGGCGCTGACCTCGGAATGAGTGGAGCTGCAGAAGGTGCAGTGGTTCAGGACGGACACGTAGGCCGCGATGAGCTCGCGGTCGCCGCGACTCAGTGAGTGTGCGTTGCGGAGCAGCACCTCGGCGAGTTCGCCCAGAGGGCGGCCGGTCTCGGGGCGATACTGGAACAGGCCGGGCGTGCCAGGTGCGAGCTCAGGGGACATGGCGATATGCGGCATGGTCTCTCCTTTGGAGCGGGCGCTGTGCACCCATGAAGCCGCCGCGGCAGGCCGTCGACTGGGCGTTCTCGTACGGCCCACGAAAGCGGGGCGAAGTACTATCAACTCCTCAAAGTAGACAACTTTAGAGATATATAGTCAAGCATTGCCTTGGCCGCTGGATGCACCTTCAATCAGAACAGAACACCCGCAGACAGAACGGATACTCCGTGTGGCCTGCCGCAACGAAGAGCCGACCTCGCAAGCGAGATCGGCTACTTAATTCACAAGTGAGACTGGCTTCAGCGGGCACCGGAGGCCGCCGGGGCGGCGGCCGGCATCAGACCGAGCAGCACGCTGGAGCGCACGACGGCGTCGGTGTCCCCGGCCAGCGACAGCCTGCCCGAGGCGAGGGCCTCGAACGGGCTGAGACGCTTGGCCCCGATCTCGACGAATGTCTTGGCGTCCGTGCGGGCGACGACGGCCGCCTCTCCGGCGTACGACCCCTCGACGGCCCGCGGGACACCGCCCTCCACCACGATGTGGAAGACGATGTCGTCGACGTGGAACTGGTAGGCCTCGTCCACCTCACCCGCGCGCGCACGGTCGATCATGGCCTGGACCGCGAGGAACCCCCAGTGCGGGCGCACCTCAAGACCTTCGTCGGGCGAGCCGAGGAAGGACATGCCCCAGCGGGCCAGCATCAGCACAGGCTCCCGCAGCTGCATTCCGAGTTCGGTGAGCTCGTAGCCGTGCTCGCGCGACTCGGGCTTGGTGACGATGCCCAGCTCGGCGAGGTTCTTCAGGCGCTCGGCCAGCAGGTTGGTGCCGATGCCCGGCAGCTCGGCCAGGAGTTCGCCGTAACGGCGCTGTCCCAGGAGCAGCTCCCTGACGATGAGAAGCGTCCAGCGCTCGCCCACGATGTCGAGGGCCGAGGCGAGGCCGCAGTACTGGCCGTAGATTCGCCGCGTATGAGCCATGGCATCCTCCCTACCGCGTGGCGTACTTTAATTATACATAGAACATTGCTAGAGCGCTCAACCTTTCGGGAGCGGAGATGACAGCGGACGGCGACGGCGTACGACTACCCGTGGTGCAGGAGAGCCAGGCCGTGGACGTCACGGCCGACATCTACCGGGAAATGCGCGACCACTTCGGACTCGGACTGGTGCCCGATGTCTTCAAGCTCGTCAGCACCAGGCCCGACTTTCTCAAGGTCTTCTGGGACGGATATCGCTCGATCTTCGACCACGGTCTGATCGAGCGCGAGACCAAGGAGTTGATCGCCGCCTATGTGGCCCGTGAGATCTCCTGCCACTACTGCGTCGACGCTCACGTGCTCTTCCTCGACCTGGTCGGCGCCGACTCCCGCCTGCGGGAGAGCCTGAGCGTCGCCGAGATCGAGGACATGGCGCTCCCCGAGACCACCCGCGCCCTGCTGCGCCTGGCCAGAGCGATCACCCACCACGCCCATCGGATCACCGACGCCGACTTCGAACAGGCGCGTGCCTGTGGCTGGAGCCGGGAGCAACTGCTGGAGGCCGTCTGGACTGCGTGTCAGTTCAACTGGGTGACCCGCATGGTCAACGCGGCGGGGCTGGCCACGCTGGGTCAGCTGGCCGAGCGCGACTCCAGCGGCAGCGCGGAGTGAACGCTAGACAATACTGAAGGCAAGCGCAGCCCCGCTCCCAGCGTCTCCCGCACGCACGACGACCCTGTGACCAGGGCCGAGCCTGCCGTTCAGCAACTCGGCCGACAGCACGTCGTCCAGCTCACGCCTGACGATCCTGCGCAGCGGGCGTGCTCCGAGTGCCGGATCGTGGCACATGCCTACCAGGACGGCTCTGGCCTCCTCCGAGACTTCCAGTTCCGCCCCGGTCCCCGCGAGCAGCCTTTGTGTCAGCTCTCCGATGAGAAGGCCGACGACGGCCGCCAGCTCGGGCCGGCCCAGCGGCGCGAACACGAGGATGTCGTCGAGGCGGTTGAGCAGCTCCGGTCTGAGGACACGCCTCAGCTCCGCCCGGACAACCTCGGTGCTCTCCCGCCTGGCGGCCTCGTGAGCGAAGCCCGCCACCATACGCATGGCCTCCTTCGTGCCGAGGTTGGTGGTCAGGATGACGACGGCATCGGTGAACCTGACCGTGCGGCCGTCGCCCGATGTGAGCCGGCCTTCGTCGAGAATCTGCAGCAAGGTGTCCAGCACGGCCGGGTGTGCCTTCTCTATCTCGTCCAGCAGCACGACGCTGTAGGGCCGCTCCCTTACCTTGCGGGTCAGTAATCCGCCGTCCTCGTATCCCGCGTACCCCGGTGGCGCTCCGAAAAGCTTGGAGACGGCGTGCTCCTCGCCGTACTCGCTCATGTCGATCTGTACCAGGGCGTCGTCGTGGCCGAACAGGAAGGCGGCCAGGGCTTTGGCCAGCTCCGTCTTTCCAACCCCGGATGGCCCGGCGAACAGCAGCGAACCGATCGGCCGGTCAGGGGCGGAGACACCCGCCCGGCCGCGGCGGACGGCGGCGCTCAGCGCCGCGATGGCATGGTCCTGTCCGACGACGCGCTTGCGAAGCTCGTCGTCGAGACCGCGCAGCCGGGCCATCTCCTTGGTGGTGAGCTGCTCAAGAGGGATACCGGTCGTGGCCGCGACCACCTCCGCGATCAGCTGCCGCGTGACGCGCACAGCACCAGGTGTGGCCATGTAGCGGATACGTGCCAGCGCTCCCGCCTCGTCGACGGCGTCAATGGCCTTGTCGGGCAAGGCTCTACCGGTCACGTGCCTGTCGGTGAGGCGGGCTGCGGCCACCAGGGCGTCATCGGTGTAGACGACGGCATGATGGGCCTCGTAGCGGCCGCGTAGTTGTTTGAGGATCCTGATCGTGCCCGCGATGTTCGGGGCCTCCACGGGCACCGGCTGAAACCTTCGCTCCAGCGTGGCATCGCGCAGGATGTGCGCGCGGTACTCCTCTGGAGTGGTGGCCGCGATCAGGCGCAGCTCGCCGCGCGCGAGCATAGGTTTGATCATGGCTGCCGCGTCCAGCCCGCCGCCGGCCCGGCCCGCGCCGACCAGCGTGTGCAGCTCGTCGATGAAGAGCAGCACTCCGCCGTCGGCACCCGCCTCCTGCAGCACGGTACGGAAGCGCTCCTCGAACGTCCCCCTGCGGCGGGTCCCGGCGATCATGGATCCGATGTCGAGGGAGTAGAGCCGGCTGTCTCGCAGGTCCTCCGGCACCTGTCCCGCGACGATACGGCACGCCAGTGCCTCCACCAGGGCGGTCTTACCCACCCCGGGCTCGCCCAGCAGGACAGGGCTGTTCTTGGTACGGCGCAGCAGGATCTGCACCATCCTGGTCAGCTCGTCGTCGCGGTCCACCACGGGGTCGAGCGCACCCGCGCGGGCCGCATCGGTCAGATTGCGGCCGTACCTGCCCAGCAGCAGGTCAGCCGAGCGCACCGGCCCCGCAACCACTCTGACCGTCTGGTCCGTCTGATCGAGCAGTTCGAGGATGCGTTCGCGTAGCCGCCCAGGGTCGGCTCCGAGGCTCTTGAGCACGAGGAGGGCGGCCCCGTCCTCGTCGGCGAGCATACCCAGCAGCAGATGCTCGGTGTCGACGTCGTCCTGTCCCAGACGCCCTGCCTCCAGCGACGAGCGTCTGAGCAACTCGACCGAGGCTTCACTGAGCGGTATCCGGCCCGCCGACGAGACCATGCCGCGCCCGACGATCTTCTCCACCTGCTGGTGCACCGCATCGAGATCGATCTCCAGGTCGGTCAGCAGAGCCCCGGCGATCCCGTCGGCTTGCACCAAGCCGAGCAGCAGATGCTCGGTGCCGATGGTGTTGTGGTTGAACATCCTGGCCTCTTCCTCCGCCAGGACGAGCACCTTTCGGGCGCGAACACCGAGCCGGTCCACCATCTGCGCTCCTTGGTCGGGCCCCGGCGAGGTGAGCGCCGGGGCCCGGACTACATGGGCCGGTGCGGTCGTCCGCCCCGCCCTCGCCCGGCGTCACGGGGACCGCGGGCGGCCTTGAGCTATTCATTTTTCGATCTTGGTCTTCCGCCACCTCCCGCGCGAGGTCGAAGCCCTCGCGCCAGATGGCCTCGACGAACTCCCTCAGCCTGGCGAGCGTCGCCGGGCTGGCCCGGTAGAGACGCCGCGTGCCCTGGCGCCGCTCGGTGATCAGGCCGGCCTGCTTGAGGACCTTCAGGTGTTGCGACACCGCCGGCCGGGTGACCGCGAAGTGCTCGGCGATCTGCCCGGCCGGTAGTTCGGTGGATGCGATGAGGTGGAGGATCGCGCGGCGAGTGGGCTCCGCGATCGCTCTCAGAACGACGTCGAGTTCGGCTGCCGTCGACTCCTCACGCATCTCACCGGGATGCATGCCGCAGGCGTCTCAGCGCTGCCACAGCCCGACCACCAGGCCGTCGGGGTCCTTGAAGGTCGCCATGCTCCCGAAGCCGGGAATCTCGTACGGCGAGCTCACTCGCTCGCCCCCCAGAGCTTCGATCTGCTTGAGCGTGGCCTCGGCGTCGGCGACGACGATGTACATGACGAGCCCGGCCTGACCGTCGTCACCGGCCTGGCCGATGCCGCCTTGGACGCCGTCGGCGGAACCGGTGTCGACCATGCCGTAGTTCATCTGCGGGTCGACGTCGATCTTCCATCCGAAGAGTTCGCTGTAGAAGCTGCGGGACTTTGGCGCGTCCTTGGAAGTGAGGTCGAACCAGGCTACGGAGCTGCCCATGATGATTCCTTTCGGTCGCGGATACGGATGTCGAACGGTTGGAGGGTTCTGTGGAGGTGCGCCGGCCTTCCCCTGCTCTGCGCACCGGGTGGTTCAGGGGGTCGTCGGTCCTGGCTGCATCTCGGGTGAGGCCATGGGCTGCTCGGCGGGGCGGCGGATGATCAGCGCGGCCAGGACACCCGCGAAGGTGACGACGCTGAGCGCGATCGTGGCGGGGGTGAATCCGGCGATGAAGCGCTCATCGGTGCCGTAGCCCCCTGTCGCCGTGAAGATCGCGGCCACGGCGGCGACACCGAACACGGCGCCCACCTGGCGGATGGTGTTGCTGACGCCTGCCGCTATACCTGTCTCCATCGGGCTGACCGAGCGCATCACAGCCGAGGCGACGGTCGGGAACGCGATGGCCACGCCGACGCCCGCCAGCAGCAGCGGGAAGATCATCGGCCCGTATCCCATGCCGGCCGAAGCCATCAAGGCGATCGCGAGGAAGCCGATTCCGTGCAGCAGCAGACCGATGATCACCAGCGGGCGCTCGCCCATGCTGTCGGCCAGTTTGCCCGCGATCGGCGAGATGAACAGGGCCAGCCCCACCCAAGGCAGCAGCCTGATCCCGACGCCGAGCGGATCGTTGCCCTCGGCGAGCTGGAGATACTGAGCGAACACGAAGCCGTTGCCGTACAGGGCAGCCGCCAGCACGAACCCGGCCAGGCAGCCGCCCGTGAAGCTGAGGTTGCGGAACATGCCGACCGGCATCATCGGGCTCTTGGCTCGTGTCTGCCACACCACGAACAGCACGAGGGCCACCAGCCCGCCGACGAGCCCGCCGAGCACCGTCGGTTCGGTCCACCCCACCTCGCCCCCGCGGATCAGCCCCTGAGCGATGCCGAAGACGCCGACCGTCGACAGGATCAGCCCGAGCAGGTCGATGCCGCGCGCCGGGCCACGCGTCTCGCCGATCTTCATCAAGCTGAAGGCGATGAGGACGACGCCCACGGGGACGTTGAGCCAGAAGATCCACTGCCAGTCGAAGCCCTGGATGATCAGACCGCCGACGAGGGGGCCCGCGGCCACGGCCACGCCGGAGATCGCGCCCCAGACACCGAAGGCCGCCCCTCGCTCCTGCGGCGGCGTGGCGTCGGTGATGACCGCGAGTGCCAGCGCGATGGCGATGCCACCGCCGATACCCTGCAGGCCGCGTGCGGCGATGAGGGTCTCGATCGACGTGCTCATGGCGCAAAGGGCCGAGCTGATCGTGAACAGCGCGATGCCCACCACGAACAGCGCGCGGCGGCCGAACCGGTCACCGAGTGCGGCTCCGGTGAGGATGAAGGCGGCGAAGCCCAGCTCGTAGGCGTTCACCGTCCATCCCAGACCTGCTACCCCGGCGCCGAGCTGCTCGTGCAGCGTGGGCAGTGCGGTGGTCACGACGAGCACATCGAGCCCGACCATGAAGGAGGCGAACGACGCGAGGACGAGGGTCCATCGCTGCCTCGCCCTTGAGAACCCTTGTGACGAACTGTCACCGACGGTCATGGCTACTCCAACCAGACAGATTGGCAGGACGGGCAGCGCCCCCGATCCGCAGACCTGGATGTCCACAGGCCGCTGCATGCTCTCAAACGTTAGTCATGGCTTCCGAAAGCGTCAACTGTCGCTTGGCATCTCTTCAGCGCCTTGCCTTGGCCGTACCAGTGAGCAGTTGACTATATGTTTATAAAGTAATCCACTGGAATGATGAATGACAGCCCCCACCGCCCCAGCCGGGGACGAATACTGCTCTCCCTGATGACGGGGCTGCTGGTGGTGATGGCCACCGGCGCGGCCGCAAACCCTGCGAACACCCCTCTGATCAGTGGCAACATGCGGCACGTGGCCAACCTGCCGAAAGCCCCACCGTTCGACGGCATGTTCACCCCCACCACCGACCTGGCCTTCTCCGGTCGCCACGCGATCGCGGGCAACTTCGCCGGCTTCACCGTCTACGACATCGCAGACCCGCGACGCCCCAGGATCGTCACCCAGGTGGCCTGCCCCGGAGCCCAGAACGACGTATCCGTTGCCGGGGACCTGCTGTTCCTGTCCACTGACGAACCACGTAGTGACGACTCCTGCCAGAGCAGCTCCGCAGCCCCCGCCGATCCGGTGGCTTGGGAGGGCATAAAGATCTTCGACATCCGTGATGTGGCCCGTCCCCGCTATGTCCGCTCGGTCAGGACGGCCTGCGGGTCGCACACCCATACGCTCGTGCCAGGCAAAGGCGCCAACCGTGATGTCGTGTACGTCTATGTGTCGTCCTACCTCGCGGGCCCCGACACCGCCACCTGCCGGGCGCCGCACGACAAGATCTCCATCGTCCGGGTTCCGCTGCGTCGGCCGCAGCAGGCGGCGGTGGTCACGACACCGGTGCTCTTTCCCGACGGCGGCAACCCGGGTGGCACTGGAAATACCTGGTACCCCACCTCGGGCTGCCACGACCTCACCGCCTATCCTGCCCGCGATCTCATGGCTGGAGCGTGCATGGGCGATGGCATTCTCATGAGCGTCGCCGACCCCGAACGCCCACGGGTCCTCAGCGTCGTCCGCGACACCGACAACTTCGCCTTCTGGCACTCGGCCGTGTTCAGCAACGACGGCCGCAAGGTCGTGTTCAGCGACGAACTGGGCGGAGGCTTCGCTCCCACCTGCACCGAAGGCTCCAACCCCGCCAGGGGGGCCAATGCGATCTACACGATCCGAGGTCGGAGCATGGTCAGGCAGAGCTACTACAAGATCCCCCGGCCTCAGTCGGCGACCGAGAACTGCGTGGCGCACTACGGGGCGGTGCTGCCCGTGCTCGGGCGCGACATCATGGTTCAGGCGTGGTACCAGGGCGGCGTATCGGTGTGGGACTTCACCGATGCCCGCCGCCCCCACGAGATCGCCTACTTCGACCGTGGGCCGCTCTCGCCCACACAGCTCCTTCTCGGCGGCGCCTGGTCGGCCTACTACTACAACGGGTACATCTACGTCACAGATACCCAGAAGGGACTCGATGTCCTGGACATCCGCGATCCGCGCACGCTGAGCGCGAGCCTGACGTACTACCAAGAGCTCAACCAGCAGACCCAGCCCCGCTTCCCGGGAAGGCGGTGCGCGTCGGCGGATCGAAATCTCAACGGAACCCGACGCGTCACGGAGCCCACGAGCACCACATGTTCACCGTTCACATGACGTGAGAGTGGTCAGGCGAAAACTCTCCGCTAAAACTACCCTCAGTAAGGAATGACGGCTGCGCAATCTCATCTACGCCCCATTCTCATTGATCCTGGATCACACCTTGCCCGGATCCTCCGGGCAAGTTACCTTCGAAAGGAAGATCTTCAACTGCAGAGAGGTGAGGGCATGCCGGAACCAACGAAACGTCACCTAGGTCGCAGAGGCCTGATTCTGGGCGGCACAATAGGGGTTGCTGTAGCCGCCCTTTCCAAGGTCGCAGACGCTAGCACGTTCGCGTCAGAACCTCGGGGCGGCATGGGCGACGTCATTGAGGGATCGGTCAAGAGTCTCACAGTAAAGCTGCGTCACAGCGACCGACAGCTGACCATTCCCGCTCAAGACTTTCCGCATGACTGGGCTTTTCAATCGGGCGACGCCGTATTGGTCGCCCCGAACGACGGGGCAACAGGTCCGCTCGTTGCAAAACCATTCATCGTGGTCAATCAGGAGCCCGGCCGTAGCGAAGTCTTCGTTTTCAATAATAGAACGGGAACACGGCGCGCCGCCGTGGTGACCCGGCCCTGAGATGACCCTGCAGTCGGTGGTCGCGGCTGGTCTGGCAGGTGGCCTCCGTGTGACGGTCGCCGTTGTCCTGGCCGTCGGCGCACTGGAGAAGCTACGAGCGGCAGAACCGTTCCTTGAGGTTCTGCGCCATCTCCGACTGGCACGAACACGCTGGACGTCCCGTCTGGGTTGGGCCGCGGTATGCGCCCTAGAGCTCGGAACGGCAGCGGTAGTGATCGCCGGGCCGCCGTCACTCGGCGCCGTAATGGTACTGCTGCTCGCCCTGGCTTTCGGATGGGCCGGTTGGATGGCCATTCGATCGAGCAGCGTCATCCAATGCGCGTGCTTCGGAACCACAAGAAATCGTCCTCTCGGCCGGTCGCAGTTGATCACACTGCCGATATGGGTTGTGGCTGCCGCTGGAATCGCTACGTGGCCGCTCCGCAATTCTCAACAGGTTTCCGTCGCTGTAGCCGCAGCCGTTCTCCTCCTGCTTGCCGTTCCCGGGTGGTCGTTGCTTCGAATCATGTTTCATTCACGAACAGATCGCCTGGCAACGGGCGGTGGAGCCACAATGGCGCGAGTCTTGCGCCTGAATGAGCCTGTGCAGCCGATCGTGTCGGAAGGGATTTGACGGTGCTGGCCGTCTGGATCGTTGTCATCGCGCTCGTCATCGTCGTTTTTCTCCTCCTCAGTGCGCTGGTCGAGATGTATCGCGCGATCGAACAATTGAGGATCGAGACCGGAGTCATGGACCTGCTGACACCGATCGACATTTCTCTGGACGATGAACTCTCCCTGCGGTCCGGATTACCGGAGGAGATACACCGTCTCGACCAATCAATCGTCTTGGTGTTGTCCGAGATGTGCTCCACCTGCCGACAGATCGCCGAGAGACTCGCAGGCGGTCTACCTCCCGGGGTGTGGATGATCTTCGAGCAACGTGACTCGGAATCCGGCGAGCAGTGGTTGTCTCTTTACGGCCTCCAAAACGATCAACGTGTGATTCGTGACGTCGACGGTGGCATTGCCGAACGTCTGGAAGTCGCGATCAGCCCGGCTGTCATCCGGTTTCGCGGCCGGACGCCGGTCGCGGCGCACACCGTCCCCTCGGTACGCCGTCTCGAAGAAGAGCTTCGCTGGTTGAGGGGCGATGGACCTGACCAGCCCGTGTATGGCAGACCGACCTCCGAGCTACGCACGATCACGTAACCTCCCCTGCTCAACATGAGGAGTTCCCATGCGCGTCCTTGACGCAACGCACAAATGGACCCAGGCGGGAGTCTGGGCGGTCGAGAAAGTCGCGCAGGCCACCGGGCGGCGGTACACCGCGGAAGCAGCCCCCGTTTGCTGTGATCTCGTCTATCCCAGTGGCCCCTTCTGCGGCTCCACCTGCCCATCCGGCTACAGGCGTAGGGAGTGGACCTGCTGCTACAACGGCAAGATCTGGGGCTGCGTGGAGTGCACCTCGGGAGCCACCTGTTGGGAGGGCAACTTCGCCTGCTCCGCCTACTATCCCACGCAGTACACATGCTGACATCGATCATGCTCGGCCTTGCGCTCGCGCTCGGTGGTGCGGCTCAGTTCGGCAGTCCTTGAGGACTGTCCATGCTGGGCCAAGCCCAGTCGCCGCTGGTCAGCGGCGATCGAGACGAGCGCAGGGACGCGTGGTCTTGGCTCGTCGGACTCGCATCAGGCTTCCTGGCGGGCTCAGCCGTCGTCGTCGTCGGCATCGGCGTCGCAGGACGACTGACCGGCGGGCAAGAGCTTCCCGAGGCGACGAAGATATGGCTTTTCCTCACTGCGCTTCTCATGCTCCTGGTTTTCGACGTGACCGCGTTGCGAGCGGGAACAGCGCTACGTCTGGGGCTGTCACGGCAGACTCCGCAGCGCTGGGGCAGAAACATGCGGCGTCCAGCAGTCACCGCGTTCTTCTGGGGATTCGACATCGGCACAGGCATCACGACGTTCCGGATGACATCGGCGATCTGGCTGTGCCTGGTGGCGGTCTATCTGGGGCTCATTCCCTTCCACATTGGATGGTTGTATGGCCTGGGCTTCAGCGCAACGGTAATCGGATCCCTGCTTTGGCTGGGCGAACGCCCGGTTTCGTCGTCGTTGCCGGTGCTGATGCCTCTGGCGAGGCGGCTGCGCGAAGGCTACGCCTTGGCCGCTCTGCTGGCCGGGATCAGCCTTCTGAGCGGCTGATCGCGACCACACGAGCGATTACCTCACTGCGGTGGATCCACCCCCAGGCGCGGCTGTCGGCGCTTCTCCGCGCGTTGTCCCCGAGGAGCCACAGTTCATCACCGTCACGGATGGCGTCTACACGTTTGATGGCAAGCCGTGAATAGACCGGGTCGAGGATGACCACGATATCCCCGCGGCGTACGACAGTGGTGCGGACGCCCAGAGCCAACGACCCCGAAGGCAGGGCGGGAGACATGGAGGGGCCCTCCACCCGATATACGGCCGGCCGGTATCGCCAGACGGCCGCGGCGAGCACAAGAGATAGACCTGCGGCGCCCGCAACCTGCCACCTCATCATGCGCTCTTCCGTCAGAGCCGTGGGGCGGGCAGCTGCCCAGGACACGGGGCCCCGATACCGATGCGCACTTGCCGTGTGGGGCCATTCCCGACGCGAACCTCCACTGGAAGGCAGGCGGCGCGCCGGACGGTGTAGCCGCCTGTGAACGCCAGCCATTCGTCGTCGCCGCTGCAGTGGTCCACCACCACATGTTCGCTCGGCGGCTCGGGGCTGCCCCACTCCATCCACAACTCATCCCGGAGATCTTCCGGCACTATCACCTCGACCAGCCGATCTCGCCGCACGAGCAGCCCTTGCTTGGCGAACAAGCCCGCTTTCCCATCGCGCAGCTCTGCCTTCCCGACCTGCAGTGCCCGCGGCCTAGCCTGGCTCGTCGGCAGTGCCACCGCGTCGTCGACGACCTCGAACCCCGCTGGAGGAGCCGACTCGCCACCGACCGACGCATCACACCGGACGGTTGCCGCGACCGTGGCCACAGGGGAGGCTGAGACGACGGCAGCAGGGCTGCTCGGCGACGCGCCAGGAGCGCAGGCGACCACGGCGAACAGGAGAACAACGAGCATTCTTCGGGCGAGCATCTCGATGGTTCCCATCCGATTGTCGTGGGTTGAACAGGATTCGCCGTGCCCTGACAAGTACGCCGCCCGGTATCTTAACGATCATCGATGTCATATGTAGCCGCATGGCCATACGCCCTCGTCAGTGGAAGGCGGCGATCACCTCACCCCAGGTGCGCAGCGCTCCCAGATCTCGCAGGTCGGCTGGGCGGATCATCATCTCGCTCACTCCGGCATCCGCCAGTTCCCTGCATCTTCCGATGTGGTCGGCCACGGTTCCCGCGTTCACCGACGCCGCGAACCGGGCCGCGCCCATCCCCCGAGGTCTCAGCCCCTCGACCAGCTCGGCCACGTGCCGATCATCGGTGCCGGCCAGCACGGTCGACAAATGGGTGAGCTCGACCGTGCGACCCGCCTCTGCGCAGTGCTCTGCCAGGACGGCGGCTTTGCGGCGGACGGTGGCCAGGTCGCCCATGACATTGGCCGCCGTGCCGTACCTGGCCGCCAGTCGCAGGGTACGGCGCTCGCCTCCCCCTCCGACGAGGATCGGCACAGCCTCCTGCAGCGGGCGGGGATAGCAGAGGGTCTCAGGGACGTCGAGCACCTCCCCCTTGAACGGCTTGGCTCCGGGCCCCCACAGCACGGGCAGCAGGCGCAGGGCGTCCTCCAGCAGGGCGTAGCGCCGCGAGACGGAGGGAAACTCCCAGCCGTAGGCGAGATGTTCCTCACGGTGCCAGGCCAGGCCGAGCCCGCACACCGCCCTGCCCTGGCTGAGCACGTCGAGGGTGGCGATCATCTTGCCGAGGTGGGCGACGTTGCGGTAGGTGATGCCGGTGACGAGGGCGCCGAGCTTCACCCGCTCGGTGCAGGCTGCCAGGAAGGCGAGCGTGGTGTAGCTCTCGGGAAAGTCCTCCCAGGGGCGGCCCAGCTGCGGAATCTGCCGGAAGTGATCCATGGTGTAGATGGCGTCGAATCCGGTGTCCTCCGCGGCTGCGGCGATCTGCCGAAGATCCGCGCCCAGGGCGGCCGTTCCACCGGCGAAGGCGAATCGCCCCAGGTGCAGCCCGAAGCGCAAGGAGGCAGGGCGGTCGCTCTGACGTCGGGATGCGGCCTGGGCTCCGGCGAAGGACGGGGCCACCACCCTGACCGGCTCTGGGGTGAGGACCTGCTCGAAGCCCTCTTCGGCCAAGCCGTCGCGCGCCTGTGCCCAGGCGCGCAGCTGCGCGGTCAAGGCGGCGGCGGGGATGGGTTTGCCACGGGCGCGGTTGCGGGCACGGCATTCGGCGGCGGGAGTGTCGAACGCCACCGCCACACACGGCAGGTTGTGCCGCCCCGCCAGCTCGCGCCATCGGCTACGGCGCCCCGCGTCCAGGCCGAGTGTGTCGATCACCGTGGTGAGCCGCCTGGCCATACGGCGGCTCACCACCTCCTCCAGCAGGGCGAACGCGTCGGCGCTCGCACCGAGGTCGTCCTCGCCTTCGCCGACCACGGCGCGCAGCCGGTCGCTGGAGACGATCTGGCCGGGCTGGAAATGCGTGGCCGCCCACGTGGACTTCCCGGCTGCGCCGGGGCCCACGAGGACGATCACGCACGGTGCTGGCAGATGGATGGGCACGTGAAGGTGTGTACCCCGATCAGCGGGCCCGCGTCAGCGCTCCGGCGCAGGTGCACGACATCAGGGCGCGTTCGGCGGCGTTGGGTCGCTGGTGCAGGATGATGGCCACGACCATGGGGATGAAGACCAGGCCGTTGTAGAACAGGTGGAGCTCCACCCTGGGGATCAGGAGCTGGATAAGGCTGGTCGGCACGGGTTTGCCTACCAGGTTGTTGCCCGTCAGCGCCTGCAGGAGCAGCAGAAGATGCTCCATGTGGTGCCAGACCTGGATCCAGAGCGAGATGCTCCACCACGTCCTGGCCCGCCCCACGAACGCGGGCCTGAGCAGGATGAGCCCGATGAGCATGAGCAGGGCGTAGCCGTAGTGCATCCACTCCGACGACACCAGCCAGGGGAAGGGCAGGCCGAGGACCCCTCTTGCCTCGGGGATCGGCCAGTTGAAGACGTAGATCTGGACGGCCTGGGCGATGTGCTCGGCCCAATGCGCCACGACGATCACGAAGTAGGCGCCGAGGGCGAGCCGGTGGTAGCGGTGGTTGAGTGCGGTCGACTGCAGGCTCATGGTCATGGCGAGTACCAACTGACGATCGGGTACCAGATGACGCCGGTCCTGGCGAGGAGCCGGACGTCCCAGTACAGGAAGGTGAAGACGCCCGCGACGAGGAGCGCCGAGGCGGTGACGGCGGCTGCCCGGCCTGGCCTGGCCGTCAACCAGCGCTGGATCCTGCCGCCGACCACGACCGCGAGCAGGATGAAGAGGATCGACAGCACGACGATGTTGCCGAGCGACTGCAGGACGAAGGACGCGGCGCCGTACCACGGGTTGCGGCTGTCGGCGACGTCGCGGAACAGCTGCCGGTACAGCCCGAACGGCCTGCCGATGAGGAATGCGCCGATGAGGACACCCATGAGGACCGATCGGGCGTTCGGACGGCGCTGCGACAGTCTGGCCAGTGGGTCCTTCACCACGCCGAGGGCTGCCAGCCCCAGATAGCACGGCACCAGGCCGATCACCCCGAAAACGACCATGGACTGGACGAGCCTGGGAGAGAGCGCACCGGCGGCAGCCGCGGCGGTGGAGTACTGCGGCATCCGGGTCCCGAACTGGGCTGCGACGACGCCGTACAGGGCGGAGACCGCGGCCATTCCGGCCACCAGCCAGCCCAGGGGCGGCAGGGCCTGTGCGATCCGTCCTCTGATCGACTGTCTGTGGCCCAGGAGTGGGGCCACGGCGCCGAGCGCGGCGATGTTGCAGGCGGTGAACGTGCCGCCGAGCCCGCTGGCGAAGGCGAAGACGGCACCTGAGACGATCCCCGCGATGGGGGCGCCGGTTGCCTCGTGACCGATGATGGCGCTGGTGACGCCGTCGCCGAT
Organism: Nonomuraea sp. IBHARD001; assembly: GCF_056106265.1. Lineage (NCBI taxonomy): Bacteria > Bacillati > Actinomycetota > Actinomycetes > Streptosporangiales > Streptosporangiaceae > Nonomuraea > Nonomuraea sp. IBHARD001. Next base: position 4,466,202 of record NZ_JBWBBW010000002.1, read on the forward strand.
CACCCGGTCGACGAAGGGGGCCGACCACAGAACGGTCAGGACGAATCCGGCCAGGACACTCAGCCCGATCACCAGCCCGCGCCGTGCCGGCACCGCGGGTAAGGCGGTGCTCTGTGCCTGTGTACTCGTCACGTGCACTGCTCCTTTCTCCACTCATGGGCGTCGATGTGTTCAAGGCGCAGCAGGCGGAAGCCGACCGCGTCCCCCAGGCCTTCCTCGCTGCCCACCCTGCGCAGCAGTTCGGCCAGGCCTTCGATCCACCGGCTGTGACTCAGCGGCCCGGCGTCGGCGACGTCGAGCCCGAGCCGATGCAGCACGGCCGTCACGTACTGCTTGGACTCAAGGTCGTCCCCGGCGATGGGGATCGTCGGTGAGAGGTCCCCGCGGCGCAACAGCCGCAGCCGTCTGGCCGAGACACAATTGAGCGCCTTGACGACCGTGCTCTTGGGGAACGCCTCGGCCAGCGCCTCGGCGGCCGAGGCATGACCGGACGCCGACAGGTCGCCGGGCACCGGGTTGGAGACGTCGAGCAACACCTTGCCTGCGAGGCTGTGCTGAACGCGGGGTGCGATCTCGGTGCGGCTCACCGTGAGACCCGTGGCCAGGACCACAATGTCGGAGTGCCGTGCAAGCGTCTCCAGCGGAGCTGCGACCGTGTGCGGGAGGAGCTCGGCAAGGCGGCCCGCCGTTCTGCGCCTGCCGCCCGCCAGGTACACGGGGAAGCCGCCGCCGCTCAGAAGTTCGGCGATCGCCGCCCCCATGGGACCGCAGCCCACCACGCCGAACGTGGGCGGATCCGGCTGCCGGGACTCTTCTGCCATGGGCGCTCCCCCGCTGGTGTTGAGGTCGTACTACGGCCGTACGTAGGCTTCGAGCGCCTGCAGCAACTCGGCCGGAACGTCGATGGAGACCAGGTCGCCTTCGACGCGTTTCATGCACGCCACCGTCTGCGCGCCTCTTGCGACAAGCTGACCCGGCCCCGAGTTGAGCCGGATGTAGTCGAAGCCCATGGCGATACGGTTGACGTCGATGCCGTGCAGCGACATACGGACCGAGACGTGGTCGAAGGCCAGCAGCTCGGCGAAGTACTCGCACGAGCACGAGACGGTGACGAGCGCCAGGTCGTGCGTCAGCCGTTCCACGACTCCGGGGGCGTGCTCGGCCAGGAACCGTTCCCTGCAGGCGCCCTGCCACATCAGGTAGTTGGCGAAGTAGACGTTCCCCACCAGATTGGTGTCGGCGAACGTGACGGTGTGGTCGTAGACAAAGTGCTGTCTCATGCGGCTCCCTTCACCATGACCGAGACGGCGATCGGCAGGACGGCCCCCTCGACCCGCAGGACAACAGAGGCGATCTGGTCGGTTCCACAGCGCATGAGGACCCACCCCTGTTCGAAGACGCCCTGGACGGTCACCGGCGCCTGCGCCACGGCCTGCCCCCGTTTGGAGAGGCATTCGCGTACGGTCCACAGACGCATGAGCGTGTGCGTCTCGGGTTCACCGGTCATCTCGGAGAGCTGCCGGAGCTGGCCTGCCAGCAGCCTGGCGGTGTACGGCTCGCCGGTGGCCGCCTCGCCGATCCACTCCCAGTCGCAGGCGAGCGCGGCCGCCCCGCCGATCCGCAACACCCAGTCGTCAAGGTGACTGCGTCCCGCTCCTTGCCCCCGTGCTGCGCTCCTGCCACCCTGTTTCGGTGTGACGTGAACCTGCACCGGGCGGTCCGGCAGTAGCGCCTCGATGCTGCGCTGCAGGTAGGGCCCCAGGAGGACGGCGGGCCACAGGGCCGGCTCCAGCGGCCCTACGTCTCGCAGGCGCAGGCCACGCCAGCTGACCACTGGATAGCCGCCGCCGTCGCGCACCGTCACGTCGTAGACATGTTCAAGTCCGTGGCGAGCCCGTTCGACGGCGGTCAGCACGAGCCGCTCCGCAGGGAACGCCGCCGTGTCGACGCTGAAGGCCGTGCATCCGATCGGCAGCAGCCGCCGGTTGGGCACGCATGCCTGAAGAACGTGGATGGTGGCGTCGTTGAGCGTCGGGTCGCCGAGGACCATGGGCATGGCCTCGTCCCAGCGCTGCCGGGCGTCCAGCAGCGCCGTGCACGACGTCGCCTCCAGATGCTCGTAGCCGAGCAGGCGCTGGAAGAGCGGGCCGTGGAAGAAGGCGGGGCCGTACAGGTCGCCTGCCTGATGCTCGGGTACGGCCTGCGACGGCCCGTCGAGGTGGGCGGCGACGTGCACTGGTTGCCGGGCGGGGACGCGGGCGGAGAAATGGTCGATCGCGTAGCCGCTCTCGTCGCTGCGCATGACGACGCGCACGCTGCCGTCCTCGTCGGCGAGCGCGCAGATCCTGATCGTGCGTTTCCCATCGTCGGGGATGATCACCGGGCGGTCGAACCGGCAGTCGGTCAGGCCGCCTGCGAGCCTGCCGAGCAGTGCCGTCGCCGCTTCGGCCATCGCCTCCATCGCGCAGACCGCCGGCAGGACGACGAGGCCGTCGATCCTGTGGTCCAGAAGGTAGGGATCGGCCTGAAGGTCGAGGTCGGCCTCGGCTATGAGCTCGATGCCCGGGGTGTGAGCGCGTGTGCGTCTGAGATAGGTGGTGGTGGGAGGCTCGGGTGAGGCGGCGTTCAGCTGGGGCAGGCGTCCGGTGGCCAGCACGGTGCCGCTGGGCGTGATGGAGGACAGCAGGCGGTTCAGCAGGCCGACTCCTTGTTCGACCGGCAGCGGCACGACGCCGGATCGCAGCAGACCGTCCAAGACGTCGAGACGCTCCCCCATTCCGGCTCCCGACCAGGCGCTCCAGTCGATGTTGTGCACCCGGCAGTGCGGCAGCTCCCTGGCCAGGACGCGGGTCAGCTCGCGCATGCGACCGTTGGCGAGGGCGTAGTGCGCCTCCCCCGGCAGCCCGAACCTGCCGATCACCGATCCGTAGGTGACGAGCAGGCGCAGGTGTGTGGTGTCGAGCACGGTGAGGATCTCCCGCAACCCCCGGTGCTTCGGGGCCGCGTGGTCGGCGAAATCGCCTGGCCTCAGATCGCTGAAGCGACGCGGCTCGTTGATCCCGCCGCTGTGGATGAGCGCGGTGACAGGTCCTTCCTGAGCGACGACGGCGGCCAGCGCTTGGCGCAACGATGGCGGCCGGGTCAGGTCGGCCTGGACATAGCGGTAGCGCAGTCCGCCGGTGGTGAGTTCATCGAGGTTGCGGCGTAGCTCGTCGTCCTGGTCGGGATGGCTTCTGCCGAGCAGAACGAGCCGGGCGCCGCTGCCGCGTCCCAGGGCCAGGGCCGTCCGGAACCCGATGCCCTTGCCGCCGCCCGTGATCAGGACCAGGTCGAGGGCGTTCAGCGCGTCGTGCTCGGCCGGGCGGTGAGGCAGAGGCTCGTACGTGAGCGTGTGGGGTGTGCCCGCTTCGTCGACGACCAGCTCGGGATGCCGCTCAGAGGGCAGGCTGAGGATGTGGCGCACGGCGTCGGCGCCTGCGGCCGATCGCACGCCGATCCATCGCAGAGCGAGGCCGGGGTACTCCTGGCGCAGCGTCGCCACGAAGCCGCAGGCGGTGTCGCCGTGGTCGACGACGGACAGCGGCCGCCTTTGCTCGATCGAGGACCTGGCGACGTCGATGAGCGTGTCGACATCCTCGTCCGAGGGGTTCTCCGGCAGGAAGAGGACCTCGGCGTCAGGGGCCCGCTCGTCGAGCGCCAGGCCGGTGAGGACCAGTGGGCGCAACGGACCTCCGCCGCACACCCGCCAGGTGAGGCTCCGATCCGCCTCTCCCGGGTCGGCCTCCGTCAGCCGGAGCCGCAGAAGGCGGTGCCAGGGCGCGACACCCGCGATGTTGGGCCCTTCCTCCTCGTCCTGGTCGGTGGCCGGAGGCAGCGCGGCGATCTGTCTGGCCAGCTCGGCCACCGAGACGTCGGCCAGGACGAGCGGTTCGAGGGGGACGGCCCTGCCGCAGGCGGCGGCGGCGCGGGAGGCCAGTTGCACGACGCGCAGCGAGTTCAGATGCAGGTCACCGAGCAGGCGATCGTCGTCGCCTATCGCCTCGGCCGGGAGTTCGAGTGCGAGCGACACCAGGTCTCTGACGACCGCGTGCGGCTCGCCGTCGATCGCCGCCGGACGGTTGTCAGGCTCAGCACTGTCAGGAGGGGCTGTGGGCAACGCTGTCGCGGCTGGGGCACTCTCGCAGGGGTTGGTGAGGAAGCGCGGCTCGCGCCAGAGGTCGAACGTGCGGTGGAAGCGGGCTTCGTACAGGGGGCGAAGATCGCTGGCGGACCCCAGGGCGTGCAGGGCCCCGGCCACACCGGCGAGAGCGGCGCCGGAGCGCGAGCCCACGTCCAGCGCCAGGGACGGCAGGCCCGACAGCTCGCCCGACAGCCCTGCCAGAGTGTGCCCCGGGCCGACCTCGACCAGCAGGTCACACGTGTCGGCGAGGCTGAGCACCGCCTGCCGGAACAGCACCGGCGCGGTCAGCTGTTCGGTGAGCAGAGTGGCGAGGTGGGCGTCGGGAGACAGTGGCCGTCCTGTGATCGTGGAGTGGACGAAGCGTGCTACCGGACCGAAGGCGACGTGCTCCAGATGGCCGGCCAGTGACGGCCCGGCTGCTCGCATGGCGGGTGAGTGGAAGCCGTGGCCGACCTTGAGCCTTCTGCTCCCGACGCCGAGCTCGGCGCAGCGCCGCACGAGCGCGTCGAGGTCGGCGTCCGCTCCTGCCACGACCTGGGCGTGACCGTGGTCGGCGGCGATCACCAGAGCGGTGCCGTCGATGAGACGCAGAGTCGTCTCCTGATCCGCGGCAAGGGCGAGCATGCCGCAGGCGGGAGCGCCGTGCTCGGCCATGATCCGCCCACGGGCCGCCGCCAGCTCAGTGGCCTGCTCGGCGTCGAGGGCTCCGGCCCAGTGCAGAGCGGTGATCTCACCCAGGCTGTGGCCGACCGCGCCTTCGGCCTGTACACGGAGCCGCCGCAGCCAGCGCAGCCCGGCGATCGAGGCGTTGACGATCGACGGTTGCGCGATGGCCGTGTCGGCGAGGTCGCCATTATCGGCCCTGCCGAAGAGGTCGTCGAGCCCCGCAAGGACCGCGCCGAGTGCGCCCGGTCCTTGCGGGAGAGGCGCTCCCTGGCCGGTGAAGACCAGGCCCAGCCTGCCCGCCGCACCGGTCCCGACCGCTATGCCAGGGAGCGTGACAAAGGTGACCTCTTCGTCGGCCGCCACCATGCGGGCGGCCTGCCGTACTCTGCGCAGCAGTTGCGTGGGGGAGGCGGCGACGACGGCGGCTCTGAAGGGGCGGAGCCGTCCTGCCGCCGCCCGTGCCAGCGCGGCGGCCAGATCGATCTGTTCGGCCAGCGACATCACGGCGGCGACCTCGGCGGCCCTGTCGAGCTGGGCGAGCAGGTCGTCGCGTGTTTCGGCCGCGAAGACGAACACCTCGGCGTCCAGCGGGCGGCTTGGCGTGCTCGCCGTCGCGCGGCGGGGAGCGCCGTCGGCCGCTTCGAGGACGATGTGGGTGTTGATGCCGCCGAACCCCATCGCGCTCACCCCGGCGCGCAGCGGAATGTCGTCGGGCCAGACCTCGGCCTCGTCGACGATCCGCAGGGGGACACCGCTGCCCAGCAGTGTGGCGTGCGGCTGCGCGCATCCGGTCGTAGGCGGTATGACCTGCTGGTGCAGCGCCATCGCGGCCTTGAGCAGGCCCGCGATTCCAGCGGCGGCCTTGGTGTGCCCGATGTTGGCCTTGATCGATCCCAGCGCCGCAGCCCGTCCCGTCCTCAGGCCGTGTTGCGCTTCGACCAGGGTCGCGATCTCCACGGCGTCTCCGACGGCGGTGCCGGTGCCATGCCCTTCGAACAGGCCCACGCTCTGCGGGCCGAACCCGGTCTGCTCGTAGGCGCGGCCCACCGCGAGCAGCTGACCGTTCTTCTCCGGCCTGGTGATGCCGCCGCGCCCGTCGGAGGAGATCCCCCAGCCGCTGATCACGGCCAGCGGAGTGTGGCCTGCGGCGTATGCCTCCTCTGCGCGCATCAGTACGACCATGCCGCACCCTTCGCCGGGGATGAATCCGGTCGGCGCCGCGTCGTAGATCCGCATCTCGGTCGTGGCAAGCGCGCCCGTCCTGGCGAATCCCACCAGCTCGAACGGGTCCAGGCTCAGGTCGACTCCACCGGCGATCGCCACGTCCAGCTCACCGGCCCGCAGCGCATTGGCCGCCGTGATGACCGCCAGCAGCGAAGAGGAGCAGGCGCCGTCCACGGTGTAGCCGCCGCCGTGGAAGTCGAAGTGGTTGCAGATGCGCCCGGCGATGGTGTTGGACAGCCCGCCTGCGAGCGACTCGTCGGTCGGCTCCGGAAAGGGGCTCTTGTAGGCCTGCTCGAAGGCGGCGACGAAGCCCGCCTGCCGTTCCCTGTCCCACCCCTCCTGCGCCAGCGCCTGCTGCAGCACCCTGCGCACGTACGGCCAGCGCAGTCTCAACCCTCCGGCGCGACTGAACTCACCGTTCATCGTATTCCCGACGACCACCCCCACCCGGTCACGATCGAGACCTTGCCCTTGTGGATACCCGGCCGCGGCCAGTGCGCCTGACGCGACGTCGAGGGCGAGCCAGTGTGTGGTGTCGGTGACGCGGTGCGCCGAGCCGGGAATGCGGAATTCGGTCCGGTCGAAGCTCCACCCTTCCAGCACGGCGGCGAACCGTGCGTAGGTGCCGTCCACCTCTCCCTCGGCGTAGTCGGCGAGGTTCAGCCGGGCTCGCGGGAGGGGGCGGAAGGCTTTTCGTCCCGCCATCACCAGCTCCCAGAGCTGGTCGAGGCCGTCGGCATCCGGGTAGCGGCACGAGGCTCCGACGATAGCGATGGGGTGGTTCATGGGGCTCATGTCCTGTTCACGGCCTGTCCGCTGATCAGCTCTGGCACGGCCTCAGCCTCGACGGGTTCGGCCCGTACCGGTTGCTCGCCCTGGCGCATGGACACGACGGCGAGCGCGAGACCGCGGATGGCGCAGACGATCACCAGGGCGAAGAACAGGCCGAAGGAGATGTGCAGATGCACCAGCAGGCCGTACACCGTTGCGGCGGCGACCCCGAACATGACCTGCCTGCTCGGCTTGACCGGTGTGGTGCCGGGGTCGGTGATCATGTAGTTGGTGAACAGGATGAAAGCGGTACCGGTCATCACGGTCAATGCGGTGACGGTGGCTGTCCCGTCGATAGCCGTCCTGATCACGGCCTGCGCCGCGAACGCGCCCACCCAGCCGAGAATCAGCGGTGTCTTCTTGGTGAGCATGGCGTTGAGCATCGTTCCCGAGGCCAGGATCAGAACCGGGATGATCCAGTCCAGCGGCCCGTTCACCCACTCGGTGAAGTGGTACGGCGGCGCGATCCCGACCCATGGGAAGAGCAGCAGCACGACGACGATGCCGAAGTTAGAGGGGTTGAGCACGTGCCGGTAGGCGCCGCGCAGCCGTACCCGGATCAGGTGTTTGCTGCACAGGGCGACCACGACGGCGAACACCACAGGCATCAGCCGGTCGTTGGCGTAGAGCAGCATGGCGCAGGCCAGCGCGGTGATGTGGGCCGGTAGCAGGAAGTCGACAAGGTTACGCGCCCCTCCCGCGTACTTCACCGGCCTGCCGTTGGTGGCAGCGTCGATCTTTTCCAGGCCGAGCTCCACCACATAGGCGACGAGCAGCGCCACGATCGGCGTGGCGTAAGCCTGCTCGAACCCGAGCACTGTGTGTCCCAGGATGTTGAAGGCGGTGATCGAGGTGGCGAACCGTCGCAGGGCGCTGGTGCGGGGGTCTGGCTTGCCGGTCATCGGGTGATCTCCTGTGCTGATCCGTCGGTGGCGAGCAGGAGGGTGTGCCAGCCGGGTGTCAGCTTCACCGCAGCGTGGTGGCGGGTGCCGCAGACGTCACGCCAGGTCAGGCTCACGTCGGCGGTCATGGTCTGGGCGGACAGCGCGATCATCGCCTCGGGCGCCGAGACGCCGGCGTGCCCGTTGGCCGGGTAGAACTGCGCGGTACGCACCCCTGCGGCACCGGAGCGCACCTGGGCGGTGGCGCCGATGGCCGTCGTTGTGGCGGTGCTGCTCTGGGGACCTTGGCAGGAGCCGACCGGGCGTTGGAGGTTCAGACCGACGAAGGGACGGCTCGTGCTCCTGGCATTGCGGAAGAACTGCGACTGACGCCATTGGTTGGCCACGGCGTAGTCCAGGCGGCCGTCCCTGTCGACATCGGCCAGAGCCAGCCCCCGGCTCGGTCCTCTGTTCTCCACACCGATTCGCGACGCGATGTCGATGTAGCGCCCATCGCCGCCCTTGGCGAAGAAGCGGTCGGGGTTGTCGCCGGACAGGTCGTCGGTCTGGGTGAAGCGAGGCCAGGTGGCAGGGTCGATGAGCAGCTCGTCGTTGGTCATCGCCAGCTCCTGCAGCTCGGGCCAGCGGTTGGCGGTGCCCTTGATGAAGCCCGTGGCCTGGATGATCTGGGTCTGGCCGTCACCTGCGAAGTCGCCGGTCTTGAGGTCCCACCCCCAGCCCGAGCGCGACAGGCCGAGGGGTTCACTGTGGTCGTCGTAGCGAACGGTGTCGCCGTCGAAGATGTTGCCGCTCTGGCTGACCCAGGCGAAGTTACTCTCGTGCAATGCGAAGTTCTCGGTGATGTTGCTGACCACGATGTCGGGGACGTCGTCCTGGTTGAGGTCGGGAAAGGCCACGCCCATGCCTTTGAAGGAGTCCAGGCCGAGCGTCTTGGACTTGGGCGTGGTGAAGTGGCGAACCCCCTGCACCAGCTCGAATCTGGGTCGGCCCGGGTTCGAGGTGTTGCGCAGCAGCCGGTCGGGGCCGAAGTCGTTGGCCACGTAGAGATCGGGCAGCCCGTCGCCGTCGAGGTCCTGTGCCCCCAGGGCCAGTGTCCAGCCGTTCTCCATCTCCGCGGTGAAAGCGCCCTTGGCCTCCTGGAAGCGGGCCCCCGTCGTGGCCTCCTGCCAGAGCATGAGGCGGTTGCGTCCGGCGTTGTACCCGCCCGACATCGAGTCCTGCATCTGCAGTTCGCGCTGCACCGCCTTGGGATCGAGCACCCTGGCCCCGTCGGGGAAGTAGTTGCCGATCACCAGGTCGGTGTGGCCGTCGCCGTCGAAGTCGCCCAGCGTCACCGCGTTGGTGTTCCACACCTGGTACGGCTGGACGAGCTCGTGCACGGAGAACGAGGTGACCGTGAGCGGATCGGCCTGGCGCAGGTAGAGGACGGGTGAGCGCCCCCAGAAGTAGACGAGCACGTCACTCTTGCCGTCTTCGTTGTAGTCGCCCGGCACGCAGCCCATCGGCGCCATGGTGGCGTCGTAGAGCAGGCCGGTGGGCTTGAGTTCGAACGCGGCGTAGCGTGCGGTGCTGGTCGGGGCGGGCTGCACCCGGACCGATTCGTCACGGGGGTCGACCAGGCAGATGTCGTCCGGTCTGCCGTTGGCGTCGAGGTCGGCGAGCGCGACGGCGGCGCCGAGGGAGGAGATCCAGTGTGCGATCTTCCGGTAGGCCGGTGCCACGGTCCTGATCGTGCGGGTGGTGGTGGCCGTGTTCAGTGGATGCGCCTCGAAGGCGAAGCGGGAGGCCAGCGAGGCTGCGCTGTGTGAGGAGGCCTGCGGAGGGCGTGCCAGTTGCCAGCCTGCGACCACCAGGACGAGTGCCACGATCTGCGCCAGATGCGATCTGAGGCGTCCTGCCATCATGCTGCTCCTCCCGTGTGCACGGTCCAGGCGTGACGCACGCCCGTGCGCCAGCGCTCATACGTTCGCGGGCTGTCGCTCAGCCCACTGACGGCCTGCAGGGCGTCGTCGGTCCACTCGGCCGCGGTCTGGGGGTCGACTCCGGTGAGGAGCTTCACCGAGGTGGCCACGTCGGTGGTGACGACACCGGACACCTGGTGGGCCTTGGCCGCGAAGGCCGCGCCCTGTGCCAGGTGGTCGTGGTACCCGGCGCCCGCCCGCAGCAGCCGTTCCAGTGCCTCGGGGGTCTGAGCGCCGGTGTAGGCGGCGGCCAGACCGACACCGGCCCACAGATCGGCCCGCCGGTGTGCGGCGAAGCCTTCGATCACCTGCGCGATCCGCGCGGGGTCCGCGCCGGAGTAGAACCACAGTGCGCGCCCGATGCCCTGATCGCGCATCGGCAGCACGTTCGTGCGCGCGGCGCGCTCCACCTGTCCGGTGTAGACGGCGTCGGAGCGGAAGAAGGCGTGGTGGAAGCCCCAGCCGTCCCAGGCCAGCCAGCCCAGCACGGGCCGATGCGCGGCGATCGCCCGCCAGGGGCGCACGTGCAGCCTGGCGAAGGCCCATCCGGCGCCGACATGGATCAGATGAACGTATCGCCCACCGGTCAGATGGTGCAGGGCGCATAGTCGGCTGCCGCCGGACAGGGTGAGCAGGTCGAGAAGCGTCGCGCTCATCGCCGCACCTTCCACGGCGAACCCGCGCAACCCCGGGGCGACGTCGTCGACGCTCAGCTCACCCACAGGTCCGGCGAGCATGGCGTTGTATCCGACAGCGAAGGCGCGGACCACGGCGTCGAGCTTTGGCGCCACCTCCGGGACCGCTGGTGAGAATCCCCGCCGGACGAGGTCGAGCGCACCGGGATCGAGCGTCATCGGTCCCAGCAGCAGAGATCTTATTCGAGACTTCGGGTCAGGCACCGTCCATACCTCATTGCACGAGAGGGAGGTCTGGAAGGCACGAAATATCAGCCCAGAAGGCCTGTCAACACGAAGTCAGAGCGAAAACTCACGACCAGGGAGAACAAATTGTATAAGAATCTTTTGAATAATACGGAGTACCGGATCGGCTACCGGAAGCGAACATGAGAACTCCCCCTCGACAGCCGTCGAAGGGGAGTTCGATCATGCATTAGTCAGAGAAGGCGTCCTGGAAGCGGCTCAGGATGAACGGCCAGCCGGTCTGGTGCGCCAGATAGGAGTCCATCAGCAGCGGCGTGAGGTTCTCCCAGCCCTTGTGTGTCATCTCCACCCGGGTCAGGGCCGGGCCGAGCTCCTTGAACTGGAGTTCGACCTCGGTGAAGACAGGCCCTTCGATGATCTCCCACGTGAACGACACACCGCGCGGCGGATCCCAATACAGAATGTGACCCCAGTCGCGCTCCTCGCCATTGTCGAGCACTTCGTAAATGCGACCGCCTACCCATTCCTCCAGGCAGACGTCACGCACTTTTCCGGGCTCGATGGCAATAGAATCGATGGGCCACCAGGTGGCGAGCTTCTTGGTGAACGTGCCGAAGGTGCGACTTTGGTCCGCCTCCACATTGACAGCATGACGGATCGGCTCGACTCCGGTCCCGGTCGGGCTATTCATGGGTGTGACCTCTATTGGCGTCGGAACAACGCGCACAAGTCTGCCAGATCCCTCAGCCGACCGCCGTCTCATCGCGCGCTCCCGTGTCCGTGCCCTCGACCGATTCCGCGGCTCTCATCATGCTCTCGCGCCACAGGGACTCCACCACGTCGCGGAGCTGTCCGAGAGCGTGCTCGCTGGCCCGGTAGATCCGCCTGGTGCCGTCACGGCGCTCTACGATGAGTCCCGCGTCCTTCAGCACCTGAAGATGCTGCGAAACAGCCGACCTCGTGACGTCGAAGTGCTCGGCGATCCGGCCCGCAGGCAGTTCTTCGGTCGCGACGAGACTCAGAATGGCGCGCCGCCGTGGCTCGGCGATCGCGCGCAGCACTTCGTCCAAGTCTCCGCTCATGGTGGCGATCCTAGCCAGCGGGCCGTCTCCCCCGCGCTGAAGTGGGAGGTCGCAGCCGTTTGCAGTCATCCGAGAATATTCTTCTCCTTCCGTTAGCGTCAACTGTCGCAAGCGTCGGTCAGGCGCCCGCCGCCACCGGATGCACGTGCTGGCGTGCCCTGATCGGGCGGGTGCGGTGGATGGCGGGCCGACCGGCCTCCAGGGGTAGTCTCTGCAGCCGCCATTCGAGCATGCCCTCCTCCAGCGGCCTGGCACACCGCCCGTGCGCCTTGAGCAGCCAGACCGCCTCACCGGCCAGCAGGCAGTGCGCGCTGCGGCAGTAGGTGACGACCTCCACACCCACCGGGATCTCGTCCATGCGCAGCCGCAGTTCCTCAAGGGGCATGGACACGGCTCCGGGGATGTGCGCGGCGGTGAACTCCAGGACAGGCCGTACGTCCAGCAGCATGGTGCGCCCGTCACCCCGTTTGCGCAGCAGTTCCTCCTGCGTGACCAGGTGTGTGGCGGGAACGGCCCGCAAAGCGGCCGCCCGATGCTCGGGTTCCATTGCCCGCTGTCTCGACACCTTGCGCAGATTGGCGTAGAGGTAGGCGACATCGTCGCCGGCCAGCCGGTAGAAGATGCGCGTGCCCTCCCGGCGACTGCACACGAGCCCGGCGTCGCGCAACACCTTGAGCTGCGCCGATGTGTTGCCGATCGGCACCTTGGCCGCAACGGCTAGGTCGTCCACACACCGCTCGGCCTGGGAAAGCAGATCCAGCAGATGAAGACGTACAGGATTCGCCATGGCCTTGGCCACACGGGCGAACTCGGCGAGTATCGTGGTCGTGTTGTCGGTGGGCATTTCTACCACGCCTTTCGCATCGAGCTTGAGCATGTGATGCCGCGCTAGGCATTCCAGCGCTTGAGCCAGTCGCTCTCCTGAGCCGCCTTCTCCTGGTGGAACTGCGGTGAAGGCTCATGGAGGGTCACCACAGGGCCAGGAGCGGCGAGGAAGTCACCCTCCCCCTTGGCGGCCAGATGGTCGCCGAGTTCGATGTAGCACGAGCCGTGGCCGTCGAACCACGGCTCAGGTGCGTCGTAGCCGAGGTGGCGGAGCACCCCGTTGACGACGACGTCGGCGGCGCCCTCGGCGAAGACGGCCGCCTTCGGCAGTGGTTTCCCGTTGGGGAGCGTCAGCGCGCTCACGTCGCCCAGGGCCCACACCCCCGGTGTGCTGGTGGCGAAGGTGCGGGTCTCGACCGGGATCCAGCCCGAGGGGCCGAGTGTGGTGCCGGTGATCGCGGCAGGCGGCCGGTGCGGTGGGACCACGGCGAGCAGGTCGAAGCCCTCCCGCCCGCCGTCGGCGAAGACGAGCTCACCGGCCTCGACGCGCTCGATGACACGTTTGCCGTTGAAGCCCACGCCGTACGCGCTCAGCATGTCGACCAGCGCCTGTCCCACGACCGGGCCCGCCACCGGCATGGGCAGCGGGTCGGGCGTATAGGTCTGGATGTCGATCCGGTCGCGCGCGCCGCTCTCCTTGAGCAGGTCGGCCAGGAGCAATGCCCCTTCGAAGGGGGCCGCCGGGCACTTGAACGGCACACCCGCGACGAGGACGGCCAGGCGTCCGCCGCGCAGAGCCTTGGCCTGCTCATGAAGCCTGCTCGCGCCTTCAGGGGTGTAGAACTCTCCGGCCTGCCCGGACTCGAGCGCCTCGGCGAGGCCGGAGACCGTCGTGGGGGCGAGGTCGGCGCCGAGGGCGATGACCAGCGCGTCGGCGGTGAACTCCCCCGTGCTTGTGAGCACCTTGCGGCGTTCGGGCTCGATCAGCCTGACCGTCGCGGAGATCATCTCGATGCCGCGCAAAGCGTCGGCGGTGGGACGTACCCGAACCTCGGACGGCGAGCGCCAGCCTCTCATCAGCCACAGCAGGGACAGGCCGAGCACGCCGTCGAATGATTGGTCGACGAGGACGACACGGTCGGTTTCGGGAAGTCGATCGCGCAGCTGGGAGGCGACATTCAGGCCCCCCACTCCGGCGCCTAGGACGACAACGGTCTTGGTCATGGTGCAGAGCTCCCGTCGACTGATGGCGAAGGTCTCTTGGGCACATGAGCACGTGGTGACAGCAGGGGGACAGAGCGCAGCAAGAACGCTATAATCCTCCATGGATCCATTAATCCATTGCTCCTTGGAGGATTATATGGTGGGAGACGCCAGCAGGAAAGCCTCCCTTTTCGACCAAATTGCCCGTGTCGGTAAGGCTCTTGGTCATGGGAAGCGCCTGGAGCTTCTTGACCTGCTAGCCCAGGGAGAAAGGAGTGTCGAGGTTCTCGCCCAGACCGCCGGGCTCGGTGTCACGAGCACGTCGGCGCACCTGCAGACGCTCAAGCACGGAGGGCTCGTCTCCACCCGGCGAGACGGCACCAGGGTCCTCTACCGGCTGGCCGGCACCGACGTGGTGGAGCTCTACGCCAGACTGCGCAACGTCGCCGCCACCTATCTGGCCGACGTGCAGGTGGCGGTGGCCGCCTACCTCGGCGAGCACACCGAGGAGGTCACCCGCGCCGAACTGCTGGAGCGCGCCGCCTCCGGCAATGTGACCATCCTGGACGTGCGCCCTCAGGAGGAGTACGACGCCGGCCACATCCCCGGCTCGGTCTGCATCCCGATCAACGAACTGCCCGACCGGCTGAACGAGCTGCCTGCGGGCAACGAGATCGTGGCCTACTGCCGGGGCGCCTATTGTGTGTTCGCCCCGGAGGCGGTCCGTCTCCTCACCGCCAACGGCATGCCTGCCCGCCGGTTGTCCGAGGGCATGCTCGAATGGCAGGTCGACGGCCGGCCGGTGGAGACCAGCGGCCCATGAGCGAAGGCCCCCCCACCAGCATCCTGGACGGGGGCCTGCGTTCGTGCGTCGTGCTCCTGATGTCCCTGGCTGACCATGTCGCCGCCCTCGCGCCCGGCGACGTGGTCCACCTGATCGCCTACGATCCGGCAGCTCCCCTCGACCTGCCGGCCTGGTGCCACCTGACCGGCCACAGCTATCTCGGCCCGATCACCGACACCCCGCCCACCTACGCGCTGCGCATCGAACCGCACGCCCACGCGACCGAATCCCGTTCGCCCTGGCGGCGCAGTCAAGACCGTAACCCCGTCACATGAAGTTACGAGTGTGCAGCGCCGACAGTTCGGCAGCCTCGTCGCCGGGGAAACCGAGCCGGATGAGACGGTGCTGACGCCCCTGGTCCATCTCGTACTGCAGCTCCTGGACGGCGGCATACCCGCGCCGGATGCCGGCGGGGCTCCACTCCCCGGCCGCCAGCAGTACCAGGGCGTCGAACACGTCCTGGTTCAGCCCCGCGCTGGAGATGAGCGTTTGATGACGCTGCTCGACGGCGCCGCGAAGCCGTCCCAGCAGGGTCGGGTCCACCCTGCCCTGGTGCTGCAGGTGGGCTACCCCGAACGCCACGTGTCTGGCCTCGTCCTGCCGGGCCAACTGGGCGACCTGCCGGGTGACGGGATCGGGCGCGTTCCTGTCGATGAAGGTCAGCAGGTTGAGGAAGCTGCCCTCGCCGAGCACCGACAGCAGGAAGGAGGCAAGCGAGAAGTCCGGCTCGGTCAGCAACGTCGCCAGCGACTCGCGCCCACTGACCGACGACGTGCCCATCTCCCCACCGCCCAGCAACGCCCTGCGGGTGAAGACCTCCACATGTCTGGCCTCGTCCGCCGCCTGCACGGCGAGCAGTTGCAGGACCTCGCGAAAGTGCGGATGAATGCGGGCCAGCAACCGTGCGGGTACCACCAGGGCCGCCTGCTCGTTCTCCACCAGAAAGGTCATGATCTGTACGACCGCGCGCTCGATCTCGGGCGCGAGTGCCGCACCCGCAGCCCACCGTACGGCGGTCGCGGGATCCCACTGGGCGGCTGCCGCGTGCGCGTACAGGCTGGGCGCGAGCTCCGCCCACACCACGTCCCTGTCCAGCAGGTCGGCGTTGAGCCGGGGACCGCCGGGCTCGACCAGCGCACCTCTGGCCGCCAGCCCCCAACTCGGGTCAGGGCTGGCGACGATGCCGCCGGGGCCGGGCCCTCCCGCCCGTTCGGCCCTGGCCCACCGGTCCAGATCGCTGCGCCCGCGCCGTACGGTCGCTCTGACTCCGTCGTCGTTGTCGTCCAGGCGCCGCGCCTGGTGGCCCTTGGCGCGGCACCACGCCTCCAGGTGCACGACGAGCGCCGGATCGAGCCCGGCCACGTTCAGCTCGGCACCGGGGGGCAGATCCTCCAGCGCCCGCTGCACCAGCAGGTGTGCCCCCTGCTCGAACCCGAGGTCGCCGAGGTCGAGCAGGGGGCCGGTGGCGCTGCTCACGGCCGGTACTCCGATGCGGTGACGGCGCCTTCCCCGCTGTAGAAGCCCGTTTCGTCGACCGCGCGCTCCAGCGCCTGATAGCCGCTGACGCGGCCCGGCTGCCAGCTCGTCAGCCCTTCCATGTCGAACAGCGGTCGCACCTGCGGGTCGGCGTAGGACATCGACAGCAGCAGGTCACCGAACGCCCGCGTGACCTCCGGCCGCACGCTGTCGCCCACGCTCATGTTGCAGTGGTCGAACGGCTCCGTCTGTGCCAGGACTCTCGTACTGCCCGCAGCCAGTGTGCCCTCCCTGCCGAACAGCAGATGGTTGCTGTCGATCATGCAAGCGGCGGCCACGGTGCCCGCGGCCAGCGCCCTGGCGGCGTCGCGCTCACCGCCGATGTGATCGCCGTGCAGGCCGACACCCACGTCGAAGCGCCGGATGTCCACCTCGACGCCCGCACGCAGGCCGCGTGCGGCCAGGTAGGAGCGCGGCAGCAGGGTCGCCTGCGGTGAGTCCACCGCGCCCACGGCCACCGTTTCCCCTTGGAGGTCGGCCAGATCCTTGAACGGCGAGTCGGCGCGGACCACCACGAGCGAGGTGAGATCGCGATCGGTGTCACGCATGACCACAGGCGTCAGTACCCGGCCGTTCGTCTCGGCCAGACGGCGGCTGCGGATCCAGGAGAGCGGCGAGTTCCACGCGGCGTCGATCCGGCCTGTGGCCAGATCCTCAGCCTGGCGTTCGTAGTGGGAGTACAGCACGAAGTCGAAGGGGAAACCGTGCTCGTTCAACCAGGCGCGGAAACCGCCCCAGATGGTGACGACCTTCGGGTCGTAGGCGACGGCGCCCATCAGCAGAGTCATGCGATGCCCCCTAGAACAGCGGAAGGCCGAGAGTGGCCCTGCCGACGAAGTCGTGCAGCGCCTCGGTGGTCGGCGCCATCACCCTGGCTGCGAGCGCGTCACGGAACAGCCGCTCGACACCCGTTGACCTGCGGAATGCCGATCCGCCGCACAGGCGCATCACCCCGTCGGCGACTTCGGCGGCCGCCTCGCCCGCCACCGCCTTGGCCTGCAGCACGCGAAGCGTTGCATCCGCCCGGCCCGAGCCCAGTGCGGCCAGTGTGTCGTCGCGGAAGGTCCTGGCCGCGTCGGCCTGCGTACGCAGCTGGGCGAACCTGACCCGCTGCAACGGTTGCTCGGCCAGCGTCTGGTCCAGGTGCTCAAGCCGCGTGCTCACCAGATGATCGGCCGCAGCGCTCACCAGCGCCTCCATCAGCCCGATCGAGAACGACGCGTTGAGCACAAGGAAGAACGGCAACGCCGACTGCAGCGCGAGATCGAGCCCCGCCCCGTCGGTCCCGAGCAGAGCCTCGCGCCCCACGCTGACGGCCTGGGCCTTGACCGGGTTGGAAGCATTGCCTCGCAGCCCGAACCCGTCGAAAGGCCCGCGAACGTCGAGCCCTGCAGCGCCGCTGGGCACGAGCCAGAGGCTCATCGGCCCATCGGCGGCCAGCGGCCTGCTGGACCACACATAGCTGTCGGCCTCACCCGCCGCCGTCACCCAGCTCTTGTCCGCGTCGAGGCGCACGTGCTGCCCGTCGGCGGTCGCAGTGCCGAGCGGTGCCCAGAAGTGGCTGCGCGAGCCGGCCTCGGAGAAGGCGAGCGTGGTCAGATGCTCGTTTCGGGCGATCACCTCGCGGGCCGCCTTGCTTCCGTGCGCCTCCACCAGTGCTGTGGCCGCGTAGTGCATCAAGACGACCATCGCCGTGGAACCACACGCACCTGCCAGTCGCTCGACGACATGAGCGGCCTGCGCCATGCCCACGCCGCGCCCGCCCACCTCCTCGGCACTGATCAGCCCCAGCAGTCCGGCCTTGGCCAGCGCGTCGACACTGGCACGAGGAAAGGAGCCGGCACGGTCGACCTCGGCGGCCTGTGGGGCGATGGTGGATTCGATGACGGAGTCCAGAGCCGCGACATGCTCGGAGTTCTCAGAGGACATGGCTAATCACCACTTTCGGGGGGTTGGTGGTCGATAGCTGCAGGTCTTCATTTGTGTACACACAAATAGCCGGACAATGGTCTGCCATCCGTGCCGACGGGAATATCTCCGCTTTAGAGCGCGGCATCCATGCGACTGGATACCTCTTGCCGAGCCTACGCAAGCCTTCCGTTAGCGTCAACTGTCAGAAGAGGCGGGCACCTCCTGCGTCGAAGTGAATTTCATTCGCCTTTGTTGGCGGATGGGGTAGATGTGAATAGCGCCACATTTCATCATTTGTCAGGAGTTCGATGCGCTGTCGCCCGACTGCGGTTCAGCTGATGCGGAGCGGGGCCCTGCTGTACAGGTCCACGTCCACGCCCACCCCGCTTTACGCGAGGCCAGGCATCTCTCATGAGTCGTGACCGGGAGCGGTTGAGTATTGCCGGATCCAGAAGTGGGCTCTGTCGGAGCGTGGGTCGGAGCATAGATTTCTGGCACCCAACGGGCAGCCTGCCGCAGCAGGTCGCCATAAGGGCGATATTGCATCACCTGTTGCCGCAGAATCGACGATTCAACCCCCGCTTCCAGCAGCAGCACTCCGGTGATTACCCAGCGCAGCGTCCGGAGTAATACGCCGCGTTCCCGCCACACCTCTTCCGCCAGGGCCGCACCTTCACCTGGAAGGCGATGCGCAAATCCGTTGCGCACTTTCGTGATACGCCGTTCCCACAGCCCGGTGGTGTCAGTCCCGTTCTCTGTCGCCGCACCCGCGATACCGGGTAGCGCCTGATGAGCCAGCTGGGCGAGCAGGGCGAGACGTTCCTTGTAGGAGGGGGCGTCGATGTGGGCCAGCGCCTCCTGCACTCTCTGGCGCATCTCCTGCTCGACAGCACGGCTCGCACTGCGCCGGACTCTCGTGTGCTGGCCCGGGGTCATCACTCGTGCGCCTGGCCGCAGGATGCGGTGCAATCCCTCGGCCGCGACTGTCATGTCCAACAGCTGGTTGTCCAGCGTCCTGCCCGTGGGCCGGGCGAGCTCGGTCACCAAGCCGGGCACAGGGGTGAGGCGAGCTGCGATCTGCAGCCACTGAGCCAGGTGCTGCATGTTCAGCTCCCTGCGGCTCAGCAGAACCAGATGGTGGTCGAGCAGGTAGGAGGAGGGCTCGGCCATCTGGGGATGCCTCAGCTGCAGCCATTCGCGCTCGCGCTCGCAGAAGACCTTCACCCACACCGGTGGGCAGTACACATCCATCCCAAGGGTGAGGATCTCCGACATCGGCAGCACGAACCGCTGCCACACCTCGTCCACCGTCCAGCCTGCGGCGACCTCAAGCCGCAACTCGGCGATGCGGGCAAGCCCCGCGCCGACCTGGCTCGGCTCCTCCACGTCCACCTGCGCGCTCAGCGTCAGCCGCCCGCCGAGAGCGGGAACCTCGACAACCGAGTCAGGGGGTGCCTCATAGGCCAGCGTGATGCGGCGCCAGTCCCGGCTGCGCTCCATCGCCAGACCACGCAGTCCCGCCCATGTATCCAGATGCCTGAGCCGGATCCGCACCTGCCGGAATTCGGTGCTGCTGCCTGCCTGATGAGGTCCGATGAGGGCATAGTCCGCCGTCCACTGCTCCTCGCCCGGATCGTCGGCCGTGCCGCCGAGAACGTAGCTGCGCCCCACACGGCGGGCGCCGACGAGTGTCACCCGGAGCGAAGGGGTGCGCAGCATGCCATGGACGGTCGTTGTCAGGGATCGTTCGCTCCGGTCAGCCGGCTCGGCCACCGTCACGGACGCGCCCGGCGGTATCGCCGGCACAACGTCGGGGATCAGCGGATCGGCAAGCGTGAGTTCTGGCCGCGTCCCGGAAAAGTCCAGCCAGCCGCCTACGCTCTCCCCGGAACCAGGAATCCAAAATCGCCCCGATGCTCCTCTATCGTCTCCCATGCACAGCAAGCTACGACGGAGCATCACCCGACAAAGGTGGATTCGCCGAACTCCGCCGACAGACGACAGACGACAGACAACAGGAAAGGAACATCGCACTGCGGATCTGCCACCTTCGGTTTTCCGGGTACCGCTTGGGAGATTCGTTCATGAACGGGACGCGTGCTGCCTGTCGGGCGATCACACCTTCGCGCAGGCCCTGCCTGCTGCGACTCCCCCTGCTAAGGTGTGCTCCTGTCGCGAGCCCGGCAGGGGCGAGTTCGGCAAAGCGCGGACCGGGCCGCGATCTGCCCGGCCAGTACTTTCGATCATGCGCGACACCGTGAGGCAGTTCGTGCCTGTCTGATCATGAGGTCGGAAATGCCAGGCGATAAGGGGGCCAGTCGGCAATTTCGTGGGCTTTTCATCGGCGTTGACCGATACCGTTCACACCGCATTCGCCGCTTGGCATCCGCCGTACGCGACGCGAGGGCCCTGCATGCCATCTTCTCGGACAACCTAGGTGGCAGCAGCGAGTTGCTCGTCAACGCCGATGCGACCCGTGCGGCAGTCGTGGCAGCTCTTGTGGAGCTGCGTAGTGCCTGCACGAAGGACGACATCGTCGTCGTGGCCTTTTCCGGGCACGGATCCGACACCCATCAACTGGTGACATATGACGCCGACCCGGCCCAGCTATCGTCCACCACACTGTCGCTTGAGGAGTTCACGGACCTGGTGAGCGCCATCCCAGCCCGTCAACTCGTGGTCGTCCTGGATTGCTGCTTCTCGGGCGGCGCCGGGGCGAAGGTTCTCAACGCCCCCCTCGCCCCCCGCGGCGGCGAGGGATTGCCCTTGTCCACCACTGCTCGGCTGGAGAAGCTGGCCGGGGTGGGGCGGCTCATTCTGACCGCCTCGGCCGGTGATCAGGAAGCCTGGGAGGATCCACGACTCGGTCACGGGCTGCTGACCTACCATCTGCTGCAGGCTCTGCTGGGATCGGCGGGCGCTAGCCAGGACCACGTCGCCCTGTACGAGCTTTTGGGGTATGTGGTACGCGAGGTCAAAGCAAAGGCGTCTGGGACGGTCGCGGCGAAACAGGAGCCGAGCCTACGCGGGCAGGTGGACGGCGAGCTGGTGTGGCCCCTCTTCACACCCACTGGCCCGCTGTACTCGGCCCTGTGTCCACCATCTGCGAAATCGCCGGCCACCGCAAGGCTGTCGAGCCTGAGCGAGCACGGCATTCCGCCGTCGGTCCTGGAAGCTTGGGCGAGCAGATTTGAGGGTCTCAACTCGCTGCAGCTCGCCGCGATCAATGAAGGCGGTCTCCTGAGGGGCGTCAACCTGCTTGTCTCGGCCCCCACCTCCTCAGGCAAGACCATGGTGGGCGAACTGGCCGCCATGCGAGCTGCCCGAAGTGGAGGGCGGACGGTGTTCCTGTTGCCGACCAAAGCACTGGTCAATGAGCAACACCGGAAGTTCACCAGCACCTACGGCCCATTGGGACTGCAGACGATCCGCGCCACCGGCGAAACCAGCGACGACATCCCCGCTCTGCTGCGAGGACAGTTCGATCTAGCCCTGCTGACATATGAGAAGTTCGCAGGCCTCGCCCTTGGGAACGCCCACCTGCTCAAGATGTTGTCCGTCGTAGTGATCGATGAGGTGCAGACGATCGTCGATCGCGGGCGCGGCGGCTACCTCGAGTTCCTGCTGACCTTGCTGAGGGTGCGCCGGGCAGCCGGTGTCGCGCCTCAGATCGTGGCGCTTTCCGCGGTGCTCGGCGATCTGAACGGGCTGAACAGCTGGCTCGACGCCAAGGTGATCCGCCGCACCGAGCGTCCCGTTCCCCTGTTAGAAGGCGTCCTCGGCCCCGACGGCATGCACCGTCACCTCGCCGTGGACGGCTCGGAGATGTCCGAATCCCTGATCCCCCCTCCACCCTGGGTGGAGCGCAACCGCGACCTGGTCATTCCGCTGGTGGCCAAGCTGGTCGGCGACGGCCAGCAAGTGATCGTCTTTCGCAGCACCCGCGGCGCCGCCCGCAGCTGCGCGAACTATCTTGCAGAAGCTCTGCGCCTTCCTCCCGCCACGTCGACACTGGAAGTCCTGGCTGGCGGGGATCAAAGCGCAGTCTTGGCCCAACTTCGCCGCTGTCTGGGCGGCGGTGTCGCCTTTCACATCTCAGATTTGGCCCGCGACGAGAAGATCGCCCTGGAAGAGCAGTTCCGTGCTCCTGGCAGCGAGATTCGCGTTCTCGTCTCAACAACGACGCTGGCACAAGGTGTCAATCTGCCTGCCGAGACCGTCGTCATCGTCGAACTGGATCACCCTGGCCCTCAAAGGACGCTGACCCCCTATACCGTCGCCGAGTACAAGAACATCGCGGGCCGGGCCGGACGTCTCGGGCTCAGCAAAAGCGGTCGCTCGATCCTGATCGTCAGAGGCGACATCGCCGCCCAGCACCATTGGAGCCGCTACGTCACGGGTTCCCCGGAAGATCTGCACTCCCAGCTGCTGGACGTGCAGCAGGACCTGTATACCCTCGTCCTGCGGATCGTGAGTGTCGCGTCGCACCGCGAAGGCGCCGACGTGCTGAGCGTCGATGACGTGGTGGCATTCCTCGCCGACAGCTTCGCCGCCCATCAGCGTCGCCTGTCCGGCGAGCCGGCCCCGTTCACGCCGCAAGCCGTGTCACAGACACTGGCCGAACTGATCGATGCGGAGCTGCTGGCCGCTACCACGTCAGGGCTGGCCCTGACGGAGCTGGGCACCTATGTGGCACAAAGCGGCTTGAAAGTGTCCTCGGCCGTACGGGTTACGCGTGCGCTGCGAAGTGTTCAACCCTCGCATCTCAATCGCGCCACATTGATCGCCGCCGCACAGCTCACCGACGAGTTGGACGACGTGCGCATTCGCGTCAATCACCGAGGCTGGCGCCCAGAGCTGCAAACCTTCTTCGGCGAACTGGAGCGACATGGGCTTGCCGCCCCCGTCTTCAACGCCCTTCACACCGGCCCCTCGCAGACGATCGGCATCGCTCGAGCCAAACGCGCGGTGGCATGCCTGCTTTGGATGGGCGGTGTGCAGATCGGGACGATCGAGACACTGCTCATGCGGCACCTGCCGGGCAACGATGCGGCCGGGCCCGCCCGCGCCGTCGCCGACCGCACACAAGGACTCATCGGCGCCGTCGTTGAGATCGCGCGCTGCCTGCATCCGAGCGCCCAGTTGGATGAGCTCGCGGCCCTGCTCCCCGTACAGCTCGAATTCGGCATCCCCGCCGAACTGGTCCCGCTGGCTGTGCACACCGACGGCGCCTTGGGCCGGATGGACTTCCTGCGCCTGCGCGAACAGGACCTGATCGACCCTGCGGCCATCCTCGACAGCGACGACGCGACCTTGCTGGCGTGCATCGGCGGCAGCGTGATCCGGCTGGCTCAGCTACGCCGCGCGGCGACAGCGGCGCAGGGCGACGGGGGACAGATCGACTTCTCCGACGTCCTGCCTGCCTCCGTGGACTAAGAACAACAGCCCCCGAGTGAGGACAACAATCATGACTAGCGACCCTGTGGCGATCACTCTTGGCAATGACGAAGACCACTGGCCCACGTTCAAGCTCGGGCCGACCGAGTATGAACGGGCCGTGGAGAAGATCGCAATGTCGATCAGTCCAGAAGTCCGTGACTGGCGCGTGCAGCACCTTGACACCATCGCGGCACCTGACGGCGAATACATCATCGATGTGAGCCTCCGCTTCCAGGTTGCGGGAATGGACTTCCTTGTCCTGTTCGAGTGCAAGCGTCACGCCACTCCGGTCAAGCGCGAACATGTTCAGATACTGCACTCGAAGATGAAGTCGATCGGGGCGCACAAAGGCGTCGTCGTGGCTGCGTCCGGGTTTCAGAGCGGAGCGCTAAGATATGCCAAAGCGCACGGCATCGCCTGCGTGCGCCTGGTTGACGACGCCTGGACCTACGAGTCGCGAACGATGTCCGCCGCACACCATTCCCCGACTGGGGTGTACACGGCTTATGTGATCACCCACGACGATGACGACTATGCGTTCACCGTCGTCGGCGATCGCCAGGATGACGCCCGCCGGCTCCTGCTGGGGACCTGAATCATCACCGTTGGAGCCCCAGGCGTGATGCGCTCGCACTGACGGCGGCGGGTGCGTGGGGTCGACCAGGCCGAATAGGGCTCCTCGCCATTTGGGAAGCTCTCAGCGCCGTCCCGTCGGTGATCGCTGCCGAGCTGGTGCATCGGCGCGTCGAACGAACTCCTGGAGCTCGCCGCATGTCGTGCCTGCCTGCGAGGATCTCACACTGATGTGTGCAGCTCCGCGGCGAACAGTGCGCTGGCCGCGCGCAGGATCTGGTTGGTCCGCCTCAGCTCAGCGTTCTCCTTGCGCAGGCTCTGCAGTTCGGTCACCGGAATGGTGACCAGTGCATCCTGTTTCTTGTTGCGGCTTGCCTCATCCTCTCGGATCCAGGTCCGCAGAGCTTCGCGGTGCACCCCGAGGTGCGCGGCCAGACCGCTGATGGACGGCCTCGGATCGGTCTCCCGGTACAG
Source organism: Nonomuraea sp. IBHARD001 (assembly GCF_056106265.1). Classification (NCBI taxonomy): domain Bacteria; kingdom Bacillati; phylum Actinomycetota; class Actinomycetes; order Streptosporangiales; family Streptosporangiaceae; genus Nonomuraea; species Nonomuraea sp. IBHARD001. Next base: position 4,490,734 of record NZ_JBWBBW010000002.1, read on the forward strand.
GCGTATCGCCTGCAGCCTCAACGCGTCGGAGTACTTTCTCGCTGCGGGCACCCGGCTCCTCCTCATTCGGACTGCACCGCGTGCCGGGACTGGCACTCCCTCACGGCGGACAGCCAGCCGGAAGGCAACCGGCCTGGTCACCCTCCGTTAGATGTACCAAGCATGGTACAGACTTACGGCGCAGTACATACCAGTTTTGGTACGTGCCATCCGCGATCACTCCTCGGCTCGTTGAGCTGCGCAGACAGTTCGGTCTGCGGCTCCGCGAGCTGCGCGAGATGCGCGGATTCACCCAAGAGCAGCTGGGCGAAATCGCGGATGTCGACCGAAAGACAGTCAATCGCATCGAGAATGGCGCTTACAGTCCGTTGCTGGACCATGTGTTCCGGATCTCCGATGCCCTTCAGGTTCCTGCCGTAGAACTGTTTCGGACCGCTCAGGCTGCACCAGGGACTTCCGGCGGCGATGACCTGCCATAGGCCTCGCTCTGCTCACCGCGACCGGATGGGCGCGATCGGTGTTGCATGGGATGCGCTCGCGCCCGCCGCCTGCCCGGACGAGGGCGTGCCCAGCACGGGTACGGCGTCAGAAGGAATCGCGATTCCAGCGTCGAGGAGCAGGTTGAGCAAGAGCTTGTTGAAGTGCAGGCGACTGAGACGCTGGTCTGGCGTGGTAGTGCCGCGCGGAACCGTGGCCAGGAGCGCTCCGCGCAGGAAAAGCGGTCGGCATGCCCGCCTGGCGGCACGTCGGGTGAGATAGGCGGCCAGGTGGGAGCGGGCAGGGGTGGGCAGCACTCGGGTCGGCGCTTTGGACGGCGTGCCGGGTCCTGTCCAGAGGGTGAGTTGATCGTCGAGGTCCGACAGGCCGAGCACCGAAGTCATGTCTGCGTTCACCAGGGCGTCGACGGACATGCCGGTTAAGAAGAGCAGGGAAACCGCCGCGCAGTCGCGCCAGGCCGCTTCCGACCTGTTTTGCTCTGCCTGCCAGACAGCTACCTCGACCACGGTAGCCGTGGCTGCAGCGCTCAGCAGCCACGGGTACGGCGTGGAAGGTGACTCGGTCTTCTTTTCGCGGACGGGCACGCGGATGCCGATGGTCGGGTTGCTTTCACATGCCTGACGGGAGACGAGATGCCGATACCATGACGAAACCGCAGACAGTCGCTGTTTTCCGACTCGGGCGTGTGAACCAACCCTCACCTGCTCGGATGACCCCTCCAGCCACGACGAGACCGCAAAAGCCGAGGCTTCGGCGGGATCCGCGCAGCAATACAGCCACCATGACGACAAGCTGTGGAGGTAACTCATACGGGTTGCCGTGGACTTGCCTTCCAGCCACGTCCACGTGAGGTTGATCAGTGTGCAGCGCCGTTCCAGTGTCATTTCCACGTTGACAAAAGCGGTGTCGAAGGCTGCCATCACACGCGCGCCGAGTTCCGATCCCGACCAGCGCGCCTCGTTACCCACGGCTTCGCCTTCGCGTCCCAGGGCGTTTGGACAGCCCCAAGGCAAACAACAGGTCGGGATGGGGAACGAGCCGGACTGGGTAGCTCCGCCAGCCTCGCGTCGGCGCCATGGCGCCTCCTTGTGCGGAGAGGTCCTCCGCGACGTCCCACGCCACCATCGGTGGACCCGGATGAGGCCCCAGCATATGGGCGCGTACCGCGAGCAGCATGACCGGAGCTTGGCCCGGATCCAGTGAATCCTCGTCGTCGTGCTTCAACGCCAGCGCCTGCTCGCGACGCTCAAACCAGTCCCATGTCGTGTCGTAGACCAGGCGGCCACCCCGACGCCGCACAGTCAGCCCTAGGGGCTGCAAGTGGGTGTAGAGCGCCGCAATTGCGCGGTCAAGGCGCCCGGGAGTCCATTTCCATGCGGCGAGGATGGTGCTCTCCGCCAGGCGTGGATGGCTTACCAGGGCCCCCGCCAGCGCGGCTGCGTCATTCAGCGAATCAGTGCCGTCGTCCCTGGCCTGGACGGAGGTGAGAAGCTCGTCAACAGTGACTGACAAAGCCTCAGCCAGAGTGACGAGTTGCTGTGCGCTGAGCGCTTCCAGGCCTATCTCTCGCATCAGGGCCGATTCGTTTCCGCTCTGCATCCCCAAACGTGCGGCAATCGTCTCCCGTGCAACTCCTTGCGCTGCTGCGATCCGCCAGACATGGTGCAGATCAAGTCTGCGGGACATGAAAGCCCTCCTCCCTGCCTGGGCTCCGGTGCAGGTTGTCATGCAACGAATCGGCGACCCACGCACATCGTGTGCGTAACTGCCACGTCGCGCTTCTGTCGTCATGACGCGTCCATACCGGCATATCCAGGCCCACACGCTCAGCGTCCAGGCGCAGCTGCTGCGTGCTCATCACCATCTGTTCGGTAAGAAGGTGCTGCTGGTGTGGGGCGAGCGGAGACAGAGGAGTAGCTGTGGAGGAGTGCAGGAACCAGAAGTACAGGCGAGCCGCCTCCATCACATCGCGTGCGACACCTGGCACAGGAAAGACGAAGGGCACATCCCGCCTCCAGCCGGTAGTCCACAGGCGCACAGCCAGCTGAGAGGCGTCGGGAGACAGATCCTCAAGCACAACCGATCCCAGCTCAGCCGGAGATAGACCTGTGAATAACACAGAAGCCAGGGCCGCAGCACGAACGGGATCGCTTAGATATCCACGAATCAGCTCAACGCTGTCCGCTGTCAGAATCGCTTCGCCGAACCCAGCGCCGCCATAGACGGCAGGATCGCCGGGCGGTGACAGCAGCAGCCCGTGGCGAAGAAAGCCGGCCTCGGCACCCCGAAGCATGATCAATGAGTGATCAGCCGATGGACTGCCCAGCATGAGCGCGACCAAATAGTTGTGCAAAGCGACAGTGTCGCTCCAGGAGAACGGATAATAGACCAGGACACCGGCACCATCTTGTTGAGGCAGCGCCGGCGAGGCCTGGGGCCCGTCGCCCCTGGCGCGCGGTACAGGTTCGGAGTGATAGTGCGCGTGCCCGGTCAAGAACGCGCACGCCGAATCCATGCCGTACCGATACAAGGTGTCAGCGTCAGCGAAATCCTCGGAGCCGAACTGGCGGTAGAGCTCTGCGCGAAATCGGGTGAGCGAGCTGGTGGGAACCGGCGGAAGCGCTCGCGCCAAAACGTGGTTGACGTGATCGGGGTCGGTGATCGCCGCCTTGCAGTACATGGGCAGGGAGGCTGGTTCGACCCTGAGCATGTGCCTGCCGCGCCTCTGATCAAAGGCGTGCTGCACATCGTCCAAAACCGTGATGACAGCCGACGGTAGGACGTCATGCCAGCTGAGCGGCGGTCGGTCGTGCCACACCAGGCGCAGGGCGGCCCCCGTCTCCGCAGTGAGCTGAACCAGGCGGGCCAGGGCGGGCTTGGACAGCAGATGCGTGCGCAGAACGATGATCTCGCTGATGCGATACGCGCCCACCCAGGCCGCCACCTGCTGCCAGGCTCTGCTGGGCAACTTGGACTCCGCATCGGTTCCTACGCGCTTTCCCAGGGCCGTCAGCAGATCGTGGGCCAGCGCGATCAGAGCGCGCGTGCCGACTGTGGGATGCACGGTGATCAGCCCGTGTTCCAGGTTGTGGACGGTCAGGGCCCGGCGCGTCACTGCACTGTCGTCTTCTTGATCAAGCACGATCGTCACCGCCGCCACATGTGCCTGTCCAGCGTCGCCGCTCATGAGATGCCACCGAGCTTGCTGAACACCCAGGCCAAGACTTCCTCGTCGATGGTGTCGCGTTCCAAGCGCTTGAGCGCCCGGCTGGCAAAGGCGGTGATCGTGGCCCAGAGCCGGAAGTTGCCGTGCGCCGCGTGCGTGTCGGTATAGACAATGAGATCCGGATCTGCGCTCCGCCAGATCCCGTGATACTCGGGTATGACACGCCTGACCTCGTCTCGCGACAGGCGGCGCAACTCCTGCCAGATGGCGATACGCGAGGCCAGCATAGGCTCTCGTCGCAGGACCTGGTAGCAGGTGTCACCCCCGACAAAAACAATGGCGATCTGGGTTTTCGGGTCATCCCACAGATGCCGCCACAGCTCGAAACACTCGCGCGAAAGCCATTGCGCCTCATCACAGACCAAGACCCGGAACTCTTGCCTGAGAACGTCCTTGAGCAGCCGGTCGAACTGGCCCGCCCTCCCGGGTTGTTTGCCTGGGATACCCAACCCCTCGAAGAGCACCTCGCGGATATCACGAGGATAGGGGTGTGAGCGAAACTGCACGCGCACAGCTTGCTCGGGTGCCAGGTCACGCAGCGCTTCGTTGACCGACAACGTCTTACCCACGCCTGCGTCCCCGTGCAGGCACATCATCGCCCGAAGATCGATCACCTCGCGCAGGTTCTCTTTCGTCGTGAGCAGTCCCTCTGTTGCGATCAGGCTGGCGTTACGCAACCGCAGGTGATGATCATCGGGGCCCGGGATTCCGGAGAATCCGGTGTTCACGAAGACTCCGTATGCTCGCTGGAGTCGGCCGCATCCGCGTGCTTGGGAACCACCCAGCGAAAACTGGGTTCCGGCAAGGGGAACAGATCAGGGCGAGTGACGGGCTTCAGCGGACGATAGGAGTTGTCCAGTTCGGCGTGGGCCTCCGCCGCAGTCATACTGCCCAGCACTCGGGGCGGCTGGGCGACAGTGGCCGCCTCGAACCGCACGCGACGCTGGCGCGCTGCCCTACGCAGGGTCTGGGTGAGCTCCTTCTGAGCGGAGCGGCGCGCGGCCAGCACCTCCCTCTGCTGCTGGCGGGTTGCGGCGTTCGACAGGAACGCCGGCCCCAGATGGGCACCGCTCACCGCGTCGAAAACCTCGATCTCATGGTCGTGGTGTGGCATGTACCGCAGACGAACCCGTCGGCCGTCATTGGCCGAGCCGTTCATCCACGGCCCCACGTACATGCGCGTACGCCACTGAACACCATCAGGACGGATCACCCGTACCCGGCCGTCGTCCTCCAGCATCATGAGTCGCAGATCAGCAGAAGGAACGGTTTCCAACGGTGTCGGGTCTTCCAGCCACGCCTGCTGCGGCGTACGTCCACCCAGCACCGGTTTGGGGATGAGTGTGTTCCACTCCTGCACCCATTCCAGCAACAACCCCACAAAGGCTTCGAACATCAGCGCGGGCGCATCCGGATCCACCGGTTGGCCGCCCTGGAGCCGAGCCTGATGGGTGTATCGCGGGAGCGAGCACAGGAACATCTCGTCCACCGCGTGATTCAACTCCTCAACCACCCCCTTCAACCATGGGCTGTATCCGGGCAGATCGCCAACCACGACACCGAAGCGGGCCAACGCCTGTTTGACGGCATTGGACAGGAAGTCCTTGCCCCGATCCACGCGGATCGCAGCGGGCAGACCCCCGAAGGGCCCGAGCGGCGCCTCGTTCACGATCGCGCTACGTAACGCGACCAGCACGCTCTCCCGGGAAGGATAGGTAGGGGTAACAGCCAGCCCGCAGATGGCGTTGGTCGCATGGTCGACAAACCATGTGACCCACGGTTTGTGGAGTTCTCCTTCGACGTCCACCTCTATGGAGAGCTGCTTGTGATCTCCTTCCCAGACGAGATTGCGATGGCTCTTGTCCTCGTGCCCGGGACCCTTGGGCCGCTGCAGCCAGATGTCGTGGGCGCGACGCGCCTTCTCGCCTTTCCTCAGCCCGGCTCTTTCCCCTGACGACAGATCACGTCGGATCGCCCGATGTGGGGTCGCCAAGCTCGGAACCTCGCCGCCATCTGCTTGCTGAATCAATCTGCGGTGCAGGTGAGAGGCGTTGCCACCCAACAAGGCCAGCTCAACTCGTAGCTCGTCGGTGATGGCGAATCGCCGCGACGGCTTCCGCTGGCAACGCCCCTCTTCGCGAGCGGCCTTCAGCCATCGCCACAGGGTTCTTTCGCTCACCCCTAACCAACTTCCGAGTACGCCGATGTGCTCGGGAGTCATCGCCCCTTTCTGGTGGAGTACGAGCAGACGTCGTGCAACCGGTCCGCGCAGCTCATGCAGTGGCTCGTCCCCAAAGCCGGGTGTAGGCCAAGCCATTGCAACCCACCCCAATCGCTCAAACTGTTCAGCAGTCGGCGTTCATCTCAGAAGTGACGCTCTGCACATCCACCACACAGGGAACATAACTCTAGAAAGTCATCCGACTCCATAGCGTCAACTGCTGCTGTTTCCGGACCACGGCACTCTCACCAACACGCCACACGTGCGTCGGCGACGTCCCCTGCTCGACCGGCTACACCCGGACCAAGCGGTCTACCTTTGCGACGACGTCAGCCGAGTTGCGTTCAATCCACTGCGGCGCATCATGCAACGCGGCAGGCTACTGACAGAGGCTGACGAACTGCTACTGACAGAAAGCTGCAGAATGCTACTGACACCAGGCGACGAATTTGAGCTGACAGAAGCATGCACAGTCACACCTGAGTAGCGTCAAGCTCGCCTATCGCCAGTCAGGCGACGTGCGCCCGAAGAGCAGGTGCCTTGAACGACAAGGGAACGACAAGGGTGAGATCGCGATCCGATCAACCGCGCCGCCGCCCGACTCGGCCGCAAGCCCCGGCGCGACCGGCTTGAGCGAGGATGCCGCTCGCCTGGTCGAGGGGCATGGCGAGCATCGGAACGGAAAGTCCCGTTAGCAGCGTCGCCAGCTAACTATTTGATCTTCTGCTCGTCCTGGCCGCTGAACCTGCCCTACTTTCGGCGGCTATGCCAGTTGAGTTCCTCAGTGATGACGAGGCCGCCGTCTACGGCCGGTTCTCGGGTGCTCCGTCGTAAGCGGAGCTGGAGCGGTTCTTCTTCCTCGACGACGCGGACCGGGCGTTGATCGCCGAACGGCGTGGGGCGCACCATCGTCTCGGCTTCGCTCTGCAAGTGACCACGGCCCGGTTCGTCGGCCGGTTCCTCACCGATCCACTGGATGTGCCCGGCGAGGTTCTGCACTACCTCGCCGACCAGCTCGGGATCGAGGACATGGCGCAGGTCGCTCGCTACACCGAACGCCGTAGCACGCCCTTCGAGCACCAGGAAGTGATCCGCGACGCCTACGCTTTGACGGACTTCTCCGAGGCCGAGGCGGACTTCATCGCCTGGGTAGACGCCCGGGCGTGGAACACCGGCGACGGCAAGAAGACGATCTTCTACGACGGGTTGACGTGGCTGCGCACCAAGAAGATCCTGCTGCCCGGCGTGACCACGCTGGCCCGGCTGGTGGCCCGGGTGCGCGATGAGGCCACCGACCGGCTCTACGACACCCTGTTGGAGGCGCTGACCCCGCGCCAGCGCACGATTCTGCAGATGCTGCTGGAGGTGCCGGACGGCAGGCGCGCCTCCGACCTGGAGCGCTGGCGCAAGGGCCCGGCTGTGACATCGGGCAAGAACCTGGAGAAGGCGCTGGAGCGCGCGGCTGTCGCCGTTCGTGCGCCAACACCTGAACGTGATCGGCACCTACTCCTTCGCTCTGCCGGACCTCGGCCCCGCCGGCGTCCGCCCGCTCCGCAACCCCGATGAACCGGATGGGGAGGACGACAGCCACTCGTGGTAGGCGCCCGTCGGCGTGCAGACGCATCCGGCCGGTGGACACGCGGGAGCAGGCGATCGACACCCCGCGCCCCTCGGTCCATATCACCTGGCCAAGCTCTCCCTGGCCGGGCTGGCTTAGATCGGCGCGAGGGCCGCAATCACGCGCGCGGCAGGCCGGTACGGCGGAGCCAGGCGTCAACGTCGGGGCCGCCACCGGAAACGGTTTCCCCTTGTACGGCTAGTCCTTCGCCGAGGGTGGCGCCGGGGCAGGAGGCGGCGTAGTCGGCTTCGGTGGTGCCCAGGCCGCTCATGGCGTAGGTGGTGAGGGGGTGGATGGTCTTGCCGGTGAAGTCGTACCGGTCGGTGAACGTCGTCATGATCATGGGTGCGCGGATGTTCCAGATGGGGCTGGCCAGCAGGACGATCTGGTAGCGGCCGAGGTCGGGCAGGCGGCCGGCGATGGCGGGGCGGGCGTCGGCGTTCTGCTCCTCGACGTTGCGGGCGACGGTCTGCTCGTAATCGTGGGGGTAGGGGTCGGCGGGCTGGATCCGGTAGACGTCGCAGTCCAGCCGGTCGCCGATCATCTGCGCGAGGACCTGGGTGTTGCCGACCTCGAGGTCGCGGCGGCCGCCTTTGTAGTAGTTCTCACCTGGCCGGGAGAAATAGGCCAGTAGCACCGTGCGGCCCGCCGCATACGGGCGCGGGCTCGCTGGCTGCGAGGACGGCCCAGCGTCCGGTTGGCCAGTCGGCCTGCCAGCGGGGCGGGGCCCGTCCCCGCAAGCGGTCGTGGTGATCATGGCGCCTCCCAGCAGCAGTGCGCCGCGCAGGACCTGGCGGCGATCGAGAGCGCGGGGGGAGCTGTGCATGGCAGTCTCCCTCTGTCAGCCGGTGCGGCGGTTGCCCAGCCAGGTGACCATGGCCGGGTCGCGGTGGTCGAAGTACAGGCTGGCGCCGGTGTCCAGGGCGGCGATGCGCTCCATCTCCTGATCGGTGAGCTCGAAGTCGAACACCTCCAGGTTGGCCGTCATCCGCTCGCGGCTGACCGACTTGGCGTTGACCGGGATGCCGCGCTGGATCAGCCAGCGCAGCACCACCTGCGCCACGCTCTTGCCGTGCGTTTCACCGATGCTCGTGAGGACGGGGTCGGTGAACAGGTTGTTCTTGCCCGCGGCGAACGGCCCCCACGACTCGACGACGATGCCGCGCTCGCCGCCCAGCTCCTGGTCGGCGGCGCGCTGGAAGAACGGGTGCACCTCGATCTGGTTGACCGCCGGGACGACGTCGTTGTGGTCGACGAGGTCGACGACCCGGTCGGGGTAAAAGTTGGAGATCCCGATCGCCTTGGCCAGCCCCTCGCCGTACAGGGCCTCCATCGCCCGCCACTGGCCGTAGACGTCGCCGAACGGCTGGTGCATCAGGTACAGGTCCAGGTAGTCCAGGCCGAGCTTGGTGGCCGAGGACTCAAACGCCCGCCGGGTGTTCTTCTCAGCGGGGTTGTCCTGCACCCACAGCTTGGTGGTGACGAACAGCTCCTCGCGCGCGATGCCGCTCTTGGCCAGCGCACGCCCGACGGCCTCCTCGTTCTCATACGAGGCGGCGGTGTCGAACTTGCGGTAGCCGGCGGCCAGAGCGTCGCTGACGGCCTGCTCGGTGTCCTCGGCCGGGATCTGGAAGACCCCGAAGCCCAGGATCGGCATCTGGACGCCGGTGTTCAGCGTGACGGTGTTCATGACTGCTCCTTCATCGTGATCGGTACGGCTGCCGCACGCGGCAGGCCGGAGTGCAAGCTGGCTGCTTGGTGGTCAGCGTTCGAGCATCGCCAGCCCGGACTCGGTGTGCGTCGCACCCGCCGCGGGCGGCAGCGCCGACAGCCGGGCCAGTTGCTCGCCGCTCAGGTGGAGGTCGGCGGCGGCGATGTTCTCCTCCACGCGCCGCACCCGCTTGGTGCCGGGGATGGGGACGACGTCGTCGCCCTGGGCCAGCAGCCAGGCCAGCGCCACCTGCGCCGCGCTCGCCCCGGCCTCGGTGGCCACGGCCTGCACCTCATCGGCGATGCGCAGGTTGGCCTGCAGGTTGTCGCCGGTGAAGCGGGGGTTGCCGTGCCGGAAGTCGCCCTCTGCGAACTCGGTGTCGGAGCGGACGTTGCCGGTGAGGAAGCCGTGGCCGAGCGGCGCGAACGGCACCAGGCCGATCCTGAGCTCGCGCAGCACCGGCAGTACCCGCTCCTCCACGCCACGCGTCCACAACGAGTATTCGGACTGCACCGCGGAAACGGGCTGGACCGTGTGGGCGCGGCGGATGGTGTCCGGCCCGGCCTCCGACAACCCGAACGCCCGCACCTTGCCCGCCGCGATCAGGTCGCCGACCGCTCCGGCGACCTCCTCGATCGGCACGCCGGGGTCGACGCGGTGCTGGTAGTACAGGTCGATGTGGTCGGTACCCAGCCGTGCCAGGGATCCCTCGATGGCGGTGCGGATGTTGGCCGGGCTGCTGTCCAGGGTCCATGGGCCCGCGCCGGCATGGGAGATCAGCCCGAACTTCGTCGCCAGCACCACCTGATCGCGGCGGCCCTTGAGCGCTCGGCCGAGCAGTTCCTCGTTGGTATAGGGGCCGTAGATCTCGGCGGTGTCGATCAATGTGACGCCCAGCTCCAGCGCGCGGTGCAGCGTGGCGATCGACTCGGCCTCATCGGTTCCCGAGTCGGTGTAGCCGTGGGACATGCCCATCGCGCCGAGCCCGATCCGGGCCACGTCCAGCTCGCCGAGCTTCACATGCTTCATGATCGTCACCTTTCTCGGGCCGCGACCGCGGTGCTCGCACCCGGTCGTGGCCACCGAACCGAGCCCTACCCGGTCCGGCGGGCTCGGGCCTCCCGAAGGGCTCGAAGGCGGGCAAAGCACTCTTTGCCTGACCTGTCCTGACCCCTGCTGGCTCGCTCGATCAGGCGATGCTCCCAGCAAACCCCTCATCGGCGTCGGGAGGCAGTCACCGGCCAAAGGGGTACCGGCAGGGACCCCCTCCCCGCCCGAATCATGCCTAACCTGGGAATATGGACAACCGCAGCGAGGTCAAGGCCTTCCTCACCTCCCGCCGGGCCAAGGTCAGCCCGCAGCAGGCGGGCCTGCCCTCCCACGGCCGCCGCCGCGTCGAAGGGCTACGCCGCAGCGAGGTCGCCGCGCTGGCGGGGGTCAGCGTCGAGTACTACACCCGGCTGGAGCGCGGCAACCTCGCCGGCGCTTCCGACAGCGTGCTGGAGGCGATCGCCCGCGCGCTGCGCCTGGATGAGACCGAGACCGCGCACCTGCACCACCTGGCCCGCGCCGCCGCCGCCCCGCCCACCCGCGCCCGCCGCGTCAAGACCCCCGAGGTACGGCCCGCGGTCCGCCGGGTGCTGGAGGCGATGACCGGCGTGCCGGCGTTCGTGCGCGACCACCGCTTCGACATCCTGGCCGCCAACCCGCTCGGCCTGGCCCTGTACGCGCCGATGTTCGCCGCCGGCGGGGTCTTGCCGGTCAACTCGATGCGCTTCACCTTCCTCAACCCGCACGCCCAGGCCTTCTACCCCGACTGGGCGGGCGTGGCCCGCTCGGCGGTGGCCGCGCTGCGCATCGCCGCCGCCCGCCACCCCCACGACGAGCACCTGGCCAGCCTCATCGGCGAGCTGTCCATGCGCAGCGACCCGTTCCGGACCTGGTGGGCCGCCCAGGACGTCTACGTGCACCGGCACGGCACCAAACGCTTCCACCACCCCGCCATCGGCGACCTCGACCTCGACTACGAAGCCTTCGAGCTGTCCGGCGAGCAGCCCCTGACCTTGCTGACCTACTCCGCGCAGCCCGGTACCCCTTCCGGCGACGGCCTGAGCCTGCTCGCCGCCTGGGCCGCAGGCAACACTGCGGTTCCCACTAGCGCTCGCGAAGTCACCGAATGAGCGGCTGCCTTCAACAAACGAACGTTTATTGAAGCCTGTGATGCCGCAGAGGCCGACCAGGGCCGACAGGCTTCAAAAACTCGCTTCAACAACCTGGCATCTTCAACAACTCTGGAGACCGTTTGTTGAGAGAGTTTGAGGGTGACGACCGCCCCGCTGAAACTCCCCGAAGACTTTCTCGCCGCCTTCCCCGCCGTACGGTCCGAGATCCGCATCGGTTATGCCCGCGTCTCTACCCGCGGCCAGAACCTGGACCGTCAAATCGACGCCCTGACCACCGCCGGCTGCCGCAGAATCTTCGCCGACAAGAAGTCCGGCAAGAACGCCCAACGCCCAGAACTCGCGGCTTGCCATGCCTTCCTGTCCGCCGGCGACACCCTGGTTGTGCCCGAGCTGGCCCGCTACGGCCGATCCCTGCACGACCTCATCACCATGGTCGGCGATCTGCGCCGCCGCGAGGTCGGCTTCACCAGCCTGCACGAACAACTCGACACCACGACCCCCGGCGGCCGACTGGTCTTTCACGTCTTCGCCGCCTTGGCCGAGTTCATCCGTGAACTCATCGTGGCTGGCACCCATGAAGGCCTGGCCGCCGCCAAGGCCCGCGGCCGCACCGGCGGCCGCCCCACCGTTGTCGACGCCGAACTCCTCAAGGCCGCCCGAGACCTACTCCCGGACCCCGAGCGCTCCGTCACCTCGATCGCCAAACTGCTAGGCATCTCGGTCGGCACCCTCTACAACCACATCCCCGAACTGCAAGAGATACGCAGGGGATGCCCACCTTCTTGACCTGCGAGAACCTGCCTGTGAAGCGCATTCGAGCGGAAAGTCACGGTAAGCCGCCGAGCTGGGTCCTGCTAGCGGGACTTTTCGTTCGGATGCTCGTCAGGCCCCGTCGAGCGCGGCCTGGCCGCCAACACGCTGCGCGCGTACGCCCACGACGGGAGCGCCTTCATGTGCCCCCACTCGGGTAGTCGTCACCAGCCGCAAAGTAACCCTGCGTGACGGCAGCGACTGCGTGTAGTCGCACGGCTGTGGGGTGGCTGTGGTTGTCCACTAACAGGCGTCAGACCGAGACGGACTGTTTCCAGGCGACCGCAGCTGCAGGGAGTGCTGGCAGCTATCGGCGGCGGCGAGTGGCGGGATCGCGCCTGGCCATGTGGTCGGCGACGGCGTCGAGGCCGGGGCGGGCGTAGCGTTCCAGAGACCGGACCGAGGCACGTGCCGGGACCGGTAGGACAGCCGGCCGCGTCCGGTGATCTTGCACACGTCGGTGGTCGGGGTGCGGGCGGGGACTTTGCGGTCGGTGAGGAAGAGCGGGCCGTGGCCGTGGGGGCGACTCATGAGCAGGCGGGGCAGGGGTCGGGTGGTGCCTGATCGCCAGTGCCCCCAGTCGGTCACGCCGCCTTTGGATGCGACCCGGCCGCGTTCGTCGGCCAAGAGCAGGTCGGCGATGTCGAGGGTGAGGATCTCCTGGGCTCACCCGCACGTTTCGTACAGCATCTTCCACAGGGCCATTTCCTGGATTCCGGCCTTGGGGTCGAACGCGGCAGCGAGCTGTTCGCGTGACAGGGCCTTGGTCCGGTCGGGCGGGGCGGGCCGTCGTTCGATGCCGGCGGTCGGGTTGGAGGCGAGCCGACCGCGATTGCGCCACCAGCCGGTGGCGGCCTTCATGGTCGACGGTTCCCGGTTGACGGCGTCGGCGTCGGTGTCGGCGTCGACCAGGTGGGCCCGCTGGACTATGGCGGCGGCGATCAGGTCGACGGTCGCCGGGTTGGCGAGGGGCGCGAATCGGTTCGCGGGTGCGTCGCGGCGGTCTATGCCGAGGGGTGCTGTCCGCAGGCGAGCCAGGCACAGGTCGTCAGCGAGATGCGGTAGATCCGCGTGGATGAGGCGCCGATCCCGGCCGAACGCAGGTAGGCCTCGACCGCGTCGGCGTAGGTCTCGGGGCGATCTTGGTCGCAAGGGATCACGTGGGCGGGGCTGGTGGTCATGGTCAGCCTCTCCACTCCTGCCGCAGCAAATGCGTACTGCTTGACCTTGGTCGTCAGAGAAGGCGCTTCAGGTCAGTATGGTCGTGACCATCGAGCTACCGCAGTAGGCCGGTACTTGCTGTGGAAGCCCGGCCCGGAGTGCGATGGTGGGGTGACAGCGACTTTCACGCGAGACGGCGCCCTCGGGTGGTGAGGTGGTGATCGCCAGGTGGCGGTCGATGGCGAAGGTCGGGAGACGCGGGAGACACGGGCGTGGGCGTCGATCATCGGGTGCGCCGACGGGAAGCCGGTCACGGCCGGGCACGTGTGCCGGATCGCGAGTGTCGCGGTGGGCGTGGACGGGTCGGCGTTGTCGCTGTCGACGGAGCTGGCCAGCCAGAGCCTGGTGTATGCCACCGATGAGGTGGCCCGGCAGGTGGAGGAGCTGCAATTCACCCTGGGTGAGGGGCCGGGGGTGGAGGCGTGGACCTACGGCGGCAGCTGCCTGGCCGCCGATCTGAGCTCGGCGGCCACGACCGCCCGCTGGCCGTGGTTCGCCTCGGCCGCGGTGCAAGCCGGGGCGCGGGCGGTGTTCGCCTTTCCGTTGCAGGTCGGCGCGATCCGGCTGGGCACCTTGGATCTGTACAGGACCCGATGCGGGCCACTGACGGCCGAACAGATGGCTGATGCGCTCACCTTCGCCGCGGCCGCGCTCGGCGTCATGCTGCACACCGCCCACCCTCAGGCGAGTCCCGGGCGGGAGGTGCAGCCCTTCGGTGGGATGGAAGAGAGCCGGGCGGAGGTCTACCAGGCCACCGGGATGATCGCTGTCCAGCTGGGTGCGAGTCTGGCCGAAGCGCTGCTGCGGCTGCGCGCCCACGCCTTCAGTCAAGGGGTGGGGGTGGCCGAGATCGCCCGCCTGGTCGTGGCCCGCATCCTGCACTTCGACCCCGACCTGGCCGCCGATCCGGGCGACTGAACCGAACACCGTGTGCGAAAGCTCTGCGAGCACGCAGGGCCTGAAGGGGAGGAAAGGGAGGGAGACCATGCCGCGTGAACAGCGTCTGGCACGGGTGTTCGTCGAGCTGGCCGACACCCTGGTGGCCGACTTCGACGTGATCGAGTTCCTGCACCTGCTCACTGAGCGGTGCGTGCAAGTGCTCCAGGTGGACGCGGCCGGGCTCCTGCTCACCGATCAGGCCGACCACCTGCAGCTGATCGCCGCCTCCAGCGAGCAGTCTCGACTGCTGGAGCTGTTCCAGCTGCAAGCCGACCAGGGGCCGTGTCTGGACGCCTATGCCACCGGAACGCAAGTCGCCGTGGCGGACCTGGCCGCCGAGGCTGCGCGCTGGCCGCAGTTCGCCGCGGTTGCTCACGAACGGGGTTTCGCCGCCGTGCACGCCATGCCGATGCGCCTGCGTGACCAAGTCATCGGTGCCCTCGACCTGTTCAGCACCACGACCGGAGGTCTGGACGCCGACACCGCCGCACTGGGCCAGGCCTTCGCCGACGTTGCCACGATCGGCCTGCTTGGCGAACGGGCCGCCCGCGAACGGACGCTGCTGTCACAGCAACTACAGGTCGCGCTGAACACCCGAGTGCTGATCGAGCAGGCCAAGGGCATGCTCGCCGAACGCGGCGACCAGTCGATGGACGCGGCGTTCACCACGATGCGCGCCTACGCCCGCGCCAACAACCGCAAACTCACCGACGTCGCCCACGCCGTCATCAACGGAGACATCCTGCTGCCCGAACTCGCCCGTACCCATAAGACCACCTGCCGTCCACCGCTCTGACCGCGCCCGATCGCCATTGGCTCTACCCCTGTGACCGGGGGCGCCGGGGCATGGATGGTCTGGAGGATCTTTGGGGGCAGATGGCCTGGTGGAAGGTGGGGTCGGGGTCTATGGTGAAGTTGGTGGTACTCCACCGCATCTCAGACACTTCGCACCATCTGAAGCTTGCGAACATCGTGATCTTCTGGGAGCCGTCCGGACCCCGCGGCGACGCCGCGATGCTGCCGCACGGTCTATGAACCCCAGCGTGTGCTGGGCAGTGGATCTCGCGGCCTGACCCGTATCTTCATGTGATGCCCCGCGAGGAAGTGGGCACCATGACCGAGTTGACCGTGACCAAGACCCGTGATCGCGATCACTGGGTGTTGACGCTGACCGGGGACCTGGACCTGCTGACCTGCCCCCAGCTGCAGCGCGAGCTGAACGAACTGCTGGCCGAGCAAGACCAGTACGTCATCGTCGACATCACCGGCCTGCGATTTTGCGACGTGGCCGGCCTGCGCCTGTTCGTGCTGGGCACCACCAGCTTCTTCGAAGCCGGCGGCTGGCTGCGCTTGCACGGAGTGTGCCGCACCCTGCTACGCCTGGCCGATCTCACGGCCTACCGCAGCGTCTTGTCCTTCACCCTCGCCGCCCCTCAGAGGTCAGCGGCCCAGTGCGGCACGGACCAGCTGGGCTGGGCGCTCCCGCCTCAACCCGCTCCGGGCACGGCACACCTGGGCTGAAGCCCTCACCCCGTCGGGGGCCCGTCGACCGGGGTGGATCAAAGGAAGTGGCGCGGAGGGGGCGGATACGATGCGCGGCGACCATCATGAGCGTATGCTGCGCCATGTGTACAACTGATCGCCTAATGTGACGGTTGGTTGTGGTACACCACGCCACTCGTGGTGGACTGTGCCGTCCAGACCTTGCGACACACGCATCGACGCGGAGCTGACGAGGACGCGCTGGGGCCGAGCGAGGGTTCCGGAGGGGGTGTCCCTCGCTCGGCTCCGCCTATCGCCTGGTCTGGAGCGATCATGGACGCATTGGTGCTCTCCACCGCGCGGCTGAACGGGTTCGTGGTCGTGAGCGCGGCAGGCGAGGTAGACCTGATCGGCAAACCGCTGCTGTACGGGTGCGTCCAGGCCGCGTTGCAGACCCACCCCGAGGGGCTGCTGGTCATCGACCTGTCGGCGGTGTCGTTCATGGACGCCCAAGGACTGTCCGCGTTGGTGCTGAGCAGACTGCACGCCCTCCACCATCGGCGGGCGCTGGCCCTGGCCGGCCCCTCAGCCGCCGTGCGGCGGCTTCTGCAGATCACCGCGCTGAGCGGCAGCTTCCCACTGATGGCCTGAGGCCGAGGGCGCAGCGACACACCCAACGTGAACGCACCAGGTGAAGCGCCAGCGCGGATACTTCGGCGTGTTCGCGGTCGTCGCCGGTCAGATCGCCGGCCCTGCCGTAGAGGATGTCCTTGTTGGCCGAGTTCCAGTTCCACCCCGTTGAGGCCCTCGTGGATCTCACGCCGAAGTGCTTCGGCGGCGAGGTAGTCGCCGATGAAGATCGTACGGATCACCCGTCCGAGTTCCTCGATCGCCCGGTAGGTGGGGTGCTCGGGGCCAGCCGCGAGTGAACCGGCGCATCATCTGGTGGGCCTCGGCGGGCTTGAGCCGCAACGCGGTCGCGTACTTGATCATCTGGTCGTGTTGGTTGGCGATCAGTTCCCAGCCGATGCTCTTGCCCGACAGGACGGACTCCAGTTGCGGCCAGGCCTCTGCTTCGGTCACCCTCGGGCGGGTACAAGCGGGCCGAGCCGATGCTTTGAGCCGCGGCAGCAGCTTGAAGTCCAACAGGTGCGAGAAGGCAAAACCCACGACCGAAGCGCCATGGGTATCGGTGTACTGGCGATCGATCTCCGCACTGGCCAGGTGGAGCAGCAGCCCCTCGATCATTCGGGCAAGGGTACGGCCGCTTCCCACGCCAGCCGACGGCCGGCGCGAGGAGCGGTGCCACCACGATCGCGGCGGTCAGCATCACCTGGGTGAGGCCGATCCGGGCGGGCGTGGCGGGTCGCGGGAACGGCGAGCGGCCGTCGCAGCCCACGTCGGTGAGAGTTGCGTTGGGTATGGCCGTTCACACCATGATCGGGAATCGGTGTTCCAGGCCCGAGACCTGCAGCAGCCGGGTCAGCAACGGGGTGAGCCCGGTCAGGGCCAGGGTGATGCCGCGCGCCCGGGCGCGGCCTTGCACGCCGAGCAGCACGCCCAGCCCGCCGACGCCGCAGAAGGTGACCTGGGACAGGTCCAGCACGAGCAGGTTGGTGCTGTAGCCGAGCGCGTTGAGCAGCCGTTGGCGCAGTTGCTCGGTGGTGAAGATGTCGATGTTCCCGGACAGGTGGATCAAGGTGGGCGCCGCGGCGCCCACCCCGCCGAGCGGCGGGGCGGTGTCAATGACAGTCATGGAAGTCTCCTGTTCGGAGAGGCTGCGAATCGGGGGGCCGGACAGATGCCTGCCGGCCGGAGAGCGGTCCACCGCTGGATAGGGATACCTGGATCCGCTCGATCCGGCCGGCAGGCGGCACATGGGTGATCTCACGCTGGTGCTGAGGTTGGTCGTCCGAGGCCGGGTTGTCCGAGGCTCCTGCCTTCGGCGTGATGACCGATCCGCCTTCGTCCTCCCAGCGGGCCGGGCTGTCGGTAGTCCCCGCGCCGGTGGTCCGGAAGGCGGGATCGGGGGGCAGACTCGCCAGGATGAGGATGTCGTCGACTGCCGGGCCGACGGTGTCCTGCGCGGTGAGCCTGAGCGCGGCCTCGGCGGCGTCGGCTGCGGTGTCGGGTGGGATGAGCAGCAAGACGATCGGCTCGCCGGTGGCGAAGACGAGAGTGATCACACGCGGGTCGCAGTGGCGGAACCAGCCGACGCGGACCTGTCTGCCACGGGCCGGGATGCGTCGCGGGATGTGCTGCCAGGCGTCCCGGTACACCCCTATCCGCAGGATGGTACGGCCCAGCCGCTGATCGACGGCGGCGATGAGATGAGGCAGCTCGGCGGCGGCGTCGTGGGAGTGGGGCCACCAGGCCCCGTCCACCAGGGCCCGGCGATCCGGTACCGGGTAAAGAGCGAGCCGGAGCGCGGAATCGCCCCACGGCATCGCCGATGCGACAGGGCTGAGCGGGGTGCGTTGAGAAGGAAGCGTCGACGTCATGGACGGCCTGACCTGTCCGGGCCCCCTGCGAGGGGCCGGTGGTGGTTCGCCGTGGGCGACGCCGACCTGAATGTCAACGCTCGAAAAGTCCTCGGTGTCTCCACCCTACCGCAACACTTCCGGAATTGCGCGATTCCGGAAGTAAACTGAGCGAGTGACTTCCGGAAACCCGCCCTCAGACATCACCCAACCAGCCGGAGCAGCCTCCGGAAACACAAGCCGGTCGCGGGCCGTGCCGCTCCCCGCCCCTCACGCCGCCGTCCTGGCCGACTACACCGCCGCGCTCTCGCACGCCCCGCTGGCCGACTCCACCAAGACCAAGTACGCCTCGCGGCTGCGCGGCTACCTGGCCTGGCTGGCCGACCAAGCCGACGCCCTGGACGGCGACCCGCTCACCGACCCCACCGCCGCCACCGGCGCCGTACGCGACTTCCGCCGACATCTGAAGAACGGCCGCCGCGCCCCTAACACCATCGACACCTACCTGTCGGCCATCGACGACTTCTACGCCCGCCGCGGCCTCGGCAAGCCCCAGGCGCGCCGCGAACGCGACGCCCGCCGCCCCGCGCCCCGCGCCCTGGACGCCCGGCGCACCCGCCGCTACCTCCGCCACGTCCAGCTCACCGCATCTGCGCGCGACACGGCCATCGCCCTGCTGCCCTACTACGCCGGCTTGCGCATCTCCGAGGTCGTCGGCCTCGACCTGGCCGACGTCCACCTCTCAGCCCGCAAGGGCGAACTACGCATCCGTGGCAAGGGCCGCGACGGCGGCAAGATCCGCCCGCTGCCCGTCCACCCCGACCTGCGCCGGGCCCTGACCGACTGGCTGCGCGACCGCGCCGACTGGAAAGGGGCCGACACCCACACTGCGGTATTCCTCAACCACCGCGGCGGCCGCCTGAGCGACCGCGCCGCCCGCGACATCATCACCGGCCTCGGCGACGCCGTGGGCCTCAATGACGACCCCACCGAACCTTTCAGCCCGCACGTCCTGCGCCACACCTTCGCCACCCAGCTCATCCGCGACGGCAAGGACCCCATCCTGGTCGCCGAACTCCTCGGCCACGGCTCACTGGACACCACCCGCCGGTACGCCCTGCCCACCGAAGCCGACAAAGCCGCCGCCCTGAACGCCCTCATCACCGACCACGAGCAGGGAGAAGAAGCTCCTACGGCACCTTGACCGGAGCACGTGCGGATGGCCACAGCCGGGTTCGCGGGCTGACAGCGCGTGCAGAACGACCCCGTGCCCACGCATCCAGCCAGGTTTCTCGCGGGCACGGCCAACGGCTGCCCGCAGTCCCGAGGACGATCGCCGCGACAACGTCCGCAAGACCAAGAACGGCCTGGCCCACGCCGAGTTCGAGGGCTTCACAGCCCCACATGGGACGGAAATTGCCTCGCCCTGGAGAACGAGGAGGATCAGCGGCGGAGGCTCGCGACGCCGAGCAGGACGAGCCCCAGCGCCGCCTGGATCACCCACGAGGCCGGGCTCAGCCCAACGAACATCGGTACGGCGGCCAGGATCGCGAGATCGGTACCGGCGATCGCCCACAGCACGGGGCCGGTGGGGATACCGCCGAAGCCCAGGTCGATGACAGGCGTCGCATGGTCGATCGGGCCGCGCCTGGCCATGCGCAGCCCACCCAGCGCGAATCCCGGCGCGGCGGCCACGCCGTACAGGCAGCTCCACCCCGGGGCGAAGCCGGCGGCGGACAGCAGTGCGAACGCCGTGCCCACCCAGACGCCCGCCAGTACGGCGGGCATGATCGTTCTGGCGGGCGAGCGCCGGGTGTTGAACATGCGGGCCAGCTCGGGATGCTGAGCGTCCCAGCGCGCACCGGCCGCTCCCGTCGTGGCGGCGGCCAGCCCACCGCAGAAGAGCACGAGCATCGCCACTCCCGCCGCCCCTCCGGTCAGCCGGATGAGCACGGGCAGGCAGGTCAGCGCCGCCAGTACGGCCAGGCGTCCTGGGCGGCGGCTCAGCATGCGGGCGTCCGACCACACGATCGCCGTGCGGCCGCCGCTGGGCCAGGGACGGGAGTGCAACCGCTGGGAGCGCCAGAAACGCTGCTCCGCGAGCGAGGTCAGCACGGCGGGTTCGAGGTTGAAGGAGGCGGTCGCCAGCGTCCCCATCTGGGCGGAGGCGTCCAGCAGGGCGCGGGCCGGGAAGCGCTCCACCACACGCCAGGCCCGCCAGACCAGGAGCGCGGCGATCACCGGCGTCAGGTACGCGAGGACGGCGACGGGCAGCGAGGGCAGGGCGGGGCGGAGCCAGGCGAGGAGCCCGGCGAGTACGGCCAGGACCAGCGCGGCAAGCCGGAGCCAGCCGTTCCATGCCTGCCTCGCCTGCAGGATCGTCGCCGCGGCCCCCGCCGAGAGCGTGACGGCGACGCCCAGAGCCGCGCCCGCCACCACGTCCTGCGGGCGGGCGAAGAGCCCCGTGCCCAGCGCCCCCAGGAGCAGCCCGGCGATGGTCAGGGAGACGAGCAGCGCCGCAGTGCTCCTCGTCAGGACCTGGCGGCGGTTCAGTGGTGAGAGGACCAGCCACCGCAGGTCGGCAGGTGAGGCCACCACCGGCCCCACCCAGGCCAGGAGCAGGAGCAGCCCGGCCAGGAGCGCCAGCAGGAGTGCCAGCGCGGGCACGGGATCGCCGCCGCCGGAGCCGTCGAAGATCCAGGACGCGAACGTGATCGCCTGAGGAACGCCGATCGCGGCGGCAAGCGCGAGGACGGTCAGCCAGTAGTAGGCCTGCTGCCAGCCGGGCCTGCGCCGTCGGCGGTTGCGCCGGGTGAGTTGGGCGACCATCAGCGCGCCCCGCCGTCGAGCGTGACGACCCGTGCCCCGACGGCCTCGACCAGCTGCTCGTCGTGGGAGGCCAGTACCACGGTGCCTCCGTCGCGGGCGTAGTCGGCCAGCAGCGCGCCGAGTGTCCGGCGGAAAGCCCGGTCGAGGCCCTGCTCGGGTTCATCGAGGAGCAGCAGCCTGCTCGGTCTGGCCAGTACGGCTGCCAGGGACAGGCGTTGCCGCTGCCCGGTCGAGAGCATCATCGGCGCGACGTCGGCCCGGTCGGCCAGCCCGAACGTCTCCAGCAGGTCCTTGGGATCAAGGCCGTGACCGTGAATGCGCCCCACGAGTTCGAGGTGCTCCCAGGTGGTCAGCCATGGGTACCAGGCCTGTTCTTCGGTGACGATCCCGACATCGCGCCAGAACGCCTCGTCGTCACGGGGCGGTTCGCCGAAGACAAGGATCTCTCCGGCCCGTTCGCGTTCCAGCCCGGCGAGGCAGCGCAGCAATGTCGACTTGCCCACACCGTTGGCACCCATCAGCGCGACGGCCTCACCCTGCTGCACGCTGAGGCTGAAATTGTCGACGACGGTGACTGCTCCCAGAACGACTTTCACCGCCCTGGCTTCGACAACCTTCGGCATTGATTTCCCATCGGTAGAGACGCATAAATATCTCATAGTCTACGGTCGGGACAGAGGAGACGGAGCTTCACAACTTCGCGTGGAGGAATTCGCGGTCGGGAGGGGTTTACCGTTGTCGGTCCTGCACGGCCCGCGAATGGACTATCCGTCGGGATAGCCCATCGATCGACTGGTGACGACGGCTGCCCGCAGGACGGCCGTACGATACCGGGATACCTCGCTCCCCTACCACGAGCTGGTTCGTCGTGCGAACATAACCGCTGACGTGCGCTTCGTCGTGGGTATGGTCGCCGGTGATGTGATAGCAGTACGCGTCGAGCGAACACCGACGTCTTTGTCGCCCTTCTGGCACTGTTGAACGCCGACGCTGTTTAGGCTGGATGCCTGGGTGGCCGGCCCGTCGCGCGGCTCGTTCGGCTCATCGGACAAACGAATGCTGTTTTGTATTTGAGCACGGAGAACGAGGAGGCATGGCGAACAGCATTTCGCTGAAAATGCATTCGTCATGGCCGCGGGTAGCCAGAAGGCGATACCTGATAATCGAGAAAGTGCTCCATTCTACGTTTTCCTGACCGCCGGCAGTACCGGGCGGCCAAAGGCAGTCCTGACCGCATCCGCCGCGCTCCCCGTCGACCTTGAAAGCCTTGACGTGCACGGGCCCGGTTGCACGGCCGCCGAGCGCTCCGGGCACGTCGTCATGCGCGACCACCGCCACAGCCCTAGCACCATCCGCCTGTCGTGATCCCTTCGGAGCACGGATGGTGGTGTCTCGGCAGGCGCAGGCGCAGGCGCTGATGCGGTCCGGCCGGATAGCTTCAGGCATTCCTGGCCACTGACCGGAGGCCAGGTGCCTGCTTGGTCATTGCGGGGTGGGAAGGTCGGCTGGTGGGCCGAGCGGGGGGTCGTTGGCCAGGTCGAACGCGGCGGCGAGGATGGTGAGGACCTGGGTCGTGGCCTGAGGTGCGAGTTCGTACTCGCCGCGCTTGCGTTGTGTGATCAGCCTGGCGCTCTGGAGTGCGCGCAGGTGGTGGTAGAGCTGGCCGCTCGTGCTCTGCTCGCCGTCTCCGGCGAGGGAGTCCTGGAGGTCGGTGCTGGTGCGTCGGCCTTGTTGTACGAGTGCGGCGAGCAGCGCCAGGCGCGGTCGGCTGCCCAGGGTCTCCAGGATGGTGGCCACCGGTGTCCAATCGGCCGACAGCAGCTCGGCGAGGGAATGCTGCCTGTCCCAGAGACTCTCGCCGCCGGCCAGTCGGGCTGCTCCGGCGTAGCTCACGGTGCCGAGACTGTTGTCCTGCTTCGCCTGGCGGAGCATGCCGGCGGCTGCCGTGGTGAGGGGCGGCGCCTTCGGGGGGTGTGGTGGGGCTACGGTGTCGATTCGACTTTCCAGGTGGGCGATCCGGCGCTCGAATTCGGCGAGTTTGTCCGCGCTCATTACACTCTCCTATGCTGGTCCGTAGTTACGGAATAGCGTAG
Organism: Nonomuraea sp. IBHARD001; assembly: GCF_056106265.1. Lineage (NCBI taxonomy): Bacteria > Bacillati > Actinomycetota > Actinomycetes > Streptosporangiales > Streptosporangiaceae > Nonomuraea > Nonomuraea sp. IBHARD001. Next base: position 4,514,045 of record NZ_JBWBBW010000002.1, read on the forward strand.
ATGGCTGGTGCGGGTATGACAACGCCCTTGGCGGGCGAGGAACAGCCGCGGGATGTCGGCACCGCCCTGCGGGAGGCGGGAGGTGCGGCGCTTCGATGGCGTGCTCTCGCGGTACTGCCCGGTGCTTCCAGGCGGGCGAAGGCAGGAGCGTCAGGGCTTCGCCCGCGCTCACCGAGCGGCCGTGCGCCAGACGGTTGATCTGTGACGCTGTCAGCCCGGGTCGGCCCTGGTTCGGGGTGTGACGTGCGCATCGCCGCAAGTGGCGGCAGCGGGTGGGGGCCACTCGTGGCAGGATCGGAGCGTGGAGCAACAGCGTTACACCACCGACAGTCGATCGGGCGGGCGCGGGCGTCTGTTCGTGCCGGTGCCGTTCGATCCGGACCAGGTGTGGGCGCCCAAGCCGGTCCATCACGTGAGCGGCACGGTGAACGACATGGGCATCCGTGCGGTAATCGTCGAACACCAGGGGGAACGCGGCTTCCTGCTCGGCCCGGCCTGGCTGCGCTGCGGTCTTCAGCCCGGCGAGCAGGTGAGCGTGGCGCTCATCCCGGAGGGGCCGCAACGGGCCGATCTCGCCGATGATGTCGCGGCGGCGCTGGAGGCCAGCCCGGCGGCGGGTGCCTTCTTCGACGCCCTCGCCCAGTTCTACCGGCGGGCCTATCTGCGCTGGATCGAGGCGACCAAGGGCCGGCCCGAGGTGCGGGCGCAGCGGATCGCCGAGGTGGTCGATCTGCTGGAGGCGGGCGTCAAGGAGCGCCCGAAATCCTGAGCGCGGATCTCAGCCCCTGAACCGGCCATCCGGGCTATCCGAACATCCGGCCGACGCGCGAAGCCCCCGCGTCGACGCGTCGAAGATGGAGCACACCTTCACCACCGAACGCGCCGCCCGCGCCGCCCGCGTTGTCGCCGAAGCCCGGCGGTCAGCACGTCGGCCATCCTTTCGCCCACCCCGAGGGCAAGATCCAGTACGCGCGGCCCCTCAAAGCCCAGTGCACTACAGCGAACACAGCGAACCACGAGCCGTCCGCGATGGGCCCTGACAAGCGACGGGTCCTGACAAGCGACGGGCCCTGACCACACGTGAGACAGCCCGTAGAGACCCCGATCGCACTGTTGCCTCGCCCTCAGCCCGGAATCGGCCGGTTTCTCCCGACTACTGTTGTCCTGCATGACGCACACTGAGATCGAGATCGGTGCTGAGCTGGTACGGCGGTTGCTTCGTGACCAGCACCCCGACTTGGCCGATCGCCCGGTGACATTCGGCGCGCGTGGGTGGGACAACCAGCTGTGGCGCCTCGGTGACGATCTCGCCGTGCGGTTGCCCTGGGCGACGGGGTCCGCAGCGGAGTTGCTGCTCAAGGAGTACACGTGGCTGCCCTCGCTTGCCGCGCGGCTTCCGCTGCCGGTTCCCGTCCCGCAGCGGCTCGGCGAGCCCTCGGCTCTGTTTCCGCAGTGCTGGATCGTGACCACCTGGGTGCCGGGTGAGCCCGCCGACCGTGCGCCTGCCACCTGCGGCGCTGAGGCCGCCGATGCTTTGGCCGCCTTTCTGACGGCTTTGCATCAACCGGCTCCCGAGCAAGCGCCCGCCGGGCGGGGCCGCGGCGGGCCTCTGCGTCACTACGCCGAGGGCTTCGCTGCCGGACTTGCTTGGGCTGCCGACAGTGGGCTGATCTCCGACCCTGAAGCCGTTCGCGCTGTCTGGGACGACGCCGTGGCCGCGGCCGACTGGGACGGCCCTGCCCTCTGGCTCCACGGCGATCTGCATCCGGCCAACGTCCTCACCACGGACGGCACCATCAGCGGCGTGATCGACTTCGGCGACATGTTCGCGGGCGACCCGGCCTACGACCTCGCCGCCGCGTGGATCCTGCTCCCCGACGGCGCGATCGACCGCTTCCACGCCGCCTACCGGCCGGCCCCGGACGCCGATACCCTTCGCCGTGCGCGCGGCTTGGCCGTACTGAAGGCTCTCGCTTGCCTCGGCATCGGCGACGCCGGAGTGCACGGCCGCCCGGGCGGCAAGGCCACATGGGGCCCACCCGCTCGTGACGCACTGCGACGCCTTACTGCGACCGGGTACTGACGATCTGCCCTGTCGGGACGTGGTGGTTTCCCTGGTGAGGGCTGGGGCTGGAGGCTTTCGTGAAGCTCATGGTCATCCAGTGCTGCCAGGTCGTGCCGTCGTCGGTGCGTTCCCATTCGGCCGTCATGGAGTCGCCGTCTTCGGCGATCACCAGTGTCGCCCGTTCCGTCTCGCCTGCGAACGTCCAGACGCCCTTGTCGTCGACGCTTGCCGACATGGTGAGGAAGTTGCCGTGATGGTCGAAAGAGCGCATGGGGTACGTCCGGCTCGCCGGATCGTAGGGGCCGATCATCTCGATGACCTCGACGTGTTCCTCGTTCATGCGCACGTCCACACGGTGAATGAGGAAGTGCTCGCCGGCCAGCCACTCGTAGGTGTCCGATCCGGCGATGCGGATCGCCGGTTCGCTCGCGGTGGCCGCCGTACGCCCCTGTGAACGCCAACGGCCAACCAGTGCGTTCAGGCGCCGGTTCTCCGATCGCTGGGTACGGGTGTTGTCGTCTCCTGGCATGGCGGATCCTCGTCGTCGTCCGTGTGTAAGATGTTGCTTAAACACTTACATACTGTCCTGGCAGTGCGCAAACGAAGGCGGTGACCCATGGACGACGCGCTTCGCGCTGTGGCGGATCCGACCCGCCGGGCGATCCTCGTCCTGGTACGGGATCGCGAGGTGTCGGCAGGCGAGATCGCCGAGCGCTTTCCCGAGATCAGTCGCCCTGCGGTGTCCCAGCATCTGCGAACGCTGACAGCGGCCCGCCTCGTCGACGTCCGCCGCGCGGGCAATCGCCGCTTCTATCGGCTACGTCCGCAAGGGCTGGCCGAGGCGGTGACGTTCCTGCAGACGATGTGGTCCGCCTCGCTCGGCCGCCTCCAGTACGAAGCCGAGCAGGAGGAACGCGCGTACACCGGCGACCAGGACGTGAAGGGATCGTTGTGAGCGAGACGATTGAGCAGACACTGCACATCCGCGCGCGTCCCGAGACGGTCTGGCGGTTCTTCACCGACCCGGCACGCCTGGCGCGGTGGTGGGGTACGGCCGAGCTGGACGCCCGCCCCGGCGGCGCCTTGCGGGTCGCGATGCACGAGGGGCCGCGTCCGGTGATGCGCGGACGGTTCGTGGAGCTCGTGCCGTACGAGCGTCTTGTCTTCACCTTCGGCTGGGAGGCCACGCCGGGGGCGCCCGACATCGCGCCTGAGGCCTCACTGGTCGAGGTCACCCTGACGCCGGACGGTGACGGCACCAGGCTGACCCTGCGTCACAGCGGTCTGCCGGCCGTACTCGAGGAGGAGACCGGCGGCGGCTGGGCGCACCTGCTTCGTCGGCTGGGTGAAACGGCAGAAGGCCAGGAGCTTCGCTGAACGTATGCGTACGTAGCGCTTCATGAATCCCGGCCGCGGTCGAAGCCACTCCCCCGGCTCTCGACACCATACATACTAGTATGTATGGTGCTCTCATGGCTCTCACTCGCACCGCACACGACAACCGTGTGCACTACGCAAGCCTGCTGGACGTCGCCGCGAAGCTACGCGCACGCGAGATCACGCCGGTGGAGCTGACCGAGACACTGCTGGCGCGGATCGATCAGGTCGATCCGGTGCTGCGCAGCTACGCCACGGTGACGGCGGACCTCGCCCTTGAGCAGGCCAGGAACGCCGAGGCCGAGCTGGCGGCAGGCCAATACCGAGGTCCTCTGCACGGTGTGCCGATCGCGGTGAAGGACCTCTGCTTCACCGCCGGAATCGTCACCGCGGCAGGCACCACGATCCGTTCCGGCCATGTGCCCACCTACGACGCGACGGTGGTCCGGCGTCTCGCGCAGGCCGGGGCCGTACTGCTCGGCAAGTTGCAGCTCACCGAGAGCGCGTTCGCCGAGCACCACCCGTCCGTCCCCCCACCGCTCAACCCGTGGAACCCGGAGTACTGGTCCGGCGCCTCCTCCAGCGGCTCGGGCGTCGCGGTGGCGGCCGGGCTCGGCTTCGGCTGCCTGGGCACCGACACCGGCGGGTCGATCCGCTACCCCTCCGCGGCCAACGGCGTCACCGGCATCAAGCCCACGTGGGGACGGGTGAGCAGGCACGGCGTCTTCGCGCTCGCCGCGAGCCTCGACCACGTCGGCCCGATGGCGCGCTCGGCGCAGGACGCGGCCGCCATCCTGGGCGCGATCGCCGGAGCGGACGCGCACGACCCGACCGCGGCCGCCGTACCGGTGCCCGACTACCTGGCCGACCTCGACGCCCCGATCGGGGAGGTACGCATCGGGGTGGATCGCGCGTACAACGAGACCCGTGTCGACCAGACGACCATCGGCATGCTCGACGACGTCATCGCCGTACTGCGCCGCCTGGGTGCGACGATCGTCGAGGTCACCCTTCCGGATACCGGCGCCATCAACGCCATGTGGGCCCGATACGCCGGTGTCGAGGCCGCGATCGCCCACCAGGAGACCTATCCCTCACGCGCTTCGGAGTACGGCTCGGCCGACACGCCCGGGTCGATCGCCGGGCTCGTCTCGCACGGCCACACGGTCTCCGCGATCGAGCTGATGCACGCCCACCATCAGCGGCTCGCGTTCACCGGCGCACTGGCGCGTACCCTGTGCGACGTGGACGTCCTGCTGGCACCGGTGCAGCCGACCACGAGCCTCACACTCGCGCAGAAGGAGGCGGTGTATGCCGATCCCGAAGCCCTGACGGACTACCTGCGCTTCGTCACGCCGTTCAACATGGCCGGTACCCCGACCATCACCCTGCCGGGCGGTTTCGGCGAGGATGACATGCCGCTGGGGTTCCAGTTCGTCGGCAGGCCGTTCGAGGAACACCTGCTGATCCGGCTCGGCCACGCTTACCAGCGTGAGTCGGACTGGCACCTGCGGCATCCGGCCCTGTAGGACGGGCCGGGACAGGCACCGCACCGCATTGCTGGGAGGCACCATGAAACCGAACGCCCGCGAGCGCTTGATCGAGGGCACGCGGCAACTGCTGTGGGAGCGTGGATATGTCGGCACCAGTCCGACCGCGATCCTGGCGCGCTCCGGCGTCGGCCAGGGCAGTATGTACCACCACTTCGACGGCAAGCCTGACCTGGTGCTGGCGGCCGAGAAGCGCAGTGCGGAACTGATGCAACAGCAGGTCGCCGAAGCGTTCGCCGTGGACGGCACCGCGCTCGAACGCATCGAGGGATATCTGGGGCGCGAACGCGACGTGTTGCGCGGGTGCAGCGTGGGACGGCTCACCGCCGATCCGGAGGTCATGGCCGACGACGCCTTGCGCGCACCGATCCGGGAGGCCTTCGAGGTGCTGCACGAACACCTGCGGCGCACGATCGCCGAAGGGGTGGCGGCCGGTGAGCTCGCCGGTGACCTGGACGTCGACGAGACCGCCTCCACCATCGCCGCCGTCATCCAGGGCGGCTACGCCCTGGCCCGCGCGGCGCAGGCGGTCGAGCCCTTCGACCGCGCGATCAGAGGGGTGCTCGCACTTCTGCGGGCAAGCGCTCCGCGCACGCACTGAACCCAGGCGCCCCACTTCCTCACCCGTCGATCAGGGCTCTCGACGAGTTCGAAACCTATGCGCGTAATTCGAATCCATGCGCGTAAGACTCCGGCCGGCGTCTTGCGGGACTCGGGGTCGCCGTCGCTACCCGCTCGGCCATAGCTCCACCGGGTAGCGACACCGCAGGCACCGGGCCCCTCCCCTCCCCTCCCCTGCCCTCTGCCCATTGGCCGTAGCCGCCCTCGGTAGAGGAGCCCGCTACAGCCGTCGTGCGTGTTTCCCGTACTTCCATCGGGTGTTTTCCCGTCCTTCCATCGGAGTGACCGTGTCACCTGACGCTGCCCACGATCGGCCGCCACCGCCTGCTTCCACCACCAGCCGGACACTGGGTCTCACCGGCCTGTGTCTCGGCACCGCACTGATCATCATGGAAGCGAACGTCATCAACGTCGCGATCCCCGTCATACGTACCGACCTGCACGCGAGCCTGGCGGGCGGACTGTGGGCCATCGACGCCTACACGCTCATGTTCGCCGCGCTGCTGCTGTCCGCGGGTCGGCTCGGAGATCGGATCGGGGCCCGGCGTGGCTATCTGACCGGGCTGGCGGTGTTCGCCGTCGCCTCGATCGCCTGCGCCGTCGCTCCCACCACGGGCCTGCTCGTCCTCGGCCGCGCCTGCCAAGGGCTGGGAGCAGCGCTGCTCGCCCCGGCGCCGCTGACCCTGATCAGCCGTATCTTCACCGAATCGGCCGAACGCACCAGGGCGGTCTCGATCTGGGTGAGCGTAGGCGGTATCGGCTTCGTGATCGGCCCCTTCATCGGCGGGCTGCTGGTCGACACGCTCGGCTGGCGGAGCATCTTCCTGCTCAACCTCCCGGTCGCCGCCGCCACCGGCTGGCTCGTCGCCCGGCACGTGGCGGAGGTTCCGCTGCAACGCGTGTCGTTCGACCTGCGCGGGCAGGCCCTCGCGATCGTCGGGCTCGCCGCCCTGGTGTGGGCGCTGGTCGAGTCGAGTGTCGCGGGCTGGCTCGACCCCGCCGTGCTCACGGCTCTCGCGGGCGGCGTCCTGGCCCTCGTCGTGTTCGTCGCGGCGCAGTACGCCTGGGCTCGGGAGGGGCGACAGGTCCTGCTGCCTCCTGCCATCATCGCCGCGCGTCCGGTGCTCGCCGGTCTGCTCGGCGGTGCGACGTACAACTTCACGCTGTACGGGATGCTGATCGTCTACACGTTCAACTTCCAGCAGGTACGTGGCTACTCGGCCTTGCAGACCGGCTTGGCCTTCCTTCCCCTGACCGTGGCCGCGACCCTCGCCGCGACCTTTCTCGGCGCTCGCTTCATCACCGCGTTCGGCCCCCGTACCGGCTTGGCGACCGGAATGGCGCTTTCGGCCATCGGGCTCGCGCCGCTTACCGTCGCATCCGCGCCGTATCCGCTCATCGCGGCCGGGTTCTGCGTCTTCTCGCTCGGGATGGGGCTCTCCGCGCCCTCCCAGACGCTTGCCGTCATGACGTTCGCTCCCGATCGGCATCAGAACATGGGATCGAGCGCGCTGAACACGGCGCGGCAGACGGGTGGGGTCATCGGGGTCGCACTTCTCGGAGCGGTCGTCGCAACAGACCCTGGCAGGGGCACCTTCGCGGCCATCGCGATCGCCATCGGCATGTGCGTGATCGCAGCCGCCACCGCGCTGCGTCTTGTTCCGCGTGAGAGCATCCGTACTGGCCCGGTCTAGTCCGGCATGTCCGCCAGCAGAGCCGACGGCGCGGGCCGACCGTCCGCGTCGGGCGGCGCCACCGGTACGGCCGGGCACCGGGTTCCGCGCGCGGGTAGCCTCAGCGAGATCAGGTAGGCGTCGACGGCGGCCGTGACACAGTCGCCACAGCCATAGGCGCCGTGCCCCCACCCTTCGTAGGTGAGCAGCCGCGTCTTCTTCCCGATCTGGGCGGCGGCGTTGAGCGCCCACGCGTAGCCGGTGGCCGGGTCGTGCAGCCCGTTGACGAGCAGCAGCGGCGGGCCGCCCTTCACCCGCAGGCGGTGCTGAGGATTCGGGATCGGATCCGGTTCACCCAGGCACAGGGCGGTGAGCGTCAGGCTGGTCGGGACGATCCCCATGTCCGGCGCGACGGCCTTGGCGCGGCGGAGGTGTCGGGCGTACTCGCGGTGGTCGCGGATCGGCCAGCGAAAATCCTCACAGAAGATCTGGAGGGATATGGGCACATCCGGCTCTGCGGCTGCGGAAGCCTGTCGCGAGTCCGCCGTGTCACCCAGCAGCCAGGCGGCGGAGGCGGGTGGCTTGCGCGCGCCCGCGTCCAGGGCGACGAGCAGTTCGGCCAGTTCGTACCACGCGGGCACGTAGCCCGCCCGGAAGACGTAGCGGATCACGTCCTGCCTGGTGAGCGACCTGTCAGGGGCGCCCGGAGCGCGGATCTCGCCGCGGTCGGCGCGCTTCAGCAGCCGAGCCCAGAACGCGCGCACGTTCGTGCCGTGCAGCGCGCATCGGCTTTCCCCTTCGCACCACGTGACGAACTCGTCGAAACTGTCCTGGGCGAATGTGGCCCAGCTGGAGAGGTAGGGGCCGGTGCTCAGGCTGTGGTCCAGATTGCTGTCCAGGACGAGGGCGCGGATCCGGTGCGGGAACAACTCCGCGTACATCTGACCGACCAGCGTGCCGTAGGAGAGGCCGTAGAAGGTGACCTTCTCCTCGCCGAGCGCCTCGCGGATCGCGTCCATGTCGCGGGCCACGCTCACGCTGTCGACATGGTCGAAAACCGGTCCCGTACGGGCGCGGCAGTCGGCGCGTAACCGCCTGCTGTAGTCGAGCCAGGCGTCGAACTCCGCCTGACTCTCGATGAGCGGGTCGGGGAACTGCGACAGCAGCTGGGCCGAGCACACGATGCGCCCGCTGTCCTCCACGCCACGGGGGTCGAACCCCACGATGTCGAACCGGCGCTTGAGCTCCGGGCTGAAGTTGTTCAGCGAGATCGCGTAGCCGACCCCGGAGGAACCGGGGCCGCCGGGATGCAGCAGCAGCGAGCCGACCCTGGCCGCCGGGTCGGTCGCCTTGCTCCTGGCCACGGCCAGGTCGATCGTCGGGCCGCCGGGGTTCTTCCAGTCCACAGGTACGGCAAGTCTGCCGCACTCGGCGGAGGGGTTTCGCGGGCACGGCGCCCAGGCGATCGCCGCTGAGGCCGTAGGCACGGCCTCGGCGGGCACGAGGGGGGACAACGTCATGAGAGCCGCCAGAGCGACGGCGAGCAGTGAAACGATCCTACGCACGCGATCTCCCATCACAGGCGTATGCCGATCGAGGGGCCGCCCGGAGCCGCGAAGGCCTCGGCCGCGTACATCAGCCGGACTGCTCCTCACGACCCGGAGGACATCCGGGCGCCGACAGCCTCGGCAAGGCCTTTGGCTCGTGGTTGTCCTCGCTCGAAGATCGGGCGAGCACCGTCAGGGTAGAAGCCGGAGCAGGGGCGGCGCTTCAGTCGATCGACTTAATCCGGCCGACTTACGTCGCTCCGAGCCGTCCGAGGTGCTTCTGCTCAGCGGCCTGTGCGGTTGTTCTCGGGCAAAGCCCGGCGGGATGCCCTGTATTGCAGCGGGGACCATGTCCTGGGAGCCGTCCACCGTCGATGCCATCAGGTGGAGCCGACTTTCGCCGACGCCGCCGAGCACCTGCCCGCCGGGGATCACTCGCATGATCGGCGGCCTTCAGAACGCGTCCTCGACCAGGCCCGAACTGCACACCGCCCGCGTCCGGGGCGCCTAACGAAGGGCGGCTGCCGTACCAGGAGGTGGTGGGGGATCCAGGAGGGCTCGGGTGCACTGGTCTCGGAGCCAGGCCTCTGCCTGGGCGAAGGGCCAGCCGTTGTCCTCGGTCAGGGTGAAGTAGCCGTTGTAGCCGAAGTAGAACCACAGCACGTCCGCCGCGCGCTGAACGTCCATGCCATCGGCGAGGGCTCCGAGTTCGTCCAGGCGTCTGGCGACGGCGGTCAGCGTCCCGCGATAGCGGTCGGTGGAGCTGCGCAGGCCTGCGGCGGCGACCTCGTCGTGGGGGGCGGCGGCGATGAGGACGCGCATGACGCTGCCGTGCGCCTCGCGTACGGTACGGCTGGCCGAGGCGACGGCGGCCAGGATTTCGTGGGGGTCGCGCAGGGCGGCGAGCCGGTCGAGGCTTTCGCGCAGTATCGGGGCGGTGCCCCACTCGTCGACGAGGATCTGCAGCAGCCCGTGCTTGCCGCCCGCCGCGTACACGGTCCCCGGGGCCACGCGGGCGGCCTTGGCGATCTCGTCGACCTTGGTGCCGAAGAATCCCTTGCTGGCGAACAGGGTGCGGGCCGCGTCGATGATCGCCTGGCGGGTGGCCTCGGCGTAGTCGGCGCGGCGGCTCTGGATATAGGCAGACATGATGACCGGACCATACCCCTTCACTGAGATGAGTGAATCACATTGAGATGAGTTAAGCTCAGCCCAATAGAGCACGGGTTCGACGAACTGCACGCGAAGGGAAGGCCGGAAATGCTGGACACGTACGACACATTGCCCACCGAGGCGGACTTCATCGTCGTGGGGGCCGGTGCCGCCGGATGTGTGGTGGCGGCGCGGCTGAGCGAAGATCCCGGACGCCGGGTGCTGCTGCTGGAAGCAGGCACGACGACCGGCACGGAACCCGAAGCCCGTGCCCCCGGTCACGCCTTCCGATTACTCGCCGGCCCCACGTCGTGGGGCGACCTGACCACGCCGCAGCACAAGCTCGGCGGTCGCCGGATCGGGCTGGCCCAAGGGCGTGGCATCGGCGGCGCGAGCAGTATGAACATGATGGCGTGGTTCCACGGCCGCCGCCAGGACTACGACGAATGGCAGGCGCTGGGGGCGACCGGGTGGGGCTGGGGTGACGTCCGGCCCGTTCTGCGCGCCATCGAGGACAACGACCGGGGGGCGGACGCGTGGCACGGGGTGGGCGGCCCGATGGCGGTCACCTCCGTCCGGGACGCCGGGCCGATGCCGCTCACCTTCGTTGCGGCCGGTGTCGAGTACGGGCTGCCGCTGCTCGACGACTTCAACGGACCGGCCGACGAGGGTGTCGGCCTGATCCAGAGCAACATCCGCGACGGCCGCAGGCACAGCGTCGTGGACGGCTACCTCGCACCGGCCCGGGACCGGCCCAACCTGGTCGTCGCCGCCGGACGGCACGTCACCTCGGTCGTCGTGCGGGACGGGCGCGCGGTCGGCGTGCGCGCGGGCGGCGCGGAGATCCACGCCCGCGGCGGCGTGGTGCTCTGCGCCGGGGCCCTGCGTACCCCTCAGTTGCTCATGCTCTCCGGCATCGGCCCCGCCGACCACCTCGGCGACCATGGCATCCGCGTCGTCCGCGGCCTCCCCGGCGTGGGTGCGAACCTCCAGGACCACCCGATGGCGACCCCGCTCTGGCCGGTCACCGACGGCAGCCCGCTGTGGAACACGCTGACCGAGCACGACCTGCGCGACTATCGCCTCCTGCGCCGCGGCCCGCTCGCCTCGCTCACCCAGGCCGCCGCCCTGCTGCGCAGCGATCCCGGCTGCGCGAGCGCCGACATCCAGTTCACGCTGACGCTGCTCGGCATGAGCGCCGGGATGACCCTGATCGAGGATCCGGTCGTCACCTGCGCGGTCAGCCTGCTCGCCCCCGAAAGCCGGGGCACGGTACGGCTGGCCGGCGCGAACCCGGCCGAGCCGCCGCTGGTGGACCCCGGGTACCTGGACAAGGACGCCGACCGGGCCCGGCTGCGGTCCGGCCTGCGGCGGGCACGCGACCTGTTCCGCACGACCACGCTCGCCAAGGCCACCGGCGGCGAGGCGCTCAGCCCGCACGACTGGTCCGACCAGGCCCTCGACACCTGGATCGACGGCAACGTCGGCAGCGAATGGCACCCGGTCGGCTCGTGCCGGATGGGCGCCGACGCCGGGGCCGTCGTCGACCCGGCCACCATGGGAGTGCACGGCATGGACGCGCTGTACGTCGCCGACGCCTCCGTGATGCCCGTCATCACCCGGGGCAACACCCAGGCCCCCACCATCATGATCGCCGAGCGGGCCACTCCGTTGATCGCCCGCGCCGCCACCTGACCGGGACGCCCCGCGGAACCGCCACCACAGGACGAGCACCGTGTACGCGAAGCCGACCCGCAGGGGAAGGGCAAGGCGAGTGACATGGCCGAAGAGCACCACGACGACGAGGCGATCGTCGGGCGAGAACGCGAACAGAGCGCGCTGGCGAACCTGCTGACTCCGGGCGCAGGACCTCGGGCGATGGTCGTGGTGGGAGCGGCGGGCGTCGGGAAGAGCGCTTTGCTGCGGGCGTTGCGTGGTGAGGCGCTGCGCTCCGGCCGGCGGGTACTGTACGCGGCCGGGGACCGCAGTGAGAGCGATCTGCCGTTCGCGGGCCTGCACCAGGTGCTGCACCCGGTGCTCGATGCCGCGGACGATCTGGGCGGCGCGACACCCGCTGTGCTGGAGGCCGTCTTCGCCCCGGCCGGGCGGGCGAGTACGCCGCAGCGGTTCGCCGTGGGCATGGCGGTGCTGAGCCTGCTGTCGGAGGTGGCCGCGCGTACGCCGCTGCTGGTGGTGGCCGACGACGCGCACTGGCTGGACCGGGCGTCGCTGGCGGTGCTCGGTTTCGTGGCCCGCCGTCTTGCCGGTGAGCCGATCGCGTTCGCGGGCGCGGCTCGTGGTGACGGGCCGCCGCCCGGGTGGGAGCGCGGGCTGGAGGTGGTCGAGGTCGGGCCGCTGGCGCCCGCGGCCGCGCGGCGACTGCTGGACCGTCAGCCGGGCGCCCCCGGCAGGCATCTGCGTGAACGGCTCCTGACCGAGGCCGCGGGCAACCCGCTCGCCGTCATCGAGCTGGCCAAGGCAACGGGTGAGGCCGCCGACGCCGGGCCGATGCAGGCACTGCCGCCGAGTGAGCGGCTCGGCCGGTTGTACGCCTCCCAGCTGGCCGCGCTGCCGCGCGAGACCATGCGTCTGCTGCTGATGGCGGCGCTGGCCGGCCATGTGAACCTCCAGACCCTCCTGCAGGCAGGCGGCGGGCTCAGCGGTGAGCTCGGGCTGGAGGCGCTGCGGCCTGCCGAGCGGCAGGGCCTGATCTGGGTGCAGAACACCGGCGACGGGGCCACGATCGTCTTCCGGCACCCGCTGCTGCGCTCGGCCGTCGCCCAGGCCGCCCCGTTCACCGACCGGCGGGCCGCTCACCTGGCGCTGGCCGCCGTCGCCGCCGATCCCGACCGGCGAGCCTGGCACCGAGCCGCCGCCGCCGTCGCCCCCGACGCGGAACTGGCCGACGAACTGCTGGCGACCTCGATTCGCGCACATACCCGCGGGGCCACGGTGGAGGCGCTGGCCGCGATGGAACGCGCGGCGACCACCACATCAGATCCCGTGCTCAAGGCACAGCGGTTACTGGCCGCCGCCCAGCACGCGTGGCTGAGCGATCTGACCGAGCACATGCTGCATCTGGGCGGACAGGCCGCCGCTCTCAGTGACGATCCCGCCGTACAGGCGACGGCGTCGCTGGTCACCGGCCGGGCACTGTCGGACCAGGGACGGCTGAGCGAAGCCCTGGACACCCTGATCCCGCTGGTCGGCACCGGCCCGGCGGCCAATGGATGGGCACCGATCGCGGTGGCGAACGCCCTGCTGCTGTCGGGTACGGCCGGGCACCGACGGCGGGTGCTGCGGCTGACCGCCGAACTGCCCCCGCCCGCCGACCCCGCCGACGTGCAGGAGATCTGGGCGCGGGCCCTGCCCGATCCGCTCGCCCGGCACGAGGAGATCGAGAAGGTGATCGAGCACACCGCCCGGCACCACGGCCGCGACCAAGTACGGCTGATGCTGGGCGGGACGCTCGCGCTGTTCACCGACCGTACCGATCAGGCGCTGCGGCTGCTCGCCGAGCCACCCGCCGCGAGCGGCGACGGTGCGCCGCGCCGTACCGGTGCCGGCATCTTCTACCACGCCTGCGCGTACCTGGACGCGGGCCTGTGGGATCAAGCCCGGGAAGCCGCCGAACTGGCCGGCGAACCGAACAAGGGGATGCACCTCGCGCTGAGCCGTGCCCTGCTGGGCACCCTCGCCGCCCTGCGCGGACAGGCGGAGGCCCGCCCGCTGCTGACCGCGGCCCTGGAGGCGGGCTTCGAGGAGGTAGGGCAGATCGGCGTACGCGCGCACCGTGCGCTGGCCATGCTGGACATCGACGCCGATGACCCGGCCGCCGCCTATGAGCACCTGGCCAAGGTGTTCGACGCCGACGGCGAACCGGTCCACTACCTGCTGTCGCCGTACGCGGTGGCCGAGCTGGCCGCCGCCGCGGTGCGCACCGGCCGCGACGGCCACCGCGAGCACGCAGCCAGGTCGGCCAAGACGGTGGCGGCCATCGTGGCGGGCGGTGGCACCCCCCGCCTGCGGATGCTGGCCTACCATGCTCGCGCGCTGCTGGAGCCGCCGCAGGCCGAGGCGCACTTCCTGTGCGCGCTGGAGAACCCGGCCTGCGAGCGATGGCCGTTCGAGCGAGCGCTGGTACGGCTGGACTACGGGCGGTGGCTGCGCCGACGGCGCCGGACCGCGCATGCCCGGCCGCATCTGGTCGCGGCGATGGAGGTCTTCGAACAGCTGTCCGCGTCGCGGTGGGCCGGGCGGGCCCGCGACGAACTGCGGGCCGCCGGCGTGCAGCCCGCCGGTCTCTCCGCGCCGGTGAAGCTGAGCGGCCAGGAGACACGCATCGCCCGGCTGGCCGCCCAAGGGCTGAGCAACCGCCAGATCGCCGAGCGCATGTTCCTGTCGCCGCGCACGATCGGCGCCCACCTTTACCGCATCTTCCCCAAGCTCGGCATCACCACCCGCACCCAGATCCGCGATGCACTGGACGATCCCGGCAGCACGGGCGGGGCGCCTTGACCGGGAGGAGTGCTGCGAGGCCTTGCGTGGGTGGGAGGGAGAACGTCGTACGCCGCTCCGGCAGCATGCGCCGGAGCGGCGTATCTCGATCAGCGGGGCGGCCCGGCGGGTTACCGGCCCTGGCTAGGGGTGGAAAGTGGAGAAGTAGTCGGGAGCGAGTTTGTTGAGCCAGGCGTGGGTGACGCCGGTCCAGCCGATGCGCAGGAAGTCGGCCTTGCCGTCGCCGTTGACGTCGGCGAACTGGACGTCCTTGGGAGGCACCTCGGCGTCACCGGCGATCTTGCCGATGTCGCGGTAGGTACCGCCCGAGCCCCCGGGTCCTTCGTTGATCCAGGCGCGGGCGCCGCCCTTGGCGGTGATCAGGATACGGTCGGCCCGCCGGTCGCCGTTGATGTCGGCGTAGCGGATCTCCCGGGGGCTGGCCAGCGGGCCGCTGATCCTCTGCGGGACCTCCCACTCCAGGTAGGAGCGGGTGCGATGCACCTGCAGGCCCTTGTTGTACCAGGCGGTGGTGCTGCCGTCCGGTTCGATCAGCAGGTAGTCGTCGCGTCCGCCGCCGGTGACGTCCGCGAAGCGGATCTTCGTGGCCGGGTCGATCTCCAGCGGGTTCCCGATCGCCCCACCGGTCAGGACCGTGGTGCTCCCCTTGTAGTGGTCCATGCACATCCGAGATCCGGACGGGTTGTCCGCCTTCCAGGTGAAGAGGTCGATCCGGCCGGTCAGGCCGACGATCGAGCAGTCGGGGAAGCCGTCACCGTCCAGGTCGGCGAAGCGCAGCATGTTGCCGACCGCCCCGGCGGGGGGTGTGTAGGAGTTCTGCCCCTCGACGAAGGGGACCCAGCCTGAGGCACCGGAGGGGCCGCCGTTCCACCAGAACCGGAACTTCTGGTCGGTACCCACCACCACGAACTCGGCCTTGCGGTCCTTGTTGATGTCGACCATCCAAAAGCGGCTGCTGGCGGAGAACTGCTGCTTTTGGATGACGCCGCGGTCCTCCCAGCCTGGGCCGAGCTTGTTCGACCCGTCGCCGACGCCCGTGCCGTCGTCCTTCATACCGCAGACGTCGGACACCTGGTCGGGGTCCTGTTCGGCCGGGAGCCGGTACCATCCCTTGTCGAAGGCCTGCCCGGCCGCTTTCACGAACGCCTCGCCGATCTTGGCGTACCCCTCGTCGTTGGGGTGGATGCCGTCGGCGGTGCTGATGTCGGAGGCGTCCAGGGCGCTGATGTCGGTGTACTGCACGCGCAGGCCGCGTGTGACCAGCCGGTCGACCAGGCCGGGGATCTGCGCGGTGAACGCCTCGCCCCGCGCGTTCCTGGCCGGGTCGTGGAAGGGCTGCATCCCGGCGACCAGGATGACGGCCTTCGGGGTGTCGCGGGCGACCTGCTCGATCAACCTCTGCAGCCGCCCGATCGCGCCGTCCATCTGGTAGTTGTTGACCACGTCGTTGCCGCCGGCGATCAGCGTGACGAGGTTGGGCTTGAACACCTGGGCCGAACACCGCGCCTCGGCGGCGATCTCGTTGATCTGGTAGCCGGGCCAGCCTTCGACCTCCCGATCGGCCATCGTCCCCACGCGGACCGAGCCCACCCAGTCCACGTACGGGGTGGCGTCGCCGTTGGGCCCCGGCCCGGTGGGCTGGTTCGACTCCATCAGCCGGTTGAGGCCCTGATCGACGGTGTCGCGGTAGCCGTTGCCGTCGGAGCTGCGCTGGCCGTAGGTGGTGGAGGAGCCCAGCGCCATCGGCCGCAGAGTCGCCACTCGGATACCGCCCAGCAGCTTTTCGATCATCTGGCGAATCCCCGGGCTCATATCTTGGAAAAGGCGCCCCAAGTACTGGAGGACCCTCGCGTACTCGCCCATCGTCGACACCATGGCCCACAGCGCCTTCGCGAACAGTTTGACCAGCGGCTCGACTTCGAGCACCAGTCCCGAAATCACATCGGCCGCCAGGAAAGCGAGGAAGGCGCCGACCACTCCCATGGCGAACGCCTCTTTCCAGACCTCCGGGTCCTTGAACGACCTGCCGTCGTAATGGGCCTGCATCAGTTCGTTGGTCATGCCGAACACGAACCCGAATATGGCTCCGCACACCAGCAGGGCGACCCTCCCGGTCAGGCCCAGGAAATACAGGCATACCCCGATGACCGCGAGGCTGACGACGGTCGCCACCATGGCGGATTTGATCTTCTGCCACCAGTTGGCGGTCGTCCCGACCTGGCCGGCCGGAATCGTGAAGGCCAGCCCGGTGCCGGTCATCCGGACGGAGCCGTCGAAGGCGAGGTCGTCCTGCGAGGCGGGCACGACGCCCGGTTCGTAGGAGCGCATGACGGAGGTCAGATAGTCGCCCAGCGACGCGCCCGCCGCCTGGGCTCTGTGGATCTTGGCTACCTCCTCCTCGGCGTACCGACGCTCTTCCGCTGGGATGTCGATGGCCACGATCAGGTCTTCGTCGTCGGCGGCCAGCGCGGCCAGAGCCGCGGGGGCGGCGGCCGCGCACATCAGGCGAAGCGTTCTGCCCGGCCCGGCCGTCGTCTGGGCGCCGACGGCCGTGGCGCCCGAGCACGTGGACAGGTACCGCGTATCCGCCCGCACCGGGGCGACACCGGCCAGGACCAGCACGACGGACATCACGATCGCGACGATCCGGCCGTGGGTCGCCGTGGCGTGTCCCCGGGGGCGTGGAGGTGAGTTCATGTGCGACCGCAGCGCACGTAGGACCCATGAATCCGGTTTCACTCATTCTCCTCAGGACGTGGTGGACGCCGAATATCCAAGGGCACGGCGAAGGACCTCCCAGCCCTTGTGTGTTTCCGCGCGCGAAGCTCGTGGCCGTCCCCGCCCGGAGATCGGACGAGCACCGTCACCGTAGGAGCCGGTGCGGGGGCGACGCTTCAGTCGATCGACCTAATCCGGCCGGTTAAGTCGGGGCCGAGCCGGATTGGGGCGGCTCGTCTGCGGGCGGCGGGGGTCCGTGGCGTGTCGCGGATCCGGGTGCGGGCGGTGTGGTGGCGCCCCTGGGTGGCGGCGCAGCCGCAGGGGGCGAGACGATGAGGTGCCGGGAAGGGCGCCGAACTGGCCGCGATGGCCTGACCTCTTGACCCGGCCGCGCCTGAGGCCGTCCGGCAGGTCGAGGGCCACCTCTTCGGAGGGGAAGCACAACCCCTGCCGCATCGTCGAGCCCGTCGGCCCCTGGCGCCGCCTGGTCACGGGTTCGCCGCAACCTCGTCCGCTCCTGGGCGCGGGGGCGGGCGGGTGTTCAGGGTGGGGGTGTGAGGGCGTGGGTGCGCATCGTGGTGGTGGCCGGGGCGGGTGCGGCCGCGGTGGGCGGGCTGGTGTGGTTCGTGGTCCGCCCGCCTGATCCGGATGATCCGACGCTGGGCAGTCTGGACATGCTCGGCGGGGCGCTGGGGCTGCCGCTGGCGGTGGCCGCTTTGGTGGTGGGGGTGCTCGCATGGCACCGCCCCCTGCCGCCACGCCCACGCGACGGCGACCACGAAGGACACGAGCCCGGCCCGTTGCCGCCCGCCTCCGGAGAGCGCTCGGTCATGGTGAGCGGGGGCAACACAGCAACGATCATCACCGGGGACCTGCACCTGCCGCCCGCAGGACCGGCGCCGCAGGCGCTGGCCGGGTTGCCCGCCCCTCCGGCAGGATTCACCGGCCGCACGGACACGGTACGAAAACTGGTCGCCTTCCTCGACCCGGCCCGCGACCTGAGTAGCACCAAGCCGGGGGTGGTGGTCTCAGCGGTGGCGGGGATGGGCGGGATCGGCAAGACCGCCCTCGCCCTGGTCGCCGCCCACCACACCATGGCGAAGGGGTGGTTTGCGGGCGGGGTGTTCTTCGTCGACCTGCGCGGCTACACCCCCGACGCGGGCGGGCAGGTGAGCGCGGGGGCGGCGGCGGGGCAGCTGCTGCGGGCGATGGGCGTGCACGGCGAGGACCTGCCTGCGCAGGCGGAAGAGGTGCTCGGGTTGTACCGGTCGGTCCTGGCCGGCCTGGCGAAAGAGGGTAAGGGGGTAAGGGGGTTTTGGTGGTGGCAGACAACGCCGACGGGCCGCCGCTGTCGCCCAGGTGCAGCCGCTGTTGCCCGCACGAGCGTGTCATCGGTTGCTGGTGACATCCCGGCACACCCTGGCCTCGCTGCCTGCCCGCCACCTCGACCTGGCCGTCCTGGAGCGGGCGGAGTCGGTGGAGCCGCTGCACACCGCGCTGCCCCCCCGACCTGCGAGCCATCGAGCAGGAACCAGACGCGAGCCGGGTGGCGGGGTTGTGCGGGGATCTGCCGCTGGCGTTGCAGATCGCCGCCGCCCTGCTCGCCACCGAACCCGGCCGGCGACTGTCAGAGCTGGCCGTCGAGCTGGCTGCGGCCGGGGAGCGGCTGGACGCGCTGTCCCCGCGGCCGACCCGCGCGTGTCGCTCGGGTGGCCCATCTACCTCACCTGGAGCAAGTCGGAGGTGGGGAACTACCGTGACCTGATCAGATACATCCAGGCCTGCTGGCGACATACGCGGCTATCAAGAACGCGCTGGCGAAAGTGGTGTGCGGCATGCTCGGGTACATGAAGATGACCCAGCTGCGCAACGTCTGGTCCTACCCCGCCAACCACAACCGGTGTGTGGAGTCCGTCATCCCGTACGTGAACGGAGGCCCCCGTCGAGGCCGCCATGTTCACCGACATCAAGCACCTGAACTGCTGACCACTTCCCCGATACCGGCCCCCCGCCCGAGAACCTGGGCGGCGGGCCGGCCGCGACTTGCCGTTGTTCCTCACCCCGACCAGCAGCAGGTTCGGCATCCGCTCCCGCTCCGGAGCCTCCAGAAGCCGCCGCCCAGCTCCGCCGCCTGAGGGATCAGTATTCATAGGGGCCGATCTCGGCGGCGGCCTGGGCGAAGGCACGGATCAGTGGGGTTTCGCCCGTGGCACGCCAGATCAGAGCCCACCGGCCGACCGGGGCATCCCGTACGGGCACGTAGCGGATACCGGGCCACGGGTAGTAGCGGATGGCCTCGGCGAACACCAGCGTCACCGCCTGGCCGGAGGCGACGACCGCCAGCCCCTCCTGGAAGGTCGTGAC
Source organism: Nonomuraea sp. IBHARD001 (assembly GCF_056106265.1). NCBI lineage: Bacteria > Bacillati > Actinomycetota > Actinomycetes > Streptosporangiales > Streptosporangiaceae > Nonomuraea > Nonomuraea sp. IBHARD001. The sequence continues at coordinate 4,533,630 of NZ_JBWBBW010000002.1, forward strand.
GAGGGGGCCGCGCGGAATGGGGCGACCGCTGGGAGTGTGGGACGGGTTGAGGGCCTCCATCCAGTAGGCGGGGATCTCCGATGGCGTCTGCACCATGAGGCAGTCGCCGAGATCCTCCAGGCACACCGATTCGTGTGCGGCCAGCGGGTGCGTCACGGAGACCATCAGGAACATCGGCTGGATGAACACCTCCGACCCGACGGTCAGGTCCGGTTCGAGTACCGGCAGCCAGGAGGTCTGGAGGTCGACCTGGCCATGGCGGAGCGGCCCGAACGGGTCGTTGAACGCCACTTCGCGCAGGACGAGTTCGCATTCGGGGTGGCGGGCCCGGAACAAGTCGGTGACTGCGGTCAGGTCATGGGCCTGGGGGCCGTGGACGCCGAAGATCAGGGTGCCGACCGTGCCGCGGGCGGTCGCGGTCGCGGTCGCGATTCCGTCCACGATCAGCTGGTAGCCGGCCCTGAGGTCGCGCTGCAGTTGCTCACCGAGCGGCGACAGCCGCACCTTGCGGCTGTCGCGGACGAACAGGTCGCCGCCGATGGCGCGCTCCTGCTTCTTGATCGCCTGGCTGACCCGTGCGGGGGAAACGTGCAGTCGTTCGGCGGTGCGGCTGAAGTGCAGTTCCTCGGCCAGGATCAGGAAGATTTCGACGTCGCGAAGTTCCACCACAGACCTCTCTGATCTTTAACCTGTGTGTTAAAAGGCGTTGCAAGGTTAGCCGTTGTTCATGCCCTCTGCCTGGGCGGATGCTTGATCGCGTCGCCGGTCCGGCCCGGTTGGCGACGATCGAACACAGCGGAAGGGCGGCCGTACACGCCCATGGCCGCCACACCGACTGACCCGAACAGGACAGCCATGAGCAACGCCAAGATTCTCGCCATCTCCGGGAGCCTGCGCGCCGACTCGCACAACACCGCTCTGCTACGTGCCGCGCAGAAGTTCAGCCCCGGCGATCTGGACATCGAGATCTACGAGGGACTGCGTGACATCCCGCCCTACGACATGGACCTCGACACCCCGCACGATCGACCGGCCGTCGTCAGGGACCTGCGCCGCCGGGTCACCGAGGCCGACGGCCTGCTGATCGCCACCCCGGAGTTCAACTACTCCATCCCCGGCACGTTGAAGAACGCCATCGACTGGGTCAGCACCGACTGGACCAAGACCGAGGGCCTGCCGCTGCTGCGCAAACCGATCGCCATCATGGGCGCGGCCCCCACCAACTTCGGCTCGGTCCGCGCCCAGCTCGCCCTGCGCCAGGTCTTCGTCTGGACCCACTCCGACGTGGTGGTCAAGCCCGAAGTGATCGTCTTCCGCTCCGCCGAGCGGTTCGACGCCGACGGCAACCTCATCGACGAGGGCATCGCGGACCTGATCGGCGAACTGCTGGCCGAGTTGCGGGAGAAGATCCTCCGATGATCCGCACGGCCAACGCGGCGCTGGCCGCGATGACGGTGTCCTTTGGTCTGAACTTCTCCATGGGGGTGTTCTTCGCGCCGACCGCCGCCGCCTACGGGGTCAGCGCCGCCGCGCTGTCGCTGGCGGCGGCGCTCAGTACCGCGCTCACCGGCCTGGTCCAGTGGCACATCGGGGGCCTGCTGGACCGGGTGGGCGCCCGGGCCGTGCTGGCCGTGGGACTGATCCTGACCTCGGGCAGCTACCTGGTCCTGTCGATGGTCCAGCAGACCTGGGAGTTCGTGGCCGCCTACATGGTGCTCGGCGGGCTGGGCTTCGCCGCCTCCTCCAGCCTCACCATCACCACCCTGCTCTCCCGCTCCTACGGCAGCCAGGCCGGACCCGCGCTGGCCAGGGCCGCGATCGGGATCAACCTGGGCCAGGTGCTCGTCCCCTGGACGGCGACGGCTCTGTTCGAGCCGGTCGGCGTCCGCGCCGCCTACGCGATCCTGGGTGTGGCGGGCCTGGCCGTCACCGCGGTCCTGTGGTTTCGACTGCCCGCCGACCGGATCGAGGGCGCCGGATCCGCGCGTGGCGAGTCGCTGGCCGGTCGGATCAGGATCCTCGTGTCGTTCGGGCTGCACGCGGCGACCATGTACGTCGTCGTGCTCATGCTGCCCAAGCACGCGCTGGAGACCGGCTGGTCGGTGGTCGGCGCGGGCCGGCTGGTCGCCATCGGCGCGATGTCGGCGGGCTTCACCTCCGCCCTGGTGGCCCGCCTGCTGCGCACGCGCAGCCCGGAGACCCTGCTGCGTGCCCTGTACGGCGTGCGCGGGCTGGCCCTGGCCCTGGCCGTCCTGGTCCCGGGACCAGGTGTGCTGGTCGCGGTGGCGGTGCTGTTCGGCGCGGCCTCCTTCCCGATCATCCCGCTGACCATGGCGGTCCTGTCTCGCGGGCTCGACCTCAGCCGGATCGGCCGGACCCTGGCCCCCGCCTGGGTCACCCATCAACTGGCCGCCGCCACCGGACTCGGCGTGGCGGTGGCAGTCCACGCGCTGACCGACAGCTACCGCGCCTACTTCGCGCTGGGCCTGGCCTTCAGTGTCGCGGCAGCCGTCCTCCTCACTCCTGCCAGAAAGCCGGTGCTCGCATCATGACCCTTCCCCCCGTCCCCGACACCAAGCTGGTGGCCGAGGCCACCGAGCTGGTGCGAGAGGCGGCCACGCCGCTGATCTACCACCACTCCCGCCGCGTCTACTTCTGGGGTGCCCTGCGCGGGCTGCGTGACGGCCTGCCGTACGACCCGGAGATCCTCTACGTCGGCGCGCTCTTCCACGACCTCGGTCTCATGGCGCAGTTCCGCACCGACCGGCGCTTCGAGATCGACGGCGCCGACGAGGCCCGCCGCTTCCTGCTCTCCCACGGCATCGCACCGGAGGCGGCGCACCTGGCCTGGACCGGCATCGCGCTGCACACCACCCCGCAGATCCCGCTGCACATGGCGCCGGAGATCGCCCTGGTGAGCAGGGGAGTCGAGCTGGACGTGCTCGGCCTGGGATACCACGAGATCAGCGACGCCGAGCGCGCCGCCGTGGTGGCCGAACATCCCCGGCCCGACTTCAAGCGGCAGATCCTGGCCGCCTTCACCGACGGGATCAAGGACCGTCCCGAGACCACGTTCGGCAACGTCAAGGCCGACGTGCTCGCCCATTTCGTCCCCGGCTTCCGCCGCGGGGACTTCGTCGAGGTCATCCAGACCTCACCTTGGAAGGAATAACCATGATGGTCAGGCACAACACCGTCGACATTCGCGGCCAGAAGATCTTCTACCGCGAGGCGGGTGACCCGTCCCGGCCCACCCTGGTCCTGCTGCACGGTTTCCCGACCAGTTCGGCCATGTTCCGCCACCTGATCCCGGCCCTGGCCGACTCATACCACATCATCGCCCCCGACCACCTGGGCTTCGGCCAGTCGGCCATGCCGACCGTGACCGAGTTCGACTACAGCTTCGAAGCGCTCACCGAGATCACCCTGGACCTGCTCGACACCCTGGGCGTCGACCGGTTCGCCCTCTACATCCAGGACTACGGCGCCCCGATCGGCCTGCGCATCGCCTCGCGCAACCCCGAGCGGATCACCGCGCTCATCGCCCAGAGCGGTAACGCCTACCTGGAGGGCTTCACCCCCTTCTGGGAGCCGCTGTTCGCCCACGCCGGTGACCGGGTCACCCACGAGCCCGCCGTGCGCAAGCTCCTGGAGGCCGACGCCACCCGCTGGCAGTACACCCACGGTGTCCCGGCCGACCGGATCGCCCTGGTCAGCCCCGACACCTGGACCCTGGACCAGGCCTACCTCGACCGGCCGGGCAACCAGGAGGTCCAACTCCAGCTCTTCTACGACTACAAGGTCAACCTGGACGGCTACCCCGCCTTCCAGGAGTACTTCCGCACCCACCGGCCGCCGCTCCTGATCGCCTGGGGCCAGAACGACGAGATCTTCGCCGCCGACGGCGCCAAGGCCTACCTGCGCGACCTGCCCGAGGCCGAACTGCACCTGCTGGACGCCGGCCACTTCGCCCTGGAAACCCACGGCCCCGAAATCGCCCACCTCATCCGCGACTTCCTCCGCCGCAAGGTCGGCTGACCCGGTCAAGGATTTCAGGTTTCCCGCTCCGGAGCGGGAAACCTGATCGGAACGAGCACCTGATGTGTACCACCACCCTGCGTTCTGAGGTCATCGCTCACAGCTGACCTGCGACAACCGAAAGACAGTGCCCCGCCATGTCCCGACTTGCTCTCATCCAGCCCGCCACCGCCACAGGCAAAGCCGCTGACCTGCTCGCCGGCGTGCAGGTCTGCGGCGTCACGCCGAACATGACCAAGGCGATGGCCAACAGCCCCGCCGTGCTCAAGGCATACCTCGAATTCTCTGGTGCGCTCAACGGCGACAGCCTGCCCGCCACGACCCGCGAGCGGATCGCGCTGCTGGTCGCCGAACTCAACGGCTGCGACTACTGCCTGTCCGCCCATACCTACATCGGCACCAACCTGGTCGGGCTCTCCTCGGAGGAAGCCCATGCCGCCCGCCACGGGCGGGCCGCCGACGCCAGAACCGAAGCCGCTCTGACCCTGGCCGCGACTCTGGTGGAGACCCGCGGTGACGTCAAGGACGCCGACCTGAAGGCCGCCCGCGAGGCCGGGCTGAGCGGTGGTGAGATCGCCGAGGTCGTCGCACACGTCGCGCTCAACGTCTTCACCAACTACTTCAACAAGACCGCCGACACCGCCATCGACTGGCCCGTCGTCCTCCACGGCGAGCACTGACCGACCCCACGCTCCGGTACGGCTCGCGCCCACAGCGGCGGCGCGAGCCGTACCGGCACCACCGGCTACCACCAAGGAGGGCCGATGTCCCGCCCGCCGCTTCCCCCCTTCGCCGCCGAGTCCGCCGCCCAGAAGGTCCAGTTGGCCGCGGACGCCTGGAACAGCCGCGACCCCGAACGCGTCGCCCTCGCCTCTCCGATTCGGTCTGGCGCAACCGCGAGGGGTTCCTCACCGGACGGGAGGAGATCACAGCCTTTCCGACCCGCAAGTGGGATCAGGAGAACGACTACGCGCTGCGCAAGCAACTGTGGGCCTTCACCGACGAGCGCATCGCCGTCCGGTTCCATTACGAGTGGCGCGACGCCGACGGTCAACTTGCCGCGTTGACTTTGATGACCAATGTCTGCATTTGTGGAATACCGCCTACACGCCGCAGGCCCTGTCTGAAGCTGTGCGCGAAGGCAACTTGCGGCCGCTGCGTATCCCTGGCCAGCAGTAACTCCGTTTCGATCGGTGGTTCCGGGGGACGCCGTAGCGGGCTGGTGAGCGCGCACGTGCGGGCAGATCGGTGTCGTAGGGCGCCATGTGGAGGCGGCCCAGGCCCTCCTCGCCACCACCGCGATCCAAGACCCTGGCCCTACCCTGCATAGGCGAGGTGTCCTGATCTCAGGTGCGGTATGCCGCGAGCAGCGTGTCGACCTCCGTACTGACGAGGGCGAAGCTCTCCTCGCGATCGGGAGAATGAGCCAGGGCGAGGGCCAGGGCCGCCTCGCACAGGGCGCCGAGGATGAGGCGGCTGCGCAGGTCGGCGTCCCCCGGACGTGCGCTGCCCTCCTGCTCGGCCCGGCGCAGCCCGGCCACCAGCAGGGCGGCCACATGCTCTTCTTCGATCCGCCTGACCTGGTCGCGCCCGAGGACTGCGGGTGCGTCCAGGACGACGATCTGCCGGACGGCCGGCTGCAGGCAGGTGTGCAGGAAGGCGTGCGCGCCCAGCCGTACCGCCTCCCAACCGTTGGTGGCCTCGCCTGCCGCAGCAGCCAGCTCCTCGGTGAGCTGTCGCTGCGCCTGGGTGAATGCTGCGGCAAACAGGCTCGGCTTGCCGTCGAAGTGGTGGTAGACGGCGCCCTTGCTGACGCCGGCCGCAGCGGCCACCTCCTCGAGGGAGACCTTCGCGTACCCGTGACGCCCGAATAGCTCGCCCGCCGCCGCGACCAGCTCTGCCGTTGTCGTCTCCGACCGGTCCGCCTGCTTGCGTCTGCCCATCTGGCACCTCCTGTTGACATGCGTACTTCCAGTAGCTAACTTACCAACTGAAGGTACGTACTCTAAGTATGTAAATGAATGAAGGGGCTTGTCATGTCTGACTTCGTGAACCGCTGGGCCACCTTCTGGGCAGCACCCGACCCCGAGACGGTGCACGCCATCGCGGCCGACAACATCGTGCTGCGCTACCCCGGAGTGCCAGAACCGCTCGACGGCCTCGACGCCTGGAAGGCCCGCATCGCCTCCATCATCGAGCGCTTCCCCGATGTGCGGCTGTCGGTGACCCACCACGCGGCCGAAGGCGACTTGGTCTTCATCGCCTGGCAGGGCGATGCGACCGCAGGGGGCCAGGCCATCTCCTGGTCGGGCATCGACCGCATGACACTCAAGGACGGCGTCGTGGTGGACTCGATGGTCGCCTTCGACACCGCGGGATTCCGCCGCTAACAGGTGAGTCACGATGGCGCTCGGGCTGCGAATCGGATCGAAGTCGGCCCAGCAGTCCGAGCTCATCCTCAACCACGGCCGGCCCCATTCTTGCGGCAGGCCTGTGCCGACGACGCCATCATCATGATCGCCGTGCTGCGCTCGGTCGTGCGCCGAACCGAGCCTCAGGCCGTGCGCCAGCACTGGCCCGAGCACCGACGACGGCCTTGTCGTTCTGGCCAGGCCAGCCTGGCCCGGCAAGCCGACAGCCGTTTTCTGAGCAGCCTCCGCACGCTCCCACCTTCGCACAAACGGTCCATTCCCAGAGCATGATCAAACTCTCCGGCTGGGGGCCATCCGGGGCGCCGATCCACTCTCACAACTCGTTCTCACTCGAAGCGCCCAACCGGCCACTTCTGGGAAATGTCTGCGAGAGCATGCGGGCATGGCAGTCCCCCCGCACGGCGCCGCCGACGCCGAGCCCGGCTCAATGAGCGTCAGCGACGCGACGAGGTCGAGCGGCATCCGTGCCCACAGCGCAAGGCCGAACCCGGCTCGCCGCGCCGCTCCCGCTCCGGCGCGGTCGCCGACACCTACCACACCGGCTGCTTCGCCCTCGTGCCCCGCCTGACCAAGCTGCTGCGCGTGCCTACCCCCGGCGGCCCGGCACCCCTGGTGCCGACATCCGCGTCGGCCACGCCCGCTGCTCCACCCTCACCCAGGAACTGCAATCCCAGCTCGACATCCTCGAACGGCACGGCATCCCCCGCGAGAAGATCTTCGCCGAAAAGATCTCCACCCGTATCCGTGTGCACCCCGGTTCGAGACCGCGCTCGCCGCCGCCCGCGACATCAACGCCCACGCGCCGCACTGCCGCGTCATCCTGAACGCCAGCGAGATGAGGCGCCTGGGCTGTAAGTTTCCGGCGCTAAGTGGCCGAGAAGTACGAGCTATCTGGCCGGGATGGCGGCCGTCTTGATCAGCCCGCAACGTCAGGTTGAACTCTCAGAGTCCAGCGGACAGGCGTCAAGAAACGCGGGTGCAGAACGCTATCTGGACGCCGTTCGAGGAGAGTAGAGGTGTGATGTTGGGGTCTACCCAACCGGGCAGTCCGGCCAGATAGCTCTGGAGATTCCGGCCATCAAACCGCAGAGCTGACACCCTGACCGGGAAGACCGGCCCAGCACAACAGACGTGCCTCGCTCTGCTCCGGGTGCTCGGCTCTCGGAACCGGCTGGGGGCGGGGTCAGCGCGGGCCGGTGTCGAGTGCGGCGGCGTGGGGCCTGTGCTGCGGCTTCGGCGCGGGCGTTCGTCTCGTCGTGGTCGGCCAGGGCGCGGTACGAAGGGGGATGCCGGTAAGACTCGTGCAACCAGGTACACCCGTTTAGGTCCGCCCAGGTCAGTGCTGGTGTCCACGGACCGTTAAGGGATCCTTCTTTGATCGTCGGACGTACGTGGTCGTGCACGGCCAGTATTGATCCTGATTCGTGGGGTTTGCGGCGGCGTGGCCGACCGCTTCGCGAGAGAGCCGGATGCCGCGTGGCGCGTGTGCTGGACGAGGACGAGCTCGTTGGGAACTGGACGCTGGTCGGGGACGAGCTGGATCAGTTGTCGGGCCGGCGGGGCGCGACGAAACTCGGGTTCGCGCTCCTGCTGCGGTTCTATGCGCTGAACGGCCGGTTCCCAACGGGCCGCGCCGAGCTTCCCGATCAGGCCATCGGCTACGTTGCCCGGCTGGTCGACGTGCCCGCCTCAGAGCTGGGGCTGTATGAGTGGGACGGCCGGACGATCAAGGATCACCGCAAGGACATCCGGAAGTACTTCGGGTTCCGGAGTGCTCTCTCGCTGATTCCGACAAGGCCGCGGACTGGCTGGCGGCCGAGGTCTGTCCGAAGGAGCGGCAGGTCGACCGTGTCCGCGCCGAGTTCCTGGCGCATCTGCGCTCGCACCCGCACGACGTCAAGGTGACGTTGCTGGCGGCCTACCTGTACTGCGGGTCCCGTGAGATCACCGACACCCTGGTCGACCTGCTGATCGCGACGGTGCATCGGATCAACGCCCGCGCCGACACGAAGGTCATCGGTGACTTCGTGGCGGAGCTGAAGCGGGTGTGGGGCAAGGAGAACATCCTGTTCAAGATGGCCGAGGCCGCCCTGGAGTCGCCGGAGTCGCGGGTAGAGGACGTCATCTACCCGGCGGTGCCGGGCGGCTATAGGACGCTGGTCCAGTTGCTGCACGAGTACAGAGCGAGGGGCACCTCTTACCGACAGCACAAGCAGCGGGTGTTCAAGGCCTCCTACACCAACCACTACCGGACCGGCCTGATCCAGATCCTGGAGGTGCTGGAGTTCGGGTCGACGAACACTGTGCACACGCCGATGATGCAGGCCCTGACCTTGATCAAGCGGTACCAGGCTGAGCAGTCCAACCGGATCAAGTGCTACGCCCTCGGCGAGCACGTCGCCGTCGACGGGATCGTCCCGTCCGAGCTGGTAGAGCTGATGTACCGGGCCGACAGCACCAAGCGGCAGCGGATCCTGCGCACCGTGTACGAGTGCGGTGTCTTCCAGACGCTACGGGAGAAGCTGCGCTGCAAGGAGATCTGGGTCCACGGGGCGGACCGGTGGCGCAACCCCGATGACGACCTGCCCAAGGACTTCGAGGACAGGCGCGCGGAAAACTACTCCAAGCTCCGCAAGCCGCTGGACCCGCAGGTGTTCGTCGACCAGCTGCGCGAGGAGATGGACGCCAAGCTGTCGGCGCTGAACGACGCCCTGGGCGGCAAGGGCCTTACCTGGTTGAGGATCGCCGAACGGCGCAACGCCGAGGCGATCCACCTGACCCCGCTGGACGCCGCCCCGGAGCCGCGCAACCTGCGTCGGCTGAAGGCGGCGATCCGGGAGCGATGGGGCGTCGTCCCGCTGATGGACATGCTCACCGAAACCGCCCTGCGGACGGGATGCCTGAACGTCTTCACCCCCGCCGGAACCCAGAACCACCTCGACGCCCAGGTGCTGTTCGAACCGCTTCTGCTGCTGATCTACGCCTACGGCACCGGGACCGGGATCCGAGCCGTCGCCGCCGGCGACCATCCCCACACCGAGGACGACCTGCGGTATGCGCGCCGCCGCTTCCTGACCGTCGAGGCCTGCCGCGAGGTCGCCCGGGTGATCGCGAACGCGACCTTCGCCGTCCGGCAGGCCGCCCTGTGGGGCGAGGGCACGACCGCGGTCGCCTCGGACTCCACCCACTTCTCGGCCTTCGACCAGAACATCTTCACCGAGTGGCACTCCCGCTACCGGCGCGCCAAGCGCGGCGTGCTGATCTACTGGACGGTCGAGGTAGGTGGGTCGATGGCCGTGCACAGCCAGCTCATCAGCTGTTCAGCCTCCGAGGTCCACGCGATGGTCGAGGGCGCGATGCGGCACGGCACCGACATGGAGGTCGAGCAGAACTTCGTCGACTCCCACGGCGCCAGCTTCGTCGGGTTCGGGATCACCAGGCTGCTGGACTTCGACCTGGTCGCCCGGTTCAAGCAGATCAACAAGATGAAGCTGTATGTGCCCGGCCGGGGCGAGGACTTCTCCTACCCGCTGCTCGCGCTGACCAGGCCGATCCGGTGGGACATCATCACCCAGAACTACGACATCATGATGAAGTACGCCACCGCGATCCGGCTGCGGACTGCCTCTACCGAGGCTCTGCTACGCCGGTTCACCTCCGAGACCACCCACCCGGCCTACGCCGCGATGCTGGAGGTCGGCCGCGCCCAGCGCACGATCTTCCTCGCCCGCTGGCTCCGCGACCGCGATCTCCAGCGGGAGACCGAATCCGGATTGAACGTGGTGAAGAGCTACAACGGCGTCAACGACTACATCAAGTTCGGCAAGCGCGGCGAACTCGCCTCCAACCGGCGCGAAGAACAGGAACTGGGGATGCTGTGCCTGCACATCCTCCAGTCGGCCCTCGGCCTGATCAACACCCTGATGATCCAGGACACCCTCGCGCTACCCGAGTGGGAAGACGTCCTCACCGACGCCGACCGGCGCGGCCTCACCCCGCTGTTCCACACCAACATGACGCCCTACGGCGAGATCCAGCTGCGCACGGACCGGCGCCTCGACCTCACCGACCTGCCGACCGCGTAGCGGGCCGGGCCCGGAGTCAGGACCCGCTGCGGGTCCATTGGGCGCCCCTGACGGTCTGATGGACGTGGTGGGCGTGGTGGAGGGGCAGCGTGCAGTACCCGTAGTCCCCGAGGGGGATGGTCGGATGGGGCTCTCCGCACGTCCGCAGCGCGTCGATGTCTTCCTCGTCGTCAAAGAAGTCGGCGTCATAGAAGCCTTCCTCCTCACGGTTGGCCAGGCATTCGGCGAGGATGTCGCGGGAGCCCTTCGAGGCCGGCTCGCCGATCAGGGCGTCCTTGCCCTGGCCGTCGTTCTCGAAGGAGTCGTTGAACTGGATGGTGGGCTCTACCACCCCATGCAGATTCTTGTAGGGGCCGATCCACACCCGCACCCTGGGCAGGTCGGCGCGGGTGCTGGCCCACCGCACCGCACCACGCCGTCGCCGGCTCCAGTGCGCCATCCTGGCGCAGCCAGGCGCGCCCCTGGGCTACTTCAACAACAGAAGAACCGCAGATCGAAACCCCTCGAAAGAGGTCTTGACCTGCGGTTCTTCAAGCTGTATATCAGTACTCTGAGTAGCCCCGACGGGGCACCCGGCAGATGGATGCAGGATGCGCCCCTGGTCATCGAAGCCTTGTGTTCGCTGGACCGATCTGGCGTGTGAGAAGCGGTTCGCTTCGGGCGAGGGTGAGTTTCGTCGACGAGGTCAGCGAGACAGTCCAGCTGCCCCGGACGTCGCGTCGCTTCTTCGATCCGCCCGACAGGGATCAGGCCGTCGAGGACGTCGACGACGAACTGGGACGCGGGGCATGGCTTCGAACTCGTCTCGTTAGTCGGCGTTCAGCATCGTGTGCGTATCAGGTGACGGATGCTCAGCGATGGCTGGGCCCGCCGGTCAGTCGATGCCTTCGATGATGCGGAAGTCGCGCTCGACGCCGTCGGGGAGGGCCACCAGCGCCTTCTGGTATGCCTCGCTCTCGTATGCCGCGACGGCCTGTTCAAAGCTGTCGAACTCGATCAGAACGACGCGTTGCGTGATTCCGGCCTCGTGGGCGACGACTCGACCGCCACGGGACGGGATCCGGGACAGGGTGTGCCCGCCCCCAGCCTGGACAGCCGGACCGGCCAGCTTGTCGTAGGCAGTCAGCCTCTCAGGGTCGGAAATGGCGGGGTAGACACTGACCCAGTAGCCCTTAGCCATGGAAACCTCCTGTGTTGGGCCGGACACGTCCGGCTTCGAATTGACACTCAGATCGATCGATCCCGGCGACGGGTACTGCGGTCAGTTGAATCGTCATATGCGCAGGTTAGGGCTTGATGTGCGGTCGAGGGAAAGACCGGTACGGGATAGACTCAGAACGGATCGTTATCAATCGGCAGGGAGGGCACGTGGCGCCGGATACGGTGAGCCTGCGGTACTTCCTGGTGCTGGCGCAGGAGTTGAACTTCACCCGCGCGGCGACACGGATCGGTATCGCACAGCCCGCACTCAGCGCCCGGATGCGCCGATTGGAGGCGGAACTCGGTACGGCCCTGCTGGTCCGCAACACGCGTAGCGTCGTATTGACCACGGCCGGTGCGGCTTTGGCGGAGTCCGCGCCGCCCGCGCTGGCGGCGCTGGACCGGGCATGGGACACCGCCCGGAGCGCGGCGGCCGGTGAACTGGGCACGCTGCGCATCGGATACAGCCTCAGCGCCGGGGCCGAGACGGCACCGGCCCTGGTGGACAGGCTGATTCGCGGCAACAGCGGACTCGAGGTCGGCGCGGTCCCGATGGCGACACCGGAGATCTCCCCCGCTGTCGCCGACGGCCGCATCGATGCCGGAATCACCCGCGGTGAACAGCCGGGCCGTGGCGTGCGTCGGTTCCTGCTGCGGCGTATGCGCGTCGGGGTCCAGCTGGCGCAGCATCATCCGCTGGCCGAACACCCGGAGATCGAGATCGCCGACGCGGCCGCGTATCCGCTGCGACTCCCGGACCGTGCGGCCAACCCCGTGATCCACGATCAGCTGTCCGCACTGTTCCGAGACACCCGACCACACCCTCGATTCCACACGCCCGCAGTCTCTTTCGACATGTCTCAGCGCGACCTGCGCGACGGGGTCACCCTCGCCCCGGCCGGAGAAGCCGCGGTCACGGCACAACCGGCCGGTCTCACCTGGCGACCGCTGCGGGGCGCGCCCAGCCTGACGATTCACCTGGTCCTCCCACGCGAGCAGTCGCCGCTTCACCGCCGCATCCGTGCCGTCGCCAAAACCCTGGCGCACGAGCTGCACTGGCTGTCGGACTGACGCGCAACGGGACGGACGCCTGCGGTGGCGAGGCCGAAGACCTTGCGCCCGGCGGACTTCGCGGTGATGACGACGGCGGTCTTGCTGAATGTCCGACACGACCTCGCTACGTCGGCGGATCAGCATCCGATGATGGCCCCGGGTCCGGTCCGAGTCGTACACCGCGGCGACGTCCTCGCCCAGCCCGAGATCTCGGCGGATACCGCGCCTTCGCCGACGCCGAACCGGACAAGCACGGGTAACCGGCGGGAACGCCCGCCGTCAACGGCGTCCATGACGTCGGTCAATGCTTAACGCCAACCACTGTTCCATTGCTCCCCGAGGCCGGCGTAAGGGTTGTGCTTCTTGATCATGCGAAGCATTCGCACCGCTGAAGACTCCATCACGATCTCCGCTCGGGATCGGGGTCGGCTTCGTGCTTCTGATATTACTCAATATCAGAAGCCATACACGGGGCCAGCTTCTGATATCGCGGCACTGGGCTACGCTTAGCCCAGCGAAATCACTTCTGATATTGCGAGGGCAATGTGGGGCGGCAACACCAAGCGGTACCCGAGGCGTTCACCACGATCCACGCCGCCTATGCCGCAGCACTCGAACGCGCCCCGCTGGATGGCGACACCCGACGCGCCTACGACTCCCGGGTGCGAACCTTCCTCGCCTGGCTCGACGCGAGCGGTCTGGACGGCGACCCTCTCACCGACGCCCACGACCGCGACTTCGCCGTCCGTGACTACAAGACCCACATGAAGACCGTCCTGCATCGGGCGTCGAACACCGTGAACGCCCACCTCACCGCGCTGGACCACTTCTTCTCTCAGCTCGGGCTCGGCCCCGCGATCGTCCGCCGCGACGACGCGCCCAAACTCGCGCCCCGCGCCCTGGACGCCCGCCAGCAGAAGCGGTACTTGCGCGCCGTCGAACGCCGCCCCCTCGCCCGCGACCGCGCGATCGGCCGGCTGCTGTTCTACTCCGGCGTCCGAATCGCCGAGCTCGTCGCCCTGGATGACAACGACGTCCCGCTCTCGGCCCGCAAGGGCAAGGTCATCGTCCGCTCTGGCAAGGGTGAGACCTCCCGCGAGATCCCGCTGCTGGACGGCACCGCCCGCGCCTCGGTCACCGAGTGGCGCACCGAGCGCGCGTCCTGGCCCGGCGCGGCCGACAACCCCGCCCTGCTCCTCAACCGCCGCGGCGGACGCCTGTCGGCCCGGGCCGTCGACCAGCTCGTCGACGAACTCGCCACCGACGCCGACATCCTCGACGACGCCGGCGCCCTCGCCCTATCCGCCCATATCCTCCGGCACACCCTCGCCACCAACCTGCTGCGCGCGGGCGTCGACATCGTCGTCGTCGCCGAACTACTCGGCCACGCCCGCCTCGACACCACCCGCCGGTACACCCTGCCCACCCACGCCGACCTCGAAGACGCCGTCGGACGCCTCCCCACCGATCAATAGGGCACCGCTGATCTGGGCGAACTCAAACGGGTGTACCTGGTTGCACGACTCTTACCGATACCCCAGCTTCAGTGGGTGCGGCAGCGTTGCCAGGACGCGCCTGGCAGGCAGGCGCCGACGGCGTCGACGAGCCCGGCGTGGGCGTCGGAGACGACCGGCTGCACACCGGACAGGCCACGGGCCACCAGGCTGCGCAGGAACGCCGGCCAGCCGGCGCCGTCCTCACGTGAGGCGATCTCCAGGCCGAGGGTCTCGCGCTGGCCGCCTGCGTTGACCGCGGTGGCGACCAGGACATGCATGTTGATGATCCGGCCGCCCTCGCGCACCTTCTGGGTCAGGGCGTCCAGCCGGAGAAAGGTGTAGGGGCCGCTGTCCAGAGCACGGGTGCGGAAGGCCTCCACCTGGATGTCGAGAGTCTTTGTCATCGTCGAGACCTGGCTTTTGGAGATGCCGGTGATGCCGAGTTGCTCGACCAGCCGATCGACGCGGCGGGTGGAGGCCCCGAGCAGGTAGCTGGTGGCCACGACGCTGATCAGGGCTTGTTCGGCGCGCCGACGGCGTTTCCAGCAGCCAGTCGGGGAAATAGGAGCCCGAGCGCAGTTTTGGGATGGCCAGTTCGATGGTGCCGGCGCGGGTGTCCCACTCGCGGGCACGGTAGCCGTTGCGGAGTTGGTGCGCTCGTCGCTGCGCTGTCCGTAGCCGACGCCGCAGCGGGTGTCGGCTACGGACATGGTCTTCACCATGGATCGCAACAGATCCGGATCCTGGGTCTGGATCTGCTGCGCCAGCCAGGCTGCTGGGTCCACACTGTCGTGCACGGGCATCGTTTCGATCTCCTTCTGGTTCGCACTTGAAGGAGCACGCGACGGCCGTTCTCATTTCACGGCTGCCATGCTTGTGACCAGGTCAAACTCGTACACCACTTCCGTGGACGCAACCGAGCGAAGGCAGCAGCCTCGGTCTCGTGCACGTGGATCTCGCCGAGTGCGATCCGGCTCATCTCCTCCTGTCCCGCACGGCCATCGATGATGGCTGGGATCAGTGTGTTGGCTCGCAGATGTCCCTCCGGGTCACCGGCCACCCGGTCCAACAGACGCTGAACTTCGGTCAGAGAGGTCATGCCCACGGTCCCTGCGTCTCGGACTCAACCCAGCCCGGCTGCCGAAGCCTCCGCGGATGCTTGGGCAGCCGGGCTCGATAACCTGCCACAACTCGTCGCCGCCGCGAGCTCCGCACTCCATCGACCGCGATGGCGAGCAGATCCCCAGCCGCTGCGGCGAGGCCATCGCCGCAGCGGCCGCCGTCACCACGTCATCGACCGCCACATGGTCAACAAGCGACAGATGCGCTGGTCACCACACGGCGCCTATCCTCTGTGGGTTCGCACCCACGTCCTCAGCGATGACGTGGCCGACGGCGCCTCGACCACTCCGATCGCGCCGAACGTCCGGCCTGATACCTTCCACGGTTTCTCCCGGACTCCGTGCGCTCGACCTCTACGAGGTCGGGGGGGGCGCCGGCCGTTTGCTAGGGGGCAGGCGGCGGGTCCGTGGAGTCTCCTCGGCCGGATTCCGATAAACGCAGCACGGCACTGGTCTATTTTGTGCAGTGCAACCCGATGGTCAGGCAGTTCTCGCGGAAATCACGCCAGTAATCCGTACCGTGGCGGTCGAGATCCTCGGGTGAAACCTCTGTTGGCTGCCATGAGAACGTCTTGAATCCAGCCTGTTCCATGGCCCATTCGTAGGTGTCCTTGCTCCACCTGAAATAGTTGAATCTTGCCGGCGGCGTCGCCAGGAACAGGGCCTCGCAATCGCGACCGTCTTCCGCGGGTCCGTCGGACAGGACTTCTACTCCGTATCTCGCGAAGTTCCCTGATTTCAGAGAATAGTCGGGGTTGACGGTCTGTGCGATCAGGCGGCCACCCGGCACCAGATGGTGATGCGCCACCTTGAACATGGCCAGAAGATCGTCCCTGCTCCTCGCGTAGTTGAAAAGGAAGACCGCGGTGACGACGTCGAATTCGCCGACATCCAGGATCTCGGTGCAGTCGCCGACGATGTATTCGAGGCCGCTCCCCTCGTCTTCCTCTGTGAGACGGGCCAGGCGGATCATTTCCGGCGAAATATCCACCCCGATCACCCTGTTCGCGTTTCGTTGCTTGATTTGCCTCGTGTAGTGCCCCTGGCCGCAGGCAAGGTCCAGAACGTCCTTGCCGTCGAGGCGGCCTGCGCTCCGGAAGATCGTGTAGCTGTCGGCACGCCGGTGCGTGGAAATGGCCGCGTACTTGCCGTACTCATCTCCGATGGTGTCGTATTGAACGCTCATCGTCTGCTCTCCCTCACGGGTCGCATCATGCGACCACATCGAATCGACGGGCGGGGTGCGTGAACGCTTCAGTGGTACATCTGCAGCGGGCCGTCCTGAGTTTGGAGGACGAGGAAGAATGAGATGGTGCTTCTCAGTCCCTCGACTCTGTTGACGGCGTGCGTGAAGCGCGAGTTGATGAGGATCATCTCGCCCGGCCTCGGGCTGAGTATCAGATCGGGCTGGCACGACGCCTTGTCCTCGACACTGCACTCGCAGACTTCCGGATGGGCAGGCTGGTCCGGCTGAGAGTTCCACACCAGCAGCTCACCGCCGCTGTCGCCGACCGACAGGTAGACATTCCCTGACATTTGAGCATAAGGAAGCTCAAATGATGCGTGGCTGTACCAGTCACAGCGGTCGACGTGGGGGGCGAGTTCGGAGCCGTCGACGATAGTTCTCGCGAGACACGGCCGCATCGGCCTTCCCGACGGGTGCCGAAGCGTCGTCAGTCCGGCAGGCCACGATTCGTCGAGGGTGGCGCGAACGACGTCAATCGGCAGTGGCGACGGCGCGAAAACGTCACGCAGACTTTCCATGACGCGGTTCGCGTTTGAGAAGTAGTAGTCCTCGCGTTCCGGATTGACCGCCTCGAAATAGCTGAGACCGATTGTTTCCATGTGCGAGAAGTTACGGTACGTGCTCTTGTCTCCGAGTGTCTGAAGCTTCCGAGCGACGCGCCCCGCTTCATCGGGGTCCAATACTCCCGACACGCGGACGGCCGCAACCTCGCCAGCCGCGACAGCGGGTATGTACTTGGCCAGGCCGTGATCGAATGTGCATTCCTCGACGATCATTGCTGCTTTCACCTCGATTTGTCCTGTGGGTGTGCCGTGCGCTTGCCCGTCTAGTTGACATTTCGATGGCAAGAGAATTGGGTTGCATGCAAGAAAGGAGTCCACAATTGGGTCGAGACCCAACGTGGTGTCGCCTCTCTTGCAGCTTGGAGTCGTAGCCGGAATCGCCGCGTGCAGGGCAAGGGAATGCCGTCGCACATATCGGAGCAAGATCCGGGCGCTGATTTCCGAATCTATTCCAACGAAGTCCGGGGGCGGTGGCCGAAGACCTCGGCAACCGCTCCAGGTGCGATAGGGCGGACTCGAACCCGCGGGGAGGAGCCATGCCCTCACTGTGTGACGGCGGCGGTATCCGTGCCAAGCATTGGCCGCCGCGACCGTGTCGCCTTTGCCGCCGTGTCACGCTTACCGGCCTATTTGACAGGTGCGGCCTAAGAGATGGTTGACAGACAAGTAGCGTGACTTGCTTGTCGGCCGCGGGGATTCTTGTCGGTTCGACCTGAACCGCCCCGGCTTCGGTGGAGGCTTGATCTCTTGAGAGGAGCAAGCCCCTGCCCCGCCGAGGTACAGCCGGACCATCTGACCGACTGGGCACAGAAACAACGCGGAGACGCTGCGTACCTCGAGACCGGAAGAGACCGCGGGATGGGTCAGGCCGGCAGGCTGGCGCTTGATCTGAGGTGGGTATCAGCGGGATGAGGTCGCAGCAGATGATCCGGGCAAGGGTGCGGGCGATGGAGCTGTCGGCGCGGTGGCGCCGGGCCTTGGTGCCGAGGTCTTCGGTGGTGAACCAGGAGACGGATCAGCACAAAGGACTCCGGGAGTCGACGGCAGTTCGCGAAAATGGTGTCACGTTTGGTCGCATGTCCCCCTTAAAGGCCTTAGGAGAACGATCTCGACACGCGTTGGCGAATGTGTCATAACAGGACATATCAATGCGCCCGTGGTTGAGGCCTGTGTGAGAGGCGGGCCGGAAAGCGATGCGATGAGTCGGCAGGCCGTACTGAATCGTTTTCTCATTGAATTGCTCGACGAAGCCGCATGGAGCGGGGAGGCGCTGGCCCGAGCCGTCAACAGGGTGGCTGCGGAGTCGGGTCCGGCGCTCCGGCTGGACCGCAGGGCCGTGTCGATGTGGGTCGCGGGACGGCGGCCACGCCCTCCGATTCCCGCTTTGGTGGCCGAGGCACTGAGTCGGCGCCTCGGGCGTCATGTGACGGTGGCTGATACCGGCCTGACTCCTCGGACTCGCTCCAGGAGCGGTAGCACGAACATGGCTCTGGGCGGGGAACGGGTCGATGGTGGACTGCCCGATGTGTTCGAGGAACTGCAGCAGCTGGAGGATGAAGGGCGCAGCCGACTCATGACCGGCGGCGTCTACAGGCTGGCTTTGCTGGAGCTCCCAACCTGGGACGAAGTATGTGACACCCGCTCGCCGCACACGTCGTGGGAAGGGGCGCAGCGACTGACAGCGGAGCAGATCGGTGCGGCCGAGAAGCTGGCGGCCGTCTTCACCGACACCGATCTGATCTTCGGCGGCGGCCACTCCCGGACCGCCCTCGCAGGCTACCTGGCCCACGTCGTGGCCCCCGGCCTGCGCGGAACGGGTGGCGCCGGTCTGCAGACGCGCATGCGCTCGGTCGCCACCACGTTGGCTTACCGGTGCGCTTTCATGTGCTTCGACGATCAGGCGCACGACCTCGCCCAGCACTACTACAGGATCGCGCTGACCTTGGCCGCCGAGACCCGCAGCGAAGCCGACTACGCGGTCGTCCTGCGGGGCATGTCGGTCCAGGCTCGCGCTCTCGGGCACCATGGGCATGCCGCACACCTCGCCGAGGCGTCCGCTTCGGTCGGACAGCGCAAGGTGCCGCAACTACGGCAGGGGTTTCTCGTCGGTCAGGTGGCGGTGGCGAAGGCCGCCACCGGCGCCCGCGCCGAAGCGCTCTCTGCGTTGCGGCTCGCCGAGCGCTGTGTCGAGCGTGCCACGTCACAGGCACCGGGAGAGGCACGCCCCGGAGCGCTGATAGGCGACTACAACAGCGCTGCCCTCGCTCACCAGGAAGCCGCCGTCCTTGCGATACTCGGAGATCGGCAGGGGGCGATCGCCGCGTTGCGCACATCGATCCGGCTACGCGCGCCACGCGATCGACGGGCTCGTACCCTGCTACTCGCCCGGCTGGCCGAACTCCAACTGGGACTTGGCCATCTTGAGGCGGCGGTCGACACCTGGAACGCCTTCGCCGATGAGTACCCGCACCTGTGTTCGGGGCGTGTCACCGCTGCGGCGAGGGCCATGAGGTCGCAGCTCAATCCCTTCGGTAACCACCCGGCCGCTCAAACCCTGCTGGCCCGGACCCGGGATCCGCGACCCGTCCTGCGGCTTCCCTGCTCGCCCGAGTGACAGCTCCGACGGTGCCCACCTCGTCGGCCGGCCAAGTGGGGCGGGTGAACTGGGTCCGCAGACGTGCTGACAGCGGGCCGAGTCCCGACAGTGCCCGCGTGACCTCCGCCAGGAGAGACGGGCGGGCGGATCGGGCGACAGCCAGCCCGACCGTGGTCACATTCGCCAGATTGGCGCGTGCCAGGTCCTCGCGCCGGGTGACGCGGTGCACGAGCGCGTCCGGCCCGCAGGCGCGCACCACGGTTTCGGTGTCGTCGTCATCGCCCGCACCGCACAGGACCAGGGTCAGCTCACTGGCAGCCGCAGTCGCGAAGATGCTGTGCGCACGATCACTTGCCGCCTCGCAGAGGACGTTGAAGTGATGTCCGCGTAGCTGAGGAAATCGAGCCCGTAGTGCGGTCACGACCTGTAGCGCGTCATCCGCCGGAACGGCGGGGTTCACCACGAAGGACACCTGTTGTGGATCGATCGTACTGCTCAGCTTCTCGACGTCGGCTGGAGACGCGATGGCGACCGAGTCCGGGCCGGCGTGTCCTGCGAGAGTCGGTGCGGCGGCGCTGCCAGGGCGCCCGATGATCACCACGGTTCTCCGCTGGGCGGCGTACGACATCGCATCCATCTGCGCCTCGCCCAGCAAGGGGCAGGTCCCGTCAACGATCTCCAGCCCTCGGGCGACGGCCTCCGCTCGCACGGACAGAGGTGTGCCGTGCGCGGGGAAGAGCAGCCGCGCCCCGTCGGGCACCGTGTCCAGGTCTGCTGTCACCTGCAGGCCCGATTCCTCGAGAGTGGCCAGCTCGTCCGGCGAGAGCACGGGTCGGCCTATCACCCACGCCGGGTTCGCGGTCGAGACCTGTTGTGCGGCCATGCCGAGAAAACGTCGGCTGCCCCAGCACGATGCAGGCACATCCGCGACCAGAAGTCGGCGACTACGCAGGGCGTCGGTCCATCGCATCAGCGCGCGGCGAGCCAGTTCCAGGCCTGCCGAGTCTTGTGCGTGAGCGGCCACCCCGAGTCCGCCCACCCTGCCCTCGCGGTCCACCCACGATGAGCTGAACAGAATGCCGTTGTTCTCCGAGTACCTGCTGCCGGTGAGAATGGGACCGGCCTCGACCGCTATGCCCGATTCACAGAGCTCTGTGGTCAGCAGAGCCTCAGCACGGCATTCCACCATTCCGCGCTCGGGGTCCATGAATGTCGACGCCACGGCCAGTCGTCCAGCACGAGGCCCGACGACTGAGGAGCTTTTGGTACGAAGCACGCTTCTCATCGCACTGCCCTCTCCTTCGAATACGCAGAACTGCAGATGGGGATATCCATACGGTTCACCGATTGGCTGGTACCTCCTCGGCTGTATGTCGGCCGGATGGCGACCTGCCCCGGCCTCGCGCTTCGGGCCGGGCTGTCATTGGTCCTCGGCTTGGTTACGGAGCCGGAGTCACAGTCAGGCGAGTGTGCCAACGAGACTGTGTCGAAGGCTTCGCGTACGTAGGATCGCCGCATTGCGTCAGACAGCCGAGCCTCGGCTCCGATACCGTCCCTCATTCTCTCCCCTGGTTTCCCTCGCCGACAGTTAACTTCGGATGGGCGCCCGCGATAGTTGCCGTCAAACGCGCATTTGCCTGAGACCATTCGCCGACGGGAAATGAAATGTCGCGTTTAGGCGTTTTCTTGGTGCGGATCATGAGTCGGTTCGAGAGAAGCTCCTGCGGAAAGAGGCCCTGGTGCGCGGTGATCTGACGGATGACGATTGTGGGTTTATCAAGCCGCTTCTGCCCTACAGTGGGACAATTCGGGCCGTTAATCGATCGAGACACCGCCGACGCCACCAACTGCGAGCAGCGGGGGTCATGTCCACGGACGTGGTGTATGAATCAGCCTGCGTGTGTGACCCCCATGCTGTTCGGCGCGGCGTGGAAGGTGCTCGATCTTGTGATGGACTCCATCCTCGGCTCCGGTGCAGTTTCTCTCACCATCGAGGCCAAATGTCGCAATGCCGGGACGGGAAACGGCCCACAGCGCCAGCCGCCGTTCAGGGGTGAGGCGGAGGTGTGGCGACGATTCATGCGCTTGTACGCCAATACACCGAGAGCGAGTTCGTCACGGCTGAGGGCCTGCACCCCTGGTGCGCCCTGCTGTCGCTGGCGGCTGGACCCGCTCGCGCGGGCAGCCGCTGTCCCCGCCGGCTCGCAGGCAGCCGCCCGGCTGCCGCACCAGCACCGAGGTTCCCTCACCGCAGCGGGCGAAGGCGAGACAGGAACATGAGCGCGGACCAACCGACCGGCGAGGATCTCACCCTGGTGCCCGCCGTGGTGATACCGCCCGGCGGCAACCCACGCCACCATGGGCTGGGGCGCAGCCGGGGCAGATCTCCCAGCGTACGGCGAGCCCGGCGCGCAGATGCCGCGGCCGTGGCCGGCATACCTCCACGCTGAAGTCCTGCTACGGCTACGCCGCCCGCCGTCGGATGATCGGCCACGGCCCGTCGACGTGCGTGGAACGCCCTGAGATCAGCAAGGTCGGCGCCACCCCCGCGCTCGCGCTGGGCGAGGGCGCCGCCCTGCTGCGCGGCGCGCAGCTGATCGCCGGCCGCTACCCGGCCGACGCCGCCCATCGCGGAGCGCGCGATGAATGCGGCGGTGTGCGCGATGGCCACCCCGACCGGCGCCCGTAGCTATCTCGGGCCTGTAGAGGCCTGGTCAGCAGGGCTGTCGTGTCCCCCTGCGGGTTGTGCCGCAGGGGCGCGGTCATGCTCTCGTTCATGGGCGCATACCTGGTCCGGCGATGATGATCATCGGGTGACCGAGAACACGTTCGGGCGTTCGGTGCCCTCGATCGCGGGCTGCGGTTTGTGTGATTGTCGCTGTTTGTTGCCCGATCCTGCTCTTTCGCCTGGCCAGTGCCCGCAGGCCCTGCCATGTGTGTGGCGTCGTGGATATGCTCACGACGCCTCACGCCACAGCCGCTCTGGTGCGGTCGGTCGCGTCGGGCGGGTTGGACCTGGCCGATGCTGTGGGGTGCCTGTGGGCGGCGGTGACCTTTTCGGACGTCGTGCCGAGCTCGACCAGCTCGCCGGGTTCCTCGACAGTGCCAGGCGGCGCGGCGACGTGCGGTTGCTCTGGGGCGAGCCGGGGGTGGGCAAATCCGCCCTCATGGCCGCTGCTGCGGAGCTCGCCGTCACGGCGGGCATGCGCGTGCTGCGGGCGTCAGGGTCGGAGTTCGAGGCGGAGGTCGGCTACTCCTGCCTCAACCAGTTGCTCCTACCGCTCAACGACGACGTCGGACGTCTCCCGCCCGGTCTGCGGGAGGCTCTGTCGGTGGCGCTCGGATTCGGAGTGGGGGCGCCGACGGATGCGCTGCTGGTGTGCAACGCGACGCTCCTGCTCGTCAAGGCGGTGGCAGCCGACACTCCGCTCGTGCTGCTGGTGGATGATGTGCATTGGATCGATCGGGCCAGCGCCGTCGTCCTGGGCTTCGTCGCCCGCCGCCTGGCCGATACTCGGGCTGGGCTGCTGGTGTCGGCCCGAACGGGCTCGTCGAGCTTCCTGGACCCACGGGGGCTGACCGAGATGACAGTCCGGCCGCTGGGGCAGGCCGCTTCCGGGCAGCTGGTCGACGCCGCTTTCCCGGAGATGCCGCCGCGCGTGCGGCGGCGGCTGCTGGATTTGGCCCAAGGCAATCCGCTTGCGCTGACCGAGCTGCCGTCCACGTTGCTGGGTGCCGCACACCACCCGATGCCCCACCTTGAGGTGGTTCCGCTCAGTGACCGGCTTCAGGC
Organism: Nonomuraea sp. IBHARD001; assembly: GCF_056106265.1. Taxonomy (NCBI): domain Bacteria; kingdom Bacillati; phylum Actinomycetota; class Actinomycetes; order Streptosporangiales; family Streptosporangiaceae; genus Nonomuraea; species Nonomuraea sp. IBHARD001. Next base: position 4,557,253 of record NZ_JBWBBW010000002.1, read on the forward strand.
GATGTTCGCCACGCGGATGGCTGATCTGCCGGAGCGGACCCGGTTGCTGCTCTTGCTGGCCACGTTCGAGGGCAGTGGCGACATCACGGTGATCAGGGCGGCTGCGGGGTCCGGGGACGGCCTGGCCGACCTGGCCCCGGCCGAGCGGGCTCAGCTGGTGCGTGTGGACGACGCCACGGCGCGGATCGCGTTCAGGCATCCGTTGATCCGGTCGGCTGTTGTCGCGATGTCGACCCACGAGGAACGACGGGGTGCGCATCTTGCTCTGGCCGGGGCGCTGGATGACGATCAGGAACGACGGGTGTGGCACCTCGCCACAGCCGCTACCGGCCCGGACGAGGCGGTGGCTCAGCTGCTGGAGGAGTGCGCGCACCGCGTCATGCTCCGCGGGGACGCCTTCGCCGCGCTCGCGGCTCTGATCCGCGCCGCCGAACTCAGTTCGACCAGTGCGAGCCGTGGTCGGCGGCTCGCCGAGGCCGCCTACATCGGTGCCGAGGCCGGGGGTGCCGCAACGGACGCCCGCTCGCTTCTGTCGGACGCACGTCGCTCGGATCCCGGTTCGGCGGGGTCCCTGCCGGCCGCCAACGCGGCCGCGTTCCTGATGCTCAACGGGGACGGCGATGTGAACATCGCGCACCGCCTCCTGGTGGGTGCCATCGAGACCGGTGACCACGGCTTCCTCGCCGACAATCCCGCCCTGATCGAAGCCATGCACACCCTGCTGTTGTTGTGCTGGTACAGCAACGATCCGGCGTACTGGGAGCCGTTCTACCGGGCGCTGGGCAGGCTGAAGCCGGCGCCGCCCGACCTGCTCGCCCTGGTGAGCAGGACATTTCCCGACCCGGTACGCACCGGGGCTTCGGCCCTGGCGGAGATCGACGAGATCTTGCGCACTCTCGCCGAGGAGGAGGATCCCACGCGCATCATGCGGATCGGGACGGCCTCGGTCTATCTGGACCGGTTGCCGGATTGCCGCGAATCCTCATGGCGCCTGGTTCAGCAAGGGCGGGCGGGCGGAGCCCCTCGCCGTCATCTTGGCGCTCTGATGCACCTGTGCCTGGACGACTACCTCGTCGGCAGGTGGAGCGAGGCCGAGGAACTCGCGCTGGAGGGGAGTCGGGTCTGCGACTCCAGCGGTTTCTCCTTCTTCGAGTGGTACTTCCTCTACAACCGTGCACTCATCGCCGCAGGCCGGGGTCGTTTCGACGAGGCGTACGCATTGGCCGGCGAGATCACGCACTGGGCGCTGCCGCGCGGGGTGTCGGCGGCGGCGTTGTTCGCGCACCATCCACGCTGCCTGGCCGCGCTGGGCCGGGGTGACTACGACGAGGCCTTCAGGCATGCCGCCGCGATGAGCCCACCCGGTGTTCTGGCCTCGCATGCCCCCCACTGCACCTGGGTCATGTTCGACCTGGTCGAGGCTGCGATGCGTGTCGGACGAACGGCCGAGGCACGAGCGCATGTGGAGGCCATGCGGGCTGCCGGCGTGGCTGCGTTGTCGAGCAGGATGGCGCTGCTGCAGGCGGGTGCGGAAGCTCTCGTTCTCGACGGCGACGGCGCGACGGCGCGGCTGGAGGCTGTCTTGGCCAGTCCTGCGAGCGAGCGGTGGTTGTTCGACACCTCGCGCGTACGGCTCGCGCTCGGCGAGAAGCTGCGCCGCGACCGATCGACGTCGCAGGCCCGTCGGCACCTCTTCCTGGCCTGCGACGGGTTCGCCGCCATGGGTGCCGAACCGTGGCTGGCGCGTACCCGCAAGGAGCTGGGTGCGGCTGGTTTGCGGCAGGTCGACGAGCCGTCGGGTGGTCCGGCCACCTTGACCGCGCAGGAGGCTCAGATCGCGCACCTGGCAGCCGGCGGCCTGAGCAACAAGCAGATCGCCGAACGCCTCTACCTGTCGCACCGGACGGTCGGCGCGCATCTGTACCGGATCTTTCCCAAACTGGGAGTCACCTCTCGTGCGGGGCTCAGGGACGCGTTGTCGTCGTATCCCGACGAGCGGCAGCCACCTGGGCGCTGAAAGCGTCAGCGTGGTTCTCCTTCTCCTCCAGCAGCCGTTGCAGCAGTCGCCGGGTGGTCGGATCTTTGTCGTTCACCCAGCGGACGGCCTCCTGCAGGGTCTGCACGAGGATTCGCGTCGTGACGAGGTCCTGCGTGGTGAGGCCGGCGAGGTCCCCGTCGGGGAAAGCCTTGAAGGTGACGCGTGAGCGGGTGCTCAGGTGCTGCGGGTCGTGGTCGGCGGCGAACCCGAGCTGCAAGATGCGTGCCGCGAGCAGTCTGACCCCCGCACGGTCCTGGTCGGCGCAGGCATGGAGGAACTCGCGGACGGGCCGATGGGATGGCGCACGGACGAGGCCGGCGTGTTGCTCGTGCTGCAATGAGGACACGATCAGACTCGCCAGCAGCACGTTGAGCAGCCGCGCGGTGGCCGTCGGCTCGGCACGGTTCGACGGGGTCACCGGCCCGTCCTCCAGATCGAACAGGGCGCGGTCGCGGACCTGGCGATTGGACAGCTGCTCTGGATTCGGAAGCCTTGTCACGTCCTCGATGGTGAGCCATGCGGTCGCGCCGAGGCATCTGTCAAATGACCTAACCAGCGTGGCCCGGTGGGTTTCGGGCCAGCGGTTTCCGAAGGCGCGACTCCACTCGTGAGGAGGTCGATCGCCTTCGGCCGGGTCGTGAACTCGGAGTCGAATGACTGATGTGGGGCCTGCTGCCCGGCGCGGACAGTTGAGCGTGAGACAAGCCAACCGTCCACCACAGTGAGGAGGTCGTCCATGTCGGTCGGCCATGGATTTCACGCGACGATGACGGCCAGGCCGGGGCGCGGCGACGAGCTGGTGCAGCTTCTGCTCGACGCGCCGTCGCTGGCGAACAAGGACTGCCAGGTGTTTCTGGTCAGCCGATCCTGCGGCAACGGGGACGTTGTGCACGTCACGGAGGGGTGGGTCAGCCGGGAGGCGCACGGGAGGTTCTTCGCCACCCAGCAGGCGCAGTCCCTGGTGGCCCGCCTTCAGCCGCTGCTCGCCGGCGAACCCGTGTACGCCGACGCGGTGCCGGTCGGCGGCAAAGCCGCCTTCTGAACCTGAACCTGAACCTGAACCAGAGGAGCTCAGCATGCCATCGGCCAGACCCGACCTCGATCCCGAGCTGCGCAGACTGCTCGCGGACATGCCCCTGGTGTCCCGGTTGGACCCGGAACTGCTCGCCCGGATGCGCCGGCTGTCCACGACGGCGGTGCAACCACACCTCAAGGACGGCGCGATCGATCGGCGCGAGGTCATGGTGGCTGGCGGGGACGGCTCCCAGATTCCCCTGTCGATCTTCACCCCCGCTCGGCCGTCCGCGGCGGCGCCATGTGTCTACTGGATCCACGGCGGCGGAATGATCATGGGCGATCGGTTCTCGAACATCGACATCCCCCTGGAATGGCTCGAACTGTTCGGTGCCGTCGTGGCCACCGTGGAGTATCGGCTCGCGCCGGAGGCGACCGGCTCGACCTTGGTCGAAGACTGCTACCAGGGCCTGACCTGGATCGCTGAGCACGCCGACGAGCTGGGTGTCGACCCGGGGCGAATCGTCGTCGCAGGGGCCAGTGCCGGTGGCGGCCTGGCTGCCGGGCTCGCCCTTCTTGCTCGCGACCGCGGCTGTCCCGACATTGCCGCGCAGGTTCTGATCTGTCCCATGCTCGACCATCGCAACATCACCGTCTCCAGCCACCAGTTCTCCGGCGACCCCGGTGTCTGGACCGGCGAGATGAACGCGTTCGGCTGGCGATCGGTTCTCGGCTCTTTGCATGAGCAGGCTGTGCCCTCCTATGTCGCACCCGCGATCGCGGACGACCTGTCCGGGCTGCCGAGCGCCTACGTCGACGTCGGGAGCGCGGAGGTCTTCCGCGATGAGGCCGTCACCTACGCCACCCGGATCTGGGCGGCCGGCGGGCAGGCGGAGCTGCACGTCTGGGCGGGCGGCTGCCACGGCTTCGACGCGCTCTACCCCCATGCCCGTATCTCCGCCGGCGCCCGCCGTACCCGCAGCGACTGGCTTGCTCGCCTCCTGGCCTCGGCCTCCCCTGGCAACGCTCCCCTGCGGGTGCGAGAGGCCGGTCGATGAGCACCGGTGAGCGCGCCGCGTTCCTGCATGAGTTCCTCCGATCCCCGTTCACCGTCGGCGCCGTGGCACCGAGCGGTGAACCGCTGACCGACGTGATCACCTTGCCCGTCCCGCGCGGTGGGGATCCGCTCGTCGCCGAGCTCGGTCCCGGCACCGGCGCGTTCACCGGTGCCCTCCAGCGGCGGCTGGCCGGCCGCGGGCACCATCTGGCCGTGGAGGTCAACCCGCGATTGGCCGGCCTGCTCGCCGCACGCTTCCCGCAGGTCGATGTCGCGGTGGCGGACGCGCGTCACCTGCGCCGGGAGCTGGTCGAGCGCGGCCTCGGGCGGCCGGACGTGATCGTGAGCGGGCTGCCGTGGGCGGCCTTCGCGCCGCTCCTGCAGGACGACCTCCTGGATGCCGTCACCGGCGTCCTGGCTCCGCACGGTGTGTTCACCACGTTCGCGTACTCCTGCACGCGGTGGACCCCGCAGGCTCGCCAACTGCGCCGGTCCCTCGTCGAGCGGTTCGACGAGGTCGTGGTCAGCCGCACGGTGTGGGCCAACGTGCCGCCGGCGTTCGTCTACTTCTGCCGCAGGCCCCGCGTCCCGGCGCCGGTCGCTTGATCTGAAGGGGTGTGGTCATGGGGGTGAAGCGTGGGCGCGCCACCGTCCGCTCCACCGATGAGAACCATCGTGCGACGCCGTTCGAGTTGTTCTTCGATCTGGTCTACGTTTTCGCGATAACGCAGCTCAACGGCTACATGGCCGAGCAGCACAGCGCTTATGGCGTCCTTCGGGGGCTGCTGGTGCTGGCCCTGCTGTGGGGTACGTGGTCCGGCTACACCTGGCTGGGCAACCACTCGCGGGCCGACCAGGGGCTGCCGAGAGCGGGGATGGTCGTCGCGATGACGGCGATGTTCGTGGTCGGCCTGACCATTCCCGAGGCCTGGCACGACGAGCCGGGCGGCCTGAACGGTCCTTTGGTGCTGGTGTGCGCCGTCCTGCTGGTCCGCTGGGTGCACCTGGCGGTCTTCGCGGTGGCCGCGATCGGTGACAGCGGCCTTCGACGGCAGATCACGCTCACTTGGCCGGCCATGGTGACGAGCGCAGTCTTGCTGGTGTCGGGGGCGTTGCTCGGGGGCTGGGCGCAGGTGCTGGTGTTCTGCCTCGCCCTGCTGGTGGACTGGGTCGGCATCTACTTCACCGCCAGGCACGGGCAGTGGCGGCTGCACAGCCCGGCCCACCTGAGCGAGCGTCATGGCCTGTTCGTCATCCTGGCCATCGGTGAGTCCTTCCTGGCGATCGGCGTCGGGGCCGCCGACCGGCCCATGAGCGGGGCACTGCTGCTGGCCGCCGTACTCGGCGCCGCGGTCGCGGTGTGTCTGTGGTGGCTGTACTTCGAGGAGGTGGCCGTCGCGGCCGAGCGGCGGCTCGGCCAGACCCGGCGTGAGGCGAGGCTGGCTCTGGCCGTGGAGGCCTACACCTACGCGCACCTGCCGCTCATCGCCGGCATCCTGCTCACCGCCCTCGGAGTGGAGGGCGTGCTCGCCCACGCCGAAGACGGCCGGCCGCTGGGCGCCTTCTCCGCCCTCGCTCTCTTCGGCGGCTTCGCGTTGTATCTGCTCGGCCACCTGTTGTTCGAACGGCGCATGCACCACACGCTGCGCCGCACCCGGCTGTGGGCGGCAGGCACGATCCTGCTCGCCGTACCGCTCGCCGTGCATGTGCCCCCGCCGGCCGCTCTGGCGGGGCTGGTGGCCATCGTGATCACTTTGATCGTTCTCGAGAACGGAAGGTCATGAGCGACGACTCCTACAGCGCGATCTCGCTGCGCGTCAACGGCACGACACACCGGCTGCGCCTCGACAATCGCCGGACCCTGCTCGACGCGTTGCGCGAGGACACCGGCCACACCGGTTCGAAGAAGGGCTGCGACCACGGTCAGTGCGGCGCCTGCACGGTGCTGCTGGACGGCAGGAGGGTGTTGTCCTGCTTGACGCTCGCGGTCGCCGCCGAAGGCGCCGAGGTCACCACCGTCGAGGGGCTCGCCGTCGAGGGCGAGCTGCGGCCGATCCAGGAGGCTTTCGTGCGCCTGGACGGGTTCCAGTGCGGCTACTGCACCTCCGGGCAGCTCTGCTCGGCCGTCGGGATGCTGGCCGAGCACGCGGCGGACTGGCCCAGCGCCGTCACCGCTGACCTGTGCCCCTCCGGCCCGCCCCCGGCGTTGGACGAGGCCGAGGTGCGCGAGCGGATGAGCGGCAACCTGTGCCGCTGCGGCGCCTACCCGTCGATCGTGCGCGCGATCTTGGAGGAGACCGGATGAAGGAGTTCGCCTACCGCCGCCCCTCGCACATCGGCGAGGCGCTCAGGCTGGCCGCCGACGGCGACGACGTCCGCTATCTCGCCGGCGGCACGAATCTCGTCGACCTGATGAAATCCGGGGTCGAGTCGCCCTCCCGGCTGGTGGACATCCGCTTCCTCCCCCTGGGGAGCATCCGGGCGCTGCCCGGCGGCGGGATGGAGATCGGCGCGACGACGACCAACAGCGACCTCGCCGCCCATCCCGAGGTGCGGCGCCGGTATCCGGCGCTGAGCCGGGCGGTGCTGGCGGGCGCGTCAGGCCAGCTGCGCAACATGGCCACGGTCGCGGGCAACCTGATGCAGCGCACCCGGTGCCCCTTCTTCGCGGACCGCTCGCAGCCATGCAACAAACGTACGCCTGGCAGTGGTTGCGCGGCGATCGACGGTGCGCACCACAACCACGCCGTCCTCGGCCGCTCCTCGCACTGCGCGGCGACCAACCCGTCGGACATGGCGGTCGCGCTGACCGCCTTCGACGCGGTGGTGCACTACGAAAGCCTTGACGGCGCCGGGGTGATCCCACTGGAGGATTTCTACCTGCCCGTCGGTGATACGCCGCATCGGGAGACGGCGTTGCCGCCCGGAGCCCTGATCACCGCGGTGCGGCTACCGCAGTCCGCCCTCTCGCCCCACTCTCGATACCGCAAGATACGTGAGCGCGCCTCCTACGCGTTCGCGACCGTGTCCCTCGCCGCGGACCTGAGCCTCCGCGACGGACTGATCATCGGCTCGCGGCTCGCTCTCGGCGGGGTGGCCTCGCGCCCCTGGCGGGCCAGGACCGCCGAGCACATGCTGCTGGGCGGCCCTGCCACCACCGACCGCTTCCGGGCGGCGGCCGAAGCCGAACTGGCCGCCGCCGAGCCGTTGCCCGGCAACGCCTACAAGGTGACGCTGGCGCGCAATCTCATCGTGGCCGTCCTGGCCGATCTGGCCGCTTCGCCGTACTGAAGGAGATCACTCGTGAACGATGACGCCTTGAGCCCGAAAGCCGTCGGAATCGCGCGACCTCGCGTCGAGGGGCGAGCCAAGGTCAGCGGCGCAGCCCGCTACGCCGCCGACGAAGTGGTGCCCGGCCTGGCCTTCGGCGCAGTTGTCCTGTCCACCATCAGCCGCGGGCGGGTCCTCGGCATCGACGCGGCGGCCGTCGGTGCGATGCCCGGCGTGCTGGGCGTGATCGACCACACGAACGCGCCCCGGCTCAACCCCGGCGCGGGGCACTTCTTCGGGCCGGACGCAGGATTGCAGCTGCTGCAAGATGACACGGTTCCGCACGCGGGCCGTCCCGTCGCACTCGTGGTGGGAGAGACCTTGGAGCAGGCTCGCGCCGCCGCGCAGGCACTGCCGGTGGTCTATGACGTGCACCCCCACGACACGGAGTTCTCCCTCGGCCATCCTGCAGGGCGCCCGGCTGCGGCCCTGTTCGACGGACCGGTGGCGGTCGGCGACGTCGAGGCCGAGCTGGCGGCCTCGGCGGTGGTGGTCGAGGAGAGCTACCACACACCCGAGGAGCACTGCAGCGCCATGGAGCCCCACTCGGCGACCGCCTGGTGGCAGGAGGATCGCCTGCAGGCCATCGACTCCGACCAGGGGCCGTACCAGATCGCGGCCACCCTGGCCGCCCTGTTTCACCTGCCAGCGGAACGGGTGCGCATCCGCGTCGAGCACGTCGGCGGCGGGTTCGGCTCCAAGGGCATGTGCGGGCCGCAGCTGATCCTGGCCGCGATGGGCGCCACGCTGTTCGGGCGGCCCGTGCGCGTCACGCTCACGCGCGAGCAGGTGTTTCTGGCCACCGCGCAGAGGCCGGCCACCGAGCAGGTGATCCGGATCGGAGCCGACGCGGATGGGCGCCTGCGGGCGATCGACCATGAGGCCGCGTTCGAGCTGTCCCCGCTCGCGCAGTACATCGAAGGCTGCACCGAGCTCACCAAGACGCTGTACGCGGCTTCGGCGATCCGCACCCGGCTCACGGCGGTTCCGCTCGACATCCTGCCGCCGTACTCCATGCGTGCGCCCGGCGCGGCGCCCGGCTCCTTCGCGCTCGAATCGGCCATGGACGAGCTCGCCGAGCGCCTGAGGATGGATCCGCTCGAACTCAGGCTGCGCAACGAGCCCGTCGTCGGTCCCGTGTCCGGGCTGCCGTTCAGCAGCCGCCATCTGGTGAGGTGCCTGCGCGAAGGCGCTCACCGGTTCGGCTGGGCAGGCCGCGACCATCGGCCACGGGTACGCCGCGAAGGATCCCTGCTCATCGGCACCGGCCTGGCGGCCACCTCCTTCAGCGCCGGGGCCTTCCCCTCGACCGCGTCCATCACGGCCGAGCCGGACGAGACCTTCACCGTGCTCATCGCCGCCACCGACCTGGGCACAGGTGCCCGCACCGCCCTGACCGCGATCGCAGCCGACGCGCTGGAGGTGGACGTGGCCAGGATCCGGCTTCAGATCTCCGACAGCGACCTCGGCCCCGCGTGGAGCGCGGGCGGCTCGCGCGGGACCGCGTCATGGGCATGGGCGATCACCGAGGCGGCGGCCAAGATGCGCGGCCCGGACCACCCCACCACGGTCACGGTCGACACCGCGCGCCTGCTCGGCGAGCTGCCGTCCAAAGAGCGCCACGCCTACAGCGCCGTCTTCGCCGAGGTCACCGCCGACCCGCAGACCGGAGAAGTGCGGGTACGGCGGCTTCTCGGCATGTTCGCCGTCGGCCGGGTGATCAACCCGCTCATGGCCCGCAGCCAGGTCATCGGAGCAATGATCGGCGGCCTGTCCATGGCGCTGCACGAGGAAGGCGTCCGCGACCCGGTCTCGGGACGACACGTCAACCCCGACTTCGCCGGCTACCACATCGCCGCCCACGCCGACGTTCCCGACGTCGAAGCCGAATTCGTGCCCGACCACGAACCCGGCCTGCCCTTGGGTGTCAAAGGCGTCGGCGAGATCGGGAACGTCGGCACCGCAGCCGCGATCGCCAATGCGCTGTGGCACGCGACCGGGGTACGACAGCGGCGGCTGCCCATCCGCCTCGACCGCGTCCTGCGGCAGTGACTCAGCTTGTGGCGCGCAGGCGCAGGGCGTCCTGACTGGGGGACGCGCCGAACTGACGGCGGTACTCGCGGCTGAACTGCGACGCGCTGTCGTAGCCCACACGGCGGCCGACGGCCGCGATGTCGGCCGGAGCCGCCGCGAGGTGAAGGCGTGCCTGCTGGAGCCGGATCTGCTTCTGGAACTGGATCGGGCTCATCGCGGTGACAGCGTGAAAGCTCCGGTGGAAAGCGGAAACGCTCATCCCCGCGAGCTTGGCCACTTCCTCGACCCGGAAGGGCTGGGCATGGTGGTCACGGATCCACTGAACAGCGCGCGCGATGTGACTGAGGCTGCTGTCGGGCAGGCCGAACTGGCGGATGGCCGCCCCTTGGTCACCGGTGATGAGCCGCCAGAGGATCTCCCGTTTGACGAGGGGCGCGAGCACGGCGATGTCGCGGGGGCGGTCGAGCAGGCGGACCAGGCGCACAACCGCGTCGAGCAACTCGGGCGAAGCGGTGCTGACGGCCAGGCCCGCCGGCGCGTCGTCACCGAGCTGCGGCAGGTCGCCGGACGCCGCCTGCAACGCTACTTCGGCGACGGCTGCCGGACGCAGGATCATCCCGACCCCGAGCCCCGGAAGTTCCGGGCTGGCCCGGGCGAAATGGGCGGTCACCGGCAGATCCACCGAGGCAACGAGGTACTGGCCCTCCCGGTACTCGTAGAGCGTGTCGCCCAACGCGAACCGCTTCACTCCCTGGGCGACCACAGCCAGCACCTTGCCGTAGGTGGTCGGCGTCGGCGGCTGGGGGTGCACAGCCTTGAATATCAGCACGTCCTCGATGGAAGTCCCCAGGTCGGGCCGGGCGTGACGGTTGAGAAGATCGCGTAACTCATCGAGAACCATGATCCCGATTCAAGCAGCGCACCCGAACGACGACAATCGGCCCACTGCCCAGCTCGACGTGCCCCTATGGCACCCGATGGCGGTCTAGGAGCACGTTTCGACCAGGTGCTCGGCGTACTCAACGACGTCAGGGTCAACCGTGATGGTGATCCTGACCTTACGACCCCCGCTCGTATCCCGGATCATGCCCACCAGGATAGCCGCCGCCCCGCTGTCTGGCGGGATCGCTCACCCGGCCAGACGAACGGTCGAGCGCTGCCGTTCCGGGCTTTGACCCAGGTTTCGCGTGTGGTGGTGAGCTGCTGGGTGGAGCAGTGCACGCCGCGGTCGAGGCAGCGGCGCTGGAGTTCGGCGAACCACCGCTCGATCTGGTTGATCCAGGAGGAGTAGGTCGGGGTGAGGCGCAGGGTGAAGCGGGGATGGGCCACGATCCACCGCAGGATGAGCGGCCTCTTGTGAGCTGACAGGTTGTCGCAGATGACGACGTCCAGGCCGGCGGGTACCAGAGTGCCGGGGCCGGCCAGGAAGTCACGGAAGTCTGCGGCGGTGTGCCGGGCGGTGACCTTGCCCGAGACCTCACCGGTGGCGATGCTGAGCGCGGCGGAACGCGGGCGGCGAGTTGTCGTTTGGATCAGTGGGTCTCCCCTTCGGGGCGGTTTCCAGGGGGGCGATGACCACGGCCTCGGCCTGGGCATCGGTGATGGTGCGGGAACTCCGGGGCGGGCTCGTCGCTGAGCCCGTCCAGTCGTGCGGCCAGGAATCCGGCCCACCATGTGGTGACCGTGCCGCGGGTGATTCCCATCCGTGCGGCGATAGCGAGGTTGGAGCCACCCCGCGCGCGCTCCAAGACGATCCGTGCCCGTAAGGCCAGGCCCTGCGCCATGGTCCGCCGGGCGGCCCACCCCTGGAAGGTCGCCTGCTCATCTTCGGTCAGGAAGCGGTGGGAGTCTGCTGTCACCCATCTGTCCAGCACACCTGTGAACGAGCCTGAAGTCACCAGCGAGTTGCGTGAAACAACACATGTGGTGACTGGGAAACTCAGAACCAGCTCACCAGGACAACACCGGCCGAGCCCGACCTCACCGCGCTACCGCCCACTCTCCGCGTTGCAGTGGCTCTTCGCACTGATCAAGGACTGCATCGACCCCCAGGTCGCCGAACTGCGCCCCGAACTTCACCGCCTGCGTGCGCTCTATCGGCGTAGAAGGGGCTGGGTGCTGCAACGGAAGGAGCCGCCGAGGGAGCGGGTGATGGCGAAGTCGACGTACTCGACCTTCACCCCACGCCGTTCCAGCCCCTCGCCGAGGAAGGCGAAGGCCGGGTCGGTCACGTAGGCGTCGGGCGAGAGCGGCAGGCCGTTGGTGGCGAGCCGGATCGCGGCCTCGAAGGCGACCGGCACCCGTGCCCAGTCGCGCAGCACCTCGGGAACGCCGTCGAGCAGCGCCTCTTCGCAGACGACGAGCAGGTCGTCACGGACCAGGCCGAGAGCGCAGTCGAGGTGCAGGATGCGCTTGTGCAGCCGGACCAGCTCGACGGTGTACCCGTACGGGGCCAGGTACTTGGCGAGCCAGCGGGCGCCGAGCGCGTTGGAGGCGAGCCCCGAACTGCCGACGAACACGTGCCGGCCGAGGACAAGCACGTCGCCGCCCTCCAGAAACGGCCCCGGGCCGAGCGTGGGGTCGCCGGGCGCGGGGATCTCGGGCACGGGGACGGCGACGTAGCCGCAGTCGGCCGGGTACACCTCGGTCCGCATGATCTCTCGGACCGGGAGAACCTCGTGGCGGCGGTGCCGGAAGCGCATCGAGCCCTCGATCACCTGGCCGCCGACGGTGAAGAACGGGTCGCGGGCGAAGAAGTTTGCGTAGCCGTCGGCCCCGGACGCCGCCTTCTCCTGCGGGGTGAGCGTCCGCGGCCGCAGCACGCGTACGCCGTGGCGTTCGAGCACGGCACGCAAGGCATCGCGCTCGCGCTCCCACGCGACCTGGCGCGCGGGAGCGCCGTCGCGCATGTCCTGGCCGACGGGATTGAGGTCGAAGGAGTCGTCGGGCAGAAACCGAGCATCGTCGGACTCGGCGCCATCGACCGGAATGAAGACCTCACTCTGCGCCAGCACCACCGTGCGCAACGGCGCGAACTCGCTGTCGACGAAAACCTCCGCTCGCCGGCCAGCGCGTACTCGTTGTAGCCGCGGATCACGACCTCGACGCGGCCGTCGGCCGTGGCGCCTCCCACCTCCAGCCGGTCGCTCATGACCATCCGGAGCCGGCTCATCGCGTGGGGCGGGCACAGCGCCTGGATCGTGAGGGGGCGCCTGCGGTCGACCTCGTCGGAGATCTCGCGCCAGCTCTCGGCGGGGTCGAAGCCCTCGGGGCGGTACACGGCTCGCCGGTCGGGTCGGCGGATGACACGCGGTCGATCCGGAAGGTCCGCAGGCCGGTCTCGGTGCCCGCGACGAGGTATCACGCCGGGCCTTTGGCGACGATGCCGAGCGGGTGCACCGCTCTCGTGGTTTCAGCGCCGCTGCCGTCGACGTAGCCGAGCCGTACCCGCAGGCCGCGGATCACCATGTCCTGGAACTCGTCGAGGAAGCGTGGGGGCGGCGCTCGCCCCATCGTTGCTCGTCCATGACCAACGACGCCGCCGCCTCGGCCTGTCCCAGAAAGGGCTCCGGCAGGGCGTGGACGAGCTTGCGCAGAGCCGCTTTCACCGCAGGCGTGGCGATCGAGGCCTGCCCGGGCCACCAGGAACAGCGCGCGGGCCTCACTCGCGGTCAACCCGGACAGGTCTGTACGGGCGCCACCTCCCTCCAGACACGCCCCGAGAATGCCACGTCGCTTGCGCTAAGGCAGAAGGGTCATACGGTGAACGTGGCGGGACACCTGCGATCAAGCCCTCCTAGATCGCCATGCGACGAGGAGGCGTGGTGGGCGGACGACTGCGCGCTGCCGTAGGACGGACCACGGCGTGGTGCGTGGTGCTCGTCTCCAGGGTGAGCGCCGATCCGCTGCCCGGCGGACTCGGGCCGTGCCTGGGCAGCGAGTGCCCTGCGACCTTCCCACCGCTCAACAACGGCGACTTCACCGGTCGCGACTCGGCGATCAACATCTATGTCGGCGGCCACTTTCAGGTACGCGATGGCGCCGCCGAGGCCGAGGGCAAGGTCGTCGTGATCGGCGACTTCGACCAGGACAAGCGGGACGGCGTCTCGGCGATCTACAACCTCGGTGTCGTGGGCGTGGGCTCCCGCGTGCCGCCGCCCGACGGCTCCGACTTCCTCACCACCGGCGGCTCGGTCACCATCGCGAGCGGCCAGCGACTGGTCGTCGAGGGCGGCGGCGTCAAGCACGCGGGCCCGCTGACCGGCACGGTCATCAACGACCAGGTGCTCGCCCCGAACGCCGCGGCGCCGTACGAGGACCTGGCGGCCCAGTTGACGACGGCGAGCACGTGCTACGCCGACGACGGCAGCGACGCCGACGAAGAAGCCCAAGCCGAGGCCGTCGGAGAAGCCAACCCTGTGACGATGCGGCGAGATGGCGACGCCCGAGGCGTGCGTGTGATCTCGCCCGCAGGATGGAACAGCTGCGGGCGCGGAAGTGGGCCCAGTGGTGCGGCAGCAGGTGGGGGTAGTGCACGGGCTGGGCGGTGCGGCAACTCCTCCCTGCGACCCCGTTGATCTGATCGCGGGACGCCCGTCCCGCCGAGCGGCGATCGCCTCTGTTCGGCGCCTGCCGAGCCCAGGCAGGAGAGGGCGCCGCCCGGCGGTCTGATTCCGCAGCCGCCGCACTCGCGGCACGTCTCCCGCATCGGCTACGACCGCCATCGAACCGGCCGGGCCCGGCGCGTGATCACCCCGCCGGGCTGCAGCGGGCCGGACAGGTGCGGGGCCTCGGCTCCGATGCTGGTCGCCTCCCCGTGGCCGGCGCGTACCACTGTCGGCGGTGCCGAGGTCGGCAACCGGTTCGTCGCGATCGAGGTGATGATTGCCGGGCGCTCTCTGGCCGGCGAACACCCGCACGTCCTGCCTGGCCCGGCCCACAGGAGTGCCGCCGAGAAGGGTGACGCGCGCTCTCACACTCCGCGAACCCCCGGCCTCACGCACTCCATGAATTGCGAATATGCGTAATCAGTCATTACATTGACTCCGCAACTCATCACCCGGGACGAGGGCAGTGATCATGGACGATGCGTTCACCGAAGCGATCCGCCGGCGCGTGGCCGAGCAGCGGCGCCAGCTCGCCGACGCCGAACGGCTGGGCGACGCAGAAAGCGCCGAGGTGGCCGAGGCCGAGCTGGCCGATCTGCTCCGTCTGGCCCGCGTGCACGGCATCGCCATCAGCGCCGGCCCGGCTCCCGCCCCCGGCGCGCCCGCCGATGCCGAAGATCGGGAGGTCTGATGCCGATCCCGCTCCATCAGGCCAAGGCCGAGCTGTTTCGCCAGCTCGGCCACCCGGTGCGGATCCGGGTGCTGGAACTGCTGCAGGAGGGACCCACCGCGGTCCGTGACCTGCTGGCCGCGATCGAGGAGGTGGAGGCGACGGGCCTGTCGCAGCACCTGGCCGTGCTGCGCCGGGCCGGGCTGGTCAACGCCCGCCGCGAGGGCTCCACCGTGCTGTACGAGCTGGCCGAAGGCGACGTCGCCGAGTTGCTGCGCGCGGCACGTCAGCTGCTGGCCCAGCTGCTCGCCGGTCAGAACGAGCTGCTGGCCGAGCTGCTGCAGCCCCAGGCCGAGGATCGGTGAGCCTGCCGGTCGCCGCCCGGCCGCAGGCGCCCTCGCGGCTGCGTGCCCTGCTGCCCGCGCGGGCCGAGCTGGCCGCGATGGGCCGCCACCCCAGGCGTGACCTGCTGGCCGGGCTCACCGTCGCGATCGTCGCACTGCCTCTCGCACTGGGGTTCGGTATCTCCTCCGGGCTGGGCGCCGCCGCCGGGCTGGCCACCGCGGTGGTGGCGGGTGCGCTGGCCGCACTGTTCGGCGGCTCGGCCCTGCAGGTGAGCGGCCCGACCGGGGCCATGACCGTGGTGCTGGTGCCGATCGTGCACGCCCACGGCGCCCCGGGCGTACTGATGGTGGGCCTGCTGGCGGGCGGCATGCTGGTCCTGCTGGCGCTGGCCCGGGCCGGGCGGTACATGGCGCTGGTGCCCGCCTCGGTGATCGAGGGCTTCACCCTCGGCATCGCCTGCGTGATCGCGCTGCAGCAGGTTCCGGCCGCGCTCGGCGTGGCCGCACCGCAGGCCGACCGGGTGACGGTGGCCGCCTGGCTGGCCGCGGCCGACTTCCTGTCCACGGCGGGCCCGGCGGCGTGGGCGGCGCCGGGCGTCGCGGTGGCGGTGGCCGCGCTCATGCTGGCCGGGGCGAGGGTACGGCCCGCCTGGCCGTTCTCGCTCATCGCGGTCGCGCTGGCCACCGCGGCCGTGGAGATGGCGGGCCTGCCGATCGCGCGTATCGGCGAGCTGCCCGCCGCGTTGCCGATGCCGTCGATCGCCTTCGCCGATCCGGCGGCGGTGCCGGGACTGCTGGCCCCGGCGGTGGCGGTCGCCGCACTGGCGGCGCTGGAGTCGCTGCTGTCGGCCTCGGTCGCCGACGGCATGAGCACGCGTCACCGGCACGACCCCGACCGCGAGCTCCTCGGCCAAGGCCTGGCCAACCTGGCCGCGCCGCTGTTCGGCGGCATACCCGCCACCGGTGCGATCGCCCGCACCGCGGTGAACGTCCGCGCGGGCGCCTCCTCCCGGCTGGCCGCCCTCGCGCACGCCGTGATCCTGGCTGCCGTGGTGTTCGCCGCTGCCGGCCTGGTCGCCCGCATCCCGCTGGCCGCCCTGGCCGGGGTACTGCTGGCCACGTGCGTGCGCATGGTCGAGGTCTCGTCGCTGCGCGCGATGCTGGGCTCGACCCGCTCCGACGCGCTGGTCCTGGTGCTGACCGCCGTCGCGACCGTCGCGCTCGACCTGGTCCAGGCGGTGCTCATCGGGCTCGTCGTGGCCGGGGCGCTGAGCCTGCGCGCCATCGCCCGCAGCGTACGGCTGGACAGCGTGCCGCTGGCGCCCGACCTGCCCGGCGACGCCGATCGCGAGCACGCGCTGCTGGCCGAGCACATCGTCGCGTACCGGCTGGACGGCCCGCTGGTCTTCGCCGCGGCCCACCGCTTCCTGCTGGAACTCACCGAGGTCGCCACCGTCTCGGTGGTGATCTTGCGCATGTCACGCGTCACCACCCTGGACGCCAGCGGCGCCCTGGTCCTCAAGGACGCCATCACCCGACTGCAGCAGCGCGGCATCACCGTGTACGTCTCAGGCATCCGCGACCAGCACCACCGCCCCTTGCGCGCACTCGGGGTGATCGCCCGCCTCGACGCCGACGGCCGGGTGTTCGCCACCACCCCCGAGGCCATCGCCGCCGCCCGCACCCTGCTCCACACCAACGGCCACCTCCCGGACGGCCCTTCCTGACCGAAGCGGCCCTCTCCTCGCCGCCCGCCGTGGCATCGACAGCCGGCCCGGTGCCGCCCCTGGCGCATCGCGGTGCTGCGGCGCCCACGCGGCCCGGCGGGCAGGTGGCGGCGGTGGTGACGCGGATCGGGTCGTCTGCAATGTCGATCATCGTGGCGATAGGAGCCCCTTTGTGGGTCTTATGTGCGTACATACGGTGAGTGTTCCGTATGTAACTGAAGTGACTCTTGTTGATACACGTGCTTGATCGCTACGTTTCGCCTGATCATTTGGAATGTTCTTCTGGCTGTGTCGCCTGTTGAAAGCAATCACGAAGAGCGTGTTCCGGCGTCTCCGGATGCCGCTGTTCGGTTCGGAGTGTGACGGCTGATGCGCCGCCTTGTGTCATGGCAGGGCTCTGCTGGCCGCAGATCGTTGCCGGTGTTGGGGTGACGATCTGCGCCCCTGCCGATGTTGTTGCAGCTGAGCGCCTTACGTGTGCATGCCGTTCGAGGAGCGGCCGCCGTTTCGGCAGGCACATCGGCTCGCGCGGGTACTGCCACCTTGCCGCGTCAGGCAGCCAGCCCGGCCAGGGAAGTCGCCCGCCGCTGGAGACCATCACCACGGCCACTGTGGTGGCGGTGGAAGAAGCGCCGCAGGCGGCGCAGGTGCCCGAGGGGGCACTGCCCTCGCAAAGCGCGTCTGCTGGCGCAGCCCCAGCCGGCCCCACAGCGGCGGCGGCTCGGCCCCACCAACGCGAGCCCCAGACACACCCGCGACACGCGCCCGAAGTGCGCCCGGCGAAACACCGAGGCGAACTACGGCCACCCACGCCTTCGCGCGGAAAGATGCTTCAGAACGGCCGCGATCACCAAGCGGGCCGATCCGCGGGGTCCTGGCGCTGCCGATCTGCGATCAGGTCGTCCGCTGATGCGGGTCAGGAGCGGGTCCCGTTGAGGGCACGCCCTGCGCTCTTCGGAGCACGGTCGCTGATCAGGTTCGAGAGCTTCTCGACGATGAGTATCGGTGTATGCGCTCCAACTCCATGCGTACCCCGCCGCGTCAGAGCACAGCGCCTTGCGGGCTCCTGGCGTCAGGAATCTGCCGACGGACTCCTGTCGCTTCGCGGTCGGTTACCGCGCGTTGCCGAAGGTCATGGGGAGGAGTCGCAGCCGAACAGTGCTGTCGTACGGAATCACGAAGGTGGAGATGGCCGCTTCACGGTCTCCTGGCCGCCAGGTGAGAGGCACCAGAAACAGTCGGCCACCAGATCCCAGCAGCAGGCGCAGGCTGCGGTAGCGATACTGGTAGCTGACCTGCCCCCAGGCCGTCGTGCCCGGCGGCCGCGGGCAGGTCCGGGATCGGGTGCGTGGAATAGATCACCACCTCTGGCCAGGTGTGCAACCGGCGCGCGTCCTCCAGCCCGCACGCCATACCGCTCTGCCCGGCGAAACTACTAACCGCCCAAAACAGACCCGCGATGCCGATCGCGCCGACGATCAGGCGAATCTGCCGCCAAGCGGCCGGCTCAGCAGCCAGTAGGCATAGACGAGTGCAGGCATGTGATGACGGATGTGCCATCACAACAAGGACAGGCTGGTGCGGTGGGTGCAGGAGAAACGGGGATGCCGGAGCGTACGTTCCGGCGCCGGCAGCTCCGGTGCGCTTGATGGAGCAGCCACGATCGGCGCTCCGGAAAATGGGCAGTTCAGCAGGCGAACAAGGACAGAGGAGGTGACGGAGCGGCCGAGGCCGCTCTTCACCTGTGCGCAACCCGTACGCCGCAGGCCCTCCCTCGAATTGCGTCAAACGGGGGGCAGGCGGGCGGCAAAGACCGATCTTCCTCCGGCGCCCGCGCCCGTTTGGGATCATCGACACCGACCGGCGCGAACCCACCCGGAAAGAGGCGCGATGGCCGACCCCCTGCACGACGGCGACCCGGCTCAGATCGGCCCCTACCGCCTGCACGCCAGGCTCGGCGGGGGCGGGATGGGACAGGTGTTCCTGGGCCGCTCCCCCGGCGGGCGCCTGGTCGCCGTCAAGCTGATCCGCCCGGAACTTGCGGGCGGTGCTGACTTCCGACGCCGTTTCGCCGCCGAGGTGGACGCCGCCCGGAAGGTCGGCGGCTTCTACACCGCGCAGGTCGTGGACGCCGACACCGGCGCAGAGCAGCCGTGGCTGGCCACCGCCTACATCCCGGGCCCCTCCCTGCAGCAGGCCGTCGACGAGCACGGGCCGCTCCCGCTGGAGTCCGCCGCGGTGCTCGGCGCCGGGCTGGCCGAAGGGCTCGCAGCCGTGCACGACTGCGCGATGGTGCACCGCGACCTCAAACCGGCCAACGTCATCCTCTCCGACGACGGGCCACGCCTGATCGACTTCGGCATCGCCCGGGCCCTGGATGCCACCAGCCACACCCACACCTCCACCGTGCTGGGCACCGCCGCGTCATGTCACCGGAACAGGCCACCGCCCAAGAGGTCGGGCCGCCCTCGGATGTGTTCTCGCTCGGGTGCGTCCTCGCCTTCGCGTCCAGTGGCCGCAGCCCCTTCGGAACCGGGCCCGCGCACGCGGTCGTCTACCGCGTGGTGCACGCCGAGCCCGACCTGGACGGCGTGCCCGCGCCGCTGGCCGGCCTGGTGGCCGCCTGCCTGGCCAAGGATCCCGCCGCCCGGCCCGGCCTGCCGCAGGTGCTGGCGTTTCTGACCGCGCTCGCCGCGCCCGGCCAGAGTCCTGAGCAGGCCCGGTGGCTGCCGGATGAGCTCACCCGGGTGATCGCCGAACGCCGGACCCTGGCCCTGACCGCCCTACCCGCCCCGGGCGATTCCGGCCGTCTGCGGCAGGAACAGCCGGTGGAGACCACGGGCCGGCAGGAGCCGCCGCAGCCGCTGCTGGTCGACGAACGCCGCCGACGGCGCCGCGGCGGCACGCCGAGCGTTCCTGTCACCGGCTACGAGATCGCTGTGTACTCGTTGCTCGCGGGGCTGGCCCTGGTGGCGGTGTCCACAGTTGCTCACCAGATCAAGATCTTCGACGACACCGGGCGATACATCGACGAATCGGCCTTCGGCGACATGAGCGACCTGCACGAGGCGATCGGTACCGTCTTGCAGGCGGGGCAGATCGCCTGCGGCCTGGGGCTGGTCCTGTCGTGGCTGCTGTGGTTCCGTCAGGTGCGCGCCGTCGCCGAGCGGCTCGCGCCCGGAAGGCTCCGCTACCCGCCCGCCATGGCCGTGTACGGCTGGCTGATCCCGCTGGCCAACCTGGTACTGCCCAAGCAAATCGCCGACGACATCTGGCACGCCTCCAGCCCGCCCGCAGGCGAGCGCAAGAGGGCGCCGGCCTGGCTACCGCACGTGTGGTGGGCTCTGTGGCTGCTCACACTTGCGACCTGGCCGCTGCTCTGGGCCGAATGGACCAGCTTGCTCAGGACGGACTCCTACCTTCGCGACAGCGATGAGGTCTTCACCTACTACTTCCGGCTGAGAACCTGGGCCAGTGTGGCCGCGCATGTTCTGGCCGTGCCGGCGGCGATCGTCGCCGCTCTGTTCGTGCGGCGGTTGAGCACCATGCAGGCGGCACGAGACGGGCAGCTGAGCACCGAGCACCTGCGCGCCGAGTGATGAGTCCGCCATTCATGGCCCTCGGCAGGCCGGTCGTCGAGGCGTAGGTCGTCAGGGGAGTGCGGGGTGAGCCTGCGGGCGGGCAGGTGAGGCGGACCCAGTGGGTGTGTACAGGGCGCGCCCCGGCCGGCGAACAACTGCTCGATCTCCTCAACGGTCGGTGGGACGCGCAGCTGCGGATCCACCGACAGCCGTGGCCGATTGACCTCATCGAGCGGGCATTCGACGACTCGGCCGGTGAGGTTGTGCGGTTCAACCTTGTGCCTGAGCTCGAGAAACCGGAAGAACACCGTCAGCGCCGCCGCTCGCCCGGTGCGGGTGGAAGGCTTGGCGTCTCGCAGCACCTTGCCGAAGTAGACGTCACCGTCTTCGGGCTGCATCTCCCACAACGGCCGGCCGAACCAGTCCCGGATCAGCTCCAGATGATTGGCGTCGTTGCGGATGGTGCTGTCGGTCAGTTCTGCTGACGCGCGGGCCAGCACGAACCCTGCCAGGACGTCGGTCTCGAAGGCGACGAGATCTTCTTCGCTGCCCGGGGCTCGGTGCTCGCGTAGGTCCTGTACGACTCCCAGCGTCAACCCACACCTCCCGACTTCAGCAGCGCCACCGCTCCATCACTCCGGTGACAGAAGCTTCACCGAGAGTGAAGCTACGTCGATGTGTGGTGATCGATCCGGCAGATGGGGGAAGACGCAGTTCGCAGGCAGTGCGCGTTCAGGGTGAGGAGGATTCAGCGCCCTCAACTCAAGAACTGTTGCTTACCCACCTTGCGGGGAGCCGGTTGGCGCGGGTGATCACGGAAGCCGCGCCGGACATCGGCCTGTGCTGGGCACCGGATCGTAGCCCGGAGGCCTGCTGCGGAAACCCCGTCTGGCTCCCGTCTCGTCGACGTCATCTTCACGGCCGTGTCGCGTGTCTTCGGGGTGCTCGGCACCGGGTTTCGCATCCGACCAGAGAACGACAATGTGATTCACATTCCGACATCAGCGGCCGGGTTTGATTTAACAGACAGACGCCTTCGATAACGAGAATGGCATTTCATGGACCCGGGCCGGTGTCCGCCGCATAATAGGCGGCCCGAGAGAAAGGTGATACGAGGTTTAGGGATAGCCCAAAATGCTATGACAGTTCGCCCCGACAGAATCGTAAAGAGGCGGGATGATTCACAAGCGCATACCAGGCACCCTGATCGCCCTCACACTGGCAGGCTCGGTGGTGGCGTCAGCCGCGCCTTCCTCTGCCGTCACCAGCACGAGCGCGGCATCGCACTGCACTCCTGCGCCGTCGCCGGCCAAGCCCGTCCGCTGGGGAAAGCCCGTGGTCGTGGAGAACTTCAGCGGAAAATCGGTCAACG
Source organism: Nonomuraea sp. IBHARD001 (assembly GCF_056106265.1). NCBI lineage: Bacteria > Bacillati > Actinomycetota > Actinomycetes > Streptosporangiales > Streptosporangiaceae > Nonomuraea > Nonomuraea sp. IBHARD001. The sequence continues at coordinate 4,579,027 of NZ_JBWBBW010000002.1, forward strand.
AGAAACGGTGGTTTCTCTACGACTACAAGAACGAGACGCCGCCTCGTGTCCGGTCCGCTGTTAAGGTCAAAAACGGGGCTCTGGAGATCACAGGGGGCAAGCGATACGGAAAGGACACTGGTGGCGCCGCCCTCCTGCGAGGCCACCGTATGTACGGGCGCTGGGAGGTGCGGCTGCGCGCGGATAAGGGAGCGGGCTTTACCCCGATCGCGCTGCTGTGGCCGGGGCCCAAGTTCTGGCCGGCGGGCGGCGAGATCAACCTGGTGGAGATCTACAAGGCTGAGCGTCACAAAGCCGTGCACTACCTGCACAACGGCGCCGCCGACAACAAGTGCGACTGGCTGGTGACCAAGGACTTCACCCGCTGGCACACGGTGGCGGTCGACTGGCTGCCCAGGAGCATCACCTTCTGGGTCGACGGCCGCCGCACCCTCACGGTCACCGACCCTGTGTACATCCCTTCCACCAAACCCATGGAACTCGTTCTTCAGCTCGATCCGGGATGCAACCAGTACGTCGCCTGCCGAAACGCCTCGACGCCGAAGTGGGTGCGAATGTACGTCGACTGGGTCAAGGTCTACCGCTGGCCCGGGATGTGATCGAAACGCCGCACGGCGGGGACCCCGACCGGCCGCCGGGTGCCGTTCGGAGAGTGACCGGCGCCGCGCTCGCCGTCACGTTCACGGCGGGCGCGTTCGCCCCTTTGGCTGCTCTGCTCGCGGGAGCCGGTCCCGGCGTGGTCGAGGCGGGACTCACGGTGGTCGCCGCGGTGGGAGGGAATTTCCTGTCCGACGCCCTCCAGGACGCGATCAGGGTTTTGCGGCACGGACGCGGCGATCAGAGGCCGGTCACCGAGCAGGAAGCGCTCACGGTGCTGCGGGACCTGCTCAAGCCGGTGCTGACCGATGACGATCAGTCGACGGCGATGCTCCTGCAGCTGGCCGAGGCGGCGCGTGACCTGCCCGCGGTATTCGCGAGACTCGATGAGGTGCACTCCCAAGCCGTCCAGACCGACACCGGCCTGCGGCGAGCGGTTCAGAGCGTCTTCAGCCGCCTGACCGGTATGGAGGCGTCTTTGATCGAGCTCAACGCCGCGCTCACCCGCCAGCGGTCGCAGGGCATCGCCTTGGAGGCGCTGAGCGAGAACGTGAAGAGGTTGGCCGCAGGCGTTCACGTCCTGGCCGGGAATGCAGGTCCGCGGACCAAGGACACCTTCCTGGTGCATTGGTATGACCGTTGCCCCTACCCCGGGCTGGAGCCCTACGACCAGAGCCGCGCGGACGTCTACTTCGGCAGGGAAAGCGACACGCTGGAGCTGATCGATCTCGTCCAACATCGCCTGACCGCCCCCTCCCTTGTCGTGGTGACGGGAGCCTCCGGCGTGGGAAAGTCCTCGCTCTTGCAAGCAGGCCTGCTGCCCTACCTGGGCAAAGGCCTCACCGGGCACCCGGACACTGCCCGGTGGCCGCATGTGGTCTTCGCCCCGGGACGGCACCCGCTGGCCGAGCTGGCCGTCCGGATCGCGGCGGTGGGCGGCCTGGATTCCGGCAGTGTCGAGGCCAGGCTGCTCGCCGCCCCGCAACAGTCTCCGCGACTCGTCCGTGAGGCCTTGGTGCGGCATGCGGGCGCCGAACGTCAGGACCCGGGCCGGATGGTGGTCGTCGTCGACCAGTTCGAGCAGGTGTTTACCCTCGCCCGTCTGTCCGGGCGGCAGGCAGGGCAGGAGGGGGCGTCGTTCATCAGCGCCCTGCACGCCATGGCCACCCGCCCCCTCGACCGTGAGCCGGTCGCACTCGTCGTCCTGGGCGTACGCGCCGACTATCACGACCGCTGCCTGGAGCATCCGGAGCTGAAAGAGGCGCTGCGCAACGGCTGCTGCTGGCTGAGCCCGATGCGGCCGGAGGACTTCCGGGCCGCGGCCGTCATCCCCGCGAAGGTCGCCGGACTGGAGCTGGAGCCCGCCCTGGCGGAGACGATCGCCACCGAGGTCCTCGATCACCGGCTGGACAACGGGGCACTTCCCCTGTTGTCGGAGGCGATGCGGCGCACCTGGGGGAAACGCGACGGCCGACGCCTCACCCGCTGGGGCTACGTGGAGAGCGGCGGTCTGGCCCGGGCCGTACAGGAGAGCGCCGAAGAGGTGTACAGACGGCTGCCGGCAGAGCAGCAGCAGCTCGCCGAACAGGTGTTTCGCCGCATGGTCGTCATCGGCGACGACGGCAAACTGTCGGCCAGGCCCGTGCCCCGCACCGAGTTCTACCTCGGCAACACCGGCCGGGAGAGCGACGTCGACGGGGTGCTGGAGGCATTCGCGCGTGCCAGGCTCATCGTGCTGGCGTTGCATAGCGTGCACGTCTCCCACGAGATCCTCCTGCAGGCGTGGGCACGCATGAGCACGTGGTTTGCCACCGACCGCAGCCAGCACCTCCTGTACGGAAATCTGATCACCGACGCCGCCGGCTGGAGAAACAACACCAAGGAAACGTCCTATCTCTACCGTGGAAAACGGCTCGCGGCCGTTATCCGGTCGATCGGGCAATGGCGGTCGGACCCGCGCTATCCGGAACTCAGTGCCGAGGTGAAGGAGTTCCTCCACGCAAGCATCCGCACCCGCACCCGCCAGCGCATGACGTCGGCTACCGCCGTGGCCCTGGTGGTACTCACCGTTGCGGTCCTGGGCGCCAGGTGGATCCAACAGGCACACCACGACGCCGCCGTGGCCCTGGCCGATCGGGCGGCGGAGAAAAGCATCTCGATCGGCGACAGCGACCCCCGGATGTCATCGCTGCTGGCCGCAGGGGCGTGGCGGCTGGAGCAGGGGCCGCGATCGCGCACCGCGCTGCTGTCGGCGCTGTCACGTGCCGGGCGTGATGTCCTGCGCGGCCACACCCACCGGCTGACGTCCGCCGCATTCAGCCCGGATGGAACGATCCTGGTCACCACCAGCTGGGACCTGACCCTCCGATTCTGGGACGTGGCACGACGTCTGCCGATCGGTGAGCCGATCACATCGCCGTCGATGCTGGTCTCAGCCAAGTTCAGCCCGGACGGAAAGATCCTGGCCACCGGCAGCGAGCAGGGCCTCGTCCAGCTTTGGGACCCGGCGTCCAGGCAGCAGATCACGACCTTGGGCAAGCCCACCGTTCCCGTGAAGGCGTTGGCCTTCGCCCCGCAAGGCGACCTGCTGGCGGTGGGGCACAGCAGCCCTGAGATCCACCTGTGGTCCGTACGGATGCGCAAACGTGTCGGCATCACGCTGAACGGTCACATCGGCGGCGTCATCGCGCTGCACTTCCAGCCGGGGAGCCGGATCCTCGTCAGCGGCGACGGCGACGGCACGATTCACCGGTGGGACCTCTCCCGTGACCGTCGTCGCCCCCCGCACATCACGGTCAAGGCAGGACACACACCGGTGATGTCGCTGGCGTTCTCCGGCGACGGCGCTGTCCTGGCGAGTGCCAACAGCGGAGACGCCATACGCTTGCGCCACCCCGGCACCCTGCAGCCTGCGGGAGCGCCTTTGCCTGCGCATGAGGGCTCACGCATCGGCGCCATAGCCTTCGCTCCCGGAAGCGGGCTGTTCGTCTCCGCCGGGCTCAACGGCACGGTTGAGCTGTGGAACGCCCATTCCGGCCAGCGGGCCGCACCTCCCCTCACGAAACACGCCGGCGGTGTGACCACGGCAGCCTTCGGCCCGGCCGGAATCTTCGCCAGCGGCGGGGCCGACGGCACACTCAGGCTCTGGCGGGTGCCGACCGGCACCGAGGAGGGACGCCCTCTGATGCACCACGGCCCAGTGCAGGCTGCGGTGTTCAGTCCCAACGGAAAGATCATCGCCACCGCAAGCGCCTCCGGCCACATCCAGATGTGGTCCGCAAACACCTCGCAGCCTTTGGGCCCGCCGCTTCGTTCGGCCCGCGGCGCCGCGATCAACACCCTCGCCTTCTCCCCTGACGGCCGAATCCTCGCCGCAGGCAGCAGCGAAAGCCTCATCCAACTCTGGGCGACCGCCACCCGCCGACAGCTTCGCCCGCCGCTGACACATGATCCGGCCAAAATGAGAGCCGTCAACGCGCTCGCCTTCAGCTCCGACGGCAAGACGTTGCTGAGCGGCGGAATCGACGGCGTCGCCCGGCTCTGGAAAACCGCCGACTGGACACCGGACAGCAGGAGCTACACCACTAGCCGGGGCGCGCTGAGCAGCGCCGCACTGAATCCGGCCGCAACCCTGCTGGCCACGTCGCAAGACCACGGCCCGGTCACCGTCTGGGACGTCAGCGAAGGCAGGAAGGTCACGGAGCTGGCAGGAGGCACAGCGGCCACCTCGATCGCCTTCGACTCGACAGGCGACACCCTGGCCGCCGCCTACCGGGACGGGACCGTCAGGATGTGGCGCTCCCCCTCGTTCGAACCGGCTAACTTCATGATCAAGAACGACACGAGCCGTGTGAACATCATCGCTTTCCACCCTTACGGAGAGATCCTCATCGGCGGGGGCAGCGACGGCCGGGTGCACCTCTGGGACCTGCACAGCGGGCAGCTGATCAGTTCGTCGGTGTCCACCCACGGCGAGACTGTCTCAGCGGTCGCAGTCCGGGCCGATGGCAGGCAGATCGTGACAGCCGGAGCAGACCAGCAGGCACGACGCTGGAGCGGCCTCCCGATCACAAAAGACCTCATCACCACCGTCTGCGCCGAAATCGCGAACGCCGGCACCGACGGCACACCAGACCTGGGCCTCGAAGGACTGATCGCGGACGAAGACATCTGCCCGGCCTAGATTCCAGATCAAGCCGGCCGAGATCAGGCAGCGGCAGGCGGCAGTACCGGTTCAGTGCTCTGCCTGATCCGTGGCATGGGTTCAGAAACACTCTCGACAGCTGCCGTGTGGCGAGTGCTGGTCGGCCTTCCGCCGCGGTCCCTAGCGAGGGAAGACGACCTGCCGCAGGTTCCAGAGTTGGTTGTTGCCGGATCCGGCTCCCGCGCAGGTGGCTTGGACCACGTTGGCGCCATGGGCGAGATTGGCGTTGGCGACATCCAGGCACTTGCCGCTGTGATGGGCGCGCAGCCGGAAGGGTTGCAGGAAGCCGGGCTGGACCGGTCGCATGGACCAGAACTGATTGGTGGTGGAGCCTGCCCCTCCACAGGTGCCCTGCAACACGTTGGCGCCGTGCTTGAGGCTGGCGTGCGCGACGTCCAGGCATCTACCGCTGTGGCGGGCGATGACGCGGACGTGGCCCTTGAGATGGGGAACACCTTCGAGGCGCCAATGCTGGTTGGTAGTGGCGCCGACGCCCCTGCAGGTGCCCTGGATGACGTTGGCACCATGGGCGGGGTTGGCGTGCGCGACGTCCAGGCATTTGCCGCTGTGTACGGCGACGATCTCGAACCAGGCGAATTCCTGAGCCTCACCGGAGGCGGAGGTTGCCGAGGCGGCGGGAGTGGAGACTGCGGTGGCGAGCAGGACGCCCGCCGCCGCGAGGGCGAGCCGTGTGCGTTTCATCGGTCTCTCCGGGATGTCGTCGAGAAGGTGACCCCTCGACCATCGTCCCGATCCCCATGCCCGGTCATGAGTATCCCCCTACTCGGTTTCGGTGCCATGCCGGTACCGGTCCGCACCGAAACCGGTCATGATGGCTGGGCCCGAAGCCTCCAGACACCTCCCAGGCCCGCATCAGGCTTTCCTCCTGGCAGAGGAGTCCGAGAAGAGCGCATCGCCGCGGGGATGGGTTATTGGGTGCGGCGGGGTGGGGCGAGGATGGCGGTGATCTCGGCGACGGCTTCGCCTCCTGGTTGGGTGTAGCGCATGGCGGTGCGGGGGTTTTGTGCCGGGTCTTGGCCATGATGAGCTGGAGCGGGACTTTGGCCTCACCGAGGTGGGTGGCGGCGGAGTGGCGGAGCTGGTGGGGTCGAGGCCGATCTGTTGTTCCATGAGGACGCGGTCGTAGCCGAGGCGGGGGCGGCCTGTGTGCGGGCAGATGTGCTCGGGCCCGGGGCGGCGTACCGGGACAGGGCGCCGCTCGGCCAGGAAGAGGGGCCCGCGGGTGCGGGTGGTTCCGTCGGGGTGGGCGTCGGGCAGGCGCAGCAGCCTTGGCAGGAGGTGGGCGGTGCCGGTGTCCCAGTACACCCATTCGAGGTCGCCGCCTTTGGCGGTGACCGGGGCCCGCCGGTTGTCCAGGTCGAGGTCTTCGATGTTGAGGGCGAGGATCTCGGATGCGCGGGCGGCGGTCTCGTAGCGCATCCGATACAGCGCCTTGTCCCGCAGCGGCAGATCGCGCCGCGACAGCAGCCGTTCCAGCCTGGTCTTGGCCACCGCCCTGGTGTGGTCGGTCTTCTCCCGCCGCCGTTCGGCCTCGGCGGGGACCGACGGGGCGGCCCATCTCTTCTTGGTGGCGCACCAGGTGAGCCGGGAGGAGACCGCGGCCCGGTTGCGGTTCCGGCCCTTAGGTGACGGCCTCGCCGCTGTCGGCGGTGATCCACCACCCGCCTGCACCACCGGGCCCGCACCGCGCGACCGCAGCTGTCCGCGCCGCGGCCGCGACCCTGCGGTCGATCACGATGGTTCCTCATTCAGACGATCCTCCGGCTTCTTCGCTCACGGGGGTGGTGTCTGTGATTGAGCCGGTACGGACGCTTTTCCCGTTCGCCCTGCGCTGGTGCGGTGGAACGGGCAAGGTGAAGGACCGATGAGGCGAGTGCGCGCTGGCCCAATCGACGATCATGTGGTCGTCGGCGAGAACCGCGCCGGAGCGGCCAGGACGGCGTCCACGTGACCCCAGGTCAGCCGCCACCCCCAGGCGAGATCAGCCCGGTCTCGTAAGCGACCACCACCGCCTGGACGCGGTCGCGCAGGTCGAGTTTGGACAGGATGCTGGCGACGTGCGTCTTGACCGTGGCCACGCTGAGGGTCAGGCGGTGGGCGAGTTCGGCGTTGCTCAGGCCGGTGGCGAGCAGGCGTAGCACGTCCAGTTCGCGGGGGGTCAGCTGGTGCAGATCGCGGTGCAGGGCGGGGGGCGCGTCGTCGCGGCGGGCGAAGCGCTCGACCAGGCGGCGGGTGATGGTGGGGGCGAGCAGGGCGTCGCCGGAGCGCACCAGGCGTACGGCGGCGACCAGGTGCTCGGGCGAGACGTCCTTGAGCAGGAACCCGCTGGCCCCGGCGGCGAGTGCGGCGTACACGTAGTGGTCGAGGTCGTAGGTGGTCAGGATCAGCACGCGGGTGTCGGCGGCCCCGCCCGCGAGGATCCGCCGGGTGGCTTCGAGGCCGTCCATCTGTGGCATCCGGATGTCCATGAGGACGACGTCCGCCCGGGTACGGCGGACCGCGGCGACCGCCTCGTTCCCGTTGGCCGCCTCGGCCGCGACGTCGATGCCGTGGGCGGTGAGGATCATGCGGAACCCCGTGCGTACCAGTGCCTGGTCGTCGGCGATGACGGCGCGCAACCTGTCGCTCACGTGGTTCTCCACGGGAGGCGGGCCCTGATCCGGAATCCGCCTTCGGCCGTCCGTCCGGTCTCCAGGGTGCCGCCGTAGACGGTGAGGCGCTCGCGCAGCCCGATCAGTCCCCTGCCGTCGCCGGTCCGCGGCCCGGTGCCCGGCGCCCCTCCGGTGTCGCTCACCTCGATCTCCAGCCAGTCGCCGTCATGGCCGACGCTCACGTACGCGGCGGCGCCGGGTGCGTGCTTGATCGTGTTGGTGAGGGCCTCCTGCACCACGCGGTAGGCGGCGAGGTCGACCCCGGGCGTCAACGGGCCGGGCGGCGACACCGCGACCCGTACCGGCACTCCGGCGGCGCGGACCCGTTCCACCAGGGCGTCGAGCTGGTTGAGCCCGGGTTGGGGTTCGAGCCCGTCGGCGGGCCCGTCGAGGCGTTCGCCGCCTGGGCCGGCCAGCAGGCCCATGACATGGCGTAGTTCGGCCATGGCGGCCCGGCCGCCGGACTCGATCGCGAGCAGGGCCTGCTTCGACTGTTCCGGCTCTATGTCCATCACGCTGCGGGCCGCACCGGCCTGGATCACCATCACGTTGACATTGTGGGTCACCACGTCGTGGAGCTCGGCGGCGATCCGGGACCGCTCCTCGCTGACGGCCCTGCGCATGGCGTCCTGCTGCGACCGCTGCAGCTCGGCGAGCCGGTCCCGGCCGGCCCCCAGCGTTCGCCGCCAGGAACGGACGAAGCTCGCGAAGACGCCGACGCTCAGCAGGACGACGAACGCACCCATCCAACTCGGCAGCGCGGGCGCGACATCCCGGAAGGCGACGCCGGCGAGTACGGCCGCGAGCACGAGGCCGCCCATGGCCAGGAACCTCTTGCGGCTGTGGACGACGGCACTGTACGCGGCGACGGCGCAGGTCAGCACGGTGATCCAGGTGATGCCCGCATGGGTGGCAGCTGCCGCCGCGAGTATCACCCAGAAGGCGGCCAGCGGGTAGCGGCGCCGCACCGCCAGCGGCAACGCCGTCAGCGCCACGAGGACCGCGGGCTGGGCCGGGGTGTCGCCCGAGGGTAAGGGCGGAATCTCGGGAACCGGCGGTAGGCCGGAGGTCGGCGGTGGGAGCGAAAGGCCAGGTTCGAGCCGTAGGCGCTCGAACAGCCCGGCCTGATCCGCGACAGGGCCGCCCCCTGGGTATCTCACCGAGACGGCCACCACGACGAACGTCAGCACGAGGGCGACCACCACATCGACGGCCAGCGCTCCGCGGGACGGCCTCGGGCCGTCGTCGGCGCCGCGCCGGGCCAGGACGAGCGCCTTGCGCCACCACGGCGGCCGTTCTCCAGTCTGCACCAGCACATTGTCACGCCTGCCCGCCCCTCCCACATCGGCCGTGGTGACGGGTCCGCACACCCGCGAGGAGTAGATCGCAGGGATGACCCGCGCCCCTCTCATCCCCGAGAGGTATGCGATCTCGCCACGACGACCGACGCGCGCCGGCATGGGCGGTGCCTAGGTTCGTACCCGCCATCTCCCCGAACACCGCTCAGGAGGTACCAGCGTGACCACTGTCCTGCAAGCCCAGGACCTAGGCAGGAAGTACGGCAGGCACTGGGCACTGCGCGAGTGCACGATCGACATCCCCGCGGGCCATGTCGTGGGGTTGGTGGGCGCGAACGGAGCCGGCAAGACGACGCTGCTGAAACTGGCCGGCGGCCGGATCGAACCGACGGCGGGCCGGATCAGCGTGCTCGGTGGACGGCCCGGGTGCACGTCGGCGCAGCTCGCCAGGGTCGGATTCGTCGCCCAGGACACCCCCGTCTACGCGGGTCTGACCGTCGCCGATCATCTGCGGCTGGGCGCGCGGCTCAACCCGCGCTGGGACGCGGCCCTGGCGCGGGACAGGTCGGCCCGGCTCGGCCTCGACCCCGCTCGGCGTGCGGGCAGGCTGTCGGGCGGCCAGCGCGCCCAGCTCGCCCTCACCCTGGGCCTGGCCAAGCGGCCCGAGCTGCTGATCCTGGACGAGCCGGTCGCCTCGCTCGATCCGCTGGCCCGTCGCGAGTTCCTGCAGGGGCTGCTGGAGGCCACCGCCGAGCACGAGTTCAGTGTGGTGCTCTCCTCCCATCTGGTCTCCGACCTGGAGCGGATCTGCGACTACGTGATCGTGCTCGTCGACTCCCGCGTCCAGGTGGCCGGGAAGGTCGGGCAGCTGCTGGACACCCATCACCGGCTCACCGGCCCGCGCCCCGATCACGACCGGCTCCCCGCAGGCGCGCACGTGATCTCCGCCGACCACACCGAAGGGCACAGCACGTACGTGATCCGTACCGGCGACCCGAGCCGCGACCCCGCCTGGACGCTCACCCGGCTCAGCCTGGAGGAGCTCGTCCTGGCCTACATGGACAGGCGGACCGCCGACGGCAAGGGCGCCCTGGAGGTGCGGCGATGATCTGGCTGACCTGGCGCCAGTTCCGCGGCTCGGCGATGTCGACGGCCGCCGTGCTCGTGGTCGTCGCCGCAGTCCTGGCCCTGACGGGTCCGAAGCTGGCCGCCGACTACGCCGCCGGGATCGCCGGCTGTACGCCGGACGGCAGCTGTGAGCAGTTCTTCGACCGTTTCTTCGCCGGTCACCAGCTCCCCTTCGTCGCCGTCAGCTTCGCCGTACTGGCCGTGCCCGCTCTGGCCGGGCTCTTCTGGGGGGCGCCGTTGATCACCCGTGAGCTGGAGGCGGGCACGCACCTGATGGTGTGGAACCAGAGCGTCACGCGCAGCCGCTGGCTGGCGGTCAAGCTGGGGATCGTCGGGCCGGCGGCCGTGGTGGCCGCCACCGTGAGCGGCCTCGTGGTGACGTGGTGGTCGGGCCCGTTGGACAGGTCTGCCGTTCTGGACCTGGCCCTGATGGCTCCCCTGGTGTTCGGCGCGCGCGGCATCGCCCCGATGGGGTACGCGGCCTTCGCCGTCGTCCTGGGGGTGAGCATGGGCCTGCTGGTACGCCGCACGCTGCCCGCCATGGCCCTGACCCTGGTCGTGTTCGCCGGGATCCAGCTCGTCATGCCGCTGACGGTCCGGCCCCACCTGATGCCACCGGTCACCGCGACCTTCGAGATCGGCCACGTGAACGGGGGCGGCATCCACGTGCCTGAGCAGGGAGGCGGACGCGTGTACCTGTCCATGCGGCCGGGTGTTCCCGGGCACGCGGGCGCGTGGGTCCTGTCCAGCGACCTTCTCGACCCGTCGGGGCGGACGATCGCCGGGATGCGGGAGGAGGCGCCCGTCCCCGTCTCCGCGACGTCGGGCCCCTGCGCGCCATGGGGAGGACCGCCGAGCCTGGAGGCGTGCTGGGCCGAGATCAACCGGCTCGGCTACCGGCAGCGGGCGACCTTCCATCCCCTGGAGCGGTTCTGGCCCTTCCAGTGGATCGAGACCGGGATCTACGCCCTGCTCACCGTCGGCCTCACCTGGTTCTCCTTCTGGTGGATCCGCAGGCGCCTGACATGAGCGCGCACAGGACCGCGGCCACCGTACTCGCCCTCCTCCTTGTCTTCGCGGTGGCCTGCGCCGCACCGCCACCGCCACGCGGCCAGGCCGGTACGGCGGGCACGACGGCCTGCGCGCGCCCGCAGGGCGTGCTCGGCGCGCAGACGGCCACCACGATCGATGTCGTCGAGCAGGCCTACTTCTGCATCCTGGGCCACTACTACAGCGGGGCCACACTGGATGCCCGCTCGCTGCTGAGGGCCGGATTCGCCGCCCTGACCCAGGAGCTCAACCGCCACGGGCGCGAGGTGCCCGAGGCGGGTATGCCGGCGCTGACCGGTGACCGGAAGGCCGACTGGGCCGTCTTCGAGGCCGCCTACCGCACGATCGTCGACCAGGTGCCCGACCTGCGTGACAGCCTGGCCGCCGTCACCCTCGACGCACTCGTGGCCGCACTCGGCGACAACCACGCCCGCTGGACGCGCCAACCCGTGCGGCCGCCCGGCCACTACGACGGCGACGGATACGGCCTGGGCCTCGAGGCGAGCATCACCGGTCCGCAGGTGAACACCGGCTACGGCGGCGCAGTCGCCCCGCTGTTCGTCGCGACCGTGCCGGGCGGCGCGGCGCAGGCCGCCGGGGTGCGTCCCGGCGACATCATCGAGACGGTCAACGGCTCGGCGCCCTTCATCGACGGCAGAGCCACCGCCGCCGTCGCCGCCCTCTATCCCGAGTACCCGGACGCGCGGCCGGTGCGCCTGCGACTGCTGAGACAGAGCACGGGATCGCGCAGGAACGTGACGCTCACCCCCGGCCTCTTCCCGCAGGATCCGGCCGCCCTGCGGGTGGTGCGGTCGAAGCTGCTGGACGACGACATCGCCTACGTGCGGATGACCGGGTTCGCCCCCCATTCCGCGAATCGGGTCCTTCGGGCGATCACCAGACTGCGTGCCGGCCGTACGCTGTCCGGTGTCGTGCTGGACCTGCGCGGCAACGGCGGCGGCAGCCCCACGGAGGCGACCCGGCTGCTGAGCGCCTTCGTCCACGGCAGGAACACCGCCTACCAGTGCACCGTCGACGGCGCCTGCCAGGCGACCGCGACCGACGACACCGTCGCACTGCTTGGCCTGCCGCTGGTCGTGCTCGTCGACCGCGGCTGTGCCTCGGCCTGCGAACACTTCAGCTCCGCGGTCAAGGACCTGCGCATCGGCCCGTTGGTCGGCGCCAGAACCGCCGGCGTGATCTCCGGCCCGGCGCAGCCGTACCTGCTCGTCAACAACACGTTCCTGAGCCTGCCCGCCAGGCACCACCTCGGGCCCGCCGGTGAGGTGGTCGACGGGATCGGCGTGCCGCCCGACCACCACGTGCCCGCGACTCCGCGGGACGCGGCCGCCGGGCGTGACGCCGCACTGGCCAAGGCCCTGACCTTGCTGAAGGAGTGAAGGAGCGCCCATGAGAAGCCGCCTCGCCCTCGCCGCCGCGCTGGCCGTCCTCGCCGCGTCCGCGTGCTCCGTGCCGTCGCCACCCAGAGCCGACGCCCCGCAGGCCGGACCGCCCGGTCCCGTCACCCTGCCCGCCCCCACCGGTCCACGGCCGGTAGGCACCACCATCCTGCATATGACCGACACCTCCCGCCCCGACCCGTGGGATGCCGAGGCAGAGGCCAGGGAGCTCAAGGTCACCCTGTGGTACCCGGCCGAGCGGCGCGACGGGCAGCGCGCGCCCTACATGAGCGCCGAAGAAGCCGAGCTCCTCCTGAAGGGCTCCGGGGTCTCGGCCGAGCCGTACGACACGCTGAGCAGGACACGGACCAACGCCGTCAAGGACGCCGCCCCCTCCGGGCGCGGGCTCGCGCTGGTGGTGCTCTCGCCCGGCTTCACCAAACCGGCGAGCACGCTCACCTCCCTGGCCGAGGACCTGGCCAGCCGTGGATACGTCGTGGCCGGCATCGACCACACCTACGAGAGCTACGCCACCACCCTGTCAGGCGGGCGGATCGCCGGATGCCTGGCCTGCGACAGCGACACCGACCCCGGTTTCGGCGCCGGACTGGTCCAGGGCCGGGCCGCCGACGTGTCCTTCGTCCTCGATCGGCTCATCGCGACGTACTCAGGCCTGATCGACCGCGGCAGGATCGCGATGGTGGGCCAGTCGATCGGCGGGGCCAGTGCTGTGGCCGCCATGGTCAAGGACCCACGCGTTCGCGCCGGAATCAACATGGACGGCACCACCTACGCCCGGATCCCCAAGGGCGGCCTGTCCCGGCCGTTGCTGTTCCTGGGCTCGCCGGGGCACCTGCCGGGTGGCCGCGACACCTCCTGGGACCGGGACTGGAAGCTGCTGACCAGGTGGAAGCGCTGGCTGGTGCTGTCGGGCGCCGAACACCAGTCCTTCACCGACATCCCGCTGGTGGCGGACGTCATCGGTCTCGCGCCTCCGCCCGGCATGCTGCCTGCGGCACGGGGCGCGGAGCTCACCCGCACCTACGTGGCCGCCTTCCTCGACCAGCACCTGAGGTCGCGGCGGCAGCCCCTCCTGGACCAACCGTCGGCGCGCTATCCCGAGGCCGTGTTCTGCCTGCGGCCTCGGTCGTAGTCGCTCCGCCCGCTGGTGACGGCGTCGACGAGGGCGTCGGTGAACTCCGGGGACGGGTTCTGCCCGGTGACGAGGACGCGGTAGTAGATGGGCCCGACGAGCTGGTCGACGGCGAGGTCGACATCGAAGCCGGGATCGAGCGCGCCGCGGGCGAGTGCGCGTTCGAAGGGCAGCCGGTCGAAGCCGCGTTGCCTGCTGAGGTGCTCGAAGCGCAACCGGGTGGCCAGCGCGGGGTCGTGCTGGGCCTGTGCGGTGAGTGCGCGGAAGACCGCACCGGCGTCGGACTCGGTCAGGAATCGGGCGATCGCACGGGCGTGGGCCCGCAGATCCCGGCGGAGGTCCGCGGTGTCCGGCGGGATGAGCGCCTCGGCGGCGTCCTGGACGAAGGCGTCCATGAGGATGTCGTTCTTCGACGGCCACCAGCGGTAGATCGTCTGCTTGGCCACACCGGCGCGCTCGGCGATCCCCTCGATGGTCAGCCGCGCGTAGCCGACCTCCACCAGCAGGTCGTCGGCGGCTTCGAGCACGCTCTGGCGGGCTTCTTCACTGCGGCCGTGCCTGTTTCCGCGATGCCTGCTCGCGGCTCCGCCGGAGTCAGCGCTCATGGGTCCCTCCTTCTCCCTTCGACGATGCGACCTTAGCATCTTGCCTAGACGCAACGGTGCGTCTACCGTAGCGGCCATGAACACACTGACAACGCCCGGCACCGCCGCCGTCCTCGATCGGCTGTTCGCGGCCGCCGACCTCGAAGAGGCCAACCCCGCGCCGTGGCCGCTGGACACGCCCTACGACGACGCGTCGGCGAAACAGCGTGCCGACGCGCTGGCGGGGGAATACATGCCGATCTCCAGATCGGGCGGCCAACTGCTCTACGCGCTCGTGCGCAACGGCCGTCCCGAGACGATCGTCGAGTTCGGCACCTCCTACGCCGTCTCCACGATCCACCTGGCCGCCGCGGTCGCCGACAACGGCGTCGGCCACGTGTGGACGACCGAGCTCAGCCGGACCAAGGTCGACGCCGCCCGCGACAACCTGGAGCGGGCCGGCGTCGCCGAGCACGTGACGATCCTGGCCGGCGACGCCATGCTGACCCTGGCCGAGGTGCGCGGACCCATCGGCCTGCTGCTGCTCGACGGCTGGAAGGACCTCTGCCTGCCGGTGCTGCGACTGCTCGAAGACCGCCTCGCCCCGGCCGCGCTCGTCATCGCCGACGACACCACGTTCGCGAGCATGGCCGACTACCTCGCCTACGTCCGCGACCCCGCACACGGCTACGTCACCGTCGCGTTTCCCGTGGAGGACGGCATGGAGATCAGCTGCCGAGCCTGACGGGTCGCGTGCCGCAGAACACCTTCTGGACCAGCCCGTCCAGCAGCTTCTGGAAGTCCTTCGCCGGCCCCCGGGTCGCCGAGTCCACCCAGGTGACCGACCCGGTCAGCGTCGTCCTGCCGTCGGGCGAGCTGTACATCAGCGTCCCGTAGCCGTGCGGCGGGCTGCCGTTGTGCTGGTAGACGACACCGCAGCCCGGCCCCAGGTCCTGCGCGAACACACCGAGCCCGTAGCCGAGCTTCCCGTACGGCTCACGCATCTGCGCGAGCAGATCGGGCGGCAGGATCCTGCCCTTGTTCAGCGCGGCGAAGAACGTGGTCAGATCACGCGTGGTCGAGGCGAGGTCCCCGGCCCCGGCCAGCAGCGACAGGTTCTGCCGGGAGATGTCGATCGTGGCGCCCCGGTAGCTGTAGTAGGCGTGCGCGTACGGCCCGGTCAAGGCGCCTGCCTGATGGGTGGCGGACAGGCGGAGCGGGCGCAGGATCCGCCGGCTCAACTGCTCGGCGTACGTCCGGCCGGTGACCTTCTCGATCAGCAGCAGGGCCAGGGTGTAGTTGGTGTTGGAGTAGCTCTGGCCGGTGCCGGGCTCGAAGCGGGCGGGCTTGGACAGCGCCAGCCGTACCAGCTCCTCGGGTTCGTAGGCGTGGAAGCGGTTCTGCAGCCAGGCGTCGCCGGTGGCGGGGATGCCGGGCGCGAACGTGCCGTCGTCGTAGTACTCACCGGTGTAGTTGAACAGGCCGCTGGTGTGCTGCAGGATCATCCGTACGGTGATCCGCCGGTCCAGGCCGAGGTCGGGCAGGTAGGCGGCCACCGGTGTGTCGAGCTCGACCCTGCCCTCGGCGACCAGCTGGAGCACCAGCGTCGCGGTGAAGGGCTTGATGACGCTGCCGGTCCAGAATCGCCCGTCCGTGGAGGGCTTGGCCGGGCTGCCGAGCCTGCTCACTCCGGCGCTGGCGGCCCATTCGCCCGCCCGGTCGTTCACGCGGAGCTGCACTCCGGTGAACCCGGCATCGACGAACGCCTGCATGGCCTTGCGCAGTTCGGGGCGGTCCGGGGAGGTGGAGGCCGTCGCGGGGGTGGCGAACGTGGCGGCCAGTAGTGCGGCGGCGCCCAGGTGTCGCGTGATCATGGTCATCTCCGTTTCGCTTCGGGAATCGTGGTCAGGCGGCGTCGAGCGCGTCGGTGATCTTGCGGGCCATGGCGGCCACGGTGGGGCTGGGAGTGCCCTGGTGGGTACGGGCGGCGGCCTCGACCGAGACGACGACGGTGCTACGGAAGTTGTCCGCCTCGTCCGGCGCCTGCCGCCTGAGCAGAGCCATGGACGCGGTCAGCGCCGGCAGCGCCTGCTCGGCGAGATCGGCGACGCTCGTGCCCCACTTCACCCCCTTGGGCGCCTTGGCCAGCACATGTCCGACCAGCCCGGTCGCCGAGGTGAGCGCGATGGACCCTTCGGCGCCCGCCCTGTGGGCCGATCCGGCGGCGCTCGCGGCCGACATCAGCGAGACGGCGCCCCACGCGGCGGTACGGAGGGTGAGCTTGTCCTGGTCGGTGAGGGTAACGGTCATGATGGTGAACTCCTTGTGTGTTGTCGTGCTGCTGGAATTAGGGTCGCGAATCGCGCTGATACGAGCCGGTCACCGCACTGACGCGACCCCTGACACGCCCTCAGGACGCGAAACCACACCACCCACGCGACCGCGCAGAAGGAACACAGCCAGTACGGCGGCGCCGAGCACACCGGCGGCCGCCCCGAGGAACGCGGTGGACATCGCCGCGTCGTTGGCCTGACGCGCGACGGTTGAGGGGGAAGGGAAAGGCGCTGTTGATTCTCCATGCGTGTACGGCGTCGCCAGCGTGGGCGGTGCTTACTCCGGTGACCTGTCGGTAGGCCTTGGTGGCGGCGTAGGCGAGAACGACCGCGCTCACCGTCGCGCTGAGCCTCGAAGGGCCAACCATGGGCGTCCTGGACCTGCTCACACGACATTTCCTGCCGCCGTCCTCGTCAGGCAGCACGGCGGCGAGCAACAGGGGCGACGGTCGGGCCTAGAAAGGACCATCGCCGTACGTGCATCGCCGATCAGCTCAGGGCGGCCTTGTCGGTGACCAGACTTCGGACCTGGCCTGCCTGGCATTCCCAGATCAGCTCCACCAGTTTGTCGGTCAGCCGATCGGCGGAGCGACGGATGAACGCATCAACCGGAGCCGCCAACCGATACTCGCTCGCTCAGGGCCTCCCCTGCGGGGATACTGCATGCCGATGACCGAATACGACAGCCCGGACTCCTTTCGCGGTCGGCTCCAACGAGGACGTGGTGCCGTACTGCGTCGCACCTCGGTCGCTCCCGGTGCAGCCGATGCCGTGTACGCGTGTGTGATCGCGGACACGCGCTGGGATCCACAAGTCGATCACCGCGACAGTTATCTCGCCGGGCTCGTCGCTCGGCTCGGCCTGTCGCTGGCACCGATTCAGCGGCACCTGCTCGCCTACGACGGCGAGGACGCCGAGCCGGTCGAGCTCGCCTTGCAGGTTCTGGCCCTGCTCCCCCTGGTCGGCCGGTTCGACGCGGCGGCCGTGCTGCGCAGGTACGCGATCGACGGGCCGCATTGGTCCACGGCGCTGGAGGCGATCGGCGACTGCGGGGCGATGGGGCTGCCCGCGATCTGGGACGGGCTCGCCGATGAGAGCATCGCCAGGCGTGACGATGCCCAGCTCGCACAGGCGATCTGGTACGACGCGGAGCCGTGGACGACGTTCGCGCAGTCACAGCCACGGGTACGGCGGGTGCTCGACGGGCTCAAGCCCCTCCGGTCATCCGGGCGGGCCAGGCGTGACACACGTGCCGCAAACCACGGCGACCTGGTCAGGCTGGTCGCGGCCGGAGGCGTCGAACGGCGGCGAGCGCTGGAGGAGCTGGGCAGGCGCGGCGATCACGTCGTCCTCGACCTCGCCGAGGACCCCGGCCTTCGCAACGCGGCCGGATGGGTGCCTGGTGTACCGCAGGCGCTCCGCCACCTCGGGGTGGACGCGCTGCCGCGTGCTCGTACGTGGATCGGCAGTGGGGACGACACGCTCGTCGCGTTCGGGGAGCAGGTGGTGGCGGAGGTCGGTGACCGGGGCGATGCGCCGGTGTTGCTGGCCGCGTTGCACCGTACGGTCGCCGCCGGGGAATGGTGTGCCGCCGAGGTGCCGGCGCGGGGCCTTGGGCGGTTGCGGATTCGTGACGCTGCGGGCGATCTCATGGCCGCTTGGGAGGGCACGGTTCATTCCGTTGCACGGGAGGCGTTTCTGGACGGGCTTCGGGGGTGCGCGCCCGAGCAAGCCGTTGCGGTCGCGGTCGAGGGGCTCGACGATTGCGAACCGGCGGTTCAGCGAAGGGCCTGTGCGGCAGCGCCGGACACGGCCGTGGTCCGCTCGCGTCTGCGCGAGTTGGCTGCCGATCCCCTGGCGACGACGGTTCAGGAGGCGGCGGATGCGAGACTGCGCGGCATGGCCGTCAGCGGCTGAGCTCATCGGCTGTGCTGTGGTACTTGGCCACCACGCGATTCAAAGCGTCGCCGCCGCAGACGACCCCGGCCCCACCGATCAGCCTCCCACCGCAGACTCCTGGGCGGTGGGCTGGGACTGGCAAGCCCCCGAGGTGCGAAACGGCTCGGCCAGTTGGGCCAAGTAGCCGACCGGGTAGTCCGGCTTGGCCGCCATCCCCAGCATCTCGGAGGAGAACCGGCGGGCGGGGTCGTAGGAGAAGGTGCCGAGCAGGTGGTCCCAGGTCAGGGTGAACAGGCCGAAGTTGACATCGCCGATGCCCGCCCACTTGAGGTGATGAAAGCGATGCCCTTCGTTGAGAGCGAGCACGTACCTGAGGGCGCCCACCCGATAGTCGGCGTTGGAGTGCTGCAGCAGCAGCTGGACGGCAACGGCGACGGCAAGTGCGGAGGCCACCTCGACGGGCAGGCCGATGAGGATGAGCGGGGCGACTCCCGCGCTCATCTCCAGGGTCTGGTGCAGGGGATGCTTCATCAGCCCGTTGAAGCCGTAGAAGCGCTTGACGGAGTGATGAACGGCGTGGAAGCGCCACAACACGCCGATCTTGTGACTGGCGTAGTGGGTCAGCGTGATGCCCAGGTCGGCGACCAGTACGGCGGCCAGCACCTGCACCACGAACGGCCAGGAACGCGGCCACAGGTCGGACAGCGTCACGGTGGCGGCCAGCAGCGGGATGACGCCCACGCTGACGAGCAGCAGCAGCTCGTTCACACCGGCGTGGGCGACGTCACGCGCCCCGTCGCCGTCCGGTCGGTTCCAGTCGGCCTCGTACGGCAGGGCGCGCTCGGCGGCGAACGACAGGCCGATCGCGGCCAGCAGCAGGCCGACCAGCCAGAGCTTGGAGGCGCCGGAGGCGGCCAGCGCGACGGCGACACCGTTGACGCCGAGCAGCATGAACGGCGCGTAGCCGTAGCGAATCACGGGTGGGATCAGGGTGCGATGCATGCCGTTCAGCGTCGCGCCGATCGGGTCGCGAAGGCTTGGACGGATCCGCTGACCGAACGCCGTACCTCAGCCGAGGGCGTTCACCCGGCGCCAGGCCGGATCGCGTGCAGCAGGTGCGAGGGCGGCAGGCCGAACATCTCGCGGCAGGTGCGGGTCAGGTGGGAGCTGTCGGCGAAACCGGCGCCGTGCGCGGCCAGGGTGAGGCTGGCGCCGTCCTGGGCCAGCTCGGCCGCACGCCGCAGCCGTACCCAGCGCAGATGGGCGGGGAACGGCAGGCCGAGCTCGGAGGTGAACAGATGCCCGAGGCGGCTGGCCGACAGCCCGACCGCCTGCGCCACCTCGGTCAGCCGCACGGGACCGGGCAGCAGCCGGGGCACCAGGTCGACGGCTGCCTGGAGCACCGGGTGCCAGGTCGCCGCGGGGGCGCTCCCCCGGTCGAGCAGTTCCGCCAGCGCGCTCGTGTCGTGCCTGTCGAGAAGGGCGGTGTGCGCGGCGTCGATCCAGCCTTGCAGGTGGTCGTGGCCGTGATGGAGGCGCCGGGCTGCGGCACCGTCCGGATCGAGGTAGATCATGGTGGCGGTCGCGTCCGGACCGGCGTGCAGGGCATGCCGTACCCGGGTGGGGATGATCGCGGCGCGTACGGGGCGGCGGGTGCCGTGGGCGTCGCTCAGCTCCACCTGTCCGCCGGTCACGAGCAGGATCTGTACGGCGGCATGGGCGTGCGCTGCGGCACTGCCCGCCGCACCGGTGAAGGCCAGTCTCCCCGGGCCGAGCGTCGTCGTGCCCTGCCAGCCGGGCGCGTCCGCGTCGACCACGCCCTCGAACTCCGCCATCGGGCAAGGTTTGCCTGCTCAGGCATCCGATGTCAACAAACGTTGCTCAGCAGGCCGTGCCGGGCGAACCTGGGCGCCCCGGAACGCGTCGGAAGAGGGTAGGTTCCGGCTTCTCTCGCCCTTGGAGTGGTCATGCGGATGGCACGGGTCCGGCGGGCGTTCGCGTCCCTCGTGGTGATCGTCACGGCGGCTGCGGCGACCGTGACGTCGGCTCAGGCGGCGAACGCGGCCACGCCGTACGGGTACACCTTCGCCGGGATCGCCGACTGGGACGGCGACGGCCACCAGGACATCGTCGCCAGGGACGCGGCCGGCCTGCTGTGGCTGTACCCGGGCGAGAGCACACGCACCTACAGCACCCAGGGCCGCTACCAGATCGGCAACGGCTGGAACGGGTACGGCTTCGCCGGGCTGGGCGACTGGGACGCGGACGGGCACCAGGACATCGTCGCCAGGGACGCGGCCGGCCTGCTGTGGCTGTATCCAGGCGAGAGCACACGCACCTACAGCACGCAAGGCCGCTACCAGATCGGCAACGGCTGGAACGGGTACAACTTCACCGGGATCGCCGACTGGGACCTCGACGGGCACCAGGACATCGTCACCTTCATGGACTACGGCTCGCCGTTCTGGCTCTTCCCCGGCCAGAGCACCCGGGCCTACAGCACGCAGGGCCGCTACCAGATCGGGTACCGGGAGGGCATCTCGTACTCGGGTGTGAGCGACTGGGACGCCGACGGCATCCCCGACGTCATCGTCAGAAGGCCGGGCGGCCAGCTCTGGTGGCATTCGGGCAGCGGCACGCGTGCGAACTCCGTCTTCGTGGGCGTGCCGGGCGAGGGCGTACAGATCGGCAACGGCTGGAACGGCTACACCATCGCCGGCCTGGCCGACTGGGACGGCGACGGCCACCGCGACATCGTGGCCGTCGACCCGGCCGGCACCCTCTGGCTCTACCCGGGCACGAGCACCCGAGGCTACAGCGGTCAGCAACGCACCCCACTCGGCACCGGCTGGTGAGCGCCCTTGCGGCGCTGTCCGGCACCCCGGTCCTGCTCCGGGCGGCAGGAGGCAAGGCCGTGTGGTGATCCGTCACCACGGGCCGGGTACGGCAGGCTATCCAGGACTGAATCCCGCTCCGGCCGACATGCCGGACATATCCGTGACCCTCCAGAGCTGTCCCGGACTGCCGTCGCAGGTGTGGAGCTGGAGTGGGGTGTCGGGCTGGACGGCGGTGAGGCATCGGTGCTGGTTGGTGATGGCGTACCAGCCGTCCTTGGTCTGGTGGAAGGTCCAGAACTGGGCCGGTGATCGGGTGACGGGTTCGACGCCGACGGTGCCGCTCGACAGTGCGGCGAGGACGGCTCCGCCGCCGTTGACGCCCTGGCGGACGGTGCGGTCGGTTTCGAGGAGGACGGCCCGGCTGTCGGGGCCGCCCTGGTTGGCGCCGTACCAGAACGTCCATCGCTGGGCCGCGATGTCGTCGGGGCCCGCCGAAACGGCGGTGTCGCCGGGCTGCCGTTCCTCCACCGCGAGCCCGTCGGCCGAGCGGATCTTCGCCGTGTGACCGTAGGCGACCGGCGGTGCGACCTCGCGCCCGATCGCCGCTCCGGATGTCGCGTCGCGTTGGGTGGCGGCGAGGACCACCGCGACGGTCGTACCGGTCGTGACGAGCACGGCCAGGGCGACGATCCACGCCTTTCTCCCCAGAGGGACGGCGGGAAAGTAGTTGATCTGGACGTTCCCCTGGCCGACGATCGGCGCCTGCGCCTGGTTGAGGGTGACGTCGTAGTCGCCGGGCTCCGCCTGCACCGAGCCTCACCTCGCATCCGGCCTACCGGGGTGGAGCGCCGCCCCAGTGGTTGACCTGCTGGTTGTCGTTGCCGACGACGACGCCCTGGCTGTCGTTGACGGTGACCGTGTAGCCGCTGGCCGGTCGGCCGCGCTCGCCCGGCGGCTGGAGCGCCGAAACGATCATGTCGCTCGCGTCGGCCCCGTGCCGGGATGCGGTGGACCTGGTCAGCAGGTGCCGCCAGCCCGCGTCGTCGTACGGGATGCCCAGGTGGCCGCAGACGGCGCGGGAGTTGTCGATCCGGCCGAGACACAGGCGTACCGCCACCAGCAGTTGCTCACTGCTTTGCGGCAGGTGGGAGCCGTTGCACCAATCACAGAGGGTGCTGTGGCTGAGGGTGCCTTCGAGCGCCTTGGCCAGGCTCTTCCTGTTGTAGCCCGCTGCCGAGATGAGCTCCGTGAAAGCGGCGGCGAAATCGTTGCTCATGTGCGGCGCCCTGAAAGGCATCGCCTGGAATCAGCCGGGCGTCCCGGCTTCATGCGCATGCCTTCGATTGTAGGCGTCTTCGCGAAGAACCCGCCTGGTCCGAGCAGGTCCGAGGTCGTCCGAAATCCCTTCCGGACCGGTACCGGCGCGGCCGAATCTGAGGACAGGCAGGACAGGAACGGGAAAGGACGCAGGAAAAGAAATGAACGCATACACCGAACGCCACGAGAGCCTCCTCGCCGCCGTGAGGCGTGCAGCCGTACGGGCTCCGTTCAGGCTGGGAAAGCGCCCACGGGACGACGAAGGGAGAACGCGGCTCAGGCGGGCCCGCGCGCGACAGGTCGCGGCCGAGTCGCACCCGTCCGCGTGAGCCGCGCGAGCTACATCCGCGTCCGCGCGTAGACCCGCAGGGCGGCGCGGACGAACATCGCCCCCGCCTCGTCGTCGTACATGGCGGCGAAGCGGGGGTCGTCCACGAACATGTCCGCGATGCCGTTCACCATGTCGATCGAGCGCTCCCTGTCGCCGTCGGCGGTGGGGGTGCCCGGGATGCGGCTGAGCCATTGCACGTGCCGTGCGGCCAGCGATTGGGCGTGGTCCGACGTCGGCGCTTCCCCGGTCTTCGCCGCGGCGATCCAGGCGGCGACGAGGTCGTCGGTGTCCTGCTTCCAGGCCTGCTGCTGGCCGAGGCTCTTGTCGTGCCACCAGTCGTTGCTCACCCGGAACGCGCGCTCGCCCCAGCGCGAGATCACCTCGTCCTTGTAGTGGTCGTTGAACCCGGCCAGCATGACGTCCATCCGGGGTTCCACCCCGGCCTGCAAGGCCTCAAGCGTGTGGCGTACGGACCGGACCTGCCGTTCGACGCGGTCGCGTTCCTCCTCGAGCGCGGCGATGTGGGCGCGGAGCCCGTCGAGCTCGTCCACCTCGTCGGCCAGGACCCGGGCGATGTCCGGCAGGCTCATGCCGAGCCTGCGCATGAGCAGGATGCGCTGGAGCCGGGCGACCGCGGTGGGGTCGTAGTAGCGGTAGCCGTTCGCGCCGACCCGGGACGGAGTCAGGAGCCCGACGCGGTCGTAGTGCCGCAGGGTGCGACTGGTGATGCCGGCCCTCGTCGCGAGTTCCTGGATCGTCCACTCCATCCCTCCAGTGTCACCCGCGGCGCACCGTGGTTGCGATGATCTCGGCGGCATCGGCGTGCAGGGCCTGGGCCGCCGTCTGTCCGGTCGCCGCCAGGTAGGTGTCGACCAGCCGGTTGCCCGCGGCGTACCCCGCGCCCATCGGCAGGCCCACCGGCGTGACGCCGAGGTGCTCGGCTCCCGGGTCGCCGTGCACCCATGCGGTGAAGTTCTGCATACCGGTCACATCCAGCCCGGTGAGGACCTTGGCGAAGACCTCGTCGTCGTGCAGATGCGGCACACCGATGCGGGTGGGGCCGAGCTCGTCGCCGTAGAGCTGGCGGGCGAAGGCGTCGGCCAGCCCCTCCCCCACGATGTGCTCGCCGACCGTGACGGTCATCGGGTCCCACACCACCCCGCCCGGACCCCACCGCAGGTTGTGATGCAGTTCGTGTACGGCGGTGGCCTCCAGCCGCTCCACGTTCTCCGGGAACGGCCAGCACGTGATGGCGATATTTCCCGAGATGCCGCCGAACCCGGTCAATCCCCTGCAAGGCCCCATGAAGTGCTCGTCACCCGGATCCCCCAGGACGAACAGCACGGTGATGTCCGGGGCCCGCAACCCAGGCACGGCCCCCAGCAGTACGGCGAGCGCCTCGTCCAGCGCGTGCTGCATCCGCTGCCACGCCCCGGCCTCGGCCAGGGTGTCGAGCGCCTCCAGGCAACGCTCCTCGTCCCGGTCGACGGGAAACCCGGCCGACTGGAGGTGCACCGCTACCAGGTCGAGCTCGCCCGGATGGTAGCGGTACATCCCCGCATTCGCCTCCAGCATCGAACGCAGCAGATCGGCGCGCTCCGCGACCGGAGCCAGCAGGATGCGCCGCATGGCGGAACAGGTGTCAACAACAGTGATCGACATGACCCCGATGCTAGAAGTTGACGCAACGTCAACGTCAACCGACGACTCCGGTCATCGGGCGACGTCAACCGGCGACTCCGGTCACCGGAATGCGCCCGCTCCGGATGGCATCCTGCCGGCGCAGCCACTTCACCATCACCTGAGTGGATTCCTCCGGCTTCTCCTCCTGGATCCAATGGCCGCAATCCAGGCTGACCACCTCCACATTCGGCACGAACTCCGCCAGGTTCTCCGACTTCGCGACCACGTCACGGTCGCCGTAGATCATGAGAGTGGGCTGCCGGATGACGGGATCCACGTCCGCCAGCAGGTGCCAGTTGCGGTCCAGGTTGCGGTACCAGTTCACACTGGCAGTGAAACCCGTCGCCTCGAAGGAGGAGACGAGAACGGCCAGTTCCCCGTCGCTCATCACGGGCTCGCCGAGCGGCGTCTCGGCCTTGGCGAGCTCGATCAACGCCATGCCCGGCCGAGGAGCCCCGGCGGGCTCGTTCTTCCGGTACAGATTGCGGAGGAACCGCGCCGTGTGCTCGTCGAACACGGCGTCCGCGACGCCCGGCCGCCGATTGAAGTGCACGAAATAGTAGTCGCCGCCGAGCACGGCCTCCATGGACTCGATCCAGGGCCTCTCCCCGCGATCGAGGTAGGGCAGGCTCATATTGATCACCTTGTCGACCCGGTGCGGATGCAGCAGGGTCAGCCCCCAGACGACGGCCGCGCCCCAATCGTGGCCGACGAAGACGGCATCCTCGTATCCGTAGTGATCGAGCAGCGCGACGAGGTCGCCCGACAGGTGTTCGATGTCATAGGCCGTCACCTCGGCCGGACGTGCGGAGTTTCCGTAGCCTCGCTGGTTCGGGACGATGACGTGGTAGCCGGCCGCCGCGAGGGCGGGCATTTGGTAGCGCCAGGAAAAGGCGTGCTCCGGCCAGCCGTGACAGAGCACGATCGGCTTTCCGGCATTCTCCCGGCCCGCTTCGAAGACCTCGAGCTCCACACCGTTGACGGAAATGAGGGTCGGCTCGGGAAAGTCGGCTGGATCGAACATCGCATACCTCTCAGTTACTTCTCGAAGACTGCATCTCGAAGACTGCGTCTCGAAGACTGCGTCTCGAAGATTGGGTCTCGGGGATCGCTTCTCGGGGTGAGAGCGTGTCGCCATCCTGCCGAGGTAAACCGGTCACCTCATGACCGGTTTGGTGTGAGAGTCTGACCGGCGTGCGAACCGACCGGCTGGTGGCCGTCCTTCTCCTGCTGCAGCGGCGCGGGCAGGTGACGGCGGCGGAGGTCTCGCGGGAGCTGGAGGTCTCCGAGCGCACCGCCCGCCGCGACCTCGACGCCCTGGCCATGGCCGGAGTGCCGCTGTACTCCATGCAGGGCCGGGGCGGCGGCTGGCGTCTCGTGGGCGGCTCCCGCACTGATCTGTCCGGGTTGACGGCAGGTGAGGCCCGCGCCCTGTTCCTGGTCGCGGGGCAGGCCTCGGCGGCGACACCGGCCGTGAAGGCGGCTCTGCGCAAGCTCGTCCACGCCCTGCCCGAACCCTTCCGCGACCAGGCCGAGGCCGCGGCGTCGTCGCTGGTCATGGACCCGCAACGCTGGGGAGCACGACGGGTCGAACGCCGATCGCCCCACTTCCTCGACGACCTCCAGGACGCGGTGATCAAGGGCGTCCAGGTACGGCTCGGCTATGCCGACGGCAATGGCGTCGAGACCGAGCGAACCGTTCACCCGCTGGGCATCGTCGCCAAAGGCCCGTCCTGGTATCTCGTCGCCGGGACCGAGGCCGGACTGCGGACCTTCCGGATCGACCGGGTGTCGTCCGCCGAGCCGACCGGCGATCCCGTGCTACGGCCCGGCGACTTCGACCTGGCCGAAAGCTGGCGTGCGATCGCCGACGAGGTCGACCGCAGGCGAACACCTCTGGCGGTCCAGGCGGTGTGCGCACCCGACGGCATCGGCGTGCTCAGGCTGACGCTCGGCGACCGCCTCGAACTGGGAGGCCCGACGGCCGACGGCCGTGTCGAGGTCGTGATCCGCGGCCACAACGCCTACGCGCTCGCCGGTGAGCTCGCCGGGCTGGTCGAATGGCTGGAGGTGAGCGGCCCGCCGAGCGTGCTGGAACACCTGGCCACGATCGGCGCCGCCCTCGTCGGGCGCTACGGCTGAGCGCCTCCCCCGGCGTCAAGCAGCCTTGACCAGCCGCACAGGCTTCGCGGCATCGGCCCGGGGATGACCAGGGGGTACGTCGTAGCTTTCGGGGGGGCGTAGCTTTCGGGGGTTCGACCATGCATGACCTCATCGTCATCGCCTACCGCGCCGATCGCCGGCATCGCGCTGGCCGCCGACGGCGCGGCCCTGTTCGTGCTCACCCCCGCCGACCGGAGCGACACCGTCCTGACCGCCCTGTCAGGCCTCTCCCCCACCCAAAGGCCATATTTACCCACATATTGACCAGGCGTGTTCCCTCGGTTCAAATGCAAGTGGCTCCACCTCCCCTCACAGCCGGCCGCCAGGCCGCCCCCCAAGAGTGAAGGAGCACCCCCATGAGACGCAGTGCCGCGTTAGTGATGGTCGCGGGCGCCGTCAGTGTGCTCGTGACCATATCCGTGCCCGGCCAGGCGACCGCCGTCACGCCGGCCCCGGCCCTGGCCGCCGATCTGCTGGTACGGGCCAGGCCATCGGTCCTGCACAGCTCCCCTGACGACGCCTACACGCGCCGCGGCACGACCGTGGGCACGAGCGGCCTGACCTACGTCGCCTACACGCGTACGTACGCGGGGCTGCCGGTGTTCGGCGGTGACTTCGTCGTGGTGACCGACGCGCAAGGTGAGGTGCTGGGCACCTCCGTCGCCCAGGAGAGCGTCCTGAACGTGTCCACCACGCCGCGACTCACGGCCGCCGAGGCGGCCAGGGTGGCACGCGCCCAGCTGCCGGGCGTCTCCTCCGTGTCGGCGGCTCCCGGGCTGAGCGTCCTCGCGCAGGGCAGCGGGCGACTGACGTACGAGGTCGTGGTCGACGGCAGCGCCGGGGGCAGGCCGAGCAGGCTGCACGTGTGGGTCGACGCCGCGACCGGCGCCGTCGTGCAGAAGTCGGACGAGGTCAGGGCGGGCACCGGCAGCAGCTACTACAACGGCACCCCGGTGACCATCGGCACCAGCGCCTCCGGAGCCGTCACCTACGTCATGAGGGACCTGACGCGCCCCGGCATCAGCTGCGGCGGCCAGAGCGGTGTCACCTACTCCGGCCCGGACGACGTGTGGGGCAACGGCAACGGCACCAACCTGGAGACCGCCTGCGTGGACGCGTTGTACGCGGTCGACAAGCAGTGGGACATGCACGCCGCCTGGCTGAACCGCCGCGGCATCGACGGCCTCGGCAAGGGCTTTCCCATCCGCGTCGGCCGCAACGGCTACGACTCCTACTGGAACGGCACCTACACCACCTTCGGCCGTACCCTGGACGGACAGCGCCAGCTCACGTCCATGGACTCCGTGGCCCACGAGTACGGCCACGCCGTCTTCGCCACCACGCCGGGATACGACCTGGGCACCAACGAGAAGGCGATGCTGAACGAGTCGACCGGCGACATCTTCGGCGCCCTGACCGAGCACTACGCCAACCAGCCGCCCGCGCTGGACCCGCCGGACTACATGGTCGGCGAGGAGACCAACGTCGCGGGCACCGGGCCCCTGCGGTACATGTACCGGCCGTCGCTGATTCCCGGTGACCCCGACTGCTTCTCCGGCCCGATGCTGAGCAAGCCGCCCGAGGTCGGGGCCGGGGTACAGAACCACTGGTTCTACCTGCTGGCCGAGGGCACCAACCCGGGCGGCGGACGACCGCCGAGCCCGACCTGCAACTTCCCCGCCATCACCGGGATCGGCATCCAGAAGGCCGGCCGGATCTACATGGACACCCTGCTGCGCAAGACCACCGTCTGGACCCACTCCCTGGCCCGCAGGGCCTCCCTGCAGGCCGCCCTGCACGTCCACCCCGGCTCCTGCGTCGAGTACAACGCCGTGCTCGACGCCTGGAACGCCGTCAGCGTGCCCCCGCACCCGCAGGAGCCTGTCACCTGCCCCCGGCAGTTCGACATGAGCCTCACCCCGCTGTCGGCGACCGCGCACCCGGGCGAGCAGGCCACGGTCACGGTCGCCACCACCACGACGCTCGGCCTGCCCCAGCACATCAGCCTGAGCGCCCGCGGCCTGCCCGCCGGTATGACGGCCGCGTTCGCACCGTCGGCCATCGTCTCGGGAGGCGGCTCCACCCTGACCCTGACACTCGCCCCCACCACGCCGTCCGGCACCTTCACCCTGCAACTCCGGGCGGACGGAGCCGCCGTCGACCGCTACGCCACCTTCACCCTGACCGTCGTCCCCTGAGGTACGGCCGGCCCCACCGCAGCCGGTACCGCCGGCCCTCCCCTCGTTCCGGGGGTCGGCAGGCTGGGGTGGGAGGGGGCGGGTTCCTACCGTTTGGACTGTCCTTGCGCGCGGCCCCCGCTGGAAAGGCGTGCCGACGTCCGCGGTCCTTGGAACAGGCTCGGCGGCGACCTGCGCATTCCGCACTTCGTCGGGCTGCACGGGCTGCAGGTCATGCTGGCCCTGGCCCTGGCTCTCGGCTTCCTGGCGAGCCGGATCGCCTGGTTGGGTCAGGAGCGGACGCGGGCGGGCCTGATGGTCGTGGCGGCCGTGGCGTACGCGGGGCTGATCGCGCTGGTGACCTGGCAGGCGTTGCGCGGGCAGCCGCTGCTGCGCCCGGACGGGCGGACGCTGCTCGCGCTGGCCGTACTGGTGAGCGCCACGACGGCGGCCGGTGCGACGGTCATCGCCTCGGGCCGACCCCGCGAACGCCGATCCTGAAAAAGCACCGAAGCGATGTGTCCGATCGGTGGGGTGGCGTTCGTGGAAGGGGTGAGGCCGCCGCGACGGAGCGGCGCGGAGACAGGGGAACGCGATCATGAAGCTGACGACCATGACCCAGATCACCATCGACGGCGTGATGCAGGGCAACGGCGGCACCACGGACGAGGACCGCAGGAACGGCTTCGAACGCGGCGGATGGGCCATCAACCGGGCCGACAAGGAGACACACGCCTATATCAACGAGGCCTACCAGGGCGCCGACGCGTTCCTGTTCGGCCGGGTGACCTACGAGCTGTTCTCCGGCTGGTGGGGCTCGCTGACCGAGCAGGACGTCCCCGGCTGGGAGCCGGTCATGCGGGCACTGAACACCCGGCCGAAGTACGTGGCCTCGACCACGCTCACCGAGGCCGGATGGCCGGGCAGCACCGTCCTGCCGGGCGATCTCGCGGGCGCGATCGCGGACCTGAAGGCGGGCGGGCCGGGTGAGCTGCAGGTGCACGGCAGTGGCACCCTGGTCCGATGGCTGCTGGAGCACGACCTGGTCGACGAGATGACGCTGATCGTCGTACCGGTGATCGTCGGGCAGGGCGCGCGGTTGTTCCCGCAGTCGGGGCCGGACCTCGCTCTCGACCTGGTCGAGTCGCGGGTCGACTCCAAGGGCGTGGCCACCCAGGTCTACCGACCGGCCGGGCGCCCGCAGTACACGACGTTCCAGGGGTAGGCGCCCGGCGCGGCCTGGACGCGGTGCGTGTCCGGGCCACGTCGGCGCCGCGTCAGGTGGTGGGCAGGTAGGGCGTGGTGTGCAGCTCGCGGTAGAGGTTGCGTGCCACGTCGAGCAGTCCCCTGACGATCGAGACGACCAGGACGATCTTCACGATCTGGTCGGCGGGCTCGGCGGCGAACATCGCGTCCGCCAGGGCCACCCAGCCGAAGACCGCGCACGTGGCGAGCGTCAGCCCGATCTCGATACGCCTGGTCAACGGCTGCCACCTGCCGACGACGATCAGCGCCCCGTACAGCGCGAAGTGCCCGGCCAGCACCGCCACCAGCCAGGGCGCACGCTCGCTCAGGAAGCCCTCGTCCAGCGCCAGCGCCTGGTACGCCTCGGGCGCGGCGTGCCCGCCGAGCAGCACGTCGCCGTTGAACAGCAGGAACAGGCCGACCCCGCCCGCGACGACGGCCGCGGCGAGGCCGGGACGGCTGATCTCGTCACGCCCGAGACGGCGGGGCCGCCAGGCGACGCTCTCGGGCCTGCTGCGCCGCCACCACCCGGCGGCGGCGAAAACGACCACGAGGACGCCCGGCCACCACAGCGCGCCCAGCCCGTAGCCGGTCAGCCAGGCCCCGAGCGAGCTGAGCGCGGCCCCGGGCGAGGCGGCCGGCGGGCTGGTGAGGAGGTCGAGCAGGCTGAGCGCCCAGATGGCGACGACACCGATCACCGACAGGCGGACGAACCTCCGCGAGTCGGCCGGGTCGATGAGGGACGGAGGCGGGCGATATCTGGCCGCGGTCTCGGCGGGGCGGCCGTAGCCGAGCACGAGCGCGGTGGCCATCGCCTCGTCGGCGGGGCGGCCCGCCTGCTCGGCCTCGGCGGCGAGCTGCTCGGCCAGCAGTGTGCGCAGCTCGTAGCCGACGTCGTCGCGCTGCGCGCGGGGCAGCAGCTTGGTGACGTCGTCCACGTAGTTCTGGATGAGCTCGTCGGGGGTCATGGGCGCTCTCCGCCTTTCAGGAGAAGATCCATGGTCTGGTTGAGTCCGCGCCACGAGGTCGTGAGGCGTTGGTACAGCTCGAGGCCTTCGGGGCTGAGCAGGTAGTACCGGCGTGGGGGGCCGCCTTCGGTGCGCCATTGGCTGGTCAGCACACCTTGGGACTCCAGTCGCCTGAGCAGGGGGTACAGCGTGCCCTCTTCGATCGGCATGCCGCCTTCGGCCAGCGATTGGCGTAGTTCGTAGCCGTAGCGCGCGGTGTGCAGCTGGGACAGCGCGGCGAGCACGACGACGCCACGCCGCAGCTCCAGTTCGAGCTTGTCGTACGCATCTCCGTTCACCATGTGGCACACAGTACTATGCGCCACACAGGTCGTCCAGAGCCGCGGTCACAGCCAGCCGTTGCGGCGGAAGGCGTGGTGCAGCTCCTCGCCGGAGCGCACCGACCGGGCGGTCGCGCGCACGTGGTGGGCGATCTCGCCCACGCCGCATGTCACGGCGGGCCGTGCGCGCTTGGGCAAGCCTTGGGGCGAGCCATGCCGTACCGGGCGGGACGGGCGGCAACATCCAGGAGGAAGCGATCTCCCCCGGGGAAACCACCGGAAGGATTCACCACCGATGAGCACCCAACCTTCGGCGCCGGGCGGCGACCCCGACAGCAGCACCGGCGACGTGCCACGCCAGAGCGAACCACCGGGCCGCCACGCGGCCTCGCGCCCCGCCGACCTGCCCAGCCAGCCGCACGCCCCTCGGTCCGAACGTGCGCCCGCCCCGGCCGCGACACCGGCCGCGCCCCCGGCCAAGGGGTACATGACGGCGAGCGCGCTGGGGTTGATGACCGCGGCCACCGTCGTCACCAGCCTGCGCGGGCTGCCGTCGATGGCGCAGGAAGAACTGACGATGTTCTTCTACATCGGCTTCTCCACCCTGCTCTTCCTCATCCCGGCCGGTCTGGTCGCCGCCGAGCTCGGCAGCGCCTTCTCCAACCGCAGCGGCGGCGTCTACACCTGGATCGGCGAGGCGTACGGCAAGCGGATGGGCTTCCTGGCGATCTGGCTGCAGTGGATTCAGAACGTGGTGTGGTACCCCACCGGCCTGAGTTTCGCCGCCGCCGCCATCGCCTTCGCCATCAACCGGGGCGAACTGGCCAACAACAATGTCTATGTCGGCCTGTTCTGCATCCTGGCGTACTGGGTGGCCACGCTGGTCGCCTTCAGCGGCACCAAGCTGCTGACCAAGGTCACCCAGTACGGGTTCGTGCTGGGCACGGTGCTGCCCGGACTGGTGCTGCTGGCCCTGTTCGTGTGGTGGTGGGCGGCCGGGCATCCGCTCGGCTGGGAGACCGCCACCAGCCCGGAGGTCAGCACCGACACCGACGGCCACTACTCGCCGCGCGTGCTGCCGCTGGCCGCGCTCGGCACCCTGGCCTTCCTGGGGACGATCCTGCTGAACTTCGCCGGGGTCGAGTCCACCGCGGTGCACGTCAAGGAGTTGCGCGAGCCGAAGAAGGACTACCCCAAGGCGATCTTCATGGCCGCGGGCATCTCGTTCCTGGTCTTCACGCTCGGCGCGCTGGCCGTGGCCGCGATCATGCCCTACGCCAGGATCAACCTGAACTCCGGCGTTTTCGACACGCTGACCACGGCCTTCACCACCCTGCTGGGCACCACCTGGCCGGTGAACCTGCTGGCGCTGCTCATCTGCTACGGCGCGCTCGGCGGCGCCCTGGCCTGGCTCGGCGGTCCGTCCAAGGGACTGCTGGCCACCGCGCGCGACGGCATGCTGCCGCCGGTCCTGCAGAAGACCAACGCACGCGGCATCCAGCGCAACATCCTGCTCGTCCAGGGTGTCATCGTCACGCTGATCTCGTCGATCTATCTGTTCATGGACAATGTCAGCGTCGCGTTCTTCCTCATCTCCTCCATGACGGTCAGCCTCTACATCGTCATGTACCTGCTGCTGTACGCCGCGGCGATCAAGCTGCGCCGTACCCGGCCGGACCTGCCGCGGGGATTCAAGATCGGCGGAGGCAGGGCCGGGATGCTGGTGGTGGCCGGGGTCGGGTTCGCGGCGGTGGCGTTCGCGCTGGTGACCAGCTTCGTGCCGCCCACGCAGTTGCCGGTGGGCAGCCCGGCGGCGTACGTGGCGCTGGTGGCGGCGGGCATCGTCGTCTTCACCGCCATCCCCATGATCATCTACAGGGTGCGCAAGCCGTCCTGGCGCAGCGCGAGCGCCGACACCGGCGAGTAGGGAGCCGTGCAGGTCGGCGGACCGGTGCGCTGGGGTACCGCCCTGCGGACGCGGCTGTTGCCCGGAGCCACCACGGGGCGGAAGGATCACAGGCGGGCAAATAGCATCCAAGCGGGTGAATCACCCGATCCACCCCGTGGACGAGGAACAAGGTCAGGCAGTGACGACGATCGACGACCCCGGCAAGGACCACCTCAAGGTCTCCCCACCCAAGACCTGGGCCGCCGGCCTGCCCGGCGTCGTCCACGCGCTGGACTACGCGCTCGGCCAGACCTCGGTCAGGCGCACGGCGCTGACCCTGCTGAACATCAACCAGACCGCCGGGCTCGACTGCCCGGGATGCGCCTGGCCGGAGCCGGGACGCAGGCACCTCAACGAGTACTGCGAGAACGGCGCCAAGCACATCAGCGACGAGGCCACATCGGCCCGGCTGGATGCCGCCTTCTTCGCCGAGCACACCATCGCCGACCTGGCCGGACGCAGCGACAAGTGGCTCAACCAGCAGGGCCGCCTCACCGAGCCCATGGTCAAGCGACCGGGCGGCGCCCACTACGAGCCAATCGGCTGGGACGAGGCGCTCGGGCTGATCGCCGGGGAGCTGCGCGCGCTGGACAGCCCGGACGAGGCGCTGTTCTACACCTCGGGACGGCTGGGCAACGAGGCCGCCTTCCTGCTGCAGCTGTTCGCCAGGGCCTTCGGCACCAACAACCTGCCCGACTGCTCCAACATGTGCCACGAGTCCAGCGGCTACGCGCTGAACGAGACGCTCGGCATCGGCAAGGGCAGTGTCAGCCTGGACGACCTGCACAACGCCGACCTGGTCTTCGTCGTCGGGCAGAACCCCGGGACCAACCATCCCCGCATGCTCTCGGCGCTGGAGGTCACCAAGCGCAACGGCGGGCAGGTGATCGCGGTCAACCCGCTGCCCGAGGCGGGCCTGATCCGCTTCAAGAACCCGCAGAAGGCGCGTGGCCTGGTCGGCGCGGGCACCCGGCTGGCGGATGTGTTCCTGCAGATCCGGCCGGGCGGCGACCTGGCGCTGTTCCAGATGCTGAACCTGCTGCTGCTGCAGGCGGAGGACGCGGCCCCCGGCACCGTCCTGGACCGTGCGTTCATCGACGCCCACACCACCGGGTTCGACGCCTTCGCCGAGCACGCGCGCACGATCGGCTGGCCGCAGGTGCTGGAGGCGACCGGCCTCACGCGCGAGCAGATCGAGGACGTGCACGCCAGGGTCCTGGCCAGCGAGAAGATCATCGTGTGCTGGGCGATGGGACTCACCCAGCACAAGCACGGCGTGCCCACGATCAGGGAGATCGTCGACTTCCTCCTCCTGCGCGGCAACCTCGGCCGGCCGGGCGCCGGAGTGTGCCCGGTACGCGGCCACAGCAATGTGCAGGGCGACCGGACCATGGGCATCTGGGAGCGCCCGCCGCGCGCCTTCCTGGACGCGCTGGAGCGTGAGTTCGGCTTCACCCCTCCGGCCAGGCACGGGTTCGACACCGTCGAGGCCATCCGGGCCATGCGCGACGGCCTGGCGAAGGTGTTCGTCGGCGTGGGCGGCAACTTCGTCAGGGCCAGCCCCGACAGCGACCTCACCGAACGGGCGATGCGCTCGTGCCGCCTGACCGCGCACATCTCCACCAAGCTCAACCGCTCGCACACCGTGTGCGGCGAGACCGCGCTCATCCTGCCCACGCTGGGCCGCAGCGACCGTGACGTCCAGGCGGGCGGCGAGCAGTTCGTCACGGTCGAGGACTCCATGAGCCAGGTCCACGCCTCACGGGGCAGGCTCGTGCCCGCCTCCCCGCACCTGCTCAGCGAGGTCGCCATCATCGGCCGCCTGGCCGGGCTCACGCTCGGCGAGCGGCCGGAGCTGCCGTGGGCGGAGTTCGAAGCCGACTACGACACCGTGCGCGAGCGCATCGCCCGGGTCATCCCGGGGTTCGAGGACTTCAACACCCGGGTGCGCGAGCCCGGCGGCTTCGCCCTGCCCAATCCGGTCAACAGGCGCGTGTTCAGCACCGCCTCCGGCAAGGCCGTCTTCACCGCCAACGACTTCACCAGCCTGACCGCGCCGCCCGGCCACCTGATCCTGCAGACGCTGCGCTCGCACGACCAGTGGAACACCGTCCCCTACACCGACAACGACCGCTACCGGGGCATCCGGGGCTCACGCCGCATCGTCATGGTCAACCCCGCCGACCTCACGGACCTGGGCCTGGCCGACGGCGACACGGTCGACCTCATCGGGATCTGGCACGACGGCTCCGAGCGCAGGGCGCCCGGCTTCACCGTCGTCGCCTATCCCGCCGTGCCCGGCTCGGCCGCCGCCTACTACCCCGAGACCAACGTCCTGGTCCCCCTGGACAGCGTCGCCGACTTCAGCAACACCCCCACCTCCAAGGCGATCGTCGTACGGCTCGAGCCGTCCGCGTGACCGGGGGGAGGCGGCCAGGCAGGGGCCGCCTCCCCCCGGGGCTCAGCGAGTGGCGAGGTGGTCGTAGGCCTGGGCGTAGTTGACGCTCGCGCCGCGTTCGGCCCGGCCGACGAAGTCGGCCAGCTCGTCGGGGCTGAAGTGGTGCAGGTCGGCGACGGCCCGCTCGATGGCGTCCAGCGCGGCGTCGGCCTTGACGCGCAGGGCGTTCAGGTCGTGGCCGACGAGCTTGCCGTCACGCTTGCGTACCTCGCCGTTGACCAGGACGGTCTCGACGTCGGCGGCGGTCGACTGCAGGACGACGGTGGCGGTGGGGTGGCTGGAGCGCACCAGGTTCCAGCGCGGCTTGACCACGATGACGTCGGCCAGCCTGCCCGGCGCCAGCGATCCGATCTTGGACGCCAGGCCCATGATCGCGGCGCCGTTCGTGGTGGCCCAGGTGAGGGCGTCGCGGATCTTGAGGTCGACGCCGAGCGGTGAGCGGCCTTCGGCGTGCACGGGCAGGGCGTCCATCGCCCGCTGGTGCTGCAGGCCCAGCCTCATCTGGCCGAACAGGTCGCCGGAGCCGCAGATGATGCTGTCGGTGCCCACCCCGGGTGCGATGCCGTGCCGTATCGCCTGGTGGATCGGCAGCAGGCCCATGCCCATCTGCAGTTCGGTCTCGGGAGAGGTCACGACGTGGGCGCCGCTCTCGCCCAGCAGCTTCCACTCCTGCTCGTCCAGGCCGTTGCAGTGCACGTGCAGGTGGCCGGGCAGCAGCAGGCCGTGGTCGTCGAGCTCACGCAGGCCGCGCAGCAGGACCGAGCCCGCCGCCGCGCCGGTGTGCGAGGCGGCGTGGATGCCCAGGTCACGGGCGTGGCGTACCTCGGCGGCGGTGTCGTTGAACGGGATGGTGCCGAAGTCGCTGAAGAGCATGCCCATCTGGTACATGTCATCGTCGCCGGAGAAGTGCTCGGCCCGCACGCGGGCGGCGTCGGCCAGCCGTTCGGCGTGGTGGTGGAAGGCCGGGGGCTGGAAGTCGTAGCGCTGCATGCCGTAGGCGTAGACCGAGCGGAGCCCCGCCGCGCGCAGCCCCTCCACATTGGCGTCGGCGTGCTCGGGGCTGTTGACGCAGTCGGAGCAGTCGAAGATCGACGTCACCCCGGCGTCCAGCGCCTCCAGCGAGCCGACCAGGGTCGCCACCGCCATGTCCTCGGCCCGCATGACCGCGCCGGTGCGGTAGAAGGTGTTGGCGATGAACTCCAGCAGCGCCTGGTCGCCCGAGATACCGCGCAGCAGCGCCATCCAGGTGTGCCGGTGGCTGTCGATCATGCCGGGCAGGATGTAGCCGCCGGTGGCGTCGATCCGCTCGGCGTCCACACCCGCCAGGTCGTCGGCCGACCTGGCAACCTGGACGATCTTGTTGTTCTCGATCAGTACGGCGCCGCCCGGGATGTCGCCGAGCTCAGGGTCCATGGTGATGACCAGGCCGCCGGAAATGATGGTGCGCTTCACACTCATGACTGTCCTCGTTCGTCGGGGGTCTTATCGGAGGGAAGGCGTGGCCAGCCGCCTGAGCTTGGCCACGGGCATACGGTGGTTCACGGTGGCCGCCGCGACGGGCACGCCGCCGGAGCACCACTGCAGGACAAGGCTGCGCCGGGCCCGGTCGCCGGTGAGAACGACCGGGTCGCCCGTGCCGGGGATGAGCCCGCACACCTTGATCGACAATCCGAACTGCTCGGTCCAGAAGTACAGCCGCGCCTGGTAGGCGGGCGCCGCCTTCGGGTCCAGCAGTGTCGCCGCCGCGGCCTGGCCCTGGTCGAGGGCGTTGGTCCACAGCGGGGTCCGTACGGGTCCTGCGGGGGTCGGCAGGAGCACCACGTCTCCCGCGGCCACGACTCCCGGGGCCGCGAGCAGTCTGGGGTCGACGAGCACGCCGCCCGGACCGGCCAGGCCGGATCCGGCCAGCCATTCGGTGTTGGGGAGCTCGCCCGCGGCCGTGATCACCAGGTCGGCGTCGATCCGGTCCTCACCCGACACCACCGCGTGCTCGGTGACGTGCGCGGGCCCGCTCGCCCGGACGAAGCGGACACCCGCGTCGCGGGCCGCCTCCACGATGAGATCGGCGAGGTAGCCTCCGGCCTGGCGGAGCATCGGCGGCAGCACGTCGACCACGCTGACGTCGTGGCCCAGGTTCCGGCAGGCGGAGGCGATCTCCATACCGAGGGGGCCGCCTCCCGCCACCGCCACCGTCCGGGCGCCGCGCAGGCGTTCGCGCAGGCGCAGGGCGTCGTCCATGGTGCGCAGCCGTACCTCGTGCGCCGCGTCATGCGGGGTGCACGCCAGGGACCTGGCCCGCGCGCCGGTCGCGATCACCAGGGCGTCGAAGGCGACCTGTTCTCCGGTGGACAGCCGCACACTTCGCGCGCCCACGTCGCAGGAGGCCGCCCGCACCCCCGGGCGCACCTGGATGCCGTCGTGCAGGTGGAGGGTCGCCGAGTCGCCGGCACCGGTCCCGAGCAGGATGTCCTTCGACAGCGGCGGCCTGCTGTAGGGCGGGCGCTCCTCCTGCGACAGCAGGGTGATACGGCCGTCGAACCCGGCCGTGCGCAAGGCGTTGGCCGCGCTCACCCCGGCCAGGGAGCCTCCGGCGACCACGACGTGTTCGAGCCGCCTCACGGCACGATCTTCAGGGCTGCCACCGGGCAGACCCCGGCCGCGGCCCGGGCCGCGGCCTCGTGCTCGGTGGGGACGTCGCCGTTCCCGAACTCCAGGTGCAGATCACCTGCGTCGTCGAGGCGGAACAACTGCCCGGCGCGCTCCTCGCACATGCCGTGCCCCTCGCACCGGTTGTAGTCGACGATCACCTGCATGGTGCTCCTCCTCGCATCAGGGGGTTCAGGTAGTGACAACTCGGGTGGGCAGCGTGTCGAAGGCGCGCATCACGTTGTTGACGGTCCTGCGCTCCCCGGACACCTCGAACCTGCGCACCCGCCGCGCGAGCGCCTCCAGTACGGCCTGCGCCTCCAGCCGGGCCAGCCCCTGCCCGGCGCAGCCGTGCGCGCCGTACCCGAAACCGACGTGCTCGACCGGATCGCGGGTCACGTCGAAGACGTCGGGCCGCGCCCACTGCCGTTCGTCACGGTTGGCCGAGGCGAACATCACCAGCACCTGCGCGCCCTCCGGCATCGGCGTCCCCGCGATCCAGGTGTCACGCGCCACCCGGCGGCCGAACTGACGCACCGGCGTCTCGAACCGGATCACCTCGTTGAACGCGGGCGCCACCAGCGACGGATCGGCCCTGACCAGGTCCCACTGCCCGGGATGCTCGGCGAACAGCCAGATCGCCGAGCTCAGCGCGGTGACCGTGGTGTCCAGCGAAGGCACCAGGTAGTCGATCATCAGGTTGATCGCCTGGTCCTCGTCGACCCGCCCGTCGTCCATGGCCTCGAGCACGCAGTGTGCCAGGCCGCCCGGCTGAGGGGAACGTTCCACGACGAGCCTGGCGGCGTACTCGGCCATCCGGCCCGAGACCGCGAGCGCGGCCTCGGCCCGCTCGTTGAGCGGCCCGTGACAGTCGAAGTTGGCCGCCGCCCAGTCGATGAGGTGCTCACGCCCCTCCTGCGGGATCCCGATGAAGTCCGGCACGATGGACATGACCATGTCGCGGGCCAGCTCCCCGACCGAGTCGAACGCGCCGCGCGCGATCACCCGCTCCACGGCCCCGGCCGCGACCTCCTCGATGCGGCCCTTCATCGGCCGCAACGCCTTCGGGGTCAGCTTGTGCCCGACCAGGCCACGCAGGAACGCGTGCCGCTCCCCGTCACTGGCGAACATCGACCCGCGCAACAGATCGTTGTACCGCTCGTTCAGCGAGACCCCGCCACCGGTGCGGAAGGTCTCGTCATCGCCCAGTACGGCACGCACCTGCGCATAACGCGGCAGCGCGTACACCTCGTGCCGCTCCAGCCACACCACCGGGCCGAGCTCACGCAGCGCGCGGTAGTGCGGATAGGGGTCGAGGATCGCCTCCTCGGAGTACAGGTCCTCGGCGTACACGGGTGGCCCGGCCGCAGGCTTGACGGTGTCGATGGCGCACCTCCCTCTCTTCGACGGCGACGCCCGCCCCTCGCGTGTGCGGGCGAGGGGACGGCGTCGGTTGACTCGGGGCCGCGGCGGTTCCGTTACGCCCGTTCCGGCAAGCCCGTCGGATGTCCCGCGACACCACCGTGGGGTATGCGGGTGCATCGATGCTCCCGTGCCGGGTGGTTCCTGACCAATGTCAATCCCGCGCCGAGCTATGCCGATCGGGGCATACGTCCGGCGCGACGACAGCCTCGATGGCCGCCGCCCGCTCGCGCAGCAGCCCCAGCAGCAGGGCTGCCGACGGCGAGAGCGGACGCCCGTGCGGCAGCGTGACACCGACCGGCCTGCGAATACGCTCCAGAGGCACGGCCAGCGGCGCGAGATCGCGATCGGCGGTGGCGATCAGCTCGGGCAGTACGGCGATCATGTCGGTCTCCCTGAGCAGAGCGCGTACCGTCAGGATCGAGGTGCACTCCACCAGGTCCGACGGCAGCTCCAGCCCCTCGTCGGCGAAGGCCTGCTCGACCTCCTGGCGCAGCGCGGTCTGCTGCAACGGCAGGATCCACGGGTAGTCCAGCAGGTCGGCCAGGACCAGCGCGCCCCTGGACCGCACCGGGTGCTCGCGCCTGGCCACCAGCCGCATGGGCTCGTTGCAGAGCTTGATCTGGCGCAGCCCGCCGAGCCGGGTGATCGGGTTGAGCCGTCCCACGATCAGGTCGAGCTCACCGGCCAGCAGGCGCGGGGCGTGCGTGTCGAACGTCGCCTCGTACACCGCCACCGTGACACCCGGATGGGCCCGTTTGAGTTCGGCGATCGCCTGAGGCAGCAGGACGCTGGACCCGGCCAGCAGCATCCCCACCCGCACCGTGCCCACGGCGCCCGCCGCCAGCCCCGACACACGCTCGCCCGCCCGGCGCAGCTCGGCGAGCGCCGCCCGCGCGTGTTCGAGGAACGCCTCGCCCGTAGGGGTGGGCGTCATGCCACGCGGCCCCCTGACGAACAGCTGGACGCCGAGGAGGTGCTCCAGCTCGCGCAGGTAGCGGGTCACGGCCGGTTGGGCCAGCCGGAGCCGGTCGGCGGCCCGCAGCACACTGCCCTGGTCGGCGACGGCGACGACCACGACGAGATGGCGCAGCTTCAGGCGGCCGTTGAGCAGGTCGATCTCCGCCACCTCCACTGGCTCGCAGATATGATCCAAAGATGGATACAGATGACAGGTCGCGTTCGGGGGACGCGGTGGCGCTGGTGCACGAGGAACTGCGGGAGCGCATCCTCTCCGGACACCTGCCGCCCGGCCAGCGGCTGACCCAGCGGGAGCTGTCGGACCAGCTCGGAGCCGGGCGTACCCCCGTGCGTGAGGCGTTGCGGATGCTGGAGGCCGAGGGTTTCGTCGTCTCCCGGGCCAACCACGGCATCACGGTCGCCGAACTCGACCTGGACCAGGCCGAGGAGCTGTTCTCCGCCCTGCTGCTGCTGCAACCGCCACTGCTCGGCCGCGCGGCCGAGCAGATCTCCGAGCAGGCCCTGCACCGCATGGGCGAGCTGTCGGCCGTCATGCGCGACCTGCCGCAGGAGCCGCGCGACTTCCACCGCGATCACACGGAGTTCCACACCCTGCCCCAGCTGACGTTCGGCCCCACGCTCGCCAGGCTCATCGGCGATCTGTACCGGCGGCTGTCGCGCCTGCAGCGCTTCTACTACCGGGGCAGGCGGATCCCGGCCTTCGCCCAGGAGCTCGACCTGGCCTTCCTCGAGGCGATGCGCGCCAGGGACGGCGCCCGGGCGCGACGCGTACAGGAGCTGCACATGCTCAGCTCGGCGGTCGGCCTCATCACCGACGTCGACCCCTGGCACAGGTTCGGCCCGCTGATCGACGCGGCGGCCGGCTCCGGCATCCACATCCCGCTGACCGCCGGGCGCACCCTGACCCCGGCGGTACCCGTCACCTGGGCGACGCCTCTGCCCGGCTATCGCCCGGTCCGCACCGACTACGTGGTGGATGTGACAGCCGATCCTGCCCACCCCCAAGAGGATCAAAGATTGGATCCACTTTAGGATACCTCCCGCCATCCTGTGCCAGAGGCCGGACGCCGTCCAATACCGATGCCACTGCGAGCTATAACAAAACCCACATACCCCCAGGTAAGGCTCCCCACCTGACCTTGGAGAGTGCGAGATACCTGAGCAGCACCCCCCAAGCCGTTCTCACCCAGCCAACGCCGGAACAGGTCCAGACAGGGAGCCCCGGCTCCCGCTTTCGCCCGGCACGGAGTTGGACGATCGCGGTGTGCAGGGCACAGTGGGCCTGCAGTCGGGCAACAGCAATCATTGCGACTACTAGGTCCGCCTTGTCCCTGCTCACCACGCTGCCGGACGCCGAGATCGCGCGCTACTACGAGTCGGCCGCGATCGAGGGCGTGGCAGGCCGTACCCTTTCCGGCATCGTCCACGTCAACCCGAGCGGCTCCTGGCGGGACGGGTTCAAGGGCGTCATCGTGGAGTTCTTCGACGGATTCCACGAGCCCGGGTTCGACCTGCGCTGCCACTGAACACAGCCCTCGCCGGGCGGGCGCTACCCGAGTGTGCTGGGGAACCTGTCCCAGACGCGGTGGCGGGCCAGCAGGCCGGTCACCTCCTCGAGGACGTCCGCTGCCCGGTCGCCCGACACCACGCCCGGTGATCCGGCCGGGATGCCCGCGGCGGTGAAGGCGTCCTGGGCCTCGCCCCAGCCGCCGATCGGCTTGGCGTGCCGGTAGGCCTCGCCCAGCAGCAGGGCGACGCGCGGGTCCACCGCGGCGCCGATCCCGGCCTTCGCGTCTCGTACGCCTCGGGCGTCGGCGCCGGGCTCGGGGGCTCCGGCGACGAGGATCGCGTCGAACTCCACCGACCTGGCGGCGGCGAACGTGCGTTGCACGGTCACGGGCTCCCCCTCCCCCGGCAGGACGCCTCCGGCGGGCGCGATCACCAAGGGCGTCATGCCCACCTCCAGCACCTCCTGCCGTACCAGGCGGACGGCGTCGAGGTCGGAGGCGGCGACGATGCCGATGACGCGGCCTGTCGTCGGCCAGGTACGGCCGACCTGCGACAGCGCGGGGCTCGGCGTGGGATCGCCGTCCGGTGTGCCGTCGGGCGCCGGTAGGCCGAGGCCGGAGGCGACCTCCTGGCACAGGACGGGGTCGATGCGGGCCAGCACCTGCAGTTGGCGTTCCTTGATCGCCTGCTCGTACACCTTGCTCAGCTCGAAGGTGTAGGCGGCGATCACGTGCTCCCGCTCCACCGGCGACAGGCTCAGCCAGAACAGTCGCGCCTGGCCGAAGTGGTCGTCGAACGAGGCCGGAGCCAGCCGCCCCCTCGGCCCCGCCTCCACCGGGAAGGGCACCTCGACATAGCCGTCCGGGGCGTGGAAGGGACAGCCGCCGTCGAGGGAGTTCGGCCGGTACGGCGCGGCCCCGGCGTGCACGGCGCTCTGGTGCATGCCGTCGCGCTGCATGTCGTTGACCGGGGCGTGGGTGCGGTTGATCGGCAGCTGGTCGAAGTTCGGCCCGCCGAGCCGGGTGATCTGCGTGTCCAGGTAGGAGAACAGGCGTCCGGCCAGCAGCGGGTCGTCGGTCACGTCGATACCGGGCACCAGGTGGCCGACATGGAAGGCGACCTGCTCGGTCTCGGCGAAGTAGTTGACCGGGTTGGCGTTCAGCGTCATCAGCCCGATCGGCTGCACCGGCGCCAGTTCCTCCGGCACGATCTTCGTCGGGTCGAGCAGGTCGATGCCCTCGAACGTCTGCTCGCCGGTGTCGGGGAAGACCTGCACCCCCAGCTCCCATTCGGGGAAGGCGCCGGACTCGATCGCGTCGGCCAGGTCGCGCCGGTGGAAGTCCGGGTCGACCCCGGCCAGCAGCTGCGCCTCCTCCCAGACCAGTGAGTGCACCCCGGCCTTGGGCTTCCAGTGGAACTTCACCAGCGCGGTCGCCCCTTCGGCATCGACCAGCCGGAAGGTGTGCACGCCGAAGCCCTCCATCGTCCGGTACGAGCGCGGGATGCCCCGGTCCGACATGTTCCAGATCGTGTGGTGGGTGGCCTCGGTGTGCAGCGAGACGAAGTCCCAGAACGTGTCGTGGGCGCTCTGGGCCTGCGGGATCTCCCGGTCCGGGTGCGGCTTTCCGGCGTGGATGACGTCGGGGAACTTGATCGCGTCCTGGATGAAGAAGACCGGGATGTTGTTGCCGACCAGGTCGAAGACGCCCTCACCGGTGTAGAACTTCACCGCGAACCCGCGGGTGTCGCGCACGGTGTCGGCCGAACCGCGTGAGCCGAGCACGGTGGAGAACCGCACGAAGACCGGCGTCTCGGCGTCCTTGGCGAGGAAGGCGGCCTTCGTGACGCCTGCGGCGGTGCCGTACGCGCGGAAGATGCCGTGCGCGGCGGCGCCACGGGCGTGCACGACACGCTCCGGGATGCGTTCGTGGTCGAAGTGTGTGATCTTCTCGCGCAGGTGGTGGTCGCGCAGCAGTGTGGGGCCGCGCGCTCCCGCCTTGAGCGAGTGGTCGGTGTCGGGCAGGCGGGTTCCGGTTGCCGTGG
This sequence comes from Nonomuraea sp. IBHARD001, assembly GCF_056106265.1. NCBI lineage: Bacteria > Bacillati > Actinomycetota > Actinomycetes > Streptosporangiales > Streptosporangiaceae > Nonomuraea > Nonomuraea sp. IBHARD001. The sequence continues at coordinate 4,623,393 of NZ_JBWBBW010000002.1, forward strand.
TCAGGTACGCGCCGCCCTGGGCGCGGGTCTCGGCGCTCTCGCCCGACGGCTGGCCCGTCGCCGTCACCGGGGCGGGCCCGCGCTGGTCGGGTTTGGGGGGCAGTGGGTCGCGCGGCTGCACGGGTTCGGCGAGGCTCGGCGCCTCTGCGCCCGGACGGCCTGGGACGGCCGCTCGCGCGTCCTCGGTTTCGGCCTGGCGCTTGCTCTGTTCAGGCATGTGCGTGGCCCCCTTGTGGTTGCTCGGATCAGTCACTGAGCGCGTCGACCAGTTGGTCCTTGGTCATCGAGCTGTAGCCGTCGAGGCCCTTCTGCTTGGCCTGCTCCAGGAGCTCCTGCTTGGTACGCCCGACCGGCTTGGGCGGGGTCGCCAGCTCATCGGCCTTGGCCTGGCTGAACACACGGCCCAGCTTGACCAGCTTGTCGGCCGGGATGGCCTTGGCCATGGCCGGGAGGATCTCGCTCTCCTCCTCCTCGACGTGATGGCTGACCGCCTTGACCAGTTTGGCCAGGGCGGTGCCGAACTCCGGCTTGTCGGGATCGGCGTCCATCAGCTTGGCCAGCAGTTCCTCGGCCTCGTGGTGCTCCTCGACGCCGTGGTGCACCTCGCCGCGTTCCGAGGGGTCGGCCTTGGCCAGCTCCGGGTACACCTTCGCCTCTTCGGCGCGGGCGTGCGCGATGAACTTGGCCGCCAGCTCGGCCACCAGCGCGGGCCGGTTCTCCGGCTGCCGCTTGAGCTTCTCGAAGATCATCTCTACGTCGCGGTGGTCCGCCCTGATGAGATCAATCACTGTTTGTGACATTTCGCCTCCCGATGGTGATTCGGGAGTGCTACCCGAGACCGGGCATGCCATGCGAGAGGGATGCACGGTGACGGATGCGCCTTCCACCTCGGCGCGGCGACATCCGGCCGCCGTCCGTCAGCTGACCCGCGGCCACGAACCTCCTACCGGCGCGCACCGGTGATCGGCGCCAGCAGCCGCTCGTGGGCGGCTCCCTGCCATTCGGCGAGCAGCACGGTGGCGTCGTCACCGAGTTGCCCGTCGTGGTAGGCGAGGATGTTCACGACCAGGCGTCGCAACGTCTCGGGAACGGGCAGCCTGCTGCTGTGATGGCGCACGATGAAGTCCACGAACCTCGCCAGCCCGAACTCGTTGCCGTGCGCGGCCCCCGCCTCGGTGATGCCGTCGGTGTAGAGCAGCACCCGGTCTCCCGGTTCGAGCTGTTCGCGATACACGGTCACGGGAAGACCGAGATCCATTCCCATGGGGTGAGCCGGCGCGCCGGCCAGGACCGTGCTCCACCGGCCGCCGCGGATGATCACGGGCGGCGGGTGGCCGCGGTTGATCCAGGTGAGCATGCCGGTGCGCAGGTCGAGGTCGGCCATGACGGCGGTGACATAGCGGGAGGCGCGCCCCCACTCCTCGACCAGCACCCGCTCGATGGCCGCACTGGTGGCGGCCAGGGTCATGCCCTGACGGCGGTGGTTGCGGCAGGCGGCCATGGCCAGGTTGGCGGTCAGGCCCGCGGTGACGTCGTGGCCTTCGGCGTCGAAGACGGCCAGGTGCAGGGTGTCGCCGTGGAAGGCGTAGTCGAAGGTGTCGCCGCCGACCTCGTAGGCCGGTTCCATCACCGCCCCCACCGTCACCCGGGTCGTGGCGCAGGTCAGCGGCGGGATCAGCCGCCACTGCATCTCGGCCGCGACGTTCATCGCCCGCGTGCGGACCAGCCGGGGATAGGTGTCGCTGCTGGCGCGGTGACTGACCAGGATCAGGGCCACCAGGGAAGCCAGATGCCGACCGGCCTTCGGGGGCTCGGATCCGGAGCCGGGCAACTGCAGCACACCCAGCCGCTCGGTGCCGTCCAGCAGCGGGACCCACCACAGCTGCCGCCCGTGCTCGTCGCCCTGGGCCAGCGGCCGTACCTCCTGAAACGCCCGCCCGGCCAGCGTGCCGTCGATCCGCAGCTCACCGGGACAGCTCGCCCGCCCGGTCTGCGCCAGCGGGCGCAGCACGCTCTGTTGCAGGTCCGCCACGTAGATCACGACCGGCCCGAGATCGGCCTGGGCGGCGTGCTGTGTCACCAGGGCCGGGAGCTCGTCCAGCGTCGCGAGGTGGCTGGCCTCCAGCAGTCCGGCCAGCATCCGCTCCACACCACTCGTCGGCGCCATCACCGTCCCCTACCCCATGTGGGCGCCGACGACCATGTGTCGCTTTCGGCCCGGCGGTGCGCCCGGCGCATACGTCCGTGATGACGAAACCGCCTCAAGGGTTCCGGCGCGTGGTCAGAAGGCCGGCCTCGGGCAGGGCCTGGTTGCAAGGTGGGACAGGTGTGCAGGAGCCGGTCGACGCCGGTGATCGCCAGCAAGCGGACGACGCGGCGGTGCGGTGCGGCCGGCAGCAGGCTGCCGCCGTGCTGGTCCGCGCGCCGTTGCAGATCGATGAGCAGGTGCATGCCGGAGCTGTCCATGAAGGTCATGGCGGCCAGGTCCAGGATCAGCGGGGAAGCGAGGTCGCAGTGGTGATCGACGACATAGGCGGTGCTGGTGGCGTCGAGTTCGCCTGCGGCGCTGATCACCGTGCCGACACCTGCCGCAGCAGGTGGCGGGCTCCTCGCCGTCCGCCAGCGGGCCGAAAGTGACAGCTACCGTGGACTCCGCGCTTCCCCGCTGGACCTTCCTCACCCACCACGCCCGGGTGCAGATGGAGATCGCCCGCGATCCCGAGGTACGGCTGCGCGAGATCGCCGCCGCGACCGGCACCTGGCGTGAACTCACCCCCAGGGGGAAGTGCATCAGGAACTGGGGCGCCGCGGACGGCGTCTTCGGCTGGGTCGGCGGATCGGCCGTCGGCGTGCTCACCAACCGGAGACCGGAGGTGTGGGGCCGTTCGTTCTCCAGTTCCACGGCTTCGTGGCCGGAGCGACACACGGGATGAAGTTCGGCGAATGGGTCGCCGACCAGTACGAACCCACCTGATGAGAGGGCCGGGAGAAAACGCGGAAACGGTTTCTCCCGGCCCCCACGAACCTTTCAGAGGCCCGCCGTTGCCCCTTGGGGATCGAGCAGGATGATGAGCGTCAGAATGGCGATCCACACGACGACCGCGGCCAGCAGGAGGCGGCTGACCGAGGGCCTGCGGGGCCGCTTCACAGCCACCCGCTGTTGCGCAGCAGGCGGTGCACGATGATGACGGCCACCACCATGACGGTCAGGCTCAGCGGATAGCCGAGCATCCAATGCAGTTCGGGCATGTAGTCGAAGTTCATCCCGTAGATCCCAGCGATCATGGTGGGGACGGCGATGAGCGCCGCCCAGGACGAGATCTTGCGCATGTCGGAGTTCTGCTGCATGGCCGCCGCGCTCTGTTCGCGTCCCACCAGGGCGAGGTGGGCGCTGAGCGCGCTGGTCAGCAGTTCGTTCTGCTCGTCGACGCGGGCGTCCACCCGCAGCAGGTGGTCCAGGACGTCACGGAACTGCTCCCGGCTGGCGGCGCACAACGCCACCCGTCCCCTGACGATCTCCTCCAGGACGGGGATCAACGGGTCCTGCGCGGTGCGGAACTCCATCACCTCCCGTTTCAGCGAGTAGATGTCGGCGGTGACGTCCTCCTGCTCGCCCCTGAACACGCGCTCCTCCAGGGTGGTGAGGTCGTTGTCGATCTCCAGCGAGATGTGCGCGTAGGTGTCGACGACCTCGTCGCAGATGGCGTACAGAACGCCGGGCGGTCCGGCCTGGAGCAGTTCGGGGTCGGACTCGATGCGGCGGCGTACGCCGCGTAGTTCGTTGGCCTCGCCGTGGCGGACGCTGATGACGAAGTCGCGGCCGATGAACAGCAGGATCTCGCCGACCTCGACCTCGGAGGTCTCCTCCACGTACTGCAGGGGCTTGAGCACGACGAGCAGGCTGTCGTCGTAACGTTCCAGCTTGGGGCGCTGGTGGGCGTTGATCGCGTCCTCCACCGCGAGCGGGTGCAGGCTGACCTCGCTGGTGATGAGGTCGAACTCCTCCTGCGTGGGCTCGTGCAGGCCGATCCACAGGAAGCAGTCGCCGTCGGAGCGTGCGGCGGCGAAGGCGTCGCTGATGTCGCCGTCGATGGTCTGGCGCACGCCGCCGCAGTAGATCGCCTTGTCCACAATCACATCCGGCATTCTCCCGTATGTCGGCACGCGATCAACCTCGCTCGTCCAGGCGTCAAAGAGCGTCAAGAGGGTGTCAGAGCTCGCGGCCGTGCCGTCGGGATCGCGTCACGATCACGCCATTGCCCCGCCTACGGCCCTAGCGTCCCTGGTGCCCGTTCTCTCATCAGGAGGAAGTCATGTCGGAAGTCGCGCTGTTCGTCCCGGTTCGGCGTGGCGCCTCGTTCGAGTCGCTGCGGCTGTTCCGGACCCCCTCGGGCGGGCGTACGGCGCTCGCCTTCTCCACCAAGCCTCGCCTGGCCCAGGCACTGGGCGCCGACCAGCCCTGGGTACGGCTCGGCGAACCCGCGCTGCGCGAGATGATCAGGGACCTCGACGTGACCGGCGTCGTGCTCGACCCGGCCCCGGGCGGCCGTGCCGTCACGCCTGCGGTGGCGTGCGACCGGTACAGATGCGTCCGTACGATCATGGAGTTGCCGAGCGTGCGCAGCCGGTGCAGGCGTGAGGCGTTCTGATGCTCCCAGCCGCTGGTGCCGCCGAGCCGGGAGTAGCGCAGCTCGGCGAGCTGCCCCGCGTGGGCGTCGCGCGGCTCGGCGAGGTAGGCGGTCAGCTCCTCGTCCGGCGTGGGATCGAGGAGGCGGGACAGGTCGGAGTTCGCCTGCCGCAGCGGCGAGGTCTCACCTGCCGAGGTGTTGAACACCATGCTCAGCAGGCTGGCCAGCAACGGCTCCCGCTTGACCTCCCACTGCCTGTCCAGCTTCTCAGGGCTGAACCGGCTCAGCTCGGCCAGCTGCGGGAACTCGACTCCCACATAGGCGTCGACCAGCGTCGAGCCGTCCAGCAGCACCGCCTTCACGAGGCCTCCGGGGGGCGAAGGCGCGGACCAGGCCGTCACGTCGCCCATGCCCGGCACCCTAGGCCGCTGCCCTCAGCCCTGTCGACGACTGTCTTGTTGCCTGCTATTCGCTGTTGCGAAACATGTGCAATAGTACATATCCCACGAGCACGGGCGGAGGCAGTGATGTCGGAACAAGGTGTGAGACGTTTCGCGACGGCGGGTACCGCGCCGCATGACCCGGACTACCCGGACAAGTTGCTGGAATTCATGCGGACCGGCTGGAACGACCACGCGATAGAGGTACGGCCCCAGCCCGCCGTACCGCACTACGCACGACGCCGGGCCGCACTGGCCGCGGCCTTTCCCGGGGAGACGCTCGTCATCCCCACGGGGCCGAACAAGATACGCGCCAACCGCACGCTCTACCGGTTCCGTCCGGGCAGCGACTTCGCCTACCTGACCGGCGACCACGACCCGGACAGTGTCCTCATCGTGCGGCCGGGCGGAGCCGTCCTCTACACCAGGCAGCGTTCCTCACGTGAGAGCGACGAGTTCTTCCGCGACCGGGACGGCGAGCTGTGGGCGGGCCGCCGCCGTACCCTGGCCGAGAAGGCGGCCGAGCTGGGCGTCGAGACCGCTCCGCTCGCCGACCTCGAGACCGCGCTGGCCCGATGCCCGTCCGGCCGCACTCGGGTGCTGCGCGGACTCGACCCCAGGATCGACCAGGCCGTGCCCGGCGGCGGCAGCCGTGACGCCGAGCTGGGGGCGGTGATCTCCGAGCTGAAGCTCGTCAAGGACGACTGGGAGATCGCCCAGTTGCGCGACGCCGTCGACGCCACCGTACGCGGCTTCGAGGACGTCGCCCGTGTGCTGCCCGCCGACCGGGGCGTGTCCGAGCGCCTGATCGAAGGCGTGTTCGGCCTGCGCGCCCGCCACGACGGCAACGACGTCGGGTACGGCTCGATCGTCGGCGCCGGCCCGCATGCCACGATCCTGTGCTGGAAGCGCAACGACGGCCACACCACACCGGGCGGCCTGCTGCTCATGGACATGGGCGTGGAGAACAACCACCTCTACACCGGCGACGTGACCCGCACCCTGCCCGTCTCGGGCGTCTTCTCCCCGCTCCAGCGCGAGGTCTACACCATCGTGCACGCCTCGCAGCAGGCCGGGATGGACGCTGTCAAACCGGGCGTGAGGTTCGCCGACCTGCACCTCATCTGCATGCGCGTGCTCGCCGAAGGCCTGGCCGACCTCGGCGTCCTGCCGATCGGCGCCGACGAGGCCATGGAGCCGGACTCCATGCTGTACCGGCGCTGGACGCTGGCCAGCTTCGGCCACATGCTCGGCATCGACGTGCACGACTGCTCGGCCGCCAGGCCCGAGGCCTACCTCCACGGCGTGCTCAGCGAGGGCAATGTGCTGACCGTCGAGCCGGGGCTGTACTTCCAGGCCGAGGACGACCTGGTGCCCGCCGAGCTGCGCGGGGTCGGCATCCGGCTGGAGGACGACATCCTGGTCACCGCCGAAGGCGGCGTGAACCTCTCCGCCGCCCTGCCGCGCAGCGCCGACGAGGTGGAGACCTGGCTCGCCGCCCAGCGCGCCTGCGGCCCCCGCTTCCCCTCCGCCCTTCCTTCGGCATGACGGGCCTGGACAGCGGCGCGGTGGCACGCGCCCGCGAGCAGACGCCCGGATGCGCCGCGGTCGTGCACCTCAACAACGCGGGCGCCGCGCTCATGCCCGACCCGGTGCTCGACGCCGTCATCGGCCACCTGCGGCTGGAGGCGCGGATCGGCGGGTACGAAGCGGCGGCGGCAGCGGCCGGGAGCATCGACGCCGTCCCCCGCTCGATCGCCCGGCTGATCGGCTGCCTGCCGCACGAGGTCGCCGTACTGGAGAACGCCACCCGCGCCTGGGACATGGCCTTCTACGCGCTGGACTTCCGGCCGGGCGACCGCATCCTGACCTCACGGGCCGAGTACGCCAGCAATGTCATCGCCTTCCTCCAGGTCGCCCGGCGCACCGGGGCCACGGTCGAGGTGGTGGACGACGACGAGCACGGCCAGCTGTCCACCGAGGACCTGGCACGACGCCTGGACGACGACGTCAAGCTGGTCGCCGTCACGCACGTGCCCACCCAGAGCGGCCTGGTCAACCCGGCGGCCGAGATCGGCAGGCTGACCCGTGCCGCCGGTGTCACCTTCCTGCTCGACGCCTGCCAGTCGGCCGGGCAGCTGCCCCTCGACGTGACGGAGATCGGCTGCGACATCCTGTCGGCGACCGGGCGCAAGTTCCTGCGCGGGCCGCGCGGCACCGGGTTCCTGTACGTGCGCGACCAGCTGGCCGAGACGCTGGAGCCGCCCTTCCTCGACCTGTACGCGGCGACCTGGACCGGGCCGCAGACCTACGAGATCCGTCCAGGCGCCCGCCGGTTCGAGAGCTGGGAGAGCAATCTCGCGGCCAGGATCGGCCTGGGCGCGGCCGTCGACCACGCGCTGGGCTGGGGCGTGGAGGCGATCGCGGAACGCGTCACCGCCCTGGCCGCACGCCTGCGCGGCCAGCTGGCCCCGCTGCCCGGCGTGACCCTGCGCGACCGGGGCGAACGCCTGTGCGGCATCGTCACCTTCACCGTCGACGGCGTGCCCGCGGCCGACGTCCAACGCCTGCTCGCCTCGGCAGGCATCAACACCAGCGTCTCGGCGATCACCTCCGCACGCTACGACCTCGGCGCACGCGACCTGCCCGCCGTGGTCCGGGCGTCGGTGCACTACTACAACACCGACGACGAGCTCGACGCCCTGGTGCGCGGCGTCGCCGGAATCGCGCGCGACGGGGATCCCGGGCCGCCGTCGTCGGCGTGACCGTGGCAAGGGCGTTCTCCGTCCAGGCCGTCGAGGTACGCCGACAGGCCTGCGACACGACCACGCCCATGGCGTGACCCCGGACGCGCGTCGGCCCCGCCTGGTCCGGCGGGGCCGACGGCCGTACGGGAGTGTGTCAGTCGGCGCAGATCGCGTAGACGCTGATGCCGACGTCGTTGTAGCCGATCTGGCGGCCGAGCCCTATCCAGCCGCGCCCGTCACCGGTGGGGAAGGAGCCCACCAGGATGGCGCCGTTGCCCTGCGCCTCGGCTCCGCCGCCGAGCACGCGCTTGGTCCCGGGGCAGTAGAGCGTGCGCCGCTGGAAGTTGGGGACGTTGGCGTTGGCCAGGGTGACGATCTGGTACCCGGCGGGGAGTGCGGCCTGACGGGTGGCCGCCGCGACGGGGGCGGGCCCCTGCAGGGCGACGACGGTGGCGGCCACACAGGCCGCGGTGGCGAGGGTGGCGGCGGGAAGGAGCATGGACTTCTTGAATCGCACGATCTCTCCTTGTCCTCTCCCCTGACAAGCACGGAAGGGGGTCAGGGGAAGCGGGATTGACACACAGAGTATCCACTCGGTTGCTCTCCGTGTCCATAGGTCGAAGCGGTGGCCTCGAAAGAAATCTGCACGGCTCTGAGCTGCGGCGATGTCGCCCGGCTGACGGCGTCCGGCAGAACAAGACTGTTGTTTGCCTTTTTTCCGGCGCATGGTTGTCGGCGTCCCCCACCACGCCGACAGGAGATCACCCATGACCGAGACCGTCCCGCTCCACCTGGCGGGCAACAACGCGCCGATCGCCGAGGAGGTGACGCTGGAGCCCGTGAAGGTGACGGGCGAGATACCCGCCGAGCTGTCGGGGCAGTTCTTCAGGAACGGGCCGAACCCGCGTACCGGCTGGTCGCCGCACTCCTTCGCCGGGGACGGCATGATCCACACGATCGCGCTGGACGGCGGCCGGGCACGCTGGTACCGCAATCGCTACGTCCGCACGCCGCTCTACGACAACCCGGGCGAGTCGCGGTTCGCCCTGGCCTTCGACCCGGAGACCGGCCGCCTCGACTACCGGGTGAGCACGGCCAACACGCATCTGGTCGCCCATGCGGGCAGGCTGTTCGCACTGGAGGAGGGCGGGTTCCCGTACGAGGTGACGCCCGATCTGGCCACGGTCGGGCCCTGCACGTTCGACGGGGAGCTGCGCACGCCGATGACGGCGCATCCCAAGACGTGCCCGATCACGGGTGAGCTGCTGTTCTTCGGCTACCGGCTGCGGGCGCCGTACCTGACGTACTACCGGGCCGACGCCTCGGGGAAGGTGGTGCAGAGGCGGGTGGTGGACATGCCCCGGGCGACGATGATGCACGACTTCGCCGTCACCCGAGACCATGTGATCTTCCTGGACCTGCCGGTCGTCTTCGACGAGGGCCAGGCCGCGGCCGGTGGGCCGCCGTGGCGCTGGGACGACACCCACCGGGCCAGGTTCGGCGTCCTGGCGCGCACGGCGGGCGACGACGCGCCGGTGCGCTGGTTCGACGTCGAGCCGTGCTACGTCTGGCACACGATGAACGCCTTCGAGGACCCCGCGACCGGCACCATCACGATCACCGGCACGCGGGTGCCGTCCCTGTGGCGCGAGGGGGCGGACGACTTCGGCGGCGGCCTGCCCGTCCTGTACCGCTGGACGCTCGACCTGCGCACGGGCACGGTCGGCGAAGGGCCGATCGACGACACGCCCAGCGAGTACCCGCGTGTCGCGGACGGCGTGATCGGGCTGCCGCACCGCTACGGCTACACCACCGCGTTCTCGCTGGAGGCCGAGCCGGAGCGGTCGGAGATCTACGCCTACGACCTGACCGGCGGCGGCGGCGCGCGGGCCGTGCACCGTCTCCCGGCCGGGCACACGTGCGGCGAGGCGGTGTTCGTCGCGGCGGGGGCGGGCGGTGAGAACGACGGCTACCTGATGACCTTCGCACACGACCGGGCGACCGACCGGAGCTATCTGGCCATCCTGAACGCCGCCGACCTGGCCGCCCCGCCGCTGGCCGAGGTGCATCTGCCGGTCCGCGTCCCGGCCGGGTTCCACGGCAACTGGATCCCGGCCTGACCTTGGCTACGACCTCGACAGCCTGGCGCGTACGGCGTCGCGGTCGACGCCCAGGCGGTCGAGGAGGCCGGCCACGGGGTCGGGGCGCCGGGCGTCGATCAGGGTCAGCAGGAGCTGGTCGGCCGCCCTGCTGTTGCGGGTGCGTGCGCTCGTCGTCTGCACGGTGCGGCGCACGGCGGACTTGGCGCCCGAGGTGAGCATGCCGACGCTCACCGCCGGGTGCCTGCGTGGTCCGGGCGGCCCGTCGGCGATGTCGAGGCCGATGGCGGCCAGCGCCTGGCGGTCGAGCGCGTCGAGGGCGGCGCGCGCGCTGTCGAGGTCGACGCCGAGCGCCTGCGCGGCGGGCGCCTGGCGATCGTGCAGCAGGCCGAGCAGCAGGTGCTCGGTGCCGATGCGCCGGTCACCCCGGGCACGCGCCTCCTCCTGTGCGGCCTTGACCGCCACCGCGAACGGGCTCCTGGTCATGCTCATCCCTCATTTCCCGTATCTGGCGTGAACGGACTGGCGTGACGTGCCCAGCGCGTCACCGATCTGCTCCCACGTCCAGCCCTGCTCCCTGGCTCTGGCCACGGAGGCCGCCTCGACCTGCTCGGCCAGCCGGTGCAGTGCGCCCACGGCCCGGAGGCTGAGCTCCGGGTCCTGGGATCTGATCAGTTCGGAAAGCTCCACACTCGTCAGGCTAGATTGACAGGCGCATTTCTGTCAATCTAGCCTGACGAGTATCGAAGGAGGTTGACGATGATCGACACCGTGATCGCGGGGGCGGGTCCCACGGGGCTGATGCTGGCCTGCGAGATGAAACTGGCCGGAGCCGACCCGGTCGTGCTCGAACGACGCGCCCGGCCCAGCGACCAGCCCCGGGCCAACGGCCTGGTCGGGCAGGTCGTGCGGTTCCTGGAGTACCGAGGCCTGCTGGAGCGCTTCGGCCAAGGCTCGCCGTACACCGGGCCCGTGCCCGAGTGGCAGTTCGGCCCCATCGCCGTGGACCTGACCGGGCTCGACGACCCGCTGCGCGTGCTGGTGATCCAGCAGCCGGAGCTGGAGCGCCTGCTGGCCGAGCGCGCCGCCGAGCTGGGCGTGCGGGTACGGCGCGGCCAGGAGGTGACCGGCCTGCGACAGGACGAGGACGGCGTCGGCGTCGAGGCGGGCGGGCAGTGGCTGCGCGCCCGCTACGTGGTCGGCTGCGACGGGGGCCGCAGCCGGGTGCGCGAACTGGCCGGGATCGCCTTCCCCGGCACCACCGGCAGCGAGATGCTGCGCATCGCCCACCTGTCCACCGAGCTGACCCCGCCGCAGGCCGGCTGGGTCCGCACCGCGCTGGGCGCGACCCTCGTCACCTCGCTACGGCCCGGCGTCACCGTCGTCGGCGTCCTGGAGGAGACGTCGGCCGAGCCGGGGACGCCGCTGACCGGGCGGGAGCTGGGCGAGGCCTTCCGGCGGGTGGCGGGAGCGGACATGCCGCAGGGGGAGCCGATCTGGCTGTCGCGCACGGTGGCCCAGGCCCGGCTGGCCGAGCGATACCGCTCCGGCCGGGTCCTGCTGGCGGGCGATGCGGCCCATCTGTTCCCCGCCGGCGGCTCGGCGCTCAACATCGGCCTGCTCGACGCCGTGAACCTGGGCTGGAAGCTGGCCGCCGACCTGCGCGGGGACGCACCCGAAGGCCTGCTCGACACCTACCAGGCCGAACGCCGTCCGGTGGCGGCGCGCACCCTGACGCACACGCGCGTCCAGGCGTTCCTGGAGCGGGCGGCCGACGAGGACGCCTTGGCCGTACGGGAGTTGCTCGGCGAACTCCTCGCCCTGCCGCAGGCGTCACGCCACCTCGGGGAACTGCTGCTCGACGGGCGCTTCCCGGCCGGGTTCGCGCCGTTCGACTCCGCCGGGCGCGCGGTGCTGGCGGGTCCGGCCGAGCTCACGGGGGTGGCGGACGGCTGGCGCGACCGGGTCGACGTGGTCGAGCACACCGAGGGGATGCTGGTACGGCCGGACGGCTACATCGCATGGACGGGCGATCGGCCCGACGGGCTCGCGGGGGCCCTGTCGGCCTGGTTCGGCCCGGAAGCCGCAGCGAGCACGTCCGGCTGAGCACGCCGCCATCCGTCTCCGGTCGAGCAGGCCGTCAGTCGAGCTTGGCGGCCACCGCGTCGAGCACCCAGTCGAGGCCGGTCGTGAACGTCGTCTCGGCGTCGACGTGGGCGCCGTCGTGCACGGCCCTGGCCAGTGCGGGGAAGCGGCCGGTGGCCAGCATGGCCGTCAGGTGCGGGCCGCGGGAGCGCTGCCACTCGTGCTCGGACAGCCCCGTGGCCCGTTCGGCCCGCAGGTTCGCGATCTCGTGCCTGATCGCCCCGGTGACGTACGCGCCGACGGTCTCCACGGCTCGCATCACGGTGTCGAGCCCGGCGAGGCCGTCGAGCGCGGACAGGGTGGTCTCGCCCAGCGCGAGGGCGTTCGGGCCGAGCGCGGGACGGCCGCCCAGCACGTCGGCCAGCCAGTCGTGGCGAAGGGCCGCCTCCCGGGTACGCAGGGCGCGCAGCCGCAGGACAGCACGCCAGTCGCCGGGCCAGTCACCGGCGAGGATCTCGGCGTGGACCTCGTCCACCATGAGGTCGAACAGCTCCTCCTTGGAGGCGATGTAGCCGTAGAGCCGCATCGGCCCCGCCTCCAGCCTGGCGGCGACCTTGCGCAACGACACCGCATCCAGCCCGCCCTCGTCGGCCAGGGCGACGGCGGCGGCGACGATGCGTTCGCGGTCGAGCGGCACAGGGCGGGCAGCGGGTTCCGGCCGATCCCACACGGTCATGAATCCATCGTAGCGTTGCGATACAGTGTATCGACATGAGACGTCGTATCGCAGTGGTCGGAGCCGGTCCCGGCGGCCTCACCTTCGCACGCGTGATGCATCGCCACGGTCACCACGTCACCGTCCTGGAACGCGACCCGGCACCCGACGCCCGTCCCCCCGGCGGCATGCTCGACCTGCACGAGGGGCTCGGCCAGCTGGCCTTGGCCAAGGCCGGGCTGCTGGAGCGCTTCGAGGAGCTGGCACGCCCCGAGGGACAGGCCATGCGCATCCTGGACACCGACGCGAGCGTCCTGCGCGACTGGCGGCCACACCCGGACGAGCGGGCCAATCCCGAGATCGACCGGGGCCACCTGCGCGACCTGCTGCTCGGCCCTCTCGACGTGCGATGGGGGCAGGGCGTGCGCGAGGTCACGCCCGGGTCCGTCGTCCTCGCCGACGGGCGGCGGGAGGCGTTCGACCTCGTGCTCGGCGCGGACGGCGCCTGGTCCCGGGTCCGCGCCGCGCTCTCCCCCGCGACGCCGCACTACACGGGCGTCACCGTCGTCGAGACCTCCCTGGACGACGTCGACACCCGCCATCCCGGCCTCGCCCGCCTGATCGGCGCCGGTTCCATGGCCGCGTACGGCGTCAACCGCGCCCTGGTCGCCCAGCGCAACAGCGGAGGCCATGTCAAGGTGTACGTCCAGCTCAGGGCGCCGCAGGCCTGGCACACGGACCTGGAGCAGGGCGACACCGACTCCGTGCGGTCGCACCTGCTCGCCCTGTTCGACGGCTGGGCCGATCCCCTGCTCGACCTGCTGCGGCACGGCACGGCGTTCGTCTTCCGGCCGCTGCACGTCCTGCCGGTTGCGCATACCTGGCCGCATGTGCCCGGGGTGACGTTGCTGGGCGACGCGGCCCATCTGATGCCGCCGCTGGGCCTGGGCGCGAACCTGGCCATGCTGGAGGGCGCCGAACTCGCCGAAGCCGTCGCCGCCGGGCCAGGCGACCTGGACGAGGCCGTACGCGCACACGAACAGCGGATGTGGGCACGTGCGGAGCGATGGGCGAGGATGACGACCGAAGGGCTGGAGCGCCTGGTGAGCCCGGACCCGGCCCAGGCCCTCGCCCTGTTCGACGAGGTCCACCCTGACTGAGCGCCCTCAGCGGGCCCGGCGTGCGTTGAGCCTGGCCGCCTGGCGGGTCAGGTGGTCGCGTTCGGCCAGGTTGGGCGCCTGGTGGGCCGCCTCGGCGTACAGGCGGGCCGCGGTCGTCAGGTCGCCGTCGCGTTCGTGCAGGTAGGCCGAGACGGCCGTGTGGCGGGGCACCGACGCCTCCACCGCCGCGAGTGCGGCCAACCCGGCCCTCGGCCCGTCGGCCTCCCCGACGGCGACCGCGCGGTTGAGCCGTACGACGGGGCTGTCGGTCAGGCGGGCGAGCTCGTCGTACCACTCGACGATCTGCACCCAGTCGGTCTCTTCTGCGGCGGGCGCGTCGGCGTGCAGGGCGGCGATGGCGGCCTGGGCCTGGAACTCGCCCAGGCGGTCGCGGGCCAGCGCCGCCTGGAGGATGGCGACCCCCTCGGCGATCATCGTGGTGTCCCACCGGCCCCTGTCCTGCTCGGCGAGCGGCACCAGGCCACCGCCCGGGGTGGTCCGGGCGGCGCGCCTGGCGTGGTGCAGCAGCATGAGCGCGAGCAGCCCGGCCACCTCGGGATGGTCGATGCGAGCCGCCAGCTGCCTGGTCAGCCGGATGGCCTCGGCGGCGAGGTCGACGTCGCCGGAGTAACCCTCGTTGAAGACGAGGTAGAGCACGCGCAGCACGGTGGCGACCTCGCCCGGCCGTTCGAAACGCACGCCGGAGACCGTGCGCTTGGCCCGGCTGATGCGCTGGGCCATCGTCGCCTCCGGCACCAGGTAGGCCTCGGCGATCTGGCGTGTGGTCAGCCCGCCGACGGCACGCAGGGTGAGCGCGACCGCCGATGCGGGCGTCAGCGACGGGTGCGCGCACAGGAAGTACAGCTGCAGCGTGTCGTCCAGGGCGGACGCCGGGCCCGGTCCCGGCTCCTCCTCGATGCGTTCCTCACGCCGCTGGCGCGCGGTGTCGGCGCGTGTGGCGTCGAGGAACTTGCGCCAGGCCACGGTGACCAGCCAGCCCTTGGCATCGCGCGGCGGGTCGGCGGCCCAGACGCGCAACGCCTCGACCAGGGCGTCCTGCACCGCGTCCTCGGCCGCCGCGAAGTCGGCTCCGCGGCGGACGAGAACGGTGAGCACGCTCGGGGTGAGGCTCCTGAGCAGAACCTCGTCCATCGGTGCGGTCACTCCGTGATGGTGGGCGGCGAGGACAGGAACGGGCGCAGCTCCAGCCACTCGTGGATCGGCTTGCCGTCGATGCCCGGAGCGGCCGACAGCTCCCCCGCCAGTTCGACGGCGCGCTCGTAGCTGTCGACGTCGATGATCATCCATCCGGCGATGAGGTCCTTGGTCTCCGCGAACGGGCCGTCGGTGACCGGCGGGCGCCCCTCGCCGTCGTAGCGCACCCACGCGCCTTCGGGGGCGAGCGCGTCGCCGCCGACGTACTCGCCGGTGGTCTCCAGGCGGGCCGCGAAGTCGCGCATGTACTGCACGTGCGCGGTGATCTCCTCCGGGGTCCACTGGGCCATCGGCGCGTCGTTGACCGAGGCCGGGGCGCCGCGGTAGTGCTTCAGCAGCAGGTACTTCGCCATCGTCGTTCTCCTTGGTGCTCGTGCGGCCCTTGTGGCCGCCTTCACCCCTGGGACGGAGCGGGACACGGGTTCTCGACATCACCCGCGAACTTTTTCCCGGGCGATTTCCCGCCCGTCCCTCCATCCTCGCCCATGCGCGCCCGGCCGTTCGCCTTCAGGCCTGGGACGGGACGGCTCGTGCCGCCTTGACCAGGTAGAACAGGCCGATGCCCAGTCCTGAGAGCAGCAGGAGGAGCCCGAGCACGCCCATGGCGACGATGACCGGCCACTGCAGAGCCGGCGGCAGGTGCAGGGCCAGGAACCACGACCGGGTGTCGTCGCCCGCGTCCAGCATCAGCGCGGGCACGATGCTCTGGGCCACCAGCGGCACCCAGCACAACGTCAGGCTCGCCCGCACGTACAGGCGCAGGCCCTTCGGCGCGAGGTCGAGCCCCAGGCCCGGCGCGGACGGCAGCGCGACCGGGACGGGATGGCGCGGGGCGAGCGCCGGACGTGCGCGCCGAGGGGCGGCGCCGGTGCGCATGAGCAGGAGCAGTTCGGGGGCGCGGGCTTCGAGCCTGGCCGAGGCCAGCCGTCCCAGCAGCCACGCCAGCGCGAACCCGCTCGCCACGCCGACGAGCGGCCCCGACCAGGCGGGTCCCCAGCGAACGGCGGCGTAGGCCGGAGCCATGGTCGCCGTGGTGAGGATGAGCACCAGCAGCGCCTGGACGAAGTCGGTGCCGTTCTCCAGGAGGTTGCCGCCGCGGCGGTGCGGATCGGGCATCGGCACCGGGCGCAGCACCGACACCAGCACGCTCACCCCGGCGCCGCCGCCCAGCAGCGCGGGCGTCAGCGCCACCAGCCACGGCCACAGCGCGTGCTCGCCGGTGACGACGACCATGACCACGGTCAGGACGAGCGTCGCGGGCGCCGACACCGCCAGCACGGCGAGCTGACGGCCCCGCACGTCGTGCCTGATGGCGCCCGGGATCATCATCTTGCCCCACAGCTCGGTGCCGTCCTCGCCGTAGAGGTTGGCCGAGATGGCCGACACCCACAGGGCGAACACCAGGCCGGTCCACGGCAGGAAGATCGTCGACCCGGCGGCCAGCGGAAGTGCGCAGAACACCAGCGCGTAGGCCAGGGCGAAGACCAGGAAGTGCAGGCGCAGCAGGTCACGTGTCCAGGTGCGCAGCTCGCGGGCGACGACCGCGCTCACCGGGCCCCTGGCCCACCGGCCGGAGGAGGCCGAGGCGGGACGGCCGCTGGCCCGCCGCGTGGTCATCCGCCGCTCCAGCAGCGCGGCCCAGCCGTACCAGCAGGCCACGCCGAGCGCCGCCAGCCCCGCCAGGGCCGCCGCCGCGGTGAGCCAGCGCCCCTGCCCGGCCGCCTGTACGGCCAGCACGCCCCACCCGGACGGCAGCGCCGTCAGCCAGGCGGACAGGGTGTCGGGCACGCCGGTGCGCAGGGCGGACCGCGCCAGCGGGGTGAGCGCCCAGCCGCCGTGCACGCCCGCCAGCAGCGTCGCGCTGACGACGGCGGCCATGGCCGCGCCCAGCTTGGAGCGGAGCACCCGGCCGAGCGCCGCGACGACCAGCCGCGAGGCCAGCACACAGACCGCCACCTGCAACAGCACGGCGAGCACGCCGACGGCGACGGCCGCGGCGCCGAGCCCGGCGTCGACGGCCACGATCACGAGCGCGGAGAAGGCCACGAGGGTGACGACGGGCGCGACGCCGACGAACGCGGTCGCGGCCAGCCCGGCCGCCAGGCGGCGCGGTGTGAGCGACAGCAGCGTGAAGTGCTCGGGCCGCAGCGTCTCGTCGCCGCCTCCGAACAGCGCGGGCCCGAGCAGCCAGCTCAGCGTCCACAGGGCGAAGCCGATGCCGAGCAGGTCGAACGGCAGCGAGGCGACCGCGTGCGCACCGGTCACGAGCACGATCAGGACCGCCGCGAGCGCCAGCCCGGCGGCGGCGCCGGTGGCCATCAGGGCGGCGCGCTGGCCGGTCATCGAGTGCCGCAGGACGGCCAGCTTCATACGGATCAGGACGACAGCCACGCCAGCTCACCCACCTCGCGGACCTGTCCGCCCACCAGGCTGACGAACCGCTCCTCCAGGCTCAGCCCGCCGCGCACGTCCTGCAGCGGACCGGCGGCCACGACGCGGCCCGCGTCGACCACGGCCACGTGGTCGCACACCTGCTCCACGACGCTCATCACGTGACTGGAGAACACCACACAGCCGCCACCGCGTACGAAATGACGCAGCATGGCCTTGATGGTGGCGGCCGAGACGGGATCGACGGCTTCGAGGGGTTCGTCGAGCACCAGCAGCTTCGGCGCGTGCAGCATCGCCGTGGCCAGGCCGATCTTCTTGCGCATGCCGGTGGAGTACTCCAGCACCAGCGTGCGCTCGGCCTCGTCCAGCTCCAGGATCTCCAGCAGTTCGGCGGAACGGCGTTCGACCTCGGCCGGGCGCATGCCGCGCAGCAGGCCGGTGAAGTGCAGCAGCTCGCGGCCGGTCAGCCGTTCCGGCATGGACAGGCCGTCGGGCAGCACGCCGATGAGCTCCTTGGCGCGGGCCGGGTCCGACCACACGTCGATACCGAAGATCTCCGACCGGCCGGCGTCGGGGCGCAGCAGGCCGACCGCCATCGACAGCGACGTCGTCTTGCCGGCTCCGTTGGGGCCGACGAGGCCGAAGAAGGACCCGCGCGGCACGTCCAGATCGAGGTGGTCGACCACCGTGGTGCGGCCGAAGGTCTTGGTCAGACCGGCGAGCCGTAGGGCGGGGTCGGTCATGAGGGGTCCCCTTTCGCTCGGGCACGGCACGTGTCGTGCCGCTCTTGGAGCATGGCGGGGACGATCCCGTACTGTCAACACGGCACGTGCCGTTCCACTTAGGATGGGGAGATGACCGACAGACATGCCGAACGCACCGAGGCCATCATGCGGGCCACACTGGAGCTGGGCGAGGAGATCGGCTACGGCAGGCTCAGCATCGAGGCGGTCGCCGCACGCGCCGGGGTCGGCAAGCACACGATCTATCGCCGCTGGTCCTCCAAGGGCGCCCTGTTCCTCGACTCGCTGCTGTCGCTGAACGAGGGCGACCTCGACTACCCCGACAGCGGCGACATCATCGCCGACCTGCGCCTGCAGATCCACGCCGCCATCGACCTGCTCGACGCGCCGCCCTTCGGCCCGCTGTATCGCGCGCTGATCGCCGAGGCGCTGCTCGACCCCACGCTCGCGGTCGCGCTCAACGACCACTTCATCGCCCCGCAGACCGCCAAGACCCTCGCCAGGCTGGAGAAGGCGCGCGAACACGGCCAGGTCTCGGCCGACTTCGACCTCGACCTGGCCATGGCCGTGCTGTCAGGCCCGCTCTACTTCCACGCGCTGGTCACCCAGCAGCGGCTGACGCACGACTACGTCGACCGCATGCTGGAGGGCCTGTTCACCGGGATGGCCCCCAAACCCTGACCCGGGTTCACTCCTCGGGCATGACGGTGAACCCGAAGCCGGCACTTGTCGTACGGCGTAGCGGTGTGTCGCGTTTGATGCGGCGTGTCACCTCCTTACGGCTGAAGCCGAGACCGCGCGCGATCAGCCGATCGGGACGCACCGGGATCGGGTCGTGCAGGGCGACCTCCACCTGGACCGGCCAGGCCACCTCCTGCCACGGCTCGGGGGTCTCCAGGCGCCAGGCGCCCGTCCAGTCCAGGGTGAAGCGGTTGCGCCTGGCGAAGAGCGGATCCAGCAGCCGGGCGGCCACCAGGTCCGGGTCGTTGTTCTGGTAGCCGAGGAGTTCGGCCGGGTCGAGGGTCCTGACCGGGGTACGCGCGTGGACGGTGAGCTTGTGCGTCCGGTCGCACGACACGCAGCGCACCAGCAGCCACACGTCCAGCAGGTGGCCGTTGGCGTTGACGCGGAACCTGCCCTCGCCGGTGGTGGCCGCCTCCGAAGGGCAGTCCACGCACCGCGACGACAGCAGGGGCAGCCTGGTACGGCGGACGACCCAGGGCAGCACGACATGAGGGTATGAAGACATGATCTCTCTAGATCTGACACGAGGCCGATTGCGCGCGGCCTCAAGCGCCGTAGGACCGGGCGCACGCGGGCAGCCCGGCGGAGCCGGTGCCAGGACCGGCTTACGGAGAGGCGGAAGAAGGTGTCAGATCCGGAAAGCAGGCGGGGTCACGCGGGGTATGTCCTCACTACGAACTGCTGCTTCATCAGCATGTCGCAGGAAACGTACGGGAAGCGGGCGTGCGGCCTCAAACGGTTTTCCGCCTCAGTGCGGGGTCAGGACGCAGAACTCGTTGCCCTCGGGGTCGGCCAGCACCGCCCACGGCACCTCGCCCTGGCCGAGGTCGACGTCGGTGGCGCCGAGCGCGCGCAGTCTGGCCACCTCCGCGGCGTGGTCGTCGCCGGGGTAGGGCCGAAGGTCGAGGTGGATGCGGTTCTTCACGGTCTTGACGCCGGGCGTGCGGAGGAACTCGAGGTAGGGGCCGACGCCCTTGGCCGAGCGGAGCAGAGCGTGCTCGTCGGTGAGCTCGTGCACCGTCCAGTCGATGGCCTCGTCCCAGAAGGCGGCCATCGCGCGGGGATCGGCGCACTCGGCCACGACGACGGCGATCGGTCCGGTGTCCTGGTGCTGCGGCCGGGGCTCCAGCACGCAGAACTCGTTGCCCTCCGGGTCGGCCAGGACCGTCCACGGCACGTCGTCGCCCTGTCCCACGTCCAGGCGCGTGGCGCCGATCGCCAGCAGGCGCTCGACCAGCTCGGCCTGATGGGCCGCGGACGTGGTGGCGAGGTCGAGGTGCACGCGGTTCTTCGCCGTCTTGGGCTCGGGCACGGTGATGATGTCGACGACGACGGCGGCCGGGTCGGGATAGACCGACCCGGCCGGCTCCAGGTTGGTCACGCCGGGCCCCTCGCTGGAGATGCCCCAGCCGAGCGCCTCGGCCCAGAACCTGCCGAGCGCGGCGTCGTCGCGGGCGTTCATCGCGGTCTGCACAAGCCTCAATGCCATGGCGTCGATCCTATGCCGGGGCCGCAGGTCAGCCTGCCATGAGCCATGGTCAGGACGGTGTGGCTCAGTGCCAGCGCCGCCGGGTCGCGCGTCAGCATGACGGTGGCCAGGCCGTCGCGCGCGGTGAGTTCGGCCAGCAGGCGCACGACCTGCTCGCCCGCGGGGTCGCCGAGCACGCCGGTGGGCTCGTCGACCAGGAGCAGGCGCGGCGCGTTCATCAGCGAGCGCGCGATGCCGACCCGTTGCCGCTCGCCGCCCGACAGCTCGTGCGGGCGCCGGTGCCGCCTGCCGCCGAGGCCGACGGCGAACATGAGCTCCGCCGCCCTGGCCGAGGCCGCGCCGGGAGGCTGTCCCGACAGGTGGGCCACGGCCAGGAGCTGGTCGAGCGCCGAGAGCGAGGGCAGCAGGGCGTCGCGCCTGAACACGATGCCGATGTGGTCGCGGCGCACCCTGCTCCGGGTGGCCGGACCCGCGCGCGAGACGTCGTGCCCGGCGACGACGACGCTCCCCGCGTCGGGGGTGAGGAGCGTCGCGGCGACGGCGAGCAGGCTGGACCTGCCCGCACCGGCGGGGCCGGTGACGGCGGTGAACTCGCCGGAGGCGACCGTCATGCTGACGGAGTCGAGCGCGGTCAACCTGCCGTCCCCGTCGGGGTAGGTCAGGACGACGTCGCGCAGTTCGAGTGTCATCGGGCTGCCCCCAGGGCGACGAAGCGGCGGACGAGGCGAGACTAGGTCTCCCCCGGCCCGCTTCCGGCCGGTGTTTCCGCACATCGTGCATCTGGTCGCCCGAAACACTCCCGTGGGGCGATGCGGTAGATGATCACTGTTGCATTCGCTGAGCAAGCCATGACCGATCGGTCCCCGGCCCCCTTGTCAGTACACCTCGCTCTTGTTGTTGTTGATCTCGTCGAGAACGCGGGTGGCCTCGCTGTAGCGGCCGGTGTTGCCGCTCACCGGGAGGTGCAGGGTGGCGATCCCGAACAGGGCGCCCGCCCGTACGCTGCGCAGGCCGTGCCGTTCGGCCATCGCGGACCTGATGACCGTCGAGGCGTTGATCCGCCGGGTGGCCAGGTTGAGGTAGGTCCCGGCCAGCTGGACGCGCAGGACGCCCGCGTGCGGCCCGGCCGAGTCGAAGATCGCCTCCACCTCGGACGCCGAGAGCGCGCCGTCGCCTCCGGTGTCGAAGCGCTGGTCGCCTGACTGGACGCGGGCCAGGATCTCCGCGCTCCACTGCTGTTCGTGCGTGCGCCAGTAGCCGGGGCTGCGCGGATCGCGGGTGGCGCTCGCCTGGGTGATCCTGGTGCTCGCCGACGCCCGTACCGGCTCGTAGGCGCAGCCGTTGACGTTGGTGAAGGTCAGGGTCGCCGCGTTGGTGATCTCGGTCCCGGCGGTCAGCAGCAGGCTGGGCCTCGCGGTGTACTCGATGCGCTGTTCGCCCGACTGCGCGGCCAGGGTGCCGATCGGCCAGGTGAGCGTCGTCGTGCCGTCGGCGTTGCGTGCCACCGTCGCGGGCCGGGGTCCGGCTCCGGTGTCCAGGGCCTTGCTGTAGTAGACGTCCTTCGGCAGCACGTCGGTGACGACGACCCCGGTGGCGCCCGCACTGCCCGTGTTCCCGTAGGCGATCCGGTAGGTGATCGCCTCACCGGCGTGCACGGTGGCCCTGGCGCTCTTGGCGGCGCTCAGCCGGGGCGCGTGCACGGTGGTCGCCAGCGAGTCCGAGCCGCTGAACGGGTTGCCCAGCATGTCCTGGCCTTCGGCCGCGGCCGTGCGGCTCAGGACGGTGGCGTCGGCGGTGTCGCACGGCACCTCGACGTCCGCCTGCCGGGTGAGGGAGGCTCCGGCCACGGCCGTGGCTACGTCCTCGCCGTCCAGCCTGGTCGCCAGGGACGGGCCGCGGCCCGGGTTGCCGAGCGTGGTCGCATACCTCAGCGTGTCGCCGGGCGAGGCGTCGGCGGGCCCGGTCAGCTCCACCTCGAGCTCGGGCCGTACCAGGGCGGCCAGGTTGTCGCGTGCCGCCCTGATCGCGTCGGCGTCGGGCTCGTTCTCGACCGGAGCTCCGGCCGTACGGAAGTCCTCGATGGTACGGAAGCCGTAGGACAGGTGGTTCCAGTCCTCGAAGCCGTCGAGGCGGGTGAGCAGCGGCGGTTCGCCGGGGTCGTGGGAGCCGTTGCCGTTGGCGTCGTCGCCGGTGTCGTCGTTGACGTTGGCCGAGACGTTGGCCGTGGGCGACGGGGAGCAGCTCACGCCGCTCCGGCCGCCCGCGCCGTCCCAGTCGACGCCGCCGAGCGCCGGGATGCCGATGCCCGCGCACTCGTCGAGCCCGGGAGGGAGCTTCTCGTGCAGGGGCGGCAGGGCCGTGCGCGAGTAGTCGCATCCGCCGGGCAGGCCCGCCGCGGGCACGGGGGTGACGTCGCACAGCTGCATGGCGTAGGACATGACGCTCAGGTAGTTGGGTTTGTCGTTGAACTCGTCGCCACCGCCGTGCCGCAGGCCCAGCCCGTGGCCGAGTTCGTGCATGAGCGTGCCCGCCTGCTGGTCGGCCGAGCCGACCGACCCCGTGTAGCAGGGGACGCTCCCGGGGTTGGTGCCGCCGAGTGTGATCATGAAGTTGACACCCGGGATGCCTTTGGCCCAGCCGCCGGTGCAGTCGTCGCTCGCCGCGCGGAGGTTGGTCTGGTGGGCCGACAGCGCGTAGCGGAAGACGAGGTCGCGTGCGGCGTCCATGCTCTTCAGGGTGAAGAAGTTCGTCGCGGGCCGTCCGGCGGCGCCGTCCCAGTCCACGATCTCGTTGCCCGCCTCGCTGATCCGCTCGCCGCCTCCGCCCCGGTTGCCGAACGTGCCGACGGCGCCGACGGTGCTCCTGGGCACGGCGGTGGCCGTTCCCTGGGCATGGCCGTACAGGCCGCCGATGTCGACGTGCAGTTGGATGCCCGAGGTGCCGTCGGCGTTGGACACCGGGGCGTCGGCGAAGGCCTGGACGGTCGCGCGGATCGCGGCCGGCACCGGGCAGTGGGTGTGGCCGACGCCCACCAGGCAGTCGATCTCCAGGTAGAGGTCCTTGCGCCGGAAGTCGGCCCCCATGGCGGGCAGGTCGACGTCGATGGTGGCGTCCCCGTCCGCGTTGTAGCCCCAGCGCTCCCAGCCGTCCAGCAGGAAGTCGCCGTCGGTGTCGCCGTTGCCGGAGTCGATGCTGATGTCGAAGCAGATCTTGACGCGGGGTTCGTCGTCGTCGCCGCCGTCGCCTGTGGCGCACGACTGCGGCCAGCTGACCCTGTCCTCGGCGCCGGTGGGGTCGATCCACTTGCCGGTGAGGTGGTCGACCCTGAAGTCGAGGTTGTTGTCGCCGTCGCGGGGGCTGATGTCACCCAGGTCGTCGCCCGTCGTGCTGTCGTAGTCCCAGATCTGGATGCCGATGGGGATGTTCAGCACGTTGTCCGGCACCTGTTCGGTGATCGTCCAGAACGGGGTGATGAGCGAGCTGTCGTCCACGCGTGGTGTCGAGGGGTCGTCGTCGCTGCTTCCCGGCGGCTGTTTCCTGCCGTTGATCCACACCTTGGCGTACAGGTCGGCCGGGCCCTCGGCCGCCGCTTCGAGCCCCGCGTTGCGGCAGTCGTCGACGCACTGCACGTGGGTGATGGTGAGGGTGACCGTACGCGTGGCGAAGGCCCGGGCCTGCGTCCCCGGCACGAGGGTCACCACCAGGAGGCCGAGCGCCCCGAGTACGGCCGTCAGGAGTCTGGCGTTCATGTCGCTCCCCTTGGTTGGCTGAGCGACACCTTCACACCTGCACAGAGTGAGCACATGAGTACGGGGCTACTCATGGCGGTGCGATGAGAGGCGAGCGGCTGTTCGGCGGACCTACGCCCTGAGGGCCAGGGGCGAGAACAGGGCGCCGAGCCGGTTGACGGTCTCGGGGACGAGCCAGTAGTACACCCAGGTGCCGCGTCGTTCGCCGTCGATGAGGCCAGCCGTGCGCAGGACCTTGAGGTGGTGGGAGATCGTGGGGGCGCTCAGGTCGAAGCCGGGCGTCAGGTCGCACACGCACACCTCGCCGTCGGCGTGGGAGCCGATCATCGAGAGCAGGCGCAGCCGTACGGGGTCGGCGACGGCCTTGAGGAGGGCGGCGAGTTCGGTGGCGTCGGTCTCGGTCAGTGGCTGCCGGGTGATCGGCGCGCAGCACGCGCTGGACGCGGCGGTCATACGGCAGCCCCTTTGCTTCGACGACTGTCGAAACTATACGCGAGCGGCTCAGCCGCAGCACGCCGTGTGCGGGCGCGGTGCCGCAGGAGTGGTGGTCGGGTCGATGAGCGGGCGAGCGCGGGTGGCGCCGAGCACGTCGGGCACGGCCTGGTCGAATCAGAACCGGGGGGCGCGAGACTCCTCGGGGTCGCCGTGCGCGGAACCTCTCAGGATCGCCGTGCGCGCAGCCGGATGAACGCGCGCAGGGCGAGCAGGGCCACGACGGCGACGATCTGCCCGCCTATGATGATCTTGTTGACGTCGAGCGCGGGCTGCCACTGCACCTGGCCGTCCTTGATGACGTACACCCCGGCCGGGGTCGCGCTGACGCCGAAGCCGCCGCCCTCCCCCTCGCCCGGCCGATCGCCGCCCTCCTGCTTGCCGCTTCCGCCGCCGCCGCCCGCGCCCAGCCTGGCCACGGGGATGACGGTCACACCGTCCTGGGTGATCGGCTCGCCGAACACGCGGGTGACACCGGCCGAGCGTTCGACCTTCTCCAGCATCTCGTTGACGTTCACGCGCCTGCCTTCCTCACCTCTGACGACCTTGACCTGATGGACATACCCCGCGGCGGTCACGAGGGCTCCTGCCGTGGGCGTACGACCGCGACGGGGCTGTGGGCGTGGTGCAGGACGCCGTGGCTGACCGAGCCGAGCAGGGTCGAGGCCAACCGGCCGCGCCCCCGGGAGCCGACGACGACCAGATCGGCGGCACGCGAGGCGGCGACGAGCGCGTCGACCGGGTGCCTGCCCTCGGTCGTCTCGACGAGGTCGACGTCGGGGTGCCTCTCGCGCCAGGGCGCCAGGCGTTCGGCGGCCAGGCGGCTCTCGTTGGCGGAGAAGTCCTCAACCAGGGCGCCGTACCCGGCGGCGTAGGGCGAGAGGATCGGCATCGTCCAGGCGTGCAGCACGCGCAGCCTGGCCTTGCGCAGCCGCGCCTCGGTGATCGCGTACTCCATCGCGGCCTGCGCGTGCGGCGAGCCGTCGTAGCCCACGACGATCTCACCGTGCTCGCCGGCGGCCTCCTCTCGCACGACGACGACCGGCGCGACGGCACGCCCGGCCACGGCCAGGCCGGTGGAGCCGAGGAGCAGTCCGGCGAATCCGCCGACGCCTCTGCTGCCGAGCACGAGACAGTCTGCCTGCTCGGCCTCACGCAGCAGCGCCGCGGCGATGTCGGCACTGACCGGCTGCGTGCTCACCTTCACACCGGGTGCGTGCCGCCTGGCCTGGTCGGCGGCCGAGGCGAGCAGTTCCTCGCCGTAGCGGGCGAAGTGCTCCCTCGTCGGCATCAGCAGGGGGTTGGGCGACCACGGCTCGGTCACGTGCACGATCTTCAGTTCGGCCTCGCGCAGGGCGGCGTCGCCTGCCGCCCATCGCACGGCGGCCAGGGCCGCGTCCGAGCCGTCAACGCCTACGACTACCGATGCGCTCATTGCGGGGCTCCTTGCCGGTCATGTGGGGTCTTGACCTCCATTGCACCTCATCGCCCCGGCGGCGGCAGCGGCCGAAGGTCCTCACGCGGCGGGACCTCGGTCCTGTCCGCCGCGCCGGGCGAGGTGCTCGCGCTGCCCGGCGTGGACGTCGCTCACCCATTCCCAGCCGGGCCTGGCCGCCGGGCCGATCCTGGGGTCGGCGGGTTCGTGCCCGGCGCGCAGGGCCAGGACGTAGGCGCGGTCCTGCTCGATCCTTTCGTGCAGCCGATCGGCCCCTGCGGGCGACCCGTGGCCGGGTACCACGACGTCGGCCTCGCCCGCCACGCCCTGCAGCAGGCGCAACGCGGTGAGGTAGTCCTCGATCGGGTCGGCGGCCTCCAGGTCGAGCATGGGGACCAGGACGTCGGAGAGCATGTCACCGGCGAGGAGCACCCGGTGCTCGGCGACCAGCAGCGCCGCATGACCGGGGGCGTGCGCCTGGTGCTCGACGACGCGGACCTCGGGGCCCTCCCACGGGACGTGCGTGGTCCCGGCGGGCAGGGCGGCGATCTCGCCGTACAGATCCAGCGGGACCTGTCCGGCGATCTCCGTCTCCAGCAGGTGCTCGGCGATGCGCTCCTTCGCGTCCGGCTGCGCCAGCTGCCCGGCCGCGGCGGCGGCGCAGCGTGCGGTGCCGTACCTGGGGGCGGGGCCGAGAGCGGGGTGCCAGAGCAGGTGGTCCCAGTCCGGATGGGTGGAGAAGGCGGCCACGACGGCCTGTCCTCGCGTGCGCAGGTCGGCGGCCAGGCACTCCAGCTCGGCGCCGGTCACGCCGGGGTCGACGAGCAGCACGCCGGTGCGGCCTCGCACCACGACGGCGTTGCTCTGCACGAACTCACTCTCGTGGACCCATACGTCGCGGGCGACCGGCTTCAGCACTATCCCGCCTCCTTCGCGTCAAGTACGGCATAGCGGTGCAGCGTGACGCCTTGCGCGAACGAGCGCTGCTCCAGCAGGCCGAGGTCGATCGGCAGGTCGTGGTCGTCGAACAGCGGCCTGCCGAAGCCGAGGATCGAGGGATGGGTCCACAGCAGCAGTTCGTCCAGCAGTCCCCGCCTGAGCAGCTGCGTCGCCAGGTTCGCGCCGCCGACGCTGATGACGCCTTCGGTCGTGGCGCGCAGGGTGGCGAGCTGGTCGATGGCGTCGTCGCCGCCGATGACGCGGGTGTTGTGCTCGGCGGTGCGCCGGGTGCGGGACAGGAGCACCTTGGGCTTGGCGGTCCAGAGCTCGCCGTACTCGCGCATGTAGCCGGGCAGCGAGGCGTCCTGGGACGAGGTCGGCCAGAACTCCCGCATCACGTCGTAGTACACCCGGCCGTGCACCATGAGGGCGAGCTCCCGCGTCAGGCGGTTGGCCTCGCGGTGCACCTCCTCGTCGATGCGCAGCCAGTCGCCCGCGCCGTTGTCCCCTGGAACCTGCTCGATCCGCAGGTCGACGGAGACGTTCATCGAATAGACGAAGCGCCCCATCCGCCCCTCCTCCCGCATAGTGCTTGCATTTTGCAACCACTATAGTGAGGGCGAATGGCCTGTCAAGGAAAGGAGGGGGTCTTGGAAGCACGCTCCGGGTGTCCGATCAACGCCGCCGTCGAGGTGCTCGGGGATCGCTGGTCGTTGCTGGTGCTGCGCGACGTCGTCTTCGGCGACCGCCGCCACTTCCGGGCGCTGCTCACCGGCTCGATCGAGGGCATCGCCTCCAACATCCTCGCCGACCGCCTGGTCCGGCTCGTCGAGGCCGGCCTGCTCACGCGGGGCACCGCCGCCCGGGGGCAGCGCGCCCGCTACAGCCTCACCGAGGCCGGCATCCAGACCCTTCCGATCCTGTACGCGCTGGGCAACTGGGGTCTCGACCGGAGCGCCGGCGACGAGGAGCTCCGCGCCAGGCAGCTGCTCATGCGCCAGGAGGGCCCGGCCTTCGTCGAGGACCTCATGGACGACCTGCGCACCCGCCATCTCGACGCCCCGCCCAGGCCGCGCGAGGGCCCGAGCCCGCTGGAGCGCCTGGCCGCGCTCTCACCCGCCCGGTGAGAGCTGGTCGCGCCGGCGCGTGAGGTGGCCGATCTCGGCCGTGTTGCCCGCCAGCGCGATGGCCGCGTCGTAGGCCGCGCGCGACTCGCCGCCGCGTCCCAGCCTGCGCAGCAGGTCGGCACGCGTGGCATGGAAGGCGTGGTACCCGGCCAGCTCGCCGCCGAGCCGGTCGACGATCGCCAGCGCCACCTCGGGTCCGTCGAGCTCGGCCAGGGCGATGGCCCGGTTGAGTGCGACGATCGGCGAGGCGTCCAGCCGTACCAGCTGGTCGTACAGGGCGACGACCTGCGACCAGTCGGTGTCGCGCACGTCGCGGGCCGAGGTGTGCACGGCGTTGATCGCCGCGAGGATCTGGTAGCGGCCGGGCGCCACCCCGGCGGCCAGGCGCTCGCGGACCAGCCGATGGCCTTCGGCGATCATCGCGGCGTCCCACGCACCCCTGTCCTGCTCGCCGAGCGGCACCAGCTCGCCGCTGACCGAGACCCTGGCCGTACGGCGGGCCTCGGTCAGCAGCATCAGCGCCAGCAGCCCGGCCACCTCGCCGTCGCCAGGCAGCAGCGCGCGCACCAGCCGGGTCAGGCGGATCGCCTCGGCGGTCAGGTCGTGGCGCACGGGATCCGTGCCGGGCCCGCTGGCCAGGTAGCCCTCGTTGAAGGCGAGGTAGAGCACGGCCAGCACGCCCGACATCCGCGCCGGGAGGTCGGGCCCGGAGGGCACCCGGTAGGGGATGCGGGCCGTTCTGATCTTGTCCTTGGCCCGGGTGATCCGCCTGCCCATGGCGCTCTCCTGGACGAGGAAGGCGCGGGCGATCTCGGCCACGCTCAGCCCGGCGACCATGCGCAGCGTCAGCGCCACCCGGGTCTCCATCGCCAGCGCCGGATGGCAGCAGGTGAAGATCAGCCGGAGGCGTTCGTCGTCGATGGGGCCGTGCGGCTCGGGCGGGACGTCGTCGTACATCGTCTGCGCCTCCCTGTGCTTGTCGCCGCGTTTGCTCTCGCGCCTGATCCTGTCGATGGCCTTGCGCTGGGCGGTGGTGGTGAGCCAGGCGCCCGGGTTCGGTGGCGGGCCTTCGGCGGGCCAGCGTTCGACGGCGACGGCGAACGCCTCGGCCGCCGCCTCCTCGGCGATGTCGAGATCGCCGAAACGCCTGGTCAGGGCGGCGACCACCCGGGCCCATTCCGCGCGGTGGACTCGGGTGATCGCCTCCTGCGCGTCGGTGGCGTTCACAGGAAGGGACGTACCTCGGTCTTCCGATTGCAGGCCTTCGAGCCGTCGGCCGCCAGGGCGAGGGCGGCGTCGAGGTCGGGCGCCTGGACGATCCAGAAGCCGATGAGGAACTCCTTGGACTCCACGAAGGGCCCGTCGGTGTACAACGGCTCGGCGCCTCGGTTGTCGATCACCGTGGCCGTGTCGGGCCCGCCCAGGCCTCCGGCGAACACCCAGTGCCCCGCGGCCTTGAGCCGGTCGTTGAACACGTCGATGGCGGCGTCCTCGTCGGGGGTGGACAGGTCGGGCGAGTCGGTGATCACGGAAATCAGGTACTGCATGGCGTCTCATCTCCTGCGGTCGCGCACCTTGTGAAGGGAGCCTTCACCCTTGCCACGAAGACGAGCGGCCGGATCCGACATCTTTGTCGAACTTTTTCCGGCCGGACCTCCTACAGCGGTCCCACGGGCGGCAGGAGCGGGAGCGCCGTTGAGGCGAATCCCGGCCCGGCCGGTCGCGGGGCCGGGCAGAAGCGGTCGCGCGCGGGAAGCGTCCCGGCGGCCAGGAAGGCGACCATCGCCTTATCGGCGCAGCTGCCCAGCCCGATGACGCCGTGCCCGCCCTGGTCGACCGTGATCATCACAGCCCGCTTGCCCAGTACGGCGCGCAGCCCGCGCGCGGCCGCCAGGGGGGTGGAGGGGTCGCGGGTGTTCTGCAGGATGAGGATGTTGCGCGGCCCGTGCCCGGTGACCCGCACCGGCGCCTCGATCGGCCGGGTGGGCCAGGCCGCGCACGGCCAGATGTTGGCGGGCATGCCCGCGGACACCGGCCAGGCGCGCCGATCGGCCGCGACCTGCCGGGCGTGCAGGGCGGTGCTGCGGGGCCAGGCGGCGTCATCGCAGATCACCGCGTACAGGGCGGCCACCTGGTTGTCACTCGGCTGGTTGTCGCTCGGCTGGTTGCCGCTCGTCCGGTTGCCGCTCGTCGTCAGGCCCGCATGGCGCTCCAGGCGCGTGAGCACGGCCGCGTCCGGCGCCGCTCCGGTCAGTTCCGCCCACACCTCGGCCAGGAGCGGGAAGCGCGCATCGGCGTAGAGCACCACCCGGGTGATCTCGCGCAGCGTGTTGCCGTCGAACGGCGGGCCGCCCGGGTCGGGCAGCGGGTCGCGGTCCAGGGCGGAGGTCAGCCGGTCGTAGGTGCGGCGTACCTCGGCCTGGGTGGTGCCCAGGTGGTAGAGGTCGTCGCGTGCGGCGGCGAAGGCCAGGAAGTCCGACAGCCTCTCCTCGATCGCCTGGTTCCACAACTGCCACATGTCACGCCACACCAGGCGGGGGTCGGCGGCGCTGTCCATCACGATGCGGTCGCCGCGCCCGGGGAACAGCGAGAGGTACACCGCGCCCAGGTACGTCCCGTAGGACAGGCCGAGGTAGGACAGCTTGGGCTCGCCGAGCGCCGCCCGGATGCGGTCCATGTCCCTGGCGGTGTTGGCCGTGGTGATGAACGGCAGCAGGTCGCCCGAGTGCCTGGCGCAGGAGGCGGCGGTGTCGCGTGCGAAGGCGATGTTGGCCGTGATGTCGCCGCCGGGCGCCGGGTAGGGCAGGGCCAGGGTGAGGATCTTCGCGGGGTCGAGTCCGCAGGTGACCGGGGTGCTGTGGCCGATCCCGCGCGGGTCGAAGCCGATCAGGTCGTACTGTTCGAGCACCTCGGGCGGCATGCCGACCGCGAGCCTGCTGGGCAGGTCGAGGCCGCTGCCGCCGGGCCCGCCCGGGTTGGACAGCAGGATCCCGCGGCGTGCCTGCGGGCGTGAGGTGGCGATGCGGGAGATCGCGATGTCGATGCCGCGCCCGTGCGGGGCGCGGTAGTCCAGCGGCACCCGCAGGGTGGCGCACTGCTGGCGCGGGTCGCGCGGGGGGCCGGACCCGCCAGGCGGGCAGGCGCCCCACACCGGGGCCGCGCCCGAGGTAGCGGCGGGCGCGGGGGCGGGGACGGTCAGGGTGAACGCGGTGATGAGCACGGCCAGGGCCGATCGCAGAGCTAATCGCATGGTGTATCCCTTCTCCGGGAGTTCTCGATGGTCATGCCGGTGCGGTGTGTGCCTGGGTGCGGGCGGCGGGCCTGACGCCGGGCGCGGTCACGGCGGTGGTCAGGGCCGCCTGGACGATGCGGATCGCCTCGCCGGGTTCGATGCCGACACTGGCGATCACGGCCGCGTAGTCGGCGGCGGCCCGGCGGGCCCGTTCCCTGCCCTCCTCGCCGGCCGCCGCGACGAACGAGCCCGCACGCCCGCGTGTCTCGATCAGCCCGGCCTCCTCCAGCTCGCGGTAGGCCCGGCCGACGGTGTTGACGGCCAGGCCGAGGTCGGCCGCGAGGTGGCGGATGGTCGGCAGCCGGGCGCCGACGGCCAGCGTGCGTTCCTGGATCTGCCGGGCGAGCTGGGCCCGCAGCTGCTCGAACGGCGGCACGGGTGAGGCCGCGTCGATGACGATCATCGCTGGCTCATGATCCGCCGGGCAAGCTCCCTGCTCGGCGTCGTGCGGAAGGTGAGCAGGATGTAGGCGCCCATGGCCACGAGCAGGTAGGCGACCGCCGCCACCCGCCACCAGCCCGGCGCCACGCCGAACAGCAGCACCATGGGCAGCGTCACCTGGACGTTCGGCGAGAGCAGTTCGCGGGCGTCCTCCACCCGCATGATGACGTCGGCGCTCAGCGACTGCTCGTCCTCGGCCACGACCGGCCGCCTGATGAGGTGACGCATCTGCAGGGCGATGAGCACCGTCACCCCGCTCACGCCGATCAGCACGACGAGCGCCACCTCGCGCACGAGCGGCAGGTCGAGGGGCAGGGCGCTGCCGACCAGCGCGACCGCCCCGAGGAAGGTGGCCACGGCGAAGATCGTGTACGGCCGGCCGAGCACGGCGCGCAGGCCCGGCTGGACCAGATGGGCGGCCCGGCGCGACAGGGTGGCGCCCGCCCGCCTGTCGACCCGCCGTACCCACCAGTCGAGCAGCGACTGGGCCACCAGCAGGGCGCCGACCAGCGCGCCGAGTGCGGCCATCGGCCCGTAGCGCTGCCCGCCGCCGAAGAAGACGGCGGCGGTGAGGGCGCTGGCCACGATCAGCACCGCCAGGATGACGTGCTCGGCCAGCCGCACACGCCTGCGTACGGCCAGCCGTTCGGCCAGCAGCGGGGGCAGGCGGTCGCCGGTCAGCTCGTGCCTGGCCAGCCACTGTCCCGCCAGCCACAGTTTGGCCGTGGCGGCCGTCGGCGCGGCGGCGCCCGGCAGGGGGTCGGAATGCACGACTCCTCCTTTGTCGCAAGGTTTGTATCAGCATGATGCGTCATAGCTTGCGACAAAGTCAATGCGGGGCCGTCAGCCGCGAAGGCGCACCGGCAGGGCGCTCAGGCGGCTGCCCTGGATACCGCCGAGGTCGACCTGCCGGAGTTCGGCGTAGGGCACGGCCAGGCGGGCCCGAGGGAAGTCCGAGCGCAGGACCTCGGCGATCGCCTCCAGTTCGAGCTGGGCCAGCTGGGCGCCGGTGCAGTAGTGCGCTCCGGCGCCGAAGGTGAGGTCGGGGCCGATCGAACGGGCGGGATCGGTGTTGATGCCCTGGATGTCGACCAGCACCGGGGAGCGGGCGGGCAGCCGGACCCCGGCGAGTTCCACCTCGGCGGCGGTGAAGCGCCAGAGGCTGAAGGGCGCGGGCGCGCGCAGGCGCAGGGTCTCGCGGACGAGGTCGCCGCCCGGGGCCTGCCGGTCCACCTCGTGTCCGGCCAGGAGGCGGGCCAGCAGGAAGCCGAGCGACGGGTCGGTGGTGAGCTGCCCGGCGTAGATGAGGGTGAACAGCAGGTAGTGCAGCTGCGGCTCGGTGAGCTCGGCGGGCACCCGGGCGCGCAGTTCGACGGCGAGGCCGTCCCCGCCTTCGCCGAGCGCGGCGGCGGCCAGTTCGCCGAAGGCGGCCATCGCCGCGCCCACCTCGGCCGGGTCGGCGCTGTACATGCCCCGGCAGGCGGCGATGGCCTGGTCGATGCGCTCGGGCGGCACGCCGAGCACGTCGCAGACCACGCTCAGCGGGTACCTGGTGGTGAAGTCGGCCATCAGGTCCACCGTCTCGCCATCGCCCGCGGCCCGGGTGAGCAGGTCGCGGGCCAGTGCGGTGACGCGGGCGGCGTAGCCGCCGATGCGCCTGGCGGTGAACAGCGGCGCGTGCGCGCGGCGCAGCCTCTCGTGCGCCGGGCCGTCGCTCGTGGTGAGCGACGGCTGCGCGGCGGCGGCCGGCTCCAGCCCCGCCGTGCGCGGGTCCCAGCCGTGCGGCGCCCAGGCCGGGTCCTTGACGATGTGCGGATGGACGAACACCTGCCTGGCGAGCGTGTCGTCGGTGACGATCCACACCGGCCCACCGGCCGGGGCCTCGACCCGGACGAGGGGACCCGCGGCCCGCAGGACGGCGCAGGCGGCATGCGGCTCGCCGATCCCGCGTACGGCGCTCGCGAACGGGTCGACGGCGACGAAGGGAGCTTCGGTCATCGGATCTCCTCCAAGGGTGGCGGCCGTACGGGCATGCGATAGCATTGCTGCGCGACACAGTAGCTGCGCAACGCAGCAAACCTAGCACGATCGCTGCGCGACGCAGCAATACAGGAGGAAGGGGAGCTCGCGATGACGAAACCGGGCCCGCACGCCCAGGCCCTGGCCCTGACCGACGAGATCGTCGGGGAGGCGATCCCCGTCTGGGCGATCCTGGTCGTCCAGCTCAACAACCTCGTCGCCACCCGGCTCGGCGTCACCGACACCGACGTGCAGTGCCTGCACGTGCTGGGCCGGCACGGGCCGACGACACCGGGCGTGCTGGCCAAGCACGTCAACCTCACGACCGGATCGGCCTCGCGGATGATCGACCGGCTGGTCGCGGCGGGCTGCGTGCGGCGGGTGGCCGACCCGGGCGATCGCAGGCGGGTGCTCATCGAGCCCACCCCGGAGGGCCTGGAGCGGGTCTCCGGCGCCTATGCCGGACTCATCGCCAGGACGCGGGAGGATCTCGGCGATTTCGGTGAGGAGGAGCTCGGCGTCGTCCTGCGCTTCCTGGGAGCGGCCCGCGACAGCACGGCGGCCGAGATCCAGCGGCTGCGCTCGACACCCCCAGACATCGGATGACCTACGACACATGCGATCATGTCCGGAATGAGTGCTCGTTTCGTTGGTATCGAGGAGTTGGACGGCGTTCCGTCCGTCGCGGTCGTGGTGGACGTCATGCGTGCTTTCACGGTGGCCGCCTGGGCCTTCTCCCGGGGGGCCGAGGCGATCGTGCTCGCCGGGTCGCT
The DNA here is from genome assembly GCF_056106265.1 of Nonomuraea sp. IBHARD001. NCBI lineage: Bacteria > Bacillati > Actinomycetota > Actinomycetes > Streptosporangiales > Streptosporangiaceae > Nonomuraea > Nonomuraea sp. IBHARD001. The sequence continues at coordinate 4,658,116 of NZ_JBWBBW010000002.1, forward strand.
GGAGGAGGCGCTGGACCTCAAGAGCGGCAATCCGGGCTGGGCGGCGCTCAAGGACGGGCCGCTCGCGCCCGGCTTCGACCATGTCAACTCGCCCGGCCTGCTGCGCTCGGCCGACCTGCGCGGCCGTACCCTCGTGCAGAAGACCACGGCGGGCACCGTCGGCGCGCTCGCGGTCAAGGACGCCTCGCTGGTGCTGTGCGCCTCCTTCGTGGTGGCCGGGGCCACGGCCGGGCTGCTGCGCGCTCGCGGCGAGGACGGCGTCACGTTCGTGGTCACGGGCGAGGACGGCCGGGCCGATGAGGACCTGGCCTGCGCCCAGTACATCGCCGCCCGCACCGCCGATGCCGAGACCGATGCCGCCCCCTACCTGAGCCGCGCCGCCGCCTCACGCGCCGCCGCCGAACTGGCCACCGGCGTACGGCAGGGCGTGCACGCCGACGACGTCGCCCTCTGCCTGGAGCTCGACCGCTTCCCCTTCGCCATGACGGCGAGCCCGGAGGGGCCGCTCATGGTCCTGCGCCCGCACTCCCCCGCGTGAGCGCGCGGCGGCCCTGGTGTCGCGTACGCCACAGGGCGGCCCGCTGGACTTAGTAGGACGTCCAACTATATTTTCGGGGAGAACGCTCGCGGTGCAGGGAAGCCGGTGTGAATCCGGCACGGTCCCGCCACTGTGACCGGGGATGTGCGTCATCGCTGGGCAACGGGCCACTGGCGAAAGCCGGGAAGGCCGGATGACGTGCGCTGATCCGGGAGTCAGGATACCGGCCGCGAGCCCAGCACGTGTTGTCCACGAGGATGGAGCGAACACGCATGGCATCGCAGCGCGCCCGCGACACAGGTGACCCGACGGCCACGGCACTGCCGCGTCCCTGACCCGTCTCGCCTTGCCCATCCTCGGGTCCACCTGGCGAAAGCAGGCTTCATGATCCGTGAACTGACGCATTTCATCGGCGGCAAGCACGTCCCCGGCGGGTCCGGGTCCTTCGGCGAGGTCCACGACCCCAACACCGGCGCCGTCCAGGCCAGGGTGCCGCTGGCCACGGCCGCGCAGACCAGGACGGCGATCGCCGACGCCGCCGACGCCCAGGCGGCGTGGGCGGCCTGCAACCCGCAGCGCCGCGCCCGGGTGCTGCTGGCGTTCCTGCGCCTGGTCGAGGCCGAGCGCGGCAGCCTGGCCAGGCTGCTGTCGTCCGAGCACGGCAAGACCGTGGCCGACGCCGACGGCGACATCCAGCGCGGCCTTGAGGTGGTGGAGTTCGCGGCGGGCATCCCGCACCTGCTCAAGGGCGACTACACCGACAACGCCGGCACCGGCATCGACGTGTACTCCATGCGCCAGCCGCTGGGCGTCGTGGCCGGCATCACGCCGTTCAACTTCCCCGCCATGATCCCGCTGTGGCAGGCGGCGCCCGCCCTGGCCTGCGGAAACGCCGTCGTGCTCAAGCCGTCCGAACGCGACCCGTCGGTGCCGCTGCGCCTGGCGGAGCTGTTCGTCGAGGCGGGCCTGCCGCCCGGCGTGCTGAACGTCGTGCACGGCGGCAAAGCGGCCGTCGACACCCTGCTGTCCGACGGGCGCATCGCCGCGGTCGCCTTCGTCGGCTCGACCGCGATCGCCGAGCACGTCTACACCGGCGCCACCGCGCACGGCAAACGCGCGCACTGCTTCGGCGGCGCCAAGAACCACCTGATCGTCATGCCGGACGCCGACCTCGACCAGGCGGCCGACGCCCTGATCGGCGCCGGGTACGGCTCGGCGGGCGAACGCTGCATGGCGGTCTCGGTGGCCGTCCCCGTGGGCGAGGACACCGCCGAGGCGCTGCGCGCCAAGCTCGTCGACAGGATCGCCGCCCTGCGCGTGGGCCGCTCCGACGACCCGTCGGCCGACTTCGGCCCGCTGGTCGGCCGCGACGCCCTGCGGCGCGTGCGCGACTACCTGGAGATCGGCGTGGCCGAAGGCGCCGAACTCGTCGCCGACGGCCGCACGCTGACCCCGCCCTGCGAGGGCGGCTTCTTCATCGGCCCCTCCCTGTTCGACCACGTCACCCCCGCCATGCGCGTCTACCGCGAGGAGATCTTCGGCCCGGTGCTGTCGATCGTGCGCGCGGGCGACTACGAGCAGGCGCTGCGGCTGCCGAGCGAGCACGAGTACGGCAACGGCGTGGCGATCTTCACCCGGGACGGCGACACCGCACGCGACTTCGTGCACCGGGTCGGCGCCGGCATGGTCGGCGTCAACGTGCCCATCCCGGTGCCGGTCGCCTACCACTCCTTCGGCGGGTGGAAGCGCTCGATGTTCGGCGACCTCAACCAGTTCGGTACCGACTCGGTGCGGTTCTTCACCCAGACCAAGACCGTCACCTCCCGCTGGCCGTCGGGCATCAGGACCGGCGCCAGCTTCACGATCCCGACGATGGGGTGAGGCCGATGCCCGCGCTCACGCAGGAGCAGACGGCGATCGTGCAGGCGGTCGGCGAGTTCACCCGCGAGCACCTGGCGCCGCATGCCATCGACTGGGACCGGCGCAAGCACTTCCCCGTCGACGTGCTGGTCAAGGCGGCCGAGCTCGGTCTCGGCGGCGTGTACGTCGGTGAGGAGTCGGGCGGCTCGGCGCTGTCCAGGCGCGACGGCACGCTGATCTTCGAGACGCTGGCGACCGGCTGCCCCTCCATCGCCGGGTACCTCTCCATCCACAACATGGTCGCCTGGATGATCGACCGGTACGGCAGCGCCGCCCAGCGCGCCCGCTGGCTGCCCGGCCTGTGTGCGATGCGCTCGCTGGCCAGCTACTGCCTGACCGAGCCCGGCGCCGGTTCCGACGCCGCGGCCCTGGCCACCCGGGCGGTGCGCGACGGCGGCCACTACGTCCTGGACGGCGTCAAGCAGTTCGTCTCGGGGGCGGGCGCCTCCCAGGTCTATGTCGTCATGGCCCGCACCGGAGCCTCCGGCGCGCACGGGGTGTCGGCGTTCGTCGTCGAACGCGACGACCCCGGCCTGTCCTTCGGCGGCAACGAGGAGAAGATGGGGTGGAACGCCCAGCCCACCCGCCAGGTCGTGCTCGACGGCGTGCGCGTGCCCGCCGACCGGCTGCTCGGCGGCGAGGGCGACGGCTTCCGCATCGCGATGAGCGGCCTCAACGGCGGCAGGCTCGGCATCGCCGCCTGCTCGCTCGGCGGTGCGCGCGCGGCGCTGGAGGCCAGCACCGCCTACCTGGGCGACAGGCACGCCTTCGGCGCCCGGCTGTCGCAGGCGCAGGGGCTGCAGTTCCAGCTGGCCGACATGGCCACCGAGCTGGAGGCCGCACGCGCGCTGCTGTGGCGGGCGGCGACGGCGCTCGACGAGGGCGACCCCAAGGCGGTCGAACTGTGCGCGATGGCCAAACGTTTCGTCACCGACACCGGGTTCGCCGTGGCCGACCGGGCTCTGCAGCTGCACGGCGGCTACGGCTATCTCACCGAGTACGGCATCGAGAAGATCGTGCGCGATCTGCGGGTGCACCAGATCCTCGAAGGGACCAACGAGATCATGCGCGTCATCGTCGCCCGAGGCCTGATCGGGGCCGCCTGATGGACATCGAGACCACACGCTCCGGACCGGTCGGCCACATCCTGCTCAACCGCCCCAAGGCCATCAACGCGCTGACCCACGAGATGGTCCGCCACATCGACGCCGCCCTGCGCGCCTGGGAGGGCGACGACGCGGTCGAGGCCGTGCTGATCAGCGGCGCGGGCGAGCGCGGCCTGTGCGCCGGGGGCGACATCCGCTCGATCTACCACGACATCGGCGAAGGCGGCCTGGCCACCCCCGCCTTCTGGCGCGACGAGTACCGGCTCAACGCCCATGTCGCCGCCTACGCCAAGCCGTACGTGGCGCTCATGGACGGGCTGGTGATGGGGGGCGGCGTCGGGGTTTCGGCGCACGGCAGCGTGCGGGTGGTCACCGAACGCACCCGGCTGGCGATGCCCGAGGTCGGGATCGGGCTGGTGCCCGACGTGGGCGGCACGTACCTGCTCTCGCGCGCGCCGGGCGAGATCGGGCTGCATCTCGCGCTGACCGGGGCCGCGATCGGGGCGGGAGACGCCATCGCCTGCGGGCTCGCCGACCACTTCGTGCCCTCGGCCGCGCTGCCGGCCTTCCAGCGGGCGCTGGTCCAGGACGGCGTCGCGGGGGCGCTGCGGGCCTGGGCCGAGCCGCCGCCCGCCGCGGTGCTGCCGGGGCGGCGCGACTGGATCGACGCCTGTTACGCGGCCGAGAGCGTTCCGGAGATCGTCGAGGAGCTGCTGGCCGGCGGCGACGGCGCGGCCAAGGAGGCGGCCGAGCAGATCGCGGCCAAGGCGCCGACCGCGCTGCGCGTGACGCTGCGGGCCGTGCGGCGCGCCGGGCTGCTCGGCTCGCTCGGGGAGGTGCTCGACCAGGAGTACCGCGTCTCCTGCCGTGCGCTGGCCCACCCCGACCTGCGTGAGGGCATCCGCGCCCAGGTCATCGACAAGGACAGGTCGCCGCGCTGGGCGCAGGCCGCCTCCGCCGGGGAGATCGCCGCCTTCTTCGCCCCCCTCGGCGACGGGGAGCTGGGACTGTCGTCCGGCGACAGGGGGCTGGGAGCGTCATTCGGTGACAGGGGGCTGGGGCCGTCATGAGGATCGCCTTCATCGGCCTGGGCAACATGGGCACCCCCATGGCGGGCAACCTGGCCAAGGCGGGCCACGACGTGCACGGCTTCGACCTCGACACCGAGGCCCTGCGGGCGGCGAGCGCGCTCGGGGTACGGGCCGCCGCGTCGGCGGGCGACGCCGTCGAGGCGGCGGAGCTGGTCATCACCATGCTGCCCGCCGGACGGCACGTCCTGAGCTGCTACGCCGGCATCCTTCCCGCCCTTCGGCCGGGCACGCTGCTGGCCGACTGCTCGACCGTCGACGTGGCCGACGCGCGCGAGGCGGCGGCCCTGGCGGTCGCGGCCGGGCATCGGGCGCTGGACGCGCCGGTCTCGGGCGGTGTGGCGGGCGCGGGCGCGGCGACGCTGACGTTCATGGTGGGCGCGGGCGAGGCCGACTTCGCCGCCGCCGAACCGGTCCTTTCCGCCATGGGCCGCCGGGTCGTGCACTGCGGCGGTCCCGGCGCCGGGCAGGCGGCGAAGATCTGCAACAACATGATCCTGGGCGCCTCGATGATCGCCGTCAGCGAGGCGTTCGTGCTGGGCGAGCGTCTCGGCCTCTCCCACCAGGCCTTGTACGACGTGGCGTCGGCCGCCTCCGGGCAGTGCTGGGCGCTGACCGCCAACTGCCCGGTGCCCGGCCCGGTGCCCGCCAGCCCCGCCAACCACGACTACCGGCCCGGGTTCGCCGGGTCGCTCATGGCCAAGGACCTGGGCCTGGCCGCCGCCGCCGTACGGGCGCACGGGGTCGCCGCCGAGATCGGGCTGCACGCCGAGCGGATCTACGCGGCCTTCGCCGAGGGCGCCGGGGCCGCCCAGGACTTCTCCGCGGTCGTCAACGCCATCAGGGAGCGCTCATGAGCACCTACGAGACCGTCATCGTCGAGACCAGGGGCCGGGTCGGCCTCATCACCCTCAACCGGCCGCAGGCGCTCAACGCGCTCAACCTGCGGCTGATGGACGAGGTCGTGGAGGCGGCCGGCGCCTTCGACCGCGATCCCGGCATCGGCTGTGTGGTGATCACCGGGTCCGGGCGGGCGTTCGCCGCCGGGGCCGACATCAAGGAGATGCGCCCGCACGACTACATGGACGTCTATCTCAGCGACTGGTTCGCCGCCTGGGACCGGCTCGCCCAGGTACGCAAGCCGACCGTCGCGGCCGTGGCCGGGTACGCGCTCGGCGGCGGGTGCGAGCTGGCCATGATGTGCGACGTGCTGCTGGCCGCCGACACGGCCGTGTTCGGGCAGCCGGAGATCAAGCTCGGCGTCGTGCCCGGCATCGGCGGCTCCCAGCGGCTGACCCGCGCGGTCGGCAAGGCCAAGGCGATGGAGCTGTGCCTGACCGGCCGCACCATGGACGCCGCCGAGGCCGAACGCGCCGGGCTGGTGTCCAGGATCGTGCCCGCCGCCGACCTGCTGACCGAGGCGCTGTCGGTGGCCGACACCATCGCCGCCATGTCCACGCCGATCGCGATGATGGCCAAGGAGGCCGTCAACCGCGCCTTCGAGACCACCCTGGCCGAAGGCGTCCGCTTCGAACGACGCCTCTTCCACGCCACCTTCGCCACCGCCGACCAGAAGGAGGGCATGGCGGCCTTCACCGAGAAACGCCCGGCGGTGTTCGTCAACCGCTGAGCCCGGCGAGCGCCTCGTCGTGCTTCACGTCGTCGATCGGCACGCCTGCTCGCCCCTTCCCGCTCCCCCGCGTGCCAGCATCGCCAGCGCCGCCCCGTACAGCAGCACGATGACGCCGAGCAGCACGTAGTACTGCGCCGGGAGGGTCGTCAGGCCCAGAAGCGGCCCCACGGGTGCGAGCGGCACCAGCAGCGCGACGGCGACCAGCCCGGCGGTGGCCAGGCCGAGGGGGCGCGAGACGCGCAGGGTGGGGCGCAGCAGGAGCATGACCAGGGCCTGGGTGAAGAGGTTCTCCACGAACCAGCCGGTGTGGAAGGCGGCCTCCTCACCGGAGGGCAGGGCGTGGCGCAGGACACCGAAGGTGGCCAGGTCGGCCAGGGCGTTGAGGGTGCCGAAGGCGGCGATGAAGGCCAGGATGCCGCGCGGGCGCAGCCGGGCGGGGCGGCGGGTGACGGCGGTGTCTGGCCGGTCGAAGGCGAAGGCGAGCTGGGCGGCGTCGAAGCAGAGGTTCTGCACCAGCACCTGGCCTGGCGACATGGGCAGGAACGGCAGCAGCACGCCCGCGGTGACCATGGCGATCACGTTGCCGAAGTTCGACGACAGCGCCACCCGCAGGTAGGTGACGAGGTTGCCGGTGCTGGCCCTGCCGACGGCGATGGCCGCGTCGATGGCGGTGAGGTCTTTCGCGGCCAGCACCACGTCGGCCGCCTCCCGGGTGACGTCGACGGCCTCACGCGGGCAGATGCCGACGTCGGCGGCGCCGATCGCGGGCAGGTCGTTGACGCCGTCGCCGAGGAAGCCGGTGACCCGGCCGCTGCGGCGCAGCGCGTGCACGAGGCGGGCCTTGTGCGCGGGGGTGCAGCGGGCGAACACGGTGGTGCGCACGGCCAGGTCGGCCAGTTCGTCGTCGCCGAGCGCGTCCAGGTCCGCGCCGATGACGACCGGGCCGGGCCGCAGCCCGAGGTCGCGGCAGACGCGGGCGGCGGTGGCGGCGTGGTCGCCGGTGAGGACCTTGACCTCCACCCGGCGCCGGGCCAGCGCGCCGAGCGCACGGGCGGCGTCGGGGGCGGGCCGGTCCAGCAGGCCGACGAAACCGGCCAGGTCGAGGTCGCGTTCGTCGCCGCTGACCCGGTGCCCGGCGGGCCTGGTCCCGCTCGCCACGGCCAGGACGCGCAGGCCTTCGGCGGCCAGCCGTTCGGCGTGCGCGCGGGCGCGCTCGCGGGCGGGGCCGTGCAGGGCGCAGCGGGCCAGCACCTCCTCGACCGCCCCCTTGATCACCAGGGTGTGCGGCCGTCCCGGCACGGCCAGGAGTGCGGCCGAAAGGCGGCGCACCGGGTCGAAGCCGAGCGCGTCCACCCCTTCGGCCCTGTCGTGCGCGATGTCGTCGCAGGCGCGCAGGATGGCCTCGTCGAGGGCGTCGGGTGCGGGCAGGTCGGCCAGGTGCAACGTCCAGAAGGCGTTGGCCGCCGCCAGCCGCAGCACCTGGGCGTCGGCCCGGCCTCCGGCGTCGACGCTGCGTTCGACCTCGGGCCGGTCGCAGGTGAGCGTGCCGGTCTTGTCGGTGCACAGGACGTCGACGGCGCCCAGGTCGTGCAGGGCGGGCAGCCGCCGTACGATCACCTCGCGCTCGCGGGCCAGGACGGCGGCGCCGCGCGCGAGCACGGTGGTGACGATGACGGGCAGCATCTCGGGCGTCAGCCCGACGGCGACCGCCAGCGCGAACGGCAGCGCCTGCGGCCCCCGGTCGTGCACCACCTCGTTGGCCAGCAGCGCGATCGGCGGGATGAGCAGCGTCAGGCGCAGCAGCAGCCAGGAGATGCCGTTGACCGAGCGCCTGAACGGCGAAGGACGCGCCCGAGACGGCCGCCCGCTGCCCGCCAGGCGGGTGGCGGCGCCGGTGGCGACGACGACGGCCAGCGCGCTGCCGGAGGCGACGCTGCTGCCCTGCCAGCACAGATGAGCCTCGCCTTCGGGCAGGTCGGCCGCGTGTTTGGGGGCGGGGGCCGACTCGCCGGTGAGGGCGGCCTGGTGCACGGTCAGCCCCTTGGCCCGCAGCAGCCGCACGTCGGCGGGGACCAGGTCGCCGGGCCCGAGCTTGATCACGTCGCCGGGCACGAGCTGGTCGGCGGGGACCTCTCGTGCGGTGGCGGCCTCGCGCTCGGCCGTGCGGCGCAGGACCGTTGCGGTCGTGGCCACCAGGCGGCGCAGCGCCGCGGTCGAACGGTCTGCCGCGCGTTCGCCGGCCGCGCGCAGCACACAGCTGACCGCGACCAGGATGACGATCACGCAGGCCGTGCCCCAGGCGGAGATCAGCGCGGAGACGACGCCGAGGCCCAGCAGGACCAGCACGAACGGGTCGCGCAGCGCCGAGGCCAGGCGGCGCGGCCACGAGCGGGCCCGTACGGCGGGCAGCACGTTGTCGCCGTGCCCGCTCAGCCGCAGGTCGGCCTCGGCGTCGGTCAGGCCGCGCAGGCCGCTGTCCAGGCGCCGCAGCACCTCCAGCACGCTGCCGGAGCTCGGGGCGGCGCCCGGTGCGGGCGCCGTGTGCGGGCTGTCAGGCGCCCAGACCACGCAACCGCTCCGCCGAAGGCGCCCCGGCCGACCTGCCCAGCAGGTGGCGCACGGTCATCACCACGTCCTCGTCGTCGATGAGGTAGACCACGTGGCGTCCTTCGCGGCGCGAGCGCACCAGACCGGCGAGTTTCAGCTTGGCCAGGTGCTGGCTGACGGCCGGGAGCGCGCCGCCGACCCGTTCGGCCAGGCCGCTGACGTCGCACTCGCCCTGTGCGAGCGCCCAGATGATGTGCAGGCGTGCCGGAGCCGCCAGCAGCCCGAACAGCGCGGCGGCCTCGCTCAGCGCCTCGGGGGTCGGATCGGCTGCCACGCCCGGTCCTTTCGACGCGTCCTGGATCGTGCTGCCACCGTACGGCATCGCCCGCCCCCTCCCGAACGTGATCGCACTCAGGCCGCGACCAGCAGGGTGGTGAGCAGGTCGTCGAGGCTGACCAGCCCTTCGGGGGCGGCGTCGCCCGCGCGGACGAAGGCGATCTGGCTGTGGGCGGCGCGCAGCGCGGCCACTGCCTCGGCGACGGAGGCGTCGGCGGCCAGCCACGGCGCGGGATGCATCAGCCCGGCGGCGGTGGCGTCGCCGCCTGCGCGTATGGCGAGGTAGGCCTCGCGCAGGTGCACGACGCCGACCGGCCGCCCGCCCTCGCGTACGGCCAGGCGGTTGCGGCGGGTGCGCAGCGCGGCCGAGACGATGTCGTGCGCGGTGGCGTCGGCGGGCACGGCGTCGATGCGCGTGTCCGGGACGAGCAGGGCGGTGATGGCGGTGTCGGGTGCGCTGAGCGTCTGGCCGAGCAGGGCGGAGTCGCCGCTTTCGATGAGGCCGAGCCTGCGCGACTCCTCCACCAGGTGGCGCAGCTGCTCGGGGGTGCGCGCCGTGCTTGCGCCCTCGTCCTCGCGTACGCCCGCCAGGCGCAGCAGCAGGTTGGTGACGCCGTTCAGCACGCTGATGAGCGGGCGCACCACCAGGGTGAAGGCGCGGAAGGGCAAGGCCAGCGCGACGGCGGAGCGTTCGGGGTGTGCGATGGCCCACGACTTGGGCGCCATCTCGCCGAGCACCATGTGCAGGAACGTGACGACGGCCAGGGCGATCACGAACGCGACCGCGTGCGCGGCGGCCTGCGGCAGCTCATCACCTGGCCGCCTCCGACGCCGAAACGCTCGTCAGCAGCACACGTTCGGTCACGTGCCGCGCCAGGCTGAGCACCCTGACCCGCACCCGCGTCGGCGGCAGCTCCCGCACCAGATCGTCCCCGGGTACGGCGAAGCGCCCGAGCCTGGAGACGATCAGCCCGGCCAGGGTGTCGTAGTCGTCGCCTTCGGGCAGCGCCAGGCCGGTGGCCAGCTCGACCTCGTCGATGCGCAGGGCGGCGTCCACCACGCAGGCGACCTCGCGCCCGCTGGTGTGCATCTGCCGTACCAGGCTGGGCAGCGGCGGCGAGAACGGCACGATCAGCACGTCGGCGGCCAGGTCGGCGACGAGGGTGGTGGCGGCGGCCCCGGCGGGCACGGCGGCCAGGTCGCGCAGGCTCACGATGCCGACGACGTCGTCGACGCGGGAGCCGAGCACCGGGTAGTGGGTGTGGCCGTGCTCGGCGACCAGGTCGCCCAGCTGGGAGGCGGTGGCGGCGCCGCCGACGGCCACGACGTCCACCTGGGGCACCATGACCTCGGCGGCGGTGTGCTCGGAGAAGGCCAGCACCCGTTCCAGGACGTCGGCGTGGCGGCTGTGCAGCTGGCCGTGTTCCTGCGACTCGCCGATGATGTGGCGCAGTTCCTCCAGGGTGGCGCCGTGGTGCAGCTCCTCCACCGGTTCGATCCCGGCCGCGCGCAGCAGCCGGTTGGCGGCGGCGTCGAACAGCCTGATGATCGGCCCGGCGACCGTCAGGTACACCAGCGTCGAGCCCGCCAGTGCCCTGGCCAGGCGTTCGGACCTGGCCAGGGCGAGGTTCTTGGGCGCGAGCTCGCCGATGACCGGCTGCACGACGGTCGCCACGACCAGCCCGAGTGCGAGCGCCACCCCGCCGACCAGGTCTTCGGGCAGGCCGGCCGCGCGCAGTGCGGGTGCGATCAGCTCGGCCAGCGCCGGTTTGGCGATGAACCCCACCACCAGCGCGGTGACGGTGATGCCGAGCTGCGCGCCCGACAGCATGAACCACAGCCGCTCCATCACCCGTACGGCCTTGGCCGCCTTCTTGTCCCCGGCCTTGGCCTGCTGGGACAGGGCCAGGCGGTCGGCGCTGACGTAGGCGAACTCCTGGGCTACGAAGTAGCCGGTGGCCAGGGTGAGCACCAGGACCGCCAGCAGGCCCAGTGCCACGTTCACGCGTCGCCGCCCATGGTGAGTCCGCCCTCGTGATCGGTTTTCCTAGTTGCGCGATATAGCAATCGGCGAGGTGGGGGCGGGGGCCGGCTGTTCTAGTCGTCGCCGCCTTCGTCCTCGTCGGCGCCGAACATCTCGTCGGCGACCTCGGCGGCGACGAACCCGCCGACCAGCCCGGCCGCGCCCGCCGCCGCGACGGCTCCCCACCCGGGGCCGTCACGGTGCTGCTCGTGGTGGCCGTGGGAGTCGTGGCCGTGGTGGCCGTGGGAACCGTGGCCGTGGGAGTCGTGGCTGTAGGTGTCGTGGGTGGTGAAGCCGTGCGTGGTGAAGCCGTGTGAGGAGGACAGGCCGTGCAGCCAGCGGTCGAGTTCGCCGGTCCAGTCGGTGTGCAGGGCCTGGTCGTGGCTGACCCGGAAGCGGCCGACGGCGTCGCCGGAGTGGTGTCCGGCGCGTTTGTCCGCCTCCAGGATGACCTCGAGGCCGTGCGGGGAGGCGACGAAGGTCAGCTCGACCTCGGTGACGGCCGAGGCGTGCTGGGGCGGCGGGTAGAACTCGATCTCCTGGTAGAAGGGCAGCTCCTGGTGCACGCCGTACAGGCTGCCTGCCTCCAGGTCGGCCGAGCGCAGGGAGAGGCCGAGCCGGGCGAACGCCTGCAGGACGTGCGCCTGGGAGGGCAGCGGCTCGACGGCGAAGGGGTCCAGGTCGCCCTTGTCGACGGACTGGGCGACGGCGACCTCGGTGCGCACGCCGAGCGCCATGCCGTTCAGGTGCCGCCCGGCGACCTCGGTGAGGGGCAGTTCCCAGGGCAGGGCGAGCCGGAAGTCCAGCCTGCGTTCCTCGCCCTGGCGCAGGCGCAGCGGGCCCGACACCTGGGCGCGCAGGAACTCGCCGAAGCCGTCGTGCTCGCCGCCCGCGTGTTCGAGTTCGACGCGTGCGACCAGGCCGAGTGTGATGTGCTCGACCTCGGCGTCGAAGTCGCCGCCCGCCAGCCGTACCTCGCCGGCCAGCAGGCCGCCCGGCCGGACCCGGGTGCTCGCCAGGACGGTGTCCACGGTGGGGCCGCCGACACCGAAGGCGCCGAGCATGCGTTTGAAGATCACGGTTTCCTCTCTGATCGCGTGGGGCCGCCCTGGTGGCACGGCCCGGTGATCGCTCCGCATGAACGTTCGCACACGCTTGCATGCTTGCGCAACTCAGGAAATGATGGCGTGCGGCAGGTCGAGCGCGGTGAGGAACTCCAGCAGCAGCGGGCGCTCGCGGGTGGCGCGGGCGTCGATCAGCAGGGCCAGGCGTTTCTCACCGACCCAGCGGATGGCGGTGTCGCGGTCCATGCCGTGCTCGTGCGCGAGCACCCCGGCCACCCAGGAGGTGACCCGGCGCGGCGCCGGCCCGGCATGCGGGAAGGCGCGCGGCGCCAGCAGGACGGGCACGGGGGCGGCCGGGTCGGCCTCGGCGCGCCGCAGCAGCTCGGCGCCGAGACGGGCCAGCTCGCCGGGCTCGCCGGCCAGGGTGAGCGCGCCGTCGCAGGCGTCGAAGCGGCGCAGCAGGTCCGGCCCGCCGTGCGCCTGCCGCATCCCCGCTCCCACGCTCGCCATCAGCGCCCGCCGTACGGGCATGTCGTGCTCCGCGGGCGGCGGCAGGCCCTCGTCGGGGTCGATGCGCAACAGGAACGCGTGCACGATCGGATCCGCGCTCGCCAGCCGTTCCCGCGTCGCGGCACGGTGGTGCCACGAGCGCAGCGGCCAGGCGGACGGCCACAGCAGCAGGGTCCCCACGGCCAGCACGGCACCGACCACCCGCCCGAAAGGCAGCCCGACCAGCAACAACCCCAGCTCGTACGGCACCGCGGGCAGCAGGCCCCGTTCGACGGCCAGCGCAGCCAACGGCACGAGCGCCACGGCCCACCGGAGCACGCGCCCGCCCGGCGTGCCGTCGGAGGCGGCGGGCGCGGCCATCAGCCACCCGGCGGGCATGGCGAGCACGCCCCCGAGCGCCACACCCACCCAGAAGGAGCCGGTGAGCCGCGCTGGCGCGAGCCCCTCGAACAGCAGGAACGTCACGGCCAGCAGCAGCGACCCCACCACGAAGGAGCCGCCCGGGACCAGCGCGTCGCCGATCGGCGGCAGCAGCGCCCAGAACGCGAGTGCGACCAGCACCCTGGCGTCGGGCCCGGTCCACAGCGCGATGTCGGCCTGCGGCATGCCGAGCGCCGTGAACGCGTCGCGCAACGCCTCGGCGCAGAAGGTCAGCGCCTCGGTGAACTGCCCGGCCACGACCGGGACCAGGACCGACAACCCTTGCGCCAACGGCTGCACCGCCAGGCCCAGCAGCGCGCCGATCGGCACGGCGGCCAGCCCGTACCCGAGGCGCAGGCGCGGGGTGACGGTGGCCAGGGCGAGGCGCGGCGGATGGCGTGCGGCGCTCAGCACCCAGGCGCCGAACGCGACCAGCGGCGTCCACGCCGCCGCGACCTGCCATCCGTGACCGCGCGCCAGAGGCCAGGCCAGCGCGGTGGCCACGACGCAGGCGTACATGAGGGGCAGGAACAGGCGTCGCAGCCGGTCGGCCCCGATCGGCGACAGCCCCCGGCCCGAGGGCAGGACCCGGGCGTCGGAGGCCAGGGCGCGCAACGCCCGCACGGGCGGCACGTGCCGGGAGCGGGCCAGGCCCTCGGCCACGAACCCGGCCGGCATGCCGTACCTCGACGGGTACCTGCCGTGCCCCCGGGCGATCGGGAGCAGGAAGCCGGGCCTGACGAGCCGGTCCCACACCCGCATGTCCCGGGCTCCGGCGGCGATCACCTCGGGGGTGACGAGCGCGGCGCGCACCTCGCCGGGCAGCGGCATGATCGTGAAGGTGTCGGGCCCGTTCAGCGTCTCGGCCGTCAGGGCGGCGTAGCGGATGCCGTAGCGTTCGCGCAGGTCGGACAGGTGGCTGAGGACCACGGCGGGTTTGGCGGGCAGCCCGGTGACCAGCAGGACGGGTCGGCCCGCGCGCAGCCAGCGCCCGGCCGCGCCGGGTGAGATGTGGTGGTCGGCGGCGATGCGCGCGATGAGGCGTTCGGCGAGCGGATTGTCGCGTACGGCACCGCGCTGCCATTCCGCGGGACCACCCCAGCCGCCGAGATCGACCAGCACGGGCAGTCCGCCGGGTTGTGCATCGGGCTGGGCGCCTGGTTGGGCGGTGGCGCTGGACAGCAGGGCGGTGGCCAGTTCGGTCAGGACGTTGTCGCCGCCGCCGTACGGGGGCTCCAGGAGCAGCGTCTCGGCGCCCAGCCGGGCGGCGAGTGCGGTGACCGGGATCTGGGCGCCGGACGCAGGGGCCACGGTCATGGCGACGGGCTCGGGCAGTACGGCCAGGCGTGCGGCGACGCGTGCGGCCAGCATGGTGTGCTCGGCGGCGTGGTCTGCGGCCTCCTGCCCGGCGGGCGGGACGGCGGCGAAGTGCTCCTTGATGAGCGCGTGCCGGAAGCGGTACTGCCCGAGTGCGGCGATGAGCAGGTCGCGTTCGGCGGCGAAGCGCAGCACGGGCGTCAGCCGCCACGGCAGCCACCCGCCCAGCGGCAGCGCCAGGCGCATGCTCAGATGGCGCACGGCCTGCCCCGCAGCCCTGGCCCCCCGCTCCCCCAGCGGGGCCGACCAGGCCAGGGCGAGTACGACGGCCGCCAGCCACCACGCCGCCTTCTCGCCGCTGAAGCTCCCGGACTCGCTCGTCAGCGCCACGAGCGCCGCCGCGGCCAGGGCCGCCACCGCGATCCTGCGGCGGGCGGCGCTCTGCAGGATGCTCACACTGGCGACGGTCCTGACCGACCCCGGCGTGTTGCGTTCGCGCCCGGGCTCCCGCTGTTCACGGCCGGGCACGTGCGCGAGGACCCCGAGCACGGTGAGCGCCAGAGCCGCGAACGCCACCAGCAGGTCGAGGTAGGCCCGCACCGCGAACGCCGGAGGGCCGGGCACCAGCAGGCACACCGCCGAAAGGCCCGCCAGCGCCACACCCCCCGCCACCCTGCCCTCGGCCGACCCGGCCCTGACCAGCGCCCACGCCGCCACCGCCACCAGCGCCGACAGCAGCACCAGCCACCGCGCGGCCCCGGGCAGCGGCCGCGCCAGCTCGCCCAGCGCCCACTGCCCGGCCAGGATCGCCCCGCCCGCCGCCACCCCCACCCCCAGCCCGGCCGCGTGCACCGCGATCACGTGCCGCAGGCCACTGGCCGGTGAGCCCGGCGTGTACGGCAGGCGCTCGAAGACGTCGTGCGCGGCCATCACCAGCCCCACGAGCGCGAAGTAGGCCAGCAGGCCCGCCCAGAGGAAGCCCATGAGCTGGGCGGCCGGGCGGGCGAACCCGGCCGCCACCACGGCGACGCCCACCCACGGCAGCCCGTGCAGGATCATCAGCGCCTTGGCCGCGAGCGGCGGCTCCACCCAGCGATAGACCGTGCGCAGGTCGTCCTCCCCCTCGATGCAGGCGAGCTGGCGCAGCACGGTGTGCGCCCTGGCCTGCGAGACGTGCGGGGACGGGCGTGAGGCGATCATGGTCTGGGTGTAGCGGGCCAGCAGGTCGCCGGGATGTGCCGCCACCGGCAGGTGCCCGGCCTGGACCCCGGCGGCGATGCCGAGCCACAGCGGCGTGCTCACCAGGGGGGCCAGGCCCGCGTCCTGGCGCAGCAGCCGGCGCAGCGCCTCGAAGCGTTCGTCGCCCTTGTCGGCGTAGGCGCGTACCTCATCGGCGCTCAGCGCCTCGATGCGGACCGCGCCCTCCAGGCGCAGGCGCGCGGGCAGGCTCTCGTACTCGCCGGCGCGGCTGGTCACGACGACCGGCGGGGCGGCGTCACCGGCGTGCAGGTCGTTGACCAGGCGCACCATCGTCTGGCGTTCCTCGGCGGGCATCTCGTCCAGGCCGTCGAGCAGCAGGACGAGCGCGCCATCGGCCAGCCAGCGCTTGGTGATCGCGGCCGGGACCTTGTAGCGGGCCCGCGCGGCCGTGGCGATCCACTCGGTGAGGTCCTCGGCCGTCAGCGCGGCGAGCGCGGCCGTGCCGTGCGGCGTACCGTCCTGGCGGCCGGTGTCCTGCACGCGGGCCAGGCGGCGAAGGATCTTCGGCAGCGGCAGGCGGGCCAGGCGTCGGGCGGCCCCGGACCGGAGCGGCAGGCGCCGGGTGTCGCCGCGTGCGGCGCGCAGGCCGGAGTGGCCGGCCAGGGCGAGCACCATCGGCACCGGTTCGGCGGGGTCGGCCTCGGCGCGTTCGGCCAGGGCCAGGGCCAGCCGGTGCAGTTCGGTCGTCTTGCCCGCGCCCGGCGCGCCGACCAGCAGCATCGAGCCGCGCAGGTCGTCGAACACCGCGACGATGCCGTCCTCGTGGCGCGGGGCCAGCCTGAGGTGCCCGGCGTCGTCCATCGGCGCCTGCACCAGGCCGGTGGCCTCGCGCAGGCGCAGGGTCAGCGGCGGCAGCCCCAGCTCGGTCCGCTCGCGCGCCTCTCGCCGTACGTCGTCGACGGCGCGGGCGCGCGCCCTGGCGGTGAGCGGGTCGCCTCCCGCGGTGGCGGCCTGCCGCCCGTCCCCGCCCACGCGGGCCACCACGAACGAGCTGACCACCCCGCACACCACCAGCGCCGCCCACGTCAGCCACGGCATGGACGCGAACGGCTCGGGCGGCGGCCCCGCGGTCACGTAGTTCGTCAGCAGCGCGGCGGCCATCCCCGCCCACAGCCCGGCGACGCCCAGCACGGCGACCAGCCGCCCGCGCCGACGTCCTGGCATGTGCTCCCCGCCACCCCGATCCGCATCGTGCCGCACCCTCGCAAGGGATATCGCGGCCCGCGTCGATGATGTTGCGCACGGCTCCGACCGGCGCGCAGGGGCCAGCGCCCACTGCCGCCTCAGCCGGTGTGCAGCACCCGGAAGTGTGCCGGGTCGCCCGGGTCGCGGTCGGCGACCTGGATGGGCGCGAGGTCCCACTGCCACACGCCGGTGCCCGGTGTGCGGGTGAAGGTGATCGGCCCTCTGCTGCCCTCGACCGCGACGTGCGACCAGGTGGCGGCGCCGTGGTCGCGCAGGAGGTCGGCCAGGACGAGTACGGTGTCGTAGCCCTCGAAGGCGACGAACGACGGCTGCTCGCCCAGCCGGTCGCGCAGGGCGGCCTCGACGCGCAGGCCGAGCGGGCCCAGGCGCTCGGGCAGGTAGCGCAGGAACGCGATCTGCGCCCCGCCCTCGGCCCATGAGGCGAACTCCGGCTGCCCGGCCGGGGCGCCGATGACGAGGCCCGCCAGGCGGCCGTCCCCGCGTACGGCGGCGACGATCGGCAGGGCGGGTTGCGGGTGTCCGGCCAGGAGCAGCAGCGCGCTCGCCCGGTTGTCGGCCAGTTCGTCGCACAGGGCGGCGGGGGTGAGCGTGCGCAGGTCGAGTTCGATGACGGTGACGCCGCGCGGGGTGAGGTGCTCGCGCAGGATGCGTGTGCCCGCCGCCCAGTACACGCTCGCCTCGGCCGCGACGGCGACGCGCCGGTGCCCTGAGGCGAGCAGGTGGTCGGCGTAGACGCGCCAGCCGCGCGACTGCGGCGGTGCCAGGCGTGCGACCCCGTGCGCGACCTCGTCGGTGAGCGCGTCGATGACGGCCGACGAACACAGGTACGGCAGGCCGATCGCCTCGGCCCCGGCGGCGGCGGCGCGTGCGGCGACGCTGTGGTACTCACCCGCCAGTGCGGCGACGCCGAGCCCGGCCAGTTCGTGGACGGCGGCGCTCGCCTTGGCCGGGTCGGCGGCGCTGTCGCGTACCAGGAGTTCGACGGGCACGCCGCGGTCGTCGTTCTCCTCGGCCGCCAGCCGCATCCCGGCGAGCAGGTGCCGCCCCGCCTCGGTCCAGCCCGGCCTGCTCAGCGGGGCGAGCACGCCGATCCGCACGGCCGGTCCGGGCGCTGGTGAAGGGGTTGGGCCATGGGGTGGGGTGTTCATGCGATGACGTCTCCCGTGTGACGACGAGCCGGTGTGCCGGACATTGCACCCACAACCCCTACCAACCGGCAACCGAATATCGTTCACAAGAGCCGAAACAAGCCCCTGAACAGGATGTATTACCTTCGGTTAGTATTCCTACTACACAGAGTGATGTAGCGTTTTTGGGGTGATCTCCGATGCGCGCTCCGGCCGCCCGCGACGCCGTCACGCGGTGGTGCGGTGGCTGTGCGTGCTGGCGGGGATCGTGGTCGCGCTCACCCTGTGCTCGCCGCAGGCCAGGCCCGCACCGGCCGAACACGCCCCGGCGTGGCCGGTGGCCGGGCAGAGCGCGCAGGCGCCCGGCGCGGGCGAGGCCGACCAGTCGTGCCCGGCACCCGTGCCGACCCGGCGCCACCACGGCGCCAGGGCGCTGAAGTTCAGGACGACGGGCGGCACGCTCTCCTGGGCGCCTGCCGCCTGTCAGGAGGCGGCCCCGCCCGTGGCGCCCGCCGTACACGCCCGCCTCGGTGTGAGCGGGGGCGGGGTCGCGACCGTGCTGGCGCGGCTGAGCGTGTGGCGGATGTAGGAGAGCGGTTCTTCCCGCCTTCGATCCGCCTTCGCATCACTCATCGCACGGAGCGTGTTCTGTCATGCGCGAAACCGATCTGTTCCTGGAGACCTGGACGTTCCACTGCCTGAAGTGCCTGCACTCCTGGCAGGACCTGTACGAGGCCCGCCGCCAGGGCGACGAGGCCTGCGCGTGGCGGCGCAGCGGCGTCGTCAGCATGCCGCCCTGGGCCGATCCGACCTGCCCGGGGTGCCAGAGCGCCCACGTCAAGGTCTTCCCCGTCAACCATCACGCCGCCCTGCTGCCCCGCCAGGACAGGACGGGCGACTGACGGCGAAGGCGCCCGCGCCCGCCCGGCGCGGGCGCCTTTCCCCGGGCGGGGTTCAGCTCAGCCGGCCGAGTATCCTGCCTGCGGGCGCGTCGGGGTCGTCGGTGAGGAAGAACTCCAGCCAGGCCGCCGTGTACTCCTGGCGGGTGATCGAGCCGTCGCCGTCGCCGTCGAAGACCGCCACGGCCTCGTCGGCGTCCTGCCCGGAGGCGCCGCCACCGATGAGCATCGCGCGCAGCGCCCGCGCCGGGATCAGGCCGTCGTCGTCGGCGTCCATGGCGTCGAACGTGGTGCGGACCGCGGCGTGCACGGTGTCGCGCAGGGCCGGGTCGGAGGGGGAGAGCCCGCCCATCGCGGTGCGGAACTCCTGCCGGGTGACGACGCCGTCGCCGTCGGTGTCGGCGTGCGCCGCCAGCACGTTCCACCACGCCGTGTAGCCCTCCAGTACGGCCTGGGCCTTGGCCGATCCGGCCTGCAGCCCGCAGCCGCCCACGACCTTGGCGACCATCAGCTCGACGTCGCGGCGGTCGATGTGGCCGTTGCCGTCCACGTCGTAGAGGGTGAACAGCCGGTCGCACTTCTGGGACATGACCTGGGGCACGAAACTCCTCCGAACATCGCGGGTACTGCCGCAGAAGTTACTGTGCGTGATCGCCCCGGTCTCGCGCATTGCCATGCCTTGACCCCCCGGGACCCGCCCGGTGCCCGCTCAGGGCTGGAAGTCCGCCGCGTGGTCGCCGACCCATTGGGCGAACGTACGGCCCGGCCTGCCGATGAGCAGGGACAGGTCGGGGGTGATGGCGGAGGGGACGCCGTCGCAGGCCTGCTGCCAGTCCAGGAGCGCGTCGGCGATCGGGCCGGGGACGTGCTCGGCCTGCTCGCTCTTCCACTGCTGCCTGGAGACCTGCCTGACGACGACGTCCATGCCGGTGACGCGTTCGATGACGGCGGCCTGGGCGGCGTTGGTCATCGTCTCGGGACCGGTGAGCGTGTAGGCGGGTGCGGCCAGGCTCGGGTCGCTCAGCACGGCGGCGGCGGCCTCGGCGAGGTCGGCCTCGTGCAGGGGGTCGCCGAAGGCGCCCGGGTAGGGCATGCCGATCGGCTGTCCGGCCTTGATGGGCCGGGCCCAGGCCAGGGCGTTGCCCGCGAACGCGCCGGGGCGCAGCAGCGTCACCCGGAAGGGGGCGCCGGTCAGGGCGCGCTCGGCCTCCAGGTGGGAGGCGGCCAGCGGGTTGGCCTCGGGGTCGGGCGCAAGGACCGACGAGGACGACAGCAGCACGACGTGCCCGACCCCGGCGGCGGCGGCCTCCTTGGCGAAGGCGTCGGCGTGCGACGGCTCGGCGTACAGGAACACCGAGGTGACGCCCGCCAGCGCGGCGGGGAAGGTGGCGGGGTCGGACAGGTCGCAGGCGGTGATCGCCGGACCGGCCGGGCGGCTGGAGGCGGGGCGCACGGGCAGGCCGCGGCGGCGCAACAGGGTGACGAGCTCGGTGGCGACGGCGCCTCGGGCGCCGGTGACGAGGATGGTCATGGGAGGAGGTGCCTTTCGGGGTGTACCGGGGCCGCGCACGACCGGCGACGGCTACGATAGGAAGCGTGACACAAATGCTGCGCCACGCGATGATTGTGTGACGCAATTAAAAGTGAGGCAGAGGACCACGTCGTGTCAAATCGCGCCGAGACGCTGAAGCGGATCATGGACGAGAGCCAGCGGCACTACGCCGCGTACGTGCTGTTCAACCAGGCCATGGCCGACCATCTGGGCATCCACTCCACCGACCTGCAGTGCCTGGCCCTGCTGGACGCCGAGCCCGCCCCCGTGAGCACCGGCGACATCGCCCGCCTGACCGGCCTGACCCCCGGCTCGGCCACCCGCCTGGTCGACCGCCTGGAGAAGGCGGGCCTGGTCACCCGCCTGCCCGACCCCGGCGACCGCCGCAAGGCCCTGGTCGCCCTGGCCCCTGCGGCCGGCGAGCGCATCGGCGCGGCCTGGGACCGGCCGGGAGCGGCGTTCGCCGAGGTCCTCGACGGCTACGACGACACCCAGCTGGCCGTCATCGCCGACTACCTGCGCCGCGCCGCAGGCGTCGGCCGCGCCCAGGCCGCCCTGCTCAACGGCCGGACCTGAGCGACCGGCACCGGGGAGCCCATCCTCCCGGTTGGGCAAAGCCCCCTTCAGTGCCGATCAAATACGTGCGTTTCGCCGCTTTTCTCTCTCTAGGGTCGAAAAGACGACGACCAAGGGAGAGACGCCGTGCCGTTCGACCAGACCTTCCTCCGCGACCTTGTCAGCATGAAGGACGAAGTGGGGGTGCTGTCGCTCTACACCAGCGCCGACCCGGCCGAGCAATCCGCCACCCGCCCGGCCTGGGGCGTGCGGCTGCGCAACGAGCTGTCGGCGTTGCGCGCGCAGGTCTCCTCCTGGCCGGACAAGGAGCGCCGCCAGGCCGTGCTGTCCAGGCTCGACTCCCTCGAACCCGACATCGCCGAACTGACGGCCGCCGCCGAGTCCGGCATCGGCCGTGCGCTGTTCGCCCGGGTCAGCGAGGACGACGTGCGCAAGGTCTCGCTGCAGGTGCCCGTCGAGGACTGCGCGGTCCTGGAACCGACCGCCTACGTGCGCCCCCTGGTCAACGCCATGGCCACCAGCGCGCCCGCGGGCCTGGTGCTGGCCTCGCGCGACGGGCTGCGCTTCGTCGACCACAGGTACGGCATGTCGCAGGAGCTGGACGGGGTCGCCTTCGACGTCGACACCGACGACTGGCGGCCCATGCGCGGGCCCGGCCCCGGCGGCGGCTCGCAGAGCACCTCCGTGCACACCGACAAGTTCGACGCGCGTTTCGACGACAACCTGCGCCGCCTGGTGCACGCCGCCGGCGCGCAGGTCGCCTCCCTGGCCGCCGAGCACGACTGGGCCCAGGTCCTGCTCATCGGCGACCCGCAGCTGACCGACGTCCTGGCCGCCGCACTGCACCCGATGCCGGTCATCCGCGTCGACACCATCATCGACACGCTCCCGGCGAGCGAGGTCGCCAAACACGTCGCCGGCGAACTGGCCGCCGCCCGCACCGAACGCGACCAGGCCCTGGTCACCCGCGTCCTGGACACCGCCAAGTCCGGCGGCAAGGGCGCACTCGGCCTGAACCAGACCCTCGCCCTGCTCAACGAGGGCCGCGTCGAGCACCTGCTGCTGCAGGAGGCGGGCCGCTGGAGCGGCGCCCGCGGCCAGGACGGCTTCCTGTACGAGCAGACCCCGCAGGGCCTGGACACCGTACCCGAGCAGGACCTGGGCGAGCGCATGATCGAGGCCGTCCTCGACAGCAGCGCCACCCTGACCATCCTCGGCCCCGAGGCCGCGGCCCCACTGGCCGACTACGACGGCGTGGCGGCGCTGCTGCGCTGGTAGGGGTAGGGGCTCGGCGGGCCGCGCCGCGCCGTGCTCGACCAGCTGCCCGGCCGCCCGCGCGGGTCTCTCACCTCGCCTTGGGCACCGCCCGGACGTGGGCGCGCTCGCCCTGGCGGCCGACCAGGCTCAGGTACTCCACCGGGCCCGACGCCGTCGCCCCGAACCAGTGCGGGGTGCGCGTGTCGAACTCGGCGGCCTCGCCCGGGCGCAGCAGCAGGTCGTGCTCGCCCAGGACCAGGCGCAGCGTGCCGTCGAGCACGTAGACCCAGTCGTGGCCCTCGTGGGTACGCAGATCGGGCACGGCGTCGTCGCGGCCGGGCGGCAGCACGAACTTGTAGGCCTGGATCCCGCCCGGACGCCGGGTCAGCGGCAGGATGACCGACCCGTCGGCGCACGGCACCGGCCGCAGATGCACACGCGGATCACCGGTCGGCGGGGCGTCGACGAGCTCGTCCAGCGTGACGCCGTGGGCGCGGGCCAGCGGCAGCAGCTGCTCCAGCGTCGGCCTGCGCAGGCCCGCCTCCAGGCGCGACAGCGTGCTGACGGAGATGCCGGTCTGCCGGGCCAGCACGGTGAGGGTGACGTCGCGCTGCAGCCGAAGGCGTTTCAGCCTCGGCCCGACGGCGTCGAGAGTACGGTCAACGTCTTCGTCCACACCCCCGATTTTGCCATTCGGCAACATGGTTTGCGTATCGGCCGCGGGTGCTCGCACTATGGGCACACACATCCGCGCCGGTCAGGGGGGACACACAGGTCATGACACACGCATTCGACAGAGGCTACTGGGAGCAGCACTGGCAGCAGGGCGCCGCGGGCCAGGCCCCGCCCAACCCCTACCTGGCCCGCGAGGCAGCCGACCTGAAGCCGGGCACGGCGCTGGACGCCGGGTGCGGGCACGGCGCCGAGGCGCTCTGGCTGGCCGAGCACGGCTGGGACGTCACCGCGGCCGACATCTCCGCCCACGCCCTGGCCCAGGCCGCCGCCCGCAGACCCGCAGGCGAACGGCTGCGCTGGGTGCGGGCCGACCTGAGCACCTGGACCCCCGCCGCGCCCTTCGACCTGGTGATGACGCACTACGCCCACCCGGCGATGAACCAGCTGGACTTCTACGACCGCATCGCCTCCTGGGTCGCGCCCGGCGGCACCCTGCTCATCGTCGGCCACCTGCACACCCCCGACACCACAGGCCACGGGCACGGTCATGGGCATGAGCCTCCGGTGGAGGCGTCGGCCACCGCCGCCACCGTCACCGCGCGGCTGCGGGCCGACAGCTGGGAGGGCGACTGGGAGATCGTCACCGCCGAGGAGCACGTCCGCACCCTGCCCGGCCACGGACACGACCCCGAACGGCTGCACGACGTCGTCGTACGGGCCCGCCGCCGCGCCTGAGCCCGCAACGGGGATCGCGCAGCGGGTTCACAGGAGGATCTTGGGCTGACAGGATGCGGGTGTGCCCCCGCTCCTGCGCCTGGTTCGCGCCGCCGCGTTCGCGGCCGTCTGCGTGCTGGTCTCGGCCGGGGGTCACCTGTTCGCCGGAGGCGCCGCCGTGCCCGCGCCGTCGCTAGCGCTCGGCCTGGCCGTGCCGTTCGCGCTGGCGTTGCTGCTGGGCGGGCGCGAACGCTGCAGGGAGAGCGTGCTGGCCGCAACGGCGCTCACTCAGCTGGCCCTGCACCAGCTGTTCATGCAGGTCGCGCCCGCGCACATCGACGAGGGCGGCCACGGCCACATGAATGCCGGGATGACGCTGGTCCACCTCATGCTCGCCTGGGCCAGCGGCTGGTGGCTGCACTACGGCGAGAACGCGGTGTGGACGATGCTGCGCCTGTGGGGCACGGCCCCGCTGCGCCTGCTGGCCCTGATGCTGCTCGCACCGGTCACGGCCGCCCCCGCGTGGCGGCCGGTCGCCACACGGTGGGACGGCCGCTCATGGCGTTCACGGGAGTTCGCCGCGGCCGTGCGCAGACGCGGGCCGCCCGCGCTCCTTCGCGCGGGCTGACGCCTTTTCCGGGACCCTCCTTCTCTTCGTCCAGGGCTTTCAGGGGCGGCGGCTTTTCGCGCCTTGTGCTCATCAGCCGTGCCCCCGCGGCGTGTGTGGCGGGGGCACGTGTCCGCCCTGTAGCTACGGAGCCCCCCGATGGCGATCACGCCTCGTACCGTCACGGCCGCGTCCCTGTGCGCCCTGCTCGTCGTGTTCTGCTCACCCGCCGCGCTCGCCCACGAACGCCTGACCGCCAGCTCGCCCGGCCACCAGGCCAAGGTCGCCGCACCGCAGGAGATCGAGCTGCGGTTCTCCTTCCGCGTACGGCTGCCGCACGTGGTGCTGCGCGACGCCGCCGACCGCCCGCTGCCGATCGGCAGGCCGCAGGTGAAGGACCGGGTGGTCACCGCCGCCGTGCCCGGGAAGCTGGCGGCGGGGCGGCACGTGATCGCCTGGCGGGTCGTCTCCTCCGACGGGCACCCGATCGAGGGCGAGATCCCCTTCACCGTCAAGGCCGCCCCCCAGCCGCCCACACCCACCCCCACCACCCCGGCCCCCACCCCCACGCCCACACCCACCCCCGTGGCGGCGGCGCCGCCTCCCGCCTCCGGCTGGCCGCGATGGCTGTGGGTGCCCGCCGTCGCCATCGCCCTGCTGGGCGGCGGGCTGCTGCTGCGCCGGGCCAGGCCGGGGCGGTGACCCCCGCCCTGCACCTGAGCGCGCTCAGCTGCGCACACGGGCGCGTGCCCGCCGTACACGAAGTCGACCTGGACCTCGCGCCCGGCGAGCACCTGGCCGTCACCGGCACCAACGGCTCCGGCAAGAGCACCCTCCTGCGCGCCGTACTCGGCCTGCACACCACCGTCAGCGGACGCATCGAGGTGTACGGCGAGCAGGCCCGCACCCACGCCGAATGGCGGCGCCGCCGCGCCCAGGTGGCGTGGATCCCGCAACGCCAGGCCGCCGGGCGCTTCCCCCTGCTGCTCGGCCAGCTGCTCGACAGCGGCGGCCACCCCGGCCGCGCCACCCGGGCGGCAGCCGAGCTCGGCATCGGGCACCTGCTGCGCCGCCCGCTGTCCACCCTGTCCGGCGGGCAACTGCAACGCGCCTACCTGGCCAGAGCCCTCGGCCAGGTCGCGGCCGGAGCCGGGCTGCTGCTGGCCGACGAACCCAGCGCCGCCCTCGACTTCGCCGCCCAGCAGCAGGTCGCCGACATCCTGGCCGCACTGCCCGTCGCGGTCATGGTCGTCACCCACGACCGGGCGGTGGCCGCCGCCTGCGACCGGGTGGCGGAGATGGCGGCCGGACGGCTGCGGGAGGTGCGGTGAGCCAGATCCTGGCCCTGCCCTCGGTGCAACTGGCGTTCCTGGCCCTGCTGCTCGGCTCGGTCGGGCTGCCGATCGTCGGGGTGTTCATCGTCGGCCTGGACATCATGCCGGTGCGTTTCGCGATGATGCACGTGGCGTTGCTCGGCATCGCGATCGGACTGCTGAGCGGCCTGGACCCGCTGCTGTGCGCGCTGGTGCTGTGCGCGGCGACCGGCGGCGCGCTCACCCCGCTGGCCCGCACCAGCACCGGCCTGTCGGGCGCGATGGGGCTGCTCATGACGCTGGCCGTCGCCGCCGCCCTGCTGGTGCTGTCGATCTCGGGCGTCAACGCCAACGGCGCCTTCGAACTGCTGTGGGGCTCCATCCTGGCCACCCGCCCCCAGGACGTGGCCGCGCTGGGCGTGCTGGCCGCCGCCGTACCCGCCCTGTACCTGGTACGGCGGCGCGAGCTGGCGCTGCTGCTGCACGACAGGGAGCTGGCGTTGTGCTCGGGGGTGGCGGTGCAGCGGCTGACCCTGGTGCTGCTGGTGGTGATCGCGGTGGCGATCGCCTCGGCCATCAGGCTCACCGGCGCCCTGCTCGTCGACGCCCTCACCCTCCTTCCCGCCCTGGCCGCCCGCCGCGTCGGCCGCTCGCTGCCGTCGATGGCCGGCTGGGCGGTCGCCTTCGGGCTGGTGTTCAACCTGGGTGGGTTCGTACTCGCCCTGCTGCTCGATCTCCCGCCGGGGCCGACGCTCGTCATGGTCGGCGGGATCTGCACCCTCCTCCTCCACCTGAAAGGCGCCCCGCGATGAACAAGACCCTCCCGGCCTTCGCGGCCTTGACGCTGCTGCTGGCCCTGACCGGCTGCGGCACCGCACCCCAGCCGCCCCAGACGCCCGACACGCCCGGCCCCGGCGGCCTGAAGGTGGTGGCCGCCTCCACCTGGGAGGCCGCCTTCGCCAAGGCGGCGGGCGCCACCGACATCACCGTCATCGTCCCGCCCGGCGTGCGGCACGCCCCCGACTACGACCCCAAACCCTCCGACCTGGCCAAGGTCGCCGACGCCGACATCGTGCTGTACGCCGCGTTCGAGGGGTTCGCCGGCAAGCTGAAGGAGGCGGCCGGGTCGAAGGCCAAGGTGATCGAGGTCGCGCTCGACAACTCCCCCGCGATGGTCAAGTCCGAGGTCAGCCGCCTGGCCGCCCAGTTCGGCACCACCGAGGCCGCCTCGGCGTGGGCGTCGGTCCTGGACGCCGAGTACGCCACACTCAAGGCCGGCCTCGTCGGCGCATCCTCCCGGCCCGTCATCGTCGCGCAGGCGTTCGTCGCCTGGGCCGCCGACCTGGCCGGGGCCGAACCCGCGGGCGTGTACGGGCCGCAGCCGCCCACCGCCTCCCAGCTCGCCGACCTGGCCGCACTCAAACCGACCTTGGTGCTGGACAACTCCGCCATGCCCGAAGGCCAGGCACTGGGCAACGTCACCGCCACCCGGGTCGTCATCGACAACTTCCCCGGCGCCGACCACGACCTGCTGGCCATGTACCGGGCCAACGCCGACGCGCTGCGGGCGGCCCTGCGATGAGACAGGTGCCCGTCCTCATCGTCGGCGGCGGCCCCGCCGGGCTGTGCGCCTCGATCGCACTGTCCCGCTTCGGCGTGCCCTCCCTGCTGGTCGAACGCCACCCCGCCGCCTCCCCCTTCCCCAAAGGCAGGGCGCTGAGCATCAGGACCATGGAGGTGATGCGCCGCTACGGCCTGGAGGAGGCGGTGCTGGCCGCCGGGGTGCCACGCCACGAAGGCCAGCACTTCTACTTCGGCGCCACCCTCACCTCCGCACACCACAGCCGCACCTCCAGCGCGCCCGGCCCGGCCCGCGCCGCACTGTCGCCGACGTTCACCGCGTTCTGCTCCCAGGACGTGCTGGAGCCGCTGCTGCGCGAACACGCCGAATCGCTCGGCCCCGCCACCCTGCTGTTCGGGTGCGAGGCCACCGCCCTGCGCCAGGACCCGGACGGCGTCACCGCCACCCTGACCGAACGCGACGGCCCCGCCTTCGACGTGCGCGCCCGCTACGTCATCGCCGCCGACGGCGCGCGCGGCACGCTACGGCCCGCACTCGGCATCGGCGTGTCCGGGCAGGCCGAACTCAGCCGCAACCTCAACATCCTGTTCGAGGCCGACCTGCGCGAACACGTCCGCGATCGCCTCAGCCTCGTCTACACCATCGCCGGCGGCGGCCTCAACGGCGCGTTCCTCACCGTCGACAACGCCAGGCGCTGGCTGTTCAACCTGGTCCTCGACCCGTCCACGCCGGTCACGGGCGACCTCGCCTCCGTCGTACGGCAGGCGGCCGGGCTGGACGACCTGGACGTCGAGGTGGTCGCCTCCCAGGAGTGGAGCGCCTCGGCGCTGCTGGCCGACCGCTACCGGGCCGGGCGGGTGTTCCTGGCCGGGGACGCCGCCCACACCATGACCCCCTACGGCGGGTTCGGGATGAACTGCGCCATCCAGGACGCCGACAACCTGGCCTGGAAACTCGCCGCCGTCCTGCAAGGCTGGGCCGGGCCCGCCCTGCTCGACACCTACGAGCGCGAACGCCGCCCGGTCGGCGCCGACACCGTCGCCGAATCCCGCCGCAGCCTGCTGGCCGTACTGGAGTCCACCCTGGTCACCGCAGGCCCTGCCGGGCCGCGCCCGACCGCCAGGCCCAGCGACGGGCTCGTGCTCGGCTACCGCTACGACCTGCCCGGCGCCGCCGTCGCCGCCGACGGCACCCCCGCGCCCGGCGAGGCCGACCCCGTCGCGCACTACACCCCATCGGCCAGGCCCGGCCACCGCCTGCCGCACCTGTGGACCGGACCAGGCCGGCACTCCACACTCGACCTCGTCACCACCGGCTTCACCCTGCTCAGCGGGCCCACCGGGCAGCGCTGGCACGAGGCCGGGCCGTGCGGGGTGCCCCTGCACCGGCACACCGTCGGCGAGCACGTCGCCCGCGCGCTCGGCATCGGCCCCGACGGCGCCGTCCTGGTACGGCCCGACGACCACGTCGCCTGGCGCGGCGCCCACCTGCCCGCCGACCCGGCGGCCGAACTCGCCCGCGCCTTCACTGCGGTGCTGAGCAGGTGAACGCCGTTCAGCAGGTGATCGCGGCTCGGCGGGTGAACGCCGTTCAGCAGGTGAACGGGGCCACGGCGTCGGTGAGCACGGCCAGGCCGAGCGCCAGGAAGAAGTCGCCCCACACCAGTTCGTGTGCGGTGGCGACGCCGCGGTGAAGGTCGTAGCAGCCGCCGAGCAGCCGCCCGCCACGCAGGTGCGCGCCGGTCAGCTCCCGCAGCGCCCCTTCGGCGACGGCACGCAACCGGGCACGGTCGCGGCCTTCGGCGAGCTCGGCCGCCTTGAGCAGGGCGAGCGCCTCGATGGCGGCGGCCGAGGTGTCGCCCGGGGGTGCGGTGGTGCTGGTGAGGGAGCGCAGGCGGTGGCGGTGGCGTTCGCGGGTGCCGGGGTCGGCGTGCGCGGCGTCGGCCAGGGCCAGCAGCAGCCATGGCGTCGTACGGCTCCACCCGGGGGGCGGGTCGGGGTGCGGCACCCATCGGCCGCCGGGCTCGTGCCGCCAGGCGGGTGTCAGGGGGCCTGGGGGTGGGCGTGTGCCGCCTGTCATCAGGTCCAGGTGGCGGGCCAGGTGGGCACGCGCGACCGGCAGGCCACGCCCTCCGGGCGCACCGGCGAGCAGGGGGAGCAGGCCGGGCAGGCTGTCCACACGCGCCACCTCACGAGGGCCGCCGAAGGCCGCACCCCAGGGGATCACGCCGAGCGCCGGGTCGTAGGCGTCGATCAGGTGCTCGGCCGCGCGTTCTCGCAAGGGGGGCGGTTGGGCCGGGCGTGGACGGGCGGGTGCCGATCTGTTCGTTTGTCCTCGGGCGGGTGTGGTTCCGGTCGCCTGGTCGTGGGTGAATGCCGTGCCGTACCAGAAGATCATCCCCCGGGTGGCCGTGTCCGCCGTGAGCCACACGCTCAGCGCGGCCGTACGGGCGGCGGCGGCATGCCGATCGGCGGGCGCCCCGCCCCACACGGCCCGCAACCCCAGCAGGGCGGCCCAGAAACCGCCCGTCCATGAGCCGCGCGCCGTGCTCGTCCACTCGCTGGTGCGGGGATCGGCGAACAGCGGCCAGCGCGGCGCCACCCGCTCCTCCGTACGCCCGGCCTGCCGCAGCACCTCCCCCAGCGCCCGATCGGCCCACACGCTCATCCCGGCCCCCGCAACGGCCGCACCACCTCGGCGGCGAGCGCGAACTCCACGGCGACCAGCGCCCACCCGCCCCCGTACCCGCCGATCTCCACCAGCGCCCCGAACAGCGCGGGCCCGGCGGCGAAACCGGCGAAGAACCCGCACGAGACCAGCGCGGAGTCACGCCCGGCCGCCCCGGGAGCCGCCCCGGCGATCACCGCCACCATGGTGACGGCGTTGGCGGCGACGCCGAACGCCCCGACGCCCGCCGCCCCGGCCCAGACCACGACCGGCGCCACCGACGCCAGGCCCAGCACGAGCGCCGCCCCGCACGCCCCGGCGGCCAGCACGGCGAGATGAGCGGCGGGCCTGCCCGAACGCCCGGCCCGCCGCGACCAGCCGACACGCCCGGCGATACCGGCCAGCCCCAGCACGGCCACCAGCCACGCGGCCACCACAGCACCCAGCCCGGCCCGCTCGACGCCGAACAACGCCAGATAGGTGTTCACCGACGCGACCCCGCCCCCGAGCAGCACCGAGTACACCGCCAGCCGCCGCACCACCGCCCCGTACGCCTCCCCCCGGCGCCGCGCGACCGCCACGGGAACGGGATCGGCGGGAAGCACCCGCACCGCCCACACCGCGACCCCGGCGGCGAGCACGGCGGCGACCCCCATGACGGCACGCCACCCGGCCACCGACGCCAGCACGGCCAGCGGCACCCCGGCGGCGAACGCCCCCAGCTGCACACCGGACTGCTTCCACCCGGTGACGACACCACGACGCGCGGGTTCCACCACCGTTGCGATGATCTTGTTCGTTGCGGGATTGGCCAAAGCCTGCGCCACCCCGCCCAGCGCCAGCGCCCCCAGCAGCACCGCCGTACCCCACGACAGCCCGGCCAGCCCCAGCGCCAGCGCCGCCACCACCAGCAGCGCCACCACGCACCGCCTGCCGCCCGCCGCGTCGACCCAGCGCCCGGCCGCCGCCGACAGCAGCGCCGCCACACCGAAGCCGGCCGTGCTCGTCCAGCCGAGCGCCGCCCGGGCCAGCCCGCCCTGCGCCACCAGCAACGGCCCCAGCGCCCCCACCAGGAACAACTGCGCCATCGACACGGCCATCACCGCGGTGAGCACCGCCGTCACCTGCCTGCCCGCCATACCCGCCCCTCTCACCTGGCTGCCGGCCATCGCCCGCCGCGCCGTCGCCGACCGCCACCGCTCGGCCGCCGCACGGCCCGCCGCCGCCTCACCGCGCCCGCACCACCAGCTCCCGCAACGCCGCACGATCGGCCTTGCCCGCAGGCGTGAGCGGCACCCGCTCGACCGCCACCAGGTACTCCGGGTGCTTGCACCGGTCCAGCCCCTGCCCCGCCAGCCACACCGCCAGCCCGGGCAGGTCCTCCCGCAGCCCCGCACGCCACACCACGCACGCGGCCAGCCGCTCACCCATCACGGCGTCAGGCACCCCCACGCACACCACCTCGCGCACACCCGGATGGGCGGCGATCACCCCCTCGACCTCGGCCAGGCTGATGTTGGAACCACCGCGCACGACCACCTGCTTCAGCCTGCCCAGCAGCCGCAACCGCCCCGCCTCGTCGATCGTGCCCAGATCACCGGTACGCACCCAGCCCTCGGCCGTGCGGTAACGCTGGTTCAGCTCCGGCGCCCCCACATAACACATCGGCGTCATCGGGCCGCGCGCCACGATCTCCCCGTACTCCTGGCCCGGCACCGCCCTGATCACGATCTCCGCCACCCGCGGATCGGGCGCCCCCACCACCACACCCGGCCCCTCCCGCACCGCCACCTGCTCGGCCAGACCACCGTGACAGTTCACCCCGTCGGCCGAGCCGTACAGGTTCACCACCGGGCAGCCGAACACCTGCCGCGCCTCCGCCGCCGTCGCCGCGTCCAGATCCGCGCCACCGAGCACCAGCGCCGTCATCTCCGGCATCGGCCCGCCCCCGGCCACCTGCAACATCATCCGGATCATCGTCGGTACGGCCAGCACATGCGTGGGCCGGTGCTCGGCGATCGCCACCAGCGCCGCCTCCGGCGAGAAGTGCGCCAGCAGGACCAGGCTGCCGCCGTGCCTGGCCAGCGCGACGCTGGTGCCGTTGCTGCCGAACGCCGAGGCCAGCGGCACCAGGAACAGACAGCGCGGCGCCGCACCCGACGGCATCAGCGACGCCAGGAAGTTACCCCTGCCCCCGGCCAGCGCGTTGTGGGAGTAGGCCACCATCTTCGGCTCGGCCTCAGAGCCCGACGACACCAGAATGCGCGCCGCACCGTCAGGATCGGGACGCCCAGGCGTGAACGCACACGGATCGGCCGCCAGCACCCGATCCCAGCCCACCGCCCCCGCCACCGGCCCCCCGACCGCCACCACCGCACGCAACGCCGGCAGCAGATGCGCCACCCCCAGCAGATCGGCCGCCGGAAAAGCCCCCCGGTGCTCGGCCGCCACCACCACCGCCCTGGCCCCCGATCTGGACAGCAACGACACCGCCTCCCGCGTGCCCCGCCCCGCCGGGAACGGCAACACCACCGCGCCCAGCGCCGCCAGCGCCAGATCGGCCACCACCGCATCCCTGCCGTTGGGCACCTGCACCCCCACCACGTCCCCCGCGCACACCCCCAGCGCCCGCAACCCGGCTGCGGCGGCACGCACCAGCAGGTCCAGCTCGGCATAGGCGAGCGCGCCCACCTCGTCCACGACCGCCACCGCCCCGGGCGAGGCCATGCGATGCGCCCGGAACAACGAGTACAGGTCGAGATCGGGACAGGTGCCATCGGCCGCCCACGCCCGCCGCAGCCTGCCGGGCACCAGATCGATCAGCGAACCGCTCACACGAACCTCCACGGAACCGGCACGACGACCGCGCTCATCCGGCGAACCACTCACGCGAACCTCCAAGGGGCAGGCACGACGACCGCGCCGTGCGCATCACGCGACAACACCGAGGCGAAACGAGGATCGGCGGGCAGATCCTCCAGCGCCGTCGTCACCGCGGTCGCCCGCAGCCCACGCCCGCGCAGCACCGCCAGCGCCCGCCCGGTGCCCACCCCATCGGGTACGGCCCCCGCACACGCGGGCGCGCACTCGTCAGCGGGGGCGATCCACCCGTCCGCCGTGCGCAACGGCCGCCTGAACCCCGCCGGAGCACGCGGATCCAGCCCGGCCGCCACCCTGCCCAACGCCGGAGCCGTCAGCATCTCGGCCGCGCCCAGCAACGACGACTCCACCCGCACCCCCCTGCGCTCCCGCTCCCGTACCAGCAGCCCGGCCAGCACCGCCTCGGCCCCCAGCAGCCCGCCCAGCACGTCCAGCAACGTCATCAGCGACGGCGCCACCCCCTCGTCCGCAGCCCGTACGGCCTCGCCGACACCGGTACGCGCCTGGACCATGAAGTCGGTGCCCAGCGGCGCCCCCTCCAGACGACCCGCCCACCCGCTGGTGTAGGCGTAGACCAGGCCCGGATTGGCCGCGGCCAGGCCGACGGCGTCGAGCCCGAGACGTTCGGCCGTGCCCGGCGCCCAGTTGTGCACGAACACATCCGCCTCGCGCACCAGGTCACGCACCTCGTCACGGCCCTGGGCCGACTTGATGTCGATCCGCACCGCGCCCTTGCCCCGGTTCAGCGCCAGCCACCTGGCCGACACACCACCGCAGGCGGGCGGCATCCCGCGCAACGGGTCACCGCCCGGCGGTTCGATCCGCACGACACGCGCGCCCAGCAGGCCCAGCAGATGCGCGGCCAGCGGCGCCTGGATCCGCCGCCCGGCCTCCAGCACGACCATCCCCGCCAGCGGCCCACCCTCCTCAGGCTGCGCGCTTCCCCCCTCCGCCGACGCCTCGAACGCCCGGCCGGGCGTCAGCTCCCACGGCGCCGCCGCCACGCCCTCGGCCAGGCGCTCACGCAAAGGGGTCAGCGCGCACACCGAGGCGCCCGAACGCGCCGCCGCCCGCCGTACCCGCTCCCAGGTGTGGGAGCGCGCCCCAGCGTGCAGGGCGGCGGGCAGCGGCGCGCACGCCGTGGCGTACCGGAACTGGAAGGAACGCCACGCCTGACCCGCCACCCGCGCCGCCACCCCGAGCTCCTGCCAGAACGCCGCCCACACCTGCGCCTGCAGCGTCTCGACCTCGAAACACACCCCGTCACCCGTGGTGAACGGCGGGCCGCCAGCCTCGAGCGGCACCGCCTCGCCCTCCTCGGCGCCGGCCGCGGCCAGGTACTGCGCGACGGCCAGCAGGCCCGCCAGGTCCACCCCCGTGCTCACCCGCGCGTACCCGCCGCCGCCGCGGGCACGGCCGAGCGTCGCCGCCAGCAGCCCCTGCACACTCAGCAGCGCGCACGCGGCCGCCAGGTACCCGACGGCCAGGCCGCGCGGCCCGCCGGCGCCACGCCCGTGCACGTGCATGACACCGGTGGCCGCCTGCGCGGTCGCCTCGTCGCACACCTCCTCCGGCGGGGCCGCACGCGCCCACGCGATCTCGGCGTGCACGGCCCCACCGAGCACGAGATGACCTTCGCCGCCACGGGCCGGGGCGCTCTCCCCGTGGCAGCCCAGCAGCGCCAGATGCGCCGCCGCGAGCTCGATCAGCGCGGGCGGGCCCGCCGCACGCAGGTCAACACCCTCCAACGGGCGTAGCGTCCCGACCTCGGCTGGGTGGGTCATGGACTCTCCTCTCCCGGGCGGGAACCCGGAGGCGTCTGCGGACGACCTGTTCCACAGCAGCCAGTCGGCCGAATCGCCCCCCAAGTTCCCGACATGTCCCCAAAACCCACCGAGACAGGAAAACACCAATGGACGACAACGACCCGTCGGACGCACCCGGGGCCGGTCGGCATACGCCACACACCACGATGGACGACGACCTATGGGGCGCCCCCCACTGCCCACCCCACCTGCGCCCCCTGCGCGAACGGACGAGCGCCTTCGTCACCGCCCACGTCCTGCCACACGCGCACACCCTGAACACCCCAGGCCAGGCCGCACGCGACCTCACCCGGCGCCTGCGCGACCACGCACGCGCCGAACACCTGTGGGGCCAAGCCCTGCCCGCCGAACTCGGCGGCGCCGCACTACCCCTGGCCGACTACGCCCACCTCGCCGAAGCCGAAGCCCAGGCCGAAGGCGCCGCAGAACACGCCGCCGCCGTACTCGGCGCCACCGCCCTGCTCGACATCCACACCCTCACCGGCCACCCCGCCCAGCAGCACCGCATCGCCACCGGACACCTCACCCTCTGCAACGCCATGACCGAGCCCGGCACCCCAGGCTCCGACCCCCGCCTCGTCACCACCACCGCCACCCCGCGCCCGGACGGCACCTGGCGCATCGACGGCCGCAAATGGTTCGTCACCGCAGCCGCACACGCCGACCTCGCCCTCGTCCTGGCCCGCACCCCGGCAGGCCCCTCCCTCTTCCTCGTCCCCACCACCGCACCCGGCTTCCGCCTCCAGCGCGAACTCCCCGTGCTCGGCGCCGGAGGCCAATGGGAACTCACCCTCCACCAAGCACCCGGCCACCTGCTCGGCACCGAAGGCCACGGCCTGCACGCGGCAGGCAGACGAGTACGGCTGGGCCGCCTGCTGCGCTGCCTGCGCTGGCTCGGCCAGGCCAGACACGCCTTCCACCTCATGCGCGAACGCGCCACCCACCGCCACCTGACCACCGGCCGCCTCGCCGACCACCAGCTCATCCAACTGCTGATCTTCGACTCCCTGCTCGCCATCCGCACCGTACGGCCACTCGTGCACGACGTCGCCGCCCAGCTCGACGCCGGCCTCGACCCCCGCCAGGACGCCGCACTCGCCAAGGTCGCCACCGCCCGCATGCTGCAACAGGTCAGCGACGCCGCCATCCAGATCCACGGCGCCGCGGGCCTCGGCCCCGACACCCCCCTGCCCGCCCTCTTCCGCACCGGCCGCATGGCCCGCCTCCTCGACGGACCCGACGAACTCCACATCACCACCGTCGCCCGCCGCATCCTCAAACCCCGCTAAGACCGTGACTCATTTGGGGGTCGGGTTAGATCAGCCGTGGATGCATTTCTTCAGTGACTGGTTCCTGACGAGCTGTGGGAGCTGTTCCAGCGTGTGGTCCCGGGCGCATCCTGCGGGTACGGCTCGGCTGCCACACAGCCGCCTGGCTGGTACTCGCCTCCGCCGCGACCGTCCTGCTCTACCCCGCCGCCGTGATGCCGATCTTCTTCGGAACCCGCACACACAGAGAGTCACGCCCATGGCCCTCGTCGCCCGCTTCGAGCCCGATCTGTCCGACATCGGCTTCTGGAAGCTCCCCCGTCACACCCAGCGCGAAGGCCTCACCGCCCTGCGCGCCCCCGAACATCCCCGCTTCTACGCCAGCCCCAAGGTCCCCTGATTCGCAGCGGCACCGGCTTCCACGCCCTGGTACGGCATGCCGACATCGCGCACGCCAGCCGCCCGCCCAAGGTGTTCAGCAGCGAGCCCAACGCCATCGTGCTGCCGGAACCGCCCAAGCCCCTCGGCCCCTACCTCGGCTCGATGATCAACCTGGACGACCCCAGGCACGCCAAACTCCGCCGCATCGTCTCCAGGGCGTTCAGCCCGCGCATGCTCGCCCGTATCGAGGCCGACATCGAGGCCGACATCGAGGCCACCGCCCGGCGCATCGCCGACGACCTCGCCGCGAAGGGCACGGCCGACTTCGTCGCGACCGTCGCGCAACCGCTGCCGATCGAGATCATCTGCTCGATGATGGGCATCCCGGCCGCCAGGAGGGGCGAGGTCCTCGCGCACACCTCGGTCGTGCTGGCCGGGCTCGACCCCGAGTACTTCGGCGGCGACGTCGGCGTGAGCACCATGGCGTCGGCCAGGATGATCGGCCGCATCTACCGCTCGCTCGTCGCGCTGCACCGCATGGCGATGCACGTCGCCGAGGCGCGCATACGCGAGCCGCTCGACGACCTCACCTCGGCGCTCGTCACCGCGAACGTCGACGGCGAGCGG
Organism: Nonomuraea sp. IBHARD001; assembly: GCF_056106265.1. NCBI lineage: Bacteria > Bacillati > Actinomycetota > Actinomycetes > Streptosporangiales > Streptosporangiaceae > Nonomuraea > Nonomuraea sp. IBHARD001. The sequence continues at coordinate 4,695,035 of NZ_JBWBBW010000002.1, forward strand.
CTGACGAAGAGGGAGCTCGGCTCGTTCTTCATCCTGCTCGTCATCGCCGGCAACGAGACCACACGCCATTCCCTCTCCCACGGCCTCAAGCTGCTCACCGATCACCCCGAGCAGCGCGAGCTCCTGATTTCGGACTTCGAGGCCCACCAGTTCGGCGCCGTCGAGGAGATCCTCAGGATGGAGCCACCCGCCCTTCAGATGCGCCGTACCCTCACCGAGGACCACGAGCTGAACGGCCACCTCATGCGCAAAGGGGAGAAGGCCTGGCTCATCTACCTGTCGGGCAACCACGACGAGAGCGTCTTCCCCTCGCCCGACACGTTCGACATCACCAGAGCGGCGCACGAGCACCTCAGCTTCGGCGGGCCCGGACCACACTTCTGCCTCGGCGCGCACCTGGCCAGACAGGAGATCCGCGTCATGCTCCGCGAGCTGTTCACCCGACTGCCCGGCCTGCGTTCGACCGGCGAGCCCGACTACCTGGTCTCATACTTCATCAACGGCATCAACCGGCTGACCTGCCGTACCTAGCCTTCATGGACAGAACTGCCGGTCAGGCCGCCGAGTGAGGCCTTCCAACACCTACCGCCCAGGAGCTGACGGCGAATGTCCGGCGTTCACACGCGTTCGACGACGAGGGCCATGCCCTGGCGAGGCAGCGGGCTTCGAAGGGCCTGGTCAGGACCAGCCAGCCGCTCATGTCGTCACATCCGCCCGGCCATCTCGACGAGCCGGTTGGCATATCCCCACTCGTTGTCGTACCAGCCGAAGACCTTCACCAGGCCGCCGTCGGCCTGGGTGAGGGCGGAGTCGAAGACGCAGGAGGCGGCGTCGCCGATGATGTCGCGCGAGACCAGCGGGGCGGTGCTGTAGCGCAGGATGCCGCGCAGGCTCCCATCGGCCGCCGTGGCGAAGGCCCCGTTGACCTCGTCCCTGGTCGCCTCGCGGGACAGGACCGCGGTCAGGTCGGTGATGGAGCCGTCCTCGACCGGCACCCGGATCGCCACGCCGTCCAGGCGTCCGGCCAGTTCGGGCAGCACCTGGCCGACCATGCGGGCCGCGCCCGTGGTGGTGGGCACGATGTTGACGGCTGCGGAGCGGGCCCGGCGGGCGTCCTTGTGCGGGCCGTCCAGCAGGTTCTGGTCGCCTGTGTAGGCGTGGATGGTGGTCATGAAGCCCTTGACCAGGCCGAAGCTCTCGTGCAGCACCTTGATCATGGGGGCGACGCAGTTGGTCGTGCAGGAGGCCAGGGAGACGATCTCGTGCCGGGCGGGGTCGTAGGCGCTGTCGTTCACCCCGGGGACGATGGTCGCTTCGATGCTCTTGCCGGGCGCGGAGACCAGCACCTTGCGCGCGCCGGCCTTGAGGTGCCGGGCGGCGTCGTCGCGGGTGCGGAAGCGGCCGGTCGCCTCGATGACGAGGCCGACGCCGTAGCCGCGCCAGTCGATGTTCGCCGGGTCGCGCTCGGCGGTGACGGCGATCTCGCGGCCGTCGACGGTGATGGCCGAGGCGGTGGCCGTGACCGGCAGCGGGAAGGCGCCGTAGGTGGAGTCGTGCTTGAGCAGGTGGGCCAGCGTGCCGGAGTCGGTGATGTCGTTGATCGCGACGATCTCCAGGTCGGTCGCGAGGGCGCGACGCAGGACGGCGCGGCCGATCCTGCCGAATCCATTGATTCCAATTCTCATAGCCTCAGACTCCGTCGCGAGCACACATCGAATAAGGGGCGAAAGTCCTCACATCACCGGTAGATGGCCTGGTCGATGACGTACCAGATGAATTCCTCGCCGGCCCATGCACCATGGATCTCAGCGGGGATGGTGAAGCCGTCCAACGTGATCTCACCCAGGCAGGTGGCCGTGAAGGTGAGGTAGTGCGGCGCGCCGCCGTCCGGGTTGCCCCAGCGTTGCAGCGACACCGACTCCAGACGTCCGCACGGAGCGACCGTCAGGGTGATGTCGAACCAGCTGCCGTCCACGTGGACCCGCGCCACCGCGTGAGCAGAGTCCACTTCCTACCAGATGATCTCCGGGTCGAGGGCGACGGCCGGAACCATGGCGAACTCGGCGGCGAGCCGCCCGGCGGCGCTCCGGGTGACGTCCGGACCCCGGTCCGAGCGGACCGGGATCAGGTCGAGCAGCCGCCGGCGCATCTCGCCCTCGCCCGCGCAGTAGCGATCGAAACCGGAGATCAGCGGGGTCGCGGCCGACCAGACGTAGCCGTCGAACGGCTTGAGCACCTGGTGCGAACGGAAGCTCCGCCACGACCCGAGTTTGATCATCCCGTGCGTGTGCAGCACCACTGCCCGCCGTAGCGGCGTGCCCGGCCGGATCGCGTGCCGTACCCATCGGCGGGCCGGCTCGGGCAGCCGCTCCGCGTCCTCCGGGTCGAACGCCGGGGGTGTGGGAGTTTCCTCCTGCAGGCGGTCCCAGTCCCGGCGGGCCCGTTCGGTCAGGTACGGCGGGGCGACGACGAAGCTCATGACGCGCTCACCGCCGGAACCCTCGCGTGCTGCGCCACCATGACGGGGCACCGCGAGGAGTGCAGCACGCCGCTGGTCACCGAGCCGAGCAGCGTCTTGCGGGAGCCGACCACGAGCAGGTCGGCGTGAGCCGAGGCGGCGCGCAGCGCCTGGACGGCGCCACCGCAGACGGTTTCTTCGATCACTTCGACCTGCGGGTACCGCTCCCGCCAGGACTGAAGCAGTCGGTGAGCGCTGTCCTTGGCGTTGTCGAAGATGCCCGCGTACATGGGGGGCCAGTCGGCGACGAACGGCGAGAACGTGGGCGGCTGCCAGGCGTGGATGGCGCGCAACCGGGCACCGCGCTGCGCAGCCTCGGCGAAGGCCAGCTCAAGCGTTGCCTCGGAGTCCTCGTCGAAGCCGACGAGGATCTCGCCGTGCACGCCCTCCGGGGGCCCGGGGACGACGACCACCGGGCAAGCGGCTCGGGCGGCGATGGCGGCCGCGGTGGAGCCGAGTCGTAAGGATGCCGTCCAGTGGTGTCCGTGGGTGCCCAGCACCAGCAGGCCGGCCTGGGTGGATTCGCGTTGGAGGGCGAGGGTGACCTTGCCCCGGACGACGGTGGTCGTCGCCTCGGCGCCCAGCTCGCGGGCGATGCGGGTGGCTTCGGCGAGGATGGTCTCCTCGTGGTCGTGCAGGGTCTCGATCGCGCTGAGCACGGTGCGGGTGGGCCGGTCGTTGGCCCAGACGCCGCTGACGTGGACGATGCGCAGGGGCCGCCCGGTGCGGGCTGTCTCGGTCGCCGCCCAGCGGACGGCGTCGCTCGCGGTGGGCGATCCGTCTGTGCCGACAAGGATGGTGTTCATACCTCTATCGCATCCTTTGCCGGAATCTCGGCGCTGCGGTCGAACGTCCCTGATGTCCGGGACTTCCGGCCCGCCAGGTCGCAGAGAATCGGGGTGAGCACGGCCGCGCTCAGCGCCATAGCCCATCCGGTGGCCGGGATCGGGACCAGCGCGAGCAGTTCGCCCAGGGGCGCGACGAGCGTCAGCACGGCCTGCAGCGCGGCGGTGCCGATGACGGCGATCATGATCGCCTTGCCGTGCCACCAGCCGCGTTCGAAGGTCCAGCGGCGGGCCCGGACCACGTAGGCCAGGGTGAGGCGGGCGAAGACCAGCGCCAGCACGGCCTGGGTGCGCACCTGCTCCTCGCTCCAGCCGAGCCTGCGGGCGATCTCGATCGCGGCGAAGACCAGCACGCCGACAATCAGCGACCGTACGGCGATGCGGGCCAGCACCCGCCCGGACAGCAGCCCGGCCCGGCTGGGCGGCCCCTTCAGCGGATCGCCGGCCGGGCGGTCGACGCCGAGGGCGATGGCGGGGATGCCGTCGAGCACGAGGTTGATCCAGAGCAGGTGCACCGGCAGCAGCGGGATGACCAGGTCCGGCCAGGCGAACAGGCCCACCAGCACCAGGAAGATCTCGGCGAGGTTCCCGGCGAGCAGGTAGCCGATCATGGAGGCGACGTTGTGGTGGAGGCGTCTGCCCTGGCGTACGCCGGTGACGATGGTGCCCAGCTCGCCGTTGGTGACGACCACGGCGGCGGCTTCGCGGGCCACGTCGGTGCCTTCGTCTCCGGCCATCGCGACGCCCACGTCGGCGTGGCGCAGCGCGGGCGCGTCGTTGACGCCGTCGCCGGTCATCGCGACCACCTCACCGTGCTCGCGTAACGCGGTGACGAGGGCGAGCTTGGTGGCCGGGTCGACGCGGGCGAGCACTCCGGCCTCGCGCAGCCGCGCAGCCCGATCACCGGCCGCAGGATCGGGGTCTAGGGCTGTCCCGGTGACCACGGGGTCGGGGTGGATGCCGACCTCTTCGGCGACGGCGCGGGCGGTGTCGGCGTGGTCGCCGGTCACCATGATCACCCGAATGCCCGCACGGCGGCAGTCGGCCACGGCCTGCCGCGCCGAGGGGCGGATCTCATCGCTCAGCGCCACCAGCCCGACCGCCCGCAGCCCTTCGGCGTCCAGGTCGGCCGTCGGCTTCTCGGCCAGGGCCAGCACCCGTAATCCGCGACGTGCCAACTCCGGTACGGCTCGCGCGAGCCGTACCGTCTCCTCGTCCTGGACGCAGCGGGCCAGCACCACCTCCGGCGCACCCTTCACCGTCAGCAGCGGCCCTTCGGTGATGACGGCCATGCTCCGGGTCTCGGCGTCGAAGGGCCGCGCGGCCAGTCTGCGTTCCCGCAGGGGCAGCCGTACCGCTCGCAGGTCGGCAGCGGCGGCGAGGGCCACGTCGACCGCGTCGCCCAGCCCGTCGCGGGCGTCGTTGCAGCGCGACGCGGCCACCCACGGGTCTCCTAGCGTCTCGACGACGGCGAGCCGTCCGGTGGTCAGGGTGCCGGTCTTGTCGGAGGCGATCACCGTGGTCGCGCCGAGCGCCTGAATCGCAGACAACCGACGGACGATCACTCCAAGGCGGGCCATGCGCTGCGAACCGAGCGCGAGCGCGGTGGTGACGGCGGCGGCCATGCTCTCCGGGACTGCGGCGATGGCCAGGGCGACCCCGGCCAGGACCAGGTCCAGCGGGGCGATGCCGCCGCGCGCGAGGCCCAGGCCGACCATGACCACCCCGGCAGTCACGGCCAGGATGCCGACGCGCCGGGAGACGGTCGCGAGCTCGATCTCCAGCGGGCCTTTGACACCGCCCTCCAGCGCGGTCGCGATCCGGCCGATCTCCGTGCGCGCGCCGGTCCGGGTCACGACCGCGACGCCCGAGCCGCGCACGACCAGCGTGCCGGAGAAGAGCGAGCCGTCCTGGTCGCCCAGCGGGCCTTCGATCGTGCCGTTCGCCCGCTTGTTCGCGGACCTGGACTCGCCGGTCAGCATCGCCTCGTCAACCGCCAGCGCCGCGGCCTCCACGACCTGGGCGTCGGCGGGCACGCGATCTCCCGCAGCCAGCTCGATCACATCACCGGGAACGATCTGGATCGCGGGCAGCCGTACGGCGACGCCGTCGCGGCGGACCCTGGCCATCGGCGCGGTGAGCGTCCTGAGGGCTTTGACCGCGCGTTCGGCCTTCACCTCCTGGGTGACGCCGATGACCACGTTGACCAGGAGGATGGCGAGGATTGCCGCCCCTTCCGGCACCTCGCCCAGGATGAGCAGAGTCACCAGCCCGGCGGCCAGCAGCAGCACGGACAGCGGATCGGCCAGGTGGCGGGCGGCGCGGGCGAGCACCGATGGCGGCGCCGGCTGCGGCAGTTCGTTGGGGCCGATCTCGGCCAGCAGGCGGGCGGCGTCGCGGGTGGAGACGGTCATGGCTTCACCAGATCATCGAGACGCCGGGGCAGGCGTGAGCCGAAGGGCCCTCGTCGGAGGGACCTTCGGCCCGGGATTCATGCCTTCACCATGGGGGTGACGGCGTGCCGTACCGTCGCCACCAGCCACAGCGCGAGCGTGGCCACGGCGAAGACCAGCAGAGCGATCTCCGCGTCGGCGATCAGCGCGACGGCGGCGGCCAGCAGGGCAATGGCCCCCAGCGTGCTCGCCAGCATCGTGTAGGCGCCCTTGGGCAGGTCGCCGCGACTCATCGCGCAGCCGCCGGCCAGGCCGAGCAGCAGGATCGTCGTGGTGGCGCCGCGCACGCTGTCGATGATCGGCACGCCGGCTCCGGTCAGGAACGCGACGTAGACCGCGACGACGGCGCCAGCGGAGATCGTGGCCACCGCGTCCTTCCAGGTCAGTCTCATCTCATCCACCTCCCTTCACCTTGAGCGTGTCAGCGCGACGGGTCGCGGAGCAGGGTCGGAGGACCCCTTCTTGGGAGGCGAAATCACCACAACGGGGCAGGGCGGATCGCGCAGGCAGGCCAGCAGCACACGGCCGAGCCAGGCCCCGCCTCGCTCGCCGGCGTTCGACCCGAGCACCAGCGCCTCCGCACCGGCGGCCAGCCGGGCCGGCTCTCGCGCGGGCCTGCCCTCCACCAGGTGCCCACCTCTGAGTTTCGCCACGGCACAGCCGCAGGTACGGCGGGCGAGCACGCGGTCTCATGGATGCCGCGCTTCTCCGGCGACGTCACGGTGGGCCAGGCCTGGTAGGAGATGCTCGACAGGCAGTTCGACAGTGCCTCCGACATCGTGGTGTGCGACGCGGACGGCAGGCTCACCGGGCTCGTCGCGATCGAGCGGCTGCTGGCCGCCGATCCCGCGACCTCGCTGGGCGCCCTCGCCGGCACCGGCCCTCCGGTCGTCACCGCCGGGTCGGCCAGGAGGTCGCGGCGCTGAAGGGGGTCAAGCACGGCGAGAGCGGGCTGCCCGTCACCGGTCCCGATGGGGTCTTCCCCGGGCTGGTACCCGCAGGCGACTGCTGCGTGTGCTGCTCGAAGAGCACGATGAGGACCTGGCCAGGCTCGGCGGCAACCTCAAGGCCGAGGTCGCGGTGACCGCGGCCGTCTCGCTCTTCGCGGCCTGCTCGGTGGCCTCGGCGCTCGCGATGGGGTTGCCGTCGCTGCTCAGGCGGCTGGGTCACGATCCGGCGTTCGGATCGTGACCGCCGGCCACCGTGCTGCAGGATCTGGTCTCCATCGCGGTCTACCTGTTCACCGCGCAGCCCGTCATCGGGTGAACAGCCGAAAGGCGCGGGCCGAAGTCCGCGCCTCCCGGCTGCGAGGGTCAGTGCTCGATGGCGATGCGCCGGCCCTCTGCCTTCTCTCCGTCGGTCAGCTCCACGCTGACCTCCAGCACGCCGCCCTTGTAGGTGGCCTTGACGTCGTCCGTCTTGGCTTCCCTGGGCAGGGTGATCGTCCGGGTCATCGACCCGTAGGAGAACTCCGAACGGTGCGGCTCGGAGACCTTGTGGGTCCGCTCGGCCCGGATGTGCAGCACGCCCTCGCCCACGGTGACCTCGACGTCCTTGTCGGGGTCGATCCCGGGGAGCTCGGCGCGCAGCACGTACCTGCCGTCGGCCACGTAGTCCTCCACCCGGATGACCTGTCCGAAGGGGCGGAACCCGAACATCGGGTGCTCCAGCCACTCCAGCAGCTCCGGGAGACCGAACCTGGTGTCCCTCCGCTCTGGCAGGATCATCACGGCCTCCTTTCCTTGTCCCACCTCTCCAGCACACTCCTGCGCGCGACGGCGCAACAGGGTCTTTGGGCACTGTGGATGTCGAGAAGGAAAGCAGCGGCCAGGGCCTTCGGGCACGGCCACACGCTCTGGCAGCAGACACAGGAGCCGGCTCCGCCGGAGCGGTGAGAGCTCAGCTCGTCGGCAGCCCCGGTGAAGTAGGCCTCGCTCAGCCGGTCGTTGTCGACGCAGGTCGAAGTCAGCAGGAGGGCCATCACGATCACCTCATCCAGCGGTTTCCTCGTTGTGTGACCACCAACACATTCCTGCCGGGTGATTGTCCGAGTCGCAGGACTCACAGACTCCAGCCGAGGTCCGGGACTTTGGTCCCTGGTGTGAGACAGGGCTCGGCGGTGAGAGTGCGGACATGGACAATCTTGAGCACATCGACGCCTACTGGCGTGCCGCCAACTACCTGTCCGTCGGCCAGATCTACCTGCTGGACAACCCGCTGCTGGCCGAACCACTCAAGGCCGAGCACATCAAGCCGCGGCTGCTCGGCCACTGGGGCACCACCCCTGGCCTGAACTTCTGCTTCGCCCACCTCAACCGGATCATCGCCGAGCGCGACCAGGACATGATCTACATCGCCGGGCCCGGTCACGGCGGTCCGGCAGCTGTCGCGCACGCCTGGCTGGAAGGCACCTACAGCGACAGATACCCGGACGTCTCGCAGGATGTGGCAGGGATGCGGCGGCTGTTTCGGCAGTTCTCCTTCCCCGGCGGCATTCCCAGCCATGTCGCCCCTGAGACGCCCGGATCCATCCACGAGGGCGGCGAGCTCGGCTACTCCCTGGCCCATGCGTACGGCGCCGCCTTCGACAACCCGGACCTGGTGGTCGCCTGCATCGTGGGCGACGGCGAGGCCGAGACCGGACCGCTGGCGGCGAGCTGGCATTCCAACAAGTTCCTCAACCGCGAGCGGGACGGCGTGGTCCTGCCGATCCTGCACCTCAACGGCTACAAGATCGCCAACCCGACCGTACTGGACCGGATCCCGCTGCCGGACCTCGAAAAGCTGATGGAGGGGTACGGTTACCGCCCGCACGTCGTCGGACCCGCGCACGAGGAGATGGCGACAACCCTGGACCTGGTCTTCGACGAGATGGCCGACGGCGGCCCGCTCCCGATGATCATTCTGCGGACGCCCAAGGGCTGGACCGGGCCGCGATTCGTGGACGGCCTCCCCGTCGAGGGCACCTGGCGCGCCCACCAGGTGCCGCTGGCCGACGTGCGCCACCACCCCGAACGGCTGGCCCAGCTGGAGGAATGGATGCGCTCCTACCGGCCCGGCGAGCTCTTCGACGCCGACGGCCGGCCTACGGAGATCGTGCTGCGTGCCGTACCAGAAAAGCGCATGTCCGCAAGCCCGCATGCCAACGGTGGCGAGATCCTGCGCCCCCTGATCCTGCCGGACTTCCGCGACTACGCGGTCGAGGTGAAGGCGCCCGCGACGAGCTCGACCGAGCCGACCCGGGTGCTCGGAGGCCTCCTGCGCGACGTGATCGCCGCCAACCCGACCAGCTTCCGGCTGTTGGGCCCGGACGAGACCGCCTCCAACCGGCTCCAGGCCGTCTTCGAGGTCACCGACCGCACCTGGAACGCGCGTCTGATGGAAGGCGACGACCATCTCGCTCCCGACGGCCGGGTCATGGAGGTGCTGTCCGAGCACCTGTGCCAGGGCTGGCTCGAGGGTTACCTGCTGACCGGCAGGCACGGGCTGTTCACCTGCTACGAGGCGTTCATCCACATCGTCGACGCCATGTTCAACCAGCACGCCAAATGGCTCGACGCCTGTGGTGACATCGACTGGCGCCGCCCGATCGCCTCGCTCACCTACCTGCTGTCCTCACACGTGTGGCGGCAGGACCACAACGGCTTCTCCCACCAGGATCCGGGCTTCCTGGATGTGGTGATGAACAAGAAGGCGTCCGTGGTGCGGGTCTACCTGCCACCGGACGCCAACACGCTGCTGTCGGTGGGCGATCACTGTCTTCGCTCGCGCGACTACGTCAACGTGATCGTCGCGGGCAAGCAGCCGGTGCTCGACCTGTTCACCATGGACGAGGCGATCACCCACTGCACGCGCGGGCTGGGCATCCTGCCGTGGGCCTCGAGTGACGACGGCGGCGAGCCCGACGTGGTGCTGGCCTGCGCCGGCGACGTGCCGACCCTGGAGACCCTGGCCGCCGCCGCTCTTGTCAGAGAACACCTGCCGCAGCTGAAGGTGCGGGTGGTCAACGTCGTGGACCTGATGCGCCTGCAACCTCCGAGCGAGCACCCGCACGGCATGTCGGACGCCGAGTTCGACGCGCTGTTCACCGTGGACAAGCCGGTCATCTTCACCTTCCACGGCTATCCGTGGCTGATCCACCGCCTGACCTACCGGCGACACGCCCACGCCAACCTCCACGTACGCGGGTACAAGGAGGAGGGCACCACGACCACGCCCTTCGACATGGCCATGCTCAACGACATCGACCGCTACCACCTGGTCATGGACGTCATCGACCGCGTGCCCGGCCTCGCCGTACAGCAAGCTCACCTGCGCCAGCGGATGGCCGAAGCCCGCATGCACGCCCGCGCCCACACCCGTGAGCACGGCGAGGACGCGCCCGAGATCAGGGAGTGGACGTGGCCGTTCTCGTCCTGAACACCGGCTCCTCCTCGATCAAGTACCAGCTGATCGAGAGGGACGAACGCCTGGCCAAGGGCACGCTCGGCCATCGGGACGAGTTGCCCGCCCATCCGGTGCCCGAGGCCGTCGGGCACCGGATGGTGCACCGCGGCGCCCGCTTCCGCGACCCCGTCCTCATCGACGACAAGGGCATCGCCGCCATCGAAGAGCTGGAACCGCTGGCCCCGCTGCACAACCCGGCCGGCCTCGCGGGGATCCTGAAATGTCGGGAACTGTTTCCCGGGTGTCGCAGGTGGCCGTGTTCGACACCGCCTTCCACGCGACGCCCCCACCCGAGGCCTACACCTACGCCGTCCCTGCCGAGTGGGGCGTGCGCCGCTACGGCTTCCACGGCACCTCCTGTACGTCGATCGTGCGCGGGCTGCCGGGGCCGAGCCGGTTGATCGTGCTGCACCTGGGCAACGGCTGCTCGGCCACCTCGCCCGGACCCGCGGCGTGAACCCGCAGGCCGTCGAGGATGCCCTCAGCCACGACGCCGAGTTGAAGGCCCTCGCCGGAACCAGCGACCTGCGCAAGGTACGGCCTGGCCTGGCCCTGGACATCTACTGCCGAAGCATCCGCAAATACGTCGGCGCCTACTACGCCCTGCTCGGCACCGTGGACGCGATCGTCTCCACCGGCGGCGTCGGCGAACACGACGCCCGCGTGCGCGCAGGGGCGTCGAGCGGCCTGGAGCGGCTGGACATCGCCGTCAAGGTGCTGGTCGTCCCCGCCGACGAGGAGGACGAGATCGCCCGTCAGACCATGGCCGTCCCGGCCAGCGCCTCGCCCCACTGACGGGCCCGCTCCAGCTCCCCGTCCACCAGCGGCCCGGTCGTGCCGGTCACGTAGAAACTCTCCGGCCGGGCCGCCAGCGCGACTCCCTGCCGGCGCAGCCGCTTGACCGCCCCGCGTGCCGCCGACCCCGGCAGCCGGGGCCTGCTCACCCGCGTGTCGAAGGCCGCCGCAGCAGCCGACCCGATCCGTGCCACGGCCAGCCATTCGCGCAGACCGCGCCCCTTGGACACCAGCTCCCCTGCGCCCTGCTCGGCGGCGGACCTGCGGGTGGCGGGCCTGCTCATGCCGAAGGCGTGGGTGGGCCCGCCGACGACCACCAGGCCGATCTCGGCCCCGATGGTGTCGGGCGCCGACCCCACCTCGACCGCCTCCGCGCCCAGCCCGATGGCGATCGCCTCGGCGACCTGCCGCGTGTTGCCGAACATCGATTCGTAGATCACCAGTGCACGCATCGCGGCGCTCCTTCCTAGTCGGGCAGGACAGGTTCGAGGTGGAACATCCCGGTGACGACCTCGCCCGGACCAGTGGCGGCCGGGAGCCGTCCGGCGACGGCGGCCAGCACATCCGTGGTGGTGATCAGGCCGACCAGTCGACCGCCCTCGGCGATCACCGGGATCGCGTCACGACCCGCGTCGAGCATGTGCGCCGCGACCTTGGACAGCTCCTCGCCGGGCGGGACGTGCGGCAGGCGGCGGGTGCCGAGCAGGGCACGGACCGGGCGGCGCGACTGCACGTCCGGCCCGCCGTACCAGGAAGCCTGGATGTCGTCGCGGCTCAGCAGGCCGACGAACCGGCCGTGGTCGACGACGGGCAGGTGGCGCACCTCGGCGCGCCGCATGAGCTCCCACGCCATGAGCGAGGAGTCGTCCGGGGTGATCGCCATCAGGATGCGGCTCATCACCTGTTCGGCGGTCAGCATGACTCCTCCTTGCCGGGCCGGACGACCGCGACGGGACACTGGGCGTGGTGCAGCACGCCGTGGCTCACCGAGCCCAGCAGCCCTGAGCCGACCGCGCCCAGGCCACGTGAGCCGACGACGACCAGATCGGAGGTCCGGGAGGCACCGGCGAGCGCGGAGACGGGATGTTCACAGACCGGGTTCTCCTCGATCCGCCTGAACCTCCAGTCGCTCGCACACGTGCACGAGCCGTACCGGCAGCCCGCGATTCCTGGCGTCATCGGCCGCCCATCACACCGCGCCATGGCGGGCGCGGATCCGTCCACGCCGACGGGAACCATTGCGTTCATATCCTCAGCCTGACGTTCCGCGCGTCGTCTGAGAGGGGGACGAAGTCCTGCTCAACGGTGACCTTCGGCCCCTGTCACAGCCTTTGGGCGATGCTGCGCTGGTGGTATGGATACCTATCCCGTTCGCGTGACGGCCCGGCTGGATGAGCCGCTGAGCCGGTGGCTGTGGATCGTCAAGCCGATCCTGGCCATCCCGCACTACTTCCTGCTCGTCTTCCTCTGGATGGCGTTCGCCGTGCTGACCATGGCCGCCTTCTTCGCGATCCTGTTCACCGGCCGCTACCCGCACTCGATCTTCGAGTTCAACCTGGGCGTGCTGCGCTGGAGCTGGCGGGTGACCTGCTACAGCTTCGGCGCGCTGGCCACCGACCGCTACCCGCCCTTCTCCCTGCAGGCCGAGCCCGGCTACCCGGCCACCCTGGACATCGCCTACCCCGAGCGGCTCTCCCGCGGGCTGGTGCTGGTCAAGTGGTGGCTGCTGGCCATCCCGCACTACTTGGTCGTGGCCCTGTTCACCAGCGGCAGCCTGGTCGCCTGGGACAACGGCGTCGCCAGGACCATCGACCTGGGCGGCGTGATCGGCATCCTGGTGCTCATCGCCGCCCTCACCCTGCTGTTCGTCGGCCGCTACCCGCGCGGGCTCTTCGACCTGGTGATGGGCCTGAACCGGTGGGTCCTGCGGGTCGCGGCCTACGCCGGGCTGATGACCGACGTCTACCCGCCGTTCCGGCTGGACCAGGGCGGCGACGACCGGCCCGTGGAGATCCCTCCGGTACGGCACGGCGGGCAGGTCCGGCACACCGGCGGATCGATCGCGGCCCTCACGGTCGGCGCGGTCCTGGTGCTCGGCGCCCTGGCCACCGCGACCGGTGGTGCCGCGCTGGCCCTCACGCGCGGGGACGACGGCTACGTCAGCAGCCCGGCCCAGCGCGTGAGCACGTCCAGCCATGCCCTGACCAGCGAGGAGGTCACCATCGACTGGCCTGGCTCCGGCTTTCTGCGGAACCTGGCCGGGACGGTGCGCGTGCGCGCCACGGGCTCGGACCGGCCGCTGTTCGTCGGCATCGCCCCGGAGCACCAGCTCGACGGCTATCTGCGCGAGGTGGCTCACGAACAGCTCACCACCGGACGAGACGTCCCCGGTGGTCCGCCCGCGACCGCGCCGGGCGCGCAGCCGTTCTGGGTCGCGCAGTCGGACGGCACGCTCGTCTGGGAGATCCAGCCCGGTGACTGGGCCTTCGTGGTCATGAACGCCGACGGCAGCGCCGGTGTCGACGCCGAGCTGGACGTGGCCGCGGCGCTACCCTCGCTTCGGGCTCTGGTGACCGGGACGCTGAGCGCTGCAGCGGTCCTGCTGTTGATCGGCGCTGGGTTGATCGTCGTGGGCCTGCGGCCGGCCACCGCAGCACCGGAGCGTGTGCGATGAACCGGCCCGTCGTCGTCGGCGTGGACGGCTCCGCCTCCTCGACGCGCGCGGTCGCCTGGGCCGCGGAGGCCGCTCTCGTCGTGGTCGGCAGCCGCGGCCGGGGAGGCTTCGCCGGGCTGCTGCTCGGCTCGGTGGGCCGCCATCTGACGGCCAGGGCCGCGTGCCCCGTCGCGATCATTCGCGGTCTCCGGGACTCCCGCAACGGTCTCCGGGACTTCCGCAACGGAGAGGTGGCCGTGGGCGTGACCGGCTCGCCCGGACAGGAGGCGGTCCTCGACTTCGCCTTCCGCGAGGCGGAGTTGCGCGGAGCCATCGGGACTGGTCATCGTGGGCACCCGCAGCGGACTGCTGAGTCCGGGGCCGGTGGTCCACGCCCTCACGCACCAAGCGCGCTGCCCGGTCGTGGTGGTGCGACACTGAGACATGATCCGTCGTGATCTGCTGGCCGGGCTGACCGTCGCCGCCTACCTCGTCCCTCAGGTCATGGCCTACGCCACCGTGGCAGGTCTGCCGCCGGTCGCCGGGTTGTGGGCGGTCCTCGCCCCGCTCGCGCTCTACGCCTTCCTCGGCTCCTCCCGCCGGTTGTCGGTCGGGCCGGAGTCCACGACCGCCCTCATGACCGCCGTAGCCGTAGCGCCTCTGGCCGCAGGGGATTCGGGCCGCTATGCCGCGCTGGCCGCCGCGCTGGCGATCGTGGTGGGCCTGCTCTGCCTGGCCGCCCGCCTGCTGCGACTGGGCTTCGTCGCCGACCTGCTGTCACGGCCGATCCTGGTCGGCTACCTGACCGGCGTCGCGATCATCATGATCCTCGGCCAGCTGGGCAGGCTCACCGGCGTGCCGATGGAGGGCCGCGACCTGCTCTCCTTCCTGCGTGACCTGCCCGGCCTCCACCTGCCGACGCTGCTGCTCGCCCTGGCCGTCCTGATCTTCCTTTTCGTCACGCAGTGGCTGACACCGCGCCTGCCGGGACCCCTGCTCGCCGTCCTGGTCGCGACCGCCTGCGTCACCCTCTTCGACCTGGAGGCGCTCGGTATCAAGGTGGTCGGCCAGATCCCCGCCGGCCTCCCGACACCGGTCCTGCCGCATCCTGGCGACCTGCCCGCGCTGCTCCTGCCCGCCTTGGGCGTCCTGCTGGTCGGCTACAGCGACAACGTGCTCACCGCCCGCTCCTTCGCCGCCAAGCACGGCCAGGAGATCGACGCCAACCGCGAACTGCTGGCCCTCGGCGCGGCCAACCTGGGCGCCGGCGTGCTGCAGGGCTTCCCGATCAGCAGCAGCGGCAGCCGTACAGCCCTCGCCGACGCTGCCGGAGCCGGCAGCCAGCGCTACTCGCTCGTCGCGCTCGCCGGAGTGGTCGCGGTGCTGCTGTTCGCCGGGCCGCTGCTGGCCGACTTCCCCACCGCCGCGCTCGGCGCCATCGTCGTCTACGCCGCTATCCGGCTGATCGACCTGTCGGCCTTCCGCCGCCTGGCCGCCTTCCGCCGCAGCGAGCTCCTGCTCGCGCTGGCCGCCACCGCCGGGGTGCTGGTCTTCGACATCCTGTACGGCATCCTGCTCGCCGTCGGCCTGTCGGTCGCCGAGATGCTGCACCGCGTCGCCCGCCCGCACGACGCCGTCCAGGGCCTGGTCCCGGGGTTGGCCGGGATGCACGACGTCGACGACTACCCCTCGGCCAGCACCGTCCCCGGCCTGGTCGTCTACCGCTACGACTCACCGCTCTTCTTCGCCAACGCCCAGGACTTCCGCCGTCGCGCCCTGGCCACCGTCTCCCCGGAGACGAGCTGGTTCGTCCTGAACGTGGAGTCCAACGTCGAGGTCGACATCACCGCGCTCGACGCCCTCGAAGCGCTGCGCGCCGAGCTCACCGGCCGGGCGATCGTCTTCTCGCTGGCCCGCGTCAAGCAGGACCTGCGGACCTCGCTCGACGCCTACGGACTGACCGCCTCGATCGGCGAGGAGCGGCTATTCCCGACCCTGCCGACCGCGGTCGACGCCTACCTCAACCGGCCAGCTGAAGCACCTCGGGCAGGCTCCTCAGCCGCGCCAGCGACTCCTTCTCCAGCTGACGGACCCACGTCGGAGTGAGCCCCAGCTTCGCGGCCACCTGCCGCGGCGTGTGCTGCGCCTGCCCGTCGAGGCCGAACCACATCCGCATGATGAGCGCCTGGCGGGGCGCCAGCGTGTCGACCGCCGGCCGCAACGTCTCCCTCAGCAGGTGCGCCTCCGCGATCTGCTCGGGAGTGCGGGCGTCCGGGTCGGTCAACATGTCGCTCAACGTGGTGTCCAGGGTTACGCACGTCCACGGCGGCCGCACCGCGTGCGCGGGCGTGCGAATCGTGGCGGCCCGCTCCAGGCCCTGAAGGATCGCCTTGCGGATCCACCACGTCGCGCACGTGGAGAACCGGGTCCCCCGGGTGTGGTCGAACCGCTCGACCGCGTGGATGAGCCCCACGTTGCCGTCCTGCACCACGTCGGCCAGGGGCAGGCCCCGATCGGCGTAACGCTTGGCGATCGACCTCACCAGGCGGAGGTTGGCGCAGATCATGCGCTCGCGCGCCGCCCGTCCATCCGCGGCGATCGCCTCCAGCTCCGCGTCGGGCCCGTTCGCTTCGATCAGATGGTCGGCGTACGCGCCCGCCTCGATTCTTCTGGCCAGGGCGATCTCTTCCCGCGCGGTCAGCAGTGGTGTGTCCATGCGATCACCGTCGCACCTCCCACCACCACCTCGGCAGGGACCATCGGCACGTCCGGCCGGGACCTTCGGACTCAGGTACCGGGCAGCTGACATGGCGAAGCCGCCCGGTTGGCCACCGGACGGCTCAGCCGTACGTCATGCGCGGGTGCGGACCACCGCCATCGGGCACGGCGCGTGGTGCAACAGAGCCTGGCTCACCGAACCGAACACCAGACCGGCGAACTCTCCATGCCCATGCGAGCCGACCACCAGCAGGTCCGCACGCTCGGCAGCCTGGCGCAGCACCTCGACGGCGTGCCCCCTGACCACCTCCGGCACCACCTCGACGTCCGGATAGCGCTCCCGCCACCCCGCCAGGGCCTCGGCCAGCATCCGGACCTCGTTCTTCTCGTCGTCGAAGTCGTCGGGCACCGTTAGGAACCCGCCGCCCACGTCGAGCCAGGTCCATGCGTGTACCGCACGCAGCCGCAGTCCGCGCAGTTGGGCTTCGGCGAAGGCGAATGCCAGCACTTCGGCGCCGACGGCGGAACCGTCCACTCCGACCACCAGCTCGCCTCGTGGCTGCGCGGGCAGCCGCCGGACGATGACCACGTCACAGGCCGCGTGCCCGGCCACGCCGTACGCCACCGACCCGATCAGCAACCCGCGCACGCCGCCCAGCCCGTGGTTGCCGACGACCAGCAGCTCGGCGTCCTTCGCCGCGTCGATCAGGGCGACGCGGGCGTCTCCCGGCAGCAGGGCCGAGTCCGCCTTGACCTCCGGCTCCTCGTGGCGCGCCCGGCCGAGCCCGGCTTCCACCACTGACGCGGCGCCGTCGCGCATCCACTTGGCGACTTCCTGGTAGTGCCCGGTGCGGTTCTCGATGGCCCAGCCCGGCATCGCGTGGACGATCCGCAGCGACAGGCCGCGCAGCCGCGCCTCCCTGGCGGCCCAGGCCACCGCTTCGAGCCCGGCATGCGAGCCGTCCACTCCGACCACGATCATGACGCCCTCCTCGTGTGGTGAGTTCCCTCCATGACACCGGTCCCGCTGCGGCCCGCCCATGGCCGTTGGTCCCGCGCGTCAAGGACTTCGGTCCCGGCCACGGCGACTGGGCGGGCCGCGTGCCGTCAGGAGGCGGCGCCGCCCGTCGCCGCGAAGCGTTCCACGTCCGCGACGTGACCCCCGGTGGAGGCGACCACTGTCACCGTCCGGCCGGGCGTGGCCGTGAACGAGACCTTGGCCGTCCACGGCTGGTTCTCTCCGCCGGCGGGGATGGCGCGCACCTCGCCCAGGACCTTGCGCTGGAGCACCTTGACGTGGATGCTCTCGTCCACCCCGGTGATCCTGCCGCCCACGGTCATGGGCGAGCGCATGGCCGAGCCGTACCGGGGTGTGGTGAGGCTGAGGGTGGTGTCGTCGGTGCCGACCACCTCCCAGGGCGCGTCGAGGCCCGTGCCGTACCGGACGAGATGGATCACCGCGGCGACCAGCGGCTCGGGGCTTTCCTGGCTGAGGAACCCGACCGTCACCCTCGCGTGGATGCCTTCGGTCGTGGTCGAGACGACCTGGTCGATCTCACGGAAGCCCAGGTAGCCCTGGGTGAAGCCGAGTGCGGTACGGCGGGCGTCCAGGTGCCAGGGCTGGTGTCCGCCGGAGCGGTAGGCCTCCAGCCAGGCTCGCACCTCGGCCGGGCTCGTGAAGGGCCACAGCGGCTGATAGTAGCCCGCGACCAGCCGGGACTCTGGCGGACGGGTCGGCGTCGTGGGCGGGGACGTGGTCACGGTGGCGGTCGCTGTGACGGTTGCCGGGACGGTCACCGTGGCTGTGGCGGTCGCCTGCGGAGCTGACACGCCGCCACAGCCCGCGGCCAGCAGCACAAGCGCCAGGATTCCCCGAACCTTCATCGTGTCCTCCTCTTTGGCGATATGTCCGTCAGGGGCGCCGTTCATGCATGTCGCCGCACCCGCAGGATGACGGCTCCGGCCGCTGCCCAGGCGGCGATGACCGCGAGATCCAGCCACGGCCAGGGCCGGCCGTCCAGGGCGGCCAGCAGCGCGTGCGCGAGGTGCTTGAGCGGGAAGAAGTCCCCGACGACCTGCAGGACGCCCGGCAGCGGGCCCCCGATGACGAACACGTCGGAGACGAAGGCCAGCGGCAGGAAGGTGCCCAGGGCGAGGACGCCGGCCGTCTGCGGCTTGGCGGCGAGGGAGGCGACGACGGCACCCAGGACAGCGAAGCAGGCGACGCCCAGGGTCATCGCGGCCAGCACGCCGGGCAGGGCGGCGACGGTGAGCGGGACACCGTAGCCGAGCCAGGCGACCAGGGCGAGAGTGAGGGCGGTGGCCAGGCTGACCAGCAGCGCGCTCGCCACCCAGCCGCCGTAGTAGACCGAGCGCGGCAGCGGGGTGCCGGCCAGCCGCTTCAGCACTCCCCTGTCCCGGTCACCGGACAGGGCCTCGGCGAGATTGAGGTAGCAGGCCGCGCCCACGGAATAGGTGATCATCGCGGCGAGCATGAACAGCGGCAGTTCGACGCCGTTGACCAGCGCCCCGCGGAAGATGAGCGAGACCAGCGCGAGCAGCAGAACCGGCAGCGCGACAGTGAAGAAGGCCGTCGCCGGATCCCGGCGCAGTCTGGCCAGTGCGTGCCCGATCTGCCCGAGCACGACCGAGCGGCTCACCCGGCGTGGCCGAGACGACCTGACCACGCCGGCTCTGGCGGTCGGCCGTTCCCAGCTGAAGCGCCCCAGCGCCACCGCCGCGCCGCCGACACCCCACGCCGCCAGCACGAGCAGGTGATCACCGGAGAACCCGGCCCCGGTCAGGAAGGGGTTGAAGCAGTCACGCACGGCGTGGGCCAGGTGGCGCAGCGGGAAGATCCACCCCACGGTGTCCAGCCAGCCGGGCAGCTTGGCGCCGACCAGGATGACGTCGGAGATGAACGCCAGCGCCAGCAGCAACCCGGTCCCCAGCAGCTGCACGGCCGCCGCGCTGCGCACCAGGGCGACCACGGCGAAGCCGAGCGTGGTGAAGGCCAGCGCGCCCAGCAGCAGGGTGAGCAGCAGCGCGGGCATGGTCCGCCAGACGATCTGCAGGTCGTAGAAGACCAGCCCGGCGCCGATCAGGAGCGCGACGGTGATCGCCGAAACGACCAGCACGGAGCCCGCCAGCCCGGCCAGCACCGCCCACGCGGGAACGGGCGTGCCGCGCAGCCGCTTCAGCCAACCCCGGTCACGCAGGTCGGCCAGATGGATCGCCAGCGCACCGAAGCAGCCCTGGGCGACGCCGAAGACCACCATCACCGGCACGACGAACTGCATCACCCGCACGCCCGAGGCGGGGTCGACCGTCGCGTTGCCGATGGCCGCGCCGACGATCACCATCATCATCAGCGGCATCGCCACCGTGAAGATCGCGGCGATCGGGGAGCGGAAGAACGAGACGACCTCGTGCCTGACCAGTCTCGTGATCATGACCGCACCAGCTCCAGATAGACCTCCTCCAGCGTTGGCCGCGAGAGCGTCAGACCGGGTAACTCGGCGCCCCGGTCCAGCGCCCAGCCGGTGATCGTGTGCATGTCGCGGGCGGGCTGCCCGGTGTGCACGGCGACGGTGGCGCCCTGGACCTCGATCCGGCCCGCCAGCGCCGGCAGGTCCGCGGCAGCCGTACCGTCGGGCAGCCGGAAGGAGAGCACGCTGAGCTGCTCGGTCCCGGCCAGCGAGCCGGGCGGGCCGATCGCCACCAGGCGGCCCTCGCGCAGGACCGCTACCCGGTCGGCGAGGTGCTGCGCCTCGTCCATGTAGTGGGTGGTGAGCAGGACCGTGGTGCCCGACTCCCTCAGCGCGTCGATCAGCTCCCATGCCTTGTGCCGGGCGGAGGGGTCGAAGCCGGTCGTCGGCTCGTCCAGGAAGAGCACCTCGGGCCGACCGACCAGGCCGAGTGCCAGATCCAGGCGGCGGCGCTGACCGCCGGACAGGGTCCGCACCTTGGCGTCACGCTTGTCCTTCAGACTGACCTGCTCGATCACCTCGTCGGGCGAGCGTGAGTTCCGGTAGAACCCGGCGTAGAGCCGGACGAGTTCGAAGACGGAGAACTCCTCCTCGAAGCCCGCCTCCTGCAGCACGATCCCGATGTGCTCGCGGTAGGCCCGCCCGCCGGTCGCCGGGTCGTAGCCCAGCACCGAGACCGTGCCCCCGTCCCGGTCACGATGGCCCTCCAGGATCTCCACGAGCGTGGTCTTGCCCGCGCCGTTGGGGCCGAGCAGGGCGAACACCTCGCCCGGCTCGATGGTGAAGCTCACCCCGTCCACCGCGCGCACCGGGCCGTAGTGCTTGCGCACTCCTTCGACGATCACCGCGGCCATCATGGCTTCCTTTCGATACGTGTCCCGGCCTCGCCCTTCAGGACGAGCGCCATCTCCTCCAGCGCGCCGATCACCGCTGGGCGTTCTGTGACGCTCACGAACCGGCGAACGGCCTCGATCTTCGGCCGCATGAATTCGGCGGGCTCCAGGTCGCCGGGCGCGGCTGACAGGTTGGGCCGCTCGCAGGGCGTGCCGTATTCGCGCAGGACCTGCGGCACGTCGGTCCGGATGACCAGGAGGTCGGCACCGATCTGCTCGGCCAGCAGTCCGGCGACGAGGTGCGGGGCGGGCGACGCGACGACCTGGCGCCAGCCGTACCTGTCCTGGACGAAGGCTCCGTCGCCACCCGGAGCCGGGTGGTGGGGGCCGACGGGTCTGGTCGGCTCAGCGAACGCCGGACCGGCGGCGTTGACGACCACCTGTGTGACGAGCGCGGCCACCGGACGGTCCGGCAGGTTCCTGCCGATCCCCTGGGCCAGCCAGTAGCCGATCATGCCCTGCGTCTCCGCCACGAGGGTGTCGAGTCCCGGGGCGCTCTCCTCGGCGAGCTGCCCGGCCTGGGGGCCGTTGCCGTGCACGACCAGCGCCAGGGCGCGCGTGACCAGTTCGACGTTGCGCAGTTGCGTGGCGGCCTCGACCCGATCTCCGCGGCGCAGGAGGGCATTGCCGCCGACCGCGACGACGACTCTCATGTCAGACACTCCAGTACGGCTTGCGCGACAGGCAACCGGTTGGCCCTCGTAGCCGGAGCCCGCGATGGTCCACAGCATCAGGGCGGTGACCATCACACTGGAGACGATCAGCCCGACGGCGGGGGGTGTCCCAGCGGGTGAGCTTGGCGAAGACCGCCGGGAAGAGCCCGTCGCGGGCGGCGGCCAGGGGCACCTGGCCCTGCAGCAGGATCCAGCCGTTGAGCGCGCCGAAAGCGCTCATGATCGCGCCGACGGCGACCGCGGTGCCGGCCCAGCTGCCGAACATCGCGGCTGCCGCGTCGGCGAAGGCGGCGACGGTACCCAGGATGCAGACGGCGGCGGCGGTGACGACCGTGCCGATGATCATGGCGCGCGGGATGGTCCGCCCGGGGTCACGGACGTCCTCGGCGGGGACGGTGGCCGACTCGATGCCGATGGACGCCCACAGGGTCAGGGCCGCCGCGCCGCCGGGCGGCAGGAAGACGCCGGAGCCGATCATGTCACCGACGACCAGCGCGGTCGCCCCCCAGTGCCCCGGCTTGCGTCTGGGCGGTAACGGGGTGACGGACATGGCTGTCCCTCCTTCGGGTCACTCTCAGCAGACCAAGCAGGGGGTTCGCACCACTGCGGGCGAAGGTCACCGGTCGGTGGGACCATCGGCCTGTCTGCGCGAGAAATAGGCGTCTTCCTCCCGGGCGAAGTGCAGGGTCGGAACGGCGTGCAGGCCATACAGGCAGGCGCGCAGGTCGTCGAGCTGTTCGGGCGCGGGTCCGGCGGGTTCGGCGAGCGCCAGGTGGTGGCCGAGCCGGCGGGTCAGGCGGTGGATCCCGGCGTCGGCTCTGCTCATGGTCATGCCCAGCAGGAGCGAGCCTTCGGCGGCGAGGGCCAGGAAGAGGAGCACGACGGCGGTGATCATGTCAGCGCTGGGGAGGGGCGTAAGACCCTGACCTCCGCTCGTGGTGCGGAGGTGACTTTGGTCCCTACTCGCGGGCCCGGATGAGGACTAGCGTCACAGGCATGATTCGCGTGTTCCTGCTCGACGATCACGAGGTGGTACGGCGCGGCGTGGCCGCCCTGCTGGAGTCCGAGGACGACATCGAGGTGATCGGTGAGGCCGGGACCGCCTCCTCCGCCATCGCCCGCATCCCGGCGCTCAAGCCGGACGTGGCGGTGCTGGACGTGCGCCTGCCCGACGGCAGCGGCGTGGACGTCTGCCGCGAGGTACGCTCCCGCCTGCCCGAGCTGCACTGCCTGATGCTGACCTCCTACGCCGATGACGACGCCTTGTTCGACGCGGTGATGGCCGGAGCGTCTGGATATGTGCTCAAGCAGATCCACGGCAGCGACCTGATCGGCGCCGTGCGCACGGTCGCGAAAGGCCAGTCGCTGCTGGACCCGCAGACCACAGCGACCATGCTGCAGCGGTTGCGCGAGCAGGCCAGCCGCAAGGATCCGCTGCAGGCACTGTCGGAGCAGGAGCGGCACATCCTGGAGTTGATCGGCGAGGGGCTGACCAACCGGCAGATCGGCGAGCGGCTGCACCTGGCCGAGAAGACCGTCAAGAACTACGTGTCGAACCTGCTGAGCAAGCTCAACATGCAGCGCCGCACCCAGGCCGCCGCAATGGCCGCCCGGCTCAAGGCGGATCGTCAGAAATAGAGGGACTTTCGCCTCTGATTCCGGGCAGGGGCGCCCGACATGCTGGATGGCATGCAATACGACGGTTCCGGGCTTCAAGTGCTCTCCCGGCAGGAATGCCTGCAGCTGCTGTCGACTGTCCAGCTGGGCCGGATCGTCTTCACCGATCGCGCGCTGCCCGCCGTACAGCCCGTGAACTTCCTGCTCGACGGCGATGACATCGTCATCAGAACCGGTCGAGGGTCGAAGCTCGCGGTGGCGGCCAGGCAGGCCGTGGTGGCTTTCGAGGCCGACGAGTTCGACATGCGCCGGCGCGCCGGCTGGTCGGTCTCCGTGGTGGGGCACGCCGCGGTCGTGCTCGACCCGGAGGAACTGGCCAGGCTCAAAGGCTTGCCCCTGGATTCCTGGGCGCCCGGCGGCCGGGACCACTACATCGTCGTCCGGGTCGAGCAGGTGAGCGGCCGTCGCATCACAGCGGAACACACCACCGGATCCGTGTCCCGTTAGCCGACTCCACCTCCAGGGCACCGCCGAGCTGGGCCGCCCGATCCTCCAGGTTGCGCAGGCCGCTCCGGCGATCCGAGCCGATCCCGACACCGTTGTCAGCCACGACGAGGCTGAGTCGCTGCCCGGCGACCTCGACGGTGACGTCCGCACGGGTGGCCTTGGCGTGGCGTACCACGTTCGACAGTGCTTCGCGCAGCACGGCCAGCAGGTGTTCGGCGTGCGCCTCAGGGACCTGGTGGTCGAGCTGGCCCTCCATGCTGAGGCCCGGCATGAAGCCCAGGTGGCCGCGCGCGCCTTCGACCAGGTCGACGATCTGGGCGCGCAGGCTGGGCGACCCGGACCCCCGTACGCCCTGCAGAGCGAAGATCGTCGAGCGGATCTGGCGGATGGTGCCGTCGAGCTCGTCGATGGCGTGCTGGAGCCGGGTGGACGCTTCCGGCCGCTCGACCAGCCGCACCGCGCCCATCAGCGTCATCGCGACCGCGAACAGCCGCTGGATGACCACGTCGTGCAGGTCCTTGGCGATGCGGTCGCGATCTTCCAGCAGCCCGAGCCGTTCGGCGTCCTTGCGCGCCTCGGCCAGCTCCAGCGCGATGGCCGCCTGGCCGGCGAAAGCCTCCAGCATCTTCTGCTCGCCGCCGCTGAACGGGATGCGTCCAGGCCGCTTGGCGAGCATCAGCGCGCCGCGGACGGCGGGCTGCGCGCCGAGCGGAACCACCAGCCCGGGACCGAATCCGAGTTCCTTCAGCGGAGAGTTGAGATAGGCGGAGTTCTGCAGGTTGCCATCGCTCATGGACTCGCCTCGGGTGAAGGCCGCCCCGGCCAGGCTGCCCTCCATGGGGACGATCAGGTCGTCGGGGGCCTGGCCGTCGGCGATCTCGACCCGCAGCCCACCGTCGGCCGGCAGCAGCACGGCCGACAGGTCGGCGTCCGTCATCTGGCGGGCGCTGACCGCCATCATCCGCAGCACCTCCTGCGACTCCGCGCCGGACAGGAGGCTGGTGGTGATCTCGGAGGAGGCACGCAGCCACGTCTCCCGGCTGCGGGTCTCCTCGTACAGGCGGGCGTTCTCCACCGCGACACCGGCGGCGGTGGCCAGCGCGATGACGATCGCCTCGTCCTCTTCGTCGAACTCTGCGCCGCCGCGTTTCTCGGTCAGGTAGAGGTTGCCGAACACGTCGTCACGGACCCGGATCGGCACACCGAGGAAACTGCCCATCGGCGGGTGGCCGGGCGGGAAGCCGTAGGACTCGGGATGGTCGGAGATCCGGGCCATGCGCAGCGGCCGGGCGTCCTTGATGAGCAGGCCGAGCAGGCCGAGCCCGTGCGGCCAGTGCTCGATGGCGGCGATCTCCTCCTCGGTCAGGCCGACCGGGATGAACTGCAGCAGCGTGTGCTCCTGGCCCACCACGCCGAGCGCGCCGTAGCTGGCATCGACGAGGTTGGTGGCGGTCTCCACGATCCGGCGCAGCACGGTCTCCAGGTCGAGGTCGCCGCCAACGGACACCACCGCGTCCAGGAGAGCATGCACCCGATCACGGGTGGCCAGGACGGCGTTCAGACGTACCTGGAGCTCGGATAGCAACTCGTCCAGTCTCATGTGCGGGATCAAGGGATTCGACACATCAGCGAGTTTCGCACCGTAACGACGAAACGCCCATCCCTTGCGGGGATGGGCGTTGGTCGCCCGCTCATCTACTTCAGGTACGGCTGGCGCACGTACTTGCCGAGCCCGAAGGTGTTGCCGGCGCCCGCCAGAGCCAGGCCGATCAGCACGATGGTGTAGATGACGTGATCGTCCATGAACGGGTTGTTGGCCAGGGGCAGCTCGGCCGCCCACATCAGCATGAGCAGCAGGCCACCGGTCGCGGCGGCGACGCGGGTGCCGACGCCCAGGGTCAGTGCCAGGCCGATGCCGAGCAGGCCGGCCATGAACAGCCAGTCCACCCAGGCCTGTCCGGCCAGGCCCGAGAAGAAGCCGCCCAGGGCGTTCTCGCCGGTGCCCTTGAGGAAGCCGGTGGTGGGGCTGCCGCCGTTGATCCAGGCGCGCTCGGCGGGGGTGGCGAAGCCCCAGCCGAAGGTCTTGTCGAGGAACGCCCAGAGGAACACCCAGCCGATCGAGATGCGAGTGATCGCCCAGACGCGGTCGACGGGCTTGGTGGGGGTCGTGGTCCGCGGCGTGGTGTCCATCACGTGGCGGGGGATGGTGGTCATGATGTCCTCCTCTTCCTATGGCTCAAGCACACCGTTTGCGGCGGCGGGCGGTTAGAGACCTTGGTCCCGGACTTCCAGGACCTCCGACAGGGGCCGCCGCACGCTCGCACCGTCGTCGAACGCGGGTGCTCGACCGGCGTGAGCAGGACGCGCTCGGCCATGGCCTGCTTGGTCGGCTCGTCGACGAGCTTGCCGGGAATGGGCAGCTCGGTGAATCCCGCCGCTGATCAGCAGCTGCCCGCCGACCGCGTCGCTCACCTTCAGCGTGCGGTCGCTGTCGGCCCGGACGCTTTCAGGGCCGAAGTCCCGCGAGAGCCGGACCTCAGTCCACAGGAACGACCGCGACCGGGCAACGGGACTCCTGGAGCAGATCGCGCGCCTGGCCCTCGATCCGGCCTGGCCGGGCACGGCCGACCACGACCACGGTCGCGTCGGTGGACATGTCGCTGTCCACAGTCAGGCGCCGGATCGCCGCCTCGTCGCGGGCGAAGGCGAGCACGGCTTCGGAGGTGTCCGCCGTCACTACGGGACCGAGATGCTCGGGCATGGGCAGCGGGCCGGGGCCGCGCACGACCACGACCGGGCAGGAGGCGTTGGCCGCCACGTACTCGGCTACGGAGCCGAGCACCCCGCGCGAACCCACGATGACGAGGCGGGCAGTCGCGGACAGCTCGACGAGTCGCTCACCTGCATCTCCCTCGTAGAGGTCGGTCTGGACGCGGGCGAGCGAGCTGGTGTGGCGCACGCAGTCGGCGCCGTGCCACAGCACGTGCTCGGCCGCCTTGCGCAGGTGCAGCACGGTTGCCCGGTCCGCCTCGCCGTACGGCCAGCGCCAGGCGTGGCAGACGGTCAGCTCGGCTCCGCGCAGCTCGGTCTCGTCCATCGCCCATTCCAGGGCCTGCATCGAGAAGTCCGAGCCGTCGTATCCCACGACGACGGTGTCCATGTCAGTTCGCTCCTGTCAGTCGACGGCGGAAGATCCAGTAGGTCCAGGCCTGGTAGGCCAGGACGACGGGGGTGAAGACGGCCGCCACCCAGGTCATGACGGTCAGGGTGTACGGCGTGGACGCCGCGTTGGTCACGGTGAGGCTGTTGGCCGGGTCGAGCGCGGGCAGCACGTCGGGCCACAGACTCCAGAACAGGGTGGCCACGATCGCCAGGATCGCCGCCGTGGTGGCCGCGAACGACCAGCCGTCCCTGCCCCGCAGCACCGCGACGAAGGCACCCGCCAGCGCGGCGACGGCGAGTGAGGCGGTGATCCAGGTGGCCGTGCTGTCGGCGGTGACGGCCAGGAAGAGCGCGCCGACGACCGCGGTGACCGGCAGCAGGGCGCGGGCTGCCCGGACCGCCCGCTCGCGCAGTTCGCCCGTGGTGCGCAGGGCGAGGAAGACCGCGCCGTGCAGGGTGAACAGCCCGAGCGTGGCCAGCCCGCCGAGCAGCGCGTAGGGGTTGAGCAGGGTCAGCAGGGTGCCGGTGTACTCGTGGTCGGCGTCCAGCGGCACGCCGCGCACGATGTTGGCGAACGCCACGCCCCACAGCAGCGCCGGACCGGCCGAGCCCCAGAACAGCGCGCGGTCCCAGCCCTTGGCGGAGTCGGTCTTGCGCCGGTATTCCAGGGCGACCCCACGCACGATCAACGCCAGCAGGATCAGGAAGAGTGGCAGGTAGAAGCCGCTGAACAGGGTGGCGTACCACTCGGGGAAGGCGGCGAAGGTCGCGCCGCCGGCGACCAGCAGCCACACCTCGTTGCCGTCCCAGACCGGCCCGATGGTGCGGGCGATGACGTCACGGTCAACGGGGGTACGGCCGAGCACGGGCAGCAGGATGCCGACGCCGAAGTCGAAGCCCTCCAGCACGAAGTACCCGGCCCAGAGCACGGCGATGAGCAGGAACCAGACGGTGGTGAGTTCCATGGCGTTTCCCTCGTGTCAGTAGCGAAGCGCGGGAGCCGGCTGCCGCTCGGGCTCCTCGTGCGGGCCGAGGCGGATGAACTTCAGCAGCAGCCGTACCTCGATGACGGCGAGGACGGCGTAGACCAGGGTGAACCCGACGAGGGTGATGGCCACTTCGGTGACGTCGACACCGGGTGAGACGGCGGAGGCGGTGCGCATGACGCCGTAGACGGTCCAGGGCTGGCGGCCCATCTCGGTGAAGATCCAGCCGACCGAGTTGGCCAGGAACGGCAGGGCCAGGCCGAGCATCGCCGCCCGGTAGAACCACGGGTGGTGCCTGCCGCGCCTGGTCAGCCAGAGGCCGAGCAGGGCCAGCCCGGCCGACAGGGCGCCGAAGCCGATCATCAGGCGGAAGGTCCAGTAGGTCAGGCCGATCACCGGCTGGTAGTCGCCGGGGCCGTAGAGCCGCTCGGAGCGGGCCTGGATGTCGTCGATGCCCTGGACCTCGCCGTCGAGGGTGTTGGTGGCCAGCAGGCTCAGGCCGTACGGGATCTGGAGGTTGACCTTGTCCTCATAGGCGAACAGGGAGAATCCGGCGCCGCGCTCGTCCTCATACAGTGCTTCCGCGGCGGCCATCTTCATCGGCTGCTGTTCGGTCATGATCTGGGCCTGCCAGTGGCCGGAGAAGGCGACGCCGGCGGCGGCGATCGCGGTCACGACCATGGCGACCTTGGCCGAGGTCCTGAAGAGCGAGACATCCCGCTTGCGCAGCAGGAACCAGGCGCTCACGCCGAGCACGAAGCCGCCCGCGGTGACGAAGGCGCCGAAGATGACGTGGGGATAGGTGACCAGCGCGGTGGAGTTGGTCAGCACGGCCCAGATGTCGGTCAGCTCGGCCCGGCCGTTGTTGATCCGGTAGCCCACCGGGTGCTGCATCCACGAATTTGCCGCAAGGATGAAATAGGCGGAAATGTTGGTGCCGATCGCCACCAGCCAGATCGTCGCCAGATGCACCCGCTTCGACAGCCGGTCCCACCCGAAAATCCACAATCCCAGGAAGGTCGACTCCAGGAAAAAGGCGATCAGGCCCTCCATGGCCAGCGGCGCGCCGAACACGTCACCCACGAAGCGGGAGTAGTCGCTCCAGTTCATCCCGAACTGGAACTCCTGCACGATCCCGGTGACCACCCCCATGGCGAAGTTGATCAGCAGCAGCCTGCCCCAGAACTTCGTCAGCTTGAGGTAGGACTCCTTGCCGGTGCGAAACCACGCCGTCTGCAGTCCGGCCACGATCACCGACAGCCCGATCGTCAGCGGGACGAACAGGAAGTGGTAGACGGTCGTGATCCCGAACTGCCAGCGCGCCAGATCCAAGACATCCATGCGCCACAGCCTGCGGCGATGGCCTGACGGGCCGTAGAGGCACTAGACCTTCCGGATCGGGACCTTGGTCCTCCACATCTTGTGCAGCGTGTCCGCGACCAGCACCGCGGGAATGGCCAGGGCGGCCAGCGCCCACCCGGCGGTCGTGGGGAACGTGCCGCCGAGTGGCAGGACCAGAAAGAGCAGCAACGCCGCCGCCTCGAACACCAGCGCGCCCAGCAGCAGCCGGTTGCCCCGCCAGCGCAGGCGGCCCACCCAGCGCGACTCGCTGCGGCAGGCGAAGGCGTTGGCGAACTGCCCGAGCACCACGGCGGCGAAAGCCGTACCCGAAGCGGTCGCCAGCAGCGCCGCGTCCGGGGTGGCGCCGAAGGCCCAGCCGCCGAGCCACAGCACGGCGGTGAAGGCGGCCATCTCGGCCAGTGCCTGGGCCGGGCCGAGCACGCCGAAGACCCGGGTGAGCAGCCGCCGGTCGATCAGGTTGCCGCTCCTGGCGGGGCCGTCCATGGTGCGCGGGTTGGCCGGTTCGGCGCCCAAGGCGAGGGCGGGCAGCAGGTCGGTGCCGATGTCGAGCGCCAGCACCTGCAGCACGGTGACGGCCAAGGGGATCTGCCCGCCGGACAGCGCCCACACCACGAACGGGGTGAGCTCGGCGACGTTGTCGGTCAGGTGGTAGGTGAGGAAGCGGCGGATGTTGGCGTAGGTCGCCCGGCCCAGCTCGACCGCCGTGACGATGGTGGCGAAGTGGTCGTCGAGCAGCACCAGGTCGGCGGCCTCGCGGGCGACGTCGGTGCCGGAGGCGCCCATGGCGATGCCGATGTCGGCCTCACCCAGCGCTGGTCCGTCGTTGACGCCGTCGCCGGTCATCGCCACGACGTGACCGCGCATGCGCAGGGCGCGGGCGATGCGGAGCTTGTCCTCCGGGGTGACCCGGGCGATCACGATGCCGTCCTGGTCGACCAGTTCGCCGAGGGCGGCGTCGTCGTCGGGCAGGTCGGTGACGACCGGGCCGTCCAGGCCGACCGCGCTGGCGATGGCGCGGGCCGTACCGGGACGGTCTCCGGTGACCATGGCCAGCTTGATGCCCGCGATGCGGCACTTCCAGATCGCCTCCGCGACGTCCTCGCGCGGCGGATCCTCCAGCCCGACCAGCCCCAGGAAGGTCAGCTCGCCCTCATCAGGCCCGGCCGCCACCGCAAGCACCCGCAGTCCGGCGGCGCCCATCTCGGCCAGGACCTGCTCGGCTTGCGGCGGTACGGCGGAGCAGAGCGGCAGGACCCTGTCCGGAGCGCCTTTGACATGCAGGACCCCGTCGACCAGCACCGCGGTCCGGCGGCGCACCGGGTCGAACGGCCACCGCTCGGCAACCTGGCCTTCCACGTCGACTCCTTGACGCAGCGCCTCGGCGTGGAAGGCGACCTCCATCGGATCGCCCACCGGCTTGCCGTCGACCAGCCGTCCTGTCGAACTGAGTACCGCCGAGCGCAGGGCCGCGGGCGCATCACCCCAGATCCGGGCGACGGACATCCGGTTGACGGTGAGGGTGCCGGTCTTGTCGGTGCAGATGAAGGTGGCCGAGCCAAGCGTCTCCACTGCCTCCAGATGCCGGACCAGCGCGTTGCGGGCGGCCATCTTCTGGGCAGCGCGAGCCAGCGACAGGGTGACCGTCGGCAGCAGCCCCTCGGGCACGAGCGCGACCGTGACCCCCAGCGCGAACAGGAACCCGTCGCCCGCCGGCATGCCCATCAGCAGCGCCAAGCCGTAGAATCCCGCTCCCACGGCCAGCGCGATCAGGGCGACGAACCGCACCACCTTGCCGAGCTGCAAGGCGAGTGGGCTGGGCGGGCGGGAGGCCTGCCGGGTCAGCGCGGCGATGCCCGCCAGCCGGGTGCGGGCTCCGGTGGCGGCCACGACCGCCTCGGCCTCGCCCTCCACCACGAAGGTTCCCGCGCAGACCCGGCCACCCGATGACGGGTGGGCGGGCACGCTCTCGCCGGTGAGCATGGACTCGTTGACCGCCAAAGCGCGCACCTCGGCCAGGTCCAGGTCAGCCGACACCCGGTCACCGGCGTCCAGCAGAACCACATCCCCCACGACCAGGCCGGCGGCGTCGATGACCGCCCGCCGACCGTCGCGCCGCACGGTCACCCTGGCCGGGATCAGCGCCGACAGCCGCTGGGCGGCCCGGTCGGCCCGGTACTCCTGGGCGAAGGCGAAACCGCCGTTGAGCAGCACCACGATCACGATGGCCACGGCCAGCTGCGGCATCCCGGCCAGGTAGGCGAGCACGGCGGCGACCCACAGCAGCAGGGCGAAGAAGTGCACCAGCTGCCGCAGCAGCAGCACCGCCGGGGAAGAGCGTCGGGGCGCCGGCAGCGTGTTGGGGCCGTCGGCGGCCAGCCGCCTGGCGGCTTCGGCACCGCTGAGTCCGGGCGCGGCAGTGGAGAGGCTCGTCATGCTGCCACGCTCCCCAGCCGCTCTCCCGGCACGTAGGGGCTTTCGTCCCTGCCCGGCGGGTCCTCCGGCACTGCCCGCCGCTCCCCCTCCTCGGCGAACGTCGAGGGCGGGAGGTGCGCCATGAACCCGTCGATCACCCGTCTGCTTCTCGCCGCCGACCAGGCTCCGTCCGTGCACAACACTCGTCCCTGGCAGGTCGTCACCATGCCGAAGGGCGAGTTCGTGGAGCTGCTGGCCGACTGGGACCGCTGGTTGCGCATCAGCGACCCACGAGGCCGCTCACTCCATGTGAGCTGCGGTGCGGCGCTGTTCAACCTCCGCTTCGCCGCACTCGCCGAGGATGTGCTGGCCCGTGACACCGCCTACCCGGCCGAGCCGGCCACCGCCGACATGCCCGCCTACGTGCACGGACCGCAGGCAAGCGGCGCCCGCGACCCCATCCGCGACTTCGGCCACCGCGTCGGCACCGCCCGCTTCGAGCGCGAACCCCAGCTCGCCGTGATCACCACCCCCGGCGACGAGCCGCTGGACTGGCTGCGCGCCGGGCAGGCGCTGCAGCGAATGTTGCTGACCGCCACCTTGCACGGAGTCTCGGCCTCCTTCCCCAACCAGCCCCTCGACCTGCGTGACATGCGCCGCCACGAAGACCCCGCCCACCGCGGCGGCCATCCCCAGATGATCATGCGGCTGGGCTACGGCCCCGCTGGACCCCGAGCACCCCGGAGGGCCCTCGATGTATGACGTGCTGCTGAAGGACGGCGGCATCGCCCAGGTGCGCCCGCTGCGCCCCGAAGACCGCCAAGCCCTGCACGACCTGGTCGAACGCACCTCGGAACGCTCCGCCTACCTGCGCTTCTTCACCGGCGGGCGAGCCACCGCGCACACCTACATGGAGCGCATCACCGGCGGCGCCTACCGGGGCCACGCCCTGGTCGCCCTGCTGAAAGGGCGGCTGGTGGCGATCGCCGAATACATCTCCACGGCGGGCGGGCAGGCCGACCTGGCCATCCTCGTCGACGACGCGGCCCAGGGCCATGGGCTGGGCACGCTGCTGCTGGAGCATGCCGCCCTGGACGCCGCAGAACACGGCGTGCGCGAGCTGGTCGCCGACGTGCTGTCGGAGAACAGAGCCATGATCCAGGTGCTGCGTGACCTCGGCGCCGACGTCACGCAGCACCACGACAGCGGAGTGGTCAGCGTCCGCATCTCGGTCAGGCCGACCGACGGGCTGCGTGACCGGATCGAGCAGCGCGACCACCAGGCCGAGCGCGCCTCGTTGGCCCGGGTGCTGGCTCCCCGGTCTGTCGCGGTGATCGGCGCGGGCCGTGCCCCGTCCAGCGTGGGCAACCGGGTGGTGCGCAACCTGATCGAGAGCGGCTTCGATGGCCCGGTCTACGCGATCAGGTCCGCCTACCCCGACCTGCGGTCCGTGCCCGGACCGGTGGACCTGGCGGTCGTCGCCGTCCCGGCCCGGCACGTGCTGGAAGTCGCACACGACTGCGCCGAAGCGCAGGTGGCCGGGCTGGTCGTGCTGTCGTCCGGCTTCGCCGAAGCAGGCCACGACGGCGAGGCCGAACTGCTGCAGATCTGCCGGACCGCCGGCATGCGACTGATCGGCCCCAACTGCCTCGGCCTGCTGAACACCACGACAAACCTCAACGCCACCTTTCTCCCGACATTTCCGAACAAGGGACGGGTGGCGCTCATGTCGCAGTCCGGCGCGGTCGGCGCCGCCATCCTGGACCGGCTGCCCGTCTCCAGCTTCGTCTCGGTCGGCAACAAGGCCGACGTCAGCGGCAACGACCTCCTGGAGCACTGGGAGGACGACCCCGACACCGACGTCGTCGCCCTCTACCTGGAGTCCTTCGGCAACCCGCGCAAGTTCCTGCGCATCGCCGGGCGAGTCTCGGCCAAGAAGCCGATCCTGCTGCTCAAGAGCGGCCGATCCGACTCCGGCGACCGCGCCGTCCGCTCCCACACAGCCGCCGCGGCCACCCCCGACCTGGCCGTCGACGCCCTGGTCCGCGCCTGCGGCGTGATCCGCCTCGACACCGTCGCCGAACTCCTCGACACCGCCCGCCTCCTCACCTCCCAACCCCTGCCGAAAGGCCGCCGCGTCGCCGTCATCGGCAACTCCGGCGGCCCCGAAGCCATGGCCGCCGACGCCTGCGAGCAGCACGGCCTGATCGTCCCCGAACTCTCCGGGACCTTCCAGGCGGCAGCCGGCGCGGCTCTGGGCAACCCGATGGACCTGACCGCAGAAGCCCCGGCCGAGCAGATCGGCCGCGCCATCGAGACGTTCGCCCCCGAAGTGGACGCCGTCCTGGTCGTCTACACCCCGCCCTTCGGCTCGGGCCTGGAGCGCACCCGGAAGGTGATCGCCGAGGCGGCCCGCAAGGTCGACGTCCCCGTGCTCGCCTGCCTGGTGGGGCACGAAGGCCTGATCGAGGGCCAGGTGCCCAGCTATCCCTTCCCCGAGCAGGCGGTCGCCGCCCTCGCCCGCGTCGCCGCCTACGCGCAATCCCGCCGCCGTCCCCATCCCGCCGGCCTGTCCGAGCCCGACCAGAGCGCCCGCGCCCTGGTCCACGCCGCGGGCGAGGGCTGGGCCGACCCGGCCCTGTCCGCCCGCCTGCTGCGCTGCTACGGCGTCATGGTCGCCGAGACCATCACTGCCGACGGGCCGGAGACCGCCGCCGAGGCCGCGGGCCTGATCGGGCTGCCCGCCGTCCTGAAAGCCACCGGTCCGGTGCACAAGAGCGACGTCGGCGGGGTACGGCTCGGCCTGCAAACCCAGGAGCAGGTACGGCAGGCCTACCGCGACATGGCCGCGTCCATCCCCGAGATGACCGGCGCGATCGCGCAGCACCAGCTTCCGAAGGGTGTCGAGATCATCGTCGGCGGCGTCTCCTACCCCGCCTTCGGCCCCCTGGTGATGGTCGGCATGGGCGGCGTCACCGCCGAACTCCTCGGCGACCGCGTCTTCCGCGTCCCGCCCCTGACCAGGGCCGAAGCCATCGAGATGATCGGCGAGCTGCGGTGCGCTCCTCTGCTGTACGGCTACCGCGGCAGCCAACCGGCGAACGTCGAGGCGCTGGCCGACCAGATCGTCGCCGTCAGCCACCTGCTCGACGACCTCCCCGAGGTCGCCGAACTCGACCTCAACCCGATCATCGTCACCCCGCACGGCGCGGCGGCCGTCGACGTCCGGATCCGGCTGGCGCCCCGCGAGGCCCGCCCCTCCCCCCTACGCCGCCACCTCAGATGAACACCGAAGGAGGAATCATGCGTACCAAAGTGAAGGACGTCATGACCCGCGAGGTCGTCTCCGTCCACGGCAGCACACTGTTCAAGGACGTCGCCGAGGCGATCATCGCCCACGGCGTCAGCTCGGTCCCGGTCCTCGACGCCGAAAGCCGCGTCACCGGCGTCGTCTCCGAGGCGGACCTGCTGTTCAAGGAGGAGTTCCGCGAGCTGTACTACCGCGAGGGCTACCAGCCCCCGCTGCGCGTACGGCGCCGCCACCGCGACGCCCCGCGCAAGGCGCTCGGCGACCACGCCTCCCAGATCATGACCGCCCCCCCGATCACCATCGAGCCCGACGCCTCGACCGTGGCCGCCGCCCGCAAGATGGATGAGCAAGGTGTCAAGCGGCTCGTGGTCACCGACGCCGACGGCTGCCTACTGGGCGTCGTCAGCCGCCGCGACCTGCTCAAGGTCTTCGTCCGCCCGGACGCGGAGCTGGCCAGGGAGGTCCGCGAGGACGTGCTGGAGCGCTCGCTCTGGGTCGACACCGACCGCGTCCAGGTCAAGGCGAGCCACGGCGTGATCACCCTCAGCGGCCGGATGGACCGCCGCAGCGAGACCGAGATCGCCGCCCGCATGAGCGCCCGCGTCAACGGCGTCGTCGAGGTCGTCAACGAGCTGACCTGGAACGAGGACGACACTCCGCAGTGGGACGGGCGGTAGCCATGCTGGTCCGCGAGGTCATGACCAGCCCGGTCGTCACAGTCGGTCCCGACACCCGGTCCGGCAGGCCATCCGGCTGCTGTACGGGCGTGGTCGGCCTGCGCGACGAGCTCACCTGGAACGAGGACGACATCGCCGCGCAGTTCCCCGTATACGGAGGTGCATGACATGAAAGCGCTCGTCTACCACGGCCCCGGCCGACGCTCCTGGCAGGAGGTGCCCAAGCCGGAGATCCAGGCGCCCACCGACGCGATCGTCCGCGTCGACGCCGTCACCATCTGCGGCACCGACCTGCACATCCTCAAGGGTGACGTGCCCACTGTCGAACCCGGCCGCATCCTCGGCCACGAGGCCGTCGGCACCATCGTCGAGGCAGGCGCCGGCTGCGACCGCAAGCCCGGCGACCGGGTGCTCATCTCCTGCATCACCGCGTGCGGCCGGTGCCGCTACTGCCGTACCGGCTCCTTCGGGCAGTGCCTGGGCGGAGGCGGCTGGATCCTCGGCCACCGGATCGACGGCGTCCAGTCCGAGTACGTCCGCGTGCCGTACGCCGACACCTCCACGCACCTGGTGCCCGACGGTGTCAGTGACGAGAACGTGCTCATGCTCGCCGACATCCTGCCCACCTCCTACGAGGTCGGCGTCCTCAACGGCCGGGTCACCCCCGGTGACACCGTGGTCGTCGTCGGCGCGGGCCCGATCGGCTTGGCGGCGATCGCCACCGCCCGGCTGTTCACCCCGGGCCGGATCATCGCCGTCGACCTGGCCGAGTCCCGGCTGCAGGCGGCCACCCGCTTCGGCGCGGACACCGTGATCAAGGACGACCCCTTGAGTCGAGTGGCTGAGCTCACCGGCGGGCTGGGCGCCGACGTCGCCATCGAGGCCGTCGGCGTGCCGGAGACCTTCGAGCTGTGCACCCGTCTGGTACGGCCGGGCGGGCACGTCGCCAACATCGGCGTGCACGGCAAGCCCGCCACGTTGCACCTGGAGGACCTCTGGATCCGCAACCTCACCATCACGACCGGGCTGGTGGACACGTACTCGACCCCCACCCTGCTGTCCATGATCGCCGCCGGGCGGCTCGACTCCGGCGCGTTCGTGACGCACCGGTTCACGCTGGAGGAGATGGAGAAGGCCTACGAGGTGTTCTCCGCGCCGCAGGAGACGGGTTCGTTGAAGGTCGTGCTCACCCGCGTGTGAGCGCACGAAGCGCCGCTCTGCTCGGGTCGAGCAGAGCGGCGCTTCACTGCCTGGCCGAAGCTGATGCCACCGTCGTTGGAGGTCACCGGGCAGTCGACGCCCTGCTCGATCATGCGGCGCAAGGAGGGCGAATCGACGGCGAGACCGCGCTCGGCCGCCACCGCGGCCGCGTGCGCAATCCGACAGTCCGGCCAGCATGCACGCGGTCGTCAGGTCGCGCACCATCACCGCCAGCGGCTCCAGCTCGCGTCTCTTCTTCACCCCGCGCCTACATCAGGGGCGGGACGATCACGGTGTCGTCCATCTCGGAGACCAGCTCGGACACCACGTCCACCACGCCCTCGACCCGGCGGATCTGCTCGACGACCTGCACGGCCTGGGAGTGGCGCTCGACAGTGCCGCCGACGGTGACCACGCCCCGGTCGATCGTGATCGTGAACGCGGCCGGGTCGGTCAGCAGCGCCTCGATCTCCTCCAGGAGCTGCTCCGGCGGGCGCAGGAACACCCGCAACACGTCGGACTGGTGCAAGGTGCCGACGATCCGTCCGGTCACCGGGTCGACCACCGGCAGCTGCCTGATGCGCTTGCCGTGCATCTCCCGCGCCGCCTCCCGCAGCGCCGTGCCGGGCGTGACGGTGATCGCGGGCGAGGTCATCAGCTCGGCGGCGGTGACCCCGGCGGCCTTCTGGTGCTCGGCGCGCCGCTTGCGCCCCTCGAAGATCGAGACCGCGTGCCGTACCGTGTCGGTCTCCTTGAGCAACAGGTCGTCCTCCGAGACGACGCCCACGGGCCGCCGGTCGGCGTCGATGACGGTGACCGCCCCGACGGCGTAGCGCCGCATCGCGGCCACGATGTCCGCGAAGGTGGCGTCCTGGACGACGGCGATGGCCACCCGGCCCATCACGTCCTTGACTTCGACCGGCATCACTACCTCCTCAGGTTCACTCCCAGGCTGCTCTTCACGGGAGGTGCCCGGCAGCGGCGAACCTCCCGGCTCGTGCGGGCTTTGGTCCCACCGCCACGTGCGCGACCACCTCGACGCCACCTCGGGTGGCCCGTGTGTAGGCCAGCCACGCCATCCGCCGGACCTGCTCGACCGCCTGCGTGCTCAGCTCGTGCGAGACCGAGACGTAGATGTGCACGGTCTCGTCCAGCTCGACCAGCCGCACCAGCGGATACGCGTCCAGGTTCCTCAGCACCGTCCGCACCGCCTGGTAGACCGCGCGCAGAACCGCCGGGCCCGTGGGGCTCACGGCCTCGGCGCAGCGCTCCACCACCTCGTCGATCTCGCAGGCGGGCAGGTTCGTGCCAGTCGGGACATGGCCGGCGACCAGCGTGGGCACGCCGCTGCGCGAGGCGCACATGACGCCGGCCTCGCGCAGCGTGAGCGGTCCAGGCTCGGGCCTGACGTCAATGACAAGGTCGACGTCACCCTCAGCCAGCGGGCAGGTTCCCCCGGGGGCCAGGCCGACGCAGGGCGCACCGCCCAGGTCAGCCGGGTGACAGCGGGCGATGTGATGTCCCTCCAGGGCCAGCAGCGCCCCGGCCGGCCCCGGTCGTGTCTCGGTCACCAGGATTCGCATGCCGACACTCTGCCGGGCCGGCCTTCATGACCGGCAGGGACCAAAGTCCCTGCTGTCAGGAACGAACGACCGCAACCGCGCACCGGGCCTGATGCAGGACACCCCGGCTCACCGATCCCAGCAGCGCCGATCTCAGCGCACCTCGCCCGTGCGAGCCCACCACGACCAGATCGGCCTCCGCCGAGGCCTGCAGCAGCAGCTCGACCGGATGCGCGTGCCGTACCACATCATCGACCTCGACCTGCGGGAACTTCTCCTTCAGTACGGCCAGCCGGTCGGTGACCACCTGGTGCTGCGCCGTACGGATCTCGTCCATGTCGATGTAGATCTCCGGCGAGCCCAGCCCGACAGGCAGCTGCCAGCCGTGGATCGCCACGATGCGCGCCCCGCGCAGCGAAGCCTGCCGGAAGGCGTACTCCATGGCCGGCTCGCACTCGGGCGAGTCGTCCACGCCCACGACGATCTGTCCGGTGAGCGGCCTCTGATCCGCGTGGACGACCACGACCGGGCAGTGTGCATGACCGGCGACGTGGATGCTGACCGAACCGATCAGCGCTCCGGCGAACCCGCCTAGGCCGCGGCTGCCGACCACGATCTCCGTAGCGTCCTCCGCCTGGTCGCGCAGGGTCAGCGCGACCGGACCCTCCAGCAGCTTCGTGGAGACCTCCACGTGCGGCTGGCGCGCCCGGGCGATCTCCTCGGCCTGCGCCAGCACCTTCTCTCCGCCCCTGATCAGCCAGTCGGTCGGCTCCGAGGCCGAAGACCTGTTGATCTGGTACGGCCAGCGATCCACGGCGTGCACCAGCCGCAGCGACTCATGCATCCGGCAGGCGTCGTCGGCCGCCCATTCCACTGCCGCACGACTCGCCTCGGAGCCATCGACACCCACAACAATCATGATTTCTCCTCCTTCGTCTCCCTCATCGGACCTTGTTCAGTACGGCAAGCCGTAGGGCCTTTGGTCCTCGATCGCGGGGCCAACGCCCATCCCGCGCGACGAGCCCACCCGCCTACCGTCGAGGCATCAGGAGGTGACGACCATGGCCAACCGCGGCGACCTCGCCCGCAGAATCGTCCACCGACGCCAGGAACTGGGCCTCAGCGACCACGACCTCGCCGAGCGCGCCCAACGGGAGCCCGGCTTCATCGACTGCGTCGAGACCAACCCAGCACCGTTCACCAACGGCGCCCTGCACCGCCTGGCCGCCGCTCTTGAGACCACCGCCACCGCTCGATCCCGCGCGCCCGCTTGGACAAGCTGTTCACCGCAGGTCAGCACGGCCTGCGCGCACGTGTGCTCCGGCGGACGCTGTGCGAGACCGCCGCCCGCGCTCTGATCACCGTCAGCCTGCTACTGATCGCGGCCGCCACGCCTGGCTCACCGTGCTTCATCCCGGCATCGGCGCCGCCGGATGGCTCGGCCGCTGGCGACGATCGGGACCGGCATAGGCCTGGTGCTCGGCACAACCGACGCGCAAGCGGTCAACCAGGTCGATCAGGAGCGCATCAGCATGGCCACCGGACTGCTCAACACCGTACGCGCAGGAGGAGGAACGCCGGCCATCACCCTGTTCGGCACCGCTGTGACCAACGCCCTGCGAGCACGGCTCGGCGAGTCAGGGCATGCCGCACGGATCACCGCCGGCAACCTGTCGGGGCCCGGCCGAATGCTGGAAGCCGAGCTGTTCCCCTTGTTCACCGGAGCGTGGCAGATCACGCTGTGGGGTGCGGCAGGCGGTACGGCGGGCACGGTTGTCATCACCGGCCGAAACTTCAGACGATCCAAGAAATTCCGCGACGTCCGGGCGACGGGCCGCGCCGCCCTTGTGATCGACGGCGTGCTTCCACTCTGGCGGCCCCGAGGATCGAGATCCGCGGTCGGCCGAGGCCATCGCCGACGGCCGTCCGAGAATCGCGATCACTCAACGTTCGCGCCGAGACGGCGCCTGCGCAGCTTCGTTCCGCCGGGCGCGATGGGACGGACACGCACGCCGGCGGCCCCACCGACAACCGCCGACGTCCGGCGGCCACTTCACGTCACTGCGATTCGAACGGTCCGCGCTTCAGACACCTTCCTCGTCCTCGACAGCGGCACTGGCGGTGCAGGGCGTGTGCCCTTGTCCGGGGCCGCGGGTGTTCGTAGCGGCGGATGGGACAGCTGGTGGCGCGATCTAGGTGGCGCAGGCGGGCCAGCCGGTAACGGGACAGGACGCGATGGACGGTGGAGGGGTGCAGGCCCAGCAGGTAGCCAATGCGGGCCGGTCCCCACCGGCGTAGGACCCGTAGGTTGACGATCCGGCGCTCGGTGCGGTCGGGGGGTGTTAACACGCCAAGCACAACGGGCCAGCACACCACGAGTTACGACCTGTCGTTGTCGTACTAAGGCGAACCCGGCCGCCGCCCCAGATCATCATGATCGGTGAACAGATCGATCAACCGCCCCACCGGCAGATTCGCCTCCGTCCGATAACGCAGATTCTGCTCCGGATGAATGCTGTACCGATTACGCCGCCCCACCCGCTCACGCGTCACATACCCGGCCTCCCGCAGATCACCGATGATCCCCTGCACAGCCCGCTCGGTGATCCCGATCGCCGCCGCGATCTCACGCACCCGCGCATCAGGCGACCGCGCGATCGTCAGCAACACCCGCGCATGATGAGTCAGGAACGTCCACGAGGAACGCTCCTCGAAATCCCGCACAACGCCCCACCCCCTCAACCTCCGCCGTGACCCTTTCCCTACCTTAAGGTGAACAACCTTTCCGGCAATCTCCTGCTGTGATTACCTGAACACACGTGAACCGCCTCAGCTGCCACCGCCGAGCAGAGGAGCAGCCGTGACACCCCTGTCGACAACCGCCCACCGGGTCGACGGCCGCCACGTCATCACCGTCAGCGGCGAGATCGACGCCACCAACGCACCCGGCCTCACCACCTTCGTCGACACCACACACCCGCACGCCGCCGAACCCCTCGTCCTCGACCTGCACGACGTCCCCTTCATCGACAGCACCGGCCTGGCCCGCCTCATCCGCGCCCAGACACGCCAGCAACAGGCCGGAAGCCGCCTCCACCTCGTCGAACCCCACCAACGCGTCATGCGCCTGCTGGAGATGACCGGCGTCGCCTCCCTGCTCAGCCTGCACCCCAGCCTCGAAGAGGCCCTCCACGCCGCAGGCCTGCCCAGCCACACCGCCTGACCTCACGGCAACCGCCAGAACTCCCCCGTCAGGCCACACTCCTCCAGCAGCCCCTGGTTGAACTCACGGCTGTGCGGCACGAAACCCGGATCCAGGCGATCGCCGTACCACGGGCCCGACAGCCGCCACACCACACCCGCCTCCACCACGACCCCCTCACCCGGCGCACGCGCCTGCGCCCACCGCTCGGCATGACCACGCTCGCAGAACACCCGGATCAGCGTGCACGTGCCCACCACATCACGCCACCACTGCGCGGCCGGACACGGAAAACGCACCACCAGCCCCGGCGCGGGCGCCCTGTCCCGCCCCGCCTCGAACGCGATCGCCGCACCACACCCCGGACACGCCGTATCGACCCGGACATCCACCCCCACGGCAGCCGCGACACCGAACGAATCCCACCCGCACCCACCCCACCACCGCCGATCGTCGAACCCGTCCAACGGCGTCACCACGAACGCCATCGGCGCCGCCGAGAACGGATGCGCCATCCGCACCGCGTCCCCCTCAGGCGTCAGCACCACCGCACGCGCCGCCGCCAGCTCCCGCAACGCCTCCCGGACCACCTCGGCGCCCCCGCCCGTCCTGCGCGCCAACTCCGCCACCGACGGCGCCCGCCCCTGCGCCGCGAACGTCTCGTACACCACATCCCGCACCCTGCGCGCCCACGACACCATGACACTCCCTCCCCGAAGGCCACCCGTACGGCATGCTCACCGAGCCGCAGGAAGGCGCACCGTCACCACCAGCCCGCCACCCCGGCGCGGCACCAGCACCAGCGCGCCGTCATGCGCCCTCACCACACTGTGCACGATCGCCAGCCCCAGCCCCACACCGTCGTGCTCACCCGTGCGCACCCGCTCACTCCCACGACGAAACGGCTCCGTCAGCGTCGGCACCACCTCGGGCGCCAGCACACCCCCGGTGTTCTCCACCCGCACCACACACGCGCCGCCCATCGCCTCGGTGTGCACCCACACCCGCCCGCCCGACGGCACATTGTGCACGATGGCGTTCTGCACCAGGTTCACCACCATCCGCAGCAACAACGCCGCCGAACCCGCCGTCACCGCCCGCTCACCCCCCACCTCGAGCCCCACCCCACGCCGCTCGGCCACACCGAGCAACATCTCCGCCGCCTCCTCCGCCACCAACGACAAATCCACCCGCACACGCTCAAAACCCCCACGATCACCGCGGCTCAACAGCAACAACGCCTCCGTCAGATCAATCGCCCGCGTATTCACCACCTGCAACCGCTCGATCAACTCACCCCGATCCCCCGAAGGATCA
The DNA here is from genome assembly GCF_056106265.1 of Nonomuraea sp. IBHARD001. Taxonomy (NCBI): domain Bacteria; kingdom Bacillati; phylum Actinomycetota; class Actinomycetes; order Streptosporangiales; family Streptosporangiaceae; genus Nonomuraea; species Nonomuraea sp. IBHARD001. Next base: position 4,737,832 of record NZ_JBWBBW010000002.1, read on the forward strand.
CCACGAGCCACATCCAGCAACGTCCGCGAAATCGCCAACGGAGTACGCAACTCATGCGACGCATTCGCCGCGAACCTCCGCTGCTCCGCCACATGCGACTCCAACTGCTCCAACATCGCGTCGAACACATCCGCCAACTCACGGAACTCATCCCCAGGCCCCTCCACCCGGATCCGATGCGACAACGAACCACCCGCCGCCAACCGCGCCGCCTCCGTGATCGGCCTCAACGGCGCCAGCATCCGCCCCGCCAGAAACCACCCACCCACCACCCCGAACACCAGCAAAAACCCCAGCAACCCCACCACCGCAGGCGCGAAAGCCCGCAACAACACCCGGCGATTCGGCGCAAGCCCATCACCCGAACTGAACGTCCCCGCAGGTACATGACGCAACAACACCACCCACACCACAGCCAGCAACAACCCACCCGCCAACAGCAGGAACCCCGCATAACTCAACGTCAGCTTCAACCGCACACTCAACCCCGGCCGCCGGCTCACGAGCCACCGTCGATCCGATACCCCACCCCGGGCACCGTCACGATCAACCACGGCTCACCCAACCGCTTACGCAACGCCGACACCGTGATCCGCACCGCATTCGTGAACGGATCGGCATGCTCATCCCACGCCCGCTCCAGCAACTCCTCCGCACTCACCACCCCACCCGCCGCCCCCACCAACACCTCGAGCACCGCGAACTGCTTCCGCGTCAACGCCACATAACGCCCATCACGAAAAACCTCCCGCCGAAACGGATCCAACCGAAGACCCGCGATCTCACTCACCGGCGGACGCACATACGCACGCCTGCGATCAAGCGCCCGCAACCGCATCACCAACTCCCGCAACTCGAACGGCTTCGTCAGATAGTCATCCGCACCCAACTCGAACCCCGACGCCTTGTCGTCGATCCGATCCGCGGCCGTCAACATCAAGATCGGCATACCACTCCCCGACGCCACGATCCACCGCGCCACCTCATCACCCGAAGGCCCCGGAATATCACGATCAAGCACCGCCAGGTCATAGGAGTTCACCCCCAGCAACTCCAGCGCCGCATCACCATCACCCGCGACATCCGCGGCGATCGCCTCCAGCCGCAGACCGTCCCGGATCGCCTCAGCCAGAAACGGCTCGTCCTCCACGATCAGAACACGCATCCCCCGCACCCTAAACAGCGCCACATATCGCCGACATATGCATCCCCCTACCCCGCCTCCAGCCCCTGGCCCCGGCCCTGCCCGAACAGCGGCACCACCAACTCCACCAACGCCTCCACATCCCCCGCCACCATCGGCCCACCCGTCATCCCCATCCGATGCAACAACGTCCCCACCACCACATCGACGAAGAACAACACCCGATGCTCCGGCTCACCCAGCACCTCCTGCAACACCAGCCGGTACGGATCCTGCAGACGCTCCGACAACACCACCCGCAACGCCGGATCACTCACCGCGTCACTGAACACACCGGCGAACGCGTCACCCACACCCGGCTCGCCGATCTTCGCCGCCACCCAGCGCACCGCACCCGCCACCACCTCCGACCGATCGGCCGACCCCACGGGCACCGGCCCGAACGCCTCCAGCAGGCACTCCACGATCAGCACACCCTTCGACGGCCAGCGCCGATAGATCGTCGTCTTGGCCACACCCGCCGCCGCCGCGATCCGATCGACGGTCGCACGCGCATAACCGAGCTCGTGCACCGTGCTCAGCGTCGCGGCGAACACCACGTCATTGAGCCCCGCGCGCGGGCGGCCCAGCGGTCTTGCGGAAGAAGCCGATGCGGTCATGGCCACACGATATCGCCTTGCGCTACGATCAGTATCGATACCTCTAGTAGCGAAACTAAACGATCACACAGGAGCCCCCGTGACCACCACCGCACACCGCCCACCCCTCGGCATCCGCATCCTGCACGCCCTCAGCGGCGCCCAGCCCGACTGGAACACCCTCACCCCCGACCAGCTCAACGCCTACGCCACAGCCGAGAACCGCAAACGCGCCTCCCGCATCGCCCGCGTCGTCACCGGCCGCCCACACCCCGGCGCCACCGCCCGATGGCAGAACATCACCCTGCCCGGCCGCGACCTCCCCCTGCGCGTCCACCGCCCGGCCCACACCACAGGCGCCGCACTGCCCCTCCTGCTGCACATCCACGGAGGCGGCTTCGTCGGCACCGCCGCACAGTGCGACTGGATCACCAGTCACCTCGCCGCACGCCTGCCCGCCGTCGTCGTGTCCGTCGAGCACCGCCTGCTCGGCCCCACCACCTCCATGGCCGACGCCGCCGCCGACGGCTGGGACACCCTGTCCCACATCCTGGACGACCCGGCTCCCTGGGGCGTCGACCCCTCGCGTACCGCACTCGTCGGGGAGAGCGCCGGATCGCTCATCGCCGCGCTCTCCGCCGCCCGCGCTCGTGACGCCGGACTGCCGGTCGTCGCCCAGGTGCTCGTCAATCCCTGCACCGACCTCACCGCCACCCTCGACGAGCACCCGTCCTTCACCGAGCACGCCGAAAGCCCCACCCTCACCGCCACCCAGATGCGCCTCTTCCAGCGCCTGGCCGTACCCGAAGGCGCCGACGCCCGGCTCGTCTCGCCCCTGTACGCCGACGACCTGGGCGACCTCGCACCGGCCCTCGTCCTGGTGCCCACCCTCGACCCGCTCGCCGACCAGGGCCGCGCCTACGCCGCACGCCTGCGCGCGGAGGGCACACCCGCCCTGCTCACCGAGTACCCGGGCGCGGTCCACGGCTTCCTCAGCATGCCGGGCGTCGTCCCGCACGCGAAGACCGCACGCGCCGACATCCTCGCCTTCCTGCGCCAGCGCCTCGCTTTTTGATGATGAGTCTTCAGTCCTTCGATGTTTGTGAGCGATCTTGTATTGCGGGGAGCGCCTTTACAAAGTAGATTTCTAAGACTCTGACACACTGCTGGCCATGGCGGTTGTGCGGATCGGGCTGCTCGGGCCGCTGCGGCTCGACGGCGTACAGCCGGGCGGTGCCCGGCTGCGGGCCCTGCTGGCCAGGCTGGCCCTGGACGCGGGCCGTCCGGTACGGCCTGCCACGCTGGTCGAGGCGTTGTGGGCCGGCGGCTCCCCCGACGAGCACCTGCACGCCCTGCAATCCCTGGTCTCGCGCCTGCGACGCCTCCTCGGCGACGCCGCCCCGGTCCCCTCCGGCCCGGCCGGGTACACCCTGGCCGTCGAGCCCGACACCGTCGACGTCCTGCGCTTCGAACGGCTGGCCAAGGCCGGGCGGCAGGCGCGGGAGCGGCCGGGCGAGGCCGCCGTGCTGCTGCGGCAGGCGCTGGGACTGTGGCGGGGTCCGGCGCTGGCCGACGTGCGGGAGGCGCCGTTCGCCGAGGCGGAGGCCGAGCGGCTGGAGCGGGCCAGGCTGGCCGCACTGGAGGACCGGATCGAGGCCGACCTGGCCCTGCACGCCGATCCGGTCGCCGAGTTGGAGGCGCTGACCTCGGCGCACCCGCTGCGCGAACGGCTGCACGCCCAGTTGATCCGCGCCCTCGCCGCGGCCGGGCGTGGGGCCGAGGCGCTGGCCGCCTACCAGGTCGTGTGCGAGCGGCTGGCCGACTCCTTCGGCAGCGATCCCGGGCCGCATCTGCGGCAGGCGCATCTGGAGGTGCTGCGCGGGACGCCACGCGCCCGCACCGGCAACCTGCCCGTCCCGCTGACCAGCTTCGTCGGCCGCGAGCAGGACGTGCGCCGGGTCGGCGACCTGCTCGCCCGCACCCGGCTGGTCACCCTGGTCGGGCCGGGCGGCGCGGGCAAGACCAGGGTGGCCGCGGCCGTGGCCGAGCGCCTCACCCCGCAGGGCGGCGTCTGGCTGGCCGCCCTGGCCCCCGCGACGCCCGACGACGTGCCCCGCGTGGTGCTGCAGGCGTTGCGCGCCCGCCGCCAGGCCGCTCCCCCACGCGAGAACCCCCTGGACAGCCTGATCGAGACGCTCGGCGACGACGACGTCGTCCTCGTGCTCGACAACTGCGAACACCTCGTCGAGGCCGCAGCCGTACTCGCCGGCACCCTGCTGGGCCGATGCCCGGGCCTGCGCGTGCTGGCCACCAGCAGGCAGGCGTTGCGCGTCGACGGCGAGCACCTGCATCACGTCACGCCGCTCGGCCTCCCCGGGCCGGGCGCGAGCGACGAGCAGGCCAGGCAGTGCGCCGCGGTACGCCTGTTCCGCGACCGGGCCGCCGCCGTGCACCCGGGCTTCACCGCCGAAGGCGGCGCCCTGACGGCCGTCGTGCGGATCTGCGAACGGCTCGACGGCCTGCCGCTGGCGATCGAACTGGCCGCGGCCAGGCTGCGCGCCCTGCCGGTCGAGGCCGTCGCGGCCAGGCTCGGCGACAGGTTCGCCCTGCTGACCGGCGGCAGCCGTACGGCGCTGCCCCGCCATCGCACGCTGGCCGCCGTGGTGGCCTGGAGCTGGGACCTGCTGGAACACGACGAGCGCGCCCTGCTGGAGCGCCTGTCGGTCGCGCCGGGCCCGTTCGGCGAGGACGCGGCGCGGGCGATCGGCGACGCGGACGACGCCGGGGAGACGCTGGCCGCCCTGGCCGACAAGTCCCTGCTGCACCCGGCGCCCGGCCCCGACCCCGCCGAACCCCGCTACCGCATGCTGGAGACCATCAGGGAGTACGGCCTGGCCAGACTGGCCGAACGCGGCGAGCTCGACCGGGCGCACGCCCGGCATGCCGCGTACTTCCTGAGCCTGGCCGAGCGGGCCGACCCCCACCTGCGCACCGCCGATCAGCTGCGCTGGCTGACAAGGCTGACGACCGAACGCGACCACCTGTCGGCCGCGATCCGCTGGGCCGCCGCCTCGGGCGAGACGGACCTGGCGACGCGGCTGGGCGCGGCGATGGCGTGGTACTGGCTGCTGCGCGACCACCCGCCCGAGTCGCTCGACCTGCTGGGCCTGATCCTGCGGACGCCCGGCCCCGCCGATCCCCGGGCCCGCGCGCTCGTGGCGGCGGCGCACGGACTGGCCGTCGTCGAGACCGTCGACGGGCCCGAACAGGCGCGTGCCGCGTTCGCCCTGATCGCCGAGGCGCTGAAACAGGCCGGGACCGACGCGCATCCGCTCCTGCGCATGGCCGGGCTGGCACTCGCCGTCGGCCAGGGCCGGGAGCACGGCCCCATGGACGAGCCCGGCGACCCGTGGGGCGCCGCCCAGGCATGGCTGGTCCGAGGCGTACTGATCATGAACAGCGGTCAGGCCGAGCGGGCGGTGCCGGTGCTGGAGCGGGCGCTGGCGGCGTTCGAGGAGCTCGGCGAGCGATGGGGGCTGGCGATCACCCTGAGCACGGTGAACGCGGCCCTGCTGCGATCCGGTGCGGGCGGCGCGCCCGCGTCGGCCGAACGGGCGAGCCGCCTGTTCGAGGAGCTCGGCATGCCCGAGCACACGACGGAGAACGAGGTCGCCGCCGCCCTGCACCAGGCGGCATCGGGCGAGGAGCACTCCGCCAGGCGGCGACTGCACGACCTGCTCGCCCGCGCCGGTTCGGCCGAGTCGCAGACCCAGGTACGCCTCGGCCTGGCCCGGCTGGAACACCGGGCGGCAGACCCTCGGGCCGCACGCGAGCACGCGCTGAACGGCCTGGCCGAAGACCCCGCGGGCCGTACGACCCCGCACCTGAGCGCCCTGCTGCTGTGCGTGCTGGCCCACCTCGACCTCGCCGAGACCGGCCCGGCCGAGGCCGCGGCCAGGCTCGCCCACCCGGCCGTGCGCACGGCGCTGACCTGGCACACGCCGGTCGCCGCCGCGATCGCCGTCGCCTCGGCCGCCGTCGAGCTGCACCGCGACCGGCCCTACCGCGCGGCCCTGCTGCTCGGCGTCGCCGACGCCCTGCGCGGCCGCCGCGACCCCGGCGACGAGGACGCCCACACCACGGCGCGCTACGCCGAGAAGGCGCTGGGCGCCGACGCCTTCACCGCGGCACACGCCGAGGGCGCGGCCATGTCGAGGACCGAGGCCGAGGCCCAGGTGAGGGCGGCACTCGACGCCTGACACCGGTCAGCGCACCGGCTTGCCGAACATCGCGCAGATCACCGCCGTCTGGAGCGCCTCGGCCGCTTCGGCGATCTTCGGTTCGGCGCCGAACTCGGCCCAGTACTCCGTCGTGACGACCACGCTCGCCGTACGGGAGCCGGTGCGGTCGGCGACGCTGGTGGTCAGATAGCCCGGTATGCCGCCGTCGTGACCCCAGAACGTGCCGCACGGCGTGGGACCGGTCTGGATGCCGAGCCCGTAGGCCGGGCCCTGGGGACGTGCGGGGTCGACCGGCACGGTGGCGCGCATCTGCGCGAGCTGGGCGGCGGGCAGCAGGCGGCCCGACAGCAGGGCCTGGTGGAAGACGGCCCAGTCCCGTGTGCTCGACACGATCGCCCCCGCGGCGCCGCCCCAGCCGGGGTCGTTGCCCGACACGTCCACGTGCCCGTGCCCGCGCGGCCCCGCCAGCCGCCTGAACTCCTCCGGCACGCCCGGCGGCATGTGCGCGGCGTCGCGTTCGTACCCCCGGGCGTAGGAGCCCTGCCACGCCCCGGTCGAGGGGTAGTAGGTGTGCCCGAGCCCGAGCGGCCTGGCGATCCGGTCCCTGACCAGTGCGGCCAGGCTCGATCCCGTGACCTTCTCCAGCACGGCCCCGATCGCGGCGTAGTTGGTGTTGCTGTAGCCCCATTTCGCGCCCGGGGCGAACAGCGGGTCGTGCTTGACGCCGAGGGCGAGGAGCTGGGCCTGGCTCCACTGCCGCCGATCGGCCCCGACCAGGGATGCCACGATCGCCGGGTCCTGGGTGTAGTCGTACAGGCCGCTGGTGTGGTTCAGCAGCATGCGCAGGGTGATCGCGGCGCCGTTCGGCACCTTGCCCGGCAGCCATCGCTCCACCGTGTCGCCCAGCGCCAGCCTGCCTTCGGCGACCAGTTGGAGGACGAGCACGGCCGTCATGGTCTTGGTGCTGGATCCGGCACGGTACTCGTCGCCCGGCCTGAGCCTGTGCTCCTTCCTGGTCCACGCGGCCTGCTCGGCGATCTCGACCGGCCGCCCCCTGCCGTCGTCGAGCCTGACGAGGACGCCCGGCGCGCCCGCCTCGACCAGGTCGCGGGCCAGGCGGCGCAACGAGCTCTCGACCGGGCCGGGCGCGGCCAGAGCGGGAGTCGCCGCAGTGGTCACGGCCAGGGCCAGCGCCGCGACCGCGGTGAACGTACGTGAGGACATGCTCGTGCTCCCCGTATGGTGGGTGTGGGTCGTCTGAACGCCCCTCACCCTCCACTCCCCCGCTCACAAACCACTCCCAGCACGCTGGCACGCCCTGAGCAGCGCTACGGCCGGACAGGCGGAAGAGGGGAATCGCGATGAGCTCGGCCACTCCCTTCGACCCCGCCGGACCCGAGGTCCCGCTCACCGGCGGCGAGGTCACCGAGGGTGTCGTGCGCGTCGGCGACACCCTGCGGCGTCCGCGCCAAACATCACTTGAGTGTGACATATCGTAACTCAGGGTAATAATCCCAGCATGAGCACACTTTTGGCCTTGGATCCGGAGCTGAAAATCGACTGGGCCAAGATGCCCACCTACAACACGATCATGGCGATCGCCGCCGGAGTCGGACTGATCCTCGTCGTGGCGCTCGGCCGCAAGATCATGCGCAAGGAGCCGCTCGACCACCTCGAAGGCTGGGCCCTGGCCTTCGGCGCACTCGGCGCGATCCTCGTGGCGACCGGACTGCACATGACGCTGACCTGGCCGCTCGCCGGACAGGGCTTCCCCTTCGACAACATCATCTTCGGCGAGCCCTCCCTCGCCTTCGGTGTGCTCATGCTGGCCGCCGCCCTGTTCCTGTGGCGGCGCGCGGCCGTACTCGCCGCCGCGCCCGACCCGGCGCTCCTGGTCGCGCGCACCGCCGGGCCGATCTCGCTGTTCGTCTTCGCCTGCGGGCTCGCCTGCTTCGGCATCGCCGCCGCCGGATGGACCTACACGCTGTTCGCCGCACCCCCGCAGGAGCCGATCTCGGGCCTGTTCTCCGACATGCCGATGCTGGAGGCCACCTTCATCTCCGGCCTGTATGTCCTGGTCGGCGTGGGGGCCGTGCTGTTCCCCTTCGTCCTGCGACGGGCGAGCGGCGGCCTGGCCAAGGTGGTCGGCGTGTGCTGGGGACTGTCAGGCCTGGCGTTCATGCTGTTCGGCGCACTGAACTACTTCACCCACATCGGCCTCATCGTCAATACGATGTGAACCCGCACGCACAGAAGAACACGCACGGAAGAACACGCATGAAAGAACGGAGAGGGGAGTGTTCACCTCTCTCCACTCTCAACGTATAGCGCACCCGGGGGCTTGCGGCAAGACCCCCGGGATGCCGCACAATCGTGGGCCGAGGCCACAACCTGCGAAAACGGGGGAACGACACGTGCCGATGCCGACAATCGGACAGGACGACGGCAACACGGGAACGAAGCCCCCGAACTAGGGCGAAGCACAGCGAAACGATAGGCCGAACGGGCGGGCCCGGCCGCCGCATGCCTCGTCCACCCCCAGATCGGAGCCGTACACACGTGAACACATCGACCAGCAGCGCCTTCGCCCTGCCGGACGCCCTGGCCGCCAAGGCCGCACCGGCGCTCATCGCCGACGACGAACAGCACTTCGCCGCGATCGCCGCGAGCCTGCGCGAGTCGATCGCCGACCTGACGGCCCGCCTCGACGCCGAACGCAGGAACCCCGGCGGAGCCGGACGCCGCGCACTCGACCGCGACCTGGAGATCCACCGCCTCACCGCACGCCTGCGTACCCTGCGCCGCTTCGGCCTCGACCTCTGCCTCGGACGCATGGTCGGCGCCGACTCGGCCGCACCCGTCTACGTCGGACGGCTCGGACTCACCGACAGCACCGGCCGCAGACTCCTGCTCGACTGGCGCTCCCCCGCCGCCGAACCGTTCTTCGGCGCCACCCACGCCAACCCCATGGGCCTGGCCAGCCGCCGCAGGTACCGCTGGGCACGCGGCCACGTCAACGACTACTGGGACGAGGTCTTCACCGACGACGGCTTCGAAGGCCACGCCGCGCTCGACGACCAGTCCGCCTTCATCGCCAGCCTCGGCGGCAACCGCACCGCACGCATGCGCGACGTGCTCGGCACCATCCAGGCCGACCAGGACGCCATCATCCGCGCCGGATCACGCGGCGCGCTCGTCGTCGACGGCGGGCCCGGCACCGGCAAGACCGTCGTCGCCCTGCACCGCTCGGCCTACCTGCTCTACTCCGACCCGCGCCTGGGCCACCACCGGGGCGGCGTGCTCTTCGTCGGACCGCACCAGCCCTACCTCGCCTACGTCGCCGACGTCCTGCCCAGCCTCGGCGAAGAGGGTGTGCAGACCTGCACCCTGCGCGACCTCGTCGCCGAAGGCGCCGCGGCGGGCGTCGAGGCCGATCCCGCCGTCGCCCGGCTCAAGGCGTCGGCCGACCTGGTCAAGGCCATCGAACCGGCCGTCACCTTCTACCAGAACGCCCCCACCCAGGGCATGACGGTCACCACCCACTGGTCCGACATCCCGCTCAGCCCCGCCGACTGGGCCGAGGCCTTCCAGGCGCCCGACCCGGGCACCCCGCACAACGACGCCCGCGAGCAGATCTGGCAGGAACTGCTCACGATCCTGGTCGACAAGCACCAGAGCAACGAGGAGACCCCCGACGACCTGCTGCGCCGATCCCTGCGGCGCAACAGGGAGCTACGCGCCGCCTTCAACCGCGCCTGGCCCCTGCTCGAACCCACCGACCTCGTCGGCGACCTGTGGACCGTACCCGCCTACCTGCGCCTGTGCGCCCCCTGGCTCACCCCGGAGGAGGTACGGCTGCTGCAGCGCGCCGACGCCCAGGCCTGGACGGTGTCGGACCTGCCGCTCCTCGACGCCGCACGGCAACGACTCGGCGACCCGGAGGCGGCCCTGCGCAAACGCCGCCAGGACGCTGTCATCGCCGCCGAACGCGAGCGCATGTCAGGCGTCGTGGACAACCTGCTCGCCGCCGACGACGACGGCGAAGGCCTGGTGACGATGTTCTACAACCAGGACATGCGCGACGCCCTCGTCGACGAGTCCGTCCTGGCCGTCGCCGAACCCGACCAGCTCGCCGGGCCGTTCGCACACGTCGTGGTCGACGAGGCGCAGGAGCTCACCGACGCCGAATGGCAGATGCTCCTGCTGCGCTGCCCCTCGCGCAGCTTCACCATCGTCGGCGACCGCGCCCAGGCCAGGCACGGCTTCACCGAGACCTGGCGCGAACGCCTCGAACGCATCGGCCTCGACCGCGTCACCCTGGCCTCGCTCACCATCAACTACCGCACGCCCGAGGAGATCATGACGCAGGCCGAGCCGGTCATCAGGGCCGTGCTCCCCGACGCCAACGTGCCCACCTCCATCCGCAGCAGCGGCATCCCCGTCGAACACGGCCACACCGGACAGCTGCCCGCCATCCTGGACGCCTGGCTGGCCGCCCATCCCGAAGGCGTCGCCTGTGTCATCGGCGATCCCGCCTTCCCCGCCGGTCCCCGCGTGCGCTCGCTCACGCCCGAGCTGGCCAAGGGCCTGGAGTTCGACCTGGTCGTCCTCGTCGACCCCGTGTCGTTCGGCGAGGGCGTCGAGGGCGCGGTCGACCGCTACGTCGCGATGACCAGGGCCACCCGGCAGCTCGTCGTCCTCACACCGGAGGCTCGGCCAACCCCCTGACCCGCACCTCCAGCACCTCCCCCAGGTCCCTGCGCACACCCGTCGCAGGGTCGGGGGCCGACCCCAGACGCATGATCATCTGCGGGTGGTCCCCCGAACACAACTCCTCCCGTACGAACGCCCGCAGATGCGACGACTCCAGCGCCTGCGTGTGAAAGGCCGCGCTCACCCCGAACGCCGACGCGTGCAGCAACACCGCCTGCAACGCCTGACCGGCCGCCACCCAGTCGGCACGCGTGTCCGCACGGGTACTGAGCATCGCCACCAGGCCGGTCCCGGCGGCGTCGCTCCCCCACCCCTGTCCGTTCCGCTGGGCGAACGGCGTCTCCCCCTGACGTGCGTCCAGGCGGGAGGCGCCGGTCGGACGGGCCCAGCGGATCACCTCAAGGGAGAGCGGCCTCTCGTGCGAGCGCACGTCCTGGGCCACACCGGTCAGCATGGCCAGCACCCGCACCGCGCGCTCGACCCGCACCGGCGTGAGCCTGGCCCCCTCCTGCGCCGCCTCCCGCACCAGCGCGTCGACCAGCTTGCCCGGCACGGGCAGGTCGGTGAACCCGGCACGATGGGTACGGCGGCGCTCGACCTGCCCGCGCAGCATGCGCACGTGCTCACCGGGCTCGGCGGGCCGGCCCGCCCTGACCGTGGCCACCAGCGCGGGCCGATCGGGGTCCGGCAGCACCGCCGTGACCGGCTCGACGCCCTGCGCCAGCAGTGCCAGCCGCAGGTTGTACAGGGCGGCCCCACAGCTGACGAGTTGCTGCCTGCCCTGCTCGTCGACCGGCCGCAACCGCCTGTCGGCATCGGCCCGCAGGGCGATCTCGTCCCCTCGCACGGCGAACGTCCACGGCTGGCTGTTGCCGATCGAAGGCGCCCAGGTCGCGGCCTCGACGGCGTCCCGGAGGACTGTGAAGATCTCTGGCTGTGTGCGCATCGCCTACGCCGCCTCCTCTGTGTGAGGACAGCGCACCATTCCGCCAGGCACGGGCGTCAGAGGCGAAAGTCCCATGTTCGTCGGTGTTGAGTCTTCAGTCCGCTGTGCTTTGCCGATCTTGTATCGCGGGCAGCGCCTTTACAAAGTAGATTTATTAGCGGCCTTCCGAACAGGGGTTGCGCATAACTCTATCTAGGTAGATATTCGGTTCATGGTCCGTGCGCGCCGTCCGTCACCGCAGACCGTCGCCGTGCTCGTCGCCCTCGCCGGGACCGGCGCCGGATGGAGCCACGGCTACGACCTGTGCCGCACACTCGGGCTGAAGGCGGGGACGGTCTACCCGATCCTCATCCGGCTCACCGAGCGCGGGCAGGTGGAGACGTCCTGGGAGGTCGATCCCCCGCGCGGCAGGCCGGCCAGGCATCTGTACCGGCTCTCCCCCGAAGGCGCCGAACTGGCCGCCTCCCTCACCGCCGCGGCGGCCCAGCGCTCGCCCGCTCCCGGCCCCGCCCGCCTCTCGCCGGGACCCGCCTGACGGATCCCGCTCCCCCGCCGTCCGGAGGGCAGTGATGCTCGAATCGCTGATGATCGTCGCGGTGCTGGCACCGGCGCCGCTGCTCGCGATCGCGGTTGTCGCGATCCGTCTCGGTTCGGCCGTGCGCCGGGGGCGTGTGGGAGTGGTCGACGGGGTGCGGGGTGGCGTCGGGTGGCCGGTGCCGGGTGCGCTGCTCGTCGTCGCGGTGGTCGCGGCGGGGATCGGCGCGGTGGCCGAGCGTGTCCATCTCGGCGCGGCGCTGGAGTCCGACGGTTCCTCGTCCACGCCTGCCGCGTTGCTGCTGGCCCTGCTCGCGGTCGTCGGGTGCGCGGCGGTCGTCGCGTTCGGTTCGGCGCTGGTCGCGCGGGTGCGGGGGTTCGGCGCGGGGGCGGTCGCGGGAGAGCTCGCCCTCGGCGCCCTCGTCGTGGGGGTGCTTGCCGTACACCTGCCGTTGCGGGCGGTTTATCTGGCCGAGCCGGACCGGTTGCCGCCGGTGGTGATGCTGGGTGGGGTGGTGCTGCTGGGGCCGGTCGAGATGTTCCTGGTCGCCCTGCTGTGGGCGCTGCCGTGGCCGGTGCTCGGCGCCGCGCTCGCCTCACGTCGCGGGAGCGCCCCTCGCACGCGGTCCGTGCGTGACGGGTGGCAGCTGCTGGTCGACCTGGCCGTCGCCGATCTGCCCGCCGGGCGTTCGGCGTGGGGGCTGGCGCTGCGGGCCGAGCTCGCGGCCGTCGACCCGCCCGACGAGCGCCGCAGGTTCGCGCTCGGCGGGGCCTGGGCCGCGCTGCGCTCGGGCAGGCCGGCCGGGGCCTGGTGGCAGGCGGCGCTGGTGGGCGTGATCGTGGCGGGCGGGCTGCTGGCCGCCTCCCGCTGGTCGCTGGCCCACGACAGGGGCGGCGTGCTCGGCTTCATGACGGCGGTGCCGAGCGCGCTGCTGCTGGGCGCGGCGCTCGGCACGGCGTGGCGGGAGCGCTCGTTCGGCGCGGGGATACGCGTCGCCGTACTGGCCGGGCCCGTCGCCCTGGTGGCGGTGCTCGCGGTCGGCATCCCGGAGGCGATCGTCTGGGCCGAGCGCAGGGCCGGGTACCTGAGCACCGGTGACGCCGTGCCTCCCAGCTGGCAGGCCGCCGTCCTGGACGTGGTGCGGCCCGACTTCCTGCTGGCCATGGCGGTGGTGTGGGCGGCCGGGGCGCTGGGCGGCGCCGCGCTCGGCACGGCGCTGGGGCGCATGCGCGGGTAGCCGCGGGCACGATGTCAGCGGGCGTGTCAGCACGGCGACAGGGCGGTATCAGGGCGTTCGGTGAAAGTTACTCCCGTAAGCGACATTCACCTCTTCACCCGGAGAACCCCATCATGACCCTCACCCTCACCGACCAGGACAAGCTCACCCTCCGCGTCGCCGCCTGGGGCTCGGTCTCCCTCATGTCCGCCGCGGGTGCGGCGGGCTCGGCGCACAAGGTCGCCACCGAGGGCTCCATCGCCCTCACCTCCGCGACCGGCCCGATCGGCCACGTCCTGGCCAAGGCGCCCAAGGGCATCAAGTACGGCAGGACCACCGCCGATCTGGCCGACCAGGTCCTGCCCGCGCTCACCGCCTCGATGCGGCTGCTCAACGCCCAGGACACGGCATGCGCCGACGACTTCCGCACCACGATCACCGTCGCGCTGGACGCCGCGTCCCGCATCCACGAGGGCACCCCCAGCCCCACGCTCGTCGACATGGCCCGCAAGATCACCCAGGCCCTCGACGCCGCCTGACCCGCACGCCTCTTGCCGGCACGGTATTCAGTGTTACTATGTACCAGTAGTCAACAACGCTAAGTAGGAGGCGTTCCGTGGGCAAACAGATGACGGAGATGCTCAAGGGAACGCTGGAGGGCATTGTCCTGGCGATCCTGGCCATCCGGGCCGCATACGGCTACGAGATCACCGCGTCGCTGCGCGAGCAGGGCTTCGCCGACATCGCCGAAGGCACGGTCTACGCGCTGCTCGTCCGGATCGAGCAGCGCGGGTTCGTCGACGTGCAGAAGGTGCCCTCCGAGAAGGGCCCGCCCCGCAAGGTGTACTCGCTCAACGCCCAGGGGCTGGCCCACCTCGACGAGTTCTGGGCGACCTGGAGCTTCCTTTCCGAACGACTCCAGCAGCTCCACCAGGCACAGGAACAAGGAGGAGGACCATCATGACCGAACACGACCCGGCCGAGCCGAGGAGCCGCTACCGGCACTACCTCGACCTGCTCGTGGGGCCGATCGAGGACAAGAGGCGCTACCGGCGTTTCAAGGCACGCGTCGAGCGGCTTCCCCCCGACTACCGCACGGCCGTCGAGGCGTTGCAGCGCTTCATGCTGCACTTCGGGCCCGGCCAGGCCGACAGCCTGCTGGCGATGCTGGACGACCTGGCCGACCTCTTCGAGCAGAGCGCCGCCGACGGCATCCCGCTGCGCGACGTCGTCGGGGACGAGCCCGTCGAGTTCGCCGACGCGTTCCTGCGCAACTACCCCGAAGGCCAGTGGATCGGCAAGGAACGCGAACGGCTCAACACCACCATCAACCGCGTCATCGGCCCCGGCACGCCGTGACCAGCAGCAGAACGGACCCCCGCATGACCCCCACCCAGGCCGGCGGACCGGCCATCCAGGTGCACGGCCTGCACAAGGCCTACAAAGACCTCCAGGTGCTGCGCGGCGTCGACTTCGACGTGGCACGGGGCAGTATCTTCGCCCTGCTCGGCTCCAACGGCGCGGGCAAGACCACCGTCGTGAAGATCCTGTCCACCCTGCTCAAGGCCGACGGCGGCACGGCGGGCGTCAACGGCTTCGACGTCGCCACCCAGGCGGCGAAGGTACGCGAGTCGATCAGCCTCACCGGGCAGTTCGCCGCCGTCGACGAGATCCTCACCGGCAGGGAGAACCTCACGCTGGTCGCCAGGCTGCGTCACCTCAGGAACCCCGCGGCCGTCGCCGACGACCTGCTCGCCCGCTTCTCGCTGACCGAGGCCGGAGCGCGCAAGGTGTCGACGTACTCGGGCGGTATGCGACGCCGCCTCGACATCGCGATGAGCCTGGTCGGCGACCCGCCGCTCATCTTCCTCGACGAGCCGACGACCGGGCTCGACCCCCAGGCGCGCATCGAGGTCTGGCAGGCCGTCAGGGCGCTCGCCGACCAGGGCACGACCGTGCTGCTCACCACTCAGTACCTCGACGAGGCCGAGCAGCTCGCCGACCGGATCGCCATCCTGCACCAGGGCCGCATCATCGTGAACGGCACCCTCGCCGAGCTCAAGCGACTGCTCCCGCCCGCCCAGGTGGAGTACGTCGAGAAGCAGCCGACCCTTGAGGACGTGTTCCTCGCGCTCGTCGGCTCAGACCCCCGCGCCGACGCCTGAGGAACGACCATGACGACACACTTCTTCGCCGACACCAGCGCCCTGCTGGGGCGCTCCCTTCGCCACATCTCGCGCAGCATGGACACGATCATCACGACGACGATCATGCCGATCATGTTCCTGCTGCTGTTCGTCTACGTCTTCGGCGGGGCGATCAAGACCGGGTCGGAGTCCTATGTGACCTACCTGCTGCCCGGCATCCTGCTCATCACGGTCGCCTCCGGCATCGCGTACACGGCCTTCAGGCTCTTCCTCGACATGAAGAGCGGCATCTTCGAACGCTTCCAGTCCATGCCGATCGCACGCTCGTCGGTGCTGTGGGCGCACGTGCTGACCTCGATGGTCGCCAACGCCATCTCGCTCGTGGTCGTCGTGCTCGTCGCGGTGCTCATGGGGTTCAGGTCGAGTGCGGGCATCGGGGCGTGGCTGGCGGTGGCGGGCATCCTGCTGCTGTTCACGCTGGCACTGACGTGGATCGCGGTCATTCCCGGCCTCACCGCGCAGACGCCCGACGGGGCGAGCGCGTTCTCCTATCCGCTGATGTTCCTGCCGTTCATCAGCTCGGCGTTCGTGCCGACCGACACCATGCCCGGCCCGGTGCGCGCCTTCGCCGAGCACCAGCCGGTCACCTCGATCGTCAACGCCATCCGCGACCTGCTCGCCGGGCAGCCGGTCGGCTCCGGCATCTGGGTCACGCTCGGCTGGTGCCTCGCCCTCCTGGTCGTCGCCTACGGCTTCGCCATGATGACCTACCGTCGCAAGATCTCCTAGCGCCGGGTCTTTGCCCGGTCATGGTCATAGCCCCGGGCAGGCGGCGGGCATGGACCTCGAAGGCGGGCGATCCGCCGGTGCGCAGCGAGGGGCAGAGCGATGACACACGACGCCTACCGGGCCGACGCCCATGTCCTGGCCGCCATCGGGCTCGCCGTGCACGACAGGCTCGTCCGCACCGCCGTACGGCTGCCCGGCGACCTGGCGGCCTCGGCGCGGGCGGCCTGGGACCGTGAGGACGAGGGCCAGGCCGTACGGGAGAGCTTCGAGGAGTTCGTCCTGCGCTCGTTCGCCGCGAGCCTGGCGCTCATCGGGGCGGCGCTCGACGAAGGCGGCGAGGCCGAGCTGGACGCCACCACGCTGGCCTACGCCGTGGTCGCCGCCGACCTGCTGCAGGAGGGCGTGCTCGGTCAGAACGGGTAGTGCGCCTGCTGGGTGGCCAGGGTGACCCAGCGGGTGTTGGTGAAGGCGTCGGCGGCCCAGCGCCCGCCGAACCGGCCGTGGCCCGAGGCGCCGAACCCGCCGAAGGGGGCCTGCGGTTCGTCGCCCACCGACTGGTCGTTGATGTGCACGATGCCGGTCCTGAGGCGGCGGGCCAGGCCGAGGCCGTGCGTGCCGTTCTCGGTGATGATCCCGGCGGTCAGACCGTGCTCGGTGTCGTTGGCCAGGGCGACGGCCTCGTCGTCGGTGGCGAAGGACGCGATCACGCACAGCGGCCCGAACGCCTCGGCGTGGTGCAGGTCGGCCTCCTCGGGCACGCCTCGCAGTACGGTGGCCTGATGCAGGGCGCCGTCGGGCTCGCCGCCGCCGGTCAGCACCTCGGCGCCCTTGGCGACGGCATCCCTGACCAGGGCGGCGACGCGTCCGGCGGCCTTGGCGCTGATCAGCGGCCCGATGACGGTCGAGGGGTCCGCGGGGTCGCCCGACGGCAGCGCCGCCACCTTCTCGACGAACCTGCGGGTGAACTCGGCGGCCAGCGAGGCGTGCACCAGCACCCGGTCGCCCGACATGCAGATCTGCCCGGCGTTCATGAACACACCGAACGCCGCCGCGTTCACCGCGTGCTCCAGATCGGCGTCGTCCAGGACGATGATGGCGTTCTTGCCGCCGAGTTCCAGCAGGGCCGGCTTGAGGTGGGCGGCGGCGTGCGTGCCGATGACGCGGCCGACCTCGGTCGAGCCGGTGAAGT
This sequence comes from Nonomuraea sp. IBHARD001, assembly GCF_056106265.1. NCBI lineage: Bacteria > Bacillati > Actinomycetota > Actinomycetes > Streptosporangiales > Streptosporangiaceae > Nonomuraea > Nonomuraea sp. IBHARD001. Next base: position 4,755,390 of record NZ_JBWBBW010000002.1, read on the forward strand.
TCACCGCGCGTACGCGGGGATCGGCGATGAGCGCCTCGGCGACCCCGGCCGCGTCGGCGGGGTCGTTGGTGACGACATTGAGCACCCCGGCGGGCAGCCCGGCCTCGTGCAGCACGTCGGCGACGAGCAGGCCGCAGGCGATGGGCGCGTCCTCGCTCGGCTTCAGCACGACGGTGTTGCCCGCCGCCAGCGCCGCCGCGACCGAGCGCACACCGAGGATGACGGGCGCGTTCCACGGCGAGAACGCGGCCACCACCCCCAGCGGCTCGCGTACGGCCAGCCCGAGCACACCCGCCTCCTGGGCGGCGAGCACCGAGCCACGCGGCGCGGTGATCGAGGCGGCGGCCTCGCGCAGCATGTTCGCGGCGAGCATCACATTGAACCCCGCCCACGGCCGGGTGCCGCCCACCTCGGCCGCCATCAGCTCCGCGATCTGCCCCGACCGCTCCTGCAGCAGGTCGGCCGCCCTGAGGAAGATCGTCCTGCGGGCGAACGGGCTCATCGCCGCCCAGCTCTCGAACGCCGCCTCGGCCGCGCCCACCGCCAGCGCGACGTCCTCGGCGTCACCGGCGGCGACGACGGCATAGGGCTCGCCGGTGAGGGGAGACAGGTCCGGCGCGGTACGCCCCGACACGGCGGGCACGGCCTTGCCGCCGATCAGCAGGTCGCGGGTGATGGTCATACGCCCTCCCAAGGAACTCCGGCGAACAGGGCATAACCCATGAAGTCGACCTTAGACAGGAGGACGCCGGAACGGGAGAGGGCAGCACCGCCCGGCTCACCCACGCCTGCCGGGCAGGCGGACCACCGCGCATCCCGGCCGCCGGGCGTTCTCGCCTCCGGCGGGGCATCAGGGTGGCGCAGGCCGTGGCCCCTCCTCCGACAGCCCGCGCCACCCCGGCCCGCAACAGCGTAGAGCGCTCACCCGTTCACCGGGCGTTAATCAACCGAATACGGTTCACGCCCCGTCATGGAACCGGGAACCGGGAGCCGGAGCGGGACGACGGGCGCCTACGGCTCGTGCGCGCACAGGGGCACGGACGGTTCGGCCCAGTGCAGAGCGACGAAGGGGTACGGGCACGAGGGGTGGTGCACCCGCTCACGTGTGACCAGGTACGGGGCCGTCGCCTCCGGCTCGTCGGGCGAACGACGGGGCACGGGGACGGCCAGCAGCCCGATGTCCTGCTCGACGTGCGTGAGCATGCCGTGGCACGGGCCGCCCAGGCAGATGGCATTGTGCGAGGCGAGACCCATGGCGGTCAGGGGGTCTCGAAGCCGGCCTTGGCCAGGACGTCCTTGCCCTGCTGCGACAGCACCAGGTCGACGAACGCCTTGGCCTGCCCGGCCGCGGGAGCCTTGGACAGGGTCGCGATCGGATAGTCGTTGATCGCCTGGTCGGCCTCGGGGAAGGCGATGCCGGTCACCTTGCCGGCCGAGGCGAGCACATCGGTGCGGTAGACGAGCGCGGCGTCGACCTCGCCCAGCTCCACCTTGGTGAGGGTGGCCTTGACGTCCTGTTCGAGGGTGACGGGCGTGACCTCCAGCCCGGCGGCGGCCAGCGCCTTGACCGCGGCGGCGCCGCACGGCACCTGCTCGGCGCACAGGGCCACTTTGACCTTGGGGTCGGTCAGGTCCTTCAGCTCGTCGACGCCCGCCGTGTTGCCCGGCGGGACGGCGATCTGGAGCTTGTTGCGGACGAAGGTGACCGGGGCCGTGGCCAGGGCGGCGTCGGTGACGGTCTTCATCGTGGCCGGGCTGGCCGAGGCGAACACGTCGGCGGGCGCGCCCTGCGTGAGCTGCTGGGCCAGGGTGGCGCTGGAGCCGAAGTTGAAGCGCACCGTGACACCGGGATGCGCCGCCTCGAACGCCTTGCCGAGCTCGGTGAACGTCCCGGTCAGCGAGGCCGCGGCGAACACCGTCACGGTCGTGGCCGGCGCCTCGGAGGCGGCGGGCCCGGTCGAGGAGCAGCCGGACACCCCGGCGGCGAGAACGAGCGCGACGGCGGCCGTACGCCACCGGCTGGACAACAGCCTGGACAACAGGGGGCTCCTCGACGAACTCCGGCGGCGGCAGGGGCGCCACCGTCACTGCCTCCACCATACAGACGCACATTCCACCCTCAAGAGGCAGGGCACCTGGCAAACACCCGCCAAGGTGGCGTCCATGCCTGGCAAGCGCGAGACCGGCACGCGATGGCGTACCATCACTGCTATGGCCACACCGCAGCAGCTGCGCGACCTCGCCCTGCTCCGTCGTGTGCGCGACCGCATCGACCGGGAGTACGCCAGGCCGCTCGACGTCCCGGCGCTGGCCAGGGGTGTGCACATGTCTGCCGGGCATCTCAGTCGCGCGTTCAAGCAGGCCTACGGCGAGTCGCCCTACGGGTATCTGATGACGCGGCGCATCGAGCGGGCGATGGCGCTGCTGCGGCGGGGCGACCTAAGCGTCACCGAGGTGTGCTTCGCCGTGGGCTGCTCCTCGCTCGGCTCCTTCAGCACGCGCTTCACCGAGCTGGTCGGCATGCCGCCGAGCGCCTACCGGCTGAAGGCCGCGGGCGCGACCGACGGGATGCCGACGTGCGTCGCCAAGCAGGTGACCAGACCGATCAGGATTCGAGAAGCGGCGATGACCTGAGCGCAACTAGCGTGAACGGCATGGACATCACCATCCAGGCGAGTTTCCTGCCGCACACCGACCCCGACGCCTCCGTCGCCTTCTACCGCGACCTGCTCGGCTTCGAGGTGCGCACCGACGTCGGCTACGAGGGCATGCGATGGATCACCGTCGGCCCTCCGGGACAGCCCGACACCGCGATCGTGCTGCAGCCGCCGGTCGCCGACCCCGGCGTCACCGACGACGAGCGCCGTACCATCGACGAGATGATGGCCAAGGGCACCTACGCGGGCATCGTGCTGGCCACCGACGACCTCGACGCCGCCTTCGAGCGCGCGGCGAGCGGCGGCGCCGAGATCGTCCAGGAGCCGGCCGAGCAGCCCTACGGGGTGCGCGACTGCGCCTTCCGCGACCCGGCGGGCAACATGATCAGACTCAACGAGCGGCGCTGAGCGACGAACTCCCGCGCCACCGCCCGGAGCTGGTTAGATCGATGGCAGGCCGCGTGCCAGGCAGATGCGAAGGGCACGCGGCCAGGCCCAACAGATGGAGACACGATGAGCAAGACCGGCAGGACGGACACGCCGTCGCCCGCCCCGCACGTCGCCGACAGCCTCGACGTCATCCGCGTGCACGGCGCCCGGGTGAACAACCTCAAGGACGTCAGCGTCGAGATCCCCAAGCGCAGGCTGACGGTGTTCACCGGCGTGTCGGGCTCGGGCAAGAGCTCCCTGGTGTTCGGCACGATCGCGGCCGAGTCGCAGCGGCTGATCAACGAGACCTACAGCACGTTCGTCCAGGGCTTCATGCCGTCGCTGGCCAGGCCGGACGTCGACGTGCTCGAAGGGCTGACCACGGCGATCATCGTCGACCAGGAGCGCATGGGCCCCAATCCGCGCTCCACGGTCGGCACCGTCACCGACGCCAACGCGATGCTGCGCATCCTGTTCAGCAGGCTCGGCGTCCCGCACATCGGCTCGCCGCAGGCCTTCTCCTTCAATGTCGCCTCCATCAGCGGCGCGGGCGCGGTGTCCTTCGAGCGCAACGGCAAGAACGTCAAGGAGCGGCGCGACTTCAGCATCACCGGCGGCATGTGCCCGCGCTGCGAGGGCATGGGCCGCGTCTCCGACATCGACCTGACCCAGCTCTACGACGCCTCCAAGTCGCTCAACGAGGGCGCGCTGACCGTGCCCGGTTACAGCATGGACGGCTGGTACGGCCGTATCTTCGGCGGCTGCGGCTTCTTCGACCCGGACAAGCCGATCAGCAAGTTCACCAAGCGCGAGCTGCACGACCTGCTCTACAAGGAGCCGACCAAGATCAAGATCGATGGCATCAACCTGACCTACGAGGGCCTGGTGCCGAAGATCCAGAAGTCGATGCTGTCGAAGGACAAGGAGGCGCTGCAGTCGCACATCCGCACCTTCGTCGAGCGTGCCGTCACCTTCGCCGTGTGTCCCGAGTGCGAGGGCACCCGGCTGAGCGAGGCGGCCAGGTCGTCCAAGATCGGCGAGGTCGGCATCGCCGACGCCAGCCGGATGCAGATCAGCGATCTGGCCGAGTGGGTGCGTACCCTCAAGGAGCCTTCGGTCGCGCCGCTGCTCGACACCCTGCGCCGCACGCTCGACTCCTTCGTGGAGATCGGCCTGGGGTATCTGTCGCTGGAGCGGCCTTCGGGCACGCTGTCGGGCGGCGAGGCGCAGCGCGTGAAGATGATCCGCCATCTGGGCTCCTCGCTCACCGACGTCACCTACGTCTTCGACGAGCCCACCGTCGGCCTGCACCCGCACGACATCCAGCGCATGAACGACCTGCTGCTGCGCCTGCGTGACAAGGGCAACACGGTCCTCGTCGTCGAGCACAAGCCGGAGACGATCGCCATCGCCGACCACGTCGTCGACCTCGGGCCCAAGGCGGGCTCGGGAGGCGGCACGGTCTGCTTCGAGGGCAGTGTCGACGGCCTGCGCACCAGCGGCACCATCACCGGCAGGCACTTCGACGACAGGGCCTCGCTCAAGCCCGAGGTGCGCTCCTCCACCGGCAAGCTGGCGATCAGGGGCGCGTCGCTGCACAACCTGCACGACGTCGACGTCGACATCCCGCTCGGCGTGCTCACCGTCGTGACCGGTGTCGCGGGCTCGGGCAAGAGCTCGCTCGTGCACGGCTCGATCCCGGCGGGCGCCGACGTCGTGTCGGTCGACCAGGGCGCGATCCGGGGCTCGCGGCGCAGCAACCCCGCCACCTACACCGGGCTGCTCGACCCGATCCGCAAGGCGTTCGCCAAGGCCAACGGCGTCAAGCCCGCACTGTTCAGTGCGAACTCCGAAGGCGCCTGCCCCGCCTGCAACGGCGCCGGGGTCATCTACACCGATCTGGCGATCATGGCGGGGGTGGCCACCACGTGCGAGGAGTGCGAGGGCAAGAGGTTCCAGGCCTCGGTGCTGGAGTACCACCTCGGCGGGCGTGACATCAGCCAGGTGCTCGCGATGCCGGTCAGCGAGGCCGAGGCCTTCTTCGCCGAGGGCGAGGCCCGCACCCCCGCCGCGCACACCATCCTGTCCAGGCTGGCCGACGTCGGGCTCGGCTACCTGAGCCTGGGCCAGCCGCTGACCACGCTGTCGGGCGGCGAGCGCCAGCGGCTCAAGCTGGCCACGCACATGGCCGACAAGGGCGGCGTCTACGTGCTGGACGAGCCGTCGGCCGGGCTGCACCTGGCCGATGTCGAGCAGCTGCTCGGCCTGCTCGACCGGCTGGTCGACTCCGGCAAGTCGGTCATCGTGGTCGAGCACCACCAGGCGATCATGGCGCATGCCGACTGGATCATCGACCTGGGTCCCGGCGCGGGCCACGACGGCGGCCGTATCGTCTTCGAGGGCACACCCGCCGCCCTCGTCGCCGACCGTTCCACCCTCACCGGCCAGCACCTGGCCGCGTACGTGGGAGCCTGACGCCCGGCCGCTCAGCCCGGGAGCTCGACCGTCACGTGCGGGCTCAGGGAGGCGAGGAAGTCGGCGGCGTCGAACATCGCGCCCGCCGAAGCCGCCCCCCTGACCCGCACGCGCCCGTCCAGGACACGCTCGACCGCCTCGGCGACCAGCGGCGCGGTGACCGCGTAGATGTCACGGCCGCGCGCGACGGCACGGCGCTCGACGCCGCCCCTCGTGACCAGGACGTCGACGACGAACGTCTGGTCCGAGCGCCCGTGCGCGTCGACCGCCTCGGGCGCGGGCGTGTCCTGCGAGGCCAGGTCACCGGCGGCCGTCACCGTCATGTGGGTCCGCACGTCGGCCACGTCTAGGTGGCTCGGCACCGTGACGATGTCGGCCATGCTGAACTCGGCCAGCACCTCCTGTGTGCCCAGCGGCTCGGGGAAGGCCCACTTCCGCCGCACCGGCGCCTCCTCGTGGTAGTCGAGCCCGCCGTTCCTGAACCTGACCCGCTTTCCGGCCCTGCGCTCGTGCGAGACCCTGCCCGCCGTACGGGTGCCGCCGGTGGGGTGCCACTTGTCCAGGCCGTAGGCGATGTGCACCTCGTCGGCGTCGGTCCAGTCGCCCATCGCGGCGGTCGCCAGCAGGTCGCCCAGGCCGCCGTAGAAGGCCATCGCGGGCACCACGGGCGTGCCCGAGCGCCGGGCGGCCTCGCCGTGCTCGGCGAACATGGCGGCGTTCGCCTCGATCTCGGCCGCCACGTCGAGGTAGGGCAGCCCGGCCCGCAGCGCGGCCTCGACCAGCGGGCCCGCGGTCACCGCGAAGGGACCGGCGCAGTTGACCACGGCCGATACGCCCTCAAGCGCCCGATCAAGTGCGGCCGGGTCCTGCGTGCTCGCCGCCCGCACCTCCGTGTCGCCCCACTCGGCGGCCAGTGCGTCCAGCCTGCCCGCGTCGCGGCCGGAGGCGACGACGGTCAAGCCGCGCCTGCGCAACTCGGCCACGACGAACCGCCCGGTGTGTCCTGTCGCGCCGTAAACCAGTACCGCGGTCGCTCTGCTCATCGTCTGCCCGATCTCCCTGTGTGGCCGTCGGATCTCAGTGTTCCGGTCGGAGGAGCTCCCCGCGATGGTCCGAAACGACGACATGCGTACACTTTCGGACATGCGAACAGTCGCCGTCGTGGCCGCCGGGCATCTGCTGCACTTCGAGCTCGGCGTGGCCTGCGAGATATTCGGCAATCCTCCGCAGGGCGCCGCCGGGCGCTGGTACGACGTCCTGCTGTGCGGGACCGGCGCGGTCACGGTCGGGCCCTTCACCGTCGAGCCCGCCCACGGCCTGGACCGGCTGGCCGAGGCCGACATCGTGATCGTCCCGGCCTGCGCCGACATCGACGAGGCGCCGCGGCCCGATGTCGTCGAGGCCGTGCGCGCGGCGCACAAGGCGGGCGCCAGGATCGCCTCGCTGTGCACGGGAGCGTTCGTGCTCGGCGCGGCCGGACTGCTGGACGGCAGGCGCGTCACCACCCACTGGGCGCACACCGGCGAACTCGCGGCCAGGCACCCGGCGGCCCTGGTCGACGCCGACGTGCTCTACACCGACAACGGCAGCGTGCTCACATCGGCGGGCAAGGCCGCGGCCGTCGACCTGTGCCTGCACCTGGTCCACCTCGACCACGGCGCCGCCGTCGCCAACACCGTCGCACGCCGCCTGGTCATGCCGCCGCACCGGCAGGGCGGGCAGGCGCAGTACGTGTCCACGCCGGTCCAGGCGAGCGGCGAGCACACCCTCTCGCACGTGCTGGCCTGGGCCGGGCAGCGCCTGGACGAACCGCTCACGGTCAGCGACCTGGCCCGCAGGGCAGGCACCAGCCCGCGCCACCTCAACAGGCAGTTCCACGCGGTGACCGGCCAGACGCCGCTGCAATGGCTGCTGACCCAGCGTGTGCGCCGCGCGCAGGAGTTGCTGGAGTCGACCGACGCCGGCATCGAGGCGATCGCCGCCTCCACCGGCATGGGCACGGCCACGACGCTCAGACGGCAGTTCAAGCGCGTCACCGGCGTCTCGCCGGTGAGCTACCGGCGCACGTTCCGCGCCACCCGCGCCGACTAAGCCGGCTGAGCCGTACCGGCAGGTCAGAGGTGGTGGGTGGTAGCGTGAGCGGCATGGGTCCCGAAGAGCTCGCCAACCTCGCACACCTGCGCAGGGCGCGTGATCTGATCGACAGGGACTACGCCCGGCCGCTGGACGTGCCGACGATGGCCAGACGCGCGCTGATGTCGCCCGCGCACTTCTCCAGGCGCTTTCGCGCGGCCTACGGCGAGACGCCCTACAGCTATCTGATGACGCGCCGGATCGAGCGGGCGATGGCGCTGCTGCGCGGGGGGATGAGTGTCACCGACGCCTGCATGGCCGTCGGGTGTACCTCCCTCGGCTCCTTCAGCTCGCGCTTCACCGAGATCACCGGTGAGACGCCGAGCGCCTACCGTGCCCGCGAGCACGAGGCCGAGGCCGCCATGCCCGCCTGCGTGGCGAAGGTGCAAACCCGTCCGACACGCCATCGGCCGAGCAGGATCGAAGAAGCGGATCGCGGACCTTCCGGCCTAACGTTGACGTCATGAGCATCGCACTGCATTACTGCCACATCACCGTCAACGACGTCGACGAGTCGCTCGCCTTCTACCGCGACGCCCTCGGCCTCGACGTACGCAACGACGTCTCCTCCGGCGAGCACCGCTGGGTCACACTCGGCAGCGCCACCCAGCCCGACCTGGAGATCGTGCTGTCCGACCCGCATGCCGGCCGTTCCCAGGCCGACGGCGACGCGCTGCAGGAGCTGCTCACCAAGGGCGTCCTGCCGATGGTCGTGTTCAGCACCGACGACGTCGACGCCACCTTCGAGCAGGTGCGCGCCTCCGGCGCCGAGGTGCTGCAGGAGCCCATCGACCAGCCGTGGGGCCCGCGCGACAGCGCCTTCCGCGACCCTTCGGGCAACATGGTGCGCATCCAGCAGGCGGCCAAGGCCTGACACCGCTCCCGCGCGACCTAGCCGAAAGAGCAGCACCGCCTGGCCGTACGAGCAGTGCGTGCCGGGCGTGTCCTCGATAGCGTGCCCGCATGGCACCTGTCGATGCGATGCGCGCTCTGGAGATGGCGAGGGCGATCATGTGCGCCTCCCTGCCGGAGGTGCTGCCCGCGATGTCGCGTGCGGTGGCCGAGCTCGTGCCGCACCGGGCGCTCGCCATGCTGACCGGCGACTGCCCCAAGTCGGCCGCCTGGACGACGGGCGAGGCAGGGCTGACCGAGCAGATCACGGCCGCCGAGATGGCCGCGCTGTCGGCCCAGGTGGACGTCGGCAGGCCCTGGTACGGCACGGCCGCGCTGGCCGGTGGGCAGCGCACGGTCCTGGCCGTGGCCTCGGTGCCGAAGGGTTCGGCCGGTGCGCTGCTCGCCGTCGTCGCGCACGACGCGCCCGCGCCGGGCGCCGCGGTGCTTGAGCTGGTGGAGCGGCTGTGGGAGCTGGCGACCATCCGCGTGGTCGACCTGCTCCCCCAGGCCGTGCCCGTGGACATGAACGACGCCCTGCGCGCCGGAGGCGAACGCCTGCGCGTCACGGGCGAGCTGACCGAACGGCATGCCGCCGGGCTCACCGGCCTGCTCGGCGTGCTGCGCGCCCGTTCCCTCGACGACGCGAGCGCCAGGCGTATCGCCGTCGACATGGCCGTCTCGGCGCTCATCGAGACCAGGGGCGCGCACGGCGACGAGCACCTGCCGGACGAGGAGACGTTCGCCGAGGCGTTCGGCAGGCTGCGCGAGATGCTCGGCACGTTCTCCCGCTACAGCGACCTGGTCCTGGAGTACGCCGGGGCCGGTGCGCCCGATCGGCTGCTGCCCTCCGGTGTGGCGCGCACGATCCGCACGGTCGTGCGCGGCGTCGTGCTGGCCACGATGGAGCAGGGCGGGGTCAGCCGGGTACGCGTCGGCTGGGAGGTGTCGGGCGACGAGCTGCACGCCTCGGTGCGTGACGACGGGCCCGGCCTGCTGGCACCGGAGGCGCTGGCCGTCCATCGGCTCAAGGAGCGCATCGCCGCACTGGGCGGCACGCTCGAGGTGGACTCCGTGCCCGCCTGGGGCACCTCGGTGACCGTACGGCTGCCGCTCGTCGGCGCGGCCAAACCGATGCCGCACTCCGGCGTGCTGAGCGGCCTCAACCCGCGTGAGCTGCAGGTGCTGCAACATCTGGTGCAGGGGCATCGCAACCGGCTGATCGCCGACCGGCTGCACATCAGCGAGCACACGGTGAAGTTCCACGTCGCCCGGCTGCTCAGAAAGCTCAACGCCGCCTCCCGCGGCGAGGCGGCGGCGCTCGCCCTGGCGGCGGGCTACCCGGCTCCGCCCGCCCCGGTGGCCTGAACGTCCTGTGGCGTTCGGGTGGCCCGAGCGCCCCCGTACGCCGCGACCACCTGTGCCCTCAACCCGGCGGGCAGGTCCGCCGCCGCCGCGAGCACGACGTCTCGCGCAGGCTGCGGCGCGTGCGGGGCCAGCCTGATCGCCACCCGCACGGCCCGTTCCCTCAGGCCGGGCGCCCGCACCGCGAACGCCCCGGCCAGTCCCGGCAGCGCGAGCGCCCCACGCCCGACCGGCGCACCCCCGGCCCACCGCACGGCGCTCTCCACATGCCTGCTCTCCATCCGGTACGCCAGGGCCGAGACCGCCTCGCCGAACAGCTCGTCGCCGATGCCGGAGCGCTCCAGCTCCTCGACGGCGAGATCCACCACGGGTGAGGCGGCCGCGCCCAGCATCCTGACGAACGCCGTCACCGGGATCTCCCCCACCTCGGGCCGCAGTCCCCTCCACAGCCGGACGAACCCTGCACTCCCCGCCGCGTCCACCCCGGTGAGGAAGCGGCGCACGCATCCGGCGAGCAGTTGGGCCCGCGACACGCGCCCGGTCCCGGCCAGGATGATCAGCTCACCGGTGATCGTGTGCACGCCCGCCCAGCCCTCGTTGCGGTCGAGCACCTCGCCGACGCCCTGCGCCAGGAACAAGCGCGTCACCATCACATCCAGCAGCCGGTCGTCGTCGAGCACGGGCCGCCCGCCGCTCAGCCGCTGGCGCATCGTGGTGCGCACCACCCATCCGGCCACGAACGCGTCGTCGTCCGGCGGACGCACGCCGAGATCGGCCACCAGCGCCGCCACCAGATGCCAGCCGCCGAGTTCCTCCGAACGCCGCCCGACCGATCCCCTGCCGGGCCGCAGCCGCCGTACCAGGTGCTCGGTCAGGTCGTGCAGCCACTGCGGCGGGCGGTCCCCGAGCACGGCGACCAGGCGGGCGGCGTCGGCCTCGGGGTCGGCGGGACGCAGCTCGCGCCGGGCGAGCCAGGCCGCCACTTGCCCCGCGCCGCCCATGCAGGCCGCGCCCGCCAGCCGGTAGCGGGGGACGAGGTCCAGGTCGCGGCCTCCGGCGGGGAAGCCCTCACACGCGGCCAGGTGCGCGGGCAGCTCCCGGGCCACCTCACGTCGCTGACCAGGACCGAGACCGGCGAGCGAGCCTCCGTCGAGAACACGCTCCAAGACCTCGGACATACGCGACAGGCTAGCGCGCGCCACCGACGCCACCAGGCCCGGTGACACCCCCGGATCATCCAAACGACAGGGGCGCTCAGTCAAGCCGGGCCGGGTGATCTGGCTCCCCGACTCTCATCAGGGACGAGCAAAAGGTAACGGGCACGTCCACGGGCGTGAGCTCGGGGCGGTGCTCCCTGCCCGTCTCGCGTGACGGGCAGGGGCACCGGTTCTCCGGTTGCCGTCCGGGTGGGGCGGCGACCGGTGGGGTGCGGGGCGACGCGCCATCGTCCCGCGAGGGGATGCGGGCGAGTCAGGCGGAGGCGACCGGTCGTGACGGCCGGTCGTCGGTGTTCCGCTCTGGCCGCTTCATCCACGTTCCCGCGTCCCGGGACGGAATCTAGCGATCCAGAGGCCACGCGACGGGCCGTGCGGCCGCAGTTGGCAGAAGGGCGGGCAAGAATGGCGGTATTCGGCGCCTCTCGACGTCGCCGGACCCCTGCCCGGCGCGACCCGGCAGGTCGGGTGGGTGCGATGATGGCCGTCGTGGAGCATGGGCAGCGATGTGTCGTCGGCAGTGTCGGGGAGTTGGTCGCGGTAGCGGAGGCGTTGCCCGACGGGTCGCCTGTGGTGATCGACGTGGAGGAGATCGAGCCCGGGCACGACCCGGCCGACGCGGACGGCTGGGCGGTGGTCGCTCGCCTGGTACGGCTGCCGCTGAACGAGGCGGGACTCCCGGCCGGGCCCGGCGAGCGGGTGGCGACCGGCGAGGCGGACGCCGATGGGGTACGGCCGCTGCTGTTCGGCCCGGCTCTGGCGTTGCAGTCGCGCAGGCTGGCCGTACCTGGGCGGATCGGGCCCGTTGCCAGACCGGCCGAGCCCGGCAGGCGGCGCGAGGACGCCTATGAGGCGATCGAGCGTTCGGGCGATGCCGGGCTGTACCTGATGGAGCTGGTCGAGGCGGTGACCGACCTGCAGCGCGAGGTCGCCGCGATGGCGGCGGACGAGGACCGCCTGCTGCACCCGGCGGCCCGCAGGCACCTGGGCGACATGCGCGACGCTCTGGAGAAGGCACGCGCCTTCGCCGACAAGGCCACCCGGTTCGGCACGGTGTGCGAGCTGATCAGGGGCGAGTACGGCGGACGCTGGGCGGCCGAGATCGAGGACGACGAGCCGTGCACGAACGACGCCCTGCACCGCATGCTCGTCGAACTGCCGGGCACCACCCAGCCCGAACCGTCGTGCCCCGCCCACGCCAAGATCGCCCAGGAACGCTTCCCTGACGCCGTCATCACCCAGAACGACTACTAAGACGCACATATCCCCATAAATCCCGACAAATCACGAACACCCCCATCCGGCGAGCCCCCGGGCACCCCCCACAGCACCCGGGCCCCTCACCCGATCAAAGATCCATCGCCCGATTCACCAACTCCCGCAACCGCACGGCCTCCTCCGAGTCCCCGATCCTGGTCAGCTTCAACTTCCCGGCGATCCCCTTGAACGCCCACCCGGGCAGCACGACCGCCGCCCGGTTCAACGCCTTGAGCGTGTCGGTGTCGGAGGCGATGTCCCTGCTCAGCACCAGCGAGTACAGCTCGTTGGCCAGGTAACGCTGCGTCTCGATCGTCACGCGCCCGGCCGGCCTGCCGAAGAACGACACGAGCAGGGGTACGGCGGTGCCCTTGGGACGCAGGTTCTGCACGGCGAAGGAGCAGTAGGAGGCGACGATGTTGTCGCGGTAACGCGCCAGCGTGGCGTCGTCCTTGTCCAGGACCAGGCTGAGCGCCTCCAGGTGCTCCCGCACCGCGTCGAGGGACAGCGAGCCCAGGTCGACGGGCGTCTTGCCGGGCTCGGTCGCACCGGGCGGAATCCCGGACGACAGGTGGCCGAAGGCGTAGAAGTACTCGACCATCGCCTCCTTCGCCTCGTGCCCGGTGTTGATGCGTACGAACGGCCCGGGAATGCCCCCGACGTACGAGGTGCGCAGGAAGGAGAAGCTGTCGCGCCTGTCGATCGTGACCAGGGTCTTGAACAGGTCGTCGACCGTGCCGGTGAGCGTCCCGCGCAGCAGCAGCGGAATGCCGTCGACATAGGCGGTGCCCAGACGCGGGTTCTCGCGGTCGACGGGCCAGCAGAACTCGTCGACGAACTTGGCGTTGCGCGCGGCGCTGCGCATGAGGTTCAGCTCGTCGCGGTGGCCGTGCCTGAGCATGTGCACGACGAGTTGGGCCTCGTCGTGGTGGGCCAGGTCGAGGGCGAGGTCCTGCAGCAGCGCCTCGGCGCGGGCGAAGGCGGAGGCGAGGTTGCCCTTCTGGGAGAGCATCGTGAGGTCGCCCGCCGCGACCTTGCCGGTGCCGAACGAGGCGTACTTCTGGAAGCTCTTGCACAGGAAGACCTCCAGCGAGCCGTCGGCGATCGCCCCCTTCAGTCCGCCGAGCACGACGTCGAGCTGGGTCCTGCCGCCTTCGGACCTGGCCCCGACCTCGATCGTGGTGTCGAGGATCAGCGCGAACGGCTGGTCGTCGGTCCGTTCGACCTTCAGCGCCTCAAGGACGTCGGAGACCAGCTTGCCCGCCGACGGCGCCTCGACGGGCGTGCTGGGGTTCAGCGCGGCGATGAGGACGTCCTCGCGCGGCGACGAGGTCTGGCCCTTCTTGAGCTTGCCGAGCAGCAGCCCGGTCTCGAAGTAGTCGATCTTCTCGGTCGGCCGGGTGACCTGGTCGTGGCCGCGCGAGGACAGCGCGATCCACAGGGCGGTGCCGAGGGAGTCCATGCCGCTGGACATGAGGTGGCTGTCGAGCTGGATCTCCTTGTCGATCAGCGGCTCGATGCTCGGCGCCCGCTCCAGCAGCACCTGGCGCATGGTCGTGCGGTAGTCGGTCCAGGTGTAGTTGGTGGCCGCCGCGACCACGATGCCGATCTCGTCCACCATGAGGTCGACCGCGCGCATGGCCACCGAGGGGCTGTCGCCGTTGTCCACGACGATGTCGAGCAGGCTGCGCATCGACCCCAGGGCGTTGGCGGTCAGCGTGTCGAAGCGGCTGGGGCCGAGCTCGTCGGCGAGGCCGAGCACGAGGTGTTCGAGCATGGCGCACACGGGCGCGAGCTCGCCCTTGCCGCGTGCGAGCTCCTGCAGCCGCGAGAACGGACTGCAGGTGATGAGCGCCACGAAGTCGGCCCGCGCGTCGACGGTGAAGTCGGTCTCCGGCGCCTTCTTGCCGCTGTCCATGAGCTCGTACAGCTGGTACGCCGAGGGCGTCGCGCCGAGCTCCTCCAGGATGACGTCCCACATGATCGTGGTGAACCTGTCGGTGCCCATGAGCACGCTGACGCCCGACGTGCCGACGAGCGGCCTGATCTTGAGCCGGTCCACGACGTCCTTGCCGACCAGCATCTCCAGCTTGCGCAGCACCCTCGGGCTGTTGACCAGCCGGTCGCCCTTCTCCGGCTTCCCGCTCAGCTCCAGCTTGTCCACGAAGCTCTGTAACGTGTCACGGAAGTTGGTACGCCAGTACGTGGCCGCGAGCTGGTTGCTGGTCGACAGGCCCGTCTTCTCCAGTCGCTGGGTCTTGGCCGCGCGAAAGCCGATCTGCTCGACGAGGTGCTCCTGCGTGGTGCCCTTCACCGTGGGCGCGAGTTCGACGCGGCGGCCGATGGAGTAGGCGGGCTTGGCGCCGATGACGTCGAGCAGCTCAAGTACGGCCAGCAGGTGGCCGACCGAGGTGGCGTCGAACTCGTCGTCGGTGCGCCGCTCCAGCTCGACCAGGTCGAAGGTGACCTTGCCCGCGGCGGCGAGGTCGAGCCCCTCGAACTTCGTCCTGCTGCGCCCGCCCGGCGTCTCCGGCTCCAGCCGCTTGATCGTCTTGGGCGGCAGCAGGTCGAGCGTGTGCAGGATGCTCTCGCTCTGCCTGGGCGGCGTCTGCTTGGGCATCTCCCCCGTCGGGTGCGCCAGCCGTACGGCGGCGGTGGACTTCACGAAGCCTCGGGCGAGGTCGCCCATGAGCCTGGAGACGACGAGCCTGGACATCGAGCTGCGTTCGCCCGCCGTGCGCTTGGCCAGGGTCTCGGCGATGAGCGTGAGGCTGGCGAGCGCGTCGGTCTGCTCCATCTCCTGCAGCGCTTTCGCCACCACCTTGGCGGTGTTCTCGTCGGGTGTGGCGACGAAAGCCTGCCAGCCCTTGGGCAGCACGGCAGTGGTCGGGGAGAGATCCGACATGACTTTCCTCTCGTTGGTACTCGCGCACGGAAAGCGCACGGAAAGCGGGGCCGACGGCGACTCACACGATGCTCGATGCAGCCTTTGGAACGAGTCAATGACTTCGGCTGTCCGGCAGCGGACACCTGGAGGGCGGCGGGAAATGGGTTGGCGCCGGGGTCGCGCGGCGGGCTAGCGTGGCCTGCGTCATGCGTCGGGGGACGTGCTCTGCCTGCGCTGCCGCACTCTGCCGAGAGGAGGCGCGAGATGGCTGTCCAACTCGTCGCGCTCTGTTTCCATGCCGGTGATCCCGTCGCACTCGGGCGGTTCTGGGCGGGGGTGCTCGGCTGGGAGCCGGTCGGCGACCCGCACGACGGCGTCACGCTGGAGCCCGGCGACGACACGGGATTCCTGCTGCGGTTCCTGCCGAGTCCGGCGGAGAAGGCCGGGCCCAACCAGGCGCACTTCGACCTGACCAGCGCCTCCCTCGACGACCAGGCCACGACCGTGGCCAGGGCGCTCGACCTCGGCGGGCGCCATCTCGACATCGGCCAGGGGCCGGAGGCGACGCACGTGGTGCTGGCCGATCCCGAGGGCAACGAGTTCTGCGTGCTCGAGCCGGGCAACAGGTTCCTGGCCGAGTGCGGATTCCTCGGGGCGCTGGCCAGCGACGGCACGCAGGCCGTCGGCTACTTCTGGAGCGAGGCGCTCGGCTGGCCGCTGGTCTGGGACCAGGACGAGGAGACCGCGATCCGTTCGCCGCACGGCGGTCCCAAGATCACGTGGGGCGGCCCTCCCGTGGCGCCGAAGCTCGGCCGCAACCGCCTGCACTTCGACCTGGCCCCCGTACGGCCCGGCGGCCAGGAGGCGGAGGTCGAACGCCTGATCACCCTGGGCGCCGAGCGCACCGGCCAGGGCGGCGGCGGACGCGTGGAGATGCTCGACCCCGACGGCAACGAGTTCTGCGTCCTGGCCACCGGGTAAATGCGACGCGTCGTTGCCACCGGGTGGCGCGGCGCGTCCCCGTCCGACCGGGGGCGCGCCGCGCGGTCCCTCAGAGGGCGGGCACCGGTGGCAGGGCCAGGTGCTCGCGCAGCGTCGTGCCCTCGTACGCGGTGCGGTAGGCGCCGCGCTCCTGCAGTTCGGGCACCAGCTTGTCGACGATGTCCCGCAGCGACGACGGCACCAGGTGCGGTGTGATGTTGAACCCGTCGACCGCCCGGTCGCGTACGAAACGCACCCACTCGTCGGCGATCTGCGACGGGGTGCCGACGAACGTCTTGTGCTGCGGCGTCACCTTGCGCACGAGCTGGACGATCGACAGGTTCTCCGCCTCGGCCTGCTCGCGCCACTGGGCGACGCGGGCGAGCTTGCCGGTGCGCTGGGCGATGGGGATGGTGCCGCGCGAGGGGTCGAGCTCGCCTTCGCCCGGCTCGATGTCGGGCAGCGGCCCGTGCGGGTCGTAGGCCGACAGGTCGGTGTCCCAGTACTGCTCAAGGAAGGCGAGCGCCCTGGCGGGTGAGATCTGCTGGTCGCGTACCCACTCGGCGCGTTCGCGTGCCTCCTGCGGCGTGTCGCCGAGGACGACGGAGGCGCCGGGCAGGATGCGCAGGGAGTCGGCCGAACGCCCGTTGCGCGCCAGCCTGACCCGCAGGTCTGCGGCGTAGGCGACCGCACTGTCGTAGTCGGTGTTGGCCGAGAACACGACGTCGGCATGCCTGGCCGCGAGCTCGCGCCCGCCGTCGGAGTCGCCCGCCTGGAACAGCACGGGCCTGCCCTGCCCACCGGCGGGCACGGTGGCCCGCGCGCGCAGCCGTACCAGGTCGGTGTCCAGGTCGACGTCGTGGATCGCGCCGGGGCGTGCCCACGACTTGGCCGTGACGGTCGCGGCGACGGCCTCGGGCTCCCAGGAGGCCCACAGTCGCTTGGCCGTCTCCACGAACTGGGTGGCGCGCTCGTAGCGGCGTTCGTGTGCGAGCCAGCCGCCGTGGCGGAAGTTCTCGCCCGTCCAGGCGTTGTCGGTGGTGACGACGTTCCATCCGGCCCTGCCGCCGGACAGCAGGTCGAGGCTGGCCAGGCGGCGGGCGAGGTCGGCGGGGAAGTTGTAGGTGGTGTTCTGGGTGGCGACCAGGCCGATGCGCTCGGTCACTGCGGCCAGCGCGGCCAGCTGGGTGATCGCGTCGGGCCTGCCCGCGACGTCGAGGTCGTAGACGCGACCGCGGTTCTCCCGCACGCGCAGGCCCTCGCCGAGGAAGAAGGCGTCGAACAGCCCGCGCTCCAGCAGGCGTACCAGGTCGACGAAGGTCTCGACGGCCACGTGCGGCGCGCTGTCCGGGTCGGTCCAGATGAGTTGCGGGCCGACCCCGGTGTAGAAGACGCCGAGGTGGACCTGGGCGTTCGGGTCGTAGGGCGCGCCCGCGGGGCCTTCGGGTGTCGTGGTGGTCATGCTCACCTCACGCGGTCGTGCTCGCCGCGGCGGCGAAGCGGTTGGCGGGGTGGGACAGGCCGAGCGAGGTACGCAGCGTGTCGCCGGGCTCGGGCGCCCGGAACAGCCCGGCCGAGACGAGCGCGGGCAGCACCTGCTCGGCGAGCACCGGCAGGTCGACGGCGAGCACGGCCGGGTGCAGGCGTACCCCGTCGACGGCGCCCGCGAGGGAGCGCAGCAGGTCGACGAGCCCGGCCGGGTCCCCGGCGTACCTGGTGCGGCCGGTGTCGGGCCACGGGGTGGCGGCGTCCAGGTCGGCCAGGCGCGCGGCGCCGGGCTCGCCTGCGTCGAGCACGACCTCGATCTCGGCGAAGGCGAGCGGCGCGCCCGCGTTCCTGGCCTGCTCGGCGCGGATCGCGAGGGCCTGCGGGTCCGGCTCGGCGATGAGCACGACGTCGGCGCGTGCGTCGATCTCCAGGGCGGCCGGCGCCAGCACCACGATCTGGCCCTGCGGCGGGCGCGGGGTGATGAGCGGGCCCTTGACCGAGAAGGTGGCGCCGACGAAGTCCACGTGGTGCACGCGGTCGGCGTCGAGGTAGCGGCCGCTGTCGGCGTCCTTGATCACGGCGTCGTCCTGCCAGGAGTCCCACAGCAGCCTGGCCACCTCGACGGCGTCGGCCGCCTCGCCGCGCGCCGCCTCCTCGGTGAGCCCTTCGGCCCCGATGGTCGCCAGGTCGTCGGCGTCGCGGGTCG
Organism: Nonomuraea sp. IBHARD001; assembly: GCF_056106265.1. Classification (NCBI taxonomy): domain Bacteria; kingdom Bacillati; phylum Actinomycetota; class Actinomycetes; order Streptosporangiales; family Streptosporangiaceae; genus Nonomuraea; species Nonomuraea sp. IBHARD001. Next base: position 4,773,873 of record NZ_JBWBBW010000002.1, read on the forward strand.
CGCCGACCACCCAGGCGGCGCGGCCCTTGCTGAGGTGGTCGAGGCTGGCCAGCTGGGTGGCCACGTGGAAGGGCTCGGTGGTGGTCGTGTGCAGGGTGGGCGCCAGGCCGATGCGGTCGGTCAGCGGCGCCGAGTAAGCCGCCCTGGTGCCCGCTTCCAGCCGTCCGGCCGCGTCCAGCGCACGGCTCGGCGGCAGCGGGCTGTCGGTGAAGGTGGCCAGTGTGAAGCCTGCGGCCTGCGCCGTGCCCACGGCGGCGCGTAACGCGGTCGAGGTCAGGACCTCGCCGGGCGCTCGGCCCGCACGGCGCCACGCGGCCGGATGGGCGCCGTCGCCGTCCAGGTCGACGGCGAGCAGCAGGGTGCGGTGATCACTCATCGTTTCGGCACACTCCTTCGGTACGGCATGGCTGCGGGGTCGTCCCTGGCGGGAACCTTCCTCCAATCACCCTATATTCAGGTAGGAACAATAGGATATATCCCGTGAGCATCATCACCAGCCCCCAGATGTCCACCTTTCCCGCCACCTGGCCACTGTCCGGATCACGGCCGTGAGCACCTCGTTCGACGCGGCCGGGCGCCGCGTGCTCCTGGTCTGCGTCGCGGGCGGGTTCACCACGCTGCTCGACAACTCCGTGCTCAACCTCGTCCTGCCCTCCGTGCGCGCCTCGCTGCACGCGGGCCCGGCCCACGTGCAGTGGATGGTCGCCGGGTACTCCCTCGCCTTCGGGCTCGCGCTCGTGCCCGGCGGACGCCTCGGCGACGTCCGCGGGCGCAGGCCGTACTTCCTGGCCGGGATGGCGCTGTTCACGGTCGGGGCGGTGCTGGCGGGGGCCGCGCCCGGTCCCTGGCCGCTGGTGGCCGCGCGCCTGCTCCAGGGGCTCGGCGGCGGGCTCGTCAACGCCCAGATGATCGGCACGATGCAGGACGCCTTCACCGGGCACGCCAGGACGCGGGCGCTCGGCCTGTACGCCGTCACGGGCGGTGTGGCCTTCGCGCTCGGGCCACCGGTCGGCGGTGCGGTGATCGCCCTCGCCGGGCCGGACGCGGGGTGGCGGCTGACGTTCCTGCTCGCGGTGCCGTTCGGGCTGGCCGCGCTGGTGCTCGCCGCGCGTTTCCTGCCGCCCGCGCGCGGGCGCAGCGGCTCGGCCGATCTCGACCCGGTCGGGCTGGCGCTGACGGCGGCGCTGACGTTGTGCCTCATGGTGCCGTTCGCGCTGCCCGGCGGGCTGGTGTGGGCGCCGCTCGCCCTCGTGCCCGCCGTGGCGTTCCTGCGCTGGCAGCGGCGCTACGCGCGGTCGGGGCGGCTGCCGCTGGTGCATCCGGCGTTGCTGCGCTCGCCGCCGTTCGTGACCGGTGTGCTGGTGGCGATGGGGTACTTCGGGGCGGGGCTGGCCAACTCGCTGGCGCTGACCATGTTCGTACAGGAAGGGCTGGGATTGTCGGCCCTGGGGGCGGCTGCGGTCGCGCTGCCTTCGGCGGTGACGATGGCGACGAGCTCGGCGCTGTCGTGGCGGCTGGCCCGCAGGCTCGGCCGCCGGGCCATCACGCTGGGCCTGGCCCTACTGGTGGCCACCATGCTGGCCGGGACGCTCGTCGCCCTGCTCGCGCCGGGTGCTCACCTGCCCGTGCTGCTGGCGCTGTGCGCGGCCGGTACGGGCGTCGCCTCCGGGTTCGTCGTCGCGCCGCTGCAGGCCTCGATCCTCGCGCACGCGCCCGCCGAGGCCGCCGGGGTCGCGGGAGGCATCCTGCAGATGTCGCAGCGGGTCGGCGCGGCCATCTGCATCTCGGCCGTGTCCAGCATCTACCTGCACGCGGGGTACTGGCAGGCCGCGCTCACCTGCGCGGCCGTGGCCGCCGCCGCCTGCCTGGCCGCGCTCGCCGCCGACCGCTCCCGCGCCTCCCCTCCCCCGGCCGTCGCCGCGGCGGGGCTCAGGGACCGGTGAGGCGTACGTCCTCGGCCGCCGTGCCCTTGCCCGACAGCACGAACACCTGCCAGTTGTAGTAGGCGTAGAAGCTACGCGGATCACGCCTGATCTGGTCGGCATGCGTCAGCACGGCGTCGACGTACCTGGTGTCGTGGTTGTAGGCGAACACGGCACGGCGGTAGTTCTTGGGCGCGCCGGTCGCCTTGAGGTAGTTGGCCGCGGCGGCGATGGCGTCACGGGCGTCGTGCACGTCGCCTCCCATGCCGTAGGCCTTCCAGGTGCCGGGCATGAACTGCATCGGGCCCTGCGCCCCGGTGGAGCTGGAGGAGGTGATGCGACCGAACTTGGTCTCGACCAGCATGATCGCCGCCAGCACCTCCCACTCGACGCCGAAACGCCGTTCGGCCCGCACCATGTGACCACGCAGCTCGGCGGCGGGCAGCGGCGGCACCAGGCGGATCTTCCGTCGCTGTGCGGCCGTGATCGGATGGGCCATGGCCAGCAGCCTGCCGACCGCCGTGCTGTTGGCCCGCGCCTCGGCCGCTACCGCACGGGGCAGCCTGCGCAGCACGGAGGCGGTGAGCGCGCTGTCGCGGGCGAGCGTGCGGTAGATGCGCTGGTGGTGCAGGGCGAGCAGGACCAGCTCCTGCGGCGGTCTGGCCCGCTTGCTCGCCCGCCAGGCGTCGATCCCCGCGTACAGTGCGGTCGTCGTCCTGGTCAGCGCGGCGGCGAGCTTGGCCGGGGAGGCGGGGATGCGCACATCGGGCTCGGGCGCGGCGGGCGTCACGGCCGAAGGGCCGGTCGTCGGGGTCGGCGAGGCGGCGACCGCGGGGGCGGCCGCGGGGACGCCGGGCACGACCTGGCCGACCGCCGCGCCGCACCCGGCCACCAGGGCGACGACGAGCAAGGGAGGAAAGGCACGCGAGGGGAGCAACGGGAGCGCTTTCATGGGGCACCACCGTATCCCCCGGCACCGGGTCTCCAGGGGTTTCCAGGCGTTTCTAGGCGCGTTCGAGATGCTCCAGGATCGTGCGCAGGGAGGTGGCCAGGTCACGGCGGCTGGAGCCGTCGAGGTTCTTGACCACGTAGGCCTCCTGCCGGTTGAACTCGGGGAACAGCTCGCGCATCAGCCGCTCGCCGGTCGGGGTCAGGGCGAGCATGACGCGACGGCGGTCGCCGGGATGCGGGCTGCGCTGCAGGTGACGGTAGGACTCCAGGGTGCGCACCACGCCGGTGAGGGTGGCCTTGGAGATGCCCGCCTCCTCGGCCACGTGCCTGGTCTCGCTCTCGCCCCAGATCCAGACCACCCACATCACCACGAACCCGGTCCAGGTCAGCCCGGTGTCACGCAGGACGGTCTGCTCCAGGTGGTTGCGGATGGCGGAGGAGGCGCGATAGATGTTCGACACCGCCCACATGGCCTCGAAGTCGAGGTTGAGGCCGCCGAGGCGCTCCCCGACGGCCTCCTCGGTCTGGCGCAGCGTGTGGTGTCCTGTCATGGTCACCCATCGTATTCGGGCCTGAGCGGTCAGCTTTCGTACACCACCCTGCCGTCGAAGACGGTCAGGTCGATCGGCGCCCGGGTGAGCTCGTGCGGGCTGGTGGCGGCGCTGACACACAGGTCGGCCACCTTGCCCGGGGTGATCGAGCCCTTCCAGTCGTCGGCGTGGTCCTGCCAGGCCGCGGCCGTGGTGTAGGTCCGCAGCGCCTCCTCCAGGCCGAGCCCCTCCCCCTCGCGCGCGACCAGCGCGGCCACGCCCGCACGCCAGTCGGGCGGGGTGACCGGCGCGTCCGAACTGCACGCGGTGACGACACCCGCCGCCACCGCCGAACGGGCGGGCCATTCCGCGCGCATCATCGCCTCGCCGAACAGCTCGCGCGTGGTGTCGGACTCCATGGCCTGCAGCACCGGCTGCAGGTTGATCCCGCAGCCGAGCCGCGCCAGCGTCGCCAGCGCCGAAGCCGAGGCGAACTGCCCGTGGATGACGTAGTGCCTGGCGTCGTGCCTGGGATGGGCCTGCTGGGCCAGGGCCAGCGTCTCGGCGACCGTGTCGATGCCCTGGCTGCCGACGACGTGCACACCGAGTTGCAGCCCGGCCTCGTGCACGAGCCTGACGATCTCCGTCAGCTCCGACACCCGCTCGCCCGTGCTCGCGCCGTGCGTGCACAGCGCGCCGTGCCCGCCCGAGGGGTACGGCTCGCGCATCCAGGCCGTCTCCGAAGGCGGGATGCCGTCGGCGAACACCTTGACGCCCAGCAGCCGCAGCACCCTGGGCGAGATGCCGGACAGGTCCGGCCGATCGGCGAGCCAGGCCCTGGTGTCGTCGGCCGATGCGCCCGACATGGCACTGGGCAGGCCGAGCACACTGACCCGTGCGGCCAGCTCGCCCGTCCTGGCCAGCTCGGCGTATGCGGCCAGCGCCGACTCGCCCATGCCTCCGGCGAACGTCTCGCGCCCGCCGGGGCCAAGGCCGGGTTCGGTGAGGCTGGTGATGCCCAGTCCGTGCAGCTCGGCCAGCACGTCGCGGACGACCGCGATCATGCCGCCCTCGGGGGGAGGCACCGCACGCTGGACGCGTGCCTGGTCGCCGTGGTGCAGGACGCCGACGGCGGTGTCCGCGCCCGCCAGCCGGAGGGCCACGGTGTTGGCCCAGACGGCATGGCCCGAGTAGTCCTGCAGCAGTACGGGATGGTCGGGCGCGACGGCGTCCAGATCGGCGGCCTCGGGCACACGTGCGGGGTCGGCCAGGCATTCGGCCATCCGGCCGGGGTGCCAGCCGATGCCCCTGATCCACTGGCCCGGCCGTGCCCGCCGTACGGCGTCGGCGACCTCGGCGGCCACGGCCGCGATCGAGTCGCGGGAGACGTCGAGGCAGAACGGCGGGCGGTGCAGGCCGTAGCCGACGGCGTGGATGTGGGAGTCGTTGATACCGGGCAGCAGGACGCGCCCGCCCAGCTCGACGACCTCGGCCGCGCTCCAGCCGCCGGCGTCGTCGCCGACGTGCACGATCACGCCGTCGCGCACGGCCACGGTGCTCGCCCGCGGCAGGGCCGGGTCCATGGTCAGGACGCGGGCGCCGGTCAGGACCAGGTCAGCGTTCGGCATCGGTGTCGGCTCCCAGGTAGGCGCGCCGCAGCGCGGAGTCGTCGGTGCGCAGCGGCTCGGGATCGCCGCCGTAGGTGAGGCTGCCGTGCGAGAGCACGTAGGCGGCGTCGGCCAGCCGCAGCGCCGCGTGTGCGAACTGCTCGACCAGCAGCACCGCGCACCCGGCGTCGGCCAGGCCCCTGATGACCGGCAGCAGCCTGCTGACCACGACGGGGGCCAGGCCCAGCGACATCTCGTCCAGCAGCAGGGCCGACGGCTCGCGCAGGATCGCACGGGCGAGTACCACCATCTGCTGCTCGCCGCCCGACAGCAGCCCGGCCCGCACGCCCAGCCGGGGCTCCAGCTCCGGGAAGAGGTCGAGGGCGCGTGCGGTGTCTCCCGCCAGGGCGAGGTTCTCGGCGGTGGTGAGCGTGGCGAAGACGGTACGGCCCTGCTCCACGTGGGCCAGGCCGAGCCCGGCCCTGCGGGTGCGGGGGCGGCCGGTCAGGTCGTGCTCGCCGAGCATGATGCGGCCCTTGCGGGTGGGCAGGACGCCGGAGACCGCCTCCAGCAGGGTCGTCTTGCCCGCGCCGTTCGGGCCGAGCAGCACGGTCACCTCGCCTCGGCGGGCATGCAGGGTGACGTCCCTGACGACCGGCTGCGCGCCGCGCGCCACCGTCACCTCCTCCAGCACGAGCGTCATGCGGCCACCTCCTGGCCCAGGTAGGCGCGCAGCACCCGTGGATCGGCGAACACCTCGGCGGGCGACCCCTCGGCGATGACCTCGCCGAAGTCGAGCACGGTCACGCGCTCGCACGTGGCCCGTACCAGGTCCAGGTCGTGCTCGATGAGCAGCACGGCCGCGCCGAACCTGGCGGGCGCCTGCCTCAGCCAGACGCCGAGCCGTTCGGACTCGGTGTGGCCGAGCCCGGCGGCGGGCTCGTCGAGCACGGCGAGCACGGGCCTGGCCAGCAACGCGCCCGCGACCTCCAGCAGGCGGCGCGTCCCGACGTCGAGCTCGGCGACCGCATGCCCCGGCCGTACCTCGACCAGGCCGTCGAGCGCCTCGGCCAGCTCGCCGGGGGTGAGCCTGCGGCGCGAGACGAAGCGCAGGTACTCGGCCACGGTCAGCGAGGTGGGCACCCGGTCCTGCTGGAAGGTACGGCGCAGGCCCGCCTGTGCGCGCCGGTGCGCCGGGTCGGCGGTGAGGTCCTGTCCCGCCAGCTCCACGACGCCTTCGCACACGACGAACCCGGTGATGGCGTCGACCAGCGAGGACTTGCCCGCGCCGTTCGGCCCGACCAGGCCGTGCACGACGCCAGGCGCGACCTCAAGCCCGGCACCCTTGACCGCGACGACCTGCCCGAACCGTACGCCCAGGCCCTCCACCCGCAAGGCGGGCGGCCCTTCGGCCGGGGCCGTCGCCCGCGCGGGCGGCTCCTCCGCGACCGCGGCGGTGGCGGGCGCGTCGAGCAGGCGTGCCCGCCACCGGCGCAACGGGGTACGGCGCAGCCCGGCGCGTATCCCGTCGCTGATGCCTGACCCCTGGGTGAAGGCCTGGATGGCGCCCGCGGCGAACACCACGTTCGCCCACTGCTGCGGAATGCCGAACCGCCGCAGCAGCTCCGAGACCAGCACGCCGAGCGCCCCGCCGATGAGCGCGCCCTCGGCATGATGGGCGCCCGCCATGACCGCCACCGCGAAGGCGACGAGCGACTGCCCCGGGTCGAAGTTGCGCGCCAGCACCATGGACAGCTGCCCGGCCAGCAGCGCGCCCGACAGCCCGGCCACGAAGGCGCTGACCGCGAACGCGCTGAGCTTGGCCCCGGGCACGCCCGTCCCGGCGGCGGCGGTGGCCCGCTCGGACTCACGCAGCACCCGCCACGAGGCGCCCATCCGGGTACGGCTCAGCAGCGCGAGCCCGACGGCGACCACGGCGAACACCACGCAGCAGAACAGAAAGTACTGCCGCTCCGACCCCAGCCCGGCCGGTCGCCCGACCGTGATGCCCTGGGCGACTCCCGGAAAGGAGGAGGCGGCCAGCACCACGTCGACGGTCGCGGCGAAGCCGAGTGTGACGATCGCCAGGTGCACGCCGCGAAGGCGCAGTGCGGGCAGCCCGATGAGCAGCCCGAACGGCACCGCGGCCAGTCCGGCGAGCGGCAGCCACACATACAGCCCGCCTGGCACCTGCCAGACATTGAGCTGTGCGGTCGTCCACGCGCCGATGGCCGCGAACGCCGCCTGGCACAACGTCACCAGCCCGGCGCGGCCGGCGACCACGCCCAGACTCTGCAGCAGCACGGCCGAGACGACGGCCGAGGTGGCCAGGAAGATCCAGTACGCGGGGAGCACGGCGGCCAGGCCGTACATGAGCAGGAGGGCGGTGACGGCCGATCCCGCCCGGCTAGCGAGCCGCATCCCATACCTCCCGGCGGCGGGTCCACAGCAGGATGATCAGGATCGCCGCGAACGGCACGGCGTCCCGGTACTCGCGTACCGCCGCCGAGGCGGCGAGCACGCCTTCGAGCAGGCCGAGCGCGAGTCCGCCGAGCAGGGCGCCCGACAGCCGCGACAGCCCGCCGACCAGTGCGGCGGCGCAGGCGGGCACGATGAGCATGCTCAGCGAGAGGATGTCGCTGGAGCGCACGGGCGCCACCAGCAGCAGCACGAGCGCGGCCAGCGCGCCGGTCGCCGCCCACAGCACGACGGTCGGCAGGCGGGTGCCGATGCCGAGCAGTTCGGTGGTGACGGGCCGCTCGGCCATCGCGCGCAGCCGTACTCCCGCGGGGGTGCGGGTGAGCAGCAGGTGGGTGCCGCCGCCGATGAGCGCGGCGATGGCCAGCAGGGCGGGGGTGCCCCAGGTGATCACCACGCCCGCCAGTTCGGCCGCCGCGCCTCCCGCCGGGTTGGCCAGGACGCGCGGGGTGTCGCCGAACAGGATGTAGGCGAGTGCGATGATGCCGATGAGCTGGGCGATCGAGACCGCCGTGCGCAGTTGCGCCCCGCTGGCCGCGAACCAGCGCACCATGATCACGCCGCAGGCCGCCGACAGCAGTGCGCCCGCCGCCACGCCCGCGAGCGCGGCCAGGCCGTACGGCACGCCGGTCTCGGTGAGCGCGGCCATCACGTACACCCCCGCGACCCCGGTCGCCGCGACGGCCAGATTGACCGTCGCGGTGAGCCGGTACATCGCGGTGAGCAGGAGGCCGAGCGCGGCGAACGTGCCGCCCGCGGCCAGCCCGGACAGCAGGCCCTGGAGCATCAGTTCAGGGTCCCGGGGTAGCGCACCCAGTCGGGGGTGACCACCTGCCAGGTGCCGCCGCGCAGCTGGACGATCTTCCCGGCGCTGTTGGAGCGGTGCTTGGGCGCGTCGCCGAACTCGTACGGGGTTCCGGCCATCGGGTTCTGGATGGGCTTGAGCGCTTTGAACGCCTGGGTGACCGATGCCCGGGTGATCGGGCCCTTGATGGTCTTCAGCGTGTCGACGAAGTGCGTGGCGGCGAGGTAGCCGCCCTGGCCGAAGGAGGTCAGCGGCACGTTCTTGGCCGTCATCAGCTCGCGCCAGTCCTTGAGCGCGGCCGAGGCCGTGTCGGTGAACGGCTCGAACTCGGCGTTGGCGTAGGTGCCCTCGCCGTCGGCGCCCAGCGCCTTGGCGACCGCGTCGGTGTAGGGGGCGGTGGTCATCAGCCAGTCGATGCCGGTGACGTTCTGCTGCTTGACCACCTTCATCCAGGAGATGGCCATCGGCTCGGTGCCGTTGTAGAGCACGGCCTGGCATCCGGCGTTGCGGGCGCGCAGGACGAACGGCGTGGGGTCGGAGTCCGGCTTGACCGTGCGGTCGTCGAGGGCGAGCTTCTTGCCGGTCAGGGTGCTCCAGCTCTGCACGGCCGCGCCGTAGGCGTCGTTGGTGTTGCCGAGGATGGCGAGGAACAGGCAGACCTTGTCGCGCTTGAGCACCTCGGAGGCGTAGTACATGTTGATCGCCATATTGAGGTACGGGCCGGTGTTGACCGGGGAGATGGCCGGGGACTCGAAGCAGGTGGGGTCGACGCCGGTGCCCTGGATCGCCACGATGCCGGACTGCACGTAGAACGGCGCGTTGACCGCGCAGTCGAGCAGGCTGGCCGAGCCGACGAGTGCGACCACGCCCTGGTTGGTGACCACGTCGCGGGCGGCCTGCGCCGCGGCGGCGGGGTCGCCCTTGTCGTCGCCCAGCAGGTATTCGATGCGCTGGCCGTTGATGCCGCCCTGCTCGTTGACCCGGTCGAAGACGGCCTTGGCCGCGGCGGAGGAATCTGGGAAGGTGACGGGGCCGCTGAGCGAGCTGACGCTGCCCACCTTGATGGTGCCCGCGGGTCCCTGGCTGACGGAAGGCTCGTCGGCTAGGCCGCAGCCGGTGGCGGCGGCGGCCAGCAGAAGGACGACGAGCGCTCTGGAACCGATCATGGCGCTGGCCTCTCTCGCGTAACGGTTCCCGGATCGTATGGTTCCAAACAAAGGCTGGCAAGAGCCAATATCAGCCCTATCGTTTGGGTATGAACAATCCTCGAATGCAACTCGTGCTCTCCGAGAACTGGACGATGACCCCCGCGCGCGACCTGCCCGTCCTGGTGCGCTGGGCGAGGCAGGCCGAGGAGGCGGGATTCGACTCGGTGATGGTCAGCGAGCACGTCGTACTCGGCCCCGACGCCGGTGCGCAGGGGCGCATGGCCAATCCGCGCGAGTACGCGCTGCCCGGCAACCAGGACCCGTTCACGCCCTGGCCGTCGCCGCTGACGCTGCTCGCCTCGATCGCGTCCGTCACCAGCACGCTGCGCCTGGCCGCCGCCGCGGTGCTCGCGCCGCTGCGCCACCCGCTGCTGCTGGCCCGCGAGCTCGGCACCCTCGACCTGCTCGCCGAAGGCCGCCTCATCGTGCTGCCGACGGTCAGCTGGAGCCGCGACGAGTACGCCGCGCTCGGCGTCGACTTCGCCAGGCGCGGGCGCATGCTGGACGAGCAGCTGGAGATCCTCGAACTGCTGTGGCGCGAGTCGCCGCTCACCTACCACGGCGAGTTCTACAGCTTCGACGAGGTCTACTTCGAGCCCAAGGCCTACCGCCCCGAAGGCCCCGTCCTGTGGTTCGGCGGCGCCGGGCTCAGCGAGCACCTGCTGCGCCGCGTCACCCGCTGGGGCAGCGGCTTCAACCCGCTCGGCTACCCGCCCGCCGCCGACATCGACGCCCTGCTCGCCGCCCGCCCCGGCCTGGAACTGGCGGGCGGCACCCGCGCCGTCTTCCCCGACGCCACCTCCTGCGCTCCCCTGGCCGCGGCCCTGGAGCACATCCCGCAACGCATGTCCGAGGGTTACACGACGTTCTGCATCAAGCCGTCACAGTTCACCGACGACCCCGACGACGTCGGCCGCTTCTGCGAGGAGGTCATGCGCAGGGTGACGGCTTTGTGCTCCTGACGCCGACGCCGGGTACGCCGAACATGGGCGTATGAAGAAGCGCGTGAAGAAGAAGGACGCGGAAGAGGCCAGGAAAGTCGGCAAGGCCATGGAGAAGACGGTCGGGCTGCTGGGCGGCGACCCCGTGACGGCGAAGCTCACGGGCAAGGCGACCGAGCTCTACTGGCGCCAGACGTCCAAGATGAGCACCAAGGAGCTCATCGAATACAACAAGACGATCCGCGGCTACTGAACCGGCCCGCAGCCGGGGCGGAAGAGCGGGAAAGGCGCGTCCTTCCTCCAGGATTCACCCGCCATGGCGCATGTGTGTCAAGCGGCCCGACGGGATTCTCCGCATGCCTCAGGCCAGGTCCATGCGGAGAAACTCGGTGATGCGGAACACCTTCGGCGGGCGGGGCGCCTCGGGGGGCAGGGCCTGGAAGGCCTCGTCGGCGTCGATCAGGCGTGGGGCGGTCAGGGCGACCTCCTTGCCGGCGGCCGTCAGGCGTGCGCCTCCCGCCGCCATGACGTTGCGCACCCAGTCGCACTTCGAGCCGTAGACCAGGACGAACACATATCCCCCTGCCACCTGGTGCGCGTCGAGCGGCGTGTGGTAGGTCGCGCCGGACACCCGGCCGACGTGCACGATCACCGGCCAGGTGCCCGCGGCGATCGCACGAGGGTTGAACACCTTCTTGTTCACATGACCCCACCACCTCGGCATCGGCATGTCCCGCTCCTTTCTCGACTTCCCAACAGCCTTACAGGTGTAAGAATGGCTTACAGTCGTAAGGCACGTCAACCCGACCACATCCGGAGCCGCAGTGCCGCCACCGTCGCGACCGCTCAGCAGAGCCCTCGTCCTCCAGGCCGCGATCCGGGTCGCCGACCGGGGAGGCGTCGAGGCGATCACCATGCGGCGGGTGGCGCAGGAGCTCGGCGTGGAGGCGATGTCGCTCTACCACCACGTGCCGAACAAGGACGCCATCCTCGACGGCGTGGTCGACACGGTGTTCGCCGCGATCGAACTCCCCCGCGCCGACGCCGGGGGCGACTGGCGTACGGCGATCCGCGTCAGGGCGTGCTCGGCGCGTGCGGTGCTGTCGCGCCACAGCTGGGCGCTCGGCCTCATGGACTCACGCCGCGACCCGGGCCCGGCGACGCTGCGCCACCACGACGCCGTGCTCGGCGTGCTGCGCGGGGCCGGGTTCGACCTGCCCACGGCCGCGCACGCCGTCTCGCTGATCGACAGCTATGTCGGCGGCTACGTCCTGCAGGAGGCCAACCTGCCGATCGGCACGCCGGGCGACGTCGAGGAGGTGGCGACGGCCATCCTCGACCACCTGCCGCCCGGCGAGCTGCCCCACCTCAGGGAGATGATCACCGACCACGCCCTGCGCCCCGGCTACGACCACACGGCCGAGTTCGACTACGGCCTCGACCTGATCCTCGACGCCCTGGAATCGCGCAGGGCCTGAGCGCCGTGATCGCGCTCTGCCGGTGCGCCCTGGAGTCACGCAGGCGCTGAGCACCGTGATCACCCTCGACCGGTGGGCGCCCCGGAGACGCGCAGGCGCTGAGCGCCCCTCGCGCCGCCCGGCCGCCTCGCCCCCGCGCAGGCGTCCGGGCGGCGGCGTGGACCGCGCCTCGGCGCTGTTCCCACCCTCCGTCAGCCGGGCCGCCGTGCGCTTGAACATCGGTACGCGACTTCGCCCGCCTATCGGGGCGCCACGCCGATCACCCGCAGCCGGTCCCGTACGGTGGACGGGGTTTCGCCCAGGTGGGCGCGCACGGTGCGGGTCAGATGGGCGTGGTCGGCGAAGCCGTAGCAGGCCGCGAGGTCGGCCAGGTGTTCGGCGCCAGCGGCGAGGTCGTTGAGCACGGCGCGGATGCGGAGTTCGTTGCGGTAGCTCGTGATCGTCCGGCCGGTGAAGCTGTGGAAGATCTTGCTCAGATGCTTGGGCGAGACCCCGACCAGCTTGGCCAGTTCCTCGACGTTCGCGGTGAGATGCCCAGCGTAGAAGGCCTCCTGCACGGCGAGCGCGAGACGGCGATGGGTGGTCCGGGCCGACGGTGAGGCCTGCGGCCCTGCCGGGTGCGAGGCGTGCGGGACCAGCTCGTCGATGAGCCGGTAGAGCCTCTCCTCCGCCTCCAGCCGGTCGGTGCCCCGGTGCAGTGCGGTGAGCAGTTCCCGGTGCCGCAGATGTCCGGCCGTACTCACTTTCAGGGTCCAGCTCCCGGCGGAGAAATCGCAGAACCTGTCGGCGAAGTCGTCGGGGGTGAAGCTGATTCCGGTGTAGGTCCAGTCCCGGCCTTGGGGATTGGCGAAACGCTCCTCGCTTCCGGCGAGGTTGACATATCCACAGGCGAGGTCGAAATACGCGGTCTGCCCGACGGCGTCGCGCAGGAAGGAGCCGTATTGCATCAGATAGACGCCGTCCTTCTCGTCGAGCGAAAAGGGCGTCCAGTTCGTCGGCGGACCGCCGTTGCCGGTGATCTGTTCGACGCTCACCCCTAATTCGGCGGCGTGCATGAGGACCTCAACAGGCATGGAGCCAGTCCAGCACATTTGTCCGCATGTGTTGGCGTTTACCGGCGCATTCCGCGGCCCGGTCGTCCGTGTTGAAACGGTCCATTTTCCCCTCTAGTGTCGCCCCCTATGAATAGTCGTCTTGCCGCAGTCGCGGCCGCCGTCGTCGGTGTGTCCGCCCTGCTCACCCCCTCCGCCGCGGGAGCCGTCGCGAACCCCATCGGGGAGCTCACCCACAACCCGCTCTACAAGGCGGGCAAGCTGTCGGCGTCGTGTGCCAAGGGCCTGGTCAAGGGCACGACCAGGGCCTCGACCAGCAAGTACCTGACCGCGATGGTCGCGTGTATGAACACCGCGTGGCAGCCCAGGATGAAGGCCGCGGGCCTGCCGTTCGCACCGTTGAAGGCGGATCTGACCGGCGACGGCTGCACGACCGCGGGCGGCGAGGAGACCAAGTGGACCACCTCACATGCCACGGCGTGCAGGGGCACCCTCGCGATCACGCTGAAGTCCGACTGGATCAAGGCACGTGACGACCGGGCGATCCTGCCCGGCCTCACCTACGCCTACTCCAAGATGATCGGCGCCTATGCCGGAATCGAGGAGGCGGCGTTCGCGCTGCCGACCGACGTCATGGAGCACGGCGAGCAGACGACCAGGCGCTTCCTGCAGTGGGACTGCCTCGGCGGTGTGTTCATGAAGGGCGTGTGGAGTGCGGACAAGCGCCCGGCCTCGGACTGGAAGCGCCTGGTGAAGGCCTGGACGACGTCGGAGTCGAGCAAGCTCGGCTGGTACGGCAAGCCCGCCTCGCGCGCCCACTGGCTCAACGCCGGGTTCGGCTCGGGCAACCCCGCCTCGTGCAACACGTGGAAGGCGCCCAAGTCGAAGGTCGCGTAGGGGCGTAGGCGTGGGGAGGGGGCGGTCGTCCCTCCCCACGCCGGTCAGCTGACGAGTTCGGGCTCGGGCTCGCGCACGTCCTTGGCCCTGATCAGGGTGAGCGCGGCCAGCACGCCGAGTGCGGCGACTCCCGCCGCGACCAGGCAGGTGGTGGACAGCGCACCGGTGACGGCGCTCGCGGCCAGCTCGCGCAGCGGGCCTTCGGGCAGGGCGGCGACCCGCCCACCGGCCACCGCGGCGCGTACCTGGGCGGCCGCGGCCCCGGTGAGCCCGAGCACCGAGTCGGGCAGTTCGGCCGCGACCCGGGCGGTGAAGATCGCGCCGAAGACGGCGACTCCCGCCGCCGTGCCCAGCGGGAAGAAGGTGCTGGACAGGCCCGACGCCATCCCGGCCCGCGAGGCGGGCACCACCCCGAGCGTGACGCCGAGCAGCGGCGGGAAGGCCAGCGCCCCGCCCACCCCGAGCAGCACGAGCCCGGACAGCACCGCCGTCCAGTCACTGCCGGGCCCGACACCCGTCATGGTCAGGAACCCGATCGTCACCAGCGCGAACCCGGCCGCCATCAGCCACGAGGCCCGGACGAACCGCTGCAGCACCCCGGCCAGCGGCGCGACCACGAGGATCGGCAGCGTCATCGCCAGCAACCGCAGGCCGGTCTCCAGCGGACTGTGCCCGAGCATGCCCTGCAACCACAGGATCAGGTACGGCAGGATGCCGAAACTGGTCACCCTGGCGAAGAACGTCAGCACGATCGCCCCCGAGAACGAGGGAATGCGGAACAGAGCGACGTCCAGCATCGCCGACTCCCCGCGCCGCTCCACGACGACGAACGCGATCAGCAGCACCACCCCGCCGACCAGCGTGAGGAGCACGGCGGGCGAGGTCCAGCCGTTCTCCGGCCCGGCCAGCAGCCCGTAGTTGAGTGCGAAGAGCATGAGCACGGCCAGCGCCGCCCCCGGGAGGTCGAGCGCCCTGCGCTCCACGACGACGACCGGCTCGCGCAGCTTGAGCAGGGCCCCGGCCAGGACGACCAGGCCGATCGGCAGGTTGATCCAGAAGATCCACCGCCAGCCCACGGCGTCGACGACCGCACCTCCGACCAGCGGCCCGAGGCCGGCGGCGGCCCCGCCGACGGCGGAGAACACGCCGATCGCGGTCTGCCTGGCCCGGCCCTGCGGATAGGCGCCCGCGATGAGCGCCATCGCGGTGGCCATGACGAGCGCGCCTCCCGCCCCCTGGGCGACCCTGAACGCGGTGAGCGCGCCCGCGCTCCCGGCCAGACCGCAGGCGACCGAGGCGGCGGTGAACAGCACCACGCCGCCGATGAAGATCGAGCGGCGGCCGATCCGGTCGGAGATCGACCCTGCGGTCAGCAGCAGGGCGGCGAAGGTCAGCGAGTAGCCGTTGATGATCCACTGCAGCCCGTCGAGCCGGGTGGACAGGTCACGGGCGATCTCCGGGAGCGCCACATTGACGATCGTGATGTCGAGGGTGAGCAGGACGGCGGCCAGGCACACGAGGGCCAGGGTCCATCCGGCCTTGGGGGCGGATGTCATGTATACAAAGTACACATAAGTTAGGTAAGCCTAAATAGGCATGGGGTGGGTTTTTCCGGATCAGCGGGCGGCGAGCCCTTCGACGAGCGTGCGCAGCCCCGCGGCGAACGCCGGTGCGTGGTCGAAGCCGCGCATGGCCGCGCGCACCCGCTCGGGCTCGGCCACCGCCGAGGTCATCAGCGCCTCCCTCGCCGCCCGGCTCTGCGGCGTCACCGAAGGCAGGTACGCCAGATGGCCGAGCACGAACCACCACAGGGCGGCATAGGCGTCGGTGGCCCGCGCGTCGTCGAGGCCGAGTTCGCCGAAGCGGTCGAGCGTCCACGGGTACAGATGGGCGGCCTTGGTGGCGAACAGCTCGCCCTTGCGCAGGATCTCGATCACCCAGACGTGCCGGGTGAGGTAGTCGTCGACGGCGGTGAAGGCCGCCACGATCCGATCCTGCGGCGTGCCTTCCTCGCCGGGCAGCGGCGGCAGCCCTTCGGCGACGTCCTCGAGCAGGGCCATGATCAGCTCCTGCTTGTCGCGCACGTGCCGGTACATCGCCATCGGCGTCGCGCCGAGCTCGCTCGCGACCCGGCGGATCGTCAGCCCGTCGGCGCCCTCGCTCTCGGCCACACGCCTGGCCGCCTCGACGACCACCCGCCGGGTGAGGAAGCGCTTGCGGCTGGCGCCTTCGCGCGGAGTCACGGCCACCGGACCACTCTACGGGCGGGCCTCGGTCCGCAAGGTGTCCAGCCAGGCCAGCAGCATGTCGACGGTATGGCCGAAGATCGCGTCGGGGCTCAGATCGGGGCGCGCGGCGAGCACCTCGCCGGTGCGGGGCAGGTCGAGGTCGGCATGGCGGGCCAGCACCTCGGGCGGGGTCGGCGCCCACTCCTGCGGGTCGTGGTCGCCCATGCCGCCGAACCAGGCGTCGATCTCGCCGTGCCCGGCGAGTGTGGTGATGGTGATCGCCCAGGCGACGCCGCTCTCGCGGGCGGGGATACCGCAGTCGCGGTAGAAGGCGATGATCTTCTCATTGCTCGTCAGCATGTCGGGGTGCACGCTCGGCGGCCCGCCGGGCAGCTCGCGGGCCAGGCGCAACATCCCGGGAAAGCGCGAATACCACGCCCGCAGCCGCGCGCACAGCAGCCGCACACCCGCCTGCCAGTCGGCCGGGTCGAGGTCGGGCACCCGCAGCTCGGACTGGGCCACCATGACCGCGCACCTGATCGCGTCGTCGCGGTCGCTCACGTAGTTGTACAGCGCCCTCGGCGTCACGCCGAGCCGCTCGGCGAGTGTGCGCATGCTGAGCGCGCCCACTCCCGCGCCCGGCTCGCCGACGAGTTCGAGCACGGCCGCGCCGATGGCGTCCCTGGTCAGCGTGGGTCTGCCGTTGCGGAAGTCGGGCCTGCGCCTCGACTTGTTCTTCACAAGTGTTGACTTTAGCAGCTCGAACCGGAAATCCTTTATTAGGTGAGCCTTACCTCATCTCCCCCGCGTTCCCTGCCGAGAGCCACCCCGCCACCGGTGCCGAACCTGCGCGAAGCCGTACGGCGACGCCGGCTGCCGCTGGTGGCCAGCGCGCTGTTCGCCGTGCTGGCCACGGCCGCGTCGCTGACACCGCATCTGGTGGTGTTCGGCATCGCGGTGGAGCTGTTCACCACCGGCGAGCCCGACCCCGGCAGGGTGCTGACGCTGGCCGCGATCGCCTTGGCCGCCGTGCTCGTCCGGGCGGTGTGCGGCGGCGTCTCGGCGCATCTGGCGCACGTGGCCGCCTATGCCGTCCTGGCCGACCTGCGCCGGTCGCTGGCCGCCAAGCTGGACCGCATCCCGCTGGCCAGGGTGCGCGCCCGCACGCAGGGCGAGTTGAAGAAGACGCTGCACGACGACGTGGAGAAGCTGGAGGAGGGGCTGGCGCACGGTGTGCCCGACATCGCGTCTGCCGCCTCGGTGCCGCTGGTCAGTGCGGTGATCCTCATCGTCTACGACGCGTTCGGCTGGGCCGCAGCCGCGCTGGCGCTGGCCGCCTTCAGTGCGCTCGCCCTGCCCGCCGTACTGTCATGGCGGGAGCGGGAGAGCACGGCGCGCGTGCCCGCGCCCCGGGTCGGGCTGCGGCAGATCGGCGCGATCATCTCCAGGGTCGGCAGGCGTCCGGCCATGCTCGGCTTCGCCGTGCTGCAGGCGGTGTCGGTCGCCGCGATGATCCCGCTGTCGCTCGGGCAGAACTCCACCGTCGTCGTGTTCGCCGTGGTCGCGCTCGGCAACGTCGCCTTCGCCGCCGGATTCGCGGCGGTCTTCACCGTGTCGATGGACCTCTGCCGCCCCGAGACCCCCGCCACCGACTTCACCATCCTCACCACCCTGACCACCATCGTCATGGTCGTTTCGGGCGGCATCGGCATCGGCCTCGCCGTCGACTACACGACAACCCTGCTGGTGGCCACCGCACTCGCCCTGGTCGGGGTACTCGCGGTCTGGACGGGCCTGACCCCCGTACTCGACGCCGCCCGCACCCGCACCGAGCCCCCTGCGGCCGTGACCCCGTGAACGCCGAAGGCCACATTCAGGGCAGTGCCCACTGGGCGGGGACCCGGGACGGGCGGCGGCTGCACACCATGGTGCTCGCCGGGCCCGGTGGTGCGGAGCCGACCGTGGTGTTCGAGGCGGGGGCCGCGGCCGGGCGCTCGTCGTGGGCGTCGGTGCAGCCGGCCGTCGCCCGGTTCGCCCGCGCGGTCGTGTACGACAGGTCCGGACTCGGCCGCTCGGCGCCCGATCCCTCCTCCCGTACGTTGCGGCGCATGGCACACGACCTCGGCGACCTGCTCGACCACCTGGGCCCCGGCCCCTACATCCTCGTCGGCCACAGCGCGGGCGGCCCCATCGTACGGCTGGCCGCCGCCGACCGGCCGGACAGGATCGCCGGGCTCGTCCTGGTCGACCCCACCGACGAGGCGGCCGACGTGCTGTTCTCCCCCGCCTTCCGCAGGTTCGAGCGGGTGGCCCTGCGGGTCAACATGGCGCTGGCCCGCACGCGGCTGCTGGGAGTCGCCTACCGTTCATCGATGCGCTCGCTGCCCGAGGACGCCAGGCGCGACATGAGACGCGAGGCGTTCACCGTCGGCGTCGTACGCACCCACGCCGCCCAGGCGCGTACCTTCATCGACGAGCTCGCCGCCTGGCGCGACACCCCGCCCGACCTGGGCCCCATCCCCGTCACCGTCATCTCGGGCGGCGGGCTGACCGCCTCCCTCAGAGCATCGGCCAACGCCTCGCACGCCGTACGGGCCGCCGCCTCTCCCCATGGGCGGCACGTCGTGGCCGCACGATCAGGACACTACGTGCCGATCACCGAACCCGAGGTGATCACAGCCGAGATCCACCGCCTGGCCACCTAGCGCCGCCCTTCGCCGGGACATGCGGTCGCGGGTGGGCAGCCCGCTGCCGTCCTTCGTCTCCTGGCGTCTTGACCGGCCCTGGCCTGCCGGTCGCCGCCGAACCATCGCTGTGGTTCCTCGGCATCTCCGCACCGGCGAGACCTGGCAGCCGTCCGGCGCCGAAGACGTGGGGCCCGCTCGACGCCGAGGTGTGGACTTTCCCGGCCTTCTCCCGAGACCGCGGTCCCACTGCCCTGGGACGCACGATCGCCACCGTCGTCCAGCGCGACTCCCCTGCCCTGCTGCCTCACAGCCCCGTCCAGGGACCTTCCTCCACAACCTGGCCAGCCTGCTCCAGGTCCGCTCACGGGGCGACAGACCGCGAGGGAATCCCATGCAGGCCACACGCGCAGACGCACTCGGGCACACATGGCCAGAGGCACACGAACAGAGGCGTGAGACGCAAGCTGCCGGAGACACCTCCACCGGGACATACCAACTGCCGAAACGCCGTCTGCTGCCTACCGACCACCCCCACCACAAGCCCTCGCCGCCCACCAAAACCGTTTACCGCTCCGGATTCCCCCCAAAGCCCAGCACCTCGAATCCCCCAAACGCAGCGCCCTGCATTCCCCAGCGCCTTTCCGCGCCATCAACTCCGCACGGAGAAAGCGCAGCTCCGCGCACTCGCTCCACCATTCGCGGGATTCAAACGTTCCAGCTCCGGAAAACACAACCCCGCGTACAAGCACACCGCCACGAGCGTGAACGTGTGGAGTCGGGCCCGCCTCTCACGTCAGATCTCACGCTTGCCGGAAAGCGTCTTTCCCCAGCCCCGTCGTATGGATTCCCCCTCGCCTTCCCCGTCGGAGGTATATCGCTCAGTGTGCCGCTTCGTACTTCTCGACGATGGTGGCGGCTATGCGGCCGCGTTCGCTGACCTGGAGGCCGTGTTCGCGGGCCCACAGGCGGATGGCGGCCGTCTTGTCGCGGCTCAGCGGGGGCTGGCCGCGACGGCCCTTGCGGACGGCGGCGGCGGGGGCCGCGGTCCTGCGCGCGTGCGCCATGAACGGCGACAGCGCCTGCCTCAGGCGTGAGGCGTTGGCGTCACTGAGGTCGATCTCGTAACTGAAACCGTCTACGGAGAAGCCCACCGTCTCGGTGGCGGTGCCTCCGTCGAGGTCGTCGATGAGAATCTCCTGGATGTGCTTGGCCACGCTGGCCCTCCCACTGCACTCGTGATTTATCCAAAGCGCCTGCCCCCTGCCGGATGTGACTCCGAGCCGAAATCCCTCATGATTTCGATTGGCTTTCACACCCGCGAGTCGGCGCGGACTTCTACGTGCTCCCACAATATCGGATGGCCGGCATTCTCAGCGCCCGAGTCGACCACTATCCCGATGTGACATGTCCGACTTAGTGCGGCTTTCGTAAACAACATGCACGCACGCGTGACACATCCTTACAGAAAGGCACGTTCCCTGGTCGCACGATTGCCACGGCGTCGCACGATTGCCACGGCGTCGTCCCGGGATTCCCACACGGGAGCACGGAAATCGGCGCCCGGCCGTCGGATGCGCGCCGCGACGAATGATCAACAGCCCGTAGCCGCCCCACCAATCCGCCCGCCCCACCGCCCCGAACACCTCACGGTGGCGACCCAACGCCACCCGCCGGACCGGACGCACCACCCCCGGCGTACCGTGATCAACGGACGAACAGTACGGAAAGCGGCGCTTCGCCGCAAAGCTGGTTGGAACTCAGAAAGACGTGGGCGGCGCATGAAATCTGGTGACTTCATCGAAGACTTCGAGCTACCCGACGAAACGGGACGACCCCGCAGACTGTCGGAGTTTCTCCACGACGGCCCGGTCGTGCTCTTCTTCTACCCGGCCGCGATGACGGCGGGCTGCACGAGCGAGGCGTGCCACTTCCGCGATCTGGCCGCCGAGTTCGCCGCCGTGTCGGCGCAGCGGGTCGGCATCAGCACCGACGAGGTCGCCAAGCAGGAGCGCTTCAGCGCCATGCACGACCTCGGCTATCCCCTGCTGTCCGACCGCGACGGCGCGGTCAGCGCGAAGTTCGGCGTGAACCGGGGCTGGACCCTGTCGCCGACCAGACGCCAGACATTCGTCATCGGCCAGGATTTCCGCATTCTGGACATCATCAAGTCCGAAATTCGCATGTCCGTCCACGCCGATCGCGCCCTGAAAACGCTCCGGCAGCACAGATAGGCAGCCCCACCCGCCCGCGGCGCCGGCAACACACCACCTCAACCCGCCCGCCGCGCGACCCGACAGCAGGGACAAACAGCACCCGCCCATCCCACCCGCCCGCAACACGCCCCCGCAGGCGGCAACCGACACCCGCCCGCTCCCCTACTCCCCCGCCGCGCGATCCGGCAGCGTCGGGTACAGCAGCGCGTGCATCACGACCGGCAGCACTCCGGGCCCCTCGTCGCTGTAGGCCTCCTCCTCGATCAGCTCGGTGATCGCCGCCCGCACCCGGGCGTACCTCTCGGGCGTCATGTTCACCCGCACACTGCTGATCTGCAGGCTGAGATCCGGCCCGTAGGCGGGCGGATCGAGGGGAACGCGCCCGGCGAGCAGGTCGCCGCGCAGCCGGTCGCGGGCCGACTCCAGCAGGGCCATGGTGGCGTCGCTGAAGTCGCCGGTGTCCTGGGCCAGGCCGAAGACGTCGCTCTCGATGGTGAGCTTGCGGTACGTCGGGCGGTAGCGCTTCTCGATGATGCCGGAGACGACCCTGGTCTGCGCCACGTAGATCAGGCCGGCCTCTTCGAGCTGCCTGATGTGGCGATACAGCTTGGTCTGGTTCTCGCCGAGCCGCTCGGCCAGCTCCTTGACGGTGAGCGGCTCGGCCTGCTCGCCGCTGGGGAAGGCGGCCAGGATCGACAGCCGCAGAGGGTCCGCGAGCATGCGGAGCGTCTCCAGGTCGGTGATGCGGCGGACGTCGACGATCGCACTCTCGGACACGCTGGCTTCCATCATCTCAGACTCCGTCGCGGTCACCGGTCATGTTTCGCACTGCGCCGGGCCACAGTAGCGCACTCGACAACATTCACGTTAGCATGAATGCGTGCCATCATGTGAACGGTAACGATGCCGAGAACAAAGGCGAAGACGATGACTGTGACCCAGACACCCGAGACCCGGCCGGAGCCGGCCGACCTGCCGTTACGCCGCAACCATCGCTTCCACGCCCTGTGGGTCGGCGGCGCGGGCGCGGCCCTGTCCGCGAACATGGCGCTGGTCGTGATCCCGCTGCTGGTGCTCGCGGTGACCGGTTCGGCGCTGATCGCGGGCCTGTACGGCCTGGTCACCGGGGTGAGCGCGTTCGCCGCCGGATTCCCGTCGGGGGCGGTGCTCGACCGCCACGACCGAAGGACGCTGCTCATCGCCTCTGAGCTGGTACGGGCGCTCGCGTTCGGCACGCTCCTGGCGGCCCTGGCCTACGACGCGCTCACCGTCGCGCACCTGCTCGTCGTCGCGGCGATCACCGGCGCCACCCAGCCGCTGTCCAGCGGCGCCCGCATGCTGGCCACCCGCAGTGTCGTGCCCGCGGCCCAGCTGACCGCCGCACTGACGCAGGAGGAGGTCAGGTCGCACAGCGCCTCGATCATCGGCCCGGCGATCGGCGGCATGCTCTACGCCGCGGCGCGCACGCTGCCCATCGTCGGCATCGCGGCCGGTTACGTGATCTCGGCGTTGTGCGCGCTGGCCGTACCCCGGGACCGTGAGGCCAGCGAGGCCAGGCGGGCACGGCCGAGCGGCAGCATGCTGAGCGGTCTGGCGCTGCTCATGCGCACGCCGGTGCTGCGGGCCTCGATCATCGCGTTGAGCCTGCTCAATGTCGGCGGCTCCGCACTCGACCTGCTGGTCGTCGTACTGATCAGGCAGGGCGGCGGCTCCGAGGCCGAGGTCGGGTTCGCGTTCACGATCGTGTCGGTGGGCGGGCTGGCGGGTGCCGCGCTCGTCGGGCTGCTGCACAGGCGGCTGAGTCCCGGCACGCTGCTGATCGCGCTCTACGTCTGGGGCGGGCTGCTCACCGCCGCGCTCGTCGTGCCGCTCGGTTTCTGGTGGTACGGCGCGGTTCTGGCGCTCGCCGTGCTGCCTTTGCCCGCGGCGATGGTCCTGGTGGATATCCTGATCTTCCGTCAGGTCGACGACGCCCTGCGCGGTCGCACCATCACCGCCACCATCACGCTGCTCACCGTCGGCGCGGCCCTCGGCCCGTTCGTCGCCGGACTGCTGCTGGACCTCGCGGGGCCCGTGCCCGCGGTGCTGGCCGTCAGCGGCATCTTCCTGGCCGCAGGCGGCTACGCCGTGAGCAGGCGCGTCATCCGCACAGCCCGGTGGCCGCAACCGCAGGACGCGGAGGCCTAATGCTCAAGCCAGCCCTGGCGCACGGCCCGCACGCCGGCTTCGAACCGGCTGCGGGCCCCCAGCCTTTCGATCAGTGTGGCCGCCAGCCGTCTGGAGGTACGCGGCGAGACGCCGAGCCGTTTGGCGATGGCCTCGTCGGTGTAGCCCTGGGCCAGCAGCGCCACCGCGCTCTGCTCCTGCGGCGACAGGCCGTGCGCGTTGACCCGGACGGCGCTGGACAGGGGGCTGGCGCTCATCCACACGCTCTCGAACAGCGCGCACAGGGCGGTCACCGTGCCCTCGCCGCTCAGCACCACGGCGCCCGCCGCGGTGTCGTCGCTGGAGACCGCGATGATGACCGTGCTACGGTCCATAATGATCATGCGATTGGGCAGCGTCGCCACGGTACGCACCTCGGCGCCGCGCTGCACGATCCAGTCGGCGTAGTCGACGGTCGGCTGGTTGTTGCGCAGGCTGTCCAGATAGATCACGCGCAGCCGCACGCCACGTTCCAGGATCGCCTCGTCCTGCGGGCGCGCGCTCTCCAGGTTCTCCGCCGTCTGCGCGCCGTCCGGCGCGAAGGTCATGATCTCCCGCTGCACGGTACGGCAGAGCACCGCGATCCGGTCGCGGATGTTGTCGATGCCGATCAGCTGTTCCACCCCGGCGGTCTCGGCCGCCGGTCTGAGGTTGGCGTGGTCGGCGATGAGCCTGGCGGCGGCGGCGCGCGACTCCTCGAGGCGCTGCTGCTGGGCGATCAGTCCGGCCTGCTGCCTGCTGAGCAGGATTTCCATTCCGATGTCGGGAGACACCGCGTGCAGATGCCCGTCGCGCTGGCGAGAAGGGCGGATGAGGGCGAGCTCACTCAGCTCGTCCAGTGCGGTCCTGACGTCGTCGGCAGTGCAGCAGAGCCGTTCGGCCAATTCGCTGACCCCGTCGTTGGGCCGGGCCAGCATCGCGCGGTAGACGGACTCAGCGATCTTACTCAACCCGAGGGAAGTAAGCACCTGCGTTTCCTTTTGGATCAAACATCGCCGTTGACCGGAATATTGGCAGAGCGGCAAGCGGGATAGCAAGGCGCAATTCGCCAAAAACTTTGAGTTTTCATGACATATCTCTCCCTGTAGTAGTCAACGGCTGAATTTTGGGCGACTAGAAAGCTGGCACCGATGTACCTCGTGCACGTGCAGATCAGATCGGCGGCCGGAACCGGCCTGCCGGCCGATTGCGCGGCCCGCGTCCTGGCCTCGGCCGCGCCTGGCGAGCGCGTCGAGCACGTCACCGCGCACCCGCACGCGCGCCCGTACCCGGTGCTCGGGGTGGTGATCGGCGCCGACGGGCTGGAGCAGGCCGAACGGCAGGCGGCGGCCGTCGTGCGCCGTGCCCTGGCCACCCACTCCGAACTGCGCGAATGGGAGCAGGTCGGAGCGCAGGTGCCGCTGGTGGCGCCGTACTACGAACGGCTGGTCGAGAGCGAGTCCCCGATGGGCGAGGCCGGGGACCCGTCGCGCTGAACGGTTCCGGCCACGGCATAGAGCGGCCAGGCCGAACCCCTTCCGAGCAGGCGAAACGGCAGTGAAGATTGGTCTCAGCACCCCGGGATGAGCACCTGGAAGGCGGCCTGACGAGGCGCCGACCGCCCACCTTGAGCCTTGAGGCTCGTCTTCACGACAGGACTCCCATCATGTTCGGTACTCGCCTCGCCCTGCCCGCAAGCGCCGCCGCCCTCCTCGTCGCCACCGTCCTGGCCGCCCTGGCCGTCGGCTCCGCCGTCACCGCCCCCGCCGCCTCCCCCTCCGGCGTCACGCACGTCCTGGCCAACGGCGGCACCGGCTGGCAGTAGGCCGCACACCCCTCCGCACACTGCAGGACCAGGCACGATCCGGCCGCACGGCGTCCCCTCCCGGCGGCCCGAACCCCCCTCGCCCCTCCCGTCACACCCCCGATTCGGCCGGGACTTTATACCGCCGGATCCAGCATTCACTTCTGCGCCAGATCCGCCTGAATGATCAGTGACGGCGGTCACTCATTGACAGGCCGCGCATACCAACCGCCATTACTCAGACGAACATTCTGCCGCCGTGCGCGCAGAAAGCCCTTTCCGCCGGCGCGGTTGTACGCCGTGTGTTTCCCCGCCATGCCGTCCCCCCGACGGAAAGCAACCCCTCCAGCCCGAAAGGACGCGTCATGCGGCCGGTGAACTCAGTTGCCACGCCCGAGCGTCAGTTCCACGCGATTAAGCGAGTGCCGAGACCGGACGTCAGGCTGGTCTGCTTCCCCCACTCGGGTGGGTCCGCCGGTTACTTTCGCGGCTGGAAATCGGTGTTACCCGAAGGCGTCGAACTCCTCGCGGTCCGCTATCCCGGCCGGGAGGAACGACTGGGCGACCCCTTCGCCGAGGACATGGACGAACTGGCGGGCGCCATCGCCAGGGCATGCGCGCGCTTCGACGACGCGCCGCTGGCCTTCTTCGGCCACAGCCTGGGCTCGCTGGTCGCCTACGAGGTCGCCGCGCGGGTGTCGCAGTGGTACGGCATCACGCTGCGGGCGCTGTTCGCCTCCAGCTGCCAGGCGCCCTGGCTGGCCCCACGGCTCGGCCTCGGCGACGCCGACGACGCGGCGCTCATCGAACGGATCAGACAGCTCGGCGGCACCGACATGCGCGTCTTCGACGACCTGGAGCTGCGCGAGCTGGTCATGCCCGCCATCAGGGCCGACTACCGGCTGCTCGACCGCTACACCGAACCGGCCACGACCGCGCTCGACTGCCAGGTCCGCGCCTACCACGGCAGCGACGACCCCGGCGTCGACCCGGGCGGCGTCGCCGCGTGGTCACGTGCGACCGGGCGTGAGTTCTCCGCCCAGGTCTTCCCCGGCGGGCACTTCTACCTCGCCGACCACCTGCCCGCCCTGGCCCGCGACGTGTTCGCGCGCCTCGGCGCCCCCGCGGTCAGGCCTCCTGCCCGCTCCAACCTGTTCTACGTCCTAGCCATGTGAGAGAGGCGACCCGTCATGGTCAACCCGTTCGAGGACCCCAGCGCCGCGTACTTCGTACTCGTCAACGACGAGGGCCAGCACTCGCTCTGGCCCGCCTTCAGCCCCGTGCCCGACGGCTGGAACGTGGTATTCGGCCAGGCCGCACGCCAGGACTGCCTGGAGCACATCGAGAGGTCCTGGACCGACATGCGGCCCAAGAGCCTGATCGCCGCCATGGAAAGCAACTGACGAACGCCGACAAGGCAAGCCGAAGGAGGGACCGCATGTCTGCGGTTGGTGGTGTGAGCCCGCTGGCCAGGCGGCGGACGACCCTGGCGACACTGTCCGGGCTGATCGAGGCCCAGGCGGCCAGGACGCCGGGCGCCGTCGCGCTGACGGCCGACGGCGTACGGGTGACCTACGCCGAGTTCGACCGGCTGGCCGGGCGGCTGGCCGGGCGGCTCGCGGCGCTGGGCGTCGGCGCCGAGGACGTCGTCGCCCTGGCGATGCCGCGCTCGGTCACGGCGATCACGGCCGTCCACGCGATCGCCAAGACGGGGGCGGCCTGGCTGCCCGCGGATCCCTCCCTCCCGGCCGAACGGCTCCTGCACATGTTCGCCGACTCGGCGGCGAAGCTGGTCCTCACCACGGCGGAGCACGCCGCCGCCCTGCCCGGCTGCGGCCTGCCCGTCCTGCTCGCCGACGACCTGACGGCCGCCGCGCCGTACCCGGTGCGCCCGTTCGGCCCGGCCAACACCGCCTATGTCATCTACACCTCGGGCTCGACCGGAACGCCCAAGGGCGTGGCCGTCACCCACACCGGGCTGGCCTCGCTGCTGGCCACCCACACGGCGCAGACCGGCATCGACGCGACCTCCCGCGTCCTGCAGGGCGCGTCGCTGAGCTTCGACGTGTCCGTCTCCGACATCCTCACCGCGCTCGCCGTCGGCGCCGCTCTGGTCCTGCCGGACGAGCAGAGCCAGATGGTGGGCGAGGAGCTGGCCGGCCTGATCGGGCGGTTCGGTGTCACGCATGCCGACCTGTCGCCCGCGATGCTGGCCACCCTGCCTGACGTGCCGCTGCCCACGCTGCGGACGATCACGGTCGGCGGCGAGGCGACCTCCCGTGAGCTGGTCGCCCGCTGGAGCGGCAGGCACACGCTGATCAACGGCTACGGCCCGACCGAGACCACCGTGACCGCCACCATGAGCGGCCCGCTGACCGGCCGCGAGGAACCGCCGATCGGCCTGCCGTGCCGCGACACGAGCCTGCACGTCCTGGACGCCGCCCTGCGCCCGGCCGAGGAGGGCGAGCTGTACATCGCGGGCCCCGGCCTGGCCAGAGGCTATGTCGGCAGGCCCGGCCTGACCTCCGAGCGCTTCGTCGCCTGCCCGTACGGCGAGCCCGGCGAGCGCATGTACCGCACCGGCGACCTGGTCAGGGTCCGCCCGGACGCCCAGCTGGAGTTCGTCGGCCGCGTCGACGACCAGGTGAAGATCCGCGGCTTCCGCATCGAACCCGGCGAGGTCGAAGCGGCCCTGTGCACCCACCCGTCCGTACGGCAGGCCGCCGTGCTCGCCCGCCAGGACGAACCGGGCCGCAGGTACCTGGCCGCCTACGTCGTGGGCCACGCCGACCCCGCCGCCCTGCGCGAGCACTGCGCGAGACGCCTGCCGCACCACATGGTGCCCGCCGCGTTCGTCGTCATGGACGCGCTGCCGCTCACCACCTCGGGCAAGGTCGACAGGAAGGCACTGCCGGCGCCGGTCTTCGGCGGCCGGGCGAGCGGCCGTACGGCGGCGAGCGAGCCGGAGCGCGTGTTGTGCGAGCTGTACCGCCGGGTGCTCGGCCTGGCCTCGGTCGGCGTCGAGGAGTCGTTCTTCGAGCTCGGCGGCGACTCGATCACCGCCATCCAGCTCGTGTCCGAGGCCCGCAGGGCCGGGCTGCGCATCACCCCGCGCGACGTCTACACGGCGGCCAGTGTGACGGCGCTGGCCAGGCTCGCCGCCACCGTCGACGAGCGTCCCGCCGTGGCCGAGGAGGAGGGCGCGAACCTCGGCGAGGTGCCCGCGACTCCCATCGTCGCCTGGCTGGCCGACCAGCGCGGCCCGCTCGACGGCTACCACCAGTCGATCACGCTGACTCTGCCCCCGCGTACCGGCGCCGAGCGCCTGACCGCCGCAGTGCAGGCCGTGCTCGACCGGCACGACGTGCTGCGGCTGCGTACCTCTCCCCTGGACGTGCGGCCGTGGACGCTGACCGTCGAGCCGCAGGGCGCGGTGCGCGCCGGTGACGTGCTGGAGGTCGTCAGGACCAGGGCGGACTACGAGCGGGCGGCGCGGCAGGCGCGGGCACGGCTGCGGCCGGAGGCCGGGATCGTCGTGCGCGCGGTCAGGCACAACAGGCGGCTGCTGCTGGTCGTGCACCACATGGTCGTCGACGGCGTGTCGTGGCGCATCCTCCAGGCCGACCTGCTGGCCGCCGTCGGCGGGGCCGAGCTCGAACCGGTGCCGACGTCGTTCCGCCGGTGGGCGACGCGGCTCGGCCAGGAGGCGCTCACGCCCTCGCGAACGGCCGAGCTCCCCCTCTGGACCGAGATCCTCGACACCCCGCACCTCCCGCTCGGCGCGCGGGCGTTCGACCCCGCGCTCGACACCCACGCCACCGGGGGCTCGCTCAGGCTGGCCCTTCCCGCCGGGCTCACCGAGGCGCTGCTGACCCAGGCGCCCGCCGCCTTCCACGCGCAGGTCAACGACGTGCTGCTGACGGCGTTCGCCCTCGCGCTCGGGCACTGGCGGGGCCGCCGCGCGCCGGTGCTGGTCTCCGTCGAGGGGCACGGCCGCGAGGAGATCGTGGACGGCGCGGACCTGTCGCGTACGGCGGGCTGGTTCACCTCGGTCTTCCCCGTCAGGCTCGACCCGGGCCGGGTGAGCTGGGCCGACGTGCTCGCCGGAGGGCCGGGCGTCGGCGAGGCGGTCAAGCGGGTCAAGGAGCAGCTGCGGGCGATCCCCGACCACGGCATCGGCTACGGCCTGCTCAGGTACCTCAACCCCGACACGGCCGGGATCCTGGCCGCCAGGCGCGACCCCGAGATCGAGTTCAACTACCTCGGCCGTTTCCCCCTGGACGGCGTGACCCAGGCCGACTGGCTGGCCGGCGCCGACCTGCTGGGCGAGGGCGGCGAGCCCGGGATGGCGCTGCCGCACGCGCTCGGCCTCGACGCCCTCACGCTCGACACCCCCGAAGGGCCGGTGCTGCTGGCCGAGTGGACGTGGGCGGGCGACCTGCTGGACGAGCGCGAGACGGGCGAACTGGCCGAGGCGTGGTTCGCCGCCCTGCGCGGTGTCGTCGAGCACACCGCGCGTGCGGGCGCGCCCGTGCACACGCCTTCGGACTTCCCGCTCGTCGCCGTGCGTCAGGCCGATCTCGACTCGCTGGCCGCCTGCCACGCGCCCGGTGTGGTCGCCGACGTGTGGCCCGCCTCCTCGACGCAGCGCGGCATCGCCTTCCACTCCGACTACGAGCGCGACGGCGCCGACGTCTACACCGCCGTGTGCGGCTTCGACCTGACCGGAGAGCTGGAGCCCGCCCGGTTGCGGGCCGCGGCCGACGCCCTGCTGGAGCGCCACCCCAATCTGCGGGTCGCCTTCCATCAGGCGGGCGACGGCTCGACGCTGCAGGTCGTGGTGGACGGCGTGCGGGCCTCGTTCACCGAGGCCGATCTGTCGGACGAGCCCGATGCCGAGGCGCGGGTGGCGGAGATCGTGCGGGAGGAGCGTGCGCGCAGGTTCGAGCCGGCCAGGCCGCCGCTGGTGCGCTGGCTGCTGCTGCGGCTCGCGCCGGGCCGGCACAGGCTCGTCGTCTCGGCGCATCACATCCTGCTCGACGGCTGGTCCATGCCGATCTTCGCCGAGGAGCTGTGGGCCCTGTACGCGAGCTCGGGCGAGGAGTCGGCGCTGCCGCCGCGCACGCCGTACCGCGACTACGTGGCCTGGACGGGCACGCGGGACCGGGCGGCGGCCGAGCGGGCGTGGGGCCGGGCGCTGGCCGGGTTCGAGGAGCCGACGCTGGTGGCGCCCGGAGTGCGGGCCGGTGAGCTGCCCGGACGGCTGCGGACCGAGCTGCCCGCCGGGACGGGCGAGCGGCTGGCCGCACTGGCCAGGGCGAGCGGCGTGACGGCCAATACCGTACTGCAGGCCGTGTGGGCGGTGCTGCTGTCCAGGCTGACCGGGCAGGGCGACGTCGCCTTCGGGATGACGGTATCCGGGCGTTCGCACGAGATCGCCGGTGTGGAGCGCATGGTCGGCCTGCTGATCGACACCGTGCCGGTACGGGCGCTCGTGCGTCCGGCCGAGAGCTGGGCCGATCTGCTGACCCGGCTGCATGCCGAGCAGGCGGACCTGCTGGAGCACCAGCACCTGGGCCTGGCCGACATCCAGCGATGCGCGGGCGTCGGCACGCTGTTCGACACGGTCGTCGTGTACGGCAACTACCCCGACAGCGGTCCGCTCGGCCTCGACGGCGTCCTGGACGTGCGCCTCCTGGACGACGCCGACAGCGCGCACTACCCGCTCGTGCTGGCCGTGACGCCCGGCGAGCGGCTCGGCCTGCAGCTGGACCACCAGCCGTCGGCGTTCACCGCCGAGCAGGCCATGACCCTGCTCGGCCGGTTCGAACGGCTGCTCGGCCACCTGCTGGACGCCCCCGCCTCGCCGATCGGCCGCGCCGGTGTGCTGACGCCGCAGGAACGCGCCCAGGTGCTCGGCGCGTGGAACGACACCGCGTGCCCCGTGCCGTACGGCAGCCTGCCCGAGCTGTTCGCCGCGCAGGCCGCCCGCACGCCCGACGCGGTGGCGCTCGTCTCCCCCGGCCTCCGGCTCACCTACGCCGAGCTCGACGAACGCGCCGAACGCCTGGCCGACCGGCTGGCCGAGGCCGGAACGGGCCCGGAGACGCCGGTCGCGATGCTGGTCGGCCGCTCGCCCGAGCAGGTGGTCGCCCTGCTGGCCGTGCTGAAGGCGGGCGGCCTGTACGTGCCGCTCGACGACAGGCATCCCCTCGAACGCCTCGATCGCATGCTGGCCGAGGCCGGGGCCCGGCTGCTGCTGGTCGACGAGGCGCACGAGGCCCACCGCCTGACCGGCCACGACGGCGTCCGGACCCTGCGCGTGCACGACGCCGCCCTCGCTCCCGCCAGGCCGCCGGTCCGTGTGCTGCCGGGCAACCGGGCGTACATGATGTTCACCTCGGGCTCGACGGGCGTGCCGAAGGGTGTCGCGGTCACCCATGCCAACGTGGTGGCGCTGGCCGCCGACCGGCGGTTCCGGGCCGAGGCGCACCGCAGGGTGCTGCTGCACTCGCCGCTCGCGTTCGACGCCTCCACCTACGAGCTGTGGGTGCCGCTGCTGTCGGGCGGCCAGGTCCTCATCGCACCCCCTGGGGAGCTCGACCTCGACGCCATGAGCGCCCTGCTCATCGAACAACGCCCCACCGCCGCTTTCTTCACCACGGCCCTGTTCAACCTGCTGGCCGAACACCCTTCACACCCGCTGGCCGGACTGCGCGAGGTCTGGAGCGGCGGCGAAGCCGGATCGGTCACCGCCATGCGCCGAGCCGTCGAACGCTGCCCCGACCTCACCTTCGTCCACGTCTACGGCCCCACCGAAACCACCACCTTCGCCACCGACCACCCGGTGCGCCGCCCCTTCGACTACCCAGCCGTACCCCCCATCGGCCGGCCGATGGACAACACCCAGACCTTCATCCTCGACACCGCCCTCCAGCCCGTCCCGGTGGGCGTCGCGGGTGAGCTCTACATCGGCGGCGCGGGACTCGCCCAGGGCTACGCCGGACGGCCAGGCCTGACCGCCGAACGCTTCGTGGCCTGCCCGTACGGCCCCGGCCGCATGTACCGCACCGGCGACGTCGTGCGCTGGAACGCGGGCGGCGACATCGAGTTCGTCGGACGCGCCGACGACCAGGTCAAGATCCGAGGGTTCCGCATCGAACTGGGCGAGGTCGAAACGGTCGTCGCCGGACACCCCTCGGTCCAGCAGGTCGTCGTCCTGGTACGCGAGGACCGGCCGGGCGACAAACGCCTGGTCGCCTATGTGACCGGCGACGCCGTACCGGAAGACGTGCGAGCGCATGTCGCCGGGCGGCTCCCGGCGTACATGGTGCCGGTCGTGGTCGTCATGGACGCGCTGCCGATGACCGCCAACCAGAAGGTGAACCGCCGGGCGCTTCCCGCACCCGGCCTGGGGACGGCCGAGGGACGCGAGCCGCGCACACCGCGTGAGGAACTGCTGTGCGCCCTGTTCGCCGAGGTGCTCGGCGTCGAACGCGTCGGGGTCGACGACGGCTTCTTCGCCCTGGGCGGCCATTCGCTGCTGGCCACCAAGCTGGTCAGCCGCATCCGGAGCGTGCTCGACGTCGAACTGCCGATCAAGGCCCTGTTCGAGCATCCCGACGTCGCCGGGCTCGACCGCTACCTGGCCGGTGCGCAGGGCGCGGCCGTGCGTCCGGCGCTTCGGCCGGTGGCGAGGCCCGAGCACGTGCCGCTGTCGTACGCCCAGCAGCGGCTCTGGTTCGTCGAGCAGCTCGAAGGGCCGAGCGCGCTGTACAACACGCCCTTGGCCGTCAGGCTCGACGGCCGGGTCGACGCCGATGCGCTGCGGGCGGCGCTGGGCGATGTGGTGGCCAGGCACGAGGCGTTGCGCACGGTCTTCCCCTCGGTCGAGGGGCTGCCGGGGCAGCGGATCGTCGAGGACGCGCGTCCCCTGCTCGACGTCCACGTCTGCGCCGATGCGCGGGCGGCGGTCGAGCGCATCGCGGTGGAGCACGTCTTCGACATCGCGGTGGACGTCCCGCTGCGGGCCTGGCTGCTGTCGCAGTCGCAGGGCGAGCACGTCCTGCTCCTGCTGCTGCACCACATCGCGGGCGACGGCTGGTCGCTGCGACCGCTGTTCGACGACCTGGCCACGGCGTATCGGGCGCGACTGGACGGCCGGGCGCCGGACTGGGAGCCACTGCCGGTCCAGTACGCCGACTACGCCCTCTGGCAGCGCGACCTGCTCGACGACCTCATGGACGCACAGCTCACGCACTGGCGGGGGGCGCTCGACGACCTGCCCGAAGAGCTGGCCCTGCCCTACGACCGGCCGAGGCCGGGCCGGGCCGGGCATCGGGGCGGGAACGCGCCGTTCGAGGTGGACGCCGAGCTGCACGCCAGCCTGGGCAGGCTGGCGGGCGAGCACCAGGTGAGCCTGTTCATGCTGCTGCAGGCGGCCGTCGCCACCCTCTACGCCAAGCTCGGAGCCGGGACCGACATCCCGCTCGGCACCCCGATCGCCGGGCGGACGGACGAGGCGCTCGACGACCTCGTCGGGTTCTTCGTCAACACCCTCGTCCTGCGCACCGACCTGTCCGGCAACCCCACCTTCACCGACGTCCTCAAGCGCGTCCGGACCGCCAACCTCGACGCCTACACCCACCAGGACGTGCCCTTCGAACGGCTCGTCGAGCACCTCAACCCGGCCCGTGTCCCGGCCAGGCACCCGCTGTTCCAGACGCTGATCACGATGAACAGCCAGACGCCGCTCCCGGCCGGGTTCGCCGGGCTCGGCTGCGCTGAGTACCCGTTCGACCTGGACATCGCCAAGTTCGACCTGGCGTTCAACTTCGCCGAGGCGCAGGGCGTGACCGGGATGATCGAGTACGCCCGCGACCTGTTCGACCACGACACCGTCGTCACGCTGGCCGAGCGCCTGGTCAGAGTGCTGCGAGCCGTCGCGGACGAGCCGGACCTGCCGATCGCCGAGCTCGACATCCTCTCCCCGCGGGAACGCGAACGCCTGCTCGTGGAGTGGAACGACACCGCAACCCCGGTGCGCACCGACACCACCCTGCACGAGCTGTTCGCCGCCCAGGCCGCCCGCACCCCCGACGCGATCGCACTCGCCTCGCACGACCTCCGCCTCACCTACGCCGAACTCGACGCCCGCTCCACCGACCTCGCCCACCACCTGCGCACCCTCGCCCCCCTCACCCCCGACACCCCCGTCGCCATCCTCATGGAACGCGGCCCCGACCTCGTCACCACCATCCTCGCCATCCTCAAGACCGGCGCCGCCTACCTCCCCCTCGACCCCACCCACCCGCTCGACAGACTCCGGCAGACCCTCGCGGGCGTCCCCCTCCTCGTCACCGACCGGCCCTCCCCGGAGCTCGACACCCCGGCCTACCTCCACGGCGCACCGCCACCACCGTCCGGACAGCCGATCACCACCACCACGACACACCCCGACCACACCGCCTACGTCATGTACACCTCCGGCTCCACCGGAACGCCCAAGGGCATCACGATCACTCACCGGAACGTGCTCGACCTGATCGCCAACAGGTGCTGGAGCCGGCCGTACCCGCAGCGGATCCTCTTCCACGCGCCGCACGCCTTCGACGCCTCCACCTACGAGCTCTGGGTGCCGCTGCTGTCGGGCGGCACGGTGGTGCTCGCGCCGCCCGGACAGGTGGACGCGGCGGCGATACGGTCGCTGGTCAAGGAGCACGGCCTGACACACGTGCACGTGACGGCGGGGCTGTTCCGGGTGGTCGCCGAGGAGGACCCGGACGCGTTCGCCGGGGTGCGGGAGGTGCTGACCGGGGGCGACGTGGTCTCGCCGCACGCGGTGCGCCGGGTGCGCGCGGCCCATCCCGGCATCACGGTCAGGATCCTGTACGGCCCGACCGAGACGACCCTGTGTGCGACCCAGCTGGAGGCGGGGCCCGGACGGCTGTCGATCGGCCGCCCGATGGACAACACCCGCGTGTACGTCCTCGACCCTGGCCTGCGACCGGTGCCGGTCGGCGTGCCCGGCGAGCTCTACATCTCCGGCGAGGGCCTGGCCAGAGGGTATGTCGCCAGGCCCGGCCTGACCGCCGAACGCTTCGTCGCCTGCCCGTACGCCCCCGGCCGCATGTACCGCACCGGCGACGTCGTGCGCTGGAACGCGGGCGGCGACATCGAGTTCCTCGGCCGGGCCGACGACCAGGTCAAGATCCGGGGCTTCCGCATCGAGCTCACCGAGATCGAGACCGTGATCGGCGAACACCCCTCGGTACGCCAGGCGGTCGTCCTGGCCCGCGAGGACCGGCCAGGCGACAAACGCCTGGTCGCCTATGTGACCGGCGACGCCGCACCGGAAGACGTGCGCGAACACGTCGCCGGGCGCCTGCCCGCGTACATGGTGCCGATCGTCGTCGTGCTCGACGCCCTGCCGGTCACCACGAACGGCAAGGTCGACCGCAGGGCGCTTCCCGCCCCCGACTTCGGCCCGGCGGGCGGGCGGGCGCCACGCACCGCGCAGGAGAAGGCGCTGTGCGGGCTGTTCGCCGAGATCCTCGGCCTCGACGAGGTCGGCGTCGGCGACAGCTTCTTCGACCTCGGCGGCCACTCGCTGCTCGCCACCAAGCTCGTCAGCCGCATCAGGACCGTACTGGGCGCCGAGCTGCCGATCCGCTCCCTGTTCGACGCGCCCACCGTCGAGGCGCTCGCCTGCGCCCTGCCCCAGGCGGGTCCGGCCAGGCCCGCCCTGCGCCCGAGGCGCTGAGCAGCTCCCCCATCCCCCCGTCGGAGGAAGACCATGATCCCGCTTTCGTACGCGCAACAGCGCCTGTGGTTCATCGAGCAGTTAGAGGGGCCGAGCGCCCTGTACAACACGCCGCTCGTGCTCCGGCTCGGCGGCGGCGGCGTCGACGCCGAGGCCCTGCGGGCGGCGCTGGGCGACCTGGTGGCCAGACACGAGGCGCTGCGCACGGTGTTCGTCAGCGAGAACGGCAGGCCGCGCCAGGAGATCCTGGCCGAGGACGTGCGCCCGGTGCTCCAGGTGCTGGCCTGCGCGGACGCCGCGCAGGTACGGGCCTCGGTCGAGGCGGCGGCGGGCCACGTCTTCGACATCGCCACCGAGCTGCCGATCCGGGCGTGGCTGCTCTCCCGGCCGGACGGCGAGCACGTGCTGGTGCTGCTGCTGCACCACATCGCGGGCGACGGCTGGTCGGTCGGGCCGCTGTTCGACGACCTGGAATGCGCCTACGAGGCCCGGCTGGCCGGCCGGGCCCCCGTCCAGGAGCCGCTGCCGGTGCAGTACGCCGACTACGTGCTGTGGCACCACGACCTGCTCGGCGACGCCGACGACCGGGCGAGCGTGCTGAGCGCGCAGCTGGCGCACTGGGCGAGCGCACTGGCCGGGACGCCGGACGAGCTGGCCCTGCCCTACGACCGGGCCAGGCCCGCCACGGCGAGCTACCGGGGAGGCGTGGCGGGCTTCGAGCTGGACGCCGAGGCGCACGCGGCGCTCGTGCGGGTGGCGGCCGAGCACCAGGTGAGCCTGTTCATGCTGCTGCAGGCCGCCGTCGCCACCCTCTACGCCAGGCTGGGCGCCGGGACCGACATCCCGCTCGGCACCCCGATCGCCGGACGCACGGACGAGGCGCTGAACGACCTGGTCGGGTTCTTCGTCAACACGCTCGTCCTGCGCACCGACCTGTCCGGCGACCCGACGTTCGCCGAGGTGCTGGGCCGGGTCCGGACCGCCAACCTCGACGCCTACAGCCATCAGGACGTGCCGTTCGAGCGGCTGGTCGAGCACCTCAACCCGGCCCGGGTGCCCGCCAGGCATCCGCTGTTCCAGACGGCGGTCACACTGGACAGCCAGACGCCGCTGCCGTCGTCGTTCGCCGGGCTGGCCTGCGAGGAGTACCCGTTCGGGCTGGACGTGGCCAAGTTCGACCTGACGTTC
The DNA here is from genome assembly GCF_056106265.1 of Nonomuraea sp. IBHARD001. Taxonomy (NCBI): domain Bacteria; kingdom Bacillati; phylum Actinomycetota; class Actinomycetes; order Streptosporangiales; family Streptosporangiaceae; genus Nonomuraea; species Nonomuraea sp. IBHARD001. The sequence goes on from NZ_JBWBBW010000002.1 coordinate 4,810,808, forward strand.
GCCTTCTCCGAGTGCGCGTCCGGCCTGACCGGTTCGCTGGAGTACGCGGCCGATCTGTTCGACCATCGCACGGCGACGACACTGGCCGAACGGCTGCTGCGCGTGCTGCTCGTGGTCGCGGCCGATCCCCGGACGCCGATCTCGGCGGTCGACGTGCTCGCGCCCGAGGAGCGCGCGGAGATCCTGGCCGACTGGAACGACACCACCCGCCCGGTGCCGGACGGCAGCCTGCCCGAGCTGTTCGCCGCCCAGGTCGCCCGCACACCCGATGCGGTCGCGCTGCGCCAGGGCGACCGGGAGCTGACCTACGCGGAGCTGGACGAGCGCGCCGATCGGCTGGCCCGCAGGCTGGCGGCCGAAGGCGTGGGGACCGAGAGCCGGGTCGTGCTCTTCATGGAGCGTTCCTTCGACGCGGTGAGCGCCATCCTGGGCGTGCTCAAGGCGGGCGGCATGTACGTGCCGCTCGACCCGCGCTATCCGGCCGCGCGTATCGAGGCGATCCTGCGCCGGAGCGAGGCCCGGCTGGTCCTGGGCGACGAGAACGCCCTGCGGGTGGCCTTCCCGGCTCTGCCCGACGCCATGCCCGTGCTCGATGTCGCCACCCTCCTCAGCGAGTACGAGCCAGACACCACCTCTGCTGGGCGAAATATTCCCATAAATGGCGACCAGCTGGCCTATGCCATGTTCACCTCGGGCTCCACGGGTGCACCCAAGGGGGTCGCGGTCACCCACCGCAACATCGTGGCGCTGGCCGCCGACCGGCAGTTCCGGGCCGAGGCGCACCGCAGGGTGCTGCTGCACTCGCCGCTCGCGTTCGACGCCTCCACCTACGAGCTGTGGGTGCCGCTGCTGTCGGGCGGCCAGGTCCTCATCGCACCCCCTGGAGAGCTCGACCTCGACGCCATGAGCACCCTGCTCATCGAACAACGCCCCACCGCCGTCTTCTTCACCACGGCCCTGTTCAACCTGCTGGCCGAACACCCTTCACACCCGCTGGCCGGTCTGCGCGAGGTGTGGAGCGGCGGCGAAGCCGGATCGGTCACCGCCATGCGCAGGGCGGTCGAACGCTGCCCCGACCTCACCTTCGTCCACGTCTACGGCCCCACCGAAACCACCACCTTCGCCACCGACCACCCGGTGCGCCGCCCCTTCGACTACCCAGCCGTCCCCCCCATCGGCCGGCCGATGGACAACACCCAGACCTTCATCCTCGACACCGCACTCCAGCCCGTCCCGGTGGGCGTGGCCGGTGAGCTCTACATCGCGGGCGAAGGCCTGGCCAGAGGCTATGTCGGCAGCCCGGCACTGACCGCCGAACGCTTCGTGGCCTGCCCGTACGCCCCCGGCCGCATGTACCGCACCGGCGACGTCGTGCGCTGGAACGCGGGCGGCGACATCGAGTTCGTCGGACGCGCCGACGACCAGGTCAAGATCCGGGGCTTCCGCATCGAGCCCGGCGAGATCGAGGTCGTCGTCGCCGCACACCCGTCCGTACGGCAGGCCCTGGTGATCGTCCGCGAGGACCGGCCGGGCGACAAACGCCTGGTCGCCTATGTGACCGGCGACGCCGTACCCGAGGACGTGCGCGCGCATGTCGCCGAGCGGCTGCCCGCGTACATGGTGCCGGTCGTGGTCGTCATGGACGCGCTGCCGATGAACGCCAATCAGAAGGTCGACCGCAGGGCGCTGCCGGTTCCCGAGTCCGGGCCGGGCGACGGCCGCGCGGCCCGGACGCCGCGTGAGGAACTGCTGTGCGGCCTGTTCGCCGAGGTGCTCGGTGTCGAACGGGTCGGTGTGGACGACAACTTCTTCGAGCTGGGCGGCCATTCGCTGCTGGCCACCAAGCTGGTCAGCCGCATCCGGAGCGTGCTCGACGTCGAACTGCCGATCAAGGCGCTGTTCCAGCACCCCTGCGTCGCCGGGCTCGACCGCTACCTGGCCGCCCAGGCGGGTGGCGTCGAGCGCAGGCCGCTGGTGCCGGCCGTACGGCCCGAGCAGGTGCCGTTGTCGTTCGCGCAGCAGCGGCTGTGGTTCATCGAGAGCCTGGAGGGGCCGAGCGCGCTGTACAACACGCCGTTCGCCGTCGGGCTCGACGGCCGTGTGGACGCCGATGCGCTGCGGGAGGCGCTGGGCGACCTGGCCGGGAGGCACGAGGCGTTGCGCACGGTCTTCCCGAGTGTGGACGGCGTGCCGTACCAGCGGGTGCTGGAGGGCGTCTCGCCGACGCTCGACGTGCGGGCGTGCGGCGACGACGCCGAGACGCGGGCCGCCGTGGAGGAGCTGGCGCTGGGCGTGTTCGACATCGCGGTGGACGTCCCGCTGCGGGCCTGGCTGCTGTCGCGCTCGGACGACGAGCACGTGCTGGTGCTGCTGCTGCACCACATCGCGGGCGACGGCTGGTCGCTGCGACCACTGTTCGACGACCTGGCCACGGCGTATCGGGCGCGGCTGGACGGCCGGGCGCCGGACTGGGAGTCACTGCCGGTCCAGTACGCCGACTACGCCCTCTGGCAGCGCGACCTGCTCGACGGCCTCATGGACGCACAACTCGCGCACTGGGAGCGGGCGCTCGGCGACCTGCCCGAAGAGCTCGCCCTGCCCTACGACCGGCCGAGGCCCGCGACGCCCAGCCATGTGGGCGGCGTGGCGGCCTTCGAGCTGGACGCCGAGGCGCACGCGCGGCTCGTCCGGGTGGCAGCCGAGCACCAGGTGAGTGTGTTCATGCTGCTGCAGGCGGCCGTCGCCACGCTCTACGCCAAGCTCGGAGCCGGGACGGACATCCCGCTCGGCACCCCGATCGCCGGGCGGACGGACGAGGCGCTGGACGACCTCGTCGGGTTCTTCGTCAACACCCTGGTCCTGCGCACCGACCTGTCGGGCGACCCGACGTTCGCCGAGGTGCTGGGCCGGGTCAGGACCGCCAACCTCGACGCCTACACCCACCAGGACGTGCCGTTCGAACGGCTCGTCGAGCACCTCAACCCGGCCCGTGTCCCGGCCAGGCATCCGCTGGTCCAGACCGTCATCACGATGAACAGCCAGACGCCGCTGCCGGACGAGTTCGCCGGGCTCGGCTGCCGGGAGTACCCGTTCGACCTGGACATCGCCAAGTTCGACCTGACGTTCACCTTCGCCGAGGAGGCCACCGGGCTGACCGGCACGCTGGAGTACGCCGCCGACCTGTTCGACGCCGCCACCGCGACGGCCATCACCGAACGCCTGGTCCGCGTGCTGACGGCCGTGACCGGCGAGCCCGGCACGCGGATCGCCGAGCTGGACGTGCTCTCGCCCGGCGAGCGGCGCCGGCTGCTGGTCGAGTGGAACGAAACGGCCGCGCCCGCCACCACCGGAGCGACGCTGCACGAGCTGTTCGCCGCCCAGGCCGCCCGCACCCCCGACGCGATCGCACTCGCCTCGCACGACCTCCACCTCACCTACGCCGAACTCGACGCCCACTCCACCGACCTCGCCCACCACCTGCACACCCTCGCCCCCCTCACCCCCGACACCCCCGTCGCCATCCTCATGGAACGCGGCCCCGACCTCGTCACCACCATCCTCGCCATCCTCAAGACCGGCGCCGCCTACCTCCCCGTCGACAGACTCCAGCAGACGCTCGACGGCGTCCCCCTCCTCGTCACCGACCGGCCCCCTCCCCCCGGGCTCGGCATCCCGGCCTACGTCCACGGCGCACCGCCACCACCGTCCGGACAGCCGATCACCACCACCACGCGCCCCGACCACACCGCCTACGTCATGTACACCTCCGGCTCCACCGGAACGCCCAAGGGCATCACGATCACCCATCAGAATGTGATCGACCTGGCCCGCGACCGGTGCTTCGAGGAGATCGCGGGACGCAAGGTCCTGCTGCACTCGCCGACCGCGTTCGACGCCTCGACGTTCGAGCTGTGGGTGCCGCTGCTGTCGGGCGGCACGGTCGTGCTCGCGCCGCCCGGACGGCTGGGCACGGCCGACTTCACCGCCCTGCTCGCCGGAGGCCGGGTCGACGCGCTGTGGCTGACGGCCGGGCTGTTCAACCTGGTCGCACAGGAGGCGCCCGAGGCGTTCGCGGCCGTCGCCGAGGTGTGGACAGGCGGCGACGTCGTCTCGCCCGTCGCGGTCAGGCAGGTGCTCGAGCGCTGTCCCGGCCTGGTGGTCGTGGACGGCTACGGCCCGACGGAGACCACGACGTTCGCCACCCGGCACCGGATGCGGGCGGCCGGAGCGGTGCCCGCCTCGGTGCCGATCGGCAGGCCGCTGGACAACATGCGGGTGTACGTCCTGGACGCCGGGTTGCGCCCGGTCCCCGCCGGGGTCGCCGGCGAGCTGTACATCGCGGGCGCGGGCCTCGCCCGCGGCTACGCCGACCGGCCCGGCCTGACCGCCGAACGCTTCGTCGCCTGCCCGTACGGCCCCGGCCGCATGTACCGCACCGGCGACGTCGTGCGCTGGAACGCGGGCGGCGACATCGAGTTCGTCGGACGCGCCGACGACCAGGTCAAGATCCGGGGCTTCCGCATCGAGCCCGGCGAGATCGAGGCGGTCATCGCCGGACATCCGGCCGTACGACAGGCCCTGGTGATCGCCCGCGAGGACCGGCCGGGCGACAAACGCCTGGTCGCCTATGTGACCGGCGACGCCGCACCGGAAGACGTGCGCGAACACGTCGCCGGGCGCCTGCCCGCGTACATGGTGCCGATCGTCGTCGTGCTCGACGCCCTGCCGGTCACCGCCAACGGCAAGGTCGACCGCAGGGCGCTTCCCGCCCCCGACCTGGGCTCGGGCGAGGGGCGGACGCCGCGTACGCCACGCGAGGAGATCCTCTGCGCCCTGTTCGCCGAGGTGCTCGGCGTCGAACGGGTCGGGCTCGACGACAACTTCTTCGACCTGGGCGGCCACTCGCTGCTCGCCACCCGGCTGGCCGGGCGCATCCGCGGGGTGCTGGGGGTCGAGCTGCCGATCCGGGTGCTGTTCCAGCATGCCGACGTCGCCTCGGTCGAGCACTACCTGGCCGCCGGGCAGGGCGGGGCCGTGCGTCCGGCGCTTCGGCCGGCGGTCAGGCCCGAGCACGTGCCGCTGTCGCATGCGCAGCAGCGGCTCTGGTTCGTCGAGCAGCTCGAAGGGCCGAGCGCGCTGTACAACACGCCGTTCGCGGTCAGGCTGCACGGCCGCGTGGACGCCGACGCGCTGCGGGAGGCGCTCGGCGACCTGGTGGCCAGGCACGAGGCGCTGCGCACGGTGTTCCCCACGGTCGAAGGGGTGGCCAGGCAGGAGGTGCTCGACGGAGTGCGGCCCGAGCTGCACCTGGAGGGCGAGGTGGCGGACATCGTCGCCCGGACGTTCGACCTGGCGACCGACATCCCGGTGCGGGCCTGGCTGCTGCCGCGCGGGGACGACGAGCACCTGCTGGTGCTGCTGCTGCACCACATCGCGGGCGACGGCTGGTCACTCCGGCCGCTGTTCGACGACCTGGCCACCGCCTACCGGGCGCGACTGGACGGGCGGGCGCCGGACTGGAAGCCACTGCCGGTCCAGTACGCCGACTACGCCCTCTGGCAGCGCGACCTGCTCGACGACCTCATGGACGCACAGCTCGCCCACTGGCGGGAGGCGCTCGACGGGATGCCCGAAGAGCTGGCACTGCCCTACGACCGGCCGAGGCCCGCGACGCCCGGTCATGAGGGCGACCTGGCCGAGTTCCACGTTCCCGCCGAGCTGCACGCCGAGCTCGTACGGGTGGCGGCCGAGCATCAGGTGAGCCTGTTCATGCTGCTGCAGGCCGCCGTCGCCACCCTCTACAGCAGGCTGGGCGCCGGGACCGACATCCCGCTCGGCACCCCCATCGCCGGACGCACGGACGAAGCGCTCGACGACCTCGTCGGATTCTTCGTCAACACCCTCGTCCTGCGCACCGACCTGTCCGGCAACCCGACCTTCGCCGAGGTGCTGCGGCGCGTCCGGACCGCCAACCTCGACGCCTACACCCACCAGGACGTGCCCTTCGAACGACTCGTCGAGCACCTCAACCCGGCCCGCGTGCCCGCCAGGCACCCGCTGTTCCAGACCGTCGTCACCTTCGACAACCAGAGCAGGGCCGAGCTCGACTTCGCCGGGCTGCGCGGGGTCATGGAGCCGGTGGGCGAGGCGCACGCCCAGTTCGACCTGAACTTCGTCTTCACCCGGACGCACGACGGCCTGGCCGGAGCCGTCGAGTACGCCCGCGACCTGTTCGACCCCGGTACGGCGAGCGCGCTGGCCGAGCGGCTGGTCAGGGTGCTCCGGGCGGTGGCCGCCGACCCGGGCGGGAGCGTGTCCGGCATCGACGTGCTGTCGCGGGACGAGCGCGACCTGCTGCTGCGCACCCGCAACGACACGGCCGACGGCCAGGGCGCCGGGCGCTGCCCGCACGAGCTGTTCGAGGCACGGGCCGCCGCGGCGCCCGACGCGGTGGCCGTGGTGTCGGGCGATGCCCGCGTCACCTACGCCGAGCTCAACGCCCGCGCCAACCACATCGCGCACACGCTGCTCGATCACGGCCTGGCCGCCGAGGAGCCGGTCGCGGTGCTGATGGAACGCGGCGTCGAGCTGGTGGCCACGGTGCTGGCCGTGGCCAAGGCCGGGGGCACGTACGCGCCGCTCGACCCGCGCTACCCGCTGCCCAGGCTGCGGCACGTCCTGGACGCGACCGACGCCCGGCTGCTGCTCGTCGACGCCGCGCACACCGGGCACCCGATCGCGGCCGTCCCCGGCACGACCGTGCTGGAGATCGCGGGCGCCGGGCGCGCCGAGGCCGGCCCCGCCGTCCGGGTGCACCTGGACCAGCTGCTGTACGTCATGCACACCTCGGGCTCGACCGGGCTGCCCAAGGGCGTGGCCGTCACGCACCGCAATGTCGCCGACCTGCTGGCCAATCCCCAGTTCGGGACCGGCGCGCACGAACGCACGCTGCTGCACTCGCCGACCGCCTTCGACGCCTCCACGACCGAGATCTGGGTGCCCCTGGTGACCGGAGGCGCGATCGTGTCGGCCCCGCCCGGCCCGCTCGACGCGCACACGCTGGCCGCCACCGTCGCCGAGCACGAGGTGACGCTGGTCCAGGCGCCTTCGGGACTGCTCAGTGTGCTGGCCGCCGAGTCGCCGGAGAGCTTCCGCGCGGTCAGGCAGGTGTGGACGGGCGGCGACGTGGTCTCGCCCGCCGCCGTACGCGACCTGATCGCCGCCTGCCCGGACGTCACGGTCGTCGCCGTCTACGCGCCGACCGAGACCACGGCCATCAAGACCTGCCACACCGTCACCGCCGCGACCGGCGTGCCCGCGACCGTGCCGATCGGCCGCCCGATGCGCAACACCCGCGTGTACGTCCTGGACGCCTGGCTGCAGCCCGTGCCCTCCGGCGTGGCCGGAGAGCTCTACATCGCGGGCGACGGCCTGGCACGCGGCTACCTCGCCAGACCCGCCCAGACGGCCGAACGCTTCGTGGCCTGCCCGTACGGCCCCGGCCGCATGTACCGCACCGGCGACCTGGTGCGCTGGAACAGCACGGGCGAGCTGGAGTTCGTCGGCCGCGCCGACGAACAGGTCAAGATCCGAGGGTTCCGGGTGGAGCTCGGCGAGGTCGAGTCGGTCCTGGCCGAGCACCCGTCGGTACGGCGGGCGCTGGTCGTCGCCAAGGACAACCGCCTGATCGGCTATGTCACCGGCGACGGCGACGGCGAGAGGCTGCGTGCGCACGCCGCGAGCAGGCTGCCCGACTACATGGTGCCCGCCGCGGTCGTCGTGCTCGACGCGCTGCCGGTCACGGCCAACGGCAAGGTGGACCGCCGTGCGCTGCCCGAGCCGGACTTCGGGCCATCGGGCGGGCGCGGGCCGCGTACCCCGCGTGAGGAGATCCTGTGCGGGCTGTTCGCCGAGGTGCTCGGCGTCGACCGGGTCGGCCTCGACGACGACTTCTTCGACCTGGGCGGCCACTCCCTGCTGGCGACCAGGCTGGTCGGCCGTATCCGCGGTGTGCTCGGCGCCGAGGTGTCGATCAGGGCGCTCTTCCAGCACCCGGACGTCGCCCGGCTCGACCGGCACCTGGACGAGGCCGGGCACGCCGCCGCCAGGCCGCCGCTGACGCCGCTCGCCCGGCCGGAGCTGGTGCCGCTGTCGCACGCCCAGTCGCGGCTGTGGTTCATCGAGCAGATGAAGGGCACCGGCGGGCTGTACAACTCGCCGCTCGCGCTGCGCCTGCACGGCCCGCTCGACGTGCACGCCCTGCGGCTGGCGCTGGGCGACGTGGCCGAGCGGCACGAGGTGCTGCGCACGGTCTTCCACGTCGTGGGCGGCGTGCCGTACCAGAAGGTGCTCGACGGGGTTTCGCCCGAGCTGCACGTGCGGGCGGTCAGGGACGAGCGGGCGCTGGGCCGGGCGTTGCGGCTGGCGCAGGGCTACACCTTCGACCTGTCGGCCGAGCCGCCGATCAGGGCCACGCTGTTCGCACGCGGCGAGCGGGAGCACGTGCTGGCGCTGGTCATGCATCACATCGCGGGCGACGGCTGGTCGCTCGGGGCGCTGCTGCGCGACCTCGGCGCGGCCTACGAGGCGCGGACGGCGGGCGAGCGGCCGGGCTGGGCGCCGCTGCCGGTGCAGTACGCCGACTACGCGCTGTGGCAGCGGGAGCTGCTGGGCGCCGAGGACGACGAGGCGTCGCTGCTGAGCACGCAGCTGGCCTACTGGCGGGCCACGCTGGCGGGCGCGCCGCAGGAGCTGGCACTGCCGTTCGACCGGCCGAGACCCGCCGTGGCCGGGAACGGGGGCGACTCGGTCGAGCTCCGGATCGGGCCCGACGTGCACGCCGCACTGGCCGCACTGGCCAGACGGGAGAACGCCAGCCTGTTCATGGTCCTTCAGGCGGCGCTCGCCACCCTGCTCGGCCGGCTCGGCGCGGGAAGCGACCTGCCGATCGGCACCGTGATCGCCGGACGCACCGACGACGCCCTTGAGCACCTGGTCGGCTTCTTCGTCAACACGCTCGTCCTGCGCACCGACGTGTCGGGCGACCCGACGTTCACCGAGCTGCTGGCCCGGGTCCGCTCGCTCGACCTGGACGCGTACGGCCATCAGGACGTGCCGTTCGAGCGGCTGGTCGAGGCGCTGAACCCGGTCAGGTCCATGGCCAGGCACCCGCTGTTCCAGGTGATGCTCACCCTGCACGACAGCACGGCCGCCGAGGCGCGGCTGCCCGGATTGCGGGCCGAGACGATGGAGCTGGAGACCGGGACGGCCAAGTTCGACCTGTCGTTCGGACTCGGCGAGACACGCGCGCCCGACGGCACGCCCGGCGGGCTGACCGGCGTGTTGGAGTACGCCACCGGCCTGTTCGACCGGGACACGGCCGAACACCTCGCCGCGCGCTTCGCCGCCGTGCTCGAAGCCGTGGCCGCCGATCCCGGCCTGCGGGTGGGCCAGGTCGACGTCCTGACCGACGCCGAACGCGCCCTGACGCCGGACACGAGCCGGTACACGCCCGCGCCCGGCACGCTGAAGGACCTGTTCGAGGCGCAGGCCGCCCGCACGCCGGGCAACGTGGCGCTGAGCCTGGGCCGGGAGCGGCTGACCTACGCCGAGCTCGACGCGCGTGCCGACCGGCTGGCCCGGCTGCTGGTGGCACGGGGCGCCGGGCCCGAGCGGTTCGTCGCCCTGGCGCTGCCGCGCTCGCTCGACCTGGTCGTGGCGATCGTCGCGATCGTCAAGACGGGCGCCGCCTACGTGCCGATCGACCCCGGCTACCCGGCCGACCGCATCGCCTACACGCTCGCCGACGCGGCGCCCGTCCTGCTGGTCAGCACCGCCGAGGTCGTCGCGGGCCTGCCGCGGGGCGGGCCGCCGTGCCTGCTGATCGAGGAGGCCGACCTGGACACCGGACCGACCGGCAGCCCGGCCGCGGGCGTCGAGCCGGGCCATCCGGCCTATGTCATCTACACCTCGGGCTCGACCGGCAGGCCCAAGGGCGTGGTCGTGCCGCACGGCAATGTGGTGCAGCTGATGGCCGCGACCGAGCAGTGGTTCGGCTTCGGCCCGGACGACGTGTGGACGCTGTTCCACTCCTACGCCTTCGACTTCTCGGTGTGGGAGCTGTGGGGGCCGCTGCTGAACGGCGGGCGCCTGGTCGTGGTGCCGCGTGAGGTCAGCAGGTCGCCCGGGGAGTTCCTCGCCCTGCTCGCCGACGAGCGGGTCACCGTGCTCAACCAGACGCCTTCGGCCTTCTACCAGCTCATGCAGGCCGACGCCGACGACCCCGGCACCGGGGCGCGACTGGCCCTGCGCAGCGTGATCTTCGGCGGCGAGGCGCTCGACCTGAGCAGGCTGACCGACTGGTACGCGCGCCACCGCGACGACGCCCCCGTCCTGGTCAACATGTACGGCATCACCGAGACCACGGTGCACGTCTCCTACCGCGCGCTGGACGCCGCGACCGCCGACGGGCAGAGCCGCTCGCTCATCGGGGCGGCCATCCCGAGCCTGCGCGTCCACGTGCTCGACGCCACCCTGCGACCGGCGCCGACGGGAGTCGCGGGCGAGCTGTTCGTCGCGGGCGAAGGTCTGGCCCGCGGTTACCACGACCGGCCCGCGCTGACCGCCGAACGGTTCGTCGCCGACCCGTACGGCCCGCCGGGCACCCGCATGTACCGCACCGGCGACCTGGCCCGCCGGGCCTCGGACGGCGAGCTCGAATACCTCGGGCGCATCGACGACCAGGTCAAGATCCGGGGCTTCCGCATCGAACTCGGCGAGATCAACGCCGTGCTCGGCGCCCAGCCGGGCGTCGCGCACAGCGCCGTCGTGGTCCGCGAAGGGCGCCTGGTCGGGTACCTGGTCGCACGCGGCGAGCCGGACACGGCCGCCGTGCGCGCCGCACTGGCGGCCAGGCTGCCCGAGCACATGGTGCCCGCCGCGCTCGTCGTGCTCGACGCGCTGCCGCTGACCCCCAACGGCAAGCTGGACCAGCGGGCGCTGCCCGCCCCCGACCTCGGCGCGGCCGAAGGCGGCAGGCAGCCGCGCGACGCCAGGGAGCAGGTGCTCTGCGAGCTGCTGGCCGAGTCGCTCGGCCTGGCCAGGGTCGGCATCGACGACAACTTCTTCGACCTGGGCGGCCACTCCCTGCTCGCGGCCAGGCTGGTCGCCGAGATCCGCGCCCGCACCGGGCTCGACCTCGGGGTGCGCGACCTGTTCCAGGCGCCGACCGTGGCGCAACTGGCCGCGCTGGACGCGGCGCCGGGCCGGGAGAGCTTCCCCGTCCTGCTGCCGATCAGGGCCAGGGGCACACGCAACCCGCTGTTCTGCGTGCACCCGGCGGCCGGCATCAGCTGGGTCTACACCGGCCTGCTCGGCCATCTCGACGCCGACCGCCCCATCTACGGGCTGCAGGCGCCCGGCCTGTCGGACCTGTCCCTGCACCCGGTCAGTGTGGAGAAGCTGGCTCTGGCCTACGTCGAGCAGATCAGGGCCGTCCAGCCCGCCGGGCCCTACGCCCTGCTCGGGTGGTCGTTCGGCGGGGTGGTCGCCCATGCGGTCGCCGCCGAGCTGCAGGCCCAGGGCGAGGCGATCGAACTGCTCGCCGTGCTCGACGGCTACCCCGAGCTCGACGAGAGCCCGGCGAGCCGGGACCCCGGCCTGCTGGCCGCCATCCTCACCTCGCTCGGCCAGCCGGTGGGCGACATCACCGGCTGGCCGAGCACCCCCGACGAGCACGCCGCGCTCGTCGCGCATGGCGAAGGCCCGCTGTCCGGGCTGAGCGGCGAAGGCGTCGCCCGCGTCGTCGGGGTCTTCCTCGCCAACCTGGCGCTGGCCGCCGAGCGGCCACGGCGGATCTACGACGGGGACGTGCTGTTCTTCCTCGCCGCAGCCGACCGCCCGGCCTCCGCGCCCGACCCGTCGGCCTGGCACCCCTACGTGTCCGGCCGTCTCGACATCCATCACGTGCCCGCCACCCACGGCGAGCTGACCGGCCCCGCCGCCCTGGCGGTCATCGGTCCCGTACTGAACTCCCACCTCTGAGATCGGAAACGCACATGAACAAGTACGACATCCCCGAGCAGTGGCACGGCCAGGCCGCCACCCCCATCGCGCCCGCCGACGCCTACAACGGCTACATCGCGGCGAACGTCATCTTCGCCCTGGACCGGCTCGGCCTGCTGGAGCGGATCGCCGCCGGCGACCAGCTCTACAGCGAGGACCTCAAGGACAACGACCGGGCCGAGGCCATCCTGCGGGCGGCCACCTGCTGCGGCTATCTCAAGGCCGACGACGAGGTCTACATCCCCACCGAGGCGGGCCGGGAGGTCGCCCGCTCGCGCGGCTACTTCACCTGGGCGGTCGGCGGCTACAACGAGGTGTTCGCCAACGCCGGGCAGCTCACCCAGGGCAGCAGGCGCTACGACCCCAGCGACATCCACCGCGAGGAGTCGATGGTCGCGCTCGGCTCGGCGCAGTGCGACCAGTCCATGTTCGCCGCCCTGCTGGACGAGGTGCTCGACGACGTCGAGTTCGGCACCATCGCCGACCTCGGCAGCGGCAACAGCGCCAGGGTCGCGAGAGTCGTCGGCAAGCGCCCCGGCACCCGCGGCCTGGGCATCGACATCAGCGAGCCCGCCACGCTCATGGCCAGGCGTGACATCGCCGCCGCCGGGCTGAGCGACCGGGTGCAGGCCGTACAGGCCGACGTGCTGGGGGTGCTGGACAGGCGGCGGCGGCTGGAGATCACCGGGGATGTGGACACGGTGATGAGCTTCTTCCTGCTGCACGACCTGCTCGCCGACCCGGCGACCCGGGCCGACATCCTGCCCAGGATGCGCGAGGCCTTCCCCGCCGCCCGCAGGTTCGTGCTCGGCGACACCATGCTGCGCGACCATGTCGAGCACGACAGCAGGCAGCCGATCTTCTCGGTCGGGTTCGAGCTCGCCCACGCCATGATGGGCATCCCGCTGCACACCAGGTCCACCTACGACCGGCTGTTCACCGACGCCGGGCTGCGCATCGCCAGGGTCGAGCCGTTCGCGACCCCGCACTCGTGGCTGTACGTCCTGGAGGCGGTGTGACCATGAGACATCTCCTGGCGCAGAACGAGAATCCCTTCGGCCCCCTGCCCGCCGTACGCGCGGCCCTGGCGCGGGCGGTCGACGAGCTCAACCGCTATCCCGAGTTCAGGCCGGTCTCGCTGCCGAACGTGATCGCCGGCTGGCAGGGCGTCGAGGCGGGGCAGGTCATCGTGGGCACCGGCTCGGCCGGGGTCGCGCACGACCTGTTCCGCGGGCTGCTACGGCCCGGCGACGCCGTCGTGCACAGCGATCCCTGCTTCGACGTCTACCCGATGCTGTGTGCGATGGCGCAGGCCGAGTCGGTGCCCGTGCCGCTCGGCGGCGACGCCAGGCACGACCTGGCGGGCATGGCCGAGCGGATCGGCGAGCGCACCCGGCTGATCGTGCTGTGCAATCCGCACAACCCGACCGGCACCGTCTACACCTGGGAGGAGCTCACCGCCTTCTTCGCCCGGGTGCCGTCGTCGGTGGTGATCCTGCTGGACGAGGCCTACATCGACTTCGCGCCCGGCATCGGCGCGCCGGACGTCGCCACGCGGCTGGCGGACTGGCCCAACCTGGTGGTGCTGCGTACCTTCTCCAAGTCGCACGGCCTGGCGGCGCTGCGCATCGGCTATGCGATGGCCGCCACCGGGATCGTCGAGCGTGTGGTGCCGCACCAAGTGCCGTACACGCCCGGCCAGCTCCAGCTCGCCGCCGTGCGGGCCGCGATCGGCGCCGACGACGAGGTACGGCGGCGCATCGCGGAGATCTCGGCGCAGCGCGAGCGGCTGCGTGCCGCGCTGGTCGGGCTCGGCTGGTCGGTCACGCGCAGCCGTACCAACTTCCTGTGGGTCACTGCGGGCGACCCGGCCAGGCTCGACCTGGCCCGCGCCGCGTTCGAGCGGCACGACATCGCGGCCCGCTTCTACCCCGGGCGCGCCATCCGGCTGGCCGTCGGCGACGCCGCGGCGAACGACGCGGTGATCGCCGCGCTGTCCACCCTGGAGAACGAGGGACCCATGCCTGTCGACGTCACGCTTGACCACATCGAGTTCTATGTCGGCGACCTCGGCGCGCAGGTGGCGCGGCTCATCGGCGCCTACGGCTTCGAGCTGCTGATCCCGCCGAGCCCGAGGGCCGGGTGCGAGGAGCAGATCTCCGCGCTGGTCGGGCAGAACGGCATCAGGATGCTGCTCACCCAGCCGCTGGCCGCCACCCACCCGGGCCGGGCCTATCTGGCCAGGCACGGTGACGGCGTGGCCACGATCGCGCTGCGCGTGGCCGACGCCGAGGCCGTGCACACCGAACTCGTCGAACGCGGCGCCGACGGACTGGCGGCGCCGCACGCGCAGGACGGGTGCGTGCTCGCCTCGGTGTCGGCGTTCGGCGACGTCGTGCACACGCTGCTGCAGCGCGATCCCGGCACGCCGCAGGGCCGCATCCCCGGGCTGCCCGACCCGCTGTCGTGCACGGGCTCGGGACAGGTCGGACTGCGGCGCATCGACCACTTCGCGGTGTGCCTGCCGCTCGGCGACCTGGACAAGACGGTGCGCCGCTACAACGAGGTGTTCGGCTTCGCGACCATCTTCGAGGAGCGGATCGAGATCGGCGCGCTCGGCATGGACTCGGCCGTCGTGCAGAGCGCCGACAGGACGGTGACGTTCACCCTGATCGAGCCGCTGCCCGGCCGTTCGGGCGGGCAGATCGCCGGCTTCGTCGCCGATCACGGCGGGGCGGGCGTGCAGCACGTCGCCTTCGACTCGCGTGACATCGTCGCCACCGTCGCCGCGATGGCCGAGCGCGGTGTCGGCTTCCTGTCCGCGCCCGCCGCCTACTTCGACCGGTTGCTCGACCGGCTCACCCCGATGTGTCACACCCTCGAACAGCTGCGGAACCTGGACCTGCTGGCCGACCAGGACCACGACGGCCAGCTGTACCAGATCTTCGCCAGGTCCGAGCACGAGCGCGGCACGTTCTTCTTCGAGGTGATCGAGCGGGCCAAGGCCAGGACGTTCGGCAGCAACAACGTCCGCGCCCTGTACGAGGCCGTCGAGCAGCAGAACAGGTCCGGCGGAGCCCCGGCATGACGCAGCTCGCCGTGACGGACTTCGCCGACGAGGCGAGAGCCGCCCTGCAGCCCCAGATCTGGGACTGGCTCGAAGGCGGCGCCGAACGCGAGTGGACGGTAGCGGGCAACAGGGCGGCGCTCGACCGCGTCGCCCTGGTCCCCCGCGTCCTGGCCGACGTCTCGCACTGCGACACCAAGACGACGCTGGTGGCCAGCGGCTCCAGCCTGCCGTTCGCGGTCGCGCCCGTGGCCTACCACCGGCTGTTCCACCCCGACGGGGAGCTGGCCACGGCGCGGGCCGCCGCCTCGGCCGGTGTGCCGTTCACGGTGGGCACGCTGAGCAGCGTCGGCCTGGAGGAGCTGGCCGCCACCGGCGCGGTCCTGTGGTTCCAGCTCTACTGGCTGCGCGACCGTGGCCGCCTGCTCGACCTGGTACGGCGGGCCGAGGCGGCGGGCGTCGAGGTCCTGGTCGTCACCGTCGACGTGCCGTTCATGGGACGGCGGCTGCGCGATGCGGGCAACGGGATGGCCCTGCCGGACACGGTGACGGCCGCCCTGCTCGACGACGGGAGCACCGGCCGCGCCCACCGGGGCTCCCGGGACGCCTCCGCCATCGCCTCCCACACCGCCGATCTCTTCTCCCCCGCCGTGACCTGGGCCGACATCGCCTGGCTGCGTGCGCAGACCCGGCTGCCGCTGCTGCTCAAGGGCGTGCTCGACCCGGGTGACGCCGTGCGCGCCGCCGCCGAGGGTGCGCAGGGGGTGGTCGTCTCCAACCACGGTGGCCGCCAGCTCGACCAGGCCGTTCCCGCGGCCTGCGCGCTGCCCGACGTGGCCGCCGCGGTGGCCGGGCTGCCCGCCTCGCGTTTCCAGGTGCTGCTGGACAGCGGTGTGCGCAGTGGGTGCGACATCCTGGCCGCGCTCGCCCTCGGCGCCTCCGGCGTGCTGGTCGGCAGGCCGCTCATGTGGGGGCTCGCGGCCGGGGGCGAGAGCGGCTGCGCGCGGGTGCTGGCGCTGCTGGCCACCGAACTGCGCACCGCGATGGGCCTGGCGGGCTGCCCCGATCTCGCCGCCGCCGCACGACTCGGCGTCGCCGCCATGCCGTACTTCACCGACAGGAAGCCACGATGACGACCCCGCGCACCGCTGTGCGACCCGACCTCGACCTGGCCGATCTGCACGGCTCGCTGACCGATCCGGCGATGAGCTCGATGAACCTGCTCAACGAGATCGCCATGCGCTTCCCCTCGGCGATCTCGTTCGCGGCCGGGCGTCCGGCGGAGGACTTCTTCGACCTGGCCGACGTGCACCGCCATCTCGACCGGTTCCACCGGCATCTGCGCACCGCCAAGGGCCTGACCGAGCCGGAGGCCAGACGGCTGGTGCTGCAGTACGGCCGGACGAAGGGGATCATCCACGACCTGGTCGCCGAGCACCTTCGCCTGGACGAGGGCATCGACGCGCCCGACGAGTCGATCGTGGTGACGGTCGGTTGCCAGGAGGCGATGTTCCTCGTGCTCAGGGCGCTGGCCGCCGGTCCGCGGGACGTGCTGCTGGCCGTTTCGCCGACCTATGTCGGCGTGACCGGCGCCGCGCTGCTGGCCGGGCTGCCGCTCTGGCCGGTACGCGGCGGCGACGACGGCGTCGACCTGGAGGACCTGCGCGCCCGGATCGGGGAGGCCAGGTCCCGTGGCCTGCGCCCGCGCGCCCTCTACCTGGTGCCCGACTGCGCCAATCCGACCGGCGTCAGCCTGCCGGAAAGCCTGCGGCACGAACTGCTGGTGCTGGCCGAGCAGCACGACCTGCTGCTGCTCGAGGACAACCCCTACGGCTTCTTCGGCGGCGGCGAGCCGATGCCCACCCTGAAGTCCATGGACACCGGCCGCCGCGTCGTCTACCTGGGCTCGTTCGCCAAGACCGCACTGCCGGGCGCCAGGGTCGGCTATGTCGTGGCCGACCAGACGCTCTCCGACGGCACGACGCTGGCCGACCGGCTGGCGATGATCAAGAGCATGACGACCGTGAACACCTCGCCGATCGCCCAGGCCGTCATCGGCGGCGCGCTGCTCGAACACGGGTGCAGCCTGCGCGCGGCCAACACCGGGCAGGCCGCGCTCTACCGGCGCAATCTGCGGCTCGTGCTGGACGGGCTGGCCGAGCGGTTCCCGCCGGGGTGCGGGGTGAGCTGGACCGAGCCGACCGGCGGGTTCTTCGTCGTGGTGAGCGTGCCGTTCGAGGTGGACGACGCGCTGCTGGAGCACTCGGCGGGCAGGCACGGCGTCATCTGGACGCCGATGTCGCACTTCTGCCCGGACGGCGGCGGGGACAGGCAGCTCAGGCTCTCGCTCAGCCAGATCACCCCGCAGAGCGCCGGGCCCGGGCTCGACCGGCTGGCCGCGATGATCGGGGAACGCCTCTGACCCCGGCGCGCTCACCCGTCCGGGTCGGCGGGGCGCCAGGTCCACTCGCGGATCTCGGCCGGGTCCTCGCCGTGCTCGCGGGTGTGGGCGCGGGCGCGCTGACGGGCGTCGCCCATCCGCTGGCGCAGGTGCGCGGCCGTCGACGCCAGGCCGGGCACCCGGTCGATGACGTCGATGACCAGGCGGTAGCGGTCGATGTCGTTGAGCATGGCCATGTCGAAGGGTGTGGTCGTGGTGCCCTCCTCCTTGTACCCGCGTACGTGCAGGTTGTCGTGGCCGGTGCGGCGGTAGGTGAGGCGGTGGATCAGCCAGGGGTAGCCGTGGAAGGTGAAGATGATCGGCCTGCCGGTCGTGAACAGCGTGTCGAACTCGGCGTCGGACATGCCGTGCGGGTGCTCCGAAGGCGGCTGCAGGCGCATGAGGTCGACGACGTTGACCACGCGCACTCTCAGCTGCGGCAGGTGCTCGCGCAGCAGGGCCGCCGCGGCGAGCGTCTCCAGGGTGGGCACGTCGCCCGCGCAGGCCAGCACCACGTCCGGCTCGGTCCCGGCGTCGCTGCTGGCCCACTCGACGATGCCGAGCCCCCTGGCGCAGTGCGCGAGCGCCTCCTGCATGGTGAACAGGTCGAGCACCGGCTGCTTGCCCGCGACGATCACATTGACGTAGTCGCGTGAGCGCAGGCAGTGGTCGGCCGTCGACAGCAGCGTGTTGGCGTCCGGCGGCAGGTAGACGCGGACGACCTCGGCCTTCTTGTTCATCACCACGTCGAGGAAGCCCGGGTCCTGGTGGCTGAAGCCGTTGTGGTCCTGCCGCCACACGTGCGAGGTCAGCAGGTAGTTCAGCGAGGCGACCGGACGCCGCCAGGCGATGTCGCGCGAGGTCTGCAGCCATTTGGCGTGCTGGTTGAACATCGCGTCGACGATGTGGATGAACGCCTCGTAGCAGGTGAACAGGCCGTGCCTGCCGGTCAGCAGATAGCCTTCGAGCCAGCCCTGGCACAGGTGCTCGCTGAGCACCTCCATCACCCTGCCGCCCGGCTCCAGGTGCTCGTCGGTGGGCAGCGTTTCGGCGTTCCAGGCCCGGCCGGTCGCCTCGAAGACGGCGTTCAGCCGGTTGGAGGCCGTCTCGTCCGGGCCCATCAGGCGGAAGGTGTGCGGGTTGGCCACGATGACGTCGCGCAGGAACGCGCCGAGCACCCGGGTGGGCTCGCTCGACTGCCGCGCGGGCGTCTTCACCTCGACGGCGTAGGAGCGGAAGTCCGGCAGGGCCAGTGGGCGCAGCAGCTCACCGCCGTTGGCGTGCGGGTTGGCACTCATCCGGCGTACGCCTTCGGGCACGGTCTGCCGGATCGCCGCCACCGGCCTGCCGTGCTCGTCGAACAGTTCGCCCGGCCGGTAGGAGCGCATCCACTCCTCCAGCATGGCCAGGTGCTCCGGGTTGTCCCGGACGCCGGACAGCGGCACCTGGTGCGCCCGCCACGTGCCCTCGACCGGCAGGCCGTCGACCTCCTTGGGCCCGGTCCAGCCCTTCGGCGAACGCAGGACGATCATGGGGAGGCGCTCGGCCCTGCCCTGCTTGTAGTCGGCGATCTGGTCGAAGACGGTGTCCAGGGTGGCGGCCATCAGGGCGTGCATGGCGTCCGGGTCGTCGCCGGAGACCACGTGCGGGCGGTAGCCGTACCCTTCGAGGAGGTTGAGCAGGTCGGGTTCCGGGATGCGGGCCAGGACGGCGGGGTTGGCGATCTTGTAGCCGTTGAGGTGCAGGATAGGCAGGACGACGCCGTCCCGGTAGGGGTCGAGGAACTTGTTGGCGTGCCAGCTCGCCGCCAGCGGGCCCGTCTCGGCCTCGCCGTCGCCGACCACGCAGGCCACGACCAGGCCCGGGTTGTCGAAGGCGGCCCCGTAGGCGTGGGTCAGCGCGTAGCCGAGCTCGCCGCCCTCGTGGATGGAGCCGGGCGTCTCGGGCGCGACGTGGCTGGGGATGCCGCCGGGGAAGGAGAACTGGCGAAACAGCCTGCGCATGCCGTCGGCGTCCTGGGTGATGTCCGGGTAGCGCTCGGTGTAGGAGCCTTCGAGCCAGGCGTGCGCGACCGCGGCCGGGCCGCCGTGTCCGGGGCCCGCGATGTAGATCATGTCCTGGTCGCGTTCGGCGATGATCCGGTTGAGATGGGCGAAGCAGAAGGTCAGGCCCGGCGTGGTGCCCCAGTGGCCGAGCAGCCGTGCCTTGATCTGCTCGGGCCGCAGGGGCTCGGTCAGCAGGGCGTTGTCCAGCAGGTAGATCTGCCCGACGGACAGGTAGTTCGCGGCACGCCAGTAGGCGTCGATCTTCTGGAGTGTGTCCATGGTGGTGAGCCTCGTCGGTGGTCGGCCGGGCCCAGTAGGGACCTTGGTCCCGGAGCACTGGGGCGAAGGGCGTGGTTCTGCGGTGTTGCTGTGTTGCGGTGTTGCGGTGCCGTGTGGTCGGGGACCGGGATGACCCGGCCCTTTGGTCCCGGGTCGCCATTGCCGGAAATGTCGCCGTCAAACACGACATGGGGCTCGATAGGCGGTTCGAAGGACGGGACTTTCGCCCCTGACGGCAGGGCCGGGCCCGGCGAGACGCTGGAGGGCATGAAGCTCGACTCAGCTGGACTCCAGATCCTCACGCGCCAGGAATGCCTGCGGCTCATGGCCACGGCCGTCATCGGGCGGATCGTCTTCACCGATCGGGCGCTGCCCGCCGTACAACCGGTGAACTTCGTCCTGGACGGCTCGGGCATCGTGATCCGTACGGCGGTCGGCTCCAAGCTCGCGGCGGCGGCCCGTGACGCGATCGTCGCGTTCGAGACCGACGAGTTCGACCCGGAGGCGCGCCGGGGCTGGTCGGTCACCGCCGTCGGTCCCGCCAGGAGCGTCGGCGACCCCGACGAGATCCGCCGTCTGGCCGCACTCCCGCTGACCACATGGACGCCCGGCAGCAGGGACCACTACATCGTCGTACGGATCGAGCACCTCACCGGACGCCTGGTTTCGTCTGGTTTCGCCGACTAGGGGACCAAAGACCGGGCGGAAGGAGCCCTCCGCCTCTGGGCACGCCGCCCGCGCCGCGCGATCGTGGGCCGGTCCCCCGCGCCTCCCGTCCACGAAACGGAGCTGGTCCCATGTCCTCGCACGGACGCGTCGTCGTCGGTCTCGACCGTTCCCCCGACTCGATCGCCGCCCTGCGCCGGGCCACCGACGAGGCGGTGTCACGCGGCGCCTGTCTCGATGTCGTGCACGTCGTGGCCGAGTCCGGGGGCGTCGCCGAGGCGATCACGATGGTGCATCAGCTGACCGGGACGTTCGTCGGCGACCTGGACGGCGCCGAGGTACGCATGCTCGTCATGGAGGGCGGCACGGCCGAGACCCTCATCGCCCATGCCGAGGACGCGGCCCTGCTGGTCGTCGGCGCCAGGTTCGAGCGCGGCCCCCTCGGCGGCTCCACCGTCGCCGCCGTCCTGGCGGCGCGACCCTGTCCCGTCATCGTGTGCGGCGCCGCCGACCTGGCCGGCCGCATGCGCTGGACGGTCGGCATCCCGGCCTAGGTGTTCCCTCGCGAGAGGCTGGGTATGCGGCTGGCTGGTGAGCCCGGAGGGCACGGCCGGGCGGCGAAGGGAGCGGCGACATGCCGGAAGACGCCCAGGCACGGTTACGCGCGCTCCTCGAAGGACTGCGCCGCGCCCGCACCCCCGGCGACGCCTTGACGGTGGCGCCCCGCACGCTCGCCCGCCTGTTCGACCCGAGCCCCGCCGAGCCCCTCCCGCCCTGGGAGTCGTACGTGCGCTTCCTGGACGGCGTGGGCGCGGGCGGGCAGGACAGGCAGGCCTGCTACGAGCTGTGGAAGCGGGCCTACCTCGACTCGCGGAGCGCGCCGAGGCCCAGGCCCGACGACGTGGCCGAGGTGCTGCGCGGCGAGGGGTACCTGCGGACGCTTCGCGGGCTCTACGACCAGGAGCGCTTCCCGCTGGTCACGCTCTTCGGCGTCACCGCCCCGATCTGCGTCTTCCCCGCTCCCCCGGCGCAATGGCACGACCTGGAGGCGTCGCTCGGCCCGGCGCCGTACGGCCTGCCCTTCCCCACCCGGCTTGAGCGTGACCCGTCGCGCTGGCCCGCGGACTACGACCCCAGGGCGTGGAGGCGCTACCGCGAGGAGGTGGACAAGGGCGAGAACGACCGGCGCTGGGACGGCCCGACCTGGGCGTTCGACCGTCTCACGCTCGGCGCGGACGGCGCTCCGCTGCTCGGCTGCGTGCCGGGGCGCTACTACCGCTCGCTCGCCACCAGCGAGTACCTCGACGAGGAGCTGATGCTCGCGCACCGGGGCCGCGCGGACGAGCCCGTCGGACTGGAGGAGCTCCCGCACCGGCGATGGCTGCACGAGCGGGCGGGCGGCGACGGCGTGGTGCTGGACGGCGGGGGCCGCAACGCGGCCGTCTCGGTCGCGACCACGCTGATGGTCGCCGACGGCGACGGGGGGTACCAGGTCATGCTCACGCCGCGTTCGGAGGACGTGGCGACGCACAGGTTCTTCAACCACGTCCTGCCCGCCGGGATCTTCCAGCCCTTCGACCACCCGGGCTCCTCCGCGCCCGGTCGTGCGTTCGTCGAGGCCGAGTTCAGCGTCAGGCGCACGTTCGCCCGCGAGTACATCGAGGAGCTGTACTCGGCCGAGGACCTCACCCAGCGCGACGGCCACGTGGTGGGCGAGCCCGAGCGGCAGCCCGAGATCATCCGGCTGAACGCCACGCCGGGCGCCGCCCTCTACTACACCGGCGTCTCGGTGAACCTGCTCACGCTGCGGCCCGAGATCTGCCTGCTCCTGCTCGTCACCGACCCCGGCTGGCCGGTCAGGGAGGCGGCGATCGCCGACGCGTCCGCGCCCGGCGGCGGCAGGCCGATGATGTACGGCTGGGAGATCGTGCAGCGCGAGCGCGACCTGCCGCCCGGCCGTTCGCTCGACCGGTGGCTCGCCCTCGACCACACCTTCGCCCCCGTCGCGCACGACAGCCTGCGGCCCGACCTGCTCGTGCCCAACGCGGCGGCGGCCATCAGCCTGGCCCTGCCGGTCGCCAGGGACCGCGCGCCCGGCCTCAGTCGGTCAGCGTGTCCTCCGGCGCCGTTCCGGCCAGCGCCGCGAGCGTCGTGAGCGCCTGGTCCAGCGCGGGCAGCGGCGGCGCGGCCAGGGCCAGCCTGACGGCGTCGGGGGTGTGGGCCGCGCCGAGCGTGAAGGCCGCGGCGGGCGTGACGGCGATCCCCCTGCGGGCCGCGGCGGCCACGAACGTCTCGGCACGCCACGGTCTGGGCAGCCGCCACCAGCAGTGATAGGCGCCAGGGTCCGCCTCGATCGCGAAGGCGGCCAGCCTCTCGCGCATGAGCGCCTGCCTGTCCCGCGCGTCCTCGCCCTTGGCCAGCTGGATCCGCCCCACGGTGCCGTCGCCCATCAACCGGGTCACGGCGTCCAGCGCGTAGCTGGGGCACGACCAGCCCCCCGAGCGCAGCGCGGCGCCGAGCCGGTCGGTCAGCGCGGCGGGGCCGAGCACGAATCCCGCGCTCAGGCCGGGCGCCAGGCGCTTGGACAGGCTGTCCACCACGACGACGCGCTCGGGCGACAGCTGGGCCAGCGGCGCGAGCTCCGGGCGCAGGAAGGAGTAGACGGCGTCCTCGATCGCGTACAGGCCGAGCTCGTCGAGCAGGGCGGCGAGCTCGGCTCGGCGGTGCGGGGCCATCGTGATGCCCAGCGGGTTGTGCAGGACCGGCTGCAGGTAGAGCGCGTGCAGCGGGCCGCTCGTCCTGATCGCCTCCGGTGTGACGCCGTGCTCGTCCATGGCCAGGGGGACGAGTGTGACGCCGAGCCTGGCGGCCACGCCCTTGACGACCGGGTAGGTCATGGCCTCGACGCCGAGGCGTTCGCCCTGCCGTACCAGGGCGGTGATGGAGGCGGCGATCGCCTGCCTGCCGTTGCCCGCGAACAGGACGCGGGCCGGGTCGGGGCGCCATCCGGCGCGGGTGAGCAGGGCGGCGGCGGCCTCGCGGGCCTGTGGTGTGCCGGTCGCGACGGCGGGGCGCAGCGCGGCCTGCAGCACGTCCGGGCGGGTCATCGCGGTCAGGGCCGTCGCCATCAGCTCCGGCTGGCCCGGCAGGAAGGAGAAGTTGAGCTCCAGGTCGACCGGGGCGTCGGCGGGCTCGGCCAGGGCGGGCTCACCGCGCGGGCGGCCGGCGCGGACGAAGGTGCCCCTGCCGACCTCGCCGATCGCCAGGCCACGCCTGACCAGCTCGCCGTAGACGCGGGCGGCGGTGGAGTCGGCGATGCCGTGCTGCCTGGCGAAACGCCGTTGCGGGGGCAGCCGGTCGCCCGCGCGGAGCCTGCCGTCGGCGATCCGCGCGGCGAGCTCGTCGGCGATCTTGCGGTAGTCGTCCATCGCCATCCAATATTGCACCGAGAGCATTTCTCTTATTGCATTGACATATTGCTCTCCATAGCATCGAGGAGTCAAGCAGGCCAGGCACGTGAGGAGCCCCTTCATGACCATCGCGTACGACGACGAGGGCGACCCGGACGGCCCCGTCCTGGTGCTGGTGCACGGCCATCCGTTCGACCGGTCGATGTGGCGCCCGCAGATCACGCGCTTCGCCGCCGAGGGGCTGCGGGTGATCGCACCCGACCTTCGCGGGTACGGCCGGAGCCCGGTCGTGGCGGGCAAGACGCCGCTGGGCGACTTCGCGCGTGACATCGTGGGCCTGCTCGACCGGCTCGGCGTCGGCGACTTCGTACTCGGCGGGCTGTCCATGGGCGGGCAGATCGCCATGGAGATCCACACGCGGGTCCCCGGCCGCGTGCTCGGCCTGGTGCTCGCCGACACCTCGCCGTGGGCCGAGACGCCGCAGGGCAGGCAGGCGCGCAACGACCTGGCCGACCGGGTGCTGCGGGAGGGCATGCGGCCCTACGCCGAAGAGGTGCTGACCAAGATGGTGGCGCCCGCGAACGTCGAGCGGCTGCCCGACGTGGCCGCGCACGTGCTGGGCATGATGCTCGCCACCTCGCCGCAGGGCGCCGCCGCCGCGCTGCGGGGCCGGGCCGAGCGCCCCGACTACGCCGCCTCGCTCGGCGCGGCCACCGTGCCGGTCCTGGTCGTGGTGGGGGCGGACGACGAGTACACACCCGTCGCCGACGCACGGCGCATGCGCGCGCTGGTCCCGCATGCCGAACTCGCCGTCATCGACGGGGCCGGGCACATGCCCAATCTGGAACGCCCCGAGGCGTTCAACGACGCGCTCGGCGCCTTCCTCGCCGCCCTGCCGAAGGGCCGGTGAGCGCGGTGACGAAGAAGGTGCTCGTCACCGGTGCGAGCTCCGGCTTCGGCGCCGCGATCGTCCGCCGCTTCGCCGAGGACGGCGCCCACGTCGTCGCCTGCGCCCGCAGGGCCGACCGGCTCGACGCCCTGTCCGAGGAGTACGGCGACGCGGTCAGCCCGCTCGTCCTGGATGTGCGCGACGGCGCGGCCGTGGCCGGGGCGCTGGCCGGACTGCGCGTCGACGTGCTGGTGAACAATGCCGGGCTGGCCAAGGGCATGGAGCCCGCGCACCGCGCCGACCTCGCCGACTGGCAGGAGATGCTCGACACCAACTGCAAGGGCCTGCTGCACTGCACCAGGGCCGTCCTGCCCGCGATGGTGGCACGGGGAGGCGGCCATGTGGTCAACCTGGGCTCGGTCGCGGGCAGCTACCCCTACCCCGGGGGCAACGCCTACGGCGCGACGAAGGCGTTCGTCAGGCAGTTCAGCCTGAACCTGCGCAGCGACCTGCACGGCACCGGCGTCCGCGTCACCTGCGTCGAGCCCGGCATGGCAGGCTCGACCGAGTTCTCCACCGTGCGCTTCGACGGCGACGCCGACCGGGCCGCCGGAGTCTACGCGGGTATGCGGCCGTTGCAGCCGCACGACATCGCCGAGACCGTCCACTGGGTGGTGTCCCAGCCTCCGCACGTGAATGTCAACACGATCGAACTCATGCCGACCGCGCAGAGCTTCGCCCCCTTCGCGGTGCACAGAACCTAGGAATTCATCGATGCGTGCAACCTATCGCCGCCCCCGAGCATCTTGAGTGATGTGAAGCCATTGATCGGGGGACCCATGAGCCAGGCAGAGCACAGCGAGCGGCGCGACATCGTGTGGCCGTGAGCGGGCAAATCAGTGCGGCAGCAGGAGGGTGGTGGCGCTGCCGATGAGCGGCCCGAGCACGATCAGACCGGCCTGGAGGTCCTCCCAGGAACGCCGGGTCACCCCGAGCAGGTCCTCCAGGCTTCGGCGTTGTTCCAGTCCGGTCAGGACGGCGTCGAGGTCGTCGGCCTCGCGCAACCCGCTCAACCGGGCGATCAGCGCCAGGCCCTGCCTGCGGATGTCGGAGGCGGCGGGCAGGTAGAAGGCCACCACGAGCAGGGTGCCGACCGCGCCGAAGAGCAGCACGCCCTCCTGGGCGAGGGCGCCCGCCACCGGGCGCGGACTGTACTTCTGCGCCACGGCCAGGGCGAGAACCGCCAGCGCGACCAGCGTGCCGAGCGGCGGCAGCAACCGCAGCAGCAGCCTCCGCAGCTCGATCAGCGTCGCCGCCCGCGCCCCGTAGGTCGGCTCCCGCTCCACCCGGCCCGCCTGGGCCCGTACCCCCAGCATGGCCGCGACCGCCGGAGTCGCGCCGACGACCGCGGTCCCGACCAGCACACTGCCGCGCCAGGACGACCACCCCGCCCAGACCTCGTAGGCGAGCAGCCCGCACAGCACGAGCACGCACAGCAGCACGGCCCTGACGACGGGCGGCCTGACCGGCAACTCGCCTAGCCTGGCGAGCGCGAAGGTGAACACCGCACCGGCCGCCCCCGTGAGCGCCGTCGCCGGCGCCGCCCACAGCAGCCAGCCCGGGGAGGGGCGCAGGGCCGAGGTCAAGGTCACGGCGACGCCGATGCCCACTCCTGCCAGTGTGGGGGCCACGCGCCCGACGATGCGCCAGGTGATCGGCATACGCCGTCCGCCTTCCGGTCCGTGGTGCTCGGCGGGGCGAGCACGCTCACGCCTCACTGCCGGGTCACCGAGCGTGTGACACCGGCCACGATC
This sequence comes from Nonomuraea sp. IBHARD001, assembly GCF_056106265.1. Lineage (NCBI taxonomy): Bacteria > Bacillati > Actinomycetota > Actinomycetes > Streptosporangiales > Streptosporangiaceae > Nonomuraea > Nonomuraea sp. IBHARD001. The sequence goes on from NZ_JBWBBW010000002.1 coordinate 4,837,481, forward strand.
GTCGTCGCCAGCACCCAGCCGAGCACGATCAGCAGGTAGGCCAGCCACTGCAGCCAGCCCTTCGGGTTGAACGCGGCCTCCTGGCCGAACCCCACGATCGGCAGCAGCAGGTCCAGCGTGTAGAACAGCGCGTTGAAGTCGGGCGACTCGGCGGGCTTCAACGGCGGCGGCGGACGCAGGCCGAACGCCACCGTGCCCACGACCAGCAGGGCGGCCAGCCAGGCGGCGGCGCGCAGCGGCCTGAAGCCGTAGCCGACCGTGACGTCCTGCAGATGGCCCCAGCTCCTGGCGTGCCACGGCAGCGTCCTGCGGTGACGGCGCTGCTTGGCCAGCTGGACCGCGCGCGCCGCGACGTCGTCGCCGACCCTGCGGTACTCGGCGGTGAGCTGCTCGTAGGAGTGCGGCACATAGCCGTCGGCGTCACGCGCGAGCATGGGCAGCCGCTGCTCGGCGGGCAGGCGCGGCAGCAGCGAGCCGTAGCCGAGCCCGTCGAGCCTGACCGGGCCCGGCACCCGTTCGGGCGCGAGATGGAGCAGCCCGACCTGCGAGCGCCGCAACGACACCGTGCCCTCGATCGGCGCCGCACGCAGCCACAGCTCGCCGATCGCACAACTCGTCGCCCGCAGCGCCACGCCGTCCGGATGGCTCAGCCGGGCGCGGCCGAGACCGAGCTGGCCCGGGATCCTGGCGCCGCGCAGGTTCGTCTCGCCCTCGACGCGCATGTCCTCGCACCGCAGGTCGGCCCCAACGGTGAGGATCTCGGCGTCCAGCGCGCGCTGCCCGGGGTGCACCAGGACGGCTCCCACGAGGTCGACCGTTCCGGTCACCTCGGCGGAGGAGAGCCTGGCCCCGCCGACGACGGTCAGGCCGGTCGCGACCACGTCGTCGTCGATGCTCGCATGGTTGAGCTGCAGCGCCGGATCGCCCGTCGACGGCGTGCCGCCGATGGTCGCCCGGTCCAGGAAGAGCGCCCCCGAGATCCGCGCTCCGCCGAGCCGTACCCCGCCGGGCACCGTGCAGCCGGTCAGGCGCAGCACGCCGTCGAGCCTGACGGTCGCCGCGTCCAGGCCGGGCAGGTGGCAGTAGCTCAGGTTGAGCTGCCTGATCTGCAGGCCGTACAGGTTCACGGGGGCGTCGAAGTCGCAGGCGAACAGGGCGACCGCGTGCTCGACGACGCCGTACCTGAGGTCGAGGACGCCGCTCACGCGTGCGCCGGTGAGGCGCAGCCTGGCCACCTCGCCGCCTTCGGGCGCGCCGCCGAGCAGCAGGGCCCTGATCACCTCGCCGCGTACGGTCCGGTCCGGCCCCCGGCCAGGGGACAGGGCGGTGAGCGGCGCTGACGGGTCTGGGCGCAGGTCGACGGCCTCGCCTCGGGGGAAGGCCTGCCACATGCGCCGCTCCGCGGGGGTCAGATCGGCGATCTTCATCGGTGATGAATGTGGCGCTATCGCCCGGCCCTGTCAATGCGCACCCGTACGGCCAGGCCCAGCGCCAGCGCGGCGAAGGCGGCGCTCACCCCGAGCCCGGCCCAGGGTGGCAGCGGGAAGAAGCCGGTCGCGGGGACGAAATGCCCCTGGACGAACGGGTAGGCGGGAATGCTCTGCATGATGGCGAACCCGGCCGACGGCGTCACCCTGAGCAGCCACTGCGCCGCCTGATCGGGCAGCACCCCCAGCCCGGCCACCGCGTACGGCAGGACGACCGATGCCGCCGCGAGCCCCACGGCCGCCCAGCGTCGCCGTACCAGGGCGGCCAGGGCCACGGCCAGCACCGCGACGACCGCGCAGAACAGTGCGACGCCCACGACGACGCGCGCCTGGGTGAGCGCCGTGACGGGCAGCACGTGCGTGCCCGCCCCGGCCAGGATCGGCGGCACGGCGAGTACCCCGGCGAGCGCGGCCACCAGCCCGGCGGCGCCCGCCGCTCCCCCGGCACGGGCCGCCCGTCCGAGCACGGGGGTGTCGGGCCGCCGTCCGGTCGCCACGACGATCATCACGAGGAGCCCGGCGACCAGTCCGTTGAGCGCGTCCTCGATCTGCGCGCCCTCCACCAGCGGTCCCACGTCGCCGACGCCCGTCAGGGTGAAGCCGTCGCCCGTGCGCTTCACACCGCCGGGGTGGTGCGGCGTCGTGCCGTCCGGTTCGAAGTCGACGCCGATGTCGTCGCCGCTCCACTCCACACCGCTCGCGCCGCGCACGCCGAGCCGGTCGAAGGTGGCCGTGACCTCGGCGAAGGACAGGGAGAAGCCGGTCGGCGTCACGGTGAGGGCGCCGGGCGATGCGGCGAACATACCGATCCTGGCCGGGCCCTCGATCTCGGCCCGTGAGATCGCCGTCCAGTGCTCGCCGTCGCGCGAGGCGTAACCGGTGACGGTCGTGCCCTCCCTGGTCAGCCGCAGCCAGTCGCCCGCGTCGCCGCCGGGCGTGTCGTGGACGAAGTCGTGCTGCATCCTGACGCCGTGCCCGGCCGTCCTCATCACGGCCGCATAGGAGTCGCCCTGCCGCACACTCTTCTTGACCATGAGGCCCGCCCTGGCCCAGGGCACCACACCGGGCTCGGGCGGCGGCCCCAGCGGTCGCTTCACACGCCCGGTCAGCGGCCCCACCCGCACCGTGATCTCACCATCGCCCCGCAACGGCTTGCTCAGGAAGAAGAACCGATCCTGTACGGCCTCGCCGCCCGGCCCGGTCACCGGGGGCGGGCACGGCGCGCTCACCCCGTCGCCCTTCGCACAATCGGTGCCGCTCGCCGCCGCACCCGCCAGGCCTGGCAGCACGATCAGCACCGCGGCGACCGCCATCCCCGCACTCGTCGTCATTCGCATGCCGCCCGTTGTACGCGGGGGCGGGTGACGCGGGCCGAACAGGGGCTGTCACCTCGTTGTCAGGCCCGGCACGGCATGCTGGGGGGCATGCGAGCGAAGCCGCGGTTCACCCTGCTCTACAGCGCCTTGTTCTTGTTGTCCGGATTCGGCCTGCTGATTCTCACCAATGTGCTGGCCTTCGGCCCGCAGCAGATCAGCCGCAGCGCCCCGGTGAACGCGCCGCCCGCCTCCACCGCGCTCGCCGCCGCCGACGCGCGCATCGCCGAACTGGAGACGACCCTGGCCACGACGCGCTCCGACCTGGCCCAGCGCGTGCTGATCGGCTCGGGCGTCGCGCTGGCCGTCATGGCGGGGGTCTCGGCCGGGCTCGGCAGGGCGCTCGCGGGGCGCGTGCTGCGTCCCCTGGCCACCATCACCGCGAGCACACGGCGCATCACCGCCGACAACCTGCACGAACGGCTGGCGGTCGCCGGGCCCTCCGATGAGGTCAAGGACCTGGCCGACACCATCGACGACCTGCTCGAACGCCTCGAAGGCGCCTTCGCCGCCCAGCGTACGTTCGTGGCCAACGCCTCGCACGAACTGCGCACGCCGCTGGCCACCATGCGCGCCTCGCTCGACGTCGCCTCGGCCAAGCCCGAACCGCTGCCGCCCGCGGCCCAGGCCATGGCCACCCGGGTACGCACCGAACTCGACCAGGTCGACAGGCTCCTCGACGGCCTGCTCTCGCTGGCCCGAGCCCAGCACGCCCAGGCCGGCGAGCGCTCGCCCGTCCCGCTCGACGCCCTGGTCGCCGAGGCGCTGGCCGGGTGCGGGCTCACCGTGCGCACCTCGCTGTGCGGCGCGGTCGTGCCCGGCAGCCCGGCCCTGCTCGCCGGGCTGGTGGGCAATCTCGTCGACAATGCCGTACGGCACAACGAGGCCGGCGGGTGGATCGGCGTCAGCACGCTGGCACGCGAGGGCGGCGGCACGCTGCTCGTGGTCGAGAACGGCGGCCCCCGGCTCGACCCGGCCCAGGTCGCCCTGCTCGGCCGCCCCTTCCAGCGCATCGGCGCCGAGCGCACGGGCGCGGGCGGCACGGCGGGCGCGGGGCTCGGCCTGTCGATCGTCGCCGCCACGGCCGCCGCGCACGGCGGCAGGCTGGAGCTGAGGGCCAGGCCGGACGGCGGGCTCGCGGCAACGGTCTCGCTGTGGGAGGGGCGGGCATGAGGGTGCTGGTGGTGGAGGACGCGCGAGCCCTGGCCGATGTCGTCGTGGAGGGGCTGCGCGACCAGGGCATGGCCACCGACCTGGCCCGCGACGGCCTGGAGGCGGCGGCCAAGCTCGACCTGACCGCCTACGACGTGGTCGTGCTCGACCGCGACCTGCCCGGCGTGCACGGCGACGTGCTCTGTCAGATGATCACCGCACGCGACGACAGGGCCATGGTCCTCATGCTGACCGCCGCCGCCTCACCGGGCGAACGCGTCAGCGGGCTCATGCTCGGCGCCGACGACTATTTGGCCAAACCCTTCCACTTCCCGGAACTCGTCCTGCGCATCCGCGCCCTCGCCAGGCGCAGGCCCGCCGCCCGCGCCCGCACGCTCGCGGTCGCCGGGGTGGAACTCGACCCGCTGCGCCGTACGGTCACCCGGGACGGCGCGCCGATCGCCCTTTCGGTCAAGGAATTCGCCGTGCTGGAGGCGCTCATGGCGGCCAGCCCGGCCTTCCTCAGCGCCGAGGACCTGCTGGAACAGGTCTGGGACGAGTTCGCCGACCAGATGACCAACACCGTCGCCGTCACCGTCGGGCGACTGCGCCGCCGCCTCGGTCCCCCGGCCGTCATCACCACCACCCCGGGAGTGGGATACCGCATCATCTGACCCCCGGCACGTCCGCATCGCCCCTTCCCATGCCACATCACCCCGCCCGACGCGTTTGTGCGATCCCCACAACTCTGCTCGCCAAGCACGCTGAGTCCTCACCATTCCGATGACCGTGGGCAACCGAGAGTATGGACTCCTGGTGGGGGCGGGGACGGGCCGCCGTTGTGTGCACTGTCTTCGAAAGGGCCGGTACGTGTTCAGTCGTGTCGCGATCGTCAACCGCAGTGAAGCCGCCATGCGGCTCATCCATGCTGTGCGGGATCTAGCCGCGGAGACGGGGACGCGGATCGAGACCGTCGCCCTCTACACCGACTCCGACAGGGGCGCCACCTTCGTCCGCGAGGCCGACATCGCCTACGACCTCGGCCCGGCCGCCAACCGGCCCTACCTGGACCACGCGGTGCTCAGGAAGGCCCTGCTGGAGACCGGCGCGGACGCCGCCTGGGTCGGCTGGGGATTCGTGGCCGAGGATCCGGCGTTCGCCGACCTGTGCGCCGAGATCGGCGTGACGTTCGTCGGACCGAGCTCCGAGGCCATGCGCAAGCTGGGCGACAAGATCGGCTCGAAGCTGATCGCCGAAGAGGTCGGCGTGCCGGTCGCGCCGTGGAGCCGGGGGCCGGTCGAGACGCTGGAGGAGGCCAAGGCCGCGGCCGGCGGCATCGGCTATCCGCTGATGCTGAAGGCGACGGCGGGCGGCGGCGGGCGCGGCATCCGCATGGTCGCCGACGCCGACGAGCTGAGCCAGGCCTACGAGCTGACCCGGCAGGAGGCCGCACGGGCCTTCGGCAGCGGCGTGGTCTTCCTGGAGCGCCTGGTGACCGGCGCCAGGCATGTCGAGGTGCAGGTCATCGCCGACGGACAGGGCACCGCGTGGGCGCTCGGCGTGCGCGACTGCTCGGTGCAGCGGCGCAACCAGAAGATCATCGAGGAGTCGGCGTCGCCCGTGCTCGGCGCCGAGCAGGTCGCCGAGCTGAAGGCCGCCGCCGAGCGGCTCGTGCTCGCGGTCGGCTACTCGGGCGCGGGCACCGTCGAGTTCCTCTACCACCCGGGCGAGCGGCTGTTCGCCTTCCTCGAGGTCAACACGCGTCTTCAGGTCGAGCACCCGATCACCGAGATCACCACGGGCGTCGACCTGGTCAAGGCCCAGCTGCACATCGCGGCCGGAGGCAGGCTGGAAGGCCGGGCCCCGGCCGAGTGGGGCCACGCCGTCGAGGCCAGGCTGAACGCCGAGGACCCCGACCGCGACTTCGCCCCCTCCCCCGGCAGGATCGTCAAGCTGGCCCTGCCCAGCGGCCCCGGCGTCCGGGTCGACACCGGCTTCAGCGAGGGCGACACGATCCCGGCCGACTTCGACTCGATGATCGCCAAGATCATCGCGCACGGCCGCGACCGCACCGAGGCGCTGGCCAGACTGCGCCGTGCGATGACCGAGACGACCGTCATCATCGAGGGCGGCGTGACGAACAAGGGCTTCGTCCGCATGCTGCTCGACGAGCCGCCGGTGATCGACGGCTCGGCCGACACCGGCTGGATCGACCGCGTCCGCGCCCAGGGCGCGCTGGTCTCGCACCGGCACTCCGCCATCGCGCTCATCGCCGCCGCCATCGAGGCCTACGAGGACGAGGAGGCCGTCACCAGGCAGCGCTTCCTCACCGCCGCGCACGGCGGCAGGCCGCAGGCCCAGCACGAGAGCGGCCGGGCCCTTGAGCTCAAGCTGCGCGACGTCGGCTACCGCGTGCAGGTCTCGCGCACCGGCGGCCACCGCTTCCGTGTCGGCATCTCGGCGGGCGGCCCCGAGCACGCCGCCGACGTCGACGTCGAGCGCTTCGACAGCCACAGCGGCCAGATCATCGTCAACGGCGTCAGGTTCAGGGTCGTCACCAGCACGCACGGCCCCATCCACCTGGTCGAGGTCGACGGCGTCACCCATCGCATCAGCCGCGACGAGGGCGGCATCGTCCGCTCGCCCGTGCCCGCGCTGGTGGTGGCCACGCCGCTGCAGACGGGCGACGAGGTCGAGGCCGGGGCGCCGCTGCTCGTGGTCGAGAGCATGAAGATGGAGACCGTGCTGCGTGCGCCGTTCCGCGGCCGGGTCAGGGAGCTCGCGGTGTCGGTCGGCAGCCAGGTGGAGGCGGGCGCGCGCCTGCTCAGACTGGAGCCGCTCGGCGACGGCGACGAGGCCGCCGGGCCCGCGGCCGGGAGCGCCGAGGTCGAGCTCGACCTGCCTGACGAGCCCGGCGACGTGCCCGCAGCCCGGCGTGCGGCGCGCGGGCTGCAGGACCTGCGCAGCCTGCTGCTCGGCTTCGACATCGACCCGCAGGACGACAAGCGCCTGCTCAACGGCTATCTGGACGCGCGCACCGGCCTCGTCGCCGAGGGCGGGCACCAGCCGTCCGGCGAGGTCGAGCTGCTGCGGCTGTTCGCCGACCTGTGCGAGCTGAGCCGCAACCGGCCGGTGGGCTCGGAGTCGAAGTCGGCCTCGTCGGTCCGCAGCCCCCGCGAGTACTTCCACACCTACCTGCAGTTCCTCGACCCCGACCGGGCGGGCCTGTCCGACGGGTTCCGCCAGCGCCTGACACACGTGCTCTCGCACTACGGCGTCGACGGCCTGGAGCGCACGCCCGAGCTGGAGAACGCGGTCTTCCGCATCTTCCTGGCCCAGCAGCGCGCCTCCGCCGACGTCGCCGTGGTCAGCACGGTGCTGCGCGAGTGGATGAAGCAGGGGCCGCCCGCCCAGGCCGACCGCGTCACCGTCGGCCTGGCGCTGGAGCACCTGGTCGCCGCCACGCAGGTGCGCTTCCCCTCGGTCGCCGACCTGGCGCGCGGCATCGTGTTCGCCTGGTTCGCCCAGCCGTTGCTGCGCCGGGCCAGGGCCAAGGTCTACACGGCCGTGCGCAAGCACCTGCGCCACCTCGACCTGAACCCCGACGCGCCCGACCGCGCCGAGCGCATCTCGGCGATGGTCGCGAGCTCCGAGCCGCTGGTGCGGCTCATCGGCCAGCGCATCGGCCGCGAAGGCGCCGACCCGGTGCCGCTGCTGGAGGTGCTGAGCCGCCGCTACTACGGCAACCGCGCGCTGAGCGACATCCGGGTGAGCAGGGCGGCGGGCTGCACGTTCGTCGTCGCCGACCACCGCACCGCGACCGGCAACGGCCGCGTGGTGGCCACCGCCGTCGACTTCCCCGCGCTCGCCCACGCGGTCAAGGCCGTCGAGGAGGTGGCCGGTGCGGGTGAGGTCGTGGCCGACGTCTATCTGACCTGGTCCGACGGCCCCGCCGACCCCGAGGAGATGGCCGCGCGCCTGCACGAGGTGCTCATCGCCCAGCAGCCCTCGCACCGCATCAGCCGTATCTCCACCACCGTGGCCGGCAACAGCGGCGCGGTCATGCACCACCACTTCACCTTCAGGCCGTCGGCCGACGGCTTCAAGGAGGAGCGCCTGCTGCGCGGTCTGCACCCGCGCATCGCCGAGCGCATGCAGCTGGAACGGCTGCGCGACTTCGACCTCACCAGGCTGCCTTCGCCCGACGAGGAGGTGTACCTGTTCCGGGCCTCGGCCAGGCAGAACCCCTCCGACGAGCGCCTGGTCGCACTCGGCCAGGTCCGCGACCTGACCCCGCTGCGCGACGACGAGGGCAGGCTCGTCGCCCTGCCCGCAGCCGAGGACATCCTGGCCACCTGCCTGGACGCGATCCGCAGGGCCAAGAAGCCCGGCGCCAAGCCGTCGGCGACCAACCGCATCGTCATCTACGTGTGGCCGCCGACCGACCTGTCGCCCGACGACCTGAACACCGTCGCCAGGCGCGTGCTGCCCACGACCGCGGGCGCCGGGCTCGAAGAGGTGCTCTTCCTCGGCAGGCGCCGCGACCCCGGCACCGGCGAACTCGTCGACATCGCCGTCAGGATCGGCTACGACATGGGCTCGGGCGTGCGCCTGTCGGTCGAGGCGCCTCCCACCGAGCCGATCGAGCCGCTCGACGACTACCGCCAGGAGGTGCTGCGCGCGCACAGCCGGGGCACCCACTACCCCTACGAGCTGACCGGCATGCTCGCCGGATCGGCCGGTTCCTTCACCGAGTACGACCTCGACGACGACGGGCGGCTCGTGCCGGTCGACCGGCCCAAGGGGCGCAACAGCGCCGCGCTGGTCGCCGGTGTGGTCAGCACGCCCACGCCGCGCCACCCCGAGGGCATGACCCGCGTCGTCCTGCTCGGCGACCCGACCAAGGCGCTCGGCGCGTTGTCGGAGCCCGAGTGCGCCCGGGTGATCGCCGCGCTCGACCTGGCCGAGCGCATGCGGGTGCCGCTGGAGTGGTTCGCCCTGTCGGCGGGCGCGCGGATCTCGATGTCGTCGGGCACCGAGAACATGGACTGGGTGGCCGCGGCGCTCAAGCGCATCGTGACCTTCACCCAGGACGGCGGCGAGATCAATATCGTCGTCGCGGGCATCAACGTCGGCGCCCAGCCGTACTGGAACGCCGAGGCGACGATGCTCATGCACACCAAGGGCATCCTGGTGATGACGCCGGACTCGGCGATGGTGCTGACGGGCAAGCAGTCGCTCGACTTCTCCGGCGGTGTGTCGGCCGAGGACAACCACGGCATCGGCGGCTACGACCGGATCATGGGCCCCAACGGCCAGGCGCAGTACTGGGCGCCTGACATCAGGGGGGCGCGCGACGTGCTGATGTCGCACTACGACCACACCTATGTCGCGCCCGGCGAAAGCGGGCCGAGGCCGACGGTCACCGGCGACCCCGCCGACCGCGACGTCTCGCTCTACCCGCACGCGGTGCCCGACAGCGACTTCACCACGGTCGGGCAGATCTTCTCGGCCGAGTTCAACCCCGACCGCAAGAAGCCGTTCGACATCCGCACGGTCATGCGGGCGCTGTCGGACCAGGACCACCCGGTGCTGGAGCGGTGGGCGGGCATGGCCGACGCCGACACCGCCGCCGTGCAGGACGTGCACCTGGGCGGCAGGCCGGTGTGCCTGCTGGGCATCGAGTCCAGGTCGGTGCCGCGCCGCGGCTTCCCGCCCACCGACGGGCCCGACACCTACACGGCGGGCACGCTGTTCCCGCGCTCGTCGAAGAAGGCGGCCAGGGCGATCAACGCCGCCAGCGGCAACCGCCCGCTGGTCGTGCTGGCCAACCTGTCCGGTTTCGACGGCTCGCCCGAGTCGATGCGCAAGCTGCAGCTGGAGTACGGCGCGGAGATCGGCCGTGCGGTGGTGAACTTCAAGGGGCCCATCGTGTTCTGCGTGATCTCGCGCTATCACGGCGGTGCGTTCGTGGTGTTCTCCAAGGCCCTCAACCCGGACATGACCGTGCTCGCGGTCGAGGGGTCGTTCGCCTCGGTGCTGGGCGGTGCTCCGGCCGCGGCCGTGGTGTTCGCCCGTGACGTCGACAAGCGGACGGGCAACGACCCGAGGGTGCGTGAGCTGACCGCCAGGGTCGCCCAGGCGCCCGCCGCCTCGCGGGCCGCGCTCGCCGCCGAGCTGACCGAGCTGCGCGCGTCCGTGCGCGCCGAGAAGCTGACCGAGGTCGCCACCGAGTTCGACCGGGTGCACAGCATCCAGCGGGCCGTCGACGTCGGCTCGGTCGATGCGATCATCAGCTGCGCCGAGCTGCGGCCCCGGATCATCGAGGCGGTGGAGCGGGGCCTGGCCAAGCAGGCCTGACGCGCAGGGGCGTTGCGCCGGGAGTGAAGCCGGGTCCGGCCGCCGGGCCGATCGGTCAGGATGAGGGCATGCGGACACTTGTTCTGGGTGGCACCCGGTTCCTTTCCCGGCAGATAGCACGCGAGGCCCGCGACCGCGGCCACGAGGTGGTGTGCGCGGCCCGAGGGCTCGCGGGCGAGCCGCCGTCCGGCGTCGAGTTCGTCAGGGTCGAGCGCGGCAGGGACGGCGGCCTGGCCGAGGTGCGGGGCGAGTTCGACCTGGTCGTCGACGTGGCCAGGCACCCGAGCCTGGTGCGCAGGACGCTCGCCGAGCTCACCGGCCGCATCGGCCACTACACGCTCGTCTCCTCGGGCAGCGTCTACGCCGACACGAGCGTGGCCTCCGACGTGCTGCACGAGCCGCTCGCGGCCGACGCCGACGAGGGCGACCCGGCCAACTACGGTCCGGCCAAGGTGGCGTGCGAGCAGCTGGCCGGGCCGGACGCGCTGCTGGTGCGGGCCGGGCTGATCGTGGGGCCCGAAGACGGGAGCGACCGTTTCGCCTACTGGGTCGACCGGCTGGCACGCGGCGGCAGGGTGCTGGCTCCGGGGGCGCCGGACGACCTCGTGCAACTCGTCGACGTCCGCGACGTGGCGGCCTGGACGATCGACGCGGCGCAGCGGGGGCTGAAGGGCCCCTACGACGCGATCTCGGCGCCGTTCGGCCGGGGCAGGCTGCTGGCCGAGATCGCCGAGGGGGTGGGCGTGCGGCCCGAGCTGGTCTGGGCCGGGCAGGAGTTCCTCGTCGAGCAGAAGGTGGAGCCGTGGACGGGGGCGCGCTCGCTGCCCATGTGGCTGCCGTTGCCGCAGTACGCCGCTTTCATGGCGCGTGACGTCTCGGCCACGCTGGCCGAGGGCCTGCGCATCCGCCCGGTGGCCGACACCGCCCGCGACACACTGGCCTGGATGCGCGAGTCCGGTCACACGGTGGCCAAGGCGGGCCTGACGGCCGAGGAGGAGGCGGAGCTGCTCGGGTTGCTCGGCTGACCTGGGGATTCGGGTCTTGCGTCGGCGGTCAGGTTTCTTTACTGTCCAAGAGGTTAGGAAAGCTTCCTAACTATAGTTGCGCGTCCGCCTCTCACCCCCCGAGGACACCGCCGATGCCGTCACCTGTCACCGCCTCCGCCCTCCTGCTCACCGCCGCCCTTCTCACCGCACCGGGCCCGGCCGCCGTCACGATCGACGTCTCGACCTCGGCCCAGCTCCTCGCCGCGCTGGGCGCCGTGCAGCCCGGCCAGACGATCAGGCTGGCGTCCGGGGAGTACCGAGGGGCGTTCGTCGCCAGGCGTGCCGGGAGCGCCGCCGCGCCGATCACCCTGACCGGGCCCGCCGGAGCCGTACTGGTCAACGACGGGCCTTCGGGCAGTGCGCCCTCGTGTCCCGCGCCCGTCGCCGGCTGGGACTCCGGCTATGGGCTGTGGTTGTACGACTCGCCGTACTGGAATCTCACCGGGTTCACGGTGAAGGAGGCCAAGAAGGGGATCGTGCTGGACAACTCCCCGCACGTGACGATCTCCGGTGTGCACGTGCATCACGTGGAGGACGAGGCCGTGCACTTCAGGCGTTCGTCGGCCGACGGCGTGCTGCGCGACTCCCGCATCCACGACACCGGCCTGGTCCAACCGGCCTACGGCGAGGCGGTCTATCTGGGCTCGGCGGCCTCCAACTGGGGCTGCCACGGCAACAGCGGCGGCGTCGACCGCTCCGACCGGGTCAGGGTGCTGAACAACACGATCGGCCCGAACGTCAGGGCCGAGCACGTCGACGTCAAGGAGGGCACGTCCGGCGGGCTGATCCAGGGCAACACCTTCGACGGCACCGGGCTGAGCGGCCAGAACTCCGCCGACTCCTGGATCGACGTCAAGGGCTTCGGCTATGTCGTCGAGGGCAACACGGGCACGTTCGCCGCGCCCGGCACGTTCGCCAACGGCTACGAGACGCACAACCCGGTGACCACGCCCGCCTTCGCCAACGGCTGCGGCAATGTCTGGCGCGCCAACCGCTCCGACCTGGGCGGCGTCGGGCAGTATGCCGTCAAGATCCTCTCGACCTCGAAGTGCCCGGCCGCGCCGAACGTCGTGCACGCCTCCAACACCGTCACCGGGGCCGTGCGCGGCCTGACCAATGTCAAGGTCACGCCTTGACCCGAGGCGCGTAGTGGCTCATGAACATCGTCACACTGTCGGCGATGAGCCGATCGGCCAGGCCCGGGTCCAGGCTCGCGCCGAGTGAGCCGACGATGAGGTGCGGATAGACGGTCATGCCGAAGAACTGCACGACCGCGACCTCGATGTCGTCGACCGCGAGCTGCCCGCGCCCGCACAGGTCGCCGAGCAGTTCCCCGAGCACGGCCGCCGAGCGGCCGGGGCCGCGCCTGCGGTAGGCCGGACCGAGCTCGGGGAAGCGGCGCAGCTCGGCGGTGACCAGATTGCGCAGCGCCAGCCTGGCCGGGTCGTTGGCCGCGTCGATCAGGGCGTGCGCGATGCGGATCAGCGCCTCGCGGGCGTCGGAGGAGTCGGCGAGATGGGCGCGCAGCTCGATCATCGTGGCGTGCGCCTCGCCCATGGCCTGCCCGACGACCTCGGTGAACAGCTCCTGCTTGCTGCGGAAGTGGTTGTAGACGGTCACCTTGGACACGCCCGCGGCGGCGGCGATCGCGTCCATGCCGGTGTCGAACCCGTCGCGCGCGAACATCTCGCGTGCGGCGGCCACGATGGCCTCACGGTTGCGGGCGGCTCGTTTGCCCGAGGGGGCCGGCGTGCGGGTGTTGTCCTGATCCACGGTGTCCATCCTACCGGTAACTGAACGGTTGAGTACAGAACAACTTTACTGTACAGTCCAGTTCAGTTAGCGATCCAGACCCCGTCGCAGGAGGACCAGATGACCAGCAGCAAGCCCCAGACGCTTCACGTCCCCGGCGCCCGCCTCCACTACGAGGTGCGTGGCAGCGGCCCCCTGGTGGCCCTCGTCGGCGCGCCGATGGGCGCCGACGCGTTCGCGCCGCTCGCCGACCTGCTCGCCACCGACCACACGGTGCTCACCACCGACCCGCGCGGCATCGGCCGCAGCGTCCTGGACGACCCCGCCCAGGACTCCACCCCGCAGCTGCGCGCCGACGACCTGTCCAGGCTGCTGTCGGCGCTCGACGCCGGACCCGCCCACGTGTTCGGTTCGAGCGGCGGCGCGGTCACCGTGCTCGCACTCGCCCAGGCGCATCCCGAGCAGGTCGCCACCGTGATCGCGCACGAGCCGCCGCTGGTCGAGCTGCTGCCCGACCGCGACCACCTGCACGCGGGCACCGACGACCTCATCGCCACCTACCAGAAGGGCGACGTCATCGGCGCGTGGGCGAAGTTCATGGACCAGGCCGCGATCGTGCTGCCCGACGGCATGCTGGAGATGATGTTCGGCGGCGAGCGCGACCCGCAGCAGGTGACCGACGAGCGCCGCTGGTTCGCCCACGAGCTGCGCGGCACCACGCATTGGGCGCCCGACGTCTCGGCCCTGCGTGAGGCGCACATCGTGGCCGCGATCGGCGCCGACTCCACCGGCGAGCTGTGCGACCGGGCGACCAGGGCGCTGGCCGAGGCGCTCGGCATCGAGCCCACGCTGTTCCCCGGCGGCCACATCGGCTTCGCCGACGACCCCGCCGGATTCGCCCCCAGCCTGCGCGCGATCCTGAACCGGGCCTGACCTCTAGGCGGGCTCCCCCGGCGGGGGCGGGAGCAGCGCCGCGAGCACCCGTGCGGCCCGGTCGGGGTCGGCGGGCTCACCGGTGATGGTGGGCAGGTAGTGGAAGGACTCGGCGACCCGCAGCACGGTGTAGGCGAGGTCGTCGAGCGGTATCGGGCTGACCACACGCCCTTCGGCCAGGTCCTCGCCCAGCCTGGCTCTGACCACGTCGAGCAGGCGGGGCTGGAAGCCGTGCGAGCTCAGCGTCAGCAGCCGCATCGCCAGGTCGTTCTCCTGTTCGAGGAAGCGCCTGGCGCCCGGCTGGTCCCAGATCGCCCGCAGCAGCCCGACCATGAGCGCGGGCACCCTCGGCCCCGGCCGCCCCGCAAGACGCGACCACTCCTGGGTGAGGGTCTGCTCGGTCAGCGACCAGATCACCTCGACGAGCAGCTGCTCACGGGTGCCCACCCATCGGTAGAGGGTGACCCGGCTGACGCCCAGGTGCGCGGCCAGGGACTGCAGGTCGATCCGGCGGCCGGCCAGGAAGTCGGCACGGGCGCGGCGGAAGGCGTCGAGGGCCGTGGGGCGGCTCGGCTTGGCCAGCTGTCGCTGCAGCGGGGTCTGATCCACAAATGCAACATATCTGATGGACGTTACATCTTGACACCCGCACCGGCAGAACCTCAGTCTGTTTGCAACAAGAAGCTGTTCTGTTTCAGAGGAGCAACGTCATGACTGAGGTGTTGCATATCGGGCAGGGCACACTGCGCGGCCGTGAGAAAGACGGAATCACCTCCTATCTCGGCATCCCGTACGCCAAGGCGCCCTTCGGCGAGCACCGCTTCGGCGCGCCCGTCGCGCCCGACCCCTGGGACGGCGTCAGGGACGCGACCGCCCACGGCCCCACCGCGCCCAAGGCCGACTACGTGCAGATGTACGTGCCGCTGTTTCCCGAGGTGTCCATCCCGGGCGAGGAGTGCCTCAACCTCAACGTCTGGACGCCCGGTGGCAGCGGCCTGGCCGTGCTCGTGTGGATACACGGAGGGGCCTTCACCAACGGCTCCAACTCCCTGCCCGAGTACGACGGAGCCGCGTTCGCCAGGGACGGCGTGGTCTTCGTCGGCGTGAACTACCGCCTGGGCGCCGAGGGCTTCCTGCACCTGCGGGACGCACCGGCCAACCGGGGGCTGCTCGACCAGATCGCGGCGCTGCGCTGGGTCCAGGACAACATCGAGGCGTTCGGCGGCGACCCCGGCCGGGTCACGGTCGCGGGCGAGTCGGCGGGCGCGTGGTCGGTGCAGGCGTTGCTGTCCATGCCCGAGACGAAGGGCCTGTTCCGCCGTGCCATCGCCCAGAGCGGCGGCGCCCAGACCTACCTGTCGCACAGCGGCGGCGCCCTGGTCGCCTCCGACCTGGCCGAACGGCTCGGCGTGCGGCCGACCAGGGCGGCGCTCTCGGCCGTGCCGCCCGTCGTGGTGGCGCAGGCCGTACGGGAGCTGATCACCGAGGTGCAGACGGCTCCCGATCCGGCCAAGTGGGGGGAGCTCGCGCTCATCTCGCAGCCGTTCGCGCCGACGCTCGACGGTGAGGTGCTGCGCAATCCGCCGCTGGAGTCGCTCGACGCCGATGTCGAGCTGCTGACCGGGACCACGGCCGAGGAGGCCAGGCTGATCCTCGTCGCCTCCGGCGCCATCGATCTCATCGACGAGGAGGCGCTGCGGGTCTCGGTGGCCGCATACGGGCTCGATCCCGATGTGGCCATCCCCGAGTACCGCGCCAGCCGGCCGGGCGCGACGCCGGGCGACCTGCTGTCGGCCATCGTCTCGGACTGGTACTTCCGCATCCCCGCCGTGCGCTCGGCCGAGGCCAGGGGGCGCAACACCTGGATCTACCGCTTCGACTGGGCCTCGCCGACGCTGGGGTCGGGGCACGGCGTCGACGTGCCGTTCGCGTTCGACACGCTCGACTCGCCCGGCCTCGAGCCCCGCCTGGGGCCGAACCCGCCGCAGGGCGTGGCCGACGTCTTCCACGAGATCTGGGTGGCGTTCGCCCGCAACGGCGACCCCGGCTGGCCGCCCTACGACCGCGAGCGCAGGACCGTCGCCCTGGTCACCGACACCGTCACCCTCGCCGACGACCCCGCCGGGTCCGAGCGAGCCCTGTGGGAGGGCCGCCGATGAGCGTCGTCCTGTACGAGACACCGATCCCCAAGGTCGCCCGTATCGTCCTCAACCGCCCGGCCACCCGCAACGCGCAGGACACCGCCCTGCTCCACGCGCTCAACGACGCCTTCGACCGCGCCGCTCAGGACGAGGACATCGCGGTCATCGTGCTCGCCGCCAACGGCCCGCACTTCTCCTCCGGGCACGACCTGCGCGAGAGCGACGCCTACGGCGCCCTGTACGACCACGACAGGGTCGGCACGTCCGCCGGATTCACCCGGCCAGGCGCCGAGGGGCTGATGGCCCGTGAGGAGGAGATCTACCTGGGCTTCTCCGAGCGCTGGCGAGACATACCCAAGGCGACGATCGCCGAGGTGCACGGCAAGGTCGTCTCGGGCGGGCTCATGCTCGTGTGGCCGTGCGACCTCATCGTGGCCTCCGACGACGCGGAGTTCATCGACAATGTGGTCTCGATGGGCGTCAACGCGGTGGAGTTCTTCAACCACCCCTACGAGTTCGGCTTCCGCAAGGCCAAGGAGCTGCTGTTCACCTCGGGCGCGCTCACCGCGCACGAGGCCGAGCGGATCGGCATGGTCAACCGGGTGGTGCCGCGCGAACGGCTCACCGAGGAGACGCTCGCGCTCGCCGCCCGCATCGCCGAGCAGCCGCCGTTCGCGGTGAAGCTGGCCAAGCAGTCGGTCAACGCCGCCCAGGACGCCCAGGGCAGGCCGGAGGCGATCAGGCACGCCTTCGCCCTGCATCAGCTCGCCCACAGCCACAACATGCAGGTACACGGCCTGGTGGTGGAGCCCGGCTTCATGAAACGGTTCACCCGTGAGTAGCAGGGTGCCGCTCGGCCAGGTGCTGAGCGACCTGGCCGCCGCCGACCCCGGCAGGCCCGCCGTGACCTGCGGCGAGGAGAGCGTGACCAGGGCCGAGCTGGAGTCCAGGGCCAACCGCCTGGCCCGCACCTACCGTGCGCTCGGCGTCGGCCGGGGCGACTTCGTCACCGTCGCCCTGCCCAACGGGGTCGGCTTCTACGTGGTGATGTTCGCCCTGTGGAAGCTCGGCGCGATCCCCCAGCCCGTCTCGCCCGCGCTGCCCGACCTGGAGCGCGCGGCCATCGTCGAGCTGGCCGCGCCCCGCCTGGTCGTCACCCGCGAGGAGCCGGACGCCTCGCTCGACGACGCCTATGTCGAGCCGCTCGTCAGCCCGTCGTGGAAGGCGCCCACCTCCGGCGGCAGCACCGGCAGGCCCAAGCTGATCGTCTCGGGCCAGCCGGGCGAGATCGACCCCAGGGCCAACGCCGCCCTGCTCGGCCAGCACGACGGCGGCGTCCAGCTCGTGCCCGGCCCGCTGTATCACAACGCGCCCTTCAACTTCTCGATGTACGGCCTGTTCGCCAGTCAGCACCTCGTCGTCCTGCCCCGTTTCCACCCGGTGGCCGCGCTGGAGGCGATCGCCGCCCACCGCGTCGACTGGGTGAGCTTCGTCCCCACCATGATGGTGCGGGTGCTGCGCGAGCTGGAGCGCGGCGCGTGGGACATCGGCTCGCTCCGCCAGGTCTGGCACGGCGCCGCGCCGTGTCCCGGCTGGCTGAAGCGCGCCTGGTTCGACCTGGTCGGCGCGGCCAACGTGCACGAGATGTACGGCGGGACCGAAGGCCAGATGATGACGCTGATCGACGGCGTCGAATGGCTCGCCCGTCCCGGCTCGGTCGGCAGGCCGCTGTGGGGTCAGGTCCGGATCCTGACCCCCGAGCTGACCGAGGCGCCGACGGGCGAGATCGGCGAGGTGTTCATGCGCCCGGAGCCCGGCTCGCCGCCCACCTACCGCTATGTGGGCGCCGAGGCGCGGACGGCCGACGGGTGGGAGTCGCTCGGCGACCTCGGGCGGGTGGACGCCGACGGCTATCTGTACCTGAGCGATCGGCGCACCGACCTCATCCTGACCGGTGGGGCCAATGTCTATCCGGCCGAGGTCGAGGCCGCCATCGCCGAACATCCGGCCGTCGAGGGCTGTGCGGTGCTGGGGCTGGCCGACGACGACCTCGGGCAGCGCGTGCACGCCCTGGTGCAGGCGTCGGGGCCGTTGACCGATGCCGAGCTGCGGGCGTTTCTGGCCGAGCGGCTGGTGCGGTACAAGATTCCCCGTACGTTCCGGTTCACCGACGCCGTGCTGCGCGACGACGCGGGCAAGCTGCGGCGCGGGGCGCTTCGGGAGCAGGAGGAACGGCTGGTGGCCGGCGCTTAGAGGCGGGCGGAGCGTTGTTCCTGGACGGTGCTCAGCGGCGGACGGCGGTGACGGCGAGCATGGCGTACCCCCAGCCGGCGTTCAGCGGCGGACGGCGGTGACGGCGAGTGTGGTGTAGGCCATGGTGAACGAGCCGCCCACCGCGTCGATGACCTCGCCGATGGCCGTCAGGAGGGGCCGGAGCTCGGCCTGCGGCAGCCGGGTGTGCGCGCCGCTGGTGGGCAGCAGGTCCAGCCACTCCTCGCGGGTGTAGTCCTGACGCCGGTCGAACCTCCACATCTCGGGCTCGCCGTACGCTCCGGTCGCTCTGATGCCGTCGGCGGCTCTGGCGCACAGGGCGGCGTAGCCCTCGGCGGCGTCCGGTGGCATGCGGGTGGCGAGCGAGTCGGGCAGCAGGCGGCGGTGCACCTCGGCGAAGGCCTCGCTCAGGCCGGGCGGCGGCTGGCCCGCGTTCCAGAACAGGCACAGCGGCCCGCCGCCACGCAGGGCCTGCGCCGCCTTGGCCGCGCCCTGCTCCTGGTCGATCCAGTGCCAGCTCTGGCCCGAGACCACGGCGTCGAACAGCCTGCCCGCCGGGTCCCACGCCTCGAACGCCGCCGTCTCGACCCGCAGACCCCGCCCGCGCGCCCAGGCGGCCATGCGCTCGTCGATCTCGACGCCGAGCACCTCGCACCCTTCGGCCTGCAACTGCCTGGCCACGATGCCGGTGCCGGTGCCGACGTCGAGCACCGTGCGCCCGGGGCTCGCTTCGGCGATCCGGCGCACGAGCGCCTCGGGGTAGCGGGGACGCGCCCGGTCGTAGCGTTCCGGATCGATGCCGAACGACTCGGCCACCTGTCTGGCCTCTGCGGAGCGCAACGGCTCCGGCGGTACAGTGGGCATGCGCCCACTATAAGTGGGCAACCGCCCACTCGTCGAGTGCGGACGGCGGCGACCGACGAGGGAGAGCACACGGTGCCGACAGGCGTAGCGCTTCGCGACCCGCGCGAGCAGCTGTTCGACGCGGCCGAGCGCGTCCTGCTCAGGGACGGGCCTAGCGCGCTGACCAGCAGGGCGGTCACGACCGAGGCGGGCTGCGCCAAGGGCGTGCTGCATCGGCACTTCGCCGACTTCGACGCCTTCCTCGCCGAACTTGTCTACGACCGGGTCGGCCGGATCGAGGTCGAGGCCGCCGTCCTGCGTGCGGCGGCGGGCACGGGCAGCGTCGCCGGCAATCTCACCGAGGCGCTCGGCTCGCTGTTCGGATCGGTCGCCGTGGCGGTCGTCGGGCTCGTCATCTCCCGCGACGGCCTGCGCGAACGGCTGCGCGACACCTGGCCGACCGGCGTGCCGCTGCTGACCGAGGCGGCCTCGATGATCGCCTCGTACCTGACGGCCGAGCGCGACCTCGGCCGCGTCGCCGCGGGCGCCGACATCACCGCCCTGGCGCCGACGCTGATCGGCGCCACCCACATGCTGTACGCCGACCGCCGGGGCGGGCCTCCGGACGCCGACACCGTGCGCCGCGTCGTGTCCACGGTCCTGGCGGGCGCGAAACCCTAGACGCGTACCGGCGGGCGCGAGACCCTAGACGCCGACCGCCGCGTCCAGCAGGGGGCCGAGTTCGGCGGCGACCGTGGTCAGGGGGCGGGTGCCGCCTTCGGCCCTGGCCAGCAGGAGGGCGCCCTCCAGGGCGGCGATCATGAGCGTCGCGAGCGGTGCGGCTCGTTCGGCGGGCACGCGCATGGCGGTCAGGGCGTCGGCGACAGCCCCGGTCCAGGCGGCGAACGCCTGCGCCGCGGCCGTACGCGTGGACACGGCGCCCTCCACCACGGCCGCGGCCACCGGGCAGCCGGTCGGGCCGCCTTCCGCCGCGCACTCGTCGATCCACTGGCCTGCCATCGCGGCCATCAGGGCGCTCGGCGACGGGCTGGGCAGTGCGGCGACGAACCTGGCGACCCTGGCGGCGGCGTAGCGGCCCGCCCAGGCCACGGCCTCGTCGACGAGTTGGCGCTTGCCGCCGGGGAAGTAGTGCTGCAGCGAGCCGC
Organism: Nonomuraea sp. IBHARD001; assembly: GCF_056106265.1. Classification (NCBI taxonomy): domain Bacteria; kingdom Bacillati; phylum Actinomycetota; class Actinomycetes; order Streptosporangiales; family Streptosporangiaceae; genus Nonomuraea; species Nonomuraea sp. IBHARD001. The sequence goes on from NZ_JBWBBW010000002.1 coordinate 4,858,005, forward strand.
GCGGCGCCTGGGCGTGCGCGACGACCTCGCGCATGCCGGTCGCGGCGACGCCGTCACGCCGGATGAGCTGAGCGGCGCTGAAGACCATGCGCTCGCGCGGCCCCCGGTTCGTGCCCGTCATCGTCTTCCTTCCTCGCGGCCGGGTCCAGCATATAGACGGATGACTATGACAGCTGTCATAGTCGGCTGCGTGACCGTTGCCGGATTCGTCGGACTCGGCGTCATGGGACAGCCGATGGCGCTCAACCTGGCCAGGGCGGGCACCCCGCTCGTCGTCTGGAACCGCTCCCCCGCACGCGCCGAACCGCTGCGCGCCGCCGGGGCCGAGGTCGCCCGCGATCCCGGCGAGGTCTTCGCACGCGCCGACGTCGTCTTCCTCATGCTGGCCGACGAGGCAGCCGTCGACGCCGTGCTCGGCAGGGGTACGGCCCGGCTGGCCGAGCAGGTGGCAGGGCGGGTGATCGTGCCGATGGGGACGACCTCGCCGGAGTACTCACGCGAACTGGCAGCCGATGTCGTCTGCGCCGGAGGCCACTACGCCGAGGCGCCGGTATCGGGCTCACGCACACCCGCCGAGCAGGGCTCGCTCGTGGCCATGCTGGCCGGGCCCGAGGCCGTGCTGGCCAGGGTCAGGCCCCTGCTCGCGCCGATGTGCCGGGAGAGCTTCGACTGCGGGCCCGTGCCAGGCGCACTGCTGATGAAGCTGGCGGTCAATCTGTTCCTCATCACGATGGTGACCGGGCTGAGCGAGGCCTTCCACTTCGCCGAGCGCCACGACCTGGACCGGCGCCGTCTGCTCGCCGTACTCGACGCCGGGCCGATGGCCAGCGCCGTCTCGCGGATCAAGGGCGCCAAGCTGGAGGCGGGCGACTTCGGCGTCCAGGCGGCGGCGCTGGACGTGCTGATGAACAACCGCCTCATCGCCGATGCCGCCAGGAGGGCGGGCCTGGCCTCACCGCTGCTCGACGTCTGCCATGCGCTGTTCGTGGAGACCGTGGCGCTCGGGCACGGCCAGGCCGACATGGTCGCCGTGCTGCACGCCCTGCGGGCCCGCACCGGGCAGGGCCGCAGCCGCTGAGCCATCGGCGCTCCGGGCGGCCGTACCCGCGAGCAGGAGCAGGGCCGATCCCCCTCCGACCACGGCCCGCCCTCTGCCGCCGATGCCGCACAGACAGACCAGCAGCACCGCGGACACGACCTCGGCCCAGGGCTGCGACATGGTACGGAAGACCAGCCAATCCACCCCCGCCCCGACGGGACTCCCCCACGACCGCGCGGCCGCCAGCAGCAACACCGCCGCCGTACCCCAGGCCAGAGCGCGTACCCCCGTCAGCGCCGTGAGCACCACGAGCACCAGGACCAGCCACCCGGCCCCCACCACCAGAAGAGGCGGGAGCGGGGAGTTGACCACGATCATCACCGGCACCGGCACCAAGAGGACCGGCCACCACGGATGCACGGCCGGGCGGCGACCGCCCTCTACCGCGCCCGAAGGCCACGCGACGACCTCGTGCGCGGAGCGCACCAGCCACAGCGCGCCGAGCACCTGCACCACCCCCAGCAGCCCCGCGACCACCCCACTGTGCGGCACCACCACAGACACCGGCCCCACCGCGTACGGCAGGACGACCGCGATCACGCCGAGGCCGGCCGTACCCGGGCTCCACCGGCCGCTGCGCAGTTGCCCCAACGGCAGCAGCAGGGCCAGCACCAACCACAGCAGCCGGGTCGCCATCCCCAGCAGGAAGTCCGGCGGCCACCCGAGCGCGGTCCCCATCGCCTCCCCGACCACGGCCGTCACGGCCAGGGCGAGCAGCGCCCCCCACATGCGGCCTGGCATCGCCCGGTAGCACGCCACCACGAGCGCGAAGGTCGCGGCCCGCAGCGCGAGCGACGACCATCGCGTGTCCAGCGCCAGATCGGCCAGCCAGAGGGCGGCGACGGCGTAAAGGGTGACGGCCAGCCACCGCGCACGCCGGTCGCCGCCCTCGCACCGCCCCGCCTCCGGACCGCGCAGGACCAGCCAGATCACCCACCCCTGCGCGCACCCGGACACCGCGAGCGCGGCGCGGACCGACAGGTCACCGTGTTCGAGCAGGCGGCGGCCGTACGGGATGAGGTCGCCGGGGAACCGGAAGCCGCCGGAGTGGGCGGTCAGGACGGCGAGCACGGCGAGCGCCGCGTAGAGCAGAGCCGCGACGGCGGCGATCGTCCCGAACCGGTAGCGGCGCACGCCCACTCCTGCACATCAAGATCAGTGAATGCCTCACCCTAGTACAGGAGTGGGAACTCCAGGTCAGCTCTGCAGGAACGCCAGCAGGTCGGCGTTGAAGCGCTCCTTGTCGCCCGGCACCATGGCGATGCCGTGCGAGCCCTTCTCGTACACCTTCAGCGTGGCAGCCGGGATGATCTCCACGGACCTGCGGGCGGTGGCGTCGATCGGGACGATCTGGTCGTCGTCACCGTGCACGATCAGCGTCGGCACGTCGAACTTCTTGAGGTCGTCGGTGAAGTCGGTGTACGCGAAGGCGTCCACGCACCGCACCCCGGCCTCGATCGACTGCTGCATGGCCATGAACCAGAAGGCGTCCTTGTTGCCCTGGGTGACCTTGTTGCCCGGCTGGTTGGCGGAGAAGAAGCCGATCGCGGTGTCCTGCCAGAACTGCGAGCGTTCGCGTAGGATGCCGTTCTTGATGTCCTGGAACACCTTGTCCGGCACACCGTCCGGATTGCCGTCGCCCTGCAGCATGAGCGGCGGCACCGCCGACAGCAGGACGGCCGACTTCACCCGATCCGTCCCGTGCCTGCCGATGTAGCGCGCCAGTTCGCCGCCGCCCATCGAGTGCGCGACCAGCGTCACGTCCTTCACGTCGAGATGGGTGAGCAGGTCGTTCAGGTCGTCGGCGAAGGTGTCGAAGTCGTAGCCCTGCCACGGCTGGGCCGACCTGCCGTGCCCGCGCCTGCTGTGCGCGATCCCCCGGTAGCCCGCATCAGCGACCGCCTTCAGCTGGTCCTCCCAGGCGTCGGCGTTCAGCGGCCAGCCGTGGATGAAGACGACCGGCCTGCCCTGGCCCCAGTCCTTGTAGTGGATCTCGACATTGTCCCGCGTGGTCACGTACGGCATGCGATTTCCCCCGATGTCGATCGCGGACGAGGCACGTGCCCGCCGATGCCGACGGGCGGCCCCCTGACAACCTGCCCCACCTGCCCTCTTCGCTGTCCCAAAGGGCCGCCAAAGCTCCCCTTATCGTTTGTGCCGCCGATCTACCAAAGCATCACTCTCGCCACCCGAACGATCACAATATGTAGTCAACGACTCGTTCAGTGGAGAAGTGAGATGCGGCAGAGCATGCGATACACGGCGGGCTGGCTGGCCACGGCCGGACTGGCCGCCGCGCTGACCGGCGGCGGCACGGCGACGGCGGCCTCGACCGTGCCCCCGGCGACGGCGTCGACATCCGTGGTCACAGTCAAGGTGGGCGGCGACCGTACCGGACCGAAAACGACGGGGCCGCTGGCCGGAGTGACGCTGGGCCTGTTCGCCACGGAGGCGGCGGCCGACCCGGTGGACCCCGGCTGGGGCGTCTGCACCTCCGACGCCGGGGGCGACTGCAGCTTCGTCGTCCCGGCCGAGCGTGCGGGCGCCCGCCTGTACGTCAAGCAGGTCGACGCGCCCACCGGATGGTACGTCAGTCCGAGCCTGCGGACCGGGCCGGGCAGCGGTTCGGGCTCGGTCGACACGCCGTACGTCTTCCAGACGCCCGTCCTGACCCTCGGCAAGGTGCACTCCTCCACCGCCGACTTCATGATCAGCGACACGAAGGGCCTGCAGACCGCGTCGGGCGGCGTCTGGCAGCAGTCGCGCGTCAACCCGCCGCTGCCCGACCGCTGCGGCCTGGACGTCGCCCTCATCCTCGACCTGTCCGCCTCGGTCGGCAGCGCGCTGCCCTCGCTGAAGAAGGCGGCCGACACCTTCACCGACTCCCTCGTCGGCACGCCCTCGCGGCTGGCCCTGTTCACCTTCGACAAGAACTCCCCCAGCACCGGCACCACCAACCATCCCGCCCTGGCCTCGGTCTCGACCCAGGCGGGCGCGCAGGCGTTCAAGAAGCTGTACGCGGGATGGGCGCTCGGCAAGGGCACCAACTGGGACCAGGGCCTGGCCGCCGTCGCCAAGGCGAGCCAGACCTACGAGCTGGCCGTCGTGCTCACCGACGGCAACCCCACCTACTACGACGCCACCGGCGGCAACGGCTCGACCACCCGCCTGCGCGAGGTCGAGAACGGCATCTTCTCCGCCAACGCCATCAAGGCCAAGAAGACCCGGACCGTCGCGGTCGGCGTCGGCAAGGGCGTCGTCGGCCTGACCGAGCTGAACCTGCGCGCCATCTCCGGCACCACGGCCTTCACCGGGTCGAACTCCGCCGACGCCGACTACTACCAGACCACCGACTTCGAGGCCGCCGGCACCGCGCTCAAGGAGCTCGCGCTGACCCAGTGCGCCGGATCGCTCTCGGTCGTCAAGCAGCTGGTCGACGACGACGCCACCGGCGAGGAGATCACCGGCGCCCATCCGGCCGGCCCCGGCTGGACGTTCGAGGCCACGACCGTCACGCCCGGCGTCACCGGCCTGCCCGAGACCCAGACCACGACGGACGACGGCACCGGCTCGGTCGCCTTCCACCCCGAGTACGGCGAGGCCTCGACCGCCGCCGTGACGATCACCGAGACGCAGCACGCGGGCCACACGCTCGTCACCAGGAACGGCGCCAACGGCCAATGCCGCAACCTGGACACCGGCAAGAGCCTGACCTCGACCAACGAGGGCGCGCACGGCTTCACCGTCGACGTGCCGCAGGGCGCGGCCATCAGCTGCACGGTGTACAACCGCCCCGCGAACGACCCCGGCGACGACCCCGGCCGCCTCACCCTGAGGAAGAAGGTCGTCAACCGCAACGGCGGCACCGCCCGCCCCTCCGCCTGGCTGCTGCACGCCGACGGCCCGACCCCCGTCAAGGGCCGCTCGGGCACCTCCGCCTCGGTCCTGCCCGGCGTCTACACCCTCAAGGAGAGCGGCGGCCCACGCGGCTACACCGCCTCCCCCTGGAACTGCGCCTCCGGCGACCGCCGCCTCACCGTCACAGCCGGCAAGGTCACCATCCCGCCCCGCACCCACGTCACCTGCACCATCACCAACCACCAGCGCCCTGTACGGCCAGGCCCGGTGTGTCGGCTCGTACCCCGGCCCGGGGGGCTGCTGTGCATTGAGCCGCAGGCCGATCGCGCAGCGGGGTACGGCTCCCGCCCTCGTGACGAGGGCTGACGATCGATGTGTCAAGAGCGCGCCTGGCTGGCCGCCTGGACGGTGTCGTACACCGGTAGGCGGTCGGCCAGGCCGGTGATGCGCAGCATGCGGGCGGGCAGCGGAGCCGGGGCGGCGTAGGCCACCTGGACGCCTCCCGCCCGCAGACGCGTGTACACCGACAGCAGCGCAGCCAGCCCGATCGAGTCCAGGAACGTCACCGCCGACAGGTCCACCACGGTCAACGGCACCGGATCCAGCGCGTACTGCCTCAGCCAGTCCTGCAGCCCCTGCGCACTCAACCAGGTCAGCTCCCCCACCGGCCTGACGGTCAGCACGTCGCCCTCCTCGTTCACCGTCACGTGCAGCCCCGCGTCCATCCCGATCCCCCTTCGGCTGTGCCGTGGGCGCTCCTCCCCCGGGCTTTCCCGGCCAAACAAACCCTCGCGCGCGGGTCCGGCCGTACTCTGGTGAACCCCAGGCGTGCCCCGGCGCTACCCACCTGGCAATGAACGGGGTGGCGGTGGGACTGACAGGCCGTGTGCGGCGGCTCGCCCGTGCGGGCGGCGACGATGCCATGGCTGATGCCAAGGTGCTGGCCAGGGTCGCCGACGGCGACCCGGCGGCCCTGGAGGAGATCTACGACCGGTACGGCAGGCCGCTGCTGACGTTCCTGCAGCGCCTGACCGGGGACAGGGGCACGGCCGAGGAGATCCTGCAGGACACCCTGCTGGCGGTCTGGCGTTCGGCGGGCACCTACCAGCGGCGTTCCAGTGCGAGCACCTGGCTGTTCGGCGTGGCCCGCAGGCAGGCGCACAACCGCCTGCGCAATCTGCCGCCTCCCGTCACGGCCGAGCCCACCGACGAGGCCGACCCGGTCGCCGGGCCCGAAGAGCTGGCCGTCGGGGCCGACCGGGTGCAGGCGGCGCTGGCCAGGCTGCCGCTTCCTCAGCGTGAGGTGGTCGCGCTCGCCTATCTGGAGGATCTGAGTCACCAGGAGGTGTCCGACCTGCTGGGCATCCCTGTCGGCACCGTGAAGAGCCGTCTGCACCACGCGCGTGCGGCGCTGAGGGAGGAGCTGGGATGAAGGACGTCATCCGCGCCGTGCTGCTGCGCTCGGCGCTGGGCGAGCAGGAGCCGCTGATCGTCGACCGCGCGGCGCGCACCCGGGCCCTGCTGCTGGCCCAGCTCAGGCTCGTGCATCCGGCGCAATGGTGGGCCTCCGGGCTGGTCATGCTGGTCGCCGCGCTGCTGACCCTGGCGGGCAACGAGGCTGCCGAGATCGTGCTCGCGCTGGTGGTGCCCCTGGTGACCGCCTCCGGCGTCGCCTGGCTGCACGACGAGGCCGTCGAGGTGGTCAGCGTGACACCGACCTCACCTCGGGTGATCCTGCTGGCCAGGGTGACGCTGCTGATCGGCTACGACCTGGTGCTGGCGCTCGGCGCTTCCGCAGTGCCCTATGCGATGGGGCTGGGGTCTCTGGTGACGACGTGGCTCGGGCCGATGGCGTTGCTGTCGGGGCTCAGTCTGCTGCTGTCGGTGTGGTGGAGTCCTGAAGGTGCCACCGGAGTGGCGGTGACCGCTTGGTGTGCCTATGCCCTCGCGGTGCTGGGCGGGATCGGTGGCGATTGGCGCACCGGGCCGATGGCGGGCGTGCTGGCCGTGGTGCTGGCGGCCGGGGCGGTGTACGGCGCTGGGAGGCGTGAAGTGGCTGGTGGTCGGGGGTGACGCGGAGACCGTGGATGTGGGTGTGGAGGTGGAGGTTGGTGTGGGCGGATGTGAGCAAGGGCGGTTCGGGGGCGGTGAACCTTGGACGGGGTGGGGTGCAACTCAATGGTCATGAGACCCGTGGAACTCTGGGCGCACGAGGTGCGCAGGGCCGGACCCGGCGCCCTGGCCGCCCCGCCCGGCATCGCCGTGTCGATAGCGGCGTTCGCCGTCTGCGCGCAGGCGCTGGGCTCGCGTGAGGCGGTGACGGAGATGTTGCTGCTGGCCTCGGTCGAGATGGGCATTCCGCTGGCCGCCGGGGTCGCCGCCGCGGCGCTGGTCGGGCGCGATCCGGCGATCGAGCTGCAGCTGACCGTGCCGACCTGCTACCGCACGACGCTGATGCGCAGGCTCGCGGTGCTGACCGGCTGGGCGGGGGCGTGCGCGGTCGGCGTGTGCCTGGTCGTCGAGGCGAGCGGCCGATGGCCTGCCGTGCACACCGGGCCGCAGAGCCAGCTCGTCTGGCTGGCTCCCACCCTGTGGCTGACCGCGCTGGGCCTGCTCGCCGGAGCCGCGCTGCGCAGCGTCGCCGCCGCCACCACCGTCGTGGCGCTCGTGTGGACGCTGGAGCAGGTCTTCGCCGCACTGCTGCAGCAGGAGACGTGGTCGCGGCTGCTGTTCCTGTTCGCGACCACGCGGGGGGCGGTGCCCGGCGATTGGCTGGCCAACAGGTTGACGCTCGTCGGGGTGGCGCTCGTGCTGGGGGCGATCGGCTGGGTGTTGCTCGGGCGCACCGAGCGGCTGTTCGGAGGGGAGAGGGAATGATCGCGACACTGCGTTACGAGTTCCGCATGCAGGTGCGCCGTCGTGCGTTGTGGGTGGTCAACGCCGTGGCGCTGGCGCTGACCCTGGCGGCGGGCCCGGCCTACCGCGCACCCTCCCTGCTCACGGCCTATGCCGAGACGCAGGGTGCGATGGTGATGCTCTTCCGGGCGTGCCTGGCGCTGTTCCCCATCGCCTACGCGGTCATGATCGCCGATCGGCTGGTGCGCGATCGACGGCTCAAGGTCGCCGACCTGCTCGACGTCACCCCTGCCGGGCGCACCGGCAGGCTGGTGGGCAAGTATGCCGGGGTCTGCCTGGCCTCGGCCGTGCCACTCACCCTGGCGTACTTCGGCAGAGCCCTCGTCTACGCCGTCGTCGAGGGCGAGCCGTCGGCGATGGGCTGGGCGGCGGTCATCTTCGTGGCCAGCATCGTGCCCGCCCTCGTCTTCGTCGGTGCGCTGGCCCTCGTCGGGCCGTTGCTGCTCCCCTTGGCGATCTTCCGTGTGCTCTTCGTCGTGTACTGGTTCTGGGGCAACCTCATTCCGGCCCAGCTCATGCCCACGGTGTCCAACTCCTTGCTGTCGGCGATCGACGTCTACATGGAGCAGGTGTTCTTCCACCCGTACGCGCCCGGTGTCGAATACGCGGACTGGCCGAACCCTGAGGCCGCGCTCAACTTCCTCCGTCCCGATCCGACCGTCTTCACCGCCTTCGCCTGGGTGGCCATCATGATCACCCTCGCCGCGGGCCTGCTCGGCGCGGCCCGCCTGCACGCCTCCCGAACGGAGTCCTGACATGCGCATCGAGATCTCGCAGCTCACCAAGGTCTACAAGGGCAGGGTCCGCGCGCTCGACGGCGTCGACCTCGACATCCCCACCGGCATGTACGGCCTGCTCGGGGCCAACGGGGCGGGCAAGACCACACTCATGCGCGTCCTGGCCGGGTTGCTCACCCCCACCTCGGGCGCCGTACGCGTCGGCGGCCACGACCTGTCGACCGGCCAAGGGCGTCAGGCGGTCAAGCACGTCCTCGGCTACCTGCCGCAGGACCTCGGCCTCTATCCCGACCTGACCGCCAGGCAGTTCCTCGACTACATCGCCCTGCTGAAGGGTTTCGACTCCCGGACCCAGCGGCGGCGCAGGGTCTCCGAACTCCTTGAGGTCGTCGCCCTCACCTCCGACGCCGACCGCAAACTCAAAGGCTTCTCGGGTGGCATGCTCCGCCGTGCCGGCATCGCCCAAGCCCTTCTGGCCGACCCCCGTCTCCTCATCGTCGACGAGCCGACAGCCGGCCTCGACCCCGAGGAACGCATCCGCTTCCGTACCCTCCTGTCCCAGCTGGCAGGCCACCGCACTGTCCTGCTCAGCACCCATATCGTCGAGGACGTCGCCCAGACCTGCCGTTCCCTCACCGTTCTGTCCAAGGGGAAGGTCGTCTTCACCGGCGAGGTGGACGAGCTGACCTCCCGGGCTCGGGATCGGGTGTGGCTGGTCTCCCGGGGTGACGGGACGCCGCCCGAGGTGGGGACGGTGGTATCGGCACTGCCGCACTCGGGTGGGATGCGGTATCGGGTGGTTTCGGGGACGGCTCCGGCAGTGGATGCGGTGGGGTTGGAGCCTTCGCTGGAGGATGGGTATTTGGCGTTGATGGAGGCGCGGGGAGTGGGGGTGCGGTGAGGCATTGGGCATGACGGCTGGGGAGGATTCGTCGTATGGGTGAAGGCGGGTACTCGTTGCGGGCGGCGGTGGCCGACGATGCGGGCTTTCTTACGGACATGCTCTTGGCTGCGGTGAACTGGGATCCCACTCGGGAGGCGGTCAGCCGCGACCGCGTCCTCGCCGATCGCCGAACGGCGCACTACGTCGAGGGCTGGCCGCGCACGGGCGACCTCGGCGTGATCGCCGTCGAGGCGGACGTTGGGCTTGGGGCGGGCTCGGGGCTTGGGGCGGGCGCCGTACGAGGGGGGGATGTCGGGCGGGCGGTCGGGGCGGCCTGGCTGCGGGAGTTCGGCTCTGGTGATCCGGGTTATGGCTTCGTGGCCGAGGGCGTTCCGGAGTTGTCGGTGGGCGTTCTTCCGTCGTGGCGAGGGAAGGGGGTGGGACATGCCTTGCTGACCGATCTGGCCCGGCGAGCCGCAGCACGAGGCGTCACTCGCATCAGCCTGAGCGTCGAACGGGCCAACCGCGCGCACCGCCTCTACACCGTCATGGGCTTCATCACCGTCGAAAGGGGGCCGGACTCGGACACGATGGTCATGCTCGTGTCCGGAGGGTGAGACCGGTCCTTCCCTGACGACGGCCGCAGGTGGTTCTCGTCTCGGGCCCTCATCTCGGGCCGTGGGGTTGTCGGCTGCCCAGTTGTCTGGTTGACCCGCTGTCTGGTTGCCCCGATCGGGCGAGGTCGTGGTGGGGTCGTGGGCTCGTGGTGGGGTCGTCGTAGGCTCGTCCTGGGTTCGTCGTGGGCGCGGTCGGCAATCCCCCTGCATATTGACTCTGCCGAAGCCGACGCCTCCGCCGCGCAACGCCGCCCGCCGCCTCCGCCACCGGGCCGTGCGATCGCCGCCCGTCGCAGATGGCACTCAGCCCGCTACAGGGGGTGGGGCAGTCGGCTGTGGTTTGAGGCCGTCCAGGAGGACGGTCAGGAAGGCGTCGGTCAGGGGTGGGGTGGGGTGGGAGCGGGCGATGGCGAGGGTGGTTTCGGCGATGAGGTGGGCGGTGAGGTCGGGAGGGAGGTCGGTACGGAGGGTGGCGTCGTGTCTGGCGGCTTCGAGCATGCGTTCCACGCCTGCGGTGAGGGCGGTGCGCAGGGCGGTGGTGGTGGGCAGGTTCAGGTCGGCGAGTTGGTCGGCGATGGCGTGATGGGCGGCCTGGAAGGCGATCAGCTCACGCAGGAATGTGCGTAGGGCCTGGTACGGCGTGGTCTCGGCGAGCAGGTCGGCCGAGCGTTGGACGACGGGCTCCAGGAGTTGGGCGACGGCGGCGTCGAGCAGGGCGTCCTTGCCGCCGAACGTACGCACGACGGTCGCGGCGCCGAGGCCTGCCCGCTTGGCGATCGCCTCGACGGTGAGGGACGTACCGGGCTCGGCCAGCAGTTGCATGGCGGCGTCGAGGGCGAGGGCACGGTTGCGTACGGCATCGGCACGCCGTTTGGGCATGACGGGCACGTTGGGGTCGGCGGACCGGTTCCGATTGGGGTCGCCGGGCGGTTGGGGCTCGGCGGGTCGTGCGGAGGCGGTCGGGCGTTGGGCGGGTGTTGACAAGTGGAATGCTCCTTCCACATACTCAAATGGAATGGACATTTCACTTAGTTTAGCGTGAGGAGAGGTCTCATGAACGAGCGGGTGCTGATCTCTGGAGCGAGTATCGCCGGGCTGACCCTGGCCCACTGGCTGGCCGTGTACGGCCTTCGGCCCACGATTGTCGAGCGGGCCGGCGCGTTGCGTACCGGCGGTAATGGTGTGGATGTGCGTGCCGATGCGGTCGTGGTGGCCGAGCGGATGGGGATCATGCCGCGTGTCCGGGAGTTGGCCGCCGATGTGCACGGCATCACGTTCGTAGACGCGGACGACAACGCCGTCGCCAGGGTCGGCACCCGCGACCCGGACTCGGTGGAGATCATGCGCGGCGACCTGGTCGCCCTGCTGAGCGAGGTGACCGACGTGGAGATCCTGTACGGCGACGCGATCGCCGGTCTGGCGCAGGACGACGGCGGTGTCGACGTCACGTTCGAGCAGGGCGCCAACCGCCGGTTCGACCTGGTCGTCGGCGCCGACGGGATGCACTCCGCCGTACGACGGCTGGTTTTCGGGCCCGAGGAGCGGTTCGTCCGGCACAGGGACCACTACTTCGCCTTCGCCGACGCCGATGTCCGCCTCGGGGAGGATCGGTGGGTGACGATGTACAACACGCCGGGCACGATGGCCGGGATCTACCGGTCGGGCCGGCACGCCCAGGCCAAGGCGTACTTCATCTTCCGATCAGGCCCACTGGATCACGATCACCGAGACGTTCGGGCACACAAGCGCCTGGTCGCCGAGGCGTTCGCCGGGCAGACGTGGAGCCGGACGCAGGCTCTCCTCGACTCGGCGCTCGCCGATCCGGAGTTCTACTTCGACTCGCTGGGCCAGGTACACATGGAATCCTGGTCACACGGCCGCGTCGCCCTGGTCGGCGACGCCGCCTGGTGCGCCTCCCCCGCCTCGGGCGCGGGCGCCGAACTGGCCATGGTCGGCGCGTACCTGCTGGCCGGGGAGCTCGCGGCGGCGGGCGGGGACCACCGCACGGGCTTGCGTCGCTACGAGGCCGCCCACCGGCCGCTGGTCCGGCGCAAGCAGCAGATCGGCCCGAACGTCCGCCTCATGGTGCCCCGCACCGAAGCCGGCAGACGCCTGCGCGACGCCCTGGCACGTACGCCCCTCCTGCGGGCCGCCGATGCGATCGAACGCCGCGTGCGGGCCAGGAAGACCGCCCCTCTGCCCGAGTACGGCCACGCCCGGGGCGACCACCTTTCCCCGGCCGACACGTGACAGCTATCTACTACCGACACACGACAGGCCCCCACCCACGACCACCCCCGAGGCGAACACCTCTCCGTTACCAACACACGACCGGCCCCCACCCACGACCGCGCCCGGCGCGAACACCTCTCCGTTGCCGACGCGCGACAAGACCTCACCCACGCCCACGCCCGGAGCAACTACCTATCCGTAGCCGACAGGCGACAGACCTCCACCCCCGGCAGCCCCGCCCACCTCAGCCCCCCACAGCCAGCGGAACCTCGCCCGCAGTCTTGCTGAACCCCAGCGCCTCGACGATCAGCCCATCCCGGACCCGCATGAGGTTGACCCCGCTCACCCAATCGCCCTCCCCCTGCCCGAAGCGGTAATGCCAGTGGATCGTCGCCCGGTCCCCGGCGATCACCACCTCCTGAGGAGTGAACTGGGTGGCCCGATCGGCGGCGAGCCCCTGCCACCAGGCCAGGCAGGCCGCATGCCCCTCGACGCGCTCACCCGACGGAGCCGGCTGGACCGACTCCATCACACACTCTTCGCCGATCAGCCCGGCCAGCAACCCGGGGTCGTGCTCGACGAAGGCGCGGTTGAACAGGTCGATGACAGCGGCAGTGGAAGGGACAGGCATGCCGTACTCCTTAGGACAGAAATAGATAGAACAGTCGGTCTACCACCACCATATAGACCGGTTGATCTACCCGTCAACGCGTGCGACGCTTCTCCCATGACCGTCCGCACCACGCCCGGCCCGCGCGAACGCCTTCTGGAGGCCGCCCAGCACCTCACCTACAGCCAAGGCATGCATGTCGGCGTCGACTCCATCCTCAAATCCGCACATGTCGCCAGGCGCTCGCTGTATGAGCACTTCGGGGGCAAGGACGGGCTGATCGCCGAGGTACTGCGGCGCAGTACCGCCGAGGACGAGGACGCCTACCGGCGGACGATGGACACGGCGGGCGACGACCCGCGGGCCAGGCTGCTGGCCGTGTTCGACCGGCTGGCGGAGATCGTCGCCGAGCCGGGGTTCCGCGGCTGCCGCTATCTGGCCGCCGATCTCGCCCTGCCCGACCCGGACCACCCGGGGCACGCCGTCACCCGCGAGTACCGCCGCCGCGTGCACCTGCTCTTCGAGCACGAGCTGCTGCGCCTGGGCCACCCGCGCCCGGCCAGGGCCGCCGACCAGCTTCTGCTGCTGGTCGACGGCCTGCTGGCCGCCGGGGCCACCCGGCCGGGCGCCGACCCGGCCGGACCGGCCCGCGACCTGGCCGAACGCGTACTCGCCGACCGCTGAGCGACCCTGGACGGCCCGTCCCTTCAGAGAAGACGCCCCAGGGCCAGACCGCACAACCCACCCCCAAGAGAGCCCATCACCTCACAACAGACGCCCCAGGGCCAGACCGCACAACCAACCCCGACACAGCCCATCACCTCACAACAGACGCCCCAGCGCCGGGTCGTACAACCGCCCCCCGACCAGGAGCGTCCCGTCGATGCCCACCGTCTCCCGCAGGTGCCCGCCTCGCCAGCCGTAGCGGCGCGGTTCGCCCGTGGTCACGCCGTACTCGTCGTAGGTCAGGACGGTGGCCTCGCCGGTGGTGAGGTCCAGGTCGGTGCCGACGTCGGCGTCGAGGGTCAGGAGTTGCAGGCGTACCGCACCCGCGGTCCCGGTGAGCGCGGCGAGCGTGCCGCCGGTCCCCTGTACGTTCCTGACGACCTGGCCGCCGTCGGCACTCCACAGGGGAGCGTCGCCGTCGTCGCCGTACCGGTAGGACGACGTCGTCCCGGCCTCGGTGACCGCGCCCGTCGGCCGCCCGGCGGGATCGGTCGTCCAGGTGAGCGCCCTGTCCCCGGCGCTCTGCCGGTACGGCGTGCCGTCGGCGTGCCAGGCCACCGTACGGCCGCCCGGCAGTGCGGTGAGGCGGCCCACGGCGTCATAGGCGTACCCGGGCCCGGTCAGGCGTCCGGCCGCGTCCATCGGGTAGGCGGTGAGCGTGGCGGCGGCGTCGTCCGGCTGCGGGCAGTCCTCCTCCGACACCTGTACGGCGAGCCTGGTGCGATCGCCGTCGGCGTCGAGGTCGTAGCGGCGCAACGCGCACACCGGCCAGGCGTACTCCAGCACGGAGGTCAGCCTTCCGGCCCGGTCGTAGCCGAGTGTGCGGTCGGTCATGGCGTCGGTGCGCAGGCTCAGCAGCGCCTGGCCGTGCACCGAAGGGGCGATCTGGTCGATCATGACGGGCCCTTCCAGCCCGTCCCTGGTGTACATCCTGGCGAACCTCGTGCCGATCTCGTCGTGCAGATCGGCCACGTGCAGGCCGCCCGGCAGGTCGCCCGAGACCTGACGGCCCTCGGCGTCGTACCGGGCGGTGAACGTGCCCGCCACCGGGTCCGTGAGCGAGGTGAGCAGGCCGCGCGGCTCGACGGCGTGGTCGTAGGCGTAGAGGGTGGCGGCCGACGCCGGGTCGACGACCTTCGTCCTGCGGTCCAGGTCGTCGTACTCGGTGCGGGTCACACCGCCCGAGGCGTCGGTGTAGGAGGTCGTCCTGCCGAGCCGGTCACGGCCGGTGACCAGGCGTTCGAGCACCACGCCTGCGCCGTCGACCCGCTGCCGCTCGGCGATGCGGCCGGTGCTCTGGTCGTAGGCCAGGCGGGTGGCGGGTACGGCGCGGCCCGGGTCTCCGGTGACGCGGGTGACGGCCGGGCGTCCGGCCTGGTCGTACTCGGTCTGGACGGTACGCCCGGCCTCGGTCACCGTGGCCCGGTCGCCGTACCTGGTGTAGGTGTAGGTGCGCGGGCCCTCCTGGCAGGTCAGACCGGCCCATTCGGGGCGGGCGGCGCAGGGGCCGGCGCCGTTCGCGGTGTAGGGGGTGGTTCGGGTCTCGGCGCCGCCGGGTGCGGTGACCTTGACCGGTCTGGCGTCGGCGTCGTGGACCGTGGTCGTGCTGATCGCCAGGCCGCCGGGGTCGACGACGCTCTGCGACGGCCTGCCGAAGCGCCAGTCGTAGGCCGTGCTCACGACTCTGACGTCGGCGTCCGGCGCGCTCTCCCTGCCGACGATCCTGGCGCCGGTCCTGGTCGTGGTGACCAGGTCACGGGTGGCGGCGTCGGCGGGGCGGCCCTGGTCGTAGGTGTGGACGGTGTGCCGCCTCGCGCCGATCGCATAGCCGGCGGGCAGCTCCTCCTCCGCGCCCGGCGCGTCCGCCTCCAGGGTGATCATGTGGACCGGGCCGAGCTCCTCCAGCACGCCTCGCCCGTCGACGCCGTGCACGGTCCTGGTGGACAGCAGCTCGGCGCGTTCGGCCTGGCTGTACTGGGTGATGGCCAGCTCAGCGAGCCGGTAGTCGGTCGTGTCGCGCAGGGCCAGCTCGCGGTTGGCCGCAGTGAGCTCACGCACCCGGCGGCCGGACAGGTCGTACTCGGCCGCCGACAGATGGCCGCCGGGCGTCAGGATGTCGACCGCACGTCCCGCGCCGTCCAGGTAGACGACGGTGGCCCTGCTCCACGCCTGCCCGCCCGGCCGCTGGTCGGGCGGGAAGAGCGCGGTCGCGGTGTCGGGGGCCGCGGCCTGCGCCCAGGCCGACACATGGGCGGCGGCCACGTCGGCCGGACCGCCCGACGCCTTCGTCAGCGGCACGCCGTACACCAGGCTGGTTCTGGCCTCGCCGGTCACCGTGTCGGGTGTGCCCGGCTTGAGGGTGGGGCGGGAGGCGGCGAGCAGGCGGCCGGTGCTCTGGTCGTGGGCAAAGGTCCAGGGCAGTTCGCCTGGCGGGGTGAGCGTGGTGATCCGGCCTGCGGCGTCGTGGCCGTAGAGGGTCTTCAGGGCCGGGGTGATCCTCGGGTCCCAGGCCTCCCGCAGGCGGCCCGCGCTGTCGTAGGCGTACTGGGCCACCGCGACCGGCGCCTCCATCTCGGCCCTGCCGGGCGTGGCGCCGTGGAACACGACCCGCTCGGCCCGTCCCTGCGCCGTGTACAGGAGTTCGAGCACCCGGCACCCGGGCAGCGGCGACGGCGGCGCACAGCCGGTGACCGGGTCGGCCACCGAGGGCGAGGGCCCGGCGATCGCCCGCAGCCGGGTCGTGCCGCCCACCGTCTCGTACAGGTAGCGGGTGGCCTGGCCGCTGCCGGGCGGGGTGACGGACGCGGCCAGGTGGAGGCCGTCGGCCGCCGCCTTAGTGAAGACCGTGCTGCCGCCCCGCGAGTCGCTCAGCGTGTAGGCGCCCGACAGCCGCAGCCCTTCGGCGCCGCGCTCGGCCCGCCAGCCGGTGCCCGCCCTGGTGAACTGGAGCGGCGTGCCCTCGGCCGTGATCACCTCGACCGAGCTCGGCGAGGTCTCGCGCAGGACGGCCACACCGGTGGACCACTCCGGCCCGAACGCGGCGGCCAGCCCGGCGATCCGCGTGCCGGGCGCCGGAGGGAGCGAGGAGGAGGAACGGCTGAGCGACATGCCGAACACCTTCGCGTCCTCGGCGAGGAGCCGGTGCTCTCCGGTCAGCAGGTTCACCGTTCCCGCCTGCGGCACGGCCTGGCCGGGGCCGGTGGACAGCGACCGTACCTCGGCCTGCGAGGCGCCCCGGTCGACGATCACGGCCGCCTGGCCCGTCTCGGCGCTCTGCCCGGCCGCGCCGTGCACCAGCGCGCGTACCCGTACGGCCGCGTCGCCGCCGAGATGGGCGGCGGCGTTCCAGGTGAGACCGGTGACGGCCGTGGTCCCGGCCGTGGCGGGCGCCGGGACCGGCCATGCGGTGAGCGGCCTGCCGTCGGCGCCGAGCACGTGCCCGGCGGGGATGTCGGCCCAGGCGTCGCCGTCGGCGCGACGCCACTGGAACCTGGCGCCGGTGAACGCGGTGCCCGAGACCGCCAGCGCGACCTGGCCCAGGCTGCGCTGCCCGTCGCGCGGCGCGGTGAGGCTCGCCGAGATCGTGTCCGGCCCGACCTCGAATGCGTAGGTCACGGTGGGAGAGGCGTTGCCCGCCTTGTCGATCGTGTACGCCTGCAGGGTGTGGGCGCCGATCGTGGCAGGCGTCAGGGTGACGGCCTTGGCCGTGCCCGTGGTCAGCACCTTGACGGTCGTGCCGCCGTCCAGCCGGTAGGCGACCCAGCCGGTGTCGGTGCTCGCCGGAGTGATGGTGAACACGCCCGCCTTGCCCGCGTCGCCGTGCCTGGCGCCGTCCGCCGGGTAGTCGGCGGAGCTCACCTTGGGCGCGGGCGGCTTGGCGGTGTCCACGGTGAACGTCGCGCTCTGGTACGCCTTGGAGGACAGGGAGCCGTCGTTGGACCAGGCCCTGATCGTGTACGCCTTGCCGTTGACTAGCTTGCCGGACGGCACGGTGGCCACGGAGTACCCGCCGCTGGCGACATATCCCCCGTACAGGTTGTCCACGACCACCGTCGTCCCGTCGTAGACGTCGAACAGGCCCCGGACGTTGCCGCTGTCGGCGTCGCCCACGTGGGCGCGCAGTTGCGGGGTCGCGGTGGCCACCCAGTGGGTGACGGCGCCCGCGACGGTGTAGTCGGTGACCGGTGTGGCCCAGGTCGAGGGCGGCTTGGTGGGATAGGAGTTGTAGGTCACCGAGATCGACGGCGGATGGGAGGCGGCATTGCCCGAGTTGAAGCGCTTCCAGCCGTACTCGTCGCTCTCACTGGCGGCCCGCAGCCCCATCCCCGCCTCGCTCCAGCCGTTGTCGGCCCAGTGCTGCACCAGCGAGGTGACATTGGCGCTCACCCAGCCGTCCGCACACCCGGAGCCCCAGCCCTTGGTCGCGGTCGAGGTGGCATACCGTACGGCCAGCGCCGGGCCCGGCCAGCGTGAGGCGGTCGTGGCGCGGTTGGCGGTCCAGACCTCCCACCCACGGGCGGCGCACGACCAGGAGTGGTGGTTCCACAGGTTCAGCGTCGCGGAGAGGATCTTCTTGCCCGCCACGCCCGGCGTCTTCCACGTGATGAACGAGCGGGCCACCTGACCGCTGCCGTTGTTACCGATCTTCAGCTCGGTGGCGCCCGACTGGTCGGTGCCGTACCCCTCCTGGACGAAGGTGTCGAAGACCTGGCCCAGGTTCAGCGAGGGGTCGACGGTGACCGGGTACACGGTGGCCGGATCGGCGAGGAAGTCCTGGGCCGGGGTGAGCACGAGGTCCTGGCCGACCAGCCGCATCGCGACCGGGGCGCGGTTGTGGTGCTCGCCCGAGCCGGGATGCACCTGGGCGTCCCACATGACCGGGGCGGGAATCGTGACGGCCTTCGCCCCCTTGCGGTCGACGAGCTCGACACCGCCGTCGGCCGTCTGGCGGGCCTTCATACCCGGGGCACGCAGCCGCAGCCGGTACGAGAGCGGGGTCGCGGGCCGCTTCCTGAGCAGCAGGAACTGCTCGGCGCCCGTCCTGGTGGCCGACACGACGAGGTCGGCGTACGGCAGGACGTCCCGGTAGGTGGCGTGTTCACCGTTCAGGGTGGGTGTGGGCAGGGCGCCCTTCCACTGGAGGGTGACCTGGCCCTGGCCTTCGCCGAGCGTGATCAGGTCGGTGTGCGTGGCCGCGCCGCGCCCGCCGAACCGCAGGCCCCGCCGGTGGCCCCGGGGTACGGCCTCGCCGTTCGGTGCGGTGACGAGCGAGATGTCGACCGGCTTCCACACGCCGTCCTCGCGGAACCTGATCGGCCCGGCGAAGGTGTCGACGGTCAGGGAGCCGTCGGGGTTGGCGTAGGTGGTGGCGTTCTCGGTGCGCGCCGCCTCCACCTCGACGCGCTCGCCGCTCAGGCGTGCGGTGAGGCGGGCCGACGTCTCGTCGGGGGCGCTCCTCGCGGCGGGTGGCGCGGGCACGGGCTCGGGCGCGGCATCGGCCGGTTGCGGGGTTCCGGCCACGGTCAAGGCGAGGACCAGGGCGAGAACGGCCGCCACACGGAGGTGGAACGTGCTCATGAAACGGACTCCGGGAAGAGAAGCTGTGGGGGGAGGGTGTCCAAGCCGGACGAACCGGCGGGGCCGCGATCGGGCCCCGCCGGTCGACGGCTACGTGCTTGAGCAGCTCTTCTTACGGACCTCGCCCCACAGGATGGGCGTCACCGAGCCGACCCACTGGGCGCGGATGGCGAAACACTGGTTCTTGTTGGCGGCTTCGCGGATCTTGTAGATGAACGAGGCGATCCCCGTGACGATCGCGACCTTGCAGATCAGCTTGACCTTGGAGTTCTTGACCTTGTCGCAGCCGGCCTTGAGCACCTCGGCCGCCGCGGCGGCGCCGCCGTACAGCCAGGCGTTGTGGATGCGCTTGGTCAGGCTGCGCGAGAACAGGACGCGGCACATGGCCTTCCACCACTCGCACTGCAGCTTGACGGCCGGGTCGGCGACGACCGGGTACGTGGCGCCCGCGTGGTTCACGGTCTGGACGAGCGTCATGCCCTCGACCCGGTACGTCGTCGGCACGGGCCTGCCCGCGGCGTCCTTGGCCCACGGGGTGTCGATCTCGCCGAGGTAGATGTCGTTGTTGTAGATGATGACCGTCTGGTCGTCGGCCTCCACCTCCAGCGTGCTGTTGTCCGGAGCGCTGATCGGGAAGCGGTACTCCGTGGGCGCCGACGCGTCCTTGATGACGGTGAGCACACGGGCGATCTGCCCCGTGCGCTGATGCGCGAACGCGACACTCGGCTGCGTGGCCGCATAGGTCACCAGACCGGGAAGCGCCCGGTTCCCGACCCCCGCCGCCTGCGGGGCGCCGAGCCCGATCTCCTCGTCGCTGATGTTGACCCGCAGCGTGTGGTCCGGCGCCGCCGCGAAGACCCGCTGCACGTTCCCGTCCGGGATCTCGGTGGGAGGCACGGTCCTGGCCTCCTCGACGATCTCCGGTACGACCTGGGTGAGCGCCGCGAGGACCGGGTCAGGGGCCGCGACCGCCGGTGTGCCTGCCGCGGTCGCACTGCCGAGAGCCAGGACGGCCGTCATCAGGGTGACGAGGGCCCGTGTGCCGATGCGCATGGATGTCCTTCCACATGCGTTTTGGGGGGAATGACGCAAACGACGCCACGGTAAAGATCATTAGTGGACGGCCGAGTGATCTTCCATGACCATCTGGAAAACGATTACCGTCCATCCGGGACCCCAAGCCTCGAAGGTGGCCCACCCCCCTCCCCAGATCGGTACAGCCGCCGACGATCTACCAAACCGTTCTGCTCTCGACATACGCGACGCAAAGCACAGGCAAAGTTCTCCTCTAAGCTTGCGCCCAGTGTCCATCTCTGAGGTGTTTGGGAGTATTTGTCATGTTCTGGTGCTCACGGTGATGAACGTGAGCAGGAGCCGGTTCCGCCTCGTCGTCCCGCTCGTTTTCGTCCTGCTGTTCTGGGCGCCCCCTGCCGCCCTGGCCGATCCCGGCGATCCGTCTCAGCCCGAGTGGATCGAACCCGACCCCGGCCCCGGCGAAGAGGAGAGCCCGAAGAAACGGCCGACACCAAAACCGACACCGACTCCCACGCCCACACCGACGGTCACCGTCACCGTCACTCCGCCCAGCGCCACGCCACCACCACCGGCACCGGCCCCCACACTTCCCTCTCCGCTGCCGCCCATACCCTCTCCCGGCCCCACAGCCGTTCCCGAGCCGTCTCTCCAGCTCCCCGCAGCAACCCCGAGCACCCCCACACCACCCACACAACCTCCACCCGCCGCACCGCAGCCGATCGAGATCGACCATATGGCCGAGACGACCGAGGACGAGCTAAGCGATCAGCTCGCCCTGGCCGTACCCGCATTCCTGCTGATCATGGCGGTCATCCCAGGGCTGATCTTCGTCGAGTACCGCACGCGCCTTCCGGCCCACTCTCGCGGCGAGCGGCACATCGCCCAGCACCGCACCGGCTGATCCACCCGCCCTCTTCCAGGAGACCCCTGTCATCGTGAAGCTCTCACTCCTGCGCGCCTTTCCGCCCCTGCTCGGCATCGGCGCCATGGCCCTGCTCTCCACACCGGCCGCTGCCGCCACGCCGGTCGCCCTCACCTACGTCTGCAAAGCACCCATCGGGTCGGACACCCCGGTCCAGGCGCAGGTGAGGGCGAAGATCCCGGTATCCGGCCAGGCCAGCACCAGCCTGCCGGTCGAATGGGACGTCGAGCTGCAGATGAGCACACCGAAGACCCTCGCCGCCGGATCCCTCACCGCACGCGGAACCCTCAAGGTGTCCGGCGCGGCCCAGGAGAGCATCGCCACCTCCGCCGCGGCCAACACGAGCGCCGTCGCACAAGGCGAGCCGCTGCGCCTGACCGCGCTCAAGGGCACCTACGTGCCCGCCACGGCCGGAACGTACACGATCACCCCGGGCGACGTCGTCATCGTCGTCTCCGGCAGTGCGGGCGCCGCCGCCCAGGAGAGCCTGTGCACGGCCGACCCCGCCGCCGCCCAGCTCTCCACCGTCACGATCACCGCACCGGGCACGGCAAGCCCCTCCCCCACCTCCTCACCGTCCACGACGGCCACCCCCACCCCGACACAGACGACGACCGTCACCGCGACCGCCGAACCCACCGAGCAGGCGGTGGCCGGTGCCGCCATCACCCCCGAAGGCGCAGCCCCAACCGGCGGCGGTGGCCTGGCCGACCCCGACCTGCTCCCCTACACCGTCGCGGGCGTGCTGGCCCTGCTGGGCATCGGCGTCGGCCTGGAGTTCAGGCGCAAGCGCGCTCATGGCCGCTGAGCCCTGGCCCCACCCGCAACCCACACGCGGCCACGCGCCGCCGGGGCCACTGCTGTGGACGCTGGTGATCGCCGGACTGGTCGCCGCCCTCGGTGTGCCGATCGCCATGACCGGTCGCATCCTGTCCGACGCCGCCACCTCCACCCCATCGGCGGCGTCCGGCTGGCCCATCCCCGCCCCGCCACCCGTACCCTCGGCCAACGACGCTCGACGCAGGGAGCCACCTGCCCGGATCTCGATCGCCTCGATCGGCGTGTCGGCCGCCATCACCCCGGTCGGCGTCGACGACAACCAGGTGATCGAGACCCCGCCGCTCGCCGAGCCGAACCTCGCCGGGTGGTATCGGCACGGCCCCAGCCCAGGCGAGCTCGGCCCTGCCGTGATCCTCGGTCATGTCGACACCGTCTCGGGCCCCGCCGTGTTCGCCCGCCTGGCCGATCTCACGCCAGGCGACGCGATCACCGTCACCCATGCCGACGGCACCGGCGACACCTTCGTCGTCGAGCACGTGCAGCACGTCGCCAAGAACCGTTTCCCGACCGAGAAAGTCTACGGGGCGCTCGGCCACCCGGCCCTGCGCCTGATCACCTGTGGCGGCTCGTTCGACCGCCGAGCCGGGAGCTACAGCGACAACATCATCGTGTACGCGCGCCCTGCCTGACGGCCGAAACCGATACGTGTGTCGATCGTAAGATTTCTGTGACTTTCTGCCTATCTCAACGCTTTACGCGGAGTTTAGGGCTTTGTAGAGCTTTCAGAGATCGTTTATTGCTAAATCTCCTCTTTCGATCATACCAAGCGGTTGATACCTTCATGTCGCTTTACTGTGACTAGAGGAAAGTTTGGGGTTTTCGTGGCGTGGATACGTAGGGTGTCCGCCGCGGTCACCGGGGCCTTGTGCCTCGGAATGCTGCAGGCACTACCCACCGTGGACGGCCTTCCGGCCGCGGCAGCCGAGGTGCGGAGCACCGGCTCGGGCGAACTCGTAGCCACGCAGGCCGGAGCGCTCGCCCGTGCCCGCAAGACCGGGAAACCGGTAGAGATCGGTGCGTTCCGCGGTGAGAGCCGGGACATCGTCGCCAACCCGGACGGCACCTTCACCGAAACCCAGCACCTGCTCCCGGTACGTACCCGCAAGGGCGGAAAGTGGGTCGGCATCGACACCACGCTCGCCCGTAATGCCGACGGCAGCATCAGCCCCAAGGCCACCGTCGCCGAGATGACCTTCTCCGGCGGCGGCGACACCCCGATGGCCACGATCGAGAGCGTCGGCCGCTCGATGAGCATCGGCTGGAAGAGCCGTCTGCCCGAGCCCGTGCTCGACGGCGACACCGCCACCTACGCCGAGGTCCTGCCGGGCGTCGACCTGCATGTGCGCGCCGACGCGACCGGCTTCGCGCACGTCCTGGAGGTCAAGAACCGCGAGGCGGCGCAGAACCCGCAGCTGACGCGGCTCGCCTACACCCTGGAGGCCCAGGGGGTGACGGTCACCTCCGAGCCCGGCGCCGGACTGGTCGCCACGGACAAGGCCATGGGCGGCACCGTGTTCGAGGCCCCCACCCCGCTGATGTGGGACTCCGGCGCCGCCCCGGCCGCGAGCGCCGCACGTACGGCGCTCGCGGTGTCCGAGGAGGACAAGGCCAGCGCCGAAGGGCCGGGCGACGGGTCCAGGACCGCCGAGATGCCGGTGGCGCTCAACGCCGGCGAGATGGCGCTGACCCCGGACACGACATTGCTGACCGGCCCGGACACCACGTTCCCCGTCTTCATCGACCCTCAGACGCACACCCCAATGCAGACCGAGTGGGCGATGACGACCAGCGCCTTCCCCAGCACCTCGTACTACAAGTTCACCACCAAGAGCGAGGGTATGGGCTACTGCAGCACCAGCCTGGACGGCGACTGCGGCTCCAACCACGTCAAGCGCCTGCACTACGAGATCCCGATGGGCGAGTTCGCCGGTAAGAGCATCATCTCGGCCGAGCTGCAGGTGTGGGAGACGCACTCGGCCTCCTGCACCGACAAGGTCGCCGAGCTGTGGTGGACCGACAACTTCGCCGACAAGATCGACTGGACCAAGCAGAACCAGAGCGGCTGGTGGCGTAAGAAGATCGGCTCGAAGAACGAGTCACTCGGCTGGGGTCCCGACTGCCCCGCCGGGAACCTGATCTTCAGCGGCATCGAGACCCCGCTGCGCGAGGCGCTCGCCGCGGGCCAGACGCGCATGGCGTTCGGCCTGCGCGCGGCCAGTGAGAGCGACCCGATGGGCTGGAAGCGCTTCTCCCGCAACGCCTACCTGCGTGTCCGCTACAACACGCCGCCGCCGCAGCCCAAGCAGGCCGATCTGTGGATGAACCCGGGCGGCAAGTGCCTGGCGACCGCCGCGCTCGTCAACAAGCCGCCGACGTTGTACGCGACGCTCACCGACGCCGACACCGAGTCGCCCGACAAGCTGTACGCGGAGTTCCAGGCCTCCTGGGACGCCAAGGACGGCGCCGGGTGGAAGCCCCGCTGGACCTCCGCCAGGACCGGCCCGCTGACCAGCGGCGACACCTTCCAGGTCACGATGCCTGCCACCATCCCGCAGAACACCTCGATCGCCTGGCACGTCCGCACCTGGGACGGCACGGACTACAGCCCGTGGAGCTATGAGGGCGACGCCCAGACCGGCTGCTACCTGATCTACGACGGCACCGCACCGGCACCCCCGACCGTCGTCTCCTCCCAGTACCCGGCCTCCAACCCGGCAGACCCGGCCGACCCGTGGCGCGACGGGGTGGGCAGGTACGGCAGCTTCACCCTGGACACCGTCGCCACCGACGCCGTCAAGTACACCTACCAGCTGAACGCCGAGCCCGTGCAGACGGTCGTCACGAGTGCGGGGGCGGCCAAGAGCGTGCAGCTCATGCCCACTCGCGCGGGCCTGAACTACCTCAACGTCCAGGCCTGGGACGGCGCCGGAAAGGCGAGCCCCACCACCTCGCACGCCTTCAGGGTCAGGGCAGGATCGCCCGCCAAGGCGCAGTGGCTGCTGGACGAGGGCGCCGGCGCGGTGCTGAGCGACGCCGATCCCGACAGCGACAACACCACTTTCCCGGCGAACGCCGCGGGCGGTTTCTCCCTCGGCCACACCGGTGTCGACGGCAAGGCGCTCGGCCTCGACGGAGTCTCGGGCCACGCCGTGACGGGCGCCTCGCCCCTGAACACCTCCACCGCCTACAGCGTCTCGGCCTGGGTGAAGCTGTCGGACCTGTCGCGCAACGCCAATGTGGTCGGCCAGGACGGCACCCGGATGTCGGCCTTCTGGCTCTCCTACAACGCGGCCACCAAGAAGTGGAACTACACCCGCACCTCCACCGACGCCGACACCGGCTACACCTGGTTGCGCACCGAGTCGGCGCAGGAGGCCGAGGCGGGCAAGTGGACGCACCTGGTCGGCGTCAGCGATGTCGTCGGCGGCCGGATGACGCTGTACGTCAACGGCGTCAAGCAGGCCGAAGCCGTCCAGAGCGCCCCCTGGGCCGCCACCGGCCCGCTGGTGATCGGCCGCGGCAAGTGGAAGGGCAACGTCGGCGACTACTGGCCCGGCCACATCGACGACGTCCGCGCCTACGACCGGGTACTGACCGGCGACGAGGCCAAGCAGCTGACCAACAGCGCCCGCGTGCTCACCGGTCGCTGGAAGCTGGGAAGCGCATCGGCCACCGCCCCCGCTTCGACCCCCGACGACACCTCCTACGCACGCCCGCTCACCCTGTCGGGCGACGCGCAGATCGCCCCGGTCGAGGGCGGCGTCGGCCAGGCGAGCCTGCGCCTGGACGCCGACGGCGACGGCCAGGGCGGCCATGCCGAGAGCGCCGTGCCCGTCGTCAGGACCAAGGAGAGCTTCAGCATGATGGGCTGGGTCAACCTGCCCTCACGCCCGACCCGCCCCGTCACCGTCTTCAGCCAGGCGGGCACCGTCAACAGCGCCTTCACCGTGCGCTACCAGCCCGACGCGGCCAACCCGGCCGAAGCCGGAACCTGGCAGGTCGTCCTGCCCGACAGGGACGGCGCCGGAGCGGTCATGCAGACGGCCTCGCACTCCAGCTTCCACGCCAACGACACCTGGGACCACCTGGCGCTCACCTACGACGCCTTCGCCGCCGAGGTGCGCCTGTACGTCAACGGGCAGCTGCAGGCCGCATCGCCGCTGTCCTACCGGCTCGGCACCACGAGCTTCGAGTCCACCGGAGGGCTTCAGCTCGGCCGTACCAAGACCGGCGGCGTGTGGGGTGAGTCCCTGTCGGGCGACGTCGACGACGTGTGGGCCTATCAGGGCGTCGCGACGGCGAGCGAGATCCAGCTGCGCGGCAGCAGGACCGAGCTCGACACCTATCCGCCCGCCGAGGCCCGGCTGCTGCTGAGCTTCGACGAGGGCGACGGCCCCACGGCCTTCGACGGCTCCGGCTCCGACCGGCACCTCACCCTGGAGGGCTCCCCGCTCTGGGGCGGCGACGTCCGCGGCGGTGCGGCGATCGAGCTGGACGGGGCGACCCAGTACGGCGCCACCGAGGGCCCCGTCGTCCGGACCGACCAGAGCTTCTCGGTCGCCGCCTGGGTCAAGCTGACCGACAACGGCAAGAGCGCCATGGCCGTGACCCAGGACGGCGCCACACACGGCGGCCTCCAGCTCGGTTACGAGGTCAACACCCGCCGCTGGGCCTTCAAGATGGCCCAGCCGAACCAGGCCGACCCGGTACGCGGGCAGGTGGTCGCCGCCACCGACGCGGCCTACGGCGTGTGGACGCACCTCACCGGTGTCTACAACGCCGACACCCGCACGATGCTGCTGTACGTCAACGGTCAGCCGTCGGGCACGCCGCTGTCCTACACCCCCGTCGCCACCGCCGCCGGTCCCCTCCAGATCGGCCGGTTGAAGTGGTACGGCAAGTACGTCGATCTGTGGCCAGGGGCCGTGGACGAGGTCCGCGTGTTCCAGGGTGTGCTCACCCCGGACGCCATCGCGGTCCTGGCCGACCCCGAGCAGATCTGACCCGGGTGGCGCCGCCTGACATCGGCGGCGCCACCCGTTTCTCCATCCCCCACCACATCCTTCTGAAGGAGCCTTCGTGAAACTGGGCAGACCCATGCCCCGGCGCCGCCGAACGCCCCGGCTGCTGGCACGCCACCTCGCGGCGATCACCACACTCAGCCTGGCCGCCTCGCTGGTGCACGCGCCCGCCGCCGTCGCGGCGCCCGTCGGCGTCCGGCCCAAGACCAGCAGCAACGACAAGGTCGCCACCGGCGCCGCCGTCAAGGCCAAGGAACGCAAGCCCGACCCGGCCGCCGCCGTACGGCAGGCCCCCCGTCACAGCTGGCCGACTCCGGCCGTCGCCGAGGTCGCCGCAGCCCCCGCCCCCGTCGCCGCCCATAGCGGCGGCGCGGCCGACAAGCCGGTCAAGGCAGGTGAGCTCCCCGTCTATCTGGGCGGCAACACCTCCCCGCTGGCGGTGCGGACGTTCGCCCGCGAAGCGGCCGTCAAGGCCGGGGTCGACGGCCTGCTGCTCAGCCTCACGCCCACCGGCGCCGCCACCGGCAAGACGGCCGTCACGGTCGACTACACCGGCTTCGAGCAGGCGTTCGGCGGCTCCTACGGCTCCCGGCTGCGGCTGGTGCAGTTGCCCGCGTGTTCGCTGACCACACCCCAGCAGGCGCAGTGCCGTACCTCCACGCCGTTGGAGTCGAGCAACGACCCGCAGGCCAAGACGGTCACTGCGCAGGCCACGCTGGCCGGTGCGGCGCCGGTCGTGCTGGCCGCCGCGGCCGAGGCGTCGGGGTCGCAGGGCGACTTCAAGGCCACCTCGCTGGCCGCCTCCGCCACCTGGAGCGCGGGCGGCAACTCCGGCGACTTCACCTGGGCCTACCCGATGCGCGTCCCGCCCGTACCCGGCGACCTGACGCCCGAGGTCGGCATCGACTACTCCTCCGCGAGCGTCGACGGCCGCACGGCCAACACCAACAACCAGCCCTCCTGGGTCGGCGAGGGGTTCGAGCTGGCGCCCGGCATGATCGAGCGCCGCTACAAGCCGTGCCAGGACGACGGCGAAGGCGACGACCTGCGCAAGCCGGGTGACCTGTGCTGGGACTACCCCAACGCCACCATCACCTGGAACGGCAAGGGCGGCGAGCTGATCCAGACCGCGCCCGACTCCGACCTGTGGAAGTTCAAGAACGACGACGGCACCCGCATCGAGCACCTGCGCGACGAGGCCACGGGCAACGGCGACGACAACGGCGAGTACTGGAAGCTCACCACGCCCAACGGCACCCAGTACTTCTTCGGCCGCAACCGCCTGCCCGGCTGGAGCACCGGCAAGGCCGAGACCAAGTCCACCTGGACCGTCCCCGTGTACGGCAACGACAGCGGCGAGCCCTGCATCAAGGCCGCGCACGCCGACTCCTGGTGCCAGCAGGCCTACCGGTGGAACCTCGACTACGTCGTCGACCCCGCAGGCAATGCGATGACCTACTTCTACAACACCGAGGGCAACCACTACGGCCGCAACCTGGAGAAGACCGACGACACCCCCTACATCAGGGGCGGCTGGCTCGACCACATCGAGTACGGCCACCGCTCGAACACGCTGTACTCGGCCAAGCCGCTGGCCAGGGTCGACTTCACCGTGGCCGAGCGCTGCATCCCCGAGTCCGGCTTCACCTGTGACCCCGACAAGATCGGCGACAATCCGGAGAAGTGGCCCGACGTCCCGTGGGACCAGCAGTGCAAGAACGCCGACGGTGAGTGCGAGAACGTCCTGGCCCCCTCGTTCTGGTCGCGCAAGCGCCTGACGAAGGTCACCACCAGCGTGCTCAAGGCCGACAACACCTACCGGCCGGTCGACTCCTGGGCGCTGGATCACCTGTGGGGTCAGGCCGACGCCGACCGTGCGCTGCTGCTGAAGTCCGTCCAGCACACCGGTCTCGGCGCGACGACGCCGATCACGCTGCCGCCGGTGACGTTCAACCACATCCAGCTCGCCAACCGCGTCGACGTGCTCGGCGACAACAATCCGCCGTTCATCAAGTACCGCATCGGTGCGATCTACGACGAGTCCGGCGCCACGATCAACGTCTCCTACTCCGGCGAGGACTGCTCGCCGACCGATCTGCCCGCCGCGCACGACAACACCCGCCGCTGCTTCCCCGTGTTCTGGGAGACCGCGGGCAATCCCGATCCCGTACGCGACTGGTTCCACAAGTACGTCGCCACCAAGGTCACCGTCTCCGACCGCACCGCCCTGGCACCCGACATGGTCACCGAGTACACCTACGACGGTCCGGCCGCCTGGCACTACGACGACGATGACGGCCTGGTCAAGAACAAGTACAAGACCTGGTCGCAGTGGCGCGGCTACGCCTCGGTCACCACGAGGACCGGCGGCATGAACGCCATGAAGTCCGAAAGCACCTCGCTGTACCTGCGCGGCATGCACGGCGACCGCACCACGAAGAACGGCGACGAGACCAGAACGGTCGTCGTCCCCGACGGCGAAGGCGGCTCGCACACCGACGCCGACGGCCTGGAGGGCTTCGCCCTGAAGACCACCACCCGCGACAAGGTCGGCGGCACCGTGGTCGCCAAGACGGTCAACACGCCGTGGCTGCACCACACCGCCACCCGTACCCGCCCTTGGGGCACGGTCAAGGCCGCCCTGAGCAACACCGCCTCCACCCGCACCTGGAGCGAACTGGCCGCAGGCGGCTGGCGCGAGACGCGCACCGACCACACCTACGACACGACGTACGGCAATCGCACCCAGACCGCCGACAAGGGCGACCTGGCGACCACCGCCGACGACCGGTGCATCCGCACCACCTACGCCGCGCCGAACACCACCGACTGGCTGGTCAACTACGTCAGCCGGACCGAAACCGTCGCGGTCGACTGCGGCGCCGCTGTGGACCGTTCCAAGCAGGTGGTGTCCGACGAGCGCGTCTTCTTCGACGGCGGCGCCCTCGGCGCGGCCCCGGTCAAGGGCCAGACCACCAGGACCGAGAAGCTCGCCTCCCACAACGGCACCGCCGCCACCTACGCGCTGGTCGCCACCACGGCCTACGACGCCTACGGCCGCGTGCTGTCGGTCACCGACGTGGCCGGCCGTACCAGCACCACGGCCTACACCCCGGCCACCGGGCTGCCCGTCTCGGTGACCACCACCTCCCCGCCCGCCAAGGCGGCGGACGCCACCACGAAGATGACCACCGTCGCCGAACTCGACGCCGCGTGGGGTGTGCCGACCGTCACGACCGACGCCTCGGGCAGGCGCACCGACGTCGCCTACGACGCACTCGGGCGGCTGACGCACGTGTGGCAGGCCAACAGGCCGCGCTCGTCCGGGCAGAGCGCCAACACCGAGTACAGCTACACCATCACCGCGGGCGAGATCGTCTCGGTGGGCACCAGGACACTGCGCGCCGACGCGACGTACACGCCGTGGTCCTACCAGCTCTACGACGGACTGCTCCGGCCTCGGCAGGTGCAGGCGCCCGGCTCGGGCGGCGGCAGGCTGATCTCCGACACCCTCTACAACGAGCGCGGCCTCACCGCCACGACCTACGCCACCTACCACACCACCGGCGCGCCCAGCGGGACGCTGTTCAAGGTCGACACCGGGGTCGAGGCGCAGGTCGCCTACGACTACGACGGTCTCGGCCGGGTCGTCGCCGAACGACAGCTCAAGGGCAACGGCCTGGGCGAGGAGCTCTGGCGGACCACCACCACCTACCGGGGTGAGCAGGTCGACGTCGACCCGCCCGCCGGAGGCACGCCCACCACGACCATCAGCGACGCACGCGGGCAGACGGTCGAAGCACGCCAGTACAAGGGCGACGGCCCCACCGGCGCGTTCGAGGCCATCCGCTACTCCTTCACCCCCGCCGGGCAACTGGCCAAGGTCGTCGACAGCTCCGGCAACACCTGGAGCTACACCTACGACCAGCGCGGCCGCAAGGTGAGCACCGGCGACCCCGACAAGGGGCAGACCACCACGGTCTACGACGATCTCGACCGCGTCACCAGCGTCACCGACGCGCGGGGCAAGAGCGTGCACACCCTCTACGACGGCCTCGACCGCGCCGTCGAGACCAGGGAGGGCTCGGCCACCGGCACGCTGCTGACCCAGACGGTCTACGACACGCTGCGCAAGAGCCTGCCGACCAGTTCGACCCGTTATGTCGGCGCGCAGGCCTACACCAACACCACCAGCAGCTTCGACGCGCTGAACCGGCCGCTGCGCAGCACCGTGACCATTCCCTCGGGCGAAGGCACGCTGGCGGGCACCTACCAGTTCGACACCGCGTACAACCTGGACGGCACCACCCAGTCCAACAGCTACCCGAACGCCGGGGCGCTCGCCGCCGAGGTCGTCACCTACGGCTACGACGAGTTCGCCCGCCCGACCACCATGGGCTCCAACCTCGGCACGTACGTGACCCGCACCGACTACTCCCTCACCGGAGATGTCCTGCAGCACGAGGTCGGCACCACCGCGACCAAGCGCTCCTGGTTCACCTACACCTACGAGTACGCCACCAAGCGCCTGGCCAACTCCCGCGTCGACCGCGAGAACCAGACCGGCGTCGACCGCTCGGCCACCTACACCTACAACCCGGCCGGCGACATCACCGCCATCAGCGACGCCTCGCGCACCGGCACCGACACCCAGTGCTTCACCCGCGACCACCTGCGTCGCATCACCGACGCCTGGACCGAAGGCGACACCGCCTGCGAGAGCGCGCCCACCGCCAACGTCGTCGGCGGCCCCGCGCCCTACTGGCACACCTACGCCTACGACGCGACCGGCAACCGTACCAAGGAGACCTGGCACCAGGTCCCCGGCGGCACGGCCGACACCACCCGCACCTACACCTACCCCCAGCCTGGCCAGGGCCAGCACCGCCTCTCCCAGGTCGACCAGGCCGGAGGCGCCGGCGCACGCGTCGACACCTTCGCCTACGACGAGGCCGGCAACACCACCACCCGCAAGATCGGCACAACCACCCAGACCCTCACCTGGGACGCCGAAGGCCACCTGGCCTCGACCACCGACGGCACCAAGACCGTCTCCTACCTCTACGACGCCGCCGGCAACCGCCTCATCCGCCGCGACGGCACCACCCACACCCTCTACCTGCCCGGCGGCCTCGAACTACGCAAAACCACATCCAGCGTCGCCGCCACCCGCTACTACTCCTTCGCCGGTTCCACCATCGCCGTCCGCACCACCAGCGCGGTCGTCTTCCAAGCCCCCGACCACCAAGGCACCAACCAACTCTCCATCAACGCCACCACCCAGGTCGTCGCCGCCCGCCGCACCCTGCCCTTCGGCAACCTGCGCGGCAGCACCGGCGTCTGGACAGGCGACAAGGGCTTCGTCGGCGGCACCAACGACTCCACCGGCCTCACCCACCTCGGCGCCCGCGAGTACGACCCACTGATCGGCCGCTTCATCAGCGTCGACCCGATCATGGACCTGTCCGACCCCCAGCAGATCCACGGCTACACCTACTCCAACAACAACCCCATCACCTACTCCGACCCAACCGGTCTATTCCTCGGCCCGTGCCTCAACGACTGCAACAACGACCGTTACACACCGCCTAAGAAGAAGCCGCCCACGACAACCCCACCGCGCGGTGGCGGTGGCGGCGGAGGTGGCGGCGGCGGCGATCAGGGCAGCGGCGGCCGACAGCAGTACGACGACAGGGAAGATCAGAACTACGGTGGCAGAAGCGCCGCTCCACCCCCGCCTCAGGTAGACGGCAGCGTATGGGACTGGGTTGCAGGGTTTGTCCACGGCTTCTCGTCCTATACGGCGTCTGCCATCAGTCCATGTGACGATGGCGGCACCAGCTGTCTGACAGAGGCTGGTGCGTCCTTTGGAATCGACATGCAGTCGAAGGCGTACCAGGCGTCGTATGGCATCTGGTCCGACACGCCTATCGGCACAGCGGCGGCAATCGTCTTCCCCGGCGGAGGCGGAAAACTCAACGCTGCTAAATTGGCCGGTAAGTCACTAAATCGAGCAGAAGAGATCCATCAAGCGCACGAGGGTGTCGCCCGCAGGAAGCGGACGACTGCAGTAGTCCGCGCCCGAACACCACAGGGCGAAGTAGACGTTGTGGCAAGCAGTTCGGGCGTCTCCCTCACCCCAGCACAGAGGGCACTGCTCAAACCAGGAGAAATCCCGGTGCCAGGGAAAGATAATATCCGTCACGCTGAGCAGGCCGCTCTACTATTCATCAACAAAAACGGCTGGGAACCCATATCGGGCACTGCAAGCAGAAATGTCTGCACTAGCATCTGTGGACCACTCATCACAGGCACAGGCGGAAGGCTCACCGGCCCTTGGTATCCTGGAGTGAAAGGTTATGGACAGCGGGCATTCGAATGGTGACAACTAGCAAATGACGATCACAGCAGAGCACCTGGCAGCTCTAAACGAGGCCGAACAGAAGATCTTCGCCGCCGTATGCGTCGAGCGGACTGGAACGACTTTCGCGGCCGTACATCCGCGCGGCCGCGAAGCGGACTACAGAGTCTACACCTTGGCCCAGGATCTGCTCTGGGACACTAATGCCAGCCCCGAACTGGTGAAGAAGCGAGCGGCAGAACTACTGGCCTCCCTGGAGGAATTTCCCGAAATCACCGAAGAAGATGATGAGCACACGCATCTCGAAGTCCTGGCTGGCCTTTCTGTGGAAGCCCTCTACTACGCACTCAGTTGGTGCACCGGGGGCGATCTCAAGCAACTTAGCGCCTGCACAGCATCGGTCACAGAGTCGTACAGCTTTCTCGAAATCCTCACTACGAGCAGCACCAACTTCGAGGAGGAGGAAAACAATCGGCAGCAATTCGATCTGGACCGATTGCTGGCCAGAGGTGAACCACTCGCCGCACTGGCGGCGACCCTCTACGAAGCGGCCGCAATAGAAGCGGGTGCACGTACCCTACTAGTCCATTCCATCAAACAAGATAGGGCAAGGCGTGGACTGGAGATCTAAGTGCCGCATTAGACAGCCACCTTTTCGGCTGGCAGCACCTTCTCGTTCAGGTGTGCGTCAGACATGTTCAGACACATGCTCTGGCGAGTTTCTTTCGCCGACTATCAGCTCGCAGGATTGACCTCCGAGGAGAATGCGTACAGAAATCGGCACCAGTGGTGATCATGGAAGAGTGATCGCGAGGTTCTGATGGATCGCACCAGCTGACGCGTGGTGTCAGTGGGTGCGCCTAGGTGGGGCGAGGACGACAGTAACCTCGAAGACGGCCTCGCCCCACCCCGCCGCACCTGGCCTCCTACGGCCAGAGCAGCGAATGCACTCGGTCCCGGCCCTCTCCTTCAGTTCGCGCCCCGGCAGGCTTCAGTCAGGCAGCTCCTGACCGCCCCACAGAGGTGTCAGTGCCTGCGTGACGCGTCGCTGTCACTCACCTGACGCCGATGACCGGGCTGGATGTCCTTCACCGACGCGAAGCAGCGTCGTCTTGCCCGCGCCGTGCTCAGGTGCGACAACCGGGGCGTGCCCGATCGCGAGGAGCCCGTCCAGGTGCTGCCGTTCCCTGACTCGCATGTTGTCGAGCTCGACAAGTGTGCCCTTGAGCGGGCCGCCGACAGCGGAAGCGTCATACAGCTGAGGGATACCGGCGCCTCCGCCACCGGATTGCGTCGCAGCCGGTCCAGGCACTTGCGCATCGAGCACACCGGCCCGCCGAGTTTCGCCTCGCTGGAGCGATGGTGCTTGACGAAGCCCTGCTTCGGGTCGCGGCCAGTTGCCTGCCTGAGGCCTCCAGCAGTTCCTGCGCGTGGGTCACCTCCCCGCCCAGTCCGCGTACCGCTGCTCGACTGAGCGCCGGGCGGCGGGCTTTGGCGACGTAGCGGCCGGAACCGTCGCCGTACCGGTGTACTCCTCCCAGTCGCCCTCGGGGATGGTGGTGACGTTGTACTCCAGAAAGCCGCGGTAGTGGGTGACCGCGAGACAGTACCGCGATGTGCGCGCAGGCATTCCTTCAGCCAGCGCCAGGCGCGATTGCTCGTCGCCGGACAATGAACCCGGCAGGCGCTCCCTGGGACAGCACACGATCCTTCCTGAACGGAAATCAGGAATTACGGACACGCGCGTGCCCAACACGTCGATTGGGAGATAAGACCAGAACTCGCACTCGGATTAAGAAGGATATTGGCCATCCAGTCAATATCCCACCATGACGCCCACCGATGTCCGCCCAACTGGCCTCCATCTTAAACATTCCACCCGCTACAAGCCCCCCAACTCCCCCACCCGCTCGTATGCCTCCCCCACCGTCACCCCAGCCCCCTGCCGAAAAGCGGCCTCATACGCCCCCCGACCCAACAGCCCAACCACCACCCCAACGAACTCCCACAGTTCGACACCACCGCAGTCGAACGCCCCTCGAATGACCTCGCTCAACCCCAGCGCGACAGGGCCTCGGACGGAAGCCCCTCCAGGTACAGCAACCTGGCCACGAGTTGCGCCACCGCGGAAGCGGCGTCCATGTCCCCGTGAGACACCCGAACAACCTGAGGCAACAGCCCGCGAGCCCCGACGACATCCCCCGCCGTGAGAAGAACAGCCAAACGGCCGACCAGCAGACGGCCCGCGACGAGGTCACCCAACACGGGCAGGGCCTCCAGCCGGTCGAGGGCGTCGGCGGCTCGGTCGAGGGCTCCGGAGCGGCGGTAGAGGTCGGCCTGGGCGGCGAGTACCTCGATCTCCAAGGCCGGGTGGAAGGCCGACAGCCGTGCCGTGGCGATGCCGGCCTCGGCGCGGGGCAGGTCGCCTGCGCGCATGTGTGCGGTGGCGAGGCCGAGGCGGATCGACACCTCGTCCTGTGAGCCGAGTGCGACGGCGAGCGCCAGGCTACGCTCGTAGGCGGTGACGGCCTGGGCGTGGGCACCGGCGACGGAGTGGAGCTGGGCCAGGCCGTACAGGGCCTTCGATGTCCACCATCCGTCGCCCTCCTGCTCGAACAGGTGCAGTGCGGTCGTCATCGCGGTCGCGCAGTGTGCGGGGTGGCCGTGTTCGCGGTGGCGGATGGCTTCGATCATGGAGGTGCAGGCGACGGCCCAGCGGTCGGAGTCACCGCGTACCCGGGTGATGACCTCGTCGGCCAGTGCGCCCAGTCCGAGGAACGGCGCCAGGACCACCACGGCCGTGAGCGGCATCGATTGGCGCCGCGGGGCGCCCGTGCGTTCGCAGTCGACGATGAGGACGCGCAGGAGTTCGGGGCCGATGCGCGTGCCGCCTTCGACGCCCACCCGGTGGATCGCGGTGAAGGCGGCCCTGGCCGGCGCCGGTAGCGCGGCGATCCTGGCCAGGAACGTGTCGGCGCGGGCGTCGTAGCGGAGCATGACCCGATACCAGTACAGAGGAGCGAACAGCCGGGCGGCGCTGTCGGCGTCTCCGATGCCGATGGCGGTGTCCAGGGCGTGGACGAGGTTCTCGTACTCGGCCTGGAACAGCCGCAGCGACTCGCCCTGACCGTGCGAGCGCGGCAGTGGCTCGTGCGCCTCGGCCAGGTCGGCGAAGTAGCGCGTGAGTTCACGCGTTGCCCCGGACTCCCCGAGCGCGAGCTGGTCGGCCGCGTGGGCGCGGATGCTCTCCAGCATCCGGTACGTCTCGCCGGTGCGCTCCACGATGGACTTGTCGACCAGGCTGTTGAGAAGATGGAGGATCTCGCCCTCGTCGAGGGTCGCGTCCGCGCAGATCGCCTCGATCGCCGCCAGAGCGGTACGCGCGGGGAACACCGAAAGGCGCGCGGCGAGTGTGCGCTCCGGCGGGGTGAGCAGGTCCCAGCTCCATTCGATGACCGCGCGCCGGGTCTGCTGCCGGGGCTGCGCGCCGCGGTTCCCGGTGCTGAGCAGCCGGAAGCGGTCGTCCAGCCGCCGGGCGATCTGCCCCGCGCTCATCGTGCGCAGTCGCGCCGCGGCCAGCTCAAGCGCCAGCGGCAGCCCGTCGAGCCGACACACGATGTCCACGACGAAGGGCGTGCTCGTCTCGTCCAGGGCGAAACCGGGCTGTACGGCTGCCGCCCGGTCGACGAACAACCGCACGGCGGCCGACGCACCGGCCTGGCCGGGAGCGGGGAGGTCGAGCGGGCCCAGGCGGTGCAGCCTCTCCCCCATGACCTCGATCGGTCCCCCGCTGGTGGCCAGGACGCTCACATCCGGCTGGCGCTCCAGCAACCGGCCGACGAAGTGTGCGACCGGTTCGGCGATCTGCTCGCAGTTGTCCAGCACCAGGATGCCTTCGCCACCGGCGAGAAGGGCGATCACCCGCTCCAGCGGCGTACCGGCCGGGGCGGACTCGGAGGTGGCGAGCGTGCCCAGCACGGCCTGCAGCAGGCCTTCGGCCGTGTTCACCGCCGCCAGCGACACGAACCAGACGCGGCCACGCGCATGGGCGGGGTGCCCGCTCACCGCCTGGACGGCCAGCCGGGTCTTGCCCACGCCTCCGGGGCCGACGACGGTGACCAGCCGGGAGGCCCGCAGGGACGCGGCCAGCGCCCGCAGTTCGTCGTCCCTGCCGACGAAGCTGGTCAGCTGGGCCGCGAGCCGCCCGTATGCCGCCTGCCGTACCTGCTCGGGCGGGGGGACGGCGGGCTCGCCACGGAGTAGGGCCAGGTGGGTGGCGCGCAGGTGGTCGCCGGGGGTCGACGCCCAGGTCGCCGGCGAGGCTCGCGCGGACCTTCTCGTAGGCGGTCGGCGCGTCGGAGGTACGGCCTGCGGCGGCCGTACGCTGCGGGGGCCGGGCGGTAGCTTCTGGGGCTCGCAGGTCTTCGTTGTCGGCACGCCGGACGGGCGGCGTACCGTCGCCGTGCACACCAACACCGCGTGGGTGTCGATGTTCAGGGTCGTCGAGGCGCTGTTCGGGGTCGGCCTGACGAAGATGCGACGCCTACTCGACCTGGGACACCCGGCCCGCCTGCAGGCGCAGGCCGGCCAGGGTCAGGTCGAGTGCGGCGAGGAACTGCTCCCTGTCGTCGTGTCCGGCGAACTCCTCCGCGATCTCCCGTACGAACGGGAACTCCTGCGCGTCGAGCGCACGCCAGGTGTCGGCGAAGTGCTGAAGGAACTCGTCGCGGTCGACATGCCCGTCGAGCACCTCCTGGGGCGGGTCGGCCCCCAGGTCGGCGGCGGTGCCGACCACGACGCCCACGATCGCCGAGACGGCGTGGAAGCGCTGGCGTGAGGTGAGGTCGAGGCGGAGCGTCTGACGGCCGAGCTTCTCGTACAGGCGTAGCGAGTTGCCTTGGACGTCGGTGTTGCGCATGAAGTACGCCGCCAGCCACGGCCGGTCGACGATCGCGTCGAACAGCGTGACGGCCATCTCGCGCAGGTCGGCGATCGGGTCGTCGCCGATCGGCTGCCGTTCGACTGCGGTCATCACCTGGCCGAGCACGTGGTCGGTGGCGCGGTCGAGGAGTTCGTCCTTGCTCGCGACGTACCAGTAGATGCTGCCGACGCCGGTGCGGAGCCTGGCGGCCAGGGCGCGGAACGTCAGCGCCTGCTCGCCCGCCTCGTCCAGCAGGGCCACGGTGGCGGTGAGGACGGCCTCCATGGAGTGCGAAGCACGGCGCCGTCCTCGGGCAGGAGCGTCGGCGGAGCGTGTTCGCGGGTGTGCCATGGTGCCCATTCAATCACAGCTTGCCAGATTATCGAACCTCGTTCTATCGTATGGAACGTCGTTCGATAGTCGGCGACATCCGAGAGGAGGCCACCATGACCGCCACTACCACTCCCGCCGCGACACGCACCTATCCGTCCTTGCGCGCGGCCTGGATTCCCCTCGCCGCGCTCTGCCTGGCCTTCTTCGTGGAGATGGTCGACAACACCCTGCTGTCGATCGCCCTGCCCACGATCGGCCGTGATCTCGGCAGCGGCACCACCTCCCTGCAATGGATCACCGGCGCGTACTCCCTCACGTTCGGCGGGCTGCTGCTCACCGCGGGATCGCTGGCCGACCGCCTCGGGCGGCGACGCGTGCTGCTGATCGGCCTGGCCGTGTTCGGGCTGCTCAGTCTGGGCGTCGTCGCCGTGAGCAGCACCGGGGAGCTCATCGCTCTGCGGGCCGGGCTCGGCATCGCCGCGGCCGCGATGGCGCCCATCACCAACTCCCTGGTCTTCCGCCTGTTCGATGACCAGGCCCTGCGCATACGGGCGATGACCCTGATGATCGTCGTGGGCATGTCCGGGTTCGTACTCGGCCCGCTGCTCGGCGGCACCGCCCTGGCGCACGTCGGGTGGGAGTGGCTCCTGCTGGTCAACGCACCCATCGCGCTGGTCGCGGCCATCGGCGTGCGGCTCGGCGTCGCGGCCGACCGGCCCGAGGACCTGACCACCGGCAGGCTCGACCTGCCCGGCGCCCTGCTGAGCGTCGCCGCCATCGGCCTGGCCTGCTGGTCGCTGACCAGCGGCGTCGAGCACGGCTGGCTGTCGGCGATCACGATCGCCTCCGTGCTCGGCGCCGTGGCCTCGGCCGTCGCCTTCGTACGGCACGAGCGGCGCAGCGCCTCGCCCATGCTGGACCTGCGCCTGTTCGCCCGTGGCACCGTACGCGGGGCCGCCATCGCGCAGATCGGCACGTCCATCGCGATGGCCGGTGTGCTGTTCGGACTGATCCTGCACTTCCAGTACGCCTACGGGTGGAGCCCCGTGCAGGCCGGACTGGCGAACCTGCCGATCATCGTCACCATGATCGTCGCGACGCCGGTGTCGGAATGGCTGGCCAGGAGGTTCGGTCATCGCGTCGCGTGCCTGATCGGCGCGGCCTGCCTGGCCTTGTCCCTGGCCGGTCTCGCCTGGGGCGTCGAGTACGGCTACGCCCCCATCGCGGTCGCCATGGTGGTGATGACCGTCGGGCTGCGTACCGTCATGACGATCTGCGCCGTGGCCCTCGTCGAGGCGATGCCGGCCAACCGCACGTCGATCGGCACCGCGCTCAACGACACCGCACAGGAGGTCGGCAGCAGCATCGGCACGGCCGTGATCGGCACGATGATCGCCGTACTGGTGACCACCCAGCTGCCCGACGGCGTGTGGAGCGGTGAGCTGGTGGCGTCGTTCTTCCACGGCGAGCGCATCACCTACGCCGTACTGGCCGTGATCGTCGGCCTGATCGCAGCGGGCGGCGCCCTCACCCTCACCGACTCCCACACCACCGAGGAGGCACACTGAGGCGCTCCGCCGGATGTCTGAGGCTCACTGGTAGATCGCGCCCTGGTCCAGGCAGTTCACATAGATCTGGGTGTTGAACGCCTGGCCGACCTCCTCGGGCAGAAGGGGAGCGACCCCGTCACCCGGATGGACGTTCACACCGGTCAGGTGCCCCAGCTCATGCAGGAGGGCGACCAGCCGCATGTCCGCCACCGAGAGCTGGACCGTCGGCAGGTCGAAGTACAGCGAAGGGTCGATGTACCCGCGATTCTGGAAGGCCCGGTCGAACGTGATGCGGAAGAAGCCAGGAAGGATGTCGATCCTGCCGTCGACTCCGAGGCCGGGCGCGTACCCAAGGTCCGCGGTCCCGTCGTCGACGATCGTGATGGGCACCGTGTTGAGCACCCTGACCGGGTTGAGCGTCCCCGGCGAGCGGCTGTCGTTCAGGCTGAGCAGGTCGAAACACCTGGGCTTGTCGAGCGCCTTGTTCGCGGCCAGCCTGGCGTCCTGCAGGCTTCGCACCGCTTGCGGTGAGGGCGCGCCCGGGTCTCCGCCGCCGCCAGCGCCAGGCTCGTTCCCGTTGCAGGGCTCGACCTGGCACGTCCTCGGCGGGCGGGGGAAGCGCGGATTGTCCGGCTCGGGCTCGCCGTCGCCCGGCTCGGTCTGCGAATCGGCGCCACCGGCCAGCGGCCCGACCGGCGAGGCGAAGGCCGCTCCGGCTCCCGTCGGCAGCACCGCCGCGAGCATCATCGCCAGGATGGCCAGCGGTACGGACAGTCGTCTGTGCATGAGTACCCCATGTGGGTGTGACGTGGGAGGCGCTGCGCCGGCGTCGCGCTTTGACATCCCTTATTCGCGCAAAGGCGGCGTTTGGCGCTTGTGACGTTCGTCATAGCGGGGCTGGCGCCATCCGTCGAACTCATGCCGGTTTATGGCGATAAAAGGTGATTGCATGCCTGGCGAGTTACGCTCCCGGTATGCGATGGATTGGGAGCATTCTGGTCGTGCTCGTCCTCACGCTCGCCGGATGTGCTCACGACGACGAGATCTATGTCACCACCGTCACCGACAGCCACGGGCGGGCCTGCACCTTCGTCTACACCGCCCAAGAAGGCACGGGCTGGAACAGCAGTCGTGACGCCGATGTCAGCCAGCTCGACTGCGAGTACCCGCCGACCGGCCGTACGCCGGGCGCCCCCACCACAGTTCACCTGGAGCCGGGCACGCCGTAGCGACGACGCCGGACCGCCACGCCTGGAGTTCCAGCACTTCCCGGACTTCACTCACCGCGACCGAACGATCACAAGTATGTAGGATGGTGTCGCCACTCCCCGGGCAGGACACCACACGGCCTCCAAGGATGAAAGGTCGTCTTGTGAACACCATCTTCACACTGGGCTCAGGCAGTGCCGACCTGCGCATCACGGTGCGCCAGCCGACGGCGGCCACGGTGGTCGGCCTGTCCGGCGAGCTGGACCTGGCCACCGCCTCCCATCTGCTCCACGTCCTGGACCAGGTGCTGGAGCAGGAGTTCTTCCAGCACGACGACGGGCGGCTGCGGCAACCCCGTATCGTGCTCGACCTGTCCCGGCTGAGGTTCTGCGACTCCTTCGGTGTGGCCACGCTGATCCAGGCCTGGCGGCGGGCGCTCGGGCACGGGGTCGTCCTGGTGCTGGCCGGGGCCACCGGCATCTGCGCCCGCGTTCTGCAGATCACCGGGCTGGAGGGCATGCTGCCCTGCCATCCGACCCTGGAGGACGCCTACGCCGCCCTGGCCGACCCTCCGGCCGGCCCATAGGGACAGCTTGCCGTTCTCATCCCGTATCGAGCTTCCGCTAAGGGATCTTGACGACTACTCTTTGCTCGGCCTTACCGGCGGAGACTCGGCCTTACCGGCGGAGACGAGGGGTGCATGTGGATACGGGCAACTACCCGGCAGCGGTCGACGGCACACCCCTCGAAGCCGCCACCGAGCTGGGCGCCGAGCTGCGTCGCCTGCGTATCGAGCGCGGCGGCTCCCAGCGTTCCCAGGCCCGCGCCCTGCACCTGAGCTCGCACAGCAGTGTGGCCGACTACGAGCAGGCCAGACGCCTGCCACCCGCCGACACCCTGGCCGCCTACGAACGCCTGTACGGCCTGCCCGAAGGCGAACTCCAGGCGTTACGCGAGAAGGCGTTACGCGAAAAGGCCCAACGCGACAGAGCCCTGAGCGAGAAAGCCGCGAGCGAGAAAGCCGCATTTTCGGAAATAGCAGCACAGGAACCAGCGGGTTCCGCGACACAGGAGCCGATCTCGCCAACCGTCGCGACCACCGCCGGCCCCCCACCACGTAAGGCACGTACCCGGCTGATCGCCGCAGGTGTGGCCCTGGGGCTGGTCGTCGTCGCCGTCGCGGGCTTCGTCTGGCTGCGTGCCCCGCAGGGCCCGCCGCCCATGACCTGGGCCGCCGCCACCCGTGTGCTGGGCCTGTCCGCCGACGCCGTACAGTCCCCGGTGGACGGCGCCGACCCGGCACGGGCGGGATGCGCGGGCGAGCAGGTGCGCACGCTGGCCGCCCAGCAGGTCTGGCTCGGGAGCAAGCTGCTGGCCGACCTGGAGTTGCGCTACTCCGACGCCTGCGGGGTCGGCTGGGTCCGGCTCAACCCCATGGGCATGCTGATCAACCATCCGGCGCAGGACATCCGGATCAGACTGGAGGTGTTCCGGCCGGCGGACGGCGTGGCCAGCCGGGTGGAGGAGGCGTTCGTCCGGGATCACCACTGGTCGGGCGTGCTCACCGCGGCCGACGACTGCCTGAGCGCCCGTGGCGCCGTGCTGATCGGCGAGGCGCAGACGGACATCGCGATGATCGCCTGCACCTCACCGAAGGCGAAGCCTCAGTAGTCCTGGCCCCATTCGTAGCTGGTCGCCCAGAAGACACCGGCACGCGCCGGTCCGGGCGAGTACAGCATGGGGCTGACCCAGGCCTCGCCCGCGCCGTACAGCCAGCCCTCGTCCTGCTCGAATCCCGCGACCTGGCTGCCCCTGCGCTGGATGGCCACCAGCGCGCGGCCGGTGCCGCCGGTGGACACCAGGCGCGCCCAGTTGCTCTGGCAGCGGTCCGACCACCACAGTTCGAGCCTGCCGCCGGGCCACGACATCGGCGTGAAGGGATACCCGGCGCTGCGCCCGACCTGGCGGGCGTCGCGCAGGCAGCCGGCGCCCCCGTTGGGCTGACTGTCGGGGATGGCGGCGTCCAGGCCGTCGCAGTTCGCGGGGCTGGGGTTGTTGATGCAGGCCGCCGAACCGGCGGCGCTGGCGGGCGACGCGACGGCCGTGACGCCGGTCAGCGTCATCAGGGCGCAGACGCCGAGAAGGGACAGTTTCCGTATCGACATGGTTGCTCCGGTGTGATGGAGGTGGACGCGATGCGTGCTCCGTCACAGTCGGTCCGCCCGCCCATTCGCGACAAGGCCTGACCTGGTCGATCGACCATACGCCGCCCGAACGCCGACCAAGCCTCCCTATCGCACCTTCCGTACCCGCGTGGTGTCGGCGTCGAGCGGGCTGCCGTCCTCGGCGGCCGGCACGATCTCGGGCACGGGGGCGCCGTGCAGGTCCACCAGGGTGGAGTGCGGCTCGCCGGGGGCGAAGGCGTGGCGTTCGCCCCATTGG
Source organism: Nonomuraea sp. IBHARD001 (assembly GCF_056106265.1). Taxonomy (NCBI): domain Bacteria; kingdom Bacillati; phylum Actinomycetota; class Actinomycetes; order Streptosporangiales; family Streptosporangiaceae; genus Nonomuraea; species Nonomuraea sp. IBHARD001. The sequence continues at coordinate 4,901,894 of NZ_JBWBBW010000002.1, forward strand.
CGCAGCGTGAGGATGACCGGGAAGAGGTCGCGCCCGGCGGCGGTGAGCACGTACTCCTGGCGGCGGCCCGACGGCGCGGTGCGCTGGGCCAGCAGGTCGTGGGCGAGGAGCCTGCGCAGGCGGTCGGTGAGGATGTTGCGGGCGATGCCGGTGCGCCGCTGGAACTCGGTGAACGAGCGCGCCCCGTCCATGGCGTCGCGGACGAGCAGCAGGCTCCACCGGTCGCCGACCAGGTCGAGGGTACGCGCGACGGGACAGTCGGCGTCGGTCCAGCCGGTGTCGGGTGCCCCCATGACGACCTCCAATGAGTTGCGGATTGAAACCATTCTGCCCTACCGTCCAATTGGTTGCAATGTGCTACTGATTGGAGTCGACCTCATGGACAGGTGGCGACGGGCACTGCTCGCGGTGGTGTGCGCGGTCGCGGTGGCGAGCGTCTACGCCGCCCAGCCGATGCTGGAGCCGATGGGAGGTGAGCTCGGCCTGCCGCGGGACCTGACCGGCTGGATCGTCGCGACCGGCCAGTTCGGCTATCTGGCCGGGCTGGTCCTGCTGGTGCCGCTCGGCGACGTGCTCGACCGGCGAAGGCTCATCGCCGGGCACCTGGCGATCGTCGCGGCGGGCATGGTCAGCACGGCGGCGGCGCCCGTCGCATGGGTGGCGTTCGCCGGGCTCGCGGTGGCCGGGGTGTTCGCGGTCGTGGTGCAGACCAGCGTGGCGTACGCGGCGGCGCTGTCGCCGCCCGGACAGCGCGGGCGCGCCATCGGCGTCGTGACCTCGGGTGTCGTGGTCGGCATCCTGGGCGCTCGCGTCGTCACGGGCGCACTGGCCGAGGCGTGGGGCTGGCGCAGCGTGTATGTCGTGCTCGCGGCGCTTTCGCTCGGCCTCGCACTCCTTGTCCTCGCCGCCCTGCCTCGGGATCGGCGCCCCGGACAGGCCATGGCGTACGGCGAGGCCGTCGGCTCGATGCTCGGCCTGTTCGGGCGGCGGGACTTCCTGATGCGCGGGCTCGTCACCTTCCTGCTGTTCGCCTCGTTCGGGACCTTGTGGAGTGGGGTGGCGCTGCCGCTGGCCGGTGCGCCCTGGCGGTTGAGCGAGGGGCAGATCGGACTGCTCGGCATCGCCGGGCTGGCCGGGGCGCTCGGGGCGGCACGCGCCGGACGCCGGGCGGACGCCGGACGCGCCACCCCGGTCACCGCCGTCGCGCTCGCCCTGCTCATCGCCTCCTGGGCGGCGATCGGCCAGTTGTCCTGGTCGCTGTGGCTGCTCGTCGCCGGTGTCGTCGTGCTCGACCTCGCCGTACAGGCCGTGCACGTGAGCGGTCAGCACGTGCTGACCGCCGCGTACCCGGATCGCACCAGCGGCGTCATCGCGGGCAACATGGTCTTCTACTCGCTCGGCTCGGCGCTCGGCGCGGCCTCGACCACGGCCGTCGGCGCCGCCTACGGCTGGGCGGGGTCCAGCCTGCTCGGGGCCGGGTTCGCGACCTGCGCGCTGATCGTCTGGGCGGGGGCCGTACGGACGTTCAGTCCCGCGCCGCGGCGTGGACGTGTTCGGCGATCAGCGCGGTGAGGTCGGGCCAGAGCGGGCGCGGCAGGTCGTGGCCCATGCCGGGAAAGGTCCGCAGGACCGCGCCGGGAACGGCCGCCGCGGTGGCCCGGCCGCCCGAGACGTCGCACATGAGGTCGTCGGCGCCATGGATGACCAGCGCGGGAACCTCCAGCGTGCGAAGGCGGGCGGTGCGGTCGCCCGACGCCACCGAGGCCACGGCCTGGCGAGCCACCCCTTCGGGATCGTAGGCCCGGTCATAGGAACGGGCGGCACGCTCGGCGACCGCCGCCTCGTCCGGCGGATAGCCGGGCGAACCGAGCACGCGCACGGCCCTGACCATCTGGTCGATCACCTCCTGCCGGGTACGCGGAGGAGGGCCGGACAGGGCGCCGAGCGCCCGGGCGTCGGCCTGGCCGACGGCGGGGTCGCCGGTCGTGGACATGATGGAGGTCAGCGAGCGCACCTTCGCCGGATGCTCGATCGCCGCCGTCTGGGCGATCGCGCCGCCCAGCGACAGGCCGACCAGATGCGCGCCGTCGAAGCCGAGCGCGTCGATGAGGCCGACGGCGTCGGCGGCCATGTCCGACAGCGTGTAGGAGGCGGAGGACAGGTCGCCCGCCAAGGCCGCCGGCAGATCGGGCGCGGGCCCGCCGGGAAAGTGCGAGGACAGCCCGACGTCGCGGTTGTCGTACCTGATCGGCTGCAGGCCGTGCCCGGCGAGCATCGCGCAGAACTCCTCGCTCCAGCCGAGCATCTGCACGGCGATTCCCATGATCAGGAGCACCGGAGGGTCCTGCGGGTCGCCGAAGCGCTCGAAGGCGACCTCGATGCCGGCCGGGCCCACGCCGGACGCTTTTTCCTCGCCCATTCTCACATCATCTCCTCACCGGAAAAGCAGGAGGGAAAGATATCCAAAAAGAAGGGGCAATTCAAATAATCGACAATATTAATAAGTCGTCATATAATAAAGCCGGGAAAAGAAAAAAGGATCCCAGGTGGTCGTACGACCGGCCTGGGATCGCTCGTCGATCGCTCCTCAGCGGCGGGCCCGGGTCACGGGTGGCTGGTCAGATACCCGCCCATCGTGGTGAAGAAGTCGGTGGCGTCGTACTCGCGGCCGTCGTCGGTGCGCAGCCGCTCGACGACCAGGCCGTGCTCGGTGCCCGCCCGTGCGCCGGGACCGCACACGACGGCCACGCCCTTGCCGTCGGGGCGGAACACCCGGCCGGGCGTGCCTCCCAGACGCAGCGACGACACCGAGGCGGCCAGGATGCGCAGGCGTTCCCCGTTGAAGTACGCGAACGTGTTGGGGTAGGGGTCCACCTGGGCGCGGACCAGGTTCGCGATGTCCTTCGCCGCCCAGGTCCAGTGGATGCGGCTGTCCTCGACCGAGCGTTTGTGGAAGAACGTGGCGGCGGCCGGGTCCTGCTTGGTCCAGTCCGTGCGGCCGGAGTCGATCAGGTCGATGGATTCGAGCGTCATCGGGGCGAACAGTCCGATCGTCTTGTGGAACAGGTCGGTGACCGTGTCGTCGTCCTCGACCGGCACCCGGCGCTGCAGCACGATGTCGCCCAGGTCGAAGCTCTCGTTCATGAAGTGCACGGTGACGCCGACCTCGCTCTCGCCGTTGATCAGCGCCCAGTTGAGCGGCGCGAACCCGCCGTACCTGGGCAGCAGCGCGTCGTGGACATTGATCGCGCCGTGCTTGGCCAGGCCGTAGATGTGGGGCGCCAGCCAGGTCCGCCAGTCGGAGGAGACCAGGAGATCGGGCTCCAGGCCGCGTAACCGCTCGGCGACCTCGTCGTCGTTGGCATAGCGGCGTTCCAGCACCGGGATGCCGTGCGCCTCGGCCAGGGCGGCCACCGAGTCGTTCCAGATGGTCTCGTACGCGTGATCGCTCGACGGGTGGGTGATGACGAGCGGCACTTCGTGCTCGGATGCCAGCAGGGCCGCCAGGACCCGATGACCCCATGTCTGATAGCCCATGAAGACCAGTCGCACGTCTTCTTTCCTTTCCTTTGTTCTCTCAGCTCGGTGGAAACATCGCAAAACCGAAGGGCAACGCGCTACCCCACCGCACCCGGCCCCGTACGCAGGCTCCTGACCTCCCGGGTGAGCACCAGCGGCAGGCACACCGCGACCGCCAGCCCCCCGAGCACCCACAACATCGGCCGCACGCCGATCGCGTCGCCCAGCACACCGCCGAGCGCCGCACCCACCGGCAGCGTCCCCCACACCGCGAACCGCATGGAGGCGTTCATCCGGCCCTGCAGCCGGGTGGGGGTGATCGCCTGGCGCAGGCTGACCTGGTTGATGTTGTAGACCGAGATACCGGCCAGCATCAGCCCGATCGCGACCGAGATCAGCAGCGCCCCTGCCCCCGTGCCCGCCGCCGCGATGAGCAGGATCGGCAGCACGGCCAGCAGGGCGGCGGCGATCAGCGTGGGACCGAGGCCGAGCGTCCTGACCACCCAGGCGTTGACCATCGCGCCGAGCAGGGCTCCGGCGTTGCCCAGCGTCAGGATGAGACCGAGTGCGCCGGGCGTCAGATCGAGGTCGTTGAGGGCGAACACGGTCAGCAGGGCGGTCAGCGCGCCGCCGAGACCGATGAGGTTCATCAGGCCGGTGCAGGTGGCGATCGCCCGCAGCGTGCGGTTGCCGAAGACGAAACGCAGCCCTTCGCCGATCTCGGCCGCCATCCTGCGCCGGGGCGCGGCGGCGGCGACCTCGGCCGGCCGTGTGCGGATCGCGCCGATGAGGATCGCCGACAGCAGGTAGCCGCCCACGTTGAACAGCAGCACGAAGGGGGCGAGCACCACGTGGATGAGCAGACCGCCCAGGCTGGGGCCGCCCAGGTAGGCGATCGAGCGCGACACCTCCAGCCTGGTGTTGCCCGCCGGGATGTCCTCGGTCTCGACGACGGAGGGCAGGAACGCCTGGTCGGCGATGTCGAAGAAGACCGTCTGGATGCCGACGAGCAGGCCGACGACGAGCATCAGCCCGATGCTCAGCGCGTCCAGCGCGTAGGCCACCGGCAGGACGGCCAGCACCAGCATGCGCCCGACATCGGTGAAGATCAGCGTCTTGCGCCTGTCCCAGCGGTCGACCCACACCCCGGCGGGCAGCGAGACCAGCAGGAACGGCAGCGTCTCGGCCGCGGCGAGCAGGCCCACCTGGGTGGTGGAGGCGTTGAGCACGGTCAGCGCGATCACCGGGATGGCGAAGAAGGTGATCTGCGAGCCGATCTGGCTGGCCGTCTGGGCCGCCCACAGCAGGGTGAAGTCGCGGTGCCGCCACAGACTTCGCCTGGCGGAGGCGGGTACGGCCTTGCTGTCCATGATGGAGGAATCCCTTTCCAGTACTTGATCTTCGTCCGCACGTGTCACGCGTCCACCGCCGAAAGCCCCTCCACACCCCCGTCCAGCCCGTCGGCCATCGCGTCCAGCACCCGTCGCACCTCGCGCAGCAGGTCCACCGCCCGCGCGTCGCAGACGCTGTCGCGGTAGTAGCTGACCTTCAGCAGCAGCGCCGGATCCGGCCACACGACCAGGCGAAGCGTCTCGTCGCCCGGCGCGGCGTTGGCGATCGGGTTCCACCCGGCGATGCGCGACTGCAGCCCGGCCTCGAAGGGGAAGTTCTCCACGACGATCTCGGAGTCGTACAGCCGGTCGGTGTCGGGGATGCCGCACCAGCGCTGGACGTCCAGCGGCGAGACGTGTTCGTGCGCGCTCGCCTCGGCGTGCTCGCGTTGCAGGGCGCGCAGCCAGTCCAGGCACGAGCCCGAACCGGGGACGACGACACGGCTGGGCAGGCGGTTGTTCAGGCACCCCACGACGTACTCGGCGCCGGGCAGGCTGTCGGTGCGCCCGGAGACGACCGTGCCGAACACCACGTCCGGCGAGCCGAGCGCGTGCCCCAGGGCGATGGCGTAGGCGCCCCGCACGAGCGTGTGCAGGGTCAGCCCGGCCTCGGCCGCACGCCGGTAGAGCAGGGCGGTGCGTTCGGCGGGCAGCCAGGTGCGCTGGTCGGCATGCGGCGGGCCGCCGTCGCCCGCGCCCGGTCCAAGGCCGGCCGAGACCAGGCCGAGCGGGGCCCCCGCGAGCCTGCCCGTCCAGTACGCCCGCGCGGCGACGTCGTCGCGCCCGTGCCACCAGCGGGCGAGCTCGCCCGGCTCCGGCCGGACCGGCAGCACCACCTCACGCCCCTCGCGGAAGCCGTCGTGCAGGTCGAACAGATCGCGCAGCAGCGCCGTGAACGACCAGCCGTCCAGATTGAGATAGGAGTAGTCCCACACCAGATACGCCGAGCCCGGCCCGAGGTCGAACACGGTGAGCTCCACCTGGCAGCGCCGCAGCGGATCGGTGGGGGTGCTGCGCAGGTCCTCCAGGTGCCGGTTGACGGCGAGGATGGCCTCGGCGGTGCCGAAACCGGCGAGGTTCTCGCGGCGCACCCGGAAGGCGGCGTTGCGGTGCACGGCCTGCAGATCGGCGCCGTCGTGGGTGTGCAGGGAGGTGCGCAGCGCCGGGTGGTGCTCGACCAGGGTGTTCCAGGCCAGGACGAGCAGGTCGACGTCCACGTCGGTGCCGCTGACGTCGAACGCCTCGTGCACCCGGTACATCCCTGGCCTCGGCCGGTGGCGCAGCCGGTTGAGCCCCCAGCGCTGCATCGGCCCCGCCGGTTCGATCCGCTCGGCGTCGATCAGGGCGGCCAGCAACGCCGTACGGCTGTCGCCCTCGATGCCGAGGTGGGCGGTCTGCGGCAGCCGGTACCCGGCCTGGCGGGGCGCGGGCGCGACCGGTTCGGCGTCGTCGGGCAGCGGCATGCGCCAGGTGGCGCCGAGCGCCTGGACGAGGGCGCGCACGCTCTGGTGGGCGAACACCTGCCTGGCGGTGAACGGCATCCCGGCCTCCCTGGCCAGCGACACCACCCTGATGCTGGAGATCGAGTTGCCGCCCGAGGCGAAGAAGTTGTCGTCGGCGGTGAGGCCGGGACGGTCGAGCACCTGCCTGACGATGGCCAGCAGGGCGGCGTGCTCGTCGTCATCGTCGTCGTCATGCCGCTGCTCGGGCGCGTGCGGCGCGGGGGCGGGCAGGGCGCTGGGGACGAGCTTGCCGCCTGCCGTACGCGGGAGTTCGGGCAGTTCGACGAGATGGGCGGGCACCTGGTAGCTCGGCACGCGTTCGGTGAGGAAGCGGCGCAGGGCCACGGTGTCCAGGCTCGCGCCGGGCCTGGCGACGACATAGGCGACGACCTCGTGCGAGCCTTCGGTACGGGCGGCGCGTGCGACGACCTCCTCGACGTCGGGGTGCGCGGCGATCGCCACCTCGACCTCGCGCAGTTCGACGCGGTGCCCGCGTACCTTGATCTGGCCGTCGACGCGGCCGACGAAACGCAGCACGCCGTCGGCGTCGACCATGGCCCGGTCGCCGGTGCGGTACATCCGCGCGCCCGGCCGCTCGTCGAACGGGTCGGGCACGAAGCGCTCGGCGGTGGCGGCGGGCCTGCCGAGGTACTCCCTGGCCAGGGCCGGGCCGCCGACGAACAGCTCGCCCGCGAGGCCGGGCGCGACCGGCCAGGCCTGGGCGTCGAGCACGTAGGCGCGCATGCCGCGCATCGGCAGGCCGATCGGCAGGACGGGACCGAGCCTGCCGTCGGCGACCGAGCCGGTGTGCGTGATCGAGGTGATCAGCGTCTCGGTCAGGCCGTAGGCGTTGACCACGGGCACGCCGGTGCGGTCGGCCCAGCGCTTCAGGTCGGCGACGTATCCGGCCTCGGCCCCGATGACGACCGTGCGCAGGGTGGGAGGCAGCGGGCGCGGCCTGCGTTCGAGGTCGCGGGCCCATTCGGCCCAGTAGGAGCTGGTGAAGTCGGCGAGTGTGGCCCGGCCTTCGGCGATGACGCGTTCGAGGTCCACCGGGGCGATCTTGTTGTCCTCCAGCAGCAGGACGCCGCCGCCCAGGCACCACACCGGGACCGTCTCCTCGAAGCACACGTCGAAGGTCAGGGCGGAGAACTGCAGGAACATGTCGTCGGCCGTGATCGCCATGCGTTCGGCGAAGATGCTGGCGTAGTGGGCCAGCGCGTCGTGTGCCACCGCCACCGGTTTGGGCAGCCCGGTCGAGCCCGAGGTGAACAGCACGTAGGCGAGCGAGCCGAGCAGGGCCAGCGGCTTTTCGAGCGGTGTGTCGGTCTCGACGCCCTCCAGGTCCAGCCAGGCGATCTCGATGTCGAGGCCGAGCCGCTGGGCGACGTCCTTGGCCGCGTCCGCGTTCTCGGCCAGGCCGAAACGCACGCCTCCCGCCTCGGTCATCGCCCGCAGCCGCTGGTCGGGCAGGGTCAGGTCGAGCGGCACGACGGCGGCGCCCGCGTACCAGCAGCCGAGCACCGCGACCGCCCAGCCGATCCCCCTGGGCAGGGCGAGCAGCACGCCGTCCTCGGCCCCGGCCCCTGCGGCGCGGACCCTGCCGGCCAGGCCTCTGGCCCTGCGGTCCAGGTCGCGGTAGGTGATCTCGACGCCCTGGCAGGTCCTGGCGGCGACGGCCCCGGGGGTCAGCGCGGCCTGCTGCGCGATCTGGTGCGGCACGGGCACGTGCGTGGGCAGCACCCGCCCTTCGCCCTCCGCCGGGCCGTACAGCAGGCCCGCCCGGCCGCCCGCGTCCAGGTCGCGCACGCGCCCCGAGCCGTCGTCGGCGGTGAAGGCGGTCAGCAGGGCCAGGTAGGCCTCGGCCAGGGCGGCGACCGTGCTCTCGTCGAACAGGTCGGTGCGGTACTCCCAGTCGGCGATCACCGAACCGCCCGTCACCTCCACCGCCAGGCCGAGCTCGAACTTGGCGTTCGTACAGGGCGTGGCCATGCGCACGACGTCCACGCCGGGGCCGAGGTCGGGCGTGCTGACGTCGAGGTGGTCCAGCCCGCACAGCACCTGCACGATCGGCGCGTACACCGTCGAGCGCGGCACCCGCAGCCGGTCGACCAGCTCCTCGAACCCGACGCCGCCGTGCCGCATCGCCTCAAGGCCACGGGTGCGGACCTGGTCGAGCAGGTCGAGGACGGTGTCGCCGGCCCCGACGCGCAGACGCAGCGGGATCGTGGTGACGAACATGCCGACGGTGTCGGCGTCGGCCATCGAGCCACGCCCGGACGAGGGCGACCCGATCACCAGGTCACGCTGCCCGGTCAGCCGCGCCAGCAGCACCGCGTACACGGCCAGCACCACCATGTACGGCGTGACGCGCCACCTGGCGCACGCGGTGAGCACCTGCTGCCACACGTGCGGCTCGACCGTGCGGCGCAGTGCGCTTCCCGCGCTGCCGCCACCGTCGGGACGCGGCCGGTCGGCGGGCAGGTCGATGGCCTCGGGCGCGTCCCGCAGCGACTCCTCCCAGTAGGCCAGCGCCTGCTCCCGCTCGCCCGGCGCGACGACGTCACGCTCGAACCAGGAGGTGGCGGGCGGCAGATCGGCGGCGCCCCCCGAGACGAACGCGCGGTAGAGCAGGCCGAGATCGCGATACAGCACCCGCAGCGACAGCCCGTCGCACACCAGGTGGTGCACCACCATGACCAGCACGTGCTCGTCGGCGGCGAGTCGCACCAGCACGCTGCGCAGCAGCGGTCCGCGCGCGAGGTCGAACGGCCTGGCCACCTCGTGCGCGAGCCTGGCCTTCGCCATGTCGGGCGCGGTGTGCGGCGAGTGCGAGAAGTCGACGAACGGCATCGCGAGCACGACCGGCCCCCGGTCGCGCAGCACCGGCCGCTCCCCCGCGACGACCTGCCCGCGCAGCACCGGGTGCCGCTCCAGCAGGGCGGCCAGCGCCCGGTGCAGGGCGTCGGCGTCCAGCGGCCCGCGTATGCGCAGCGAGGTGTTGATGTGGTAGAGCGCGGCGCCGCCCTCCGGCTGGGCCTCGCGCTCCCACTGCTCGCCGAACCAGAGGCCGAGCTGGGCCGGGGTGAGCGCGCTCCCTTCCCGTGCGGCGCTCATGCCGGCACCTCGGCGGCGAGCAGGGCCAGGGCCAGGTGGCCGCTCAGCCCGGCGACCGTGGGATGGGCGAAGAAGTCGGCGACGGCGAGGTCGACGCCGGTCGCCTCCCTGACCAGGTGCCTGATGCGCAGCACCGCGAGCGAGTGGCCGCCCAGCAGGAACAGGTTGTCGTGCCTGTCGATCTCGGGCAGGTTCAGCACCTCGGCCCAGATGTCGCTCATCGTGCGTTCCAGCTCGATCGGCGGCGAGGCCTCCTGCGCCTGGTCGGCGGCGTGCGCGGCGGCGTCGATCGGCGGTTCGGGCAGCCGGGATCGGTCGATCTTGCCGGAGGTGGTGAGCGGTATCTCCTCCAGCACGACGTACACGGCGGGCACCAGGCCGGAGGGCAGGCTGCGGGCGGCGTGCGCGGCCAGTTCCCTGGCGGGCGGCGGCCGGTCGCCCGCCGGGCGCACGTAGGCGACGAGTGTCTGGGCCGGGGCCTCTCCCCTGACGACGACATAGGCGGCGGCGACGCCCGGATGGGTGCCGAGCACCTGTTCGATCTCGCCGAGTTCGATGCGCAGGCCGCGGATCTTGACCTGCTGGTCGCGTCTGCCGAGGTAGTCGAGGCCGCCGTCCATCGCCCATCTGGCCCGGTCGCCCGTCAGGTAGAGCCTGGCGCCGTGCCCGCCGCCGAACGGGTCGGGCACGAAACGCTCGGCGGTCAGCCGTGCCCTGCCCGGATAGCCGTCGCTGACCGCGTCGCCGCCGATGGCGAGTTCGCCCTCGACGCCTCTGGGCAGCAGGTTCCCCTCCGCGTCGAGGACGTGGACCTGCACGCCGGGTCCCGGTTCGCCCAGCGGCCACGGCCTGCCCGGCTCGACGCGCACCTCGCCGCCGGTGACGAACACGGTCGTCTCGGTCGGGCCGTACAGGTTGCGCACCATCGGCACGCCCGCCTCGCGCAGCATGCGCACGAGCGGTTCGGTGCCCGCCTCGCCGACGAAGTTCACCGACCGCACGCCCGGCGGCACGGCCCCCCTGCGCAGCAGTTCGGCGAGCATGCTGCCGACCACGTTCGCCTGCGTCGGCACCAGATCCTGCGGCAGGTACGGCAGGGCGAACAGGTCGTCGACGAGCACGACGGCGCCACCGGCGGCGAGCGTCGGCAGGATCTCGTGCACCGAGACGTCGAAGGTGAGCGCGGTGGCGGCCAGCGTGCGTTCCAGCAGGCCTTCGGGCGTCTCGGCGAGCGTCCAGCGCAGGAAGGAGTCGAGGTTGGCGTGGGTGACGCGGCAGCCCTTCGGCAGGCCGGTGCTGCCCGAGGTGTACATGACCCAGGCCGTGGCCGAAGGGTGCGCGGGCGGCGTCGGCGTGCCCGGTGCGGGCTCCAGGCGGCCCACGTCGAGCGCCTGCCAGTCGCCGGGCGGCAGCAGGCCGGCCGTACCTGCGTCGACCAGGACGCGGCGCGCCCCCGAGTCTTCGAGCATGTAGGCGGTGCGGCCCGGCGGGTGCGCGGGGTCGAGCGGCAGGTAACCGCGCCCCGACAGCAGCACGCCGAGCAGTGCGGTCAGCGCGGTGGGGGTACGGCCGAGCAGGACGCCGACGGGGGCGTCGCCGCCCGCCCCCGACTCCGCCAGCAGCCGCGACACCGCCCTGGCCCCGGCGTCGAGCTGGGCGTAGGTGAGGGTGTGCTCGCGGGTGCGGACGGCGGGAGCGTCCGGCGTGCGGGCGACGGCGGCGGCGAACAGCTCGGCGAACGGCGTGGCGGGCGTCGCGGCGGGGCCCGAGCCGAGTGCGCGCAGCGTGGCCGTCCGCTCGGGGCCGAGCAGGTCGGCCGCGCCGATCCGGACGCCGGGGTCGGCGGTCATGACGGCCAGCACGCGCAGGTAGGAGTCGGCCACCTCGGCGATGAACTCCCTGGTGAACAGGTCGCTGTTGTACTCCCACAGCAGGGTGACCCGGCCGTCGAAGCGCCCGTCGGCGCCGGGCTCGGCCTCCGCCCTGGGGATGACCACGACATTGAGGTCGACCTTCGCCGAGCCGTTGTCGCGCTCGTAGACGGTGGCCGAGCAGCCGGGCAGCTCCAGGTCCGGCATTCTGGCGTCGTTGGCGCTGAACATGACCTGGAAGTAGGGGTTGGCGGCCGGGTCGCGGTCGGGGTTGAGCGCGCGGACCAGCTCGACGAAGGGCAGCTCCTGGTTGGCGGTGGCGGCCAGCACGGTCGCACTGCCGCGCCGCAGCAGCTCGGCGAACGTGGGGTCGCCGCCCGCGTCGCAGCGCAGGACGACCGCGTTGACGAACATGCCGATGACGTCCTCGGTCTCGGCGAGCTGCCTGTTGCCGAACGCCGAGCCGACGGCCAGGTCGTCCTGACCCGTGTAGCGCCGCAAGGTGGCGTAGAAGGCGGTCAGCATGGCGGCGAACAGCGTGGTGTGGTGGGTCCTGGCCAGCTCGCGCAGCGCGGCGACCGTCCGGGCCGCCACCTCCAGCCTGACCATGCCTCCGGCGAAGCTCTGCGGCCTGGACCTGGCCTTGGTCGCGGGCAGCGACACCGAGGGCGGGCTGCCTGCGAGTGTCGCCGCCCAGTGCTCGCGCTGGCGGCGCATGCCCTCTGCGGCCAGCGCCCGCTGCTGCCAGCGCGCGTAGTCGGCGTAGTCGAACGCGACCGGCGCGAGATCGGCGGGCTCGCCGCTCACCTCGGCGGTGTAGGCGGCACGCAGTTCGCGCATCAGCAGCCCGAAGGACCAGCCGTCGTGCACGAAGTGGTGCTCGACCAGGATGATCTCGTGCACGTCCGGCGCGAGACGTACCACCGTCCAGCGCACCAGCGGCAGCTGCCCGAGGTCGAACGGCGTGGTCATGTCCTGCTGGACCAGCTCCTCCACCCTGGCCCGGTGCCCGGCCTCCGGCTCCCCCGACAGGTCGACCAGCCGTACCGGCATCGGCCCCTCGGCGTGCACCCGCTGGTACGGCACGCCGTCGTCGTCGTGGAAGGTGGTGCGGAAGATGGCCTGCCTGGCGGTGATCACGGCGGCGGCCCGGCGCAGGGCTTCGAGGTCGAGGTCTCCGGCGACGCGCATCGTCGTCTGGGCGTGGTAGGCGATGTTGCCGGGCGAGAGCCGGTCGAGGAACCACACCTGCTGCTGCTGTGCGGTGAGCGGCACGCGCTCGTCGTCGCCGCCGCGCTCCATCGGCGGATGCCCGGCCCGCGTGCCCGCGCGTTCGACGAACGCGGCCAGACCGGCGACGGTCGGATGGGCCATGAGGTCGGCGACCGAGACGTCGGCCGACCACAGGGTGCGGATGCGGTTGGTGATCTGCACGGCGGCCAGCGAGTGCCCGCCGAGGTCGAAGAAGGAGTCGTCCACGCCGACGCGGCCGACGCGCAGTGTGCTGCTCCACAGCTCGGTCAGCGCGATCTCGGTCGCGGTGACGGGCGCGCGGAAGGGCACGTCGTCGTCGCGCCGCCACAGCTGTGACTTGGGCAGCGCGTCCGCGTCGACCTTGCCGCTCGGCAGCAGCGGCAGCGCGTCGAGCACGACATAGCGTGCGGGCAGATGGCCGGGCGGCAGCGAGCGCGCCAGGTGCGCGCGCAGCCGCCCGGCCGTGGGCACGCCGTGGGAGTCGGCGGGCACGACATAGGCGACAAGGCGGGTGTCGCCGTCGTCGTCCCGTTCGGCGCGCACGTGCGCGGCGACCACCTCGGGATGGGCGCACAGCTGGGCGGCGACCTCCTGCGGGTGCACCCGCTGGCCTCTGATCTTCACCAGTCCGTCGGCCCTGCCGAGCAGCCGCAGCACACCGGAGGCGTCGAGCACGCCCCTGTCACCCGTGCGGTACATCCGCGCGCCGGGCCGCCGCGCCCGCGCGTCGGGCACGAAACGTTCGGCCGTCAGCCTGGGGTCGCCCCGGTAGCCGAGCGCCACGCCCGGCCCGCCGACGCACACCTCGCCCGGCTCGCCCTCGGCGACCGGCTGCAGGTCGTCGCCGAGCACGACGACATGGGTGCCGGCGATCGCCCTGCCCACGGCCAGTGCGGCCCCGGGGTCGGCGGCGTCGGCCTCGCTCAGCCGGTGCAGGGCCGAGGTCACGGTCGTCTCGGTCAGGCCGTAGGCGTTGAGCGTCTCGATCCGGCTGTGCGCACGCCAGGCGGCCAGCGTCGCGGCCCTGCCCATGTCGCTGCCGACGACGAGCAGGCGCAGGTGCGGGGGCACGGCGTCGGCGCCCTGGTCGAGGTCGCGTACCCATTGCTCCCAGTACGGCGTGGGCAGGTTGGCCACCGTGACGCGCTCGCGGGCCAGCAGGGCGGTGAGCTGCTGGGTGGTGATCGCCGAGGTGGGCGCGAGGACGAGCGTGCCGCCTGCGAGCAGGGTGGGGAAGATCTCCTCAAGGGCCACGTCGAAGCTGATCGTGGCGAACTGCAGCACCCTGTCCTGCGGGCCCAGCGCGTAGGCGGCCGTGACGGCGTGCGCGTGCGCGCCGAGCGCCCGGTGCGAGACCTCGACGGCCTTCTGCGTCCCGGTGCTCCCGGAGGTGAACAGCACGTAGGCGACCTGCTCACCCTGCGGCAGCCTGTCCGCTCCCGCGCCGCCACCATGCCCGGGAACAGCGGGAGCGGTGGGAAGCACGGCCCGGCCGCAGTCGGCGGCGAAGCGGGCGCCGTCGGCGTCGGTGAGGCAGACGTCGGCGGCGGCCAGCATGCGGCGTCTGCGGTCGGCGGGCAGGTCCGGGTCGACGGGCAGGAAGGCGGCGCCCGACATCAGCACGCCGACCAGCGCCTCGACCAGGTCAGCCCCCCTGGGCAGCATGACGGCGACGACGGCGCCCGGCCTCGCGCCCGCCACGACGCGCGAGGTCACCTCCTGGGCGCGCTCGCGCAGGCGCCGATAGGTCAGCTCCGTCGTGCCCGACCGTACGGCGATCCGCTCGCCGCCGGTCAGCAACGACTCGGCGAGCGCCGCGCACAGCGGTCGTGAGAGCGCGCCCGCGTCGCCGGGCATGGTGTCCACAAAGCCTCCCTGATCGTCGCCGGAGCCGATTTACCGGGCTCCGGAAAAGCACTGCCGATTCGGCCACCGACCGCCTGCGTTACGGTCCTGCCAGGTCGCCGTAATCACCCAGGCTACTTATTACACTTACTCACCGGTTCTTCATTTCAGAGGCACAGCAGAGCACGGCCCGCGATCGGCGAACAAGACCATGAGACCCTTTCGTTATTCTCGTGGCACGGCCAAAACATGGGTCTTGAAAAGCTCTCCGCACTGCGGTAGAAATTTCGCCCGCGTCGCCCGCACATCGCTGTGACCTGCACAGGACCAGGGAAGATCACGCAAAGAAAGTGTCCCAAGTCCATTGACCGAGCCAGATCCGCTGGTGCACTATTCAGGCGTCATCGGGCCGGTTAATCGTCGTTAACGGCCGGCGTGCCATTCTCCGGGAATTCATAATGCAGTGACAAGCCGACTCCCGAGAGTTAATAACGCTGGTCAGGACGTCGTACCGTAATCGGCATATCGCGACCAAAGGATCGGGCTGTGACCGACAAGTTGTGGGGCGGGCGCTTTGACGAGGACATCACCCAGGACGTTCTCGACTACACGCTCACCGTTGACGTCGACGAGCGGCTGGTGTTCGCCGACCTGTGGCAGGACATCGCCCATGTGCTGATGCTGAGCACGCAGGGCATCGTCACGGCCGAGGTCGCCCGGCCGGTGCTCGGCTCGCTGCTGCGGTTGTGGGAGCAGAACGAGCACGGCAGGCTGCGGCTGCGGCCCGAGCTCGAGGACGTGCACTTCAACATCGAGCAGCAGGTCATCGAGGAGCTCGGCCGCGAGATCGGCGGCCACCTGCAGACCGCGCGCTCCCGCAACGACCAGGTCTCCACCGACACCCGTATGTACCTGCGCGGGGTCCACCTGGACGCGGTCGAGGCGAACCTGGAGCTGATCGAGGAGCTGCTGGACTTCCCCGACGACGACCTGCTCGCCATCCTGCCCGGCTACACCCACAGCCAAGCCGCCCAGCCGATCTCGGTCGCGTTCTGGAAGAGCGCGCACGCGAGCATGCTGCTGCGCGACGTGGGCCGGGTGCGCGGCGCCTACGAACGCACCGACGAGTCGCCGCTGGGCGCGTGCGCGCTGGCGGGCACCTCGTTCGCACTCGACAGGGAGCTGACGGCCAGGCTGCTCGGCTTCGGCGCCGTGCTCGGCCACGCGCTGGACGCCACCAGCGCGCGTGACTTCCTCATCGAGAGCGCCGCCGCGTTCGCGATCGGCGGCAACAACCTCTCCCGCATGGCCGAGGAGGTGGTCATGTGGAGCGGGCACGAGTACAGCCTGGTCGAGGTGGCCGACGCCTACTGCACCGGCAGCTCGATCATGCCGCAGAAGAAGAACCCGGTCGTCGCCGAGCTGGCCAGAGGCCGGGCCGGCCGTACGGTGGGGACGCTGGTGCAGTTGCTCACGATGGCCAAGGGCGTGACGCTCGGCTACAGCTGCGACCTGCAGGAGGACAAGGCGTATCTGTGGCAGGCGATCGACACCTATCTGTCCACCCTGCGCATCGTGGCCGGGCAGACGCGCGGGCTGCGCTTCGACAGCGCGCGGGGCGAGGCGTTGTGCTGGGACAACTTCTCCACCGCGACCGAGCTGGCCAACTACCTGGTCGCCGAGCGCGGGCTGGCCTTCCGGGAGGCGCACCACGTCAGCGGCTCGCTCGTCTCGGCGCTCATCAAGCGCGGCTCGACGTTGCGCGACACCGGGGCCGGTGCGCTGATCCTGGCCGAGCTCGGTCACCCGGTCGCCGAACCCGTGCTGGCGACGATCTTCGCGCCGCGGAACGCGGTGACCGGCTACACCAGTCCGGGCGGCACCTCGCCGCAGAGTGTCAAGGCCGTGCGGGGCGAACTCCAGGCGGCCGTGAACGCCCATGCCACCTGGCTCGACGACACCCGCGAACGCCTGCGCCGGGCCAGGGAGGCCGCGTTCGAGGCCGCGCGTGACGTCGTGGCCGGGACCGAGCCGGGCAAGGCCGTTGCCCGTGTCCGCGCCGATCTGCCCGCACTCAGGGGGGACCTGTCATGAAGATCGTTCTTGCCTACTCGGGCGGCCTGGACACCTCGGTCGCCCTGCACTGGCTCAAGCAGCGCTACGACGCCGAGATCATCGCCTTCTGCGCCGACATCGGGCAGCTGGAGTCGCTGGAGACCGTCAGGGAGCGCGCCCTGCGCACGGGCGCCTCGAAGGTGTACGTCGAGCCGCTCACCGACAGGTACCTGCGTGACTTCGCCCTTCCCGCGCTGCAGGCGCACGCGCGCTACGAGAACAAGTACCTGCTGGCCGCGCCGCTGTCGCGCCCGCTGATCGCCCAGCGCATGGTCGAGATCGCACACGCCGAGGGCGCCGACGCGGTGGCGCACGGCGCGACCGGCAAGGGCAACGACCAGGTGCGCTTCTACACCAGCGCGACCGCGCTCGACCCGAGGCTGCGGGTGCTCGCCCCGGTCATCGACTGGGACCTGACCACCCGCGAGACCGAGATCGCCTACGCCCGCGAGCACGGCATCGAACTGTCGGTCAGCAAGGACAAGCCGTACAGCATCGACACCAACATCTGGGGCACCAGCATCGAGTGCGGCGAGCTCGACGACATCGGCAGGCCGCCACCCGCCCACGCCTGGCAGCTGACCGCCGACCCCAAGAACGCCCCCGACCAGGCCGAGCAGGTCACGGTGGGCTTCGAGGGCGGTGTGCCGGTCTCGCTCGACGGCGACAAGCTGGACCTGCCCACGCTGGTGACCCGGCTGAACGCGATCGCCGCCAGGCACGGCGTCGGCCGGGTGGACATCGTGGAGAGCAGGGTCGTCGGCTTCAAGACCAGGGGCATCTACGAGGCTCCGGCCGCGACCGTGCTGATGGCCGCGCACGAGGAGCTGGAGGCGATCGTGCTGGACCGCGAGACCCTGCACCACAAGCAGGGCCTGGCCCACCGCTACGCCGAGCTCGCCTACTACGGCTACTGGTTCTCCGACCTGCGCCGGGCGCTTGACGGCTTCGTCTCGACCCTGCAGCCGCAGGTCAACGGCGAGGTGACGCTGGAGCTGTACAAGGGCTCGCACACCCTGGTGTCGCGCCGCTCGCCGAACTCGCGCTACAACGACGCGCTGGCCACCTACGAGGCGGGCGACACCTTCGACCACGACGCGGGCGCGGGCTTCGCCTACGTCTGGGCGCTGCCGCTGCGGGGCGCCGCACGCTGAGGCGGCCCGGCCGCGCCGGAGGGCGGGAAGACCACACGGTCTTCCCGCCCTCCGGCTTTTACGTCGACCACATCTCCCCAAAGGTCTAATGTGCTAGGTACCTAGTTAAATGGAGGAACCAGTGATCGAGTTCCATCTGGACGGCAGGTCGGGCGTCTCGCCGTACCTGCAGATCGTCCGGCAGGTACGGCAGGCGATGCGGCTGGGGCTGCTGCACGAGGGCGACAGGCTGCCGACCGTCAAGGACGTGGTGGCAGCCCTCGCGATCAACCCCAACACCGTGCTCAAGGCCTACCGGGAGCTCGAACACGAAGGGCTCGTGGCCGCACGCCCCGGCATCGGGACGTTCGTCACCGCGACGCTGACCGACGCCACGCTCGCCGCGCACGCGCCGCTGCGCCGCGAGCTGCAGCGCTGGCTGACCAAGGCCCGCACGGCGGGACTCGACGACGAGAGCATCGAGGCGCTGTTCATGACCACCTTTCGAAACGCCGCCCAGCAGGACATAGCATGAGCGCCGCCTTACGGACCCAGGGCCTGGGCAAGAGGTACGGCAGGCGCTGGGCGCTGAAGGACTGCACGGTCGACATCCCCGCCGGGCACGTCGTGGGCCTGGTCGGTCCCAACGGCGCGGGCAAGACCACCCTGCTGAGCCTCGCGGCCGGCCAGCTCGCACCGACCGAAGGCGACCTCACCGTGCTCGGCGGCCCACCGGCGGGCGCCGCCGAGCAACTGGCCAAGGTCGGCTATGTCGCCCAGGACACCCCCGTGTACGCCGGGCTGAGCGTCGCCGACCACCTGCGGCTCGGCGCCAGGCTCAATCCGGGCTGGGACGCCGCGCTTGCCCGTGAGCGCGTCGAGCGGCTCGGCCTCGACCCGGCGCGCAAGGCGGGCAGGCTGTCGGGCGGGCAGCGCGCCCAGCTCGCCCTCACCCTCGGCATCGCCAAACGGCCGAGGCTGCTGCTGCTCGACGAGCCCGTCGCGGCGCTCGACCCGCTCGCCCGCCGCGAGTTCCTGCAGAGCCTGATGGAGGCGGCGGCCGAGCAGGAGCTCAGCGTCGTGCTCTCCTCCCACCTGATCTCCGACCTGGAACGCGCCTGCGACTACCTGGTCGTGCTCGTCGACTCCCGAGTCCGACTGGCGGGCGAGGTCGACGACCTGCTGGCCGAGCACGTCAGGCTCACCGGGCCCAGGCGCGAGCCCGGCCGGATGCCCGCCGACCAGCACGTCGTCTCAGCCAGTCACACAGCCAGGCAGAGCACCTACCTCGTGCGCACCGGCGCGCCCGTGCTCGACCCGGCCTGGAGCGTCAGCGCGGTCGGCCTGGAGGATCTCGTGCTCGCGTACATGAGCGGCGACGCCGAGCCCGCGGCCCGTCCCGTCCTGGAGGCGCGCCGATGATCTGGCTGACCTGGCGCCAGCTGCGCGCCTCGGTGGCGGCGACCTCGGCCGTGCTGGCCCTGCCGGCCCTCGTGCTGGTGCTGAGCAGGCCCGGACTGCTCCAGGACTACACCGACGGCATCGCCGCCTGCGCCGGGCGCGGCTGTCACACCTTCCTGCAGCGCTTCTTCCACGACAACCAGCTGCCCTACCTCGCCGTCACCGCCGTGATGCTCGCCCTGCCCGTGCTGCTCGGCCTGTTCTGGGGCGCGCCGCTCATCACCAGGGAGCTGGAGAGCGGCACGCACCGGCTGGTGTGGAACCAGAGCGTCACCCGTACCCGCTGGCTCGCGGTCAAGCTCGCCGTCACCGGCCTGGCCGCCATGCTCACGGCCGGGCTGTGCAGCCTGGCCGTGACCTGGTGGTCGGCCACGCTCGACGACAGCGGCGCCGCCTTCCCCCTGCTCGGGCCGCTGCTGTTCGGCGCGCGAGGGTTCACGCCCGTCGTCTACACCGCCTTCGCGCTGGCGCTCGGCGTGTGCGTCGGCATGTTCGTGCGCCGCACGCTCGCCGCCATGGCCGTCACCCTGCTGGTGTTCGTCGCCGTGCAGGTCGCCTTCCCGCTGCTCCTGCGCCCGCACCTGCTGCCCGCCACCCATGCGAGCGCGCCGCTCGGCCCGGCCAACGTCGAGGAGGTACGGCCCGGCCCCGGCGACACGCTGACCGTGGTGCTGAGCGCGCAGGTACCGGGCGACGCGCACGGCTGGGTGCTGTCCAGCCGTCTGGTCGACGCGGCGGGCGACCCGGTGACCCGGACGGAGGGCAACATCCCGATGCGCACCTCGTCGGGGCCGTGCTCACCTCCCGTGCGCCAGGAGGTGACCGAGGAGCAGGTCACCGATCCGATGCAGCCGTGCTGGACGGCGATCGCCTCGCTCGGATACCGGCAGGAGGCCGACTATCTGCCCGCCGGCCGTTTCTGGCCCCTGCAGGCGGTCGAGAGCGGGATCTACGCCCTGTTCACCCTCGGCCTGACCTGGCTGGCCTTCTCCACACTGCGCCGACGCGTGTTCTGACCCGACCGTTCGTCATTTCACGGTGCATCCCGGCCGGGGTGCACCGGTTCCCCCTCAACGGAGGACTCCCATGAGACACACGGCGATGACGGCTGCCCGGATTCTGCTCGGGCCCGCCGTACTCTGTCTTGCGCTGGCCTGCGCGGGACCTGTGCCCGCTGCCACCACCGGGGGTGCGCCCGCGTGCGCCAGACCCGCGGGGGGTGGCCCGATCCCGGCCGAGACGCCGGTCACGGTCGACGTCGTCGAGCAGGGCTACCACTGCATCCTGACCAACTACGTCAACGGGGCCACGCTCGACGCCAGGTCGTTGCTGCTGGCGGGGTTCGCCGCGCTGGCCGACGAACTCGACCGCACCGGGCACGACGGGCCCGAGGCGGTCGTGCCCGCGTTCACCGGGGACCGGCAGCGCGACTGGGACGCCTTCGAGGCGGCCTACCTGCGCATCACCGCCGATCTGCCCGGCGGAGCCACGCAGGCCGCCCGGCTCGGCGAGGTCACGCTCGCCGCCATGGTGGCGAGCCTGCGCGACAACCACGCCCGCTGGGTCCCGGCGGGCAGCAGGCCGCCCGCGTCCAAACCCGACGAGGTGTACGGCATCGGCCTCAGGCTCAGCGCCTCGATGCCGCAGGTGCTCTTCCATCCGTCGAGCGCCAAGGCGCCCCTGTACGTCACGGCGGTCGCGGGCGGGCCCGCGCGCAAGGCCGGGCTGCGGGCCGGTGACGTCGTCGAGTCGGTCAACGGCTCCGCGCCCTTCGTCGACGGGGTCGTCACGCCCGGCCTGGTCACGATGCTGTATCCCAGGTACCCCGAGGCCCGGCCGGTCACCCTGCGCCTGCACCGGCCGGGCACGCACCGCCGCTGGAGCGTCACGCTCAAGCCCGGCCTGTTCACACTGGGCGAGGACCAGGGGCCGATGACCGCGACCCGGCTGCCTTCGGGCGCCGCCCACATCCGGCTGAACGGCTTCGCGCCGCAGGCCGCGGCGCGGGTGCTCAGGGCGATCACCGAGCTCGGTGCGACCAAGCCGGTCACCGGGGTCGTGCTCGACCTGCGGACCAACACCGGCGGCAGCCCCCGTGAGGTGAACCAGTTGCTCGGCGCCTTCGCGCACGGCAAGGTGACCGCCTACTTCTGCACCGCCGCCGGAGCCTGCGAGGCCCAGCGCACCGACGACGGCGTCGCGCTGCTCGGACTGCCCCTGGTCGTGCTCACCGGCCGCGAGTGCGCATCGGCGTGCGAGCACTTCAGCGGCGCGGTCAGGGACCTGGGGCTCGGGCCGATCGTCGGGACCAGGACGGCGGGCGCGGTGTCGGGCCCGGCCGAGCCGTGGCTGCTGAGCAACAACAGCCGGATGGGGCTGCCCTCCCGGCACCATCTCGGGCCCGCGCGCGAGGTGCTCGACCGGATCGGCGTCGCGCCGGACCACTACGTGCCGCCGAGCGCGGCCGATGTCGCGGCCGGGCGCGATCCGGCGCTGGCCAAGGCCGTGTCGCTGCTGCCTGGCGGCTGAGCCCGCTGTCCGTCGAGGGATGTCGAAGAAGGGATGAGGTCATGCGTTTCGTGTCCGGACGTCGAGGGGTCGCCTGCGCCGCCCTGCTGCTCGTGGCGTCGGTCTCGGGCTGTTCGCCGGTCGCGCCGTCGGCCGCCGCCGCGTCGCCCGCGCCCTACCTGCCCGCGCCGACGGGGCCGCATCGCGTCGGCGCCACGGTGCTGTATCTGAAGGACGCCTCGCGGCGTGACCCTTGGGTGGCGTCCTCGCCCGCCAGGGAGCTCATGGTGACGCTGTGGTACCCGACCGAGGCGCGAACGGGGCGGCGGCTGCCGTACCTGACGGCCAAGGAGTCGGAGCTGCACCTGAAGGGCAACCGGGTGAGCACCCTGCCCTACGACGTGCTGAGCAGGACGCGCACCAACGCCTTCGTCGACGCGCCCGCGGCGGGCCAGGCGCGCACGCTGCCGCTGGTGGTGCTCTCGCCGGGCGGCAACAAGCCGCGTGCCACGCTGTCCGGCCTGGCCGAGGAGCTGGCCGGCCATGGGTACGCGGTGGCCGCGATCGACCACACCTACGAGAGCTACGCCACCACCTTCCCCGACGGCCGGGTGGCCACCTGCATCGCGTGCGAGAGCGACTCCGACCCGGGGTTCGGCGCCAGGACGGTCGCGATCAGGGCGGCCGACGCCTCGTTCGTCGTCGATCGGCTGACCCGCTCCCCCTCGGTGTGGAAGGGGGCCTCGCTCATCGATCCGTCGAAGGTGGCGATGGCGGGGCACTCGCTCGGCGGGGCGAGCGCGCTGGCGGCCATGCTGAAGGACAGGCGGTTCCTGGCCGGGGTCAACATGGACGGCACCAGCTACGCCACCATCACGCCGCGCGGCCTGGCCCGGCCGTTCCTGCTGCTGGGCACGCAGGACGGGCACAGTCCCGGCGGGCGCGACACCTCCTGGGAGGCCGACTGGAAGCGCCTGACCGGCTGGAAGCGCTGGATCGTGGTGGCGGGCACGCACCACGCGTCGTTCACCGACGTCCAGGTCCTGCTGGCCGACCAGCTCGGCCTGCCCCTTGAGGCCAGCACCAAGGGGGCACGGGCGATGGAGATCACCAGGGCCTATGTCCTGGCCTTCCTCGACAGGCACCTGCGCGGGCGGCGGCCGCCGCTGCTCGACGGGCCTTCGGCGCGCTACCCCGAGGCGAAGATCTGCTCGGTCCGCGAGAAGTCCTGTGCCTGACCGGTGGCCAGGGCGCCGGGCAGCGACTGCCAGAGGTAGGACAGGGCCAGCGCCACCGCCAGCACGCCCAGCAGCAGGCGCAACGCGGTCTCGGGCATGCGCGGCTGCAGCCTGGCGCCGACGTAGCCGCCCGCCAGGCCACCGAGGCCGCAGCTCAGGCCCAGCAACCACTCGGGCGCGATGTCGCCCGGCGTGGTGAGCGACAGCACGCCGTAGGTGAGGGCGCCCGCGAGCGAGGTCAGGAACGTCGAGGCCAGCGCCGCGGGCGCCACCACCGCGACCGACATGCCCCACCCGACGAGGATCGGCCCCAGGATCGACCCGCCGCCGATGCCGTACACACCGCCCACGACACCCACCGCCAGCGCCAGCGCGCTCACCACGCGCGGGCCCGGCGTCCTGGCCCCACCCTTGCTCCGGGCGCCCGGTCGCAGCGTGCGCAGGCACAACCACACGCCGAGCGGCAGCAGCAACGCCGCCACCAGCAGCCGGAACACGTGCGGCCCCGGCACCACGAACACCCGCACGACCGCGCCGATCACCACACCCGGCAGCGTGCCCAGCACGAGCTGCCTGGTCAGCGGTCCCAGCAGCTGCCCGTGCCGCCGATACCTCAGCAGCGCGCCCGGACCCGACACCACATTGAACAGCAGGTTCGTCGGCGTCACCGCCGGGCTCGGCACCGCCAGCACGCTCATCTGCACCGGCAGCAGGAACACCGCGCCCGACACGCCGACCGGCGTGGTGAACACCGAGATCACCAACCCGGCGACCAGCCCGATCACACACTCGGCCAGCAAGGACACGGAGGCGATCTTATGCGTCCCGGCAGGCGGGAAAACGCGTGGACAGGGTCGTTAGCGTGGAGGACATGCAGAACATCGATGTCGACGCCTTCGTCAGGGACGGTTTCGTCAAGGTGGAGGAGTCCGTGCCCCGCGAGGTCGCCGACGCGGCGCGTGAGGTGTTGTGGCGGCAGATCGGGCTGTCGCCGGACGAACCCGAAGGCTGGACGCAGGCCGTGGTGTGGACGGCCGACATGACGGGGCAGGGGCCCTTTCGCGCATTGCTCGCCAGTGAGCCGCTGCGGGAGGCGCTCGACGCCGTCGCCGGGCCCGGTGGATGGGCGCCGAGGGGGGCGCTCGGCAACATGCCGATCAGGTTCCCCCGTCAGCCGCCCGCCGAGGACAGGGGGTGGCACGTCGATGCCTGTGTGGCGCAGGAGGGCGGCTCGTGGGCGGTTTCGGCCAGGCCCGAGACGCTGCTCGTGCTCACCCTGATGTCGGATGTCGGGCCGGACGACGCGCCGACGCGTATCCGGGTCGGCTCGCAGCGCGACGCCGTCAAGGTGCTCGGCGACCAGGTGCTCGATCCGTTCGTCGCGGGGCCGCTGCTGGACGAGGCCAGTGCGCACCGGCCGCTGGCCCTTGCGACGGGCCGGCCGGGCGATGTGTACCTGGTGCATCCGCTGACCGTGCACGCCGCCGACGAGCATCGGGGCGCCACGCCCAGGTTCATGGCCCAGTCGCCGGTCTTCCTCACCTCGCCGGTCGTGGCCGGGCAGGACAGCGCCCTGGCGCGGGCACTGTCCGGCTGAGGCGGTCCTAGGTCGCGGACGTGGTGCTCAGCTGCCACCCCGCGGCCTGCTCGCGCCTGTTCCAGTACGCGGCGAAGCGGCCCTGCGCGGCCAGGAGTTCGGCGGGCGTGCCGATCTCCACGACCCGGCCCTCCTCGAGGAAGACGACCTGGTCGGCCCTGGCGATCGTGCTGAGCCGGTGGGCGATGACCAGGGTGGCACGCCGGTCGCCGCCGAGTTCGAGCGCGCCGACGACGGCCCGCTCGTTGGCGGCGTCCAGTGCGGCCGTGGCCTCGTCGAGCAGCAGCAGGGGCGCGTCCTTGAGCAGGGCGCGTGCGATGCTGACGCGCTGGCGCTCGCCGCCCGACAGGGCCGCGCCGCGTTCGCCGACCTTGGTGTCCCAGCCGTCGGGCAGGCGTTCGACGACCTCGTCCAGTCTGGCCGCCGCTGCCGCCTTCTCGACGGCCTCGGCGCTCGCCGCCGGGTCGCCCAGCCGTACGTTCTCGCGAAGGCTGGCGTCGAAGAGGTAGACGTCCTGGAAGACGATGCCGAGGCCGTTCATGAGCTGGGGCGGGTCGTAGGCGCGCACGTCGTGCCCGGCCACGCGGACGGCGCCCGAGCCCACCTCGTGGAAGCGCGCGATGAGGGCGAGCAGGGTGCTCTTGCCCGCGCCCGACGGGCCCACGACGGCGGTCGTGGTGCCGCGCTCCACGACGAAGGACACCCCGGCCAGCGTCTCTGTGCCCGGTTCGTAGCCGAAGTGCACGTCGTCCAGTTCGAGCGCGGGCGCGGCCGGGTCGGGCACGACCTCGGCCTGCGGCGGCGCGAGGATCGGGGCGTCGAGCATCGCGTGCACCCGGCCGAGCGTGCCGCGCATGGCCTGCACGGCGGGGAACAGCTCGGCCAGGGTGACGAACGGCTCGACCAGCCGCACGGCGACGATGACGAGCGCGACGACCTCGGCGCCCGCCAGCGCGCCCTCGACGCCGAGCACGACGGCGGTCGCGGCCAGCGCCAGCAGCACCACCTGGGTGACGACGCCGAACATCACCTGCCCGGGCAGGCCGTACCCGACCAGGCGCAGGGTCGCGGCGCGCTGGCGCTCCAGCGCCCGGCCCACAGCCGAGTCCGGCGTGCCGGCCCTGCCCGCGGCGCGCAGTGCGGGCTGCGCCTGGGCCAGTTCGATGATGCGCCGACCGGCCTCGGCCGACGCCTCGGCGTAGGAGTCGTCGGCGGCGCGCAGGAAACGCGCGCTCGCCCAGAGGGTAGCCATCAGCACGGGCACGGCGGCCAGCGCGACGAGCCCCAGCGGCCAGGCGACGACCAGCAGCCCGGCGCCGATCAGCGCGGGCGTGGTGAGCGCGTTGGCCGCGGGCGTGATCAGGTAGCCGATGCCCTGGCACAGCTCACGGCCCGAGGAGGTCAGCGCCCGCTGCCCGTCGGCCCTGCGATCGGCGGTGAACCAGCCGAGCGCGATGCGCTGCAGCCGGTCGACGACCCGCCCCTCCATGCTGGACAGCAGTGCGAACCCGATCGTGAACCCGGCGCCCGCCACCGCGTGGTCGGCGACCCACCCGGCCGCCACCAGCACGGCCAGGACGCCGATCCAGACCAGCGCGTCTCCTGGCGAGTCCGACAGCAGCGAGCCGAGCAGGGGGACCAGGCTGAGCACCGCACCCGCCCTGAGCACGGCGCTGAGCGCCAGCAGGCTCACGTACCTGGTGACGGCCCGCCGGTCGTCGACCAGCCGAAGTGTCTGCGCGATCATGCCCGCGTCTCCTGGGTGGTGATGAGCTGGGAGGCGCTCCACAGCTCGCGATAGAGGCCCGGTACGGCCAGCAGGCCGGTGTGCGTGCCGCGCTGCACGATGCGCCCGCCGTCGAGCACGACGATGGCGTCGGCTCCGGCGACCGTGTGCAGGCGGTGGGCGATGACCAGGACCGTGCGGCCCTCGGTCAGGGTGCTGAGCGCCTGCTGCACGCGGTCTTCGGACTCGGGGTCGGCGAAGGCCGTCGCCTCGTCCAGCACGAGGACGGGCGCGTCGGCCAGCAGCGCCCTGGCGATCGTCAGCCGTTGCGCCTCTCCGCCCGACAGCCTGGCCCCTTCGCCCAGCAGGGTGTCGTAGCCGTCGCTCAGCCGGGTGATGCGCTCGTGGATCTGGGCCGCCTTCGCCGCCCGTTCCACCTCCTGCCGGGTGGCCTCCGGTCTGGCCAGGGCGATGTTGTCGTGCACGCTGGCCCGCACGAGCGAGACGTCCTGGAAGACGAACCCGACGTGCCGGTACAGCTCGGTCAGCGGCAGGTCGCGCAGGTCGACGCCGTCGAGGGTGATGGCGCCTTCGGTGACGTCGTGGAAGCGGGCCAGCAGGGCGGCGAGCGTCGACTTGCCCGCGCCGCTCGGGCCGACGAGCGCGGTGAGCGTGCCCGGCGCCAGCTCCAGGTCGATGCCCGAAAGGACCGTGTGCCTGGCGTCGTAGCCGAAGGACACCTCACGGAAGGCCACCTTACGGCCGCGCTCGCCGCCGGGCAGGGCGTGCGGCCGCTCCGGCTCGGGCAGCTCGGGCTCGGCCAGCAGCAGGCCGATGCGCTGGGCGGCGGCCTGGGCCTCCCGTACCGAGCCGAGCCCGTAGGCGGCGGCCAGCAGTTGCGCGCCGAACGTCACGCCGAGCAGCAGGAACGGCAGCAGGTCGGCGGCGCCGAGCACGCCGCCCGCCAGCAGTGCGCCTCCCGCGACGATGATGAGCAGCAGGGTGGTGAGCGGCCTGGTGACCAGGTCGACGAGCGTCTTGCGCCCGGTCAGCGGGCGCTGCCAGCTGTCCAGGAAGCGCGCCCGCTCGGCCAGGGTGGCCCGGAACCCGCCGACCGGCCCCGCGTCGTAGGCCCGGACGACCGCGAGGGCGTCCAGGTAGGCGACCGCCTCGGAGGCGACCCGCGTCTCCCACGTGGTGAACTCGGCCAGCGCCGCCGTCGACGACTGCACCATCCTGGCGGTCAGCACCGCGAACACCACCAGCGGCACCAGCAGCACCACGGTCAGCGCGGCCGAGACCGAGAACAGGTACCCGAGCACGGCCAGCGGCGCGACCAGCGCGGCCACCACGTCGAGCACGGCATGCGTCACCAGGTAGTGCACGCTGGCGGCGTCGTCCTGCACGGCCTGCTTGACCGCGCCCGAGCTGCGGGCGGTGAACCAGCCCAGCGGCAGGCGCGAGATCTTGCCGACCACCCTGGCGCGTACCTGTTGTCCGAAACGCGCGTCCAGCACGTGCATGGCGACCACGAGGCCGCCCGCCGCCGTCGCGCCCAGCCCGAGCAGCACCAGGGCGAGCGTCCCGAGCCCGGCCAGCCCCTCGGCCGCCGCCCCTGCGGCCAGCAGCCTGCGGCACAGCTCCACCAGCACCAGGAAGGGCGCCAGCTGCAGCAGGCTGACCAGGGCCTGGAAGACCCCGGCGAGAATGAGCTTGGGGCGCAGCGGCGCCATCAGGCGCGCTCCGGCGCGCGAGCGCCATTCTCCCTGCTTCGCCTGGGATGGGGCTGGTACGGGCGCCGTGGTCTCGGTGGCCGGGCGGTCGCGGTCGGCGCCCATGGCCTGGCCCTTGATCCAGTACGCGCGGGCCTTGACGTCGGTCTTGGGGAAGCCGAGCTCCTTGAGCCTGGCCTGGACCTGCTTGGTCGCGGCCGACTCGGAGGTGACCCAGGCGTACCAGTCGGACCAGTCGCGCCCATCGATCGCCCTGGCGGTCGCGGCGGGATCGGCCTCGACCGGCAGCCAGGTGAGCGTGCTGCGGGGATGCGAGGTGATCGGGATCAGCAGGTCCTCCTCGTGGAAGGACTGCAGGACGACCTCGACCGGCGTCTCGGGCGGCAGCGCGGCCAGGATCGCGTTGATCCCGGGCACGGAGGCGGCGTCGCCGACCAGCAGGTACCCGGCGGGGGCCGGTTGCGGCGCGGTGAAGTGCCCGGAGGCCCAGCGCGTCACCTGGATCGTGTCGCCGGGCCCCGCGCCCGCCGCCCACGCGCTCGCCGGGCCCGCCGGGTCGTGCAGCAGGAACTCCAGGCTCACCGTGCGGGTGATCGGGTCGGGGTCGACGAGCGTGTAGCCGCGCTGGTGCTCGCGTCCGGCCTTGACCTGGTCGGGCGCCCAGAGCCTGACCCAGGCCGCGGGGTCGAACGACTGGCCGTCGAAGAGGGTGGGGGCGTCGAAGGTGATGCGGCGGTAGTGCGGGGTGAGATCCTCGACCGCGATGACGCTGAGCGTGTGCTCGCGCGCCCCGAAGGTCTTCATCATCGCCCCGGCGTATCCCCGAGCCATCAGTGCTGCTCTCCTGTCGTGCCTGTCACAGCTGTCGTACCGGTGGTGGAGCTCATGGCCGCGGGGCGGCGCAGGGTCAGCGAGGCGACCGGGCGTCCCGGCGGCAGGTGGGTGACGAGGCCGTCGGCCGCGGCGGTCAGCAGCAGCACGAAGTAGTCGTCCGGCGTGTGCCCGGGGATGTCGCCGAGCGCGGCCCGCAGCGGCTCCGAGCCCGCCATGGCGGCCAGCGCCGCGCCGACGGCCTCGTCGGCGCCCTGCGGGTCGACGCGGTCGCGGGCGGCACGCGCCTCCTCGGCGGCGGCGATCCCGAGTGCGACGGTGGCGACGGACGAGCTCAGCACGGTGGCGGCGGCCGGGTCGTACCCGCGTCTGCCGAGTGCCGCGATCTGCGCTTCGAGCAGCCTGACCCCCGAAGGCCCGCGCGGGAACAGCCGCTGCAGGTACCCGGCCATGCCCGGCCTGGCCAGGACGAAGCTCCGCAGCTGGGCGGCGAACCCGACCAGGTGGAGCACGGTCTCCTCGCCGGGATGGTCGACGAGCGTGAGGTCGTCGAGCACGGCCTCGCCGACGAGCGCCTCCAGGGCCGACCGGCTCGGCACGTGCCGGTAGACGGCGGCCGTGGTGACGCCGAGCGCGTCCGCCACCTTCTGCACGGTGAGGTCGGCCATGCCGATCGCCGCACCGGCGGCCACGACGTCCCGCAGGGTGAAGCTCGCGGTACGCCCGCCTGTCTTCGCGTTCACTGCCCGCCTCTTGTAGGTAAGCCTAACCTTAGTTATGCGGCATAACTTAGATGAGAGGCTCGAAGCACCACAAGAGGTGACAACTCACCAATCTGGCTACGGCAGCCCCGGCGTCAACCTGCGAGAAGTCGGAGGAAGCCGGTTTTGTGGTTGTGTCTGCCTGCATGGTGAGGTATTTCTTACCGACGACCGGTGGTGACGGACGAGAGCAACACGGAGGCCTGCTTGACCTCGCAGTCGGCTCTGCGGATGCTCCCCTTCGTCGCGATGACCCTGGTCGCGATCGTCGACTTCCTGACGGGACCGTCGCTCGGGTTCCTGTCGCTGCTGACGCTCGGCCCGACGTTCGCCTCGGTCGCGGGCAGCGCGCGGCGCACGGCGTTCGCCGGGCTGGTCGCGCTGGCGATCTGCGTGCCGCTGGCGGCGTACAACGACGTGCTGTTCAGCTGGCAGAACAACATCACGATCGCCACCATCGTCGGCGTCACCGGCGCCAGCATGGTGGCCAGCAGGCTGAGGATGCGCAGGGAGCGTGAGCTCGCCGACGTGCGCAGGGTGGCCGAGGCGGCCCAGCGGGTGCTGCTGCGGCCGGTGCCGCGCCGCGCGGGCGGCCTGCTCGTCGCCCTGTCCTACACCTCGGCGGCGGCCGAGTCGCAGATCGGCGGCGACCTGTACGAGGTGGTGAGCACGCCCTCAGGGGTACGCCTGCTCATCGGCGACGTCCAGGGCAAGGGCCTTGAGGCGGTCGAGACGGCGGCCTGGGTGCTCGGCGCCTTCAGGGAGGCCGCCTACGACGAGCCCGACCTGAGCAGGGTGGGCGCCAGGCTGGAGGCGAGCCTGGCGCGGCACCTGGGCGGCGAGCAGTTCGTCACGGCGATCATCGCCGAGGTGCACGAGAAGGAGATCTCGCTGCTGAACTGCGGCCATCCCGCTCCCCTGCTGTTCAGCGGGCACGCGCGGGCGAGCCTGGCCGAGCCGCCGCAGGAGGGGCTGCCGCTCGGCCTGGCCGGGCTCGGCGCCGAAGCGCCGCGACCGCATCGGGTGCCGTTCGCGCCCGGCGACCAGATCCTCTTCTACACCGACGGCGTCATCGAGGCCCGCGACCACGAGGGCCGCTTCTACCCCCTGACCGAACGGGCCGAACTCCTGCGCTCGGGCGAACCGCAGTCGGCCCTCGACGCCCTCAGGGCCGACCTGGTCGGCCACGCGGGCGGCCCCCTGCTCGACGACGCC
Organism: Nonomuraea sp. IBHARD001; assembly: GCF_056106265.1. Taxonomy (NCBI): domain Bacteria; kingdom Bacillati; phylum Actinomycetota; class Actinomycetes; order Streptosporangiales; family Streptosporangiaceae; genus Nonomuraea; species Nonomuraea sp. IBHARD001. Next base: position 4,932,711 of record NZ_JBWBBW010000002.1, read on the forward strand.
GCCATGCTGCTGCTGCGCAGGCCGAGTCCCTGAGTCCTTCGTGTTCCCACCCGGCCTCGGTCGCCCGTGCGGGACTCAGCCCGGCAGGATGCTGATGCCGAGCATGCGGGCGCCCGTCTCGGTGCGCGGGCGGTGGGTGCTGCCCGGTGCGAAGACGACGTAGCTGCCGGGGCCCAGGCGCTCGCCCCTGTCGAGGAACTCGCCCGACAGGACGAAGTAACGCTCCTCGCCGTCGTGCACGTCGTCCTCGGGCCACTCGGCGCCGGGTGCGAAGTCGTACATCCAGCCTCTGGCCCACGCGGTGGCGGGCAGGCGTCGCCTGACGATGCCGGGGACGACCTCCACGGCCTCGACGTCGTCGACCTGGACGATCTGCATATCGGTGAAGTCCTGTGTCATGCCCTCATCGTCGCGAGCGCCTGCCGTACCGGCCCAGTGTCTTGATTGACGTCCTGCGGTACTTTTCTGCCATGACTCCGCATCGGGTGGTCGCCCTGGTCCTGGCGCCGCAGTCGCCGTTCGAGCTGGCGTGCGCGGCCGAGGTGTTCGGCACGCCGAGGCCGGGGCTGCCTGGCCGCTACAGCTTCGAGGTGTGCGCCGAGCGGCCGGGCGCGGTCCCGACCACGGCCGGGTACGGCATGCTGGTCGCGCGAGGGCTCGACGCGCTCGACGACGCCGGCACGGTGGTGATCCCGGGCTGGCACCGGCGCGAGGACAGCGCGCCGCCCGCCGTGCTCGACGCCCTCCGGCGGGCGCATCGGCGTGGCGCACGGGTCGTGGCGATCTGCTCGGGCGCCTTCCTGCTGGCCGAGGCCGGGCTGCTACAGGGGCGCAGGGCCACCACGCACTGGCGGATCGCCGCCGAGTTCGCCGAGCGCTTCCCCGGCGTCGAGGTCGAGCCGGACACGCTCTACATCGACCTGGGCGACGTCGCCACCAGTGCGGGCACGGCCGCCGGGATCGACCTGTGCCTGCACCTGGCCAGGGCCGACCACGGCGCCGCCTATGCCGCCCAGGTGGCCAGGCACATGGTGATGCCGCCGCACCGCGAGGGCGGCCAGCTCCAGTACGCGGGCACGCCGCCTGCCGCCCCCGTCTCCGACTCGCTCGCGCCGATCCTCGACTGGAGCGCCGAGCGGCTGCACGAGCCGCTCACCCTTCAGGACCTGGCCGCACGGGCCGGGCTCTCGCCACGCACGCTGGCGCGCAGGTTCGCGGGACAGCTCGGCGTCAGTCCGGGCCGCTGGCTGCTCGGCAGGCGGGTGGCCGCGGCGCAGGCCCTGCTGGAGGAGACCGACCTGTCCGTCGAGGCGATCGCGCTCAGGGTGGGCCTGTCGTCGGCGACCAATCTGCGCCGCCGCTTCCACGCCGTGCTGCACACCACACCCGCCGCCTACCGGCGCTCGTTCGGGGGCGGCTCACGCCTCAGCTCGACCCGCTCCCCCACGGCGGCCCCGCCGCAGGGCGACGGCCTGATCCAGCCGCCTGACGCGTAGACGCCAAGCTGGTCGGCGTGGTGCGGCGAGGCCGGGTCCGCCGCCTGCGAGTAGGCCATGACGGTCCTGACGTCCGGGCAGGCCGACCCGGTGAAGGCGACGGCCTGCACGTAGGTGGTGCCCGACGAAGGGATGAAGTGCGAGCGGCTCCACTCGCCGCCGACCACGTTGCCCAGCGAGTCGTCCAGCCCGCCGCCCGGCACGGGCACACGCCGTCCGGCCCGGCCGAGGACGTACTGGTGCTCGCCCAGCCTGGCGTCGAGTGCGATCCCCGCCGCGCGCATGGCGCGTACCGCCTCGCCCAGGGCACGGGCGTCGGGCTCGGGGGCACGCGGGGTGCGCAGCGGGTCGGCCGGGTCGAAGGGCACGCCCCAGCGGGGCTCGCCGAGCGCCGTCCAGTACCGCGCGAACAGCAGCGCTCCCCTGCTGCCGGTCTCGAAGCTCCGGTCCCAGCGCGCCAGCACGCCGCATGCCGTCCTGACGTCCACCGGCCCCCGCGCCGACGGCGCACGCCCGCCCGGCAGCCTCCCGCACAGGCCGAGCAGGCCGTCCACGGCCAGTTCCCCGGCATGCGAACGGTGTGAGGCGTTGAGCCGCCACAGCGCCGCCGCGTCCAGCGGTCCGCGCCGCAGGGCCGCCGCCAGGTCGAGCAGGCCGGACCTGGTCCGCAGGCTGCGCGGTGTGGCGCCGTCGCCCGTGATGCGGGGCAGGCCGGTGAGCGGGTGGCCGGGGTCGCTCAGCCAGTGGCTGTCGTTGGCGTTGAGGACGTGGTCGCGGCTCTCGATCACCGGCAGCCTGGCCGGTGCGATCGTGCCGGGCACAAGGGCGCCGGGGTCGCGGCCCGGCGCGCACGCCGCCTTGGAGCCGTCGAGCACGGCGATCCCGCCCACCATGTCCAGGACGCAGGCGTCGGCGGCGTTCGGCACGCCCTTGATGTCGGCGTGCAGCGCCGTGCCCTTGGAGTCGGCCGCGACCGTGTTGCCGATCGCGCTCTGCCCCGCGCGCAGCACGCCGAGCAGATCGCCGGTGTCGGCGGCGCGGGCGAAGCCGTAGGAGGTGTCGAGCATGCGCAGGTTGCCGGTGGTCGCGCTGGCGACGGCGTAGAGGTCGTCGCCGAGCGTGAGCACGTCACCGAACCCGGTCGAGCGCAGCGTGCGGACCTCGGTACGGCCGCCGCCGAGGTCCACGGCGACCTGCCGGACGGCCATGGGGGTGGCGACGCCGTCGACGAGGTACCCGTCGGGCCCGGACGGCTTCAGCTTGACCAGGGCGAACGGCTTGGCGGTCGAGATGGTGTGCGTCCAGGCGACGGACGGCGTGTACCCGATGAGGACCAGCGGCAGCCCGATCACCGTGGCGCCGCCGACGTCCATGAGGCCGGGCACGCGCAGATGCGACTGCCAGAAGCGGTACTGCCCGGCCCACGACAGGTGCGGGGCGCCGAGCAGCACGCCCTTGGCGTCACGGGAGGCGCGCGAGCCCAGGGCGATCGCGTTGCTGCCGCCGCGCGGCGCGGTGAAGCCGCCCGACTGCAGGGCGCCTTCGCCCGAGATCGTGTACATGAACTGGTAGAGCGCGCCGAACACGTCCAGCTCGGTGATCGGCCGCAGCCAGGAGGCGCCGCGGCACGCCGGGTCGGTCACCCGGCCCTGCTTGAGCCGCTTGTTGAACCCGTCGGCGAACCCGCGCGCCGCACCGCGCACCGCGTCGCCAGGCCCGTGGGGCGCCCCCTGCTCGACCAGTCGCCGCAGCCGCCCGTCGGCGATGCGACTGCGGACGAACAGGTCGTGCTCCAGATTGGTCGCCGCCCCCACGCCGAACCCCGCACGCGGCGCCACCCCGGCCCCGAAGGCACGCGAACGCTCGCCCCTGGCGCTGAGGTACGTCTCGGCCATCGCGCACAGGTTGTCTCGCGCCTGGGCGTATCCCTGGCCGAACGCGACCTGCTCCAGGGTGGCGGCGGTGATGTGCGGGATGCCGTACGCGGTGTAGCGGATGGTGGCGTCCGGCCGGGCCGAGGGCGCGCCGGAGGCGGCCGTGAGCGGGGTCAGGGTCAGGCCCGCCACCAGCCCCAAGGTCAGGAAATTTCGCAATCTCATGGCTCTTCATCCTTCGCGCAGGCGCCCCCGCCCACCTCCTGCGCACGACCGATCCCCGCGCAGCCGAAGGTCGCGGGACCCGATCGCCCTTGGACTCGCGCGAGGGGGAGCAGGCTCCCAGCCGGTTGATACCGAACGGATGCACACCCGAGCGGCGGCCAAGACACGCCGCCCGCGATGCGGACACCCCCGACGCCCACAGTGACGGGTGAGCGCCGGTCCCGGCGCGATGGACCACCTGTGGAGGTGCCGTACCCATGCGCTTCACCCACCGCGCCCTCGCCCCCGCCCTGCGCGTGAGCGCCGCCGCCCTGGCCGTGGCGAGCCTGTCCGGATGTCTCGGCGTCGCGCACGGCGACGGCCCTGACCTGGACTGGCCCGACGAGGGCCAGGCGGCCGTCGAGGTGGTCGGGGTCGGCGGACTCGGGGTCAGCGGCCTCGACGACGGCGGCATCCTGCGACCGGTGCCGATCGCCAGTGTCACCAAGGTCATGACCGCCTATGTGATCCTGTCCGGCCATCCGCTCAAGCCGGGCGCGCAGGGCCCGCTCATCACGGTCGACGCGGCGGCGGCCGAGGAGTCGCTGTCGCCGAGCGAGTCCAGCGCCCCGGTGCGCGCGGGGCAGCGGCTGTCGCAGCGCGCGCTGCTCGAACTCATGATGATCCCCTCGGGCAACAACATCGCCCGGCTGCTGGCCCGATGGGACGCGGGCTCGCAGGAGGCGTTCGTGGCGAAGATGAACGCCGCCGCCGTCGCGCTCGGCATGACCAGCACGCGCTACACCGGCGCCAGCGGCAACGAGGACTCCACCGTCAGCACGGCCGCCGACCAGCTCAAGCTGGCCAGGAAGGTCATGCGCGACACGGTGTTCCGCCAGATCGTCGCCAGCACCGAGACGGCCGTGCCCGGCGACTCGCGTGTGCTGCCCAACACCAACACGCTGCTCGGCTCGCAGGGCGTGGTCGGCATCAAGACCGGGTCCGGCACGGCGGCGGGCGGCAACCTGATGTGGGCGATCAACACGCGACTGGGCGGGCGCGCCCGTCTCGTGCTCGGCGTCGTGCTCGCCCAGGCGCCCGGCACCGACCCCGTGACGGGCAAGCGCGCCGCCATCGAGGCGGGCGACGCGCTCATCGCCTCGGTGCGCCGCGCGCTCACCCCGTGAGGCCGTCGCCCAGCGCCTCCAGCTTGTTCTCCAGTACGGCCCGCTCGCGCGTGTTGGCGCACAGCCGTACGGCCTCGCGCAGTTCGGTGCGGGCCTCGGCGTCGCGGCCGAGCCTGGTCAGCAACTCACCCCGTACGGCGGGCAGCAGGTGCGAGGCCGCGAGCGCGCCGGAGGCGACCAGCCCGTCGACGACGGCCAGCGCGTCGGCGGGCCCCTTGGCCATCGACAGCGCCACCGCCCGGTTGAGCTCGACCACGGGCGACGGCGCCAGCCTGCCGATCGCCTCGTACAGCAGCACGACCCGATCCCAGCGCGTCGCCTCGACCGAGGGCGCGTCGGCATGGCACTCGGCGATCGCCGCCTGCAGGCCGTAGAAGCCGAGGCCCCTGCCCGCCTTCGCCGCACGGGCGAGTGCGGCCTTGCCCCGGCCGATCGCGGCATGGTCCCACCGGCGCCGATCCTGGTGCTCCAGCAGGACCGGCTCGCCGGTCGGCGAGGTACGGGCGGGAAAGCGCGCGGCGGTCAGCTCCAGCAGGGCCAGCAGGCCGTGCACCTCCGGCTGCTCGGGCACCAGCCGGGCCAGCACCCTGGCCAGCCTGGCCGCCTCGCCCGCGAGGTCGAAGCGGATCAGGTGATCGCCCGAACTGGCGGACGATCCCTCGGTGAAGATCAGGTAGATCACGTTCAGCACCGAGCCGAGCCGTTCGGACCGCTCGTCGGCCGAAGGCGTCGCGAACGCCACCCTGGCCGCGCCGAGCGTCTTCTTCGCCCTGGTGATGCGCGCCTGGACGGTCGCGGTCGGCACCAGGAACGCCTTGGCGATCTCGTCGCTGGTCAGGCCGCCGATCACGCGCAGGGTCAGCGCCACCCTCGCCTCGCGCGACAGCACGGGATGGCAGGCGACGAACATCAGCGCGAGCACGTCGTCGTCGATCTGGTCGGGGTCCCAGAGCACCTCGTCGCCGCCGCGCGCCGCCTCCCCGCCCGCCAGGGCGCCGCCTTCGCCCAGGTCGCGGGCGAGGGCGGCGTATCTGTCGTCCAGGGCCGAGCGCCGTCTGAAGGCGTCGATCGCACGACGCCTGCCGACGGTGAGCAGCCATCCGGCGGGGTTGCGCGGCACGCCGTCGCGCGGCCAGGTCACCAGCGCCTCGGCCAGCGCCTCCTGGGCCAGGTCCTCGGCCAGCGCGAAGTCGCCGGTGTAGCGGGCCAGCGCGCCGACGATGCGCGCCGACTCGATCCGCCACACGGCGGCCACGGCCTCACGGCCCGTCGGGTCGGCCATGGCCTGCCGTTCCGCTCAGAGCTGCCCGGTCGCCTCGCGCCACGCGCGCTCCTTCTGGATCCACTCGTTGTTCTGCGGGAACTCGTCGATCGAGGTGACCCTGCGGATCTCGGTCTTGAACCCGGTCCCGGCGCCCGGCAGGCGCTTGGCCCACTCGACGGCCTCCTCCTTGGAGGCGACGTTGAGGATGTAGAAGCCGCCGAACAGCTCCTTGGTCTCGCCGTACGGGCCGTCGGTGGCCAGGGGCGGCTCGCTGGAGTGGTCGACGACCACGCCTTCGGCCGCGTCGTCGAGCCCCTCGGCCGCGACCAGCACACCGGCGCGGATGAGTTCGTCGTTGAACCTGCCCATGGTGTCGATGATCTCGTTGAAGTCGATCTCGCCCATCTTCGCGTAGGCCTCGTCGGTGGCCCGCATGATCAGCATGTACTTCATGGTGTTCGCTCCTCGTTGTCGTGACTCGCCCATAGGTCGAACGGGCGATGCCTCGGATCGACACGCGGGCCATTCTATTTTTCCGGTTGGCGGCGTCGCGACCGTCGTGGCCGCGACCTGCTGTCATAGCCTTTTCGATATCGAGGCGGCAGGCATATCAGTCTTGGACGCCTCGCCCGGGCCTGTGCTGTCATGGCGTGCTATGTCCGCACCGACGCCTCGTACCGCCCTGTCCGGCATCACCCGTTTGACGGCCGCGGCCGTGGCCGCAGGGGTGGTGGTCGCGGCCATCGGCCTGCCGGCCGTCGGCGGGGCCGGAGCGGCCATCGTCACCGCCACCGAAGAGCTGAACCTCGCCCCCGAGGAGCTCGACGAGCCGCCGCTGGCCGAGGCGTCCAGCGTCTACGACGCGGCGGGACGGCGCATCGCCCAGTTCTACGCCGAGTACCGCAAGGCCGTGCCGCTGGCGCGGGTCGCACCCGTGATGCGCACGGCGATCGTGGCCATCGAGGACTCCCGCTTCTACGAGCACGGCGTGCTCGACCTGGAGGGCACGGCCAGGGCCCTGGCCAAGAACCTCGTCTCGGGCCGGGTCAGCCAGGGCGGCTCCAGCATCACCCAGCAGTACGTCAAGCAGGTGCTGCTCAACTCGGCGGGCACCGAGAAGGAGAAGAACGCGGCCCTTGAGGCCAGCTACGCCCGCAAGCTGCGCGAGTTGCGGCACGCCATGGCCGTCGAGGCGAAGTACACCAAGGACGAGATCCTGGAGAGATACCTCAACATCGCCTACTTCGGCGCGGGCGCGGGCGGTGTGGAGGCCGCGGCCAGGCGCTTCTTCGGTGTGAGCGCGGCCCGGCTGAACCTGGCCCAGGCCGCCACGCTCGCGGGAGCCGTACAGGACCCCAACAGGACCGACCCGAACCTCGGCGCCAAGGCCCGCGCGCTGCTGCAGAAGCGGCGTGACGTCGTCCTCGACCGCATGGCCGAGCTCGGCCGCATCACCCCTGCCCAGGCCAAGGCCGCCAAGGCCCGCAGGCTCGGCTACAAGGGCGTTCGCCAGCCCAACGGCTGCCAGGCCAGCAGATACCCCTACTTCTGCGAGTACGTCAGGCACCAGCTGCTGGCCGACCCGGCGCTCGGCCCCACGCAGCGCCGCCGCGAGCAGGCGTTCAGGCAGGGCGGGTTCACCGTCCGCACGACGCTCGACCCCAGGGCCCAGCTGGCCGCCGAGCGGGCGATCCGCAGGCACGTGTTCGCCTCCGACCGGGCGCTGGCCGCCGAGGCGCTGGTCGAGCCGGGCACGGGGGCGATCAGGGCGATGGCGGCCAGCCGGGCCTACGGCTCGTCGGCGGCCAGGAACCAGATCTCCTACAACGCGGTCGCCGACACCGCGCACGGCGGGCTCGGCGGGTTCCAGCCGGGCTCGACGATGAAGACGTTCACCCTGCTCACCGCCCTCAAGCAGGGCATGCGCGTCGACGACGGGATCACCGCCGGAGCAGGGTACACCGCGCCGAGCGCCTCCAGCTTCCGCACCTGCTCGGGCCAGGCCGTCGGCGACCCGTCGTGGACGGTCACCAACGACGAGGGCTCGCCCGGCTTCAAGACGCTGGCCACCGGCACGTGGGGCTCGGTCAACACCTTCTTCATGGTGCTGCAGGAGCGGGTCGGCCTGTGCGAGACCGTGCGCACGGCCAGGTCGCTGGGCGTCAAGCGGGCCGACGGCGCCAGGCTGCGCGAGTACGAGACGTTCACACTCGGCATCAACGAGACCGACCCGGTCACGATGGCCGCCGCCTACGCGGGCATCGCGGCCAGGGGCACCTACTGCACGCCCTCGGCGATCACGAAGATCACCGACAGGGACGGCAGGAGCACGGTCGTCGAGCCGGACTGCGAGCGGGCGCTGGAACCCGAGGTCGCCGACGCCGCCGCGCACGTGCTGTCCGGCGTCTTCACCCACGGCACCATGCGCGGCGTGGGCGGCATCGGCAGACCGGCCGCGGGCAAGACCGGCACCACCGACGGGTATGCCAGCGCCTGGTTCGCCGGGTTCACCCCCGATCTGGCGGGCGCGGTCAGCATCGGCGACCCGCGCGGCTCCCAGCGGCACAAGCTGACCGGTGTGACGATCGGCGGGCGCTACTTCGGCTCGGTGCAGGGCGCCTCGCTGCCGGGCCCGATCTGGAAGGACACGATGACGGCCGCACTGCGTGGCGTGCCGCCGAAGGCGTTCACCCCGCTCGACGTGTCCCGCTTCGGCGGCTGCGGAACCGCCTGCGCCCCGGCACGCCCGAACCCGCGCGCGACCCCGGAAGCAGACCCGGAAGCAGACCCCGAGGCGACCACGACCGCGGAGGCGCCTGACGCCCCTTGACAGGCCATGTCAGATCACATAGACCACAGGGAGCCAGCCCGTCGATCATCTTCAGGGAGACTCCCATGTCCGACACCCCACTGTTACGCCTCGTGGCGCGCGCCGCGGTGGCCGCCGCGACGACCGGATCGCTGGTCGCGCTCGGCGCCTTCCCCGCCGCCGCCACGGACGGGGGCGAGCCCAGGCCGCCCAGGACGACCAAGGGGCCCTGCCAGTACACCGAGACCCCCGACGACCCGGCCGTACGCAAGGTCGGCCTGCCGCCTGACCCGCGCCGCACGCCGACCAGGCGCGTCTCGGCCGTCCTGAAGACCAATCACGGCGACATCGGCCTGCGCCTGGACGCCGCCAAGGCGCCCTGCACCGTGCAGAGCTTCGTGCACCTGACCAGGCACCGCTTCTACGACCGCACCTCCTGCCACCGCATCACCGCGTACGACCGGCTGAAGGTGCTGCAGTGCGGCGACCCGAGCTTCACCGGCGAGGGCGGCCCCGGCTACAAGTACAAGGACGAACTGCCCGTCGGCCTGCCCAACTGGCCGGGCGACACGACCGGCGTGCGCAAGACCTACGCGCGCGGCGTGCTGGCCATGGCCAACGCGGGGCCCAACACCAACGGCAGTCAGTTCTTCCTCGTCTACGGCGACTCCGGCCTGCCGCCCAACTACACGATCTTCGGCACGGTGGACGCGGCCGGGCTGGCCGCACTCGACCGCATCGCCGCCGGTGGCATCCAGCCCGTGCCCGACGGCCCCACGCCGCCCGTCGACGGCAAGCCGGTGCTGCCCGCCGACATCCGCGACGCGCGCGTCTGCGGCTGAGCCCACCGCTCGCCCCCGCCGCTCAGGCGGGGGCCAGCCCCATCCTGGCCGCGAACCCCGTCAGCTCGTCCCGCTGCTCGGCGGCGTCGACGGCGGCCGAGCTCACCACGACACGCGTCACGCCCTGCCCGGCCAGCTCCTCCACCCGCTCGGGCGTGATGTCGAGCGAGCCGAACCTGGTGTGCTCCAGCGCCGAAGGGTCGCGTCCGGCCGCGACGGCGCTCTCGCGGGCGAGATCCCACTGCAGGTCGCGTTCCCGCTGGGTGAGCGAGCCTCCGGGGAAGTACCCGTCGCCGCGCGCTCCCGCCCGGCGGGCCGCCGCCCTGCTCGAACCGCCTACGTGGACCGGCAGGTGCGTGCCGCCGTGCGGCTTGGGATAGCTGCACAGCGCCTCGAAGCCGAAGAACTCCCCCTGGAAGTCCACCCCTTCGGGCCCGCCGCCCCACAGCAGCCGCAGCACGTCGATCGCCTCGTCGGCACGCCTGCCCCTGCTCGCGAAGTCCACGCCGAGCGCCGCCGCCTCACCCGGCAGGCTGCCGAGCCCCACGGTCAGCAGCCGCATCCTCCCCTTCGACAGCACGTCGACGCTGGCCAGCCGCTTGGCCAGGATGACCGGATGGTGGTACGGCAGCAGCAGCACGCCGGTCCCCAGCAGGATCCGCTCGGTCGCCGCCGCGACGAAGGCCAGGCAGTCGAGCGGATCGACGTACTCCAGCGACGTCGGAATCTCGTAGGACCCCACCTTGGCCCCCGGGTACAGCACGATGTGCTCGGGCACGTACAGCGACTCGAACCCCACCTCCTCCGCCAGCACCGCGAAGGCCCTCAGCCGGTCGGGCCCGGCCCCGTGCAACGGCGTGCTGTAACTGATCCCGAACTTCATCCGATCGGCCTTTCCTCGTGTTCACGCAGGTCGCGGCCAGGTTAGAACGTTGCCACCGGTGTCAGGGCAAGCCGTAGGTATCCCGTAAACGATCCGTAAGCCGCCCCCGCCAAGCTGAAGGCACATCGAGAACGACACCCGAGGGGAAACACATCATGCGTACGTTCAAGCTCCAGGTCCAGGTCACCGCCGACGGCTACATGGCGGGCCCGAACGGCGAGATGGACTGGGTCACCCACACCTGGAGCGACGACCTCAGCGCCTACGCCGACGCGCTGACCGCCTCCGTCGACCTCATCGTGCTCGGCCGCAGGCTGGCCGAGGGGTTCATCCCCACCTGGGCCGCGCAGCCCGACACCGAGACGCAGGCGACCGCCGACTGGATGAACACCACGCCCAAGGTCGTCCTGTCCCGCTCGCTGACCGACTCGCCGTGGGAGGGCGTGCGCGTCGCGGGCGGCGATCTGGCCGCGGTCGTGCACGACCTCAAGGCGGCGCCCGGCGGCGACATCATCACCTACGGCGGCGCCACCCTGGCCGCCGCCCTCATCGCCGAAGGCCTGCTGGACGAGCTGCACGTGTTCGTCAACCCGGTCGCGATCGGCTCCGGCCTGCCGCTCTTCCCCGCCGACGGGACCACGCGGCACCTGACGCCCAGGTCGGTCACGCCGTTCGAGTGCGGCGTCACGGCCTTCCACTTCGAGCCGAAGCGCTCCTGAGCGCCGGGCACGGATCGGCGTAGGGCACCTCGTCGCCCGCCAGCTCGCGCCAGTCCGCGGGGCTCAACGTGACGCCCGCGCGCTCGCACACGGGACCGGCCGCCCGTCCGGCGTCGATCAGCACGTCCTGCAGCGTGCCGTCGGCCCCGAGCACCCGCAGCACGCCGCCCGGCAGGAACGCCACGCTCGCCATCGGCTCACGCCAGGCCTGCGTCCCGGCCGTCGACACCGTGCGCGGGGCGCCGAGCACGCCGCCGCTCCGCAGGTCGAACACGGTGATCCGCTGGTCGTGCCCGACGACCAGCGTGCGCCCGTCCGGCCCGAACTCCGCGCCGCGCACCACACCGCCGACCCGGAACACCTGTCCCGTCGGCCGCCACGTGCGCGTGTCCCACATCGCCACGGCCATGCTCCCGTACGGCGACAGCGCCCGCCCGCCGGTGCTGTCGTACACCATCCAGTGCCTGGCCTGGGTGCCGGGTGCGGCCGAACGCGGCACGACCTTGCGGGTGGTCAGGTCGATCACGTCCACCCTGAGCGGGTCGCCGATCGACAGCCAGCGGCCGTCGGGGCTGAAGGACGGCGCTCCGGCCGCGACGTCGACGAACGAGGTGGTCTTCCCGCCGTCGCGCAGGTCGGCCAGCAGCAGGCTGCCGTGGCCGTAGCCGTCGTTCGACATCGTGTAGGCGACGGCCAGCCAGCGGCCGTCGGGGCTGAAGCGCATGGCGGCCTTGTTGTCGGCCATGCCCCTGGCCGACAACGGGGCGATGTCGGCGATCTTGCGTCCGGTGGCCGTCTCCCAGAGGGTGAAGGGCAGGTCGGTGCTGTTCTCGCCGGTGGTGACGAGCGTGGCGCCGTCGGGGCTGACGGAGGCGGCCATCGTGATGCCCGCGTCGAACACCGGCGCGACGGCCGTGCCCTTGCGCTCGAAGCCGGGCACCGACCAGGCCAGCGCCTTCTTGCCGACGACGGCGAAAGCGGTCGTGCCGTCCGCGCTCAGCCGGGGTTCGAGCGCGCCGGGCGGCACGGTGGGCGCCGGGTGCGTGTGGCGAGCGATGTCGTACACCGTGACCTGGCCCGAGTCGTCGAGCAGGGTCAGGCGGCGGTTGTCGGCGCTGATGACCGGCCGGGCGGCGCCGGGTGCGGGCGCGGTCAGCCTGAGCAGGACCGCGCCGTCCGACACGCGCCACAGGGTGATCTCGGGTGTCGTGGCGTCGCCGTAGCCGGGCGGGTGGTCGAGGGTGACCATGTACGCGCCGTCGGCGGAGAAGTCGGCGCTTCCCGCCTGGGCGGCGAACACGCGCTGCTCGCGCCTGCCGGTCCGGGCCGACCACACCGACAGCCATTCGTCCTCGGCGACGACGAACCTGCGGCCGTCGGGGGTGGCGCCGACCATCATGCCGGGCGGCGAGGGGCGCAACGGGCGTGACGCGCCGTCCGGCAGGTCGCGGACGGTGGCGGGCGTGCCTTCGGCGTAGTCGTCCCTGGTGACGACGAAGCGGTCGGAGCCGCCGACCACGACGTCCGACACGCCCGCCTTGACGAACCTGCCCTTCGACAGCTGCCACAGGCCGACGAACGGGCCGCCCAGGTTGGCCTTGACCTCCAGGTAGCCGCCTCCCGGGCTGAAGTCCAGCGTGGCGTCGACCCGGAAGGCCTCGCTGTACTCGGCGCCCGTGTGTGTGCCTAGCGACCTGCCGGTGCGCAGGCTCCACAGGCTCAGGGTGCCGTTCGAGGCCAGCGCGAGGGTGTCGCCGTCGGGGCCGAGCGCGGCCCGGAACGGGCCCTGGCCGACGCCGGTGAAGTGCCGCGTGCGTACGCCGTCGGCCACCCGGTGCACACTGACCTCGTCGGCACCGGCGCTCACCAGCAGCGCGCCGTCGCGGCTGAGCGCCCTGCCGGTGTTGGTCAGGCGGGGGTCCCTGAAGGTGTGCTGCTGCGGCTGGGTGAGCGAGCCGAGCACCGCCGACCTGGACTCGGGCACGTCCGCCATGCGGTAGGCGGCCACGCTCAGCGCCATCGCCCTGGCCGGCTCGGACTCGCGCAGCGACTCGGCGCGCGCCGCCATCGACCTGGCCCGCTGCTGGGCCTGCTGGTCGGCCAGCCGCCTGTCGCTGTCGCGGCTGAGCCCGGCCTGCTGCCAGGCCACCAGGCCCGCCGCCAGCGCCGCGACCAGCAGCACCGCCACGCCGCCCGTCACCAGCCTGCGCCGCACGCCGGCACGGGCCGCCCGCTGCACACTGGCCTGGACGAAGGCGGCCTCGACGCCGTTGAGCGTCAGGTGCTCGGGTGCCGACGGCGCCCAGCCGAGCGTCTCGCGCAGGGCGGTGCCGTGCAGGAGGTCCTCGGGGTGACGCCCGTGCCCCTGCCAGCGGTGTGCCGCCTCGCCCAGCCTGCGATGGCGGGCCAGCGCGTCCCGGTCGCCCGCCACCCATTCGTGCAGCCGGGGCCACGCGCGCAGCAGCGCGGCACGCCCCATCGTGACGGCCTCGCCCTCCCGTTCGACCAGCCCCGCGCGTTCCAGCCCGGCCAGGACCCGCTCGGTGTCAGGCCCGTCCCCGGCGAGCTCCTCCACCCGGGTACGGCGTGCCGACTCCTCGCCCTCGCGCACGTCGACCAGGCGCAGCAGGACCTGGCGTGCGATCTGGCGCTCGTTCGGGGGCAGGGCCGCGTAGAAGTGCTCGGCCACCTGGCCGAGCGCGGGCGGCGGCGCGAGATCGCGCGGCGGCAGCACGGCGGCGGCGGCCCTGGCCCCTTCGGCCATCGCGGGGCCGTACCCGGACCGCGAGGTGTCCCCGTGCCCCGCCGCGAGCAGCGCGGTCAGCAGGCCGGGCGCGGTCGGCCTGGCCGCCGGGTCCTTGTCCAGCGCCGAGGCGACCAGCGAGCGCAGCGGCTCGGCCAGCATCGACAGGTCCGGCTGTTCGGTGAGCAGCCGGTGGATCACCGCGACCGTGGTCGGCGCGCGGAACAGGTCGAGGCCGGTGGCGGCGAAACACACCAGGGCGCCCCAGGCGAACACATCGGCCGGAGCCTGCGCGCTCCCGCCGTCGAACACCTCGGGCGCCATGTACATCGGCGTGCCGGTCAGCTCGCCGCTCGACGTCATCGACAGCCCCGCGGCCCTGGCGATCCCGAAGTCGATCACCCGGGGGCCGTCCGGGCCGAGCAGCACGTTCTCCGGCTTCAGGTCGCGGTGCACGACACCCGCCTGGTGGATGGCGGCCAGCGCCGTCGCCACCCCGAGCGCCAGCCGGTGCAGGTCGTCGCCCCCGAACGGCGCCGCCCGGCGCAGGCTCGGCCCCGGCACGAACTCCGTCACCAGGTACGGCCGCTCCGCCTCCAGGTCGTGCCCGATGATCCGCGCCGTGCAGAACGACGCCACCCGCTGGGCCGCGCCCACCTCCCGGAGGAAGCGCCGCCGCAGGGTCGAGTCCCCCGGCAGGTAGGCGTGCAGCACCTTCACCGCGACCCGGTTGCCCGCCTCGTCGTAGGCTTCGTACACCACGCCCTGCCCACCGGCGCCCAGCCGACCGGCCATCCAGTACTGCCCCAGCCGTAATGGCTCCCCGTTCATGCGTGCTTAGACGCGATCGCCATCGTTTTGGTTGTGGGCGGGCGTGCGGTCGAGCGGCACGTAGGCCGAGCTCCGTCCCGAGCGGTCGGGGAGGCCGAGCCCGGCGAAGAAGCTCCTGGTGTGCTTCTCCCTGTACGTCACCCAGTTGGCCGCATGCGTGACGCCCGTGAGGAGCAGGTCGTCGCGAACCCGCCTGCCGAGCGACTCGGCGACCTCCCTGGCCCTGGGCGAGGCCGCGACGTACAACTCGTCGAACACGCACAGGCCGGTGGCCGGCTGATGAACGCGCAGCACGATCTCCCCCAGCGACTTTCCACGGTCACCGTCCGGCCCTCCCTCGCGCACAACGGATCCCAGTGGAAGGCGAACCAGATGAGCGAGGTGGCGAGCACGGGATGGGCTTCGGCCCACACGTCGTCGAAGAGGAACCACTGCTCGTGACCGAGGTACTGGTCCCGCAGCAGCAACTGCGCGCTGTGCTCGCCGACCCGCACCACCGAACCCTCACGTCCGGGCGGCAGCGCACGCGTCTCGGCCTCTTCACGCGCCGCCTCGCCGCCTACGGCCAGCGCTCCTCCTGTGTCACGCGCTCGCCCAGGCTCCAGGCCGGCACCGGCGACGCGAAAGCCCGCGCGTCCGCGGTGGTCACGTCCGGCAGCGGCCCCTCGTGCAGGGCGAAGGCCCACCGCCACGGCTCCCGGGTGACGACGTCGTCGTCGAGCAGGTAGTAGGCGATCTCGTGATCGATGCCACTGACCAGGACACGCAGGCTGTGGGCGTCGCCGTTGCACTGTTCGACGTCCAGCAGGCAGGTCCTGGCCAGCGAGAGCAGATCGGTCATGTCCTGCGGCACAGGGCCCTCGTGGTCGATGAGCTGATCAAGCCCGAATACGTCGAAGCCGAACTCCCGTTGCAGGCACTCCGTGCCGTCCTCGTCCCAGACGCGGCCGAGCCAGGCCAGCACGGTGGGATCGGGCAGACGCCGTACGGTCTTGCCGAGGAGGCCGGCCGCCCAGGAGCGGTAGATCAGGTACATGCGGGTCATCCTGGTGCATGTCCGAGCCCGGCGGGTGGCGCTCGCTCGGCGCGCACCCGCCGGACCCTGCCGGGCCTTGCGCCTCAGCCCGCCTGGCGGCCTCGGGCGCGCAGGACCTCGCCGAGCTTCACCCTGGCGCCCGTACGCAGGACGGCGCCCTGGTAGATACGCGCGCCCAGCAGCAGCACACCGGCCACGGCGAGCGCCATCAGCCCGGCCGCGAGCGCGCTCTCCCACAGCGGCACGGGAGAGGCGGCGGTGCGCACGGGCATCACCATCGAGGAGAACGGCGGGATCAGCGACATGATCCTGGCCACCGAACTGCCGGGCTCGGCCGCGGCGTAGAACGACGTCAGGTACGTGATCATGAGCGTCATCGTCATCGGCGTCAGCACACTGTTGAGCTCCTCCTGCCGCGACACCAGCGACCCGAAGGCCGCCGCGAGCGCCGAGAAGAAGGCGTATCCCAGCAGGAACCACACCACCGTGCTCACCACGATGCCCGTCATACCGGGCGGCAGGTCGGAGGCCAGGCCGCTGGCGAACGCGGCGCCCAGACCGGCGGCCAGCACGACCACCAGGTTGACCAGGCCCAGGATGCCCAGACCGACGATCTTGCCGCCGAGCAGCTGCCACGGCCGTACCGAGGTGAGCAGCAGTTCGACGATCCTGCTGCCCTTCTCCTCGACCACGCCCATCGCCACGTACATCGCGGAGAAGATCAGCTGGAAGAACAGCAGCAGCACCAGCACACTGGCCAGACCCGAGCGGACCCCCTCGTAGCGGGCGTCGGGGTCGAGCGTCCGCACGTTCAGCGGCGTCAGCGTCACGCCGGACGCCTGCAGCTGCCTGCTCTGGTTGGCGTTCTCCAGCAGCAGGTGCAGGCGCTGTTCGAGCTCGCCGCCGCTCAGCACGCGGTCGGGCGCGATGAGCACGGCGTCGACCTTGTCGTCGAGCACGGCCTGCCTGGCCGCCGCCTCGTCCGGGTACGGCGTGAAGGTCAGGCCCTCGACCGGCTGGGCCGAGCCGACCAGGCCGACCTCGTAGGCGTCGGGCCCGGCGAACACCTTGGGCAGGAAGGCCAGCGCCGCCACCAGCAGCGCGCTGACGGCCAGGCTGATCAGGAAGCCCTTGGTGGCGATCCTGACCGCGATCTCCCTGCGGGCCACGAGCCAGAGCCCCTTCATGCCACGGCCTCTCTGAAGATCTTGGTAAGGGTCGGCTGGTCCCAGCCGAAGTGTTCGACCTCTCCGGCCTGCAGCGCGGCGCGCAGGATGGCCTGCTCGTCGCCCTCGGTGGTGACCAGCACCTGGCGCTCGCCCTCGACGCTGACCGGCAGGCCCCCGGCCCACCCGCCCTCGTCACGCGCCCCGCGTACGACCACGCGCAACACGCGGCTGCCGCGCCCGCGCAGCTCCTCGACCGTGCCCGAGGCGACCATGCGCCCGGCCGAGATGATGCCGACCGAGTCGCACATCCGCTCGACCAGCTCAAGCTGATGGCTGGAGAAGATCACCGGCACGCCCGACCTGGACCGCTCCTCCAGCACCTCGGCCAGCGCGTCGACCGCGATCGGGTCGAGGCCGGAGAAGGGCTCGTCGAGCACCAGGGCGATCGGCGTGTGCACGAGTGCGACGGCGAGCTGAACGCGCTGCTGGTTGCCCAGCGACAGCGCCTCGACCGCGTCGCCCCTGCGCTCGCCCAGGCCGAGCCTGCCGATCAGCTCGTCCGCCGCCTTGGCCGCGGCCGGGGCGTCCAGGCCGTGCAGCCTGCCGAAGTAGACGATCTGCTCGGCGACCTTCATCTTCTGATACAGGCCGCGCTCTTCGGGCATGTAGCCGAACCTGCGCCTGTCCTCGAAGCCGATCGGCGCGCCGTCCCAGGTGACGCTTCCGGCGTCCGGGGAGAGTACCCCCATCACGATGCGCATCGTGGTGGTCTTGCCCGCGCCGTTGGCTCCCACGAAGCCGAACATCTCGCCACTCGCCACGGCGAAACTCACCGCGTCCAGGGCGAGCTTGTCCCCGTACCTCTTCTGTACGTCGTGAATCTCAAGCACCGATGATCCTTGTCAGAATGCCAGGGGATGGTAGTGAAAGGTGTGTGCTCAACAACGAGCCACCCCCCGCGATCGTTTCCCCCGCGATCACGATCCGCCCCGGAACCGTAGCAAACCACCGCCCAAACGACAGAGCCGGATAAACGGGATGAGCTGCCCGGCGACCGGTCACGGGCTTGAGCAGGCCCGCAGCGGGTAGGTACGCGCCCATGTCCTCCCCGCCGCCCGACCTCTCCCCGCCGCACGAGGGGCAGGCTGTCGCCGGGCGCTATCGCCTGCTGGGCGAGCTGGGGCGGGGCGGGATGGGCGCGGTGTGGCGGGCCAGGGACGAGCTCCTCGACCGCGAGGTGGCCATCAAGGAGCTGATCCTGCCGGTACGGCTCTCGCCCGCCGAGCATGCCGACGCCGTCGAGCGGGTGCTGCGTGAGGCCAGGCTGGCGGCCAGGTTACGGCATCCGCACATCGCCGCCGTGCACGACGTCCTGCTCACGGGGCAGCGGCCCTGGATCGTGCTGGAGCTGGTGCCCTCGCGCAGTCTGGCCGACGTCATCGCCGCCGAGGGGCCGCTGGAGCCCGCGACCGCCGCACATGTCGGCGCCCAGGTGCTCGACGCCCTGCGGGCCGCGCACGCGGCGGGCGTCCTGCACCGCGACATCAAACCAGCCAACATCCTCATCAGCGGCGACATCGCCGGAGGGCGGCCCGAGGCCGTGCTGACCGACTTCGGGCTCGCGGCCGACGCCACCGAGACCGGCGGGCACGACCACCTGCTGCGCGACGGCATGGTCGTCGGCACGCCCGCCTACATCGCGCCCGAGCGGGCCGGAGGGCAGCCCGCCACGCCGCAGGGTGACCTGTGGTCGCTCGGCGCCACCCTCTACACGGCCGTCGAGGCCCGGCCGCCGTTCGGGCACAGCAGTCCGATGGCCGTCATGGCCGCCATCGTCTCGACCGATCCGCCGCCGCCGCGCAACGCCGGGCCCCTGGAGCCGGTCATCACCGGGCTGCTGCGCAAGGACCCCGCCCTGCGCCTGGACGCCGCCACCGCCTGCGACCTGCTGCACCGCGTCTCACACGACCTGCCCACACCCGTGCCCGTCGCGCCCGCTCCCGATGTGTCCCCGGCGCCGCGTGCCGCCGGGCGGCATCGGCACCGGCACCGGGCTCCGGGTGGTCCCCGGCGTACGACGAGGCTGGTGACCGCGCTGGCCGTCGTGCTGGCGGGCGCCGCGCTCACCGGGCTGCCCATGCCCGGCCGCGCCCCGGCGGCCACGGCGCCCGGGAGCGTGCCTTCGGCTCCCGTTCCGCTGCCGCGCACGGACATGCTGGGCACTCCGATGACCGTCGAGCAGAACGCGGGCCTGCTGTCCCCGCAGCGCCGCGAGGCGGCCATCCCGCCCGACAAATCCGACAAATCCGGAAAGGCGGGCAAGCGGCACAAGGGGAAGAAGCGCGCGCACCGTCACTGATCGGCCCCCGGGTCCGACAGATCCGCGACAGCACGTCCTGCCATCCTCACCAGCGTCAGCGCGTCCGCCCACGACCTTCCTCGCGGCCGGCCGCGCCCCGCGACAGGAAGGAACACACGTGCGTTCAGCGAATCGGACGGCCGCCGCCCTGACGGCCATCACCCTGGGCTGCGGCCTGCTCTCGACCGCCTCACCGGCGAGCGCGGGCACGGCGGCGGCGGGGACGTGCGGCGCCGGGTACGCCAAGATCGGCGTCTACCCCCTGCTCACCACCCCGGGTGCGCGACGGGGCCAGGGGCCGAAGGTGGGCGGCCACCTCACGGTGTACTACTCGGCGAAGACGAAGATGAACTGCGCCATCACCAGGCCGATCCCCGAGTGGGTCGGCGCGGCGACGAGAATCACCGTGCACATCGCCCGCAGCGACGGCTCGGCGGGCCAGTCCGACGGCTACACCTCCTACTACCACTCCTACGCGGGCCCCGTACGGGTGAAGGCCCCGGCGGGCGGGCGGGCCTGCATCGACGTCGTCGGCAGCGTCGAGGCGCCCGAGCGGGTGCAGACGGGCGGCTACTCCGTCAAGAAGGAGCTCATCCACTGCAACTGACGGCGGGCGCACTGCGCCAGGACGTGACGGGAGCCGACGTGTTCGCCCTGATGAACGCGGCGGCGTGGGTCGGCGAACACATGTCGCTCCAACGGGCCGGGCGACTCGTCACCCTGACCAAGTCGGGGCTGCTGACTGCTTCTTGAGCATCCGCACAAGGACTTGCCCCCGGAAGCGCCTACGCCAGGAATGTCTCGATCGTCCCCGCGAAGCGTGCGGCGTCGTCGTGCCAGGGGAAGTGCCCGGCGCCCGGCTGTTCGGCGTAGTGCGCCCCCGCGAACAGCCCGGCGTACTCACGCACCACCGACGGCGGGCTGTTGAGGTCGACCTGCCCGGCCACCAGCAGCACCCGCCCGCCGAAGGCGGCCAGCGCCTCCCGCAGGGCCGCCGGGTCGAAGGCGCCTTCGGCGGCGAAGAGGGCCGCGGCCTCGTCGTTGCGGTGGGCGTCCTGGCCGCTGTCGTAAGCCTGGGTGGCCGCGTCCCATCGGGCGTAGTAGAACGGCGCGATGGCCTCGCGGCTGTGCGGGCCGCCCTTTCCCGCGACGAGGTCCTCAAGCGCGGCGTACGCGGGGCCGTACCAGGTCTCGCCCTGGCGGGTGCGGGCCACCCGCAGTCTGGCCTCGGCGGTGGTCGCGATGCCCACGGCCACCGTGCTGGGCGTCGCGAGGACCAGCGTGCGCACCCGGCCGGGGTACCTGGCGGCGTAGGAGACGGCCAGGTTGGCGCCCGCCGAGTGGCCCAGCAGGTCGAGGCGTTCGAGCCCCAGGTGCACACGCAGCGCCTCGACGTCGTCGACCTGCCGGTCGCAGCGGTAGGAGGAGACGTCGGCGGGTACGGCCGAGCCGCCCGTGCCCCGGGGGTCGGCCAGGACGAGCCGCCGTCGCGCCGAGAGCCCGCCCAGGTCGCCGAGGTAGGCGCAGTCCTGCATCGGCCCGCCCGGCAGGCAGACCAGCTCGGGCCCCTCCCCCGCCTCCCGGTAGGCCAGAACGGTCGCGTCGTGAGCTGCGTAGACGGGCATGGCAGAGACCCTGACAGCGACCTTCGCCCGGGGCAACTCCATTTCCTTTCCCTCCGGCCGATCCCCCGTCGCGGCCCCGGCTCCCGCACTGGCACGATGGGACATAATGGAATACATCCGACAATCAGCAGTGCAAGCCTTCCTTCATCCCGGCCTCGGTCTGCCGGGCATCAGGCGTGCCCGCGTGCTGGAGAGCGCCCTGGACGCCGCCATCGAGCTCCTCGACGCCGACATGGGCAATGTCCAGCTCTTCGACAGCTCCGTCGACGGCCTGCGCATGAGTGCGCACAGGGGGTTCGCCGAGCCGTTCCTGCGCTTCTTCGACGTCGTCGGCGCGGGCGGCGCGTCGGTCTGCGGAAGGGCACTGGCCTCGGGCCGCTCGACAACCGTGCAGGACGTCGCCTACGACCCGTCGCTGGCGGGCAGTCAGGCACGGCGGGTGCTCCTGGATGCGGGCGTGCGCAGTGTGCAGTCCACACCGCTGGCCGACGAGCACGGCAGACTGCTGGGCATGATCTCGGTGCACCACCGCCGGGTGCACCACCTGACCGCGGTGAACGAGCGACTGCTGTGCCCGCTCGCCCGTCGGGCCGGACGCCTGCTCGGATCGTATGTCGAGAACGGCGTCACCGCTCCGACCTCCTGACGACACGACGCGAAGCCCGTCGCAGGAGAGTGAGAGATGACCGTGAACCACATCCGCATAGGTGTCGCCCTGCCCAACCAGGGCCCGTACGCCGGCCCCGAGGCCATCGCGACCGTCGCCAGGGCGGCCGACCGCCTGGGCCTGCACAGCGTGTCGGTCTCCGAACGGCTGCTGCTGCCCGCCGGGCCCGGCTGGACGAACGAGATGGGCCTGCCCGAGACCTACGTCTGGGACGCGCTGGAGACCCTGACCTGGGTGGCGGCGCTCACCACCCGCGTACGGCTGTGCACCGGCGTCGTCAACGCGCTGTTCCAGCCGCCGATCGTGCTGGCCAGACGGCTGAGCACGATCGATCGGCTGTCCGGAGGGCGGCTGGACGCGGGGATCGGGCAGGGCTGGCTGCCCGAGGAGTTCGAGGCGACCGGCGTGCCGCTGTCCCGTAGAGGGGCCGGGTTCGAGGACTACGTCGCCGCCCTGCGCGCCTGCCTCGGTCCCGACCCGGTGCGGCACGACGGCCCGTACTACCCGCTGCCGATCTCCACCGTCGGCCCCAAGCCGCTCGGCGAGCTGCCGCTCCTCATCGGCGCACTCGCCAGGCCCGCCGTCGAACGCGCCGCGCGGATCGGCGACGGGCTGATCAGCGCGGTACGCGACTGGGAGACCAGTGCGCGCGAGATCGGCTGGTACCGCGAAGCCGGAGGCAAGGGCCCGGTCGTGCTGCGGATCGGGCACCCGTACGAGGGTCCTGACACCACGGCGGAGGAGTTCGTGTCCTCCGCGCTCGCCGATCTGCGGGCCGCGGCCGAGGTCGGGGCGGACGAGCTGCAGTTCGAACCGAACCTCGCCCTCATCCCCCCCGACCGCCAGGTCGACCTGCTCAACGCCCTGGCCGCCAAGGCGCTGCCCGGCTCAGCCTGACCGCTGCTCCTCCAGCAGCAGGCGTACCTCGTCCGCACTGCTCTCCTGGAGCTCCTCGCCGAGCACCAGCCATCGGGTGACACCGATCGACTCCAGGAACGGCAGGTCGTGCGCGGCCACCAGCAGGGCGCCCTCGAAGCCGTCGAGCGCGCCGCGCAACTGGCGGACGCCCGACAGGTCGAGGTTGTTCGTCGGCTCGTCCAGGATGAGCAGCTGCGGTGCGGGCTCGGCCAGCATCGTCGCGGCGAGCGCGGCACGGAAGCGCTCGCCGCCGGACAGCGTGCCCACGAGCTGGTCGGCCCGCGCCCCCTTGAACAGGAAGCGCGCCAGCTGCGCCCTGATCCGGTTGGCCTCCACACCCGGCGCATGGGCGGCGACATTGGCCGCCACGCTCAGCCCGTCGTCGAGCACGTCCAGGCGCTGCGGCAGGAACCTCGCCGGCACATGCGTCCTGGCCTCGCCCGCCAGCGGCTCCAGCTCGCCGGTCAGCGTACGCAGCAGCGACGTCTTGCCCGCCCCGTTACGCCCGACCAGCGCGATCCGCTCGGGCCCGCGCACCTCAAGCTCGCCCTCGGCCAGCCTGCCGTACCTGGGCCGCAGGCCGCGCAGGGTGAGCACGGTACGGCCCGCGGGCACGGCGGTGTGCGGGAGGTCGACCCGGATCTCGGCGTCGTCGCGCACAGCGTCGGCCGCCTCCTCGCGGCGCTGCCTGGCCTCGCGCAGGCGTTCCTCGTGCAGCAGGCGCAGTTTGTCGCCCGACTCCTGCGCCGAGCGTTTGCGCTCGCCCGCGACGATGCGGGGGGCACGGCGCTGGGCGTCCATCTTCTTGCTGTGGCGGGCCCGGCGGGCCACCTTGATCTGCGCCTCCTCCAGCTCGCGTTTCTGCCTGCGCACGTCCGCGTCGGCGACGCGGAGCATCCGGCCCGCGGCCTCCTGCTGGGTGGCGAGCGCGCTTTCGTAGGCCGACCAGCCGCCTCCGTACAGGGTGACCGAGCCCGAGCGCAGATCGGCGATGCGGTCCACGCGCTCCAGCAGGTCGCGGTCGTGGCTGACGACGACGAGCACACCCGAGCGCCAGGCGTCGACCGCCTCGTACAGCCTGCGCCTGGCGAACAGGTCGAGGTTGTTGGTCGGCTCGTCCAGCAGCAGCACATCGGGCCTGCGCAACAGGACGGCGGCCAGGCGCAGCAGCACGGTCTCGCCGCCCGACATCTGCCCCACGGTCCGGTCGAGGCCCACGTCGCCGAGCCCGAGCGCGCCGAGCGTCGCCGCGGCGCGCTCCTCGACGTCCCAGGCGTCGCCGATGACCTCGTAGTGCTCCTCTGCGACGTCGCCGCTCTCGATGGCGCGCAGGGCGGCCCTGCGTCCGGCGATGCCGAGCGCCTCCTCCACACGCAGGCCGGTGTCGAGGGTGACGTTCTGCGGCAGGTAGCCGAGGCTGCCGCCGACGCTCACCGAGCCCCGCGCCGGGGTGAGCTCGCCCGCGAGCAGGCGCAACAGGGTGGACTTGCCGCTGCCGTTGACACCGACGAGCCCGGTACGGCCCTTGCCGAGGCCGAGCGAGAGCTCCTCGAACAGCGGCGTGCCGTCCGGCCAGGCGAAGGACAGCGCCGAGCACGTCAGGGACGGGCCTTGGGTGATGGGATGGGCCATGAAGATCCTCGCAGTCGCATACGTGATGATCAGGAGCGTCGTATGCGAGCACCGCGCGGCGACCGAGCCGGAACAGAAGGGTGCGTCCGCCCACGGACAGAGGGGCGATTCACAGCACCGAGGTCGCATCCACGCGGAGCCACGAGCATCAACATCGTGACGAAAGCCGCGGGGTGTTCGCGAACCTCAGATGCGCAACGTCCACCTCTATCGGAGACAACAGGACCCTCCCATGCTACCTCCTCACCCACGAAAGGCATCACCGGTGTGATGACCGTGAGGCTTGCGGCCGCGTGGAACAGAGCGAGCGTCCCTGGTGGAAGGCCTCGGTGACGACGGCCTCGCGGTCGGTGTGCCCTGTCGCCGCGAGTCCGAGCCCCTCCAGCTCGCGGGGGGGCCGAGCAGATGCGGCGCGGGCGCTTCCACGCGGTGCACGAGCATGGCCGCCAGCACACTCTCGCCCCTGGACGCCGCCCGCGCGCCGCGCGGCGTTCCTCGCGCGAGGAGTCCTTGAGCAGGTAGCCGGTCTCCCCGGCCTCGATCGCGGGGCAGGACGTCTCTCCCACGCCGCTGCACCGGTTCAAGGTCACATCCGCGAACCCGGAGCACGCTGCCGAACAACCGGCCGCCCACCCAGCAGGCCGTCGAAGTCCCCGCGCGTCACACGGGACACGAACGCCTCCCACTCCTTCTCCTCCACCTCCACCACCCGGCGCACATCGGCGATCACGAGGCGCACCCGCCCGTCCGCAGTACGATCCGGCTCGTACGCACCCGACCGCACCCCGGTCAGGAACCACGCCCACGCCGTGACGTACAGCAGCGCCACATTGGTACGCGGTTGCCCCTCCACGTACAAACGCACGTGATCCGGCGCATCCGCGCTCACCCTCACCATGAGCGCGTTCACGGCAGAGCACCCGCCCCATGCGGCAGTTGCTCCACCAGCCACCTAGGGCCACCACCGCTCACGACATGCCCCCTTCCGCCCCCGGTGCCCGGCACCCCTCACCAGCGCCACACCGGCACGACAGCGTCGCGATGGGCTCCAGACGATGCACCACGAAACTCACCCCGTGGTCTTCATCGCCGGGCAGGGCATGAGCCCACCAGGCCCGAACGCGGGCACGCGGAACCAGACATGGCACCCGCCGCCCTCTTCTTCCTGCTCAACGCCCCACTCGGCGCTGAACTGCTGTACCAGCCACAGACCACGGCCCCCTTCCGCGTCCTGCCCCGGCAGGACCGGTGACACCACCGGGACCGCCCTGCCACCCGCGTCGGACACCCTCACCCACACCTGACTCGAAGTCGGCCCCGCCACTGATCCCGGCTCCGGCTCCTCCACATCCAGCGTCACATCCAGCGCGAACAGACGGCCGGGCTTGCCCGACTTCGAGTGAAGAACCGCGTTCGTGATGAGTTCGGACACCATCAGCTCGATCACCTCAGCCCGGACAGCCACACCGGCCAGCGCCCCCGCAGCAGCCCGCCGAGCGACACCAACCGCCCACCGCTCACCCGGAAGTGCGATCCTCAGCAAGAGCGCGCTCATGTCAGCCCCTCCGCAAACCGCAGCGAAGCGCGCCCATCCAGAGCCGCCACCAGCCACGCCAGGCGGACTAGACGGATCATCTCTGGCTCAACACCCGTCAAGGGCGCTCTACGATTTCTCATGGGTCAGGACTCCTATTCCTGATCGCGGACCCGTCACCATCCACTGGTGCGGGTCCAACTGTTTAACTACGGGTCCAAATAGCCCTGTCGTGATCACTTCGCTTTCGTGGGCGCTCTGTCGAGATATCTACAGCCGATTCCGTGACTAACAGATTGCCGCCAGATAAGCTCTGGATACAGGCGCATTGACCGACAGTTCGACGACAGAATCCTTCTGAGCTGTAGGCGTCTTGTCATCAACTAGTCGGCAGCGGTAGAGGCAGCGGATACAACGCGAGGAGAGCATGGATAGCGCCCGTGACGAACGCCTGACTCCGCTTGAAAGATTCGGGCGTGAGCTTGCAAGGCTCCGCAGACAGGCACGGCTCTCTCAGAGGCGGCTCGGTGCCCGAGTAGATGTGTCGCCGTCTTATATCGGACATATCGAACTGGGCAATAGAACGCCGAAGCCAGAGCTTGCGGCCCGCTTTGACGAGGTTCTTGGATCGGGCGACCTCTTGACCCGGCTCAGTCAGACTATTGCGTCGCCTGCCGGGCCAGGTTGGTATATCGAATGGTCAGAGGCGATCGAACCCCGTGCTCATGTGCTTCGCAGTTGGGACCCGCTACTGATTCCAGGGCTACTACAGACCGAGAACTACGCCCGCGCGGTGTTTCGTGGCCATCTGACCACACCCGAAGACGTAGTAGAGGAGCAGGTACAGGCTCGAATGCGTCGCACTCTGATACTGGAGGTGGACCCACCCCCCGAGCTGTGGTTCCTGATCGACGAGTGGGCAATACGCCGCCCCATCGGCGGAGCCGCAGTCATGCGTGAGCAACTGGAGTACGTGCTCCTGATCGCGGAGCGACGCAGCATAACGGTCCAGCTCGTACCCGTTGACATGCCATGCACAGACGGGTTGATGTCGGCCTTCACGATTGCGGAGCTCGCCGGACCGACCACAGTCTCCATCGACTCTGCAGGTTCGGCAGACGTGTCAGCGGAGACGGAACTCGTGTCGCTGATCTGGAGTCGATATGACAGACTTCGATCAGAGGCGTATCGTCCAGGCGAATCGCTCAAAATGATCAAGGAAGCCGTACACCAATGGACTCAGCAGACCTGACTCCCGTGGATCTCTCCACGGCCACATGGAAGAAGAGTTCTCACAGCGGCAACAACGGTGGCCAGTGCGTGGAGGTCGCTAGCCTTCGTGGCCTTGTCGCCGTTCGTGACAGCAAGAACCCCGGTCGTCCAGCACTCGTCTTCACACGTGCCGAGTGGGTGGCATTCATTGGCGGAGTCAAGGACGGGGAGTTCGACTAGGTGCCTCCGAGAGCACCCCATTCCCCTAGTTCCATGAGGCGGTAGGACCGCCCCGTACCGAGTAGTCAATCCAATACCTCAGGTATCGCCCATCGGGCGGGGCCGCTCCACCCCCAGCGTGCGGTCGGCGGCGATGCGTGCCAGCCAGCCGAGTGCCGCGGTGAACAGCGGTGGCCAGTCGACCGGGCCGAAGGCGTAGAGGACGGCCAGCGCGAACGGGAGCCAGGCGAGGTGGGCCGCTCGCACGCGCGGCAGCAGGCCGGGCGCGATGAAGAGGAGCAGGGCCGATGCCGTCGTGGGCAGGCCGTACTTGAGCGACTCGAAGGCGGCGAAGGCCACCAGGAGGACGGCCGCCACACCCCAGGCGATGCGCACGGTCAGGGCCATGTGTCCTCCACGACTCAGCTAACGGCGTTAGCCACAGCATGCGGCTAACGCCGTTAGCTTGTCAAGGCGGCCAGCGCCTGGTCGGCCACCTTGTCGATCATGCCTTGGACGGTGGCGTTGCCGATGGGCTTGCCGTCGCGTACCCGGTGGCCCGGGATGTCGGCGCCGCTCGCGGTGATGGTGACGACGACGTTCGCCTTGCGCAGCACGGCCCTGCCCTCACCACGGCGGGCCTCGGCGACCTTGTAGACATAGAAGACGTAGTAGCCCTCGTCGTAGTCCTGTCCGACCTTGAGCGAGCCGACCTGCTTGATCGCCCCCTTGATCGAGGGCGCGCCGCCGAACACACTGGGCTGGCGGTAGTCA
Organism: Nonomuraea sp. IBHARD001; assembly: GCF_056106265.1. Taxonomy (NCBI): domain Bacteria; kingdom Bacillati; phylum Actinomycetota; class Actinomycetes; order Streptosporangiales; family Streptosporangiaceae; genus Nonomuraea; species Nonomuraea sp. IBHARD001. The sequence continues at coordinate 4,960,708 of NZ_JBWBBW010000002.1, forward strand.
CCCGTACGCATCCGCTCGAAGGCCATCTTGGCGTCACTCTCGGTGCCCGCCGTCCCCAGCAGGCCGGACTCGTAGGTGATCTTCATATCCCGGAACCGGTACGGCGGCGCCGTGCCCGGCTCGTTGGTCCACTTGCAGGCCACGTCGTACTTGTCGCGCTCGGCCTTGCGCATGCCGACGCTCGCCCTGGTCCTGGCGTCCAGCACACGACAGGGGGCCTTCGGCAGGGCGTACCCGGACTGCGACGGGGCGGGGGACTTCACGACCGCGGGGGTGGTCGGCGACGCCCGCCCGGTCTCACGCGGCGCCGCCTGAGGCGTCGGCAGCAGGCCGCACCCGGCCACCAGCAGCCCGGCCGTCCCCACGGCCGTGATCAACCCTTTGCGTCGTGCCATTTCCGTCCCCCTGAGCCGTTCCTGTGGTGCCAGCCCAGTACGGTAGCGGTCCGTGTCCGGGCTTGCCGCCCTTCGCCGATCGATGGCAGGAATCCCGCGAAATAGGGGGCATTTCGTCATTCGAGCCCGCCTGACCCTCTCCGGCGGAATGCCCAGGCCGCCACCTCCACCCGGTTACGCGCCCCGAGCTTGGCCTGGATACCGGTCAGATGGCCTTTGACCGTGCTCAGCGAGATGAACAGCTCGTCGGCGATCTCCCGGTTCGTCCGCCCGCGTGCGATCGCCGCGACCACCTCGCGCTCCCGTCGCGACAGGACGACCGGCGGGCCGGAGTCGGCGATACGCCGCAGCAGGCGTGTGGTGACCGACGGCGAGATCAACGCCTGCCCGGCGTGCGCCGCTCGCACCGCCTCGACCAGCAGCACGGGCCCCGCGTCCTTCAGCACGAACCCGGCCGCCCCGCCCCGCAGTGCGCCGTAGACGTACTCGTCCAGGTCGAACGTCGTCACCACGATCACCCTCAGCCGCTCCTCCGCCGCCACGCCCGGCCCGGCCAGCGCACGCGTCACCTCCACGCCGTCCAGGCCGGGCATCCTGACGTCCACCAGGCACACGTCCGGCCGCACCTCCCGGGCCAGCTCGACGGCCCGCCTGCCGTCGGCCGCCTCGCCGACCACCTCGATGTCAGGCTGGTCCTCCAGGATGACGCGCAGACTCGCCCGCACCATCGCCTGATCATCGGCCAGCAGCACGGTGATCCCCATCAGCGCCGCACCTCGCCGATCGGGAGGGTCGCCAGTACGGCCCAGCCGCCCGCCTGCCCGGGGCCCGCGCGCAGGGTCCCGCCCAGTGCCTCCAGCCGCTCGCGCATCCCGGCCAGGCCGTACCCGCCCCTGCGCACACGCCCGGCGGCGCCGTCGTCGACGACCTCCACGGTGAGGGCGTCGTGCGCCCGGGTGACCGTGACGTGGACGCTCGCCGCGCCTCCGGCGTGACGTGCCACATTCGTCAGCGACTCCCGCACGACGCGGTACACGGTGGCGCGCACCTCCGGCGGCCAGTCCGCCTCGTCGGGCGAGCTCAGCCGTACGTGCGGCCCTTCGAAGCGTGCGACCAGGTCGGCCAGCCGTTCGGCGTCGAGCGTGGCGAGGGCCGCGTCGCCGTCCTCGCGCAGCAGGCCGACGAGGCGGCGCATGGCCGAAAGGGCGTGCGAGCCCGCGGTCTCGATGCCGGTCAGCGAGCCGTCGAGCTCGTCGGGGCGCTTCCTGGCCAGCAGCCGGGCGGCCTGCGACTGCAGCACGATGCCGGTGACGTGGTGGGCGACGACGTCGTGCAGTTCCCTGGCCAGTTGCAGCCGTTCGTCCCTGCGGATCCGCCCGGCGACGACCTGCCGCCGCGCCGCCAGCAGCCTGGGCACGAGCCCGGCGCCGAGCGCGACGAACAGCGCGAGCAGGTTCAGCGCCGTCGCCGGTGGCAGCCCCGCCGGGGAGGGCGAGGTGGCCAGCCCGGCCACGATCACGACCAGCCAGGCCAGGGCGACCGCGCATACCTGCCGCCACGGCAGCCCACCGGCCGCACGCGCGGTGAGCACCCCGAGCCCGAGCACCATCGCGGGCCCCGGCTCGGCGGGCAGCTCCGCCTGCCAGGACACCAGTACGGCGCCCCCCGCGACCAGGAACGCCGGCAGCCACCGCACGCCGCCGATCAGCGTCAGCGCGCACACCACGGCTCCCGTCGCGCAGCCGAACGCCCAGGAGGCCGGCCCCCAGCTCTGCCCGACCCTGACCGCCCAGAACACCGACACCGCACCGAAGAGCGCCGCGAGCGCGGCCCTGCGCATTACCGCCATGCCGTACAGGCTAGGGAGATCACCCGTCGGCGCAGAACCGGCCGAAAGTACCGTCGCAGCCGCCGGGAACCCTGCTTTCGGCCCGTGCCGCACAGGTGGCGCCCGGCCGCAGGATGAGCGCCATGTCCCACCTTGACGAACATCTCCGCCCGGCCCCCTCCCCCGTACGGCAGCGCATCGGCGCGCTCGACGTGGTGCGGGGGTTCGCGCTGTGCGGAATTCTGCTGGCCAATGTCAGGCCGATCGCCGACCTGGGAGGCGTCGTCCTGCGCCCCGAGCCCGTCACACTCGCCGAGGTGGGCGGGTGGACCTCGCTGCTCGTCGCGCAGAGGTTCTTCCCGATCTTCGCCCTCCTGTTCGGCATCGGCTTCTCGCTGCTGCTGGAGTCGGCGGGCACGCGTACCGGCTCGCCCCGGCTGATCCTGCTGCGCAGGCTGGGCGCGCTGCTGGTGATCGGCCTGGCGCACATGTTCCTGCTGTGGCGCGGCGACGTGCTGACCGTCTACGCGATCGTCGGGCTGGTGGTGCTGCTGCCCTCGACCTGGCTGCCCCGGTGGGCACTGGCCTGGCTGGCCGTGGCGCTGGGCGTCGCCTCGTTCGTCCTGTCGGGCGGCGGCGGGTACACGCTGACGCCCGCACTGTTCCTGGCGGGCTCGGCGCTGGTCAGGTTCGGGGTGGCCGATCGGCTCGACGCCCCCGGCCGCTGGCCCGCGGTCGTGGGCGGGCTGGGCGCGGTGGCCGCCGTGCCGCTGCTGTGGGCGCAGGCCGTGGGGCAGGCACGCGTCGAGCCTCCGCTCTGGCTCGGCCTGGTGAGCTCGGTGGCCGGGCTGCTGGTCGGGTGCGTGTACGTGTGCGTGCTGCTGATCGCACTACGGACGCGGTTCGGCGTGGCGCTCAGGGCGGTGTTCGCGCCGCTCGGGCGGATGGGGCTGACCAACTACCTGGGCGCCAGCGTCCTGGTGCTGACGGCGGCCCGCCTGCACGGCTCGCCCCAGGACTGGCCGGACGCCGCGGTGTTCGGCCTGGCGGGCGCGGTGCTCGCCGCCCAGTGGGGGGCCTCGACCCTGTGGCTGCGCCGCTTCCGCTTCGGCCCGCTCGAATGGCTGTGGCGCTGGGTCACCTGGGGACGCCGTCCGGCCCTGCGCCGCGGGTGAGGCACTCGGCAGACGGGCGGGGTGCCTCCCGCCCGTCGCCGTGGTCCGGGGTAGGGCCTAGTAGATGCGGTACTTGCGGCCGCAGTTGTCGAACTTTCCGGCCCAGCAGGTGAAGGTGTAGATCTTCTTGATGCCCTTGCCGCTCCAGCTGCTGGTGGCGTGGCCGTCCCAGGCGCGGTTGAACTTGTGCCAGCCGCCGTTCTGGTAGTACTCGAACCACACCCAGGCGCGCTTGCCGCCGGGCTTGTCGATGCCGTGCCACTTGGTGTGCACCGAACCGCCGCTGCTGAACGTCTTGCCGTAGGTGTAGGCCTTCTTGTCGCTGGAGAAGAACTTGCCCCAGTTGCCGGACGACGTCCCGGCGGCCTGGGCGGCCGGAGCCAGGCCGATCCCGGTCCAGGCGAGCGAACCGGCGAGTACGGCTACCGCTATGGTCCTGCGCATTGCGACTCCCTTGAGGTCTTGCCGGGTGGATCGGGCAGCACGAACGTTACGGAGCGGCGGGCCCGGCTTCTGTGGAGGAATACGCACAACCCGACAATTTCTTGACCCGCCGCAGAGTGCACGGGAGGACGGCCCGGGAAACGAACGATGAATCACCGTCTCGGGCAAGGGAGCATCACGATGGCCGCAAACGCGGGCCTGACACTCGAAGGCAAGGTCGTCGTGGTCAGCGGCGGCGCCAGGGGCCTCGGCGCGGCCTTCGCCGAAGGCATCGTGAGCAGGGGCGGCAGCGTCGTCATCGGCGACGTCCTCGACCAGGAGGGCGAGGCCACCGCCGCCGGGCTCGGCGACGCCTGCACCTACACCCACCTCGACGTGACCTCGCCCGAGCAGTGGGCGAGCGCGGTGGCCCTGGCCGAGGCGACGTACGGCCCGCTGACCGGCCTGGTGAACAATGCGGGCATCGCCACCGGTCAGTTCATCGAGCACGAGCCGCTCGAACACTTCGAGCTGGTCCTCAAGATCAACCTGACCGGCGTCTTCATCGGCATGCAGGCCGCGATCGGCCCGATGCGCAAGGCCGGAGGCGGCTCGATCGTCAACATCTCGTCGGCCGCCGGTCTGTTCGGCCTGGCGCTGACGGCGGGGTACGGCGCCTCCAAGTGGGGGGTGCGCGGCCTGACGAAGATCGGCGCGGTCGAGCTCGGCACCGACGACATCCGCGTCAACTCGGTGCATCCCGGAATGACGTACACGCCGATGACCGCCGACACCGGGATCCAGCCGGGCGCGGGCAACTACCCCAACACGCCGATGGGCCGGGTCGGACTGCCGCAGGAGCTGGTCGGGGCGGTGTGCTTCCTGCTGTCGGACGAGGCCTCCTACGTCACCGGCGCCGAGCTCGCCGTCGACGGCGGCTGGACGACCGGGCCGACGGTCCGCTACGTCATCGGGCAGTGAGCACGCGCGAGCGGCGGGCCAACGCCGGGCCAACAGCGGCGGCCTAACGTCGGCGGCGACCGATCGAGATCCCCGAGGAGGATCATGCGTCGTTTCGCCGTGTCCGTCGCCGCCGCCGTCATGGCGGTCGCGGCTCTGGCCGCCCCAGCGCAGGCCGGGGCCGCCGCCGCGTGGGCGTGCAATGCCGGTTACGTCTGCTTCTACTCGGACGTCACCGCCAACAACAAGATCTGCCAGACCGATGCCAGTGTGACCCTGAACTGCTTCCACAACGCCAGGGCCTTCTACAACAACGGCAACGAGCAGTACGGCAAGGACCACGTCTACGTCTACGACCGGACCGGCAGGCTGCTGCGTTGCCTGCACTTCGGCTGGAACGAGGGCAGGGGCACCTTCGCCGCGCCGGGCGCCGACGTCTACCGGGTCAGGTGGGGCCCCGAGTGCCCGAACTGACGACGCCGTGACGGCGGGTGTGCGGCCCTCGCGCCGCACACCTACGGCGTGAGCGAGTGCGTGTAGGCCAGCGACAGCGCGGCCAGCAGCCCGCCGAGCACATAGAGCGCACGCGGCACGAGCCGATGCGCCGCCCCCTTGCGTACCGCGACGGCGGCGAGCAGCCCGCCGGAGGCGACCAGCGGCCCGCCGAGCACGACGCCCACCGCACCGGCCGGCCCGTGCCGTGCGACCAGGTCGTCGAAGGCCCCCGCGTAGACCACGACGACCAGCAGCACGCACAGGGCGAACCCGGTCAGGACCACCACATCGCCGCCGATCTTGCGTAGCTTTCTGACGGCGTTCGTCCCGGTCGGCCGGGTCTGTGGGGTAGTCACGACGCAGACGGTACTTCTCCTGTCGTGCCGCCGTCCGGGGTTCACCCAAGAGCCGGGCGAAGTGCGGCTTTTGTCGGCGAGATTGCCGGGGAAGTGAGGGGAAATCACGTCTTCTGCCGGGCGCGGGAGGGGCTTTCGTCGGGCGTGGAGGGGCTTTTCAAGGGCGCGAGCAGGACGACGCCGCCAGCCCCCGTCGCAGCGGGCGACACGTGGCCGCCGCCGTTCACATCACGTTCGCGGGCTGATTCGTACGCTCCCGTGCATGATCAGACCCCACCTGGCGACGGCCGCCACAACCCTCGCCGCCCTGACCCTCACGGCATGCACCACCCCACCCCCCACCCCCCTGAGTGCCTCCCCTCCCCCGGCATGCGCCCCCGCGACGCAGGCCGGCTTCGCCGCCTGGGCCGCCGTCGGATTCAGCGGCTCGATCGCGATCTCCAAGCACGGCAGGACGGAGTGCCTGGCCGCGTTCGGCGCGGCCGACCGGGCGAGCGGAAGGCCGAACACGCCGCGGACCGTGTTCGCGATCGGGTCCATCACCAAGGCGGTCACCGCCGCGTCGATCTTCGGCCTGGCCGACGCGGGCAGACTGTCGATCGACGACCAGGTCGGCAGGCTGCTGCCCGGCCTGCGCGGCCCGGTCTCCAAGGCCCGGGTACGCGACCTGCTGCTGCACACCAGCGGGCTCGACGGCTCCCACGGCCACGACTACCGCCCGCTCGGCGAGGACGCCGCGCTCAAGGCGATCGGCGGGCTGCCGCTGGCGTTCCGGCCCGGCCGGGGCTACGCCTACTCCAACGCCGGGTACACCCTGCTCGCCCTCGTCGTCGAACGGCTGTCCGGCAGCGGCTACCGCGCCTACACGACCGGCACGACGCTGCGCGGCACGGCGGGCGCCTTCTGGAACGGCGAGCCCGCCGTACGGGGGCCCCGGGCGATCGGCTACTCCGAGGACGGCAGGCCGGGCCGTACCGGTGACTTCGCCGGGCCGCACTGGGCGCTGGAGGGCAACGGCGGCCTGGCCATGACGCCCGAGGAGCTGGCCGCCTGGACCCATGCCCTGTTCACCGGGCGCGTCGTCTCGGCCGCCGCCACGAAGGCGATCGCCACACCCGGCCGCGACCTCGGCGACGGCAAGGCCGAGACACCGGGCTGGGTGGCCTACGGCCGATCGGCGTTCGGCACGCCGGTGCTGGCCACGGCGGGCGGCGGCGACGAGGTCGGGCACAATGCGGTCGTCGCCTGGCTGCCCGAACGCGAGCAGGTGGTCGCCATCGCCTCCAACGGAGGTGAGGTCAGCGCCGAGGAACTGCTGAAGGCGGTGGCACCGGCCCTGGTCGCGGGCACGCCACCGCCCCCGCCGCCCCGCGCGTCCGGCGGCGTCGCGGATCCGGCCGTCGCCGGGTCCTACACAATGGGGGCAGGAGGTTCCTTCGCCGTGGACGTGACCGACGACGGGCGGCTGACGATCGCGGCATCGGGCGGCGCCGCGCTCACCGCCCTGTTCCCGCCCCGCACGACCCCGGCGGCCGAGCTGCGGGCGCACGAACGCCGGGTGCTCGACCTGCTGGGCGGCCTGACGTACGAAGGCCGCAAGGAGCGGGCCGGGCTGGAGCGCGCGTTCGGGCCGATCTCGGCGCTGACCGTCGAGGGCACGGTCGTCACCGGCGGCGAGGCGCGCACCTATGTCGTGCTGACCGCGGGCGGCCGTGCGGTCCGCACCTGGTACGCCGTCAGTGCGAGCGGCTCGGTCCAGGCCGTCTCGGCCCCGGCGAAGCCGCCCTCGTTGCTGCTGGCCCGCGGCGGCGACGGCTACCTGCCCAGCGATCCGACGGGCACCGGGCCCGGCATCGGCGTCAGGTTCGACGGTGATCGCATGATCGTGACCGGCCCGGCGGGCGAGCGCGTCGCGCGAAGGGCGGGGTGAGCACGTGCGTGTGCTGCTGGTCGAGGACGACGACGACCTGGCCGACGTGCTCGCGCTCGGCCTGCGCAACGAGTCCTACGCCGTCGACGTCGCCCGCACCAGGGCCGCCGCCGACGAGTTGCTGCGCACGACCGACTACGACGTGGCCTGCCTCGACCTGGGGCTGCCCGACGGCGACGGGCTCGACCTGCTGCGCGCCATGGGCGACGGGTCCGGCCCGCGCAGGCCGCGCCGGTGCCTGGTGCTGACCGCGCGTGACGCGGTGGGCGACCGGGTGGCGGGGCTCGACGCCGGGGCCGACGACTACCTGGTCAAGCCGTTCCACTTCGCCGAGCTGGTGGCCAGGTTGCGGGCCCTGGGCAGGCGGGGCGAGCAGCACGACTCGACGCTGCGCGCGGGCGAGCTGACACTGGAGCTGGCCACGCACCGGGCCTGGCGTGCCGGGCGCGAGCTGCGGCTCACCGCGCGCGAGTTCTCGCTGCTGCGTTACTTCATGCATCATCCCGGTCGCGTGCTGCCGGCCGAGGAGCTGCTCGAACACGTCTGGGACGCCCATGCCGACCCGTTCACCACCTCGGTGCGGGTGATCCTCAGCCGGTTGCGCAGGAAGATCGGCGATCCGCCGCTCATCACCACCGTGACCGGCGCCGGATACCGGCTGCGGGCGCCGTCGTGAGCCTCAGGGTGCGGCTGGCCGTGCTGGGGTTCGGGGCCATCTACGTTCCGGCGCTGCTGCTGTTCGGGGTGGTCTCGGTGACCGAGAGCGAGATCGTCACCCGGATCGCGGGCGAGGCCGCCAGGACCAGCACGACCGTGCACCGCTCGGACTGGGTGACCTGGACGATGCTCGCCCTCGCGCCCGCGGCGGCGGCGCTGGCGTGGTGGTGGGCTGGACGTGCGGTGCGGCCGATCGACCAGGTGCGCGGCGTGGCCGACGACATCCAGGCGGGCGACCTCGGGCCGCGCATCGGCATGACGAAGGGCCCGGCCGAGGTGGTGGCGCTGGCGGCGGGGTTCGACGCGATGCTCGACCGGCTCGATGCGGCGGCACGCGCCCAGGAACGCCTGATCGAGGAGACCGGCCACGAGCTGCGTACCCCGCTGTCGGTGCTCATGACGGGCACCGACGTGCTGCTGGCCCACCCCTCCCCCACGGCGGAGGACTACCGGCAGGGCCTGCTGCGCACGCACCGCACGATCGAACGGCTGCACGCGACCATCGAGGACCTGCTCCACGACGCCAGGGCCAGGGCGCGCACGCTGGAGCGCGACCCCGCCGACCTGATGGCCGTCGCCGCCTCCGTCCTGCGCGAGTGCGGCCCGGCCGCCGAGGCGCGCGGCCTCGCCCTCACCCTGCGCGGCCCCGCGCGCGCCGCCTGCCCCGTGGACGAGCCGGGCGTACGGCGGGCCCTGGGCAACCTGGTCGGCAACGCCGTCAAGCACGCGCCCGGCGGCTCGGTCGTCGCCGTCACCGTCGAGGCCGTGCCGCAGGGTGTGCGCGTCGAGGTCGCCGACCACGGGCCCGGCATCGCGCCCGCACTGCACGAGCAGGTCTTCAGGCGCTTCTGGCGCGGCTCGCGCGACACACCAGGCAGCGGGCTCGGCCTGGCGATCGCCAGACAGGTCGCCGAGGCGCACGGCGGCACGCTGACGCTGCGCTCCCCCGGGCCCGACGGCGACGGCTGCGTCTTCACGCTGACCCTGCGCGGGTGAGCGCTCAGCCTCCGGCGGCCCTGGAGGCGCGGGCGGCGAGGTCGCGCAGGTGGGCGAGGAGCTCGGGCGGCTCGTGCACGGTGAAGTCGCAGCCGAGGCCGAGCAGCCGGGTGGCCAGCCACTCCAGCGTGTCGGCATGCCCGCGCAGCACGCAGCTGTCCTCGCCGAGCGCCTCGACCTCCTCGGGCGACGCCCCGAGCCGCCGTACCACCTCCTCGGCGGGCAGTGCGATCCGCGCCTCGATCGCATAGGTGGGCGCCAGCGCGTACATCCTCGCGGTGAACATCGCCGCCGCGTCCCGCTCGGGCAGCTCACGCGGGGCGAACCTGGCGCCCGTGGCCGTGAGATCGGCGATGCGGTCGACGCGGAAGATACGCCAGTCCGCCCGCTCGTCGTCGAAGGCCAGCAGGTACCACCGCCGCCCGGCCGCCACCAGCCGGTACGGCTCCGCCAGGCGTCTGCTGCGACCGCCGTCGCCCGCCCGGTAGCCGAATCGCACCCGTTCCCGGTTGACGACGGCCGCCGCGATCGTCGTCAGGGTCTGCGGGTCGACACTGGGCCCCGAGCCGGTCAGCACCTGCACGGTGGCGGCGGCGAGCGCCCCGACGCGGTGCCGCAGTCTGGCCGGGAGCACCTGCTCCAGCTTGGCCAGCGCCCGCACCGACGCCTCCTCGATGCCTTCGACCGGATGCCCGGCCGAGGTCCGCAGGCCGACCGCGATGGCCACGGCCTCCTCGTCGTCCAGCAGCAGCGGCGGCATCGCCTTGCCCGCCTCCAGCCGGTAGCCGCCCACGACGCCCATCGTGGCCCGCACCGGATAGCCGAGCTCGCGCAGCCGTTCGATGTCACGCCGTACGGTCCTGGCACTGACCTGAAGGCGTTCGGCCAGTTCGCTGCCCGGCCATTCGCGTGGGCTCTGCAGCAACGACAGCAGAGCCAGCAGCCGTGCGGAGGTATCGCTCATGCCGTACAGCATGCCCGCTCATGTAGGACAAGGGGCGACCTAGTTCAGCGGTGAGGGCCAACGGCCGCCCAACGCGGGCTGCCTAGCATCGGCGTTCCGCGCTGAACGGAGGCGCGGGGAAAGCGGGACCTCATGCGTCATCTCGTCGTCGCCGCCGCGGCCCTCACCGCGTTCGGCCTGACCACCCCCGCCCAGGCGGCCACCACGGCCGCCTGGGGCAACTGCCCGCCTGGCTATGTGTGCTTCTACACCGGCACGCAGGGCACGGGCACCGTGTGCGGCACCCCGATCAGCCGCCGGATCGTGTGCCCCAACTCCCGATCGGTCTGGAACAACGGCGTGCACGACCCCGGCAAGAACGACGTGCACGTCTACACCGCAGGTGGGGCCCACGTCACCTGCGTGCCCCGGCAGGCACGACGGAACCTACCGGGAACGGTCAACGTCGGCCGGGTGCAGTGGGGCACCTGCTGATCGCCCCCCGGCCAGACGTGCGGCGAGGAAGGCGCGCTCGGCGGCGTTGCCCGTCAGCGAGATCGCCAGCCGGTAGGCCGACGCCGCCTCGGCCGTGCGCCCGAGGCGGCCCAGCAGGTCGGCCTTGACCGAGGGCAGGTAGGGGTAGACGGCAAGAGCGCCGCCGGACTCCAGCGCCTCGATCTCGGCGAGCGCGGCAGCCGCCCCGTCGACCATGGCGAGGGCGACCGCCCGGTTCAGGGCCACCACGGGGGACGGCCACACCGTGGCCAGCACGTCATAGAGCCGCAGGATCTGCGGCCAGTCGGTGAGTTCGTACACGGGGGCGCAGGCGTGCAGGGTCGCGATGGCCGCCTGCAGTGCGAACCTGCCGGGATCACCGCCGCTGATCGCCTGGACGACGAGGGTGTCGGCCTCGGCGACGGCGGCGGCGTCCCAGGCCGAGCGGTCCTGCTCGGCGAGGGTCAGCAGCCGCCCGTCGGCGTCGGTGCGGGACGCCCTGCGGGCGTGTCCGGCCAGCAGGAGGGCCAGCAGGCCTTTGACCTCGCGTTCGGCGGGCATCAGGGCCGCCAGCAGCCTGGCCAGGTCGAGCGCGTGCCCGGTGCGGTCGTCCCTGGTCAGCTCCTCGCCGCTGGGCGCGGTGTGGCCGGTGGTGAACAGCAGGTGGATCGTGGTGAGCACGGCGTCGAGCCGCGTGGGGAGCTCGGGCCCGGCGGGCATGCGGAACGGGATGCCCGCTGCGACGATCTTCTTCCTGGCCCGGGTGAGCCTGGCCGCCATCGTGGCCTCGCTCTGCAGGAACAGCCTGGCGACGTCGGCGGTCGACACGCCGCACACCATCCGCAGCGTGAGGGCCACCTGCGCGGGTGCGGCCAGCGCCGGGTGGCAGCACAGGAACAGCAGCCGCAACCGGTCGTCGCCCGCCGGACCCTCCTGCCGTTCGGGCTCGACCAGCAGGTGCAGTTTCGTGCGCAGCGTCCTGGCCCGTCGCATGGCGTCCAGGGCGTTGTGCCGAGCGGCCGTGGTCAGCCAGGCGCCCGGCCTGGCGGGCACGCCGTCGCGGCTCCAGGCGCCCAGGGCGTCGGCGTAGGCGTCCTGGACGCACTCCTCGGCCAGGTCGAGATCGGCCGTGAGGCGTACCGTCGCGGCGAGCACGGCGGCCCACTCGCGACGGTGCGCCTCGGCGAGCGCCTGCCGCACCGCGCTCACGGTGTCAGCAGCGGGCGTACCTCCACCGCGCCGTCCATGATGGGCAGCAGCCTGGCGACCGCGGTGGCGGTCCCGATGTCGCCGGCCTCCACGACGAAGAACCCGGCGATGACCTCCTTGCTCTCCAGGAACGGACCGTCGGTCACCAGGCCGCCCTTGCGCACGGTCCTGGTGGCGGTGCTCGGCTCCAGCGCCTGCTCGTGCACGACGCGCACGCCCATCGCCTCGATCTGCTCACCCGCCCGGATGTTGGCCGCCATCACCTCGGGCGGGATGTCGGCCACCCCGCCGGGCCTCTCCCGCTCGTAGATGAGAATCGCGTACTGCGGCATGATCTCGTCCCCCTCTCACCAGTTACCGGTCTCCGGGCCCATCTCCCCGTATCTCACCCTGCCATCGCGCACGTACGTCACGCCCAGCACCCCGCTCCCGTACGTCGTGGCCGCCACCGGTCGCAGTCCGGCCGGCGCCGTGCCCTCGGCGAACAGACGTTTGCCCGAGCCGAGCAGCACCGGGAACACGAGCAGGTGGAACTCGTCGACCAGGTCGTGGCGCAGCAGGGTGGCGAGCAGGCCGCCGCTGCCGTGGACCTGGATCTCGCCGCCCTCCTCCCGCTTCAGCGCGGCGACCGCATCGGCCGCATCGCCTTCGAGCAGGGTGGATCCGGCCCACGACACCTCGGTGAGCGTGCGCGAGGCGACGTACTTGGGCAGGCCGTTCATCCTGTCCCCGATCGGGTCGCCCGGCCCGGCCAGCGGCCAGGTGGCGGCGAAGGTGTCGTAGGTCCTGCGCCCGAGCAGCAGCGCACCCGCCCTGGCGACATAGGCGCCCATCGCCTCCAGCAGCCGCCCGTCGAAGTACGGCACAGCCCATCCCCCGTGCTCGAACCCGCCGCCCCGATCCTCGTCCCTGCCACCCGGCGCCTGCACGACCCCGTCCAGCGAGACGAAAGCGGTCACCGTCACACTCCGCATACCGGCTCCTCCGTTCGACTTCACACCAGTACGGCGAAGCAGCCGCGCCGAAATCGACAACGCGCTCGGAGAACTTCAGACGAACGGATTGCGGGTCGCCCCCCGGTCGAGGCCGAGCGCGGCGAACACCGCGCGTGCGGCCAGGTCGTCGCCCGCCGGGCCCCCGCACCGCGCCCGCAGCTCCAGCGCCAGCCCTTCGTGCAGCCGGTACCCGGCCGAGCGCGCGGTCGCCAGGGCGAGATCGGCATGGCGCAGGGCCACGTCGCGTTCGCCGCGTGCGATCGCGACCGCGCCCAGGCCGAGCAGCGCCTTGGTCTCCGGGTAGCGGTTGCCCGCCTGCCTGGCCAGGTCGAGGGAGCGGGTGAGGTGTTCGAGCGCGGCCTCGATCTGGCCCAGACGCAGGTGGATCAGTCCGAGCGTGGTCAGCGTGTCGGCGACCAGGCGGCGATGGCCGGTGTGCTGGGAGACGTCGAGTGCGGCGCGTGCCAGTTCGAGCGCACGGCCGAGATTCCCGGCGTCGCGCTCCACGGCCGCCAGGTTGCGCAGCGTGTCGGCCTCGTTGCCCCGGTTGCCGACCTCGCGGTGCAGGGCGAGCGCCGCCTGGAGGGTCTCGCGTGCCTGGCCCAGACGGCCGAGGCCGTGCTGGACCTCGCCGAGCACGGCCAGGTTGTTGGCCTCGCTGCCCCGGTGCTCCAGCGTCCTGCAGATCTCCAGCGCCCTGGCGACGCTTTCGCCCGCCTCGTGCAGGCGGCCCATCTCCAGGTACAGGTTGCCCAGGTTGCCGAGATTGACGGTCAGCGCGGCGCTGCGGCCGAGTTCGCCGTTGAGCCTGAGCGCGCCCTGCAGGTGCTCGACCGCCTCGGTGAGCTTGCCCAGGTCGGCGAAGGTGACGGCGGCGTTGCCCATGGCGACGACCAGGCCGTCGTGCCACTGCGAGCGTTCGGCCAGCCGCATGGCCAGGCGGTAGTGGCCGATCGCCTGGTGCTGCCTGCCCTGGAAGCCGTGCAGCCCGGCCAGGCTGAGCAGCAGTGCGGCCTGCGCCCTGCTCTCGCCGTGCGCCCTGGCGGCGGCCAGCGCGGCCTCGGCGATCGTGCTCCACTCGGCCACGCAGTGACGCATGAAGAAGTAGCCGCGCAGCGTGTCGGCCAGCTGCCAGGCCAGCTCGCCCGGCCCGTGCTCGGCGGTGTGCAGGACGGCGGCCATCAGGTTGGGCAGCTCGGCGTCGAGCCAGCCGGACGCGGCGCCGTGCCCGGGGAAGCGCTCGCCGGAAGGCGGCGGGTCGAGGCGGAGGAACTGCGGGTACAACGTGCGTGCCGCCGCGTCGGCCCGGTCCAGGTAGTGCAGGTGCACCCGGGTCAGCGCCTCGCCCTCTCCCCTGGCGTACTCCGCCGCGCACAGCCGCAGCAGGTCGTGCTGGCAGAAGCGCCCTGGCGACGGCTCGTCGAGCAGATTGGCCGAGCGCAGGACCCCGGCCAGCGCGGCGGCCTCGGCCGGGTCGGTGTCCAGCAGCGCGGCCATGGCGGGCAGGCCGACGTCCGGCCCGGGGATCAGGCCGAGCAGCCGGAACAGGCGCTGGGCGGGCGCGGGCAGTGCGGCGTAGGACAGCTGGAAGGCGGTCCTGACGGCCGATTCGGCATCACCGGGCACTTGCAGCACGTCCAGCCGGTTGCCCGCGCGCAGCCGTGCGGCGTAGTCGCCGACCGTGCACGAGCCGCTGAGCAGGTTGGCCGCCGCGATGCGCAGGGCCAGCGGCAGATGGGCGCAGAGCGCGGCCAGGTCGAGCACGGCGTCGGGCTCGGCCTTGACCGTGGCCTGGCCGAGCAGTCCGGTCAGCAGATGACGCGACTCGATCGCACTGAGCGCTTTCAGCGGCAGCACCTGCGCACCGTCGAGTGCGACCAGCCCGGCGAGCGCGTCCCTGCTGGTGATGAGGGCGGCCGAGCCCGCACAGCCGGGCAGCAGCGGCCGAAGCTGTCCGGGATCGACGGCATTGTCCAGCAGGACGAGGACCTTCTTGCCCGCCAGCATCGTCCGGTAGAGCGCCGCCGCCTCCTCCTGGTCGGTCGGCACCTGTTCGGGCGGCACACCGAGCGCGTGCAGGAAGCGGGCCAGCGCGTCGATCGGCCGCAGCGGCCTGGCCGCGGCGTAGCCCCGCAGGTTCACATACAGCTGCCCGTCGGGGAAGCGCGAGCGCGAACGCTGGGCCCAGTGCACGGCCAGTGCCGTCTTGCCGACCCCGGCGGTGCCGGTGAGCACCGCGATGGCCGGACCTTCCCGGCGCTCGGCGAGCATCCTGTCCAGCCGCCTGAGCGAGGCCGTCCTGCCGGTGAATCCGGCCAGGGCTGCGGGCAGCTGTGCGGGTACGGCGGTCGCCCTGCCGCTGTCGCGCTGCGGCGCCTCGATCGGCCTGGTGACGATGCGCTCGCGCGCCTCCCGGAGTTCGGGGCCGGGCTCGACGCCGAGTTCGGCGCCCAGCCTGGTCCGCATGGTGGCGTGCAGGCGCAGTGCGCTGGCCTGGTCGCCGTGTGCGGCCAGTGCGGTCATGAGGCGGGCGGCCAGGCCTTCGTGCAGGGGTTCGTCCTGGGTGACCGGCCACAGGGCCGCCGCCACCCGGCCGCCGTCCTCGCAGGTGGCGGCGAAGGCGAGCGCGGTCTCGATGCGGCGGCGTGCGGTCGCCACCGCCACCGGGTGGTCGCGTAATCGTCCGGGCGATCCGGCCAGGACCGGCCCGCGCCAGCATTCGAGCGCCGCCTGCCGCTCGCCCACCGCCCTGAGCCGGTCGAACGTGGCCAGGTCGATCGCGTCGCCGTCCAGCGCGAGCAGGTAACCGCCCTGGGTGCGGCGCACGGTCTGGGCGCCGATCGCGGCCCGCAGCCTGGCGGCGTAGACCTGGATGAGGTTGTCGCTGGTGCGCGGCGGCCGGTCCTCCCAGAGCACGTCGACGATCTCCTCGTGCGTGACGGGTGTGCCCGCGCGCAGGGCCAGCAGGCCGAGCAGCGCCCTGGGCATGGCGGCCCCCACGTCCACCTCGACCTGGCCCCGCCGTACGATCAGGGGGCCGAGCAGGCCGATCCAGATCGGTTCGGCCGTCTCGAAGGCGGCGATCAGCTCCGCCCTGTCCGCCTCCCACAGCGGCAACGCCGCGACGAGGCGCATCAGCGACGCGCGATGCGGATGGCGTACGCGTCCGCGTTCGATGTCGCGCAGGGTGCGCACGGCGACGCCTGCACGTGAGGCCAGCTCGTGCTGGCTCCAGCCCACTGCCAATCGACGGCGCCTGAGCGCCTCGCCCCCGGAGTGCATACACGTTCCTGCCGCGAATTCTGCCGGTTTCGCCGCCTGCCATGCCCCATGGGTGCGGCATTTGCCCCGATGAGATCATCCTGCCAAACAGTTAATTTTCTTTCCAGTAGTTTCGAGTGGCCCTTTGCCTAGGGTCCCCGGCATGGAGTTCATCTCGGCCGTCTGCCGGGCCGTCCTGGTGGTGGTGTTCCTCGCCGCCGTGGTCGGCAAGGCCCGCGACCTGCCCGCTTTCGCGCACTCGCTCGTCCGGGCGCGCCTGGCGCCGGCGCGCGCGAGCACCGCGATCGCCGCCGCCGTGCTCGCCGCCGAGGCCGCCGTCGTCCTCCTGCTGCTGCCGCCCGCGACCGCCGCGTACGGCCTGGCCGGGGCCACCGGGCTGAGCGCCGTCCTCACCGCGGCCGTCGCCGTGACCATGGCCAGGGGCGTACGGGCGCCGTGCCTGTGCTTCGGAGCTTCGAGCACGCCGATGGGTCCGGCGCACCTGGCGCGCAACGCCCTGCTCACCGCGCTCGGCGTGCTCGGCTGGGTCACCGAGGGAGGCGCCGTCCCCTGGGAGACCGCGGTGCCCGCCTGGCTGACCGGCGCCGTCGCCGCCGCCCTGCTCATCAGGTTCGACGATCTCAGGAGCGTGTTGCGATGACCTATCTGACGATTTTCTCCACCGTGCTCGGCCTGGTGAACCTGCTGCTGTTGCTGGCGCTGCTGTCCAGGCTGCGCAGCCAGGCGCAGGGCGTGCGCGAGCAGCAGATCAAGATGCCGGTCCTGCCGCCCGGCACCAGGCCCGATCACTTCGTCGCACCGGCGCTCGGCGGCGGCCAGGTCGAGAGCGGCGACTTCCGGCTGGTGGCCTTCATGTCGCCCGCCTGCTCGCTGTGCCACGACCGGCTGCCCGAACTGCTCGACTACTCCAGGCGCACCGGACTCGGCCTGCTGGCCGTACTCGCCGGGACGCCCGAGGAGGTGGCCGGGCTCGCCGAGGAGGTCGGCCCGCACGCCAGGGTGGTCGTGGAGGAGCCGGAGGGCACGGTCTGGCGTGCCTTCGGCGTGCGCGGCCTGCCCGCCTACTACCTGCTCGACGCCCAGGGGGTGGTCCGCGCCTCCGGCGTGGAAGTGGTCGACCTGCCCGCAGCGGAGTACGTGTGAGCCCGCGCGCCGTCGGCGCCGCCGTCGCCCTGGCCTGGGCCGCCTGCCGTTGGGCCGTGGCGCTGCAGGTCGTGCTGACCTGCGTGGCGGGAGTCGTCCCGGTGCTCGCCGCCTGGTACACCAAGCTGGTCCTCGACGGCATCGTCGCCGGTGGCGCCGGGGTCGTGCCGTACGTCGTGGTGTTGCTGGTGCTGGCGGCGCTGGCCGGGACGGTGCCGCATCTGATGACGTTCGCCGAGGCCGAGGCCGAACGCCGGGTGGGGCTGCTGGCCCGCGACCGGCTCTATGCCTCGGTCAACCGGATGCCCGGTCTGGCCAGGCTCGAGGACCCGGCCTTCCAGGACCGGCTGCACCTGGCCGAGCAGGCCGGGCGCTCGGGGCCCGGCCGGGTGGTGACCAGCGGGCTCGCCCTGGTCCAGGCGCTGATCACGATGGGCGGGTTCCTGCTCACGCTGGTGCGGGTCGGCCCGGTCGTGGCCGTCCTGGTGGCGCTGGCCGCACTGCCGCTGCTGCGGGTGCATCTGCGCCTGAGCAGGGAGCTGGCCGAGGTGCTGTGGAAGAGCGGGCACGGGCAGCGCAGGGAGATGTTCTTCGCCGCGCTGCTGAGCATGCCGCACGCGGCCAAGGAGATCCGCCTGTTCGGGCTCGGCGACTTCTTCCGGGCCAGGATGCTCGCCGAACTGCGGGCGATCAACGACGAACAGCGCCGCAACGGCCTGCGCCAGGTACGCGGGTACGGCGGGCAGGCGCTGCTGGCCGCCGTGATCGGCGGGGCCGGACTGGTGTGGATCGTCGGCGAGGCGGTCGCCGGGCGCGCCTCGGTCGGCGACCTGTCGGTGTTCGTCGCGGCGATCGCGGGCACACAGGCCGGGCTCGCCGGGGCCGTCGGCGGGTTCGCCGCGGCGCACCAGGCCCTGCTGCTGTTCGAGCACTACCGTGCCGTCAGGAGCGCGCCGCCCGATCTGCCGCTCGCGAGCGCGCCAGCCCCGCCGCTGGCCGAGGGCGTGGAGCTGCGCGAGGTGTGGTTCCGCTACGGCGAGGACCAGCCGTGGGTGCTGCGCGGGGTCAATCTGCACATCGCGTTCGGCCGCTCCCTCGCCCTGGTCGGACTGAACGGCGCGGGCAAGTCCACCCTGGTCAAACTGCTGTGCAGGTTCTACGACCCGACCCGGGGCGCCATCCTGTGGGACGGCGTCGACCTGCGCGAGATGGACCCCGCCGCACTGCGGGCCCGGATGGGCGCGGTCTTCCAGGACTTCGAGACCTACGACCTGAGCGCCGCCGAGAACATCGGCGTCGGCGACCTGTCGGCCGATCGCGGGCGCATCGAGGGCGCGGCGGTCAGGGCCGGGGCCGATGCGATGGTCCAGGCGCTGCCGCACGGCTACGACACGCTGCTGACCAGGATGTTCATGCGGGGCGGCGCGGACGAGGACGAGCAGTCCGGCGTGCTGCTGTCCGGCGGGCAGTGGCAGCGCGTGGCCCTGGCCAGAGGGCTGCTGCGCGACCGGCCCGACCTGATGATCCTCGACGAGCCGAGCTCCGGGCTCGACCCGGCCGCCGAGCACGAGGTGCACACGATCCTGCGCGAGCACCGACAGGGCCGTACCACGCTGCTGATCTCGCATCGGCTCGGCACCGTGCGCGACGCCGACGAGATCGCCGTGCTCGACGAGGGCAGGGTCGCCGAGCGGGGCACGCACGCCGCACTCGTCGAGGCGGGCGGGCGTTACGCCGAACTGTTCGCCGTCCAGGCCAGCGGCTACCTGCCCGCGGGCGCCCGATGATCGCGGCGACGGGCGGCGGCCTGGCCCTGGCGGTGCTCGTGCTCCTGCTCGTGCTGAGGGCCAGGTTCGCGACCGTGACCGTGCGGGGGCGCAGCATGGAGCCCACGCTGCACGACGGCGACCGGGTGCTGATCCGCAGGACGCGTCTGCGCGAGGAGCACCGGGGCCGGCTCGTGGTGCTGGCCGCCGTGCCCGAACTCGGCACCGACCGGATGGTCAAACGGGTGCGCGCGGTGCCCGGCGATCCCGTGCCCCGCGCCGACGTGCCCGCGCTCGCCGTGCATCCCTCCCCTGTCGTCCCCGCCGGCCAGTTGGTCGTGCTCGGCGACAACCAGGTGCTCAGCCTCGATTCCCGCAGGTTCGGCTACGTCTCGGCGCGGCACCTGCTCGGCGTCGTCGTACGGCGCCTGCCCATGACTCCGCACCGGCGCCTCGCCGGGCGGTGAGGAAAAGGAGAACAGCAATGCTCAAGCTCGCGGAGCGTATGCTCGCCGGCGTCCTGCCTCAGACCACTGCCAGCGCCGCCTGCACCCCGAGGAACTGGTGCGACCACTGTGGCGGCAGCTTCTACAAGCGGATCTTCTTCCGCTCCGACTGCACCGTGGACTACACCGCGTGCAACAACCCCTGCCCGTGGTCGTAGCCACCCGCTGACGGACGTGGCCGGGTGTGCGCCCGGCCACGTCTGCGGCTCGCGGGCGGGTCAGCGGTCCTGGCCGGTGTCCAGGCCGCCGACCACCGCGTCCAGGCAGACGTGCTCGCCGAACACCTCGTCGTAGGGGCAGTCCTGCGGCCGGTGCGGGCCGAGCAGCCCTCTGGCTCTGTGGGCCAGGGTGGCGTTGCCCTCGGCGATCAGCCGCTGGATCTCCTTCGACAGCTCCTCGGCCGTCAGCCTGTCGTACACCTGCGGATCCAGGTCGACCCCGCCGAGCATGCCGCCGAACCTGACCGTCACGCCGATGAGCCCGTCGGCCGATCTGGCCGTGGTCTCCAGGCTCCTGATCTTCTCGATGTCTCCCGCTGCCACCACACTTCCCTCCCTGCAGACCTTGGCCATTTCGTCCCAGCCGATACTCCACTGGAAACGTTTAACGATCTTCGTGGGTCGTGCGAAGCGCCGCAATACCCGCAAAGGTCAAACAACGCACCATTCCTGCCTTCGATGGCCGTTCGCCGGGCAGGTGAACCGGATCTCCGGCAAGATCTCCTCCATGGTCTCGGTAGTACAGAACGTGGCGATCGACTGCGCCGACCCCTATGAGCTGGCCCTCTTCTGGAGCGAGGTCACCGGCGGCGAGCTGAACCCCGACGACGTGCCCGGCGGCGACGAGGCGCAGGTGCTCCTGCCCGAAGGGCCGGTGCTGCACTTCAACCAGGTGCTCGAACCCAAGGAGGGCAAGAACCGGCTGCACCTGTGCCTGCGCCCGGAGACCTCGCGTGAGCCCGAGGTCGAAAGGCTGCTCGGGCTCGGCGCCACCCTCGTCACCGACCGCCGCCGCCGCGACGGCTCCGGCTGGGCCGTGCTCGCCGACCCCGAGGGCAACGAGTTCTGCGTCCTGCGCAGCGAGTCCGACCGTGCCGCCATGGGCGACTACTACTGATGATCGAGAAGTCGGGGCAGTGGTGGCGCGGCGACAGCTTCGACGACCTCGCCGCCTACATCAGGGAGTTCAAGGCCGAGGGCCATCCGGTGTCGACGGTCGTGGAGTCGGTATGCGGGGCGTGCGGGGAGCGGCGCTTCCGCGTGTTCGTCGAGGAGCACGGCGGCTGCGCCCAGCGGGTGTGCGCGGGGTGCGGCGAGGTCTGCTTCGTCGCCGACAGCGGTGACTACTGGGGCGAGGAGGAGCCGGGCGCGTGCGAGTGCCCGTGCGGAGGCGGCGAGTTCGCGGTCGGCGTCGGGTTCTCGCTTCTGGCCGACGGCGAGGTGCGCTGGGTCAGCGTCGGCCTGCGCTGCCTGAGCGACGGCACGCTGGGCGTCTACGCCGACTGGAAGATCGACTACGGCCCCTCCGAACACCTGGTACGCCAAGCCTGACCACCCTGTGTGACATAGTGGGCACTATGCGCGTTTTTGTCATCGGAGGACACGGCAAGATCGGACGACGCCTGCTGCACCTGCTGCCGGCGGCCGGGCACACCGGCGTGGGAGTCGTCCGAGCCGAAGGCCAGGTCGGCGAGCTCGCGGGCGACGGGCTCGACGGCGTACACCTCGACCTGGAGCACTCCTCGGCCGAGGACGTCGCCGCCGTGCTCAAGGGCGCCGACGCGGTCGTCTTCGCGGCCGGAGCCGGAGGCGGCAGCCCCGTCGAACGCACCTACGCCGTCGACAGGGACGGCGCGATCCTGGCCGCGGCATCGGCCGAGCCGGCCGGGGTACGACGCTTCCTGCAGATCTCCTCCGTCGGGGCCGGGTCGCCGGTCGCCGAGGGCAGCGAGCCCGGCTGGGTGGCGTACATGGCCGCCAAGACGGCCGCCGAGCAGGACCTGCGCGGGCGCGACCTGGACTGGACGATCGTGCGCCCCGGCTATCTGAGCGACGACCCCGGCACCGGGCGCGTGCTGCTGAAGGAGCCGCCGGTGCCGGTCGGCGGCGTGCCTCGCGACGACGTGGCCGCCGTGCTGGTGGCGCTGCTGCCGGTGGCGTACGGCAGGACGCTGGAGCTGATGGGCGGCGACACCCCGATCGCCGAGGCCGTCGCCGCGCTCTGACCACGCCGGACCCGCCCCCGGTAGGCTGCGTGGGTGCACTCCCTCGACGCTCTGGCCAGTCGCCTGGAAGAGGTGGTCGGCGAGCTGCGGGGCCTGCCCGTCGACGTCACGCGCCTGGAGGGCGGCGAGCAGGTCCGGCAGGAGATCGCCCGCCTGGCCGGCACCGCGCGCGAACTGCGTGCCATGCACCCCGTGGGCACGGCGCAGCAGGGGCGCGAGGAGCAGCGCAGCCGCAGGGACGTCCTTGACGCCCTGGCGCGCGGTATGAGCATGCGCACGATCGTGCACGCGGGTGTCCTGGACGACGAACGCCGCGCCGCCCGCCTCGGCCAGCTGCATGCCGCGGGCGATCTGCACCGCGTGATCGACGAGCCGATCCAGCAGATGCTGATCTTCGACCGGGACGCCGCCTTCGTCCGGATCACACCGGTCGACCGCTCGCCGGGTGCGCTGCTCATCAGGCAGCAGAGCCTGATCACCCTCCTCATCGACCTGTTCGAGCGCACCTGGGCATCGGCACGCGACCTCGGCGCACCGCCCGCCGTCCCCCTGAGCCCGCGCGAGCGCGAGGTGCTCGCCCTCATCGCCGAAGGCCGCTCCAACGCGGCCGTGGCCAAGGCCCTGTCGATCAGCGAGGCCGCGGTCGGCAAACACGTGGCCGGGGTGTTCACCAAGCTCGACCTGCCCGCCGGAGACGAGGTCAACCGACGCGTCCTCGCGGTGCTGGCCTTCCAGCGGGGCGCGGCCAGGTAGGGGCGGGCCAGGTAGGAGCGGGCCGGGTAGGGGTGGCCATACCCGGGCCTATGGCCAGCACCCGTGCGCCGGGCGTGGCCGGGGGGCTTGGATGGCGGACATGCAACGGATGACCGGATTACTGGTGGGCGCCGTGTTCGGCGCGGTCTTCGTGTTCGTCAACGCGGGCAGCCCGCTGGACGACGTGGTGACGATGGTGTCGCGGGTGCTCGCGGGGCTGGGCGCGGCGGCGGTGCTCGCCCTGTGGTTCGGTACGGCGAAGCGCCTGAGGGGCGAGGGATCGGCTACCGAGATGCCTGCCGTACCGGGCAGGGTGGCCGTGGCGGCGGAGGTCACGGGAGGCGACGCCGGGCGGCAGGCGGGAAGCGGCACGGGGAGCCCTGCGGTGCGCGGTGGGCGGCCCGCGGGGATGTTCGGGCGCGGGTACCTGGTCGTGGTCGGCGTCGAGGTGGTGGCGTTGTTCGGAGGGCTGCGGGTGCTCGGCGCGCTCGGTGTGGACGAGCGGGCCAATGTGGCCTGGGTGGCGATCGTCGTGGGTGTGCACTTCCTGGCCCTGGCCCCCGTCTGGAAGGACAAGGCCATCGCCGTGCCGGGCGCGCTGCTCACCCTGCTCGGCCTGGCCGGGTTCCTGCTGGCCTGGACGGGTACGCCGGACTGGGTGCCGATCGTCAGCGGGGTGGCGTCGGGCCTGGTGCTGCTGGCCGGATGTGTGACGTCCGGCTGGCTGCTGTCACGCGGAGCCGGGTCCTACCCCTCCAGCAGCCCCCTCCCCCAGTAGTCCCCCGCGTCCTGCACACCGGGCGGCACCGCGTACAGCCCGCTGGAGACGTGCTTGATGTACTCGTTGAGCACGTCCTGCCTGGCCAGCGCCATCTGCACGGGCACGAACTGCCGATGCGGGTCGCGCTGGTAGGAGATGAAGAACAGCCCGGCGTCCAGCCGCCCGAGCCCGTCGGAGCCGTCGACGAAGTTGTAGCCGCGCCGCAGCAGCCGGGCGCCGTTGTGGCTGCTCGGATGGGCAAGCCGGACATGAGCGACATCGGCGATCAGCGGCAGTCCGTCGGGCCCCTTCCGCGCGAAGTCGGGCTCGTCGAACTCACGCCTGCTGCCGAGCGCCGCGCCCTCCCCCTTGTTCCTGCCGAAGATCGCCTCCTGCTCGGCGAGCGAGGTGCGGTCCCACGTCTCGACATGCATCATGATCTTGCGGGTGACCAGGTAGCTCCCGCCGGTCAGCCAGGCGGCCCCGTCGCCCGGCGCCACCCACAGGTGCTCCTTCAGCATCGCGGTGTCCTCCAGCTTCAGGTTGGCGGTGCCGTCCTTGAAGCCCATGAGGTTGCGCGGCGTCGCCTGGGCCCGCGAGGTGGAGGAGGTACGGCCGAAGCCGAGCTGGGAGTAGCGCACCGACACCCGGCCGAACCCGATCCTGGCCAGATTGCGTACGGCATGCACGGCGACCTGCGGATCGTGCGCGCAGGCCTGGACACAGATGTCTCCGCCCGAGATCTCCGGCCTGAGCGCGTCACCGGGGAACCTCGGCAGGTCGGCCAGCCGCTCGGGTTTCCTGGCCGCGAGCCCGAACCTGTCGTCGAACAGCGACGCCCCGAACCCGATCGTCAGCGTCAGCCCGGAGGCGGGCAGGCCGAGCGCCTCGCCGGTGTCGTCGGGCGGAGCCTCGGGCACCCCGCCGACCGCGCCGAACGTGCCCGCCTCCCTGCCCTGCGTCATCCGCGCGGCGGCGGCCGTCCACTCCTGCAGCAGTTCGGCCAGTTCCGCACGCTTGGAGGTGACGACGTCGAAGGCCACGAAGTGCAGCCGGTCCTGGGCGGGTGTGACGATTCCGGACTGATGCGCGCCGTAGAAGGGCACGGCGTCGGAGGTCGAGGCGGCATGCGCCCCCGTCCGCTCCTGGGCCCGGTCGCCGGCCGAGGTGATCGCGATGGCGCCCGCCCCGACGACCGCCACCCCGGCGGCGCCCGCCGCGCCCATGCCGAGCAGCCTCCTGCGACTCATTCCGCTCACGATCTCCCCTTTCCCCGCCGCGCCCGCGCTCCGTGCCCGCCCGCTACTTGGCGACGACGGCCGAGATCTTGCTGACCGGCTCGCCGAGCGCGTTGATCGCGTCGGACAGGACCTTCAGCTCCTGCTTGGACAGCTCCGTGTGCAGCTTCCAGCCGTCGCCCTTGCGGTGCGCCTCCAGCGCGCTCTCGGCTCCGGCGAACTTCTCGTCCAGCGTCTTGACCAGGTCCGGCGCCCGCTCCTCGAGCACGGGACGCAGCGCCTGCACGGCGGCCTTGGAACCGGCCAGGTTGGCCGCGAAGTCCCACAGGTCGGTGTGGGAGTAGCGGTCCTCCTCACCGGTGATCTTGCCGGTCGCGACCTCGTCGAGCAGCTCCTTGGCGCCGTTGCCGAGCTGCAGCGGGGAGAGCTTCTCGGCGTTGGCCTTCTCCACGACGAGCTTCACGTCCGCCATGAGCCGATCGGCCATCGGGCCGGAGGAGGAGATGTCCTTGGTCTGCCAGAGGTCCTTCTCCAGGCGGTGGTACCCGGTGAACTCCATGCCCTCCTCGATGACCTCCTCGCGGCCGTCGATCTTGGGGTCGAGGTCGCCGAAGATCTCCGCGACGGGCTCGATGCGCTCCCAGTACGTGCGCGAGATCGGGAAGAGCGTCTTGGCCTTCTCCGCGTCGCCCGCCTTCACCGCGTCGACGAACTCCTGCGTCTTGACCAGCAGCGCGTCGGTCTGGCTCTTGACGTAACGCTGGTAGCTGGCCGCCGCGCCCGCGAGTGCGGCGTCGTCCGACAGCGGCGTGTGCTGACCGGTGACCTTGAGCGCGTTGCGGATGCCCTTGCCGATCATGCCCGGCTTGCAGGCCGTCTCGTACGTGCCCGCGGGCAGTTCGACGACGAGTTCGCGGGTCAGGCCGGGGACGATGTTCTCCACCTCGCCCATCACGCGGTCGCCCGCGGCGAAGACGTAGAACTCGGTGACCTTGCTGCCGCCGTTGGTGATCGCGAAGGTGGAGGTGCCCGCGGCGACCTCGGCCGAGGCGACCGCGCACTCGGTGTCGTTGGCCGCCACCGCGACCTTGCCGGGCGCGGCGGCTGCCGCACCCGAGGGTCCGGCGGTCCCGGAGCTCTCCACGCCCGCGCACGCGGTGAGGGTGGCCAGGGCGAGCGCCCCGAGGAGGAGGGACTTGCGCATGGGAGTACTCCTGATCACGAAACGGGCTGGGGGGCGGCCTTGTCGCCGACCGGCCTGAGGAAGAGGAAGAGGACGGGCACGACATACGCCGCCCAGGCCACGACCTCGAGCACGGTCGGCTGGGCCGTGATGTTGAACATGCCGCCGAGCAGCGCCGAGTACCAGGCGCCGGGGTCGAGCACGGCGCTGATGTCGAAGGCCTGGACGTTCAGGCCGGGCAGGATGCCCGCCTCCTGGAGGTCGTGCACGCCGTACTTGAGGATGCCACCGGCGACCAGGATCAGCAGCAGGCCGGTCCAGGTGAAGAACGTGGTGAGGTTGACCCTGATCGCACTGGCGTAGATGCCCCAGCCGATCACGATCGAGGTGAGGATGCCGAGGCTGATGCCGATCAGCGGCGTCGAGGTGGTGGCCGCGCCCTGGGCCGAGGCGAAGAACAGCAGCGAGGTCTCCAGCCCCTCCCTGACCACCGACAGGAAGGCCATCACGGCCACCGCGACCGATCCGACCTGCAAGGCTTCGCCGAGCTTGGCCCGCAGGTCCCCGGAGATCCTTCTGGCCGCCCCTCGCATCCAGAAGATCATCCAGGTGACGAACACCGTGGCCGCGATCGACGCCACGGCCTCGAACAGCTCCTGGTGCTCGTACTGGAGCCGGGCGGCGGTGAACGACAGCAGGGCGCCGAAGCCGATCGACAGCGCCACCGCGGCGGCGACCCCGATCCACACCAGCGGCAGTTTGTCGCGCCGGTCGCTCTTGACCAGGAACGCCACCAGAATCGACACCACCAGCGTCGCTTCCAGCCCTTCCCGCAAGCCGATGAGGTAGCTGGCGAACACGTGAACGCTCCTGGGGGTGAGCCATACCTAATTTAGGTGAGGGTTACCTTACCCAGAGCCGAGCCCGGCCATGCGTCGCGGGGTCCCCGACCTGTGTCGATCAAGGATGGCGGTCCTCGCTCAACCCGTCGGCGGGCGGCGGTGTCATCGTGAGCAGGCCACCGGCGAAGGCACGCTGGGTGAGCGCGCCGAGCCTGACGACGGAGCTGGGGTAGACGCTGCCGCAGCTGGTGTCCTGGGCGACGAGGTCCGGCCTGATGACCGCCAGGTCGATGACGCCCTGCCCGTATCCGGCGAGGAAGGCCTGCAGCGCCACCGGGTCCGGCGGCATGCCCTCGGCCTCGATCGCCTGGTCCAGGGCCGACATCTCCCTGGCGATCGCCTCCGACAGGGCCGGATCGGCCGCCGCCTGCGCCAGGATGTCGCGCCCGAACCTCGCATAGAGGAACTCCAGCGACAGCCCGGAGTGGCTGCGCGTCCTGTTCAGACGATGCTGTCGCAACCTGGCCAACAGCCTGATCCACGCGATTCTCATACCTAACGAGACGACGGCGGAGCCCATCTGGTTGCGCAAGTGCATCAAATCGTTACCCACGGTCATCGGTCTCCTCCCCCTCGGGACACCGTCGCCAACCCGGCGAAAGGGCGTCAAGAATGGCGTCACTAAATCGGCCGCGACCGATTCAAACAGCGGAAAAAGAAATGGCCGGACCGGCGATCCGGCTATCTTGGCAGCCCGTGTTCACGTGACTACAATGAGCGACTATTGGTCAGCCTGAGAGTCAGGAGAGTTCCATGTCCGACCTAGCCGCAGCCGCTGCGGATCTCGAAGCCAAAGCCCGTCATCTGGCCCGCCAGGCCGAAATTCTGCACGACGTCCTGGAGGGCGGCAACGGTCACGCGCCGCCCACGCCCGCACACGCCGCCAGCGCGACCGCGCGCTACCGCACCGCACACGCCGACCTGCTCGGCGCCATCAAGACACTCGACAACCGGGCCAGGACACAGGGCACCGGCCCGACCTAGCCACGCGCCGCAGCCACCCAAGTACTCGGTGGGTACTTGGCCGCATGCCCGGAGCGGCGCGCCGCTCCGGGCATGCGCACAACACATTGTCCGACAAAAGGCCGGAGAGCCCCTCTCTCCGGCCTTGACGTAAACCCGGGGGCCTTGACTAAAACCCGGGGATTGAAGACACCCTCATTCTTCAAGCCCCCGGCTTCTTCAAGCCCCCGGCGCCTTTTACCGCGCCCGCCGGAGAAAAGGCTCAGTCGTCCAGTTTCGCCGCCGCGTCCGGCACTTCGGTCTCCGCACGGCGAGGCGGCCTGCGGTAGCCGGAGGCGGGCGGCCTGGCCGGGATGCGCAGCTTGGGCGGCTTGACCGGCTGGTAGGGAATCGTGGACAGCAGGTGCGAGATCATATTGATCCTGGCCCGGCGCTTGTCCTCGCTCTCGACGTCGTACCAGGGCGCCTCGGGGATGTCGGTGTGCACGAGCATCTCGTCCTTGGCCTTGGAGTAGTCCTCCCAGCGGGTGATCGACTCCAGGTCCATCGGCGAGAGCTTCCAGCGGCGCATCGGGTCGTCGAGCCTGGCGTTGAAGCGCCGTTCCTGCTCCTCGTCGCTGACCGAGAACCAGTACTTACGCAGCAGCACGCCGTCCTCGACGAGCAGGCGTTCGAAGATCGGGCACTGGTGCAGGAACCTGGTGTACTCCTCCTGCGTGCAGAAACCCATCACCTTCTCCACGCCCGCACGGTTGTACCAGCTCCGGTTGAACAGCGTGATCTCGCCCGCCGCGGGCAGATGGGCGACATAGCGCTGGAAGTACCACTCCGAGCGCTCGCGGTCGTTCGGCGCGGGCAGGGCCGCGATCCGGGCCACCCGGGGGTTGAGGTACTCCGACACGCGCTTGATGGTCCCGCCCTTGCCCGCCGCGTCGCGCCCCTCGAAGACGATGACCACCCGCTGCCGCTCGGCGCGTACCCACTCCTGCATCTTCACCAGCTCCCCCTGCAGCCGGAAGAGCTCCTTCTCGTACGGCTTGCGCGCCAGTCTCTTGCCCATCGCCCGGACCTCCACCCCACCTGATGATCACGCCATGGTAGAAGACCGGCACGGCGCGAGACCGCCTGCCGCACGGCCCGATCTGCGACCTTTGCCGCAGCGTGAGGCGACGATCACTGAACGGAATATTCTTCCCCCTGACCGCGCTGTCGCAAAGGTAAGCGGAAAGTGCCGCCCCGTGCGCTCTGACCTGCGCACATGGGGCGGGCGACAGCGTGGGGGGATGCGGCGATGAAGCTGCTCGAAGGCAAGAACGGACTCGTCACAGGCGCGGGAAGCGGCATCGGGCGTGCGATCGCCGCGACGTTCGCCGCCGAGGGCGCACGGGTGGTGGTGGCCGACATCAACGAGGCCGCGGCCAAGGAGACCGTCCAGCAGATCGAGCGCGCGGGCGGCACCGCCTTCGCCGTACGCGCCGACGCCGCCTCCGAGGACGACGCCAGGACCCTGGTCGAGACCGTGGGCGAGCAGTACGGCTCGCTCGACTTCGCGGTCAACAACGCCGGGCTGTCCGCGCCGACCGCCCCGGTCACCGAGCAGACCGCTGCCAACTGGGACAAGGTCCTGCAGATCGATCTGGTCGGCGTGATGTTCGGCCTCAAGCACCAGATCGCCCGCATGCAGGCCCAGGGCACCGGCGGCAGTATCGTCAACATCGCCTCGACCGCGGGCCTGACCGGGCAGTACGGCCTGTCGGCCTACGTCTCGGCCAAGTGGGGTGTGATCGGCCTGACCAAGACCGCCGCCCTGGAGAACGCCCGCGCCGGAATCCGCGTCAACGCGGTCGCGCCGGGCATGACGCTCACGCCCGCCGTGGCCTCCTGGACGAACGAGGTGCCCGAGCAGGCCGCGATGGTGCTCGACCGCATCCCGATGGGCCGGGCGGCCGAGCCGGAGGAGCAGGCGCAGGCCGCGCTCTGGCTGGCGGGCGACCGCTCCTCCTACGTCACCGGCATCGTGGTGCCGGTCGACGGCGGCGACACCATCGACTGATCGCTCCGGCTGATCGCTCAGCCCCTGCCCATCCCGGCCGCGATCCGGTCCCCGACCGTCCGGTCGATGCTGCGCCAGTACGCCAGGGCGTTGCCGAGCACCTCGTCGGTGACGCCCTGGGACAGATGGCCGACGACATTGCTCACCAGGCGGTCGCGGGCCGCCTGGTCCATCACCTTGTTGATCAGGTCGTTGGCCTGGCGGAAGTCGTCGTCCTCCGGGTGCGCGGAGTAGGCCTCGCGGACCAGGTCCGCGCCCGCCACCTGCCAGCTCGCGTAGTCGGCGCCCTGCTGCGAGGCGGCCTCGGGCCCGCCGTAGGAGTTGGGGTGGTAGACCGCGCCGACATTGGCCGGGACCTGCCGCATCGGCCCGTCCTTGGCATAGGAGCGCACCTCGACGCGCGGCCGGTTCGGCGGCAGCTCGTTGTAGTTCACGCCGATCCGGTAGCGATGGGTGTCGGGGTAGGAGAACAGCCGCCCGAGCAGCATCTTGTCCGGCGAAGGCCCGATGCCGGGCACGAGGTTCGACGGCTCGAACGCGGCCTGTTCGATGTGCACGTGATAGTCGGGCGGGTTCTCGTTCAGCGTCATCCGCCCGACCTCGATCAGCGGGTAGTCGCCGTGCGGCCATACCTTGGTCAGGTCGAACGGGTTGAACCGGTAGCCGGCCGCGTCCGCCAGCGGCATGATCTGCACCTTGAGCGTCCACGACGGGTGCTCGCCCCTGGCGATGGCCTCGCGCAGGTCGCGCAGGTAGTGGTCGGTGTCCTGCGCGACCATGGCGTCGGCCTCGGCCTGGGTGTAGAACTCGTTGCCCTGGTCGGTGAGGAAGTGGTATTTCACCCAGACCTTCTCGCCCCCGGCGTTGATCCACATGTAGGTGTGGGAGGAGAAGCCGTCCATGTGCCGCCAATTGCGCGGGATGCCCCGGTCGCCCATCAGCCAGGTCACCTGGTGCGCCGACTCGGGCGAGAGCGACCAGTAGTCCCACTGCATGTTGTTGTCGCGCAGGTGGGTCTCGGGATGGCGCTTCTGCGAGCGGATGAAGTCCTGGAACTTGTTCGGGTCGCGCATGAAGAACACCGGGGTGTTGTTGCCGACCATGTCGTAGTTGCCGTGCCGGGTGTAGAACTTCAGCGCGAAGCCGCGCGGGTCGCGCCAGGTGTCGGGGCTGCCGAGCTCGCCCGCCACACTGGAGAACCTGGCCAGCATCGGCGTGCTGCGGCCCGGCTGGAACAGGTCGGCGCAGGTGTACTGACTGACGTCGGCCGTCGTCTCGAACGTGCCGTAGGCGCCGCCGCCCTTGGCGTGCACGACCCGCTCGGGCACACGTTCGCGGTTGAACTGCGCCATCTTCTCGATGAGGTAGATGTCGTGCAGGGCGATCGGGCCGTCGCGGCCGACGCTGAGCGAATGCTCGTCGCTCGCCACCTCCGTGCCCGCGTTGGTGGTGGTCACACCCCTGGATGATGTGTCGCTCATCGTCGTTCTCCCCCGAGAATGCACTTCTGACGTCCGAACGCGTCGATACCCTGCTCTTCTCGCCGGGTACGTCAATGTGGGGTCGAAAGCTCTTTACCTTCGCATTCTTCGTCAGGTCAGGCGGGTCAGGATCGAGACGAGCTCGTCCCAGGACTGCCGTGCGTCCGGGCCGTCGCCGTGCGCGCTCCTGAAGGCGTCGGTGTAGACGGCGATCTCCTCCAGGTCCCACCGCATGCCGTACATCGCGATGGCCTGGCGGTCCGGCCGTCTGCCCGTCGCCTGTTCGTAGTGGTCGAGGTCCTGCTCGCCGCCGGTGAGCAGCCACAGGTCACGCTCAGGTACGGCCAGGCCGGCGGTGTCCCAGTCGACCAGGCGCCACCCTTCGTCCAGGCGCAGCAGGTTGCCGGGGTGCGGCTCGCCGTGCGTGAGGACGAGCGCGCCGCCGTCGGCCCGCACACGTGCGACCGTCTCGTCGTATCCGGCCAGCAGCGCCCGCAGCCCGTCCACGCGTGCGGCGAGCAACTGCCTGGCCGGCTCGGAGTACGGCCCGCCGTGCCAGGGGACGCCGAGCTCGGCCAGTGCGGTGTCGAGCCTGGCCCTGGTCCACAGCTCGGGCGCCTGGACGGGGGCGACGGCCGGGGCGGGGGCGGCGTGCAGGGCGGCCAGCAGGTCGACGATCTCACCGCGTTCGCGCTCGGTCCGCTCCTGGCCGTACTGCCCGTCCAGGCCGTCGAGGTGGGGGAAGAGCGCGACGGCGTGATGGGCGCCGAGCCTGACGGCGCTGCGGCCTTCGCGGGTGGGCAGCGGCGCCACCACGAACGGGTGCTCGCCCAAGGCCAGTGCGGTGTCCATCGCGCGGCGCAGGCCGTGCCATGCGGCGGCCGTGCCGTCGCCGCAGTGCGTCTTGGCCCGCAGGTCGGACACGGTGACGAACCAGCGCGCCTGCTCGCCGGTCGCGATCCAGTGGTGGTCGCCGAAGCCCACGGGCGTGTGCGCGAGCGAGACGGGCCCGACGTCCCAGGCCGTCAGCGCCTGGGCGAGGTCGTCGTCGTCCAGCCCTTCGGGCCGCTCCTTCATGCGGCCGAAACTAGCCCGGCGACCGTGTCGTGCGCATCGGCTTTTCGCGCTCGGGACGTGAGAAGGCCGTGAGGTCCATGTCCTCACGGCCTGTTCCCGGTGTGTTGCCGCGGTCAGCGGTCCACGTGCAGCGTGTCGAACTCCACCAGCGGAGTGGCTCCGGCGAAGTTACGGTCGACCTCGGCCCGCTCGGCCGCATTGGGGTTGGGGTTGGTGCAGCTCGTGCCCGCGCTCGCACCCGACATCAGGTCCGTGCACCGGCCGGTGCGCCGGTCGGGCAGGCCCAGGATGTGGCCGATCTCGTGGGTGGCGATGCGCAGGGCGTTGTGCCCCTGCTGGGTGGCCTGCCTGCCGATCCACACCGTGCCCCTGCCGAGGCTGGTGGGCAGCGCCCTGGGCCAGCCGTTGTCGGCGTAGACCACGAACTGGGCCGGTGTGCCGGGGACGAGCCTGACGTTGCTCACGCTGGAGTTCCAGATCTGGGCGGCCTGGTCCACCGCGCCCCTGAACTCGGCCGCCCTGCTGGCGTCGTACTTGAGCACCCTGACCATGGACACGGCGTGCGCGGGCGCGCTGATCAGCAGGAAGGTGAGGCTGAGGACGATGGAGAGCGTGATACGGAGGGCTCTTGTCATGGGGTCTCCTCGGACATTGGGGGGTGTTGTCACGGTATGCGTGACCCCATGTCAGGGGAATGTGTCAATTGACCCCTACTCCGGTGATATGCCCCCCTCATGGCAATAGGAGGCCCCTATGGACCCGTTCCACGGGAAGACCGTGCGACAGGTGTGCACACCGGCGGCCGGGCCGAACTGCACGGTGATCACCACCCCGGCCAGCCCCCAGCCGTCGCAGCCGAAGCCGGACAGGCCGTAGCCCTCCGAGCTCGGGGTGCGCTCGGCCCAGAAGCAGGTGTGCTCCCCCGCGGCCCACGCGGCGGGCGCGGGCGTCAGCGCCACGGCGAGCAGCGCCGCGGCAGCGACCACACTCCATCGTCGGGCGAGTCTCACGATGTCCACCTCCTGGTGCGATCTGTGACGGGCGCCCCACACGCTAACCAGTGCGGCGCCGGGCGCCCAGAGTGATTCCGCACCGCCACCCAGTGGATTTCACACGGTTGACGGTCCGCATCTGCTTTCGTACGTTCCGCTGGGGCGGCCCATCGGGGCCGTCCGGGACGGAAAGGGTGGCGATGACCGCTGAGCCGGATCCGACGCGAGAATGGCCCGACCTGAAGCCGGGCCCGCTGGGCACCCCCTCTCCCGAGTTCGCGCACCGGCGCGAGTCCGGGCCGCTCGCCCCCGCCGCGATGCCGAGCGGCGACCTGGTCCCGCTGGCCGTCGGCTACGAGGACGTGCGCGCGCTGCTGGCCTCGCCCGCCTCCAGCAGGAACCTGCGGCTGCCGGGCCTGCCCAGGTTCGTCAGCGGCATCGGCATCGACGACGACCCCGACTCCCTGGTCAACCAGGACCCGCCCGAGCACACGCGCTACCGCCGGATCATGCAGGGCACCTTCACCCCGCGCCGGATCGAGCCGTGGCGGCCCCGGGTCACCCGGATCGCCGAGGACCTGCTCGACGGGCTCGGCGAGGAGTTCGAGCTGATGGAGGACTACGCGCTGCAGCTGCCCGGCCGGGTGATCTGCCTCATGCTCGGCATCCCCATGGCCGACTACCCCAGGTTCCGCCGCTGGACCGACCTGTTCCTGACCACCTCGACGGCCGACGAACAGGTCCGCCACCAGGCCTACGCCGACTTCATGTCCTACGCCACCCGCCTGGTCGCCGAGCACCGGGCCGCGCCGGGCGAGGAGCTCATCGACCTGCTCGTCCAGGCCAGGGACGAGGGCGACAGGCTGAGCGAGGGCGAACTGGTCAACACCGTGTTCTCGCTCATCACGGCCGGGCACGAGACGACCGCGTCGATGATCGGCAGGGGTGTGTTCAGGCTGCTGCTGCACCGCCCGCAGTGGGAGGAGCTCGTCGCCGACCCCTCGCTCACCGCGACGGCCGTCGAGGAGATCCTGCGCTACGACGGGCCTCCGGCCAGCGCCTTCATGCGCAGGCTCACCCAGGACGTCGAGGTGCCCGGCGGCTCGCTGTGCGCCGGGACGGTCGTCATGCCCGACCTCAACGCCGCCAACCACGACCCGGCCGCCTTCCCCGACCCCGGCCGTTTCGACATCCACCGCTTCACCGAGCACCCGCCGCACCCGCACGTGGCCTTCGGGTACGGCCCGCACCGCTGCCTGGCCGCCGCCCTGGCCAGGGTGGAGCTGACCGAGGCGGTCAAGGCGCTGGTCACGCGACGTCCCGCCCTGCGCCTGACGGGGACACCGGAGTCGGTGGAGTGGACGACGGGACTGGTCTACCGGCCCTACCGCCTCCAGGTGACGTCCGCCTGACGATCCCATCTTGCCAAGAGGTCTTGGCCAAGAGCTCTTGGCAAGATAGTGTTCCGCCATGCCGTACACGCACCGCAACCTGGACGCGCACGCCCTGCGCGGCCTGGCGCACCCGCTGAGGGTGCAGATCCTCGACCTGCTCAGGCTGGAGGGCCCGGCCACCTCGACCACACTCGCCGAGCGCCTGAACGTGCGGTCGGGCTCGACCAGCTGGCACCTGCAGAAGCTGGCCGAGCACGGCTTCATCGAGGAGGTCGCCGAGCGCGGCACCCGGCGCGAGCGCTGGTGGCAGGCCGTGACACCGCTGTGGGGCGTGGACGGCGCCGACATGCTGGCCGACCCGGAGCTGTCGGAGGCGACCAAGGTGCTCATCGACTCGGTCATCGGCCTGCAGATGCGCAGGGCCGGGCAGTTCTTCGAGCAGGAGTGGTCGCACGCCTGGCGCCGGGCCGCCGTGCTCACCTTCGAGGACGGCCTCACCCTCGACCCCGCCTCGCTCGACGCCCTGCGCGAGGAGTTGCGCGACCTCATCGACCGCTACCGCGAGCGGCCGAGCGACGCGGGCGACGCCGAGCTGGTCGCCATCCAGATCCAGGGCTTCCCCTACCGGGCCGGAGGCGAGTCGTGAGCCTGCTCAGGGTCGAGCACGTCACCAAGGACTACGGACGGGTGCGCGCCAACGACGACATCTCGATCGAGGTCGCGGCCGGATCGGTGTTCGGGCTGCTCGGGCACAACGGCGCGGGCAAGTCGACACTCCTCAACCAGATCGTCGGCCTGGCCAGACCCACCTCGGGCTCGATCACGATCGACGGGCACGACGTGGTCGCCGCACCGGCGATCGCCAGGCGGCTGTGCTCGGTGCAGCCGCAGTCCTCGGCCCCGCTGGAGGGCGTGACGCCGAGACAGGCGGTGGAGTTCATGGCACGGGTACGCGGGCTCGGGCGGGCCGAGGCACGGCGGCGGGCCCGGCACCTCATCGACGCGCTGGAGCTGCAGCCGTGGGCCGACCGGGTCTGCGACCATCTGTCGGGCGGGGTGCGCAGGCTGACGGCCTTCTGCATGGCCGCGGTCGAGCCGGGGCGGCTGGTGCTGTTCGACGAGCCGACCAACGACGTCGACCCGGTGCGCCGCAAGCTGCTGTGGCAGCAGGTGCGGGCACTCGCCGACGACGGCCGCGCCGTCCTGCTGGTCACCCACAATGTCGTCGAGGCCGAGCGCGCCGTCGACCGGCTGGCCGTACTCGACCGGGGCCGGGTGCTCGCCCAGGGCAGTCCGGCGCAGATCAGGGGGCCCGAGCGCGACACGCTGCGCCTGGAGGTCGTGGCGGGCGGCGACGAGACGGTCGCCGCACTGCTGCGGCGCTTCCCCTCCGCCCGCACGCACTCGGGGCGGCGCGTCACCGCCGCGATCGCCTCCGCGCAGGCCATGGAGACCATCGCGTACGTCCAGGCGCTGCACCGGCAGGACGAGATCGAGTCCTACGCGCTGACCCCGACCAGCCTCGAAGACGTCTACGTCGCACTCGTGGGCGCCCGCACCGACGAACCGGGGAGGGCCGATGCGGCACTGGTCGCGTAGCTATGGCCTGCTCCTGCGCTGGGGGCTGCTGCAGCGCAGGTCGACGCTGCCCTTCGTGGTGCTGCTGCAGACGGGGATGGCCGCGGCGATCGTCGTCGGCTTCTCCTTCCTGGTGCCGCGGGCCGATGCGGTCACCGTGCTGTACCTGACGACCGGCGGCATGACGTTCACCCTCGTGCTCATGGGCATGGTCGTCACGCCGCAGACCGTCTCGCAGCAGAAGATCGCCGGGGTGCTCGACTACCAGAGGACGATGCCGGTCCCACGCATGGCGATGCTGGCCGCCGACGCCACCGTGTGGGTGCTGGTGGCGCTGCCCGGTGTGGCGGCGGCCGCGATCGTGGCGGCGCTGCGCTACGGGATGACCTTCAGGCTCAGCCCGCTGCTCGTCCCCGCCGTGCTGCTGGTGGCGCTCGGCTCGGTCGCGATCGGGTACGGCATCGCCTACGCCACCCGGCCGCAGACCACCAATCTGATCACGCAGGCGGTCGTCATGCTCGCCCTGGTGTTCGCGCCGATCAACTTCCCCGCCGATCGCATGCCGGCCTGGCTGGCCTCGGTGCACGAGGTGCTGCCGTTCGCCTCGATGGCCCAGGTCATCAGGGAGACGGTGCTCGTCCCGCCCACGGGGGTCAGCCCGCTGCCCTTCGCCGTGCTGGCCGCATGGGCGTGCGCGGGGCTCGCGCTCACCTCACGGGTGATGATCCGCCGCAGCTGAGCGGGTGATCGGCAGGCTCTCCAGACCGCGCATGACCCGCGAAGGCCGCCACCGCAGCCGCTCGGCGGGCACCGCGAGCCGGGCTCCCGCCAGGCGCCTGGCCAGCAGAGGGAAGGCCACGACGCCTTCGAGCCTGGCCAGCGCCGCGCCGATGCAGAAGTGCGGGCCCCTGCCGAGCGACAGGTGCTCGTTGGGACGGCGCAGCAGGTCGAGCGTGTCCGGGTCGGCGAAACGGGCGGGATCGCGGTTGGCCGAGCCGATCACCAGGCTGACCACCTCGCCCGCCGGGATGCGACCAGAAGGCGTCTCGATCGGCTCGGCGGCGACCCGGAACGTGGCCTTGCGCACGGGAGCGTCGTAGCGCAGCAGCTCCTCCACCGCCGAGCCCGCGACATCGGGCCCGGCCCGCAGCAGCTCCAGGCTCCCGGGGTCGCGCAGCAGGGCGAGCATGCCGTTGCCGATCAGGTTGACGGTCGTGTCGTGCCCGACGAGCAGCAGGATGTAGGCGGTGCCGACGAGCTCGTCGGGCGTCAGCGCCTCCCCGCTGTCGCAGGCCTCGACGAGCAGGCCGAGCAGATCGCCGTCGGCGCCGCCGCCCTCACGCCGTTTGAACTCCACCAGCTCACTCAGATAGGCGTGCAGCCGACGCTCCAGATCGGCCTGCGCCTCCCGGCCCGCGGTGTCGCCCGCGAGACTGTCGAGCAACATCGTGCGCAACTGCGGCCCGGCGAGCCGGTCGGGCACACCCAGGATCGTGCGGATCATCGCGAACGCCAGCGGAGCCGCGAAGTCGCCGACGAGATCGGCCCGCCCCTCGGGCAGCCTGTCGAGCAGCTCATCGGCCCTGGCCTCGATCAGCGGCCGCAGCGCCGCCACCCTGGCGGGCGCGAACGCCTTGCTCACCAGGCGCCTGAGCCTGGTGTGGTCGGGCGGGTCGGCATTGACCAGGTTGTGGCGCAGGCTCTGCGGCCCCGCCGCCCTGGCCCCGCACTCCCCCGCCTGCCCCTTGCTCAGCCGGGGATCGGCCAGCAGCCGGTGCACGTCGTCGTACCTGGTGACCTGCCATACCGGCAGGCCGCTCGGGCTGAGCTCCCGGTGGAAGGGCGCGTGCTCGCGCAACCACGCGAAATACGGATAGGGATCGCGCAGCCGCGCCGCGACCAGCTCGTCAGGCACGCTCACGGAGAGCACAAGAGACATGACTCCATGTAATCATCTCATCACGCGAGGTCAGGCCGCGCCCGAGCGGAGCGCGGCCTGACGGTTCAGCGGGTCAGACCCGGCTCCACAGCGCGGGTACGGCGGGCGGTGTCCAGTTCGGCAGCGAGGTGTGGGCCACGCGGCAGCGGTAGATCACACCGCGGTAGGTGACCTTGTCGCCCTTGGCATAGTGCTTCCACGCCTTCCAGGCGGGCGGGCTCGGCGGGGCCTCGACGACGAGGGTGTAGGTCGCCTCCCTGTCGACCTGGCGGCCGTCGGCCAGGATGCGGATGGTGTAGGTGCCGGGAGCCGTCGTCGCCGACGTCATCAGCGTGAGGGTGGAGGGGTCGCCCGCGTTGACGGCCGAGGGGTTGAACGACGGCGCCACGCCGGGAGGCAGCTGGGTCGCGGCGAAGGTGATGACGTCGCGGGTGGGGCCGGTGGCCCTGGTCTCGATCGTGGTGGTGACCGCCTGACCGGGGAGGGCACGGCCGGACGACGGGTTGACCTGGATCTCGAACCCGGCGCCGTCGCAGATCGGCTCGGCCTGGGCCGGAGGCACGTTGACCGCGTTCCAGGCCGCCTTCACCGCGTTGTACTCGGCGCAGGAGGTGGGGAACAGCGCCGCCGCGGCGCGCACGGTGGCGGCCCTGGCCTTGGCGTGCGTCCACGGCACGGTCTTGAGGTTGAGCCCGGCCATGTAGATCATCCCGGCCTTGTGGATGCCGATCCCGCCGAGCACGGCGGGCCCGGCGCACACCGGGCTGGCCGGCTTACCGACCGGGTTGGTGCCCTCGGCGAGCAGGTAGAACCAGTGGTTCTGCACACCCGATGCCTCGTGCGGCTCGGCGCCCGGGATGGTG
Organism: Nonomuraea sp. IBHARD001; assembly: GCF_056106265.1. Taxonomy (NCBI): domain Bacteria; kingdom Bacillati; phylum Actinomycetota; class Actinomycetes; order Streptosporangiales; family Streptosporangiaceae; genus Nonomuraea; species Nonomuraea sp. IBHARD001. The sequence goes on from NZ_JBWBBW010000002.1 coordinate 4,999,722, forward strand.
GAGGAGAAGCAGTTGGGGTGCCCGGCGAGCGACGGGTCGTACATGTAGCGGATCGGGCCGGTGCCGAAGATGTCGACCGACTCGCCGACCGTGTAGTCGGGCGTGTCGACCGGGTTGTTGGCGTAGTGCTCGGTCAGCGCGCCGAAGATGTCGGCGGTCGACTCGTTGAGCGTGCCCGCCTCGTTGCCGCTGCCCGCGCCGCCCGAGCCGGACGTCTGGAAGATGCCGTGGCCGTACTCGTGGGCGACGACGTCCATCGAGGTGAGTTCGGCGGTGTTGGGCTGGTTGCGGCCGAAGACGGCGTGGGTGTCGCCCCAGTACGCCGCGACGTCGTTGAAGCCGACCCTGGCGGGCCAGCCTCTGCCCGCGCCGTCGAATCCGTTGCGGCCCAGCCAGGCGCGCAGCATGTCCCATTCGCGTTGCGCGCCGTACATGACGTCGACGCAGGCCTTGAACAGCCGGTCGGGCACCTCGGGCGGGTAGCGGTAGGACTCGCCGGTCATACTGCCGCAGGCCAGGCCGGACCTGGTCGGGTCGACCATGGTGTAGCTCTCGGGGGTGCCGGTGACCTCGATCTTCACCCGGCCGTTGTGGTGGCCGTCGGCCTCGACCTCGATCTGCCTGACGTTCTCCACCGTGTCGACGATCGAGCCGTCGGTGGCGTCGACGAACACGCGCAGCACGCTCGGCCTGTCGCCCTCTCCCCTGCCGGTGACCTTGACCTCCCAGGCCAGCACCGGCTTCGCGCCCGCCGCGTGCACGACCAGGACGGGCGCCTCCGAGCCGGAGGCGTCGCGCACCTGGGCCCTGGCCTTGGCCAGCGCCGCCTGCGCGGTCAGGACGGGCTTGGTGCCAACGGTGATCGCGGCACGCTGGCCGGTGACCACGTCGTGGACGAGGGTGCCGTCGCGGTCGGTGTTGACGATGACATCACCGCCGTATACCGGCAATCCGGCGTGGACCCGCCGGTAGGAGAGGTACTGCAGGCCCTGGGCTCCGGCGACGGTCCTGCTCAGGACGTAGGAGTCGGCGCCGGTCGTGCGTAACTCCGCGGCCCTGTCGGCCAGGACCGACTGTGAGGTGGAAAGGGCGGCCTGGCGCTGTTCGGCCGTCGGCGGGGCGAATACCGAAGGGGTGGGTGGGGGTGGCGCCGCCTGCGACGGCGCGGACGCCATCGTGGTGATCATCGTCGCGGACAAGGCGGCGACGGCGGCCGATCTGAACACACGCTTCATCAGTGGGAGTTCCTCTCAGGAGATCACTTCCAAACTCCACCGAGAACGGCTCCGCGAGTACCAACCACCTCTCCATAGGACGCCGTTATGGCCCCGTCCGGATCACCCGGCGAACGCGGTTCGGGCAGGACCGGAACCCGGGTGCGTAGAAGCTGCTGAAAACGCGTTGCGGGCGGCGGCGGCCGTTGGCGACCATCGACGGCATGGGGCTGCAACCGGTGATCGACAGGGGCGAGGTAGTCCTGCGGCGCTGGCGGCTGACACGGGACTTCGCCGTGCTCTTCCGGCTCATCGAGGAGTCGCTGGAGCACCTGACGCCCTGGATGCCGTGGGTCGCGGGTCACAGCAGGCTGGCCACGGCGGCCTTCCTCACCGGCTGCGGCCCGCAATGGGATCGCGGCGAGGCCTACAACTACGCCATCACCCGGCGCGGCGACGTCGTGGGCAGCTGCTCGGTGTTCGGCGACTCCGACCCGACCGGCCGGGAGATCGGCTACTGGCTGCATCCGGCCGCGACCGGCCAGGGCCTGGCGACGCTGGCCGCCACCGCCCTGACCGAGCAGGCGTTCACCCTGCCCGGTGTGACCTATGTCGAGATCGTGCACGACGCGGCCAACGCGGCGAGCGGCGCGGTGGCCAGACGGGCCGGTTTCGTCGAGGTCAGACGCCAGATGGCCAGACTGCCCCTGGCGCCGGGCGAGAGCGGCCTCGACATCGTCTGGCGCCGCCTGCGCCCACTGGATGCCACCCGATCCCTCTGACGCCTCTCGGGCCTGCCGCCTTTCCCTCCTTTCGTGACAGCCCGCCCCCTTCGACAGGAGACCCGTCAACTACACCTTCGTCTGCACCCAGCGCGCCCTGTCGCTGCCGCACGCCATGAGGGTGATCCTGCCGATCATGTCGGGCGCTCCCTCGACCGCGCCGAGGCAGAGGGCGGCGTGGTGGAGCGGCTTGTAGCTGCGGACGGTGGCGCCCGCACTCTTGTCCTCGTAGAAGGCCTGGTAGTTGCTGTTGTTGCAGTGGTTCAGGGAGATCTTCTTGTCCAGGTCGACGTCCAGGCACCTGCCGGTCGACACGTGCATGAGCGACACCGTGCCGCTGGGGTAGGTGGTGACCTTCCACTTGTCCGCGCTCTTAGCGGCGCAGAGGTTGGAGCCCAGCCACACCCCGGAGTGGCTGCCCACCAGGCACTTGCCCGAGGCCACGTTCTTGTAGGTGTAGGGGCCGTACACGCCCGCACCGGCAGGGGTGGCCGCCAGCAGGGTCAGGGTCGCGGCGGCGGCGAGGGCGAATGCCGCTCCGCGGCCGGTTCGGCGGTATGCGTGGACAGACATGTGGTGCTCTCCCTTGCTGGGGCCGGTTCGTGGCGCCACCGTAGGGCGGCGCCGTTGGGCGGCCGTTGGCCGGCCCCGGCACGGGCGGCTCACACCTGCGCGGGTACGGCCTTGCTCCTGCGGATGAGGAGGGCGGACAGCAGGGCGCCGAGCAGGGCCACGGCGGCGGCACCGGCGAAGGCGGCCTGGAAGCCGTCGGTGAGCCTGGCCGGGTCGCCGAGTTCGGCCGCGCCCCGCGAGGTGGCGACGGCGGTCATCAGGGCCAGGCCGAGCGCGGAGCCGACCTGGTAGGTGGTGTTGACGATGCCCGAGGCCAGACCGCTCTCCTCCGGCCGCGCGCCGGACATGGCCGACATCATCGCCGGAATGTAGGCCAGCGACATCCCGACCGCGGCCACCAGCGAGGCGGGCAGCACATCGCTCACGAACGCCCCGTCCGGCCGTACCAGCGACAACCCGGCCACGCCCGCGGCCAGCACCAGCAGTCCGACCACGATGAGCGGCTTTGCGCCGAACCTGCCGAGCAGCCGGGCGGTGACACCGATCATGAAGATCATGATCGCGACGGTCATGGGCAGCAGCGCGGCCCCGCTGGGGAAGGCGCCGTAGCCGAGAACCTGCTGCAGGTAGAGGTTGAGGAAGTACCACATCGGGATCCACGCCGCGCCGAGCAGCGCCATCGCCAGGTTCGCGGTCGCCAGTCCGGGCGTGCGCCAGATGCCGAGCGGCATGAGCGGCTCGCGCACCCTGCGCTGGAGGACGAGGAACAGCCCGAGCAGCACCACCGCGCCCGCCGCCTCCAGCAGCGTCACACTCACGCTCTGCCCTGGAGCACGCACGATGGTGTAGACGGCCAGCGCGATCCCCCCGGTCACCGCGACCGCGCCGAGCACGTCGACCGACCCCCGCCTGCCCTGTACGGCGGGCAGCAGCGCGGGCACGGCCGCCAGCGTCGCCAGGCCGATCGGGACGTAGACGATGAAGACCCACGGCCAGCTCAGGTACTCGGTGATGACCCCGCCGAGGAACACACCGGCCGTGCCGCCCGCCGGGGCCGCGGCGCCGTACAGGGCCATGGCCTTGCCCAGTTCCTTGGGCGTGTGCCCGAACAGCATCATCAGCAGTGTCATGGAGGCCGGTGCGATCAGCGCGCCGCCGACGCCTTGGACCGCGCGGCCCAGGATCTCCACCCAGGCGGTGCTCGCGGCGGCGGCCAGCACCGATCCGGCGATCAGGACGAGCCATCCGGTGGTGAAGACCCGGCGGGCGCCGAACAGGTCGGACAGGCGTCCGCCGAGGAGCAGTAAGCCGCCGAACGCGATGACGTAGGCGTTGAACACCCACTGCAGACCGCTGGGCGAGAAGCCGAGTTCGCGCTGCATGTCGGGGAGGGCGACACCGATGATCGAGGTGTCCATGATGACCATGAACTGGGCGGTGGCGAGCACGATGAGCGCCCACCACCTACGCGGATTGACGGCGTCCATGCCGTTTTCCTTTCTCGGACAGGGCCTGAGGTTACCCCCATGGGGTATGTCTGCGAGCGACGATAACATACCCCTAGGGGGTTCTATTTCCAGCCTGCTTTACATTAGGGATTTATATAAATTGCTGCTACATTTCGGCCATGAGCATGACGGGGCAGGACAGGCCCGAGCTGGATCCGGGCGAGATGGCGGCGGCCGTGGAGGAGTTCAACGGCTTCTACATCCGGCTGCCGTCGGTCCAGCGGCTCAGCTTCACCACCCTGTCCGTCCTGCACACGCTGGCCGGGCGCGGTCCGATGCGGCTCGGCGAGCTGACCGCGACCGAGCAGGTCACCCAGCCGGGCATCACCCAGATGGTGACCAGGCTTGAGGACGACGGCCTGGTCGAGCGGCGGCCCGACCCGCGTGACGGCCGGGCCGTGCTCGTGCACATCACCGCGGCGGGCGCGCAGATCGTCGCCGCCCGGCGCGCCGACCGGGTGGCCAGGCTGGCCCCGGTCCTGCTGCGGCTCACGGCCGACGAGCGCGCCGCGATCGCCGCCGCGCTGCCCGTACTGCACCGCATCGCCGCACTCGGCCGCAACCACGACGACGACCAGCGAGGATGACCGGCATGCCCCTGCCCCTGACGCCGACGCCCGTCCAGGTGCCGGACGACGTGCTCACCGACTTACGCAGGCGGCTCGCCGCCACCCGATGGCCGGACGACGAGGGCAACGACGACTCCTACTACGGCGTCGACCGGCGCTATCTGCAGGAGCTGGTCGAGTACTGGCACGACGGCTACGACTGGCGCGCGGCCGAGGCGGCGATCAACGCCTACGAGCACTACCGGGTCGAGGTCGACGGCGTTCCGGTGCACTTCATGCGCCGTCCGGGCGCCGGGCCCGACCCGACGCCGCTCATCCTCACGCACGGCTGGCCGTGGACGTTCTGGCACTGGTCCAAGGTCGTCGATCCGCTGGCCGATCCCGGGGCGTACGGGGGCGATCCGGCCGAGGCGTTCGAGGTGATCGTGCCTTCGCTGCCGGGGTTCGGGTTCTCGGCGCCGCTGACCGGACGGCCGGACATGAACTTCTGGAAGATCGCCGATCTGTGGCACACGCTGATGACGGAGGTGCTCGGCCACAGGCGCTACGCCGCCGCCGGGTGCGACGTCGGGGCGTTGATCACCGGGCAGCTCGGGCACAAGTACCCCGGCGAGCTGCACGCCCTGCACATCGGCTCGGCGCTGAAGCTCGACCTGTTCAACGGCGACCGGGCCTGGGACCTCAGCGGCGGCAGGCCCATACCCGAAGGCCTGCCGCCCGACGTCCACGCCCGGATCGTGGCCCACGACCGGCGCTTCGCCGTGCATCTGGCCGCGCACGTGCTGGACTCAGGCACGCTGGCGTACGGACTGTCGGACTCGCCCGCCGGGATGCTCGCCTGGATCCTGCGGCGCTGGATGAGCTGGAGCGACAACGGCGGCGACATCGAGACCGTGTTCACCAAGGACGACCTGCTCACCCATGCCATGATCTTCTGGGCGAACAACACGATCGGCACCTCGATCCGCACCTACGCCAACAACAACCGCTACCCGTGGACCCCCTCGCACGACCGCCTGCCGGTTGTCCAGGCGCCCACGGGCGTCACGTTCGTCGCCTACGAGAACCCGCCGGGCGTCACGACCGCCGAGCGCGTGGCCCACTTCCTCGGCACCGACCGCGCCGCCTGGTACAACCACGTCAACCTCACCGTGCACGAGCACGGCGGCCACTTCATCCCCTGGGAGATCCCCGGCGAGTGGATCGCCGACCTGCGACGCACGTTCCGGGGACGCCGCTGACCCCGCGGCCTCCGGCGCGCCCGCCGTCAGGCCGGTTTGCGCAGCAGGAACAGGTAGGAGCCGAGGTGGTCGGCGATGAACGCGCGGACGAGGGGGACGGCGAGGTCCATGTGGGCGACGGCCTCCTCGCCGTAACGCGCGACGATGTCGGCGCGGCGCTCCTGGTAGAGCAGGCCCATGAGGTGGCCGGTGAAGGCGCAGTTCTGGGTCATGCTCTCGGCCCTGAGCACCTCGAACCCGGCCGCCTCCGCCATCGCGACCAGGCCGGGCAGCGTCGTCGGCGCCGGGCAGCACCAGGTGCGCACGTAGGCGTCGAGCTCCTCGGGCGTCGGCACGCCGATCAGGGTGAAGTCGCTCATCAGGAAGATCCCGCCCGGCCTGAGCACCCGCGCCGCCTCGTGGAAGCCGCGCGGCCGGTCGGAGAAGTGGGCGAACGCCTCGATCGACAGCGCCGCGTCGAACGTCGCGTCGGCGAAGTCCAGCGCCATGGCGTTGCCGTGCACGAACCTCACCCGGTCGGCCACGCCTTCGGCCTCGGCCAGCGAGGTCGCGATCTTGATCTGCTCACGGCTGACGGTGACGCCCGTGACCCTGCCCCCGCCGCTCAACGCGGCCTGGACGGCGGGCCGGCCCGTCCCGCACCCGATGTCGAGCAGGTGATCGCCCGGCTTCAGGGCCAGGGTGCGCAGGTGGTGCTCGGTCTGCCGTTCCTGTGCCCGGTTGGCCAGGTCGGCGAGGGTGGAGGCGGGGGCCCGTTCGCCGGGCGGCGTCCACATGCCCAGGTGGATGCCCACGTCCCCGATGGTCAGCGCGTAGAGATCGCCGAACTGGTCATAGGTGGCGCCGACCTCCTCCGGAGTCGGCGCCGTCGTGCTCGCGGGTCCTGCATCGTCCGACACCGTCACGGCGCGCTCCCACCCTCGAACCTCACCATGTGATCCACATCACGCTAACACCGGCCGGGCGGCCCGGCCAGGCTCGTGTCCGGAGGTGGCCGACGAGCCCGCTGCAAGCCGGATCCAAGCAGCGCCGTGCAGAGTGCCGCCCTGTGAAGGTTCCGGTGGCGCTGCAGCAGAGCACGGTCGAATGCGGGGCCGCGTGCCTGGCGATGATCCTCGGCGCGCACGGGCGGCACGTGCCGGTCCGGGTGCTGGCCGAGGAGATGGGCGTGGGGCGTGACGGCGTCACCGCACTGGCCCTGGTCCGCACCGCGCGGGCGCACGGCCTGGACACTCGGGCGCGCTCGGTGCCCGCCGGGGCGGTGGCGCGGGTGGCGCTGCCCGCGGTGGCGTACTGGAGGCACAGTCACTTCGTGGTGGTCGAGCGGGTGTCGGCGCGAGGCGTGGTGGTGGTCGACCCGGCGCTCGGCCGGGTCGGGCTGACCCCTGCCGAGTTCGCCCGGGATCACAGCGGCGTGGTGATGACGTTCGCGCCCGGTCCGGGTTTCGTCAGGGAGCGGGTCGGCGGGGCGTCGAGCTGGTGGTCGCGGTACGTGCGGGTGGTGGTGGCCAGGCATCGGGGGCTGCTGGCCGTACTGGTAATGCTGAGCGTGGTGGTGCAGGCGCTCGGGCTGGTCCTTCCGGCGGCGACCGAGGTCGTCGTCGACCGGGTGCTCGGTGCGGGGGCGGCCGGGCTGCTGCCGCTGCTGGGGGCGGGGCTGGTGGTGATGGCCGTCGTCCAGCCCGCCGCCGGGGTGCTGCGCGCGTGGGCGATGGTCGCGCTGCGGACCCGGGCCGACACCGCGCTCCTGGACGAGCTGGCCAGGCGTCTGCTCGCGCTGCCGTTCCGGTTCTTCGCCCATCGCGGGTCGGCCGATCTGGTGTCGCGGGTCGCGGGGGTGGGCCTGTTGCGGGAGATCCTCACCGGGCAGGCGTTGACGGCGCTGCTGGACGGGCCGCTGGCGCTCGGCTATCTGATCATGGTGGGGGTGCGCGCGCCGCTGCTCGGCGCGATACTCGCCGCCTTCGCCGTGGCGCAGATCCTGGTGCTCACCCTCACCCACCGCCGGGTCGCCGACCTGCTCCACCGCGAGACCGACGCCCGCAGCCAGGCCCAGGGCCTGCTCGTCGAGACCGTTCGTGGCATCGAAACGGTGCAGGCCGCCGGGGCCGGACCGCGCGTCCTGCACCGCTGGTCACGACTGCTCGACGCCCAGATGACCCAGGTACGGCGTGCCGGACTGGCCCAGGGCGTGCAGGACGCGATCCTGTCGGCCCTGCGCTTCGCCACTCCCCTGGCCCTGCTGTGGGCGGGAGCCTGGCAGGTGGTGCGCGCCGAGATGAGCGCGGGTGCGATGCTCGGCGTCCTGGCCCTGGTGGCGGCCACGCTGGGACCGCTGGCCGCCCTGACCGGCAGCCTGCGCGGACTGCAACTCGCCCGGGTGCACGCCGAACGCCTCTCCGACATCTGGGACACCCCTCCCGACCCCGCCCCCGTGTCCCGGGTGTGCGGCACGCAGGAGGCGGGCATCGAGCTGCGCGGCATCGGCTTCCGCTACGCACGCGAGAGCCCGTGGATCGTCAGGGGCGTCGACCTGCGGATCCGCCCGGGACAGAAGGTCGCCCTCGTCGGGCGTTCGGGGTCGGGCAAGTCCACCCTGGCCCGCCTGCTGCTCGGGCTGCTCACCCCGACCGAGGGCGAGATCCGCTACGGCGCGGGGCCCGACGACGGCCGGTTCGGGGTGGTCACCCAGGACCCCGCCCTGTTCACCGGGACGATCTTCGACAACATCACCCTGACCGCGCCCGATGCCCCCATGGAACGGGTCGTCGAGGCCGCCCGCACGGCCGCCGTGCACGAGGAGATCGCCGCCATGCCCATGGGGTACGCCACCCGCCTGGCCGAGGGCGGCGGCGTCTCGGGCGGCCAGCGCCAACGGCTCGCCCTGGCCAGGGCCCTGCTGCCGCGCCCGGCGGTCCTGCTGCTCGACGAGGCGACCAGCCAGCTCGACACCGAGACCGAGGCGGCCGTCGACGCCGCGCTGAGCCGGCTCGCCCAGACCCGCATCGTGATCGCCCACCGCCTCAGCACCGTGCGCGACGCCGACCTGATCGTGGTGCTCGACGGCGGCCGGATCGTCGAGTCGGGCACCCACGACACCCTGCTGGCGCTCGACGGCCTGTACGCCCGCCTGGCCGCACGGTAGGCGCAAGCCGAGCACAAGAGCGCGACAGGCGTTTCCAACCGGCTCACAAGATCGGCCGCCCAGGATGATCTCGACAACGTTCCCACGTCTCAGGAAAGGACGGACAGATGAGCTTCACGACGCACACCGAACTGGGCGACATCTCTGTCGTCGGAGCCGAGCTCGACGAGAGCGAGCTGCTCGGTCTCAGCGGCGGCGCGATGCCGGTCTACGGCACCTACACCTACGCCGACCCGCCCGGCGTCTGCCGCCACGACGACTGATCCTCCCGTACGGCGAAAGCCGGCCAGGAGCGGAGTGCGAGGGCCGCGCGCCCTCGCACTCCCCCGCAGACCATCGGAGAAACGGCCATGCCAGCCCCGCACGTTCTCGTCCTCACCGGCGACGGCGACCACCACGCCGACCGGGTGCACGGCCTGCTGTCCGGCCGCGGCGCCCGCGTCACGGTGTTCGATCCGCTGCACTATCCCGCCCGCGCCCACCTCGAGCTGGCCTACACCTCGGGCGGCCCGCGCGGGCGGCGGCTGATCACGCCCGAGCGCACGCTGGACCTGGACACGCTGAACGCCCTGTGGTGGCGCCGCCCGCGGCAGCCGCTCCCCCATCCCGACCTCACCGGCCCCGGCGCCGACCCGGCCGTGGCCGCCTACGCCGCGGCCGAATCGCTGGCGCTGACGCTGGACGTGTGGGAGCAGCTGCCCTGCCGCAAGGTGCCCGCCGCCGAGTCGGTGCTCAGGCGGGCCGCCCGCAAGCCGTCGCAGCTCGCGCTGGCCGCCGAGCTCGGCTTCGCCGTACCGGACACGTTGATCACGACGCGGGGCGAGGCGCTGTGGGACTTCCACGACCGTCACGACGGTGAGATCGTCACCAAACCGCTGTACCGGCCCTGGGTCGACGACGTCGGCGGGGGCGTGGTCACGCGCTACTGCCAGCCGGTCTCGCCCCGCGACCTCGCCTATGCCGACGCGCTGCGGCTGTGCCCGGTCATCGCGCAGCAGTACGTGCCCAAGCGGCTGGAGCTGCGGGTGACCGTGGTGGGTGAGCGCGTCTTCGCGGCGGAGATCCACTCCCAGGCGTCGAACCGGTCGCGCCTGGACTGGCGTCGCTACGACGCCGGTGTCACCCCGCATCGCGTGCACACCCTGCCCGAGGAGGTCGCCCGCCGCTGCCTGGCCATGCTGGAGCGTCTGGGGCTGTGCTTCGGCGCCTTCGACCTGATCCTCACGCCCGGCGGCGAGTACGTGTTCGTCGAGGTCAATCCGGGCGGGCAGTGGATGTGGATCGAGGACTTCACCGGCCTGCCGATCAGCGAGGCCGTCTGCGACCTGCTCATGGAGGAGAGATCATGACCGAGCCGGTCACGGGCGCCCTGCTGGCCGACGCGTTGCGCTGGCTGCGCGAGGTGTCCGGCGCCGCGCCGCAGCAGGCACGCGCGGACCTGGAACGGCTGCGCGCCCTTCATCCCGGGGTCGGCATGCGGCTGGTGTGGCAGCGCGAGGCCGCGACCGGCGAGCACCACTACGACCTGCTCCTCCCCTGCTCCGGCGGCACGGTGTCGCTGGCCTTCGCACCCGGCCGGGCGATCCCCTGGCCGTTGCGCGGCGCCCAGCGCGCCGGTGATCAGCTGCTGCTGCGGGTCAACGGCGCCGACGTGCTGATGGAGGAGGGCATCTCCCTGCTCGACGTCCTATGGAACGACACCGGCCTGGCCAGGCGGCTGGTCAACGCCTGCCTGGTCGAGCAGGCGGTCGACACCTGGGCGCCGCCGGTGTCCGGCGAGGAGCTGCAGGCCGCCGTCGACGCCTTCCGCCGGGCCCGGGGGCTGGTGACGGCCGGATCGGTGCGGGAGTGGATGGCCGAGCGCGGCCTGTCGCACGCCCGCCTCGAACGCATCGCCGCGACCGAGGCCGCCGCGGCGAATGTGCGCGCACGCGTGGCCGCCGACCAGGTCGTGCCCCACTTCGCGGCCCATGCCGGGTCCTTCGACCGGCTGCGCGTCCTCAGGATCCGCTACGGCGACCCCGCGCTCGCCGATGCCGCCGCGACCCGGCTGCGCGGCGCGCGAACCGGTGCGAAAGGCGCGATCGCCCTGGCGACCGAGGCGGTCCTGGCCGGGCTCGCCACCTGCCGGATGGAGGGCAACCACCGCGAGGACCTCGTCGCCGTGCACGGCGACCCCGCCCTCCGGGCCCGGACCGGCACCGTGCTCGGCCCCGACCGCCTGCCCGACGGCGGCCACGGCGTCACCCGCGTCCTGGCCGTCGAGCCCGCCGTACTGGACCGGACCACCCGGCTGCTCATCGAAGGCCACCTGTTCGACGCCTGGCTGACCGAGCAGCGCCGTCACGCGCACGTGGAGTGGTTCTGGGGCAGCCGGGCCCGCACCGACAGCCTCACGGCCCGGCTGCGGGGCTGAGGTTCGGGCGCTGGGGGTCAGGCGCAGGGGGGTCAGGCGGGGTGCTCGCCAGGTCCGACGGCCGGCTTGGGGGTGGCCGGGTCGAGGGCCTGGGGGTCGCGCATCTCGCGCAGGCGGCCGATCAGTTCGCGCAGGATGGGCATGGGCAGGACCTCGGCCGCGTTGGTGGCGTCGCCGATGAAGTCGGGCACGTCCATCTTGGCGATCGAGTCGATCATGCGGAGCATGGTGGCGTTGTCCAGGCCGACGGCGTCCACCTCGGCCCTGAGTTCGAGGGCGGCGCGGCGGCGTTCGGCGCGGGCGCGGTACTCGTCGATCTCGTCCTCGACGCTCATGAAGCCGCGCGTGACGAGCATGGTCTTGCCCCTGATCTGCTCGTCGGCCTCGCGTTGCAGGCTCTCGTTCAGCTTGGGATCGTCGGCCTCGACATTGCCGAGGTTCGTGCTGATGGCCTTGACGCCCCAGCCTTCGACCGCGGCGCGTACCTGGGTGGCGAACTCGGCGCGGGTCTCGGCGTAGGTCCGCAGGAACTCCTCGATCGTGCCCGATGTGGCGATCGTCGCGAAGTAGGAGGCGACGGTGTTGCCCAGGACCTTCTCCACGAATCGCTGCACCGGCTCGGGGTCGTCGACCAGGCCGCCGAGCCCGGACCCGCCGGTGCCGCCGAACTCGCTCACCAGTTTCGGCGCGGCCTTCTCGGTGATCTTCAGGGTCTGGCTCATGTCGACGTGCAGCCGGTAGCCCTGTACGCGGATCGTGATGCGCTCCAGTTCGGCGTCGTAGTTGCGCTGCTTCTCGTTGTCGCTCTTGTCGCGCCATTCCAGGATGAGCAGCCGGGTCGGGATGAGCACCACCCGGACGAACCAGGGGTTCAGCGCGTAGACGGCGCCTTCGCCCAGCGTCTGCTGCTGCACGCCCCTGGTGCCGCCCCTGGCGAGGAACACCCATGGGAGCCGGAAGCTGCGGTGGTCGCCTCCCCTGCCCGACACCTCGGCGCCGCCCTCGGCCCCGTCCAGCGTGATCACCACACCGACGTTGCCGACCGGGATCGAGATCTCCTTGAGGTGGTCGGCGGTCAGGCCGTCCTCGGCCTCGGCGACCCGGTCCACGGTGATCACGGTGAACAGGCGCGGGTTGATGTCGTAGGAGGCGCCGCCGCTGAGGATGGCGAGCTGGCGGCCCTGCTCGCCGCCTCCGACCAGGAAGGCCTCGCCGTCCTGGAAGTTGTCGCACTCCACGTGCCTGCCGAACGACTGGTCGGCGGGCCGGATCCGGCCCGTGCGCGCGAGGACCAGGCCGACCGTTCCCGTCGGTACGTACGTGCGCGGGACGATCTCCACACTGAACAGCCTGGGATTGATGGAGTAGGACATGTCGCCGTCGAGGGTGGAGACCTGGTAGCCCTGCTCCCCCTCGTTGAGCAGGAAGGCCGCGCCGTCCTGGAAGTTGTCGCACTCCACGTGCCTGCCCAGGGTCGTGCCGCGCGGGCGCTGACGGCCCTCCTCGGCCTTGACCAGACCGATCATCCCGGCGGGCACGTCGATCCTCCGCACGAACTCCACGTCGTAGAGGCCGGGCATCAGCCAGCGCACCTGGCCGGGTCGCAGCGTGCGCGCCTGGGGGCCGCGCGTGTTGCCCGGCGCGACCTTCGGGTAGCGGTGGTCCTTGCGGCCGAGGCGTCGCGCGAGCACGCCCACGTGGTCCTCGGGCACCACGACGCGACCGGCCACGCCGATCCAGACCCCCGCTCCGGCGAGCAGGACGAGCACGATCAGTACGGTCATCCGGTCTCCGTCCACGCCCGCAGCCGCTGGTGCACGGCGAGCACCGTCGCGGTCCACTGGTCGTACCAGTCGATGAACTGTTCGGTCTGCGGATTGCGCAGGGTGGGGAAGAAACCGGGCCCGCCCGAGCGCCCGGCGAACTCCCCGTATCGGCGTGGGACGACCTCGTCGGCCGTCAGCCGCCACCCGTAGGCGTACTGCTGTGCGGTGAACTCCGCGGCGCGTCCCCTGACGACCCCGGCCAGGCCGTACTGGACGCGCAGCCCCTGGGCGCCGCCGGTGTGCGCGGACCACAGGGCGTCGACCCCGGCCAGCAGGTCGAGCGGCAGCCGTGCGGCGTCCGCCCTGCGCAGCCAGCCCTGTTCGAGGCGGTCGGCGCCCTCCAGGAGGATCAGCGTCGTCAGCAGGTCGGCGTGGCGCAGGTCGCCGGCGCCGAGGTGGCGGCCGAGCCGGTCCAGCGCCGCCGGGGCCGGCTGCCGCAGCGCGCGTACGGGCGGGTCGGCCAGCGGGGCGGGCAGGACGTCTGCGTGCTCGACCGGCTGCCCGGCCGCGTGCGCCTCGCGCAGGCGGCGCAGGATCGCGATCTCGGCCTCGTCGAGCGGGCGGCCGTTCCTGGCGTCGACGTACCAGACGTGGGCCAGGTGGTAGTTGCGCGGACCGGACAGCAGCAGCGGGAAGAAGGGGCGGGCGTGCAGCTGGCCTTCGATGATCATGCGGGTGATGTCGTCGGAGTCCTGGGAGTGCGGCGACATCAGGACGACGACCGCGAGCGCGTGCCGTATCTGCCGTCTGATGTGCCAGAACTGCTCGTCGCCCGGCCGCAGGTCGCCCGGCCACCACACGGGCAGGCCCTGGGCGCGCAGCTGGCGGACCAGGGCGAGCGCCCTGTCGTGGTCGGCGCCCGCGTGACAGACGACGAACGCGGGCTGCTCCGGTGCGCTGAGCGGTCGCGGCGCCGAGCCAAGCGCCGCGGTGATCGTCTCGGGGGCGGCCGGGCCCGTCGTCCCGCCGTCCTGGGCCCGCCCGGCCACGGCGTCGGCGAGGACGGCGGCCTTCGCGGCGAACTCCGCCGGGCCGAGGCCCCGGAAGTCGCACCACACGCGGGAGGCGGCGAACGGCGGCAGTTCGACGTCGCCGACGAGTACCGGGACGAATCGCAGCCCGCGTCCGGCCGACTCCCCCATCAGGGCGGCGTATTCGTGCAGCGCCCATCGCGACCGGTTGGCCTCGGCGCTGATGACCGCGATCCCGCTCATCGACGTGCGCATGGCCTCGTCCAGTTCGTGTACGACGATGTCGCCGGGCCCGATGTCCCATTCGTCGAAGAAAACGCGCAGACCGTGCCCGGCCAGGCGTTCCGCCAGCGCACGGCTCCATTCGGCATCCGCACGCGCATGCGAGACGAACACGTCGATCACGCGGAACGCCTTTCTGGCAGCGGCCGGTGCTGGAAGAGAAGCGTCCCACTATTTCGTGACGCGGGCAGCCCATCCGGCCAACTGGAATTCCGGCGCGAAGGGTCTGCTTTTGTCGTGCATTTCGGAAATGTCGGTCATTTCGCGAGGGGCGGGTTTTCGGGCTGCGATTTACTGGCATATCTGTTACCGGCATATCTGGTACCGGCATATCTGGTACCGGCATATCCGCCCGCCACGACCACAGCCGGACGAACATGTCGCACGCGCCGTCAGAAGAGGACGCCAAGGCGAGCGGGTAGCGGGCCTCGGGCGCGCGGGTGACGCTTCTCGCGGGTGACGCTTCTCGCGGGTGACGCTTCTCGCGGGTGACGCTTCTCGCGGGTGAGGCCCTGGGTGAGGAGCCCCGAGATCACCGGTGGGCGGCATGCCGTACCGGAAGGTCAGAAGGCGGGTTCCGGTGCGGGGCTGCGTGTGACGGCTCCGGGGGCGACGCCGGGGCGGCCGTAGGTCCGGCATTCGTCGTATGACGTATGTCTGCGACAATCCGGGTGGCGATCAGAGGAGGATTCGGTCAGTGGTCTCGTTGGTCGGACGCGGGCCCGAGACCGCGCGCCTCGAAGCGCTTGTGGACGGCGTGCGGGAGCGGGGCGAGGCCCTGGTCGTACGGGGTGCGCCCGGCATCGGCAAGTCCGCCCTGCTGGCCCTCGCCGCGGCCCGCGCACGGGCTCGTGGGATGACCGTTTCGAGCACGTCGGGCGTGCAGAGCGAGACGCATCTGCCGTTCGCCGGGCTGCACCAGCTCGTGCATCCGCTGCTCGACTCCGTGCGGGAGTTGCCCGCGCGCCAGCGTGAGGCCCTGCTGGGGGCGTTCGGCATGGTGGAGGTGAGCTCGCCCGAGCCGTTCCTCATCGCGCTCGCCGTGCTCAACCTGCTCGGCGAGGCGGCGGCCGAGCGGCCCCTGCTCATGCTCGTCGACGACGTGCAGTGGCTCGACCGGCCCACCGTCGAGGTGCTCGGCTTCGTGGCCAGGCGGGTGCGCTCGGAGCCGATCGTGCTGCTGCTGGCGGTGCGCGACGGCTGGCTGACCAGCCTCGACGACAGCGATGTGACCGACATGCGGCTTTCCGGGCTCGGCCCCCGTGACGCCGAGGCGCTGCTGGACTCGCGGGCGCCCGCGCTGCCTGCCGGGATGCGCTGGCGGGTGCTGTCCGAGGCGGCGGGCAATCCGCTGGCCCTGGTCGAGCTGCCCAGGGCGCTGCCTTCGGCGCGTACGGGACATCTGGAGTACCTGCCACTGACCGCACGTCTGGAGCGTGCGTTCGCCGCCAGGCTGGTGCTGCTGCCGCCGGGGACCCGTCTGCTGCTGGCAGCCGCCGCCAACGACGGGCCCGACCTGGGCGCCGCGATCGAGGCCGCCTCCATCGTCGCGGGTACGCCCGTCGGCGCACAGGTGCTCGACCCCGCCGTGGCGGCCGGGCTGGTCCGGGCCGAGGGCGGCGGCGTGCACTTCCACCACCCGCTGGTGCGTTCGGCCGTCTACCAGAAGAGCGGTCCCGCCGAGCGGCTGGCCGTACACGCCGCGCTGGCCGAGGTGCACGGCGGCAGTCCCGACCGCAGGACCTGGCACCGTGCTGCCGCCATCGCCCATCAGGACGACTCGGTCGCCGCCGATCTGGAGCAGGTCGCGGCGCGGGCCAGGCGGCGCGGCGCGATCACCGTCGCGGTCGCCGCGCTGCGCCGTGCCGCCGAGGTCAGCCAGGAGCCGGACGGCCGGGGCGAACGCCTTCTGCGCGCCGCCGAGCTCTCCTTCGAACTCGGCCAGGCGGGCCAGATCGCCGAGCTGGTCGCACTGGCCGAGCCGGAGCTGACCGGTGAGCGCCAGCGGGCCAGGCTGGCCTGGCTGAAGGAGGTGCTGGAGGAGAACCGCAACGAGGGGCTGCCGCGCATCATGCGGCTCATCGCCGCCGCCGAGAGCGCCGCCGACCGCACACTCGCCCTCAACTTCGTCCGGGCCGCCGCCCTGCGCTGCTGGTGGACCGACTCGGGCCAGGACCTGCGCCGGCGTGTCGTCACCCTGGCCGAGCGCCTGGCCACCGGGCCCGACGACCCGGAACTGCTGCAGATCCTGGCCACCGCCAGCCCCATCGAGAGCGGCGCCCACGTCATGGAACGCCTGGCCGCCCTGCGTGACACGCCCTTCGAGGCGCCGATGGCCCGGATCCTGGGCGTGGCCGGAAGTGCGATGGGCGCGCACGACCTGGCGGTGCCGTACCTGAATGCGGCCATCGCCGATCTGCGTGCGCAGGGCCGGTTGGGGCTGCTGGCCCAGGCTCTGGTCTCGCTGGTCTGGAGCCTGCTGTTCTGCGGCGACGCGCCGAGTGCGCTGCTGGCCGCCGAGGAGGCCGAGCGCCTGGCCCGCGAGACCGCGCAGGCCCGATGGCAGTCGGCCGCCTACGCCGGGCAGGCGATGGTCGCGGGGCTTCGGGGCGAGGAGGCGCAGGGCCTGGCGCTGGCCGCCGAGGGCGAACGGGTGCTCGGCGCCCGCGCCAACAGCTCGGCCGTCGCGCTCATCGAGCACGCCCGGGGGATGATCGCCCTGTGCGCCGGGCGGCACGAGGACGCCTACGGCCATCTGCGGCGCCTGTTCGACCCCGCCGACGTCGCCTACCACCACCTGACCCGGCTGTGGGCCATCGCCGACCTGGTCGACGCCGCACTGCCCGCCCGCAAGGAGGAGCTCAGGCCGCTGCTGGCCGAGGCGGAGGCGATCGCCGAGCGCACCCCCGCCACGCTGCTGCACCAGGGCCTGCGCTACGCGCGTGCGCTGATGGCCGACGACGCCGACGCCGAGCTCCTCTACCGGCAGGGCCTGAGCGGCGAGCCGTGGCCGATCGGCCGGGCCAGGCTGATGTTCGCCTACGGGGTGTGGCTGCGACGCCGCCGCCGCATCCTGGAGGCACGCGTGCAGCTGCGCACCGCGCGCGACGCCTTCGACGCGCTCGGCCTGCTGGTGTGGGGCGAACGGGCCCGCCAGGAGCTGCGGGCGGCGGGCGAGGCCAGCGACCTGCGTGTCTCCAGCGGCGTCGACCGGCTCACCCCGCAGGAGCTGCACATCGCCAGGCTGGCGGCGGGCGGGCTGTCCAACCGGGAGATCGGCCAGCAGCTCTACCTGTCGCACCGCACGGTCAGCACCCATCTGTACCGGCTGTTCCGCAAGCTCGGCATCACCGCTCGCGGGCAGCTGCGCGACGCGCTCGATCCCCCGGTGTACGTCGGCTGACGGATGCCCGCCGATCGCGGCCCCGCATAGCGTCGATCCCGGCGGCGTTCGGCGCCTCGGGAAGGGAACACGAGCATGGTGTCGGGCGGCAGGCCCCCTGTGATCATCGGGCGCGACGGCGAACGCGCGGCGCTCGGCCGTTTCGTGGCCACCCTGCGCGAGGGCTTCAGCGGGGTCGTCGTCCTGCGCGGCGAGGCCGGGATCGGCAAGACCGTGCTGCTGGAGCACGCCTCCGCCCAGGCGACGCCCTCGGTCGGGGTCGCCCGGGTGGCGGGGGTGCGGGAGGAGGCGGCCTTCGCCTACGCGGGGCTGCACCGGCTGCTCATCCCGTTCCTGAATCGGCACGAGAGGCTGATCCCGACGCAGGCCCGGGCGCTCAGGGTGGCGTTCGGGCTGGCCGAAGGTCCCGCACCCGACCGGTTCCTCGTCGGCCTGGCCACCCTGAGCCTGCTGGCCGACGTGACCCGCGACCAGCCGGTCCTGCTGTGTGTCGACGACGCGCAGTGGCTGGACGGCGAGTCGCTCGCCGTCCTGGCCTTCGTGGCGCGCCGGGCCTACGCCGAAGGCATCGGCCTGCTGTTCGCCATGCGCACCGACCTGCCGGGCCTGGCCGGGCTGCCGGTCACCGAGGTGGGCGGGCTGCCGGAGCGGGACGCGCTCGAACTCCTGCGCACCACCGTCGACGGCACCCTCGACGAACGCGTCGCCGTCCGGATCGCCGCCGCCACGGCGGGCAACCCGCTCGCGCTCACCGACCTGGGCAGGGAGCTGTCGTCCGAGCAGCTCAGGGGCGGCCTCTCGCTGCCCGACCCGCTGCCGATCGGCGGCAAGCTGGAGGAGCACTACCTGCGCCGGGTGCGCGACCTGCCGCCGGACACGCAGACCTGGCTGCTGCTGGCCGCCGCCGAGCCCGGTGGCGACCTGGCCTACATCACCGCCTCGGCCCGCGCCCTGGGCCTGGACCCGGCGGCGAGCGCCCCGGCCGAGTCGGCCAGGCTGCTGACCGTGGGCGCGAGCGCCGCCTTCCGGCATCCGCTGATCCGCTCGGCCGTGTACGGCGGCGCCACCAGTGTGCGGCGCGCGCACGCCCATGCCGCCCTGGCCGCGGCGACCACCCGCCCGGCCGATGTGGACCGCCGGGCCTGGCATCTGGCCGCCGCGTGCCCGCAGCCGGACGAGCAGGTCGCGGCCGAGCTCGAACGCTCCGCCGACCGGGCGGGCGCGCGTGGCGGTTTCGCGGCCAGGGCCACCTATCTGGCCAGGGCGGCCGAGCTCACCCCGCAGGGCGCCCGCCGCGACCGGCGCCGGGTCTCGGCCGCCGAGGCCGCCTTCGCCGGCGGCGCGCCCATGCAGGCCCAGACCCTGCTCGACGCCCTCGACGACGACCTCGACGACGTCACGCGGGGCCGCGCGCTGATCGTCCGGGGCAGCGCCTCGTACTCCCTGGGCAGGCCCGGCGCCTTCGGGCAGGCGCCCGCCCTGTTCATGGAGGCGGCACGCGCGTTCGCCGGGGCCGCCCCCGACCTGGCGAGCGACGCCCTGCTGCGGGCGGCCGAGCGCGCGGTGACCTCCGAACACCTGACGACCGGCACCACGCTCACCGAGATCGCCAAGGCCGCGCAGGCGCTGGGCAGCGACGATCCCGTGCTCACCTCGTTCCGGATCCTGGTGCTCGACGGATACGAGGCGGCCGTGCCTCATCTGCGGCGTGCGGCCGAACGCGTGCTCGACCCGGCGACCTCCGACGAGGAGGTCCTGCTCAAGGCCATGCTGACCGTCACGCTCGTCATGGTGCTCTGGGACGACGACACCCAGCGCGCGGTGATGCGGCGCATCGGCGAGGTGGCCCGCAGGACCGGCTCGCTGTTCAGCCTCGACGCCTCGCTGTACGCCTGGTCGATGCAGGAGACCATCCTGGGCGACCTCGACCGGGCCGACGCGCTGATCGTGCAGTGCCACCAGATCCGCTCGGCGATGGGCGCGAACGAGGAGCTGTGGGAGGTCTACCGCCATCCGGAGCTGCTGGCCAGGCGCGAGGTCGAGCACCTGGAGGTCCGGATGGCGCGGGCGATGGAGGCCTCGGCCGCACTCGGGGTGGGCGCGATCGAGGCGCAGGGCCGTATCGGCAAGGCCCTGATCGCGCTGAGCCGGGGCGAGTACGCGCGTGCCGTCGCCATCCTCCGCCATCTCGTGGACGGCGACGGCATGGGCATGCACACGCGCCTGCTGCCCGACCTGGTCGAGGCGGCGATACGCTCGGGTGACCGGATGCTGGCCGAGCAGACGCTGCGGACGCTCACCAGCCGGGCCACCGCGAGCGGCGCGCCCCGCGCCTTGGGCGTGCTGGCCCTCGCCCAGGCCCTGCTGGCCCACGACCCGCACGCCGAGGAGTCGTACCTGCGGGCGCTCGATCTGCTCGGCGGCCTGCACGCGCCGAGCGACCTGGGCAGGGCGCACCTGCTGTACGGCGAGTGGCTGCGCCGCCGCAAACGCCGCCGCGACGCCCGGCGTCATCTGCACGCCGCCATCACCGTCTTCGAGGACAACGGCCTGGTCGGGTTCGCCGCGCGTGCGGGCAAGGAGCTCGTCGCCACCGGCGAGCAGGCGCGCGCCCGCGGCGGCGGCGGCGACTCCGACCTCACCCCGCACGAGGTGACGATCGCGACGCTCGCGGCCGAGGGCGCCACCAATGCCGAGATCGCCGCCCAGCTGTTCCTGTCGGCCAGCACGGTCGACTACCACCTGCGCAAGATCTTCCGCAAGCTCCGGGTCAACTCCAGGCGCCGGCTCAAGGACGCCCTGCGCGACGCATCGGGCGAGCAGCGGTGACGACTACGTGCCGCACCGGATTCGAACGGGCCCCGTGTGCCCCCAGCATGGCCGCATGCCGTTCGTCACGACGCCCGACCGCGTCCGTGTCTGCTGCACGGACATCTTCTACACGGACATCTTCTACGCCGACATCTTCTATACAGACCACGGAGCGGGACGCCCGGTGGTGCTCAGCCATGGCTGGCCGCTGAACTCCGACAGCCGGGAGTCCCAGGCCGCGGGGTATCCGGGACGCCTTCCGGCGTCAGAGCATGGAGTCCGACCACCGTGCCGCCCACGAGTGCATCGCCGCGTTCTCCGCCACCGACTTCCGCGCCGACCTGGCCGCACGCGACGTGCCGACCCTGGTCGTGCACGGGGACGACGACCAGGTCGTGCCGTACGAGGCCGGTGGGGCGCGCTCGTGCCGGGCGCGGAGCTGAAGATCTACCCCGGGACGCCGCACGGCATCACCGACACCCACAAGGAGCAGCTCGGCGACGACCTGCTCGCCTTTCTCGAAGGAGACGGACTGCTATGAGACCGGACACGATCGTTCTCGTCCACGGCTTCTGGGTCACCCCGCGTTCCTGGGAGCACTGGATCACGCACTACGAGGCCAAGGGCTTCCGCGTGCTGGCGCCCGGCTATCCCGGCTTCGAGGTCGAGGTCGAGGCCCTGCGCGCCGACCCGACCCCGATCGTCGACCTGCGCGTCCCGCAGATCGTCGAGAAGCTGGAGGGCATCCTCGACGGCCTGGACACCAAGCCGATCATCATCGGCCACTCGGCGGGCGGCGCCTTCACCCAGATCCTGCTCGACCACGGGTACGGCGCCGCCGGGGTCGCCCTGAACTCCGCCCCCACCGAGGGGGTGCGCGTCGTGCCGCTGAGCCAGGTGAAGTCGACCTTCCCGGTGCTCAAGAGCCCGGCCAACCACCACAAGGCCGTGCCGATCGAGTACGACCAGTGGCGCTACGCCTTCACCAACACCTTCCCCGAGCAGGAGTCGCGCGCCCTGTACGAGCGCTACTCGATCCCGGTGTCCGGCCGGATCCTGTGGGACAGCGTGCTGGCCAACTTCCAGCCGGGCAAGCAGGCCGTTGCGGTCGACTACCACAACGACGACCGGGCGCCGCTGCTGTTCGTCTCGGGCAGCGAGGACCACATCATGCCCCCGGCCATCCAGGAGTCCAACGCCAAGCACTACAAGTCCAACACCGTGACCGAGGTCAAGCACTACGAGGGCTACCCGCATCTCCTGCCCGCCGCGCCCGGCTGGCAGGCCATCGCCGACCACGTCCTGGACTGGGCGCTGACCCACAGCGAGTAGCGGGGACGGCGAGGAAGGCCCGCCGGTCGGGCGGGCCTTCTTCCTTTCGGCGTCAGCGACCGGCGGCCCTCTGGATCAGCGAGGTCACCACGTCGGGGTGGCTGATCATCGGGACGTGCGAGCTGTCGACCTCGACGATGACGCCCTTGGCCCGCTTGGCCATCGCGCGCTCGGCGACGGTCGGGATGATGTTGTCGCGCTTGGCGACCACGAAGTAGCTCGGGATCGTCTTCCAGGCGGGCGGGCCCGACGGGGTCACCAGGGCCGCGAGCGCGCCGGGACGCTGGGTGGCGGCCAGCAGGGCGCTGGTGCTGCGGGGCAGGTCCTGGGAGAACAGGCGGTGGAAGTGGGCCGGGTCGATGTAGGCGTCCTGGTCGCCGCCCTGGGCGCCGGGGAAGGGCTTGGTCTTCAGGTGGTTGGTGACCTCGGTCTCGCCTCCGGCCAGGTGGTTGGCGTCCGACACGCTCTCTCCCTCGTCGAGGGCGTAGGCGGCGACGTACACCAGGGAGGTGACGTCGGCGTCGCCGGTGGCGGCGTTGGAGATGACCGCGCCGCCGTAGGAGTGGCCGACCAGGACGATCTTGCCCTCGATCGTGCTGAGGAACTGACGCAGGTACTCGGCGTCGGAGTGCGGCCCGCGCAGCGGATTGGAGAAGGCGACGACCGGATAGCCCTTGCGGATCAGCCGGGCGGCGACCTCGTTCCACCCGCTGGAGTCGGCGAACGCGCCGTGGACGAGCACGACCGTGGGCTTGGTCTTGGGCGTGCCCGTCGCCTGGGCCGGAAGGGCGAACGCGAGGGCTGCCAGCAGGAAGGCGGCCACCACTGTACGGATAAACCTGGACATGACGCTCCTTGGGTCGGTTTGACCCACACATCGTCGGCCGGGCGGCCCGGGAGTCGCATCCCGCGTTCCGCGTAGTCCGACAGGCCATGTCGCAGTCCTGTGAGCCGGAACGCCGGACGCGCTAGACGTGGCTCGCGAGGAGATCGCCGCGAACGGTACGCGTCGTGGAGGCGATGATGAGCCCGGCGACCAGGCCGGGCACGGCGATCGAGACGACCGCGCCGGGCGTGCCGAAGCTCGCCTCCACCGTGCTGAGCAGCCCGGCCCCGGCGAGCCCGCCGATCGCCAGGCCGATGCCGAACAGGCTGGCCATGTAGCTGCGCTGGGCCGGTACGGTCACCGCGATCATGATCATGGTGATCATCGGGACGAGCAGCGGCATCAGCACCAGCCCGGCCATGAACGCCCCTAGCGCCAGCGGCAGCGAGGGCGCGACCGCTCCCCCGGCGAAGGCCAGCGCCGAACCGGCCAGCGCCCAGGCGACGACGACGGGCAGCCTGCGCGCGTCGGCCTGGAACACCGCGTCCAGCCGCCGCCCGATCGTGACCAGCACCACGATCGCCGCACCCGAACACGCGGCCGTGAACAGCCCCCGCGCACCGGTGTCCAGCCCCCACCGCTCCTTGAGATGCACCGCGAGGAACGTCGCGGCGGGCACCAGCAGCATCCCGTAGGCGATGAAGGTCGCGAACACCCTGCGCAACGTCCGGGTCCGCAACAACCCGCCCCGGCCGGACACCACCACGTCGTAGCGCCCGATCCCCGGATCGCGCAGCCGCGTTGCCGCCAGGCACCCCGCCAGCGAGAGCAGCCCGAGCACGACATAGACCGCACGCCACTCCAGGCCGAACCACCCGGACAGCGCCGAGACCGTCAGCGGGCTGAGGATCGCCCCGGCCGGCATCGCGGCGCCGTACAGGGCCAGGACACGGCCGCGCACGGCGGGCGGGTAGAGGTCGGCGAGCAGGGGGGCGTGCAGGGCGATCTGGCTGCCGTTGGCCAGGCCGCTGAGCAGCAGCAGCCCGCCCAGTGTCCACATGTCGGGCGCGAAGGCGATGGCGACGGTGCACACGCTCCACACCAGGCCGGTGACGATCGACACGGCCGCCCTGATCGGCCGCCCGCCGACCAGCGCCGACATCAGGAACGGCGCCACGCCCACGGCCAGCAACTGGATGGCCAGCAGCGAGGTCAGCGCGCCGGTCGAGCCGCCGAGCGAGGCGGTGATGTCGGGTGCGAGCACGTTCAGCGCCTGGTTGACGAAGGCGTCGGTGATCGCCAGCATGCCGACGGCGAGCACCGGATACAGCCGCATGAGGGAGCGCCCGTCGCCCTGGGAGTTCTTCATGGGGCAACCCTGTGCGAAGCGGGCACGGCAGTCCTTGGCCGATCGGCCAACCATCGGGGCGTGCGCTTGGCCGATCGCGGACCCGCGTGCGGGCGCTCACCGCAGCCGGGCGGCGACGAGCGAGATCCACAGCATGGCGGTGATCGCGCCGACGGCCAGCGTCAGCGAACCGGCCGTGCCGCCGCCCATCGCCCAGCCGTTGCCCAGCAGCAGCGCGCTGCCCGCCACGACGGACGCGACGGCGTCGGCACGCCTGCCCGTACGCCCGAAGTGCACGGCCAGCACGTAGCAGGCGGCGATGAGCGCGGCGAACGCCACCGACCCGGCCGCCATGTGCCCGTAGGCGTGCCAGCTCATCGAGGCGGGCATCCCGGACGGCGTGCCGACGGGGAAGCCGTCCGCCGGATCCATCACCAGCAGCCCGGCCGCGACCATGCCGACGCCGTTGATCAGCACCAGGCGCGGCGCCCAGGTGCCGCCCGGCCCGCCCGCCAGGGCCCGGCGCAGCCCGCTCGCCCCCGCGACGGTGAGCAGCCCGGCGACGACGAAGGTGGCGATCTGCAGCCAGCCGGTCGAGCCGGTGCTGAGCGCGCTCAGCGGGTGCCTGGTCAGGTCGAAGCCCTCGCGGGTGGCCGCCTGGGCCAGCGAGAGGCCCGCCCACAGCGGCGCGGCGACCGCCGCACAGGTGAGCAGGGTACGGGTACGCACGCGGGGGACGGCGGGGGCGGCGGTGGTGGTGGCCATGATCGATGCCTTTCGGAGGTACGGCTCGCGCTTTCACCGTTGCGTCGCTTGAGGCATGTGACAGGGAACGTCTAGAGTTCCCTGTCACATCGGTTGTCCGACGCTCAGGCGGGACAACCAAGGGAAAGAGAGAGCCCCATGCGCTACCTGATGATGTCCAAGGCGTCCGAGACCGCGCCCGACGAGAACCTCTACATCGAGATGGCCAAGTTCGTCGAGGAGCTGAGCGCCTCCGGCGTGCTGCTGGCCACCGGCGGGCTGGAGCAGGGCGGCGTCGTGCTGACCTCGGTCGGCGGCGAGGTCACCGTGACCGACGGGCCCTTCGCCGAGGCCAAGGAGGCCGTGGCCGGGTTCGCGCTCGTCGAGGTGCGCTCCAAGGAGGAGGCGATCGAGCTCGGCCGCCGCTTCCGCGCCATCGTGGGCGACGGGCAGAGCGTGCTGCAGCAGGTGTTCGGCCCCTGATGGACCCCGGCGCACCCTCCGGCCACCCGTCGGCCGGAGGCGATGTGCACCGCACGATCGACGCGGTGTGGAAGATGGAGTCGGCCAGGATCATCGCCGGGCTGACCCGGATGGTGCGCGACGTCGGCCTGGCCGAGGAGCTGGCCCAGGACGCCCTGGTGGCCGCGCTCGAACAGTGGCCGTCGACCGGCGTGCCCGCCAGCCCCGGCGCCTGGCTGACGACGATCGCCAGACGCCGGGCCGTCGACCACATCCGGCGCGCCCGCCGCCTCGACGACAGGCACGAGCAGCTCGCACGTGAACTCGGCGACCCCGGCTCCCCAGGCGACTCCGACGACTCCGACGACTCCGACGACGTGCTCAGGCTGATGTTCATGTCCTGCCATCCGGCGCTGAGCACGCAGGCGCGGGTCGCGCTGACGCTGCGGCTGCTCGGCGGGCTGACGGCGGCGGAGATCGGCAGGGCCTTCCTGACCTCCGAGAGCGTGATCGCCCAGCGGGTCGCGCAGGCCAAGCGCACCCTGGCCGAGCAGGGTGCGGTGTTCGAACTGCCCTCCGGGCCCGAGCTGGCCGTACGGCTGTCGTCGGTGCTTGAGGTCGTCTACCTCGTCTTCAACGAGGGGTACTCGGCCACCTCGGGCGACGACCTGATCCGCCAGGACCTCTGCCTGGAGGCGCTGCGGCTCGGCCGGATGCTGGCCGAGCTCGCCCGCGACGAGCCCGAGGCGCACGGGCTCGTCGCGCTGATGGAGATCCAGGCCTCGCGCTCGGCCGCCCGCATCGGTCGCTCCGGCGAGATCGTCCAGCTGCACGAGCAGAACAGGGGCCGCTGGGACCAGCTCCTCATCCGCCGGGGCTTCACCGCCATGCTCCGCGCCCGCCAGGCGGCGGCCGGACGCGGCCTGGCGCCGGGCCCGTACGTCCTTCAGGCCGCCGTCGCGGTCTGCCACGCCCAGGCGCGCACCGCCGAAGCCACCGACTGGGCCCAGATCGCCGCCCTGTACGCCGCGCTGGCCGCCGTGATGCCCACGCCGGTCGTGCAGCTCAACCGGGCGGTGGCCGTCGGCATGGCGTACGGGCCGCAGGCCGGGCTCGACCTGGCCGACGCGCTGACCGCCGATCCGGCGCTGCGCGACTACCACCTGCTGCCCGGCGTCAGAGGCGACCTGCTGCTGCGTCTCGGCCGTCACGCCGAGGCGCGCCTGGAGTTCGAACGCGCCGCCTCGCTCACCGGCAATGTCGCCGAGCGCGCGTTCCTGACGCGCCGGGCGCGTGAGATCGCGGTGGAGGAGACGCCGGACGGCCGCACGCTCGGCGCGGCGGCGACGGCCTTCCTGGCACGCGACGACCTGGACGCCGAGACCGCACGCTCCTACGGCCAGACGGTGCGCCGCCTGTGCCTGGCGCTCGGCGAGCGGCTGCCCCTGGCCGGGCTCGACGCCGGGCGGGTGGAGGCGGCCTTCCGCACGGCGTGGGGGGCGGCGGCCCCGGCGACCTGGAACCGGCATCGTTCGGCGTTGCGCTCGTTCGGCGGCTGGGCCGGGCTCGGCGACCTCGGCGCCGGACTCGAACGCAGGAAGCAGAGCAGGCAGCGCGCCGCGCCGATCGACGGGGAGTCGCTGGCCGCCGTCTGGGCGCTGCCCGGTGTGGCCGTGCGTGAGCTCACGTTGTGGCGGCTGCTGCACGAGTCCGGCGCGGCCGTACGGGCCGTGCTCGCCCTTGACGTCGAAAGGCTCGATCTCGGCGACCGTGTCGCGCGCACGCCCGGCGGGCCGATCGGCTGGCGCTCCGGGACGGCGGCGTTGCTGCCCCTGCTGCTGGAGGGGCGTACCCGGGGGCCGCTGTTCCTGGCCGACCGGCGGCCATCGCCCGCCAGGGCGCCCGCCGCCGCCGACCTGTGTCCGGAGACCGGCCGGGGAAGGCTGTCCTATCCCAGGGCCGAGTACCTGTTCAAGCAGGCCACCCGTCGCCTCGACCCGGCCGGGCACGGTTACACGCTTCGCCTGCTGAAGCCCGGACGCTGACGTCCCGGTAGCACCGGACCCGTCCCGCGCGATGCACAGGGGAGGTCGGACGCACCACCGAGTGGGCGGGAGAGCGGTTTGCCGCGGCTGGCGAGAGTACTCAGGTATGTCTGCGGGGCGCTGGCCGTCGCGTTCGCACTCGTGGCCGCCGCCGTGGCCTCCAACCAGATCCTCGCCGACGGCCGATGGCAGCTGGGGTGGGCGGCGTGGGCGTTCGGCCTGGCCCTGCTCGGGCTGCTGCTGACCTCGGCCTGGGAGCGCGCCGGTGACGGCGGCGGCGGGCCCTCCGGCATGTCGCGCCGCCGCTACCGCCGCCGCGTGCGCGTCTCGGCCGAGCAGATGGAGACGCTCGGCCTCGTCACCCAGTCCGAGTACGTGATGCGCACCCGCCAGGTGTACGTCGACGTCGTCCTGCAGCCGAGGCCGGTCGTGGAGACGACGGGCGACCGCGGCGTCGGCGGCGCCGCGCCCGGCCATGCCGACAGGGCCGTCGGGCGGCGCACCCGGCTGGCGCCGTTGCTGGCCCCCGGCCGTGTCCTGGCCGTGCTCGGCGCGGCCGGGTCGGGCAAGACCACGCTGGCCCGCCACACCGCGCTCGAACTGGCCGGACGCGAGTGGCGGCCGTGGCTGCGCGGGTTCTGGGTCAGCCGCCCGCTGCCGGTGCTGCTGTACCTGCGCGACCACGCGACGACGATACTCGGTGGGAGCGACGCGGCCTCCGGGCTGGCCGAGGCGGCGGTCGCCGCCCGATTCCTGCGGGGCGTGGTCACCGCCGCCTGGCTGGGCAGGCAGTTGGACAGGGGCCGGTGCGTGGTGCTCCTCGACGGCCTGGACGAGGTCGCCGACCAGGGCGAACGCAAACGCGTCGCGACCTGGGTGGAGGACCAGATCGCCCGCTATCCCGGCAACGCCTACGTCGTCACCTCACGCCCGCGCGGCTACCACGACAACCGGCTGGCGGGCGCCGAGGTCCTCCAGGTCCAGCAGTTCACCTCCGAGCAGATCAGGCGGTTCCTGCACGCCTGGTACCAGGCCGTCGAACGGCGGGCCAGACAGGGCGACAGGGCCGAGATCGACCGCGTCGCCGCCGAGTCCGCCGACTCGCTGTTCGCCCGCATCAGCGCACAGCCCGCCCTGTACGACCTGGCCGCCAACCCGCTCCTGCTCACCATGACCGCCACCGTCCACCGCTACCGAGGCCAGCTGCCCGCGGGCCGGGCCGCGCTGTACGCCGAGATGTGCCAGGTGCTGCTGCACCGCCGCCAGGAGGACAAGGGCGTCACCCATCCGATCGACGCCCTGCTGAACGGCGGCCAGAAGGAGCACGTCGTCAGGGAACTCGCCTGGCACATGATGACCGCCAGGCTGCGCGACATCTCCGGCGCGGCGGCGTGCGAGGCGCTGCGCCCGGTGCTGAACCGCGCCGCGCCCGGCCTGGCGCCCGAGGACTTCCTCGAACACGTACGGCGCAGCGGGCTGCTGGTCGAACACCGGCACGAGCACTACGCCTTCGTGCATCTGACGCTCCAGGAGCACCTCGCCGCGGCCTCGGCCGCCTCCGACGAACGCCGCCGGAGGCTGCGGCTGCAGGTGAGCGATCCCTGGTGGCGCGAGACGATCCTGCTGTGGACGGTCGGCGCGGACGCCACCGAGGTGGTACGGGCCTGCCTGCGCGCTCGTACCGTCCACGCCTTGAGCCTGGCCTTCGCGTGCGCGGAGCCGCCGAGCACACTGGAGCCCGGGGTACGGGAGCGGCTTGAGGGGGTGCTCACGGAGGGGCCGGGCGGTCCCGACGAGAGGCTGCTGCTGAACGGGGTCGCCGCCGCACGGGCACTGCACGACACGCTTCCGCTGGTTTCGGGGGCGCGGATCTGCGCTCGGGCGGTCGGGGAGGAGTTGTGGGACCGGTTCACGGACGACGGTGGGCTGGAGCGGGGGATTTCGGTGGGCGGGGGCTGGCGTTGCGGGGGGAGGACGTCGCCGGGTTGGTGGGATGGGTGAGGGAGATCGTGCCTGACGTCTCCTATCGGTTGCCCACCGCCGAGGAGGCGCGGGAGGCGTTGGACACGCACTTCGCCGGGTGGTCGTCGTTGTGGGCGGTGGGCGAGGATGGGCGGCTGGAGCTCGGCAGGTCGTCCGGGGGCGTTCATCCGTATGCGTTGACGAGCAGGCAGGTGGCCGATCGCGCACTGGACGTCGTGGAGCACGTGGGCCTGCTGTTCTTTCTCGCTTCGCTGTCGAGCCCGGTGGTCATTCGCACGACGGTCGGCTGGCCGCGGGATCACGGCTCCACTCCTGCCGAGAATCTGTTGCTGAGATCGCTCGATCTGGTCATCCTCGTGAACCTCATGGACGGACTCCATCGCACCGAAGACCAAGTGCTTGCTCAACAGGCTGTCGGTCGAGCCGCGGACGGCCTGGCGCACGCGCTTGCGCATGAGGCCCTCACCCTTCCCATCGAGCTCAGAGACGCGCGAACTCGACCGCACGCGCATACGTCCGACCTCGCGCTCTTCGTGGACTTCGCCCTCACCCTCGACCGCTCACCGACCGCCTCCCCCGCCCCGCTCACTCTCGACCTCGACCACCTTCGCAGCGTCGCGAGAGAGCTCGACCTCGATCCGGAGTCCTTCGACACCTCTCTCCTCGCGCGCAGCCCCGCCACGCCTGGTGGCCACAACCTCAGCG
The DNA here is from genome assembly GCF_056106265.1 of Nonomuraea sp. IBHARD001. Lineage (NCBI taxonomy): Bacteria > Bacillati > Actinomycetota > Actinomycetes > Streptosporangiales > Streptosporangiaceae > Nonomuraea > Nonomuraea sp. IBHARD001. The sequence continues at coordinate 5,029,908 of NZ_JBWBBW010000002.1, forward strand.
AGGCGCTCGGCCGTGGCCTGAGTCTGGCCGCCGGCCTCGACCCGGCTGCCGCTTCATCGGCGGGACTGGACACGATGCTGCGGCACCGAGGCTGGACAGAGGTCGACCACCTGGCGAGAGTCGGCCTGATGGTGTCCTGCCGCGACCTTGTCCACAGGTTTCGCGTCGGCCGCCCCGGCCTCGCCGACCCCCTCAAGAAGGCACACCTGTTCGAGGGCTTCGCGACTTTCGTTCTCACCGAGGTGAGCGGGAAGACCGGTCGACACCCCGCCGGAGATCCGCTGACGGAACTCGTCGAGGTCGCTCAGACGGTCCCCGTCGTCTCCCTCCAGCTCCTGGCGGCCATCCTCCTGACCAGGCAGGCGAGGCAGTCCCACAGCAACTCCGAGCACCGCCTGTCCGAGGCGTCGGTCTGCGTCCTGTCCGCGCTTCATCGCATGCGGCCGGGCGAACACGCCACCCGCCTGGCCGGAGTCCTGGCCTCCCTGATCGCCTTGATCCCCTCCACGCCGCACCCCGCCGCCGTCGTCCTCGTACGCGCCTAACACTCGTACGCGCCTAGAACCTGGAGGATGGCGCCTCGCCGACCGGACGGGGGCTTCCGGCCGGCGAGGCGCGCGGGGAGATGGTCAGGGGCGGCCCAGGATGATGTCGATGACGGCGTAGGCGACGTCGACGCTGATGCCGAGGATGTCCGTGACGGCGGTGCGGACGAGGTGGGCGACGTCGTCCTCGTCCTTGGCGCGGACGGCCGCGTCGAGGCGTCGGCGGTAGGTGGCGTCCTGCCTGCTGCGCTGGCTGACCGCGTAGAGGATGTCGTCGTCGCTGATGGCCGTCACGGGCGGCGCCTTCCGTCAGAGCCGGGGCGGGATGGCGGGATCGGACAGGTCGAGCAGTTTGCGCTCGCCGTCCCAGATGAGGAAGTTGCCGAGGCCGCGCATGGTGGCGAGGGGGATCTCCGCCAGCCGGTTCACCTCGGCGAGCAGGCGCTGGAACCTGACGGCGCCGCCCGGCCCGACCCTGTTGACCACGGCCGCCATGAGCTGGGCGAGGTTGTACCTGAACTGCGAGGAGCAGGCCAGGACCCGATGGTTGTCGCGCAGCCTGGCGAACACGGCGGCGTGCTGGGGGAAGTGCGTCTGGTAGGCGGAGCAGATCTGGTCGCTGAAGTACCCCCGGTAGCGCACGGTGTAGTCGTCGTGGGCCAGCCGGTCGTCGCGTACGGCGAAGTCGCCCGGGTTGTAGGTGGTGGCGACGAGCACCTGCGACCACGGCTTGATGAACACCTCCTCGTAGTGCAGCGCCTTCTGCCCGAGCTTGACGCTCAGCCGGGGACTGGGCGCGAAGACGCCGACGCCCTCGCGCAGCGTGTAGACCCACGGCGGCGGGGTGAGCAGGTCGGCCTTGGTCATCACGAAGACGAGCTTGTTGGCGATCAGCACACGGGTGACGGGGTCGGCGGTCTCCAGCAGCCTGCGCAGGCACAACGCCTCGTAGGTGGTGGAGCGGTTGTCGGCATGGATGGCCCAGACCGCGACGTCGCATTCAATGAGCTTTTCTTGATACATCGCCATGTAATCGACATCAGCTGCCATGGATTCCCCTATTCCCGGCATATCCCAAAAAGTGACCGAATGCCCCGACATTCCCGACACGTTGATTGGTTCCGGTTTTTTGGTCACAGGGCGGATGTCACCGGTGGGCAGATCGGCGCCGAAGAGCACGTTCAACAGCGAGGACTTGCCCGCACCTGTCTGCCCGAGGATGGCCACTGCCAGCGGTTTTGCCGACTCTTCCTGGTATATGCGCGTTATGTCCTCCTTCATGTGGTCCAGTTCTTCGGCGGAGAAACCTGTGATCTGCGACACCTGCGCACACCTCGTGGGAATAGGTGGATTCTCAAGGGGATGGCTTGTTTACTATTGTCCGGGCCGATCATTGCAATGATCTTGCGGACCGGACTGGAGGCCCCGTGACCCTCGACATCCGTGTGCTGGGCCGCACGGCCGTACTGGCCGACGGACAGCCGCAGACGGTGTCCACGCAGACGGCGAAGGCGCTGAGCCTGCTCATCGCGGCGGGAGGCAGGCAGGTCTCGCGCGAGACCCTCACCGAGGCGCTGTGGGAGGAGGGCAAGGCGCCGTCCAGCGACGGGGTCGCGCCGCTGTTCTCCAGGTTCAGGCCGACACTGGCGCTCGGCGGGCTGAACGTCGGGTCCAAACGCGGCTCGGGCGAGTACCTCCTCGAAGGCGACCTGAGCGAGGTCGTCGACGCCCACCGCTTCGAGCACCGTGTACGCGCCGGGCTCGGCCTGCTGACCGGAGGCGGCGACGAACGCGCGCTGGGCGAGTTGGCCGCGGCGGCGGCCGAGTGGCACGGCAGGCCCTACGCCTCGTGGGGCGAGGACCCGCCCGCCGCCTGCGCGGCCCACGCCAAGCGCCTGGAGGGCACCCGCGCCGAACTCGTCCGCAACCTCGCCCAGATCGGCCTGCGGCTGGCCGCATACGACCAGGTCGGGCCGCTGCTGGCCGGGCCGGTCGGCGAGGGGCACGGCGAGATGGGCGCGGTGTGGCTGCTCGCCTTCCTCAGGACGCTGCGCGAGGAGGGCGCCAGCGCCGCCGAACGCCTGCTCGACCTGCGCGGGCGCGACGGCAGGCACCGCGACCAGGTCGTCGAACGGGCCTACCGGCTGTTGATCCTGCACGAGCACGGCATCGACGTGCACCGCCCGCCCGACGGCGTGCGCCCGGCCGACCACGGCGAGGCGCCGCGCGAGCTCGTCGGCAGGCGCGAACACCTGGCCGCCCTGCTCGGCCTGCGCCGCGACCTGCCCGGCCTGGTGAGCCTGCAGGGCGTCGCGGGCGCGGGCAAGAGCAGGCTGCTGGCCGAGGTCGCCGCCCGTAGCGCCGGCGCCAAGCCGCATACCGTGATCGTCGCCTGCCAGGACGGCGGCGAGCTGCAGCCGTGGCGTTCGCTGGCCGGAGTGCTCTACGCCCAGTTGCTGCGCGACCTGACCACGGGGCCCGACCCGCTCGGCAGCGCCGATCACAAGACGTTGGAGGACTTCACCTCCGCCATGCCCGACGCCTCGGCCGCCTCCGGGCGCGAGCCGTTCGGGCAGCGGCTGCTGTCGTTGCTGCCCGGCCTGCTGCGCTGGGCGGCCAGGGGCGGCGGTCTCGTCGTCGCCTTCGACAACGCCGAACTGCTCAGCCCCGCCGCCTGCGATCTGCTGCACCAGGTACGCACCAGGCTCGGCGAGGCCGCCGTCGGGTTCGTGCTGGCCGGCAGGCCCGGCGGCGGCTGGCAGGCGCCCGCCGCCGTGCCGCTGGTGCTGACGCCGCTGAGCCCGATCGACGTACGCTCCTGGCTGAGCGCCGCCTGGGGGCGTGATCCCGCCGAGAGCGAGATCGGCGAGGCGTTCAAGCTGACCGGCGGCCTGCCGCAACGCCTGTGCGAGCTGCGCGAATCGGACGGCGGTCTGGTCGTGCTGCCCGGTCTCGGCAGGCGGCCCGGCCCGTTGCTGCCCTGGCTGGCCGCCGCGGCGATCACCTGTGCGGGCGGCGAGGTCGACACCGCGCTGGTCGCCGCCATGCTCAAGGTCGACCCCGAGGAGGCCGACAGACAGCAGGCCGCCGCCGTGGCGCTGCGTGCCGTACAGGCGCACAGCGGTGTGCGCTTTCGCTACGAGTTGTGGCGTGAGGAGGTGCTGACCGCCCTTGAGGAGGACCCGGCGCTGGCCAGGAGGCTGCATCGCCGGGCGTTCGAGGTCCTCGGGGAGCGGCTGCGCACGGCCGGGAGCGTGGGCGCCGATCTGCCGGTGCGGATGGCCGTGCACGCCAGGGCCGCCAGGCCCGACATCCCGGAGGAGCGCATCGCCACCGCGTGCCTGGCCGCCGCGCGGGCCGAACAGGCGGCGCCCGCCGCCCAGCGCTGGGCCGAGTACGGCCTGCGGCTGCAGTGCGGGCAGGTCACCAGGTTCGGGCTGCACATGGCACTGGCCGACGCGCGCAACGACCTCGGCGACATGCACACCGCCGGGCTGCACTACCGCACCGCGCACGACTGCGCCGCCGGGCTGCCCCGGCTGCGGGCCTCGGCGGCGATCAGGCTGGCCAGGCGGTGGTCCGACCCCGGCCAGGCCGACGAGCACCTGCTGCGGCTGCTGGAGGACACGCTCGCCGAGCTGGGCGAGGACACCGGCGAGGTCGCGGCCGACCTGCGCGTGCAGCTCAGCGCGCACCTGGTGCACAAGTCGACGATGGCCGTCAGCGACGACCTGCTGGCCGAAGGCGTGCCCACCGGGCCGGACCTGGCCCGCCGTACCCTCGCGCAGCTACGCCCCGACTGCCCGCCCGAGGTGCGCTGCGAGGTGCTGAACGAGTGCAGGTGGGGGCTGTACGACCATGCCTCGCCCGCCGAGCTGCTGCCGATCGCCAAGGAGCTGCACGACGCCGGGATCAGGGCGGGATCGGCCTACTTCCACAGCGAGGCGCTGGTGGCGCTGGCCATCGACCAGCTGCGGCTGGGACGGCTGCGCCCGGCGTTCGCGACCGTCAAACGGCATCGCGACCAGATCGCCCGCCATCCCCGCGTGCTCGGCGCCTGGCTGCAGACGACGCTCGACACGATGCTGGACCTGTGGCGCGGGCAGTTCGAGGAGGCCACGGCCCGGCTGTTCGGCGAGGCGGAACGCGCGGTCAAGGAGCTGGAGGCCGAACGCGTGCTTCCCGCCGAGACACTGCGCCAGACGTGGGACGCACAGGTGTTCTGGTTGCTGCGCGAACGCGGTGAGCTCGCCGTCCTGCTCACCTCCGACGTCGCCGACCGCGTCGAACAGCACAGCTACTTCCCGATCTGGCGAGCGGCCCTGGTCCTGGCCCACGCCGAGAGCGGCCGGTACGGCGAGGCCATGGACAGGCTCACCCAACTGGCCGACGAGAGCGACGACTTCTCCTCCTTCCCTCCGCACGGCTGGGCGGTGCCCGCCCTGGCCCTGCTGGCCGAGTCGTGCGCGATCCTGCACGAGGGCGGCGCCGACCCCGCCGCGTTGACGCCGGTCGCCCGGCTGGTCTCCGGCCTGCTGGCGCCGCACGAGCGGGAGATCGCGATGGCCGGGTGGCCCGCCGTACTGATGGGTCCGGTGGCGAGGTTCGCCGGGGCGGCGGCGCTGGCGGCCGGGGAGACCGATGTCGCGCTGGAGCGGCTGCGGGCGGCCGGCGCGTTCGTCGGGGACTCGCGGCCGCAGCGGGCTCGGCTGCGCTACGACGCCGGTCGGGCGTTGTCGCTGAACGGCGAGGCGTCGAGGGGGGCGCCGTTGTTGCGTCAGGCGCTGGAGACGGCGTCGGAGAAGGGGATGGCGTCGTTGGCGGCGCGGTGTGAGAGGGCGTTGGGGTGAGGGAGACGACGCCGGGCGTAGCGGTCACGGAAAACGTCGTACCCGCTGCGTAGGATCGGCCGGGATGGACGACCTCTTCCGGCGAACGGAGCCACCCTTGTCCGCACCACGCCTCTGGCTGACCGGTCTCGGCCTGGTCGAAGCCCCGCGCTGGCACGACGGCAGGCTGTACTTCTCCGACTGGACCGCAGGCCAGGTCATCGCACTCGGCCTCGACGGCACCCACGAGGTGATCGCCGAAGTCGACTCCCTCCCCCTGTGCACGGCCTGGCATCCCGACGGGCATCTCGTCCTGGTCGACTCCAGGCGGGAGAGGCTGCTGCGCCTGGAGCCGGACGGCGCCCTGACCGCGTTCGCCGATCTCGGCGGCCTCGGTGGCGGGTGGAACGACATCGCCATCGACGGCCGGGGCGGCATCTACGTCAACCGCATCGGCTTCGACATGTCCGTCGGCGCCCCGCCCGCCCCCGGCTCCGTCGTCCACGTCACCCCCGACGGCACGGTCCGCGAGGTCGCCGACGGCCTGCTGTTCGCCAACGGCATGGCCGTGACCCCCGACGACTCCACGCTGATCGTCGGCGACTCCTACGCCAACGCCCTCATCGCCTTCGACATCGCCCCCGACGGCGCCCTGTCCGGCCGCAGGACCTGGGCGCACACCGGCGACGACCACCCCGACGGCATCTGCCTCGACACCGAAGGCGCCGTCTGGTATGCCGACGTCGGCAACAGCCGCTGCGTCCGCATCGCCGAAGGCGGCGAGGTGCTGCACACCGTCGAGGTCGACCGAGGCTGCTTCGCCTGCGCACTCGGCGGCCCCGACGGCCGCACCCTGTTCATCACGGCCGCGGAGTGGCGAGGCCCCGAAATGGTCCCACCCGGCACCGGCCAACTCCTCTCCGTCGAGGTCGACGTCCCCGGCGCGGGCCGGGCGTACTGAACCGGCAGGCTTCCGGACAAGCGAGCCACCCCAGCGATGGTGTCCGGCACAACGGCACGGGCTACTCGTTCTGGTCGGACTCTCGTTGCTGGTAGTCGCGTGGGGGGAGGCCGTGGAAGCGGGAGAAGGCGGCGCTGAAGGTGGGGAGGTGGGCGTAGCCGACGCGGCGGGCGACGGCGCTGGGTGGGGCGCCTCCGGCGAGCAGGTCGCGGGCGATGCGCATGCGGGCGGCGTAGCGCCAGCGGCCGAGGGTCATGCCTGTCTCGTCGCGGAAGGCGCGGTGGATCTCGGCGTGGACGTCGACGTCCTGGGTCCCGCCGGGCTCGCCGATGCGGCGCAGGCACTCCATCGCGACGGCACGGGCGCGCGGGTCGCTGGGCATCGGCACCGACAGCGCTCGCCGGGCGGCGACCTGTTCGGTGAACAGGTCGAGGATGTGGCGGGGGTTGTGGTCGTCGGGGCGTAGTGCGGACCGGGCGCTGACCGAGCAGAACATCAGGTAGTCGTCCCACGCGGGCGAGAACCGCACCTGCAGCGGCGCGGTCAGCCGCAGGTCGCCGGTGCTCGCGTTGCCCAGCGGCAGCGAGACGGAGTTCTCGCGCAGACCGGTGACGTGGTCCAGTTCCGCGGGGATCCAGGTCGCCACCCCTCGCTCGCGTTCGTAGCGCCGCTCGCCGATGTCGAGGTACCCGCTGCCCCGGTACATCCAGCTGAGGACGTGGATGTCGTTGGTGTGCGACGGCGTGCTGGCGGCGGGCAGCATCTCGGGCGCGGCGGGCGTGTCCGTCCTGCGCATCATCCGGATCAGGTCGTCGCTCTGCCGTGCCGCCGCCGCCCGTTGCGTCAGCCCACCGGCGCCGGGCCTGGCGGACAGCTCCCGTCCGAACTCGTGCGGGGTCAGTCCGAACCGTCCCTTGAAGGCCCGGGTGAGGCCGTTGCGGCTGGCGAAACCGACCCGTGCGGCCACCTGGTCCACGTCGTATCCGGCGGCGAGGTACTCCACGGCGGCGCCGAGCCGGCACAGCAGCCGCCACTGCTCGAACGTGTGCCCGGTGTCGGCGAGGAAGTCGCGGCGAAGGGTACGCGCGCTGGAGAGCACCCGCGCCGCCCACTGCTCGACCGTGAGGTCAAGGGCGGGGTCGCGGACCAGCTCCTCGGCGACCGCTCTGGCGCCACGCGCCCGCGGCATCGCAGGCGAGGCGAACTCCGCCGAGCCCGGATGCCGCCCGGCCTCGGCGGGCGAGGGCGAGCGCGAGCCGGGACGCCGCAGGAGCCCCTCGATCGCCTCGGGCGCGTACCCTCGACGGCTGAACGGCGTGACCTGCAGGTTGAAGAGCTGGATCAGCCAGTCCTGCCAGCCGGCGGGAACGTCGAACCGCGTCGGCCGCGACGACTCCCACACCCCGACCCCGGCATGGGGCCACAGCGGGAAGGCGACCGTGCCCGGCTCCGTGGTGATGGCACGCCCTGCCCAGCCGTCCGCGGGAATCCAGACGCCCTCGCCGCTCCTGAGGTGGAGCGCCGGGCCGTCGTCGAGACGCACGTGCGCAGCGCCGGCGCGTACCCAGAGCAGCAGTGGCCGGTCGGGGGCCTCGGCCGTACCCAGCCGTGCGCCCGGAATCGGCGGCGGGTCGCCGGTGCCCGCGGCGAACGACGAGGTCACCACCATGTCCTAACCATCCGGCAGTCTGCGCACACTATTGTTAGTGAGGTTTGCCTAACCTTACCAGTGCATGCCGCCTCAATACCGATGTGCGGCTTCTGTCCTCCAAACGAGCGGAAAGTTCGGTTCTCCGTATGCCCAAGACCTCGCGCCGGCTCACCGTGCACCCGCCGACCCTGCGTGCGGCCGAGGTGGTCCGGATCGTCGACATCACCCCGGGGATGCGACGGGTCACGCTGGGCGGCGACCAGCTGCGCGCGTTCACCACCGCGGACCTCGTCGTACGGCCGGGCTTCGCGTCATCGGGCTTCGACGACGACGTCACGCTCTACTTCCCGTACCCGGGCCGGCGCGATCCGGTGCTCCCGGTCCAGGGCGAGGCCGCGTTGACCGTGCCCAAGAACCCCCGACCGCTGTCGAGGGCCTACACGGTACGCCGATGGGACCCCGAGGCCGGCGAGCTGGACGTGGACTTCGTCAGGCACGGGGTGGGCGCCGGAACGACGTGGGCCTATCGCACCCAGCCGGGTGAGCGCGTCCACCTCAGCGGCCCGAGCACGTCCAAGGCGTTCCCGGCCGGCGTCGACTGGCTGCTCGTCGCGGGCGACGACACCGCGCTCCCCGCGATCGGCCGCCTGCTCGACGAGCTCCCGGCCGACGCCAGGGCGCAGGTGTTCATCGAGATCGCCGAGGACGCCCACCGCCAGGAGCTGCGCGAGCCGCCCGGGGTGGAGGTGACGTGGCTGGTACGCCCCGGCGGGCAGGCCGCAGGTGTGTCGCCGCTGACCGAGGCCGTACGCGGTGCGCGGTGGTGGCCTGGCCAGGCGTTCGCCTGGCTGGCAGGCGAGCACACGGCCGTACGGGACATCCGGCGGCACCTGGTCGAGGACCGCGGCATGGCCAAGGAGGACGTCGACTTCGCCGGCTACTGGCGTCGCTCCCAGGTCGTCGCCCTGGACGACGACGGAGCGGTGCCCGACCCGGGCAGGACGGTCACCCCGTTCCAGAGGCTGCACGACCTGACCGAACTCGTCGCGCCGATCGCGATCCGTACCGCCGTCGAGCTGGGCGTCCCCGATCTGCTCTCCCGCGGCATGAGCGGTGTGACCGAGCTGGCCGCCAAGTCGGGCGCCGACGTGCGCGCTCTGGGCAAGCTGCTGCGCTACCTGCGCACCCTGGACGTGGTGACCGAGACGGAGCCGGGGCACTACGCCCTGACGCCGGTCGGCGATGTCCTCACGCTGGACTTCATCGCGGACCGGCTCCACTCCGCCGGGGTGGTCGGCCGCGAGATGCTCGGCATGCACGGCCTCACGGAGGCGGTCCGCACCGGCCTGCCCGCCTACGCCTCGGTCACCGGCCAGGCCTTCGCCGACGTGCGAGCCGAGCAGGACTACGAGGACCGGCACCTGGAGCGCCTGGCCAGGTTCCAGCCCGCGCTGGCCGAACCGATCGCCGCGTCCGGCCTGCTCACCGGGGTCCGGCACCTGGTGATCCACTCCGGTGGCGCAGGCGCGCACGCCCGTGCGTACGTCGCGGCACACGAAGACCTGCGCGTGACGATCTGCGCTCTCCCGGCCCAGGCCGACTGGCTGCGCCGCGACCTGCCCGCCACGATCCCGGACGAGAGGCAACGCGCGCGGGTCGGCGTACTGGAGCAGTCCGTCTTCGAGGCCGGGCCGGCAGCCGACGCCGTGCTCGTCAGCCGCGCCTTCAAGACGCTGCCCGACGCCGACGCCGCGCACGCCCTGCGCCGGGCGGCCGAGAACCTCACGCCCGGGGGGCGGGTGCTGCTGATCGAGGAGGTCTTCGACATCGGCGCCCTCGACGAGCACGACGGCGAGGAAGACCTGATCGGCCTGGCCTGCCACGGCTCCGGCCTTCGCACCGCGGCGGAGCTGGACGCCGTCATCGCCCGGGCCGGCCTCACGCGCAGGGCGGCGCACACCGTCGGCCTGGGCGTCACCGTCCACGAGCTCCTCCGCTGCAGCACCGACTGAACCCCCTCCCTCCCGAGAAGAAGTGAAAGAAGAGCCACCCATGAGCAACATCCCCCTGAGCAGGCGCGGCGCCGCACTCGCCGCCGCGCTGATGAGCGCGTCTCTCCTCCTCACCGCCTGCGGCGCAGACGGCGGCGGCGGCGACACCGGCGTCAAGGCCGCGCAGTCCCCCACCGCCAAGGCCGCCGAGACGCGCAGTGTCAAGGCCGAGAACGGCACCATCGAGGTTCCCGCCAACCCCCAGCGGGTCGTCACGATCGGCAACACGAACCTGCCCTTCATCGACCTGGGCGGCAAGCCGGTGGGCGTCACCGAGGCGTCCGACGCCGAGCTGGCCGTACTGCCGCCGGACCAGAGGGCCGCCTACCAGGCGGCCGAGGTCATCGGCAGCAACGGCGGCGAGGTGGACCTGGAGAAGCTCGCCGCGCTCAAGCCGGACCTCATCCTGGTGCAGTTCCACACCAACGACTGGGACAAGGTCGGCAAGCGGCTCGAGGCCATCGCCCCGACCGTGCTCTGGGGGCTCGACACCGAGTGGAAGGCCTTCGCCGACGCCATCGCCGAGGCGGGCAACGTCGCGGAGGCGCTCAGCAAGCAGAAGGCGGAGTTCAAGGACAAGGTCGCCAAGATCCAGACGACGTACGGAAAGGTCATCGACGGCACCTCGTTCGTCGACGTCTCCCGCGGCGACTGGAACGATCCCGGAACCTTCTACATCGCCGACATCGGCTGCTCCGAGATCGCCCGCGACGACATCGGCCTGAACCTCCCCGAGGCGGCCGAGGGCAAGGACCCCCTGGCCTACGAGTCGTTGCCGTTCGAGCAGATCGGCGAGCTGTCCAAGTACGACGTGATCACCTACCCCGTCGACGCCGCGGGCAAGGCGACCAAGCCCTTCGAGCCGGTGATCGCGACCAACACCTGGAAGGCGCTGCCTTCCGTGAGCTCCGGTCGTGCGCTGGGCGTCTTCTGCCCCGGCAACAACTCCTACGGGCCCGTCATCCGATACCTGGACTCCCTCGCCGGCGCGCTGGCGGCCCTCCCCGCCGCGAAGTGACAGCCCTCGCCCTGCGGCAGGACGGTCCGGGCGCCACGACGGCGCCCGGACCGCGTCGTCGGCTGATCGGCCTGGTCGTCGTCCTGGTCGTCCTGGTGGTCCTGCTGGTGCTCAGTGTCATGATCGGATCGACGGCGATCGCACCGTCGGTGGTGTGGGACGCGCTGGTCCACGCCTCCTCCGGCATCGACCAGTTCGCGATCCGCGACTTCCGGCTGCCGCGCACGATCGTGGGTCTGGTCGTCGGCGTCGCGCTCGGGCTGTCGGGCGCGTTGATCCAGGCGCTCACCCGCAATCCCCTGGCCGATCCGGGTGTGCTCGGCGTCCATGCGGGTGCGTCGTTCGCGGTGACGGTCGCCGTGGGGCTGTTCGGCGTCAGCGACGCCACGGGCTACATGTGGTTCGCGTTCGCGGGAGCGCTGGTCGTCACGCTGCTGGTGCTCGCACTCGGGTCGACGCGGCAGGGCTCGTCGCCCGTGGTCATGGTGCTCGCCGGGGTCTGCGTCAGCGCCGTGCTCGGCGGCGCCAGGGAGGCGCTCCAGCTGACCAACCCCGACGCCTTCGACGCGATGAGGTACTGGAACGCCGGGTCGATGGTCGGTCGCCCGCTCGAGGTCGTGTGGCCGGTCCTGCCGTTCCTCTCGGCGGCACTCGTCCTGGCCTTCGTGGTGTCGGGCCCGCTCAACGCCCTGGCGCTGGGCGAGGAGGTGGCGCTCGCCCAAGGGGTCGGGCTGGCCCGCACCCGTGTGCTCGCGGTGATCGCCCTCACCCTCCTCGCCGGTGGCGCCACGGCGATCGCCGGGCCCATCGGGTTCGTCGGGCTCATGGTGCCGCACGTGGCCCGCTGGATCGTCGGCCCGCACCAACGCTGGATCTTCGCCTACAGCATCCTGCTGGCGCCGAGCCTGCTGCTGGTCTCCGACATCCTCGGCCGCGTCGTGATGAGACCCAGCGAGATTCCCGTGGGTGTCGTCACCGCCTTCGTCGGCGCTCCCGTCCTCGTCGCGCTGGTACGGCGCAAGAAGGCGAGCGGGCTGTGAGCACACACCTTCCGCGGGTGCTGGTGCTGCGGCACCGGTGGCTCGCCGTACGGCTGCAGTGGCGCTCGGTCGTCGTCTGCGCGGTGCTCGCGGCCGCGGCGGCGGGTACGGCGGTGCTCGCGCTGATGACCGGCTCGTACGGGCTGAGCGCCGGGCAGGTGCTGTCGGCGCTGACCGGCCAGGAGAGCGGCATCGTGCACGACGTCGTGCTCGAATGGCGGCTGCCCCGGGTGACCGCGGCGCTGGTGTTCGGCGCGGCGCTGGGCGTGAGCGGGGCGCTGTTCCAGTCGCTGCTCCGCAATCCTCTCGCCGACCCCGGCGTCATCGGGTTCTCCCAGGGCTCCTACACCGGCGCGCTGGTCGTGATCCTGGTCGTCAACGGCAGCTACGTGCAGCTGGTCGGCGGGGCGTTGCTGGGCGGGATGGCCACCGCCGTGGCCGTGTACGTGCTCGCCTACCGGCGAGGGGTACAGGGGTTCCGGCTGATCATCGCCGGGATCGGCGTCTCGGCCATGCTCGGGTCGCTCAACATCTGGCTGATCCTCAAGGCCGACCTGGACCAGGCGATGTCGGCGGCGGCGTGGGGCGCCGGGTCGCTCAACGGCGTGTCCTGGGACCAGGTCGCCATCGGGGGCGCCTGCATCGCCGTACTCCTGCTGCCGACCGGGATGCTGAGCCGGCCGATGCGGCAGATGGAGCTGGGTGACGACGCGGCCGCCTCGCACGGGGTACGGGTCGGGCCCGCGCGCCTCGGGCTGATCCTGGTGGGCGTGGCGCTGACGGCGACGGTCACGGCCGCGTCGGGGCCGATCGCGTTCATCTCGCTGGTCGCCCCGCAGATCGGACGCAGGCTCGCCCGCACCGCCGGGATCACTCTGGCCCCCGCGGCCTTCTCCGGGGCGCTGCTGTGCCTGGCGTCGGACTACCTCGCCCAGCACGTCGCCCCCACCCCACTGCCGGTCGGCATCATCACCGTCGTGCTCGGCGGCGGCTACCTCGCACACCTGCTGTTCGGCGAAGCCAGGAGACGCCTGTGAGCGCGCCACCGCCCGAGGCCCGCCGACGACCCCGACCTGGAGAGCGCGAGAAATGACCGATCCGTCTGTCGAGAAGCTGTCGAGCGGCGCGTGGAGCCCGGAGAGGTTCGGACGACATCTCGCGGAGACGGGGACGCCGCTCGTCGAACGGGTCGCCGCGGACGAGGTGGAGGTGACGTTCGTCGACGCGCCCGGAGACGACACGGCTGTCACCCTCTCGGTGGTGATCGGCCCCCGGATCGGCTTCAACCCGATCGGCGCGGAGTTCACCCCGGTGGCGGGGACGCCGTTCCATTTCCTCACCCTGCGCATGCGTTCCGACCTGCGCTTCTCGTACGTGTTCGCACGACGTGGGCCCACGGGTGAGGTCGAACGGATCCCGGACCCGTTCAATCCGCCACCGAGGTTCTCGACGTGCTCGGTGGCGCGGTTCTCCGGCGCCTCGGTGGCCGTGCTGCCCGACGCCGCGCCGCTGCCCTGGCTCGATCAGGCCGAGGCGCGACCGGCTCCGGCGGCGGACACCGCCGTGCTGACGAGCGAGATCCTGGGTGACGAACGCCGGATCCGGGTCTCGATGCCGCCGGGCGAGTACTCCGGCGAGAGCGCGCTGCCCTTCGTGATCCACCTGGACGGCACGCCGGACCACAGCGCGCCGAGCGTTCGCGACGCCCTGGTCCGGGCGCGACTGCTCCGGCCCTGTGTGGTGGTCCTCGTCGGCCAGTCCGCGCTGCGCCGCGACGCGGAACTGCTCTGCAACCCGGCCTTCTCCCGGATGCTGGTCCAGGAACTGCTGCCGTGGCTGCGCCGCCGCTATCCGCTCTCGCGGGATCCCGGTGACGTCGCGCTGGCCGGGGAGAGCTTCGGCGGTCTTTGCGCCGGATGGACGGCGCTGCACCATCCGGCGGTGTTCGGCAACGCCATCCTCCAGTCCCCGTCGTGCGGGTACCACCCCGACCTCACGTGGGGCACCGGCCCGGGTGAGCTGCTGCGCCGTACCCCCGTGCCGACGCTGATCGCCGACTTCCTGGCCGCGCCGACGGCGCCGATCCGCGTCTTCCACACCGTCGGTGAGCTGGAGAGCTCCAACACCCACAGTCGCTGGCTCGACCACGTCCTCACCGGGAAGGGATACGACACCCTCTACCGGGAGTACGCCGGAGGACACGACTACGCCTGGTGGCGAGGGCTCCTGGCCGACGCGCTGCTCTGGTGCTTCCCGCTCGGGGGCCGGGCATGAGGAACTCCCCGCGTCTCCCGGACGCCGACGCCGCAGGACTCGGGCGGGGCCCGCTCACCCGCCGGTTGCCGGTGCTCCTGCCCGCTCCCGCCGAGCCGCCCGGCTCTCCGCCGTTCGCATCCGGGCCGGGGATCACCCCGGACCGGTTCCTGCTGCGCGTGATCTTCTCGGTGAGGCGGGTCAGCGTGCCCGCGATGCTGCTGGCGATCGTGTGGCAGGTGGGTGAGTCCGCGGTCCCCGTGGTGATGGGACTCGCGATCGACCGGGCCCTGGCGACCGGGGACCAGGGGCAGCTGCTGCTGTGGCTCGGCGTGCTGGTGGCCCTCTACCTCGCACTGACGTCGGCGGCGCGGCTCTCGCTGCGGCTGACCGCCTATGCCGTGCAGGTACTGCAGCACCGGCTGCGCGACACCCTGTCCAGGGGCGTGCTGCACCCGGTCGGCGGCACCGCCAAGGCGCCGGACGGCAGTGTGGTCTCCGTGATGACGAGCGACGTCGCGCGCCTGTCCAACGCGGTGATCCTGACGATCATCCCGGTCTCGCGGATCACGGCCATCGTGTTCATCGCGGCCTCGCTGCTGGCCACGCATCGGCTGCTCGGAATCGTGGTGCTGCTCGGGGCGCCCGTCGCGGTCTGGTCGATGGGCGTGCTCAGCGAGCGGCTCTCCCGCGACACCCGCGAGTACCAGGGGCTGCTGGCCGCCACGGCCGGACGGGCGACGGACCTGGTCGCCGGATACCGGGTGATCAAGGGGATGCGGGCCGAGGCCGAGGCGACCGGCCGGTACCGGCAGGCCAGCCAGGAGACCCTGAACGGCGCCAGGCGCAACGCGGGCCTGCTGGGCGGGTTCCTGGTCGGCTCGGGCGTGGTCAGCGGTATCTTCGTCGCCGCGGTGATGGGGCTGGCGGGCTGGTTCGCCGTGGACGGCCGGCTCGGTATCGGCGCGCTGATCGCCACCGTCGGCCTCACCCAGGCGCTGCTGCCGCAGATCCAGGCCATCGCGAACACGTCGGTCCCGAACCTCGCCGGAGCCCGCGCCTCGTCCTCGCGCGTACTCGACGTGCTGCGCGACACCACCGGGCCCGACGACGCGACATCGCGCGACATCGCCGTCGCCGCGCTTCCGGAGCTGGACGTCGTCGTGCCGAGCGGCTCCGGGCCCGGCGTGACGATCCGGGTCGGGCCCGGCGAGCTCGTGGGCGTACGCGCCGACGACCGGACCGCCGCCCGTGTCGTCGCGGCGCTGCTGGACCCGCGGGCCGGGTCGGGGATCGAGGCGCGGCTGGACGGGGTCGCGGCGCGGGAGCTGTCCCCGGCCGAGTACCGCTCCCGGGTCACCGTCGCGCCGCACCACGCCACCCTGTTCAGCGGCACCCTCCGCGACAACGTCACCGTGATCGCGGGCGCGCCCGAGCGGGTGGACGCCGCGGTGCGCGCCGCCGCCTGCGACGACTTCGCGGCCGACCTCGACCTGCCGGTCGGCGAGAACGGCAACCGGCTGTCGGGCGGTCAGCGCCAGCGGGTCGCGCTCGCCCGCGCGCTGGCGAGCGACGCACCGGTGCTCGTGCTCCACGATCCGACCACCGCGGTCGACTCCGCCACCGAGCACACGATCGCAGGCCGGCTGGGCGCTGCCCGCGCGGGCCGCTCGACCCTGCTGATCGCCTCGGCCCCGGCGCTGCTGGCCGCCTGCGACCGCGTCGTCGAGCTGCCCGTGCTCTCAGGGGCGGCGCAGTGAGCGGCGGCTCCGCCGTACCGGAGGGCGGGGGCCGCGAGGGCGGGCTGCCGGTCGCGGGCGGCCGTGAGACGGTCGGGCAGGTGTGGCGGCTCAGCCGCGGATACCGGCTCCGGCTCGCCGCGACCGGGGTGCTGGGGGTCGTCAGCACCGCCGTCGACCTGATCGTGCCCGCCGCGATCGGGTTCCTCGTCGACCGCGTGCAGGCGGGCGTCGCGGACCTCGCCACGGTGCTGACGGTCACGGCCGTCATGGCGCTCTCGGTGATCATCGGTACGGCGGGCACCGCGCTGACGATCGTGCTCGCCACCCGCGTCTACCACTCCGTCCTGGCCGCGCTGCGCGAGCAGCTCGTGGGTCATGCGATGGCGCTCCCCCAGCATCTCGTCGAGCGCGCGGGCACCGGGGACCTGATCTCGCGCTCCAGCGACGACGTCACCGCGGTCGCCGACGCCGCCCCCGCCGTGATCCCGGTGCTCACCGTCACCACCTTCACCATCGTCGTGTCGCTGGGCGGGCTCGCGGCGCTGCAGTGGCCCTACGCGGTCGCCTTCGCCGTCGTGCTGCCGGTGTACGTGCTGGCCGTGCGGTGGTACCTGCGCGTCGGGCCCGGGGTCTACCGCGCCGAACGCACGGCGATGAGCGCACGTGCCCAGCAGATCCTGGAGTCCCAGCGCGGCTATGCCACCGTGCTCGGCTTCGGGCTCGCCGAACGCCGACACCGGGCCGTGATGGCCGACTCCTGGCGCGTCGCCGGGCAGTCGCTGCGCGCACGCACGGTGCTGAGCATGCTCAACTCCCGGCTCAACCTCGCCGAGTGCCTGAGCCTGGCCGCCGTCCTCGTCGTCGGCTTCGTCCTCATCCGGCACGGCGCGTCGTCCGTCGGCGGCGCCACCACCGCCATGCTTCTCGTGCTACGCCTGCTGGGGCCGGTCAACCAGTTGCTGCTGGTCGTCGACACCCTGCAGTCGGCCCTGGCCTCGCTGAGCCGGATGATCGGTGTTGTCACGATCGCGCACAGCTCGCCCGACGCCCCGGCCCAGGGCCTCGGCGCCGCCGTACGGCTGGAGGGGGTTTCGTTCCGGTACGGCGAGGGGCCGCGGGTGCTCGACGGCATCACGCTCGACATCCCGTCCGGTCAGCGTGTGGCCGTCGTCGGTGTGTCCGGGGCGGGCAAGAGCACGCTCGCCGGTGTGGTCGCCGGGACCCACCTGCCGGAGGCCGGGAGGGTGACCCGCCCCGGCCGTACCGCGATGGTCACCCAGGAGGTCCACGTCTTCGCGGGCACGGTGCGCGACAACCTCACGCTCGCCGCTCCCCGTGCCACCGATCACGACCTCCACGCGGCGCTCGACGCCACCGGCGCCGCATCGATCCTCGACGCGCTCCCCGACCGGCTGGACACCCTGATCGGCGCCGGCGGCCACCCGCTCACCGACGCCCAGGCCCAGCAGCTCGCCCTCGCCCGCCTGCTGCTCACCGACGCCGACCTGGTGATCCTCGACGAGGCCACCGCCGAAGCCGGCTCCACCTACGCCGGGCAACTCGACCGGGGCGCCGACGCGGTCCTCGCCGGGCGTACCGCGGTCGTCGTCGCGCATCGTCTTTCGCAGGCGGCGACGTGCGATCGGGTGATGGTGATGGAGGGGGGGCGGGTCATCGAGTCAGGGACGCATGGGGAGCTGGTTGCCGCCGGGGGTGTGTACGCCGGGTTGTGGAGGGCTTGGGAGGCGGCTGCCGCCGCACGGTGAGGATGAGACGAGCAGGCTGGGGTTCGCCGCGGTTCGCGGGGCTTGTCGTCCCGGTGGGCCAGTGAGGGTGGCGGGTCGAGTCGAGGAGTCGGCAGGCCGGGTGGCCACGAGCGCGGCATGCCCGTTGCCCGCGCTCACAAGGCAAGCCGCGCCGCAGCATGGTGGGGCCTCGGCCTTCTGTCGGCGTTCACAGATCGGTGATGCTGCGCCCGGTGATCTGCTGCGGGATGATTCGGACGTAGAGTCTGCGGTCCTGGCCGGCCCATGACCGCAGACCCGACCTCTGTACGGCGGGCAGCTCGTCGTCGCGCACGTGGTGAACGGGTCCTTGGACGAGCACGCTCCAGCCGGTGTGGTGCTGCTCGTCGATGTGGTCGACCTCGAAGCCGACGATGATCTCGACGCCGTCCAGCCCGGTGCGCAGGTCGGCGTCGACCGAGCCGCCGTGCCGGGTGCGGAAGACGACGTCACCTTCGTGCATGAGGTAGGTGACCGGCAGGATCACCGGCCCCCGTGTGCCGGTGAAGGCGATACGGCCGATGCCGCCGGGTTCGAGCAGGCGCAGGCATTCCTCGAAGGTGAGCTCGCGCAGCGTGGTGGGTGTCATGGTCGTTTCCCTCTCGTCCGGGCCGCCTCCGACGCTATGGCGGCGAGCGCGATACAGGGCAGGGCCGTTCGGCTCCGTATCGGTGGCGAAGGTCCTGGCGTTCGCGGTGCGGAGGGGGACTTCCGGCCCTGGTGGCGTGAGGCGGGCCGGGGTCGGATGGAGGTGACCGAGGAGGACACCCATGTCTGTGAGGATCATCGTCGGGACCGATGGTTCGGCTCCCGCGTCGCGCGCCGTTGACTGGGCCGCCGATGACGCCGCCCGTGCCGCTTCGCCGCCGCACGTCGTCACCGCCTCCGCCACCGGCGGCCTGCTCGTCGTGGGCTCGCACGGGCGTGGGGCGGTGGGGGCGTTGCTGGTCGGATCGGTCTGCAGGGGGCTGCTGCACCACGCGCACGGCACGCTCGCCGTCGTGCGGTCGTAGAGGCGCTTTCAGCGAGAAGGAAGGACATGATCATGGCGATCACCGTCAACGAGGTGATGGGCCGCACCGCCATCGCCGTACAGGAACAGGCCACCTTCGCCGACATCGTCGCGGCCATCCAGCGCTTCGCCGTCGGCGCGGTCACCGTCATCGACTCCGAGCGCCGGCCCGTCGGTGTGGTCTCGGCCGACGACCTTCTGCTCAAGGAGAGCAGGCAGGAGCGCGCCGCCCTCTTCGAGTCGCCGGGCGGCAGGCGCGAGCGCGCCAAGGCGGCGGGCCGGCTGGCCAAGGATCTGATGAGCACGCCCGCGATCACGGTGACGCCGCTCACCACGGTCAGGGACGCGGCCAAGCTCATGCACGACCGGAAGTTCAAGCAGCTGCCGGTGATCGACCCGGTGAGCGGTCGTATCGTCGGCACCGTGCACCAGACCGACCTGCTCAGCGTCTTCGAGCGGGCCCACCCGGCTCTGCTGGCCGAGATCGAGGCGGTCGTCGCGGACCTCACGGCGTCGCCGGACGAGGTGCTGGCCGGCGTCGAGCACGGTGTCGTACGGCTGGGCGGTTCGGTCAGGCGTCGTTCGCAGGTCGTGCAGCTGGTTCAGTCGATACGCCGGATCGAGGGCGTGATCGACGTCGTGTCGTCGCTTCGTTACAGCAGTGACGATCTGCTGTCGCTGCCTCCGCTGCTGTGACGGCGGCCTGCCCGGGCAGGCGGCTGGGACCGCCTGCCCGGACGATCGGTGTGTCAGTCGGTGCACCAGCGGCCGCCGTCGGAGTACAGGCCGACCGGGACGCCGGTGTTGCGGACGAACCGGATCCTGAGGCACTGGTTCTTGTCGGCGGTCTGGGACAGCTTCCAGCGGGCGGCGGCGACAGCTCCCAGCAGGGAGCCGCACGCGGCCCGGACGTGGAGGCTGGGTGAGGACATGCACCGCATACGGAACTCGGGCGAGATGTCGGACAGCGTGGCCAGCTTGCGGGTGAGACCGCGGGTGAGGTAGACGCTGCAGGTCCAGATCCCGCAGTCCACCTTGCCCAGCTTGAGTGCCGACACCGATGTCGGCGCGGTCGCCGTGGCCGAGGTGGCCGAGGTGGCCGCATTCGCTCCCGAGCCGAGGGGGGCGAGCAGGGCGAGGCTGAGCGAGAGTACGGCCGTGCTCTTGAGAATCCACTTCATGGGGGATCGAACTCCTTGTCGTGTGACGGAGGGACTCGACGAGAGGGCGCCGATCCGAGCGGTGCCGGATGGCGGCGTCGCACAGGCGGACACACGCCGCGGAGCCGAGGTGGAGATCCAGTCCTGAAGTGGGCCGCTACCCGGCGGGGCCTGTCACGTGCGCCCTGTCGTCCTGGCTCCACATTCGCTGGCCAGGCGGGCGGCTTCGAGAGAGGAAGGTCCTCGATGGGCGGCTGGAGGTCCCGAAGAGGATGAGCACCCATTCAATACGCCGAGGTGCCATATTTCCGATAAATTAAACTAAAAGGTGATTTGGTTATTCGGTTAGTAACACTTACCTAACCTGCGCCTGCCATTTGGAGTGGTTCGGGACCTTGGTCCGTTGCATCGGGAATTTCGGGCCGGATATAGATGGTCGCGCCGCCATAAGACGGCACAGGGCGCGAACCAGCCAACAAGGAGCATCTCGATGAAGACAGCAGTTGCCGGCAAGGGAGTGGCATTACTCGCCGGCTCCATGCGACGGCGCCCGCCCGGCGCCCACGCGGCTCCGCGCGATCGTCCCCGGCGCGGGTGGCGGCGCCGCACCGTGATGGCGGTCGGCCTGGCCTTGTTCGCCGCCTTTTCCATCATGGCGAGCGGCGAGGACGCAGGCGCGGCCGCGGGGTGCGACGGCAGAAGGTGGCCGGGCACCGGCAGGTTGGAGCTCGGCGCTCCGCCCGCCCTCGGCTCCTACTCCCTCGCGTTCCGGTTCACCCTGACGCCGGACGAGCTCTGCTCGTTGCGTGCACTCAGATACGACCACCACCTGGAGCTCGACTTCGCTCTTCTGGGCTTCGCCGTGCCCAAGGGGTGGTCGTCGTACTCCATCAGCAGCGACCTGCCGGGAGGCGTGAAGGACGTCGCGCTCACCGACCCCGCCAACGAGCCGCACCCGGCCGTCACCGGCATCGATGTCGGCAAGCTCCAAGCCGGAAAGGAGTACTACGCCGCCATATTCTGGAACGCTCCACTCCAGGTGGGGAGGCAACCCGAGGCTGTCATCAGCTGGGTGCCGAGCCACTGGGCCGGCGAAGCCGACTACCTCAGCACCGCCAAGCAGACGAAGGAGGACATCTCCTGCCTGCGGGGCGGCACATCCGACGCAGGCTGGTGCGTGTTCCCGAACGAGATCGGCGAGACGGTCAAGCTGTTCGGCCCTCTCGGTTTCGACAACGGCTTCACCAACGGCGTGGTCCCGATCGCGCTGAGCTCCTACAGCTGGAAACCCGGTCCGAGCGGCAAGCCGGTCATCACCCGCCACGAGCTGTCCGTGCCCACTCCCAGGCCGGGCAACAAGCTACCTGTCGCCGCCTTCTCCTACAGTCGCAAGAGCGGAGCGGGCAATCTTCTCGCCTTGGACGCGAGCGCGTCACAGGATCCGGACGGGAGCATCGCCTCCTGGACCTGGTACCTGAACGGCAAAGCCGCGGCATCCGGCCAGAAAGCGACGATCTCGCTGGGCGCGGTCGCCTCGGCGGCCGTCATGCTCGTCGTCACCGACAACCGCAACGCGAGTGGCAGTGTGGTGAAGCAGATCACGACGCCCAACCGCACACCGGTCATCACCACCATCACGCCCGCAGACAAGGCCGTCGTCGGCACCAACGCCCCCAGGCTCGCGGCGAGCGCCAAAGACGACGACGGCGATGCCCTGCAGTACCTCTACCGCGTGACGGGCCCGCTGACCGATGTGAGCTCAGGCTGGACGACCGGAGCATGGAACGTTCCAGCACAGAAGCTCGACCCCGGCACGACCTACGCGTGGACGGTCTCCGCCCGCGATCCCCGAGGCGCGACGGCCTCCGGTGGCGGCTCGTTCACCGTGGCGATGCTGCCCACGGCCAATGAGCTGGTCTCGCTGTCGACCGGCACCGGGTACTGGGAGGTGGCAGGCGACGGCGGTGTCTTCAGCTACGGCTCGGCCCAGTTCTACGGTTCGCTGCCCGGTCTCGGCATCCGGGTGAACAACATCATCGGCATGGCCAGGACGCCCAGCGACAAGGGGTACTGGCTCATCGGCAAGGACGGCGGCGTCTTCGCCTTCGGAGACGCGCCCTTCCACGGCTCACTGCCGGGGCTCGACGTCAGGGTCGGCAACATCGTCGGCATGGCGCCGACGAAGAGCGGCAAGGGCTACTGGCTGGTCGGGGCGGACGGCGGTGTGTTCGCCTTCGACGACGCTCCGTTCCACGGCTCCATGGGCGGCAGGCCGCTGAACAAACCGGTTCAGGCGCTCGCGCCGACCGCCTCCTCGCAGGGGTACTGGCTCGCGGCCGAGGACGGCGGGGTCTTCGCCTTCGGTGACGCCCCCTTCCACGGCTCCATGGGCGGCAGGCCGCTCAACTACCCGGTCGTCGACATCGACACCACACCCGACGGCCGGGGCTACTGGCTGACCGCCCAGGACGGCGGCGTCTTCGCCTTCGGCAACGCCGGCTTCCACGGATCGCTGGCGGGCAAGCCGCTCAACGGTCACGTCAACAGCATGTCGACGACGCCGAGCGGGGCGGGCTACTGGCTCAACGGCTGCGACGGTGGCGTGTTCGCCTTCGGCGACGCGCCCTTCCACGGCTCCCAGCCACGATACGCGTGCCGAGGTATCTCGTACTGACTCTCGTCCCGGCCGGACCACACGATGTGAGGTTCGGCCGGGACTCCGCTCCCGAACGGCCAGGCGACCGTGGGCCACCGCGCCGATGGGATCGAGTTGCTGGCACACGCCTGGGCGCTGTTCGAGCCGGACAGTGGTTCGGCCCCCCGAGGATGTCGACGACCATGCGGGTGAGGTCCGGCTGCTGAAGGCGGCGCCGACCGGAATGTGGGAGAGGTGCACGGGTCGTCGAGGGAGATTCGGTTCAGGCACTGCGGCAGGTGAAGGAGGGGTCGGGCCTGCTCGTGGTCGGCTCGCGCGGGCGCGGCGAGGTCGCCGGAATGCTCTCGGCCCGGTCAGCCACGGCATGCCGCACCATGCCGCGACGCGCTCCGGTAGCGGCCTGCTAGGGCAGGTGCCTGGCCCGGACGACGCCGGGGACGGTTCTGGTCAGCAGGTCGGCGATCTGGTCCTGGCAGGCGTCGCCGTGGCCGCGCAGCTCGGCGACGCCGTCGTGCACCGACACCCGCCAGTGCGGCCCCGAAGGGTAGTGCGCACGCAGTGCGGCCAGCACCTCGGCGCGCAGGTCCTCATCGGAACGGGCGAGTACGGCCAGCAGCTCGCGGCGGCCGACCACGGCCACCACCCGGTCATCGGCCACGACGGGCAGGCTCCCCAGACGCTTGGTGAGCAACAGGTCGATGAGGGTCGCGGCGTCGGTCGAGGGCGTCACGGTGATCACCTGCCTGGTCATCACGTCCGTCACCCGGCACGGCGGCGGGCCGGTGTGCCCGAGTACGGCACGCATGGTGGCACGGGGGTCGGGCTGGAACTCTCCCTTCAGCAGGTCCATCTCGCTGACGATCCCGACGAGGGTGCCTGCGGGGTCCAGGACGGGGGCGGCGGTGATGTCGTAGGCGTGCAGCACCCGGACGGCTTTGCGTACCGAGTCGGTGGGCGAGAGCGTGACGGCCGGGCTGGTCATGATGTCGCGTACCAGCATGGTCAGCGCCTGCCTTCGCGTGTGGCGACGCCGTCCTCGACGACGACTCGCACCGTGCTCTCGTGCGTGAGGACGTCGTCGCGGACGAACGCCCCGAGCAGGTCGCGGCGGCTGACGATGCCGGTCAGGCGCCCTTGGCGGTCGACGACGGGCAGGCGTCTGACACCGAAGTGCTCCATCGTCCTGATGGCGTAGACGGCGGCCTGGTCGGCCCTGGCGGTGATGGCGGGCGTGCTCATCAAAGCGGCGGCCGTGTCGTGCTCCCGGTGCCCGTCGGCCAGCAGGTCGGCCTCGGAGACGACGCCGACGACGTGCCCGCGCGCGTCCAGGACGGGCAGCGCGCTCACACCGTGCTCGACGAGCAGGGCGGCGATGTCCTTTGATGGGGTGTCGGTATGGACGGCGACCACATCGGTGGTCATGACGTCGGCGATGTTGACGCGCATGCTGCGCTCCTCCTGAAGGCGAGGGCCTGGCGGCCACCTCCAGGAGAACGCACCGGACATCGCACGCATGAGGGCCGGAAGTCCCTCGTCGAAGGTCCTTCGGCCCTACGGCCCGGCGCCGGTCGGCTCCGACGATGAGGGCGGCACCTCATCGAGGAGACACACGTGATGAAGATCGGCATCAACGGGTTCGGCAGGGCCGTCCTGCGGCGTGGAATGTCGCGATCGAGGCGGTGGGCGCGCCCGAGACCTTCGAGCTGTGCGCCCGCCTCGTCCGGCCGGGCGGCCACGTCGCCGACTTCGGCGTGCACGGCACACCCGCCCGAGGTGTTCGCCCGTCCCGGTGACACGGGAGCGCTCAAGGTCGCCCTCAGCCGCGACTGACGCGACGGCGACCCCTCACCTTCACACGATCTCGGGGGCGGGCGCAGGCCTGTCCGATCACGCGGTCGATCGGGAGTCGTTGTAGGCGCTCAGATGGTGTTCGCAGCAGGACCAGAGCCTGCCCGCACGGTCGGTGACGGTGCACTTGACCTCCTCTGTGCAGGGGGCGCTGGGGCCGTTCCCACCCCAGGTACACCGGTCTCGGCTGACGCGCCCGGGTGCGAAGTCCTCAGGGGCCCAGGGCTTGACGTCTGCGGCTTTCATCCGACCTCCAGAGCGGTCCCGGTGAAGGAGTCGAGAGAGAATGGCGGCTGGCAGAAAGGTCGTCGTCGGATACGACGGCTCCGACTATTGCGTACAGGCCCTGGGCTGGGCCTCAACCAGGCGGAGTCGCGGCATCGACCGCTCACGAATCAGTCGCGCCCAGGCCCGGCCCTACGGCGAGGCGGCGCAGGAGGACAAGCACTCCCTGGCCGAGGCGATCGATCATGTGCTGTGGCACGGGGGTGTATCTCGGGACGAGGCTGCCACCGCTGCCCGACATGTCGCCACACTGGCGGGCGGATCGGACCAGGCTGGACATCTGGCGCGACAGGCACCCCGCGTCGGCTGCCACCTCTGATGGGATTCCGTCGCCCGAAGGACGTCCTGGCCGATGATGGCCGACACGCCGGTTCGTGGCCGGCCCGGCCGACACCCTGCCCGCAGGTGACGAAGGCCTGCCGTGGCGCGGGTCCTTCGCCTCTGCTCCTGGCGCGTGTGCGGTGATGGGCTGTGCTCATGAACAGGGAGCGAACAGCACACGAGATCGCGACGCTCTTGCGTGAGGCCGTCAAGGCGGCCACCTGGGCGCCGTCGGTGCACAACACCCAGCCCTGGTCGTTCGCGATCCGGGGTGAGGAGATCAGCCTGCGAGCCGACACCGGCAGGCGGCTGCGCCTCGGCGACCAGGAGGGCAGGCAGCTGCTGATCAGCTGCGGCGCAGCCCTGTACAACCTGCGCACGGTGCTCCTGGCCGCAGGCGTGGAGGCGATCACCACGGTGCTGCCCGACCCGGACAGGCCCGCCTTGCTGGCCACGGTCAGGCCGGGCGCCGTGGTGGAGGCCGGGGAGCACACGCGCCTGCTCCGGGCGCAGATCGAGCGCCGCCGCACCCATCGGACCGGCTTCACCGCCCTGCCCGTGCCGGACAAACTCATCGACGCCCTGGTACGGCAGGCACACGATCAGGGCGCCCGGCTGACCCCGGTGCGGGCCGAGAGCGCGGTCAAGGTGCTGGCCATGCTGACCGGCGCCGCTCAAGCCGTCCAGTCCCAGCACCAGCCGCTGTCGCTCGAACTGATCCGCTGGGCCCGGCCGCCGGGCAGTTCCCGGCCGGACGGCGT
This sequence comes from Nonomuraea sp. IBHARD001, assembly GCF_056106265.1. Lineage (NCBI taxonomy): Bacteria > Bacillati > Actinomycetota > Actinomycetes > Streptosporangiales > Streptosporangiaceae > Nonomuraea > Nonomuraea sp. IBHARD001. Next base: position 5,055,825 of record NZ_JBWBBW010000002.1, read on the forward strand.
GCCCGCCGACGCCTACCCGAGCACGAACACCTCCGACTTCGCCCAGCGTGACTACGCCTTCGGCGCCGACACCGCCAACACGCCGTTCAACGTGGAGACCGGGCTGGTGGCGATGCTCAGCACACGCTCCGACACCCGGCCGGAGTGGATCGCGGCCGGGCAGGCCCTGCAAGCGGTGCTGCTGCACGCCTCGGCGTTCGGGGTGAGCGCGGCCTTCCACACCCAGGCGCTGGAGATGGCGCACCTGCGGGCGTTCCTGCGCGAGGAGCTGTGCTCCGGCGAACACCCACAGATGATCATGAGGCTCGGCCTGACCTTCGACACCGCCACCACCGTCCGCAGGGACCTGGCCGATGTCCTGGAAGAGCCGAAGGTCCCGCACCGGTCATGACCTCGACAAGACCTTCGGCCTGGGGTTCGCCACCCCGGCGGAGCGGGTCTGGCCGACCGGCGGCAACCCGACGACCGGCTTCCTCAAGGGCGCGAGCGACAACGCGCTCGGCGGCTTCTTCGCCGCCCTGGCCGGGGCCGGCGACACCCTGGGCATCGGCAGGTGGTGGGGGCCACCGCACTGGTCCGGCGATACCCCATCCTCCGATGGCCCGATCGCGCGAAGCCCCATCCCGGGAAGCGGGTGGGCCTTCGCGCGCAGGGATGCCACACTGCGCCTATGGCCGACAAGGAAGCTCGTCCTCTGCTGCCGAACATGCGTCTCGATGAGTTGCTGGCGGAGCTGCAAGGCAGGCTGGAGGCGGTGCTCGCCACCCGCGACCGGGTGCACGCACTGCTGGAGGCGGTGGTCTCGGTGGGCAGCGATCTCGACCTGGAGACGGTGCTGCGGCGCATCGTCGAGACCGCGACCACGCTGGTCGACGCCAGCTTCGGCGCCCTGGGCGTGGTCGGGCAGGACAACACGCTGCTGCAGTTCATCCCGGTCGGGCTGAGCGAGGAGGAGATCGCCAGGATCGAGCACTGGCCGCACGGCCTCGGCCTGCTCGGCCTGCTCATCAAGGAGCCGCGCCCGCTGCGCCTGGCCCGCATCTCCGACCATCCCGAGTCCTACGGCTTCCCGCCGGGCCACCCGCCGATGGGCTCCTTCCTCGGCGTGCCCATCCGCGTGCGCGACGAGGTGTTCGGCAACCTCTATCTCACCGAAAGGCGCGGCGGCGGCGAGTTCGACGAGGAGGACGAGGCCATCGTCATCGCCCTGGCCACCGCCGCGGGCGTCGCCATCGAGAACGCCCGTCTGTACGAGGAGACCAGACGCAGGGAGACCTGGCTGGTCGCCTCCTCCGAGATCACCACCAGCCTGCTGTCCGGCGCCGACCCCCAGCAGGTGCTGACGACGATGGCCCGCAAGGCCAGGCAGATGACCGACGCCGATCTGGTGGCGATCCTGCTCCCGGACGGCGACAGACGCGTTCTGCGCGTGGCGATCGCCGACGGTGAGCACGCCGAGCAGGTGCAGGACATGGAGGTGCCGGTCACCGGGTCGCTGGCGGGAAGGGCCTTCACGGACGGGCTGCCCGCCATGGTCAGCGACGTGACCGACGGGGATCTGCGCAGTGTGCTGTCTGACTACCTGCCGGGCGGTCCCGCGGGCGCGGTGCCGATCGGCGTGACCGACACCGTCAGAGGCGTGCTCGCCCTCGGTAAACGATCGGGCCGCATTCCCTTCAGCCACAGCGAGTTGCGCACCCTGCACGCCTTCGCCGGGCAGGCCGCCATCGCACTGGAACTGGCCGAGACGCGCAAGGACGCCGAGCGCCTGGGCCTGCTCGAAGACCGCGACCGCATCGCCAAGGACCTGCACGACGTGGTCATCCAGCGCCTGTTCGCCATCGCGATGACGCTGATGAGCGCGGTACGCCTGGTGGAGCGCCCCGAAGCCTCCACCCGGCTGCAGCACGCGATCGACGAACTCGACGGCACCATCCGGCAGATCCGCTCGACCATCTTCGCCCTGCAGGCACCCAGCGGCGCCAGCTCACCCAGCCTGCGCGCCCAGATCGTCGACATGGTGGAGAACGCCCGAGGCCACCTGGGCTTCATGCCGGGCCTGACCCTGGAGGGCCAGCTCGACAACCGGGTGCCACCCGAGATCGCCGACCACCTGCTCGCCGTGCTGCGTGAGGCGCTGTCCAACACCGTACGGCACGCCAAGGCCACCAGAATCGACGTCCTGGCCGAGGTCGCCCAGGACAGGCTCACCCTCATGGTCAAGGACGACGGCACCGGCCTGCGAACCGACGGTAGGCGCAGCGGCCTGCGCAACCTCCAGGAACGCGCCACCGAACTCGGCGGCACGTTCGACGTCTCCTCCCAGGAGGAGGGCGGCACCCGGCTGACGTGGAGTGTGCCGCTGGAGCAGGCCGCACGCAGGTGAGCTCTACCGCAGGAACTCGCCGACCGCCGCGCGATGCACAGGTGGCAAGATCTCATCGCGCAAGGCGACGAGCAGGGCGTCCTCATGGGGTGTGATGTGCTTCAGAGCCACCGCCAAAGCCTTGGCCGCATGGTCGTCCGCGAGACGGCTTCCGCGTCCGTTGCCTTCTGCCTGCCCGGACTGATGCGCCGGATCGCACTGACGCCTTTCGCGAGCGCGTCCGAGGACCACGCCTCACCCGCCTGGTCCTCGCTCCTGTGCCAGCCGGGCGTGCCTGTGCGGTACATGTCGCGGCCGCCGTCGGGGCCGACGCCCATCACCTGAATCCTGGGGCCGAAGACCTGGAGGGTGAGTGCCGCCGCAGGATCCTGGAACCCGATAGGGCCCAACTGCTCAAGGTCGTACGCCAAGGCGCACCCTCCCCACACCCACGCCGAGGGAGATCCGAAACGCTCACCTACCGCCCCGAAGGGGGGAAACACGGCGTCCGGACAGGTGCTCGCAACGGAGCACGATGTAGTGGTGAAGACGGCCAGGAGCCCAGGGGGCCAAGGGAAGCAGGGACAGGCGCTCAAGCTCCTGCGGCTCATGCACGACGTGGGCCGGACCGACCACTGTGACCGACCAGCCGGTGCGCTCGACCGGGTCGAAGTCGTCGGCCTCGAAGGCGACGATCGCGTCGCGGGCGGCGGAGGCGAGTCTGGAGCTCACGGCTGTGCGGATGACGACGCTCTCGCCGTCCATGACGAAGGCGACCGGTTGCACGGCGGGCAGTGCCCGGTCGGTGAAGACGATGCGACCTATCGCTGCTGCGCCCAGGAGGTGGAGGCATTCCTGGCGGGAAAGAACGTAGAGGCCTGCCGAGTCGCACTTCATGCCGTCAAGGCTGTCATTCGCGACAAGTCCGGCGTTAGGGGCGAAGGTCCCTGTCTCCGGCTTTCAACCGGGCGGCCAGGCCCCGCCGTACCACCTCGTGGTCGTCCAGCAGGAACACGCGAATCGTGTCTCGCACGTTGGTCCTCGTTGATGGCCGCCATCCAGGACGGAGGTCCCGGATGGGGAGGACCTTCGGCCGGTGCCTTCCGGTGGCACCGAGGGTGCAATGGAGGTGAGGACCCGAGCCACCAGCAAGGAGACCTGTGATGCGCGCACTCATCGTCGTCGGTGTGGACGGCTCGGAGGCGGCCACGGCCGCCGTGCGCTGGGCGGCCGTGGACGCCGCTCGCCGCGATGCCGACCTGAAGATCGTGCACGTGATGGAGCCATGGTCGCCGAACCCGCTGCTGATGCCGTCCAGGGAGGATTTCACCCGCTACTGCGACGGACTGCTCGCCTTGGCCGCCGATCGGGCCAAGGCGGAGGCGCCGGGTGTGCGGGTGACGACGGACCTGATCACAGGAGAGATCACGGCGGCTCTGCTGCGGGAGGCCGAGCAGGCCGACGGCCTGGTGCTCGGCAGCCGTGGGATCGGCGGGTTCAGCGGACTCCTCCTCGGCTCCACCGGCCTGGCCGTGGCTGGGCAGGCGGCCGCGCCGGTCGTCGTCGTCAGGAACGAGAGCGAGAGCGAGCACGGTGAGGTCGTCGTGGGCTACGACGGCTCGGCGCACTCCGAGGCCGCGATGGCGTACGCGATCACCGAGGCGACGTTGCGCAAGGCCAGGCTGCGGGTGCTGTACGCCTGGACGCCGCCCATCGTCTCGCCCTACGCCATCGGATACGGGGTGCTGATGGAGGACTTCTCCCGGAACGAGGCACGGCAGGCCGCCGAGCGGCTCTCACCCTGGCGCGACAAGCACCCCGGCCTCGAGCTGATCGAGTCGACGATGGGCCGGCACCCGGTGGATGCGCTCGTCGAGGCCTCGCGTACCGCCGACCTGGTCGTCGTCGGCTCCCGCGGCCGCGGCCCTCTGGCCTCGACCCTGCTGGGCTCGGTCGGTCACGGCGTCCTGCACCACGCGCACTGCCCGGTCGCGGTCGTACGGGCCGCCGAGACGCCGCCGACGTCGTAGCGGCATCCCAAGGAGACGATCATGACCACTCTGAGCGGCGAGGCCCGCCACGACTGGGACCTGCTGGCGACCGCCACCAGCGCGCCGCAGACGTTCGACCCCATCATGGCCGAGCGACTGCCGGTCCCCGCGAGACGGTGGATCCTGCACGCGATCGCGCCGGGTACGCCCTTGCGCCGAGCGGTGGAGCTCACCATGCACGGCATGATCCGCCTCAACACCTGGAACAGGTTCACCGCCAGGCAGATCCTGTCCCCGCCCCACGGTTTCGTGTGGGAGGCCACCGCCTACATCGGCGGGCTGGTACCGGTTCACGGCTTCGACCGATACCGGGACGGGAAAGGTGAGATGCGCTGGCGGGTCCTCGACGTCTTTCCCGTGATGTCCGGGACAGGCCCGGACATCACTCGCAGCGCCGCCGGAAGGCTGGCCTGCGAGTTCGTCCTGACGCCGGCAGCGGCGCTGGACCCGGCCTGTGTGTCCTGGCAGGCCGCCGACGGCGACGACCGGCACGCCGTGGCCGTGCTCACCGTCGGCGAGCACCGGGTGAAGGTGACGCTGGAGGTGGAACCCAACGGCGCCCTGCGCTCGGTTGCCGCCTCCCGCTGGGGCGACCCCGACCACAGCGGCTTCGCCGAGCACGTCTTCGGCGTCGAGTGCGCGCACGAGGCGAGCGCCGACGGGTTCACCGTCCCGGTCGAGATGTGCGGCGGCTGGTGGCCGGGCACCGCCCGCTGGAACGAGGGGGAGTTCATCCGCATGCACATCAGCCGGCTGCGATACCGATAAGCCGGGGCCCGCAGGCCCGCCGTCTGCGCCGTGGAGGTCACCATGAGAGCGCTCGTCGTCTACGAGTCCATGCTCGGCAACACCCAGCCGATCGCGCACACGGTCGCCGATGGGCTCGCGCTCAGCATGAGCGTCGAGGTCCTTGAGGTCGGATCGACGCCGGCAGGCGCGGCGGAGGAAGTCGACCTGCTCGTCGTGGGCGCACCGACGCATGATTTCGGGATGAGCGTGCCCACGACCAGGAAATCGGCCGCCGAGGATGCCCGGTTGCACAGTCGTCGGTGTGGACGGCTGCGCAGGCATGACGCGCACTGCCCAATCGCCGTCGTAAGGCCTGGAAAGGAGATCCGATGAACGCCGAACAGGTGATGAGCCGCATCCTGGTAGCCGTCAAGGCGCGCGAGTCCGTGCTGATGGCCTGGGAGATCATGCGCAGGGCCGGCGTGCACCACCTGCCCGTCATGCAGGGCACCCGCCTGCTGGGCGTCGTGACCCGCGAGGACCTGACGACGAGCTGGTACGGCGGGCCCGAGAGGCAGTCGCGCCGTGAAGTGCGCTCCCTGCTGAACGGACGGCGCACACCGCACGTGAACGTGACGGACTCGCTGGAGCACGCCTGCGAAGTCATGCTCGACGCCTCGTGCGACGCCCTCCCCGTCATGAGCGCCGACGGTGACCTCGCTGGGCTGATCACCTCCAGGGATGTGCTGGCCGCCGTCGCCGGACGGCTACCGGTGCGTGCGCAGGCCGGGCAGGTGGTGACAGGCATGTTCCGCCTTGAGCCCGTCCTGCCGTCAGGTGTGGAGGCATGCGATGAGATGGCGTGAGATGAGTCCTGGACAGCAGGCCGCGCTCCTGACACTCGCGTCGGTCGAACTCTCCCTCACCGCGACCGCGACAGCGGACCTGTGGTTCCGCCCGCAGTCCGAGGTCCGCGGCCCCAAGGCCCTGTGGTGGCTGGGAATCTTGGTCCAGCCGGTCGGGCCTGTCGCGTACCTGCTGTGCGGGCGGCGGGCAGGCGCCGCCGCCCGGATGGGAGGGCGGGCTCGATGTGATCGAGGTCGGGCCGCTGCCGCCCGGGGCCGCGCGGCGGTTGCCGGCCCGCCAGCCGGGCGTACCAGGAGGTGTGCGGTTGCGTGAACGGGTATTGGCCGAGGCAGCGGGCAATCCGCTGGCGATCATCGAGTTGGCCAGGGCTGTGGGCGACGCCGCCGATCCGGACAGGTGGCCGGTGCCTGGGCTGCCGCCGGGTGGGTGGATCGGGCGTCTGTACACCTCCCAGCCGGCGGCGCCGGCCGGGCAGGTGAACGTGCAGCCCTTCTCGACGCGGGCGACGGGCTCGGCCTGGAGGCGCTGACACCGACGTCCTGGCCGATCCGCCGTGACCGGCCGCGTCAGGTCGACCGGTGGAGGTGATGCAGCCCCAGAAGTACGGCCGGAGGCAGAGGTTCGTACTGCCCGGCCCGGCAGGACTGCAGGAAGTAGGCGACCAGACGCCGGGACGCGGCGGCCGAGACCTGCGGCGGCTGACCGGCGACGCCGCCGTTGGCCAGGAGCAGCAGGGCGATGTCGGCGTCGTCGAAGTCCGGCCGCAACCGCCCCGCGTCCTTGGCCCGCCGTACCAGCAGGGCGAGGGCGGTCTCGGCGCGGGCACGTTCGCGTTCGTGGTCGACGGCGTCGGGGAAGCGGGACAGGAACGCGGCCGTGAAGCCGCGGTCGGCGGCCTGCATCGCACACACCTTCTCGACGAACGAGCAGAACCCGCGCCAGGGATCGGGATCGCGCAACGCCTCGTCCAGTACGGCGGCGCAGCGGGCGAACTGTTCGGCGAAGGCCTCGGTGACGAGAGCGGCGCGGGTGGGGAAGCGCCGGTACAGGGTGGCGGCGCCGACCCCGGCGCGCCTGGCGATCGTGGTGAGCGGGACGTCGATCCCCTGGGTCGTGAACGCCTCGCGGGCGGCTTCGAGGATGCGCCTGCGATTGTCGCGGGCGTCGGCGCGCAGCCCACCTGGTTTCCGAGAGGGCTGAGCAGGCATGTCTCTCACTTTAGCCCAAGTGGAAGGTGTCATCCGTTTACCGCGTTAGCGTGGGCGGGCGAGCACAGGACACCCACAGACAGGACGACGCCGTGAACGAGATGCGCGCAGCCCTCTACGACCGGTACGGCCCGCCGGAGGTGCTGTACGAAGGCAGGGTCGCGATGCCGCGGATACGGCCCGGCGAGGTGCTGGTGCGCGTGCACGCCGCCGGCGTCAACGGCGGCGAGCTGGCAGGCCGGGCCGGGAAGCTGCGCCTGGTGACGGGACGCCGCTTCCCGCAGCGCGTCGGGATCGACTTCGTCGGCGAGATCGCCGAGTCCGGCTCCGCGGTGCCCGGTGTCCGGGAGGGGCGGCGGGTGTGGGGATTCCTGGGGCGCACGACGTTCGGCAGCGCGGCCGAGTACGTGGCCGTGCACCCCCGGCGGATGGCTCCCGCCCCGGCCGGCCTCAGCGCCGTGCAGGCCGTCTCCCTGCTGGCGGGCGGAACGACCTCGATCACCGCCCTTCGGGACAAGGCGCGCCTGCGCCCCGGCGAGCGCCTGCTGGTACGCGGGGCCGCCGGCGGCGTCGGCAGCGTCGCGGTCCAGATCGGCAAACTCTACGGCGCGCACGTCACCGCACTCGCGAGCCCTGCCACCCTCGACTTCGTCCGCGGTCTGGGCGCCGACGAGGTGCTCGACCGTACGGCGACCCGCCCGTCCGACCTGGGGGCGTTCGACGTCATCATGGACACCGTCGGCACCCAGCATCGCGCCTACCGCCGGTTGCTGGCTCCGGGAGGACGCATGGTGGCCATCACCTTCGATGTCGACAACCTGCTCGCCAGCCTCTCCTACCTGCTGGGCTCTGCCGTACACGGTTCCAGGCGGGTGCGTTTCTTCAGCGGCGACCCCCGGCACGAGCTGTTCGCCGAGTTGACCCGCCACGTGCGGAACGGCGACCTCCGACCGGTCGTGGACACCGTTCACCCGCTGGCCTCCATCGGCGCCGCGCATCGCGCCCTTGAGGCCGGTGGCGTCCGCGGCAAGCACGTCATCCAGATCGCGTGAGCGGCGGCGGTCCGGGCTGATGCCGGGCCGCCGCCGCGCTGGTCGTTCAGATGGTCCGGGTCAGTTCCTTACGGCGTAGGCCCGGGTCGTGGTCTGCTTCACCTCCAGGGCGCCGGGGCCGGAGCCGGTGGCGCGCAGGGCGACGTGCCCGGGGGTGGCGGGGTTGGGCACCGAGGCGGTCCAGCCGGCGCCGGTACGGGTGAGGCTCAGGTCCTGCCACGTGCCGCCGTCGTCGAAGGACGCCTCGACCTGGAGGGTGTCCAGGCCGCCGCCGTCGGTGGTGATCGCGATCTCGGTCGTCGAGCCGGGACGGGCCCGGTTGGAGTCGTCCAGGCCCTGCGGGACGTAGCGGATCGACGGCACCGCGTACGTCACGGCCTCGGCGGCGTGTGCCGAGGCGAACGTCCACGCGGTGTCGACCGCCGTCGACAGTCCGCGCCCGGCGTCACGACGGGCCGAGACCGCGACGGTGTAGACGCCTTCGGCGGGCGGGACCTGTGCCGACACCCGGCAGTCGGCGGGGAGGTCGCAGTCGGCCAGGTCGGTCTCCCGCAGGACGGTGTCGCCGTCGAGGAGCTTCATCGTGCCGGTGATGTCGGCGTCCCAGCCGGTGTGGGCGGGGTCGCTGTCGTTGAACAGGTCGTCGGGAAGGTATTCGAGGGTGTCGCCGTCCCGGGAGGCGCGCAGCGTGCCCGCACCGGCGACCGCCGCGTTCCACGTCTCGGTGTGCTGCCCGGGTGCGATGGTCCGTTTGTCGCGGTCGCCCAGGGTACGGCCCGGCTGGGTGAGCGTGCCGTACCACTGGGTGCCGGTGATGGGGGTGAGGTAGTTGTCGAGCGTGCTGGGCAGCGTGACGGCGGTGGGCCAATAGCTGACGTCCTGCTTGCCTGGCAGGTCGAACTTCCGCGTGAACTCGGCGGCGCCCCCGGTGTCCTGGGCGCGGAAGGTCATCGCGACCTTGGTCAGACCGGCTCGGGTGAACCGCTTGGCCGCGTCGACCGGCAGCCCGCCGGAGCGGATGTCGAGCAGGTCGTACCTGCTCGGCGCCGTACCCGGGGACGCGAGCACCTGGTAGGCCATGTACGTCATCGCCTCCTGGCTGGAGGGCAGCACGAACACGGGTATCCCCTTGAGGAAGTCGTAGGAGGTCGCGATGCGCCTGCCCTCGGTGTTCGCCAGCTCGACCCTGAGGTCGCCCGCCGGTTCGGCCGCGGGGTCGTCGACGGACAGCGTCAGCGGCCTGGCCAGGCGGGCGTCGAGCGTCAGCCGGAGGTCGGCGGGCCCGACCCGGTACGTACGGTAGACGAGGGTCTCGCTGACGATCACCACATCGTCCGGGTCCGGCCCCTCCCACTTCTCCGTCAGCCTGGCCCTGAGGGTCCAGGTGCCCGGCTTCAGCCGCCGGTGGGCGACGCCGTCGATGAACTTCAGGAAGGTGCGCTCACCGGTCCTGGCGTTGTGGAGCTCCGACACGACCGCCGCCACCGGTTGGCCGTCCCGGCCGAGCGCGGTGATCGTGATGCTGTGCGACTCGGGTTCGACGTAGGCGCCCGCCAGAGTGCGCAGGACGGTCCGGCCCGCGGTGGCGGTGAGGGTGCCCGGGTAGTCGCCGGGCGGCAGCGCCGCGTCCAGGGTCAGCCGTACGGTGGCGTCACCTCCGGCGGGAAGGGTGAGCCGATCGGCCGACAGCGTGTACGGGCCGTCCTCGGCCAGGGACAGCTCCACCGGACGGTCGGAGGCGTTGGTGTAGGTGACCTCGTGGGTGAGCGGCGTGTCGTTGTGCGGCCAGGAGCGGTACGTCCACACGTTGCCGCTGTCGCTCACCACGTCCTGCGTGATCGCCCTGGCCACGTCGACGCGCCCGGCGCCCTGCTGGTACTGGGTCAGCTCGGCGTTCGGCCTGGCCGACGCCATCAGCGCGGCCTTCAGCTGCCTCCCGTTCCAGCCGGGGTGCTGCTGCAACAGGATGGCCGCGGCGCCCGAGACGTGCGGGGTCGCCATCGAGGTGCCGCTCAGCGCCTCGTACGGGGCCTCGGCGCTCCATGGGCTGCGGGCCGCGACGATGCCCACGCCGGGTGCGGTGATGTCCGGCTTGACGGCCCGGTCGATGGGGCGGGGGCCGCGGCTGGAGGTGCTCGCCAGGCTCTCGTCGCGCTCCACCGAGCCCACCGCCAGTGCGGCGTCGGCGCTGCCCGGGCTTCGGATGCTCTCCTCGCCCTTGGTCCCTTCGTTGCCTGCGGCGATCAGGAACAGGCTTCCGGTCTGCTCGGACAGGGTGTTGACCGCCTCCTCCAGCGGGTCGAGTGCCGGTGTGTCCGTCATGCTGAGGCTCATGCTGACGATGGGAGCCTTGATCTCAAGGGCGGCCCACTCCATGCCGACGAGCACGTCGGACGTCCTGTTGTTGCCGATGCCCTTGAGCACCTTGCCGATGGCTAGCCTCGCGTCGGGCGCCGCGCCCCGGTACTTGCCGCCGGAGGCTGCTCCCGTGCCTGCGACGGTGGAGGCCACGTGAGTGCCGTGGTTGACCATGTCCATCATGTCGGGCGCGTCGGTGAAGTTGACGGCGTGGCTGACGACGCCCTTCAGGTCCGGATGGTTCGCGTCGTAGCCGGTGTCGAGCACGGCCACGGTGACGCCCTTGCCGGTCAGGCCCTTGGCCCACGCCTGCGGGGCGCCGATCTGCGCGACGCTTCTGTCCAGGGCGGGGAACACGCCGCCGTCCAGCCACAGCTTGGACACCCCTGCGGCCATGGTCTTGGCGCCCGGCTCGGGGTGCAGTCGTTTCCACACGGTCGCGGCCCGCGCCTTGGGCACCTCGGCGGCCTTCATCCCGACCGACTTCAGGCTGACCCCGGCGACCGCGGGCCCCGGTGCCGCGCCGCCCTTGGTCAGGACCGGGATACGGGTACTGCGGGCGTCGCCGTACCCCCATTCCAGCAGTTGCGTGACGTTGAACAGCCGCTCGTCGACCAGCCCCGCCTCGACCAGCGGGGCGGCATCGGACGGCAGGACGAACGTGTGCGCGCCCCTCTTCTCGATCGAGAACGACACCTTGCGCCCCGCGCCCGGCTGCACCCGGTGCGCCAAGGCGCCCGGCCTGCCGTACACGCTCACCCGGTCGCCGGTGACGAGCGTGATGGTCTCGCTGCTTGGTGCATGTGTGGGGGTGGGGGTGGCGGGTGGTGCGGTTGTGCCGGCGGCCGGGGTGGCCACCGGCGCGGCTAAGACGCCAAGGGCGACGAGTACGGCAAGCCCGCGCCGTTTCGTCGGTCTTTGTGATGTGGTCATGGTGGTTCTTCTCCTTCGGGGACGCCCTGGTTGGGTGAGAAGGGGCTTCCGCATTCGGCGGAAGCGGGGCGTCCTGCCGGAAAGCATCCCGCGCTGGTCGTACCTTGATCGATCCCGCCTGCTGCCGGTGTGCGGTACAGCCTGCGCTACCGCTTCGCGGTCGTCGATCGGGGATCGGGGATCGTCAACCAAAAAAGGGTGCGCAGACGGAAATCTGCGCACCCTCGTACCTGTCCTTGTACCTGTCCTCCAGTGAACGTCAGCAGCCCCAGCTGTCGTGATGGACGCTGTAGACATTGAGGTAATGGCCGAGTTCGACCTGACCCCACGGCGCGACACAGAAATGCCGGTTCTGGCCCGGGATCCGGTAGGTGACCCAGATCCTTTCGCTGGTCGGCGTACAGTTGCGGTAGTACTCCGTCGGACGGAAGACGTAGTGTCCGCACGGCTCGGCCGTGACCGCGGTCGACTGCGCGTCGGCCGGGGCGGCGAGGGCGGCAAGCCCGAGGGCGAGCGCGACGGCGGCGGTCTTCATCTGAACACGCATGACGATTCCCGTTCTGTGAAGGACTTCGGGTACGGACGACTGTCCGCCGATTTCCGGAGCCGCCGCGAGGGGTTTCCCGTTGCCCGTGTGCCCGGTGCTCAGGGAAACCCGGAGGTATCGCCAACTGCGTCGCGGGGTGGCGAATCGTGAGGGCTGCGGGGACTACTGCTGCTTCCTGCTACACGTGTGGCTCTGGACGTCCGTGAAGCTGTCGAAGGCATCTCCTACCGTGACGACCGCTCTGTAGGGTCTGCCCGGTACGCAGCCGGTCCTGATGACGATGTGGTTCAGCAGGTCCGGGCGTGGGACGCCGTCGATGGTCCAGGAGACGGTCACCGGTGACGTACCGCCCTCGTAGGACACCCCGCAGACGAGAAGCGCCGCGCCGGTGTCGCAGTCGAAGTAGGTGAGCTTGAGAGGCTTGCCCCGGCAGGTGAATCGCGTACTCCCCATGATCTGCTCGACGTCTTCGATGAAGCCGATCGTCACTCCGATCACGAACGTCTCGCCGGGCGATTCGCACACCAGGGCTGTGCGGATCATCGATTCCAGGATCGTCTGCCTGCGGACGAGATTGGCGCGGCCTCGTCGGGAGGGCCGATCACCCGGCCAGTCGGTTCGGCGTGCTCGACCGGCTCGGGCGCATCAGCCATACGGCGGCGGCGAGGGTGAGCACCCAGCCGATCACTTCGATGAGCAGGTGATCGGTTGCGTTCGGCACGGATTGCAGCAGGTACACCCGGACGCTGTTGATCGCTCCGTGTGTCAGGACCGCGGGCCAGACGCTCCCCGACTGCCAGCGGAGGGCCAGCAGCAGCGGCGCCCACGGCAGCATGCCGGCGAAATAGACGACGATGCCCCAGAACGGCAGGTCACCGATGACGGCGAGGACCGGGAGGTGCCAGACGATCCAGACCAGACCGCTGACAAGGGCCAGCCGCCAGAACCCCCAGGACGCGGCGCGCGTCACCAGCCAGCCGCGCCAGCCGAACTCCTCACCGATGGCGAAGACCGACTGCATGACGAAGACCGGAAGAATCCAGATGGCCGCGGTGACGATCTGGTCGAGCGGGTTGAGCTGCCAGATCCCCAAGGCCAGTGCGGTGGCGGTCTGGAACGCGGCGATCGCGGCGATGAGGCCGATGCCGATGCCCGCCCACTTGGGTGTGCCGCGCCAGGTGGTGGCGAACGTCTCGCGGAACGTTCCTGGGCGTCGGGCGAGCCACATGATGATCGCTGCCAGCAGCGGGGTCAGCTGCAGGGCCGGAGTGATCAGGTTGTTGTAGTCCGCCGGGACGAGCCGGAAGACCATCGGTACGGACAGCGCGAAACACAGCAGGACGGCGATCGCGAAGAACCACGTGACGTCGGCCGTGGTTGATCCGGCAGGACGGGAGCGCGTCGGAGGCGCGGTCATGATGAACTCGTTTCGTACGGGCGTGGGAGCGAAAACGGTGAATGACGTCCGGGGCGCACACCCCTGGCAACGGGCGATCGTCTCGATGGACGCCCGTCGATCACGGCAGCTGCGGCACCCGGCATCGGCCGGAGACCGTCCGGCCGGCGAGCACGACGACGCCGAGAGAGCCGAGAGGTATGAGACGCGGGAAAGGCACAAGCTCGAAGCTAGGCCAGGCGGTATCGGCCCGACCTCACCCGAAAGGGTGAACCGGGTACCACCCATCAGGATGGAATGCCCGGCGAGCGACACCCCCGTGCTCGAAGGCGCAGTCATGGCCGCCCACGCAGCCGCCGCCTCCGTCCTGACCGCCCCAACCGCGCCGACGCCTCCCGCCCCAGGCGGCGCACGCGGTCACTCCCAGCGGAAACGACCTGTCCCCATCGAGGAATGACCGCGTCCCTGACACGGGCGTACGCGTGCCACCGACCCACGACAACACCGCCCCGTTGCCGCCCGCCCACGACACGGATGCCATCCCGTCAACGCGGGAGCGCCTCCCCCGATGCCGTCGAAGAACGCGTTGGCGCGTACCAGGCTGCCCGACGCCCCCGGCGGCAGCAGCTGACCGAAGGTGGCCCACCCGCTGGGCAGCCAGTACGGCCCGGCCATTCCGGACAGCGGATTGCCCACCAGCATCATCACGGCGGCTCCCGCCCCGAGCCCGGCCGTCCCGAACAGCGACTCCAGGGCCAGGAAGGGGAGCGACAGTGCGGCCATGCCGAGCGACAGGCCGAGCGCGGTGAGCCGGTAGGCGCCGTGCAGGGAGCCGAAGCCGTACTGCGGGACGGCCGCGGCGGCGGCTCCGGCCACCAGGGCGAACAGGAGAACTCCGGCCAGGCGGCGGCGCAGGTTCGCCTGGCCGGGGAACAGGCGCGGCAGCAGGACGGCGGGCAGGATGCCACCGATGATCATCGGAAGGGCGGCGGCGGTGTGGACGGTGAGGCCGTCGGCGCCGAAGGCGAAGCCGCCCATGACCTCGCGCTGCTTGATCGCGTTCTGCAGGGACGCGGTGTCGGGGTAGGCGGTGACCTGCCAGGCGTCGGTGGGCAGACGGGACTGTACGGCCTGCGTGGCCTGCGGGGTCCGGCCAGGCCGAGCGGAATGCCGTGCGGGCCGCCCTTGACGGCGGGCAGCGCGAAGGCGCACGACATCACGACGACCAGCACGGTCGCCCCGAGGATGACTACCGGCGAGCAGGCGCACGGCGTTCGGCTTCGGCGTGTCGGGAGAGGGGACATGGGAGAGGTCCTGTTCTGGTCGGTCACGGCGCCGCGACCGACTGCAAGCGTGCAGGGGCCTACGACAAAGAGTGGTTCCGGTTCTGGTCGGTCACGGCGCCGCGACGGCGCGCAGGAAGGCGTCGGCGAACACCGTGCAGGCCTGGTCGGCGTCGGGCAGGTCGAGGCCGATGACGCGCTCGTAGGCCGGGCGGGTGACGAAGTGCGTCAGGACGGGGCCGATCAGCTGCTGCAGGACCAGCGGCAGCGGCAGGGGCCGCATGCGCCCGGCGGCCATCTCCCCGGCCGCCAAGGCGCCGAGCCTGGCGAGCATGCGTGGGGTGAAGTGCTCCCGCAGGGCGCGAAGGGCGGGTTCGCCGGGGCGGGCGAGGGCTTCGGCGAGCATGGCGGGGACCACGCGCGGCTCGCGGGTGAGGGCCTCGGCCAGCAGACGATAGATGCTGTTGACGGTCTCGCGCAGGTCGGTCCGCGGGCCGCTGATCACCTTCTCCACGTCCACGATGGGGCTGTGCGTCTCGAAGATCGCGCGCAGGAGTTCGTCACGGCCGCCGAAGGCCGCGTACAGGCTGTGCACGGAGCATCGTCCAGGGCCTGGCGGGAGCCGCCGATGCGGCGCAGCAGGGTGCTGCGCGACAGCCCGGCCTCCTGGGCGATGGCCAGGACGGGCACGTCGGCGACGTCCCTGCCCAACCGGCGGGCGGCCCGCAGAGCGGCTTCGACCAGCTCGACGCGAATCTCGGTCATCGGCATCCTCCCACCTGATTCACGAACACCTGATTCACGAACACCCTCCAGCCGGATACACGAAACAACGCAGCATGTAGTCATGTGTCACAGCCAATCCAGACGTCGGCCGTAAGCACACCGGAAGCCGGTCGTAAGGCCGACGCGAGAGCGTGAACGCACAGCAGGCGAACCGAGAGGCCCCGACATGACCCAGCACGCCGAGTACGAGATCGTCCGCGACTTCGACACCTCCCCCGAGCAGGTCTTCGACGCCTGGACCCGGCCGGAGCGGCTCACCCGGTGGTTCGGGCCGCGTGTCTTCGCCACACCCGCCGACCGGATCGACCTCGACCTGCGGCCGGGCGGCGGCTGGCAGGTGGTGTTCGTCGGGGAGGAGGGCTTCGAGGTGAAACTGGGCGGCCACTACCGGGAGGTGGCGAAGCCGGGCCTGCTCGTGTTCACGACCGGCGACCCGGACAACCCGGGCGACGCCCCCGCCTCGATCGCCACCCTCACCCTGACCGCACGCGACGGCGGCACCACGATGCGCCTGCACCAGTACGGCGTCAACACCGACGCCGAGCACGCCCGCCAGGCCGAAGCCGGATGGCAGGAGTTCTTCGACCGCCTGACCGAACACCTGGCCCTGACACGCTAGCGACGAGCGGCGCCTGTCCGAGTCCCGGAAGCGTCACGGCCTGGCAACCTCACGGCGCCTCTCCGCCCCTCTACCCGCGCACGTACTCGAACGTCAGCCCCCTCCCCTTCCCATGCGCGGCCGCATAGCCCGCCTCCCCCAACGCCGCCCGCACCCTGGCCTCCACCCGCTCGATCTCGACAAGCTCCGAAGCCCCCGCCGGAGTCCGGTGCGCCTCCCGCGCGGCCTCGGCCAGCCCGAGCAGCACCGCCGCCTCCCCCGACTCCGCCTCCCCCGAATCCAACGACGACACCGCCGCCAGCCCCACCACGGCGAACGCGACCGACCGAGGATCCCCGATCGCCTCGGAAGCGGCGAACGCCTCGGTGAACAGCTCGCGTGCCCTGGCCGCCTCCCCCCTGCCCTCGTGCACGAAGCCGAGTTCGCTCAGCACCGTGGGCAGGAACAGCGGCGGCTCCCCGTCACGCGGCACCCCCTCCAGCAGGCGCAGCAGCCCGGCCTCGGCCCGTTCGACCTGTCCCGCCCGCCTGGCGGCCAGGGCGAGGCCCATCTCGGCGAAGATCTGCCCCTCCCGGTAGCCCTGCCCGGTGGCCAGCGACAACGCCTGCTCGCAGTGGGCGATGGCGGGGCCGTGCTCGCCCGCGCTCATCGCCAGCCAGCCCAGCCAGGAGCGCAGCCGTACGGCGTCCGGCCACAGGCCGAGGTCCTCGGCGATCGCCAGGCCGTCGGCGAAGCGCGCGGTCGCCGCCTCGTAGTCGCCGTGTATCTCGGCCAGGCCGCCCAGCCACTCGCCCGCCTGCAACCGGCCCCACCGGTCGCCGAGCAGGCCGAACAGCCGATCGCTCTCCTCGCCCGCCTGCTCCAGTGCGGCCAGGTCGCGCTGGGCGAAGGCGTCACGCGCGTGCCTGCTGAGCGCCGCAGCCACCCCCCAGCGGTCGCCGAGTTCGCGGAAGGCGGCCAGCGCGTCGTCGACGAGTCCCCTGGCCGTCGGCAGGTCGGCGATGCCGAGCGAGACGAACCACTGCGCATGGGCCCGCGCACGCGGATCGGCGACCCGCAGCGCCGCCTCCCAGTCGCACTTCTGCCCCAGCTGCAACGCGAACCCGGCCTGCCACGCCCTCGCCCGCTCGACCAGGCCCCCGTCCACCTCACCGGGCGCCGCGAGCGCCGCACCCAGCGCGCGGTGCGCCTCGCCGAGCCTGCCGCGCAGGAACCAGTACCACGCCAGGCTGCTCGCCAGCCGCAACGCCGTCGCGCCCGGCGCCGCGTCCAGGGCGACACGCAGATTGGCCGACTCGGCGTCCAGGCGGCGCAGCCACTGCGCCTGCTCGGGCCCGCGCAGCCCCTCCTCCGCGCCCGCCGCGAGATCGGCGTAGTAGGCGGCGTGCGCCAGCCGTACCGTGTCGACCTCGTCGGCGTCGTGCAGGCGCTGGGCGCAGTAGGCGGCGACCGACTCCAGCAGCCGGTACCTCACGCCATGGGCCCCTTCGACGACCACCACGAGCGAGCGGTCGACCAGCCTGGCCAGCAGGTCGAGCACATCGAGCCCGGGCTCGGCGCACACCTGCTCGGCGGCGTGCAGCGTGCACCCGTCGGCGTGTACGGCCAGGCGGCGCAGCAGGACGCGTTCGGGGCCGGTGAGCAGGGTCCAGCTCCAGTCGATCATCGCCGTCAGCGTCTGCTGCCTGGCCGGAGCGCCACGCTGGAACCCGGCCAGGACCTTGAACCGGTCGTCGAGCCTGGCCACCAGCTCCTTGACCCCGAGCGCGCGCACCCGCGTGGCGGCCAGCTCCAGCGCCAGCGGGATACCGTCGAGCCTGCGGCACAGCTGCGCCACCGCCTCGGCGTTGCCGGCGTCCAGGGCGAACCCGCGCGAGGAGGCCGCCGCCCTGGCGACGAACAGCCGCACCGCATCGGCCTTGGCCACACTGAGCAGCTCGCCGCCTTCGGGCACGCCGAGCGCGGGCACACTCCACACGACCTCTCCCGAGACGTTCAGCGGCTCACGGCCGGTGGCCAGCACCCGCACACCCGGCGCGGCCCGCAGCAACGTCTCGGTGAGCTCGGCCGCCTGGTCGACGACGTGCTCGCAGTTGTCCAGGACGAGCAGCAGCCGCCTGCCGCGCAGCGCCTGGACCAGCCGTTGCGGACCGGTGGCGCTGTCCTGGCGGATGCCGAGCGCGGCCAGCACGGCTTCGGCCAGCTCCGCCGCCGTGGTGCTGTCACGGTCGTAGGGCGCGAACTCCACCAGCCACGCGCCGTCGGGCTGCGTTCCGGTCAGCGTGCGGGCCACCTCAAGGGCGAGGCTGGTCTTGCCGACGCCGCCCGAACCGGTCAGCGTGACCAGCCTGCCCTCCTGCAGCAGCGCCGCCACCTCGGCAAGCGCCTCCTGACGCCCGATGAGCACGCCGAGCGCGGCGGGCAGGTTCGTCGGTGCGAGCGGGGCCCCGGCGCCGAGCTCGGGATCCTGGCGCAGGATCGCGGCCTGCAGCGCGGCCAGCTCGGGCGAGGGGTCCAGGCCGAGCTCGTCGGCCAGGCGCGTGCGCACCTCGGCGTAGGTGGCCAGCGCCTCGCTCTGGCGACCGGCGCGGTAGAGCGCCTTCATGTGCACCGCGCGCAGCCGCTCGCGCAGCGGGTGCGCGGCGACCAGGTCGCCCACCTCGACGCTTTCACCGGCGGCCAGCCGCTGCTCGGCGAGGGTCTCGGTGGCCGTCAGCCTGGCCTCCTCCAGCCTGGCGATCAGCGGGGCCAGGAACGGCGCGTCGGCGAAGTCGGCGTAGGCGGCTCCCCGCCACAGCCGCAGCGCCTCGTCCGGCTCGCCGGCCGCCACCAGGTCCGCGAACCTGGCCGCGTCGACCGCGCCCGGCCCGGCCTGCAGCGCGTAGCCCGGCGCACGCGAGAGCACCAGCTCCCTCGCGCCCGGCTCGGCGTCCTCGAGCGCCTTGCGCAGCTGCGAGACGCGTACCTGCAGCGCCGCCGCCGGGTTGGCCGGGGCGTCCTGGCCCCACAGGTCCTCCACCAGGCGATCGGCCGACACCACCCGCCCCTCGCCCGCCAGCAGTGCGGCCAGCAGCAGCCTGACCTTCAGCCCGGGTACGACGACGACCTGCCCCGCATCGGTCCACGCGGTGACCGGTCCCAGCACACCAAAACGCATATGACCGACCTTAAGGGCACACCGTCGCGGGCCGGATCGTCACCGGTAGGCGGCGAACAACTCCCGCATGTCCTCCAGCAGCACCTCGCCCGCCTCCATCGCCGCGAAGTGCCCGCCCCGGTCGAAGTCGGACCAGCGCACCACGTTGTTGACCCTGTCCTCGTCACGCCGCAACGCGATGTCCTGCACGGTGAACAGCGCCACCGCCATCGGCGTCGCACACACCCGCTCCTCGCCCCACCCCTGCCCGCCCACCTCGCCCGGCCACCGGGTACGGCCGAGCCGCTCGCGCAGGTCGGCCTGCGGGGCGTCGATGCGGAAGGGGCGGATCTGCGTGGTGTCGTTCTCGCGCATGACTCCAACCCAGGAGCCACCTAGGACGACTACTGTCCTAGGTGGGCGGCAGGATGGATCTCATGCTGGACACCTCCGCACGCCTGCTCCGCCTGCTGTCCCTGCTGAGGAGGCCGTCGCCATCGCGGTCGGCCTGCGCACGGCGGCCGTCGCGCCGGTCAGCGGCATCGAGGACAGCTCCGTGCGCGCCCTGGCCAAGCTGGAGCAGGTGCTGCCCTCGCGGCCGGGTGCACGCCCTGCAGAGCATGACGCTCACCCTCGGCCCGGGCTCGGGCGCCGTCACCCCCGAGACGCTCACCTTTCGAACAGCGTGTTGGTCAATGCGAGCGTCGCGGGTGGCAGCAGCACACCGCCGACGCTCTGCACCGCCCTGGCCGCGATGATCACAACGAGGCCACCGCCTTTACAAAGTAGATCTCAAAGCTGCGGCCGTACGGCATGAGCGCCGTACGGCCGCGCCCCAACGGGTGCCACGCCGTGCGCTTGGCCCAGAAGTGCGGGCCGATCTGGGCGAACTGCGACAGCGGCGCATTGGCCGCGCCGCTCTGGCCCAGGTGCTTGAGCGTCTTGACGTTCTTGGTCGGCAGCGTGCCGCCGGGTCCGGAGACCGCCGTCGGGTGGAACCACTTCTGGGCCTCGGAACCGTTGCAGCGTGCCACCGTGACGCTGACCGTGTCCTTGGCCGTCAGGCACAGCTCGGGACCGCTGTCCAGGCTGGCCTTGAGCGTGTAGAAGAACGCGGGCTGGCCGCCGCCCGACGAGACGGTGGCGGTCTGCGCCCACTGCCCGAACCTGCTGTTGGTGTCCGGCCTCAGGAAGACGTCGGCCCCGTCGACGTTCCCGAGTGCGGTCAGCACCAGCCCGGCCGAGTTGCCCCGGTACTCCAGTTCCTTGAAGACCACGGCGTGGGCGGGCGCGGCGACCGCGGCGCCGACCCCGGTCAGGCTCAGCGCGGTGAGCGCCACCGCCGCCGCATGCCGTGGGCCGTACTTGGGTGACATCGTGACTTACCCCCTGCTGACGTGCGGGGGCCGGATGGGCTCCCGCTGTGCCAGCAGTAGAACCCGCGGTTCACCTGTCGGTCAGCGCACAATTACACCTTCGCGGCCACCGGCCGCCTGAGCGACTCGCGCAGGTGCCTGCCGGTGTGCGAGCGCGGGTGGTCGAGCAGGCCCGACGGCTCCCCCTCGTACATGATCTGGCCGCCTCCGCTGCCGCCTTCGGGACCGAGGTCGATCACCCAGTCGGCGTGCGCGACGACGTCCAGGTTGTGCTCGATCACCACGACCGTGCCGCCGTGCACGTCGACGAGCCGGTCCAGCACCTCGAGCAGGCGCGAGACGTCGGACATGTGCAGCCCGCTCGTCGGCTCGTCCATGACGTAGACCGTGCCCTTCCGGTGCAGGTGGGTGGCCAGCTTGACGCGCTGGCACTCGCCGCCGGACAGGCTGGTGAGCGGCTGGCCGAGGCGCAGGTAGTCCAGCCCGACGTCGGCCACGGCCGAAAGGATCGGCGCCGCCGTCCGGTGCCCGGCGAAGAACTCCAGCGCCTGGGCGACCGTCATCTCCAGCACGTCGCCGATGGACCTGCCGTTCAGCCGGTAGCCCAGGACCTCGTCGGTGAAGCGCCTGCCCTGGCACGCGGTGCACACGGAGCTGACCACGTCGAGGAAGGCCAGGTCGGTGTAGGTCACGCCGAGCCCGGCGCAGCCCTGGCAGGCGCCCGCCGAGTTCGCGCTGAACAGGGCCGCGCTCACCCCGTTGGCCTTGGCGAACGCCTTGCGGATCGGGTCGAGCACGCCTGTGTACGTCGCGGTCGTCGAGCGCCTGTTCGCACTGGGCGCGGCCTGGTCGACGACGACGGCGTCGGGGTGCTGGGCCCGGAAGGCGCCGTGCACGAGCGACGACTTGCCCGACCCGGCCACGCCGGTGATCGCGGTGAGCACGCCCAGAGGGAT
The DNA here is from genome assembly GCF_056106265.1 of Nonomuraea sp. IBHARD001. Lineage (NCBI taxonomy): Bacteria > Bacillati > Actinomycetota > Actinomycetes > Streptosporangiales > Streptosporangiaceae > Nonomuraea > Nonomuraea sp. IBHARD001. The sequence continues at coordinate 5,077,487 of NZ_JBWBBW010000002.1, forward strand.
CTCCACACTGACGTCGCGCAGGTTGTGCACGCTCGCGCCCCTGACCGCGAGCACGCCGGTGCGCCGCCGTACGGCGGGCTTGAGTTCGGCGGTCGCGCCCATGAAGCGGCCGGTGGGCGTGCCCGACGCGGCCAGGCCTTCGGGATCGCCGGTGTAGGTGACCGTGCCGCCCGCGCCGCCGGCGCCGGGGCCGATGTCGATGACGTGGTCGGCGGCGGCGATCACGTCGCGGTCGTGCTCGACGACCAGGACCGTGTTGCCGTTGTCGCGCAGCCGGTGCAGCAGGGCGGTGAGCCTGCGCACGTCCCTGGCGTGCAGGCCGACACTGGGCTCGTCGAAGATGTAGAGCAGGTCGTTGAGCGTGCCCGACAGGTGCCTGACGACCTTGACGCGCTGCGACTCCCCTCCCGACAGGCTGTCGGTCGCCCGGTCCAGGCTCAGGTAGCCGAGCCCGATGTCGGCCAGATGGCGCACGCGCGGCAGCAGCGCGGCGACCACCGGCGCGGCCTCGGGCAGGTCGAGGGCGGCCAACACCTGCACCAGCCTGTCGACCTCCATGGCCGACAGTTCGGCGATGTTGCGGCCGTCGATCCTGCAGTCGAGGGCGAGCTTGGACAGCCGGGCGCCGCCGCACTCCGGGCACGGCACGGACGTGGTGAACCTGGCCGCCGCCTCCTTGGCCTTGGCGCCCTCCGCGTGGACGTACAGACGTCTGAACTTCGTCACCGCGCCCTCGTAGGTGACGTTGACCTGCTGGCCCTTCACCTCGATCGGGACGGTGCCGGTCGTGGCGTACAGCAGGTCCTCGCGTTCGGCGCCGGTGTAGTCGGCCACCGGCTTGGCGGGGTCGAGGCGGCCGGAGCCGGCCAGGATCTGCCAGTGCCAGGTGCCCACCTTGAAGGCGGGGGCCAGCAGCGCGCCCTCGTCGAGCGAGCGCGAGGGGTCGAGGAAGGCCCGCATGTCGATGTCGGTGATCTCGCCCAGCCCCTCGCACGCCTGGCACATCCCGGCCGGCATGTTGAAGGAGAAGGAGTCGGCGTACCCGACGTAGGGGTGGCCCGCCCGGGAGAACAGCAGGCGCAGCAGCGGCGCGATGTCGGTGATCGTGCCGACCGTGGACCTGGAGCCGCCGCCGAGCCTGCGCTGGTCGACCGTGACCACGGCGGGCAGGTGTTCGATCATGTCGACGGCCGGTCGGCCGAAGCTCGGCAGGAACCCGCGCACGAACGCGGGCAGCATCTCGTTGAACTGGCGCTGGGCCTCGACCGCGATCGTGTCGAAGACCAGGGAGGACTTGCCCGACCCCGAGACGCCCGTCACGACGGTGAGCCGCCGCTTGGGCACCGCGACGTCGACTCCGGTGAGGTTGTGTTCACGTGCTCCGGTGACCCGGATCCATTCATCCACCATGGCTTCAAGCGTATCTTTGAACCATTCATATCAACTTTTCGCACGTTTCTCCGGAGTAGACTGCCCTAACCCTCAAGTACGTACATAAGGTGGCCGCCATGGCGAACGGTGTTTCACGCAGGCTGCGTCCTGTCGATCTGGCCAGGGCCGCCGGTGTCTCCACCCAGCAGATCCGCAACTACGAGGACGCGGGCGTCATGCCGCCCGTGCCGCGCAGCGCCTCCGGCTACCGGGTCTACGGGCCGGAGCACGCCGAGGCGCTGCTGGCCTACCGGGCGCTCGCCCAGGGCCACGGGCCGCAGGGCGCGCAGGACGTCATGCGGGCCGTGCACGCGCACGACGTGCCGCGCGCCCTCGCCCTCGTCGACGCCGCCCATGCCGAACTGCACCGTCTGCGCCTGGCCCTGCAGGCCACCTCAGAGGCGCTCGAGGCCCTGGCCGGGCAGGCGCCGGACGCCTCGCCGCGCTCGGGGATGCGGGTGGGCGAGCTGGCCGGGCATCTCGGCGTGCGCTCATCGGCCCTGCGCGTGTGGGAGGCGGCGGGACTGCTGGCGCCCAAGCGTGAGGCGATCACCGGGTATCGCCGCTACGGGCCCGCCGATGTCAGGGACGCGCGGATCGTGCACATGCTCAGGCTCGGCCACTACCCGCTGCCGCAGATCAAGGCCGTGCTCGACGGCCTGCACCGCACCGGGAGCACCGAGGCCCTGCGTGCCGTGATCGCCGAACGCCGTGCGGCGCTGGGCCTGCGCTCGCTGGCCATGCTCGAAGGCGCTGGCCGCCTGCACGCCTATCTCACCGAGCACGGCCAGGGCTAAAACCGTTTGCCCGGCCCGCAAGACCCCTGGTGTACTCACCCTGACCGATCGCCGACCCAGGAGAGCCTCCGACATGCGCAAGGCAACCATGTTCCGCCAGACGATGACATCCATCTCTCTGTCAGAGGACATGAAGACCGTTGCGCACACTGAACCTGGGCATCCTCGCGCATGTAGACGCCGGTAAGACCAGCCTGACCGAGCGGCTGCTGCACGCCGCCGGTGCGATCGACGAGATCGGTTCCGTCGACGCGGGCAACACCCAGACCGACTCGCTCGACCTGGAGCGCAGGCGCGGCATCACGATCAAGTCGGCCGTGGCCTGTTTCACCGTCGGCGACGTCGTCGTCAACCTGATCGACACGCCGGGCCATCCCGACTTCATCGCCGAGGTGGAACGCGCGCTCGGCGTCCTCGACGGCGCCGTGCTCGTCGTCTCGGCCGTCGAGGGCGTCCAGGCGCAGACCAGGGTGCTCATGCGCACGCTGCGCAGGCTCGGCATCCCCACGCTGATCTTCGTCAACAAGATCGACCGGCCGGGCGCCAGAGCCGAGGCCCTGCTCGGCGACCTCGCCGCGAAGCTGACACCCGCCGTCCTCGCCATGGGCACGGCCCAGGACGCCCGCTTCCTCCCGTACGGCGGCGCCGACCGGCCCTTCGTCTCGCGGATGGCAGCCCTGCTGGCCGAGTACGACGACGCGCTGCTGGCCGACTTCGTCCGCGACGAGCACTCGCTGCCGTATGCCGGGCTGCGGCGCGCCCTGGCCGCACGTACGGCCGACGCGCTCGTGCATCCGGTGTACTTCGGATCGGCGATCACCGGGGCCGGGATCGCCGAACTGGCCGAGGCGATCGGGCGGCTGCTGCCCGCACGTGAGGGCGACGCCGACGGGCCGCCTTCGGGCACGGTGTTCAAGGTCGAACGCGGCCGGGCGGGCGAGAAGATCGCCTATGTCCGGATGTTCGCCGGCACCGCACGCACCCGCGACCGGCTCGTCCTGCCCGGCGGCGTGGAAGGCCGGATCACCGCCATCGACGTCTTCGAGCCGGGCGGCGCCGTACGCAGGGCGTCGGTCGCGGCCGGGCGGATCGGCAGGCTGTGGGGGCTCGGCGCGATCAGGGTCGGCGACGTGATCGGGCCTGGCGCGGGGCCCGCCGTACGGCACTTCGCGCCTCCCACGCTGGAGACGGTCGTCGTGCCGAGCAGGCCGGGCGAGCGGGGCGCGCTGCACGTGGCGCTGACCCGGCTGGCCGAGCAGGACCCGCTCATCAACCTGCGTCAGGACGAGGCGGGCCGGGAGATCTCGCTCTCGCTCTACGGCGAGGTGCAGAAGGAGGTCATCCAGGCGACGCTCGCCGAGGAGTTCGGCGTCGAGGTCGTCTTCGGCGAGTCCGGCACCGTGTGCGTCGAGCGGCCCGTCGGCGTGGGCGCGGCGTTCGAGGTGATCGACGTGGCGCCCAATCCTTTCCTGGCCACCGTGGGGCTGCGGGTGCGGCCCGCGCCGGTCGGCTCGGGGGTGCGGTTCGGCCTTGAGGTGGAGCTGGGCTCGATGCCCGCGACGTTCATGAAGGTCGTCGAGGACACCGTGCGCGAGACGCTGCGCCAGGGCGTGCACGGCTGGGAGGTCGTCGACTGCGAGGTGACGCTGACCCACTCGGGGTACTGGCCGAGACAGAGCCACGCGCACGGCACGTTCGACAAGAGCATGTCGAGCACCGCGGGCGACTTCCGCAACCTCACGCCGCTGGTGCTGATGGACGCGCTCGTCATGGCCGGGGTGCGGGTGCACGAGCCGATGCACCGCTTCGTGCTCGACCTGCCCGCCGACGTGCTCGGCCAGGTGCTGCCGGTGCTGGCCAGGCTGCGGGCGACGCCGCACGCGTCGAGGGTGGAGGGCGGGGCCGCGGTGCTGGAGGGGCGGATACCGGCGGCGCGGGTGCACGAGTTGCACCAGGTGCTGCCCGGCCTGACGCGGGGTGAGGGGGTGCTCGAATGCGCCTTCGACGGCTACCTGGCCGTGCACGGGCCGCCGCCGTCCAGGCGCAGGACGGACCACGATCCGCTCAACCGCAAGGACTACCTCCTGCACGTGCTGAGGAGGGTCTGAGCCGTGGCCTCCCCTGTGCTGAGCAGTCTGCGTCCCCGTCCGGGCGCCGCCGTGGCGCTCGCCGCCGGCGTGCTGGCCTCGACGCTGCTCCCGCTGGCCGCACCGCAGGTCACCGGGTACTTCGTGGACGAGGCGATCGGCGGTGCGCCGCTCGGCGAGCTGAGCGCGATCGCACTCGGCTACCTCGCCCTGGCCGCCGCAGGGCAGGGCGCGCGGATGTGCACCGCCTGGCTGGCCGGAAGGCTGGCCTGGGACGGCGCCAACCGGCTGCGTGAGCGGCTGGCCGGGCACGCGTTGCGGCTCGACCTCGCCTTCCACGCGGGGCGCACACCCGGCGAGATGATCGAGCGGATCGACGGCGACGTGGAGGCGGTGGCCGCCTTCGCCGTGGCGCTGGTGCTCGACGTGCTGGCCGGGGTGCTGCTGGTGGCCGGGATGCTGGTCGTCGTGTTCGGCGTCGACGCGGTGCTGGGCACGGCGCTGCTGGCCTACTGCGCGCTGATCGGCTGGGTGACGGCCAGGGCGCAGCGGCTCGCCGTGCCCTCGGCGGCCGGGGCGCGTGCGGCGAACGCGGCGGTGTTCGGGCATCTGGAGGAGCGGCTGGCCGGGGCCGAGGACATCCGGGCCAACGGGGCGGGCGAGCACGCGGTGGGCGCCTTCCAGCAGGTCTCGGCCGCGCTGTACTCCGCCGATCTGCGGGCCTCGCGGATCGGCAGCGGCCTGCTCGGCGCCACGTCGGCCGCCTGTGCGGCGGGCACCGCGATCATGCTGGGGCTGGCCGCCTGGGCGCAGCGTTCCGGCGTGCTGAGCGTGGGCACGGCCGTGCTGCTGCTGCAGTACACGCTGATGGTCAGGACGCCGTTCGAGCGGCTGATCGGCCGGTTGCGGGAGTACCAGAAGGCCATGGCGGGCGCGGCGCGCGTCGGCGAACTGCTGGACACACGGCCCACGCTGCCCGCACCGGCCTCTCCCCTGCCGCTGCCCGCCCGAGGGGCGCTCGGCGTGCGGTTCGCCGGGGTCGGGTTCGGCTATCCCGACGACGCCTCCGCACGGGTGCTGTCCGATGTGAGCTTCACCCTGGCCCCCGGCGAACGGCTCGGCCTGGCCGGGCGCACGGGCAGCGGCAAGACGACGATCGCCAGGCTGCTGCTGCGCCTCTACGACCCGGTCGAGGGAGTCGTCGAGGTGGGCGGGCTCGACCTGCGCGAGATCGCCCCCGCGTCCCTGCGTACCCGGGTCGCCGTCGTCACGCAGGACGTGCAGGTGTTCGCGGCCAGCGTCAGGGACAACCTCACGCTGTTTCGCCCGTGGCACGACGACGACCGGTTGCGCGAGGTGCTGGCCGGGGTCGGGCTCGGCGACTGGCTCGAACGGCTGCCCGGCGGGCTCGACGCCGATCTGGGCACGGTCTCGGCCGGCCAGGCGCAGCTGCTGGCCTTCGCCCGCGCCTTCCTCGCCGATCCCGGGCTGGTCGTGCTGGACGAGGCCTCCAGCAGGCTCGACCCGGCGACCGAGCGCCGCATCGAGCGCAGCATGGACACGCTGCTGGCCGGACGCACCGGGGTGGTCATCGCACACCGGCTCGCCTCGCTGGCCAGGATGGACACGATCGCCGTGGTGTCCGAAGGCAGGATCGTCGAGTACGGCCCGCGTGCGGAACTCGCCGCCGATCCGGGCAGCAGGTTCGCCGAGCTGCTGCGCCTGGGCGGGGCGAGCCGGTGAGGCCGGTCCTGCGGGTGGCGGGCGACCTGGTGCGGTTCGAGGCGCGCAGGTTCTTCGCCGGGGCGCTGCTGTGGATGCCGGTCAGTGTGCTGCCGATCTGCACGGGGCTGGTGCTGCAACGCCTGTTCGACCAGATCAGCGGCGAGCGCGCGGCCGGGCTCGACGCCTCGTTGTGGCTGTGCGCGGTGTTCGCCGGGGTGGAGCTGGCACGCGGGCTGACCCTGTTCGTGGCCTGGTCCTACGGCGCGTACTGGTGGGACGCGGCGGCGACGCTGCTGCGGGTGAACGTGCTGCGCTCGGTGCTCACCGCCTCGGGGCCCGCATCGGCCAGGCTGCCGCGCTCGCCAGGCGCGACGGTGGCGCGGATGCGCGACGACGTGAGCGATGTGGTGGAGTTCGTCGACGAGAGCGTGCCGCTGGCGGGCGCGGCGCTGTTCGCGGGCACGGCCCTGGTCATCATGGCGTCGATCGACCCGATGATCACACTCGTCCTGGTGGCGCCGATGCTGGCCGCGGGCGTGCTGAGCCGCGTGACCGCCTCGCTCGTCGGACGGCTGCACCGCAGGGCCGCCGTGCTCGGCGCGGTCGTCACGGCGACGATCGGCGAGACGTTCGGCGCGGTGGCGGCGATCAGGACGGCCGGTGCGGAGGAGGCGGTGCTGGCCAGGCTCGCCGAGCACAACGCCAGGCGCAAGGACGCCGCGGTCAGGGACCGGCTGGCCACCGACCTGCTGGACGCGGCCAACGCCACGACCGTGGAGATCGGCGTCGGGCTGGTGCTGCTGCTGGCCGCGCCCGCGATGCGCACGGGCGCGTTCACGGTGGGCGATCTGGCGCTGTTCACCGGGTATGTGGGCTGGCTCGCCGGGCTGCCGCGCACGATCGGCGTGGTGCTCTACCGGATGGCGCAGGCCGAGGTCGCCGCCGGGCGGCTGGGCGAGCTCATGGCCCCGCACGAGGACACCCGCGCCCTGTCACGCGCCACCGCCGTACGCCTGCGCGGCGAGCCGCCCGCGCCGCCGCCCGAGCCGCCCGCGCCCGGCGACCCGCTGGAGGTGCTGGAGGCCCGAGGGCTGAGCGTGCGCTTCGGTACGGCCGGGCACGGGCTCGACGCGGTCGGGCTGTGTGTGCGGCGCGGCTCGTTCACCGTCGTCACCGGGCCCGTCGGGTCGGGCAAGACGACGCTGCTGCGCGCCCTGCTCGGCCTGCAACCGCTGGACGAGGGCACGATCCTGTGGAACGGCGTGCCGGTCGCCGATCCCGGCACGTTCATGGTGCCCGGCAGGGTGGCATACGCCGCCCAGGTGCCCCGGCTGTTCTCGGCGTCGCTGCGGGAGAACGTGCTGCTCGGGCACAGCGGCCAGGGCCTGGAGCGTGCGCTGGCCCTGGCGGCGCTGGACGGGGACGTGGCCGCGATGCCCTCGGGGCTCGCCACGGTCGTCGGCTCGCGCGGGGTGCGGCTGTCCGGCGGCCAGGCCCAGCGGGCCACCGCGGCGCGCGCGCTGGTCCGCAGGCCCGACCTGCTGGTCGTGGACGACCTGTCGTCGGCGCTCGACGTCGCGACCGAACGGGTGATGTGGGACCGGATCGCCGCCTCGGTGCGCGACGGCACCGGCCCCGCCGCCCTGCTGGTCGTCTCGCACCGCCCGGACGTGCTCGAACGCGCCGACCAGGTCGTGGTGCTCGAACACGGCCGCCTTGGGCACACGCACAATGCTCTCCCGCAGGTCGGGGGCGTGGGCATATCGACTCAGCCGTGCGGCGTCGCCGACGATCGGCCATAGGACACGACCGGAACCACCCCCTGGAGGCAGGCTTGAAACGCCTCGTCATCGCCCTCTGTCTCGCCCTGGCCGCCACCGTGCTGGTGAGCGCGCCCGCCTCGGCCGGGACCTCGATCACCGGCAGCTTCACCAACGCGGCGGGCACCAGGACCTACCGCGCGCACATCCCCGCCTCCTACCGGCCTGGCACGCCGATGCCGCTGCTGGTCGCCCTGCACGGCTGCACGATGGGCGCCAAGGACATGGAGGACCTCACCCGCTACAGCGCGCTGGCCGAGAGCGCGGGCTTCATCGTCGTCTATCCCGAACAGCCCTTCCTGGCCAACATCCTCAAATGCTGGAACTTCGCCAACCCCGCCCACCAGGCACGCGGCCGGGGCGAACCCTCGCTCATCGCGGGCATCACCGACCGGATCCGCTCGCAGTACACCGTCGACGCCGGCCGCGTCCACGTCGTCGGCGCGTCGTCGGGCGCGGCGATGGCCTCGATCCTGGGCGCCACCTATCCCGACCTGTACGCCTCGATCGGCATCATGGCGGGCGGGCCCTTCCCCGGCGACCAGGCGGCGACGCCCGAGCAGAACGGCCTGTACGCCTACCAGGCCATGGGGGCTTACGCCAGGAAGGTGCCCGTGTTCGTCATGCACGGCACGGCCGACGGCACGGTGAACCCGCAGAGCGGCAGGGACGCGATCACCCAGTGGGCGCAGACCGACGACCTGGCGCTCGACGGCGGTCTCGACGACGACGACATCGACGCGGTGGCCGACTCGACGCAGACGGGCGCCGAGAACGGCCGCACGTTCACCCGCCTCCTGCACACCGAGGCGGCCACCGGCGAGGGCGTCATCGAGGCGTACTTCGTCGACGGCATGGGACACCGCTGGTCGGGTGGCTGCTCCTGCCACCGCCTGGGCGACCCGCTGGGGCCGGACGCGAGCCGGCTGTCGTGGAAGTTCTTCGCGGCCCACCCCAAGTCCTGAGGCCTCACTCCCCCCTGGCGGCGCGCACCCTCGCCGCCAGGGCGGGCAGGGCCTGCGGGTCGAGCCGGGAGCCGGGGAACCTGGCCAGCCGGATGAGCGGCACCGAGCCGATCGTCCGGACGTACTCGTCGGTGAGATGGTGTGCCCGCTCCCCCATCGCCCCGAGCAGGGCGGCGCGGCCTTCGGGGTCGGCGAACCATTCGCCCAGCGAGGAGTCGGGCGTCAGGACCGGTCTGACGCAGGGGGCCGCCGACAGGGTGAGCTCGGCGCTCAGCCGCAGGTCGCGTGAGGAGGCGCCGAGCCGGACGAACGCCGTGCCCGGATCGCTCGCCCAGTGGCCCGCGGGGGCGTCGTAGTAGGCGAAGTCCCTGAAGCCGAGCGTGAAACGCACCTCGGCGCCGGCCCCGGGCGCGAGTGCGACCTTGGTGAAGGCGCGCAGCTCGTGCGGCGGGCGCCTGACCCTGACGCCGGGCGCGCCGACGTAGAGCTGGACGACCTCGCGCCCGTGCCTGGTCCCGGTGTTGGTGATCACGGCGCTCACCTCGGCCTTCAGCTCCCGGCCCGATCCCGAGACGTCGAGCCTCAGGTCCGAGTAGCCGAACGTGGTGTAGGACAGGCCGTGGCCGAAGGGGAAGGCCACCTCGCCCGCGGTCGCGTCGTGGTGGCGGTAGCCGACGAACACGCCCTCGCCGTAGCGGACCTCGCCGAGCTCGCCGGGGAAGTTCACATAGCCGGGCGTGTCGCTCAGCCGCAGCGGGATGGTCTCGGCCAGGCGGCCCGAGGGGTTGACCACGCCGTAGAGCAGGTCGGCCAGCGCGCCGCCTCCCGCCTGGCCGAGCAGCCAGCCCTCCAGCACGGCGGCCGTGTGCTCCAGCCAGGGCGTGAGGGTGACCACGCCGCCGTTGGACAGCACCACCACCACGCGCGTCCCGGTGCGCGCCACCGCGTGCAGCAGGGCGAGCTGCCCGGCGGGCAGGTCGAGGTGGGTACGGTCGTAGCCTTCCGACTCGCGGCCGTCGGGCAGGCCGAGGAAGAGCACGCCGACCTCGGCCGACGCGGCGAGCGCGACCGCTTCGGCCAGCAGCGCGGCGTCGGGCTCGTCGGCGTCGAGCCGGTAGCCTGGCGCGAACGGCAGGTCGGCTCCGGCCAGGGCGCTCATCTCGCTCAGCGCGTCGTCGAGCCTGGTCGGCACCACCTGCGAGCTTCCCGCCCCCTGGTAGCGGGGGGTGCGGGCGAGCTCGCCGAGCACCGCGACCCGGGTCCGGCGGGCCAGCGGCAGCACGCCGTCGTTGCGCAGCAGCACGGCGCACTGGCCCGCCGCCTCGCGGGCCAGCCGGTGATGGCCTTCGGCGTCGAACACGCCGTCCGGGTGCGGGGCGCGCGCCGTCTCGGCCTTGCGTACCAGGGTGAGCACGCGGCCTGCGGCGCGTCTGAGGACCTCGGGGGCGAGGCTGCCGTCGGCCACGGCCTGGAGCACCAGGGCGTCGGTGATGCCGCCGGTCGAGGGCATCTCCAGGTCGAGCCCGGCCTTCAGTGCGGCGACGCGGTCGTCGACGGCGCCCCAGTCGGAGACGACCAGGCCGTCGAAGCCCCACTGCTCGCGCAGGACCTCGGTCAGCAGCCAGCGGTGCTGGGAGGCGTATTCGCCGTTGAGCCGGTTGTAGGAGCACATGACCGTCCACGGCCTGGCGTGCCTGACGACGTGCTCGAAGGCGGCGAGGTAGATCTCGCGCAGGGTGCGCTCGTCGACCTGGGCGCTGATCTGCAGCCGGTTGGTCTCCTGGTTGTTGGCGGCGAAGTGCTTGAGCGAGGCGCCGACGCCCCTGGACTGCACGCCCTGGACGAGCGCCGCGCCGAGCAGGCCGCTGAGGTGCGGGTCCTCCGAGAGGTACTCGAAGTTGCGCCCGCACAGCGGTGAGCGCTTGATGTTGACGCCGGGCCCGAGCAGGACGTGCACGCCGAGCGCCCGCGCCTCGTCGCCGAGCGCCTGCCCCACCCTGCGCAGCAGCGCCGCGTCCCAGGAGGAGCCGAGTGCGACGGCGGGCGGCATGCAGGTGGCCGGGACGCTGTCACCGATGCCCAGCTGCTCGTCGTCCCCGGTGCGCAGGCGCACGCCGTGCGGGCCGTCGGCGAGCGTGACGGCGGGGATGCCCGCGCGCTCGATCGGCTGGGTGTGCCACAGCGAGGAGCCCGAGGTGAGGGCGGCCTGCTCGGCGGGCGTGAGGTCGTCGAGGTTCACGGCGTGATCGTGTCGAGGTAGGCGTCGAGGCTGGCCAGCAGGTCGAAGCCGCCCTCCGGGGAGTCGGCCTCCAGCAGCCACTGGGTCTGCAGCCCGTCGAGCACGGCGATGAGCACCGGCCCGGTCGCCCTGGCGTCGGCCTCGCCCCTGGCCTGCGCCTTGGCCAGGGTGGTGGCGAACAGCTCGCGGCTGGTGCGGTAGCGCTTCCTGAAGAAGTCGTGGGCCGGATGGTCGGGATCGCCCGCCTCGGCGGCCAGGGTGACGAACAGCCGCATGACCCCGGCCGCCGCCATGTTGCGCACCATGAGCTCGCGCACCGCCAGCCGGAAGCTCCCGACCTCCTGCCAGATCTCCTCGAACCAGGCGATGTCGATGTCGTCGCGCTGCTGGAGCACGGCGAACAGCAGGTCCTCCTTGGTGGGGAAGTAGTGCAGCACGCCCGCCAGCGTGAGCCCGACCTGGGAGGCGACGTCGCGCATCGAGGCCCCCCGGTAGCCCCTGAGGCTGAACAGGTCGCGGGAGGCGTCGAGGATCTGCTGCCTACGGGCGACGCCCACGGCGTAGGGCTTTCTTGAGACCATGGCACCAGGGTAGCAAAACCACCTATCAGTAGGTAGGTTTTTGTCATGCCACTCGACCCCCTCCTGCTCCCGCTCCTGCGCCACCACTCCGGCCGCCCGGCTCCCGCCTGGAAGGACGCGGCCGAGCGGCGGCGCCTCACCCGCGAGGCCGGTCCCAGCCCCTACGCGGTGCACGCCGAGCCCGCACCCGACATCGCCGACGTGCGCGAGACGACCGTGGGGCCCCGTCGCATCGGCGTGCGCCTCTACCGGCCATCGCCGTACGCCTCGGGCACGCTGGTCTACCTGCACGGCGGCGGCTGGTGGTCCGGCGGGCTCGACGACGGCGACACCCGATGCCGGATCATCGCGGACGGCACCGGGCTGGCCGTGGTCGACGTCGACTACCGTCTCGCGCCCGAGCATCCCTTCCCTGCGCCCTTGGAGGACTGCTACGACGCGCTGGTCTGGGCATCGGAGCAGGACCTCGGCAGCGGCTGGCTCGGCGTGGCCGGTGAGAGCGCGGGCGGCAACCTGGCCGCGGCCGTGGCGCTGCTGGCCAGGCACCGGGGCGGGCCGATGCTCGACCTTCAGGTCATGGAGATCCCCGCACTCGACCTCACGCTCTCCTCGCCCTCGATCACCGCGTACGGCCGGGGCCACGTGCTGACGGCGCAGGACCTGCGCTGGTGCGTGGCCGCCTACCTCGGCCGCCGCGACCCGGCCGATCCGCTCGCCTCCCCGTTGCTGGCCGCCGACCTGAGCGGCCTGCCACCCGCCGTCGTCCTCACCGCCGAGTGCGACCCGCTGGCCGACGACGGCTCGCGCTACGCCGAACGGCTCGACGCCTGCGGGGTGCCGGTGCTGCACAGGGAGTTCGCCGGGCAGGTGCACGGCTCGCACGCGCTCACCGCCCTGCTGCCCGCCGCCCGCGCCTGGCGCGAGTTGCTGCTGTCCTCGCTCAACGCCCATCTCGGCGTGCGGGCGCGTCGAACACCATGACCTGACGGCCCGCGCGCCAGGCGGGCCAGCCGGGGTCGCCCGCCTTCACGAAACGCACCCAGGCCGCGTGCATGCGCGCGGCCAGGTCGGCGGGCGCGTCCGGCCCGGCGATGGCGTCGGACTCGGGCGTGCGCAGGGTGTCGAAGACGAAGGCCAGGTCGACGGCGTGCGCCGCGCCGAGCCCGGCGACCGGCGAGCGCCAGCCGAACTCGTACAGCCAGGTCCCCGCGCCCGTCCTGGCCTCGGCCAGGGCTCGCATCGGCCGGCGCAGCATCGCCTCCAGCAGCAGTTCGCCGAGCACGTCGCCGTGGCTCATCGAGGGCCGTCGCAGCGCCGCCACCTCACGGCCGCGCATGCCGAGCCGCAGCCTGGCCGCCAGCACGTGCAGCCTCGTCGCGGAGTCGAGCATGCCGCCGGGCGCACTCCACAGCCGATGCTCCTGCGCCGTCCACCCCATCAGCAGCGGCAGGCCGGACCCGGCACCGGCCAGCAGTGCCGTACCCGGATCGACGGGCACCGGCTCGGCCCCCACGACCGGCCCGAAGCCGTGGCCGCGGGCGAGCACGGCGTGCTGGCAGGCGAGCAGGTCGGCGGGCGCGATCGCGGCGAAGGCCGCACGGGTGGGCGGCACGCCGAGCCGGCGGGCCATCAGCCTCGTCACCCGCCCGGCCCTGGCCTTGGCGGCGGGGGCGACGGGACCGCTCTGCACGACGGCCGCCCGGAACAGATCGGCCGCCTCCGGGTGGGCGAGCATCGCGGCCACCGCGCCGCCGCCCGCCGAGTGGCCCGCCACCGTCACCCTGGCGGGGTCGCCGCCGAAGGCCGCGATGTTGGCCCGCACCCAGCGCAGGGCGGCCATCTGGTCGGCCAGGCCGAGGTTGGGCGGGGCGTCGTCGAGCACGGAGAAGCCTTCGGCGCCCAGCCGGTAGTTGATCGAGACGAGCACGACGCCGTCCGCGGCGAAGCCGTGCCCGTCGTAGAGGGCCGGCGCGTTACCTCCCCTGGTGAGGGCGCCGCCCGGCACCCAGACCAGGACGGGGTGCGGGCCGCCTTCCGCCGGGGCCCAGATGTTCAGGTTGAGCACCTCCTCGCCCGCCACGACCACACTCGGCAGGATCGCCGCCAACGCCCCCGGGTACGGCAGTTGCGGCGGCGTCGGCCCCATCGCCGTGGCCTCGCGCACCTCACGCCAGGCCCGCGGCGGCATCGGCGGGGCGAACCTGGCCTCGCCGTACGGCGGGGCGGCGTAGGGGATGCCGAGGAAGACGGCCACGCCGTCGTGCGTGCGCCCGCGCACCGGGCCGTGGGCGGTCTGGACGATCATGCGTGCTCCAGTGCGCCCGTACGACGCCGCTCCAGCTCCCGTGCGGCCTGGGCGGCCACCGGCGCGCTGATCGGATAGGCGAGGAAGATCAGCAGGCCGACCAGCCCGATGCCCGCCGGGATGAGGCTCTGGGCGAGCAGGATGCCCTGCACCGCATCGGGACTCTGCGCCACTCCCCCGCTGCGGTAGCCGGTCAGCGCCAGTGTGTAGGCCAGCAGCCCGCCGCCGATGCCCCCGCCCGCCTTGGCCGCGAACGAGGTCATCGCGGCCAGCGAGGCCTCGGTCCTGAAGCCGTGCCTCCACTCGGTGTAGTCGGTGAGCTCGGCCAGCAGCACCAGCCCCAGCGCCACGGCCCCGCCGAACCCGGCCCCCGTGATCGCGAAACACACCAGCACCGGCACCGGGTCGCCTGGCACCACCATGAGCAGCGCGAGCCCGGACACCGACGCGCCGAGGCTCGCGGCGTACATCGGCTTGGCCCCGGCCCTGCGCGCCAGGACCGGCACCACGATCGCACCCGCGACCATCGGCACGACCATCACCAGCGCCGCCGCCGACAGGTACCCCTGGTCGCCGACGTAGTGCAGGAAGAAGAACGGCATCGCCGCCGTGAGCGCCCCGCTGGCCGCCTGGACCGACACCTTCGACAGCAGCAGGATCGGCACCGCCCTGCCGGAGAAGAACACCCTGCGCACGTCGGCGAGCCGGTAGCGCTCGGGCGAGATCGGCACGACCCGCTCGCGCACCCTGGCCACCATGACCGCCACCAGCACCAGCCCCAGCACCGCCGTACCTGCCACATAGGTCAGCCAGCCCCGCGTCCCGCCGCCGAGCAGGCCGACGATCGGCAGGGTGAGCCCGGTCGCGAGCGCCGCGGCGAACAGGCCGGTGACGCCCACGATGGCGGCGAGCTGGCCCCGGGTGCCGGGATCGTCGCTGATCGCGGGGACCAGCGACGTCATCGGGATCTGGAACAGATCGAGCAGCACCCCCCACACCAGGTACGCGATCCACACGGCCACCAGGGCGTCGGCTGCCAGCGCTGGCGCGAGGAAGAGCGCGACGGCGCATAAGGCACACAGCACGGCCCCGACCAGGACGTAGGGCCTGAATCTGCCCCACCGGGTGGGCGGCAGGTGGTCGACGAGATAGCCCATGATCGGATCTGTGGCCCCGTCGGCGATCCTGGCCACCAGCATCAGCGTCCCGACGGAGGCGGCGCCGAGCCCGACGACGTCGGTGAGATAGAGCAGCAGGAACCCGGTTCCCGCGCCCATCGTCACGCCGCCCGCGACCCCCGAGAAGAAGGCGAGTTTCTCCCCCAAGCCTGGCTTGTCGTGCATTCCGCTCCTCGTGCCTCAGAAACCTACCAACTGATTGGTAGTTGAGGCTAGGCTCGGGGAACGCACACCGTCAATGCACCCGGACGATTGCCGAATCGGCCGCCACTCCTTTTGGGCGGCGATATCGCTCCGTATGACGTCACGGCCGCCCAGCCGCGAGAGCCAGGAGCAGTGCCGTGCTCGAACTCCCCCTCCACCTCGGCCACGCCCTCCACACCGCCGGGGCACTGCGCCAGCAGCAGGGCGCAACGAACCCCTGGCAACCCGCCCACCTGGCCGCGGCCATCTCGATCAGAGTGTGTGCTGTCCGCGGGCGTCGATGATGTGGCCGAGCCCGTCGATGAGCATGCCGAGCCCGAAGCGGAACGCCCCTTCCGGGTCGGTTGCCAAGCCGGTGGTCTCGCCGAGGCTGGCGGCCACTCGTCTCGCGATGGGGTAGGAGGCGCCGGCCATCGCGGCGCCCAGGCTCGGCCCGACGCTCTCCCACCATTGGGTGTCCGTCAGGGAGCTCTCCCGCCTGATGCGTCGCAGCGAGATGGTCTCCCGTGCCGCATTGGAGACCAGGCCGAGGACGGCGGTCAGGGCCTGGTCCATTTCGATGTCGTTCAGGCCCAGTTCGTCGAGGGCGGCGAGTTCGGTCTCGTACTTGCCGGAGATGCCGGGACCGGGGACGGGGCGGCCCGCGGTGATGTCGACGGTCCACGGATGGGCCATGTGGTGGTTCCAGTTGGCCTGGGCGATGTGCTCGATTCTGGTCTGCCAATCGCCGGCTTGCGCCGGTGGCGTGGTGTGGGCGTACACCTGGGCGGCCACGGCGTCGAGCATGAGTTCGAGGAGTTCGGATCGTCCGGCGATGTGGGGATACAGGGCCATGGTGCTGACGCCGAGGTCGCCTGCCACGCGGCGGATGGTGAGGGCGTCGAGCCCTTCGTCGTCGGCCAGCGTGATCGCCGCCTGGGTGATGATTTTCGGCGTGAGCCCTGATCGGCTCACGGCCTCGGTGGGCTGCCAGAGCAGCCCGATCAGCTTGGCCGGATCGCCCGGACGCTCCGCTCTCTTGGCCATCAATGGCTCCTCTCGCGTTTCGTACAATGTATTGTACGACGTAATCTGGATGGCGGAAGCAGGAGGACAAGCTCCGTGACCTCGAAATCGACGCAAGACAGCACGACGGCCCCGATCGTCGCTCGCGGCATCCGCAAACACTTCCCCGGCAACGCGCGCCCGACGCTCGACGGCGTGGACCTCACGGTCGGGGCCGGGCGGGTCTGCGCGCTGCTCGGCGGCAACGGCGCCGGCAAGACCACGATGATCAGGATATTGACGACACTGACCCGCCCGGATGAGGGCAGTGCCCGCGTCGCGGGCCACGATGTCGTACGTGAGGCGACGCGGGTGCGGGCCTCCATCGGGCTGGTGGGCCAGTACGCCGCACTGGACGAACTGCTGAGCGCGCGCGAGAACCTTGAGCTGTTCGGCAGGTTGTCGGGCCTGACCCGGCGCGGCGCTCGTGACCGGGCAGGGGAACTGCTCGAAACGTCGGGGCTGGCCGATGTGGGCAGGCGGCCGGTGGGCGCGTTCTCCGGCGGGATGCGCCGGCGTCTGGATCTGGCGACCTCGCTGATCACCACGCCCGGTGTGCTGTTCATCGACGAGCCGACCACTGGACTCGATCCCGGCGCACGGCACGACCTGTGGGACTCGGTGCGCGCCCTGGTCGACGCCGGGACCACTGTCCTGCTGACCACCCAGTACCTGGAGGAGGCCGACACCCTCGCCGACGACGTGGTGATCCTGCGCGAGGGGGCCGTCATCGCCCAGGGGACGCCGCAGGACCTCAAGAGACTCGTGGGGGAGCCTCAGATGGTGCTGCGCGAACCCACCCTCGAAGACGTCTACTTCCGCCTGCACGCGACCGAGTCAGGAGCGCCCGCCGCATGACCACCTCGACCCTGTCCGGCCAGGTACGTACGCATCTGTGGAGAGACGCGGCGATCATCACCGGGCGCACCGTACGGCACTGGCGGGCCCGGCCCTGGACCTTCGCGGTCCAGTTGCTGTTCCCCGTCCTCATCATCCTCATGATGGGCGGCCTGCTCGGAGGCGCGATAGCCGGGAGCGCGGGAGACTACATCCTGTTCGTCATCCCGGGCGTCTTGGCGTTCACGATGCTGTTCGGCGTGGAGACGACCATGATGGCGGTCACCACCGACGCGTCGAAGACGGTCACCGACCGGTTCCGCTCGCTGCCGATCGCACCCGGGTCGGTGCTCCTCGGCCGCGTGCTGGCCGACATGCTGACCTCGGTCCTGGAGATCATCATGATCACGCTGGCCGGTCTGGCCCTGGGCTGGCGGTGGGAGAACGGACCGGCTGCGGCATTGTCGGCCTACGGTCTGCTGCTGTGGCTGCGGTTCGGGCTGTTGTGGTTCGGTGTCTGGGCGGGCCTGAAGGCAGGCTCGCCCGAGGCCGTGACCGCCGCCCAACTCCTGGCCTGGCCGATCGGATTCCTGTCGACCGTGTTCATCGACCCGGCCACCATGCCGCGCTGGCTCGGCGTGATCGCCGAGTGGAACCCGCTCTCGGCGACGGCGACCGCCATCCGGCAGCTGTTCACCGGCGTCCACTCCGGCGGGCTGACCTGGGCCGCGCAGTACGCGCTCACCACCGCCGTGATCGCGCCGCTCCTGCTCATCCTGGTCTTCGCTCCCCTGGCGATCCGTACCTTCCAAGGACTCAACCGATGACCGATGTGATCCGGATCCGCGGCGCACGAGAGAACTCCCTCAAGAACGTCGATCTCGACATCCCCAAGCGTCAGTTGACCGTCGTGACCGGGGTGTCGGGCTCGGGCAAGTCCTCCCTGGTCTTCGACACGCTCGCGGCGGAGTCGGGGCGGCAGCTCAACGAGACGTTCTCGGCCTTCGCGCAGGGACGCCTGCCCAGCTACGGGCAGCCCGACGTCGATCACCTGGAGAACCTGTCGGCGGTGATCATCGTGGACCAGAAGCGCCTGTCCGGCGGCCCCCGTTCCACTGTGGGCACCACGACGGACATCGGGGCGCGCCTGCGGCTGCTGTTCTCGCGCATCGGCACGCCGTCGGCCGGCTACTCCAACGCCTACAGCTTCAACGACCCGGCCGGGATGTGCCAGGAATGCCAGGGCCTGGGGGTCGCCGCCACGGTCGACGTGGCCGAGCTCCTCGACGAGGACAGGACCTTGGCCGAGGGCGCGATCACCTTCCCCCCTTTCGCGCCGGGTCAGTGGATGTGGAAGGCATACGCGCGGTCGGGGTTCTTCGACGTCGACAAGAAGATCCGCGACTACACCCCCGAAGAGCGTGACATCCTCCTGCGCACACCTGCCGACACCCTCAGACCGCCCGCCGGCATGGACGCGGTCGGCACCGCCTACGAGGGCCTGCTCCCCCGTTTCACCCGTATCTACCTGCAGCGGGAACCGGAGTCGTTCAAGGGCAGGCAGCGTGAGGCGTTCGAGCGGATCGTCGCCCGGCGCCGCTGCCCCGTGTGCGGCGGCTCGCGACTGGCCGCACCCGCGCGCGAAAGCCTCATCGCCGGGAACTCGATCGCCGACTGCAACGCGATGCAGGTGGACGAACTCCTCACCTTCATCCGCAGCCTCGACCGCGCGGAGGTCGCACCACTGCTGTCCGTCCTCCGCCGGCACCTGCGGCGCCTGGTCACCCTCGGCCTGGGCTACCTGAGCCTCCACCGCGCGACCTCCACCCTGTCCGGCGGGGAGTCCCAGCGCATCAAGATGGTACGCCACCTCGGCAGCGCCCTCACCGACATGCTCTACGTCTTCGACGAACCCACAGTCGGCCTGCACCCGCGAGACGTCCACACGCTCGGGCAGATGCTGCTCGCCCTGCGCGACCGCGGCAACACGGTCATCGTGGTCGAACACGACCCCGAGATCATGGCCATCGCCGACCACTGCATCGACATGGGGCCCGGAGCCGGAACGGCCGGCGGGCACGTCATCTTCCAAGGCAGCTACGCCGAACTGCAGCGGGCCGACACCCCGACGGGCACCGGCCTGCGAGCGCGGCGAACCGGGCGCGCGAATCCGAGATCCGCGGGCGGGTGGATGCTGATCGAGCATGCCGGCACCCACAACCTGCACGACGTCACGGTGCGCGTTCCACGCGACGTCATGACGGTGGTGACCGGTGTCGCCGGATCGGGTAAGAGCAGCCTCGTGCTCGGCCATCTGCCGGCCGTCGAGCCCGGGGCCGTCGTGATCGACCAGCGGCCCATCCGCGGCTCAAGAAGGTCCAGCCCCGCGACCTTCACCGGCCTCCTGGACCTCATCCGGCAGATCTTCGCCCGGGCGGCCCGGCAGCCTGCCGGGCTGTTCACCCCCAACTCCTCCGGCGGCTGCCCCACGTGTGAGGGCACCGGCCTCATCTACACCGACCTGGCGTTCATGGAGGGCGTCACCACCCGTTGCGAGTCGTGCAAGGGCAGGCGCTTCACCGCCGAGGCCCAGCGGTACGAAGTCAACGGGCGCACCATCGCCGACGTCTTCGAGATGAGTGTCGACGACGCCCGGCATTTCTTCCCCCAGAAGCCGGTCCTGGCCATCCTCGGACGCCTCTTCGACGTCGGCCTCGGCTACCTCACCCTGGGCCAGTCGCTCGACTCCCTGTCCGGCGGCGAGCGGCAGCGGCTCAAGCTGGCCGCCGAGCTGGCCACGCCCGGCCGGACGATCGTGCTCGACGAGCCCACCACCGGCCTGCACATCGCCGACATCGATCGACTCCTCGGCCTGATCGACCGGCTCGTGGACTCCGGCTCGACCCTCATCGTCATCGAGCACAACCTCGACGTGGTCCTCGCCGCCGACTGGATCATCGACCTCGGGCCCGAGGCCGGACGAGACGGCGGTCGCATCGTCTTCGAAGGCACCCCGCACGACATGATCGCCACCTCCGCCACCCATACCGCCGACCACCTCCGTCACCACCTCGACGGCCGCTCCCGGCGGTAGCCGGCCGCGGGAAGGCCCAGGCCCAGATGAGGGTCCATATCGCTATGGATGGTGCCGTACAGGTTGGCATGCGACCAGAAGGGGGGCGGAGTGCGCGCCGGTCGGCGTCGGGCCGGGTCCTTCAGAAGCGACTGAACCACATCAACACGCTGACGCTCCAGGACCTCCCGGCCGAGCCGGAGTGGGCCGAGCCGGAGTGGGCCGAGCCGGAGTGGGCCGAGCCGGAGTGGGCCGAGCCGCTCAAGCCCGCCGACCGGCGCGGAGTTGCTCACGATCGTGCTGCCGCGCGATACGCGCGGATCCCATGGGCCGTCGCACAGTATCGGCGGCGACGTTCCGGCACGGGCTGCCGCCCGGCTTGCCCGCATCCGGGGCGCCTCGCACGAACCGGCCACCGCGCCGAGGAGCTCGGCTGGCCGGCCCGGGACGATGTGCGCATGCACGGGCCGACCGATGACGACACCCGGCTCAGGCCGGGGCGGGCAGGTCGACCGAGGCGAGTTTGGCCGGGTCGACAACGATATGGATGCCGGTGATCCGACCGTCGGCGACGGCGAAGGCGATGACCGACAGAGGGGTTGCGTCCGAACGCCAGGACATGTGGCCGGGGACCCCCTTGACCAGCACGGCTCGTTGACGAGCGACCTCACCGGAGAACATGCGGGCGCCGGAGGCGACCGCGGTGGCGCCGAGGGTGACGACCATGCCGCCTGGGGTGTCGACCGTCAGCTTCACCTCCGGGTCGAGGACCCTCAGGAGCGCTTCGAAGCCGCCCCCGAGGGCAGCGGCGCGGAAGGCCTGGACGACCTCCTGGTGCTCGCGTCCGGGGCCTGTCTGGCGGTCTGTTGCCTGGACCTTGCGGCGGGCACGGCTGGCGGTCATCTTGGCGGCGTCGGCGGATTTGCCCAGGATCTGGCCGATCTCCTGGAACGGGACCGCGAACATGTCGTGCAAGACGAACGCCAGGCGCTCGCTCGGAGTGAGCGAGTCCAGCACGACGAGCAGGGCGAAGCCGACCGAATCGGCCAGCGCGACCTGCTCGTCCGGCGCCGGTTCGTCGGCGGGCGTCACCACGAGGACGGCGAACCGATGCCCGTGGGCGGACTCGGGGTGGGCTTGGCGGGATCTCAGCAGGTCCAGGCTGATACGGCCGACCACGGTGGTCAGCCATCCCGCCAGGTTGGCGATGGCCGTCTCGTCCTGGCCGGCCAGGCGCATCCAGGCTTCCTGGACCATCCCAGGACGCGCCAACCTCGGCTACGGCTACCTGCACAACGCCGTCGACGACCACTCCCGCCTGGCCTACACCGAAATCCTCACCGACGAGACCAAGGAAAGCGCCACCGCCTTCTGGCACCGCGCCCACGCCTGCTTCACCGCCGCCGGCATCACCGTCCACCGCGTCCTGACCGACAACGGCTCCTGCTACCGCTCCCACCTCTGGCGCCAGACCCTGACCGACAGCGGCATCACCCACAAACGCACCCGCCCCTACCGGCCCCAGACCAACGGCAAAGTCGAACGCCACAACCGCACCCTGCTGGAGGAATGGGCCTACGCCCGCCCCTACCGGTCAGAGACCGAACGCCGTCAGGCACTCGGTCCCTGGCTCCACACCTACAATCACCACCGCGCAATCACCACCGCGGACACACCGCACTCGGTGATCGCCCACCCGCCAGCCGCGTACCCAACCTCTCAGGACAGAACAGCTAGCCGAAGATGCGGTCGACGACGACGGCTTGCTTGGCGGTACCCCGCTCGGAAGTACCGGACCGAGGTGTCGAGGGAGGCGTGCCCGAGGCGGGCTTGGACCTGGGCGACGTCGCGGCACCTTCGGCTTCTCGCGCCGACCCGGCACGCATCGCGCTCACCCGGGCCCGCGCCCCCAGCACCCCATCGCCGATGCCGCGCCCGGCACGCATCCCCGCACACCCCCGCATGACGACGGATCTTCGCCACCCGAGACGCGATCGCAACACCGGCAACGACGGAGCTTCGAGACCACCCTGTCACCGTCACCCACCCCGACAGCCTGCACAAGAAGCATCCTGGCCAGATACCCCTACCTGATCTTGGAGATCAGGAAGCGGGCTCTGAAGCCTGGCGCGGCGCGGCGGCGACCAGCCATGCGGCGAACGCGATGGGCGCGAGCGTCTGGTATGCCACCCACACCTCGCCCCCGCCGCTGCCACCCATCCACGCCACCAGCAGCCCGGCCAGCCCGGCCAGCCCCCAACCGGCGTCATAGGTGACCATGAGCCACATATAGGCCCGCATCGTACGACGGCGCACGTACCTCACCTCGATCCCACCACCGATCAGCAGGGCCACGCCAGAGGCCATCATCAGCCATGAGGGCACGCCGAGCATCTGACCCAGCAGGGCAGTGCCGCCGAAGAAGGCAGCACCGAGCAGCATCTTGAAGATGCCGTCGGCGATGATCCCCGCCACCATCCCCTGACCTGCCCGAGATCCTTGTTTCATAATTTCATTACTACCATAATATGATTATGAGAATGTCGAGAGCCGAGACCAAGGAACGTAACCGTCGCGCCCTGCTGGACGCCGCGTTCCAGGTCGTATCCAAAGACGGGTACCGCGCGAAGCTCGAGGAGATCGCTGAGCGGGCCGAGCTGACCACCGGCGCCATCTACTCGTTGTTCGGCAGCAAGAACGGCCTGGTGGTCGCGCTGGTAGCCGACTACCAGCGCGACCACTACGAAGAGATCGAGAAGGCGATTGCCCCCGAGCTGAACCTGCTCGAAGCCGCCGAAGCCTTCGCCCGGCACTACTGGCACACCAGCACGGCCCCCGACGCGCGCTCTGGCCTGTCCCTGCAGATCACTCTGCTGGACATGGCCCTACACGACGCCGAGCTGGCGGCCCAACTCGGCGCATCCGTCCGAACGCAGGAAAGCCACCTGACCGCGCTGTTCACCGGACGCTCACACCCTGGCGGCGTCGTAACACCGCACCAGGCACAACGCCTGGCCCTCGCCCTCAGAGCCCTGTTCGTCGGCCTCAGTCAGGGCGTCGTTCTCGGCCTCACCCACGACACCGACGAGGACTACTTCGCCGACACCGCCCGCGCCCTGGCGACCCTCCTCTCACAACCCGCTCCCTCCTCGTGAGCCGACGATGGCGCACCTGAGCACGGCCCTGGCCATCCACGGATCTCAAGGGATCGAAGACAGGCTCTCGGGGCGGACCGGTCCGGGCGACCAGAGGGGTTGCCCCCGCCGCACAGGCACCACACTCGGCTGGGCCTCCCCGAGGCGATCCAGGCTGAATTGCGCTGGCTTCTGACCATGGAGCAGGCCGCCAGCAGATGGGCGTGCTGTTCGTCGAACATGCGGCCGAACAGTGCGAATATCTGGTCGACCAGCGCGATGGCAGTGCCGCGCTGGTCCGGGGTGAAAGTGATGGCGCGCAGCTGCCGGTCGATGTCGTCCGCGCCTATGGCGTGGCCGGTCTCCAGGGCGGCGTGTTCGGCGCCGAAGTAGCACAGGGTGCGGCCGGTGGCCTCGGTGTAGGCGGTGGCTGCGGGCAGGAACGCCCGCCAGGCGCCGAAGCCGATCGCCTCGATGAGCGCGATCCGGATACCGCGGCTCTGGTCGGTCAGCGCCTGCAGCCTCGCGGTAACGGATCGGGAAGCATCGTGGTTCGGCAGCGGGTACCACCGCGCGGCATGCGGCAGACATCGGCGCCGCACCATACCTGGGCCGATCGGAGCGTGACCGCATCACGTGGAGCCCGCGCGCCATTGCCCGGCGGGTGCGTGCCGCCGGGGCTTGGTCTGCCGTCGGGCGGCAGGAGCACACGTGCCTGCCCAGGCGCTGTTCAGGCGACTATGGCGAATCTAGCGCAAGGGCACACCCCAGGCGGTGGCCGTGACAGCGGCGTGGTCGGCCTGCCCTCGACGCGGGCGCTTCGAGCGATATCTTCCCTGTGTGACCCAGCTGCCTTCTTCTCCCCGCAGCCCGCGCGCGATCGCGAAGGTGACGTTGAGCGCTGTTGTCGCAGTTGAGGGCTCCATTGGGCGGCCGGAATGAGGTCGGGGTGGCTAGGGTCGGGGTGGCTAGGGTCGGCGTGTGGCTGCGGACTTCGACCTCATCTGGCAGGCCTTGCGGGCGACGCGGCGGGAGCCGCCAGCAGCGGATAAGGCGCGCCGCCCGACGTATGTGGCGGCGTTGGAGCAGGCCGAGCAGTTGCTACGCGCGGCCGGGAACGCGGGGCCCGCATCGAGCCCGCTCCGGCTGTTCTACGGATTGAGGCAGGCAGGGCGAGCAAGTGCGGCCGCAGCAAAGGACCTGAAGGGCCTGGACCGGCAGTTGGACGGACACGGGATCACCATGACGCCGGGTATTCCAACCTGAAGCCCCTCGCCGGAGTTGTTTCGATACATGGACCGTTACGAGGGGTTCCACGAGTTCGTACGCACGCGTCAGCAGTCGCTCATGCGGACGGCGTACCTGCTCACGGGGAACCCCCATCTCGCCGAGGACCTCTTGCAGACGGTCCTCACCCGTGTCGCCTCCCACTGGACGAAACTCGCCAAGGTCGGCAACCCCGAGGCCTACGCCCGTAAAGCCCTGGTGAATCAGACCATCTCGTGGCGCAGGCGCAAGCAGGTCGAACTACCGGGGGCGGAGCTGCCGGAGACAGCCGAACCGGGGCAACCACACGACGAGGCAACCGTGCGCCGTCTCACCCTGCGCCACGCGCTGGCGAAGCTCACGCCCAAGCAGCGGGCCGTGATCGTACTGCGCTTCTACGAAGACCGCTCAGAGCACGAGACCGCGCAGCTCATGGGGATCTCGGTCGGCACCGTCAAGAGCCAGACCAACTACGCGCTGTCCAAGCTGCGCGCGCTCGCTCCGAAAGAGGTGTACCGATGAATCACACGTTGCGCGAGGACCTGCACGCGCTGGCCGAGCAGGCGCCCACCGTCGATCTGGCGGCGCAGGCGGTGCGGGGCGCGCGCAGGAGGCGCGCCACCCGGCTGGCTGTGGTGGCCGCCGCTGTGACCTGCCTGATCGTGCTCGGCGGCGGAGCCATGCTGCTGCAGATCCGTCCCGCACCCCCGATCGTGCTCACCCCGCCGGAGACCAAAGCACTTCCGTTGCCCGCGAAGGGAGTCGGACCGGTGGAGCAGGCCTTCCGGCCGGGCTGCTCCGGCAGCTCGTGCACCGGCAGTCCGTGGCAGATCGTGACACGCCAGGGCGAGACCTACCGACTGGGCAAGGAAGCAACCGGGCCGCTGGAGGTCACGGCCGACGGCCGCAGGATCGCCTTCTACGACTCGAAGCATCGCCGCATCGTCGTACGCGATCTGGCGAGCGGCAAGACGTGGCAGGCGCCGCTGGAGCAGCCCGCGGAAGACTTCGCGACTGAGTACGCGCTGCGGCTGTCGCCTGATGGGCTGCGTTTCGTTGTGTCCGGGTGGGGCGGCCGGAGGGAGCCGAACAAGCTGGTGGACGTGGAACGCGAGACGGTGACCGACCTCAAGCGGGGATGGTGGCCGGTGAGCGTGTCGGACGGTTCGGGACCTGTCGTGCTGGCCAAGCCGTACGACATGACCAGCCAGGTGTGGATGCTCGGCCATGATCCGATCACCATCCGGGACTTCACGTACGGCTACAGCGGCCTCGCACCTGACGGGCAGACGCTCGCCCGGCTGGGACAGACCGTCGACCGGAACCGGCGACCGATGGTGCAGCAGGACGGATCCATCGTGACCTTCAGTGCGACGCAGGCCGGTCGGGAGAGCCGTACCTCGATCTCCGGGCTGCCGGAAGGGCTCCATCCTTCGCGGCTCGGGAGCTGGTTGAACGCCACCGAGGTAACCGTGCTGGCCGTCCCCGAGTCTCCGAGTGGGACTGCGTCGGTGGTCTACGCCGTGGATGTGCGGACGGGCAACAGCAGGGAACTGTTCGCGGTGCGCGAGGACGGCCTGAACGTGGTGCCGGGGCTGGTGCGCTGAGCGCGACGATTTCGGGAAGGCAGGTTTGCGCTGGGCTGGGTGGTCCGAGACCACGCCCGTGTCCACCACGAGTACGGACGGTGACCAGGGGCTGGAGCCATCGGGCCGCGTCCGCCCAGCTCGGCGTCCGCCGCAGTGGCACCTTCTACGGGATCGGCTCGATCATCATGGCCGAGGACATGCATGCGGCCACCGCCGTGGGCGCGCTCAAGGCGATCGACTCAGGTGTCACGACGATCATGGATTGCTGCGACTGCGTCAACACCCCCGAGCACGCCGTGGCCGCTGTCGAGGCGCTGCGGGCCAGCGGGATCAGGCATGTGTACTCCTACGGCTTTCAGTCCTTCGCGTTCGAACCGCCCGGCTTCGCCTCGCACGCCGACCGGCTCGCCGACGCCGAGCGGTTGCGCTCCTACGGCTGGGGCGGGTTGTCGAGCATGGGCGTACTGCTCAGCGACTTCGGCACGCTGCCGTTCAGGCTGGCGGCCGAGCTGGAGGTGCTGACCGCCTCGCACACGGCCGCCGCGACGGCGTCGATCCTGCTCAAGGGCCTTCGCGAGTTCCACGACCACGGGCTGCTGCGGCCTGGTCATGTGCACATCCACGCCCCCGCCCTGGTGGATGAGGAGTGGCGGCTGGTGGCCGATACCGGCGGCCGGGTCACGATCGCGCCCGAGACCGAGATGCAGACGGGCATGGGCGTGCCGCCGTTCCGCCCCGCGCTCCAGCACGGTGCTGATCGGCGGTGTGGTGCGCAAACGCCACGGGCAGCTGGTCGGCCACGACCTGAACGCCGTCGCGGCCGAAGGTCAGCGGGCGCCGGCCCGCATCCGCCGGGCGGCGGCCGTGCTGCCGTCGCTTGGGCCCGAAGCGGTCGCCGACTGGTTCGCCCACGCCGAACGGGTGGCCGCCCAGGTGTTCGGCAGCGCCTACACCGCCGAAGGCAGGCCGGCCGAACTGTAGGCGAGCACCTGCACCGCCCACCGGGACTGCCGCTGTTCGGGACCGTGGCCACCGTCGCCCTGCCGGTCGCGACGGTCGCCGGGACCGCGCCGGGCGCCGCCACCGGTGCGGTCGCCGACAAGGACGGTGATGGGATCAGCACCAAGTACGTCCAGTACGGCAAGGCCCCGGCCCGTGACCTGACCCCTGGCAGCGCGGCGGCCCTGTTCGTCCTCGTCGACGACGCCGACCACAGCGGCGTGTTCGAGTCCGCCGAACTCGTCGATGTCCTGACGTGCGTGACCGAAACCCCGTACGCGCCCCTGGCCCGTGAACGGCGGGCCGGGCGGCGCAGGGGGTTCGCAGCAGGGGCACACACTCATCGCGCATGCTCAGCACGGGCTGCGCCTGCACCGCCCGCCGTACAGAGCCTCCATGACGGCGACGCCTGCCCGCGCTCCGCCACCTTGGCGGCACGCCACGATCTGGCGACGGACCGGTAGGGAGATGCAGCGGGAGGCGTGGACCGGGACGGTCTCGACCGCGCCTCCGGGTAGTGGCGCTCCCGAACCGGAATCGCCAATACCCGATGGGCGCCAGGGAACCCAACCGGTTCGACAATTCGCCGGAAGCCATTCTCTGATCGGCGTGGTGATCCGCTCCCCGAGCGTCTACGTTCCTGGACTCCGCGCCGACCAGATACAACACAACCTCGGACGGGGCCGGCGCCTTCGTGGTCGCGGCCGGTGCAACCAGGACACCAGTGGGTTCCAAGTCGAAGTGATCACCATAGGCGCACGAGCAGAGGGATATTCCTCCCGCCGCAGCTCGGAACCCAGGGGTTGTTTCTCAGTCGGAAGGCGATATTCCTTGGCTCTCGTCGTTCCGGACAGTGAATTCACGCCGCAAGCGCTCGGGCGGCTTCTGGTCGGTCTCACAGCGATATGGTCCGCGGTCATCTTCTACGTGGTGGATTCCCAATTGCCGAGCAATACCATCGAGTTGCCGGGGCAGCGCGAACTCCGCCAGAACATCCGCATCGTCACACCGCAGGGCTGGGCGTTCTTCACCTTGTCGCCGAGAAGGTCTCGCCTGGGCGCATGGCATCCACAGGCCGACGGGCGGTGGGGCGGCGCCCTGGTCGGCGCCAACTCCGAGCCGAAGCACCTGCTCGGATTCAAGCGGAGCGCACGCGCCGAGTCGGTCGAGCTTGGCCTGATCCTTCAGAGGGTCACGAGCCGGCAATGGCTGCCGTGTGAGAGCGGTGACATCCCGGCGTGCCTGGCACGGTCGTCCGCGGTAGTCCCGGTGGAGAACTCCTTGCCGGACCCACGCCACTGCGGCGCGATCGGCGTGTCCAAGCAGGACCCGGCCCCATGGGCCTGGGCGGCCGGCAAGGTGCGGATTCCCGCCACCGTCGTGCGGTTGGAGGTCCGGTGCACAGACTCGACTCACTAGCTCGCACCATTGTTGCGGCCTCTCCTTGGACAAACGTCTACGGGTTGGCCAGAACCATTCTCGCGCTGGGCCTCCTGGGCACTCTCGCCGCGAATTCCAGCGCTACGCTGTTTTCTCCGGCAGCAGGAGTGGTCACGGCTCCGCATTGCGAGGACCTGGCCAGGTTCGGGGCCTTCTGCCTGCTTGAGACCAGGCACCTGGAATGGGCGCGCCTGCTGGCCGTGGTGCTCCTGGCCGTCGCGGCCAGCGGTTGGCGGCCGCGGCTCACCGCTGTTCCGCAGTGGTGGATCACTGTGAGTTTCCAGGCGTCCACCACCCTGCCAGATGGCGGAGATCAGGTCAGCGCCATCCTGTGCCTCTTGCTGGCCCCCGTCGCCCTGACCGATTCGCGGACCTGGCATTGGCAGCGCGCGGCACCCACCCACGAGAGAGGGGCCGCCGCCCTGATCTGCTGGTCATCCCTGTTCGTCATCCGGCTCCAGGTCGCCGGAATCTACTTCCAGTCCTCCGTCGCCAAACTCAGTCACGAGGAATGGGCCAACGGGACCTCGCTCTACTACTGGCTGACCGACCCCGTCTATGGGATGCCGCTCTGGATGCTGGACATCCTCCTACCGGTGCTGATCCATCCCGTCGGCGTCATCTTGTTCACGTGGACGCCTCTGATCATCGAATTCGCACTCGTGATGGGACTGGTCGCACGCAGACCGGTGCGGCCCTATCTGCTGGCCGCCGGCCTCGCTCTTCATGGATTCATCGCGGTGTTCATGGGGCTCGGGAGTTTCGCCACCGCCATGTGCGCTGCGCTCATCCTCTATCTGCGGCCATCGGATCAGGAATTCATCTTCTCGCTGCGGCGCCGCATGCGATTCTTCGGCCGTGCTTCGCCGTCAGAACCAACGCCCTCTCGGGAGTACGCGATCCAGGACAGGCAGGAGGAAGGCGCCACGCGGTCATAGCGCACGAATTCATCGTGTCAGGTTTCGAAACAAGGAGAAAAGTGAAAAGAATCCGCTTGATCGGTTTAGCAGGGATGACAGCGTTCGCCATGTTCGTGGGCGCAGAGATTCCCGCACACTCCACGACGGCGACCCTGCCTCTGGGCTCGTCCGTGACAGCCGGCGCCTCCCAGGTATCCCGATACGATGGGGAGACCATCTTCCACGGCATCTTCTTCGGCCAGGGGCCGATCGTCGAGATCCTTCCTGAGCTGCGCCGCAAGACACCCGGTGTGTCGGCAAGACAGATCACAGAGACGATGCGGCTCGTCGTGGGCGACATCAGGGCCAAGAACCCCACGTTCTTCGACGACTTCGGCGCAGACATCACCAGCGGGGACCACCTCCGCATCGACACGGCCCTTCAATCAGCCGAGAAGGTCCTCGTCGAGGTCATCCAGCAACGCTACGGGACCGACCCGGCCATGATGCCCCCGCCTGTGGTCATCGTGCTGGTCGCCGTCGCGGTCGTGGCGGCCGCGGTCGCGGTCGTGTTCGTGATGTACTTCGCGCCCTCCGGCGAAGACGGTCTCGACAGGGAACGACTGGTAGCCAGAATCGCGGAGAGGCTGGCCTAGATCGCTGACGTGAAATGCGGTGATCGGCTCCGGATGTGACGAAGGGCGTCCATGGTTGATGTGAAGACAGACCTGGACGCCTTTTGACAGCACACCCCTGAGAGCCCGTCTGGCGCCGACCGCCAAGGCAGGCGCCAGACCGGGGGCCAACGCCCCGACCCGCAGATTCGGAATGCGGCGAGCTCGATGATGCCGCAGCCGAACTCGCCTCACCGGCCTCCCAGGCGGCACTCGTCGTTCCTGAAGCAGGTCGAGGCCGAGCTCGCGCAGCGCCGGGGAGGCGGGCGGTGTTCAGCACCAGTCGTCGGGCCTGGCTCAGGTGAGGACGCCCTCCTGCGCAGGGCCCGGGCAGGGCGGCGCCGACGTGCTCGACGCCGGAGGTGAAACTCCACGTGCCCGACAGGTGGTACCCGCCCGGCTCGGTGACAGCCCGGCCGACGGGGGCGTAGGCGGAGGGGACCGGCGTGTCCGGCTCATCACCCCGCACCTCCTGCTGCGCCTGGGCGGGGAAGGCGGCGACGTGCCAGGCGTGGGCGCCGAGCACGGAGGCCACTGCTGCGCGTGCTGGCCGACCGGCCGGGCCCCCAGCAGCCCGTAATGCGTCGCGATCCTGGTCGCGGCAGGCACCTACGTCAACGCCCCGTTCGAGGGCCGCCGCTCCGAGTCCCCGCTGCACTAGGCGGCCGGCAGCGGCGACAGCACCGACGCGTACGCGTTCGGCCAAGGGCGAGCCGCCCGCCACCTCGCCGAACACGGCGCGACGACCACGCTGTGGGAATCTTCGGCGCTCAGGTTGATAGAGCGATCACCCAGCACCTCGCCGCGACGCCGACGTCGGCCCAGGAGATCACCCACGCCCTGTGGACGGCTGGCGCGAGAGCGGCCGTTCTTCCTGCGTCGCGGCGGGACGTCAACTGGATCGGCCACGACAACCTCACGCCCCTGGACGCCGCCCTGCGCACCGGCGGCGGCGACCTCGACGGGTGGCTGTGCTCCCAGGGAGCACAGCCACCCGGCTGACGAGCTCGCTTGAAGGCATCCACCGCCTGACACCTCCCGAAGAGGCCCCCCCGACCACGATCGGGCCCTGAGCGCAACCGGGGAGCGTAACGGATCGGCGACGGCCCGGGACAGCCCGGGCGGCTGGTCGCACAGTGGGGGCATGACGCTTCCCGGCGAGCACACCTCTGTCCCGCCCGCCCGCGCACAGGTGGTGAACGCCTCCAGTGAGCGGTCGGTAGCGGTGGGAGGGGACAACACCGGAGCGATCAGCACCGGCCCCGGCGGGATCGCGCTCAAGGTGGACCTACACCTGCGGGCTGCAGCCCCGCAGGCCTTGGCCGGGCTGCCCGCCCCTCCCACCGGTTTCACCGGCCGTGCGGACGCGATGGACACGCTGGTGGCCTTCCTCGACCCGGCTCGCGACGACGGTGGTGAGGTGGCGGGTTCGGGGGTGGTGGTGTCGGCGGTGGCGGGAATGGGCGGAATCGGCAAGACCGCCTTGGCCCTGAAAGCCGCCCACCACGCCATGACCGAAGGCTGGTTCGGCGGCGGAGTGTTCTTCATCGACCTGCGCGGCTACACCTCAGACGCGAGCGGGCAGGTGAGCGCAGGGGCCGCAGCCGGTCAGTTGCTGCGGGCGATGGGCGTGCACGGCGAAGATGTGCCCGCAGAGGCGGGCGAGGTGCTCGTGTTGTACCGGTCGGTCATGGCCGGCTTGGCGGGCGAGGGCAAAGGGATTTTGGTGGTGGCCGACAACGCCGCCGCTGTCACCCAGGTGCAGGACCTGTTGCCCGCGCACCCGTGTCACCGGCTGCTGGTGACCTCCCGGCACACGCTGGCCTCGCTACCCGCCCGCCACCTCGATCTGGCCGTCATGGAGCGGGCGGAGTCGGTGGAGTTGCTGCACACCGCGCTGGCCCTGCGCGACCCCGCCGACCTGCGGGCGGTCGAGCAGGAGGCCGACGCCCATCGGGTGGCCGCCTTGTGCGGAGACCTGCCGCTGGCGCTGCAGATCGCCGCAGCTCTGCTCGCGGCCGAACCTGGCCGACCGCTGATAGAGCTGGCTGCTGAGCTGGCCGAGACCGGGGAGCGGCTGAACGTGCTGTCCCCGCCCGACGGTGGGAGCCTCGATGGGAGTGGGCCGGTCGCCGTGCGTGCGGTGCTGGAGCTGTCCTACCGGCACCTGCTGCGCACCCGGCCGTATCTGGGTCGGCTGCTGCGTCTGCTGACCTCGGTCCCCGGTCCCGATATCGGCCTGCACGCCACAGCCGCCCTGGCCGGACAGAAGGAGGGGCGAACCCGGAGGGAGCTACGGGAACTGAGCGTGGCCCACCTGATCACCGTTCCGGCCCCCGGCCGGTGGGGCATGCACGACCTGGTCCGCGAACACACCGCCGAGCACGCCCGCGCGCATGCCGGAGACGACGGGCAGTCGCAGGCCACAGACCAGCTGCTGGAGCACTACCTGGGCACCGCCGAAGCCGCCGACGACCACCTGCGCGCCCTGCCCGGCCAACCCGTTCCCGCGCTGTTCGGCGGGCGGCAGCAGGCTCTGGCCTGGTTCGACACCGAACGCGCCAACCTCATCGCCGCCGTCCTCCAGGCCGCCGACACCGGCCGCCACCAGGTGACCGCACGCCTGACCGCCTGCCTCGCCCCCTACTTGGACTGGCGCCGACACCTGAACGACTGGCTGACCGTCAGCGCCCTCGCCGTCGATGCCACCCGCGAGCTCCGCCACCGCCACGGCGAAGGCTGGGCGTTGGGCAACCTCGGCATCGTCCTGCAGCAGGTGCGGCACTTCGACGAAGCCATCACGACCTGCCGGCAAGCAGCCGACATTTACCGCGAGGTCGGCGACCGCCATGGCGAAGGGCAGGCGCTCAACAACCTCAGCGCCGCCCTGGCCACAGTGCGGCGCTTCGACGAAGCCATCACCACCTGCCGGCAAGCAGCCGGCATCTGCCGCGAACTCGGCGACCGCCACGGCGAAGGCCACGCGCTCAACAACCTCGGCCTCGCCCTGGCCGAGGTGCGACGCTTCGACGAAGCCATCACCGCCCACCAGCACGCAGCCGACATCCTCAGCGAGGTCGGCGACCGCCACAGCAAAGGCACGGCACTCAACAACCTCGGCAACACACTGCGGCAGGTGCGGCGCTTCGACGAAGCCATCGCCACTCACCAGGACGCGATCGACATCTGCCATGAGGTCGGCGACCGCCATGGCGAAGGGCAGGCGCTCAACAACCTCGGCAACGCCCTGCAGGAGGTGCGGCGCCTCGACGAGGCCATCACCGCCTACCGGCAGGCGGAGGTCATCTTCGCCTCCTTCGACGACGACCACAACCTGGGCCTCGTCCGAAACAACCTCGCCAGAGTCCACGCCCTGCGAGATGAACCGGAGGCTTGATCGGCTGCTCTGGAACGAACGCCACCTACGCCACGCTCTCGGCGAGTACGAGAAGTTCTACGACGAGCACCGCGCTCACCAAGCCCTCAACCGAGCGGCTCCACCTCGCGTCCCGCGGAGCCAACCGAGCCGTCTCCCGTTGTGCTCGCCCCCCTGCGCCTGCCGAAACTGCGTCTGTGCAGTTCAACGCGATCGCCTCATCGAGTTCGCGGAGCTTCGCGGCGACTTGGTCGATCAGGGGCTGGATCTGCTCGACGGCGCGAGCCAGCGTCGATCTTGTCCAGCAGGAGACGGCTCGGTCCGCCGCGGTCATGTGAACCGCCAAGGCGGGGTGGACGTCTGCTTGACCACCCATCGTTTCGGTTGTGAGACGACCCCTGTGTCTGCCAGCCCTGCTTGCACCCCGGGTGTGAATGGTCTGATCGGCTCACGCCTTACCACCCGGACAGGGGGGCTGGAAGGGGACGTCGACCACGTGCTTGCGCCACTCCGCCTCGGTGATCGCGTCCCCGGATTCACGGCAAATCCGTGCAGCGATCCGCGCCGGGTCCACCTCCCACAACCGCGCATCGTTTCCGGAACTGGCGAGCATGCTCCCGTCCGCGCTGAACGCGAGCTCCAGGTAATTCTCGCCCGGGCTGTTGATGGCGATCCGGCTATGCGGCTGCGCGGGGTCGGTGATGTCCCAGAGCCACAGCTGGCCCGCCCCGGTTCCTATCGCCAGCGTCCGGTCGTCGGGGGCGAAGGTGATGGCGAAGATCCGGCCGTCCGGCCCGGTCAAAGGCACGCCCACCAGAGTGGGGCGAGTGGGGTCGGCTACCCTCCACATCCGTATCGTCCCTGAGCTGTTGCCTGCCGCGAGCAGGGTTCCGGCACGGTTGAAGGTCACCGACCGTACGTCGTCACCCGCCGCGGTCACGATCTTCGCGATGAGCACGGGAGCGGCCGACAGGTCCCACAGTGCCACTACTCCGTTCTGCGCCGCGGCGGCCAGGGTGCGCCCGTTGGGGCTGAAGGCCAGGGCGAAGATCTGCCCGGAGCCCGGGTTGAGGGCGCCGCGGGGCTGCCAGGTGGCCGCATCCCACAGGTGCACCGAGCCGTCGTCGCTGGCCGCGGCCAGAAACTTGCCGTCTGGGCTGAAGGCCACGTTCTGGATGAGCGCGGTTAGACCGGTCAGTGGGGCATCACGGCGCACTGGTTGTGCCGGATCGGTGATGTCCCACAGCAGTACGGCATTGCCGAGGCGGGTGCCGCCCGCCAGGGTGCGCCCATCCGGGCTGATAGCCACGGTGCCTGCCATCCTGTCGTACTCCGCCGGCGCGGCCAGAGGAGGGCTCACCGGTGTGGGTCGGCGACCGGCCACGTCCCAGAGCCTGATATCGCTGGAAGCGGTGGCGAGCAGGGGGGATCCGGGCCGGAAAGCGACGTTGTCGATGGCATACTCCGACCGCTTCATCAGCGGCCCCGGCCAATCCCACAGCCGGGCCACTCCGTCGGTGCCGTTGGTGATGACAAGGCGGTCGCCCTGGCTGAACCGCACGGCTGTGACCGGCGCTGGATGGGGCAGGGCGGCGACCACTTGTCCGCTGGCCACGTCCCAGATGCGAGCTGTGGTGGAGTTGCCCGTACCGAGCAGCCGGCCGTCGGAGCTGAAGGATACGACGTTGATCCACACGCCGGCCTCGCCGACGAGGGGCTTGCCGTAGGCCTTGGGCCGGTCGGGGCGGGTGGTGTCCCACAACCGTACCGAGCCGTCGTTGCTGCCCACGGCGACCAGGTTGTCGTGGTAGGCGATGGTGTTGGCCCGGGTGGGCAGCGACACGGCAGGGCCGGCGGGACGGACGGCGGTGGGATCGCTGGTGTCCCACAGCTGCAGCGAACCGGCCATGGCCGTGCCGTTGGCCGCGGCCAGTACCCGGCCATCGGGCCGGAACGCCAGTGCGCGAACCGCGCCCTCCGCAGGGGTGAGCGGGGCGTTCAGCGTGGAGGTCCGCATGTCCCAGAGCCGGATCGTCCCATCACCGCTACCGATGGCCAGCGCGTGTCCGTCGGGGCTGAAGGCCAGCGCGTACACGCTGTCGGCCGGGCCGCTCAACGGTCCCCCCAGGGGCAACGGCCGTTGCGGGTCGGCGACGTTCCACAGCCGCTCCTACACCTCCCGGCCTGTGATCTCCGGTTCGTTCCCCAAGTTCACCAACATTCCGGATCCGCTGGGCGGTGAATGGTGGTCGGACCAGTTCGGGGACTGCGACGGCGGCACCGGGCAGAACGGCAATCCCTGGGGGCTGGACATCCCCCTTCCTGGTGATCTGAATCCGAACAGCGTGCATTTCTGCACCTATCCCGGCACAGGTCCTGATCCGGAATACGACTGAGTCGAGATGACCTGGAGCAGCGGCACCGCGGTGCCGCTGCTCCCTCAGTTGTCGGCGCTCCTCCCATTGAGCAGGGCAACGATCAAGGAATTGAGCCCGCCTGAGGATGACGACCGGCCAGGAGCAGATGCCTGACACCTACCGCCGTGAAGGTATTTCTGATGGCGGGGTTCGCCCCCGCACTGCCCGGCCACGGCATCGGCCTGCGGATCCCGGCGGCGCTCTGGACGCCGCGGTGTCGGCCTTCAACAGCAGGCGGACGACCGGCCTCACCCTGAAGCAGGG
Source organism: Nonomuraea sp. IBHARD001 (assembly GCF_056106265.1). Lineage (NCBI taxonomy): Bacteria > Bacillati > Actinomycetota > Actinomycetes > Streptosporangiales > Streptosporangiaceae > Nonomuraea > Nonomuraea sp. IBHARD001. The sequence continues at coordinate 5,113,831 of NZ_JBWBBW010000002.1, forward strand.
CAATCCGGAACGCACCATGATCGTGTACGACTGGTGGTACGCGCTGAGCTGGGAGCAGCCTCCGGCCGAGGCATCGCGGATCGCGCCGACCGCAGGTGAGGGCAGAAAGCCGACGAAGGGCACGGTCCTGGGGATCGGCCGGCCGGCATGGCTGGTGGACGGCCCGCCCGACGGGCACGGCGCCTGCGCCATGGGCGCCTTCTGGGACAGGGGCTCGCCCTACCGCGACCTGCTGGGCGGCGCGGCCCTGCACGACGGCCTGTCGACCGGCCTGCCCCACAGGCCGTGGTGGTCACCTCCGAGCACGAGCAGGACAAGGTCCACTTCCACCTGTCCTGACCCGGCGGCCCCGCCGGGCCCGCCTTGACGCGGGCGGGTGCGGCGGCTGTAATGATCTGTGTGTCGCTCGGCGGCACCGTTCTAAGGGGATGATGTCGTGATTAATCACTTCACAGGCAGCGCCTAGTCTTCAGCGTTTCCGCGCGTCTCCCCCGCGCCCCTGCTGTGTCGAGCACCGCTCCCCAGCGTGATGTCGCCATGCTCCGCACCAGGGCCGGACCGACGCCCGCACGTCCCGCGTCATGCACCACTCGTCACGCACGTCGCGACGGGTGCCGTGGCATGCCTTTTTCTTCCACCGCGCACTTCGCCTTTCATGGAGACCACTTTTCGTATGTCCAACGACTTCAACCAGCAGATCATCGACGAGTTCCGCGCCAACGGCGGCCGGGTGGGCGGCTACTTCGAGGGCGCCAGGCTGCTCCTGCTCACCACCGTGGGCGCCCGTAGCGGCAGAGCGACCACCACGCCGCTCGGGTACCTGCCCGACGGGCAGCGCATCCTGATCATCGCCTCGGCGGGCGGCTCCCCCACGCATCCCGACTGGTACCACAACCTGCTGGCCCATCCCCGGGCCACGGTCGAGAACGGCGTGTTCACCTACGAGGCCGAGGCGGTCGTCCTCGAAGGCGAGGAGCGCGACCGGCTGTTCGCCAGGGCGGTCGAGGCCGACCCGGGGTGGGGCGAGTATCAGGTCAAGGCGGGCCGGGTGCTGCCGGTGATCGCTCTCAACGCGATCGACGCGGGACCGCCGTCCGGCCCGCCAGGCGACGCGCTCGTCACCATCCACGGGTACTTCCGCAAGGAGCTCGCCCTCATCCGGGCCGAGGTCGCCACCGCCGGGGCCGGGCTCGGCGCCCAGCTGCGGATCAACTGCCTGACGCTGTGCGAGACCCTGCACGGCCACCACACCCACGAGGACAACGGCCTGTTCCCCTACCTGGAGGGCAACCATCCCGAACTGGCCGAGACCATGGCCAGGCTGCGCGCCGAGCACGGCCGGGTCCAGGAGCTGCTGTCCCAGCTGCAGGCCGTCCTGTCCGACGACACGACCGGACCGGCCGAGCTGCTGAGCGAGGTGGAGCGGCTCTCCGCCGAGGTGGAGGCCCATCTGGACTACGAGGAGGAGCAGCTGGTGCCCCTGCTGAACACCATGAGCCGCTAGCCGGACCCCAGGGCCCCGCGTCGCCGTACGGCGGTGCGGGGCTTTGTGGTTGCGGGAGGCGGGTGGCTGTGTACTATCTCGCTAGTACATTGACACACGATCTCGTGGAGTGATGCCGTGTTCGCCTTCCAGCTGGACCATGCCTCGGGCGTGCCCACCTATCTGCAGCTCGTCGACCAGGTGCGCAGGAGCCTGCTGCTCGGCTACCTGCGGGACGGCGACCAGCTGCCCACCGTGCGCGAGGTGGCCGCCGCCGTGGTGATCAACCCCAACACGGTGGCCAAGGCCTACCGCGAGCTGGAGCGCATGGGGCTGGTCACGCCCAGGGCCGGGCAGGGCACCTTCGTCACCGGGCAGGTCGGTCAGGTGCCCGCCGCCACGTTCGCCAGGCTGTCGCACGGCCTGCGCGACTGGCTGGGCCAGGCACGCCGGGCCGGTCTCGACCCCGAGCAGATCCACGCCCTCGTCGTCACCACCCTCGACGACGAGGCCGGCCGGGCGGGCGTCGCATGAGCGCCCTGCGCATCGACAACCTCGGCAAGAGGTACGGCAGACGCACGTGGGCGCTGCGCGGCTGCACGCTGGACCTGCCGCAGGGCGGCGTGATCGCCCTGGTCGGCGCCAACGGCGCGGGCAAGACCACCCTGCTGCACCTGGCCATCGGCCTGCTGGCCCCCACCGAGGGCGCGGTGTCGATGTTCGGCGAGCCGCTGCGCATGGACCGGCCGCGCGGGCTGGCCGAGATCGGCTTCGTCGCGCAGGACCATCCGCTGTACCGGAGCTTCACCGTGGAGGACATGGTGCGGTTCGGCCGGGCCGCCAATGCGCGCTTCGACGTCCGCGGCGCGCTTCGCCGCCTGGCCGAGCTCGGCATCCCGCCGGGGCGCAGGTGCGGCGGGCTGTCGGGCGGTCAGCAGGCCCAGGTCGCCCTCACCCTGGCCCTGGCCAAGCAGCCCCGCCTGCTCGTGCTCGACGAGCCGGTCGCCAGCCTCGACCCGCTGGCCAGGCGCGAGTTCATGAGCTCGCTCGTCGCCGCCGTCGCCGACACCGGGCTGACCGTGCTGCTGTCCTCGCACGTGGTGACCGAGCTCGAACGCGTCTGCGACCACCTGGTCCTGCTGCACGAGGGCCGCCTGCGCCTGGCCGCTCCCATCGAGGACCTGCTGGCCGGGCACCGCCTGCTCACCGGGCCGGGCCCGGCCGACACCGGGCTCGCCGACGGGGTGATCTCGGCCGTGCACGGCGACAGGCACAGCACCCTGCTGGTACGCAGGCCCGAAGGACTGCCCTCCCATCCGGCCTGGCAGGAGCGGCACGTCACGCTGGAGGAGCTCGTCCTCGCCTATCTGGCCCGCTCAGGCGACTCCCCCGGCGAAGGACGGCTCAGCGCATGATCTGGATCACCTGGCGCCAGCACCGGGGCGAACTGCTGGTCGCCCTCCTGCTGCTGGCCGCCGTCGCCGTCCCCTTGATCGTCACCGGCCTGGCCGTGCACGAGGAGTACACCGCCGACGGCGTGGCCGCCTGCGCCTCCCCGCCTGGGAGCGGCCCGGCCTGCGCGCACCTGGTCGAAGGCTTCCTTGACCGGCATGCCGAGTGGGGCAACAGGTTCGCCTGGGTGTGCCTGCTCCCGGCGCTGGCCGGGGTGTTCGTCGGCGCGCCGATGGCGGCCAGGGAGTTCGAGCAGGGCACCTGGCGGCTCGCCTTCACCCAGAGCGTCACCAGGACTCGGTGGCTGAGCGTCAAACTGGCCCTGGTGGGCGGCGCCACGGCGGTGCTCGCCTTCGCCTTCTCCTCGCTGTTCACCTGGTGGCGTGCTCCGCTGGACGAGATCGGCGGCAGGATGCGCACCTCCGCCTTCGTCGTCGCCGCACCGAGCCTGGTGGCCGCGACCCTGTTCGCCCTGGCACTCGGCGTGCTGGCCGGGGCGTTGCTGCGCCGTACGATCGCGGCCATGGCGGTGACGCTCACGCTCTTCCTGCTCGTGCGCATCACGACCGAGGAGTACGGCAGGCCCCGCTACCGCACGCCGCTGGCCAGGCTCGACGATCCCGGCGTGCGGCCGGGCCTCTCCTCGGGCGACTGGGCGGTGGACAGCGGCTGGGTGGACGCCGCCGGTCGCCGGGTCGCCGAAGGGGAGCGTGCGGCGATCGTCAGGCGGCTGAGCGGCGGGGTCCGGCCGCAGGGCGGGGGCGGTGAGCAGGTCGAGCGGTATCTGGCCGAGCACGGGATGCGGCACTACACCGGTTACCACCCGGGCGGCGGCTTCTGGGCCTTCCAGCTCGTCGAAGCCGCCTGGTTCACCGGCCTGGCCGTCGTCCTGCTGGCGGTGGCCGTCTGGGTGATACGCCGCCGCACAAGGTGAGACCGTCGCCTACGGCGGGACCAGGCCCAGCTCGTAGGCCATGATCACGAGCTGGACCCGGTCCCGCGCCCCGAGCTTGGTGAACAGGCGCGAGACGTGGGACTTGGCGGTGGCCACCGAGATGTGCAGCTCCTGGGCGATCTCGGTGTTGGAGCGGCCACGCCCGACGAGCGTCAGCACCTCGCACTCGCGCTCGGTGATGCCGTCGACCGGACGCGGCACGCGCTCGCCGCCCGCGGGCCCCCGCCCGGCGAACTCGGCGATCAGGCGGCGGGTCACGGCCGGAGCCAGTAGCGCGTCGCCCGCCGCGACCACGCGGATCGCGGCCAGGATGTCGTCGAGCGCCATGTCCTTGACCAGGAAGCCGCTGGCCCCCGCCCGGAGGGCGCCGTGGACGTGCTCGTCCTCGTCGAACGTGGTCAGCATCAGCACCCTGGTCGCAGCCCTGGCCCCGACGATGCGGCGGGTGGCCTCGATGCCGTCCATGTCCGGCATCCGGATGTCCATCACCACGACGTCGGGGGCGTGCTCGGCCGCCAGCCTGACGGCCTGCGAGCCGGTCGCGGCCTCGCCCACGACGACCAGGTCCGGGTGGTCGGCCATGAGCACGCGCAGGCCGGATCGCACCAGGGGCTGGTCGTCGGCGAGCACGACCCTGATCGTCATCGGCCCTCCGCCTCGCCGGGCTCGGGCAGCGGGAGTCGTACCTCGACCAGGAAGCCGCCTTCGGGGCGCGGGCCCGCGCTGAAGTGGCCGTCGAGCAGGGCGGCCCGTTCGCGGATGCCGACCAGGCCGAAGCCGACCGCGGGAGCGGCCCCCGTGCCGCCGGTCCCGTCGTCGGCGATCCGCAGGGTGAGCTCACGCGGCCCGTAGCCGACCTCCACCGTGCAGCGGCCGGTCCCGGCGTGCCGTACGACATTGGTCAGCGCCTCCTGCACGATCCGGTAGGCCGAAAGGTCGATCTCGGCGGGCAGGGCGCGCCGCTCCCCCGAACGGCTCACCTCGGCCCGCACGCCCGCGTCCGCCGTGATCGCGACCAGCACGCCGATGTCGTCGAGGCCGGGCGAGGGCCCGAACCGCGCCTGCTCGGCCGAGCCTGCCTCGTCGCCGGGCCCGCGCAGCGCGCCCAGGGTGCGCCGCAGGCCGGACAGGGTCTGCCTGCTGGTGGCCTCGATGTTGCGCAACGCGGCCCCGGCCTCGGCCGGTTGGGTCTCGATCACCCTGCTGCCGACGCCCGCCTGGATGGCGATGCTGCCGATGTCGTGTGCGACCATGTCGTGCAACTCCCTGGCGATCCGCAGCCGTTCGGCGGTCACCGCCTCGGCCACCTCCTGCGCGCGCAGCGCCACCGCGTGCGCGCGGCGCTCACGGCTCACCAGGGCGGCCGAGCAGGCGGCGGCCATCGCCAGCACGACGATCACCGCATTGGTCACCAGGTCGCCGTGGTCGGTGAAGCCGCCGACGACCACGAGTTGCACGACGGCCGAGACGGCGACCGCAGCCGCCGACACCCGGCTCCCCCGGGTGGCGACGACGACCGCGAGCACCAGGTCGGCGGCGAGGAAGGCGAGGAACTCCCCCTGCAGCGCGGTCCCGGCCCCGGCGAGGCCCGGGTCGGCGGGCCCGGCCACCAGGACGGTGGCACCGGCCAACGTCAGCGCGAGCGCGAGGAGCGGCGCGCGCCGCGTGACACCGGCGAGCAGGCCGAGGGCCAGCAGCGAGCCCAGGGCGTGGATCAGCCCCGCCTCCTGCGGGCCCGCCGTCACCAGCAGGCCGAGCGCGAGGAGGTAGGCGGCACTCCACAGGACGGACGTGACCCGGGTGCGGGCCGTGGGCGAGGGGCGCGGGCGAGGACGCTCCGCGACGGTCTGGGTGGCGTTCATGCCGCGACCCTAACCAGCGGCGTCGTGCCCGGTCATCGGCCCGTGGTCGTACATCCCCGGGACCGGGCCCGCCCATGATCGCCCGCACATCTTGACGTTTTCCTGACGCGGTCACCACACGGAAATCACCTTTGGCGTCAGTAGGGTCCCTCTCGTCTTTATGCGTAGTTGACGTGGGGGGTGGCCCGGGGTGGCCAACGGACGACAGGCGGCCGCCGAACCGGCCGGCACGGTGCGGACCTGGCTGTTGAAGGGCCTGCAGCGCGCCGACCCGGGCGCGCAGCACGAGCAGCCGCCCGACCACCAGCACCGGTGGTGGCAGGTCATGTGCCTGACCGGCGTGGACTACTTCTCCACACTCGGCTACCAGCCGGGCATCGCGGCGCTCGCCGCCGGCTCCCTCAGTCCGATCGCGACCGTGCTGCTCGTGCTGCTCACCCTGTTCGGCGCGCTGCCTGTCTACCGTGCGGTGGCCAAGGAGAGCCCGCACGGTCTGGGCTCGCTGTCGATGCTGGAGCGGCTGCTGCCCGGCTGGCGTGGCAAGCTGCTGGTGCTGTTCCTGCTGGGCTTCGTCGCGACCGCCTTCATCGTGACCATCACGCTGTCGGCCGCCGACGCGACCGCGCACATCCTGCACAACCCGTTCGTGCCCGAGGTGTTCGGCACCTGGCAGGTCCCGGTCACACTGGCTCTGGTCGCGGCGCTCGGCGCGGTGTTCCTGGCCGGGTTCAGCGAGGCCATCTCGATCGCGGTCGTGCTGGTCGCGGTCTATCTGACGCTGAACGTCGTCGTGGTCGGGGTCGCGCTGCAACGGGTGATCGCCGGTCCCGAGCTGGTCACCGACTGGTGGAGCGCGCTGACGACCGCACACTCCAGCCCGATCGCGATGATCGCACTGGCGCTGTTCGTCATGCCGAAGCTGGCGCTGGGGCTGTCCGGGTTCGAGACGGGCGTCGCGGTGATGCCGCTGGTCAAGGGCGATCTGGCCCAGCGGGTCAAGGGCGCGCGCAAGCTGCTGACGACGGCCGCGATCATCATGAGCGGCTTCCTGGTCACCTCCAGCTTCGCCACCACCGTGCTCATCCCGCCCGCCGAGTTCGCCGAGGGCGGCGCCGCCAACGGCCGCGCGCTCGCCTATCTGGCCCACCTCTACCTGGGCGACTGGTTCGGCACCGCCTACGACCTGTCCACCATCGCCATCCTGTGGTTCGCCGGAGCCTCCGCCCTGGCCGGACTGCTGAACATCGTGCCGCGCTACCTGCCCAGGTACGGCATGGCGCCCGACTGGTCGCGTGCGGCACGGCCGATGGTGCTGGTGTTCACCGTGATCTCGTTCGGCATCACCGTGTTCTTCGGCGCCGACGTGGAGTCGCAGGGCGGGGCCTACGCGACCGGCGTGCTGGCGCTCATCCTGTCGGCCGCCGTCGCGGTCACGCTGTCGGCCTGGACCAACGGCAGGCGCCGGGCCGCGGTGCCGTTCGGGGTCGTCTCGCTGATCTTCGGCTATGCGACGGTGGCCAATATCATCGAGCGGCCCGACGGGCTGGTGATCGCCCTGCTGTTCGTGGTGGCGATCGTCATCACCTCGCTGGTCTCGCGTGCCACCCGGTCGACCGAGCTGCGTGTCACGCAGGTCACGATGGACGACCTGGCCAGGCAGTACATCAACCACTGCGGCGAGATCCACCTGATCGCCAACGAGCCGCACGCGCGTGACCAGCGCGAGTACGTCGACAAGGCGCGTGAGGCGTGGGAGCTGCACCGGCTGCGCACCGGCGAGGGGCTGCTCTTCCTTGAGGTCACGGTGCCCGACGCGTCGGAGTTCGCGGGCGAGTTGCGGGTCGTCGGGGAGGAGCGGCACGGCTTCCGGGTGCTGCGCATGGAGAGCTCCACGGTGGCCAACGCGATCGCCGCGCTGCTGCTCTACCTGCGCGACCAGACGGGCAAGATGCCGCACGTCTACTTCCACTGGGCGGCGGAGGGCAATCCGATCGGGGCCCTGCTGCGCTACCTGGTCTTCGGCGGCGGCGACGTGCCTCCGCTCACGCGGGAGGTGCTCAGGCAGGCCGAACCCGACACCGGGCGCCGCCCGATCGTGCACGTGGGCTGAGCGGCCTCGCCACCACGTGCCGTACGTGGTCCGCCCGGCCGGGCGGGTGGGGAGGATGGGCACAGGCGTCAGGCACAAGAGGAGGCGGCGCATGGAGCGGATCCGTGTCACCCATATCGGCGGTCCCACCGTTCTGATCGAGGCGGGGCCGTGGCGGCTGCTGACCGATCCGACGTTCGACCCGCCGGGCCGTGCCTACTCCTTCGGCTGGGGCACCGGCTCGCGCAAGACGGCGGGCCCGGCCGTACCCGTGTCCGGTCTGCCGCCGATCGACGCGGTGCTGCTGAGCCACGACCAGCACGCCGACAACCTGGACGAGGCGGGCCGTGCGCTGCTGCCTTCGGCGGGGGTGGTGCTGACGACTCCCGCCGGCGCCGGGCGGCTGGGCGGCGGCGCGGTGGGGCTGGCGCCCTGGCGGAGCACGACGCTGCGCGCGGAGGGCAGGCCGCCGATCGAGGTGACGGCCACGCCCGCGCGGCACGGCCCGCCGCTCAGCACGCCGATCACCGGGCACACGACCGGCTTCGCCCTGAGCTGGGCCGGCCAGCGTCACGGCGTGGTGTGGATCTCCGGCGACACGGTCGTGCACGCGGGCGTGCGGGAGGTGGCCAGGCGGCTGAAGGTGGGCACGGCGCTGCTGCACCTGGGCGGGGTGCGCTTCCCGATCACCGGGCCGGTGCGCTACTCGATGACGGCGGCACAGGCGATCACGGCGGTCGAGCTGCTTCGGCCGCGTACGGTGCTGCCGGTGCACTACGAGGGGTGGCGGCACTTCCGGCAGGGGCGCGACGCCGTCGAACGCGAGCTCGCGCGGACGGCGGCGGAGGATGTCCGCCGCCGTTTCCACTGGCTCGCGATGGGCCTGCCGTTCGAGCTCACCCCCTGACGGCTGCCGCCTCGCGCCTGGCCGCGAACGGCCGGGGCGACAGGCGGGTGGCCCAGAGGGCGACGCCGATGTAGAGCACCTGCTCGGGCACCCGCCGCAGCAGCGGGGTCACCTCGCCCCCGTTGAAGGGCACCTGCGCGACGGCCGCGTAGACGTTGGCGGGCAGCAGGGCGACGAACAGCAGCGCGAGCGCGACCCCCGCCGCCCAGCGTGTCCTGGCCAGGACCAGCCCGGCCGCGCCGAGGAGTTCGAGCACGCCGGTCAGATAGACCATGACGTCGGGCGCGGGCACGATCGGCGGCACCATGCGGACGAGGTCGCCATGGTTGGGCATGACCGTGACGCTCTCCGGTACGAAGTGCGCGCTGGCCGTCATGACCAGCATGACGGCCAGGCCGTGCGCGGCGGCGGCGGGCCAGGTGGCGAAGCGGGCGACGCCGAACGCGCCGAGCGCACGGAAGCCCAGCAGGGCGATCAGCAGAACGACCACGGTCATGGTCTTCCCCCTTTGGATAGTGCCACTATCTAGCACTGGATAGCGCCACTATCCACCCGAGCGCCTCTCTTGTCAAGAGGCTGGGACACCAAGGGCGCGCAAGCCGTCGCGCCCCGGAAAACGGGCACATAGAGTCACAGACGAAGATCCGTCGCCACCCTGCCCAGGCCCCCGGGAGCACAACGGTGAGCACAGACCTGATCGGCGATCAGCGCGCCCTGATCCGCGCACTCGTGGCCGAGTTCGCCCCGCAGGAACTACCCGACTTCGACCTCATGACCCAGGTGCGTTTCGCCGCGCCGGGCGCCGTCCGCAGGGCCGGGCGGGCACGCGAGGAGCCGGGCGCCGCCGCCGTCGACCTGGGCGATCCCACCCTCACCAACCTGCTGTGGGGAGTCGTCGGCGGACTGGCGACGGAGATGCTGCTCGTCGGCACCAGGAACGGGCGCACCAGGCTCAGGCGATGGCTGCACGCGCGCAGGCGGCACCGGCCGGACGACCCGTTGCCCGAGGCGCACGACCCGGCCGAGCTCGAACGCCGCCTGCGGGAGGACCTGGAGCGTGCCGGACGACAGGACGCCGCCGCCATCGCCGCGAGCGGCGCCAGTCGCTGGGCCCGCCGCGAGTGGACCCCGCCCGAGTGACGGCGTGGGGGCACGCGCCGATCGGCCGCCCCGGCAATCCGTTCCTGCTGCCCGCCGCCACCACCTCGCGCTTCGTCCTGCTCATCACCTTCGTCGTCTCCAGCACGGGATCGACGTTCGACCAGGTCGCGGGCGGCACGCACGGCTGGCGTGCGGCCTACGCGCGCTGCGACGCCGCCGCCGACGCGGGCGCGCAGGGCCCGGACCCGATCGGCGAGGTGGCGGACCGCTACCTGTCGTGCCTGCACACGGTGGCGCTCGGCCGGGCGCTGGCGGCGCTCGGCGCGGTGACGGCGCTCGCCCTGGCGATCGCCGTGCTGTACCTGCTACGACCGGCGCTGACCATCCGATGGCAGCACCTGGTGCCCGCCGACCCGGTGACCCACGCGGGCCCGCTCGCGACCGTGCGGGACCTGGCCGCACGCGAAGGGCTGAGCCGCACACCCGTGCTCCTGCTCGACGTCAACAGGGCGGCGCCGGGCGGCAGGGCGTTCGGCGCCCTCGGCCGCCACTACCTCAGGCTCAACATCGGCACCCTGCATCGGGCCAGGCGCTCGGGCGACGGGCGTGAGCTCGAAGGCGTGATCCTGCACGAGCTGGCCCATCTGCGTAACCGCGACGTCGGCGTGAGCGGCCTCACCCTGGCCGCCCTGTGGGTCTACGCCGTCCTGGTCTGCCTCCCGCTGCTGGCGCACGCCGCCCTGGCCGATCCGGCGAGGCTGCCGGGCGAGGCGCTGCGCGTGGGGCTGTCGCTGCCGCCGGTCGTGCTGCTCGCGGCGGCCGTGCTGCGCTCGCGTGAGCACTACGCCGACGTGCGCGCGGCGATCGGCGGCGCGCTTCCCCTCCTGACGGGCGCACGGACGCCTCGGCGCTTCGCCCTGCTGCCCCTGCACCCGGCCGACGCGAGCCGGACCACCGTCGTGCGCGCCCCCGTCAGGCTGCTGCGCTGGCCCGCGTTCGAGGCGCTCGGCGCGGGGCTGGCGACCGGGCTCGGCCAGCCGCGCCTGCGGGAGATCGTCGGGCTGCTGCTGGGCACGGCCGAGCGCCAGGCGGACCAGATCGCCACGCTCGTCTACGCCGTCCCGGTGGCGGCCGTCATGCTCGCGGGCGCCTACCGGGCGACGGTGGCCGCGATGATGACCGGCAGGCGGGCGCCCACCGCGCTCGCGCAGGGCGTCGCGCTGGCCGCGGGGCTGCTGCTGGGCCTGGCCGGGTCCGGCACGACACGGACGCCGTGGGTCGTGGCGATGGCGGGCGCGCCGCTCACCGCACTGGCCATGGCGGCGGCGCTGGCCGCGATGTGCGTGCTGTTCGCCCGGTGGCTGGTGGTCTGCGCGACCGTCTGGGTGCCGCTGGCCCGTGGGCGCACCCTCCTGCCGGTGTACGCGGGCGCGCTCGTGCCCGCCGCGCTCGTCTTCGGCCTGGTGCTGCCCGGGTGGCTGGACGCGGCCTTCGTCGCCATGGGGCTCGACCGGATCGACTACGGGGCGTTCATGCTGTTCGCGACGCTGTTCGACGGCGCGGTGACGACCGTGTTGCTCGCCGCCCTGGCCTACGTGATGGCCTCGTGGTTCAGGTACCGGCCCGACGGGCTGGGCAGGCGGCTCTACCTCGACACGCCTCATCCGTACGCGCTCCCCGTCACCAGGGTCAGGCCGCTTGCCGTGCTCGCGGCCTGTCTGCCGCCCGTGGTGGCGTGCGTGGTCGCCGAGGTCGTCACGCCGCAGCCGCTGCTGCTCGTCCTGCTGAACGAGGTGGGCGCGACGGCGGACGGCTACGCCTACGACGTGCTGCTGGCCCAGCTCACCGTCGCCGTGATCGTCATCGCGCTGCTGCAGCTGGTCGCCGCCGTCGTGGTCGCGGCGGTCACGGGCGGCAGGCCCGGCGGGCTCGGACCGGTGCACGCCGCCTGCGCCTCGGTCGTGAGCACGCTCGGGTGCCTGGCCGTCGTGCTGTGGATCCCGCTCGGCCTGACGTGCGCGCCCGATCGGGGAGGCTGCGACCTGTCGGAGACGGGCATCCAGCTCGCCACCGTCGTGCTGGCGTCGCTGGCCTTCGGCCTGACCGTCGGTGTGGCCGGGGCCGGGCTGATCGCCGCGATCCGGGTGCCGGCCGACCTGGCGCGGGGCGCGGGGCCGGGCTGGGCCTACCCGGTCGCGCGCCGCCCGGCCGCCTGGTGCCGCCGTGCTCTGGCCGGCCTCGCCGTACTGGCCGCGCTCGGGTGGGTGGCCGGGGTGACGCCCGCGTGGCTGGGCCATCAGGGTTTCGTCCAGCGGCCGGGCCTCGCCTCCGACAGCGCCGCCGCGCGGGTGCCGCCGCCGGGCCCGCCAGGCACGGTGGCCGCCGTGACGGCGTGCCGTATCCGGCAGGTGCTGACCTTCGGGCCCGAGAACTATGTCGCCTGGGCGGAGAACTTCGCCAGGCTCGCCGCCACCGACCGGCCGTTCCTGGTGGCGGTCGGCAGGGCGGGCTACCCGCTGGCCCGCGACGCCAGGGCCGATGACAGGGTGTTCGGCACCGCCGCCCGGCTGTACTGCCAGCGCGTCACCTGACGCTTCCGCCCGGTGCCCGCGTGACCTGTGCGGCGGCGTGGCAGGCGCCCCTGCCGTGGGCGCGCAGCACCACCCGGCCGCCCTCGATCCTGGCCGCGGCCTCGCCGTCAGGCCCGGCGCAGGCCAGGCCCGCCGCCTCGGCCACGGCCGCGCCCCGCTCGTCGCAGACCACGCGGATCGGCGGCCACGCCGGAGGCGGCAGGGACGAGCGCCGCAGGCAGCCGCGCAGATGGGCCAGGACCAGCCGGGTCAGGGCGACGAGTTCGGCGTGCTCGCCCGTCCCCGCGACGAGCGTGACGACGCCGCCGGGCGCGGCCCTGACCGCCTCCTCGACGGCCTCCAGACGCAGCGCCCCGAGCACCGCGACCACGCCGTCGCCGTCGGGCCTCAGCCTCTCGCCGCTCACCAGGTCGTGCACGTGCGGCGGCTCCCACGCGTCGTCGCACGACTCGGCGCGCGGCGTCCAGGGTGCGACCAGCCAGTCGTCGTCGAGGTCGAGCCCGGCCAGCCGTTCGCAGGCCGAGGCGATGGTGAACGGCTCGAGGAAGCCGGGCGCCGACGAGGCGAGCTGGCCCGCGCCGTACAGGGTGGTCAGGACGGTCTGGGCCAGGCGGACGAGCCGGCCGCGTGGCAGGTCGGCGGCGGGCAGCCGTTCGAGGGCGAGGCCGAGCAGGACGGCCTGGAGCTGGACGAGCTGGGCGAAAGGCCCCCTGAGCCGTTCCTCGGCCATGATCTCGGGCAGCAGGTCCATGCCGACGCGGGCCTGGCTCGGCCGCTCGTCGGTGGCCAGCGGCAGCGTGGCGAGCCAGGCGCGGGCGAAGGCCCCGAGCGTGCGCGCGCCGAGCGCGGGCGCGCCGGCGGCGGGTACGGCGAGCGCCTCACGGTCGGGGCGCTCGGCGAGGTCGGCCAGGACGGCGAAGTAGAGGGCGCGCTTGCCGGGGAAGTTGGAGTACACCGCGCCCCGGGTGAATCCGGCGCGCTCGGCGATGTCGTCGATCCTGGCCTCGCGGAATCCGCGCTCGGCGAACTCGGCTCTGGCCGCGCTCAGCACGGTGGCTCGATTGCGCTCCTGGAGCTCCGCTCGGGTGAGCCGGGCCATCTTCCTCCTCGCCGCGGGACGTTTGCCGCACGTCCGCATCCAAGATACCGTGACCATCTGGATGATGGGATCATCTGAAATGAGGGGACGTTTCGAGTGGCACGCATCGGTGGCGGCGACCTGCTGAAGTGCACGTTCTGCGGCAAGAGCCAGAAGCAGGTCAAGAAGCTCATCGCGGGCCCCGGGCGGATCTGCATCTGCGACGAATGCGTCGTGCTGTGCAACGAGCTCATCGAGGAGGAGTTCAGCGAGGCCGCCGACGCCGCACCCGGCAGGCGGCTGCCGAAGCCGAAGGAGATCTACGACTTCCTCCAGGACTATGTCATCGGCCAGGATAACGCCAAGAAGACGCTGGCCGTGGCCGTCTACAACCACTACAAGCGCATCACCAGCGCTCATCCCGCCGTCGCGGGCGAGGAGCCGGTCGAGCTCGGCAAGTCCAACATCCTGATGATCGGCCCGACCGGGTGCGGCAAGACCTACCTGGCCCAGACGCTGGCCAGGATGCTCGACGTGCCGTTCGCCATCGTCGACGCCACTGCGCTGACCGAGGCCGGATATGTCGGCGAGGACGTCGAGAACATCCTGCTCAAGCTCATCCAGGCCGCCGACTTCGACGTCAAGAAGGCCGAGACCGGCATCATCTACATCGACGAGGTCGACAAGATCGCCCGCAAGAGCGAGAACCCGTCGATCACCCGCGACGTCTCGGGCGAGGGCGTGCAGCAGGCGCTGCTGAAGATCCTGGAGGGCACGGTCGCCGGTGTGCCGCCGCAGGGTGGTCGCAAGCACCCGCAGCAGGACCTGCTGCAGATCGACACCGGCAATGTGCTGTTCATCGTCGGCGGCGCCTTCGCCGGGCTCGATCAGATCATCGAGCAGCGCGTCGGCCGGAAGGGCGCCGGGTTCGGCGCGGCCCTGCGCACCCAGGAGGAGCGCGAGGCGCGTGACGCCTTCGCCGACGTGATGCCCGAAGACCTGGTCAAGTACGGCATGATCCCCGAGCTCATCGGCAGGCTGCCCGTCGTGTCCACCTTCCAGGCCATGGACCGCACGGCGCTGGCCCGCATCCTCACCGAGCCGCGCAACGCCCTGATCAAGCAGTACCAGAAGCTGTTCGAGATGGACGGCGTGGAGCTGGAGTTCGAGCCGGACGCCGTGCACGCCATCGCCGACCAGGCGCTGCTGCGCCGCACCGGGGCCAGGGCCACCCGGGCGATCCTGGAGGAGGTCCTGCTCAACGTGATGTACGACGTGCCGAGCCGCGAGGACGTCGCCCGCGTGGTGGTCAGCCGCGACACCGTGCTCGACAATGTCAACCCGACGCTGATCCCGCGCGAGCTCGGCGGGCACGACAGGCGCGCGGGCGAGCGCTCGGCCTGAGCGCTCAGACCACCCAGCGGCCCCGCGTCATGAGGTCGCGGCCCTTCAGCTCGTTCACCTCGCGCCAGGCCTGCACGCGCACCGGCGTGACGCGGAAGTAGAGGTAGGAGCCCTCGGCGTACTCCCGGGGATCGAAGCCGGTCTTGGCCGCGAACGCCTCGCCGGTCGCCTCGGACAGCTCCCTGGCCGGCAACGCGGTCACCTCGCCCTCCACCAGCACGACGTCGCGGGTCAGGCCGATCCCGAGCCGCACCGTGCGCCCGGCCACCAGGTTGCGTCCCGTCGGGCTAGCCGCGGGCGTCGACAGCAGCAGCGTGCCCACTCCCCCGGCCTCCTCCTCCCACAGGAACGACAGCGGCACCAGGTACGGGCCGTCGTCGCCCGCCGTGGCCACCCACAGGTCCACGTCGTGGCGGAGGCGGTGCAGAACGTCGAGTTTGCGCTGGGCCTGGCTGCGGGCCTGCTGGGTCATGGCGGTCGATCCTCCCGTGTGCGGACCCGCGCCATTATGGGCCCTGACCGGACGGCGCCCGCGTCACGGGGGGCGGTCGGCTGTCAGACTGGGGCCATGCTGGAGACCTCCGTACGGCTGTTGCGGCTGCTGGCGCTGCTGCAGGCCAGGCCCGGCTGGGCGGGGGCCGAGCTGGCCGAGCGGCTCGGCGTCACGACCAGGACCGTGCGCAGCGACATCGAACGGCTGCGCGTCCTGGGCTACGAGATCCGCTCGACGACCGGGCTCGGCGGTGGGTACCGGCTGGGCGCGGGGTCGGCGCTGCCGCCGTTGCTGCTCGACGACGAGGAGGCGGTCGCGGTCGTGGTGAGCCTGCACGCGGCGGCGGGCGGCTCGGTGACCGGCATCGAGGAGACGTCGCTGCGCGCGCTGGCGAAGCTGCAGCAGATGCTGCCCTCGCGGCTGCGCAGGCGCACCGAGGCGTTGCGCGAGGCGACCGTTTCGGTGGCGGGGCGCGGGCCGACGGTCTCGGCCGAGACGTTGTCGGCGGTCGCGGCGACGATCCGCGACCGCGAGCAGCTGCGTTTCGACTACCGCGACCACGACGGCTCGCAGAGCGCACGCGCGGTCGAGCCGCACCGCCTGGTCTACGCGGGCCGCCGCTGGTACCTGCTGGCGTGGGACCCCTCGCGCTCCGACTGGCGTACCTTCCGGGCCGACCGCATCACCCCGCGCACCCCCAACGGCCCGCGTTTCGCCCCGCGCACGCCGCCGAGCGACGACGCGGCCACCCATGTGCTGCGCGGTGTGTCCTCGCGGGCGTGGCGGCACCCGGCGAGGATCCGGCTGCACGCGCCCGCCGAGACGATCGCCGAGCGGCTGCCCGCCATGGCCGGGGTGCTGACCTCGCTGGATGAGAACACCAGCGAGCTGGAGACGGGCGGCGAGACCCTGCGCGACATCGCGGCCTTCATCGGCTCGCTCGACATCGCCTTCACCGTCGTGGACCCGCCCGAGCTGCGCGACCTGCTCCTGGCCCTGGCCGCACGCTACACGGCAGCGGCCTCACCCGTCGTCGATCCCTGAGGCGGGCACTGGCCATCGCCGGGGGTGGTCGGGTAACGTGGGTATCTTGTGTGCCATTTGGCAGGCCAACACAGACCTCTCGTTAAGGATGGTACCCCAAAGATGCGATCCCGTCAAGGCGAGCGTGAGGCGATCAAGGAGGAGCAGGCCGCCGTCACCCGCCTGTACGGCAGGCTCGACGCGACCAGGCGCGAGGCCACCGCGGCGTTGCGCGCCGTACACGCCCAGGCGGGACCGGGCGGCACCCTGCAGGCCAGGCACGAGCGCCAGGTGAGCGAGGCCGAGCGCCGCAGGCGGCTGGCCGCCCTTGAGGCAGTGGAACGCGGCCTGGCCTTCGGCCGCATCGACGAGCGCGGCGGCGAGCGGCTCTACATCGGCAGGATCGGCCTGCGCGACGCCGATCACGAGTCGGTGCTGGTCGACTGGCGGGCGCCCGCCGCCCGGCCCTTCTACCTGGCCTCCCCCGCCGAGCCCGGCGACCTCCTGCGGCGCAGGCACCTGCATCTGCACGGCAGGCGCGTGGTCGGCCTCGACGACGAGGTGTTCGACCTGGAGGGCATGCCGGAGAGCGAGCGGCGCACGCTGACCGGTGAGGCCGCGCTGCTGGCGTCGCTGCGCAAGGGCCGCACCGGCGTCATGAGTGATGTGGTGGCCACCATCCAGGGCGAACAGGACAGGGTGATCCGCTCGGCGCTCGGCGGCGTCCTGGTCGTCGAGGGCGGTCCCGGCACCGGCAAGACGGTCGCCGCACTGCATCGGGCCGCCTACCTGCTCTATGCCCATCGCGCGACGCTGGAGCGCAGAGGTGTGCTGGTCGTGGGGCCCAACGCGGCCTTCCTGCGTTACATCGGCAGGGTGCTGCCCTCGCTCGGCGAGAGCCAGGTGGTGCTGAGCACGGTGGGCGAACTGCTGCCCGGCGTGCAGGCGAGCGAGCACGACGCAGGCGCCACCGCGACGGCCAAGGGCGACTCCCGTATGGCCGCCCTGCTGGCCTCGGCCCTTCGCGAGCGCTGCCGGGTGCCCGAAGGCGACCTGGTCGTCACCGCCGACGGCCTGCGCCTGACCGTCGCGCACGAGGTGTGCGCCCGTGCCCGCGAGCAGGCCCTGGCCGTACGGCTGCCGCACAACATGGCGCGCAAGCTCTATGTGACCCGGATGCTGCGCGCCCTGGCCCTGGCGGAGGCCGCGCTGCTGGAGCGGCCCCTTGAGCCGGGCGATCTGGAGTGGTCGGCCGGCGCGCTCTGGGCGCAGCCCGAGGTCGTGGCCGCGCTCGACGCGCTCTGGCCGGAGCTGACGCCGCAGGACCTGCTGACCTGGTTGCTGGCCGCACCCGACGCCCTGCGGCGCGCCGCGCCCGAGGGGTTCGACTGGCGGCCCCTCGTGCGGCCGCTCCCCCGTACCTGGACGGTGGAGGACGTGCCGCTGCTCGACGAGGCCGCCGAACTGCTCGGCCTCGACGACTCGGCCGAACGCGCCGGGCGGCGGGCGGCCGAGCGCGAGGCCGAGCGGGAGCGGCGATACGCCCAGGGCGTGCTGGAGTTCACCGGCCTGGCCGATGACGAGATGATGGCCGCCGACACGCTGGCCGCCAGGCACGACGACGGCGGCGACGACCTGGGCACGGCCGAGCGCGCCGCCCGCGACCGCACCTGGGCCTACGGGCACGTCATCGTGGACGAGGCGCAGGAGCTGTCGGCGATGGCCTGGCGCGCGGTCATGCGCCGGGTGCCCGCCAGGTCGCTCACGGTGGTCGGCGACCTGGCGCAGACCGGCTCGCCGGCCGGGGCGTCCTCGTGGGCGCAGGTGCTCGACCCGTATGTGGCGGGCCGCTGGCGGCTCGAGTCGCTGCGGGTCGGCTACCGCACGCCCGCAGAGATCATGCGCGTGGCCGCAGGCGTGCTGGCCGCCGTCGCGCCCGAGCTGCGGGCGCCCGAGCCGGTGCGCGAGAGCGGCGTCGCGCCGACGGCCGTCCGGGTCGCGCGCGAGCGGGCCGTGCCCGAGCTGGCGGCGCTGGCCGCCGCCGAGGTCGCCGCGCTCGGCGGCGACGGCCTGGTCGGCGTGCTGGTGCCCGACGCCCTGCTGCGGGAGGCCGAGGCCGGTGTGTCCTCGCCTGCCCGGGTGCTGACGGTGACGCAGGCCAAGGGGCTGGAGTTCGACAGCGTGCTGCTGGCCGACCCCGCGTCCGTCCTGGCCCAGTCGGTCAGGGGCGGCCACGACCTGTACGTGGCGGTGACGAGGGCGACCCGCCGCCTGACCGTCGTGCACTGGTCCGGCCTGCCGCCGATGCTGGAGCGCACCCTCGGTTGACAACGACGTACGCATTTGTTTAGGACAGCCTTATGTAAAAGTCAGTCCCTGTGCCGCGATGTCGCCGCACAGCAGTCAGCAAGCCATGCGTACGCCGTGCGCCTGGGAGCTGCCATGTCCCCCGATCCTGGC
Organism: Nonomuraea sp. IBHARD001; assembly: GCF_056106265.1. Lineage (NCBI taxonomy): Bacteria > Bacillati > Actinomycetota > Actinomycetes > Streptosporangiales > Streptosporangiaceae > Nonomuraea > Nonomuraea sp. IBHARD001. The sequence continues at coordinate 5,132,729 of NZ_JBWBBW010000002.1, forward strand.
TCCGCCCTGTTCGAGGTCGTGCTGCGCACGCGGCTGGCCGAGCACCTCGGGCGGCTGCCGCTCGGCGAGGTGCAACGGCTGGGCGCGGGCACGGTCAAGAAGATCGTCCAGGACGACGTGCGCGCCCTGCACGTCGCGGTGGCCGACTCGGTGCCGCTGGCCGGGTTCGGCGTCGCACAGCCGCTGGCCGCCCTGCTCCTGGCCCCGATCGTGATGATCGGCATGCGGCTGGCGATGCGCGACCACGCCGAGACGCGCACGTTCCACGACGGGGCCTCCTCCTTCCGGCGGTTCGCGGCGCGCGTGCACGACTTCACCGCCGCCACTGCGACGAGGTGACGGCCTCGCTCGACGCCGGTACCGGGCAGGCGGTGCTCGACCTGCTGGCCGGACTGTGCGCGGAGCGCGACCTGGCGATCCTGATGATCACGCACAGCCCGGCCGTCGTGCGCTTCCTCGCCGACGACGTCATACGGCTGGGCCGGCCCGGCGGACGACAGGTGTGAGCCCCCGTCACAGCTCATCGAGCGCCGCCCGTGTCGCCCGCGTGTACACGTTGTCGGCGCCTAGCGCGCGGCGGCGGCCCTCCAGGGCGATGCCCAGGTACTCGCGTGCCGCCTGCGTGCGCCCCTGGGCGGCCAGGGCGCGGCCGATGGCATGGGTGGCGCTGAAGACGTGCGGGTGTTCGGGGCCGAGCAGCCGCTTGCGGATGGCCTCGATCTCGCGCAGGTCGGCCTCCGCCTCCTGGGCGCGGCCGAGTGCGAGCAGGGTCAGGCCGATCTCCAGGCGGGTCACCAGCGTGTCGGGGTCCTCGGGGCCGAAGACGCGACTCTTGTGGTCGTGGATGCGGCGGAAGGCCTCCTCGGCCGCGTCGAGGTCGCCCTGCGAGCGGGTGACGCGGGCCCACTCGTGCTGGGTGACGAGCGTGTCGCGGTCGTCGGGGCCGAGCACGCGGAGCTTGGCGGCGTAGGTGGCCCGGAACATCCGCTCCGCCTCGTCGAAGCGGCCCTGGTCGGCGATGACGCGGGCGAGGTTGTGGCGGATCGTGAGGGTCTTGGGGTGCTCGGGCCCGAGCACCCGTTCACGCGCCGCCGCCACCCGGCGGAACGCCTGCTCGGCCTCCTCGGCCTTCCCGAGGAACATCTCCGTGCTCGCCTGCCTGTGCAGCAGGTCCAGCACCGTGAGGTCGTCGCCGGGCAGGCGGCCGTCCAGTGCGTCGAGGGCGGCGCGGGTCAGGTCGGCCGCCGTCTCGTACGCGCCGCTCCAGGTGAGCGCGTAGGCGCACCGCGCGCTCAGCCCGGCCAGCCGTACGGCGCTGTCGTCGTCCAGGCGTTCGGGTGTCGCCCTGGCCCAGACGGCTCGGGCGTGGGCGGTGATCTCGCTCCAGCGCGACCAGGACGCGCTGGTCTCGGGGTCGAGCGTCTCGGCGGCGGCCAGCAGCAGGCCGACGGCGATGGAGCCGGTGAGCCCGCCGTCGGCGGTCAGGCGTGGCCGCGTCACCTCGGCGACCAGCGGGTGCAGGGTGATCTCGAAGGCCGCGCCGCCCGCCCCCGTGTTCTCGATCAGCCCGACCGAGTGCAGTGCGCCGAGCCCGGCCACGACCTGGTTGACGCCGCCGCCCCCGGTCGCCCGCGCGAGGACGTCGAAGTCGAGCAGGTACGCCGGGATCACCGCGCCCGCCGGGAACCACGCCAGCACGCCCAGCAACGTCCTGGTGTACGGCATGCCCTGGCCGGCCAGCAGGTCGAGGGACAGGTCCCAGGTGGCCACGATGTTCGAACGCGGATCGCTGGTCTGGTCCATCAGGTGAAAGCCTCCCCGCTCCAACGCCGTCTGATAGCTCCCGAACTCCCGCTCGACCGCGAAGACCGCCGTGATGTGCCTGCCCACATGGCGCAGCGCCAGCGGCAGCCCGCCGAGCCTGACCGACAGGCGCTCGGCCTGCTGGGCGCTGCCGCCGCCCGGCGCCAGGTCGAGCAGGACCCGCGCGCCGTCCGCCGGGCCGAGCGGTCGCAGCGCGTGCGTCGTGGCGTACTGTCCCCAGACCTTCGGGTCGCCGAGCCTGCTGGTCACGACGACCAGGCCCGACGTGGTCGGCCGCAGCCAGCCGTTGCCCGCCGCGATCCCGCGCTCGCCCAACTCCAGCGCGCCGGTGTCGTCGGCGTTGTCGACGACGAGCAGCCAGCCCCGGCGTGGGTGCAGGTGCCGCCACAGCAGGTCCGACGGGTCGTAGCGCCCGTTGATCGCCTCCTCGACCTCGCCGGGAGCCGCCCCGAGCTCCCTGGCCAGCTCCATCATGCGGGTCAGGACCACGTCGGCCGACGAAGCGGGCACCCACCAGCACGCCATGCCCCTGCGCCCGGCCTCGGCCGCCAGCCACAGCGCGAGCGTCGTCTTGCCGACGCCGCCCAGTCCGGCCAGGACGTGTGTCGAGCCGTCCGGCCGCTCCAGCAGCGCGCCGAGTCCGGCGAGCAGGGCGTCGCGGCCCCTCACGTGCTCGGGCAGCAGGCCGAGAGGGGGCGGCAGGATCTGCCCGCCGCCGGGAGCGGCCGGGACGAGGGCGGGCTGCTCCCGTGGCGTCCTGACGAGCTGGAGCCAGGCGATCACGGCCGCGACGACGGCGACGAGGATGCCCAGGCCTGACAGAACGATCTCCACGCTCCCGACTGTAGAGAAAGCCCCTCCCCGCCGACACCGCCCGGCCGCATTCAGGGGGCACGGAACTCGGGAGATCGTCAACCATCGGTCCGGCAGCACCTGGCAAAGGCTCGCCGCCGGGGCCGGGCGCCTCGCCAGGATGAGCCGCGCGAGACTCACCGACACCTCGCATAGGAGACAAAGATGAACGGACATCAGATTCCGGCGCCGTGCCAGTGGCAGGTGACCGCCTTACTGGCCCCCTCCGCCGGAGCCGGTGCGAACGCCGAGATCGAACAGCTGCGTGAGCTCCGGGCGCGCATCCTGTTCGACAGGGGCAGACGCCCGGCGTTCGAGCGCCCGGAAGGCGGCTTCGCCGACGACCAGGAGCTGGACTTCGGCGCCTGGCACTTCCTGGCCCGCGCCGAACGCGACGGCCCACCGCTCGGCTACGTACGGCTGAGCACCCCGGCGTCCGCGCCGCTGTACCAGACGCGCGCCTTCCTCGGCGACGAGGCCTACGAGGAGATGCTGCGCGCGCACGGCCTGGACGAGGACGGGGTGTTCGAGCACAGCAGGCTCGTGGTCGAGCACCGGGCGCGCAAGCTCGGCCTCGGCATCCACCTCAACGCGCTGGCCGTCGCCGCAGCCCACCACCTGGGCGCGACGGCGATGATCGGCACCTCCGGCACCAAGGACGGCCAGGACCGCTTCCACGAGAGATTCGGCTTCACCCGCGTGCCGGGCACCCGGCGCTATGTGGAGCACTACACGGAGGACGTCGTCATCATGATGCATCGCACGGCGGAGGGCGCGGGGCACTACACCGAGCTCGTCCACCAGTTGCGCGAGCAGTTCCCCCACATCACCGAACGGCCCGCCGCACGCCCCGCCCCGGCGTCGCGGCCGGGACGCGCCGCGCCCGCGTCCCTGACCGGCACCGCCCAGCGCGAACGCGAGCGCGAGCAGGTGTGGCGGCCGGTGCTGTACGAGCCGGTGCGCGACGCGGAGGCGCTGAGCGCACTGCTGGCCTGCGGCGAGGTGGCCGAGGTGCACGACACGCTCGACGAGCAGCTCCGCGAGCTGGTCACCAGCCGTGACCCCTCGTGCGCCGACCCGGCCGAGATCGGCAGACGGGTCGGCGAGCAGCTCGGCGCGCTCGCGTCGTGGGAGTACGGCACGTGGGTGTGGTACCCGTGGTCGCGGCGGCTCGTGCACGTGCTGCCGCGCGAGGAGTTCCGCCTGGTCCGCACCGACCGCAACCGGGGCCGGATCGAAAGGCCGGAGCAGCGCGCCCTGCTCGGCCGCAGGATCGGCGTGATCGGCCTGTCGGTCGGCAACAGCGCGGCCGTCACCTTCGCCCTTGAGGGCATCGGCGGCGCGTTCAAGCTGGCCGACTTCGACGACTTCGGCCTGTCCAACCTCAACCGGCTGCGTGCGGGCGTGCACGACCTGGGCGTGAACAAGGCGGTGATCTGCGCCAGGCAGATGCTGGAGATCGACCCCTACCTCGACATCGAGATCTACCGCGAGGGCCTGACGGCCGAGACCGTCGAGGAGTTCTTCACCGGCGGCAACGGCCCGATCGACCTGCTGGTCGAGGAGTGCGACACCCCCTGGGTGAAGATCGCGGCCAGGGAGCGCGCACGGGAGCTCGGCATCCCCGTCGTCATGGACTGCAACGACAGGGGCATGCTCGACGTCGAGAGGTTCGACCACGAGCCCGACCGGCCGCTGCTGCACGGCAGGCTCGGCGACGTGAAGTCGGTCGACATGCTCGACCTGACCCGCCAGGAGCGCGTCGACCTCATCCTGGCCATGGTCGACCCGGACCGGATCAGCCCGCAGCTGGCCGCCTCCGTCGACCGGCTCGGCCGCAGTCTGAGCAGCTGGCCGCAGCTGGCCTCGGGAGTCGCGCTCGGTGGCGCGCTGACCGCGGAGGCGGCCAGGAGGATCCTGCTCGGGCTGCCCTGCGCGTCCGGCCGCTTCTACACCGACCTGGAGCAGCGGCTCAGCCCTCGGCACAACACGGTGGGAGTGCTGACGTGAGCGGCGCCTGCCTGCCGTTGCCCGTCTCGATCGCGGGCACCGGCGTGTACGTCCCCGAGCGGGTCGTGCGCAACGAGGAGTTGGCCGCGACGCTCGACACCAGCGACGCGTGGATCACCGGGCGCACCGGCATCCGGGAACGCCGGTGGCTCGAACCGGGGCGTGCGACCTCCGACATGGCGGTGCTGGCCGCGCGCCCGGCGCTGGAGTCGGCCGGGGTGGCGTCCGAGGACGTCGATGTGATCATCGTGGCGACGTACACGGGCGACCAGCCGCTGCCCTCGACCGCGCTCGTCGTCAAGGACGCGCTCGGGGCGCACCGGGCGCTCGCCCTGGACGTCACCCAGGCGGCCTGCGCGAACGGGGTGCAGGCGCTGCTGCTGGCCGCGCACCTGCTGCAGTCGCCCGCCGCGCGCACGGTCCTGGTCGTCGCGGCCGACAGCGCCTCCAGGGTGACCGATCCGGGCGACCGTACGACCAGGGTGTTCTTCGGTGACGCCGCCGGTGCGGCCGTGCTGACCAGGTCGTCGTGCCCGGACGCCGGGCTGATCGGCTGGGACTTCGGCTCGGAGCTGTCCTACGCGGTGCACATCGCGGCGGGCGGATCGCGGCTCCCCACGAGCCCCGGGACCGTCGCGGCCGGGCAGCACCACCTGAGGATGGACGGCAGGGCCGTGTGGGACACCGCGACCCGGCGCCTGCCCGACAGCATCCTCGCCGCCGTCGGGCATGCCGGGCTCTCACTGGAGCAGGTCGGGCACTTCTTCCTGCACCAGGCCAATCTCACCCTGATCACCGCCGTGCTCGACAAGCTCGGCATCCCCGCCGCCCGCACGCCGATCACCGTCGACAGGCTCGGCAACACCGGGTCCGCCGGGGTGTTCACCGCGTTGCACGGCGCCTTCGGCGACGGGCTCGTCCGGACGGGCGAGGTCTATCTGCTGTCGGCGATCGGGGCCGGGTTCCAATGGGGGACGGTGTGTTTCAGGCACGGCCGACCGGCGAGGTGACGCCGGGCCGCCGAGCGGCAGCCGTACCCTGAACGTAGTGCCGGGCTCTTCGCCCGAAGGGAGCACCCCCACGCTCCCGTGATGCGCCCGCACGACGGCGGCGACGATCGCCAGTCCCAGACCGGCGCCGCCCCCTCCCGCCCGCCGCCCCGGCTCCAGTGGCCTTCTCTCGCCCCGGTGGAATCGTTCGAACACCAGCGAGACCTCCTCCACTGCCAGCCCCGGGCCCGCGTCGGAGACGTCGAGCACCGCGAACGCGCCCTGCGTTCCCACCCGTACGACCGCGGCCGTCCCCACCGGCGTGTGATCGAGGACATTGGCCGGCAGGTTGCCGATCGCCTGCCTGAGCCGTGCCGCGTCCCCCCTGACCTCGACCGGTCCTTCGTGTTCGACCGACAGCGGACGGTCGGGCTCGATGGCGAGGGTGTCGGCGACGGCGTCGGCGACGAGCTCGGTCAGCTCGACCGGGTCGTCGGCCAGCGGACGCCCCTCGTCCAGCCTGGCCAGCAGCAGCAGTTCGTCCACCAGTGCGCCCATGCGGGCCGCCTCGGCCTCCACCCGGCTCATCGCCTTGGCCAGTTCGGCCGGGCTCGCCACGGCGCCGTACCTGAACAGCTCGGCGTAGCCGCGTACGGTGGCGATCGGCGTGCGCAGTTCGTGCGAGGCGTCGGCGATGAACCTGCGCAGGCGCTCCTCCGACGCCCGGCGCTGGCCGAAGGCCTGTTCGAGCTGGGCGAGCATGGCGTTGAGCGCCTCGCCGATGCGGCCGACCTCGGTGCCGGGAGGCGCGCCGACGACCCTGCGGGCCAGGTCGCCCGCGCCGATCGCGGCGGCCGTGTCGGCGATCCGGTCCAGGGGTCGCAGCCCACGCCCGATGAGCAGGACGGCCAGCAGGGTGAGCCCGGCCAGGGCGGCGGCCGAGGTTCCGGCCAGGACGAAGCCCACCCGCTCGGGCAGGACGGGCAGGCTGGTCACGTCGGCGGCGCTCATCCTCTTCCTGTCGTTCGCCGCGCTGGCCATGACGCCCGAACTGGACGTCAAGGTGTTCGCCAGCGGGCTGGCGCCCGGCATCCTGCTGGACGCGACGCTGATCAGGGGCGTGCTGGTGCCCGCGGTGGTGGCGATGATGGGCAGGTGGAACTGGTGGCTGCCGGTGCCCGCCGCGCGGCTGCTGCGGTGCGAGCCGTCCCTGGCGCCCGCCAGATCCGATCTGGCGCCTCAGGGGTGACAGTCGCACCACCACACCTTTGGAGAGCACACCATGACGATCCTCGTGACCGGAGCCACCGGAAACGTCGGCCGACACCTCGTCGCCGCGCTGGTCGAGCGCGGCGAGCACGTCCGCGCGCTGACCCGTGACGTGGCCAGGGCCAAGTCCGTGCTGCCCGGCGCGGCCGAGGTGGCGCACGGCGACCTGACCGACCCCGGCTCGCTCGGCCCCGCGCTGGAAGGCGTGCGGGCGCTGCATCTGATCACCTTCGGCGGGCCGGACATGGCTCCGCTGACGACCGGTCCCGACCTGGTCGAACTGGCCGTCAAGGCGGGGGTGCGCCGGGTCAGCGTGCTCAGCAGCTGGGACCCCAGCTCGGTCGAGGAGGCGCTCGGCGCGAGCGAGCTCGGCTGGACGCAGATCCAGTGCGTGGAGTTCATGGGCAACGCGCTGGAGTGGGCGCCCTCGATCCGCGAGGAGGGCGTCGTGCGCGTGTACGGCGACACGCCGGGCGCGGTGGTGCACGAGGCCGACATCGCCGACGTCGCCGCCGCCGCGCTGACCGACGACAGGCACGCGGGCGCCTGCTACCTGCTGACCGGGCCCGAGGCGCTGACGCCCGCCGAGCGGGTGCGGCTGATCGGGCGGGCGATCGGCAGGGAGCTGGCCTACGAGGCGCTCACGGCCGAGGAACTGCGGGCGAGCATGCTGGCATGGGGCGCCGACGCCGACTACATCGCGTTCGCGCTGGAGCTCGGCGCGAACCCGCCCGCCGTCGGCTCCATCGTCCGCCCGACCGTGGAGGTCGTGACCGGCAGGCCCGGCCGTACGTTCGCCCAGTGGGCACGCGAGAACGCCGCCGCCTTCACGGCCTGAGCGCCTGGGCCGGTTGGGCTAGTGCAGCGACCAGCCGATCTCCTGTCCGTTGATCGGCTGGTAGCTGCAGGTGAGGCCGGTCGACACGGTCGTGCGCAGGTGGGCGGCCAGCTCGGGGTGGAGGGTGTCGAGCCTGCGCAGGGTGTCCTTGATGCGGTTGGTGACGGCCTTGCGGGCCCGTTCGCGTCCGTCGCCGAGCCTGCGGGGTCTGCCGCCGAGCCCGGTGGCGGCCCTCAGCTCGTCGAGGAGCGCCTGCCGTTCCCGCTCGGCGGCGGCGGCGCGCTCGTCGTCGCCCTTCAGGGCCGCCCGGTCGATCTCCTCCTCCAGCAGGTCGAGCCTGCGCCGGTAGGCCGCCCTCGCTGTGTCGTCCAGCACCTCGTCGCCGCCCAGACCCTTGATCTCGCCCGACGGGTCCAGCAGGCGCAGGGCGGGCACGTCCTGGCCCGGCAGGCCCAGCAGGACGTGCAGGTCGCCCAGGCCCTTGGAGTCTGGCGCGTGCACCGTGCGCCCGGCGAAGGCCAGCCGCCACACGCCGCTCTCGCGGGCGAACACCGCACGGCCGGGCGCGGGCGGTGCGATGCGCATGCCGAGCTCGCCCGCCTCCTGACGTACCTGGTCCAGCAGGGCGGAGGCGTCCTCGCCGCGGGCCCGCGCCACCTCGGCCAGCCCGAGGCCCGCCTCGATCGACCAGGGGCGTGCGCCGAGCCGGTCGGCGGACAGGCGGGCGGCGGTGAAGCGGCGTTCGGCGTCGTCCCAGCGTTCCTGCGCGGCGTCGAGCACACCGATCCAGTGGTCGATCGGGCCGTCGGCGACGACGGCCGCGGTCAGCGCCCACTGGCCCGAGTACGGCAGGAGCGCCGCTCTTGCGGTGTCGCAGAGCACCGGGTCGCGGCAGAGGGCGGCGGCCTCGGCCTGGAACCTCAGCCACATCGGCGCCATCCACCGCCTGACCTGCCTGTCCTGCGTGCCGATGAGCGCCGCCAGGTGCCGCATCGCGGCCGTGGCGTCACGCCGTCGCACCGAGGCCATGGCGTCGAGCATGGCCAGGTTCGCACTGGCCGCGAGCCGGGCCTCGCCCAGCACCTCGGCGGCCAGCTCGGTGTCGCCGCTCAGCGTGGCCACCGACCACAGCTGCAGCCTGCGCAGCTCGTGCCTGTCCACGTCGGGCTGCTCACCGGCGGCGAACCCCTCGTCGGCGTGCTGCCTGGCCTGGGCGAACCTGCCGGTGAGCGTGGCCGTCAGCGTCCGCAGCACGGCGGCCTCGTGCCCGAACCACGCCAGGCCCGAGCGCCGCGCCTTGGCCGCGTAGTCGCGCTCGACGTCGTGCAGGCGGGGGTCGCCGAGCTCCAGCAGGGCGCCGACCCGCCAGGACAGGGCGTCGAGCTCGACCGCCTCGTCGCCGAGCCGTACGGCCGCGGCGAGCAGTTCCGCGGTGATCTGTTCGCGTTCGGCGGCGCTGCCCAGGCCCCAGACGGCGCCGAGCCTGGTCCGCAGGCCCGCGACGAGCTCGCGGTCGTCGCCCTCCGCCCTGGCCCTGCGCACGGCCAGGTCGCTGAGGTCCCTGCCCGCGGCGTCGAGCGGTCCTTCGCCGCCCGCCACGCCGTGTACCGTGCCCGGGGCGCCGACGAGGGTGCGATGGGCGTCCTGGACGAAGGCGATCCATCTGGCCTGGCCGAGGTCGTGCAGCCGCAGTGCCGTTCTGGCCAGGACGGCGGGGTCGTCGAGCTCGCGCACGGCGGCCAGGGCCGTGCGCAGGGTGTCGTCGGCGCTCGCGGTGTCGCCCGCACGGTGCTGGGCCACGCCCAGGCCGACGCCGATCTCGCCGCGCCGCCGCAGGTCGCCCGCGGGCACGAGTTCCAGGGCGCGCCGGTGGTGCACGACGGCCTCGTCGGCGCAGAAGCGCAGCTCGGCGTCACGGGCCGCCGCCAGCAGGTGGTCGGGCGCGTCCGGGGTCGAGCCCAGGTAGGCGTGCCCGGCCCGCTCGGCGGGAAGCGAGGCCACCACCCCGGCCGCCATGGCGTCGAGCACGGCCGCGTGTGCGCTCCTCCTGGCCTTCTCGCCGAGATCGGCGTAGAGGATCTCGCGTACCAGCCCGTGCGCGAACGCCCACCGCCGCTCCCCCGCCGCCAGCACCAGCCTGGCCGCGACCGCCTGCCCGATCAGCCTCGCCACCTCGCCCTCGCCCGGGTACGGCGGGCACGCGGCCAGGAGGCGGTCGTCGAACTCGCGGCCCGCGACGGCCGCCGTCGACAGCAGCGCGACGGCCTCGGGGCCCAGCCTGGACAGGCGGCGTCTGAGCGTGGCGCCGACGCCGGGCGCGATGGTGTCGAGCGGGCTACCGCCCTGCCACAGCCTGGCGGTCTGCTCGACGAAGAACGGATTGCCTCCGGTGCGCAGGTGGATCTCGGCGGCCAGTCCCGCCTCCGCCCGCACGCCGGTGACCCTGGCGACCAGGCCGGCGACGTCGGCGGCGTCGAGCCCCGTCAGCGTGAGCGTCGTCGCCTTGGCCAGCAGCGACGTGATGAGCGACTCCAGCGGATGCGCCCCCGCGTCCACCTCGGCGTCCCGGTAGGCGCCGATCACCAGCAGGCGTTCGAACCACACCTGCCGCGCCACGAACCCCAGCAGCCTGACCGAGGCCGGGTCGGCCCAGTGCAGATCGTCGAGCACCACGACGACCGGCCGCCGCCTCGACGCCTCGACCAGGGCCGTGCTCACCTTGTCACTCAGGTCGAACTCACCGTCGTGCCGCTCGGCCAGCAGGTCCGCGGCACCGGCGGCTCCGGCTCCGTGCAGGTCGCGCAGCACCTGGACCCATGGCCACAGCCCGGGGGCGCCCTCGCCCTCCCAGCAGGTCCCCGACAGGACCGTCGCGCCCGACTCGGCCGCCCGGGACGCCGCTTCGGCGATCAGGCTGCTCTTGCCGATCCCGGCCTCGCCGGTGACGAACACCAGGCCGCCTCTGCCGCCCGTCGCGCGTTCGACGGCCGCGTGCAGGACGCCCGCCTGGTGCCGTCTGCCGATGAGGGCTCCGTGTCCGTTCGTCACCGGGCCGGGTCCCTGCCTTCGGCCGCCAGTGCCCCGTTGAGCAGGATGTCGACGAGGTCGTGCGAGGCCGCCTCCCCCTCATCGGCGTGCAGGCGGGTGAACAGCATGCCGAGGAAGACCGAGGCGACCCGGCGGGGCTCCACCCGCAGTGCAGCGCTGTCGGGCTCGATCAGCTCGGTCAGCGCCTCCCGCATCGCCTCCGTCGAGGCCTGCCTGGCCCCCTGCTGTCCGGAGGGGCGTCCGGCCGGACGCCCGTATCCGGAGGCGTGCAGGGCGCCGAGCACGGTGCCCATGCGCTTGAGGTGGGCGTTCATGGCCTCGGCGGCCTCGGTCAGCCGTACGGGCAGGGGGTCGTCGAGGGAGATGGAGGCCAGTTCGCGCAGGGCGTGGCCGGGGTCGGCGGCCTCGGCGACGCAGGCGGCGAGCACCTCGTCCTTGTCGGCGAACACCCTGAAGATCGTGCCTTCGCCGATGCCGGCCGCTCTGGCGATCTGTCCTGTGGTGACGGCGGCGCCGCGCTCGGCGACCAGCGGCAGCGCCGCTGCCACGATCATCGCCCTGCGCTGCTCCGCGCTCATGCCCGGCGCCCTGCGCCGGTTGGGGGTTTCCGTCATGGTTCGACCATACGGAGTGAGCACTCACTCCGTCAAGTGCCTTTACCAAGGGTAAGCATGTGCTCACTCGACAGTGAAAGGAGTGCACCCGAGTGGCGATAGTCGACCCGGCGCACTCCCATGAGCATGGATCCCCGTCAGACCCGTACGACCGGAAGGATCCCCATGGCCAGCGAGTTCCAGCGGCGCAAGATCTCAGGGGTGTTCGGCGCGATGGACGCCGACGGCGACGGCATGCTCACCGAGGCCGACTTCGTCGCCCTGACGGCACGGTGGACCGGCGTCAGGGGCCGCAGCGCGACGGACCCGGGCCACACCAGACTGCGCGCGATCATGATGGGCTGGTGGAGCACCCTGCTGACCGCCTCCGACCTCGACCGCGACGAGAAGGTCACCCTCGACGAGGTCCTGCTCGTCGTCGACCGGCTGCCGGGCATGATCCATGTCGTCGAGGCCACGGCCGAGGCCATGTTCGAGGCCGTGGACGCCGACGGCGACGGGCGCATCTCGGCGGCCGAGTACGACCAGCTCATCGAGACCTGGAGCGGTCGCGCCACCGACACGCAGGAAATCTTCCCGCTGCTCGACGGCGACGGCGACGGACATCTGTCGCGCGCGGAGTTCACCGGGCTGTGGCGGGAGTTCTGGGCGGGCGACGATCCGGCCGAGCCGGGCGCCCTGGTGTTCGGGCCGATCGGCCGGGCCGCCTGAGCGCGGACGCGCGCGCCCGCGACAGGCGAAGATCGCCTCTTGTGGGCGCGCGCGGGAGCGTGCCACACTGGCGCCGCCCACTAACTGCAAAGAAACTTTCCAGTTAGTTCCCGAGCCTAGGCAGCTCGGCGCCTCGTGCTGCACTCCTCCGAACGGTGATCAAGATGCCTGCCGTCACGGCGATCCCCCTGTCACTCGGCCAGGAACGTCTGTGGTTCCTGCACGAGCTGAACCCCGACGACGCCTCCTACAACATCTGCGTGACCGAGCGCCTCCTCGGCCCCCTCGACGCCGACGCGCTGGAGCGCGCCATCGACGGCGTCGTCCGCAGGCACGAGATCCTGCGCACCCGCTACCCGTCGATCGACGGCCGTCCCGTCCAGGTCGTCGAGGACGTCTCGGTCGGCCTCGAACGACTCACCGGTTTCGAGGTGGGCGAGCTCACCAACCGGCCCTTCGACCTGGCCAACGGGCCCGTCATCCGGGCCCACCTCATCGCGCGTGGCCCGCGCGAGCACATCCTGGTCATCGTCCTGCACCACATCGCCGGTGACGGCTGGTCGCTCGGCCTGCTGTTCGACGAGATCGCCACCCTGTACGCGGGCGGCGAGCCGCAGGCGCTCCCCCTGCAGTACGGCGACTACGCGCTGCGCCAGCGCGAGCGCACCTACGACACCGCCTACTGGCGCGAACGGCTCGCGGGCGCGCCCACGCTCGACCTGCCCGCCGACCGCCCGAGGCCGCGCGTGCGCACCTCCAACGGCGGATGCGTGGCCCGCCGCCTGCCCGGCCCGCTCGTCGCCGAGGTGCGGGCACTGGCCAAGGAGCAGCGCGTCACGCTGTTCATGCTGCTGCTGGCCGCCTTCCAGACCCAGCTCGGCCGCTACGCGGGCGCCGAGGACCTGTGTGTCGGCACGCCGGTCGCCGCCCGCCAGGACGAGGACACCGAGCGGCTCGTCGGCTTCTTCCTCAATACCGTCGTCATGCGCGCCGACCTGTCGGGCGACCCGGCCTTCCAGGAGTTGCTGCGCCGTACCCGCAGGGCCACGGTCGACGCGCTCGTGCATGCCGACACGCCGTTCGACCGGCTGGTCACCGAGCTCGGCGTGCCGCGCGACCTCAGCCGGACGCCGGTGTTCCAGGCGCAGTTCAACCTGCGCAGCGAGAGCGACGGCGCCGGGCTGCGGCTGGACGGGCTGGTCAGCCAGCGCTACGACACCGGCTTCCACCAGGCCAAGTTCGACCTCTCGCTGGAGATCCGCCCGACCGGCGACGAGCTCGACGCGTTCTTCGTCTACAGCGCCGACCTGTTCGACGCGGCCACGGTCGAGCGGTTCGCGGCCAACTTCGAGACGTTGCTGCGCTCGATCGTCGCCGCGCCCGCGACCCCGCTCTCACGCCTGGAGCTGGTCAGCGCCCAGGAGGGCGAGCTGCTCGACGCCTGGGCCGTGCCCGACTCCACGCCCGAGCCGCCCGGCGCGACGCTGACCGAGCTGGTGACCGGCAGCGTGCGGCGCTTCCCCGGCGAGGTGGCCGTCACGTGCGGCGGCGCCGAACTCACCTACGCCGAGCTCGGCGCCAGGTCGGCCGCGCTGGCCGCACGGTTAGGCGAGCTCGGCGTCGGGCCGGACACGCGGGTGGCGATCTGCCTGGAGCAGTCGCTCGACCTGGCGGTCGCCATCGTGGCCGTCATGCGGGCCGGGGGCGCCTACGTGCCGCTCGACCCCGAGCAGCCGGCCGAGCGCCTGGCGTACATGCTGGCCGACTCCGGCGCGGCGGTGCTGATCGGCGAGGCCCCGCAGGTGGTGGAGCTGTTCGACGGGCCCGTCGTGCGGGCCGACGGGCACCCCGCGCCCGAGCGGGAGCCGCAGTGCGCGGCCGGGCCCGGCGACCTGGCCTATGTGATCTACACCTCCGGCTCGACCGGGCGGCCCAAGGGGGTCGCCGTCCAGCATCGGCAGGTCGTCAACTACCTGGCCGACGTGCGCGAACGGTTCGAGGTGGGCGAGGGCGAGTCGTTCGCGCTGCTGCAGTCGCTGGCCTTCGACTTCGGTATGACGGTGTTCTACCTGTCGCTGATGACGGGAGGTGCCCTGCACCTGCTGCCCTCGCGCATCTCCGGGCCCGAGCTCGCCGAGCGCATGGGCGGGATCGACTACCTCAAGATGACGCCCTCCCACCTGGGCGCGCTCGCCGCCGACGTGCCCGACGTCGGGCAGCTGCTGCCCAGGCGGCTGCTCGTGCTCGGCGGCGAGGGGTCGAGCTGGGAGTGGACCAGACGGCTGGCCGCACTGCGCCCGGTCGTCAACCACTACGGGCCGACCGAGGCCACCGTCGGCGTCTCGACCTACCGGGTACGGCCGGGCGTCGAGCCCACGGGACCGATCACCCCGATCGGCCGCCCGCTGGGGCATGCCGAGCTGCGCGTGCTCGACGCCCACCTGCGCCCGGTGCCGGTCGGCGTGCCCGGCGAGCTGTGCATCGGCGGCGACCGGCTGGCCCGCGAGTACCTCGGCAAGCCCGAGATGACCGCGGAGAAGTTCGTCGCCACGCCGTACGGCCGGTTGTATCGCACCGGCGACCTGGCGCGCTGGCTGCCGAGCGGCGACCTGGAGTTCCTCGGGCGGCGCGACCTTCAGGTGAAGATCCGCGGCTACCGGGTCGAGATGGGGGAGATCGACGAGACGCTGCCCCTGTGCTCGGGCGTGGCGCACGGCGTCGTCGACGCCCGCGACGGCGAACTCGTCGCCTACCTCGTCCCCGAGCCGGGCGCCGAACGGCCCAGCGTGGGCGACCTGCGCCGCGACCTGGCCACCCGCCTGCCCGAGTACATGGTGCCCACCAGGTACGTCTGGCTGGCCGAGCTCCCGCTCAAGGGCCACGGCAAGGTCGACCGTGCCGCGCTGCCCGCGCCCGAGGACGCGCGGCCCGACCAGGACGTGCCCTTCGAACCGCCCGCCGATGAGCTGGAACGGATCGTCGCGGCGGCCTGGTGCGAGGTGCTCGGGCTCAAGCAGGTCGGTGTGCTCGACGACTTCTTCGACCTGGGCGGCCACTCGCTGCTGGCCACCCGGGTGGTGGCCAGGCTGCGCCGCGAACTGCCCGAAGGGGCCAGTCCGATCGGCCTGCTGGACATGTTCCAGCACACGACCGTGCGCGCCCTGGCCGCCGTCGCCGGCGCCGATCCCGCCGAACGCGGCCTGCTGCACCGCCTCACCCCCGCTGCGGCGACCGCGACGCACCACCTGGTCTGCGTGCCGTACGGCGGCGGCAGTGCGGTGGTCTACCAGCCGCTCGCCGACGCCCTTCCCGGCGGGTGGGCGCTGCACGCGCTGGCGGTGCCCGGTCACGACCTGGGCCTGGCCGAGGATCCCAGGCCGCTTGAGGAGGTGGCCGCGCAGTGCGTGGCGGAAATCGTTTCCGGCATCGAGGGCCCGCTGACCCTCTACGGGCACTGCGGGGTCGGCGGCGCGCTCACCGTGGAGATCGCCAGGCGGCTCGAGGCGGCGGGCCGGCCGATCGAGGCGATCTACCTGGGCGGCATCTTCCCCTTCGCCAGGCCGACGCGCGGGCTGATGGGCCGCTGGGCCAAGCTCACCAGGCTGGAGCGCCTGCGCAGCGACAAGGGCCAGCTGAACTGGCTGACCGCGCTCGGGGCCGACCTGTCGGGCCTCGACGACGAGCAGAAGGCGTTCGTCATCCGCAACATGCGCCACGACGCGCGGGCGGCCGAGGACTACTTCACCCATCTCATCGACACCGGCGCCGACCGGCTCGCCGCGCCGATCATCTCGGTCGTGGGCGAGTACGACCCGGCGACCGACTACTACGAGGAGCGCTATCGGGAGTGGTCGTTCATCACCGGCACGACGGCGCTCGTCGTGCTGGACGAGGGCGGGCACTACTTCCTGAAGTACCGCCCGGACGAGCTCGCGGCCGTGGTGACCACGGCGCACACCGAGCTGGAACCCGAGCCGGAACCCGAGCAGGCCGAGCAGGCGCCGCGTGCGCTGAGCGCGGTGCGGCAGCGGCTGCTCGCCTCCGTGAGCAGGAGCGGCGAGCAGGCGCGCGGCGGTCCCGAGCCGACGATGAGCAGGTTCCTCGTCGTGGCGCTCGGGCAGATGGTGTGCCTGATCGGCTCGACGCTGACGGAGTTCGCGCTGCCGATCTGGGTGTACCTGCAGAACCGGTCGCTGGCCGAGCTCGCCGTGCTGCAGGTGCTCGCGATCATTCCCGGGGTGCTGATCGCGCCGCTGGCCGGCGCCATCGTCGACCGGAGCAGCCGCAGGACGGTGATGATCGCCGGCAATGCGGCGGCGCTGGCCGTACAGCTGGTCACGGGGGCGCTGGTGTGGGGCGGGGCGCTGCAGGTGTGGCATCTGTACCCGCTGCTGACCGTGCTGTCGTTCGCGCTGACGTTCCAGCGGCTGGCGTTCCAGTCGGCGGTGCCGCAGCTGGTGCCCAAGCGCTATCTCGGGCATGCCAACGGCGTGGCGCAGATGACGCTGGGGGTGGCGCAGTTCATGGCGCCGCTGGCCGCTGTCGGGTTGATGTCGGTGTCGGGGCTGACGGGCGTGCTCGTGCTCGACGTCGTCGGGCACGTGGTCACGCTCGGGGTGCTGGCCGTGGTCGCCTTCCCCGCGACGATGGCGCATCGGCGCAGGGAGACGGTCGGCAGGGAGATCGCCGAAGGGTTCCGGCTGTCGATCGGCAATCGGGCGTTCCGTGCGATGGTCGTCTTCTTCGCCCTGTTGTCGCTGGGGTTGTCGCCGGTGTTCATGATGTACTCGCCGCTGGCCCTGACGTTCGGCTCGCTCGCGGACGCGGGCACGATCGCGCTGGTCGCGGGCATCGGGGCGGTGGCGGGCGGTCTGACGATGGGGCTGTGGGGCGGTCCGGCCAGGCGCCGGATGCGGGGCATGCTGCTGGCCACACTGATCATCGCGGTGTCGTGCGTGGTCGTGGGGCTGGACAAGTCGGTGACGGTGATCGCGATCGGGGCGTTCGGGGTGTCGTTCGGGCTGGCGCTGGTCAACGGCGTCTACGCGACGATCATCCAGGTGAAGGTGCCGCAGCGCTTCCACGGCCGGGTGTTCGCGCTCAACCAGATGGTGGCCTGGTCCACGATCCCGATCGGCGTCGGTGTGATCGCGCCGCTCGGCACCCGGCTGCTGGGCGACATCTCGCTCATGTACCTGGTGTTCGGCGCCTACATCGGGCTCGTCGTGCTCGGCGCGCTCACCGTGCGGACGCTGAAGCGCTTCGACGCCGACGTGCCCGATGCCACACCCGACGACCTGGTCGGCCTGGAACGCAAGGCGGCCAAGGCGTCGTAGGACCCACCCGGGCGGGCGGTGTCAGCCCGCCCGGGTGAACACGATCGCCGCACCCAGCGCCGCGTCGGCGGGCACGAACACCTCGCCCGCCTCGGTGCGGCGCACGGCGATCCCCCGACCGGCGAGGAAGCGCTCGCTCTCCCGCGGATCGCGCACCGCCACCGCGTACCCGGCGAACCCGGGCAGGCTCGGCGGCGGGCGCTCACCGGGCAGCACCAGCCCCAGCGCCGACGCGGCGACCACCCGCAGCACCGCCGTGCCGAGGTCGAACACCCACGACGCCCCGTCGGCACGCGCCTCCCGCGCCAGGTACCCCTCGTAGCGCCGCAGCATCTCCTCCAGCTCCTCGTCGGCCACGCACAGCACGCACCCGGCCAGCCCGACGGCTCCGTTGGCATGGGCGGGCCGCGCCACCCGCGCCGCCGTCGCCGCGATGCCGATCCGCCCTTCGGCCGTGCCGTCCGCGTCGAACTCCAGGAAGCGCACCTCCTCCATCCGCGCGCCCGCCTCCCCCTCGACCGGCCGCCGTACGGCATGCACACCGCCGTGGCCCGTCGTGCGCCCGGCGGCGGCGTCTAGGTCGGGCGAGTCGAACATGACGATGTGCACGCCCTCGAAGCGCCGCAGGGAGGCGGCCAGGTTCGCGGCCGTGGCCCGCACGGCGGCCAGCACATTCGCCAGCCTGTCCCCTGGCACCTTCAGCTCGACGGTCTCGGCCCCGTCGGGCAGCACGCCGTCCGACACGGTGACGAGCTCGACGAAGTCGTCGGGGAAGTACGCATGGGTGTTGCCCGCGCCGACCGGCTGCGGCGCTCGGCCTTCGGCGGGGGCGAGCGCGGGGAAGACGGCGGGCGGCAGGGTGAAGCCGAGCTGCCGGTAGCGTTCGAGCGCCTTGCCCATGTCGTGCACGACGTGCCCCACGTGGTGCAGTTTCGCGATGTCATACGCCATGACCGGCCTCCTCACCCACACGCCTGACCGGGCCGTATGCCGCCTGCTCGAAGTCGCGGCCCAGCCGTTCGAAGACCGCGACGGCATCGGGCGCGGCGGCGGCGAACCTGTCGGCGGGCGGCGGCGGGTCCGGCTCGAACGCGCGGCGCAGTGTGTCGGCCAGGTGCCCGGCCTTGGCGTCGAGGTCGAGGCCGAGATCGGGCGGCAGCAGCGGTTCGACGGCGAAGAAGCCGTAGACGACGGTCGGCAGCACGTAGTCGAGGTCCTCGGCCTTCAGGCCCTCGCGCAGCAGCCCCGCCCCGGCGAGCACGCCGAGGTAGTCGCGCGAGGCGAGCAGCTTGGCGCTCTGCAACGGCTGCCTGGCCGGACTGGACAGGAACTTGTCGAGCATGTCGGCGTCCCGGGTGAACACCGCCCGCAGCACGGGACGCCGCATGGCCTCGACGAAGAAGCGCCGCATGTAGGCGTGCAGTGCGATCTCGGCCGGGTCGGCGCGCATGGCGGCGGTCACGGCGTCGAGCATCGCGACCGCCTCACGCGCGCCGACCGCGAGGAACAGCTCCTCGCGGGTGCGCCAATGCAGGTAGAGCGTGCCTTTGCCGACTCCGGCCCGTTTGGCGATCTCGTCGATCGTCACCCGCCGGTAGCCCCATCGCAGCAGGAGCTCCTTGGCGGTGTCGAGGATCCTGTCGGCCCGCTCTCGCCTGGCGTCTGACGCGTCCATGGCCTGCACTCCTATCTGGTGACCGATGACCAGATTAGCACTTTGGTCACACCTTGCCACCCGAAGGCCACTCCACCCGGCTGCGCGCCTGGGCGTTGTCCTCCTTGGCCTGGCGGTTGCGCTCGCCCACGACACAGACCTGGTCGCCGAGGAAGGCGTCACGCCACACATAGCCCCACACGCAACTGCGCGGGCCCCACGGGCCGTCGGTCCACCTGCTCGCCGCCGCGGCGTTGTCCTCGATCGTCTGCATCCTGGTCGCGAGCGTGACGCACACGTAGTCGGAGGAGTCGGCGCCGCGCCAGACGTGTTCGCCCGCGCAGAGGTTCGGGCCCCAGACCTGGCGGGCCGGGTTGGTCCGCGCGGGAGAGGCCTGGGTGTCGGCGGCGGTCTGCTGCCTGACCAGCGGCGTGACACACACGCCGTCGCCCGCGACGGCCTCGCGTGCGACCAGGCCGACCAGGCAGGAGCCGTCGTCGTCGCGCCGGTTGGGCGCGTCGAGGGTGTCGGCCGCCGCCTTGGCCCTGGCCTCGGGCGTCACACAGGCCGCGTCGCCCGGCGTCGCACGGCGGTGCACGTAGCCGGGCAGGCACCGGGTGGTCACGGTCGTGCTGACGGTGACGGTGGCGTACTCGGCGGCCACCTCGTCCACGCGCACGGTGACGCCGCGCGCGTCGAACGACTGGACGGGATCGCCGCCTGGCCCGGTCCTGACCAGGCGCGGGACGCCGGCGGCATAGTCGTGCACGAGTACGGTGTCACCGGGTATGCCCTGGCTCACGCCGATCCTCCTCCGGAACTCCACCGTGAGGAAGCGCGAGACGTCCTCCGGGTCGAACGGCACCCGGACCAGCAGGGCGCCCGGCAGGTCCGGCCGCTCCAGCGGCGCCAGCCGTACCGTTCTGGACGGCACACCGTCCTTGCCGAGGGTGATCACCCGTTCGCCCGGCAGCCAGCCGAGCTCGTCCAGGTGCGGGCCGCTGAGCCCGGCCGTACCCCTGCCGTAGTTGCGGGTGGGCGCCGGGTGGGTCCGCGTGCCGCTCATCGCGTCCCATTCGTCGGGGCCGGCGCCCTGGCCGAGGTCGGGCGTGGTGGAGGTCGAAGGGTCGAGGCCGAGGCGCAGCAGGACGCCGGCCACGACGTGGGCGAGCGTCCAGCTGGAGGAGTCCAGGACCATGGGGGCCTCACGACCGGCGCTCGCCGCGCTCTCGCCGCCCTGGGGGGTGTTGACCATGACGGCCAGCCGGTGGCCGGCGGGCGCGCGGTAGCCGTCGACGGTCTCGGCCGTCCTCGTGCAGTCGGCGACGCGCTCGGCGAGCGGCTTGGCCGCCCAGGCGGTCGCGGTGATCGGCATCCGGTACCAGCCGCGCACATGCGTACCGGCCATGGACACGCGCCCGCGTGACTGCTGCCTGACGAAGTCGGCCAGCCCGCCGGTGCCGACGCCCTCCTCGGTGAACAGGTGCCTGAAATACCCCATGTCCTTGGCCGGGGCCGGGGCGCCGGTGAAGTCGCACAGCAGCACCGCCCACGGCCGCGCCCCCTGGACGGACACGGCCGAGGCGGGCGCGGCGGGCAGCAGCAACAGCAGCAGGCCGAGGACGACCGGCAGCGAGAGGAACGTTCTTCGGGGCGACACGGGCTCTCCTCAGGGGACGACGCATGATCGCCTCGACCGTGCACCGGCGCACTTGCGCCGCCCTGGGATGTGACTGCAACCGCCCTTTCGCCCGGGCGGCGTCAGAGCGGCGCGATGTCGACCGAGGGCCACCGCTTCAAGGACTACGCGGTCAGGTCGCTGGAGTTGTGGGACGGCTACCGCGAGGGCGGGCCCGGCCCGTCGGCGCTGACCGGCACGCTCGGCCTGTTCGCCACCGTGACCGCGTGCCAGGCGCTGCTGCCCGATCTGCTCGCGCCCTTCCAGGCGGCGCACCCGATGGCACGCGTCGAACTGCGCACCGGGGACGCGGGGGCCGCGCTGGCCAGGGTGGACGAGGGCGAGAGCGACGCCGCCGTCGCGGGCATGCCCGCCCGCCTGCCCGAGTCGCTGATCGGCCGTACCGTGGCGCGGAGCGACCTGGTGTTCGTCACGGCGCGCGGACGCGAGGACGGCGCGCTGGCGGGTCCTTTCGTGCTCCCGCACCGGGGCCTGGTGCGGGAGGCCGCCGAACGCTGGTTGCGCGAGCGCTCGCCCGGCAGGCGCCGCCCCCTCGACGTGGCGGCCGAGCCCGAGGGGCACGAGGCGCTGCTCACGCTGGTCGCCCTGGGATACGGCACCGGCATCGTGCCCAGGCTGGTGCTCGACACCGGCGTCACCCGCGACCGGCTCTCGGTCGTGCCCGCCGAGCCGTCGCCCGGCGTGTACACCGTCGGCCTGTGCGTGCGCCGGGCCGATCTGCGCCGTCCGCTGGTCGCCGCGCTGTGGAGCCTGGCCGGGCGCGGTGTTGCCCCTGACACCGTGTGAGGGGATAGACCTGATGCCATGCATATCGAAGGGCATAGCGAAGGGGCGGATCGGCCCTGGTTCCTCTGGTCGGCCGGCGAGGCCGCCCGCGCCGTGGCCGACGGCCGGGTCTCGGCGC
This sequence comes from Nonomuraea sp. IBHARD001, assembly GCF_056106265.1. Taxonomy (NCBI): domain Bacteria; kingdom Bacillati; phylum Actinomycetota; class Actinomycetes; order Streptosporangiales; family Streptosporangiaceae; genus Nonomuraea; species Nonomuraea sp. IBHARD001. Next base: position 5,154,477 of record NZ_JBWBBW010000002.1, read on the forward strand.
TTGAGCTGCGGCGGGCCCTGCTGGAGCGCATCGCATCGGTCGGCGCGGGCCTCAACGCCGTGGTGGCGACCGCCGACCACGACGACGGCGACGGCCCGCCGGGGCCGCTCGGCGGCGTGCCGATCACCGTCAAGGACTGCATCGACGTCGCGGGCCTGCCCACGACCTGGGGCGAGCCCGCGAACCGGGGCTACCTCCCGCCGCGCGACGCCACCCTCGTCGCACGCCTGCGCGCGGCGGGAGCCGTACCGGTGGGCAAGACGAATGTGGCTTACATGCTCGCCGACTTCGGGCAGAGTGCCAACGACCTCTACGGCGCGACGAACAACCCGTGGGACCCGGCCCTGACGCCCGGGGGTTCGTCAGGCGGGGCCGCCGCCGCGGTCGCGGCCGGGCTGAGCTTCCTCGACTACGGCACGGACCTGGCGGGCTCGATCCGCATCCCGGCCGCTTACTGCGGTGTCTACGGGCTCAAGCCGAGTGCGGGCATCGTCCCGCTGACCGGCTTCCAGCCGCCGGGGCCGCCCGCACCGCCCAGCGACATGACGTACATGTCGGCCGTGGGGCCGATCGCCCGCACCGCCGCCGACATCAGGACGGCGCTGCGCGCCACCGCCGGACCCGAGGGCGCCGCGGCCCGCGCCTACACCTGGTCGCTCGCGCCCGCACGACGGCGCGACCTGCGCGACTTCAGGGTCGGGTACGTGCTCGACCACCCGGCGGCTCCCGTCACCGCCGAGGTGGGCGACGTGCTCGCCGCCACGGTCGAGGCGCTGCGCGCGGCCGGAGTGACGCTGCGCGAGGGCTGGCCCGATGGGATCGACCCGCTGCCCGGCTACGAGTCGTTCGGCTACCACGTGCGGATGTTCCTCGCCTTCCAAGGCCAGGGCTTCGCCGAGGACGAGGCGAGCGGCCTGTCCGCACTCGTCGAGCAGGACCGGTTCAGGATGGCGGCGCGGGCCGCGTGGGAACGCTACTTCGACGACGTCGACGTCTTCCTGTGCCCGGTGAGCTTCACCACGGCCTTCCCGCACGACAGCCGCCCGTTCGAGGAGCGGGAGATCGCCGGACGCCCCTACGACGCCCAGGCGTTCTGGATCGCGCACGCCTCGCTGGCCGGGCTGCCCGCGCTCGCCGCGCCCGCCGGGCCCGGCCGGTCCGGGCTGCCGGTCGGTGTGCAGGTGGTGGGGCCGTCGCAGGAGGACGACACCGCGATCACCTTCGCCGAGGCGATGGCCGACGTGATCGGCGGCTGTGCGCCGCCTGCGGATTTCGCCGGGCCCTGAGCGGAAAGGCGTCCACATTCGCAGCGAAAGGTCTGCTGCGGCCGCGCGCGGCCCTAGGCTTCTGGAGTCGCTATTGGGGAGATTCGCTTCGGGGAGAGGTCGGGTCATGGCTACGGTTGTGTTGATCCATGCGTTTGGCGCCAGTGGCCGGGCATGGGAGTCGCAGGCGGCCCGCCTCCGCGCCAAGCACGTGGTGATCGCGCCCGACCTGCCGGGACACGGGCAGCGGCCCGGCCCGATGTCGGTCGACGGCGCGGCCGACGCCGTGCTCGACGTGCTGGCCGAGCAGAACGAGGCCGCGTACCTGGTGGCGATCTCGGGCGGGGTGAGCGTCGCCCTGCTGGCCGCGCTGGCCGAGCCCGGACGCGTCTCGGGGCTGATCCTGTCCGGCGGCGTGGCCAAGGCGCCCGCGTCCGACGCGGTGCAGCGCGCGATGATGGCATTGATGCCCGAGGCGGTGCTGGTCAACGTGCTCAAGGCCATGTACGCCGGAGGCGAGGAGCGCCTGCTGGAGCGGGCGGCCGAAGACCTGCGGCGGCTCGGCAAGAAGGGCTTCCTGGCCGGCCTGCGCGACCTCGGCCGGCTGGACCTGCGCCCGAGGCTGGCCGAGATCAAGGTGCCCACGCTGGTGCTGTGCGGCGAGAAGGACAAGGCCAACGTCGCCCACTCCCGGGCCATCGCCGCCGCGATCTCCGAGGCCGATCTGCGCCTGATCCCGCAGGCCGGGCACATCTGGAACCTGGAGCAGCCCGACCTGTTCTCCCGCATCATCTCCGACTTCGTGGACAAGGTGGAGCACGGCGAGAGCCCCTACGGCCCGCCCTCCGCCGACCACGAAGGCTGAGCGGCCCGGACATGGACGTGAGATACCCCGCTCCCCTGCGCCCCGGCGACCGCATCGGCGTCACCTCGCCTTCGAGCGGCGTCGCCCCGAGCCTGCACGGGCGCCTGCGCGTGGCGACCGGCCTGCTCGCCGAGCGCGGCTACGAGGTCGTGACCGGCGCCTGCATGGACGGCACCGGCCACCTCAGCGCGCCCGCCGCCGAGAGGGCCGCCGAACTGACCGCCATGCTCCTCGATCCGTCCATCAAGGCGATCGTGCCGCCGTGGGGCGGGGAGTGCGCGATCGACCTGCTGCCCCTGCTCGACTTCGACGCCCTGGCCGGGGCGAGCCCCACGTGGGTCGTCGGCTTCTCCGACATCTCGACGATCATCACACCGCTGACCCTGCTGACCGGTGTCGCGACCGTGCACGGCAACAACCTCATGGACACGCCGTACCTCACGCCGGACGGCCTGCTGTCCTGGCTCGACATCGTGACGATGGAGCCGGGCACGACGTTCACCCAGACGCCGCCGGGCAGGCACCGGGCCGCGGGCTGGGACGACTACGCCGCCGATCCGGGGGTGCGCGACCTCACCCTCGACACGCCCGGCCGCTGGACGCGGCTCGACGGCGAGGGCGAGGTCCGAGCCGAGGGCAGGCTGATCGGCGGCTGCGTCGAGACCCTGTGCAACCTCATGGGCACGCCCTACGCCGACACCTCGGCCCTGGCCGGCGAGGGCCTGCTCGTCTATGTCGAGGCGACGGAGGAGAACGCCGCCGCCATCTGCAGGTACCTGCACGGGATGCGGCTGGCCGGGTTCTTCGCCCACGCGAGCGCCGTGCTCGTCGGCCGCACCCGGGCGCCGGGCATCGCCTCGCTGACCCAGCACGAGGCGGTGCTCGACGCGCTCGGGGGGCTCGGCGTGCCGATCGTCGCCGACGTCGAGTGCGGCCACGTCCCGCCGTACCTGCCGATCGTCAACGGCGCGTACGGCAGGCTGCTGCACACGCCGGAGCGCCAGGAGCTCACCCAGTCGCTGACCTGACCCGCGCGGTCGCTGTGTCGGCCCGTACGGGCTCCTCGGTGAACGTCGCGCCGATCGCGGCGATGCGGCGCAGCGCGTAGCCGGGGTCGATCAGGGACTCGGGCGTGTGCAGGCCGGGTGCGACGGCGTCGCCGCGCAGGCCGAGCAGGCGTTCGGCGCCGAGCGCGACGCCGAGTGCGGTCAGCGGGCGCTGGCCTTCGGGGTGGGTCAGCCGCCACCGGGCGACGACCGGCGCGCCCGTCGCGTCCCGGCCTTCCAGGTCGAGCACGACTTCGGCGGACACGCCCTGCGAGCGGCCGAGCGCGAAGTCGAAGCGCACGTCCCGGGCGCCCGTGGCCAGGGCGATGCTGGGCACGTCCAGGATGGCGATGGCCTGCCCGGCGACCACACGGCCGTCGGCGCCGCGCACCTCGGCCTCGACCTCCTGCGGCGAGATCCACACGAACGCGCCGTCCCGCCGTACGAACGCCGACGAGGTGACGTCCATCCAGCGCGCCAGGTCGGCCACCCCGGCGGGCCCGCCCATGTCCTGCTCGTCGAACAGCGCCCCGGCCCTGACGCTCTCCACCTCGGCCAGCCCCTTGGCCGCCGCGCGCGCCGCCACGACGACGAGACCGGCCAGGCAGTGGCTGGCCACCAGGATCGGCGCCGCCCCCTGGCCCTGCGCCCCGGCCACCACCTCGGGCGCGATGTCGAGCAGCCCGCTGGAGATGCTGAGGTAGGGCAGGCCGCGGCGCTGGGCGTACCTCAGGCCGTTGAGCCGCTCGTCCCACAGCATGGCCAGCACGCCCGAGTACGCGCCCGCGTCCGGCAGGCCGAGGTCCTCGCGCGACAGGTCGACGGTCACGGCGTCGGCATGGCCGAGATCCCGGGCGACCTGCCGGGCCCGGCCGAGGTCGCGCCCGGCGATGGTCAGCGGGAGCTCCGGATGCCACCGGCGCAGCAGGGCCGCCGTTCCGGAGCCCGCCTGGCCGGAGCCGCCCAGGACGAGTACGGATGTCGAGTGCTTCATGGAACCGCCCTCTCAAGTTACATTTTGTAGCTTACATTTTGTAGCTAAACTGGGACGGCAACGCAAGCCGGAGGGGAAACGACGATGGGCCGCCTGCCGAAAGAGGCCAGACGTGAGCAACTGCTCGACACCGCCATGGCCACCGTGCGTGAACACGGCGCCGACGCCCTGACGCTCGTCACACTCGCCGAGGCCGCGGGCGTCAGCAGGCCGATCGTCTACGACCACTTCGGCACCAGGCCGGGTCTGCTGCTGGCGCTGTACCGCAGGCTGGACGCCAGGCACCGGGCCGCCTCCGAGCAGGCGCTGCGCGAGGCCGGGCCGGCGGCACGCGACGTGGCGCGTGTGCTCAGCGGCGCGTACTTCGCCTGCGCCACCGACATGCCCGAGCTCACCGCCGTCTCGGCCGCGCTCAGGGGCGATCCCGAGATGGAGCGGATCCAGCACGAGATGCTCGACGACTACCGCGACCTGATCGCCGCCGCACTGCGTCCGCACTCCGGCCTGTCGCCCGATGCGCTGCGGCTGCGCTGCGCCGGACTGCTGGGCGCCGCCGAGAGCATCGCCGCCGAGCTCAACAGGGGGCACACGACGGCCGACGGCGCGGTCGCGGCGCTGAGCGACCTCATCGTCGGCAGCATCGCCGCCGAACCGTCAGGCGCCGGGTGAGCGGTCCAGCAGGGCCAGGCCGGTCTCGGTGGCCCGGTGCAGCACGTTGCTGCGGTGCCTGCGGGTGGTGATCAGGCCGCCCTCGCGCAGCACGGCGGTGTGCTGGCTGACCGAGGGCGAGGAGATGTTCAGCCGGTCGGCCAGCGAGCCCGTCGTGCTCACGCCGTCGGCGATGGCGGTGAGGATCGCCGCGCGGGTACGGCCGAGCAGTCCGGCCAGCGCGCTGGGCGAGGCCGGGCTCCGCCAGATGTCGGCCGCCTGGCCGAAGCCGAGCACGGCGGGATAGAGCACCAGGCAGTCGTTCATGTCGCGCGGGTCGAACATCACACCCGGCGAGCGCAGGAAGAACGTCGACACCAGCAGCAGTCCCTGCCCTTGCAGGTGGATCTCCTGCGGGCTCTCGTCGCCGTTGCGCACGTGCAGCGTCGGCGCCTCCCACCTGACGTCCGGGTGCAGCGTCGACAGCAGGCCGTCGATGCCGTGGTCGAGCAGGATGGTGCCGCGCTGGGCGCGCTCGGCCTCCAGGTGGGCCTGGATGCGCTTCCAGTGCGGCGCGACGGCGCCGCGGTGGTAGGACTCGACCGTGGCCAGCACCTCACGGCGTTCGCCGAGGTCGTCGGCGATCCCGCCGAGCGTCGCGGGCATCCGGCCGTGGTGGTCGGCGTAGTAGTCGAGCTCGGCCCTGACGGCCTGCCTGCTCCTGGCCAGGAAGCGCTCGCCGCTCTCGGCGAACTCACGGCTGATGCCCGCCAGATTGGCCAGGTCGAAGCTCGGCGCCCTGACCGGGATCACCGCGCCGAGCACCGCGTGCCTGGCGTCCAGCCCGGCCCTCGCGCGGTGGCGCCAGGCGTTGAACGTCGCCTCCTGCGACCAGCCGCGCAGCATGGTCAGGCTGAACATGGTCTCGGCGAGCGGGCCCAGCGAGGAGGCCACCCGCACCCGGGCGAGGTCGGCTGCGGTCAGGTGAATCCGGTGCACTCCCACACTCCAGGTCGCGACGGCATCGGCGATCCGGGCAGCCCGAGTCTAACTCCCGCGAACGCGCGGCAGGCCCGGCGGTCGTAGAGTCTGGACCTGTGGAGGACTTCGAGGCCCATCGCCGTCACCTGTGGGCGGTGGCCTACCGCATACTCGGCTCGGTGGCCGACGCCGACGACGCGGTGCAGGAGACCTGGCTGCGCTGGCGGCAGGCGGACCGCGACGGCGTCGCCGAAGCCCGCGCCTACCTGACCACGACGGTGAGCCGCGTGTGCTACGACGTGCTCGGATCGGCCCGCTCGCGCCGCGAGTCCTACGTCGGGCAGTGGCTGCCCGAACCGGTCGTGGCGGAGCTCGGCCCCGAGGACAGGGTGACGATGGACGAGTCGGTCAGCCTCGCCCTGCTGACCGTGCTGGAACGCCTCACCCCCGCCGAGCGCGTCTCGCTGGTGCTGCACGACGTGTTCGCGATGCCGTTCAAGGAGATCGCGGGCATCGTCGGGCGCACGCCAGAGGCGGTCAGGCAGCTGGCCTCGCGGGCCAGGGGGCGCGTGCGGGACTACGCGCCGAGGAGCACGCCGGACCGGGCCGAGCATCTGAAGGTCGTCCAGGCGTTCGCCGCCGCCGCGGCCTCGGGCGACCTGCCGGGCCTGGTCGCGGTCCTGGATCCCGATGTGGTCTGGCGCTCCGACGGCGGCGGTGTGGTCAGTGCCGCCCCGCTGCCCGTCCTGGGCGCCGATCGGGTCTCCCGGCTGGTGGCCGGGCTGGTGGCCAGGTGGTACGAGGGGATGTCGGCGCAGTTCGCCGAGGTGAACGGCGCACCCGGTGTGGTGATCCGCACGGCGGAGGGCGCCGTGGACGGCGTCCTGGCCTTCGCCGTGGCCGACGGCCTGATCACCGAGGTCTCCTACATCCGCAATCCCCACAAGCTCACCCACCTGCCCACCGGTCCGCTCCCTGATCCGCTCACCGGTCCGCTCGCCGATCTGTGAGCGGGATCACTCTCACGTTCCGCGCCGCCGTGTCGTCTGTGCCGCAGACGACCTTCAGGAGGCGGGCATGGAATCGGACACCGGCACAGGCGCCGGCGCGGCGGGCACGGTGGTCATCGGAGCGGGCTACGCGGGGATGACGGCCGCACTGCGGCTGGACCGCAGCGACCGCGTCACCCTGATCAGCGCCGGAGCGCACTTCACCGAACGCGTCAGGCTGCACGAACTGGCGGCGGGCCGCCCCAGCGTGCGCATCCCGCTGGCCGACCTCACCCGGGGCACCGGCATCACCACCGTCGACGCCGAGGTCATCGCCGTCGACCCCGTCGCCAAACTGGTCCGTACGGCAGGCGGGCGGCCGGTCCCCTACGACACGCTGATCTACGCGCTCGGCAGCACCACCGACCTGTCCACACCGGGTGTCGCCGAGCACGCCCACACCGCCGAACGCGCCGCCGACCTGCGCGCCCGGCTCGCCGCCGGGCCGGGCAGCCTGCTGGTGGTGGGCGGCGGGCTGACCGGCATCGAGATGGCGAGCGAACTGGCCGAGGCCTGCCCCCAATGGCAGGTCGGCCTGGTGAGCGGCGGCGTGCCCGGCGCCGGGCTCTCGGCGAAGGGCCGTGCGCACGTGGCACGCGGCCTGGCCCGGCTGGGCGTCACCACACACGCCGGTATGACGGTCACCGCCGTCGAGGCCGGTCGCGTGCTCGTCTCGCCTGGCCCGGAGGCGACGCGAGGGCCGGGCGCGCTGACGGCCGATGTGATCGTCTGGGCCGGTTCGTTCGCGGTGTCGCCGATCGCGGCCGAGGCCGGGCTGGCCGTCGACGGGCAGGGGCGGATACGGGTCGACGGGACGCTGCGCTCGGTGTCGCACCCCGACGTGTACGCGATCGGCGACGCGGCGGCCGTCGAACTGCCCTGCGGCGACGTCTCGCGCATGTCGTGCGCGGCCGGTATGCCGATCGGCGCGCACGCGGCGGACGTCGTCAACGCCAGGGCGGCCGGGCGTGCGGCCGGGCCGTTCCGGTTCCGGTATGTCGTCCAGTGCGTCAGCCTGGGGCGGCGTGACGGGCTCGTCCAGTTCGTCCGGCCCGACGACTCCCCCGTCGAACGGGTGCTCGGCGGCCGGGTGGCGTCCTGGGTGAAGGAGGCCATCTGCCGTTTCACCGTACTGTCGCTGCGTCTCGAACGCCTGCGTCCCGGTAGCTACCTGTGGGCGAAGGGCGGTCGCAGGGCGCCGGATCGCGGGCAGGCCGGGGATTCGGTCCGGGCCAGGGCCGGTGGACGGTAGATACGCGACAGAGTGTCGCATCTCGCGACCCGTTGATGTTAGGGTTGGCTAACCTAACTCCGGAGTGTCCCGTGGCGTACTCGAAGCTCGACCGGCTGCAGATCAAGGTGATCGGCAAAGTCGTGTCGATGGTGATGGCGGCCCCCACCTCACGAGGGCAGTACGAACAGTTCCTCATGACCGTGACCCGCGTGGACAGGCTGGCGCCGCACATCACGCGCATCACCTTCCACGCCGAGGAGTTCCGCGTATTCGGCGTGAGCGGGCCCGACGAGTACTTCGCCCTCCTGATGCCGCCCCCGGGCGCGAGCGGCTTCACCCTGCCGGACGCCGACCGCATCAACGTACGGCAGGCCATCCAGAAGATCCCGGCCGACCGGCGGCCCGAACTGCGCTGGTACACCGTGCGCGCGCACCGGCCGGACCTGGGCGAGATCGATGTGGACTTCGTCCTGCACGGCGACGCCGGGCCCGGCTCACGCTGGGCCATCGCGGCCGGGCCCGGCGCCGTGGCGGGCTTCAAGGCCAGCGGATCGGCCTACGGCCCGCCCACCTCGGCGGGCACCCGGCTGATCGTCGCCGACGAGGCCGCACTGCCCGCGATGTCGGCCATCCTGGAGTCGGCGCCGCACTCGGACGGCCGGGTGCCGGCCCTGGCCGAACTGCCGGACGAGAGCTACCGGCTGCCGCTGACCTGCCGCGACGAGCCCCGCTATCTGTACCGCGACGCCGGGCAGAGCGCGCTGGCGGTGCTCGCCGAGGAGTCGCTCGACGACCTCGCCTACGCGTGGGTGTGCGGCGAGTCCAGCATGGTGAGCGCCGTCCGGCGTCATCTCGTACGGGAGCGCGGGGTCGACCGTCGCAAGATCATGTTTTCCGGCTACTGGAAAATCGGCCAGGCCCGTAACTAGGGACCATGTGCCTCGCACGACATGCGGCCAAGGCCCGATGGACCCCCTCCACCAGGCCTTGGCCGCACTCCACGCGGGCAACACCCCCGACTCGTTGCCACATGAAAAGCATAGAGTAACCAGCCCACTACACACAGCTTCTTTGAGTAAGCCCCCCGTTCACTCCCCCCACGCGTCAGGCGGTCACCGCACGACCGGCACGCCATTCACGGGCCAGCAGCCACACCAGGTAGCACCCGCCCGCCACTCCGGTCAGTACGCCGACCGGCAGCTGGGTGGGCGCGAGCAGCCGCTGGGCGGCCAGGTCGCCCGCCGTCAGCAGCAGCGCACCGGCCAGCACCGAGGCGCCCACATTCGGCCCCTGCGCCCGGGTCAGGCGCCTGGCGATCTGCGGGGCGACGAGCGCGACGAAGGCGACGGGACCGACGGCCGCGGTCGCACTCGCCGTCAGGGCCACGCCGACCACCATCACACCCGCCCTGACCGGCTCCATCCGCACGCCGAGCCCGGTCGCCACCTCGTCGCCGAGTTCGAGGACGCGCAGCGGCCCGCTGAGGGCCAGGGCGGCGGGCAACAGCAGGAGCAGAACGCCGAGCAACGGCCAGGCCTGCTCCCACCCACGGGCGTTCAGGCTGCCGACCATCCACACCGAGGCGCTCTGCGCGTCCCCGAAGGACGCCTTGGCCAGCAGGTAGGCATTGAACGACGACAGCAGCGCACTGACCCCGATCCCCACCAGGACCAGCCGGTACCCCCGGATACCGCCGTTCCACGCCAGCAGGTAGACGGCCGCGGCGGTGAGCGCCCCTCCGGCCACCGAGCCGCCCGCGACCACGGCCACACCGCCGCCGCCGATCATGATGGCCAGCAGTGCGCCCGTCGCCGAGCCCACCGTGAACCCGATCACGTCGGGACTGCCGAGCGGATTGCGCGCCAGGCTCTGGAACAGCGCTCCGGCCGCCCCCATCGCCGCCCCGACGAGCACCGCGACCACCAGACGCGGCAGCCGTACCTCCATGACGATGTAGCGCTGGGCGCGTTTGCCCGCGCCGCCGAGCACGCGCAGCACGTCCTCGATCGGCAGCACGTAGTCGCCGCTGGCCAGCGTGCAGGCGGCCACGGCGGCCAGTACGAGGCCGAGCGCCAGCAGCACCACGGCCGAGCGCAGGCCCTGCTTCGTCCTGTGTCTCACAGCTCAGCGATCTTCCTGCGCCGCACCAGCGCGATGAACAGCGGAGCGCCGAGGAAGGCGGTGACCACGCCCGCCTCCAACTCCTCCGGATGGAGCACGACCCGCCCGAGAATGTCGGCGGCCAGCACGACGACCGCCCCGAGCACCGCCGAGTACGGCAGCGCCCAGCGCAGATCCGGCCCGGCCACCCGCCGCACGACATGGGGTACGGCGAGCCCGACGAAGGCGATCGGCCCGACGGCGGCGGTGGCGGCCCCGCACAGCAGCGTGACGGCCAGCATGCTCAGCGCGGTCGTACGGGCGGGCCCGGCCCCCAGCGCGCGTGCGGTGTCGGCGCCGAGCGCCAGGGCGTTGAGCGAGCGCCCGAGCCCGAACGCGATGAGCGCACCGGCGGCGAGGAAGGGCAGCACCTGGAGCGCGACCGAGCCGCCGACCCCGCCGAACGTGCCGATCTGCCAGAACCTGAACCTGTTGAGCGTCAGCGGGTCCAGCAGGATGAGGCCGCTGACGAACGAGGTGAGCACGGCCGTGATCGCCGTTCCGGCCAGGGCCAGCCGTACCGGGGTGGCCTTGGTGGCGCCGAGGCTGCCGAGCACGTAGACGGCCACGGCCGCGAGCGCCGCGCCCAGCAGGGCGAACCAGACGTAGGAGGTGAAGGATCGCAGGTCGAACAGCGCCGTGCCCGCCGCGACCATGGCGGCGGCTCCGCCGTTGACGCCCAGCAGGCCCGGATCGGCGAGCGGGTTGCGGGTGAGCGCCTGCATGAGGCACCCGGCCAGGCCGAGCGCGGCGCCGACGGCCATGCCGAGCAGCGTCCTGGGCAGGCGTGAGGTGTGCACGACGATCCAGTCGTCATCGGCGGGCGCGTGGGTGAACAGGGCGTGCAGCACGTCGCCGGGCGCGATGGCCTTGGCGCCGATCGCGAGCCCGGCCACGCCCAGCAGCGCCACCGCGCCCAGCCCGGCCAGCAGCCCCCCGAACAGGCCGAGGCCGGGCGGCGCCGCAGGCTTGGCGGGAGCTTTCACGCGTGCTCGTCGTCCTCGTGGTGGTCGTGGTCGGCGGTGCCGCGCTTCCAGTAGCCGTCGACGTCGACCTGCTCCTTGGCCAGGCCGCACTCCTGGCGCAGGTAGCGGCGGATCGGCTTGAGCGTGTGCGCCTCGCCCGCGACCCAGGCGTAGCCCATGCCGCCCGGCAGGACGGTGTCCTTGATCGCACGCTCCAGCAGGTCGGTCGTGCCCGGCTCGGCCGATCCCCTGTGCAGCCAGGTGAGGGTGAGGTCGGCGGCCGTGGTGAGCTCCTGCTCCTCCTGCGGACCGCTCACCTCGGCGAACGCGACGACCTTGACGCCTTCGGGCAGCGCCTCCAGCCAGCGGCCGAGCGCGGGCAGCGCGGTCTCCTCGGCGGCCAGCAGGTACCAGTCGTGTACGAGCGGCACGACCTCGGAGCCACGCGGCCCGAGCACGCCGATCCGCATGCCCGGCTCGGCCGCCTCGGCCCACGTGGAGCCGACGCCCCCGCCGTGCACGACCATGTCGACGTCGAGTTCGAGCACGTCGGGGCGGTGGTGGCGCACGGTGTAGTCGCGGGTGATGGGCTCGACGGGCGCGTCCATCCACTGGTCGTTCTCGATGACGGGCTCGACGGGCAGTCCCGCGCCCGGCTCGGCGAAGCAGAGCTTCACGTGATCGGTCGGCGCCTGCTCGCAGAAGCCCGCCAGCGCGTCGCCGCCGAGGGTGACCCTGATCATGGAGGGGGTGATCCGCCGTACGCGCCTGACGTCGAGCAGGCGGTAGGTCAGCGGGTGGCGCACGATCGCCATCTTCGGCGGTGTCGCCGTCCTGTTCGGCATGTCAGGCATCTCAGGCATCTCAGGCATGTCGGGCTAGAGGCCCTTCAGGATGGTTTCGAGCTGGTTCAGCAGGTCGACCGAGGTGCCGTACCTGTCGGTGGTGGCGTAGGTGATCGGCAGCACCTTGCCGGACTTGGCGGCCTTGAGCAGCTTGAAGGCGGGCTTGGCGATGAGGTCCTGGGTCTCCTGCGGCACCTTGCCGGTCGCGAACATCTTCGGCACCAGGATCACATCCGCGTCCGCCAGCACGCCGATCTTCTCGTCGGAGTAGGTGACCTCGTGCTCCTTGCCGTCGTCTGCGGCCTTGGCGAAGCTCACGCCGGAGTCGGCGAGCACACGGCCGACCCAGGAGGTACGCGTGTCGACGAGGAACTCGCCGCCGCCGTAGGAGGAGGCGATGGCCCACTTGGTCGCGGCCAGCTTGTCGGCGTAGGTGCTCTTGATCGAGGCGGCCTTGGCGTCGTACTCGCCCTTGAGCTTGGCGAACTCCGCCTCCTTGCCCACCGCCTGGGCGATCTTCTCCTGGGCGTTGAGCAGGTCGACGGGGGTCTCGATGCCGAAGTACAGGGTGGGGGCGATGCCTTCGAGCTTCTTGACACCCCAGTCGAACGCGGTCGCGCCCTCGACGATGATCAGATCGGGGGCGAGCGAGGCCACCTTCTCGATATTGATCTCGATGCCCGAGCCGATGGACTCGATCTTGCCCGCCGCCTCCGTCTGCGAGGGCAGCAGCTCCATCGGGTTGTTCTCGTCGATGGCGCTGGTGCCGACCGGCTGTACGCCGAGGTCGAGCAGGGCGCCGGTGGCGTAGGAGATCGACACGATGCGCTCGACGCCGGCCGGGACCGTGATCTTGCCGTTGGTCGCCTCGATCACCCGCTCGGCGGGCGCGGCCTGGCTGCTCTCGGGCGCGGGCGCACCGGTGGCGGCGGGCGCGGCCGAGGTGCCGCCTCCGCACGCGGTCAGGGCCACGAAGGCGAGTACGGAAACACCGGCGAGCAGACCACGGCGCAGCAGGTTGGAACTCATCTCACTCCATTACTTAGGCAAGGCTCACCTAAAATGGCGGAGCGCAGGTCAGATGTCAAAACAACCGAAAAATCCCACCCCTTCACCCCACGTCACGGGGATCCGCTTCACACCCCGACCAAGCCGTTCCTCCCTATCCATCCGACACCTGAGCACTGAGCAACCCGGCGGCGACGCCTCGACCTCAGGCAGCCCCGTCTATCCGGCCGACGCCTCGGCCCTGGGCAGTCTGGCCCTGCGTACCGCCGGAAGGGCTGCCGCGACCACCCCGGCGACGACGACGCACACCACGCCGTTGACCACCGCGGCCCCGCCGGGGCTGAACAGCCTGGCCACCACGGCCGCCTCGGTGTTGCCGACGATCTCGCCCGATGTGCCCTGCACGGTCAGGACGCCGGTGATGCGGCCACGCAGTCCGTCGGGCGTGTGGTGCTGGATCAGCGCGTACTCCAGCACCTCGAAGATCACCCCGGCGGCCCCGGCGATCCCGAGTGCGAACAGCGCCACCCCGAGGCTCCCGCTCAGCCCGAACCCGATGACGCCGAGCCCTCCGGCCATCGCCGCCACCAGCAGCGCCACACCGGGCGAACGCAGCCGCCCGATCCACCCGCTGGCCGCCGAGGCCAGCAGCGCACCCGCGGCCGGAGCGGTGTAGAGCAGGCCGAGCACCATCTCCTCGCCGCCGAACCTGGTCGCCACGATCTCGGGGAACAGCGCCACCGGCACCCCGAACACCGCCACCACGCTCCCGAGCAGCAACACCCCGCCCACCACCCGCTCCCGCACCGCGAACCTGAACCCGTCGGCCAGCGCCGCGAACCCACCCCTGCCCTCATGCGGAGGCACAGCGGGCAGATCACGCACCCTGGCGACGAGCACGGTCGTGACGGCCGTGGCCACCGCGCCCACCACGTACGCGGGCCCGGTCCCCCAGGAGGCCAGCAGCACTCCCCCGAGGAAGGGCCCGACGATCGCCCCGATCTCCCCGGTGATCGACAGCAGCGCCCCGGCGGCGGGCAGCTGGTCCGGCCTGACCAGGGCGGGCATGACGGCCATCAGCGCGGTGACACTGATCCCGCTGGCCAGCCCGTCCCAGGCCACACACACGTAGACGACGACCAGGCTCGGCTCGCCGGAGAACGCGTTGATCGCGAGCGCGACGAAGGCCAGCCCGGCCGCGGCCCTGGCCACGACGATGAGCAGCCGCCTGTCGACCCGGTCGGCGAGCACGCCGCCGACCAGCGAGCCGATCAGCATGCTCAGGCACAGGATGACGCTGGTTGTGGCGACGCCGAGCGAGGAGCGGGTGAGGTCGAACACCTGGTCGGCCAGGGCGACGGCGACCATGCCGAGGCCGAGCAGCGAGACCGTTCGGGCGATGAACAGCGCCCTGAATCCGGGACTGGTGCGCAGCGGCCCGAGGTCGAGCATCAGATCACGTGGTCGCACCGGGCACCTCCGGAAGATCTCTTAGGTAAGGCTTGCCTAAGATCTCAGCCCAGAGGTCCCGAGTCAACCGCTCACCTCACCACCCCCTCGACCGCCCGCCCCTCCGCATCAACCGGCACCAGCACCGGCACCGGCACCGGCCCCTTGACCGTCCAGCCCTCCGCCTTGACCGACACCGTCACCGAGCCGTGCTCCACCTGCTCGCCGCACGAGCGACACACCAGCACGGGGTCGAGCGCCGAGCCGCACGCGTGCCCGAACTCCGTCGGCGGCCGTTCGACCAGGTGCCGGTCGCCCCACTGGCGCAGCAGGTGCAGCACGCCCTGCAGCTCCAGGCCCGCCTCGGTCGGCCGGTACTCGTAGCGGGTCGGCCGTTCCTGGTAGGCGACCTTCTCCAGCACTCCGGCCTCGACCAGCCGCCGCAACCTGGCGGCCAGCACGTCGCGCGGCGCGCCGGTGTTGCGGGCGATGGCGTCGAACCTGCGCACGCCGAGGAAGGTCTCGCGCAGCACCAGCAGGGCGTACTTCTCCCCCACGACGCTCAACGCCTCGGCGGCGGAGCAGGGACGGGATGTGGGCATGCTCACATCCTAAAGCGACGCGTTGGAAATCCAAACGCTCCGAGTTACAGTGCATCCAGTTTTCCAACTCAGCGCCCTGGAGGCAGCCATGCGTGACGCCGTCATCGTGCAGGCCGTACGCACGCCGATCGGCAAGGGCAAGCCGGGCGGCGCGCTCGCCGCGGTGCATCCCGTCGACCTGCTCGCCCACACGCTCGGCGCGCTGATCGAACGGGCGGGCGTCGACCCCTCGCTGGTCGACGACGTGATCGGCGGCTGCGTCGACCAGGTCGGCGAGCAGGCCATGAACACCACGCGCTACGCCTGGCTGGCGGCCGGGTTCCCCGACTCGGTCCCGGCCGTGACCGTCGACCGGCAGTGCGGCTCCTCGCAGCAGGCCGTGCACTTCGCCGCACAGGGGGTGATCTCGGGCGCCTACGACCTGGTGGTGGCGTGCGGGGTGGAGTCGATGAGCCGCGTGCCGATGTGGTCGAACGTGCCGCCCGGCGCGGATCCCTTCGGCCCTGGCGTGGCGGCGCGCTTTCCCGAAGGGCTGGTGCCGCAGGGCATCAGCGCCGAGCTGATCGCGGCCAAGTGGTCGCTGTCGCGCGAGAGCATGGACGCCTTCGCCGTCGACTCGCACGCCAAGGCGGCGGCGGCGCACGCGGCGGGGCTGTTCGAGGCCGAGATCACACCGGTCGCGGGGCACGCACGCGACGAGTCGGTACGGCCGGGCACCTCGATGCGGGCCTTGGCCGAGCTCAGGCCCGCGTTCGCCGACCCGGGCCACGCCGAGCGCTTCCCGCAGATCGGCTGGTCGGTGACGGCGGGCAACTCCAGCCCCATCAACGACGGCGCCGCCGCACTGCTCATCACCACCGGTGAGAAGGCCGCCGAGCTCGGGCTGCGCCCGCTGGCGAGGCTGCACTCCTTCGCGGTGACCGGCTCCGATCCGCTGCTCATGCTGACCGGCGTCATCCCGGCCACCGAGCGAGTGCTGCGCCGAGCCGGGCTGGGGCTCGGCGACATCGACCTGTTCGAGGTCAACGAGGCGTTCGCGAGCGTGGTGCTCGCCTGGCAGCGGGAGACCGGCGCCGACCCGGCGAAGGTCAATGTGAACGGCGGCGCGCTCGCACTCGGTCATCCGCTCGGGGCCAGCGGCGCCCGGATCATGACGACGCTGGTCAACGCCATGCACCAGCGCGGAGCCCGTTACGCCCTGCAGACGATGTGCGAGGCGGGCGGCCTGGCCAACGCGACCGTGCTGGAGCGACTCGGCTGAGCGCCCGGGTTCACCCGGCGAGCGGCCTGCTGGGCAGTTCCCTGCGCAGGACGGGGGCGATCTCGGCGAAGAACAGCTCCAGCGTCCCCAGGAAGTCCTCGCGGCCGAGCACGGCCTCGTCGACGTGGATGTGCAGGATCTCGTGGCCGAAGTGGCGGTGCTGCTCGTGCACCTTGTCGATGATCTGCTGCGGGCTGCCGACCAGCACCGAGCTGTGCTCGATCCAGTCCTCGACGCTGTCGTAGCCGATCGAGGCGCCGTCGTATGCCTTGTTCACCGCCAGCCTGGCCTCGAAGACCGGGCGGTAGCGCTCGATCGCCTCCTGGGAGCTGCGCGCTCCGTAGTAGCCCGCCGTACCGGCGCCGACGAGGGCGTCCTTCGGGTCGTGGCCGTGTGCCTCGAAGCGCTGCCGGTAGTGCTCGATCAGCCTGCCGTAGCGCTCCGGTGGGCCGCTGCCGTTGGAGGAGAAGATCGGGTCGCCGTGCCTGGCGGCGTAGTCGGCCGAGTCCTCGCTGCTCGCACTGCCGTGCCAGACGCGGATGTGCTTCTGCAGGGGTCTGGGCAGCGGCTCGGCCTCGTCCAGGCTGCGGCCGAGCGCGCCCTGCCAGCTCACCCGTTCCTGGCTCCACAACCGGCGAAACAGCTCGTAGTTCTCCTGCAGCAGCGCCCACTGGTTGCCCGGCGTCGCGCCGAACAGCTTCGAGCTGCGCGGGTAGCCGCCCTTGCCGATGATGAGATCGAGCCGCCCGCCCGCGAGGTTGTCGAGCGTGGCGTAGTCCTCGTAGGCGCGCAGCGGGTCCAGCATGCCGAGCGTGGTGACGGCGGTGAACAGCCTGATGACCGAGGTACGGGCAGCGGCGGCGGCCAGCAGCACCGGCGGCGCCGACGACACGGCGGGCCTGTCGTGCCGCTCGCCGATGCCGTAGGCGTCGAAGCCGAGCTCCTCGGCCAGCACCGCCAGCTCGACCAGCTCGTTGAGCTGCGCCTCGTGCGATCGGCCCTGGTCGGGCACGTGCGGAAGCAGCATGAACTTCACGGGGTCCCCTGTCTTATGAGTTGATGTGTCAACCGAACAATGAAGCCGTTCGAGGTGATATGTCAACTCACCTGGCTGCTCATAAGATCAAGCCATGCACGACATCAGCGACTGGCTCGACGAGCACGAGGACCGTGCCTGGAGCGCCTTCTTCGACATGCAGGTGCTGTTCTGGCGCAGGCTCGCCCAGCAGCTCCAGCAGGACACCGGCCTGTCGGAGCCCGATCTCGCCATCCTCACGGCGCTGCTGCGCGCACCCGGCGGAAGGTTGCGCGCCTACGAGCTGAGCGGCGTCACGCAGTTCGAGAAGAGCAGGCTGCACCACCATCTGACCAGGATGGCCAGGCGCGGCCTGATCAGCAGGGAGAGCAGCGCCGAGTCCGCACGCGGCTCGGTGATCGCGGCGACGCCCGAAGGCCGCGAGGCGATCGAACGCGCCGTGCCCCTGCGCGCCGCCCACATCAGGCAGTGGCTGCTCGACCCGCTCGACCGGGCGCAGCTGGAGTCGCTCACCGGGATCTCGGCCGCCATGCTGGAGCGCCTGCGCGCGGCCGGGCCGCCCGTGCCCGCCGTACCCGGCGACTGCTGAGACGCCGCTGTGTTACCCGCCCTTCGCAGGCCTGCCGCGCCCGGTGCGACGATCACCGTGCAGACGGTGGCCGTCGCGGTCATGTGCGTGGTCGCCGACGCGCTCACCCTGATCCTGACCCGGCCGCACGACGACACCGCCTTCTGGCTGCTCATGGCCCTGCTGGTCCCCGTCGACCTGCTGCTGGCCGCGCCGCCCCGCCTGACGTTGCTCATCGTGAGCGTGCACGCGGCCGTGGCGGCGATCGTGCCGCTGCTGGCGGGCAGCGGGCCTCCCGGCGTCGGTGAGATCAACAACGCCGGGCTCGTGGTCGCCGCCTTCCTGGCCGGGTCGTGGTTGCGTACCCCCGTGGCCTGGACGGCGCTGGTCCTGCTCATGGTCGGGCTGGCCGTCAATCCGTGGATCGAGGGCAGCGAGATACCCGACTGGCGGATGAGCGCGGTCGTCACCATCACCAGCGGCGTGCTGCCCTGGCTGGTCGGCAGGCTGACGATGGCCAGGCGCACCTACATCGACGAGCTGGAGCACGCGGCCGAACAGGCCCGAAGGGACGAGCGCACCGCCGTGAGCAGGGCCGTGGCCAGTGAGCGCACCGCCATCGCCCGAGACCTGCACGACGTCATCTCCCATCACGTCGCCACGATCGGCGTGCACGCCGGGGCCGCCAGGCTGAGCCTCGCCGAGCCGGTGCCCGCCGTACAGCGGTCGTTGTCGGCCGTGGAGAGTGCCAGCAGGGCGGCGATGGCCGACCTGCGACGGCTGCTGGACGTGCTGCACGGCGACGGCGGGCGCGGCGCGGGCCGCCAGGCCGGACTCGACGACCTGGAGTCCCTGCTGGACGGCGTCCGCACGGCCGGCCTGCCCGTACGGCTGGCCACCCGGGGCCGGGCGCGCGAGCTGACCGGCTCGGTCGACGTGGCCGCCTACCGCGCGGTGCAGGAGGCGCTGACCAACGCGGTACGGCACGGCGACGGCAGCGGGGCCGACGTGGAGCTCACCTACCTGGGCGACGGGGTGCGCGTCTCGGTGCGCAACGGCACGCGCCCGCACGAGCGGCGGCAGCCGGGCACGGCCGGGGCCAGGCGCGGGCTGGCCGGGCTGCGGCAACGGGCCGGGCTGTTCGGCGGCAACGTGCGCTACGGGCCCGAGCCCGGCGGGCACAGCTGGCTGTTCGAGGCCGACTTCTCCGAGGAACGGACATGACGCTCACCATCCTGCTCGCCGACGACCACGCGATGTTCAGATCCGGCGTGCTGGCCGTGCTCGACACCCAGGACGACCTGGAGTGCGTGGCCGAGGTCGGCGACGGGAGCGCGGCGGTGCGCGAGGTGGCGAGGCTGCGCCCCGACGTGGCACTGCTGGACGTCAGGATGCCCAGGCTCGACGGCATCGAGGCCACCGAGGCGATCATGCGAACGCCCGGCAACACGACCAGGGTGCTGGTGCTGACCACCTACGACGCCGACGACTACGTCTACCGGGCGATCAGGGCGGGCGCGAGCGGGTTCCTGCTCAAGAGCCTGCCGCCCGAGGAGCTGATGTCGGCGATCAGGGTGGCGGCGCGCGGCGACGCGCTCATCGACCCGTCGGTCACCAGGCGGCTCATCGCCAGGTTCGCCACCACGCTGGAGACGCCCTCCGCCGCGCCCGGCCTCGACCGGCTGACCGCACGCGAGCGCCAGGTGCTGCTGCTCATAGCCGAGGCCAGGAGCAACGCCGAGATCGCGGGCACGCTGCTGGTCGGCGAGGAGACGGTCAAGACGCACGTGTCCAGGGTGCTGGCCAAGCTCGGCCTGCGCGACCGGGTGCACGCCGCCGTCTACGCCTACCGCAACGGCCTCGTCGACCGCTGAGCCCCGGGCGGGGCCCTCAGGGTCGCGTCCCCCGTACAGGGGATGGCCGCTCCCGCTTCGCCGTGACGACCGGGGCGGGGCCGCGTTCGTAGCGTTGCCCTCGATGAATCCCAGACCTTTCGCCCGAGCCGTGGCCGCCGTGGCGCTCGTCGTACTCGCGGGCGGCGTGCTGCCCGTCGCCGCGTACGCCGACGGCGCGCTGAGCGGCAACGACATCCAGGTGGCGCAGTCGCTCGGCGAGCGCGAGCTGACCGTGCTGATCCGCCGGGTCGGCGCGGTGCCAGGCCCACTGCGCGTCGAGATCGTCGCCCACAAGGGCACCCCGCCCGGCCGCCTCGACCTGCGCCTGGCCCCGACCGGACCCGACAGCGGCCCGGACGACGCCCTGCCGCCGTCCGGCACGGTGACCAGCGCGGGCCCGCTCGCACTCGGCACGAGCGCCGGGCTGTACGGGCGCACGCTCCGGGTGGACCGGCCAGGCCCGTGGGAGCTCGCCGTCGACGACGGGGCACGCGTCGCGCGCATCCCGTTCGTGGTGCCCGCCAAGGTGGTGACGCGGTGGGAGCTGGCCGCCTACGGCGGGTTCTCGGCGGCGGGTGTGCTGCTGCTGGCCTCGCTCGTGCTGGCCGTGCGCTCGCGCGCCTCCTGGCCGGTGCTGGTGGCGACCGGCGCCCTGGTGGCGGCGGTGTCGGTGGCCGTGACGGCGGCGGTGCTGTCGTCGAGCCTGCCGCCGCCCGAGCCGCCAGGCAGCCGCCTCGACCCGACCAGGGCCAATGTCGCAGACCCCTACGCCGTGCCCGCCGTGCCCGCGACCGGCTGGTCGCGCCCGCCCGTCGTCCTCGCCCTCGACGCCGCTCGCCCGGTGGCGGGACGGACGAGCGAGGTACGGCTGACGCTGACCGACGGCTCCACCGGCAGGCCGGTCGACGACCTGCTCGTGCACCACGACGCCTTCGTGCATCTGGTGATCGTCGGGCCTTCGGGGCGGCTGTGGCACCTGCACCCGTTCAGGACGGGGCCCGGCCGCTACCAGGCCGCCTTCGTGGCGCCGCAGGCCGGGCGCTACGCGGTCGCGGCCGAGCTGTCCAGACGAGGCGGCGGGCTGCAACTGCTCAGGGCGCCGGGCGGCATCACCGTCGCCGGAGCCCCGGAGCCGGAGGCCGCCGTGCCGGGGCCGGGCCCGAGGGTCGTGGACGGGACGCCCGTGACCGTGTCGGCCACCACGACCGGCGGCTCGACCACCGTGCGCGCCCGTATCGGCGGGCGGGCCGATCTGCAGCCGTGGCTCGGCATGCTCGCCCACATGATCGTCGTCGGCCCGCTGCCCGACGGCGAACCGACGGGCCTGGCCGCGCTGAACGCCACCACCTGGGCGCACGCCCACGCCATGGCGCCGGTCAGCAACGCGCTGGAGAACCCGCCCGACGAGAGCGTGGCGGCCTTCGGACCCGATGTCGGCTTCACGTTCGCCTTCGGGGCGCCCGGCCGCTACCTGCTGTGGATCCAGGCCCAGCGCGACTACGCGCTGATCACGGTGCCGGTGGAGCTGCGCGTGCCGGTGCGCGAAGGCGGCACGCCGTGACCGGCCGTACGGTGTTCGGCGTCGCCGTGACGCTGGTGGCCGGGCTGCTGGTGTGGATCCTGTGGCCGTCAGGCGCTCGCGGCCCCGACACCTACCGCGCCGCGACCGAACGGCACACCGTACGGCTCACCGTCGAGGGGCCGCGCACGTGGCTGGTCGAGGTAGAGGACCGGAGCGGCCGGCCGGTCGCGCCCGACGGCCTGCTGGTCGAACCCGTGATGACCCACATGGGCCACGCGCTCGCCCCGCTGAGCACCACCGCCTCCGCGCCCGGCCGCTACCGGATCGCCCAGGTCGCGCTGCCGATGCCCGGCGTGTGGGAGATCAACGTCACCCTCACCCTGAACGGCGTCGCCGAGCGCGTCGTCATCCCGCTCCTCGTCGTCTCCTGACCTCCGCTCTCCGCTCTTCCTCATCGAAAGGACTTCGACATGCATGTCAGCGCACCAGTCGCCGCGGCCGTCGCCCCGGCCCGGACCAGCGGGGTCAGGGGGTGGCCCGGCGTCGCCGTCCTCGTCGGGACCGCGATCTCGCTGGCCGGGCTCGCGTGGGACGCGCAGTGGCACACCGACGTGGGGCCCGACACCTTCTTCACGATGCCGCACCTGTTCCTGTACGCCGGCAGCGCCATCGCCGGGCTGGCCAGCCTGTTCGCCGTGCTGGTGACGACGGCGGCGGCGCGTGCCGGGCGCACGTCCGACCCGTCGGCGGGCGGGCGCGGCGTGCGGGTGCTCGGGGGCAGGTTCACCGCGCCGCTCGGCTACCTGGTGTCCGGCGTGGGGGCCGCCTCGTTCCTGCTGTACGGGCTGTGGGATCTGTGGTGGCACCAGATCTACGGGTTCGACGCCGTGCTCGACTCGCCCCCGCACGTGGGGCTGCTGCTGTCGATCAGCGTTTCGATGGTCGGGGCGGTGATGGTGTTCGCGGCGGCGGGCACGCGGGGACGGGCCGGGCTGGTGCTGGGGGCGAGCGTGCTGATGGCGTTCAACACCCTGACCGTGCTGGCGCTGGCGGCGTTCGGCGGGCCCGTCGACGCGGTCGCGACCGGGCTGGCGTTCCTGACCGTGACGATGCTGCTGACCGCCGCGTCGTTCACCGGCGGGCCCGGCGTGATGCCGGTGATCGGGGTGGCGCTCGCCGGGGTGCAGGCCGTGCTGTGGTGGTTCACGCCGTGGGCCACGGTGGTCTACGCCGACGCCAGCGGCCTGCCGATGCGCGACTACGTCTCGGGTGTGCCCACCATGCCCGCCCTCATCCCGATGGGCACGGTGCTGGTCGCCGCCGTGCTCGCGACCCTGTCGTGGGCCGCCGGTCGCACGGGGGCGCCCGCCCGTCTCCTGTCACCGGCGCTCGGTGCGATCGGCGGGGTGGCGCTGGTCTCGCTGCAACCGGTGCAGTACGTGTTCGTGTACGGCCAGGCGCTGCCCGCCGCCGCCACCCTCGTCGCCACCGGGCTCGCGGGAGCGGTCGCGGGGGCCGTGGCCGGTTTCGTCGGCGCGCGTTTCGGGCGGCTGCTGCGCGCCCTGTCCACCGGGCCGGTGACGGCATGAGGCGCACATGGCTCCGCCAGGCGCTCGCACTCGGCCTGGCCGCGGCACTCGGGCTCGGCCTGCCCGCCTCGCCCGCCGCCGCCTCCCCCACTCCCGCTCCCGCTCCTCCGGCGGGCGACTACCAGCCGGTGGGCACCGTGCACACCGAGCGCCTCACCGCGGGGCCGTACGCCATCACGGTGGGCTTCAGCACCTGGCCGTTGCGGGCGCTGCGCTCGCTCGACTTCACCTTCACCGTGGACGGCGGCATCGCCGGGAAGTCGGGCGTGCTCACCGTCGCCGGTCCAGGGCACGAGGAGAGCGAGCCGCTGGCCAGGCATCCCCGCAAGCGCGAGGTGTGGGGCCTGGACATCAGGGCGCTGCCCACCGAGGGCGACTGGACGCTGCGCTTCGCCGTCGACGGGCCGCAGGGCCGGGGCACGGGCGAGCTGAAGCGCCTGGCCGTACTCGAACAGCCCGGGCCGCCGCTGCTGCTGAGCTGGTCGGTCAGCACGCTGCCGCTGCTCGGACTGGTGGGCTTCATCGCCGTCGCGTGGCGGCGCGAAGGACGCGCCCGGCGCTCCCTATAGGCTCGTGTGCCGCCCGGCCAGGGGTATGGCCGGGCGGCACACGTCTGGGGGAGCACATCGTGAGAGAACCTTATCCGCCGATCGAGCCCTACGAGCACGGCATGCTCGACACCGGCGACGGCAACCTCGTCTACTGGGAGGCCTGCGGCAACCCGGAGGGCAAGGCGGCGCTGGTCGTGCACGGCGGGCCGGGCTCCGGGTGCTCGACCGGGATGCGCAGGACGTTCGACCCGGCCCGCTACCGCGCCATCCTGTTCGACCAGCGCAACTGCGGCCGCAGCACGCCGCATGCGAGCGACCCGGCCGCCGACATGAGCCTGAACACCACCGAACACCTGCTGGCCGACATGGAACGCCTGCGCGAGCACCTCGGCGTCGACCGCTGGCTGCTGTACGGCGGATCGTGGGGCTCCACGCTGATCCTCGCCTACGCCGAGCGCCACCCGGAGCGCGTCTCGGAGATCGTCATCCCCGGTGTCACGATGACACGCCCGCGCGAGGTCGACTGGCTGTATCGCGGCGTGGCCAGGTTCTTCCCCGAGGCGTGGGCGGCGTTCCGGGCCGCCGCGCCGCCGGGAACGCCGGACGACGGCCTGGTCGCCGCCTATGCCGACCTCATGGAGAGCCCGCACGCCCGCATCCGCGAGCAGGCGGCACGCGACTGGCTGGCCTGGGAGGACGCCGTCATCTCCCAGGAGAGCAACGGCAACCCGGGCGCCTACGGCGACAGGCCGCCGGACGCGGCGCTGGCCTTCGTCCGGATCACCACACGGTACTTCGCCAACGCCGCCTGGCTGGAGGACGGCGTGCTGCTGCGCGAGGCGGGCAGGCTGGCCGGTATCCCGGGTGTGCTCGTGCACGGCCGCCTCGACATGGGCTCGCCCGTCGGCACCGCGTGGGAGCTGGCCCAGGCCTGGCCGGACGCCAGGCTCGTGGTGATCGGCGACTCCGGGCACACGGGCAGCGCCACGATGCGCACGGCCCTGATGGAGGCCGTCGACGCCTTCGCCGAGCGGTGAGCGCCGCGCCTACTCCCCCGCGTCCGGCAGCAGGCCCGCGTCGTGCACGAGCAGGGCGATCTGGACGCGGTTGTTCAGGCCGAGCTTGGTCAGGATGCTCGACACGTGTGTCTTGATGGTCGGCACGCTCAGGTACAGCACGGCCGCGATCTGGGCGTTGGAGCGCCCTTCTCCCACCGCGACGGCGACCTCGCGCTCGCGCTCGTTGAGCAGGGCGAGCCGCCCTCTGGCCCGGGTGCTGCGCAGGTCGTGGCCCGCGTCGGCGACCCTGGCGATGAGCCGTCTGGTCACGGCTGGCGACAGCACGGGCAGTCCGGCCGCGACCTGACGCACGGCGGTGACGATCTCGGCGGGCGGCGTGTCCTTGAGCACGAACCCGGCCGCGCCCGCCCGCAACGCCCGCAGGACGTGCTCGTCGGCGTCGAACGTGGTCAGCACGATCACCTCGGGCGCGTGCGCCGAGGCGCGCAACGCCTCGGTGGCGGCCAGGCCGTCGACGCCGGGCATCCTGATGTCCATCAGCACCACGTCGGGCGCGTGTCTGCGGACCAGGTCGGGCACCTCGCCGCCGTCGCCCGCCTCGCCGACGACGCGGATGTCGGGCGCGCCGCCCAGCATCATGCGCAGGCCCGCACGCAGCAGGGGGTCGTCGTCGACGATGAGCACGCCGATCGGCTCGGGCTCGGGAAGGGTCATGACGGCCAGGGTAGCCAGGCCGCGAGCCGCCAGCCGCCCCCCTCGGCCGGGCCGTGCGTCAGCCGCCCGTCGGCCAGCGTCACCCGCTCGGTCAGGCCGATCAGCCCCTGCCCGGCGCCGGGGCTCGCCGCGAGCTCGCGTCCGGGCGCGGTGTTGGCGACCTCGACGCTCAGCCCCTCGCCAGGCCCGCCCGCCAGCTCGACCGCGACCGCCCCGCCCGGCGCGTGCTTGCGTGCGTTGGTCAGCGCCTCCTGCACGATCCGGTAGGCCGTACGGCCAATCAGTTCGGGGGCTTCGGCCGACACCGAGGTGCGCAGGTCGACATGCATCCCGGCGCGCACGGACTCGGCGACGAGCTGCCTGACGTCGGCCAGGGTCGGCTGGGGCAGCTCGCCGTCGGGGGCGCGCAGGACGCCGATCACCTCGCGCAGGTCCTGCAGCGCCTGGTGCGCGCTCTGCCTGATGACCTGGGCGGCGTTCGCGATGTCGGCGGCGGGGGCGTCGGGCCTGAACTCCAGGGCGCCCGCGTGCACGCTCAGCAGCGACAGGCGGTGGCCGAGCACGTCGTGCATCTCCCTGGCGATGTCCTCGCGGGCGCGCAGCTGGGCCTGTTCGGCCCGCAGCCGCGCCTCGGCCTCCGCCCTGACCGCGCGCTCGCGCAACGACTCCACGAGCTGACGCCGATGCTGGACGAACAGGCCCCACCCGACGACGGCGCTCTGGATCGCGACGCCGAGCGCCACGTTCACATAGCCGGGCACCTCAGGCTCCGGCCGCAGATGCGAGTAGGTGACGGCCGACAGCAGGCTCAGCGCGTAGACGGCTCCCGTCGTGCGCAGCGGCCTGTGCACCGCGACCGTGAACAGCGCCAGCAGCATCGCCCCCGAGACCAGCTCGGAGAACGTCGACATGACGATCAGCGCGACCGCCAGCCCGACCGGCCAGCGCCTGCGCAGCCACAGTGCGGCGCAGCCGACGGCGGCGGCGAGCTGGTCGAGTGCGAGGACGCCGCCCGCGGGCAGCGTGCCCTCCTCGATGCGTATGCCGATGAGGACGAGCCCCATCAGCGCGGCGAGCAGGAACATGACGATGTCGACCAGCCAGTCGCGCAGGCTTCGCCGGGTCGCGTTGGCTCTCACCAGGCCGACCTTACCCACCGTCGCGGCCGGTGTGAGCGCGCGTGCGGCCTGGCCATACCTAAGTCGCGCACGCATGTCCTTCGGTCGCGACCTAGGTCGGCGCCGGGGCTCCCTCCGGCCGATGCCTCGCCCCGGCCGTGCTTCCTAGCGTCGGAGCATGCGCAAAGCCATGCAGCTGACGGGGATCGTCCTGATTCTCCAGGGCGTCAGCGGGACCATCGACCATCTGGGACACCAGCCGGTGTTCGGCCTGTTCCTCAACCTGTTCAACCGGCTGGTGGCCGAGAAGGTGGACGCGCTGGCCGGGTACGAGGTGCATGCGAACCTGGGCCTGGCCCTGCTCGGCGCCGCCGTGCTCATCGCGTCCGGCGGTCTGCGCCAGTCGGCGTGAGGCCGGGCTCGGCGCCCTGGCGCATCGCCTCGGCGTAGAGGCCGAACACGCGGGGCCGCTCCCCGGTCAGGCCGAGCTCGGCCCAGCAAGCGGCCATGAGGGCGCGGGCCCCCGCGCCGGGCCACGGGTCGGGCAGCAGCTCGGGCGGCAGCAGCGGGTCGGGCTCCATCGCCCTGGTGAACGCGGTGGCCAGCTCGACCGCGACCGTCAGCCGTTCGGCGTGCGAAGGGCCCGGCGCGGCCTCGGTGAGCGTGGCCAGCCGTTGCCCGGCGAGCTCGGCCAGCCGTTCGTGGCCTTCGGCGAGGCGATCCAGCGGCCACAGCGCCGCCGCCAGCAGCCTCGGGTCGGTCGTGCCGCCGACGCGCAGGTCACGGCTGGTGAGGAAGGTCAGGTGGGCGAGCACGCCGAGCTCGGACGCCTCGGCCTCGACGAGCTCCTCCCAGGCGTTGGCCGAGACGTAGAGCCCGCCGTGCAGGGCGGCTCCGCCCAGCCGCACGATGGCGTCGCGCAGCGCGTCGCGGGCCTGTCTGGCCGTTTCGGGCACGGCGAACGCCACCAGGTGCCACACGCCGTCCCACGGCAGCAGCCCCCGATCGCGCAGGTAGGCGAACCTGACGAACTCCACATCGGGCGCGAGCGCCGCCCGAAGCCCCTCGCCCGCCCGCAGCACGGCCTGCCGCCCTCGGCCCTCCTGGGTGAGCTCCCCGGCCGCGACCAGGCGCTTGACACACAACCTGACCTGCTGGTCGCTCATGCCGAGCGCGTCGCCGACGGCATAGAGCTCGCCGGCCTCGATCGTGCCGTCCGGCCGGACGAGGGCCTCGACGAGGGTTCTGGTGGGGACGTCTATCCGCATGCGTTCAATTCTAGTACGGTCGTATGGAAAACGATAGTTCTGGGGGTGTGTCATGCGGAGATGGATGGTCGCCGTGCTGGCCGTGGTGCTCGTCGTGGCCGGT
Source organism: Nonomuraea sp. IBHARD001 (assembly GCF_056106265.1). Lineage (NCBI taxonomy): Bacteria > Bacillati > Actinomycetota > Actinomycetes > Streptosporangiales > Streptosporangiaceae > Nonomuraea > Nonomuraea sp. IBHARD001. Next base: position 5,182,232 of record NZ_JBWBBW010000002.1, read on the forward strand.
GCGGGCCTGTGGGTGGTGTACGCGGCCGAGTTCGACCTGCGTGAGGAGCGCGTCACCGTCACCGGGGGCGCCCAGCCGCTGAACGGCGTCCTCGCCTGGCCGACCGGCGGGCGCGGGCCGTACGGGCTGGTGGTGTTCGTGCACGGCGACACGTGGATCGACGCCACGCACGACTCCTTCTACCGGCCGATCTGGGAGGAGCTCGCCAAGGCGGGCTACGCCTCCCTGTCCTGGGACAAACCGGCCGACTGGCTGGAGCAGAGCATGGCCGACCGCGCCGCCGAGACGGCCGCGGCCGTGCGCTGGGCCAAGGGCAGGCAGGGCATCGACGCGCGCCGGATCGGGCTGTGGGGGGCCAGCCAGGCCGGTTGGGTACTGCCCAAGGTCGCCCAGGCCGAGCCCGGCCTGGCGTTCGTCATCGCGGTCTCCCCCGCGATCAACTGGATGCGCCAGGGCCGCTACAACCTGCTGGCCGAGCTGAAGGCCGAAGGCGCGAGCGCCGAACGCACCCGCCAGGCGATCGCCCGCAGCGACACGACCAGGCGGCTGCTGCGCGAGGGCGCCTCCCACGAGGACTACCTCGCGTCCGGCGGCGACCCGGCCGAGATCACGGCCGCCCGATGGCGCTTCATCGTCAAGAACCACACCGCCGACGCCACCGGCGACCTGGCCGCCCTGCGCATGCCCGTCCTGCTGGTGCTGGCCGGGCACGACCGCAATGTCGACGTCGCCGAGACCGAGCGCGTCTACCGCGACAAGCTCGGCGGCGGCGGACTGCTGCGCGTGACGCGCCTTCCCGACGCCTCCCACGCGATGCTCCACATAGCGGTGGACGACTCCGAGTTCCTGACCCTCGTGGTCGGGCTGGCCGCGCCCAGGTCGCTGTTCGCCGACGGCTTCCTGAGCGGCCAGCGGGACTTCCTGCGCGGCCTCGCCGACCCGCGATAGCTACTTTCGGCTGATTCGCGGCCCCGGCCTGCGGCGATAGCGTCCGAGCATGGAGGACAAGCCGCTGCTGCTGGTCGGGCGGGTGGCGCCCGGCAGGCGGCCCGCCGTCGACGCCGTGGCGATCGCCCTGCTGGGCGGGGTGATGTGCGTCGCCGCTGTGCTGAAGGGGGACGCCGAGGCGCTGCCGTACGTCCTGGGGGCGCTCGGGCCGCTGGTCGTGCGCAGGCGGTGGCCGGTGCCGGTGTTCGCGGTGGTGACGGGCGTGGCGGTGGCCTCGCTCGCGGTGGGCGCACCGCAGCCCGTCCAGGACATCGAGCCGTACTTCTGGTACCAGCCGATGGCCATCGGGATCGCCGTCTACTCGGTGGCCAAGCTGGAGCGGCGGGCGCTGGGCGTGGGCGCGCTCGTCCTGGCGCTGGCCGGGATCGGCGCCGGTGTGGCCTACGGGCCGGAACCCGAGGGCGGGGCGGCCCTGGTCGTCGCGTTCTTCTGGATGGTGCTCGTCGCCGAGTGGGTGACCGGGCTTTCGCTGCGCGAGCGGCGCATCCAGGCGATGCGTCTGGCGGCCCAGGCGGCGGACGAGGCCGTGCTGCGCGAACGGCTGCGCATCGCCCGCGACCTGCACGACAGCCTCGCCCACCGGATGAGCGTCATCACCGTACGCGCCTCGGTGGCCAGGCACCTGGCCGGAAGCAATCCGGAGGAGGCCGGAAGGGCGCTGGCCGTCATCGAGGAGAGCGGCAGGGCGGGCCTGGCCGACATGCGCCACCTGCTCGGCGACCTGCGCCGCGACGGCGCCGGAACGCGGCACGCGCCCGGCGTGCCCGGCCTGGCCTCGCTCGGCGACCTGGCCGAGCAGGCACGTGAGGCCGGGGTCGAGGTCGACCTGCGCGTCGCCTCCGGGCTCAGGGCGCCCGACGCGGTGGGCATCACCGTCTACCGGCTGGTCCAGGAAGGGCTCACGAACGTGGTCAAGCACGCCGCCCCCACCCGATGCCTGGTCCGCGTCGAGGCCGACGAGCGCGGCGGCCTCGACGTCCGCGTGCACGACGAGGGGCCGGGCGACACCGCGGCGCGCACGCGCGTTGCGCCTCGGGGCGGGCACGGCCTGGCCGGGATGCGCGAGCGCGTCTCGCTGCTGGGCGGCACGCTGGCCGCCGGTCCGCACGCCGGGGGCGGCTTCGTCGTGCATGCCGTGCTGCCGGTGCGGGAGGCGTGATGGAGCGGCGCACCGTGCTGGTCGCCGACGACGAGGAACTGCTGCGGGTGGCGTTCAGGATGCTCATCGACAGCTCGCCCGACCTGGTCACGGTCGGCGAGGCGGCCGACGGCGCGCAGGCGGTGGCGCTGGCCGAGAAGCTGCGGCCCGACATCGTGCTCATGGACGTGCGGATGCCGGGGCAGAGCGGCCTCGATGCCACCGAGCGCATCTGCGCCTCGCCGCTCACCTCGGGCACGCGCGTGCTCGTGCTCACCTCCTTCGACCTCGACGAGTACGTGTACGCCGCACTGCGGGCGGGTGCCAGCGGCTTCCTGCTCAAGGACACGCCGCCGGAGGAGCTGCTGGCCGCGCTGCGCGTGGTCGGCGAGGGCCAGGCCCAGCTGTCGCCGGTCGTCACCAGGCGGCTCATCGCCGAGTTCGCCAGACGCCTGGACCCCGGCGTGCCGCCGCTGGCCGACCTGGCCGGGCTCACCCACCGCGAGCGCGAGGTGCTGCTGCTGGTGGCGCGCGGCCTGGCCAACCAGGAGATCGCCGACGCGATCGGCGTCGGCATGGCCACGATCAAGACCCACATCCGCCGCATGCTGGCCAAGCTCGGCGCGCACGACCGCGCCCAGCTGGTGATCATCGCCTACGAGTGCGGCCTGGTCGTCCCCTCCGACCGAAGGTGATCGGAGGTACGCCCAGGGGCGTACCTCACGGGCATGAGCGGCCCCGCGCGAGTTCGTCCCCGCACACGACGAACCGGGCGAATCCCACTGGAAGGCTCGGATCATGGCATCGAAAACCGTCAGCCCCCTCACCGCGGCGGCCCTGGCCGCCGCCTTCCTCCTCACGGGTACGGCACAGGCCGCGCCCGCTCCCGCCATCGCCTGGGGCCCGTGCACGGACCTGCCGCCGAGCGTGCCCGTCACGGGCCTGGACTGCGGCAGGCTGAGCGTGCCGCTCGACCACGCCAGGCCGTCGGGCGAACGCATCCAGGTCGCCCTGGTCCGGGCGAAGGCGACGGGCAAGCGCAAGAGCTCGATCGTGCTCAACTTCGGCGGCGGCGGCAGGGGCGTGCTGAACCTGGCCCTGCAGCACTCGCGTTTCGCCGCGCTGCGCCAGAGCCACGACCTGATCGGCTTCGACCCGCGCGGCTCCGGCTCGACCATTCCCGTGGCCTGCCTGTCCGACCGGCAGACCGACCGCCTGTTCGCCGTCAGGCCAGGGCTCCAGGACCGTGCGGGCAAGGCCGCCCTGCTGCGCGCGGCCAGGACGTTCGCCGACGGGTGCGCCCGAAAATCCGGACGCTACCTGCCGCACACCGGCACCGCCGACACGGCGCGCGACCTCGACCGGATCAGGGCGGCGCTCGGCCAGGACAGGCTGAACTACTACGCCCTGTCCTACGGCAGTGTGCTCGGCGGCGTCTATGCCACGCTGTTCCCGCAGCGCGTCGGCCGTATGGTGCTGGACGCGGCGCTCGACCCGCGCCAGGGCTCGCTGGAGGTCAGCAGGGAGGTCGCCGCGGCCGGACAGAAGGCGTACGAGGACTTCCTCGCCGCCTGCGTCAAGGGCGGCTGCGCGCTCGGCAAGGACGTGGCGAGCGCCGACGCCGCCGTCCGGGGTCTGTTCGAGCGGCTGGGCGAGCGGCCGATCAAGGTCGGCGGCCGGGAGCTCTCGGCCGGGCTCGCCCGCGCCGCCCTGGAGATCGCCCTGGTGCCCGACGCCTACGAGGACCTGGAGACGGTGCTCGCCGGGGCGATCAAGGGAGAGGGCGAACTGCTGCTGGCGGTGGCCGACGCCTACACCGGCAGGGACGCCAAGGGCCGCTACTCCGACCTCACCAGCGTGCACACCTCCTCGCTGTACAACAACGCCGTGTACTGCCTGGACAGGAAGCGCGTGCCGGTCGCCGGCCTGGCCTCGGCCGAGGCCGGGCTCACGCGGGTGTCGCCGGTGTTCGGGCCGTTCAGCACGGCCTCGGGGTTCATGGTGCCCGTGTGCTCGGTCTGGCCGGTGCCGGTCGACCCCGAGGGCTCCAGGGTCGACCACCGGGGCGCCTCGCCGATCCTCGTGATCAACTCCGCACACGACCTGGCCGCACCCGCCGCCGGGGCGACGGCACTGGCCGGGATGCTGCGGACGGCCGTGCGGCTCACCTACCAGGGCGATCTGCACGGGGCCTATCCGGCGGGCGGAGCCTGCGTCACCGGGGTGGTCGAGGGCTTCCTGCTCAACGGCACCGTGCCCGCACGCGCCACGTCCTGCCCCGCGGCCGGGCACTAAGCCGACGGGCCTCGCCTGGCCTTCGGCTCCCAGCCGAGGTCGGTGTGGGCCGGGGTCCAGTCCAGGACGCGGCGTTCGTGGTCGCCCGCGATCGTGTAGGCGGCGAAACCGGGCTCGTCCCTGTCGAGCGCGGCCAGGAAGGCGGCCGCCACGTCCGACGCCGCCGTCGCGCCGCTGCCGTGCACGCCGCGGTAGCCGGGCCACTCCTCGTCCGGCACCGGCGCGACCAGGCGCAACGCGGTGACCGGCAGGCCGTGCTCGCGGGCGCCCGCCTCGAACACCTGCTCGCCCAGGCGCTTGGTCAGGCCGTAGGGGTCCATGGCGTCCGGCTGGGGGCCGGTGCCGTAGTCGCGGGAGGCGTAGTCGTGGAAGACCGACATGCTGCTGGCGTAGACCACTCGCCGCACACCCGCCAGCGCGCAGGCCTTCAGGGTGAGGTACGGGCCGGTCACATTGACCGCGAAGTGGGCGGCGGCCCAGGCCGGGTCGGCGGGGCTGCCGTGCTTGGGTCCCATCGCCAGATAGAGCAGGGCGTCCTGGTCGCGGGCGGCCCTGGCCAGCGCCTCCGGGTCGGTCACACCGCCCTGGACGTGCTCGACGCCGTCGGCGGGCGGTCGCGGGTCGAGCACACGGATGTCATGTCGTCCGGCGAGGTAGGGCAGCACCATGGTGGCCACGTCGCCCGATCCGCCTGTCACCAGCACGCGCATGCTCCAGCCTCCCACACCCGCGGCCCGATGGGGCGCGACGCCGGTGCGGCGTCGCGCCCCCGGTGTCACGGCGTGCGCAGAGCGAGCGCGTTGGTGTCGCTCACCTGGCAGGCCTGGGTGCAGTTGGTGCCGTTGGCCTGGAGGGCGGCGGTGGCGGTGTAGGCGTCGGCGGCGTGCTTGGGCATGAGGCAGGTGATCTTGAAGGTCATCGTGCCTCCGGCGCTGAGCGCGATGAGCTGGTCGAGGTCACCGACGCCGCTCGCGGCCGGGCAGGCGCCGCCGGTGCTGGTGCAGGTCCACTTGACGCGCTCCCACGGCATGGGCCAGTCGGCGGTCAGCTTGGCGCCGCTGACGCCGATGGTGCCGGTGTTGGCGACGGTGAGCAGGTAGGTGAACGGCTTGCCCGGCGTGTACGGGCTGGGCGTGGAGGTGAGCTTGACCGACAGTTGCCCGTCGGGGGCGCTGACGCCGATGGTGCCGATGGTGGTGTTGTTGGTCGGGTCGGTGTCGCCGGTCGTGTCGACCGTGGCGGTGGCGGTCAGCGCTCCGGCGGGCGCGTCGGCGGGCAGGGTGACGCCGATCGTGACCGGAGGTGCGGACTGGCCGCCGGGCAGGGGGTCGGTGCGGGTGCAGGTGACGGTCTGGCCGAGCACGGTGCAGGTCCAGCCGTCGCCGCCGGCGCCGGTGATCTGCAGGGCGTCGGGCACGGTGTAGGTCGAGGTGATCGGGCCGGTCGTCGGGCCGGAGCCCTCGGCGTTCACGGTCGTCACCGTGACCGTGCCGGACGTGCCGGGGACCAGCGTGGTGTCACCGCCGACGGTCTGGCTCAGGTCGGGACCGGGCAGCGGCGGGGCCGTCACCTGGGCGTCGCTGGTGGCCACGTTGTCCTCGGGGTTGACCTCGATGCCGCCCGAGACCGTCGACACCTGGGTGACCGTACCCGTGGCGGTCACGGTGCCGGTCGTGTCCTTGGCCACGGCCACCTCGACCTTGACCGGCGGCGCGTGCGTGCCGGGCGCGATGGACCCGGCCGGGCGGTCACAGGTGACCTTCTGCCCCTGCACCGCACACGTCCAGCCGTCACCGGCGGCGGCGCTCGGCGTGAGGCCCGCCGGGACGTCGAACTCCAGCTTCAGCGGGTCGTCGATGAACCCGAACCGCTCCGACGCCGAGACGTCCAGCGTGTACGAGCCCGTCGCGCCCGCCTGCCAGGGGCCGTCGTTGGAGATGGCGAGTGCGGCGTCGGCGTCGAGCGTGCGCGCCTTGAAGCCGCTGATCTCGTGGAAGTCGCTCGCCGCGCCCGACGACGCCGCCCAGCCTACCTTGATGGTGTCGGGCAGCGGCGCCTGGTTGGGCAGCTTCGTCAGGTCGAGCCCCTCGACCATGGGGACGAGCGGAGCACCGTCGGCGAACCTGATGAAGACGTTCATCAGGCGCTTGGGCGTGATGTCGATGACCACGTGCCGCTTGGAGGAGGGCCGCTTGGCCGCACCGAGCTCCTGGCCGCCTGCCAGGTCGAGGCTCTTGCCCTCGATGTATCCGTACCCGCTCGACTCCGAGCCGCGTACGACGACCGACTCGGGCCTGAGGCCGGGGCCGCCCGAGCCGCCGATGCCGGTGGAGAAGTTGCCGAAGGTGTCGAAGCCGACGCCGACGAAGGCGCCCTTGAGCCCCTTGTACCCGAGCGCGCCGCCGACCTCGCCGGGCGTGAGGTCGGTCTGCGCGCCGTCGAGCACGTAGAAGGAGATGCCGTCGGCCCAGCGGGTGCCCGCCTTGTCGGTCAGGCTGGTGCCGCCCCACTGGTAGGTGTCGAACTCGAACGTCAGGCCCCTGTTCGAGGGAATCGCCTTGTTCAGCAGCAGGGCGCCCGCGTTGTAGAAGGAGGCGTCCGTCAGCCGGAAGACGCCTTCGCCCGGCTGGTCGGCCTGGCCCTGCAGACACGCGCCGATCCCCGGCAGCGCCACCTGGACCGAGGCCGCCGTCAGGCACGGCCGGTCCTGGCCTCCGGCGGGGCTGGCCGCCTTCCAGACCGCCGGGTTGGACAGTGAGGCACCGGCGAACGTCTCGTCGACGAGTGTGGAGGCCGAGGCCGACGGCGCCGTTGCGACGGCCCCCGCCACGACGGCACAGGCCGCCAGTGCCCCTGCCAGAGTCCGCCGCGCGGACCAGGACGACATGGAGCGTCCTTGTTTCATGCGTATCCCCCGAATATGGATGAGCCCGACCGCAAAGGGTCACAGCTGGATCTTCATCAACGGATATGCCCAGGTCATCACGGTGCGATGCGGATTCCCGTCAGCCGAAGTCGGCCCCGACGAGCGAGATCAACCGGCGTACGGCCCTGCTGGGCGAGATCAGCCGGAACTCCGGCGCGCACTGCAGCGCACGGACCAGCACCCGCAGCCCGGCGCAGTCGATGAAGTCCACCCGCGCCAGGTCGACGGCCACTCGGTCGCGCAGATGCGGCTGCAGCACGCCCGCGAGCAGGGGGGCGGTGAGCGAGTCGAGCTCTCCGGAGGCCCGGACGGTCACCCATCCCGGGCGCCCGCCGACGACGCGGCAGGAGAAACGTAGGACGAGTGCGGTGGTGTCGGTCGTCATCCTGGAGGTCCTCCCAGGGCTCGGATGCTCGCCTGGGCGTGCCCGATCAGGGGCTTCGTCACCAGTGTCGCCGCGTCCCGCCGCCCCTCGAAAGCCGTCACGCGAACAGGAAGGCCCCCAGTAGCCACGAAACGAAGGACGCGCCCCTGTTTTCCCCCTCACGCGGTGGGTAGCCGACCTTCCACAGACGAGAGCATCGCCGTACGCGTTACCCCCGTGACACTCCGTGCCCGTACGCCACACGAAAGGGCAAGCCGATGTCAGGACAGCCGACAACGTCGATCCCCCGAGGCGGCGGATGGTTCGGCCCGGTCGAATCCGCCAGGCTCAGCACCTCGACCGTGACGCTCGACGCGGCCGTCGAGCACCACGCCGAGCCGCCCGGCAGGCTCGTGCTCGCCCACGTGCTCGAAGGACGCATCGAGCGTGACACCGCGGGCGAGAGCATCAGCGCCGAGCCGGGCGACGTGTTCCTGGTCGCCGCGCCCGACCGGCCCTACACCGTGCGCTGCGACCGGGTCAGTGTGCAGCTGCTGAGCATCGACCAGGCCGTGCTCACCGACCTGGCCGCCGACACGCCCGGCGGGAGCGGCGGGCCGCCCCGCTTCACCGGGTACCGGCCGATCTCGGCGGCCACGGCCAGGCGGTGCGCGGGGCTGGCCGGGTTCCTGACCGACCACTACCTGAGCGATCCGGAGTCGCGCGCCCATCCGATGCTGCTCGACAGCGCCGCCCGGATGCTGGGGGCGAGCCTGCTCATCACCTTCCCCAACACGGTGCTGCGCGGGCCCGGCGACGAGCAGGCGGCGGCCTCGCCCGCCTCGCTGCAGCGCGCACTCGACTTCATCGACGCGCACGCCGCACGGCCGATCGGCCTGAGCGAGATCGCCGAGGCGGCGCACGTGACGCCCCGGGCCCTGCAGCTGGCCTTCCGCCGCCACCTGGACACGACGCCGACGGCGTACCTGCGCCGGGCCAGGCTCGAAGGCGCGCACCGTGAGCTGGTCGCGGCCGACGCCGGGCGCGGCGACTCGGTCACCGGCATCGCACTGCGCTGGGGCTTCGACCACCAGGGCCGCTTCGCCGCCGCCTACCGCCGGGCCTACGGCCGCTCACCCCGTCAGACGCTCGTCACCTGAGCGGCCCGCCGGATCGGGATGTAGGTCGGCGTGGCCTCACCGGTCAGGAACTCGCCGACCAGCCGGGCGCAGAGATCGGGCTTCTCGTGCAGCAGCACGTGCGAGGTGCCGGGCACGACGGCCAGCTCGGACGCCGGGATCGCCCGGTACATCGCCAGCGTGTGCTCCAGGTGCACGATGTCGTCGTCGGCGGCCACGACCAGGGTGCGTACGGCGATCGCCGCGAGCTGGTCGGGCGTGGCCACCGCCCCGCCCGCCGCGACGCCGGCCACGACCTTGGCGACGACGACGGGGAAGTGCTCGCGCCCGTCGGGCGAGACCTCGGCGTAGGCGGCGACCACGTGCTCGGGCATCTCGCCCTCCCCCGAAGGCGCGAACATCCATCCCTCAGCGCCGAAGGCCCCGCTGACCAGCACCAGCCTCTCCACCAGGTCGGGCCTGCGCACGGCGACCGCCAGCGCCACCATCGCGCCCGAGCTGTACCCGGCCAGGCGTGCGGGGCCGCCGACGACCTGGTCGAGGAAGGCGATCGTGTCGTCGGCCATGAGATCGACGGTGATCGGGCCGGGCACGTCGGGCGTGTGGCCGTGTCCCCGGCGTTCGGGGGTGTAGACGGTGAAACGGTCGGCGAGTGCGGCCAGGTTGCCCGCGAAGTCCCTCGCGTCGCTGAAGCCGCCGTGCAGCAGGACCAGCGGTTCGCCGGAGCCGTGCTCGCCGTACCAGGTGGGCACGCCGTTGACGTCGATGAGGTGGGTCATGACGGATGGTTCCTCTCGGTGACGCGGTAGGTGTCTACCGGTCATACGAGACGGGAGGCGGCAACTCATCGCCGTGCAGGCCGAAAAGAGCGAACAATCGAGGATTTTCCAGATAGGACGTCAGAGCGGCGATGAGGCCGTCCGCGATCTCCACCACCACCAGGGCGAACAGCCGGTGCCCGCCCCTGCCGTCGGGCAGGTAGTGCCCGAACGCGGGCAGCCCGCTGGCCTCGACCGGCACCAGGCGCGACCCCGCGCACGGCCCGCCGGAGGCCCGCCAGATCACCTCCATGTCCGCCCTGCCGCTGATCCACCAGCCGAAAGGCGGCATCGTCATCGTCGCGTCCTCGTGCAGCAACGCCACCAGCGCGCCGACGTCGAACCGCTCGAACGCGTCGACGTACCTGGCCAGCAGGTCACGCTGCGCCGCGTCCAACGGCTGGTACGGCTCCGCCGGGCTCGGCGCGTGCTCGCGCAGCACGGCCCTGGCCCGCTGCAGGGCGCTGTTGACCGAGGCCACCGTGGTGCCGAGCAGGTCGGCCACCTCGGCGGCCCGCCAGCACAACACCTCGCGCAGGATCAGCACCGCCCGCTGTCTGGGCGCCAGCCGCTGCAACGCCGCCACGAACGCCAGCCCGATCGTCTCGCGCCTGACGACCTCCGAGGCCGGGTCGAGCGGCGTCGGCAGCACCCACGCCTCGTCGGGCAGCGGCATCCCGAACGTGCTGCCCGCCGCCGCGGCCGGCCCCATGTCCATCGCCCTGGCCCGGCGCTGCGGCCCTTTCAGCATGTCGAGACAGATGTTCGTCGCGATCCTGAACAGCCAGGCCCGCATGCTCCCCTTGGCCTCGTCGAACCCGTCGTAGGCCCGCCAGGCGCGCAGCATCGTCTCCTGCACCGCGTCCTCCGCCTCGAAAGGCGAGCCCAGCATGCGGTAGCAGTAGGCGGTCAGGTCGCCCCGGTGCTCACCCAGGAGCGCTTCGCTCACACCGTTCCCTCCGCCCGCGTGCCTGCGCTTCAGCGTACTCGGGGCGGGTGGGTGGGAGGCGGCTCTCAGCTGCCGAACAGCCAGTTGCCGTCGGAGCGGGAGTTGTCGCTGAGATAGAACTGCCGGTAGCCGGAGACGATCTCGTCGGGCGACAGGGTGCCGCTGCCGTCGCGGTCGAGCCGGTCGAAGGCCTCCTCGGCGTCTTCGGTGTCGACGCCGAGTGCCGATGTCATCCGCTCGAACTCGGGGAAGCTCAGCACCCCGTCGCCGTCGGCGTCGAGCGAGCGCGTCACCGTCGCCGCCAACTGCAGGATGGTCTCCTCGAACATGCGCTCGTCGGCCAGGATGCCCGCGCGCATGGCCGCCTCGAACTCGCGGGCGTCGATGCGCCCGTCGTAGTCGATGTCGGCGTTGAGCGACAGCACGTGCCAGATCCGCTGGTATCCCGCCACGATCGTCGCCTGGGCCCCGGCGTCCGGGCGCACCGCATGGCACAGCCGTCCGGCCAGCACCTCGAAGTCCTTTCTGGTGATGAAACCGTCGCCGTCCATGTCGAGTTTGCGGAAGCGCAGGCTGAGCTTCCTGGTGAGCAGGTCGGTCATCGTCGACTCGCCTTTCGCCGGGGGTGACGTGCGCCATCCTCCCCCGTCACACTCCGCGACCATAGAGGTGGTCAGCTATGCGTAGCCATCAAGTAACTGCAGGTAAGTGCGTTACGCGACCTACTGTCGTTCACACAGAGCGACAATGAGGGGGCCGATGGACATCTGCGAAGGCGCCCGGTGGAGCTTCTTCTCCGCGGCCGAGTCCTTCTCCACCTACGCGGGAGTGGGCGCGGGCCTGGTCCTCGCCGTCATCGTCACCCTGCTCACCCAGGACAACGGCGGCGGGCGCCGCGTCGCGGCCCTGACCCTGTTCGCCGTGGCCCTGTTCGTCCTCGGCCTGGCCAGCCTGCTGTTCGGCATCGTCTCGGGCGAAGACGTGTGCGTACGCTCGCACATCGAGGGCATGGCGGCGTTCGCGATGCTGGAGATCGGCACCATGGCCATCTGGAACGGCATCGTGCTCCTGCTGGAGATCTTCGAAGGCGGCGCCGCCGAGCTGCAACGACTCGGCAGACTCCTGGTCTACCTCACCGAGATCGTCGCCTTCGCCCTGCTCGCGCTGTGGGCGCTGCGCTTCCTCGACATGCTCGCCGTCGTGGCCGCCTGGCGGGGGCCGCGCCCGCCCACCATCACCCTGACAGCGATCGTCGCGGTCTTCCTGCTGCTCATGGCCGGAGTGGCCCGGACCAGGCCCAAGGGCGCGGTACGCCGCAACGCGGTGCTGCGCCAGAGCTCCTACACCACCACGGCGGCCGGCATGGGAGCCGTCGTCACCTTCGTCGTGGTGTGCGCGCTGCCCGAGCACGCCTGGACACCGGGCGTGCCCGCGTGGAGCGTGTACCTGACGCTGTTCGCCTGCGTGCTGATGCCCTCGCTCGCCCTGCTCTCGCTGCAACGCACCCTGCCCAGACCCCGCCGCAGACAGGCCGAGTTCTGAACGGCCCGCGATGACGGCCTGCCCGCACTACCAGTTCCTGCCGCAGTGGGCCTCCCCCTCCTTCTCCGGCTGGTCCGGGCTGATCACCGGCCTGCTGCTCGTGATCCTCATCACCGTGCTGTCCCAGGGCCCGGACAACCCCCGCCGACCGGTCCTGGTCATGTACCTGGTCATCACCATGTTCCAGCAGGCCCTGTGCGCACTGCTGTTCTGCCTGGTACCCGCCGAACTCGACTGCGCCCGCGCCTTCGTGGTCTCCCTCGTGCCGGTGGGCATGTTCGGCTCCTCGGCGGTGTGCGCCTACATCGCGCTCAGCTGGACCGTCGAGGTGTTCGACACCTGGCACAGCCCCCTGCTCGAACGCGTCATGCGCCACGTCGCCTACTGCGTCGGAGTCGTCGGCGCGCTCTACTACCCCGCCTACACCTACAACCTCCTCAACACCCTCACCTACGCCGGCGGATGGAACGGCCCGGAACTGCCCTCGCTCACCGCACCGCTGCTCAGCACCCTGATGCTCACCGCCCTGCTCGGCGTCGTCCTGACCCGCCCACATGACGTCGGCGGGCGCATCCTGCGGGTACGGCTCGGCTGCCACACAGCCGCCTGCCTGACCATGGCGGCCTTCGCCGTCTGCGTCCTGGCCATGACCGTCGGCGACCCCGCACAGCCGATGGCCGCCTGGCTGGTACTCGCCTCCGCCGCGACCGTCCTGCTCTACCCGGCCGCCGTGATGCTGATCTTCTTCGGGACCCTCTCGCGCCCGGGCGAGCCTGCCGATCACAGGTGACGGGCGCGCGGCCCGCCTCATGTCGCGTCGTGGAAGACCAGCCCGAGCGTGTGACGACGTCCGGACAGCACCGTGCTGACCCCGTGCCGCACGGGCGAGGCCGACCACCCCCGGGCCGATCGCACGGGCCGGTCGCGCGTGGTGAACACCAGGCCGTGCCCTTGCGGCAGCGACACCGACCGGCCCCTCGACTGAGCCCGGGGACGCTGTTCGACCATGAGGAAGGCGCCGCCCTCGTAGTCGGCGCCCGGCCGGTCGAGGCCGATGACGACCTGCAAGGGGAAGACCAGGTCGCCGTACAGGTCCTGGTGCAGGGCGTTCCAGTCGTCGCGCCCGTAGCGCAGCAGGATGGGCGTCGAACGGCGCTGCCCGGCCTCGTGGCACATCGCCAGCCATTCGGCCAGGGTGTCCGGCCAGGGGGCGGGACGGCCGAGGCGCTGGGCCCACGAGCGCGCGACGGGGAGCAGCAGGGGATAGAACCTCTCGCGCAGGTCCTGCACGACAGCGGGGAGCGGGCGGTCGAAATAGCGGTACTGGCCGGCGCCGAAGCGGTATCTGGCCATGTCGATCGTCGCACGGAAACGCCGTGTGTCGTCGTACAGGGCGGCGATCTCGCTGCATTCACCCGGTGTGAGTAGCTGCGGGGTCAGGGCGCAGCCGTGCTCGTCGAGCTCGGCCGCCAGTGCGGTCCGGTCCATGCGGGGTCGCCTCCGTCTGCGTCGTCCGGTACGAGTCGTCCTCTCGCATCGTGGCCCCGACGCGGGAGCCGGGCCTGGCGGTATTCGGACGTCGTGCCGGTCGCAGGCGGGTTCAGGGCTGCAGGCGGCCTTCGCGCAGGGCGGCGACGGCCTCGGTGACACGGCGTTGCCTGGTCTCCGGCTTCTTGGCGCCTTCGACCCGCAGCACGTGCCAGCGCTTCCTGCTGTAGGACAGGCCGTCGAAGAACGCCGAGGCCGCCTCGTCCCCGGCCAGCGCCTCGGCCAGGTCGGCGGGCACCTCGACCTCGCGGGGCTCGGCGTCGGGCCGCAGCTCGACCTCGACCTCCTCCCCCGCGGCGACTCCGGCACCGGCCCGGTGCTCGACACTGACCGGCAGCATGTACTTTCCGCCCATGACGGCGACGGTGGAGCGGTAGCCGTACCCGTTGATCGTGACGTGGACGGCGGGTCGTTTGCCCGAGCCGAGTGCGGTGACGACGTCCTCGGGGACCTCGATGCCGGTCGCGCTCTTGCCGTTCAGCAGAAGTGTGGTGCGAAATCGCATGGCTGCTCCGGATCTGCTCCATCGAGATGAGTACTGAGCGGTACAGTACTCACGCGAGTACTGACCCGTCCAGTACCATGCGAGGCGAGGCGAGAGGAGCCACATGGCGGAGCAGGAGGGGCGCTCGGCGCTCAAGCGCAGGGCGATCGTCGAGGCGGCGGCCGGGCTGTTTCTGAGCAAGGGCTACCAGGGCACCAGCATGGACGAGATCGCGGCCATCGCCTCGGTGTCCAAGCAGACGGTGTACAAGAACTTCGCCGACAAGGAGCAGTTGTTCGGCGAGATCGTGCTGGGCGCCACCGACCGGGTCGGCGCGTTCGTCGAGCACGCCACGGCCACACTCGCCGCCACCGGCGACCCGGAGGACCTGGAGACCGATCTCGGCGAGCTGGCACGCCGCTATGTCGCCGCGGTGCTGCAGCCCGAGGGCCTGCGGCTGCGCCGCCTGCTGGTCGCCGAGGCCGGGCGCTTCCCCGACGTGGCCCGCGCCTACCACCGCCGCGCACCCGAACGCACGCTCGCCGCCCTGGCCGCAGCCTTCGCCGATCTCAGCGCCAGGGGCCTGCTGCGAGCGTGCGACCCGGACATGGCGGCGCGGCACTTCGCCTTCCTCGTGGTCGGGGCGCCGCTCGACCGCGCGATGTTCTACGGCGACGAGGCGGGCCACACCCCCGACGCCCTCGACAGCTTCGCCACCGAGGGTGTCCAGGTGTTCCTCACGGCCTACCGGGGCCGCTGACACGCCCCGGCCCCGCCGGGCGGCCCCGCGTCCTACACGGTCGGGCGGGCGCGGGCCGCGGCGGCGGCGAGGTGGGAGCAGATGGTGATGACGGCCAGGACCTCGCGCGGGTCGGCGCACACGCCTTCCAGGGTGCGGTCGCCGGTGCGGGTGAAGGTCGGGATCAGGGCGCCCATCTCGGTCGCGGCGGGGCTCGGCATGTCGATCTCCAGGCGTAGTTCGGCGGGGATCGGCACCTGGGTCAGCGTGCCCGCCGCCGCGACGGCCTCGGCCGCGGCCGCCCTGATCAGCTCGCGTGCCGCGGACGGCGCGAGGCTGTCGGCGGCGAAGAAGCCGTGCGAGGTCTTCACCTCGACCGTGCGCGTGCCGGGCATCCGGGACTCGATCGTCCGGCAGATGACGTCGTCACCCGTCACCAGCCCGACCGGCACGCCGACGACCGCCGCCTGCAACGCGTTGACCTCGGCCTCGGAGACCGGCACGCCGTTCAGCCTGATCTCGGCGAAATGCGAGGAGTAGGTGTGGGCGAGCACGCCCGGCTCCCCGGCGGCGGCGTGATAGCCGAGGAACAGCGCCACGTCGTGCTCGGCGCTGAGCCCTTCGGCCATGCAGTCCAGCTTGGGCTGGCCGAACAGCAGCCTGGCCCTGGGGTCGAGATCCTCGTGGATGAGGTTGTCCATGGTGCCGTGACTGTCGTTGACCAGTACGGCGGTGGCACCGGCGTCGAAGGCCCCGGCGATGGCGGCGTTGGCCTCGCCCGTCATCAGCCGCTGGGCGGCGGGGAAGCCGTGGCCGCCCCTGATCACCTGGTCCGCGGTCGCGACCCCGGCCACACCCTCCATGTCGATCGACACGTACACCTGCATGGACGACACACTCCTCGCTCGTAGACCTGGCGCCCCAGCCTCTTGGGCACCAGGTCCGTCAGGCTACGTCGCAGCGTCCAACACGCGCCTCCGAGTTTTGGACCGGCGTCCCAAGCACCCCGCTGACCTGCGACGCATGGTCGGCGGCGGTCGCGGGAAGGATGCCCCGGCACGCTTCAACGACTCAGAATCGAGATGTCGCCATGGGGACGAAGATATTCGTCAATCTGCCGGTCAAGGACCTCCAGCGCTCGGTCGCCTTCTTCACCGCGCTCGGCTTCTCCTTCAATCCGGACTTCACCGACGAGAACGCCACCTGCATGGTCATCGGCGACGACATCTTCGCGATGTTGCTGGTCGAGCCGTTCTTCAGCACGTTCACCACGAAGCGGATCGCCGACACCTCGGGCACGGCCGAGGTGATCGTCGCCCTGGGACTGGAGAGCAGGCAGCGCGTGGACGAGGTCGCCGACGCCGCGCTGGCGGCCGGAGGGCAGCCGTCGAACGACCCGGACGACAGGGGTTTCATGTACACGCGCAGCTTCCAGGACCTCGACGGCCATCTGTGGGAGGTCGCCTGGATGGACATGTCGAGCGAGCCGGCCTGAGCGCGGGAGGCGGGCGGCCGGGCCGCCCGCCTTTCCCATATACGCGGCCATTCGAGTCCGGCCCGAAATGGGATCGGCTATCCGTCACCGGCTGACTACATATTTGACCAGATCGCGGAATCGTCTTCAGATTGTTTCCCTCCCGTCACGGAACGCCGCCCTTCCGGGTGGCCGGTAAAGCCGCGAAAGCCAACATCCGCCCGCCCGGCACCCATGCACTACTCCTGCTCGGCCGCGAATCTGGCTATACCTTTATTGGATTCGTTCGGGAAAAGGTATTGAGTCTTTCCCGCTGCGGTGCTTGCGTGTATTGCGGCAGTGAACATCGGATACTCCGGCTCCAGGAGGATTCATGGACGTCCGCACCGGTCCGGAGATCATCATCTGGGACACCACGTACGCGTGCCCGCTGAGGTGTGTTCACTGCTACTCCGAGTCGGGCAGGCGCCCCTCGCGGCAGCTGCGCCACGAGGAGATGATGCGGGTCACCGACGCCTTCGTCGAGCTCAGGCCCAGGGTGGTCTCGCTGGCCGGCGGCGAGCCGCTCATCATCAAGGGCATCTTCGACATCGCGGGCAGGCTCAACGCCGCCGGGATCGGCACCTGCATCTACACCAGCGGCTGGGTGTTCGACACCACCATGCCCGACCGCCTGGCCGAGGTGTTCAACCAGGTCACGGTGAGCGTCGACGGCGCTACCTCCACCATGCACGACCGGATCAGGGGCAGGGCCGGATCGTTCGACCGGGCCATGAAGGCGCTCGACCTGCTCGACACCGCCTCGGCCAGAAGGGCGCACGAAGGGCTGAAGGCACTCAACTTCACCGTCGAATGCGTCGTGGTGCGCAGCAACTACGACCAGGTCGAGGAATTCACCCGGGTCATTGCCGGACGCTATTCGAGCCTGTCCAGCATTACGTTCAACGCCGCCGCGCCCTCGGGGTTGGCCAGCAGTGTGGAGTTCGGCGAAACAGAGCTTCTGCACAATGACCAGATGGCCAGGCTGATTTCCGCCGGGCTACGCGAAAGGCTGCAGGACATCGCGGGCGAGAGGACACGCGTCTACACGACCGACAATCTCGGACTCGTCATGCCGCCCGACCCGCTGGCCGAGACGAACGATTCTCAGGTAATGCAGGTGGAGCCGGACGGAGAAGTGCGCTGGATGCCCGTATACGAAGGGGCGGTCGGCAATCTTCTGCACGAGGACCCGTTCGTCGTCTGGGGCCGGGCCAAGGAGCGCTGGTCCGACCCGTTCGTGACCGAGGCGCTCGCCGGGGTCCGCACGGTCAGGGACTGGGCCACGGCCGTGCGCAGCATCGACGGCAGGTTCGCCGGGGAGCGCGACCGGATGCGCATCGCGCGCAGGAACAGGGAGTTCGTCCCGGCTGCGGGTGAGCCGCCGCGATGATGATCGCCGAAGACTACCAGCGGTTCTGCCTCGCCGATCCGGTCTTCTTCGAACACCCCGTGCGGCTGCCCGACGACGCCGAGCGCTTCGCCGCCTCCCGGCTGGGCGCGCCGAAGGGCTGGCTGCGGACCGAGGCCGACTGGTGGATCAGGCTGTGCCCCTCCCACGACGTGCCGCCGAGGCGGGGCTGGCTGGTGCACGTGTCGGTGGGCGCCGACGAGACCGAGAAGGCGGTCGAGATCGTCAGGGGTTTCTGCCTCGACCACGAGATCGCCTTCGACTTCGTCCGGAGCACGGCCGCGGCCAGGGCGCTGAACTCCGACTGGGCCGACCGTTTCGCCAGCGGCATGCCGATCACCGTGTACCCCAAGGACGAGGCCGAGCTGACCGAGACGCTGACCCAGCTGTCGGTGCTGCTCGGCGGGATGAACGGCCCGCGCGTGCTGGGCGCGCTCACCCACGGCGAAGGCCCCCTGCACGTGCGCCACGACGTCCGCGCCCCCGACGCCGGGCCGAGCCGATCGGCGCGCGCGGTGTTCGCACCGCCGGACGGCCTGGCCCTGCCGCACGTCCTGGCCGCCGACCTGGCGGCGCTGCGCGAGCGTGTGCCCGGCGACTTCCCGTACCAGGTGCTCGGCGCGTTGAAGCTCGGCAACGGCGGCGGGTGCTATCTGGCCGAGACGCGTCCGGGCCGGACGAAGGTGGTGCTCAAGGAGGCGCGCCCCTACGCCGGGCTCGACGAGCGCGGCGACGACGCGGTGACCAGGCTGACCAGGGAGCGCCTCAGCCTGGAGCGGCTGGCCGGGCTCGGATGCGTGCCGCAGGCCGGTCCCTACCGGGTCGTCGAGGGCCACCACTTCCTCGAACAGGAGTACGTCGAGGGCACCAGCCTGTTCGCCGCGAGTGTGAACCTGCCGCTGAGCACACGCGAGCACGCCGCACGCGAGGCCGGGCCGTACACCGCCTGGGTGCTCGACGTGCTGGGCGAGGTGGAGCTGGCGTTGCGCGACATCCTGGCGCGGGGGTCGCGTCTGGGCGAGCTCGACCCGAGGAACGTCATCGTCAGGCCGGACGGCACGGTCGTGCTCGTCGACCTGGAGTCGGCGGCCGACCTCGACGACGACCGCGCGCCCGCGCACGGCAGCGGCGCCTACCGGGTCGCGGCCGGGCTGAGCGGCAGGCAGGCGCACGAGGTCCTGCTGGCCGCGCTGCGGGTGGCCGCCTTCCTGCCGATCGGGTACGAGGACCCGGCGAAGCTGACGACGATCACCGATGCGATACACCGGTACTACCCGGTGCCGTCGGGGTTCGGCGCGCGCATCACGACGGCGCTGCGCCCGGACGGCGGCCCGCCTCCACCCGACGCCGCGGGCGACCTGCTGGCCGCCGACCCCCCGGACTGGCAGCGGGTGTGCGACTCCCTCGTCGAGGCGGTGCACCTGACCGCCACACCGCAGCGCCGCGACCGCCTGTTCCCCGGCACGCCGACGGGCCCGCGCACCCTGGGCGGCTACACCTTCGGCTACGGCGCCGCCGGAGTGCTCTACGCCCTGCACAGGGCCGGCGCCGAGGTGCCGGACGCCTACGTGGACTGGCTGGTGAGCGCCGCCCGCAGGGACGGCAGGCCGAGGCCAGGCCTCTACGACGGCCTGCACGGCGTGGCCTGGACACTGGAGCTGCTCGGCCGCAGGCAGGAGGCGCTGGAGATCCTGGAGCGCTGCCTGCCGATGGACGAGCACGCCGGATCCGACCTGTACGGCGGGCGTGCGGGCATCACGCTGAACCTGCTGGCCTTCGCCGAGGCGACGGGTGACGGCGCCTTCGAGGAGCGGGCGATGCGGCTGGCCGAAGAGCTGGCCCGCGAGGACCCGCAACCGGCGGCCAGGCCGGGCAGGCACGAGCCGATCGGCCTGCTGCACGGCCCGACGGGACTGGCCGCGCTCTTCCTGCGCCTGCACCGCACGTTCGGCGAGGAGCGCCACCTCGATCTCGCCGAACGCGCGCTCGGCCCCGATCTCGCGCGCTGCACGACGCTGGCCAACGGGGCCGTGCTGCTGCGCCATCCCGGCACCGCGCTGCCGTACCTGCACGGCGGGAGCTGGGGGCTCGCGCACGTGCTGCCCTATCTGCTGCGCCGCAGGCCGGACGAGGTGCTGGCCGAGGTGCTCGCCGGGGTCAGGCGCACGTGCGACCTGCTCTACGTCCGGCATGCCGGACTGCTGCGCGGGCGGGCGGGCGCCATCGCCACGCTCGCGGCGCTCGGCGATCCGGCCGACCGGCAGGTGATCGCCGGTCAGGTACGCCTGCTGTCGTGGCACGCCCAGACCTACGAGGGGCACCTCGCCTTCCCCGGTCTGCGGATGCCGCGGCTGTCGATGGACCTGGCCACCGGGTCTGCCGGTGTGCTGGCCGCCTTGGCCGCCGTACTCGATGGAGCACCAGTCCTGCCCCATCTGGATCTGCGGCCATAGCCCCCGACACCCACGAAAGGAGGTGAGCACCGTGGCCGAGATCCTCCAACTGCAGGAGCTGGAGGAGGACGCTCCCGCGCTGTGGCCGTGCAACACGGGCAGCAGCATCAGCGGTTTCGCCCTCGTGTGAGCAGACCGTGTGAGCATCCCGATCTGAAGGGGCCGAGCGGCCGCACTACGGCACCCGCCGCGGTCGCTCGGCCATGCGGAAGGAGTACTCCCCCTGGACGCCGATCCCCTGTTCACCGAGAGCCTGGAGCACGTCGACGACGAGTCGACCTGGTTCGCCGCGACCCGGGCGCCGCTGCCCGACGGGTGGCTGCGCGCCGACCAGGACGCCTGGGTCAACCTCAGCCCCGAAGGCCTGGTGCTGCCGTGGCAGGGCTGGAAGATCCACGCCTCGGCGACGGCGGAGGAGGCCGAGCGCGTCGTGAGCACGGTGGCCGGGCACTGCCTGGCGCACGGCGTCGCCTTCAAGTTCCTGCGCAGCGCGACCATGCTCAAGCACGTCAACAGCAAACCGGCCACCCGCTCGGCCGGAGGCAAGCTGGTCACCGTCTATCCCGTCGGCGACGACATGCTGGAGCTCACACTCAGGGAGCTCTCGCGGCTCCTGCAAGGGGTCGCCGGACCGCACATTCTCAGCGACCTGCGGTGGGGGCAGGGCCCGCTGTATGTGCGGTTCGGCGCCTTCAGGCTGCGCTACTGCTTCTCCGCGTCGGGCGACTACGTGCCCGCGGTGGCCAGGCCGGACGGGGTGCTGGTGCCCGACCTGCGCGGGCCGGTGTTCCGGGTGCCGCCGTGGGCCGAGGTGCCGCCGTTCGTACGCGAACGGCTCGGCCCCACCGGCCTGGGCCAGTCGGCGGCCTTTCCGTACAAGGTGGAGAAGGCGCTGCTGTTCAGCAACGGAGGCGGGGTCTACCGCGCGGTGGAGGCCGGGACCGGCCGGACGGTGGTGTTGCGCGAGGCCCGCCCGCACGCGGGTCTCGACCTGCTCGGCGACGACGCCGTCACCCGGCTGGAGCGCGAGCACGCCGTGCTGGAACGGCTCGAAGGACTGCCCTGTGTGCCGAGGACCTACGGCCTGACGAGCGGTTGGGAGCACCGCTTCCTGGTCGAGGAGCACATCGAGGGCGAGCCGCTGTACGAGGCGATCGGGCGGAGGCATCCGCTGCTGCGCTCGGGCCCGACTCCCGAGTCGATCGCCTCCTACAGCGGCTGGGCGCAGCGCACCTTCGAAGCGATCGAGGCGGCCGTGGCCCAGGTGCACGGGCGCGGCGTCGTGCTGGGCGACCTCAAGCCGGGCAATGTCATGGTCAGGCCGGACGGCGGCGTCTGCCTGGTCGACTTCGAGACCGCCTCGCTCGCGGGCGAGCAGCGCACGCCGCCGCTGGCCACCGGCGGGTTCAGCGCCCCCTGGGCCCGCGAGGGCTTCGCCGCCGACCACTACGCCCTGGCCTGCGTACGGCTGGCGCTGTTCTGTCCGGTGACCGAGCTGCTGAGGTTCTCGCCCGGCAAACTGCGTCAGCTCGTCGGGATGGCGCAGGAGAGGTTCGTGACGCCGAAGGACTTCGGGCCGTGGGTGCTGGAGCGGCTCACCCCGCCGGACGGCGCCGGTCCGGAGGCGGCCGAGCCGTCGTGGCCCGAGGGACCGGCCAGCCCCGGCTGGGAGGAACTGCTCGACGGCCTGCGCGACGCGATCGTGGCCGGGGCGACGCCCGAGCGGCTCGACCGGCTCTTCCCCGGCGACATCCGCCAGTTCGACCACAGATCGGCGAGCCTGGCCTACGGCGCCGCGGGCGTGCTGCACGCCCTGCGTGTCACCGGGCGGCACGACCATCCCGAGTTCGCCGGGCACGTGGACTGGCTGCGCGAGGCGAGCACGCGCGAGCGGTGGCCGCGTCCCGGGCTCTACGACGGCCTCTCCGGCACCGCGTGCGTCCTGGCGTCGCTGGGCTGCCGGGCCGAGGCGGACGAGGCGATCGGGCGGCTGCTCGCCTTCGACCTGGGCGGGTGCGGGCACGGCCTGTTCGGCGGCCTGGCGGGCATCGGGCTCACCCTGCTGAGGTTCGGCGAGGCCGAGCGCGCGGCCGGGATCGGCGAGGAACTGGTGCGCAGGCTCGGCTCGGGCACCGGCGAGGGGCCGGTCGGCCTGATGCACGGCTGGTCGGGCCCCGCCGTGCTGTTCACCCGGCTGCATGAGGCGGACGGCGGCACACGCTGGCTCGGGCATGCCGCCACGGCGCTCGCCCGCGACGTCGGCAGGTGCGCTGTCCCGCTCGGACGCCGGATCCAGGTACGCGACGGGCAGCGCTTCCTGACCGGCCTCGAGCACGGCGGCGCGGGCATCGGCCTGGCCCTGCAGATCTACCTCGCCCGCGCCGACGACCCCCATCTGGCCGCCGTCCTGTCCGGGATCGTCGCCGGGCTCGACGTCGAACTGATCCCCGCCGCCAGCCTCTTCGGCGGCCAGGCCGGCCTGCTGTACGGCTGCGCGCTGCTCGGCGGGCCGACCGCACCGCATCTGCGCTCGCTCGGCGTGCACGCGGTCGGCTTCGAGGGGCTGCCCGCGTTCGCGCTCGACGGGCTGCTGCGGCTGTCGATGGACCTGGCGACCGGGTCGGCGGGCGTGTTGCTCGCCGTCCATGCGGCGTTGACCGGGGAGGCGCATCTGCCGGGTCTGGACGCGATGCCGTGAGGGAGCCCGGCAGCCTGCTGCGCAACCGGGACTTCCAGGTCCTGCTGCTGGGGCAGGGCCTGTCGATGCTGGGATCGAGCGCGGCGGCGATGGCGCTGCCGCTGCTGACGCTGGCCGTCACCGGGTCGCCGCTGCGGGTCGGCCTGGTGGAGGCCGTGTGGACGGCCTCGCTGGCCGCCGCGTGCCTGGCCGCGGGGCCGCTGGCCGACCGTTACGACCGGCGGCTGCTCATGTTGTGGTGCGAGTACGGCAGGCTGGTGGCCAGTGCGGTGTTCGCCGCGCTCATCTGGCTCGGGCTGGCGAGCCTGCCGGTGCTGCTGGCGGCGGGCGTGGTGCTGGGCGCGCTCACGGCGCCGGTCAACACGGCGGGGCTCGCCGCCGTGCGGGCGATCGTGCCCGCCGACCGGCTGAGCACCGCGCTGGCGGTCACCAAGGCCCGCAGCCAGGTCGCCTACCTGCTCGGTCCCGTGCTCGGCGGCGTGCTCTACCTGGCCGGGCCGAGCCTGCCGTTCTGGCTGAACACGGTGTCGTTCGCGGTGTCGGCCGCGGGGGTGCGGGCGCTGCGTCCGGTGTCGCGGGAGGAGGCGGGCGCGGCCGAAGGGCTGGTGGCCGCCTTCCGGTCGGGGGTGCGCTTCCTGTGGCGTGACCGGGTGCTGCGCAGGCTGACGCTGCTCGCCTCCGCGCAGAACTTCGCCGTCGACGGCGTCTGCCTCACGGTCGTGGTGGTCAGCGTGCGCCACGGCACCTCCAGCGTGTCGATCGGGCTGCTGACGTCGTGCTGGGCGGCGGGCGCGCTGGTGGGGGCGCTGGTGACGCCGAAGGTGCTCGGCCGGACGGCGCACGGGAACGTGCTGGCGTGGGCCGGGGTGCTGTGCGCGGTGTGCGTGCCGCCGATGGCGTTGAGCGCCGAGCCCGTCGCCCTGGGGGCGCTGCTGGCCGTGTGCTCGTTCGCGGTGTCGCTGGCCGCGGGTGTGATCATGCTGGCCCGGGTGCTGCGCACGCCCGACCGTCTGCAGGGCCGTACCCATGCCACGATCGGGCTTTTGCTGATGGCCGCGCCCCCGCTGGGCGCGGCGCTGGCCGGGCTGCTGCTGGAGCGGTTGCCCGCGCCGGTGGCGTTCCTGTCGTTCGCCGGGCTGCTGGCGGTGCTCGCCGTGCTGACGGTCGCCGGGCGGGAGTCGCTCAGCCCGTCCAGCGCGGGTCGGTGACGCCACGCGGGCTGGCCAGGCCCTCGGCGTCGCACGCGGTGTGCCTGGCGCCCGCGCGGTAGGCGCTGTCGAGGAAGCCGAGCACGGTGGCCACCGGGTCGTCGCTCGCCCGCGCGTCGTCGTAGCGCAGGACGGCCAGATGGGCGCCCCTGGAGGGCAGCCAGCGCGCCCAGTCCGGCCACAGGGGTTCGTCGGCCAGGCCGGGCGGCTCGGGCGCGGTGTAGGAGTAGAAGGCGGGCCAGGGTCGTTCGTCGTCGCCGAACCAGAACCCGGCGCTGATCACCTCCCAGCTGTAGGCCTCCCTGGTGACCGCGTCGGCCCCGTCCGGAGCGCCGACGACCCGGCCGGTGAAGCGGGTGATCGCGATGTCGAAGGTGTGCCAGAAGTGGTGCACCGGGCTGGTCTTGCCGCAGAAGTCGGCGCCGTAGCGGTCGAGCACCTGGCCGACCTGCGAAAGGATCTGCCAGTACCGCGTGATCAGCGCGGGGTCGTAGGCGGCGTGCCCGGTGTCCTCGGCGAACGGCGTGCTGTCGCCCATGTCGAACGGCACCGCCTGGATCTCCACCGTGACGCCGAGGCGGTCCAGGACGTCGAAGAGCTCGGCGTGGAAGGAGGCGACGGATCGGCCGATGAGCGAGAAGCTCGCGCTGCGCCCGTCGAGGGTGTCGACGACGAGCCGGTGCCCGACGAGGTCGAAGTCGACGCAGAACATCGGGCCGCCGTCCAGCCCGCCGGTCGGCCTGGTGGTCAGACCTCGGCCGGTCAGGTGGAAGGGCACGTTCCACCAGTGGTTGCGGCGGTTGCTCGCGGCCAGGCGTACCTTGCCGACGATCTGCGCGAAACGATGCATCGTCTCCTTGGTGTCGGCCCAGTCCTCCAGCGGCATGGCGGGGAACAGCTCCACGACGGCCTCCTCGGTCTCACCTTCGATCGTAGCAATGCGTGCATATGCCACTACTTTGGGTGGGACGCAGTTTTTCCCGGTCCCCATGTCGAGAACGACGACGCGGCTCCGACCACCACGTGAAGCACCCGAGAACCAGTCATGAGGAGCACGACGTGAAGTACATGCTGCTGATCTACATGAACGACTCCATCTGGGCCACCCTGTCGGAGGAGCAGCGCGAGCAGGTGTTCGGCGGGCACCACTCGCTCATCAAGGACGTCACCGAGTCGGGTGAGCTGATCGGCACCGAGCCGCTGGCCCACCCCGCCACCAGCGCGGTCGTCCGCGTCAGGGACGGCGTCACCGCGGTCACCGACGGCCCGTACGCCGAGGCCAAGGAGTATTTCGCCGGCTACTACCTGCTCGACTGCGACACCCGCGAGCGTGCGCTGGAGCTGGCGGCCCGCATCCCCGACGCCGCCTACACCGGCATCGAGGTGCGGCCGCTGATGGAGGCGGGCGGCTCGGAGTCCTGATGGCCGTCAGGCGTGCGCCCCGACGGTGATCTCGCCGATCGCCGTCGTCGCGACGCCCTCCATGATCTCGCCGATCCGCTCCACCTCCGCCTCGAGCTCCTCCCTCCGGGCGGGGGTGAGCGGGCGCAACGGCTCCACGGTGACGGCGATCCTGCGCCCCGAACGCCGCTGGTGCCACACCCCCGCCACCGTGCCGTCCACCAGCAGGACCGGGAAGTTGCCGCCCTGCCCTCCGGCCAGCGCGCGCTGCGCCGCCGGTCCGGGGAACAGCAGCTCACGCGGGTGACACCCGACCGCGAACGCGTCGAAGTACGGCAGCAGCCGCACCCCCGGCGCGGGAGGCGGCTCGGGCGCGTCCAGGTCGGCGGCGAGCATCCACGCGGGCCTGCCCTCGACCTCGACGGGCACCAGCTCGTCCCCGAGTCCCGCGAACACCTGGGCCGCCCACGGACGCGACTGCGCCATCCACTGGGCGAAGTCCTGCGCGGTCGCGGGGCCGTAGGCGTACAGGTAGCGCCGGGCCAGCTCGGCCAGTGCGCTCGGGCCGTCCATCGGGGTGAGGCCGGGCAGGCCGCGGTGCGGTGAGGTGTAGGTGACGTTGCGGCCCCGGTTGGGGCCGAAGCACAGCGCCCCCCGATGCGCGGCCACCGACATCGCCATCCGCCAGCGCGGCCAGTAGCCGCCGAACGCCGGCATGACCAGCTCGCCCGCCCAGGGTCCGGTGCCCGCCACGACGGCCTCGGTGAGCTCGTCGGCGGTCATCTCGGCATCGGCGAGGGCCTCGCGCACGGCCTCGACGATCGCGTCGACCTCGCCAGGCTTCAGGCTGCGCTCCTTCGGCAGCGCCATGCGACCGATCGGCAGGGCCGACAGCGCGCCGATCCACAGGGGCAGGTCGCGCACGGGCAGCAGGTGCACGGTGCCGCGCGGGCCGTGCGTCTTGACCAGCGTGTGCTCCTGCCACAGCGCCGCGCGCACGTCCTGCCGGGTGACGCCGGCAAGGCGCAGGCCGATCGACAGCTCGGCGGCCGAGAGCACCTGGGCGTGCGCGCCGCACATGGCGGCGGCGGCGTCGGCGGGCCCGGCGCCGGGGTCCGGGGTGGTCAGGAGGTGGCGTGCCATGCGGCGGGAGGTCACCTGTGGCCAGGTCAGGCGTGCGTGCGCGTTCATGAGCCCGACTCTAGGCCCGAACTAGGTCAGAATCCGTCCTAGGCTGCGGTCGGGTCTTCGCCGCCCGCACGATATGTTCGTGCTTCCGGTCCGACCTATCGAACGAGGTGTCATGCGGACGTTCCGCGACGTGGAGGAGTTCGCCGCAGCCAAGGGCGAGCATCTGGGCTACAGCTCATGGCAGGAGGTGACGCAGGGGCAGATCGACCAGTTCGCCGATGCCACGCGCGACCACCAGTGGATCCACGTCGAGCCCGAGCGGGCGGCCGACGGGCCTTTCGGCGCCACTATCGCACACGGCTATCTGACGTTGTCGCTGGTCACGTCGTTCGTCACCGAGATCTTCACGATCGAGAAGCTCAATGCGATCGTCAATGTCGGCCTGAACAGGGTGCGCTTCCCCGCGCCCGTCAAGGTCGGCTCGCGGGTGCGTGGCGGCGCCGAGGTGGTCGAGGTCAAGTCCTCGCCCGCGGGCAAGCTGGCCACGATCAAGGTCACCGTCGAGGTCGAGGGCCAGAAGCGCGCGGCCTGTGTCGCCGAGACGCTGGCCCTGCTCACCTGAGCCCGGCTTGACCCTGCCCTCTTCACCGGGTAAAACCTCGACAAGAGTTGAGGTCGATGAAGGCGGGCCGCTATGACCGACGTGAAGGACCACATGGAGCTCACTGTCGGCGAGCTGGCCGAGCGCAGCGGCGTCGCGGTCTCGGCCCTGCACTTCTACGAACGCCAAGGGCTGATCAGCAGCAGGCGCACGGCCGGGAACCAGCGGCGCTACCGGCGTGACATGTTGCGCCGGGTCGCCTTCATCAAGATGGCCCAGACCGTCGGCGTGCCGCTGGCCAGCGTGGGCGCGGCGCTGAAGCGGCTGCCCGACGAGCGCACGCCCAACCGCGAGGACTGGGCCCACGTCTCGCGCTGCTGGCAGGACGAGCTCGACGAGCGCATCAAGCGCCTGCAGCAGCTGCGCGACGACTTCACCGACTGCATCGGCTGCGGCTGCATGTCGCTCGACAGGTGCCCGCTGGCCAACCCCAACGACGTGCTCGGCCGTCAGGGCTCGGGCCCGCGCAGGCTGCTCGGCGGCAGGACGCGCAAGGGCTGAGCGGGCTACTGGTAGCCGCGCACGGCCTGGAAGACCGCGCGCAGCGAGCGCTCCCCCGCGTCGAAGGCCAGTCCGCCGGTGAGCTCGGCCAGCCGTCTGGTCTCGCTCTCGCGGGCGTCGCCGAACCTGATGACGAACAGCGGGGGCGCGTCCTTCGGCAGGCCTCGGTAGAACCGGGCGAAGTCCTCCAGGTCCCGCCCCGTGTTGCTCTCGCCGTCGGTCAGCAGCACGACCGATCTGAGCCTGGCCTCGCCACGCGCCTTCTCCCCGACCAGCCGGTAGGCGCGTACCAGCGAGTCGTAGGTGGCGGTGTCGCCCTCCGCCTCGATGGCGTCGATGTAGCGGCGGATCTCGCCCAGCACCGGCTCGGCCGAGGTGGCGGGCACGACGAACTCGGCCGCACGCCCCGGCCTGGTCCCGTACGGCAGCAGGCAGACCTGCTCGCGCGCCCTGAACCCGTCGAACCGCTGCGCGCCCGCACCGGTCAGCGCGCCCAGCGCCGCCTTGAGCGCCCGCAGCCGCGCGCCCTTCATCGACCCCGAGGTGTCCAGCACGTAGACGGTACGGCCGGGCCTGCGCAGTCTGCCGTTGTAGACCTCCAGCAGGGCGTTGACGGTGGCCAGCCGGTCGGGGAAGGGCAGCTGGAAGAGCCGGTGCCCGGCGAGCTCGGGCGACAGGGCGATCGCGCCGTCGATCGGCCGCCGATGCGTCAGGCGCATGATCTCCTGCTGGACGCGCGGGGTGCGCAGGTACCCGGTGAGCCGCTGGAAGGCCGCCTTCGCCCGGCTCGCCGAGGCCAGCAGCGACAGCGGATAGGTCGCGGTCACGACGCCGTCGGCGGGATAGACGAGCGTCAGCCGTTGCGCGCTCGGCAGTTGGGCGTTGAAGCGCAGCAGCTCCGACTCGTAGTCGACCAGCGCGTCCACCCCCGGCCGCCCGTTCCTCAGCTCCTGCAGGTACCTCTGCGTGAGCCACGCCGTCGAGGGCCCCTTGAGCCCCTGGGCGGCGAAGAAGCCGGTCAGGGACGCCGAAGCCGTGACGTCGCCCGGCCGCAGCGCCCGGCCCTCGGCGGCGGTCGCGACCGCGACGAGCGCGGACAGGCCCGAGTAGGCGGTGGCGGGATCGGTCATGCCGAAGGTGAACTCGCCCCGCGCCGCGGCCCGCGCGATGTCGCCCCACGACACCGGCCCGGACTCCCAGCCGAGCCGCCTGGCCAGCTCCGGCCGTACGCCGAGTATGGTCGGCGTCGACATGATCTCGACCGAGCCGTCGAGCCTGGCCGCCGCGCCCTCGTGCAGCCGCAGGAAGCGCTCGGAGGCGAACCAGGTGGCGTCGTAGTCGCCGTCGAGCGCGCCGTCGAGCAGCATCTGCGTGCCGGTCAGGCTCTCCATCGTCCGCAGCCTGACCGTGACGCCGGTCGCCCTGGCCGCCTCGCGCAGGATCGGCTCCAGGTCGCCCAGGGTGCTGCCCGCCAGCACGCGAAGGGTGTAGGCGGGACCGGCGAAACGCGGCTCGGGTGTCTGCGTGCACCCGGCGACCAGCAGGAACGAACCTGCGACCGCGAGCACGGCCAGGCGCAGCCGCGCCCTATCGCGTGATCTCGGTTTCGACGGCATCGACGAGGTCCTCCAATGCGGGCGCGGCCGGTGGCTTGACGAGGAAGCGGTGCAGGCTGTCCGGCACGGCGATCCCCGCCGCCCTCATCGTCGCGGCGAACCCGGGCCGGGTACGGAAGCCGTACACGCGCTCCACCAGGGACTGCAGGGGTGGATCGGTCCCGAGGAGCTGGGCGACGCGCTCGCCGTAGCCGTTGCCCTTGGTGGGCAGCA
The DNA here is from genome assembly GCF_056106265.1 of Nonomuraea sp. IBHARD001. Taxonomy (NCBI): domain Bacteria; kingdom Bacillati; phylum Actinomycetota; class Actinomycetes; order Streptosporangiales; family Streptosporangiaceae; genus Nonomuraea; species Nonomuraea sp. IBHARD001. The sequence continues at coordinate 5,211,988 of NZ_JBWBBW010000002.1, forward strand.
TGACGTTGTCCGACATCAGGGTGGACGACAGGTACATCGCCACCGCGTCGGCCGAGACCTGGGGCGGGCGGGCGAGCCTGGCCCTGACCAGGTCGGACTCGTAGCCGAGTGTGAGCGGGGCGCCGTCCATGCCGTTGGCCTTGTAGGCGGAGAAGGCGGTGTCGGCCGAGACCTTGAGCTGGCCCAGGCCGCGGAAGGCGGGGGCGATCTGCTCGGCGATGGCGGCGATCGTCTTCCTGTCGGACACGACCTGGCCCTCGTTCAGCTCGTAGGAGGCGGCGGCCAGGAACATCTTGCCGATGTTGGCGTGCTCGGGGTCGGGGATGTCGAGCAGCACCGGGCCGGGATTGAGATAGACGGTGTTGCCCGGGATGCCGCTCCAGCGCTTCTTCGCCCTGACCACGTCGAGGTAGGCGCGGACGTCGAAGATCAGTGTGCCGTCCGGCGCGCGCTTGGCCACGCCGAGTGTGTCCAGCAGCGGGAGCAGCGGTCGCCAGGTCAGGACGACGACCGGCGTGCGGCAGACGACGATCTCGGGCGGCTGGTAGCCGTCCAGCAGCTTGATCTTCGCCTTGACCTGCTCGGCGACCACACTGCCCGCGGGGAAGGCCAGGTCGTACCTGTCGAGCTGGACGTCGTCGACGAGTTCGCCCGAGCCGAAGCCGGTGACGCCGACGTCGTAGCCCAGCTCGCGCAGGCGCTGCCGTACGGCGGGGTCCTGCAGGAAGGTGAGGATGCTGCTGCCGCCGCCCGCCGCGATCTGGACGACGGCCAGGTTCTTCGGCTGGGCGGGCGGGACCTGGAACGCTCCGAACACGAGGACGGCGTCGAGGACGAGCACGACGGGGAGCAGGGGCCACAGGCGTCTTGGCCTGGGCGCCTGCGGGGAGAGCCCGGTCTCCGGCAGAGTGGACGACGCGGACACCCTGCCCTCCTGTCTAATCCCCATACTTCATAGTGGCATTGCCGGTTATAGCCCACGCGTCTGCGAGAAATCTCGCGTATGCCGATTTGGTGAGAGATACCTCCCCAGCCCCGGCCCGGTACGGAGGCCGTGCCATGATGCCGGGATGTCGGACACCGTGCTCGTCGCCCTGCTCGGCTTCCTCGGTGTGGTGGTCGTCGGCGTCCTCGGGCAGCAGGGAGTCGTCCTTCCCCTGCTGGAGCGGTGGCGCGGCGCCACCTCCGCCGCCTCGCGGCCCGAGGCCGAACCGCTGACGGTACGGCTGACACTGACGTTCGGCGCGCTGGCCTTCGGGCTCGCGGGCGTGCTGGTGCTGGCCGGCCTCACCGGCACGCTGGCCGCGGGCGGCGACGTCGCGTCGGGGCTGCGGGTCGTCGTGCACATCCTGTGCTACCTGACGCTGCTGCTCGGCATGGCCGGCCTGGCCAACACGCTGTCCGCCAGGCGGGAGAGCAGCATTCCGGCCATGGCCGGGCTGCTCGCGGCGGCGGGCGCGCTCTGCGCGGTGCTCGTACTGGGGTGAGCCGTGCGGGGTGACTCGTGGTGGGGTGAGCCGTCGCGGGAGCGCTTTTCTTTCGCCGTTCGCCGGGGCGCTCTAGCGTTTGAAGCCCGCCGAGGTCACGATGGCGGCCACGCTCGCGTCGGTGGCCAGGGCCGACTCGTCCATGATCGTGTTGCCGTCCAGGGTCACGCCGTCGGGGGCCGGGCCGGGATCGGCGTCCCAGTAGTTGCCCGCGAACACCACGTTGTCCAGCGGCGGCGAGACCTGGAGCACGACCGGCGCGTCCGCACGGTGCACCACGTTGCCCTCGACCCGCACCCAGGCCGCGCCGTAGTCGGTGTAAAGGCCGAAGTTGTACGACGTGAGGGTGTCGCGTACGACATTGCCCGCGATCAGCGCGCCGTCGGCATGCGAAGTGCCCTGCGTTCCCGAGACGTAGATGCCGCCGCCGTCGGCCAGGGTCGTCATCGTGTGGTGGATGAGATTGTTCAGCACCTTGGCCCCCCTGCCCTCGTAGACGACGATGCCGGCATGCGGGACGTCGTCGATCTCGTTGTGCGCCACCACCGCGTCGCGGGTGCCCGCCAGCAGGACGGCGGGCGAGCCGTGGTAGTCGCGGCCGATGCCGTGGATGTGGTTGCGTTCGATCCGATGCCGTACGGCCCCTTCGCCGACGACGAGGCCGCCGCCCGCGACCTCGTCGATCTCGCTGTCGCGCACCACGTTGTCGGCGCCCTCACCCCTGAACTCCAGTGCGACGGCGCCGAGCCGGGTGAACCTGCAGCCCTCGATCGTGATCCGCGAGGAGTTCTCGAAGATCACCTGTCCCGGTACGGCCGAAGCGTCGGCGGGCACGGTGACCTGGCCCTGCTCCTCGCCGAACGTGACGACGTACAGCTCGCCGCCCTCGTGGTAGCCGTTGCCGTGGTAGTGCAGGAACCCGCCGGGCCCGCTCGGCCTGTTCCAGGTGGCCTCGGCGAAGGTCAGGCCGAGGAAGGAGACGTCGTGCACGTCACGGGCGTGCAGCAGCGTCTCCAGCACCGGTGCGACCACCTCGTCCTCGCCGTCCTCGTCGCCGCCGGGGAACGGCAGGTAGTGCGCGACGCCGCCGCCGAGTGCGAACGTGCCCGGCGTGACGAAAGCCGGGCTGTTCTCCACGGAGGTCGGCGCGTCGGCGCCGTTGTGCTCGCCGCCGCCGCCCTCCCAGGGGATCACCGCACGATAGAGGGCGCTCGCCCTGCCGAACGCCGGTTGGGCCATCGTGATGCGGGTCGCCTCGCCGTCCGCGGTGATGGCGGTGATCGCGATACGCGCCTCCGACCAGGGGTAGACGCCTCGGTAGACCAGTTCGGGCTCGCCGTTCCAGGTGCGGGGGCCGGGATCGTCGCTGGTGTAGCCGTCGTCCGTCCTGCTCAGGGTGAGCTCCAGCGGGCGGGAGGCGCGTTCGAGTCTGCGGCCGGAGGCGTAGAGCTGGCGTGCGGCCAGGCCGGGCACCTCGGCCGTGCGCACGCCGTCCTGGCCCGTGCGCCAGCCGGTGATCGGCCTGCCGCCGCTGATCACCACGTTCTCCTGGTCCGGTGTGCCGTAGCCGTGCGCCTGGTAGACGACGCCGGAGTCGTCGGCCGTGAGCAGGAAGGGCTCGGTCAGGCGGTGCACGCCCGCCCTGAGCGTGACGACACCGCCCGGTGTGGCGGCGGCGCGGGCGCGCTCCAGTGTGGCGAAGGGCCGATCGGCCGTGCCCGGGCCACCGTCGTCGCCCGAAGGGTGCACGAAGATCATGAGGGGAAGTCCTTTCGCGTGTATGGCGTACACTTCTGGTATACACCATAGACCACCAAGGGAGGCGGCGATGAGCGATCCGGAGCGCAGCACCGAGCTGCTGTGGAGCGAGGGCGCACGACGCGGGCTCAGCCTCGACCGCATCGTCGCCACGGCCGTCGCCCTGGCCGACGCCGAGGGCCTCGCCGCCGTCTCGATGCGCCGGGTCGCCGAACGGCTGGGCTTCACCACCATGTCCCTGTACCGGCACGTCCCGGGCAAGGAGGAGCTCGTCGACCTCATGCGCGACCTGGTGTACGGCGAGGAGGCGGCGGAGGAAGGCCAGGCGCGAGACGCAGGGGAAGGCATCGGGCACGACTCCACGCCAGGCGCCGGGGAGGCCGCCTCGCAAGAGGCCGGGCAAGGCGCCGAGGAGGGCTCCACGCAAGACCCCCCACCCTCCTGGCGGACGGCGACCGAGCGGTGGGCCAGGGATTCCATGCGGCTCTACCGGCGGCACCCCTGGCTGCTGGACAGCGACAACGGGCGCAGGGTGCCCGGCCCCAACGCGGTGGCCGGGTTCGAGTGGGCGCTGGCCGCCGTCGCGCCGACCGGGCTCGCGCCCAATCGGATCGTGGCGGTCGTGACGCTGGTCGGCGGGTTCGTGGCGAGCGCCGCACGCGAGATCGTCCAGGCCGAGCGGGCCGAACGCAGCACCGGTGTGAGCGACACCGCCTGGTGGAGCGCACGCGACTCCCTCTACGAACATCTTGACCGCTATCCCACCCTCACCCGCATCTACGAGCAGGGCGGCTACGACGAGCCGCTCGACCCCTTCGAGTTCGGCCTGCGCTGCGTGCTCGACGGCGTCGAGGCGCTGGTCGACTCCACCTCCGACCCCTCCCGCGACAAAAAGCGTGACGAAACGCGTGACAAAAACCGGTGTGCGATGTGCGGCAACCCCATTCCGGTCCCGGCGACCGGCCGCCCGCGCGAGTACTGCTCCCCCGCGTGCAGACAGCGCGCCTACCGCCTCAGGCAAGCCTGACGACAGGCTCCGCACAGCGCACCCGGCACAACCGCGCTTCGTAGAACCTGACAAACCTGCGATTCCCCCGCCGAATATTGAGCCGAAAGCCCCTCCCATACGTCGAACGGGCATGAAGATCTGGCGAATCGCGGTCCTGCCGGTGCTGCTGCTGGCCCTGACCGTGACCACGGCCGGCCCGGCCCAGGCCCTCGACGCGGCGGGCGCACCCAAGAAGGTGCTGGTCGAACTGCGCAAGCAAGGCGGCTTCGCGGGTCTCGACGACCGCGTGATCGTCTACACCAACGGCTGCGTGAAGGTTCGCCACCGCAGCGGCCCGACCGTCACCAAGTGTGCGACCAAGCAGGAGATACGCGTCCTGCGCTCCCATCTCAAGCACCTGCGCGTCGGCCGCTCCCAGGCGCCGCCGCAGGGCGCCGACTTCATCAAGTACACGCTGTCGTACGGCGGCCACCACGCCAGCCGCTACACGCTGACCAAGTCGTGGAGCCCGGTCGTCAAGCGCATGGAGAAGCTGCTGGTCAAGTACTGGTCGGCGAGCTGATCCCAGGACCGGACGGCCTGGCCGCCTCCTTCCACGCGGCGGAGGCGGCCAGGCCGATCCTGAGCGCGCCGCCCAGCCGGGCCGCGACCACCACGGCGGCCGGCAGCAGCGCGTCGCGGTGGTCGTCGACGCTCCCCCGCGCCCATCCCTCGAACACACTCACGGCCGCCACCGCCTGCACGGACGCGACCGCCACCAGCGCGAGCCACACCCGCCGCCCGAGCCATACCGCGACGGCCGGCCCGATGGCGAACCCGAGTCCGACGACGACCGTCAGCAGGCCCATCGGCGTGAGCACGATCATGATCAGATCGGCCTCCGCCGCCACCACCAGGCCCAGGACCCCCAGCGCGAGCACCGGATAGGCCAGCCACGTCAGCACGGCCGGCCTGCGCCTGCCCGACGAGGCCGCCGTCAGCCCGATCAGCAGTCCGAGCAGCGCCAGCCCGACGCAGGCCGCGTACTCGGCGCCCGGGTACACCTCGGGCGCCGGACCCGGGTCGAGCTCCCCGGCCTCGTCGAACCCGAGCCTGCGCCACGTACCGGCCACGTCACGCGTGACGACGCCGTCCTCACGATTGGCCACCACCACGACATGCCCGCCCGGCACGGCACGCACGAGCACGGAGGCGGAGAACATGATCGGCGTACGGCCTCATGCCGGAGTGGACGACCGCTTCCGGACCGGGGTTCGGACCACGTCGTGATCGTGATCCACCCGCGACCGTACCGTGCCCGTCCGGGCCGGCCACGACCGCCCGCTCAGCCCAGCTCCTTCAACAGGACCCGCATCTCCTCGGCCTCGGGCACCCGCAGATGCGCATAGTGCGACAACGCGCGCTCGGCATGCTCACGGGCGAGCACCCGGTCGCCGAGCTCCAGATGGGCACGGGCGAGCGAGTCGTGCGCGTAGGCCTGCTCGAACCTGCTGTCCACCTCGACGGCGATGGCCAGGGCCGTGGTGTGGTGGCCGACGGCCTCGCCGGGGTCGCCGCCGAGCCTGGCGGCCTTGCCCAGCGCGTTGCCCGCCTCGGCCTCCCCCACCCGGTAGCCGATCTCCTGGCTGGAGCGCACGGCCAGCAGCAGGAAGTCACGCGCCTCGGCATGACGGCCGAGACCGGTGTGGGAGTAGCCCAGGTTGATCAGCGCGTCCACCTCGGCCCGCCGGTTGCCGATCTCGCGTGCCAGTTCGAGCCCGCGCAGCTGCAGCTCACGCGCCTCGTCGTAGTGCTGCTGCCAGGCCGACGCCGACCCGAAGTTGAGCAGCGTCTGGACCTCCTTGTTCCGGTCGCCGATCTCGCGCATGAGCGCCAGCGACTCCAGGTAGCTGGCGCGTCCCTTGGCGAAGTCGCCGAGCCTGCACCACACGATGCCCAGATTGTTCAGCGCACGCGCCTGGCCCATGCGGTCGCCGAGCTCCCGGCACAACTCCAGCGCCTGGCCGTAGTGCTCGGCCGCGTCGTGGTAGTCGCCGCGCCGCCAGGTGGCCGTACCGAGGTCGATCAGTGCCTCGGCCTCGCGGTCGCGGTCGCCCTGGCGCCTGCTGTCGCGCAGGGCCAGCGTGTGCAGGGTGAAGGCGCCCGCGTGGTGCTCGTTGTCGTCGAGGTAGCGGCACAGCAGGACGGCCAGCTCCGCCGTGTGCTCGAAGGCGGCGTGCGCGGCCGAGGCGATGAGGTTGGCCAGTTCGGCGTCGAGCCAGGTCAGGTCGGCCGACTCCGACGCCTGCCTGGCCCCCTGCACGTAGTGCTCGAACAGGCGTTGCAGCGCGGCCGGGTCCTCGGGCGCGCCGGACCGCGCGTACTCGCGGAGCAGGTCGTGGAAGGTGTAGCGGCCGGGCTCGTGCTGGGTGAGCATGTGCGCGTCGAGCAGGTCCTCCAGCAGCGCCTCGGCCCGCTCCACCGGCAGCAGGGCCAGCGCCGCCGCGGCGAAGGCGTCGACGTCGGGACCCGGATGCAGCCCGAGCAGCTGGAACATACGCCGCTGATGCGGGTCGAGCTGCTCGAACGAGAGCGCGAACGCCCCCGCCACCCCACGCTCGGACGTGCTCAGCTCGCCCAGCCTGCGCCGCTGGTCGCGCAGCCGCCCGGCCAGATAGCCCACCGTCCACCTCGGCCGATGATGCAGCCGCGCCGCCGCGATCCGTACGGCGAGCGGAAGGTAGCCGCACATCGTGAGCACGTCCAGCACCGCATCGGGCTCGGCCGACGCCCGCTCCCCCACGATCGCGGTGAACAGCTCGACGGCCTCGGCCACCGGCAGCACGTCGACCGACAGCGCGTGCACGCCGTCCAGATCGGTCAGCCTGCGCCGACTGGTGATCACGATGAGGCTGCCGGGGGAAACGGCCAGCAGCGGCCTGACGTGCTCGGCGTCGACGGCGTTGTCGAGGATCGCCACCACCCTGCGCTTGGCCAGCTCGGCCCGCCACAACGCGGCGCGCTCGGCGACGGAGGCCGGGATACGCGCGGGGGGCACGCCGAGCTGGCGCAGCAGGTTGTCGAGCGCGGCGTCCGCGGTGACGGCGTCCTGCCCCGCCCTCAGGTCGACGAACAGCTGACCGTCGGGATAGCGGGCGGCCAGCCGGTGCGCGGCGTGCACGGCCAGGGTGGTCTTGCCGATCCCCGCCATGCCGTCGATGGCCGCGATGGCGACCGGTGCCTGGTCGAGCCGGTCGAGTTCGAGGCCGCGCCCGACGAAGTCGGGAATGTCGTAGGGCAGGAAGGCGCTGCGCCGTGGCGGCTCGGGCTGTTCGTCGCGCATGACGGCCTGCTCGACGGCGAGGAAGGCACGGCCGGGGTCGAGCCCCTGCTCCTCGGCCAGCCGCTCGCGCAGCTGCCTGGCGACCGCGAGCGCCTCGGCCTGACGGCCGGAGCGGTGCAGGGCGAGCATGAGGAGTCCGGCCAGGCGTTCGCGCAGGGGGTGCTCGGCGTGGTGCGCGCTCAGCTCGTCGAGGATCTCGCCGTGCCTGCCTTCGGCCAGCTCCATCTCGGCCAGCTCCTCGACGGCGGCCAGGCGTCGCTCCTGCAGCCGTCTGCGCGCGCTTTCGACATAGTCGCCGTTCACGTCGGCCAGCGGGGTGCCGCGCCAGATCAGCAGCGCCTCGCGCATGAGCCGGGGATCACCGGCCGCCTTCGCCTGCGCTACCCGCGCGGTGAACTCCTCCAGGTCGAAGTGCCCCGGCTCGGGGCGGATCAGATAGCCGCCGGGATGCGTCTCCAGCGTGTGGGCCGCTCCCTGGGCGCGTAAGCCCCTGCGGATGGCGGCGATCGAGGTGTGCAGCTGCGCCCGCGCGCTGTCGGGTGGCGTGAGCCCCCACACGGCGTCGATGAGCTGCTCGGCGCTGAGCACACTCCGCGCGTGCAGCAGCAGGTAGGCCAGGATCGCCCGGTGCCGTGGAGCGGCTCCGCCGAGGGCGACCGGCCCGAGGATCGTGAAGTGCACAGCCCTGTCCGATGGCGCGTAGGAATGGGATAGGGAATGTATCAACACGCCCTCCCATGCTCTTCACATGACCGACCTGAAGATCCTCGCCATCTCCGGCAGCCTGCGCGCCGCCTCCCACAACACCGCCCTCCTGCGAGCCGCCCAGAAGTACAACCCCGGCGGTCTGGAGATCGAGATATACGAGGGCCTGCGCGAGCTGCCGCCCTACGACATGGACTTCGACACTCCGGCCGACCGGCCCGCCGTGGTCTCCGACCTGCGCCGCAGGGTGAACGAGGCCCACGGGCTGCTCATCGCGACGCCCGAGTTCAACTACTCCGTGCCCGGCACGCTGAAGAACGCCATCGACTGGCTCAGCACCGACTGGACCCAGGCCGAAGGCCTGCCGCTGCTGCACAAGCCGATCGCGATCATGGGAGCCGCACCGACCAACTTCGGCTCGGTACGCGCCCAGCTCGCCCTGCGTCAGGTGTTCGTCTGGACGCACTCCGACGTCGTGGTCAAGCCGGAGGTGATCGTCTTCCGCTCCGGTGAGCGCTTCGACGCCGATGGCAATCTGACCGACGAGACGACGGGCGTGCTCATCACCGCCCTGCTGACCGAGCTCAGGCAGAAGATCATTCGATGAGCCGCACGACCCATGCGGCCCTGGCCGCGATGACGGTCTCGTTCGGGCTCAACTTCTCCATGGGCGTCTTCTTCGCCCCGACCGCGGCCGAGTACGGCATCGGCGCCACGGCGCTGGCGCTGGCCGCGGCGCTCAGCACGGCGCTCACCGGGCTGGCCCAGTGGCGCATCGGGGCGCTGCTCGACCGGGCCGGGGCCAGGGTCGTGCTGTGCGCCGGGCTGCTCCTGAGCTCGGGCAGCTACCTGGTGCTGTCGCTGGTGCAGCAGACGTGGCAGTTCGTCGCCGCGTACATGCTGCTGGGCGGGCTCGGCTTCGCCGCCTCCTCCAGCCTGACCGTCACCACGCTGATCTCGCGTGCCTTCGGCGAGCGGGCCGGTCCGGCGCTGGCCAGGGCCGCGATCGGCATCAACCTGGGCCAGGTGCTGGCTCCGTGGGCGGCGACGGCGCTGTTCGAACCGGCGGGTGTGCGGGCGGCCTACGCGATACTCGGGGCCGCGGGCCTGGCGGTGACGGCCGTGCTGTGGTTCGTCCTGCCGCCCGACCGGGTCACGACGCCGGGAGCGGCGCGCGGGGAGTCGCTGGCCGGGCGGATGCGGGTGCTCGTCTCGTTCGGGCTGCACGCGGCGACCATGTACGTCGTCGTGCTGATGCTGCCCAGGCATGCCATCGAGGCGGGCTGGTCGGTCGCGGGGACGGGCGCCCTGGTCGCCGTCGTGGCCGTCTCGGCCGGGCTGACCTCGGCGCTGGTGGCCCGCCTGCTGCGCGGGCACAGCCCCGAAACCCTGCTGCGCCTGCTGTACGGCCTGCGTGCCCTGGCGCTGGCGCTCGCCGTACTTGTGCCGGGGCCCGGTGTGCTGGTGGCCGTCGCCGTGCTGTTCGGGGCCGCCTCGTTCCCGATGATCCCGCTGACCATGGCCGTGCTGTCGCGCGGCCTCGACCCGTCCAGGATCGGCCGGACGCTCGCGCCCGCCTGGGTGGTGCACCAGCTCTCCGCCGCCACCGGTCTCGGCGTCGCGGCGGCCGTGCACGCCCTGTCCGGCGACTACCGGGGCTACTTCGCGCTCGGGCTCGTCTTCAGCCTCGCCTCGATCCTCCTGCTCGCCTCCACACCCGGACGCCTCGCCGTCCTCCGGAAGGAATCCTCATGACCATCACCCACCACACCGCCGAGATCCAGGGCCACCAGATCTTCTACCGTACGGCGGGCGATCCGGCCCGGCCAGCCCTGGTCATGCTGCACGGCTTCCCGAGCAGCTCGGCCATGTTCCGCGACCTGATGGGCGAGCTGGCCGACTCCTACTACCTCGTCGCACCCGACCACCTGGGCTTCGGCCAGTCGGACGCCCCGCCGGTCGAGGAGTACGACTACAGCTTCGAACGGCTCACCGACATCACGCTGGAGCTGCTCGACACGATCGGCGTGCAGCGCTTCGCCCTCTACATCCACGACTACGGCGCGCCGATCGGCCTGCGGATCGCCTCGCGCAATCCCGCGCTCGTCACGGCGATCGTCACGCAGAGCGGCAACGCGTACCTGGAGGGGTTCACGCCGTTCTGGGAGCCGCTGTTCGCCCATGCGGCCGACCGGGTCACGCACGAGCCCGCCGTACGGGAACTGCTCACGCCCGAGGCGACCCGCTGGCAGCACACGCACGGCGTGCCCGCCGACCGGCTGGAGCGGGTCAGCCCCGACAGCTGGACGCTGGACCAGGCCTATCTGGAGCGGCCCGGCAACAAGGAGATCCAGCTGCAGCTGTTCTACGACTACGGGACGAACCTGCCCGGCTATCCGGTCTTCCAGGCCTACTTCCGCGCGCACCGGCCGCCGCTGCTCGCGGTGTGGGGGCGCAACGACGAGATCTTCGGCCCGAAGGGCGCCGAGGCCTTCCTGCTCGACCTGCCCGAGGCCGAGGTGCACCTGCTGGACGCCGGTCACTTCGCACTGGCGACGCACGGGCCGGAGATCGCCGGGCTCGTCCGCGAGTTCCTGGGGCGCAAGGTCGGCTGATGCGGATCCTCATGATCTGCGGCAGCCTCACGGCGGGCTCGCTGAACGAGGCCACCCTCCGCACGGCCATGGACGTCGCGCCCGAAGGCGTCGAGGCCGAGCTGTTCCCAGGCCTCGACCTGCTGCCGCACTTCAACCCCGACCACGACCACGCCCCTCTGCCCGCGGGCGTGCACCACCTGCGCACCCGCATCGCCCGGGCCGACGCCCTGCTGTTCTGCACCCCCGAGTACGCCGGAACGCTGCCGGGCCCGCTCACCAACCTCCTGGACTGGACGGTGGGCGGCGTCGAGATCGGCGCCAAGCCGAGCGCCTGGATCAATGTGTCGTGCGCGTCCACCGGGGCCGCGCACGCCCACGACAGCCTGCACAGACTGCTGAGGTACGCCGGGGCGCGGGTGGTGCCCGAGGCCTGCAAGCGCCTCCCGCTCCCCCGGCACCTGGTCGGCACGGACGGGATCGTGCGCGATGCCGGGTTCAGGCACGAGGTGCTGGACGGCCTGGCGGCGCTGGTCGCGTGAGGGACGGGGCCTCAGCCGTGCCGCGGCAATTGCCGGGTCGCGCAGTGGATGCCGCCGCCGCCCTCGCCCAGCGTGTCGACCGGGACCTGGACGACCTCTCGCCCCGGGTACAGCTCTGCGACGACGGCCGCCGCGTCCCGGTCGGCGCGTCTGTCGCCGAAGCGGGGCAGGATGACGCCGCCGTTGACGACGTAGTAGTTCACATAGGTGGCGAGGAAGTCGTCGCCACGACGGCCGATGTCGGTCGGTTCGGGCAGTTCGACGAGGTCGAGGCGCTTGCCCCGGGCGTCCACGGCCGAGGCCAGGACCGTGCGGGCCTGGTCGTGCGCGGCGCTCCAGACGTCGCGTGGGGCGTTCGCGGGCGGGGTGCCGACCACGACGACGCCCGGCTCGGCGAAACGGGCCAGCGCGTCGATGTGGTAGTCGGTGATGTCGCGGCCCTTGACGCCTTCGACCCAGATGAAGGTGGTCATGCCCAGGGCGTCGGCCAGGGCGGCCTCGATGTCGGCGCGGGATCGGCCCGGGTTGCGATTGTCGTTGACGAGGGAGCTCTCGGTGGCCAGGAGGGTGCCGGCGCCGTCGACCTCGATCGAACCGCCCTCGGCGACGATCGGCGTCTGGATCCGGGTGATGTGCCGCCCGGCCAGGAGGGCGCGTGCGACGTCCTGGTCACGGGTGTGCTCCTGCTTGCCGCCCCAGCCGTTGAAGTTCAGGTCGACCCCGGCGACCTGCCCTCCGTCCAGGACGAACGTGGGGCCGGTGTCGCGCATCCACAGGTCGTCGACCGGGATCGCGACGACCTCGACCTGCGCACCGCAGGCGCGCCGGGCGGCCTGCACGTCGCCGGGGTTGGCCAGCATCGTCACCGGTTCGAACGCGGCGACGGCACGGGCGATGCCGGCGATGTCGTCGCGTACGCCCGCGGTGTCGGACCGCCAGATCGGCTGGGTCGGCCAGGACATGAAGGTCCGCTCGTGCGGATGCGTCTCATCGGGCATCACCCAGCCGCTCTTCATACCTGCTCCCGTCGAGGGTGTGGCCTGCGTCAAGGATGAGCCGCACCCGCCCAGCGCGGCGCCGAAGGCCGCCAGGGCCGCCGCCTGGACGGCCTGACGTCGTGAGATCCGCACACCTGCTCCCCTGACTGAAAATTCCGTCAGGATCGAGAGTACCCGCTCGGATACGATGGGCCTGACTGAACTTTCAGTGAGCACGGAGGAGTCGTGGCCGACCGTCAGCAGCAGATCCTCGACGCCGCCCTGCGTGTCATCGCGCGTGACGGCGTGCGCGGCCTGCGGGTGGAGAGGCTGGCCGCTGAGGCGAAGGTGTCGACCTCGCTCATCTACTACCACTTCGACAACCGCGCCGGACTGATGCGGGCCACGCTGGAACACGTCGCCAGGCGTGCCGCCCGCTACACCGACGAGGCGCTGGGGCGGGGCGGCGACGCACGCGCCCAGGTCGAGCTGATCCTCTCCCTGGAGTTGCAGGAGCGCCCGGCCGTACGCGAGAACAGCGCCGCCTGGGGCGAACTCCGCGCCAGCGCCACCTTCGACGCCGACCTCCGCGAGCCCCTGCGAGCGGCCACCGCCGCCTGGGTCGGCGACCTGACCGCCTTGATCACCGAGGCGCGCACCGCCGGGCTGATCCCGCCCGCCGTCGAGCCGATCGACGCGGCCGAGCGCCTCACCTGCCTGGTCGAAGGGCTGAGCGGACGCTGGCTGAGCGGCGCCATGACCCTGGAACGGGCGCAACGCCTGCTGACCGGGGCGATCGAGGCGGAGTTCGGCCGCCCCTGAGGCCCGGCTCCCCCTCCCGGACCCAGGCGGGCGAGATCCAGTGCTCGTGAATGCGCCGGCCCGACGCCGTACGCACCACCGTGCCGCACAGCCGCAGCCCACTGGACAGACCGGAGGGCCTGCGGCACCTGGAGCGCCTCGACCGGCTCCTCGACGAGCTCCACGACGAGTTGCTCGCCCCGCTCTCGGCCGCCGAGCGCGCACAGTTCGTCGACCTGCTCACGCGCCTGCTCGGCCACCACACGGGAAAGGCCCCGGCGTCCTGAGACAGCCGGGGCCCTTCCCGTATGCGTGGCGGTGTGCGTGTCGCCTCTCGGCGAAAGGCACAACGCGGCTCCAGCCGAACGGTAGTCCGCGAAGGCAAAAGGTGAGGCCCGGGGACACTGGGCACACCGTCACGCGTCGTACAACCACGCCACCCCGCTTTGTGTTCCCGTACGCGGCGGCCGATTTCGCCCCAGGCGGCCCGGCCGGGACAGAGCCATGAACACCCGCGACCACCGGGCGCACGCCCTCCGGGTGAGTTGTCGCCCGCGCCTCCGAGGTCTATCCTAATTAGCCTAGGTTCAACGGCGTCACCCTAAGGAACAGGCGGTGTGGGCGTATGGCGCGGGCCGGGTTGACGGCGGAGCGGGTGACGGCGGCGGGGGCCGAACTGGCCGACGAGGTCGGGTTCGAGCAGGTGACGATGTCGGCCGTGGCCAGGCGGCTCGGCGTGAAGGACGCCAGCCTGTACGTGCACGTGCGTGGCCTTGAGGACCTGCGTGGGCGTATCGCCCTGCTCGCGGCGGACGAGAAGACGATCCGGATCGCCGAGGCCACCGCCGGGCGGGCGGGGCGCGACGCCCTGGTGGCCTACGCGCAGGCCTGGCGTGCCTATGCGCACGCCCATCCGGGGCGCTACACCGCCACGCAGACGCCCGCCCCGATCGATCCCGAGCTGGTGGCCAGGGCGGCAGGGCCACGGCGTGCGGTCGAGCTGGCCTACAGCGTGCTGCGCGCCTACGCGTTGCAGGAGCCCGACCTGACCGATGCCGTACGCCTGGTGCGCAGCACCCTGCACGGGTTCGTCAGCCTTGAGGCGGCGGGGGGTTTCGCGCACGCGCGTCCCGCCGACGCCTCCTGGGGGCGCTGCGTCGAGGCCCTGCACAACCTGCTGGAGCGCTGGCCCCGCGACTGAGCGGAGCCGCCACACCTACGCTCCGCCGCCGCCCTCGCAGAGCGCCGCCTTCTCGAACACCGGCAGCGCGGCGTCGATGGCATGCGGTCTCGGGCGTCCCGAGGCGTCCAGGGTGTTCCAGCGGACGAGGTTGAGCGCCAGCGACATCTGCCGCCGCCCGTCGGGGCTGCTCAGCGACATCGTCGCGGCTCCCCAGACGGTGCCGTCGTGCCCCCAGAAGACGCCGCAGCCCGGAAGGGTGAACCTGTGCAGCCCCAGGCCGTACTCGATCAGCTCCCCGGTCTGCGCGTACACCGGAACGGTGTCCTGCATCAGCGCCAGCGACGACGCCTTGACGATCCTGCCGCCCAGCAGCCCGGCGTAGAAGAGGTTGAGGTCCGCCGTCGTCGACACCAGCGCCGCCGCCGGCCCCACCCACGACATGTCGTACACGCTGTAGTCGCGTGGCGGCGCGACCAGGCCGTAGAAGCCTTCGTACATGCGTGAGTGCGGCCCTTCGAGACGCGGCCCGGAGGGGAAGAAGGTGTGCCGGAGCCCGGCCCTGCGGATGACGTTACGGGTGATGTACTCCTCGTACGGCAGGCCGGACACCTTCTCGATGAGGGCGCCGAGCAGCAGGTAGTTGGTGTTGGAGTACACACCGGGCGTGGACCCGGGCGCGCCGGTCGGCGGCAGGGCGACGCCCATCGCGATCAGTTCGGCCGCGCGGAAGCGCCTGAAGCGGTTGTCGTCGATGCTGCGGGGCGAGGTCTCCTGCGGCGAGGGGAAGCCCGCCAGCGAGGGGAAGGCCGCGAAGAGGTACTCGGCCAGGCCGCTGGTGTGGTTGAGCAGCATGCGTACCGTGATCTTCTCACCGCGCTCGCCCGGCACCAGGCCCGGCAGGTACCCGCCGATCGGCGCGTCGAGCCGCAGGCGCCCGGTCTCGGCGAGTCGCAGCACGGCGGCGGCGGTGAACGTCTTGGTGACGCTGCCGATCCGCTGCAGCATGCCGGGCCCGACCGGCCGTCCGGTCCTGAGGTCGGCCACGCCGGACGCGCCACGCCATACCCGCCCACCAGCCCTGACCTCGGCGAACACTCCCGGTACGCCCGCCGCACGCACACCGTCGAGCGCGGATCCCAGCTTGGCGGGATCAGCGGAGGCGGGAGCCGCTCCCGAGAGCACGGCGCCGAACCCCAGGACGGCCAGGCCGACGCAGGCCATCAGTCGTTTCATCACGTGATTCGTCCTTCCACAGGCACACCTGATTTCGCTACCTCAAGTATCGATACTCAAAGTAGCGCAAAGCCGTACCCGCGGCCACCCCTCATGCCGGGGATGCGTCGTCTGATTCCTGCCAGCGACGCCGACGGGCGCTCGGCCAGACTCTCCGACCATGAGCAAACGACTTGACGGAAAAGTGGCCTTCGTAACCGGTGGCAGCCGGGGAATCGGCGCCGCCGTGGCGCTGCGCCTGGCCCGGCAGGGCGCCGACGTGGCCTTCACCTACCGGAGCGACGGGCCGCGCGCCGACGAGGTCGTCGAGCAGGTCGAGGCGGCGGGGCGGCGCGCCCTGGCCGTCCAGGCCGACAGCGCCGACCCGGCCGCCCTGGTCGCGGCCGTCGGCCGGGCCGTCGGCGAGCTGGGCAGGCTGGACATCCTGGTCAGCAATGCCGGTGTGTTCCCGGTCGGGCCGCTGGAGCAGGTGAGCCTGGAGGAGTTCGACCGGACGATCGCGGTCAACGTCCGCGCGCCGTTCCTCGCCGCGCAGGCCGCCGTCCCGTCCATGCGGGCAGGCGGTCGCATCATCACGATCGGGAGCATGGTCGCCGACCGGGTGGTGTTCCCCGGCTTCTCGCTGTACGCGCTGAGCAAGACCGCGCTCACCGGCCTGACCAAGGCGCTCGGACGGGAGTTGGGCGCACGCGGCATCACGGTCAACCTGGTGAACCCGGGCCCGACCGACACCGAACTGAACCCCGCCTCCGGCCCGAATGCCGAGACGATCAACGGCTTCACCGCGCTCGGCCGCTACGCCGAACCGGCCGACGTGGCTGCGGCCGTGGCGTTCCTCGCCGGTGAGGACGGGCGCTACATCACCGGCGCGACCCTCACCGTCGACGGCGGATTCGTCATCTGATCACTCCGAAGACGTCAGGCGCTCTCCGCCATGCCCCAGTCGCGCAGGATGTCGACGTTCTCGTCGTGGGCGTGGCGGCCGTCGAGGCCGGTCTCGGGGGTGGCGTGGGGCAGCCATTCGTCGTAGCCGGGCTCGCCGGGCGCGATGTCCCTGACGCCGTCGACGTGGGTGCCGTCGGGCAGGTCGGTGGTGGTGGGGACACGCAGGACGCCGCCGTCGAGCAAGACGATCCTCATCGGGGTCCCCTTTCCTGCCCATCTGCGGCTCATCGCGTGGTGTCGTCAGCATAGCCCGCCCGTCCGCGAGGCGGGAGGAGGCCGTCAGGGCGGCCCGTACCTGCCGATGTCGTAGCGGCCCGACAACCACACGTACACCTCGTGCGCGATCTCCCGCTCCCCCACGAGCTGGATCAGGTGCAGGGCGTTGCGCGCCAGGACGCAGGCGAACGCCTCGGCCAGCAGCTCCCCCGGGTCCTCCCGATAGGGCGGCGCGAGACGCCTGCAGCGCCCGTGCACCCGAAGCCAGTACGGCGAGCCGGACACCATGCCGTCCAGGTGGTCGATGGCATGGCCGATCTCGTGCCCGGCGACACTGACCGACGGCGAGGCCACACTGCCCACGCCGATGCGCCGCCGCGACGGGTCGTACGCCCCGGCGCTGCGCTCCCAGGTCCCCGACTGCCGGGGCAGCGGCACATCACGTAAGTCCTCGAACCCGGGCAGGTCGGGTACGGCGCCCGGCCCGACCACGACGCCGCCCGACAGGTGGGCGGCGAGCCGGGTGGCCAGACGGCGGGGCACGGCGGCGACCGTCATGATCGCCAGCAGCGTCTCCGCGGGCGGAAAGGTACCGGCCTCCCAGGCACGGATCAGCCTCTCCTCAAGCGGCCCGACATGAAGCCAGCCGGGACGCCCTCTGCTGATGCCGGTCACGATCTCCTCTTTGTACGCGCCCGCCCGTGGTGGGGGCGGGGGCGCATGGCGCATATCGGGGATGATCACGAAATCGTAGCGACCGCCCGAACCATTACGGGAGCGGCCCACGCAAAGTGATCCTTCCGTGTTCCGCCACCGGCCCGGCGTCCCCCGGAAAGCCCGCCCCGGCAGCCGATCCCGGAGGCGGGGGTGCCCGGGAAACGCGCGCTCTCTGTGCCGCTATGGTGGGCGATCGCACCCGGCGCAGAGGCCGTGGGCGAACCTCGCCGAGGAGACCTGATGACGAAGATCGCTGTACTGGGCACGGGCGAGGTCGGCCTCCGGCTCGCCACCAAGCTGGCCTCGCTCGGCCACGACGTGGTGCTGGGCTCGCGCACCGCAGACAACGCCACGGCCGTGCAGTGGGCGGCCGACAACGGCGGCGGGCACGGCACGTTCGCCGACGCCGCGCGGGCGGCCGAGCTGGTCGTCAACGCGACCGGCGGCCTGGTCTCGCCGGCCGTGCTGGAGGCCGCCGGGGCCGAGAACCTGCGCGGCAAGGTGGTGCTCGACGTGTCCAACCCGCTGGACTTCTCCCAGGGCTTCCCGCCCTCGGTCCACACGCCGGACGGCGGCAGCCTGGCCGAGCAGCTGCAGAAGGCCTTCCCCGAAGCCCGGGTCGTCAAGAGCCTCAACACGATGACCAACGCCGTCATGGTCGAGCCCGGCCTGGTCCCCGGCCCGCACAACGTCTTCGTCAGCGGCGACGACGAGGCGGCCAAGGCCGAGGTGTCGGCGCTGCTGGGCTCGTTCGGGTGGGCGCCGGAGCAGATCGTCGACCTCGGCGACCTGTCGAGCGCCCGTGCGACCGAGCTGCTCATGCCGTTGTGGCTGCGCCTCTACCAGGTGGTCGGCCCGGTGCACTTCAACGTCGCCGTCCTCACCTCCCCCGCCGGTTAGGTCGCCGGTCATGGGCGGCCCCCCGCCGCGTCGGCCGTCCGACACGACCGGGTACGGCGGGCGTCTCTGCCCGCCGTACCCGGTGGTGGTGTGGTCAGTAGCGTTCGATCAGGCCGGTGTTGACCTCGTCGAGGAGCAGTGAGGTGTCCAGGTAGCGCAGGGTGGTCTGCAGGTTGACCGGGAGCTGCAGGGTCGCCCAGCTGTGGCGTACGGCGCCGCCCACGGTGGTCACGTCGAGCTTGTGGGTCAGCAGGGACTGGATGCGGGTCGAGGCGTTGACACGGCGTTCGCCCAGGTTGAGCAGGGTGGTCAGCACCTTGGCGCGCAGCGGTTTGGGCTGCAGGCCGATCGCGGTCAGCGCGGCGGACGCCTCGCCGTCGGCGAGCAGGCCGTCGGCGTTGGTGTCGAAGCGCTGGTCGGTGGCCTGGACCCGGGCGAGGAACTCGGCGTTGCGCGCGTTCGGGTGCAGGGCCCAGTAGACGGTGAGTTTCGGGTCGCGGCCGGGCGCGGCCTCGGTGATGCCCGTGCCCGACGTCGCGGTGGCGGGCTCGTACACGCAGCCCTTGGTGTTCTTGTAGGCGGCCGTGGCGTCGCCGGTCAGCGCGGCGCCCGCGGTGAAGAGCAGGCTCGGCCTGGCGGTGTACTCGATGCTCTTGTGCTCGGCGGCGCTCAGCGATCCGGCGTTCCAGGTGAGGGTCGTGCTGCCGTCGGCGTTGCGGGTGACGGTGCTCGGCCTCGGGCCCGCGCCCTGGTCCAGGGCCTGGCTGTAGTAGACCTCCTTGGGCAGCCGGTCGGTGACGACGGTGTCCAGGGCGCTCGCACTGCCGGTGTTGCTCGCCTTGAGCGTGACCTTCAGCGCCTCCCCGGCCTTGACGGTGGCGGGAACGGTCCTGGTCAGGGTGAGCCTGGGCGCGTGCACGGTGGTGGCGGCCGAGGCGTCGTTGTCGGTGGTGTCGGCTTCGGCTCCGCCCCCGCTGTCCTGCGCGGTGACGCTCGCCCTGTTGGTCAGGACGGCGGCGTCGGCGGTGTCGCACGGGATCGTGTACGCCAGGGTCCGCGTGGCGCTCTTCCCTGCGGCCAGGTAGGCGATGTCGCGCGTGACGGGCGGGCCGGTCGGCGGCGTGTCGGTGATCCTGACCGATCGGGCGTCGCCGGTGCCCGCGTTGTCGACCTTGAGCTGGTAGGTCAGCGTCTCGCCGGGTTCGGCGTCGGCCTTGTCGACACTCTTGGCCAGCACGACGTCGGGGTCGTACTGGTTGAAGAAGGCGATCTCCTGCCGGGCGACGGTGAGGAACGGCAGTTCCTCCCCCGATCCCAGGCAGGTCGGCGCGCCGACGGGGAAGCTGCTGCACGCCGTGCCCTTGGCGTCGGGCGAGCGCTCGGCGCGGTACTTCAGCGCGGCCCAGTCGTCGTGGTCGGTCAGGGTGTTGTTCGCGCCGTTGGCATTGATGTCGACATTGACGGTGCCCGCCTCGAAGTTCGGCGCGCCGCTCGCCGGGTTGACGGTGTCGTTCCAGTTGAGCGGCCCGTCGCCCGCGCCCGAGCGCAGCGGTCTGAAGGTGCTGGCCGGGTTGGCCAGGTTGTCGGTCCACCAGAAGGTGTGGTCGGTCCCGTCGCCGATGCCGTCGTTCTCGTCGAGCAGGTTCTCCACCAGCTGGGGCAGCGCGCCGCGCGAGTACCCCACGCGCACCGCGCCGATCTTCCAGTCCCGCATCTGGTTGACCAGCAGCGGCGGTGTGCTGTTCGGGATGCCCGACTGGAAGAAGTAGTTCATGACGCTCAGGTAGTTCGACTTCCACTGGATGTTGGAGTCGCCGCCGTGCCGCAGGTTCAGGGCGTGGCCGAGCTCGTGCATGATGGTCCCGGCCTGGTCCTGCACGGTGCCGACCTCGGCGTCGTCGGCGCCCGAGCCGACGCTCAGGACCTGCCGGTCGGTGGCGTGCGCGCTGGTGGTGTCGCAGGTGCGGTTCGGGCCGACGTGGATCTGCAGGCCGGTCCTGACGTCGTCGCCGTTCGGGGCGGTCTGCAGGGTGGCGTCGCCGCCGTAGTCGAGGCCGAAGTCCGTCACGCACATCGTGCGCCACGATCCGAAGGTGACGAGGAAGTCCTTGTTGTTGTCCCTGGTCGGCTCGCAGCACTGGCCCGAGACACCGGGCGCGGGCGCGCTGCCGGAGGCGTCGGTGACGACCAGGTCGTGGGCGAAGATGCCGTAGTGCGCGTAGGGCGCGAGCTCACGCGGCAGCCCGGCGTTGCGGAAGTTGCGGTAGTCCATGTTGTCGGCGAACCCGAGTGTGGCCTGCTCGGCGATCTGCACGCCCGGCACGTGCACGAACTCGACGCCGTCCTGTCTCGGCCCCGGGTACGGGCAGGAGGCGACGGGTGCGACGGGCGCGTCCTCGAAGGCGTCGACCACCAGGGTGATCGCCTGGGCCTTCGGCCGGTGGCTGTGCCTGGCGTCGGCCATCCAGTCGAGCTGCACGATGATCGTCTTGCGGCACGGGTCGGTGCCCGCGACCAGGACGTTCCCCGCGGCGTTCCTGATGCCGGACAGCTCCACGATGTCGGGAATGCCGTCGGCGTCGGTGTCGGGCAGCGTGGTGGTGACGCTGACGGCGATGCGGGTGATGCGGCCGTCGTTGTCCTTGGGGAAGCCGTGGTCGCCGTCGCCCTGGACGCAGTACTGGCCGCGCTCGTTGCCGCTGGTGTCGACGCACGGCGCCGGGCCGGGCAGGCCGTCGCCCGACAGCGTGCCCGAGCGCACGTCGTAGACCAGGTTCAGCTCGACGTCGTCGTTGATCGGGCTGATGTCCATCCGGTCGTCGTTGGTGTTCAGCCCGTCGTCCCAGTCCCACATCGTCACGGTGATCGGCACGGTCGGCACGTCGCCGGGCAGGTCGTTCCTGGTGAACGTCCAGCCGTTGGGCGACTCGGGCAGGCCCAGCGGGCTGAACTCGTTGTCCTCGATCCTCGGCCCCTGCTCCAGCGGGCCGTCGGCGATCCGCACGCGCGGGTAGTAGTCGCCGTCGCCGAGGCCGCCGCCGTCGGGGTCCTCGATCTGCCTGAGGTAGTCGATGGTGAAGGTCAGCGAGAACGCGGGCGCCGCCGCCCACGCGGGTGTCGCCGCCAGCATGGACAGCAGAAGTACGGCGACGCCGGTCATGGCCAATCGTCTTCGGGTGCGCACGGGGGTCCCCTCCTGAAGGTCGCTCTTGCAGGGATGGTGCTCCGCAGTGCGGCCTTTCGCCTGAGTAGGGCTACTCACGGTGCTCGTGGCGATTCGACGGCATATGCCGGACCCTGGACAGCGGCCTTCTTCCTTCGTACGGTGAATGCCGAAGCCGGGCTTGCATGTCGAGGTGGGCGCATGGCAGACAACGACTTTTCCCAGCCCCTGGAAATTCCGGATCTCGATCTGGGGTCGCTCGACGCCCTGGAGGGAACGGCACTCGGGAACATTCTCAGCGAGGTGTACGGCACCGAACTGGACGCCGTCGCCGAGAGCGGGCGGCTCGGCCAGATCTTCAGCTCCCACTCCTCGCACAGCAGATTCAGCTCGTTCAGTTCTTTCAGCTCCTTCAGCTCGTTCAGTTCCTTCAGTTCGTTCAGCTCCTTCAGCTCGCACAGTTCCTGGTCCGGCCGGTAGCCCCCGGTGGCCGCCGAGCCGTTCCGGTCGTTCATCTGCAAAGTGGCCTCGCGCTGCAATCTGGACTGCGACTACTGCTACGTGTACCGGCATGCCGACCAGTCCTGGCGCGACCAGCCGAGGCGTATGTCGATGGCCACGGCGAAACGACTCGGCACGCGTGTCAACGAGCACGCGGTGGCGCACGGCATGGCGCAGGTCGACGTCGTCCTGCACGGTGGCGAGCCGCTCATGCTCGGCCTGGACTACCTGCGCGAACTGTGCACGACCATGACCGAGAACGCCCCCGACGTGCGGATCCGCTGGAACGGCCAGACCAACGGCACCACCTACACACCCCAGGTGCAGGAGTTCTGCCGCGAGTGGGAGATGTCGTTCGGACTGAGCATGGACGGGCCGCGCGCCGCGCACGACCGCCACCGTCTCGACCACGCGGGCCGCTCGATGTTCGACCGGCTGGAGCGCGGCCTCGCCCTGCTGAGCAGTCCCGGCGGGCGGGACCTGTGGGGCGGAATTCTCGCGGTCATCGACCTGGAGAACGACCCGCTGGAGACGTATTCCTATTTCCGGTCGTTCGATCCACCGTCGATCGACTTTCTGCTGCCGCTCGGCCATCACGACTTACGGCCGCCCGGAAAGGAGAACGACCTTTCCGGCACGCCGTACGCGGACTGGCTGCTGTGTATTTTCGAGGCCTGGTACGACGAGCGGCCCCAGCCCATTCGCATCCGGCGTTTCCGGGACATCATCGCGCTCTATCTGGGCGCCAGTCGCAGTTCCGAGGAATGGGGCCTGCAGCCGGTCGATTTCGTGGTGGTCGAAACCAATGGCGAGATCCAGGCCGTGGACACGCTGAAAGTCACCTATCCGGGGGCGTGCGATCTCGGGATGAATATCTTCACGCACAGTTTCGACGCCGCACTCGCCTCGCCGAAAGTCCACGCGCGCCAGCAGAACTGGCGCACGCTCGGCGAGGTCTGCCGTGCCTGCGACCTCGTCAGGGTGTGCGGCGGCGGCTACTTCCCGCAGCGCTACTCCGCGGCCAACGGATTTCAGAACCCGTCGGTCTACTGCGCCGACCTGACGAAGCTGATCCGCGTGGTGACCGGCCGGGTCCAGGACGACCTGCTCAGGATCTCCGCCGAGGGAGCGAGATGAACGCCGAGACGATCGCCTCGTTCGTGAGCGCCACCGGGTGGACCCCGGCCAACCAGGCGGTGTTCACCGCGAGGTACTACCACACGCTCGTCGGCGTCAGGGAGCTGCGCAGGCGGCTGGGCGAACTCGCGCCCGCCACCCTGGCGGAGTCCGGCTTCGAGGCGGCCTTCGAGGCGCTCGCGAGCGCGCCGAGCCGGGTGCAGCGGCAGGTGCTCGGCCATCCGAGCGCGGGCTTCTGGGTGGACGTGGGGTGGAACCTGCTCACCCGCCGCGCCGCCGAGCGCTTCCCCGGCATGCACGTGCTGCCGCACCTGCGGGAGTTCGTCAGGTTCGCCGCCGCCGCGACCCTCCTGACCGGCCGGGGGTCGCTCGCGGGCACGGTCAGGGCCGACCACGCCGGACGGGTGAGCCTGCCCGGCGCCGGGCTGTGCGTGGCGACCGGCCGGCCGTACACGCAGGTCGAGGTGCGGGTGGCGGGCGGTGAGGTGGCGGGGCCGGTGCTGCGGGTGCCGAGGCTCGCGGCCGGGCCCGAGCTGAACTGGCTGGACGGCGACCTGCGGCTCGGCGGGCGCACCTCCTACGCCTTCGCCGACCTGGACCGGGCTCAGGCCGGCCACTGGCGGCAGGAGCTCGACGGGCATCTGGCCACGATCGCGACGGCGCTGCCCGCGCTGGCCGAGGAGCTGGCCCACGGCGTCACGGCGATCGTGCCGATCCTGTCGCCCGATCCCGCGCTGCATGTCAGCGGCAGCTTCAGGGAGGCGCCCGGCATGATCGCACTCGCCCTCGGCGAACGGCTCGCCACCGTCGAGGCGCTGGCGCACGAGTACGGTCACCAGAAGCTCTACGCCGTGCTCGTGCTCGATCCGATGATCGTCGGCGATCACGGCGAGGCCGTGCACTACTCGCCGTGGCGCGCCGACCCGCGTCCGCTGAGCGGGCTGCTGCAGGCCGTCTACACGTTCGTGCAGGTGCTCGACCTCCATCTGGCGCTGCTCGACGTGCCCGGCGGGCCGGACCGCGCGGCGGTGGTCGAGCGCGCCTACCAGGTCGGGCGTCAGGTGGAGATCGGCCTGGAGGTGCTGAGCGAGCGGGCGAGCCTGTCGCCCGCCGGGCAGGTGCTGCTCGCCACCCTGCACAAGCGGCTGCAGGAGGTGCGCGACGCGCTGCCCCTGCCTGCGGCCGACGTACGCGATCGGGTGGACGCCGCCTGCGCCGCGCACCGCGCACGGCACAGCAGGCCCGCGCCCGCCCCGGCCGAGATCCCGGCGGACGGCGATCCCGCGACGCCCGCCGCGCTCGGCCTGCCGCCCGGCTGGAGCGCCGAGGCCATCCTGGGCCGCTGGTACGCCGGCGACTCGCTCCTGGACGCCGTGCGCGAAGCGCCCGCCGACCTCGTCCTGCCGCCGGGCGACTCCCTGGTCGCCGACCTCGCCGCCGCCCACCTCGCCTACGTGCGCGACGACTTCCCGGCCGCCGCCGCCCACTACGCCGCCTGCGTACGGCGCAGCCCGCGCACGCCGTACTTCTGGCAGTGTTACGCCTTCGCGCTGCGTCATCTCGGCCGCCGTGGCGAGGCGCTGCACGTGCTCACCCACACCGCCGAGCTCATGCGCGAGGCCGAGCCGCCCGGCGGGCTGACCGCGCACCTCGTGCTGCCCGAGCCCGAGCCGCGCCCCGTCGTCGCCGATCGGCCGCCGCCGTCCTTCGTCGGGCCAGGGATCGGCGAGCGGGCGGTGCGGGAGTTGTGGTCCAGCCGCTACCGCGACTTCGCCGAGGCGACGGGAGGGGCACAGTTCCCGACGCTGATCGCGGTCGAGCGGGGGCTGAAGCCGTCGATGGACGTCTGGATCCCGGCCGAGCACTGGCAGGCGTTCCTGCGGGCCGTGCACGACCTGGACCTGCTGTCCTGCGTGGACGCCTGCTTCGACCGCGACTCGCCGCAGATCGCCGAGGTGCCGGCCGACCAGCTCACCACGACCAGGGCCGCCTTCGCGCCCGAGCTGATCCCCGGCACCGAGGCGCACGTGTTCCTCGCCCGTGATCCCGGCGCGCTCGACCGGGTCGTCGGCGCGGGCTGGTACCCGCTGATCGTCGACGGCGTGGTCGTCAACAAGCACCGGGCCGACCACGACAAGTTCGGGGACGCGCTCGGCTATCCGGCCTGCTGCCAGGACTTCTTCAGGCGGCGTAACAACTGGAACGACGACAACACCTACTACGCCGCGCTGCTGAACACGCGGGGCACGCCGTCGCCGCTGTGCAATCCGTTCCTGCGGCACACGCTGTTCGGGCTGGTGCCGTACATGCCGTGCTCCTACGACTGCGCCGCGACGATCGAGTACGCCGGGCGGCTGCGCGCGCACCTGGCCGGCGAGCTGCCGGGCTACACGGCGGCCATGGACGCGGCCCTGCGCAGGAGTGTGCTGTGCGTGTCGGAGTTGCGGACCTACTCCTTCGACGGCGAGCGGATCGAGCGCCACGGCGAGCGGGTGGAGATCGGCTACGACGGTGTGCGCTCGCTCTACCGCGTCGAGGCCGAGGACCCGTTGTGCGACCTGCTGGGCGCGGGCGACCGGTGCGTGCTCGACGGGGAGGTGCTGCGCGTCCATCGCGGGCAGGCCTACATCGGCGGGTATCGGACCAGGGGCGACAGGCACGGGCCCGAGTACCCGTTCGTCATCTCCTTCTCCGGGCCTGGATAAGCTCGTGGAACATGACCGACATCAGGATCGATCCTCCCTTCGTCGCCGACGAGCCGACCATGCTGACCACCTGGCTGGACTGGCACCGCGAGACCCTGGCCGTCAAGTGCGAAGGCCTGAGCGTCGAGCAGTTGCGGCTGCGTTCGGCGCCGCCCTCGACGATGTCGCTGCTCGGGCTGGTCAGGCACATGGCCCATGTGGAGCGCGTGTGGTTCCGCCGCGTGCTCGACGGTCAGGACGTGCCGCTGCTGTACAAGACCGACGACCCCGACGCCGACTTCAACGACGTGGACGACGCCTCGGCCGACGAGGCGTTCGCCACCTGGCGTGCGGAGGTCGAGCACGCCAGGCGGCTCTCGGCCGGTGTGCCGCTCGACGCCGTGGGCAAGGCGCTGCGCCACGGGCAGGAGTGCTCGCACCGCTGGATCCTCGTGCACATGATCGAGGAGTACGCCCGCCACAACGGCCACGCCGACCTGCTGCGCGAACGCATCGACGGCCGGACCGGCGAGTAGCCCTCAGGCGACGGTGCCCGCCGTCCCGTCGACGGTCACCGTGGCGCCGTCGGCGATGCGCTCGGTGGCGTGCGCCACGCCGACGACGGCGGGAATGCCGTACTCCCTGGCCACGACCGCGCCGTGCGAGTTGGCCCCGCCCATCTCCATGACCAGCCCGCCCGCGGTCAGGAACAGCGGCGTCCAGCCGGGGTCGGTCGAAGGGCAGATGAGGATCTCGCCCGGCTCCAGGTGCGCGCCGAGCGGATCGAGGACGACCCTGGCCCGGCCGGTGACGCTGCCCGACGAGGCGGGCGTGCCGGTGAGCGCGCCGTCGGGCGCCGGGTGGGCCGCACTCGCGACCGCCTCGGGCTCGGTGCCGTCCGACAGCAGCACCCTGGGCACGTGCCTGCGCCGCAGCTCCCTGGCGTGCACGGCACGGCGTTCGGCGACGGTCGCGACCAGGGCCGCGCCCTCCAGCCCGGCCTGCGCCTCCCGCAGGGTCAGGAAGAACACGTCGTCGGCCCGCCCGACCCGCCCGTCGGCCGCGAGCGACTCCCCGACCAGCAGCAGCTCACGCCGCATCGCCGCGACCAGGGTGACCAGGTAGAACTTGGGCAGCTCGCGCAGCCCGGCCAGCTGCCTGGTCCGGCCGAGCGCGAACCTGACCACCCGCCCGCGCAGCCCGCCCGCCCTGCGGCCGAGCTCGGCGATCATGCGTTCGGCCTCGGCCGCTCCCTTGGCGAACTGGGCGTCGGGCGCGAGCGCGGTGTCGTCCAGGCGCAGGTAGTTGGCCAGGACGCCGATGATGTGCGTGGGATCGTCGGACCAGCGCGGCACGCCCATGTCGATCTCGGCGACCGCCCGATGCCCGTACCTGGCCAGGAAACGCCCGAGCCCTTCGGCGATCACACCGGGCAGCGCCTCCCCCTCGCCCAGGTACCTGCGTGCCAGCCCGGCCGCCGGTTCGGCACGCAGCACGGCGGCCGACGCGGCGTCGGCGCGGATCCGCTGGGCCAGCCGCCACAGCTCCAGGTCCATCTCGGTGGTCACGTTGTACGGCAGGCCGCGCAGCACGGTCGGCAGGTCGCCGGGCCTGGCCCGCTCGCCGAGCAGACGTGCGGCCAGGCCGAGCATGGCGAATCCCATGCCCGCCACCGGGATGAGCTCGGGCACGAGCGCGGGCAGCTCGGTGAGCAGGCTGCGCCGCACGCGCTCCAGCCGCTGCTGCGGGGTGTCTCCGGGGCGAGGGACCAGCCTGGCCTTCAGGTCGAGGCCGATGCGCTCGACCCGGACCCTGGCCGCGCGCGGGTTGCGCAGCGCGCGCAGGGCCTTGCCCGGCATGCCGGTGCGCAGGGCGAGCCCGCCGACGCGGCGCGCGAACGGCAGTGGCGAGCGACGCGTGAGGCTCAGCTCCCGCTCGCCGAACAGCCCGCGCAGCACGACCGCCGACCTGGCCTCCATGACGTCGAGCACGGCGGGCAGCAGCGTGCGCCCGACCCGGCTGCGCAGCACGCCCGTCACGTCGACGAACAGCCTCTCCCCCGCGACCGCCAGCACGTGTGCGCCCGCGAGCGGCTCGGCGACCGGGAACCCGGCGAGCCTGGCCGCGCCCGAGGTGATCAGCCGGAAGCCCGCCACGCACATGGGCGTGAACGGCCGCTCCACGCCCTGGGCGACGTTGACGGAGAAGTACACGCGCATCCCCGATGGGCCGCCTTCGGGCAGCGGGTAGAGCGTGGTGATCGGCCTGGCCTGGGTCAGCCAGAGGCGGCCCGTGTCGTCCAGCGCCCACTCGGTGTCCTGCGGCGCGCCGTAGTGCGCCTCGACCTCGGCGCCGAGCGCGGCGAGCGCCAGGACCTGCTCGTCGCTCAGGCAGGCCCGCATGTCGCCTTCGGGCTCGTCGTTCGTCAGGTGCTCGGTGCCGCCGCCCGGCAGCGACCGTATGACCGTGCGCTTGTCGCCGATGCGGCGCTCGGTGATACGCCCGGCGGCGACGACGAAGTGGTCGGGGTTGACCGCGCCCGACACGACCGACTCGCCGAGTCCGGGCGCCGCGTCGATGACGGCCTGGTGGCGGGTGCCCGTGACCGGGTTGGCGGTGAACATGACGCCCGCGACGCTTGCGTGCACCATGTCCTGGATGACGACGGCCAGCCGTACGGCGCGGTGGTCGATGCCGTTGGCCGTGCGGTAGGCGACGGCACGCGCGGTCCACAGCGAGGCCCAGCATCGGCGCACGGCGTCCAGGACGGCGTCCGGGCCGACGACATTGAGGTAGGTGTCCTGCTGACCGGCGAAGCTGGCGTACGGGAGGTCCTCGGCGGTGGCGGACGAGCGCACGGCGACCGGGCCCGTGGCGGCCTGCCGCACTGCTTCGGCGATGTCGGCGGGGACGTCGGCGGCCAGGACGAGGTCCCTGGCGGTCGCGGCCAAGGCGGCGCTGTCGTCGCCCGCGTGCTCCAGCTTGGTCAGGACCTCCTCCAGCGCGCCGCCGACGACGCGGGCGTAGGCGTCGGTGGTGACGACCAGGCCGGGCGGCACGGGCAGCCCCGCCCTGGTCAGGACGCCGAGGTTGGCGGCCTTGCCACCGACGAGGGGGAACATCTCCGGCTCGATGTCGGAAAAGGCAACGATGAGCGTCATCGCGGAGTCTCCTCGCTGGACGTCTGGTTAAAAGTCATCGTCTGATGAAATAACCGCCCGCGCAAGGCTCACACCCCGGTGAGCCGCGTCACCTTCCGGCCTGTGCGAGCGCTGTGCGGCGGCGAATCCCCAGATACGGAGCGCACTACTGATAGCGCCACGGATGTTTCATCCCGCCCGCCGACCTACGTTCACGGCAGGGGCCTTCGCCGCAGGATCCCGCCCCGTCACGGTCACCTGCGGCTCGCCGGCCCCGGAACGAGAACCGGTACGAGCACTGCGGCAAAGGAAAAGTCATGACCGCCACGATCGAGTCCGGCACGGACGAGGCGCCCGAAGGCCGGCACAGCGGGGGCCGGACCAGATTCGACCAGTATCCGAGCACCGTGGTGCGCTCGTGCCGCACCCACCCGGGCGTGCAGACGACCGGCTCGTGCCCGGCCTGCGTCCGCGACATGCCTCAGCCCCAGGAGGAGCCGGAGCCCGTGGAAACGAGCACGGAAGCGGGCACGGAAGAGAGCACGGAAGAGCCGCCACTCAGCGTCACCTAGACGTGCGGGGGCTGGGCCGGGCGGGCGCGGCGTGTTCAAGTTCAGCTATGACGACCGCGAACTCTCCCCTCCTGGCCTACGACCCCGCGACCGTGCGCCCCCTCTATCCCGCGCTCGCCGACGGCGCCGCCTACCTCGACGGCGCCGCGGGGACGCAGGTGCCCAGCTCCGTCATCGATGCCATAGCCGAGGCCTACCGCGCCGGTCTCGGCAACGTCGGCGGCGCCTTCGCGGCCAGCCGCCGCGCCGACGCCGTCGTGGCCGCCGCCCGTCAGGCCCTCGCCGACCTGACGGGCGGCCAGGCCGAAGGCGTGATACTCGGCCCGAACATGACCACACTCACCTACCGCCTGTCCTACGCCCTGGCCAGGACCTGGCGGCCGGGCGACGAGATCGTGCTCTCGCGCCTGGACCACGACGCCAACGTCAGGCCGTGGGTCCAGGCCGCGGCCAGGGCGGGCGCCGTCGTACGCTGGGCCGAGGTCGAAACGGCGACCGGCGAACTCCCCGCCGGGCAGTACGCCGAACTGGTCGGCGAGCGCACCCGGCTGGTGGCGCTCACCGCGGCCAGCAATATCCTGGGCACCAGGCCGGACGTGGCCGCCGTCGCCGCGCACGCGCACGCGGCGGGCGCGCTGACCTTCGTCGACGGTGTGCACGCCGCCGCGCACGGCCCGGTCGACATGGTCGCGCTCGGCGCCGACTTCTACGCCACCAGCGCCTACAAGTGGTCGGGCCCGCACGTGGGCGCCGTGGTCGCCGATCCCGCCCTGCTGGCCGGGCTCGAACCCGACAAGCTGGCCTCCTCGCCCGACCGGGTGCCCGAACGCTTCGAGACCGGCACGGCGCCCCTCGCCGACCTGGCGGGAGTCGCCGCCGCCGTCGACCATCTGGCCGCCCTGACACCCGCCCGCGGCAGCAGGCGCGAACGCCTGCTCGCCTCGTCCGCCGCGGCCGAACGGCACGAGCTGGAGCTGCTGGAGGTCCTGCTGGCCGGGCTGGCCGAACTGCCGGGCGTGACCCTGTACGGCGGCGCGGCGGCCAGGACGGCCACGGCGTACTTCACGCTCGCCTCGCACACGCCGAGGCAGGTGGCCGAGCATCTGGATCTCGCGGGGGTCAATGTGTGGAGCGGGCACAACTACGCCTGGGAGCTGACCGCCGCGCTCGGCATCCGCGACAGCGGCGGGGCCGTACGCGCCGGGCTCGTGCCCTACAACGACCGCTCCGACGTCGACCGGCTGCTGGCGGCGCTGGCCGGCCTCGTCTAGGCGGCACGGGCGCGCGCCTCGCCCGTGCGGCGGGGCGCGTGCGCCTAGGATCGTGCGGGTGAGCGCGAATCCGCCTGCCGTACCCTCCTCAGGCCCCGGGCCGGCGCAGGCGACGCGCGACCCCTACGACGTCTACCTCGGGTCGCTGACCGGGGAGCAGTCGCGGCGCACGATGCGCGGCTGCCTCGACCGCATCGCACGGCTGCTGACCGGGGTCGAGGGCTCGACGGGTGCCGGGCAGCCATGGCACCTGCTGAGATACGAGCACACGGTACGGCTGCGCACGCTGCTGGCCGAGCAGGGGTGGTCGCCCTCGCATGTCAACAAGCACCTGGTGGCGCTGCGGCGGGTGCTCAAGGAGGCCTGGCGGCTCGGCCTGATGAGCGCCGAGGACTACCAGCGTGCGATCGACCTGCCGACCATCAAGCACACCAGGCTGCCGACCGGTCAGCACATCCCGCCCGAGGTGGTCGGCGCCGCGCTCGCGGCCTGCGACGACTCGACCGCCGGACGGCGTGACGCCGCGCTGCTCGCGGTGCTGTACTCCACCGGCTGCCGCAGGGCCGAGGTCGCCGGGCTGGCGCTGGCCGACTACGACCCCGGCGGCCGTTCGCTCCGGGTGCGCGGCAAGGGCGACAAGGAACGCCTGGTCTATCTGACGACCGAGGCGGTGTCGCTGGTGGAGCGCTGGCTCGCCGCGCGCGGCACGGCCAGGGGCGCGTTGTTCTGCCCGGTGAGCAGACAGGGCAGGCTGCGCATGCGCGAGGGCGGGCCCGCGACGATGACGGGCCAGGCCGTGGCCGACATCCTGCATCGGCGGCTGAGCGAGGCGGGCGCGGCCAGGCGCACGGCGCACGACTTCAGGCGCACGTTCATCGGCGAGTTGCTGGACGCGGGCGTCGACCTGGCCACCGCGCAGGCGCTCGTCGGGCACTCCTCGCCCGCGACCACGGCACGCTATGACCGCCGCCCCGAACGCCGTCGCCGCGAGGCCGTCGACCGGCTCACGCTGCCGGCGCCGAAACCGCTCTAGAAAAATAGTGAAATCGATGCGGTCGCACCGGTAATTTCCGCCGACTTCACCTCCCGCATTCGCCCGATAACAATACGATTTTTCGCGATATTTCGTTATTCATGGGCTCTGACCTGCCCGAACAGCATCGTACAAGTCAGCTCCAAGAGATCGACAAGCCGCCGCCAGCAATCTCTGCCCCCGGAAGGCCGTCGCACCAGCGGGACGCGACGGCGAGCACCAGGAGGGGGCGACTTTTGAAACTAGGCGAAACGCACATAAAGCCGACGCAGGCCTGGTGGGCGGCGGGAACCAGTCTGTCCGAGCGCACGGCGAACCCCGGCGACCACACACCGGCGCAGAGCCCAGAGAACCCCGACAGCCCCGAGAGCGCGGCCACGCGCTGGCGGCTCGAGCAGTGGCAGGAACGCCACGAGCTGCGGCAGAACGGCCAGTTCGACAGGCGGCTCGCGGCCACCGGACTCACCCTCGACCGGCTGCGCGCCCTGCTGGAGGAGCCGCCCGCCGCCCTGGAGGCCAGGCTGGCCAGGCCGGTGTGGGCCGACCAGGTCGCCGACGCGATCGGCGCACCCGACGAGCCCGACGCCGCCGACGGACCGGCCGGCACGCTGACGCCGTTCGCCAGGCCCGCCCTGCACCGCATCCGCGCCGCACTCACCCCTCTCACCCCGGCCTGCGACGTGGGCACCCTGCTGGCCGGTTGGTCGGAACGGCTGCACCGCGGCCTGCTCGACCTGGCCGGACGCACGCTCGTCCTCGAACTCAACGTGCTGCGCGTCAGCGGCCACCTGCTCGGCGAGACGCCGCAGGAGCGCTATGCCAACTTCGTCCGCCACTTCAGGCGAGCACAGGCGCGGGCCGCCCTGTGCGAGGAGTACCCGGTGCTGGCCCGGCTGCTGGCCCAGGAGGCCGACCAGTTCGCGACCGGGCAGGTGGAGATGCTGCGCAGGTTCGCCGCCGACCGCGCCGACGTCGTCGCCCACCTGCTCGACGGCGCCGACCCCGGCGCGCTGAGCGAGGTGAGCCTGGGCGGCGACAGCCACCAGGGCGGCAGGTCGGTCGCCGTGCTGACGTTCGCGAGCGGCGCCAAGGTGGTCTACAAGCCGCGCCCGCTCGGTGTGCACCGCCACTTCAACGACGTGCTCGCCTGGCTCAACGACCGGGTGCCCGGACTCGGCCTGACCAGGCTCGGCGTGCTCGAACGCGACGGCTACGGCTGGGTGCGCTTCGCCGAGCACCTGCCGTGCGAGGGGCCCGAGGCCGTCGACGCCTACTACCACCGGCTCGGTGCGCTGCTGGCCGTGCTCTACGCCCTCGACGGGGCCGACTTCCACTGCGAGAACCTCATCGCATGCGGCGACCAGCCCGTGCTCGTCGACCTGGAGGCGCTCTTCCATCCGGCGTTCGAGCCTTCGGCGCCCGAGTTCCGCGGCGATCCCGCGCTGGCCGCGGCCGAGGCGTCGGTGAGCCGCAGCGCCCTGCTGCCCGTCCTCATGGTCGGCGACAGCGGTGTGATCGACATGTCGGGGCTCGGCGGCGACAAGGACGCCCTCATCCCGATCAAGGCCCCTGCCTGGGCCGACGCCGGCACCGACATGATGCGCCTGGTCCGCGACCACCCGGTGTTCACCGGCAGGCAGAACCGCCCGCACCTGGCGGGCGAGGACACCGTGCCCGAGCCCGCCGACCACCTGCCCGCCCTGCTGGCCGGGTTCGGCAGCGCCTACGACGCCATCGCCGCGCATCCCGAGGAGATGGTCGCGCTGATGCGGGCGTTCGCGGGCGACGAGGTGCGCGTGGTCATGCGCGCCACCCAGACCTACGCCACGCTGCTCGGCGAGTCCACCCATCCCGACCACCTGCGCCACGGCCTGGACCGCGACCGCATCCTGGACTACCTGTGGGCGCTCTCGCGCGACGACGAGGTCACCGAGCGCCTGATCGAGCACGAGGTCGCCGACCTGTGGCGCAACGACGTGCCGATCTTCATGACCAGGCCGGGCAGCACCGACCTGCTCACCTCCGACGGCTCCCGCCTGGAGGGCCTGCTGCGCGAGCCTCCGCTCGACCGCGCCGTACGCAAGGTCCGTGCCATGGGCGCGAGCGACAGACGGCGTCAGGAGTGGATCGTCAGGGCCTCGATGATCAGCCGCGACACGACGGGCATGACCGCCTTCATCGGCACGGCCGAACCCGGCACCGGGCCCGACACCGCCGCCACACCCCAGGAGCTGGTCGCCGCCGCACGCGGCATCGCCGATCTCATCGCCGACCAGGCCTGGCTCGCGCCCGGACGGGCCAACTGGCTCGGCCTGGAGATGCTCGACGACAGGTACTGGGCGCCGCAGCCGCTGCGCGGAGAGCTGTACGGCGGCTATGTCGGCGTGGCGCTCTTCCTGGCCCAGATCGCCGTCGCCACCGGCGAGCAGCGCTACGCCGATCTGGCCCGCGCCGCCGTCGCACCGATGCCGCACGTCGTCGACCGGGCGGCCGACCGCCCCCTCATGGGCGCCTACAGCGGCCTGGCGGGCTCGGTGTACGGCATGGTGCACCTGGCGGCGCTCCTGGACGACCCGGCGCTGGCCGACGCGGCCGAGCCGGTGGCGCTGCTGTGCGCCGAGGCCGCCGGGAGCGACGACATGCTCGACGTCATCGGCGGCAGCGCGGGCACCCTGGCCGCCATGCTCGCCGTGCACCGGGCCACCGGGCTCGGGGCCGCCTTGCGTGCGGCCGAGGCGTGCGCCGAGCGGCTCGTGGCCACGGCGGCGACCATGCCTGACGGCTTCGCCTGGCACACCGCCATGCCCTCCTCCCAGCCGCTCGCGGGCTTCTCGCACGGGGCAGCGGGCATCGGCTGGGCGCTGATGGCATACGCCGACGCGTCGGGGGACGCGGCCTGTCGCGGCGTCGCACTCGGCGCGTTCGCCTACGAGCACAGCCTGTACGTCCCCGAGCGGCGCAACTGGCCCGACTTCCGTGAGGGGGTGGGCGGCGACGGCATCCTGCACGCCTGGTGCCACGGCGCTCCCGGTGTCGGCCTGTCCAGGCTCACGCTGCCGGGCGACCCGGACCTGGCCAGGGCGCTGGCCGCCGAACTGGCGCACGGGCCGATGACCAACCACAGCCTCTGCCACGGCGAGCTCGGCAATCTGGAGCTGCTGCTGCGGCTGCGCGAGCACCCGGAGGCGGCGCACGCGCTGGCCGTACGCGGTGGCAGGCTGCTGCGCGACCTGCGCACGCACGGCCCCCGCTGCGGCGCGCCCGGCGACACCGGCACGCCCGGCCTGATGAACGGCCTGGCCGGGATCGGGCACGGGCTGCTGCGCCTGGCCGCGCCCGACGACGTGCCCTCGGTGCTGCTGCTGGAGCCGCCCACGGCGCGGGTGTCGCGCTGATGGCCCGGGTACCGCTGCGCCACCAGCTCACCACCACCGAGTGCGCCGCCGCCTGTCTCGCCATGATCGCCAGCTACCACGGCAGGGACACCAGGGTGGCCGAGTGCCGCGACCTGCTCGGCATCGGGCGCGACGGCGTCTCGGCCGCCCATCTCGTCGCCGCCGGGCCCAGGCTCGGCCTGCACGTGCGGACCGAGCGCGCGGCCATCGGGCGCGACCTGGACGAGCCGCTCATCGCCTTCCTCACCGAGCAGCACTTCGTCGTGGTCGAGCGGGCCGACGCCAAGCGCGTGCGGATCGCCGATCCCGGCTCGGGGCGCGCCTGGCTGAGCCGGGCCGACTTCGACCGGCGATACAGCGGCGTCGCCGTCAGGGTCACCCCGGCCTCCGGGTTCGTCAGGCGGCGCACGCCGATGCGCGACCGGCTGACGATGCGCTACCTGCGCGACTTCGTCGCCATGCCGGGCAGCAGGCCGCTGCTCGTCGCGGTCGTCGCCTGCGCGATCGTGCTCAAGCTGCTGGCGCTGGTCCTGCCGCTGGCCACCCAGCAGGTCGTCGACAGCTTCGCGCCCGGCAACCGGGCCGACGTGCTGCCCGCCTTCGTCGCGGTCGTGGCGGGCACCACGCTGATCGCCGGGCTGATGACGCTGCTGCGCGAACTCGTCGTGCTCACCCTGCGCATCAGGGCCGAACGGGTGCTGGGCAGGCGGCTGATCAGGCACATGTTGCGCCTGCCGCTGTCGTTCTACATCCAGCGCAGGCGCGGCGACCTGCTGGCCAGGCTCGGCAGCGTCTCCACCACCAGGGAGAACGTCACCCAGCGGCTGCTGACCACGGTGCTCGACGTCGCCCTGCTGACCGGGTACCTGGCGGGCCTGGCGCTGATGGCGCCGGGCTACGTGCCGATCGTGGTGACGCTCGCGGCCGTGCAGGTGCTCATGGTGGTCCGCGTCTCGCCGAGGGTCGGCGCGGTCTACCAGCGGGAGCTGACGACCAAGGCCGAGGAGCAGAGCTACCTCACCGAGACGCTGGAGGCGATCGTCCCGGTCAAGGCCAACGGCGTCGAGCCGAGGGCGGAGGCGCACTGGAGCGTCCTGCTGGAACGCTACTGCGAGGCGGTGATCGCACGCAGCCGCATCACCGCCGTGCTGGACGCCGTCAGCCAGGCGCTGTCGACGCTCGCGCCGCTGCTGTTGCTGCTGTGCGGGCTGGTGTTCGTCCTGTCGGGGCAGATGTCGCTCGGCACGGCGCTGGCCGCCAACGCCGTCGCGCTCGCCGTGCTCGTTCCCGTCCAGGCGCTGGCGAGCACCGGGCAGAGCTATCCGATGCTGCGCAGCCAGATCGAGCGCGTGTACGACATCGTCGACTCCGTCGAGGAGCCGACCGGCGTCCTGCGGCTGCCCGAGGGCGCGGCGAGCCGGGTCGAGGTGTCGGGCCTGACCTTCCACTACCAGGCCGACGCCCCCGCGGTGCTCAGGGACGTGTCCTTCACCGTGCCCGCCGGGTCCAAGCTCGGCATCGTCGGCCGTACCGGGTCGGGCAAGTCCACCATCGCGCTGCTGGTGCTCGGCCTGCTCAGGCCCACGCACGGCGTCGTGCGCTTCGACGGGCAGCGGCTCGACGACCTCGACATCCACCACCTGCGCTCGCGCTGCGGCGCCGTGCTGCAGGACCTGAACCTCTTCAACGGCTCCATCAGGGACAACCTCACGCTGGGCCGCCCCGACGCCGACGAGGCCGACCTCGTACGGGCGGCGCGCATCGCCGGGCTGCACGACGACGTGCTCGCCATGCCGATGGGCTACGGCACGCTGGTCGGCGAGGCCGGGGCCGCGTTGTCGGCCGGGCAGCGCCAGCGTGTCGCCCTGGCCAGAGCCCTGGTGCACCGTCCTCGTCTGCTCATCCTGGACGAGGCCACCAGCCACCTCGACCCCGACACCGAACGCCGCGTCGACGCGGCGCTGTCGCGGCTCGAGGTCACGCGGATCGTCGTCTCACATCGGTTGAGCGCGGTCCGCGACGCCCACCAGATCCTCGTGCTGGACAGGGGGCGCGTGTGCGCCCTCGGCAGGCACGAGGAGCTCGTCGCGCAAGGAGGTGTCTACAGCAGGCTCTTCGCCGATCACCTGATCCATCCCTCTCAGGGACAGGCCAGCCGGCCTGCCCCCATCGGTTAAGGAGTAGCGGTATGTCCGAGCGTGAGCTCATTCAGCAGTGGAAGTCCCCGCACCTGCGCGGCGCGGAGGCCACGCACCCGGCGGGCGAGGTCGTCCTGGACGACCTGATCGTCGGCGGCCGGCCGAAGACCGAGTTCTTCTGGAGCGTCGGCTGCTGCCCGACGTACACCAAGTCGGAGAACTGCGGCGGCGGTTTCTGACCCGCCTTTCCCTTCCGCACACCTACACACAAGGAGTTGCCATGTCCGATCACGAGCTCGTCCGGCAGTGGA
This sequence comes from Nonomuraea sp. IBHARD001, assembly GCF_056106265.1. Classification (NCBI taxonomy): domain Bacteria; kingdom Bacillati; phylum Actinomycetota; class Actinomycetes; order Streptosporangiales; family Streptosporangiaceae; genus Nonomuraea; species Nonomuraea sp. IBHARD001. The sequence continues at coordinate 5,249,722 of NZ_JBWBBW010000002.1, forward strand.
AGAACCCGCACGCCCGTTCCGCCGACGTCGAGCACCCGTCGGGTGACGTCGTCCTGGCCAGGTTCCTCGTCGGCGGCCGTCCTCCGGCCACCGAGGGGTGGGACACCTGGGGCTGCTGCAAGACCTCGTGGAGCTTCTGCACCATCGTCTGACCGTCCCCGCCACCATCACGAAGGAGAACGCTCACATGTCCGGACAGGACCTGATCGAGCAGTGGAAGAACCCGCACACCCGTACGGCCGGCGCCTGGCACCCGTCGGGTGAGGCGGCCCTGGAGGAGCAGCTGGTCGGCGGCAAGATGTCGATCACGTACGTGATGTTCACCTACGGCTGCTGCAAGACGTCCATGAGCGTGTTCTGCGGCTGATCCCGCCCGCGTTCGTGAACCGTCCAGCGCCTCGGGTGCGATCCGAGGCGCTGGACGCCCGGCCTCGACCGGATTCACCACAGGACAGGCTGGCATGCCCGTCCCTCGCCGTAAAGCCGTAAAGGAGTACACGTGACAGCCGATCACGAGCTGATCCTGCAGTGGAAGAACCCGCACGCCCGTGCGGCCACGACCGCGCACCCGGCAGGTGAGACGGTCCTCGACCGTTTCGTCGTCGGCGGCGCGCCGCGCAACACCGAAGAGCTCAACACGATGCGCTGCTGCCCGACGCTCAGCGGTCCCATGTGCGGCTTCGCCCCGCTGTAGCCTCCAGGCCGTGAACGCCCGTCCCCGCGCCGCGCGGGGACGGGCCTTCCGGTCCCGAGGCAGTGATCACGAACGTTAACCGCCTGCTTATCGCCGTTCTGCGGGAATGGGGGCATGCGCATTCTGGTGGCCGAGGACGAGCGGGTGCTGGCCGACCTGGTGGCCGAAGGGCTGCGGCGGCAGGCGATGGCGGTCGACGTCGCCTACGACGGCGAGACGGCCCTGGCGAGCCTGGCGATCACCTCCTATGACGTGCTCGTCCTGGACCGTGACCTGCCGCGCAGGCACGGCGACGACATCTGCCGCGAGCTCTCCCAGCGCGGCGACCCGGTGCGCATCCTGATGCTGACGGCCTCCGGCGCCGTGCACGAGCGCGTCACCGGGCTGAACCTCGGCGCCGACGACTACCTGGCCAAGCCGTTCGCCTTCGACGAGCTGGTGGCCAGGGTCAGGGCACTGGCCAGGCGTGCCGGGCCGCCGCTGCCGCCGGTGCTCGAGTTCGGCGGCATCACCCTCGACACCGCCCGCATGCAGGCCTTCCGCGAAGGCCGCAGCCTGACGCTGACCCGCAAGGAGTACGGCGTGCTGGAGGTGCTGATGCGGGCGCGCGGTGCGACGGTGAGCGCCGAACAGCTGCTGGAGCGGGCATGGGACGAACACACCGACCCGTTCACGACCGTCGTCAAGGTGACGATGAGCAAGCTGCGCGCCAAGCTCGGCCCGCCCTCGGTCATCGTCACCGTCCAGGGCAGCGGGTACCGCTTGTGAGGTCACGGCGGCCGTGGCCGATGCCGCGCGGCTCGGTGCGCCTGCGGATGACCCTCCTGTACGGCGGCGTGTTCACCGTGATCACCCTGGGTGTGCTCGTCGTCGCCCAGCAGTTCCAGGTGATCGCCGTCGGCCGGTCGCTGCAGGACATGCCGCAGTTCTCGATGAGCGAGGTGCCGTGCGAGCTGCGCCCGCCCGGCTCCTCCTGCGCCGTCATCCCCTACGCGCCGCCCGGGGCCGTGCCCGAGGGCGCCGCCGACGCCCTCGACCGCACGGCCGCGATCGAGCAGGACCTGGTGCACACCCAGCGCGTCATCATGCTGGGCACACTGGGGGTGATCGCGCTGCTGGCGTTCACGGTGTGCTGGTGGCTGACGGGTCGGCTGCTGCGACCCCTGCAGCGCATCACCGCGACCGCCCGCAGGCTGTCGCTGTCCACGCTGCACGAACGCATCGCGCTCACCGGCGCGCAGGACGAGCTCAAGGAGCTGTCCGACACCTTCGACGCCATGCTCGACCGGCTGGAGCGCGCGGTGGAGGGCCAGCGGCGCTTCGTCGCCAACGCCTCGCACGAGTTGCGCACGCCGCTGGCCGTCCAGCGCACCGCGGTCGAGGTGGGCCTGGCCGACCCCTCGCCCGAACGGCTGGCCTGGGTCAGGGCCGAGCTGCTGCGCAACACCGAGCGCTCCGAGCGCCTCATCGACGGGCTGCTGGTGCTGGCCCAGGGCGAGCGCGGTCCCGGCGTCCGCGCTCCGGTCGATCTGTCGGTGCTGGTGGAGACGGCCGTGGCCGAGGAGCACGCCGCGGCGCTCGCCTCGGACGTCACCGTGTCCGTGCTGATCGTATCGCGTCCGGTCGTGGTCTCCGGGGATGAGGTGATGCTGGCCAGGATGGTGGCCAATCTCGTGCAGAACGCCGTCAGGCACAACCACGCCGGGGGCCGGGTCAGCGTCTCGCTCACGCGGGAGGCCGGGCTCGCCGTCGACAACACCGGTCCTCAGGTGCCCGCCGAACGCGTCGGGGAGCTCTTCGAGCCCTTTCGCCGACTGCGCCAGGACCGGACCGGCTCGGGGGACGGCGCCGGGCTCGGCCTCTCGATCGTCTCGGCCATCGTCGAGGCGCACGACGGCTCGGTGCGGGCGGTGGCCAATCCGGGCGGCGGGCTGTGCGTCACCGTGACCCTGCCCTAGCGTCGGCGCAGGGACGCCTCCAGCAGGGAGGGCGGCGTGTCGTACTTCTCCTCGGGCGCCAGGTCGACGCCGGGTGCGACGATCGCGTCGACGGCGTCGAGCACGTCCGCGCTCAGCACCGTGTCGGCGGCGGCGAGCTGGGCGCGCAGGTGTTCCACCGTACGGGGGCCGACGAGGGCGCAGGTGACGGCCGGGTGCGCGGCGACGAAGCCGAGCGCCAGCTGGATCATCGTCAGCCCGGCCTCGTCGGCGACGACGGCCAGCCGTTCGACGGCGTCGAGCTTGGCGCGGTTGACGGGCACGCTGGTGTCGAAGCGGTGCGGCATGAACCGCGACCTGCCGGTGGTGATCGGCCTGCCCTCGCGGATCGCGCCCGACAACCAGCCCGAGGCCAGCGGGCTCCAGACCAGCACGCCGAGCCCGTACTCCTCGGTCACCGGCAGGACGTGCGCCTCAGCCGCGCGCTGCAGGATCGAGTAGCCGGGCTGTTCGGTGACGTAGCGGCTCAGGCGGCGCTCCCTGGCCGCCCACTGGGCCTGCACGATGCGGTGGGCGGGGAAGGTCGAGGAGCCGAAGTAGCGGATCTTGCCGGCCCGCTGCAGGTCGGTCAGGATCGACAGCGTCTCCTCGTCGTCGGTGGCGGGGTCGGCGCGGTGGAGCTGGTAGAGGTCGACGTGGTCGACGCCGAGCCTGCGCAGGCTGTCGTCCAACGCGGTGGTCAGCCAGCGGCGCGAGCCGCCTTTGCGGTTGCGCTCGTCGCCCATCGGGGTGCCCGCCTTGGTGGCCAGCACGATGTCGTCGCGGCGTCCGGCGATGGCCTTGCCGACCATCTCCTCCGACTCGCCCGCGCCGTACATGTCGGCGGTGTCGATGAGGTTGACGCCTGCCTCCAGGGCGGCGTCGACGATGGCGGTGGCCTCCTCCTGTGTGGTGCCGCCGATGCGGCCGAAGTTCATCGCGCCGAGTGCGAGCGAGCCGACCTGCACGCCTGTGCGGCCCAGCGTACGGTACTGCATGGGTGTCTCCTTGGTCGTCCGGCGCCATGGAAACGGGACAGCGTCCCGCTTTACTCTCCGGACGATACGGAACGACGTCCCGTTTAGCAAGCCGGGCAGAGGAGAAAGTGGCGTGGTGAACGACAGCGACCCCGGCGTCGAGTGCACGGGCAAGCCGAAGCGTGCCGACGCGAAGCGCAACGAGGCGACCCTGCTCGACGCCGCCGCGGCCGTCTTCGTGACGTCGGGCGTCGAGGCGCCGGTCCGCGACATCGCGGCGCGGGCAGGCGTCGGCACAGCCACCATTTACCGACATTTCCCGACCCGGGCTGATCTCATCATCGCGGTGTACCACCACCAGGTCGAAGCCTGCGCCGAGGCCGGGCCCGCCCTGCTGGCCAGCAGTCCGAGCCCGCATGCCGCACTCGCCCGGTGGGCCGACCTGTTCGCCGGATTCCTGGTCACCAAGCACGGCCTCGCCGCCGCGCTGCAGTCCGACGAGGCCGGGTTCGCCGCCCTGCACACCTACTTCGTCGACCGGCTCGTGCCCGTGTGCGGCGCCCTGCTGAAGGCCGCGGCCGACTCGGGCGAGGCCAGGTCCGACGTCCAGCCGTACGAGCTCATGCGGGGCATCGGCAACCTGTGCATCGGGTCGGGCACCGACCCGCGCTACGACGCGCGCCGCCTGGCCGCGATCCTGGTCGACGGCCTGCGCACTCCCCCGGCGTGACGCTCAGATCGCGGCCAGCGCCTCGGTCGGGGTGAGCCGGGCCGCACGCCTGGCCGGGTACAGTCCGGCCAGCACGCCGACGAGCACCGAGGCCGCCACGCCACCGCCGATCGCCCGCATCGGCAGCACGGGCGGCCAGCCCCGGTAGGCGGCGAAGCAGAGGCAGACGACCAGCCCGGCGAGCACGCCCGCCGCCGCGCCGAGCGCCGACAGCACGACGGACTCGGTGAGGAACTGCAGCCTGATCTGCCCCCGCGTGGCGCCGAGCGAGCGGCGCAGGCCGATCTCCTGACGGCGTTCGAGCACCGAGATCACCATGATGTTCGCGATGCCGACCCCGCCCGCCAGCAGGGCCACCCCGCCGAGTCCGAACAGCAGCGCGTCGAACGCCTCGTCGGCCGCCGCCTTCGCCACCAGGGCGTCGGACGGACGGCTGACCCGCACCTCCTCCGGATGCTCGGGATGCACGGTGGCCGCCATCACCGCACGCACCGACGGCACGCGGCCCTCGTCCGAGCGCGCGTACAGCGTCGTCGCACGGCCGTCGAACCCGAGCTGTCGCGCGTACGACCAGCCGACCAGCGCCGAGCGGTCGATCTCGGGAGCCAGCGGCAGCCGTTCCAGGACGCCGACGACCGTGAACCACCGGCCCGCGATGTAGACACGCCCGCCCGCGCGCTCGCCCCCCAGCCGGGAGGCGGCGATCGCCCCGAGCACCACGACCGGGTAGCGCCCCGTGGCGTCGTTGAGGAAGACACCCGACCCGACCGAGCCGTTCAGCGCGACCGCGAGATCGCTCCTGGCCGCCTGTACGGCGATGCCGTTGGTGGTGGCCGGTGCGATCCGGTCGGTGCGCCTGACGGTGGCGTGGGGCACGACGCCGGTCACCGACACGCCGACGACGCCCGGAATGCGGGCGGCCATGCGCTCGGCCGTGTCCGGGAGGTGCGAGGGCTCGCCCAGCAGCGTGCTGCCGGGCGAGACGGTGAGCAGGGTGGTGCCGAGCCTCTGGATCTCGGCCAGCAGTCCGGCCCGTGCGATCGTGCTGATGCCGACCAGGCCGACCATGGCGGCGACGCCGACCGCGACACCGAGTGCGGACAGCACCGCCCGCATCGGCCTGGCGCGCAGCCCGTCCACGCCCACCAGGACGAGATCGGCCCAGCGGAGCCCGGCCGGTTCCGGAAGAGCGATCATGACAGGCTTCCCTCCAGCGGCGCTGCGGAGTCGGCGTGCATCCGGCCGTCGCGGATCTCGACACGCCGGGGCAGCGACGCGGCGACCTCCCTGTCGTGGGTGATGACCACGACCGCGGTGCCGTCGCGGTTCAGCTCGGTGAGCAGGTCGAGCACGCCGGATCCGGCGGCCGAGTCCAGATTGCCGGTCGGCTCGTCGGCCAGCAGCAGCGGCCGTTCACCCGCCACCGCGCGGGCGATCGCCACCCGCTGCCGCTCGCCCCCGGACAGCTCGTGCGGCCGGTGGTGCAGCCGATGGCCGAGCCCGACCCGCTCCAGCGCGACCTGGGCCTGGCTGCGCCGCCGCGTCTGCGACAGGCCGTGGTAGAGCAGCCCGGTGGCCACATTGCCCAGCGCGGTGAGGTGAGGGGTGAGGAAGAACTGCTGGAAGACGAAGCCGATCCAGCGCGCCCGCACGGCGGCCAGCCGCCCGTCGGTCAGCGTGGCCACGTCGTGCCCTCTGAGCAGCACCCGCCCCGTGGTCGGCCGATCCAGCGCGCCCATCAGATGGAGCAGCGTGGACTTGCCCGACCCCGAAGGCCCGGCGATCGCCACCATCTCCCCCGCCGCGATCCTCAGCGACACCCCGCGCAACACCGCCTCCGTCCCCGCGTACACCTTGCTCACCCGCTCCACCGCGACGACGGGCACCCGGTCCGCACCGCTCACGCTCGGGGCCGCCTGCACGGCGGGCGCCTGGTTCTCGCCGCTCACGATCGGAGCGCCCTGCACGGCGGGCGCCTGGTTCTCGCCGGTCATGATCGGGGCACCTGGACCCGGGCGCCCTCGCTCAGGGCGCCGCTCACCTCGACGTCGCCGCCGTCGAAGATGCCCAAGGTGACCGCCACCGAGCGCACCGCGCCCGTCGCGCCGACCACGTTCACCGCGTAGCCGCCGCCGGGCCCGGCCAGCAACGCCTCGACCGGTACGGCCAGCACGCCCCTGTGCTCGGTGCCCGCGAACCCGACGGTGACCGGGGCCGCGTCCAGGCCGCCCGCGCCGCGTGGCTCGTCGAGGGCGATGGAGACGGTGACGGTCGCGCTCTCGGTGCCCTGCCCGGTCTGGGCCCGCGCGCCGCCGGGCCCGGATGTCGCCACCCTGCCGACCCCGGTGACGCGTCCCCTGACGACCTTGCCGCCCGGCAGGGTGACGCGCACCCTGCCGCCGCGCCTGGCGACGCCCTGCTCCCCGACCGGTACGGGGACGGTGACCAGCCGTTCGCTGCCGCTCGCGGTGAGCAGGACCCCGGCGGCCTTCGCGCCGGGCACGGCCTTGACCGCGACCACGCGGATCGCGCCCGGCGCCAGGACGGCGTCGCCGGGCCTGACCACGCCCGTCCTGGTGACGCCGACGGCATGCTGCCAGCGCATGACCGCTCGTGCGGTGGCCCAGGTGAAGGTGCGGTCGACGGTCATGGCGAGCCCTCCGGCGTGGCCGAGCGCCCTGAGGTTGCGCTCCAGGTCGAGCACGTCACGGCCGGGGGTGACCCCTTGTCGCAGGTCGCGCCAGAGCGGTGCGGAGCCGTAGAGGAGCGGCACGCTGTGGCCGTCGACCTGGTGGACGCGTTCGCCTCGGGTGATCGTGTCGCCGGGCTCCGGCAGCCAGGTGATCACTCCGCCTCCGGCCCCGAGCACGGTGTGCCTGCCCGCGTAGCCGAGTGTGCCGTCCATGTCGCGTATGTCGACCATGTCGGTCCTGATCACCTGGGCCGTGGGCAGTGCGGGGGGAGCCGGTGGCGGTTGGCCACCGCCCGAGCGCAGTACGTACGCCCCTCCGGCCACGGCCACGGCCAGGACGACGCCCCCGCCCAGCAGCGCACGCCCCCCACCCCTGCGATCCAGCATCCCGGCCTCCCGTCGCACGACTGCACGGCGCTCAGCCTGCCCGGCGACCGGTTTCGCCCGGGTGAACGCGGGCGTTGACCCGGGCGAAACCGGTCGCGGGTCATGGTCGTGCCATGAAGAGACTCACGGTCATGGTGCTCGCCGCCGCGACGCTCACCTGGAGCGGGTGCGGGGCGGGCCGGGAGCGGGCGCCCTCGACGGAGCAGGAGGACCTGCGCAAGATCCGGCAGTACGCCGCCTGTATGAAGAAGCACGACATCGACATCCCCGTGCCCGTACCCGGCGAGCCCGCGCCCGAAGGGGTGCGCACGTTCGACGCGGCCGATGGGAGATACCGCGCCGCCGACGCCGTCTGCGCACGGTACGCGCCCGCGCCGCACATCGAGGGCGAGCTGTCGCCCGAGCAGGAGGCCTGGGCGCTGAACACCGCCGAATGCCTGCGCGAGCAGGGCGTCGACGCCAAGGACCCCGCGCCGGGCAGCATCGACGTCACCCTCGGCGAGGACCCCGGCGTCACCCAGGAGCGCCTCGCCGCGGCGTTCAGGACGTGCGACAGGCGCTGGCCCGCGCCCGACTGACGGCCTAGCCGAACTGGCCGGGCTGGTAGTCGCCCGCCGGCATCTGGACGATGACATTGGCCCGGTTGAAGGCGTTGATGAGGGCGATGAGCGAGACCAACGCGGCGAGCTGGTCCTCGTCGTAGTGCTTGGCGGCGTTCGCCCACGCCTCGTCGGTGACGCCGCCCGCCGCGTCGGCGATGCGGGTGCCCTGCTCGGTCAGCTCCAGCGCGGCGCGTTCGGCGTCGGTGAACACCTTCGCCTCACGCCAGGCCGCGATCAGATGCAGGCGTTGCGCGCTCTCCCCCGCGTGCGCCGCGTCCTTGGTGTGCATGTCGGTGCAGAAGCCGCAGCCGTTGATCTGGCTGGCGCGGATCTTCACCAGCTCCTGCGTCGCGTGCGGCAGCGTCGTGCCCTCGATCACCTTGCCCGCCGCGATGATGTGCTTGAGGAACTTGGCGGTGACGGGGTTGCCGAGCATGTTCAGCCGAGCATCCACGATGCCCTCCTTGGTGGTCGCTGTCGGTGCGTTCACCACAAGGACGACATGGCCCGGCGAGATGTGACATCGCCGGATGTGACATACGCCACCGTGTCAGAGCAGCCGTCTCAGAGCAGCCGTCTCAGAGGCGGTGCAGCCGCGTCGGCGTCGGGCCCGCCCGCAGCACCTGACCGGCGAGCTTGTCCGCCTCCCCCCGGTACAACGGCTCCAGCCGCCAGCGCCGGAGGATGGTGGCCAGGATCGCCGGCATCTCCAGCATGGCCATGTCGTCACCCGGGCAGCGCCTGGCCCCCAGGCCGAACGGGATGTAGGAGAACCTCGTGTCCGGCCCGCCGCGACCCGGCAGCCAGCGGTCCGGGTCGAACATCTCGGGCGCGGCGAACAGCGCCGGGTTGTGATGCTGGGCGTAGGGGCTGACGACCACGGTGGTCCAGGCCGGGATCGGGTGCCCGCCCAGGCTGGTGTCGGTGTTCGACTTGCGCATGAGCACCCAGCCGCCCGGATAGAGCCGCAGCACCTCCATGCAGAAGCGCCTGGTGTAGTCGAGGCGTTCGAGATCGGCCTTGGTCACCGGCCGGTCGGCGAGCACCGCCTCGACCTCGTGCCGCATCCGGTCGTAGGCGCTCGGGTACTCGCCGAGCAGGTGCAGGGCGAACGACAGCGCCCCTCCCACGGTGTGCGAGGAGCCGATGAGCAAGGCCATGCAGTCGTCGACGCACTCCTCGTGCGTGAGCCGGTCGCCGTCGCCGCCCTCCCGTGCGGCCAGCAGCATCGACAGCGCGTCGCCGTGGTCGACCCCGGCCGCCCGGTAGTCCTCGATCACCTGCCCGACCAGCTCGCGCATCCGGCGGGTGGCCCGGTCGAACCGCCGGTTGGCCGGGGTGGGCAGCCGCTCGGTGACGAAGGCGAACGGCGAGACCGTGCGGCGTACGACGGTGTCGAGCACGAAGTCGAGCGAACGATGGATCTCCCGTACCAGCTCGGCGCCGAGCTCGGTGGCGAACATCGTCCGGCCGGCCACCTCGACGGCCAGCACCGTGATCTCGTGGGTCAGGTCCACCTCGTCCTGGTCCCGCCAGAGGCCGACGGCGTTCTCGGTGACCGTACGGATGATCTCCACATAGCCCGGCATCCGCGAGGAGTGGAAGGCGGGCTGCATGAGCCGCCGATGCCGCCGGTGTTCGACGACGTCGGACAGCATCACACCGTGGCCGAGTATCGGCACCAGCTTCTCGAAGTGGGACCCCCGGTCGAACTCGCGGATCTGGTCGACGAGCACGCGGCGGGTCAGCTCCGGATGGTTGACCATGTAGGCGAGGCTGCTGCCGAGCCTGATCTCCACCAGATCACCGTAGGCGTTCTGCCGTTCGAACAGCTCGAACGGCCGCCTGAGGAACTCCAGCCCATGGCCGACCAGCGGCTTGCCGCCCGGCAACCGGCCCAGCGTGAAGGTCTGATCCACATCGTGCTCCGCTCAGCCGCCTGGCTCGATCAGGGAGGTGAACACGGCCGCGTCCACGCGCGGGCGCGGTTCGGCGTCGTGCGAGGCGGCGGCGTGGTAGCGCCGGGCCAGCACGTGGAAGTCAGCGTTGCCGCGCACCAGCGCCCGGCACGCCCGCAGGCACCGCTCCACCTCGGCACCCGCCACCCCCTGCGCGCTCGCCGCGGCCCGTACGGCCTCCTCGGCGGCCAGCACGTCGCGGACGTAGGCGCGGGCCATGTCGAGGGCGCGCCCGAGTGCCTCGGCGGCGCCGCAACGGTGGTGCGAGCGGATCACCGTCACCATGTTGTGGCCGTAGCCGGCCTCGCGCTCCTTCTCGGCGGAGAATATGTCGTTGCATATTCCAACGTGATCGGCCGCCGCCGCCCGTAATGCCGACCACTGCGGCAGCGCTCTCGCGGCCGGGGGCAGGTCGACGCCGATCATCGCCTCCATCAGGTCCAAATACAGCGGAGTGCCCACGGCATTACGGCGGTGAATGCGATATTCGGCGATGCCGGGTAATCGGCCGTGCCGCCTGTCCACGGCCTCGGTGTGATAAGTCAGCAGCCAGGCCCTGATATTCGCCGCGGTCGAATTCACCCATCCGGCCGACCGTTCCGCGACGATCTCGGCCCACAGTCCGGCCATCGCCAGGGGAATCGGCGCACGGGCCACGGGCCTGCCGTCGAGCACGTCGATCAGCACCGAGAGCGCCGCGTGGCAGCGGGCGGGATCGCGGCCGAGCGGACCGTCGTCGAACTCGTCGTCGGTAAGGAATCCGAACGCCGTCCAGCGGGCCAGCCAGGTCAGACGCGTCGCGTCGCAGGACGGGCTGACCAGGGCCGCCATCAGGTCGGGTTGCGCCCTGCGCAGCAGTTCACGCCGTGCGGCGTCGGCGACCAGCCCCTGGCGCGTCGCCCACTCCCACATCCCGGCGCTCGCGGCGGGCAGGGCGGGATTCACCCCGCACGAGGGAATGGGCATGAACAACTCGGGCCTGGCGCCGCGTTCGTCGTGTGCACCGGAGAAAAGCGGAAGCACGTCGTTCATCGGCGTCTCCTCGCCCGGAAAAAGCTGCGGGGTGTCCCGTTCAAATCCGGTGTGCTGTAATCATCAGTGAAGCACCCGGCCGATCCCTCATCAATGGCCTCCGCCCCACATCTTTTGCGCATCACCAATCGTGTCAGAAGCAGATAGTGAATGTGTCAGCACGCACGGCGGCGACGCCGGCCCCGTTTCAGGAAAACGCGGTTCCCATGACCATGCTGTCCTCCACTCCCTCCCATGCCGACGCCGTCCGCTCCTACTACGAGGGCAAGACGGCGGCGCTGCTGCGCAAGTACGGTCCAGGGCCGGTCGTGCACTATCACATCGGCCTGTTCGACGACGGCGGCGAGCCGACCAGCACAGCCGACGAGCCCACCCTGCGCGCCCGGATCGCCGGGGCGCAGCAGGCCCTGGTCGAGCGGGCCGCCGCCGAATGGGACGCGCCCGCGACGCTCGGCGGCGAGATCGCCGACATCGGGTGCGGGCTGGGCGGCGGTTCGATCCACTGGGCCAGGCGCTGTGGCGCGCGGGTCACGGCCGTGACGGTGGCGGGCGAGCACGCGCCGCTGATCCGCGCCTTCGCCGCGCAGTGCGGCGTCGGCGACCGGGTCACGCCACTGGTGGCCGACGCGGCGCATCTGCCCGCACGGCTGTCGTTCGACGCGGCCGTCGCGATGGAGAGCATGTGCTACATGCGGCGCGACCTGGTCTTCGCCGAGCTCGGCCGGACCGTCAGGCCGGGCGGCTGGCTGTGTGTGCAGGACGTCTTCCTGGCCGATCCGGCGCTGCGGGCCGACTTCGACGGCTACTGGAAGACCAGGATCGGCGATGTGGCGGAGTACCTCTCCCATGCCGAGCGGGCGGGCTTCACGCTGGACCGCGATCGCGACGTCACTCCCGCCACCACCGCGTTCTGGGTGCACAGCATGGCGTGGAACGAGGCCAGGCTCCGCCAGGTCGAGCGCACCGACCCCGCCGAGTGCGCCAGGCTGACCACCTCCATCCGCTGGCAGGCCTTCTTCCTGCGGGCCTGGCTCGACGGCGGCATCTCGGTGCGCCTGCTGCGCTTCCGCAGGCGCGGGCGGGGCTCGTCGGCGTAGACCGTCCTGGTGCTCTTCCGGGGCATGAGGCGCTTTCGTCGGTATCGTTCGCAGATGCCTGACTCCTACTGGAATCACAATGTGCACTACCATCCGCTGATCCTGGCGGCGGTGCCCGATGGATGCGAGCACGCGCTGGACGTCGGGTGCGGCGATGGCCTGCTGGCCCGCAAACTGGCCGCCAAGGCGGCGAAGGTGACGGGCATCGACAAGTCGGCCGAGATGATCCGCAGGGCCAGACAGCACAGCGCCCACCTGGGCAACACCGTGTTCGAGCAGGCCGACCTGCTGCGTGCCGACCTGCCCGACGGCGGGTTCGGCTTCGTCAGCGCGGTGGCCGTGCTGCACCACCTCGACTTCGCCCAGGCCGCCGAGGCCGTCGAACGCCTGCTCGCACCGGGAGGCCGGCTGGTCGCCGTGGGCCTGGCCAGGAACGCCGGGCTTGGCGACCTGCTCCTGAGCGCGCCCGGTCTGCCCGTCTCGCTGACCCTGGCCAGGTTGAGGGGCGGCAAGGGCGTACCCGACGGCATGCCGATGACCGACCCTGACCTGAGCTGGGCCCAGACCCGCGAGGCCGCGGCCAAGGCCTTCCCCGGCAGTGTGTTCCGCCGCCACCTGCTGTGGCGCTACTCCCTGGTGTGGGACAAACCCTGACACCCGGCCGAGGCTCAGCCGTTGCTCAGGCCGCGCAGGAACGTGGCCGCGACCGGCGCCGCGACCTTGCCGCCTCCCGATCCGCCTTCCACGATGACCGCGAAGGCCAGGTCGTCGCGGTAGCCGATGAACCAGGCGTGGGTGGACAGGTCGTCGCCCGCGCCGAACTCGGCCGTACCCGTCTTGCCCTTGGTCCCGGCCGGAAGGCCCGCCGCCTTGGCCGTGCCCCTGGTGACGACGGCCGCCATCAGCCGGTCCATGTCCTGTTTGACGCCGTCGGGCAGCGCCCGTTCCTCGGCCTTCTGCTTCAGGCCTGGCACCAGGGTCGGCGGGCGCCAGGTGCCGTCGGCCACGGCGGCGGCGACGGTCGCCATGACCAGTGGGCTGGCGGTGATACGCGCCTGGCCGAACGACTCGGCGGCGAGTTCGGCGTCGGAGGTGGCCATGGGCATGCTCGCCTTGGCCGCGGGCACGCCGATCGCCAGCGGCTGGTTGAAGCCGACGCCTTCGGCCGCCTCCTTCAGCTTTTCGGCGCTCAGGCGCTCCTTGGTCATCGGGGCGATGGTGGTGTTGCACGAGTAGGCGAAGGAGTCGGTGAACGACAGCGAGCCGTACTCCGCGTGCTCGGAGTTGCGGATCTTCAGCCCGCCCACCGTCACGTACTTGGGGCAGGTCACCCTGTCCTGCACGCCGACGCCCTCGGCGAGCAGGCCGATGGCGGTGACGGCCTTGAACGTCGAGCCGGGCGGGTAGGCGCCGTCGATGGCCCGGTTGAAGCCGCCCCTGTTGTTGACCACCGCGAGGATCTCGCCCGTCGACGGCCGGACCGCGACCAGTGAGGCCGGTTTGTCCAGCTCGCGTACGGCTCCGACGGCCGCGTCCTGGATCCGGCCGTCCAGGCTGGTCTGCAGGGACTTGCCGTCCTTGCCGTCGATCGTGCCCAGCGTCTTGCCGTCGAGCCTGATCTCGGTGGCGGGCGTTCCAGCCAGGCGCTGCTGGAAGGTCTCCTGCAGGCCGCCCCTGCCGACCGCGTCGCCCACCTTGAACGAGGTGCCGAGCTTGGCGACGTCCTTCTTGGTGGCCTTGTCCAGGAAGCCGACCAGTTGCTGGATCGAGCCGCCGACACTGCCGTCGTCGATCCGCCTGCCGTCGGCGTCGGTGATCTTCGCACGCTGCGGCCATCGGGTCTTCAGGGCGAACGCGGCGCCCGGCTTGAGGTCCGGGTGCAGGGCGGCGGGCGTCCAGTCGACCTTCCAGTGCCGATCGGCGATCTTCAGCGCCAGTTTGCCGCTGTAGCTCCACTCGCCGACGCCCTTGAGCGTGAGGGCGGCCGTGTAGTCCATCGTGGCCGTGCCGTCGCCCGTGGCGACCGCCTTGCCCGGCGTGACGACCTTGACCGCCTCCACGGCCAGCCCCTTGCGCTGCTGGTCGTATGCGGCCAGGTCGGCGGGCGCGGCCAGCTCGGCCGTCATGGCCCCGGCGTCGGCGCGCTCCCACGCGGCGAGGAAGCGCCCCGCGCTCTCCTCGGGCGTGCCGCGCGTGTGCAGCACGTAGTAGGCGCCCCCGCCCGCGAGCACACTGGCCACCGAAATGATCACGACTGTACGGCCTCGCGGCACGGCACATCCCCCTGTGGTCGATTGACCCAGGCAGCCTAGCGTGGACAAATAGTGACATAGTGCCGTTTGGGGGGCCGCCCAGTGTCATATAGGGGGTGCCCTGTGGTCAGCCTTTGACGCCTTTCACGAGCTCCGGCGCGTTCCGGAGCCGAGGCCGGTTCACACGCCTCTCAGGGCCGGGGCAGGCTCATGCGCCCCCTCCGCGCCGAGGCCGGTTCACGCCCCGGCGGCCGCCTTGACGCTGGCGGCGTACTGGGCGACGTACTCCTGGCCGGACAGCTCCTGGATGGCCGCCATCACCTCGTCGGTGACCCGGCGCCGGTCGCGGGCGCTCCTGTGGTCGCCGTCGAAGACCAGCGGCTTGCCGATCGTGATGCCCACCTTTGCGATGCGCGGCACCGTGGCGCCGACCGGCAGCACCTTCTCGGTGCCCGACAGCGCCACCGGCAGCACCGGAGCGCCCGTCTTCAACGCCAGCCACGCCACGCCGATCTTGCCCCGGTAGAGCCGCCCGTCGGGCGAACGCGTGCCCTCGGGATGAATACCGAACAGCTCCCCGCGCTCCAGCAGGTCGGCGGCGCCGTCGAGCAGCTTCTGCGCCGCGCCCGCCGAGTCCCTGTCGGTCGGCAGGCTGCCGCCGAGACGCATGAAGGCGGCCGAGACCGGATTGCCGTTGAAGTATTCGGACTTGGCGGCGAACGTCACATGCCTGGGCAGCAGCGCGGGCAGCAGGAAGGAGTCGATCACCGACAGATGGTTGGCGGCCAGGATCGCGGGCCCCTTCACCGGCACATGGGCGGCCCCCGAGATGTGCGGGCGCAGCAGCGCGTGCGCGGCAGTGGAGGAGACGATCTTCACGACCTGATAAAGCAACGGGCTCTCCTGGATCGACGGGCGCACCCAACCATAAAGCAGGCGCCCCGCTCGTGAGAGCGGGGCGCCTGGTGGAGCCTAAGGCCGATGTGGCGGTCGCCTCCTCGGCGAGGTGCACAACACGGCTCCAGCCGAACGGTATTCCGTGAAGGCGGTAATTTGCGGCCCGGGGGACACAGACCACATCGGCCTCTCGACTCTAACGGACATCCGGGGGTCGCTATTCCATCAGGGCCAAAGATTGCGCCCCGAGTCTCGACAAAGTTGCGCGAAGCCGCGCCGTGAGGAAGGCGCGCTCGGCCTCCGTGCCCACCAGTTCCAGCGCCCTGCCGTACTGCACGGCCGCCTCCTCGTGCAGCTCACAGGCGGCCGCGTCGTCAGGTTCGAGTGCCGCGGCCCTGGTCAGGAGCTCGGCGCGGACCGAAGGCAGCAGATGGTGGCGCGGCAGCCGCTCCTCCAGACCGGCCAGCAGGGCCAGGCCCGCCTGCGGCCCGCGCGACTCGGCCACGGCGACGGCCCTGTTCAGCCTGACCACGGCCGATCCGCTCATGTCCTCCAGCACGCCGTACAGCGCCGCGATCTCCGCCCAGTCGGTGTCGGCCGCCGTCGCCGCCCTCGCGTGCTCGGCCGCGATGGCCGCCTGCAGCAGGTACGGCCTGGGCGGCCCCGGGGTGAGCAGGGCCAGGGCGGCGTCGATCTCGTCGCGGTGCCAGCGCGTGCGATCCTGGCGTGCCAGCGTGACCAGGACGCCGTCGGCGTCGAGCCGGGCGTCCCTGCGGGCGTGCTGCAGCATCGCCAATGCCAGCAGTGAGCGCACCTCGTCCGCTTCGGGCAGCAGGTCGGCCAGCATCCGGGCCAGGGCGATCGCCTCCTCGGCGAGTTCGGCGCGCACCAGCCCGCCCTCGGTCCCCGCGTACCCCTCGGTGAAGATCAGGTAGATCACCGCGAGCACACCGTCGAGCCTGGCGGCCAGATCGGGGCCCTCGGGCACCCGGTACGGGATGGCGGCCTGGCGGATCTTCTTCTTGGCCCTGGTCAGCCTGGCCGCCATCGTCGCCTCGCCGACCAGGAACAGCCTGGCGATCTGGCGGGTGCTCAGCCCCGCCACGCAGCGCAGCGTCAGTGCGACCCTGGCCTCGGGTGCGAGCGCGGGGTGACAGCAGGTGAAGACGAGACGCAGCCTGTCGTCGCGCAGCACGTGCGGGTCCTTGGGCTCGGGCACCACCAGCAGCGGCGCCCGGCGTGCCGCGTACGCGCCGCGCCGCGCGCGGTCGGCGGCGCGCCGCCTGGCCACGGTCAGCAGCCAGGCGGGCGGATTGTCCGGCTCGGGCGGCCAGGCGCTCACCGCGGCCGTGTACGCCTCCTGCAGCGCCTCCTCGGCCAGGTCCAGATCACGCAGTTCGGCGGTGAGCATGGCCAGCAGCCGCGCCCAATGACCGCGGTAGGCCCGCTCGACCGCCTCGTCACTCACTCCTGGTACTCCACCACCGGGCGGATCTCCACGATCGGCGCAGGGCAGTGCCCGGCCAGCTCGATGGCCTCGTCCAGGTCGGAGGCGAGGACGGAGTAGTACGCGCTGAGCCGTTCGGGCGTCGGGGCGAACGACTCCCGCGCCGCCGTCTCGCCCCGCAGCGTCATGGCCTCCCCCGCGGGCGCGAGCAGCCCGGCGTGCTGCAGGCGCTCGCCGAGCAGCCCGGTGAACTCCTTGTGCGCGGCCTCGTCGTGCCCGGCCCCCGCGGTGTAGGTCAGCAGCAGGTACCTCATGCGATCACCTGCCTGATCTCGACGCCGGCCGAAGGCAGCGCCGCCGCGAGCTCCAGCGCCCGCGCCATGTCGGCCGCCTCGACCACGACATAGCCGCCGATCTGCTCGACGCCCTCGGCGTAGGGGCCGTCGGTGACCAGGAAGGAGCCGTCGGCGTTCTTCCTGACGGTGGTGGCGTTGGCCGAGTCGGCCAGCTCGTCGCCGCCCAGGCCGCAGCCGTGCTCGGTCAGCAGGGCGTCGAAGCGGCCCCACTCGGCGAAGACGCGCTCGCGCTCCTGCGGGCTCGCCTCCGCCCACTCCCTCTCGTCGCCCACGGCCAGCAGTACGTATCTCATCGGTGTCCCTCCTGTGGTTCGGGTTCGCCCTCATGTCGCGCGGCGGCCCTGCGGATCGACAGCTCTTCGATGATTTTTCCCGGCTCGTCGGCATGGAAGCGCAGCAGGCGGGCCTGACCGCTTCGGCCGAGCGGCCTGGTGACGGTGATCGGCTCGCTCAGTTCGACGGTGACCGTGCTCTGCGCCGACACGACGAGGTCCAGCCTGCCGTCGGCCAGCTCGATCAGGCCGCCCGAGTGGTAGCGCCGCTCGGCCCGAACGGCGGTGACGAGCCGCAGCGGCACCCGCAGGTCGAACGCGGCGCCGTACCTGAGGCGCAGTTCCTCGTCGTCCACGACGTGCGGCCTGGTGACGGCGGAGGCGTAGAGGGCGGCGAAGAACACGATGGAGTACACGTGCAGGATCGCCATCACGGTCCGCACGAGGGGCCACGGCAGGATGGAGCCGACGACCACCCCCTCGACCACCATGGCCGCCATCAGCCCGAACACCATCGCCCGCGCGTCCCTGACGTACCCGAATCCCGCGCTTCCCGCCCCCACCCCGTGCCTGCGCCGTGCGGCCAGCAGCCACAGACTCCCCAGCAGCCGCACCTCGTGCCGCAGCACGCGCCGCAGCGGCTCGGGCACCGCATGCCGTACGGCATGCCCGAACGCCGCGCGCCGCGACAGGCCCTCACGCCTGGCCAGGCGGGTGTGGTGCGCCAGCACACCCGCCTCGGCGACCAGCAGCAGCCCGATCGCGCACTCGGCCGCGACGATCACCCCGGTGGGCACGTCGACCCCGGCCAGCAGGCAGACCAGCAGGACGATCTCACCCGGCAGCAGAAGGTAGGCGGCCGTCCGCACAAGGCGTGTCATCGGCCCGCACCTCGGCCCGGCAGCAGGAGGCGTCTCATCGGTCCACCCCTTCGCCCGGTAGCAGGAGGGCGGCTCATCGCCCCGGCCCTTCGACGATCATGGTCATCGCCAGGCGGAGGACCTCGGCCTGCGCGGGCGCCAGGTCGGCGTACAGCGCGTCGGTGAAGGCCGAGTCGTCGAGCACGGCCCCCGCTTCCACGCCGAGCTCGCTCATCAGCTCGACCGGCACCACGGCGGCCAGCCGCACCGCCAGCTCACGCACCCGGGGGTCTCCGGCGTCGGCGTCCGCGATCTCGTCCATGGCACGGTAGAGCTCGGCGACCCTGCCCACGTGCTCGGCGTCGGCGGCCAGCGGGGCCAGCAGCCGCGTCACCCGCTCCCTGTCGGCGGGCGCGGCGGCGGTGTCGAACAGCGCCAGCCACTCCCGCTCGCGCCGCAGCATCCCCGCCACACCGCCCTGCCCGCCCTCCAGCGCGCCGAACAACGCCGCCATCTCCGGCGAGACCGGGTCGTCGGGATGCAGGCTCTCGCGTTCCAGGAGTACGGCCAGCCTGGCCCTGCGCTCGCCGAGCTCCGCCTGCTGCCTGGCCAGGTCGGCGTCCAGGCCCTGCAGGACCTCGCGCAACTCCTTGTCGCCGTCGCCCGCCAGGACGTCTGCGACCTCGTCGAGCGACAGGCCCAGCTCGCACAGCCGCCTGATCCTGGCCAGCACGACGGCGTCGCGCAGACCGTACACCCGGTAGCCGTTGGCCAGCCGCCGGGGTTCGGGCAGCAGGCCGAGATGATGGTAGTGACGCACGGTCCTGGTCGAGACCCCCGCCAGGTCGGCAAGCTCTCCGATCCTCATGCGGCCATTACAGACGTTGACGTTACGTCAATGTCAACGCCGGACCCGACGGCTACTCGCCCGCGAAGGCCAGTCCTCGCGCCGCGAGCTCCTCCCTGAGAATGGCGATGCCCTTCTTGCCGATGCCGTGCAACTCGAGCAGCTCGGCGGCCGAGACGCTCGTCAGGTCGGCGAACGTGGTGTAGCCGTGCAGTGCGAGCACCCGTTGCACGGTCTTGCCCGTACGCCGGGGAAACTCGGTCACCGGCAGCGCGTCCTCCTGCGATGCGGGCATACCGTCCTCCTCTGCTCGTACGCGTCTCCACCAACCTATCGCGCGACGGGTTCGGCAGGACGAGGCGACGGTCAAGGCCGAACTCCACACGGCTTGTAGCGCAGCGCGGGCATCCCCGCTCCTTCGCCCGTCAGGCGATGGACTCGTTGCCGCCGTCGACCGTGAAGGCGGCCGTGGTGTTGGTGTCCGTGGCGGTCTTGCGCAGGGTGAGGCTGATCGCGCCCGAGCCGCCGGGCAGGATGGCCGACTCCGTGACGCGGAAGCTGGTGGGCAGGGCGCCCTCGGCGAACAGGCGCTTGCCCTGGCCCACGACGACCGGGAACTGCAGCAGGCGATAGGTGTCGACCAGTCCGGCGTCGTGCAGGGTGCGCGCCAGGCGCCAGCTGCCGTGGACCTGGAGTTCGCCGCCGGGCAGCGCCTTGAGCTCGCGGATTCGCTCGACGACGTCGCCGCGGATCACACTCGTGTCGCCCCAGGCGGCGTCGGCGTCGCTGAGGGTGTCGCTGACGACGTACTTGCGCCAGGTGTTGAGCGCCGTGGCCACCAGGTTGTCCGGCTCGGTCACCTGCGACCAGTAGCCGCGCATCATCTCGAACGTCGTACGCCCCAGCAGGAAGGCGTCGGCCTTGCGGAACCAGCCGTCGACCGGGTCGAGCTGGCCTTCGGTGCTGTGCGGCACCAGCCAGCCGCCGCGCTCGAAGCCGCCGCTGCGGTCCTCCTCGAAGCCGCCGGGGCCCTGCATGACGCCGTCGAGGGTGACGAAGGTGTTGACGCTGATCTCCATGATGTTCTCCCTTGCTGCGGTCCGGCTTGTGAAGACGACAATGCCGGGCCGTTCTTACGGTCCGCTTCAGGCCCTCTTACGATCGGCCGGTCGCACCTGTTCGGTCATGGGGGCGCAAACCACGCAACCGCAGGTCGGCTGGGTCCAAACAGGCCGGCCACCCCCAACGGCTCTGACCGGCCGCACGGCCCATCGTGCCTGGTAGAAGCACTACGAAGCGCCATATCCCGGCGATATGACAAAGTGTTGGGTTACCTGTTGATGAGGGGACAGTGTCCACTGGTAGAACCCCGGACGCCGGGGCTCCCGCTGTTCACCCCCCACAAGGAGCCACGAGTGAACCCCAAGATCAAATTGGGGGCTGCCGCCGTGCTCGCGTTAGCCCTCACCCACACGGGCTTGGCGAGTGCGCAGGCCCAATCAGAACCACCAGCACAGCCTCGTCAGCTGGCGATCTCCACCGGCGAAGGCGCGTTGCTCACCAACGCGAGCGCCCTGCACGCCACCGCCAGCGAGGACTTCCAGCTTGCCAGCGCCGTACAGGGCGTCAAGGGATTGCAGTTCCTCACCTACAACCGCACCTACAAGGGCCTGCCCGTCACCGGCGGCGAGGTCGTCGTCGGCACGGACGCCAGCGGTTCGGTGATCAACTCCGTCGTCACCGGCCAGCGTAGCGAGATCAACGTCTCGACCAAGCCGGCCGTCAACGCCGCCACCGCGGCCGTGACCGCTCGTGGCACCGCCACCCGGGTGACCGGTGTGAGCACACCGAAGCTCACCGTGCACGTCAGCACCGGCAAGGCGCTGCTGGCCTGGGAGACCGTGGTCACCACCACCAACCCCAACGTCCTGCACGTGTACGTCGACGCCAACACCGGCAAGGTCATCGAGAGCATCGACCTGGTGCGCGACACGACCGGCAACGGCCACCACAACGGCACCGTCACGATCGACACCTCGGCCACCTCCGCGGTCGACTCCACCCGTCCGGGCCTGCAGTGTGGCGCCCAGGGCGGCTCTGCCTACCCGGTCTCCGGTGGCGCGCTGGGCAACGGCGGCGCCGCCGACCTGCCGACCGCCTGCGCCGACGCGCTGTACGCCGCGCAGAAGGAATGGGACATGCTCCGCGCATGGCTCAACCGCAACGGCGTCGACGGCAACGGCCGCACCTTCCCGGCTCGGGTCGGTCTCGCCGAGGCCAACGCCTACTGGAACGGCAGCTACACCAACTACGGCCACAACGGCAAGTCCGGTACGGCCCGCAAGAACCTCACCCCGATGGACGTCGTCGGCCACGAGTACGGCCACGCGATCTTCCAGACGACCCCCGGCGGTGCCGGCAGCGGCAACGAGTCCGGCGGCCTGAACGAGTCCACGGGCGACATCTTCGGCGCCCTGACCGAGAACTACGCCAACAACCCCAACGACCCGCCGGACTGGCTGGTCGGTGAGGAGACCGGCCTGGGCAGCGGCACCGGTGGCGCCATCCGCAACATGGCCAACCCCTCGCAGCTGAGCCACCCCAACTGCTACACCGGCTCCTTCCCCGAGGTCCACGCGGGCGCGGGTCCGCAGAACCACTGGTTCGTGCTGACCGCGGCCGGTACGAGCGCCAGCACCCGCTGCGACAACGGCCCCTCGATCACCGGTATCGGCGTGCAGAAGGCCGGCCAGGTCTTCATGACCGCGCTGAACAACAAGACCTCGCCCTGGACGCACCTGAAGGTCAGGGTGGCCACGCTCAACGCCGCCAAGACCCTCTTCGCGCCGAGCTGCACCGAGTTCAACGTGGTGCTCGAGGCCTGGAAGGGCATCAACCTCGCCCCGCGCGCCGGTGACCCGACCTGCACCACGCAGAGCAACGACTACACCGTCACGCTCGACCCCGCCTCCGGCTCCGTCGACCCGGGCCAGAGTGCGACCACCACGGTCAGGACCACGACGACCAGCGGATCGGCTCAGCAGATCACGCTGTCGACCGGCCCCCTGCCCGCCGGTGTCACCGCGTCGTTCAGCCCGGCCACCATCTCCTCCGGCCAGACCTCGACGCTGACCCTGAACACCTCGGCCTCCAGCCCGCAGGGCAACCACCCCGTGACCGTGCTCGCCGACGGCGCCTCGGTCGACCGCCAGGTCGGCTACACGCTGCGGATCGGTGAGGTCCAGGGCCAGGACGACTACTCGCTCGGCCTCAGCCCCACCTCGGCCTCCGTGGCCGCGGGCGGGCAGACCAGCACGGTCGTCCAGACCCAGGTGACCTCCGGCAACGCCCAGGCCGTCGCGCTCACCGCCACCGGCGCCCCCGCCGGTGTGAGCGTCTCCTTCAGCCCCGCCAACATCCAGTCGGGCCAGACCTCCACGGTGAACATCTCCGTGGGCGCCTCCGTCGCCCCGAACACCTACTCGATCACCATCAACGGTGACGGCGCCAGCGTGGACCGCTCGGCCACGTTCAGCCTCACCGTGACCGGCGGCCAGGGCACCACCTGGCAGACGTGGACCGCCTACGCGACCGGCGCGCAGGTGACCTACAACGGGGTCAACTACCGATGCCTGCAGGGCCACACCTCCCTGCCCGGCTGGGAGCCCCCGAACGTCCCCGCCCTGTGGCAGCGCCTCTAGGCGAACCGCCACGTAGCACCTAGCACCTAGACAGTGACCTGGGCTCGATCTCCTTCGGGAGGTCGAGCCCTCGTCGTTCCGCCCCTCTTCCGAGTGAGGGCTCCAGGCCGCATGATGGCGGCATGGAAGATCACAACACCGCGTACGCCGTCGACGCCGAGTCCCTGCTCGCCCTGGCCGACGGGCACCACGCCAGGACCTCGCGCTCCCTCGGGGTACACACGGTCGCCGGGCACCTGGTCAAGGTGTACGCCCTGGAGGCGCCCGGCAGGTCGGTGACCGAGGGCGACCGCAAGACGATGCTCGACCTGGCCGCCTCCTCCCTCGCACTCGGCCGCACCCGAGGCACCCTCGGCCTGGCCGTACTCATCGTGCACGCCGGCGGCGACGGCGACTACGTCCTGATCCACTCCTGGATCGAGGGCCACATGTCGGACCTGGCGGTCTTCGTAGGCCAGGCCGGGCTTCCCGAGACACTGCGACCCGGGCGGGTGGGGTTGGCACCATGCGTGTGGGAGGCGGCACTGTTGGCGCACGAGAGGGAGGCGTTCGTGCGTCATGTGCTTGACGGGAGTGAGGGGTTGGAGGAGCGGTTGGAGGCTTGGGGGGGTGACGTGCTGGAGGGGTCGGTGCGGTGAGCACTTCGTTCGCGGGCTGTTGCTTCTCTTCGCGGTGGTACGTCGGTACGGGCAGGGGGTCGCGCGCGTGTTGCACGTCGTCATCACGACGACGCGTCGACGGAGGCCGGGGCGTCGACGGAAGCCGGGGACGACGGCCGCGCTTGGAGAACTACGCCACCACGACGCCGCTCGAAACGGCGACCGTGCCTGGAGATGACGCCGACGCGACGAAATCCCGACGGAGGCCGGCGCACACGGGACGACAGCCACACCTGGAATACACCGCCACCGCGACGACACCCAGACGAGGGCGGGGGCGTAAGGGGCGACAACTCCGCCTGGGGGAACGAAACCAACATCCCGCCGCCCAGACGACGAAGACCAGGGCACGAGAGGCGACAACCGCACGGCATACGCCCCGCCCTGATATCGAGGGGCGCCGCGATGGAGTCCAACCGGAGGCCCGGACGCGAATGCCGACAGCCGCGCGGCATCTGCCCGGACGTCAGACAGCAAGACCACCACTGTGACGATGTTCGGCAGACAGCGTTCAGGCGGAGAGGTCTGGCAGACAGCGTTCAGGCGGGGGCCAGGGCACGTAGGACCAGACGGAGAAGTTCGTCGGCGAAGGCATCGGTGAGCGGCCCGGTACGCAAAAGCCACCGATAGTGAAAAGGCCCATAAATCAGCTCGACGGCCAGATCGAGATCGGCGTCCGGATCGACCTGCCCCGCCTCCTGAGCCGTACGCAACCGCGCCTTGACCGCGGCCAACGTGGGATACAGGACACGACGCAGCCAGTCGTCGGCCACCAGTGGATCGGACTGCACCTCGGTATTGAGCGCCCGCCACGTACTCTCGAACCGAGGATCATTGAACTCCGCGACGGTCGCCCGCAACACCGCCCCCATATCGGCGGCGAAATCCCCGGTGTCAGGCAACACGACCTCACCCGGCTGCGTGGCCAGAAACGCATCCAACACCACGGCCGCCTTGGAAGGCCACCACCGATAGATGGTCTGCTTCCCCACTCCCGCCCTGCCCGCAATCGCCTCAACACTGACCTTCGCGTACCCCACCTCAGCCACCAACTCATGAGCCGCCACAAGAATCGCCTGCCGCGAACGCTCACTACGCCGTTTAGGATCGGGCCCCTTGTCACTGCTCATATTGCGCAACCTACCGTCACCAGGCTCGCCCCAAGGCGCAGCACACGGCTACGGGCTGGAGACGCGCCCGCACTGGACCCCAGACGGGCTGAAACAAGCAACCGCCTAAGAGACGCGACCGGGTTGGCACAGGCGGCAGACGGACAGACGGGCTGGCGGCTGGCGGCTGGCGGCTGGCGGCTGGCGGCTGGCGGGCAACCTTGACGGGATGCAGCGCTAGCGGCAAGCGGACGCTCTGAAGATCACCCATCCCCCAGCCCAGCGCATACTTCCTGACTCAACTGAACCAAGTCTCGGTTCCCCTCTCCACCCTCCACCCTCCACCCTCTGCCTTCGCCCCTTCGCCCCTTCGCCCCTTCGCCCCTTCGCCCCTTCGCCCCTTCGCCCACGATGATGCCAACCGTGCAGCCGTCGGCCACGCCAGCAACGAAACCCGCCGCCCCAGCCGGATCCCCACACATTGCCCTTGAATCGCCGAAACCTGCTTCGGCCCCAAACCGCTACGGAATGAGCTGCGACAGCACGGGCCCACCGACCGACTCTTTCCCCCACAAAGCCTCAACAGATTGAGCCACCCCATCACCCGCACCCGCAGCCCCGAGCGTTGAACCCCGCACTCACACCCCGCGCCCACCCCGCACTTTGAGCGCCGTACCTTCCCCGCACCTTCACCCGCGCCGCGCCCTGCCTCGAACCCCCGCCTTGCGCCCGGCCCCCACGCCCGCGCCTTAACTCAACCTCTCACGCCCACGCCCGCACTCCACGCTTTTGAACCCGCACCTCCCGCCCACGCCCGCACCTCGCGCCTTGAGTCCCGCGTCTCGCGCCCTGCGCCCCACAACCTGCGACCACTCGCCACCACCATCCCCAACAGCCCAACCAATCGACCAAACGAGAACCCAAGGAACGAACCTACGACCTGGCGACCCCCGCCATACGCAGCGCGAACTCCGCATAAGTGTCAGCGATCCCCTCAGGCGAATACGGCAGCTCACTCCCGTACCAGTTGGCCACACGCATCCCCATACCGCTGATCGCAGTCACCGCAAGAAAGGCGTCAGGCAGGTCGAACACACCCGCCCGCCCCCCATCCTCAAGTACGTCGAGCAACATCTGCCTGCCATCAGCGCGCAGGCGCAACACCGGAGCGGCCAACTCCGGCGACAGAGCATGCAACTCATTGTTGGCCACGACCGCAAGCAACGGGTACTCCGCATGCACCAACACATGCGCCTTGACCAGCGCCCGCAGCCGCTCGACCGGATCGGCATGCGTCCCGAGCCAGGCCCGCCTGAGCCTGACATGGTGTCCCTCATGTCCAGCCCGTACCAGCTCGGCGAGCACATGCTCCTTCGAGGGAAAGTGCGCATAGAGCGTGGCCGACCGGATCTGGCACGCCTCCGCCAAATCACGGATCGACGTCCCGTGAAACCCCCACTCAGCGAACAGCCGCAACGCCTCCCCCAGAATCCGCCCCTGCGTCCCCGCCACCCGCACCCCCGGCGGCAGCCGTACCTCATGGGCAACAACACGCCGCTGGTCAGTAGAGATGCTCATACCCCTGCCGATCGATCGCTTGAACAAACCCGCAGCCCATTCTCACCCAACCGAGACCACCCCCGACCAGAGAACCCCTCCCCGCCTCCCTCCCGAACCGATTCACCGCCCCCACCAGGCGAACTCGCCAGACCCGCCAGATTGCACACTCTGCCCAACCAGGAAAGACGTTCATCACGCACATGCAGCACCACGCCCCCGACTGCGAGCAGCCCCTCGCATCAGGTGATCCACTCCTGCCGGGCAAGGCCCGCAAGGTTCACAAGGACGAACCCCCGCAAGCCGACAGCAAGCAACCCAAACAACTACAGCAGACCATCGAGTCGATCGACCGCCCCCCATAGACCACTCCGACCTGAAACGACACAGGCCCCGAACCCCAACGGACGTAGTCACCCGCACCATCCCCCAGCTCCTAGCACCAACCACAGCAATCCAGCACAACGACAAAACAGACACCCCCACCCCACCCCGCACCACCGCCCGCCAATCGCCAATCGCAGACAGTGACCACGAAATCAACCACCCACCCCAACACCAAGCCGAAACGAGCACTGGCCGCCCCAACCGATCGATCGGTAGGCTCTCATTCATGCACCCGATCGCCTCCACAGCCCAAGGCAAGGTCCGCGGCACCACGACCGACGGCATCACCTCCTTCCTTGGCCTGCCGTACGCCGCCGCCCCCTTCGGCGAGCACCGCTTCCGTGCCCCCCAACCACCCACCCCATGGGACGACACACGAGACGCCCTCACGTACGGCCCGACAGCCCCCAAACGCCCCTACCGCCCGCCACTCGACGAACTCCTCCCCGATCCGGACATCCCCGGCGACGACTGCCTGAACCTGAACATCTGGACCCCGTCCCTCACCCCCGACGCCCTACCGGTCATGGTGTGGATCCACGGCGGCTCCCTGCGCAACGGCTCCAACGCCCTCGACCTCTACGACGGAACCGCGTTCGCCCGCGACGGCGTCGTACTCGTCTCGGTGAACTACCGCCTCGGTATCGAAGGCTTCGGCGTCTTCCCCGACGCCCCGGACAACCGAGGCCTGCTCGACCTGCTCGCGGCACTGCGCTGGGTACGCGACAACATCACGGCATTCGGCGGCGACCCCGGCAACGTCACCGTGTTCGGCGAGTCGGCCGGCTCCATCGCCATCGCCGCCCTCCTGACCAGCCCGTACTCCGCCGGACTCCTGCATCGCGCCATCATGCAAAGCGGCCCGCCGGACTCGCGCCCGCGCAAGGTCGCGGCCAAGACCACCACACTGATGGCCACACATCTGAGCATTCCCGCCACCGCCGAGGCATTCGCCGCCGCCGACCGGGACAAGGTCCTCGACGCCCAGGCGGCCGTCACCGCCAAATCCAGTCCGATCGGCGGCGGCCCCGGCTTCTCGATCGTCGTCGACGGCGACGTCGTACCCGCCGACCCGCTCCAGGCCCTGCTCGCAGGCGCGGCCTCGGACGTCGACCTCCTGATGGGCGCCAATACCGAGGAGTACCGCCTGTGGTTCGTCCCCACCGGCGTAGTGGACAAGATCACGCCCCTGACCCTGCGCCTGGCTCTCCTGAAATTCGGCGTCAAATCCCGAATCGCCAAGCTGTACCGCACCAACCGCCCCACAGCCCGCCCCGGCGAACTCCTGGGCGCCCTGGCCACCGACCTTCTCCTCCGCATCCCCCTCACCCGCATAGCCGATGCCAGAATCCCCCTGAGCAACACGTACATGTATGAATTCGCCTGGAAAACCGCCGTCCAGAACCTGGGCGCCTGCCACGCCCTGGAAATCGGCTTCGTCTTCGACACCCTCCACACCTCCGCCCAAACAGCCCTGACCGGCCCTTCGGCCCCCCAACCGCTGGCCACCCAAATGCACCGAACCTGGGTCGCCTTCGCCTCTTCCGGCACCCCCGGCTGGACGCCTTGGACGCCGGAACGCCCGGTCATGGTGTTCGACTCCCCCGCCTCCGAAGTGGTCATGGGCGTCCGGGAAGACGAACGCGCCGCCTGGGGATGGTGAACCGGCAGCCACAGCCGCCCAAGGCCAAAATCACCCCATCTCACCCCGAAGAACCCCGAAGGCGTACTCGGCAGCAGCCACCGCCTCGGGGTACACCTCATCAGCCGTGAGCCCCTCCTCCAATCGCCACAGATTCCGCTCGGCCAGCACTCGCCGCACGCCCAGAATCCGCACCGCCAGCAGGTGCGCCTCCAACCCCGGCCCACCTCCCCCTCCTTCTCGCAGATCTTTGCCCCCGGCCTCATCCAGCGCCTCCGCCAGCGCCAGCTCGTCAGCCGCCATGTGCTGAAACAGCCGCGCCACCAAACTGGGCGTCGAGTACACCAATCGCAGATACGCCACCACCTCAGGCGCATCGTTGAGCCCGGTCACCGGATCACGCAGCTCCAACCCCTCCAGGAAGTGCCGTCGGATCGCCGCCAGCGCCCCTTCCCCCGCCGCCCGCTCCCGTACCACCCGGGCCGACTCCCCCCGATGATCGGCAATGCGGTGCAGTACAAGATCCTCTTTCGTCGGGAAGTACTTGAACAGCGTGGGTTTCGACACCTCCGCCGCAGCCGCCACCTCGGCCACCCCCACCTCGGCGAACCCACGCTCCATGAACAGCCTGACAGCCGCGACAGAGATCGCCTCGCGGATGCGCTGCCGCTTGAGCTCACGAAGACCAGTCATATCCTCACCCTAGCAAAGCATTAACTGAGTTAATCTCTTAACCGAGTTAACCTACGTAAGCGCTCATCGCCGGGGGAGCATCCATGATCGACGACGACCCACTCAACGAGGACCGCGCCCACCTCACCCGCAGCCACCAGGCCATACGTGCCATGCTCGAAGGCGCACGCAACAACGTCATCGTCGGCGAAAGCGTCGCAGGCGACCGCTACAGCGCCGAACGTCTCGGCCGCCACCTCAAAAGCCTCGCCGCCCAACTCGCCGACGCCCCGAAGGGACCGCCCTTCTTTGGCCGCCTGGACTTCACCCCCGCCGACTCCCCGCACTCCGACACCTCCCACGCCGGTCAGCGCTACTACATCGGCCGCCGCCACCTCACCATGGCCGCAGGCAGTCAGCCCGTGGTCATCGACTGGCGCGCCCCGGTCTCCCGCGCCTTCTACCGAGCCAGCACCCACACCCCGCAAGGCGTGTCCGTACGGCGACGCTTCGGCTGGGACGACCTCACCCTGACCGGCTACGAGGACGAACACCTCACGACTCCCGAAACCCGCAACTCCCTCACCAGCCATCTCGTGACGACCGAAATCGAACGCCCCCGGGTCGGCCCCATGCGCGACATCGTCGCCACGATCCAGCCCGAACAGGACGACCTGGTACGAGCCCCACTGGAGCACTCCATCTGCGTCCAAGGAGCACCGGGCACCGGCAAAACCGCCGTAGGCCTGCACAGAGCCGCTTACCTGCTCTACACCCACCGGCAACGCCTCCGAGCGGGTGGCGTCCTGGTCATCGGCCCGAACCGCGCCTTCCTCGGCTACATCTCGGCCGTCCTGCCCACCCTCGGCGAGGTGGACGTCGAACAGACGACCGTCGAGGCCCTCGTCCACCCCGGCGACCCCGTAGGCGTCGACACCCCCGCAGCGGCCCTGGTCAAACACGACGCCCGCATGGCCGATGTCCTGCGCCGAGCCCTCTGGAACCGCGTGACGACCAACTCCGCCGAGACGATCACAGCCAACGACGGCCCCTTCCACTGGCGCGTGGAGGCCGACGCCGTACGCCGCATCATCGACGAGGCTCGCCTCAAAGGCAGCGCGCTCCGCCGAGAACCGCACGTCCACAAAGGCACGACCACCCCGTACACCGTCGCCCGGGAACGAGCAGTGGCCAGAATCGTGGACCACATGCGCCGCCAGGCCGAAACCCGAGGCCTGGCACCCGACGGCATCTGGACCCGACGCATGACCAAAGTGGTCACCCAGGCCATCAACCCCACCTGGCCAGCCGTACGAGCCGAAGAAATCGTCACAGACCTGCTGAGCGACCCGCACACCTTGGCCCAAGCGTCCGAAGACCTCCTCACCCCCGAGGAGCAACAGGCGATCCTCTGGCCCCGGCCACCTCGAACGTACCGAAGCGCGAAATGGTCCCCGGCCGACGTCGTCCTGCTCGACGAAGCCGCCTGGATGCTGCGCCGAGGTCAGAGCCACGGCCACGTGATCGTCGACGAGGCCCAGGACCTGTCGCCCATGCAGTGCCGGGCCGTGGCCAGGCGAAGCGAACACGGCTCGCTCACCGTGCTCGGCGACCTCGCCCAGGCCACGACCCCCTGGGGAGCCCAATCCTGGACCACCCACCTGACTCACCTGGGCAAGCCCGACGCCCAGATCATCACATTGACCACGGGCTACCGCGTACCCGGCGTGGTGGCCGCCCTGGCCAACGCCCTGCTGACCACGCTCGACGTCGACATACCACCAACCCATTCCTTCCGCCAGGACGGGACCCTGCGCTACCTCCCAACCCCATCTGTACGGGAAACCGTCGTCGAAGCGGTACGAGAAGCGCTGACGCTCGACGGCTCGGTCGCGGTCATCTCGGCCGACAACGCGACCGAAGCCCTGGCCGTGGCCCTCTGGGACGCCGGCCTGAACATCGGCCAGCCCGGCGACAACAGCCGTCTCCACGTCATCCCGTCCTCCTCCGCCAAAGGCCTCGAATACGACCACGTCGTGGTAGCCGAACCCGCCGAAATCGCCAACGCCCAACAGCGAGGCCCCAACCAGCTCTACGTAGCCATAACCCGAGCCGTCTCGCGCCTGGACATCGTCCACAGCACACCTCTCCCCCACGCTTTCCTCACCTCCCTCGCACAAGGCACCACGCTCCTACCAAGCCCACGAGGCGCTGCGCCTCAAACCTCCACATGAACTCCCGCACGCAGTCCACACCTTCGCTTTCGCGCACTGCCTGCGGCCGGAGGCACCCGGATGTCACGTGCCGCGCGAACCAAGCGCAGAAATCACCTGCCAGGCAGCCAGAGCCGTGTCCTAAGCGATTCGCCGAGTTGCCCACGAGCGGCACCAGCGAGGTCGACGGTCGGTCACGGCACTGGGTAGCCCAGCAGTCAGGAGCGGCAAGCAGAAGCCGGAAGGACTGTCATCGTCGGGCGATGGTCACCTCCGGATACCGCCGATCCGCCCTCACAAAGAGCTCGCTGGGCCGAGCGGCAAGGTGCTGACCGAAGAAGGCGGCGATGTAGGCCCTCTGCGCAGCAGTCGAGCGAACGGGGTCAATAGTTCCGATGAGTTCAGCAGCCGGAACGCCCTTCAGCTTGCCTACGACCTGAGGCAGAAGCGCCTGGAGATCGGTGAAGGAGCCGTGCTGGGCTTTGGCCAGATGAAGCTCACGCTTCCAGCCTGTCGAGGCCGCCCAGAACGGGTCCCAGGTAGGACGGGTACTTTCGACCGACCCAGCAGCCGCAATCTGCAGAACCGGACGGAATGTACCGGTCTTGACGACCGACCCCACGTAGCCGCCGTCCAGGTTGACCGCCGCGTCGACACGACGATCGTCCTGTGACAGCTGCGCGGCCAGAGAGCCTCCCAGGGACTGCCCAAGCAGCCCGATCCTGGTCAAGTCGGGCGCCCCGAGCAGACCGGCGGGCAGCTTGCTGCGATCGGCATCGGGATTTCGCCCCTTGCGCAGCACCGTGAGCTGATCGAGTACGAACGTCAGATCACCCTTCCGTGCTCGGGCATGCTTGGCGATTAGACGGTCGATGACGGGTTTGGTCAACTTCTTGGGCAGTGGAACAGCACGCGCGAGCCTGCCTCCCGGGAACTCGACCTGGTCGGCTTCATAGGTATGGTCGACCGCCACGACAAGGTAGCCATGGCTGGCCAACTCCTCCACCAGCGTCGTACCGAGCGTGCGAGGACCTCCATCCCCCGAGGAGAACACCACTACCGGAAGCACCCCCGCCCGACGATCCACCGGCGCCCCCACCCTGGCATGCGTCTTCGTCGCGGCCCAGTCGACCGAACCCGGCGCAATGCCCAGCCCAGGGGCCGAATGCCGATCCCAGTCGGCGGCGGCCAGCTTCGACATGTGGGGAGCCAAGGGGAGGTCGCCGCTCACGGTCAAGGCCGGGTACCAGACGCTCACCATGAGCTCACGAGGAGGCACCGGACGCCCTTTCCCACGATTGGGCAGCAACGGATCACGACGTGACCGATCCACCAGATGCATGGCAACCGTGCCAATAGGCCGGCTCCCAGTCGGCGGCGGCAACCGCAGGGCGATCGGCCCTGCCTCGTCTGCTCCGATCCCCTTCCCAACCGCCCCCTGCCGGGCGACAGCTCTCTCTTCTCCTGCAGCGGCGGACGCCGTCGCTCCCGCAGGCCCGCCTCCGGCCAACACCCCCACAAGCAGCGTCACCACACCGAAGATCGCGACCGCCCCGACACCCCTTCGTCTCGCACGGCCGACAGAGCCGACCACCTCACCCTCGTGCCGCACATCCGCGCTGCGCTGCCACTCCTGCTTCGCCGATCCCGCCATGCGACTCCTCCTTGCGGCTGGCTGACCTGTGCCTTCAGGAGATTGCCATTCGAGCGGGCGATCGCGCGTCAGACCTGGGGCTGGTCTCTGCGTCGGACGCAGGTCTGATCGGAGCGGCGATTCATACCCTGGTCTGACGCGCGCCTCCTCTCCAAGTCGCGATGATTTCGCTGCGGCCGACGAGGCGACGTCGAAGCCGCAGCACGAAGCATCGAGACGAATAGGGTGACGCCGTGAGCCGAGTTCAGGCGGTGACGAGCCGCGCACTGTCCCTTGTGAGTTGTGTCCAGCGTGCGCGGCACGCCGGAATCCCGAAGCGGTTGGCCGGCAGGACGGGCGCCATGGTGGTGGGGGACGCACTTCTGGCAACGATGATCTTCGTGGTTACGGTCGGGAGCGTTCCCGCGGGTACAACGCCTATGGCGTTGCAGGTGGCCTTGGTCGCACCGCTGGCCTGGCGCAGGCGGGCGCCGTTGACGGTGTTCGGCGTCGTCGCCACGGTCGCGTTCGTGCAGTGGCTACTGGGCGTGCAGTTACCGGCGGACGTGGCCTTGCTGGTCGCCGTCTACACGGTGGCGGCCTGGTCAGGCTGGGCGCGTACGGCGACGGCGGGAGCCGTACTGGCCGTCGGGGTTGTACTCGCCTCGCTGCGCTGGGCGCCGGATGGCGGGTTCGCGGGTTCGGTCGTCACGATGGCGGCCATGGCGACCGCCGCCATGGTGCTCGGCCTGAACATGCGTACCCGGCGGGCCTACCTGGTCTCCCTGCAGGAGCACGCCACTCGCCTTGAGCACGAGCGCGACCAGCAGGCCAGGCTCGCCGTCGCCGAAGAACGCACACGGATCGCCCGAGAGGTGCATGACATCGTCACGCACAACCTGTCGGTCATGGTCGCCTTGGCCGACGCCGCCGGATATGCCCAGCAGCACGCCCCCGAGAAGGCAAACGCCGCCACAACACAAATCGCAACCACAGGACGCCAAGCCCTGACCGACATGCGACGTTCGCTGGGCCTGCTACGCGCCGAAGATCCGGAGGCCGAACGACATCCCGTGCCGGACGTTGCTCAACTCGCCAACCTCGCCGAACAGATGCGCAAGGCCGGGCTTCCCACCCATCTCGACCTTGAAGGAGATCCGTCCTGTGTCCCGGCTGCCGCTCAGCTGACCGCGTACCGACTGGTCCAGGAGGCTCTCACGAACACCCTCAAACACACACCGCCTGGAACTCAGGCCAGCGTGCGGGTAAGGCTCGACATCGATGGGGTCGACGTCGAGGTCACCGACAACGGATCGACGCCCGCAAATCACCATGCATCCACTGCTGGGAGAGCGATCGGGCACGGGCTTGCCGGAATGCGCGAACGCACGGCCGTCTATGGTGCTTCGCTGGAAGCGGGCCCGCTCCCCGGCGGCGGCTGGCGGGTCGCTACCCGCCTTGACCTGCGCCCAAGCCCAGCCTTGCTTGAACCCGATACGCCGCTTGAGCCCGATAGGCCATCCGCAAGCCGCCCCGCGGAGCCTGGCGAGCCGCCGCACAGCACCGCCCTGCAAGCGGCCCTTTCGCCCAGATCCGCTCGCACCTCCTCTGCGCCCATGCCGGGCCAGGCCGTGACGATCCTGCCTTCTCCAGCAAACGCACCGGCGGCGATGCCTCGCCGCATGAGCGGGGCGCTCTCAATGCAGCCTCCTACGAAGCCGGAAGCAAGCACATGACGCCCGATCCTTCAGCGATCACCGTCCTCTTGGCCGATGATGAAGCGCTGCTGCGCATGGCCTTCACCATGGTGCTGGACGCGCAATCGGACATGCGTGTGGTCGGCGAGGCAGCTGACGGCGCCGAGGCCGTACGGCAAGCGAGGGCTTTGCGGCCTGATGTCGTGCTGATGGATGTTCGCATGCCGGGCGTCGATGGGATTGCGGCCACTCGTCAGATCGTGAGCGAGTGTCCGGGTACGCGGGTGCTGATTCTGACGACGTTCGATCTGGATGAGCATGCATTCGCCGGGCTCAGGGCGGGTGCTTCTGGGTTCCTGCTCAAGAATGCGCTTCCTGAGGAGTTGCTTGCAGCTGTTCGACATGTGGCGGCAGGGGAGGCTGCGCTCTCGCCACGAATCAGTCGGCGGTTGCTGGAGACCGTCGCCCATCATCTTCCCGTCCTCGGGGCACAGGCTGCGGGCGAGCGGCTTGAGGAACTGACCGAGCGCGAGCGGGAGGTGCTGGTCCGGGTGGCACGTGGTCAGACCAATACCGAGATCGCCACCGCGCTGCACCTGGCTGAGGCCACGGTGAAAACACATCTGGGCCGGGTGTTGTTCAAGCTGGAATTACGCGATCGGGTACAGCTGGTGATCTTCGCATATGAGACTGGGCTCGTGTTGCCTGGCTGAGCCTTCTCGGCTTGGGTCTGCCCTCGCTGAGACGTCGCTTCTGCGGGAGTTGGCAGGCATTGGGGTTTGGGGTTTCGGGGTCGGGCTTCTGCGCCGCCACGGGTACCGTCAGCCTCCAGCCCTTCGATGCCTTCGATGCCTTCGATGCCTTCGATGCCTTCGATGCGAAGATTCCCCGTCAAAGCACTACGACGTGTCAAGACTGGGGTGGCAGAGTTCGGCGCCCTGCCTCCAAAAGGGCTTACGAGCACCTGTTTGGCTTTCAAGGCAGACTGACGATGGGAAAAAGCTCGTTGACTGGGTGGCGCGAGCCTTCATGGGCCGTCCCTTGCATGACAGTGGCGGGGCTCGCCGACGGGGGACGGCATCGGACAGCATCGCTTGTTCAGACTGGCGTTGACAGCCTTGTGCGGGAGATGGGCTTCGAGCCATCTACCGACTGGTGCTTGCGTAGGGAGACTGGCCCTTGCGTAGGGGATCTGCCGATGTGGTGTGTGCAAGCAACGCTGCTCGCGCGTAGGCGGCGCTTGTGTGCGGCGGCCGATGGATTGGTGAGGGAGCGATCATCAGCACAACGGCCGACCGCAATGATCGGCGCGAGTGAAGTGCGTTAGAAGACCATGGCTACGGAGGCGGCTTCGTGGCGTAGGACCAGGACCAGGAGGGTGGCCACCAGGGTTGCGATCAGTAGCCAGCTGACCAAGATGATGATCGTGGAGCGGCGTGGGCGGCGTCGGGGGGTGGTTTCGCCGCGGGCCCTGGCCTCTCGGCGGCGCAAGGAGTCCTCGCTGCGCCGTACCCGCTCGTTGAACGACTCCAAACGGGCAACGAGCCGTGGGTCCTCATCGACGAGGTGATGCTCGATCTGGGCCAGCATCCGTTCCTCGTCCTGCGACCAGGCCATGGCGCACCTCCGCAACACAAGCTATGTGCCGACTTTCTGCCCAGAGCCGAAGATCATTAGCCATACCATCGCACACGTTTTCAGGTTGCGATCTAGATCGAACCTTTGTTCTAATCATGAGATGCGCTGGGACAACCTGCGTCTGACCGACGATGGTCAGACCGATCCTGCCGCGCCGCTGTTCGCTCGCGGCGCGGTCACTCGGACGTTCGACACGCCGGAGTTCAAGGGGATGACGTTCTACGAGATCCAGGCGAAATCCATCATCAACCGGGTGCCGGGCGCCAGCAGGGTGCCGTTCTCGCACACGATCAATCCCTATCGCGGCTGCAGTCATGCGTGTTCGTACTGTCTGGGCGGCGACACGCCGATTCTGATGGCCGACGGCCGTACGAAAGCGTTGGCCGATCTACGGCCTGGCGACCGGGTGTACGGGACGCGGGATGGGGCTGGAGGGCGTCGACTGGTGGTCACCGAGGTGTTGGCGCATTGGTCGAGCGTCAAGCCTGCTTACCTGCTCACGTTGGCCGATGGCACGCGGATAGTTGCCAGTGCGGAGCATCGGTTTCTCAGTGCGGAGGGGTGGAAGCACTTGACCGCTCATCCGAGTCAGGCTCGTGTTGGGCATCCTCATCTCGGGCCGGACGATCGTTTGGTCGGTCTGCCGGAGCAGCTTCTGCGGTCAGGAGAGGCGGCACTGGGGCGGGAAAGTCGGCCGGTGGGGCAGCCTTACCCGGTTCCGACTCCGACTCCGACTTCGGCTCCTGGGACGCGGCAGGCGGAAAGGGAGCCGCTCGTCTCGCGGGGGGTGTTGTCGTTCGGGGTGGAGGCGGATTCCGGGCGGCGCAGCGTGGGAGGTGCGTGGAGTGGGGCGAGCGCCTTGTCGCACGGAGGGCTTGATGGGGTTCTTGTGGAGGCGCGTTCTGGGCTTCGGGTGGTGGGAGTGGAGGCGTTGGGGGGTGAGATGACGCTGTACGACATCACCACGGGGACGGGGGATTTTATTGCGGACGGGGTTGTTTCGCACAACTGTTTTGCTCGTAAGACACACGAATATCTTGATCTGGATGCTGGACTTGATTTCGACTCCAAGATTATCGTCAAGGTCAACGCGGCCGAGCTGGCAAGGAAAGAGCTTGCGTCGGCTCGTTGGGGTGGCCATGCCGTTGCCATGGGGACGAATGTCGACTGTTATCAGCGGGCCGAAGGGCGCTATCAGCTTATGCGCGGGATTTTGCGGGCGCTGATTGACGCGGAGAATCCGTTTTCCATTTTGACCAAGGGTACGCTTATTCTGCGGGACCTTGATCTGCTGACCGAGGCGGCCGAGGTCACTGATGCCAGTGCTGCCGTGTCGGTTGGGTTCGTCGATGCGGATCTTTGGCGGGCGGTCGAGCCTGGTACGCCCAATCCGATGCGGCGGTTGGAGGTGTGCGCCACGCTCAATGAGAACGGCGTGGGGTGTGGGGTGCTGATGGCACCGATTCTGCCGTACCTGGGGGATTCTGCTGAGCAGTTGGAGCGGACGGTTGCTCTTATTGCCGAGAGTGGGGCCACGAGCGTTACGCCGATCGTCTTGCATTTGCGGCCTGGAGCCAGGGAGTGGTTTCTCGGGTGGTTGTCTCGGGAGCATCCTCGGCTGGTGCCTCGGTATTTGGAGCTGTACGGGCGGGGGGCCTACGCGCCTAAGGGGTATCAGGAGCGGGTGGCTGGTCGAGTTCGGGAGCTTGCTTGGCGGTATGGGATTGGGCGAGAAGCGTCGGGGCGGGGTGGGCGGATGGGGATGGGGATGGGAGCGGGGCAGTCGCGCGGGGAGGGGCAGTCGGGTGGAGTGGGGCGGGCGGATGGGGAGGGTCAGGGGCGTGACGGGAAGGAAGCATGTGATGGGAAGGACGTATGTGACGGGAGGGAAGCAGGTGATGGACTGGAGGTAGGTGATGGGCGGGAAGCCCGTGGTGTGGAGCGGGCTGGTGATGTGAGGTGGGCTGGTGGAGGTGTGCGGGCTGAGGCTTTGACGCGCTCTGGCGCTTCGGAACTTGTCGGCTCGTCGACGTTCTCTGGTGGGCCAGGGGCTCGTGATGCGGTAGGTGCGTTGGGAATGTCGGGAGACTCAGCTGGTTCGGTGCGGTCGGGGGTGTCTCGTGGGGTGTCCGGCGTGGATCGCTCGGGTCGGGCTTCTCGGTCGCTTCGTCCAGGTGATGAAGAAGGGGAGCAGCTCACTCTGCTTTGAGGGACTACAGCGGGTGCGTGGAGTCTCGGGGGTACTGCACGTCGCTGCGTGGTGGTCCAGTCGTCTGTGGCTTGGGGCGGTGGTGTGGGCCGTTGGTGTGGGCCGTTGGTGTGGGGCGGTGGTGTTGGGTCCTTGTCCGTGGTGGATGCTGCGGGTGGCTGGGCGGATGTGCAGGTGGTTGTGCCGTTGCTGCTCCAGTACCAGCGGTGATGACGCTATCCGGGGCGCATGCGGCTTGACGGCCAGGAGGCCTTGGAGGGCATCTTGTTCGAGCTGGGCGCCGGGATCGCCAGGGAACGCCGCTACGGCTCGGCTGTGGCTTCGGGATGATGGCGGTGCCTGGTCGAGTGGGCGGAGCTGACTTCTTGCTGTTGGCAGCTCTCATGCACACCCCAAGAGCGCCTGGCACCCGCAACGCCTGGCACCCGCAACAGCCCGCGCGCGAAGTGTCGTACGCGCGCGCAGTGTCGTAATGGAGGGCGGCTCGTCATTTCGTTGAAGCTCCAACACAACCGTCCGACAACACCGCCCCCATCCACCCAAACCAGACAAAATGTCGACTTCCATCACACCATGGGTATAAACCCCACCGATGTCCACTCAACACACCAACCGGACATCACACAAACAGGGGGACAACCAAATGGCAGACGCGAAGAAGAAACCAGGGGCCAAGTCCGGCAAGGCCAAGAAGGCGGCGATCAAGAGTACGCGGGCCAGCAAGGCTGCCAAGAAGCAGGCGCAGCGCCCCGAGCCGACCGAGTAGCCACTCGACCGAGTACCCAGCCGACCGGATAGCCAGTCGGCCAGGTAACCGGCCGACCAGGTCACCAACTGGACGGCACTCCAAGCGACACCACGATGACGACACGCAAGGGACCGGTTCCCGGCGTGGTCGGAGTGGGATCATGATCAGGCAGTCGGCCTCCCGGGTCGACTGCCTGATCGTCCCTCCCGGACGACTGTCTGACCATCTTGTCCGTGTCGATTGCCTGACCGCCCTCCCAGGGCAACCACCTGACCACCCTGTCCGCGTCGACCGCCTGACCGCCCCTCCCAGGGCGACCACCTGACCACCCTGTCCATGTCGACCGCCTAACCGCCCTCCCAGGGCAACCACCTGACCATCCAGTCCATATCGACCACCCGACCGCCCCTTCCAGGAGATCCGTCAGTACATCCATCCCGGTGCGCCGACCTGACCGCCCCTCCCAGAAAAACCCACCAGAACACCCATCCCAAGTCGCCTGCCTGATCTTCGGAGTGTGTGCGTCATGCCCGCGTATGTGCGATACCCGACGATCTTCGGGGATGTGGTGGTCTTCGCTGCTGAGGACGATCTCTGGATGGTGCCTGCGAACGGCGGTCGGGCCTTCCGGCTGACCGCGGGGGTCGCGGAGGCGACGTATCCGCGGTTCTCGCCGCGTGGGGACCAGCTGGCCTTCGCGGGGCGGGAGGAAGGGCCGGAAGAGGTGTACGTGATGCCGGCCGACGGTGGATCGGCCAGGCGGATCACCTACCACGGCACGCGGTCGACGGTTGTCGGATGGCATCCGGACGGGCATGTCGTCTATGCCAGCGATCAGGGGCAGCCCTTCCCTGGGTATCGGTGGCTGCATCGGGTGCTGCCGCATGCGGCCATCCCGGAGCGCCTGCCGTACGGGCCGGCGAACTCCGTCGCCTACGGGCAGGGGGCGCATGCGATCGTGATCGGGCGTAACACGGGGGAACCGGCGCGGTGGAAGCGGTATCGAGGGGGCACGGCGGGTGATCTGTGGATCGGGGACGGGCGGGACTTCAGGCGGCTGATCACGCTGGCGGGGAATCTGGCGGCGCCGTGCTGGGCGGGCGGGCGGCTGTACTTCATCTCCGACCACGAAGGGGTCGGCAACGTCTACTCCTGTACGGCCGATGGCCTGGACCTGACCCGGCACACCCACCACCACGACTACTACGCGCGCAACCTGTCGGGCGACGGCCGCAGGCTGGTCTACCACGCGGGCGGCGACCTGCATCTCATCGAGGACGGCCACAGCAGGCACGTGCCGATCGAGCTGCCCAGCTCGCGTACCCAGCGCAACCGGCGTTTCGCCGACGCCGAGGACTTCCTCGACAGCGCCGCGCTGAACCCGGACGGATCAGGCCTGGCCCTCACCACCAGGGGCAAAGCCTTCACCCTGGCCTGCTGGGAAGGCGCCGTCAGCCAGCTCGGCACCCCGTACGGCGTGCGGTACCGGCTGCTGACCTGGCTCAACGACGGGCACCGGCTGGTCGCGGCGGCCAGCGACGACACCCACGACGAGACGCTGGTCCTGCTGGACGAGGGCGAGACGCGCCTGGCCCACCTCGACACGGGACGCGTGCTCGAACTCGAGGTCTCCCCGGTCGACAACAAGATCGCCCTGACCAATCACCGCAACGAGCTCCTGCTCGTGCACGACGGCACGCTCACGGTCGTCGACTCCAGCCCGTACGGCGCCGTCGAGGACCCGGCCTGGTCCCCAGACGGCCGCTGGCTGGCCTACACCCGCCCGGACACCGAGCACAGCAGCGCCATCATGCTCTACGACACGCGTACGGCGAGCACGCACGCGGCGACCAGGCCGATCCTGCGTGACAGGCGACCGGCCTTCGACCCGAGGGGCGACTACCTGTACTTCCTCGGCCAGCGCGTGTTCAACCCGGTCTACGACGAGCTGCAGTTCGACCTGGGCTTCCCGCTCGGCACCCGCCCGTACGCCATCGCGTTGCGCAAGGATCTCGGCTCGCCGTTCGTGCCGCGCCCGCGCCCGCTGAAGGAGGAGGACGAGGACGAGACGGCCGAGGTGAGCGTGGAGATCGACACCGAGGGGCTGGCCGACCGGGTGGTGGTGATGCCGGTGCCCGAAGGCCGCTACGACCGCGTGGCGGTGCTCAGGCAGAAGGTGCTGCTGTCGACGTTCCCGGTGGAGGGCAGCAGGGGTGACGACTATGCCGAGGCCGCCGACGGCACCCTGCACGCCTACGACCTGTCCAAGCAGAAGCTGGAGACGCTGACCGGCGACCTGTCTGACTTCTGGCTCAGCCGCGACCGCTCCACCCTGCTGTACCGCAGCGACGACCGGCTACGCGTGATCAAGGCGGGCGAGGAGCCGCCCGACGATGAGAGCAGCACGCGTCAGGGCGGCTGGATCGACCTGGGCCGGGTGAAGGTGTCGGTCAGGCCGGAGGCGGAGTGGCGTCAGATGTTCAGGGAGGCCTGGCGGCTGCAGCGCGAGAACTTCTGGAGCGCCGACATGTCCGGCATCGACTGGGAGGGCGTCTACCACCGCTACCTGCCGCTCGTCGACCGCGTCACCACCAGGGGCGAGTTCTCCGACCTGCTGTGGGAACTGCTGGGCGAGCTCGGCACCAGCCACGCCTACGAGAGCGGGGGCGCCTACCGCAACCGCCCGCACTACACCCAGGGCAAGCTGGGCGTCGACTGGAGGTTCGAGGACGGCCACTGGATCATCGGGCGCATCGTGCAGGGCGACCGCTGGGACCCCGACACCACCTCCCCGCTGAACCGGCCGGGCGTCGAGGCCCACCCGGGCGACGCGGTGTTCACGGTCAACGGCCAGCCGACCGGCCTCGCGGTCAGCCCGGACGAACTCCTGGTCAACCAGGCGGGCCAGGAGATCAGGCTCACGATCGCCGACCGGGCCGCGGTCGTCGTGCGGGCGCTGGCAGACGAGCAGCCCGCCCGCTACCGCGACTGGGTCGAGGCCAACCGCGCCCTCACCCACGAACGCAGCCAGGGCCGCGTCGGCTATCTGCACGTGCCCGACATGGGGCCCGACGGCTACGCCGAGTTCCACCGTGGCTTCCTGACCGAGTACGACCGGCACGCGCTGGTCGTGGACGTACGGTTCAACGGCGGCGGGCACGTCTCCGGGCTGCTGCTGCAGAAGCTGGCCAGGCGCAGGCTCGGCTACGACTACCCGCGCTGGGGGCGGCCGACGCCCTACCCGGCCGAGTCGCCGCGCGGGCCGCTGGTCGCGCTCACCAACGAGTGGGCGGGCTCCGACGGCGACATCTTCAGCCACACCTTCAAGCTGCTCGGTCTGGGCCCGCTCGTCGGCAGGCGCACATGGGGAGGCGTCATCGGGATCTCGCCGCGGCACCATCTGGCCGACGGGACGATCACCACCCAGCCGGAGTTCTCCTTCGCCTTCGACGACGTCGGCTGGCAGATCGAGAACCACGGCACCGAGCCCGATATCGAGGTGGACATCACTCCCGCCGATCACGCCACAAACCATGACACGCAGCTCGAAACCGCTGTCGACACCGCCCTCGACCTGTTGAAAAACCACCCGCCACACACCCCGCAACGCCCAAAATCACAGCGGGATGCAACGTAAGCCCCGTAACCGACGTCTAACAGGGTGTCGGGTCACGGGGAAACGACCCGGCGGACGAGCACGCCCGCGGGCGGTGAGCATCATCTCACCGCCCGCCACGCGTGTTCCGGCAAAGGCCGGTCAGTAGTACGGCCACCACCTGGACGAAGGGGGCTCCTTCCAGTGCGCGTCATCCTGCGCAAGGGCAAATCGGCGATCTACCGCGCCTACCAGGCGGCCAACCGCCGCAAGGCCCGCAAGGCGCCGCCGCCCTCCACGCACAAGGTCCGCATCCTGCTGCTGCACGCGCACGGCATGGGAGGCACGATCCGCACGGTGTTCAACCTCGCCGACTATCTCGTCGAGGAGCACGACGTCGAGATCGTCAGCGTGCTGAAGGAGGCCGAGCAGCCCTTCTTCCCGATCGATCCTCGGGTGCGCTTCACCTTTCTCGACGACCGGCTCACCCCGCACCACGGCGTCAACGCCTGGCTGTCGGGCAGGCCGAGCAAGCTCATTCCCGAGCAGGAGTCGGCCTACCACCGCTTCAACCTCTACACCGACCTCAAGCTCTCCAGGTTCCTGCGCACGCTCGACACCGGTGTGCTCATCACCACCAGGCCCGGCCTGAACCTGGCCACCGCCCAGCTCGCGCCGCCGCACATCATCACGATCGGCCAGGAGCACGTCGCCCTGCAGACCCAGCCCGAGGCCCAGCAGGCGCTGATCAAGCGCCGCTACCGCAACCTCGACGCGCTGGTCACCCTCACCAAGGCCGACCTGCGCGACTACCGCGCCACCCTGACCAGGAAGCCGCGCAAGCTCACCCGCATCCCCAACGCCGTGCCCGACATGAACGGCTCACGCGCCGACCTCGACGCCAAGGTCGTCGTCGCCGTGGGCCGGATGACCAAGCTCAAGGGCTTCCACCGACTCATCGAGGCCTGGGAGCAGGTGGCCGCCGCCCATCCCGACTGGACGCTGCGCATCTTCGGCGCGGGCCCGCAGGAGGAGAACCTGCACAAGGAGGTCCACGACCGCGGCCTGCTCGGCAAGGTCGAACTGCCGGGCCCGACCACCGACGTCGGCGCCGAACTGGCCCGCGCCTCCGTCTTCGTGTGCAGCTCACGCCACGAGGGCTTCCCCATGACGATCCTGGAGGCGATGGCGACGGGCCTGGCCATCGTGAGCTTCAACAGCCCGCACGGCCCCAAGGAGATGCTCACCGACGAGGTCGACGGCCTGCTGGTCAAGCCGCGTACGGTCGACAACCTCGCCGCCGCGATCAACCGCGTCATCGAGGACCGCGACCTGCGCCGCGATCTGGCCGCGGGGGCCAGGGTGACGGCCAGGACCTACAACCCGCAGGCGGTCGGCGCGCAGTGGGACGCGCTGTTCACCGAGCTCCTGGCCCGGCGCCAGGGCACCTACGTGCGTCCGCCACGCCCGCTCTGACCTGGCTCGACGCCTGCCGCCCGGCGCTGCCTATACTCAAGATCCCGTTCGCCTGATCTCGGAGGGGTCGTGCCGCCACGCAT
Source organism: Nonomuraea sp. IBHARD001 (assembly GCF_056106265.1). NCBI lineage: Bacteria > Bacillati > Actinomycetota > Actinomycetes > Streptosporangiales > Streptosporangiaceae > Nonomuraea > Nonomuraea sp. IBHARD001. The sequence goes on from NZ_JBWBBW010000002.1 coordinate 5,293,817, forward strand.
CCTGACCGTCCTCGCGGCGATCTCCGCGGGTGGCGTCGTGGGGGCGCTGACCAGGTACGGGCTGGTCGTCGCCGTTCCGTGGGCGCCGGGTGGCTTTCCCTGGCCGACGTTCGCGGTCAACGTCTCCGGGTGCCTGCTCATCGGTGTGCTGTATACGGTGCTGGCCGCGACGCCGTCCGCCTCGCCGCTGTGGCGGCCCTTCCTCGGGACGGGGGTGCTCGGCGGGTACACGACCTTCTCCGGGTACGCCGTCGACGCGCACGAGGCCATGAAGGCGGGCTCGCCGCGCACGGCGCTGGTCTACCTGGCGGTGACGCTGGTGTGTGCGATCGGCGCGACGCAGGCCGGGGTCGTGGTCGGGCGTGGGGTGGCCGGGCTGCTGAGGGCCGGGTCGTGAGCGCTGCCGTGCTGCTGGTCGCGGCGGGGGCCGCCGTGGGAGCGCCGATGCGCTATCTGGCCGACCGGGCGGTCCAGGCCTGGCACGGGGGGCGTTTTCCGTTCGGGACGCTGAGTGTGAATGTGGCGGGGTCGGCGCTGCTGGGGTTCGTGGTGGGGCTGCCCGCCTCGCCCGGGTGGGCCGCCTTCCTCGGTCCCGGGCTCTGCGGGGCGCTGACGACGTACTCGACGTTCGGCTACGAGACGGTGGCGCTGCTCGGTGGCGGGGCGCGGACGCTGGGCGTGCTCAACGCGCTGGTGAGCGTCGCCGCGGGGCTCGGCGCCGCGGTGTGCGGTGTGACGCTGGCCGAGGCGCTCGCCGGTTGAAGCCGCTCGAAGCCGGTTGAAGCTGGTTGAAGCTGGTCGAACCGGCCCTATCGGGGGTCCTGCCAGGGGAAGCCCGCCGGGAAGGTCTCGGCCGCCAGACGGCGCTGGCCCTCGGCGTTGGGGTGGAAGTAGTCCCACTTGCTGATCTGCCCCAGCGTGAAGGGATAGGCGAAGACCGCTCCCCCGTCGAAGCGGCAGGCCGGGCCGTAGATCGAGCACTGCTCGGCCAGGACCTCGTTGTAGGCGATGATGCGCGCCCTGACCCTGGCCCTGCGGTCGTTGTCCTTGGCCGCCTTGGAGGTGGGGTTGACCAGCATCGCCGGGCAGATGCGGCCCAGCGCCCAGAACGTGCGGGCCACGACATTGTTCCTGCCGACCTGCCACAGCCTGCGCAGGTCGGGGATGCTCGCCACGAACACCCGGGCGCCGGGCAGCCCGGCCCCGAGTTCGCCGAAGGCCGCCGCCACCCGCTTGCGGTAGGTGGCCACCGGTGTCATCGCCTTCTCCGTGCTCACACACGCGTCCTGGGCGCCGATGAGCACGGTGACGTATCCGGCCTTGGCGTCGACCGCCTGGCGGACCTGGCCCATGAGGTCGGCGCTGGTGGAGCCGGGCACGGCGAAGTTGCGGTTGCCGCCCTTGATCGCCGGGCCGAGTTCGAGCAGCCGCGTGTAGTGGCTGCGCACATCGGCGTGGTCGCCCGCCGACCAGGAGCGCGAGGTGCACGAGACGTACCAGCCGCAGGCGTTGAACCCCGCGCTGATGGAGTCGCCGAGCGCCGCCATCACGGTCGGCAGCGGCTCGCGCGCGCCCGACGCGGACGCGGGAGCGGGCATGAGCGCCTGCGGCAGCAGCGCGGCGACGAGCACGAGTACGGACACCAGCGGACGGGTCACGGTCACCTCCAGGGGCATCCCAAGCTAGAGATCACCAGGCCACGGCCACCATGACCGGACGGCAAGCTATGCCTACCCCCAACCCACTTCCTATCGCCGCTTGACAGCACGACGGATATCGGGATGCCCTCAATACCGGGCGATGTCGGAGTTTTGTACTTTGCCGGTGTTGTAACCGACATCTCACATTCGCTTGAGTCGAACGCGTTCAGTTCCGGCATAGAGTGGCTGGCGTGAGTGTCGCGCTCGGAATCACCCGCCCACTGACGGTTCGCACCAGCCCCGTCGGCGACCCAGGCGACCTGCTCGCACGCCTTCCGCAGACCGCGCCCTATGCCTGGATCAGGCACGGCGAAGGCCTGGTCGGATGGGGCGAGGCCGCACGCGTCGCGGTGCCGCCCGGTCCCGGCCGCTTCGCCTGGGCCCGTCGCTGGCTGGCCGCCACGCTCGGCGAGGCGCACGTGTCATCGGGCGTCGAGGCGCCCGGGGCCGGGCCGGTGGCGTTCGGCAGCTTCACCTTCGACGAACGCGTCGCCGGATCCGTCCTCGTCGTGCCGCGTGCCGTGCTCGCCAGGCGTGGCGGGCGGGCCTGGCTGACCACCGTGGGGCCGGTCAGGCTCGACGACATCACGCCGGTGAGGTCGCCGGGGCGCATCAGCTACGGCGACGGCAGCCTCACCGCGCCCGGGTGGGAGGCCGTCGTGGCGCGTGCCGCCCGGCGCATCCGCGACGGCGAGCTGGAGAAGGTCGTGCTGGCCCGCGACCTGACCGCCACCGCCGAGCACCCCATCGACGTGCGACTGCTGCTGGCCAGGCTCGCCAGGCGCTATCCTGAGTGCTACACCTTCTCCGTCGCCGGGCTGGTCGGCGCGACGCCCGAGCTGCTCATCCGGCGCACCGGCCAGCAGATCGAGTCGCTGGTGCTGGCCGGCACGACCGCGCGTGGCGGCGACGAGGCCGACGACCTGGCCAGGGGCAGGGCGCTGTTCGCCTCGGCCAAGGACCGCAACGAGCACTCCTGCGCCATCGCGTCCGTGCGCGAGACGCTCGCACCGCTGTGCGCCGAGCTCGCCGTACCCGAAGAGCCCGAGCTGCTCGTGCTGCCCAACGTGCAGCATCTGGCCAGCCCGGTCAGCGGGCGGCTGGCCGACGGCGCCTCCGTGCTCGACGTCGTCGAGGCCATGCATCCCACGGCGGCCGTCGGCGGCACCCCCACACCCAAGGCGATCGAGGTCATCCGCGAGGTCGAAGGCATGGACCGGGCCGGTTACGCCGGGCCGGTCGGCTGGATCGACGCCAAGGGCGACGGCGAGTGGGGCATCGCCCTGCGTTCCGGACTGGTGTCGGGCAGGCGGGCCAGGCTGTTCGCCGGGTGCGGCATCATGGGCGATTCCGACCCGGCCGCCGAACTCGCCGAGGCGCAGGCCAAGTTCCGCGTCATGCAGTACGCCCTGGAGGGCTAGGAGGCCTCGTCGGAGCCGGAGGCGGCGCGGCTCTCACGGACCCGCCGCACGATCCACCACAGTACGGCCAGGGCCGCCACGCCGAGCACGACCTTCGAGACGATGCCCATGTACTGCTCGACCAGGTGCCAGTTCTCCCCCAGCAGGTATCCGGCCAGCACGAACACGGTGTTCCACAGCCCACTGCCCGCCAGCGTCAGCAGGGTGAACGTGCCCAGCGGCATACGCTCGACGCCCGCCGGGATGGAGATCAGGCTGCGGAAGACCGGGATCATCCGCCCGAAGAAGACCGTGCTGCGGCCGTGCCTGTTGAACCAGTCCTCGCTCTTCTCGATGTCGGAGACCTTGATCAACGGCAGCTTCGACGCGATGGCCACCACCCGCTCACGCCCGAGCAGCGCGCCCAGCGCGTAGAGCATCAGCGCCCCCACGACCGATCCGGCGGTCGTCCAGAGGATGGCCGCGAGCAGGCTCATGTGCCCCTGGCTCGCGGTGAACCCGGCCAGCGGCAGGATGACCTCGCTCGGCAGCGGGGGGAAGAGGTTCTCCAGCATGATCGCCAAACCGGCCCCCGGGGCGCCGAGCGCCTCCATGAGGCCGACGGCCCAGTCGGCGATCTTGTCGAGAAACAGTGATGGCATGGGAATGAGGCTATGAACTGCCCGGTTGTGGTGCGTCGAACCCTCGGTGTGACCTACGCCTCATTCCCGATCAAGGGGGACATGGATCTCCTCCCCTATGTCGACTTTTGCCCTGCCTGCCGTCAGCGTGGCCACCCAGTCGGCGAACGCCGTCTCGCGCTCCTGCGCCACCGCGACCGTGAACACCACCTCGGCGCCGTAGCCCACCTCGCGCACGGCGTAGGAGGAGGCGCGCAGATCGCTCTCCAGGCGTCCGGCCAGCGCGTGGTCGGCCGATACGCGCATCAGCCTGGCCGGGATCATCCGCACCGGGCGCACCCGGTCGAGGGTCTCGGTCACGGCCGAGCCGTAGGCGCGCACCAGGCCGCCCGCGCCGAGCAGGACGCCGCCGAAGTACCTCGTCACGACCGCGACGACGTCGCTGAAGCCCCTGCCGACCAGCGCCTGCACCATGGGCGTGCCCGCTGTGCCGCCAGGCTCCCCGTCGTCGTCGCCCTTGCGGATGCTCGCACCGATGACGTAGGCGGTGCAGTGGTGGGTCGCCGACGGATGCAGCCTGCGCCGTTCGGCGATGAAGGCCGCCGCCTGCCCGACCGTCGCGGCCGGAGCCAGCGCGCACAGGAAGCGCGAGCGCCTGGCCTCCGTCTCGTGCTCGGCGACATCGGTCAAGGTCAGGTACGGCGCGGCCATCCGACCAGCATAGAGGTGCCTGTGCCTTTACAATGTAGATCATAAATTGGGCCCGGAAAGTCGCCCTCCCACCGGTGAACACGCGACTACGCTCGCAGGGTGACGGATATCAAGAACCTCGCGCGCCGAGCCATGCCCGTCGTCCTGGCCGAGATCGGCGAACACCGCGAGAGCGCTCCCCCCACGAGCCTGATGAGCCTGCTGTTCCCCTCCCCCGACCCGGCGCTGCGCTCGGCGGTCGCCGAGATCGCGGCCGACCCCGATGACGCTCCCCCGCGAGGCGTGCTGGAGAGCGCGGTGCGCTCGGCGCTGGCCGACGACGCCCTGCGCCGCGAGGTCGAGGCCAGGCTGGGCGCCCACGCCCCCTCCCCCTCGGTGCACGCCAGTGGCACGCGCTCGGTGGCCATCGGCGGCGACAGCACCGGGATCATCATTACCGGCGACGGCTACCAGCGCTGAACCCCGCATCCGGACCGGCTGGAGAGCGCCCCTCATGAGCACACCCTTCCCGCCGCCCGGCGAGCGCGGCACGGCCGTCGGCAGGGACAACACCGGACTCATCATCACCGGCAACGGCGCCAGGATCGGCGAGAGCGCCGTGCAGCTGCCGCCGGTCGGCGAGGTGCCCGCGCCGTCGTGGCTGTCCAACCTGCCGCGCCATCCCGCGCTCGACTTCGTCGGCAGGGCCGAGGCCAGCCGGGCGCTGACGGCGTCGGGCACCACGCACGTGCTGCACGGCCGGGGCGGCATCGGCAAGTCGGAGCTGGCCATCCAGCACGCCGAGACGCATCGCGCACGCTACGGGCTCGTGTGGTGGATCGTCGCCGACAGCGCGGCGGGCGTGGACCGCGGGCTGGCCGAGCTGACCAGGGAGTTGCTGCCCGAGCACCCCGGCGTGCCGCAGGCCCAGGCCGTCGTCTGGGCCAGGGCCTGGCTGCGGGCCCACCCGGGCTGGCTGATCGTCTTGGACAACGTGGAGGACCCGGCCGACGTCTCGGGCCTGACCGTGCAGCTCAAGCAGAGCGGGCACTTCATCATCACCACCAGGCTGGAGCGGCCAGCCAGGGCCTGGGGCACACGCAGCCTGCTCGCCCTCGACGTGCTCGACCCCGGCTCGGCCGTCGAGCTGCTGCTGGCCTGCGCGGGGCGGCACGTCGAGGCCGGGGTGGCGATGGAGGTGGCCAGGGCGCTGGAGTACCTTCCGCTGTCGGTCGAGCAGGCCGGGGCGCATCTGGGCGCCAGCGCCACCGACCCCGGCGCCTACCTGCGCCAGCTGCGCGAGGACGCCGAACGCGAGGCGGGCACGGCCGGGCACGCGGTCGGCAGGGCGCTGTCGATCAGCTTCGGCGCGCTGCCCGGCCCGGCGCTCGGCCTGCTGCGGATGCTCGCGTGCCTGACGCCGGGCGAGGTGCCGAGGATGTTCCTGCCGCCCGAGCGTGCGGGCGAGCTCGCGCTGCTGGAGAAGGAGGGGCTGGTCAAGACCACCGGCACCGCCATCGCCCTGCACCGGCTCGCCCAGGACTCGGTGCTGGCGGACGCGCGGAGCTCGGGCGCTCTTGAGCAGGCACGCGCGCAGGCGCTGTCCGCGCTCGCCGCCCATCTGCCCGGCTCGCACGACTTCGCCGCCGTCGACTGGCCCGAGGGCGCGGCCGTCGTCGCCCAGCTGGAACACCTGCTCCCGGACGCCCCGGCCACCGACGACCTGCGCAGACTGCTGCTCGACGCCTCCCGCGCGCTGCGGCTGACCAACCGCCTCGACCAGGCCGCCGACTGGGCCGAACGCGCCCTGGCCCTGTCGCGGCCCGGCACCGCCGACCATCCGTGGCACCTGGCCAATCTGGCCTCGCCGCTCGGCGAGACGATGGTGCAGGGTCGTGCGATGGAGCTGCAGCGCCAGGCCGTGGCCGCGGCGGAGCGGACGTTGCCGCCCGGGCATCCCGATCTGGCCTGGCATCTCAGCAATCTGTCCATCTACCTGGTCAACCAGGGCGAAGGGCAGCAGGCGCTGGCCTCGGCCGAACGCGCCGTGCGGATCGCCGAGTCCGCACTGCCTGCCCCGCATCCGCATCACGCGTTGTACCTGAGCGACCTGGCCCACGCCATGACCTCGGTCGGCAGGCTGGAGGAGGCGCTGGCCCTGCAGGAGCAGGCGCTCGGCATCGCGCGTGCCTGCCTGCCCGACGGCCATCCCTCGCTCGCGGCCAGCCTCTACTCCCTCGGTGTGGCCTTCATCGACCTGCAGAGGCCGGACTCGGCGCTGCCGTACCTGCGGGAGGCGGTGGAGATCACCACGCGGGCACCCGTGGCCAGGCCGCACGATCTGGTGGCGCGGGTCGGGCTGGTCGCGGTGTGTCTGGGCATGCTCGGCCGGGGCGAGGAGGCGGTCGAGGCGGCCGATCGCACGCAGGCGCTGGCCCGGGGGCTGCTACGGCCGGACGAGCGGCTGAACGAGTGGGTCAGGGAGATCGTCGCCTACAGCCGCAGCACGGCCTGACATTTCCGGAAATTTGCCGACGCCTCCGCTTGCATGCCCGACTCCGTACGATGTACGGTACGGCGTACGGCAATCAAGGAGACTCTGTGACCATCACCCCGTTCCGGCTCGACGTCCCCCAGCACGACCTCGACGACCTGCGTGAGCGGCTCGACCGGGTGCGCTGGCCCAGCGAGGTGCCGGGGCACGGCTGGACGTACGGCGTGCCGCTCGACCACCTCAAGGAGCTCGTCGGGCACTGGCGCGACGGCTACGACTGGCGGGCCGCCGAGGCCGAGCTGAACGCGTGGCCGCAGTTCACCACCGAGATCGACGGGCAGCGCGTGCACTTCCTGCACGTGCGCTCGGCCGCGGAGCACGCCCTGCCGCTGCTCATCACGCACGGCTGGCCGAGCTCGCCGATCGAGTACCTCGATGTGATCGACGCGTTGTCGGCCGACTTCCACCTGGTCATCCCCTCCCTGCCCGGCTACGGCCTGTCGGGTCCGACCACGGAGTTCGGCTGGGGCTCCACGCGCATCGCCAAGGCGTGGCTGGAGCTGATGGACAGGCTCGGCTACGCCAGGTTCGGCGTGCAGGGCGGCGACTGGGGGTCGTGGATCTCCCGCGAGGTCGGCGTGCTCGCGCCCGAACGCGTCGTCGGCGTGCACGGCAACGGCCTCATCTGCTTCCCGATCGGCGCACCCGGCGAGCTCGACGGCCTGAGCGAGATCGAGCAGGAGCGCATGGCCTTCCGCCAGAGCTACATGAGCGAGCAGTACGGCTACAAGCTCATCCAGTCGGCCAGGCCGCAGACGTTCGCCGCCGTGGTGTCGGAGCCGCTCGGGCTGCTGGCCTGGCTGACCGGCGTCTTCCACGAGTGGAGCGACGTCAAGGGCGTCCCACGCGAGCGCCTGCTGACCACCGTCATGCTCTACTGGCTGACCAACACCGCGGGCTCGGCCGCGCGCTCGTTCGTGGAGACGCCCGACACCTCCGAGGACACCGGTGTGGAGTGGGAGCTCACCACCGCCACCGTGCCCACCGGCGTCGCGGTCTTCCCCAAGGACATCCTGCGCCCGATCCGGCGTTTCGCCGAGCGCGACAACGCCATCGTGCACTGGAAGGAGTACGAGCGCGGCGGCACGTTCGCCGCGCTGGAGGAGCCCGAGTCCTATGTCGCCGACGTCCGGGCCTTCTTCGCCGCGCTGGGCTGAGCCGCGTTGAGCTGAGTGGCAGTGCGCGCCGCCCAGCGCGCGGGGCGTCCGTGTGCGTCGCGCACACCCGGCGGGCGGCAGGCACGACATACGGTCGCCCCATGAGCTACCGAGTCGCCATGGACATCGGCGGTACCTTCACCGACGTCGTCAGCTACGACGAGCGCACGGGCGCCGTCACCGCGTCGAAGGCGCCGACCACACCCGGAGACCTCGCCGAAGGCGTGTTCGCCGCGCTCGGCCGGGTGGTCGACGACCCGGCGGGCATCTCCTTCTTCGTGCACGGCACCACCCAGGGCCTCAACGCGCTGCTTGAGCGCAAGGGCGCCCGCGTGCTGCTGCTGGCCAGTGCGGGCGCGGGCGACGTCTACCAGATCGCCAGAGGCAACCGTGAGCGCATGTTCGACCTGCGCTACCGCAAGCCCGAACCGCTGCTGCCCCGCCGCGACGTGGCCGAGGCGGCGGGCCGGCTCGACTGGCGTGGACACGAGCTCACCCCTCTGGACGAGCACGCCGTACGGCAGGCTGCGGCCAGGGCGCGTGAGGAGGGCTTCGACGCCGTCGCCGTGTGCCTGCTGTTCGCCTACGCCAACCCGGCGCACGAGATCCGCGCCGGGCAGATCCTGGCCGAGGAGCTCGGCGACGACGTGCTCGTCGTGCTCTCGCACGAGGTGGCCCGCGAATGGCGCGAGTACGAACGCACCTCGAGCGCCGTGCTGGAGGCCTACACCGGTCCCGTCGTACGCCGCTACCTGGCCAGGATCGAGGAGCGGTTCGCCGAGCGCGGCCTGGGCGTGCCCGTCCACGTCATGCAGTCGTCGGGCGGGCTGGTCAACGCCTCCTACGCGATGCGCCGCCCGTTGCAGACGCTGCTGTCGGGCCCGGTCGGCGGCACGATGGGCGGCGTCGCCGCGGCCAGGCTGCTGGGCAGGGACAATGCCATCTGCGTGGACATGGGCGGCACGTCGTTCGACGTCTCGCTGGTCGTCGACGGCCGTCCCGACATCAGCTCCGAGGCGCGTATCGAGGGCTTCCCCGTGCTGATGCCGATCGTCAACCTGCACACGATCGGCGCGGGCGGCGGCTCGATCGCCTACGCCGAGGCGGGCGCGCTGCGCGTCGGGCCGGAGTCGGCGGGCGCCGATCCCGGTCCGGCCTGCTACGGCAGGGGCGGCACGAGGGCGACCGTCACCGACGCCAACGTGGTGCTCGGCAGGGTCGACCCGGCGTGGTTCGCCGGAGGGCTGATGACGCTGGACGTCGAGGCCGCCGGGACCGCGATCGCCGCCCTGGCCGAGGAGCTCGACCTCGACCCGCTGCGGCTGGCCGAAGGCGTGTGCGACGTCGCCAACGCCAAGATGGCCCAGGCCATCCGTACCCTCACCGTCGAGCACGGCGTCGAGCCGGGACGGTTCGCCCTCGTGGCCTTCGGCGGCGCCGGCGCGATGCACGCGGTGTTCATCGCACGTGAGCTCGGCATCGGCGAGGTCGTCGTGCCGCGCTTCCCCGGCGCCTTCTCGGCGTGGGGCATGCTGGAGGCCGAGGTCAGGCGTGACCTGACCCATCCGTACTTCCGCGCACAGGACGACCTCGACGGCGCCGACCTGGCCGCCCAGCTCTTCACCCTGGAGCTGCAGGCGCTGGACGCCCTGACCGCGCAGGGCGTCCCGGCCGATCGGCGCCGGGTCGAGCACGCGGTCGACATGCGTTACGAAGGCCAGGACTACACGCTCACCATCGCCCTGACCGGCGCGGCCGAGCCCGGCGAGCCCGGCTTCCTGGCCACCCTGGCCGCTCGCTACGCCGAGGCGCACACCGCCAGGTACGGCCATGCCACGCCGGAGGCGCCGGTCGAGCTGGTCATGGTCCGCAGCACCGGCTTCGGCTCCTTCCCCCGCTCGCCGGGCGCGTTCGAGTCGCCGGGCGCGCACGCGGAGCCTGCCGTACGGGATGTGATCTTCGACGGGGAGGTGCACCGGACGCCGGTGCTGCGGCGCGACGGGCTGAGCGGGGAGCTCGCGGGCCCGGCCATCGTGGTCGAGGAGACCGCGACCACCGTCATCCCGCCCGGCTGCCTGGCCACGGTCGACGGCAACGGATTCCTGATCATCAAGGTTGGAGGCGTCCAGTGATCGACCCGGTGACCACGGAGATCATCCGCTGTGCTCTGCTGCAGGCGGCCGAGGACATGAACACCACGCTCATCCGCTCCTCCTACACGCCCGTGATCTACGAGGCGAAGGACTGCGCGGTGGCGCTGCTCGACCGTGAGCACAACGTGCTCGGCCAGTCGTCCGGGCTGCCGATCTTCCTGGGCAACCTGGAGGTGTGCACGCGCGAGACCGAGCGGCTGTACGGGCGTGAGGTCTGGCGTGAGGGCGACGTCTGGGTGCTGAACGACTCCTACATCGGCGGCACGCATCTCAACGACGTCACCGTGTACGGGCCGATCTTCGCCGATGGCGAGCTGGCCGGGTTCGCCGCCTCGCGTGCGCACTGGCTGGACGTCGGGTCCAAGGATCCCGGCGGTTCGATGGACTCCACCTCGATCTTCCAGGAGGGGCTGCGGCTGGGCCCGGTCAAGGTCTACGCGGGCGGGGAGCCGTGCGCCGACCTGCACGAGGTCATCGCGCGCAACGTGCGCTTCCCGCATGCCACGCTCGGGGACATGCGGGCGCAGGTGGCGTGTGCGATGACCGGGCAGCGGCGCCTGGCCGAGATCGTCTCGCGCTGGGGCCTGCCCACCGTGATGGCGGCGCGCGAGCAGATCTTCGCCCAGACCGAGCGCATGGAGCGTGCCGCGATCGGCGCGATCCCCGACGGCGTCTACACCGCGGGCGGGTTCCTCGACAACGACGGCATCGACCTGGCCACTCCCCTGCCGGTCAACGTCACCGTGACGGTGTCGGGCGAGTCGATCGCGGTCGACCTCACCGACTGCGCCGACCAGGCGACCGGTCCGGTCAACTGCGGCGCGGCCCAGGCCGTGGCGGCCGTGCGGGTGGCCTACAAGCTGCTGGTCAGCGGGGACGTGCCGCTCAACGGGGGCTCCTTCGCACCGCTCTCGGTGCTCACGCGGCCCGGCTCCATGCTGGCCGCCACCTCGCCCGCCGCCTGTCAGTACTACTACTCGCATCTCGGGCTGCTCATCGACCTGGTGGTCAAGGCGCTCGCGCCGGTCATGCCGGACAAGGCCGCCGCCGCCAGCTACGGCGACTCCCTCATCGTGCAGTTCACCGGCACCGATCCGCGCACCGGCAAGCTCTACGTCTCGCAGGAGGCCACCGTGGGCGGCTGGGGCGCGTGGGAGGGCGGCGACGGTGAGACCTGCCTGATCAACAGTGTCAACGGCTCCCTGCGCGACATGCCGATCGAGGTGCTGGAGACGCTCTTCCCCGTGCGCGTCACCCGCTACCAGGTCAGGCCGGACACCGGCGGCGCCGGGCGCTGGCGCGGCGGCAACGGCGTCGTGCGCGAGTACGAGTTCAGCGGCGACACCTCGCTCTCGTTGTGGTTCGAGCGCTCGGTCACCCCCGCGTGGGGCCTGTCCGGAGGCGGCGACGGCGCCCCGCCGCGCGTCGTGCTCAACCCCGGCACACCCGCCGAACGCGAGATGCTCAAGGTCAACGCCCTACCGGTACGGCGGGGCGACGTGCTGCGCTGTGAGTCCGGAGGCGGAGGCGGCTACGGCTCCCCCGCCCTGCGCGACCCCGCCGCCTCGGCCCGCGACCTGGCCGAAGGCATGACGAGCGCCTGACGCCCACGGGCGCCGCGCGGGCGGTCAGCCGTCGCGGCCGATGAGCACGTGGCAGGCCAGATGCAGGGCCAGGCGGGTGGCCGGGTCGTCCAGGTCGAACCCGGCCGCCCTGACGCGCTCCAGCCTGGCCGTGACCGTGTTGCGGTGCACGCCGAGCCGCTCGGCCGCCCGTTGCGCGCCTCCCTCGTCGAGCACGGCGGCCAGGGTTCGCACCAGCGTGCCGTCCTTGTCCATGGCGGTGAGCGGCCCGAGCACGACGTGGGCGGGTCCGGCGAGCACGGTGGCCGGGAGGGCGGCCAGCAGTTCGCCTGGTCCCATGCGATCGGCCCTGGTCACGGCGCCGCGCCCGGCGACGAACGCCGCCGCCTCGGCGCCCGGCAGCGACCCGCGCACGCCCGCCAGCCCTTCGGCCGTGACGCCGATGCCCGCCGAGCAGGGGAAGGGCAGGACGGCCATGGTCTCGCTCAGGCGCTCGCACAGCACGTCGGGCGGCGCCGCCGACCAGCCCGCCCAGCCGTCGCCGCGGCGGGTGAGGGGGCCAGGGGGCAGGAGCGCGGCGACGGCGGCGGCGTCGTCACGGTGGCCTTCACCGGTCGGCAGGAGCACGAACGCGGTCAGCGTGCCGGTGGTCGGCCAGCCGAGCGCCACGGCCTTGAGGTGGGAGTCGCTGTCGGACAGGTCGGAGATGTCGACAGCGTCATCGGCGTCGGCGTCGTCGAGCAGGCGCGAAGCCAGCGCGGACCGGGCGTCGAAGTCGCGGGAGGCGGCCAGGCGTTCGGTGGCGGCCCAGGCCGTCAGGGGGGCCACCGCCAGGGTCAGCACCGCCCGCAGCACCGAAGGCCACCCGGGCGAGCGCGAAGGCCCTCGGGCCACCAGCACGCCGAGCCCGCCCACCTCCACCTCGACCAACGCCTGCGCCCCGTCCCGGCGTCCGGCCACGTGCGCCCCTCGCTCGTCGAGGAACGCGACAGCCGTACCCGGTAGTTCGGCGTTGAGGACGCCCAGGACGCGTCTGGCCGAGGCGCCCGCCTCCGCCAGCCGGGTGGCGCAGCGGGCCACGAGCTGGGTACGGGCGGCCTCGGGCCTGGCTGCGGCCGAGGCGACGCGTACGGCGGTGACGAGGGGATCGGCGTCCACGAAGATCAGCGTCACGCCCAGCCGTTCGGCCAGGACGCCGCCCGAACCGGCGCTCACCCCGCCGGAAGGCGCGATCACACAGGCCGCCGCCTGCTCCCACGCCCGGCGCATCGCCATCTCGACCGCCCACCCGCCGCTGGCAGCCGCGCCGATCAGCACGACGGCCGTGTGCGGCGCCACCGAGGCGAACACCGCCAGGTCGTCCACGATGCGTACCTCGTGCACGGGATTGGCGCCCGTGCCGTACATCCTGGCCCCGGCCAGCGGGCCGCCGTTGACGAGCTCGGCCACGGTGACCGGCGCCTCCCACCCGGCTCCCCGCGCGACGCTCACAGCGCCACCCCGAACGCGCCGAGCCCGCCGAGCGCCCTGCCCGCCTCCGTGTGCCACACCGGCGCCGCCGTGACCACCATGACCTCCACCCGCATGCCCGGCTCCGCCTTGTCCACATCGACGACCACGCCGTCGGCCGTCGAGATCATGCAGATCTGGTCGGGCGCGGAGGCGAGCGCGGCCCCGTCGGCCAGGGCCAGCACGATCTCGTTGTGCGCCTCCAGCCTGACCAGCCTGCCCAGGCCCTCGCTCTCCTCGATCACGATGCTGGAGGGCAGCGAGGGCAGCGTCAGATCGGCGCCGTGCCCGGTGCTGCCCTCCACCCTGAGCACCTCCCCCACGCACAACGTCCGCACGCCGTACGGCGCGGCGAGCGAGCGGGGAGCGCCCGGTGTGCCCGCCTCCAGCAGGCGGCTGACCGTGCCGGGCACCACGACGCCGCACAGGTCGGCCGCACGCGCCGGGTAACACGCGGCCACCCCCCAGCCGCCGAGCGAGAGCACGACGGGACGCAGCAGCTCCTCCACCCGGTCGGGCGCGGTCTCCAGCATCACCAGCTCACCACTGGGCCCGGCGACGGCCAGCGGCGTCGAGCCGATGCCGCCCAGGGTGAGCGTGGTCTGCTCGACCAGCGGGAAGACCCGTCCGGCGGCGTCGCCGTCGATGAGCGGCACGCCGAGGCGCGCGGCGGCGATGAGCGGGATGAGGGCGTTCTCCGCCGCCAGGTTGAGCGCCAGGACGGCGCCGATCTGCCCGCCGATCCTGCGTTCGAGCGCCCTGACCGCGCGTTCGGGCTCGTCGCCGGAGGGCAGTTGCTCGCCGAGCGCGGTCGTGGAGCCGACGAGTGTCACGGCGGCGCAGCGCACGGCAGGGGCGAGCTCCCGCGTGGTGACCAGCTCGACGCCCGCGCCGAGCACGGCCGAGGCCCAGTCCCTGGCCAGCAGGAACGACGACTCGGCGGCTCCGGTGGCCAGCAGCCGCGACCCGGCCGCATAGGTCGCGAGCTGCCCGGCGTCGAGCAGGCGGCTCACGGCGTCGCCCCTTCGGCCACCATGCGAACCCGGAACAGGCCGTCGGGCAGGTAGGACAGCGGGTTGACCGTGGTGGAGGCGATGCGCGAGGAGCCGGGAGCCGCTCCCGCGCTGACCACACGGGTCAGCACCTCGTCGGCCGCGTCGGCCAGGGCCCGGTCGAGCTCGGCCCTGCCCCTGGCCTGGACGATGCGTTCGACCTCGGCCATCGGCCTGGCGAGTGCCGCCCCGAACGCCGCCGCGGCCTCCGGACCGGCCGTCGCGCCCGCCGCCCTGCTCGCCCGGGCTCCCCGGTAGCCGATGCGCGGGTAGCGGCGGAAGTAGTGGGCCGAGACGAGCCCGGCGTCGCTCCTGGCGAAGTACACCGGCAGGCCGGGGAAGGCGGCGGCCACCTCGTCGGCGAGTTCGCCCGCGCCGGGCCCGAGCGCGGCGTTGAGCACGGCGGCGTCCTCGCGCTCGCGCAGCCCGGCACGGCCGATCTCGTAGGACAGCGTGATGCGCGCACCCGGCACCTCGGCGGCGACGGCCTCGGCGATGGCCAGTTCGTGGTCGGCGAGCACCGGCGAACCGGCGGCGGTGACGGCGAAGTCGCGCAGGCCGCACCGCGCGGCGAACCTCCTGACCGCATCGGTGTCCAGCGGCCCGAGCGGGCGGCCGGTGAGGCTGTGGCCGCCGCGCACGATCGTGGCCACCCCCGAGCCGGGCGGCAGCCGTACCAGGGGGCCGAGCGCGTCCGGGCAGGGGCCGGCCGCGCGGATCACCGCGACCGGCGCCCGTCGCGTGTCGTCGAGGTCGGCCGCCACGCACACCGCCCTGGCCGGGCCCGCCTCGGGCACGACGCCGGACGGTGCGTGCCACCAGCGCAGCAGGACGCCGTCGAGCACGGCCGCGAGGACACTTCCCCGCGGTCCGGGCTCGGCGCCGATGATCATTCCAGCCCGCGGCCTTCGGTCTCGGGCAGCGGGATCGCCAGCAGCGCCGTGACCACCATGAACGCATTGATGACCATCATCGTCGCGGTGAAGCCGGTCGCGTGCGCCAGCAGCACGCCGACGGCCGAGGGCGCGACGGTGGTGGCGACGAGTTGGGAGGCGGTGGCCCAGGAGTAGCCGGTGCCGCGCAGCGCGGTGGGGTAGAACTCGCCGTTCCAGGTGTTCCACACGCCCCAGGCGCCCAGGCCGAAGAACGACAGGACGAAGTTGCCGAGGTAGAGCCCGGTCATGGTGGAGGCGGTGGCGAACCACAGCCCGCCGAGCGCGGCGGCCACCACGTAGGACAGGAACACCTTCTTACGCCCGAACCTGCCGGTCAGGAACGAGGCGCTGACATAGCCGGGGATCATCATGAGCGCGCTCAGCGCGGCGAAGCCGAGCGAGGCGTCCATGCTGAGGCCCTTCTCCTGCAGCAGCGTCGGCAGCCAGGTCTGCAGGCCCCAGTAGCCCCAGTTGAAGGCGAAGTTCAGCAGCAACATCACCACAGTGATCTTGCGCAGCCTGCCGCGCAGCAGATCGAGCGGGTTGCCCGCCGGGCGCGCCTCGGCGACGAAGGTGGCGTCGGCGTCCGGGCTGCCCAGCTCGCGCAGCACCGCCCGCGCCTCCTCCTGCCGCCCGCGCGCCGCCAGCCAGTACGGCGACTCGGGCACCCAGGCCCTGATCGCGAAGGCCCACAGCCCGGCGGCGGCGCTGGCGATGACGACGACGTGCCAGCCGAGGTCGCCGAGCCACACCGACGCGCCGATGGCGGCGAGCATGCCGATGGGCCAGCCGATCGACAGGTACACCGCGGCCCGGCCCCTGCTCCTGGTGGGCAGCAGTTCGAGGAAGTACGGGAAGGTGATGGTGTAGACGCCCGCCAGGGCCAGGCCAGAGGCGACCCTGAGGGCGATGAGCACGCCGACGTTCGGTGCGAAGGCCGAGGCCAGCGCGATCACCCCGTAGGCGATGAGCGACCAGAAGCTGGCGGGCTTGCGGCCGATGCGGTCGGCGACCGGCCCCCAGACGAGCGCGCCCGGGATCATGCCGAGCGCCACGGCCGACAGCACCAGCCCGATGCCGCCCTCGTCGAGCCCGAAGGCGGTGCCGAGGTCGCCCGAGACGTAGACGAGCGCGAGTTGCTCCCACGACTCGATGACGAAGGCGATGAACAGGGCGAGTGCGATGAGGACGTGCCTTCGGGTGAACGGCATCCTGTCGAACGCCGCCCCGATGGGCAGCGCCGGTGTGTCGACGGCGGTCATGAGTGCTCCTCGGAGGGGGGCGCGAAGTCTTGCCAGACCATAGGTCCGCCCCCTTTCCGGTCGGCTGTGCACACCGCACGCCCGCCGGGGATCCGGCTGTGCGAACGGCCCTGTCGTTTCAGGATAGCCGCAGGTCAGAGCGTGTTCTCGTGGACGTGCACGATACGCCAGCCGTCGTCGGTGAGCCGGAGCACGGTGGTGGTGCGCACGATCTCGGGCTCGCCGTCCGCGAGGTCGACGCGCAGCAGGTAGCGGGCCAGCGCGGTCTCGCCCCACACGTCGACGACCTCGTCGTAGGCGCGCACACCGGTCTCGGCGGGGCCGTCCGACGGTCTGCGGTTCCTGAGGAGCTCCAGTTCGGCCAGGCCGGTGACCATGCCGGGTTCGGCGGAGTCGAAGATGGTGACGTCCGGGTGCAGCAGGGCGTCGATCCCGGCTCGGTCGCCTCGGGCATAGGCGTCGTACATACCGGTGACGACCGCCCAGGCCTGTTTTTTCGTCATTTATGGTCCTTTCTGGCTGCATGTTCGTCGTTCAGGGTAGGCGGGGCCGGGCTCCAGGGGATGACGCGGGAGCCGTACGGCGTTGGCGATGACATGACCGATGTGCTGCGTTACACCGCGTTCAGCGCCGATCCGGCGGGTGGCAATCCCGCCGGAGTCGTGCTCGACGCCTCCGGGCTCGACGACGCGGCGATGGCGGACATCGCCGCCCGTGTCGGCTATTCGGAGACCGCGTTCCTGACGGCCGAGGGCGAGCGCGACTACGCGGTGCGTTACTTCAGTCCGAGGACCGAGGTGCCGTTCTGCGGGCACGCCACGGTGGCGAGCGCGGTGGCGCTGGCCGAGCGGATCGGCCCGGGGGCCGTCACCTTCCGCACGCGGGCCGGCACCGTGCCCGTCGAGGTCGGCACCGGCGCGGACGGGCGTCCCGAGGCCACGCTGACCAGCGTCGAGCCCCATGTGGAGGCCGTCGGCGACGACGAGGTCAGCCAGGCGCTCGGCGCGCTCGGCTGGGAGTGGAGCGACCTGGACGTCTCGCTGCCGCCGCGCATCGCCTACGCCGGGGCCAGGCATCTCGTCCTGGCGTCGGCCACCCGGGGGCGGCTGGCCGATCTCGCCTACGACTTCGATCGGCTGGCCGCCTTCATGGCCGGGCTCGAGCTGACCACGGTGCAGCTGGTGTGGCGCGAGTCGGAGCTGGTGTTCCATGCGCGTAACCCGTTTCCCGTCGGCGGGGTCGTCGAGGATCCCGCCACCGGGGCCGCCGCCGCGGCGTTCGGGGCCTACCTGCGTGCGCTCGGCCTGGTGGCCGTGCCCGCCGTGCTGACCGTGCTGCAGGGCGCCGACATGGGACGGCCGGGCGTGCTGCGGGTGGAGCTGCGGGCCGGTGACAGCAGGGTCAGGGTGTCGGGCACAGCGGCGCCGATCGGCTGAACGCCCTTCCTCAGGAGGCGACGTCGCGCCGGCGCCAGCCGTACATGCCGAGGGCGACCAGCGCGGCGGCCACGGCCAGCAGCCAGGCCACGGGCGCCGGGGTGAACTCGCCGCCGGGCAGGTGCGGCACGTGTGTGAAGGGCGACAGGTCGAGCACCCGCTCGCTCAGCCGCAGCACCGCGCCGATCTGCCCCAGCAGCAGGCAGAGCCCGAGCACGCCCCAGGCCGCGCCCGACGCCCGGGGCGCCAGCCCGAACAGGGCCACGGCCACACCCGCGATCACCCACACCGCGGGCAGCTGCACCAGCACGGCGCCCAGGACCGGCGCGACGTGCCCGCCGACGTCGGAGACGCTCGCGCCGTAGGTGAGCCCGGTGGCCAGGCCTCCGGCCACGAGCGCGAGCGCCGGGCCGAGCAGGGCGAACACCAGATGCCCCGCCGCCCACGACAGCCGTCCCGTCCTGGTGGCCAGCAGTGGCTCCACCCGCCCCGCACTCTCCTCCGCACGCATCCTGAGCGCGGCCTGTACGGCATAGGCGGCCGAGATGATGCCGAACAGCCCGGCGACCACCCCCATGAAGGCGTCGACGATCCCGTGCGCCCCGCCGAGCCTGACGAGGTAGTCCAGCAGTTCGGGGCTGTCGGCCATGGCGTCGGCCGCCGACTTGGCCGCGCCGCCCATCACCATGCCGATCGCCGCGAACCCGGCCGTCCAGCCCAGCAGCAGCCCCCGGTGCAACCGCCAGGCCAGCGCGTACGTCGTCCGCAGGCCGGGCGCGGCTCCGGCGGGCCCGAGCCTGGCGGCGAACACACCCGCGCCGACGTCGCGCCCGGCCGCGAGCGCGAAGGCGGCCCATGACACGAGCGCGGCGAAGGCCAGGCACAAGGCCAGGGGCAGCCAGTCGTCGCCCGCGAACGGCCGGGTCTGCTGGGCCCAGCCGATCGGCGTGAGCCACGGCAGATCGGCCATCCGCAGCAGGTAGGCGACGCCCAGCGCGGTGACGCCGATCGCCCTGGCCGCCGACGCGCTCTCGGTCAGCTGGGCGACGAGCGCGCCGACCGCGGCGAACGCGATGCCCGCCGCGCTGAACGACAGCCCGGCCGGCAGCGCGCTCGCGCCGCCGTACGGGGCGAGGCCCGCGGCGATCAGCAGGCCGAGCAGGAGGTCGGCGCCGATCACCACGACGAGGGCCGCGCGCAGCGGCGCACGCCGGGACACGGCGGTGGAGCCGACCAGCTCGCGCCTGCCGCTCTCCTCCTCGACCCTGGTGTGCCTGATGACGACGAGCATGCTGATCAGTGCGACGACGACGTAGAGGAATCCGGCCCGCCACACGGCCAGCGCGCCGACGTCGCCGCCGTGCAGCGGGCCGTACAGGGCGATGAGGGCGGGGTTGCCCGCCATGGCGTCGGCGTACTGCCGCAGCTGGGCGGCCGTCGGGTAGAGCCCGGCGGTGCCCGAGGCGTACCCGGCGGGCAGGGCGCCGAGGATGAGCACCCACAGCGGCAGCAGCAGCCGGTCGCGGCGCAGTGCCAGGCGGATCATCGCGCGGACACCTTCTCCTGCTGGTAGTGGCGCAGGAACAGCGCCTCAAGGGTGGGCGGATGGCTGGTCAGCGAGCGCACGCCGTGTGCGGTGAGCGCGCGCAGGGCGGCGTCGAGGTGCTCGGCGTCGACCTCGAAGGTGACCTTGGCGCCTTCGGCCTTGAGGTCGTGCACGTCGGGCAACGGGCCAGGCGCGGTCGCGAGTTCGGCGGTGATGGTGGTGCGCGTCAGGTGGCGCAGCTCCTCCAGGGTGCCGCTCTCGACGGTACGGCCGTCGCGGATGATGCTCACCCGGTCGCACAGCGCCTCGACCTCGGCCAGGATGTGGCTGGACAGCAGGACCGTGCGCCCGCGCGCCTTCTCCTCCAGGACCGCCTGCTGGAAGACCGCCTCCATGAGCGGGTCGAGGCCCGATGTGGGTTCGTCGAGCAGCAGCAGTTCGACGTCGGAGGCGAGCGCGGCCACCAGGGCGACCTTCTGCCTGTTGCCCTTGGAGTAGGCGCGGCCCTTCTTGCGCGGGTCGAGCTCGAACCTTTCGATCAGCTCGGCCCTGCGCCCGGCGTCCAGCCCGCCGCGCAGCCTGCCGAGCAGGTCGATCACCTCTCCGCCCGACAGGCTCGGCCAGAGGGTGACGTCGCCGGGCACGTAGGCCAGGCGCCGGTGCAGCTCGGTGGCGTCCTGCCACGGGTCGCCGCCGAGCAGTCCGACGGTGCCGGCGTCGGCCTTGAGCAGGCCGAGCAGGACGCGGATCGTGGTGGATTTGCCCGACCCGTTGGGGCCGAGGAAGCCGTGCACCTCGCCAGGGGCCACCTGGAGGTCGAGGCCGTCGAGAGCATGGGTCCTGCCGAAGCTCTTGTGCAGGCCGGACACCGCAATGGTGTTTTCCATGCGCCACAGCGTACAGATGTTTCACAAGCTTGTGAAAGCTGTGTAGCGTATGAATCGCGTAGTGTTTGGGGCGATGGAGACACCGATGAGCCGTGACGAGGAAGCCGTACGCCAGTCAGTCGAGCGGATGGCCCGGGTGTTCAGCGACTGGGGGTTCCCGCCGATGGCGGCCCGGGTGCTGTTCACGATGATGACCGCCGAGGAGAAGGCGCTGACGGCCGTCGAGCTCGGCGAACGGCTGGAGGTGAGCCCCGCCGCCATCTCCGGCGCGGTCAGATCGCTCATGCACATGAACCTCATCGTGCGCGAACCCGTGCCCGGCTCGCGGCGCGACATCTACCACCTGCCCGACGAGGCGTGGTACGAGGTCACGCTGACCAAGATGACGGTCTACAACCAGATCAGGGAGGCGGCGGGCGACGCGGTCACGGCCGTCGGCGGCACCGGCACGAGCGCGGGCGCGAGCATCCGGCGCATGGAGGACTATTTCTCCTTCATCCAGGAGCAGGTGCCCAAGATCCTCGACCGATGGCGTGAAAGCCAGACCGGCGAGCAGTGATCAGGCCTTACGCCCGTATTTCTTGTGCACGGCCTGCTTGCTGACACCCAGCGCGTGCGCGATGATCGCCCACGGCATGCCCGCGACCCTGGCCCTGCGCACCTGGACGGCCTCCATGCGCTCGACCTCCCGGCGCAGCGCGGTCGTCGCCTCAAGGGCGCGCAGCGGGTCGTCGTCCTGCGCCTGCTGCATGAGGGTGGGCAGGTCGTTCGTCATGTTCCGAGGGTAACTCAGGCCGTGCCGTACATCCTGCTCAGCGCGGCGACCGCCTCCACCATCGCGGCGCGCAGCCGCGGCGGGCCCACCACCTCCACGGCCGTGCCCAGTCTGAGCAGCAGCGAAGGCGTGCGGTCGAGCGACTCCACCTGGAGCCTGACCGTGCGCCAGCCTTCGGCGTCCGGCTCGCCCGCCGCCGCCAGCGCCGCGTCGCCCACGTCGGCGCCCACCACGAAGGTGAAGAAGCCCTCCACACCCGGCGCGAGCCGCAACACCGCCTCGTCGGCGAACATCCGCTTCTTGAAGTCCTTGGAGTAGACCTCCCAGTACGGCGCGAGCTCGAAGCCCACGGGCCGTTCGAACCCGTCGGCCTGCGCCTCGGCCTCGATGATGCGCGCCACCCGGTAGGTGCGCGGCGTGCCGCCCTTCGGCGCGGCCACCATGTACCAGGAGCCGCCCTTGAGCACCAGGCCGTACGGCTCGACCAGGCGCTCGACGACCTGCTGGCCCCAGCGCCTGTAGGTCATCCGCAGCCGCCGCTGGGCCCACACCGCCTCCGACACCTCGCCGAGGTAGGGCACGTCGTCGGCCGCCCGATACCACCCGGGCACGTCCAGGTGGAAGCGTTCGCGCATCCTGGCCGCCTGCGAGCGGGGTTCGGGCGGCAGGGCGGCCAGGATCTTGAGCTCGGCGTTGGCCGCCACATGGCCCAGGCCCATCTCGGCGGCCGGGCCCGGCAGGCCCGCGAGGAACAACGACGAGGCCTCCTCGGCCGTCAGTCCGTTGAGCCTGGTCCGGAACCCGTCGAGCAGTTGGTAGCCGCCCGCCGGGCCCCTGTCGGCATAGACCGGCACTCCGGCGGCCGACAGGGCCTCCATGTCGCGATAGACCGTCCTGACCGACACCTCCAGCTCCGCGGCCAGCTCGGGCGCGGTCATCCGCCCTCTGGCCTGCAGCAGCAGAAGCAAGGACAGCAACCGGCTCGCACGCACCCTGCCATTGTGCCCGCCGTACGGGCCGAGGGTGTCAGCGGCCGGTGAGCTGCTGGTAGCCGAGCCTGGCCACCATCGCCACCACCACACACAGCAGGACGATCCGCACGAACCCGGCGCCCTTGCGCAACGCCATCCGGGCGCCGATCTGCGCTCCGGCGATGTTGCACACCGCCATGCCGAGGCCCAGGGCCCACAGGACGTGTCCCTGCCAGGCGAACACCAGCAGCGCGCCCAGGTTCGTACCCGTGTTGAGCACTTTGGAGGTGGCCGAAGCGTGTACGAAGTCCATGCCGAGCACCGTGGTGAACACGATGATGAGGAAGGTGCCCGTGCCCGGCCCGATCAGCCCGTCGTAGAAGGCCACCACCACGCCGGACAGGGCGATCGCCGTCAGCCGCCTGCTACGCGTGCGCAGTGCGGGCTGCGGCAGCGCGCCGAACGAGGGCCGCACGGTCACGAACACCGCCACGCCGAGCAGCACCGCCATCACCACGGGCCGCAGCACCTGCGCCGACACGGCCGCCGCCGCCGAGGCGCCGAGCCCCGCCGACAGCACCGCGAGCACGCCCGCGGGCAGCGCCACCTCCCGCTCCAGCTTGACGCCTCTGGCGTAGGTGACCGCGGCCGAGGCGGTGCCGAAGATCGACGACAGCTTGTTCGTGGCCATCGCCTGCACCGGAGGCACGCCCGCCACCATCAGGGCGGGCAGCTGCAACAGCCCGCCGCCGCCCACGACCGCGTCGACCCACCCCGCACCCGCCGCCGCCACCAGCAACAGCAGCACCTGCTCCACCGACATCCCAGCCTCCGCCGCCCGAGGCTACCGGCCGCCTTCCCGCGCGCCGACACCGCTCCCCCGGTCAGTCCTGCGTGCCGCTCTGCCGTCCGAGGCGTCGCAGGCCGGCGGCGTTCAGCGCCACGCCCCAGATCAGCACCATCACCGCCCACTGCGCCCAGGCCGGCGCGTCCATCCGCCCGGTCAGCAACAACCGCGCGGAGGCATACGGCGTCAGCCAGCCCCGGACGGACCCGAGCGGACCCAGCACCAGCCACAGGCCGAGCGGCGCCACGATACTGGCCAGCGCCGCGACGGGGAACGAACGCAGCAGCAGCCCCAGCCCGACCCCCGTCAACTGGGCCACGCCCTGCACCAGCACCGCGCCCGCCACGATCGGCCCCACCCGCTCCCAGGCGTCCTGCGCACCCCCACCGGGCGCGAACACCAGCGCGAGCGCCGCCACGGCCGCCCCCACCAACGCGACGAACACCGCCACCACCACCGCCCCTGCGACCGTCGGCCCGAACCGCAGCTCCTCCGGCGCCCGCCGAAGATCATGAGCCAGCACGATCCCGATGAACGGCACGAACACCGACATCAAACTCTGCACCGGCCCCGCCACATCGGCATATGTCACCCCATCCGCCGCCACCACGATCGCCCCCGCCCCCACCACCCCGGCCCCGACCGTCCCCCCGACCAACCACCACCGCCCCACCGTCCCCACAGCCCGCCGCAGCGCCATCCCCACCCCGTCAGTGCTCCGCGCCATGTCCGCACCTCCTCACCCTTCATGATCGCGGAGGCGCACCACGGTGTCATGACCGTCGGTTGATTTCACGACATTTCAGGGGGTGGCCGACATGTCGGGGCACAGCATCGGCGAACACCTCGCGAGACGGCCACTGCGGGGGACGGCGCTCGCATTGCCTCGGGAGGCGGCCATCGCGGATTGCGGCGCTCGCAGCACACTGGGAGGCGGCCATTTCCTGGGCCTGCGCCTCATTGCGCCCGAGCCCAACCCCGCCCACCTCGCCATCCGTCACCAAAGCAATCGCCCCCGCCCCCACAACCCTCGACTTCCCCACCCCCGGCCAAGAAGGCGCAGTGACAAGACGGCATCGAATGGGCTTCGGGTGGGCGAAAGGCCTGAAAGGCGGTGGGGGGATGGGCAGACTGGCGGGCATGTCCGAATGCGACTTCGGGGAGAGCGTCTCGGTCGAGGCCCTCCATCTGGTGGCGGTGCTGCAGAGTCTGGTCGACGCCGCTGCGTTCGCGGTGCCGGGGAGCGGGCTGGAGTTGCGGGAGGCGGCCAGGCAGGTGGCCGAGGTGATCGCGGGGCAGGACCAGGACGCCGCGCAGTGGCAGGTCCCGGCTCAGCCGCTGTGGCTGCTGGCCCACCATGCCGACGCCATGGTGGTCTACGGGCTGGACGAGGAGCAGGAGGCCTCCTATCGCCATCCGGCGGTCCTCGCCCAGCACTGGATCATGCATCAGCTCGACGAGCACGCCCCGCGCACGGCCACCGCGATGCACGCCCGGGTCGCCGCCGAGCTGCGCGATCTCCTGACCGACGCGCCGGGCGGCGAACAGCACCCGTGACGCGTCAGCGCGTCGCGACGAGGGTGCGCTTGCGCCCGGTGTAGACGTCGTCGATCAGCCCGTAGGTCCGCGCCTGCTCGGGAGTGAAGAACCGGTCGCGCTCGATGTCCTTCCTGACCTGCTCGGGAGTACGGCCGGTGTGCCGGCCGAGAATGGTCTCCTGCAGATCGCGCATGCGCAGGATCTCGCCCGCCTGGATCTCCAGGTCGCTCGACGATCCCCGCGTGGCCCCCTGCGTGGCGGGCTGGTGCAGCAGGATCCGCGCATGCGGCAGTGCGGCGCGCTTGCCGGGCGCCCCGGCCGCCAGCAGGACGGCGGCGGCCGAGGAGGCCTCCCCGATGCACACGGTGCCCACCTGCGGCCTGATGAACTGCATCGTGTCGTAGATGGCCGTCATCGCGGTGAACGACCCGCCCGGCGAGTTGATGTAGAGATGCACGTCGGCATCGGGATCGGCCGACTCCAGCGTCAGCAGCTGGGCCATGACGTCATTGGCGCAGGTGTCGTCGATCGGCGTGCCGAGGAAGATGATCCGATCCTCGAACAGCTTGTTGTACGGCGTGCTCTCCTTGACCCCGTAGGAGGTGCGCTCGACGAAGGACGGCAGCACGTAGCGGGAGTTCACGCCGACACCGCCCCGGCACGCGTGATGACACGGTCGACCATGCCGTAGTCGACCGCCTCCTGGGCGGTGAACCAGCGATCCCGGTCGGAGTCGGCCTCGACCCGCTCCAGCGGCTGCCCGGTGTGGAAGGCGGTGCGCTCGGCCAGGATGCGCTTGGTGTAGATCATCTGCTCGGCCTGGATGGCGATGTCGGCCGCCGTGCCGCCGATGCCGCCGATGGGCTGGTGCATCATCACCCGGGCGTGCGGCAGCACGTAACGCTTGCCCGGCGTGCCGGCGCACAGCAGCACCTGCCCCATCGAGGCGGCCATGCCCATCGCCACCGTCGCCACGTCGTTGGGGATGAACTGCATCATGTCGTAAACGGCGAGCCCGGCCGAGACCACGCCGCCCGGCGAATTGATGTACAGGAAAATGTCGCGCTCGGGGTCGGCCGCGGAGAGCAGGAGCAATTCCGCGCAGAGGCGATTGGCGATGTCGTCGTCGACCTCCTTGCCGAGGACCACGATGCGCTCCTTGAGCAGGCGATCGCTGAGTTGTTCCGGGAACTGAACACGCTGGGCGTCCGACATGATGCCCCTTTCCGGAGAACGGTGAAGGCTAAATAACGGCTACCGACGAAGCTACTCCCGGCTTTCGGAATGGCCGACTGCTTTTCACCGTGAGCACATTTCTCGCAAAGCCGAATATGCCCTGCGTGAAATGCGGTGTGGGACAATTGACACATGCGCACGACGTATCGCGGCTGGGCCTGGCTGATTCTCGGCGGCGCCCTGCTGATGCCGTACATGCTGGCCGGGTCGGTCGTCAGCGCCGTCACCGGCGGCGGGACGGCGGTGGGCAACACGCTCGACCCCAGGGTGTTCCTCGCGGTGCTTCCGCTGCTCTGGCTCACGGGGCTGTTCCTGCCGGTGCGCGCGCTGGAGAGCACCGCGGCGGCGGGACTGCTGGGCGCGGTCGTGCCCGCGCCGGGCGACGGGGAGCGCACGTGGGAGGAGCGCAGGCGCACGGCGAGCTGGTTCACGCTGCATCTGGCGCTCGGCGGCGTGCTGAGCGGCACGACGCTGGCGCTGGTGCCGTTCGCCGTGTGGACGTTCACGGTGCCGTTCGTCGGCAGTTCGATGGCGGTGGTGGGGCTGCGGGCCGAGCCGGGCTGGGGGTCGATCGGGTGGCCGCTCGCCGGGCTCACCCTGCTGGCGCTGCTGCAGGCGCTCGCCTGGGTGGTGGTCAGGCTGATGGGCGGGCTCGCCGGGAAGCTGCTCGGCCCCTCCACCCGTGAAAGGCTCGCCGCCGCCGAGGAGCGGGCGCGTGCGCTGGCCGAGCGCAACCGGCTGGCCAGGGAGTTGCACGACTCCGTCGGCCACGCGCTCAGCGTGGTCACCCTGCAGGCCGCTGCCGCCGCCCGCGTGCTGGAGCGCGACCCGCCCACCGCACGGCGCGCGCTGTCGGCCATCGAGGAGGTGGCACGCGCGGCGCTGACCGACCTCGACCACGTGCTCGGCGTCCTGCGCACGGCGGCGGACGAGGCGCCGGGCGAGTCGGGCACCGCGCCGCAGGCCACGCTGGCCGACCTAGGCCCGCTCATCGCCGCCAGCGGCGCCGACGTCGAGACCGACGTGGGCGAGCTCGACGGCGTGCCCGCGGTCGTCTCGCGCGAGGCCTACCGCATCGTCCAGGAGGCGCTCACCAACGCCATCAGGCACGGCGAGGGCCGCATCCAGCTGGCCGCCGCCGTACGCGAGGGCGGTCTGGAGCTCGAGCTGGCCAACGACCGCGCCGCGCCCGCGCAGGCCGGGCCCGGCGGGCGCGACGGGCGCGGTGTGACCGGCATGCGCGAGCGGGCGGCGCTGCTGGGCGGCACGGTCGAGGCGGGACCGTGCGGAGCGGGCCGATGGCGGGTACGGGTGCGGGTGCCGCTACGGTCGGGATCATGAGCGAGGAGACCGGGAGCACGGGCGAGGGACGGCACGTGCGCGTGGTGATCGCCGACGACGAGGATCTGATCAGGACGGGACTGCGCATCATCCTGGAGTCGGAGCCCGGCATCACCGTCGTCGGCGAGGCGGCCGACGGGGCCGCCGTGCTGCCCGTGGTGCGCAGGCAGCGGCCCGACGTCGTGCTCATGGACGTCCGCATGCCCGCGATGGACGGCATCGAGGCCACCCGGCTGCTGGTGGCGCTTCCCGAGCCGCCCAAGGTGCTGGTGGTGACCACGTTCGAGAACGACGACCACGTCTACGACGCGCTACGGGCGGGCGCCGACGGGTTCCTGCTGAAGCGCACGCGACCGGACGAGCTGATCTCGGCCGTACGCCTGGTGGCCAGGGGCGACTCGCTGCTGTTCCCCTCGGCGATCAGGGCGCTGGCCGCCCGCAGGCCGATCGCGCAGGCACCGGGCATCGCCAGGCTGACCGCACGCGAGGGCGACGTGCTGCGGCTGATGAGCAGGGGTCTGTCCAACGGCGAGATCGCCGCCGAACTGGTGGTCAGCGCCGAGACGGTCAAGACGCACGTGGGCAACGTGCTGACCAAGCTCGGCGCACGCGACCGCACCCAGGCCGTGATCGCCGCCTACGAATCGGGCTTCGTCGCCCCGCACTAGACGTACTTGGCCGAGAGCACACCCGCACTAGAGCACACCAGCCCTAAAGCACTCCCGCTCTGGAGCGTTCGCGCACTAGAGCACACCGGCGCTGCGCAGGATCTCCTCGCCCGTCAGCACCGAACTGGCCGCCGCGCTCATCCCGGACGCCGCCAGATGGGCGTCCACGATGCTCAGCCCCACCGCGTAACCCGCCAGGTCGGGGATGCCGCGCGGCTGCCCGCCGAAGCGTGCGGCGGCCGTGTCGCCCAGGACGTAGCCGGGCGTGTGACGCATACCGGCGAGCGACACATCGGCGACGATCTTCGCGTAGGCCTCGTCGAAGGCGGTCCCGGTGACCCTGGCCGACCACGGCCCCATCGCGTCCGGCCCGGACAGCTCCCTGACGAACGCCTCGGCCAGCCCTTCGGCCACCACGTGCTCGCCCACCGTGACCGTGTCCGGGTCCCACTCGACGTTGGCGTACCGCACGTTGTGGTGGAACTCGTGCACGGCGCAGTGCGCGATGCGCGAGATGACGTGCTCGTCCGGCCAGGCCACCAGGTAGAGCCAGCCGGGCGTGCCGCCCATGCCGTAGTAGCCGCCCACGACGTCCATCAGGTAGGAGTCGCCGGGATCGCCCAGGACGAACATCACCTGGAGGCTCGGCGGATGCCGCAGACCGGGCACCTCGGCCGACAGGTACGCGAACGCCTCGCCCAGGCGCAGCCGTACCTGGCCGAGCACGTCCGCCTCCGCCAGCGCGGTCAGGGCGGGCAGGTGGCGCGGGTCGTCGCGGTCGATGCGGAAACCGCCGCCCATGTGGTGCAGGTCGACGATGTCGCCGGGCAGGCGCACGGCCTCCGCCATCGGCGCCAGCATGCGCCCGAGCGCGCCGGGCCGTTCGGCCGCCGGGCCCCTGAGCAGCTCGGCCATCGCCGAGACCGTGTCGTGCACGATGAACTCCATGCCGCGAACGCTAGGCACTCACGTCGCGTGAGGGTCAAGAAGCGCACCGGAGCGGCCGACCAGGCCGAGGCGCGGCTCAGAGCGGGTCGCCCTCGCCCGGCTCCTCGCCGCCCTCGCCCGGGGTGGGCGCGCCGCTGTCCTGCTCGGTCGGCTCCTCCGACGGGATGGGCTCGGGCTCAGGCTCGGGTTCGGGCTCGGTCGGCACGGGCGGCGGGGTCGGCACGAACTCGGTGGCCGGCAGCGGCAGCGGCGTCTCGGTCTGCTCGTCGGCGCCGCGGAACAGCAGCAGCACGATGAGCGTGCCGATCAGCAGCAGCGCCGCCAGCACGGCCGCCGCGACCAGCACGGCCTTCTGCGTCTCGGTCAGCGGTCTCGGCCTGGCCCGCACGGGCACGGCGGGCGCACGGTCGCCCAGCCAGTACGGCACGAAGTCGGGGCCGTGCGCCTCGCCGATGAGCGTGCCGCCGACCAGCACGGGTTCGAGGAACCGCTCGGCCCCCTGAGTGCCCGGCGCGTAGGCGGTCGCCACCCAGGGCGCCGCGCCGAGGTCCATGGCCAGGACGCCCGGCGTGCCGTCGAGCACGGCGGCGCGCCCCCTGGCCCGGTCCATCCAGCTGCGCAGGCCGGAGCGCTGCCCGCCTGCCGCCTCCCTGATCCCGGTGACGAACCGGTCGCGAGCGGCGGGGTCGAGGGCGGCTCCCCGGGTCAGCACCGCCAGCGAGACGGCCCTGTGGTCGGGCGCCTGCGCCAGGTAGACCAGACCTCCGGGCGCGGTGTGCAACCTCGCCTGCACCACGAAGGGCCCCAGCCTGGGCGGATCGCCATACTGCAGCGGACTTGCCACATCAGCCATGAAAACACACGCGCGGTGCCGTGCGCGCATCCGACGCGTTTGATGGAATGTCCCCCATGAGTGTCGCCGAAGAGTTGCCGGCCCCCGACGACGCGACCGTGCTGCGTCACACGCTCGACGAGGTGCGCCGGGTCATCGTGGGGCAGGACCACATGGTCGAGCGTCTGGTCCTCGCGCTCATGGCCAGGGGCCACTGCCTGCTGGAGGGCGTGCCGGGTGTGGCCAAGACGCTGGCCGCCTCGACGCTGGCCACCGTGGTCGGGGGCACGTTCGCACGCATCCAGTTCACACCCGACCTGGTGCCGAGCGACATCGTCGGCACGCGTGTCTTCCATCCCTCCAGCGAGAAGTTCGACGTCGAACTCGGTCCGGTCTTCGTCAACTTCCTGCTCGCCGACGAGATCAACAGGGCTCCCGCCAAGGTGCAGTCGGCGCTGCTGGAGGTGATGGCCGAGCGGCAGGTCACGCTCGCCGGTGTCACCCATCCGCTGCCCAGGCCCTTCATCGTGCTGGCCACCCAGAACCCGATCGAGTCCGAGGGCGTCTACCCGCTGCCCGAGGTGCAGCGCGACCGCTTCCTGTTCCGGGTGCGGGTGCCGCATCCCAGTGCGCACGAGGAGCTGGAGATCCTGCACCGGATGAGCGTCACGCCGCCGGTGCCGCGCCGCGTGCTCGACCCCGACCGGCTGATGGCGCTGCAGAACGCGGCCGAGCAGGTCTCGGTGCACCAGCTGGTCGCCGACTATGTCGTCCGCCTGGTGATGGCCACCCGGGCTCCGGCCGAGTACGGCCTGGCCGATCTGGCCGACACGATCGAGATCGGCGTCAGTCCCCGTGCGACGCTCGGGCTGGTGGCGGCGGGACGGGCGCTGGCGCTGCTGCGCGGGCGCGACTACCTGCTGCCCGACGACGTGCGCGACGTGGCGGTCGACGTGATGGGCCACCGGATCATGCTCACGTTCGACGCGCTGGCCGACGGCGTCGACCCCGACACGGTCGTGCGTCAGGTGCTGGCCGTGGTCCCGCCGCCGCTCGTGGTGTGGAACCAGGCCAGGTCGTGACCGGCACGGCGGAGACCGCGCTGCGCAAGCTGGAGCTCACGGTCCTGCGCCGCCTGGACGGCATGCTGCACGGCGCGCACAACGGCCTGCTGCCGGGCCCCGGCTCCGAGGCGGGCGACAGCCGCGTCTACGTGCCGGGCGAGGACGACGTGCGCCGCATGGACTGGGCGGTCACCGCCCGCACCACCGTCCCGCACGTGCGTGACCTCATCGCCGACAGGGAGCTGGAGACCTGGGCGCTGGCCGACCTGTCGCCGAGCATGGACTTCGGCACGGCCGAGATGGACAAACGCGAACTCGTCGTGGCCGCGATCGGCGCGATCGGCTTCCTGTCCAGCCGGATCGGCGACAGGTTCGGCCTGTTCGTCCTGCACGACGACGCCGTGCACCGCATGCCCGCCCGCACCGGCAGACCGGCCCTGTACGGCCTGCTGCACTCGCTGACCGACGCGCCGCGCGGCTCGGCCGTACCTGGGGCGCCCGATCTGGCCGAGGCGATCGAGGTGATGGCGGTCTCGCGCAGGCGGCGCGGGATGCGGGTGGTCGTGTCGGACTTCATCGACGCGGCGCCCTCGCTCGACCCTTCGGCCGAGCGGCCGTGGGAGCGGCCGATCAGGCGGCTGGCGGCCAGGCACCAGGTGCTGGCCGTCGAGGTGATCGACCCGCGCGAGCTGGAACTCCCGGACATCGGCACGATCGCGTTCAGCGACCCGGAAACGGGAAGGACTCGTCAGGTGCACCTTTCCCGCAGGCTACGCGACGACTACGCCGAGGCCGCCGCGCTGCAACGTGAGGGCACCAGGGCGGCGCTGCGCCGGGCCGGGGTGGCCCACCTCGTGCTGCGCACCGACCGCGACTGGGTGTTCGACGTGGCGCAGTTCGTGCTGCGTCAGCGCCGCACCGCCCATCTGACCCACCGGAGGGGCACGTGACCTTTCTCGCCCCCGGCTGGCTGTGGCTGCTGGTGCTGCTCCCGGCGCTCGTCGCGGTGTACGTCGCCGCCCAGTTCGCGCGCCGCCGCTACACCGTGCGCTTCACCAACCTGCCGCTGCTGACGCTGGTGGCGCCCGAGGGACCGGGCTGGCGCAGGCACGTGCCGCCCGCGCTGTTCCTCGTCATGATGAGCCTGCTGGTCGTCGGCGCGGCCAAACCGGCCGACGAGGTACGCGTGCCGCGCGACCGGGCGACCATCATGATCGCCTTGGACGTGTCGCTGTCGATGGAGGCCGACGACGTCTCGCCCAACCGCCTGGCCGCGGCCAAGGACGCGGCCCAGCGCTTCACCCGTGACCTGCCCGAGCGCTTCAACGTGGGGCTGGTGGCGTTCGCCAGGTCGGCCAATGTGGTCGTCTCGCCGACCACCGACCACCAGGCCGTGGTCAGCGCCATCGGCGCGCTGTCGACGCGGGCGGGCACGGCGATCGGCGAGGCGGTCTTCAGCTCGATCGACTCGGTGCGCTCCTTCGACCAGCGCGCGGTCACCGACCCGCCGCCCGCCGCCGTGGTGCTGCTGTCCGACGGCGACAACACCTCCGGCCGCTCGGTCAGCGAGGCCATCGGCGCGGCGACCGAGTCGCGGGTGCCGGTCTCGACCATCGCCTACGGCACCCAGGAGGGCACGGTGATGATCGACGGCAAGCCGGTGCAGGTGCCGGTGAACAAGACGACGCTGCAGACGCTCTCCGACGGCACGGGCGGCCGGGCCTACGCCGCCGAGTCCGGCAACGAGCTGCGTGAGGTCTACGAGCAGATCGGCACGTCGCTGGGGTTCAGGACGGTGAGCCAGGAGATCACCCAGTGGTTCATCGTGGCCGCGGTGCTCGTCGGCGTGGCGGTCGCGGCGGCGGGCCTGCTGCTGGGCGTCCGCATCCCCTGACCACGGTAACGTCTTCCCACGTGGCCCACTACTTCGAGGAGCAGCCCGCCGCGGCGAGCAGACCGGGCTCGGTCAACCTGGTGCTGCCCGACCTGCATCTGCGGCTCGACACCGACAGCGGCGTGTTCTCGCCGGGACAGATCGACCTCGGCACCAGGATCCTGCTGGAGAGCGTGCCCGCTCCCCCGCCGGAGGGCGACCTGCTCGACCTGGGCTGCGGCTACGGTCCCATCGCGCTGACGATGGCCGCGCGGGCGCCGGGCGCGACCGTGTGGGCGGTCGACGTCAACAGGCGCAGTGTGGAGCTCACCGAGCGCAACGCCGAGGCCGCCGGGCTGCACGGCGTGCGGGCCTGTCATGTCGACGACGTGCCCGACGACGTGCGTTTCGCCGCCATCTGGTCCAATCCGGCGATCCGCATCGGCAAGCCGGCCATGCACGCGATGCTCACCCGGTGGCTGTCCAGGCTTGAGCCGGGCGCCGCCGCGCACCTGGTCGTGCAGAAGCACCTGGGCTCCGACTCGTTGCAGCGCTGGCTGACCGAGCAGGGCTGGCCCACCACCCGTCACACCTCCCGTGCCGCCTACCGCATCCTGAAAGCGATCCGAACGTGAACATGAGAAGGCAGCTGCGCCCGACCGACGTCAAGCGCCTCAACCGCACCTGGCGCCGCAACACCGGCAACAGGATCGCGCTCATCGTCGAGTCGGTCACCGGCCCCTTCAACATCGGCTCGATCTTCCGCAGCGCCGCGGCGTTCGGCGTCGACGAGATCTGGCTCGCAGGCAACGCCACCCCGCCGACCAATCCCAAGGCGGGCAAGACCGCGCTCGGCACCGAGCGGCTGGTGACCTGGCACGAGGCCGTGCCCGCGCTGGAGGCGGTCGCCTCGGCCAAGGCCGACGGCTACGCGGTCGTGGCGATCGAGCTGACCGGCGACGCGGTGCCGCTGCACGAGGCGCGCCTGGACCGCGACGTGTGCCTGGTGGTCGGCAGCGAGGACCACGGCTGCTCGCCCGCGCTGCTGGAGGCGGCCGACGCGGTCGGCTACATCCCGCAGGTCGGCAAGGTGGGGTCGTTCAACGTCTCGGTCGCGGCGGCCATCGCACTGGCCGAGGCCAGGCGGCAGGAATGGGCCAGGGCACAGGATTCATGACACGGTGGAATCTGACCGATTCGTGACCCAAACGTTCACCACGCCGCCATGACGAGGCGGACGGACAAGAGGCATACTCACGCTCGTGTACAGCCGATTCGCCTTCCTCGACCACCCCGGGCCGCTGGCCTTCGCCCACCGCGGAGGAGCCGCGGAAGGACGCGAGAACACCCTCGCCGCCTTCGAGCGCGCGGTCGGGCTCGGCTACACCTATCTGGAGACCGACGCGCAGGCCACCTCCGACGGTGTGCTCGTCGCCTTCCACGACCACACGCTCGACCGGGTCACCGACAGGCGCGGGCGCATCGCCGAACTGCCCTACCGTGAGGTCAGCAGGGCCCGCATCGGCGGCTCGGAGGAGATCCCGCTGCTGGAGGACCTGCTCGGCGCCTGGCCCGACGTGCGCTTCAACATCGACGTCAAGGAGGCGGGCGTCATCGGCCCGCTGGCCGAGGCGGTCAGGCGCACCTCGGCCTACGACCGGATCTGCCTGACCTCCTTCTCCGACCTGCGGCTGATCAGGGCGCGTGCGGCGATGGGCCGCGAGGTCTGTTCGGCGCTCGGCCCGCGCGGCGTCGCCGCCCTGCGCGCCGCCGCGGCGACGTCCGGCTACGGCCGGATGATGGGCCGCCTGGCCCGCGCGGGCGTGCCGTGCGCGCAGGTGCCGGTGGGCTTCAGGGGCCTTCGCGTCACCACCCGTTCCCTGGTACGCACCGCGCACGCGCTCGGCATGCAGGTGCACGTGTGGACGGTCAACGACCCGGCCCGTATGAACACGCTGCTCGACCTCGGCGTCGACGGCATCATGACCGACAACATCTCCGGCCTGCGCGACGTCCTCGCAGCCCGCGACCAGTGGCATCCCGGCACACTCGCCGCCTGACAGGAGCCCCCCTCCATGACAGTCCCCGCACCCCCTGCGGTCTTCGACGAATCCCCCGAGGCCAGGCGTCGCGAGCAGCGCGGCTGGTACTGGTACGACTGGGCCAACTCCGCCTTCCCCACGACGGTCCTGACGGTCTTCCTCGGGCCCTACCTGACCGACATCGCGGAGAAGGCGGCTGCGGGCGCGGCCTACGTGCCGGTCTTCGGCATCGACGTGCGGCCGAGCGCCTACTACTCCTTCGTGGTCGGCGCGGCGGCGATCCTGCAGATCCTGGTGATGCCGATCGCGGGCGCGCTGGCCGACCACACCGGGCGCAAGCGCGAGCTGATGGGCGCGTTCGCCTTCCTCGGCGCGCTGGCCACGGTCTGCTTCTGGTTCGTCGGCGACGGGCGCTACCTGCTGGGCGGGGTGCTGTTCCTGGTCGCCAACATCGGGTTCGCCTGCGCGTTCGTCATCTACAACTCCTTCCTGCCCGACATCTCGACCGCCGACGAGCGCGACCGGGTCTCGGCGATGGGCTGGGGGTTCGGCTATCTGGGCGGCGGGCTGCTGCTGGCCGTACACCTGGGGCTCTTCCTCAACGCCGAGGCGCTGGGCCTTGAGGGGGGAACGGCGGTGCGGATCGCGCTGGCGTCGGCCGGGTTGTGGTGGGGCGGGTTCACGCTGATCCCGATGATGCGGCTGCGCAACAGGCACGCGCGTGCGCGCAGGAGCGAGACGGCCGGGCAGGCGGTCAGCGGGTCGTTCAGGCAGCTGTGGCGCACGCTCAAGGACCTGCGGCGCTATCCGCTGACGCTCGGGTTCCTGGTGGCCTATCTCATCTACAACGACGGCGTGCAGACCGTCATCTCCTTCTCGGCCACCTATGCCGACAAGGAGCTCGGGCTCGACCAGACGGTGCGCATCGGGGCCATCCTCATGGTGCAGTTCGTCGCGTTCGGCGGGGCGCTGCTGCTGGGGCGGCTGGCGCGCAGTCTGGGCGCCAAGCGGGTGGTGCTGGGCGCGCTGGTCGGGTGGACGGCCGTGGTCGCGGTGGCGTACTTCCTGCCGAAGGGGTCGGCGCTGCCGTTCTTCGCGCTGGGCTTCGCGATCGCGATCGTCATGGGCGGCACCCAGGCGCTGTCGCGCTCGCTGTTCTCGCACGTGATCCCCAAGGGCAAGGAGGCGGAGTACTACAGCCTCTACGAGATCAGCGACAAGGGCTCGACCTTCCTCGGCTCGTTCACCCTCGGCCTGGCGCTGCAGCTGACCGACAGCTACCGGCTCGGCATCATCTCACTGGTGATCTTCTTCGTGGTCGGCGGCGTGCTGCTCGCCATGATCAACCTGCCGAAGGCCATCCGCGCGGCGGGCAACGACGTGCCCGAACGCCTCTGAGGCCCGGCCCGCGCGGCGCTCCATGCGAGATCGTGACACGCGACGTCGGGAAAGCGCGATTGGATCACCACTTGGGTGGGAATCCCTTCACGGTATCAAGCGTTAGACACCGTGGGAGACAGACCCCTCACAATGGGGGCCCTGTAGGAGGCATTTAGACATGGGCGAGCGCGCGCTTCGCGGTACCCGACTCGGGGCAACCAGCTACGAGAACGACCGTAACACGGATCTGGCTCCGCGCCAGGAGGTGTCCTACACCTGCTCAAAGGGTCATCGCTTCGAGGTGCCACTTGCCGCGGAGGCCGAGATCCCGGCGACATGGGAGTGCCGCATGTGCGGTGCGACCGCGGTACGCCTGGACGGCGAACAGCCTGAGGCCAAGAAGGCCAAGCCGGCCAGGACACACTGGGACATGCTTCTCGAACGGCGATCGATCGAGGATCTGGAAGAAGTCCTGAACGAGAGGCTTGCGATTCTGCGCGCACAACGCCGCAAGAGCGCCTGACCTCTGACACCACGTCGAAAGCCCCCGGCCACTACGGCCGGGGGCTTTCGACGTCCAGGCACCGGACGTCCAAGCAGCGCGCGTCTCAGGCGTCGCGGTCCTCGCGGATCACCTCGCCGGTCACGACCTTGCCCGCGCCCGGGTGCGCCCGCTCGCCCTGCGCCTGCTCGGGCCCCTGCCCCTGTACGGAGAACGGCGGCATGGCGCCCAGACCGGAGTAGGGCGAGGCGGCGGCCATCGCCTTCAGCCGCCTGGCGAAGAACCACGAGCCGAGGCTGCGCACCAGCGGCCTGGTGAACGGCAGCAGGAACAGCAGGCCCGCGACGTCGCCGACGAAGCCGGGCACGGCCAGCAGCGCGCCGCCCGCCATGATCAGCCCGGCGTCGCCGAGCTCCCTGTCGGGCATCCGGCCCTCGTTGAGCGCGCCCTGGAGGTTGCGCCAGGCCCTGCGGCCCTCACGCCGCATGATCCAGCCGCCGAGCAGGGCGCCGCCGAGCAGCAGCGCCACCGTCGGCCACGCGCCGATCGCGCCGCCCACCTGGATGATCACCCAGATCTCCAGCACCGGGACGGCCAGGAAGGCCAGGAATAGCAGGAGCCGCATCACATGTCCTCGTTCAACCGCGTCAGCCGTACACCCTGTCCAACGTACGGCACGGCCAGGACGTTCCGGTGATCATCGGGCTCTCAGCGCGCGCCCTTGTTGCGGCTCCTCGTGGGCAGGCCGGTGACGCCCCACATCGTGATGCGCCACAGCGCCTCGGCCATGATGGCCCTGCTCATCTTGCTGGCGCCGATCGTGCGCTCGACGAACGTGATGGGCACCTCGGTGATGCGCAGGCCGTGCCTGGCCGTACGCAGGGTGAGGTCGATCTGGAAGCAGTAGCCCTGCGACTCGACGTCGGACAGGCCGATCTTCTCCAGCGCCGAGGCGCGGTAGGCGCGAAAGCCCGCGGTGGCGTCGCGCACGGGCAGGCCGAGCATGATCCTGGTGTAGAGGTTGGCGCCCCTGGACAGCAGCTCGCGCCTGCCAGGCCAGTTGACGACCTTGCCGCCCGGCACCCAGCGCGAGCCGATCACCAGGTCCGAGCCCTCCGACAGGGCCTGCAGCAGCTTGGGCAGCTCCTCGGGCTGGTGCGAGCCGTCGGCGTCGATCTCCACCATGACGTCGTAGCCCTGGCCGAGCCCCCAGCGGAAGCCCGCGATGTAGGCCGTGCCGAGTCCCTGCTTGCCCTCGCGGTGCAGCACGTGCACGTGCTCGTCGGCCGCCGCGATCTCGTCGGCCGCCCGGCCGGTGCCGTCGGGGCTGTTGTCGTCCGCCACCAGGATGTGCGCCTCGGGCACGGCCGCCCGCAACCGCTCGACGATCAGCGGCAGGTTCTCACGCTCGTTGTAGGTGGGGACGATGACGAGCACCCGGCCCAGCATCCGCTCCGTCATCGATCGCTCCTCGTCCTCCTGCGCCGCCACCAGGCCAGAGCCACGGCGCCCGCGCCCACCGATATCAATGCCCACTCGGGAGCCGCCCCCACCTGGGTGGCGATGGTGGAGCGGGTGCGGACGGGGACCTTCACGACCGTCATGTCGGCCACGCGTTCCTTCGTCTGCCAGGAGACCTTACCGTCCGGAGTCACGAAAGCCGAGATCCCTGTCGTGGCGGCTGTCACGACGGCCCTGTTGTGCTCGACGGCGCGCAGTTTGGACATGGCCAGCTGCTGGGGAGGCAGGTTCGACAATGCGTAACTGGCGTTGTTCGTCTGCACCACCAGCGGCGTGCCGCCGGCCCTGACCGTGCCGCGTACGACGCCGTCGAAGGCGACCTCGTAGCAGTTGACCGCGCCGACCGTGACCGGGCCCAGCTTCAGGTCGCCGTCGCGTGTCCCGGCCACCGACTGCCTGCCGACCAGGTTGGCCCGCTCGAACAGGGCCAGCACGATCTCCTTGAACGGCGTGAACTCGCCGAACGGCACGAGCTGCTGCTTGTCGTAGTAGGCGCCTGGGCCCGTCACCGGGTCCCACACCAGGCTGCGTGTCGCGCGGTGCTCGGCGCCGACGGCCACGACCGCGCCGACGAGCGTGGGCACGCCGACGTCCTTGACCGAGTCGTCGATCAGGGCACGGGCGAACTCACTGCGGTAGGGGTCGATGTCGGTGGAGTTCTCGGGCAGCACGACCAGGTCGGGTCTGGGCAGCCTGCCCTCGCGCACGGCCTTGGCCATGGCCTTGGTGGTGTCGGTGTGGTTCCTGAGCACGACGGCGGGCTCGTCGCCGAACGGGTACATGCCCTCGCCCGGCACGTTGCCCTGGACGATGCCCACATTGACCGTGCGCCCCTCGTCGCCCGGCCTGGGCAGGGCGAACGTCAGCAGCGGCACCGCGACCACGCCGAGCAGCGGCAGCGCGACCACCCTGGCTCCCGGCAGCCCGCCCGCGGCCCCGACCCGTGCGGCCGCGACCACCAGCAGCCCGCCGGTCAGCGCGACGGCGAAACTCACCAGCGGCGCGCCGCCGAGCGCCGCGTAGCCGGTGAAGGGCGACTCCCCCTGGCTGAAGGCGACCCGGGCCCACGGGAACCCGCCGACGGGGAACACGCCTCGCGCCCACTCCATGGCGACCCACAGCGCGGCCCCCCAGAGGGGCCACAGAGGCAGCCGGGACACCAGGGCGACCCCGGCAGCCAGAACGGCGTAGAAGAGGCTCTCGATCGCCACCAGGCCCAGCCAGGCGTCAACACCGATCGGCGTCACCCAGTGCAACGTCGGCAGCAGGAAGACCAACCCGGACAGATAGCCGAGCCACAGGGCCCTGCGCACGCGCACCCCGACGACGGCCCCGAAGAACAGCGCGAGCCCGAACGGCGCGCACCACCACCAGTCGAGCGGCGGGAAGGCCAGGAACAGCAGCACGCCGCCCACGGCTCCCGCGACGGCACGCGCCACCGCGCCCCGGGCCCGTGCGGGGCGGCCCGGCCCGGCGACCGGCTCGGCGGCCGGCACACCCGTCATCTCCTGCACCACTGCCGCGCCTCGTTCCTGTGTGCCGCACGCCCGGCGCCCCTGCTGGGTGCGCGCCCGTTCAAACGTACCGCCAAGGACACGGCGGGGTGGCCCCGCGGCAGACGGATGCCGCGGGACCACCCGGCGCATGCGGTGGTCCGCGCACGGGAACGGGAAGAGGGCCCGGAAACCCTTCGGACCGGACCCGTCTCGTCGGCGGCGAGCGCGGAGTTCCGTTGTCTACTGGGCATCCGGGCCCGTCCCGGGTCCAACCCCCCGCCCGGTTGGGGTGCCCCGACTCGACGGACCGACGGCCCTGCACCTGGCTGTAAGGACGAAGTCACGCTCCGTCACGGACGCAGGATCCGACGATGTCAGAGACGGCCAACCGGCCAAGTCCCATGCTGGACTGGGCAGCAAACTACCGACTCAAGCTCAGATGTCAACCGTGTCCCGATCAGCGGAAACCTCAAGTTTTCGCAGCTAGGACATGCTCGGCGAGCCACCTCAATGCCGCCATGTGAGGTGATGTCCCCATCAGGAGATACGGGGCTCCAGGCGCTGCAACCCCGGTGGGAGCGGGGCTTCGTGCACCACGCCGAGCCGCTGGGTGGCCCGGGTCAGCGCGACGTAAAGATCGTTGGCGCCGCGCGGCGACTCGCCGACGATCGCCTCCGGCTCTGCCACGATCACCGAGTCGAACTCGAGCCCCTTGGCGTCGGTGACGCCCATCACGGCCACCGGCGCGTCCAGCGTGTCGGAGGCGGGCCGCTCGCCGCC
Organism: Nonomuraea sp. IBHARD001; assembly: GCF_056106265.1. NCBI lineage: Bacteria > Bacillati > Actinomycetota > Actinomycetes > Streptosporangiales > Streptosporangiaceae > Nonomuraea > Nonomuraea sp. IBHARD001. The sequence goes on from NZ_JBWBBW010000002.1 coordinate 5,334,137, forward strand.
CCCGAGCACCGACACGCCGTCGATCTCGGCCGCGACCGCCGCGCCGATCTCCGCGATCCTGGCGACCGGCGCCAGCACGACGAGCTTGCCGCCCTCGCCGGCCTCCGCCTTGACCAGTGCGGGCAGCGCGGCCAGCGGGGCCGACCACGGCACCGCGCCGCTCTCGCGCACCGACGTCGGCGCCTGCAGCGAGGGGTCGATGGTGGCCAGCACGTCGGCGGCCACGGCCATGAGCTCGACCGGTGTGCGGTAGTTGACCGTCAGCCGCTCCTGCCGCCAGCGCCCGGCCACGTACGGGTCGAGCACCTGGCCCCACGAGCGCGCCCCGCCGACCGCGCCGGTCTGCGCGATGTCGCCGACGATGGTCATCGACCGGTTCGGGCAGCGCCGCATCACCGAGCGCCAGGCCATGGCCGACAGCTCCTGCGCCTCGTCCACGATGACGTGCGCGTAGGCCCACGAGCGGTCGGCCGCGGCGCGCTCGGCCGTGGTGAGGTACGGCTCGTCGCCCCGGTGCCGTTCGGCCAGCCGTTCGGCGTCCATCACGTCCGACAGGCCGGTGAGCTCCAGGACCTCCTTGGCGTACTTGATCTCGTAGTCGCGTTCCTGCTCGGCCAGCGCCCTGGCGGCGGCGAGCTCCTCCTCGGCCTGCAGGGCGGTGGCGCGCAGCACCTGCTCGTCGATGTCGCCGAGCAGTTCGGCGGCCTCGTCGAGCAGCGGCACGTCCGACTCGGTCCACTTCGCCGAGGGCGCGCGCCGCAGCAGGTCGCGCTCGGCCTGCGTGAGGTCCTGCCCGGCCTGGGCCAGGCGCTCGGGCGAGGCGTAGAGGCCGGCCAGCAGGCGCTGCGGCGTCAGGTAGGGCCACAGCCGGTTGAGCGCGGTCTTGACCGAGGGCTCGGTGCGCAGCTCCTCGCGCAGGTCGGCGAGCTCGTCCTCGTCGATCATGCCGCGGCCGAGCTTCTTGGCCGCCTGGCGGGCCAGCGCGTTGAGTATCGACCTGACGAAGATCGAACGGGCCTGGTTGTGCGGGCGCTTGGCCCTGACGGCCTTGTTCTTGGCGCCTTCGAGCATGTTCCTGTCGACGGTCAGCGCGTAGCGGCCGAGCTTGATCTCGATCGCCTGGCGCGGCACCCGCTGCCAGTCGCGTACGGCCCTGGCCACGACGTCGGCCATGCGCGCGTCGCCCTTGAGCGCGGCGACGGCGGGGGTGTCCCTGGCGGTGGCGACCAGGCCGGGCATCAGCTCGCCGACGGTGGCCAGCAGCACGTCGGTCTCGCCGAGCGAGGGCAGCACCTGCTCGATGTAGCGCAGGAAGGTCAGATTGGGCCCGACGATGAGGATGCCCCGGCGCTCCAGCTTCTGCCGGTGGGTGTAGAGCAGGTAGGCGGCACGGTGCAGGGCGACCACGGTCTTGCCGGTGCCGGGCCCGCCCTGGACCACGAGCACGCCGTTCAGGTCGGCCCGGATGACGCGGTCCTGCTCGGCCTGGATGGTGGCGACGATGTCGCGCATGCGGCCGGTGCGGTTCTCGTCGAGCGCGGCCAGCAGGGCGGCCTCGCCGTTGAGCGTGGCGCGGTCGTCGTCGGTCAGGCCCTCCACGTCAAGCAGGTCGTCGTCGACGCCGACCACGACCCGGCCCTTGGTCTGCAGGTGGCGGCGGCGCGTCACCCCCATGTGGGTGGCGGGTGTCGCGCGGTAGAACGGCTGGGCCACGGGCGCGCGCCAGTCGATGAGGAGGCGCTCCTGCTCGTCGTCGGAGATGCCCAGCTTGCCGATGTAGAGCGAGATGCGGTCCTCGGCGAGGTCGAGCCTGCCGAACACCAGGCCGCGCTCGACGGCCCACAGCCTGGCCAGCCTGGCGGCGTACATGCCGGCGAAGGAGTCGCGCTCGGACCTGTTCTGCTGGGTGCCGACGGCGCCCTGCGCCAGGACGTCCTTCAGCTGCTTCTGGGTACGCTCGCGCAGCACGTCCAGGCGGGCATAGAGCCTGGAGACGTAGTCTTGCTCTTTTGCCAGCTCGGTTTGACGAGTGGCGGTCGTTCCATTAGTCTCGGTATTAATGGGACGCTCCGGGCCATTTAGCTAGTTGTCACGACAAATCACTACACTAGCAGCTCCGTCGAGCCACTCACATCTTCCATCGCGACCACACCGGCACACGTGTCGCCACGGCACGGTCACAGCTTGGTTTCCTTCGCCTTCCCCCCTTGACCAAGGCGGGGACGACTCCGTACGTTCTCCCCAAGTTAGGAAAGTTTCCTAACTCCGAAGAGCCTCCCGACGTGCGGGAGCGTGATTCGGATGAGGCTGGGGGGCATCACTGAGATGAGCGTACCGACACCGGGCACGCCGAGCCTGCTGCGGGCCATCAACGACAAGGCCGCGCTGCAGGCGCTGCTCGACCGCGGGCCGCTCACCCGCCCCGAGATCGGCACCCTCACCGGGCTGTCCAAGCCCACCGCCTCCCAACTGCTGGCCCGCCTGCAGGAGGCCGGGCTCGTCGTCCTCGACGGCATCCGCGAGGGACTGCCCGGGCGCACCGCCGAGGTCTACCGCATCAATCCGCACGCCGCGTACGTGGCGGGGCTCGACGTCACACCCTCTCGCATCCTCGCCTCCGTCGCCGACATCACCGGCGCGGTGGTCGGCGAGCACCGGCACAACACACCGGGCCGCGCGGGCGGCGACGTGGTGGCGAAGGTGCGCGCCGCGCTCGAAGGCGCGTGCGGGCAGGCGGGCATCGGCCTGGACTCGCTGCGCAGGGCCGTCATCGGCATCCCCGGCGCGCTCGACCCGCAGACCGGCAGGCTCGGCTACGCCACGCCGCCCATCCCCGGCTGGCACATCCCGCACCTGGTGCCCACCCTGCGCGACGGCCTCGGCGTGTCCGTCGACGTCGAGAACGACGTCAACCTCGTCGCCCTGGCCGAACTCGCCGGCGGCATCGCGCACGGCCACCCCGACTTCGTGCTGCTGTGGGCCGACGAGGGCATCGGCTCGGCCGTCGTGCTCGGCGGCAGGCTGCACCGGGGCGCGACCGGAGGCGCGGGCGAGGTCGGCTACATGCCGACGCCGGGCGCGCCGACGGCCAGGGACACCGGCAGGCACGCCGACCACGGCTTCCAGAGCCTGGCGGGCGGCCCGACCGTGCGCACGCTGCTGCGCTCCTACGGCATCCGCGGCGCCAACCCGGCCACCGCACTGCACAACGCGGTCAAGGCAGCCGAGTCCGGCGGCCAGGAGGCGGCCGAGGGCCTGCGCGAGGTCGCCAAGCGCCTGGCCACCGGCCTGGCCGCCATCACCGCCGTCCTCGACCCCGAACTCGTCGTGCTGAGCGGCGCCATGCTGCTGGCCGGCGGCACCTCCCTGTGCGAACTCGTCGAACACGAACTGCACGCGCTCACCATCCCGCGGCCCAAGCTGCGGCTGTCCAGCGTCGAGGGCAACCCCGTCCTCGCCGGAGCGCTCGACCTCGCTCTCGACACCACCCGCGACGAGGTCTTCAGCTCCACCGTTCCCGCCTGATCCCCCGCTCCCCCTCCTGAGAACCCATCTCAACCCCCTTTGCTAGGAGGCACCCCCGTGCACCGACGGTTCATCCCCATGGCCGCCGCCGGGCTCATGGCCCTCGCGCTGACCGCCTGTACGGCGGGCAAGCAGGCCGCGCCCTCACTCGGCGCGCCCAAGCCCTCGGGCGCCGCCTCACAGGCGCTGCCCGCCGCGACCATCGAGTTCTGGCACGGCGTCGTGGCCGAGAGCGAGATCAAGGCCTTCGAGGACGCCATCAAGGGCTTCGAGGCCAAGTTCCCCCAGATCAAGGTCAAGCTCACCAAGGGCGTGCAGGACGACCAGATCACCGCGGCCGTCCGCGGCGGCAAGGCCCCCGACGTGGCCGCCTCCTTCACCACCGACAACGTCGCCCAGTGGTGCAAGAGCGGCGTCTTCCAGGACCTCAACGCCGTGATCAAGGCCGACGGCATCGACCTGTCGATCCTGCCCGCCGCCGCACGCGCCTACACCGAGTTCGAGGGCAAGCGCTGTGCGATGCCGCTGCTGGCCGACGCCTACGGCCTGTACTACAACAAGGCCCTGATGAAGGGCAACGAGCCGCCCAAGACGCTCACCGAGCTGACCGAGCTGACCAAGAAGCTCACGGTCAGGAACCCCGACGGCTCGATCAAGGTCGCCGGTTTCATCCCCAGCTTCCAGTACTACGAGAACTCCCCCTCCCACCTCGGCCCGATGACCGGCGCCAAGTGGTACAACGAGGACGGCACCTCCGCCATCGGCTCGGACCCCGCCTGGAAGCAGCTGCTCACCTGGCAGAAGGACCTCGTCGACTGGTACGGCTACGCCAACCTCGACAAGTTCCGCAAGAGCCTGGGCGACGAGTGGGGCGCCGACCACCCGTTCTTCAAGGGCAAGGTCGCCATGGTCCTGGACGGCGAGTGGCGCAACGCCATGATCGCCGCCGACTCCAAGGCCAAGGACCTGGACTACGGCACGGCCCCGCTGCCGGTCGCCGACGACAAGCCCGACCTGTACGGCTCCGGCTTCACCGCGGGCACCGTGATCGCCGTGCCCAAGGGCTCGAAGAACCCGCAGCACGCCTGGGAGTTCGTCAAGTACCTCACCACCGACACCGACAGCCTGGTGGGCCTGTCCAACGTGCTGCGCAACGTGCCGACGACCCAGGCGGCCATGGAGTCGCCCGCGCTGGCCGCCGACCCGCAGTTCAAGACCTTCCTCGACATCTTCGCCCACCCGAAGACCAGCACGCTGCCCGCGACCGTGAACAGCGTGTTCAACCAGGACGTCTTCTCCACCTTCCTCACCTCGTGGGAGAAGGGCGGTGTCAAGGACCTCGACGCCGGTCTCGCCGACGTCGACAAGCGCATCAACGACAAGCTGAAGCTGTCCGGGGGCTGATCGGCGATGGCTGCCACCCACGCGGCGCCGCGATGGCGGCGCCGCGAGGGCCTCCGTGCCCTCGTCTGGATGTCGCCGTGGCTGCTCGGCTTCGGCGTCTTCTTCCTCTACCCGCTGCTGGCGACCGTCTACTTCTCCTTCCACCGCTACGACCTGTTCGAGCTGGAGTTCATCGGCCTGGACAACTACGCGTACATGCTGAAGGACGACCGGGTCTGGATCTCGGCCAGGAACACGCTGTGGCTGGTGGCGTTCATGGTCCCGGCCCAGCTGGTGTTCGCCCTGGCGCTGGCCCAGCTGGTGACCAGGCTCAAGGCCGGGGTCGGGCTGTTCCGCACGATCTTCTACCTGCCCTCGCTGGTGCCGATGGTGGCCGGGACCGTGGCGTTCGTGTTCCTGATGAACCCGGCGACCGGGCCGTGGAACCAGCTGCTCGCGGCCGTGGGCATCACCGGGCCTGACTGGTTCGGCGACCCCTCGTGGTCGAAGCCCTCGCTGACGCTGCTGGGCATGTGGGGCATCGGCAACACGATGGTCATCTTCCTGGCGGCGCTGCTGGACGTGCCCAAGCACCTGTACGAGGCCGCGGCCATCGACGGGGCGGGCGCCTGGCGGCAGTTCCGCAGCATCACGCTGCCGACGATCTCGCCGGTGCTGATGTTCTCGGCGGTGACCGGCGTCATCTACGCCCTGCAGTACTTCACCCAGGCGATGATCGCCTCAAGGGTGGCGTCGGGCGCGACCGACTCGGCGGGCACCACGTTCACGCCCGGCTATCCGGAGATGTCGTTGCTGACGCTTCCGCAGTGGCTCTTCCACGCCGGGTTCCGCGACTACTCCATGGGGTACGCGTGCGTGCTCGCGCTGCTGCTCTTCGGCGCGTCGATGATCTTCACCCTGATCCTGCTGCGGCAGTTCAGGAAGGTCGAGGAGGCCTCGTGACCGTCACCGCACCCGCGCGGCCCCAGGCCGCCCCGCGACCGGCCCTCACCGTACGCCGCCATCGCCTGCGCGCCCGGCTGTCGTGGCTGGCCACGCACGCGATCGCGGTCGCGGTCGCGCTGATGTTCCTCGGGCCGCTGGTGTTCGTGGCGCTGACCGCGTTGATGACCGACGAGCAGGCGCTGACCAGCAGCCTGTGGCCCGAGACGTGGCAGTGGAGCAACTTCGCCGACATCTTCGTCAGGTCGCCGCTGCTGACCTGGACGCTCAACAGCTTCATGTACGCCGGGCTCGGCACCGCCTTCATGCTGCTGTCGTCGGTGCCGGTGGCCTACGCGCTGGCCAGGTTCCGCTTCCGCGGGCGCAAGGCGGCCTTCCTCATGGTCATCACCATGATGATGCTGCCGCCGCAGGTCATCGCGGTGCCGGTCTACCTCATCTGGGCCAGGGCCGACCTCACCGGCACGCTGTGGCCGCTGATCCTGCCCATGCTGTGCGGCGACGCGTTCTCCATCTTCCTGCTGCGCCAGTTCCTGGTCACGATCCCGAAGGAGTACACCGAGGCGGCCAGGGTGGACGGCTGCTCGGACTTCACCACCCTCGTCCGGGTCGTGCTGCCGATGGCCAGGCCCGCCATCGCGGCAGTCGCTTTGTTCCAGTTCTTCTATTGCTGGAATGATTACTACGGTCCCCTGCTGTACGCCCAGATCAACGAACAGAACTGGACCCTGTCCATCGGTCTGGCGTCCTTCAAGGCCCTGCACAGCGTGCAGTGGAACCTCACCATGGCGGCGACCCTGCTCGTCATGGCCCCAGTGATCATCGTGTTCTTCTTCGCCCAGAAGGTTTTCATCGAGGGCGTGACTTTGACAGGAGTGAAGGGTTGAAACTCGCCGTTATCGGGGGCGGCTCGACATACACGCCGGAGCTGATCGATGGCTTCGCCAGGCTGCGGGACGAGCTTCCGCTGACCGAGATCACCTTGATCGACCCCAACGAGGAGCGGCTCGCCCTCATCGCGGGCATGGCCACCAGGATGCTGGCGCACGCCGGCAGCCCGGCTGCGGTCAGCACCACGACGAGCGTCGAGGAGGGCGTCGCGGGCGCCGCCGCGGTGCTGCTGCAACTGCGCGTGGGCGGCCAGGCCGCACGCAACGTGGACGAGACGCTGCCGCTGGAGTGCGGCTGCGTCGGCCAGGAGACCACCGGCGCCGGCGGTCTGGCCAAGGCGTTGCGCACGGTCCCCGTGGTCCTCGACATCGCCGAGAAGATCCGCGAGCACGCCCCCGACGCCTGGATCGTCGACTTCACCAACCCGGTCGGCATCGTCACCAAGGCGCTGCTGGACGCGGGGCACCGGGCGATCGGCCTGTGCAACGTGGCGATCGGCTTCCAGCGCAGGTTCGCCAAGCACCTGGGCGTCGAGCCGGGCCGCGTCGAACTCGGCCATGTCGGGCTGAACCACCTGACCTGGGAGCGCTCCGTTCTCGTCGACGGCGAGGACGTGCTGCCCAGGCTCATCGCCGAGCACGGCCAGGAGATCGCCGACGACATCGGCCTGCCGCTGTCGCTGGTCGAGCGCCTGGGCGTGGTGCCCTCCTACTACCTGCGGTACTTCTACGCCCACGACATCGTGGTGGAGGAGCAGCGCAGCAAGCCGTCGAGGGCGGCCGAGGTGGCGGCGATGGAGGCCCAGCTCCTGGAGATCTACGCCGATCCCACGGTCGAGACCAAGCCCGCCCTGCTGGACAAGCGCGGCGGCGCCTACTACTCCGAGGCCGCCGTCGCGCTCATCGCCTCCCTGCTCGGCGACCGCGGCGACGTGCAGGTGGTCAATGTGCGCAACAACGGCACGCTGCCCTTCCTCGCCGACGACGCCGTGATCGAGGTGCCCGCGACCATCACCGCGACGGGAGCGGTCCCACTGCCCGTCGCGCCGGTCGAACCCCTGTACGCCGGGCTCATCGCGCACGTCACCGCGTACGAGAGCCTGGCTCTGGACGCGGCTGTGCACGGCGGCGCCGACCGGGTGCGCAACGCCCTGCTGGCCCACCCGCTCGTCGGGCAGGACGCGATCGGCGACGAGCTGACCAGGCTGCTGCTCGAGGCCAACCGCGCCTACCTGCCCTGGACGGTGTCATAGTGCGCACCGTGCTCGCGGTCGACGGCGGCAACAGCAAGACCGCCGTCGCCCTGGTGGCCGAGGACGGCTCGGTCCTGGCCACCGGCCGCGCGGGCGCCTTCACGCCGCAGAGCTCCGGCGTCGGCGCGGCCGTCGACGTCGTGACCGAGGCCGTACGGCGGGCGCTGGGGCAGGACACGGCGCCGCCGTACGCCGACCTGGTGGCCGCCTACGTGGCGGGCGCCGACCTGCCGGTCGAGGAGGAGGCGCTGCGCGACGAGATGCTCGCGCGCGGGCTCGGCGGCGACGTCCTGGTGGCCAACGACACGTTCGCGCTGCTGCGCGCGGGCGCGTCGGGGCCGAGCGGCGTGGCCGTGGTGTGCGGCGCCGGGATCAACGCGGTCGGCGTCTCGCCCACGGGCGAGGTGGCCCGCTTCCCCGCGCTCGGCCGGATCAGCGGCGACTGGGGCGGCGGCATCGGCCTGGGCGAGGAGGCGCTGTGGCACGCGGTGCGCGCCGAGGACGGGCGCGGTCCGGCCACGGTGCTGGCCGAGGTGGTCAAGGCGCACTTCGGCACGCCGACGGTCGAGGCGTTCGTGCTCGACCTGCACTTCGGCGAGCAGGACCCGGTCAGGCTCGCCGAGCTGACCCGCCCGCTGTTCGCCGCGGCGGCCGACGGCGACGAGGTGGCCGTCTCGCTGCTGCGGCGGCTGGCCGACGAGGTGACGGTGCTGGCCGAGGTGGCGCTGCGCCGCCTGGACCTGCTCGACACGCCGACCGAGGTGGTGCTGGGCGGCGGCGTGCTGACCGCGCGCGACCCGCTGCTGATGAGCATGCTCGACACCGCCTTCGCCGCCAGGGCGCCCAGGGCCAAGCTGGTGGTGGCGGACGTGCCGCCGATCGTGGGCGCCGCGCTCAACGGGCTGGACCGGCTCGGCGCGGGCGAGGAGGCCAGGGCCAGGCTGCGGGCCGCGTTCGACGGCGGCCGCTAGGGCGGCACGCGGGACGGGCGCGGCGGCGACACGCGCGGAGGCGGGGCCGGTCGGACCGGCCCCGCCTCCGCGCGTTCACCCGCCTTGCGGCGTCACTGCCCCTTGCGGGGTCACTGCTTCCTACGGGTCACTGCTCCTTGCCCGGCTCCTCGATCCTCGGCGCCCGGTGCTCGTAGGGGGTGCTCAGCACGACCGTGGTGCGGGTGGAGACGTTGGCCACCTCCCTGATCTGCTGCAGCACCTCCTCCAGCCCGATCGGCGAGGCGACGCGGACCTTGAGGATGTAGCTCTCGTCGCCCGCGACGCTGTGGCACGCCTCGATCGCACTCAGGTGCGCGAGCCTGTCGGGCGCGTCGTCCGGCGCGGCGGGATCGATCGGCTTGATCGACACGAACGCGGTCATCGGCAGCCCGATCGCGTCGTAGTCGACGTGGGCCGCGTAACCCCGCAGCACCCCGCGCTTCTCCAGCCGCCTGACCCTCTGGTGGACGGCGGAAACCGACAGGCCCGTCTCTCTGGCCAGATCGGTGAAGCTCATCCGGCCGTCGGCGGCCAGCAGCGTGACGATCCGGCGATCGATCTCCTCCATCCGATCAAAGGTAGCGGTACATGGTCACGGCATGGTCCCGACCGCGACCTCGTCCTGGCCGCGCGCCCGCATCTCCATCGCATGCCCGACCAGCGAGATCAGGACCTCCTTGGTCGAGTCGCGCCTGCGCGCGTCGCACAACATGATCGGGATGTGGGTCTCCAGGCCGAGCGCCATCCGCACCTCGTCGAGGGCGAACTCCTCGGCCCCCTCGAAGCAGTTGACCGCCACCACGAACGGCGTGCCGCGCCGCTCGAAGTAGTCGACCGAGGGAAAGCAGTCGGCGAGCCTGCGGGTGTCTGCCAACACGACCGCGCCGAGCGCGCCCATCGCCAGCTCGTCCCACACGAACCAGAACCGCTCCTGGCCCGGCGTCCCGAACAGGTAGAGCATGTAGTCCTTGTTGACCGTGATTCTGCCGAAGTCCATCGCCACGGTCGTGGTCATCTTCGCCTCGACGCCCGACATGTCGTCGACGCCGAGGCTGCGCACTGTCATCAGCTCCTCGGTGCGCAGTGGCCGGGTCTCGGACACGGCACCGACCATCGTGGTCTTGCCCGCGCCGAAACCGCCGGCGATCAGAATCTTGATCGCGGTGGGCAGCCGCCGCGGATCAGAGCGACCGAAGTCCATCGAGCACCGCCCTGTACATGTTCTCGTCTTGACCGTCCACTTCAGGCCGGGGTTCGCGCACCGTCACGAACCCCTTGTCAAGCAGGTCGCCCAGCAGCACCCTGACCGTGCCCGCAGGCAGGTCGAGCTCCGCGGCCAGCTCGGCGACCGATGTCGGGCGCGGGCACAGCCGCACGAGTGCGGCATGCTCCGGCTCGAACCCAGCCTCCCCACCCGGAACCTGCCGCAGCGCCACGACCAGGGTGATGAGGTCGAAGGTGCCGCGGGTCGGCTGGGTGCGCCCGCGCGTCATGACGAACGGCCGGACGATCTCGGGATCGACCCACTCCTCCTCGTTCGTCATGGGCCGTCCTCCGTTCGGCCACGTTCGGTCCCGCGCTGGAAGGCGCCCATGATGTCGCGGATCTCCTCGGGGGAGCGGTCACGGCTCTCGATGGCCGTCTGCGTCCCCTCTCCGCGCAACTCGGGCACCAGGTTGGTCTGGGGGACGCGCAGCGGCAGGCCGCCGGGGGTGAACCCGGCCGTCGGCTCGACGCGTCGTACGCTGACCGCTTGCTCTCGCGGCAGCTCGTCGGCTTCCCTGTTCGCTTCTTCGGCGACCTCCTGTTCCTCGGCCGCGGGCGCGGCCACGACATGGGTGCTGACCAGCTCGGCGGGCACCCGCACCACGACGGTCGTGCCGCCGTACGGCGAGGCGCCGAGTTCGACGCGCACGCCGTGCCTTTCGGCGAGCCTGGCCACGACGTACAGTCCGAGCCTGGCCGCGCCGCCGAGTGTGATCTCGTGCGGCGCCGACAGGCGTTCGTTGGCCTCCTTGAGGTCCTCGGGCGACATGCCGAGGCCCCTGTCCTCGATCTCGAACGCGAAGCCGTCGGCGACCAGGTCGCCCGTCACCTGCACCATCGTGTACGGCGGCGAGAAGGAGACGGCGTTCTCGATGAGCTCGGCGAGCAGGTGCACGACATCGCCGACGGCCCTGCCCTCGAGCTGGACCTCTCCCATCGGCGAGAGCGTGACGCGCGTGTAGTCCTCGACCTCGGCCAGCGAGCCGCGCACGACGTCGATCATCGGCACCGGCCTGCGCCAGGTACGGCCGGGCGAGGCGCCCGACAGCACGATGAGGTTCTCGGCGTTGCGCCGCATCCGGGTGGCCAGGTGGTCGAGCCTGAACAGGTCGCGCAGTTCCTGGGGGTCGTGCTCGCGGCGCTCCATGGCGTCGAGCACGGTGAGCTGGCGCTGCACGAGCGACTGCGAGCGCCTGGCCAGGCTGAGCAGGATCTCGCGGATGCCGCGCCGCAGCTCGGCCTGTTCGACGGCGACCCTGACCGCGGTCTCGCGCACGGTGTTGAAGGCGTCGCCGACCGCGCCGATCTGGCCGTCGCCGAAGGCCAGCGGCGGCGCCTCGGCCGCCACGTCGACGTGCTCGCCCCGGCCGAGCCGTTCGACGACGTCGGGCAGGCGCTGGTCCGACAGTTCGTGCGCCGCGGTCTTGAGCGTGTCGAGCTGGGCGAGCATGGTGCGCGCCGTGGTGATGGAGGCGACGGCCGCCGCGCCGACGGCCAGCAGTCCGAGGCCGACGGCCAGCACCAGCCTGAACACGATCGCGTCGCCTTCGGGCGCCTGGCGCGCGGCGCCGAGCGCCCTGGCCACGCGCAGGTCCTCGTCGAGGCGGGCCATGGCGGGCCTGGCCGCGGCGGCCCACTGGGAGGAGCTGGCGACGCCGTCGGCGGTGAGGTCTTCGAGCACCTGGAGCCTGGCCAGCTCGTAGCTGCTGGCCACCGGCAGGTCGAACATGGCCTGGCGCCGCGCGCCGACGGCCTGGGCGAAGGTGAACCTGCCCGCCTCGCCCTCGATGCCGGCCGCCACCAGCGCGTCCTCGGCCGACAGCAGCTCCCGCGCCCTGCTGTGGGCCACGACGTTGCGCGCGCTGTCGGCATCGAGCGTCGGCACGGCCTCCTGGGCGCGGTGCAGGGCCGCGACGGCCTTGCCGATGGCCCAGGTCCTGGTCGGCAGCCCACGGGCCACCACAGCCGCGTCCAGGGCGCCCAGCGCCTCGGCCACCCGCCTTTGCAGATCGGGTTCGGCGGCGAGCTGGGTGAACTCCTTGGTCGCCGACTGCCGGAAGGCGGCGATGGCGGCGTCGGTGGCCACGCGCCTGGCCGAGTCGGCGGGCGCCTTGCGCTCGTGCTGCAGCGCGAGGATGACACGGCCCGCGGGAACCGCCACATCGCGGTCGAGGCTGCTTGCGGCGTGCAGGTCGAGGCCGTCGCGCACGGTCACCCACACAGCGAGTGCCCAGAGCGCGACCAGAGACAGCAGCAGCGCTGCGACCTTGGTCCGCACGCGGGAGTCGCGCAAACGCATGGGCATCCGTCCCGGCGAAGTTCTTGAGGAACCCGCTGCACAGTAGCAATGCCACCAAACTCCCTCAAGACAACATTCGCCCCCCGAATATCTGCCTGTCCTACTTTGTGGGCTTATGTAGCTCTTTTCGGGTCGAATATATTCGCGCGCCGGACGGGAAAAGCGCCCCATGCGAAACAGCGGCCCCACGCGTCCCCGCCGTCATGGCCGCAGCACCAGCTTGCCCGTCGTACGGCGAGCGGTGAGATCGGCCAGCGCGCGGCCCGCGTCGCCCAGGTCGTACTCGCCTCCCACGATCGGCCGCAGCCTGCCGTCGAGCGTCAGCTCCAGCAGCTCCCGCAGCGGGGCGAGCGCGCCCGGCGTGCCCATGAGCGGGCCGAGCCAGAACCCGGCCACCGCGATGTTGCGCTCGGTGAGCAGATCGGGCGAGACGGGCTCGGGGGCGGCGCCCGACGACGTGCCGTAGGCGATCAGCCTGCCGAACGGCGCCAGCGCGCCCAGCGCCGCGTCGAACACCTTGCCGCCGACCGCGTCGAGCACCACGTCGGCCCCCGCTCCCCCGTTGGCCGCCAGCACGCGCTCGGCGTATCCCGCCGCCTCGCCGTCCACGGCCGCGTGCGCGCCGAGCTCGACGGCCAGGGCGCGTTTGGCCTCGTCCGAGGCCGTGGCGACGACCCGGCCCGCGCCGTACACCCTGGCCAGTTGGACCGCCAGGTGGCCGACGCCGCCCGCGCCCGCGTTGACCACGACGCTCTCGCCCGTCGTCAGGCGCGCGGCCGTGCGCAGCAGGTGCCAGGCCGTCAGGCCCTGCACCAGCAGGGCCAGCGCCTGGCCCGCGCCGACCTCGCCGGGCACCTCGACGGCACCCGCCCGGCTCAGCAGCGCCCTGGAGGCGTAGCCGCCCTGGGTGAAGCCCATCAGCCTGCGCCCGTCCGCCGTGCGCCCGATCACCTCCGAGCCGGGCACGAACGGCAGTTCGGGGCGCCGGTAGGAGCCCTTGAGGCGCTCGGCGTCGGCGAAGTTCACCCCGGCCGCCTCCACCTCGACGAGCACGGTGTCCTCGCCCGCCACCGGGTCCGGCGCCTCGGTCTGCTCCAGGACCTCGGGACCGCCCAGCCGCAATGCCCGCACCACACGCATGTCACGACCTCCGCCTTCGCGATTGCTGCTTCGGCAACCACCCTAGGAAGGCACGCGTCCCGGCATAACGGGCCCGCGTCAATGGCTGGAGCCACTTGCATGAATGCCGTTCATATAAGTTGAGCGGTATGAGCGGTGACGACCTGACGCCGGGCGAGCTGCGCGTGCTCGTCGCCGTCGAGCGCGAGCGCGCCTTCTCCGCGGCGGCCGTGCGGCTCGGCCTGACCCAGTCGGCCGTCTCGCACGCCGTGCGCGCGGCCGAGCGCAAGATCGGCGCGGTGCTGTTCGACAGGGGCAGGCACGGCGCGCGGCCCACACCCGCGGGCGAGGCGGCCGTCGGGCACGCGCGGGGCGTGCTGCGGCTGCTCGACCTGCTGAAGGCCGAGGCGCTCGGCGCGGCGGGCGGGCACGGCGTCGGCTCGATCAGGGTGGCGGCGTTCCGGAGCGCGGCCTTCCACCTGCTGCCGGGCGTGCTGTCGAGGTTCGGCGTGCGCAGGCCGAAGGTCACCGTCGACGTGCGCGTCGTGCAGGACCTCGGGCCGGGCATCGCGGGCGAGGTACGCGCCGGGCGGGCCGACGTGGGGATCGTGTCGCTGCCCGTGCGGGTGGAGGGGCTGGTCGTCAGGGAGTTGTTCGCCGAGCCGTACGTGCTGGCGCATCCGGCCGGGCATCCCGACCCGCGCGCGCTGCCGATGATCGACTGGCACGAGAACTGCTCGAAGGAGACGCAGCGCTGGCTCAGGAGCCAGGACTGGATCCCGCCTGGCGACATGACGGTCGAGGACGACGGCGTCGTGATGTCGATGGTCGGCCACGGGCTCGGCGCGGCGATCGTGCCGCTGCTGTCGGTCGCCGGCGCGCCCGCGAAGGTCGCCACCGCCGCGCTCGGCGCCGATCCGCCGCTGCGCCGCGTCGGCTACGTGACGACGGCCGAGCTCGCCCGCTCGGCCGTCGTACGCGACCTGATCACCGAGTTGCGCGCCGGGGTCGGCTGAGGCGCGGGGGTCTCAGCCCTTGGCCAGGGCCCTGCTGATCACCACGCGCTGGATCTGGTTGGTGCCCTCGACGATCTGCAGCACCTTGGCCTCGCGCATGTAGCGCTCGACGGGGAAGTCCTCCACATAGCCGTAGCCGCCGAGCACCTGCACCGCGTCCGTGGTGACCTTCATGCACGCGTCGGTGGCGAACAGCTTGGCCATCGCCGCCTGCGTGCCGTACGGGCGACCGGCGTCGCGCAGCCTGGCGGCGTCGAGGTAGAGCGCCCTGGCCGCGGCGATCTGGGTGGCCATGTCGGCCAGCATGAAGCCCACGCCCTGGAAGTCGACGATGCGCGTGCCGAACTGCTGCCGCTCCTTGGCGTAGGCCGTGGCCGCTTCGAGGGCGGCCTGGGCGACGCCCACCGCGCAGGCGGCGATGCCGAGCCTGCCGCCGTCGAGCGCCGCCATCGCGATCCGGAAGCCCTCGCCCTCGGCCCCGATCAGGGCGTCGGGCGCCAGCCGTACCTCGTCGAAGCGCACCTGGGCCGTCGGGGAGGAGCGCATGCCCATCTTGTGCTCGGGCAGGCCGAACGACACGCCCGGGGTGCCCGCGGGCACGTGCAGGCAGGAGATGCCGCGTGTGCCCTCGGCGCCGGTGCGGGCCATGAGCATGTAGAAGTCGGCGGCGCCGCCGTGTGTGATCCACGCCTTGACGCCGTCGACGGTGTAGCCGTCGGGACCGGGCACGGCCTTGGTGGCGAGCGCGGCGGCGTCCGAGCCCGACTGCGGCTCCGAAAGACAGTACGCGCCCAGCAGGTCGCCGCCGAGCATCGCCGGGAGCAGGGCCTGCTTCTGCTCGGGCGTGCCGTAGGCGGCCACCGGGAAGCACGACAGCGTGTGCACCGAGAGCCCGAGGCCGACCGTCAGCCAGCCCTTGGCCAGCTCCTCGATCACCTGGAGGTAGACCTCCTGCGGCTGGGCCGCTCCCCCGTGCTCCTCGGGATAGGGCAGGCCGAGCAGTCCGGAGGCGCCGAGCGTGGCGAAGACCTCGCGGGGGAAACGCGCGGCGGCCTCGTCGGCCGACGCCCGGGGCGCGACCTCCTTGGCCACCAGTTCGCGGACCAGGTCGATGAGGTCGTGCGCTTCGGGGGTGGGAAGGACGCGCTCCACGGTCAATCTCCTGTTCGGCAAGGGTGAAGGGGCG
The DNA here is from genome assembly GCF_056106265.1 of Nonomuraea sp. IBHARD001. Lineage (NCBI taxonomy): Bacteria > Bacillati > Actinomycetota > Actinomycetes > Streptosporangiales > Streptosporangiaceae > Nonomuraea > Nonomuraea sp. IBHARD001. The sequence continues at coordinate 5,350,029 of NZ_JBWBBW010000002.1, forward strand.
ACCGGGATCGCCGGTCACCCCCGCATTGTGGCAGCCGCTAGACGATCACCAGATCCCGGTCGGTGTCGTTGAGCCGCTCGACGCCGTCGGCGGTGCACACGACGATGTCCTCGATCCTGGCGCCGTGCTCGCCCCGCAGGTAGATGCCGGGCTCGACGGAGAAGGCGAAGCCCGGCTCAAGGGGCTCGCGGTTGCCCGAGACGATGTAGGGCTCCTCGTGCGTCTCGATGCCGATGCCGTGGCCGGTGCGGTGGATGAAGTGCTCGCCGTAGCCGCCCTCCGCGATCACCTCACGGGCCGCCGCGTCGATCGACTCGCACGAGACGCCCGGCCGTACGGCCTGGCAGGCGGCGTCCTGGGCACGGCGCAGCACCTCGTAGTAGGCCCGGTAGGCGGCGGGCGGCTCGCCGATGCAGTAGTTGCGCGTGGAGTCCGAGCAGTAGCCGTTGAGCAGCTGCCCGCCGATGTCGACCACGACGGGCTCGCCCGCCTGGATCACGCGGTCGGACAGCTCGTGGTGCGGACTGGCCCCGTTGGGCCCCGAGGCGACGATGACGAAGTCGACCGTCGAGTGGCCCGCGGCCAGGATGGCGTCGTGGATGTCGCGCCCGACCTCGCGCTCGGTGCGCCCGGCGCGCAGGAAACCGGGGACCTGGCGGTGCACGGCGTCGATCGCGGCCCCGGCCTCACGCAGCGCGGCCACCTCGGCGGGCGACTTGCGCATGCGCAGCTCGCGCAGCACGCTTCCGGCCAGCACCTGGGAGGCGCCGGGCATCGCGGCGGCGAACCTCAGCGAGGCCATCGCCCACATCCGGTCGGCGAGCCCGACGCTCGCCACCTCGCCCAGCCGCTCGGCCACCACCTGGTAGGGGTCGTCGGTCTCGTCCCAGGCGACGAACTCGAGGCCGAGCCGCGAGGCGGGCGAGTGCTCGGCCGCGGGCAGCTCAAGGCGTGGCACCATCATGAACGAATCGCCCGAGGCCGGAACGACCAGGCAGGTCAGTCGCTCAAGCGGCAAAGCCTCGTAACCGCTCACATAGCGCAGATCTGGCCCCGGCGTGAGCAGAAGGGCGTCGATACCGGCCTTGGCGGTGGCCTCTTGGACGGCCGCGAGGCGGCTTACCGGATACAAGTCTGTGGACGTCACGCCAGTCAATCTACCCCCGTGCTCTTGTACGAAAAGCTCTCACGACTGGCCGTCGATCGCTACACTCCGTGGAAGCACGATCACGCAAGGTGGGGCAAATGTCCCCGATCCCGTCTCCCTTGAGAGTGAGCCTCCAATGGTCGGCGTCGTGGGCGGCCACCAGCCACCCCTCCCCAGCAAAGACGACCGGCAGCCCGACCGCCCCATGACGGCGGCCGAGCTGATCCAGCGCCTGTGCGAGCAACTGGACCAGCGCGAGGCCACCAGCCGCGACTCCGAGCTGCTGGCCGTGCAACTGGCCCACGCCCAGCGCCTGGGCAACATGGGATGGGCGGAGTGGAATCTGCACACCGGCGAGGCCAACTGGTCCGACCACGTCTACGTGATCTTCGGCCGTGACCCCGGCCAGGGCCCGATCAGCCTGCCCGAGCTGGCCGCCCACGTCGAGCCGAGCGACCTGGCCGCACTCGACCAGCTGCTGTGGAGCGTCGTGCAGGGCGTCGAGCCGGTCCAGGCCGAGTTCCGCATCAGGCGCAGGGGCGAGCAGCGCAACCTGCGCGCCGTGCTCGAACCCGTGCTCGGCCCCAGCGGCCCCACCGGTGTGCACGGCGTCGTCCAGGACATCACCGGCAGGCGCCGCGCCGAGCGCATCATGTCGGAGTCGCGCCGCCAGCTCCTGGAGGCCCGCGAGCGCTCGGCCGAGGAGCGTCGCGTCATGCTGGCCCTGCGCGAGGCCATCCTGCCCGAGCCGGGCGGCTGCATGGACCTGCCGCGCACCCGCATCGCCGTGCGCTACGTGCCCGCCGAGAAGACCGCCAACCTCGGCGGCGACTGGTACGAAGCGGCGGCGCTGCCCGACGGCCGGGTCCTGCTGGCCATCGGCGACGTCTCGGGGCACGGTCTGCCCGCGATCGCCCACATGGCCCAGCTGCGGCACGCCCTCATCGGCCTGACCATGTCGGGCGAGGGCGCCGACCGGCTGCTGAGCTGGCTCAACGACCTGGTCCTGCACCGCCTCGACGAGACCACGGCCACCGCCGTCGTCGGCCACCTCGACACCGCCAGCGGCGTCTTCACCTGGGGCCAGGCCGGGCACCTCGCGCCGATCCTGGTGCGCGACGGCGTCGCCAGCCAGCTCAAGCCGCCCTCCGGCATCCTGCTCGGCGCGACCAACGAGGAGTCCTACCAGCTGGCCAGCGTCCAGCTGCACAGCGGCGACCTGCTGCTCCTGTACACCGACGGCCTCGTCGAACGGCGCACGCGCGACATCGACGAGGGCCTGCGACTGGCCATGGCCGCCGCCTGCGAGGTGCCGCGCTACGACCTCGACGCGGGCCTCGACCGGCTGCTGACCTCCATCGGCGGCCCCAACCCCGAGGACGACGCGTGCCTGCTCGCGGTGGGCATGCTCGGGCGCTGAGCCGCCGCTGCTGACAGACTGGGCCCGTGCGCCTTCTACTCGACACGCCATCGCTGTACTTCCGGGCCTTCTACGGCATCCCGGAGTCGATGACCGCACCCGACGGCATGCCCGTCAACGCCGTGCGCGGCCTCATCGACATGATCGCCACCCTGATCCGCGAGCACGGCCCGGCCGAGGTCGCCGCCTGCATGGACGCCGACTGGCGTCCCGCCTTCCGGGTCGCGGCCATCCCGACCTACAAGGCGCACCGCGTCGCGCACGGCGACACCGAGGAGGTGCCCGACACGCTGCTCCCGCAGATCCCGGTCATCGAGCAGGTGCTCGACGCGATCGGCCTGGCCAGGGTCGAGTCGGCGGGCTACGAGGCCGACGACGTCATCGGCACGCTCACCGCGCGGGCCACCGGCCCGGTCGACATCATCACCGGCGACCGCGACCTGTTCCAGCTCGTCGACGACGAGCGCGGTGTCCGCGTGCTCTACACCCAGCGCGGCATCCGCAACCTGCAGACGATCGACGAGGCCGCCGTCACCGCCAAGTACGGCATTCCCGGCCGTGGCTACGCCGACTTCGCCACCCTGCGCGGCGACCCCAGCGACGGCCTGCCCGGCGTCGCGGGGGTCGGCGAGAAGACCGCCGCCGCGCTCATCACGCGCTTCGGCTCGCTCCCGGCCCTGCTGCAGGCGCTCGACGCGGGCACGACCGAGGGCTTCCCCGCGGGGGCGCGCACCAAGCTGACCTCGGCACGCGACTACCTGCGGGTCGCGCCCGCCGTGGTCCAGGTCGCATCGGACGCGCCGCTGCCCGACGTCGACCTGACGCTGCCCACGAGCCCGCGTGATCCGGAGGAACTGCTGCGCCTGTCGGACCGCTACGGTCTCGACAGCCCGCTGAACCGGTTGCTCAAGGCGATTGGCTGAGAAAATGGCGTCGAGAATGTCACACTCTGGGTAGCAGCTTCGTCACCCTGTCCCGAGAGGTGCCATGTCCGCACTCCCCGTGGAACCGAACTCCTTCATCGGCCGCCAATCCGACGTCGAGGAGCTGGTGAACCTGGTGGAGGCGGCTCGCGCCGTGACGCTGTGCGGCACCGGCGGCATCGGCAAGACCCGGCTCGCCCTCCAGGTGGCCCGCGAGGTGACGCCGATCTTCAGCGACGGGGTCTGGCTGGTGGAGCTGGCCGACCTGGAGTCGGGCGAGCGGCTGGCCGAGCGGGTGGCCGCCGCCCTGCACGTGCCCGCCGTCCTGCGCGCCGACGGCTCCAGCGCCACCACCGTCGAGGCCGTCGTCGCCGCGGTGGCCGCCGGGCGGCACCTGCTGGTGTTCGACAACTGCGAGCACGTCATCGACGCCGCCGCCGCGCTGTGCTCCTCCCTGCTGTCGGCCTGTCCCCATCTGACCGTGCTGGCCACCAGCCGCGAGCCGCTGCGGGTGCCCGGCGAGACGCTGTGGCGGGTGCCGCCGCTGTCGCTGGCCGCACCGGCGGACGGGCAGAGCGAGGCCATGCGGCTGTTCGTCGAGCGTGCGCTGTCGGCCGATCCCATGACGCGCTGGAGCGAGGCCGACGACGCCGCCGTCGCCGCGCTCTGCGCCGACCTGGAGGGCATACCGCTGGCCATCGAGTTGGCCGCGGCGATGACCAGGGTGCTGTCGGTCGAGCAGATCACCGCCAGGCTGTCGGACCGCTTCAAGCTGCTCAGCAGCGGCGCCCGCACCGCGCCCGAACGCCAGCGCACCCTGCTGGCCACCGTCGAGTGGAGCCACCGCACCCTCAGCCGCGAGGCCCAGGTGCTGCTCAGCCACCTCACCACGTTCAGGGGCGGCTGGACGCTCGAACTCGCCGAGGCCGTCGCCCCCTCCGACGAACTCGACGCGGGCCAGGTGCTCACCGCCATCACCGAACTCGTCGACAAGTCGCTGGTCCTGGCCGAGGGCAAGGTCGGCGGCCAGATCCGCTACCGCATGCTGGAGACCGTACGCGACTACGCCTGGAGGCGGCTGGCCGAGGGCGGCACCGAGCAGGCGCTGCGCGAGCGGCACCTGGAGTGCATCCGCGTCATGATGGCCCAGGCCGTCGCCCTGGTCGAGACGCAGAGCAGGCAGAACCGCTCGAAGATGCACCGCGCCTGGTCGGTCATCGAGGCGATGCGCCCCAACGTCTACGCCGCCCTGCACTACGCCACCGAGTCCGGCCAGATCGAGACCGCGTTGCGCATCTGCGCCGACGCCCAGTGGGGCATCATCGCCTCCGGCCACTACGAGGAGTACGTCGTCGTGACCGACAGGCTCTTCCTGGAGGCCGAAGGCGTGCCGGGCGAGCTCGTCGGGCGGGTCAAGGCGATCAGGTCGGTGCTCGCGCTGTTCTCGGGCGACCTCGGCACCGCGATCGAGTTCGGCGGCCAGGCCCTGGAGGCCACCAGGGGGCTCGACGCCGAGGGCGAGGTGACCGCCGCCGTCACGCTGGCCATGCTCGGCCACGGCGACGAGACGCTCCTGGAACGTGCCGACGAGGTCGCCGCCGCATCGGGCCGCGCCTATCTGCAGGCGTACGTGGCCTACGGCCGAGGCGGGATCGCGTTCGGCGCGGGGTTGCTGCGTGAGGCACAACGCCACTTCGAGCACGCGATCGTGCTGCAGGACGAGGCCAACGACTGGGGCATCGCACTGGCGGCCATCGGCCTGGCCGAGGTGGCCAAGGCGCGCAACGACCTGACGGCGGCGCTGGCCCACTACGAGCGCGCCCAGCGGCTCCTGCACGACGACGAGTACCCCATCGACTACCGCGGCGAGCGCATCCGCTGCCTGATCGGCCTGGGCTGCCTCATGATCGAGTTCGACGAGTTCGAGAGCGCCAAGTCCAGGCTCGCCGAAGGCCTCGCCCTCAGCCACGGGCTCGGCCAGCGGGCGTTCGCCATCGACCTGGTCGAGGCCTCGGCCCTGCTGGCCGGAAAGCAGGGCGACCACCGCCGGGCCGTACGCCTGGCGGGCTCGGCCACCGCACTGCGCGAGCGCATGGGAGGCGCGCACGCGCTGGGGGTGGGGGCCAGGGCCGAGGAGGTGCTCGAACCGGCCAGGCGCAAGCTGGGGCCGCCCGAGGTCGCCCTGCTGTGGCGTGAGGGGCTGGCGCTGCCGTGGGCCAAGACGGTCGACTACGTGCTGTCGGGCCAGCTGCCGCCCGCGCCCGCCGCCTCGCCGACCCTGTCGGTGGCCAAGCCGACCAGCACACTGACCATGCGCGAGCACGAGATCGCCCTGCTCATCGCCAGTGGCCTGTCCAACAAGTCGCTGGCCGACGAGCTGGTCATCAGCCCGGCCACGGTGGCGCGGCACGTCTCCAACATCCTGGCCAAGCTCGGCTTCTCCTCCAGGGCGCAGATCGCCGCCTGGGTGGCCGAGCAGCGGCCCTGACAGGGGCTACATACGTTTCTACACACATCAGCCGATGCAGCCGCTTCGCCGACTGCCCTACCTTTCAGGCCATGACCGCCAGCGTGTACGACGAGGTGTTCGGGGCGGCGCGGGGACTCGGCGAGCGCCCCGCGCTCATCGACGAGGGCAGGGTGCTGGGCTACCGGCATCTGGCCGAGCAGGTGGAGCGCATCGCGAGCGGACTGCTGCGCCGGGGGGCGAGACCCGGCCAGGTGGTCGGCGTGCTCGTCGGCGCCACCTGGGCGCAGACGCTGGCCGTACACGCCGTGATGGCGGCCGGTGGGGTGGCCGCGCCGCTGGATCCGCTGATGCCGCCCTCGCGGCTCGGGCAGTTGCTCTACGACTGGGACGCGCGTGCGGTGTTCACCACGCCGGACCTCGCGGCCAGTGCGGTGCTGGCGGCCGACGCCTCCCGGGTGCGGCAGGTGATCGCGTTCGGGCCCGCGCTCGACACCGTAGACGTCGCCGAGTTGCTCGTGCTGAACCCCACGGCGCTGCCCGCCGTCGCGCCGGGCCCGGCGCTGGTGCTGCAGGACGGGGTGTCGCTCAGCCATGCCGACGTGCTCGCCCGCATGGCCGACCTCGCCGCCGCGACCGGGATCAGCGGCGACGACCTGGTGCTGGCCTGCCCCGCGCCCGACGGCGGCGACGGGCTGATCACCCTGGTGGCGCTCGCACTCAGCAAGGGCGCGCTGGTCGTACGGGCCAGCGACGCCGCCACCGTGCTCGCGCCGTCGGGTGCGCCCCCCGGCAGGCTCGTGTCGAGATAGGTTGATCCGCGTGTCACACACGAGCATCCGCGTATCCGGCGATTTCCACCCGCGCCTCGCCGACGGCTTCGAGCGGATCAGGCGCGAGATGAAGCTGCCTGAGGAGTTCCCCGAGACGGTGCTCGACGAGGCCGCCCTCGTCGCCTCCGAGCCCGGCGGCGCCGAGCGCAAGGACCACTCCGAACTGCCGTTCGTCACCATCGACCCGCCCGGCTCCATGGACCTGGACCAGGCGCTGTACATCGAGCCGCTGCCGGTGCGCGGCGGCACCGGCTCCGGCTATCGCGTCTGGTACGCCATCGCCGACGTCGGCGCCTACGTCAGGCCAGGCGGTGCGATCGACGCCGAGGCGCACCTGCGGGGCGAGAGCGTCTACCTGCCCGACGGCAAGGTGCCGCTGCACCCGCAGAGCCTGTCGGAGGGCGCGGCCAGCCTGCTGCCCGGCGTCGACAGGACGGCGGCCCTCTGGCGGATCGACCTGGACGCCGAAGGGCGCACCGTCGGCGTCGACGTGCAGCGCGCGACCGTGCGCAGCAGGGAACGGCTCGACTACGCCTACGTGCAGGCCGCGATCGACACCGGCACCGCGGACGGCACCCTGCGGCTGCTGGCCGAGGTCGGCGAGCTGCGCCTGGCCCTCGAACGCGAGCGGGGCGGCGTCACCCTGCCCACGCCCGACCAGGAGGTCGTGCCCGACGGCGACTCCTACCGGCTGGAGTTCCGCATCCCGCTGCCCGCCGAGGCGTGGAACGCGCAGATCTCGCTGCTGACCGGCATGGCTGCGGCGCAGATGATGCTCGACGCCGAGATCGGCGTGCTGCGCGTGCTTCCCGCGCCGCAGCCGGGCGATCTGGCGAAGGTGCGCAGGATCGCCGCGGCGCTCGGTGTGGCCTGGCCTGAACAGGCCAGCTATGGAGAGGTCGTGCACGGTCTCGATCCGCGCACTCCCGCGCACGCCGCGTTCCTGCACGAGTCGAAGGTGCTGCTGCGCGGGTCGGGCTATGTGGCGTTCAACGGCGCGCCGCCCAAGCTCGCCGACCACGCCGCCGTCGCCGCGCCGTACGCCCATGTGACCGCGCCGCTGCGCCGCCTGGTCGACCGCTATGCCACCGAGGTGTGCCTGGCCGTCGCGGCGGGCGAGCCCGTGCCCGACGACATCCAGGAGGCGCTCGGCGCGCTGCCCGAGACGATGGCGCAGACCGGGCGGCGTGCGGGCTCGGTCGAGCGGGCGAGCGTCGACTTGGTGGAGGCGTTCGTGCTGCGCGAGCACATCGGGCAGTCGTTCGACGCCGTGGTCATCGACACCGACGAGAGCAGGCCGGGCGGTCAGGTCCAGCTCACCGACCCCGCTGTCGTGGCCCGCTGCGACGGCGAGCGGCTGCCGCTGGGCGAGCGCGTCACGGTCAAGCTCACCAAGGCGGACCCGGCCACGCGCGAGGTGCGTTTCAGCCTGATCTGAGGGCTTCTCGCAGGGCCTCGAACGGTGAGACGGCCGCGCCCGGGGTGGGAGGGGCGCGGCCGTCCACGGCGGGAGGCGTCAGGTGCGTCGTTCCGGGTTCAGCGGGTCACTTCTTCAGCGGGGTCCAGGACGCGCCGACGCCGAGCAGGTGCAGGGCGACGCACAGCAGTCCGGCGGTTCCCAGTGTGGTCACGGTGACCACACTGCCGACCGCCACACCCGCGATCTCGAAGATCAGGGCGAGAACGAAGAGGAGTACGGCGAGCAGAGCGAACATCCCTACCTCCTGGCGGGCGACCGGACCCCGCTCTCCGCGGTCGGGGGCGGCCGCTCGCGGAATGTCCGGTGGGGAAAGGGCTTGCGACATGGGGATGTCCGTTACGTCCACCCGGGAAACTGGCCCCGAGGTGACGTTGGGTGAACCTCCCAGCACCACACCTTGACCGGGCGGTCAGTTTGGAGCCGCGCGCCGCCTACTTGCCGTACTTGGCGTGGACCGACTGGCGTGACATGCCCAGCGCGTCGCCGATCTGCTCCCACGTCCAGCCGAGCTCACGCGCCGTGGCCACCGACACCGCCTCGACCTGCTCGGCGAGCCGATGCAACGCGCCCACCGCCCTCAGGCTGACGGCGGGATCGGCGCTGGAGATGCGGCTGGCGAGCTCACCTGGATCCATGCGTGTCAGTCTGAACTGACACGCACGGAAAGGCAAGACGACGCAGGTCAGGGGCTGCGCGTAAGGGTCTGCGCGTATGGGGCTGCGCATCAGCGCCTCACTCCAGTCCCTCACCCCAGCGCCTCACGCCAACGCCTCACCCCAACGCCTCAGGTCAGCGATGAGTAGGCGACGACTCCCCTGCGCATCGAGTCCATCGCCTTGCCCGCCGTGGCCTTGATCTTGCTGCCGGGCGGGGCCGCGTTGCCGAGCTGGCCCAGGAGGTCCATCAGCTGCTTGACCCAGCGGACGAAGTCGCCCGCCGCCAGCTCCGTGCCGTTGACGCCGTCCATCAGCACGGCGTCCAGGCTGTGGCCCTTGGTCCAGCGGAAGGCGGCCCAGGCGAACGCCAGATCGGGCTCACGGATGATGTTGAGCCCGTTGTCGCTCTCGATGCCCTCGAGCTCGCCCCACAGACGCACCATCGCGCTCAGCGTGTCCTGCGCACGACCGGCGGGGATCTTCGGCCGTCGCGCGTCGTCGGACTGGCGCGACTCGAACACCAGCGACGACACGCACGCGGCGAGCTCCGCCGGGTCGAGCTCCTCCCACAGCCCGGCCCGCAGGCACTCGGCCGTCAGCAGGTCAAGCTCGGTGTAGAGCCGTCCGAGACGACGCCCCTCCTCGGTCACCGTCTCCCCGTCGAGATAGCCGAGCTGGTCCAGCACCCCGCACACCTTGTCGAACGTGCGCGAGATGACATGCGAACGCCCCTCGACCCGGCGGCGCAGCCCCTCGGTCTCACGCAGCAGCTTGTAGTAGCGCTCGGCCCAGCGGGCGTGGTCCTCGCGCTCGTCGCAGCCGTGGCACGGGTGCTGGCGGATCTGCCTGCGCAACTCGGTGACCTCGTCGTCCTCGACGGCATGGTCGCGGGCGCGCTGCGGCTTGCCCAGATCGCGGTCGCCGACCTTGGCCAGCAGCGTCGAGATCAGGTTGGCGCGTTCCTTGGGCGAACGGCCGTTGAAGTTCTTCGGGATCCTCAGCTGGTCGATCGGCTCGACGGGGACGGGGAAGTCGCCCGGGTCGAGCTTCTTGACCTGCTTGCCGATCGTCAGCACCAGCGGGTGCGGGCCGTCGCCGCGCGAGTTGAGCCCGGGGTCCAGCACGATCGCCAGCCCGGCCCTGCGCCCGCCGGGCACCCGGATGACGTCGCCGGGCTTGAGCGCCTCCAGCGAGCGCAGTGCGGCCAGCCGCCTGGCCGTGCCCCGCTGCTTGGACAGTTCGCCCTCACGGTCGGAAAGGCGCCTGCGCAATGCGGCATAGGCCGGGAAGTCGCCCAGATGGCAGGTCATGGAGTCGGAGTACCCGGCCAGCGCCTCCTCCGACCTGCGCAGCTGCTTGGCCAGACCCACGACGGCCCGATCGGCCTGGAACTGCGCGAACGACGCCTCCAGCAGCGTCTTGGCCCGCTCGCGCCCGAACTGCCCGACCAGGTTGACCGCCATGTTGTACGACGGCTGGAAGCTGGAGCGCAAGGGATAGGTACGGGTGCCGGCCAGGCCCGCGACGGCGACCGGGTCCATGCCGGGCTGCCACACCACGACGGCGTGCCCCTCGACGTCGATGCCGCGCCGTCCGGCCCGGCCGGTCAGCTGGGTGTACTCGCCGGGCGTGAGGTCGGCGTGCATCTCGCCGTTCCACTTGTCCAGCTTCTCGATCACCACACTGCGGGCGGGCATGTTGATGCCGAGCGCCAGCGTCTCGGTGGCGAACACCGCCTTGACCAGGCCCCGCGTGAACAGCTCCTCCACGACCTCCTTGAAGGCCGGCAGCATGCCCGCGTGGTGCGCGGCCAGGCCGCGCTCCAGGCAGTCGCGCCACTCCAGGAAGCCGAGCACCGCCAGGTCCTCGTCAGGCAGGTGCGCCGTGCGCTCGTCGACGATCATGCGGATCTCGTGGCGCTCGCGCTCGTTGGTCAGCCTGATGCCCGCGTGCAGGCACTGCATGACGGCCGCGTCGCATCCGGCGCGGGAGAAGATGAACGTGATCGCGGGCAGCAGGCCCTCGCTGTCGAGCTTCTCGATCACGTCGGCCCTGTTGGGCGGGCGCGAGCGCTGCGGCCTGCCGTACCCTCGTCTGCCTCTGCCTCCGGCCAGGCGCTCCTCGTCGCGTGCGATGCGCATGAGGGCCGGGTTGATGTGGCCGCGCTGGTCGAAGTCCTCGGTGACGAACAGGTCGTAGATGCGGTTGCCGACCAGCATGTGCTGCCACAGCGGCACGGGGCGGTGCTCGTCGACGATCACCGTGGTGTCGCCGCGTACCTCGCCGAGCCACTCGCCGAACTCCTCGGCGTTGCTCACCGTCGCCGACAGCGCCACCAGGCGCACCGACTCGGGCAGATGGATGATGACCTCTTCCCAGACCGCGCCGCGGAAGCGGTCGGCCAGGTAGTGCACCTCGTCCATCACGACGAAGCCGAGCCCGGCCAGCGTCGCCGAGCCCGCGTAGAGCATGTTGCGCAGCACCTCCGTGGTCATGACCACGATCGGCGCCTCGCCGTTGACGCTGTTGTCGCCCGTCAGCAGGCCGACCTTGGCGGTGCCGTACCTTTTGACGAGGTCGTTGTACTTCTGGTTGGACAGCGCCTTGATGGGGGTGGTGTAGAAGCACTTCCTGCCCTGTTCGAGTGCGATGTGCACGGCGAACTCGCCGACCACCGTCTTGCCCGAACCCGTGGGCGCCGCCACCAGGACGCCGTCGCCCGCCTCCAGCGCCCGGCAGGCGTCGAGCTGGAAGTCGTCCAGCTCGAACTCGTACAGGCCCCGGAACGAGCCGAGCGCGGCTCCGTCGTCTGCGATCTTCTCCCGGAAGGCCGCGTAGCGTTCCGCTGGCGTCGTCATACCTGTCACCCTACCGAAATCGGCTTTCCGGTCCGGCCCGCCGGCCATGCGATCTGAACCTGCCGTCCGGGCGCGGTTCGCACACCGCAGGATGATAGCCGCAGGGCGGCCCCGCACGGGCTCCGGTCAGGCCAGGTAGTCGCCCAGGCCGTGCTCCAGGAGGTCGAAGCCCACCTCGGCGGCCTTGATCGCCTCCGGGAGCGCCTCGGCCGCGCTCTGGCCGCGGTGGATGCGCGTGGTGTTCTGCGTCTGCAGGGTGCGCCACAGGCCGTAGATCTGGCCGGCCGCGAACGGTGCTCTCGGGTCGCCCGGATTGCGCTCGATCATGGCCTGGGTCAGCAGCGCCTCGGTCCTGACGTGCAGCATCAGGATGCGCGCCATCAGCGAGGGCGTGTCCCTGAACAGCTGCAGCAGTCTGCGGAAGTCCGGGCTGTCGTCCAGGCCGGTCTCCGGGGCGTGGCGCCGCAACCGGGCGAGGAACTCCCTGCGCGCCCCCGCGACCACCGACTCGCCCGGTCCTCGCCCGGTGACGATCCCGGTGAGATCGGCGAAATCGCGCTCCAGCAGGCTGACGACGATGTCCTCCTTGGTGGGGAAGTAGTTGAACACCGTCATCTTCGACACCTGAACCCGCGCGGCGATCTCCATCACCGACACGTCGGCGAACCCGCGCTCGGTGAACAACTTCATCGCCGTGTCGCGAATCGCCTGCCTGGTCCGCTGCTTCTTGCGCTCCCTCAGCCCGTCGTCGGGCGCGCCGCCCTCCCCCGCTGCCCACCCGTGCTCGGCCACACCCCCATCCTATCGGATTTGACTCGGTCGAATTTTCGACCCAGTCTATTCACATGACCGATCGCCGGAAAGCGACCGCCATGGCGGGCATCATGCTCACCCTGCTTCTCGCCGTCCTCGACCAGAACATCGTGGCGACCGCCGCCTGGTCCGTCGTCGGCGACCTCGACCCGGCCCACGGCCTGGAGCGCCTGCCGTGGCTGGCCACCGCCTACACCCTGGCCGCCACGGCATGCCTCCCCCTGTACGGCAAGCTGTGCGACGTCCATGGGGCCAAGCGCGTCTATCTGGGCGCCGTCGCGCTCTTTCTCGCCGGTTCGGCGCTGTGCGGCCTGGCGCAGGACATGGGGCAGCTCATCGCCTTCCGCGCGGTCCAGGGGCTGGGCGGCGGCGGGCTGATGTCGGTCACCCTGGTCGTGGCCGCCCATCTGACGCCGCCGGGCAAGCGGGCGGGCCCGGGAGGCGCGGGAGGGGTGCTCGCCGGTGTCGGGATGGTCGCCGGGCCGCTGCTCGGCGGGCTGTTCGCCGACCATCTGCACTGGCGGTGGATCTTCCTGATCAACCTGCCGATCGGCCTGTTCGTGCTGGCCACCGCGGCCGTGTCGATCCGGCTCGGCGACGGGGGCGCGCGGCGGCGCATCGACTACCTCGGCGCCGGGCTGGTGGCCGGGGCGGCGTGCGTCCTGCTCCTGCTCGTGGAGTGGGGCGGCAACCGTTATGCGTGGGGTTCGCCGGTCATGGCGTGGATGATCGCACTGACCTGCGGCCTGTCGGCGGCCTTCCTGTGGCGTCAGCGCACCGCCGCCGAGCCCATCCTGCCCCGCGAGTTGCTGCGCGAGCGCACGCTCAGGATCGCGCTGCCGCTGCAGCTGCTGATGGGGTTCGGCATGGTCGGCGGCGTGTTCTACACCGTCACGTTCCTGCGTGCCGCGCTCGGCGTGGCCGGCACCGACGCCGGGCTGCACCTGCTGCCGATGGCGCTGGGCATGGCGGTGGCGGGCACGGTGTCCGGCGTGCTGGTCGGCAGGGGGCGCAGCGTCAAGGCGTTCCTGGTGGCGGGCACGTTCGTCGTGGCCGTCGCGATGCTGCTGCTCAGCCGCGTCTCGGCCGTCACCTCGCCGGTCGTGCTCGGGGTCGATCTGCTGGTGCTCGGGGCCGGGTTCGGCATGACGCTGGGGGTGGGCATCATGCTCGTGCAGAATGCCGTGCCCGTCGAGCGCCTGGGGGTGGCCACGACCGCGATCCGGTTCAGCCAGACGCTCGGCATGGCGTTCGGCACGGCGGTGTTCGGCATCCTGCTCACGCGGGTGGCCGAAGGCCGTCTGCCCGACGGGGTGGGGGTCGCCTCGCTCAACAGGGTCGCGACCCTGGCTCCCTCGTTACGGCCCGCCGTGGTCGAGGCGCTGGTCGCGGGGATCGACGCGGTCTATCTGGCCGCCGCCGTCGTCATGCTCGCCGCCCTCGCGCTGGCTGGGGCGCTCAAGGTCGATCGGCCGTCGCAGGCCGATCCGCCCACTCCGGTGCCGGCTTCGGCGGGGTGACGCCTTTACAAAGTAGATCCATTCAGTAGGCGCAGGGCGCCCGGGACGATCTCGCAGGTCACCGGCACCGGGCCGATGCGCTCGCCGTCGGCGTATGTCACGACGTCGGGCGCTTCGAGGGTGATGCGGCGCGCTCTCATCATGCGGACCGACGGGTTCGAGACGTGGGTGCCTCGGTAGACACGAGGGAAGGTCCGCAGGAAGTCCAGCGTGGGCACCGATTCGAGCATCATCACATCGAGCAGGCCGTCGGCGGGATCGGCGTCCGGGCACACCTTCATGCCGGCGCCGTACGAACGGGTGTTGGCCACGGCGACCAGCATGGCCTCACGTTCGATGACCTGGTCGTCGTCGAGGGTGATGCGGAACGGGATCGGCTCGAACGAGCGCAGTTCCTGCACGACCGCTCGCATGTACTTTCCCCGGCCAGGGGGCCAGGTCAGGCGGTTGGCCCGCTCGTTCACCCTGGAGTCGAAGCCGCAGCACACGACTCCGGCGAACCACTCCCCCTCGGCGTCGCGGCCGGGCGGGCCGATCCGGGCGGCGTCCATCGGGCGTGCGGCGCCGCGTGCGATCGTGTCGGCGGCCCGGAGCAGGTCCTTCGGGATGCCCACCGCGCTCGCGATGTCGTTGCCCGTGCCCGCCGGGATGATGCCCAACGCGACCTCGGTCCCTGCCACCGCCTGTACGGCCAGATGGACCAGGCCGTCGCCACCGAACGCGACGAGGGCGTCGGGGCGTTCGGCGACCGCGGTGCAGGCACGTTCCAGGGCGTCGGCCGGGGTGTCGCCGACGACGACCGAGACCGAGGCGCCACCCTGACGCAGGCGGCGTACGACGGGGTCGAGGAAGCGCAGGGTACGGCCGCCGCGCGCCGTCGGGTTGACGAGGAGCACCAGCTCAAGCGGCCTGGTGCCCGGCGTGTCGTACTCAGAGGTCACACCTGGGAACGTATCGCCTATGGGGTGGCGTCGGTGTCCTTCGTCCCCAAATCGAGAGGCGAGGCCTCGTCGTCCGACAGGTTCGCGTAGTCCTCGTCCTTGGGCAGGCGGCGCTCGCGCAGGTACATGATGAGCTCGGCGACGCCGAACAGAATGATCATGGGAGCCGCGAGTGCCATCATCGTGAGCGGGTCGCCGCCCGGCGTGACGATGGCGCCGAACACGAACATCAGGAAGATGACCATGCGGCGGTGCTTCTTCACCGTCGCGTGCGGCAGCACCCCGATGAGGTTGAGGAAGACCAGCAGCAGCGGCAGCTCGAACGACACGCCGAAGATGATGAGCATGATCAGCACATAGCTGAGGTACTCGTCGATCTGGATGACCGCGACGGTGTCGCTGGGCGCGAACCCGAGCAGGATGGCCAGGCTGGTGTCCATGATGAAGTACGCCAGCGCCGCACCGAGCATGAACAGCGGCACCGCGATCGCCAGGAAGCCGATCGAGTAGCGCTTCTCGTTGCGGTAGAGGGCGGGTGTGACGAACGCCCAGATCTGGTACAGCCACACGGGTGAGGAGGCCACGATGCCCACCATGGCCGCGACCTTCAGCGTCACGAAGAACGACTGGAAGATGCCGCCGTAGGTGAGGCTGCACTGCCCGGCCCTCAGCTCGTGCGCCTGCGGGGTCTCGCAGAAGGGCGCCTTGAGGAAGGACCAGACCGGGTCGAAGAAGATGAACCCGATGACAATGCCGACGATCACCGCGAGCATGCCGATGAGCAACCGGTTGCGCAGCTCGCGCAGGTGCTCGATCAGCGGCATCCGCCCCTCGGTGTCGTTGACCGGGGCGGAGCCGTTCTTGCTCGACCGTTTCAGCAGCGCCATTCGGCAGTCCTCGGGTGCGGGGGGTTTCAGACCTGCTTGTTAGCCTGCGCGGTGGCGCGAAGCTTGGCCGCCTGCTCCTCGAGCTGGCGGGCCTGCTCCTCGGGCGAGGGCGCCGGAGCCGCGACCACGGGAGCCGCCGCGGGCAGCTGCGTGACCGGCTGCTGAACGGGCTGCGCCGTCTGCGCCGCCGGAGCCGGGGCGGCCTGCTGGACCACGGTGGCCGTGGCCTTGTCGTCCTCGTCACGCATCTGGGTCGTCTCCGACTTGAAGATACGCAGCGAACGACCGATCGCCCGAGCGGTGTCAGGCAGCTTCTTCGCGCCGAACAGCAGGACGAGAACGCCCGCGATGATCAGAAGCTCAGGAACTCCGAGTTGCGACATGAAACATCCTTAACCGAGCGAGGTGCAATCTCAGGCACGATCGTACGCTGCCGGGAGCGCAGACTCATCCCCTGGAGGTGTTGTTCGCACCGATTTGGGCGTGCTTTCTTTTCTCCGTGGGTCAGATTCCGATGACACCCTGGGTGAGATCAGCGCCCGCGCCCGCTCGAGCTCCCGCCCCAGCATCCGCGCCGCCACCAGCACCCGAACCCCCGCGACAGCCAACGCCCCAAGCCCTGCGACCCCGAGCCCGACCGCCACGTAGATCCACGTCATACGCCCGAGCCTAGTGCAGGAATCACCGATTTCCTGTGCGATCCGCCCTAGCAGTTCGCCCACTGGGGGATGTTCGCCCCACGGGGGGACATGCGGAGAGGGGTTGTGGGCAGCCCCGCCACCCGGAAACGCCTACCCAAAACCTCAGCTCAGTACAACGCCAGCGCCCGCTCCGCCTCCGCCCGTACCTTGCTCACCATCGCCTCAGGTGCGACGACCCGCCCGGTGTCCCCGAGTCGCAGGGCCAGCTTCACGATCCACGTCTCGTCGCGAGCGCGCAGGGTCACGCGCAGCCGCCCCTCCCCCAGCTCCTCCAGCAGCTCGCACGGGTAGTACTCGGCCACCCAGCGCCCGGCCGCGCTCACCTCGAGGGAGACCAGCTCGTCGGTGGGTGAGGGCCGGAAGACGCCCTGGGTGACGTCGATGGGCTCGGCGTCGGCGGGTGGGTCGGCCTCGATGTCGAGCAGGTGGAGGCTCTGGACGCGGTCGAGGCGGAACAGGCGCATGGCCTCGGCGCGGTAGCACCAGCCTTCGAGGTAGCTGCGGCCGTCGGCGACGACGACGCGGGTGGGGTCGACCTCACGCGGCGTGACCTCGTCGCGTCCGGGCACGTAGTACGTCAGCGACAACCGGCGACGCCGCCGCAACGCCTCCTTGACCAGCGGAAGGGCGTCCGGAGCGGCGTCGACGTCGACGGCCACCTGGGTGGAGACGGCCGAGGCGCCCTCGCAGGCGGCCTGCTCCAGCTTGGCGACCACGCGGGGAAGGGCGTCGCCGTGGCCGAGTTCGGCCAGTTCGGGGGTGGCGGCGAGCATGCGCAGGGCCACCAGCAGGGCGCTGGCCTCGTCGACGCCCAGGCGCAACGGCCGGGCGATCGTCTCGGCGTTGTCGATGATGATCTCGCCGCCGTCCCACGAGACGTCGATGAGGTCGCCGGGCGTGTGGCCGGGCAGCCCGCACATCCACACGAGCTGCAGGTCGTCGATGAGCTGCTTCTCGCTCAGCCCGAAGACCTCCGCCACCTCCCCCACCTGCGCACCGGGATGCGACATCAGGTACGGCACCAGCGCGAGCAATCTGGGCAGCCGATCGGCCGTGGAACTCACAACGCCTCCCCCATGACAGCCTCCCCCATGACAATGGCCTGGACGTGCATCAGCCCAGCACTCCCTTCAACCGCCCGACGACCGCCTCACGGGCGTCGGGCGGCCCGGCCACCACGACGTCGGAGCCGAGGCTGGCGATCCATCCGGCGAAGCGGTCGACGTCGGTGAAGGGCACCTGGAGCTCGTCCCAGCCGTCGGCGCCTTCGCCGGCCTCGCGGGCGAGCTGCCGCAGGCCCTCGCCCGTGCCCCGCCGTACGCGGAGGGTGGCCAGGCGTTCCTGCGCGGCCTCCTCGGGGTAGCCGACCATGGAGCGCAGGTCGACGCCGGGCGGGACCTCGACGACGCCGGGGCGGCCGACGGGCTGGACCTCGCCGGTGACGCGGCTGAGCCGGAAGACGCGGGGGGCGTCGCGGTCGCGGTCGTGGCCTGCGAGGTACCAGCGGCCACGGCGGCTGATGACGCCCCAGGGCTCGACGGTGCGGGTGCGTACGCTCTCGCTGGCCGCGCCCCGGTAGTCGAAGCGCACGACACGCCGGTCGCGTACGGCCTCCCACAGGGCGGGGAAGGCGGCGTCCCTGGTGTCGACGCGCAGCTCGAGCGCGCCGCCTGGCGTCTCGTCGGTGGCGACGCCCCCGGCCCGCAGCTTGAGCAGGGCGCCGGAGGCGGCCTCGGCGAGGCTGGCGCGCTGCCAGACCTGGGCGGCCAGGCCGAGCACGGCGGCCTCGTCGGCCTCCAGTGTGATCTCGGGCAGCTCGTAGGACTCGCGGTCGATCCGGTAGCCGGGCTCCTCCTCCCACGGGTCGCGCTGGACCAGGATCGGGATGCCGATCTCACGAAGTTCGTTCTTGTCGCGCTCGAACATGCGCTGGAAGGCCTCGTCGCCCTCGCGGTCGTATCCGGGTACGGCCTGGCGGATCTGCTCGGCCGACAGCGGGCGTCGGGTGGCGAGCAGGCAGATCACAAGATTCAGCAACCGCTCGGTCTTACGGCGCGACATCTGCCTCTCTCCTCCTGAAACGACGCTACCCTGCCCCAGTGATCAGATGGCGCAAGGGTGAGGTGCTGCGGATCCGGCGCGAGTGGCCGGGGGCGGTGGAGCTGGACGTCGCCGTCCCCGAAGGGGAGTGCCGGGCGCTGGCCTACCCACCTCTGGTCGGCCGCCCGGAACCCGGCGATGAGGTGCTGCTCAACACGACGGCACTCGCAATGGGTCTCGGTACGGGAGGTTACGCCATGGTGGTGGCCGTCCCGAACCGTTTACCCGAAGATCCGCACGACCCTGGGCACCTGGTTAAAGCACGATATACCCCGTTGCAGGCCACTGTGCTCGGTGCGGACGAGCAGGACTCCCCTTTCCACGATCTGCTGCGCGAGGCCGACTCGCTCGACGGCATGCCTGTCGTGGTCGCCGACCTGCACTCGGCGCTGCCGCCGATCCTGCTCGGCCTGCTGGCCGACCGGCCGGGCGTCAGGGTCGCCTACGTGATGCTGGACGGCGGCGCGCTGCCCGCGTGGTTCTCGATGGCCTGCGCCAGGCTCAAGGAGCTGGGCCTGCTGGCGGGCGTGGTGACGGTGGGCCAGTCGTTCGGCGGCGACGTCGAGGCGGTGACCACGCACACGGGCCTGCTGGCGTGCAGGCACGTGCTGGCCGCCGATGTGGCGATCGTCACCCAGGGGCCCGGCAATCTGGGCACGGGCACCCGATGGGGCTTTTCCGGGGTGTCGGCGGGCGAGGCGGTCAACGCGGCTGCGGTGCTGGAGGGCAGGCCGGTCGCGGCCCTGCGGGTCAGCGAGGGCGACAAACGCGAGCGCCACATCGGCGTGTCCCATCATTCGCTGACCGCGTACGGCAGGGTGGCCCTGTCGCCGGCCAGGGTCGCGGTGCCCGAACTGCCGGGCGAGTTCGGCGAGCGCGTACGCGACCAGGCCGAGCTGCTGGCCGTACGGCATGAGCTGGTTTCGGTGCCGTTGGACGGGCTGGCCGAGGCGCTTGCGGCCTCGCCGGTGCGGTTGTCGACGATGGGCAGGGGGCTGGCCGAGGACCTGCCCTACTTCCTGGCCTCGGCGGCGGCCGGAAGGCTGGCGGCCTCGCTGCTGGAGTAGGAGTCCTTGAACGTGAACGCCTCGGGACCCGGACCCTCGGTCCTGAGGCGCTCCAGCCGCGCCATGCCCTCGGCCAGCGGCGGCGTGCTGCCTTCGGGGACCCACCACATGACCGTGTACGGCGTGACGGCGTGGTGGAACCACTCTCTGCGCCTGCGCAGCACCTCCAGGTGCGGTGAGCGGTAGACGAAGTTCCACAGGCTCTCCAGCGACTCCCACACCGAGTAGTTGATCACCAGATGGTCGCCGAAGTCGTGCTGGACGGTGGCCTCGGGGTCGTCGGGGTCCTCGATGAGCCGCCAGACGAACCCGGGCGCGGCGTCGGCCAGGGCGTTGACGGGGGCCATGGCCGCGACGAAGGCGGCCAGTTCGGGTGCGTCGAGCGGGGCGCGCAGATGGGCGACGTTCAGCTGGGCGAGATGCATGGCTCCATTATGTCAATTTTCATTTGTTTTAGAAAGCGAGACGCAGCACTCCCCCGGTCTGGGGTCCAGCGCGGCCCGTCCGGGATCCTCTCCGGCCCCTTCGAGCAGGCCCTGGCACAACGCCAGGTTCATCGAGCAGACCAGCACCGGATGCTCGCGCGAGAGCGCGTGGAAGGGGCAGTTGCGGAACCTGATCCGCTCGCCCTCGGCGTAGGGCTCGTAGCCGCGCTCGCCGAGCAGCCCGGCCAGGTCGCCGCCGCCCTTGGCCAGCCGCCTACCGGCCCGGCGCGCGGCCTCCTCGGCCCGTTCGTCCGCGCCGAGCAGGTCGACCACCTCGGCCAGCACCACGGCCAGCGTCGTGTGGTCGCGCGGCGGCAGGCTCACCGTCAGCTCGGCCGCCGACCTGCGGTAGACCTTCGACGGACGGCCGCTGCCCGGCCCCGTGCGCTCGCCCAGCCGCCGGAAGCCGCTCTCCAGCAGCCCGGCCTCGACCAGCTTGTCCAGGTGGAAGGCGGCCAGCGTGCGCGAGACGCCCACCGCCTCGGCCGCCTCCGCCCTGCCCACGTCGCGCCCCTGGCCCGCCACGTGATCGTAGAGGCCGCGCCGTACCGGATCGTGCAGCTGGGCCAGGGCGTCGAGATCGTCACCGCTCACAGCGGCGAGTCTAGGTCCAGCGTCCGAAGGCGCGAAAACGCCCGGCGACGGGTGTCGTCGCCGGGCGTCACACCTGCCGTGACGGGTCAGTACGCGGCGAGCACGTCCACGACGAACACCAGCGTGTCGGTGCCCTTGATGTCGCCCTGGCCCTTGTCGCCGTAGCCCAGCGCGGGCGGGATGCTCAGCAGGATGCGGCTGCCGACGGCCGCGCCCTCCAGGCCCTGCTCCCAGCCCTTGATGACCTTGCCGGTGCCGAGCTCCTGGACGGTGAAGGGCTCGCCGCCGCGGGTCCAGCTGGAGTCGAACTCCTTGTCGGTGCCCCAGATCTTGCCGGTGTACTGCACCACGACGTTCTGGCCCTTCTTCACCGCGGGGCCGCTGCCCTTGAGCACGACCTTGTTGACGAAGTCCTTGGGCGCCTTCTCGGTGGTCTTGGTGCTGACCACGGGCGCGGCGTCGCCGCCGGGGTTGGTCACCGTGACGCCCTTGAGGGCCGGGTCGACGGGAGTGCCGGTCGCCGCCTTGGGCAGCTTGGAGACCAGGTCGAACACGAACACGCGCGGCGCGTCGGTCTTCATGCCCTGGGCCTTGGCCTGCTCCAGCTCCTCCTTGGTGTAGGAGTCGTTGGCCACGACCGACATGAACCTGCCGCCGAGCTTGGTCTTGGCGAAGCCGTCCTGCAGCACCTGCGGCATCTGCTTGCCGACGGTCAGCGGCTCGGACTTCTTGGTGTCGTAGGTGGAGCCCTCAAGGATGTTGTCCTTGCCGTCCCAGCTCCAGACGGTGAGGTTGACGAAGACCGTGTCGCCCTGGGCGACGGCCGCACCCGAGCCGGGCGAGAGCACCTCGACCGTCGACTTGGTCGCCGGAGCTCCTGCGGGGAAGGTCACCGTGGGCTTGGCGCCCACATTGCCGGCCACCTTGACACTGGTGGGCGCTTCGGTGCCGCAGGCGGCTGCGAAGAGCAGGGGGACGGCGGCTAGTACGGCCAGGCGGCGGCGCATGGATGATCCCTCGGAAAAGACGGCAGGTTCGCGCCACCCTACCCGAACCCCGCGTACGCGCGAGGTAAACGGATCGCCCAAGATCGGCCACCGCCCGGCGGCCGATCCGGCTACATCCCGGCGATCAGCTTGTCCACCCTCTCGTCGACGCTGCGGAAGGGGTCCTTGCACAGCACGGTGCGCTGCGCCTGGTCGTTGAGCTTGAGGTGCACCCAGTCGACGGTGAAGTCGCGGCGCTTCTCCTGCGCCTTGCGGATGAACTCCCCGCGCAGCTTGGCCCTGGTGGTCTGCGGGGGCACCGACTTGGCCTCGAAGATCTTCAGGTCGGAGGCCACCCGCTCGACGGCGCCGCGCTTCTGCAGCAGGTAGAACAGCCCTCGGCGGCGGTGCACGTCGTGGTAGGCCAGGTCGAGCTGGGCCACGCGGGGGCTGGACAGCGGCAGGTCGTACTTCTTGCGGTAGCGCTCGATGAGCTGGTACTTCGTCACCCAGTCGATCTCACGGGCCACCAGGTCGAGGTTGCCCGAGTCGACCGCGTTGAGCGTGCGCTCCCACAGTTCGAGCACGCGGTGGGCGATGGCGTCGCCGCCGCGCCTGTCGACGAAGTCCTTGGCCTTGCTGAGGTACTCCTGCTGGATCTCCAGGCTGGAGGCCTCGCGGCCGTTGGCCAGACGCACCCTGCGCCTGCCCGTCATGTCGTGCGAGACCTCGCGGATGGCCCTGATCGGGTTCTCCAGGCTGAGGTCGCGCATCACGGTGCCCGCCTCGATCATGCGCAGCACCAGGTCGGTGGCGCCGACCTTGAGCAGCATCGTGGTCTCGCTCATGTTGGAGTCGCCCACGATGACGTGCAGGCGGCGGAAGCGCTCGGCGTCGGCGTGCGGCTCGTCCCTGGTGTTGATGATCGGCCGTGAACGCGTCGTGGCCGAGGAGACGCCCTCCCAGATGTGCTCGGCGCGCTGGGAGACGCAGTAGACGGCGCCGCGCGGCGTCTGCAGGACCTTGCCCGCGCCGCAGATGATCTGACGGGTGACCAGGAAGGGGATCAGCACGTCGGCCAGGCGGCCGAACTCGCCGTGCCTGCCGACCAGGTAGTTCTCGTGGCAGCCGTAGGAGTTGCCCGCGGAGTCGGTGTTGTTCTTGAACAGGTAGATGTCGCCGGCGATGCCCTCTTCACGCAGGCGCTTCTCGGCGTCGACCAGCAGGCCTTCGAGGATGCGCTCGCCGGCCTTGTCGTGCGTGACGAGTTCGATGACGTTGTCACACTCAGGGGTTGCGTACTCAGGATGGCTGCCCACGTCGAGATACAGGCGTGCGCCGTTGCGGAGGAAGACGTTGCTTGATCGGCCCCAGGACACGACCCGCCGGAACAGGTAGCGCGCGACCTCGTCGGGGGACAGCCTGCGCTGTCCCCTGAACGTGCAGGTCACGCCGTACTCGTTCTCCAGCCCGAAGATGCGACGATCCATCACCTCACACTATGCCCCAGGCCACGCCAGCGGGAGGGATCTTGGCCTGCTTTTCCACGCGCGGTGTCACGGGGCCGCCGGAGGGTCACGGCGTGTAGATCTCCTGGAGCTTCACGATCTCGCCCTTGTACACGGTGATCAGGGCCGGGCGCTTGGACTTGGCGACCGTCTTGACGAGGGTCGCGCGGCTGCAGCGCTTGTTGCCCAGGCCGGTGCGGCGGTCGACGGTGAAGCCGCCGAGGTTGGCGTCGCAGCCCAGCGCGCTGAGGTAGACGACCTTCTTGGCGATGGGCGAGGAGTACGCGGTGACGTCGCCCTCGGGCGGGCCGACGAAGTAGCCCTCGACCTCCTTGCCCTTCTTCCACTTGATCGGGACGTACTCGGCCCTGCCCGCGTGCACGTAGGTGATCCAGCCGCGCAGGATGCCGTTGCGGCGCGAGTGGATGCCCTTGGTGAAGTCGTGGCCGGGGTCGGCCTGGAAGGTGGTGCCGAAGGTCTTGGGCGCCTTGTAGTCGGGGATCTTCGCGGCGGCCGAGGCGGTGCCGGCGGCCGACAGCGCCAGCGTGGTGGCGGCGGCGGTCGCGGTGAGGGCGCGGGTGAGGGTGTTCATGCCTGCTTCGAGTCGTCGGGGGCGGCGTTGGTTGCGGTGATCCGGATCACAGAACACCCGGATCGCGGAGCACCCGGAGAACGGTCACCCGGGGAACAGTCGCCCAGGGCGCGGACGCGCGATGCCGCGGCCCGTGTGCGGGCCGCGGCATCGCGCGTGCGGGTTCGGGGATCAGTCCCCTGAGCCGTCGTCGAGGTCGCCCTGCGGAGCCGTGGGCGCGTCGTCGTCGGTGGCGGGCGCCGGGTCCGGCGCGGGAGCCGAGGCGGCCCCTTCGGCCAGCAGCCGCTCCAGACGCGGCCCGGTCAGCCGCAGGAACTTGCGGTGCTCGCGGTTGCGGTCGAGCAGCGCCACCTCCAGCTGCGCGGCCGGAGGGCGCTCGCCGCCCGGCTCGGTGAGCGCCGCCAGCGCCGCGTCCAGCGCCGCCGCCGCCGACAGGCCAGGGCTGAAGCGCTCCTTCAACCGGCCCGCGACGGCCTCGGCCTGACCGCCCATCGCGACGAACCCGGTCTCGTCGAACACCGAGCCGTCGAACGTCAGCCGGTAGATGTGGTCCTCCTCGGCCGAGTCGCCCACCTCGGCGACGACCAGCTCCACCTCCAGCGGCTTGATGGACTCGGTGAAGATCTGGCCGAGCTGCTGGGCGTAGACGTTGGCCAGGCCCCTGGCGGTGACGTCGTTGCGGTCGTAGGTGTAGCCGTTGATGTCGGCATAGCGCACACCGCCGAGACGCAGGGCCTCGAACTCGTTGTAGCGCCCGACGGCGGCGAACCCGATCTTGTCGTAGATCTCACTGATCTTGTGCAGGGCCCTGGACGGGTTGGGCGCGACGAAGACGAAACCGTCGGCGTAGTGCAGGACGACGACACTGCGTCCGCGCGCGATGCCCTTGCGCGCGTAGTCCGCCTTGTCCCGCATCTGCTGCTCGGGCGAGACGTATCCGAAAGGAATGGACACCGGTTGAGATCCTCTCAGGGTTAGCGCAGCGGGGCGGTGGGGCCGTCGGGGTTGCTCATCCTGGCGTCGACGACGGCCTGGACGTGGGCGGCCACCTCGTCGTCCGGCAGGCGCCTGTACCCGTCGGCGGTGATCACCGAGACGACCGGCCAGATGCGCCTGGTCAGGTCGGGCCCACCGGTCGCCGAGTCGTCGTCGGCGGCGTCGTAGAGCGACTGGATGAGGGCGAGCACGGTGTCCTCGGCCGAGGCGCCCTCGCGGTAGAGCTTCTTCAGCGCGCCCCTGGCGAAGATCGAGCCGGAGCCGATGCAGTGGTACTGGTGCTGCTCGTAGGGCCCGCCGCCGACGTCGTAGCCGAAGATGCGCCCGCCGTCGCGGTCGGGGTCGTAGGCGGCGAACAGCGGCACCACGACCAGGCCCTGCATGGCCATGCCGAGGTTGCCCCTGATCATCGTGGCCAGCCTGTTGGCCTTGCCCGAGACCGAGAGCGTGCGGCCCTCCATCTTCTCGTAGTGCTCAAGCTCCACCCGGTACAGCCTGGCCATCTCGATGCCGGTGCTCGCCGTGCCCGCGATGCCCATGCAGGAGTGGTCGTCGGTGCGGAAGACCTTCTCGATGTCACGCTGGGAAATGATGTTGCCGGAGGTGGCCCTGCGGTCGCCCGCCATGACCACCCCGCCCGCGCAGGTCGCCGCCACGATCGTCGTCGCGTGCGGGATCTGGTCGCCGACGGGGTTGGCCAGGACCTCACGGCGTTGCGGCATCAGGTCCGGCGCGTGCGAGCCCAGGAAGTCAGAGAACGACGAGCTTCCGGTGTTCTGGAAAAGCTGGTTCGTCAAGCCGGTCGGCAGATCCCTGTTATGTGCCACGCGACTCCCTCCAAACGTCGATTGCGTTAACGCGACCCTACTCATCTTGTGATGCTGCATGTACTCCCCCACATTCGCCCAGCGCGAACCAGCCCGGCGCGAACCGAAGTCGCTCACTTTACGACCGGGACGAGCCGTGCGAGTGTCGTGATGTCGGCATGTCCTGAGCGGGAGGCCATGATGCGACCCTTCACCCGGACCGCCTGCGCGGCGGCGGTGTGCGTCCTGGCCCTGAGCGGGTGCGGCGGCGGCGCCCCGGAGGGCGTCGGCGTCACGCTGACGATCGCGGCCAACGCCGTCTCCGGCGGCAAGAGCGCGGAGAGCGCCGACTGGATCAAGAACTGGGTGATCCCGCGCTTCGAGGCCGCCCAGCGCTCGGCCGGACGCCGGGTCACCGTGCTGTTCCAGCCGAGCGGCGTCGACGACGAGCAGTACAAGACGCGCATCTCGCTGGACCTGAGGTCGAGGAAGGGCGCCGACGTCATCGCCGTCGACGGCATCTGGGTCGGCGAGTTCGCCCAGGCCGGGTACCTCAGGCCGCTCAGCGAGGTCGCGGGCGCGGCCGTCGACGCCTGGGAGGGCTGGCGCCAGATCCCCGAGGCCGTGCAGGGCCTCGGCATCTTCGACGGCAAGAAGTACGGCCTGCCGACCGGCACCGACGGCCGCGTGCTGTTCTACAACAGGACGCTGACCAGACGGGCGGGCCTGCCCGAGCCGTGGCAGCCGAAGAGCTGGCAGGAGGTGCTGCAGGCGGGCCGCGCGCTCAAGCGCCTGCCCGGCGTCACGCCGTTGCAGATCAACGCGGGCACCGCGATGGGCGAGGCCACCACCATGCAGGGCGCGCTGCCCCTGCTGGCGGGCGCCGGAGCCGAGATCTACGCGGGCGGCAAGTGGACCGGCGCCTCCCGCGCGACCAAGGACGTGCTGGCCTTCTACCAGGCCCTGTACGGCCCCGAGGGCCTCGGCGACCCGAAGCTGCAGCAGGAGGCCAGGGGCCGCGACAAGTCGTTCGCCGCGTTCGCGGCCGGCCGGATCGGCGTCCTGGCCGAGAGCGACTACTTCTGGCGATCGGTCGTGGAGCCGAAGGCGGGCGTCGCGCCGATGGCCGATCGCGACGCGGTCGTCGGCTATGCCAGGATCCCGGCCAGGCAGCCGGGCGCGGGCATCAGGGGCCAGGACTTCGTCAGCATGTCGGGCGGAGCCGTACGCGTGCTCAATCCCTTCGGGGCCAGTCCGGCGCTGGCGTGGGAGTTGCTGTCGTTCATGCACTCGGCCGAGGCGACCAAGGCCGAGCTCGCCGGGCAGGTGCGGGTCACGGCGCGCGACGACGTCAACGCCGAGGTGCTCGGGTCCGATCCGATGCTGGCGTTCGTGGCCGAGCAGGTGCTGCCGATCACCGCGTACCGGCCGCCGCTGGCGGTCTATCCGCAGGTCTCGGCGGCGCTGCAGGAGGCCACGGCGGCCGTGGTCGGCGGCACGCCGCCGCAGGAGGCCGCCGCCGCCTACCAGGTGAAGCTGGCGCGGCTGGTGGGCGGGCCGCAGAACGTCGCGGGCTGAGGCGGGCCCGGTGGGCGGTGACGCGGCGGGGCTCGGCAGGGCCAGGGCCGTGGCGTTCGTCCTGCCCGCGCTCGTGCTCGTCGGCGTGTTCCTGGTCTTCCCCGCCCTGTGGACGATCTATCTGGGGCTCACCGACTACCGGCTCACCGGGGTCGAGGCGGCCGATCCCCAGGTGGTCGGGCTCGGCAACTACCAGGCCGCGCTCGGCGATCCGAGGTTCGGGTACTCGGTGTGGCTGACCGTGCTGTACGTGGGCGGTTCGGCGGTGCTCGGGCAGGCGGGGCTGGGGTTCGCGCTGGCGTGGACGCTGCGCGGGCGGCGGGGGCCGTGGCGCGGCGTCGTCGAGGGCGTGGTGCTGCTGTCGTGGATCCTGCCCGGCTCGGTGGTGGCGTTCCTGTGGATCGCGCTGCTCGACCGTGATGGCGGCACGCTGGGCGTCCTGCTCGGCCTGCCGGGGCTGGCCCCGCTGCTGGACCAGCCGCTGCTGTCGATCATCGTGTTCAACGTGTGGCGGGGCACGGCGTTCTCGATGATGCTCTATGCCGCCGCGCTGGAGAGCGTGCCGCCCTCGCAGCTGGAGAGTGCGAGGATCGCGGGCGCCGGGGTGGCCCGGCAGCTCCTCGACGTGGTGTTCCCGCACATCAGGCGGCACGTGCTGACGAACCTGCTGCTGATCAGCCTGTGGACGTTCAACGACTTCACGCCGTTCCTGCTGACGGCGGGCGGGCCGGACGGGCGTTCGGAGATCCTGCCGGTCTACGTCTACACGGTCGCGCTGCGCGGCGGCGAACTCGGCGCCGGAGCGGCCGTGTCCTTCCTCATCCTGCTGGTCAACCTGGTCTTCGCCCTGGGCTACCTGCGGCTGCTGCGCGGGCGGACGGCATGAGCGCGCTCGGGCACGCGGCCGGGCGGCTGGCGGCGACGGTGGCGCTCGCGGTGGTGCTGGCCTTCTTCGCGCTGCCCATGCTGTGGCTGGCCTCGGCGCCCTTCGACGCCTCGCCGTCGATCACGGTGTCGGTGCCCGAGTTCACCCTGCGCAACTTCGCCGCCGTGCTGGACAATCCGTACGCGCTCGGGTCGATCGGGAACTCGGTGCTGCAGGCGGGAGGCGCGGCGGCCGTCGTGGTCGTGCTCGCGGGGCTGGCCGCCTACGCGTTGTCGCGGGTGCGGGTGCCGGGGCGTGACGTGCTGCTGTACCTGTTGCTGCTGCTGTCGTCGGTCGTGACCGGCACGGCGGCCATGGTGCCGATCTTCGAGCTGGCCACGCGGCTCGGCCTCGTCGACACCCATCTGGGCGTCGTCCTGGTCACCTCCAGCGGACTGCTGCCCGCCGCGATCTTCGTACTGAAGGACTTCATGGACGCCACGCCCACCACCTACGAGGAGTCGGCCCGCGTCTTCGGCGCGTCGCCGCTGCAGATCCTCACGCACATCGTGGTGCCGCTGGTGCGTCCCGGTCTGGCCACGATCGCGGTGTGGGCGACGGCGGGGGTGTGGGGCGGCTTCCTGTTCCAGTTCGTGCTGCTGCGCTCGCCGGAGAAGGCGCCCGGCTCGGTCGTGCTCTACACCCTCTACACCGAGGGCGGCCTGCCGAGACTCGACCTCATCTCCACGTTCTCGCTGCTGTACTCGCTGCCGGTGGTGCTCATGTACCTGTTCGTCAGCCGCAGGTACGGCTTCCGCTTCCACGGAGGGATCAAGCGGTGATCTCCTTGCACGGCCTGACGAAGGTCTTCCCAGGCGGGGTGCGGGCGCTCGACGACCTCGACCTGACGATCGGCGACGGCGAGTTCTTCGCCCTGCTCGGCCCCTCCGGCTGCGGCAAGACCACCCTGCTGCGGGTGATCGCGGGCCTGGAGACGCCGAGCGGCGGCACGGTGCGCATCGACGGCGACGACGTCACCCGGCTGCCGCCGGGCAGGCGTGACGTGGCGATGGTGTTCCAGGATTACGCGATCTTCCCGCACATGGACGTGGCCGCCAACATCGCCTACCCGCTGCGGGTCAGGAAGCGGCCCAAGGTCGAACGCCTGGCCAAGGCCGCCGAGATCGCGGCCACGCTCAGCCTGTCCGACCTGCTCACCCGGCGTCCCGGCCAGCTGTCGGGCGGCCAGCAGCAGCGGGTGGCCCTGGCCAGGGCGATCGCCTTCCGCCCGCGCGCCTTCCTGTTCGACGAGCCGCTGTCCAACCTCGACGCCCGCCTGCGCCTGGAGGCCCGTACCTTCCTCAAGCGGCTGCAGCGCGACCTGGCGCTGACCACGGTCTTCGTCACCCACGACCAGGGGGAGGCGCTGGCGCTCGCCGACCGGATCGCCGTCATGGCGCAGGGGCGTCTCGTGCAGATCGGCACGCCGTCGGAGGTCTTCCACCGGCCTGCCACCCCCTTCGTGGCCGCCTTCATCGGCTCGACCCCGATGAACCTGCTGCCCGGCCTGGTTGCCGGGGGCGCACTGCACGTGGCGGGCGCGGTGCTGCGCGCGCCGGACGGGACGGCCGACGGCGAGGTGGTCTACGGGCTGCGGCCCGAGTACACCGTCCTGTCGGGCACGGCCGGGCCCGGGGCGTTCGCCGGGCGGGTCGCCGTGCTGGAGAGCCTGGGCACGACCACACTGGTCACCCTGGAGCTCGACGACCAGGACATATCGGCGCAGGTCGTGGTGCCCGAGGGCGAGGAGCCCGCGATCGGCTCGGCGGCGTGGGCGGCTCCGGTGCCGGGGCGTGGCCTGCTCTACCGCGACGGCGTGCTGGTGGCGACGGTGTGAGGTGAGGGAGGGTGAGGCGCGTGAGGGTGAGGCGCGTGCGCGGGGTCTGGACGATGGAGGACGCGGCCTCGGCCGCCGTGCACGCCGTGCCGTTCGAGGTGGGCACGCCCGCCTTCACCGTCAGGCTGGACTACGACCGCTCGCTCGGGGTGCTGGATCTCGGGTGCCTGGGGCCCGGCGGGTTCAGGGGATGGTCGGGCGGTGCGCGTGACGGCTTCACGATCGCGCCCGGCTGGGCCACGCCCGGGTACCTGCCGGGCGCGGTCGAGCCGGGCGTCTGGGAGGTGCTGATCGGGCTGCACCGGGTGCCGCCCGGCGGCCTGCCGTACTCGGTGGAGGTGGCCGGGCACGCGCGGGCGCCGCAGGGGCCGCCGGTGCGGGCGCTGCCCGTCGTGGGCGGCGCGGGCGGGCGCACGCGGGCCAGGCGGCTGCCGGAGCTCGGCGGCATGCGGTGGCTGGCGGGTGATCTGCACGCCCACAGCGCGCACAGCGACGGCGTGCTCGGCGTGGGGCCGCTGGCGGCGCTCGCCTCGGCGCAGGGGCTGGACTTCCTCGCGGTGACCGACCACAACACCGTCAGCCACTTCGCCGACCTGCCCGCCGCCTCCCGGGCGAGCGGTGTGGTGCTGCTGCCCGGTCAGGAGGTCACCACGGGTCTCGGGCACGCCAACGCGTTCGGGGCGCTGCCGTGGATCGACTTCAGGCTGCCGCCCGACGCCTGGGCGGAGACGGTTCGGGCGCACGGCGGTGTGCTCAGCGTCAACCATCCCGTGGCGGGCGACTGCGCCTGGCGTCATCCCATGGCGGTGCGGGCCTCGGCTGCGGAGGTGTGGCACGGCGGCACGCCCGACCCCTCGCTCGGGGCCGCTCTGGCCTGGGCCGCCGCCTGGCGCTCCGGCCTGACCGTGCTGGGCGGTGGCGACTTCCACCGCGCGGCCGAGGATGCGCCGCCGGGCACACCGACCACGTGGGTGCTGTGCGAGGACGACGACGTGCTCGGCGGCATCGCGGCGGGCCGTACCTGCGTGTCGGCCGGGCCCGGCGCTCCTCTGCTGCTGCGGCACGGCGGCGACTTCGTCGTGCGCGACGCCGACGGCCTCCTGCTGTGCGGGCCCGACCGGCGCACCGTGATCAGGCGCGATGACGTACGGCTGCCCGCCGCCTCGGGCGTGCATCTGCTGCGGACCCATGCGGGCCGGGTGCTGGCCCTGTGCTGAGCGGGCACAGGGGCTGCGGGCGGAAGGGTGGGTGAGTGCGGGGGGTGCCAGCGCGTCCCCCGGTGACGTCGGCGGGGACGGGCTCGTGCCGGGTGCGGCGTCGCCGTTGCGGGTGGGGTGGCCGGACCAGGGCCGATCAGATCACGGATGATCGACCGGCTCCGGAGCGGCCACCGCACACGCGGCGGCGAGCTCCCGCTACTCGCCGCCCTTCTGGACGTAGCTGCGCACGAACTCCTCGGCGTTCTCCTCAAGGACCTCGTCGATCTCGTCGAGAATCGCGTCGACGTCGTCGGTCAGCTTCTCCTGGCGTTCCTGCACGTCGCCTGTGGCCGACGCCTCGGTCTCCTCGACCTCGTTCTCGCGGCGGCCCGTCTGCTTCTGACCGCCGGTGTCCTTGCTCGCCATGTGGTCTACCTCCGATGTGGGGGACGGCTCCTGACGGATATCTTCCCCGAACCGAGCGACATTTCGCGCTTCCTGCCCCGCGATCTTCCGGACATCTTCCGGCAGGGCCGACATCCTGCCGAACGCCGGTGACGCAATCGTTATGCCGGGCCGGGAGCGCTCGTCCCGAGATCGCCGCGGGGTGCACCGTTCCAGCACCACAATGGTGGGCGACATGACCGGCACGCGGTGATGCGGGTGGTGCGTTGAAGACGGACGGCACGCGGATGCTCGGCAGTCGCTACCGGCTGCTGTCCCGGCTGCACGAGGGCGAGGGCGGCGTCCTGTGGCGTGGCCACGACCGGCTGCTGCGGCGCAGGGTCGTGGTCAAGGAGGTCGTGCCCAGGGCGTCGGGCGACGCGGCGACCCTGCGCGAGGCTCGCACCAGGGCGCTGCTGGAGGCCAGGGCCGCGGCCAGGCTCAACCACGAGGCGCTCGTCGCCGTGCACGACCTGGTCGAGGAGCACGGCAGGCTGTGGATCGTGATGGAGGCGCTGGAGGCGCTGTCGCTGGAGTACACCGTGCGCCATCTGGGCGGCCTGCAGGTGCGCTGGGCGGCGTGGATCGGGCTGCGACTGCTGGG
Source organism: Nonomuraea sp. IBHARD001 (assembly GCF_056106265.1). NCBI lineage: Bacteria > Bacillati > Actinomycetota > Actinomycetes > Streptosporangiales > Streptosporangiaceae > Nonomuraea > Nonomuraea sp. IBHARD001. The sequence continues at coordinate 5,382,396 of NZ_JBWBBW010000002.1, forward strand.
CGGCCTGCGGCACGCGCACGGCGAGGGCGTGCTGCACCGGGCCATCCATCCCGGCAACATCCTGCTGACCGGCGATCGTGTGGTGCTGTCGGAGTTCGGCCTGGCCTCGCTCAACGGCGGGCCGCAGCAGCCGGAGGGCGGCAGGCGCAACGCCTCCAACGGCGGGCTGTGGGAGGCGTGCGCCGACGACTCGGCCGCGGCCTTCCTGGCGCCCGAGCGGCTGCGCGGACACCAGGCGACGCCGTCGGCCGACCTGTGGTCGTTCGGGGCGTGCATGTACTTCGCGGTGGAGGGCAGGCCGCCGCGTCCCACGGCCGAGGGCCTGTCGGTGCTCAACAGCGAGCCGAAGGTGCCCGAGCGTGCGGGCGCGCTGCTGCCGGTGCTGCGCGGGCTGCTGCACCGCAGCCCGGCCCAGCGCCTCACCGCCGACCACGCGGCCAGGCGCCTGACCGAGGTGCTGGCGGGCGAGGGCGTGCCGATGGCCAAGACCAGGCTGCCGAGCTACCCGGTGGCCAAGCAGCCGTCCTTCCTCACCCCGGCCTGCCTCACCGAGGAGTAGAGGGGCGGGCCTCAGTCGCCGCCGGTGAGCGCCGCCACCAGGTCCGCGGCCGTGCGGCAGCGGTCGAACAACTCGCCGACGTGCGCCTTGGTGCCGCGCAACGGCTCCAGCGTGGGCACGCGCTGCAGGGAGTCGCGGCCGGGGATGTCGAAGATGACGGAGTCCCACGACGCCGCCGCCACCGACTCGCTGTACTGGCGCAGGCAGCGGCCCCTGAAGTACGCCCGCGTGTCGTTGGGCGGGTTCTCGATCGCCCGCTCGACGGCCTCCTCGGTGACCAGGCGCTGCATGCGGCCCCTGGCGACCAGCCGGTTGTACAGGCCTCGGTCCGGCCTGATGTCGGAGTACTGCAGGTCGACCAGTTGCAGCCTCGGGTGCGACCAGGCCAGGCCGTCGCGGTTGCGGTAGCCCTCCAGCAGTTCGAGCTTGGCCACCCAGTCGAGCTCGCGCGAGAGCTGCATCGGGTCTTCGGCCAGCCGGGTCAGCACCGACTCCCACCGGTCGAGCACGTCCTTGTTGGCCTCCTCGGAGGCGGTGCCGCGCTCCTCGACGTACTTGCGCGCCTGCTCCAGGTACTCCATCTGCAGCTGGATCGCCGTCATCTTGCGGCCGTCGCGCATCGAGATCTCGTAGCGGCAGGTGGGGTCGTGCGAGACCGCGCGCAACGCCTGGACCGGGTTCTCCACGGCGAGGTCGCGGCTGAGGAAGCCGTCCTCGATCATCGCCAGGACCAGGGCCGTGGTGCCGAGCTTGAGGTAGGTGGAGATCTCCGACATGTTGGCGTCGCCGATGATGACGTGCAACCGGCGGTACTTCTCGGGATCGGCGTGCGGCTCGTCGCGGGTGTTGATGATCGGCCGCTTGAGCGTCGTCTCCAGGCCGACCTCGACCTCGAAGAAGTCGGCGCGCTGGCTGATCTGGAAGCCCTCGCCGCGTGAGTCCTGCCCGATGCCGACCCGCCCGGCCCCGCACACGACCTGGCGCGAGACGAAGAACGGGGTGAGGTGCCTGACGATGTCGGCGAAAGGCGTGGCCCTGCGCATCAGGTAGTTCTCGTGGCAGCCGTAGGAGGCGCCCTTGTTGTCGGTGTTGTTCTTGTAGAGCTGGATCGGCGCGTTGGTGGGGATCGCGGAGGCGCGCAGAGCGGCGTCGTACATGACGCGCTCGCCCGCCTTGTCCCAGATGACCGCGGCGCGCGGATTGGTGCACTCGGGAGTGGAGTACTCGGGATGGGCGTGGTCGACGTACAACCGGGCCCCGTTGGTGAGGATGACGTTGGCGAGGCCGAGGTCCTCGTCGGTCAGCTGGCTCGGGTCGGCGACCTCACGGGCGAGGTCGAACCCCCGGGCGTCGCGCAGCGGGTTCTCCTCCTCGAAGTCCCACCGCGCCCTGCGCGCTCTGGCCGCCGACGCGGCCAGGTACGCGTTGACGACCTGCGACGAGGTCACCATCGCGTTGGCGCCTGGCTGACCGGGTACGGAGATGCCGTACTCGGTCTCGATGCCCATCACCCGACGCACCGTCATGCGCACCCTCTGTTCGTCCGGATCGGTCTATCCGCCGTTTATATGCCCGAGCCTAGACCCTTCATCGTGCCCAAAGGCCAGACAGTTATGGCACAGATGCCTTTTGGCCCTGTACGGCGGGCACCACGGCGATCGCGGGCGGCGGCGTCGCCCGGCGTGGTTTGAGCAGTCGCTGGATCGGACGTTCGGCCCATGCGTAGACCAGATAGGACACCACCAGCGTGGCCACGACCGCGAGCGCGGCCACGATCCACGGCGGGAGCGATCCGGCGAGCACCGGGATGAGCGCCGCCGCCACGACCGAGTGCAACAGGTACAGCGGATAGGTCGTGGCCCCGAGCGCGGTCAGGACCGGCCGCGAGCGCATCCGCAGCAGGCCGAGCGCCATGGCCGCCATGACCGCGAAGACGAGCGTGACCGTGACGATCACCGAGACGTCCCCGACCGGCATGCCGGAGAACCCGGCCAGCTTGATACGCCCGTGCACGCGTTCGAGCGCCGAGTGCAGCGACTGCCCCCACGCCACCGCCACCAGCACCCACGGCAGCGGCGCCGAGCCGAACCTGTGCACCAGGTACAGCGCCATGCCCGCCACGAAGTAGGGCGCGTAGCGCGGCATGACGATCTCGGTGAGCAGCACGGGCGCGGTGACGTCGAGCAGTCCGGGCAGCCACTCCACCGCCACCGCGGCCGTCAGCCAAACCCCCATGAACGCCAGCGCCCTGCCGTAGGTGACACCGACCAGCACCAGCAGCGAGATCAGCAGGTAGAAGCGCAGCTCGGCCCAGAGCGACCAGTAGACCCCGCTGGCGTCGAGCACGCCGAACAGCCGCTGGGTCATCGTGGCGTTGACGAGGTACTCCCCCGCCGACAGCTTGGGGTCCAGCGCCTTGGCCGACGTCAGGCCGTACAGGGCGGCGACGGCGAGCAGGCTGAGCCAGTACGCCGGGTAGAGGCGCACCAGGCGTCCCCAGGCGAACGAGCCGATGCCGCGTCCCCAGATCGACATGAGGATGACGAACCCGCTGATGACGAAGAACAGCTCGACACCGAGGATCCCGAGCCCGGCCACGGGCGCGACGGCGGGGAAGAGCGCCGCGGGCGAGGCGCCCCACACGGACTTGTAGGCCACGAGGAAGTGGAAGGCGAGCACGGCCATGGCCGCCACGAAACGCAGCAGGTCCAGCTCGGCCAGGCGGCCGTCCCCGCGGGCGTGTCTCGCCGTCACCGGGGGGCTGACGTGAAAGCTTCATGCACGACCTCTTGGACGGCCTTTGTGGCTTCTGGGTTCCATGTGACTTTTGTGGCTTGAGTGACGGATGTGGCATGTGGGAGCACATGGACGTTCCACAGCTCCCCGCCCTCCCACCGGCCCGCCCGTGACCCCTCCCGTCAGCCCGCCAGGGCCGCCGTCACCGCCTCCGCCACCCTGCGGACCTCGGCGCCCAGCCGGTCCAGGCCCGAGGTGCCGGGACAGGCGACGCTCACCGCCATCACCACGCGCCCGTCGGTCCCGAAGACCGGCGCCGCCGCGCACGACAGGCCCGCGGTGTACTCGTCGCAGGAGTAGGCCACCCCGGCCGACGCCACACGCTCCAGCGTCTCGGCCAGGGCGCCGCGCTTGACGACCGTGCGCCGGGTGAATCGTTCCAGCACGCCGTGCAGGCGGAACGACTCACGCAGGTCGGCGTCGTAGGCCAGCAGCACCTTGCCCGCCGCCGTGCAGTGCAGCGGCGCCCTGTCCACCCCGTCGGAGGGCGAGGCCACCCGGCCCAGGCCGTACAGGCGCTCCACGTGCCTGATCTGCAGGCCGTAGGGCACCGACAGGTTGACGGTCTGCCTGGTGCGCTCGAACAGCGACAGCAGATGGGGCAGCACGACCGGCCGCCCTCCGGGGACCGTGCCCCTGCCCGCGGCCGCGAGCCTGGCACCCGGCGCGTAGCCGGTGCCGATGCGCTGGGCGAAGCCTTGCGCGCACAGCACCCCGAGCAGGCGATGCGCGGTCGACTTCGGCAGGCCCGTGAGCCTGCTGAGCCTGGCCAGCGCCACCGGGGCCTGACCTGCGCCCAGGCACGACAGGATCGCCATGCCCTTCTCCAGGCTGCCCGGCGGGTGGGTGTAGGCAAGGGACTGCGTCTGGCCTTCGAAAATCTCGATCACACCTTCGGCCTTTTTTGCCGACAACATTGCCTAACCTTGACTACCCTGCGCAACTGCAATAACACGTTGAGCGTTCCACTGGGCGAGATGACGGATTCTCCTGCCGGTGATCACTCGGTAGCTTCCCGCGTGTCAGTTCACGAGGCGGAAGGGTCAGGTCATGACACCAGCGGTCGTTGACTGCGGCGAGTGGGCGGAATGACGGCCGAGATGGTGCACCCTTCGGCCGCCGAGGTCACCGAGGACGTTCGGGCCAGGGTCGACGCCAGGCTCGCCGCCTTCCTCGACGAGCACGGCGCCCTCGTCGGCGACAGCGAGGTCGAGGCCGCACACGCCCTTTTACGGGAGTTCGTTCTCGGCGGCGGCAAGCGCTTACGCCCGTTGCTGTGCTTCTGGGGCTGGCGCGGAGCCGGCGGCGCCGACGGGCCCGAGATCGTCTCGGCGAGCGCGGCCCTGGAGATGTGCCACGCCGGGCTCCTCATCCACGACGACATCATGGACGGCAGCGACCTACGCCGCGGCCGGCCCACCCTGCACCGCGGCCTGGCCGCCAGGCACCAGGGCGCGGACGCCTTCGGCCAGGCCGCGGCCATCCTGCTCGGTGTGCTCGCCCTGACCTGGGCCGACGAGCTGCTGGCCGGATGCGGGATCGAGCAGGAGCGACTGCGCGCGGCCCGGCGCCTGTTCGACGCGATGCGCGGCGAGGTCATCACCGGCCAGTACCTCGACGTGCTGGCCGGGGTGCGCCAGGGCAGCACGGTGGCCCAGTCGCTGCAGGTCGTGCGCTACAAGACGGCCAAGTACACCGTGGAGCGGCCGCTGCAGATCGGCGGCGCCCTGGCCGGGGCCACGCCCGAGGCCCTTGAGCTCTACTCCAGGTTCGGCCTGCCGCTGGGCGAGGCCTTCCAGCTGCGCGACGACGTGCTCGGCACCTTCGGCGACCCCGAGCGCACCGGCAAGTCGGCCACCGACGACCTGCGCGAGGGCAAGCACACCGTGCTCATCGCCTACGCCACCCGCAACGCGGGCCGCGCCGATGCCGACCACCTGCGCGCCTGGCACGGCAATCCCGGGCTCACCGAGGAACGCGCGGCCGAGCTGCGCACCATCGTGGCCGCATCCGGCGCCCTCGACCACGTCGAGCGGCTGATCGAGGCGCGCGTGCGGCAGGCACGCCAGGCGCTGACGGCCGCCGGGCTCGACACCGAGACCGAGCAGGCCCTGGCCGCGCTGGCGGCCCGCCTGACCGACCGCGACCGCTGATCACCCCACCGGCCCCACAAGCCCTCCCAGGCCCCCCACACCCCCGCCTGGCCCCCTCTGGGCCCCTCTGGCCACCCCGCACGTCTCTGTCCGGCACCACCGCTCTCCCCCTCATCGCGACCATCAGGAGGCAGACATGACCGAACAAGCTCTCGACGACGGCCAGTCCCAGCTCAGTCTCGGCACCGCCGCGGCCAGGAACCTGGCCACGACCACCAAGTCGGTCCCGCAGATGCAGGAGATCACCTCGCGGCACCTGCTGCGGGTGTTGCCATGGGTGCAGGCCATCGGCGGCGTCTATCGGGTCAACCGCCGCCTGACCTACGCGCTGGGCGACGGCCGGGTGAGCTTCACCTCCACGGGCGCCGACATCAGGGTGATCCCCGCCGAGCTGTGCGAGCTGCCCGCCCTGCGTGGGTTCGACGACGCCGACGCCCTCGCGGCGCTGGCCGGGCGTTTCACCCAGCGTGAGCACGCGCCGGGCGACCTGATCGTCGAGGCGGGCGCCCCTCGTGAGGAAGTGGTGCTGATCGCGCACGGCAAGGTGAGCAAGCTGACGCCGGGCGCCTACGACCACGACACCGTCCAGGGCGTGCTGGCCGACGGCGACTACCTGGGCGATCAGGTGCTGAGCGGCGCCGAAGGCGAATGGGACGTCACCGCCAAGGCCGTCACCGCGACCACCGTGCTCACCCTCTCCCGCCAGGCCCTGCAGCAGCTGCTCGACCAGTCGCCCGAGCTGCGCGCCCACCTGGAGCAGGGCGCGGGCGGTCCCGAGCACGCGCAGAACGACCACGGCGAGGCCGCCATCGCCCTGGCGGCCGGCCACGTCGGCGAGGCCGTGCTGCCCGGCACGTTCGTCGACTACGAGCTGACCCCCCGCCAGTACGAGCTCAGCGTGGCCCAGACCATCCTGCGCGTGCACTCGCGGGTGGCCGACCTCTACAACGAGCCGATGAACCAGACCGAGCAGCAGTTGCGCCTGACCATCGAGGCGCTGCGCGAGCGCCAGGAGGACGAGCTCGTCAACAACCGCGAGTTCGGCCTGCTGCACAACGCCGACCTCAAGCAGCGCGTCCACACCCGCACCGGACCGCCCACCCCCGACGACCTGGACGAGCTGCTGGCCAAGGTCTGGAAGGACCCGGCGGTCATCCTGGCCCATCCCAAGGCCATCGCCGCCTTCGCCCGCGAGTGCAACGCACGCGGCCTCTACCCGGCCAACGCCGAGTTCGGCGGTCACAGCGTGCCCGCCTGGCGCGGCATCCCGCTGCTGCCGTGCAACAAGATCCCGGTGTCCGACCGCGGCATCACCTCGATCATGGCGATGCGGGTGGGCGAGGCCAACCAGGGCGTCATCGGCCTGCACCGCACCGGCCTGCCGGACGAGTACCAGCCCGGCCTTTCGGTGCGTTTCATGGGCATCAGCGAGCAGGCGATCATCTCCTACCTGGTCACCACGTACTACTCGGCCGCCGTCCTGGTGCCCGACGCGCTCGGCATCCTGGAGAGCGTCGAGATCGGCTGATCCGGCCCGCGGCTCCTCCCCCACGGCCGAGCCGTCCGTTCCGTCTGTCTTCTTCTCCTCCTCCGAACGCCGAGCGGGCCCCTTCGTCTGTCGTCGCGGGCCCGCTCGCCGGGTCCACCGGGCTCGGCGCCACCATCACGCACCGGCAGGAGTACCTCTGTGACCGACCGCACCACCCCCGCGAGCGCCGCCGGGACCGATCCACGATCCAACGGCCGGCTGAGCCTCGGCACCGCGGCCGCGCGCAACCTGGCGACGACCACCAAGTCGGCGCCGATGATGCAGGAGATCAGCCCCAGGCACCTGCTGCGGGTGCTGCCCTGGGTGGAGGCGGTGGGCGGCGTCTTCCGGGTCAACCGCCGTCTCAGCTACCAGATCGGCGACGGCAGGGTCAGCTTCACCCAGACCGGCGCCGAGGTCAGGGTGATCCCCGCCGAACTGGCCGAGCTGGCCCCGCTGCGCGGCTTCGGCGACGAGGACGAGCTCGCCGCCCTGGCCGCCAGGTTCGAGCAGCGCGAGCACGCCTCGGGCGACGTGCTCGTCACCGCCGGGCAGCCCGTCGAGGAGGTGCTGCTGATCGCGCACGGCAAGGTCGCCAAGACCGCGCCAGGCGAGTACGGCGGCGAGGCCCAGGCCGGCCGCCTGGCCGACGGCGACCACGTCGGCGAGCAGCTCCTGACCGGCGGCGAGCACGTGTGGCCGTTCTCGGTCACCGCGCTGACCTCGTGCATCGTGCTCGCCCTGCCCCGCGCGGCCCTGCGCGACCTGCTGGAGCGCGCCCCCGCCCTGGCCGCCCACCTGTCCCCCACGACCACCCACCACGCCCAGAACAAGTACGGCGAGGCCGCCATCGCCATGGCCGCCGGACATGTGGGCGAGGCCGTGCTGCCGGGCACGTTCGTCGACTACGAGGCGGCGCCGAGGCAGTACGAACTCAGCGTGGCCCAGACCATCGTGCGTGTGCACACCAGGGTGGCCGACCTCTACAACGAGCCGATGGACCAGATCGAGCAGCAGTTGCGCCTGACGATCGCCGCCGTGCGCGAGCGCCAGGAGTACGAGCTGGTCAACAACCGCGAGTTCGGCCTGCTGCACAATGCCGACCTCAAGCAGCGCATCCACACGCGCACCGGACCGCCCACCCCGGACGACCTGGACGAGCTGCTCAGCAGGCGCAGGAGCACGCACTGCTTCCTGGCCCATCCGCAGGCCGTCGCGGCCTTCTCGCGTCAGTGCAACGAGCGCGGCGTCTACCCGGCGACCACACAGGTGCCGGGCGGCACGGTCATCGCCTGGCGCGGGGTGCCGCTGCTGCCGTGCGACAAGCTGCCGATCACCAAGGGCGTGACGTCGATCCTGGCGATGCGCCTGGGCGCCGACGAGCAGGGGGTGATCGGGCTGCGCCGTACCGGGATACCGGATGAGCGGGAGCCGGGGGTTTCGGTGCGGTTCGCCGGGATCTCCGAGCGGGCGATCCTGTCCTACGTCGTGACGGCCTACCACTCGGCGGCCGTGCTCGTGCCCGACGCGCTGGGCGCGCTGGACAGCGTCGAGGTCGCCTGAGGTTCGGGGCCGCCGAACAGCGGAAAGGGCCGCTCGGGGGTGAACCCGGCGGCCCTTTCTGCTGTGCCCGGTCCTAGAGGTACTGGCCGGTGTTGGCGACGGTGTCGATGGAGCGGCCGGCTTCCGTGCCCTGCTTGCCGGAGACCAGCGTGCGGATGTAGACGATCCGCTCGCCCTTCTTGCCGGAGATGCGGGCCCAGTCGTCGGGGTTGGTGGTGTTGGGCAGGTCTTCGTTCTCGGAGAACTCATCCACGCAGGCCGCCAGCAGGTGCTGCACCCGCAGGCCCTTCTGCCCGGTCTCCAGGAACTGCTTGATCGCCATCTTCTTCCCGCGGTCCACGATGTTCTGGATCATGGCGCCGGAGTTGAAGTCCTTGAAGTACAGGACCTCCTTGTCACCGTTGGCGTAGGTCACCTCGAGGAAGCGGTTCTCCTCGCTCTCGGTGTACATCCGCTCGACGACCCGCTGGATCATCCCGGCGATCGTGGACTCGCGCGATCCCTCGTGCTCGCTCACGTCCTCGGGGTGCAGGGGCAGCTCCGAGATGAGGTACTTGGAGAAGATGTCCTTGGCCGCCTCGGCGTCCGGCCGCTCGATCTTGATCTTGACGTCCAGGCGGCCCGGCCGCAGGATCGCCGGGTCGATCATGTCCTCGCGGTTGGAGGCGCCGATGACGATGACGTTCTCGAGCCCTTCGACGCCGTCGATCTCCGACAGCAGCTGGGGAACGATGGTGTTCTCGACGTCGGAGGAGACGCCGGACCCTCGGGTACGGAAGATCGAGTCCATCTCGTCGAAGAACACGATCACCGGGGTGCCCTCGGAGGCCTTCTCCCTGGCCCGCTGGAAGACCAGGCGGATGTGCCGCTCGGTCTCGCCGACGTACTTGTTGAGCAGCTCGGGGCCCTTGATGTTGAGGAAGAAGCTCTTGCCGGACTGGCCGGTCTTCTCCGCGACCTGCTTGGCCAGGGAGTTGGCCACGGCCTTGGCGATGAGCGTCTTGCCGCACCCGGGGGGGCCGTAGAGCAGCACGCCCTTGGGGGGACGCAGCTTGTGCTCGCGGAAGAGGTCGGCGTGCAGGTAGGGCAGCTCGATGGCGTCCCTGATCTGCTCGATCTGGCGCATGAGGCCGCCGATCTCCTCGTAGGAGATGTCCGGCACCTCCTCCAGCACCAGCTCTTCGACCTCGGACTTGGGGATGCGCTCGTAGACATAGCCCGAACGAGGTTCGAGCAGGAGTGAGTCTCCGGCGCGGATCGGCTGGTCGAGCAGCGACTCGGCCAGGCGGACGACCCGCTCCTCGTCGGCGTGCGAGATGACCAGGGCGCGCTCGCCGTCCTCGAGCAGCTCCTTGAGCATCACGATCTCGCCGAGCTCCTCGTAGCCGAGTGCCTCGACCACGTTGAGCGCCTCGTTGAGCATGACCTCCTGGCCACGCCGCAGGGTGTCGACGTCGACGGCGGGGCTGACGTTGACCCGCAGCTTGCGGCCGCCGGTGAACACCTCCACGGTGCCGTCTTCGCGCGCTTCGAGGAAGACACCGAACCCGGACGGCGGTTGCGCCAGCCGGTCGACCTCCTCCTTGAGCGCGACGATCTGGTCTCTGGCCTCCTTGAGCGTTGCGACCAGGCGTTCGTTGTGACCGGTCACGGCCGCGAGATTCGCCTGCACCTCATGGAGCCGCTCTTCGAGGACCCTCGCCTGACGGGGGGATTCGGCTAGCTTGCGACGCAGCGCGGTGATCTCCTCCTGGAGGAAGGAGACCTGTGTTGAAAGATCAGCGACCTCCCGTTCGCGCTGCGCGGCTCGAGCCTCAGCATCATCGCGAGCTGCCACGCCCGTCACCTCCTTCCGAGTCGAGGACGACTACCTAGGACCTTACCTATGTCGAGCCTTTCCGTAACCTGACCGGGCAGTGTTCGTGGAGTTACAGACTGCGCCCGGTGATTAATCCCTATTGGTGCGTTTAGTCGTGGCAGCATATGAACACGGCAATCTGTTCCCGTGTCACGCACCAACGCACCGCCGTGGCCAAATTGTCATACTTCCTCGGTGCTTCCCTTCGGACGCCTGCGCCGGGGTGGTGGCGCCACCCCGTCCGCCATGCGACGGGCCATGACGAGGAACCCGGTGTGCCCGATCATCCTGTGGTCAGGACGTACGGCGAGCCCTTCGAGATGCCAGTCGCGACTCAGGGTCTCCCACGCATGAGGCTCGGTGAAACTCCCGTGGTCGCGCAGGGTTTCCGCGACACGCGACATCTGGGTCGTCGTCGCCACATAACAGCAGATCACACCACCCGGCGTGAGGGCCTTGGCCGCGGTGTCGACACACTCCCAGGGGGCGAGCATGTCGAGGATGACGCGGTCGGCGTCGCTCTCGTCGATGGATTCGTTGAGGTCGCCGACCACCAGGCGCCAGTTGTCCATCGGGCCGCCGTAGAACTTCTCCACATTGCCCCTGGCGATGTCGGCGAAGTCCTGGCGGCGCTCGTAGGAGGTGAGCGTGCCCTCCGAGCCGACCGCGCGCAGCAGGTAGCACGTCAGAGCTCCCGAGCCCACGCCCGCTTCGATCACCTTCGCGCCGGGAAAGATGTCACACATACCGACGATCTGGGAGGCGTCCTTGGGGTAGATCACCGCCGCGCCGCGCGGCATCGACAGCGTGTAGTCCTGCAGCAGGTGCCTGAAGGCGAGGTACTGGGTGCCGCCTGAGGATCGCACGACCGAGCCCTCGGGCTGGCCGATGAGGTCGGCGTGAGGAATCGCCCCCTTGTGCGTGTGGAAGACCCCTTCGTCCTTGAGAGTGATCGTGTGACGCTTGTTCTTGGGGTCGGTCAGCTGGACCTGATCCCCGGCCTGGAACGGCCCGTGCCTGCGGAAACCCATGGCGCAAAGGGTATCGGGATCCGGCGTGGCGGAAGTCCCGCCCGCCGGGCCTGACGAGCCTCTGCCGCCCCCGTCGAATCCCCCGAACTCCCCGGAAATCGATTCGCCGACCGGCGGGGATCGCTGGTAAGCAAGGAGGCATGTTTCCCCGAGACGTCATCGCGGCCGGCCCCGTGGTGCTTCGCCCCCACATCCTCGACGACGCGCCCGCGATCGAGGCCGCCTGCGCCGATCCCGCCATCGTCGAGTACATCGGCTCGGTGCCCACGCCGTACACGCGTGAGGACGCCCTGGCCTATCTGAAGATCGCCGAGGAGAAGTGGGCGGCGGGCGGCGCCGAGTTCGCGGTGACCGATCCGCAGGACGGGCGCTGGCTGGGCAACATCGGGCTGCGTACGCCCGACTTCAGGGGCAATTCCGAGATCGGCTACTTCCTCGGGCCGCAGGCGCGCGGCAACGGCCTGGCGGCGGTGGCCACGCGGGCGCTGACCGAGTGGGGGCTCGACCGGGGCGTGCCGAGGGTGGCGCTGCTGGCCGACGTGGAGAACATCGCCAGCCAGAAGGTCGCCTACGCGGCCGGGTTCAAGCTGGAGGGCGTGCAGCGCGCCGCCGAGAGCAGGCGTGACGGCACCAGGCGCGACATGGCCTCCTTCGCCAGGCTGGCCGGGGTCGGCGGCGAGCCGGAGACGCCCTACCTGCCCTTCTTCGAGGACGGCGTGCTGAGCGACGGGGTGGTCAGCCTCGAACCGATGACGGTGGCCGAGGCCGGGGCCTACCACCGGCTGATGAGCGATCCCTCGGTCGCCAGGTACAGCCTGATGCCGCCGGGCACGCTGGAGGAGGTCGTCTCCAGGTGCCGCTACACCGGGCACTGGTGGCTGGCCGGGCAGCGCGCCGAACTCGCGATCAAGGACGCGTCGACGGGCGAGTTCGCCGGGCACATCCAGCTCATGCAGATCAGCCCCGTGCTCGGCCAGGGCATGCTCGGCTACGCGCTGCGCGAGGAGTTCCGCGGCAGGGGGTTCGTGACGCGTGCGGTCGAACTGGTGGTGGACTGGGCCTTCGAGCACACGTCCCTGCACCGCGTCGTCGCCGGGACCGACACCGGCAACACCGCCTCGCACCGCGTGCTGGAGCGGGCCGGGTTCGTCAGGGAGGCGCTGCACAAGGAGTTCCTGCCCTACCAGGACGGCACCCGCGGCGACGACATCGAGTGGCTGCGGGTACGGCCCAAGGCCGGGTGAGGTCGCGGTCAGGCGCCAGGGGCGAGGGCGTCGCGCAGCAGGGACTCCACCTGGCGTACCAGGGATTCCACATTGAGGGTTCCCCGGAACTCCAGCTCGGTCACGTCCGGGCCCACGCGTAGTTTGAGGGTGACGTCGCGCTCGCGGGTGCGCAGCCAGAACTCCACCGTCCTGGTCAGCGCCGTCGCGCCCGCCTGGTCGCGGACGTCGACCAGCAGTTCGGGCACTCCCCCGCCGAGTTCGCCCGGCGGCGGCGGCCCCTCCTGCGCGCTGACCAGGCCGCGCAGCGCGTCGACGTCGCGCAGCCAGTCGTCGAGCGAGCGCAGGGCGTCGGGATCGGCATCGATGGCGATGACCGGCATGCGGCTACCCCTGTCTCAGGTTCGCGGGTTTCGGGATCGCGGGTTCAGGTTCGCGGTTTCAGGATCGCGGCCGTGGTGGCCGAGGTGACGCGGATGAGATCGGCGGGCGCGAGTTCGAGTTCGACCCCGTGCCTGCCGCTCGACACGTAGACGCTCGGCTCGGCCGCCGAGGTGACGTCCAGGACCGAGGGAAGGTACGGCAGGGCCAGCGGGCTGACGATCTCGGCCGCGACCGACCTGCCGATCGCCGCGACGTCGGCGAGCCCGGCCAGCCTCGCCCCGGCCGCGCCGAACGCCCTGGCCGCCGCCGCCACGTCGACCACGCCGTCGGACGGCGCCACGGCCACGACCGTGTGCCTGTCCACGTGGAGCACGACGGCCTTGAGCAGGCGGCCGGGCTCGACGCCGAGCGCCTGGGCGACGGCGGTGCGCGACTTGGTGTGGGAGGGGTCGTGGGGGTGGCGGTGCACGGCGAATGGGATACCGGCTTTGCGCAGGATCCTGATGACCGGCGTTTCCTTCACCGCTTTATCCGACATTTCGTCGTTTATTGGTGTCGGTCGCTTAAAGGCGGACTCGCCGCGCCGTACCCGGAAATCTTGGTATTTGCGGGCTAGAACATAGATGTAGTCGACAAACGCCTCGGCCAGCTCCACCGCGTCCTCGGCGTCGGCGCGGCGCAGGGCCTTGCCCGCGCCCAGGTGCGCCGCCTCGTTGCCGAGTTCGCGCAACTCCTCTGCCCAGCTGCGCAGCCTGCCGTCGATGAGGCCGAGGCGGTGCAGTTCGCGCAGGCCGTGGAAGAGCGTGCGAGCGCGTACGCCGTGATCCAGGCACACCGCCTCCAGCAACCGCCGCACGTGCACGACCGCCGACGCGGGCGATCCCGAGCGCAGGCAGCCGCGGGCGTCGGTCAACTCCCGGCGCACGACGGGCGGCACGGCCGCGGCGATCGGACGGCCCGCCACGGGCCACAGCACCTTCGCCGGGCGGGGCGGCAGGTCGTCAGGATCGCCTTCGGGGGCCATCTCGCCCGTCAGCAGCAACATCACCTGGTCGCAGATCTGGCAGACGGCCGGTGAATAGGGGCGTAATTGTTCGGGCAGAAACGCCTTGTGCAGCCCGTCGGCCTCGCGCGCAAGGGTGCGCCGATCGCAACTCGGGCAATCGACGTCGAATTTGGCGCCCCATCGGCCCACATGCGGAACATAGACGATCACTTTGTGTATCACAAGGGCGTAGCATCCCTCCTATGCACGGGAGGCCATGATGAAAAGCTGGCCGTTCGCCGGACGACAGCAGGAACTCGAGCACCTGGTGCGGCTCGCCCGCGACCGCACCACCCAGGGTGTGCTCGTCGCGGGCCCCGCCGGGGTCGGCAAGACCACCCTGGCCAGGGAGGTGCTCACGCACTTCCGCCCCGACAAGGTGACGCTGCTGCACATCCGCGCCACCAAGGCCACCAGCGGCATACCCAACGGCGCGCTCGCCGACCTCATCCCGCGCGACCATCCGCCGCACCTGGCCAACACGCTGCGCTGGGCCGAGGAGGAGGTGCTCGCGCACGCCGCCGGCCGCGTGCTGGTGCTCGGCGTCGACGACGCCCACCTGCTCGACAGCCACTCGGCCCACGTGATCGCCTCGCTGGTGCGCTCGCGCCGGGCCAGGATGGTGGCCACGCTGCGCACCGGCGAGCCCGCGCCCGACGCCGTCACCGCCCTGTGGCGCGACGGGCACGTGCGCCGCTTCGACGTCGACCCGCTCAGCGACGAAGACCTGACCTCGGTGCTGCGCGCGGCGCTGCGCGGCGAGCCCGACGACGCCACCGTGCGCAGGCTCGGCGAGATCACCGAGGGCAACGCGCTGTTCCTCGTCGAGGTCGTCGGCGCGGCCAGGGCGTCGGGCGCGCTGCGGCTGACGCACGGCATGTGGAAGCTGACGGGCGACCCGCCGCTGGCCCCCCGCCTGGTCGACCTCATCCACGAGCGCATCGGCGCCCTGTCGGGCGAGCTGAAGGACGTGCTGGAGTACGTCGCCTTCGCCGAGCCGATCGGCGTGCGCACGCTGAGCGACCTGGTCTCCGAGCGCGCGGTGCTGGAGGCCGAGGAGCGCGGCCTGATCCGCGTACGGGTGGATCGTTCCCGCGAGAGCGCCAGGCTGGCCCACCCGCTCTACGGCGAGGTCGCCCGCGAGCGCTGCCCCGAACTGCGGCGAAGGCGCCGGCACTCGGAGCTCGTCGCGGCGCTGGAGCGCACCGGGCTGCGCCGCCGCGAGGACCCGCTGCGCGTGACGGCCCTGCGACTGGCCGGAGGGCTCGGCGCCGCGCCGGAGCCGCTGCTGGCCGCCACCCAGCTCGCCTGGTCGGCCCACGACTACCCGCTGGCGATCAGGCTCGGCGAGGCCGCGCTGGCCGCCGGCGGCGGGGCCAGGGCCGCGGTGCTGCTGGCCACGCTGCTCGACTACGCCCAGCAGCCCGACCGGGCACGCGCCCTGCTCGACGCCACCCCCGAACCCGCAGACGAGGGGCTGGCCGTCCAGCTCATCCTGGCCAGGGCCAGCAATCTGGCGTGGGGGGTCGACCGGCCCGGCGAGGCGCTCGACCTGCTGGCCCAGGCCGAAAAAGAGCTCAGGACGCCCGCGCACCGCCATCAGATCGCGGTGCGCAGGCTGGCCCTGACCGCATCGGCCGCACGGCCCGGCGACGCGCTGCGCCTTTCGGAGCGGCTGCTGGCCGAGCACCTCGGGCCCGCGCTGCGCGCCCAGGTGCTCTCCTCACGCGCCTTGTCGCTGTGTTACGCCGGTCGCACCGAGGAGGCGCTCGCCTGCGTGCACGAGGCGCTGGCCGACGCCGCCGCCTGGCGCGACGACATCCCCGCCCTCGTCTCGCCGTTGCACTCCACGTGGGCGCTGTGCGGGGAGTTCTCGGGCGACCTCGCGGTGATGGACCAGGCCATCGCCTCCATGCAGGCGGCCGTCGGCGGGCAGCGCGGCTGGTCGAGGGGCGAGGGCTCGCTGGCCCTCTCCCGGGGGCACGCGGCCACGCTGCGCGGCCATCTGGGCGCCGCCCTGCTCATCCTGCACTCGCCCGCCAACCACGACACCGCCGTGACCGTGGGCGGCTGCATGGGCGCCTTCGCCGCGGCCCAGGCGCTACGCGGCGAGAGCGCCGCCGCGCAGGAGACGCTCGACGCCTCCGTCGCGCGCAACCGGGCCACCTGGACGGCGTTCACCCGGTGGGTCACCCAGACGCAGGTGTGGATCACGGCGGGCGCCGGGGACACGCCGGGAGCCGTCGAGCTCGCCCTGTCGGCCGCCGCCGAGAGCGGGGATGCCGGGCTGCTCGGCTTCGAGTTCGTCGCCCTGCACGACGCCGTGCGCCTGGGCTGTCCCGCCCCGGCCGTCCATCGGCTGGAGGAGCTCGCCCACCTGCACGACGGCCCCCGCGTACGGCTGGCCGCACGGCACGCCAGGGCGCTGGCCGACGGCGACTCGCGGGCCCTGCTCGACGTGGCGGCCGGGTTCGACGAGCTGGGGCTGCGGCTGCACGCGGCCGAGGCGGCGGCGCAGGCGGCGGCCCTGCTGCGCCGTACCTCCCATGTCAGGGCGGCACGCGCGGCGGCGGCCGAGGCCTGGTCGCTCGCGGGAGCGTGCCAGGGGCCCGACACGCCCGCGCTGCGCGACCTGGCCGCGCCCGACCTGACCGCACGCGAGCTGCAGGTGGCCCAGCTGACCGCGGCGGGCCACTCCCACCGTGAGATCTCGGGCCGGCTCAACATCGCGATGCGCACGGCGATGAACCACCGCAACACCGTCTACGCCAAGCTGGCCGTCAACTCGCCCGAGGAGCTCGCGCGCAAGCTCAAGAGGTTCGGCTGAGGCTCAGCCCTGGCGGTGCGCCTCGAACCTCATCGTCCTGGACACGCCGATCCGCACGGTCGTGCCCGGGGCGATCGTGACGGGCTCGTTGGGCGGGATGTCGTAGAAGTTCGGATCGCCCGGCGGCTGGATCTGGGTGCCGTTGACCGAGCCGAGGTCGACCAGGTTGACGTCCCAGCCGTCGAGCGCCACGCGCAGGTGCCGTCGCGAGACCGACCCGTCCGGGCTGGTCACCTTGGCCGGCCTGGCCGTGCCGCCCGACACCTCGGGCGCCCGCTCGGGGTCGCGGCCGAGCAGGTAGTCGCCTTCGAGGCTGAGCGCCATGCCGTCGTCGAGCACCAGCACGCCGAGCGGCGGCCTCGGCCCCTTGTACGGCACGAGCGTGCGCTGCACCAGCGCGATGCCGCACACCGAGCAGTAGGGGACGCGCGGGTCGTTGAAGTGGCCGTTCTTGCAGTCGACGCCGTAGACGAGCGGGCGGGCGTCGTGCTCGTGCCCGTCCTCGTCTCCCCTGTGCACCTGGGTGGGCGGTCCGTCGAAGGGCGGCCTGTCGTGCTCGCCCGAGCCCTGGCCGGGCACGTGCTGGCCGAGGTCGTCGTGCGGGAACGCCTCGTGGTGCGCCTGGGGCAGCGGGGGCGGCGCGAAGGGCGAGGGCGGCTGCTGCATCGGGTACGGCAGCGGCGGGCCCTCCTGCTGGGGCTGCGACTGCTGCGACTGCTGGGGCTGCTGGGGCTGCGACTGGTGCGGGTCGGGCAGCGGCGGCTCGCCCCATGCCGGTCCCTCGTGCGGCTGGACGTGCGGGCCCTGGGGGCCGTGCGGTCCATGGGGTCCCTGCGGCCCTGAGTGGGCCTGTGGCGGCAGTCCGGCGGGCGAGGCCTGCTGGGGCACGGCGGGGCCCTGGCGGCCGGGAGGTGCGATCTGGAAGTCGGGCTCGAAGTGCAGTGCGGTGTCGGGGAGCTCGCTGGTCTCGATCGGCGGGCGCTCCCGCTCGGGGGGCTGCGGCGGCTGCTGCTGGGGGCTCTGCTGGTCGGCTTCGGGGGCCTGCTGGGGTGCGGGGCTCGCCTGCTGCGGGCCGGACGCGCCGATCGGGCCCGCGGACGGCTGGGCGCCGGGCACGCGCTGGGTGCTGAGCGGCGGGCCGGACGGCGAGGCGAAGGCGCCGCCGGGCTCGAAGGCGATGCCCGCGCCCATCACCACGCCGCCGTCCAGGCGCACGGCGGGATGGGGCTGGCCCGCGCCGGGCAGGCGCAGCTCGAAACGGTGCACGGGGCCGGCCACGAGCTGGCCGACCGAGGTGAGCGAGTCGCGGCCGGAGAGCCTGACCTCGCCGCCGCCGCCCTGCAGCGTGGCCGTGGCCGCACCGCTGACCAGCACGGCGACGCCGCCCTCGGCGGGACCGGCCACGGCGCAGGCCGCGGGCTCGTCCGCCATGGTGAGCAGGGCGCGCGCGACCTTGCGGGCCAGGGCCCTGCCGTCGCCGCCCGCCGCCGCGATCTCGCGCAGCGCCTCCAGCAGCTCCGAGCCCGCAGCCTCGCTCGCGTCGCACACGAGCAGCAGATCGCCCATCCTGGCGACCAGGCCGTTGCCAGGGAGCGGGCGCACCACCCCGATGCCCTCCACCGTCATGAGACCTCCTTCTCACACCCGGCGATGAGCCCGCGGTGCAGATCGCTTCCCTCGCTCACAGGACTCTTCTCCCCGGAAAATCCGGAGGATGAACGGCGCCGCGAGCCCGTCCGCCTCCGGCCATGCGGTATGACCGTGATCAAAGCGAAAAGTGTAGGCCAGTCATCTTCTCACCGGAACGCCCCGGTCAGACGCCGGAGAAGACCCTGTTGACGTCGATCGTGGCGAGGACGCCGTAGATCTCGCCCGTGCGTTCGACCAGGAGGTACTCCTGCGAGGGCGTCTCGCGCATCGCGTCGATGAGCTGCTCGCCCGTCAGGTCGGCGGCCAGCACCATCGAGGGCTCCAGCGAGCGGGCCAGCGACCCGGAGTTCACCCACGGCCTGCGGTGCTCGGGCACGGCCTCGACCGACGCCTCGTTGACGATCGCCTGCGGCCTGCCCTCGTGGTCGACCACGACGATCGCGCCCGCGTGCGCCTCGGCCGCACGGCGCAGCGCCTCGGCCAGCGGCAGTTCGGAGGTGACGGGAATGGCCCTGCGGGCCAGCGCCCTGGCGTTGACCTGCGGGATGCGGGCTCTGACCTTGGCCACGCGCAGCGACTGGCTGGCGCCGAACCAGATGAAGACCGCCAGCACGACCATCCACAGCACATAGCCTTCGAGCAGCGACTGCCCGCTCATCAGCGACAGCATGAACGGCAGTCCGGCCAGCAGCACCGCGAGCCCACGGCCGGCCCAGGCGGCGGCGACCGTGCCCGAGACGGAGTTGCGCGTCAGCTTCCACACGCCCGCGCGCAACATGCGCCCGCCGTCGAGCGGCAGTCCGGGCAGCAGGTTGAACACACCGACGATCAGGTTGGCGATCCACAGCTGGCGGGTCAGCACCTCCAGGATGCCGCCGTCGTTGACCAGCAGCACGTCGGCCCCGAACCCGAGCCCGGCCAGCAGCAGCGACAGCAGCGGCCCCGCGAACGCGATGACGAACTCCCTGCCGGGCGTCTCGGGCTCCTTCTCGATCTCCGACACGCCGCCCAGCAGGTAGAGCGTGATGCGCCGCACCCGCAGGCCGTACATCTTGGCCACCACGCTGTGGGCCAGCTCGTGCAGCAGCACCGAGATGTAGAGGAGCACGGCGAAGGCGAAGGCGACGGCGTAGGCGGCGGCTCCCGACAGCTCGGGCAGCATGGCGTTGAAGAACTCGCCGAAACTGATCGTGATGAAGGCCGCCACGATGAACCACGTCCACGACACGTAGACGGGGATGCCGAAGGGCCGCCCCATCCGCAGACCGGAGAACTCCTGACGCGGGCTTTCCGACACTGGCGGTTCACCACTCCTTGGTACGGGCCGTGCTGGACGACAAACGACTGTCCGCCTTGATGCTACGCGCCAACCGACTCTAACTGTCGGCCCCGTGACCTACAGTGCCTGCATGACGCTGACCGAGCCCGCGATCATCGGAGCGCTCTCCCCCTCACGGGCGGGCGACTTCATGACCTGCCCGCTGCTCTACCGCTTCCGGGTGATCGACAGGCTTCCGGAGAAGCCGTCGCCCGCCGCGGTCAGGGGCACGGTGGTGCACGCGGTGCTGGAGCGGCTCTACGACCTGCCGGCCGAGGGGCGTTCGGTGGCGGCGGCGCTGGAGCTGCTGGGTCCGCAGTGGGAGCGGCTGCTGGCCGAGGAGCCGGAATACGCGCAGATGTTCGCCGACGCGGCCGAGCAGGAGACGTGGCTCGCCCAGGCGCGCGGCATGCTGGAGCGCTACTTCACGCTGGAGGACCCGACCCGCCTTGAGCCGGCCGAGCGCGAGCTCTATGTCGAGGCCGTGCTCGACAGCGGGCTGATGCTGCGCGGCTATGTCGACAGGCTCGACGTCGCGCCGTCGGGGGATCTGCGGGTGGTCGACTACAAGACGGGCAGTGCGCCCGGCCGTGACTTCGAGGCCAAGGCGCTGTTCCAGATGAAGTTCTACGCGCTGGTGCTGTGGCGGCTGCGGGGCACGATCCCGAGGCTGTTGCAGCTGGTCTACCTGGGCGGGAGCGGCGAGGTGCTGCGTTACTCCCCCGACGAGGCCGACCTGCTGGCCACCGAGCGCAAGGTCTCGGCGTTGTGGCAGGCCATCCAGAAGGCTCTGGAGAGCGGCGAGTGGCGGCACCGCCCGAGCCGTCTGTGCGACTGGTGCGACTACCAGGCCCTGTGCCCGGCCTACGGCGGGACGCCGCCTCCGGTCCCCGCGCGCCAGCCGGGCGACACCGTCCGCGCCACCCGCAGGGCGGCGACGGACGAGCTCTAGGGGGAGAGCGGGCGCCGAGAGCTCCTCCCGGAGGAGGAGGAAGGGGGCTCTCACCTGTTCTTACATTGGTTTGGTGCGCACCACCCGGACCCTGGTCGTGGATTCGATATTGGCCGTCGTGTTCGGCCTGGCCTGTCTCGTGCTGTTCCTCGGCTCGGAACCCGACGTCTGGCTGACCTCGCAGGGGCTGCCCGCGGGCGCCCTGCGCGAGCCGGACGCGCTGGGCAGCGTGCTGACCGTGCTGGTCTGCCTGCCGGTGGCGTTGCGCAGGGTGCGGCCGTTCGCGGCGTTCTGCGTGGCCCACGTGCCCGGGCTGCTGCTGACGGGGCTCGGCTACGACTCGCCGCTGCTGGTGCTGCCGATGCTGGTGCTGCTGTACTCGGTCTCCTCACGGCGCGGCCTGGCGGTGAGCCTGGCGGCGCTGGCCATCGCCACGGTGGCCTACGCGGCCGAGGTGTGGCTGAGCCCGATCACCCTCGCGTGGTCCGATCACGTCCTGGTGCTGGTGGTGGCCGTCGCGGTCTGGGGCGCCGGGCGCAGTCTGCGGTTGCGCCGGGCCTACCTGGAGGAACTGCGGGACAGGGCGGCCCGGCTGGAGCGCGCCAGGGAGGCCGACACGCGGGCGGCCCGCGCGGAGGAGCGCTCCCGGATCGCGCGTGAGCTGCACGACGTGGTGGCCCACCACGTGAGTGTGATGACGGTGCAGGCGGCGGCGGCGCGCAAGGTGCTGGCGAGCGACCCCGAGCTGGCCAGGGAGGCGCTGGCCGCGATCGAGGAGCTGGGCCGCACCGCGATGAGCGAGATGCGCGGCCTGGTGGGCGTGCTGCGCACCGAGGGGCACACGACACCGGCCGAGCTGGGCCCGCAGCCGGGTGTCGGCGACCTGCCGACGCTGGTCGAGCAGATGCGTGAGGCCGGGCTCAGCACCCAGCTGTGGCTGGAGGGCGGCACCGGCCCGCTGCCGCCCGGCATCGACCTGGCCGCCTACCGGCTGGTCCAGGAGGGCCTGACCAACAGCCTGCGGCACGCGGGCGCGGGCGCGCGGGCCTGGGTGACGCTCAGGAGGGAGGCGGCCGAGCTGCTGGTCCAGGTGGAGGACGACGGCGCCGGGCCGAGCCCGGTGTCCGACCGTACGGGGCACGGTCTCGTCGGCATTCGCGAGCGGGTCGCACTCTATGGTGGAATCCTGAGGATCGGTCCACGGTCAGGGGGCGGTTTCGAGGTGCGGGCGACCTTCCCGCTGAGGGATGAGACATGACGATCAGAGTGCTGCTGGTGGACGACCAGCCACTGCTGCGCACGGGGTTCCGGCTCATCCTGGAGGCCGAGTCCGACATCACGGTCGTGGGCCAGGCGGGTGACGGCAAGGACGCGCAGGAGCAGTCCAGGGTGCTGCTGCCCGACGTCGTGCTGATGGACATCCGCATGCCGGGCGTCGACGGCATCGAGGCCACGCGGCGCATCGTGCGGGACGCGGTGGCGGGGGCGCACGTGCCGAAGGTGCTGGTGCTGACCACCTTCGACCTCGACGAGTACATCGTGGAGGCCCTGCGTTCGGGCGCGAGCGGCTTCCTGCTCAAGGACGTGCCGCCGGACGAGCTGGTGCAGGCGATCAGGGTGGTGGCGTCGGGTGACGCGATCGTGGCGCCGAGTGTGACCAGGCGCCTGCTGGACAGGTTCGCCACCAAGCTGCCTTCGGCGTTCGAGCAGGCGACGCCCGCCAGGCTGGACCGGCTGACCGAGCGCGAGCTCGAGGTGCTGCGGCTGATCGCCAAGGGCATGTCCAACGCCGAGATCGCCGCCAAGCTGGTGGTGAGCGAGACGACGGTCAAGACGCACGTGGGCAACGTGCTGACCAAGCTGGGCCTGCGCGACCGGGTGCAGGCCGTGGTGCTGGCCTACGAGACCGGCCTGATCACCCCCGGCGCCCTCCCGTAGGCGGGCCCCGCCCGTGAAAGGATGGGCGGGTGAGCGTCGAAGCGGACCCCAAGGGGGAGCGGCGCCGTCGCGGCCCCGGAGCCAGGCAGAACAGAGCGGCGACGGAGGCCGCGCTGATGGAGGCCGCGTTGCGCCTGCTGGAGCGCGACGGGGTGCTGGCCGGGCTGAGCCTCCAGGCGGTGGCCGACGAGGCCGGCGTCAACCGGGGGCTGATCCACCACTACTTCGGCAGCCGCCAGGCACTGCTGCGCGCGGCCCTGGAGGCGCGCAAGAGCGCGGGCGAGGAGCCGTTCGAGCAGGTGCGCGAGGAGCGGTCTGCCGACAAGGAGGCGTGGTCGTTCGCCGCGCACGCCCGTGATGCGAGCTATGCGCGTGTGGTCTCGCTGCTGGCGCTCGACGGCGACGAGGAGTTCGACCCGCTGCCCTACCTGGAGCGCCGCCTGGCCGATCTGCGCGCCGAGGCCGATGCCGGGCGGCTGCCCGCCGATGTGGACGCCGAGGCGATCCTCGTCATGTGGGACAGCTTCGTCTACGGCTACTTCGTCATGCGCACGGCCATCGCCAGGCAGCTCGACGTCACCCCCGAGGACCTGGACCACCGCGTCCGCACCACCTACAACCAGCTGACGGGCCGCACCGACCCGTGACCCCGGCGCCTCGCCCCGCTCCCCCTGACGCCCGCATCAACAGTTAGCGTTTCGCTAAGAAAAGTCTTGACCCGCCACCTGTCCCCATGTTTGCCTTTAGCGAATCGCTAAGCACGGGAGACCTCATGGCACACACGACGAGCAGGCCGGCCGCGGCGCTGGCGGCCCTCGCCCTGATCGCAGGCGGCATCACAGCCGGTACGGCACACGCGGCCCCCACCCCCGCCCTCACCCAGCCGGTCACCACCACCTCGGGCCCGGTCAGAGGCATCGACGACGGCGCCACCCACCGCTTCCTCGGCATCCCCTACGCCGCCCCGCCCGTCGGCCCCCTGCGCTGGAGTTCACCCCAGCCCCCGAAACCCTGGACCGCACCGAGGAACGCCGTCGCCTCGGGCAACCGCTGCCCCCAAGGCGGAGCGCCGGGCGCGGCCAGCGACACCGAGGACTGCCTCTACCTGGAGGTGACGGCCCCGGCCAAGGCGAAGAAGCGGCCCGTCGTGGTCTGGCTGCACGGCGGTGTGGGCGTGGTGGGAGCGGGCAGCGAGTACGACGCCAGGCGTTTCGCCCAGGGCGGTGACGTGGTGGTGGTCGCGCCGAACTTCAGGATCGGCGTGCTGGGCGCGCTGCAGCACCCGGCGCTGGACCCGGGTTCACGCCACGGCGACTCGGGCGCCTGGGGTGTGGAGGACCAGGTGGCGGCGCTGCGCTGGGTCAAGGCCAATATCGCGGCCTTCGGCGGCGACCCGGGCCGGGTGACGATCGCGGGCGAGTCGGCGGGCGCGACGGCGGTGTGCGGCCTGCTGCTCGCCCCCATCGCCAAGGGCCTGTTCCACCGGGCGATCATGCAGAGCGGCCCCTGCCACCTGCGCTGGGCCAAGGACGCCCTGTTCGAGGGCACCCCGGCCAACGACGGCCGATCGGCCACCCGCAAGGAACGGATGAAGGGCAACCTCGACGCCGCCCGCAGGCTCGGCTGCGGCGATGTGGCCAGGGCCGCGGCCTGCCTGCGCGCGGTGCCGGTATCGAAGATCATCAAGGTGCAGACCGAGGGCGTCGACGTCGGCGCCGGATCGGGCACGCCGCGCCTGCGGACCAACGAGCGTCTCGGCATCGGCAGGTTCAACCGGGTTCCCGTGCTGATCGGCGCGACGCGTGACGAGAGCCGCTACTTCGTCGGGCTGCGCTTCGACGGGATGAAGGGCCGCCCGCTCACCGCCGCCGAGTACCCGGGCGTCCTGCGTGCGAGCTTCGGCTCCGACGCGCCGAAGATCCTCAAGAGGTACCCGATCGGCAAGGACGTCAAGCCGGGCGAGGCCCTGTCGGCCGTCTACACCGATCACGGCTGGTTCTGCTCGACGCTCACCACGGCGACCGCGCTGGCCGGGCACGTGCCGACCTACACCTTCGAGTTCGCCGACGAGCCCTACGCCACCTTCCCCGGCCTCAGCTTCAGGCCCGGCGTCCCGCACGGCTCCGACGTGCCGTACCTGTTCGAGTACAACGGGACCTCGTCGCTGACGAAGGAGTCGATGCGCAGGCTGGCGGGGCAGATGATCGGCTACTGGGCGCGGTTCGCGGCGAGCGGCGACCCGAACGGGGCCGGGCTGCCCGCGTGGCCGCGCTGGAAGGCGGCGCCGGGGAAGGCTGCGTCAGGGAAGGCTGCGTCGGGGAAGGCGCTGTCGCTGAACTCGGCGGGGCCGGGCCCGCGCACGCGTGACGTGGCCGCGGCGCACAGGTGCGGGTTCTGGGATCGCCTCTATCCGAGATAGCCCCGCAAGCGGACGACATCCGAGACAGCCCCTGCAAGCCGACGACCCCGGCTCCCCCGTGAAGGGAGGGCCGGGGTCGTCGCGTGCGTGCGTCAGGCGGTGACCGCCTCGCCGCCCTTGTCGGCGGGCTGTACGACGTTCTCGGGGAAGTGGCAGGCCACCTGGTGTCCCGAGTTGATCGTCTCCAGCGGCGGCTCGACCGTCTTGCAGATCTCCTGCGCCTTCCAGCACCGCGTGTGGAAGCGGCAGGCGGGCGGCGGGTTGAGCGGGCTGGGCACGTCGCCCTGCAGGCGGATGCGCTCACGGCCCTGGCTGCGGCCCTTGGGATCGGGCACGGGCACGGCCGACAGCAGCGCGTTGGTGTAGGGGTGCATCGGCGAGGTGTAGAGCGACTTGCGGTCGGCGATCTCCACCATCTTGCCGAGGTACATCACCGCGACCCGGTCACTGATGTGCCGCACCACCGAAAGGTCGTGCGCGATCACCACATAGGTCAGGTCGAGCTCGTTCTGCAGGTCTTCGAGCAGGTTGACGACCTGGGCCTGGATCGACACGTCGAGCGCGGAGACCGGCTCGTCGGCGATGATCAGCTTCGGCTTGAGCGCGAGCGTGCGGGCGATGCCGATGCGCTGGCGCTGACCGCCGGAGAACTCGTGCGGATAGCGGTTGTAGTGCTCGGGGTTGAGCCCCACCAGCGCGAGGATGTCCTGTACGGCGCGCTTGATACCGTGCTCGGTCTTGATGCCCTGGATCCGGAAGGGCGCACCGACGATCGCACCGACCGTGTGCCGAGGGTTCAGCGACGAGTACGGGTCCTGGAAGATCATCTGTACGTCACGGCGCAGCGGCCTGATCCGGCCCTGCGACATGTGCGTGATGTCGTGCCCCTGGAAGACGATCTTGCCGCCGGTGGGCTCGATCAGCCGGGTGATCAGGCGGCCCGTGGTGGTCTTGCCGCAGCCGGACTCGCCGACCAGGCCCAGCGTCTCGCCCTTGACGACGTCGAAGCTGATCCCGTCGACGGCCTTGACCGCCCCGACCTGGCGCTGCAGCAGCCCCTTCTTCACGGGGAAGTGCTTCTCCAGGCCCTGCACCGACAGCAGTGGCTCTTGCTTCACGACGTCTCCAGGTTCGGCTTGATCTCGGTCTCCCAGATCCCGCGGCGCTCCTCGCTGGACAGATGGCAGCGCACCAGGTGGCCGCGCTCGGTCTGCAGGAGCTCGGGCACCTCGGTGCTGCCCTTGCCGCCCGTGCGCTCCTCGAAGTTGCAGCGCGGGTGGAAGGCGCACCCGGAGGGCACGTTGATCAGGGAGGGCGGGGAGCCCTTGATCGGCAGCAGGCGATCGGTCGGCTCCCTGTCGAGCCGGGGCATGGATCCCAGCAAACCCCAGGTGTAGGGGTGCTCAGGCCGCTCGAAGATGTGCTCGGCCGTGCCGTACTCGATGGCCTTGCCTCCGTACATCACCAGGATGTCGTCGGAGAGCTCGGCGACCACACCGAGGTCGTGCGTGATGATGATCAGCGCGGCGTTGAAGTCGCGCTGCAGGTCGCGCATGAGGTCGAGGATCTGCGCCTGGACGGTCACGTCGAGCGCGGTCGTCGGCTCATCGGCGATGAGCAGTTCGGGGTCGCACGACAGCGACATGGCGATCATCGCGCGCTGGCGCATACCGCCGGAGAACTCGTGCGGGTAGCTGTCGACGCGCTTGTCCGGCTGCGGGATGCCGACGCGGCCGAGCATGTCGATCGCGTGCTTGCGCGCGACCTTCTTGCTGACGTTGTGGTGCACCCGGTAGGCCTCGATGATCTGCTGACCGACCGTGTAGTACGGGTGCATGGCCGACAGCGGGTCCTGGAAGATCATCGACATCTTCTTGCCGCGCAGCGTGCGCACGTGGTCGGCACTCGCGCCGACCAGCTCCTCGCCGTCCAGCCAGATCTCGCCCGAGATCTTGGCGCGGCCGCCCTTGTGCAGGCCGAGGATGCCCAGGCTGGTCACCGACTTGCCCGAACCCGACTCGCCCACGATGCCGAGCGTCTTGCCCCGCTCCAGGCTGAAGGTCAGGCCGTCGACGGACTTGACCAGACCGTCGTCCGTCGGAAAGTGGATCTTGAGATCCTTGAGTTCGAGGAAACTCACGAAAGCCTCACCCTCGGGTCCACGACCGCGTAGAGCAGGTCGACGATCAGGTTGGCGAACACCACGAAGAACGCCGCGAGCATGGTGACGCCCATGATCTGCGGAAGGTCGTTCTTACCGATGGCGAGGACGGCGTACCTGCCGACGCCCGGTAGCGAGAAGGTGCTCTCCGTGAGGATCGCGCCGCCGAGCAGCAGGCCGAAGTCGAGACCGAAGATCGTGACGATGGGGGTGAGCGCGGCGCGCAGGCCGTGCTTGGCGATGACCGTACGCTCGCGCAGGCCCTTGGCCCTCGCGGTCCTGATGTAGTCCTCGCCCATGGTCTCCAACATGCCCGAACGGGTGAGCCGCGCATAGGCGGCGGCGTTGAGGAAGGCCAGGGTGACCCAGGGCAGGATCAGTTTGTAGGCCCAGTCGACGGGATTCTCCGTGATGGGCGTGTAGGAGTTGCCCGGCGCCGTGATACCCAGCGTGTAACTGAACACGACGAGCGACACGATGCCGGTGAAGAAGATGGGCAGTGAGACACCTGCCAGGGCGATGCTCATCGCCGCCCGGTCGAAGAAGGTGCCACGTCTCAGTGCCGAGAGCACGCCGACGGCCACGCCCGAGACCAGCCAGATGACCCCCGCCCCCAAAGCCAGCGACAGGGTCACGGGCAATCGGTCGATGAGGTCGTCCCAGACCGGCTGGTTGGTGATGAAGGAGTAGCCGAAGCACGGAGCCGGGCACTGCTCGACGGTTGCGCCCGTGTCGTACTCCGAACCGAGGAAGACACCCTTGATCCAGCGCCCGTACTGAGTCACCACGGGGTCGTTGAAGCCGAGCTTCTCCGCGGTGAGTGCGATCGTCGCTTCGTTCGCGCCTCTGCCGATGTAGCGGCTGGCGAAGTCCTCGGCCGTCGCGCCCGCCATCCGCGGGACCACGAAGAAGATCGAGAACGTGACCATGCTCACCACGATGAGCATGAGCAGGGCGCCGATCAGACGCCGGATGATGTAAGTGACCACAGTCTCCCCCGGCTCCGGAGGCCGGCCTCGTGGGCCGGCCTCCTTATGCCTTGGCTTGCTGAACGGTTAGCCGACTACTTACTCGCTGAGGCCCAGCGCCGTGTAGTCGTACATGTCGAAGGCGCCGGTGATGAACTGGTTCGTCACACCCTTGCCTCGCATGAGCAGACCCTTGGCGTAGACCGCGGGGAGCACGTAGGCGCCGTCCATGACCTTCTGGTCGATCTGGCCGTACAGGGCGTCACGCTTGGCGACGTCCTGCTCGATGTAGGCGGCGTCGAGCAGCGAGTCGACGTCCTTGTCGATGATGCTCAGGTTGTAGTTGCCGGACTCGCGGATCGTGCGGCTGTCGACGATCGCCGACAGGAAGCCGAAGCCGTCGTTCCAGTCGGCGCCCCAGCCGTGGGTGGCCAGGCCGATGCCGTTGGACTTGGTGAACTCCGGCTTGCCCGCGTAGAGGCTGAAGTAGTCGGAGGTCGGGTAGCCCTTCAGGGTCACCTTGATGCCGACCTTGGCCAGAGCCTGCTGCAGCGACTCGGCGGCGGCCTTCTCCTTCGGGCGGTCCGAGCGGAACGTCATGTTCGTCTCGAAGCCGTCAGGCTTGCCACAGGCGGTCAGCGCGGCCTTGGCCTTCTCCGCGTCGCCGGTGCCGGTCGGGTAGGTCTCGACCTTCTTCCAGCCACCGATGGACGGGGGCATGAGGCTGCCGGCGATCTCGCCGCCGATCTCGCCTCCGTAGGCGTTCTGCAGGCCGACGCGGTCGGCGGCGTAGATCACGGCCTTGCGGCACTCGAGGTTGGCGAGGTCGCCGTTACCCATGATCGCGATGTACCAGGTGCGGGCTGCGGTGGGGTTGTCCGTGCGGGCCTTGAGCGCCGGGTCGGCGATCGTACGGCCGAGCGCGGCCGGCTGCATGCCGGAACCGGCGAGGTCGACGTGCAGGTCGCCCGAGGCGATCTGGTTGTCGATGTCGTCGGCGTTGACGCCCAGGGCGATCTCGTACTTGTCGGGAAGCGCCTTGCGGTTGGGGTCGGTCGCCTGGTCCCACTGGTCGTTGCGGACCAGGACGTAGCGCTTGCCGGCCTCGACGGTCTCGAACTTGTACGGGCCGGAGGACACGACGTGGTCGCGGTACTTGGCGCCGGTGTCCTTGGCCTGCGGGACCGGAACCGTCATCGGCAGGGCGGCGAAGTTGTCGAAGCCACCGAAGGGACGGTTGAGGTGGAAGACGATCGTCTGGTCGTCCGGGGTCTCGATCGCGCTGTCGAGGTTCACGTCGGGCGTGGTGTAGACCGACTTGAAGTCCTTGGGCCAGGCGAGCCAGTCGTTGAGGTACGAGGGGCCGTGCGTGAAGGTCTTCTTGTCGAAGGAACGCGCCACCGCGTACTTCACGTCCTTGGACGTGATCGGGGTGCCGTCCTCGAACTTCAGACCGGCGCGCAGCTTGTAGGTCCAGGTCTTGCCCTCGTCGCTCGCCACGCCCAGGCTCTCGGCCAGGTCGGGGACGAGCTCACGGCCGGCGCCACCGGGCGCGGCCTTGTAGGTGACCAGCGGGCGTCCGTAGATGCGCAGCAGGTTCCACGACATGCCGTAGTAGGTGTCGCCGGGGTCCACCGAGTCCCAGTCCTCGGAGACGGCCATCTTCAGCGTGCCACCCTTCTTCTCGGAAGGGTTGAACACCGCCTCGAGGCCGGCGTTGAAGGCGTCGGCCGCGGGAGCGGCCGCCGTGGCAGCGGTCTCGCCGGGCTTGGGAGCCTCGCCGCCACCGCCACAGGCCGCAAGTGCCAGGGCCAGGACCGTGCCGGTGGCCGCGAGGGCCAGGCCAGATCTCGTTTTCATTTACTAGTACCCCTTTGTCGGATTAGGGCCATCGTGAGGTGAGGGTCAGCGAGAGGACTTCGGGTCCAGCGCGTCGCGCAGGCCGTCGCCGAAGAGGTTGAACGCCAGCACGGTGATGAAGATCGCCATGCCGGGGAAGAACATGAAGTGCGGGACGTTGTAGTACTTCACCGCGTCCGAGAGCATGCCGCCCCACGTGGCGGTGGGCGGCTGGATGCCGACCCCCAGGAAGGACAGCGCGGCCTCGAACAGCACGTTCGTCGGGATGAGCAGCGTCGAGTAGATCAGGATCGGCGCGATCAGGTTCGGCAGGATCTCGCGGAACAGGATGTACGGCCCGCGGGCGCCGAGGCTGCGGGAGGCGTCGACGAACTCGCGCTCACGCAGCGACAACGTCTGGCCTCTGATGATGCGCGCGATGTAGGACCAGTTGAAGAACCCGATCACGAAGATCAGCAGCAGGATGCGGAGCGTGTCGCCCTTCACCCCCAGCTTCTGCTCGAACTGGGCCAGCACACCCACCAGGGCGAGCGCGAAGACCAGGAGCGGGAAGGCGAGGAAGACGTCCATGAGACGGCTGATGACGGTGTCGACCCAGCCGCCGAAGAAGCCGGCGATGACACCCATGATCGTGCCGATGACGACCGAGAGCATCGTGGCCAGGAAGGCGATGAGGAGGGAGATCCTCGCGCCGTAGACCACCCGGCTGAACAGGTCGCGCCCGTTGAGCGGCTCCAGGCCGAACAGGTGCTCCGCGCTGATCCCCGTGCCGCCCTTGGGCATCATGGTCGAGGTGTCGATCATCGACTGGTTGAACTCGTTCGGGTCCTGCCCGAACCAGCCCACGATCACCGGCGCGAAGACCGCGACCAGGACCAGGAAGATGACGACTCCCGCACCCGTCAGCGCCACCTTGTCGCGCTTGAGGTGCATCCAGGCGATCTGGCCGAGCGAGCGGCCCTGGATCGCCTTACGGTCTGCTCCCGCCAATACGGATTCCGGAGTGGCCGTCTCGGCCGAGCTCGGGACATCTAGCGGTGCGGCCATGCGCCCTCCTCAGTAAGCCGCATGACCAAGGTGCTGTCCGAGTTGATGCCCGCGCTTAGCTCAGCCATCAATGCGGCCCCCTGGGTTCCAGACGACATTGTCCGTCGGGCGGGTATCCGGTCCGGATCCCTTGCGCCCGTCTCCTTGCAAGCGACCGCCGTGCGCGGTCTCAGGAGGCAGAATCCATGGTCTGAGCTGCGCTGACTAGCCCCTCAGGCCGCTATGTGGCTCAACTGTGATTGACGCGAAACGCATTCGTATTGATCTTGGAAGAAATGTCAAGAGGCCGTCCCGGTTACGTCTCAGTCCTGTGACATATCACTGGCCGGTAACCCCAAAGGTGGGATGAATTCACTGATCAGGGGGTGGTGCGAAAGGGGCGGGAGGGATAGATGTGACGGACGATGCCCACGCGCTCGGAGGGATAAACGCGAAATGCCATGCCCGGCGGTGAGACCGGACATGGCACGAGGAGCGAAGGCGACCGCCAGGTGAGGGGCGGCGACACAAGGAGCCGAGATGACCACCCGACGGCGAGCCGGACATGGCACGAGGGGCCAAGGCGACCGCCCCGTGAGGGGCGGAATGCGGGTCAGCTGATGCCGCGGCGCTTGAGCAGGTCCTCGATGTCGGAGAAGTCGTCGTCGGCCGCCTTCTTCTTCGGCTGGACGGCCGCGCGCGGAGCCGGCTGCTGGGCCGCCTGGGCGCCGGAGGGGGCGGGCACGCCCGCCTCGCCGCCCCGCCTGGCGGGCTTGGCCTTCTTCTCCGCGCCGCCGCCCGCCCGCGACCTGAGCACGCCCGAGACGACGAACAGCACCGCCGCGAGCCCGGCCAGCGCCACGCCCGTCCACACGACCGGATTGAACACCAGACTCGTCACGAACCCGACCGCCGTCGCGCCGATCTTCCACAGCGCGTCCAGCGCGCCGGTCAGATAGGCGGCCATCGGCAGCAGCGACCACGCCGCCAGCCGCAGCCCCGCGGCGGCCCCCTTGCGCCGCAGCAGCAGGAAGCTGAAGACCAGCCCCGCCCCCGTCAGCCCCAGGCACAGCGGGAACCAGGCGATCGAACTAAACGTATCCATGGCGGAGCGCCCCTCCATCTCGACCAAACGCCTTCCATCCTGGCACGCGAAGCCGCCGCACCCTCTCCTCCCAGAGAACGGATCTCCCCCTAGGGGACGCCGCCAAGCCGTCTCAGGGTGGCCATTGGCATGTTTTGTACCCCCGGGGGTATGTTGGGGGCATGGAGCTGAACGAAACGATGGTCGGCGACGCCACCACCAGGCTGAGGCGGGCCCACGGGCAGCTGGCCGGGGTCATCGCGATGATCGAGGCCGGCGAGGACTGCGTGAAGGTGCTCACCCAGCTGGCCGCCGTCTCCAAGGCGCTCGACCGGGCCGGGTTCAAGATCGTCGCCAGCGGCCTGCGCCACTGCCAGGACGCCCAGGCCAGAGGCGAGGAGCCGCCCATGAGCCAGGAGGCCCTGGAGAAGCTCTTCCTCTCCCTGGCCTAGGCCCCTGGCGCAAAGGCCCTGGCGAACAGGCCCGCCCGACTCGGCGCGACGAGTCCTCTGGTTCGGTCCCCCTCCAGGGGGACGTGTGTCATCCGTATACCCCCCTGGGTATGCATGTCTGGGAAGGACTCCGTCATGGAGATCGTCTCAATCCGCACCGAAGGCCTGGGCGACCAGAGCCACCTGCTCGTGCACGACGGCAGAGCCGTGCTCGTCGACCCGCAGCGCGACATCGACCGGTTCCTCGCCGAGGCCGACCGGCGCTCGGCCGAGGTCAGGTTCGTCCTGGAGACGCACCTGCACAACGACTACGCCTCCGGCGCGGTCGAGGCCGCCCGCCGCAGCGGCGGTGAGCTGGTCCTGCCCGCGGGCGCCGCACCCGCCTACCCGCACACGCCCGCCTTCCACCTGGAGGACCTCGACGGCGGGCGCGGCCTGACCGTCAGGCCCGTGCACACGCCGGGCCACACGCCCGAGCACACCAGCTACCTCGTCCTGATCGACGGCGAGCCGGTGGCCGTCTTCTCCGGCGGCAGCCTGCTCGTCTCGTCGGCCGGGCGGCCCGACCTGCTCGGCCGGGACCGGGCCAGGAGCATGGCGGGCCTGCAGTACGGCTCGGTGCACCGGCTGGCGGGGCTGCCCCCGCACGTGGAGCTGCTGCCCACGCACGGGGAGGGGTCGTTCTGCTCGATCTCGGGCGCCGCCTCCCACACCTCGACCATCGGGGCCGAGCTCAAGGGCAATCCGCTGCTGGCGCTCCCGGACGAGGAGGCGTTCGCCCAGGCCCTGCTGGGCACGCCGCTGCCCATCCCCGCCTTCTACGCGCACATGGCCGCGGCCAACATCGCGGGCGTCGGGCCGATGCCGCCGCTGACCGCGCCCGAGCTGGACGCGCACGTGGCCGCCGCCGAAGGCGTGCTGCCCGACGGCGCCGACGTCGTCGACATCAGGCCGAGGGCCCGTCAGGCCGAAGGCCTGCTGCCCGGCTCGCTCGCCGTCGAACTGCGCGCCGACTTCGGCACCTGGACCGGCTGGCTGGTGCCCAGGGGCACGCCCATCGTCCTGGTCGCCGAGCCCGGTCAGGACGTCGCCGAGGCGATCACCCAGCTGGCCAGGATCGGCGTCGACGACGTCGTCGGCGTGGTGACGTCGCTGGGCGAGGCGACACGCGAAGGCACGGGCGGCTACGACCTGGCCGGGTTCGAGCTGCTCGACCTGGCGGCGTTCGCCGAGCGGCTGGCCGGAGAGCAGCTGCTCGACGTGCGGGCGCCCGCCGAGTTCGCGGCCTCCTCTATCCCCGGTGCGATCCACCGCTTCCTGCCCGACCTGGCCACCGAGGGCGTGCCCGCCGAGCTGGACAGGGACCGTGAGGTGTTCATCGCCTGCGGCACCGGCAGGCGTGCGACGATCGCCGCCAGCCTGCTGCTGGCCGAGGGCTACCGGCCGGTCGTGCTCACGGGCGCGGGCGTGCGCGAGCTGATCGGCGTGCTGTGAGGCACGGCCCGCAGGGCGCTACTCCCCCGGCACCAGACGCCTGAGGACGTCCACCGACACCTCGGTCAGGGACGAGACGACCAGACGGCCGGGCGCCTGCTCGATGGGCAGCAGGCTGGGCACGGCCACGACCGCGCACCCCGCGGCCGTGCCCGCCGCCACGCCGTTGGGCGAGTCCTCCAGGACGACGCAGCGGACCGGCTCGACGCCGAGCCGCTCGGCGGCCGTCAGGTACGGCTCGGGGTCCGGCTTGGTCCGGCTCACGTCGTCGGCCGTGACCACGGTGGTGAACCTGTCGCGGCCCACGTGCCCGAGCACCGTCTCGGCCAGCTCCTTGAGCGAGGAGGTGACCAGCGCGATCGGCACGCCCTCGGCACGCAACGCCTCCAGCAGCTCGATCGCGCCCGGCATCACGTCGACGTGCAGGCCGACCCGGCGCACCATGCCGTCGAGCAGCCACTCCCGCACCTCCTGCGGCGCCACCCGGGAGCCGGAGACGCCGAGCATGTAGTCGACCGTGCGCTCCATCGAGCCGCCCACCAGATGCGTCTGGTGCTCGGGCGACCACTCGCCGCCCAGCCTGGCCATCACCTCGGTCTCGACCTGCAGCCACACCTTCTCGGTGTCGACCAGCAGGCCGTCCATGTCGAAGAAAACCGCGTCCACCTTGTCCCCGTTCCTTACCTTGTCATCTCGTAGGACAGCCCAGCACACCGCCGCGCGTGCCGGGGTACCGGGGTCGCCCTCCGCCTGCCCTTCTCCTGGTACGGCGACGCGTCCCCTCCCCCGCCACGTGCGCACGAGTGCCGTCCTGGACGGGCCCGGGGCGACGTCCGCGCGGGGGTGCTCGCCCTGGCCTGCCGTCATGGGAAGGGGGTCAGACGTTGAAGTACTTCGCCTCGGGGTGGTGGGTGACGAGGGCGGAGGTGGCCTGTTCGGGGTGGAGCTGGAACTCCT
This sequence comes from Nonomuraea sp. IBHARD001, assembly GCF_056106265.1. Classification (NCBI taxonomy): domain Bacteria; kingdom Bacillati; phylum Actinomycetota; class Actinomycetes; order Streptosporangiales; family Streptosporangiaceae; genus Nonomuraea; species Nonomuraea sp. IBHARD001. The sequence continues at coordinate 5,417,642 of NZ_JBWBBW010000002.1, forward strand.
CCGAGAGCGTCACGCCGATCCGGCCGGGGTCGAGGAGCTCGAAGAGCTGGGCCTGGTCCTCCAGGTTCGGGCAGGCGGGGTAGCCGAAGGAGTAGCGGCAGCCGGTGATGTTGACCTTGAGCATGTCGTCGAGCGACTCCTCGCCGCCGATGCCGAGCTCGGATCGCACCCGGGCGTGCCAGTACTCGGCCAGGGCCTCGGTCAGCTGCACCGACAGGCCGTGCAGCTCCAGGTAGTCGCGGTAGGCGTCCTTGGCGAACAGCTCGGCCGTCGCCTCCGACACCCGGTTGCCCATCGTGGCGACCTGGAAGGCGACGACGTCGACCTCGCCGGAGTCCTTCGGCCGGAAGAAGTCCGACAGGCACAGGTGCCGGTCGCGGCGCTGGCGCGGGAAGGTGAAGCGGGTGCGCTCGGCGCCGCTGTCGTGGTCGAGGACGACGAGGTCGTCGCCGTCGCTCACGCAGGGGAAGTAGCCGTAGACGACGGCCGCCTCCAGCATGCCTCCGGTCTGCATGCGTTCCAGCCATCGGCGCAGCCTGGGCCGCCCCTCGCTCTCGACCAGCTCGTCGTAGCCCGGCCCCTCGCCGCCGCGTGCCGCCTTCAGCCCCCACTGGCCCATGAACGTGGCCCGTTCGTCGAGGAAGGCGGCGTAGTCGGCCAGCGCGATGCCCTTGACGATCCGCGCCCCGAAGAACGGCGCCTGCGGCACCGGGTTCGCCACGCTGACGTCGGAGCGCGCGGGCACGTCCTCGACGGGGGTACGGCTCAGCGTGGCGCCCGTCCGGACCCGCCTCTCGCGCAGCGGCGGCAGGCTCGCCCCCGCCTCGCCGCGCTTGACGGCCATGAACGCGTCCATCAGCCGCAGCCCCTCGAACGCGTCACGGGCGTAACGCACGTCGCCTTCGAACAGTCCGGCCAGGTCCTGCTCGACATAGGCGCGGGTGAGCGCGGCGCCGCCCAGCAGGACGGGGAAACGCCCGGCCATGCCCCTGGAGTTCATCTCCTCCAGGTTCTCCTTCATGACGACCGTGGACTTCACCAGCAGGCCGGACATGCCGATCACATCGGCCCGCTGCTCCTGGGCGGCGTCCAGGATGGCCGAGACCGGCTGCTTGATGCCCAGGTTCACGACCTCGTAGCCGTTGTTGGACAGGATGATGTCGACCAGGTTCTTGCCGATGTCGTGCACGTCGCCCTTGACCGTGGCCAGCACGATACGGCCCTTGCCCTCGCCCTCGACCTTGTCCATGTGGGGTTCGAGGTGGGCGACGGCGCCCTTCATCACCTCGGCCGACTGCAGGACGAACGGCAGCTGCATCTGCCCGGAGCCGAACAGCTCGCCGACCGTCTTCATCCCGTCGAGCAGGACGTCGTTGATGATCTCCAGGGCCGGACGCTCGGCCAGCGCGGCGTCGAGGTCGGCTTCGAGGCCCTTCTTCTCGCCGTCGACGATGCGCCGCTTGAGCCGCTCCCACAGCGGCAGCGCGGCCAGCTCCTCGGCCTTGCCCGCCCGCATCGCGGCCACGTCGACGCCCTCGAACATGGAGATGAAGCGCTGCAGCGGGTCGTAGCCCTCGCGCCGCCTGTCGTAGATCATGTCCAGGGCGACCTGGCGCTGGTCGTCCGGGATGCGCGACATCGGCACGATCTTGGAGGCGTGCACGATGGCCGAGTCGAGACCGGCGTTGACGCACTCGTTGAGGAAGACCGAGTTCAGCACCATGCGGGCGGCCGGGCTGATGCCGAAGGAGACGTTCGACAGGCCGAGCGTCGTCTGCACGGCCGGGTAGCGGCGCTTGAGCTCGCGGATGCCCTCGATCGTCTCGGCGGCGTCGCGGCGGCTCTCCTCCATGCCGGTGGCGATGGTGAAGGTCAGGCAGTCGACGACGACGTCCTCCACCCGCATGCCCCACTCGGCCGTCAGCACGTCGATGGTCTCGCCCGCGATGCGTGCCTTCTCCCCTGCGGTGCGGGCCTGGCCCTGCTCGTCGATGCACATGACGACCACGCTCGCGCCGTGTTCGCGCACGGCGGTCATCGTCTTGTGGAAGCGCGATTCGGGGCCGCGGCCGTCCTCGAAGTTGACGGAGTTCACGACCGCTCGGCCGCCCAGCATCTCCAGGCCGGCCTCCAGCACGGCGGACTCGGTGGAGTCGAGCATGATCGGCAGGGTCGAGGCGGTGGCGAACCTGAACGCCAGCTCCTTCATGTCGGCGACCCCGTCGCGGCCCACGTAGTCGACGCACAGGTCGAGCAGATGGGCGCCCTCACGGGCCTGCTCGCGTGCCATCTCCACGCACTCGTCCCAGTTGCCCGCCAGCATCGCCTCGCGGAAGGCCTTGGAGCCGTTGGTGTTGCAGCGCTCGCCGATCGCCAGGTAGGAGGTGTCCTGCCGGAACGGCACCGTCTGGTACAACGACGACGCGCCCGGCTCCGGCCTCGGCCGTCTCGGCGCCACCTCCTGGCCGCGCACCGCGCCGACCACCTGGCGCAGGTGCTCGGGCGTGGTGCCGCAGCACCCGCCGACCAGCGAGAGCCCGTAGTCGCGTGCGAACGTCACGTGCGCCGATGCCAGCTCGCCGGGCCCGAGCGGGTAGTACGCGCCGTCGGAGGTGAGCACCGGCAGCCCCGCGTTGGGCATGCACGACAGCCTGGCGCGCGAGTGGCGGGCCAGGTAGCGCAGGTGCTCGCTCATCTCGGCCGGGCCGGTCGCGCAGTTGAGCCCGATGACGTCGACGCCCAGCGGCTCGATCGCGGTGAGCGCCGCGCCGATCTCCGAGCCGAGCAGCATGGCGCCGTTGGTCTCGATCGTCACCTGCGCGATGACGGGCACGTCGCGGCCGGCGTCGGCGATGGCCCGCCTGGCGCCCACGACCGCCGCCTTGACCTGCAGCAGGTCCTGGCACGTCTCGATGATGATCGCATCGGCGCCGCCCTCGATCAGGCCCGCGGCGTTGTCGTAGTAGGCGTCGCGCAGCTCGGCATAGGGCTTGTGGCCGAGCGTCGGCAGCTTGGTGCCCGGTCCGACGGAGCCCAGCACGTAGCGGGGGTGCTCGGCGGTGCTCCACCGGTCGGCCGACTCCCTGGCCACCCGCGCGCCCGCCCTGGAGTACTCGAACACGCGCTCGGCGATGTCGTACTCGCCGAGCGCCGCGAGGTTGGCGCCGAAGGTGTTGGTCTCGACGCAGTCGACCCCTGCCTCGAAGTACGCGTCGTGCACGGCGGCGACGATGTCGGGACGCGTGACGTTGAGCACCTCGTTGCAGCCCTCGTGGCCTTCGAAGTCCTCCAGCGTGACCTCGTGGGCCTGCAACATCGTCCCCATCGCCCCGTCGGCGACCAGCACCCGATCCGACATGGCCTGACGAAAGCTCTGGAGGGTTGTCATCGACCCAGTTTATCCGGGCGATGATCGTCGAGGCAGGCGTGCGGGGATGACATGCGGACGGGGACGACATGCGGGCGGGGACGCGCGCGTGCGGGGATGACATGCGGGCGGGGACTCGCGCGGACCGGGAGGACGGACGACGGGGCCTGTGTGCCGGATCGCGTCCGGCGGTTGCCGCCCAAAGCCCGTGTGTCCAGTGCGCCCCGATATGCGGCACGGTTGCGCCTCGGGCGCTCCGCATATCGCTCCTAGCGCAATGTGCTGATCACGTCGGCGGACACGCGGTTGTACGTCGCTTTCGTCGTCTTCGGCGGGAGGTTGATCGTCTCCAGTCAGTGACGGAAACGGCTCCTCACGGCATAGGCTAGCCGTACTACAGCGAGAGGAGGCGGCGCGTGATCGAGCTCGAAGGGCTCCCCGAGCTCGTCGATCCGGTGCTCATCGCCGCGTTCGAAGGGTGGAACGACGCCGGCGAGGCGTCCAGCGGCGTGATCGCGCACCTCGAGAACGCGTGGAAGGCCGAGCCGCTGATCGCGCTTGACCCCGAGGACTACTACGACTTCCAGGTCACCCGGCCGATCGTCGAGATGGGCGACGGGCTGACCAGGTCCATCGTGTGGCCCACGACCAGGCTTTCGGTGGCACGCCCTCCGGGTGTCGAGCGTGACGTCGTCCTGCTGCGCGGCATCGAGCCCAACATGCGCTGGCGCACGTTCTGCGACGAGATCGTGGCCGTCTGCCACGAGCTGGGCATCGAGCTGGCCGTCATGCTGGGCGCGCTGCTCAACGACTCCCCGCACACCAGGCCCGTGCCGATCGTGGGCGCGGCCACCGACGAGGATCTCGCGCGCTCCATCAACCTGGAGCTGACCCGCTACGAGGGCCCGACCGGCATCGTCGGCGTGCTGCAGCACGCCTTCGGCACCGCCGGCCTGGCCGCCGTCTCGCTGTGGGCGTCGGTGCCGCACTATGTGGCCCAGCCGCCCAACCCCAAGGCCACCCTGGCCCTGCTGCGCCGGATCGAGGACCTGCTGGAGATCCCGATGCCGCTGGGCGACCTGGTCGAGGAGGCCAGGGCCTGGGAGAACGGCGTCGACGAGCTCGCCTCGCAGGACAGCGAGGTCGCCGAGTACGTCAAGGAGCTGGAGGAGCGCAAGGACGCCGCCGAGCTGCCCGAGGCCAGCGGCGACGCCATAGCGGCCGAGTTCGAGCGCTACCTGCGCCGCCGCGACCGCGACACGGACGGCTGACCATCCTCGGCACGACGCCGGACACGGGCCACCAGACCCGTCGCATTGCCATGAACACGGACACATCGCTTGGAGCTTTCTTCGCCATGCTCCGGCCCACGACCTCCTGACCAGGGCCGATCCTGCTCCCGCGATATTCTCAAAGCAATTTGCCGTAATTAGCAGCCTTACCGGATGGTTTCGTGAATAATCGGGGACTCGTTCCAGAATGTGGTGAGTTGGAACGCCAACTCGCAACGATTCCATAACCGGGAGAAACGCAGCTCCATAACATCGTCGAAAATGACGACTGCCACGTTGAACCTACCCATGTGACTGCGCACGTTAGGGCAACCATGGCGACTCCACCGATGGACAAGCACGTCGACCCCCATCAGCGGATCCAGCACACGAGGCTCCTCGTCCTGGAGATGGCGGTTTCCATGAAAGACAGCGGCTATTCCGCCAAATCCGGATCTGTCGACACATTTCTCGCACTCCTTCAAGACCGGCTCCCGCTCTGGCTGCGGAACCTGCACGAGCTGGAGCAGAAGGCGGGAAAGGGCAGCGTGTACTCCAACCTGCTGCCCATCGCCAGGTCCGGCATCGACTACTACCTGGAGGTCCAGTCGGCCGCACTGCCGGCCTTCACCTCACCGACCGTCACGGTCCGCTTCAGACAGGCCGTGCGCGCCAACGGGCTCGGACCACTGGCAGAGACGACCCCGCTGGCCGACTATCTCGCCGAGGAGCAGAAACTGGGCAGGGTGGCGGCCGACGTCGACCCCATGGCCAGTGCGCGCATGCTGCTCGCGGGCTGCTTCCGACACGCGTACAACGAGATGTTCATCGGCGCCGACTCCTGCCCGACCAGGGACGACAGCGCCGAAGAGATCATCCGCTCGCTCCGTCTCGACACCGTGCACGCCTGACCCCCCGCACTGCTGAGCGCTCCTCGCACCGGCTCTCAGCCGTACGGGGCGGCCAGGACCGCCCGAAGGCCCTGTCGTACGGCACCGCACCGCCGTACGACAGGGCCTTTCAGGCGGTGTGAAAGGGTCAGCAGGCCAGGCGGTAGCCGCGTTTGACGACTGTTTCGATGATTCCGGCGGGGCCGAGGGCCCGGCGCAGGCGGGTGATCGCCATCTCGACCGCGTGTTCGGCCGAGTCGCGCAGGGGGCCGCCGGGCAGGACCAGGCGTAGTTCGGATCGGGGTACGACGTGTCCTGGGCGTTCGGCCAGGCGTTTGAGCACGGCCATCGGCGCGGGAGGCAGCGCCTTGAGGCCGCCGTCGACGAGTACGGCATGTCCCCTGATCTCCACCCGATGCCCACCCGCGACCACCCTGGCGACGCCGTACTCCGGCAGGTGTTCGGCCAGCACCCTGGCCAGCGCCCCCAGCCTGGCCCGGTCGGGCAGCAGCACCGGCACACCGCGCGACAGCAGCGGCGCGGCGGCACGCGCCCCGACACAGGCCACGGCCACGGCGCCCCCGAACGCCGCCAGCACCTCCCGCTCCACCCCGTCCGCCCGCGCCGACCCCAGCAGAGCCAGTACGGCAGGCGCACTGGTGAAGGCCACCGCGTCGACGCCTCCCGAGACGACCTGCCCGACCAGCCGCCGCAGCGGGGAGTCGTCGGCGGCAGGCAGCCAGCGGTACACCGGCACCTCGGCGACCACCGCGCCCGCCGCACGCAACGCGCCGACCAGCCGGGGCAGCGGCTCGCCCGGCAGTACCACGACGACTCGGCGGCCCCGCAGGTCCTGGGCGAGCAGATGCCGCTTGATCTCCTCGATCGTCTCGCCCGGCGCGCTCCAGTGGTCGTCGAGCCCGGCCGCCCGCACCGCGCCCCTGGCCTTGGGGCCCCTGGTCAGCACCCTGGCGGCGGCGAGCCTGCCGGTCAGTTCGTCGTGCAGGCCCCAGCCCTCGGCCGCGGCCAGCCAGCCGCTCAGCCCGGCTCCGGTCGTGACCACCACGTCGTCGACCGGCGCGGCCAGGCAGAACCGGGTGGCCTCCAGCAGGGCGGTGTCGTCGGGCAGCGGCGCCAGCCTGATCGCGGGCGCGCCGACCACCTTGGCCCCACGGCGTTCGAGCAGCGCGCGGAGCTCGTCGGCACGCCCGGCCGCGGTCACCCCGACCGTGAACCCGGCCAGCATGTCCGGCGCGACGGCGATCGGAGGCCGGAGCACGGCGAGGCCTGTCACACGCGTCCTTCCGGCCTGGCGTCGTCTATCATGATCTTGTCCGCGGCCGGCACGGGGCCCGGATCGCAGGGGGAGAACGGCATGCGTTCGATAGTGCTTTCGGGGGGTTTCAGCACGGGGTCCCGCCTGTTACCGCTGTGCTACAAGCGCGCTCACATCGAGCGTTCGGCCGTGTGCGACCTCGTGGCGACACTCCCGTAACCGGGGTTGGGCGGCGCGGGGTCCGGGAATCTTGAACCTGTCCTTGTCCGCTGCCCGGGAGTCGTCGCGTGACCATCCGTGATTTCAGCGATCCAGTCCTGCGCGAGGTGTGCGCGCCCGTGGTCGACTTCGACAAGGCGTTGCGTGAGCTGGTGAAGTCGCTGACGCTGACCATGCGGGCGGGAGGCGGCCGGGCCGGGCTCGCGGCGCCGCAGATCGGCGTGCCGGTGCGGGTGATCGCCTACTCCTACGACGGCAAGTCCGGGCACATCGTCAATCCCCGGGTCGAGGTGTCGGAGCGGCGCATAGTCGCCGACGAGGCCTGCCTGTCGGCCCCGGGGCGGTGGCGACCGGTCGAACGCGCGTACATGGTGACCGCACGCGGGCGTGACATGTTCGGCAAGCCCGTGACGGTCAAGGCGCTCGGCGTGCTCGCCAGGGTGTTCCAGCACGAGGTCGACCACCTCGACGGCATCCTGTTCATCGACCACCTGCCCCGTGACGAGCGCGAACGCTTTCTTTCGGGCGTGTGAGCTGCGGAGGGTGTGACCTTCGGAGGGTGCGAGCTGCGGGTTCGCTCAGGCGTGTGACCTTCGGAAGGTGTGACCTTCGGAGGGTGCGAGCTGCGGAGGGTGTGAGCTTCGGGTCAGGGGCGCATGGCGGCGCGGAGGTCGCGGCGTTCGTCTGCCGAGGTGCCGCCCCAGACTCCGTCGATGCGCTCGGAGCTCAGCGCGTAGTCCAGGCAGCGGCGCCGTACCCTGCAGCGGCGGCACACGGCCTTGGCCGCCTCGGCCTGGGCGCGGCCGGCCCCTTTCTGCGACAACGGGAAGAACAGCTCGGGGTCCTCGCGCAGGCAGGCGGCCGAGTCCGCCCAGTCCGCGACCGAGCCTCTGCGCGGCCTCACCGGCGCCTGCGCCTGCTGATGTGCACCGGGTGGTCGGCAGGCCAGGCCGCGGCCAGCCCTGCGGCCACCCTGAGCCGGTGCGCCCTGCGGGCCAGGTGGTTGGCGTTCGGCGTCGGGATCAGCGCCCTGTTCACCGCGTCGGCCAGGTCGCGCGCCACCTCGGGCGCCTCGGTCAGCTCCCTCGCCAGCGTGTCCGGCGAGGGCACCAGGATGGCCCTGGCCCCGGCCGCCCTGGCCGCCTGCATGTCGGGCGTGACGTCGCCGACGACCACACAGTCCTCGGGCTGCACGCCCAGTACGGCCGCCGCCCGCAGCAGCAGGCCCGGCATCGGCCTGCGGCAGGCACAGCCTTCGGCCGCGTCGTGCACGCAGATGGCCCAGGCGTCGAACGGCCCCAGCAGTTCCTCCACCCGCTCGTTGACCTGGTGCAGCTCGTCCGGTGTGAGCAGGCCCTTGGCGATGCCCGACTGGCTGGTCACCACGCCGACCGGGATCTCCAGGCGGCGTAGCACGCGCAAGGCCTCCGTCGCGCCCGGCACCGGTCTGACCTCGCGCGGGTCCCGGTTGTAGGGCACGTTCTCGATCAACGTACCGTCGCGGCCGAACAGGACGGCCGCGACCTCGCGAAGCTCTGTCATGCGTTCGCGGCTACCCGTCGACCGGCCGGGCAAACGAAGCTCTCCCGTCTCCTGCCGAGAGCCTTACCCTTTTTCACGTATTGCACCGTTTGAGTAGTGGATGTCTCGGTAGCACGGATAGATGTCCCGACACGAAGGAAACATCATGAGCCTCCCCGTGGCCGCGCCGTGAGCGCCGGCCCCCTGGTCGTCGTCGGCGACACCCTGCTGGACGTCGACGTCGAAGGCGTCACCGAACGCCTGGCCGCCGACGCCCCCGTACCCGTCGTCGACGTCATGGAGGAACACGCCCGCCCCGGCGGCGCCGGACTCGCCGCACTGCTGGCCGCCAGGGACGGCGCCGAGGTCGTCCTGGTCACCGCCATCGGCGACGACCCCGCCGGAATGCGCCTGCGCGGCCTCCTCACAGGCCAGGTCACCCTGGTACGGCTGCCGCTGAACGGTCCCACGCCGTGCAAGACGCGGATCAGGGCCAGAGGGCAGACGCTGATACGCGTCGACACCGGCTCCGGGCGGGCGATCACCGCCGAGCCCGGCAGCCTCGCCGCCGCCACGATCGCGGCGGCGGGCACGATCCTGGTGGCCGACTACGGCAGGGGCATGCCCGAGTCGCTGCGCGAACCGCTGGCACGCAGCGGCGCGACCGTCGTGTGGGACCCGCATCCCCGCGGCACCTCGCCCCGGTCCGGATGCGCGCTCGTCACCCTGACCGAGGCCGAGGCCAGACTGCTGTGCGACCAGCCGCACCTGCCCGCGGGCCAGGCCGCACGCCTGCTCGTACGGCGCCTGCGGGCCGACGCCGTCTCGGTCACACTCGGCCGCATGGGCGCCGTACTCGCCACCAAGGCCGGAACCCTGACCAGGATCCCGGTGCCCGCGTACGCGCCCGGTCTCGACATCTGCGGGGCCGGTGCCCGTTTCGCCTCGGCCGCGGCACTGACCCTGCTCGGCGGCGGCGACCTCCAGGAGGCCATGGCGGTCGCGGTCGGCGAGGCGACCAGGTACGTGGAGGCGGGGGGCGCATCGGCGATCCGGGTGACACCGGGGGGAGACGGCGAGGCTGAAGGGATGCCGGGAGGGGTGGCGGGAGGGATGCCGAGAGGGATGTCGAGGGCGGGCTCGGACGGCGAGGCTGGAGGGGTGGCGACGGCGGGCTCGGACGTCCGGGCGGGAGGAGTGGCGACAAGGGGCTCGGACGGCGGGCCGGGAAGCGTGTCGACGACGGGCTCGGACGTCCGGGCGGGAGGGGTGGCGGCGGTGGGGGTGAAGCCCGGCTCAGACGTCGAGGCGTTCGAGGGGGTGGACGGCGGGGCCCTGCAGCACCTCGCCGTCCAGGCCGAAGCGTGAGCCGTGGCAGGGGCACTCCCAGGTGCGTTCGGCGTCGTTGAAGCCGACCACGCACCCCAGGTGCGCGCACACCGCCGACACCGCGTGCAGGATGCCCGCCTCGTCGCGGAACACCGCGCACCGCCTGCCCCTGTGCCTGACGACCGCGGCCTGCCCCGCACGCAGCCACGTCAGATCGGCCACCCCCGCCGAGCCGTACCTGTCGGCGACGAAGTGCGCGGCCACCGCCGCCTGCGCCTTGAGCAGCGGCCCCGCCTCCCGCACCGGATGCGCACGGCACGGGTCGAACAGCCCCGCCCAGGGCAACGTCCTGCCCTCGATCAACCTGGCCAGCAACACACCCGCCGCCACCCCATTGCTCATGCCCCACCCGCCGAACCCCGTCGCCACGAACGCATGCTCACCCCCCGGCTGCAACCGCCCGACGAGCGGCAGCCCATCGGTCGTGTAGTTGTCCTGCGCCGCCCACCTGTACGCCGCTTCGACCCCGAACCTGTCCCTCGTCCACGCCTCCAGCCTCGCGTACCTCTCCTCGACCCGCCCCTCCCCCGGCCTGAACGGCTCCCCCGCCACCATCAACAGCCGCCCACTCCGGCCGTACGGGGCGGTGGTGACCGATCGGCGTCCCTCCTCGGTGGTGAGGTACATCCCGTACGGGTCGTCGTCCGGGGCGATCGGCGCGGCGACGACGAGCTCACGACGCGGCGACATCCTGGCGTACAGGAGGGCACGATCGAAGATCGGATAATGCGTGGCGACAACCACATGGGCGGCATACACCTCCCGCCCGGCATCGGTCATCACCCGGCACGGCGTCGCCTCCCTTAGACCTACGACACGGGTGTGTTCGAAGATCCGGCCGCCTCGTGCGGTGATCGCTCTGGCCAGGGCGGTTAGGTACTTTCGAGGGTGAAGGTGGAGCTGGTCTTGGACTATGACGGCGCCTGCTGTGGGGTAGGGGAGGCGGGGTGGGGTGGCCGTGGCCGTGGTCTTGGTCTTGGTCTTGGTCGAAGCCAGGGCTGGGGCTGGGGCTGGGGCCGTTGGGGTGGGCAAGTGAGCGAGATCGGCTGCCGGGTGGGGTGAGAAGGCTGGGGATACTGTCTGGTGGGGGTGGGCGAGGGGCGTGGTCGGGTGGGGAGGGTGGGCTGGGGGTGTTGTTGGGTGAGGGCTGGTGGGGGGCGTGGTTGGCTGAGGAAGCGGGGCGGGGTTTGCGAGTGTGAGCACAGGCGGCGCGAGAGGTACAGGCGGCTTGAGAGGTACGGGCGGTGCGAGGGAGGTGAGGGTGGACGGTTCGGAGGCGGAGGCGGAGGCGAGCGGTGCGGAGGCGGATTTTTCAGCACATATCGCCGTGACGTCACCCGTGGTGCGCTTTTTACCGGAGTCGGCCTCGCGCTCTGCGGCGACCTCTCCCACAAGTTCCGGGGCACGCTCGGTCCCAGGCTCCGCCGTATACCCCGCCGTGGACTGCCCCGCAGGCTCCGTGGCGAGCTCTCCACCAGACTCTCCTGCGAACTTCGTCCCGGGCTCCCCCGCGAGCTCTCCACCGGCCTCACCTGAAGTACCCGCCGTCGCAAGCTCCCCCGCCGGCTCCGCGACAAGCCCTCCACCAGCCCCTCTCGCCAATTCTCCGGCGAACCCTTCACCAGACCCCCTCGCCAGCTCTCCGGCAAGCTCTCCACCGGACCGTCTCGCCAGCTCTCCGGCGTGCCCACCACCGGACTTCCCCGCCAACTCCCCCCTGGCCCCTCTTGGAGGCTGTAAGGAGTGCTCCCTGCCCGCATCCGGCTTGAGCCCCTTCGTGAGTCCCGTTCTGGACTCCCCCACGGGCTCCGTGGCGAGTTCCCTGCCGGACTTGCCCGTGAGTTCTGTCGTGAACTCCGCCCGCAGGCCTGCTCGTCTCGCCGCTGTTGCCTCAAGGCATACCTGGCGTGCGCTCTCGCCGCTTGCGGCGTAGGTGATGGCCGGTCGGCGTTCGAGGTCGCAGGCGATGCCGAGTTCGGCGACGAGCTCCTCGACGTGCCTGACAGCCTCCTGCTGCGCCTGGGCGTACAGCCTGCCCTCCTGGTCGCTCAGCCGTGAGTAGACGAGGCCGTGCAATGCGGTCACCTTGCCGCCCCCGTGTCCCGTAACGCCCCCGGCCACCCGCCCCGCCTCCAGCACCACCACCCGAGCCCCCGCCCGCACCAGCTCCCACGCCACACTCAACCCCGCGATCCCCGCCCCGACCACCACAACATCGGCGTCACACACCCCGTCGCCCAGCTGCGGGTATTCGTCCCCTTCCACCCCCATCCAGTACGAGCCGGGCCCGACACCGCTGCCCCTGGTCATGCTGGGCCATTCGTCCGTGTACGAGCCCTCCCCCACTTCGCAGGGGGAGGGCTCTCTGTGCCTTGATCCCGACCTATGACGTGTCCAGGAGAACTACCGGGGAACATCACCACCCGCCCCGACTGCCCTGGCACACCAGGTCAAAACACACCAACCTGGACTCCGAGCCCAGACCTCACGGTGGGACCACGCCTCCGACTGAGCAGATGCCTCCGACTGGGCAGACGCCTCCGACTGGGCAGACGCCTCTGGCCGAGCAGCCCACCTCGCACAAAGACCCCGGCCTGCACGCAGACCAGCAGCACGCCAAGAATCAACCGATCCCGAACACTCGCGACAAACGACAAACCGCAATCGACAAACGAAGCCACGCAACTCTGCCCACTACGCCCGCCATGCACATTCCACCCATCACCACACCCTCACCGCAGCCCGATCACGCCACCAGGGCCGTCTCGCAGCCTCATCGCGCCGCCAGCACACCCCCACCACGGCCTCACCGCACCCAGCCAGCAAGGGCACGTCGCCCCAACACGCTTCGCGGACCCATCACCACGAGCCCCCCAAACCGGGACGCCCCCACACCGGGACGCCCCGCGAAGCGGAGGCCAGCCGAGCGAAGGGCCAGCCGTGCCGACACGGTGGCAAGCAGGATGAGCGCGAGCGGCGGAGCAAAAGGGCGAGCGGGCAAGGATGAGCGACAGAAACGCCAACTCACCCGCCAAGCAACCTGCGACGCAGCCACGCCCTCAAACAGCCTGTGGCGCTGAAAGCGGCCCGACCTAACGCCCAGGGGCAAAGGCCCCAAGGTCAGAGACGGACCCCAAGCAGAGCATCAACCAGATCCCGCACCAGATCCGGCGCCCCAGCATCGAGATCATCCCGACCACCACCCGCAACCCCTGCACCGCCACCGACACCAGCCGTGACGACCACATCACCCGCACCGGCCACGCCAGCCACACTGACCGCTCCAGCCCTGTCAGCCCTGCCATCCGCGCCATCCGCGCCATCCGCGCCATCCGCGCCATCCGCGCCATCCGCGCCATCCGCGCCATCCGCGCCATCCGCGCCGATCATGCTGCCCGCGCTGGCCCCCACAGGCGTACCACCCGGGAAAGCAGCTGCGCTGTCGGCGCTGCTCTCCCTCGCCTGCTTCACCCAGGCGTCGATGGCTGCCAGTGCTCCAGGCGTGTCGAGGTCGTCGGCCATGCGCTCGCGTACCTCGGCCAGCAGGGCGGTGGCCGACGGCGCGGCGTCGAGTGCCACGGCGGCCCGCCAGGCGGTCAGCCGGGCTTCGGCTGCGGCGAGCTGGTCGGCGGTATAGGCCCAATCCTCACGATAGTGATGCGCCAGCAGGACCAGCCGTACGGCCATCGGGTCGTGCAGTGCCCGCAACTTCGACACGAAAACCAGATTGCCCCGCGACTTCGACATCTTCTCGCCGTCGAGCCCGACCATCCCGGCATGCGTGTAGAACTTGGCGAACGGCCACTCCCCGGTCACCACATGCCCTTCGCAGGCACCACACTCGTGATGAGGGAAGATCAGGTCGGACCCGCCCCCCGCCACATCGAACCCCGCCCCAAGATTCGACAGCGCGATCGCCGTACATTCGATGTGCCACCCCGGCCGCCCCTGCCCGTACGGCGAAGGCCACGACGGCTCGCCCGGCCGCTCGGCCCGCCAGAGCAGCCAGTCGAGCGGATGCTGCTTGCCCGCCCTGTCCGGATCGCCGCCGCGCTCGCCGAAGAGGGCGAGCATCTCCTGCTCGGAGTACCCGGAGACGGCGCCGAACTTGGGCGCCGACGCGACCGAGAAGTAGATGTCGCCGTCAAGGTCGTAGACGACGCCCTTGCCCTCCAGGTCGGTGATCAGCTGGACGACCTGGTCGATCACCTCGGTCACCCCGACGTACTCCCGAGGCGGCAGAATCCGCAACGCCTCCATGTCGGTGCGGAACAGCTCGATCTCCCGCTCGGCCAGTTCCTGCCAGTCGACGCCTGTCTGCTCGGCGCGTTCCAAGAGCGGATCGTCGACATCCGTGGCGTTCTGCGTGTAGTGCACCTCCAGCCCGGCGTCCAGCCATACGCGCTGCACGAGGTCGAACGCCAGGTACGTATTGGCATGCCCGAGATGCGTCGCGTCGTAGGGCGTGATGCCACACACGTAGATACGAGCCGTACCCTCGGGATCGCTCTGGCGTACCTGCCGCGCGGCCGTGTCATAGAGCCGCAGCGCGACACCAGTGCCAGGAAGATCCGGAACATTCGGGGCAGACCACGATCGCATACACCCAGCCTATCCAGCGCCCAGACTACCGATCACCCGGGTATACCCCACCCCACCACCCCAAAAGCCTCCCCACCCCTAACACCCCACACAACCAACAAACAATCCCGCCAATCCCCGCCCTTACACTCGCCAAGCGCCTCATATTGCCACAAATCACCCCACGCCCCGAGCAGGCGCTCACCCGACGCACTACCGGCCCGCACACAACAACATCCACGGATACCCGCCTACCAAGCGCATCGCTCTCTCCATGCATGCCCGCCCACCAAGCACATCGCCCTCACCACGCATGACGTCACCCGTACGCCGCCCACTCAAGAACAGCCACCCAGGACACCTCACCTCCGCCCCGCCCACCGCCAACGCCTTCTCCTCACACGCCCCCATCCGCCGCGGTCGTCTCACTGTTGGAGGATCCGAGCGCTTCAGGTCTCCAGGCGCACGACAGCTATCAGTCACCCTCGGGCGAGCACCGCCAGAGAGGCATCCCGCCCGGTGGGACGAGATGGGGCGTTTGGATAGTTGTTGCCTTCCGAGCGACACGGAGCGTCATTGGGGTGATGCGGAGTCATTGGATGGCGACAGCCCCGCCCCCTCGCTCACCCCAGGCGACCCCAGCCACCCTAAAGGCCCACAAAAGCCCGCGAAAGCCCACAAAAGACCCCTAAAGCAATCCCAGCCCCATCGCAGGCCTCCCTCAGATCACGTCCGCCCACCCCTCGTCGCGATCACCCAACCCGCTGAACTCGTACCCAACCGCCCCATCGCCCAACGTCACCAGCGAGGCCGACAGCGAAGCGAACACCCGCCCATCCGGCAGCTCATGCCGAATGATCAACGCCTCAGGCGCACTCGACGCCTCGCCGGCCGTCAGCCCCCGCCAGTCCTCCGCCCCCTCCGCCTCTTCCACCCGAGGCGCGAACTCCCGCACCCGAGGACTGTCAAGATCATCAAGCCCGGTGTTGACGACAATGTGCGTCCCCTCCCCCAGCTCCACCGAGGCAAGCCGCACGCCGTCCCAACTCCACATCCGCCCACGGCTCCGCCCTTGTACCTCATCCACGATCACCAGATGAAACGGGTCGTACCGCTCCAGCTCGAGCTCAGGCAGCCCCCCAGCCGCAACAGCCCGCAACGGCAACTCACCCCGCGAGATCCGCCCCTCCTCAGGCGCAAGCCGCCCCACCCCGTTCAACAGGGCCGCGACCCGCCGCCTCGCAGGATCGACCGCCAGCCAAGTCCCCCCAGCCTGCAAGTCCCGCCCACCAAGCACTCCGGGATAGTCCGCCCAATGCCCCCCGGGGCCCTCCCAAGGCCGCCCTACGAACTCATCCCGCACGCCCAGCAGCGCGCCTTCCTCCCCAACTCGCACAACAACCGTACACATACGGCAAACATAGCCTCACCCGACCAACCGCCCCCCAATCGCCGTACGTAACGCAGTCCTTCAAGGGTCGGCCTCGCACCGACCGCTAAATGGGTGGCCAGGGAATCGCAGGCCAGTCCTCGGACGGGTACGGATGGGTGCCGGTGTCGAGGAGGCGGCGGACTCGGGTCCAGGTGGCTTCCACCTCGGCGAGGGTCAGGAGTTCGCGCAGGCGGCGGCCGAGGGCGCCGGACTCAAGGTCACGTTCCAATCGGGCCAGGACGCCTACGGCTTCGCGCGACAGGGTCTTGCCGCGCCACTGCCACAGGACCGTGCGGAGTTTGTCCTCGGCGGAGAAGCAGACGCCGTGGTCCACTCCGTAGACATGGCCGTCGGGGAGCGGGAGCAGGTGGCCGCCCTTGCGGTCGGCATTGTTGACGACGGCGTCGAACACCGACATACGACGCAGCGCCGGGTGGCGGCTGCGGACCAGGCCCATGAGGTCGACCTCATGGTCGGTGTCGATCCATAACTGACACATGCCGGGACCGAACGGGCCGTCGCGATAGACGGTCGGAGGGACGATACGCCACCCCGTGGCCGCCGAGACCTCGAAGGCCGCCACCTCCCGGGCGGCGAGGGTACCGTCGGGGAAATCCCACAACGGCCGTTCCCCGCGTACGGGCTTGTAGACACAGGCAGCGGTCAGGGTGCCGAGCCTGACCGAGCAGTAGAGCGTCATGTTGCTCGCCTCGACCAGACGGCCGGCGACCTCCAGACGCCCTTCCTTGAGCAAACGCAGCGCACTAGCGTCGTCCAGCGAACCCGGTGGCGCAACCGGCTCGCTCTCAGGCGCACTCATCGCGCGTCATCACCCCCGCGGTAGCCGTTCAATCGAACACACACATGCCCCTCGGCGTCGAGGGGTTGAGCACACAGCGGGCACGGTGGTCTGCCCGCCGACACGATGCGCAGCGCCCTGGCGGTGAACGCCCTGGCCACCCCGGCCGCGATCCGCACCCGCAGCACGGCGGGCTCGGAGGCGTCCAGGTCGCCCTCGTCCGTTACCTCTTGGGCCTCGATGACGACCCTTGCCGTCTCCGGATCCCAGGCGAGCGCCATCGTGCCCACCCGGAAGTCCTCGTCGAGCGGTGTTTCGAGCGGACCGTCGTCGGCCAGATCGACCGGTGCCACCGCGGGCACCGCGGCGGTGCCGCCACTGCGGCGGAGCACCTCGTCGAGAAGCTCTTCGAGTCTGCCCGCGAGCGCGGCGACCTGGAACTTCTCCAGCCCTACTGTCGTCAGTCTGCCGGCACCCCGGGCCTGCAGATAGAACGCTCGCGCCCCCGGCTGCCCCATGGCACCGGCCACGAACCTGTCTGGTGGGTCGTAGTCGAAGACCGGCATAGCCCGACCTTACGTGGTCCCGGGTCCGCCGCCCACGGCGGCATCGCTCCCGGTGGAGTTTTCTCCCCCGTCTTTGTCCTCCGAATCCTCCGGAAGCCGCAATTCCCCCACATCGTTGAGTTTGATGACAAAGGGGCGCAAGAGGGTATAGCGAATCACGGTGACGGAGGCGGGATCTGCGGTGATTCGCTGGAATTGATCCAAATGAAGGCCCAAGGCGTCGGCAACAATGGCCTTGATCACGTCTCCGTGGCTGCAGACCAGGTAGACGCCTTTATCTCCCAGTGTGGCATTCCACTCCCGCACGGCCGCGACCGCGCGATGCTGAACGTCGGCCAGCGCCTCCCCACCCGGGAAGACCGCCGCGCTGGGATGCGTCTGCACCACCCGCCAGAGGTCCTCCTTGGCGAGATCCTTCAGCGGCCGACCGGTCCAGTCGCCGTAGCGGCACTCGCCGAACCGGTCGTCGATCCGCACCTGAACGTCGCGCCCGTCGGTCACCGCCTCGGCGGTCTCGCGGCACCTCTCCAGCGGACTGGACACGACGGCGTCGAGCCGCACGTGCCCGAGCCGCTGCGCCAGCGCCTTGGCCTGCGCCCTGCCGGGCTCGCTCAGGTGCACACCGGGAGTCCACCCGGCGAGCACAGGTCCGGTGAGCTCGGTCAGCCCGTGTCGGGCGAGGATGAGCGTGGTCACACAGGCAAGGGTACGGCGGGAAAACGCGAAACGAGCGGCACGGAGCGAGCCTGTGGACAACGAGTAGGACAACGACCTGGCCTGTGGACAGCGGTATGGACGATCGGTATGGGTGACACACCGCACACGGAGGAAAAGTGCACTACGGGTGAACGCCTGAATCGATCACGTGGGAGGAATCGACTCGGCGGGACTCGCCGGAGGCAGGACCACCACAACACGGCCCCGCCTCCGGCGAACCCCACCCACCACGCCCCTGACCCACTACTTCCTGACACACCGTTTCTTGACACACCGCTCCTCAGCCTCAGCGCAGCCCTGACACGCCGCCCTCCTCGACACACCGCTTCCTGACGGACCGCTCCCCAGCCTCAGCGCGCCCCTGAGATGCCGCTCTCCCTAGTACGCCGCTCGCCAGCCCTTGCTCACGCCCTGCGCACCAACCCCCTCCCCCTGACATCCCGCGCCGAACCGCCCGGCGTCGGCATAGTCGCTGGGCGCAGAATTCAGGAGGAGGGAAACAGGACGCAGGGTGCGGGGGCAGGAAGTAGGACGCAGAGCGCGGGAAGTAGGACGCGGGGCGCAGGACGCGGGACGTAGGAAGCAGGGCGAGGACACAGAGCGCGGGACGCAGAGCATAGGAAGCAGAGCCCGGGATGCGGGGGGTAGGAAGCAGGGCGGGGACGCAGAGCATAGGAAGCAGGGCGCGGGAAGCAGGAGGCAGAGCGCAGGAAGCAGGATGTGGGCAGGCGAATGCGTGGCGCCACGCAGCTGACGCCTGCCTGGTGCCATGCGGCTGACGTCGGGAATGCGCGGTTGGCCCTGGACTCGTCCCCCCTCCCACCCCCACCAGCCAAATCCCCCACACCCCCCGCCTCCTCCCCAACCCCTCCCGCGCCCCCCGCCCCCTCCCCCCGACATGCCCACCCTCCTGTGTGCCTCCCCGGCTTTCAACCCCCCGACCGGTACCCTGGCCGGATCATGGAGCAGCGGTATGTCGGGCGGAGCGGGTTGTCGGTGTCCCGCCTTGGACTGGGCACGATGACGTGGGGGCGTGACACCGACGCCGAAGACGCGGGCGCGCAGTTGCGTACGTTCGTGGAGGCGGGCGGGACGCTGATCGACACGGCGGACGTGTACACGGGAGGCGACTCCGAGCGGCTCATCGGGCGGCTGTTGCGTGACACCGTGGCCAGGTCCGAGGTGGTGATCTCCACCAAGGCGGTGCTGACCCCGGCGGGACGCCGTCCCAGGGACGCGTCGCGGCGGCATCTGATCGCGGCCGTCGACGCCTCCCTGTCGCGGCTCGGTCTGGACTGTGTGGATCTGTGGCAGTTGCATACCTACGACGCCGAGGTCCCCTTGGAGGAGACGCTCGCGGCGCTGGACGCCATCGTGGGATCCGGACGCGCACACTATGCAGGGGTATGCGACTACACGGGCTGGCAACTCGCCGCGGCGGCGGTGACCCAGCGGGCGGTGCCCGGACGAATCCCGATCAGCGCGACGCAGGTCGAGTACTCGCTGCTCGCCAGGGATCCGGAACGTGAGGTCCTGCCTGCCGCCGAGCACGTGGGAGCGGGCGTACTGGCGTGGTCCCCGCTGGGACGCGGCGTACTGACCGGGAAGTACCGTACGGGGATCCCGGCCGACTCACGGGCGGCGACGCCGCATTTCGCCGATTTCGTACGCCCATATCTCGACGAGCGCTCGCGACGGGTCGTGGAGTCGGTGACGACCGCGGCCGAGGGGCTCGGCGTTTCACCGCTTTCGGTGGCCCTTTCCTGGGTACGCGACCAGCCGGGCGTTTCCTCCGCGATCGTGGGTGCGCGCACACATACGCAACTGGCCGCCATTCTGCTGTCGGAAGACCTCAAACTGCCCCGGGAGATCCGCGAGGCCCTCGACGACGTCTCCACCCTCGACTGACCACCCACCCGGACCACGACTCACCGCGCCAACTACAAACCCGGATAACTCACCGCACCCCAGACCAGCCACCCCAAAACCCCCACCCTCCAGATCGCCCTCCCAGATCGCCCCCAGATCGACCAATTGCACCTCCGCCCCTATCTCCCTAAAACCCTCCCGCGTTACCGTGTAATGATCACAACAAGGTATCGGTGAACGAGAGCGGGACTCGCGTATCACTAGTCGATACCGAATCGCAACTTTCCCCGGAAAACGCGGACGTCTCAACAATGCTGGGGCCCTGATAGAGCGACTCGGGAGGGGCACGGATGGGGAAAGGCCGCCGAAGGTCTGCGATCTCGGCAGGTGTGCTGGCAATGGCGTTGGCTGCGGTCCCCCTCACCGCCGGGCCGGCGCTGGCCAGGGTTCACGAATGTCAGGGGGGCGGTCTGCTGGCTCCGTTGACCGATCCGCTGTGCAGGGTCGTGGGCGGTGTGACGGACGTGGTCGACGAGCTCACCGGCAACACGCTTTCGCCGGTGACCAACACCCTCGACACCGCGACGGGTACCGTCCTGGACACCGTCGGCGAGGTCGGCAAGGGCAAGGACGGGAAGCCGGGCAAGGGCAAGGGCGCGACGCCCTCGCCGACGCCGGGACAGGGCCAGGAGGGCGTGCTGCCGCTGCCTCCGTTCGAGGAGGTGTGCTTACCCCTGGTGGAGTGCCCGACCGAGGTGGACGAGGCCCAGGGCCCGCACGCGACGACGTCGGAGCGCCCCAGGCCTTCGGCCGACCCGTCGCAGCCTCCGGGCAAGCGCAAGCGAGGCCGGGTCGGGCAGGACGAGGACGGCGCAGCGGTGAGCCACGACAGGACACCGACTCCCCCGCCGACCGAGCCGCACTCACTCGACAGCACCACCACCGAGCTCATCGCCGACGAGCCCGTCGCCGAACTCGACGACGCCAGGGTGGACCTGCTGCTCCCGCTCCCCCTGGCCGACCAGCTCACCGGCCAGGTCAGAGGCCAGCGCCTGGTACGGCCGGGCGACGGCTCGGACCCGCTGGGCACGGCCCTGACGGCCGGACTGCTGGTCGCGGCGATCCTGGCGGCCAGGATCGTGCAGGCCAGACGGGGCGCCGAGGAAGGGGAGTCGATCCCGTTCGAGCCGATCCGCGTGAGCGGCGGCCGTCACCGCCTGGCCTGACACAGCACATTAAGCACAACACACAAGCACGAAAGGGGCAAAGCGCTACGGAGGCGCAGCGCCACTCAGAGCTTCCACAAGAACAAGCCAGCCCCCAGCACGACCTGCGCGAACGCGGCGCCGTGGCCGACGCCAACCCCATTCCGTCGGGCGCTCCCAGAGCTCCCAACGGAATGAGTCGCCCCCTCCAGTGACACCTCACACGGCCACGGCGCCCACCAAGCACCCAAGACGCAGAGCCGACCCCAGCCCCCGCTCAAGCCCCGATCGCGTGCACCCCACCATCGACATGCACGATCTCACCCGTGGTAGCCGGGAACCAGTCCGACAGCAGCGCCACCACAGCCTTGGCCGCGGGCACCGTGTCGGCGAGGTCCCAGCCCAGCGGCGCCTTCGCCGGCCAGCTGTCCTCGAACTCCTTGAAGCCGGGGATGGACTTGGCCGCCATCGTGCGCAGCGGCCCGGCGGCGACCAGGTTGGCGCGGATGCCGTGGGCGCCGAGGTCGCGCGCCAGGTAGCGGTTGCACGACTCCAGCCCGGCCTTGGCCACGCCCATCCAGTCGTAGACGGGCCACGCCTTGGTGGCGTCGAAGTCGAGTCCGACGACCGCGCCGCCCGCCTTCATCAGCGGCAGGCAGGCCACGGCCAGCGACTTGTAGGAGTAGGTGGAGATGTGCACCGCGGTGGCGACGTCCTCCCACGTGGTGTTGAGGAAGTTGCCGCCGAGCGCGGTCTGCGGCGCGAAGCCGATGGAGTGCACGACGCCGTCGAGGCCGTCGACGTGCTCGCCGATCCTGGTGGCCAGCGATTCGAGGTGCTCGGTGTTCTGCACGTCGAGTTCGAGCACGGGCGGCAGCTCGGGCAGCCGCTTGGCGATGCGCTCGACGAGCGACATCCGGCCGAAGCCGGTGAGCACGACGGTCGCGCCCTCCTCCTGGGCCAGCTTGGCCACGGAGAAGGCGATGGAGGCGTCGGTGAGCACCCCGGTGACCAGGATGCGCTTGCCTTCGAGGATTCCCATGTGTCAGTGCCCCATTCCCAGGCCGCCGTCGACCGGGATGACGGCCCCGGTGATGTAGGAGGCGTCTTCGCTCGCCAGGAAGCGCACGACGCGTGCGACCTCGGCGGGCGAGGCCTGCCGTCCCAGCGGGATGTTCTTGACGATCGCCTCGGTGTCGAGGTCGGCGGTCATGTCGGTGTCGACGAAGCCGGGCGAGACGATGTTGACCGTGATACCGCGCGAGCCGTACTCACGGGCCAGGGAGCGGCCGAAGCCGATCAGACCGGCCTTGGAGGCGGCGTAGTTGGACTGGCCCGCCTGGCCGAGCATGGCGATGACCGAGGAGACGAGGATGATCCGGCCGCGCTTGAGCCGCATCATGGGGCGGATCGCCCGCTTGGCGACGCGGTAGGCGCCGGTGAGGTTGGCGTCGATGACGTCGGTGAAGGTCTCCTCCTTCATCATCGCCAGCAGGGTGTCCTTGGTGATGCCCGCGTTGGAGACGACGACCTCGACGGGACCGTGCTCGGCCTCGATCTTGTCGAACGCCGCGTCCACGTCGGACGTGCTCGTCACGTCGCATCGGACGCCGAACAGCCCCTCGGGGGGCTCTCCCGAGCGATAGGTGACGGCGACGGCGTCGCCCGCCGCCGCGAGGTCTCGGGCGATCGCGAGGCCGATGCCGCGATTGCCGCCGGTGACGAGTACAGAGCGTGCCATGGGAAGCGACGCTATCGCCTACCGGCGGGTATGCCCTTGTCCAGGGGATACAAGATCACAGGTCTAGGATCGTCGGTATGCGCCAGATCGACAACGACTTCCTAGCGCTGCCGCTCAGGCAGCTGGCGGATGCCGCGCTACAGCGCGCCCGCGACCTCGGTGCCGAGCACGCCGACTTCCGCCTTGAGCGGGTCCGCGCCGAGAACCTGAGCCTCTACGACGCCAAACTCGAAGGCTCCGTCGACGCCGACGACCTCGGCTATGCCGTACGCGTGATCAGGAACGGGACCTGGGGGTTCGCCTCGGGGCTGGTGCTGACGCCCGAGGCGGCGGCGCTGGTGGCCGAGGAGGCGGTGGCCGTGGCCACGCTCGCCGCAGCGGTCAACCGGGAGCCGATCACCCTGGCGCCCGAGCCGGTGCACGCCGACGTCACCTGGGTCTCCTCCTACGAGGTGGACCCGTTCGAGGTCGCGTTGCGGGAGAAGGTCGCGCTGCTGGCCGACTGGTCGGGCGAGCTGCTCAAGGGGGCCGACCACGTCTCGGCCAGGCTCATGCAGGTCAAGGAGCAGAAGTTCTACGCCGACACGGCGGGCACGGTGACCACCCAGCAGCGGGTGCGCGTGCATCCGGTGCTCAACGCGATGAAGACGGCGGGCGACAGGTTCGACGACATGTCGACGATCGCGCCTCCGGCGGGCCGGGGGTATGAGTACCTCACCGGCACCGGTTTCGACTGGGCCGCCGAGCTCGCCGCGCTGCCCGGCCTGCTCGCGGAGAAGCTGGCCGCGCCCTCGGTCACGGCAGGCGACCACGACCTGGTCGTGCACCCGTCGAACCTGTGGCTGACCATCCACGAGTCGATCGGCCACGCCACCGAGCTGGACCGGGCGCTCGGCTACGAGGCGGCCTACGCCGGCACCAGCTTCGCCACGTTCGACCAGCTGGGCGAGCTGGTCTACGGCTCGCCCGTCATGAACGTGACGGGCGACCGCACGGTCGAGCACGGCCTGGCCACGATCGGCTACGACGACGAGGGCACCGAGACCCGGAGCTTCGACATCGTCAAGGACGGCGTGCTGACCGGCTACCAGCTCGACAGGCGGATGGCCGAGATGAAGGGGTTCGGCCGCTCCAACGGCTGCGCCTTCGCCGACTCCCCCGGCCACATGCCGATCCAGCGCATGGCCAACGTCTCGCTCAAGGCGGCCGAAGGCGGCCCCTCGACCGAGGAGCTCATCTCGCGCGTCGAGCGCGGCCTGTACATCGTCGGCGACAAGAGCTGGTCGATCGACATGCAGCGCTACAACTTCCAGTTCACCGGCCAGCGCGCCTACGCCGTCGAGAACGGCGAGCTGAAGGGCCAGGTACGCGACTTCGCCTACCAGGCGACCACGACCGACTTCTGGGGCTCCATGGAGGCCGTCGGCGGCGAGCAGACCTACGAGCTGGGCGGCGCCTTCAACTGCGGCAAGGGCCAGCCGGGCCAGGTGGCGCCGGTCAGCCACGGCTGTCCTTCGGCTCTGTTCCGCGGCGTGCGCATTCTCAACACCGTGCAGGAGGGTGGCAAGTAGTGAAGCCTCAGGAGCTTGTCGAGCAGGCCCTCGCGCTGTCCACGGCCGACGACTGCGTGGTCGTCGTCGACGAGGGTTCCAGCGCCAACCTGCGTTTCGCGGGCAACACGCTGACCACCAACGGCGTCTCGCGCTCCTCCCGGCTGACGGTGATCTCGATCGCCGGCCAGGGAGTGGGCGTGGTGTCGCGCGCCGCCGTACGCGCCGAGCAGGTGGCCGGGATCGTGGCCGCGGCCGACCGGGCGGCGCGTGAGTCCTCGCCCGCCGAGGACGCGCGCCCGCTGCTCGAAGGCGGCGAACCGGCCGCCGACTGGGACGCGCCCGTCGTCCCGACCTCGATCGCGGTGTTCACGAGCTTCGCCCCGGCGCTCGGCGAGGCGTTCGCCGCCGCCGAGGCGGGAGACAGGAAGCTGTACGGCTTCGCCGAGCACGTGCTGACGACGACGTTCGTCGGCTCCTCGCGCGGCATGCGGCTGCGCCACGACCAGCCGACGGGCCGCCTGGAGCTCAACGCCAAGTCGCCCGACATGAAGCGTTCGGCCTGGACCGGGGTGGCGACCAAGGACTTCACCGACGTGGACGTGGCGGCGCTGGACCAGACGCTGGCCCAGCGCCTGGAGTGGGCCAAGACGCGCATCGACCTGCCCGCCGGCCGCTACGAGACGCTGCTGCCGCCCAGCGCGGTCGCCGACCTGATGATCTACCTGTACTGGTCTGCGGGCGCGCGTGACGCGCTGGACGGGCGCACGGTCTTCTCCAGGCCGGGCGGCGGCACGAAGGTGGGCGAGAGGCTCGCCGCGATCCCGCTGCGCCTGGCGAGCGACCCGGCGGCGGCGGGGATCGAGGCGGCGCCGTTCGTGGTGGCGCACGCGCCCAGCAGGGAGAGCTCCGTCTTCGACAACGGCCTGCCGCTGCCCGCGACCGACTGGATCAGCGAGGGGAGGCTGACGGCGCTGCGGCACACGCGTTACTCGGCCGAACTCGCGGGCGCGCCCGTGACGCCCGCGATCGACAACCTGATCATGGAGGGCCCCGAGGGCGGCAGGTCGCTGCAGGAGATGATCGCCTCGACCGAGCGCGGACTGCTGGTGACGTGCCTGTGGTACATCCGCGAGGTGGACCCGCAGACGCTGCTGCTGACCGGGCTCACCCGTGACGGCGTCTACCTGGTCGAGCACGGCGAGGTCGTCGGCGAGGTGAACAACTTCAGGTTCAACGAAAGCCCGGTCGACCTGCTGGGCCGCCTGAGCGAGGTCGGGGCGAGCGAGCGCACGCTGCCGCGTGAGTGGAACGACTACTTCAACCGCACGGTCATGCCGCCCGTGCGGGTGCCCGACTTCAACATGTCGACGGTCAGCCGGGCGAACTGACCGAGCCGATGGAGAAGGTGTGCACCCGGTCCCAGCGCTGTCCGGTGACCAGGCGCGCCTTGCCTGCCTGCAGGTCGTAGAGCACCGACCAGCGGGTGTGCCCCTGGGCCACCCGCTGGAGCAGGTCGAAGCCGGTGGCCTCGGTGTTGAGTCCCTTGGTCAGCGTGGCGTACCTGTCGTCGCGCATGCGCTGCTCGGTCGTGGTGGCGTTCATGGTGAAGTTGGTCAGCACCCTGTCCTCGATCACCTCGACGCCGTCGTCCGACATCTCCACGACGGCCGACTCGCCCCAGGCGTCGGCGATCAGGTAGTGCACGACCGGCCCGCCGGTGAAGTCGATGTCGTGGTCGCGCATGAGGGCGACGGCCTCCTCGACGCTGGCCGCACGGTCGAGCAGCAGCCTGATGACGCGCACACTGCTGACGGCGGTCCGGTTCGGCCGTCTGGCGGGCAGCCCGGTGTCGGGCACGGAGGCGAGGCCGACCGCGAGGCCCTTCTCGTTGAGCCCGTCGAAGGGTGAGAGCACGGCGTGGGCGAGCCTGCGCCTGACGCCGGGGTCGCTCAGGTCGGCCGGGGCGCGTGAGCCGAGCACGTAGAAGGCGTCGACCATGGAGACCGAGGCGTAGTCGCGTCCTGGCGGGTCGTTGTGCACGATCAGGGCCGGGTTGGGGTCCCAGTCGAAGTTGCGGCCGAACTCGCCGTCGCGCACGAACAGCGAGCAGGCCCAGCCGCCGCCGGGCGCGGCTTCGAGTTCGGCCTGGCTGAGCGGCGTCTCGGCGTTGTAGCCGCCGTGGAAGGTCATCTCGTACAGCGGGTGGTCGTTCACCTGGCGCAGGCTGGCCACCGTCCGCCTGATCTCGTCGGCCGTCTGGTAGAGCACCGGGGCCGTACGCGTGGGCGCCTGCGGGGCCGGTGCGCCGCCCGTGCACCCGATGGCGCAGAGCACGACGGCCAGGAAGGCCGAGGCGACGAAGGTACGGCGTGACATGGAACTCCCCCTGAGTGATCTCCTGTGGCCAGTCTCGCCCGGCCGGGCGCAGAAGTCACCCCGTAAATCCGAGCCGCACCCCGGCCGCCCAGGGGCCCAATAGAACGCGATGACAATTCATGATGAATTATCCAAATGGGACAAACACAGATATGGCCCTCCCCATAGCCCCTCCCCTTCACCGCCGTATCCTCCGAACCCCCTTTCCGGCCACGCTTTTCGGTATGGGCGACGCCTCGCCCGATATGCGGTCGTGATCTTATCCGGGCCAAACCGAATCGGAGACACCCTATTGATTTCGATAACCAATCCATGTTTTGATCCAATCTGCTACCGAGACTTACATGTCCCACCAACGGACAGTACGGCCCGCAATAAGACGGACGCAGGTCGCCAGGCAATTCTCGATTGCTCCCCGAGAATGTCGTGTACCTCGTTCTGCAGTGCACACCACCCCTGAGGCCACACGCGGGCCGCATCCCCTTCCACCAGCACTTCTCGCTCCGCCATGCCCGAACGAACTGCGTCCCGCCCGCACCGAACCAGGTGTATCCGCATGTTTTCGAAGGAGGCCGCTCTGATGGAATGCCGGTCGCACTCCCTCGCAAATGCGATGCCGGTCCCGCATTCTCCCGACCCCGATCCGCCTCCCTTATCGACCGAACGCGAACAGGCCGGAGGAATGCTGCTGGAGGCGTTCGACGCCCAGGTGTTCAAAGACAGTGCGGAAGCCGCCGTGTCCAAGCTGGACAAACATCTGGCCGACCTGTCGATCAGAGGATTACGGCTGACCGACCCTTCGGCGCTGTCCAGGGCGGCCAGGGCCCTGATGACGGCCGAGCACCTGCGGATCGCCGGGCACGACGAGGAGCGCCTGGCCGCGATCATCGACCTCTACCTGTCGACCGGCATCCAGGTGCACTCGCCCGGCTCCATGGGGCGGCAGTTCGCCGGGCCGATCCCGCTGGGCGGCGTGCTCGACTTCGTGAGCTCCATGGTCAGCCAGCCGTCGTCGTTCTACGAGGCGGGCCAGCTGCCCAACGTGGCCGAGAAGATCATGGCCGAGGAGCTGAACCGTTTCATCGGCTGGGACCCCGGTCGCCTCGCCATGGTCACCACGTCTGGCGGCTCGCTGGCCAACCTCACCGCGATCCTGGCTGCGCGCAACGACCGGCTGCCCGGCTTCTGGCTGGAGGGCGGCGCCGCACTGCCCGCAGGCGTCAGAGCTGCCATCGCGGTCGGCGAGGACGTGCACTACAGCGTCAGCAGGGCGGCCGGCGTCCTGGGCATCGGTGAGGCCCAGATCGTCCGGCTCCCGCTGAACGCCGCACGCCAGATCGACGTCGCCCTGGCCGGTCCGGCCCTGGAGGCGGCCGAACGGCGAGGGCTTCGGGTGTTCTGCCTGGTCGCCACCGCGGGCACCACCTCGGTCGGCGCCTTCGATCCGATCGGCGAGCTGGCCGACCTTGCGGCCGAGCGCGACATCTGGCTGCACGTCGACGGCGCGCACGGCGCCAGCCTGCTGGTCTCGGACCGCCATCGCGACCGGCTGCGCGGCATCGAGCGCGCCGACTCGCTGACCTGGGACGCGCACAAGCTGATGTTCGCGCCCGCGCCCTGCACGCTGCTGTTCTACCGCGACCGCGACACCAGCCTCAGGGCGTTCAGGCAGCAGGCCAGCTACGTCTTCGACGAGGAGCCCGACGCCTACACCGCACTCGACAGCGGCGGCCGTACCGTCGAGTGCACCAAACGCCCGATGATCATGCCGCTGTGGGCGACCTGGGCGATGTACGGCAGGGCGCTGTTCAGCGAGAAGATCGACTACCTCTGCGACCTCGCGACGAGCGCGTACACGATCGTGTGCGGCGAGCCCGACTTCGAGGCGGTGCACGCGCCCGAGTCCAACATCCTGTGCTTCCGCCACCGGCCCGACGGGCTGGCCGAGGCCGACGTGCACCGGCTGCAGGTCGCCGTCAGGGACCGGATCAAGCACAGGGGCAACTTCTTCGTCTCCAAGGTGAACATCGACGGCGTCGCCGCACTGCGGGTCGTGCTGATGAACCACCTCATCACCGAAGAGCACTTCCGGCTGCTGCTGGCCGAGATCAGGACCGTCGGACAGGAGCTCCGCGCCGCCGGAGCGGGCATCGAGAGGGGACGGGTATGAGCGCGACACGATCCATGGAGGTCCGCACGGACGCGGAGGCGACGGAGCTGGCCGCACGGCTGATCCCCGACGAGGAGCTCGCGCCCCGCTCGATCGACGAGGTGATCGCCCTGCCCGCGTTCGCCGCGAAGATGAGCGAGGTCGAGCGGGTGGTCGGCGCGCCCTACAGCGAGGTTCCGCACGTCGTGCAGGACGCGCTGGTGCTGCGGCGGCTGCGGCAGATGGTCAACACCGTGCTGCTCAATCCGGCCTGGCGTTCCAGGCTGGAACGTTCCGGGATCACCGATGCCCCCGCCTCCTACGAGGACTGGCAGCGCATCCCGCTGTCGGACAAGAACCTGCAGCGCGACCTGTACATGGGCGCGCGGCCCGGCCTGGTCGTGCCGCTGGAGCGCGGCGGCTTCGAGGTGGTGGCCAGCGGCGGCACCAGCGACGGCAACCCGCTGGAGATCGTGTACTCCCTGCGCGAGCTGCATGACACCTACCGGGTGGCCGGGCGCTTCCTCGGCGACTACCAGCTACGCGCCCATCTGGCGGGCGAGGAGCCCAAGTGGCTGCTCACGACGCTGGCCGACTACCAGATGTGGAGCAGCGGCACCATGGTCGGCGGCGTCCTGCAGAACGTGCCCGGCGTCAACTACATCGGCGCCGGACCCGTCACCGGCGGCGTGCTCGAGCACATGTTCTCCTACCCGGGTCCCAAGGCGCTCATGGGCATCACCGCGGGCATCGCGATCCTGAGCGAGCTCGGCTCGGGCCTGAAGCAGGAGGCCAGGGAGAGCTTCCGCCTCGCCCTGTACGGCAGCGGCGTGCTCTCGCAGCGCAAGCGGGCCGAGCTGAAGGAGGTCTATCCGAACCTGGCGATCCTCAGCTACTTCGCCGCCACCCAGGCCGAGACCATCGGCCTGCAGCTCAGCGAGCGCTCGCCGTACCTGGCGGCGGTGCCGGGGCTGCATCTGGTCGAGATCGTCGACGAGCACGGGCGCTGGGTGAAGGAGGGCCAGGAGGGCGAGCTGGTGGTGACCAGGCTGCACGCGCACGAGGCGCCGTTGCTGCGGCTCAAGCTGGGCGACCGGATGATCAAGCGGCCACCGCTGGACGGGCCGGGCCCGAAGGCGGCCCAGTTCGAGTTCGCGGGACGCACGGGTGACGTCCTGCACATCGCCGACAGCCAGTACTCGGCCACCCGCACCTACGCCGCGCTGCGCGAGGACCTGAGGACGGCCACCTCGGTCGACCTCGACGACGTGGCGCACGAGATCCAGTTCATCAACCACAGGGAGGCCAAGACCATCACGCTGCTCGTCGCCGTCGACGACGTCGCCGGTCTGACGTACACGGCCGAGAGGCTCTTCGGCCCCTACGGCACGCATCAGCTCTTCCTCACCGCACTCCCCCGTGCGCTCTCGCTGTTCAACCAGGGGGAGGCCAATCCCGCCTCCATCGAGAAGAGCGGCTACCGCTTCCAGGTCAGGTTCGTCTACCGGACCTCCGCCGAGATCGAGCGCACGAACGTCGGCAAGGTGCCGCTCGTCAGGGACCGAGGCTAGCCGCCGCATCCAGGAAGCCGCATCCAGGAAAGGAGCACGGACGTGGTGGTCAAACCACAGGTCAACATCGTGGCTCTGGTCGACGTCATCGGGGCGCTCTCGGCCAGGTCGCTGGCGCAGGGCAACCTCTGCCTCATCGACGACAGTCCCTTCCAGAGCACCGCGCAGGGCACGACGGAGCTGTGCACCGTCGTGCAGCCCGGCCAGGTCGTGCAGTGGACGGCGCTGGCGGTCGACCTGCAGACGCCGGTCGACATCAGGTCCATCACCTTCCTCGGCCCCGGCGGAGAGGTACCGGCCGCCGCCGGCGAGCAGGAGGCCGACAGCGACAAGCTCGACCTGCGGGTCTGGTCCGGCGTGGTGCCGCACCACCTGACGCCGGGCACGCCGTACCGCTACCGCCTCGAACTGCAGATGTACGAAGGCCCGCACAGCCTGCTGCACGTCGACTCCCCCGCCCTGCTGGCCCTCTAGACGGCCCGCGCAGGGCGCAATCGAGGAAGGAGGACCCATGCCCCAGCAACTCGCGATCATCGTCCTGGTGGACATCGGCAACGCGCTGGACAGCGGGACCCTGGACGGCAACACCTATCTGTTCGACAACATGAAGCTGCACGGCTCCGAAGGCCAGGGCACGGGCGAGCTGGTCACGGCGATCAACGGCGCCTACTGGCTGGACGGCTCCCAGGCCACTGAGCAGGTGCTGAACTGGCTGCCCTACAGCCTGGGCTCGATGCCGCCGACGCTGCCGCGCGGCTACCTGGCCGATCGGGCGCGCCAGACCGACCAGCAGGCCCTCTCGGCGCTGCAGGAGCTCGCCAAGCACCCTCAGGAGGCGGGCTCGGAGGCCGAGCTCGGCCGTATCCAGAACGCGGTCGGCACCAAGGTCAGAAGTCCCAAGCGGACCAAGGGACCGGCGACTCAGAAACTGCTCGACGTCACCGGCAAGGTCGTCACCGCCGGGACGACCGCCTCGCTCAGCTACCCGCCCCCGGTGATCACCGACATCTACGGCGAGGCCGTGGAGGAGAAGATCATGTATCCGGCCGCGTACGGCTCGCCCGACCTGGTGACCGACGGCTGGTACTGGTCGGCGACCGTGGACACCTCACGGCCAGGCACCTACGCCTACACGATGGCCGTGCAGTTGCACCGGCTGAAGGTCCAGGGCGAGGAGTGGACCTGGGAGCCGGTCGACCTGACGTGCGCCTCACGGCTGCGCATCACCGCCGAGCCGAAGCGCAACGCCTTCACCGGCGCCGGTGTGGGGCCGCTGCCCGTCCCGCCGCCGTTCTGACACCTGAAGGAGGATCCAGTGCCCCCGAGAGCCAGAAAAGCCGAGACCCCCGAACGCCCGCCGATCTCGATCACCGCGGTCGTGGACTGCGTCGGCGCCCTCGCCTCCGACAGTGTGAGCGGCCATCTCTACTTCTACGACACCAACAAGGCGGCCGGCTCGACCGGCTTCGGCACCGAGGAACTGCGGACGAAGGTACGCAGCGGCGACCGGCTGCTGTGGAGTGTGCTCGCGCTGGAGTGCGAGGCCTATGTGGGCATCGCCGGCATCGAGATCGACGGCGAGGTCGCCGAGCCCGAGCGCAAGGTCTATCCGGGCACCGACGTCGCCTACTGGACGGCGGTCGTGAAGAAGGACGTCACCGAGCCGGTGCCGTACCGGATCTCCTTCCTGCTGGGCTCGCGCGCCCAGCCCGTCACGACCACGCTCTCGCCCGTACTCGTCGGTTGAGGAGGACAGCAGGATGGCCACGGCGGAAAAGCAGAACCCAGGGCAGCTGAACTCCGTTCAGCTCAACATCGTCACGCTCGTCGACATGGACAAGGCCGTGGAGAACGGCTCGCTCACCGGCGCCATGTACATGGTCGACAACAGCATCGGCGGCACCGGCCAGGGCACGGCGAGCCTGGAGACGGTGTGCAAGCAGGGCCAGGTCCTCAACTGGATCATCAGGCCGATCGACATGGACAGGCGCCCGGACGGCACCTGGCCACCGATGCCCAAGATCAGCAACATCGTGTTCCTCGACACCGAGGCCGGTGACGAGGAGGACGTGGCGGAGAAGAAGATCTGCACCGAACTCAAGATCTACGGAGCGCCCGACCGGATGCGGCACGCGTTCACACCAGTCTACTACTACTGGGCGGGCACGGTCCTGAGCACGGCCAGGCCCGGTCTGTATCGCTATCGGCTCGTGGTGGAGCTCGAACAGGAGCACAAGAAGGAACGGCTCTATCTCAACACCGAGCGGCATCCGTCGATCAGGGTGCTCGCCGTGTGAGCGGCTGACCACGAGGACGTGAAGCGGGGCGGCGCCTTCCGGGGGGTGCCGCCCCTTTTCATGGGCATTTTTCGTGGCAATTGCCTGAGGTCGCCGGGCGTCTCGACGGGCCGCCGACTATCTCCGTCACCTGGAACGCTCCAGCAGGCGACCTGGGACCCTTACCGGAAGGCCATGATCGCATGACCCGGGAGCCCGGCGGGGGCCGCGATCGCACCCTCCCCGTCCGAGGTCTAGGTTGGAAGGCGTGAAGGGTCGCCGCAAAGATCATGTCGTGTACCAGCTGACCGACGCCCAGCCGTCGCTGAGCGCCGACATCGGCCGTCGCGAGCGGGTCTACCTCGTTCAGATGGGCATCCGCACGATCTGCCTGATCCTGGCCGTGGTCGTGCCGGTGCCGTGGCCCTACCGGCTGCTGTTCATCGCCGGTGCGATCTTTTTGCCTTACGTGGCCGTAATCGGGGCCAACGAGAGGGGACGGGTTGGCCCGCCTCCGACCTTTAGCAGCCCTGGGGCTAACCAAAACGAGATACCACTCCACCGACGCGAGATCGGGTCGTGACTAAGTCTTGACGCATCCCACGGGTTGTAGGTGTACGCTTTAGCCATGCGCTTCGGTCCCCCGTCGAAGCGCAGGTGCCGGCGTTCCGGGCCCCCGTCGGAACGCCGATGAAGCGACGCCGGGTGGTTTGCCCCCGTAACCACCCGGCGTCGCCCTTTTCATTTTCCGGCGACTTGTCCGGTATTCCAGATCTGATAGGTCTTCTTTCCCGAAACCGTTTACAGTGCGGACATCTCTTCGGGTTTGCTGCGATTGGTCGCATGGTTGTTCTAGATCAGGCGTCCTGCGCGGGCTCGGTCGTCGCCTGCCGCCAGGTGCGGGCCAGGGCCGTCAGCCTGGCCACGGCGTCGTCCGGGGCCGTGCCCGCGCCTTCGGCCAGGCCCAGCAGGTAGGCCGTCAGCGGCGCGGCCGGTCTGGCCACCCCGTGTGCGACCTCCCTGGTGAGCTCCAGCACGGCGTCCCCGTCCACCCTGGCGGGGTCGACACCCAGCTCGTCGCATGCGAGCGCGGTCCATTCGGTCAGCGTGTTCATCGCCCGGCTCCTCCTCTGGCCCTGTGCAGGTCCTCCATGGTGTCGCAGTCGAACCAGGGCTGTCCGCGCAGCCCCACCTCGGCCGGGCGCAGCGGGGCGAGCAGGCCGTGCAGGGAGCGGCCGGTGTAGGCGTCGAGCGCCTCGCGCAGCGCGGCCAGGTCCCAGGCGCTCGTCAGCCACTGCGCCCTGTCCTCGCCGTCGACCAGCACCGCGCCCGGCGCGCCCCGTGCCGCCCGCCTCAGCGCGGCCACGTGGGCGGCCTCCAGCAGCGGGAGGTCGGCGGCCAGGAGCACCACCTGCGGCGCCGAGAGATGCCGCAGGCCCTCGCGCAGCGCGGGCACGGGCCCCGAACCCGGCGGGTCCTCACGGACGAACAGGGCGCCGGGCAGGTCGCGCTCCGGACCGACGACGACCAGCCTGGCGGCGCCGGGCACGGCCGCGGCCACCGAGGCCAGCAGGGATCGCCCGCCGACGATCAGGCCGGGCTTGTCCAGGCCGCCCAGGCGCCTGGCGCCGCCGCCTGCCAGGATCAGCGCGTCAAATACCGACATATCCCGTCGCCTCGCTGAAACTTTTCTCGCTCATCCGAACCGGCACCCGGCTCAGCCGCCGATCGCGGACATGGGACGCGCGGGCTGCAGGAAGGACGGGTCGTCGATCCCGTGGCCGGGCTTCTTGCCGCGCACCGCCGCGATCCAGCGTTCGGCCAGCACGTCGTCGGAGGCGCCATCGCGCATCGCCGCACGCAGGTCGGACTCCTCGGTGGCGAACAGGCAGTTGCGCACCTGCCCGTCGGCGGTGAGCCTGACCCGGTCGCAGGCCCCGCAGAACGGACGCGTCACCGAGCCGATCACCCCGACCCTGGCGGGCCCGCCGTCGACCAGGAACAGCTCGGCGGGCGCACTGCCGCGCTCGGCCGCGTCGGCGTCGGTGAGGTCGAACTCGCGCTTGAGCAGCTCCAGGATCTCATCGGCCGTGATCATGTCGTCGCGGCTCCAGCGGTGCTGCGCGTCCAGCGGCATCTGCTCGATGAAGCGCAGTTCGTAGCCGCGCTCCAGGCAGTGGCGCAGCAGGGCGCCCGCCTCGTGGTCGTTGACGCCGCGCATGAGCACCGCGTTGACCTTGACCGGCCGCAGCCCGGCCTCGTGCGCGGCCGTCAGGCCTTCGAGCACGTCGGTGAGCCGGTCGCGATGGGCCAGCCTGACGAAGGTGGGCCCGTCCAGCGTGTCGAGCGAGACGTTGACCCGGTCCAGCCCGGCCTCGGCCAGCGGTCCGGCGAGCCTGGCCAGGCCGATGCCGTTGGTGGTCAGCGAGACCTGCGGCCTGGGGTCGAGCGCGGTCGTACGGGCGACGATGTCGACCAGTTCGCGGCGCAGCAGCGGCTCGCCCCCGGTGTAGCGCACCTCGGTGACGCCCAGGCGCTCGACGCCGATCGTGACCAGCCTGACGATCTCGTCGGCGGTGAGCAGCTGGGGCTTGGGCAGCCAGTCCAGGCCTTCGGGCGGCATGCAGTACGTGCAGCGCAGGTTGCACTTGTCGGTCAGGGACACCCGTAGATCTGTCGCCACCCGTCCGAACGAGTCTCGCAACATGGGTGTCACCTCCTGTGGGTCGGGGTCTCCGGCCAGACTACGGCGCGCCGTGTCCGTGGCCCAAAACCCGGGCTTCACCCCCGGCAACAGTGGCGGGCGCCAGACGATTCCTTGGGCGAAGGCCCGGGCTACCGGGTGTTTCGCCCCGATTCGCGGAAAAACCATTAGGCGAGGCGCCGAGCCCAGGCCAGACTTGGCCCTCGACCGATCAAGGAGAGCAGTCATGCCGAACCACCCCGCGCCGAACCTGGTGTCGTGGGCCAGCGAGATCGACGAGGGCACGATCACGCAGGCCGCGCGCACCGCACGCCTGCCGATCGTGGCGGGGCACGTCGCCCTGATGCCGGACGCCCATGTCGGGATCGGCGCGACGGTCGGCTCCGTCATCCCCACCGAGGACGCGATCATCCCCGCCGCCGTCGGCGTCGACATCGGCTGCGGCATGGTCGCCACCGAGACGACGCTGACCGCGGCCGACCTGCCCGACAGCCTGGCCCCGCTGATGGCGCTCGTGGAGCACCGCATCCCGGCCGGTGTGGGCAAGGGGCACGGCGACCCGGCCATGGACAGGGCGCTGAGCGAGATCGGCAGGCCGCACACGAGCCTGAACCCCAAGCTGGAGAAGAAGACCGGCCTGCAGTTCGGCACGCTCGGCTCGGGCAACCACTTCGTCGAGGTCTGCCTGGACGAGCGCGACCGCGTCTGGACCGTGCTGCACTCCGGCTCGCGCGGCGTCGGCAACGAACTGGCGACCCGGCACATCCTGGACGCCAAGCGCATGATGAAGCAGCTGGCGATCGGTCTTGAGGACCCGGGCCTTGCCTACTTCGTCCAGAACACGCCTGAGTTCGCCGCCTACATCGAGGACATGCTCTGGGCGCAGCGCTATGCCATGGCCTCGCGGGCCAGGATGGACAAGGTCCTCATCACCTCGCTGTTCAGCGTCGTGGGCACGGGCAGGCGGGTGCGTACCATCAACTGCCACCACAACTTCACCCAGCGCGAGACCCACTACGGCAGGAAGTTGTGGATCACGCGTAAGGGCGCCATCAAGGCCGACACCGGCGACGAGGGCGTGATCCCGGGCTCGATGGGCACCAGGTCCTACATCGTGCGTGGTCTCGGCAATCCCGAGTCCTACCACTCCTGCTCGCACGGCGCCGGGCGCAGGATGTCGCGCAGCAGGGCCAAGCGCGAGCTGTCGGCCGCTTCGCTGAAGGAGGCGATGGCCGGGCGCACGTGGAACGCCGACCGGGCCGACGCGCTCGTCGACGAGCACCCGGAGGCCTACAAGTCGATCGACCAGGTGATGGCCGACCAGCGTGACCTGGTGACGGTGCGGCACACGCTGCGGCAGGTGTTCAACTACAAGGGCTGACCCGCCCGCCTCACGACGGCCAGCTCCAGCGCACGCCGACCAGGCCGGGCTGCAACGAGGGCGTCACGACGTGCACGGCGTGATGGGCGTTGAGCGTGAGCTCCTCGCCCGTCTCGCCGACGCCCGCGCGTTTGGCGAAACGCCTGATCCTGACCGGCAGCGCACGGGCGTCGAAGCCGACGCGCAGGACGTACTGGCCGGCGGCGAAGCGGAAACCGCGTTCGTACTCCAGCGCCTCGGCCGCGCTGGAGTCGGTCAGCTCGTACCTCAGCACCTGCGTCTCGCCCACGCGCAACGCCCTGTCGAACAGCAGCTCGGCCGCGACCAGGGTGGAGCGGGGGTCGCGGCGCACCCGGCCGAGCCTGCAGTCCTCGACGGCCGTGACGCGTATCCGGTCGACGTCGCAGCCGGGGTCGCCGCGGTAGACCATGATGTAGCGGTCGGCGGCGTCCTCGTGCGCCTGGACGACCTGGAGCGTCTCGCGGCGGACGATGCTGCGGTCGGCGCCGATGACCACGTTCTCGTACATCCCGGCGATGTGCAGCCTGCGGTCGTCGGCCACGCCGTCGAGTTCGCGCAGCAGTTCGGCCAGGGCGTCGGCGGTGTGCATGATCGAGGAGTAGTTCACCGAGCCCGGCGGCAGGCCCGCGCCGCGCCCGCGCGGGCGCGGCGGGCCGAGCAGGGCGGTCAGCGAGGTCGGGGGCAGCGCAAGGATCTCCTCCAGCGCCCTGACCGCGCGCAGCGACTCGGCGCGTTCGGGACGGCGCAGGCCCTGCTGCCAGTAGCTGAGGCTGGTCACGCCGACGCGTAGCCCGCGCTGTTCCAGTCTGGCCCGCAATCGGTGCAGGGTCAGCCCGCGCGCCTCGACGGCGGCGCGCAAGGCGACATGGAACGGGCCTGAGCGCAGCACCGCCTGGAGGTCGTCGGGCACATGTGAATGTTCACAGATTTTCACTCTTACGTCACTGTCTGCGGTGCCTTGCGTGCCGGGCTTCGGTCTGGTCTTCACACCTGCCGGTCAGGACGATTCATGGCTTCTTGTCGGGCCGTTGGGGGCGCGCTCAGAATCCGGTCACCCCCCATTTCCATAGGAGCGCACATGCAAGTAGGCAGAGCCTCCCGCCTGGCCGTGGCGCTGGCCCTGGTCGCGAGCGCCTGGTTCGCGACCTCGGGCACAGCACACGCCTGGACCTGGTACAAACTCGGATTCACCCAGCAGGCCCAGCAGTACTCCAACTGGTGCTGGGCGGCCACCGGCAATTCGGTCGCCGCCTTCTACGGCCACACCTACAGCCAGAACCAGTTCTGCAATCTGGCGTTCAACCGTTCGGTGAACTCCTCGTGTCCGAACAACCAGGCCACGCTGGCCAACGACCAGACCGCCTTCAGCAAGATCGGCATCAGCCCCGGCACCTACGTCTACAACTACCTGAGCTACGCGGCCATCATCAGGGAGATCGACGCGGGACGGCCGATCATGACACGGATCCAGTGGACGTCGGGCGGCGGCCACATGGAGGTCATCTACGGCTACGACACCAGCAAGTCGTGGGTGTACTGGTCCAACCCCTGGGCCTCGAGCACCCGCTACAACTGGACGACCTACAGCTACTACACCTCCAACAGCTCCTTCTTCTGGACCCACTCGCTCAACTACATCGGCGCATAGGGAGGCCATCGCATGAAGCACATCGCATGGGCGGCCGCTCTCGCCCTCGCCGTCATCCTCACCCCCGCCACCGCCCTGGCCGCATCGGCCCCGGGCCCCGACCCGGCCGCCGTCGCCGCCGAACCCGCGCCTCCCGGCCCCGCCGACGTGGCCGCGGCGCAGTCGGCGGCGACGGCGGGCGCCACCCGCACCACGCTCGGCAAGTTCTTCGGCGCCAAGGGCAAGGCGCCCAACGCGCCCGGGGTCGCGCAGGCGGCGCCGATCGAGGCCTCCGTCGAGCGCCGGAGCGTCGCCGTCTACGACCTCAACCCCGACTTCGTGACGGGCCGGGCGCCGCAGGTGGCCAGGTTCGCCTTCCTCGCCACCCGGGCGACGGCGGCCGACGGCCAGCTCGCCTCGGTGTGGACCACGCGCGACCCGCAGGGCACGTGGGCGGTCACCAACATCGCCAGCGGCGACGACGAGCAGCGCTACGCGGGCCAGCCGGGCACCGTGTTCCGCGAACTGCAGATCAACGCCTGGTACGCACTGCGCTCGGGCATCGTGGTGCCGCTCAACCAGGAGGCGGTCGCCTCGGTCGGCGCGGCAGGCGTGCCGCTGGCCGGGTACCAGCGCCTGGTACGGCAGCGCTATGCCGACAAACTGCCGGGATCGGCCTACGACCGCGACGGGTACGCGGGCGGCTACGGCCCGCCCGCGGCCGGCGCGTCGGGCGGTCCCCGGGGTGAGACACCGGGAGGCGCTCCCGTGGGGCTGCTCCTCGCCACGGCCCTTCTGCTCGGCGGCGGCCTGCTCACCGCCCGCCTGGCCATGAGCCGCCGTTCCTGATCCCACCCCGTTCCGGGTACGGCTCGCGCCTCCTCCTCCGGCATCCGGGGCGCGAGCCGTACCTTTTCGCCTCTGGCTTGTGGGGTCAGGGCAGTTCGGCCAGTTCCTGCGGGGTGAGCTCCAGGTCGGCGGCGGCGATCGAGTCCAGGACGGTCTCGGGGCGGCTCGAACCCGGGATCGGGATCACCGCGGGGCTGCGGGCCAGGTGCCAGGCCAGGCACAGGCGCTGGGCCGAGATCCCGCGCAGGCGGGCGAGCCTGCCGAACGCCTCGTGCTCGCCTCCCAGGCCGCCCGCCACGCCGATCCCGCCGAGCGGCCCCCACGGCAGGAACGCCACGCCCAGGTCCTCGCACACGTCGATCTCGGGCTCACTGCCGCGAAAGCGCGGGGAGTACTCGTTCTGCACACTGGCCAGCCGCCCGCCGAGTATCTCGTAGGCCAGGCCGATCTGCCGCGGATCGGCGTTGGAGATGCCCGCGAGCCTGATCTTCCCCTCGTCCAGCAGGTCGCGCAGCGCGCCGATGGAGTCCTCGTAGGGCACGGCGGGGTCGGGCCTGTGGTGCTGGTAAAGGCCGATGGCCTCGACGCCGAGCGCCTTCAGCGAGCGCTCGCAGGCCGCCCTGATGTAGGCCGGGCTGCCGTTGCGGCCCCACGAGCCGTCCGGCTCCCTGGTGTGGCCGCCCTTGGTCGCGACCAGGATCGTGTCCTTGTCGCCGCTCCACAGGGCCAGGGCCTTGGCGACCAGGCGTTCGTTGTGGCCGATGTCGGCCGGGTGCGGGGTGTAGGCGTCGGCGGTGTCGATGAGCGTGACCCCGGCGTCGAGCGCGGTGTGCACGGTCAGGATCGAGCGGCCTTCGTCCGGCATGTGACCGGCTTCCGACATGGGCATGGCGCCGAGACCGATGGCGCCTACTTGGAGTGGTCCGAGGGTTCGCGTCCGCATGCCACCATGCTCACCCGTGGAGTGCGCTCCAGGTCAAGATCCGTACCCGGGTACGGCGGAGGCCCGGCGCCCTCTGACGCCGGGCCTCCGTCGTTCACCGGTGCCCGGGTGGTGTGCTGCCCGGTTATCGGACGACCTTGACCCAGTCGGTCGCCTCGGCCGGGCGCAGGTGCTTGGCGCCCTCGAACACCACGCGCCACGTGCCCGAGGTGTAGGCCTTCACCTCGGTGTAGAAGCGGCCGTCGCTGTTGGTGCGGATGGTGTCGACGTACTGCCACTTGGAGGAGTGGTCAGGCTGGAACAGTACGACGATCTTCTTCCAGCCCAGACGGTGCCAGCGCTCGACCTTGTCGCAGGAGTCGGCGTGGTGCACCGAGACGAATCCCTCGATGTAGTCCTCGGAGCACTGCACCGACAGCCTGCCGCCGAGCGAAAGCCTGTGGTGCTTGTAGACCGGCTCGGGCCCGGCGTCGAAGGACAGCCTGGTGCCGCCGAGGTCGAGGTCGTAGCCCCACTCCTTGCCCGGGTCGTAACCCGGGTCGGCCATCGCGGGCGCCGACATGGCCAGAACCGACGCGCCAAGGGCGGCCGCGACCGCTGCCGAGGCCAGACGTCGCATCATGTGTGATCTTCCCTTCCCCGTGTGAGACACGCTCAGGGCAGAGCGCGTCTATGCCGGAGACGCGCAAAAGGGGGGAAAAGTTGGCAAGATCGGGATCACAATTACACAACATCACGAACGGCGCGTTGTGGCCTGTTCTCCCGCATAGTGCGCGGTTCCCCGGTAGGTGATGCGCCAGTAGCCCTTGCCCGGTGTCCTGACTTTTCGGGTGAATCGCCCATTCTTACTGGTCATGGCCGTGGCGACACGCTTCCACTCGCCTGTGCCGTCCTTGCGGTGGTGAATCTCCAGGCGCTGTCCGGCGTACGGGGCGAAGTCCGAGTAGCCCTGCGGGTCGACCCTGGCGAGCACTCCCCTGACCCTGACCGTCCCCCGCGTCCGCTCGGCCTTGACCGAGGCCAGCCTGGTCTCCCGCTTCAACGAGAACACGGCGTACTCGGTCACCTTGGCCTTGCCTCGCCCCTTGGCCGTGACCGTGACCGTCCATTGGCCTGAGGGGTAGAAGCGGTTCAGGCCTCGCGCCGGGAGGAAGCGCCATGTCTCCCAGGCGGGGGCGGCTTCCGCGGATCGGCGTAGGGGGGTGTCGGTCTGGGTGGCCGACTCCTGCCAGCTTTGGGCGGGTGGGGTGGAGGGGCCTTCGAAGGTGGTGGGGGTATCGGACCATGCGGTTTCGGCTGGGTATGGGTGCTGGTCGGCGGGGACAGGCTGCGGGGTGTCCGGGGGCGCCTGGACCAGCGGCGAATCCAGAGGCATGGGAGATGCCGGGGGCGTCGGCGACTGCGGAACTGCCTCGACCGTGGGAGGTGGCGACGTTTCCCAGCCTTGCGGGGCCTGCCCTGACTCCGTCGTCGGCCCGGTCTCCGCAGCGACTGCTCCCCCTTCACTCCCGGTGGACTCCCCCGGCGGCGCGGGTGGAAGGTCGCTGAGGAGGGTGGCGCCCTTGGGAGGAGGGCCGGGCTCGACCTTGATGCTGACGCCGTTGCGGCCGCGGGCGCCGAGGGCGACCACGTCGACCACCAGGCGTACCGAACCGGTGGGCCCCACGACCGGGCGGGCCGGGCGGATCGTGATGGAACGAATGGCCAGATCGTCCGCGACGGCGGACGGCGCGTCGGCCGTCGAGGCCTCGGCGATGACGGGCAGCCCGAGCGTGCCCACCGCCAGCGACGCGAGAAGAACTCTCTTGGTCATGCCCGTCACGCTAGGAAAGCCCCGGTCATCCCCGAGCCCGCAACACGCGCCCCAAACGGCAAAAGCCAGAGCCTCAGGAACGACGCCTTCCGCCGAGGTAGCACCGCTGCGGACCGTCGAACCACGCCCGGTCGAGCGCCGCCCCACTCAGCCGTTCCCCCACCCCCA
The DNA here is from genome assembly GCF_056106265.1 of Nonomuraea sp. IBHARD001. Lineage (NCBI taxonomy): Bacteria > Bacillati > Actinomycetota > Actinomycetes > Streptosporangiales > Streptosporangiaceae > Nonomuraea > Nonomuraea sp. IBHARD001. The sequence continues at coordinate 5,459,916 of NZ_JBWBBW010000002.1, forward strand.
GGGCCACAGCCACACGCTCGCCGAAGCTCTGCCCAGCCGCGAACCCGGCGCCCTCACGACCGGAACCCCCGCCGGTCAGCGACGACGAGGTGACGACCGCACCCCCCTCGGCCAGCGTCAGCCCGCTGTCCAAGTTGACCGTCCAGAACACGGCGAACGCCTGCCCGGCACCCGCCGACAGCCCCCTGAGCCGATCCTCGTCGGCCCCCAGAAAGCTCTGCGGCTCGACGACGAGCGTGTGCGCCACGCCGATCGGCCCCACGAACAGCACCGGCCGATCCCCGGCCACACGCCACCGATCGGCATGCACCTCCCGCATGCTACGAACGGTCGCCGTACGGACGTCGGCCCCGAACGCCCGGACGACGTCGTCGGCGCTCAGCCCGCGAACCCACGTCCCGCAGAACTGCTCAAGAAGGCCCACGCCCTCCAGCAGGTCTGCCACGTCGGTGGTGTTCACGGGCTCCTCGTCCAGGTGTGCGGCGTCAGTAGCGCCACAGGTGGCCGGCGACGACCTCCTCGGGGCCGCGTTCGCTCGCCCAGCGGGCGTCGGAGGCGCGTACGACGCGGAAGGCCTCCCGGTGTTCGGGGGTGAAGACGGAGTGTACGGGCGCGCTCGCGTCGATGGCCGCCTCGGCCTCCTCGGGTGTGTACGGCAGCGGCAGCACCCCGAGCGCCTCACGCCGCTCCCGCGACCACAGATGCGGGTCCTCGGCGATCGGCGAGGGCAGCGGCGCCTCCCGGGCCAATCCGGCCAGCCCGGCCGAAACCAGTGCGGCCAGCACCAGGTACGGGTTGCCGGAGGCGTCGGCCGCCCGGAACTCGACGTTCCAGTACGCGTCGCCGAGCAGCGCACCGCCTTCGGCCACCCGCAGCACGGCGTCGCGGTTCTCCACCCCCCAGAAGGTGTAGGACCCGGCGAAGTACCCGGGCCGCAGCCGCCGCAGCGAGGGTGCGCTGGGCGCGGCGACGGCCGACAGGGCGGCGACCTCGCCGAGCAGCCCGGCCAGGAACGACGAACCGGCCCGCCCGAGCCCGTGCACGTCGCCCGCGCCTCCCGACGGCGTCAGCAGGTTCACCCCGTCACGCCAGGGCGAGATGTGCACGTGGGCGCCGTTGCCCACCCGGTCGAGCGCGGTGAGCGGGGCGAAGCTGGCCCGCAGGCCGTGCCTGGCGGCGACGTCGTGCACGAGATGGCGGGCCAGCAGGAGTTCGTCGGCGGCCTGCAGCGGCCCGGTCGCCCCCAGGCTCACCTCGACCTGGCCGGGGCCGTACTCGGCGTGGACCTGGTCGGCGGCGATCCCGGTCGTGGCGAAGGCGTCGAGCAGGGCGGCGGGGAAGGCGCCGAGCTCGGTCAGGGCGAGCGCGCTGTAGGCGGGCCCGGCGTGCGCCGGGGTGGAGCCGTCGGCGCGGAACAGGGTGAACTCGAGCTCGTGCCCGACCAGGAAGGACACGCCTTCGGCCGCGGCCCGCTCCAGCTGCCGCCGCAGTGCGTGCCGTGGGTCGTACTCGCTGGGCGCGCCGTCGGCGCGGTACTGGTCGACGGGGGCGAAGGCCAGGTGCGGCCTGCTGCCCGAGCGCCGCAGGCCGCCGAGGTCGGGTACGACCCTGCGCTCGCCGCTCGCGGTGTCCAGTCCGGCGTAGCCGCGCGCGACCCCGTCGTGGGAGTCGAAGGCGGCCAGCAGGACCGAGGAGCCGAGCCCGCGCCCGGCCACCCGTTCGAGGCGTCGTACGTCGACCAGCCGGGCGCGCAGGATGCCGTTGTTGTCGGCCCAGTGCAGGACGAGCCCGGTCACGCCCTGCTCGCTCAGCTCCTCGGCGAGCTTGGCCGCGTCGATCGTCAGCGTCATGCGATTCTCCCTGGGGTCAGGCGACGAGGTTGGGGCGGTACTGCCGCAACCAGGAGGCGAAGTTGAGGACGACCTCGCCTTCGAAGTTGCTCACCAGGCCGTGCGACCTCGCGGCCTTCTCGATCTCACGCGGGTCGAGCAGGCGTTCGGCGAAGAGGTCGCCCAGGCCGTCGGGCGGGTCGGCGACGACCTCGGTGACCTGCGCGGCGATGGTGCGCGAGTAGTCGGGGTCGGGTGTCGTCGGATAGGGCGACTTCTGGCGTTCGAGCACGTCGTGCGGCAGCAGGCCCTTGGCCGCGTCGCGCAGGACGCCCTTCTCCCTGCCGCCCGCGTTGTGCACCCGGCGCGAGAGCGTGACGACGTGCTCGACGATCCGGTGGTCGCAGAACGGCACGCGGATCTCCAGGCCGGTGGCCATGCTGAGCCGGTCGCTGCGGTCGAGCAGCATGGGCAGGAAGTAGGTGAGCCCGAGGTAGACGATCTCCCGGTGCCTGCGCTCCGCACGGTCCAGGCCGGGTTCGAAGGCGAGGCCGCCGAGCGCGGTGGCGTACTCGTCGCGCAGGTGCTCCTCGAGGCGCAGCTTCTGGGCGAGGCCGGGCGCGAGGGTGGCCAGCACGCGCTGGTGCAGGTAGCCGTGCGCCGGGCTGTCGGCCATCCAGGGGAAGGTGCCGCCCCAGACCGCGCCCGGGTCGTGGAACCAGCGGTAGCCGCCGAGTATCTCGTCGGCCGCCTCGCCCGACAGCGCCACGGTGGCGTGCCTGCGGATCTCGGCGCACAGCAGCAGCAGGCTCATCTCCAGGTCGCCGAACCCGTTGGGCAGGTCCCTGGCGCGTACGGTGGCGTCTCGCGCCTGGCGGGCCGACAGGGAGGCGGCGTCCAGCACGACGTTGGTGTGCCGTGAGCCGATGTGGTCGGCCGCCTGCCTGGCGTAGCGCCGGTCGAGTGCCGAGCGGGAGTCGTCGGCGCCCGCCGCGTCGGAGAAGTCGACGGAGAAGGAGGCGACGCCGCGCCGTCCGGGCAGGCCACCGGCGATGGCCGTCACCACGGAGGAGTCGAGCCCGCCCGACAGCAGTGTGCACAGCGGCACGTCGGCGATCGTCTGGCGGGCGACGGTGTCGTCGAGCAGGTCGCGCAGGCGTTCGGCCGATGCGGCGGCCGTGGTGTGCTCGGCCGGTCGGGTGATGATCTCGCGTAGGTCCCAGTACTGGATCGGGCGGGCGCCCTGGCGGGAGAAGGCGAGGATCTGGCCGGGCAGCACCTCGCGTACCCCTCGGTAGGGGTTGGCGCCGGGGAACTTCAGCAGCGGGAGCACCAGCTGGCGCAGCCCGTCCTCGTCCACGGCCGGGGGCACGGCGGGATGGGCCAGCAGCCCCTTGGCCTCGGAGGCGAAGAGCAGAGCGCCGTCGGCCAGGTGGTAGTGCAGCGGTTTGACGCCCAGCCGGTCGCGTACCAGCCACAGGCGCTCGTCGGTGGCGTCCCACACGGCGAAGGCGAAGATGCCGTTGAACCGCTCGACGGCTCCCGCGCCCCACTCGGCCCAGGCGTTGAGGATCACCTCGGTGTCGCTGACGGTACGGAAGCGGTGTCCGCGTGTCCGGAGTTCGGCGCGCAGTTCGCGGTAGTTGTACAGCTCGCCGTTGTAGGTCAGGACGAGGCGTTCGCGCCCCGAATCGGGATCGGTCAGGGTCATGGGCTGGCCGCCGGTCTCGATGTCGATCACCGAGAGCCGCCGGTGGGTGAGGATCACCCGTTCCGCGCTCCAGCTGCCGGAGCCGTCGGGGCCCCTGCTCGCCTGGGCGTCGTTCATCCGCCCCGCGATCAGCGCCGCGCCCGGGGCGAGTCCCCTGTAGTCAACCCAGCCTGCGATCGCGCACATGTCGGCCCCCTAGTTCGTGTGGTGTTCTTCGGTCCTGGCCGGGTCCGGGCCCCACGGCAGGACGGCCAGTGCGGCCAGCACGAGCCCGGCGGCGCCCCACAGCAGCGTGGTCGTGCCCGCCGCCTCCAGCACGGCGCCTCCGGCGAGGCTGCCCAGCGCCACGGAGGCGTTGAACGTGCCGACGTACTGGCCGGTGACCTGTTCGGCCCGGCCCGGCGCCGAGCGGGTGAGCCAGATCTGACCGCCGACGGACAGCCCGCCGTAGGCCAGGCCCCACAGCAGCACGCTCACGCCGGTCACGGCGGCGACCGGTCCGGCGGCGGCCAGCAGGACGAGCGAGGTCAGGACGCCCACGCCGATCCCGGCGATCGTGCGCCTTGCCCTGCGTGCGGCCAGCGCCCCGGCGGCGAAGTTGCCCGCCAGGCCGACGACCCCGTAGGCGAACAGCGCGACGGCCACGGCCGCGGGCCCGAACGCGGCGTCGCGTTCGAGGATCGCCCTGATGTAGGTGTAGGCGGCGAAGTGCCCGGTGACCAGGACGGCGACGACGACCAGCCCGACGCCGACACCGCTGCCGCCCCCGTCCCCGCGCCTCGGCCCGGCGGGCTGCCCGGGCAGCGAGGGCAACGCCACCGGTACGGCCGCCGCCAGCACCAGTGCGATCGCCGCGACGAGGGCGAAGGCGCTGCGCCAGCCGAGCAGGTCGCCCGCGACCGTGCCCAGCGGCACGCCCGCGACGGCCGCCGCCGCCACGCCGCTCACCGCGACGGAGACGGCCAGCGGCCCTTCGCGGGACTCCACCAGCCTGACGGCCACCGCACCGGCCAGCGCCCACACGACGGCGACGGCCACGCCGAGCACCAGCCGCCCGGCCGCCAGCGTCGCGAAGTCGCGCGCCAGCGCCGTCACCGCGTTGCCCGCGCACAGCAGCAGCACGGCCCCGCAGAGCGCGAGCCTGCGATCCAGCGTGCCGAGCACACGCGGGACGAGCGGAGCGGCGACGGCGGTGACCAGGCTGGTGATCGTCAGCGCGTAGCCGATCGTGCCGGGATCGGCCCGCAGCCCGGCGGCGACCGGGGTGAGCAGGCCGATCAGCAGCGTCTGCGAGGTCACGGTGGTGAAGGTGACGCCCCACAGGAAGGCGACACGCCCCCACTGCCTGCGTGTCGTGGCAGGGGTCGCCGAGAGGTCCGGCATGTCAGCGTCCGGTGCCGAGCAGGCGTGGCACGACGTGGTCGCACACGGTGTCGAAGGCGTTGCCGAGGATGAGCTGGAAGCCGTCCACGCCGCCCTCGTCGTACCAGCGGCGCAGCTCGTCGCCGACCTGTTCGGCGGTGCCCGAGAAGTGCGCGTGCTCGCCGAGCCCGGCCAGGGCGACCACCAGGTCGCCGATCTTCCTGCCCGGTTTGCGGGCCTCCTCCCAGACCGGCAGGTAGCGGGAGCCGAGCGTCTCGAACACGACGTCGGGATCGCGGGAGATCAGCGTCCGCGGCACCAGGTCGCCCGGGGCCACGCCGTCCAGGTCGAGTGCGGGGAAGCGGGAGCGCACCAGGGCGAGCGCCGCGCCCGCGCCCAGGGGTTGCGGCGCGGGCCTGGCCGTCCAGGTGTCGGTGATCTGGACGAAGGCGCCGGGCAGCAGCTCCACCGCGTCCGCGCCGCGCCCGGCGCGCACGCTCTCGGCGCGCAGGATGCGGCGCAGCTCCTTGGCCGAGCCGAGCGTCGGCGTGCCCGCGAACACCGCGTCGGCCGTGCGCGCCGCCAGCCGTACCCCCTCAAGGGAGGAGGTGGCCTGCAGCGTGTAGGGGAAGGGGGCGGAGTAGGGTGCGGTGTCGATGGGACCGGCCTGCTCGTAGAACTCCCCGGCGTGGTCGACGTCGGTGATCAGCTCGCTGCGGACGTAGGGGCCGCCGTCGGCGCCGAGCACGTTCGCGTGCGGTGGCCAGCTCGACCACAGGTCCCGTGCGACGGTGAGGAACTCCTCCGTCTGCAGGTGGCGCTTGTCCTTCGGGATCTCGCGCCGCATGCCGATGGCCGTGCCCTCCCGGAAGGAGGAGACGACGTTGATCCACGCCCGGCCGCCCGCGATGCGGTCCAGGCTGGCCAGATTGCGGGCGAAGGTGAAGGGATGGGTGTAGAGCGTGGAGACCGTCGGCATCACCGCGATACGCGTGGTGGCGCTCGCGACGAGCGCGGACAGCTGGAAGGACTCGAAGGCGGCCAGCGGCGGCCCCTGTCTGAGCCGGTCCCTGCTCACGCCGGAGAAGTCGGCCTGGAACAGCGCGTGGAACCCGGCCGCCTCCGCCTGCTGGGCCTGACGGACGAAGGTGGCGACGTCGAAAGGCGAGTTCGCCCTGCCCTCCTCGGTGCGCCAGTCGTGGCTGGTCGGCAGGTACTGGGCGTTGAGCAGCAGCGTCGGCCGCGAAGCGCCGCTCACCGCTTCTCCCCCTTCTCGACGCCGTAGAAGATCGGCTCCCAGGAGTTGATCGGGAAGGTGAGGCCCTTCACCGTGTTCCTGACCAGGAGCACCTGGGCGGAGTCGTAGAGCGGGATGCCGTAGCCGTCTTTCAGGATCTTCGTCACCGCGTCGTCGACGAGACGGCGGCGCTGTGCGGTGTCGAGTGTGGCCGCCTGCTCGGCCAGCGGGCCGTCGATCTCGGGCCGCGCCGCCAGGCCCTTGTAGAGGCTCAGCCTGGTGGAGTAGTAGGCGGCGATGCCGTCGGCGTCGCCGCGCGCCGCGCCCTGCGCGATGGCCAGCTGCCACTTGCCCGACGTGCGCAGGTCGCTCTGCTGGGCGTTGGAGATCGGCGCCAGGGTCAGCTCGATGCCGACCTCCTTGAGCTGGGTCTGCACGTACTCCCAGCCGGACTGCACGGCGCCGATCGACCCGCTGACGAACGACAGGGCGAACGCCAGGCGCCTGCCGTCCTTCACCCGGACGCCGTCCGCTCCCGGCTTCCAGCCCGCCTCGTCCAGGAGGGTACGGCTGAGCTCCTGGTCGAAGCTCAGCAGCTCGCCCCGGTCGCGGTAGAAGGGATGGCCGCGCGAGACGACGTCGCTCGCCGGCTCGACGCCTTCGCCGTAGAAGGTGGCCACCAGCTCCTTCCTGTCGACGGCGTGCTGCAGAGCCTGCCGTACGGCGGGGTCGGCGAGCACGGGGTCGGCGGTGTTGGGCAGGAAGCTGTTGACGACGCCGCGGTTGGGCGCCAGCACGCGGGTGACGTCGGCATGGCCCTTGGCCTGGTCCACCCCGGTCTGGAAGATCGAGTACGCGATGTCGTAGTCGCCCGCGATCAGCCCGGCGGCCCGGCCGCTCTCCTCGGGCACGATCTGGATCGTCAGCCGCTCCAGCGCGGCCTCCCCCTTGCGCCCGAACGTGGCAGGCGCCCAGGCGTAGCCCTCGCGCCTGACGTACTCCAGGCGTTCGTCCTGTACGGCACGCTTCAGGACGAAGGGTCCGGTGCCGATCGTGCCGAGCGCGCATCGCTGTTCGGGCGTCTTGGCCAGCGAGGCCGGGGCCAGGATGCCGAACTGGCCTTCGGTGTTGGCCTGGAGGAACCCGGCGTTGGGCGCGTCGAACACCACCTTGACCGTGCGCTCGTCCACGGCCTCGGCATGGTCGAAACCGCGCAGGTAGGCGCCGGGCGTGGGCGAGACGCCCTGCTCGGCCAGGCGCCACAGCGTCCGGAAGTTGTCCGCGACGACCTTCGCGGTCAGCTTCTCGCCGTTGCTGAACGTCACCCCCTGCCTGATCGTGAACTCGTAGACCTTCCCGCCTTCACGCACGGCCCACGACTCGGCCAGGTACGGCTTGAGCTCGCCGGTCGAAGGGTCCTCGCTGAGCAGGGTGTCGAGCACCTGCCTGCCGAAGATGGCGACGGGATTGGACTGGGCGTAGTCCAGGCAGGTGGGATAGGCGCCGTAGGCCACCCGCAGATGCGCGGTCGCGGCCACGGGTTCGGCGCCGTCGCCTCCTGAGCATCCGGAGAGCAGCAGTGCGGCGGCGGCCAGCAGGCCGCTCCAGGGTCGAAGGGTCATGACAGAGCTGTCCTTTCCGATGGGAGCACGGTCCCCGGCGCACCGGCCGATGGCACCGCGTCGAGCAGGGCGCGGGTGTGCGCACTGCGCGGCCGTTCGAAGACCGCCCGCGTGGGCCCGCGCTCCTCGACCCGGCCCGCACGCATGACGATCACTTCGTCGGCCACCGCGCGCACCACACCGAGGTCGTGCGAGACCAGCAGGTAGGCGATGCCGAGCCGATGCTGCAGCTCGGTGAGCAGAAGCAGCAGGTCGTACTGCACGGCCTGGTCGAGTGCGGAGACCGGCTCGTCGAGCACGACCACGCCGGGTTCGAGCGCCAGGGCCCTGGCGATGGCGACGCGTTGCTGCTGACCGCCCGACAGCGCGGTCGGGCGGCGGCCCGCGACGTCGCCGGGCAGGCCGACGAGGCCGAGCAGGTCGCGGGCGCGGGCGGCGCGCGAGGCGGGGGTGCCGACGCGGTGGGCCAGCAGCGGTTCGGCGACGATGCGCCCGACGGGCATCGCCGGGTTCAGGCTGGCCGCCGGGTTCTGGTAGACGAGCTGGACCCGCCGGGTGAAGTCGGCGTGCGAGCGGCTCGGCCTGCCGTGCAGCAGCACCGATCCCGCGTCCGGCCGCTCCAGGCCGGTGATCAGCCGCATCAGCGTCGACTTCCCCGCGCCCGACTCCCCCACGACGGCGACGGTCTGGCCCCGGCGCAGGGTCAGGCCGACGTCCTGGACGGCCTCGACGCGTTCGCGCCCGGCGCCGAACGCCTTGGCCAGCGACCTGGCCTCCAGCACCACCGGGGCCTCGCCCGCGGCCGGGCGCGCCGGGAGCCTGCCCGGCTGCGACGACAGCAGCTGCCTGGTGTAGGCGTGGCGCGGATCGCCGACGACCGAATCGGCCGGGCCGGACTCGACGACCCGGCCGTGCCTGACGACGAGCAGGTGGTCGGCGCGTTCGGCGGCGACCGCGAGGTCGTGCGTGACGAGCAGCAGGCCGAGGCCGCGCTCGGCGCGCAGGGCGTCGAACAGGTCGAGCACCCGTCGTTGCACGGTGGCGTCCAGGTTCGAGGTCGGCTCGTCGGCCAGCAGCAGCCGTGGTTCGCCGACGAGGGCGAGTCCGATGAGGATGCGCTGGCGGATGCCGCCCGACAGCTCGTGCGGGTACTGCCGCAGCCTGGCCTCAGGCCGGTCGACGCCGACGGCCCGCAGCGCCTCGACCGTGCGCCGCCTGCTGTCGCCTCTGTGGGTGACGCCGAGGAAGTGGCGGTGCAGTTCGGCGAAGTGGCGTTCGATGCGCACGAGCGGGTCGAGTCCGCGCACCGGGTCCTGCGGGACCAGGCCGACGGCACGGCCGCGCAGCTCGCGCGGGTCGGCGACGGCCCTCGGCACGCCGTCCGCGCCCGCGATCTCCAGGGCGCGGTGCGAGCTGCGGGCGGACCTGGGCAGCAGGCCGAGCAGCGCGTGCAGGGTGGTCGACTTGCCCGAGCCGGACTCGCCGACCACGGCCACGCATTGGCCGTGCCCGACGGTGAGCGACAGATCGGCGACGGCGGGCGCCCGGCCGCCCGGATAGGTGACGGTCAGGCCGTCCAGGCGCAGCAGCGTGATGGGCGTGGTGCTCATGCCAGACCGGCTCCCGTCACGCCGAGCGAGCGGCCGAGCCGGTGCAGGGCCAGCACGACGCCCGCGAGCACGACGCCCGGCAGCACGGTCAGCCACCACGCCGTGGCGAAGTGGTCGCGTCCGGCGGCGATCAGATTGCCCCACTCCGGGTCGGGCGGCCTGGTGCCGTAGCCGAGGAAGCTGAGCGCCGAGACCGACAGCACCATGCTCGCCAGCTCCAGCGCCGCCAGCGCGGTGATCGGCCCCTTGGCGTGCGGGAGCACGTGCCGCCACAGGACGCCTGCCCTGGACAGGCCGTAGCCGCGTGCCGCCTCGACGAACGCCTGGGAGCTGACCCGCAGCACCTCGGCCCTGGTGACCCGGGCGAAGGCGGGCACCGAGGCGATGCCGATGGCCAGCGCGAGGTTGACCGGCCCGGTGCCGAGCCCCGACACGACGAGCAGCGAGATCAGCAGCGAGGGCAGCGCGAGCAGCACGTCGACGACCCCCATGAGCATCCGGTCGACCAGCCCGCCCAGGTAGCCTGCGAGCAGCCCGGCCGCGATGCTCAGCCCGAAGGCCAGCGCGAGCGCGAGCAGCGCGGTCGACAGACTCGCCCGTGTGCCGTGCACGACCCGGACGAGCTGGTCGCGCCCCAGCTCGTCGGTCCCGAACGGATGGGCGAACGACGGCGCGAGCAGCCGCCGCGAGACGTCGGAGTCCAGCGGATCCCCGGCCGCCACCAGCCACGGGAAGGCCGCCGCCACCCCCGCCAGCACCAGCACCGCCGAAGCCACCCACGGCACCCCGCTGCGGCGGACTCGGCCCACCGCGACGAGCACGGCGCTCATCTCGGCGCCCCGCGCGTGCGCAACCGGGGATCGACGAGCGGGTGGAGCAGGTCGACGGCGAGGTTCACCCCGGCGAACACGACTCCGGCCAGGACCGCGATCGCCAGCACGACGGGCGCGTCCTGCGTCTCGACCGAGGCCACGAGCAGCCGGCCGAGCCCCTGCCTGGCGAAGACCGTCTCGGTGATGACGGTGCCGACCAGCACGCCGCCCACGGTGAGCCCGGTCAGCGTCATGAAGGGCAGCAGGGCGTTGCGCGCCACGTGCCCGAGGTAGACGCGCCACCAGGGCAGCCCCCTGGCCCGCAGCAACGCCACGAACGGCGCGTCCTGGACGTCGTCGAGGCTGCGCACGAGCACGGCGGTGAGCACGGCCGAGACCGGCAGCGCCAGGGCGATCGAGGGCAGCACCAGCCCTTCGGGCCCGCTCCCGCCGGTGGAGGGCAGCCAGCGCAGCTCGAAGGCGAACACTTGAAGGAGCAGCAGCCCGAGCCAGAAGGCGGGCACGGCCGAGACGAGCGCGGGCACGTTGACCAGCACCCGGTGGGCCAGGCCGCCGCGCCGCCACGAGGTCAGCAGGGCCAGCGCCGCCGACAGCGGCACGGCCAGCGCGAGCGCGGGCACGGCCAGCGCCAGCGTGCTCGGGGCCGCCGCGCCCAGCACCTGCGGCACCGGCATGCCCGACTGGAAGGACACGCCGAGGTCGCCGGTGAGCAGGCGTCCGAGTGTGGAGAAGTACCTGACGTGCAGCGGCCGGTCCAGCCCGTACCTGGCCCGCAGCGCCGCGATCTGCTCGGGCGTGCCGCCTCCCGCCCCCATCGACCTGCGATCGAGCATCAGGGCGACCGGATCGCTCGGCAGGGCGTACAGCAGGAGGTAGGCCAGTGTGTAGACGGCGAGCACGACGACGGCGAAGTAGCCGAGTCTGCGCAGGACGTACCAGCCCGACGGGCGTCGCTCGCGTGCCCGCCAGGCGACGGTCACAGACGCTGCCATGCGGTGGCCAGGACCGAGCGGAGCACCTGCTCGATGAAGGCGAACTCGTCGGCGCCGATGGTGGTGGGAGGGGCGAGCAGGACGGTGGGGTCGCCGCGTTCGTCCAGGCGCACGTGCAGCCCGGCCTCGCGCAGCGCGGGGGCGAGGAGCTCGTCGAGCAGGCGGCGGCGTTCGGCGGGGGCGAAGCTCTCGCGGGTGGCCTGGTCCTTGACCAGGACGACGCCCCAGAAGTAGCCCGCGCCACGCACGTCGCCGACGATCGGCAGGTCGCGCAGGCCCGACAGGGTGGCGCGGAAGGCGTCCTCGTTGGCCCTGACGCGCTCGTTGAGCTTCTCGCGTTCGAAGATCTCCAGATTGGCCAGGCCGACGGCGGCTGCGACCGGGTGCCCGGCGAAGGTGAGGCCGTGCGCGAACGTGTTGCCCGCCTTGGTGAACGGCTCGAACAGCCGGTCGCTGACGATGGTGGCCCCGGCGGGGATGTAGCCGGAGGTGATGCCCTTGGCCCCGGTGATGATGTCGGGCGTCAGGCCGAAGCGGTTGACGGCGAAGTAGTCGCCGATGCGGCCGAACGCGGTGATGACCTCGTCGGCGACGAGCACGACGCCGTACTTCCGGGTGATCTCGCGCACGCGTTCCAGGTAGCCCTTGGGCGGGGGGATGGCGCCGCCGGAGTTCTGCACGGGTTCGATGAAGACGGCGGCGACGGTCTCGGGGCCCTCGAACTCGATGGCCTCGGCGATCCTGTCGGCCGCCCATACGCCGAAGGCCTCCTCGTCGTCCCTGAGGTGCTCGGGTGCGCGGTAGAGGTCGGTGGCGGGCACCTTGTGGCCGCCGGGGACCAGGGGTTCGAACGGCGCGCGCAGCGGTGGCAGCGAGGTGATCGACAGGGCGCCCTGGGTGGTGCCGTGGTAGGCCATGGCCCGGCTGATCACCTTGTGGCGGCCGGGCTGGCCGATCAGTTTGAAGTACTGCTTGACGAGTTTCCAGGCGGTCTCGACGCTCTCGCTGCCGCTGTTGGTGAAGAAGACGCGGTTGAGGTCGCCCGGCGCGCGTGCGGCCAGCGCCTCGGCCAGCCTTGCCGCGCTCGGGTGCACGGCGTTCCAGATCGGGAAGTAGTCGAGCTCGCGGATCTGCCGCGCCGCAGCCTCCGCGAGTTCGGCCCGGCCGTGCCCGGCGTTGACCGCGAACAGGCCGGACAGGCCGTCGAGGTGCCTGCGCCCCCTGTCGTCCCAGAAGTAGGCGCCTTCGGCCCTGGTGACGACCGGGACCTCGCCTCCGGCGTGCAGGGAGGCGTGGTTGGTGAAATGCAGCCAGAGGTGCCTGCGCGCCTGCTCCAGGACGGTGTCGTGGGTGTCTGCCATGTGCTCTCCGCTCTGCTTTCCGGCGCGCCGAAGAGGGGGCACGCCGCGTTCGTACGGTTCAGCGGGGTTGTGAGGGTTCGCCCGATGAAGGGCATGGGCCATCGCGTCGTCGTGGGGTTCGTCGTCGGAGGAGGCGGACGTCAGGCGTCTTTCCTGGCACTCCGAGGGGTGCGTCGCTTGGGTGGCACGGTCACCATAACCCCATAAAACCTACTTTTCATAGAGGAAATCAAGGGATCGTCGGAACGAGTCGATCATGACGGAAACCCGTACCCACAGGGGCTCCGGGCGGCCTGGAGTGCGTTTTGGGTCCCCCACCTGCGAAAAGAAGACTTTCCCGTATAACCCCTATGAAAAGTAGGTTTTATGGGGATATGGTGACCGCACCCCCCGCCCCGCGACGCAGGCGTTGACATGCGCCCGCATCGCAGCCCAGGTATGTCCGCACCGTCAGCTTCAGCGGGACCACCCCACCCGCGACCATCCGGCCCCAGGACGGCGAACCTCGCCGCGTGCCGGAGCCCGTGTCGCCGCCCGTCCTCCACCACGGCCGAACCGGCCCGCGCTGTGCCGCGGGCCGCATTGGGGATACTGGAGAAACCAGGTGATGATCGAACCTGCCCACGATCCGTCCTGCCGCGAGCCTGCGATCGTGGCCGGGCTGGAGCACCGCAGCACGCTGTGGAGGCGACGGCTGTTCGAGGCCGAAGCCGGTCTGACCAGATTCGTCGTCGAGAGCCGCGCCGGGGCCTTCATGCACGACCTGCTGCGCGTCAAACAGGCGATCTTCGAGTCGCTGCCCCCTTCGGGAGCGGGCGAGCAGGAGTGGAAGGCCGCCTTCTTCCGGGCTCAGGCGCTGATGGAGCAGTTCGTCGTGACCAGGTTCGGGCACGACCAGCTCGCCGCCTGGGCCTCGGCCAACAGCGCCGTGTACGCCGCCGTCGACGCGGCCCCCAGGCACGACGCCGTCGTGCCGCTGCAACGCCTGCACGACCAGGCCGAGCTCTACCGCTCGGAGGTCAGATGGCTGGCCAGGGACGAACGCAGGGCCGTGTTCGAGATCCGCCACTGTGCGATCTGGGACTACCGCGAGCTGGCCAGGAGCCGCGGCGTCACCATCACACTCGGCTCGCCCTGCGAGTACTGCGTGCCCGCGACCACCGCGATGATCACCAACAAGGGCCTGCACGCGCGCTGTGAGCTGACCGACGGCGAGCAGGGCAAGGGATGCGTGTGGACGGCTTCGGCGGCGAGGACCGAGGCTTGAGCGACAACAGCGCCCTGATCGAGACCGACGCGTGGACGGCCCTGCGCCGCCTGCCCGCACACCAGCAACCCGACTGGCCGGACCGGCGTGAGCTCGACGCCGTCCTGGACGCCCTGCCGCCCGGCGACCTCGTCACCCCGGCCTCCGTCGACGCCTTCGCCTCGGCATTGGCCACCGTCGGCTCCGGCGCGCTCGTCCTGCAGCTCGGCGACTGCGTCGAGGACATCGAGGGCGACGTCGCCGCCGTCACCGCGGACAAGACGGGCTTCCTCGCCGAGGCGGGAGCGCATCTGCGTCACCGCACCGGCCGTGAGGTCGTCACCGTCGGCAGGATCGCGGGGCAGTACGCCAAACCGCGCTCCAACGACCACGAGAGCGTCGGCGGGGTGCTGCTGCCCAGCTTCCGCGGCCCGATCGTGAACTCGCCGCATCCCAGCGCCGAGGCCCGGGTGCCCGCTCCCTCCCGCATCGCACGGGCGCACGACGCCGCCAGGCGCGCCCACGACGTGATCTCCGCCCACAACCGCACCACGGGCCGCGAGCGTCCGGTGTGGACCAGCCACGAGCTGCTCCTGCTGGACTACGAGCTGCGCTTCCTGCGCCCCGGCCTGCCCCGCAACCACCTCGCCACCACGCACTGGCCCTGGATCGGCGAGCGCACCAGGCAGCGCGACGGCGCCCACATCGCCGTCGCGGCGGGCCTGCGCAACCCGGTCGGGGTGAAGATCGGCCCGACCACCACGCCGCAGGAGGCCCTGCGCCTGGCCCTGCTGCTCAATCCGCACGACGAACCCGGCCGCCTGACCTTCATCGTGCGGATGGGACACCGCCACATCGGCAACCTGGCCGCCGTCGCCCGGGCCGTGCACCGGCGTCTCGCGCACGTCGCCTGGATCAGCGACCCGATGCACGGCAACACGACCACCGCGCGCTCGGGGCTCAAGACCCGTCACGTGGAGCACGTCGTCACCGAGCTGCGCGCCTTCCAGGAGATCCTGCTGCGCGAACGGCTCACGCCCTCCGGCCTGCACCTGGAGGCCACGCCCGACGACGTGCACGAGTGCGCGCGCCACGGCCGCGAACCCGCCGACCACTCCCGCTACCTCACCCTGCTCGACCCGCGGCTGAGCCCGGAGCAGACCGCGCACGTGCTCGACCAGTGGTTCGCCTGACGACCAGCGAAGGAGACACCCATGCCGCGCTCGTTGCCCGACCTGGAGGACGCAGGCCCGATCGACCCCGCCGAGTACCTGGCGGCGGCCCTTCGCTGGCACTTCTCCGAGCGGACGGGATCCAGGCTCTGGCTCACCCTCGCCAAGGAGCTCGACTTCGACCCGCTCACCGACATCACCTCATACGACCAGCTGCGCCGCTTCCCCGACATCGGCGCGCACCTGCGCGAGCGGCCGGTCGAGGACCTGCTGCCCCGCGGTCTCGACGGCGACCCGGCCCCCTCGGTCTTCGAGACCGGCGGGACCACGGGATCGCCCAAACGCCTGCTCTACACCGAACGCTGGGTACACAGGGCCCTGGCCTGGAAGCGCGAGGAGCTCGTCGAGGCCGGGTTCCCCGCCGGCAGGCCGTGGCTGGTGGCGATGCCGTCAGGCCCGCACGCCTTCGGGTACACCACCAGGCTGCAGGCGCGTGAGCTGCGCTCGGTGCTGCATGCCGTCGACCTCGATCCGCGCTGGGTGAAGAAGCTCATCGCCGCGGGCGGCGCGCCCGACGCCTATGTCGCCCATCTGGTCGACCAGATCGGGCACGTCATCCGCAGCCAGCCCATCGCCGCCCTGACCACCACCCCGCCGATCCTGTCGGCGCTGCTGCTGCACGAGGGGCTGACCGACCGGCTGCGCGGCACGCTGAAGTACCTCGCCCTGGCCGGGGCCCACCTCGACGACGACACCTACGACCTCATCGCCGAGGCCTTCCCCGACGCGGTGATCCACAACGTCTACGGGAGCACGATGGTCCTGACCACGGCCAGGCTCAGACCCGGCCCCGCGAGCGTGCCCGACTCGGTCTACGACGGCTACTCACCCTTCGTCCTGTTCAACGTCGTCGACCCCGACAGCGGCGAGCCCGTGCCCTACGGCGAACGCGGGCAGGTGCGGATGAGCCATGTCAGCAGCGGCGTCTTCATCCCCAACAACCTGGAACGCGACTCGGCCGTCCGGGTGCCGGGCCCGGCCGGGTCGGCGGGCGACGCGCTCACCGCGATACGCCCGCTGGCCACGTTCGAGGGCGACCGGGTGATCGAGGGGGTGTACTGATGGCCTCCGGCGCGGCCGCCCCGCTCAGGCTGCCCGCGCTCACCCATCGCGGACGCCTGGTCACCAGGGCCGCCGACGTCGTGCACGGCGTCGGCGGCGAGCCGCTGGCCGAGCTGTCGATCAGCCCGGACCTGCTCATCGCCCAGGCGATCCAGGCCCAGCGGGCGAGCCAACCGCTGCCTGCCGACGAGCGGGCGCACCGGCTCGCCGACGCCGCACGGCGCTTCGCCGGCGACGTGCTCGGCGGGCTGACGTTCGCCGAGCACCTCGACCTGGTCGCCAGGGTCTCCGGGCACAACCCCGGCCTGACCGAACGGCTGAGCCTGGCGGTCGCGGACGCCGTCGCCCAGGCGCCCGGGCGGGCCGACCGGGCCAGGCCGAACGGCTCGGTACGGGCCTGGCGCGAGGTCGCGGGCGGATCGGGCAGCGGCGTGTGGACACGGCGCGGCGAGACGCTCGGCGCCGTCCTGTCGGGGAACCTGCCGACGATCCAGAACGGCTGGCTGCAGGCGCTGGCGCTCGGCTACCGTGTCGCGGTGCGGCCGTCGAGCCGCGAGCCGTTCACCGCCTACCGGGTGATCGAGGCCCTGCGCGCGGCCGGGTTCCGCGACGCCGACGCCGTGTACCTTCCCGCCTCGCACGCCGGGGCCGCCACCGTGCTGCGCCGGGCCGACCTGGGCCTGGTCTACGGCGGCGACGACGTCAAGGCGGCCTACGAGCACTCCCCCACGGTCAAGGTCGGCGGCCCGGGCCGTTCCAAGACCTTCGTCGGCCATGACCGGCTGACCCCCGGGACCGTCAGCTCGGTGGCCGACTCGGTCGGCGCGCTCGGCGGCGTCGCCTGTGTCAACACCACCGCCGTGCTCGTCGAGGGCGACCACGCCGCCTTCGCCGCCGACCTGGCCGCCGAGCTCACCGCGCGGGCGGGCGAGCGGCAGGGCACCGACGCCCATCTCGGCCCGCGCGTGCGCGAGGCGGCGGCCCGTACGCTTCTCGACCGGCTGCGCGCCCGGGCGGCGCACACCCGCGCCGAGATCCCGTTCGAGCGGATCGCGACCCCGCACCCCGGCGGCGGCGTCGTGCTCGGCCCCGCCGTGTTCACCGTCGAGGACCCGCTGGACGCCGTGCTCGGGGCCGAGCTGCCCTTCCCCTGCGTGTGGGTGGCGCCGTGGCGAAGGCACGACGGCGTCGCCCCGTTCGCCGGGTCGCTCGTGGTCAACGCCGTCACCGGCGACGGCGAGCTCATCACGAGCCTGCTGGCCGAGCCCGGCATCCAGAACGTGCACGTCGACGTGCCCACCGTGCACAGCGACGGCGACCTGCCGCACGAAGGCTTCGTCGGCGACTTCCTCATGCGCAACAAAGCGCTCGTGTCCGGCTGAGAGGAATCCCATGCAGATCCGCCGCGTCGACTTCGACCACCCCGACGCCGCCGAACTCAGAGCCCGCCTTCAGGAGTTCTACGTCGACAGGTACGGCGGGCCCGACGAGGCGCCCGTCGACCCGGCCGAGTTCCGCCCGCCGCTCGGCGAGAGCCTCATCGGCTACCTGGACGACCTGCCCGTGGCCGCGGGCTCCTGGCACACCGTGGACGTCCGGCGGCTGGGCGCCGGGCGCGCGGCCGAGTTCAAACGGGTGCACGTGGTGCCGGAGGCCAGGCGCAAGGGCCTGGCCCGCCTGCTGCTGGGCGAGCTCGAACACACGGCCAGGCAGGCCGGCCACGAGGCGGCCGTGCTGTCCACCGGGATACGCCAGCCGGAGGCCATCGCGCTGTACGAGTCCTCCGGCTACACGCCGATCAAGGGGTTCGGGCACTACGCCGGGCACCCCCTGGTGGTCTTCCTCGGCAAACGGCTGTGAGGTCAGTCCTCGTAGAGGGAGTCGATCACCTCGGCGTACTTGGCGTGGATGACGCGCCTCTTCAGCTTCAGCGAAGGCGTCAGCTCCTCGGTCTCGGCCGTCCACTCCACACCGAGCAGCGCCCAGCGCTTGACCTGCTGGACCCTGGCCAGCTTCTCGTTGGCCGCCTCGACCGCAGCCCCGACCGCCTTGAGCACGTCGGGGTGTGCGGCCAGGTCGGCGGGCGAGTCGAAGGCGATGCCCTGGGCCCGGGCCCAGCCGGGCGCGACCTCGCCGTCGAGGGTGAGGACGGCGACGGGGTGCGGGCGGTTGTCGCCGTAGGCGAGCGCCTGGCCGATGAGGGGGTGTTCCTTGAGGTAGCTCTCGATGTTGGCCGGTGAGATGTTCTCGCCGCCCGCGGTGATGATGAGCTCCTTCTTGCGGTCGACGATGCGCACGAAGCCGTCCTCGTCGATCGAGCCGACGTCGCCGGTGTGCAGCCAGCCCTCCTCGTCGAGGAGTTCGGCCGTCGCCTCGGGGCGCTTGAGGTACCCGGCGGTGTTGAGCGGGCTGCGGGTGAGGATCTCGCCGTCGTCGGCGATGCGGATCTCGACGCCGGGCTCGGCGCGGCCGACCGTGCCGAGCTTGTAGGCCTGCGGGCTGTTGGCGGTGAAGGCGCCGGACGTCTCGGTCATGCCGTACACGTCGATGACCTTCATCCCGAGTCCGGCGAAGAAGCGCTGGGTCTCCAGGGGCATGGGCGCCGCGGCCGTGGCCAGCCACTGGGCGTCGCCGAGGCCGATCATGGAGCGGATGATCGAGAGCAGTCCGGCGTCGGCGGCGTCGTATGCGGCCTGGATCTCCGGGGTGATCGTGTGCCCGACCTGGCCGGCCTCGACCCAGGCGCGGCCCGCCCGCATGGCCTGGCGTACGCCCTCCTGCTGCTCGGCCGGCTGGGTGGCGAGCAGGGCCTGCAGTCTGGCCTGCATCTTCTCCCACACGCGCGGCACGCCGAAGAACATCGTGGGCTTCACCTGGCCGAGCGTGGCGCCGAGATCGGCCAGGTCGGTGCAGAAGTGCACGTGGCCGACCTTGAACAGCGGCAGGTAGAGGCTGAGCGCCCGCTCGGCGATGTGGGCGTAGGTGAGGTAGGAGACCTGCGGCCCGTGCTCGGGCAGGCTGACGATCTGGTCGACGGCGTCCACGGCGAAGCCGAGGTTGGCATGGGTGAGCGGCACGCCCTTGGGCATGCCGGTCGTGCCGGAGGTGTAGAGCACGGTCACGGTGTCGCCCGGTGCGACGGCCTGCCAGCGCGCGTCGATCGAGGCGGGGTCGTCGGCCAGCCGCCGCCTGCCGAGCTCCAGCAGGTCCTGCCAGCCGAGGAAGCGCTCGCCCTGGCCCGAGCCGTCCAGCACGATGATCTTGCGCAGGCCGGGCAGCTCGTCGAGGACCGGCTCCCAGCGGGCCAGTTCGGCCGCGCCGCCGAGCACGGCGTACTTCGCCTCGACGTTGTCGGCGACGAAGGCGATCTGGTCGGGTGTGAACGTGGAGTACACCGAGCACGGCAGCCCACCGGCGTGCAACGCTCCAAGGTCGGCCAGCACGTGCTCGCTGCGGTTGACCATCATCAGCGCGACGGCCTCGCCCGGCCGCAGCCCGAGTGCGACGAACCCGGCGGCGATCTCCAGCACGCGCTGCCTGGCCTGGCCGTAGGTCAGCGTGCTCCAGCCGCCGTCGACCGGGTCGGAGTAGGCCGGGGCGTCGGGAAAGCGCTCGGCGGTGCGGCGCAACTGCTCACAGACGGTCGGGACGTCGGCCATGGTGCACGCCTCCAGAAAGTGCTCACTTGCACGAGTGCTGTGCATCGCATCACACCGGATCGCGACTGGACAACCCCCTCTTGGGGAGAAGAAGCCACGCCCCAGCACAGGGGTGACAATTCGATCACGTAGAGTGACCGATCATCAGCACACAGTGCCGGAAGGGCGCGCATGACAACGGGCGAGAAGACGTTCTTCGGCCATCCGCGGGGACTGGCCACGCTGTTCGGCACCGAGATGTGGGAACGCTTCAGCTGGTACGGCCTGCGGGCCATCCTGGCGACGTTCATGGCCGCCTCCCCCGCCGTCGGCGGTCTCGGGATGAGCGAGACGACGGCCCAGGCGGTCGTCGGCGTCTACGGCGCGCTCATCTACCTGGTCGCCCTGCCCGGCGGCTGGGTGGCCGACCGCATCCTGGGTGCGCGCAGGTCGGTGCTGTGGGGCGGCTTCGTCATCATGCTGGGCCACATCAGCATGGCGCTGCCGGTGTCGAACTCGGCCTTCATCTGGATCGGCCTGCTGCTCATCATCAGCGGCACCGGCCTGCTCAAGCCCAACATCTCGGTCATGGTCGGCAAGCTCTACCCCGAGGACGCCGACGCGCGCAGGGACTCCGGCTTCTCGCTGTTCTACCTGGGCATCAACCTGGGCGCGTTCGTGGCGCCGATCGTGGTCGGCTGGCTCTCGGCGGGCGACCGCTGGCACCTGGGCTTCGGCGCGGCGGCGGTCGGCATGGCGCTCGGCCTGGCGCAGTACGCCCTGGGCCGCCGCTACCTGCACGGCGTGGGCGACCGGCCCGGCCTGCCGCTGACCACGCACGAGCGCAAGCGGGTCGGCCTGCTGGTGGCCGGTGTGGTGGTGCTCGTGGCCGTGGTGATGGGTGTGTGGGTGGCGACGGGCACGTTCGACGTGGACACGCTCACCCTGGTCGTGACGATCATCATCGTGCTGGTGCCGATCGGCTACTTCACCTACATCCTCAAGGGACCGCACGAGCTCACCGACGACGAACGGTCGCGGATGAAGGCCTACATCTATCTCTTCATCGCCGCGGCCATCTTCTGGATGATCTACGACCTGGCCCCGACCAAGCTCCTGTTCTTCGCCCAGAACAGTACGAACCTGTCGCTGTTCGGCATCCCGATCCAGGCGGCGACCACGCAGTCGTTCAACCCGCTCTTCATCATGATCTTCGTACCGGTGTTCGCCGCCCTGTGGGTCAAGCTCGGCGACCGGGTCAGCACGCCGCAGAAGTTCGCCTTCGCCCTGCTGATGGTCGGCCTGAGCTTCGTGGTGATGGCGATCGCCTCCGGTCTGGCCTCGGGCGGTGCGAAGGTCACCGTGTGGTGGCTGGTGCTGGTCTATCTCATCCAGGTGTTCGGCGAGTTGTCGCTGAGCCCGGTCGGCCTGTCGGTCACCACGAAGCTGGCGCCGATGGCCTTCAAGGGGCAGATGCTCGGGGTGTGGTTCATCGCCAACTCGGTGGGCGACGCGGTCGGCGGCCAGACCGGGCGGCTGAGCGAGGTCATGTCGGACCCGGTGTACTTCCTCACGCTGGCGGCGATGGCGATCGCGGCGGGCCTGGCGCTGTTCCTCTTCGTCCGCAAGCTCAAGGTCATGATGCGGGAACACGCATAGAGCCGGTCATGGGATGATTTATCGGTGTCCGCACTTCTCGATCTCGTCGGTATCTTCGTCTTCGCCCTGACCGGCGCCCTCATGGGCGTGCGCAAGCGGCTGGACGTCGTCGGCATGGCCGTACTCGCCGAGATGACCGCGCTCGGCGGCGGTATCGTGCGCGACCTCATCCTCAACGTGCCGCCCGCCGCCTTCCAGAGCGTCGGGTACGTGCTGGTGCCCGTCGGGGCCACGGTGATCGTCTTCTTCTTCCATCCGCACGTGGCCAGGGTGATGCCGGCCATCCTGGTGCTCGACGCGGCCGGGCTCGGGCTGTTCTGCGCGGTCGGCACCGAGAAGGCGCTGGTCTACGGGCTCAGCCCGCTGCACGCCACCCTGCTCGGCGTCACCACGGCCGTCGGCGGCGGCATGCTGCGCGACCTGCTGGCCGGTCAGATCCCGACCCTGCTCTACGACCGCCAGCTCTACGCCCTTCCCGCCCTGCTCGGCTCGGCCAGCATGGCCTCGCTCTACACCTTCGACCTGCACGGCTGGCAGGCCACGCTGGCCGCCGCCGTGCTGGCCTTCGTGCTGCGCATCGCCGCCATGAGGTACGGCCTGCGGGCCCCGCTGGCCAGGGGCGTCACGCCCTCAGAGTGACGGGGTCAGCGACTGGGCCCGCCTGGCCCCGACCACGCCCCGCACCCTGGCCAGCGCGATGCGCTCGACCGCCTCGGCCAGGATCTGCGGCGGCTGGGTGTAGGGCAGGCGCAGGTAGCCCTCCAGCGTGCCGTCGAGCCCGAACCACGGGCCGGGCGCCAGCCGTACCCCCTGGCAGGCGGCGGCCTCGGTCAGCGGGGTCGCGGCGTCGCCGTTCAGCCTGACCCACAGGGTGCCGCCACCGGCGGGCACGGTGAACGACCACGCGGGCAGGTGCTCGCCGAGCGCGGCCACCAGGACGGCACGCGAGGCGCGCAGCAGGTCCTGGCGCTCGGCCCTGCCCTCGTGCACGGTCTCGAACAGCCTGGCCACGGTGAGCTGTTCCAGCACGGAGCTGGCGATGTCGACGGCGGCGCGGTGCACGGCCAGGCGGCGGGCCATGGCCGCGGTCGTGCGGATCCAGCCGATGCGCAGCCCGCCCCACCACAGCTTGGCCGCCGAGCTGATCGACACGACCCGGCCGTCGGTGTCGAACGCGGCCATCGGCGAGGTGCGTTCGCCGTCGTCGAGCGGAAGTTCGGCCCAGGTCTCGTCCACGATGAGTGTGGTGCCGGTGCGCCTGGCCGCCCCGACGATCGCGGCCCTGACGGCGTCGGGCATGTTCGCGCCCGTGGGGTTGTGGAAGTCGGGGATGAGATAGGCCATCCTGGCCGCCGCCTGCCGCATGGCCCCGGCGACCAGGTCCGGCTCCCAGCCCGCCTCGGTGACGCCCACCGGCACGATCCTGGCCCCGCGCTGGCGTGCGGCGTCGATGGCGTGCGGATAGGTGGGCGACTCCAGCACGATCGGGTCGCCCGGCCCCAGCAGCAGCCCCATGACCAGGCTCATCGCATGCTGGGCGCCCGAGGTGACGATGATCTGCTCGGGCCTGGTCGCCACGCCTCGCGCGGTGTACCTGGCGGCGATGCGCTCCCGCAGCACCGGCAGGCCGATCGGGTCGTACCCGGCCCCCATGGCGTACCTGGGCAGGTCGTGCACGGCGGCGAGCATGGCCTCCTGCACCCTGGGCGTGGCCGCGGGCGCGGCGCAGTGCAGTTGCAGCAGGCCGTCGTCCTCGCTGGACAGCCACGGGTTGTCCGCGCCGAGCGCCGAGGGGTCGGGCAGCGCGGTCCAGCTCCCCGCGCCCTGCCTGCTGTCCAGGTAGCCGCCCTCCCGCAGCCGGTCGTATGCGGCCGTCACCGTGGTGCGGCTGACGCCGAGCACCTCGGCCAGGTGCCGCTCGGCCGGAACGCGGATGCGCAGCGGCAGCCGCCCGTCCACCACGAGCTCCCTGATCCCCGAGGCCAGCGCCTGGTAGAAGGGCCTGGCCGCCCGGTCGAGCTCCAGCAGCCCGGCGAGCTGGGCCGCACTCACATGCCTGTCTGACATAAGGCCACTTTTCACGATTGGCCCTTTAATGGCAAGCCATTGGCCTGCGACAGTGGGCTCACTATGAGCGAACTCACCGCCACCGCCTCCCCCGTGACCCTTCCCCGGCGTCTGCTCAAGCTCTACGGCGGGCTGATGCTCTACGGCGTCGGCATCGGGCTTCAGGTCGAGTCCGGTCTGGGCAACGATCCTTGGGACGCCTTCCACCAGGGCCTGGCGGTCCGCACCGGACTGTCGATCGGCACGTGGATCATCCTGGTGGGCGCGCTGGTGCTGCTGCTGTGGATCCCGTTGCGCCAGAAACCGGGGCTCGGCACGATCAGCAACATCGTCTTTCTCGGCCTCTTCGCCGACGCCGCCATCTGGCTGCTGCCGACGCCGCACCACTGGGCGCCCTCCTGGGCCTACCTGCTGGGCGCCGTCACCCTCGTGGCGCTCGCGACCGTGCTGTACATGAGCGCGGCCATGGGGCCCGGACCGCGCGACGGCATCATGACCGGGCTGGTCAGGATGGGGCTCTCGGTCAGGCTGGCCAGATTCGCCATCGAGATCACCGTCCTGGCCGTCGGCTGGCTGCTCGGCGGCACGGTCGGCATCGGCACCCTGGTGTTCGCCCTGCTCATCGGGCCGCTCACCCAGTTCTTCACCCGATTCTGGCCGTTGCCCGACTGACGGCCTCCCCGAGCGGGCGGTGGCCGCCTCCGTGACGCGACACGGGGGCGGCCACCGCCGATCCGGGGCCGATGTTGGCTAACGTCACAGTCATGCGGATTGAGGACTACGCCCTCATCGGGGACATGCAGTCGGCGGCGCTCGTCGGCCGCGACGGCTCGATCGACTGGCTCTGCCTGCCCAGGTTCGACTCGCCCTCCTGCTTCGCCGCCCTGCTCGGCGACGAACGCAACGGGCACTGGTGGCTCGGCCCCGTCGGCAGGCAGCCCGCCACCAGGCGCGCCTACCGCGAGGAGACGCTCATCCTGGAGAGCGAGTGGGACACCCCGACCGGCACGGTCAGGGTCCTGGACTTCATGCCGCCCCGCCATGCCAATCCCGACGTCGTCCGTATCGTCGAGGGCGTCAGCGGCACCGTCGAGATGGCCACCCAGCTGCGCGTGCGCTTCGACTACGGCCGCATCGTGCCCTGGGTGCGCCGTACCGACGGGCATCTGCAGGCGATCGGCGGGCCGGACTCGGTGTGGCTGCACTCCCCGGTCGAGCTCAAGGGCGGCGACTACGCGCACAAGGCCACGTTCGAGGTGTCGGCGGGCCAGCGGCTCGGCTTCGTCTTCACCTGGCATCCCTCGCACGAGAGCATGCCGGTCGAGCTCGACCCCGAGGTGCAGCTGGCCGAGACCGAACTCATGTGGGCCGACTGGGTCTCGCGCTGCACCTACAAGGGCCCCTGGCGCGAGGCCGTCGTGCGCTCGCTCATCACGCTCAAGGCGCTGACCTACTCCCCCACCGGCGGCATCGTGGCCGCGCCCACCACCTCGCTGCCCGAGGACATCGGCGGCGTGCGCAACTGGGACTACCGCTTCTGCTGGCTGCGCGACGCCACGATGACACTGGAGGCGCTGATCGGCTCCGGCTATGTCGACGAGGCCGCCGACTGGCGCGCCTGGCTCCTGCGCGCCATCGCGGGCCGCTCCCAGGACCTGCAGATCATGTACGGCGTCGCGGGCGAGCGCCGCCTGACCGAGCTGGTGCTCGACTGGCTGCCCGGCTACGAGAACTCACGGCCGGTGCGGATCGGCAACGGCGCGGTCGACCAGCTCCAGCTCGACGTCTACGGCGAGGTCATGTCCGCGCTGTACCTGTCGCGCACCTCCGGCCTGGGCGCCGACGACCGGGCCTGGGCCATCCAGCGCGAGATGCTGGACTTCGTCGAGGAGCACTGGGACGAGCCGGACGAGGGCCTGTGGGAGGTGCGCGGCCCCAGGCGGCACTTCACCCACTCCAAGGTGATGTGCTGGGTGGCCTTCGACCGGGCGATCAGGCAGGTGGAGGAGTTCGACCGCACCGGACCGGTCGAACGCTGGAAGCGGCTGCGCGACCAGATCCACGCCGAGATCTGCGACAAGGCCTTCGACGCCGAGCGCAACACCTTCACCCAGTCCTACGGCTCGCACGAGCTGGACGCCGCCCTGCTGCTCATCCCGATCGTGGGCTTCCTGCCGCCCGGCGACCCCAGGGTGATCGGCACGGTGACGGCCATCGAGCGCGAACTGCTGGCCGACGGCTTCGTGCTGCGCTACCCGGTCGCCGAGGACAACGACGTCGACGGCCTGCCCGGCGGCGAGGGCGCGTTCCTGGCGTGCAGCTTCTGGCTGGTGGAGGTGCTGGCGATGGTCGGGCGCAGGGACGACGCCATGGCGCTGTTCGAACGGCTGCTGGCCCTGCGCAACGACGTGGGCCTGCTGGCCGAGGAGTACGACCCTCGGTACGCCAGGCTGGTGGGCAACTTCCCCCAGGCCTTCAGCCACGTGCCGCTGATCAACGCGGCCCGCGCGCTGTCCTAGGCGCCTGCCCGCCGGTCAGGTCGCGGCGATGCGGGCCAGGATGCGGGCGAACTCGGGCGGCGGGGCCACCACCAGCCTGGTCTGGCCGTCCTGCAGTTCGATGTCGGCCTTGATGAGCGTCAGGCGTCCGCCGTGCCACCAGTGCACCTGGGTGCTCAGCCCGCCCTCGCGGGCGGCGTGCACGCGCAGGCGCTCGATGGCGCGCACGACGCCGATGCCGTCGACCGGGTGCACGAGCAGGGTGGCGGGGCCGGGCAGGGCGACCAGCACGCCGTCGCGTGGCACCGGCACGTAGTCGCCGAGCCAGCGCAGATGCGCCGCCGCACTGCCCTCGCGCTCGGCCGTGACCCGCCACACCGGCGTGTCGCCGAGCGTGTGCGGCTCGGCCACCAGGCGTTCGGTCGCCCGGACGTTGGCCGCGGCCAGGTCGAGCGCGCTTCCCGTCGGGACCGGCCAGCAGCCCGCCTCCTCCGGGCGCACGTTGCGCCTGCCGACGGTGAGCAGTTCGACCAGGTCGGCCGACAGGTGCCTGCCGACGACCCTGGTCAGGTCGGGGATGTCGTCGACGTGCTGCACGCTGGTGCGCAGATGCGGCCTGACCTGGCCGAGGTCGCAGACGTCGACGGGCTCGGCCGCCGAGGAGACGGCATGGGCCAGGTGCTCGGAGACCAGCGTGGGCCAGTCCTCGCGCGAGCGCCTGCCGGCCTCACGGCGCAGACCGGTGAGCCTGACGGTGATCTCACCGCCGCCGCCGAGCCGCAGCCAGGAGCCGTCGGGTGCGAAGGTACAACTGTGGCCGAGGGAGTCCGCGACCAGGGCGAGCAGCGAATCGAGGTCGACGTCCTCGACTGAGCGCGGGGGTGCGCTCGGGTCGCGGTGCCGTCTGAACAGGTTCACGTGCCACGTCCCTTCTGTCGGGTTTACTCCCTATGCGACTCTCTACATTGCCGCGCCCTCGTTGTGGAACAGACAAGTGAGCGAGCACGATTCGGTATCGATACCACCAAGCGCGCCGAGCCACACGCTCAACTGTGGTGTCCCGTGTCCCACCGCCAGCCCCGCCACGATCGGCACTCCGAACGGCGTCAGCCGCTCGGCGAGCACAGGCCCCGGATCGCCGCAGCCGACCCACGAACCGAGCGCGAACCCGGCCACCCCGGCGAACGCGCCGGCCTGGACGAGCTGGGTCAACAACCGGTCGATCCGGTACGGCGCCTCGCGCACCTCCTCCAGCAGGACGATCCTGCCGGCCAGCATCGGCTGCCACCTGGTCCCGCACAGCGAGGCGAGCAACGACAGGTTCCCGCCCGCCAGCGGCGCGACGACCCGGCCGGGCACGAGCGCGTGCGTGCCGTACACCGGGGCCGGTGTGTGCGACAACGCGGCCAGCAGGCTCTGCCGCGAGGCGGGCTCGGCGCCGCTCTCGTCGCCGAGCGTGGCGCACGCCGGCATCGGCCCGTGCAGGGTGGCGACGCCGAGCTCCATGCCGAACACGTGGTGCAGGGCCGTCACGTCGCTCGACCCGAGCAGGACCTTCGGCCCGGCCGCGCGCATCGCCGTCCAGTCGAGCAGCTCCAGCGTCCTGACCGCGCCGTAGCCACCCCTGGCGCAGAACACCGCGTCGATCGCCGGGTCGCACCAGGCGGCCTGCAGATCGGCGGCCCTGGCCTCGTCGGCGCCCGCCAGATGGCCCAGCGGGTGACGCTCCAGCGTGTGCTCGCCCGTGACGACCTTGAAACCGTGCTCCTCCAGCAGCCGCACGCCCCTGGCCAGCCTGACCGGGTCGACCGGGCCCGAGGGGGCGACGACGGCCACCGTGTCACCCGGTGCGAGGCTTGCGGGGATCGAAGATGGCGTGGCCGGTTCGTTCACCTCGTAAACGGTGTCACACTTACCTCACCTATGCGACCTCCGCCCCACATCCTCGTGGTGAACGGCATCAAGGT
Source organism: Nonomuraea sp. IBHARD001 (assembly GCF_056106265.1). Classification (NCBI taxonomy): domain Bacteria; kingdom Bacillati; phylum Actinomycetota; class Actinomycetes; order Streptosporangiales; family Streptosporangiaceae; genus Nonomuraea; species Nonomuraea sp. IBHARD001. The sequence goes on from NZ_JBWBBW010000002.1 coordinate 5,487,842, forward strand.
CCGCAGGCCGGTCTTCCTGCTGGGAGCCCCCCACTCCGGCGCGGACCTGCTGGCGCGTGCCCTGAAACGTTCCCCCGGATTCCACGTCACCATGGGCCGCGCCTCCGTGGCCACCGTGGTCTACGCCTTCGCCCGCAGGCCCTCCATCACCAGGAGCACGGGCGCCGCCCGCGTGATCCGCGACGCGCTGGCCGAGTGCTGGCAGGTGCTGCCCGGCGCGTGCGGCCTGTGCCCACCCGCCTGCCGTGAGGCCGGGGGCGTCACCGGCGCCGGGCCCTGCGTCTCGACCGCGGCCGTGGCCAGGTTCGGCGACGCCAGTCCCGATCTGCTCTACAGTGCGCCGGTGCTCATGCGGGCCTTTCCCGACGCCAGGTTCGTCCAGCTGATCAGGGACGGGCGCGACGTCACCGCCGACATGCTCACCGATCCCGCGTGCCTGGCGTGGTTCAAGCCCGTGATGCTCGCCGAGGACACCGAGTTCCCCAATCCGTTCCTCGGCGTCAACCGCGACGAGCACCGCGACCGCTGGAAGGGCATGCCGACGGCGGGCAAGTGCGCGCTTCGCTGGCGCAGCGCCGTGCGGATCAGCGCCGCCCTGCGCAAGGACCTGCCGCCCGAGCAGTTGCTCACCCTGCGTTACGAGGACCTGGTGGGCTCGCCCGCCGAGGCCGTGGCGACGCTGTCGTCCTTCCTCGAGACCAGGGTGTCGAAGATCGCCCTGTTCGGCGGCACCGCGCCCAAGATCGGCTCATGGCGCTCCCGGCTGCGCCACGAGGACGTGACGATCGTGGAGAAGGTCGCCAAGGACGAGCTGACCCGGCTGGCCTACCTCTAGCCCCTAGCCCTCTAGCTCTCTAGCTCTCTAGCTGTCGGCGAACTGCGTGCGATACAGCTCGGCGTAGAGCCGGCCCTCGGCCAGCAGGTCCTCGTGCCTGCCGCGTTCGGCGATCCGGCCGTCCTGCACGACCAGGATCTCGTCGGCCTCCCTGATCGTCGACAGGCGGTGCGCGATGACCAGGGAGGTGCGCCCGGCCAGCGCCGTCTTCAGCGCGCGCTGCACCGCGGCCTCCGACTCCGAGTCCAGGTGCGCGGTCGCCTCGTCGAGCACCACCACGCGCGGCGCCTTCAGCAGCAGCCTGGCCAGGGCCAGCCGCTGCTTCTCCCCGCCCGAAAGCCGGTAGCCCCGGTCGCCGACGACCGTCTCCAGTTGCTCGGGCAGCGCCTTGACCAGGTCGGCGACCTGCGCCGCGGCCAGCGCCCGCCAGATGTCGTCGTCGCTCGCCCGCGGTCTGGCATAGCGCAGGTTGGCGCCGATCGTGTCGTGGAAGAGGTGGGCGTCCTGCATGACGACGCCGACCGTGTCGCGGATCGAGGCCAGGGTGGCCTCGCGCACGTCCAGCCCGTTGATCCGCACGGCGCCGCCGTCGACGTCGTAGAGCCTGGAGACCAGCGAGGTGATCGTCGTCTTGCCCGCGCCCGAAGGCCCGACGAGCGCGATCAACCTGCCGGGGCCCGCCGTGAACGACACGCCCTTGAGCACCTCGTGCGAGGGCCCGGTGTCGGGCCTGGCCACCGACTCCAGCGAGGCCAGCGACACCTCCTCGGCCGCCGGGTAGCGGAAGCGCACGTCGTCGAACTCCACCGTGACCGGCCCGTCCGGCACGGCGGTCGCGCCCGGCCGCTCGGCGACCATCGGCTTGAGGTCGAGCACCTCGAAGACCCGGTCGAAGCTCACCAGGGCGGTCATCACGTCGATGTGCACGTTGGACAGGCTGGTCAGCGGGCCGTACAGGCGCATGAGCAGGGCGGCGAGCGCCACCAGCGTGCCGAGTTCGAAGATGTCGCCCACGGCCAGCACACCGCCGATGCCGTAGACGAGCGCGGTGGCCAGGGCCGCGACCAGGCCGAGTGCGATGCGGAAGACCGCGCCGTACATGGCCACGGTGACGCCGACGTCGCGCACCCGCTCGGCCCTGCCGCCGAACAGGGTGTACTCCTCCTCGGGCCTGCCGTACAGCTTGGCGACCATGGCGCCCGCGACGTTGAAGCGTTCGGTCATGACCGAGCTCATCTCGGCGTCGAGCCGCATCTGCTCGCGGGTCAGCCTGGACATGCGCCTGCCCACCCATTTGGCGGGGAAGATGAAGATCGGCAGCAGGACGAGTGCGACGAGGGTGACCTGCCACGACAGGACGATCATGGTGATCAGGACGATGACCAGGCTGATCACATTGGACACGACCGACGACAGCGTGCTGGTCAGCGCCCGCTGCGCGCCGATCACATCGGTGTTGAGCCTGGAGACCAGCGCCCCGGTCTGGGCCCGCATGAAGAAGGCGACCGGCATGCGCTGCACGTGGTCGAACACCTCGGTGCGCAGGTTGTAGATCAGCCCTTCGCCGATCCTGGCCGAGAAGTAGCGCTGGGCCAGGCCCAGCAGCGCGTCGAGCACGGCCAGCACGGCGATGGCGACGGCCAGTCCCACCACCACGCCCGCCTGCTTGGGGATGATGCCGTCGTCGATGATGGCCTTCATCAGCAGCGGATTGGCCACCACGATCACCGCCCCCACCACGACCAGCAGGAGGAATGCGGTGATCTGCCGGGAGTAGGGCCCGGCGTATGCGGCGATGCGTCGTACGGTGCCCGGTTTGATGCTCTCGGACATGACCGAGGCGTCACGCCTGAGCGACCGCATCGCCTGCGGTCCCATCCCGCCCATCATGGTCATGGCGCTCCTCTCCCTCGTGATCAGCACGGCGAGGGGCGCCCCGATTCCGCCGTCAGCTCAGCGCGAACACCTGCTCAGCCGCCGAACAGCGCCTTCACCCTGGCCGTCTGCTCCGCGCGTTCGGCCGCGGCCTGTTCGAGCAGGGTGCGCGCACCGGCGCCGTCCAGCAGCCGCTTGGTCGCCACGGCCGCGTCCCTGTGGGTGGCCAGCAGCGCCGTCGCCTGCTCACGCACGGCGGCGGCCAGGTCCTCGCGGGGCACGACGCGCTCGGCCAGGCCGATCCGCAGCGCCTCCTGCGCGCCCACGACACGGGCGGTGAGGCAGATCTCGATGGCCTTGGCCCTGCCGACCAGGTCGACGAGCGGCTTGGTGCCCGTCAGGTCGGGCACGAGGCCGAGTGCGGGCTCCTTCATGCAGAACATGACGTCGTCTGCCACGATGCGCAGGTCGCAGGCCAGGGCGAGCTGGAAGCCCGCGCCGATCGCATGGCCGTGCACGGCCGCGATGGAAACGATCTCTGGGCGGCGCAGCCACAGGAACCCCTGTTGCGCGCGTTCGATGCGCTGGTCGAACGCAGCGTCCTCAAGTTGTGCCACCGAGCTGAACGAGCCCTGTCCCGGGACTCCCTCGGGTGTGAACATTCTCAGATCTATCCCTGCCGAGAAGGACGGCCCCTCACCTGCTACCACGACGATGCGCACCTGCTCAGGCAGGTTGTCGCCGATCTGAGCCAGAGCCGACCAGGTCGCGAACGTCTGGGCGTTGCGCTTGTCCGGCCGGTTCAGCGTGATCGTCGCGATCTCGCCGTCCACCTCGTAACGCAGTCCGATCTCCGCGAGTTCTCGCGCGGACATCGTCTCCGCTTCGTTCCCCCCAAGCACCTCGGCGTCCGTCATACGCTCGCCCGCTCCCTTTTCGCTGTACCGTCGCGTCCGAGCCTACAGACTCCCCAGAATGAGGTTCTGGTAGGGCTCGGACGCGACGGCCGGCAGACTGGGACGAGCGGCTGCGGTCGCGTCGTTCCGAGGCGGCCTTAGCGCTTGGACTTGCCCCGGGTGGCCCCGCCGCGCCCGCGCAGAGTCACGCCGGACTCGCTCAGGATGCGGTGGATGAACCCGTAGGACCGGCCGGTTGACGCGGCGAGCGCGCGGATGCTCTCACCCGCGGCGTAGCGCTTCTTGAGATCACCGGCCAGTTTTTCACGGTCGGCCCCCGTTACCCGGGTGCCTTTCTTCAGAGTCTCGGCCACGAGTACCTCCTGTAGTGCCAGACTTCCGCAGCGTTACACCGCCATGATCAGTCATTTCTGCGGGATCGGCTACCTACTCCATGGGAAAAGATCCGTACCCGCTCAAATTAAGATCACGCAAGTGCCACAAGATCGGAAAATTCCTCGCTCCAGGCGTCTTCTGTTCCGTCTGGTAGCAAGATCACCCTATCTGGTGATAGAGCCTCAACGGCACCTTCATCATGCGTGACCAGCACAATCGCCCCAGAATAGGACCTAAGTGCACTAAGAACTTGTTCGCGACTAACCGGATCGAGGTTGTTGGTGGGCTCGTCGAGAAGCAGCACGTTGGCGCTCGACAGCACCAGCGTGGCCAGGGCCAGCCGGGTCTTCTCCCCGCCCGACAGCACGCCCGCGGGCTTCTCCACGTCGTCGCCCGTGAACAGGAACGAGCCCAGCACCTTGCGCAGGTCGACGTCGGCCACGTCGGGACCGGCCGAGCGCATGTTCTCCAGGATCGTGCGCCCGGCGTCGAGCGTCTCGTGCTCCTGGGCGTAGTAGCCGAGCTTGAGGCCGTGACCAGGCCTGATCTCGCCCGTGTCGGGTTGTTCCATGCCCGCCAGGATGCGCAGCAGCGTCGTCTTGCCCGCGCCGTTGAGGCCCAGGATGACGACCCGGTGGCCCTTGTCGATCGCGACGTCGACGTCGGTGAAGATCTCCAGCGAGCCGTAGGCCTTGGACAGCTCGACCGCCTGCAGCGGCGTCCTGCCGCACGGGGCGGGGTCGGGGAAGCGCAGCTTGGCGACCTTGTCCTGCTGGCGGACCTCCTCGGTGCCGGCCAGCAGGCGCTGGGCCCGCCTGGCCATGTCCTGGGCCGCCTTGGCCTTGGTGGCCTTGGCCCGCATCTTGTCGGCCTGCGCCATCAGCGCGCCCGCCTGCTTCTCGGCGTTGGCGCGCTCGCGCTTGCGGCGCTTCTCGTCGGTCTCGCGTTGCAGCAGGTAGGTCTTCCAGCCGACGTTGTAGGTGTCGATCACGCAGCGGTTGGCGTCGAGGTGAAGGACTTTGTTGACCGTGGCTTCAAGAAGACCCACGTCATGGCTGATGATCACCAAGCCGCCCTGATGTGATCGCAAAAAATCACGAAGCCAGCCGATCGAGTCAGCATCGAGGTGGTTTGTCGGCTCGTCGAGCAGGAGAGTCTCGGCCCCGCTGAACAGGATCCTGGCCAGTTCGACCCGCCTGCGCTGACCTCCGGAAAGGGTCGCGAGCGGCTGCTTGAGCACCCGGTCGGGCAGTCCGAGGCTGGAGGCGATCGAGGCGGCCTCGGCCTCGGCCGCATAGCCGCCGAGCACGTGCATCTGGTCCTCGAGCCTGCCGTACTGGCGGACCGCCTTGTCGCGGGCGCGCTGGTCGGTGGAGGACATGCCCTCCTCGGCGATGCGCAGCTTGCGCAGCACCTCGTCCAGGCCTCTGGCCGACAGGATGCGGTCGCGGGCCAGCACCTGCAGGTCGCCGGTGCGCGGGTCCTGGGGCAGGTAGCCGACGCTGCCGGTGGTGGTGACCGTGCCGGAGGCTGGCATGCCCTCGCCCGCGAGGACCTTGGTCAGCGTGGTCTTGCCCGCGCCGTTGCGGCCGACCAGGCCGATCTTGTCGCCGGGGTTGATCCGGAACGAGGCGCCCTCGATGAGCAGGCGCGCACCCGCGCGCAGTTCGATGTCCGTGGCAATGATCATGGTGAGAGAGACACTCCCGAGCTAGGAAAGAGAAAGGTTCGTCTGCGGCTCGCGAGGCCGGGCTAATCGGGAGTGTGCATACCCTTCAGTGTACGGCGCGCCCGGCGCCGCACGCCCGTCCTTATCCGGCGTCCAGAGGGTCGACGACACGCACCCGCAGGGCCAGGAACAGGCGCGGAGTGTCGCGCAGCACGGCCAGCCTGGGGTCGGGCACGGTCAGGAACGGCCCGCTCTCCTTGGCCAGCAGCCCGGCGAGCCTGCGGTCGGGCCGCAGCGCCTCCACCGCCTTGCGATCCCCGCCGAGCACCACCGCGTCCAGCTCTCCCAGGTACGGCGTGAGCACGCGGGCGGCGGTCTCGACGGCCGCGTCGTGGGTCTGGCCCGCCTGGTTCTGCCGCCGCCTGGCGAACCTCTGCTGCGACCAGCCGCCCGCGGCCGTGCGCCCCTGCACGTATCTGCTGTCGACCTTGGAGACCAGCAGGTCCTCGCCCCTGAACACGCCCGCCGCGTAACCGCCGAGCCTGACCAGGACCACCCCGACCAGCCGTTCCCGCTTCACGTGCGCGACCAGGGCGTCGAGCTCGCCGCCCGGCGCGCAGGTCAGCGGCGGGAAGGGCACATGGCACTCGGCCAGTGCGCCGTCGGCGGCCGTCAGGGCGAGCGTCCGCACGCCTTCGTCCCCCGCGGGCTCGGCGGTCACCGTGACCGGAGCGCCGTGCCGCTCGGCGAATCCGGCGATCCAGCCCTCGACGCGCCGGGGCGCCACCGACACCCAGCGCCCCCCGCCTTTGGCCGGTCGTGCCGTCATGCATTCAAGGCTATCGGAGTTATCCCCCCGCTTTTTGGTAGGAAGTCTGTCTTTAGTGGGGAACTCGCAGCGAAAAGTCGGTGAATTCCCTTTCAATGGCCTTATGTAACCGAGGGAATCGGAAGGAGCATCAGAGCGTGTCGCCCCACACCTCTCTTCTGGCCACCGCCGCGGACGTGGCCCCCATCGTCGATCTCGACACCGGGGGCGTCATCGCCCTGCACGCGACGGCCGACCCGCGCGGAGACATCGCCGAGAGCGTTGGCTCCTGTCTGGACGCAGCGGCCCACGAGGCCCTGCTCCCGCTCGTCATCGACCTGCCCGCCTCCGCCGTGATCGGTGGTTCGGGAGCGCTCGCACCGCTGCACGAGGCGATGCGCAGGTCGGGCAGGCGACCCCGAGAGATCATCGTCAAGGTCAAGGGAGAGGTGGGCGAGGACGAACGCAGGGCCCTGCTGGTGGGGCTCGACGGCCTGCGGGCCATCGGCTACCTCATCGCCTTCGGCGACCTGGGCACCGGCCATGTGCCGCTCGACCTGCTCGCCGACGCCTCGCCGTACCTGGTCGTGGTCTCGCCCGAGCTCATCGCGCGCATTCCGCGTGACCAGCGGCGCAGTGGCGTGGCCGAGTCGCTGGTCGCGCTCGCGCGCGGGATCGGCGCGCACGTGCTGACGCCGGGGGTGAGCGAGGAGGCCCAGCTGGTGGCCGTGCGCGGCTGGGGGGTACGGCTGGCGCAGGGGCCGCTGCTGCGGCCGGGGCCCGACGGGCGGGTGCACGTGCCGCTGCCCGTGCCCGAGCAGACGCCGATGTCGGCCATGCTCGGCCCGCGCGTGCAGGAGCTGCTGCTGCCCGCGGTCACCCTGCCGGAGACGGCGACGGCCGAGGACGTCGCGGAGACGTTCGGCAGCGAGCCCTCGATCACCAGCATCATCGTCGTCGACGAGTACCAGCGCCCCAAGGGCAGCCTGGACCGCAGCAGGTTCCTGCTGTCGTTCGCCGGCAGGTACGGCCACGCGCTGCACGGCAGGAAGCCCGCCCTGCGCCTGGCCGACCCGCCGCGCTCCCTGCCGAGGACCACGCCCGCCGTCGCCGCCATGCAGGTGGCGGGCAGGGAGGCGACGCGCGTCTACGACGACCTGGTGGTCACCGACGAGCTCAACCGCTGCCTCGGCATCGTGCGGGTGAGCGACCTGATCAGGCACGTCGCCGCCATGCGCCAGTAGGTCTCAGCCGACCGGCGGGCTCCAGCTCGCCGTGTCGGTGATCTGCGTGCCCTCGACGACCAGCCCGTCGCGCATGCGCAGGATGTGGGCGAAGGAGGCCTGGTAGCGCTCGCCGTCCGACCTGCGCGTCCCCCGGTAGTACCCGGTGACCACGACGCCGTCGTCGAGCCAGTGGTAGTCGTCGGGGTAGGGCGCGGTGTCGTAGGCGCCGAAGATCACCCCCCAGCAGTCGCGCAACGCCGCCTCCGGGCCGTGGTGCGTGCCGCCGACGCCCAGTGGCATGCCGGCCGACACGTTGAGCACGAACTCGGGAGCCAGCCCCCGCAGCAGCTCGACGGCGTCGTGATCGGCGAACGCCTGGTACATGCGCTTGATCGTGGCCCTGTCCTCGACATCCATGGACTGTCACCATCCCAGTTTTAGAGAGTGTTCTCTAGAACTATGCCTCCAACAGGGCTCGCGCCGCAACCGCGACCAGTCCCGCCGCGCCCGGCGGCACCTCGCGGCCCGCCAGCACGTGCCTGCGTACGGCCGCCATCGGCAGGTCGACCAGCGCCAGCGTGAGGCGCTCCATCGCGTCGGGCCGCTCCAGCCTGGCCGCCAGGCCCGCCATCGCCGCCTCGGCCGCGGTGTTGAGCCCGGCCAGCTCACGGCCGAGCTCGGCCGGCCAGCGCTCGCGCAGTTCGTCGGCGTCGTGGCGCAGCAGCAGCCTGGCCTCGTCGGGATGGGCCGCCGCCCACGCCACCACGTGCTCGGCCGCGGCACGCGCCGCCTCGACCGGGTCCTCGTGCCCGGCCGCCAGCAGGAAGCCCTCCTGGAAACGCCGGACCGAGCGGATCCACAGATGCGCGAGCAGCACGTCGCGTGAGCCGTACCTGTGGTAGATCGAGCCGCTCGGAGCGCCGATCCTGGCGGCGATGGCGGTCACCGTGACCGCCTGGTGGCCGGACTCGGCGGCCAGGGCCGCGGCCGCGTCGAGGATCTGGTCGCTGCCGAACTTCGCTGGACGTCCCATGGCGGCACGGTAACGGCACATCGGATCGATCACGACTTGCCGCGCCCGCTGGGCACCGCGCCGCCGCGCGCGTTAGACAGGAGGCGTGACGCAGGAACTGGGCAGGCGCGCCCTCATCGGCGCCGGGCTGCTGGCAGGCGCGGGGGCCGCGCTCACCGCATGCACCACCGACGAGGCCCCGCCGAAACCCGCCGCGAGCGGCGCCGACGCCCCCTTCGACCCGCACGACTGGACCCAGGTACGCGGCCAGTTCGCCCTACGGCCCGGCTACGCGCACCTGGCGGCGTTCGTCCTGGCCAGCCATCCGGCCACCGTGCGCGAGGCCGTGCGACGCCACCGCGAGGGGCTCGACGCCGATGTCGAGGCCTACCTGGAGCAGGACAGGGACGGCGAGGCCAGGACGGCCGTCGAGGGCTTCCTCGGCGCCAGGGCGGGCGAGGTGGCGCTGACCGACAGCACCACGATGGGGCTCGGCCTGCTGTACTCCGGCTTCAAACTGCGACCGGGCCAGAGCGTGCTGACCACCGAGCACGACTTCTACGCCACCCACGAGAACCTCAGGCTGCTGGCCGAACGCACCGGCGCGAAGGTCACCAGGGTCACCCTCTACGACGACGCGGCCACGGCGTCCGCCGACCAGATCGTCTCGCGCCTCAAGGCCGGGCTCACCCCCTCGACCAGGATCGTCGCCATCACCTGGGTGCATTCCAGCACGGGCGTGCGCCTGCCGGTCAGGGCGATCGCCGACATGCTCGCCGAGGCCAACGAGGGACGCGAGGCGAAGGACAGGGCGCTGCTGTGCGTCGACGGCGTGCACGGCTTCGGCGCCGTCGCCGACGAGGTGGGCGACCTCGGCTGCGACTTCCTGGCCAGCGGCACGCACAAGTGGATGTTCGGCCCGCGCGGCACCGGCGTGCTCTGGGGAAGGGCGTGGGAGCAGGTCAGCCCGGTCATCCCGAGCTTCAGCGGTCCCGCCCTGCAGGCCTGGATCGACGGCACCACACCGCAGGGGCCCGGCGGGCTGCTCGGCTCGCCCGGCGGGTACAAGGCCTACGAGCACCGCTGGGCGGTGACCGAGGCGGTGAACCTGCACTACGCCATCGGCAGGCAGCGCATCCAGCAGCGCACGCAGGAGCTCGCCACCCGCCTGAAGGACGGCCTGGCCGCACTGCCCGGCGTCACCCTGGTCACGCCGCGATCGGCCGAGCTGTCGGCGGGCCTGGTGTGCTGCTCGCTCGCGGGCGTGCAGCCGTACGAGGCCGTGGGCAGGCTGCGTGAGCAGCACAGGATCCTGGCCAGTACGACGCCCTACCGCGAGGTCTACCTGCGTTTCGGGACCAGCATCGTCAACACCCCCGAAGAGGTCGACCAGGTCGTCAAGGCGGTCGCCACGCTGAAGTGAGCGCCCTGTGCACGAGCCCCGTGCACAGAGCCCTATGCACGAGCACTGTGCACGCGCACAGGGCGGGCGTAGGCTCGGCCCCATGCACGACCCGCTGATGTCGCGGCTGGCCGCCGACATGCTGCAGGACACCACCGGCCTGGCCGACCGCATCTTCCAGGCGATCGTGACCGAGGACGAGACCTACGCCCGGATGGACCCGGCACGGCTGGCCGAGGTACGCGAGCACAACGAGCGCAACCTCCGCTCGCAGCTGCTCGACCTGGCCGAGCAGCGCGCGCCGCAGACGACCGCCTCGCGCGAGACCGCCAGGCGTAGGGCCGCGCAGGGGGTGCCGCTCGGCGCGCTGCTGCACGCCTACCGCATCGGCTTCCGGGTGATCTGGGAGGGGCTGGTGGAGCGCGCGACCGCCGATCCGGGTTTCCCCGTCGAGCGGCTCGCCACCTCGATGACCACGGTGTGGCTGCTCGTCGACGCCTACTCCGTCGCCGTGACCGACAGCTACAAGGAGACGCTGACCGAGCTCGCCCGCCAGGACGAACGCCGTCGCCTGGTGCTGCTCGACTCGCTGATCGAGGGCAGGACCAGCGACTGGAACGCCCTGGGCGGCTCCGCGCACGCGCTCGGCCTGCCCGCGCGCGGCCCCTACGTGTGCGTGGTCGCCGACCTCGGCGTCGCGCCCGCGCTGTGGGGCCTGCGCGGGGCGTGGCGCCTGCGCAGGGACGACCAGGTGGGGCTGCTCGCGGCCGGGCCCGACGCCGTGATCGGCGCCTTCCCCCGTGAGGGCAGGGCGCACGGCCGGGCCGGGGTGAGCCCCGCCTACGAGCACCTGCACGACAGTGCGACGGCGCTGCGCCTGGCGACGCTGGCCAGGGCGAGCCTGCCGCCGGGCGGGTCCGGCGCGACCAGCGTGGACCTGCGGCCGGTCGGCGCCCTGGTGGCGGCCAGCCCCGAGCTGGGCGAGCGGATGGTCAAGGCCGTGCTCGGGCCGCTGCTCGGCAGGCACGACACCGCGCAGCTGCTGCAGACCCTTGAGGCCTGGCTGGCCGGCGACGGCTCGGCGAGCGGGCTGGCCAGGCGGCTGTACTGCCATCGCAACACCGTGCGCAACCGGCTGGCCAGGGTCGAACAGCTCACCGGGAGAGCGCTCACCAGGCCCGCCGACGTGGCGGCGCTGCACACGGCGATGCTGGCGTATCGGCTGGCCGATTGTGCGGACGCCCAATAGGCGGCCCCGAAGCCACGTCACCGGCCTAGTGACGGCACCGGCCCGCCTCGCACAGGATCGGGACGGGTCGCCGCCGCCCGTGCAGGCGGCGGGCCCGATCGCCGAGGAGGGCCGATGAACTACCGTGACGCTTCGCTGCCCGTCGAACTGCGGGTGGCCGATCTGCTGGCCAGGATGACGCTGGAGGAGAAGGCGGGCCAGATGTTCCACACCCTCGTGGTGATGGACGGCTACCCGCGAGGGGTGAGCCTGCCCACCACCGAGGAGATGGTGACCGGCAGGCACATGACGCACTTCAACCTCTACAGCGCCGGCACCACGCCCGGCCGGATCGCGGCCTGGCACAACGAGCTGCAGGAGATGGCCGCCGCCACCAGGCTCGGCATCCCCGTCACACTGTCGAGCGACCCGCGCCACGCCTTCGCCGACAACCCGGCCGCCTCGATGAAGGCCGGGCCGTTCTCGCAGTGGCCCGAGGCGCTCGGCCTGGCCGCGATCGGCGAGGACGACCTCGTCCGCCGCTTCGGGGACGTCGTGCGCAGGGAGTACCTCGCCGTCGGCATCAGGCTGGCCCTGCATCCCCAGCTCGACCTGGCCACCGAGCCGCGCTGGTCGCGCATACGCGGCACCTTCGGCGAGGACGCCGAGCTGACCTCGCGGCTGGGCGTGGCCTACCTCAAGGGCCTGCGCGGCGGGCCCTCGCTCGGGCCGAGGAGCGTCTCGGCCATGGTCAAGCACTTCCCCGGCGGCGGCCCCCAGCTCGGCGGGCGCGATCCGCACTTCGCCTCGGGGCGCGAGCAGGTCTACCCGGGCGGCATGTTCGACCACCACCTGCTGCCCTTCCGCGCCGTGCTGAACGCGGGCGCGACCCAGGTCATGCCGTACTACGGGATGCCGGTCGGCACCTCCTACGAGCAGGTGGGCTTCGGCTTCAACAAAGGAGTGATCACCGGGCTGCTGCGCGGCGAGCTCGGCTTCGACGGCATCGTGTGCACCGACTGGACGCTGGTGTCGGACCGGGAGATGTTCGGTACGGCGATGCCCGCCAGGGCCTGGGGCCTGGAGGAGGCCACGCCGATCGAGCGCGTCGCGCGGATCGTCGAGGCCGGGGCCGACCAGCTCGGCGGCGAGCACTGCCCCGAACTGGTCGTCGAGCTGGTGCGCTCGGGCCGCCTCACCGAGGAGCGCGTGGAGGAGTCGGTGCGGCGGCTGCTGCGCGAGAAGTTCGCACTCGGCCTGTTCGACGACCCGTACGTCGACGCCGGCCTGGCCGACGAGATCGTGGGAGGCGCCGCGTTCCGGGCCGAGGGCCTGGCCGCCCAGCGGGCTTCGGCGACCGTGCTGAAGAACGCCTCGCTCGACCCCGGCAGGCCCGCCGCACCGCCGATCCTGCCGCTGCGTCCCGGCCTGCGCGTGCATACCGAGGGCTTTCGGGCCGACCTGTCCGGCTGGGGCGTCACATCGGCCCCGCGTGAGCGCGCCGACGTGGCGATCGTGCGCCTGTCGACCCCGTACGAGCCGGGCGGCGACTGGTTCGAGTCGCTGTTTCGCGGCGGCAGGCTCGACTTCCCCGCCGATCGCCTGGCCGAGCTGCTGGAGCTGCTGGGCGCGCTGCCCACGGTCGTGGTGATCGACCTGGACCGGCCCGCCGTCATCCCCGAACTGGCCGAGCACGCCGCCGCCCTGGTCGCGGTGTACGGCGCCGCCGACGAGGCCGTGCTCGACGTGCTGTTCGGCAGGGCCGAGGCGAAGGGGCGGCTGCCGTTCCAGCTGCCGCGCTCGGTCGCCGAGGTCAAGGCGGGGCGTGCGGACGTGCCGCAGGAGAGTGCCCATCCCCTCTACCCGCTGGGAGCAGGACTGTGACCCCTCACCATGTGGACCCGGTCGTGCGCAGGCTGTTCGAGGCGTTCGCGTCGGCCGGGCCGCCACCGCCGCCGCCCGCCGACTTCGCCGAGCGCCGGGCCAGGGCGGCGGCCGGGATGCGCCTGGCGATGCCCGCGCCCGATCCCGATGTGTCGGTCGAGCACCACCGGGTGCCGGTCGAGGGCGGCGAGATCACGGTCAGGATCCTGCGGCCGAGGAGTCTGCCCGGCCCCGCCCCCGTGCTGGTGTTCCTGCACGGCGGCGGCTGGGTCCAGGGCGACCTGGACACCGGCGAGGTGGAGTGCGGCCCGCTGCACACGCTGACGCCGTGCGCCGTGGCCTCGGTCGACTACCGCCTGGCCCCCGAGCATCCCTACCCCACACCGCTCGACGACTGCGTCACCGCCTACGCGTGGATCCTCGACCATGCCGCCGAGCTGGACCTGGACCCGGCCAGGCGGGCCGTGTGCGGCGCCAGCGCGGGCGGCAACCTGGCGGCGGCGCTGTGCCTGGCGGCCAGGGACAGGGGCCTGCCGATGCCGCTTGTGCAACTGCTCGACGCGCCCGCGCTCGACCTGCGGCCGGAGGCGAACACGGCCGAGGGGCGGGTGGGCTCGCTGAGCGGCGAGGCGGTGCTGGAGTTCGCCGGGCACTACCTCGCCTCCGGCGGCGACGCGGCCGACCCCTACGTCTCGCCGCTGCTCGCACCCGATCTGTCCGGGCTGCCGCCCGCGCTCGTCCTGGTGGCCGAGCACGACCCGCTGCGCGATCAGGGCGAGCGCTACCTGGTCAGGCTGCACGAGGCCGGTGTGCCCGCCGCGGCCGTGCGACTGCTGGCGCTGGGGCACGGCGGCTGGATCGTGCCGGGCACGCTGAGCGCGACACTCGTGCCGGAGATGCGCGCGGCCGTCCTGCGCCGCGCCTTCGAGGGCACCCTCATCGGCCCGGAGCTCCCTCTTCCCTGAGGGGGACGAGGGCGGCCGTCAGAGCCAGCCCTGTTCGCGTGCGCGGCGGGCGGCCTCGTTGCGGTTGCGGGTGTGGGTCTTCTGGATCGCCGCCGACAGGTAGTTGCGCACGGTGCCCTCCGACAGGTGCAGGGCCGAGGCGATGTCGCCGATCGTGGGACAGCGGGCGGCGGCGGCCAGCACGTCGCGTTCGCGTGGTGAGAGCGGGTTGGGCCCGGCGCTGAGCGCGGCGGCGGCCAGGCCGGGATCGATGACCCGCTCCCCCGCGTGCACCCGTCTGATGGCCGAGGCCAGCTCACGCGCGGGCGCGTCCTTCACCAGGAACGCCACCGCGCCCGCCTCCATGGCCCTGCGCAGATAGCCCGGCCTGCCGAACGTGGTCAGGATCATCACCTTGCACCCGGGCGCCTCGCTCGCCAGCCTGGCCGCGGCCGTGATCCCGTCGACGCCCGGCATCTCGATGTCGAGCAGCACGACGTCGGGCCGGGTCGCCCTGGCCACGGCCACGGCCTCCTCGCCGTCGGCCGCCTCCCCCACGACCCGCAGGTCGTCCTCGAGGCCGAGCAGCGAGGCCAGCGCGCCACGTACCATCGCCTGGTCCTCGGCCAGGACGACCCTGATCGGCTCGCTCATGCCCGTGCCCGCGCGGGAGCCGGAACCTCGGCGCGCAGCCGGAATCCGCCCTGGAGTGCCCTCGCCTCCAGGGAGCCGCCGCACGCCTGCACCCTCTCGCGCAGGCCGAGCAGGCCCGAGCCCATCTCCACCGGTCCGGGGGTGAGCACCCGGCCGTCGTCGACGATCTGCAGGCTGGCGTGCTCGCCGTCCCACGTCACGTCGATCTCGCAGCGCGTCGCCCCCGCGTGCCGCACCACGTTCGTCACTCCTTCGCGTACGGCCCAGCCGAACACGCCGTCGAGCGCGCCGGGCAGTGGGGTGCCGCTGGTGCGGACCACCTCGTGCACCCCGGCGGCGCGCAGCACCTCGGCGGCTCCGTCGAGCTCCTGCGCCAGGCCGCGTCCCCGGTAGCCGGTGACGGCCTCACGCACCTCCACCAGGGCCTTGCGCGCCACCGCCTCGATGTCGCCGAGCTCGGCGCGCACCGGGTCCGAACCGGCGAGCCGCCCGGCCAGCTCGCTCTTCAGCACGATCAGCGACAGGCTGTGGCCGAGCAGGTCGTGCAGGTCGCGGGCGATGCGCAGCCGCTCCTCGGACGCGGCGAGCCTGGCGACCTCCCCCTGGGCGTCGTGCAGCTGCGTCACCAGCAGCCGCGTGTTGCGCACACTGGTGAACAGCACGCCGAGCGTCACGACCTGGAGCAGCAGCAGGGCGATCGCCGCCCAGTCTGCCCCGATGACCAGCCCGTCGACGATGACGACCGCGCCCATGGCGGCCACGCCGTACAGGGAGGCCCTGGGTGGCAGTGCCATCGCCATCAGCACCGCCACGTAGATGGGCAGCGCCAGCCAGCCGCCGCCGAAGATCAGCGGCAGCACCACGGCCAGCAGTGCGGTCGCCGCGATCAGCGGGCCGGTCGGGCCGCCCGGGTCGCCCATGTTGCGCGCGGTGAGCACGACGGCCAGATAGAGGCCGATGAAGACGATGATCGAGGCCAGGCCCCACGCCGCCTTCGCGCCCGAGACCGCGCCCGAGGCGATCTCGGTGATCGGGTAGAAGAGGTACACCAGGCCGAGCGAGACACCCGCCAGCCGTCCCCTGCGCGACGACGGCGCCTCGCGGCCCGCTCCGGTGCGGCTGGGCAGCTTCACGTGCGTAGGGTAGCCCGGCGGTAGGCGAGGAGCGCCGACGCCCCGAGCGCGAGCCCCCACGCGCCCAGCACCAGCGGGTCGGCCGCGGGCGGCGTCGCCCCGGCGGCGACGTACTGGCCGAGGTCGGCGTAGTGGTAGCTGGGCAGCACCGCGGCCACCGTCTGCAGGAACGACGGCAGCTGGTCGTAGGGGAACCACAACCCGCCCAGGATGGCCAGCCCGAACATGGCGACCATCGTGGCCGACTGGGCGGCGTCGGCCCGCAGCAGCGACCCGATCGTCAGGCCGAGCGCCGCGAACGGCAGCGCCCCGAGCCACATGACGGCCAGCAGCACGGCCCACTGCCCCAGCCCGAGCGAGACGCCCCTGGTGAGCACGGCGACGAGCGCGACGAGCACCAGGGCGGGCAGGACGAGCAGCATGCCGGCGACCAGCTTGGTCGCGATGATCTTCCAGGAGCGCAGCGGCGTGATCTGCAGCTGCCGCAGCCAGCCGCTCTGCCGTTCCTGCGCCCACGGCACCGCGGTGCTCATCATCGAGGCGGCCAGCGCGCCGTAGGCGGCCATCGAGACCATGATGATCAGCGCGGCCTTCGGGTCGCCGCCGAATATGGCGGAGAACAGCACGTAGAACAGCACGGGGAAGCCCACGACGAAGATGACGTACTTGCGGTTGCGCAGCATGCGCAGGACTTCGATCCGGATGTAGGCGCCCATCGTCAGTGCTCCCTCGTCAGCTGGAGGAAGGCCTCCTCCAGATCGGCGCCGCCGAGGCTGAGCCCGCGCACGTCGAGTGTCGTGTCCCGGTACAGCGCCGCCACGGTGGCGTCCTGGTCGGCGGTGCGCAGGGTGACCAGGCCGCCGCCGAACTCCACGCCCGTCACGCCGGGCAGCGTGTCCAGACCGGCCGTGGGCTGGGCGCCGAGCCGGAAGCGCACGCTCTGGTGGCCGCCGCGCGCCTTGATCTGGGCCGCGGTGCCGTCGGCGGCGAGCTTTCCCCCGGCGATGACCACGACCCGGTCGGAGTGCTCGTCGGCCTCCTCCAGGTAGTGGGTGGCGAACAGCACCGTGCGCCCACCGGCGGCGTACTCGCGCATGGCGGCCCAGAAGCGCAGGCGCGACTCCACGTCCATGGCGGCCGTCGGCTCGTCGAGGACCAGCAGCCGGGGCGCGCCCGCGACGGCCAGGGCGAACCTGACCCGCTGGGCCTGCCCCCCGGACAGCGCGCCCGCCCTGCGCCCGGCCAGCTCGCCGAGGTCGGCCAGCTCCAGCAGCTCGCCGAGCGCCGGAGGAGCCGGGTACAGCCTGCGCACGAAGTCGACGAGCTCGGCGACGGTCAGCTCGGGGATGAGCTCGCCGCTCTGCAACATCGCGCCGACCTGCCCGGCCGCGACCGCCTCGTCCGGCGTCGAGCCGAACACGCGGATGTGTCCCGAGGTCGGGCGCAGCAGGCCGAGCAGCATGGAGATCGAGGTGGATTTGCCCGCGCCGTTGGGCCCGAGCAGGGCGACGGTCTGCCCGGGCTCGACGGCCAGGCTGAGCGCGTCCACGGCCAGGACGTCGCCGTAGGAGCGGCTGACGTCGTGGAATTCGATGGCGTTCATGCCTTCCACGCTAGGAGCGCGCCCCCACCCCCGGCAGTGCCGCCCGTCCAGTGCTGACCATGACATTTGTCAGGCAACGCGAGTATCAGGCAGCGCGAGTGTCAGGCAACGCGGGGGTCAGGCAGCACGGGCCGACTCAGACGACGCGGGTGACCTGGCCGGTGTCCAGTGAGTAGTGCGCGCCCATGACGCCGAGCCGTCCGGTCCCGACCAGGTGCGACAGCAGCGGATCGGCGCGCAGCTCGGCGACGGCCGCCAGCGTGTGCTGCCTGACCATGGCCTCGTTCTCGCCGCCCGAACGTTCGTACGCGGGCCGCAGCGCCTCCACGATGCGCTGCAGCTCGCCCGGCAGCTCACGCCCCTCCCGCAGCGCCCTGGCCGCGGCGGTGACCGCGCCGCAGCGCTGATGACCGAGTACGAGCACGAGCGGCGCGTGCAGGTCCTCGGGGCCGTAGGCGACCGCGCCCACCACCAGCGGGTCGATCGTCTGCGCCGCGGTGCGCACCACGAGCACGTCGCCGACTCCCGCGTCGAACACCACCTCGGGCGGCACCCGCGAGTCGATGCACGACAGCACCACCGCGAACGGCGCCTGCCCCGCCGCCACCAGCCGCCTGCGCTCCCTGTCCTGGTGCGGGTGGCGCACCGCGCCCGACACCCACCGCCTGTTGCCCGCCAGCAACGCCTCCCACGCCTGCGCCGGTGTGCCGGGCGTGCCCCCCTCATCGGGTACGGCAGGCGCCTCACGGCCGAAGGCGACGCCGGAGACGAACCCGGCACAGGTCAGGGCGGCACCGGCGAGCAGAAGCGCACGGCGCGTGTTCGATTCGTTACGCACAGCGACATGATGACGTTCCGCCCGGCAACGCCGCCATAGTCCGCGCGCTCACTCCAAGATCACCGGGACGGCGGCTTGACAGCCCTTCCTACAGGCGGCAGGCGTAGATCGCGGTGACCAGGATGGCCCGCGCGCCGATGTCCCAGAGCTGGTCCATCACCTGCTGGTGGCCCTTGCGCGGCACCATCGCGCGCACCGCGACCCAGCCCTCCCGATGCAGCGGGGAGACCGTCGGCCCCTCCATGCCGGGGGTGATCGCGATGGCCTCCTCGATGCGCTCGGCCCGGATGTCGTAGTCCATCATGACGTAGTCACGCGCGTGCAGGACGCCCTGCAACCTGCGGACGAGCTGTCCCACACCGGTCGAGAGCGGGCCGCCCTCCTGCTTGATCAGCACCGCCTCCGAGCGCATGATCGGCTCACCGAACACCTCGAGGCCGACATTGCGCAGTGTGGTGCCGGTCTCCACGACATCGGCGACCGCGTCGGCCACACCCAGCCTGATCGCGGTCTCGACCGCGCCGTCCAGCTTGATCACCCGGGCGTCGACACCGCTGTCGGCCAGGTAGCGGCCGAGCAGCCCGGCGTAGGAGGTGGCGATCCGCAGGCCCTGCAGGTCCTTGACCGAGGTCATGGACCCGGCGGCCGAGGCCAGGCGGAAGGTCGAGCCGCCGAAGCCGAGCGGCATGATCTCCTCGGCGGGCGAGCCGGAGTCGATGAGCATGTCACGGCCGGTGATCCCGGCGTCGAGCGTGCCCTCGCCGACATAGACGGCGATGTCACGCGGTCGCAGGAAGAACAGCTCGCAGGAGTTCTCCTCGTCGATGACGACGAGCTCCTTGCTGTCCTTGCGCTGGCGGTATCCGGCTTCCTTCAGGATGGTCTGGGCGGCGTCGTTGAGCGCGCCCTTGTTGGGAACGGCGAGTCGGAGCATGGCTGAGTCCTCGGGCTGGAGCGGGGGTCCTTGGGGGCACGTGCGGGCGCGCGGTGCGCCCTACAGATGCTTGTAGACCTCGTCCAGCCCGATGCCGCGCGCCAGCATCAGCACCTGCACGTGGTAGAGCAGCTGGGAGATCTCCTCCGCGGCCCGCTCCCTGCCCTCGTGCTCGGCCGCCATCCAGCTCTCGGCGGCCTCCTCGACGACCTTCTTGCCGATGGCATGGACGCCTGCGTCGAGCGCGGCCACGGTGCCCGAGCCCTCGGGCCGGGTGCGCGCCTTCTCTGACAGCTCGGCGAACAGCTCTTCGAAGGTCTTCATGGTCTCTCTCGACGGTCGGCCGGGTGTGCCCGTCTAGCCTAGCGGCCTCCGGAGACGGGCGAGGCGGGCGGTCCGGCAGGCGAGACGACCTCGTTGACACACCGCAGCACGGGTGCGCTGGTCAGGGCGCGCTCGTCGAGGTCGACGGCCGATCTGACGGTGAACGTGACACTCTGTCCCGGCAGCAGCGTCACGAGCTGGTCGTCGACCTCGGCGGCCGGGTCCAGCCGGTCGGGGAAGAGCGCCAGATCGCGTACCAGCGTGTGCGCCAGCACCCGAACGCGGGTGATCCCCGGGCCCGGCCTGCTCACCTCGGCGTCGAAACGCGCCCGCCCGAGCTCCAGGTCCCGGTCCACGGCGAAGAACCACAGCGCCGCCGCCGGGCCGTCACCCGCCTCCGGATCGACGATCGCCAGCACCTCGCGGCACGGCTCCCCCGCGACGGCCACGTCGCCGAGCGGTGTCGTCACCGCGCCGCGCGGCGGCACCGTCAGGGTGAGCTCGCGCGTCGCCAGCACCCGCCCGCCGAACTCCTGACGCACCGCGCGCACCGAGACCTCCCAGGCCAGCGCGCTGTCGTTGACCGCCACCAGCGCCGGTGCGCCGTCCCTCGGCTGCACGGTCAGCAGCCGGTCGGCATGGGCACGGCGCAGCGCGTGGAACATCGGCTTGCGCCTGCCCGCCCCGTCGACCGCCGCCCACGAGGTGACGGGCCAGCAGTCGTTGAGCTGCCACACCACCCCACCTGCGCAGTGCGGCCACAGCGAACGGAAGTGCTCGACGCCGAGCCCGATGGCCCTGGCCTGGTTGACCTGGGTCAGATACAGCCAGTCGTCGAACGTGTGCGGCTCGGGGAAGTGCGCCAGCAGGCCCGCGGTGAGCTTGGCCTGTCCCCTGTCGGCCTTCTGGTGGTGCAGCATGCCGGGCGAGTCCGGGGCGAGCGGCTCGTCGGACAGGGCCGCCCTGAGCGTGGCGTACGCGGGAGGCGCCTGGTAACCGAACTCGGCGACGAACCTGGGCCGGTAGTCGCGGTAGGCGGTGTAGTCGCGTTCGTTCCACACATCCCAGATGTGGCAGCTGTTGACCGCCGGGTCGTTCGGGTGGCGCTCCATCGAGCCGGAGTACGGGCTGCCCGGCCAGTACGGCCGCGTGGGGTCGAGCTCGGCGCACACGCGGGGCAGCAGGCCGAGATAGAAGCCCTCACCCCAGGTACGGCCCGCGAGGGGCTCACGCCACTGCCAGTCGAAGTAGCCCCAGATGTTCTCGTTGTTGCCGCACCACAGCACCAGGCTGGGATGCGGGGCCAGCCGGGTCAGCGCCTCGCGCGCCTCCGCCTCGACCTCGGCGGCGAACGGCTCCTCCTCCGGGTAGGCGGCGCAGGCGAACAGGAAGTCCTGCCAGACCATCAGGCCGAGCTCGTCGCACAGGTCGTAGAAGTCGTCGCTCTCGTAGATGCCGCCGCCCCACACCCTGACCAGGTTCGCGCCCGCCTCGACGGCCTCGCCGAGCGCCCTGGCGTAGTCGGCCCGGCCGAGCGTGCCGGGGAAGCAGTCGGCCGGGATCCAGTTGACGCCCTTGGCGTACAGCGGCATGCCGTTGACGACCAGGGTGAACGCCCCTTCGGCGGTGTCGAGCCGCACCGACCTGAACCCGACGCGCCCACGCCACTCAGCCGCCTCGCCCGCTCGCACCACCACGTCGTACAGCGGCTGCTCGCCGTAGCCGAGTGGCCACCATAGCTCCGGGTCGCGCACCTCGGCCGTCAGGACCGCCGACGTGCGGCCGGGCGGCACGAGCGCGCTCACCCGCACGCCCGCGACCTCGGCCGAGACCTCGGTGGCGGTCGCGCCGTCCGCCCACTCCAGCTCAACGTGCGCCTCCACGCGCGCGCCGCCGTCCAGCGTCACCAGCGGCCGTACCGAGGCGATCCGGACGCCGCTCCACTCGTGCAGGCCGATCGGCCGCCAGATCCCGGCCGTCACCAGCGTCGGCCCCCAGTCCCAGCCGAAGTTGCAGGCCATCTTCCTGATCATGTTGTACGGCTCCGCATACGCGCCTGGCCTGGCGCCGAGCCGTTCGATCATGTCCTCGGTGTAGTCGTAGGCCGAGTCGAACGTCACGGCCAGCCGGTTGTGGCCCGGCCTCAGCGCCTCACGGACGTCGAAGCGGTAGGACCTGTGCATATTGGCCGTCGCGCCGACCACGACGCCGTTGAGCTCCACGCTCGCCACGGTGTCCAGCCCCTCGCACACCAGGTCGGCCCGCGTGTGCTCGCCCGGCGTCCAGGTGAAGGCCGTCTCGTAGCGCCAGGTCGTCCTGCCGATCCAGGCCAGGTGCGTCTCGTTGTCGTCGCGGTAGGGGTCGGGGATGAGGCCGGCCGTACGCAGGGCGGTGTGTGCGACTCCCGGGACGGCGGCGGGTGCGCTCAGTCCGGCGTGGGGTCCGGAGACGGCGGTCAGGGTCCAGGAATCGTGCAACAGTCGCATGGTCGCCCATTAAACCCAAACATCACATAAGCCCACAGCCCGCCCTCCCCTGGTAGGGAGCCGGACGGGCTGTGGGCATCGTTGCCAAAGCCCACAGCCCGCCCTCCCACCGGTAGAGAGCCGGACGGGCTGTGGGCATCGTTGCGCAAAGCACACAGCCCGCCCTACTCCCAGGAGGGAGCGGGACGGGCTGTGGTCATCGTTCAACGGCCGGGCGGGTCCGGCCTGGGATCAGCGGCCGAAGCGGCGTGCGGCGTTGCCACGGTCGGAGCGGAAGCCGCCGCCGGTGCCGGTGCCGCGGTCGGCCGAGAACGGACGGCCGCGGTCGCCGCCGCGCTCACCCTGGAAACCGCCGCGAGCGCCACGGTCGCCGGTGCGCGGCGCGCGGTCGTCGCCGAACGTACGGGGGGCGCGGTCGTCGCGGAAGCCTCGGTCGGCCGAGAAGGGACGGCCTCGGTCGTCGCCACGGGTGTCGGCACGGGTGTCGGCACGGGTGTCGGTGCGGTTGTCGGAGCGGAAGCCGCCACGGTCGCCGCCGCCCTGGTAGCCGCCACGGCTGCCGCGGTCGTCGCGGACGCCGGTGCGCGGGCCCCTGTCGTCGCCGAACGCACGCGGGGCGCGCTCGCCACGGTAGCCGCCGCCGGTGGCGGGCCGCTCGGCGCCGCCCTGGTAGCCGCCACGACCGCCACGGTCGTCACGGGCTCCGGTGCGCGGCGCGCGGTCGTCGCCGAACGGACGGTCCTCGCGGGGCGGGCCCGCGTGGAAGCGGCGGGGGCCGCGGTCCTCACCGTCGTGACGGCGCGGACGGCGGTCCTCACCCTCGAACTCACGGCGCGGACGACGCGGGCGACGCTCGCCGCCACCGGCGTGGTTGTCGCGGCGCGGGCGCAGCGGCTTGCGGGTGTCGGGCTCCCACACCGGGACCGGCTCGCCGCTCGGTACACGGGCGCCCGCGACCTCGGCCAGACGGGGGTGACCCGGCGTGGCCTTGAGGCGGAACGGCTGGATACCGGCGCGACGGGTCAGGGCGTCGGTGGAGCGGCGCTCGTTCGGCAGCACGAGCGTCATGACCGTGCCCTTCTCGCCGGCGCGTGCGGTGCGGCCACCGCGGTGCAGGTAGCTCTTGTGGTCCTGCGGCGGGTCGACGTGCAGCACGAGGCTGATGTTGTCGACGTGGATGCCGCGGGCCGCGACGTCGGTGCAGACCAGGACGTCGACCTGGCCCTCCTTGAACTCCGCCAGGATGCGCGTGCGCTGGTTCTGGCGCTTGCCGCCGTGCAGGCCGCCGGACTTGATGCCGACCCTGGCCAGCTGCTTGCACAGCCGGTCGACACCATGCTGCGTACGGCAGAAGATGATCGTCCTGCCCTCGCGGTTGGCGATCTCGGCGGTGATGTCGAACTTGTCGTCACGGGTCACCTGGACGACGTGGTGCTCCATGGTGTCGACCGGCGAGGTGGCCGGGGCGATGGAGTGCGTGATCGGGTCCTTGAGGAAGCGGCGCACCAGCTTGTCGACGTCGCCGTCGAGCGTGGCCGAGAACAGCAGGCGCTGGCCCGACTCGGGCGTCTGGGCGAGCAGTTCGGTCACGACCGGGAAGAAGCCGAGGTCGCACATGTGGTCGGCCTCGTCCAGGACGGTCACCTCGACCTCCGACAGCGAGCACTCGCCCTGCCGGATGAGGTCGCCGAGACGGCCGGGAGTGGCGATGATCACATCGACGCCGCGGCGCAGCGCCTCCACCTGCTTGCCCATGGACATACCGCCCACGACGACCTTCATGCGCAGCGACAGCCCACGGCCGAGCGGCTCAAGGGCGTCGTGCACCTGCAGGGCGAGCTCACGGGTGGGCACGAGGATGACGGCGCGGGGGTGTCCGGGCCTGGGACGGGTGCCGGAGATACGGGCCATGGTGGGCAGGCCGAACGCGAGCGTCTTGCCCGAGCCGGTCTGACCGCGTCCGAGCACGTCGTGACCAGCGAGCACATCGGGAATGGTCGCCTGCTGGATGGGGAACGGGCTGTCGATGCCCTGCCGCGAGAGTCCGGTCACAAGCGGCTTCGGCAGGCCGAGCAGCTCGAACTCGGACAGGCCGCTCACGGGAGCGATCTCGTCGGCGGTTTCGGGCATGGCAGCGTCAAGCATGGTCACGAAGTCGTGCCTTTCAGTCGAAGTGGCGCGTCACTTCTGCGAAAAGGACGAGCCGGGGTGTACGGCGACATGCCGTACCGGTGAACGTTCCACGCGAGAGACCGGGAGGATCCGCGGCTGGCAGCCGGGGTTTCCTCCGCAGGGGGCCGCGGGGTTCCGCGGATAGGCCGCGGTGGGGTGGGGACGGCATCCTCCCGCCGGAGGATCTCACCAGAGATTCTCCCGATGGAGGGCCATCGACGCGCACCCAGGTGCCGGCCGCAGGCGGCTACGCATATGACTGCGTCAGGTGCACTTGGTGCCAACGCGCGGAAAGCTACGCCGTATTCCCGCGAACGACCCGGACTTTCCGGAGCGTGGCACGCTGAAGCGGCTGGCACCGAGGTGCCAGCCAGACAGGCAGTCTGAAATGATCAGACATTGAATCCTAGCATACGCAACTGGTCGCGGCCCTCATCACTGATCTTGTCGGGGCCCCACGGCGGCAGCCAGACCCAGTTGATCTTCACAGCGGAGACCATGCCGTCCAGGGCCGAGTTGGCCTGGTCCTCGATGACGTCGGTCAGCGGACAGGCCGCGCTCGTCAGCGTCATGTCGATGGTCGCGATCGGCCTGCCGCCCTCCTCACCCGGGTCGAGGTTGACACCGTAGATGAGGCCGAGGTCGACGACATTGATCCCGAGCTCGGGGTCGACGACGTCCTTGAGCGCCTCCATGACCTCGTCGAGGTTGGTGTCGCCGTCGTATCCGACGGTGGGGGTCTCTACCGGCTTGCTCATGCGCCCGCGCTCCTCACAACAGCGTCCTTGTAGGCCATCCACGACAGCAGGGCGCACTTGACCCGCGCGGGGAACTTGGCCACCCCGGCGAACGCCACCGCGTCGCCGAGCACCTCCTCGTCGGCCTCGACCTGTCCCCTGCCCTGCATCAGGCGGGTGAACTCCTCGACCACCGACAGGCTCTCCTCGACCGACGAGCCCGTGGTCAGCTCGTGCAGCACCGAGGCCGCGGCCTGGCTGATCGAACAGCCCTGGCCGTCGTAGGAGACATCCTCGATCTTGCCACCGTCGCCGAGCTTGACGCGCAGCGTGATCTCGTCGCCGCAGGTCGGGTTCACGTGGTGGACCTCGGCGTCGTAGGGGTCACGCAGCCCCCGGCCCTGCGGATGCTTGTAGTGCTCCAGGATCAGCTCCTGGTACATCGACTCGGCGATCATGGCTAGGCGAACACCTTCTTGACGTGGTGGAGGCCGCGCACCAGTGCGTCGATCTCGTCCGTGGTGTTGTACAGGTAGAACGACGCCCGCGTGGTCGCGGGTATTCCGAACCTCAGATGCAGCGGCCTGGCGCAGTGATGCCCGACACGTACGGCGACGCCGAACCGGTCGTCCAGGATCTGCCCCACGTCGTGCGGATGAATCCCGGCCAGGGTGAACGACACCGTGCCACCGCGCTCCTGCAGCGACTCGGGCCCGATCACCTTCAGCCCCTCGATCTCACGCAGGGCGTCGAGCGCGTAGGCGGTCAGCGTGCGCTCGTGCGCCTCGATCGCGTCCATCCCGATGCCGCTGAGGTAGTCGGCCGCCGCGCCGAGCCCGATGGCCTCGACGATCGGCGGCGTGCCCGCCTCGAACTTGTGCGGCACCGGCGCGAACGTCGAGTGGTCCATCCAGACCGCCTCGATCATCTCGCCACCGCCGAGGAAGGGCGGCATGGCGTCGAGCAGCTCGCGCCTGCCCCACAGCACGCCGATCCCCGAGGGCCCGACCATCTTGTGCCCGGTGAAGGCCACGAAGTCCGCGCCGAGCGCGGCGACGTCGACCGGGTGGTGCGGCACCGACTGCGAGGCGTCCAGCGCCAGCAGCGCCCCGGCCTCACGCACCCTGGCCAGCACCTGGGCGACCGGGTTGACGGTGCCGAGCACGTTGGACTGGTGCGCGATCGACACGATCTTCGTGCGCTCGGTGACGAGGTCGTCGAGACCGGACAGGTCGAGCCTGCCCTCGTCGGTCACCGGGAACCAGCGCAGCGTCGCCCCCGTGCGCTGGGCCAGCAGCTGCCACGGCACGATGTTGGAGTGGTGCTCCATCTCGGAGATGACGATCTCATCGCCCGGACCCATGCGGAAGCGCGGGTCGTCGTTGAGCGGGTTGCCGAAGGAGTAGGCCAGGAGGTTGAGCGCCTCCGAGGCGTTCTTCGTGAAGATCACCTCATCGCGCGACGGCGCGCCGACGAAGGCCGCGATCGTGTCACGCGCCCGCTCGTAGGCCTCGGTCGACTCCGCGCCCAGCGCGTGCATCGCCCTGCCGACATTGCTGTAGTGCAGGGCGAGGTGATCGCGCATGACGTCGATGACCTGCGTCGGCTTCTGTGAGGAGTTGCCCGAGTCGAGATAGACCAGCGGCCTGCCGCCGGGCAGCTCGCGGGACAGGATCGGGAAGTCCTTCCTGATCCTGTCCACGTCAAAGCTGGGGATGCTCATCAGGCGGAGGCCTTCACGTACTGCTCGTAGCCCTCGGCCTCCAGCTTGTCGGCCAGCTCGGGGCCGCCCTGCTCGACGATGCGCCCGCCGGAGAAGACGTGCACGAAGTCGGGCTTCACGTAGCGCAGGATCCGCGTGTAGTGCGTGATCAGCAGGACGCCGGTCTCGCCGCCCGCGCGGAAGCGGTTGATGCCTTCGGAGACCACGCGCAGGGCGTCGACGTCGAGGCCGGAGTCGGTCTCGTCGAGCACTGCGATCTTCGGCTTGAGCAGCTCCAGCTGGAGGATCTCGTGGCGCTTCTTCTCGCCGCCGGAGAAGCCCTCGTTGAGGTTGCGCTGGGCGAAGGCCGCGTCGATGGACAGCGCGTCCATGCCGCTCTTGAGGTCCTTGGCGAACACGCGCAGCTTGGGCGCCTCGCCGCTCATGGCGGTGACGGCCGAGCGCAGGAAGTTGGAGACGCTGACGCCCGGCACCTCGACGGGGTACTGCATGGCCAGGAACAGTCCGGCGCGCGCACGCTCGTCGACGGTCAGCTCCAGCAGGTCGACGCCGTCGAGCAGCACCTCACCGCCGGTGATGGTGTACTTCGGGTGACCGGCGATCGCATAGGCGAGGGTGGACTTGCCCGAGCCGTTGGGGCCCATGATGGCGTGGGTCTCGCCCGCCTTCACGGTCAGGTTGACGCCGCGCAGGATTTCCTTGTCCTCGACGGCGACCTTCAGGTCACGAATCTCAAGGGTGGACATGTGTTATGACTCCTTCGAGAGCGAGACGAGGACGTCGTCGCCGTCGATCTTGACTCGGTAGACGTTGACTGGCTTGTTGGCCGGCGGCCCCGTGGGCTTGCCGGTGCGCAGGTCGAAGCAGGAGCCGTGCAGCCAGCACTCCAGGGCGCCGTCGTAGACCTCGCCCTCGCTCAGCTTCACCTCGGCGTGCGAGCACACGTCGTGCAGGGCGAACACCTCACCGCCCTTGCGGACGAGCGCCACCGGCGTCTCGCCCACCTCCACGCCGATGACACCCTCGTCCGGGATGTCCTCGACCTTGCATACGATCTCGTAGCTCATCGCGCCAGCTCCGCCTCCACGGCGGTGAGCACGCGCTCACGGATCTCCTCGACCTCGATCTTCTCGATCAGCTGGGCGAAGAAGCCCCTGATCACCAGGCGCCTGGCCTCCTCGTGCGGGATGCCGCGCGCCTGCAGGTAGAACAGGTGCTCGTCGTCGAGCCTGCCGGAGGTGGAGGCGTGTCCCGCTCCGGCGACCTCGCCGGTGAGGATCTCCAGGTTCGGCACCGAGTCGGCGCGTGCGCCGTCGGTCAGCAGCAGGTTGCGGTTGAGCTCGTAGGTGTCGGTGCCCTCGGCCGCGACCCTGATGATGACGTCGCCGATCCACACCGCGTGCGCGTCGGCGCCCTGCAGCGCGCCGCGGTAGTCGACGCGGCTCCTGCAGACGGGCGTGGAGTGGTCGACCAGCAGGCGGTGCTCGATGTGCTGGCCGGCGTCGGCGAAGTAGACGCCGGACAGCTCGGCGTCGCCGCCGGGGCCGGTGTAGCTGACGCTCGGCGAAAGACGCACCAGGTCGCCGCCCAGGGTGACGACGAAGCTGCGGAAGGTGGCGTCCTTGGCGAGCTGGGCGTGGTGGTGCGAGACGTGGACGGCGTCGGCCGCCCAGTCCTGCAGCGACACGACCTTGAGCGTGGCGCCCTCGCCGACGACGAACTCGATGTTGTCGGCGTAGACGGCACTGCCCACGTGCTCGATCACGACCGTGGCGGTGGCCAGCGGCTCCACCTTGATCACGACATGGCCGTACGCGACGCCCTCGCCGGTGCCGCGCAGGGTCAGCACGGTGGCCTTGCTCGCGACGCTCTCCTTGGGGAAGGTCACGACGGTGGCCTTCTCGAAGGAGTTGTAGGCCTGCGCGCTGATCCGGTCGCCCGGCACGTAGGAACGGCCGATGCGGGAGTCGTCGCGGCCGACGGTCTCCACCGAGGCCTCGGGCGTGGCGTCGATCTCGACCACGACGCTGCCCGACGCGGCGGCGGTGCCGTTGTGCAGGCCCTTCAGGCGGCTGAGCGGCGTGAAGCGCCACTCCTCCTCGCGTCCGCTCGGCACGGTGAAGTCGTCGACGTTGTAGGACGACTTCTCGTGCAGAGTCGACAGGGGCTTCTCGTTCAGGCCCATCAGCCGACGGCCCCTTCCATCTGCAGCTCGATCAGGCGGTTCAGCTCAAGGGCGTATTCCATCGGCAGCTCGCGCGCGATCGGCTCGACGAAGCCGCGCACGATCATGGCCATGGCCTCGTCCTCGCCCATGCCCCTGCTCATCAGGTAGAAGAGCTGGTCGTCGCTGACCTTGGAGACCGTGGCCTCGTGGCCCATCGACACGTCGTCCTCGCGGACGTCGACATAGGGGTAGGTGTCGGAGCGGCTGATCTGGTCGACGAGCAGCGCGTCGCACTTGACCGTGCTGGCGCTGCCGTAGGCGCCCTCCTCGATCTGCACGAGACCGCGGTAGGAGGTGCGGCCGCCGCCGCGCGCCACCGACTTGGAGATGACGCTCGAGCTGGTGTGCGGGGCGAGGTGCACCATCTTGGCGCCCGCGTCCTGGTGCTGGCCCTCGCCCGCGAAGGCGACGCTCAGCGTCTCACCCTTGGCGTGCTCGCCCATGAGGTAGACGGCGGGGTACTTCATCGTGACCTTGGAGCCGATGTTGCCGTCGATCCACTCCATGGTCGCGCCCTCGTAGGCGACGGCGCGCTTGGTGACCAGGTTGTAGACGTTGTTCGACCAGTTCTGGATGGTCGTGTAGCGACAGCGGGCGCCCTTCTTCACGATGATCTCGACGACCGCGCTGTGCAGGGAGTCGCTGCTGTAGATCGGGGCGGTGCAGCCCTCGACGTAGTGCACGTAGCTGTTCTCGTCGACGATGATCAGCGTGCGCTCGAACTGGCCCATGTTCTCGGTGTTGATCCGGAAGTAGGCCTGCAGCGGGATCTCGACGTTGACGTTCGGCGGCACGTAGATGAAGGAGCCGCCCGACCAGGTCGCGGTGTTGAGCGCGGCGAACTTGTTGTCGCCGACCGGGATCACCGAGCCGAAGTACTCCTTGAAGAGCTCCTCGTGCTCGCGCAGGCCGGTGTCGGTGTCGACGAAGATGACACCCTTCTCCTCAAGGTCCTCGCGGATCTTGTGATAAACGACCTCGGACTCGTACTGCGCGGCGACGCCGGCGATGAGGCGCTGCTTCTCCGCCTCGGGGATGCCGAGCCTGTCGTAGGTGTTCTTGATGTCCTCGGGCAGCTCTTCCCAGGAGGTGGCCTGCTTCTCCGTCGAGCGCACGAAGTACTTGATGTTGTCGAAGTCGATGCCGCCGAGGTCAGAGCCCCAGGTGGGCATGGGCTTCTTGCCGAAGAGGCGAAGGCCCTTCAGACGCAGGTCGAGCATCCACTCCGGCTCGTTCTTGAGCGCGGAGATGTTGCGGACGACCTCCTCGGACAGACCTCGCTTGGCGAGGGCGCCCGCGGCGTCCGAGTCGGCCCAGCCGAACTTGTAGTTTCCGAGGCCTTCCAGCTCCGGGCGGTCGGTGACAGTCACCTTCCGGTCTCCTTGCTCTTGTCCATATGTACGGCGGGCCTGGCCGTGGCGGGGCCCAGCGCGTGCGGGCTGACATGTGTGGTGCAGACCCCGTCGCCGTGGGCGATCGTGGCCAGGCGTTGCACCGGCGTGCCGAGCAGGTGCCCGAACGCCTCGGTCTCGGCCTCGCACAGCTGCGGGAACTCCGCGGCCACGTGCGCCACCGGACAGTGGTGCTGGCAGAGCTGGTCTCCGCCCGATTTCGCCTTGCTCGCCGACGCGGCGTAGCCCTCGACGGAGAGCGCCTCGGCCAGCAGGCGCACCCGCTGGTCGGCGGGCGCGGCCTGCATCAGCGGCGAAAGCCGCTCGACCAGGCCGGCGACCTGCGATCGGGCGAACTGTGCGACGGCCTGCTCGCCCATGTGCTCGGCCAGGAAGCGCAGCGCGCTGCCTGCCAGGCCGTCGTAGGCGTGCTCGAAGGCACTGCGCCCCGCGTCGGTGATCGCGAAAAGCTTGGCGGGCCTGCCTCTCCCGCGCTGGCCGCGCGGTCGCGCCGTGCGGATGTCGATCATCCCCTCGGCGAGCAGCGCGTCGAGATGACGGCGCACGGCCGCGGGGGTGAGCCCGAGCCGCTCGCCGAGTGCTCCCGCCGCGACGGGACCGTGCTCAAGGATGAGCCGGGCCACGCGTGCGCGTGTCCCGCGCTCCGCGCCGGCCTCGGCGTTCATCCCGCTCACGCTTTTCACAACATCAGTGTGCCGTAATTCCTTCCCCGATCTCAAACCAACCGAGATGCAATTTCTCACGCAGGCAAGCCTTACCTAACCTGCGAAAACCCGCTTTTCACGCAAAAGGGAAAACGTGAGGACAGAGCCGATCGTGAGCACCAGCATCACCAGGGCCATCGGCGCCGCCGTACCCGATCCGCCGAGTCCCACCAGTGGGGCGGCCAGTGCGCCGAGTGCGAACTGCAGGACGCCGAGCAGAGCCGAGGCGCTGCCCGCGACCTGCGGCGGCTGACCGGCGAGCGCGAGCGCGCCGGTGCCGGGAAGGGCCAGGCCGGCGCCGCACATGAGGACGAACAGCGAGGCGACCACCGCGGCCAGCCCGCCGACGCCGGTCAGCGCCACCGCGGCCAGCAGCGCCGCCCCGCCCAGGCTGACGACGAGGCCGACGAGCACGAGCCTGCCGGGGTCGACCCGCCCGGACAGCCTGCCGCCGATCTGCGCCATCGCGGTCAGCCCCAGCGCGTTCAGCCCGAACACCAGCGAGAACTGCTGCGGCGTGGCCGCGTAGACCTCCTGCAGCACGAACGGCGAGCCCGAGATGTAGGCGAACATCCCGGCGAAGCCGAGCCCGCCCGTCAGCGCGGGCGCCATGAAGGAGCGGTCGCGCAGCAACTGCCAGAACGTGCGCAGCGTGTGCTTCAGCCCGCCACGCTCACGCCTGTCGGCGGGCAGCGTCTCGCGCACGCCGGGCAGCACGGCCAGGAGCAGCAGCAGACCGGCCACGCTCAGCACCACGAACACGCCGCGCCAGGTGGTGAACTCCAGCACCTGGGCGCCCATGATCGGCGCGAGGATCGGGGCCAGGCCGCTGACCAGCATGAGGGTGGCGAAGATACGCGCGATGGCGGCCCCGTCGTACAGGTCGCGCACGACCGCGCGGACGATGACGAGGGCGGCGCCGCCGGTGAGGCCCTGCAGCAGCCGCAGGGCGACGAGCGCGCCGACCGAGGGCGCGAACGCGCACAGCAACGACGACAGCGCATAACCGGCCACGCCGATCAGCAGCGGCGTCCTGCGCCCGCGCATGTCGCTCAGCGGGCCCGCGACCACCTGGCCGACCGCCATGCCGACCAGGCAGGCGGTCAGGGTGAGCTGCATCTGGGCCGGGCCCGTCATCATCTCGCCGGTGATGGCGGGAAGCGCGGGAAGGTACATGTCGATGGACAGCGGGCCGATCGCCGACAACGCCCCGAGGATCAGCAGGAGCAGTCCCCTGCGCTCACTCGTGCTCTGCTTGTCGGCCTTCGCGGCTACGGCCACGGACATGCCAAACCCCTCTCCCTCGCAGGTGTGCGGACCCACGAGGGGCGAGGGATCAAACCCGAATCGGTTTCACTTCATTCCCACAACTCACGAAAATTCCCCCGGTTGTCGGATATTTCACTCGGTCTGGATGAGCTGGATCACGGCGAACGTCGCGCCCTGCGGGTCGATCGCCATGGCCAGCGTGCCGACGGGCGAGTCCAGGCCCGGCACCAGCACGGTCCCGCCGAGCTCGCCGATCCGCGCCACCGTGGCCTCGACGTCCGCCACGGCGAAGTACGTCAACCAGTACGAAGGCACCTCGGCCGGATACTCGGGCCCCATCGGGATCATCCCCGCGACCCGCCCGCCCCCGAGCTCGAACGTCGTGTACGGCAGGCGGCCCGAGGAGTCCACGCTCGGCTCCCAGCCGAACACCGTGCCGTAGAAGTCCAGGGCCGTCTCGGTGTCGCGGGCCTGCAACTCGTTCCACGACAGTGCGACCGGCTCGTTGACCAGTTCGGCGCCCTTGTGCGCGAGGGCCTGCCAGACCTGGAAGAAGGCGCCCTGCGGGTCCCTGGCGATGCTCAGCCAGCCCTCCTCGAACACCTGCATGGTGCCGACGACCGTGCCGCCCGCCTTCTGGATCGCGTCGGCCGTGGCCTGGGCGTCGTCGCTGGCGATCGTGGTGTTCCAGGCCGAGGGCGCGCCCGGGGCCATCTGCGGGCCCACTCCCGCGACCTTCTTGCCCCGGTAGTGGAACTGCCCGTAGCCGCCCGCGTCCGGGCGCGGGTCGACGTGCGCCTCCCAGCCGAACAGTTCGGTGTAGAACGTGATCGACGCGGGCGCGTCCGTGCTGGACAGGTCCACCCAGCACGGAACTCCGGCCGCATAGCCATTGCGCTCCGACACAACATCCTCCTCGTGACACGCTTCCCGGTGGGCCCGCATCGCATCATGGTGTGTGACACAGGCCACATACCACCTAATCATCGACACATGCCCGCATCCTTCGACTTGGCGCTATGTGCCCGAAGGCTTTACCGCCGCGCCATGCGCCGGGACCGCCGCCGAGCACACCGGGAGCGTGAGGCGGCAGGTCGCACACGGGAGCACCCTGGATGGTCCCTAAACTCGTGGCCATGGACTCCCCAGCCGTCGAGGTCGTCGATCTGGTCAAGCGCTACGGCGGCGCCACCGCCGTCGACGGGCTCACCCTCGAAGCCGCCCGTGGCGCCGTGACCGCGATCCTCGGGCCCAACGGCGCGGGCAAGACCTCCACGATCGAGATCTGCGAGGGGTTCCGCCGGGCCGACGCGGGCGCCGTGCGCGTGCTCGGGGCCGATCCCGGTGATCCCGCGCTGCGGGCCAGGGTCGGCGTCATGCTCCAGTCTGGTGGCGTGCCGCCCGCGCTGCGCGCCGGGGACTGGCTGCGCCTGGTCTCCCGCTTCTACGCCAGGCCGCTGCCCGCCGACGCGCTGCTGGCCAGGCTCGGCCTCAGCGAGCACGCCCGCACGCCGTACCGGCGGCTGTCGGGCGGGCAGCAGCAGCGGCTCTCCCTGGCCGCGGCCGTCATCGGGCGGCCCGAACTGGTCTTCCTCGACGAGCCGACGGCCGGGCTCGACCCGCAGGCCAGGCACGCGTGCTGGGAGCTCGTCGGCCAGCTGCGCGACAGCGGCGTGTCCGTAGTCCTCACCACCCACCACATGGACGAGGCCGAACGGCTGGCCGACCAGGTGTTCATCATCGACAGGGGCCGCGTGGTGTCCGAGGGCAGCCCGGCCGTCCTCACCGGCGCCGAACGCCAGCTCCGCTTCCGGGCCAGGCCGGGTCTCGAGCTCGACGAGCTGCTCACGGCGCTTCCCGCCGGGAGCGCGGCCAAGGAGTCGCCCGCCGGGCACTACATCATCGAGGGGCAGGTCGGGCCCGAGCTGCTGGCCACGGTGACCGCCTGGTGCGCGGCCGAAGGCGTGACGACCGACGACCTGAGCATCGAGCGGCGCACCCTTGAGGACGTGTTCCTCGAGCTGACGGGGCGCGAGCTGCGATGACCACGCCGGGGAGCGGTGCGGCACGCTCGTCCATCGCCTGCTTCGTCTGCCGTGCGCCCTTCGTCCGCCCCGTTTCCGTTGTGTTCTCCCCGATCTGGAGTTCTCTGTGAGCACCGTCCTCGATCTGACGCCCGCGCCCGGGGCCGCGCCTGTGGCGCGCATGGTGGGGGCGCAGGCCGTCGCCGAGATCAGGGCCATCCTGCGCAACGGCGAGCAGCTGCTGCTGACGCTGATCATCCCGGTGCTGCTGCTGGTCGGCTTCTCCTCCGCGCCGCTGATCGACATCGGCGGCGGCGACCGCGTCGACTTCCTCACGCCAGGGGTGCTCGCACTGGCCGTCATGTCGACGGCGTTCACGGGTCAGGCGATCGCGACCGGCTTCGAGCGCAGGTACGGCGTGCTCAAGCGGCTCGGCGCGACGCCGCTGTCCAGGGGCGGGCTGATGCTCGCCAAGACGGCCGCCGTGATCGCGGTCGAGGCGTTGCAGGTCGCGGTGATCGTCGCGGTGGCGTTCGCGCTCGGGTGGAGTCCCGAGGGGTCGTTCGTGTGGGCGGTCGTGCTGCTGGTGCTGGGGACCGCGGCCTTCAGCGGGCTGGGGCTGCTGATGGCGGGCACCCTGCGGGCGGAGGCCACGCTCGCCGCGGCCAACCTGGTGTACCTGGTGCTGCTGGGGTGCGGCGGAGTGATCTTCCCCCTGTCGAAGTTCCCCGCCGGGGTGCAGCCGCTGCTCGAACTGCTGCCGATCTCGGCCCTGGCCGGCGGGCTGCGGTCGGTCCTGGCCGGCGGGCACGGGCTGCCGCTCGGCGCGGTGGCCGTGCTGGCCGGGTGGGCCGTGGTGTCGCTCGGGCTGGCGGCGCGCACGTTCCGGTGGGAGTGAGCCG
Organism: Nonomuraea sp. IBHARD001; assembly: GCF_056106265.1. Taxonomy (NCBI): domain Bacteria; kingdom Bacillati; phylum Actinomycetota; class Actinomycetes; order Streptosporangiales; family Streptosporangiaceae; genus Nonomuraea; species Nonomuraea sp. IBHARD001. Next base: position 5,523,159 of record NZ_JBWBBW010000002.1, read on the forward strand.
GTCGGGTCCGGGATGTGGGGGCGACCCCGCGGCGGTTTCTGTCGGTGGGGATGAGTAGGGTCGGGCGCGGTGTGACGTCGATGGGGCGCCCGCCGTCCGACGATCGCCGTACCACCGCACGCCGCTAGGAGCACCGTGACCGCCGACGCGTTGCCCGGACCCGCAGAGCCGTACCGTCAAGGGCTGCCCAGGCTCGGGGCGCTGGCGCGCAACGCGACCGACTCGATCCCGCCCTCCAGTCTGGTGATCCTGGCCATCCTGTCGGTGCAGATCGGGGCGGGGCTGGCCAAGGATCTGTTCGGGGTGCTGCCGCCGAGCGCGGTGGTGTTCCTGCGCATCGCGGCCGGAGCCCTGATCATGGCGGTGGTCGCCAGGCCAAGGCTCAAGGGGCTCACCCGCCGCGACCTCGCGTTCGGTGTGGCGTTCGGGGTGACGCTCGCGGTGATGAACCTCACCTTCTACGAGGCGCTGGCCAGACTGCCGATGGGCATCGCGGTGGCGATCGAGTTCATCGGGCCGCTCGGCGTCGCGGTGGCCGCCTCGCGCCGCAGGCTCGACCTGCTGTGGATCGCACTGGCGGCGAGCGGGGTGCTGCTGCTCGCGCCGTGGAGCCAGTCGTCGACGGTGAGCTGGGCGGGCATCGGCTTCGCGCTGGTCGCGGCGGCGTGCTGGGCGGGCTACATCCTGCTGTCGGCGGCCGTGGGGCAGCGTTTCCCCGGCACGTCCGGGCTGTCGTTCGCGATGATCGTGTCGTTCGTGCTGCTGATGCCGATCGGCGTGAGCACCGGCGGGGCCGATCTGCTGCAGCCCGAGTTGCTGCTGATCGGGCTGGGGGTCGGGCTGCTGTCCTCGGTCATCCCCTACTCCCTTGAGCTGCAGGCGTTGCGCAAGATGCCCAAGCACGTGTTCGGCATCCTGATGAGCCTGGAGCCCGCCGTCGCCGCCCTGGTCGGGCTGCTGCTGCTCGGCGAGCTCCTGCACGTCCAGGAGTGGGCGGCCATCGGCTGCGTGGTGGCGGCCAGCTTCGGCGCCACCCGGGCGGCCAGATCGGGCGGGTCGGGCGGGTCCTGAGCCGGGTTCAGCGTGAGGGCACCACGACGGCGTCCGGATTGCCGGGCGCGTAGACGGTGATGCCGTCGGGCAGCGAGCGCAGCTTGTCGATCTCGATACAGGCCGAGCAGGCGCGGTAGCCGTCCTGGCGTGCCTTGTTCGCCTTGGCCTCGGCCTCGGCGGTCGCGACCGATGCCGCGTCGCGTACCTTGCTGCGCTCGGCCTCCGCCTCGGCCTCGGCCACCGAGGCGCGTGCCGCCTGGGCCTTGGCGATGGCCGCCTGCACCTCGGCGGGCAGGGTGACCCTGACCAGGTTGAAGCGGAACCCGGTCAGGAAGCCGTCGCCGAGCATCTGGGCGATCTCGCGCTCGAGCCCGGCGTTGACGGAGCTCTGCACCTTGGCCAGGTTCGCATTGCCCGCCGCGCTCGCCTCCTTCTCCAGGTCGGTCTGGGCCAGCAGGGCGCACGAGGGGACGAGCTCGTGGCAGCGCAGCGCGCCGATCTGCACACGCAACGCGTTGTAGACGACCGGCCGCACGGCCTGGGAGAAGAAGGCGCTCCACCCTTCGTCGCCGTCCCACGGATACAGCGAGTCCCCGTCGGCCGCACGGTAGGTCCGCGTGCCGTACCTGTCGTCGAAGCGCTTGAGGGTCTCGTGGTCGAGGTTGAGGGTGAAGTACAGCGTGCCCTCGACGCCGATGTTGACGCCGTCGGCGCTGGGCACGACGACCTCGTCCACGCCCAGGGCGCTGGCCCGCTTGGCGTCGGAGGTGATGGTGTAGATGCGCTGCTGGGCCGGGTAGGTGTGGCTGCTGGAGAACAGCCCTGTCCAGGTCAGGCCGGACGCCGGGTCGATGACCTGCCTGATCCCGGCGTCGTCGAGCGGCCCGCCGTCCCTGATGACGGCGACCGAGCCCGCGTCCGTCCTCGTGTAGGGGGCGGTCACCAGCAGGAAGACGGCGGCGAGCACGACCAGGGCGGCGACAAGGCCGGCGAGCAGACGAGCGCTCATGCGGGATACCTCCGGAAACCGGGTGACGGGGATGGATCCAGCCGTTCCTCCCACGATCGGGAGTACGGGGCGCTCTCGTACAGGTTCGCATAGGGGGACGCCGCCGGGCATAACGCTTTTGAGGTGTCAGGCGAGACGCCTCAGGACGGAGAGGGAGAAGGTGACGTCCACCCCGAGCCGGGCGCGTACCTCCGGCAGCAGGGCACGGGAGTACGTGCGCACAGGCGCGACGAGGGACATCCCGGCCTTCGCACCTGATTGCCCGACCGCGACGAGGGCCGGCGGCTCCGGGACGCGCAGCCCGGCCCGCAGCCCGACGAGGACGAGCACTCCGGACAGCGGGAACGGGACCCGCCGCTCCCACGCCGGAAACGGAGCCCCTGGCCACCAGGCCGCCATCAGCGCGAGCGGCGTCAGCGGCGCGGCACAGGCGAGCGGCAGGCCGATGTGGAACGCCGCAACGACCAGGAGCACGAGCGCGACGACCAGGGCGTGGCCGGGCACGACGCCGCCGAGCGGCCTGGCGACGATCACTCGTCGGGTGGGGCTCGCCATCGCCTTGCTCCTCACGTTCGCGGGATGCGGAGGGCTGTGCTTCGATCGCCTTTGCTTCAACATAAGGATTGTTGAACAATTCGACAAGAGGCAGATTCACTGGTTCGGTGAGCGCATGAAGCCGGTGAGCCGATGAAGAACGCCCTCAGCGAGCTGCGCGCCGGACGCGACCGCATGGAACGCAGCAGCACCGCCGAATGGGCCGCCGACCGCCTGCGCGAGCAGATCGCCGAAGGCAACCTGGCGCCCGGCGACCGCCTCCAGGAGAAAGAGCTCGCCGAAGCGCTCGGCGTCTCCCGCAACACCCTGCGCGAGGGCTTCCGCCTGCTCAGCCACGAGCGCCTGCTCGAACACCGCCTCAACCGGGGCGTCTACGTACGCGAGCTGACCGAGGTCGACGTCGCCGACATCTACCGCGTGCGCCGCGTCATCGAATGCGCCGCCGTACGGCATGCCTCCGGTGACACCGGCGCTCTGCGTAACGCCGTCGCCGAGGCCGAGCGTGCCGCCGCCGACGACAGATGGCCGGACGTGGGCACCGCCAACATCCGCTTCCACCAGGCGCTCGCGGCCCTGAACAGCAGTCCGCGCCTGGACGAGGTCATGGGCCAGTTGCTGGCCGAACTGCGTCTGGTGTTCCATGTCATGAGCAATCCGAAGGCGTTCCACGAGCCGTTCGTCGCACGCAACCGGGAGCTGCTCGCCATGGTGGAACGCGGGGCGCTGCAGGAGGCGGAGGCGGAGCTCGCACGCTATCTGGACGACGCGGAACAGCTGCTCGTGTCGGCCCATCTGCGCAAGGCGTGAGGCGGGCGTTCCCGCCACAACGGAAAACGCCCGCACCGGGATGGGTCGGTGCGGGCGAGTCGGATCGGTCAGCGATCGGTCAGCGGAGGAAGGGCATCCGGCGGACCAGCGCGGTGCGGGCCCAGGCGGCGCCGAGCCCGAACGTGTCGCCCGCCTTGGCGGCTGCGAGGCCGATCAGGACCAGCGCGTAGATGACGTGGTCGTCGATGACCGGGTTGCCGGCCAGCGGCAGTGCGGCCATCCACATGAACACCATCATCAGCGCCCCGGCGCCCGCCGCGACCCGCATCCCGATGCCGAGCACGAGCGCGAGCCCGACGCCGAGCAGTCCCGCCATGAACAGGACGTTGACCACGGGGTTTCCGGCCATGGCGTGGAACATCCCGCTGAACGGCCCTTCGACCGCCCCGAGGAATCCCGCCGTCGGGTTGCCCCCGTTGATCCAGGCGTTCGCGCCCGGTGTGGCGAAGCCGAGGCCGAAGGTCTTGTCGAGGAAGGCCCACAGGAAGACGAATCCGAGCCCGATCCTGGTCACCGCCCAGACGTACGGCGCGACGCCGTTCCTGACAGGGGTGGCCTCGGCCGCGGCGTGACGGGCTTGGGGGCGGTCGAGTGTCTGCGTGCTCATGCTCTTCCCCGATCTCACCGGCCCGCGAGCCTCTCCACGCCTCCCCGAGGAAGATCGTGAAAACTTTCACAAGCTGATGCGTACTGAACTTCGTTGTCCCTTACGACAGCTACATTACCACCAACCCGACAAACCGCCCATCCGCCCCCTACTTCGCCCAGATGCCCCGTACGTGCTGGATGTGTTCGGCCATGATGGCCTCGGAGGCGGCGGTGTCGCCGCTGCGCAGGGCGTCCAGCAGGGTGAGGTGCTCGCGGGCCGAGTCGGTCAGCGTGCCGCGTTCGGACAGCTGGGACAGGCCGTACAGGCGGGCGCGGTTGCGCAGGTCGCGCACCACCTCGACCAGGTGCAGATTGCCGGCGAGGGTGAGGAGGTCGACGTGGAAGCGGATGTCGGCGTCGACATAGGCCAGCAGGTCGCCACGCTCGGCGGCTGCGACGATCTCCTCGGCGATGGGACGGAGGCGGTCGAACTCTGCGGCACGTTCCACCGAGGCCAGCCGGGCGACGGTCGGGACCTCGATGAGCTGCCTGATCTCGGTGAGCTCGTCCAGATCGCGGTCCGACAGCTCGGTGACCCGGAAACCCTTGTTGCGCACGGCCTCGACCAGGCCCTCCTTGGCCAGGTCGAGCATGGCCTCGCGGACCGGTGTGGCCGAGACGCCGAACTGCGCCGCGAGCACGGGCGCGGAGTACACCACGCCGGGGCGCATCTCGCCTGTGATCAGCGCGGCCCGGAGCGCGTGCGCGACCTGCTCACGCAGGCTCTGGCGCTCGCCCACGACAGGCAGGTCGAGCCGATCTTCCGCAGCCATCCCGGCTTCCCTACTTTCGCTCGGTGCCCGGGCCCACGTCCGTGAGCCCATCTCCTACGCTCGCGACCCACGCCTCGTAGGCCGCGGCCGCGACCACGAGGTCCTCCCAGGCCATGCCCACGCTCTTGAACAGCCGGGGCCCCGGGCCGATCGCCACCCGCCCTGTGACCAGCTCGGCGAGGTCGCCGGCAAGATGATCACTCATGATCGTACCGTTACGCAGTGGGACGATCACATCTCCTGCCTCGGCGAGCGCGGCCGAGCGGGCCTCGACGACCACGGTGGCCCTGACGACGAGGTCGTCGTCGACCTCGCGCGCGTCGGCCTCGTGGGATCCGACCGCGACGACGGTGACGCCGTCGGAAGTGAGTTTACCGGGGAAGAGGGGCACTCTGGAGGTGGTACAGCACGCGATCAGGGCGGCTCGCGCCACACTTTCCCGCGTCGCCTCGCCGAACGCCTCCACCCGGTTCACGCCGTCGGCCAGGCAACGTCCCGCGAAGGCCGATCTGCGCGGTTCGTCCCGTCCGATGACCGTGATGCGATCGATCGGGCGTACGGCCCGCAACGCCTGGACGTGCCCCCACGCCTGCGGCCCCGTACCGAAGAGCAGCAGTTCGGCGGCGTCGGCGGCGGCCAGATGGCGTACGGCGAGCGCCGAGACGGCCGGGGTGCGCAGCGAGGTGAGCGCGATGCCGTCCAGCACGGCGAGCGGCGTCAGCGTGTCACCGTCGAACAGCAGGTACGTGCCCTGGACGCGCGGCAGGCCCCTGGCCGGATTGCCGGGCGCGACCGTCGCCACCTTGATCCCGGCATAGCGCCCGGCCGAGGCGGGCATCAGCAGGAGCTGCCCGGCCGGCACGCCGACGATCGGGCGGCGCGGGGTCGCCTCCGGGTCGAGGCCGTCGCGCAACGCCCGTTCCAGGACGTCGACGGCACGGTCCATGGGCACGAGACGCTCGATCGCCGGGCCGTCCAGGAAGACGGGAGGGGTGCTCATCGCAGGCTGAAGCCCAATCCGATCGGGTCGTCGGCGGCCAGGTCGAAGGCGTGACGGCCGGTACGGTAGGCCATGCCCTCGATGTCCGGGACGATGGCCGTGCGGCCCTCCGCCTGGACGGTGGCCGAGACCTCGGCCAGGAAGACGGCTCCGGTGATGCCCTCGTGGCGCAGGCGCGTGACGCCCGTCTCGGCCAGCAGGGCCAGACGGGCGGCGGTGCCGCTGCCGCAGGGCGAACGGTCGACCTCGCCGTCGGCGAACACCGTCACGTTGCGCTGGTGCCCCGGGCCGATCTCGTCGTAGAAGATCACGCCGTACACGCCGGACAGCCGGGGATCGCTGGGATGACATGTCGCCGGATGCCCGGACAGAGCGGCCTTGATCGCCCGGCCGTGTGCGATGAGATCGGTCAGATCCCCGGGACGCACGGCCAGGCCGAACGCCGACGCGGGCACCGAGGCGTACACGGCCCCGCCGTAGGACAGGTCGACCGCGACACCCGCCACCGGCACCCGGCGCGCCAGGACATACGACGGCACATTGCGGAAGACGACCGAGGTGACGCGCCCGCCGTCACGCCGGATCAGCGCGCGCACCCGGCCCGACGGCACGTCGATCGTCACCTCGTCCGCGTCCGGCGCGACGAGCCCCTCCTGTACGGCATGCACGGCCAGGGCGATGGTGCCGTGACCGCAGGCCGTGGAGAAGCCGTCCTTGTGCCAGAACAGGACGCCCAGGTCGGCTCCGGAGTCGTCGGGAGGGACGAGGAAACAGCCGTACATGTCGGCATGGCCGCGCGGTTCGTGGCACAGCAGGCGGCGTACCTCGTCGGCCGTCAGGCGGCCGTCCCGGGCGGACGCGTGGGTGGAGGCGTGGGTGGAGGCGTGGGTGGAGGCGTGGGTGGAGGCGTGGGTGGAGGCGGCACGGGTGCGGCGTTCGAGCACGGTGGCGCCGGGCAGGTCGGGGGCGCCGCCGGTGACGATGCGGAACGGCTCTCCGGCGGTGTGGTAGTCGACCGTGGTGATCGCGGGCTCGTTCACGCCGCGCCGATCGTGATCGTGCGGACGGAGGTGTAGAACGCCTGGGCCGCCTTGCCCTGCTCGCGGCTTCCGTAGCTGGAGTCCTTCTCCCCGCCGAACGGCAGGTGGAAGTCGACGCCTGACGTGGGTGAGTTCACCTTCACCAGGCCGGTGTCGAGCCGGTCCACCATCGTCAGGGCGCGCTCCAGGTCACGGGTGTACACGGCCGAGACCAGGCCCTGGCGTACCGAGTTGGCCAGGGTGATCGCCTCCTCCACCGACGAGGCGTCCTGCACGACGCAGATCGGGCCGAACACCTCGTCGCGCGCCAGGACGTGATCGGCGGCGACGCCGTCCACGACCGTGGGCGCGACGAACCAGCCCGCACGATCCAGGGCCGAGCCGCCGCTCAGCACGCGCCCACCGGCGACGGCGGCCAGGACACGCTCGCGTGCGGCCTCGTCGATGACGGGGCCGACCGCCGTGGCGGGATCGGCGGGGTCGCCGACGCCGAGCTTCTCGACGGCGGCGACGAGGGCCGCACGCAGGCGGGAGCCGTCGCCCACGACGATGACGCGCTTGGTCGCGGTGCACTTCTGGCCCGCGTAGCCCATGGCGGCGGCGGCGATCTGCGCGGCGGCGGCCTCCGGATCGGCGTCGTCGAGCACGATGGCGGCGTTCTGCCCGCCCATCTCGGCCTGGACCGGGATGCCGCTCGCCGCCGCGGCCGCGGCCACCGCACGGCCCACGCCGGACGAGCCGGTGAACGACACCACGTCGGCCAGCTCCACCAGCGCCCTGCCCTCGGCCGCCTCGCCGGGCGCGATGACGAACTGCTCCAGGCCCAGCACCTCGGCCAGGCGCAACGCGACGCCGACGGCCTGCGGCGCCGGCTTGAGCACGACGGTGTTGCCGAAGGCCAGGGCAGGCGCCGCCTTCCACAGCGGGATGGCCAGCGGGAAGTTCCACGGCGTGATCAGCCCGGCCACGCCCAGCGGCCTGCGCCTAGTGAAGGCCAGCCCGGTCCCGGCCGACGGCTCGTGCACGGCGCCCGTGGGGTCGTAGACCTGCTGGGCGTAGTAGCGCAGGATGGCCACCGACCTCGCGACCTCGCCGCGCGCCTCGGTGATCGGCTTGCCGACCTCGCGCACGACCAGGGCGGCGAGCTCCTCCGACGCCCCTGCCACCGCATCGGCCGCCGCATGCAGTGCGGCCGAGCGGCCGGGCGCGCCGAGTGCGGCCCAGCCGGGCTGCAGCTCACGTGCCCGGCGTACGGCGGCGTGGACGTCGGCGGGCGCGACCTCGGCGACGACGTCGGCCGGCTGCTGGGGCGAGGTACTGACGATCACGACTGAAGGCCTTCCGGTCGGTCGGGGACGGTCACAGCTGGACATCTTCCAGGTCGAGGGCGATCACGGCCGGACACCTTCCGGTCGGTCGAGGGAGGTCACAGCTGAAAACCTTCCGGGAACGGGTCGCGGGGGTCGAGGAAGTACTGGGCGGTGCCCGTCACCCAGGCTCTGCCGTTGACGGAGGGCACGACGGCGGGCCTGCCGCCGACCTCGGCCGTGCCGACCAGGCGGCCGATGAACCTGGTCCCGATGAACGACTCGTTGACGAAGTCGGCGTCCATGGCGAGTTCGCCGCGCGCGTGCAGTTGCGCCATGCGGGCGCTGGTGCCGGTGCCGCACGGCGAGCGGTCGAACCAGCCGGGATGGATGGCCATCGCGTGCCGCGAGTGGGCGGCCGTCGAGCCGGGCGCGGTGAAGTACACGTGATGGCACGACCTGATGCGCTCGTCCTCGCGGTGCACGGGCTCGTCGGCGGCGTTGATCGCCTCCATGGTGGCGAGCCCGGCCGCGATGATCTCGTTCTTGGCCGACCGGTCGAACGGCAGCTTGTAGTCGTCGAGGTCGACGACGGCATAGAAGTTGCCGCCGTAGGCCAGGTCGTAGCGGATGGTCCCGAAGCCGGGCACCTCGACCTCGGCCTCCAGCCGGTCGCAGTAGGAGGGCACATTGCGCAGCGTCACCGACACGGCCATGCCGTCACGCACCTCGACGTCCACCTCGACCAGCCCGGCGGGCACCTCGAGGCGCACGGTGGTGACCGGCTCGACGACCTCGACCATGCCGGTCTCCACCAGGACGGTCGCCACCCCGATCGTGCCGTGCCCGCACATCGGCAGCAGGCCGGACACCTCGATGAACAGCACGCCGAAGTCGGCGTCCGGCCTGGTCGGCGGCTGCAGGATGGCCCCGCTCATGGCGGCGTGGCCGCGCGGCTCGTTCATCAGCAGCTTGCGGATGTGGTCGAACTCGTCCCGGAAGCGGATGCGCCGCTCGGCCATGGTGGCGCCGGGGATGACGCCGATCCCGCCGGTGATCACGCGGGTCGGCATGCCCTCGGTGTGGGAGTCGACGGCATGGAAGATGCGCTTGGTCCTCATGTATTACTCCTTGTCGGCGTTCAAGGATGTCAGCGCAGGCCTTCGGCGAGCACCTTCTCGGTGTCACGCCGGACGGCGGCCTCCTGCTCGGGCACCAGGGGCAGCCGCGGCGGACGGCAGGGGCCGCCGCGCCGTCCGGCGAGGTCCATGGACAGCTTGATCGACTGGACGAACTCGGTCTTGGAGTCCCAGCGCAGCAGCGGGTGCAAGGTGCGGTACAACGGCATGGCCGTCTCCAGGTCACCGGCCAGGGCGGCGCGGTAGAGCGCGACGCACGAGCGCGGCACCGCGTTGGGGTAGCCCGCGATCCAGCCGACGGCCCCGGCCAGCGCCAGCTCCACCAGCACGTCGTCGGAGCCGATGAGCACGTCCAGGCCAGGTGCGAGCTCGGCGATCTCGTAGGCCCGCCGCACGTCCCCGGTGAACTCCTTGACGCCGACGATCAGCCCCTCCTCGTGCAGCCTGGCCAGCAGGGCGGGCGTCAGGTCGACCTTGGTGTCGTAGGGGTTGTTGTAGGCGACGATCGGCAGTCCGGCCCGCGCCACCTCACGGTAGTGCTCGACCACGATGCGCTCGTCGGCGCGGTAGGCGTTGGGCGGCAGCAGCATCACCGCCTGGCACCCGGCCTCCTTGGCCTGCTCGGCCCAACGCCGCGACTCGGCCGAGCCGTAGGCGGCCACGCCCGGCATCACGTTCGCACCGCCGACGGCCTCGACCGCGGTGCGCACGACCTGGGCGCGCTCGTCGTCGGTCAGCGTCTGGTACTCCCCCAGCGACCCGTTGGGCACCACGCCGTCGCAGCCGTTGGCCACCAGCCAGCGGCAGTGCTCGGCGAACCCGTCGAAGTCGACCGACAGGTCCTCGCGCAGGGGGAGCGGCGTGGCGACGAGGACGCCGTGCCAGGGCTTGGCGCGATCAGTCATGGGAGATCCTCTCAAGTGAGCCGAGGGTGATCGGCTGGGCAAGGGGGCGCCGGGGAGCCTGGGGCCGCTCACCGGCGAGGCAGGAGACGGCGTAGCCGCACATCCGGCCCTGGCACCAGCCCATACCGGGCCTGGCCAGAAGCTTCACCGCACGCGCGTCGTCGGCGCCGAGCGCCTGGGCCTGGCGTACCTTCGACAGCGGCACCTCCTCGCAGCGGCACACGAGGGTGTCGGCGCTCAGCCAGTCCTGCCAGCCGTCCCTGACCGGGTAGGCCCGGTGCAGCGCCTGGGCGAACCTGCTGAGCCTGGCCCGCCTGCGCACCAGCTCGGCCGCGACCGGCAGGCCGGCGACCGTCAGCCCGGCGATCCGGCCTTCGAGCTCGGCCAGTTGCGCGCCGCCCACACCGGTCGACTCGCCCGCCGCGTAGACGCCTTCGACGTCGGTGCGCTGGCCCTCGTCGACCGTGACGACAGGACTCGCGTCGGCGTCGGCCGCCGTGCCGCAGCCGAGCTGCACGAGCAGGTCGAGCTGGGGGGTGAAGCCGAACCCGGCCGCGAGCGTGTCGCACGCGATCGTGCGGGTGCGCACCGGCCGCCAGTCGCGGTCGAGCGTGGCGACCGTGACGTGGGTCAGCTCCCGCTCGCCGTGCGCCGCGATCACCGCCTGCCTGCCGTGGTACGGCACGCGGTGCCTGGCCAGCCGCCAGGCGTATCCCGCGGCCTCGCCCGCCTTGGCGCTCGCGAGCAGCGGGTGCGCGGCCAGGCCGAGTCTGCCGTTGGCCTCGAAGACGCCCAGCACCTGCGCTCCGGCCTCGGCCAGACCGGCCGCGACCGGCAGCAGGAAGGGTCCGGTGCCCGCGACCACGATCCGGCCTCCCGCGACGACGCCGTTGCCCTTGAGCAGGGCCTGGGCGCCTCCGGCCGTGAGCACGCCAGGCAGGTCCCAGCCGGGGAAGGGCAGCGGCCGGTCGTGGGCCCCGGTGGCCACCAGCAGGGCGCGGGCCTCGATCCTGACCGGCCGTTCGTCCCTGTCTCCCGCGAGCGCGTGCACGACGAAGCCGTCGCCGTGCCGTTCGGCCGACCACACGCGGTGGCCCAGGCGCAGGTCGGCGCGTGCCCGCAGGACGTCGCACTGCCGCTGGAACCTGGCGAAGCCGGGCGTGCGCCTGCCGGGTGAGGCGGCGTCGGCGCCGTGCCTGAAGTACTGCCCGCCGAGGCGGTGGCCGGAGTCGACCAGCACCACGCGCAGTCCGGCCTGGCAGGCGGCCAGCGCGCCCGCGACCCCGGCGGGACCGCCGCCGATGACGGCGAGGTCGTTCACGAGGTGCTCACCTCGTCCCCCGCGAGCGCGGGCAGCAGGCAGGCGCGCTGCTCGCGTGCGCCGTTGACGGTGACCAGGCAGTCGAAGCACACGCCGATCCCGCAGAACAGTCCGCGCGGCCTGCCGCCGATCCTCGTCGTGCGCCATGCCCTGATCCCGGCGGCGTGCATCGCGGCGCCCAGCGTCTGGCCCGGCAGCACGGGGATCGGCCTGCCGTCCACGGTGATCTCGAAGGTGGGGCTCACGACGCCTCCTCGGTGAAACGGTCGGCCCTGAAGGCATGCAGGTCGAGGTCGGGCTTGGTCTCGGCCAGCAGCTGGGCGAGGAGGTACCCGGTCGCGGGCGCGAGGCCGATGCCCGCGCCCTCGTGCCCGCAGGCGTGGTAGAGGCCCGGCGCACGCGGATCGGCGCCGACGACCGGCAGATGGTCGGGACAGTAGGGCCGGAAGCCGCAGTACGCCCTGATCGCCCGCACGTCCCGCAGCACGGGGAACAGCGCGCTCGCCTGCGCGGCCAGCAGGCTGAGCACGGGCAGCGACATCCGCCTGTCGAAGCCGACGCGCTCCCTGCTGGCCCCGATGAGCACGGGGCCTGCCGGGGTGCCCTCGACGACGGCCGATGTCTCCAGGCCCTCGTTGTCGCTGGCCACATTCGTGACATAGGCCGCCGTGTACACCTTGTGCCTGATCAGCGGCTCGCGCAGCGGCTCGGTGACCAGGATGAAGCCGCGCCTGGGCAGGATCGGCAGGTGCACCCCGGCCAGCGCCGCGACCTCGCCGCCCCACGTGCCCGCCGCGTTGACGACCGCACCGGCCAGGATGTCGCCCTCGGAGGTGCGCACGCCCGTGACGCGCCCGCCGCCGCGCAGGAACCCGGTCACGCTCACGCCGGTCCGCACGTGCAGGGCGCCGTGGCCGTACTGCTCGGCGCCGAGGCGCAGCAGTTCGGCGGCGGCGAGCATGGGCTGGACCTGGGCGTCCTGCGGGTAGAAGACGCCGCCCGCCAGCCCTTGCGCCAGATGTGGTTCGTAGCCGTGCAGGGCCGGTCCCGGCACCTCGGTGTGCTCGACGCCCTGCTCACGGGCCAGTGCGAGCAGCCGTTCGCCCACCTCGGGCGTCTCGGCGACCACCAGGCCGCCCTTGGCCTCGAACTCGAAGCCGTCGCCGTGCGCGGCGAGCTCACGCCAGAGGCGGTTGGAGAGCAGGGCCAGGTCGAGCTCGGGGCCCGGCTCCTTGTCCGAGACGAGGATGTTGCCCTCGCCCGCGCCGGTGGTGCCGCCCGCGACCGATCCCCGCTCCAGCACGGCCACGTCCAGTCCGGCCCGCGCCGCGTAGTACGCGCAGGCCGCGCCGACCACTCCGGCGCCGATCACGATGACGTCGGGCATCTCCACCTCCTCTCAGTAATATGTCACATATTTCAATCCAGCGAAAGCGGCTGACCCGTTCATCACTACCCAGATCGCGAGCACCTCATCGGAAGGGTGTTGCATATGACATATCACAGTGCATTATGACCGATCCCCGGCCCCGATCCACCCCCACCTGCGCCCGTACGCCGTGGGCCATAACCCGGCGCTATGACCCGCGTGCGGCCTGCCGACGGGACCGCACCCCCCTCCGCCTACCATGAAGGGCGTGAAATCCAATGCGCTGACCGCCTTCTACCGGTCGTTCTGGACGCCTGCACCGCGCTCGATGCGCCACTGGGCGATGGCGGCCGTCGTGGTCAACGCGGGGATCACCGTCACGGGCGCGGCCGTGCGCGTCACCAAGTCGGGGCTCGGCTGCCCGACCTGGCCCCGATGCACGCCCGAGAGCCTGCTGCCCACCGCGCACGACGGCATCTCGTGGGTCAACATGGCCGTGGAGTTCGGCAACAGGCTGCTCACCTTCCTGGTGCTGGCCGTCGGCGTCGGATGCGTCGTCGCCGCGATGCGCATGGTGCCGCGCCGGGCCTCGCTGGTCAGGCTGGCCTGGATCCAGCCGGTCGGCGTCGCCGCGCAGGCGCTGTGGGGCGGGCTGGTCGTGCGGACCATGCTCAACCCGGTCACGGTCAGTGTGCACTTCCTCATCTCGATCGGCCTCATCGCCGGGTCGTGGGCGCTCTACGCCAGGGCCGGGGAGAGCGACGGGCCGGTGCGCTCGCTGGTGCACCGCGACATCCGCAGGCTCGGGCACGTGCTGGTCGCGGCCGTCGCCCTGCTGCTGGTCGCGGGCGTCATCGTCACCGGCACCGGGCCGCACTCGGGCGACGACCTGGCCTCGCGCTTCCCGTTCGACATCGAGACCGTCGCCCGTGCGCACGCCGACGTGGTGTACGTGGTGGTGGGGCTGACGTTCGCCCTGCTGTTCGCCCTGCACGTGAGCGGCGCGCCGAGAGCGGCCAAGCGGGCGGCGCTGGGGCTGCTGGTGGTGGAGCTGGCCCAGGGGGTGATCGGCTACGTGCAGTACTTCCTGGCCGTGCCCGCCTTCCTGGTGGGGCTGCACGTCTTCGGTGCGACGCTGGTCTGGATCGCCACCCTGCGTGCGGTGAGCGCCCTGCGCACGCGTACCCCGGACGCCGCCACGGCCGCCGAGGCGTCGCGCGCGAACCTCGACGCCGCCGCGGTCTGACCCCCTCCCCCACCGGGGTCCTTCCCGGCCTGCCCGGCGCTATGTCACGCTATGTGGTGATTGGTCGGCCACTCCCCCACCGACAGGAGTTGCGTTCTGTCAGCATTTGTCCGCCCCACTCGGGCGACGGCGCGCCGGGCCTTCCAGGGGCTCGTCCTGCTCAGCGTGCTCGCCGTCGCACCGCTCACCTGGGCGCATCTGGACAGCGCGGGGCATCGGCTGGTCGCCGGTGAGCCGGGCGAGCGGGCCTGGACGGCCGAGGTGCCCGTCGCCGAGGCGGCGCTCGTCCTGGGGGCCGGGCTGATGGGCGGAAGGCCGTCGCCGATGCTGGCCAGACGGCTCGACCTGGCCGCCGACCTGCTGGCCTCCGGCCGGGTCGGCGCCCTGCTGCTGTCGGGCGACAACAGCAGGCGCGAGTACGACGAGCCGACCGCCATGCGCGACTACCTGCTGGCCAAGGGTGTGCCCTCCGGGCGCATCGTGCTCGACTACGCGGGCTTCGACACCTGGGACTCCTGTGTCCGGGCGAAAAAGGTGTTCGGCGCCACGCACATCACCGTCGTCACCCAGCTCTTCCACCTGCCACGAGCGGTGGCCTTGTGCCGTACGGCGGGCCTGACGACCTTCGGCGTGGGCGACGACTCGGCCCGCAGATGGCCGGGCCCGACCTACGTCTATGCGGCCAGGGAGTTCGCCGCGACGGGCAAGGCCGTGCTCGACGCCCTGGTGCTGCGCTCGGACCCGCGCTTCCCCGGGCCGCCCGAGACCTCGCTGACCGCCGTGCCCGCCAGGGACGGATAACCTACTGGGCAGGCCAGCCCTGGCCGTAGCCGGAGGAGGAGCCCGTGCCGAAGTGCCGTTCGCCCTGGGCGTGCGAGCTCGGGTGGTGCGAATCCGGTGCGCCCGGCGCGTAGCCGGGAGGCGGGGTGCCCTTGGCCGCGGCGGCGGCGTGGCGCTCGGGGATCGGGAAGTCGGACCTGGCCGCGCTCATGCACTCCAGCAGCGCCCGCTGCTCCTCGTGGAAGGTCGTCTCGTCGACCAGCCGGGTGGCGCCGCGCTCGTGCAGCAGGCCGAGCTCGGTGGCGGCGAGCTGGTAGTCGCTCATCGCGCGCAGCCCGGCCCTGCCGCCGTGCGCCTTGGCCCACTGGCGGGCCTGACGCCGCCGGGAGAGCGCCGACAGCATGTAGATGTCGGCCTCGTTGACCAGCCGGGTCGGCTCGTAGGCGGGCAGGTAGAGCTGGATCAGCGCCACGATGCGCCGCCTGTCGCGCACCACCACGCCGATGAGCGCGAACAGCACGACCAGCAGCACCAGGTAGGCCACGACCAGGCCGGGGAAGCCCCCGTAGGAGGCGAGACCGTTCCACATCCCGTGCAGGACCATCGCGCCGATCCATCCGGCCAGGATGATGAACACCCGCTCGGGGCCGGTGCGCCTGGCGGCGTAGGCGACCGCGATGCCGATCATCGAGGTGAACAGCGGGTGCGCGAACGGCGTCAGGATGCCGCGCAGCACGACCGTGACCGCGAGCCCCTGCGCGCCCTGGGTGCCGAAGGCGGAGATGTAGTAGCTGACGTTCTCGCTCATCGCGAAGCCGAGGCCGACCATGCTGGCGTAGATGATGCCGTCGGTCGGCCCGTCGAGCTCGGCACGGCGGAAGCGCAGCAGCCCGAGCAGCACCAGGCCCTTGAGCGTCTCCTCGACCACGGGCGCGCCGAAGGTCGCCGCGATGTTGCGCGCGTTGCCCGGCGAAAGGCCCGCGGTGTCGATGATGTAGTGCAGGTTGAGGGAGTTGATGATGCCCGCGACGAGCACGGCGATGCCCGCGCCCCACGCGAAGGCGAAGATCAGGTTGCTGCGCGGCTCCGGCTCCATCCGGTCGAGGGCGAGCACGGCGGCCAGCAGCAGGGGCACCGGCGCGAGCGCGAGGGCCAGGGAGATGAAGAACTGGACGGGAGCGCCGTTGAGCACGTCGAAGGAGAAGGAGACGAGCGCGCATATGCCGGCGAGGACGAGCCCTACGATCAACGCTACGGACGGGCGGTCCTTGAACACCCAGCGTGCATCACGGGAACTCATAGGGTGACTGTAACCGATCAGCTGTCAGCTGTCCCTCTGAGCTGCCGCGACTTGATCGGAAAGCGCTTTCACCCAGGGCCTGCCTCACAACCCCAGACGGGCGGCGAGCAGGGCCGCCTGCGTCCTGTTGTCCAGGCGCAGTTTGTCCAGAACGCGCGAGACGTAGGTCCGCACGGTCGAGCCCGCCAGATGCAGCGCGCCCGCGATCTCGGCATTGGCCATCCCCCTGCCGAGGCAGGCGAGGATCTCGCGTTCGCGCTCGCTGAGCCGCTCCAGCCCGTCGGGCGGCGCGGGCGTGCGGACGACCCTGTCGATCATCGAGCGCAGCAGCGTCGGCGCCACCACCGGGTCGCCCCTGCCGACCGTCTCGATCGCCTCGATGAGCACGCCCGGCCGGTTGGCCTTGAGCATGAAGCCGTCGGCGCCCGAGCGCATGGCCTCCTCGAAGCTGATCTCGTCGCCGTGCGCGGTGAGCACGAGCACACGGGGACGCGGCCGCAGCGCGCGCAGCCTGGGCAGCGCGTCGAGGCCGCCCATCACCGGCATCGCCAGGTCGAGCAGCACCACGTCGGGGGCCAGCAGCCGGGCGCGCGAGACCCCCTGACCGCCGTCGGCGGCCTCCCCCACCACCTCGATGCCGGGCGCGCTCGCCAGGATCGCGCCCAGGCCCGCCCGTACCAGCGGATCGTCGTCGACGACCAGCACCCTGATCATGCCGGGCCCCGTACGGGCACCCTCGCGGTGAGCACGAACCAGCCGCCGGGCGTCGGGCCCGCCGCCAGCTCGCCGCCGAGGGCCGCCGTGCGCTCGGCCAGTTCGATCAGACCGTAGCCCGTGCCCGGCGCACCCGGCCCGGCCAGCTCGTTGGTCACCTCGACGACGACGTCGCCGCCGTCCAGACGTACCTCCACGCTCACGCCCGCGCCCGGCGCGTGCTTGGCCGCGTTGGTGAGGCCCTCGCCCGCGATGCGGTGCACCAGGAGCTGCACGTCAGGCGGCAGCCGCCGCAGGCCCTCGTCCATGCGCAGCTCGACCGGTGTGCCGACCGAGCGGAACCAGCAGGCCAGCAGGTCGATGCCGTCGATGTCGCCCGCCTCGCGCGCGATGAGGTGCGGATTGGGCGAGCGCAGCACCCTGCCCCACTCGTGCACGCTGGCGAGGGCGTGCTGGGCCCGCTCCTGCACCACGACGGCCTGCTCGCGCACCTGCTCGTCGGGGGCGCCCGCCTCCAGGACGCCCGCGGCGAGCACGGTGAGCGTGACCTGGCGTGCGACCGTGTCGTGCAGGTCCTTGGAGATCTTGGCACGTTCCACCTGCGCCGCCACCGCCGCCCGTTGCTGTGCCTCCAGGGCCAGCAGCCGCGTGGCCTTGCCGTAGGCGTGCACCTGGGCGCCGACCCAGGCCGGGATCAGCACCAGCGCCGCCATCCTGACCACCGCGAACACCACCCAGCCCCACCCTCCGGCCAGGCAGTCGACGACGACGAACCCCGCACCGGCCAGCACGATCCAGCCGCGCCCAGGCGAGTCGAAGATCGAGGTGAGGCTGTAACAGGCGAACGCCAGCGGGATCGGCTCCCCCGTCGCGGCGAAGCACAGCAGCCCGACCGGGATCAGCAGCGGCCCGAGCTTCCTGCGGAAGGCGAAACACACGGCCGTGGCCAGCACGACGACGAGTGCGCCGTCCTGGTCGAGGCCGGGAAGCACAGCACGCCACTGGGTGCGCGCGGCCGCGACCGTGTAGACGGCCAGCGTCGCCGCGAGCCCCAGGTCGAGCGCCCACTGCCTGGGCAGGCGACCGGCCACGAACCCCCCGATTCGATGCGACTCCCTCGGGTCAGCCTACGCGCTGGTACTCCTGGCGCAGTCGCAGCCTGCCTCTGTGCAGCAGCGCGGCGGCGGCGCCCTCGCTGATACCGAGCCTCGTGGCGATCTCGGCGTGCCCCCGCCCTTCGACCTCGCGCCAGCGTACGGCGAGCCTGGTGCGGTCGGGCAGGCGGCTCCAGGCGGTCACGGCCCGCTCGTGCGCGGGTGTGGCGGCGTCCCCGGCGGCGTGCAGGCTGCGGTCGGCGCCCCAGGTGGCCTCGGCGGCGTCGGCCCGGCGCGTCCTGTCGACCTCGGCGACGGCGGCGCGCCTGGCCGAGACCGCCAGGTAGGCGGCGACCGACTGGCGCGGCCCGCCGCCCTCGCGCAGCGCGCGCCACAGGCCGACGAACACCTCTCCGGCCGCTGCCTCGGCGTCGGTGCCGTGCGGGTCGCAGATACGGCGGGCCACCGCCAGCACCCTGTCGTGGTGCAGCAGCCACAACCGCTCGAACGCCTCACCCCGGCCCTGACGCGCCTGCTCGCACAGCAGCGCGTCGCGCGACTCCTCCTGCTGCCCGCTCCTCTCGCTCATGGCCCCGAAGCTAGGAACGCCCGCGGGCCCGCTCTGTGGACGCGTGTCGACACCGTGTGGACGGATGTCGCCTGTTCAGGCCTCCAGGGCCACCTGCTGGCCGCCCGCGGTGAGCTCGGCGTTGCGCCGGGTCTTGGCCCAGCCCCCGCGCCGTCGCAGCAGCCGGTAGAAGGCACGCCAGGCCGTCACGTAGAAGGCCGCCAGGTACAACGGGTAGGCCAGCCCCCAGCCCACACCGCGCCACCACGACTCCCCCGTGAGCACCAGCCGACGGTACCTGGGCCCCCACAGCGCGAACGGCGCCACGCCGAAGGCCATGAGCGAGGTCAGCGACCACAGCCCCAGCGTGCTCTGACCGGCGGCCAGCAGGGCGATCGGCACCGGGTAGACGAAGCTGGCCACGATGTGCAGCCACGGCTGCATCAGCGTGTAGGTGATCTCACTCGCCGACCTGAACGGCAGCAGCCGCCACACCCGCGGCAGGTAGGCGGCGCACTCCATGTTGCCCTGCGCCCACCGGGTGCGCTGCACCAGCAGGCGGCGGGTGTCGTACAGGCCCTCCTGCTCGACGAACGTGGCCCGGGTGAACGCCGTGCGCATCCCGGCCAGCAGCAGGTGCAGGCCGAGCTCGAAGTCCTCCAGCAGCGAGCCGCGCCAGGGGCCTTCGCCCTCGTCCACGGCCGCGAGGGCGTTCAGCCTGGCGAACTGGCCGTTGCCGCCGAGCGCGATGCTGGCCGTGCCGCGCCGCAGGCTCTGCAGGGCGGCGACGGGCGCGCGGAACTCGATGTCCTGCATGCGCACCAGCGTGCGGGCGTAGAGGTTGCGTGCCCGTCCCGACCCGGGGCGCGGCCTGCGCTCGTCCCTGTTGACCATGCGCACCTCGATCTGCACCGCGTCGACCGCCGGGTCGCCGAGTATCGCGGCCAGCACTTCGAGACAGTTGGGCGCCGGTCGCCCGTCGGCGTCGAACACGCCCACGACGACGTTGCCCGGGTCGCGGCCCCCACGCCAGTCGAGCAGCGCGTGGTAGGCGGCGTTCAGCGCGCCCGACTTGCCGGTCCTGGCGTCGGGCAGCCGCCTGCGTACCAGGTGCACGAGGGGGTCGCGCTCGGCGTGCGAGGCGGCGATGCCGGCCGTGCGGTCGCCGGAGTCGTCGTCGACCACCCACACGTGTGCCTGCGGCAGCGCCGCGCGCAGATAGGCGATCGTGTGGCCGATCACCGCCTCCTCGTCCCGGCACGGCACCAGCAGATGCCACTCCAGCGGCGCCGGATCGCCGAGCCTGACGCGCCCCACCCGCCCGAACGTGGCCAGCAGCACCAGCAGCACGACCAGGAACAGCCCGCTGAGCAGCAGCGACGCCACCAGCGCCGCCGCGAGATACCCGCTCATGCCGCCGCCGCTCGCTCCAGGTAGGCCTGTGCGACGTCGGCCACCCGCCTGGCCGCGAGCCCGTCCCCGTACGGCGAGGCCACCTCCAGCAGGTCGCGGCCGATCAGCTCGCGTGCCGCCTCGCCGATGCGCGAGGGCGTGACGAGCCTGGCGAAGTGCTCCATCGACTCGGGGCGCTCGGTGGAACGGCGGACGACGGCCAGCGGGCGCTTGAGCACCGTGACCTCCTCCTGCACGCCGCCCGAGTCCGAGACCAGCAGCGCCGCGTGCCTGGCCAGCGAGAGGAACCTGGCATGGCTCAGCGGCTCGGTGACGACGAGGCCCTCCAGCGACTCCTGCCGCCGCCGCAGCGCCTTGCGCGTGCGCGGATGCAGGGCCAGTACGACGGGCAGCGGGAGCGCGCGCAACTCGGCCAGGATGCGGCCGAGCACGGCGGGGTCGTCGGTGTTCTCCGGCCGGTGCACGGTGGCCAGCACGTAGCCGTCGGGGGTCAGGCCGAGCCGGTCGAGTTCGGCCAGCCTGGCCGACATCAGCGGCAGCCTGCCGGTGACGGCCTCGACGACCGTGTTGCCCGTCACCACGACGCGTTCGGGCGCGATGCCCTCGGCGGCGAGGTTGTCGGCGTTGTGGCCGGTGGCCGCGCACAGCACGTCGGCCAGGTGGTCGACCAGGATCCTGTTGTGCTCCTCGGGCATGGCCCGGTCGCGGCTGCGCAGCCCGGCCTCGACGTGCACCAGCGCGATGTCCCTGGCGTTGGCGGCCAGGGCTCCGGCGAGGGTGGCGTTGGTGTCGCCCTGGACGATCACGACCTCGGGCGGGTCGGCCTCGAACAAGGCGTCGAGCTGGGTCAGCGCCAGGCCGATCTGCACCGCGCGCGGGCGGCCCGCCACGCCGTGCAGGGTGATCGGCTCGGCCAGGCCGTACTCGGCGAAGAAGCCCGCCGACATGCCGTCGTCATGGTGCTGGCCGGTGTGGTAGATCCGTACGGGGATCCCCCTGTCGCCGAACTCCTTGATCACTGGAGCCAGCTTGACGATCTCCGGCCTGGTGCCGAGCACCACAGCGACGTGCATCTCTTCCTCCGACTGAACGAACGGTGTCGTCCATGGGGAGGGGCGAGATGCCCCGTTTCATACGGTGATAGCGGTCACACCAGCAACGCGTCGACGGCGACGGCGAGGAAAAGCAGCGCCAGGTAGGCGTTGGACCAGTGGAAGAAGCGCATGGGACGCAGGTCGACGCCGGTCTTGCCCGCCTTCAGCCTGCCCCGCAGCCGGTAGACCTCGACCAGGCACGCGACGCCCAGCACGGCGGCGACCACCGGGTAGAGCAGCGTGGTGCCCGCCACCGGCCACAGCAGCAGCGAGCACGCCACGGTGGCCCAGGTGTAGAGGATCGACTGACGCACGACCTCGGCCTCGGTCGCGACCACGGGCAGCATCGGGATCTCCGCCGCCGCGTAGTCGTCCTTGTAGCGCATGGCCAGCGTCCAGGTGTGCGGTGGCGTCCAGAAGAACACCACGCCGAACAGCACCAGCGGCGCCCAGTCCAGGCGACCGGTGATGCCCGCCCAGCCGATCACCACCGGCATGCACCCGGCCAGGCCGCCCCACACGATGTTCTGCGAGGTGCGGCGCTTGAGGAACATCGAGTACACGAAAATGTAGAACAGGATCGCCGCCGTCGACAGCACGGCGGCCAGCCAGTTGGTGGTCAGCCACAGCCCGGCCGTCGACAGCACGCCGAGCACGATGCCGAAGATCAGCGCGTTGCGCGGCGTCACCTGGTGGCGGGCCAGCGGGCGCTTGCGGGTGCGGCGCATCTTCACGTCGATGTCGCGGTCGATGTAGCAGTTGAGCGCGTTGGCGCTGCCCGCCGACAGGGTGCCGAAGACCATCACCGAGATCGAGGTCCACAGATCGGGCAGGCCCCCGGCGGCCAGGAACATCACCGGCAGCGTCGTGATCAGCAGCAGCTCGATGACACGCGGCTTGGTGAGCGCGACGTAGGCCTTGACGACGGCGCCGAAGGTGCGCGGCATGTCGTCGGCTGCTGCGGCCGTCGCCTGCTTGTTGGTGAGCACCGTCAAGGCGCTTCCAGCACGTGCGGAGTCAACGCGTAACCTCGTGATTGGATCCGTGGACGCCTCTCATTACCCCGGACGTCACTGCGAACAAACAAACTGTAGTCGCAGGGGTGGGCGGTCCGGCCACAGGGGGCACAAGCCATCTGGGGGCCCGGCTACCACGGGGTAGCGGAACAACCCGTTAGGGTCCGGTGTTGGCGGGAAAAAACGCCAGACCGGCGTCACCATACACAACGAGATCCGGAGACAGAGCACTTGAGCAGCGAACTCGTGCCAGCCCTTGAATGGAACGACCTGGACCGGCAGGCGGTTGACGTCGTGCGGGCCCTGGCCATGGACGCGGTGGAGAAGGCGGGATCGGGCCACCCCGGCACCGCCATGAGCCTGGCGCCCGCCGCCTACCTGCTTTTCCAGCACACGATGCGCCACGACCCCTCCGACCCGACGTGGGCCGGTCGCGACCGCTTCGTGCTCTCCCCCGGTCACTCCAGCCTGACGCTCTACATCCAGCTCTACCTCTCCGGCTACGGCCTGACCCTTGACGACATCAAGGACCTGCGTCAGTGGAACAGCCTGACGCCGGGCCACCCCGAGCACGGCCACACCAGGGGCGTGGAGACGACGACGGGCCCGCTGGGCCAGGGCGTCGGCAACGCGGTCGGCATGGCGATGGCCGCCCGCCGCGAGCGCGGCCTGTTCGACCCCGACGCGGCGCCCGGCGCCTCGCCCTTCGACCACCACATCTGGTGCATCGCCTCCGAAGGCGACATCGAGGAGGGCATCAACCACGAGGTCGCCGCGCTGGCCGCCCACCAGAAGCTCGGCAACCTGACCGTGCTGTTCGACTCCAACCACATCTCGATCGAGGACGACACCCAGATCGCGCTGTCGGAGGACGTCGTCGCGCGCTACGAGGCCTACGGCTGGCACACCGCGGTCGTCGACTGGACCCAGACCGGCGACTACGTCGAGGACGTCCAGGCGCTGCACCAGGCGCTGGAGGCGGCCAGGGCCACGACCGACAGGCCGTCGTTCATCCGGCTGCGCACGATCATCGGCTGGCCCGCGCCGAACAAGCAGAACACCGGCAAGATCCACGGCTCGGCCCTGGGCGCCGACGAGGTCGCCGCGACCAAGCGCGTGCTCGGCCAGGACCCCGACAAGAGCTTCGACGTGCCCGAGCAGGTCCTCCAGCACGCCCGCGAGGTCGTCGCCCGCGGCCGTGAGGCCCGCGCCGAGTGGGACAAGGCCTATGCCAGCTGGCGGCTGGCCAACGAGGAGCGCGCGGCCGAGTTCGACCGCATCTCCGCGCGCGAGCTGCCCGCCGACTGGACGAGCGCGCTGCCCGAGTTCGAGGCGGGCTCCTCGGTCGCGACCCGCAAGGCGTCGGGCGAGGTGCTCAACTCGCTGTCGCGGGTGCTGCCCGAGCTGTGGGGCGGCTCGGCCGACCTGGCCGAGTCCAACAACACCACGATGAAGGGCGAGCCCTCCTTCATCCCCGAGGAGTACCAGACCAAGGAGTTCCCGGGTCACCGCTACGGCCGCACGCTGCACTTCGGCATCCGCGAGCACGGCATGGGCGCCATCCTCAACGGCATCGCCCTGCACGGCGGCACCCGGCCCTACGGCGGCACGTTCCTGGTCTTCTCCGACTACATGCGGCCCGCCGTACGGCTGGCGGCGCTGATGAAGCTGCCCGTCACCTATGTGTGGACGCACGACTCCATCGGCCTGGGCGAGGACGGGCCCACGCACCAGCCGGTCGAGCACCTGTGGGCGCTGCGCGCGATCCCCGGGCTCGACGTGGTGCGGCCCGCCGACGCCAACGAGACGGTGGCGGCGTGGAAGACCGTGCTGGAGCACACCGACAGGCCGGCGGCGCTGGCGCTGACGCGGCAGAACCTGCCGGTGTACCCGGCCAATCCCGAGGGCGTGGCCAAGGGCGGCTACGTGCTGCAGGAGGCCGGCTCGGGGGTGCCCCAGGTGATCCTCATCGCGACCGGCAGCGAGGTCGAGCTGGCCGTGGGGGCGCGCGAGATCCTGGAGGGCGAGGGCATCGCGGCGCGTGTGGTGTCGATGCCGAGCGTGGAGTGGTTCCAGGCGCAGGAGGAGGGCTACCGGCACTCCGTCCTGCCGCCTGCGATCAAGGCGCGTGTCGCGGTCGAGGCGGGAATCGGCCTCGGCTGGCGCGAGTTCGTGGGAGACGCGGGGGAGATCGTGAGTCTCGAGCACTTCGGCGCCTCCGCACCGTACAAGACGCTTTATGAGCAGTTCGGCCTCACCGCCGAGCACGTGGCGGCGGCCGCGAAGGCCAGCCTCGCCAAGACGACGGAGAAGTGAAGAAGATGAGCGAGAACCTGAAGAAGCTGTCCGCAGCCGGCGTTTCGATCTGGCTCGACGACATCAGCCGCGAGCGCCTGCGCACCGGCAACCTGGAGCAGCTCATCCGCGAGAAGAACGTCGTGGGGGTCACCTCCAACCCGACGATCTTCCAGGGTGCGCTGGGCAAGGGCGACGCCTACGACACCCAGCTGCGCGACCTGGCGCTGCGCGGGGTGAGCGTCGACGAGGCGGTGCGGGCGCTGACCGCCTACGACATCCGGTGGGCGGCCGACGTGCTGCGCCCGGTCTACGACGCCACCGGTCACGTCGACGGGCGCGTGTCCCTTGAGGTGGACCCGCGGCTGGCCCGCGACACCGACAAGACGGTCGCCGAGGCGCGTGCGCTGTGGTGGCTGGTCGACAGGCCCAACCTGCTGATCAAGATCCCGGCCACGCTGGAGGGCCTGCCCGCGATCACGCAGGCGATCTCCGAGGGCATCAGCGTCAACGTCACGCTGATCTTCTCCCTGGAGCGCTACCGCGCGGTCATCGACGCCTGGCTGAGCGGCCTTGAGCAGGCCAAGGCCAACGGCCTCGACCTGGCCTCGATCGAGTCCGTCGCCTCCTTCTTCGTCAGCCGCGTCGACTCCGAGATCGACAAGCGCCTGGACAAGCTGGGCAGGCCCGAGCTGAAGGGCAAGGCCGCGATCGCCAACGCCCGCCTGGCCTACGCGGCGTTCGAGGAGATCATGAACTCCGACCGCTGGGCCGTGCTCAAGGCGGCGGGCGCCCGTCCGCAGCGCCCGCTGTGGGCCTCGACCGGCGTCAAGGACCCGGCCTACTCCGACACCATGTACGTCGACCAGCTCGTCACCGCCGACACCGTCAACACGATGCCGGAGAAGACCCTCGACGCCACGGCCGACCACGCCGCGATCACCGGCGACACCGTCAAGCCGTTCTACGAGGACGCCTGGAACACCATGGCGGCGCTGAAGGACGCGGGCGTCGACTACGACGACGTCGTCAACTCCCTTGAGGAGGAGGGCGTGCAGAAGTTCGAGGCCTCCTGGAACGATCTGCTGGACAGCGTCACGAAGAAGCTGACCGCCTGATGGATGTGACCTACGAAGACGGCGAGGTGGCCGAGCTGGCCGCCTCGGCCGTCCGTGGGCTCACCCAGGAAGGTGTGCCCGCCAAGCTCGCCGCGGGCGACCCCACGCTGTGGGGCCCGGCGGCCGAGGCCGAGGCGGCCCGCCGCCTCGGCTGGCTCAACCTCCCCCTCACCTCGCGCGAGCTGCTGCCCGAGATCGGCAAGCTGGTCGAACGGGCCCGCGCCGAGGGCCTCGACCATGTCGTGCTGGCCGGGATGGGCGGCTCGTCCCTGGCGCCCGAGGTCATCGTCAACTCCGCCGAGCTGGCGCTGACCGTGCTGGACACCACCGACCCGGGCCAGGTGCTGCGCGCCCTGTCCGACCGGCTGGACCGCACGATCCTGGTGATCGCCAGCAAGAGCGGCTCGACCGTCGAGACCGACAGCCACCGCCGCGTCTACGAGCGGGCCTTCACCGAGGCCGGCATCGACGCGGCCGAGCGGATCGTCGTGGTCACCGACCCCGGCTCGCCGCTGGAGCAGATCGCCCTGGACAAGGGGTATCGCGTCCTGCTCGCCGACCCGAACGTCGGCGGGCGCTACTCGGCGCTGTCGGCGTTCGGCCTGGTGCCGAGCGCGCTGGCGGGCGCCGACGTGGGCGTGCTGCTCGACGACGCCGCCGAGGTGGCGCCGCTGCTGGCGGGCGATGAGGGCAATCCCGGCCTCGCGCTGGGTGCGGCCATCGGCGCCGCGGCCCTGGCCGGGCGGGACAAGCTGCTGCTCGACGACGCGCTGTCGGAGATCAACGGCCTGCCCGACTGGATCGAGCAGCTCGTCGCCGAGTCGACGGGCAAGCAGGGCAGGGGCGTGCTGCCGATCGTCGGCGCCGACCGCACCGACGCGCCCGACCAGCTGGTCGCGGGCATCGACGGCGACGGCGACGTGCGCGTCGACGGGCCGCTCGGCGCCCAGTTCCTCATCTGGGAGTACGCCACCGCGATCGCGGCCAGGCTGCTCGGCGTCGACCCCTTCGACCAGCCGAACGTCACCGAGTCCAAGAACAACACCGCCAGGCTGCTGGCGGGCGGCGAGGTCGTCGTGGACGCGCCGGTGCTCGTCGACGGGCCCGTCGAGGTGCACGGCGCGCTGCCCGAAGGCGTCAAGGACCTGCCCGGCGTGCTGACCTGGCTGCTGGAGGCCGTGCCCGACGACGGTTACCTCGCCGTGCTGGCCTATCTCGACAGGCAGGCGGCCTTCGACGCGCCGGTGCGCGAGGACGCCTCGTTCGAGGAGATGACCGACGCGTGGATGGCGGCCGACCCGGCGACGCTGCGGGCGCTGCTCGCGGTGCGCACCGAGCGGCCGGTCACGTTCGGGTGGGGGCCGCGCTTCCTGCACTCCACGGGGCAGTACCACAAGGGTGGACCGCAGAACGGGGTGTTCCTGCAGATCACGGGGGTGGTCGAGGTCGACGTCGAGATTCCCGGCAGGTCCTACACGCTGGGCGGGCTGCAGCTCGCCCAGGCGCTCGGCGACTTCGGGGCGCTCGTGGAGCGCGGGCGGCCCGCCGTACGCCTGCATCTGACCGACCGCGTGGCGGGCGTCACGCGGCTGCTCGAAGCCGCACGGGAGGTGTGACGGTGACCGGAGTGAACCTCGACAGTCTTGAGCCTGGCGCGCCGGTCGAGGAGGCGCTGACCGCCGCCTTCGCCGCCGCGAGCACGGCCACCACGCTGGAGGCGGCGGCCAACAACCCGCTGCGCGACCCGCGTGACAAGCGGCTGCCCAGGGTGGCGGGGCCGTGTGTGCTGGTGCTGTTCGGCGTGACCGGCGACCTGGCCAAGCGCAAGCTGCTGCCCGCGATCTACGACCTGGGCAACAGGGGGCTGCTGCCGCCCGGTTTCTCGCTCGTCGGGTTCGCCAGGCGTGACTGGGCCAACCAGGACTTCGCCGCGCTGACCCACGACGCGGTCAAGGAGCACGCGCGCACGCCGTTCCGCGAGGAGGTCTGGAAGCAGCTCGCCGAAGGCATCGTGTTCGTGCCTGGCGAGTTCACCGACGACGGGGCGTTCGACGCGCTGTCGATGGCGCTGAAGGAGATCGACGAGAGCCGGGGCACGGGCGGCAACTACGCCTTCTACCTGTCGGTGCCGCCGAAGTTCTTCCCCACGGTCGTCGAGCAGCTCAAGCGCACGGGCCTGGCCAACGCGCCTGACGGTTCGTGGCGCAGGGTGGTCATCGAGAAGCCGTTCGGGCACGACCTGGAGTCGGCGCACGAGCTGAACTCGATCACCAGCGCGGTCTTCCCCGAGTCGTCGGTGTTCCGCATCGACCACTACCTGGGCAAGGAGACCGTCCAGAACGTCATGGCGCTGCGGTTCGCCAACACGCTCTACGAGCCGATCTGGAACCGCAACTATGTCGACCACGTCCAGATCACGATGGCCGAGGACATCGGCATCGGCGGCAGGGCCGGGTACTACGACGGCATCGGCGCCGCCCGTGACGTGATCCAGAACCACCTGCTGCAACTGCTCGCGCTGATCACGATGGAGGACCCGAGCACGTTCGAGTCCGACGCGCTGCGCCGGGAGAAGGAGAAGGTGCTCAAGGCGGTCCAGCTGCCCGCCGACCTGAAGCTCGGCACGGCGCGCGGCAAGTACGCCGCGGGCTGGCAGGGCGGCGAGAAGGTCGTCGGCTATCTGGAGGAGGAGGGCATTCCGGCCGACTCCATCACCGAGACCTACGCCGCCATCAAGCTGGAGATCGCCAACCGCCGCTGGGCGGGCGTGCCGTTCTACCTGCGCACGGGCAAGCGTCTGGGTCGCCGGGTCACCGAGGTTGCCGTGGTGTTCCAGCGGGCGCCGCACCTGCCCTTCAGCAAGGACGACACCGAGATCCTCGGCCAGAACGCGCTGGTCATCCGGGTGCAGCCGGACGAGGGCATCACGGTGCGGTTCGGCTCGAAGGTGCCGGGCACCGCGATGGAGGTACGCGACGTCTCGATGGACTTCGCCTACGGGGAGTCGTTCATGGAGTCCTCGCCCGAGGCCTACGAGCGGCTGCTGCTGGACGTGCTGATCGGCGATCCGCCGCTGTTCCCGCATCAGCGCGAGGTGGAGCTGTCGTGGAAGATCCTCGACCCGATCGAGGAGTTCTGGGCCACGCAGGGCCAGCCTGAGGACTACCCGTCGGGCACCTGGGGCCCGCCGTCGGCCGACGAGATGATGGCCCGCGACGGCCGAGTGTGGAGGCGACTGTGACCTCGTTCATGCTGACGGGCACGACAGCGGGCAAGATCTCGGCCCAGCTCACCCATCTGCGGCACAAGATGGGCGCACCGGCCATAGGGATGGTGCTCACGCTGGTCGTGGTGTGCGACGAACGCGACCAGTACGACTCGGTACGCGCCGCCACCGAGGCAGCGCGCGAGCATCCTTCGCGCATCCTGGTGGTGATCCCGCGCGAGAGCGACGAGGCCAACCGCCTGGACGCCGAACTGCGCATCGGCGAGTCGACCCCGGGCGAGGTCGTGGTGCTGCGCCTGTACGGCGAGCTGACCTCGCACGCCGACTCGGTCGTCAGCCCGCTGCTGCTGCCCGACACCCCCGTGGTGGTCTGGTGGCCGGGCACGGCTCCGGCGGTGCCCGCCGACGACCCGATCGGCATGCTGGCCCAGCGCCGCATCACCGACGCCAAGTCGGCGAGCGACGGGGTCAAGGCGCTGGTCACCAGGGCCAAGGGCTACCACCCCGGCGACACCGATCTGGCCTGGGCCAGGCTGACCCCGTGGCGCAGCCTGCTGGCCGCGGCCTTCGACCAGCCGGTCGGCAAGGTCAAGAAGGGCTTCGTCGAGGCGGTGGCCGGTCATGCGAGCGCGCCGCTGCTGGCGGCGTGGTTGTCGGAGCGGCTCGGGGCGCCGGTCAAGGTGTCGGACTCGGCCGGGCCCGGCCTGACGTGTGTCAGGCTGACGCTGGCCGAGGGCGGCGAGATCGCGGTGACCCGCAACGACGCGCGTCAGGCCTCGCTGGCCAGGCCCGGTCAGCCCGACCGGCATGTGGCCCTGGCCCGCCGGGTGACCTCCGAGCTGCTGGCGGAGGAGCTGCGCAGGCTGGACTCCGACGAGGTCTACGAGTCGGCGGTCAAACGCCTGGCCCGCAGCCACAAGTCCTGAAAAATCCGTGGATCGACCGGTGGCCCCGCTGCTGCAGCGGGGCCACCGGCGTCTGCATCGTCATCGAGGGGCGCCCGGGCCGAACGGCCGGGCGTGAAAGGTAGATCTGTGAGCGCAGTACCCACGGTGGTCGTCCACCGCGACGCCGCCGTCCTGGCCGACGCGGTCGCCGCCCGTATCATCACCCGGCTCGTCGACGTGCAGGCGGCGCGCGGCTCGGCCTCGCTGGTGCTGACCGGCGGCTCGGTCGGCATCGCCACGCTGGCCGCCATCGCCGCCACCCCGGCACGCGACGCCGTCGACTGGCGTCACCTGGACATCTGGTGGGGCGACGAGCGTTTCCTGCCGTCGGGCGACCCCGAACGCAACGAGACCGGCGCCCGCGCCGCCCTGCTCGACCATGTCGACCTCGATCCCGCCCGGGTGCACGTCATGCTCGGCCCCGACTCCGGCCTGAGCGCCGAGGAGTCGGCCGAGGCCTACACCGAGGAGCTGCGCAAGGCCGCACGCCCCGAGGACCACGGCCCCGTGCCCTCCTTCGACGTCATGCTGCTCGGCATGGGCCCCGACTCGCACGTCGCCTCGCTCTTTCCCGGCATGCCCGCCCTCTACGACGAGCGTCCCGCCGTCGCCGTACACGGCTCGCCCAAGCCGCCGCCCACCCGCGTCTCGCTGACGATGGCGAGCATCCACGCCTCGCGCGAGGTCTGGGTGGTGGCGGCCGGACAGGAGAAGGCCGGAGCGGTACGGCTGGCGCTGGCGTCGGACTCCGGGCCGGTCCAGGTGCCCGCCGCCGGGGCGAGGGGCAGGCAGGCGACGCTGTTCCTGCTGGACCGGGCGGCGGCGTCGAAGATCCCGGCCGGGCTCGGGCGCATCGCCTCTCCCTGAGCGTCTCCCCCGGCGGGGAGGTGTTCGTGATCGCGAAGTGAGGGCGCGAAACGGGGCGCGTCCTTAAGATGTCCGTCATATGCGCGCTTCTGGCGAGGAGAGGCGATGACGGAGCGTTCCATCACCGTGTTGCATCTGGAGGGCCCCCGGTTCGGCGCGGAGGGGGTGGCGACGCCGCCCAAGCTGGCCACCGCCCTCCTGGCCGACCTCGCCGCGGGGCCGCCCATGCGTCCCGATCTCATGGTGGTGGCGGGCGCTCTCACCCATGGGGCCAAGCCCTCGCAGTTCGCCCAGGCGCGGGAGTGGCTGAGGCGGCTGGGCGCGGAGCTCGGCCTCGGGCCGGGCCGGGTGGCCATGACGCCGGGCGAGAGCGACGTCAACCTGGCCAAGTGCCAGGGGTACTTCCTGGAGATGCAGGACGAGGAGCAGGGGCCGGTCCCGCCGTACTATCCCAAGTGGCGGCCCTACGCTGAGATGCTTGAGGAGTTCTACCAGGGGCTCGCGGACGCTCCTCGTTTCCTGCCCGACGAGTACTGGTCGATGCTGGTGGTGCCCGAGCTGCGCACGGTGGTGGCGGCGATGAACTCCACCGAGGCGGTCAGCCATCTGGGCGGGCAGACGGGCCGCCACCAGCTGGGCGAGCGGCAGACGCGGTGGTTCGCCGACCGGCTGTGGAGCTATCGCAGGGACGGCTGGCTCAAGCTCGGCGCCGTGCACGGCTATCCAGCCACACCCGTGCTCGACCTGGTGCTGAACGGTCCCGCGCAGTCGTCGGGCGGCTACCGGCTCGTGCGCGTCTCGCCGTCGGGGTTCGAGTCGGTCTGCAGGCGCCCGGCCCAGGGAGAGCGCTGGACCACGGCACCGGCCCCCGCCCTGCCGAGCCGCCCGGCGGACGCGCCCGCGCTGTTCGGCACGCCCGCGACCGGGGAACGCGCGGTCGTCGTCGGCGGGGACAACACCGGCGTCATCATCACCGGCGACCTGGACGCGCGCCTGCCCCCGCCCGACGACCTGCTCTCGCGTGTCTGGCGCATCTGCGAGGAACGCGAAAAGGGCGCGAGGGTCGAGCCCCAGCGCCACGTCAAGGGGCTTGCGTACCTGCGCGTCACCGCGGCCAGCGAGTCGTGGGTCTCGGTGTACCCGGTGGGCGTGCACGCGGGCACCCCCACCGAGGACGTGCTGCGCGCCTTCACCGAGGAGGTGCACGAGAGCTACCGTGCCGGCGGCCTGGCCACGGCCTCCTATCTCGTCTACGACGGCGCCCCCGCACCCGACGACCTGCGTGAGCACGCCCGCGCGAAGGGCGTCAAGCTGCAGAGCCTGCTGGAGTTCCAGGGCTTCTACGACCTGCGCCCCTACGCGAGCCGCCAGGCCGAACGCCTGGCCGCCGACCCCGTCTACCCCTCCCGGCTCTATGTCGAGCAGCGCTTCAGCGTGCTCGGCCAGGCCACCTCGGCCGGAACCGTCAGGACCGGGCTGCTGGACCAGCTGCGCATGTGGGCGGGCGACGCCGACGGGCGCTTCGTCGTCGTGCTCGGCGAGTTCGGGCACGGCAAGACGTTCCTGCTGCGCGAGCTGGCCAAGCTGGTGCACACCCGGCAGGAGCCGCCGCTCATCCCCGTGCTGATCGAGCTGCGCCACCTGGACAAGTCGCACAGCCTGGAGCAGATGCTGGCCGCCCATCTGACCCTCGGCGGCGAGGAGGTCATCGATCTGCGCACCCTCCAGGGCCTGATCAAGGGCGGGCACGTGCTGCTGCTGTTCGACGGGTTCGACGAGCTGGCCGTACGGGTGACGTACCCGGAGGCCGTGAAGCATCTCGCGACCATCATCGGGGCCGCGCAGGACAAGGCGAAGATCGTGCTGTCCAGCCGTACGCAGCACTTCCTGACCGATCAGGAGGTGGAGACGTCGCTGGCGCTGAAGCTGGGCGGGGTGCATGGGCGGCGGCTGGTCAAACTGCTCGACTTCGACGACGGCCAGATCCTGGCCTACCTGACGCAGCGGCTCGGCGGCGAGGCCCCGGCGCGTGAGCGCTACGAGCTGCTCGAACACGTACGCGACCTGCTGGGCCTGTCCCACAACCCGCGCATGCTCGACTTCATCGCCAGGCTCTCCCCCGAACGCCTGCTGTCGATCCAGGAGCGGCGAGGCGTCATCACCGCGGCCGATCTCTACCGCGAACTGCTGGAGCAATGGCTGATCCACGAGTACGAAAGGTCGCTGGCGCCGGGCGGAGCGCCTCCGCTGACCAGGCAGGAGCGCTTCGACGCGGTGTCGCGGCTGGCGCTGCGCATGTGGGAGACCGGCGAGCGCACCGCGGGTGTGGACGACCTCAGCATGATCTCGCAGGCGCTGTCCGACCTGGCCGACAGGCAGCTCGAACCCGACGAGGCCGTTCACATGATCGGCTCGGGCACGCTGCTGGTACGCGGGGAGCACAGCAGGTTCTCCTTCGTGCACGGGTCGGTGATGGAATGGCTGGTCGCCGATCAGATCGCGATCAGGCTGCGGGCCGGTGAGGCCGACCCGGCGGGGTTGCGCTCCAGGGCGCTGTCGGAGCTGATGGCCGACTTCCTGACCGGTCTGGCCGGGCCGGACCTCGTCCGGGAATGGGCCGACCGCACGTTGTCGGCGGGCGACGCGTCGCACGTGGCCGCGGGCAACGCCCTGCTCCTGCGGGAGCGGCTGCCCCAGCCTCCGGTGGAGGCCCCCGCACCCCCCGCGCCGCCGCTCTCCCTGCCCGGCGCCGACCTGCGCGGTTCGGTCGCGCTCGCGGACGGCGACCACCAGGGCGCGAACCTGGCGGGCGCCGACCTGCGCCATGCGACGCTCTCCGGGGCCGACCTCACCGGGGCCGACCTGTCGGGCGCCGACCTGCGTGGCGCCTCGCTGGTCCCCACGGCCGAAGGCAGGCACACCGTGCTCGCCGACGCCGACCTGCGCGACGCCGACCTGTCGGGAGCCAGGCTGATCGGAGCCGACCTGCGCGGGGCCCGGACCGAGGGCGCCAAGTGGTGGCTGACGGCGACAGCCGGCATGCAGGGGGACACACGGCCCAGCCCGCCGCCCGATCTGCAGTTCTCCGCTGAGAGTGGCCGGGACGCGGGCCTGGTCTGGCACCCGAGCGGCACCCTGATCGTCACCAGGGCCGGACACCAGCTCCAGATCTGGGACGCGAACGGCATGCCGGTCCGCCGGGTGTGCGCGCAGGACAACGAGCCCGTCAGGTCCTACGCCTGGACCGCCGACGGCGAGCACCTGCTGATGCTGACCGACAGCGCGATCCAGCGCTGGACACCTGCGACCGGCGACTACCACAGCACTCCAGCAGACCAGGGCAGAAGGCTGAACACGCTCGGGTCGGTGGTGTGGAGCCCCCAACGCACTCTCCTCGCCGAGATCGACAGCTGGGGCGTCACCGTGCTGAGCGTCACGGGCGAAGTGGTCGCCTCCCTGCCCGCGGACCTCATGTACGGCTTCAGCGCGGCCTGGCATCCCGAGGGGCGCGAACTCGCCGCCCTCACGAGTGACGGCTCCCTGCGGCTGTGGAACCTGGACAGTGGTCGGGAGACGACGTCCGATCTCGGCTATCGCCCGATCTACAGCCTCGCCTGGCACCCGGTGGAACGCCTGCTGCTGGCCCGGCACAGCGACACGTCGGGGCTGCTCGTGGATCCCGACAGCGGGGAGCTGGTCGGCACCTTTACCGCAGGGATCGGCTCGACCCTGGCCACCGACCCCGGAGGAAGAACGCTACTGGCCAGTTCCGTGGGCGGGACACTGGAGATCCACGAACTGGACACCGGCAGGCTCGTCGCCTCGGCCGACAGCGAGCACCCCGTGCTGCGGGAACTGCGGTGGAGCCCCGACGGCTCCAGGGTGGCGGGAATCGTCCACGACGGGATCCTCGTGTGGGATGCCGACGGCTCCCGCGTGCCCGGCGCGTCACCTCCCAAAGCGTCGGAGGCCGCAGCCCTGTCCTGGACGGCCGAAGGCGAACTGGTCAGTGCGCACCCCGATCACGGCGTCCTGCAGTGGAGTCTGGGCGCGGGTGTCGCCATCCAGCTCCACGCCCCCTTCGTCACGCGCCGCGCGATGGCCCTGCAACGCCACGGCGGCCTCCTGGCGGTCGCGGAGAGTTCCAAGATCGACATCTGGAACCTCGGTACTACCACCGTGAGCCAGACCATCCCGTTCGGGAGCTCCCACGTCGCCTCGCTCGCCTGGCATCCTCGACGGCGGCTGCTGGCCGTGGCGGACTTTCAGGGCGGCCTCATGCTGGGGTTTGATCTGGGCTTGAGATCCGGGCCCGCGCAGGTGTCGCAGATGGCCTGGCATCCCGACAAGGCGCTGCTCGCCGCCGCGTATCACAGGGGCGGGCTGACGTTGTGGGATGAGCGCGGGAGCGCCCCCGTCACGGCCCGCGAGTTCTCCGATGTCGCACTCACCGCCCTGGCCTGGCATCCTTCCGGGCGCTTCCTCACGTGCGTCGGATACAGCAGGCTTTGGCATTGGACGTGGAAGGTGGGCGAAACGGCCTCAGTCACCGGCGAGTCCGAGGTGATCAACAGATCGGCCGCGTGGAGTCCCTCCGGTGCGCGGCTGGCGATCGGCAGGGAGGACGGCAGCGTACAACTGTGGGACGCCTCCGGGACCGAGCTCGTCACCACCCTTCACGGCCCCCGGACCACGATCGCCTCGCTCGCCTGGCATCCCGGCGGTCAGCACCTGGCCGCCGCCGGATCGGACGGCACGATCAGGCTGTGGGACCTGACGGTGGCCGGCGCCCCTTCCTATGTCACGCTCCTGCCCATCCCCGACGGCTCGGCCGCCTTCAGCGCCGACGGGCTCACCTACAAGTTCTGCGGCGATCCGACCGACGTCTTCTGGTGGGCGGCGGGCCTGGTGACCTACAAGCCGGGCGAGCTCGACCCGTACACGCCGCGGATGCGCCGCGTGCCCTACGACACCCCGCTGGCCGAACTACGCTGAGACGGCGTCGATCTCGGCCAGGACCGCGCGCTTGCCCTGCTCGCTCATGTACGACGCGTTCACCCCGTTGCGGGCGAGCTGCGCCAGTCCGGCCCGGTCCACACCGAGATGCCGGGCCGCCGCGCGGTACTCCCCCGTCAGCGTCGTCCCGAACATGGGCGGGTCGTCGGAGTTGAGCGTGACGAACAGACCGGCCTCCAGCAGGCGGGGCAGCGGATGCTCCTCGATCCGGGCGACCTGGCCGGTGCAGACGTTCGAGGTCGGGCAGACGTCGAGCGGGAGCTGCCGCTCCTTCAGGTAGGCGACCAGGCGGTCGTCGTCGAGGCAGCGGATGCCGTGGCCGATGCGTTCGGCGCCGTAGCCCTCGATGGTCTCCCAGATGGTCTCGGGACCGCTCATCTCACCGCCGTGCGGCACGCTGTGCAGCCCGGCGTTGCGTGCGGCGGTGAAGGCGTCCCGGTAGGCGTCGCGGTAGCCGGGACGGCACTGCTCGATCCCGCCGATGCCGAAACCTACCAAGGCCGAGGGAGGTTCCTCCAGGGCGTGCTTGACGGTGATGGCGGCGGCCTCCTCTCCGAACTCGCCGGGGATGTCGAAGATGTAGGCCATCTGCACGCCGTAGGAGGCGTAGGACACGTGCGCGGCCAGGTCGAGCGCCTCGGTGACGGCGGTCATCGGCAGGCCGACCAGCCAATGGGAGTACGGCGTGACCTGCAGTTCGACATAGCGCGTGCGCTGGGCGGCGAGGTCGCGGGCCAGGCCGGTGACCAGGGTCGCGATGTCCTCGGGCTCACGGACCAGCGAGTTGACCGCCAGGTAGACCTCGGCGAAGTGCGGGAAGTCGCGGAAGGTGTAGAACTCGCGCAGCTGCGCCTCGTCCGTCGGCACGCCGTTGCCTGGATGCCTCCTGGCCAGTTCGAGCACGGTGGGCAGCGAGGCCGACCCGACCAGGTGAACATGCAGTTCGACCTTGGGCAGGGCGTCGATGAAGTCGTCCATGCCGCCCGACGATAGGCGGCTGCGCCGTCACCGGGACAGAGGAAGCCGATCAATCTCACACAAGAAAGTAAGGATTTCCGCACGTAGGCTACTCGGCATGATCGAGAATCCGGCCGAGGCCTTCGAACGAGGATTCGCCAGGCTCACCTCCCACGCCGTTGGCCCCCTGCTGCGCCTGGTCCGCACGTCGGGCTCGCCGCTCCTGCTGGACGTCGGCTGCGGCACCGGCGTGGTGACGTCGGCCGCGCTCGCACTCGGCGCGCGGGTCACCGCCGTCGACGCCGACCTCGACATGCTGGAGCTGACCGCACGCCGCCACCCCTACGCCGAGGTACGACAGGCCGCACTGCCCGAGCTGCCCTTCCCCGACGAGTCGTTCGACGCGGTGGCGGGCAACTTCGTCGTCAACCACGTCCCTGACCCGCCCGCGACGCTCGCCGCACTGCACCGCGTGCTGCGGCCGGGCGGCGGCCTGGCGCTGAGCTGGTGGAAGCTCGACGAGATCAGCGCCGCCTCCGTCTTCGGCGACGCCCTCGACGCGGCGGGAGTCGCCTACCGGCCGCCCGTGCGCCCGTTCACCGCCTACGAGGCCCCCGAGGCGTTCGCCGCACTGGCCGGGCGGCACGGCTTCACCGGGGTGGGCGTCGACACCCTGCGCTGGCGGCACCGCGTCGAGCCCGACGACTGGTGGCGGGCCATCGTGGCCGGCAACGGGTTCAAGTCCAACGCCATCAGGGCCTTGGACGAGGACACCAGGGCCGTGGTGCGCGGGCACTACGACAGGCTGGTCCGGCCGTACCTGCGCGACGGTGTGGTGGAGTTCCCGGTGTGCGCCTATCTGGGGCACGGCATCCGATAGCAGGCCCTCACTTCTGCGCCCGGCGCCGGGCCTTGGCCTCCTCCCGCCTGGTCACCCTGAGGCGCTGCTCGGCCTTGGCGAGTTTGCCGCGCGCCTTGACGAGTTTGCGTTCGAGCCGTGCGACCTTCTCGGCCCGTGTCTCGTAGTCCTGCACGGCTCGCTCCAGTTCCCTGCGCCATTCGGCATGCGCCTCCCGCGCCAGGCGGCTCTCCTCGGCGCGCTCGGCCTCGCGCTCGGGCCTGGGCGCCTGCCGTACGGCGGGGGTGGTGGTGGGCACGGGGGCGAAGCCCGAGTAGGCCAGGGGCTTGGCCAGGCGACCGGTCCGGACCTGGGCGGCGGCGTCGGCGTCGACGACCGCGGCGTCGAAGGTCTGCTCGGCCTCGGTCGCGGCGCCGCCCGCCAGGGCGCCTTCGGCACGGGCGAACGCGGTGAGTGCGGCGACGGCCTTGGCCCGGCGCGCGCCCAGCGCGTTCAACGCCTCGGCGTCCTGGGCGGCCCAGGCGGCACGCAGTTCCTCGCCCACGGCGAGCAGGTCGGCCAGCTCGGCGGGATGGGCGCGCACGGCCTGGTTGACCGCCCACGCCGCGACCGTGGGACGGCGCAGCGCCGCCACACCCGCCGCCAGCTCCCTGTCGCCCGCCGCCCTGGCCGCCCTGGCCTCGGCGTCACGGGCCTGGACGAACGCGGCGGGCGCGAGCCCGTACAACCGGTCGGCGATCTCGTCAAGATCCACGAAGGTGGGATACCCCGAAACGGGTGCAGCGCATCGCCGGAATATGCCGCATAGTGGTAGAGGCATCCTGTCGAACGGAGGCCCCGGTGTTCGAGCGCTTCACCGACCGCGCCCGGCGGGTGGTCGTCCTCGCCCAGGAAGAGGCGCGGACACTCCACCACGACCACATCGGCACCGAGCACGTCCTGCTCGGCCTGCTGAGCGAGCACGAGGGCGTGGCGGCGCAGGTGCTGCACGACCTGGGCGTCGATGCCCGGAGCGTGCGCACGTTCGTGCACGACG
The DNA here is from genome assembly GCF_056106265.1 of Nonomuraea sp. IBHARD001. Taxonomy (NCBI): domain Bacteria; kingdom Bacillati; phylum Actinomycetota; class Actinomycetes; order Streptosporangiales; family Streptosporangiaceae; genus Nonomuraea; species Nonomuraea sp. IBHARD001. The sequence goes on from NZ_JBWBBW010000002.1 coordinate 5,561,652, forward strand.
TGATCGGCGAAGGCCCGGGCACGCAGGCGCACCACATCCCGTTCACGCCGCGCGCCAAGAAGGTGCTGGAGCTGTCGCTGCGCGAGGCGCTGCAGCTCAAGCACACCTTCATCGGCACCGAGCACATCCTGCTCGGCCTGCTCAGGGAGGGCGAGGGCGTCGCGGCCCAGGCCCTGCGCGCCGCGGAGGTCAGCCTGGAGGACGCCAGGCGCCGCGTGGCCGAGCGGGTCACCAGGGGCGCACGCGAACGGGCGAGCGAGATGTTCCTCGCACCCGGAGCCTCACTCGCCGACCAGCTGGCCGACATCAGGCTCGCCATCGAACGCCTCCAGGCCGGAATGCACCGCCTGGAAGCCAGGCTCGACGCCATCCAGAACCCACCCGAGCAGACCTAGCCCCCTCACCGTACGGCGGGCACCCCGACCGCCAGCCTGGCCTCGACCACACCGGGATCGTCGGTGTACCCGAGCGTCGCGCCGAGCGACACCATCAGCCTGCGCATGCGCGTGTTGTCCGACAGCAGCGTCGCGCGCACCTCGGCGAACCCGAGGTCGCGCGCCTCCCGCACCACCATCCTGGCCAGCTCGGCGCCGAGCCCGAGCCCCTGCCAGCGGTCCTCCACGAGGAAGGCCATCTCGGCGCTGCCGGGGTCGGCGGTGAACATCAGACTGGCCAGCCCCACCACCTGTCCGTCGTGCCCGGCCACGAACGACAGCCCCCTGCTCCGGTCGCACAGCCGATCGAAGACCCGGGGCGGCAGCGACGGCATCGAGGTGAAGTAGCGGAACCTGCGCGCGTCGGGCGAGCACCTGTCGTGCAGATCGCGCACGGCCTCGCGGTAGAGGGCGGTCAGCGGGCGCACGGTGACCTCGGCCCCGTCCGACAGCCGCACGGTGAGCTCGCCCGTCCTGGCCTCGGCCGGAGGCTGGGCCAGCCGGACGAACGAGGCGGCACGCGCGGCCTCGGTCAGCGTGAACGGCAGACCGGCCCGCCGCAGCCGTACGGCACGCTTCGGCGCGACCGGCACGGTGAGCAGGGTGGGGTCCGGAAGATCGTGCATGGCCTCACCGTAGACCCACCGGGCGTCGTCGGCGCGCAGCAGGGCCGCCAGCAGCTCGGGCAGCCGCCACGGCGCGGCCCGCAGCCTGGAGGCCAGCAGCAGGGCCCTGGTGGGCTCGTCGGTGAGCTCGTGCGCGGTGGCCGCGACCACCTGGACCCTGCGCCCGCCCGCCTCCTCAAGCGCCGCGCGCACGGCCTCGGGGCTGGCGGGGATGTCGGCGACGAACTCGTCGACGGTGCCGTCGGTGTCGGGCTGGACGCTCAGCCCGAGAATGTTGCCGCCCTTGGCCGCCAGGGCCGCCGCCAGTGAGGCCAGGCGGCCCGGTCGTTCGTCCACGGTGGTGCGGATGCGCAGGAATCCCATGGTGTCTCTCCCCTCCGTCGCCTGCCAGAATGCTGGAGGTCTGTTACGGCGTTGCTACGCATGGGTGAGCCTGGCGTTTCATCTATCGGATTACGAAATCCGTTGCCCGATGCGACGCCTTAAACGGATATAGCAGGATATGGGGCTATGAACGCGCGTGTTCCCCTGGCTGGGGATTTCGTCAACGGGGATGTCTCCTTCTGGTATCGCTCGATCGGAGTTCCCGTGCCAGGCGAGCCGCTGCCAGGCGACCTGCGGGCCGACGTGGTGATCGTCGGCGCCGGATACACCGGACTGTGGACCGCCTACTACCTCAAGAAGGCCAGGCCGAGCCTGTCGGTGGTGATCCTGGAGAAGGAGTTCGCCGGGTTCGGCGCCTCGGGACGCAACGGCGGCTGGCTCACCGGCGACATGGCGGGATCGCACGAGCTCTACGCCAAGGAGCACGGCCGGGCCGCCGTCCAGCGCCTGCAGCGCGAGATGTTCGACTCGATCGACGAGGTCATCGCCGTGTGCGCGGCCGAAGGCATCGACGCCGACATCGTCAAGGGCGGCGTGCTGCAGTTCGCCCGCAACAGCGCGCAGGAGAGCAGGCTGCGCGCCACCGTGGCCGAGGCCGAGGCGTGGGGCCTGACCGAGGCCGACCTGCGCCTGCTGGAACCGGCCGAACGCTGGGACCGGCTCCGCGTCGAAGGCGCGCGCGCCGCCACCTGGAGCCCGCACTGCGCCCGCATCCAACCGGCCAAACTCGCCCAAGGCCTGGCCCGTGCCGTACGCGAGCTGGGTGTGCCGATCTACGAGCGCACCGCGGTCACCGAGATCGCACCGCACCGCGCGGTCACCGCCACCGGCACCGTCAGCGCCGACTACGTCATCAGGGCGACCGAGGGCTTCACCTCCGAGCTCAAGGGCCTGCGCAGGCAGTGGCTGCCGATGAACAGCTCGATGATCGTCACCGAGCCGCTGCCCGAGGCGTTCTGGCAGGAGGTCGGCTGGGACGGCGCCGAACTGCTGGGCGACCTGGCCCACTACTACATGTACGCCCAGCGCACCGCCGACGGCCGCGTCGCCTTCGGCGGCAGGGGCAGGCCGTACCTGTACGGCTCGCGGGTCGACGCGCGCGGCCACACCCACGACTGGACGGTCGAGGCGCTGTGGCGGCTGCTGGTCGACTTCTTCCCGGCCGCTCGCACCTCGGCCGTGGCCCACGCCTGGTCGGGGGTGCTCGGCGTGCCGCGCGACTGGTGCTCGACCGTGCACGTCGACCGGGCCAGCGGCATCGGCTGGGCCGGCGGGTACACCGGGCACGGCGTCACCACGACCAACCTGGCCGGGCGCACGCTGCGCGACCTCGTGCTCGGCGAGAGCACCGAGCTCACGTCGCTGCCGTGGGTCGGGCGCGACGTGCGGGCCTGGGAGCCCGAGCCGTTGCGCTGGCTCGGCGTGCACTCGATGTACCGCCTCTACCGCCAGGCCGACGCGCGCGAGGCCACGATGGAGCGCACCTCGGTCCTGGCCCGCTTCGCCGATCTCATCACCGGACACTGAGGAGTCTGACTGTGACCACCCTGTTTCGCGGCGGACGCGTCTTCGTCGGCTCGGCCGAGCACTTCGCCGAGGCCGTCCTGGTCCGCGACGGTGTCATCGCCGCCGTCGGCGCCGAACGCGACCTGGCCGCGCAGGCGGGCCCGCACGACAGCGTCGACCTCGACGGCGGCCTGCTCATCCCCGGCGTCACCGACGCCCACATCCACCCCGTGCAGGCCGGGCTCGAACGCGCCAAGTGCGACCTTTCGGAGGTCTACGGACTCGACCCCTACCTCGCCAAGGTGAGCGCCTACGCCGGCGCCCATCCGGGCAGGGAGTGGATCGACGGCGGCGGCTGGGACATGTCGGCCTTCCCCGGCGGGCTCCCGCACCGCTCGCAGCTGGACTTCCTCGACCGGCCCGTCTACCTCATCCAGCGCGACCACCACGCCGCCTGGGTCAACACCAGGGCGCTGGAGCTGGCCGGCATCACCCGCGACACGCCCGACCCCGCCGACGGCCGCATCGAGCGCGACGCCGACGGCTCGCCCTCCGGCGTGCTGCACGAGGGCGCGATGGACCTGGTCGGCCTGCTGACCCCGCGCCCGAGCGCCGCCGACCTGGACGCCGCCCTGCTCGACGCCCAGGCCCATCTGTTCTCGCTGGGCATCACCGGCTGGCAGGACGCCATCGTCGGCTCCTACGCCGGCTCCGACGACCAGCTGCCCACCTATCTGTCGGCGGCGGCCTCAGGGCGGCTCAGGGCCCGCGTGGTCGGCGCCCTGTGGTGGGACCGCACCCGCGGCGCCGAGCAGATCGAGGACCTGCTGGCCAGGCGGGCGTCGGCCGAAGGGCTCGACCGCTTCAGCGCCGGTTCGGTGAAGATCATGCAGGACGGCATCGCGGAGAACTTCACCGCGGCCGTCATCGAGCCCTACTGCCGCTGCGGCGGCACCGGCCTGTCCTACATCCAGCCGTCGCTGCTCAACGGCTACGTCGCCGAGCTCGACCGGCACGGCTTCCAGGTGCACTTCCACGCGATCGGCGAACGCGCCGTGCGCGAGGCGCTCGACTCCCTGGAAGGCACCTCGCCGGACAACAGGCACCACATCGCGCATCTGCAGATCGTCGAGCCGAGCGACGTGCCGCGTTTCGCCGCGCTCGGCGTCACGGCCAACCTGCAGCCGCTGTGGGCCACCCACCACGCCCAGATGGACGAGCTGACCATCCCGTTCCTCGGCGAGGAGCGCTCGGCCTGGCAGTACCCTTTCGCCGATCTGCTCGCCCGCGGCACCAGGTTCTGCGCGGGCAGCGACTGGCCGGTGTCCAACGCCGATCCGATCCAGGGCATGCACGTCGCGGTCAACCGCACCGAGCCCGGCTCGTCGGTCCACGTGTCCTACCCCACCGCGCTGCAGCCGTTCCTGCCCGGCCAGGCGCTGTCACTGGCCACGGCGCTCAACGCGTACACGGCGGGGTCGGCGTGGATCAACCGTTCGCCCGCCGGGGTCATCGAGGCCGGGCGGCCCGCCGACCTGGTCGTCCTCGACCGCGACCTGTTCGCCCTGCCCGCCGCCGAGATATGGACGGCCAAGGCGAGGGCGACCTTCGTGGACGGCGACCTCGTCCACGGCGGATGAGCTCACCCGTACGGCGGGGCCCGGCATCGATCGGTTGACACCGGGCCCCGCCGATTGGGTGACGCGCAGCGGACCCGCGCCCCGGATGGTGGAAGGAACACCCATCACGACCAGGGAGTTCCTCCATGAGAGTCCGCACCGTCCCGGCGCTCGCCCTCGCGGCGCTGACCGCCTCGCTCGCCTTCGCCGCACCCGGCCACACCGACACCCTCGTGTACGGCGAGGACGTCTCGCGCTGGGCCGCCGACCACGACTGGGCGGCGAGCAAGGCGGAGTTCGGCATCGCCAAGGCCACCGAAGGCACCGGGCGCACCGACCCGTCCTTCACCTCGCACTGGAAGGCCATGGCGGCCAAGGGCATCGTCAGGGGTGCCTACCACTACGGCCATCCGGGCAACGACCCCGTCGCCGAGGCCGACCACTTCCTGACGGTCGTCGGCTCGCGCGGCCTGGCCGAAGGCGACCTGCTCGCCCTCGACCTGGAGACCACCGACGGCCGTTCGCGCGAGCAGGTCACCACCTGGGCCAAGCGCTGGCTGGCCCGTGTCGAGGCCAGGACCGGTGTCAAGCCGCTCTTCTACAGCAGCTGGTCCTTCGCCGACACCCACGGCGACGGCCTGTCCGGCTACCCGCTCTGGGTGGCGCACTACTCACGCGCCAAGGGCACGGTCACCCCGCCCGCCGACTGGAAGCAGTGGGTCATCCACCAGTACTCCGACGACCCGCCCACCGACGCCAACGTCTCGCGCCTCACGGTCGAGCAGCTGCGTGAGCTGGGATATCAGGGCTAGGGCTTACCCGGACTTTATTTACCCTTTCCCGATTGCCACCGACTCGTTACCAACACTAGAGTCCCCCGTTATCGGCCGATGACCGGCCGAACCGCCGAGTCCCCGTCATGGGGAGCCGGGGACCCACATCGTTCCCGGGGTGAATCCGCTGCAGGTCAGCGGTAGGGCACTCCTACGCCCGAACCCGTCAGCTAACCCGGTAGGCGGCATAGGAGAAGGAGCACACGTGCGCTTCCACCTCGTCATGCCTCGAACCTGGCCAAGACACGTCATCCCCGACGGACCCCACGGTCCGTCCGCGCCTGCCACCGCGTAGCCGCCGCACGCCGGGCCCCTTTCCCCGGGCCCCGTGTCCCCCATGTGCGCGCCGATGGGCGCCACACCTGTGACGACCGCACCCTTCCCCGCGGATCGTCTCCGACGTGTCCCCAACCCCCATTCCAGGTATGAACACTGAAGACATCCAGAAAATGATCAAGGTCCTCGACACCCAGGTGGGATATGTCGAGAAGGCCGGCGGCTACACCAAGTTCGGCGACTGGTACGCCAAGAACGTCGACGACAGCTACGACTTCTCCGACGCCGCCTGGTGCGACATGTTCCTCGCATGGGGCGCCAAGCAGACCGGCCTGGAGGAGGCGTACGGCCAGTTCGCCTACACCCCCGCCCATGCGGCCTGGTTCAAGAAGCAGGACGCCTGGGGCAAGGAGCCCGAACCCGGCGCACTGGTCTTCTACGACTGGTCGGGCGGCAAGTCCCTCAGCGGCATCGACCACGTCGGCATCGTCACCAAGGTCGAGGGCAAACGCATCAAGACCATCGAGGGCAATGTCGACGCCCGCTTCGCCAAACGAAAGGAGCGCGACCAGAGCAAGGTCGTCGGCTACGGCTACCCCGACCGCACCGAGGGCGGCAAGGCCCTCCGCGAGGCGGCGCCCCCCACCGGCGACACCTCCGGGTCCTCTCCCGCGCCCACTACCGAGGCCTCCGCGCCTGCTACGACCGCTTCCCCTGCGCCTGCTGCCGAGGCCTCAGGGGCTTCCCCCGCCCCCACTAGCGAGGCCTCCCCCGGGCATGCTCCGACCGCTTCCCCTGCGGGGCGCGACTCGGCGTCGGCCGTGCTTGCGCCCGGAGGTGGGAGTACTCCGCCCTCGGGGGGCGAGGGCATCGCCCTGACCGCGATGGCCCAGAACCTCAGTCCCGTGACCGATCTGGGCTCGGCGGGCGCCATCGCCCCCGTGCTGCTGACCGTCGCCCTGCTGGCGCTCGGCCGCCGGGGCGTCACCAGGGCGGTCAGGTCCCTGCGTCCGGCTCCCCGTGGTCGCCATCACCGGGTGGCCCTGGCCTGACCGACGTGTCCGTCACCCCCGTGCGCGTGTCGTACGGGGGTGTGCGGGCTGTCCGAGGGTGTGCGGGTCGCACGAGGGGGTGCGGGTCGCACGGAGGTGTGCGGGTGGCTCCCGGTCGCCTCGCCCTGCCCGGGAGGCTCGGGCCTCACACTGCGGCGCCGCGTATCGGTGGATGGCCGCGCTCCCGGGTACCGCCCCCCTGCGGGCGGTTGCCCGCGTCGGGCGGTGGTGCTGGGGGTGGCTTGCCGTAACAGGTGGGCGTGGGTTGGGGTGGGCGTGCGAAGGCCCCCGCAGGATGTCCTGCGGGGGCCTTCGCATATGCGCTCAGAAAGACAGCGCTCCCACGGTCACCAGGGCGACTTGTTGTTGCGCAGGCGCTCCAGGGCTTCCTCCAGGATGGCCTTGCCGTCCTTGTCGCTGCGACGCTCCTTCACATAGGCGAGGTGCGTCTTGTACGGCTCGTTGCGGGGAGGGGCCGGGGGGGCCGCCTCGTCCTGGCCTGCGGGGAGACCGCAGCGGGGGCAGTCCCACAGCTCGGGGACGGCCGCGTCGCTGGCGAAGCTGGGCCTGGTCTCGTGCATGTTCGCGCACCAGAACGAGACCCGCACTCGCGGGGCCGCCTCGCCGCGCTCTGCCTCACCCATCGGCCCGGCGCCGACTCGGCTGCCACGGATCGCGTTGCCACTACCCACGGATGAACTCCTCGCTCGATCGCCCCGCGGGGACACGGGGGAGAATCACTGTCACGCTGTGTACGTCGTTACCGGGGGTCAGGGCTTGAGCAGGAGACCCAGGGCGATGATGCACACGAACCATACGACACCAGTGATGATGGTCAGGCGGTCGAGGTTACGCTCGACGACCGAGGAACCGCCGAAGTTCGACGAGAAGCCGCCGCCGAACATGTCGGACAGCCCGCCGCCCTTGCCCTTGTGGAGCAGCACAAGCAGGATCATGAGACAGCTCGCCAGAATGAGGGCGGCGGAGATTCCGATAATCACGGGTGACCTGATTCCTCTGATACGAAGTACAGTCGCGACGATTCAAACTTGCTTCTAGAGGGTACGACGTGATGTCAAGTCGTACCCCCCGAACGCCTCAGTCAGCTGGACAATTCGCCAAAACGGCAGATCTTAACGTACTCCGCCGCGTCGAGTGCGGCACCCCCGACCAGGGCGCCGTCGACGTCGGGCTGAGCCATGATCCCGGCGATGTTATCCGACTTGACCGAGCCACCGTAAAGGATACGGACCGCGTCCGCCACCTCCGCGTCATACAGATCGGCGAGTCGCGCCCGAAGAGCGCCGCACACCTCCTGCGCGTCGTCGGGCGTGGCGACCTCGCCGGTGCCGATCGCCCACACGGGCTCGTAGGCGACGACGATCTTCTTGGCCTGCTCGGCGGTCACCTTGTTCAGGGCGCCGTCGAGCTGCGAGAGGCTGTGCGCGACCTGCCCACCCGCCTGGCGCACGGCCAGGCCTTCGCCCACGCACAGGATCGGCGTGATCGAGTGCCGGTAGGCCGCCTGCACCTTGGCGTTGACCAGGGCGTCGTCCTCGCGGTGGTACTGCCGCCGCTCGGAGTGGCCGATCGTCACGTAGGTGCAGCCCAGCTTGGCCAGCATCACGCCGGAGATCTCGCCGGTGTAGGCGCCGCCGTCGTGCGGCGACAGGTCCTGCGCGCCGTACACGATGCGCAGCTTGTCGCCGTCGACCAGGGTCTGCACACTGCGCAGATCCGTGAACGGCGGGAGCACGGCCACCTCGGCCTTGTCGAAGTCCTTGTCCGACAGGGCGAAGGCCAGCTTCTGGACGAGTGCGATGGCCTCCAGGTGGTTGAGGTTCATCTTCCAGTTGCCGGCGAAGAGCGGCTTTCGCGTGGTCATCGCCCGCTCACCTGCACCCGATTTGCCTGCACGCTATGCCTCCAGGGCCGCGAGTCCGGGCAGGGTCTTGCCTTCGAGGTACTCGAGGCTCGCTCCGCCACCGGTGGAAATATGGGAGAAACCATCTTCGGGCAGTCCGAGCTGACGCACGGCCGCGGCCGAGTCGCCACCGCCCACCACGGAGAAGGCCTCCGATGCGATCAACGCTTCGGCGACCGCTCTGGTGCCCCCGGAGAAGGCCTCGAACTCGAACACGCCCATCGGGCCGTTCCAGAACACCGTGCGCGCGTCGGCCAGCTTGCCCGCGAACAGCTCCCTGGACCTGGGGCCGATGTCCAGGCCCTGGCGGTCGGCCGGGATCGCGGTGGCGTCGACCACCTCGAACTCGGCGTCCTCGGCGAAGTGCGTGGCCGCCAGCACGTCGACCGGCAGCACCAGCTCGACGCCGCGCTTGACCGCCTCGTTGAGGAAGCCGCGCACCTGGTCGAGCTGGTCGGCCTGCAGCAGCGACTGGCCGACCTCGTGGCCCTGCGCGGCCAGGAAGGTGTAGGCCATGCCGCCGCCGATGAGCAGCCGATCCACCTTGGTCAGCAGATTGGCGATGACGCCCAGCTTGTCGGAGACCTTGGCCCCGCCGAGCACGACCACATAGGGCCGCTCGGAGTCCTCGGTCAGCCGCTTGAGCACCTCGACCTCGGCCAGGACCAGCCCGCCCGCGGCATGCGGGAGCAGCGCGGGCACGTCGTAGACGCTGGCGTGCTTGCGGTGCACCGCGCCGAAGCCGTCGCCCACGTAGAGGTCGGCCAGCGCGGCCAGCTCCGCCGCGAACGCCTCACGCACGGCGTCGTCCTTGGACTCCTCGCCCTTCTCGTAGCGAAGGTTCTCCAGCAGCGCCACCTGGCCGTCGCCCAGCTCGGCGACGGTCTGCCTGGCGCTCGGCCCCACCACGTCGCCCGCGAAGGCCACCTCGGCGCCGAGGAGCTCGCCCAGACGCGCGGCGACCGGCTTGAGGGAGTACGCGGGGTTGGCCTCGCCCTTGGGCCTGCCGAGGTGCGCGGTCACGACGACACGCGCACCGGCGGCGGCGAGCCGCTTGATCGTCGGAACCGAGGCGCGGATGCGCCCGTCGTCCGTGATCACGTCCCCGTCGAGGGGGACGTTGAGGTCGGCGCGCACGAGCACGCGCCGGCCCTTCACGTCGGAGTAGTCGACCGAGCGCATCAGAGGTCCGCGCCCACCAGCTCGATGAGGTCCACGAGGCGGTTGGAGTAGCCCCACTCGTTGTCGTACCAGCCGACGACCTTCACCTGGTTGCCGATGACCTTGGTCAGACCGGCGTCGAAGATGCAGGAGGAGGGGTCGGTGACGATGTCGGCGGAGACGATGTCGTCCTCGGTGTAGGTCAGGTAGCCCTTGAGCTCGCCCTCGGCCGCGGCCTTGAACGCGGCGTTGACCTCTTCGACGGTGACCTCGCGGTTGACGTCGACGGTCAGGTCGGTGGCCGAGCCGGTGGGGATCGGCACGCGCAGCGCGAAGCCGTCGAGGCGGCCCTTGAGCTCGGGCAGCACCAGGCCGATGGCCTTGGCCGCGCCGGTGGAGGTCGGCACGATGTTGAGCGCGGCGGCGCGGGCGCGGCGCAGGTCGCTGTGCGGGCCGTCCTGCAGGTTCTGGTCCTGCGTGTAGGCGTGGATGGTGGTCATCAGGCCCTTGTCGATACCGAAGTTGTCGTTGAGGACCTTGGCCAGCGGCGCCAGGCAGTTGGTGGTGCAGGAGGCGTTGGAGATGATCGTGTGCTCGGCCGCGACGTACTTGTCGTGGTTGACGCCCATGACGACGGTGACGTCCTCGTTCTTGGCCGGGGCCGAGATGATGACCTTCTTCGCGCCGTTGTCGGCGTGCACCCTGGCCTTGTTGGCGTCGGTGAAGAAGCCGGTCGACTCCACCACGACGTCGACACCCAGCTCACCCCAGGGCAGCTTGGCGGGGTCACGCTCGGCGAACGCCTTGATCGCCTTGCCGTCGACGATGATCTCGTCGGCCGTGGCCTTCACCTCGTACGGCAGGCGGCCCAGGATGCTGTCGTACTTCAGCAGGTGGGCGAGCGTCGCATTGTCGGTCAGGTCGTTGACCGCGACGATCTCGATGTCCTTGCCGCTGGCCGCGACCGCTCGCCAGAAGTTGCGACCGATGCGACCGAAGCCGTTGATACCTACGCGGATGGTCATCGAAACCGATCTCCTCGTACGTCTTGCGCCGGAAGCGTCCGGCGACGTGGCGGGCTGTTACCTCAACCACGAACCCTATCGGAAGCAAATTGGTTTAGACCACTTCAGGTCCCGCCCTGTCTTTGGCAGTTCGAGACTCGTCATTTGCGCGGTTCGAGTAAAGTGCCCGACTCGACACAGTAAACACGTCTGATCGCTGGGGGCTCAGATGGCGAAAGGCTCGTCGGGACTGCTCCGAAGTACGCTCTTCGGGCTGATCGCGCTGGTCGTGGCCGCCGTGGTCGCGGGCGCCGCGGTGTACTGGTCCAACCCGCTGCCGACCGCCGTGGCGACCACCACCGTGCTGGCCGCCGGTATCGCCTGCGGCGTCCTGGTCGCCCTGGCCATGCGCTCGGGCCGCCCCACCTCCGCCCTCGTCCCCGTGCTCGCCCTGCTGCTGGCCGGAGCCGGAGCCGCACTCGGCATGCACGCCGCGGTCATGGCGCTCTTCCACTCCCCCCTGGAGCTCGGCAGCCTCCTCACGGTGGCCGCCCAGGCCTGGCCCGACCTCGTCACCGCCCTCACCGCCCACCTCGTCCCCCCTCTGGTCCCCGGCCTCGCCGCCGTGACCGCCTGCCTGCTGTCCGCCGTGTCGCTGGGGCGCAGTCGGCGGGCGGCGGCTGCGGATGTGGGGGCGGGGGCCGGTCCGGTGGAGGAGGAGCCCCAGTACCGCTCAGCCTTCGAGCCGGTCCAGGACCCCCGCCAACACCGGTGACCTGCGCGGGGTGAGGAGTGCGCGTCTGGCGAGGCCGCCCACACGACACGGCCTGGTCTGGCCTGGCTGGACGGCGAGGCCGAGCCTGTGATCCGCCCACGTGTTGTCTGCTGGCCTAGCGTGGCGCCTGTCGTTGCCCCTGCCTCGGGCTGAGCAGGCATGGCCGAGCAGACCGCCTGACGAGACCAGCGTGCGACCTCGCTCTGCGACGCGAGCACGGACGTTGCGAGCACAGGCGTTGCGAACACGGGAAGCGCCGCAGTCCTGGCGTCCCAGGCGTTGTGGCGGCGTTCGGAGGGCAGGTGTGCCCTCCGAACGCCGCCACGCCGCCACGCCGCCCAACAGTCACACGACAACGCCCAGAGCCCGCACACACGCACACACGTACGCACGTACGTACGCACGCACATACGCACGGCGAACCGCCCCGCGACCCATCACCGGCAGCGCCAAGCGGCACAAAGCAACCGCCACAAGCCCCAGCCCGCGCCCCGCGCACCCGCCCTCAAAAACGCCCCTCAAACGCAAAGGCGTCCAGCAAGAGCAACGCGCCCGCCCAGCCCCCCCACGGCGTAACCCAACCGCCCGACAGATCCCGTCAGGCCCCCTACGACGAAAGCATGTCCACAGTGAGGTTGGCCTCGGTGTTGGGGATGCCGATGTCCGAAGCCCGCTTGTCGGCCATCGCCAGCAAGCGTCTGATGCGTCCGGCGATCGCGTCCTTGGTCAGCGGCGGATCGGCGATCTGCCCCAGCTCCTCCAGCGAGGCCTGCTTGTGCTCCACCCGGAGGCGTCCGGCGATCACCAGGTGGTCCGGCGCCTCCTCGCCCAGGATCTCCAGCGCCCGCTGCACCCTGGCCCCGGCCGCCACGGCCGCGCGGGCCGAACGGCGCAGGTTGGCGTCGTCGAAGTTGGCCAGCCTGTTGGCCGTGGCCCGCACCTCGCGGCGCATCCGGCGTTCCTCCCACGCCAGCACGCTGTCGTGGGCGCCGAGCCTGGTCAGCAATGCGCTGATGGCGTCGCCGTCCCGCACCACGACCCGGTCGACCCCGCGTACCTCACGGGCCTTGGCGTGGATCTTCAGTCGCCGTGCCGAGCCGACCAGCGCCAGGGCCGCCTCGGGCCCGGGACAGGTCACCTCCAGCGACATCGAACGCCCGGGCTCGGTCAGCGAGCCGTGTGCCAGGAACGCTCCCCGCCAGGCCGCCTCCGCGTCGCAGGAGGCCCCCGCCACCACCTGACGCGGCAGCCCGCGAACGGGACGCCCGTGATTGTCGATCAGGCCGGTCTGCCTGGCCAGCGCCTCGCCGTCGCGGTACACCCGCACGACATAACGCGACCCCTTGCGCAGCCCGGCAGGCGCCAACACCATGACCTCGGCCTTGTGCCCGAACACCTCGCCGATGTCCTTGATCAGCCGCCGCGCGGTGGCATTGGTGTCGAGCTCGGCTTCGATCACGATGCGCCCGCCCACCAGGTGCAGCCCGCTCGCGAACCGCAGCAGCGTGGACACCTCGGCCTTGCGGCAGCAAGGCTTCAGCACCGGCAGGCGGCTCAGCTCGTCCTTCACCACACCCGTCATTGCCATAAGCGTTAGTCCTCCCCCATACAGACCGGCCTACAGCAGTCTCTCGCACCTTCCGGCCGCGCCGACCAGGATCAACGCTTCTGGAGGAAAATCTCGTCCAGGACGGAGGCAAGACGTCGTGGGTCATGCCTCGGCGACCCGTCGGAGGCGGCGACCTGCGCCATCACCAGCCTGGCCCCCAGCGAGTCGGCCGCCTTCTCCAGCGCGTCGGGCTCGTCGACCACCCCGATATCGGCAAGCACGACATCCACCGACAAGTCCGGCGCGTGCTGGCGAAGCACCTCCAGATGCTGCTGCGGCGAGAAGTCGTCGGTCTCGCCCGGCTGCGGCGCCAGGTTCAGATTGACCAGCCGCCTGGCCTTCGTGGCATGCAGCGCCCTGGCCAGCTCGGGCACCTTCAGATGCGGCAGCACACTGGTGAACCACGACCCAGGCCCGAAAACCACCCAATCGGCGTCGAGCACCGCCCGTACGGCCTCCTCACAGGCCGGAGGATCCTCGGGCACCAGCGAGATCGCCTGCACCCGCCCGGGCGTCAAGGCACAGGCCACCTGCCCGCGTACGGTCGACACCACGCCGTCGAGTTCGACCTCGGCCACGATGTCCAGCGGCACCGAGGCCATCGGCAGCACCCGGCCGTGCGCGCCCAGCAGCCTGCCCACCCAGTCCAGCCCCGCGACCGTGTCGCCGAGCAACTCCCAGAGCGCCACGATCAGCAGGTTGCCGACGGCATGCCCGTGAATGTCGCCCTGCGCCTGTCCGGCGCCCTGGGCCGCGTCACCGAAACGGTGCTGGACGACCGCGGCCCACGTGGCCCCCCACTCGTCGTCACCGCACAGCGCCGCCAACGCCATCCGCAGGTCCCCGGGAGGCAGCACGCCGAGCTCGCGTCTGAGCCTGCCGCTCGATCCGCCGTCGTCGGCGACCGTCACCACGGCCGTCAACTCCCTGGTGACCGCCCGCAAAGCCGACAACGACGCATAAAGCCCATGCCCGCCCCCCAGCGCGACCACCTTGGGCCCACCGGCCAGGGGCGCGTCCGACAACTCCCGCCGCACCCCCAACTCCCTGCGCCCGGCCGAACCCTGCCGCCCGACCGCCCCGTGCCGCCCGGCCGAACCCTGCGACCCGGCCGCATCCCGGCCGTCAGCCCCATCCCGCCGCCCGGTCACTGCCTGCGACTCCCCAGCACCGGCCACCAGACTCCCGTCCCCGCGCCCGTCACCGGCGCGCCCTTCCGTCTCCCTGCCCTGCCGGCCCCCAAGGCTCCCGCCCTGGCGAACGCCCAGGCCCTGCCACTGCCGTCCTGCCCTGGTCGCCTCGTCCTGATCACCGGCCTGGCCCTGCCTCACCGCGGCCGGACGCCCCGCGCCCGGCCCGGCTCCCCACCTGTCATTCCACGCAAGCCAGAGCCAATCACATCCACCCCGCCCACACCCGGACCATCACCATCTGGACCACCCACTTCTCCCCCACCACCACACACCCGGCCGGGCGCCCCTACTCCCTGCCCACATCCCGATGACTGACCTGAACCTCCATGCCCCGATCGCGCAACCGCCCGCCGAGCTGCTCGGCCATCGCCACACTGCGGTGCTTGCCGCCCGTGCACCCGACGGCCAGCGTCGCGTAGCTCTTGCCCTCGCGGGTGTAACCGGCGGCGACGACGCCGAAGACCTCTTCGTAGCCGTCGAGGAACTCCTTGGCCCCGGGCTGCCCCAGCACGTAGTCGCGCACGGGTGTGTCGAGGCCGTTCATCGGCCGCAGGTCTGGCACCCAGTGCGGATTGGGCAGGAACCTGCAGTCGACCACGAGATCGGCGTCGACCGGCAGCCCGTACTTGTATCCGAACGAGACCA
The DNA here is from genome assembly GCF_056106265.1 of Nonomuraea sp. IBHARD001. Classification (NCBI taxonomy): domain Bacteria; kingdom Bacillati; phylum Actinomycetota; class Actinomycetes; order Streptosporangiales; family Streptosporangiaceae; genus Nonomuraea; species Nonomuraea sp. IBHARD001. The sequence goes on from NZ_JBWBBW010000002.1 coordinate 5,576,693, forward strand.
CATTGACCCGCAGCCCGGGCCGGTCCTCCCCGCCGAAGAACGCGACGATCTTGCCGCGCAACTCGTGCACATTGAGCGAGGAGGTGTCGATGACCAGGTCGGCGTTGGCCCGGACCTCGCGCAGGATGCCGCGCTCGCGGGCGATGCCGTCGACCAGCCTGCCGTCGCCCTGCAGCGGATGCGGCCTGCGGACGTTCTCGAAGCGGCGCACCAGCTCCTCGTCGCTGGCCTCCAGGAACACCACGCGTACGGCGACGCCGCGTGCGTCGAGCTCCTCGATGGCGGCGTTGAGGTCGGTGGTGAAGGCGAGGCTGCGCACGTCGACGACGGCCGCGACCTTGTCGGCGGCCAGCTTGACCCGCCCGGCCTCCTCGGCCATGGCGAACAGCAGACCCGGCGGCAGGTTGTCGATGACGAACCAGCCGAGGTCCTCCAGCGCCTTGGCCGCGGTGCTGCGGCCGGCGCCTGACATACCGGTGACGATGACGAATGCGGCCTCGCGCCGCAGCTCGCCCTGGGCGCTCGTGCCCTCGCCGCCCGCTCTCGCGTCTCGATCGGGCGCGTGCGACCCGGGCGCGGCGCCCGTGTCCTCAGCCCGCTCCTGTCCAGCGGTCATGAATCCTCCTTCTCCGGCCTCACGACCGCGCGTCCGGTCATGTGCTCTCCCCCTTCAAGGTCGCCACGATCACTTCCGCGATCGAAGGACCGATGCCGGGGACCTCACAGATGTCGGCCGCGGTGGCTTCTCGCAGCCTCTTCACCGATCCGAAGTGCTTGAGCAACGCCTGCCTGCGCGCCGGGCCGAGCCCTGGCACACGGTCGAGCTCGCTCTCCTTGACACTCTTGGACCTCTTGGCACGATGGTAGGCGATGGCGAAGCGATGAGCCTCGTCACGCACCCGTTGCAGCAGGTAGAGCCCCTCGCTGGTCCTCGGCATGATCACCGGCTGGTCGTCGCCCGGCAGCCAGACCTCCTCCAGGCGCTTGGCCAGCCCGCAGACCGCGACGTCGTCGACGCCGAGCTCGTCGAGCGCCCGCTGGGCGGCGGCTGCCTGGGCCGGACCACCGTCGACGACCACCAGGTTGGGCGGGTAGGCGAACTTGCGCGGCCTGCCGGTCTCCGGGTCGATCGGCCCCTCGACGGGCGCCCCCTCACCCCCGAGCGCGTCGCCGCCCAGCTCGCCCGTCGCCGAGCGCTCCTCCAGGTAACGCTTGAAACGCCGGGTGATGACCTCGTGGATCGAGGCGACGTCGCCCTCGGCCGACCGGACGGCGAAGCGCCGGTACTCGCTCTTGCGGGCCAGGCCGTCCTCGAAGACGACCATGGAGGCGACGACGTTCTCGCCTTGGAGATGGGAGACGTCGTAGCACTCGATGCGCAGCGGCGCCTGGTCGAGGTCGAGCCCCTCGGCGATCTCCTGCAGCGCCTTGCTCCTGGTGGTGAGGTCGCTCGCCCTGCGGATCTTGTGCTGGGCCAGCGACTCCTTGGCGTTGCGCTCGACGGTCTCCATCAGCGACTTCTTGTCGCCGCGCTGCGGCACCCTGACCTCGACCCTGGCGCCGCGCTGCTCGCTGAGCAGCTCGGCCACGGCCTCGGCGTCGGGCGGCAGCGCGGGCACCAGCACCTCGCGCGGCATCGCCTCGGCCGCCGACTCGCCGTACATCTGCAGCAGGAAGTGCTCGACCAGCTCGCCCGGTGTGGTCTCCTCGACCTTGTCGACGACCCAGCCGCGCTGGCCCCTGATGCGCCCTGCGCGTACGTAGAAGACCTGGACGGCGGCTTCGAGCTGGTCCTCGGCCAGGGCGATCACATCGGCGTCGGTGGCCTCGCCGAGCACGACGGCCTGCTTCTCCAGCGCCCGCTGCAGTGCGTTGACGTCGTCGCGCAGCCGCGCGGCCTTCTCGTAGGCCTGCTCGGCCGCCGCCTGGCGCATCTCCTTCTCCAGGCGCTTGATGAAGCGACCGGTGTTGCCCGCCATGAAGTCGCAGAAGTCCTCGGCCAGGTCGTGGTGCTCCTGCGGGGTCACCCGGCCGACACACGGCGCCGAACACTTGTCGATATAGCCCAGCAGACACGGCCTGCCGATCTGCCCCGCCCGCTTGAACACCCCCGCCGAGCACGTGCGCACGGGGAAGACGCGCAGCAGCAGGTCGACGGTCTCGCGGATGGCCCAGGCGTGGGAGTAGGGCCCGAAGTAACGCGTGCCCTTGCGCTTGGCCCCGCGCAGGACCTGGACCCGGGGGAACTCCTCGCCCATCGTGACGGCGAGATAGGGATAGGACTTGTCGTCGCGGTACTTCACATTGAAACGCGGGTCGTACTCCTTGATCCAGGAGTATTCGAGCTGCAGCGCCTCGACCTCGGTGCCGACCACGGTCCAGTCGACGCCGGTCGCGGTGGTGAGCATGGTCTGGGTGCGCGGATGCAGCCCCGCGAAGTCGGCGAAGTAGGAGTTGAGCCGCTGACGCAGGCTTTTGGCCTTGCCCACGTAGATCACCCGGCCGCCGGCGTCCCTGAACCTGTAGACGCCTGGGGAGTCGGGGATGGACCCGGGCTTGGGCCGGAAACTCAAGGGGCTCGCCACACCTCCAAGACTATCGGCCGCCACCGACAGCGCCGAAATCCACGACGAAGGCCCCCGTACGGCGAAGCTCCGCCGTACGGGGGGAAGGGGTCAGGCCAGTGAGATGGAGTCCCCACTGACCTTGATCGGCACTTCGGCCAGCGGCTCGGTTGCCGGGCCTTTGGTCACGGCGCCGTCGGCGACGGCGAACATGCTCTTGTGGCACGGGCACACGATCTGCCCGTCGGCCACACTGCCCACCGTGCAGCCCGCGTGCGTGCACACGGCGGTGAAGCACTTGAACTCCCCGGCCACGGGCTGGGTGACGACGACCTTCTGCTGCTTGAAGATCGTTCCGCCGCCCACGGGGATGTCGGCCGTCGTGGTCAGCGCGCCCGCCGCGTCCGCCGGAGGGGCGGAGGAGGCGGGCGCCGAGGACGCGGGCGTCGAGGCGGCGGGGGCCGAGGACGCGGTCGCGCCCGTTCCCGACGGCTCCTGGCTATCGCCACCGCAGGCCGCGAGTACCACGGCCAGGCCGCTCGCGCCGACTCCGGCGATCATCGCTCTACGGTTGTGCAGGTCATCTCGCATGCGATCAACCAACCGCACAGTGCTGAGAGGAATGTGAAAGAACGCGCGGTCCGTTACCGAGATTTCAGCCCAGCGAGATCGAGTCGCCTGTCACCGTGATCTTCTTGGCCGCCAGCGGCTCCGGCGCCGGGCCTCCCGCCACCGAGCCGTCGGCGATGCTGAACTTACTGCCGTGACACGGGCAGTTGATGGTGCCGTCGGCGACCGCGTCGACCGTGCAGCCCGCGTGCGTGCACACGGCCGTGAAGCACTTGAACTCCCCCGGCGTCGGCTGGGTGACGACGACCTTCTTGGCCTTGAACACCTTGCCGCCGCCCTCGGGAATCTCGGACGTGCTGGCGAGCGCCGCCTTCTCGCCCTTGCCCTTGCCCTTGCCTGCGGGCGCCTCGCTCCCGGGCTCCTGCTCCGGCTCGGGCTCCTCTGCCGCGCTGCCCGCCGGGTTGCCGTACCCGGCGCACCCCGACAGCACCGCGGCCAGTCCCGCGCCTCCCGCGCCGAGTACGACGGCCCTGCGTGTGGTCTCCGACATGGTGCGTTCCTCCCAGGATCCGGTACGGCCGACCGCCCGATGCCGGTTCAGCATGACCGAGACGCCCTCTGGGAACTATGCAGAAATACCCGCACACGAATACCGGCGCGCGAATACCGGCGCGCACGACCGCGTCAGAGAATGACGATCCCGTCGCCTTCGAGCCTGACCGCGAACTCCTTCAGCGGCGCCTCGGCCGGCCCCTTGAGGCACTTGCCGGTGTCGGCGGCGAACTCGCTGCCGTGGCACGGGCAGGTCATGATGTTGTCCTCGGGCCTGCTCACCGCACAGCCCTTGTGCGGGCAACTGGCGGTGAACGCCTTGTACACGCCCGAGGCGGGCTGGGTCACGACGATCTTCCACTGCGAGATCACCTTGCCGCCGCCCACGGGTACGTCCGCCGTCTTGGCGATGACCTGCCCCTTGATGCCCGGCGGCACGACGGCCTCCGCGGGCGTGCCCGAGCCGCACCCGGCCAGGGCCACACCGCACACGGCCACGCCCGCCATGCCCAGCGCCTCACGCCGCCCGAGTCCGGGCATGCCGGAACCCCGTCCTTCGCCAGCCATGTGTCGGCCCCTCCGCATGTCCCCCGCCGGCCCCCTGCAGGCCAGGCCCTGTTCGATGGCACCACTGTATTTCGCGGCCCCCCTGCCCCCGCATCCGCCCCGAGGGCGACATCGGCGGTGCCCGGCCTACCACGCAGGGGGGAGGCCGCCCTACGACGGCAGGGGTGCGCCGGGCCCCTGCGGCCGTCGTTTCCGGCGGCGCAGCAGCAGGAACGCCACCAGCGTCAGCATCAGCCCGAGCCCCGCGGCGCTCGCCCCGATCGTCACCACGGTCATGTCCAGCGCCGGGTGGGTCATCCGCGAGGAGCCGTCCGGCTGGGCGAGGAACTCCTTGCCCTTGTACTCGCGTGCCGTCACACCTGCGGCGGGCGGCCGGTTCGAGGCGGCGACCGCTCCCGCCGCGTCGACCAGGCCGTAGCCGATCTGCGGGCTCCAGCCGGTCTGCGGGTGCCTGGCCGTCGTGGTGAGGATCTTCCGTACCTGGAGCGGGGTGAGGTCCGGGTTGCGGGCGAGCATGAGCGCGGCCACGCCCGAGGTCAGGGCGGCGGCGGGCGAGGTGCCGTTGCCCGAGGCGTAGCCGCCCACATTGCGCGCGGCCCAGATGTCGACGCCCGGCGCCGCCACCGTCGTGGTCGCCTTGACCGTGGAGAACTCGGCCCGGCTGAGGTCGGGGCCGAGCGCGGCCACCGAGATCACGCCCGGGTAGGCCGAGGGGAACTGCGTCCTGTTGCTCTCGTACTCGCCGCCGTTGTTGCCCGCCGAGGCGATGACGACCACACCTTTGTTGAGCGCGTAGGCGACGGCCGACGCCTCGGTGTCGACATAGGCGAAGATCGCCGAGTCGCCGGTCCCGAGCGACATGGAGATCACCTTCGCACCGTGGTCGACGGCGTACCTGATCCCCTGGGCGACCGGGCTGTCCCGCCCCGCCTCGGTCTTCTTGATCCGCTTGAAGTCCGGATCGTCCAGGTCGGTGATCACCCGCAACGAGAGCACCTTGGCCTTCGGCGCCACCTTGAGCACCGAGTACGCCATCGCCGTGCCGTGCACGCCCCACAGTTTGGAGCCTCGCTTGACGTCCCCCGAGAAGAAGTCGGGACCTTCGGTGACACGTCCTCGCAGGGCGGGGTGCCTCTTGACGACCCCGGTGTCCAGCACGGCGACGGTGACGCCTTCACCTTGACTCGACCGATGCGCCGCCGGGAGGCCGAGCGCGGCCGCCTCCCAGCCTCGGGGGGCTTGGGTACGGGTTCGGGGCTGGGTTCGGGAGTCCTGGGTCGTCTGGGGCTGGAGGGCTTTCGTCTGGGGCTGAGGGGCTGCGGCGGCACGTGCCCGGACAGGCGGCGCATCCTGCGGCCCCGACGCCGCTGCTACGGCCTGCGTCTCGCCTGCGAGCACTGGCTCCGGCTCCGCCGCAGGCAGCAGGACGGCCGTCGTCATGGCGGCGGCGAGCAGGAGTACGGCCCTGCCCCTCGATCGGCCGGTCACCGCGTGCTTCCCTTCGGCGTGGGGCTCTGGCTCCGGCCAGGCCGGAGAGCGGGCTCGATCTGCAGTTCGCTCAGGTACGAGGAGAAGGCGTAGGACAGGTCCAAGGCCGTCTCCCGCCACGGGACACGTTCGGCGCCAGGCCGCTTGCTACGCCAGGGGGAGGGCAGGTCGGCCGCCATCCGGCCCTCGGTCGACCCCATGGACACGGCCACGACATGGTCGATCGACAGGTCGATCACCGCGCTGCCCGCCACCGCATTGCGCCTGGAGTCACGCCACTGCGCCGCGACCGTCCCCGGCACCGCGTACGCCTTGACCCCCATGTCCGGATAGTTCGCCGACTTCTCCTCCTCCAGGTACGCGCTCAGGTCCCGCTCGGCCGCCTCGTCCCTGAGCGCGATCACCGCCACCGTGCCGACGAACGCGCCCGTCGGGTCGGTGTACGTCGCCCGCAGCACGCCCTTGCACCCTTGGGCCTTGGCCTCCTTGAGCAGGTCACCGCTCAGCCCCGCCTCACACGTGGTCTGCGGCGCGATCCCCAGCCGTACCCACTGCGCATGCTCGACCGCGGTCTGGTCGAACCTGGCCGAGGCCTTCCTGCTGATCCGCTCCGGAAAGATGTCCGCCGCAGGCACATTCCGCCACAGATTCCGCCAGAACGCCGTGTTCCGAATCTCCTGCTGCCCGTTCCCCCACGCATGCACCACCACCGCCCCACCCCCCAAAACCAACAAAACCCCCAGCCCCGCCAACGCCACCCCCAACAAAACCCGCCCAATCCCATTCTTAACCACCCCACCCTGCTGTCCCGCTCCCGCCCCCGACCCCGGTCCCAGCCCCGCCCCTGCCCCTAGCCCTGGCCCTGGCCCGCCCAACTGCCCGTAGCCACCTTGCTGCCCGTAACCCCCCTGCTGCCCAGGCTCACCCTGATGCCCAAGCCCACCTTGCCGCCCAAGCCCACCCTGATGCCCGAACCCGCCCTGATGCGCATAGCCGCCGCTCTGCTGCGTATGCCCACCGGCTTGCTGCCAGGGCCCGCCATAGTGCCCGTCACCGACCTGCGGCCCCAAAACCCCCGGATGCCCATACCCCTGCCCATACCCCACGCCCTGCCCGTACGGCATGCCCTGCCCATGCAGCGCCTCCTGCCCGTACGGCACACCTTGGCCGTATGCCTCACCCGAGGGCAATCCCCCACCCTGGGGATGCACCCCGCCAACCCCAGGCACATTCACCCCAACCGGAGGCACCCCCACCGGCGGCACACCAGCCCCCGGCCGAGCCCCGGCCGGATAGGCCCCTTGCCCAACCATCCCCGGATACCCGACCCCAGCCCCAGGCTCGGCATACCCGGCAGCCCCAACCTGTCCTGCAGACCCGCGCTGCCCTCCGGTCCCGACATTCCCAGCAGGCCCGACATGCCCACCAGGAACCCCGGAATCCCCAGAAGCACCAGAACCTCCCGAGCTCCCAGGACCTCCAGAACTCCCGGAACCTCCAGGCATCACAGACTCACCCGGTTGACCCGGAACAGGGGGCTGGCCCATCGAGCTCCTGACAGAGGCGAAAACAAGTCAGGACACCATATCGGCCACACCCCCACCACGTTCCCCACAACCGGAACCGCGACAGAAGTCCGAAATATCCGGAGCTACACCCCCAAGATCTTCCGCAGGAACCGCCCGGTATGACTCTCCTCGACCTGCGCGATCTCCTCAGGCGTGCCGGTCGCCACCAGCGTGCCGCCCCGCGACCCGCCCTCCGGCCCCATGTCGATCACCCAGTCAGCCGTCTTGATCACGTCAAGGTTGTGCTCGATGACGATCACCGTGTTGCCGCCGTCGACCAGCCGCCCGAGCACGCCGAGCAGCCGCCGGATGTCCTCGAAGTGCAACCCGGTCGTCGGCTCGTCGAGCACGTAGATCGTGCGCCCGGTGGAACGCCGCTGAAGCTCGGAGGCGAGCTTGACCCGCTGCGCCTCACCGCCGGACAACGTCGTGGCGGGCTGCCCCAGCCGTACATATCCCAGCCCGACGTCGTTGAGCGTCTGCAGATGCCGCTTGATCGCCGGAATCGCGTCGAAGAACGCCAGCGCCTCCTCGATCGGCATGTCGAGAACCTCGGAGATCGTCTTGCCCTTGTAGTGCACCTCTAGCGTCTCGCGGTTGTAGCGAGCGCCGTGGCACACCTCACAGGGGACGTAGACGTCCGGCAGGAAGTTCATCTCGATCTTGATAGTGCCGTCACCCGCGCACGCCTCGCAGCGCCCGCCCTTGACATTGAAGCTGAAACGCCCGGGCTGGTACCCGCGCACCTTCGCCTCGGTCGTCTGGGCGAACAGCTTGCGCACATGGTCGAACACACCGGAGTACGTCGCGGGATTGGAGCGAGGCGTGCGCCCGATCGGCGACTGGTCGACATGCACGACCTTGTCGACCTGGTCCATGCCGTTGATCCGGGCATGCCTGCCTGGCACCGTGCGGGCGCCGTTGAGCTCCTTGGCCAGGGCGTTGTAGAGAATGTCGTTGACCAGCGTGGACTTGCCCGACCCGGAGACACCGGTCACCGCCGTGAACACACTCAGCGGGAACTCGATGTCGACGCCCTTGAGGTTGTGCTCGCGCGCCCCCTTGACCGTGATCTGCCGCTTCTTGTCCCGCTTACGGCGCTTGTCGGGGATGGCGATGCTCCTGCGCCCTGACAGGTACGCCCCGGTGAGCGACTCCTCCGAGGCCAGCAGGTCCTCGACCGTGCCCGAGACGACGACCTGCCCGCCGTGCTCGCCCGCGCCGGGACCGATGTCGACCACCCAGTCGGCCGCCGCGATCGTGTCCTCGTCGTGCTCGACGACGATCAGGGTGTTGCCCATGTCGCGCAGCCGGATCAGCGTCTCCAGCAGCCGCATGTTGTCACGCTGGTGCAGCCCGATCGAGGGCTCGTCCAGCACGTAGAGCACGCCGACCAGGCCGGAGCCGATCTGCGTGGCCAGCCTGATGCGCTGCGCCTCGCCTCCGGCCAGCGTGCCGGAGGCCCGGTCCATCGTCAGATAGTCGAGCCCGACGTCGAGCAGGAAGCCCATCCTGGCGTTGATCTCCTTGACCACACGCTCGGCGATGTGCATGTCACGCTCGGACAGCGTCAGGTCGGCCAGGAACCTGGCGCACTCCCCGATCGACATGCCCGAGACGTCGGCGATCGACCTGCCGGACACGGTCACGGCCAGCGAGACCGGCTTGAGCCGTGCGCCCTTGCAGGTCGGGCACGGGATCTCCCGCATGTAGCCCTCGAAGCGCTCGCGCATGGCGTCGCTCTCGGCCTCGGCATGCCTGCGCTGCACCCAAGGGATGACGCCCTCGTAGGTGGTGTAGTACGAGCGCTGCCTGCCGTAGCGGTTGGAGTAGCGGACGTGGACCTGCTCCTCGTGCCCGAACAGCAGCGACTTCTGCGCCTTCTTCGGCAGCTTCTCCCACGTGGTGTCGAGATTGAAGCCCATCGTCAGGCCGAGCGCCTCGATCAGCCGTACGAAGTATTCGCTGGTGTGGCCACCGGCCCACGGGTTGAGCGCGCCGTCGCCCAGCGTCTTCTCCGGGTCTGGCACGACGAGGTCGGGGTCGACCTCCATCTTGGTGCCGAGCCCGGTGCAGTCGGGACAGGCCCCGAACGGTGAGTTGAACGAGAACGAACGCGGCTCCAGCTCCTCGAACGACAGATCGTCGTAGGGGCAGTAGAGGTGCTCGGAGTAGAACCGCTCCCTGCCGGGATCGCCCTCGGGCAGGTCGACGAACTCCAGCGTGATCGTGCCGCCCGACAGCTGCAGCGCGGTCTCGACCGAGTCGGTCAGCCGCCGCCGCGACGACTCCTTGACCGAGAGCCTGTCGACGATCACCTCGATGTCGTGCTTCTCGTACTTCTTCAGCGTCGGCGGCTCCTCCAGGCGGATCACCGTGCCGTCGACGCGCGCCCTGGCGAAGCCCTTGGTCTGCAGCTCGCGGAAGAGCTCGGCGTATTCGCCCTTGCGCCCGCGCACGACGGGGGCCAGCACCTGGAACCTGGTGCCCTCCTCCAGCTCCATCACACGGTCGACGATCTGCTGCGGCGTCTGCCTGGCGATGGGCCTGGCGCAGACGGGACAGTGCGGCTTGCCGATGCGGGCCCAGAGCAGGCGCAGGTAGTCGTAGACCTCGGTGATCGTGCCGACGGTCGAACGCGGGTTCTTGCTGGTGGACTTCTGGTCGATCGAGACGGCGGGCGACAGACCTTCGATGAAGTCGACGTCGGGCTTGTCCATCTGACCGAGGAACTGCCTGGCGTAGGCCGACAGCGACTCGACGTAGCGGCGCTGGCCCTCGGCGAAGATCGTGTCAAAGGCGAGACTCGACTTGCCCGAGCCAGACAGGCCGGTGAAAACGATCATAGAGTCTCGCGGGAGGTCCAGCGAGACGTCCTTGAGGTTGTGCTCTCGTGCGCCACGCACGATCAGGCGGTCAGCCACGGTGATCCCGATGTCGAAGGTCTGGATAGGTCCACGGGGGATGCTAGAGGGTGGGTCCGACAGTTTCCGGTGAGAGCGCACGGGCCCCGGGGAGAGACGGCTCCCACAGGGCGCACCGCCCGGCTCCGGGCAACGCGCGTCTCCATCAGACTACGGGTTTCATCCGCCCCCGTCGGCGCCCTTGACGTTTCAACCATACGAACAGCCCGCTTATGCCCGACCACGTGCCGCTCACGTGCCCTCGCGCGGGCCACTCGATTCCCGTCCGCATACGGTACGCCCTTCGAGCACCGTCCCGCACACACGTTCGATCGATTCACCGAGATTTCCATGTGATGAAGTGTCTCCATGACGCTGACCGACACTTTGCGAGCCGAGCTGGCCGCGGCCACCGAGCGCCTCCTGAGCGCGTCCGACGACCTCACCGACGCCGACGTCGCGGCCCCCTGCGCCCTGCCCGGCTGGAGCCGGGGCCACCTGCTCACCCACGTCTCCCGCAACGCCGACAGCATCGTCAACCTGCTCACCTGGGCCAGGACCGGCGTCCGGACCCCGCAGTACCCCTCGCAGCAGATCCGCGACGCCGAGATCGAGGCGGGATCCGGACGCCCGGCCGCCGAGCAGCTGGCCGACCTGCGCGCCAGCGCCGACCGGCTGGCCGTGGCCCTGGCCGAGCACCCCGCGCAGAGCTGGTCGTCACGGGTCGAGGCGCTCAGGCCGCCGCCGCACCCGGCCTGGTACCTCCTGGTACGCCGCCTGCGCGAGATCGAGGTGCACCACGTCGACCTGGCCCTGGCCTACTCCCCCGCCGACTGGCCCACGCCGTTCCTCACCACGGAACTGCACGACATCGCGGCCACCTGGGACACGGCGACCAGCACGGTCGGCGGCCTGCGCCTGCTCGACGTGGAGCCGGGCAGGCCGCCGCTGGAGTGGAAGGACCTGGGCCGGGGCCCCGTGGTGGAGGGCGACGCGCGTGCCGTACTGGCCTGGCTGATGGGGAGGTCGTGGGGCGAGGGTCTTAGAGTGGCCGGGAACGGGCAGGGATCGGCCCGCAAGGCGACGGGACAGGCCGTTCCCGACGCACCCCCGTGGATGGCGCTGACCAGCCCGATCGGGCTGCCCGCCGATCCACCGGCCGGATACCCGGGAGACGAGCGCACCGACCGGCCGTAGTCACGGCGCACTTCGAGGAGCATGCGATGACCTATACCGGCAATGTCGCGGCGGGCGGTCCCGCCGACGTTCGCGAACTGCCCGGCCTCACGATCGCCAAGCTGGAGGTCGGTTCGTTCGGCAACAACGCCTACCTGCTGCGATGCGCCGAGACGGGCGACGGCCTGCTGATCGACGCCGCGGCGGACGCCGACAGGCTGCTGGCCCTGATGTCGCAGGCGCCGGTCACCACGATCGTGACCACGCACCAGCACCCCGACCACTGGCAGGCGCTCGAACAGGTGGCCAAGGTGAGCGGCGCGACCACGATCGCCCATCCGCTCGACGCCGACGGGCTGCCGGTGCCGATCTCGCGCCTGGTCGAGCACGGCGACAGGATCACGGTGGGCATGCGCTCGCTGGAGGTGATCCACCTGCGCGGGCACACGCCGGGCTCGATCGCGCTGCTCTACGACGGCGGCGGCGCCGAGCAGCACCTGTTCTCGGGCGACTGCCTGTTCCCCGGCGGCGTCGGCAACACGTGGAAGGACCCCGAGCGGTTCGAGGCGCTGTACACCGATGTCGTGGAGCGGGTGTTCGACCGGCTGCCCGACGAGACCTGGGTCTACCCGGGCCACGGCGGCGACACCACACTGGGCGCCGAGCGGCCCTCGCTGCCGCAGTGGCGCGAGAGGGGCTGGTAGGCGGGGTTCAGCCGGTCAGGATACGGGCGATCAGCGTCGCGGCGGCCTTGGGGTGCTCGGTGCTCTCCACGACCTCACCCCACGACCATCGGTAGAACCAGCCCTGCTCCATGGCCACGCAGTCGACGGTCTCGGTGAGCAGGGCGGTGACCCCGTCGCCCACCCGGAGCGAGGGCGGATCGGTGCGAAGAACGACGCTCAGCCCCCTGCTCTCCAGCTCGTCGGCGAGTTTGCCGAGGAAGTAGGTGCGGGTGTGCTCTCGCGGCGCGACCGGCATGCCCCCATTCAAGCCGAAGCGCCGCCCGCCGTACAACGACGACGCCCCGCCACCCTCGTCAGGAGGGCGGCGGGGCGTCGTGGCGTGAGGTGGGTCAGCCGCCGATGCGCTCGGCTTCCTTGCGTTCCTTGCGCTGCTCGCGCTTGAAGAACAGCATGCGCAGCGGAATGGCCGTGACCAGGGCGATCTGCATGGCCGCGCCGATCATGATGGGCGTGTCGCCGCCTTCGGGCCAGGCGGCCCACACGGTCAGGCAGGCCACATTGATCATGATCCAGGCCAGCACGACGGCGGCGAGCTGCCCCTTGGGCTTGGGGTACTCGATCCGGCTCACCATCAGCCAGGCCACACCGAGCACGGCGGCCAGCGAGAACCAGTTGGGCTTGAACAGCAGCACGATGGCCACGACGGTCATCGCGCCCATGGGGATCGGAAGCCCCATGAAGTCGCCGCTCTTCGTCTTGACGCAGGCGAACCTCGCCAGCCGCACACATCCGGCGATCAGTACGGAGGCGGCGGCGGCGATCACGGCAGGCAATGGGAGCGTTCCGGTGAAACCGCCCCAAATGACGATCATGAAGGCAGGCGCGAACCCGAAGCTGATCACATCGGCCAGATTGTCCAGCTCGGCCCCCATCGCCGAGGCGCGAAAACGCCTGGCGACCAGCCCGTCGAACAGGTCACAGGTGGCGCCGATGAGCAGCAGCACGACGGCCGTGGCGAAGTAACGAGGATCGGGAACGAACCCGGTGCCCTCCTTCAGCGCCTGGATGGCCGAGGACGCGAGCACGCAGACAGCGAGGAAACCGCACAGCGCGTTGCCTAGCGACAACGAGTCGGCGGCCGACAGGCGGAAGGCCTTGCCTACGGGACCGCGGGGCTCCTCCTCCTCGGCTCCTCGCCAGTCTGCGTCAGCCGCGGTCAAGGCGTGTCACCCCAGCCACCGTCTTCTCCCCCACGGAGACCGCGGGCGAGATGCCTTCGGGCAGATAGACGTCGACCCTGGAACCGAACCTGATCAGGCCGATCCGCTCGGTCTGGGCGACCTTCACACCGGCGCTCAGGTACGGCACGATCCTTCGCGCCACCGCGCCCGCGATCTGCACCATCTCGATGTCACCGAGCGCGGTCGCGAAATGCCACACCACGCGCTCGTTCTGGTCGCTGTCCTTGTTGAACGCCGGCAGGAACCCACCTGCCACATGCTCCACGGACGTGATGGTTCCCGCAAGGGGGGCCCGGTTGACGTGCACGTTGAGCGGTGACATGAAGATGGCGACGCGGGTGCGCCCGTCCGGCCACGGGTCGATGCTCTGCACGACGCCGTCGGCGGGCGAAAGCACCCTGCCCTGCCCGGGAGTGCGCTCGGGGTCGCGGAAGAACCAGAGCATTCCTCCCGTGAGCGCGGTCAGCGGTACGGCCGCGAGCGCCCAGCGCCGGTCACGGCGGCTGAGCAGCGTGGTCGCGGCGGCAGCCGCCACGGTCGGGAACAGCCACGGAGAGACGCCGCGTGCGAGCCGCACACGGCCGGACTTGTGGCTAGCAGAATCGTCTGACACGGACAACCTTTGGTGGTGACTACGGACTAGGCGCTTTGCCGCGAATGTTACAGAACGCGCAACGGTCACACGGCGCAACGAGACAAGCAAAGCGCCTCGACCGACGTTGCGCTAGCCCTGATTCGCCTTCGCGGAGGTGGGGTTTGTCTTGCCCTTCCGCGCGTCGCTCCGGGACTTGAGCAGACTCGCCACTGTTGTCACGACCATCGTGAGGCCGATGACCGACAGCGACACCGAGATCGGCACGGCGGGCGCCCACGAGACATCGCTGGCATGCAGAGCCTCGAGAACCAGCTTAACCCCGATGAACCCGAGAATGAACGCGAGGCCGTAGCTGATGTAGACCAGGCGCTGCAGCAGACCACCCAGCAGGAAGTACAGCTGACGCAGCCCCATCAGGGCGAACGCGTTGGCGGTGAAGACGATGAACGGATCCTTGGTGAGTCCGAAGATCGCCGGAATCGAGTCGAGCGCGAACAGCAGGTCGGTGGTGCCGATCGCGATCATCACGATGAGCATCGGGGTGACCATGCGCTTGCCGTCGATGCGTACGAAGATCTTGGAACCGACGAAGTCAGGCGTGGTGGGGAAGGCCCTGCGGGCCCACTTGAGCACGGCGTTCTCTTTGAACTCGTCCTCGTCGCGGCCGTGCTGACGGATCAGGTTGATCGCGGTGTAGATGAGGAAGGCGCCGAACACGTAGAACAGCCAGCTGAAGCGCTCGAGGGCGGCCGCGCCGAGCGCGATGAAGATGCCGCGCATGACCAGCGCCATCAGGATGCCGACGAGCAGCACCTTGTGCTGGTACGCCTTGGGAACGGCGAACCTGCTCATGATGATGAAGAAGATGAAGAGGTTGTCGACGCTCAGGCTGTATTCGGTGATGTATCCGGCGAAGAACTCACCGGCTCTGGCGCCACCGGCCCAGATCCACAGTCCGATCCCGAACAGGACGGCCAGCGCGACATAGAAGCAGACCCAGAAGGTCGCCTGCTTCATCGAGAACTCGCGGGCCTCGCCCTTGTCCACGATCCACAGGTCGAAAGCGAGAATGAGTAGCAGACCGCCGATGACGGCAATCCACGCCCACACAGGAACACTCAGCACAATAGGACAACCCTCCGGCACGCATGACAGACAGCCGGAGGTCTCTCCCGCCCGCGCTCGTGCGGACCGACAGCCCCGGGGACCCCATGGAATGAGGCACCGTGATGACGAGGCTGTCGCGTAGGGATACTCCCCTCCCTCAACCTAACCAGTATAGGAGAACGCTCTGGCGCAGCCTAATCATCCCCGCGACGACACTCCGAGGTAAGTCGCCAGCGCCGCCAGCACTGCGTCATCCGCGTCGGGCAACTCACCCGCCCGCTCGACCGACGCCGCCGCGAGTTCCCGCGCCCTGACCGGATCACCCGCCACCTCCTGTACGGCCTGCCGCATGCCCGCCACGTCGCCGTAGGCCACCAGCACGCCCGCGCCGCCGAGCAGCCCGGGTATGCCGCCGACGGCCGTGGAGATCACCGGTTTGGCCGCGGCCAGCGCCTCCGACATGCTGAGCGGCAGCCCCTCCCAGCGCGACGGCCAC
Organism: Nonomuraea sp. IBHARD001; assembly: GCF_056106265.1. Lineage (NCBI taxonomy): Bacteria > Bacillati > Actinomycetota > Actinomycetes > Streptosporangiales > Streptosporangiaceae > Nonomuraea > Nonomuraea sp. IBHARD001. The sequence goes on from NZ_JBWBBW010000002.1 coordinate 5,592,206, forward strand.
ACCACCACGGTCGCCGCCGCCAGCAGGTCGGCCACGTCGTCACGCCGTCCGAGCAGCCGCACCGGCAGCCCTTCGGCCTCGATCCGCCGCTGCAACTCCTCCCGCAGCGGCCCGTCGCCCGCCACGACGAACAACGGCCGCACCCCTTCGTACGGCCCCGCCGCCACGTCGAGCAGCATCTCCAGGCCCTTCTGCTGGGCCAGTCTCGCCACCGTCAGCACCAGCGGCCGATCCCCGGCGCCGAGCTCACGCCGTACCTCGTCGGCCTGCCTGCCCGCGGGACGCAGCGCGGGGGCGGGCACCACGGCGGGCCGCACCAGGCGCGCGCCGAGTGCCCGCATGCGCTCGCCGAGGTCGGGCGAGACCACGAGGACCATGGCGGCGCGCCTGGCCACCACACGCTCGAGCACGGCGTAGACCGCGCCGACGAGGCCACCGGCGGTGAGCGCGTTGTGCAGCGTCACCACCAACGGCCTCGCGCCCGCCAGCCCGGCCAGGGCGCCCGCGCGCAGCCCGTGCGCGTGTACGACGTCGGCCTGCCTGGTCAGCCGCCTGATCGCGGCGACCGCGCGCAGGTCGGCCGGCGGGTTCGGCCGATCGAAGATCGCCACCTCGGCGAAGCGCGCGCCCGCCGCCGTGAAGCCGAACGCCTCCTCCACCGAGCGCGGCCCGATCACCACGACCTGGTGCCCCAGGCGTACCAGTCCTTCGGCGAGCATGCGCACGTGCCTGCCGACACCGCCCGCGCTGGTGCCGAGCACGAAGGCCACCCGCAAGGCCGGCTGTCCCATCGCCTGTCTCATCGCCCCTCGTCCGATGTGCGCGCCCCTGCCTTCGAGCGCCTGAACCTGCCGAGCACGGCCCTGGCGTCGTCGCGGTCCACCAGGAAGGCGACTGCGGCGAAGGCCAGGGCGGCGAGCACGGCCGCCGCCATCGCGACCGGCACACCGGCCCAGCGCGAGACGTCGGCCAGCGGCAGCACGACCAGCAGCCCGGCCCCGAATCCCGCGACGCCCCCGAGCACTGCCGCGAGCAACGCACGGCCGATCCCGCTCAGCGCCTGACGCCCGTGCGCCCGCACCACCGCGACGCCGATGAGCACACCGCCCACCGACATGCCCACCGTGCTGCCCAGGGCCAGCGCCCCGACCACCCAGCGCGGTTCGGGCGCGAGCAGGGCGAACACCGGCTGGGCCACCAGCGTGACCACCCAGCCGGTCACCGTCGCCGTGGCCGCCGCCCGGCCGTGCCCGGAGGCGTAGAGCACGCGCCCGAGATGGAACAGCACCGCGTACCCGATCAACCCCGGTGCGAACAGCGCCACCGCCACCGCCATCGCGGGCGGCTGCCCGCCCACCGTGCCGAGCAGGAACACCCTGGCCGTCGGCACCGCGACCGCCGCCATCACCCCCGCCGCCAGCCCGGACAGCAACACCACCGCCCTGCTCGCCGACGCGCTCAGCGCCGCGAACCCCGCACGGTCCCCTTCGGCCGCCCTGGTCGCCAGCACGGGAAACGCACTGGTCGCAATGGGTACGGCCAGCACCGCGTACGGCAGTTGCAGCAGCGCCCACGAGTAGTTGTAGACCGCGACCAGCCCCTGCCCGCCCACCCCGTTGGCCAGCCTGATCGCCACCACGAGCGTGACCTGCTGGGCGACGAGCACGGCGAGCCCGGCCACGCCGAGCCTGCGCGCCTCGGCCCCGACACCGGGCGGGAAGGACAGCCGGGGCCGCCAGCGCAGCCTCAGCCTGGCCACCGGCCCGGCCACCGTGACGACCATCGCGGCGGCGGCGATCGTCGCGCCGAGCGACAGCGTCAGCTCGCCCGCCGTGGTGAGCGCCTTCAGATCCCCCTGTGCGCCGTCGGAGACCGGGATGAAGGCCAGATAGGACCCGACGATCAGCAGGCTGGACACCAGCGGCGCCAGCGCGGGCCCGAGGAAACGCCGATGCGCCTGCAGCACGCCGTACAGGACGACGGCGATGCCGAAGAACAGCATGCGGGGAGCGAAGACCACCAGCATGTCGGAGGCGACGGCCACGACCTCGCCGATCTCACAGCCTCGGACCTCGGGGCCGGTGAGCAGGACGACGATCGGTTCGGCGAACACCGCGATCAGGGCGGTGAGCGGGATCAGCGCCAGCAGGACCCAGGTGAGCAGGGCCGAGGCGATGCGCCCGACCTCGGCCCGGCGCGCGGGGTCGGCGGCGGGCCCGGCCAGCACCGGGACCACCATCCCGGCGAGCGCGCCGCCCGCGACCAACTCGAAGACGATGTTGGGTACGTAGTTGGCCGTGCTGTAGGCGGTGTTGAGGCAGGCGTTGCCGAGCGCCTCCGACTGGACGAGGTAGCGGCCGAAGCCGACCACCCGGGCCACGGCCGTGACGACCGCGATGACGAGCGCCGCGCCCGCGACGCCACGCCCCAGCAGCCTCACCATGCCACGGGGTTCAGGAGGGGTTCGCGACGGGACGGCGGCCGAGCATGTCGAGGCGGTCGAGCACCGGGTTCGCCGCGATGACCTTGGTGAAGCTGATCTTCTCGGAGGCCGCGGTCAGCGCCACGACCTTGCCGAGCAGGACGAGCCTCGCGGGCCTGCCGAGCCGGACGGCGGCGGCCAGGCCGATCAGCGCGCCCATCGCGTTGGCGCCGGCGTCGCCGAGCATCGCACGCTCGGCCAGGTCCTCGGGCAGCAACGCCAGCGCCGCGCCCAGCGGCACGGCGCTCAGCGCGGCGGCGGCCGGGTCGCCGGCGAGCACCGAGGCGGCCAGCAGCGGCGTGCCGGTCAGCAGCCCGACCTTGATCGCACGTCCGGGGCGCAGGTCGAAGAGGTTGGCGAGGTTCGCGCTCGCGGCGATCAGGGCTCCGTTGATCACGGTGTCGACCGGGCCGCGCGAGACCAGCGCGGCAGCGGCGAGGCCGAGTGCGCCGATGCCGAGGATCTTCACCGAGCCGCTGGTCACCTCGCCCTTGGCCAGGGCGGTCAGATGACCCTTGAAGCCCTTGGACGCGGTCGCGCCGTACAGGTCGTCGTAGGCGCCGAGCGCTCCGCTGCCCGCGCCCGCCAGCAGGGCGGCGAGCCTGGCCTTGACCGGCAGCCCCGGTGTCAGCGCGGCGGCGGCGCTCGCGCCGATCACGAAGGCTGGGCCTTCGAGCAGGGTGACCGGCTCGCCCCTGTGGTTGGTCCGGCTCCAGCGCGAGAGGTCCCCCTCGTCCTTGGCGTCGGGCGCGAGGACGGGCGCGGGCCTGTGCAGCGCCGCGTAGGCGGCCTTGGCCGCGACCGCGCCGAGCGCGGCGCCCGCCAGGGCGAGAAGGAGGGAGCGGGCCATGGCGTTAGCCTCCGGAAGCCGACGTGGAGGGGGAGGGCGAAGGCGCGGGGAGGGTGACCGGCTGGAAGCTCGAAGCCCCGGCGCCGAGACCGTAATGTCCGGTCTTGCCGCCCATCTGCTCCCGCAGAGCGTAGACGATGACCACGCGGCCCGCAGGCATATCGAGGGCGTCGCCCGACGACACCCGCGCGGCCACGTCACCGGTGTCGCGCAACATCGCGATGACGCCACCCGGCAGCGCCGAGCTCGGCGGCCCCGCGATCACCGTGCCCTGGTCGCCGGCGTCCAGGCCTCCGGCGAGCGAGACGATCGCCCCGGCCTGCGCCTCGGCGTTCTCCCCTTCGTAGGGCTCGGCGGGCGCGAACACCACGGCGGTCGTCGCGCGTTCGGCGGGCTTGCCCTCGACCGAGATCAGCCCGGCCCGCTGGAAGCCGTCGAGCACGGCGGGCGTCGCGGAGTTCTCGGTGCCCGCCAGCGACCGGTCGGGGGTGACGACGGCTGCGGCCAGCAGCGCGGCGGCCCGGTCGTAGGCGGTGGCCGACGCCGAGAAGGTCAGGTCGGCGGGCTTGAGCTGGGTGACGAGCTCGTCGACCAGGCGGGACTGGTCGGGGTCGATGTACTTGTCGGTGAGCGTGATGCGCCCGCTGATCTCGGCGCCCGCCGCGGTCAGCGCCTGCTGCTGGGCCTCGCGCTGGGCGTTGTTGGCGCCGGGCGCCTCCACGATCAGGACGCGGTCGCCGCCGAGCAGGCCGCCCACGAGCTGTGGCGTCGTCGCGGTGATGAAGGCGTCGTTGGCCGCCTGCCGCCCGCGTACGACGTCGAGCTCGGTGCGCAGCTCGTTGTTGGCCTTGGCCAGCTGGTCGCTCGTCTTGAGCGCCGCCTCGACCGCTGGGTTGGACAGCAGCGTCGTGCCCATGACGATGCCGACGGCGAGCGCGAGGAAGATCGCGACGATGGAGACGAGGTGATAGCGAAAATCGATCACGAGAAGAGTCCGACCAACCAGAAGATGAAGGCGTTCCAGAGATCCTGCAGCCCGTTCAGCCAGGTCTGGCCGATCGGGGAGGCGAACAGGGCCACACCCATGGTGATCAGGGCGGTGACCACGAGCAGCAGCAGCGCCGAGGTGGAGATGCGGCTGCGGTAGAGCCTGCTGACGCCCTTGGCGTCGACGAGCTTGCTGCCGACGCGCAGACGGGTCAGGAAGCTGCTGGCCATGCCGGAGCGCCCCTTGTCGAGGAACTCCTCCAGCGTGCCGTGCGTGCCGACCGCGACGATCAGCTCGGCGCCGAGGTCGTCGGCGAGCAGCATCGCGATGTCCTCGCTGGTGCCTGTGGCCGGGAAGATCACGGCCTCGCGGCCGAGCTTGTGCACGCGCTCCAGGCCCGGCGCGTTGCCGTCGCGGTAGGCGTGCACGACCAGCTCGGCGCCGCAGGTCAGGGCCTTGGCGGAGACCGAGTCGAAGTCGCCGACGATCAGGTCGGGCAGATAACCGGCCTCCAGCAGCGCGTCGGCGCCGCCGTCGACGCCGATCAGGACCGGCCTGAACTCCCTGATGTAGGGGCGCAGGGTGGCGATGTCTTCCTTGTAGTGGTAGCCGCGCACCACGATGAGGACGTGCCTGCCCTCCATCTGGGTGCGGATCTGCGGCACGCCGACGCCGTCGATGAGCAGCTCGCGCTCGCGGCGGACGTACTCCATGGTGTTGACGGCGAAAGCCTCGATCTGCACCGAGAGCCCGGCCCTCGCCTCGGCCATGGCGGCCTCGACGGACTCGGCGCTCTGCTCCTCGCCCTTGCCCGCGACCTCGTCGTCGAGGTAGACGACGCCTTCGTGCAGGCGGATCGTGTCGCCGTCCTTGACCCGCTCGAACAGCTCGCCCGTCGCGTTGTCGACGAACGGCACGCCCGCGTCGATCAGGATCTGGGGGCCCATGTTGGGGTAGCGGCCGCTGATGCCCGCGGCCACATTGACCACGGCCGCGGCGCCGCACGCCACGAGCGCCTCCGCGCTGACCCGGTCCACGTCGACATGGTCGATAATCGCGATTTCACCAGACTTGAGGCGCTTGGTCAGCCTCTTCGTCCTGCGATCGACTCTTGCCACTGCCGTGACACCGGGAAGGTCGTTGACCTTCCTGCCGCGGAGGCCCGGTATCCCTCTCCCCGGAACCTTCATCAAGACCATCCTGCCAGAGTGGGAGACCCGGCAGGTCGCGCACTGCGCGGCGTGTCAGATATGTCACGCAAGATCACTTATGGCTCCCGCCCCCCTCGGCAGGCCGGGGCGCCCTCCCGCCCGGCCTCACCTTTCGGCTGAGGCGATCTCCAAGAGCTCCTCGGCGTGCGCCCTGCCCAGCTCGGAATCCTCCAAACCGGCCAGCATCCGGCTCAGCTCGCGGACCCGGCCGCCGTGATCCAGCGTGACGACGCCGCTGCGCACCACACTGCCGTCCTGGGCCTTCTCCACCACCAGATGCTGGTCGGCGAAGGCCGCCACCTGCGGCAGATGGGTCACGACGATCACCTGCGCGGTGCGCGCCAGCCTGGCCAGCCGCCTGCCGATCTCGACCGCCGCCTTACCACCCACCCCGGCGTCGACCTCGTCGAACACGAACGTCGGCACCGGGTCGGCGCCCGCGAACACCACCTCGATGGCCAGCATCACGCGGCTGAGCTCACCGCCGGAGGCGCCCTTGCCCAGCGGCAGCGGCGGCGCCGCCGGATGCGCCGCCATGCGCAGCTCCACCTCGTCCAGCCCCTCAGGCCCGAACTCTGCCGCCAGCGCCAGCTGCACCACGACCCTGGCATGCGGCATCGCCAGGGCGGTCAGCTCGTCGGTGACCGCCTGCCCGAACCTGTCGGCGGCGCCGGTGCGGATGCGGGTGAGCTCGGCCGCCAGCTCGCCCAGCCGTACGGCGAGCTCCTCGCGCTCGCGCTCCAGCTCGCCGATCGTGTCGTCGTCGCCCTCCAGCTCGCCCAGCCGCTCGGCGGCCTGCCGGGCCCAGGCCAGCACGGCGGTGGTGTCCAGGCCGTACTTCCTGCTGAGGCCGGCCAGCAGCGCGCGCCGCTCCTGGGCGACGGCCAGCCTGGCCGGGTCGGCCTCGACCGACTCGGCGTAGGCGGCCAGGTCGGTGGCCACGTCGGCGACCAGGTATCCGGCCTCGGCCAGCCGGTCGGCCACCGAGGCGAGCTGCGGGTCGTAGTCGCGCACGGCCTCGATCGCACTGCGCGCCATGCCCAGCAGGGACACGGCGTCCTGCAGCGCCTCCGGGCCGCTCATCGGGTCGCCGAGCAGCGCGGTGTGCGCGGTGGTGGCGGCGCCGCGCAGGGCGTCGGCATGCGACAGGCGCTCCTCCTCCTCGCGCAGGTCGGCGTCCTCGCCCGCCTTGGGGTCCGCCTTCTCGATCTCCTCGAGGCCGAAGCGGAGCATGTCGGCCTCCTGTGCCCGCTCCCTGGCCTTGGTGGTCAGCTCCTCCAGCAACGCGGCGACCTGCTTGTGGCGTTTGTAGGCCTGCTCGTAGGCGCGCAGCGGCTTGACGAGGTCTTCGCCCGCGTAACGGTCGAGCGAGGCACGCTGGCGCGCGGGCTGCAGCAGGCGCTGCTGATCCATCTGCCCGTGCACGGCCACCAGATCGTCGGCGAGGTACGTCAGCGTGCCGACCGGCACCGTGCGCCCGCCGAGCCAGGCCCGGGAACGCCCCTCGGCCGAGACCGTGCGCGAGATGATCAGCTCGCCCTCCTCGATCTCACCGCCGACGTCCTCGACCTGCTGGGCCACCCGGCCGCCCGCCTGGATGACCAGCGTGCCCTCGACGGTGGCCTTGTCGGCTCCCGGACGCACCCGGTTGGGGTCGGCGCGACCGCCGAACAGCAGGCCGAGGCCGGTCACGACCATCGTCTTGCCCGCTCCGGTCTCGCCCGTGACCACGTTGAACCCGGGCGACAGCTCCAGGACGGCCTCGTCGATGACGCCGAGCCCCTGGATGCGCACCTCCTCGACCCTGGGTCGCACTGGCCTCTCCCGTCCTTCAACGACTCCGAACACCTGTGCGCATCAGATCCTACGCGCATCCGCGTCCGTTGGCCCAAGGACGCACCCTCCTGCGGCGTGGTTCAGGGGCGTGCGCGCCCGCTCGCGATGTGGTTCACGGGCGTGCCTCCTGCCCCCGACGCAGTTCACGAGCGCACGTGACCACTCGCGGCGTGGTTCACGGACGTACGCGACCGCGCCAGCCTTGCACGGGTAGCTCGAACTTGGCGACCAGCCTGTCGGTGAACGGCGCGCCCGACGGCTCGACCCGCTGCAGCCGGGCCAGCCGTACAGCGAGCTCCGACCTGCGTACCTCGATCCGCGTGCCGGACGGCAGGTCGAAACGGCGGCGGCCGTCGCACCACAGGACGCCGCCGGGCGTGTCGGGCAGGATCTCGACCGCGAGCGTGGAGCGCGGCGAGACCACCAGCGGCTTGGCGAACAGGGCGTGCGCGCTGATCGGCACCATGAGCAGCGCCTCCACCTCCGGCCACACGACCGGCCCGCCCGCCGAGAACGCATACGCGGTCGACCCGGTAGGCGTCGCGCAGATCACCCCGTCGCAGCCCCAGCGTGACAACGGCCGCCCGTCGACCTCGGCGACGACCTCCAGCATGCGATCGCGCTTCTCCACCGTGGCCTCGTTCAGCGCCCAGGTGTCGGCGACCAGCCTGCCGTTGGTCCTGGCGGTGATCTCCAGCGTCATGCGCTCCTCGACGTCGTAGCGGCCTTCGACCACACAGTCGACCGCCTCGTCCAGGTCGTCCACCTCGGCCTCGGCCAGGAAGCCGACATGCCCGAGGTTCACCCCGAGCAGCGGCGTGCCCGCCGGTCTGGCGATCTCGGCCGAACGCAGCAGCGAGCCGTCGCCGCCGAGCACAATGATCAACTCGGCGTCCTTCGTCGCGTCCGGCTCGCAGCACACCACCTCGACACCCGGACAGCCGACGGCCTCGGCCTCCTCCTCCAGCACCCGTACCCTGATCCCGGCCTCCAGCAGGCGGTGGATCACCCGCCGCGCACTGTCGACCGCCGCCCCGCGTCCGGTGTGCACGGTGACCAGGACGGTTCTGTTCACTGGTGTCCTTCCTTCGCGAGGGGTCTGTTCACTGGGCTCATCACCGGGCTCACTGGTGGGCTTCGTTCGCGAGGAGTCTGTTCACGGGCTGCCTTCGTTCGCGAAGTGGTGGCGGGTTGCGGGGGTCACTGCGGGCCTTCGGCGACGGCTCGGACGATCGCCGCCTCGGTCTCGTCGTCGTCAAGCGCCGGTGCGCCCTCGCCCTTGCCCAGCCAGATGAGGTACTCCACATTGCCCGAAGGGCCCGGCAGCGGACTGGCGGTCACCCCGCGTACGGCCAGGCCCAGCTCCTTGGCCGAGGCCGCCACGTCACGGACGGACTGCGCCCGCAGCTCCGGATCGCGAACGACGCCACCCGCTCCCACCCGGTCCTTGCCCACCTCGAACTGCGGCTTGACCAGCATCACGAAGTCGGCTTCCGCCGCGGCGCAGGCCGCCAGCGCCGGAAGGACCAGCCGCAGCGCGATGAACGACAGATCGCCCACCACCAGCGTCGGCGGCTCCCCGACCAGCTCCGGGGTGAGGTCGCGAACGTTCACACGCTCCATCACCGTCACCCGCTCGTCGGTCCGCAACGACCAGGCCAGCTGCCCGTACCCCACGTCGACCGCCAGCACATGCGCCGCACCGCCCCGCAACAGCACATCGGTGAACCCACCCGTCGAGGCGCCCGCGTCCAGGCAACGCCGTCCCCGTACGTCCAGACTCTCGAAGGCGGCCAACGCCCCCAGCAGCTTGTGCGCACCGCGCGAGACGTAGTCCGGGCCTTCGGCGGCCTCGCTCACCACGATGGCGACCGCCGTGTCGACCTGCGACGCCGCCTTCTTGGCCACCTGCCCAGCCACGGCCACACGCCCCTCGTCGATGAGCCTGCCCGCCTGCTCCCTCGACCTGGCCAGCCCTCTACGCACAAGCTCACTGTCCAGCCTGACCCGCCGGCTCACGGTCGCGTGTCCCCTGCTGCTGCGCGCTGGTCGTGGTCGTCCAGTGGGCGAGGTGGGGCGGTGGGGTGGGGCGGTGGAGGCTGGCTGTGATCGTTCAGAGGGCGTGGCGACGCGTTCGGATGTGGTCCAGGTCTCGGCACCGGAGGCTGGGCGTGACCCATCAACGGCTGCGGTCCCGGCCCAGGCGCTGGAGGCTGCCCGTGATCCTCTATCGAGCCGAGCGCAGACTCCAGGCCGGCGAAGGCCGCCTCGAAGACCTCGACATGCCCGTACACCGGCAGCTCCGCCAGCGCGCCGAGCCCCCGCACCACCGCGTCGACCCGCTCGTCGCCGGTCTGCTCAGCCATGCGTCCCCCATCGCGTGCCACGTCCATCGCCTCGACGGTAGCGGACCCGCGCTCTCCAGGCACCTTGGCGGCCTCGCCATACGTTGACCTTCTGGAGCGCGCCGGATTTCCCATGGTCCTCATGTGGAACGCTACCTTCCGTAGACAGCGGACGTTCCGTGGACACAGGCGCACCACACCCGAAAGGATCATCATCTATGGCGACCGTCGAGGAGTGCCGGGCCGCGCTGGACAAGCTGGTGGCCCAGTTCGACGAGATCGACGAGGAGAGCAGGGCCAAGCACGTCGTCGAACGCACGCTCAGCGCCCGCATCTCCGACCTCGACCTGATGTTCTACGGCAGGCTGCACCAAGGCGGCCTCGACCCGTTCCACGACACCCCGCCCACCGACGGCCGCCCCGCCGACGTCAAGCTCACCATGGCCAGCGACGACCTGATCGCACTGGTGGACGGAGAACTCGACATGGCCCGAGCCCTCCTCAGCGGCCGCGTCAAGGTAGACGCCAGCTTCGGGGACCTGCTGCGGCTACGGCGACTGCTGTAGGGAGCGGGGCTTCCAGGGTTCACGGGTGTCCGGAGGGTGGACTTCAACGGGCGTCATGAAGGGCTTCCGGGATGATCATCCTGGGCGGGCTCTTTCTTTCGACCGGCTCGGACAACGCATCTCAACGGCGACATGCGGGGCTGTCGGAGGCGCTCAGCTCAGCGGTCGTCATGTGTGGGGCTTCAGGAGCAGGCGTCGGGGTGGGCTTCAGCGTTCTCGGCTTCTCGGGCACGGTTCTCGGCTTCTCGGGCACGCTGGGGCGAATGGCCGCCGTGCGCGGCCTTGTCCTGGAGCTCCCAACAAGTGAGCCGCCACTCCAGCAACGCGTCGTGCGGCCTAGACAAACGTGGCCTCCCGGCTGACGCCTTCCGCGTTTTGCTGGGTGCTTTGAGAAGCAGATGCCCGGATGAGCTTCGCAGTCCCAGACTTCGAGGGCGCCGGGCTCCATGGGCGTCCTGCGGCTCCGCAGGCAAGTGCCCGCGCAGACTTCAGGCATTCGGGCTTCAGAAGCTACCGGGCTACCGAAATGCGCTGGCCTCAGCGGTCGTCGTCGTGGCTGATGGCGTCGATGCAGACCGCGATCGCCAGGATGAGCAGATCGTCCTGGCCTGCCGCGATCGACACCCCATAGGTGTCCCGCACCCTCAGCCAGCGCTTGGACACCGTGGCGACGACATCACCATCCCGCGTGATCTCGTACTCATGATCGACGAAGTCCCCCTTGGCATGCAGTTCACCGCCCGCCTCCAACTCAACCGTGAAGCGATCCCTGAACCCGATCAGCGCCTTCCGCAAAGTCGCCACAGTCCGATCGCCGCGCTCGATCCTCATGGCATCCCGCAGCGAGAACATCTTGCCCTGTACCCGCAACAACTCACCACCGTCGACATCCTCGACGACCAGCGTCTCCCGCAGCCGCAACGCCTTCCCATCGACCTTGTACACCTTCTGCCCGAGCCCGTTCTCGATCCAGAAGTCATCGCCGAACGAGACCAGCTTCTCCCGCATCTGGTACTGCGTCGTCGCAACCGACTCATCATGCTTCTTCCCGAACACCATGTGCCCCGTATTCCCCACCTCCCGCCCCCAACCCTCCCCATCACCCCAAACCTCTCCCACCTACGCCCCCTCCCCTCCGGCCCGCCCCAGCTACCGGCTGTCCGCCTCGCCCAAGAGCCCCACGGCCTCCTTCACCGCCTCCTCACTGGCCTGCCCCTCCCCCACCGCCTCCCACACGGCAGCACAGGCCGCACGCACCCCGTCGATCGGCTCGCCGCCTCCGTCCACCTGTTCGACCAACACCCGCCCGTACTCCCACCACGCCCGCCACCCACCACACACCCAGCCCCCACCCTCCCGACGCACCTCCGGGTACGGCACATGCAGGGCAGCCAGGCCGTTGGCCACATACGTGGGCCGATGCTCAGGCCTGGCCCGCAACACATCCGACACGGTGGCGACACCGGTCAGCACCAGCAGCGAGTCCACCCCCGCATTGAACGCCCCCTCAACATCGGTATCCAGCCGATCCCCCACCACCAACGGCCTACTCGCCCCCGTACGCACCATCGACTCCCGATGCAACGGCGTCTCAGGCTTCCCCGCCACGATCGGCTCCACCCCCGTCGCAGTCGCGATCACCCGGACCATGGCCCCATTGCCCGGCAACTCGCCTCTCCCCGTAGGCATGGTCGTATCGGCATTGGCCGCCACATACAGCGCACCCCGCCGAACGGCCAGCGTCCCCTCGCTCAACAACCCATAGGACAAGTCAGGCGCAATCCCCTGCACGACCGCGACCGGCGCCTCCAAAGCCGTACTCACCGGCCTGAGCCCCCGCGCCCTGAGCGCCTGCCGCAAACCCATCCCCCCAACGACCAGCACGGCCGCCCCCGGCTCCACGCGCTCAGCCACAACCCTGGCCGCCGCCTGAGCACTGGTCACCACATCCTCAGCCGCCGCCGGAACCCCCAAAGCCGTCAAGTGCTCAGCAATGGCCCCCGGCGTACGAGACGCATTGTTCGTCACATACGCCAACCGCACCCCCCGCCTCCCAGCCTCAGCCAACGCCGCAGGCACCCCCACCACAGCCCGAGGCCCGAGATAGACCACCCCATCCAAGTCCAGCAACAAGGTGTCATACCCCTCAACCAACACCACGCCATCCACTCCCATCACAAACCCCCATCTCTCACCTTCACCCCAACCACCACGAGCATCCCAGCCCCTCCCTTCCCCAACCACACCGCTCCCCACTAAAGCGCAACGCACCACCCGACCCGCCCCGCCCTCGTGTGAGCAACGCTCGCGCAAACAGCTCCACCTCCACGCCCCCCGAGGCGACAAACCCCACACAACGCCTCTGCGCGCCACACCAGCTCAACCTGCCCCACGCAACGGGAGCTCACCACGCCCCCGGAAGCCCGGCACAACCCCACTCGAATTCGCCACACGCTAGAGCGACCCCAGTACGCGCAATGCCCGCCCACGCGCCCCAGCGCCAAACAACGAGCAGCAGACAAGCAGCGCACGCCGCCAATTCCACACACCCTTGCAAACCCTGCATAAGCGACGCAGGACCCGTCAAAACCCCGCCAACCAGGCCATGCATGGACGCGCGCCCCACACACGCCCGCGCACTCACCCGTACGCGACGTCAGTCCGCCCCGATTTCACGCGTGAGCGCCTCGCCATCACCCATCTCACATCCCATCTCACACTCCGCGCACAACACCCAGCGGCGAGACCTTAAGCCCCTCCCCACCCGACTCCACAAAGCGCCTCTCACATAGCCCGGCGTGCACGCAAAGTCGCTCGTACACTCTTCAGCGCCGTGACGTAATGCCGGGCATCGGGCCGCATGGCGACGGCGATGGCGAGCGGCTCCTGTGCGCCCTCCATGTCGCCCGTACGCCACAGGGCCATGCCGAGGCCGAAGTAGGCGTAGTCCTCCGACGGGTTCGCGCTGACGATCAGCCGAAAACTGTGCACGGCCTCCTCGTAGCGCCTGGAGTTGAACTGGGCGCGTGCCAGCGCCTCCCGGATGCTGCGCGAGTCGGGCTCGGCCTCGGCCGCCCGCTCCAGCAGTGCCGCCGCGGCGGCGGGGCTTCCCTCCTTGAGCAGCTTGACTCCGCGTTGGTACCAGTCATAGACATCCCCAACAGGAGCCCCGGATTCAGCACCGGGGGAATCGCCAGGTCCGCCAGCTCCTTGGATCATGTGTGAGGCCTCCTTCATCGACCGACGACAGTTCCGCTCGATTCCCTGACGAACCGGGCACCGCTGCACCGTTGGGGCAGTCCCTGGAAGTTTCAGACCTTTATGGGAGCATGCCCGGTATGGCGACTCCTGAACTGCCGATACCCGATGGGCTGATGCTGCGCCCGTTCCGTGGCGTACGTTTCGCCGTTCCCGACCCGGCCCAGGTGACCTCGCCCCCCTACGACCTGATCTCCGACCGCGACATCCAACATTTGCTGGACTCCCACCCCAACAACGTCGTCCGCTTGATCCTTCCGGGCCACCTCCACCAACGCCCCACCCAGCCGCCCCACCCCACACCGACGCCCGGCCCGCCGACACCCCCTCCTTCCCACCCCACCGACACCGCCCCCACCTCCGGCGACACACCCGCCACCAGCACTGACCCCGCGTCCACCCCGACCACCGCGCCCGACGCAAAGTACGGCGAAGCCCGCGACACGTTGCGCGCCTGGCTGGCCTCCGGCGTCCTGGCAGCGGACGCCGAGGCGGCCCTGTACGTGTACGAGCAGTCGGGACCCGGCGTGTTCCAGCGCGGCCTCATAGGCGACGTCTGCCTGGCCGCTCCCGAACAAGGCATCGTCCTCCCCCACGAAGACGTCATGCCCGGCCCCGTGGCCGACCGTCTGGCCCTGATGAGCACCACCCAGGCGAACCTGGAGCCGATCTTCCTCCTCTACGGCGGCGGCGGCCCCGCCACCCACCTCGTCGACGAGGTCGCCACCACGCGTACCCCCCTCCTGGACCTGCACACGGAAGACGGCCTGCACCACCGCCTGTGGGCCGTCACCGCCCCGGCCGAGATCGACCTGGTCAACGCCGACCTGCACAACCGCCAAGCCTTGATCGCCGACGGCCACCACAGGTACGCCACCTACCGCGCCCTCCAGGCCCGCCAGCACGCCCTCCCGACCTCCAACTCCGGACCGTCGAATCCCGACACCTCGGATCGGGCAGCGTCGGGTCACACGCCGGTCGCCCGAGCGCCATGGGATTTCGGACTGGCACTGCTGGTCGACTCAGCCGCCTACCCGCCGGACCTCAAGGCCATTCACCGTGTACTGCCGACGCTTCCCCTGGAAGAAGCCGTGGCACGCGCCAAGGGCTCATGGCAGGTGCACGACTTCGACGACCTCGAGGCAGGACTGGCAGCACTGGCATCCGCGAGCGGCCCGGCGTTCCTGCTGACCGGCCAGAACGGCGTGCACCTGATGGTGGACCCCGACCCCATGCAACTCGCCCACGCCATGCCCCCAGCACACTCCGAACGCTGGAACTCGCTCAACACCTCCATCCTCACCGAGTTCGTCATGCCAAAGGTCTGGGGCATGCACGACAACGAAGAAACGGTACGCATCGTCCATCACGACGCCCAGGCGGCAACGACCATGGCCAAGGAAAGCGGCGGCACGGCCGTCATCCTCAGCCCGCTGAAGGTCGACGACGTCCTGGCCGTGGCCGCCCTAGGCGAACGAGTACCACGCAAATCCACATCCTTCGGCCCCAAGCCCCGAACAGGCCTCGTCCTACGCACATTCGCCATCAGCTAGCAGCACGTTCGGCCTCTCCGCCCGGCTGACCGCAAGACCCGACGACGTCTCGACCGCCACCACCGCACTCGACGACATCCGAGACGACCTGGGTTGCGACAACCGCGCGGAGCGCCTGCTGTGCAGCCAAGCGCCACCAGACAAACGCCACACGAGGCTGTACAACACAGCAGTTGGAAGCCCGCCCGAGCTACGCGGCAAGAACCGGACTACGCGGCCAGAAAGAGCCAAACATGCCACGAGCATGGCCACATCGGCGTCCGTGACGCAGCCACACACCGCACCTAGGAAGTCACACGGCGTGTCTCGGAGGTCGCACACCCTTCGCTCAGCCCAGCGGCATGTCCACCTCGTCCCGAACCTCATCGCCAGGCCCAAGCCGCCATCACGACATACGACCAGCCTCCCCCACCACAGGCCCTGCCGCCTCCCAGAGAATGCGTCAAGCGCACACCGGATGCGCGAAGCATCTGACCTGGAAGGGGAGAAGGCGACACCCAGCCAAGGGCATCGCCCCCACCAGCCCACGACAACTCCCCAACACACGCGAGCCACGCAAGTTCCAACCTCACGCGGGCCACACACCAACGCACACCCAAAGCCGGCCCCTACATACGAAGCCCTCCCGAACGCTGAGCGAAAGCGGACGCCAGGAGGTCGAGCGCACGCCCCAACGGACGGCCGGAGGCCTTAGGCGGCGACTCCCCTTCATCCCCTCGAACGCCCGCCACCCCCTCCACAGCATCACCCCCCACGGCCTGCCCGCCTCCCCCCAACACCTCCATGGCCTGAACCGCCCCGACGACAGCCTGCGCCACCTCCCTCCCGTCACCCGCCACCCCACCGACGACCGCGCCGGCTCCTTCACCACCTCGCCGAGCCCCCACCACCCGCAGCCCCTCCCCCACAGCCAGGGGCTCCCCAGCCCCAGCGCCACCACCCGCCAGATCCCCAGCCACCCGAGGCAACGGCACCACGACATCGACATCGTCATCGACATCGGCCTCCTCCGAGGCCTCCACCAGCCGCACAGCCCGCGCCTCCACCTCGAAGCGCCACCGCTTGGCCCCGGCCGGCCCCGAGATCCGGCTGCGCAACGCCCCCAGCACCTCCACCGGCTCTCGAGGCGCCAGCCGTTCGAGAACTGCGGCCACCTCCGGATCGAAGGTGGAACACCAGATGGTGTCGACCGGCGACCCGCGGCGACCTGGCTTGCGGCGAACGATGACACGCCACAGTGTGAGGGTGTCGCCGCTGGGCATCGGGCGTTGTTCAGGGATGTCGGAAAGGCGGCCGACCAGCACGATCTCGTTGCGATCCATGTGACCCTCCTGTCGTTCGTGGTGAACGGGAGACCACTCTTTACGATGGAGCAAGGCCGGAACGGCTCGAATGCCGTTCTGTGGAGGCGTGAGGACGGTACTGAGGTGACTGTGGACAACATCACCGCGCTCGGCGGCGACGTCTACGAAATCGACACGCGGATGGCCGGATTCGCCGGGATCACGGCCGGATATTTGATCTTGGGGGATCGCCCCTGCCTGGTCGAAACGGGCACATCAACATCAGCCCCCGTAGTACGCGACGCCCTGGCCTCGCTCGGCGTCGGACCGGACGACCTCGCGACCGTCGTGGTGACCCACATCCACCTCGACCACGCGGGCGGAGTGGGCGACATCGCCGGTTTCTTCCCCCAAGCCGAAATCGTGGTCCACGAAAAGGGGGCAAGGCACCTCGCAGACCCCTCACGCCTGATGAAAAGCGCCCGTATGGTCTGGGGAGACCGCCTCGACACCCTGTTCGGCGAGCTGACCCCGACCGACGTGGCCAGAATCCGCGCACTGGGCGACACCGGAGCCGTGGACCTGGGCAACGGCCGCACGCTGAGCAGCCACTACTCCCCGGGCCACGCCAAACACCACGTAGGCCTCATCGACTCCCACACCGGCGACCTCTACGTCGGGGACGCCGCAGGCGTATACATGCCGGAAACCGGTGATCTGCGTCCCGCGACCCCGCCGCCGGACTTCGACCTGCAGACGGCACTCGACTCGATCGCCCTGTTCCAGGCGTTGGGACCACAACGCCTGCTGTTCAGCCACTACGGCCCGGTAGGCGACGTCGAACAGACCCTCGACCGATCCGCCGAAGAACTCAAAGTATGGGTCGACCTCACCAAACAGGCCCGCGCCGAGGGCCTCGACCTCGACCACGCGGTGGCCATGGTCCGCGACCGTACCAAGGAACGCTACGCCGCACTCAAGGAGGGCGACGAAACCGCCGAACAGTTCGAACTGCTCAGCGGCGCCCCTTCGAACGTCGCGGGCATCCTCCACTGGCTAGACCGCGTATCCCCATAACGCACCATGCCCTGCCGTACCCCTCAAAAGGAGTACGGCAGGGCATGACAGCGGTTAGGCGTCCTTCTTGGGCTTCTGGGCGGGCTCGGCGTCCGACTCGTCCTCGTCGAGGACGTCGCCGAAGTTGGGCTCGATGAAGGCCGGGCCGACACCGACCTTCGGCGCCTCCTCGATCGCGGCCTCGTCACCGTCGGTGTCGAGGGGTTCGGGGTGCTCGTCCTCGTCGTCCAGGTCGAGGGAGGTGTCGGTCGTGGGAGTGTTCGCCACCGACTCGCCCAGGATGTCGCCCTGGTCGACCGGCGCAGCGCTCTCCGGCTCCGACGCCTCTTCCTCCGAGGAATCCGAGGAATCCGAAGGCTCGGAGTCGGGGGCGATCAGCTCGGGAGCCAGATCGTCGTCCACCTCGTCCTCTTCGGAGTCGTCGAACTCGGAGTCGTCCTCGTCCTCCTCCAGGTCCTCGATGACGGCGCCGGTCAGCTCCGCATAGCGCTCGGCCGCCTCCGTCTCGCCGTCCTCGTCGAACGCCATCGCGCGCCCGAACCAGTCCGTCGCCGCCTCCTCGTGCCCGGCCGCGGCCAGAGCATCGGCGTAGGCGAAGGCCAGGCGAGCCGACCACGGCTTGGGCTGCGGGTCGCGCAGCTCGGGCAGGCGCTGGAGGGTGACGACGGCGGCGTCGTTCTGCTCAAGGTCGCGACGCGCGCCGGACTCGACGATCGCCAGCTCAATACGTCCGGCCCGGTCCAGGCGCTCGGCCTCGGGCGAACGTACCAGGTCGAGCGCCCGCTCGGGGCGCCCCATGCCGCGCTCGCAGTCCGCCATGATCGGCAAGTACGCGTCGGAACCCGTCAGGCGCCGCGCCGCCCGAAGGTCGCTCAGCGCCTCCGAGAAGTGCCCGGCCCGGTAGGCGACGATGCCCGAAGCCTCCCGCACCACGCCGATACGCGCCGCGAAACGCCGGGCGACCTTCGTGTGCTCATAAGCCCGATCCGGGTCGTCCTCGCCCAGTGCGCGCTCGGCGGCGACGAGGTGCTTGCCGACCAGGTCCGACAGGTCGCCGGGGAGGGAACGCAGCTCGTCGCGTACCTCCTTCTCCAGTTCGTCCGTCGTGATGTCGGGCGCGAGCTCGGGCAGGCGCTCCCGCTGAGGCGCCTCGGCCTCTTGGTGCTCCTGCTCCGGCCTGCCATACCTCGCCCGCGACGAGCTGAACGGCCGCTCCTCACGAGGCCCGCTCCCCTGGTACCCGCCCTCACGACGCGGCCCACGGTCATCCCGATCCCGGAACCCGCCACCACCGGAAGGCCGATCACGGAACCCGCCTCCACCAGAGGACGGCCGATCACGGAAGCCACCGCCGCCGCCGGAAGGCCGATCGCGATACCCGCCCCCGCCGGAGGGCCGGTCGTCACGACGCTGGTACCCGCTGGACGGCTGATCGTCGCGACTGGCGTATCCCCGCTCGTCGCGGTTCTGGAACGGCCTGCGGTCGCCGCGCTCCTGGCCCCCACGGTCGTCCCGACGCTCGTACCCGCCCTCACGGCGCGGCCCACGATCATCCCGATCCCGGAACCCGCCACCGCCAGAAGGACGATCGCGGTACCCGCCGCCACCAGAGGGCCGATCATCGCGACGCTGATACCCACCGCCACCGGAAGGCCGGTCGTCCCGCCCACGGAACCCGCCGCCACCGGAAGGCCGATCGTCACGACGCTGGAACCCACCACCGGACGGCCGATCGTCACGCCCGCGGAATCCACGATCATCGCGCCCCTGGTAACCACCGGAGGGCCGATCATCCCGTCCACGGAACCCGCCGCCGCCGGAAGGCCGGTCATCCCGCCCCTGATACCCCCCGGAAGGCCGATCGTCACGTCCACGGAACCCACCCGAGGGCCGATCATCACGACGCTGGAACCCGCCCCCACCAGAGGACGGCCGATCCCGATATCCGCCACCGGACGACCGATCGTCACGGTCACGGAAGCCCCCACCAGAGGGCCGATCCCTGAACCCGCCGGACGGCCGATCGTCACGCCCGCGATTCCCACGATCATCGCGCCCCTGGTAACCACCAGACGGCCGATCGTCACGACGCTGGAACCCACCGCCACCAGAGGACGGCCGATCATCACGCCCACGGAACCCGCCGCCGCCGGAAGGCCGGTCATCCCGCCCCTGATACCCCCCGGAAGGCCGATCGTCACGCCCACGGAACCCACCCGAGGGCCGATCATCACGACGCTGGAACCCACCGCCACCAGAGGACGGCCGATCGTCACGCCCGCGGAAGCCACCGCCACCGGAAGGCCGGTCATCCCGCCCCCGATACCCGCCCCCACCAGAGGACGGCCGATCCCGGTACCCGCCAGAAGCCCCCCGGTCATCCCGGCTGGCATAGCCCCGAGAGTCACGATCCTGGAACGGACGACCGCCACGCTCCCGCGAGTCCCCCCCGCCGGAGCCGCCACGGTACCCACCGCGATCTCCACCCCGGTCGCCGCCGCGGTACCCGCCCGAGGAGCGCTCGCCTCCGGACGGCCGGTCGTCGCGCGACCCGTAGGTGCGCCTCGGACCGCCTCCCTGGCCGCCCTCGCGGCTCCCCTGGCCTCCCTCGCGCTGGCCGCCGTCGCGCTGGCTGCCCCCTTCGCGCTGACCGCGCTCTTCGCGGCGGCCTTCGCCGTCCCGTCCGTTGTCTCTGTTCACTTCTGGTCCATTCGTTGGCTCACTCAGCGGACCCGTGCTCCAACGCTACGGTCCACCGTGGCTGATCGCCGCCTTGGCGTCGCAGTCCGTAAGGCCAGGATCACATGGATCGCCCGGCTTGGCTCTACGCGACGAAGGCCACCCGCGGAGGGGGTGGCCCGGCCCCTCCAGCCTAGCAAGCCGCCGCAGTGCCACGCGCCCCAAGCCCCAGGCCCATCCACCACCCCCCAAACCGAACAGCACCAAATGCCACCCCACCCCACCAAGCCACACCTGCTCAGAAGCCCACCACAACACCACCGCCCCACATCCACTCGCCAAGACAAACCCCAAAGAACCACACACCCACACCACCAAAACCAGAAACCCAACCCCAGCCCCACCACCCCCACTAACCTCCAGCACACCTTCAGGAACCCCAGAAACGAGCCGCCCCCAGCCAACACCCCCCACCCCACCGACGGAAAGCAAGGCGAAGGCGAAGGCGAAAGCGAAAGCGAAAGCGAAAGCGAAAGCGAAAGCGAAAGCGAAAGCGAAAGCGAAAGCGAAAGCAAGGCGAAGGCGAAGGCGAAGGTCTGACCCAATAAATCAGTCGCCCCGCTTACCTCCCATCAACGACCATGCCCCCATGTCTCTCCGCTTCCATGAAATAGCCGAGTCCGATCACCGCGTACTCAACCCGTTCAGCGAAGCCAAGTTCGACCTTCTCGGCCAGATCTGCCGCCCGCCGGCTGGCTCCCGCCACCTCGACCTGGCCTGCGGGAAAGGCGAGCTCCTGGCTCGATGGGCGGCCCAGTACGGCACGCGTGGCGTCGGCGTCGATCTGAGCGACGTCTTTCTCGCCGCAGCTCACGCCCGAGCCGCCGAACTGGACGTCAGCTCCAGCCTCACCTTCGTCCAAGGCGACGCCGCCGCATACGAGCCGGAACCGGCCACCTTCGACTACGTGTCCTGCATAGGCGCCACCTGGATAGGCAACAGCCTCGCCGGAACCCTCGACCTCATGCGTGCCGCCCTCAAGCCCACCGGCGTCATCCTGGTCGGCGAGTGCTTCTGGGATACCCCACCAACCCCCGACCTCCTGACCGCCACGCAAATCGCCCCAGGCACTTTCACCACCCTCTGGGAAACCGCCGAACGTTTCACCGAGGCCGGCTTCGAAGTCGTCGAATTCGTGGCCGCCGACCTGCACGACTGGGACCGCTACGTGGCACACCAATGGTGGAACATCACCACCTGGCTCCACGCCAACCCCACCTCCCCCGAAGCCCCCGCCCTGCGTGCTTTCCTCACCACCACCCGCCGCGCCCACCTCGAACACATCCGCGGCCGACTCCAATGGGCCACCTTCATAGCCCGCCCAACCCCACCCAACACCTAGAAACACACCCTCCCCATACGGCTCCGCCAACCAGAGCCCACCGCAGTCACCACACCCGCCCCTCCATCACGCTCCTCCAGCCGACTCCGCCACCCGCCGTTACATCGCCCCGGAAGCAGGCCACAACGCAAAAAGGGCCACCCCGCACAGGCGGGGTGGCCCTTTTCGAAAGATTGTCCGGCGGCGACCTACTCTCCCACACCCTCCCGAGTGCAGTACCATCGGCGCAGTAGAGCTTAACTTCCGGGTTCGGAATGTAACCGGGTGTTTCCTCCACGCTATAACCGCCGTAACTCTATGAAACTGTCAAACAGGCAAAGCTGTTTGCGGTTTCAGAATTGCATAGTGGACGCGGGCAAGAATACCTTTGGTTTCGCGCTGCTCCGGACCCGGCGAAGAGTAACAGAGCGCTGCAGAAACCAAAGTCATTTGCTTTGTGGTCAAGTCCTCGGCCTATTAGTACCGGTCAGCTCCACACGTTACCGTGCTTCCACCTCCGGCCTATCAACCCAGTCGTCTACTGGGAGCCTTACCCACTCTCATGGTGGGAGACCTCATCTCAAGGCGAGCTTCCCGCTTAGATGCTTTCAGCGGTTATCCCTTCCGAACGTAGCCAACCAGCCGTGCTCCTGGCGGAACAACTGGCACACCAGAGGTTCGTCCGTCCCGGTCCTCTCGTACTAGGGACAGCTCCTTTCAAGTCTCCTGCGCGCGCAGCGGATAGGGACCGAACTGTCTCGCGACGTTCTAAACCCAGCTCGCGTACCGCTTTAATGGGCGAACAGCCCAACCCTTGGGACCTACTCCAGCCCCAGGATGCGACGAGCCGACATCGAGGTGCCAAACCATCCCGTCGATATGGACTCTTGGGGAAGATCAGCCTGTTATCCCCGGGGTACCTTTTAGCCGTTGAGCGACGGCGCTTCCACATGCCACCGCCGGATCACTAGTCCCAGCTTTCGCTCCTGCTCGACCCGTCAGTCTCACAGTCAAGCTCCCTTGTGCACTTACACTCGACACCTGATTGCCAACCAGGCTGAGGGAACCTTTGGGCGCCTCCGTTACTCTTTAGGAGGCAACCGCCCCAGTTAAACTACCCACCAGACACTGTCCCCGATCCGGATCACGGACCAGGGTTAGACGTTCAAAACGACCAGAGTGGTATTTCACCAATGACTCCACCACCACTAGCGTGACAGCTTCACAGTCTCCCACCTATCCTACACAAGACGTTCCAAACGCCAATGTCAAGCTGTAGTGAAGGTCCCGGGGTCTTTCCGTCCTGCTGCGCGTAACGAGCATCTTTACTCGTAGTGCAATTTCGCCGGGTCTGCGGTTGAGACAGCGGGGAAGTCGTTACGCCATTCGTGCAGGTCGGAACTTACCCGACAAGGAATTTCGCTACCTTAGGATGGTTATAGTTACCACCGCCGTTTACCGGCGCTTAAGTTCTCAGCTTCGCGACTTACGTCGCTAACCGGTCCCCTTAACGTTCCGGCACCGGGCAGGCGTCAGTCCGTATACATCGTCTTACGACTTAGCACGGACCTGTGTTTTTAGTAAACAGTCGCTTCCCCCTGGCCACTGCGACCCCCACCAGCTCCAGGCGCAAGGCCTATCACCAGCAGAGGTCCCCCTTCTCCCGAAGTTACGGGGGCAATTTGCCGAGTTCCTTAACCACAGTTCACCCGATCGCCTTGGTATTCTCTACCTGACCACCTGAGTCGGTTTAGGGTACGGGCCGCCATAACACTCACTAGAGGCTTTTCTCGGCAGCATAGGATCATCCACTTCGCCACAATCGGCTCGGCATCACACCTCAGGCTTAATAAGACGCGGATTTGCCTACGTCTCGCCCTACATGCTTACCCCAGGAACAACCATCGCCTGGGCTGGACTACCTTCCTGCGTCACCCCATCGCTTACCTACTACCCGATCGGTCCGAGCGTTCACCCCACCAAGACCCGAAGGTCACAGGAGGGGTTAAGGACTCTTAGCATCACGAGGTTCAGTATGGGCGCGTTAAAGCGGGTACGGGAATATCAACCCGTTGTCCATCGACTACGCCTGTCGGCCTCGCCTTAGGTCCCGACTTACCCTGGGCGGATTAGCCTGGCCCAGGAACCCTTGGTCATCCGGCGCGAGGGTTTCTCACCCTCGATTCGCTACTCATGCCTGCATTCTCACTCGTGTACGCTCCACGGCTAGATCACTCTGCCGCTTCACCGCAGCACACGACGCTCCCCTACCCATCCACACCTTGCAGTGTGAATGCCACGACTTCGGCGGTGTACTTGAGCCCCGCTACATTATCGGCGCGGAATCACTTGACCAGTGAGCTATTACGCACTCTTTCAAGGGTGGCTGCTTCTAAGCCAACCTCCTGGTTGTCTCTGCGACTCCACATCCTTTCCCACTTAGCACACGCTTAGGGGCCTTAGTCGGTGATCTGGGCTGTTTCCCTCTCGACTACGGAGCTTATCCCCCGCAGTCTCACTGCCACGCTCTCACTTACCGGCATTCGGAGTTTGGCTGACGTCAGTAACCTTGTCGGGCCCATCGGCCATCCAGTGCTCTACCTCCGGCAAGAAACACGTGACGCTGCACCTAAATGCATTTCGGGGAGAACCAGCTATCACGGAGTTTGATTGGCCTTTCACCCCTACACACAGGTCATCCCCCAGGTTTTCAACCCTGGTGGGTTCGGTCCTCCACGAGGTCTTACCCTCGCTTCAACCTGCCCATGCGTAGATCACTCCGCTTCGGGTCTACAGCATGCGACTCAAACGCCCTATTCAGACTCGCTTTCGCTACGGCTCCCCCACACGGGTTAACCTCGCCACACACCATAACTCGCAGGCTCATTCTTCAAAAGGCACGCAGTCACATCACACACCAGACAAGCTGGTGCAAGCTCCTACGGCTTGTAGGCACACGGTTTCAGGTACTATTTCACGACCCCTCACCGGGGCGCTTTTCACCTTTCCCTCACGGTACTTGTTCACTATCGGTCATCAGGGAGTATTTAGGCTTACCAGGTGGTCCTGGCAGATTCACACAGGATTTCTCGGGCCCCGTGCTACTTGGGATCCCCTCAAACAGTCCAAAAGGTTTCGCCTACCCGGCTCTCACGGTCTACGGCGCCCCTTCCCAGAGGCTTCGACTACCCAAAGGATTTATCACTGTCCGACCAGGCGGCAGCCTGATCAAGAGGGTCCCACGACCCCGGACATGCAACGCCTGCCGGCTATCACACATGCCCGGTTTAGCCTCATCCGCTTTCGCTCACCACTACTCACGGAATCACTCTTGTTTTCTCTTCCTACGGGTACTGAGATGTTTCACTTCCCCGCGTTACCACCAACCGCCCTATACATTCAGGCGGAGGCAACACCACATGACTGGTGCTAGGTTTCCCCATTCGGAAATCCCCGGATCAACGTCTGATTGGCGACTCCCCGAGGCTTAACGCAGCCTTCCACGTCCTTCATCGGCTCCTGATGCCAAGGCATCCACCGTGTGCCCTAAAAAACTTGGCCACAAAGATGCTCGCGTCCACTATGCAAATCTCAAACAACAAACAGCAACCAAACCCGGCCCACCACCAACACCCAGACACATGCGCGTCTCGGCTGGTATGGCAGGAGGATGGCCCTGAATGAGGCTCCAACAGACAGCGAGCCCGCCTCAGCGGGCCCGACCGGTCCGTTCCCTCAGGACCCAACAGTGTGTTCCAGACCTGGCCCGAACCCCCGGAAACCCCG